>CAVZOJ010000031.1:0-205634 GCA_963776845.1 uncultured Alphaproteobacteria bacterium | reverse complement strand
ATCTTGGCCACGAGATCGGGCGCGATGTTGATCGCCGCGTCGGTGACCATGACCAGGTGGTCGAGACCGGGGACATCCATGACGAAAGACGTGGCTCATCCGCCTGCCGGTCCTGAGGCCGCCATCCTTCCGGAGCAGCGCCCGCAGGAGGTCGTCGGTGTGCATATGCCCCTTCATCACGGCGCGCGCACGCCCTTCGTGGACCAGCCGGCAGGCGAGGGCGGCGGCGTCATGCGGATCCTTCGCCTCGGCGATCTCGACGCCCGCGAGGTCGATCTCCGCCTCGGCCGCTGCGGCTTCGATCTGCGACCGCTGACCGACAAGGATCGGCACGATCAGGGTATGGCGCGCGCGAAGCATCGCGCCGGCGATTGCGTCGGCCGACTCGGCCAGACAACGGCCGTCGGGATCGGGTCCAGCGGCTCGGCGCGGGCGAAGCGCGTCGAAATGGGCGTGGCTCCTGACGGTGAGGCCCGGTACGTCGTCGGCGCGAAAAATTTGCGCGCGCTCTGCGCGATCACCACCGCCTCGCCCTCGACGAGGAGGGTGCCGTCCTCGCGCTCCACGTTGGTCTCGAAGGTCGCCTCGCGGCCGGCGCCGAGTGCCGTCAGGCGGACGCGCGCGCGCACGGTGTCTCCTGCGCAGGCACGGCCCAGGAAACGCAGGTTCTGCGACTTGTAGAGCGTCCCCGGTCCCGGCAGACGATTGCCCAGTACGCCCGAGATCAATGCGCCGAGCCAGAGCGACGGCACGATCGCCTCTGGCCGGCCGTCGAGATCACCGTCCTCGTCCGGCAGGTGCAGCGGGTTCAGATTGCCCGAGGCGTGGGCGAAGACATAAAGATCGTCGGCGACGCAGAGGCGCGTGACCTCCGCCTCCATTCCGACCTCCAGCTTGTCGAATGGCGTATTCGCGTAGACGTTCATCGGCGCCCTCGTCCAAGACCTCGGCCCAGACGCCATGAGACGCCGCCGACCGCCGCGCCGCAACCAGTCAGCGGGCGAGCACCACCGCCTGCTTCACGTGACTGCCCTGTTCGAGGGCGTTCAGGACGAAATCGGCCACGTCGGCGCGCGAAACGACGCCGTTGCGCCACTCGCCGGCGAGGAGCACCTTGTAGCGCCGGCTCTTCGGCCCGTCGGTCAGCAGGGTCGGGCGCACCAGCGTCCAGTCGAGCCCCGATGCGGTGATCGTCCTCTCCTGCCGGTCCTTGTCGCGGTACGACTTTCCCAGCACGGCGGCGGTGCCGATCCGCTCCACCAGGCTGAGCGCGGTCTTGCTGTCACCCGCGCCAAAGCCGGTGACGGCGACGAGGCGAGACACGCCGGCCTCGCGCATGGCGGGCACCAGCACGGACGCCGCGCGCGAGAAGAGCGTGACGCGCTCCCACGGCTTTAAGATCCGCGACCCGATGCCCAGAGCATCGACCACGGCGTCCACGCCTTCGAGCGCGCGGGCGACGTCGTCGGGATGCGTGGCATCGCCCTGGATCGGCTCGAGGCCTTCGGCGACCGCCATCTCGTCCGCACTGCGGGCCATCGCCCGCACGGTATGGCCGCGCGCCAGTGCCTCTTCCACGACCTTGCGGCCAATGCCCGAGGTGCCGCCTATCACCAAAATCTTCAACTGCACCCTCCTTCCCGGTTTCGGTGCGCTACGAGGGACAAGCGCGGCCTGCGCTGCAGGTTCCGGGCGGCGGCGGAGCGTCGCGGCACCGCGGCACTTGCCGTCCGCTCACAGTCTGGCCAGCCTTGGCCCGATACGGATGCGGGCGCGAGGCTTGGCGCGGCGGCCGCAAGCTGCTCTAGTCCCGACGAACGGGGGAGGGGACCGGCGAATGGCCGAAATGACGATCCGTGATCTGCGGAAGAGCTATGGGGCGGTGGAGGTCCTGCACGGCCTCAACGCCCAGATCGCGGATGGCGAGCTGGTCGTGCTCGTCGGGCCGTCAGGATGCGGCAAGTCCACCCTATTGCGGATGATCGCGGGGCTCGAGGACATCACCTCCGGCCAGATCGCGATCGGCGACCAGGTGGTCAACAACCTCACTCCGGCCGAGCGCGACATCGCGATGGTGTTCCAGAGCTACGCGCTCTACCCGCACAAGACGGTCGCGGCGAACATGGGGTTTGCGCTGAAACTCCGCGGCACCGACAAGGCCGAGGTACGCAAGCGGGTGGAGGCGGCGGCCGACATCCTCGGCCTCACGCCCTATCTCGACCGCTATCCTCGGCATCTCTCTGGGGGGCAGCGGCAGCGCGTGGCGATGGGCCGGGCGATCGTCCGCGATCCCAAGGTGTTCCTGTTCGACGAGCCGCTCTCGAACCTCGATGCGAAGCTGCGCATCCAGATGCGAACCGAGATCAAGGAGCTGCACCAGCGGCTGACCACGACCACCGTATTCGTCACGCACGACCAGATCGAGGCGATGACGCTGGCCGACCGGATCGTGGTGATGAACGCCGGCCGGATCGAACAGGCGGGCGCCCCGCTCGACCTCTACGACCGGCCGGCCAACACCTTCGTCGCGACCTTCATCGGCGCGCCGTCGATGAACCTCTTCGAAGGCGCGTGGAAGGACGGCGCCTTCGTCTCGGACGCCGGAATGCGGCAGGAACTGCCGATCAGAGCGGAGGAGGGCCAGCGTGTGATCTTCGGCATCAGGCCTGAGCACATGGTCATCGACGGCGAGGGCCATGAGGCCCGCGTCACCGTGGTCGAGCCGACGGGGACCGAGACGATGCTGTTTCTTAAGATGGGCGGCCAGGACGTCGTCGCCTCGTTCCGCGACCGTCAGGAGGCGCGACCGGGAGAGACGATCCGGCTTTCGCCTGACCTTTCTCGCGCGCATCTCTTCGATGCGGAGAGTGGGGAGCGTATCGGATGAGGCACGTGCTCTGCTTTGGCGACAGCAACACCCACGGCACGCCGCCGCGCCCCGACCCCTGGCACGTCGACCGCATGCCGGTGGAGGAGCGCTGGCCGACGATTGCGGGGGGCGAACTTGGTGCGGACTGGCACCTCATCGCCGAAGGGCAGCCGGGTCGCACGACGGTGCATCCCGACCCGACCGAGGGCGGTCACAAGTCCGGCCTCGCCGCGCTGCCCGTCCTGCTCGAGAGCCATAGGCCGCTTGACGTCGTGGTCATCATGCTCGGCACCAACGACCTCAAGCAGCGGTTCGCTGCGTCGGCGACGGACGTCGCGCTCGGCGTCGAGCGTCTGGTCGAGTGCATCCGGACAAGCAACGCAGGCCCGGGCGGCCAGCCGCCGCGCTGCCTTGTCATCGCTCCGGTGCCCATCACCGAGGCCGGGATCTCTCGCAGATCTTCCGTGGCGCGGCGGAGGCCTCCGGCCGCCTTGCCGAGGCGCTGGCGGTGATGTGCGACCGGTCCGACGTCGAATTCGCCGATGCGGGCACGGTCGCAAGTTCTGACGCTGTCGATGGCGTCCACCTCGATCAGACGGCCCACGCGGCCATCGGACACCTGGTGGCCGGCAAGCTACGTGAGATGCTCGACTAGGGAGGGAACCATGCTCAAGAACATCGACCCGCTACTGAACGCCGACGTGCTCTACGCGCTTCGCGCCATGGGCCACGGCGACGATCTGATCATCGCCGACACCAACTTTCCGTCCGACGCCGTCGCGCGCGACACCGTGCTGGGAGAGCTCCTGCGGATCGACGCACCGGCTGCGCGGGTGGCTCGGGCCGTCCTGTCGGTCCTTCCGCTCGACACCTTCGTCGATGATGCCGCGGCGCGGATGGAGGTCGTCGGTGCGCCCGACGAAATCCCCGACGTCCAGCGCGAGGTTCAGGCCGAGATCGACGCGGCCGAGGGGCGGGAGTGGCCGATGATGTCGATCGAGCGCTATGCCTTCTATGACCGCTCCCGACAGGCCTATGCCGTCATCCAGACGCACGAGCGGCGATTCTACGGCTGCTTTGCCTTCCGCAAGGGCGTGATCCCGCCGGAGGCTTGAGCGTGGGAAGTATCGTGATCCTCGGCGTCTTCGTTGCCGACACCGCCTACCGGGCTGAGAGGCAGCCTAGGATGGGCGAGACGATCCTGGGCCGCAGCTTCGCCCTGGGGCCCGGAGGCAAGGGATCGAACCAGGCGGTCGCGTGCGGGAGGCTCGGCGCCGACGTGTCGTTCCTGTCGAAGCTCGGCCGCGACACCTTTGCCGAGATGGCGTTCCGGACCTGGGAGGATGCGGGCGTCAAGCCGCGCGTGGCGCAGGACTCCGGGACCTACACCGGCGCCGCCTACATTTTCGTCGACGACGCGTCGGGCGACAACGCGATCATCATCGCGCCGGGGGCCGCTGGCACGATCTCGGTCGCCGACATCGAGGCGGAGGCGGACCTGATCCGACAGGCCAAGGTGTTCATGACCCAGCTCGAGCAGCCGCTCGACGCGGCGCATCGGGCGCTGCAGATCGCACGTGAAGCGGGTGTGACGACAATCCTCAACCCCGCGCCGGCCGCAGACCTGCCCGAAGGGATGCTCGCCCTCTGCGACTATGTCACGCCGAACGAGTCCGAGGCGGAGGCGCTGACCGGCATGACGGTGGGCACCGATGACGAGGCGCGGGCGGCTGCGAACCGGCTGATCGCGCTTGGCGCAGGCGCGGCGGTAATCACGCTCGGCGAGCGCGGCGCGCTCCTTCATTCAAGCAGCGTCACCGAAATCGTGCCGGCCTTGCGCGCGGGCGCAGTCGTCGAGACGACGGGGGCGGGCGATGCGTTCAACGGCGGCTTCGCCACTGCGCTTGCCCGCGGCGACGCACCGGTCGAGGCCGTTCGCTACGGCTGCGCCACGGCGGCGATCTCGGTCACTCGTCCAGGCACCGCACCCTCGATGCCGACCCGGGAGGAGGTCGAGGCGTTGCTGGCCGGCGGCTGATCCCGCGCGGCTCCGCACCGAGCACGCTTTCCGCACCTGGTGAGGCCGTCAGGTCGGTGCGTCCTCGCGCATCAGGCCCCGAGCCTTGAGGTCGGCCCAGAGGGCGTCGGGGATGCTGGCCTCCGCCACACGGAGGTTTGCCTCCATCTCGGCGGGTGTCTGTCCGCCGGGGATGACGGAGACGACGGCGGGGTGGCGCAACGGAAAGTGGAACGCCGCGTCGATCATGCGGACGCCGTGGTCGCGGCAGACCGCCTCGATCCTGCCGACCCGGTCCAGGATCTCCTGCGGCGCAGGCTCGTAATCGTAGTAGGCCCCTTCCACCGGGCCGGTGGCGAGGATCCCGGAATTGTACGGGCCGCCGATGATGATGCCGATGCCGCGTTCCGTCGCGAGCGGCAGGAAGCTTTCCAGCGCCTTCTGTTCCAGCAGCGTGTAGCGCCCCGCGAGCAGGAACAGGTCGAAATCGCCGCGGAGCGCGAGCTGCTCGCAGACCTCCCACTCGTTGACGCCGGCGCCGAACGCCTGGATCACGCCCTGGTCGCGCAGCGAGAGGAGCGCGTAGTAGCCGCCGCGCATGAGCTCGTCGACGCGCATGTCGACGGCTTCGCGGCTGCCCTGGTTCGGCACGTCGATGTCGTGGACGTAGAGGATGTCGATCCGGTCCGCACCCATGCGCTCCAGCGAATAGTCGATCGAGCGCATCACGCCGTCGTAGGAGAAAGTGTAGACCTCCTGCCGCGCGGGAACGTCGAACCACTTTCCGATGCCGTCGCGATTCTCGGGCAGGCACGGGCGAAGCAGCCGGCCGACCTTGGTCGAGAGCACGTACTCGTCCCGCGGCTTGCCATGCAGCATCCGGCCCAGCCGTCGCTCGGCCATGCCGAAGCCGTAGAGCGGCGCCGTGTCGAAATAGCGGATGCCGCCCGTCCAGGCGGCGTCGAGGACGGTGTCGGCATCCCGCTCCGGAATTGCGCGGTAGAGGTTGCCGAGAGGGGCGGTGCCAAAGCCGAGCTCCGTGAAAGTCAGCCCACCGTTGCCGAGCCTGTCCCAGTGCCGTGTCGCGAGTGCCATTGCCTTTCCCCTCGTCGCTTGCGGGCGGACCCTATCCCTCTCTAGTCTCGGGCGCAAAGCGTGGGGAGGGCAGGATGAGCGACAGGTTCCGGCGGCTGTTCGGAGAGACGAAGCCGGTGATCGCGATGGTCCACCTCGCCGCGCTGCCGGGAACGCCGCTGCACGATCGTGGGCGGGGCATGGACGGCGTTTTGGACGATGCCAGGCGAGATCTGGAGGCTCTGCAGGAGGCGGGCGTCGACGCGATCATGTTCGGCAACGAGAACGACCGACCCTATGAGCTCAGGGTCGACACCGCGTCGACCGCAGCGATGGCCTATATCATCGGGCGGCTGCGCGAACGGATCACGGTGCCGTTCGGTGTCAACGTTCTCTGGGATCCGATGTCGACCGTCGCCGCGGCGGCAGCGACCGGGGCGTCATTCGCGCGTGAAATCATGACCGGCACCTATGCCTCGGACATGGGACTGTGGAACCCGAGCGCGGCGGAGGCGCAGCGGTACCGCGCGCGCCTCGGAGCGGACCATGTGGCGCTCTTCTACAACGTCGCGGCGGAGTTCGCGCATTCGCTCGACGCCCGCTCGCTCGCCGACCGGGCGAGGAGCGCCGTGATGTCGTCGGTCCCCGATGCGGTGCTGGTCTCTGGCCCGATGACCGGAGAGGCGGCGCCACTGGAGACGCTGCAGTCCGTCAAGGCCGCGCTCCCCGCCGTTCCGGTGCTGGCGAACACCGGGGTCAAGCACGAGACGGTGGCGGACGTGATGCGGATTGCGGATGGCTGCATCGTCGGCTCCACCCTCAAGGAGGAGGGCGACACTTGGCGCCCGGTGGATCCGGGCCGCGCGGCGGACTTCATGGATCTCGTGCGGGAAGTTCGAGGTGTCTGACATCCGCTCCGACCTCCTCGACCTGATGCAAGTGCCCGGTCTCAGCGGGCACGAGGACCGAGTGCGCCGCGCCATACGAACCCGGCTCGATGCGACGGGGCTGGAGACGCGCACGGACGTGCTCGGAAACCTGATGACGACGCTGGAGGGCGATCCCGCGCTGCCGTCGGTCATGGTCTTCACTCACATGGACCAGCTTGGCTTCGTTGTGCGGCGGATCGAGCGGGATGGCTTGATCCGGCTGGAACGCCTCGGCGGCGTGCCGGAGCGGGCCTTGCTCAGCCAGGCCGTCCTCCTGTGCGTCGGAGAGGGGCGCGACATGCCCGGCGTGATCGGCTGCAAGAGCCACCATGCGACGCGGCCGGAGGAGAAGGGCAGGGTGCCCGCCACGGCCGACCTCCACGTCGACGCCGGCTTCGCCAGTGCGGCCGAGGTCGAGGCGGCCGGCATCCGCATCGGCACGCCGGTCGTCTACCTCCCGCGCGTGCTGGATCTTGCCGGTGGCCGGATCGCGGGCACGTCGGTCGACGATCGCGCCGGCTGCGCGGTGCTGCTCGAGCTGGCGCGACGGCTCGTCGGCCGGTCCGGGGGGCCGACGGTGCATCTGCTCTTCTCGGTGCAGGAGGAATTCACGCTGAAGGGCGCGATGCCCGCAGCGCGTGCACTCGCGCCCGACATCGCCATCCAGATCGACATCCTGCTGGCAACGGACACGCCGGAGATGGCGGACACCGGTGACGTGACGCTGGGGGGCGGCCCCGGCATCGGCCTCTATTCCTTCCACGGGCGCGGCACGCTTTCGGGCGTGATCCCGCACCCGGCCCTCGTGCGCTTGATGGAGCAGGCGGCCGACGGTGCCGGCCTGCCGTTGCAGCGAAGTGCCCGCGTAGGCGTGCTGACGGACCTTTCCTACGTGCAGCTGCTTGGCGACGGGGTCGCGCCGATCGACGTCGGCTTCCCGATGCGATACTCCCACTCCAGCCTCGAGATCTGCGACCCAGCCGACCTCGAAGCGCTTGCCGCACTTCTGGAGGCGGCGGTCGGCCGCATCGACGGCGCCTTCACGCTGGAGCGGGACGCGGTCACATGAGCGTCTTTCTCGGCGTCGACGTCGGCACCTACGAGACCAAGGCCGTCCTGGTCGACGCAAGCGGCGCCGTCCTCGCCACCGCCGCGCACGGGCACGAGATGCTGGTGCCCCGCGCCGGCTGGGCCGAGCACCGGGCGGAGGAGGACTGGTGGGCTGGCTTCGTGCACGTCACCCGCGCGGTGCTGAACGAGAGCGGCGTCCCGCCGGGCGACGTGGCCGGCGTCGCCTGCTCGGCCATCGGCCCCTGCATGCTGCCGGTCGATGCCGGCGGGCGGGCGCTGACGAACGCCGTTCTTTACGGCGTCGACACCCGCGCCTCGGCCGAAGTTACGGAGCTGACTGGGCGGATCGGCGACGAGACGTTGCTCTATCGCTGCGGTAACCTGCTAACGTCGCAGTCCGTCGGGCCGAAGATCCTGTGGCTCGCCCGCAACCGGCCGGAGGTTTTCGCGGCGGCCGACGGCATCGCGACCTCCACCACCTATCTCGTCGAGCGCCTGACGGGAGAGCGGGTGATCGACCATTATTCCGCCGCTGGCTTCACGCCGCTCTACGATGTCCGCACCCAGGACTGGGCCGAGGATCTGGCCGAAGGCATCGTCGAAACCCGCCGCCTGCCGCGTCTCCTCTGGTCGGGCGAGGTGGCGGGCGGGCTGACGCAGGCGGCAGCGCAGGAAACCGGCCTCGCCTCCGGCACGCCGGTGACGGCAGGCACGATCGACGCCGCGGCCGAGGCGCTGTCGGTCGGCGTCCGGCACCCCGGCGACATGATGGTGATGTACGGCTCGACCATTTTCGTCATCGCCCTGGCCGAGTCGGCGGTGCGCGACCGGCGGCTCTGGTCGGCGCCCTGGCTTTTTCGCGGCGAGCACGCGGCGATGGCGGGGCAGGCGACCTCCGGCACCCTGACGCACTGGTTCCGCGACCGGTTCGCACGCGAACTGCCGGGCGAGGACGCCTTCGCCGCGCTGGCCGAAGAGGCCGCGGCGACCCCTCGCGGGGCGGAGGGGCTGCTGTGTCTGCCCTACTTCTCGGGGGAACGGACACCGATCCACGACCCGGCAGCGCGCGGCGCCTTCTTCGGCCTGAACCTGACGCACAAGCGCGGCCACATGATGCGCGCGCTGCTCGAGGGGATCGCGTTCGGCACCAACCACATCGTCGAGGCCTTCGCCGAGGCGAGTGAGCCGCCACGGCGCATCCTTGCCGTCGGCGGCGGGACGAAGAACCGCGTTTGGCTGCAGGCGACGTCCGACATCTCCGGGCTCGAGCAGGTCCTGCCGCGCACGACCCTCGGTGCCAGCTTCGGCGACGCCTTCCTCGCCGCTTTCGCGGTCGGCGCGGTCGAGCGCCAGGACATCACGAAGTGGAACCCCGAGGTCGACCGGGTGACGGCGGAGCCGGCGGAGGTCTACGCGCATCAATATGCGCTGTGGCGACGGCTCTATGAGCAGACCAAGGATATTGCTCACGGATTAAGCTGAGGGATCCAGCACAATCGGTGTCATTGGTGTCGCCGATGCGCCCGGAACCATGCCGAAAGGTATGTGCACGCGCCCTCCCAGCAGCTGCGCATCACCGTTCGAAACGGGAGGTGGGCCTAGCAGAACCAAGCTTGGCCGAAGGACAGCAAGCGTCTCGCTTGGCTCGCTACTTCACCGCGCCCGACGCCATCCCTTGGATGATGTAGCGCTCCAGCACGATCCCAATCACGACCAGCGGCGCGATCGCGGCAGTGGAGAGCGCCGCCATGGACCACCAGTTGATCCCCTGGCTGCCGGTCTGGCTCGCCACCATCACCGGCAGGGTCTTCGCGTCGGTCGAGGTCAAGAGCGCGGCGAAGAAGTACTCGTTCCAGGTCAGCACCAGGCTAAGGATGAAGGCCGCCACCATGCCGGGCAGCGCGATCGGCAGGATGATCTGGAAGAACGTCCCCCAGATCCCCAGCCCGTCGACCATCGCCGCCTCATCGAGGTCGGTGGGGATGTTGATGAACTGGTCGCGCATGATCCAGATGACGATCGGCAGCACCGTCAGCGTGTAGAGCAGGATCAGCCCGATCCGCGTGTCGAGCAGGTCGAGTTCGCGGTAGAGCACCAGGAACGGCAGCGCCAGCACCACCGGCGGCAGGATCAGCTGGCTGAGGAAGAAGAACAGGATGTCGTGGTTGCGCATGAATCCGAAGCGATAGCTGAACCGCGACAGCCCGTAGGCCGCGAGCGAGCCCAGGACCACCGCCAGCAGCGACGCGCCCACCGACACGATGACGCTGTTGAGGAAGCGATCGACGAACTCCTCCCGCACCGTCGAGACCTGTCCGATCGTCTCGGGCGACAGACCCAGCGAGCGCCAGCCGAGCCAGCTCGGCTCGAAGTCGACGCCGGGGATCATGTTGCCCTGCATCACGTCGGCCGCGACCTTGAAAGAGGTCGTGACGGTCCAGTAGATCGGGAACAGGCAGACGAACGCCCAGAAGACCAGCGCCCCGTAGAGCAGAAACCGGTTGAAGTACCACTTTGCCCGATACCCGCGGTCCGATTCCGCGTCATGGAAGATCTGGGTGCTGTCCGCGACTGTCATTCCTCCGTCCTCATCCAGCGGCGGGTCACCGTGATGAAGGCCGTCATCGCAAGAATGATCAGCACGAGGTACACGACCGCCAGCAGCGTCCCGTAACCGACGTTGGAGCGGTCGCGATACTCGCGGTAGACGAAGCTCGTCACCGTGTCGGTGGCGCCGCCCGGCCCGCCCGACGTGACGTTGATGACGATGTCGGCGAGCTTGAGCTTGAAGATGATCCGGATCAGCAGCGCCGTGATCGAGACCGGGATCATCAGCGGGAACGTCACCTCGCGGAACCGCTGCCAGGGCGTCGCGCCGTCGACGCGCGCGGCCTCCATGACCTCCTTGTCGAGCGACTGCAGCCCGGCAAGCAGGATCACCATCATCAGCGGGATCCACGTCCAGGCATCCATGACCATGATCATCAGCCTGGCGATGACCGGGTCGGAGAAGAAGGTGGGAGTGTCGAAGCCGAGCCACCGGATCAGGCGCGAGACCGGCCCGAACCGCGTCTCGAGCATCGACTTGCCGATCATCCAGCTGACCGCGACCGGCGACAGCA
The DNA here is from genome assembly GCA_963776845.1 of uncultured Alphaproteobacteria bacterium. GTDB lineage: Bacteria > Pseudomonadota > Alphaproteobacteria > Rhodobacterales > Rhodobacteraceae > Roseitranquillus. The sequence goes on along the minus strand of CAVZOJ010000031.1, from coordinate 194,552 downwards.
TCAGCGGCAGCAGGAACGCGACCCGCCAGAACTTGCGCGCCCGGATGTCGGCCGACAGTAGCAGCGCGAGACCGAAGGCGATGACGTACTCCACCGAGATGGCGAGCACGTACCAGACCATGTTGCCGAGCGCGTTCCAGTAGAACGGGTCGTTCCATAGGTCCGCGAAGTTGCCGCCGGGGGCGAAGGTCGGTCCGGTCGGGCTGGCGAGGTTCCAGTCGGTCATGGCGATGCCGACGGCGAAGATCAGCGGGAACACCACGATCGACGCGACGAACAATACGGCCGGCATCAGGAACAGCGCGCGCTTGCCCTGCTCACCCTTCACGAGCACCCGGCTCCAGCATAGCGCCACGAGCCAGAGCAGGTAGGGGTAGAGCACGGGCTGCCATGTCTCGAACCCGAATGTCGTCCACCCGAGCTTGTACGCCGCCTGGACCAGCGCCGTCGCCGCGAAGAGCGCGAACGTTCCCCAGGCCACCGCGCGGCCGGCGTTGCGGCGCGCGGGCGAGATGTCGTCGCGGGTGACGATGTGAAGACGGTCGCCGAGGCTCATGCGGGCGATCCTGACCGGCGCCGTCGCGGCTGGCAAGCACCGTCGTTGACAGGTTTTTTCCAGCCTCCATACTCGGCCCGACCCTGCCTAGAGGGGAACGGCGCGGCATCGCGCCGGAGGGGAGCCCGGACACCAGATCCGGATGATCAGGGAGGATCAGAGTTGAAACCGCATCTATTCCATTACCTTGCGCGCGCCTCGATGAACCGGCGGCGGATGCTGCAAGGCACCGCGGCGCTCGCGGCGACCAGCGCGCTGCCACGCACCGGCTGGGCGCAGGACAATGCCGACATCCGACGCCAGATCCTGCAGATCCCGGGCGTGGGCGCAGGCTCACCCACCGACGCGGACTGGCAGAAGGTCGGAGAGCTCTGCCTCGGCGGCACGCGCGAGACCGTGCAGGAGGGGGAGTTCGAGGGGGTGGAGCTCACCTTCATGGGGCTCAACAACCAGAACCTGCACAACTTCCTGTTCCGCGGCTTCCTCAAGCCCTGGCAGGACTACACCGGCGCCACGATCAACTGGATCGACCTTGCCCAGGCGGACTACAACCCGCGCCTGCAGCAGTCGATCGCGACCGGAACGGTGGACTTCGACATCCTGCAGATGGGCGCGCCGTTCGAGGGCGACACCGCCGGCAAGGGCCTGCTCGACGAGATGCCCGACTGGGTCGCCGAGCTGATCGAGATGGACGACTACGTCGACTACCTCAAGGCGCCGGTGGGAACGTGGGACGGCAAGACCTACCGCATCTCCATCGACGGCGACTGCCACACGATGGCCTACCGCACCGACTACTACGACAGTGCCGAACTGGCCGAGGCCTGGGCGGCCGAGGGTGGCGAGGGCGAATGGGCGCCGCCGACCACCTGGTCGCAGGTCAACGCGCACTCCAAGTTCCTCAAGGGCAAGACCGACCCGCTCACCGGGCTCGACGCCTACGGCTTCCTCGACCCGCTCAAGATCACCTGGGGCGGCTTCGGCTTCTACTTCCTGGCCGACCGGGCGGCTCCTTACGTCAAGCACCCCGACGATGCGGCGTGGCTGTTCGACCCAGAGACGATGAAGCCGCGGATCAACAACCCCGGCTGGGTGCAGGCGATCCAGGACGTGATGGACCTGATCGAGGCCGGCGCCTACCCGCCGGAGCAGATGAACGCCGACCCGAACACCACGGCATTCCAGCAGTTCCTGGCGGGCACCGGCGGCGCATTGATGTGGTGGGGCGACGTCGGCTCGAATGCGCGCACCTCCGACACCTCGCTCGTCGGCGACGTCGTCGGCTTCTCGATCAACCCCGGCGCCGAACGCGTCTACAACGCCCAGGCAGGCGCGTGGGAAGAGAATGCGAACGAGGCGCCGAACAACGCCTATATTGGCTGGGGCATCTACGTGACCAACCGCGTTTCCGGCGACGAGAAGAAGCGCAAGGCGGCCTGGTCTGCGGCAGCGCATCTCGGCGGCAAGGACCTGTCGCTCTGGACCTCGGCCTACCCGTCGGGCTTCCAGCCCTACCGCAACTCGCACTTCAACTACGACGAGTGGGAAGCGGCGGGCTACGATCGCGCCTTTGTCGAAGACTATCTCGGATCCAACGTCGACAGCTACAACCACCCCAACGCCGCGATCGAGCCGCGGATCCCCGGCATCTTCCAGTACTACTCCATCGCCGAGGACGAGCTGACCCGCATCTTCGCCGGCCAGTACGGCTCGGTGCAGGAGGGGGCGGACGCCATCGCCGCAGCCTGGGAGGAGATCACCGATCAGATCGGCCGCGACAGCCAGATCGCGCTCTACAAGGCGTCGCTCGGCATGTAGCGGTCCACGGGTCCGGCGCTGCCGCCGCCGGGTCCGAACTCACCACGGATCCTCGAGGATCCGGCTCACCTGCAGTCCGGCGCTTGTGCGGTCCGGGGCGTCATGCGACAATTTGACGTCGGGTAAGGGGACCAGAGCTTCCCGCCCGTGACCTATGGGAGGAATTCATGAAGTTCATCGGATTGATTACGGGCGGCGCGATCGCGTTTGCCCTTTCGGGAGGGGCCGCGGTGGCCGGCCCGGAGGTCGTGGAAGGCCCGGGCGCAGAGCCCGAGTGCTTCGCGCCATGGTCGGACGACACGACCTACCTGCAGTGGGAGGCGAGGGAGGCGCCGTACCGCATCGCCATCGTCAACGGCTTCGTCGGCAACACCTGGCGGATCCAGATGATTCAGACCGCCAAGGCATTCGCCGAGGACCCGGCGATTGCCGACAAGATCGAGGAGTTCAAGGTCGTGTCCACCGGCACCGACGCGCCGGCGCAGCTGGGCGCCATCGAGGACTTCATCAACCAGGGCTTCGACGCGATCGTCACCATCGCCGTCGCGCCCGACGGCTTCGACCGGGTGATCCGCCTCGCCGACCGCGAGAACGTGGTCATCGTGCCGTTCGACAACGTCCTCGACACCGACGCCGTCATGCAGGTGAACGAGGACCAGCTGCAGATGGGCCGCACCTGGGCGCAGTTCGTCCTCGATGAGCTGGAGAAGGAGGGCAAGACCTCCGGCAAGATTCTCGAGGTGCGCGGCCTGCCCGGCAACTCCGTCGACCGCGACCGCTCCGAAGGTATCCACCAGGTGCTCGACGAGTTCGGTGGTGACTGGGAGGTGGTGCAGGTCGTCGGCAACTGGGACGACGGCACGGCGCAGAAGGTCACCGCCGACGCGATCGCCGTGCACGACCAGTTCGACGCGATCATCACCCAAGGCGGCTCCACAGGCGTGGTGCAGGCGATGATGGACGCAGGCCACCCCTTCGTCCCCGTTGCGGGGGAGTCCGAGAACGGCTTCCGCAAGCTCGTGGCCGAGCACGCCGACGAGGGGCTCAAGGGGATTTCCATCGGCCAGTCCCCGGGCCTCGTCGCCATCGCCATGAAGGCCGCGATCTCGGCGCTCGAGGGCAACCCGATGCCGCAGCTCATCTCCGTCCCGCTGCCCGTCGCCACCTACGACGAGCTCGAGGCGGGCGTGAACTACTGGCCCGACTTGCCCGACAACTTCTTCACCGTGAACGAGTTTCCGCCCTGCGGTGTGAACATCTCGGGCCCAGCCATCATGTCGCAGAGCGAAGAGGACATCAACTGAGCGTGCCAGAGACGGCACACCTCCAGCTCAGCGGCATCTCCAAGCACTTCCAGGGCGTCCGCGCCCTGGAAGGCGTGGACTTCGCCTGCCGCCGCGGCTCGATCCACGCCATCCTGGGCGAGAACGGCGCCGGCAAGTCGACGCTGATCAAGATCGTCTCGGGCGTGCTCCAGCCCGACGCCGGCGAGATGCGTCTCGACGGCCGCCCCGTCCGCTTCGCCGGCCCGCAGGAGGCCGCCGACGCCGGCATCGTCTGTATGTTCCAGGAACTGTCCCTGATCCCCGACCTGACCGTGGCCGAGAACATCTCGCTCGCCGACCCGCCGCGCCGGTTCGGCATGATCGACCGACGTGTGGAACGCCGCCGGGCGGAGGAGGTACTGGCCCGCGTCCGCTGCGAGGATGTCGACCCCCGCGCCCAGGTCCGCGACCTCAGCCTCTCGCGCCGCCAGATGGTCGAGATCGCCAAGGCGATCCGCCGCCGCCCGACGCTCCTGATCCTCGACGAGGCGACCTCCGCGCTGACCAGCCGCGACGTCCAGACCGTCTACGACCTGCTCCACGACCTGCGCGACGAGGGCACCGCGATCCTCTTCATCTCGCACCGCATGAACGAGGTCGAGGCGCTGTGCGACACCCTCTCCGTCTTCCGCAACGGCAAGCATATCGAAACCTTCGCCAAGGGCGCCAAGTCCGACGCCGAGATCGTCCGCCTGATGATCGGCCGCGACGTCCACGCGCAGTTCCTGCCCAAGCCCGCGCGCCCCGCCCGCCCCGACCCGGTCCTTTCCGTCCGCGGCCTGCGGTGGGAGCCGCGCCTCAACGGCGTCGACCTCGACGTCGGGCCGGGAGAGATCGTGGGCCTCGGCGGCCTCGACGGGCAGGGCCAGAAGGAGCTGCTGCAGGCCCTCTTCGGCGTCCTCCGCGGCGTCCGTGGCGAGGTCCGGATCGGCGGCCGCCCCGGCATCCCCGCCTCGCCCCACGCGGCCAGGACCGGCGCCACCCGCCTCGCCCTCGTCCCCGAGGACCGCAAGACCGAGGGGCTGATGCTCGGCCGCTCGATCTCCGACAACCTCCTCGCCGCCTCCTACGACCAGGTCACGCGCGCCGGCCTGATCGACCAGGCGCGCGCGCGGGACGCGGTGGACGACGCCATCGCCCGGCTGGCCATCAAGATCGGCAGCCCGCAGGACGCGGTCGGCACCCTCTCCGGCGGCAACCAGCAGAAGGTGGTGATCGCCAAGTGGCTCGCCATCGCCCCCGACGTCATCCTGCTCAACGACCCGACCCGCGGCATCGACGTCGGCACCAAGCAGGACATCTACCGCCTGATGCGCCAGCTCGCCGACGAGGGGCGGGCGATCCTGTTCTACTCCTCGGACTACGCCGAGCTGATCGGCTGCTGCGACCGCGTCTCCGTCATGTACGACGGTCGCGTCGCGGCCGAACTCGAGGGCGACGCCATCACCGAAGAGGCGATCGTCGGCGCCTCGCTGAACCTGCCCGGCGCCGCGTGAGCCGCTTCCTGCCGCAGAACAAGGCGTTCGGCTTTGCCGTGCTGCTGCTGCTGGCGCTCTACCTCGTCTACCACATCCTGCACCCGCGCGGTTTTTCGACCGCCGTCTTCGTGCAGAACGGCAACGAATCCGTCGCGATCGGCTTCGTGGCCATGGCGCAGACGCTGCCGGTGCTGCTTGGCGGGCTCGACCTGTCGGTGGGCGCGGTGATGACGCTCGCCGCCTGCATCGCCTCGCACCTGCTCGACGGCAGCCCGGCGCAGATCGTCCTCGGAATGGCGCTGACGCTGCTCTCGGGCACGCTCTTCGGGCTGATGAACGGGCTCGTCGTGGTCTACGGCCGCATCCAGCCGATCATCGCGACCCTCGCCACCGGCGCCATCGCCATCGGCCTCGCGCTCCTGGTCCGGCCCTCGCCCGGCGGCACCGTCGACGGCGACCTGAACTGGGCGCTGACGAACGCGATGTGGGACTTCGCCGACACCTACGGTCTGGCGCAGAATGGCGACTCCTGGTGGTTCCGCCCCTTCGCCAACCTGCCAGTGCCGTTCCTGCTGCTCTTCTGCATCGCCATCCTCGTCTGGATCCCGTTCAAGCGCTCGCTGACCGGCCGCACCGTCTACGCCATCGGCTCGGCCGAGGGGGCGGCCTACATGTCCGGCCTACCGGTCGCCCGCGCCCGCATCGCCGCCTTCACGCTGGCCGGGTTCTTCGCCGCCTGCGGCGGGCTCTACCTCGCCATCCAGACCTCGTCCGGCAATGCAGACGTCGCCCAGGCCGGCGCCTACACGCTGAACTCCATCGCCGCCGTCGTCCTCGGCGGGACGTCCCTGCTCGGCGGGGTCGGGGGTGCCATCGGTTCGCTGATCGGCGCTCTGATCCTGCGGGTGATCTCGTTCTACTTCCGCATCCTCGCCATCGACCCCCTTTTGCAGCCGCTGATCGAGGGGATGGTCCTGCTCGCCGCCGTCAGCCTCGGCGCGCTGCGCACCCTGCGCGTCCGCAACCGGATGGAGCTTTTCCGGTGAGCCGCTGGATGACGTCCGAGAACCGCCCCGTCGTCATCGCCTCGGCCTTCGCGCTGGCGATCCTGATCCTCGGCACGGTCTACACCCTGACGACCAGCGGCACCGCGCCGCTGCTCTCGCCGGGCTACCTGATGCAGCAGCTCCAGACCGGCACCTTTCTCGGCCTCTGCGCCGCGGGCATGATGCTGGTGATCCTGCTCGGCCACATCGACCTGTCGCTGCCGTGGACGCTCGCGGCCTCCGCCATGATGGCGACCAGCGTCGGTGGAGAGCTGGCAATCCCGACCGGCCTCGCCGTCGGGGCTCTGGTCGGGCTGGTCAACGGCTGCGGCGTCGCCTTCCTGCGCATTCCGTCAATGATCTTCACGCTCGGCGTCAACTCGGTGCTGCGCGGCCTGATGGTCGCCCATACCGGCGGCTTCGCGCCGCAGACCGACGCGACGCCGCTGATGCGGTGGCTGGCGGCGGGACGGATCGCGGGCATCCCCGTCGCGCTCTTCGTCTGGGCGTCGGTGTCGGTCGCAATCGTCGTGATCCTGAACCGCACCGTCTTCGGCAAGGCGGTCTACGCGACCGGCGCGAGGGAGGCGGCAGCCTACCTCTCCGGCATCCGCACCCGCCTCGTCATCATCGGCGCCTTCATGGGCTCGGGCATCTGCGCCGCGATGGCGGGGGTGCTGCTCGCCGGCTACTCGACGCAGGCCTACCAGGGGATGGGCAACGCCTTCCTGCTGCCAGCTATCGCGGCGGTGGTGCTCGGCGGCACGCACATCCTGGGCGGTCGGGGGCGCTACGCCGGAACTCTGGTGGGCGTGATCCTGATCGTGCTGCTGAACTCGGTTCTGTCGATAATGCAGATGCCCGAGGCGGTGCGGCAGATCATCTACGGCGCCGTTATCATCGGCATGCTGCTGGTTTACGGCCGGAACGAACGCGTCACGTCTTGAGGGAGGGAGGATGCCGCCACGCGACTACATCGTCGAGGACGAGCGCTTCGAGCGCCTGATCCACCGCAACGCTGGCCCCGAAGTCATCTGGACCGGCGGCCGCTGGACCGAGGGTCCCGCCTACCTCCCAGCCGGCCGCTACGCCGTCTGGTCCGATATCCCAAACGACCAGGTGATGCGCTGGGATGAGGTCTCCGGCCACGTCTCCGTCTTCGAGGCCCCGGCCCGGAACCAGAACGGCCACACCGTCGACCTCGAGGGCCGCCTCATCGCCTGCGAGCACGGCGGCCGCTGCGTCAGCCGGATCGAGCACGACGGCTCTCGCCGTGTCCTCGCCGACACCGTCGACGGCAAGCGCCTGAACTCACCCAACGACGTCGTGGTGAAGTCCGGCGGCTCGATCTGGTTCACTGACCCCACCTACGGCATCGACAGCGAGTATGAGGGCGACGCCGCCACGTCGGAACTCGGCGTCAGCCACGTCTACCGCATCGCCCCGGACGGCACCCTGACCGCCGTCGTCACCGACATGCTGAAACCCAACGGCCTCGCCTTCTCGCCTGACGAGAGCACCCTCTACGTCGCCGACACCGGCTGGACCCACGATCGGAGCTGCGCGCCACGGCTTCGTGCCTATCCGGTCGAAGGAGACGGGGTCGGACAAGGGGCGGATTTCGTCACCTGCGACGCAGGGCTGTTCGATGGCTTTCGGATCGACACGTCGGGCAACCTGTGGTGTTCGGCGGGAGACGGCATCCATGTCTTCGCCGCCGATGGGGCGCGACTCGGAAAGATCCCCCTGCCGGAGGTCGTCTCGAACCTTTGCTTCGCGGGGCGAAAGCGCAATCGACTCATCATTACCGCGACGACGTCGGTCTACGTGCTCTTCGTCAATGCGCGCGGCTGCGGCCTCTGAGCTGGTCGGCAGCCGCGCGCCGGTTGAAGCGGATCGAGGAGAACAGCGACAGCCCGATGATCGCCGCGCCGATGAGGCCGGTGAAGAACTCGGGCACGTGTACGAGGCTTTGCGCGAACATGATGAGCGCCAGCGCAAGGATCGAGTAGAACGCGCCGTGCTCTAGAAAGCGAAACTGCGTCAGGGTCTGTCGGTCGACGAGCATGATCGTCATCGACCGGACATACATGGCACCGATGCCGAGCCCGATCGCGATCAGGAACAGATTCTGGGTCAGGGCGAAGGCGCCGATGACGCCGTCGAAGGAGAAGCTTGCGTCGAGTACCTCCAGGTAGAGAAACGCGCCGAGGCCGCCGGCGCGCGCCGCGGCGTCGAGCTCGCTCTGGGCGTCGAGCACCTCGCTCAGGGTCTCGACCGCGGTGAAGACGACGAGCCCCAGGACCGAAGCGAAAAGGAACTCCGCCTCAGACTTTGCCGGCAGCAGCCCGGCAAAGCAGAGGATCACCAGCAGCACCAGCCCGTAGGCGATGCCACGGATCGAGGCGCAGCGGCGCAGCCGGTCCTCCACCCCCTTCAGCCAGTCGACCTCCTTGTCCTCGTCGATGAAGTACTGCAGCGCCACCATCATCAGGAAGGTGCCGCCGAAGGCCGCGATCGACAGGTGCGACTCGCGCATCAGCCGCGCGTACTCGGCGGGCTCGGTCGCGGCGAGGCGCACCGCCTCGAACGGAGCGACCCATGCCGCGATCGCCACCACCGCCAACGGAAAGACGATCCGCATGCCGAAGACGGCGATGAGGATGCCCCACGTCAGAAAGCGCCTCTGCCAGACCGGCGCCATTGTCTTGAGCTTGTTGGCGTTGACGATGGCGTTGTCGAAGCTGAGCGAGATCTCGAGCACGGCGAGCACTGTTCCCACGAGCAGGAACGAAAGCGCACCGCCGAGCGTGCCGGAAAATTTCAGCCCCAGCCAGAACGCGAGCACGAGGCCGAAGACGGTGACGACGAAGGACCATTTGAAGTAGCGGATCGCGGTCGACATGCGGACCTATCTCCCAGACCCGCGGAGGATTCGCCAGCGGGGGCTTGATGAGCGCGACGCGGAACTGGACGCAGGCCATGGCGCGCGCCACGGTGGCGTCACGCATGAGCGACAAGCTGCAGGACTACCGCAAGCGCCGCCGTTTCTGGCGCACCGCCGAACCGGAAGGGGAGGTGCGACCGGAGACGGGCAATCGGTTCGTCGTTCACAAGCACAGCGCCACGGCGGACCACTACGACCTCCGACTGGAGCTCGGTGGCGTGCTCAGGTGCTGGGCGGTCCCCAAGGGGCCGTCGCTCGACCCCGAGGAAAAGCGACTGGCGGTCCAGACCGAAGACCACCCGGTCGAGTACATCGACTTTGAGGGCGTGATCCCGGAGGGCGACTACGGCGGCGGTCCGATGATCGTCTGGGACGCCGGCACGTGGGCACCGATGGGCGATGCGGCGGCGGACCTCGAACGGGGCAGCTTCAAGTTCCGCCTCGCCGGAGAGAAGCTGTCTGGCGGCTGGATGCTGGCGGAACTCAAGCGGAAGAAGGGCGATAGCAAGCGCAACTGGCTTCTGTTGAAGGAGCGTGACGCAGCGGCCGACACCGAGATCGACATCCTTGCGGCCCGCCCCGAAAGCGTGAAGTCCGGCCGGACCATCGAGGCGCTCGTCGCGCGGCCGCCGGAGCGGCTGCAACCCGGCCGCCTGCCGGGCGCCGTCAGGGCTGCAATGCCGTCCCAGCTTCGCCCGCAACTCGCCGTGGCGGCGGCCACGCCTCCCGCCGGCGACGACTGGATGCACGAAATCAAGCTCGACGGCTACCGCACGATGGCGCGAGTCTCGGAGGGGGGGACGCGCCTCTTCACCCGCAGCGGTCTCGACTGGACGGAGAGATATGGGGACCTTGCCGGCGCGTTCGACGGCGTGCCGTGCCGTGAGGCGGTGATCGACGGCGAGATCGTCGTCCAGGACGCCGCGGGCATCAGCCGCTTTGCAATGCTGCAGGACGCGCTCGGCCGGGGCGCGGGCCACGAGCTGCGCTTCTTCGCCTTCGACTTGCCGTACCTCAACGGCTGGGACCTGAGTGATGCACCGCTGCATCGGCGCAAGGCTCTGTTGGCAAAGCTGCTCGGCGGCACCGGCCCCCGTGACGCGGTCCAGTATTGCGATCATGTCACGGGCGGTGGCGCCGAGGTCTTCGAACGAATTTCGGAGATGGGGCTGGAAGGCGTCGTCTCGAAACGTGCCGACGCACCCTACCGTCCCGGGCGGCAGAAGTCGTGGACCAAGACCAAGGCGCTGCAAACGGGAGACTTCGCCGTCGCGGGCTATACCGTGTCCCCGGCCACAGGCGGGCTAGGCGCCCTGGCGCTGGCCGAGCGTAACGGCGAAGACCTCATCTTCCGGGGCAAGGTCGGGACCGGCTTCGACGCCGCGACCTTGGAGCGCCTCTTCTCCCGGCTCGAGGGATTGCCGCGCGCCGAGCCGCTGGCTGGCGGTGCGAAGGACGTTATCTGGGTCCGGCCGACGCTGACCGCGCATGTGCACTACTCGAACCTGACGGCGGAAGGCGCGATCAGGCATGGCGTCTTCACGGGGCTGCGCGAGGTCGAACTCAGCCAGAGCGCTGGCGCCCGGAAGCGACTGATCTCGGACGCGGATCTCGCCGCGATCACGATCACCAACCCGACGCGGAGGATGTTCGGCCGCTCCGGCGCCACCAAGCTCGACGTTGCCGTCTACTATGCGGCGGTTGGAGATTTCATGCTGCCACACCTGCTCGGTCGGCCGGTTTCGCTGGTGCGCTGCCCGACCGGCCGGCCGGAGGACTGCTTCTTCCAGCGCCATGCCTTCAGTGGCATGCCGGCGTCTGTCGCCCGCTTCGACACCAAGAACTCCGACGGCGAGACGAAGACCTACATCTCAGTGGAGGACGCCAAGGGCTATCTTGCGCTCGCACAGTTCGGCGTCGTGGAGTTCCACGTCTGGGGAACGACCCGGAAGCGGCTCGAGACGGCAGACCGCATCGTCCTCGACCTTGATCCGGGCGAAGGGATCGGCTGGCGCGAGATCGTCGAGGCCGCGGTGCATGTCGGCGGCGTTGTCGAGGCGGCGGGCATGGTGCCCTTCGTCAAGACGTCTGGCGGCAAGGGCGTCCACCTCGTCGTGCCGGTGACGACCCGCAAGGGCTGGAAGGCGGTGCACATGGCGACCAAGGCGCTCGCCGAGCGCGTAGAGAAATCCGCGCCAACGACCTTCACGACGACGATGGGAGCCGCAAACCGCAGGCGCCGGATCTTTGTCGACTTCCACCGCAATGCGCGCGGGGCGACGGCGGTAGCGCCCTACTCGCTCAGGGCGCGGCCAAATCTCTACGCTTCGACGCCGTTATCGTGGGCGGACCTGGAAACAATCGACGATCCGGGGGACTTGAACTACTCTACACTTCCGGAACTGGTCTCTCGGTCCGGCGACCCGTGGGCGGACATCGACGAACACGCCCGCGACCTGCCCGGCTGACGCGACCGTCACGCAAGGAGACGCCCATGGCACCCCGGGCAAGCTGGAAGGGCTACCTCAAACTGAGCCTCGTGAGCTGCCCCGTGCGGCTCTACACGGCGACGAGCTCGAACGACCGGATCCGGTTCAACCAGCTTCACAAGGACACTCACAACCGGATCAACATGAAGCCGGTCGATCCCGAACTCGGGCTGGTGGAGCGCACCGATCTGGTCAAGGGCTACGAGTACGAGCCCAAGAAGTACGTGATCATCGACGCCGAGGATCTCGACGCGGTGAAGCTGGAGTCGACGCACACCATGTCGATCGAGGCGTTCGTGGACGAGGCCGAGGTCGACCCGATCTGGCAGGATGCGGCCTACTACCTCGCACCGGACGGCGCGATGGCCGAGGAAACGTTCGTCGTGCTGCGCGAGGCGATGCGCAAGGCCGGCAAGCTCGCCATCGCCCGGGTGGTCCTGTCCAGCCGGGAGCGGGTGATCACGATCTCGCCGCGCGACAAGGGCATGTTCGTCCAGACGCTGCGCGCCGCGAACGAGGTGCGTGCGACGTCGGGTTATTTCGACGAGATCCCCGATCTCGAGCCCGACTCGGAGATGCTGGAACTGGCCGAGGCGCTGATCGCGCAGAAGACGACGAAGTTCGATCCGAAGGATTACGAGGATCGCTACGAGACCGCGCTCAAGGACATGATCCGCGAGAAGCTCAAGGGTCACAAGCCGATCATCGCCGACGCGCCGGAGCGCGGCAACGTCGTCAACCTGATGGATGCGCTGAAGGCCAGCCTCAGTGAGACCAAGCCTCCTGCCAAGAGCCGCAGCAAGCGCGCGACCAAGGCCGCCGAACCGGCCGAGAAGGCGACCGGCACCGGAGGGCGTCGGCGCTCGGCCAAGAAGTGACGATGCAGGTCTTCGGCCTGATCGGCGCGCTTGCCGCCGTGCCGCGCCGTATCGCGGCGCGGGATGCGGCGCTGGCCGGCCACGTGCTGCACCGCGGTATTACGCGACGCACGACGCATACGGTGTTCGGAAGGCGACTTCTCGACCGTCTCGACGATGCAACCATCGCCGACCGGTTGGCGGAGGAGCGGCGAACCAAGCGCAAGATTCTCGGGGAGACCGCGTTCTTGCGGATGCTGGGGCCCGGCGACGCGGTCTTGCCCGGGGACCTGTCGCGAGAGACGCTCTGCAAGCAGTCCGGGCTGTCCTCGCAGGACGCCGACCTCCTTGCCCTCTTCGACGCCTTCGAGAGCGCCGGCGCGCCTTTCACCCTCAGGGACCTGATGCTGGCGCGGCAATATGCAGGCCTGATCGCCGGCGGTGCGAGTTGGGGCACGATCGCGCGCTCTGTCCATCGGTGCGGGTCGGCCACATCGCTGACCGCACGGTCGCTCATGGTCGGTGGCCCCGGTGCGATTTACGCGGATGCGGGCGAGCGGCTTGCGGAGCTTGATGGCCAGCTGCTTTTCGGCTTCGCCGAAGACCAAGAGGACGCCGAGGACATTTTCGCGGCGGCGGAGGAGGCAGAGGCGGCAGACCGCATCCTCGATGCCGCCGCGCTCTATGCGCGCTGCCTCGCGCTCGATCCCACCGACGCGATCGCAGCCTACAACCGCGCGAACTGCCTGCGTTCCGCAGGCCGACCGCACGAAGCGGAGCGGGACTACATTCGCGCGATCCGCCACGATCCTTCTCTCGTCGAGGCTTGGTTCAACCTCGCGGGTGTGGTGGCCGATCAGGGACGGCACGGTGCCGCCCGCCGCCATCTCGAGCGCGCCATCGAGGAAGATTCCGACTACGCCGACGCGATCTTCAACCTTGCCGCGTTGGCGTTTGACGCGGGCGACATGCTGACGGCCGAACGCTGCTGGAGGCGCTACCTGGAGCTCGACTCATCGTCCGAGTGGTCACGCAAGGCGCGGCGGGGCCTCAGCTACCTCGCCTCGCAACGCGTATCTGCCGGTTGACATGCTGTTCCTGACCGACGGTCCGGAAGACTCGCGTGCAACGATCCTCCTCGCACACGGGGCCGGGGCGCCGATGGATTCCAAGCCGATGACGGCGATCGCGGAATCCCTGGCTCGCGAAGGTCTGCGTGTCGCCCGGTTCGAGTTCGGCTACATGGCGGCGCGCCGCGAGGGCACGCGCCGTCCGCCCCCCGGCGCGAAAAGCCTGGTCGCCGAATTTCGCGACGCCGTCGCAGCCTGTTCAGCGGGTCGGACCCTTGTCATCGGCGGCAAGTCGATGGGGGGACGCGTCGCCAGCATGGCAGCCGATCCCCTGCACGAGACCGGAACGGTCGCGGGTCTGCTCTGCCTGGGCTACCCGTTTCACCCGCCCGGGAAGCCGGAGCAGACGAGGACCGCGCACCTCGCCACGCTCGAGACGCCGGCCCTGATCGTCCAAGGGACGCGCGATCCGTTCGGCAGCCCTGAGGAGGTGGCGACCTACACGCTCTCACCGCGCATCGAGGTCCGCTGGGTGGAGGATGGCGATCACGATCTGAGGCCGCGCAAGCGCGTCACCGGCCTCGCGGCGTCGGATCATCTTGCGATGCTTGCGAAAAGCGTCGCGACATGGGTGTACGACCTAGAATCAACTCGCTGAGGGCGCAAAAGCCCCGAAAGACGTCTCGGTTGGGTTACGCGAAGAGAGCCGCTATCGCCGCGGGCATGAGCCTGCTGTCTCAACGTTTCCAGCATCGCGGTGCCGTTCCCGCGGCGCCTCGCGGCGGCGACGATGACGCTGGTCGAGAGATGGGGCGTCAGCGCTGAAGGAGGCCGTGGTCGTCTCATCCTCAAGAACCTGCCGCTCAAACCGAAGGCCCGCCTTTGTTGTCGAGTTCGGTCGCTACTGGTGCGGCTCGGTCATGCACAAACGCATGCGGCACCGCGGCCATCGCCCTGATGGAGATCCGCGTCCGGATCCTCATGAGAGCGTCGGCGTCGATGCGCCGTTCTTGAACCAGGCTTCCAGAGACGCGGTCGTTCGACCCTCCGGCCATCAACCTCCGATCGCAACTTCATCGCGTGTCAGCGGCCACGGTGCTGGTGGAATTTCCGCTCGCCGAGACGGTGCAAGCGGGTTGGCCATCGAGGTGTACGGTCAGGGTGGAGTTTGCCGACTTCAACCCGTACCGGGACCGCCGATGACCAAGACCAGCAAGTCGCTCGCCGAGCTGCTTGAGAAGCCCGACGAGCGCGATTTCCTCCGCACCGTGGCCGAGGCCATGCTGCAGCTTCTCATGAGATCGACGTCGAAGGTGTCGCTGGCGCCGGGCGGCACGAGCGCACGGAGGGCCGCACTACCTGGCGCAACGGCTGCCGCGACCGGGCGCTCGACACCCGGCTCGGGACGCGAACCTGCGCGTGCCGAAGCCAAGGCAAGATTCGTACTTCCCGACCTTCCTCGAGCCGCGCCGGACATCACACGATGGTTGTCGCTCAACATCAACCGGCGGATCACCGGCGACTGGCGGTATCTCTGGCTCGACGCGACGTATCTGAAGGTGCGCCACGGCGGCAGGATCGTCTCCGACGCGGACATAATCGCCGTCGCCGTGAACACGACGGGTCGGCGCGAGATCATCGGGCTCGGCACCGCTTGAGGCCGCGCAATTCCGTCCGGAACGCGATCCGTCGAAGGCCGAGACGGGAGCGCGCCATTCGTCCCGGATGTTCGCGAGGATCGACAGGATGGGCATCGACCGATCCGAAGGTTATCCTGAGCGGCGCGCCCACCCGTGCTGCGATCTCGACGGCGCGATCTCGTCTCATCTCCGACGACATGCGGCCAAGGAAGGTCAGGTAGCCTTATAAACGCGTGTTCGGCGGCAAGCGCGAGCTTGGCAGCCTGCGATAGATCGCACAAATCCAATTCACCGGCGGCATCGGCGACTGCTGCGCGTCCGAGATCGACACCAGCGGCATGTCAAGAAACCGCAGGTAGGAGCTCTGGAGATCTGGCAGATCCAGGCGCCCGTGCAGCGCCACGGCAGACACGCTGAGAGCGCGCAAAAGCGGGTACTGCATCATGTCAATGTGGAAATGACGTCCGCGGAGCTCCCGTTGAAAAACAGCGACGATTCGCGTCCGCGCCTTGCCTGCTCTTCTGTCGGGCACTGAAAGATACGCTCCGTCCCACCGTGGAGACGCTGCGGGACGCTCTCGGCGAACTGAGCCACCTGCGCGGTTATCGTTCCGGAAGTCTCCTCCGAGATACCGCCGAACGACGACCGCAGCGCTGTCCGGATTGCAGCCTTGCAAATCCCTTACCCAAGAGCAGCGTCGTCCTGCCGCCGCATTTGATCTCGGGTAGAGCAGTGAAAAGCTGAAGTATCCGCTTTTCGGAACGGCGACGGCCGGCCCTGACGCCATAAGCCCTGGTTCCCGCTCGTCACCTCACGCCCAATCTAGCCTGTCCTCGGCTGCAGCCTGGGTAGCTTGGCAGCATGATCTAGTCCGGAGTCCTGGCGCTGAAACTCGCTTGCGCAGATTTCCGTCCTTCGTTGTGCGAGGCTGGGAACACCCGGCCATCTGCTCTGTTCGGTGCATGGGCGCAGGTGCGCCGAGGAGGACCCATGGCATGGCAACTAAGATCTGGGGCGCATACCTGGCCAGTATCGCGCTTGCCGTCACGGCTACCGCAGCGAAGGCCGATTGCGCCGGAGAACTGGACTCAATCCGCAGCGAGGTGAGCGTGGAACAGAGTGGCGAAGGCATAGCGAAGGACGGAAGCCTCGCGCCGCTGGAAGAGAGTTCGTCCGGTGCCGGAGAAGATGCGTCCGGGGACGAGGCGGGGACGGCCGGCGCCGCCGCGAGTTCAGGCGCCGGCGCCACGGCAGATATCGCGACCTCGGGACAGGACGCCCAGGCCCAACAGGAGGGTGACGTCACAGCGAGTGAGGCCGCGAGCGGTGCGTCGGGCGACTCGCGCCAGGACGCACTGATGCGCGCTGAGGAAGCCCTTGCCGCAGGTGACGAAGAGGGCTGCATGCAGGCGATCGAGGAGGCGCGCGGCCAATAAGATGAGATAGCTGGCATTGGTCGGCATCGCTGAGGGTGCCGACTATGCGTGCCGGTGCTTTTCCAACGGCCGAGCCTGTGTAGAAACTCTCTCGCGGGCCGTGGCGGAGGGGGGTGGCGCACCGCGTTGGGGGACGGCGGTCCGTCTCGATCCGTCGCCGTCGATCAGCCCGCCGAAGTTCGACGTTTGCCGGCCGGATTTCGTCTATCCGGTGCGCGCCGTGTTCGGGAATTCAAGGGCTTGGTAGCCGTGCGGGGCGGATTTCGGCCCAACTCGTGTAGTTACACGTCGTTGCCCTAGCATGCATTGAGATGCGGGTGCATCTGAGGCATCTTGCATTCCATGTTTACACGCGTCACCGAGAGCGGCGGGCGTCGCTATCTGCAGATCGTCGAGTCCTTCCGCAACGATGCCGGAAAGCCCAGGCTGCGCGTCGTCGCCAACCTCGGGCGCGTCGACGGAATGAAGGAGGGCCAGCTCGACGCCCTGATCCGGGGCCTCAGCCGGGTTGCCGGGCGGGACGAGCCGGCGAAGACCGAGATCGCCTGGGAAGGCGCGCGCAGCTACGGTGACGTCTTCGCCCTGCATGCGCTCTGGAAGGACCTCGGTCTCGACCGCGCGCTTGGCCGGGCCCTGCGGTCGGGGCGTCGCGGAACCGATGTGGAGGCCCTCGTACGCGCCATGGTGTTCAACCGCCTGTGCGACCCGACGAGCAAGCTGGGCTGCCTGCGCTGGCTGGAGACCGTGGCGATGCCAGCCATGCCCGAGACCGTCACCCACCAGCATCTGCTTCGCGCGATGGATGCGCTGATGGATCGCGCCGAGCGGGTGGAAATCGAGCTGGCCAGACAAATCCGCCCGCTGGTCGATCAAGACCTTGCCGTGGTCTTCTACGACCTGACCACCGTGCGCATCCACGGCGAGGGAGAGGTCGCGGACGACCTGCGCGCCTTCGGCATGAACAAGGACGTAGGCGGCGTCGCGCGCCAGTTCGTTCTCGGCGTGGTGCAAACCGCCGAGGGTCTGCCGTCGACATTGTTGCTCGAACCATGTGTGGATGGCTCCCGCGGGGCAAGGGCGCTGTTCGGTGGCTGGGTCTGGTCGGTCGCGGCCATGTGTACGGCGTCTGATGTGCAGCGTGGCAGCTGCGCGCCCTGATGAAGTCCGCCGGCGCTCGGGTCCCGATCAATGGCACGCACTCGGAGGTGCTTCGGTTCGAACAGGGTGTCCCGATTGCCGTTTCGCCGTCCTGTCGCCATCACCTCACGTCGCGCCTCACCGTCTCGGAGCCGATCTGCGCCGGCGTGTTCTGTCAGACCGGGGCTGCCCGGTAGCTTTCGCCGCTCCTGACGAGCGCCCAGACGACCCGCGCCATCCGGTTGGCCAGGGCGATGGCCACCACCTTCACAGGCTTTCTCTCCAGCATCTTCCAAAGCCAGTCGGTCCCGGGTCGTCCGCGGCGCCGGCCTGCGATCTGCGCCATGGCGCCGAGGTAGAGCAGGCGTCGCAGGTAACGGTTTCCAGCCTTCGAGATCCGCCCGAGCCGCTCCTTGCCGCCGCTCGAATGGGGCTTCGGCGTGAGCCCGAGCCAGGCGGAATAGTCTCGCGCGGAGCGGAACGCCGCGACGTCGGGCGTGGTGACGGCGAAGGCGCTCGAGGCAATCGGTCCGAGCCCGGGGATCGTGGCGAGACGTCGGGCGAGCGGGTCGCTCTTCTGCGCCGCTTCGATGCGCGCGGTGACCGTCTCGATCCGGGCGCGCAGATCGCGGAGCTGGCCAGCCAGCAGGTCGAGGGCGGGTCGCGCGGCCTCGGGCGTCTGCTCCGCAGCGGCAAGGAGCCGGTCGACATTCTGGATACCCTTCGCCACCACGATCCCGAACTCGGCGAGATGCGCACGGATCGTGTTCACGGTCTGGGTCTGCTGGCGGATGAGGAAGTCCCGCGCCTTGTGGTCGAGCAGCGCCGCCTGAGCCTCCGCCGACTTCACCGGCACGAAGCGCATCGTCGGCCGCGTCACCGCTTCGCAAATCGCCTCCGCGTCCGCCCTGTCGGTCTTGCCGCGCTTTACATACGGCTTCACGTATGCCGCCGGCATGAGCCGCACCTCGTGGCCGAGCGCCGAAAGCTCCCGCGCCCAATGATGCGCACCGGAGCAAGCCTCCATCCCGATCAGGCACGGATCGAGACGCGAGAAGAAGGTTAGAACCTGGCCCCGGCGCAGCTGCCGACGCAGCACAACGGGCCCATCTACGCTCACGCCGTGCACCTGGAAGATGCTCTTCGCCAGATCGATGCCGATGGTGGTAGGCTGTTCCATGGATGGCTCCCTTCGGTGGACTGTTCAACAACACCCACCGTGGCACATCCCGATGCCGGGAGCGGGAGCCATCCACTCCATCAATGGCGCAACCATGTCGACTGCACACGGTCCATCCCGGCAACGTCGGCCGAGACGAAGACCTTGCAGGCCATGCTCCAGACGGTTCTCGCGCGCTTCCCGATCCAGCGCGTCATACTGGTGGCCGATCGCGGACTGCTGAGCTTGGAGAGTTGCCCATCGAGGCGCCACCGGTTCAAGCCCGATGGGCGACGGCGAACTGACCGCACTGGCGGACCGGGACGGGCGGAAACTCGAATTCATCCTGGCCGTGCCGGCCCGTCGCTACGCCGAGCTGGTCGAGACCTTCCGCAGCCTTGCCTTCACCGAAGACGGTTTGGCCGAGGCGTCCTTCGCCGGTCATCGCCTCATCGTCGCCCGTGACCCGCTGCGCGCCGAGGAGCAATCCACCCGCCGCCGTGCCCGCATCGCCGAACTCGAGGCCATGGCCGACAAGATGGTCGCCAGGCTCGATGCCCAGGATGTCGGCCAGACGGCCAGGGGACGCCGCGCCTCCGATCGTGGCGCCTACAGCCGCTTCACCCGCGCCGTGGCCGAGGCGGAACTGACCCGCTTTCTCAAGGCCGATTACACCGCCGACCGCTTCAGCTACAGCTTGGACGAGGACACCATCGCCGAGGCGGAGCTCTTCGACGGCAAGCTGGCGCTGATCACCAACGCCCCCGATCTCGACCTCGCCGAGGCCGTCGCCCGCTACAAGGCGCTGGCCGACATCGAGCGCGGCTTCCGCGTGCTGAAGTCCGACATCGAGATCGCCCCGGTCCACCATCGGCTGCCAGACCGCATCCGGGCCCACGCGCTGATCTGCTTCCTCGCCCTCGTGCTCCACCGCGTCATGCGCATGCGCCTGAAGGCCAGGGGTCACAGCGCCAGCCCCCGGGCTGCGCTCGACCTGCTGGCCCGCATCCATCGCCATCAGGCCCGGATCGCCGAGCGCAGCCTCGAAGGAACAACCCGCCTGACACCGGAACAGCTGGACCTCTTCGATGCCCTGACCCTGCCCAAGCCCGCCTGACAGAGCCCGTGTAGTTACATTTTGGCCCACCCGGCCATAGCAATATCAATCACTTGCCGCTGTAGCTGTCGAAGTTGGGAGCCCGGGATCGCGGCCAGCCGGCCTCGCACGCCGACCAGCGAGGATCATCCGCTTGATGTTGTAGGCGAGGACGTGGAGCGCCATTTCCGTTCGCACGTTCTTCAGCCGTCGCAACTGGAAGTGCGTGGCGCCCATCCAGGCCTTGATCGTGCCGAAGGGGTGCTCGACCGTGCAGCGTCTCAGGGTCATCGGGTCATGATCGCGGCTCAGGCGCTGCCGCATCTCGTCGACCAGGTGCTCGTGCTCCCATCGCGTGATCCGGCGCTTCTTGCCGGAGGTGCAGCGGGGCTGAAGCGGGCAGTGCTGGCAGTCGTTGATCCAGGATCGCCTGACCTGTAGCCCGCCTTCTTCCCGGGTGTAGCGGTAGGTGAGATCATTGCCGGCGGGGCAGCGATAGACATCGCGGTCGGGCTCGTAACGGAAGTCGGCCTTCACGAACATGCCCTTGCTCCGATTGCCGGAGGTCTCGGGGCGCGGCACGGTCGTGGTGATGCCGGCCTGGTGGCAGGCGAGGATTTCGGAGCCGCTGAAGTAGCCCTTGTCGGCGATCGCGTGCAGGTCGTCGCGGCCGAGCGCCGTCTTGGCTGCCGTCGCCATCGGCGCCAGCTGGTCGCGGTCAAAGCTCTGGTTCGTGACATCGTGGGTGACGATGAGGTGTGTCTCGGTGTCGACCGCGACCTGGGCGACCTTAGCCGACGAGCCCGCTGTGCCGGGCGCTGGTCGCCATGGCTGAAGGTTCTCTGATTGCGGCCATGTCAAGTGGGAGAGCGGTTTGTCCGTCAGGGGCATGGTTCTCTGCGAGGTCGCGTTCCGTGCGCCTCATGATGGTTTCCGGTGGCGGATCGTCTTCGATGTTTTTCGCGGGGTACGCGGTTTTGGCCCGCGTCCCATCCTTCAGAACGAGATCGATCAACCGCTGTCCCTTCGGGACCCTTCTCCCGGCCGCAGTGGCGGGAACTCAGATCATGTGCTCGCACCCGTCGTCCAGGCGTAGTCGGCTTCGCGCTTCCACAGGGTCAGCATCAGCACGGCGAGTTTCCGGCCGGTGGCCACGGCGGCCTTGCGGAAGCCGCGCCTGCCGGCCAGCCGCACCGCCCAGCTCTTCAGCGGCGAGAAGCGCTGAACGCGGTGGATCAGGCTGGCGGCAGCCTCGAAGAGCAGGCGCCTCATGGCTCGATCGCCGCATTTCGATATGCGCCCGGACCAGTCCACCTCGCCGGACTGGTGCCGCTTTGGCGTCAGCCCGAGAAAGGCACCGACGTCCGCCGCCTTTCGGAACCTGGCCGGGTCGTCGACCAACGCAATGAAGCTGAGCGAGACGACCGGGCCAATGCCGGGGATCGTCATCAGGCGGCGGGCGACGGGATGCTGCCGGGCTTTCGTCTTCACGCCCGCCTCGAGATCGGCGGCAGCCCGGCACAGGGTCTCATGCACGGGGATGAAGGCGTCAGCGATGGCACGAAGCATCGGATCGCGTTCGCCCGCGATGGCCAACTGGTCGCGAAACGCCTGCCTCGACTGCCCGTGGCCAACCGCAGCCATGCGGATGCCGAAGGTCTTGAGGACGCCGCGAACGTGCCCTTCGAGCTCCTTCCGCAACCAGCCGCTCGCGCGCGCCGACCAGACTGCGCAGGCGGTCGGCTTCTCCGCTGCGGATATGGACAGGGGTGAACCAGCCGGTGCGGGCCAGCTGCGCCAGGCCTTCCGCATCTGCGGCATCGGACTTGTTGGGCCGGGCCGAGAGGCTCTTGTGTGCCATGCGAGCGTCGATGCAGGTGGCAGGCAGTCCGAGCCGGATCAGCCCCCGTTGCAGCCATATCGCAAGCTGGCCGCTCTCATGCACGATCCGGTCCGGAGTGAGCGATCTGTTCCTCAGCCAGCCCTGTACCCCTTCCGGATCGCATGGCGCGCTTCCCCGCGACACGATCCGTCCATCATGGTCAATGACACAGATGGAAATCTCCTTCAGCGAAACGTCCAGGCCTGCATAGCATTTCATATCCATTCTCCCTGCGGCTCCTGTTCGATGAGATCAGCATACCGGGCCTCGTCCGCCCCCGAAGAGCGGCGCCGCAATCACACCATGTTTTTCGATGCGGTCCGCTGCGTGACGGTGACCGCTGGCGGTGTGCGGGCCGCGTTGGAAACCTCGCAGGGAGGAAGCCGCGGGGGTCTGGCGCAGGTGTCTATGGGGAAAGCGCGCGGGTACCGCTTGCGTTGGAGCGCGGGCGACGGGGCGGTAGGCAGCGATGAAGGCGGATCACCGCGCTCTTTCGCGTGATCGGAGATGGATCCGACAGCGGCGTTCGATGCCGGTCAGGCTGATGCGGCAGCGGGACGAAGCGGAGGCGCAGCCTGGCGCTGTTCCGGACCGCGTATCTGATCCGTAGCGGGGTCATCGACGGTGATGGCCGTGTCATCATGCGGCAGCCCTCCGCGGCGGAGCCCTGGTCATCGGACGTTCGCCGCGCCGGAACGTCTCGATGATCCGCATCGGCCCGCCGCAGT
Source organism: uncultured Alphaproteobacteria bacterium (assembly GCA_963776845.1). Taxonomy (GTDB): domain Bacteria; phylum Pseudomonadota; class Alphaproteobacteria; order Rhodobacterales; family Rhodobacteraceae; genus Roseitranquillus. The sequence goes on along the minus strand of CAVZOJ010000031.1, from coordinate 171,888 downwards.
CCGGGCAGGGTTCCCTCAGGGTGAGTGGCGGAGCGGCGTGCATGTCGATCGCGTCGGCCTCTTGATGCACTTCGGCGCCGAGGAGATCGCGAACCCTGGCGAGGGTGGCCTTGCGGCCGGCACTGGCGAGCAGGCCGTAATGCCGGATGCGGTGGAAGCCGTCGGGCAGGACGTGGATCAGGAAGCGGCGGATGAACTCCTCGGGCGGGAGGCGCATGACCTTGAGGCGATCGCCGCTCTTGATCCGGTAATCCTTCCAGCGGAACGCGACGGTATCGGCGTCGGCGCTGACGAGGCGAGTGTTCGAGATCGCCACGCGGTGAGTGTATCGGCTGAGGTAGGCGAGCACGGCCTCCGGGCCGCCGAAGGGTGGCTTGGCATAGACCACCCACTCGAGCTTGCGCAGCGGCGCGAGCCAGGCGGCGAAGGCGGAGGGATCGGCCAAGCCTTCGAGGTCGCCGAAGAAGGCGAGCTTGCCGGCGCGGTGCAGCGCCGAGAGCCCCTCCAGGAACAGGCGCCGGAACAGCCGGGACAGCACCCGAACCGGTAGAAAGAAGCCCGGCCGGCAGGACACCCACCGGGTGCCGTCCGGCGACAGGCCGCCACCGGGGACGATCATGTGGACATGCGGATGGTGGGTGAGGAGCCGAGCCCCAGGTGTGCAGGACGCTGGTCATGCCGATCCGGGCGCCGAGATGCCTGGGATCGGCGGCGATGGTGGTCAGGTCTCCGCGTTCGCCAATGTCTCTCGGACCATTGGCGTTCCGTTGGCTCACCCTTGAACAGCAGGCCGTAGACCGCCCGCTTGTTCCAGTAGGCGATCCGGGCGATCTCCGCCGGCAGGGTGAAGACCACGTGGGAGTACTCCACGGGCAGCAGGTCCTTCTTGCGGGCAGCCATCCAATCCCGCGCCGCGTTCGCCGGGCTTGCGCGGCCGCACCGCGGCCACGGTCCCGGCTCACCCTGTTCACTTCGGGCAATGCCGGTTCTTGCAGGAGTTGTAGGCGATGTGTCGGTGGCCGCACTTGGTGCACGCCGCCACGTGCCCGCCGAGCGCCTCCGTCCGGCAGGCTTCGATCGCCGACATCACCTTGAGCTGGGCGAGGCTCACGTGCCCGGCATGGGCCCGCCGCCACGCGGGGCCATGCTCACGGAAGATGTCGGCCAGCTCCAGCCTGGGCCCGGCCACCCCGGCGGTCCCTCACTCCAGGCTTCGCTTCACCGTCTCGTGCTGGAGCTTTGCCAGCATGTCGTAGGGGCTGACCGTGTCGCGGATCGTCTTGGTGGCGACATGGGTGTACTGCGCCGTCGTCGTCAGCTTTGCATGGCCGAGCAGCACCTGGATGACGCGCACGCCGGTGTTGGCCTCGAGCAGGTGCGTGGCGAAGCTGTGGCGGAGCGTGTGCAGCGTCGCCGGCTTGGCGATGCCGGCCATGTGCTTTGCCGAATTGAACGATGAGACCTTGTCCGGTCGGCGCATGCGCCGACGGTCCGAGGACAATGGTCGAATGTTCAGCTGCCGCGGCGACAGCGGGTTGACCTTCGGCTTGCCGGGAAACAGCCAGCCGCCGGGACGCGCCTCGCGCCAGTAGTCGCGCAGCAGCTGCAGCAGTGCCGGCGACAGCATCACCTTGCGATGGATCAGCATCCTATCACTGTCGATGTCACCGATCTTGAGGTTGCAGACCTCGGAGGCCCTGAGACCGGCGCCATATGAGATGCTGAGCGCGGCGCGGTACTTCAGCCTGGGCCCCGGCGCCGCCTTCAGTAACTTCGGGCACTTCCTCCACCACCGGCAGCTTTCACGGCTTGGTACGGAATTGCATGTACCGCTTCATCTCCTCGCGTCCGCAGGTCACGCCGAAGAAAACCGCAGCGCAGTGACGCGCGCGTTGAACGTCAGCGGCGCGATCGCGGCGTTCGTCATGTGCAGCTGATAGGCGCGCAGATCGTCCGGCGTGGCTGTGTCCGGCGAGCGCTTCAGGAACCTGGCAAACTCCTTGACCCCCCGGATGTGCGCCTTCTGGGCTTTGCCGCCGAGACCGCGGATGCGCATGTCCTCGATCATCCGCTCACGCAGCGGCGTGATTCTTTCCTCCGTCACGGGACTCTCCTGTCTGACGATTGAGAAGATCCCGATCGTCAGGCCGGTCAGGCCGCTCGCAGAAGCCCGGAGTTCAGGTCAGCGCCGGACGACACCCACGAGCGCCAATGCCGCGAAAGCGGCATCGTCCCAGCAAGAGCTATCCCCCATAGAAGGGAAGCCGCAGGCCGGAGCGCGGCGCCTTTTCGTGTTGCCAGCGTCAATCCGCGACCGGGTCCTCGTCCATGATCGGGTCGTAATCGGCGTGGGCGGCGATGAGCGCGTCGACGGCAGAGACCTCGGGCACACCCTCGCAAGCGGTGCGCATGCCGGCGAGCCGCTGCCGCGCCTCGGGGGTGTCGTCGACGTAGGGCATCGATTGCAGACCGGGCTCCATCCCTCCAGTCGCACCGGCCTCCGTCGCGCCGGTCAGGACCGTCGCGTCGTCGACCTTCTCCGTTTCGGTGATCGTCTCGCCGGACACGAATGCCCTCAACCCAAGCATGGCCGCCATCCTCGCATCCGGATCGAGGGCGAGAAACTCGCCGCAGGTCATGACCGACGGGTCGGTGCTGTCCTGTGCCGCGACCGGGGCGGCCATGACTGCCAGCAGAGCAATCGTCACGAGTTCGCTTCTCATTCGTTCCTCCCGACTGAGCGAATGGCCACAGCCTAGACCGCGTCGGATCTCTGGGAAAGGAGCTTGCGCCAGCCCTGCAGTCCGTGGCCGGATGGCGCGGCGAGGCGCCCTGGCCGCAACCGGATACGAGGTCCATCCTTCAGCCAGAGACGGCTCCTCAGCTGCGTCTATGCAGCTTCTGTGGATCGGCATGGAAAAAGCCGTGCCGATCCGCGACCTGTTCCATAAGCAGGATAGGACGGCTCGCGTGATGGTCACGCGAAGGCTCCGGCGGCGGCCGCGATGGTCTCCGTTGACATCTCCGGCTGGAACAACTGGCTAACAGTGGGCATGACGACATTTGGCGGTGGCTTCGCGACGCTGGCCGCGCCGGCGGAGACGGCGCTGAAGCAGGGTCCATTCGTCGGCCACTCTTCGTCTTGCGTGTCCGGCGACATTCGGATCTGGCCCGGCGCATTGCCTCGCATGAAACGCTACCGGACGCTGCGATCGCGCCAGGTCGCTTGCTACGCGCTGCCTGGGCGGGACGCTGGATGGCGCAGGCATGGCGAGGATGCTCAGCAAGTCGGCACGTGCGGAAGTGTCGGCGGCACTCCGGGACCGGCACGCGGCGAGCGGGCGTGCGGCGAAGAAGATAATTCTTGATGGTCTTGTCGCGCTGTCCAGGCTGCATCGCAAGCGATTGCTCGGCACAGGATCTCTCGAGAAGCGTCCGCGCAGTCGTCCTGAGAGGGCTCTACGGCTACGGTGAAGGCGGCGCTGGCGCTGCTCTGGGAAGCGTCGGACCGGGTCTGCTTGAAGCGGCTGAAGCCGATGATCCCGGTCCTGCTGCCGGCGCTTGAGCGGCATGGGCGACCCGCGGCCGACGATGAGCTGCGAGCGAAGCTCCACGCGGTCAGCCCGGCGACGATCGACAGACTGCTGTCGGAGACGCGGATCGCGGCAGCGCAAGGACGCAGGCGGCGGGCGAGCTTCGGCTCGGCAGTGCGTCGACTGCGGACCCTCCCCCAACCGGGGCGATCCGCCGCCCGGTTTTGTCAAGGTGGACTTTGTGGCGCCTCCGGCGTCAGCACGGCCGGCGCCTTCGTCCAGCCGCTGGTGCTGACCGACATCGCCACGGGTGGGACCGAGTGCGTGCCGGTGGTGATGAGGGCAGGTGCGCTCGTGCTGGAAGCGATGCGAGCGGCCCAGCGGCTCTTCCCGTTCCCACTCGGAGGCGTCGCCTTCGACAACGATGGCGCCTTCATGAACGAGCCGCGGTCGCCCGGCGCCGGACGCAGGGCCTCGAGGTGACGCGCTCGCGCGCCCATCGGAAGAACGACCCCGCCTGGGTGGAGCAGAAGAATGGTGCCACCGTGCGCCGGCTTGTCGGCTACGGCCGGTTCGAGGGACCGGCGGCGATCGCGTTTCTCGCCCGGCTCTACGCCGCGGCCCGTTCAAGCTACGAGGAAAGTCCGCGTCGGCGCGCGGGTGACGAAGCGCTGGCGCCCGCCTCTCACGCCAGGCCGATCGGGCGTTGGCCTCGGGACCACCGCCGACCCTACCGGCAGGTGAAGCCAATCCCAAGCTTGCATTGATGATCGATCCGCACCGCGCCCACCTGGAAGCTTTGGCTCGAGGTGCCGGCCCGCCTGAAGCAGCGCCACCCCGACCGCCTCACCGGCAATCACCTGCGCACCACACAGAGGTGAAGGCGTGGCGCGCGCTCGAGGCCAGATAGATCATCCGCTCAGCGACGGCATCGCTGGGTGGGGTTCATCGGGGACGGCGCGCGAGCGCGCGGCTGATATGAACTTCGACTTGAGGACGCCGGGCGCGGATGGAGTTACCACGCGCCGGATGCCCAGCAGTTCGGCCAGCGTGCCACTGCGCAGCGGCTCCGCCCCGCGGAACGGCACGAGGGCGAAGTCGCGCGGGTCGTGTCCCCGCTCGACCGAGATGACGCGCACGGCACCCACCATGTGGTTGTCCGCGATGACGAGGATGCCCCCGCCGCCTCTTCGACGCCGAGCCCCAGCGGATCCGCGACGCGCGATCTCACCGCTTCGCTCGGCGGCGTGCGCGCTGAGCGTCACACAACGACGGAGGGGTACCGGTGCTGATCGCCGGAGTCGTTCCTACGCGATCTGGCCGTACCCGCTGTGAGCGCGCACTCCAGACGCACCTGCATTGGCTTTCAGGCAGCGGATCGGGCAGCGCCGCTGACAAGCAAATCGCCGACCGTTCCCACCATCGATCACAGCGCAGGTTTCGCCCCGTCTGCCGCTTCCGCGCTTCGTCATGTCGCTCATGCGTCAGCAAGGATTTGGGTCCGATCCTACTGCGTTGACAGCAGAGGCATCAGGCCTTGTGCGCGCTGAAGCGACGACGAACCCCCAGAAGCTGCTTCCAAGTGGAGCTTAGGAACTTCGGGATCGGGTACAGGTTGGTCGGCAGCGAAATTTTCGGCCTGGGGAGGACCGTGAATTGTTGATGGCGCAGAATTTCGGCTTCGGTACACAGATCAGGAAGTCGCCCTACTTCGACGCCACCGTCCGCTGGGGCGCCAAGGCGTTCTCGGTCTACAACCACATGTACATCCCACGCGATTTCGGTGATCCGGAACAGAACTTCTGGAACCTGGTGAACGGTGCGATCCTCTGCGACGTCGCCGTCGAGCGTCAGGTCGAGATCAGCGGACCCGACGCCGCGCGCTTCGTCCAGATGCTTACGCCGCGCGACCTGTCGACCATGGCGGTAGGACAGTGCAAGTACGTACTCATCACCAACGCGGACGGCGGCATCCTCAACGATCCGATCGTCCTGCGGCTGGCCGAGGACAGATTCTGGCTGTCGCTTGCAGACAGCGACATACTGCTCTGGGCACAAGGCTTGGCCGTGCATGCCGGCGTGGACGTGACTATCCGAGAACCCGACGTCTCTCCGCTGCAACTGCAGGGTCCGCAATCGCGCTACATCATGCAGTCACTGTTCGGCGACGGCATACTTGATCTGCGCTACTTCTGGCTGCGCGAGATGGAACTCGACGGCATGCCGCTGGTCGTTTCCCGCACCGGTTGGTCGAGCGAACTGGGCTATGAGCTTTACCTCCAGGACGAGTCTCGCGGCGACGAACTTTGGGAACGGATCATGGCCGCCGGCGCGCCATATGGTCTGCAGCCTGGTCATACCTCGACCATCCGGCGCATCGAGGCAGGCATGCTGTCCTACCACGCCGACATGGACGCCCAGACAAACCCTTACGAACTGGGACTTGGCCGGCTCGTGAACCTGGACACGGATGCGAATTTCATAGGCAAGGCGGCGCTGAGGCGGATCAACGACGAAGGGATCCGCCGCAAGCAGGTCGGGCTGGTGATCGACGGCGCGCCGCTTTCGGGGCCGAACACCACCTTCTGGCCGGTCCTGAAGGACGGGACGCGTATCGGCAAGGTCACATCGGCTGTGTATTCGCCTCGGCTGGGCCAGAACATCGCGTTGGCGCTGATCGCGGCGGAGCACGCCGTGCTGGGCGACGATGTCACCGTGCTGGTCGACAACATGCCCGCTCGGGCGGAGATCGTCGACCGGCCGTTCTACGATCCCAAGAAGTCGCTCGCGACGGCATCCGCTCGGGTTGCGTGACCTCAGTCCCGGGGCGCTGCGGTGCCCCGGATTTCAGGCGCGTTTGGCGTTGTGAGCCGGAGTTTGCCATCCCATGCCTGCGGCGATCTCCCGGGCCATCGCAACGATCTCGGGCCCCATCCGGGCACGGAAGGTCGGCGTGAACACTCGGGTCGAGCCGGTGGCGCCGACCGAGATCGTCGCGCCGGGACCGCTTTCGCCCAAGGGCGCCGCAACCGAAGCCATGCCGCGCTCGATCTCCTCCACGCATTCGGCATAGCCGCGCTGCCGGACGAGGGCGAGGTCCGCCCCCAGGTTCTCGATGCTGGTCAGAGTGAAATCGGTATAGGCCTTCAAGCGCCCTTCCAGGTTCTTCCATGGCAACAAATCCGCCGCGAACGCCGCTATGGCCTTGGAGCACGAGCAGGCATGCAGCGGGCGCTTGCCCAGTCCAGGATGCAGGAAGGACACGCCGGTGTGGGGCGTTTCCACGTGGATGATCTCAACAGCGCGGCCGCGTAGCCGTGATAGGAAGAACGTCGCGCCATGCTCCGCCGCCGCACGTCTCAGCGCCGGCACGACGTGCTCAAGCAGCGCGTCGTCGGACTGGTCGTTCTGGGTAATCCGCCTCAGACGGCTGCCGACGACGAAGCGGCCCTTGGCAACCGGCTCCAGAAGGCCGGCCCCGACCAAATCCTGCACCAGCCTGTAGGCCGAGGCCTTTGGCAGGTCGGAATGGTCGCAGATCTCGGCCACGGTGGCCTCTCCCTTCTGGCCCACGATCTCAAGGATCAGCGTCAGACGTTCGAGATGCACGACAATTCTCATTTCTCGAGAGACCCGTTGTCGATATACGGGACTCAAGAGGGACTCAAGGGAGGAGCCTGATCCATGGACGGAGGATGCTGCGGACCCGGCTACGCGAGCCCGGCAGAGGCGATCAGGGCGCCGCGTGAAAAGTTGCTCTACACGATCGCGATCTACACCGGGACGGGCATTCAGAAGCCCGACTATCTCGCGACCGTGGACGCCGACCCCGACAGCCCGACGTATTCCCAGGTCATCCACCGGCTCGAGATGCCGGGCATCGGGGACGAGCTGCACCACATGGGCTGGAACGCCTGCTCGTCCTGCCACGACGACAGCTCCATGACGCGCAAGTACCTGCTGGTGCCGGGCGTGCGGTCGAACAACATCCACATCGTCGACACCGCGACCGACCCCCGCGCGCCGCGGCTGCACAAGATCATCGACGGGGCGGAGATCAAGGCGCGTGCTGACCTCTCCGGCCCGCACACTGTCCACTGCCTGGGCTCGGAGATCATCATCTCCTTCCTCGGTGACGCGAAGGGCGAAGCGCCAGGCGGCTACCTGCATCTCGACAAGGAGTTCGAGATCGTCGGCCGCTGGGAAGCCTCGATGGGCGATATCCCATTCGGCTACGACTTCTGGTACCAGCCGCGCCACAACGTGATGATCAGCTCCGAATGGGCGGCGCCCAACACCTTCATGCCCGGGTTCGACCTCGAGGAGGTGGGCCACCTGAAATACGGTCGGCGGCTGCATGTCTGGGACTTCGAGAAGCGCGAGCCGATCGAGAGCATGTACCTCGGCGAGGACGGCCTGATCCCGCTCGAGGTGAAGTTCCTGCACGACCCCGACAGCACCCACGGCTTTTGCGGCGCGGCTCTGTCCACCAACGTCATCCACTTCTGGAAGTCCGATGCCGGGAAGTGGGAATGGGAAAAGGTCATCGACGTCGGCAACGAGCCTCACCCCGAATGGCCGATCCCGGTGCCCGGCGTGATGTCGGCAATCCTGGTTTCGATGGACGACAGGTACCTCTACCTGAACAACTGGCTGCACGGCGACATGCGCCAGTACGACATCACCGACCCGCACAACCCGAAGCTCACGGGGCAGGTCTGGATGGGCGGGCTCCTGGGCCGAGCGCCGGAGGTGAACGGGGTCAAGGTCGCCGGCGGGCCGCAGATGTTCCAGCTGTCGCTGGACGGCAAGCGGCTCTACGTCACGACCTCGCTCTTCTCGACCTGGGACAACCAGTTCTACCCCGAGATCCGCACGCAGGGCGGCGTGATGGTCATGATCGACTGCGACGTCGCGAATGGTGGCATGAAGATCAACCCCGACTTCATCGTCGACTTCGGCAAGGAACCGAACGGTCCCTCCCGCTGCCACGAGACCCGCTATCCCGGTGGCGACTGCACGAGCGACATCTGGCTATGACGGCGACGCGCACCATCACCGTCGCCAACCGGGACGGCACCACCTACACGGTCGAAGCGCGGCGCTCGCTGCTCGACACTTTGCGCGAACAGGGCGTCGATCTTCCCTACGGCTGCAAGTACGGCGGCTGCATCACCTGCGCGGCCAAGCTGACGGAGGGGCAGGTCGACCAGCGCCGGCAGGTCGCGCTGAACGGCCGCCAGATCGCCAACGGTTACGTGCTGCTCTGCGTCGCACGGCCTGTCACCGACTGCACCTTGGAGATCGGCGTGGAGAGCCACGACAAGCTCTATCGAAACCCGTTTCTCGACCCGCTCCAGCCGCACGAACTGAAAGCGGGCATCGCAACGCCCAAGGAGCCCTGAATGCCGGACGCCGACATCGACCATCGCTACGACTACTCGCAGGAATATCTGTCGGACATCCTGCGTTCGGTGAAGAGCATCGCCATGGTCGGGGCCAGCGCGGACAAGACAAAGTTCAGCTACGGCGTGCTTCGGGTCCTGCACGAAACGGGCTACGACATGATCCCCGTGAACCCCAATCCGGCGGTGACCGAGATCCGGGGCATCCCGGTCGTCCACTCGCTGCAGGACATCGCCCGGCCCGTCGACATGGTGGAGGTGTTCCGGCCCAAGGAGGAGTTCTACGGCATCGCCGAACAGGCCATCGCCATCGGGGCGAAGGTGCTCTGGGGCCAGATCGGGGTCTACGACGATCGCGCGGCGAAGCTGGCCGAGGAGGCTGGGCTGAAGGTAGTGATGGACCGCTGCCCAAAGATCGAGCTCTTTCGTCCATTTTGGAAACCCCGCCTCGATCTCGCGATTTGAAGCGGTTCTGCACCGTTGCCGCCGGTCCGAATCAAGCCTGCGCGCATGGCGTGTGACGCACAGAAGGGAACCACCATGCGGTACCGATGCGCCACTCGGCGAAATTGAGGCAAGCTGGCGGCGCGCGCATGCAGCTGGCCCCTGACAATGGCCGAGCCGTGTGAATCCCGGAGTCAAATTGGACAGCGGAAACGGGCAGTTGGTCTGACCGTCGCGGAGTGAGATTCCGCACCTTCCGCCTGAGGCAACGAGCTGAAGGCGGAGAGATGTATTCCGTGGATCTGTACAGTCGGGTGCGCCGGGCGTGCCACGTCGAGGGGATGAGTCAAGAGCGAAGCGGCGCGGGTGTTCAACATCGACCGCAAGACAGTCGGGAAGATGCTGGAGCATTCCCGTGCCTCCGGGATACCGGCGATCGAAGCCTCCGGTGCGACCGAAGCTCGATCCTTTCCTGCCGATCATCGACCAGATCCTGGAGGACGACCAGAGCCAGCTAAAGAAGCAGCGGCATACGGCGAGGCGGAATCTTCGAGCGGTTGCGCGACGAGCATGGGTTCACGGGCAAGCTCACGATCATCACCGACTACGTTCGGGAGAGACGAGCCCGCCGGGCGGCCGGACGCCCAACGGGCTCGACGATTTTCGCGGCTGCACGGCCCGGTCCCGATCAAACCGGACAGAGGTGAACCCTGAGGCCTCTCCACGTCCGGCGGGCTCTCGGCCCGCACCCGTTGGCCGTCTTCCTGCCGCCGTTAAAGATTCTGTGCCGACATCTCCCGGGCGATGTGGTCGGCTTGGCGGATGGCCAGCGCGACGATGGTCAGGGTCGGGTTCTCCGCCGCGCCGGTCGTGAACTGCGAGCCGTCCGAGACGAAGAGGTTGGGGATGTCGTGCGACTGACCCCAGCGATTGACGACGCCGTCCTCCGGCCGCTCGGACATCCGGTTTGTGCCGAGATTGTGGGTGGACGGGTAGGGGGGTGTCGGCAGCGTCCGCGTGGCCCCAACCGCGTCGTAAATCGCCATTCCCCGTGAATAGGCGTGGTCGCGCATAGCGACGTCGTTCGGGTGGTCGTCGTAATGGACGATGGGTGTGGGCAATCCGTGCTGGTCGAGCGTCCCCGTGTCGAGGGTGACGCGGTTGCTCTCCTGCGGCATGTCCTCGCCGACGATCCACATGCCGGCCATGTTCTCGTACGAATCAAGCGCCGTCGTGAACTCGCGCCCCCAGGACCCCGGATCGAGGAAGGCGGCCATGAACGGCAGGCCGAGCGACAGTGTTTCGAGCTCGTAGCCGCCGACGAAGCCGCGCGACGCATCATGATGCGCCTCGTCCTGGATGATGCCGGCCATGGTCGTCCCGCGCCACATCCGCACCGGCTTGTCGAAGATGCCGTAAACAGACCCGGTCACGTGGCGCATGTAGTTGCGCCCGACTTGCCCTGACGAATTGGCCAGACCCTCGGGAAACGTGCTCGAGCTCGAATTCAGAAGCAGCCTCGGGCTCTCGATGGTGTTGCCGGCGACGCAGACGAGGCGAGCCGCCTGGCGCTGCTCGACACCGTCCGCGTCGAGGTAGACGACGCCCGTGACCTTGCCCGAGTTGTCGTGCTCGATCCGCGACGCGTGGCACCGCTCCCGCACCTCAAGATTGCCGGTCGCCTCGCCCGCCGGCACCTCGGTATAGGCGGTGGACCACTTCGCGCCCCACTTGCAGCCCTGAAAGCAGAAGCCGGTCTGCTGACAGGCCATCCGGTTGTCGTAATCGACCGAGTTGATCGCCATCCGGCCGGTATGTACCTCCTCGTAGCCGAGCGACTTGGCGCCCTTTTCGAACACGAGGTAGTTGTTGTTGCCCGGCAGGCCGGGACGGCCGCCGGTCCGGGTCACCCCCATCTTGGTCTCGGCCTTCTCGTACCAAGGCGCCATCTCGTTGCCGTCGATCGGCCAGTCGAGCAGGTTCGCGCCTTCGACCGGGCCGTAGGTTTCGAGCGCCTTCCATTCATGGTCCTGAAAACGGATCGATGCGCCCGCCCAGTGCGTCGTGGTGCCGCCCACCGCCTTGACGATCCACGTCGGCAAGCCGCCGAAATCGCGCGCGACGCGCCAGTCTCCCACGGCCTTGCGGGTGTCGGTCCAGGCAAGCTGGGCAAAGCTGTCCCACTCGTCGTTGATGTAGTCCTCGGGCAGGTAACGGCCCCCCGCCTCCAGCGCGACGACCGGCACGCCCTTCTGTGCAAGCTCGTTGGCAAGGGTGCCGCCGCCGGCACCGGTTCCGATGATGACCACGACGCTGGCGTCGTTCTGGTCGAACGGTGCAGTCATTCCCTGTCCCCCTCAGATCCAGGCGATGTCGTTGAAGCCGCGGTCGATGTAGCCGCCCTCGGAAAAGCTCTCGCCCTGGTACCCGAACAGCGGCCAGATTTCCTTCTGGTTGTAGAGGCCGGTGACCAGTCCGGCTCGGATCGTCTGGAAGAACGGCTCGTCCTGCATCGTCCGCAGGATCGCGACTCTCTCGGATTCCCACAACGCCTCGATGTAGCTCTCGTGACCCATCTCACTTGCACGCTCGTTGAGCGCCGCGATCCCCGCCTCGACCATCGGCGCCTGCTCTGCGGTGTCGTAGCCCTTGACGGCGGCGACGTAGCGTTCGTCGGGAATGCGGTCGTGCGGATAGATGTCCCGCGCCATCTGCACCAGCGTCGCCATTGTGGACGGCTCGAGCGTCTCGACCTCCACCGCCCAGGCGGCGGAACGTCCTGTCACCCAGCCGGCCCCGATCAGGAAACTTCCCCCAGCGGCGACGCTCCGTGCGAGCAGTTCGCGGCGGGTCAGGCCGACGCACCTCACATTTTCCAACGACGTTCCTCCCATTCAGACGTGCTTGCGAGCCTCAGCGATAACGCCCGTGCCGCTGCAGGACCTCGATCTTGTATCCGTCCGGATCGGAGACGAAGAAGAATCTCGCGATCGCCTCCGTTCCCTCCCCGCCTGGCCTGAAATCGACCAGTTTTCCGGGTGCAAGCCCCTCGGCCTCGAACCGTGCATGCTCGGCGTCGAGATCATCCACGACGAAGGCGATGTGACCGTAGCCATCGCCGAGATCGTAGGGTTCGGTGCGGTCCTTGTTGACCGTCAGTTCGACCTCGAAGTCGGCCTCCGCGTTGCGCAGATAGATCAGCGTGAAAGTCGGAAAATCGAGCCGGTCCGCGATGGCGAGGCCAAAAGCGCGGTCGTAGAAATCGACCGACCGCGTCTCCTCCAGCACCCGGATCATTAAATGAATCGCCTTGGCCATGGCCTCCTCGACAACCTTTGTCGAAAGGTTCATTCCGAAGATCGCGTGCTGTCAAGCCAGACGGCGGAACTGCGGCCTCACGCCGAAGCCCTGCTCCGAAGCGGGCGATCTCCCTCCGCACGAGTGAGGCGCTGGCAACCGCCAGCGCGCGTTGTTCAGCGGGGCGATCCCCCCACACGCACCGCGCTGCGGCGTGCGGCGGGCTCGGCGGGGCGGGCAGCCGCTCAGGAGGCCGTTGCGGACATCTCCGACCGGTTCGCCCAAGACCTGCGAGCGGTGGTCGAAGATATCCGTGCCGGCGGCGCGACCAGTCTGCGGAATTGCGGCGCGATGAGCGCGCACGGCACCCTCATCCGGCGTGGACGGCGTTGACATGTGCCGACGGTCAGGAGCCTGCTGAGCGGCCTGGATGCTTGAGGCTGTTCCACAGGATAGGAAGCGTTGCCGCCTTTCCAGCCGTTCGCTGTGAAGGCAGCTGCGCCTATGCTGCGGGTGCGCATGCACTGCGAAGTGCGGAGGGACTGAGCCGCTCTCACGACATCGGCGCCTGTGGCGGACGGTTGATGCTGCCCTGACCTCCGCGCTTCTCTGATCGGCCTTCCCGGACTGACGATTGGGACCTTCTCAATCGTCAGACAGGAGGTTCCCGTGAAAGAGGAGAGGACCACGCCGCTGCGCGAGCGGATGATCGAGGACATGCGCATTCGTGGCATGGCCGAGAAGACGCAGCAGGCACACATCCGAGGGGTCAAGGACTTCGCGACGTTCCTGAAGCGATCGCCGGATACGGCGACGCCGGAGGAGCTGCGGGCTTACCAGCTTCACATGACGGACACCGGCGTGTCGGCGCCGACGTTCAACGTGCGCATCATCTCGCTGCGGTTCTTCTTCGGCGTGACCTGCGGGCGCGAGGAGATGAAGCGGTACATGCAGTTCCGCCGGCATCCGCGGAAGTTGCCGGTGGTTCTGAGCGTCGAGGAGGTTGCCGATCTGCTCGCCGCGGTTCCCGGCCCGGGCCTGACGTACCGAGCCGCGCTCGGCATCAGCTACGGGGCGGGGCTGCTCGCCTCGGAAGTCTGCAACCTGAAGGTCACGGACATCGTGCCAGAGGCGCGTCTTCGAAACGACGACAGCGACCGCATGCTGATCCACGTCGACAACGGCAAGGGCGGCAGAGACCGCAAGGCGATGCTCTCGCCCCGCCTTCTGGACCTCTTGCGCGATTACTGGAGCGAGTCCCGGCCCGAGGGCTGGCTCTTTCCGGGCAAGCCGAAGATCAACCCGCTGTCGCCACGCCAGCTCAATCGAGCGTTCACCTCGGCCAAGCACATGGCCGGCATCGCCAAGCCGGCGACGCTGCACACGCTCCGCCACAGCTTCGCCACGCACCTGCTCGAGGCCAACACCGACGTGCGGGTGATCCAGGTCCTGCTGGGGCACGCGAAGCTGAGCACGACGGCGCGGTACACCCATGTCGCCACCAAGACGATCCGCGACACCGTGAGCCCGTTCGAGCGGCTGAAGCAGCTTCAGGACCAGACCGTCAGGCGCGGCCTCGAGTAGCGCCCGGGCCGGGGTGGTCCGGGCGAAGCTGGAGATCGCCGACATCTTCCGCGCCCATGGCCCCGCGTGGCGGCGGGCCCATGCCGGTCATGTCGGCCTGACCCAGCTCAAGGTCATGGCGGCGATCGAAGCCTGCCGGACGGAGGCGCTCGGCGGTCACGTGGCGGCGTGCACGAAGTGCGGCCACCGGCACGTCGCATACAACTCGTGCAAGAACCGGCACTGCCCGAAGTGCCAGGGACCGGCCGCGCGGGACCGGATGGCTGCACGAGCCGAGGATCTGCTGCCGGTCGAGTACTTCCACGTCGTCTTCACCCTGCCGGCGGAGATCGCCCGCATCGCCTTCTGGAACAAGAAGGCGGTCTACGACCTGCTGTTCCGCGCCTCCGCCGAGACGCTGACCACGATCGCTGCCGATCCGCGGCACCTCGGCGCCCGGATCGGCATGACCAGCGTGCTGCACACATCGTGCCGGAGGCGCGCCTTCGACACGACGGGCTCGGCGCTGATCCACCATCCGCATGTCCACATGATCGTGCGCGGCGGCGGGCTGTGGGCCGACGGCACGAGGTGGATCGCCTGCCGCCCGGGCTTCTTCCTCCCGGTCCGAGTGCTGTCGCGGCTGTTCCGGCGGCTGTTCCTGGAAGGACTGGCGGCGCTGCACGCCGCCGGCAACCTTGCCTTCTTCGGCGACTTGGTGGGGCTGGCGCACCCCGCCACCTTCGCCGCCTGGCTCGCGCCGCTGCGCAAGATCGAATGGGTGGTCTGCGCCAAGCCCCTTCGGCGGACCGGAGGCCGTGCTGGCCTATCTCAGCCGCTACACCCACCGCGTCGCCATCTCGAACAGCCGCCTCGTCAGCGCCGATGCCGACACGGTCGCGTTCCGCTGGAAGGACTGCCGGATCAAGAACCGCGACCGCCAGAAGGTCATGCGTCCCGCCACATACACAACCGATCTCAGCATGATCGCGCGGTGCACCCGCTGTTCGTTCTGGGGCATGACCTCAAGGTTCAGCGCATCGCGCACCATGTGCGAGACCCATGTCGCCAGCAGCACGAAAGCCAGAACAACGACGAGGCGCAGGACGACACTCGCGAGGCTTGTCCCGGGCGCCTCGCTCACCCGGCGAGGTCCTCATGCGCGGGAGGTGTCAGGGACCCCTCGCCGACGACGTTGATATGGTGTGTCCAGTACCAGCGCCGCGTGGTCCACGTGCCCTCGAAGCGCACCTCGTCCCCGGTCACCGTGCCTTTCCAGACCACCGTATGCGGGGCGTCGGGGCAGCGGGTGATCGTGGTGAAGTGGGTCACGTCGCCCTCTGTCCGGGTCATGTACTCGGACCGGCCGAAGTCGCAGTACTTCTGGCACATTGCGGACTGGAACCTGCCGTCCTCGAAGTGGAGCCGATCTCGCAGCACCTCGCCGGTCTCGAGGATCGTGTCCACGGTGTGGAAGACCCGCCCGTCGAGCTGACCGCCCGGCTCCCACTCGCCCTCGAGGAGTACGAGACCCGGTGGGTCGCCCTTCATGACGCTCATCGTCGCCGCGCCGGCACCCAAGGCGAAAACGCCGATTGCGGACGCGTGCAGGAAATACGTCTTGGAAATCCCCCCAGGCGATCTGATCGTACCAGAAGCGCAGGTTCGATCACAGCACGGCGAGCCGGTCCGGCACCAGGGGGGCCGTGGCCCGCACACGAGCGTTCGGCACCGCTCCATCTTCCTGGACACGCGGCGGAAGGCGAGGCCGGTCTACGGTCAGGCTGAGAGAGCACCTCACGGCGACCGCTCTCACGCCGTACCGATCTTGGTCGTGTGGGGAAACTCACCGTTATCGATGCACGCCTGCTCCTCCGGCGTAGAGGCGCGTCCAAGAACGGCATTGCGGTGCGGGTGGCGGCCGGACCGGGCGATCACGGCCCGGGCGCGTCGGGGCTGCTCTGCGCCGAAGACGTAGATGGCGCGGAGGCGTTCGGGCGCCCCGTCCAAGAGGCGGTCGGCGACGGCGATGGCGCGGTCGATGTTCGCCAGGTGCTCGGGGCATTCGCAGTGTTCGAGCGGGATCTTGAAGGCGGACTTCTGCCAGACGTTGGCGAGGGCGTCGAAATGGCCATTCGCCAGGCCATCAAGGCAGAGCTCGAGAGCCTTTGGATCGCAGGAGAAGGCGCGCGGGGCGTCGCCCAGACCGAGCGTGGGAACTGGTCGAGGATCAGGATCAGCGCCAGCCGCCCCGTGGGCTTCGCGGCCCAGTCGTCCAGCTCGCCGGCGGCCGCCCGTTCGGTGAGGTCGGCGAACCGGCCGATCACCTCCGCATGGGCGCCGCCCCGCATCCGCCAGTTCCACAATCGGACGTGCTCTTCCGCCTCCGGCGCATCCCCGTCGGGGAACCAGAACCCAACGATCTCTTGGGGGCTCGGTTCGGTCATGGTGCATGCACCTCCGGCAACCTTCATGCCGTCACCGCTGCCGCTGTAAGGAACCGGATCGCGCGGCGGTCTGCGCGGTCACGAGGTCGCCACCAGGTACCGGGCGCGTGCGCCGAAGCTGACGCTGCCATCGGGCTTCTGAAAGAGTGCAAGGAACTCGGTCATGGCCGAGGTGAGCGCCGCTTCGCCGGAATGCTCCGCGGCCTTCACGGCCACGCCGGACGAGGCCATGCCAGGCAGGGCCGTCGGCATGTCCGGGTAGTGCCACGGGGCGTCCACGTCGACCACCTCGACCGGAGTCAGCCCGCCCGCTTCGGCAAAGCCGCGCAAGGCGGTCTCCTCCGACAGCGCGAACGGGCCGCCGACACCGGGTGGAGGCGGCGGCAGGAGCGGCTTCAGGGCGGCGACGTGCCCGGCAGCTTCCATGCCCGCAGGCTCGCCCCAGGTCATGATCACGATCATGCCGCCGGGGCGCGTCACCCGTCCGGCCTCGCGCAACGCCCGCGCCGCGTCGCCCGCGTACTGGAACGAGTTGAAGCCGGTCACGAGGTCGAAGCTGTCGTCATCGAACGGAAGGGCCTCGAGCTCGCCTTGGCGAAAATCTCCGGACGGTGTGCGCTCGCGGGCGATCTCGAGCAGTGCCTCGGACGCGTCCAGCCCGGAAACCGATGCGCCGAGCGAGGCTGAGAGCGCAGCCGCCATGCCGGCGCCGCAGCCGGCATCGAGGTGGCGCGTTCCGGGCGCGACCTCCGCGTGGGCCAGAACGGCGTGGTAGGCGGCGGCGAACTGACCCTCCTGCACCTCCGCCCAGTCGCGGGCGCGCGCGCCCCAGAGGCGGCCGTTGGCGTGAGAGGTGCCCCTGTCGAGTGTCCTTGTCATCCGGGTCGATCCTTTCTCGGGATGCTCGACCGACGCGGTCGGAGCGTGTGTGTGGGGGGCTGGCCTATCGATCCACAGGCGGTCTTTGGCTCGCCGCCGAACAGCGCACAGAACTCGTCGTGCGCATTGCTTCGCGGGAAAACTCCGTCCGGGACGGGCACGCCCAGAAACCGGCACAGCGGCTCCCAGCCGTCCGAGGGCGAGAAGACCGGCAGCTGGTCGGCCGGCACAGTCGCCCGGACATTCGCATTGTTGCGCCGATAGGCTGCGAGGGGGGTCTCGCGGTCGCCGCCGCCGAACACGCCCTTTGCCAACAGCTCGTCCATGATCGAAAACAGATCGACGAGCTCCGGGGGAACCGGGAGCGTCCGGTCATACAGCCAGAACTTGCCGATCGTCGTCGAGTAGCTGGCCCACCACTCGTCTTCCGGGCGCTCGGTATGGATGATCTTCGCCTCTGGGAAGGACTCGATCAACTCCGGCCAGACGGCGGCACCGGGAAAGTCGACCTGCGCATTGTACTTGGCGAAGACGGCGTGCCAGTCGACAGGCTCGCCGGCCGCGCGTGCCGCCCAGAACGGCGGCTGCTCGGGGTCGCCCATGACCTTCGTCGCCGGTCGTGGGCGGGCCTGGCGATACGATCGGCTAAAAAGATCTAAAGACCGATGCGGGTCAGCGCATCCTGTCCGCGGCCTCCGGGGGCGCTTGCCCGGCCGCGATGCGAAAGTACATGTGCGCACGGCAAAGATAGTCGGGATTCGAGCTGAGCCATCGGCCCGCCAGCCGAGCCGCGACGAGTTTCGGCGCGAGCAGCTGGACCTTGCGGAACGTCTCGGCCGCCTTGCCGGTCCGCCCCATTCCGACGTTGGCGATGGTGCCCAGGATCAGGGGCGTGGTGCCAGTCCAGATCCGGCTCTCCCCCCAGGCTCGAGAACGGCAACACCACGATCGAGGGCCGGTCGGGAAGGTCCAGTGGCGGGGAGCAATTCGACACCACCTCGAGCCCACGCAGCCCGCGGCTTGGCACGGTGACGATCGCATCGGGCCCCAGATGTCGCCGCAGGTTGGCAACCTGGACGTTCAGGTTGTTGTCGCCGACGACGGTGTCGGGCCAGACCGCCTTCATGATCTCGTCCCGACTGACGACCCGATCGCGGCAGGCAACCAGCAGTTCCAGAAGGTCGAAGGCACGTGCGCCGATGCGGACGTCTTCCGATGAACGGGTCACCCGTCTTGTCCGGGGGTGCAGTGTGAAGTCGGCGAACCGGACGCTGTCCATGGATCGGATCAAGTCTCCTCCCTCTGTTCTTCTGTCTAACCTCGTCCCTGCGCATTCGTCCAAGGATGTGTTCCGCCAGCACAATGGGCGCCGTCGGCAGGAGTCGAATGGCGCACACGACGCCGGCCTACAGCGAGACGGCAGTGCCCACCCACGCGCCGCTCTGAACGGACTGCTTTTCCGGTCAACGATCGCTTCAGACTGAACCGAAGTGGAGCATGAATTGCCGCTACTGGGATGTGCCGGCTGCTTCCCCCCAACCGTCGGGCAATTTAAGAATTTTCGATGCGGGCCGCTGCGCGACGGTGGGGCTCGAGGTGGCGTCGGCCCGCGTTGAAAATTCTGACAGGGAGGAAGCCGCGGGGGTCTGGGCAAGGCCTATGGGGAAAGCGCGCGGTCAACGTCGGCGCGTGAGCGCGGAAGCCGGATCAATCGTGAGCCCTGGCGGGTGGCACGGCGGTTCTCGTCATCGTTTGCGAATGGACAGAGCGTCTCCGCGCGGCGCCATCGGGAGCGGAGGAGCAGCAGGGCGAAACGGAGGCACGGCCTGACGCGGTTCCGGACCGCATGCCTGGACCGGATCGGGGACGTTGAGAATGATGGCCGTGTCATCATGCGGCTGCCCACCGCGGTGGTGCTCGGGTCATCGGGCGTTCGCCGCGCCGGAAGGTCTCGATGATCCGCATCGGCCCGCCGCAGTCCGGGCAGGGCTCCCTCAGGGTGAGCGGTGGGGCGACGTCGATGTCGGGTCGGTCGGCTTCCGTGGGCGCTTGGGTACCGAGGAGGTCCCGAGCCCTGGCGAGGGTGTCCTTGCGGTCTGCGCCGGCGAGCAGGCCGTAGTGCCGGATGCGGTGGAAGCCGTCGGGCAGGACGTGGACCAGGAAGCGGCGGATGAACTCGTCGGTCGAGAGGCGCATGACCTTGAGACGGTCGCCGCTCTTGATCCGGTAATCCTTCCAGCGGAACGCGACGGTCTCGGCATCAGCACTGACGAGGCGAGTGTTCGAGATCGCGACGCGGTGAGTGTATCGGCTGAGGTAGGCTAGCACGGCCTCCGGGCCGCCGAAGGGTGGCTTGGCATAGACCACCCGCTCGATCTTGCGCAGCGGCGCGAGCCAGGCGGCGAAGGCGGAGGGATCGGCCAAGCCTTCGAGGTCGCCGAAGAAGGCGAGCTTGCCGGCGCGGTGCAGTGCTGAGAGCCCCTCCAGGAACAGACGCCGGAACAGGCGCGACAGCACCCGCACGGGTAGGAAGAAGCCCGGGCGGCAGGACACCCACCGGGTGCCGTCCGGCGACAGGCCGCCGCCCGGCACGATCATGTGGACGTGCGGATGGTGGGGTTGGGCCGAAGGCGTGCCTTCGGCACGACGCCGATCCCCAGGTGTGCAGGACGCTGGTCATGCCGATCCGGGCGCCGAGGTGGCGCGGGTCGGCGGCGATGGTCGTCGTGGTCTCGGCCGACGCTTTGAACAGCAGGCCGTAGACCGCCTGCTTGTTCCAGTACGCGATGCGCGCGATCTCCGCCGGCAGGGTGAAGACCACGTGGAAGTACTCCACCGGCAGCAGGTCTTCCGCCCGCGCCGCCATCCAGTCGCGCGCCGCGTTCGCCGGGCTTACGCGGCCGCACTTCGCGCAGGCCGCCACGTGCCCGCCGAGCGCCTCCGTCCGGCAGGCCTCGATCGCAGACATGACCTTGAGCTGGGTCAGGCCGACATGTCCGGCATGGGCCCGCCGCCACGCGGGGCCGTGGGCGCGGAAGATGTCGGCGATCTCCAGCCTTGGCCGAGCCACCGAGGCCTGGACGCTACTCCGGCCCGTTCCTCAGCGTCCGGTCCTGCAACTGCGTCAGCCGCTCGAACGGGCTCACGGTGTCGCGGATCGTTCTGGTGGCGACGTGGGTGTAGCGCGCCGTCGTCTCGAGCTTGGCGTGCCCGAGCAGCACCTGGATCACCCGCACGTCCGTCCCGGCTTCCAGCAGGTGCGTCGCGAAGCTGTGGCGGAGCGTGTGCAGCGACGCTGGCTTGGTGACACCCGCCATGTGCTTGGCCGAATGAAACGCACGGTTGAGCTGGCGCGGCGACAGCGGGTTGATCTTCGGCTTGCCGGGAAACAGCCAGCCGCCGGGACGCGCCTCGCGCCAGTAGTCGCGCAGGAGCTCCAGCAGGGCGGGCGACAGCATCACCTTGCGGTCCTTGTGCCCCTTGCCCTGCTCGACGTGGATCAGCATGCGGTCGCTGTCGATGTCGGTGACCTTGAGGGTGCAGACCTCGGAGGCGCGCAATCCCGCTCCGTAGCTGATGCCGAGCGCCGCGCGGTACTTCAGCCCCGGTCCCGGAGCCGCGGCCAGGATGTCGGCGACGTCCTCCACGCTCAGCACCACGGGCAGCTTCCGCGGCTGCCGTCGGAACTGCATGTACCGCTTCATCTCCTCGCGCCGGCAGGTGGTGTCGAAGAAGAACCTGAGCGCGGTGACGCGGGCGTTGAACGTCGGCGGCGCGACCGCGGCGTTCGTCATGTAGAGCTGGTAGGCGCGCAGGTCGTCGGGCGTGGCGGTGTCCGGCGAGCGCTTCAGGAACCTGGCGAACTCCTTGACCCCGCGGATGTGCGCCTTCTGGGCCTTCTCGCCGAGGCCACGGATGCGCATGTCCTCGATCATCCGCTCACGCAGCGGCGTGGTTCTCTCCTCCGTCACGGGACCCTCCTGTCTGACGATTGGGAAGGCCCCAATCCTCAGACCGGTCAGCCCGATCAGAGAAGCGCGCAACTCAGATCAGTGCCGAACGACACCCACGAGCGCCAATGCCGCGAAAGCGGCTTCGTCCTCGTCCCGAAGCTGGATCATCCGCGCCACCAAGAGAAGCAGCTATGTGTGCGAAGAAGTCAGCAAGTCTCGAGAACCTGTCCGTGGTCGGCATCGACATCGTCAAGGTCACGTTTCACTTGGCCGGGTTCGACCGCTCCGGCCACGTAGGTCTTGCGCCGGCAGATCAGGCGGCTCGCTCTCACCGCCACCTTCGAGAAGCTGCCACGGTGCGTCGTCTCGACGGAGGCGTGTCTCAGCGCACATTTCGTCAACTGGACACTGCGCGGAATCAGCTTCGACCCGCGGATCATCCCCGCGACATAGGGGGCAGAAGAACGACTACAACTACGCGAAGCGATTGCCGAGGTGGCTCCGCGGCCGAACCTCAGGACTGTGTCCGAGAAGGATCAGGGCCAGCTCAACCTTCAGGCCCTGCAATCTCGACCGCGATGGTGGCCGCCACTTCGCTGCCGCCGGTGATCGGGCTGACGGCGGTGGCCGAATCGGCGCTGGAGGTTCTAGGCGTGGGACGCGC
Source organism: uncultured Alphaproteobacteria bacterium (assembly GCA_963776845.1). Taxonomy (GTDB): domain Bacteria; phylum Pseudomonadota; class Alphaproteobacteria; order Rhodobacterales; family Rhodobacteraceae; genus Roseitranquillus. The sequence goes on along the minus strand of CAVZOJ010000031.1, from coordinate 149,703 downwards.
TCTGAGGCTGCATCCGAAACCGCCGTCATGGTGCGATCAGGACGTGGCACGGCTCGCCCTCGCCAGACGGCGCAACTCGTCGGCTCCATGATCTGCCCGCAGGACAATCGCCTTTCCCATCGAGAACCTCCCCCAGTTCTCCATGGTGAATCACGCCACGCCAATCTGCGGAATCCCCTTCGTGAGTCAGCGTCACCGGGCGATGGTATCAGTGGTAGCGTTTGCGCCGGGCGGTGGCGAGGCGATGGCCGCGATTGCGCTGTTTCTCGGCTACGATCCCGTCTTTGTCGGCACCCATCACGTCGCACGCATCATTGCGCTCGTGGCGCTCCTGCCTCTGGTCATAACGCGGATCGGACCGCCTGCTCAGTCGCTTCCCGCGCCGTAAGCGTCGGGCAGCATCTCTCGAAACGCCACGAGCGCGAGAAACGGCGCGCTGCGCTCGCGAAGGCCGTCGAGGACGGAGCGAAGCCCGAGCTTCATGGCGTCGTGCGCAGGCGGCTTGGCGACCTCGTGGGCTGGCTGCGGGACACGTTCGAGGTCTCGCTCCGCCGGCAGACGCTCGGGCGCGAGCTGCGCCGGATGGGGTTCAGGAAGCTCTCCGCCCGTCCGCGGGATCACGCGCAGAACCCGGAGGCGCTCGAGGGGCATCGTCAACTGCGACCTCAGGATCGAGGAGCGCATTGTTCGTGGGCGGGTCAGGCGACAGCGACGTTCGCGATTTCCGCCCAGACCGTGTGAGCGTGTCGTCTGGTCTGGCGGCGGTGATCGGCGTTTGCGGCGGCTGGAGTTCTCGGACAGATTGGCGACCTGGTCGTGGGTGGCGAGGAAGCGCTGCGCCTGCCCAGGCGACTTGAACCGCTTCATGATCCCCTCCCGTCTTCGGGTGGGCTGATGGCTGTTCTCCGCGCGGTTATCCAAACCCTTGTGCTGGCGGTGCTCGACCCCCGGCATGATCACCCGCGCCGCCGCGCCGTAGCTGCGCGGCTTGTCGGTGATCATGACCCGCGGAACGCACTCCTGTCGTTTCATGAGCTTGCGTAACAGGCGCTCGGCAGATCGAGCGTCGCGGCGGCTCTGAACGAAGATGTCGAGCACGACACCATGCTGGTCGAGCGCGCCAGAGCCAGTGCCCGAAGAGCGTGACCGGATCGTTCATGCGACCTACACGATCCGTTGGGCGAGCTCGGCCGGGTCGGTGACCTCAACGTACCAGAAGGCCTGCGCCCGAAGCCCGATGCGCGCGATGACGCGATCGAGGTTGCGCTGATCGATGGTTCGTCGCAGGGCCCATGCCGTCGCCTCGATTGCGTTGTCGGGTGTAAGGCTGTGGCTCGCCCGCACGCGCTGGGCCTCGCGGGTCATCGCCGTCCGATCCCCGAAGGGGGCGGGCGGATCAGCGACCGACCAGTCCTTGACGAAGATGGCCGCGGCACGCAGGGAAGGACGCTGGCGAAGTCAAGACCTTGTTGAGCCGTCAGGCGTCTACGAAAGACGTGGAACACCGCATCGACCTCAGTGTAGGCCATGTTGTCGGACTCTAGCGACATGCGCTCCTTCGCATCAACGAGGAACGCGCGGAACTCGCGGCTGGCATGGCGGTAGGTCCAGGGCATCGGCATGGAAGACCTCCTCCGCGAAACCATGCTACTCCGCGGCGGGGGCGCTTCTCAACGATCGGTAGCTGCCGATGCTGCGAAGGTCGCTGAACAGCGAAACCGCGAACGAGAGGCCGAAGGCCCCCACAACGAGGCCGAGGCCTGCCATCGGCCCCGCCTGTCCGGCCACCAGGCCCCCGATCAAGGCGCCGATCGGCCTCACCCCGTAGATCGCAGTCTGGATGACCGCGTTGACGCGGCCCAGGATCAAGGGCGGCGAGACGAGCTGCCGCACGGCGTTCTGCGAGACGAGCCACATCGACGGGCATTTTCAGGTTGATGGTGTCGCGGAGGCTGGGTAGCCGGCTCACTTGCTGAACCTCGACGATCCAGTTCAGCCCGGCGAACTTTAACGCCTGCTCCCGGAGCTTGACGATTTTCAGGCGCCAGCCATTCCGGTCTTTCATGTCTTGTGCCAAGCCTTTGCTCTCGTAGCCAGCGTCGACGATCACAGTGTGGATCTTTGGCCAGAGCAGAGTTAGCCCATCGGTCAGATCGCGAGCGGCGTGGCGATCGGAAATGCCAGCCGGCTCGACACGGCACGCAATGAGAAAGCCCTGAGTATCGACGAGCATCTGGCGCTTGCGTCCCTTGATCCGCTTGCGGCCGTCGAAGCCGCGAACACCCTACTTTTGGTCGTTTTCACGGACTGGCTGTCCATGATCGCCACCGTAGGATCGGGCCGCCGGCCGGCATGTCGCCGGGCGGCGCGGTAGAGCGCGCGATGCAGCCGGGTCCAGACGCCGTCGAGCCGCCAGCGACGGAAGTACCACCAGACCGTCCCCGAGGGCGGGAAATCGCGCGGCAGCAAGCGCCACTGGGAACCGGTGCGCAGCAGATGGAAGATCGCGTCGACAATGGCACGCAGGTTCGTGCGGCGCGGCCTGCCGCCCGGCCGTGGTGGCGGAAGGTGTGGCGCGATCAGCGACCACTGGGCATCGGTCAAATCGGTCGGACAGGCGTGCGGCACGCATGGCAAGCATGACCAGAGAAGCCTTTGGCGCGGCAGGAAGCGCGAACGGAGCGCCGCGGATCGACTAGATCTCGGTCACACAGAACACCGCCGTTATGGCCAGCGCCGCCTCTCAGCCGCAGAAGAAATCAGTTTATATTAGGCGCGCGCATGGTCGCCGATCCGACTGACGAGGCGGACGTAGTCGGTCAGGTCGGACAGGCAGACCACGCCGAGCAGACGGTCACCGCGAGCGACCAGGAACTTGCGCTGCCCGCTGGCGGTGATCTGCTCAAGGACCTCCTCTAGAGGCATTTCCGGCGCGAGCGTGTTGGCGGGTCCCGAAGGCGTCAGAATCGTGGAGATCTGCGTGCGCGGCCAGTCTTCGCGCTCGAGCTTCTGGATCGTGCGGGCGTCCACGCATCCCAGCAGCCGGTCGCCATCGACGACCGGGACGAAGCTGTTGCCGTAGCGCAGCATGAGATCGTCGACTAGCGACAGGACTGTGTCTTCCGGCCTCACGGATCGAGGCGCGCGTGACATGACCGAAGCGACGGTCCGGCCAGCGAGGGCCGTGCGTGTCTCGACCTGGCGCGCGGTCGCGCGACCGGCGGCAAGGACGAAGACGCCGATCATGATCTGCCAGAGCGAGCCGATGCCGCCGCCGGTGAAGAGCGCCAGCACCCCGAGACCGATCAGGACATATGCGATTACCGTACTGACCCGCACGGCCCTCTGGGTCGCGATCACGAGGTCGCCGGAGCGCGCCCAGAGCCAGGCGCGCAGGACCCGCCCGCCGTCGAGCGGAAAGGCCGGCAGAAGGTTGAAGACGGCGAGGACAAGGTTGATCGCCGCGAGGTAGTCGAGGAGCGCGAGCGCGCCTTCGCCAGCACCCGCACCGAATGCGAGATTTCGTATCACCCACACCGCGGCGGCGATCGCGAAGCTGGCGATTGGGCCGGCGATGGCAATCCAGAACTCGGACCGGGCATCACGCGGCTCCGCCTCAAGCTCGGCGACGCCACCGAACAGGAACAGCGTGATCGCCCCGACGCCGAGGCCGAACCGACGCGCGACCAGCGAGTGCGAAAGCTCGTGAAGGATCAGGCTGGCAAAAAGCGCCAGCATCGCGGTGACCGCGAGCAAGATGGTCCCGATCCCGCCGATTGCCGGAGCGGCGACAGGAAAGTAGCCGGTGGCGAGGCTCCAGACGATGAGCGCGGCGATCAGCAGCCAGCTCGGATCGACGCGGACGCGAAAGCCGGCGATCTCGAAGAGCGGCAGGGCGTTGTTGAACATCGAAGCCTTCCTTGGCGGTGACGCGAGACTAATTCGGTGCGCGCCGTGCGGATTGATCGGAAGCAAGTTCGGAGATGACATGCCGGGCAGCGGTGCCTGTTTCGTCCGGGGTGCCACCTGCGTCGATACGGCTCCAGCCCATGCGGCCAACGGAACGTGCAAGCTGCTGTCCGACCACGCGCGCGTCGGCGTCAGAGGCGTCTCCGCGTCGAGCGGTCACGCGTGAAATGAGGGTGTCGGGGCCGGCGTCGAGCCACAGGCCGAAGAACGAATGCGGTCCGGCTGCGGATGCGGAGGCGTCGCGCTCCTGCTCGGTCAGGTGGGCGGCGTCGAGGATGACGGCTTGACCGGCCGCCAACGCTTCAGCGGCCTTACGGTGCAGCGCATCGTAGACGCGGGCAGTGGTCGCAGCATCGTAGGACGCGTCCGGAAGCCGGTCGAGCGGGCGGACGCCCAGCATCGCCTTGCGCTCGAGGTCGCTCCGCAGATGGACGGCACCTGGGGCCGGACCGAGTTCGGGGGCGAGGAGACGACCGAGGGTGGTCTTGCCGCTGCCGGAGAGACCGCCAATGGCGACAAGGCAGGAAGCCGGCGGTGACAGGTAGCGAAGGGCGGCGTCGAGATAAGCCCGTGCCTCCGCGCCGTGCGCACCACCGGTGGCGGTGTCGGTCTGGACGTCGACCATGGCGCGAATGGCCGCGCGCAGCGAAAGGAAGAGGGGCAGCGCGCAGAGACCCGAGAGGTTACCGGGCGCGGCGCGCAGATAGCTGTTCAGCACAACATTCGCGGCGCGCTTCAGGTCGCGATGTTCGAGGTCCATGAGCAGGAAGGCAAGGTCGTAGAGCACGTCGCAGGTGCCGAGGCGCTCATCGAACTCGAGCGCGTCGAACGGCGTCGGGCGGCTGTCGATCATCACCAGGTTCCGCAGGTGCAGGTCGCCGTGGCAGCGGCGAATATGGCCGCCTGTCCCACGCCGACGCAGGACCGGAGCGGTTCCATCGTGAGCCGATCGAACGGCTTGCATGAACAGGGCGATGCGGTCGGCGCCAAGCGCCACTGCCATTCCAGCGAACACGCGGTCGAGTTCGTCGAGGATCTCCGCGATGAGGTCGGCGCCGTCGTCGGGCCGCGCCGGAGCAGCGGCATGGTATCGGGCGACCTCCTCGCCCAGTCGATCGGCGAGGTCGTCGTCGATGCGTCCCTCCTCGGCCATGACCTCGAGCTCTGCCTCGCGCGGGAAGCGGGACATACGCAGCGCCCATTCGACCGGCGGGCCGTTGCCGTCCCAGGCGAGGGTGCCGTCGGTTGACCGGGTGATCGGAACGACGTCGCGGTAGAGCGCTGGTGCGGCGGGCCTGTTGAGCTCGAGCTCACGGCGGAGCAAATCGCGCCGCTTCTCCCTCGTCGAGAGGTCCATGTAGTCGTAGCGGACGGCGCGCTTGATCTTCACGGCCCGGTCGCCGGCGAGGAAGACGTAGGCGCCGTGGGTGTCGATCCGCTCCACCGGGGCCGCACCGCCATGCGCCGCGGGAGAGGCGAGAAATGCCAGGACCTCGGATTGGTCGTCCATCTCAGGGCACCAGCACCGCGGCGCCCTGAAGGCGGCCGGCGCGCAGATCGTCCAGCGCCGCGTTGGCCTCGACCAGCGGATAGCGGACGGTTTCGGTCTGGACCCCGGCGGCGGCGGCGAGCGGAAAGAACGCCTCGCCATCGGCGCGGGTGAGATTGGCGACCGATCGGATCTGCCGCTCCTCCCAGAGGTCGGCGTAGGAGAAGGAGGGGATGTCGCTCATATGGATGCCGCCGCAGACCACGCGCCCGCCCTTGCGCACCGCCCGCAGCGCAGCGGGGACCAGCGGCCCGACCGGGGCGAAGATGATCGCGGCGTCGAGCAGAACCGGTGGCGCCACATCGGACGGTCCGGCCCAGACCGCGCCGAGCCGACGCGCGAAGTCCTGCGCGGCGGTGTCGCCGGGGCTGGTGAAGGCGTACACTTCCTTATCCTGCCAGGCGGCGATCTGGCAGAGGATGTGCGCCGCCGCCCCGAAGCCGTAGAGCCCCAGCCGCGCCTCAGGCTCGGCCATGGCGTAGCTGCGGTAGCCGATGAGCCCGGCGCAGAGCAGCGGCGACAACGCCACCGGGTCGCTTTCGTCCGGCAGTTCGAAGCAGTAGGCGGCGTCGGCGATACAGGTCTCCGCGAACCCGCCGTTGCGGGTGTAGCCGGTGAACATCGGAGCGTCGCACAGGTTCTCCTGCCCGCGTGCACAGTATGGGCAGGCGCCGCAGGTGTGGCCGAGCCAGGGAACGCCGACGCGCTGGCCCGGCTGGATCGCGACGCCGGGGCCGGTGCGGACAACGCGGCCGACGATCTCGTGGCCAGGGACGAGCGGCAGCGTGGGGTGCGTGAGCTCGCCGTCGACGACGTGAAGGTCGGTGCGGCAAACGCCGCAGGCCTCGATCGCGATCTCAACCTCCCCAGTTCCAGGAGGCGGGAGTTCGATCTCCGTCGGCAGCAGCCGCTGGCCAAGCCGGTGGAGAACCATTGCCTTCATGGCGGCGCCCCTCGTGGTGGTATCATGCAGTCTCACCTAACTCAGCTTACAAGAGCCGTGCGAAGGCACGCATGAGATCTTCAGCTACGATGACGAGCGACAGAGTGAGCGCAAGGAGCTTGGCGCTGGGTTCCATGTTGAGGTCGATCTTCTGCGGCATCGCCGGCGAGCCCGTCCTTGGTGCGGGTTGCGCCCTTCGCCTTTCCGGCGCAGCGTCTTGTGTGCAGGTGACGGGACAATAGTCCGGGCAGCATCGCGGCGGCTATCGGCAATGTCGAACGGTAGGGTGCGAGTTGCACTTGACCGAGCGCAAGGCCAAGTTCGGCATGCCGCCAGCAGAAATCACCAGATCTGCTGGGTCCGTGAGGAGAAGCCATGTTCAGCCGAGACAAGATCGCGCTGCTCGTCCTTGTCATCGCGGTCAGCGGCGTGACCGCCGTCACCCTGTTTCAGGAGCAGGACACGACCCTGCCGGAGAGTCTCGTGCTCGGCAACGGACGGCTTGAGGCGCGGCAGATTGACATCGCAGCGAAGCATTCGGGCCGCGTCCTCGAGATCGCCGTCGTGGAGGGCGACCTCGTGACGGCCGGCGCCACGCTCGCGGTGATGGAGACCGATGAGCTGGACGCCCAGATCGCGCGCGCCGAAGCGGAGGCCGATCTTGCGCGGGACGCGATGGAGGAGGCGCGGACGGTGGTCCTGCAGCGCGCGAACGAGCTCAACCTCGCCGAACACGAGCTCGCGCGCGCCCGCTCGATAAGGTCGTAAGCGCTTCGCAGGAGGCCTAATATGCAGCGAGGTTTGACGCCGTTCGGAACTGCCAGGGCATGAGCTCGTCGATCCGGCTGGGGATGACGGCGCAATAATCGGCCACGTTGGCGCCCGGGGTCGGCTTGGGCGGCCGGACCTGGGCGGCGCCGAGCAGAAGGTCCGGTTCTTCGTCATGGACCTGCCGCAGAGCGACGCGATCTTCGTGAAGGCGTATCACGCGGAGACGGCCGAGGCGTTCTGTGACGGCCACATCGAAGTCTTCGCCTTCTTCGGCGGCGTGCCGCAGTCGATCCTCTATGACGATACTCAGGCGTCGAACAGGGTGGTGAGAAGCAACGAGGCATTCTCGAGCCCCCGCACCGAGTGCGGCGCGTCGCCGTCGAGGTAGAGCCAGTCGGCGATGTCACGTGAACGAAGTGGTTGCGCCGCCGGCGGGGGATGGTAGGCGCTGATCGACAATGACCATCAGTTAACGCCGGCACTGCTTTCCGCCCGAGATCATCGCCCACGCGGTCTGGCCCTACGCCCGGTTCCCGCTCAGCTTGCGCCTTGTCGAGGAGATGCTGGCCGAGCGCGGCATCGACGTCTCCTACGAGACGGTGCGCCGGTGGAGCGTGAAGTTCGGTCCGCTCTTCGCCCGAGGCCTTCGGCGACGCGCACCGCGGCCGGGCGACATCTGGCACCTCGACGAAGTGCGGGTGGTGATCCGCGGCTCCGTGCACTGGCTGTGGCGCGCGGTCGACCAGCACCGCGTCGTGCTCGAGGAGATCGTGCAGCGCCGCCGCGACACATAGGCCTCGCGACGGCTGCTCCGGGCCCTGCGGAAGAAGCAGCGTTGGCGGCCTCGGCACATGGTGACCGACAAGCTGCGGTCCTACCCCGCGGCAAAGCGGCAGGTGGCCCCCAGCCTGGAGCACCGCGCCCTCGACCCCAACTTCGACAGCTACAGCGGCAAGTGATTGATATTGCTATGGCCGGGTGGGCCAAAATGTAACTACACGGGCTCTGTCAGGCGGGCTTGGGCAGGGTCAGGGCATCGAAGAGGTCCAGCTGTTCCGGTGTCAGGCGGGTTGTTCCTTCGAGGCTGCGCTCGGCGATCCGGGCCTGATGGCGATGGATGCGGGCCAGCAGGTCGAGCGCAGCCCGGGGGCTGGCGCTGTGACCCCTGGCCTTCAGGCGCATGCGCATGACGCGGTGGAGCACGAGGGCGAGGAAGCAGATCAGCGCGTGGGCCCGGATGCGGTCTGGCAGCCGATGGTGGACCGGGGCGATCTCGATGTCGGACTTCAGCACGCGGAAGCCGCGCTCGATGTCGGCCAGCGCCTTGTAGCGGGCGACGGCCTCGGCGAGGTCGAGATCGGGGGCGTTGGTGATCAGCGCCAGCTTGCCGTCGAAGAGCTCCGCCTCGGCGATGGTGTCCTCGTCCAAGCTGTAGCTGAAGCGGTCGGCGGTGTAATCGGCCTTGAGAAAGCGGGTCAGTTCCGCCTCGGCCACGGCGCGGGTGAAGCGGCTGTAGGCGCCACGATCGGAGGCGCGGCGTCCCCTGGCCGTCTGGCCGACATCCTGGGCATCGAGCCTGGCGACCATCTTGTCGGCCATGGCCTCGAGTTCGGCGATGCGGGCACGGCGGCGGGTGGATTGCTCCTCGGCGCGCAGCGGGTCACGGGCGACGATGAGGCGATGACCGGCGAAGGACGCCTCGGCCAAACCGTCTTCGGTGAAGGCAAGGCTGCGGAAGGTCTCGACCAGCTCGGCGTAGCGACGGGCCGGCACGGCCAGGATGAATTCGAGTTTCCGCCCGTCCCGGTCCGCCAGTGCGGTCAGTTCGCCGTCGCCCATCGGGCTTGAACCGGTGGCGCCTCGATGGGCAACTCTCCAAGCTCAGCAGTCCGCGATCGGCCACCAGTATGACGCGCTGGATCGGGAAGCGCGCGAGAACCGTCTGGAGCATGGCCTGCAAGGTCTTCGTCTCGGCCACGTTGCCGGGATGGACCGTGTGCAGTCGACATGGTTGCGCCATTGGTTCGAGCAACAATGTCGACGGCAGACCCTCGGCGGTTTGCACCACGCCGAGAACGAACTGGCGCGCGACGCCGCCCACATCCTTGTTCATGCCGAAGGCGCGCAGGTCGTCCGCGACCTCTCCCTCGCCGTGGATGCGCACGGTGGTCAGGTCGTAGAAGACCACGGCAAGGTCTTGATCGACCAGCGGGCGGATTTGTCTGGCCAGCTCGATTTCCACCCGCTCGGCGCGATCCATCAGCGCATCCATCGCGCGAAGCAGATGCTGGTGGGTGACGGTCTCGGGCATGGCTGGCATCGCCACGGTCTCCAGCCAGCGCAGGCAGCCCAGCTTGCTCGTCGGGTCGCACAGGCGGTTGAACACCATGGCGCGTACGAGGGCCTCCACATCGGTTCCGCGACGCCCCGACCGCAGGGCCCGGCCAAGCGCGCGGTCGAGACCGAGGTCCTTCCAGAGCGCATGCAGGGCGAAGACGTCACCGTAGCTGCGCGCGCCTTCCCAGGCGATCTCGGTCTTCGCCGGCTCGTCCCGCCCGGCAACCCGGCTGAGGCCCCGGATCAGGGCGTCGAGCTGGCCCTCCTTCATTCCGTCGACGCGCCCGAGGTTGGCGACGACGCGCAGCCTGGGCTTTCCGGCATCGTTGCGGAAGGACTCGACGATCTGCAGATAGCGACGCCCGCCGCTCTCGGTGACGCGTGTAAACATGGAATGCAAGATGCCTCAGATGCACCCGCATCTCAATGCATGCTAGGGCAACGACGTGTAACTACACGAGTTGGGCCGAAATCCGCCCCGCACGGCTACCAAGCCCTTGAATTCCCGAACACGGCGCGCACCGGATAGACGAAATCCGGCCGGCAAACGTCGAACTTCGGCAAAAAAAGGTCCTGAAACTCCGTCGGAGCGGGACCAAGCTTTGGGTGGAACCCGGATTGTCCTTTAGTTCAGCCTGAACAAAGCGGATGTCTCTGATTTCGCACGATAAGGCGCAATTTCTCGTGGCTCCTGATTGCAGGTATTCGTAGAATTCCGGCGGGAACCCTGCGATTTCGGATGCGCCGATGAAACCGAAGACCCGCCACCCCGAACAGGATGATCTGCTGCGGCCGCGCCTGGTCGACCTGATCGACATGGGCCACGAGCTGGTGAAGCTCGAGGCGCTGATCGACTGGGAGTTCTTCGAGCGGGAGTGGGCAGGGTTCTTCCCGTCCGGCAAAGGGCGACCGGCGACGTCGCCGCGGCTGGTGGCGGGGCTGCTCTATCTCCAGCACGCGTTCGCCCTGTCGGACGAGGCGGTGGTCGCGCGGTGGGTCGAGAACCCGTACTACCAGCACCTCTGCGGTGAGACTTTCTTTCAGCACCGTCCGCCGATCGATCCGTCCTCGCTCACCCGCTGGCGCCAGCGCATCGGCGAAGAAGGTGTGGAGTGGCTGCTGACCAAGACGATCGAGGCCGGTCGCGCCTCGGGAACGGTCAAGGACCAGAGCATCGAGAGGGTGTCGGTCGACACCACGGTCATGGAGAAGAACATCGCCCACCCGACCGACGCCCGGCTCTACGAGACGGCGCGGCGGAAGCTGGTGGCGCTCGCCGCCGAGGCCGGGATCGAGCTGCGGCAGAGCTATGCGCGCCTGGCGCCGCGGCTGGCGGCGAAGGCCGGCAGGTACGCCCACGCCCGTCAGTTCAAGGGATGCGCAAGGCGCTGCGCACGCTCAAGGGCTACACCGGCCGGGTCATGCGCGATCTCCGCCGCCGGCTCGAGGACATCCCGGACGGGCCGCTGCGGGAGCGCATCCTCGACATGCTGGTGCTGACTTCGCGGCTCCTGCACCAGCAGCCGAAGGACAAGGGCAAGCTCTACAGCCTGCACGAGCCGGAGGTGGACTGCATCTCCAAGGGCAAGGCGCGGGTGCGGCTCACGAGTTCGGCACCAAGGTCAGCGTCGCCGCCACCACCCGCGAGGGCTTCATCGTCGGCATGCGGGCGCTGCCGGGCAACCCCTACGACGGCCACACCCTCGCCGAGGCGCTCGAGCAGGTCGAGGTGCTGACCGATCGCCGTCCGTCCCTCGCCGTCGTCGATCGCGGCTACCGCGGCTACGGCGTCGAGACCACGCGCGTGCTGATCAGCGGCACCCGCAGGGGGCTTACGCCGCCGCTCGCCAAGCTCCTGCGCCGCCGCAGCGCCATCGAGCCGGAGATCGGCCACATGAAGACCGACGGGCGGCTGACGCGCTGCCCGCTGAAGGGAACCACCGGCGACGCGCTCTTCGCCGTCCTCTGCGCCTGCGGCCACAACCTCCGCAAGATCCTCGCCCACCTGAGGGCCTTTTGGGCCCTCCTGATCGCCGCCATTCTCGGCGCGCTCAGACCCGACTGCACCCCCAAGGACAGTGTTGCCGCCGCCTAATCGGATTGTTCAGGCTGAACTCCTTAGGTCTTGAGTGAGTCACCAAGCAAAGAGGCACTCGTGCGCTACTCTGTCTAACTCGCCGCTGCAGCCTTCATCGCATTTTCTCCGGCAGCTGCGTCGGCAGCAAGCCCCGGGAATGATGTCAGGCTGTCAAAAAGCGGTGTCTGCTGGTGCCCGGGTGGATCGCACTATGACAGGATGAAGCGCGGAAACTATACATTCTTCGCGGGCGTGGAGCGGTGCCTTGCCAACGGTGGTCGTCATCCAGGCGAGCGTCACAACTTTACCTATCAGGGTCGATGCACAGGCACGTCGAAGGCACCTGGGACTACCAAGTCCGAGGCAGGTTCTGTCCGTAAGGATTCCATGAGAGCGAGCCAGGCACTTTCCACGAGGCAGACACGAAGCTCCGCCTGCGGTAATCTCTATTCTCTGGGCACCTACGAACGGTGCGGGATCGGCGTTGCCCCCTATGGGCGGAGAGATCGCTGATCTGACGTCGCTACGCTGGCCAGGATAGACCGTAGTCCTTGGACCGCCTCAACTGGCGCCCTACCGCGTCGCGCAGCAGCTTCCGCATCTGCTGGATCACTGGGATCGGCTTCCAGATGATCGTCTTCTTGGTCTTCTGCTTTCCGGTCTTCTTGCTGACCTTGTGGACGGTGCGGACGTCGTCGATGGCGCGCTGATTCCAGCGCCAGACGATCTTGTCGAGATACCGCTGCAGGTGCTGTGGGCCGAGGTTGTGGTAGACCCCGATCACCGCACGCTGCGCCTGCGATATCAGGGCTTCGGCGGTGTTGGTGTGCACGCCCAGGCCGGGGATTGAATACTGCTTGTGCGAATGCCTTACCTTCCAATCGGCCGCCATCTTCGCGCCGACGGCATCGTAGGAGGAGCTGCCATCGGTGATCAGCACCGAACCGGTATCGATCCACGCGAGGATATGCGGGTCGATAGTGGACGCTTGCTTGTTCGAGATGACGGCCGCCCGCGCTTGCCCCTGACGCGAGGCCGCGACGAGCACCATCGACTTCGTGCCGCTTCGAGTTTGCAGCGGCCAGGACCGGGACGCCCCCCCGATGAGGGCCTCGTCAGCTTCTACGATGTCGTCGATCTTCGGGAGGCGTACGTCGCGGTCGTCCATGAGTTCGCGAATGGCGTGCCCCATCTTCCAGGCGGTCTTCTGGTTCACGCCGAGAACGCGCGCCATGACGACCGACGAGATCCCCTTGCTCGAGGTGAGCACCATGAACATCGCCGCGATCCAGATCCGCAGATCGCGCTTCGTCGCATGCATCGGCGTTCGCGTCGTCACGGTGAACTGGCGGCGGCACTCGCTCTCGGCGCATTGAAGAGACCAGCTCGGGCGGATTCGCCCCTGATCTCGTAGGACGCCAGATCATCTCCTCAAGGAAGACGCGCGCGTGATGCTCGCCCGGCATCTTGCGCACACATCTCGAACTGATCTGATCTCGTCGATCACTCGCCACCTCACCTGTCACCTCGGGGAAACGGCGACATTGGCCGATTCCGGTCGAGACGAAGCCACCACGCGGAAGTTGCGCGGTATGGCGGCTGAGCGTTGAGACAGCGTGAACGGTCAGAGGCTTACACTGACCTCGGCTTTTTCTGGTGGATAAGCGGCAACATCCCTGGCTTCCCGACATGGCGAGTGAGGTGGCACGTGGTCTACGAGATCAAAAGCTGCAGGACGTCTGGCGCAAGATGCCCAGCGAAAACCACGCTCGGGTGTTCCTCGAAGAGCTGATCTGGGCCGGCAACCGGTCGTGCCCGCACTGCCAGAGCCCGCGATCAACGAAGCTCTTCGGCCGCTCTGTCCGCGAGGGCGTATACGAGTGCGGGCGCACGAGCTGCCGCAGACAGTTCATCGTGACCACCAGGACGCCGCTCCACGCCACCAAGCTCGCCTGCGGATCTGGATTTCCGCGATGTTCCTTGTGCTGACGTCGAGCAAGGGGATCTCTTCGGTGGTGATGGCGCGGATCCTCGGCGTGTCGCAGAAGACGGCCTGGAAGATGGGACACGCCATCCGCGAGCTGATGGACGACCGCAATGGCGAGTTTGCGTCACGAGGCCACCGCAGCATGATCTCGACCTTTACATCGACCCTCGCGTGCGCGGCGGCGTCATGCTGTCACGCCGCCTCGGCGACAGGCTCCGCACCGAGGGGGTCGCCCAAGCCATGCGAGTCTTCAGCTGCATTGACTGAGCCGCGCAGTATCGCTGGAAAGGCCGTGACAGGCCTGCTTTTTCTCGTGGATAAGCGGCGCCACGTGCCGCTGCGAAAATGCGAGCGGCAGATGCAGGGCTTCCGCTCTCCAGGCGGGCTGCAGCGCTTCATCTCGGTCTTCTCCACCTGCCGTAATCTTTTCCTCCCGCCATCCCGTCGCCGATCCGCTATCGCCAACCGCTTCCATCGCTTCCAAGCATTCAACGCTTGGCGCGAGGTCGCTGGTATTGCGGCGTGACGATCCTCGAGAGCAGCCTCTTCCGCGCCTACGGTCGCTCAACGTGACATCGCCCGCGGCGCCGTCTAGCGTCTGCAGAACGACGCAAGCGACCCTCGTGGATCGTCGGGCCTACCGAGCAAAATCAGACGGGCGCGCTTTGCTTGCTCTATCATCCATCCACGAGTAGCCGATCAGGGACGAGAGTCCGTGCCATCCAAAGACGCCACGACGCTGAAGGAGAGCCTCGATCGCACACGAGTTGGAAAGCTTGGACGAGCGGAACCATAGGCATGGTCAGTGGTGGCGGCGCGCGGTCGTCTATCAGATCTATCCGCGGTCGTTCCAAGACAGTGATGGCGACGGGATCGGCGACCTCAACGGCATCGCGTCGCGGCTGGACTATCTGGCCCAGCTGCCGGTGGACGCGATCTGGATTTCGCCGATCTTCCCATCTCCGATGCTCGACTTCGGCTATGACATCGCCGACTACTGCGGCATCGATCCCCTTTTCGGATCGCTGGACGACTTCGATCGGCTCGTCGCCGAGGCGCATCAGCGAGACATCAAGGTCCTGCTCGATCTCGTGCCGAGCCACACCTCGGACCGGCACCCCTGGTTCCTCGAAAGCCGCCGGTCTCGCGACAACCTCAAGCGAGGCTGGTACATCTGGGCCGATCCGAAGCCCGATGGAGGATTGCCCAACAACTGGATCAGCGAGTTCGGTGGACCGGCATGGACGTGGGATGAGGCGACAGGTCAGTACTACCTGAATCTCTACTTGAGCGAGCAGCCCGCACTGAACTGGCGCAACCCAGACGTGCGAGCGGCCATGGCCGACGTCATGCGTTTCTGGTTCAGGCGCGGCGTCGATGGGTTCCGGGTCGACGCCGTCGAACACCTGGCCCCCGATGCGGAGCTGCGCGACAATCCTCCGAACCCGCATTGGCGCGAGCACGAGGGTCCGGCGCGCAGCCACATCCGGGCCTACACCGCACACCAGCCCGACGGGTACATGGCGGCGAAGGAGATGCGCCGCGTCGCCGACGAGTTCCCCGATCGTGTTCTGCTGGGAGAGGCCTACGGAACTCTCACTGAGGTGGTCGGCTACTACGGCGAGACGCTCGATGCATTTCACCTGCCGTTTAACTTCGAGCTCGTCTCGGCACCGTGGGACGCGAAACATATCGGAGCCTTCGCCGAGGCCTACGAGTTCGCATTGCCAGCCGATGCGTGGCCTACGTGGGTGCTGGGCAATCACGACCGCTCTCGGATCGCCAGCCGTGTCGGCGTGGCGCAGGCACGGGTCGCAATGATGATGCTGCTGACCCTGCGCGGTACACCCACGGTCTACCAGGGCGACGAGCTGGGCCTGACGGACGCCGTCATTCCGCCCGATCTGATCCAGGACCCTTGGGAAAAGCGCGTCCCCGGGCAGGGGCTGGGCCGGGATCCGGTTCGCGCGCCAATGCCATGGTCCGACGCGCCGAACGCTGGGTTCACCAGCGGGCAGCCGTGGCTGCCAATCTCGCACGAGACGACCGTGGACGCGCAGGATCAGGATCCGGGGTCAATGCTCGCTTTCACCCGCAGTCTCATGGCGCTGCGGCGTGCCGAGCCACCCCTGAACTCCGGAACCTTCGAGATCGTCGCTTCCACCGAAGACGTCCTGGCCTTCAGACGGCGGCACGGTCAGCGCGCACTGACGGTCGCGCTCAACCTCGGGACTTGCGAAAGACCGGTCGCGGTCGAGGGCAAGGTTCTGCTGTCGACACGTCCCGGCCGCACGAACTCACCGACAGACGGCCGGCTTCTGCCCGACGAGGGCATGATTGTCGCGCCTGATTGATCAGATCCTGCAGGGCGATCAGAGCGTAGGCGTGAATGCCGGCTCGAAGCTGCCGAGCAGATCGAGGTGCTGCTCGAGAAGGCGGCTCATCAGGAAGTTCTCCCTAACCTTCTCGCGCCCCCGCGCGCCCATCTCGGCCGCCCGATCGGGGTTGCCGACCAGCTCGACGATGCGCTGCGCGGCCTCCTCGACGCTGTCGACCAGGAACCCGTTGACCCCGTCATCGATCTGCTTCGGGATCCCGCCAACGTTGCCGCCGATCACCGGCGTGCCCTTCCACAGGGCTTCGGACACGGTAAGCCCGAAGCCCTCACGTAGTGATTTCTGCAGAACGACGGTCGCGTGCTGCTGCATGGCGCTGACCAGCACCTCGTCCGAGCCGTCAAGCACCATGATCCTCTCGCTCTGCCGCTCCACCAGCCTGTCGTAGATCTCGTTCTTCTCCGGGTCGTCGGCCGGACGGTTGCCAAGCAGGACCAGCGTCGCGTCGACGTCGCGGCGCGCGATCTCGAATGCATCGACGACACCATGCGGATCCTTCCACCGGTCGAAGCGTGATATTTGGGTGACGATCGGCAGGTCCATCGGGATCGAATACGCCTCGAGCCGCTCGCGCACCGCATCCTCGCTCAGGACCTCACTCTTGACCTTGGTGGGGTCGATAGCCGGCAAGAACGAGTAGCCGGGGATACCGAAATCCTGGTGATACTCGTCCAGGATGTAGATCGCCGCGCTGTACTGGCTGCCGAACTTGCGCAGGTACTCGATCAGCCGCGGTTCGGGTCGGCTGAGATCGAGGTGGCAGCGCCAGATCCAGGGGCCCTTCTTACGATAGTGTTCGACCATACCGATCGTGTGGTGGTCGTGCATGTAGACGGCATCATGGTCGAGGTTGTTCTGTATCGCGTTGTCGCGAAACGTCTGCTCGAAGATGCGCATCTTGTCCCTGGTGAGTTCGATCTCGCCGCCCTGGATGGCATCATGCATCTCGCGCGTGACCTCGTAGAACTCAGGGGTTCCGCGCAGCAGCCGCCACTCCGTATCGATCCCGAGACGATTCATCATGCCGACGAGCGACAGCAGGATCTCGACGACGCCGCCGGCGTGGTATGTCGAGTTCATGTGCACCACGCGCTGCCCCCTCAGCGAGTCCGCCTTGGCCATGATCCGGTCGACGGTCTCGTCGCCCACGTACTCGCGATAATCTTCGAGATCGACCTGCGATTGCGACGTCATACCCACCTCCCTCGGCGTCATGGAAAAAGCGTAACGCCCGATCGCGCTCCGGGGCAAACCTCCTAAAGATGATGGCGCCCGCGGTGCGGAGGCCGAGCTTGACAGCGAGGCCACAGCGGAGCGATGCCGCAATGTAGCGCAACGTGGCGTCGTTCGTCGCCCTGCCAGAGGTTCATCAATGTTCCCTCCAAAACTGAAAACGCCGATCGCACCGGCCGCCCGACCACCACAATAAGACCAACGCGCTGCTCCAACCCCCGCCAAGGCAGCACTGCGCAGCTTGCGGCCGACGCCGCCCGCGGCGCGAGCGGCGGCTCCATCGGCACAAGCGACGCTCGGGATCTTGCGCTTCCGATGGCTCTCTCCCAAAAGAGATATTGTATGCTCGCGACGCTCGCAGGCGCAGAATACCTCCGATGATGCGCATCCGGCCGGACCTTCGATGAGCCGAGAACCGCAGCTACGCGGCTTTGGGAACAGACGTTCTTGACCTTGTTCTCCGGTGTGTGCGCTGAACCCGAACCTTGCACCCCCCGACCCGAATCCCATAGCCGATATTGTTCGGACGCGGTCGCGAGCGCGCGGAATGCCGTCGGCGCGACCCTTGCAAACGAACGCAGGCGTGCGTAGCGGGGCGGCAATCACCGCGCGGAGGATGCGATGCGGATCGGCTGTCCAAAGGAAATCAAGGCGCAGGAATACCGTGTCGGGGTGACGCCGGCGGCAGCGCGAGAGGCCGTTTCGCATGGCCATGAGGTTATCGTCGAGCTGGGCGCCGGAGAGGGCGCGGGGTTCTCGGACGCGGACTACGAAGCTGTCGGGGCGCGCATCGCCGCCTCGGCCGAGGAGGTGTTCGAGACGGCCGAGATGATCGTCAAGGTCAAGGAGCCGCAGGCGATCGAGCGGGCACGGCTGCGCGAGGGGCAGATCCTCTTCACGTACCTGCACCTCGCGCCGGACCCCGAGCAGACCCACGACCTTCTGGCCAGCGGGGTCACGGCGATCGCCTACGAGACGGTGACCGACCCGGCCGGTGGCCTCCCACTGCTGGCGCCGATGTCGGAGGTCGCCGGCAAGCTCGCGCCGCAGATGGGCGCCTGGACGCTGCAGAAGACCAATGGCGGGCGCGGCGTGCTGATGGGTGGGGTGCCGGGGGTCGGGCCCGCGAAGGTCACGGTGATCGGCGGCGGCGTCGTCGGCACGCACGCGGCGCGGGTCGCGTCGGGTATGGGAGCCGACGTGACGGTGCTCGACAAGTCGCTGCCGCGAATGCGCTTTCTCGACGACGTCTTCGGCGGCTTCTTCCGCACCCGCTACGCCTCGTCGGGCGACACGGCGGAGCGCGTGGCCGAGGCGGACATTGTGATTGGAGCCGTGTTGATCCCCGGAGCGGCAGCCCCGAAGCTGGTGCGCCGTAGCGAGCTAGGGGGAATGAAGCAGGGCGCTGCGCTCGTCGATGTGGCAATCGACCAAGGCGGCTGCTTCGAGACATCGCGGCCGACAACGCACGACGAACCGGTCTACGAAGTCGAAGGGATAATGCATTACTGCGTCGCCAACATGCCCGGCGCAGTGCCACGGACCGCGACCATCGCGCTCGGTAACGCAACGATGCCGTTCCTGCTGGCACTCGCCGACAAGGGCTGGCGCGCGGCGTGCGAGGAGGACCCGAACCTGCTTGCAGGGCTCAACACTCATGCCGGGCATCTGACGCATTCGGCGGTCGGGCGGGCGCTCGAGATTGACGTCCTGTCGGCAAAGCTGGCGCTGAGGAAGTAATGTGGGCGCGACCACGCCGTCCAGAAGTGCTGAAACCGCCGGGCGGATGGTCTTGGGACGGGTCTTGAAGGACTTGAACGGTGAGCGGCTGGTCATGCGCTTACGCTTGCTCGCACCCTGCCCGGCCTCAAGCCAAGCTCCTCTGACAAGACCCGATGGCCTGCGCGAGCGGCATCAGGCGCAGGCGCAGGCGCAGGCGCAGGCGCTGAAGATGTGGCTCAAGGGGTTGGGTCTGCCGCTGATCGACCATGACAGCCATATCGTGCCGGTCCATGTGGGCAACCCTGGTGAAGCGCAAGATGCTGAGCGACATGCTGCTCGAAGGGCACGGCATCCACGTCCAGCGGATCAAGTATCCCACCGTCCCCCGCGGCACCGACCGACTGCCGTTCACGCCCTCCCAGGTGCACGACCCTCGAGGAATGGACGGGCGCGCCTGCGCAATGGATGAATACTGGTCACAGTGCGCGCTGAAGCGTGTTCAGTCCACGGCGTGAACGCCGCTCGCCGCCAAGCCTGCCGCAAGCAAGGTTCGGTGATCCGGTTGTTCTGCAGCTCCCTCAGGCCGAGGTGTTCTCCCCGAGGAACTCGGCGACTGATTTCGAGAGCGCAGCCCAGTCGGTGAAGTCGTGCTCTTCGGTCGCGTCGGCCTCGCGGTCACGAAGAACGACGTGACGCACGATCTGGCTGGCGAAGTAGTCATACTTGCCGGTCCGCACGGCGCCCGCGACAAGGAGTTCGGAATCGGGTGTGAAATCCGTCCTCATCTTGAGCTCTGTCAAGTACTCGCCTGCCTCCTCGAGGCCCTCGGGAAAGGCCGCGCTGAGGCTCACCGAAATGAGGAGCGTTCGGATGCCTTCCAGATCGCGCTTGCCGGCCGCCAGCAGCACCTCGAACTCCCTCGGATGCCGGCGCTCGTGCACGGGAGCCGCGAGTATGACCTTGTCGATCCCTTCCAGTGAAAGCGGCGCGATCGCATCGCCGGCGTTGAATAGCGCGGCTTCGTGGCCTGAGTTCCGCACCTGCTCCTGGACGAAACGCGCGATCTTTTCCGTTTGGCCTTCGATACTTTCGTAGATGATCAGGATGTTCATTGCATCCTCCCCGATCAATTCAGTCGCGACAGCCTCGCGCAGATCGGCCGGGTCGGCCTTGCCCTAAGTCAAGCCGCGCGGGACCGATGGGCTGGCAATGACCGCCGCCGCGTGGGTCTTGGCCATTCCTGACAGAGCGGCGCTGCTCTCGCGAACTCACACCACGCAGGACCGAGCGCTCATTCGGGTTTGCCCGGGTGCCACACCTGCTCGACTTGGTACTTCTTGGCCCAATCCGCGGGAACGAAGGCACGCGTCTCTGTCTCCGATTCAGGTGCGAAGACCTCCTGATAGTTCGTAACCGTGAACCCGATGGCGGCGAAGAGGCGCATCCAATCAGAAATCGTCAGGTTGAAACACACGCCGCTCGGGTCGAACTCGACCGCGGTCCAGTCCACGCCCCAGAGCCCCCGATAAGGTCTGTGCAGCGTCGTATCACAGTGCGCGCCGTCGTCAGGTGAGCAAAGAAGCACCATTGGGTGGTTTCCGAGGAACACGAGGCTGTCCGCCCGGGCGCAGCAGGCGCCAGGCCTCGCGCAGCCACTTGTCGGGACGACACCAGATTGCCGCCCCGAACTCGGAGATCGCGAAATCGAACGAGGCGTCCGGCAGGCCGGTCGCTTCGGCGTTTCCTTCAATGAAAGTGATGTCGAGCTCATGTTCCATGGCCACGCGACGCGCGGTGGCGAGTTGCGCGCAAGAGACATCGATGCCCGTGACGCGCGCGCCGCGCCGCGCCATCCAGCCGGACACGTATCCCGTCCCGCAGCCGAGCTCGATCGTGGCCCAGGCCGTCAGGTCGGAAGGAAGCAGGCCAAGGGATTCTTCGGGTATTCCCCAACTCCCCCAGACGGGCGTCTCGGCGTTCCAGAGGCGTTCACCGGCTGCGACCCAATTGACCGCATCGGTGTCCCAGACCTCCCGATTGATGCTCACGTAGTCGCGTTCCATCGCGCTTCTCCGCTTGTCAAAAGCCAGCCGGCCAACAGACGTTGGGCGGCATCCTAGCGCAGATCGCGGCATAATTTTTGGCAAAGCGCCGCTGCCACTGAGCACGGCCGAGCTTCCGGCGACGCGCGAGAAAAGGATGGCGGTCGTTTCGCACTTCACGCCGATGATCGTCTCGATTGGATCGCCGTGGTCGAATGCGAAGCGTTGAGATAGGGCTGACTGGCGCGTCTCGTACTCCGGGCTCCTAAACGGGATGAAGCATTGATTGTGTTGCCGAAGACAGGGCCGCGCGGAGAGTGCGCGCGAGAAGTGATCCAGCTCGGCTCAGTCGGGCGCTGGCGCGGCGGGGAGGATGTTCTGGTTCACGCGAAAGAGATTGTCGGGGTCGTACCGCGCCTTGATCTCGGCGAGGCATGCGCGGTTCGCTGCGTAGGCGTCGTCGATGCGACCCTCGCGTTCCGAGACGAAGTTGACGTAGGCGCCGCCCTTTCCATGCTGCGCCAGGCGTGAGGCGCCGTCCTTCGCCCACGCCACCATGGCAACGTCATCGGCGGGGTCGCGCCAGCGCGCCGCGTGCGAGGACATGAACGGCACGCCGCGGTGCGGATAGGCGGTGGCCCGCGGCGGCACGTCGTCGATGGCGCCGCCCTGAGCAATGAGGAGGATGTCCGACTCCGACGTCGGAAGCGTCTCCGCCAGATCGACCACTTCCGCGATCAAAGCGTCGCTGATCGCGCCGTAGTTCGTCGCGCCCCAGTAGTTCCGCGCGCCCTTGGCGTAGGTCTGGTCGAGAAACGACTGAGCTTCGACATAGGGGCGTCGCGCGACTAAGCCGCCCACCGCGGCCGGATGGTCCTTGAGCGGCGCGAGAGCTTCTTCGCCTTCCGCCGGGTCGCCGGCCCAGGATTGCATCAGGATCAGGACCTTCTGACCATGCACCGCCTCGGGCAGGAATGGCGCCGGCGGCGCCGTCGCGAGGTCCGCCCATACCGAGCACGGGCGCGGCGCCTCCGCCATGAAGTCGGCCCAGAGCCGCAGCATCTTCGGTGCATCGCGCAGCAGGAAGACAGTCGGGCCGAACAGCACTTCCGGTCCGACCGGGTGCAGTCGGTATTCGAAGGCCGTCGCGACGCCGAAGTTGCCGCCGCCGCCGCGCACCGCCCAGAAGAGGTCCGGCTCCTGCTTCTCGCCTGCGCGCACCTGCCGGCCGTCCGCCAGCACCAGGTCGACGCCGAGCAGGTTGTCGATGGTTAGACCATGAAGCCGCGACAGCCAGCCGAAGCCGCCGCCGAGCGTCAGTCCGCCGATACCCGTGTCCGAGACCACCCCGGCAGGTGTGGCGAGGCCGTGCGCCTGTGCGGCAGCGTCAAGATCGGCGAGTAGGGCCCCACCCTCGACCCGCGCGATCCGGCGCTCGGGATCGACTGTGACGCCCCGCATACCCGAGAGGTCGATCATCAGCGCACCGGACCTGACTGCATTGCCGGCAACATTGTGACCGCCACCGCGGATCGACGCTGGACGTCCCGCGTCACGAGCGGCCGCAACGGCTGCTGCGACGTCCTCCGCGCCTCGGCATCGGGCGATGGCGACCGGATGTTCGTCGACGAGGGAATTCCAGACGGTGCGCGCGTCATCGTAGCCTGGGTCTTCGGGGAAGAGCGTGGAGACCCCTTGGATTTTCCCGGGCGCTGCTTCGGTTCCGGCGTCCATTGGTCAGGCTCCTCTTCAGATTGGATGGATGGTCGAAGGGTGCGCCGAATTGATCAGGTGAGATACTCAACAATCTGGAGCACTCCAAATTCTTGAGTTGCTCCGTGTCACTTCGCAGGCGACCCTTGTTGGGGGAGGAGTTTAGCGGAGGATCGTGCCATGGCTCATAAAGGGTATGGACAATACTGCCCTCTGGCACTTGCGGCGGAACTCATGTGCGAGCGGTGGACGCTTCTTGTCGTCAGCCGGCTGATCGACGGATGCCGGCGGTTCAACGAGATCCATCGCGGCGTGCCGAAGATCTCGCCGACGCTGCTCAAGCAGCGCCTCGATCAGCTCGAGCATGCCGGCATCTGCCGTCGCGTGCCACTGGAAGGCGGCCGCGGCCACGAATATCGCCTCACCGACGCCGGACTGGAACTCGGTCCGATCATCATGAGCCTTGCAGTGTGGGGGCAACGCTGGTCCCGCGAGCTGGAGAACGACGACCTCGATCCCGCGTTCCTAGCCTGGAGCATGCATACGCGGATGAACGTCGAGGCGATGCCGCGCGCGCGAACCGTCCTCGAGTTCGAGTTCTCGGGCACGTGCGCCGAGTTGCGCCGGTTCTGGCTCGTCGGCGAGAACGGACGCGTGGACATGTGTCTCAAGCATCCCGGGTATCACGCTGATCTCGTCATCCGCGCCGACATTCGACGCTTCGTCGAAGCCTGGCGTGGCTTTCGCGACCTGCGGGCCGAGATCGGCGCCGGGCGCATCACCGTGGAGGGTTCGACGGACCTCCGCCGCGCGCTGCCAGACTGGCTCCTGGGCAGCGCGCTGGCGCCGTTCGAGCGCGAGCGGCCGGGGCCAGAGCGCGACCTCCAGAGGAAGGCGGTGTCGTTCGCCGCTGAATGACGCATCCGCCAAATCGGATCGCACAAGCCGATGCGAGACACCGCAGGCTCTAACCTAGCCTTTCATCCGAGCCGGCTCCGACCGACGAAGGACGCTCTGGACGCCGTTACCCGGGGCGAATGGCGCTTCGGCCGTGACTTCTTGAACGCGATTGCCTGCGGCGAACGACCGCTATCCGCCGATGTTGTTGAAAAAGTCTCTGTTGCGGCGCAGCAAGTCTCTTGATTCACTCGATTGTCCAGATCGGGAGGATCGGGCGATGATGGGGACGCAATCGGCACCGCCGCAGACTGTTCTACGGCTTCGATTTCGAGGGACACGTTCCCGATGATCACCTCCTTCGGCAGATCGATCGCTTCCTCGACATGGACGGGATGCGCGCCCAGCTCCGGCCAATCTACAGCCACATGGGGCGACCTTCGGTCGACCCTGAGCTGATCGTCCGGATGCTGGTGATCGGCTACGGGATGGGCATTCGATCCGAACGCCGCCTGTGCCAGGACGTGCATCTCAATTTGGCGTACAGGTGGTTCTGCCGCCTCGGCCTGGACGGCAAGGTGCCGGACCACTCCATATTCTCGAAGTACCGGCACGGCAAGTTCCGCGAGAGCAACCTGCTGCGCCGGGTGTTCGAGGCGACGGTTGAGCGGTGCCTGAAGGAGAACCTGGTCTCGGGCGAGGGCTTCGCCGTCGACGCCAGCCTGATCCCGGCGGATGCCAACAAGACCCGATCCTTGCCGGCTTCCGAGTGGAGCTCCGACGTCGCCCGCAAGGTCGGATCGCGGGCGGCGCGCGAGTATCTCGAGACGCTGGACGATGCGGCATTCGGCGCCGCGTCACCGTCGCAGCCGAAGTTCGTGGCGAAGTCCGATCCGGCAGCCCAGTGGACCCGCGCCGAGGAAAGCCGGCCCTACTTCGCCTACGCCGACAACTACCTGATCGACACCAAGTGCTCCGTCATCATGGACGTGGAGGCGACGCGCGCCATCCGGCAGGCTAAGGTCGGCGCCTCGCAGACCATGCTCGACCGGACCGAGGAACGATTGGCATCAGGCCCGACTGGCTCGCCGCCGACACCGCCTACGGCTCGAGTGAGAACCTCGGCTGGCTGGTCAAGCAGCGCGGGATCATCCCGTTCATCCCGGTGATCGACCAGTCCATCCGCAAGGACGGCACCTGGTCGCGTTCCGACTTCGAGTGGGACGAGGAGAACGACCAGTACATCTGCCCGGAGGGTCACGCGCTGCGCCAGTACCGCCGCCACTACTCCGATCCGGAGCGCGGGAAGTCGACCGACGGCCGGCGCAAGTACCGCTGCCTGAAGCTGACCTGCCAGGCCTGCCCGTCGAAGCCCCGATGCTGCCCGAACGCCGATGCCCGCCACGTCACCCGCGGGACTATGTTCTTCTCCGCCTCAAGAGCCGGCGCAGTGTCTTTTACCTGCCGCTCCCGAATGCCGATCTTGGGCTCATGCGCCGGATCACGAGCCGCATTTTGAGCACCTCTCCAGCAAGCGTCTGTTCCTGCTGCGTTCGTACTCGCGGAAGGCTTTGTCGCGTGAGGCGAGGACTGCCTTTACAAAGTCGGTTCGGCGCCGGTTCAACGAGGAAGCGTCAGGCGGCTAGGTAGTAGCGGGCAATCTCCGATAGCTGGACGGGTCGGATCTTTGTAGCCTGCCCTGCGCTGCCGAAGCCTTCCAACTTTTCGACGCAGAGCCTTCGAGTTGCGTCCATCGCGGGCTTCATGTATTTCCGCGGGTCGAATTCGGACGGGTCGTTCCAGAGCGCTGCACGCACGGCGCCGGTAATTGCGAGGCGGATGTCGGTGTCGATGTTGATCTTGCGGACGCCGTGGCGGATGCCGCGCTTGATCTCGTCCATCGGCACGCCCCAGGTCGGGCGGATCTCGCCACCGTGAGTGTTGATGATCTCGCAGAGATCCTGCGGGACCGACGACGAGCCGTGCATGACGAGGTGCGTGTTCGGCAGGCGCTGGTGGATCGCATCGATCACGTCCATCGCTAGCACTTCGCCGTCGGGCTCGCGGCTGAACTTGTAGGCCCCGTGGCTCGTGCCCATCGCGACGGCGAGTGCATCGACGCCGGTGTCGGCGACGAAGCGTTCCGCTTCCTCGGGGTCGGTGAGGAGTTGGTCGTCGGAAAGCTTTTCGGTCGCGCCGTGCCCGTCCTCCTGATCGCCCATCCCGGTCTCGAGCGAGCCGAGCTCGCCCTCGACCGACACGCCTGCGGCGTGGGCCACCTCGACGACGCGACGGGTGATGCCGGCGTTGTAGGCGTAGTCGGCAGGGGTCGCGCCGTCCTCCCTGAGCGAGCCGTCCATCATAACTGAGGTGAAGCCGTTCTGAATGGCTGTGACGCACGTCGCAAGGTCATTGCCGTGGTCGAGATGCATGCAGACGGGGACCTGCGGGTCGATCTCGACAAGTGCGTCGATCAGCCGGGCGAGGACGATGTCATTGGCGTAAGCGCGCGCGCCGCGGCTTCCCTGCAGGATCGCCGGAGCGTCGGCTTCGCTGGCCGCGGCCATGATGGCGAGGCCCTGCTCCATGTTGCTCATGTTGAAGGCGGTTACGCCGTAGCCGTGCTCGGTGCGGCGTGGTCGAGAAGCTGTCGCAGGGTGATGCGGGCCATCTGGAGTTCTCCTCAGTCGGAGGTTTCGGTGAGATAGCGGACAATCGTTGAGACCTCGTCGCGGGCGCCGAAGATCAGCGGCGTGTTCTGGTGAAGGCTTTCGACGCTCCGGTCGAGGATCGGCTGGCTCCCGTCGGTTGCCGCGCCGCCGGCCTGTTCGACGATGAAGGCGATGGGGAACGCCTCATATAGAAGGCGCAGGCGCCCTTCGCCGTAGCCCGCGCGCTCGTTGGCGGGGTAGAGGAAGAGGCCGCGCTGGCGCAGGATCCGGTGCAGTTCGCCCACCGCCGCGGCGAGCCAGCGCATGTTGAAGTCGTGCATGAGGGGCCCCTCGGCGCCGGCGACGAGGTCGGCGAAGTTGGCTTGCAGGCCGCGGGGAAGGTGTCGCACGTTCGAGGCGTTGTAGGCGATCATCGATGCCGCGGGCGCGAGCGAGACGGCGGTCTCGGTGACGTGGAAGCGGCCGGTGGCGCGGTCGAGCGTCGCCATCGCCACGCCATCGCCGAGGCTGAAGCCGAGGTCGGTTGAACGCCCGAACGAGACGTAGCCCGCGGCGACGATGTCGCGGCCGGAGCGCAGGAAGACGCCCGCTGGGAGACGGCGAAGAGCAGGCCGAGGGGCGCGCCGATGCCAATGCTGCCCGAGCCGTCGATGGGGTCGATGGCGACGTCGAAGGCTCCGGTGGGGGAGAGCTCGATCACCTCCTCGGCTTCCTCGGACAAGACGGCGCGGACGCCGGACCCGGAGAGGGTAGCGAGGAGGTGATCGTGCGCCGCGATGTCGAGCGCCTTTTGCTTGTCGCCGCTGTGCGGTGCGCCTTCAGATACGTCGCGTCCTGTTCAGTCCCGTCATTTGGTGGATCGGGTCGAGGATGAATTGATCCGGCTCTGAGGTCCAGATCTTGCAGATGTATTCGTAGGGCGTGAGGCCACCGAGGGTCTTGAGCCGCCGGGCGAAATTGTAGGCTGCCATGAAGTCTGCAAGATGCGTGCGCAGCTGGTTGTGGCTTTCGTGGTGAAAGCGCTTGACGGTCGCGTCCTTGATCGTGCGGTTCATCCGCTCGACTTGTCCGTTTGTCGGGAAAACAGTCCACTGGACTGTTTTCTGATCCTCCAAACTCCAGGGATGGTTCGGCTTGGTGAGCCGGTGCTCGATCCCGTTCGCTTCGCAGATCATGTCGAAGCGCATCGGCCGAGCGATGATCGCGTTCCGATTCCTCGGCTGCTCGGCGAACTGGATGCTCTCTGTGTGGACCTTGTAAGGTACGGCTTCGAGCATAAGCTGCAAGAACTCCCAGGCCGTGCGCCTGTCGGCCTTTTTGACAAGTTGTGTGATGACGAACTTGCTTGTGCGGTCGATGCCCACGAAGAGGTAGAGCTTGCCCTCGGAGGTCTGCACCTCCGCAATGTCGATGTGGAAAAAGCCGATCGGATAGCGCTTGAAACGCTGCCGTTTCGGCTTGTTGCCCTCGACGTCAGGCAGACGTGAGATGCATTCGCCATCGTGCTCGAACCGATGGCGCACGATAGCTCATCGCTGAAGACAACGGTGCAGTGCCGACCGCGTCAGGTGCGCAATCGAGGGCTGAAGGGCATAGAGGCAGTCGTCCAGCGGCAGCAGCGTGTGACGCCGAAAGGCGACGATCATCGCCTCCTCCGCCTCGGTCAGCACCGTCGAGCGTGGCTCCTTCGGACCGGTCTTCAAATCCTCGACCGTCGCCCGCTTGCGCCACTTCGCAACCGTCTTGGGATTGATGCCCAACTCCTGGCTCAACTGCGCGAGCGAAGCTTGCGATCGCTGTATTGCTGTTCTGACGGCGTGCGTGGTCGTGGCGCTCCCGTGACGAACCTGTCCCATAGTGTTCCTTCCATTCCCTCGAAAGGATCACACCATCAAACCGTGGGACTGAACACTTAGACGGCGCGCCTGGCGCAAACTGGTAGCGGCCGAGGCCGACCGCCTGATCGCAGCCCACCGCCGCGACGGCTTCTTCTTGGTGCACCGGACGATGCGCGACGCAACCGCCGACGGAGAGACGAAGAAACTGCACTTTGCGGTCGCCCGCGAGATCGACCGACGCCTGAAGATCAACTGGCAGCCCGACACGGCGACGCGGTACCTGGAGGCTTGGCGGCTGGCCACCAAGGCGCGCAATCTGCGCTATCGTCGGTCCTGTAGGAAGACATGGTCGTCGATGCGGGCGACGACGACCATCTCCTCGTTCCATGCGGGTGCGACCTCGACGGCGTGATAATGGTCGGCGCCCGCGAGGCGCTGGTTCGGGCCATTGATCAGAGTTTCCGCCGCAATGGCTACCGCGCGCCGCCACGCATGAAGGTCCGTGATCTCGGCGAAGCGGCGATCCGGCGTGAGATAGCTAAACTGCACCGGACGCACGACCTCGCAGATCGTGTCGCCCCAACGGGAGGAGTGTGTGGCGCGGCGGTATATGACCGCAGCGACACCGCGTTGGCCAAGGGGAGGTTCTCCGCGTGCCTCGTGATAGATCGACACCGCGAGGCAAGCGAGGTCGTGAGCGTCGCGGAGCGAGCGCGGCGGATCCCCGATCAGCGCATGCGCGTCTTCGACGATGTCGGTGATCGGCGGGAGAGCGTTCTGAGCGGTCGTTGTCGCGGCGCTCACGGGGGAGATTAGTTCCTTCGGAGCGTTGCCGCGGCTGACGGCGATGGCGACGGGATTGCGTTGCTTCGGACGGGGGCTGCTCAGCGGCGCACGATCAGCGACCAAGTCTGCCGTGGGCCGCGGTCGCGGGCCGGGGCTCAGATGCAGTACGCTGATCGATGCGGCAAGGCTGGCCTTGGGGCGAGGCCGCGGGCGCATCTTCGCCGAGGGCGCTGCGGCCAGCTTGGCTTGAGCACCCTGGCGGGGAGCATGCGCTTCTGACGCAAGCGTCGTAGCGGAAATCACACTCGGCGGGGCACGTGCTGGATCTGGGCTGACGACGGGGTCGGGCCCGGCCGTGATGGCGAGCACGGCTCCGGCAACCGGTATCGCCGGCACTCCTGTCCGGCTAATGGCTGCTCGCCGTTCCCGCCGAGGCGTTGTGCGAGCCGCAGACCGTCGTGCCGGCTGGAGGCGAGGTCGCGACACCCAAGGCAGCAGTCGTATAGCGACGATCATACTCCGAAACGCCGCCGTTGGCCAATCGACCAAGGAAGAAGGTTTCACTGCTCTCTCCTCGGGGACCAGAACGATACCGCCGCGAATAGGTTCCGGAAAAGCTGCAGCGCCGTGTCTGCGGTCCCTCAGGCAGCGCCGACCGCGACCAGGGCGACGCGGACGCAGCCCGCCGCCGCGAGGGCAGTTCTGCCCGCTCGAGCGACGCGCTGACCGCTACTTCCGCCCACGCCGGCACCGCCTCTCCGCTCGTTCCTACCGCCACGCAAGACAGGACGCGTTTGACATCTGGGCAGCCTACACGACCGAACTGTCCGCGTGAGCGGTCGCGGGCGGCAGCTCGTCCGCCACCCGAAACAACCTGACAATGCCCGTAGCCCTGGACCGGCGCTGAGCGCCCGGTTGCCGTCGCAGCGGCGGAACATCCGGACGGCCTGGCGTGGTGGCAAAGACGGCGACCGGAAACGTGTGTGACCCGCTCCCGCGTCGCTGACCGACCGTTCGATGCAAGGCGACCGGGATGATGTGCGGCAAGATCCGCGCCGCACGCCGAAGGAGATCGACGGCGGCTATCTTCTGCTGCGCAAGGAGCGCTCCATGCCGTTTAGAAGACGATCCAGTCCGGCTGCTCGATGCGGTGGGCATGAAGCGAACGTGCGACAAGCGAAGGTGGCCCTCGGCCGCTTCCCGGTGGGGACCCTGAAACGGCCGCGCGCGGCTGACAGACCTTTCACCTTCGGCAACGCGCTCGCATGATTGCTGGCGTTTCGAATCGAGGGACTGCATGGATAACCTCAGCGGCCGCGGCGTCGCAGGTGACGTCTGCAACCCGCCCTGCGGCGAGAGTGGCGGAAATCTCATCGTGACCGGCTGCGGCGCAGGGCGTCCTGAAGCCGAGATCGCCCGCAGCGCCGCGGGCTCGAGCGGCAAAAGCGCCCGGTAGAGTTCGCTGATGGGCATGCGCATCGGCGTCGACAGTGGCGGCACCTTCACCGATGTCTGCCTCTTCGACGAGGAGTCCTCGGCGCTCCAGATTTGGAAGGTCCCGTCGACACCCGAAGACCCCTCGCGCGGAATCGTCGAGGGAGTGGAGCAAATCCTGTCCCAAGTCGGCGCGACCGCGGCGGACCTCGTCTTCCTCGGCCACGGCACGACAGTCGCGACCAATGCGCTGATCGAGCACCGGGGTGCGCGCACGGGCGTAATCGTCACCGACGGTTTTCGCGACCTGCTCGAAATCGGGCGCCAAAAGCGGCCGAGCCTCTACGATATGGATGCCGACAAGCCAGAAGAGCTGGTTCCGCGCGACCTCCGCCACGGGGTGCCGGAGCGCGTGCGCCATGACGGCAGCGTCGAGGTGGCGTTTGACGAGATGGCATTCCGTGCCTCGCTCGATGCACTGAAGGGGCAGGGCGTGCGCAGCCTCGCCATCTGCTTTCTCTATGGCTTTCTCAACGTCGCGCACGAGGCGCGGGCGCGGGAACTCGCGACAGAGTTGATGCCGGACGTCTTCGTCTCGGTGAGCCACAAGGTCGCGCCTGAGTTTCGCGAGTTCGAGCGACTGTCCACGACGGTGGTCAACGCGTATCTGGGGCCGGTCATGCAGGGCTACATGCGCCGCCTGTCCGAGCGGTTGGGAGCGCTCGGGCTGCGCGTCGCGCCGCAGTTGACGCAGTCGAACGGCGGCGTGATCGGCTTTGCCGCGGCGGCCGACCTGCCGGTGCGGACGGTGCTGTCCGGGCCCGCGACGGGCGTCGTCGCGGCGCAGGAGATCGGATGCCTCTCCGGCTATCCCGACCTCATCACCTTCGACGTCGGCGGAACATCGTCCGACGTCGCGCTGCTGAAGGGCGGGGCCTGCCGGCTCGCCGGCGAGGCCGTCGTGCAGGGCTACCCGATCAAGGCGCCGATGCTCGATATCCACACCGTCGGAGCCGGCGGCGGATCGATCGCGTTCGTCGAACTCGGGCGGCCTGCTCAAGGTCGGGCCGCGCAGCGCCGGCGCGCATCCCGGCCCGGTCTGCTACGGCCTCGGCAACGACGAGCCGACAGTCACCGACGCCAACGTGGTGCTCGGCACACTCCACCCCACGGAGATCCTGGGCGGACGGATGCAGATTCACCGCGACCTGGCCGAGGCGGCGATCGGCCGGCTTGCCGACCGGCTCGGGCTCGGGGTGATGGAGACGGCGCAGGGTATCCTGGCGGTTCTAAATGCCAACATGGCCAAGGCGATCCGCGTGATCTCGGTCCAGCGCGGGCACGACCCGCGCGACTACTCGCTGATGGCCTTCGGCGGCGCCGGGCCGCTCCATGCGGCGCGGCTCGCGCGGGAGCTCGAGATGTCCCGGATCATCGTCCCCCTGACGCCCGGGACGCTCTGCGCGCTCGGCCTTCTTCTCACGGATCTGAGGGCGGACTTTGCCGTCAGCCGCCTCTCGCCGC
The DNA here is from genome assembly GCA_963776845.1 of uncultured Alphaproteobacteria bacterium. Classification (GTDB taxonomy): domain Bacteria; phylum Pseudomonadota; class Alphaproteobacteria; order Rhodobacterales; family Rhodobacteraceae; genus Roseitranquillus. The sequence continues at coordinate 117,813 of CAVZOJ010000031.1, read as the reverse complement.
TCGATGCCGCCGCGCCCGCCGGGCTGCGCGACGGCTTCTCCGCCCTAGAGGCCGAGGCCGCGGCCTGGTTCGAGGCGGAGGCGATTGCCCCCGCGGCGCGATCCCTCACCCGGACGGTCGACATGCGCTATCGCGGCCAAAACTACGAGCTGCCGGTGGCGCTGACCGACCAACCCGTCTCGGAGCAGACGCTCGGCATCCTGAAGGACGGGTTCGAGGCGGCCCACCGCCAGCGCTTCGGCTTCGTCGCGCCGGAGGACGCAATGCAGATCGTCACGCTTCGCGTCGAGGCGGCGGGTCGCGTGCAGAAGGCCCGGATCGAGGCGGCGGAGACGGAAGGCCCGGACCCCTCGGCGTCAGTCACGGGGTCGCGCCGGGTCTGGATGCCGGAGGCGGACGGACATGTCGAGGCCACGACCTACGACCGCGCCCGCCTCGCCCCCGGCAATGTCGTCGAGGGGCCCGCGATCATCGACCAGATGGATACGACCACGCTGGTCCTGCCCGGCATGGTCGCGACGGTCGATCCCTGGCGCAACCTAATCTTGGAGGTCCGGCGATGAGCGCGCTCGACCCGATCACCGTGGAAGTCATCGGCAGCGCGCTCACCTCGATCGTCGAGGAGATGGGCGAGGCGCTGGTCCGCGCCAGCCATTCGACCAACATCAAGGAGCGGCGGGACTGCTCGACCGCGCTGTTCGACCATCGCGGCACCACGCTCTGTCAAGCCGAGCACATCCCGATGCATCTCGGCAGCTTTCTCGGCATCATCCCGCACATCATGGCGCGCTACCCGACGCAGGTGATCCGCGAGGGCGACGTCTTCATCGGCAACGACGCCTACGAGGGCGGAGGGACGCACCTGCCCGACATCGTCCTGGCCGAGCCGATCTTCGTCGAGGGGCGGATGGTGGCCTGGGCGGTCAACACCGCCCACCATTCCGACTTCGCCGACCGCGGCCATGCCCACATCTATCAGGAGGGCATCAGGCTCCCGCCTGTCCGCCTTTACCGCGAGGGGGTCCTGCAGGAGGACATCCAGGCGCTGATCCTGCTTAACTGCCAGGTTCCGGGAGAGCGGCTGTCGGACCTGCGGGCACAGATGTCGGCGAACCGGCTTTGCGTGCGACGTATGCAGGACCTCTGCGCCAAGTACGGCACGCGCACGGTGCTCGCCGCGGGCGACGCGCTGCAGGATTATGCCGAGCGCAAGATGCGCGCCGGGATCGCGGCGATCCCCGACGGCGTCTACCGCTTCTCCGACACCTTCTGCTCGACCGAGGTGCCCGAGGACATGACGTTCTCCGTCAACATCGACGTCCGGGGCGAGGAGATGGAGCTGACCTTCGACGGGCCGCCGCAGGTGCGGGCGGGGCTCAACATGACCCGCACCTCGCTTCTCGCCGCGACCTACTACGCGGTGAAGTCGGTGGTCGACCCGACGGTGCTGCCGAATGCCGGCCTCGCCCGGCCGCTCCGCGTGACCGCGCCCGAAGGCTCGATCCTGAGCTGTGTTCATCCCGCCGCGGTCGACGGGCGGATCTCGGCGAGCCAGCGGGTTTGCGACATCATCATGGGCGCGCTCGCCCAGGCGGTGCCGGATCGGGTCGCGGCGGCGGGCAACGGCTGCTGCACCGCCGCGGTCTTTTCCGGCACGCGCGAGGACGGTGCCATCTGGGTCTACCTCGAGACCATCGGTGGCGGCGGCGGCGCACGGCCGCACAAGGACGGGCTGTCGGGCGTCCACGTCCACCTCACCAACACTTCCAACCTGCCGGTCGAGGCGCTGGAGATGGAGTATCCGCTGACGCTGATGCGCTACGAGTTCGTGGACGGCTCGGCGGGGCTCGGCCGATTCCGCGGCGGACAGGGGCTGCGCCGGGTCTACCGCGCCGACCGTCCCTGCCGGCTGTCGATCCACGGCGGTCGGATGCGGTCCGCGCCGTGGGGCCTCGCAGGTGGCGGACCGGCCAGCGGCACCCGGCTCGACACCGGCGACGGGCGGACCTCGTTCGAGGGCACCCTCGACCTCGCGGCGGGGCAGATCATCACCATCGAGACGCCTGGTGGCGGAGGCCACGGCGCTCCGGATGAACGCGCGCCCGAGGCCCGGCAGCGGGACATCGCGGAGGGGCGACTCGGGCGCGTCCACGCCCGTTGAGCCCTCGCCAACCGCGGCCGCGCCGCGGTCCCGGATCAGCGCAGATCCGACGTCTGTACCCACTCCCACGCCCGATCGAGGGCGCGGCCCAGCCTCTCGACGATCCGGTCGATATCCTGCTCGGTGACGATCAGGGGCGGACACAGCGCCACCGTCTCGTAGACGCTGCGGCAGATCAGCCCTTCCTCCGCCGCGAACCTTACGACGGCCGCCGCGGCCTTGCCGGCCGGCTCGAAGCTTCGCTTCGTCTCCTTGTCGGCCACGACCTCGAGGCCGGCGATCAGCCCCATGCCGCGAACCTCGCCGACGAGGGGATGGTCGGCGAAGCGCCGGAGCCCCTCCTGAAAGCGCGACTCCAGCCGCGCAGCGTTGCCGATCAGGTCGCGCTCCTCGATGATCGCGATGTTCTCGAGCCCCACGGCGCAGGCCACGGGGTGGCCGGACGCGGTGAAGCCGTGGCCGAGCGTGCCGAGCCGCGCGGTATGATCCGCGATCGGGCCATAGACCTTGTCACTCATCAGGATCGCGGCGAGCGGCATGTAGGACGAGGTAAGGTGCTTGGACGTCACGAGGATGTCGGGGGTGAAGCCGAACCGCTCGCACCCGAAGGTGGTGCCGAGGCGGCCGAAGCCGTTGATCACCTCGTCGGCCACGAGCAGGATGTCATGCTTTCGGCACAGCTCGGCGATGCCCGGCCAGTAGCCTTCGGGCGGAACCATGACTCCGCCCGCGCCGATCACCGGCTCGCCGATGAAGGCGGCGATGGTCTCGGGGCCCTCGGCGCGGATGGTGTCCTCCGCCTCCTTCAGGAGCCGCGCGGTGAAGTCCGCCTCGCTCTCACCGGCCTCGCCCCAGCGCCAATAATGGGGGCAGGTGAGGTGGGTGACCGGGATCGCCGGCAGGTCGAAGTCGCGGTGGTTCGCCGGCAGGCCGGTCAGTGAGCCCGAGGCGATGGTGATGCCGTGGTATCCCTTGTTGCGGGCGAGGAAGCGCTTCTTGTCCGGCCGACCGAGGGCGTTGTTCATGAACCAGACCAGCTTGACGACGGTGTCGTTCGCCTCTGACCCCGAGTTGGTGAAGAACACGCGGTCGAGCCCCTCGGGCGCCAGTTCCACGAGCTTCTCGGCGAGGCGTATCGCTGGAGCGTTCGCCTTGTGCGCGAAGCTGTGGTAGTATGGAAGCTCGCCCATCTGGCGAAATGCGGCGTCTCTCAGCCGCTCCTCCGAGAAGCCCACGGCGACCGACCAAAGCCCGGCAAGCCCTTCAATGTACTCCTTGCCCGCCTCGTCGTAGACGTGCACGCCCTTGCCCCGCGTGATGATCATCGGCCCCTGCTCCTCATGCAGGCGCAGGTTCGTGTAGGGGTGAACGCTGTGCGCGATGTCTGCGGCTACGAGCGAGTTCGAGAGCTTGTTCATGCATACACTCCGTTGGTCAGTTCGGCGCGGTGCGTCCGAGAATCCCGTTGCGAAACGAGGCAAAGCGAGATCATGATGCGAGGCGCCGGCGTTTCGGAAGCCCTCGAAGGTGATCTTCAAGCCGCGAAGCGGGTCCTTCCAGCCTGCGGCAGGTGCCAGCCCGCGATTGCAAGCCGGCGTTCAGGAAGTCGGAGCTCGCCATTCGGCGTCGCTGCGCGGTTGGCAGAATCGCGACATTGAGGATTGAACCCAATGTCGACCCTTTGACTGGCCTCATGTTCGCCACCGCCAAGAGAAAGCGGATTGAGCCAAAGCGGGTTGAAGCGGCTCGAGGTGACCGGGGTCTCAGCACGCTGGATCGATTGTGAGCCGTTGCTGCGGTCATACCGGCAGCGCCTCGATCAAGCGCGGCATCAGCTTCAGGTGGCGATTGAGAACCTCAAGCGCACGTTCTTCGTCGTGGGCCGTTAGCGCCTCGAGTATCTCTCGGTGCTCGTGCTCAATCACTTCGTTCTTGCCCAGTCCGCGTTTCAACGACAGCATGGCGAGCCGTGTGAGCGGCGCCTGCAGGCCGTCGAAGACCTGAACGAGGACGACGTTGCCGGCAGACGCGACGAGTGTCCTGTGGAACATGCGATTGATCTCCACGCAATTCAGCAGATCGTCGGCCGCAGTTGCCTCGTGCGCGTCGCACAGCTCCGAGAGCTGCCCAGGAATCGCGCGCTGCTGACGGCACGTCTGCCGAGCGGCATGAGTTTCGATCATCAGGCGGACTTCGTAGAGTTCGCGGAGCTTGCCGGCCGACAGCGGGCAGACCATCGCGCCCCGGCGCGGGTGGAGTTCCAGGTAGCCCTCCGCAGCCAGCCGGTTGAGCGCCTCACGAACAGGGGACCGCGAGACACCCGTCATTTCGCAGGCGGTCGAACTCCTCGACGAAACTGCCGGACGGATAGTCTCCGTTCAGAATGCCGGCTCGGATTCCCTCGTAGGCACGCTCCCGCGCCGATCTGGCCTTGGTGGGCCCGCTTGAGCCTTCGCACGTAGAGGCGGAACGATTGTGTCTATTCATTCATCATGCACATGGCGGCCACATTGGGATGCCCGCAGAACGGGCAGCCCGCGCAGACGATGTCCGCGTTCCTGTATACACGGCGTAGACAAGAACGGTAGCGCTGATGCAAGAATCGCGGAAGCCCGACTCGGAAAGCCTCTCGGCGGTCGGCGCAGCAGGCACGCTGCCCGTCTGTGCCGAGAGCTCAAACAGATCCCGGGTCCGATACGCGACGTGTCATTGAAGGTCCGCCAAGAGACCCATCCCACCGACAAGGAGACCAGCACCATGACGATGCGACTGAACCGCCGCGGCTTTCTCGCAACCACGGGAGCGACCGCAGCAACTCTCACGTTTGTCGGCCCGCGTACCCTGCGCGCACAGGAAGGCGGCACCCTGCGCTTCGCATTGTCGACCTATCCGCCCAGCTTCGACGCCTGGACGTCCAGCGGCACGGCGGCGGGCACCATCAAGCTGATGATGCATCGCGGCCTTCTCAGCTACGGACCCGATGGGAGCATGCGTGGCGAGCTTGCGGAAAGCTGGGATGTGGGCGAGGACGGCGCGTGGACCTTTCGGTTGCGTGACGCCACCTGGCACGACGGATCGCCGGTCACGGCCGAGGATATCGCCTGGAACGTGACCGAGGCGCAAAAGCCCGAACTCGGCCGCCTATTTTCAAGGCCAGCTTGCGCTGATCACCAGCGTCGAGACGCCGGACGACAAGACGGTGGTCATGAAGACGCAGGAACCGCTGGCGACGCTTCCCGGCTGGTTCGCGCACTACAACATGCCAATGATCAAGAAGGGCGAGCCGCGCGACACGACGCTCGGCTCGGGTCCTTTCCGCCTGGAATCCAACGACCGTGGCGTCTCGCTCTCCCTGACGGCCTATGACGGCTACTACAAGGAGGGGTTGCCGAAGCTCGCCAACATCGAGGCCATCGTCTACGCCGACGAGAACTTGCGCGTCGCGGCTCTCGAGGCCGGAGACGTCGATCTGATTGAATATGTGCCGTGGCAGGCAATGACGCAGATCGAGGAGAGTGCCGGGCTGAAGCTCACCACGGTTGACGGCCCGTTCATGTACCTGACGTTCAACGGCAGCCGGCCGCCCTTCGACAACCCGCTCGTGCGTCGCGCCGTCGCCCACGCGATCAGGCGCGAGGATATTGCGGCGGCGGCGTTCTACGACCGCGGCGGCGCGCTCGAGCACCTTCCGATCGCGGAGGGGTCGGAGTTCTACAATCCCGATCTCGCCAATGCCTGGAAATACGACCCCGAGAAGGCCAAGGCGCTGCTGGCCGAGGCGGGGCATGCTGACGGCTTCGACTGCGTGATGCTCTCGACCGCGCAGTACGGGATGCACCAGTCCACGGCGGAGGTCTGCCAGGCTTACCTCTCGATGATCGGGATAAACGTGCAACTCGACCTGCCGGAATGGTCGACCCGCGTGAAGAAGGGCAACGAGGGCACCTACGACCTCGCAATCATGGGCACGACTGCCGATAACAATGACCCCGACGGCTTGAGCACGGTCGTCGACGGCTCTCTCCCGGCAAGCTTCGTGCGCAGCTACGCGATGGAGACACCGGAAATCTCTGAACTGTTCCAGAGGGGGCGCGCGACCTTCGACACCGAGGAGCGCAAGACGATCTACAAGGAGCTCGAGCAGGTTGCCATCGACACCGCGCCGATGGTCGGCCTCGCGTGGCGCAGTCAAGGCTACGGCATGAAGGAGGGCGTGGAGGGCTTTACCAACATGCCGGGCCAGCTCACGTTCTACTCCGGCATCACGCTGGAAGAGACGGTGATCTGATCGACGCCCCGTGCTGAGATACGTCGCCGCCCGCACGCTGGTGGCCCTCTTCCTGGTCTGGGTCGTCGTGACGGTCGTGTTCCTGCTCCTGCACCTCATTCCGGGCGACCCGGCGGAGCTGCTCCTGAGCCAGGGTGCCGTCGCGGCCGACCCCGTTGCGGTGGACGCCCTGCGCGAGCGGATGGGCCTGAACCGGCCGATCTGGCAGCAGTATCTCGACCACATGGGCGGCGTGCTTACCGGCGATCTCGGCGCGTCGTTCCGCGACGGCGCGCCGGTGATCGAGCAGATCGCGGTGCGCCTGCCGAGAACGCTGGAAGTCATCGTCGGCGCCGCCCTGATCGCCGTGGCACTCGGCGTGCCGCTCGGCACCTATGCGGCGATACGGGCCGACGGCAAGGCGGATGCGATCATCTCGTTCCTGTCCTCCGCCGCGCTATCGACGCCCGTCTTCGTCGTCGGTTCGGTGGTGATCCTGGTCTTCGCGCAGGAGCTGCAGGTTCTTCCTGCAGGCGGCTTCGTGCCGTTCTCCGAAGACCCGCTGGAGCACCTGAAGCTGCTGATGCTGCCGGCCGGCACCGTCTCCCTCGCCCTGTGGGCGGTCATCACCCGAATGAGCCGTGCCTCGGTGCTCGAGGTGCTCGAGCGCGACTACGTGCGGACCGCCCGCGCCAAGGGGCTGCGCCGCTCCCGCATCCTGCGCCGCCATGTCGTGCGCAACGCACTCATCCCTGTGCTGACCATCCTCGGCCTCGAGATGGGGACGCTGATCGGCGGCACCGTGCTGGTCGAGTTCGTGTTCAACTGGCCAGGGCTGTCCGGCTATCTCGTCGCTGCGGTCGATGCGCGCGACTATCCCGAGGTGGTGGGCATCGTCATGACCATCTCGGTCCTCTTCGTGCTCCTGAACCTTGTGGTCGACGTGGTGAACGCCGCGCTTGACCCGCGCATCTCGCTTTCGAGGACATGAGCCGCGCCACGCGCAAGCTCATCCTGCCCGGCGCGATCGTCGCGCTGATCCTGGCGGTCGTCGTGCTGGCGCCGGTCCTTCCGCTTGCCGACGTGCGCGCGATGGACGTGCCGAACCGCTTCGCCGCACCCTCCGCCGAGCACTGGCTCGGGCAGGACGAGTTCGGTCGCGACGTGCTGGCGCGGCTGATCTGGGGCGGCCGCGCATCGCTCTCCATCGCTGTGGGCTCGGCGCTGGCGGCTGCAGTCATCGGCACCGCCCTCGGCCTTCTCGGCGGCTATTTCCGCGGCATCACCGAGCTTCTCACCGTGCGCGCCGCCGAGACCATCCTGTGCCTGCCGCCGCTGCTGCTGGCGCTCCTCGTGGTCACTATCCTCGGCGCTGGCACGTGGCCGCTGATCATCGCCCTGACGATCCTCTATACGCCGAACTACGCCCGCGTCGTCTATGCCGCCACGCAGCAGGTCCGCGGGCTCGACTTCGTCACGGCGCAGCGGGCCATGGGCACGCATCCCCTGCGCATCCTCGGGCGGACAATCCTGCCCAACGTGACGCCGCCGCTGCTCGTGCAGATGTCGCTCGTCGTCGCCTCGGCGATCGTGATCGAGAGCGGCCTCAGCTTTCTTGGCCTTGGTGTCGTGCCGCCGACGCCGTCCTGGGGGCTGATGATCCGCGCCGCCCGGGGCGCCATGGAGGTCGCGCCGCTCCTCCTGATCTGGCCCTCCCTGGCGCTGGCCGGCACCATCCTCACCTTCAACCTGCTCTGCGATCGGCTGCAATCGGCGCTCGACCCGCGCGGCGCCGCCTCGGGCGGAGCGCTCTGGCTGCGTCCGCGCCGGCGCGCCGGCGATAGGGCCATGGCCAAGGCGCCCGCCGCCGATGGGCCGCTGCTGGAGATCCAGCGGCTCTCCATCGCGGTCGACGACGTCGAGCTGGTCCGCCGGGTCTCGCTCGCCGTTAGCCCCGGTGAGACGGTCGCGTTGGTCGGCGAGTCGGGATCGGGCAAGACGTTGACCGGCCTCGCTCTGACCGGCCTCCTCCCCGACGCGCTGCGCATCACCGGCGGCGAGGCGATCTACCGCCCGCGCGAGGGCCCGCCCGTCGACCTTGCCGCCCTCGACGAGGACGGCATCCGCCGTCTTCGCGGCGCCGAGATCTCGATCGTGTTCCAGGATGCCGCAGCCTCGCTGAACCCCGTCCTGCGGATCGGCGAGCAGGTGGCCGAGGCCGTCCGCGCGCACCAGCCGCTCGCCGGCGCCGCGCTCGATCGCCGTGTGGTCGAGCTCCTGCGCCACGTCGGCATCCCAGACCCCGAACGCTGCACGCGTGCCTATCCGCACGAGCTGTCGGGCGGCCAGCGCCAGCGCGCGATGATCGCCGTGGCCATAGCCAACCGCCCGCGCCTGCTGATTGCCGACGAGCCGACCACTGCGCTCGACCCCACGATCCAGGCCCAGATCCTCGAGCTATTCGGCCAACTCAAGAAGGATACGCCCGAGATGGGCATGATCTTCGTCACCCACGACCTGGCGGTGGTGGCTGAGATCGCCCACCGCGTGACGGTGCTCTATGCTGGCGAAGTGGTCGAGGAGGGTCCAGTGGCCGAAGTCTTCGACCGGCCCCGCCATCCCTACACGGCGGCACTGATCGCCTCGGTTCCCGAGGGCGGCGCCGAGCGGCTGACGGCCATCTCCGGCACCGTGCCGTCGCCGCAGGCGATGCCACCGGGCTGCCGATTCGCGCCCCGCTGCGACCATGCCGAGCCGCGGTGCGAGGCGCGCCCGCCGGAGGCCGCGCGACCGGCGCCGGAGCGCATGACCCGCTGCATCCGATGGGAGGAGGTGACGTGACGCAAGACGCCCCCCCGACACCGCTGATCGAGGCTAGGGACCTCGGCAAGAGGTTCCCGGCTCGCCAGGGCCTGTTCGGCCGCCGTCAGGACGTCTGGGCGGTGCGCCACGTGTCGATGGTGATCGGCCGCTCGGAAACGGTGGGCATCGTCGGCGAGTCAGGCTGCGGAAAGTCCACGCTGGGACGAATGATGCTGGGGCTCGAGATGCCCAGTACGGGCACCGTGACCTTCGACGGCCGCGACCTCGCGGCGATGGGCGGAGCCGAGCGCCGCAGGCTGGCACGCCGGACGCAGATGGTGTTCCAGGACCCGTTCGGGTCGCTCGACCCGCGCCGCTCGGTCGGGGCGCAGATTGCCGACGGATTGCGCACGCACGACGTCGTGCCAGCGGGTGAGATCCGCAGCGAGGTCGCAAGACTCACCGAGCTCGTCGGGCTCTCCCCCGCCGCAGCGTCGCGCCGGCCGCACGAATTCTCGGGCGGCCAGCGTCAGCGCATCGCGGTGGCGCGGGCGCTGGCGACGCGACCCGACTTCATCGTCGCGGACGAGCCGGTTTCGGCGCTCGACGTCTCGATCCAGGCGCAGGTTGTGAACCTGCTGATAGACCTGCGCCACGACCTCGACCTCGCCATGATGTTCATCAGCCACGACCTGCACGTCGTTCGCCACCTCTGCACCCGGATCGCGGTGATGTACCTCGGCCGCATTGTCGAGGAGGGTCCGGCAGAGAGGGTCTTCGGCACCCCCGCGCATCCCTATACGCGCGCCCTGCTGGCGGCGACCCCGTCGCTCCATCCGCGCGCGGCCGCCGATGGAGAGCGGGTGCTGCCGGGAGAATTGCCGAGCCCCGCCAACCCGCCCTCGGGGTGCGCGTTCCGCACCCGATGCCCGATCGCCGAGGACGCATGCGCCGCCGCCGTCCCGGAACTTTCACCGCAGGGCCCCGGCTGGCGCGCGGCCTGCATCAAGGCCGGGCCGGTCGTGCGCCCGGAGAAGACAGAGAAGGAAGTGAACGCATGATCGAAAAGATCCGGATGGCCGAGCTCACATCGGAAGAGGCGAGGCAGAACCTGAGCTCCGAGGCGGTCGTGCTACTGCCGATGGGCTCGCTGGAGGATCAGGGCATCCATGCCCCTATGGGCGACTATCTCGCCGCCGACCTGATGGCCGTCGAGATCGCCAAGGCGGCCCGTGCCGACGGCGTTCCGACCTTCGTCGCGCCGGTGATCCCGTTCGGCGGCAAGGACTATTTCGAGTCGAGCCACGGCGGCATCTCGATCAGCCACGCCACGCTGTGCGGCATACTCGACGACATGTTCGGCTGCCTCGACCGCCATGGCATCCGCAAGCTGATGATCGTCAACGGGCACGGCGGCAACGTCCCCGCCATCACCGAGGTTGCGCTGCGCTGGCGCCAGAAGGCGGGGCTGTTCGTGCCGTCGATGTATCTGTGGCAGGTGGCCTATGGCGAGCTCCCGACACTGATCGGGGCCGAAACGGCCAGCCGCTCCTCGGGCCATGGCGGCGACCCTCTGACCTCGATCGGATTGCACTTCTATCCCGACCTGCTGCGCACCGACCTGATCCGTCCCGCCCCGGAAGGCAGCGAGATCAGGGGGATGAGGATTTCGGGCTTTTCCTCGATCACCTACGACGGCGCGAAGATCCAGGTGCCGATCGAGGCGCTGGAGGCGACCGAGACCGGTGCCTATGGCTGCGACCCCACCCTCTGTTCCGCCGAGACCGGCGGCGCCCTCGTCGCGCGCCTCGCGGCAATCGGCGCCGGGCTCGTCCGCGATCACGTGGCGAAGGGACTGCACGACTGAACCAATGGACTCTATGACGCAAAAAGGAGAGCCAAGATGAAGATGAAACGCCTTTTGAGCTGCACGGCAGCGCTCGCGGTGATCGCAGGATCAGCTGCACATGCCGAGACCACCTGGCGCATGGCGACCAAGATGCCGGTCGACAGCCCCGAGGGGCAGGTCTTCGAGAAGTTTGCCGATCTGACCGAGGAGTACACTGAGGGCGAGCTGAAGATCGACGTCTATCCTAACGAGCAGCTTGGGCAGGAGGATGCGGTCCTGGAGCAGATGCAGGCTGGGATCGTCAACATCTATGCCGAGGGCTTCGGCTACATGCGGAAGTGGGCGCCGGAGCTCAGCTGGATCTCTCCCGCCTTCCTGTTCGACGACTACGACCACTGGGTCCGGTTCATGAATTCCGGCCTCGTCGAAAGCTGGTTCGACAAGGCGGCCGAGATCTCGGGCGTCGGCCCGCTCGGGGATCCGACGGCGGTGCTGCGCGGGCCGTACCGCGTGATGGTCTCGAACACGCCCGTCGAGTTGCTCGACGATGTCGCCGGCCTCAAGTTGAGGATGCATCCCGACAAGCTTGCCATCGCCACGTGGGACCACCTGGGCGCCGAAGTCATCACTCTGCCCTGGACCGAGGTCTACCAGTCGATCCAGAAGGACATCGTGCAGGGGGTCAACAGCCCCATCGCGCTCGTCGAATCGATGCGGTTCAACGAGGTCGCGCCGTACATCACCCGCCACGACGAGTACTGGCAGTCGATCGGCTTCATGATGAACCTCGATGCCTACGAGGCGCTCGAGCCCGAAGTGCGCGAGGGCCTCGACCGTGCCTATGAGGAGGCCGCCGCCTACTCCAGGGAGGTCATGAACGAGGTCGCCACCGAAAGCGTCGAGCAGATGACCGAGAACGGAGCGACCTACACCGAGATCGACATCTCGCCGTTCGTCGAGTCGATGAAGGGCTTCTATGAAGAGATGGCAGCCAGCGGCGAGCTGCCCGAGGGCTATCTCGAAGCCGTCGAAGCCGCGCGCACGCCCACGCAATGAGCGACCCCGACTTCGAACCGGAGGGCGCGGCGCACCGCGTCCTCCACGTCCTCGACCGGTCGGTCTGGGCGCTCGGCGGCGTCTTCATGCTGCTCTGCAACGTCTGCATGATGGTGATGCTGACGCTGACCGCCGCCACCATCGTCCTGCGCCCGTTCGACATCTCCGCCTACTGGGTCTGGCCGTGGACGATGGTGTTCTTCGTGTGGCTGTCGTTCTTCGGGTTCTTCGCCATCTATGCCCGGCTCAAGGATGTGCGCGTGGACTTCCTCGCCGTCCGCCTCGGCGACGTCGGCATGGCGGCAACGCGCGTCGTCTCCGACCTAGCGGCCATCGCGATCTGCGGCGTGCTCGTCTACCTCGCGCCGCGCGTCCTCGCCACCTCGACCGGCTGGGTCGACGGCGCGATCCTGCCCGGCGGCGAGGAGCTTCCGCGCCAGGCCCTGTCGGTGCCGCTCGTCATCTCCTCGGTGCTCGTCGTCCTCGCGGCGCTCCTCGACCTCGCCAAGTTCGCGGCCGGGATACCCGAGCGGGTCTCGCACTTCCATCCGGAGGTCTGATCGATGGCCTGGGTCCTCTTCGGCAGCTTCCTCCTGCTGATCCTGCTGCGCGTCCCGATCTCCATCGCGATCGGCGCCTCGACGCTGCTGACGTTCCTGACGTCCGACTTCTCGAACGCGCTGCAGATCATTCCACAGCAGATGCTGGAGGGAGTGAACAAGGCGTCGCTCACCGCCGTGCCGTTCTTCATCATGGCCGGCAACCTGATGAACGTCACCGGCGTGACCGAGCGGATCTTCAACTTCGCCAACGCCCTCGTCGGCCATCTCAAGGCCGGGCTCGCGCAGGTGAACATCCTGTCGTCGATGATATTCGCCGGCATCTCGGGCGCCGCGGTGGCGGACTGCGCCGGGCTCGGCGCGATCGAGATCAAGGCGATGCGCGAGCGCGGCTACCGCGGTGACTTCTCGGCCGCGGTCACCGTCTCATCGGCCGTGATCGGCCCCTTGATCCCACCGTCGATCAGCCTCGTGATTTACGCCTTCCTCGCGCAGCAGTCGATCGAGCGGATGTTCCTCGCGGGCCTGGTGCCCGGCATCCTCGTCGGCCTCTCGTTGATGATCTACGTTCGCATCCGGGCGCAGTTCCAGGATTTCCCGACGCAGCCCCGCGCCTCGGCGCGTCAGGTCGCGGGCACCGCGAGAGACGGGTTCCTCGCCCTCGTCGCGCCGGCGATCATCCTCGGTTCGATCATGTCCGGCTTCGTCACCGCGACCGAGGCCGGCGTGCTCGCCTGCATCTACTGCATCGTGCTCGGGCTATGGTACCGCGAGCTTACGAGGAAGAAGTTCATCGAGGCGCTGACCGACAGCTCGATGATGACCGCCGTCATCATGATGATCATCGCCTTCTCCATCGCCATGGGATGGCTGCTCGCGATCGAGCAGGCACCTCAGAAGGTCGCCGAGCAGGTCTTCGCGCTGACGGACGACAAGAACGTGTTCCTTGGTCTCCTGCTCGTATTCATCATCATCGTCGGCTGCGTCGTCGAGGGGGTGCCGGCCAAGCTGATCCTCGTCCCGACACTGCTTCCGGTAATCGATGCGTACGGCATCGACCGGGTGCATTTCGGCGTGATCATCACACTGGGGCTCCTGATCGGAATCGCGACGCCTCCCATGGGCATCGGCCTATACATCGTCTCCGAGGTCGGCCGCGTGCGGTTCGAGCGGGTGGCGATAGCGGTCCTGCCGTTCCTCCTGCCGCTCTTCGCGGCGCTGATCATCGTCACCTACGTGCCCGCGATCGTCACCTTCCTGCCGGACCTCGTCCTCGGTCCGGACACCAATTGAACGGAGTGCCTGAATGAGCAACCTTGTCTACAAGCTGAACCCGATGCCCGAGCCGATCCCGCAGGACAAGCTCGACCGGCTGGCGCGGCTCGAGACCGCGACGATCGGGCACTTCTATCACTACGGGTTCGCCGCGCCCGCGATCCAGCCGGTGATCCGCGGCAAGGTCGTCGCGGCCACCGCGTCGACGCTCGCCATCCCGGGCCTCGACTCGACCCTCCTCCACCATTGTCTCAGTCAATGCGGGCCGGGCTACTTCCTCGCCGTCGACCGCCTGGGCGACACGAAGTACGCCTGCTGGGGAGGCGGCGTCACCCGGATGGCGGCGATGATCGGCCTTGCCGGGGGGTGCGTCGACGGTCCCCACACCGACACGCTCGAGATAGAGGAGCAGGGCTTCCCAATGTGGTCCCGCGGCCCGTCGCCCGTCACCACGCGGCTCTATGACAGCGGTGGCGGGTTCAACGTCCCGGTCTGCATCGGCGGCGCCGCGGTGCTGCCGGGCCACGCGGTCCTCGCCGACGATTCCGGCGTGCTGTTCATCGCGGCGGAGGATCTCGACGAAGTGATCGAGCGCGCCGAGTTCCTGACCGATCGCGGGCGGACGAACGAGGCCAAGATCACCGAGGGCACGCATCTAGGGCAGATGTCCGGCGCATCCGGGATGGTCGAGGCGAAGCTCAAGGGCTGACCGCCGTGGCATCGCCCGACGGACTTCCGCCTTGCCGCGGCGGTCCGACCGCAACTGACACAAAGGAGAACACATGAACGTCGCCGTCTACCTCCCCGCGGAGGACAAGACCGAATGGTGGGTGCAGATGCTGCAAGACCTTCTTCCCGGCTGGCGCGTCTCCCCGGTCGACACCGTCGATGACCCTGCCGCCGTCGAGTATGCCGTGGTCTGGCGTCCCCGCACCGGCGACATGGCTCGGTTTCCGAACCTGAAGGCGATTGTCTCGATCGGCGCGGGCATCGACCATGTGCTCGCTGACGACAAGCTGCCGCGTGACGTCCCGATCATCCGGACCGTGGGCGACGACCTGACCCAGAGGATGCGTGAATACGTGGCGCTGCACGTCCTGCGCCACCACCGCGACATGCCGCGCCAGCTCGAGGCGCAGCGCGCGCATGACTGGCACGCCATCGTGGTGCCGGTCGCGCCGAACCGCACGGTCGGCGTCATGGGCCTGGGCAATCTGGGTTCGGCGGCGGCAAGTACGCTCTCTGGCCTCGGCTTCACCACGCGGGGCTGGTCGAAGTCGCCAAAGACCATCGACGGGGTCGAGACGTTCGCCGGCGCCGATGCGTTCGACGCGTTCCTCTCGGGCTGCGAGATTCTGGTGAACCTCCTGCCCCTCACCGACCAGACCCGCGGCATCCTCGACACCGGCTTGTTCGCCAAGCTGCCCCAAGGCGCCTGCGTGATAAATTGCGCGCGTGGCCCGCACCTCGTCGAAGAGGACCTCCTGTCGGCCCTGGAGTCCGGGCACATCAAGCAAGCGACACTCGACGTCTTCCATCAGGAGCCGCTGCCTGCCGATCATCCGTTCTGGGACCACCCGGCGATCACCGTGACCCCACACGTGGCCTCGCAGATCGACGCGGGGACGGGGGGGCGGCTGATCGCGGCCAACCTGAAGGACTTCGAGGAGACCGGAACCTGCGGCGACCTCGCCGATGCAGGCCGCGGCTACTGACGGCGCAGAACCATCGGTTCTCGGACAGTCGCGGGGCACATGCCGGCCGACTTAGACGTGTTCTCCGCCGTTCACCTCGACCGACGTTCCGTTGACGTACGACGCATCGTCGGAACAAAGGAACAGGACCACCCGCGCCACCTCGTCCGGCGTGCCAAGGCGACGCAAAGGGATCAGCTCGACCATCTTCTCTGTGCCGGGCGATAGGATTTCGGTCTCGATCTCCCCCGGCGTCACCATGTTGACCCGCACCCCCCGCGGCCCGAGTTCCGCCGCCGCCTCTCGCGTGAGTGCGGCGAGCGCGGCCTTGGAACAGGCGTAGGCGGCGCCGGCGAACGGATGCACGCGCGATCCGGCGATCGAGCCCACGTTGACGACCGTACCCTGTCCGCGCTCCAGCTCGGGCAGCAGGTCGCGCATCAGCGCGGCCGGGGCGAGGAGGTTCACGGCCAGCACGGACTGCCAGATCTCGTCGGCGCTGTCCGCCACGCCGAGGCGCGCGCCGTCCTCGCCCTTCGGCGAGATGCCGGCGTTGTTGACGATGGCGTGCAGGCCGTTCCCGTCCGCGTCCTCGCGCACCTGCGCCAGGAACTCGGCGCGCATCCCCGGATCGGCCAGATCACCCTGAAAATGATCCTCTGAGCCGTCGTGCCAGGGGCAGCGCGCATCGAACGCCGTGCGCGAGACCGTCAGCACGCGCCAACCGGCAGCCTGGAACACCTTGACCGTCGCGTGGCCGATGCCGGCTCGCCCCCGTCAGCAGCAGCGTCTTCTGCGTCATCTGTGCCTCACTCTCCGGTCGCCATCCGACCACCGCGGCAGACTAGGGCAAACCCCCCAGGCGGGAACGGCAGCGGGCCAGGAAATGTCAGCGATCAGCGACCCGGGTGAAATCCGTCCGCCAGTGCGAGCAGGAAGGCGGGAGGTCCGTCAGATGTGAAACGAAATGCCCTCGGCAGCCAGCCCGCCGCCAAGGGCTGAGACCGTGCCGTCGGCTCGCCAGCATGCGGCCCCGGTCACGCTGCCGTCGTCCTCGAAGGCGATCGCGTTCATGCCGCCGCCGATGTGCGGCACGACCCGCACCTCGTGCCCCATCGAACGCAGCGCTTCGGCGTGGTGCGCGTAGTCCGGCTCCAGCTCCAGGTGCGCGCCTTCGGTCCATATTCGCGGCGCCTCGACCGCCTGCTGCGGCGTCATGCCATGGTCGATGAGGTTCACGATCGCCTGCATCGCCGAGGGAAAGATGCGCAACGCTCCGGGCAGCCCCAGCGCAAAGCGCGGCCGGCCGTCGCGCAGCACGATCATCGGCGCCATCGAGGTCGGCACCCGCTTGCCCGGCGCGATCGAAAGCGCCTTTCCCGGATGCGGGTCGAAGTTGTACATGTAGTTGTTCGGGATCATCCCCGTCCCCGGCACCATGAACCGTGCGCCGAAGAGGCCGTTGATGGTGTGCGTCGCCGACACGACCATGCCGTCGCGGTCCGCCGCGGTAATGTGCGTGGTGTTCGGGCTCTCCTGTACGGGCGGCGCGGGCGCGGCGCCGCCGGCAGCGCGGATGCGACCGCGGCACTCCTCGGCGTAGGCCTTTGAGATCAGCCGCTCGACCGGAATGTCGACGAAGTCGGGATCGCCCGATGCGGCGCGGCGATCCTCGAACCCGATCCGGATGACTTCCGCCAGCAGATGCAGCCGTTCAACCGCGTCAAAGCCCATACCCGATAGGTCGTACCCTTCGAGCACGTTCAGCATCTGCGCGATATGCACCCCGGACGAGGCCGGAGGTGGCGGCCCCACAACCTCGTGGCCGCGGTAGCTGCCGAAGATCGCCGCCCGCTCCCGCGCCTCGTAGCGCTCGAGATCCTCCAGCGAGACGAGGCCGGCATCCGGCCCGCCGGTGCGCAGCCTGTCGACCAACGCCCGACCAAGCGCGCCGCCATGGAGAGCGCCGGCCCCCTCTGCCGCGATGAGGCGCAAACTCTCGGCATAGTCCGCCTGAACAAGACGGTGGCCCGGCCGCGCCGGCGATCCGCCGGGGAGGAATATGCGGGAGATTTCGGGGTCGCGCGACATGTCCTCGGCATGGCGTTCGATGTTGGAGGAGAGGTAGCCGGTGATCCGAAAACCGTCCGCGGCAAGGCGGATCGCCGGAGCGATGATGTCCGCAAAGGGTAGCGCCCCGTGCGCGTCGTGCATCGCGCACCAGCCGCGCAGGTTGCCCGGCACCGCCACCGCGGACGGACCGACCAGATTCCGCCGCTCCGCCGTTTCCATGTAGTCCGGCAGGTGGTCCGAGACCGGTGTGAACATGTCGGGTCGCGCCGAAGCGGCCGCCTGGGACAGGCAGTCATAAACCGTATGACATCCGTTGGGCAGACGCAGATGCGACAGGCCACCGCCGGCGATGCCGACCATCATTGGTTCGACGACAGTCAGTGCGAGAAGTGCCGCAACCGCCGCATCCACCGCATTGCCGCCAGCCGCCAGCATTTCGTGGCCGGCCGCCGAGCCGAGCGGATGATTGGTCACCACGACGCCTTGCGAGCCGCGGGCAGGCGCTTTGCGGCAGACGAAGGGAAGAGGCGGTTGCTCGGTCATGGTGTAGACTTTCCGCGGCAGGTCGCTGGCGCCGCTTCGGTAGCCCGAGAGCGCGACGGAGCGCAACGAACACGACCCGGGACCAGAGGTCTTGTTGGTCTCGGCAACGCTCCGGCGCGCCGGCTAGACGGGAGCGAAGGCGGCGAAACGGAGGGTCCGAGGACAAGACCGAGCTGACCAGTTCGAAATGCGTCAGCACCCGCGGATGCTTTCGCAATGAAGGATGTCGTTGCCTCTAGACGGGCCCTTCGGCACGCTCGCTGCATGTTTCACCAAGACCTTGGCATGCCGCGCACCATCCTGCCGCCCACGGCCGCGGAGCGTGCCTTCGTGCAGGCGCTCCAGGCCGATGGCTTTTCCGGCGAGGTCTCGACACGTCCGGACGATCGGCTGATCGTGGCCACGGACAACTCGATCTACCAAGTCGTGCCGGGCGGGATCGTCTTTCCACGGTGCGAAGCCGACCTCGTCCTCGTGACCACGCTCCTGGACAGGCCCGAGTTTCACGGCGTTGTTCTGCGGCCGCGCGGCGGCGGTACGGGAACGAATGGCCAGTCTCTTGGCAACGGAATCGTCGTCGATTGCTCGCGCCACATGACGCATGTCCTGGAGGTCGATGCGGCCAACCGACGGGTGAGGGTCCAGCCTGGCGTGATCAAGGATCAGCTGAACGTCACCCTGCGCGCGCACGGATTGTTCTTTGCGCCGGAGCTCTCGACGTCGTCGCGCGCGACCATCGGCGGCATGATCTCGACGGACGCCTGCGGACAGGGGTCCTGTGTCTACGGCAAGACTTCGGACCACGTTCTGTCCTTGCGCGCGGTGCTCGTCGGCGGCGACGTGTTAGAGACCAAGCGCGCGCAGATACAAGACATGGCTGGGCGACAGGGCGAGGTGTTGCGCGTCCTGGATACTATAAGCCGAGACGAGGCTGAGCTGATCGAGACCCGGTTTCCACCGCTGAACCGCGCACTCACCGGCTACGATCTGGCGCATATTCGCAAGGACGGCACGATCGACCCCGCGGCAGTCCTCTGCGGATCTGAGGGAACACTGGCGCTGATTTCCGAGGCCACGCTCAACGTCCTTCCCATACCCGCGGCCTCGGCATTGCTTCTTGTCTTCTATCCCGACTTCCAGGCTGCGCTGCGCGATGCACGCGAGCTGGCCGGGATTGGCGCGACCTCGGTCGAAACGATCGACAATCGTGTGCTGCGCCTCGCCCGCGACGAGCCGGGCTTCGCCGCCGTCGAGCATCTCTTTCCCGAACCCGGCGCAGATGGGGTGAACATCGTCGAGTTCACCGGCGACACCGATGGTGCCGTCATCGGGAGGGCCGAAGAGCTTCGTGCCGACTTGGTACGGTCTCCGGGTCGGCTTCGCATCACCATCGCCGCCGGGGCGGAGGTGGGCCGGGTCTGGGCCCTGCGGAAGGCATCGGTCGGCCTGCTCGGCCGGTCCGCCGGCGCCAGCCGCCCGATTCCGTTCGTCGAGGATTGCGCGGTCCCGCCGGAGAATCTCGAGCCCTTCATCGCCGCCTTTCGCGCCGTACTCGACCGCGAGGACCTGGAATACGCGATGTTCGGTCACGTCGATGCGGGGGTGCTGCACGTGCGACCCGCTCTCGACCTTACGGATCCCGGCCAAGAGCCCGTGATCCGCCGCGTGACCGAAGAGGTGGCCGCCCTGGCGCGCCGCCATGGGGGCTTGCTTTGGGGCGAACACGGCAAGGGCATGCGCTCGGAGTTCGTACCTGAGGTTTTCGGGCCGCTCTATCCTGCCTTGCAGAGGATCAAGGCAGCGTTCGATCCGCGGAACCAGCTCAACCCGGGAAAGATCGCCGCGCCGGACGACGGCGCGCTCTCGACCGTCGACGGCGTCCCGCTCAGGGGACAGGGCGACAGGCAGGTGCCTCTCGACCTTCGAGAAGCGCATGCATCGGCCTTCGCCTGCAACGGCAACGGGGCCTGCTTCAACCGCGATACGGACGACGTGATGTGTCCGTCCTACAAGGCGACCGGCGACCGGCGTCACTCGCCAAAGGGTCGGGCGGCGCTGATGCGCGAGTGGCTGCGTCAGGGCGGCCACATAGGACACGCAGGCCCCGACCTTGAGGCCGGCCTCAAGAACGCCATGGATGGCTGTTTGTCGTGCGCCGCCTGCACCAGCCAGTGCCCGGTTCGGGTGGACGTGCCGCGCCTGCGTGCTGCGTTTCTCGACACATACCACCGGCGACATCGCCGACCGCTGCGCGACTACGGACTCGACCATCTGGAGGCGATCCTCCCACTGGCGGCGCACCTCCCCCGCCTCGTCAACTTCGTTACGCGCGGTCCCGGCTCCGGGGTGCTTGAGCGGGCTGGGCTGGCGGACCTGCCGGCGTTGCCACGAACGCGACCGCGGATCGGGCTGTGGCTGAAACCCGATGCGAGAGAACTCTCGCCAGCCCGTGATGTGATTCTCGTACCCGACGCGTTCACCTCGACGTTCGAACCATGGATCGTCGCCGATCTCGAAGCGGCGCTCGTCCGGCTGGGGCGCCGGCTCTGGCTGGCGCCGTACCGTCCGTCGGGAAAGGTTCGCAGCGTTCTCGGGCGTCGCCGCGGTGCCGCAGCGCAGATCGAGAGCCAAGCCAGCATGCTTCACCGGCTTGGCGACACGGGTGTGCCGCTCGTCACGATCGAACCCGCTATTGTCGCGATGTTCCAATCCGAATATCCCGATGACATCCCGAAGATTGTGCCGCCGCAGGATCTGCTGGCCGAGCTTCTGTGCCGCGCCGATCTTCCTTCCCGGAAGATGAGCGTTCGGCTGCTGCAACATTGCAGCGAGCGTGTCCGCGGCCCCGGCGTCGCCGAGACGTGGCGGGCGGTGTTTGCCTCGCTGGGCGTCGCGCTCGATCTGCCTCCGACATCCTGTTGCGGCATGGCCGGCATGTGGGGGCACGAGGCCCGCAACCGAGCGACGTCACGGGCGATCTTCCACCAATCCTGGGCCGACGCCGTCGCTCCCGGTCCGGACGCAATTCTGGCTACAGGGTTTTCCTGCCGCTGTCAGACGGCCGAGGTTGCCGGCCGCACGTTACTGCATCCGGTGAGCCTTCTTAGACGCTTGCTCGAAGCGTGACGGCGAAGACTGCATTCATTTGTCGCCACCGCCTGCCATCCCGCTCGGCGGGCGATGCTTGCTCAAACAATGAGTTGTTTCGCTCGAACGAGGCTTCCCGCGGTCCCGAACCGATGCGGGGCCGGCGGGCCGTTATGCTCGGTTGCGAAGGACTTGAGGATCACCTGCGCCTGGTCGAGGAGATGCTGCTCGAGCGCGGCATCGACGTTTCCCACGAGACGGTGCGCCGGTGGAGCGTGAAGTTCGGCCCGCTTCTGGCCCGTGAGCTGCGCCGCCGCGCACCGCGGCCAGGCGACATCTGGCATCTCGACGAGGTGCGGGTGGTGATCCGCGGGTCCGTGCACTGGCTGTGGCGCGCGGTCGACCAGCACGGCGTCGTGCTCGAGGAGATCGTGCAGCGCCGCCGCGACACGAAGGGTGCACGACGGCTGCTCCGGGCCCTGCTGAAGAAGCAGGGCTGGCGGCCTCGGCGCATGGTGACCGACAAGCTGCGCTCCTACCCCGCGGCGAAGCGGCAGGTGGTCCCCACCATCGAGCACCGCGCCCACAAGGGATTGAACAATCGTGCCGAGAACAGCCACGTGCCGCCGCGAAAACGCGAACGGCAGATGCAGGGCTTCCGCTCGCCGGGCGGACTGCAGCGCTTCATCTCTGTCTTCTCCACATGCCGCAATCTCTTCGTCCCGCCAGCCCGCCGCCGATCCGCTCTCGCCACCCGGCTCCACCGTCTCGAAGCGCTCGACACGTGGCCGCAGGCCGCTGGTCTCTCCGCCTGAGGCTGCTGGAGATCAGCGCCTTCTGCCCCAGCAACCGGTTAACGTGACATCGCCTGTCGCAACCCACCTTGAGGCTACAAGACAAATCGCCATGGCGATCGTAACTCTGAAGAGATCAACTCAGACAGGTCGCGCCCATGGCTCACGCCGAACATTTCTACCGGACCCGGCTCTATCGGAACGGCGCGTCACAGGCTGTGCGCATCCCGAAGAGCCTCGCCTATCCGGAGGATATCGAGGTCGAATAGGTCCGCCGCGGCGACGAGATCGTCGTTCGCCCGGCGGAGAGACGGCTTACCGGCCTCAGCGCTGCGCTGCGCCGGATGGGCGCTGCGATGCGCGGCTACAAGCGTGAGGACGGCGAGCACCTGGAGCGCGACTGGCCGGCCGCCGCCCGGAACGGCCGCAGCTAGGTCGGCGTGGTCCATCCGCGCTACATGCTCGACACCAACATCCTGCTCCATACGATGCGGGGCGAGGACACAACTGATCGAGCGCCTCGAAAGCTATCGCGTTGGCGAGCTCGTCATCTCGGCAATCACACTCGGCGAACTCGAGCATGGCTGGCGCGCCGGCTTCGGCGATCGCGCGGCGGCCCAGCCGTTCCTCGAGCTGGATCCGGCCCTGCCGTTCGACAGCGCCGGGGCGACCGGGTTCGGCGCGGTCATGGCGCGGCTGCCGAAACCGAAGCGTGGAACCCACGATCGGCAGATCGCCGGCCACGCGCTGTCGCTCGGCGTGCCGGTTGTGACATCGGATCCGCGCGAGTTTGCGGGTGTCGAGGGCGTCGCCGTCGAAGACTGGGCAACGACGGTGGTTGGGACCGGATGATCTTTGCCGACAGAAAGCAGGAACGGACGTTGTCTCGTAGTGCGGTGAGCTCGTACGTCGAGCTCAGAATGCCCGTTTGGTTCAAGGCGCGGCGGCTTTGCCGACGGCGCTGTGACCTGCTGCCGGTCGCATGGACGCGAAGACCAGATCGAGACCCCAGGGCCTCTCAAGCTTTTCAGGTATTGCCCCCACGTTCGAACTCCGCTCCGTCGCATGACCGTCTATCGCCGTGGGCCGGAGGAAGCAGCCGGCGCAAGCGCCGGGGCCGCGACGGACCCAAGCACAATTCCTGTAGCGTGTGAGACTCGTCGCGCCTCCCGCCGCGTGCAGCGATCGTCCAAGCTCCAGTCACATACCGTTCGACCGGCGACATGGCTCGAGGCGTGGTCATGCAGCGTTCGCGGACCATATCGCAGCGCTGGTGCAGAGATTGCCCAGAAGATAGCCTCGCCATGAGGAGACGCACGACATGCAGTCAGCATCAGAGGGCGTCTCGCCCGACACCGACGTCAAACAAGCATGGGACAAAGACAATCAGGCATGGTGGGACTGGTATGTCAGCCTCGCCGACAATGACGGCGAGATCACTGATTTCGAGCCGGCGCCGCCGCTGCCCGACACAGACATGCCCTCCGACGAGGCCGTTCTCGCGGAGTTGGCAAAACCCTATCGGCTGACCGAGGCGGATGCGGCCTTCTTCCAGGAAAACGGCTTCATCAAGCTGAAGGAGGTGTTCTCACCTGGCGCGGTGCTCAAGCTGCGCGCCGCGCTCGTGCGCCTTCTGTCGGCCAAGTTCGATACGGACATCGACGGAGGCGTGCAGGACCGCTTCCTGAGTCTCGAGATGGTCTGGCCCGACGATCCGCTGCTGCGGGCCTATGTGCTCTCGCCGCGCGTCGCGAAGATCTGCGCCGAGCTGCTGCGCGTCCCCGCCGTGCGGCTCTACCACGACAACGTGCTTTCGAAGGAGCCTGGCTGCGGCCGCACGCCGCGGCATTTCGACGACCGTCACTTCCCGCTCGACACGCATGACGTCGTCACGGCCTGGGCACCGGCGCAGCCGATCTCGCCCGCGATGGGACCGTTCGCCTTCGCCTATCCCATGGACGTGCGAAAGCTGGTCGATGAGGTCGCCTTCGAGAAGTCCGGGACGAATTACGACCGTGGCGTCGCCGAGACGTTCGCGCGCCACGCAGTGTCGGTCGACGAGACTCCGTTCGAGATCGGCGAGGTCAGCTTCCACCACAACCTCAACTTCCACACTGCTGCGCGCAACCGGACCGACCGCAGCCGCATCGTTCTCGCCAACACCGATTACGCCGACGGCGCGCGGATCGTGAACGAGCCGACGATGGTTTCGGGCGACTGGCGCAAGTTCGTGCCGGGTGTCGAGCCGGGCGACGTGGCGGCGAGCCCGCTCAACCCGGTGTGCTGGCCGGCGCCTGGCGCACACGATGACTGACTTGCTGGCGCGCAGCTCGGCGCACTGGTCCGAGGCGGGCCGCGCTGGCATGGAGGCGTTCTACACGCTCGCCACGGACGATTACCGCCACTTGGCGCTGGCCCGCGATTGGTGCGCGGTCTTCGAGGCGGCGCAGGCCCGCGTGGGCGACCGGCCGCTGCGCCTGCTCGACGTCGCGTGCGGCTCGGGAAAGTTCCCGAATGCACTGGCCCGCCATGCGGGGCTCGCCGACGCGCATATCCGTCCGGTCGAGACCGCGCTGCTCGATCCGTCCGCCTTCTCGATCGCCGAGGCGAAGGCCGCTCTGCCCCCACCGTTTCGCGCCGTTGCCGAGCACGAGACGACGTTGCAGGACTTCGAGCCGCCCAAGGACGGCTATGACATCGTGTGGGCGACCCATGCGCTCTACGCCATCCCGCAGACCGAACTACTGGAGGCCATGGCGCGGTTCCGCGCGGCCATCGCGCCGGGCGGCCTCGGCCTGATCGCACACAGCTCCGCCGACGGCCATTACGTCGCCTTCCATGATCTGCATCTGGCCGCCTTCGGGCCGGAGGGCGCGGCGCCCTACGTCTCGGCCGAGGCGATCGCGGCAGCGCTTCGCGAGGCGGGCGCGACCGTCTCGGTTCAGGAGGTGGTCTACGAGAGCGCCGCGCGCCCGGACCAACGCGGCGCCGTGGAAGGTTTCCTGCAACGCTGCGCGTTCGACGACGGCGCCAGCCTCGCAGAGATGGAGACGACGTCGCCGCTCTCCGATTATCTTGCGACGTGCCGCGGGACCGAGGGCTGGCGGTTCCCGCAACGCGTCTGGCTGATGTCCGTCGACGGCTGAGCCGCACCCTCGCCATAACTCCCGTCTGCCGACTCCGAAAAGGCCCGCCATGACCAACGCGCCGTTGCGCACCGAGTGGACCGACGCGCTTGTCCGCGGCGTCGCACCCGATTCGGCCGCCCTGCGCGCACATCTGCGTGCGGTGCACCACGACCATGCGGGCTTCACCGACGAATGCGCCGGCGATTGCCGCGATGCGCAGGGGCGCACCAGCTACGAATGGCTGGCCGAAGCGATCGATCCAACGAACTGCAGGGCGCTGCTCGACGTCGCCTGCGGCTCGGGGCCGTTGCTCGGTCTGTGCGCCGATGTCCTTCCGGCGACGACGCGGCTGATCGGCGTCGACATCTCCCCCGACGAGCTGGCGCTGGCGTCGCGCCGCCTGCCGCCTGGGCGCGCCGAATTGTTAGAAGGGCAGGCCCAGAGCCTCGACGGTCTGGCCGACGGCTCGATAGACGTTGCGCTGTGCCACTGGGCGCTCACGCTGATGGACCCCATCGCGCCCGTGCTGGCGGAGATCGACCGCGTGCTCGCCCCCGGCGGCCGGTTCGCCGCCATCATCGATGGCCCCCCGGACGCGGCGCAGGGTTATGCAGCGGTCCACGACCTGATTTACGGGTCACGTACAGAAGGTGCTGCCCACCTATGGCGCCGTTGATCTGAGCGATCCGCGTATCCGCAGCGCCGGCGATCTGGGGATACTGGTGAGCGACATCTTTCCCGCGGCCTGGGTTGCGATCGAGTCGGGCGCGGTGTCGATGACCGGACCGCCCGCGGCGCTGGCCCGCGAGGCGGCCGGTTTCTTCTACGCGCGTTCGTGCTCTCCGACGAAGGTCGGACGGCCATGCTCGATGACCTCGCCGCACTGCTCGCACGCACCGCCGGGGCCGGTGCGCCGACCTTCTCGATGCCGATCAACAGGCTGATCGTCGATCTGCCCTGACGCCGCTTTGACCGTTCCCCGCGAGGAAGGCCATTGTGAGCCAAGAGCGAGCGATGCTGCCGCTCAATTGAATGGTTGCTCTGGCGGTAGAATGCAGAGATCCCCGCAGGCCATTTGACTCAAGGTCAACGATGGCCGCCTCTCCCGAAGCCCAGACGAGGATTTTACCTTAGGAACGCTTCTTTCGACATTCCCAACGGCTGCTGCTCGTGCTCGAGGCCGAGAAGTGGCGGAGCCGCGCTGCAATCGACGCCTGCGGCACCGACGTCCAGATACTCAAGGGCGAGTACCCGGTCGAGCGCGGCCTGATCATCGGTCACGAGCCTGTGGGCGTCATCGAGAAACTGGTGGCGGAGGTAAAGGGCTACAGCGAGGGACAGCGCGTCATCGCGCGCGATCTGCCCCAGCGGCTATTTCAATCCGCGCCACCTGCAGCAAGCGTCAGCTTTCCCTTAGCGGCGACCTCTTGCGTCCCTCCAGCTCAAGTCACTCGGAGAGCAGAGGCCCTCCCGCAGCAATGGCCCGCGATCTCCCCGGCGGAACTTCGGGGTCAAGCTATGTGAGCTGTTGTTGCGCGAAAGGCATGTTGTCACCGAGTTAGAATGTCGCGTGGCGCGCAAAGTAGAAGTGTCGCTGTAGAACTGCCGCGAGCGGGGCCGGGCAGGGCGGAGACGTCAGGGATCGGAGGCCTGACCGGCCCCGCGGGTCGCCTCTGCGTGGCGCTTTGCCCGTCGTGCCGGCGATGTCACGTTAAGTGGGTTGTGGCGGCGGCCGAGGCTGTTAGGCGCTGATCGCCATGACGATCAGCTACCGCCGGCACCGCTTTCCGCCCGAGATCATCGCCAACGCGGTCTGGCTCTACGCGCGGTTCCCGCTCAGCCTGCGCCTCGTCGAGGAGATGCTGCTCGAGCGCGGCATCGACGTCTCCTACGAGACGGTGCGCCGGTGGAGCGTGAAGTTCGGTCCGCTCCTCGCCCGGGGGCTGCGCCGGCGCGCCCCTCGGCCGGGCGACGTCTGGCACCTCGACGAGGTCCGGGTGGTGATCCGCATCTCGGTTCACTGGCTGTGGCGCGCCGTCGACCAGCACGGCACCGTGCTCGAGGAGATCGTGCAGCGCCGCCGCGACAGGAAGGCAGCCCGCCGCCTCCTGCGGACTCTGCTGAAGAAGCAGGGCTGGCGGCCGCGGCGCCTCGTGACCGACAAGCTGGCCTCCTACCCGGCAGCCAGGCGGCAGGTCGCACCGAGCCTTGAGCACCGCGCCCACAAGGGGCTGAACAATCGCGCCGAGAACAGCCATGCGCCACTGCGAAAACGCGAGCGGCAGATGCAGGGCTTCCGTTCGCCGGGAGGGCTGCAGCGCTTCGTCTCGCTCTTTTCCGCCGTCCGCAACGTCTTCGTTCCGCCAGCCCGCCGCCGATCTGCTCTCGCCACCCGGCTCCACCGCCTCGAAGCGCTCGACGCGTGGCGGCAGGCCGCTGGCCTTGCCGCCTGAAGGCTGTCGAAGATCAGCGTCTTCCACGCCAGCAGCCAGTTAACGTGACATCGCCGAGGCGGCTACATCGTGTCGGGGATTTTTGCCCGGGCTCGCGTGCCGATTCCGCCGCGTGTAGGCTCGCACGCATGGCTCCGCCGGCGACGACCCGACGCGTCCTGCCCGCCTGCCTTTCGGGCTAATGGTGGCAACCGCGAAAGAAAGCGCTGCCCGCGACGTTCGCTGCGGCGCGCTGAGACTCGATGTCTGGCGGGTTGAGTGCTCCAGCGGATCAATGGCGCGGTGAACACCGAGATCGCATTTGTTCCCGATATTCCTGGCGAGCGTGGCGAGGAATGTTGGGAGTTCCCAGCGAAGGGCGAAGACGACTGTAGGATTTCGCGTTGAAGAAGCGGTGGCGGCTCGTCGCAGGGTGTGCCCTCTGCGGCATTGACGATGGCGATTGTCCATCATGAAGTGCAGTTCTTTCCGCACGCAATTCTCCGCCGAAACCACCCGCGGCACCTGGGTGCTCGACAATCCCTACGATGAACTCGTTTGCTGGATGCCGTCCCAGCGCCGCGAACGCCCACGACGGGCTTTGGGAGAGATATACCTTGCGGAGAGTTGACCGAAGGAACGTCGCAGACCTGCCGCTGTCAGCCGAAGCTGTATCGCCACCATCGTCGTGGACCCTGTACCCATGTAACCGACGCTGTCGTGGCCGATGAACTCCAACGCTTGGAGCCGCTCCCCTCCAGCCGAGTTCGGCGACGGTGTGAGTTCCAGATGGCCACAGATCCCCGCTTGAAGGTCCGGCAATTTGCCCGGCCCTGCCCAACTCTCAACAAGCGGCTTGCAGCGCGTGCATCGCCCGTTATCCGAGGCGCTCCGCGAGGTAGCTGGCTGCGGCGTCGGGAGTGGCTATTCGCTCGTAGTCGGACTCCGGGACGTCGATGCCGAAGCGCTCGTGTAGGGCCGCAACGAGGTTCAGGACGTCCATCGAGTTCGAGCTCGAGGTCGTCCTGCAGGTGATCGCTGCCGCGGACATCGGCGATCTCCACATCGGGGGCGATGCGGGAGAGTTCCTGCAGGAAGGCGGCGCGGGCTTCGTCGACGGTCATAGGGCCTCCGGATTTGTCAGAGCGTCCTCGATCTTGAGGAGGAACTGCGCGCCGCGACGTCCGTCGCTGACGCGGTGATCGGCGGCGAGCGTCGTGGTGACGACCGTGCGCGCCGTCACGGCACCGTCCATGACGCGTGCGGCGGGGCGCGGGGCGCCGAAGCCGACGAGCGCGACCTGTGGCGGGTAGATGACGCCGGTCATTGCGTCGATGCCCTTCTCGCCGAGGGACGAGACGGTGATCGTGCCGTCGGTCATCTCCGAACTCCTGAGGCGGCCCGCTCGGGCGCGCGCGACGAGGTCACGCATCGCGGTCATCACCTCGTCGAGGCTGCGCGCGGACGTATCCCGGATCGCTGGAGCGACGAGACCGCCACCGCGCAGCGCCACGGCGACGCCGACATTGACGGTCGGACCGGGATCGAAGCAGCCGTTCTCGTAGTGACCGCTCAGTCCGTCGGTGTCGGCTGCGGCCACGGCCGCCGCCTTGACGAGGAGGGCCCCCATGAGCAGGCGCTCCTGCGGACCGCGCGCGGCGTTGCGAGACCGGAGCCAATCGGTGGCGGGCTGCAGGTCGATCTCGTGGGCAAGGTAGTAGTGCGGGATCTCGCGCTTGGAACGCGCCATGGCCGCGGCGATGGCCTCGCGCATCGCCGCAAGGTTGAGGCCCTGCCGGGCAGCGGAACCGGGCGCCTCGGCTCCGCCTCGTTCCGTCGGCGCGGCGGCTACTCCGGCGGCCCGCTCGACGTCTGCGAGAATGATGGCACCATCGGGCCCTGTGCCCGACATTCCTGCGAGGTCGACGGCGCGCTCGGCGGCGAGGCTGCGCGCGGCCGGCGAGGCGCGGGGTGTATTCGGCGACGACGGCCCTGATGCCGACGGCGCTTTCGGCGCCGCCCCAGCGCGCACGGCCGCGGAAGGGGATGTCACCGGCTGCGGCGGCGCGGCGGCCGGGTCCGGCTCGGTGCTGGGCACGGATGGCGCGTCGGCGGTCGTCGCCTCGCCTGGCTTGCCGATCTCTGCCAGGGGAGATCCCACGGGGATCTCCTGGTTGAGTTCGGCGAGGAGCTTTCGCACGACCCCATCCTCGAAAATCTCGATCTCGATCGCGCCCTTTTGCGTCTCAACGACGGCGACTATGTCGCCGCGCGAGACGGTGTCGCCGGGCTGGACCAGCCACTCGACGAGCTTGCCGGTCTCCATGTCGGCACCGAGGGAGGGCATGGTGAAGACCGACATGCGCTCAACCTCTGCCAAGCGCTTGCCGGGCCGCGGCGACGATGCGCTCGGGCTGCGGGATCGCGGCGTCCTCGAGATGCTTCGGGTAGGGTATCGGCGTCTCTGCGGAGCAGACCCGGCCGACCGGGGCGTCGAGACTCCACAGCACCTGCTCGCCGATGCGCGCCGCGATCTCGGCAGCGAGCGAGCCGCTGCGCCAGCCCTCGTCGACCACCACGGCTCGTCGGGTGCGGCCCACCGAGGCCATGATCGTCGCATCGTCGAGTGGGCGCAGAGTGCGCAGGTCTATGACCTCAGCCTCGATGCCTTCAGCTGCGAGGGTCTCGGCCGCTTCCAGCGTTTTCCAGAGCGAGCCGCCGTAGGTGATGAGCGTCAGGTCGCCACCCTCGCGTCGGACGGCGGCGCGGTCGATGTCCACGGGTCCGGCGTTGGTGTCGAGGACGCCGGTGCGATTGTAGAGCATGACGTTCTCGAAGATCAGCACGGGGTCGGGGTCTTGCAGCGCGGTCCAAAGCATGCCGCGCGCATCCTCGAGCGTCGCCGGGGCGAGCACGCGCAGCCCGGGGATGTGGGCGTACCAGCCCTCGAGGCTGTGCGAGTGCTGCGCGGCAAGCTGCTTGCCTGCGCCGGTCGCCATGCGGATCACGATGGGAACGCCGAACTGGCCGCCCGACATGTGCCGGATGGTGGCGGCGGTGTTGAGGATCTGATCGAGGGCGAGCAGACTGAAGTTGACGGTCATCAGCTCGACTATCGGGCGCATCCCCGCGGCGGCGGCGCCGATGCCGAAGCCGGTGAAGCCCGACTCCGAGAGTGGGGTGTCTCGGATGCGGTCGGGGCCGAACTCCTCGAGCAGGCCCTTGGAGACGGCATAGCAGCCACCGTAGGCGCCGACGTCCTCGCCCATCAGGAAGGTCCGGTCGTCGCGGATCAGCGCGTCGCGGATCGCCTGCTTGCAGGCCTCGCGATAGGACGTCTCCGCGGTCTCGCCGGAAGGCTCCTGGGGGACAGGGGGCTCGGGCCGGCTCTCGGCCACGACGTGCCGCGTCAGATCCTCGAGCGGCTCCCACTCCGCCGCCTCGGCGAAGGCGACGGCCTCGGCGATCTCGGCGTCGATCTCCTCCTCGAGGCGGCCCACGTCGGACTCGTGGATGAGGCCGTTCTTCAGCAGCCAGTCGCGGAAGCGGACGATCGGGCCGCGGCTGCGCCATTCCTCGACCTCAGCCTTCTCGCGGTAGAGCTGCGCGTCGAACATCGAATGCGCGCGGAAGCGGTAGGTCCGGCATTCGAGCAGATTCGGCCGCCCGGTCTCGCGGATTGTGGCGACGGCGCGGCGGGCTGCGGCCTCGACGGCGACCACGTCCATCCCGTCGACGGCCTCGGAGGCAATCCCGTAGGCGCCGGCCTTGGCGGCGATGTCGGTCTGCGCCTCCGACCGGGCGAGGGCGGTGCCCATGGCGTAGCCGTTGTTCTCGCAGACGAAGAGGGCGGGGACGTCCCAGAGTTCGGCGAGGTTCATCGTCTCGTGGAACTCGCCCTCGGCAACCGCGCCCTCGCCGAAGAAGCAGGCCGTGACGCCGTCCGTCCCGCGCATCCGGTCGGCGAGGGCGATCCCGCCGGCGAGCGGCAGGCCGCCGCCGACGATGGCGTTGCCGCCGTAGAAGTTGGCGTCGGCATCGAAGAGATGCATCGAGCCGCCGCGGCCGAGCGAGCAGCCCGAGGCCTTGCCGTACATCTCCGCCATGACCGCATTCATAGGCACGCCGCGGATCAGTGCGTGGCCGTGCTCGCGGTAGGTCGCCACAACCTTGTCCTCGGGTCCGAGCTGCGAAATGACCCCGGCTGCGACCGCTTCCTCCCCGTCGTAGAGGTGGAGGAAGCCTCGGATCTTCTGCTGGGTGTAGAGCTCGGCGCACTTGTCCTCGAACTTGCGGACGCGGAGCATGGCGCGAAGCAGCTCGAGGACGTGGGCGCGGGACAGATGGATCTTGTCGGTCATGCCTCGTCACTCTCCAAGGTCGAGATGTCGCCTTCGGGAAGCCCCAGCTCGCGCGCCTTGAGGAGCCGGCGCATGATCTTGCCGGAGCGCGTCTTGGGCAGGGTCTTTCGGAATACGATCTCGCGCGGCGCCACCGCCGGCCCGAGGCGCTTCCTGGCGTGGCCGCGGATGTCGCGCTCGAGCTCTTCCGAGGGCTCGAAGCCGGGGTTGAGCGCGACATAGGCCTTGACCACCTCGCCCGCGGTCTCGTCGGGAATGCCGATCACGCCGGCCTCGGCGACCGCGTCATGCTCGATCAGCGCGCTTTCCACCTCGAACGGACCGATCAGGTGGCCGGAGGACTTGATGAGGTCGTCAGCGCGGCCGACGAACCAGAAGTAGCCGTCCTCGTCCCGCATCGCGAGATCGCCCGACAGGTACCAGCCGCCCGCGAATGCCTTGTCGTAACGCGCCGGCTCGTGCAGGTAGGCGCGCATCATCGACGGCCAGCCGGGGCGGAGCGCCAGCTCGCCGATCTCGCCCGGCCGGCACTCGCGCACGTCGTCTCCGCCACGCTCGATGACGCCGGCCTCGATTCCCGGCAGCGGCCTGCCCATCGAGCCGGGCTTGATGTCCATCGCGCGGGTGTTGGCGATCATGATGCCGCCGGT
This sequence comes from uncultured Alphaproteobacteria bacterium, assembly GCA_963776845.1. Taxonomy (GTDB): domain Bacteria; phylum Pseudomonadota; class Alphaproteobacteria; order Rhodobacterales; family Rhodobacteraceae; genus Roseitranquillus. The sequence continues at coordinate 85,081 of CAVZOJ010000031.1, read as the reverse complement.
CTCGGTCTGCCACCAGTTGTCGTGGAAGGGCCGGCCGAAGACCTCGTTGCTCCAGACCACGGCCTCTGGGTTGAGCGGCTCGCCGACGCTGGCGAGGAACTTCAGGTGCGAGAAGTCGTGGCCCGCGGCGGCTTCCTTGCCGGCGCGCATCATCATCCGGATCGCGGTCGGGGCGCTGTACCAGACCTCGACGCGCTCGCGCTCGACGATGCCGTACCAGCGGTCGAGGTCGAAATCGGCCTCGTCGACGAGCATCGTCGCGCCGTTCACCAGAGGCGAGATGATCCCGTAGGAGGTGCCGGTGACCCAGCCGGGATCGGCGGTGCACCAGTACGTGACGCCGGGACCAAGCTCCAGCGCGAAGCGTCCGGTCGCGACATGCGCCAGCACCGCCTGATGCACGTGCACCGCGCCCTTCGGCTTGCCGGTGGTGCCGGAAGTGAAGTGCAGGAGCGCCGTGTCTTCGGGCTGCGTCGCGACACAGTCGAAGTCGTCGGATGACCCCGTCATAGCGGGGCCGAGCGCGATGCAGCCTTCGGGCGCATCGTCGCCGACGATGAGCACGAGCTTCAGCGAGGGGATCTCGTCGCGCCAGGCGGCGATCTTGCGGCGGTAGATGGTGGCCGTCGTCACCAGTGCGTTGGCCTCTCCGATCTCCATCCGGGTGCGGATCGGCTCCGGACCGAAGGCGGAGAAGAGGGGCGAGAAGACCAGCCCCGCCTTCAATGTGCCAAGCGCAGCGATGTAGAGCTCCGGCTCTCGCCCCATGAGCGAATAGAGCCGATCCCCGCGCGCGAGGCCGTGCGCCTTCAGCACGTTCGCGAACCGCGCGGTTGCCTGGCTCAGATCGGCGTAGGTGAAGTCGCGCTGCGTGTCGTCCTTTCCGAACCACCGCAGGGCGAGTCGGTCGCCGTCGCCATGTGCGACATGACGGTCGAGAGCCTCATGGCAGATGTTGAGTGCGCCGCCCGGCATGCCGTCGAGCATCGCGCGTGCATCCTCCCAACAAAAGCTAGTCCGCATCGACTCCTGCAGCGCCGCGCCGCTTCGATCCTCAGTTCCCTTTCCGATGATGTCCCAAGTCATGCGTGCCTCCCCGGACAGCAATCCTGTGCTCTGAGCCGAAGGCGGTCTTTGATCCGCGTCAGAAAGTCTGCAGAAGTACGTCGGCGACCTTGATGGGGCGTCTGGTCGGGGTGTGAACGGCGGCAGGGCGCCAAGCTCCGCGTCAGGCGGTGTCAGAAGAACCGCTCTTGAGCGGGGCAGGGCGGCCGCCCGCGGTCTACGGATGAGCAGCGCAGCCCGTTCCGGTGCTTTCGCCTCGAAGATCGCACGCGTCAGCTCGTGCCGCTCCAGCAGGTGGCGGAAGTTCAGGATGGTCGTCTCGTCCGGGATCGCATCGTCGCCCAGCTCGAGCCCGGCGAACCGGCGAACCGGCGCATGGCGTCGCTGTCGTAGAGGTTCTGCGCTACAATTGATCAACTGGATCGATTGCTATACGCTTGAACCCTCCGCCGCCGGGTCGGACAGCGCGTACCACTGCTGGAGACAGTAGACCCGCAGCATCACCTCCAGCGGCATCGCCGGCCGCCCGCCCTTCGGTCCCGCCTTCGGGTAGTGCGGCTCGATCAGCGCCGTCAGACGCGCCCCGGGCACCACCGCCTCCATCTCGGCGAGAAACGCCTCGCGGCGGGTGCGCTTCTTCTTCGTCGCATAGGCCAAGCGCGAAGGTGCTCTGCTTCATTGCGGGCGGCTCCATCAAGGTCGCCGCCAGACTACCAGATCACCGCCCGATGCCGAGGTTCTTCAGAGCTTCCTTATATAATCGGGCACGGCGTCGACTGGATCTTGAAGTTCCGGGCAACGTGATTACTTGAGCTGGCACTCGCAATCAACGAGTGCCAGAGCGCCCGCTGCGGCCTCTCTTGCCAGCGCGTGCCTTAGCCCAGTTTGGAAAAACCATGAAATTCAATCCGCTTCACGACCGTGTCCTCGTCCGTCGGATCGAGGGCGAAGACAAGACGAAGGGCGGACTGATCATCCCCGACAGCGCCAAGGAAAAGCCCGCCGAGGCCGAAGTCATCGCCGTCGGAGAAGGGGCGCGGCGAGAAACAGGCGAGCTGATCCCCATGTCGGTCAAGGCCGGCGACCGGGTTCTCTTCGGCAAGTGGTCGGGCACCGAGGTGCGCATGGAGGACGAGGATTACCTGATCATGAAGGAGTCCGACATCCTCGGCATCATCGAAGATGATCGCGCGGCCCAGCAGGCCGCCTGATCCCAAGCCTCGCCACGACCCCATTTTTCAGGAGCATTCCCGATGGCCGCCAAGCAGCTGAAATTCAACACCGACGCACGTGATCGCATGCTGAAGGGCGTGGATATCCTCGCCAGGGCCGTGCGCGTCACCCTCGGCCCCAAGGGCCGCAACGTGATCCTCTCCAAGTCCTACGGCTCGCCGCGGATCACCAAGGACGGCATCACGGTCGCGAAAGAGATCGAGCTCGAGGACAAGTTCGAGAACATGGGCGCGCAGATGGTCCGGGAGGTGGCGCAGCGCACCAACGATGAGGCCGGCGACGGCACCACCACCGCCACCATTCTCGCCCATACGATCCTGAAGGAAGGCATGAAGTCGGTCGCGGCCGGGATGAACCCGATGGACGTCAAGCGGGGCGTTGAGCAGGCGGTCGCACTGGTCGTCGAGGATCTCAAGGCCCAGGCACGTACCGTGTCAGGCTCCGACGAGATAGCCCAGGTCGGCTCGATCGCCGCGAACGGCGAGATGGAGATCGGTCGGCAGATCGCCGACGCGATGCAGAAGGTCGGCAACGAGGGCGTGATCACGGTCGAGGAGAACAAGGGATTCGTCACCGAGACCGAGGTCGTCGAGGGCATGCAGTTCGACCGCGGCTACCTGAGCCCCTACTTCATCACCAATACCGAGAAGATGGTCGCCGATCTCGAGGACGCCGTCATCCTGGTCTTTGAGAAGAAGCTCTCGTCGCTGCAACCGATGGTGCCGCTGCTCGAGGCGGTCATCCAGTCGGGCAAGCCGCTCCTGATCATTGCGGAGGACGTCGACGGAGAGGCGCTCGCCACGCTCGTCGTCAACAAGCTCCGCGGCGGCCTCAAGGTCGCGGCCGTCAAGGCTCCTGGGTTCGGAGATCGCCGCAAGGCCATGCTGCAGGACATCGCGATCCTCACCGGCGCCCAGGTGATTTCGGAAGACCTCGGCATGAAGCTCGAGAACGTAACCATCGATATGCTCGGGACCGCTCGAAAGGTGTCGATCACGAAGGACGAGACCACGATCGTCGACGGCCATGGTGAGAAGGCGGACATCGAGGCGCGCGTTGCACAGATCCGCAGCACGATCGAGGAGACCACGTCGGACTACGACAAGGAGAAGCTGCAGGAGCGCCTGGCGAAGCTTGCCGGCGGCGTCGCGGTGATCCGGGTCGGCGGTGCCTCTGAGACCGAGGTGAAGGAGCGCAAGGACCGCGTAGACGACGCTCTGAACGCCACGCGCGCTGCTGTACAGGAGGGCGTGGTCGTCGGTGGCGGCGTGGCACTGGTGCGCGCCTCGAAGAAGCTCCGGGGTGTCGAGGGCGAAAACGCCGACCAGACCGCCGGTATCGCCATCGTGCGCAAGGCACTCCAGTCGCCCTTGCGGCAGATCGCCGAGAACGCGGGTGTGGACGGCTCGGTGGTCGCCGGAAAGATCATGGACTCCGAGGATCCGACCTTCGGCTTCAACGCCCAGACGGAAGAGTACGGCGACATGTTCAAGTTCGGCGTGATTGACCCGGCGAAGGTCGTTCGCACCGCGCTGCAGGACGCCGCGTCGGTCGCTGGCCTCCTCATTACCACTGAAGCCATGGTCGCCGAGAAGCCCGAGCCGCACGGCAGTGGCGGTATGTCCGGCGGCATGGGCGGTATGGGCGGCATGGAAGGCATGATGTGATCAGGCTCTAGCCTGGCGAAGTTCTGCCGCGACAGCATTAGAGCGGGCGCCCGGTTCGGGCGCCCGCTCGCCGTTTCTCCGGCGGGATGAGCCCTTGACATTGGCGTCTACCGTCATGCCGCTCGCGCGAGAGTACGATCGCATTCGAGGCATGGAGAGCGCCTGACCGACGCTTTCACCGTCTTTGAACCTTATCTGGCCCTTGCCCTGCTGCTGGTGCTGTTCGTGGGATTCGTCCACGAACGCTTCGCGCCGGACGTAACCGCGGCCGGTGCCGCGGCGCTGTTCGTGGTCTTCGGCCTGGTACCGCGAGCCACAGGCCGATCGCGGGAACAGTGGTGGTTCCTGCTGGCGACGCTGCTGGCGTCGGCCCTGATGAACAACACGCCGGTCGTGCGTCCTGATCGCCGAGAATGGCGGCGATCAGGAGGGCCCAAAAGGCCCTCAGGTGGGCGAGGATCTTGCGGAGGTTGTGGCCGCAGGCGCAGAGGACGGCGAAGAGCGCGTCGCCGGCGGTTCCCTTCAGCGGACATCGCGTCAGCCTGCCGTCGGTCTTCATGTGGCCGATCTCCGGCTCGATGGCGCTGCGGCGGCGCAGGAGCTTGGCGAGCGGCGGCGTGAGCCCCCTGCGGGTGCCGCTGATCAGCACGCGCGTGGTCTCGACGCCGTGGCCGCGATAGCCGCGATCGACGACGGCGAGGGACGGGCGGCGATCGGTCAGCACCTCGACCTGCTCGAGAGCCTCGGCGAGGGTGTGGCCGTCGTAGGGGTTGCCCGGCAGCGCCCGCATGCCGACGATGAAGCCTCGCGGGTGGTGGCGGCGACGCTGACCTTGGTGCCGAACTCGTATCGCACCCGCGCCTTGCCCTTGGAGATGCAGTCGACCTCCGGCTCGTGCAGGCTATAGAGCTTGCCCTTGTCCTTCGGCTGCTGGTGCAAGAGCCGCGAGGTCAGGACCAGCATGTCGAGGATGCGCTCCCGCAGCGGCCCGTCCGGGATGTCCTCGAGCCGGCGGCGGAGATCGCGCATGACCCGGCCGGTGTAGCCCTTGAGCGTGCGCAGCGCCTTGCGCATCCGCCTGAACTGACGGGCGTGGGCGTACCTGCCGGCCTTCGCCGCCAGCCGCGGCGCCAGGCGCGCATAGCTCTGCCGCAGCTCGATCCCGGCCTCGGCGGCGAGCGCCACCAGCTTCCGCCGCGCCGTCTCGTAGAGCCGGGCGTCGGTCGGGTGGGCGATGTTCTTCTCCATGACCGTGGTGTCGACCGACACCCTCTCGATGCTCTGGTCCTTGACCGTTCCCGAGGCGCGACCGGCCTCGATCGTCTTGGTCAGCAGCCACTCCACGCCCTCCTCGCCGATGCGCTGGCGCCAGCGGGTGAGCGAGGACGGATCGATCGGCGGACGATGCTGAAAGAAAGTCTCACCGCAGAAATGCTGATAGTAGGGGTTCTCGACCCACCGCGCGACCACCGCCTCGTCCGACAGGGCGAACGCGTGCTGGAGATAGAGCAGCCCCGCCACCAGCCGCGGCGACGTCGCCGGTCGCCCTTTGCCGGACGGGAAGAACCCTGCCCACTCCCGCTCGAAGAACTCCCAGTCGATCAGCGCCTCGAGCTTCACCAGCTCGTGGCCCATGTCGATCAGGTCGACCAGGCGCGGCCGCAGCAGATCATCCTGCTCGGGGTGGCGGGTCTTCGGTTTCATCGGCGCATCCGAAATCGCAGGGTTCCCGCCGGAATTCTACGAATACCTGCAATCAGGAGCCACGAGAAATTGCGCCTTATCGTGCGAAATCAGAGACATCCGCTTTGTTCAGGCTGAACTAACTACAGGGCTCTGTCAGGCGGGCTTGGGCAGGGTCAGGGCATCGAAGAGGTCCAGCTGTTCCGGTGTCAGGCGGGTTGTTCCTTCGAGGCTGCGCTCGGCGATCCGGGTCTGATGGCGATGGATGCGGGCCAGCAGGTCGAGCGCAGCCCGGGGGCTGGCGCTGTGACCCCTGGCCTTCAGGCGCATGCGCATGACGCGGTGGAGCACGAGGGCGAGGAAGCAGATCAGCGCGTGGGCCCGGATGCGGTCTGGCAGCCGATGGTGGACCGGGGCGATCTCGATGTCGAACTTCAGCACGCGGAAGCCGCGCTCGATGTCGGCCAGCGCCTTGTAGCGGGCGACGGCCTCGGCGAGGTCGAGATCGGGGGCGTTGGTGATCAGCGCCAGCTTGCCGTCGAAGAGCTCCGCCTCGGCGATGGTGTCCTCGTCCAAGCTGTAGCTGAAGCGGTCGGCGGTGTAATCGGCCTTGAGAAAGCGGGTCAGTTCCGCCTCGGCCACGGCGCGGGTGAAGCGGCTGTAGGCGCCACGATCGGAGGCGCGGCGTCCCCTGGCGGTCTGGCCGACATCCTGGGCATCGAGCCTGGCGACCATCTTGTCGGCCATGGCCTCGAGTTCGGCGATGCGGGCACGGCGGCGGGTGGATTGCTCCTCGGCGCGCAGCGGGTCACGGGCGACGATCAGGCGATGACCGGCGAAGGACGCCTCGGCCAAACCGTCTTCGGTGAAGGCAAGGCTGCGGAAGGTCTCGACCAGCTCGGCGTAGCGACGGGCCGGCACGGCCAGGATGAATTCGAGTTTCCGCCCGTCCCGGTCCGCCAGTGCGGTCAGTTCGCCGTCGCCCATCGGGCTTGAACCGGTGGCGCCTCGATGGGCAACTCTCCAAGCTCAGCAGTCCGCGATCGGCCACCAGTATGACGCGCTGGATCGGGAAGCGCGCGAGAACCGTCTGGAGCATGGCCTGCAAGGTCTTCGTCTCCGCGACGTTGCCGGGATGGACCGTGTGCAGTCGACATGGTTGCGCCATTGATGGAGTGGATGGCTCCCGCTCCCGGCATCGGGATGTGCCACGGTGGGTGTTGTTGAACAGTCCACCGAAGGGAGCCATCCATGGAACAGCCTACCACCATCGGCATCGATCTGGCGAAGAGCATCTTCCAGGTGCACGGCGTGAGCGTAGATGGGCCCGTTGTGCTGCGTCGGCAGCTGCGCCGGGGCCAGGTTCTAACCTTCTTCTCGCGTCTCGATCCGTGCCTGATCGGGATGGAGGCTTGCTCCGGTGCGCATCATTGGGCGCGGGAGCTTTCGGCGCTCGGCCACGAGGTGCGGCTCATGCCGGCGGCATACGTGAAGCCGTATGTAAAGCGCGGCAAGACCGACAGGGCGGACGCGGAGGCGATTTGCGAAGCGGTGACGCGGCCGACGATGCGCTTCGTGCCGGTGAAGTCGGCGGAGGCTCAGGCGGCGCTGCTCGACCACAAGGCGCGGGACTTCCTCATCCGCCAGCAGACCCAGACCGTGAACACGATCCGTGCGCATCTCGCCGAGTTCGGGATCGTGGTGGCGAAGGGTATCCAGAATGTCGACCGGCTCCTTGCCGCTGCGGAGCAGACGCCCGAGGCCGCGCGACCCGCCCTCGACCTGCTGGCTGGCCAGCTCCGCGATCTGCGCGCCCGGATCGAGACGGTCACCGCGCGCATCGAAGCGGCGCAGAAGAGCGACCCGCTCGCCCGACGTCTCGCCACGATCCCCGGGCTCGGACCGATTGCCTCGAGCGCCTTCGCCGTCACCACGCCCGACGTCGCGGCGTTCCGCTCCGCGCGAGACTATTCCGCCTGGCTCGGGCTCACGCCGAAGCCCCATTCGAGCGGCGGCAAGGAGCGGCTCGGGCGGATCTCGAAGGCTGGAAACCGTTACCTGCGACGCCTGCTCTACCTCGGCGCCATGGCGCAGATCGCAGGCCGGCGCCGCGGACGACCCGGGACCGACTGGCTTTGGAAGATGCTGGAGAGAAAGCCTGTGAAGGTGGTGGCCATCGCCCTGGCCAACCGGATGGCGCGGGTCGTCTGGGCGCTCGTCAGGAGCGGCGAAAGCTACCGGGCAGCCCCGGTCTGACAGAACACGCCGGCGCAGACCGGCTCCGAGACGGTGAGGCGCGACGTGAGGTGATGGCGACAGGACGGCGAAACGGCAATCGGGACACCCTGTTCGAACCGAAGCACCTCCGAGTGCGTGCCATTGATCGGGACCCGAGCGCCGGCGGACTTCATCAGGGCGCGCAGCTGCCACGCTGCACATCAGACGCCGTACACATGGCCGCGACCGACCAAACCCAGCCACCGAACAGCGCCCTTGCCCCGCGGGAGCCATCCACACACGGTTCGAGCAACAATGTCGACGGCAGACCCTCGGCGGTTTGCACCACGCCGAGAACGAACTGGCGCGCGACGCCGCCTACGTCCTTGTTCATGCCGAAGGCGCGCAGGTCGTCCGCGACCTCTCCCTCGCCGTGGATGCGCACGGTGGTCAGGTCGTAGAAGACCACGGCAAGGTCTTGATCGACCAGCGGGCGGATCTGTCTGGCCAGCTCGATTTCCACCCGCTCGGCGCGATCCATCAGCGCATCCATCGCGCGAAGCAGATGCTGGTGGGTGACGGTCTCGGGCATGGCTGGCATCGCCACGGTCTCCAGCCAGCGCAGGCAGCCCAGCTTGCTCGTCGGGTCGCACAGGCGGTTGAACACCATGGCGCGTACGAGGGCCTCCACATCGGTTCCGCGACGCCCCGACCGCAGGGCCCGGCCAAGCGCGCGGTCGAGACCGAGGTCCTTCCAGAGCGCATGCAGGGCGAAGACGTCACCGTAGCTGCGCGCGCCTTCCCAGGCGATCTCGGTCTTCGCCGGCTCGTCCCGCCCGGCAACCCGGCTGAGGCCCCGGATCAGGGCGTCGAGCTGGCCCTCCTTCATTCCGTCGACGCGCCCGAGGTTGGCGACGACGCGCAGCCTGGGCTTTCCGGCATCGTTGCGGAAGGACTCGACGATCTGCAGATAGCGACGCCCGCCGCTCTCGGTGACGCGTGTAAACATGGAATGCAAGATGCCTCAGATGCACCCGCATCTCAATGCATGCTAGGGCAACGACGTGTAACTACACGAGTTGGGCCGAAATCCGCCCCGCACGGCTACCAAGCCCTTGAATTCCCGAACACGGCGCGCACCGGATAGACGAAATCCGGCCGGCAAACGTCGAACTTCGGGAACCCGCACCGCAGGAAGGGCGTAGCCCGACCGGAGGCTGCGGATCCTGATCGCGCGGTTGAGTTCGCCCCCGATATCAGAGTCAAGGCGCAAGGTATATGAAGTAGAGCGCGGCCCGGATATCGGCCAGACTGCATAGTAGCTCGAGTAACCCGCGAAGCTGCGCAGGGAGAACGACGAGGCGGCGGCGAGCAGCGTCCACGCGGTCACGATGAAGGCTGCGCCCGGCCAAATGCTCGAGAACCGGTTTCGTCGCATTGGCAGCAGCACGTGCGCGGCGAGAAGCGCCGCGGTGAGAATGAATACCGCGGCCAGGTAGCGGACAAACCTGACCGTGGCGGGCGCCGGGTCGAAGCCCAGCATTAGCGTGTGCAGCCACGAGCCTGCCCGCGGTGCCAGGATGACGAGAAACCGCATATGATACTGTTCTCAAACTACAATCGGCGTTCTTGCCAATTGGCAAGAACTACTCCGACGGCTTCTTGCGGTCGGCGATGAACAGCTCGACGGCGTCGCGCAATGCGGCGTCTGGCAAGTCCGCCGGGAACTCCAAATGCACGGTCCGGCCCTTGCGGCGCATCCTGACGCCGGTCTCGTGCGGGTTGCGGCGGTGGCCCTTTTCGGCGACCTGCCGCGTCTTCGCAGGCGTCGCCGCGGCCTTGAGCCGCCGCACGACCTCCGCCGCATCCGTCCCCTGCCCCACCAGCGCCCGCGCCTCGGTCAGCACCGCCTCGCGGCTCTCCGGCGCGGCAAGCAGCGGTTTCAGCGTCCGCGCGTGCACCTCGCGGAGGTCGCGGATCGAGGCAAAGGCGGCAACCACCTCGTCGGGCAGCTTCGCGAGCTGAAGATAGCGCGACAGCCACCCTTCGGAGACCTCGAGCCGCTCGGCCATACGCTTCTGCTTGCCGTCGTAATAGAGTTCGACCGCCTGGGCATAGTCCCGCGCGCGCTCATAGTCCGAGATGTCCTCTCGGTCGCGGTTCTCGATGTCGGCGAGGCGGAACGCCTCCTCGTCGGTCAGCTCCCGCTCCTCCACCAGGTACTTGAACTGCGGGTAGTTGTTGGCGCGCAGCCACGAGACGGCGAAGTGGCGGCGGGCGCCGCAGATCACCTCGTAGCGTTGGCTCTCACCCTCGGGCAGCCGGCGCACAATCGCCGGAAACTCCTGCCGGCCCTGCGCCAGCAGGCCGTCGATCAGGTCACGGCAGTTAGCTTCGGTCAGCAGGTCGTAGGCGCGATTGTGCCGCTCCCACATCCGGCAGATGGCGGGATCGACGAGGCGCAAGACCTTCTCCTGCCTCTCTCCCTGGTCCGCGAGGGCCGTGGTGCGCTTGAGGAAGCGCGGCGCGCCCGCCTCCCCTGCCCCGTCCGGCAGTCCGCTCAGGATCTCGTTGTACACGGCGTCATGGCGTTTGGTCACAGAATGCCCTCCTTCCTCAAGGCGGCGTGATGGCTGGGCCAGGTCTTGCGGATCAGCGTCTCGACCTCGCGGCCCACGGCGTCGAGGTAGACACGGCAGCGCTTGTGTGTATCGCTCCGCGCGGCTGCGCCGGTGACCTCGTAGACCGAGGCCAGGTTCGCCGTGGCGTTGTCGATCTCGGCGGAGTCCTTCAAGACCGACTGCAGCAGGTCTTGGGGAAACACCGCCTCCATCATCCGGCGGATCGCCTGATGCGCGCTCTTCTGATCGTTGACCTTGGTCGCCAGCACCTTGACGAAATGGTATCCGCGCGGGCCACCGCGCTGCGCGAGTTCCTTCAGTGTCGCGCTCATCATCTGCAGGAAATGCGCGGTCGAACCGAAGTCGACATTGTTGGGCGGGGCGGGAATGATCAGCCCTGTCGCCGCCCGCAAGACCGACAGTGAGATCATGCCGAGCGCCGGCGGCGGGTCCAGCAGGATGACGTCGAACTGGTCCGCGATGGTGGCCACGCCTTCGCGCAGACGGTCGAGGATGAAGCTGTCCTCCCGCAGCATCCGCGCAGCGAACTCGTACTCCGCATCGTAGAGCCCGAGGTTCGCCGGGATCATCGCGATGCCGGGCCAGTAGGTCGCGCGCAGCGCGTAGTGCAGCGATGGAGGGCCGCCGTGGCGGAAAAACGGATAGAGCGTGTCCTCGTCCTCATCGACGTCGATGTCCGGATTGAGACCGAAGAGCGACGTGGTCGACGCCTGGCTGTCGCAGTCGATGACGCAGACGCGGTAGCCCTTGAGCGCGAGATACTGCGAGAGATGCACGACCAGCGTCGACTTGCCGACGCCGCCCTTAAAGTTCTGCACGGCCAAGACCATCGGCGGGTCGTCCGCCGCGCGGTGCGGCAGGGTCCCGAACACACCCCGCATCCGGTTGACGTCGGCTAGCGAATATCCGGTGCGGCGCCCGGTTTTAGAATCCTTCTCGGGCTCGGGCAGGCGACCGTCGGCCTCGGCGTCGCGGATCGCCTTTTCTGTCCGTCCCACCATCTCACCCGCGGTGCGGACGTTGAACGTGATGTCGAGGCGCTTCTGCGTGCCGGGAGCGAATACCCGCTCCCGCAGGCGGTCGATGACGACACCGGCCCGATGGGCGAGGGCGTCGATCTCGTCGAGCGAGACCGGAAGCTCGGGGTCCGCCATTGCTGCCTCACGGTGTTATCGTTGCGCCGTATGATGGCGAATCGCGTGGGGGCGCTCAAGTGCGATTATGGGACGATCGTGCTCGAAAAACCGGAAGTGGCAAGGGGGGGGGGCAATAACGCAACTTCCCGCCCGCGTGCCGCCAAGTACGGAGATGGCGGCCCCGGCATCGGCCAAACCTTCCCAATCCGTACGGCCTGAAGATCGCGAGCGGGGCCATGTGCGCGAAAACCCTTTCAACAGCCAGAGCAAACCCTCCTTCGGGGTTCTCTTGGTTCATCTGTTCCAGGCGGTAAAACCTCGGTTGAACAATGGTTTGGACGAGCGCCGCTTACCTCCGGGGTGCGCGTGCTTACGTTCGGGGTGAGCACGGCTTACGAGCCGGGTGATGCAGCCTTACCCCTCGGGCGGCGAACTAATACGTTTGGGGTGGGCCGGGCCGGAGCAAATCGGCTCGCAAAAAAGGCCAGTGTTTCCCGCACCCTGCACCATGCGGTGATTCGCGGACGAGTCGCCGAAGCTTACGTTTCGGGTGGAGCCAATGTCGTAAGGGGGCTTGTCGACTTACATTCGTGGGCGTACAAATGTAAGAGAAAGAAGTTGGGCAGGCATGGCGAAACCATACCGGACCGTGGAGGCGCGACCGAGCGCGGAGTCGCTGGTCAAGCCGGGAGAGCTCGTCGACCTCGTGGAGGTGACGCCGCTGACGCTTGCAGACCGGAGGATCTACAACCAGCTTCTGGAAAATGCCTGGGACGCGATCGAGAAGCCCGTCACACACGTCATTCCCAAGGCGAGCCTGCGCGGCTCCCATAATTCAAACGACCGGATCGGAGATTCGATTGAGCGACTGATGGCGGCCATCGTCCGGGTCGAGGTGGTGTGGGACGGTAAGCCCGCAATTGAGCGGGTGCAGCTTCTGGGCGGCAACGTCGAGGCGGCGCGGCGGGATGGGCTCTTCGAGTATGAGATCCCGGCGCGGTTGCGACGCATCATCTCGAACTCCACGATCTTTGCCCGGCTGCAGCGCGAGGTGATGTTTGCGCTGACCTCGAAATATGCACTCACGCTCTACGAGATGGTGCAGAAGCGCGGCAACCTCCGCTGGCGGTCGTCGGAACGCTTCTCGCTCGACAGCCTGCGCGGGATCCTCGGCGTGCCGAAGGGCAAGCTGACCTCGTGGTCGAACCTGCGGCTGCGCGCGATCGAGCCGGCGGTGGCCGAGGTCTCAGCGCTGTCGGACTACATGGTCGAGATCGAGCCGATCAAGACCGGCCGCAGCGTAACGCATGTCGAATTGCGCTGGTGGCGCAAGGACGGCGAAGGCGTGAACCGCGCGGGCAGGGCGCTGGAATATGCCTCCACCGGACGGATGGCGCGCGCGGTGGAGGAAGCGGCTCCGGCAGGTCAGGGCGGGCGGCCGCGTCCCGCATGGCTCGACCGGCAAGGCGCGGCGCTGAGGTCGGAGACCTACGAGACCGCGCGGCTGCGGCATTCCGGCTACGACATCTACTTCGTGGAGGGGGAGTGGCGGGCTTGGGCGGCGGACAAGGGCGCGCCCGACGACCCCGACCGCGCCTTCCTCGCCTTCTTCCGCCGCTATGCCGAGGCGCATCCGCTGTGACGGCAAGTGTATGATCCCGCGGCGTTTCCGGCAATCTTGCCACTTGGCAACTCGGGCTAGGGGTCGTGTTATCGCGTCGCGCGCCGAACGATCCACCGGCCGCGACGTTCCAGAGCCCAGCACGGAATGCCGCGCCTGTCTCGCGCGTTGTTCAGCGAATGTGTCGCCGGCGCCGCCGCGGGGCTGGGGCCGACCATTTCGACCTCGCACTTGACCTTGTCACGAGGTACAGGTCGAACTGGCTTCTCGCCGCTCGTGTCCAGGCGCCACGCTGACGCTTCTACGGCGGCCCACGCGCTCGATATGCTTCGACGCACTGCTATGCACATGGGGGGCCGGACGGGACACCGTGCGCGACCGATCCATCGCCGCCGACGGAAGTCGCTGGAGCATCGTGTCTGAGGACATCGCGAAATGCGAGGGCTGTGCGACGCCACCTGGCGATCAGTGCGTTCGCGCCTTGCAGAGCGGCTGGATGCAAAGCGCCGGGCACCGGAAGAACATTCTGTCGCCGGGGCTGGACCGCTTTGGTTTTGCGTGGCGGGACGGGAGGCGGCGCTAAGAGGCAATTGCCGAGGAGACGCGCCACCGAACCGCGACACGCCGGAGGACATCGTGGAGTGCCGGGGCTTTGCCTTGGCACAGGCGCTTGGCTCAGGTGTGAGCTACCGCGCGAGGCTGCGCCCCGCGGTCCGCCGGGATCTCGCGCACATCATTGAGCTGATCGCCGAGCGCGCAGGGGGCGAGGTTGCGGCACGGATGCTTTTGAGGTCGAAGCAACGATGCGGGTTGTCGCCGAGCTGCCCCATTGTGGCGCGCGGAGGGTTCACATCCTGCCGGAGCTGCGCGCGTTGCCCGCAGCGAGCGGTGAGCGCGTTGACCGTCGACGATGTCGCGCGGGAGGTGCTGGGCCTGACTGTGACCTGTTGCGTAACAGACTGGACTCGGCAAGCGAGCCGCCGCTCGACCGTCGGCGTAGCTCCTCGACTGCTCGTGGACTGGGGCCGTTTTCGGCGCGGACAGCGGTGAAGGCGGAGCGGCAGGCAGCGGTGCCGCACCCGCTCCAGCAGTACCCTGACGCGGAGTTTGGCTGCCACTTGCTGCGGCCGCGGGGGGTGCGTTCCCGCATCGCCTCGAGGCGGTCGCAGATGCCCTGCAGGGTGAGGTCCGGGTCGTGGCGGCGCGGGGGCGGCGCGGCCGAGGACCGCGGCGTCGAGGAAGCCGTCGGCGACGTAGCGCTTCGTCGCCCGGACCAGCCGCTCGACGCTCCAGGGGCGGCCCTGGCCGCGGGCGTTGACGAGGCGAACAAGGTCTTCCCAGGCCAAGTCCGGCCGGTGTCGGCGGATCAGCGGCACCCACTCCTCCGCCGACTGCGTCAGCGCCTCGAAGTAGCGGTCGTCGCGGGCGCGGCGCAGCGTGCGGATTGCTTGCGGGTCGCGCGCGTGCAGCCCCGGATTGCCGCCGACGCGGCCGCGGGCGCGGGCGGAGCGCTGGCCGGCCATGGTGCGCTCGCGGATCAGGGCGCGCTCCAGCTCGGCGGTGGCGCCGAGGACCTGCAGGGTGAACTTGCCCTGCGGACTGGTGGTGTCGATCGGGTCGCCGAGCGAGCGGAAGTGGGCGCCGCCGGCCTCCAGCCCCTCGGGCGTAGCCGATCAGCACGGGCCAGCCCTCTGGCGGGAGCGCGATAGCGGCGCTTGCCGCCGGGATGAGGGTGTGTGCAATTTCATCCAGCGCCATGAAACGACCGTTTGCAGGCGCAGGCAAGCGCCGAAAGGGCTCTGGTCCCTACGCCTCGCATTGCAGAGCGGCCTTTGCCACTTGGCTGCAGAGCTCCTTGGCGGTCCTTTTCGGGCGCGGAGCGAAAAAGCGCGGCGTATAACGCTCGGCGGCGCCCGGAGCACACCCCCGAAGATCACCAAGGCAAGTGTAGATACAGGCGATATACTTTCGGCCCCCGCGCCTCTAGGCTCATTCCCAAAGGCTTGCGTGGAGGACGCATGGACGGGCACGAGACGCGGATGCCCCTGGCGCTGCTGCGCGCCGAGGTGGCGGCGGCGCGGATCGAGGCGCTGACGCTGGCCGAGCCCGAGGTCGGCCGGCTGTGGCGGACTGAGGCGGCCTTCGCGGAGGCGATCCGGTCCGTGGCGCTGGAGGACGTGCGCGTCTCCGAGGCCGAGATCGTGATGCGGCTGGCGATGAACCGGACCGGCGAGGTCGACGCCCGCGGCGTCGAGCTTGCCGGGCAGATCCTCGATGTCCTGCGCGCGCCCGGCGACGTGCTCGGCGACCCGGTCGCCGCGATCCGCCGGATCGAGCGCGCCGCGGCGCCGTTCGGCGCGGCGCCGGACCCGACCGAGCGGCCGGGCGACGCCGAGCTGCAGGCGCTGGCGGCGGGGCTTCGCGACTGGCTCGAGATGCCGGTGGCGGCGGGGCTCAGGGCGGCGGCGGAGTATGCCGGGCGCTCGGGGCGACAGTCGCCGGCGGCCGAGCGGCTGGTCTTCGTGGCGGTCGAGAGCGCGGCGCGGGCCGGGCTCGCGGGGCAGGGCAGGGGGCCCGTGCGCGACGGCGACCTGCTGGCGCCGGTCGCGGCGCATTGGGTGGCGACGCCGTCTGTGGCGCTGACCCGGCGCGGCTTCCGGCTGTGGTCGCCGCTGAAGCCGGGCGGGGTGGTCGAGCTTCTCGGTCTCGTCGCCGACAGCCTCGCCTGGGACCTCGGGCAGCTCGGCCGGCTGCGCCGCGACGTTGCGGCGATCCACGCGGTGGGGCAGGGGCGGCACGGCCGCTCGCGGATGGCCGAGATGGCCGCGTTCGTGCTGGCGCGGCCGATCTTCACCTCGGCGCTGGTGGCGGACGAGCTGGGCGTCACCCGCCGCACGGCGCTGAACCTGATCGCCGAGCTCGAGGGGCAGGGCCTCGTCCAGAACCTCCTGCCGCGCCGCGCCGCCCGTTTTTGGGCGACCGCATCGCTAGCGGAGCGGCTGCGGGTCCGAGCAACGCCGCGCGGCGCGGCATCGGCGAGAACGTCCCGCGACGAGGAGGAACCCGCACCCACGGCTCGCCTCGGCGCCGAACCGGCACCCAACCTCGCCGCGCTACAGGCCCTCGATCGCGTGATGGAGGCGGCGGACGGCCTCCTCGGCCGGCGCCGTGCGCAAGATAGCGACTGAGCTGGAGGCGACGGCCGCGGCGGCGCCCTCGGAATGGCGCCAGTCGCCGGATGCCGCGATCGGCTTTGACGAGGGACGTATGGTCGTTCCCCGGTTGCGGGTGGCACGCATCGTCGAGACGAGGCCGCGCCCGGCGTAGCGGGCGGCGCAGACCTGCCGAAAGCGGCAAACGCCGGGTGGCCGCAGGCGGGCAGGAGAGCGCCATGCGCAGGATCGAGTGCAGGCCGCTGGTCATGATGTACCAACTGCGTCGCCGCGAGGTCGGCCGGCGCGGCTCCGGCATTGCTGCCTCGGCCAATCGCCTCCGGCAGCTCACCAGACGCTCGGCTCGTCAGGCTCCTCATCGGCGGTCGGCGGGTCGTCGGCGCATTCCAAAGGACCGATGACTGCCGGTGCCGGGTCATCCGATGTCGCGGCAGATGCGGCTGGACGCAATCTCTCCTCTGGTCCGTGCGGCACGGGCACCCCGAGCGTCTGGGCCAGCAACGACATCGTCCCGAGCGCTCCGGCTTCCGCGGCCGCCGCCGCGTTGAGCCGTAGCCGACCGTGGAGGACGTCGACGACGACCCCGTCAACCAAGGCTCTGATGCCGGAACCGTGGGGCCGCACCATTACGGCCGCGCCGGGAGCGACCTCGTGGAGCGGCATTTTGCCGGCGCATCTTGCGGTCCGATGGTGATGAAGTCCGGCCCGACGCGATGGATGACCTGGCACTCGGCCGCGAGCCGACTTTCCAGGAATGAGATCAAGCCGCCGCGATGACTGATCTTTCCAGCCTCGACCTCGCGCCGGACCTCGGAGTGCATCCGGCGCCGGATGTCGATCTCCGGCGAGACGCCGGCCCGCCGGGCCTCGGCTTCCTGTTTCAGGTGCCATTCGGGCAGCACGAGGTCTCGCGGAGGGCGGGATCTTCGGGATCGGCCCAGCCGAACCGGAAATTCAGGAGATCGCGGAAGGCCGCCCAGGCACTCAGGCTCGCGGGCCCGGGCGGATCCGGGATTGAGGCTGCGCATTTTTCCGTCCGAAGAGACTTTGTTGTGCAAAGGGGGTGAAGCGCGGATTTCCCCCTTCCCCAGACGGATTTATCCTGCGGGCTCTGTGACAGGGATGCCGAGCGCGGTGTAGCCGTTGAGGACGGCAGCGCGGACGTGGAGTTCTGCGACTTGACGGTCGAAGTCGCGTGCCATGAGGCTCTGGCCCAGCAGCTTCACGCAATGCATCTTCGTCTCGGCGCGGCTTCGGCGGTGTTATCCGCTCCACTTTCGCCAGATGGCACGGCCAAGGTATTTCGACGAGCGAAGCGCCTCGTTCCGGGCGATGGCACCAGCAGTCGATGGCTTCCACGGCTTGGCATTCCTGCGCGGCGGTATGACGGCGTGGGCGCCACGGTCCGCGACCGCGTCATGGCACTTGCGCGTATCATAGGCGCCGTCGGCGGTGACAGAATCCGATCTCCACGTCGGCAGGGAACCGGTCGAGCAACTCGGGCAGCATCGGCGCGTCGCCGACATGGCTTCCGGTGAGTTCGATGGCCCGGATCTCCAGCGTCCGCTCGTCGACACCGAGGTGGATCTTGCGCCACAGCCGGCGTTTCGCGCCGCCATGCTTGCGGGCATGCCACTCTCGTTCGCCCTCGGCCTTGATGCCGGTGCTGTCGATCCGCAGATGCAGCGGGCCCTTCGAGCCACGGTAGGGGATGTTCACGGCCAAGGTCTTCTGGCGGCGGCTCAGGGTGCTGTAGTCCGCTACGGCCCAGTCCAGACCGACCAGGCGCAGGAGGCTCTCGACGAAGCCCATCGTCTGCCGGAGCGCCATGCCGAACAAGACTTTCAGGGTCAAACACGTCTGGATCGCGGCATCGCCATACTGAGGCTGCCGGCCTTGCTTGCCGGTCGGCGGCGGCACCCAGACCATCTCCGGGTCGAACCAGATCGTCAGGGAGCCGCGCTGCTTCAGGGCTTCGTTGTAGGTGAATCCCTCTCGCCATTTGCGCAACAAAGCCGTTTCGACCTCATTCCGCGCCTCGCGTCGAGGCGCGTTTCGGCGGCTGCTTTTTCACCCGCGGCGCCGTGCAGCGCCTCGAGCCAGCGGTCGAGATCGTCGCCCTCGAGGACGCGGCGCGCGTGCAGAGCGCGGGCCGTTCGAGGAGCGTCGCGTGGCGGCCGCGCAGTTCTGCGAGCGCGCGCTGCTCGGCAGAGTCGAGACGGTTGTGGACGCGGGAGCGGGCGGCGGGGTCGCGCAGTCCAGAGCGGGCCCTCGCCCCCAAGCCCGAGCCCGATTTCGATGCCGACCGCGAGGCGGGTCGCTTGCGCGAGATCGCACTCCGCGCCGCCTCCAGCGCCGCCGCTGACATTGCCGAAGACGAGCTTCTCAGCGAGCGCCGCACGCAGGTCGGCGAGGCCGACCGGGCGGCCAGCGCCGCGTGCGCGGGAGGTGGCTGCGCGGATCGCGGCGTCGACATGGGCGGCGCTGTGGCCGAGGGCGGCGCGGGCGAGAGGCGGGATCTCCGTCTCGGGGATCGCCGGCGGCAGGTGTGTCCGCAGGATCGCCTCGAGTGCCGCCGGCCCCGGCAGCGGCACCTCTTCTCGGCCATGTCCGTCGGCACGCCCGCGCAGCTGTCGCGGTCGACCTCTGCCCGCTGACCCACTCGTTCAGCGTTTGCGCCGCACAGCCGTCTTTCGAGGAGATCGACAGGTTTGCCGCCCAGCGGAACCCGTGCTGGCCCTCGTTGTCCAGCACCATCCGCACCGCGCGCTCCCGCACCTCAGGCGAATACTTGTTCGTCGTCTTGCTCATGGGACTCCATCCTACTCAGGAGTTGGAGCCTCCGGCAGACCCGGCGCGGTTCAACCCGCCGCAATGCCGGACGGGAAGAGCAGCATCAAAGTGAGCAGAACACCGATCGCATGAATAGTCTCTTGGTTCCGAGTCATGCCGTCTGTTACCGCGGGAATCCCATAGCCGCCAATAGAGTGGGGCGGCCTGACGCAACCCGAGGCGGTCGCGAGATGGGAACAGGAGCAGTCTCTTTGGGACCAAATCAGCGGCCATCTCCCCAATGGACGCCAGCCCGGCGGGCAGCTCGCTAAGCCACCCACTCTGCGTTGACCTCACCCGGTCAGGGCCGGCAAACCTCGCGGAGTAGAGCGATACTGGATCGTCAGATTCGCTCGTCGCGCGAGGCCGGTAGGGCTACTGCCCCGCTTCACCGCGTCTCGCACCTGCCGAGCTGCCGTCCGTCGTCGCAGCGTGAGTGCGCCTAACGAGGCATGGTTTTCTCAATCATTCTGGACATCTCATCTGCATCCAGCGCACCGTTGCCGTCGGTGTCGAAACGCGAGAAGCCGCTCCGCACAAACTCTTCTCGCGAGACTTCTCCGTTGCCGTCGGCGTCGATCGCTGCGAAATCGAAGCCTGCTCCGTCGTCTGCGTCGCCGCCCGCCGGAACGGCCTCGTCGGTGTCGAGGCCCCCTGGTTCGACGGGCGCTTCGTCCTGCGGCTCCCAAAGCCCCAGCTCCGCGCGCGCATACTCCTCGGCGGTGATCCCGCCGCTCAGGTCGTAGTCGTAGATCGACCAGTAGCCTTCGATCTCCGGATTATCGCGTCCGTATGCGATGAGCTCCTCCACTGTGATCCTGCCGTCACCGTCGAGGTCCATCCCCTCGGTCTGAGCGCTCGCAATCCCGCCCAAACTGCAAGCGGCTGCGAACGCCGCTGCGGTCAGCTTCACATTCATCGTCGGTCCTCCCTGGCTAGCAGGAGACAACGCCCGGCACCCGCGACTCGTTTCCCTAGGGCCGCACTGAGGGAGCCTCTACCGCAAGGCCCGCAGCGCGATCAGCAAGGTAGACCTCAAGGGCGAGATATTCCTCGGAGCCGTCGGCGAAGGGTTCGGCGCGCATCCCCGTCATGCAGTTGCGCAGCCGCCGCTGCAGCGAGCCCAGCTCCTGCCACTGTAGCCGGTACTGTGGGTATCCTACCGGATGCGCCTGGGGGATCGTTGCAGCGGCGAGCCGGCTGCCCGCAAGGTCGTCGTGACAAATGGCGCAGGAAAGGTTCAGCTGGCCCATCCGGGTGGCGAAGATCTCGCCCCCCATCTTGCGCCAGGGAACCAGTCGCGGATCGTCCGAGACGATGGGCATGCCACGGGACTGTCGCGCGACGAACGCCGTCAGCGCCAGGACGTCGCGGCTTTCGCGCGGCAGGGGGTCCGTGCCCTGATGCCGCGTCCGGCACAGGTTGACGCGCTCCGGCAGGTCGACGGGTCGGCCGAGCGCTTCGTCGAAGGCGGGATAACGCGCGGCCACGCCCGCCATCTCGGTCTCAGCGGCGCCGTGGCAGTTGGCGCACGAAGTCTGCGCCTCGCCTGCCGGCTCCCCCCAAAGATCAGCCCCCTCGCCTACCCAGAGCATGCCGGGATTGGCCATGTCGTCCTGCTGCATCTGCTGCAGCTCCGGCCCCATGAGCTCGAACCCGCTGATCCGGCCCTCCTGCGCCTGCGCGGAGATGCAGACCAGCCACAGAGCGATTGCCAGCCGAGAAGAGGTCACACGACTTCGATCCGCTCCTCTACCGAAAGCTCGACGCCCTCCTCGTCGGTCCAGGACAGGACCACGGAGCCGCTCTGGTCCGCGCGGATGTAGAACGAGAAGAACGGATTGGCGGCGATGGCCGGGAACAGCTCGGCGCGGAACACCTCGTTGCCGCCATAGGTGCAGCGGAGCTCGTGAATGATATTGCGCGGGATCAGCGAACCGTCCTGGCCGGGCCGGAAGCCGGTCTCCATCGGATGGGAGATCAGCACCTTGATCTGAACCACCTCGCCCGGCGTGGCGCTGGCGGGAATGTTGACCATCGCGTCGGGCATCTTCAGGTCTCCGCGCAGGCTGGGGCAGTGACGACCACATGCGTCCTCGCCCACCAGAAGTTGCCGTCGCTCATCTTCGCGATCGCCAGCACGGCCTGGGTGCCGTTCAGGCGGATCCGCGTCTGCACCGCCGCACGCCCCGACTGCGTCGTCAGATGAAAGCGGGCCACGTCGGGCAAAGGGTTCTGTTCGTTGAAGATGGCGATCGTTTCCACAAAATCCTCGGCTGTCATGGGACTCTCGACCGAGACGTTGAGCGGCACGGTGCTGCCGTTCTCCACCAGCATCGGAATGTCGAGCTTCACGAGCCCCTCGCCCACGGTTGCGCCGCCAGTGAACACGTCGATCGCCTCGGCCATGCTTTCGGGCGTGGCATCTGCTGGCAGCGGCACAAGCGCCAGCATCAGCGGCGCGCCGACGCCGAGATTCAGGAGGTCGCGGCGCGAAAGCTGCTTCAGGCTCCTCATCTTGCCACCTCACCTTCGGTCAGCGTCTCAAGGAATGCCACGACATCCTCCACCTGCTGCGCTGTCAGAATGGTAGCGTCCTTCCAGCGCTCGCCAACGCGGACGAGGCCGTCAAGGCTGTGAAACGGTGGCATGATCGTGTCCGGATTGATCTCGCGGCTGTCGACGACGCGCTGCCGGAGCTCGCCTTCGTCCAGCCGCGCTCCCACTCCGGCGAGCGGCGGGGCGATATTGCCCATGAACGGTACCTCCGCGAAGGGACCGTCGTGGCAAAGCAGGCACAGGCCGGTGCGCTGATCAAGCACGATGTCGCGGCCGCGGTCGGCGTCGCCCGGCCGGTCGGTCAGCGGCTCCGGCATCGCCTGGGCCGCCGCCGCGCCGGCGAGAAGCGCGAGCGCGGGTGCGAAGACGGCGACAGCGTTCATCCGAAGGTCTGCCTGGTGATCGTGGCATACCAGGACTGAGCATACTCGGCCTCCTGCTGGCGGACACTGTCAGGGGCGCCCACGGGGCTCGTCCCGCCGGCTCCCTCGACTTCGGCGAGGGTGCCTTCGGCCGCCTCGTAGACGCCGGCAACCGTGAAGCCGTAGTCGGGCGCGGCGAGGCTGTAGCAGGTGTTAATCAGCTTTGGCGCCGTCGGCTCGCCGTCACGCAGGAGCGCGTCCACCGCGGCGGCGCAGACCTTGGCCTGCGCGTTGGCAGCGAATGCCGACTTGGGCATTGCGCCGGCGAGGCTGGCATCGCCCAGCACGTGGATCCCGGGGATCAGCGTCGACTCGAACGTCTCCGGGACCACCGGGCACCATCCCGTCGCGTCGGCCACGCCGGCAGACTGCGCGATCGCACCCGCGCGTTGCGGCGGGATCACATTGGCCACGGCAACCTTATAACTCTGGAAGTTCGTCGTCAGGGTCATCGCGGCGGGGTCCACCTCGGAGACCTGCCCGCCCATCGACAGCGGCACCCACTCGATCATGCCGGGATAGAGCTTTGCCCACGCCTCCTCGAAGAGCGGACGCTTGGAGAACCCATCCTTGGCGTCGAGGATCAGGATCCGGGACCGCGGCTTCGCGTCCTTGAGATAGTGTGCGATAAGCGACGCCCGCTCGTAAGGCCCCGGCGGGCAACGGAAGGGGTTGGCCGGCGCGACGATGCCGACGGTGCCGCCATCCTCCATCGCCTCGAGCTGGCGGCGCAGCAATGCCGTCTGCGGCCCCGCCTTCCATGCGTGCGGCATCACCTCGGCCGCGGCCTCGTCATAGCCGGGCAGCGCGTCGAAGCGCAGGTCGATTCCAGGTGCGACGATCAGCCGGTCGTAGGGCAGCCGCTCGCCGCCCATCAGCACGACCTGACGCGCGTCCGGGTCCACCTTACCGGCTTCGGCCTGCACGACGAAGACGCCGGCATCTGCGACACCCTGATAGCCGAAGCTGATTTCGTCGAGGGTGTTGAAGCCGCCGAGGACGGTGTTGCTGAACGGGCAGGTCACATAGACCGGCGTCCGCTCGACCAGGGTCACCGCATGCCCGGCATACGCCAGGTAGCGGGCAGCGGTCGCGCCTGCAAAGCCGCCGCCTACGACCACCACGCGCCCCGCGCCCTGGGCGCGGCTGCGGCCTGCGGACAGGGCGCATGGCAGCGCGGACACGCCGGCTACCGCAAGAAGCTGTCGACGCGTAAGGTTCACGGTTCGGCCTCCTGGCTTGCGAACCACGCGGCGATGGCGGCGATCTCCTCGTCCGTGAAGCCCGCAGCGATGCGGTCCATGAGGCTCGCCTCACGCTCGCCGCTCTTGTAGGCGATCATCGCTGCGGCGATACGCTCGGCGCCGAGCTGGCGGATCGGGTAGGCAGCGTCGGACGAGTTCGCGTGGCAGCCCGTGCAGGCCAGCGCCCCCGGCGGAGCATCCTGCGCCGAGACGGCGGGCGCAAGGAGCAGGAACGCGGTGAGCCAGATGCTGCGCATCGTCATGTGACGGACGTGCGGGCGGCAGACGCCGCCCGCGCCCGCTCCTATGCGCGCAGATCGTTACTGGAGAGCGGCAGCGTCCGCACCCGCTTGCCAGTCGCCGCAAAGATCGCGTTCGCCACCGCAGGGGCGGCGACGAAGATGGTGGGTTCCCCGACGCCTCCCCAGAAGCCTCCCGAGGGGAGGATGATCGACTCTACCGCCGGCATGTCCCACATCATTACAACAGGATAGCTGTCGAAGTTCTCCTGCTGTACGCGTCCGCCTTCGATGGTGATCTCTCCCATCAGCGCGGCGCTGAGGCCATAGGCGAAGGATCCCTCGATCTGGGCCGCGATCTGCTGCGGGTTGACCGCGTGACCAGGGTCCGTCGCGGCGACGATCCGATGGATCTTGAGACTGCCGCTGTCATCGACGGAAACCTCCGCCGCCGCTGCGACATAACTGCCGTAGCCCATGTGCTGGCTCAGCCCACGATGCACGCCCTCCGGCGGCGGCGTGCCCCAGCCGATCCCCTCGGCGACCGCATCCAGAACCGCGAGGTGGCGCGGATGATCCTGCATCAGCGCGCGGCGAAACTCTAGCGGGTCGCGACCGGCCGCGTGAGCCAACTCGTCCATGAACGACTCGAGATAGAAGGAGTTCTGGTTGTTGTTCACCCCGCGCCAGAACCCTGGCGGCACCGGCGGGTTTCGCATCGCATGGTCAATGAGCAGGTTGGCGATGGTGTAGCCCAGCTCCCCCTCGTCGCTCTCCGCGTTGAGACCCTGGAACGTGAGAGGGTCCATCCCTTCCACCAGCGCCTCGGGGCGGACGCCGGCAAAGATCGACTGGCCGGAGATCCGCATGTGCAGCCCGGTCAGATTCCCGTCCGTGTCGAGCGCACCTGTCATCTTGGCCTTGGTGATCGGGTGGTAGGTGCCGTGCAGCATGTCCTCTTCGCGCGACCAGATCAGCTTGACCGGCGTGCCGGGCATCTCCCTTGCGATCAGCACCGCCTGCCGGACGAAATCGTTGTTCGTGGCGCGGCGCCCGAACCCGCCGCCGAGGTTGTAGCGATAGACCTCGCACTGCGGGATCGGCAGTCCCGAGGTCTCGGACGCAACCGCCAAGGCGGCCTCGGCATTCTGTGTGGCAGTCCAGACCTCGCAGCGCTCGGGCGTGTAGAGCGCCGTAGCGTTCATCGGCTCCATCGTCGCGTGGTGCTGCCAGGGGAAGTAGTAGACCCCCTCGACCACCTGGTCGGCGTCCGCGATGGCCTGCGAGACATCGCCGGACTGGTTGCCCACGAACGCCTCGTCCGCGTCGAGCCCCTCGTCGAGCATCGCATGCACGTCGTTCATCGACGTGTCCTGCCCCGGTCCCGGTGTCCACTCGACCGGCAGCGCCTCGAGCGCCTTGTGCGCCCGCCACCATGTGTCAGCGACCACCGCGATGGCGTCGTCGCCGACCTGCACGACCCTCTGCACGCCGGGCATGCCCATGACCGCGTCGGCGTTGAAGCTCGTGACCGTGCCGCCGAACACCGGACTTATCCGGATCGCGGCGTTCACCATCCCGGGCATCGTGTGATCGAGCGAGTAGATCCGGCTGCCGTCGAGCTTGTCGAGGGTGTCCAGCCGCTTCACCGGCTGACCGGCGATGGTCCATTCCGACGGATCCTTCAGCGTGACCTCGGCCGGCACCTCGAGCTCCGCGGCATCGGCGGCCAGCTCGCCGTAGCGCAGCGTCTCGCCGCCGGGTCCGGTGATCACTCCTTTTTCGACCGTCAGTTCCGATGGATCCACGCCCCACCGGATGGCGGCGGCCTGCATCAGCATCGCCTTCGCCGCCGCGCCGCCCTCACGCATGTATTGCTGCGACGCACGAATGCCGCGGCTGCCGAACGTCCCGAAGTCGCCCCAGACGCGTTCGCGCGCGACGTTCTCACCTGGGGTGGGATACTCGGTCGACACCTTCTCCCAGTCGGCGTCGAGCTCCTCCGCGACGAGCTGCGCGAGGCCGGTCAATGTCCCCTGGCCCATCTCCTGACGGCCGATCCGCACCACAACGGTGTCGTCGGGCCGGATTACCACCCAAGCATTGACCTCTGGCCCCTCGGCCACGGTCTGAAGCGCCTGAGCGTCGACCGGTCCGGCGGCTATCCGGATCCCGAGGGCGAAGCCCCCGGCCGCGGTACTCGCGATAAAACTGCGCCGGGAGAGCTTGAATTGCTGCGTCATCTTCCTGTCCTCCCTCAGCCGAATTCGGCGGCGCGCTTGATCGCGGCGCGAATGCGGTTGTATGTGCCGCAACGGCAGATATTGCTCATCTGGCCGTCGATGTCCTCGTCCGTCGGATTGGGAGTCTCGGCCAGCAGCGCCGCCGCCGCCATGATTTGTCCCGACTGGCAATAGCCGCATTGCGGCACGTCGAGCTCGGCCCATGCCCGTTGGACCGGATGCGAGAGGTCGGGCGATAGTCCCTCGATCGTGACGATCTTCGCGCCCTTGCCGATGTCTCGAAGCTGGGTGACGCAGGTCCGGGTCGGAAAGCCGTCGACGTGCACCGTGCAGGCGCCGCAAGCAGCGATCCCGCAACCGTACTTGGTCCCGGTCAGCCCGAGTTGCTCGCGCAGCACCCAGAGAAGCGGGGTGTCCTCCTCGACATCAACTTCGTGGGTCGTGCCGTTGACGTTCAGCTGCACCATCGATCCCTCCCTGGCGATCTGACCTGCTTATTCTGGAACTGTATCACGGGACTGCGTCGTCGAAAGTGGCAAGATGACGTGAGGTCGCGGCTGAATTTCATATCCGATCAAGCAGAACGGCGCCGAGTGAGCCAGCAGAGTTGGCCAGCCACGCCACCAACGCTACGCGATTCAGCAGCCGCCTGCACGCACACCATCGACCACGAACTGAAGATCTTCCGCGTGAGGATCGGACTCGCCGAAATGACCTCTGAGAACGACGCACCGCCCTTGCCGGCGCCTCAGCGCTGGGTGATTTCCCAGAGCCCGCACCCCGCGCGCCCTGACAGCCGCCAGCGCCTCTCTGGTGCGCCGGGGGATGCCTCCCGCTCCTGCCCCGGCGGCCAGGGCCATGATGCCAACCGTCAGGTCGCTCGCCGCGAGGGGGAGAGGAAATGTGGCGCTGATAGCACTGACGGGCTTCTTCTCACGGTGTAGCGGTGATGCTCAGATCGTCGAAAGCGGTGACGCTGTCGGCTTTGGTCCCCACGCCCACTTTGCCTACCTCCACGAAGGTCTGGTCCTCTACCACGAAGCTCGGCGGCGTTCAGGAAGACGATGAAGCGATCGCCGCGAGCCGAGACTGCGAGCGTGCTCCACGTACCGGTCAGTACCTCCGCTTCGGCGCCGCAGGTGCGGCCCTGACCGAGCAACGCCTTCCTGTCCCGAAACGACGGACGCTACGCAAAGGTTGGACGGCAGGAAAGCCGACGGACCGGACATCTGAGTCAATCAGTCGAATGAGTGCTCCGATGAAGGTTTTCCGATGCGGGCCGATGTGCAACGTCGGTCCCCGCGACCGGGGCGGCCCGTTTTGGAAAACCTCTCGTGGAGGAAGCTGCGTGGGTCTGGTCGCACCCTATGGGGAAAACTGCACCGTGTCGTTGGCGGCGTTAGCTGAGCACGGGCTCGTAAGGCGATCTCCGGGGGCTGTCGCGCGATCCGCAGGGGATGGCAGGCGTCGGTGGAAGGGCTGCCTTGACCTGACGAGGGCGTGGTTTTGCCCGGAGAGACCGGTCGGCACATGACGCCCCTGTTTCCGGGGTGACGGCTCGCTCCGGATTGGGTTTGGCAGAATGGACGGCCATATCGTCATGCGGCGGCCTTTCGGGGTGGGGCACGCGTCACGGGTCGCTCTCCGCGCCGGAAGGTCTCGACGATCCGCATCACCCCGCCGCAATCGGGGCATGGCTCCCTGAGGGTGAGCGGCGGGACCGGATCGGTGTCCGTCGCTTCGGTCGATGCCTTCGGCGCGGTACCGAGCAGCCGGCGGATCGTCTCGACGTTACGCTTGCGGGTACCGCTGGCGAGCAGGCCGTAGTGCCGGATGCGATGGAAGCCGTCTGGCAGGACGTGGATCAGGAAGCGGCCGATGAACTCACCCGTCGTCAGCCGCATCACCTTCATCCGGTCGCCGCGCTTGATCCGGTAGTCCTTCCAGCGGAACGCGACGGTCTTGGCATCGGCGCTGAGGAGGCGGCGGTTCGAGATGGCGACGCGGTGGGTGTAGCGGCTCAGATAAGCGAGCACCGCCTCGGGCCCGCCGAAGGGAGGCTTGGCGTAGACCACCCATTCGGCGTTGCGCAGCGGCGCGAGCCAGGCGGTGAAGGCGTCGGGGTCCGCCAAGTGCGCAAGGTCGCCGAAGAAAGCCAGCTTGCCGGCGCGGTGCAGCGCCGACAGCCCTTCCAGAAAGAGGCGGCGGAACAGTCTCGACAGGACCCGAACAGGTAGGAAGAACCCAGGATACCCATCGGGTGCCCTCCGGCGACAGCCCGCCACCCGGGACGATCATGTGAATGTGCGGGTGATGAGTCATCGCCGAGCCCCAGGTGTGGAGCACGCTGGTCATGCCGACACGCGCCCCAAAAGTCGGGGCTCGGCGGCGATGGTCGTCACGGTCTCGGCGTTCGCCAATGTCTCTCGGACCATTGGCGTTCCATTGGCTCACCGTGGCCGAGATCGCCGAGGAACTCCGCGCTCTCGTAGGTCTTCTCAGCGCCGAGTGTCAGCCGGCGCTTGAAGCCCGATGAAGGGGTGTGGCCTGTGTGTGCCCCGTGGCTCGAGGTCAGGCGCCCCGAACGATCAAGCCGTGAGGGAATTCCGTCAGCGCGAGGCTTCCGAGAAACAGCAGCGAGCCCATGCCGGCGCCGACGTGGCGCGGCCGGTGTTACGTCCCGTGTGACGACAATCTCGAGGCCTTGCTGCGCTCCGCACGAATGACCACGATGCATGCTGCAATGCGACGGCAATCCGTGACAACGAAGGCGCACTCAGGCCGTCCTTGATCACCGTCACGACCGACGCGTAGGGCGGATAGTGTGAATTCTCTGCGGTCGCTCAGGTTCCGACGGATTCCGCCGAAGCGGACTTTCGTCGGAGACGGCGCCTCGATGCGGCATGTTCGGCTTCCGATCTTGGGAGCACACTTCTTCCAGCCCTAAGATTATTCCTATATCCATGAAATATGGAATCAGCTGTCGAGCAGTTTATAGCGCTCGGCCACGCGCAGCGACTTAAGGTGTTCCGGCTGCTCGTACGGCGCTTTCCCGACGCCGTACCGGCGGGCGAGATCGGTGAGGCGCTGGGGCTCAAGCCCAGCACGCTCTCGGTCTATCTGTCCGCGCTGCGCCAGGCCGGGCTGATCGTGCAGGAGCGGCGCGGCACCTCGCTCCGCTACAGCGCCGACATGAGCGGCACGCGGGAGCTCCTGTCGTACATCGTCGGCGACTGCTGCCGAGGCCGGCCCGACCTCTGCGAACCTTTGACCTCATTCAGCGACGGACCAGCCACCATGCCCCAGCGAAAGTACAACGTTCTCTTCATCTGCACCGGCAACTCGGCCCGGTCGATCTTCGGGGAGTCGATCCTGCGCCAGGAGGCGGGGGACCGCTTCACCGCCTTCTCGGCCGGGACGCGGCCGCGCTCGGAGCTCAACGACTTCGCCGTCGAGCTCCTGCGCTCGAAGGGCCACGACGTCTCGCCGCTCCGCGCCGAGAACGTGGCGGAGTTCCAGGGGACGGACGCGCCGAAGATGGATTTCGTCTTCACCGTCTGCGACCGCGCCGCCAACGAGGAGTGCCCGTCCTGGCCGGGGCAGCCGATCACGGCGCACTGGGGCATGCCGGACCCGGTCACGGCGGAAGGAACGGACGCCGAGAAGCGCCTCGCGTTCCAGCACGCCTACGGAGCGCTCAGGAACCGCATCCTCGCCTTCGCGGCGCTGCCGATCGCGAGCCTCGACCGGGTGGCTCTGCAGCGGCAGGTCGACGACATCGCGCGCTCGCTCGAGGCACAATGACGGTCTACGCCCTGAACGGCTTGGGGCGGATCGGCAAGCTCGCCCTTCGCCCGCTGCTCGAGCGCGGCGCCGAGGTCGCCTGGCTGAACGACGCGGCGGGCGGCCCGGCGATGCACGCGCACCTGATGGAGTTCGACAGCGTCCACGGCCGCTGGCCGGCGGCGTTCGAGGCGGACGACGAGGCGGTCACCGTGGACGGGCGGCGCCTGCCGGTCCATGCGGTGCGCCGGATCGAGGACCTGCCGACGGACGGCGTCGACGTCATGATCGACTGCACCGGAGTGTTCAGGACCGAGGCGACGCTCGCGCCCTACTTCGAGGCCAGTGCAAAGAAGGTCGTGGTCTCGGCACCGGTGAAGGACGGCGGCGTCGCGAACCTGGTCTTCGGCGTCAACCAAGACAGCTACGATCCTGCCCGGCACCGGATCGTGACGGCGGCGAGCTGCACGACGAACTGCCTCGCGCCGGTGGTGAAGGTGCTGCACGAGGCGATCGGCATCCGGCACGGCTCCATCACCACAGTTCACGACGTGACCAACACCCAGACGATCGTCGACCGGCCGGCGAAGGACTTGCGCCGGGCGCGATCGGCCCTCAAAAGCCTGATCCCGACCACGACCGGCTCGGCAACGGCGATCACGCTGATCTACCCCGAGCTGCAGGGGCGGCTGAACGGACATGCGGTCCGGGTGCCGCTGCTGAACGCCTCGCTCACTGACTGCGTCTTCGAGATGGAGCGGGAGACGACTGCGGACGAGGTGAACGGCCTCTTCCGGGCGGCGGCGGAAGGTCCGCTCGCCGGAATCCTCGGCTACGAGTACCGGCCGCTGGTCTCGGCCGACTACGTCAACGACACGCGCAGCGCCATCGTCGACGGCCCCTCGACGATGGTCGTCAACGGCACGCAGGTGAAGGTCTACGCCTGGTACGACAACGAGATGGGCTACGCCCACCGGCTGGTCGATGTCGCCCTGATGGTCGGAGCCTCCCTGTGAGCCGTCCCGAGGGCCTCGCCGCCTACGTCGCCGTCACCGCGGCCTATTGGGCGTTCATGCTGACCGACGGCGCGCTCAGGATGCTGGTGCTGCTGCACTTCCATTCGCTCGGCTTCACGCCAATCCAACTCGCCTGGCTGTTCCTGCTCTACGAGGTCGCCGGCATGGTGACGAACCTCTCAGCCGGCTGGATCGCAGCGCGGTTCGGCCTGGCCTCGACGCTCCACGCCGGGCTCGGCATCCAGGTGGCGGCGCTCCTTGCGCTGGCGCTGCTCGACCCCGGGTGGAGCGTGGCGGTGTCGGTCGCCTACGTCATGGCGGTGCAGGGCGCCTCGGGCGTGGCCAAGGACCTCTCCAAGATGAGCGCCAAGAGCGCCGTCAAGCTGCTGGCGCCGACGACACAAGGCTCGCTCTTCCGTTGGGTCGCGGTGCTGACCGGGTCGAAGAACGCGGTGAAGGGCGTGGGCTTCCTGCTCGGCGCGGCTCTGTTGGCGCTCATCGGCTTCACGCCGGCGGTGCTGGCGATGGCGGCGGTGCTGGCGGCGATCCTCGTCGCGGTGCTGGTCGGCATGCCCGCCGGCCTGCCGCGCGGCAGGAAGGGGACGAAGTTCAGCGAGGTCTTCTCGCGCGACCGCAACATCAACTGGCTGAGCGCGGCGCGGGTGTTCCTGTTCGGCGCCCGCGACGTCTGGTTCGTGGTCGGCATACCAATCTACTTCTACGCCGTGCTCTCCGACGGTACCGGGGCGGGCAACCGCGCCGCCTTCTTCACCGTCGGCAGCTTCATGGCGGTCTGGATCATCCTCTACGGCGCGGTGCAGGCCAGGGCGCCGAGGCCGCTCCGCGCGAGCACCCGGCCAGAGGCCGAGATCGTCTACGAGGCCCGGCGATGGGCGGCCATGCTCGCGGTCGTCCCCGCATTCCTCGCGGCTCTGGCCCTCGCTGCGGGCGAGCCGGCGCCCTGGCTGACGGCGACGCTGATCGCCGGGTTGCTTGTCTTCGGCGCCCTCTTCGCCGTCAACTCGGCCTTGCACTCGTACCTGATCCTGCACTTCAGCCAGGACAGCCGCGTGACGATGGACGTCGGCTTCTACTACATGGCGAACGCTGCCGGACGGTTGATCGGCACGCTTCTCTCCGGCCTCACCTTCCAGCTGGGCGGCCTGCCGCTCTGCCTCGGCACGGCGGCGGTCATGGTCGTCCTGAGCTGGATCGGTGCCACGCGGCTCGACCCGCACGCCGAGCGGACCGCCCTCGCATGAGCGCGTTCGAGAGGTACCTCACCGCCTGGGTCGCGCTGGCGATGATCGCCGGCATCGTCGTCGGCTCCATCGCGCCAGCGCTGATCGAGGCCGTCGCCGCGGCCGAGGTCGCGAACGTCAACCTCGTCGTCGCGGTGCTGATCTGGGCGATGGTCTACCCGATGATGGTCGGCGTCGACCCGGGCGCGCTGCGCCAGGTCACGCGGCAGCCCACAGGCCTGCTGATCACGCTCGCCGTCAACTGGCTGATCAAGCCGTTCACTATGGCGGCGCTGGCGGTGCCGTTCTTCGAGCACGTCTTCGCGCCGCTGATCCCGCCCGATGACAGGGCGCAGTACATCGCTGGCCTGATCCTGCTCGGCGCCGCGCCCTGCACCGCCATGGTCTTCGTCTGGTCGCAGCTGACGCGGGGCGACGAGACCTACACGCTGGTCCAGGTCTCGGTGCACGACCTTATCATGGTTGTGGCCTTCGCGCCGATCGTGGCGTTCCTGCTCGGCGTCACCGACATCGCGGTGCCCTGGCAGACGCTCTTGCTGTCGGTCCTCCTCTACGTCGCGCTGCCGCTCGCGGCCGGTCTCTGGACCCACGCGCCGCCACTTTCCCGGCCGGGAACGGCCCGAGGTCATGCACGGCTGAGTCGGCCACTCGCCAGTTTCGACACAGGTGCGGCGAATAGTAAGGGTGCCGAGCCCCCCGGAGAAGCCAGCAGAGACGACGCAACACCCGTTGGCGCGGATCCTGTTCGTTGCTGGCACCGGGCGGGAAGCAAGGAAACGACTGACACGAAGAAGCGCGAGGATCGGGAGACCCCCGCGCAGAGTGCTTCAGTTGGTCGAGGCGACGGGGCCGATCGACCAGAAGAATGTCTCGCCCGAGCTGTCGTCAACGCCATCGTTATCGGTCGAGACCCAGCCGAGGCCGCTTTCGTCGATGGCCAGGCCCTCGACCTTGTCGACGACGTAGCCGCCCCACGCCTCGAGGTCGGGGATCAGGTCCCGGACAAGCTCCTTGGAGACGACTGGCAGCTCGCCGCCGAGCGGCGCCGGCTGCATCTCGGACAGCGGAACGCGGTAGAGCGCCTTGAGCGCCGCGGCGCTGCCGATCTGGTTGTCGCGCTCGATGACGTAGACGTATTCGCCGCCCGCGGTGATCTCGGACAGTCCGACCCAGCCCGCTGTCGGCGTCTCGAGCGGATAGCGCACCGCGCCCCATTCGCCCGAGCCGGTGTCGTAGGCGAGAAGCTTGACCTGCCCCTCCGGATCGTCGCCCCATTCGCGCTGCACCGCCAGCCAGAGCGTGTCCTCGACCCGCGTGATCCCCTCGAAGCCGTTCGAGCGCTGGTGCACAGCGAGCTCAGCGGGCAAGCCGATCTCCTCCTCGATCGCGCCGTCGGCGGAGACGCGGTAGATCGCGTGCGGGATGCCGTCCTCCGCGTCGCCCTCGTTGGCGATCCAGAAGCCGCCGTCGGCCAGCGCGATCCCCTCCATTTCCATGTTCTGCGCGGGCGCGCCGTCCCGGGTGACGCGGATCGCGCGGGTGATCCGCGCCGGCGTCCGGCTCGCGTCGATCTCGAAGATCGTCGGCTGGCCGGAATAGAAGCTGTCGTTGACCGCGTAGATCGTGCCGCCCTCGCCCGCGACCATGCCCGAGATCGCGCCCCAGCCGATGGGGTTGCCGCCCTCGTCGGTTGCCCCGGCGGAGGTCAGTGTCGGATATTGCGCCGCACCCTCGCCGTACTCGTAGAGCATGACGTGGGCGCGGACGCCGCCGTCGGGGCCGAGGTCGGTCTCGTTCGCCGAGACGAGGAGGCTGCGGTCAGGGATTGCGACGTAGCCCTCAGGCCCGATGCCCGACGGCAGGATCTGGGTCAGGACCGGCGAGGTCAGGTCCGTTACGTCGTAGACGCCGACCGCCGAGCCGCCGTCATGCGACCTCGGTGGCCAGCCCGACAGCATCGCCATCGCGCCCGACGGCAGCTTCGTCTCGGTCGCCATCGAGAACGAGCGCGACGAGGACGCAGGCGACGGCCGGGTGCCGCAGATGCCGCCGGGCCTCCTCGTGATGTACGACGTCTCGGAAGGCGGGGTCGACTGCGACAGCCGTACCGAGGCCGACCTGACCGGCCTTGCCGAGGTCGCGCCCGAGGACCCGGAGCCGGAGTTCGTCGACATCATCGGCCTGGGCGAGACCGTCGTCACGCTGCAGGAGAACAACCACTCTGAGCCGACGAACACCATCGGCGTGCCGCCGAAGGTCGCGACCTCGATCGACTCCGGCTCGACGCCCTTGGCGTCGGATCGGCCCTCCGGGTAGTGGCCGACCTCGATCAGCGCGCCAGCGTCTCGCCGGTCGAGACGTCGAGCGCGACGAGGCTGCCTGACGGCTCCGTGTAGCTCTCCGAGGTGTTCACGCCGATGATGGCGGTGCTTCCGATAACGGCGACGCTCGTCGGCTCGCCCCCAATCTCGACATTGCCGAGCGGCGCGGGATTTGCCGGGTCGCTGATGTAGATGCGGCCGACGACGCCCAGCGGGCTGTCGGTGTAGATCAGCGTCATGCCGTCGTCGGTCGCGGCGATGATCTCGGCCGAGGTCTCGTCGCCGGTGTCGGAGCCTTCCGCCATGTTGGCGGGTGTGGCGAACGACGCGATGCGGTTGAAGTTGGATTGCGCCTCTGCGCCGCCAGCTACGAGCGCCAGCGCCGATACGGCTGTGAACAGCTGTCTCATGTCCGAGTCCCTCTCCTGCGGTCAACTGCGGAGTGGCCGGCCAATGTGACGCAATGGCGACGTCTACGTCTCAGATTCGTGACAGCGGCCGGCCGCCGCACGCTCGGCGTGCCAGACGCCTGACGCCGGCCTCATCGGCGTGCTACTCAACCGCAGGTGCGGGTCGACCAGAGAGACGAGGACGCGATGGCGGAGGAAATCGAGCGCAAGTTCCTCCTGAGAAACGATGGCTGGCGCGCGTCGGCGGACGGCGGCAGACATTTGCGCCAGGCCTACCTCGCGCGGACCGAGAACCTGGTCGCCCGCGTGCGTCTCATTGACGAGGCCGAGGCCGTAATCACGATCAAGAGTGCTGGGAAAGGGCTGAGCCGGCAGGAGTTCGAGTATCCCATCCCGGTGCCGGATGCGCTCGCCTTGATGAAGCTGGCCATGGGTCGGCCTGTCTCGAAGCGCCGGCACACCGTACCGGCCGATCCCGGTGCGTGGGAGATCGACGTCTTCGAGGGCGAGCATGCCGGGCTGGTCCTGGCCGAGATCGAGCTGCCGCACGGGGACGCGGACTTCGCCCGACCGGACTGGCTCGGCAAGGAGGTGACCGGGGACGCGCGCTACTACAACACCACCCTCGCCGGCGTGTCAGGCCTTGACGACGAGTAGGTCCGGCCCTGCGCCGCCGGCACGCCAAATCTTCCAGTAGCCTCGCCAGCGCTTGACCAGCGCCTTCTTCCGCTCGGCGAGCGACAGGCGCCCGAGCTCGAAGGCCGTCTCGGCCAGGACCTCCTTGCGCTTGCGGATCAGGCCAAGGAACGCCTCGAGGTCGGTTGCGGTGCCGAAGTCGTCGGGCGCCTCGCCGAGCCGCGCCTCGAGGACCGCCAGGTCGTGATGATCGCCGAGGAGGTCGGAGAGCTCGTCCAGTGCCTCCGCCTGAGGCCGCGTCATCGCCGGCACGACATCGCCGAGGAAGCGCGCATGGTACCAGTGGTACTTCACCCGCTTGCGCCACTCGTGCATCGCCTCGTCCGAGCGAGCCGACCAGGCCTCCTGCATCCGCTTGCGGGCGCGCTTGTAGGTCCTGCCCGCGCCGCCCCCAATCGCGGTGAAGCCGTCCTCGTCCAGCTTCCACGTCGCGGCGCGAGCGCGCGCCGCTTCCATCTCTTGCCGGAACTCCTGCATCCGCTCCTGGGTCTCGGGGCGCCCGCGCACCTCCTTGGCTCGCGGGTGAGGCGCGCGCGGATCGGGGAGAAGGCGCGGCGGTCGATCTGATCCTCGAAGTGCGCCGTTACGGTGTCGTAGGTGGATCAGGTCCGCGTGTCCCTGACGCCGGAAAGCATCTGCGCTGCGTCCCGGAAGGCCCCGTTTTCGGCGCTGTAGTCGTCGAACGCGGGGCGGACGAGGCGGATAAGCCCGCGCAGCTTCTTACAGCGCTTGCGCACCTGATGGACCTTCTCCGCGAAGTCGAGGTCGTCGTCGTCGATTTCGCCGAGCGCCCGGCCGATCTGCTCGTCCGCGATCCGACGCAGCCCGGCCTGAACGCTCTTGTCGCCCTTCTTGATGCGATAGGCCATTCTCGCCCCATCCCGCTGCAACGGCGCGAGGGACAGCAGCACCAGTCCGCGGTCAAGGGCGGCGCAGCGCATCCGTCGCTCTGTACTCGATGACGAGAACGTCCCGACCGGTCTTTGGGTTCAACGGTCCGGCCACTCGCGCTCAGCGCGGTTCACGAAAACATCACGCTCCCGTTCATGGGGTGTCACGCGCGCCACCCAATCAACTCCCATCAGCAATCCATCGGGAGTTTCCGAGATGAGAGGCATCAAGCTTGCCTTGGCCGCCGGTGTCGCCATGACGCCACTGACCGCCGCCGCCAAGGACGCGAGTTACGTCGGCGGCGTGCAAACGGTCGGCGAGGCCACCGACGCGACCGCACGTGGAACGGTCTTCCTCGACGCCAACCGCAACAGCCAGCTCGATGAGGGCGAGGCCGGCGTCGAGGGCGTCATGCTCTCGAACGGCCGCGAGGTGGTGACGACGGGGTCCGACGGCACCTACGAGCTACCCGCTTACGACGACATGAACCTGTTCATCACCAAGCCCGCCGATCACGCGGTGCCGGTGAACGAGGAAATGGTTCCGCAGTTCGCCTACGTGCACAAGGTCGCAGGCTCGCCGCCGCTGCGCTTCGGCGGCATCGAGGCGACAGGCCCGCTGCCGGCCGAGATCAACTTCCCGCTGATCGAGGACCTGGTCGGCGAGCAATTCGCCTGCCGCGTGTTCGGCGACCCGCAGCCGTACACGAACACCGAGATCGGCTATGTCCGCGAGACCGTGGGCGCGATGCTGCTGAACTCCGACCTGTCCGACACCGAGTGCCTGATCTTCGAAGGCGACATCATGGGCGACGACCTGTCGCTCTATCCGCGCTTCAAGCAGATCGTCTCGGTCGGGCAAACGCCCTATTACTTCGTCGCCGGCAACCACGACATCGACTTCGACGCGGACAGCGACCAGCACTCGTTCGACACGTTCCGGCGCGAGTTCGGGCCCGAATACTACTCGTTCGACATCGGCAACGTGCACTTCGTCGTGCTCGACAACGTCCGCTATCCCTGCAACGGCGTCGACGACCACCCGTTCTGCGACCCTGCCGAGGAGCCGACCTACAACGGCGTCGTCCACGACCGGCAGATGGCGTGGCTCGCGAACGACCTCGCGAACGTGCCCGAGGACAAGCTCGTCGTCCTGAACGCGCACATCCCGTTCCAGACCTTCACCGACAACACCGCCGCCAAGCACCAGACCGACAACTTCGCCGAGCTGGCGGAGATCATCGGCGACCGCCCGGCGCTCGGCCTTGCCGGTCACACCCACACCACCGAGAACCTGACCGAGGGCACGGGCTACGAGGGTTGGGAGGAGAACACCGGTCTCGCCGAAGCGCCGTTCCACCAGATCGTCACCGGCGCCGTCTCGGGCTCGTGGTGGCAGGGCGACCTCAACGACCAGGGCGTGCCGCACGCGACGCAGCGCCTCGGCAGTCGCCGCGCGGCTTCTACATCCTGGAGTTCGACGGCTCGGACTACGTCGAGACGTACCAGGCCTTCGGGCGCGGCGAGGACGAGCAACTCCACGCTTCGTTCAACACGCCGCGGTTCCGGGACTGGGCCGAGAAGCTCTACGCCTTCACCGAAGCCTACGACATCCCGACCGATGTCGAGCCGCCGGTCTCGCGCAAGGATCTCGGCGACATGTACATGCTGACGCGCGAGGATCTGGAGGGCGGCACCTGGGTCGCGGCAAACGTCTGGAACGGCTCGAAGGAGAGCACCGTCAACGTCAGCATCAACGACGGCGAGCCGATCGAGGCGACGCTGACCCAGGACGGCGGCGGCGAGGCCAAGGAGACGGGACCCGAGCACACCGACCCGCTGGCGCTGGCGCTGCAATCGACGCAGGCCGACATGGCGATCCTGTCGGACACGGGCGGCGACGATACCGCCGGCTACCGCGTCTTCCGCGACAGCATATACACCGGCACTCCCGGCCCGTTCCGGCGCGGCAACCTCACCGACAGCAGCGCGCATCTGTGGCGCGCCGAGCTGCCGGCCGACCTGCCCGAAGGCGTCCACACCCTGACGGTCGAGACCACCGACCGCCACGGACGCACCTTCTCCCGCGACTACACGTTCGAGGTCGTCGAGCAGCTCCCGAACCCGTTCTGGCAGAGCGAGTTCTGGCTCCAGCCCGGCTGAGCGAAAGGCGGCCCGGGCGGTTGTCCGGGCCGTGATCCGCCGCTGCGGCGGTCTGGGACCTCCGGGAGCCTGACATGAACCGCACCACGGCCAACGGGCAAAGCTTCTGCAAGCGCGACCTTGCGCGCAAGGTCGCGACCCGACTGATCGTCTGCCTTCTCGCGTTCGCCGCCGGACCGGCCGCGGCGCATTTCAGCGAGGGCACGAAGGTTCGCACGATCGTCCTCGCCACCGGCGACGCAGGTCTCGTGGCGCATGTACGCGTGCCGGCGCCCCTCCTCTTCGCGGACCGTGTGGTGGCGTCGATGGAGGCGCAGGAACCCTTCGCCGCACCGTTCGTCCGACCCGAGCCCGTCGGAGGCGGGCTGCGCTACCGGCTCGACATGACGGCGATCGAGCGCGACGTCGCGCAGATCGAGGCGCGGCTCGCCGATGCCCTGATCTGGCAGCAGAACGGCCGTCCGGTCGGCGCGAACCTCACCGAATTCCGGATCGCGCTTCGCGACCCCGTCGAGGGGTTCCGGTCTCCCGAGGAGGCGGCCGCAAGCGTCTCGTCACCGGGCGCGGGGATCGACCCGGTCTTCGGCGACGCCTTCGTCGAGTACACGCTGACGCTCGACGCGCCGATGCCGCGGGCCCCGCTCTCCGTCCGGTCCGCCTACCCGCCTCTGCCCCTGCCGCGCGGCGTCTCCGTCGACAACCACCTGGTCGATGCGAGGGGGCCGACCCCGGTCTCGCTCTCCGTCCCGGGCCAGCTTGCCGAGCCGGTGACGCTCGATGGATCGGCGATGTCGGCCTTCGTCGGCTTCGTGTGGCAAGGGGTCCTGCACATCCTGAAGGGTCTCGACCACGTGCTCCTCGTGGTCTGCCTGGCGCTCGGCGCCGGTAGCTCGCGCCGCCTGCTCTGGCTCGTCACCGCGTTCACCCTCGGCCATGCGGCGACCCTGGCGGTCTCGTTCCTGGGCTACGTCCCGGATCGCCACTGGTTCATCCCCGCGGTCGAAGCGGCGATAGCGGCGACGGTCGTCTACGCCGCCGTGGCCGCGTGGATGCGACGCCTGGAGGCGGTCTGGATCATTGGCGCCGTGGGCCTCCTGCACGGGCTCGGCTTCTCGTTCGTCCTGTCTGAGATCCTGGGACGCGACGCGGACCGCCTCATCCCTGCGCTCGCCGCCTTCACGCTCGGGATCGAGCTCGGCCAGCTCGCCATCGTCTTGGCGACGCTGGCGACTGTCGCGGCAATAAGCCTCGGGTCGCGCCGCGTCGCTGGGCTGGCAAGGTCAGCCGTGCTCACAGGCATCGCGCTGGCCGCATGCTTTTGGCTTGTGGAGCGGGCGTCCGTTCTGTCTTGAGCGTCCAACGCCAGCCCGCTGGATCTACCGAATTGGAGTGGCGTCGGACTGGCTTCTCGCGCGAGTTCCGAGGCTCGGCTGCCGCTTTCCGTGATGGACGCCACTTTGCCGATGGGCCGGCTACGCCCGTCATCCCGTGAGTGGGCGAAGTCATCCCCCTGTCACACGCTCCCGGTAGCTGGGCCGTGCCCGGCGGAAAACCGCCGCAGCCGTCACGAAAAAAAACAAACATCAGCCAGGGAATCCAAATGAACGACCATCTCAGCCACAGAATCCGTCTTCAAGACCAGCCAGCTCGAGGAGGCCGACGGCCCCGGCCTGAACCCGACCGCGAACCGCACGATGGGCGAGATCATCGCCGCCCGCTTCTCGCGCCGCGGTTTCCTGCAAGGGTCGATGGCCGCCACCGCGATTTCGGCCACCGTCAGCCCGATGGCGCTGATGTCGACCGGCCGCGCCGAAGCGCAGGCGGCGGCCTCGGCCTTCGATTTCCTCGAGATCGAGGCTGGCGTCGACGACACGCACCACGTGGCCGACGGCTACAACGCCGACATCCTGCTGCGCTGGGGCGATCCCGTCTTCGCCGATGCGCCCGAGTTCGACCCGGAGAACCAGACCGAGGCCGCGCAGGAGCGCCAGTTCGGCTACAACAACGACTATGTCGGCTACATCCCGATCGACGGCTCGTCCGAGCACGGCCTGCTCGTGGTGAACCACGAATACACCAACGAGCACCTGATGTTCCCCGGCATCGTCACGGTGAACCCGAACGACCAGTCCGAGATCGCGATCGCGCCGGCCGACGAGAACCGCGTCAACGTCGAGATGGCGGCGCACGGCGGCACCGATCATCGAGATCCGCAAGGAGGGCGAGCGCTGGACGCCGGTGCTCGACAGCGCGCAGAACCGCCGCATCACCGCCAAGACGCCGATGCAGGTCACCGGCCCTGCCGCCGGCCACGCGCGGCTCCAGACGAGCGCCGACCCGACCGGCCGCGAGGTGCTCGGCACCATCAACAACTGCGCCGGCGGCGTGACGCCCTGGGGCACCTACGTCATGGCCGAGGAGAACTTCCACGGCTACTTCCTGGGCGAGCTGCCGGCGGACCATCCCGAGGCCGCGAACTACGAGCGCTACGGCGTGCCCGGCAACAGCTACGAGTGGGGCCGCTTCCACGACCGCTTCGACCTCTCGAAGGAGCCGAACGAGCCGAACCGCTTCGGCTGGATCGTCGAGGTCGACGTCGACGGACCCGACCTCGACGCCGAAGAAGCGCACCGCCCTCGGCCGCTTCAAGCACGAGGGCGCCGAGAGCATCGTCGCGCCGAACGGCCAGGTGGTCTTCTACCTCGGCGACGACGAGCGGTTCGACTACGTCTACAAGTTCGTCACCGCCGGCACCTACAACCCCGACGACCGCGCGGCGAACATGGACCTGCTCGACGACGGCACGCTCTACGTCGCCCGCTTCGACGAGGACGGCGGCGTCGCGTGGATGCCGCTGACCCACGGCGAGGGGCCGCTGACCGCCGAGAACGGGTTCGAGAGCCAGGCCGACGTGCTGATCGAGACGCGCCGCGCCGCAGACCTGCTCGGCGCCACGCCGATGGACCGCCCCGAGGACATCGAGCCCAACGGCACCAACGGCCGCGTCTACGTCATGCTGACCAACAACACGCGGCGCGAAGAGGCGAACGCGGCCAACCCGCGCGTCGACAACGCCTTCGGCCACATCGTCGAGATCGCCGAGGATGGCGGCGACTTCGCCGCCACCCGCGGCACGTGGGAGATCCTGGTGCAGTGCGGCGACCCGAAGATCGCCGAAGTCGGCGCCACCTTCTCGACCGCCACCAGCGACTCGGGCTGGTTCGGCATGCCCGACAACTGCGCCGTCGACTCGGCCGGCAGGCTCTGGATCTCCACCGACGGCAATTCTGCCGCCGACACCGGGCGGACCGACGGCCTCTGGGCGATGGACACGGAGGGCGAGGCCCGCGGCACCTCCAAGCTCTTCTTCCGGGTGCCGATCGGCGCCGAGATGTGCGGCCCGATGCCGACGCCGGACCTGACCACGTTCTTCCTCGCCGTGCAGCATCCGGGCGACGGCGGCGAGGATTGGGACGGGTTCGGGCGTCCGTCCTACTACGAGGATCTCTCGACCCGTTGGCCGGACTTCGACGAGAACATGCCGGTCCGACCCGCTGTGGTCGCGATCACCAAGATCGGTGGCGGCCGCATCGGCTGACACATCGGCTCAACGGCGGCTTCACGTCGCCAGGAAGTCAGAAGGGGACGCCGTCCGCCCTCCGCGGCGGACGGCGTCCAGACGCGTAGGGGCTCCCGCACGCGAGTGCGGGGTCCTGCCGATGGATGATTGCCACGCTCTTTGCTACCTTCGCACTTGCAGAACGGACGGCTTTGCCGCCAAAGCCCGTGCCAAATCCCTCGCGGCTGCAAGCGCGGAGCTTCGCGCCCTCACGGCAGCCGGACTCGCCGAGGCGGCATAGCGCGGCGCATCGACCCGCCGGCCGGCTCAGATCAGTCCCAGCACAGGAATTCCTGGTCACCTATCGACGCAAGCGATTGTATCGACGTAAGCGAATGACTGCTTTTGCCGCTGCGACGCTGCATCAGGGCGTGTAGCTCTACGGCAGTTCAGGGCCGTTTCGGCCGTACGGCGACTGCGCTGCCGGCTCTCACGCAGCGCCCCGCCGCGTGACCGCTCGGAGCCCTATGCCGTTCTTGTCGAAACCGTTCTCGCACCCGCAGGCCCGGTGACAAGACGATTGTGACCGTCACTGCACGGCTTGGCCGGTCGCCGCCGCGGTCGGTCCATGAACGGGAACCAATGACGACCCTATCCTGACGATTTCGAGCCCAGAGCTCAGCGGCGGCTATCTACCGCCGAGTTCCGGGTGCTCAAAGGCCTCGGGGTAGCGCATAGGCGTGAACGGCCCGATAGGAACGACGCCGTTCCAGGAGCGCCCGAAATACCCTTGCCGGCAATGGATCAGCGACCCGCTGTCCGCCACGCCGGGCAAGGCATGAACGCGGCACAGCCAGCGCCACAGATGGGGGTAGTCCAGAATGCGCGCGCCGTTCAGCTTCATACGGACGTAGTAGATCGGGTCATGCCGGTAGAGCGTCGGGAAGAGGCGCAAGTCGGCTTCGGCGAAGGTCGGGCCGGTCAGGAAGGGGCGGCCGTCGGAGAGCCGATCCTCAAGCTGATCCAGAGCCTCGAAATACGCCTCGAAAGCGACGGCATACACCGACTGGTCCGAGGAAAAGCCTGCCTTGTAGGCGCCATTGTTGATGTCGGTGTAGATCAGGGCGTTCAGCGCGTCGATCTCGGCCCGCAAGTCCGGGTGGTCGGGATACAGATCGTGGCGGTCGCCGTCCGGCAACGTGCTGCCCAGTGACCCGGCGGCGGCGTTCAGCATGCGCAGGATCTCGGCGCTTTCGTTGTTGACGATGCGGCCCGCGTGCTTGTCGTAGAGGATCGGCAGTGATTGCTCGTCGGACCCTTCGGCGCGGTAGATCTCCTCAGCCAGCCGATAGGCATGGCCGGTACCGGTCTCTGCCGTGCATTCTGGCAACGGCGTCCCGGTCAGGGTCGCGATGCGGTCCGGGTTGAATTGCCACAGGTTCGGGCCCTTGGGGTCCTTCTCGCCGGTGCGGTTGGGATAGGCCACGTCCATCGTGATGCTGTCGCGCAAGCCCAGGATGCCCCGGGCCAGCGTCACGCGGTGGCACCAAGGGCAGTTCAGCGCGACGAAGAGGTGATAGCGCCCGGGCTCCGCCGGGAAGGCGGGATCGCCGATGGCGTGCCGGAACCCGCTGACGCCGCGCACGAATTCACCCCGTCCGCGGCGGGCGGCGGCATTCTTCTGGTCCTCCTCAACGGAGGCGTCGGCGCCACGGTTGCTCATTGCCGTCTCTTCATCCCCGCAGACGGTGATGCAGGATGATCGGCACGGCAAGCTCCTCCTCGTCGGTCAGGTGGCGTGCGAGAAATGCCTCGATGGTCTCGGCCACCCCGTGCAGCCGACCGATCTCGTCGCGCGCCTGCGCCTCGTCGAGCTGGATCAGCTTGATCGCGCGGTTCGCCGTGCGGGTGAACTCGTCCAGCACCTGGTCGAGATCGGCGTGGTCCTGTTCCAGCACGTCGAGCCCCGCATCGAAGCGTGGATCGGCGCCGGACAGCTCGGGGAAGTAGCTGCGATCCTCCCACCCGTGATGGCCGTGCAGGTTGCCGACCAGCGCTCCACCGATATGCGACAGGCGCCCAGCGTAGTCCTGGGGCGCAAGCTGTGCGTCCAGATACTTCTCGGCGTCGCGGCGAATGCGCTCCACCATCTGGCGAAACATGCGATGTGCGCCCAGCCATTGGCGGGTCTTCTCGCGAAAGCCCGGATGCGCCGCCCAGCTGTCGCGCGGATAGGCTTCCAGCAGCAGGCGCATCTCGTCGGGCAGGCCCTGGGGGCGTACGGTCACGGGGGTGGTGACGGCGTCGAGCATGGCACTCTCCTTTCGGTGCCTATCTGGCGATCGGCATGACGAAGCGTCAGCCGCGTTCGCGCATTCCGGCCATGCGCGGGACGCGCAGCCGGACACGCCCGCGTAGCGCAGCCCGTTGAGATGCGCTCACACTTTGTCGGGCCGATAATTCTCATGCAGACCTTAGCTGCCCTGTCGCTGCACGGAGCATGGTTCCTTCTCTGCGCCGCGGCGCCGTCGGCTCAGCCGAAGGAGCGCGGAGGGCCGGTAGTTAGCTTGGCTGGTCCCGCGTCGGTCAAGCGGTTTAGGAGCAACAGAAGCCTT
Organism: uncultured Alphaproteobacteria bacterium; assembly: GCA_963776845.1. GTDB lineage: Bacteria > Pseudomonadota > Alphaproteobacteria > Rhodobacterales > Rhodobacteraceae > Roseitranquillus. The sequence continues at coordinate 40,390 of CAVZOJ010000031.1, read as the reverse complement.
ACCCGATTCCAGCGTCCTGCGCGGTCACCCAAAGGCATGGCGATCTTCTTGCCGACCTCCCGCTGCAGGGTGTGGGGCTGCTCGGCGAGGCATTCCCTCATGCCACTGTCGGGGCCCGATGGACACTTCCCAGACCCGCTCTTAGCGTCACCGCCGATGGAGCTTCCCGACAGCCGCGCCTCCTGGGTCCGCCTCGCCCTCTCGCTACTGATCGGTGTAGTGGGAAACGCCGGTATGTGGGCGATCATCGTCATCCTGCCTGCGGTCCAGGCCGAGTTCGGCACCAACCGCGCCGACGCCTCGTTGCCCTATACCGCGACGATGGTGGGCTTCGCTCTCGGCAACTGGCTGATCGGCCGCGTCGTCGACCGCTTTGGACTTGCGGTCTCGCTTGCGGGCTCGGCCGTCCTGATCGCCTTGGGCTACACGCTGGCCAGCCTTGCCCCGACGATCGGCGTGCTGACCCTCGTCCAGGGGCTGATCGGCTTCGGCACCTCGGTCGCTTTCGGCCCCTTGATCGCCGATACCTCGCATTGGTTCCTCCGCCACCGGGGCATCGCGGTCGGCGTCGCCGCGTCCGGCAACTACCTCGCCGGGGCGATCTGGCCGACGCTGCTGGCGGGCACGCTTGCGGAGGCGGGTTGGCGCAGCGTCTATGAAACGCTCGCCGTCATCACCATCCTGACCATCCTGCCGCTCTCGCTTCTGGTCCGGCGCCGCGTCCCCGAGGCCGGCGCCGCCACCGCCGTCAACGCTCGTCCGATCGCCGCCGCCGGGCTCTCGAATGGCGCCCTGGTCTGGCTCCTTGCCCTGGCCGGGGTCGGCTGCTGCGTCGCGATGTCAATGCCGCAGGTCCACATCGTCGCTCTCTGCACCGACCTCGGCTACGGCCCCGCCGTCGGATCGCACATGCTGTCGCTGATGCTTCTGGGCGGTGTCGTTTCGCGCCTCATCTCCGGCCTCGTCGCCGACCGACTGGGCGGGGTGCGCACTCTGCTGATCGGCTCGGTCTTGCAGATGCTGGCGCTGTTCCTTTACCTGCCCGCGGGCAGTCTGGTCTCGCTTACGCTGGTTTCTGTCGTGTTCGGGCTCAGCCAAGGCGGCATTGTACCCGCCTACACGCTGATCGTGCGGGAATATTTGCCGGCCCGCGAGGCTGGCGGCAAGATCGGCTTTGTCCTTATGGCGACGATCTTCGGGATGGCCTTCGGCGGCTGGATCTCGGGCTGGATCTACGACGCCACCGGCAGCTACGATTCGCCTTCCTGAATGGCATCGCCTTCAACGGAGTGAACGTCGTGATCATGCTGCTGATCCTGTCCCGCTCGCGCCCACGCGTGGACAGGCCGGCTCCGGTCTGAGCGCAGGCGGACTGTTCCCGTCGAGCAGCGGGCGGGCTCGCGCCACCCGTCCGCGGAGAATGAAATACCTGCGGGCCAGAACGGCCGCTTTCGGGAACCTATGCCGCGGCAGCTGATGAGCCTGGCCGGCCGCAATGGGCCGACCATGTCGACGGCGCGGCTTGTCCCGCCGCCGGGTCGCCGCGGCGCCGCAAGGCGGCTCCGAGCCCCTAGGTGTCCCGTCCCGGGCGATCGCATAGCCCCTCGCCGCTCGGGGCTCTTCATGGCAAGATCGATCCTGCGCGATGTGCGGGACGGGAGGCGAGCATGCTGATCTCTCTTCACAAGCAGGCGACAACGACACCGAAGATCCGGGCTGCGATCCAGACGAGCACCGAGCCTGCCTGGGTAGTGGCGGAGCGCTATGGCATCTCCGAGCAGACGGTCTGGAAATGGCGGAAGCGGGACAGCGTCCATGACCGGAGCCACACAGCGTCGGCTGCAATCGACGCTCACGCCTGCGCAAGAGGCGGTGGCGGTGTCACTGCGCAAGACGCTGCTGCTGCCGCTCGACGACCTTCTCTGCGTGGTGCGGGAGTTCCTGAACCCGAACGTCTCGCGCTCCGGGTTCGACCGTTGTCTGCGTCGGCATGGCGTGGGCAGGCGATGGTAGCGGGTGGTCTGGGCGGAGCGACGGCGGGCGGGCGGGACGAAGCAGTTGCGCACTGCCGAGTGCATTGACACGAAACGCTGCAGGCCGCCCAGTGATCGGTACCCTCGCATCAGCTTCTCACGGGATCGAAACGGCAGATGGCTGTTCTCGGCGCGGTTGTTGAGCCCTTTATGGGCGCGATGTTCAAGACCGGGGGCGACCTCCCGCTTCGCCGCCGGGTACGAGCGCAGCTTGTCGGTCACGATGCGCTTCGGTGCCTGGTCGGTCTTCTTCATGAGACGTCGCAGCAACCACTTGGCCGCCTTGGCATCCCGACGCGGCTGCAGGAACTCCTCGAGCACGACGCCGTGTTCGTCCACGGCGCGCCACAGCCAGAACCGTTGGCCGCGAACCGAGACCTGGACCTCGTCGAGATGCCAGACCCGGCCCGGGCGAGCCTGCCGTCGCCGCAGCCCCCGCACGATCGTGGGGCCAAATTTCGCCACCCAGCGGCGCAAGCTCGCGTACGAGACTTCGACGCCGCGCTCGAGCAGCATCTCCTCGACCGCGCGCAGGCTGAGCGAGAAGCGCAGATATAGCCAGACGGCATGGGCGATGATTGCGGCGGGGAAGTGGTGGCGCTTGTAGAGCGCGGTGGTCTCGGACATCTCGCTCTCCTACTCGCATCAAGCCGGAGCGACGAGGGGCCAGGAGTTAAGGAACGTCTGAAGAACCTTCGGCTTCTGGCGTGATCTGGTAGGCTGGGTTTACCCGATGAGGAGCCCGTCCGATGCCGAAGCAGCACGCCTTTCCCAGCCTGACCCATGCGATGAAGAAGAAGCAGACGCGGCGGGAGCGGTTTCTGCAGCGCGTCGATCAGGGTGAGAAGCGCGCGGCAATCTGGATGAGAGGGATGGTCCGAACCCGCACCGCAGGAAGGGCGTAGCCCGACCGGAGGTTGGGTTCGGCGGGGTGATCGCGGCCGGTCGGGGTAAGCGGGTGCTTTCTCTGCTTGGAGGAGCGCTCGTGCCCGGCCGCCACGTGACCGATCACCAGATGAGGCTCTTCATGAAGCATCGCACGAACGCCCCGGTCCCCGTCGCCGCCGCCCGCGCCGGGTTCAGCACCGCCACCGGCTATCGCATCACGCAGGACCCGCGGCCGCCGTCGGAGAAGCGCGCGCCTCGCGAGCGGCGGCGGCCCGATCCCCTCGCCGCCGTCTTCGACAGCGAGGTCGTCCCGATGCTGGAGGCGTGCCCTGGCCTGCGGCCCGTCGCCGTCTTCGAGGAGCTGATGCGGCGGCATCCCGATCTGGGCCTCGGGGTTCGGCGGACGCTGGAGCGGCGTATCCGCCAGTGGCGCGCGCTGCACGGCCCGGAGCGGGAGGTGATCTTCCGCCAGACCCACGAGCCGGGCCGGATGGGCCTGTCCGACTTCACCGACATGGCCAACTCCGGCGTGACGGTGGCGGGAGAGCCGCTGCCGCACCGGCTCTACCACTTCCGCCTCGCCTTCAGCGGCTTCGAGCACGCCCATGTCGTGCTCGGCGGCGAGAGCTTCGTAGCCCTGGCCGCAGGATTGCAGGATGCGCTCTGGGCCCTCGGCGGCGCGCCGCGCGAGCACCGCAGCGACAGCCTTTCCGCCGCTTTCCGCAACCTCGCGCCGGAAGTCGAAGAGGACTGGACCATCCGATACGACGCGCTGTGCACCCACTACGGCATGGCCGCCAGCCGCAACAATCGCGGTGTCGCCCACGAGAACGGCAGCATCGAGGCGGCCCACGGTCACGTGAAGCTCGCCGTTGAGGACGCGCTCCTCATGCGGGGCTCGCGCGACTTCGACACGGTCGCCGACTATCGCCGCTTCGTCGACGAGCTGATCGGCCGACGCAACGCGCGTAACCGCAAGCGCATCGAGGCCGAGCGCGCCGTGCTGCGGCCGCTGCCGCCGCGGCGGGCCGAGGACGGCGAGGAGGCCGATCGTGACCGTCACCTCTTCGGGCGGCTTCATGCTCGCGGCGGGTCTTCTACACCGTGCCCTCGCGCCTGATCGGCCACCGGCTGCGCGTGCGCCTTCACGACGACAGGCTCGAGGTCTTCCTCGGCGGCACGCATCTGATGACGCTGCCGCGCGGCCGGGGCTACGGCGACCGCCGCCGCGCGCATGTCGTCGATTACCGCCATGTCATCCATGCGCTCCGGGCCAAGCCGTTTCGCCGGAGGCGAACCTCCGGTTCGACGGCGCTGCCCGGGCTCGTCTACCGCGACCAGCTCTTCCCCCGCGACGCCTATCGCCGCCTCTACGACGCCGCCATGGCCGCGCTGCCGGAGCGGGTCGCCTGCAAGCTCGTCGTCGGGGCGCTGGCGCTGGCCCATGAGCGCGGCTGCGAGGCCGATCTCGCTGCCGCCATCGACGCGCAGCTCGATGCCGGCGCCGTTCCCGATCTCGCCGAGCTCAGCGCGCGCTTCGCACCGGACCCGCAGGCGCTGCCGCACGTGACGGTCGCGCTGACCCCTCTCAGCGCCTACGACGCGCTGACCGCGGCGCCGGTCGAGGGGGTCTCGGCATGACCGCGGCGGACCCGATCGACGAAGCCCGCCTCGGCCTCCTGCTCGGCGACCTGCGCCTGCCGGGCATCAAGCACATCTGGCCCCGCTTCGCCGAGCGCGCCGACAAGGTAGGGCTGACGCCATCGGTTCGAGACCCGCGACGGCCCGCCGCCCGCTTCCTCGCCGCCCTGGCCGAGCACGAGATCGCCGAGCGCGCCCGCCGCCGCATCGAGCGCCATCTCGCCGAGGCGCGCCTGCTGCCCGGCAAGAGCCTCGACAGCTTCGACTTCAATGCCGTGCCGATGCTGTCGAAGGCCCAGGTCATGGCGCTCGTCGCCGGCGACAGCTGGCTCGAGAAGGGTGACAACTTGCTCGTCTTTGGCCCGCCAGGCGGCGGGAAGTCTCATCTCGCCGCCGCCATCGGCCTCGGTCTCGTCGAGAACGGCTGGCGCGTGCTCTTCACCCGCACCACCGATCTCGTGCAGAGGCTTCAGGTCGCCCGGCGCGAGCTCGCCCTGGAATCCGCCATCGCCAAGCTCGACAAGTATCACCTGCTGATCCTCGACGACCTCGCCTACGTCACCAAGGACCAGGCCGAGACCAGCGTCCTCTTCGAGCTGATCAGCGCCCGCTACGAGCGCCGATCCCTCCTGATCACCGCCAACCAGCCCTTCGGAGAGTGGAACCGGATCTTCCCCGATCCCGCCATGACGCTCGCCGCCGTCGACCGTCTCGTGCACCACGCCACGATCTTCGAGCTCAACGTCGAGAGCTACCGGCGCCGCACTGCCGTCGAACGCCGCAAGGGCCCCGGCCGGCCACCGACGCGCGCGACACCCAAAACGCTCGCCGACTGACGCTCCGCGACAATCAGGATGCGAAAAACCTTGCTCGCGGCGCCCGTCGCCGCGATGCTCCCCTCGCCGCGACACTCCCGCTTCTCATCCAGGTTGTCGCGCTCAGCTCACCCAGATTGCCGCGCTACAGTTTCTGTCGGAGATGGACGCGGTGGTGCCTTGGGGGCGGCTGCTCGGGCTGGTCGAGCCGCATTATCCGAAGGCCGGGTCAAAGGGGGTGGATTCACATCCGAAGTGCAACTTCTGCAGCAAAACAGAAGGTTACATGGGAGGATGATCGGTGCCCCGTTCATATGCTCATCTCGATCTCGACGAACGCCGCAGGCTGGCCGAATGGCGCGCGGCGAAGATCCCGGTCAAGGAGATCGCGCTGCGTCTCGGCCGTGACGCCCCGACGCTCTACCGCGAGCTGAAGCGCAACTTCTTCCGCGACGTCGAACTGCCCGAGCTCAACGGCTACCATGCGGTGGCGGCCCAGGACATGGCGGAGCGTCGCCGCGCCGTGCATCGAAAGATGGTCGTGCACCCGACACTGAAGCTTGCCGTCGTGGACCGGCTCAAGGCCGGTTGGTCGCCGGAACAGATCGCCGGTCGGATGCGGCTCGAGCGGCATCCGGTCCGCGTGTCGCACGAGACGATCTACCGCTTCGCGTACTCTGAGAGGGTGTGTGAGAAGTCGCCACCATGGCGTCCAGGCACATGTTCTCGTCGAGAACAACGCGGGAGACCATTGTACCACCTGTCTATCCGACCGACCTGACCGATGCTCAAAGGGCGTTGATCGCGCCACATCTTCCTGCTCCTCGGCCTAGTGGGAGGACGCGGCGGACGGACCTGCGAGCGGTCGTGAACGAGATCTTCTACTTGCTGCGTACCGGCTGCCAGTGGCGGCTGTTGCCGAAGGACTTTCCGCCATGGGGACGATCTGGTGGTACTTTCGTCGCTGGCGGCTCGACGGCGTCTGGACCCGATTGCATCGCGCGCTCTACCGCGCAGCCCGGCGACATGCCGGCAGGCGGCCCGATCCTACGGTGGCGATCATGGACAGCCAGTCTGTGAAGACGACCGAAAGGGGGGTGGCTTTGACGGCCACAAGCGTATCAAGGGACGCAAGCGCCAGATGCTCGTTGAAACACAGGGCTTTCTCATTGCGTGCCGCGTCGATCCGGCTGGAATCTCCGATCGGCGTGCCGCTCGCGGCCTGACCGACGGACTCGCGCCGCTTTGGCCGAAAATCCACACCGTGATTGCCGACGCCGGCTATGAGAGCAAAGCGCTGGCGGGAGAGATGAAGGATCGGAACGACTGGCACCTGCGGATCGTCAAGCGTCAGGAGCAGGCCTTCAAGATCGCCGGGCTGAACTGGATCGTCGAGCGCAGCTTCGCATGGCTCGGCCGGCATCGCGGAATGTCCAAGGACTACGAGTACAGCGTGCAAACGTCGGAGACGCTGGTCACCATCGCCGCGTCTGCTTCATGGCTTCTGGCCTCCCAGCACAGCCGACGAGGCTCAGGTCGTCCAGAGACCGCCCGCTCCAAAATCGGCAGGCGTTGTGCCGCCTTGTCACTGCTTTCCGGCGCGCTCATCTGTGCCGCCGGAGAGAGGAACGCCATGGCGGCCCCGCAGACCATCATCGACGCGCTCGACCAGGAGCCGCCGTACGCGACGATCGGCACGCGCTGGGAGTTCATCGCCGACCGCGTCATGGGCGGCGTCTCCGCCGGCGAAATGGTGCGCGAGACGGTTGTGGGGCGCCCGGCGCTGCGGCTGCGCGGCGAGGTCTCGCTCGAGAACGACGGCGGGTTCGTCCAGATCGCACTCAACCTCGTTCCGGGCGGCGACGTGCTCGACGCCAGCCACTGGACCGGGATCGCGATGGACGTGTTCGGAAACGGCGAGCGCTACAATCTACACTTTCGCACCTCCGACGTCGTCCGGCCGTGGCAGTCCTACCGCGCCGACTTCGTCGCGACGCCCGAATGGCGGACGGTCCTACTGCCTTTCGCGAGCTTCGAGCCGCACCGCATCGAGGCGCCGCTCGATCTGAGCTGTCTGCGCAGGCTCGGCATCGTCGCGATCGGCCGCGCCTTCACCGCCGACGTCGCAATCGGAAGGCTGCAGTTCTACCGATAGCTCAGGCAACGTCGACCCCACCATCCGGGCGCCGCTCCTGGGCGAGCTCCGCGAAGGTGCGGCCGTCGCCGTCCAGCACCGGGGACCTGCCGGTGAACCGCTGCCAACGCTCCACGATCACATCGACGTACTTCGGGTCGAACTCCAGCAGCGCCGCCTTGCGGCCGGTTGTCTCCGCCGCGATGAGCGTCGTGCCGCTGCCCCCGAAGGGGTCGAGCACGAGGTCGCCGATGCGGCTGGAGTTGCGGATCGCCCGCTCGACCAGGGCCACCGGCTTCATCGTCGGGTGCAACTCGTTCTTTTGCGGCCTGTCGATCAGCCAGACGTCGCCCTGGTCGCGGGCACCGCACCAGCGGCGCTTCGCCCCCTCTGGCCAGCCGTAGAGGATCGGCTCGTACTGCCGCTGGTCGTCCGACCGACCGAGGGTGAACCGATCCTTCGCCCAGATGACGAAGGTCGACCAGTGCCCGCCGGCCTCGGTGAGCGCTGCCTTGAGCGTGTCGAACTCGCTCGAGGACATGCAGATGTAGACCGCGCCGGAGGTGTGCGCGTTGATCAGCACGCAGGCGTCGTAGAGGAACTGGCCGAAGCCCTCGCCGAGGGCGTCGTTCCTGATCCGCCGGTCCTTTCCCGCCTTCTCGGCGCCGACCCCGCCGGCGTAGTCGACGTTGTACGGCGGATCGCAGAAGACGAGGTTCGCCTTCGAACCGTCGAGCAGCCGCTCGATATCGGTTGCGACCGTCGCGTCGCCGCAGAGCAGCCGGTGGCCGCCGAGGACCCAGAGGTGGCCGGGCCCGCTGACCGGGTCCTCCGGAGCGTCCGGAACCTCGTCCGCGTCGGCGGTTGCAGTCTCGACCCCGCTCAGCAGCGCGTTGAGCTCGCCCTCGGTGAAGCCCGTCAGACCGAGGTCAAAGTCCGCCTCCAGCAGGTCGCCCAGCTTCGAGCCCGAGCGGCGTTCTCGGCCGAGCGATTGTCCATGATCCGGAACGCCCGCGCCTGGGCTTCGGTGAGCCCCTTGGCGACATGCACCGGCGCCGTCTCCAGCCCGAGCTGGCGCGCCGCCTCCAGCCGCGTGTGCCCGGCCAGCACGACCATACCACGATCGGCTGGCGCCAGCCGAGGCGGCGACCGTCGCCACCGCCTTCTCGTTGCGCCGCGGGTTGCGGGCATAGGGACTGATCTGCCCGAGCGGCAGGTCGATGACGTCCATTCGAGTCCCCAGAGCTCCTGCGGGTTCTGCCATCACCGCCTGTGCGATGGAGTCAGCCGCCACGAACCAGTATGTTACCGCGCGTGACTCGGCTTTCGGTATTCTCGAGCGCGGTCGTTCTCGGACTCGCGATGGCGACAGCTCCGTCGCCGGGCGTCCGAGCCCAGTCCGCGCCGGCCGTGTCGCTACCTCCTGCCGATCGGGAGCCTGCAATCACGCAGGATGATCCTGCCGAGTTGGCGGCGCTCACTCCACGACGCCGCCCTCCTCCCGAGGCGCGGGCCGGCAACATACGCTGCACAGACGACCGGGCACACTGCATCACGCTCGAGAACTACCTTGCCGACGTATGCCGGACGATCGAGGGCGTTGCTCGCGCCAACGCGCTCGATCCCAACTTCTTCCTTCGCCTGATCTGGCGCGAAAGCCGCTTCGACGCCTCCGCGGTCAGCCCGAAGGGCGCCGAGGGCATTGCCCAGTTCATGCCTGGGACCGCGGAGCTGCGCGGTCTCGAGGACGCGTTCAACCCGGCCGAGGCGTTGCGCGCCTCCGCCGAGTACCTCGCCGAACTGGCCCGCGTCTTCGGCAACCTTGGGCTCGCGGCCGTCGCGTACAACGGCGGCGAGGCTCGGGCGGAGCGCTTCGTTGGCGGCCAGAGCGGCCTGCCGCTCGAGACGCGCGCCTTCGTCTACGCGATCACCGGTCACTCGGCAGCGACCTGGCGTGATGCGCCTCCCGGAGAGCTGGACCTGTCGCTCGACAGCGACGCCGGCTTTCAGGGCGCTTGCATCGCTCGCGCAGAGAACGGTCGACTCCGCGAGTTTCGCGAGCCGCTTCCCCCATGGGGCGTCATCGTCACCTCCAACATCTCCCGGGAAGGCGCCGAACGACGTGTGGTCGGCCTTCGCAACCGCTACGCATCGGTCCTCGAAGGCGAGACGGTGATTTACTCCTATGGCAGAACGCCCGGCATGCGCCGGTCCCTCCACCTGGCGCAGATCGGCAGGAAGGATCGGAGCGAAGCCGATGCTCTCTGCAACCGCCTGCGGGCCGCGGGAGGCGCCTGCATGGTGCTGCGGAACTAAGTGTCGCGTCGCAGAGATAGCGAAATGGCCTCCAAGCGCCGTTTCGTTTCAGGCGCGATCAGCGGTGCTGTCCCACCTGGTGGTGTAGGTGATGGCTGAGGTGGTCACCGGCAGTTTTCCGGTAGGGTCTGGTTGCTAACGCCAACTCGGACCGGAGAGACCACCGATGACCGTCGACATGATGAACCTGCGGGACTTCGTCGAGAAGACCCCTGACGCCGATCTGCTGCGCGAGATGATCGGCTTCGCCGCCGAACGCCTGATGGAGCTGGAGGTTGGCGCCGTGACCGGCGCGGGCTATGGCGCGAAGATCCCGGCCCGCCGCGTGCAGCGCAACGGCTACCGTGATCGAGACTGGGAGACCGGGCCGGGACGGTCGAGCTGCGCATCCCGAAGCTGAGGAAGGGCAGCTATTTCCCGGGCTTCCTCGAACCCCGACGCATGGCGGAGAAGGCGCTGACCGCGGTGATCCAGGAAGCCTACGTCCAGTGCATCTCGACGCGGTCTGCGACGAGCTGGTGAAGGCGATGGGCATGTCTGGCATCTCGAAGAGCCAGGTCAGCCGCCTGTGCGAGGAGATCGATGGCAAGGTGAAGGCCTTCCTCGAGCGCCCGATCGAGGGCCATTGGCCCTACCTCTGGATCGACGCCACCTATCTCAGGTGCGGCGCGGAGGGCGGATCGTCTCGGTTGCCGTCATCATCGCCGTCGGCGTGAACACCGATGGACGGCGCGAGGTGCTGGGCCTCGAGATCGGCACCTCCGAGGCCGAACCAATCTGGACCGAGTTGCCTCGCGCAAGCTGACGCGCCGCGGCCTGCGCGGCGTGAAGCTGGTGATCTCGGACGCGCACGAAGGCATCAAGGCAGCGGTGAGCAAGGTCCTGAGCGCAACCTGGCAACGCTGCCGCGTGGGGCTGTTGAGAAAGGCCCCTCATGGAGGTCTGCGAAATCTCTGCCGCAGACGGACTTCAGCTACGCATGCCCGCCAAACGAAGGTGGTATGGAGCATCGGAGGGCGACCATGTGGCGCGCCGGGCGAGCTGAAGCGCGTGGAAGCAGATAGATGATCAGGGCGGCGGCCAGCCGTTTGAGGTTGATTGCCGCGGCCGTCAGGAAAGCTTGAATCCGCATGTTCCGAAGGCCGCGACGGACCGCGCGGGCGAGGCCATGCCAGGCTTTCGCTTCGCCATGGTAGCCCTCCGAGCGCCAGCGATGCCGCTGGTAGAGATACCGGTCCTCGTCGGACCATCGCTCGCGCCGACGCCGGGCGCGTAGGAGGGCCGGATAGTCGTGGCCGAGCACGACGGCCTTGTTCACGCGCCCCTTCGAGAGGCAGAGACGGGCGAGGTCGCAGCCGCGGCAATCCCGGGCCCGCGAGGTGAAGAAGCGTCCGTGCTTGATTGCCCGACCGGCCCTGAGCTTCTTGCCACGGGGGCATTTCAGCACGTCGTTCAGGGCGTCATACCGGAACCGGCGCATCGGGACCGGGCTGCGGATTGGTTCCGCCTTGGCCGGAATCACCGCGGCGATGTCGCGCTCTTCGAGCCCGGCATAGAGCTTGGCATAGAGCTTGGCATAGGCATATCCGGCGTCAGCCGTGACCGTCTTGATGGCCGTGCCGGTCAGCGCGGCCACCGCGTCCATCCGGGCGAGGAACGGCTCGCCCTCGTTCACTTCACCGCTGGTGACCTCGACGTCGAGCACGACGCCGACCTGATCGTCGACGACGTCATGCTGCTTGTAGCTCGGCTCCAGTCGGCGATTGCGGCCATTGGTTGCCATGCTCGCGTCGGGGTCGGCGGGTCGTCTCCGCCTTCATCGCCACTGCCTTCGCCCAGGACACCGCCGAGGCCGCCAGCGCCCAGTGGCGCGCCGTCGCCGACCAGCTCGCCACGATCATGAACGAGGCCGAGCACGACGTGCTCGCCTACATGTCCTTCCCCAAGGAGCACCGGATCAAGTTGCCCTCGACGACTCCGATCGAGCGTCTCAATGGCGAGATCAAGCGGCGCACCGACGTCGTCGGCATCTTCCCCAACGACGACGCCATCGAGCGTCTCGTCGGCGCGCTGCTCCTCCAATGCAACGACGAGTGGGCCGTCCAGCGCGCCGGGTACATGACGCTGGAAACGATCGCGCCGATGAAGGATGATCTCGTCATCAGCTGCCGATCATGGCTGCCTGATCAGGCAGGCCCGCACCGAGCAACACGGTGACGATCAGCGCCAGCTACACCACTTCACGGGACAGCATCCGATCAGCAGCGCCCTGAACCCCTGCATTACTTGGCTCTGCGGCGAGAGCGAAACGAAACGGGTGTTTTCGTCGGCGTCACTGGGAAAGCGCCGCGCTGCGCCCCCCCGAATGCAGTTCCCTGCAGGAAGGACCCGCGAATACGTTCAGTGGTTTAGCAACCGATCATAAACCTCGGACCTTCGCATCGTCTCCCCGCTCACGCCTCTTGCGAGCTTGCCCAAAACCTAGGCCCGATCCCCGGCTATGTCACGCCTTCCCGGTGTCACGCTTGGACGATTTTCCTTGACGAGCCGATCGACGCCGCCGCGGTCAGCATCCCTTCCACGGTCCCGGTTCGCAAGCTCCAGGAGATGGCCATCGGGATCGCGAAAGCTGACGCACTGAGAGCGCTGCGAGGATGCATTCGCTGCATGGCAGCATTGACGCCATGGCGATTGTGCACCTGCAGCATTTGCATAAGTTCAGTCTAGACGGAGCCGGGACCACCCGGCGCAGACAAATCATGGAGGGCTCTCATGGCCTTTGCACTTTCGAATGTTTCCCTGGGCGACCGCCTTCGGCATCGCCTCGCCGCCCTGCAGCAGCTCCTCGAAGCACGCGCTGCACGCCGCCGGGTCTGTCACCGCACCTTCGACGAATTGAACGCGCTCTCGGATCGCGACCTCGCCGACCTCGGGCTGCATCGCACCGAGATCCAGCATGTCGCGCGCGAGGCCGCCTACGGGGTCTGAGGGCAAGAATTCCGCCGGTCCGTCCTCCCCGGGCCGGTTCGGAAAGGCGGCGGCGCCTGCTCCTCCCTGGGTGCCGCCCGCCAACGGTTTAGCGAATTGCTGACGGCCCGCTTCCGCCCGTCGGCCCATCAGCTGAACTCCAGGACCGTCTTCGTTTGATCAACGTTCGTCTTCCGAAGCGCCGGCCCTGCTGGTAGCGAGGGGGCGTGCAACTACTGTCTCAGCGCGAGGTCGTTTGGAGGAGTATGCGAACCAAGCCGATCGTGTACCACATTCCGGTCTGTTCGTCCTGAATCAGGATCCCGATGCTCGTCCGGCGCATCGGGAACGGATGCTGAAGCTGTTCGCGGAGCTCAATGAATTCCTGGTCGAGCAAGCCCCGGAGGGCACCTACCTCTTCGACGATTTTGGCCTTTCGGAGACCGTCTTCGCTCCGATCTTCATGCGCTTCTGGTTCCTCGAATACTACGAGAGCTTCGACCTGCCGCCCGACGCCGACTACGACCGGGTGAGGCGCTGGCGCGCAGCCTGCCTCGCGCATCCGGCGGCCCAGCAGGTCTGCCACGAGGAAATCGTAAAGCTCTACTACGACTACGCGCAGGGCGCCGGAAATGGCGCGCTGCTCCCGGGGCGAGCGAGGTCGAGCTTCGTGTTCAAGCCGGACTGGCCGGAGCGCCCCTGGCCAAAGGCGGAAAAGTACGGCGGAAAGGCGAGCGATCGCGAGCTCGGGCTCATCTGATCGCTCGCTCCTGCGGTCACCCCTGCGCCTGCTCGATCACGAACCTCCTGCCACGCCGCATGTGCGGCTCCCGCCCATTCAGCCGCCACACGATCACCGCGAGCCCGTACTGCCAGCGCCGGTCGGCCGCGGTCCGGCTGATGCCAAACCGCCAGCAGAGCTCCTTCCAGCTCGCACGATTGATCCGCGCCCAGACCAGCTGCGCCTCCTCGGGCTCGAGCCAGCGGAGCCACAGCAGCGCCTGCTCGGCCTCGGTGATCGCCCGCGGGCTCGGCCGCGGCCGGCGCATTCGCGGCTCCTCGCCGACCTTGTCGGCGAAGCTGTGGAAGTACTCGGGCCACGCGTTGAAGTAGCCCTGCGGCCTGACGCCCGGCAGCTGCCGCATCACGTCGGCCGCGCTCTCCAGCCGGCCCCGCACGCGGGCCATCGCCCACTCAGCCATGGCGCGCCTCCCGCTTGCCGTCGAGCTTTTCGCCGAGCTGGCGGACCAGCTCCTGCTCCGGCCAAGAGAGCCGTTCGTCGTCGACGGCGACGGCGAGAACACCCTGCTCACGCCAGCCCTCGCGCTTGACCTGGTCGGGGCCGCGGCGCTCGCCGCCATGGCCCTTCGGCGTGAAGCGCATCCCGCTCATCGCACGCCTCCGCAGGTCTCCAGCGCCCAGAGCAGGATGGCGATGGCGTCGGCCTCGTTGTCGTCGGCAGGTGCGAAGCCGCGGGACCTGATTGCGGCGATCATCGCCGGCTTCGGCGCGTTCCCCCTTTCCGGTGGCGTCGCTTGATCGTGCCCACCGGGACGCCTCGGTACGGGATGCCGCTGGCCTCGGCCCAGGCGGTCAGGGTGGCGAGCAGGCCGCCGAAGACATGCGCCGCGTCGGTGCCGATATGCCGCCGAACTTCCTCATAGCGGATCGCGGCGATCGGGCCTGCTTCGGCCGCCAGCTGCTCCAGCCAGGCGCGAAACCGCAGATAGCGCATGCCGCCGCCGTCGTAGCGGCTGGGCTTCACCGACAACGTTCCGCTGGTGATCAGACCGTCGGCGCTGCGCAGCGCCCAGCCGGTGGTGGTGCCGAGGTCGAGGGCGACGATGGCGCCCTCTCGCGGCAGCACGGATTCAGAAGCCTGGCGCGCTTGCGCCTGAACGTGGGTCATCATGACCTCCTCTGGATTCGGGCGGCTCGGGCGACGGCGGACTCCGGCGAAGGAGGTGGCAGTCGCCCGAACCTGAGGTTCGGTCAGGTGAGTTCGTGGAGTTTCGTCAACTTGGCGTATGTCGAAAGTTTGACGGAAGGTTTGGGTGTCAGGCCGCAGAACTAACTTCTCCTCGCGCCTTGCCAATGGCAGCTTGCTGAAGGTTCTCTGATTGCGGCCATGTCAAGTGGGAGAGCGGTTTGTCCGTCAGGGGCATGGTTCTCTGCGAGGTCGCGTTCCGTGCGCCTCATGATGGTTTCCGGTGGCGGATCGTCTTCGATGTTTTTCGCGGGGTACGCGGTTTTGGCCCGCGTCCCATCCTTCAGAACGAGATCGATCAACCGCTGTCCCTTCGGGACCCTTCTCCCGGCCGCAGTGGCGGGAACTCAGATCATGTGCTCGCACCCGTCGTCCAGGCGTAGTCGGCTTCGCGCTTCCACAGGGTCAGCATCAGCACGGCGAGTTTCCGGCCGGTGGCCACGGCGGCCTTGCGGAAGCCGCGCCTGCCGGCCAGCCGCACCGCCCAGCTCTTCAGCGGCGAGAAGCGCTGAACGCGGTGGATCAGGCTGGCGGCAGCCTCGAAGAGCAGGCGCCTCATGGCTCGATCGCCGCATTTCGATATGCGCCCGGACCAGTCCACCTCGCCGGACTGGTGCCGCTTTGGCGTCAGCCCGAGAAAGGCACCGACGTCCGCCGCCTTTCGGAACCTGGCCGGGTCGTCGACCAACGCAATGAAGCTGAGCGAGACGACCGGGCCAATGCCGGGGATCGTCATCAGGCGGCGGGCGACGGGATGCTGCCGGGCTTTCGTCTTCACGCCCGCCTCGAGATCGGCGGCAGCCCGGCACAGGGTCTCATGCACGGGGATGAAGGCGTCAGCGATGGCACGAAGCATCGGATCGCGTTCGCCCGCGATGGCCAACTGGTCGCGAAACGCCTGCCTCGACTGCCCGTGGCCAACCGCAGCCATGCGGATGCCGAAGGTCTTGAGGACGCCGCGAACGTGCCCTTCGAGCTCCTTCCGCAACCAGCCGCTCGCGCGCGCCGACCAGACTGCGCAGGCGGTCGGCTTCTCCGCTGCGGATATGGACAGGGGTGAACCAGCCGGTGCGGGCCAGCTGCGCCAGGCCTTCCGCATCTGCGGCATCGGACTTGTTGGGCCGGGCCGAGAGGCTCTTGTGTGCCATGCGAGCGTCGATGCAGGTGGCAGGCAGTCCGAGCCGGATCAGCCCCCGTTGCAGCCATATCGCAAGCTGGCCGCTCTCATGCACGATCCGGTCCGGAGTGAGCGATCTGTTCCTCAGCCAGCCCTGTACCCCTTCCGGATCGCATGGCGCGCTTCCCCGCGACACGATCCGTCCATCATGGTCAATGACACAGATGGAAATCTCCTTCAGCGAAACGTCCAGGCCTGCATAGCATTTCATATCCATTCTCCCTGCGGCTCCTGTTCGATGAGATCAGCATACCGGGCCTCGTCCGCCCCCGAAGAGCGGCGCCGCAATCACACCATGTTTTTCGATGCGGTCCGCTGCGTGACGGTGACCGCTGGCGGTGTGCGGGCCGCGTTGGAAACCTCGCAGGGAGGAAGCCGCGGGGGTCTGGCGCAGGTGTCTATGGGGAAAGCGCGCGGGTACCGCTTGCGTTGGAGCGCGGGCGACGGGGCGGTAGGCAGCGATGAAGGCGGATCACCGCGCTCTTTCGCGTGATCGGAGATGGATCCGACAGCGGCGTTCGATGCCGGTCAGGCTGATGCGGCAGCGGGACGAAGCGGAGGCGCAGCCTGGCGCTGTTCCGGACCGCGTATCTGATCCGTAGCGGGGTCATCGACGGTGATGGCCGTGTCATCATGCGGCAGCCCTCCGCGGCGGAGCCCTGGTCATCGGACGTTCGCCGCGCCGGAACGTCTCGATGATCCGCATCGGCCCGCCGCAGTCCGGGCAGGGTTCCCTCAGGGTGAGTGGCGGAGCGGCGTGCATGTCGATCGCGTCGGCCTCTTGATGCACTTCGGCGCCGAGGAGATCGCGAACCCTGGCGAGGGTGGCCTTGCGGCCGGCACTGGCGAGCAGGCCGTAATGCCGGATGCGGTGGAAGCCGTCGGGCAGGACGTGGATCAGGAAGCGGCGGATGAACTCCTCGGGCGGGAGGCGCATGACCTTGAGGCGATCGCCGCTCTTGATCCGGTAATCCTTCCAGCGGAACGCGACGGTATCGGCGTCGGCGCTGACGAGGCGAGTGTTCGAGATCGCCACGCGGTGAGTGTATCGGCTGAGGTAGGCGAGCACGGCCTCCGGGCCGCCGAAGGGTGGCTTGGCATAGACCACCCACTCGAGCTTGCGCAGCGGCGCGAGCCAGGCGGCGAAGGCGGAGGGATCGGCCAAGCCTTCGAGGTCGCCGAAGAAGGCGAGCTTGCCGGCGCGGTGCAGCGCCGCCAGCCCCTCCAGGAACAGGCGCCGGAACAGCCGGGACAGCACCCGAACCGGTAGAAAGAAGCCCGGCCGGCAGGACACCCACCGGGTGCCGTCCGGCGACAGGCCGCCACCGGGGACGATCATGTGGACATGCGGATGATGGGGTTGGGCCGAAGGCGTGCCTTCGGCACGACGCCGAGCCCCAGGTGTGCAGGACGCTGGTCATGCCGATCCGGGCGCCGAGATGCCTGGGATCGGCGGCGATGGTGGTCATGGTCTCCGCGTTCGCCAATGTCTCTCGGACCATTGGCGTTCCGTTGGCTCACCCTCCCTGCCGCCAGAGAGGGCAAACGTGGCCGACTTTTACGCCGCCCGCCGCGGGCTCATCCCGCCGCTACCGTGGCCGACTTTCTCACCGCCGTTCTCAGGCGCACCGGGGGCTTCGAACGCCGGTAGCCAGGGGGCACCGAGTGCTTCAGGATCTTCGACACCGTCTTGCGGTCGATCCCGAACAACCGGGCCGCCGCTCGCTCGCTCAGACCCTCGACATGGCACGCTCGCCGCACACGCGCGTAGAGTTCCACAGAGTACATCTCCCCGCCTTCAGCTCGTTTGCCTCAGGCGCAGAATGGCGGACTTTTACTCCGCGGCGGTCAGAGCATCCGACCGCTTCCGTGGCCCACTTTGTCTCCGGGATTCACACACGCCGGAACCGCCCCTGCCGCGTGGCGGCCTGCTGACGCATTGCCCCTGCGCGGCGCTGCTCCTCGTCCCAGGCCTCGCCCATGACGAGCCGGTAGAGCGCAAGCGCATCAGCCATCGGCCGCCGCCCTTTTCAGCGCTGTCGTCGCATAGCCCCGCCGCGCCTTCGCATCGTCGAGGATCGCCCGCATCTCGCGGAAGGGGCCCTTCTCGCGGCTGCTGACCGCAGAAGTGGATCGGCTGGAAGCGGCCGCCGCATCGGAAGGCCACCTGACCAGATAGCGTGGCAGTTCTGACATGGAGCGGCGCCTGCACTGTCAGGTTGTTTTTGGGTCCACGATCAGTCAGCCGCCATCGTCCGCCCCAGTCGGCACCGACTCTCCTCCCGTTCCTACCGCCACGCAAGACAGGATGCGTTGGACATCTGGGCCGCCCACGCGACCGATCTGTCCGCGTGAGCGGCCGCGAGCGGCGTTTGTCCGTCCGCTCAAGAGAAGCTGACAGTGCCCTTCGACGCAGCGCGGCTCTTGTCCGACCGCGCCTTCGCGCGGCTCTTGGCAGGGCGGGCACTGGCGCACTTTTTCGAAGCCGAACGGCGCACGCAGCGATCAGACGAGCTCCCGCGCGCTGATGCTTTGACCCGCAGAGCGGGGCACGCCACGATGTGTTGTCGGTCCAGCTCGTCGCCCGGATCGTCGGAGGTCAACGCTGCGCCCGACCATTCGTTGCCGGACGCCACAGGCTTCGTCGATGTAGCTGTCGTTGGTGTTGGTGAATGCCGCGGCATTTCTCCGCAATGATGGATTGACGGCAGGCGGGCGGTCCGCCCCCCGCTCCCTTACGCAACCGCTCAGCGGCCGATACTCTCCTCCATCCGTGCGACGGCTTCCCGGGGCGCGTCGTTGGCCTCCATCATCCGGAACAGGGCGCCGCGCAGGCGCGCCTCCACCTCGGGGTCGCTGATCGGCTCCGCCTGGGCGGGATCGCGCTCCAGATCGTAGAGGACGGTGTTGGTGTCCTCCATCTTCTCGGGGAAGTGGTAGCTGTGCGTCCTGGTGTCCGCCTTCGACCTGTGGGCGATGCGGAGGAGCGGCACGCCCTTGGTGAAATCGAACGGCGGGACCAGGCTCGCCCCCTTCAGCTCGTCGAGCGTGAACGGCTGGGTCATGTGCGCGGGCATCAGCGTGTACTGGTAGAGGTCCTGGTTCTTCATGTCCCTGGGATAGCAGAACCAGGTGTATCGCCCGTCGACGACGTTCACGCCCCCGCCCCAGTAGCCGAACATCGCCGCCTCGCGCTGCGGCGCGTCGCGGTCGAGAAGGGCCAGCAGCGACCGCCCCTCGACCTCGGGCGGAACCTCGGCGCCGAACAGCTCGCAGATCGTCGGCATCAGGTCGATCGTCTGGGTCAGGCTCTGCCGTCTCTCACCGGCGCGGCCAGCGTGGTCGGGGTGATGCATGAACAGCGGGATGTGCGAGATCTCCTCGTACATCGGCATCCGGTTCTTCGCCCACCAGTCGTGCTCGCCCAGGAGGAACCCGTGGTCGGTGGTCAGGATGAGGGCGGTGTCGCTCCACATGTCATGCGCGTCGAAATAGTCGAGAAAGCGGCCGAGCAGTGCGTCGCAATGGGCCAGCAACGCGAAGTAGTTCGCGCGCAGCTCGTCGATCTCGTCCTGCGGCTCGGTGACCCGCTCGTAGCGCGGCCAGTCGAGGATCGGGCCGTCGTAGTCCGTGGGGAACAACTCGCGGTATTCCTCCGGCGCGAAGAACGGCTCGTGCGGGTCGAACGTCTCGACCTGCAGGAACCAATTATCGGCCGCCCGATTGATGTCGAGGAAGTCGAACGCCGCCGCAAAGCACTTGGTCGATGGAAAGTCGTCGCTTTCCTTTATGAACTCGCGGTTGATCATGTAGTTGTACGGGTTCTGCTTCGAGCCCGGGTCGTTCTGGCTTGGGTGGTACTTCTCGCGGATGCGCTCGATCGGCGAGGTCAGCAGCACCTTCCACGGGTCCGATTCCTGCCCGCGGATGAAGTCGAAAGAGTTGTAGCGCGTGTGGTAGGTGGCGCCCCCGTCCTCCCAATAGTGATAGTGGTCGGAGATCAGGTGCGAATACGCGCCGGCGGTCTTCAGGAGCTCCGGGAACGAGTTGTCGAACGGCTCGAGCGGTCCCCAGCTGCGGTGCAGGAAGGTCAGCCGTCCGGTCTGCATGTCGCGGCGGGCGGGCATGCACGGCATCGAGCCGATGTAGTGCTGGTCGAAGGTGATGCAGCGGTCGGCCAGCCTCTGGAAGTTCGGGGTCTTCAGAAGCGTGCCGCCATAGGGCTCCAGCATCAACCGGTTCAGCGAATCGAACAGCAGGAAGACGGCCTTCATTGCGGGACTCCTATAGGGCGCCGGCCGTCGGCTCGTCCGCGAGGCGGCGACGGCTCTCTGGATCGAAGAAATGCACCTGGGCCGGATCGAACGTCAGGTGGACGGTCTCGCCTTCCGCCAGACCTCGAACCTCCGGCAAGCGCACCTTCACCAGTTCGCCCGCGAGGTCGACGTTCAACAGCATGGTCTCGCCGAGGTTTTCCGAGAGCAGGACACTCGCGGGAACGCCATCGGCGCCCAATCGCAGGTGACTCGGCCGGATCCCGAGCACGATGTCCCGGGTCGGACCGCCGGCGGTCAACACCTGGTGTCCGGCAACGACGATCTCTCCCCCTCGCGGCGGGCGGGGATCAGGTTCATGGACGGGCTGCCGATGAAGCCCGCGACATCCATGTTTTCAGGCCGGTTGAAGACATCCTCGGGCGTCCCGGTCTGGATGATCTCGCCGTCACTGAAGATCGCCATCCGGTCGGCGAGCGTCATCGCCTCTTCCTGGTCGTGCGTCACGTAGACCGTTGTGACATCCATCGAGGAATGCAGCCGCTTGAGCTCGATCCGGGTCTCCAGCCGGAGTTGCGCGTCGAGGTTCGACAGCGGCTCGTCCAGCAGGAACAGCCGGGGCTGCCGGACGATCGCGCGCGCCAGCGCGCAGCGCTGCTGCTGGCCCCCCGAAAGCTGGCCGGGACGGCGGTGCAGCAGGTGGCCGATCTTCACCCGGTCCGCGGCCTCCTGCACCATCGCCGGGATGCGGTCCTTGGGCACCTTGTCCATCTTGAGCGGAAAGCCGATGTTCTCGGCCAGCGTCATGTGCGGATAGAGCGCGTAGTTCTGGAACACCATCGCCACGTTCCGATCGCCGGGCGAGGCGCCGGTGACATCGACGCCATCCACCATCATGCTGCCTTCGTCGGGCTCCTCGAGCCCGGCGATCACGCGCAGGGTCGTCGACTTGCCCGAGCCCGAAGGTCCCAGCAGCGCGAAGAACTCCTGCGGCTCGATCTCGAGGTCGATGCCCTTCAACGCCACGGACGAACCGTAGGTCTTGCGGATCCCGCTCAGCCGGACGCGGCCCTGCTCGCCGCCGGTCATCTCCGGCCCCCGCCCTTGACTGCGCCGACTGTCAGGCCCTTCACGATCTGCCTCTGGGCGGCAATGCCGATGACGATCATCGGCAGCATCGCGATCAGCGCCGCGGCCGCGAGCTTGGCCCAGAGCGTCTGCTCGACCGAGACGAAATTGTACATCGCGACCGTGACCGGCCGCACCGTGTTGCCGCCAAGCTGGACCGCGAACAGGAACTCGTTCCAGGCGTTCAGGAAGACGAAGATGACCGTCACCGCGATCCCGCCCCTGACCTGCGGCAGGATCACGTACCAGAGCGTCTGCAGCCGGCTCGCCTTGTCGAGGAAGGCGGCCTCCTCCATCTCGCGCGGGATGTCCTCCATGTACGAGACCATCAGCCAGATCGCGAAAGGCAGCGAGAAGGTCAGGAACACGGTGATCATGCCCTGGTAGGTGTCGAGCCAGCCGATCTTGTTGAGGATCAGGAAGTACGGGATCACCAGCCCCACCGGCGGGACCATTTGCGTGGCCAGCGTGTAGAACCCGATCGTCCGCTTGCCGCGCAGCCTCAGCCGTGCAAAGGCGTAGGCGGCCGGCACCGCAAGGAGGATGGTCAGCACGGTGGTTGCGGTGGATATGATGAAGCTCGTCATGAAGCTGTCGACGATCGAGAAGCTGCCGAACAGCGCGTCGCGGTAGTTCTCGGCCGTCGGTTCGAACACGATGCGTGGCGGATAGGCCAGCACCTCGGTCTCGGACTTGAGCGAGACGACGACGGCCCAGACGACCGGAAAGATCCAGACCACCAGCAAGAGGCCGGCGGCAATGTAGAGCATCGCGTTGCGCCACATCCGGCCTGCCCGTCTGGCGGTCATGCTTCAGCTCGCCCGTGCCGTGCGCAGCACGAACAGGACCGCCGAGACCGCCAGCGTGATCAGCAGAAGCGCCACCGCCAGCGCCGAGCCGTAGCCGAAGTCGAGCTTCACGAAGGATGTCCTGTAGGCATAGAGGTTCAGGATCTCGGTCGCCGTCCCCGGCCCTCCTCCCGTCGCCGCGAAGATCGCGGCAAACGCGGACAGCGCGATCATCGAGCGCATGATGATGACGATCACGATGGCCGGCCGGATCAGCGGCAGCGTGATATGGACGAACCTCCGGAACGCGTTGGCGCGGTCGATGCGCGCGGCCTCGTAGATGTCGGCGGGCAGCGACGCGAGGCTTGCCAGCAGGACGAGGAACGCAAAGGGCGTCCATTGCCAGGTGTGGATCACGATCACCGAGATCAGCGCCGGGACCGGGGAGCCGAGCCAGTTGACCGGCCCGAGCCCGAGCGCCCGGACGATGAAATCGAGGATCCCGAAGTTCGGCGCCAGCATCAGCGTGCGCCAGAAAAGGCCCACCACCACGGGCGCGAGGACGATGGGCAGGATCGCCGCGATGCGGAACAGCCACTGGCCGCGCGGGATCTGCATCACCAGCAGCGCCATGCCGAGCCCGATCACGAGCTGCAGGAAGACAGTGCTGACGGTGTAGATCGCCGTCAGCCCCAGCGAATGCCAGAACTCGCGGTCGTCCATCATCGTGGCGTAGTTCTCGAGCCCGACGAAGCCGTCCATGAACGGCATCGCCAGGTTGATGGAATGGAACGAGTTCCAGATCAGATAGCCGAGCGGAAACGACGTGGTGAGCAGCAGGATCAGGATCGCCGGCGCCACCATGAGCAGCGCGAAGCCCTGCTCGGTCGACGCGAACCCTCTCCGCATCACCACGGCCTTCCGCCCGGCCGCGTCAGCCATCCATCAGGCTCGCGATCTTCTCCTGCGCCTGGTCCAGGGCCTCCTGCGGTCCGGCCTGGCCGACGAGGCTCGCCTGGATGGCCGTCGCCATGGTTTCACCGACAGCGGGCCATTGCGGCAGCCGCGGCCGCCAGTCGACGTCGGTGTCCTCCTGCAGCGAGGCGGTCGACGCGTCGATGAAGTTGTCTCCGACGTCAGCCAGCATCTCGCGGAACGGCTCCTGCTCCCAGGTCGAAGCGCGGTTCACGCCAAGCCGCTTGTATGCGCCGTCGAAGGCGTAGGAGGTTGCCGCCTGCACTTCCTTCGAGGCGGCCCACTGGATGAAGAGCCATGTCGCCGTCTTCTCCTGCTCCGACAGAGCGGCGTTGATCGGAAAGCTCCACGTCCAGATCGACGTCACTCGCCGGCCCGACGGTCCCTTCGGCCAGCGCGCAAAGCCGATCTTGCCGACCACTTGGGACGATTCCGGGTTGGCGATGACCGCGGCCGAGCTGTTTGCGTCGATGTACGAGCCGAGCGTGCCCTGCCCGAACGCATCCGCGATATCGGGCCAGTTCCAGTTCTGCACGCCATCCGGCGAATAGCTGTTCAAGAGATCGACGTACCACTCCAGCGCGCCCACCGCCTCGGGGCCGTTGACGACCAGCTTCTCGCCGTCGAACCACTTGCCGCCGTAGGCAAGGAAGATCGACGGATAGATGTACATGTTCTGGCCGGCGCCCTTGAACCCCCGCAGGGCCGCGCCCCACAGGCGGTTGCCGGGGTCGTTCACGGCGGCCGCGTTCGACGCGTATTCGTCGAGCGTCTCGGCCGGCGCCAGTCCCAGCTCGTCATAGACATCCGTGCGGTAGACCTGCAGCGTCGCCTCGCCGTCGTAGGGAATTCCGTAGGGCGTGCCGTCGACGGATACTGCGCCGCGCCACCCGGCAAGGATGTCCTCGTAGTCGAACCACTCGGCATCCGTGAGCGTCTCGTCCGAGAGATACCGGTCCAGCGGATCGACCCATCCGTTCGCGACGTAAAGCTCGTAGTACATCGGGTCGGCGGCGTGGCTCGCCCAGTTCCCGGTGCCGCTCGACAGGTCGAGGACTGCTTTCTGCCGGATCTGGCCGGGCGGCGTCATTTCGAAGGCGACGTCGATCCCCGTGAGTTCCTTGAACTGCGGCAGCAACTCCTGCAGGTTGTTGAAGTACCCCGCGGGTATCACGCCGATCGTGATCGCGGTGCCTTCCGCCTGCCGCCAATCGATCTGCGCGTCCGAGAGCGTGTCCAGAACCCCGTCGGTCTGTGCGCCGGCCCGACCCGCGACGAGCGACGGCAACGCGAGGCCGGCGGCAACGGCGGCCGTTCCTTGCAGGACAGCCCGGCGTCCAAGGCCGGAAACCACTCCGCTTCCTTCGGTCTTTCGTCTCATCTTGCACCTCCCAGTGAGTAGAGTTGCGCTTTCCGGTCCGCCGCCATGCGAGCCGCTGTCGGAAAAGTCCCGCGGCTCTAAGGTCCCATGCTCCCTTCGGCTGCACCCCACGGCGTCTTCGGCCGGTGCGGGCGCTTCGAGCAGCAGCAAACGTCCCAATGGTTCTAATAATAGGATGTTTGACGCAACCCCCATTCTTGGGCAGGGTCGACGGATGTTCGATCGCTCTCCAGTGCCGCGCTACCTTCAGCTGGCCGACGTCTTTCGTCACCGCATCAAGCGGGGCATCTGGCCCACCGGCAGCACCCTGCCCTCGATCGACCGGCTCATGGAAGAGTTCGACGTCGGCCGTGTGACGGTCCGGCAGGCGATCCAGATACTGGCAGGCGAGCGTTTGCTGTCGCCGGAGCGCGGACGCGGCACCTTCGTCACGGGGGCGGAAGGCAGCAAGCGGCGCCTCGTTGTCAGCACGACCCTCGACGATCTGGTCGAGATGTACCGAGGCGACACGCCTGACCTCGTCAACCTCGTGGAATCCGAGGCACAGCCGCACCTCAACACGGAGGACGGCAAGGCGGCTTCGAACTATGTCCACATGCAGCGCGTCCATGCCAGGGAGGGCGAGCGCTATTGCATCGTGTCGCTCTACATTGCCGAGGACGTCTTCGCCCTCGCCCCGGAGCGCTTTCGCTCCGAGGTCGTCATTCCGCTTTTCGTTGGGTTCCCGGAAATCGAAATCGCAAAGGCGCGCCAGACCCTCAACATCGGCTCGGCGGACATCGAGGTTGCGAGGTATCTCGAAGTTCCCGTGAACACGCCGGTCGCGGAGATCCGCAGGGTCTTCACAGGGCGGGACGACACCGTCATCTACCTCGGTGAGGCGACGTACCGAGGGGACTACATCCATCTCGAGATGGACCTCTGTCCCTGAAACAATCAGGGATCTCGGGTGCCGGCCCCCTGCCCCGGTCTTACTCCGCGTACGGCCTCTGAAGCGCATGAGAAAGCTTGTCGGCCGGTCGCTCTCGTTGCGAACGAGGTCAGTCGTGATACATGATTGTTGGTTCATTGGTGTAGTTCGCCCTTGGCTGCAGAAGAGTTGACAGCTGTCAACTGCAGACCTCTGGCTCTGACGGAGCGAGGAGCGCAAAGACCATCGGGCGAGGAGAGAACAGACCCCGTTCAGCCTTTCGTGCAAGTGCTCGGAGATAACCGCCTGGGCTGCGTATTGCCGCCGCGCGTTGGAGGATGCATGCCACGGTGATCGCCATATTGACGTGCCCCATCGCTGATCGGGCTTCTTGGAGGGTGTCGAGGTTTATTCCGAGTATGGGTGCCGCCCTGGCTGCTGCGGACAGAAGATCGGACCACGTCCTGATGTCGTTGCCGTGGAAGGTAGCCATATCCGGACATGCCGATGCGATAATCGGCAACGGAATCGCCGCCGGAGCGTTGGGTTTGGACGCGACTTCCTCATCTCTGAACGTTCTCACGATCTCTTCAGAGTCACATGTGTCTTCTTTTGAACTCTGTATGTGCCGCTCAATTTCGACGTCGCTGCCGTCCGTATTTCCTGTTCCAGGCGCGCGTAGGCTGAGCTCCACTGTGGATAACAGTGAGGCGCTGTCCGCCTCCAGACGCGTTAGGGTGGCTGAGTCGAGCTTCCTGCGAAGCGTGCGCTGAAGGTCGCGGAGCCGGTCTGCGGCTTGGGAACGTTCGTTTAGCAGACCTTCGGCTGAGGCATAGGCGATGAGCTTGGCGCAGTCGCGCAGACGCAGGCACAACTCCTTCGCGGCGTCGGCGGAGAGTATCGGCCGCGGCGCGGGCTTCCCGGGCGGCGCAGGTGATCTCGGACGCGCGGTGGAGGAGGGGGCTCAGGTCGAACCCGAAGGCCCGGACGATGTCGCCGTCGCGATTTCGAGCCGCGTAGCGCTTGCCGTTGGGGCTGTCGTGGCGGACCCCGGCGTCGACGAGCGCGGCGAGGTGCCGCCGCAGGGTGCTCTCTGCCATGCCGTGCGCCCGTTCCGAGAGTGCGCTGTTGGATGGGAAGACGATGAGGTCGCCGGCGGCAGACAGCGTGTCGGCCCGGTGGAATGTCAGGAGCGCGTCGAGAACCGCCAGATCGCGGTCGCTCAGACCGAAGGCGCGCGCGCGCCGCGCAGAGGTCGCGGAAAAGCTCCCATTTGGGCGCGCTTGCGCCGGGGGGGAGCGAGTGTGCGCGTTGTGCGGCCGAAATCAGCGCACGCGTCATCGGGCGCCGCCCGAAGGGCGTCGAGGTCAGTCGTTCCATCGCGTATCACGAGGCAAAACCCGACAAGCCCCGCCGCGAACGGCAGAGTTGACAGCTGTCAACATTCGGAGCTAACTTCGAGGTGCTAGATCAAAGAGAGCTCTCCGGGATGACCGTCTCGGGGGGCTTTTTTCTTGTCCTGCCTGTACTCGTGCCTCCTTTTGTTACTGCTCGATTGACGGCCCGTTCAGGGCTCTTGGTCCGCCGCGCCGGGCAAGCCAGTCGCGGTGGATTTCGGTCAGGTTCTCGGCAAGCCAGTCGTCGAAGCCGTCGAGATCCCTTGATTTCAGCTTGAGCGTCACCGCGCCGCGGCTCCGCACGACCTCGGCCAGACGCTGCGCCCTCGTCGCCGCGCACGATCTCCCGCGGCCGCGGCTCAGCGGCCTTGCGCGCTTCCTCGGCGCGCGTGTTGCGCTGGGTCAGCCAATCGAGCGTGGCTTCGAAACGCGCGTCGGACGATTCGGCGCCAGAGACGTTGAGGATCGTCAGCGCATCCTCGACGTCTGGCGAGGACGCCTCGTAGATGTCGGCGAGGTGCAGCCAGCGGTCGCGCCCGACGGACGGCGCCGCGCCGATCTCCTCGATCAGCGCAACCGGCAACGCGGTCGGTGATCGCAAGCATCCGGCTGATGCACCGTCTTGTCGATCGACAGCGCGTCGCAGATGATCTTGCGCGTCGTAGCCCGCCTCGGCCATCTGCCGGGCGAAATTGGCCTTCTCGATGAAGCTGAGGTCGCGCCGCGCCGTGTTCTCCTGGCCCTGCGCCACGACCAGCGCGCGGTCGTCGAGATCGCGGACCAGCGCCCTGACCGGCTGGCCGAGGTCGCGCAGCGCGAGCACCCGGCGGCGGCCGTAGACGATCTGGAAGCGGCCCTCCTTTTCGGGATGGGGCCGGACCAGGACCGGCACCTGCTGGCCGTAGTCCCGCAGCGATTCCATGCAGCCGGGCGTGGTCGGCTCGTCGTGCTCGAGCCGGTCCTTGACGCCGCCGGCGTCGATCTCGAACGGGTCGATCTCGACGATGGAGCGCGCCTTGAGGTCGGCGATGGAGCGGCTGACGGCGCCGATCGCGCCCTTGTTCGATCGCGGTCGCGCCGTGTCGAGCGAGGCACGGGAGGCGGCCTCGCCTTCCGGCCTTTCCGGGGCGGGCCCCATCAGGTCCTTGAGAAGATCCTTGCGTGCCATCAGCGCCCCCATGCGGCCTGGATCAGACCCTCGATCTCGCCGTTCACGGCGTTGAGCGATTCCATCGCGCGCTCGTAGGTGGCGCGCGTGAACTGGCTCTTCTCGACCTCGTAGAGCGTCTGCTTGGTGATGCCCGGCATCCGAGATCGCCGTGGATTTCAGCACGGCGTGGTTCAGCACGTGCTCGCCGAACATCGAGCGCATGAAGCCCACCATCTGGTTCTGCGGCCCGTCGCCCGGGCTCGTAGCGGGTGACGAGATAGCGCAGCCAGTCGTAGCTCATGTCGCCGCCGGCCTCGGCCACGACGCCGAGCAGGTTCGAGGTCATCAGCAGGAACTGGCACATCGACATCACGTCGAGCATCTGCGGATGCACCGTCACCAGCACCGCGGTCGCCGCCGAGAGCGCCGACATGGTCAGGAAGCCGAGCTGCGGCGGGCAGTCGATGACGACGAGGTCGTAGTCGGCCTCGACCTCGGCCAGCTTGTCGCCGACGCGGGTGAAGAAGAGATGCCCCGACCTGTCGGCCA
This sequence comes from uncultured Alphaproteobacteria bacterium, assembly GCA_963776845.1. Lineage (GTDB taxonomy): Bacteria > Pseudomonadota > Alphaproteobacteria > Rhodobacterales > Rhodobacteraceae > Roseitranquillus. The sequence goes on along the minus strand of CAVZOJ010000031.1, from coordinate 11,880 downwards.
GCGCGCGGGGCGTCTCGTGCTCGAACTCCATCAGGTCGAGGTTGCCGGGCACGATGTCGAGATTGGTGAAGTAGGTCCGCCGGATGATCTGCGGGCAGGGGCAGCGGGTCCTCGTAGCGGATCGCGTCGTAGAGCGTGCCGCCGTCGAGCAGGTCGAACTCGGGCTGGAAGCCGTGCAGCGCCGAGAGCGACGCCTGCGGGTCGAGGTCGATCGCCAGCACCCGGTAGCCGTCGAGCGCGGCCTTCTGCGCCAGGTGCGCGGCGGTGGTGGTCTTGCCCGAGCCGCCCTTGAAGTTGATGACGGTGATGACCTGCAGGTGGTCGCCCTCGCGCCGGCCGGGCAGGTAGGTGCCGGGGGTCTTGGCGCCGCGCTTCCAGCAGCTCGCGCAGCGCCTGGATGTCGTCGGGGCGAGTAGAGCCGCCGGCCGCCGGCGCGGATCTCGGGGGAGGGGCCCCTGCCGTCGAGGTGCAGCTTGCGCAGGTAGGCGTCCTTGACGCCGAGCAGCTCGGCCACCTCGCCGGAGGTGAACTTGCGCAGCTCCTTGCGCGCGTTGGGCGGAAAGAGCTGGGCGCGATGCGCCTGCAGCCGCTCGGACAGCCGTTCGGCATGATCGCCGACGAGCCGGTCGATCCGCTGATGCTTGGTCATCACTGCCCTCAAGTCGCGGCCGGTTGTTACGGCTTGCGTCGTATTATTCGCTCACTTCCGTAAATAGATGCCCACCTGAAGGGATCCGGGCAAGCGAAAAGTCAACATCTTGGGGGTCGTCGCCGGAATGACCATAGGGTGGCCGGCGCACGCCATTGCGAGAAGGCGTGCGAACTGCTATATCTGCAAGCAGATTGCAGGCGGATGAGAGCATGGCCAACCTGACGGTACGGGATGTCGACGACGAACTCGCACAGGCATTGAAGGCGCGCGCGGCGTCGCAGGGCCGATCGGCGGAAGCGGAGCATCGGCTGATCCTGCGGGAGGCGCTGGGGGCGTCGCAGCGCGAAGTCGAGACATTCGCGGCCGCGGCCGCCCGGCTGCGCAACCGGCTCAGACATGACGGCGATTCCAGCGACATCGTTCGTGAGGCCCGCGACGCGCGTCAGAGGTGAGTGGCGTCGTCGTCGATGCGAGCGTCGCCATCAAGTGGGTGGTCGACGAGACCGGGTCGGCGGAGGCAGCGGCGCTTCTCGACGGACGGACATTGCATGCGCCCCCGCTGCTTTTCGTCGAGGTCGCCAATGCGTTCTGGGTGATGGCGCGGCGCGGCGCGATCACTCGGGCCGGAGCGGCCGATGCGCTGGACCTGCTCCGGAGGGCGCCACTCGTCGCGTCGAACGAGGATCTGGTGTCGGAGGCGCTGCGTCTCGCGCAAATGCTGGACCATCCGGTCTACGACTGCGTGTATCTCGCGCTGGCGCTGCTGCGCGAGGTCCCGGTGGTCACTGCAGATCGCCGCTTCGTGGCGGCCGCGGCCCGCGATCCGGACGTCTCCCTGCTTGTCTTGCCGCTGGAGGCGGCGTCGCGCGAAGGCGGCGGTCGGACAGGCCCGCAGTAACGCAAGGCGCGCCTTTGCGTTTTGACGGGAACAGGGGGGGCCTGACGTCGGTCGTTGAAGGTTCGTCCTTCAGAGCAGCCCGTGCTTCTTCGCCCGCTGCAGCAGCATCCTGACGGAGCTCGGCTGCCACTTGCTGCGGCCGCGGGGGGTGCGCCCCTGCGCTGGTGGTGTCGATCGGATCGCCGAGCGAGCGGAAGTGGGCGCCGCGGGCCTCCAGCCCCTCGATCACCTCGAGCAGGTGGCTGAGCGAGCGGGCGAGGCGGTCGATCCGGACCACCACCAGCACGTCGCCGGCGCGAGGCGGCGGAGGAGCCGCGCGAGGACCGGGCGACTGCGGCTGGCGTCCGAGGCGTGCTCCTCGTGGATCTCGGCGCATCCGGCGGCGCGCAGCTCTTCGGCCTGCGGCGCCGTCAGCTGGTCCTCGGTCGAGACGCGGGCGTAGCCGATCAGCATGAGGCAGCCCTCTGGCGGGGGTGCGGTAGCGGCGCTTGCCGCCGGGATGAGGGTGTGTGCAATTTCATAGGCGCAGGCAAGGGTGCGGGCCCGTCACCATCGACGCCGCGCTGTCGTCGCGCCAGCGGCGTGCGGACCTTGCTGTGCTGCAGGATGGCGGTCTGGCGCACCGATCCGAGCGGCTGGAGGCGATTGTCTGGGAAGGCGGTGGTGCGGTCGATTGGACAGAAGTAGGTCCTGGGCAGCCGAATGTGCTTGGGTAGCGAGCAAAGTCGGTTCATTCTGATCGTATGAAACAACGCAGCTCTGTAGACATGGAAGAGCCCGACGGCGACCCTCAGCCGTCGATCTACGATACGGAGCCGCCGGCGGAGCCGTGGTTCGTGCCTCCCGACCCTGCGGCTGCCGCGTGGGACCTGCCGGGCCCGCATGCGGCGCGGCCGGGGCCGCTCCCCCGCGACTGGCTCGTGGCCGAGGCGCGGCAGGGCAGGGCGCTGGCGCGGGCGGCCGCGGCGTTCGCACGGCTCGACGAGCGTGTGGCGGCCGGGCCTCCGGGACTGGCCCGGCGGCTGGCGCTGGCCGAGGCGTCGGCGATCTCGTGGCAGGCGGGGGGCCGCGTGGCCGAGGACCGGCTGGCGCTGCATGCCGTCGATCGGGCCGACATGGTGCGCGACGATGCCACGGCGCTCGCGGCGGCGCACTGGGCATTCCGGCGGCTGGAGGCCGCGCCGGGCCTGGACGACGCGGCGTTTCTTGGTCGGGACGATCTGGCCGGGGATCCGGCGTGGCTGCGGTGGCAGGCGGGACAGGGAGCGCTCGACGGGGCCCTGCCGCTGGTGCGGGCGGCCGCCGCGTTCCACCTGTGGCGTGCCGAGGGGCTGGGGGCGGAGGTGCTGGAACCGGCGGTGCTGGCGGCGCGGATCGGCGGAAGCGAGGGCAGGGCGCTGCCGTTCCTGCCGCTGGCGCGGGCTACGGCACCCTACGCTGCCGGCGGCGGCGCCGCCGAGCGCCTCGGCGCCTGGGCGGCGGCGGCCGAGACCGGCTGCCTGCGGGCGCTGATGCAGCTCGACCGGCTGGCGGCGTGGGAGGCGCGGGCGCGGGCGGCGACGGCAGGGATGAGCGGGCGGACGCCCGGCCGTCTGATCGATGCGTTGCTGGCATGGCCGGTACTGTCGGCGGGGATGGCGGCGCGGGCGACCGGAGCCTCGGCGCCCGGCATCCGCCGCAACATCGCCCGGCTGGCGGAAGCGGAGCTGGTCCACGAAATCACCGGGCAGGGGCGCTTTCGCTTCTGGCGCGCCGCCGCGTAAGGTCGCGGCGACAACCTGCGGCGGCGGGGGAGAGCCGACCCGGATGCCGCGGTACGGGACGATCGTGATGCCCGGCTTCGTCAACACCTATCACCACAAGCACAAGACGCTTCTGCGAAACATCCTGGCCGCCGGCACGCTCGGCTTCTTCGACGGGCACGGCAAGAACTACATTACCGAGATCCAGGGTATCTTCAGCCCAAACTACACCCCCGGCGACGCCTGCCTGGCGGAACTCGTGGCCTCGCTGAGCCAGTTGAACGGGGCACCACCACGACCGTCGAAACATCGCAGGTGTCGCTCTCGCCCGAGCACACCGATGCCTGTATGGCCAGGCTCAGGGACGCTGGCAGTCGCATCCTGTTCGGCTACTCGAACGGCGTCGGCGACAAGTCGCGCTTCCCGCAAGACTTGCTGCGCATTCAGAGGCAGTTCTTCTCGTGCGACGACCAGCCGACCCTGGCGCACAACACCAGGCTCAACCCCGAACCGTGGGCGTTGGCGCGCGAGGCGGGCGTGCCGATCATCTCGCACATCGGCGGCACCGACTTCTCCAAGACGCCGGGCGCGCGGGGCAGGATGGGGCCCGGCAACGAGTACATCCACTGCACCGGGCCGAACAACGCGATCTGGAGCATGATCGCCGATACCGGCGGCAAGGTCTCGATCGCGCCGGTGATCGAGATGCAGATGGGCCAGGACATGCCCTTCCAGGACGCCATCGACCGCGGGATCGCTATCAGCCTCAGCTCCGACGGCGCGGAACCCTGGAAATGGCGACGATGGGTGGCGCAAGGACGGCGCATCTTGACCTCAAGATCGGTTCGCTGACGCCCGGCAAGGAGGCCGACGTCATCGTGCTGGCGACCGACCGGATCAACCTCTTCCCGCTCAACAACGTCCCCGGTGCGGTCGTCACCATGATGGACGCCAGCAACGTCGAGAACGTCTTCGTCGCTGGACGGCCAGTGAAGTGGCGCAGACACCTTGTCGACGTCGCCCATCTGCAGAGCCGGATCGAAGCGGCGCGTGACGAGCTTTTGGCGAGGTCGAACTACCCGCTGAACCTGTCCGGTTCCTGCTGCTGACCTGGCGCGGCGCCGCGTCGCCGGCACCGCGTTGCCTTTCCCAGTTGTTGGACTTCGAGGGCCGCGCGTGACGCGCGTCTTTGATACTTCGCCGCAAGGAGCACGAAACCTCTCGCGCGTTCGCCTTGAACGTGTATCGTTTAACTGCGGCCGCGAAGCGATCTCCCTTGAACTGCGAGACCGGGCAGCCGTGATCCGAAATGCCTAGAGGCGCCGGTGCGGCGAAGCGGTCCGGCCGGAAGTGTGGGAGGACACACAATGTCGATCAATAGACGAGCCGTTCTTTATGGAACGGCAGCAGCGACACTTGCATTCGGGGCGCCGGGGGGCGGCATCGCGCAGCAAGGTGCAATGGCCGAGCGGCTCGACGCAGCGCTGGAAGCCCCGGTCAAGCAGGGGCAGATCCCGATGGCGGTGGGCGGGATCACCGACGCCGACGGGACGATCTACACCGGCGCCTTCGGTGAGCGTGCGCTTGGCAGCGGCGAACCGGTCAGCTTGGATAGTGTCTTCAATATGGCCTCGATGACCAAGGCGATCACGGCGACGGCGGCGATGCAGCTGGTCGAGCAGGGCAAGCTCGACCTCGACTCGCCGATCTCGAAGTGGCTGCCCGACGCCGCCGACCTCCAGGTCATGGACGGGTTCGACGACAGCGGTCAGGCGATCCTGCGCGCGCCCGCGCGCGAGATCACGCTGCGTGACCTGATGACCCACACGGCCGGCACCGCGTACACGCTCTGGGACGCAGACCTGCAGCGATACTCGGATGCGCAGGGTGGCATGCCGGCGCTTGACTACGACGATCCGGCAACCTGGAACCAGCCGCTGATGTTCGACCCCGGCAGCCGGTGGGAATACGGCATCGCCATCGACTGGATCGGCCGACTGGTTCAGGAGGTGAGCGGCCAGTCGCTCGGCGCCTACATGCAGGAGCACATCTTCGACCCGCTCGGCATGGACAGCACCGGCTACAAGCTGACCGACAGCATGGCGGAGCAGCGGGTGGAGAACCACCTCAGGCAGGAGGACGGCTCGCTCGAGGTCGCGGAATGGACCGGGCAGTCGGAGCCGGTGCGCGAGTACGGCGGCGGCGGCCTCTATGGCACAGCGCCCGACTATCTGAAGTTCATCCGGATGATCCTCAACGACGGGACCGTGGACGGCCAGCAGATCCTCGAGCCGGAGACGGTGGCGCAGATGTCGCAGAACCAGATGGGCGACGTGCGGGTGGAGATGCTCGAGACCACGAACCCCGAGCGCTCGCTCGACGCCGAGTTCTTCCCGGGGCTCGAGAAGAGCTGGGGGCTGAGCTTTATGATCAACGAGGAGGAGGCACCGACCGGGCGGCCGGCCGGCAGCCTCGCCTGGGCCGGTCTCTACAACACGTTCTTCTGGATCGACCCGGAGAACGAGGTGGGCGGCGTCTTCATGAGCCAACTGCTGCCATTCGTGGACACCGAGGTCCTGGAGGCGTTCTACGACTTCGAGGCGGCCTACTACGACGCCTCCGGCTCCTGACCGCGTAACGGCATGCGGTGCCTCCAGCGCCGCATGCTCAAGTGCCTTGGCCGGTAGCGGCGGTGTCGCGGTGGGCGACGACGGGGATCGGGGCGTCCGCGATGCTTGATGAAGAGCATCAGCTGGTGATCGCTCACGTGGCGGCCGGAGATGAGCGCTCCACCAGAGCAGAGAAAGTCACTTGCCCAACCGGACGCAATCACTCCGCCGACCCCACATCGCCGCGCTGATCTATGCGCTCCACGCTACATGGTCTGACGCAGCGCGCAAAGCGGCGGGACGAGGTGTTCCTTCGGAGGTACCGCCGTCAGATCGAGCGCGGGTGGCGGCCCGCCGTCAGCCGCCGCAGCGTTCCGAACCTGCGTCGTCCTCAAATCCTCGAATCCAGACGAGAACAACGGTCGCGTAATCCTTCGTCAAACAGGTCTTCACTCGGGCGAAGCAAATAGAGCTCACACCGGACATCATCTACCAGCTCGTTCGAGATCGCGCCTATGACCGCTTGCACACGATCTTGCGCGAGAATGAAGACATCGAGCTCGGCCCGCCCCCTGAGGCGGCCCGCCGAGCGGCGCGAGGTGGCGCTCCGTCTGATGGCAGAGCACGGCCTCTCGCAACGGCGGGCCTGCACCTTGGCCGAGGTCGATCCGAAGACGGTGCGGCGCGATCCGGCGCCCGACAGCCCGGAGATCCGGGCGCGGCGAGCGACGACGGTTCGGCGACCGGCGGCTCGGCATCCTGCTCGAACGGGAAGGCATCGTGATGAACAGGAAGAAGCTGTTCCCGCTCTACACCGAGGAGGGGCTGTCGGTCCGCCGACGACGTGGTCGCAAGCGCGCGACCGGCACCCGAGCGCCGATGGCGATCCCGCAGGGGCCGAACCAGCGCTGGTCGCTGGACTTCGTCTCCGACGTGCTCTCCTGGGGCCGTCGCATACGAGTGCTGGCCGTGGTGGACGACTTCAATCGGAGCCGTTGATCAGACGTTCCCTGATTTCACTCCGAAGGCCGGTGCACCGGATGCCGGTTTGCGTCGCGAGCTCTGAATGGCTTTGGGGGTAGTCCAGGGTGCGGGTAGCGGCGATCCGAAGCACATCGACGCTGCCGGTGAGTGCGATGACCGCTTTTGCTGCCGCGGTGCGGCGCTCGACGCGCCCCCTCCAGGGCCGGTAAGGGCGGGTTGACCTCTCGCTGCTTGGGCCAAGCAGCAGCATCGGGAGCGCCTGTCGCGGAAAGACAGCCGAGGCCCGGCTCAGCGCTTTCCGGCTTTCAGGTCGTTCAGCGTGCGCCCGGCTTCGAGCGCCTGCGTAACCCAGCGCGGGCGGCGTCCTCGACCACTCCATTTCTGCGACGGATCGTCGGGGTTCCTGTATTTCGGCTCGCGGTCACCCGCCTTCCCGGCAGGCGGGCGGTGCGGCTTCTCCCTCTCCGATTGACCACGCTTGGCGGCTGCGGCCCCCGACGACTTTGCCCCGCATCGCTGCGGTGTCTGCCCATTCGTTTCGCTCGCAGAGATGTTCGTTGGATCATCGCGGGTGCTCGGTTTCCGTGAAGTCGTGACGCTTGGCGCCTCCGGAGCGTCCGTATCGCTCCTGCAGTTCTGGCCTCGACCAGCTCGGCCGCAGGGTCTTCTGACACCTTGGGAGCTGACGCTTTCAACTCTTCGGCCGTGGGAGCCTCCGTCGCAGCGGAAGTGCGATCCCGCTCCGCTGCCGTACGCTGGCCCAACATGCCCGCCCAAAACGCCCGGGTCGCCTCCAAGCTGTTGTTGACGGTGCCCAGCCTCCATCTCATCCATGGGTTCATAGGGAGCCTCCTGTGCCTCAGGGCCAAGGTCGGCCATTCGGGTCAAGGAGCCCTCACAAGTCGATGTTCACGACCATGCTGGCCGGATCGACCGCTCGGCGAGACTGCGCGATCTCGGCGACCACGCGCCCCAGCGCACGCTCGTTGGCTGCGGTCAGGCGGCAGGCTTCGGCGAAATGGCCGAAGGTCTCGGTTCCCAAATCATACTCCTCGCGGGCGGCGATATCGTCACGCGTCACGATCGTGCGGCCGACCTGTGTGCCGTAATACAGCGCAAGGTGACCGTCGCGATGACGAGCAATGACGTCGACGCGACCTTCTCTGTGGACCTCCCCGTTCTCATCGAAGGAGTCCGTCCGGGGATCGCGAAGGCGGACCGGCTTGCCGAGAGGATTATTGTCGTAGAGGGCGACCCAGCGGTCGAGATGTGCATAGAAGAACCCGACGCCCGGCTGGGCGATGGCGCCCATGAGTAGCGGTCGGCGGCCGTCTGAGCCTCCGACCGCCGTAATGCTGACCAACGCTCCTGATGCCATTTCATACACTCCACAGCTCCTCGCCCCTGCAGTTTCTCCTTTCCTGCGTTGCCTGCCAATGCCCTCCGAAGGGACGGATGCTGAGGCAGGGGACATCGCGGGCGCCGCTCCCGCCGAGCCCGCGAGCTCAGAGACGGGAGCGGTCGAAGCGAGCGAGTTCGGCACGTAGGACGGCCCCTCCGTCTCGCTCGTCGGGCTGCAGGCGGAGACTATCGATCAGAGACCCCGCCGTCGGCTGAAGTGTCAGCGATCAAGGAGGGAGCTCGCACAAGCCCTTCAATACGGCTCGAACTGAGGACTAGAATGTGTGCCTCGGTCGACGCACGCGTCCACCACCTCGCCGCACGCCTCAAGCTGACGCCGGACATCCCGCGTCATGCGCGAGCGCGCCTACAAGCGCTTCCGCGCCATCCTCGCGACGGATGAAGAGCTCGAGCATGGCCCCGCGCCAGAAACCGGCACGACCGTCCGCTTGCTGATGCACATGTCTCGCAGCGAGATGACGACCCTGGCGGAGCGCTTCGACCCGCTCGGCACGGGAAAGGGGCCCTTCTCGCGGCGGCTGACCACAGAAGTGGAACGGCTGGAAGCGGCCGCCGCATCGGCAGGCCACCTGACCAGATAGCGTGGCAGTGCTGCCATAGAGCGGTGACTGCGTCGTGTCCGCCTGCAGGATGGCGCCGCCAGCAGGTCTTCCTGCGGCAGCGACGCCCCTTTAGCCAGTCGCGCACCGACAGCCACTTCTCGTTCGATCCCACGCTCGTGGTCCTCGAAATTCCGCTACGACAGCGGGACGCGGATGTATAGCATGACCGCTAGCCGGATGAATTATATTAGGCGCCGTCTTGAAGTACCGAAGGGCTGCGCTTGCTCATCGCGCGGACCAAGCCAATCGACGTGTCCGGCCCGAGTGCGGCCTGCCGCGTATAGCGTTCTGCTGAGAGCAAGGATTTCGACATTGACGCTGTCTTCATGAAGATCGTCGCGCTTCGGACCTTTCGGGTCGAGGCCTATCCGAACATCCTCTGGCTTCATGTCGAGACGGACGCGGGCGTCGTCGGGCTGGGCGAAACGTTCTACGGCGCTGCGTCTGTCGAGGCGCACATCCACGACACGCTCGCCGCCCGGCTTATCGGCCAAGACCCGCTGCGCATCGAGAAGCTCCACCGGGAGATGCTGCATCTGCCGAACGCGCAGGCCTCCACCGGGGTGGAGTATCGTGCGGCGTCGGCCGTCGATATCGCTCTCTGGGACTTGTTCGGCAAAGTCTGCGACCAGCCGGTGCACCAGATGCTGGGCGGTCTGACGGCCGAGCGGATCCATGTCTACAATACCTGCGCGGGCGGCGGGTACGTCGGCACGCGCCGGATTCTTCCGGTCGATACGTGGAACACCGGGAAATCCGGGCGCTACGAGGATCTCGAGGCGTTCATGTCCCGCGCGGACGATCTCGCCGAGGATCTGCTCGCCGAAGGCATCACGGCAATGAAGATCTGGCCGTTCGACCCGCCGGCGATGGAGAATCGCGGATTGTCGATCACCAGTGAACAGATGAACGCGGCGCTGCGGCCGTTCGAGTTGATCCGAAAGGCCGTCGGCGACCGCATGGAGATCATGGTCGAGCTGCACTCGCTCTGGACGCTGCCGATGGCGAAGCGGATCGCCCGCGCGCTCGAGCCATTCGAGCCCACCTGGATCGAGGATCCGATCCGGATGACCTCGCCTCAGGCGCTTGCCGAGTTCGCACGCTCCACCCACGTCTGGACGTGCGCCTCCGAGACCCTGGGGTCGCGCTTTGCGTACAAGGAGTACCTCGACCGCGACGCCTGCCACGTGGTCATGACGGACCTCTGCTGGACCGGTGGCCTGACCGAGGGTCGCAAGATTGCGGCGATGGCCGAGACCTACCATCGCCCGTTCGCGCCGCATGACTGTACCGGTCCAGTCGGCTTTGCGGCGGCCGTCCACATGTCGTTCAGCCAGCCCAACACGCTAATCCAGGAAAGCGTCCGCGCCTTCTACAACGGCTGGTACCGCGAACTCGTTACCGAGCTGCCGCGAATACAGGACGGTTTCGTCCTGCCGATGGCTGGTCCCGGCCTTGGTACAGAACTGCGCCCCGAATTCTTCGATCGGCCGGACCTTTCGAGCAGGGTCTCGAACTGAGACGCGCGGCTGAAACAACGGTTGAGGTTCGAGCAGGATCTGATTGAGTGCGGGTAGAGCCGAGAGACAAAGCTCAGGGAGAACAAACCGATGACACGTCTAAAATTCGCGCCGAGCGTGGTCGCGTTCAGCCTCGTCGCGTACGGTGCAGCGGCGCAGGAGCAGACTTTGCGCTTCCAGTCCTCGGACCCCGCCGGCAATCCGAACTTCGTGCTGCAGCAGGAGTGGGCGGAGAGCGTGGGCGAAATGACCGACGGCCGGATCGCCATCGAGCTCCTGCCGGTCGAGTCGATCGTTGCCCACAACGAGACGCAGGATGCGATCGCTGCGGGCATCCTCGACGGTCATGTCACCGACACCTCGTATTTCGCAGGAAAGGACCCCGCCTTCGGCCTGATCGCGAACCCGGTCGGCGCATGGTCGGACCCGCAGGAGATGTTCGACTTCATCGAGGAAGGCGGCGGGAAGGAGCTGATGAACGAGCTTCTGAATCCCTACGGCCTGCAGTTCATTGGCGCGACCACCCCGGGGCTGGAGGCCTTCGTCTCCAAGGTGCCGCTCGACGGGGTCGACGACCTCGATGGCCTGAAGATGCGCGCCCCCGAAGGACTGGTGCAACAGGTGTTCGCAGCCGCGGGCGCGGCGCCGGTGAACCTTCCCGGCTCCGAGGTCTTCACCTCGCTCGACAAGGGCGTGATCGACGCGGCGGATTACAGCGTGTTCTCCACGAACCAGGCACAGGGCCTGCACGATGTGGCACCCCATCCGGTCTATCCGGGGTTCCACTCGATGCCGCTCGTAGAGGTCTCGATGAACAAGGAAGAGTGGGACGCGCTCGACCCCGAGCTGCAGGCCGCGCTCGAAGAATCGGTGCGCCAGTTCGCTCAGAACCAAGTCGCTGCGCTCCGTGCGGCCGACGAGGAAGCAGTCGCCGAGGCGGAAGCCTCGGGCGATGTCACCATCCACGATTGGTCGGATGAGGAGCGCGCGCGCTTCCGCGAGATCGCGACGGGGGAATGGCAGTCGGTCGCCGAACGTTCAGAGAACGCTCAAAAGGTCTACGATACGCTGACCGGATACCTGCAGGAACAGGGCCTGATGAACTGAAGGCCGGCACGGGCGCCCACGCCGGGCGCCCGCCACTGCCATGACAGAACAGCACGACGTCCCCGAACGCGACTCCGGCGGCCCGATCCCGCAGGCCGGCGCACTCGGCAGGTGGATCGACCGGGGTGGCTTGGCCTTCGCCATCGGCATCATCATCGCCGCCGCGATCCTGATACAGGAGGTCGTGCTCCGCTACGTCTTCAACAACCCGACGGTCTGGGCGCACGAGACGACCGTGTTTCTCTGCGGCATCGCCTTTATCTACGGCGGCCTCTACACCGCGGCGCGTGACAATCACATCCGCGTCGTCCTCATCTACGACGCGCTCGCTCCTCGCCTCAGAC
>CAVZOJ010000030.1:0-6905 GCA_963776845.1 uncultured Alphaproteobacteria bacterium | reverse complement strand
CCCTTGCGGAAATCGACGGGCTGCGTCGCCACGAGAAATCCGCATCTTGTGCGACGGCAACATCACGAGGGCGCTCCGAGCGCCCGAACGATCTCGGAGATGCGCGTGGCCGGCGTATCGGCATCGAGGTGGACCGTGACATCGCCGACGCTGATCTGGACCTCGGCCATGACGGGAATGCCGGCGGCATCGCAAGGCGGAGGCTCGGCGTCGCACACCATCAGAGGCGCGAAAACGGCCTCATCCCCATCGGCATCTGCCGCCGGCAGGACCAGGTCGCCGTCCTTCGCCAGGCGTCGCCAGGCAGAGAGCTGGTTGGCTTGAATGCCGAACCGCGCCGCCACCTCGTTGACCGTCGCGCCCGGGCGAAGGGTCTCGGCGACGGCCTGCGCCTTCACCTCGTCCGGCCAGCGCCGCTGCCCGGACGCGTAGATCTCCACACCCAGCGATCTGAGAAACGCATTCGTAGCACACATTGCGAAACGCACTCCCGGCCTTGCGATGGGAATGGCCTCGCATTGGCAGGCACAGCGAGGAAGGTGGGCGCCAGACAACGCTTACTGTCCGCTACGGATACCGTCGGCTGCACGTCCTCCTGCAACGGGAAGGCTGGCGTGCCAATCACAAGCGGATCTACCGCCTCTACAACGAGGAGGGTCTTTCGATCCGGACGCGGAGCCCAAAGCGGCGCCGGGCCTCCCGCTACCGATCAGGCCGCTCCCAGGCAAATGCGATGAACGACGTCTGGGCGATGGACTTCGTGTCGGGCCGGCTGTTCGACGATCGGCCGTTCCGCATCCTGACCATCGTCGACTGCCACCCGAGAGAGGCTCTCGCGATCATTGTGAGGACGATTTTCAGGGCTTACCAGGTCATCGAGGAACTGGATCGTCTGGCCAGAACCCGAGGCAAGCCGCGCAGCATATGGGTCGACAACGATCGAGGCGACCGTGGCCCCGGTGGGGCCGCGTAAGCGCCGAGATGAATTCGCCGGGCGGCTGCTGGACCAATGGGCCTACCTGAACAGGGTCGAGCTCGACTTCTCGCGCCCGGAAAGCCCAGCGACAATGCCTTCGTCTTGCGTCGTACGAACACTCCACTGGAGTGTTCGACCTCCTCACATTCAACAGCAGGCTGCGTCAGGAGTGCCTGAACGCTGCCTGGTTCCTCTCAAGGGCCGATGCCCGCCAGCGCATCGAAGAGTGGAGGATGGACTACAACGTTTCGTCACAACGCACACCTCTCTATGTATATGGTGGGAATAGGTTTTCTTGCTGATCTGGTGGTCCCGCGGGGTGTTTGCGGTCGGTGCGGGCGCGGTACGCGAGGTCGCGGACCGCATCGGCGTTTAGATCGGACCGTGCGAACAGCCACGGTCCATCCGGAAGCGGGTGCCGCGCGTCGATCTTCCCGCGGTCGGCGGCGTGCCTCAGGGTCTTCGCCGCGACGCCGACCAGGGCGGCGGCTTGGGTCAGGTTGAGCCATGGGCCTTGGCCGTCCTCTGCAAGACGGTGAACGGGAATGCGATAGCTCGACCGCAGCGCGGTGACCCGCTCGCGGGTCCATCGGTTGCCGTTGCCGGTCTTCAGGCCGTTGCGGTTCAGCAGGCCGGCGATGACGTCGTCCTTGGCGATGAGGGCCAGTGTGCGGACCGCATCGACGACGGTGTCGGGTGTGGCGTTGCGCTGTCTCCTCCGGCGCTTGGGAAGCCGATGCTCCGTATGGGCGCCGCCCATCCAGTGGAGCGTCAGCACGATCTCCGCCGCGTCACTGTCGATATCGGCGACGGCCTCGTGGATGACGGTGCGCACGATCCGCTTGCGCAGCCGCGCATCCGTGCCCGGGGCGGACCAGACCGCCTGGAGGTCGTCTGCGAGCGCGTCGAAGGACAGCGTGGCAGGTGTCGACGTCGCGGCTGCCTGATCGTGCTCCGCGATCCGTGCCTCGATCTCGGCGACGCGCTCGAGAGCCCGGTTCCAGCGCTGTTCCAGCTCGCCCGTGACGAGGCGGTTCTCCGGATCGGCGGCATCGTACTGGCGGAAGGCGCGGCCGGCTGCGTATCGGGCCGCCTCCAGGTCGCGGCAGAGCGCTTCACGGGCCTCGTCGCGTCGCGCCGCCACCTGCTCCTCCGCGTCCTTGGCGGCCTGGATCGCGGCGGGCTGCACGACGGCGAGCAGTGCCGCCGCGACCGTGTCGTCGAACTCGTAATCCGCCGAACGCGATGCAGGACGGCTCGCCGTAGTCCATCCGCCCACGCACGCAACTGTAGCGGGGGATGTCGTGCTTGGTGCCGGTGTACTGGACGGTCAGCTTCCGCCCGCATCGCCGACACCGCAGGATGCCCGCCAGCAGTGCAGACCCCTTCTTCGGCGCGCCGCGGCTGCTGGCTGTCGAGGCGTTGTCGCTCACCATTTTCCGGATCGCCTCCGCGCGGTCCCAGTCGACATAACCTTCGTGCGCCCCGGGTTTGAGCGCCAGCCATTCCGCGCGCGGCCTGCGCCGCGGGCGCGCCTTGGCGCCCGCGCCATCGTACTGGATCGACACGCCGGTGCGGCCATAGGCGTAGGCGCCGCCATAGGCCGGGTTGTCGATGAACGCGCGCAGCGTCGCATAATGCGGGCGGCGCCACGTGACGGGACCGCCGTTCACCCGCGTCGGCAGTTCGAGCTCATGCTCGAGGAACCACAACAGGGCTTGGCGCACGCTGCCCAGTTCGGCGATCTTGTCGATCGCGAGCCGGATCGCCTCCTGCACGCGGCGATCGGGGTCCTTCTCAAGCCGACCCTCGACCTTCACGAAGCCCACAGGCGCGGCAACGAGGAGCTCGCCCCGCCGCGCCTTCTCGTGAGCCGAGCGGACAGGGACCGCTGCCGGAGGAGGTCGAGCTCGTACTCGTTCAGGCTGCCCTTGAGCCCAAGCAGCAGCCGGTCGTTGCCCTGTCGCGGCGCGTAGACTGCCTCCTGGTCGATCAGGAGCGTATCGACCACTCGGCACATCTCGACCAGCTGCTGCCAGTCACGGCTGTTGCGGGCGAAGCGCGAGACCTCCCGCGCTGCGACGGCGCCGACCTTGCCCAGGCAGACCTCGGCCACCATCCGCTCGAACCCGGCCCGCGCCGTTCCGCCCGCCGCAGAGAGGCCGAGATCCTCGTCGATGACGTCGATCTTCGACCAGCCGAGCGCCACCAGCCTGTCGCGCATGGCATGTTGCAGCACGCGGCTCTCGCCGTTGTGCTGCACCCGATGCGCGGAGGACTGGCGGACGTACAGGATTGCCTTGCGAGCGCGGTGCCGTGCGCCGATCCGATCGGAGCCGCCCTCAGACGCGTTCATCGTCGCCCTCCGGACCGGCGACTTCGTCGCGCACATGTGCGAGCAGCATCCGCGTCACAAGCTCCGTCAGCGTCGTTCGCGTCTCCTTCGGGATCGCCGTCCAGGGCGGCACCTCCGGCGGCAGGAGCGACCCGTCCCGTTCGAACAGGTCCAGTTGCAGCGGCGGGCGGCGCGATGGGTGCGGCATGACGATCTCCGGTCTGGTGATCGTCACAGCCTATTCCCGTACTCCCCGGAGCCTCAGCGCCGATGGAGCCGTCAGTCAGCCTGTCGGCGAGAAGCGATCGAAGCGCGCCGAGGGCCGTTGCCGACGCCAACGGCACTGACGCCAACCGCATCGTCCCGCATGTCCCGGCATCCAGCATCCAGACCGGAAGCTCCTGGACGACACCGGTCGAGGCCTCTCGTAGCCGGCACCGCGCCAAGGCCTCGGCGCGCCGCTCGATTACCTCCCAGACGTGAACGGTCCGTCCGAACCAGGGGTGCCAGCGATAGGCGACAACTGCCTCGTAGCCACCGGTCGCCGTCACATGGGTTTTGTGTCTTAGGGTTGTACAATTCACGGCGCCCGCATTCCGCGATAGGCTGCAGATCACCAGCCGACATGGAGCGTATGGCGGCCTGACCCGTCCACTTTTCAGGGGCAGGATCATTCCGCAACGAGACGGACGAACCGTCTGTCGGCCGTGACAAACGCATCGCCCCGCTCGATCGCCAGGGCGAGATACATGCAATCGTAGGCCGAGTGATCGAGATCCAGCGATAGCGCCATGGCGGCCGGGGCGATGGCTCGCGTGGGGACGAGCTCGACATCGGCACGCACGAGAAGATCGATGGCAAGGGAGGCTTCGTTTCTGGACAGTTCGCCGCGGCGGACCTTCTTCCAGAGGATGTTGGCGCACTCCGACATCAGCAGATCGGGGGCGCCCAGGGTTGGGCCGTCGATGAGCCGGACGGCATGTTCCGACCCCGGTTCGTCGACCACCCACTTGATCACGACGCTCGCATCGACGACGAACCCCGTCACCTCTCCGCCCTGCCCTCGCTCTGAAGCTGCTCCGCGGGCGTATGCGTGCGCCCCGCCGTCATCGCCCTCCGCCGGGCGGCGAGATCGACGAAGGAGGGGTCCACCTCGGCCGAGAGGGCATGGCGCAGGATCTCGCGATGCTCGGCCTCGGCCGATCTTCCATGCCGAGCAGCCCTCGACTTGAGGCGCTGGATGATCTCATCGTCCAGGTTCCGAACCTGGAAAGAACAGGGCATGTCTTAACTCCTACCGACTCTGACGTAACTGCCATCATATATGGCATTTTGCTCGGCACGCCATTGGCGACCCAGTCCGCCCCGAAATTGCGGTACATCGTGAAGTATTTGCCGGGGGCAAGCTTGGTATTCTCGACGGACGCCTCGATGACCCAGCCGTCCCGGAAACTCAGCCGGGCAACCTCCGATTTGGTGTAAAGCGGCATCTCGATGCCGGTCAGTTCCTCGGTATCGGGATCGAGGTAAGTTTGACGTCCTTCTCCACCAGCTCCAGGGCGATGTTCTCGCCGAGGATCAGCGCGAAGAGTTGCGAGACCAGCCCCTGGATCTTGGCGGTGTCGGCCTTCTTGTAGGGCAGATACATCATCGACCGGGAATTGCCGTAGGCAACGAAGGAGAAGCCGTTGGCCTCTTGGGCGTATGCCTGATTGCCGGACGTCGGCGCGGCTGCGGCCGCAAGCGCCAGGATAGTCGCGCCAACGACATTCCGGAACCGCGCGGACGCGCCTCCGGCCACCTCACTTCGACCGCCCTCCTGATCCGGTGGCATCGCACGGTTCATAGCTCTGCCACAGGCGACCATTGCGCTCTCTCCTCGAGCAACTGACTTTGTTCAGTATCCGCTGGATTCTGGCCCAGGGCCGAGGGGCACTCACGCCGTGCCGCAGGTTTCACTGTTCTACTCGACGAGTTCGATCTCGCTGATGCGCCAGGTCTTGTCGAAGAACGGCTCGAGCGGGCTGTAGAGGCGTAGGGCCACGAACCAGCCCTTGTCCGGCATCGTCTGGATCCAGTTGCCCCGGCCGACACCGTCCGGCTGCGTCGGCGAGAAGTAGACTGTGGTCGAACCGTCGGCATCGGCCTCCGCCGCGGGCGACGGATAGCTCTGACTGCCTGCCCGTGGGTAGTTTTGGGGCGTGTCGAGCATGGAACGCGTCATGTTGTCGTAGACCGTCAGGGACCAGAAGTTCGCCTGCGGAATGTCCTTCGGGAGCGTCACCCTGTAGGTCTTGGACCCGTCGAAGTAACTCCCGCCAGCGTCTTTCGAAGCGATAAGGTACTGCGAGCCAACCCCGGTCAGCCGCATGGCCATCGCCGGCGTGATCCCGGTGACGCCGTAGAAGAAGGCCGTGCGCGCGTCCATCTGCCGGTAGCCGGTCGGCGGATACGGCTCTGCGCCGTCGGCCGTGATCTGGGGGATCGGCGTCTCGAACTCGTAGCCGCTCTCGAAGAGCATGTTGTACCAGTTCGAGTCCGGGTAGTAGAACCAGTCGGGATCGCGCGGGTTCATCAGCGCGTTGCGCGATGCGGCGTTCGCCACCGCAACGGCGTCCGTCATGATCCCCTTCATGCGTTCGTCCGGTTCGAAAGGCTCACCCTTCACGATGCCAAGCGCCGCGATCGGTCCCATAAGCTCGACGTCGAGCGCAGTTCTCGGCTCGGCCTGCACCACCTCATTCAGAAGCTCGAAGTAGCTGTAGTCGGACGGCGGAAGCGTGTTCATCACCTTCCCGGTCCCCTCGTGGAAGACGGTGACCGGCGCCTCGGCGATCTTGCCGAGCTGGATGCCGCCCTCGAGGAACTCCGCGATCGAGGTGCCGACGCCGCCCGGCACATAGGGGTAGACTTTCGTGGACGCCTTGATCACGTCGACGGACGGCTTCGGGTCGCTCCCGTCCTTCAGGAAGGAGCGGCCGAACCAGAGGATACCGGTCGTGTTCGCGTGCGAGATGAAGTAGCCGCCGTCGGGTAGCTCGCCGTCGTAGCCGGGCGGGACGATGAGGTACTTGCCGCCGAGGCCGCGGTCGCGCCCCGGGCTGCCCATGTCGGTCACCCAGTTGAACCAGGCGTCCTGCACGATGCCGAGGAAGTCGGGCGGCGATTTGATCACCACCGGGCCGTCGCTGAGGTCGAGCCAGCCCATGACGTAGATCGTGTCGGCGTTTGGCGTCAGGAACAGCGACTTCGCGTCCATCAGCTCGGAGAAGATCAGCACCTCGTTCTTCTCGACGCCCATGTCCTCCATTCCGCGCTTCAGCGCCTGGATGCTGACGCCGCGCATCGTGTCCATGTAGGCGCGGTAGGCATAGGTGAAGTCGAGCTGGTCGTAGAGCGCCTGCGACGTCGCGTCGGTCGGCACGCCGTCCGTGAACTCGAACGTGCCGCGCGACGTCTCCACCACATCGGGTGTGACGAGTGAGGGCGGGATCGGCGCATCGCCTTGAGCGTGTAGCGGTAACGCTAGGGCGCAGGCCGCTGCAACCGTGATCGGCCATTGTTTGAGCATGACGCTCATCCTCCATTATCCGT
>CAVZOJ010000029.1:0-30062 GCA_963776845.1 uncultured Alphaproteobacteria bacterium | reverse complement strand
CGTGATTGGGATCGTGCTGGAGCGCTACATCATCCAAGGGATGGCGTCGGGCGCGGTGAAGTAGCGAGCCAAGCGAGACGCTTGCTGTCCTTCGGCCAAGCTTGGTTCTGCTAGGCCCACCTCCCGTTTCGAACGGTGATGCGCAGCTGCTGGGAGGGCACGTGCACATACCTTTTGGCATGGTTCCGGGCACATCGGCAACACCAGATCACACCGATTGTGCTCGATCCCTCAGCTTAATCCGTGACCAATATCCTTGGTCTGCTCATAGAGCCGTCGCCACAGCGCATATTGATGCGCGTAGACCTCCGCCGGCTCCGCCGTCACCCGGTCGACCTCGGGGTTCCACTTCGTGATGTCCTGGCGCTCGACCGCGCCGACCGCGAAAGCGGCGAGGAAGGCGTCGCCGAAGCTGGCACCGAGGGTCGTGCGCGGCAGGACCTGCTCGAGCCCGGAGATGTCGGACGTCGCCTGCCGCCAAACCCGGTTCTTCGTCCCGCCGCCGACGGCAAGGATGCGCCGTGGCGGCTCGCTGGCGTCGGCGAAGGCCTCGACGATGTGGTTGGTGCCGAACGCGATCCCCTCAAGCAGCGCGCGCATCATGTGGCCGCGCTTGTGGGTGAGGTTCAGGCCGAAGAAGGCGCCGCGCGCTGCCGGGTCGTGGATCGGTGTCCGTTCCCCCGAGAAGTAGGGCAGACACAGCAGCCCCTCCGCCCCGCGAGGGGTCGCCGCGGCCTCTTCGGCCAGCGCGGCGAAGGCGTCCTCGCCCGGCAGTTCGCGTGCGAACCGGTCGCGGAACCAGTGCGTCAGGGTGCCGGAGGTCGCCTGCCCCGCCATCGCCGCGTGCTCGCCGCGAAAAAGCCAGGGCGCCGACCAGAGCCGCCGGTCGCGCACCGCCGACTTGGCCAGGGCGATGACGAAAATGGTCGAGCCGTACATCACCATCATGTCGCCGGGGTGCCGGACGCCGACCGACAGCGCCTCGGCCGCGGCGTCGATCGTGCCTGCCGTCACCGGCGTGCCGGAGGCGAGGCCGGTTTCCTGCGCTGCCGCCTGCGTCAGCCCGCCCGCCACCTCGCCCGACCAGAGGAGACGCGGCAGGCGGCGGGTTTCGACGATGCCTTCGGCCAGATCCTCGGCCCAGTCCTGGGTGCGGACATCGTAGAGCGGCGTGAAGCCAGCGGCGGAATAATGGTCGATCACCCGCTCTCCCGTCAGGCGCTCGACGAGATAGGTGGTGGAGGTCGCGATGCCGTCGGCCGCCGCGAAAACCTCCGGCCGGTTGCGGGCGAGCCACAGGATCTTCGGCCCGACGGACTGCGACGTTAGCAGGTTACCGCAGCGATAGAGCAACGTCTCGTCGCCGATCCGCCCAGTCAGCTCCGTAACTTCGGCCGAGGCGCGGGTGTCGACGCCGTAAAGAACGGCGTTCGTCAGCGCCCGCCCGCCGGCATCGACCGGCAGCATGCAGGGGCCGATGGCCGAGCAGGCGACGCCGGCCACGTCGCCCGGCGGGACGCCGCTCTCGTTCAGCACCGCGCGGGTGACGTGCACGAAGCCAGCCCACCAGTCCTCCTCCGCCCGGTGCTCGGCCCAGCCGGCGCGGGGCACCAGCATCTCGTGCCCGTGCGCGGCGGTGGCGAGGACGGCGCCGCTTGCGTCGACCAGGACGGCCTTGGTCTCGTAGGTGCCGACGTCGACGCCGAGAAAGACGCTCATGTGACCGCGTCCCGCTCCAGCGTGAAGGCGCCGTCGATGCGGCCGACCGCCGCCTCCAGAAGTGCGGCAAGCGCTTCGAGGTCGGCTGGGTCGCAGATCTCGAGGCTGGAGTGGGAGTATCGCATCGGGAAGCCGACGTCGATCGGCGCGACCCCGTCGCCAAGCAGCTGCACGTAGGAAAGGTCCGTCAGCACGCCTACGCGGGCACTTCGCTGCAACGGCAGGCCGGCACCGTCGGCCGCCTGCTCCATCAAGCGCACGAGGGCCGGGTGCGGGATCACGCCCGAAAGCGTGCCGCGCCCGTGGAAGGAATAGAGGCCGATGCCGGGGCCGCCCCCCAGCGTCACGTCACCGGTGTCCGCCATCTCCGGCGTGTCCGTTGCCAGCAGGATGTCGATCTGGATGGCGATGTCGGGCGCGAGTGCACGCGCTGCGGGCATCGCGCCCTTCAGCGTGAATTCCTCCTGCACCGAGAAGAGCAGATGCACCGTCGGCCCCCCGGACCGGCCGACGAGCCGTCGCGCCAGCTCGAGCAGCACCGCGCAGCCGGCGCGATCGTCGACCGACGTGCCCGCGATCCGGCCACCGGCGAGATCCAGCACGCGCGGGAGGTAGACGACCGGCGTGCCGATGCGGATGCCGGCCGCCTCGACCTCGGCCGCACTGGCGAAGCCGGCGTCGACGTGGAGGTCGGCCGTGGCGGGCACCCTGCCCTTCTCCTCCGGCCGCGTCGCATGGTGGCTCTTGCAGCCGATCACGCCGGGCATGTCGCGCCCCTCTCCGACGCACAGGAGGACGGCCTGGCTGAGCAAGGCCCGCTCCGGCACGCCGCCGAGGCGTTCCAGCCGGATCAAGCCATCCCGCTCGATCCGCCGCACAACGAAGCCAAGCTGGTCCATGTGAGTGAAGACCATGACCGACGGCAGCGCGGGATCGCCCTCCAGCGTCGTCATCAGGTTTCCGAGCACGTCCGTGCGCGTCTCCAGCCCCGTCGCATCGAGCCGGGTTCGTATGGCGCGGCGCACTCGGTCCTCGTGCCCGCTGAGACCGGGCACTTGCATCAGGTCGAGGAGGTCGGAGCGGATGTCAGACACCTCGAACTTCCCGCACGAGATCCATGAAGTCCGCCGCGCGGCCCGGATCGCACCGGGCGCCAAGTGTCGCCCTCCTCCTTGAGGGTGGAGCCGACGATGCAGCCATCCGCAATCCGCATCACGTCCGCCACCGTCTCGTGCTTGACCCCGGTGTTCGCCAGCACCGGAACGGCGGGGAGCGCGGCCTTGACGGACTGCAGCGTCTCCAGTGGCGCCGCCTCTCCGGTCATCGGGCCAGAGACCAGCACCGCATCGGGGACCGACGACATCACGGCGCTCCTCGCCCGGTCGGCGAGCGAGCGGGCGTCGAGCGAATGCGCGAACTCCGCCGCGACGTTGTAGAAGAGCGCCACATGGTCCGCTCCGAGGCGCGCGCGGTACCGCTGCGCCTCCGCCGCGCTCGGGTTCCACAGTCCCATGTCCGAGGCATAGGTGCCGGTCATGATTTCACGCGCGAATGACGCCCCGGTCGCTGCCGCCGCGGCGACGGTCGACATCGGATCCCAGAGAACGTTGACACCGAACGGCACCGTGATCCGTTCGCGCAGCCGCCCGATGATATAGGCCATCGCTGCGGTCGACGCGGTGTCGACCCTGAGCTCATAGGGTCGGTCGTTCTCGTTGCCGAACATGATCGCGTCGACGCCCGCCTCCTGCAGAGCCTCCAGATCTCGCCTGGCATCGTCCAAAACGCCGTCCATGCCCCGCCCACGATCGTGCAGCGGCGTTCCCGGCAGCGCGGCGAGGTGGACCATCGCGATCACCGGCTTCGTCTCTCCGAACAGCCGCCGGAACCTGTCGCTCATCCTGCCCTCCCCACGCTTTGCGCCCGAGACTAGAGAGGGATAGGGTCCGCCCGCAAGCGACGAGGGGAAAGGCAATGGCACTCGCGACACGGCACTGGGACAGGCTCGGCAACGGTGGGCTGACTTTCACGGAGCTCGGCTTTGGCACCGCCCCTCTCGGCAACCTCTACCGCGCAATTCCGGAGCGGGATGCCGACACCGTCCTCGACGCCGCCTGGACGGGCGGCATCCGCTATTTCGACACGGCGCCGCTCTACGGCTTCGGCATGGCCGAGCGACGGCTGGGCCGGATGCTGCATGGCAAGCCGCGGGACGAGTACGTGCTCTCGACCAAGGTCGGCCGGCTGCTTCGCCCGTGCCTGCCCGAGAATCGCGACGGCATCGGAAAGTGGTTCGACGTTCCCGCGCGGCAGGAGGTCTACACTTTCTCCTACGACGGCGTGATGCGCTCGATCGACTATTCGCTGGAGCGCATGGGTGCGGACCGGATCGACATCCTCTACGTCCACGACATCGACGTGCCGAACCAGGGCAGCCGCGAAGCCGTCGACATGCGCGTCGACGAGCTCATGCGCGGCGGCTACTACGCGCTCCTCTCGCTGCGCGACCAGGGCGTGATCCAGGCGTTCGGCGCCGGCGTCAACGAGTGGGAGGTCTGCGAGCAGCTCGCGCTCCGCGGCGATTTCGACCTGTTCCTGCTCGCGGGGCGCTACACGCTGCTGGAACAGAAGGCGCTGGAAAGCTTCCTGCCGCTCGCGACGGAACGCGGCATCGGCATCATCATCGGCGGCCCGTACAATTCCGGGATCCTCGCCACCGGCCCGGTGGAAGGGGCCTACTACGATTACGAGCCTGCGCCGCAGGAGATCCTGGACCGGGTCGGCAGGATCGAGGCGGTCTGCCGCGACCACGGCGTCCGCATGATCGACGCGGCGTTCCACTTTCCGTTGCGCCACCCCGCCGTCGTCTCCGTCATCCCCGGCGGACAGACACCCGCCGAGATGGAGGCAAACCTCCGTGTGGCGGAGGCCAGCATCCCCGACGCCCTCTGGGCCGACCTCAAGGCTCGGGGCCTGATGCGCGAGGACGCACCGACCTGACGGCCTCACCAGGTGCGGAAAGCGTGCTCGGTGCGGAGCCGCGCGGGATCAGCCGCCGGCCAGCAACGCCTCGACCTCCTCCCGGGTCGGCATCGAGGGTGCGGTGCCTGGACGAGTGACCGAGATCGCCGCCGTGGCGCAGCCGTAGCGAACGGCCTCGACCGGTGCGTCGCCGCGGGCAAGCGCAGTGGCGAAGCCGCCGTTGAACGCATCGCCCGCCCCCGTCGTCTCGACGACTGCGCCCGCGCGCAAGGCCGGCACGATTTCGGTGACGCTGCTTGAATGAAGGAGCGCGCCGCGCTCGCCGAGCGTGATTACCGCCGCGCCTGCGCCAAGCGCGATCAGCCGGTTCGCAGCCGCCCGCGCCTCGTCATCGGTGCCCACCGTCATGCCGGTCAGCGCCTCCGCCTCGGACTTGTTCGGCGTGACATAGTCGCAGAGGGCGAGCATCCCTTCGGGCAGGTCTGCGGCCGGCGCGGGGTTGAGGATTGTCGTCACACCCGCTTCACGTGCGATCTGCAGCGCCCGATGCGCCGCGTCGAGCGGCTGCTCGAGCTGGGTCATGAACACCTTGGCCTGTCGGATCAGGTCCGCCTCCGCCTCGATGTCGGCGACCGAGATCGTGCCAGCGGCCCCCGGCGCGATGATGATCGCGTTGTCGCCCGACGCGTCGTCGACGAAAATGTAGGCGGCGCCGGTGTAGGTCCCGGAGTCCTGCGCCACGCGCGGCTTGACGCCCGCATCCTCCCAGGTCCGGAACGCCATCTCGGCAAAGGTGTCGCGGCCGAGCTTCGACAGGAACGACACGTCGGCGCCGAGCCTCCCGCACGCGACCGCCTGGTTCGATCCCTTGCCTCCGGGCCCCAGGGCGAAGCTGCGGCCCAGGATCGTCTCGCCCATCCTAGGCTGCCTCTCAGCCCGGTAGGCGGTGTCGGCAACGAAGACGCCGAGGATCACGATACTTCCCACGCTCAAGCCTCCGGCGGGATCACGCCCTTGCGGAAGGCAAAGCAGCCGTAGAATCGCCGCTCGTGCGTCTGGATGACGGCATAGGCCTGTCGGGAGCGGTCATAGAAGGCATAGCGCTCGATCGACATCATCGGCCACTCCCGCCCCTCGGCCGCGTCGATCTCGGCCTGAACCTCGCGCTGGACGTCGGGGATTTCGTCGGGCGCACCGACGACCTCCATCCGCGCCGCGGCATCATCGACGAAGGTGTCGAGCGGAAGGACCGACAGGACGGCCCGAGCCACCCGCGCAGCCGGTGCGTCGATCCGCAGGAGCTCTCCCAGCACGGTGTCGCGCGCGACGGCGTCGGACGGAAAGTTGGTGTCGGCGATGATCAGATCGTCGCCGTGGCCCATGGCGCGAAGCGCGTAGAGCACGTCGGCGTTCAGTAGCGGGTCGATGTTCTTGAGCATGGTTCCCTCCCTAGTCGAGCATCTCACGTAGCTTGCCGGCCACCAGGTGTCCGATGGCCGCGTGGGCCGTCTGATCGAGGTGGACGCCATCGACAGCGTCAGAACTTGCGACCGTGCCCGCATCGGCGAATTCGACGTCGGACCGGTCGCACATCACCGCCAGCGCCTCGGCAAGGCGGCCGGAGGCCTCCGCCGCGCCACGGAAGATCTGCGAGAAGATCCCGGCCTCGGTGATGGGCACCGGAGCGATGACAAGGCAGCGCGGCGGCTGGCCGCCCGGGCCTGCGTTGCTTGTCCGGATGCACTCGACCAGACGCTCGACGCCGAGCGCGACGTCCGTCGCCGACGCAGCGAACCGCTGCTTGAGGTCGTTGGTGCCGAGCATGATGACCACGACGTCAAGCGGCCTATGGCTCTCGAGCAGGACGGGCAGCGCGGCGAGGCCGGACTTGTGACCGCCCTCGGTCGGGTCGGGATGCACCGTCGTGCGACCCGGCTGCCCTTCGGCGATGAGGTGCCAGTCCGCACCAAGTTCGCCCCCCGCAATCGTCGGCCAGCGCTCCTCCACCGGCATGCGGTCGACGTGCCAGGGGTCGGGGCGCGGCGGCGTGCCGTGGGTGTTGCTGTCGCCAAAGCAGAGCACGTGCCTCATCCGATACGCTCCCCACTCTCCGCATCGAAGAGATGCGCGCGAGAAAGGTCAGGCGAAAGCCGGATCGTCTCTCCCGGTCGCGCCTCCTGACGGTCGCGGAACGAGGCGACGACGTCCTGGCCGCCCATCTTAAGAAACAGCATCGTCTCGGTCCCCGTCGGCTCGACCACGGTGACGCGGGCCTCATGGCCCTCGCCGTCGATGACCATGTGCTCAGGCCTGATGCCGAAGATCACACGCTGGCCCTCCTCCGCTCTGATCGGCAGTTCCTGCCGCATTCCGGCGTCCGAGACGAAGGCGCCGTCCTTCCACGCGCCTTCGAAGAGGTTCATCGACGGCGCGCCGATGAAGGTCGCGACGAAGGTGTTGGCCGGCCGGTCGTAGAGGTCGAGCGGGGCGCCCGCCTGTTCGATCCGGCCGGCGTTCATCACCACGATCCGGTCGGCCAGCGTCATCGCCTCGATCTGGTCGTGCGTGACGAATACGGTGGTCGTGGTCAGCCGCTGGTGCAGCTCCTTGATCTCGGTTCGCATCTGGATGCGCAGCTTCGCATCGAGGTTCGAGAGCGGCTCGTCGAACAGGAACACCTTGGGATCGCGGACGATCGCCCGGCCCATCGCCACGCGCTGCCGCTGCCCCCCAGAGAGATGCCGAGGATAGCGGTCGAGATAGGGCGTGAGGCCGAGGATGTCGGCCGCCGCCTCCACCCGCTTGCGTACCTCGGCCTTGTCGGTGCCGCGGAGTTTCAGCGCAAACCCCATGTTCGCCGCGACCGTCTTGTGCGGGTAGAGCGCGTAGCTCTGGAACACCATCGCGATGTCGCGCTCGGCCGGAGTGAGGTTGTTGACCACCTGGTCGCCGATCGCGATCTGGCCGGAGGTGATGTCCTCGAGCCCCGCGATCATCCGCAATAGGGTGGACTTGCCGCATCCTGACGGCCCGACGAGCACGACCAGCTCACCATCCGCGATCTGGGCGTTGAGGCCGTGCAGGACCTCCACCGCCCCATAGCTCTTCCGCAGATCACGGATCGTCATTTCGGCCATTCGCCGGTCCCCTCCCCCGTTCGTCGGGACTAGAGCAGCTTGCGGCCGCCGCGCCAAGCCTCGCGCCCGCATCCGTATCGGGCCAAGGCTGGCCAGACTGTGAGCGGACGGCAAGTGCCGCGGTGCCGCGACGCTCCGCCGCCGCCCGGAACCTGCAGCGCAGGCCGCGCTTGTCCCTCGTAGCGCACCGAAACCGGGAAGGAGGGTGCAGTTGAAGATTCTGGTGATAGGCGGCACCTCGGGCATTGGCCGCAAGGTCGTGGAAGAGGCACTGGCGCGCGGCCATACCGTGCGGGCGATGGCCCGCAGTGCGGACGAGATGGCGGTCGCCGAAGGCCTCGAGCCGATCCAGGGCGATGCCACGCATCCCGACGACGTCGCCCGCGCGCTCGAAGGCGTGGACGCCGTGGTCGATGCTCTGGGCATCGGGTCGCGGATCTTAAAGCCGTGGGAGCGCGTCACGCTCTTCTCGCGCGCGGCGTCCGTGCTGGTGCCCGCCATGCGCGAGGCCGGCGTGTCTCGCCTCGTCGCCGTCACCGGCTTTGGCGCGGGTGACAGCAAGACCGCGCTCAGCCTGGTGGAGCGGATCGGCACCGCCGCCGTGCTGGGAAAGTCGTACCGCGACAAGGACCGGCAGGAGAGGACGATCACCGCATCGGGGCTCGACTGGACGCTGGTGCGCCCGACCCTGCTGACCGACGGGCCGAAGAGCCGGCGCTACAAGGTGCTCCTCGCCGGCGAGTGGCGCAACGGCGTCGTTTCGCGCGCCGACGTGGCCGATTTCGTCCTGAACGCCCTCGAACAGGGCAGTCACGTGAAGCAGGCGGTGGTGCTCGCCCGCTGACTGGTTGCGGCGCGGCGGTCGGCGGCGTCTCATGGCGTCTGGGCCGAGGTCTTGGACGAGGGCGCCGATGAACGTCTACGCGAATACGCCATTCGACAAGCTGGAGGTCGGAATGGAGGCGGAGGTCACGCGCCTCTGCGTCGCCGACGATCTTTATGTCTTCGCCCACGCCTCGGGCAATCTGAACCCGCTGCACCTGCCGGACGAGGACGGTGATCTCGACGGCCGGCCAGAGGCGATCGTGCCGTCGCTCTGGCTCGGCGCATTGATCTCGGGCGTACTGGGCAATCGTCTGCCGGGACCGGGGACGCTCTACAAGTCGCAGAACCTGCGTTTCCTGGGCCGTGCCTGCGCAGGAGACACCGTGCGCGCGCGCGTCCGCCTGACGGCACTCGGCGCCGGCCGCGAGGCGACCTTCGAGACCAACGTGGAGCGCGAGGACGGCACCCTCCTCGTCGAGGGCGAGGCGGTGGTGATCGCGCCAGAGCGCGCGCAAATTTTTCGCGCCGACGACGTACCGGGCCTCACCGTCAGGAGCCACGCCCATTTCGACGCGCTTCTCGCCCGCGCCGAGCCGCTGGACCCGATCCCGACGGCCGTTGTCTGGCCGGAGTCGGCCGACGCAATCGCCGGCGCGATGCTTGGCGCGCGCCATACCCTGATCGTGCCGATCCTTGTCGGTCAGCGGTCGCAGATCGAAGCCGCAGCGGCCGAGGCGGAGATCGACCTCGCGGGCGTCGAGATCGCCGAGGCGAAGGATCCGCACGACGCCGCCGCCCTCGCCTGCCGGCTGGTCCACGAAGGGCGTGCGCGCGCCGTGATGAAGGGGCATATGCACACCGACGACCTCCTGCGGGCGCTGCTCCGGAAGGATGGCGGCCTCAGGACCGGCAGGCGGATGAGCCACGTCTTCGTCATGGATGTCCCCGGTCTCGACCACCTGGTCATGGTCACCGACGCGGCGATCAACATCGCGCCCGATCTCGTGGCCAAGATCGACATCGTGCAGAACGCCATCGACCTCGCCCGCGCCCTCGGCATCGAGGAACCGAAGGTCGGGATCCTCTCGGCCGTCGAGACGGTCAATCCGAACATCCCCTCGACGCTGGACGCCGCGATCCTCTCGAAGATGGCCGAGCGCGGGCAGATCACCGGCGGGCTCGTCGATGGGCCGCTGGCAATGGACAACGCCGTCGACCTCGACGCGGCGCGGACGAAGGGGATCAAGAGCCTCGTCGCGGGGCGTGCCGACATCCTGGTGGTGCCCAATCTCGAGGCGGGCAACATGATTGCCAAGGAGCTGACGTTCCTCGCCCACGCCGAGGCGGGCGGGCTGGTCATCGGAGCGCAGGTGCCGGTGATCCTCAGCAGCCGTGCGGACGACGACAAGGCCCGCCTCGCCTCCTGCGCCGTCGCCGCGCTCTACGCCAATCGCTGACGCCCCCTCAGGCGGTTCCGCCGGCACGGCGCCGGGCCGAGCTATCGTCGGCCCGGGTTCCGTGCGGCAGGTCAGCCGATCCGACCGCCGCCCTGCTTGGTGATCGTGACGACCGCGGGACGCACCGGCATGTCGTCGCGAAAGTCGGGCCAGCGCGTCGAGAGATCCTCGTAATACGAGGGCCACCCGAACTCGACCCAATCCTCGCCACCGTCGCCTGGATGCTGCACGGCCAGGAAGAAGGTGGTGAGGTCGGGCGTTGGCATCGGACCGCACATCTCGTGCGGCGACCCGTCGATCGCCGAGGTCGGCGCCACGTTCTCGACCGCGATCCCACCACGCAGACCGTCTCGCCGGGGTCGATGGTGAAGCTCACGTCCTCCACAGCGACGCCCTCGGCGAACTCTACCCGCAGGTTCTCGATCGAGACGATCGGCGTGTCGGCGGGCGCGCGGTCGAACATGCTCACCGCGTCCGCGGGTCGAGCACGTCGCGCAGGACGTCGCCGAACACGTTGAGCCCCAGCACCGTCAGCGCCACCGCCGCGCCCGGCACCAGCGCCGTCCAGGGCGCGACGTCGAGGTAGTCGCGGCTGGCCTGGATCATCAGGCCCCACGACGCCCGCGGCGGCTGCGCCCCGAGGCCGAGGAACGACAGCGCCGCCTCCGCCAGGATCGCGAAGGCGAGGCTGATCGTTGCCTGCACGATCAGCGCCGGCACGATGTTGGGCAGGATGTGCCGCAGGATCATCTGGGCGTGGGTCGAGCCCGAGGCCCGCGCCAGGAAGGGCGTGAACGCCACGCCGATTGCGATGATCGTGTTCTGGACGTTCGGACCCAACACCGCGCTGACTGTCAGCGCCAGCAGCAGCGCGGGAAAGCTTAGCAGCGTGTCGACGCCGCGCATCAGCACGTTGTCGGTGACGCCGCCGAAATAGCCCGAGATCACGCCTATGGGCAGCCCCAGCGCCACGCTGATCGCAACCGCCAGCGTCGCGATCATGATTGAGGTCTGCGCCCCCAGCAGAGCCCGGTACATCAGGTTCCGCCCCAGCTGGTCGGTCCCCCCAGCGGATGCGCCCATGTCGGCGGCGACAGGCGTGCGCATGTCCATCTGCGTCGCGAACTCCGCCGGGATGAAGAGCGGCGCCAGGAGCGCGATACCGACCAGCACCAGCACCAGCGCGATGCCGATCGCGCCCTTCGACGACCGGAAGCCCTCCAGCGCCGTCACGACAGACGGATCCGCGGGTCGAACACCAGGTACAGCAGGTCGACCGCCAAGTTCGCGAGCATCACCACGGCGGCGATGACGAACACCGTCGCCTGGACCAGCGGAATGTCGCGATTCAGCAGCGCCTGGTAGCCAGCCCATGCCGGTGTAGTTGAACAGGCTCTCGATCACGATGATCGAGCCGAAGAGGTAGCCGACCTGCAGCCCCGCGAGGGTCATCACCGGCCCGATCGCGTTCCTCAGGCCATAGCTCCAGACGACGGTGCCCTCCGGCAGGCCATTGGCGCGGCTCACCCGGATCGACGAAGCCGCTCGACGGCAGCCAGCCCAGCGTTCGGGCGAAGAGCAGGATCAGCATGATCCCCCAGAAGAAGTCCGGCAGGCTGACCCCAAGCAGCGCGGTCGAACTGCTGACCGTGTCCTGCCAGCGGTTGCGGTGCACCGCCGCCCAGACGCCCAGCGGGATCGCGGCGGTCAGCGCGATCGACATCGACAGCACCACGATCAGCCCGCTCGCCGTCATCTTCTGCGCGAGCAGCGGCCCGATCGGCTCCTTGAACACCGGCGACGTGCCCCAGTCGCCCGTCAGCATCCCACCGACCCAGCGCCCGTACTGCGCCACCAGCGGGTCGTTGAGGCCCAGCGCCTCCCGCAGGCCCGCCAGCGCCTCCGGGTTCGACTGCGTCCCCATGATCATCATCGCAACGTCGCCGGGCAGGATGTTCGTGACCCCGAACGTGATGATCGAGATCAGGAACAGCTGAAGGCACGAGATCAGGCGGTTGAGGATGTAGGCCATCCGCACTCCAGGTGGTGTGCGCGGGCCCTCGCCCGCGCCGTCTGCGTCACGACTGCAACCAGACCTTGTGGAAACTCAGGTTGCTGCCATTCGGATGCACGATCATGTCCAGCCCCTGCACGCTGGGCTGTGCCCCGATGGAGCCGTTGCGGAACCACAGGATCAGGTCGTGGGTATGGTCCTGGATCCGCGCCTGCACCTGCTTGTAGACCTCCGCCCGCTCGGCCGGGTCGACGACGCGCCGCGCCTCGGTCGTCAGCCGGTGATCTCGGAGCCCGAGATGTTGCGGTAGTGAACGCCTCCTCGGTGTCCCACAGGCTGTAGTAGAGGAACGTCTGATCAACGGCTCCGATTGGCCGCGATGACGGCCAGAAAGGGTCTCGGCGGGGCGATGCGGGGGACAAGCGGCCCCGGGTCTGCGGATCAGGTGCCGCTCGCGCGGCGGCAAGGCCGATTTCGGGCGGACTCCGCCTCAGGCCATCAACCGTCGTCGGACCAGGAACAGGTTGCCGAGCCCGAAGAGCGAGAACAGTTGCGCCTCGTTCTTCGCCAGCCCGCGGTAGCGGGTCTTGCGGTAGCCGAACTGGCATTTCATCACCCGGAACGGGTGCTCGACCCTGGCCCGCAGGCTGGCGATGATCCGGTTGATGCGCTCGTCGATGGGGTGCAGCCTGCCGCCCTTGGGCGCCTTGCGCATCACGCCCCAGACCTTGCCCTGGGCGCGGAACGCTGCCTCCCGCTCGCCGCTGACATAGCCGTCGCCAGCGGTTGCTCGAACCGGTGGCGCAACCCCTGGCAACTCGCCGAACACCGCGTGCTCGTCGCCGTGAAGCAGGTCGTCGAACTTCTGGCTGTCGTGGACCTTGGCGGTGCTGGTTTCGAGCGTGTGGACCACGCCGCTGCCAATATCGACGCCGACATGCGCCTTCATCCCGAAACACCAGTCGTTGCCCTTCTTCGTGCTCCTCGTCTCCGGGTCGCGGGCGCCCTGCTTGTTCTTCGTCGAGCTTGGCGCGTCGATGAGCGTCGCATCGACCAACGTTCCCTCGCGCAACAGGATGCCGCGCTCGCGAAGATAGCTGTTGATCGCCTCGAAGATCGCACGCGTCAGCTCGTGCCGCTCCAGCAGGTGGCGGAAGTTCAGGATGGTCGTCTCGTCCGGGATCGCATCGTCGCCCAGCTCGAGCCCGGCGAACCGGCGCATCGCGTCGCTGTCGTAGAGGTTCTGCGCTACAATCGATCCACTGGATCGATTGCTATACGCTTGAACCCTCCGCCGCCGGGTCGGACAGCGCGTACCACTGCTGCAGACAGCAGACCCGCAGCATCACCTCCAGCGGCATCGCCGGCCGCCCGCCCTTCGGTCCCGCCTTCGGGTAGTGCGGCTCGATCAGCGCCGTCAGACGCGCCCAGGGCACCACCGCCTCCATCTCGGCGAGAAACGCCTCGCGGCGGGTGCGCTTCTTCTTCGTCGCATAGGCCAACGACGCGAAGGTGCTCTGCTTCATTGAGGGCGGCTCCATCGAGGTCGCCGCCAACCTACCAGATCACCGCCCGATGCCGAGGTTCTTCAGAGCTTCCCAGAGGAGGTCCGGCTCCCATAGCGTGAAGAAGTTCATCATCGAGATCTGGGGAAGTCCTTGTCGGCCCATACCTGGCTCAGCCAGTCCGACCAGGTGAGCTGCTCGATGGTGGCGTTGACGCCGGCCATACGGAACCACTCCGCCATGATCTACGCCGACTCCACGTGGTAGGGGTAGTTCGTCGTCACCTTGAACACGACCGACAGGTTCTCCTGCCCCGCCTCGGCAAGCAGCGCCTTGGCCTGCTCGATGTCCTGCGGTCGTTGCTGCAGCGCGTCGTTGTAAGGGACCGACGCCGGATAGCTGGACGATGCGGTCGTCTCCCCCTGCCCCCACGGCGCCCCCTGCAGCAGCACCTCCTTGTCGATCATCAGGTCGAAGGCGCGGCGCACCCGCTCGTCCTGGAACGGCTCGAAGCGTGATTGAAGTTGACGAAGTCCCAGTTCAGCGGGAACCACGTCACCACCTGCAGCCCTTACTCGGCCTCGATCTCCTCGATCCGGTCGGCGGGGATGTCGTTGATCATGTGCAGCTCGCCGGTGCGCAGGCCAGTCAGCCGCGTCGTCGGCTCGGAGATCTCGCGCGCGATGATCCGCTCCAGATACGCCGGACCGTCCCAGTAATCGTCGAAGCGCTCCAGCTCCACCTCGTTGCCGAACTCGCGGCGGACAAAGCGGAACGGGCAGGCGCCGACGGGCGTGGTGCCCTGGCTGCCCCCGGATCCTTCGGGCAGGATGACGCCCGCCCCGTTCTCGGCCAGCCGGCTCAGGAACGGCGCGTTCACCTGGCTGAGGGTGACGACGACCGTCAGGTCGTCCGGCGTCTCGATCGACTCCACGTCGTTGAAGACCTCGAAGTTGACGGCCCCGGTCGCCGGATGAGTCGCCCGCTCGACGGAGTACTTCACGTCGGCCGAGGTCATGTCGCTGCCGTCGTGGAACTTGACCCCCGGCCGCAGGCGGAAGGTGTAGGTCAGCCCGTCGTTGCTCAGCTCGAAGCTCTCGGCGAGGCTGGGGATCACCTGCAGGTTCTCGTCGACGGTCACGATCGCGTCGTGCACGTTCTCCAGCACGCGCCGTCCCGGTCTGGTGCATGTCGAGGTTCTGCGTCGTCTCCGAGTGACCTCAGATCAGCGCGCCGTCCGAGACCGGCTCTCCCTGCGCTCGCAGCCGCGAGCGCTGTCGTGCGGTGAGGAATTCCCTGCGTTTCTTCTTCGTCTCCCCAAGGATGATCTTCTTCATGACGCGAAGGTCGGCCGCCGCGCGGCGACACCCAGCCGCGCCTCAAGCGCCTGCCCGAGGTTGAGCAGCGGCCCCTCCTCGAACAGCCGCCCCCAGAGCGAGATGCCCTGCGGCACGGTGAATTTCTCGCCCGCACCCGTCTCGCCAGTCGTCAGCTTGCCAGCGCCGAGCGACGCGGCGCCCCGCGTCGCCAGGTCCTCGAACCCGGCGCGCAGGTGCAGGCATGGATGGCCGGTGAAGTTCGACGCGATCAGCATTGGCCCGGTCATGAACGGCCCGATCATCGCGTCGACGTCCTGGAACACATCGTCGAGCGCCTGCATCACCAGGTACCGCAGCCGATCGAGTTGGACATGGTCCACCGCCGACAGGAACCGCGCCTTGCGGAACGTGTTCGGCCATGCGTCCTCATCCTGCCAGGTCAGCGTATCGTCGAGGTCGGTCAGCGTCAGCTGCTCGAAGGCCGCCGCCGCTTCGGCGTAGACGACATTCATCAGTGAGCCATAGGGCAGATCGGGCAGCGAGACCTCGACCACGTCGACCGGCAGTCCGCGCATCGCCGCCAGCGCCGCACGGTCGACATCGGTGGCGCCGTCGCCGAACGCGTCGGGCAGGAAACCGACGCGCATCCCTCTGATGCCGCGCGACGCATCGAAGGAGAACGGCGCGTCGATCGATGCGCGGTCCGCCGGATCGCCGCCGTTGATCGCGGCGAGGACCAACGCAGTATCCTCGACCGAGCGGCAGATCGGCCCGACCTTGTCGAGCGACCAGCAGAGCGCCATGCCCCCTGCCCGGCTGACCCGCCCGAAGGTCGGCCTCAGCCCCGTCGTGCCGCAGCGCTGCGACGGCGAGGTGATCGAGCCCAGCGTCTCCGTCCCGATGGAGAACGCGCAGAGGCCCGCGGCGGTGGCCGAGGCAGACCCCGCGCTCGACCCGCTCGAGCCCTCGTTCAGGTTCCAGGGGTTCCGCGTCCGTCCGCCATACCAGATGTCGTTGTAGGCCAGCGCCCCGACCGTGGTCTTGCCCAGCAGCACCGCGCCCGCCTGCCGCAGCAGCGTCACGATCCGGGCGTCGGCACCGGGCAACCGGTCCTGGTATGGCTCCGCCCCCCAACCCGTGACGATCCCCTTGGTGTCGAACAGGTCCTTGAGACCGTAGGGAATCCCGTGCAGCGGCCCCAGGTTCACACCACCCCGCGTCAGCGCGTCGGCCGCGTCCGCCTCGGCGAGCGCGAGGTCCGTCGTCACCGTCGCGAAACATTCGAGCTTTGGGTTCATCGCCTCGATCCGCGCCAGGTAGGTCTCCGTCAGGTGTCGACTCGTCAGCCGACCCGAGCGGATCCAGGCGGAGAGGTCGGTGACGGGCGCAAAGGCAATGTCCTCGTCGTCGTCCGGCATTTCGGCCGCGCTCTCGCCGAACCTCACCGGGCCCGCCGCGGGCATGGCAAAGCCCGGCAACCGCGGGTCGAAGCGCGAGGCCATCGGCACGCTGTTCGGCAGGTCCACCTCGCGCCGCGCCCGCGCCTGCTCGATCTGCCCGCCGAGGTTTCCGGCCATCTGCGCCCGCTCCTGCGCCGTGTAGGCGAGCCCGAGCAGCCGCTCCGCCGCCTCTATGTCGGCCTCCGTGATCCCCGGCAGTTCCGTCATCCTTCGCTCCCCTCCGTCTCCGTCAGCGCCTCGAGACGCGTCAGCAGGTGAGTCCGCATCGCCTGCCGCGCGGCTACGCAGTCTCCCGCCGCGATGGCATCGATGACCGCGTGGTGCTGCCGCGTCGTCTCGTGCAGCGACACCGCCGTCCGGGCGCGCGCCCGCGCGTCGAGCCACCCCTCCGTCTGGCGGGTCGCCTCGAGCATCGCGAAGGTGGTGAGCAGCGGCCGGTTGCGCGCGCTCTCGGCGATCACCCGATGCAGCGCGCCGTCCCAGAGCTCCACGGCGCGCGGATCGTCCGCCTCGAGCCTGCGACGCGCCAGGTGCCGCATCCGTTCGACCTCGTCCGGCAGGGCTCGGCCGGCCGCCAGCGCTGCGAGTTCCGGCTCGACGCAAAGCCGCGCCTCCATCACCTCGACCGGGTGCTTCCGCCGGCGACCTCCGCCACGAGCTGTCCCACAGGGTCCTCGGGCGTCCCGGCGAAGGTACCCTTTCCCTGCCGACGCCAGACCAGCCCCTCGGCCTCGAGCGCGGTCGGCACGCGCCGGACCGACCGACGCGGAAGGCCGAACCGGGCGGACAGTTCCCGCTCCGGCGGCAGCCGGCCGTCGCGGCCGAGCCCTCCGCCGTCGATCATGGCGAGCAGCTGCGCGCGGACATGCGCCGGGTCGTCCACCTGCTAGACCGCGTCACTTCTTCGGAGGGAGCGAACCAATTCCATATTGGAACGCTGCCACGACTCGCTCGAGGTTGAACAGCACGGTTTTGCGTGCCGTTCAGCGTGCGCGGGGATGCTGCCGCGTCTTCCATCGTCCGCGGCCCGCAGAGTGCTCATGAACGCGGCACACGAATTCGCGCCGGGATCAGACACCGTCGGAGTAGGGCACTCGGCGCTGAAGGGAGAGGAAGCTTCGGCTCCTCTGCGACGAACCACTCCAGCGACGCAGGTAGCGCGACAGCCGAGACTCCAGCACGCGCGCTCGTGGTCCGAGATGTCTTCGCGGTCGCGGTTCTCGATGTCGGCCAGGCGGAACGCCTCCTCGTCGGTCAGCTCCCGCTCCTCGACCAGCTACCTGAACTGCGGATAGTTGTTCGCCCGCAGCCACGAGACGGCGAAGTGCCGGTGGGCGCCGCAGATCACCTCGTAACGCTGGCTCTCGCTGTCGGGTAGCCGCCGCACGATCCCCGGGAACTCCCGTCGGGCTTGGGCCAGGAGGCCGTCGATCAGGTCACGGCAATTCTCCTCGGTCGCAGCTCGTAGGCGCGGTTGTGACGCTCCCACATCCGGCAGGCGCCGGGTCGACAAGGCGCAGGACTTTCTCCTGCCGCTCGCCCTGCTCGGCCAAATTGCTGGTGCGCTTGAGAAGGCGCGGCGCGCCCGCCTCCCCTGCCCCGTCGGGCAACCCGCTCAGGATCTCGTCAACGGCGTCGTGTCGCTTGGTCACAGGATGCCCTCCTTTCGCAGCGCGCCGTGATGGCTGGGCCACGTCTTGCGGATCAGGGTCTCGACC
Organism: uncultured Alphaproteobacteria bacterium; assembly: GCA_963776845.1. Classification (GTDB taxonomy): domain Bacteria; phylum Pseudomonadota; class Alphaproteobacteria; order Rhodobacterales; family Rhodobacteraceae; genus Roseitranquillus. The sequence continues at coordinate 11,926 of CAVZOJ010000029.1, read as the reverse complement.
TCGCGGCGCACGGCGTCGAGGTAGACGCGGCAGCGCCGGTGATCTCGCAGACCGTGGCTAGGTTCGCCGTCTCAATGTCGATCTCGGCGGGATCTTGCAGGGCTGACTGCAGCAGATAGTGAGGAAACACCGCCTCTCGCTAGCTGGCAACACGGTGAGAAGCCTGCCCCCGGCGTCGCCGGCAGAACAATCCGACCGCTGAGGCGTTTCGGTGCTTCGCACCAGTGAGGTCGAGATGAGCAGGCTCTTCGGATGTATCAGGATTGAACGCGCGGCCGGCAGGGGCTTCGAGGCGCAACGTGCCCATGTCGTTCGAGAGACGGCAAGGCGAGCCGGGGCCGATGACGGCCCTGCAGAAGCGCCACGACCGGCGGCCGCGTCGGAATTGCTGCGACGGGCTCGAGCACTTTGGCTCACGCGACGCCCGCGAGAACCCGGCCGCACGGGAGGTGGCGAGGCAGCGCAGCGACCGGCGGTAGGTCCGCGCACTCGCAGGAACAACGTAGTTCCACGCAGCGTGACCCGAGCGTGTCGCGTGTTGGTCATCGCCTGTGCTGGCGCCGGCGCTGCAGCGGGGCAAGGGGCGAGCCATTCCGAGCTTGCGCTCGAGTTGGTCAACGAGGCACGAGCGGAGGCCGGCCTGCCGTCGCTCGTGTCAGGGCGCGCGGCGGAGGCCGCGGCGGCGGCGCACGCGCGCGACATGCTCCGTCGCGACTACTACGCTCACGTCGGGCCCGACGGGGGCACGGTGCGCGATCGGTTCATCGCCGCCAACGGCAGCCGATGGAGCATCGTGGCCGAGAACATCGCGAAGTGCGAGGGCTGCGCGATGCCCCCTGGCGACGAGCGCGTCCGCGCGTTCCACAACGGCTGGATGCAGAGTCCTGGGCATCGCGAGAACATCCTGTCGCGGGGTCTGGACCGGTTCGGCTTTTCGATGGAGGGCGAGGGCGGCACGGTCTACGCGGTGCAGGTCTTTGCCGGATCGGGCACGTCACCGGGGACGGGCGACGGCGCGACGCGGCCGCACGAAATAGGGTCGGCAGCGCTGAGCGCGGCGAACGCGGCACGACGGGAACAGGGCAGCAACCCCCTTTCGGAGAGCGACGATCTGGACACTCTGGCGCAGTCGCTCGCGTCAACGGCGACCTTCGACGGCCAGGATTTGTCGCTGCCGTCCGACGTGTTCGCGATGCTGCCGGATGGAGCGGAGGGATGGACCAGCCTCTCGGTCGCGGCCGAGGCCTGCGGCGGATGTGGCGCCGAGGCCGTCGCCGGCGACGCGGCCTACTTCGTGCCCCGGGTGCTGCCACCGGGGGCCGACAGCGCCACGCATTTCGGCTTTGCGGTGCAGGCCAACGGCGAGGGGCGCAAGATCGCCGTGGGCGTGCTCGGCCACCGCTGAACTGCGGGCCGGAGGGCACCAGTCGGCTGTCGAGAAGGACCGCCGTCAATCGCGCCGGCCCGGGCTTGCCAAGCCGATACGTAGCCGGGCGCCGCGGACCGGTCGCCGGAGATTTTTCGTAACCACCGGTTGTGCAGCAAGTTGCTCAACTGTTAGGCACGGACACAATGACGCAGGTTCACCCTGAGGTCGGAGCGATGCTTCGGCGCGGAGGAAACCCATGGTTTCGCATGATGAAAGCGACGCGCGCCCACGGAATGCGCCCGGCCGGAAGCACGAGACGATCGCGTTCCTGTTCCTGGCATTTGTCCTGTTCCCGATCCTGAGCATCGTTCTGGTGGGCGGGTTCGGGTTCATCGTCTGGATGCAGCACCTCGTCTTCGGGCCACCGGGGTACTGATCGGATGAGGCGCGTTCCTCGTTCGTCGCCAGAACGCCGTTCGTTCCTGATCCGAGGGGAACCACTGGCACTGCCCTGGACGGACGCGGCGCGCATCATGGAGCGATGCACGGCCTGCGGCGCCTGCGCCCGGGCCTGCCCGCAGGACATCCTGCATATCGAGGGAGGCCGCCGTCCGGTTCTGAACTTCACCGCGCCGTGCATCTTCTGCGGCGACTGCGCCGAAGCATGCCCCGAGGACGTCTTCGATCTCGAGCGCGACCCGCCGCTGGAGGCCGTGGCCGTCATCGGCGAGGGCTGCTTCGAGCCCCAAGGCGTCAGCTGCCGCGCCTGCGAGGACATTTGCGAGGCCCGCGCCCTGCGCGCCCGCCCGATGCTCGGCGGACGTGCAGAGATGCGCGTCGACGCGGCCGCCTGCACCGGCTGCGGCGCCTGCGTGCCGATCTGCCCCGCCAGCGCGATCGAGATCCGCCCAAGCCTGCCGGAGGCCGCCGACGATGCCGCGTGAGCTGCACCTATCGAGCCTCGTGGTCCATGCGCGTCCCACCCATGTCGCGCATGCGGCGGCGGAGATCGAGACGCTGGGCGGCGAGGTCCACGCAATGAGCGACAGCGGCAAGCTGGTCGTCACGCTGGAGACAGACGACGCGCGCAAGCTCAGCGACGCGGTCACGCAGATCCAGCTGCTCGAAGGCGTCCTCGCCGCGACGCTGGTCTTTCATCACCACGAACCCGCCGACGACGCCGAAGCAGAGTCCGAGGCGCGGTCGGAATTTCCGCATGCAAGCCAAGAGGTCGCTCCATGACACTATCCCGACGCGATTATCTCAAGGCCCAGGCGGTCAGCACCGCCGCCGCAGCCGCCGGCATGGCGGCGCCCGCTTCGGCGCAGAACATCCACACCGACCGCGACCTGACCGAGCTGAAATGGTCGAAGGCGCCGTGCCGGTTCTGCGGCACCGGATGTTCGGTGATGGTGGCGACGAAGTCGGACCGGGTGGTGGCGACCCACGGCGACAGCCTGTCGCCGGTCAACCGGGGGCTGAATTGCGTCAAGGGCTACTTCCTCAGCAAGATCATGTACGGCGAAGATCGGCTGACGACGCCGCTCCTGCGCAAAACCGACGGTGCCTACGACAAGAACGGCGAGTTCGAGGAGGTCGGCTGGAACGAGGCGTTCGACGTCATGGCCGAGCAGTTCAAGCGCGTGCTGGCCGAAAAGGGGCCGGAGGCGATCGGCATGTTCGGCTCCGGCCAGTGGACGGTATGGGAGGGCTATGCCGCGGCGAAGCTGTTCAAGGCCGGGTTTAGGTCGAACAACATCGACCCGAATGCCCGGCACTGCATGGCCTCGGCCGTCGCCGGCTTCATCCGCACCTTCGGCATCGACGAGCCAATGGGCTGCTACGACGACTTCGAGCACGCCGACGCCTTCGTCCTCTGGGGCGCGAACATGGCCGAGATGCACCCGATCCTGTGGACCCGGCTGACCGACCGGCGACTGTCGCACCCGCACGTCAACGTCGCGGTCCTGTCGACGTTCGAGAACCGCTGCTTCGACCTCGCCGACATTCCGATGGTGTTCACGCCGCAGACCGACCTCGCGATCCTGAACTACATCGCCAACCACATCATCAAGACGGGCCGGGTGAACGAGGACTTCGTGAACCAGAACGTCCGCTTCCAGCGCGGGCGCACCGACATCGGCTACGGCCTGCGCCCCGACCACCCGCTGGAGGTCGCCTCGACCAACTCGCGCGAGGCGAACGAGGCCGACGAGATCGACCTCGAGAAGTACGCAGCCTTCGTCGACGGCTACGACCTGCAATCGGTGAGCGAGCTCTCGGGCGTGCCTGAAAGCCGGCTCGAGGCGCTGGCCGAGCTCTACGCCGACCCCGACACCAAGGTCATGTCGCTTTGGACGATGGGGTTCAACCAGCACACCCGCGGGGTCTGGTGCAATAATCTGGTCTACAACCTGCACCTGCTGACAGGGAAGATCGCGACGCCGGGCAACTCGCCGTTCTCGCTGACCGGACAGCCGTCGGCTTGCGGGACGGCGCGCGAGGTGGGCACCTTCGCCCACCGCCTGCCCGCCGACCTCGTCGTGACCGACCCCGAGCATCGGGCGACGGCCGAGGAGATCTGGAAGCTGCCGTCGGGCACCGTGCCCGACTGGGTCGGCGCCCATGCCGTGCTGCAGAACCGCCTGCTGAAGGACAGCAAGATAAACGCCTACTGGGTGCAGGTGAACAACAACATGCAGGCCGCACCCAACATGATGGAGGAGACGCTGCCGGGCTACCGCAACCCGGAGAACTTCATCGTCGTCTCCGACGCCTACCCGACCGTCACCTGCGAGGCGGCCGACCTGATCCTGCCCGCCGCGATGTGGGTCGAGAAGGAGGGCGCCTATGGCAATGCCGAGCGGCGGACACAGTTCTGGCACCAGCTCGTCCCAGCGCCGGGCGAGGCGCGCTCCGACCTCTGGCAGCTCATGGAGTTCTCGAAGCGCTTCACCACCGACGAGGTCTGGCCCGAGGAGTTGCTGGCCGAGAACCCCGAATACCGCGGACGCAACCTCTACGACGTGCTCTTCGCCAACGGCCACGTAGACGCCTATGGCCGGGAGGAGACGAGCGCGGAATACCGCAACGACGAAAGCGACCATTTCGGATTCTATGTCCAAAAGGGGCTCTTCGAAGAGTACGCGCGATTCGGGCGCGACCACGGGCACGACCTCGCACCGTTCGAGACCTATCACCAGGAGCGGGGCCTGCGCTGGCCGGTGGTCGACGGACAGGAAACGCCGTGGCGGTACAATGCCGACTACGACCCCTACGTCACCGAGGGGCGGCAGATCGACTTCTACGGCAAGCCGGGAGGCCGCGCGAACATCTACGCGCTGCCCTACGAGCCGCCGGCGGAAGCGCCGGACGAGGACTATCCGTTCTGGCTCGCCACCGGCCGGGTGCTCGAGCACTGGCACTCCGGCTCGATGACGCAGCGGGTGCCCGAGTTGCACCGGGCGGTACCGAACGCGCTGGTCTACATCCACCCGCTCGACGCGCGCGAGATGGGCTTCAACCGCGGCAGCGCGGTGCGCGTGATCTCGCGGCGCGGCGAGATCATCAGCAGGGTCGAGACTGCGGGCCGGAACAAGCCGCCGCGAGGTCTCGTCTTCGTGCCTTGGTTCGACGCCACCCAACTGATCAACAAGGTCACGCTCGACGCCACCGATCCGATCTCCAAGCAGACCGACTTCAAGAAGTGCGCCGTGCGCTTGGAGGCAGCATGATGGGAAACCCGACCAAGTTCCTGGCCATCCTCCTGCCGCTGGTCTTCCTGGCGGGCGCGGCGCTGACGCAATCCGACGTCGCGACCCTGCGCAAGGACCCGCTGGCGGAGAACGGCGAGCCGCCGGCGATGCGGCCGCAGATCGACGCCGACATCCGCGAGGTGCGCAACTATCCCGAGCAGCCACCGGTGATTCCGCATTCGATCGAACGCTACCAGGTGACGGGAAACTTCAACGAATGCCTCGACTGCCACGCCCGGCATCGCACCGGGCAGAGCCAGGCGCCGATGGTCTCGATCACGCACTACATGGATCGCGAGGGCCAGTTCCTCGCGCAGGTTTCGCCGAGACGGTACTTCTGCACGCAGTGCCACGTCCCGCAGCATCCTGACGAGCCGATGGTGGGCAACACGTTCGTCGACATCGACACGCTTCTGTCGCGGGAAGCCGCTGCCGACGAGGACCGTTGAGGAGGCCGGGCGATGTGGACATTCATCAAGCGCACCTGGGCGGCAATGCGGGCGCCCAGCACCTACTTCTCGCTCGGCTTCCTGACGCTGGGCGGCTTCATCTGCGGCATCTTCTTCTGGGGCGGGTTCAACACCGCGCTCGAGGCGACCAACACCGAAACTTTCTGCGTCGGCTGCCACGAGATGGAGGCAAACGTCTACGCCGACCTGCAGACGACGGTGCACTGGAACAACTCGTCGGGCGTGCGGGCCGGCTGCCCCGACTGTCACGTCCCGCACGACTGGACGAACAAGATCGGCCGCAAGATCGCCGCCTCCAAGGAAGTCTACGGCTGGCTCTTCGGCACGATCGACACCGAGGAGGAGTTCGAGGCGCACCGGCTGGAGATGGCGCAGCGCGAGTGGGCGCGCTTTCGCGCCAACGACAGCCTCGAGTGCCGCAATTGCCATTCCTACGTGGCGATGGACTTCGCCGAGCAGAGCCAGCGAGCGGCGGACCAGCACCAGCGCTTCCTCGCGACCGGCGAGCAGACCTGCATCGACTGTCACGCCGGCATCGCGCACCGGCTGCCCGACATGGGCCAGCAGGCGCGCGGGAACGGCCCGCGCAGCCCGCCGATCTCGATCGCGCGCGGCCACGACGATGCGGCGGCACTGCATGAGCTGAGTGCATACCTTTCAAGCGACTGACCGCGCCGGCACGGTAGCACCCGCACCCCGCTTGGCAGCACGGCGGGCCGCCGCTTGACTCGCACGGCAGAGAAGGTTGCGAGGCATCGTCAATTTGCGACCTCAGGATCGAGGAGCGCCTTGTTCGTGGGCGGGTCAGGCGACAGCGACGTTCGCGATTTCCGCCCAGACCGTGTGAGCGTGTCGTCTGGTCTGGCGGTGGTGATCGGCGTTTGCGGTGGCTGGAGTTCCTGAACAGATTGGCGATCTGGTCGTGGGTGGCGAGGAAGCGCTGCGCCTGCCCAGGCGACTTGAACCGCTTCATGATCCCCTCCCGTCTTCGGGTGGGCTGATGGCTGTTCTCCGCGCGGTTATCCAAACCCTTGTGCTGGCGGTGCTCGACCCTCGGGGCTCGGATCGACCTGGAAGCTCTCGGTGTCGCCGACGATGACGGCCTGGAACGTCTCGCCCTGCCCGAAGACGTCTGTGCAGCGGCATCGCTCCTCGCACATCGGAACTGAAGGATATTGTGTCATCAGATCACGATACATCATTCTCATGGTTCCGCTGCTCTTCATCGGCGCCCTCATGGCACCGCAATGGTCACAGTGGCGGACTGGGCGCCCCACCGCATCGCCGATGGCGCTGGCGCCCGTCGGACCCGGCGTCGTGCAGCCGGGGCGCATTTGGATCGATACCGATGCTGCTTGCGGCGCGACGGGCCGCACCGATCCGGACGATTGCTTCGCTATCGCATGGCTGCTCGCGCAGGGCGTCGACATTACGGGGGTCTCGACGAGCTTCGGGAATGCGCCGGGGCACGGCGTGGCGGATCGGCTCGCAGCTCTACTCGCGCAGTTGGATCACGAAGGTCTGTCGCCGCCGCCGATGTTCGTTGGGTATAGCGCCCCCGCCGCCGATGGGGTGCCGTCACCACCGGGCATCGCCGCCCTGCAGTCCTCCCTAGAAGATGGTCCGCTAACGATCCTGGCACTCGGCCCGCTGACAAATGTTGCGGCTGCGTTGAACAACCGGAGACTTGCAGCGAAACGTCACGCGCATCGTCTCCGTGATGGGGCATCAGCCCGGTCACCTATTCCACCCGACCGAAGGTAAAGGGCGAGGAGCGCTATTCGGACACGGTCCGATCTTTCGCGACCTGAACGTCTCGGTCGATCCTGAGGCAACTCGTCGTATTCTCGAGATGTCGCTGCCGATGACACTCATTCCATATGACGCAGCCCGAAGCGTGATGATCGATCGAGCAGACTTGGACGCCCTTGCCCGGCAAGGGTCGTCGGGCGAGTGGCTCGCGCAGCGATCGCAAGATTGGCTCGATTTCTGGAATGATGTGGTTGGGCTTCCCGGATTCTATCCGTTCGACTGGCTGGCGGCGGCATACCTCGCCGAGCCCGGCTCGTTCGCGTGCGCCGTCGTCACCGCTCGAATGACCCGGGAATGGGCGTTCTGGCTACTGCCACGAGACGGCCTCGTTGTTGAACCGGGTCACCCCGAGAACCCGTCACAAACTACCGCACTCTACTGTCCGGAAGCTTCGCGCGACTTGCACGACGCGTTGGTGTCCCATTGAGGGGCGGCCGGACTTGTCCGGTCAACCGAAACTCGCATTGGCGTAGACGCGGGAGTGGCCGCTACGGCACCAGCGCCTGGTGATCGGCGCCGCCACCGACATCGTCTTCGGAGGATCGGGGCTGCCACGAAATCGCGCCTCTAGACATCTACTGCAGGCATCCAGCCGTAGGCGAACACATCGGCAATCGGCTTCGGCGTGAGGACCGTCACCTGGCTCTCCCTGATACATCGATCTCTTCATAACCACCAAACGTCCACCGGTAGGATCGACCGCTCCAGGTCAAAGCCGGCTGCCCGCTGTCCGCGAACCGTGAATCCCTGAGACAAATTGGACGGCGGAAACGGCAGTTGGTCTGACCGTCGCGGAGTAAGATTCCGCACGCGGCGCACTGAAAGAGTCCACGGACGAAGCCGCTCGCGCGGCAATGGCGCGAGCTGAGATGGGTGGCTGCTGACCCGACACCTGCGCTTCTCCGATCGCGTCGTCAGGTCTGACGATTGTGGCCTTCTCAATCGTCGGACAGGAGGCTCCCGTGACAGAGGAGAGGACCACGCCGCTGCGGCAGCGGATGATCGAGGACATGCGGATCAGGGGCATGGGCGAGAAGGCCCGAGCCGGGCGCATATCCGGGCGATCAAGGATTTCGCCGCGTTCATCAAGCGCTCGCCGGATACCGCCGGCCCGGAAGACCTGCGGGCCTACCAGCTGCACATGACCGACGCCGGGATCGCGCCCTCGACGTTCAATGCCCGGATCATCGCACCCTCCTCGACGCTGAACACCACGGGCAGCTTCCGCGGCTCGGTGCGGAGCTGCATGTACCGCTTCATCTCCTCGCGGCCGCAGGTCATGCCGAAAAAGAACCTGAGCGCGGTTCAGCTGCCGCGGCGAGATCGGGTTGATCTTGGGTTTGCCGAGGGAACAGCCAGCCCTCGGGCCGGGCCTCGCGCCACCACGCGCGCAGGAGGTCCAGGAGAGCCGGCGACAGCATCACCTTACGGTCCTTCCGTCCCTTGCCCTGCTCAACGTGGATCAGCATCCGATCGCTATCGTCGTGTCGAAGACGCGCCTCCGGCACGATGTCGCCGATCTTGAGGTTGCAGACCTCGGCGGCCCTGAGACCGGCGCCGTACGAGATACTGAGCGCGGCGCGGTACTTCAGCCCCGGTCCCGGCGCGGCCATCAGCAGGTCGTTCGGGAACATGCCCCTCGCGCCTTCACGTCAGCCAAGCACATGGCCGGCATCGCCAAGCCGGCGACGCTGCACACGCTCCGCCACAGCTTCGCCACGCACCTGCTCGAGGCCAACGCCGACGTGCGCGTCATCCAGGTGCTGCTCGGCCATGCAAAGCTGACGAGCACCGCGCAGTACACCCATGTCGCCACCAAGACGATCCGCGACACGGTCAGCCCCTACGACATGCTGGCAAAGCTCCAGCATGAGACGGTGAAGCGGAGTCTGGAGTGACGGTCCGCCGGAGTGGCCCGGTCCAGGCTGGAGCTGGCCGACATCTTCCGTGAGCATGGCCCCGCGTGGCGGCGGGCCCATGCCGGGCACGTGAGCCTCGCCCAGCTCAAGGTCATGTCGGCGATCGAGACCTGCCGCACGGAGGCGCTCGGCGGGCATGTGGCGGCGTGCACGAAGTGCGGCCACCGACACGTCGCCTACAACTCCTGCAAGAACCGGCATTGCCCGAAGTGAACAGGGTGAGCCGGGACCGTGGCCGCGGTGCGGCCGCGTAAGCCCGGCGAACGCGGCGCGGGACTGGATGGCGGCGCGGGCCGAGGACCTGCTCCCTGTCGAGTACTTCCACGTCGTCTTCACCGTGCCGGCGGAGATCGCCCGGATCGCGTACTGGAACAAGCGGGCGGTCTACGGCCTGCTGTTCAAGGGTGAGCCAACGGAACGCCAATGGTCCGAGAGACATTGGCGAACGCGGAGACCATGACCACCATCGCCGCCGGTCCCCGCCACCTCGGCGCCCGGATCGGCATGACCAGCGTCCTGCACACCTGGGGCTCGGCGTCGTGCCGAAGGCACGCCTTCGGCCCAACCCCATCATCCGCACGTCCACATGATCGTGCCGGGCGGCGGCCTGTCGCCCGACGGCACCCGTTGGATCGCCTGCCGGCCGGGCTTCCTCCTTCCGGTCCGGGTGCTGTCCCGGCTGTTCCGGCGCCTGTTCCTGGAGGGGCTCTCGGCGCTGCACCGCGCCGGCAAGCTCGCCTTCTTCGGCGACCTCGCGGGCCTGGCGGACGCCGCCGCCTTCGCCGCCTGGCTCGCGCAGCTGCGCAAGGTCGAGTGGGTGGTCTATGCCAAGCCTCCCTTCGGCGGGCCCGAGGCGGTGCTCGCCTATCTCAGCCGCTACACCCACCGCGTCGGATCTCTAACAGTCGCCTCGTCAGCGCCGACGCCGATACCGTCGCGTTCCGCTGGAAGGACTACCGGATCAAGAGCGGCGATCGGATGAAGGTCATGCGGCTCTCGACCGACGAGTTCATCCGGCGCTTCCTGGTCCACGTCCTGCCCGACGGCTTTCACCGCATCAGGCACTACGGCCTGCTCGCCAGTGCCGGCCGCAAGGCCACCCTCGCCAGGGTTCGCGATCTCCTCGGCGCCGAAGTGCATCAAGAGGCCGACGCGATCGACATGCACGCCGCTCCGCCACTCACCCTGAGAGAACCTTGCCCTGATTGCGGTGGGCCGATGCGGATCATCGAGACGTTCCGGCGCGGCGAGCGCCCGAAGACCCGGGCTCCACCACGGAGGGTTGCCGCATGATGACAGGGCCATCACCGCCGATGACTCCGCTCCGGACCAGCACGTCAGTCCGGAAGAACCTCAGGCTGCGCCTCCGCTCCGCCGTGCCGCAATGCCGGCCTCGATCCGGCAGCGCGACCCTACAGCACGCTTCGCCCAGCATGCGGAACAGCGTCCCGCCGCTGCTCCCAGACCGCCTATCGCTCCCAAGATCCCGTACCGACCCAAGCGACGCCGCTGCGCTTTCCCCATAGACCATCGCCAAACCCCCGCGGCTTCCTCCTTGGGAGGTTTTCCAACGCGGGCCGAGGTCAACGACCGGACCCACGCGCCCGCCGCGGCCCGCATCGGAAAACCTTCACCGAAGGTGCCGATCGCGATCGTGCTCGCATCCGCCGGGCGAACGCGCCGGCCCGTGGCAGCGACCCAGACCCAGCATCCGAGCGCCCCCAGGGCGACGACGCGGCCGGCGGAGACCGTGAGCGGCGCGTAGGCGGAGAGGAGGATTTCGTTGAAGCCGAAGGACGCACCGAAGACGGTGCCGAGGGCGACAAGTATGGATTAGTGGGCAAGGGTCATTGCGGCATCTCTCTCTTGGCTGTTGCCCCGCCGGCCCGATGCCGGCCCGAGGGCTTGGTGCGCGCCTTGATGCGCCCGGCAGGCTGTCTGCGTATGTCCGGTGGCGAGAGAAGACGTTTTGTTTGTATCGGCTCCCGGTCGACGCAGGAGCGCGCCCGTGGTGCCGGGCGCGTTGCCCGTTCCCGCTGATGCGGAAGCTTGGAAAGGACGCCGGTTTCCTGTCCGTCGGCACAGGCGGCGAGCGCAACGCGGTCTCAGCGGAAACCGGCGTCACTCGCAGAGCGCGGCCAGTTTCGAAGGACACTCAGCGTGGATGGAGCCATGCCGGCAGAAAGTCGGCGGCGCGGCCCACGGGGCGGCTCGGTACGCCGAGGCTGCGCAACAGCTCGCCGCTGTCGAAGGCGGCGAGTGTCTCGGTCGCGCCGCCGATGTGCTTGCCGCCTACGAAGACCTGCGGGATAGTCGTCGCGCCGGTCATCGCGGCGAGCGCCGCCCGCACGTCGCCACCGAAGTCGTCCTGCCGGTACATGGCGGTGTCGAGGTCGACGGAGCGGTAGGAGATGCCGGCGGCGGCGAAGAGCTTGCGCACCGACCAGCAGAACTCGCACCATTCCAGCGCGAACATCACCACCGGCTGGTCGGGGTCCGCGATGATCTCCTCGAGATGGCGCACTGCAGCGGATGGTGCGACACGGATCGGAGCCGCCGGTGCGGGCGCGGCGGGCCGGCTGTCGAAGCGGAAGCGCGGGG
>CAVZOJ010000028.1:0-11426 GCA_963776845.1 uncultured Alphaproteobacteria bacterium | reverse complement strand
ATTTCCTCAAAGCCCTGATTTTTCAGAGATAGAGTCTCCCGGACTCGGAGCCCACAGGGTCAGGGCACACGTCTCGGCACGAAGCCTTGCACATTCAGGTGCACAGGGAGTTGCAGCGTGCAGCACCGCATCGCAACCGCACCCCGGACGCCGCCCCTCGTCCTACTACTGGCGACGCCGCTCGCCGGCGCCCCGTGGAGGGTCGCGAACTTTTTACGACCGATCGTTTCTGTGCTTCTTGCTTCGGACAGATATCCCCTCCGAAGCGAAGATCCTTGCTCAGTGCCTTACGGCGCTGAGCGACGTAATCTCCGCCGACGTCGCGGAGAAGACCATGCCGATCGCGCCCGATGTTGCGGACCATCTGCTCGTCAGTCTCGTCCGGAACCGGATCGAGGCCGCGGAGCTTGCCCGCGAGATCGCACCCACCCGCAAAAAGACGGTTGCAGTCCTTGAACTCGCGCAGAAGCGCGCCGAACGGGAGGTTCTGCGCCGGGCGCTGGTCCTGCGGGATCGTTCGGTCGCGCGGAAATCTCTGCGCGCCATGGCCGGGGAGCTCGGCGTGGCGCTTGACGAGACGGATCACGACGATCGACGCTTGGCGATGCGCGTGCTTCTCGATGCCATGGATGAAAATTTGCGACGCGACCAGAGCCACTACAGCGAGGCGTCCGCCGCGCCGGTCATGAACGCCAATCCTGCCGCCGGGGCGTCATCACCTGAGCCCGGGACCAGCTGCGACCTTCCCGACGGCACGCAGGAGCAATTCAACGACAGGGGCAGGGCGCCGCTCCTCTCCGAGGGGTTCGAACTCTGCGTCGGCAAGGAGCGGGCGGGTGAGCGCGCAGAAGGAATTCCCAGAGCTTGTCGGCCGAGCGCATGGAGGGTTCGCCAGTGCGGATGACTAGATGACGCGGCTCCTGTTTCGATACGAAGCCTTCCTGATTTGGCGACGAAACTGTGACGTGCGGGTGTAGAATGGTTGCGCGAGTTAATCGGGGAACGCAGGTGCCGAGACGTTCAAGATGCTTTGCAACAGGACTTGCGCTGCTGGTGGCCATGCCTGTTTCGGCCGAGGTGGTACGGGCGAAGGTTACGGGCGCGGCTGGCTATGTCGTGGTCGAAGTCCTGGACGACGATCTCGTCCACTTCGAAATCTCGGCGGCCGGCGATGGGCCTCCGGCTTCCCGGCCGATACAGACCTCGCCCATGGTGCAGAGGACGGCTTGGCAAGGACCGTCAGATGTCACGGTCGGCGAGACGGTCGTCCAGACGCCGGAATTGCGCGTCGAGATTGGCGAGAATGACCTTTGCATCCGCGTCGAGGACCTCGTCAGGAAGGCTTACCTGACGACGATCTGCCCGGTCGATCTGACGCGCGCATGGAAGGGGCTGGACATCGATCCGGCGGCGCTCGACCATGTCTACGGGCTCGGACAGCAGTTCAAGAACGCCGGCAGCGCCGATGGCGACTGGACCGCTCTCGGCGTGCGCCAGGGAGAGGGACTGCTCGGGAACGGGTTTGCCGGCTTTCAGCAGGCGGCGGTGGGCAACGTTCAGATCCCCGTGGCCTACTTCGTCGGCGACGGCGCGAACGTCGCCCTGATGATGGACAACGTCTACAAACAGTCCTGGGACTTCACCAAGGACTGGTGGCAGGCGCGCATGTTCGGCGACCAGATCCGGTTCTACCTCATTGCGGGACCGGATCTGCCGGACCTGCGGTCCGACTACATGGAACTCGCCGGACGGCCTCCCGTGCCGCCGCGCAAGGCCTTCGGCCTCTGGGTTTCGGAGTTCGGCTACGACGGCTGGGGCGAGATCGACACGCTCCGCGACGGTCTCCGCGCGGCGGAGTTTCCCGTGGACGGCTTCGTGCTCGATCTCAACTGGTTCGGCGGCGTGGTTCCCGGCGACCCATCGGAGAGCGAGATGGGGCGTCTCGACTGGGACCGGGACCAGGAGCCGCGGCTGGCGGACAACCCCTACAGCTTCCCCGATCCCGCGGCGCGGATCGACGCCTACGCCGCCGATGGCATCGGTCTGGTCGCCATCGAGGAATCGTATCTCGCAGACACCACCGACACGTTCTCGGAGATGCCGGACCCGCTCTCGTCCTACCAGCGGACGGACGGGCGCTGCGACCCGCTGCGGCAGGACCGGCCGATAACGGGCGTGTCAGGCTTCTGGGGCCTCGGGCGGATGATCGACTGGTCCGATCCCGAGGCCAGGGCGTGGATCCACGAGAACCGGCGTCATCCGCATCTGAGCGACCTCGGCCTCACCGGGCACTGGACCGATCTCGGCGAGCCGGAGACGTTTGATCCCGCCGCTTGCTTCGACGGTGTCGAAGACGGCAAGGCGGAGCATCCGGATATTCACAACCTCTACAACCTGCTCTGGAACCGGGCGATCTGGGACGGCTACGCGGCGCACCAGGGCGAGGCGAACGGCCTCGGGGTGACGAACCCGCGTCCGTTCATCCTCACCCGCTCAGGCGCGGCCGGAACTCAACGCTACGGCGCGGCGATGTGGTCGGGCGACATCGCGGCGAACCTCGAGTTGCTCGCGACGCACATGAACGCGCAGATGCACATGTCGATATCGGGCATCGACTACTATGGAGCCGATATCGGCGGATTCCGGCGTGAGACGATGCCCTACAACGACAGGCAGGGCAGCTACCGAGGTTATCAGGACGAACTCTACACACAGTGGTTTGCCAACGGTGCGTGGTTCGACATCCCCGTCCGTCCGCACACTGACAACGAGTTCGTCGTCGTCACGCCGCCCTACGCCACCGCGCCGCACCTCGTCGGCGACCGCGAGAGCAACCGCGCCAACCTCCGTCAGCGCTATGAGCTGATCCCGTACTATTACTCGCTCGCCTACCGTGCCCACCTCGAAGGCGAGCCGGTCGTACCGCCGCTGGTCTTCTATCATCAGGATGATCCAGCCGTCCGCCGCATGGGCCACGAGAAGCTGGTCGGGCGCGACATCCTGGTCGCGGTTGTCGCCCGGCACGGCGAGTACGAGCGCGATGTCTATCTGCCCGCCGGACGCTGGGCGAACTACCACAGCAACGAGTGGGTCGAGAGCAACGGCGAGACCGTCGCCGACGTTCCCGTCTACCGCGACGGCCTCTTCCGGTTGCCGGTCTTCGTCCGGGCAGGCGCGATCCTGCCGAAGATGCCCGTCGACGCGACGACCAAGGACGCGTTCGGCCGCCGCCGCGACGGCACAGTCGATACCACCCTCGTCCTGCGGGTGTACGCCGACACCGCGCCGTCGAGCTTCACCCTATATGAGGACGACGGGACGACCCTCCTCTACAGTGCCGACGCCCGCCCGCAATACCATCACCGGCGCACCGAGATTACCCAGCAGGCGGGCCGGGTGACGATCGCGCCCGCCGTGGACGTCGGCGGAGCAGGCGCATACCCCGGCGCGACCGCCTCGCGGAGCGTCGTCGTCGAACTGGTGGTCGACGACGCCGAGGCGACCGGCGTCACCTTCGACGGTGCGGCACTGCCCCGGCTGAGTTCGCCGGAGGCGTTTGTGGCGGCGGAGCGCGGCTGGCTCGATGCCGGGCCCAACCTCATCCTGGCCAAGTCGCCGCCAGTGGACGTCTATGCGGGCTCCGAGTTCGTCTTCTCCCTCGCGCCGATCCCGCCGACCACGTCGGTCAGCTTCGTCTGCGGCGGCGGATTCACCGCTCCGGGAGAGAGCGTCTATGCGGTCGGCAGCCTGCCGGCACTCGGAGCCTGGAACCCGGCTGCCGCCGTCCGGCTCGAGCCGAACGTCTATTTTGACTACATCGTCGCGCCTCCGCCCGGGCATGTCGGTCCGGGGCCGTCCGCACCGGTCTGGACGGGTGTCATCGACGACCTGCCGCCGGAAACCAGCATCGAATGGAAGTGTCTTCGTCGAAGCGAGGGTGGATCGGGCTCCCCGATCTGGGAGCCTGGCGAGAACAACCGGCATCTTACGACGGCCTCGGGCTACTCAGGCCGATCCATCGGCTCGTTCTGAGAACCGAAGATCGGATCCGCCATGTGGAGAGCCCAATTCGCTGAGCCGCCCTCCGTGACCTCCCGCCCGTGTGGTCCAGGCGATCTTGGATGAAGCTCCCGCGGCCGTTTGCAGGGAACCCCTCGACTTGCGACGCACCCGGCCCATGGCGCTAGCCGGCCTCACGGCAAGGTGCCGCGATGCGACGTGGTGAGCGTCCATCCATGTCGCGCGCAGCGAGGCTGGCTTCCGGGCGAGGCAAGCAAAGGCTTGCTGCCGTCCTTCGTCCGCGGTGGCGAGGAACCGATCCCGGGTTTCAATCTCCAGATCGTCGAAGCCGCCGTGACCGGATACCAGGCGTTCTTGGCCACTAGCCCGATCGGGCGAGCCGGCCCGGTATCGCCGCCATTCTTTCCTTCAGGCCTCTACATGTTCTGCCGCGAGCAAGCACGGCAGGGTTCGGCTTCGGTGCAGTGGACGCGCTACACGAGCCAGACGATGCGGCTACGCTGATGGGCGGCACGATCATGACGCTGCATCTGTTTCCTTCGCTACCGCGGCGTCGAGATACCCCATGTCGATGCTGACGGACTCCAGATGCTGCGCCATGGCGCGATACGCGGCTGGCGCGTCTCCGGCGGCAATCGCTTCAAGGACGCGAGCATGCTGCTTGCTGTGCACCTGCGTGAATTCGGCGACGCCGACGCGGCGGTAGGTGCGGTCCCACTCTCGCTGCCAGACCGCGCGGCAGCGCGCGCTCGAGAAGTGGCGCAGGAGCGCGATGAGGAGCGGGTTGCGGGAGACCTGCGCGATTGTCTGGTGGAAGGCGTCGTCGGCCCGTTCGCAAGCGGCGCGGTCTCGTGCAGTCCGTCCTTCTTCGACGCGCCGGTGCAGGAGGACGAGATCCTCGTCATCTCGGCGCAGCGCTGCCGCGGCCGCCACCTGGGGCTCGAGCAGGCGCCGCGCATCCATCAGCTCTGCGGGCGTCGTCGCCTCGAGCAGCAGCGTATTCTTCACCGGACGCCCCACCGGCGCCCGGCCGCGGAAGGTGCCCTGGCCGACATGCCGCCAGATTTCGCCCTCTGCCTCGAGCGCCGCGAGAGCCGCGCGCAACGTCTCCCGGCTGCACCCGATCAGGTCCTTGAGCACGCGTTCCGGCGGCAGCCGGTCGCCCGGCGCCGGCGCCCGGTCCTCGAGAACCCGCCACAATCTTTCCCGCGCGGTATCCTTGTCAATTCGCATCCGCTCGTCTCCCTTCGGGCCAATTTGCAGACCAATAATGATCTCTGGCAAGTGGCGCTGGTCATCAGATGGAGGCGCCGATGTTTTCTCTTGCTGTCCTCACGCTTGCGGGTCTTTTGGCGGGCGGGTTGAATGCCGTGGCCGGCGGCGGCACGTTCCTGAGCTTTCCCGCCCTCGTCTGGCTGGGCCTCCCGCCGATCATGGCGAACGCCACCGCGACGCTGACCGCCATGCCCGGCTACATCGGCAGCGCATGGGCATACCGCCACGACGTCGCCGCCGAGGGAACGCTTAGATTGCGCGTCATCATCCTCGCCGCCATCGTCGGAGGGCTGGCCGGCGCGGCGCTGCTCCTGGTGACGCCGGGAGAGGCGTTCGTCGGCATCGTGCCCTGGCTTCTCCTTGCCGCGACCTGCCTCTTCGCAGCCGGCCCGCGGCTGCTCGCAGCCGCTCGCACCCGCGGCAGCGCCGCCGCCGGACCGCTCGTCTCGGCCGCGGCGATCCTCGCGGTCTCGGTCTACGGCGGCTATTTCAACGGCGGGCTCGGCATCATGCTGCTCGCGGTCCTGGGCTTCGTCGGTTTCACCAACCTGCATGAGATGAACGGGCTGAAGAACCTGCTCTCGGCGATCCTTTCGCTCGTCTCGGTGGCGACTTACGCGACCGCCGGGCTGATCGCCTGGGACTTTGCCCTTGTTCTCGCCCTCGCGACCACGATCGGCGGCTACTTCGGCGCCCGGCAGGCGCGGCGCATTCAGCGGACGGGCCTGTTGCGCGCCGGGATCGTAACGGTCGGGGCCATCATGAGCGTCGTCTTCTTCATCGTCTGATGTCAGGCTCAATGCTGCACGGTGCCATCCGCCGGGACGACGCTGTGCATTCGGATGTCCCAGGGCATCGGATAGAGGGTCGGAATGCGGCAGTCGGCGAAGCCCCCACCGATCACGCGTGGCATGCCATCCCGACGCAGACAGCACGTTCCGGCAACCACCAGCCCGCCAGAGCCGGAAACCTTCATGCGAGCAGATCTTCTTCGGCAACCTGTCAGACCGGCCTTGAATCCGCTTCTTCCTTCCGGTGATCCGGCGCAATGAAGGCGATCACGCTGTCGCCCTTCACAACGGAGGGGCCGCTCGTGCCCTCGGGCGACACCAGGAAAAGCGATCCATCAGCGCGCACGATCACTGCCGGGATGATCGACGGCGAATGCGGAAGGTCGTCCCGCCCCATGGCTGCTTCGACCTCGAGCCGCCGGAAGCGCCATCCGGCGGCATGACGCTCCTCGAAACCGTTGTAGTCGAAGGTGGCATCGGCCCAGACCTTGCCGCGCAGGTCGCGGCTGAGACCGCGCCTCTTGTCGAGCAGGCGCCCGCCGCCTGCAGCGATCTGCAGGACCCGCTCGCGGCCGACTTCAGGCGCCAGATGCGCGCATAGCAGAGCGTTGTAGATCTCGTCCGGCGTTGTGGCGAGGACGTAGTCGCGGGGCTGTCGGCCGAGGGCCTCCTTTCCCTTCTCGGCAAGCGCATCGACGCGCAGGACGTCGATGCCGGCGCTCCGCGCCTCCTTCAGCGGCTCCGCGTGGATGTCGACCAGTGTCACAGGCACATCGAGATCGTGAAGCGCTCGCGCCAGATCGATGGACCAGGGCGACGCCCCGATGATCACAATGCTGGGCCGGACCTGGGAGATGAGATCGAGCCACCGCGCGAGCGGCCGAAGCGTGAAGCCGTGCAGCAGGACGGTGGCGGCGATGACGGCGAACACCGCCGGTTGCAGAAGTTCGCTCGACGGATAGTCCGCGGCCGAAAGCTTGATACTGGCGAGGCCTGCAACCGCCGCGGCGACGATGCCGCGGGGGCCGATCCACGAGACCAGGACCCGCTCCTGCCAGCTCATGCCGGAACCGATGGTCGCCAGCATGATCGCCGCGGGGCGGACGAGGAACACTACCGCCGCCGTGACCGCGAGCAGCGGGAACGACAGGCGGGCCAGCACCTCGGAATCGAGATCGGAGGCCAGCACGATGAAGAGGGCCGAGACGATGAGGATGACCAGCGCCTCCTTGATCCGCGTCAGGTCTCCCAACCCCGCGACGCCCATGTTGGCGAGGACGACGCCGAAGACGGTGACCGCGACGAGGCCGGATTCCGGCATGACGACGTTGGACATGGCATAGATCGTCAGCACCAGGCTGAGCAGCATCGGGGATTTAAGCACCTCCGGGACGGCGTCGCGGCGAAACGACCAGCGCGTCACCCATGCCGATCCGACCCCGAGCGCGACGGCGATGGCGAGGCCCGCGACGAGCGCGCCCCAGAACCCGGCGAACTCGTTCTCCGCATGCTGGCGCAGGACCAGGACTTCCAGGGCGACAGCCGCGAGAACGGCGCCGATCGGGTCGTTGACGATACCCTCCCACTTGAGGAGCGACGCAGGCCGCGGCTTGAGCCGCGCCTGTCGCAGCAGCGGGATGATCACGGTCGGCCCGGTGACGATCAGGATGCTGCCGAAGAGCACGGCCACCCCGAGGCTCATGTCCGCGATGACATAGCCGGCGAGCGTCCCGAGCCCGAGGCTCAGCGGTACCGCCACCAGCGTCAGCCGCCGTATCCCCGAGCCTGCCTCGCGCAGTTCCCTATAGTTCAGCGCAAGCCCGCCCTCGAAGAGCACGATGGCCACGGCGAGGCCGATGAGCGGCTGCAGCGTCTCCCCGAACGCCTGGCTCGGGTCGATGAGCTGCAGGCCCGGTCCGACGGCGAGGCCGAGGCCCAGAAGCAGGACGATCGCGGGAATGCCGAGCCACGACGCGATCCACTGCGAGGCGAACCCGCCGAACACGATGCAGAGAACGGCGATCGCCGTCGCGTTTTCCATGTCGGCGGCTCACTCAGTTGGACCGGTAGAGTGTTCAACAACCTCCAAGCGTCAAAACAGTTGCCATTCGAATGTCAAATGAGCTCGGCGCACCTCGAGGCCGCCGCTGTCGCGGTTGCATTCACCCAAGGACCGATCGCGCGCCAGAGCGCGACTGTCTCGCCGCACCGCCCGGCACATCTCGAGACGCCGCTCCAGCGACACGGCTCCTACAGCGACGTAGGCGGTCCTCAGCTGCCGTTCACCTGCGACGCGGGCCGCCGCGACGCGGCATGGTCCACGACCGTTCGGTGAAGCCGGGGGACCAACCCACGCAACGCGGAACATAATTGTCGTTCGACCTTGCCGTGTCTTGTGTATCGCCGAACCAGTGGAACGCATGACCCGCGAAACTGTCGGGAGGAGGTGGCGCCAAGACGTGCTCTCGCCGCAAGTTTCGGAGGCGGCTGACTTCGGATCGTGCCCGCGTGCCTCTCATGTCGATCCGAAGGCTCCCAGCAACCCCATGACACCGACAAGGATCAGGCTCAGCGCCCACAGCCGGTCAAGGTTGAACCAGCTCTTCGACAAGAAGCGAAGTCCCAGCCAGAAATAGACCGCCGCGGCCAGTGTCCCGCCCGCCAGGATCATCGCCGCGGTATGCGCGGCCGCCACCAGCAGCGCCGTGCTGATGTTGCTCGCCATGAGAGAGAGTGCGGCCTGATGCCCGCGATCCAGCGCCTCCGTCTGGCAGAGCCCCAGATACATCGGCACCAGCATCAGGCCGGCCCCGTGGGCGAGGGCTGCCAGGAACGACCAGAGCGCCAGCCGGGATGGCGGCACCCGAGACAGAAACAGGGGGTGGCGGCG
Source organism: uncultured Alphaproteobacteria bacterium (assembly GCA_963776845.1). GTDB lineage: Bacteria > Pseudomonadota > Alphaproteobacteria > Rhodobacterales > Rhodobacteraceae > Roseitranquillus. The sequence continues at coordinate 2,450 of CAVZOJ010000028.1, read as the reverse complement.
ATACACCAGCAGGAACATTCCCATCGCGATCACGATCAGCGCGGCTGCGATGCGGATCTCGCCTTGCCAGCGCACCAGCGCGGTCATGAGCGAGAACGGCAGCAGGATCATCGTCATCGAGACGAAATGGCCGGCCGCGAGGGCGAACAGCGCCGGCGGCAGGGCGTCTGCGCGCCGTTCCATCAGCGCGGACGAGACCGCCAGCGGCCATCCCATCCCGGGATTCAGGCCGTGATAGATCCCGATCGCCGCGACGGCCCACCAGAGGGCCGCCGCGTTCGCCGTTGCCTCCACCTCAGGTCGAGGGGTAGCAGAAGCTGTCGGTCGAGCAGTCGCCGCCCTCGAGCCGGATCTGGTGCGCGCGGTAGCCTTCGGGGAACTCGACCCAGAAGTCCTCGGCCAGCGTCAGGCCGCCGCTCTCGCCCGCATGGGCCATGACCATCGCCGCGCCGCCCTCGGGATAGAACTGGTCGTCCCAGGTCGAGTAGAGCGAGTTGGTCCAGTAGACGCGCTGGCCGTCGCGGCTGATCTCGACCATCTGCGGGCCATAGCCGAAGGGCTTGCCGTTGGGGTGCGGCGTCTTCCTGACGATGCCGCCGAGTTCGACCTTGCCCGCCAGTTTCGGGTTCATCGGGTCGCTCACGTCGTACTGGTGCATCTCACCGGTGCCCCAGCAGGCCACGTAGAGGAAGCGGTCGTCGAGGCTGAGGTCGATGTCGGTGACGAGCGGCGGCACCGCGCCGAAGCCCTTCAGCAGGTCCGGCAGGTCGTCGGCCTCGGCCGGTTGCGGGTCGATCGTGACCGTCTTCTTCGCCTCGAACGTGCCGTCGTCGTTGCGCCACCAGGTGAAGATCGCGCCCTGCAGGTTCGTGGTGTCGACCACCACGCCGCAGAACCCGTACTGCTTGGCCGGATCGTGAGCGGGGCGGATCTCCAGGGCCATCTGGTGGTTTTCGCCCAGGTCGATGGTCTGGATGTTCCGGCGCCCGCGCAGATCCCAGAAGTGGATCGAGTGGCCGTACTTGTTGGACAGCAGGTCGTCGGGCACGATGCCGTTCTCGTATTGCGGCGGCAGGCCCCATTCGGAACTGACCATGTAGTCGCGCGGCAGGTTCCACCAGAAGTCGTAGTGCTTGTCCTGCGCGCCTCGGTCCATCTCGTACCGGCCCAGGATCTCGAATGTCTCGCAATCCATGATGAAGATGCCCGGAGGCCCGTCGGTGCCGTCCGCGCCACCGCCGCCCAGCGTGCTGACATAGATCCCCTCGGGGCCGCAGTGGATGGTGTGGGGGCGCGAATAGCCGGTCTTTTTGAAAAGTTCCTCGGGCTCGATGATCTTGTGGATCTTGGCCTTCAGCGGCTCCTTCACGTCGATCACGTAGATGCGCGAGGACCGGATGCCCGGGATGATCAGGTACCGCCGCTCGAGGAAGGCATGACCGGTCAGCGGCGACAGCGCGGACGAGCAGGCGTTCCAGCCGAAATGGTGAAACTCGTCGCCCGTGTTGGGCATGAACAGGCTGTGCAGGATCGTCCCGTAGGAGTCGGATTTCGGGTCTACGTCCACGACGGCGAGGCCGTCAGGCTGCGACCCGTCCGGACTCAGCATCAAGGTGAAGGCCACGGTTTCAACCGGTCCCTCCATGGCCAGTTTGGCCGACGGATAGAATGTCGGATCTGGTCTTAGGTTCATCTTCTCCTCCCGAGGTCTGCATGAATCATCTGCGCTTCAGGCATCGTAGCCGCATATGGGAGTCTTTGGGGGGACGATGTTGAACGATATCGATGCCGCTGGTGTCGCTGTCGGCTCCTCCGACATCGGAGTTGTCGAGGCTGTTCAAAGCGTCAAAGCCAGAAGCTGTCTCGGACGATAGCAGGGCGCGGGGCCTTCGCGACATCAGCTTGGTGCCGGCTCGATGCCTCATGTCCACCAGGTGATGACGACGTCGGAATGCGATGACATACACTCACAGGCAACGGCAGCAACGGGCTCGAAGCGGACCTGCGGCAGCTTGACCATTCAAGCCAGAGGCCGTCACGGCCCCTGTCGCACCTGGCCCCTGCCTGCTGCCTCGGGATCGGCGCCATCGGACCAAACCTGCCATTCACGCACCGGATGGTCGCCGTGGCGCAGCTTCCCCGAAGTCGACATTTGCTCGCCTCGCGGCATGGTCGCACTACGAACGTCAAGTGCGCGGGACGAAGCTGCCGCTCGCTGGAGGCGCTCGATTTCTTCTGCGCGCGGCCAGGCTTGGCGGAAGGATAGCGCCTCGCTCGGCGCAGACGAAGGCGTCCTGTGGGTTGCCTCATCGGCGAGAGTTCCGGGGCACGGATCAAGGGCCGAGAGGTTTGCGCTCCGACAGTGAGTGCGATCTCAGCACTCGCTCCCTCCGATGCCTTATCTCTGGGCACAGGGCCCCAGTCATCAGGGCAGTTTGCGAAAGATCGCG
>CAVZOJ010000027.1:0-28985 GCA_963776845.1 uncultured Alphaproteobacteria bacterium | reverse complement strand
CTTCAGATGCCGTAGTGGGCGGGCCGCGCCCGATGGCGAGGTCGGTGGCTGTCCCCCAGGATGAAGGTGCGAACGGGGTCCGCAGAGGCGGCCCGAGGCCAACAACGGGAGACAGCCATGGAACAGTATGTCGGCATCGACGTGTCGCTGGAACAGTCGAGCGTCTGCGTGATGGACCGCGCGGGTCAGATCCTGCGGGAGACGAAGGTTCCGAGCGACCCGGAGGCGCTTCTGCTCTTCCTGGGGCGTCTGGACCATCCAGTCACGCTCCTTGGCATGGAGGCGGGGCCGCTGTCGCAGTGGCTTCATGCCGGGCTGGCGACGGCAGGCGTCGAGGTGGTGCTCATGGAGACGCGGCAGGTGAAGGCGGCGCTTTCGGCGATGATCGCGAAGCGGTCGCCCGAAGGGCGGCGGAACGCGCCAGTGGCGCGTTTCGAGCGCCGCGATGGCCGGAGGCCATCAAGACCGACCGGCGCGATGCGCGCGGGATCGCGCAGCTGTTGCGGATGGGATGGTTCCGGCCGGTGCACTGCAAGTCGGCCTCGGCGCAGGAGGTGCGGGCGTTGCTGACGGCGCGCAAGCTGCTCCAGAAGAAGATGCTCGACATTGAGCTCGGGCTCCGCGGCGTGCTCAGGGGCTTCGGGCTCAGGCTCGGCAAGATCAGCAAGGGCCGCTTCGCCGGGCGGGTGCAGGAACTCGCCAGCGGCAATCCGATGCTCGAGCGGGTGACCGAGGGCATGCTGCGGGCGCGCGACGCGTTGCGGGCGGAGATGACGGCGCTCGACAAGCGAGCACGCGATCTTGCCCGGGATGAAGCGACCTGCCGCCGGCTGATGACGGTGCATTCGCCATTGTCGCTCGGACCAATGGCGCGACATGGCTCATCGTCGGTGCGCTGACGGCGCTCACCTTCACCTCGGCGGTGGACGATCCCGGCCGCTTCCGCTCCTCGAAGCGGGTCGGCGCGCATTTCGGCCTGACACCGAAGAAGCACCAGTCCGGCGAAACCGACGTCACCGGCGGGATCACCAAGGCCGGCGACGCGATGGTCCGCTCGATGCTCTACGAGGCCGCCCAGGCGATGCTGACCCGGACGCAGAGCTTCTCGCGGCTCCGGGCGTGGGGCTTGCGGGTCGCCCAGCGGCGCGGGCGCAACCGGGCGATCGTCGCCGTCGCGCGGAAGCTGGCCACTGTGCTCCACCGCATGTGGCTCGACGGGACGGCATTCCGTTTCGGCGAGGAGGACGTCCAGACCGCTTGAGCACAAGTTCGAGCCGGCGCAGAGCGACCGGCTCTCCGAGGTCCCGTCGCCGGGACGCGAGCTCCGATGACGCCGGCAGGCTGTGGAGAGGCGCGCAATAAGGGTTCCGTCGCAGATTTGGTGCATCGAAGGGCCGTCTGACGCTACATTTCGGCGATCTTCATGGGAGGTGGCCGATGATGAGCAGAGCGGAGCGGGAGCGATTTCTACCCGACGGCTTGAAGACGGAACGGATCGAGGTCTCCGGGAACATGGTCGTGGTGCATGCTCGCGCATCGAGCGCCAGATCGGCGTGCCCGCGCTGCGGTCAGACCTCTCGGTCGCCAGCACAGCAGATATCAGAGGCGGCTGGCCGACCTTCCCGCTCATGGTCGCGAAGTCAGGATCGTTCTGTCGGTCCGACGGCTCCGTTGCCGCACACCGCATTGCCGTACACGAGTGTTCGCGGAGCGGTTTCCGCCGTCGGTTACGCGCCCGCATGGCGGGCGGACCTCGCGGTTGCAGGGGCTGGTGCGCCACCTCGGCCTGGCGTTGGGCGGACGCCCGGCGCAAGCCCTCGCGGGCCGCCTGTTGCTGCCGGTGAGCAAGGACACGTTCCTGCGCGGCGCCCGTGCCTTGTCCAATGATTTCGCCGCCGAAGCGCCGCGTGTGATCGGCATCGACGACTGGGCGTGGCGACGTGGCCAGCGCTACGGCACGTTGATCTGCGACCTCGAGCGACGCCGTGTCATCGATCTCCTGCCGGATCGCGAGCCCGCGACCGTCGAAGCGTGGCTGAGCCGGCATCCCCAGATCGAGGTCGTCGCCCGCGATCGGAACGGCGGGTACGGCGGCGCCGTGGCGCGGGCCTTGCCGAACGCGGTGCAGGTCGCCGACAGGTGGCACCTGCTGGAGAACTCCGGAGCGGCCTTCCTTGCCGCCGTTCGGCACGCGCTGCCCGATATCCGCAAGGCGGTCGGGGCGCAGAAGCTCGATCCGGAGATCCTGACTGCCGCCGAGCGCCTGCAATACGAGGGTTTCCTGCGCCGGCAGCACACCAACAGGATGGTCCGCCAGATGGCCGGAGATGGCGTACCCCTCAAGCGGATCGTCCGCCTGACGGGGCTGAGCCGCAAGCTCGTGCGCCAGATCGTCCGCGGCGAGCGCGAGGACGTGTTCCGCGTCCGCCAGAGCAGTCTCGAGCCCTGGCTGCCGCGCCTTGAGCGGGAATGGTCCGCCGGGTGCAGGAACGGCGCCGAGCTGTGGCGCCGTCTGCGCGCGGCCGGGTTCGGAGGCAGCATGCGGGTCGTCACCGAGTGGGCAACGCGCCGCCGCCGGGCCGAGGCGGCGCATCCGGCGACAGGAGGCAGGTGTCCACCGGCGCGAAGGATCGCCAGGATGATGACGACGGCGCGGCATCACCTGTCCAAGGCCGACGCCATCACGGTTGCCGGGAGCGAGGCCTCGGTACCCACTCTCGTCACGTCACGCGACCTGACAGAGCGCTTTGCGGAGATGGTCCGCCACGGGCGTGCCGAGCAGCTGCCGGATTGGTTGACGGAGGCGGAGACCAGCGTGCTGTCGTCCTTTGCCAGAGGACTTCGCGCCGACGTCGAGGCCGTCGCTGCCGCGCTCCGCGAGCCCTGGTCCAACGGCAGACGGAAGGCCAGATCAACCGCCTGAAGACCCTCAAGCGGCAGATGTACGGTCGCGCCAACCTCGACCTCCTTCGCGCCCGGCTCGTCGTCGCCGCGTAGGAGGCTGCACCGAAATTGAGTCACACCCCCGGTTCAGTGCTGATTGACAGGCAGGCCGCTCGTGACGCGTCCACGGACGTGCAGCACGCTCTTCAGATAGGCGCTCGGGGTTCACCTGGATGGCATGATGTGGCGGCCGCGCGCCGACCACGGACGGAAGCATGAAACCGGCGGCGCGACAGAGCGAGGGCGACAGGCGTAATCATCACCACAGCGAGCGGGGCGCTGCGCTCCGCATGGCTCCGCGCCCCGCTCGCCTACGCTGCGCCAGGCGGAGCCCTCGCGGGAGGAAGTGCTTGACGGCAGGAGGCCCATTACGGAAGCGCCCTGCTAGTGCAGGGGCCGGCGCGGCGCAGCCGCGCCGGCTTTCGGCGGCATCACGCGCGCGGCTGGAGGCTTCGGTCCTTTACCATGTGGCCTGCCTGAACCACCACTCCGATGCGCTCGCCTTGGCCCGAGAGCAGGCTGATGTCGGCGAGCGGATCGCCATTGACCAAGATCAGGTCGGCCGCCGCGCCCGGCTCGATGCGGCCGAGGTCAGGGCGGCGGAGGATCTCGGCGTTGACCGACGTGGCGGACTTCAGCACCTCCGCGGCGGGCAGCACTTGGGCGCGCAGACCGAACTCGGCGAGCTGGTCCTGGCCCATCCAGCCAAGGAGGTCGGTGCCGTAGCCCATCTTCACACCCGCGCGCGCGAGGATCTCCAGCGAGCCGAGGCCGGCGTCGCGCACCAGCTTGTTCTTCTCGCGGTTGGCGCCGCCCAGCCCGATCGCGTCGGCGTGCCGGTCGAGGCAGTCGTAGATGACGAGCGTCGGCACCGCGTAGGCGCCAAGCTCGGCGAGGATGCCGGCGACGCGCTCGTCGATCAGGTTGCAATGCTCCAGCGTGCGGACGCCGTTCGTCGCCGCGTGCTCGATGGCGCGGGCGGTGTAGGTGTGGGCGGCGACATAGGTGCAGGACGCCTCGGCCACGGTGACGATGGCGCGGATTTCCTCGGGCGTGAACTGGATCCAGTCGATCGGGTCCGCCGGCGTCGCGACGCCGCCATTGGCCATGATCTTGACGAAGTCGGCGCCGAGCCGGAGCTCGTCGCGCGCCGCGGCCAGGCACTCCGGCACGCCGTCGACGACGCGGCCGAGGCCCGCCAGGTGGCGCTGCTGGATGTCGCCGATGCTGGCGCGCGAGGTGCCGCGAAAATCGGTGTGGCCGCCTGTCTGCCCCAGAGCCTTGCCGGAGACCGAGAGGCGCGGGCCGCGGATCAGCCCCTCCTCCTGCGCCCGCCTGTGGCCGGCGTCGCCGCCGCCGACGTCGCGGACGGTGGTGAAGCCGCGGTCGAGCATCTGCGAGAGGTTCGCTGCGGTCCAGTGGCTGACGTAGCTGACCGGCATCGCCTCGAGCGCCGCGAGGTTCGGGGTCGCCGCCGTGATGTGGACGTGCGCGTCGATGAGGCCGGGCATCAGCGTCTTGCCGGTGGCGTCGACGGCACGGTCTGCCTCACCGCCAAGCGCGGTCTCGGACACCTCGGCGATGCGTCCGTCGGCGACAAGCACATGCATTCCGCGGTGCAACTCGTCTGAGAGTCCGTCGAAGAGATCGCAGTTCTCGAACCGGATACGCATCTTGCCCGTCCCCCACATCTGCCTCAGGGTCCCGTGTGACGGACGGGCAGGGGCTCCACAAGGGGCGGCGATCCATGACGACACCGCTTCTTTCGGTGGAGGGGCTGCGCCGCAGCTTCTACGGGGTGCAGGCGCTGAACGGCGCGGCGCTCGACGTGCGCGAGGGCACGATCACCGGGCTGATCGGGCCGAATGGGGCCGGCAAGACCACTGTCTTCAACTGCATCTCGGGCGTGATCCCGCCGGAGACGGGGCGCGTCGTGTTCGACGGCACCGAGATCACCGGCTGGCGCCCCGATGCGATCAGCCGGCGAGGCCTGCTGAGGACGTTCCAGATCGCGCGGGGATTCCCCAAGCTGACGGTGCTCGAGACGCTGCTGCTGCACGGTGACGACCAGCCCGGCGAGCGGCTGTCGGTGGCGCTGCTGCGTCCGTCCGTCTCGCGCAAGCGGGAGACCGAGCTGACGGCGCGGGCCGAGGAGGTCGCAGCGCGCCTGCGGCTCGACCACGTGCTGGGGAACCTGTCGTCGGACCTCTCGGGCGGTCAGAAGAAGCTTCTGGAGATCGGCCGGGCGCTGATGGCGCGGCCCAAGCTGATCCTGCTCGACGAGCCGGTGGCGGGGGTGAACCCGACGCTCGCCGGAGAGATCGCGGCGCGGATCCGGGAGCTGGCGGACGAGGGGCTGACGTTCCTGATCGTCGAGCACGACATGGACGTCGTGGCGCGTCTGTGCGACCCGGTCATCGTCATGGCGGGCGGCGCGCGTCTGACGGAGGGGACCTTCGCCGAGATCGTCGAGGATGCCCGCGTGCAGGACGCCTATCTGGGGCGACGGACGTGAGCGTGCTGGCGGTCTCTGGCATCGTCGCGGGCTACAGCCGCGCCGACACGATCCTCAAGGGCGTCTCGGCCACGGCCGACGCGGGCGAGATCGTGGCGGTGCTGGGGCCGAACGGCGCCGGCAAGTCGACGCTGCTCAAGGCGATCACCGGCCAGGTCACGGTGCGCGAGGGCCATGTGCGCGTGGGCGAGGACGACATCACCGGCCGCCGCCCGCGGGAGGTGGCGCGCGCCGGCGTCGCCTACGTCCCGCAGGAGGCCAACGTCTTCGCCACGATGACGGTGCGCGAGAACCTCGAGATCGGCGGCTATGTCGAGCCGAAGGCGGCGGCCGGGCGGATCGAGACGCTGTTCGCGCGGTTCCCCGTGCTTGCGGAGAAGCGGCGGGACGCGGCGCGCACGCTCTCCGGCGGTCAGCGCCAGCTTCTGGCGATGGCGATCGCGATGATGGTCGAGCCGAAGCTCCTGCTGCTCGACGAGCCGAGCGCGGGCCTGTCGCCGATCGCCGCGCGCGAGATGTTCGACACGATCAGGCAGATCGCCGCCACCGGCGTCGCCGTCGTGCTGGTCGAGCAGAACGCCCTGGACGCGCTGGACTTGGCGGACCGCGCCTATATCCTCGCCGCCGGGCAGAACCATACCGAGGGCACGGGGGCCGATCTCGCCGCCGATCCCGACATCCGCCGCACCTTCCTGGGCGGCCAATGACAGGGGGACGACAATGCCACGCTTCATCATGACACGACGCGCCGCGCTTGCCGGGATGACCGCGGGCCTCGCGGCGCCGGCGATCCTGCGCGCGCAGTCCGGGCCGATCCATGTCGGCTCCCTGACGCCGCTGACCGGGGTGGGCGGCTCCTACGGGCCGTCGATGCGCGACGCGATCGCGGGCGTGGTCGAGCGGGTCAATGCCGATGGCGGCATCCTCGGCCGGCAGATCGAGCTGATCTCGGAGGACACCCAGACCTCGCCCGAGGCGGCGGTGCGCGCCGCGCGCAAGCTGATCGACGTCGACGGCGTCGCGGCCATCATGGGCACCTGGGCCTCGTCGGTGACGACCGCCGTCGCGCCGCTCTGCTGGGAGAGCCAGACGATGCTGTTCACCGTCTCCGGCGCCGACAGCATCACCGAGCTGCCGCACATGGGCTACATCGCGCGGACGCAGCCGAACTCCAAGCTGCAGATCGACGTCGCGAGCACCTTCATGGTCGACCAGGGCGGCACGCGGTTCGCCTGGATCGGGCCGCAGACGCCCTTCGCCCAGAGCTCGATCGACATCCTGACCGAGATCGCCCAGCAGAACGGCATCGAGACCGAGAGCCTGATCTACGAGGCCGACAAGAGCACCTACCGCTCGGAGGTCGACACGATCCTGCGCGACAATCCCGACTTCATCCAGCTCGGCGGCTACGCGGCCGACAGCACGGTCCTGCTGCGCGACATCTGGCAGGCGGGCTACGAGGGAATGATCATCGGCCCCGCCTACGCGGTGAACCAGACCGTGATCGAGGCGCTGCCGGCCGAGGTGCTGGAGGGCGTCTTCACCTGGGAGGGCGCGCCCGCCATCGGCAGCGAGGCCTACGCCAACGTGCAGGAGATCCTCGGCGTCGAGACGGTCGATCCCTACTCGGCGCAGACCTACGACCACGCCAACCTCGCCATCCTCGCGATGGCCAAGGCCGGCGAGGCGTCGGGCACCGCGATCAAGGAGCATCTGCGCGAGATCAGCCAGGGCGAGGGGACCGAGGTCGCGTCCGCGGTCGAGGGGCTGCCGATGCTGGAGGAGGGCGTCGACTATACCGGCGCCAGCGGCCCGTGCGACTTCAACGACATCGGCGACATCACCGGCACGCAGTTCCTGTTCAAGCGGATCGAGAACGGCACCTCCGTCGACTTCCAGCGCGTCTGATGCTGGACCTGCTGCCGCAGCTCCTGGTGAACGGCATCATCACCGGGACGCTGCTGGCGATCCCCGCGATCGGCTTCACGGCGATCTTCGCCGTGCTGCGCTTTCCGAACTTCTCGGTGGCGTCGCACGCGACGATCGGAGCCTTCGCGGGGTACGCGGCGAACGTCTGGCTGGGCCTGCCGGCGGAGCTGGCCGTGGTGGCGGGCTTTCTGGTGGCCGGGCTGGTCGGCGTGGTGTCGGACGAGATCGCGCTGAGGCCGCTGCGTCCGCACGGCGCGCTGACCGCTGCCATCGCCTCCATCGCGCTGACGATCGTGCTGGAGAACGCGGTGCGGTTCATCTTCGGTAATGACCTGCGCGGCTACGACCTGCCGCTGGCGCGGGATTGGCGGGTCTACGGCGTGCGGATCGGGCCGCAGCAGGTGGAGAACCTGATCCTGGCGCTGGCGATCATGGCCGCGGTCTTCGCCGCGCTGCGCTATACGCGGATCGGCAAGGCGATGCGCGCGGTCGCCGACAACCCGGCGCTGGCCGAGCTCAAGGGCATCGACCCGGTGCGGATCGGCCGGCTGACGGCGTTCTTCGGCATGGGCCTCGTCGGCGCAGGAGGGATGCTGCTGGGCCTCGGCACGTCGATCGACCCGCTGACCGGCTTCCGCTTCATCCTGCCGATCTTCGCCGCCGCGGTCGTCGGTGGCCTCGGCTCGATCCCCGGCGCGGCGTTGGGGGCGATGGTCGTGGGCCTCGGCGAGGAGCTGTCGCTGATCGTCCTGTCGCCGTCCTACAAGAGCGCGGTCGGCTTCTTTGCCATCGTCCTCGTCCTGTCGTTCCGGCCCAGGGGCCTGCTGGGCGAGCGGGCGTACTGATGGTCAGCTACCTGCTCGCCACGTTTGTCTTCGCCGGCATCTACGCGATGCTGGCGCTTGGCCTGAACGTGATCTGGGGCATGGCCGGGATGATCAACCTCGGCCTCGCCGGGTATTTCGCGGTGGGTGCCTACGTCTCGGCGCTGGTTACGGTGGCGGGCCTGCCGATCCCGGTCGGCGCGGCCGTCGCCATCGCGGCGGCGGCCCTGACGGGCGCGCTGACCGCGCGGCTGACGCTGCGGCTCAGGGGTGACTACCTGGCGATCGTGACGCTGGGCTTCGGCGAGGTCGTACGGCTGATCGCAGCCAACGAGATCTGGCTGACGAACGGGTCGGACGGGATTTCGGGCATTCCCGGCCCCTGGCGCGGCGCCCTGACGCCGTATCAGTTCAACCTGCTGTTCGCAGGGATCACGCTCGTCGCGGTGCTTGTCGCCTGGGGCCTGACGGAACGGCTGCGCCGGTCGCCCTACGGCCGCGCCCTGCGCGCCATCCGCGAGGGCGAGATGGAGGCGGCGGTTGCGGGCAAGCCGGTGCGTCGCATGAAGGTCGAGGCGTTCGCGCTGGGGGCCGCGCTTCTGGGGGCGGCAGGCGTGCTCTACGCGCACTTCACCAGCTACATAGCGCCCGACATCTTCCGGCCGCTGCTGACGATCTACATCTTCCTGTCGCTCACGGCAGGGGGGACCGGCAACACGTCTGGCGCGGTTCTCGGCGCGATTCTCGTCGTCGCGCTGCTGGAGGGGAGCCGGTTCATCGAAGGGGTGGCGCCGGACCTCTCCGGCGCGCGTGGAGCCGCCCTGCGAGAGATGGTCATCGGGGCGGGGCTGATCGCCGTGATGCGGCTGCGGCCGACCGGGCTGCTGGCGGAGCGGCCGGTCTCGACACGGCCGACGCCAGCGTGAACGAATATTGCGATTGAACGAGCAGCGAAGGTGACAGGCATGACGATCGGCGTCGGTGGATCGACCGCGGAACAGGAACTCTCGCGGATGCAGGACATGACCACGGGCGTCGAGCCCATCGACGACGCCGAGCTCGAGGCGCGCCAGCGGCGGGCTCAGGAGCTGATGCGCGAGGCCGGGATCGACGCGCTCTACCTCGATACCTCGCCGAACCTGTTCTACTTCACCGGCCTCGACCTGAAGCCGACGGAGCGGCTGCACGGTGCCGTCCTGCCAGCGGAGGGGCCGGTTGTGTACCTGAGCCCGGCCTTCGAGGAGCCTAAGACTCGGTCGCTCCTGCGCCTCGACGGCCAAATCCGCGTCTGGGAGGAGCATGAGGATCCGACCGCGCTGGCGATCGAAACGGTGGCGAGTGTCGCGGCGGAGCGGGGGACCATCGCGGTCGATCCCAGCGCGCCTTTCTTCGTCGTCGACGGGTTGCGCCGCGCCGGCAACCGCTATGAGCTGGTCAATGGCGCGACGATCACCGCCGCCTGCCGCGCCGAGAAGACGCAGGCGGAGATCGCGCTGCTCACCGCTGCGAACGCCGTCACATTGGAGGTGCACAGGGCCGCTGCCCGCATCCTGCGCGAGGGCATCACGACGACGGAGGTTCAGGCCTTCGTCAACGAGGCGCACCGCCGGCTGGGCGCGACGCCGCCGGGCGGCGCGCCGCTCGTCCTCTTCGGCGAGGCGTCGGCCTATCCGCACGGCGTCGGCTATCCGCAGACGCTGCAGGACGGCGACATGGTTCTGCTCGACATCGGCGGCTTCGTCGGCGGCTACCGCTCGGACATGACCCGCGCCTACGTCTTCGGCGAGCCGACCGCGCGCCAGTGCGAGATCTGGGAGCTGGAGCAGAAGGCGCAGGCCGCCGGTTTCGCCGCGGCCAAGCTGGGCGCGCCGTGCGAGGCGGTCGACATCGCCGCGCGAGGCGTGATCGAAGGCTCGGGGCTGGGGCCGGGCTATGCGCTGCCGGGACTGCCGCACCGCACCGGCCACGGCATCGGGATCGAGGTCCACGAGGAGCGCTACATCGTGAAGGGCAGCATGACCCCGCTTTCGCCCGGCATGTGCTTCTCGATCGAGCCCACGATCTGCATCTACGGCGAGTTCGGCATCCGGCTGGAGGATTGCGCCTACATGACCGACGACGGCGCGCGCTGGTTCACGCCACCCGCCGCCTCGGTCGACGATCCCTTTGGCTACGAGACGACGTGAGCGGTTCCCGGCGCTGCACGTTTTCTGGCGCCATCGGCAGGATAGGCGCCGCCAAGACCGGCAGTTTGTGCCGCGCGCGGCGGGTGGCCCTTGCGGACGGACTCGACGGTCTGATTAACTGACCAAGCAGGCTCATAGGAGGGCCTTCGGCGGCCGGAGACTTGCTTGAGCCAGTACCTCTTCAAGAACTTCGCGATGCTCGACCCCGAGCGAGACGACATCGTTCCGGGTCACCAGATGCTTGTCGAGGGCGGCACGATCCGCGAGGTGTCGGAACAGCCCATCCAGGCCTACGATGCCACCGTGATAGACTGCGCCGGCGGCACCCTGATGCCGGGGCTGATCGACTGCCACGTGCACGCGGTCCTCTGCGAGGTCTTCCTGCCCAAGCTCGAAGCGATGCCGCTGACGCTGATGACCGCGCATGCGATGGTGTCGCTAAGAGCGATGCTGGATCGTGGGTTCACCAGCGTCAGGGACACGGGTGGCTCGGACTGGGGCCTGAAGGCCGCCGTGGACGAGGGGCTGGTCGCCGGGCCGCGCCTCTTCATCGCGGGCCGGGCGGTCGGGCCCACGGGCGGGCACAGCGACGGCCGCCGGCGCACCGACTACGGCACGCGCTGCCCCTGCTGCGACGCGCTGTCCTTCGTCACCTCCCTTGCCGACGGACAGGCCGAGGTGCGACGCGCGGTGCGCGAGGAGATGCGCCAGGGCTGTGACCAGGTGAAGATCATGATGTCGGGTGGCGTCGCCTCGCCCTACGACCCGCTGGACAGCCTTCAGTTCTCGGTGGGCGAAATCCGCGCGGCGGTGGAGGAGGCGGAGGCCTTCGGCCGCTACGTCTGCGCCCATGCCTACTCGGCCGAGGCGATTACGAGGGCCGCGCATGCCGGCGTCCGCACGATCGAGCACGGCAACCTGATCGACGAGGGCTCGGCGGCCCTGATGGCCGAGAAGGGGATGTTCCTCGTCGCGAACCTCGTCGCCTACTACGCGATGAAGGAGCGTGCGGCCGAGTACGGCATGTCGGCGGAGATGCTGGAGAAGAACGACGCGGTGATCGACGGCGGCCTGCGCTCGCTGGAGATCTGCAAGCGCGCCGGGGTTCCGGTCGCCTACGGCAGCGACCTGCTGGGCCAGTTGCAGGTCGACCAGAGCCGCGAGTTCCAGATCCGGCGCGAGGTGCTGGAGCCGATGGAGATCATTCGCAGCGCGACGACGGTCGCGGCGCAGGTGCTGCGGCAGGAAGGCAAGCTGGGCTGCCTGACGCCGGGCGCCCATGCCGACCTGCTGGTGATCGACGGCGACCCGCTGGCCGAGATGGAGCTGCTGGGCGGCCACGGGCGGCACATGCCCGTCATCATGAAGGGCGGGGAGATGCACAAATGCACCCTGCAGTGAGGACGGCGCGCCGATGATGCTGCACCTGCGCAACCTCCGGCTGCTCGACCCGGCCTTCGACGCGCCGCGCGGCGGATACGAGATCCTGATCGAGGGCGAGCGGATCCGCGAGGTCAGCGAGGGTCCGCTGTCGTCCGACACCGCCGAGGTCGTGGATTGCGGCGGCCGCGTGGTGATGCCGGGCCTGATCGACTGCCACGTCCACTGCATGCATTCCGAGGTCTACATGCGTCGGATGGAGGACGTGCCGCTGACGCTGGCGGCCGCCCGCGGCGCACAGCGGCTCAAGGGGATGCTCGACCGCGGCTTCACCACGGTCCGCGATACCGGCGGCACCGACTGGGGGATGAAGACGGCGGTCGAGAAGGGCCTGATCCCGGGGCCGCGCCTGCTGATTGCCGGGCGATCGATTGGCCCCACGGGCGGGCACAGCGACGGGCGGTCGCGCACCAACCCGGGCTACGCCTGCCCCTGCTGCAACGGCCAGGCCTACCTGCGCGTCGTCGCGGATGGCGAGGACGGGGTGCGCAAGACGGTGCGCGAGCAGATGCGGCAGGGCTGCGACCATGTGAAGATCATGGTCTCGGGCGGCGTCGCGTCGCCCAACGACCCGCTCGACAGCCTGCAGTTCTCGCTCGAGGAGATCGAGGCGGCGGTGGAGGAGGCCGAGGCGTTCGGGCGCTACGTCTGCGCCCACGCCTATTCCGCCGAGGCGATCACGCGCGCGGTGGCGAGTGGCGTGCGCACGATCGAGCACGGCAACCTGATCGATGCGCCCGCGGCGGCGCTGATGGCCGAGAAGGGCGCGTACCTCGTTGCGAACCTCGTCGCCTACGTGGCGATGAAGGAACGCGCGGCGGAGTACGGGATGCCGCCCTCGATGCTCGAGAAGAACGACATCGTGCTCGAGGGCGGCTACCGCTCGCTCGAGCTCTGCAAGGCGGCCGGCGTCAAGGTCGCCTACGGCTCGGACCTGCTCGGCGCGCTGATCGAGGATCAGAGCCGCGAGTTCTCCATCCGCTGCGAGGTGCAGCCGCCGATCGAGGTGATCCGCGCGGCCACCACCATCGCGGCCGAGGTGATCCGCAGGCCGGGGCGGCTGGGCACCGTCGCGCCCGACGCCTGGGCCGACCTGATCGTCGTCGACGACGACCCGCTGCAGGACATCACGCTGCTGGAGGGGCAGGGGCGGCACCTGGCGGCGATCATGAAGGGCGGGTGTTTTCACAAGAACCGACTGGCGAACGCCGCGTGACGGCGGCGACGGACGCCCCTGCCCGAACGGCGCGTCGGCCGTTGATCGACCGGCGGCGGCTGGGGGCATGGGTGTTCCGCGGCGCTGCGGCGATCGCGTTCCTCTACATCCTGACGCCGCTGATCTTCGTCACCTGGCTGTCGTTCTATTCGCAGCAGATCCCGTCGTACCCGCCCGAAGGCTACTCGCTGCACTGGTACGGCGCGGCGATGCAGAACGACCGATTTATCGACGCGTTTCTGCTCAGCGCGCAGCTGGGCGTGATCGCCACGCTGATCGGGCTCGCCGTCGCGCTGCCCGCCGCGATCGCGCTCACCCGACTGCGGTTCCGGGGCCGGGCGGTCACCAGCAACATGCTGCTCTTGCCGCTGATCGTGCCGGGCATCGTGCTCGGCCTCGCGCTCTACATCCTGCAGGTCGAGATCGAGATCGCGACCGGCCTGCCGATCCTGGGCTCGCTGGGCGGCCTCGTCTGGGGCCACGTCCTGCTGGTCATCCCGTGGACGGTGCGGCTGATCGTGGCGAGCCTCGAGGGGTTCGACCGGACGCTGGAGGAGGCGGCGCAGAACCTCGGCGCCAACCGCTTCACGACGTTCCGGCGGGTGACGATGCCGATGATCCTGCCCGGCCTCGTCGCCGGCGCGATCTTCGGGTTCGTGGCGTCGTTCGGCAACCTGGAGCTCAGCCTGTTCCTGGTGGGGCCCGGGCGCACGACGCTGCCGATCGCGATCCTGCAGTACCTGCAGTGGAAGATCGACCCGACGATCGCCGCCGTCTCGGTCCTGCAGATCGTCATCATCGCCGTGGCGATGCTTGATCACCGACCGCTTCGTCAAGATCAGCCGGGTGGTCTGAGATGGCGCGGCTGGAGCTCGACGCGGTTTCCAAGCGGTACGGCGACTTCTACGCGGCACGCGACGTGACCCTGGACGTGAGCGAGGGCGAGCTTCTGGTGCTCCTCGGCCCGTCGGGCTGCGGCAAGACCACGACGCTTCGGATGATCGCGGGCTTCGTCGAGCCGACGTCCGGCGCCATCCGGATCGGGGGCGAGGACGTCACCTGGATGCCGCCCTGGCGCCGCAACACCGGACTGGTGTTCCAGAACTACGCGCTGTTCCCGCACCTGACCGTGGCGAAAAACCTCGCCTTCGGGCTCGAGATGCGGAAGATGGACAAGGCGCAGATCGAGAGGAAGGTGCACGAGGCGCTGGCGCTCGTGCGGCTCGACCATCTCTCGGACCGGCTGCCGCGGCAACTGTCGGGTGGGCAGCAGCAGCGCGTGGCGCTGGCCCGCGCGCTGGTCTTCGAGCCCGACGTCCTGCTGCTCGACGAGCCGCTTTCGAACCTCGACGCCAAGCTGAGGAACGAGGTCCGGATCGAGATCCGCAACCTCCAGCAGCGCCTCGGCATCACCACGGTGATGGTCACGCACGACCAGGAGGAGGCGCTGACCATGGCCGACCGGTTGGTCGTGATGAGCGAGGGGCAGGTGCGGCAGGTCGGTTCGCAGCAAGACCTCTACGAGCGCCCGTCCGACCGCTTCGTCGCGGGCTTCGTCGGCCGGTCGAGCTTCATCCGCGGCCGCATGCACGGAGACGTGCTGACCAGCGCCGGCGGCCTCGAGATCCGCTGCGGCCGAAGCCTCGACGGCGATGCCGTCGTCGCGCTGCGGCCGGAACGGGTCAGGGTGGGCGCCGGCGCGTCCGAGGCCGACAACAGCTTTTCCGGCACGGTCGAGTTCGTCTCCTACATGGGCGGCCTGATCGACATCCATGTTCGCCTCTCGGACGAGGACGTGGTGGTCGCGCAGGTGGCAAACCACGGCGGCGCACCGCTGCCCAGGACGGGCGAGCGCGTGGACGTCGGATGGTCGGCGAACGCCATGGTCTACCCCGCCGGCCCGGACGACCGGGTGGAGGCCTAGACGCCGGAAAACGGCGCCTTGCGGGCGCGACACAACAAAGAGAGGGAGACGCGAGATGAGCAACTCAAGAACAAGGTTCGGGCTGGGGCGCCGGGGCGTCCTCAAGGGCATGGCGGCGGGCGCCACGGTCCTGGGCGCACCGTCGATCCTGCGTGCGCAGGCGGCCGGCACCGTCGTCGTCGGCACCTGGGGCGGGGATTACGCGCAGCTGCTCAACAAGAACATCGAGCAGCCCTACCTGATCTCGGAGGGCTGGGAGGTCATCCAGGACCAGGCCGGCGACCCCGAGCGGCGGGCCAAGATGCTGGCGGAGCGCCGGCTGCCGCGCGGCTCGACCGACGTCCAGGGCCTGAACGGGCCGAACATGTACCAGGTCTACGAGCTGGGCGTGACGCAACCGATCGACTACAGCCAGATCCCCAACGCCGAGAACCTGCTGCCGTCGATGAAGTACGAATACGGCGTCGGCCACATCTATTCGGGCATGGTGCCGGTCTACAATCCGGACCTCGTCGAGGCGCCGCAGAGTTATGCCGACGTCTTCGACCCGGCGCACGGCGACGACCTCGGCATCATCGACATCCAGTACCAGTACACGATCGTCGCCGCCGCGCTGGCGGCCGGCGGCTCGGTGACCGACGTCGAGGCCGGCAAGGAGCTCCTGATGGAGTGCCGCGCGGCGGGATGCCGGATCTACCCCACCAACGAGGCCTTCGCCCAAGGGCTGAGCGCCGAGGAGATCGCCATCGGCATCATGTGGAAGGCGCGGACGGTGCAGTGGCAGAACGCCGGCATCAACGTCGCCTCGACGGTGCCGAGCGAGGGGGCGCTGTCCTATGTCTCGGGCTTCGTCATTCCCAAGAACGCGCCGCACCCCGAGGGGGCGCACGCCTACATCAACGCCATGCTCGAGCCTGGCGCGCAGGAGAACTTTGCCGATGACATGGGCTACAACCCCACGGTGACGAACGCCGACATCCCGCCGGAGCTGAACGAGCGCATCGGCTTCAGCCCAGAGGCGATCGACGCCATGAATTCGATGGATTTCGGCTTCATGCTGGAGAACGACGTCGCGCTGAAGGAATGGTGGGATCGCGAGTTCAAGGCGTGACGCCAAGGGGCCGGCAATGACGGCAGCGGCCGAGGCACCACCGGGCGGTCCGGCCCGGACCTCGGTC
This sequence comes from uncultured Alphaproteobacteria bacterium, assembly GCA_963776845.1. Lineage (GTDB taxonomy): Bacteria > Pseudomonadota > Alphaproteobacteria > Rhodobacterales > Rhodobacteraceae > Roseitranquillus. The sequence goes on along the minus strand of CAVZOJ010000027.1, from coordinate 12,830 downwards.
GCGCTCAGCGCGACGACGCTCATCGGGCCGGCGACGTTCCTCGTCGCGATGGGCGTCCTCGCGCCGATGGCGTTCCTGCTGCGCTACAGCTTCAACGAGTACGATCCGCGCCTGCTGATGGTCGCGGCCTTTTCGATGGAAAACTACCTCAAGTTCTTCACCGACACCTACTACATCGGCGTCTTTCTCACGACGGTGCGCGTCGCGCTCCTCTGCACCGCCGTCTGCATCGTTCTGGGCTTCCCGCTGGCCTACGCGCTGGCGCGGACGACCTCACGCTACAAGAACCTGATGATCATCGGCGTGGTGGTCCCGCTCTTCGTCGGCAACGCGGTCCGGGCGGCGGGGTGGATGACGCTCTTCGGCAGCCGCGGGTTCATGAGCGTCTCGCTGATGGATCTGGGGATCACCGACACCCCGACGGAGGTGATGTTCACCGAGCTCGCCGTGATCATCGGCATCATCGCGGTAAACCTGCCCTACATGGTCCTGACGCTGCAGAGCGTGCTGGAAGGCATCGACCGCAACATAGAGGAGGCGGCCTACAGCCTCGGCGCGCCGCCCGCCATCATGTTCCGGCGCGTGCTCTGGCCGCTGGCGCTGCCGGGCATAGCGGCCGGGACGATCCTGACCTTCATCCTGGCGATGAACGCCTACGCGACGCCGGTCCTGCTGGGCGGGCCGGAGTTCAGGATGATGGCGCCGGTCGTCTACAGCCAGTTCCAGCTCAACAATTGGCCGTTCGCGGCGGCGCTGGCCTTCATCCTGATGGCGGCGACACTGGTGCTGACGATCCTTGCCAGCCGGATGACGCGGCAGTCGTTCCGCGGCTGAGGGCTCAGGCCTCGGCCCGCGCCATTGCAAAGGCTCGGTCGAGGTCCGCGGGATCGAATGTGCCGCGCCGGCCGATCGCGACGATCGAGCTCGTCTCGGGCGCCGGCGCATCATCGACGACGATCTGCGTGCGCTTGCCGACCACCTGCAGGACGATCCGGCTGCCATCCTCCGCCCGCAGGATGCCCTTCACCCGCAGCAGCGTCGTCGGCATCTCGCGCATCGCCTGCCGCAGACGCCGCGGGTCGATCGGGTCGTCGCTGGTCCAGTGCCACGAGGCGAACGCCTCGCCATGATCGTGGTCGTGGTCGTGGTGATCGTGCGTCTCGCGGGCCGGTGCGGCGAGCCGGGCGCCGACGAGAAGATCGCGGGGCAGGTCGGCCTGCGCCGTCCGCACGATGCGCACGCGCGGCAGGGCGCCCGTGAACGTGGTCTCGACCGCCTTCAGCGCTTCGGGCGTCGCAAGATCGGTCTTGTTCAGCAGGACGATGTCCGCGCCCGCCGCCTGCTCGATCGCCAGTTCCGTGTCGGCGAAGCTGAGGTCGCCGAACCCGTCGCCGTCGATCAGGCAGAAGATGCCGTCCACTTCGACCCGGTCGGCGATCATCGGGTGCTCCAGCGCGTCCGCGATCGGGATCGGCTGCGACACGCCGCTGGCCTCGATCAGGATGTGCTCCGGCGCGGGATCGCGGTCCAGCAGTTGTCGCACGGCGCGGATCAGGTCCTCGCGGATCTCGCAGCAGACACAGCCGTTCTCGAGCGAGACCTGATCCGCTCCCCCGACCAGCGCCGCATCGATGTTGAGAGCGCCGAAGTCGTTCACCAGCGCACCGAACCGCACCCCGCGCGGATCGTCCAAGATGCGCTTGAGTAGCGTCGTCTTTCCGGAACCCAGAAACCCGGTCAGGATCGTCACCGGAATACGCGCAGTCGTGTCTTTCATCTCGTCCTTCGTCTTGTTTCGCGCTCGCCGCGACAAGTCTCTCTGCCTCTAGCTAGCCCCGCAGCGACCGGCACGCCATGCTCGTTCCCATGTGGGCTCTCGCCGAAGTGCCAGTTTTCTGCGCGACCAGCTTGGGCGCCTGAGCTGATGGCCTCCATCATCTTCTCGCGGAACACCTCGGCCGGTGTCCGGTAGCCGAGGCATTTCCGGGGTGTGGCGTTGAGGCGGTCGCAGATCGACCTCAGAGATCGATCTGTGAGCGCCGCGGGATCGACCTGGCGCGGCAGGTAGCGGCGGAGCCTCCCGTTGGTGTTCTCGACGGTGCCTTTCTGCCAGGGCGACTGCGGATCGCAGAACCAGGTCTGGACGCCGAGCCCAGCCTGCAAATGCGGCAAGGCGGTGAACGCGGCTCGCCGCGGTCGAAGGTGATCGAGCGGCGCGCCGTCAAGGGCAGGGCCGCGAGGCCGCAGATCAGCGCCTCCATGACCGGCCTGGACTGCCGGTCGCGGTTCTTCAGCAGGAGCGTGAACCGGCTGACGCGCTCGACCACGGAGGCGAGGTTCGTCTTGCCGAACTCCTTGCGGAACATGACGAGGTCAGCTTCCCAATGGCCGAACTCGATGCGCCGGCCAATGATATCGGGGCGCTGCGCAATGCTGACCTCGCTGGAGAACCGCACGCCGTGGTGCCGTCGCGCGGCCCGTGGCCGACGTCGCCGGCGGTGCTCCGGGAGGTGGCGGTAGAGCTCCTCGGAGAGGCCGGACTTAGAGTACGCGAAGCGGTAGATCGTCTCGTGCGACACCCGGACCGGATGCCGCTCGAGCCGCATCCGACCGGCGATCTGTTCCGGCGATCTGTTCCGGCGACCAGCCGGCCTTGAGCCGGTCCACGACGGCAAGCTTCAGTGTCGGGTGCACGACCATCTTTCGATGCACGGCGCGGCGACGCTCCGCCATGTCCTGGGCCGCCACCGCATGGTAGCCGTTGAGCTCGGGCAGTTCGACGTCGCGGAAGAAGTTGCGATCAGCTCGCGGTAGAGCGTCGAGGCGTCACGGCCGAGACGCAGCGCGATCTCCTTGACCGGGATCTTCGCCGAGCGCCATTCGGCCAGCCTGCGGCGTTCGTCGAGATCGAGATGAGCATATGAACGGGGCACCGATCATCCTCCCATGTAACCTTCTGTTTTGCTGCAGAAGTTGCACTTCGGATGTGAATCCACTCCACGGATCGTTTACTGCGCATAAGATCGCTTATACGTCAGTGATGTGTGTAGCCGCAAAGTAAGGAAGCTCTGAAGAACCTCGGCATCGGGCGGTGATCTGGTAGTCTGGCGGCGACCTTGATGGAGCCGCCCTCAATGAAGCAGAGCACCTTCGCGTCGTTTGCCTATGCGACGAAGAAGAAGCGCACCCGCCGCGAGGCGTTTCTCGCCGAGATGGAGGCGGTGGTGCCCTGGGCGCGTCTGACGGCGCTGATCGAGTCGCACTACCCGAAGGCGGGACCGAAGGGCGGGCGGCCGGCGATGCCGCTGGAGGTGATGCTGCGGGTCTACTGTCTCCAGCAGTGGTACGCGCTGTCCGACCCGGCGGCGGAGGGTTCAAGCGTATAGCAATCGATCCAGTGGATCGATTGTAGCGCAGAACCTCTACGACAGCGACGCCATGCGCCGGTTCGCCGGGCTCGAGCTGGGCGACGATGCGATCCCGGACGAGACGACCATCCTGAACTTCCGCCACCTGCTGGAGCGGCACGAGCTGACGCGTGCGATCTTCGAGGCGATCAACAGCTATCTTCGCGAGCGCGGCATCCTGTTGCGCGAGGGAACGTTGGTCGATGCGACGCTCATCGACGCGCCAAGCTCGACGAAGAACAAGCAGGGCGCACGCGACCCGGAGATGAGCAGCACGAAGAAGGGCAACGACTGGTATTTCGGGATGAAGGCGCATGTCGGCGTCGATATTGGCAGCGGCGTGGTCCACACGCTCGAAACCAGCACCGCCAAGGTCCACGACAGCCAGAAGTTCGACGACCTGCTTCACGGCGACGAGCAGGCGGTGTTCGGCGAGTTGCCAGGGTTGCGCCACCGGTTCGAGCAACCGCTGGCGACGGCTATGTCAGCGGAGAGCGGGAGGAAGCATTCCGCGCCCAGGGCAAGGTCTGGGGCGTGATGCGCAAGGCTCCGAAAGGCGGCAAGCTGCATCCGATCGACGAGCGCATCAACCGGATCATCGCCAGCCTGCGGGCCAAGGTCGAGCACCCGTTCCGGGTGATGAAATGCCAGTTCGGCTACCGCAAGACCCGCTACCGCGGGCTGGCGAAGAACGAGGCGCAACTGTTCTCGCTCTTCGGGCTCGGCAACCTGTTCCTGGTCCGACGACGGTCGATGGCCTGAGGCGGAGTCCGCCCGAAATCGGCCTTGCCGCCGCGCGAGCGGCACCTGATCCGCAGACCCGGGGCCGCTTGTCCTCCGCATCGCCCCGCCGAAGACCCTTTCCGGCCGTCATCGCGGCCAATCGGAGCCGTTGATCAGACGTTCCCTAAAATGTCACCCGTGAGCAAAGCAGAAGTGTCACCTCTTCCCGCGGGGAGCAGCGCGGAGGAGCGGCATGGGGTGGTTTCTGATGAGCGAGCGCGAGCTGCAGCGTGTCGAGGTGCTGAGCCAGGTGGCGGATGGCACGATGAGCGTGACCATGGCCGCGGCGGTGCTGGGCATGAGCGCCCGCCAGGTGCAGCGGCTGCTGCGGCGGTTCCGCACCGAAGGCGCCGCCGCGGTCCGGCACAAGGCGCGCGGTCGCCGCTCGAACAACCGCGTCCATGACGGATGCCGCGACCCTGATCCGCGAGAGCTACGCCGATTTCGGGCCGACGCTCGCCGCCGAGAAGCTGGCGGAGCGGCATTGCTGGAACCGTGACGGCCGGGCATGAGCCGCTGCCGAGGCTGCCAGTCCGGAACGGTCCGCTCGATCTCCTCGAGCGTGAAGGAGTCGCCGGTCCGGTCGTAGAGCTGCGTTGTGCGCGGGCTGGCATGGCGGTCACCTGCGCCGTCTCGAGTGCGCCACCGGCGGCGATGTAGATCGTGATCCCAATGGCGCGGAGACTATGGTTGCACAGGCCCGGGACCACCCGCCGCACGAGATCGAGTGCATTGCGGGTAGGAGCGGTCGCGCCGTTGGTCGTCCGGGGCGCCCCTCGGCCGACCGGAACAGCCAGTCCGCTCGGTCATCCGCGATCCTGGCCGCCTCGATGTAGTCGTGCAGCCAGGCCGAGGTCGTCGAAGATGGGCCGGGCCTTCGCCTGCCTAACCTCGGCGCGCCGATCGGGCGGATCCCGTCCGCGACGATGGGCGGAGCGCAGCTGGATACGCGCAACGGCTCCGAAATCGTCTTTCGCCGCCTCCCCCTATCCAGGGCCCAAGGGCAAGCAGCCCTACGCACCACCGAGCAGCACATCGAGCGCCAACGCCGTCGTCAGGCCGACACCCAAGTCGCCCATTGCGGCCCTGAGCGCACGCGGCTCCACCTGCCCTGCCCGGAGCGCGCTGCGCGCCGCGAAGGCCGCCCCGACAAGGACCGAGGCGCCGGCGGCCTCCATCATTTCTTGGGGGACGCTCTCGCCCGGAAGTACGCCGCGCCCGGCGCGCACCTCGACCTCTGCGTTGCTGAATCTGCTGCCGGGGATGCCGGGGATCATCGCACACCATCGTGCTGGCAGTCTCCCGGAACGGCGCTAACGGCTCGAACCGCTCGTAGAGGCGATGCGGCGGCACCCGCCAGGAGCGCGCGCACTGGAAACAGCGCACGCACGCCGTGTCGGCGGCCCTCAGATCCTCGAGGCGCATCTGAAACTTCGGGCCGAATATGATCCGGGCATAGGGCACAGGAACAGATGCGGCAGCCAGTCGTGCCGCAGCGGTCACTGGCTCGATGTAGGGCCTGGTCGGCCGCCTTCTCGAGCGGCAACGCCGTGAACCGCAAGCAGCTCGTCGGCGTGTCGCGCGAGCGAGCCTGATCGAGAGGAAGACTTCGCCCGCGAGGCTGCGCTCCGAAAGCGCCAGAGCGGCGCGCAGGCACACTCCCGACCAGAATCGTGAGGGTGACGGGTGGAGACGCCGGGGCATCCCGGCCGGTCTCATTGTTTCCTTCGCTGACCTGTCCTTGCGGATCGCGGCAGCGCCGTGCCCTCGGGCCGCGCCCTCGGCAAGCAGAAAGACGGTTTCCACCCGGAAGCGGGCGGACCCTCCGTCTTTCGGCTTGCGGCACCGCCTTGGCCGATCCGCTGCCGCCTTGCCATCGAAACAAGGAGACCTGCCACGACCCACTACGTTCTCACCGTTCCCGTCACCTACAAGAAGGACGACCAGGAGCGCACCCGCTTCGCCCGCGTCGGCGCCGTCTTCGAGAACCACCGCCGCGACACCGGCTAAGTCTTCCTCTCGATCAGGCTCGACTTTCCGGTCGGTGCAACCGAGCTCGTCGCCTTCCCGCCGAACGAGGCTCCCGCCGACGACGGCGAGCTTCCCGTCCCCGCCTGACATCGAGCCAGAAACCGCAAGGGCGGCCAGTTGGCCGCCCTTCACCCGTTCCTATATCCGACTAAGCCCCTTGCCCGGATCAGGCGCGGCCGCGCCTGGAGAGCGGCTTCCGCGGATGCCGACTCGTACGCACCTGAACCGTCAGGCGCAGCGTCGCCGCGCTGGCTTGCGACGGGCCAAGCCAGCACTCCACCATGTCGAGCGTGCTGTAGACCTTCGGCGCCGTGACATGGTTTGCGGAGGCATCGTCGAAGAGCCCAGCGTCTCGTCTCGCCCCCAATCTCCCGTCGCCCGCGGTGCGCGGCCTCTTCGATCCGCGCCTGCGTCTGCTGCATAGCGCGCGTGGCTTGCCTCGACCCTCGCACGCAGACTGCCGATCCAGCCGAAAAGCATGGGGCACGAGAAACCGTGAGATCTCAGCCCTTCCGACTGGCTCCAAGCCTGCCATAGAGGATCGAGCGCGACGATCCAGCTCTGGAGGTCCGACCACGCTCGCGCCAGGTTCGCGGAGAAGTCCCGCGCCTGCTGCATGAACGCGTCTGGTGTCGTCGCACCCTCCGTGGCTCGGACAGCCGCTGTGGCGGTGTTCAACTATTGTTCTAACAGAACTCCGAGATTGGAACGATATCGAATGTCGGGCTCGCCGGCGGCTCGGTGCTCATCGGGGTGCGCCAAGGGCCGGTTATCCACCCGCGGCCCGGCGGGACGTGGGCTTTCAGCCGGAGAACCGGACGCGCCCCCAAAGAGCGAAGGGAGGTTCGGAGGCTGTCGTCTCCGCCTGCAAAGCGTTTGCTGCGTCGTCATGGGTGACGATGCCGACCAGCCTGCCCTCGGCATCGACGGCCGGCAGCGCCAAGATGCCGTACCGCGCGCGATCATCCGCGCGGCGCTTTCCCGATCGGCGTCGACGTCCCGTGGCACGGGCAAGCTCGACCTGGAGGGCCCGCGGGAGGTACGCGAACACCGCGGCTCTGCGTGGCACAAGGACAGCGCCGCAAGGTGTTGCAGAACACCTCGTCGCGTCGCATTTCCTCAAACCGGACAGTTAGGTCGACCGCATGTGCGCGACGCTCCGACATATGCTTGCTGTCCACGGACGCTGCGGCGGCGGGTCGGGATCCGTACCGGTCTTGGCAATCGCGATCGTCCTTCTTCGAGTTGGGCGCCTGAAAGTCGTCGAGCACGCTGGCAAAGGCCCGCCTAGCCTCGTCGGCCAATTAAGGACAATCCGGGTTCCACCCAAAGCTTGGTCCCGCTCCGACGGAGTTTCAGGACCTTTTTTTGCCGAAGTTCGACGTTTGCCGGCCGGATTTCGTCTATCCGGTGCGCGCCGTGTTCGGGAATTCAAGGGCTTGGTAGCCGTGCGGGGCGGATTTCGGCCCAACTCGTGTAGTTACACGTCGTTGCCCTAGCATGCATTGAGATGCGGGTGCATCTGAGGCATCTTGCATTCCATGTTTACACGCGTCACCGAGAGCGGCGGGCGTCGCTATCTGCAGATCGTCGAGTCCTTCCGCAACGATGCCGGAAAGCCCAGGCTGCGCGTCGTCGCCAACCTCGGGCGCGTCGACGGAATGAACGACGGCCAGCTCGACGCCCTGATCCGGGGCCTCAGCCGGGTTGCCGGGCGGGACGAGCCGGCGAAGACCGAGATCGCCTGGGAAGGCGCGCGCAGCTACGGGGACGTCTTCGCCCTGCATGCGCTCTGGAAGGACCTCGGTCTCGACCGCGCGCTTGGCCGGGCCCTGCGGTCGGGGCGTCGCGGAACCGATGTGGAGGCCCTCGTCCGCGCCATGGTGTTCAACCGCCTGTGCGACCCGACGAGCAAGCTGGGCTGCCTGCGCTGGCTGGAGACCGTGGCGATGCCAGCCATGCCCGAGACCGTCACCCACCAGCATCTGCTTCGCGCGATGGATGCGCTGATGGATCGCGCCGAGCGGGTGGAAATCGAGCTGGCCAGACAGATCCGCCCGCTGGTCGATCAAGACCTTGCCGTGGTCTTCTACGACCTGACCACCGTGCGCATCCACGGCGAGGGAGAGGTCGCGGACGACCTGCGCGCCTTCGGCATGAACAAGGACGTAGGCGGCGTCGCGCGCCAGTTCGTTCTCGGCGTGGTGCAAACCGCCGAGGGTCTGCCGTCGACATTGTTGCTCGAACCGTGTGTGGATGGCTCCCGCGGGGCAAGGGCGCTGTTCGGTGGCTGGGTTTGGTCGGTCGCGGCCATGTGTACGGCGTCTGATGTGCAGCGTGGCAGCTGCGCGCCCTGATGAAGTCCGCCGGCGCTCGGGTCCCGATCAATGGCACGCACTCGGAGGTGCTTCGGTTCGAACAGGGTGTCCCGATTGCCGTTTCGCCGTCCTGTCGCCATCACCTCACGTCGCGCCTCACCGTCTCGGAGCCGATCTGCGCCGGCGTGTTCTGTCAGACCGGGGCTGCCCGGTAGCTTTCGCCGCTCCTGACGAGCGCCCAGACGACCCGCGCCATCCGGTTGGCCAGGGCGATGGCCACCACCTTCACAGGCTTTCTCTCCAGCATCTTCCAAAGCCAGTCGGTCCCGGGTCGTCCGCGGCGCCGGCCTGCGATCTGCGCCATGGCGCCGAGGTAGAGCAGGCGTCGCAGGTAACGGTTTCCAGCCTTCGAGATCCGCCCGAGCCGCTCCTTGCCGCCGCTCGAATGGGGCTTCGGCGTGAGCCCGAGCCAGGCGGAATAGTCTCGCGCGGAGCGGAACGCCGCGACATCGGGCGTGCCCCCGCTGTCCGAGCTGGCAGGACCCGACAAGAAGATCACGATCGCCTTTCCAGATCGGGTGAAGGGCGGCTCGCACGATCTCGCGCACCGGAAGGTTTCGATTCCGCTCGTCGTCGAGGAGCTATTGAAGGGCGGCGCTAGGGTCGAGAACATCACTCTGATCTGCGCGATGGGTCTGCACCGAAAGAACACGGTCGATGAATGGCGCGGCTACCTCGGCCCGAAGATCGTCGACCAGTTCTGGCCGGATCGGCTCGTCAATCACGACGCCGCGGATCCCAAGCTGGTGCGACTCGGCACCGACGCGATGGGCAACGTCGTGGAGTGCAACCGCACGATCGCAGAGTCCGACGTCGCCGTCGTCATCGGTCACTGTGCCGGCAACCCCTATGGCGGCTTTTCCGGGGGGCACAAGATGGTCGCCACGGGCTTCAGCGGCTGGCGGTCGATCGCCTCGCACCACGTTCCGAAGACCATGCATCGCGACGACTGGCTCGGGGCGGCACCGAAGGGCCGGATGCGCGAGCAGTTCACCTCCATCGCCAAGGCCATGGAGGACGGAATTGGCAAGAAGTTCTTCGCCGTCGACGCGGTGATCGGACAGTACGCCGACGTGCTCGCCGTCCACGCCGGCTCGCTCGATCATGTGGAGCAGGCCTGCTGGTCATTGGCGACGGAGCGCACGAACGTCGCGCTCGACCTGTCCGGGCCGGCCGACGTCCTCGTCGTCGGCGTGCCGCGCAACTTCCACTACGGTCCGGGCATGGGCACAAATCCGGTGCTCATGAGCCTCGGGCTTGGCGGACAGCTCTCGCGCTGCTGGAACGCGCTCCGGCCCGACCCGGTGATGATTGCCGTCTCGGTCTGCGATGGCTGGTTCAACCCGCACTGGTTCCCCAGCTACGAACCGACCTTCTGGGAGTTCACCGGGTTCAACACGGCCGAGGAATACCTCGCCTCGGAGAAGGCTGCTGCGATGGCGACCCATCCGGAATACACCTACGCCTACTCGAACCGGTACACCTACCACCCGTTCCACGCGATGAGCATGCTGTCGGGCGGTGCGGTGCCGGTGAAGCGCTGCCAGAAGGTGCTGGTCGTGGGCGCCAGGGCGCCGCTCTACGCCAAGGCGATGGGGCTCACTCCGGTCGCCACGTTCGACCAGGCGATGAAGGAGGCCGAGCGCTACGTGGGCGGCGATCCGCGGATTCTTGCACGCCCGAATGCTTCTCCGGCGGGGCTGCACCGCATCTTCACCTGAAATCGGGAGGCTGAGTGATGCAGATCTCGATCATCGGGCTCGGAGTGATGGGCCGGGCGGCGGCGGAACGCCTGGTCGCCGCCGGGCACGAGGTCATCGCCTTCGATCCGGCGCCGATAGTTGGCCGATCGAGATCGGGATCGCCTGGATCGACAACGATGACAAGGTTCGTTTAGGCTCCAGACTCATTGATTTTCAAAGCCAGAAGATCACGGTCGCTGCGAGGGCGACGGCGGAGAGGAAGACCTTCGGGCACCTGTCGTAGCGGGTAGCGATCCTGCGCCAGTCCTTGAGGCGGCCGAACATGATCTCGATCCGGTTGCGGCGCTTGTAGCGACGCTTGTCGTAGCGCACGGGCTTGTCGCGCGACTTCCTGCCCGGGATGCAGGCGCATATCCCTTTGTCTTTCAATGCATCCCTGAACCAGTCGGCGTCGTAGCCCCGGTCGGCGATCAGCCAGTCCGCGAGAGGCAGACTGCTCATCATCGCGCGAGCGCCGATGTAGTCGCTGACCTGGCCTGCGCTCATGAAGAACCGGATCGGCCGTCCGATCGCGTCGGTGACGGCGTGCAGCTTGGTGTTCATCCCGCCCTTCGTGCGACCGATCAGACGCCCACGCCCCCCTTTTTCAGCCGCAGGCTCGAGGCCGTGCGGTGCGCCTTCAGATAGGTCGCGTCGATCATGACCGTCGCCTGCTCGGCGCTCTCGGCGGCCAGCCCCTCCATCATCCGAGCGAACACGCCCATGTCGCTCCACCGCTTCCAGCGGTTGTAGAGCGTCTTGTGGGGGCCGTATTCCTTCGGCGCATCGCTCCAGCGCAAGCCATTGCGGTTGATGAAGATAATCCCGCTCAGCACGCGCCGGTCATCGACCCGCGGCTTGCCATGGCTCTTGGGAAAGAACGGCTTGAGACGCGCCATGTGCTCGTCGCTCAGCCAGAAGAGATTGCTCATAAGGCCCCCGTCAGTTCGGGAGCATGAATCACGCGGCCGAGTTAGCCTCAACCCAATCAATGGGTCCTGAGCCTAGCGCCGAGCTACCGTCAATGCTGTCGTCTGCCTCTGCCAGATGGGCGCTGCTCGCGGTGCGCTTCGCTTGCTGCGCTGGCGGTCGCGACTGGTCGCGCTCTTCAGGATCGCGGGGACGTCCTGGACCGAAGCGCGAGAGCTGCGAGAAGACTGCTGTTTGCGGGCGCGCCGTCGCAGTGCCGATAGGGACAATACTTCCACATCACCGCCTTGATAACTGCGCGGGCAGCTGAGCAGGTCCGGCTTCGGCGTGCGCGCCTTGCCGCGGGCGGGCGTGATGGAACCGCGCAATCTCTCTTCCAGGTCGGCGGCAACTTGGCACCGCGATCGGGCCACTGCTGGCCGCGTTCATCGTCGTGCCGCTCGGCAGGCCGAGCATCGCATGGTTCTCGCTTGCGGCGCTCCTTGGGATGGTGATCCTGTGGCAGGTCGGCGGGTGGTATGGCCGCTACCGCATGGCCAATGCAGGGCCGAGCGGGAAGATCGAGGCGCCACGTCTACCCCGCAACCGACTGGGCCTGGCAATCGTCATCCTCGCGATCCTGGTCTTTATCAAGAACATCTACTCGGCCAGCTTCACCAGCTACTACACCTTCTTCCTGATCGAGCGGTTCGGGCTCAGCACCCAAGGCTCGCAACTGATGCTGTTCGTGTTCCGGCGCGATGGCGGTCGGGGTGGCACTCGGCGGCCCCATCGGCGACCGCTTCGGCTCGCTCACCGTCATCTGGATCTCGATCGTCGGTGTGCTGCCGTTCACGTTGGCGCTGCCCTACGTCGATCTCTTCTGGACTGTCAATCGGCCTGCAATCGGGGGTGTGACTCAATTTCGGTGCAGCCTCCTACGCGGCGACGACGAGCCGGGCGCGAAGGAGGTCGAGGTTGGCGCGACCGTACATCTGATGGGGTGGACGGCCCTGCACCGGAGCCGGCGGTGCGGGTTAGTGGCCGTATGACCGCGTCGTCTCCAGAGGAGCTGCCACCATGGAAGTCACCACCATCGGACTGGATATCGCAAAGAATGTGTTCCAGGTTCATGCCGTCGACGCCGAAGGCGCGGCCGTTCTGCGCCGCAAGGTGCGCCGCGGCGAAGTGCTGCCCTTCTTTTCGCGTCTTGCACCCTGTGTCGTCGGGATCGAGGCCGCGCCAGATCGCATCATTGGGCTCGGGAGTTGACCGAGCTGGGACACAAGGTGCGGCTCATCCCGCCCTCGTACGTGAAGCCCGACGTCCGACGAGGCAAGAACGACGCGGCCGACGCTGCGGCGATCGCCGAAGCGGTGTCGCGGCCGTCGATGCGTTTCGTCCCGATCAGTCGACCGACCAACAGGCCGCGATGGTGCTCCACAGGAGCCGTGAACTTCTGGTCAAGCAGCGAACGATGCTGATCAACGCGCTCCGGTGCCATCTCGCCGAATTCGGGATCGTCGCAGCTCAGAAGAGGACCGGCTTAGCCCAACTCGTCGCCATCGTGAGGAGCGGCG
>CAVZOJ010000026.1:0-44253 GCA_963776845.1 uncultured Alphaproteobacteria bacterium | reverse complement strand
CCGAAGTTCGACGTTTGCCGGCCGGATTTCGTCTATCCGGTGCGCGGCGTGTTCGGGAATTCAAGGGCTTGGTAGCCGTGCGGGGCGGATTTGCCGAACTCGTGTATTACACGTCGTTGCCCTAGCATGCATTGAGATGCGGGTGCATCTGAGGCATCTTGCATTCCATGTTTACACGCGTCACCGAGAGCGGCGGGCGTCGCTATCTGCAGATCGTGGAGTTCTTCCGCAACGATGCCGGAAAGCCCAGGCTGCGCGTCATCGCCAACCTCGGGCGCGTCGACGGAATGAAGGACGGCCAGCTCGACGCCCTGATCCGGGGCCTCAGCCGGGTTGCAGGGCGGGACGAGCCGGCGAAGACCGAGATCGCCTGGGAAGGCGCGCGCAGCTACGGTGACGTCTTCGCCCTGCATGCGCTCTGGAAGGACCTCGGTCTCGATCGCGCGCTTGGCCGGGCCCTGCGGTCGGGGCGTCGCGGAACCGATGTGGAGGCCCTCGTACGCGCCATGGTGTTCAACCGCCTGTGCGACCCGACGAGCAAGCTGGGCTGCCTGCGCTGGCTGGAGACCGTGGCGATGCCAGCCATGCCCGAGACCGTCACCCACCAGCATCTGCTTCGCGCGATGGATGCGCTGATGGATCGCGCCGAGCGGGTGGAAATCGAGCTGGCCAGACAGATCCGCCCGCTGGTCGATCAAGACCTTGCCGTGGTCTTCTACGACCTGACCACCGTGCGCATCCACGGCGAGGGAGAGGTCGCGGACGACCTGCGCGCCTTCGGCATGAACAAGGACGTAGGCGGCGTCGCGCGCCAGTTCGTTCTCGGCGTGGTGCAAACCGCCGAGGGTCTGCCGTCGACATTGTTGCTCGAACCGTGTGTGGATGGCTCCCGCGGGGCAAGGGCGCTGTTCGGTGGCTGGGTTTGGTCGTCGCGGCCATGTGTACGGCGTCTGATGTGCAGCGTGGCAGCTGCGCGCCCTGATGAAGTCCGCCGGCGCTCGGGTCCCGATCAATGGCACGCACTCGGAGGTGCTTCGGTTCGAACAGGGTGTCCCGATTGCCGTTTCGCCGTCCTGTCGCCATCACCTCACGTCGCGCCTCACCGTCTCGGAGCCGGTCTGCGCCGGCGTGTTCTGTCAGACCGGGGCTGCCCGGTAGCTTTCGCCGCTCCTGACGAGCGCCCAGACGACCCGCGCCATCCGGTTGGCCAGGGCGATGGCCACCACCTTCACAGGCTTTCTCTCCAGCATCTTCCAAAGCCAGTCGGTCCCGGGTCGTCCGCGGCGCCGGCCTGCGATCTGCGCCATGGCGCCGAGGTAGAGCAGGCGTCGCAGGTAACGGTTTCCAGCCTTCGAGATCCGCCCGAGCCGCTCCTTGCCGCCGCTCGAATGGGGCTTCGGCGTGAGCCCGAGCCAGGCGGAATAGTCTCGCGCGGAGCGGAACGCCGCGACGTCGGGCGTGCCCCCGCTGTCCGAGCTGGCAGGACCCGACAAGAAGATCACGATCGCCTTTCCAGATCGGGTGAAGGGCGGCTCGCACGATCTCGCGCACCGGAAGGTTTCGATTCCGCTCGTCGTCGAGGAGCTATTGAAGGGCGGCGCTAGGGTCGAGAACATCACTCTGATCTGCGCGATGGGTCTGCACCGAAAGAACACGGTCGATGAATGGCGCGGCTACCTCGGCCCGAAGATCGTCGACCAGTTCTGGCCGGATCGGCTCGTCAATCACGACGCCGAGGAATCCCAAGCTGGTGCAACTCGGCACCGACGCGATGGGCAACGTCGTGGAGTGCAACCGCACGATCGCAGAGTCCGACGTCGCCGTCGTCATCGGTCACTGTGCCGGCAACCCCTATGGCGGCTTTTCCGGGGGGCACAAGATGGTCGCCACGGGCTTCAGCGGCTGGCGGTCGATCGCCTCGCACCACGTTCCGAAGACCATGCATCGCGACGACTGGCTCGGGGCGGCACCGAAGGGCCGGATGCGCGAGCAGTTCACCTCCATCGCCAAGGCCATGGAGGACGGAATTGGCAAGAAGTTCTTCGCCGTCGACGCGGTGATCGGACAGTACGCCGACGTGCTCGCCGTCCACGCCGGCTCGCTCGATCATGTGGAGCAGGCCTGCTGGTCATTGGCGACGGAGCGCACGAACGTCGCGCTCGACCTGTCCGGGCCGGCCGACGTCCTCGTCGTCGGCGTGCCGCGCAACTTCCACTACGGTCCGGGCATGGGCACAAATCCGGTGCTCATGAGCCTCGGGCTTGGCGGACAGCTCTCGCGCTGCTGGAACGCGCTCCGGCCCGACCCGGTGATGATTGCCGTCTCGGTCTGCGATGGCTGGTTCAACCCGCACTGGTTCCCCAGCTACGAACCGACCTTCTGGGAGTTCACCGGGTTCAACACGGCCGAGGAATACCTCGCCTCGGAGAAGGCTGCTGCGATGGCGACCCATCCGGAATACACCTACGCCTACTCGAACCGGTACACCTACCACCCGTTCCACGCGATGAGCATGCTGTCGGGCGGTGCGGTGCCGGTGAAGCGCTGCCAGAAGGTGCTGGTCGTGGGCGCCAGGGCGCCGCTCTACGCCAAGGCGATGGGGCTCACTCCGGTCGCCACGTTCGACCAGGCGATGAAGGAGGCCGAGCGCTACGTGGGCGGCGATCCGCGGATTCTCTGCACGCCCGAATGCTTCTCCGGCGGGGCTGCACCGCATCTTCACCTGAAATCGGGAGGCTGAGTGATGCAGATCTCGATCATCGGGCTCGGAGTGATGGGCCGGGCGGCGGCGGAACGCCTGGTCGCCGCCGGGCACGAGGTCATCGCCTTCGATCCGGCGCCGATAGTTGGCCGATCGAGATCGGGATCGCCTGGATCGACAACGATGACAAGGTTCGTTTAGGCTCCAAACTCATTGATTTTCAAAGCCAGAAGATCACGGTCGCTGCGAGGGCGACGGCGGAGAGGAAGACCTTCGGGCACCTGTCGTAGCGGGTAGCGATCCTGCGCCAGTCCTTGAGGCGGCCGAACATGATCTCGATCCGGTTGCGGCGCTTGTAGCGACGCTTGTCGTAGCGCACGGGCTGGTCGCGCGACTTCCTGCCCGGGATGCAGGCGCATATCCCTTTGTCTTTCAATGCATCCCTGAACCAGTCGGCGTCGTAGCCCCGGTCGGCGATCAGCCAGTCCGCGAGAGGCAGACTGCTCATCATCGCGCGAGCGCCGATGTAGTCGCTGACCTGGCCTGCGCTCATGAAGAACCGGATCGGCCGTCCGATCGCGTCGGTGACGGCGTGCAGCTTGGTGTTCATCCCGCCCTTCGTGCGACCGATCAGACGCCCACGCCCCCCTTTTTCAGCCGCAGGCTCGAGGCCGTGCGGTGCGCCTTCAGATAGGTCGCGTCGATCATGACCGTCGCCTGCTCGGCGCTCTCGGCGGCCAGCCCCTCCATCATCCGAGCGAACACGCCCATGTCGCTCCACCGCTTCCAGCGATTGTAGAGCGTCTTGTGGGGGCCGTATTCCTTCGGCGCATCGCTCCAGCGCAAGCCATTGCGGTTGATGAAGATAATCCCGCTCAGCACGCGCCGGTCATCGACCCGCGGCTTGCCATGGCTCTTAGGAAAGAACGGCTTGAGACGCGCCATGTGCTCGTCGCTCAGCCAGAAGAGATTGCTCATAAGGCCCCCGTCAGTTCGGGAGCATGAATCACGCGGCCGAGTTCAGCCTCAACCCAATCAATGGATCCTGAGCCTAGCGCCGAGCTACCGTCAATGCTGTCGTCTGCCTCTGCCAGATGGGCGCTGCTCGCGGTGCGCTTCGCTTGCTGCGCTGGCGGTCGCGACTGGTCGCGCTCTTCAGGATCGCGGGGACGTCCTGGACCGAAGCGCGAGAGCTGCGAGAAGACTGCTGTTTGCGGGCGCGCCGTCGCAGTGCCGATAGGGACAATACTTCCACATCACCGCCTTGATAACTGCGCGGGCAGCTGAGCAGGTCCGGCTTCGGCGTGCGCGCCTTGCCGCGGGCGGGCGCTATGGAACCGCGCAATCTCTCTTCCAGGTCGGCGGCAACTTCGGCACCGCGATCGGGCCACTGCTGGCCGCGTTCATCGTCGTGCCGCTCGGCAGGCCGAGCATCGCATGGTTCTCGCTTGCGGCGCTCCTTGGGATGGTGATCCTGTGGCAGGTCGGCGGGTGGTATGGCCGCTACCGCATGGCCAATGCAGGGCCGAGCGGGAAGATCGAGGCGCCACGTCTACCCCGCAACCGACTGGTCCTGGCAATCGTCATCCTCGCGATCCTGGTCTTTATCAAGAACATCTACTCGGCCAGCTTCACCAGCTACTACACCTTCTTCCTGATCGAGCGGTTCGGGCTCAGCACCCAAGGCTCGCAACTGATGCTGTTCGTGTTCCTTGGCGCGATGGCGGTCGGGGTGGCACTCGGCGGCCCCATCGGCGACCGCTTCGGCTCGCTCACCGTCATCTGGATCTCGATCGTCGGTGTGCTGCCGTTCACGTTGGCGCTGCCCTACGTCGATCTCTTCTGGACTGTCAATCGGCCTGCAATCGGGGGTGTGACTCAATTTCGGTGCAGCCTCCTACGCGGCGACGACGAGCCGGGCGCGAAGGAGGTCGAGGTTGGCGCGACCGTACATCTGATGGGGTGGACGGCCTCTGCACCCAAGCCGGCGGCGCGGGTTAAGTGGCCGTATGACCGCGTCGTCTCCAGAGGAGCTGCCACCATGGAAGTCACCACCATCGGACTGGATATCGCAAAGAATGTGTTCCAGGTTCATGCCGTCGACGCCGAAGGCGCGGCCGTTCTGCGCCGCAAGGTGCGCCGCGGCGAAGTGCTGCCCTTCTTTTCGCGTCTTGCACCCTGCGTCGTCGGGATCGAGGCCTGCGCCACGTCGCATCATTGGGCTCGGGAGTTGACCGAGCTGGGACACAAGGTGCGGCTCATCCCGCCCTCGTACGTGAAGCCCTACGTCCGACGAGGCAAGAACGACGCGGCCGACGCTGCGGCGATCGCCGAAGCGGTGTCGCGGCCGTCGATGCGTTTCGTCCCGATCAAGTCGACCGACCAACAGGCCGCGATGGTGCTCCACAGGAGCCGTGAACTTCTGGTCAAGCAGCGAACGATGCTGATCAACGCGCTCCGGTGCCATCTCGCCGAATTCGGGATCGTCGCAGCTCAGAAGAGGACCGGCTTAGCCCAACTCGTCGCCATCGTGAGGAGCGGCGCCGACGGGGGCCTGCCGCCGATGGCGTGCCGCGCGCTTGAAACGTTGATCGTGCAGATGGAGCAGGCGCAGGCGGCGATCGCTCAACTCGACAAGCAAATCCAAAGCCACCACAGGTCCGATCCAGTCAGTCGTCGATTGGGAACGATCCCCGGCGTCGGTCCCCTCATCGCGACCGCGATCGCGGCGACCATGCTCGATCCGAGCCACTTCCGCAGCGGTCGCGAGTTCGCCGCTTGGCTTGGCCTCGTGCCGAGGCAGAACTCGAGCGGCGGCAAAGAGCGGCTCGGCCGCATCTCGCGACAGGGTAATCGATATCTGCGCCGGCTGCTCGTGGTAGGGGCAACGTCCGTTCTTCGGCATGACCGGGACAAGACAGCTGGAAACGCCTGGTTGCGGGCCTTGCTGGAACGTAAGCCGCCGCGCCTGGTCACGGTCGCGCTGGCCAACAAGATGGCGCGGACCGCCTGGGCGCTTCTGGTTCGCGAACAGGATTATCGAAACAGCGAAACTACCATCCCGAACGGCGCCGTCGCGATGTAGGGCGTCCGCCGGGGAAGACTGCAAGGGTGGCTGATGACGTGACGAACGACCGGGAGAACCGGGATCAGGAGAACCCGTTGCAAGCGGAAGCGGCTTAGACCGCGGACATTTGATTGGGACCTGATCTGCGGATCACATCGAGGCCAGCGGCCATGGAGCGCCGCGCGAACAGGCCGGACACATGACTGCACCCATCGTCCGACGTCACGGAAGAACCTCCTTGCAAAGCAGAGGCCGTCCACACATGCCGCTTGAGGGTCTTCAGGCGGTTGATCTGGCCTTCCGTCTGTCCGTTGGACCAGGGCTCGCGGAGCGCGGCAGCGACGGCCTCGACGTCGGCGCGAAGTCCTCTGGCAAAGGACGACAGCACGCTGGTCTCCGCCTCCGTCAACCAATCCGGCAGCTGCTCGGCACGCCCGTGGCGAACCATCTCCGCAAAGCGCTCTGTCAGGTCGCGTGACGTGACGAGAGCGGGTACCGAGGCCTCGCTCCCGGCAACCGTGATGGCGTCGGCCTTGGACAGGTGATGCCGCGCCGGAGCAACTCGAACTCTTCGACGCACTGAGCTTGGTCGAGAAGCCGGAATGGGCGGTGCTGCCGCCCGAAGACCGCGGCCGCTACGAGGTCACCCGGTCCGAGGACGACGACTACGTCTTCAAGGTGCCGACGCTGCGGAACATCTCGCTGACGCCGCCCTACTTCCACTCCGGTGCGGTCTGGGACCTCTCGACGGCTGTCGGGATCATGGGCACCTCGCAGCTCGGCGCCGAGCTGACCGAGGACGACGCCGACGCCATCACCGCCTTCCTCGAGACGCTGACCGGCGAGCAACCGCAGGTCACGTACCCGATCCTGCCGCCGAGCACCGCCGCAACCCCGCCGCCGCAACCCTGAGAGACACGCCGAGGCGCAGCGGCGCCATCGCGCGAGAACCCTTGCAGACGACGCTGGGAGGACAGTCGCGCACGGAACGTGCGACGGTCAGCGAACGTCGCGTGCGCCGCCGATGCCCGTCGCTTTTCGTTGAGCGAGGTCAATGCACTTCGCGCGTGGCGGCGCCTATTGAGAGCCGTAGACGACCCCGAGGTGAGACACGTGCGATCCTGGCTTGCGATGTGCGCGGCATTGGCGGCATCGCCAGCCGCGGCGGACGTCCTGACGCTCTCGCCTCGCGAGATCGTCGAGTGGAAGGCGGTCTACGGGCAGGTCGAGACGCGAGACCGGGTGCCGGCGCGGGCGCGGATCGGCGGAACGATCGTTGAGCTTGAGGTGACCGAGGGAGATCGCGTCGAGGCAGGCGCCCGGGTCGCCCTCGTCGTCGACGACAAGCTCGAATTCCGGCTCGCAGCGATCGACGCGCAGCTCGAGGCGCTCTCGGCGCAGGTCGAGACGTCGCGCACTGACCTCGAGCGCGGGCAGACGCTCTTCGACCGCGGCGTGATTACGAGCCAGCGGCTCGATGCGCTCCAGACAGCGGTCGATGTCCTCGAGGGCGAGATCCGCAGTCTCGAATCCGAGCGCCAGATCGTCGAGCAGCAGGTCGATGAAGGTGCGGTGCTGTCGCCCGAGGAGGGGGTCGTGCTTTTCGTCCCCGTCTCGCGCGGATCGGTCGTCACCCCGGGCGAGGCGGTGGCGGTGATCGGCGGCGGTGGCGTGTTCCTGCGCCTCGCGGTTCCGGAACGCCACGCCGCCGATCTCGCCGAGGGCGACGTGATCGAGCTCGGCGCCGCCGCCGACGGCCGCATCGGCCGGCTCGCCAGGCTCTACCCGCAGATCGAGGGCGGGCGGGTGCAGGCCGACGTCGAGGTCGAGGGGCTCGACCCCCGCTTCGTCGGCCGCCGCATCCCGGTGTTGCTGCCCGTCGGGATGCGCTCGGCGCTCCTGGTACCGTCGTCGGCGCTGCACCAGACCGGGGGCCTCGATTTCGTCACGGTCGAGATCGAGACGGGCGAGACCCTGCGCCGCTCGGTCGTGCCCGGAAGAGCGGTCGCGCTCGAGGGCGAGGACTGGCGCGAGATCCTGACCGGACTCGACGCCGGCGACCGGGTGGTGCTCGGCGATGAATGACGGCAGCGCCGGCGGCAAGCTCGGCATCGCCGGCTGGCTGACGCGCAGCTTCATCGCCTCGCCGCTGACGCCGCTGCTGCTCCTCGCGGCGCTGGCGGTCGGGCTGATCGCGCTGGCGAGCCTGCCGCGCGAGGAGGAGCCGCAGATCTCGGTCCCCCTCGTCGACATCCACGTCCGCGCCGACGGCCTCGCCGCCGAGGACGCCGTGAAGCTCGTCACCGAGCCGCTCGAGACGATCGTCAAGGGCATTCCGGAGGTCGAGCATGTCTACTCCGACACCCGCGACGACCGGGTGATGGTGACGGCGCGCTTCCTCGTCGGCGTCTCGGCCGACACTGCGATCCTGCGCGTCCGTGACAAGATCCTCGCCAACATCGACCGCATCCCGGTCGGCATCCCCGAGCCGCTGGTCGTCGGCCGCGGCATCGACGACGTGGCGATCGTGGCGCTGACCTTCGCCCCGGTGCCCGGCCAGGACGGCGTCACCGCCGCCGACCTGACGCGCATCGCCCGCGAGGTCGAGGTCGAGCTCGCCCGCATCGAGGACGTCGGCCTCACCTATCTGGTCGGAGAGACCGAGGACGCGCTGCGTGTGGCACCCGACCCGGAGCGGCTGGCGCTCCACGGCGTGACGCTCCAGCAGCTTGCGGCCAAGGTCGAGGGCGCGAACAGCGCCGCGCCGGCCGGGACGCTGCGCGACGCGCGGCCAGCAGGTCGCGCTCGCCATCGGCCAGACCCTGTCGACGCCGGAGGAGATCGCCAACCTCGAGCTCACCACGCGGGACGGCCGCACGATCTACGTCCGCGACGTGGCGGACGTGGCCTACGTCGCGGACCTCGACGAGGCGCATGTCGCGACGCTGACCCGCAGACGGCCGAGGGCGAGGCTCTGCGCCGCCCTGCCGTGACGCTGGCGCTCGCCAAGCGCGCCGGCGCCAACGCCGTGACGGTCGCGGAGCGGATCCTGCACCGCGTCCACGCGATGGAGGGGGAGCTGATCCCCGGCAGCGTCGAGGTCGAGGTGACGCGGGACTATGGCGAGACCGCGAACGAGAAGGCGAACGAGCTCTTGTTCCACCTCGCGCTGGCGACGGTCTCGATCGTCGCGCTGGTGCTCGTCGCGATCGGGTGGCGGGCGGCGGTGGTGGTCGCGATCGTGATCCCGGCCACGATCCTGCTCACGCTCTTCGCCGCCTGGATCATGGGATACACGCTGAACCGCGTGTCGCTCTTCGCGCTGATCTTCTCGATCGGCATCCTCGTCGACGACGCCATTGTAGTCATCGAGAACATCGCCCGGCACTGGGCCATGCGGCGCGAGCCGCCCCTCGTCGCCGCCATCTCTGCCGTCGCCGAGGTCGGCAACCCGACCATCGTCGCCACTCTGACCGTCGTCGTCGCGCTGCTGCCGATGCTCTTCGTCTCCGGTCTGATGGGCCCCTACATGAGCCCGATCCCAGCGGTCGCCTCGGCGGCGATGATCTTCTCGTTCTTCGTCGCCGTCATGATCACGCCCTGGCTGATGCTGAAGATCGCCGGCCCCGCCCATGCCGGCCACCATGCCGAGGCGGAGGGCGCACATCCCGGCGGCGGGCTCGGCCGCGCCTACGCCGGCGTTGCGCGCCCGCTGCTCCGCGGCAAGGCGCGGAGCGTCCTCTTCCTGCTCGTGGTGGCGGTGTTCTCCTTCGGCTCGTTGGCGCTGCTCTACACGCGCGACGTGACGGTCAAGCTCCTGCCGTTCGACAACAAGTCAGAGCTCTCGATCGTCATCGACATGCCCGAGGGCGCGTCGGTCGAAGCGACCGACGCCGCCGCGCAGGTCGCCGCCCGCACCGCGCTCGCGCTGCCCGAGGTCACCTCGGCGCAGACCCATGCCGGAACCGCCGCCGCCTTCGACTTCAACGGCCTCGTGCGGCACTATTACCTGCGCTCGAGCCCCGAGCTCGGCCAGGTCCAGGTCAACCTCCTGACCCAAGGGCGAGCGCGACCGTCCGAGCCACGCCATCGCGCTCGAGCTGCGCGAGCGGCTGTGGGCACTGGAGCTGCCGGGCGAGGCTGTGCTCAAGGTGGTGGAGCCGCCGCCCGGACCGCCGGTGATCGCGACGCTGCTGGCCGAGATCTACGGCCCCGACGCCGAGACCCGCCGCGCCGTCGCCGCGCGCGTCCGCCAAGCCTTCGCGGACGTGCCGTTCGTGGTCGACGTCGACGACAGCTACGGGTCCCGGCCGCGGCGGTTGCGCGTCCAGCTTGAGCCGACCGACCTCGAGTTCTATCGCGTCGAGGAGTGGGACGTGCTCCACACCCTGCGCCTGCTCAACGGGACCACGACGGTCGGCTACTCGCATCGCGGCGGCGGCCGCGCGCCGATCCCGATCGTCCTCGCTCGTCCCCGCGGCGACCAGGTGATGGACGAGCGCGCGCTGTCGACGCCGGTGCCGGCCAACGCGCTGCCCGGCGCGCGGGGCGTGGTCGAGCTCGGCGACGTGGTCGAGGTGGTCGAGGAGCGCGCCTCCTACCCGGTGTTCCGCCACAACGGCTACGACGTTATCATGGTGACGGGCGAGCTCGCCGGCGCCTTCGAGGCGCCGCTCTACGGGATGCTCGCGGTCGGCGACAGGCTGAATTCGATGGCGTGGGAGGACGTCGCCCGCCCCGAGGTCCGCCTGCACGGCCAGCCCGAGGAGACGACGCATCCGGTGCTCCTCTGGGATGGCGAGTGGGAGGTCACCTGGATCACCTTCCGCGACATGGGCGCGGCGTTCATGGTGGCGCTCCTCGGCATCTACATCCTCGTGGTCGCGCAGTTCGGCTCGTTCCGCGTGCCGCTGGTGATCCTCACCCCGGTGCCGCTGACGTTCCTCGGGATCATGGGCGGACACTGGCTCTTCGCCGCGCCGTTCTCGGCGACGTCGATGATCGGGTTCATCGCGCTCGCCGGGATCATCGTGCGGAACTCGATCCTGCTCGTCGACTTCATCCGCCACGCCGACCCGCAGGGCCGCGTGACCGTCGAGACCCTGGTCGAGGCCGGCGCCACCCGCTTCAAGCCGATCCTGCTGACCGCGCTCGCCGCAATGATCGGCGCCGCGGTGATCCTCGTCGACCCGATCTTCCAGGGCCTCGCCATCTCGCTCCTCTTCGGCCTCCTCTCCTCGACCGCCCTCACGGTCCTCGTCATTCCGGCGATCTACCGCATCTTGAAGACATGAGCGGGAATGGTGTTCTGCAACGGGCAATTCTGAGCCGGAGGCCTCGAGCGGCGCTCAGAAGACAGTGCAGGCTGGCGGCCAGACCGGAGATGAGGTTCTTGAGCGAGAGTTCGTAAGGAGACTGCTATTGTCGAAGGTCAGCAGCGGGCTCGTCCGTGAGCGGATACAACGACCCGCTGTAAACGTATGCAGAGAAATGGAATGACAGAAATCGGTGCAAATGGAGACCATAGCATGTCGGAAACACAGAAGCTTACGCTGCCCGTCGTCGAACTCGCCCGCCGGAACGACGAGTTCCGCAATGTCATCTGGACCGGCGAGAAGACGCAGCTCGTGCTCATGGCGATCCCCGAGGGCGGGGAGATCGGCGGCGAGGTGCACGAGGGGCACGACCAGCTACTCTACTTCGTCGCGGGCAACGGCGTGGCGAAGATCGGGGACGTCGAGGCGGAGGTCGCCGACGGCGACGTGAGCATCGTGCCCTCGGGCACCTTCCACAACTTCCGCAACACCGGGTCGGGCATGCTGAAGCTCTTCACCACCTACAGCCCTCCCGAGCACGAGCCGGGAACCGAGCATGCCACCAAGAGCGAAGCCGACGCGGACGAATAGTCCCGTGAAGGCCAGGATGCGAGCGCGCCTGTGCCGCCCTTCGGCCGCTGGCTGGCGCTGGCCCTCGCCACCGGCGCGGCGGCGCTGCTGATCCGGCAGATCGTGCCTGTGGGAGAGAGCGTCTTTGGGTTCCAGCTCGGCTACTTCGCATCCTACGTCGTGCTCTTCGCGGTCGGAGTGCGCGCGGGGCGGGAGGGTTGGCTCGACCGCCTGCCGCCCCACGCTCAGCGCCGCGCGACCCTGACCGGGCTCGCGGCGCTGCCCGCCCTGCCCCTCGTCCTGTTCTCGGCCGATGCGCCGCGGTTCGAGACCGGCTTCTCGGCCGCCGCCGTCGTATATGCGTTCTGGGAGCCTCTCGTGGCGCTTGGCGCCATCGCCACCCTGATCGGCTGGAGCGAGCGCCGCCTGCGGTTCGGAACGTTGGGCAAGATGTTGTTCTCCCTGACCAGCGCCGGCAGGCTGGGCTCGTTGCCGTCACGAACTCGAGAGCCAATGCACCGCTACGTTCCCTACGCGCTGATCCTCGCCGCCGCCGTTCTCGTCCTGATTGCGGCGGTGCTCTGGAGCCCCGCCTGGCTTTGGCTCCTCGTCATCCTCGCGCCGCTGGTCGCCCTCGGCGCCTGGGACATGCGCCAGACCCAGCACACGCTGCTGCGGCTTTATCCGGTGAGCGCGCACGTCCGCTAGTTCTTCGAGTGGCTGCGGCCGTTCCTCCGCGAATACCTTTTCGACAGCGACCACGAGGGGCGGCCCTTCACGCACAACCAGCGGGCGCTGGTCTACCGCCGCGCCAAGGCCGTCGAGAGCGCCGAGGCGTTCGGCACAGAGATGGACCTGCACTCGCCCCGCTACGAGTGGATCAACCATTCGATCCAGGCCAAGCACCTCGGCGACATCTATCGGCTCAGGGTCGGCGGCGAGGGTTGCACGCGGCCCTACGAGGCATCCGCTCTCAACGTCTCGGCGATGAGTTTCGGCTCGCTGAGCGCGCGGGCCATCGAGGCGCTGAACCTCGGCGCCAAGCTGGGCGGCTTCTACCAGGATACCGGAGAGGGCGGGATCTCGCCCTACCACCTCAAGCACGGCGGCGACCTCGTCTGGGAGATCGGCACCGCCTACTTCGGCTGCCGCACCAAGCAGGGCGCCTTCGACCCGCAGAAGTTCGCCGACCAGGCCGCCGACGACCGTGGAGGCGCAGGCATCCAAGGCGCCGATGTCGCGGCTGGCGGACCGCTGGTCGCTGCGCTTTCTCGCGGTCACGGTCGCCATCGCCTTCGCCGCCTGGTGGTTCACCGGCGATCCGATTCGGGCCGTCGCCGTGCTGGTCGTCGCCACGCCCTGTCCACTGATTCTGGCGGTGCCGGTGGCGCTGGTGGCCGGCCTCTCGCGCGCGGCGCATTTCGGCGTGCTGATCAAGGGCGCGGGGCCGCTCGAGACGATGGCGCGCATCCGCACGCTGATCCTCGACAAAACCGGCACGCTGATGGACGGCCGTCCGCAGATCGTGTCGATCGAGAGCTCGGGCGGCATGGCCGAGGACGACATCCTGCGCCTCGCCGCAGCACTTGACCAGGCCTCGAAGCACCCGGTGGCGCAGGCCATCGTCGCAGCCGCGAGGGAGCGGGGTTTTGCGCTGCCCGTGCCGTCGGAGGTGGCGGAAATCCCGGGCGAAGGTGTCGTGGGCCATGTCGAGGGCCGCAAGGTGATCGTCGGCGGCGATGGCTTCGTGGCGTCCGGCGTCGGCGGCGGCCGGACGATCATGCGACCATGGCCGCTGGATCGGTTCTCGTTGCGGTGGCGGTCGACGGCCGAATGGCAGGGCACCTGGTGATGTCGGATCCGCTGCGCGAAGGCGCGGGCGCCATGCTGGACGGCCTTCGGCGCGAGGGTATCTCGCGCATCCTGCTTGCCACCGGCGACCGCTTGGACGTGGCGGAGCGGGTGACTGAGGGACTGGGCCTGGACGGGGTGCGGGCCGGTCTGACACCCGACCAGAAGGTGCTGTTCGTCCTCTCCGAGCGTGAGCACGGGCCGGTCATGATGGTGGGCGACGGGGTGAACGACGCGCCCGCGTTGGCCGCCGCTGACGTTGGCGTGGCCATGGGCGCGCGGGGCGCGGCCGCCTCGGCCGAGGCGGCGGACGTCGTGCTCCTCGTCGACCGGATCGACAGACTTGGGCCGGGGATGGAGATCGCGCGCGCCTCGCGTCGGATCGCCGTCGAAAGAGTCGTCGCCGGGATCGGTCTTTCGGTCGCTGGCATGATTGCCGCCGCCTATGGCTACCTCACGCCGGTTCAGGGTGCACTTTTGCAGGAGGTGATCGACGTCGCCGTGATCCTGAACGCGCTGCGCGCGCTGCGCATCGCGCCGTATGAGCCAGCGATGCCGAAGCCAAAGGCGGTCTCCACCGGGCAGGCCGACATCCCTGAAGGAGTCGCGCCATGAGCCGCCTCTTGCATTCCGAAATCCACGTGGCCCATCGCATCGGCTGGCTGAGCGCGGCCGTTCTACAACTCGAGGAGCTCGAGGCCGCGGCCACCGAGGACGAGATCGCCGCCGAGAAGGCGACAAAGACAACCTCGGTCGCCGGCTTCGAACGCCGCCGCCCGGCTCGCAAGCCGTTCCAGGAGCACCTGCCGCGAGAGCGGGTGGTGATCGAGGCGCCGAGCGCGTGCTCCTGCTGCGGCGTACGGTGAACTGGACAGTCAGCTCGGTGCCTTCCGCCGGGGAAAATCTCACGGGGCAGCATTGACGCTTTCGACGCGGCTGTCGGTTCAGGTCCCGGCGTAGAACTCCGCCGCTTTGCTTGCTTCGCTTTGGTCGAACCACAGGGATGTCACGAGATCGGGCATGGCGCGTTCTCCCTCAGCCCTGTGCCCTGTTGCCTTCGAAGCCGCGCATCCACGGCGTGCCGTACCTGTCGGTGAACATGGCGAAGCGTTCGGTCGGTAAGGTCTCGCCGGGCGCCATCTCGACCGACCGCGCACCCTCCGCAAGCGCGTCATGACGGGACGGGGATCGCGTGCTCGAGATCGGCATCGGCCCAAGTCTACTCATTCAGGAGGCGACAAAGCGGACGCCGACAGGGCACGTGGCGGAAGCGGCCGATCTGGCGTTCGCGGACCGATGCTTCGACAAGGCGGTAGCGGTCAACTCGATGCAGGTGTGGCTCGAACCCGTCGCCGGTCTCTCCGAGATGTGGCGCGTTCTCGTCCCCGGTGCCGCAATGCCCTCGACGTCAGCATGCTGGAGTGCGACGCTCGCTTCTGCGTGCTTGCGACCGTTCCGTAGGCGTCATGATGCGACTGGTGAAATGGATCGCGGGTGGGCTGGCTCTGCTGGTGCTCGTGGTCCTCGCGGTATTCGCCATGCCCGTTGAGACCTGGCGGACGGGAGAGCTGCCGGCCCCGCCCCTGTCTCTCATCGAGGGCGGCCCCCGCGTCGCGCTCTCCGACCGAATATGGGTAGACACCGATGCGGCTTGCGGCCTCGGTCGCCGGATCGATCCCGACGACTGTCTTGCCCTTCTCCTGCTAGCGCGCTCGAGCGAGGTCGAGGTCGTCGGCATCTCGACGGTTTTCGGCAACGCCGCTCTGGAAGGGACCGATCGCGTCACGAGAGCGCTCGCCGATCGGATCGCCGAGACCGGCTCTGGTCGCATCCCGGTCTATCGGGGCGCCGCTGAGGCCACCACCGCAGCGCAGCCTGCTCACGAAGCGCTGACCCGCGCCCTGGAGGAAGGTCCAATTACGCTCGTTGCCTTGGGGGCACTCAGCAACGTCGCGGCGGTGCTGCGCGACCGCCCTGACCTGCAACATCGGGTGGTCCGGCTTGTCGCGGTAATGGGGCGCCGGCCGGAGCACACCTTCCACCCGAGCGAAGGAGCCGCTGGCGGTATCCTCTTCGGTCACGGGCCGGTCTTTCGCGACCTGAACTTCGACCTCGACCGCGGAGCCGCGCGATCACTACTCGCCATGGGGCTGCCCATCACGTTCGTGCCTTACGAGGCGGCGCGAGATGTTACGTTGACCTCGGATGACGTCGATCGCATCGCAAGTTCAGGGGGAGCGGCGTCCTGGGTGGCCGACCGGACACGCGGCTGGCTGGACTTCTGGCGGAGCGAGATCGGCCGCAAGGGGTTCTACCCATTCGATCTGCTCGCCGCGCAATACGTCCTCGCACCGGAGCTCTTCGATTGCGCGCGGGCGAGCGCTCGCGTCGGCAAGGACGAGCGACTGAGCAATCTCTGGTTTCGTGACCCTGACGCGATGCTGATCGAGAGTGCCGGGGAGGCCCTTACCACGAGAGCGCTTGACGCGGAGGTCGTCTACTGCGCGGGGTCCCGCCCGGATCTCCACCAGCGCCTTCTCGACGGACTGCTCACAAGGGGAGGATGAAGGGCACCACGAGCCGCGTGTACGATGGACCTGTTGTCCGCCACCCGTGCGACTCAAAAGGGAGCCGTGGCATGACAGCGAGTAGAGAGCGGCATCATTGAGCGGCGGATGCCGCATATCGAGCCGCTGCGCCGCCGCAGGAGGGGCGCTCGGGGGGCATCCCGAGCGCATCAGGGCGGTCCACGTGGCTCCTCCGCGCGCACGAGCGCGCGGACACGAGGTCTCACGCGGGTTGGGTCAGGATGAATGTCGCCGCCGCGGCCATCACGATTGTCTGGACGCCGAGGATCGCGGTCGGGACCGAGGCAGCCCAGCTCGCGACGAGTGCCAGCGACATGTCTGCGCAGGCGGCGGCCTTGTGGCGGGTGGCGATGGCGCCGCGTGCGGACCAGTCGCGGATCGCCGGACCGGAGGTCGCGTTGGCGTCGAGCCGGGCACGGAGCGCCGGAGTGCCGCGGCCGAAGGCGAAGGCCGCGAGGACGACGAACGGCGTCGTCGGCAGCAGGGGCAGCAGTGCCCCGATCGCGCCGAGGCCGAACGCGACCAGGCCGGCGACGGTGCAGGCGAGCCGCATCGTCACCGCTCCCGCGCCATCCGAAGGCCGGACTCCGTGACGATCGCGTCCATCGGCACGTCGTGCGGCTGCGGGTAGATCGTCGCCAGTCGGGCCGCGTCGAAGCCGACACCGATGACGAAGGGACGAGGCGAGAGCGCAGCGAGGGTGCGGTCGAAGTAGCCGCCGCCGTAACCGAGGCGGTACCCTTCGCCGTCCCAGCCGACGAGCGGAGCGAGCGCGATCTCCGGCGTGACGATTCCGGCATCCTCTGGCGGCACGGGAATGTTCCAGTGGCCGCGGGTCATGCGAGTGCCGGGCTGCCAGCGGCGGAAGACCAGCGGCGTAGCCCTGGTCTCGACGACCGGCAGCGCGGTGACGGCGCCGGCTGCGTGCAAACGTCCGAGCCAGCCGCGCAGGTCGGGCTCCGACTTGATCGGCCAGTAAGCCGAGACGACCAAGCCAGAAAGCGGCCCAATCCGCTCGACGAGAAGCGCATCGAGCCCTGCCGCGAGTGCCGCGGCCAGCTCCTCGCGCGCGGCGACAGGCAGCGCTGCCCGCTCGGCCAGCAGCCGCTCGCGCTCGGCACGGCGCCAGCGGGCAACATCGGAGGCCTGCTGGGGATCAATGGCGAGCGGGTCGAAATAGGTCGGATCGACCTCGTGTGCGAAGCACGGGGGCGACGCGGCCCCAGCAGGCCGATCTTCGTCGCTCATGCCGCGGTCACTCCCGCCAATAGTCGTTCGCCGCCGCAATCGTGGCGAACCACGTGGCGACGACGCCGGAGACCTCGATCAGGCTGTCCGCGTCGTGGGAGTACGCGGGGCGCAGCTCCATGAGCGTGTCCACCTCGGGCTGCGTCGTCTTGACCGCCCGGCGGGCCATCGAGACTGCGAGGTCGAAGCCCTCCTGCGGTGTCTCTGTCACGAGGCTCGGCAGCCAGGACTCGTCGTCCTGCGCCGCGACCGGTGTCACGACGAGCAGGGTGATGGCGCCGAGCGCGACGAGGGACTGGCGGATCATGGCTGCTTCCTTTCCTGTTGGACGACGGGTGCGGAACGATGGCGCTCAGCGGAGGATTGGCACCGCCTCCGGCTTGGCATCCTCGATCGCGTAGTGGAGCGAGCGGGCGATCCGTTGCGCCCGCTCGACGACGTGCGATGCGCCTTCGGGTGGACAGGTCTCTTCCGCCGTCTCGCGGAAGAGCGCGAGCCACCGCTCGAAGTGCGCCCAGTCGACCGGCAACCCGGCATGGGCCTGCGCCGGGCGGCCGTGGTAGCGCCCGGTCATCAGGGCGACCGACGACCAGAACGCGGTCATCCGCTCGAGATGCGGCTCCCAGTCATCGATGCGCGCGGCGAAGATCGGGGCGAGCATCCGATCGCGCCGCACCCTGCCATAGAGCGCGTGGACGAGCGTGCGCAGAACCTCCTCCGAGAGTCCGGTCTCGGCCACGAGCGCGGCGGTCATCTCGGGTCGGGCAGACGTGACGCCTGGAGCCAGGTCGTTCGGCATCGGCAACCTCACCAGCCGGGAACACTTGCGTTGATGCCTACGCCTGCTAATAGGCATTGTAAATGCCGATTAGGGTTCCGATGCGCCTCACCTCCTTCACCGACTACGGATTGCGCGCTCTGATGCGTCTCGCCAGCGAGCCGGAGCGAGGATTTTCCACGGCGGAGCTCGCAGACGAGTTCCGCATCTCGCGCAACCACCTTACGAAGATCGTGCAGCGCCTGGCGCGCGCGGGCATCGTCACGACGCGGCGCGGCGGCGGCGGCGGCGCGATGCTGGCGCGGCGACCCGCCGACATCCGGCTGGGCGAGATCGTCCGCCTGCTCGAGGAGGGGCAGGCGCTCGTAGAGTGCTTCGGCACCATGAGCGACTGCACCATCGACGGGCGATGTGCCCTCAAGGGGCGCCTGCGGCAGGCTGAGGCAGCCTTCTTAACCGAACTCGACCGCTCGACCCTTGCCGACATCGCACTCCCGCGGCTGGCGCTTGAGCCAGAGGCGATAGCGCGATGAAGTTCCGCGGCGAGCCAACGAACTTTGGGAGAATCTCGTGAAGCTCGATCCGATCGAGAACGGGTTCGCGATAGCAGCGGCCGATCTGGCCGGCCTTCTGGATCGCGCGCCCGCAGAGGTGCAGCGGATGATGCGCGACGGCGGGATCACCAGCGTGTTCGAGCGCGGCGAAGGCGACGATGCGGGCCGATACCGCGTCACGTTCCAGGACGGCGCCCGTCGGGTCCGCCTGATCGTCGACGAGAACGGACAAGTCCTCAAACGGACAAGGACGCCCGTCGCGGCAGTAAAAATACCGCGAGAGACAGACCTTTAGACAGCCGAGTAATCACGGCGCCCCTGGCCGCGATCAGTTAACGGCGCGTCCACATCGGCGAGCCGGCACCCTGGCGTTGGAGTCGTGGTAGAGCACGACGTGCGCGCGGGGTCCTCTACGCGGTGGGCGGCGTTGTCGGACATGTCGGCGAAGAGTCGGTCTCCGCTTCGGGCGGGAGATCGTCGGATGCCGTCCCAAAGCTCCGCGAGGGTGCTCGCTCCGCAAGCCATCCCGCACCAGAATTGATGCAGATCATCGCCAAACTGGGGCCGCCCGACAAAGTTGCGGGTGGACGTCGGTTCTCGTGGCTTCCGTAGCTCAGCCGACCAGCGCCGCCGACGTCAATATCAGTTCAAATCAGGAGACAACGAATGCAGCCGACACTCGTCCGCACCGTGTTCGCAGCCGCCGGATGCCTGGCCCTCGCGCTTCCCGCCCTCTCGCAGAGCTTCGAGATTCCCGATCCGCTCAGGGCGGGGCACCATGAGCTCTATTCGCGACTCGAAGCTGCAAGCCAGATCGAGGGCGAGACCGGTGTCGCCGCGCAGGAGGCGCTCGATGCTTTGCGCGGACATTTCGAGAAGGAAGAGACCTTCGCCCTTCCCCAGCTCGATGCGTTGGCCATGCTGGCCAACATGCCGGGTCAAGAGGGAGAGCTTTCGGCGGAGGAGAAGCAGGATTTGATCGCTCGCACCGAGCGCTTCCGGGCCGAACTGCCGCAGATGCTCGAGGAGCACCAACAGATTTCCGCTGCGCTCCAGGATCTTCAGGAGACCGCAACTGCTGAGGGGAACGAGCAGGTGGCCCAGCTCGCCGCCGAAATCATGACCCACGCCGAGACCGAGGAGCTCGTCCTATACCCGGCGGCCTTGCTCATCGGCCAGCGTCTCTCCGCGACCGAGTAGGCAGCGTCCTCGCGGGAAAGCCGCACCACGACTCGCTCCGCCTTCCGCCGCGAAGCCGCCGCGCCGGGAGCGGCCCCGATCAGGGCGCATGCAATTTCGCTTTCGCTTCTGCGGCTGAGCGTGTCGGTCACCTGCACTTCCGCGCTTAGGTCACTCGCAACGAGGCGCAGGCTCTGAGCCGATGCTCATATCGGCTGCCGCGGCACACCTGACAACGAAGTCTTAGTCGTCGAGCGGGCGCCTTGAACTCGGCAAAGACGAACGTATGTGATCACTCACATACAAACGGATTGGTCATGATGCCCAAGAGGAGAGCCGGAGAGGACACGCGTCGGGAGATCATCAACGCGACGCTGGCTCTCCTCGCGGAAACACCTCCCGACCGACTCTCCACGACGACCATTGCCGAGCGGGTCGGCGTGAGCCAGGCCGCGCTGTTCCGGCACTATCGGACCAAGGACGCGCTGTGGGTCGCAGTGCTGAACGAGGTCGAGGCCCGTGCCCACGCAGCCTGGGACACGGCCGAGGCCGAGGCGACGGCGCTTGTGCGACTCGAGGCGATGCTGAACGCGCAGCTCGCGCTGATCGAGGCGACGCCTGCGCTCCCGACCCTGATCTTCTCGCCGGGCCGACAGGCGGCGGATAATGCGACACGACCCGTGCACCAGCGGATCATAACGGAGCTCCGAGAGAGGCTGTCCCGGCACGTGGCGACCGCGGTGCAGGACGAGGAGCTCGATCCGCGCGCGGAGCCGGAGGACGCCGCACTCCTGCTGCTCGGGCTGCTCCAGGGCGTGGTCCTGCGCTGGTCGCTCTCGGGCCGCACCTTCGACCTGCGCACAGAGGGCGCGCGTCTCCTCGCCCTGCAACTGCGCCTCATGGGCGCCGCGGGAGTCGGGCGGTGAGCGCGCGCGGAGCGCTGCTTCTCCTGACGCCGATCGCCGCCGGCATCGCCGTGGCGGCTTGGCTGATCGCTGGCGCCGAGCCGCCCGAACGCATTGCGGGGGCTGAGCGAAGCGCAGGCGTGACCACGATGGTGGCCGAAGGGAAGCCGCTGCCGCCGGTGGCCCGCGGCTACGGCAACGTCCGGCCGGCCGAGACCTGGGCCGCGGTGGCCGAGGTCGCCGGCGCCATCACCTGGCGGCACCCCGATCTGGAGAGCGGCAACATCATCCCGGCCGACACACGCGTCTTGCAGATCGACCCCACGGCCTACGAGCTGGCAGTCGCGCAGGTCGAGGCCGATCTCGCCGCGCTCAGGGCCGAGGCCCGGCAGCTTGAGGTCGAGGAACAGAACACGCAGCGCATCCTTGAGCTCGAGCAGGAACGGCTGGAGCTCGCCCGCCGCGACCTCGACCGCGCGCGCGATCTCGTCGCCCAAGGGGCCGCGCCGCAGAGCCGAGCCGACGAGCAGGAGCGTGCCACGCTTCAGATCGAGCGCAGCGTCGCGGAGCTCTCGAACACGCTCGACCTGATCCCGAGCCGCCGGGAGCGGCTCGAGGCGCAGATCGCACGCGCCGAAGCCGCGGGCGCCAGAGCCCGCCGCGATCTCGCCAAGAGTCGGATCGTCACGCCCTTCGAGCTGCGCGTCGGCGAGGTACATGTGGAGCAGTTCCAGTTCGCTGCTGTTGGGCAGCCGCTGGTCACCGGCGACGGCATCGCGCGAGCCGAGGTCACCGCGCAGCTTCCGCTCGAGTCGTTTCCCCGCCTGATCGGCGCGGTGCATGCGGGCGGCCCCGTCGGAATGTCGGCGCTGGAGCAGGCGCGGGCCCGGATCGACGCCGTGGTGTCGCTGGTCGCCGATCCCTCGCAGTCCTGGCACGCCGAGCTGGTGCGGGTCGAAAACGCTCTCGATCCGCAGGCGCGGTCGGTGGCGGTGGTGGCCGCGGTGGACGAGCCCTATCCCGGGGCGGACCCGCCTGCGCGGCTGCCGCTCGTCCCGAACATGTACGTCGAACTGACGCTGACCGGCCCGGAAGGTCCGCCGCTTATCTCCCTGCCCGATCACGCGGTCCACGAGGGCGGCATCGTATACCTGCGAGACGACGACGGGCGGCTGGAGCTGCGCGAGGTGAGCGTGGCGTTCCGCCAGGAGGTGATCGAGCAGGGGCTCGCGCCGGGCGACGTGGTCGTGACCAGCGACATCGTACCCGCGATTCCGGGGATGCGCCTGGTGGAGGTGGCGGAATGATCCGCTGGTTCGCCGCGCATCCGACCGCCGCCAACCTCGTCCTCGTGCTGATCTTCGCGGCGGGCCTGATGGCCGCGCCGACCCTGATCCGCGAGACCTTCCCCGATTTCCGCTTCACCGAGGTCGAGATCACCGCGGTCTATCGCGGCGCGGCGGCGGAGGACGTCGAGGACGGCGTCTGCCGGCGTCTCTGGGACGGGCTCGAGGCGGTTGAGGGGCTCGAGGAGCTCACCTGCACCGCGCAGGACAGCGCCGCCCGCGCGGTCGCGACGATGCAGGCCAGCGCCGATGCGGGCCGGTTCGTCGACGACATCCGCACCGAGGTCGCGGCGATCGATGATCTGCCGGGTCGCGCCGATCCACCCGTGGTGCGCGAGCTGCATCGCACCGACTTGGTCGCTTCCGTCGCCGTGGCAGGCGACCTACCGCCGACGCAGCTCGAACGCTACGCAGTGGAGCTTCAGGACCGGATCGCGGCGCTGCCGGGGGTCGCGCACGTCGATCTGTCCGGCTTCGGCGAGCGGCAGTTCCGGATCACGGTGCCGCGCGCAGTGCTTTCCCAGCACGGGCTCAGCGCGGCATCGCTCGCCCGCGCCATCGGCGCGCAGAGCGTCGACCGGCCCGCGGGCACGCTCGAGACCGACCGGCAGGAGCTGCGCCTGCGCTTTGCCGACGAGCGCAGGACCGCGGCGGGTCTCGCCGACCTCACGATCCTCTCGCGCCCGAACGGCGCCGAACTGAAGCTGGGCCAGATCGCCGCAATCGAGGAGTCCTCCGCGCCCGCCGAGGAGCGCGCGCTGCTCGATGGCGAGCGGGCGGCGCTGCTCGCGGTGCACAAGCCGCTTGGGGCCGACGCGCTCGCCGTCCTCGATGCGGTCGCCGGGCTTCTCGAGGTGGAGCGCGCGGCGCTGCCCGAGACCCTGCGGATCGAGGTCGTGCAGGACCTGACGAGCATCGTGCGCGACCGCCTGCTGATGCTGGTCAAAAACGGCGCAATCGGCCTCGTCCTCGTGGTCGCCATCATGAGCCTGTTCTTCCGGCCCGGCTTCGCGATTTGGGCGGCAATGGGCCTGCCGGTCGCATTCCTCGGCGCGTTCGTGGCGATGGCGCTGCTCGGGCTCTCGCTCAACATGATGACCCTGGTGGCGCTATTGATGGCGATCGGCATCGTGATGGACGAACTCGATTGTGATCTCGGACGCGATCGCGCAGGCCTCCGGGCGCGGCCTTTCGCGGATCGAGGCCGCCGTCGCGGGCACGCGCGAGGTGCTGCCGGGCGTGCTCTCCTCCTTCGCCACCACGGTCGCGGTCTTCGGCCCGCTCTCGTTCCTTTCGGGCGAGCTCGGCGCCGTGCTCGAGGTCCTGCCGATCGTGCTGATCGCCGCGCTCGCCGCCAGCCTGCTCGAGGCGTTCTGCGTTCTGCCGCACCATCTCGGCCACAGGCTGAACCCCGACGCGCCGCCCTCGCGGTTTCGCGCGCGCTTCGACCGCGGCTTCGCGACCTTGCGCGACCGCGGCGTCGGCCGGATGGCCGATCTCGCGATCCGCTGGCGCTATCTCGTTGCCGGCGGCGTGGTGGCGGCGCTCGTCGTGACGATGGGACTGCTCGGCGGCGGCTACCTGAAGCGGGAGGCGATACCGGACATCGACGGCGACGTCCTCGAGGCGCGCATCCTCATGCCGCAAGGCACGCCGCTGGCGCGGACCGAGGCGGTGGCCGAACGGGTGACCGACGCGTTGGTGGCGACGGATGCCGCCTTCGCGCCGGACCAGCCGGGCGGCGCGGCGCTGGTCAGGACCGTGCTCACCCGGTTCAACCACAATGCCAGCGCGGGCGAGAGCGGACCGCACGTGGCGACCGTCAGCGCCGACCTCCTCGGCGCCGAGACCCGCACGGTGACGCTCGACCAGATCACCGCGCGCTGGCGCGAGGAAATCGGCGCGGTTCCCGGCGCGAGCGCAATCGTCATCGCCGAGCCCGGCATCGGGCCGCAAGGGATCGCAGTCGAGATCCGGCTGACGGGAGATGATCTGACGATGCTGGAACGGGCGGGTAACGAGCTCCTTGCCGAGCTCGAGACCTATGCTGGCATCTTCAACGCGCTCCACGACCTGCGCCCCGGCAGGCCCGAGCTGCGGCTGCGGCTCGCCGAGGGCGCGACGGGGCTCGGGCTGACGGCCGAGGACGTGGCGGCGCAGGTCAGTGCGGCCTTTCTCAGGCAGGTCATCGCCACCGTCCAGGAGGGCGACATTGCCCACGAGATCGAGCTGGAGCAGGCCGCCCGCGACCGCGACTCCCGCGACGATCTCGCCGACTTCACCATCGCGCTCCCCGACGGCACGCCGATCCCGCTCTCGACCGTCGCCCGCCTCGAGGAGGCGCGCGGCTGGGCCAGCATCTCGCACGTGGACGGCACGAGGACGGTGACGGTCCAGGCCGACGTGGACGGGCGGCTCGGCAACGCCGACGCGATCGTCGTGGACCTCGCCCAACGCTTCCTGCCGGAGCTTGTCAGCGCCAATCCCGGTCTCACCTTCGAGATCGGCGGGCAGAGCGCCAATTCCGCCGAGACCGTCGGCTCGATCCTGCGCGGCTTTTTGGTCGGCCTCGTCGGCATCTACGTCGTGCTCTCGTTCCAGTTCCGCAGCTATGTCGAGCCGCTGATCGTGATGGCGACGATCCCGCTTGCGCTGGTCGGGGTCGTGCTCGGGCACCTGGCGATGGGCTACAGCATCTCGATGCCCTCGCTGGTCGGCGCCGCCTCGCTCGCCGGCATCGTCGTGAACAACGCGATCCTGCTGGTGCAGGTGATCAAGGCGCAGGCGGCCGAAGGGCTCGACCTTCCGACGGCGGCGGGCCAGGCCAGCCGCGAGCGGTTCCGGCCGATCCTGGTCTCGGTCTCGACCACGATCATGGGTCTCTTGCCGCTGCTCGCCGAGACCAGCACCCAGGCGCAGACCCTGAAGCCGCTGGTGATCTCGGTCGTCTTCGGCCTGCTGTCGGCGACGCTTCTGGTGCTGCTCCTGCTGCCGGCGCTCTACGCGATCCTCGACGATCTCGGGCTGGCGCGGAGCGGCGACCTGCGTGGTCCCAACGAGAGGAGTGTGCCCGATGCGGCGTGAGTACGTCATCGGCGCCGCGGCGATCGCTTTCGGCATCCTCACCCTGTTCTCGGGCGGCTCGGTCCTGTTCGGCCCGCGGCAAGGAAGGTCGGCAGCCAGTCCATGTGATGGACGATCTGGTTGGTGACTTCGCCTTCCGGAATGTGACCCGGCCAGCGTACCATTGCCGGCACGCGCCAGGCGCCCTCCCAGTTGGTATTCTTCTCGCCCCAGAAGGGGGTCATGCCGGCATCGGGCCAGGTGTTCATGTGCGGGCCGTTGTCGGTGGAGTAGAACACGATGGTGTTGTCGGCGATGCCGAGCTCGTCGAGCTTGTCGAGGAACTTACCGATATCCACGTCGTGCTCGATCATGCCGGCCTGGTATTCGTCGACATGCTTTCCGACGATCTCGTCGGCGAGTGCGCGGTTCTCCTCGCTGACATGGGTGCGGAAGTGCATCCTCGTGCCGGACCACCAGACGAACCAAGGCGTGCCCTCGGCTGTCTTTTCCTCGATGAAGGCGAGGCCTGCGGATGACGTCTCGTCGTCCACCACCTCCTGCCTGTGCTCGTCGAGCGGCCCGGCGGGCACGTTCCTCTCCACGCGGTCGAACACTTCCTCGAACGCCTGACCCATCGCGTTGGCGTGGGCACGTTCCTCTTCCGATG
The DNA here is from genome assembly GCA_963776845.1 of uncultured Alphaproteobacteria bacterium. GTDB lineage: Bacteria > Pseudomonadota > Alphaproteobacteria > Rhodobacterales > Rhodobacteraceae > Roseitranquillus. Next base: position 18,418 of record CAVZOJ010000026.1, on the reverse strand, counting down.
TCTTCGATAACGAAGAGAGTAGCGGCCATGCAACCGTGGCCAGCATCCCGCTTCCACAAGGCATGACAGGGCTGGAAAGAGCGCAAGCGCTGACCGCGGGGTTCGGATCCGTTTTTCAACCTGTCCGCCTACAGTTGCGAGATTGAAGGATCGCGTTTCTGGATCTTGCGGAAAACGGGGATGACCGAGTGGACAGATTGTTGGCCGACCCTGTAATACAATATTCGCGCCATGCTCAGTGGAATGCGTCAGCTTTTCGGAGGGGGAATTCAGCCAGTGGCGCTGCGCCTCGACCGCCCTCCACCGGAACGGGACCGTCCGGAGGAACTCCGTGGCCTGCCTGTCGTTTCCGGGCGTGGGGCGGTGGGGCTTGCATTCCCCGTTCCGAAGGATTGTGCTTGTTGGTGCTGGCGCAGGTTTCGCCACAAGGGGCGGCGTGCCACCCGAGGGCAAACGGACCGGAGAGGCGACCGCTTCCGAACTCGGGGCTTGCATGGTCCAATATCTCGGGACTGATGCGACCGGAGTGACCTCGGGCCGGCTGGCGAGGGCATTCGGAATGAGTGAACGCTCCTATCGACGCCACCTCGCCGTACTGGACACCAGCCACAGGCGGCTTTTGGAGAACGCCCGACTAGAGACAGCATTTCGGATGCTTGCAGAGCCCGCCCCGAATGTCACTGAGATCGCGTATGCACTCGGCTATGCCGACCCCGCTCATTTCACTCGCTTCTTCAAGCAGCGCGTCGGGTTGCCGCCTTCCGAATATCGAAGGGCCAGCATCGAGTCTCGTCAGTCCTTTGGCGTCCCCGTGCCGGTCTGAGCTACCGGTGCCGCGTCGTACTTTCGCTCCCAGCATCTGGTTCGAAGACATGCCTCTCCCGAAGAGGTGGGCATGTGGCTGTTTGGTCCGGCTCACGAAGATTGCAGCTGCTTTCGTCAGAATCGAAGATGGGCCACCTTTTCACATGCCGCATCTGCATCGGGGAAGATTTTGCACCTGCCGCGAAAGGCGGTAAGGTCCGCAACGTGCCAGTGTTCATCGGCCGCGCAGCGAATGACGGGATCGGGTTCGGGCTTCAGGAACCTCTTTCAATGACTGGTCTGTGGAAACTCGCCGCTGTGCAACACGCGCTCTTCTGCAAGCTCAAAGAGCGAGATGGCTTCACTCGCCAGATCTTGCCGCGGCTGCGTCAGGCGATTTCGTCCCGTGCGCGACTTGCTCCCACGTCCCGGGCAGCGGCGGCTCTGCGCAGGATGCGGCCGTCGCCACGCCTTCGGCGCACGGCCGCTCCGTTTAAGAATTTTCGATGCGGGCCGCTGCGCGTGGTCATGCCGATCCGGGCGCCGAGGTGGCGCGGGTCGGCGGCGATGGTCGTCGTGGTCTCGGCCGACGCTTTGAACAGCAGGCCGTAGACCGCCTGCTTGTTCCAGTACGCGATGCGCGCGATCTCCGCCGGCAGGGTGAAGACCACGTGGAAGTACTCCACCGGCAGCAGGTCTTCCGCCCGCGCCGCCATCCAGTCGCGCGCCGCGTTCGCCGGGCTTACGCGGCCGCACCGCGGCCACGGTCCCGGCTCACCCTGTTCACTTCGGGCAGTGGCGGTTCTTGCACGAGTTGTAGGCGACGTGCCGGTGGCCGCACTTCGCGCAGGCCGCCACGTGCCCGCCGAGCGCCTCCGTCCGGCAGGCCTCGATCGCAGACATGACCTTGAGCTGGGTCAGGCCGACATGTCCGGTATGGGCCCGCCGCCACGCGGGGCCGTGGGCGCGGAAGATGTCGGCGCTCTCCAGCCTTGGCCGAGCCACCGAGGCCTGGACGCTACTCCGGCCCGTTCCTCAGCGTCCGGTCCTGCAACTGCGTCAGCCGCTCGAACGGGCTCACGGTGTCGCGGATCGTTCTGGTGGCGACGTGGGTGTAGCGCGCCGTCGTCTCGAGCTTGGCGTGCCCGAGCAGCACCTGGATCACCCGCACGTCCGTCCCGGCTTCCAGCAGGTGCGTCGCGAAGCTGTGGCGGAGCGTGTGCAGCGACGCTGGCTTGGTGACACCCGCCATGTGCTTGGCCGAATGAAACGCACGGTTGAGCTGGCGCGGCGACAGCGGGTTGATCTTCGGCTTGCCGGGAAACAGCCAGCCGCCGGGACGCGCCTCGCGCCAGTAGTCGCGCAGGAGCTCCAGCAGGGCGGGCGACAGCATCACCTTGCGGTCCTTGCGCCCCTTGCCCTGCTCGACGTGGATCAGCATGCGGTCGCTGTCGACGTCGGTGACCTTGAGGGTGCAGACCTCGGAGGCGCGCAATCCCGCTCCGTAGCTGATGCCGAGCGCCGCGCGGTACTTCAGCCCCGGTCCCGGAGCCGCGGCCAGGATGTCGGCGACGTCCTCCACGCTCAGCACCACGGGCAGCTTCCGCGGCTGCCGTCGGAACTGCATGTACCGCTTCATCTCCTCGCGCCGGCAGGTGGTGTCGAAGAAGAACCTGAGCGCGGTGACGCGGGCGTTGAACGTCGGCGGCGCGACCGCGGCGTTCGTCATGTAGAGCTGGTAGGCGCGCAGGTCGTCGGGCGTGGCGGTGTCCGGCGAGCGCTTCAGGAACCTGGCGAACTCCTTGACCCCGCGGATGTGCGCCTTCTGGGCCTTCTCGCCGTCCTCGATCATCCGCTCACGCAGCGGCGTGGTTCTCTCCTCCGTCACGGGACCCTCCTGTCTGACGATTGGGAAGGCCCCAATCCTCAGACCGGTCAGCCCGATCAGAGAAGCGCGCAACTCAGATCAGTGCCGAACGACACCCACGAGCGCCAATGCCGCGAAAGCGGCTTCGTCCCCGTCCGCAGACCGGTCGTCCGAGCCCATCCGCGCTAACGACTGCTCTACGTCCAAGCGGCCGCAGCCGGGCTGGTGCCAAGGTGTTCACGCTCTGCGTCTACCGCGCGCTCCGCTTTTTTCGCGTGTGAGACATGGATCCGTGGCGCGGCGAACGACCGGTTGGCATTCTAAGCTACCTCTGGATTGACTGGAGGTATCCCGACAGTGCAATCAGATTAGCCGGTATGGGAGTTCCTATACCTTCTTCAACCTCGACAACAATCATCGGACCCAAGTCTTGCTCCCCAAACTCAGGCATTATTGAGCCACGGCGATTGTGATAAGCTGGTCCGTAGACTGTGGCCAGGGTTTCAATTTCTGGGAACGCGCCGCCGTTGCGCCGAGCAAGAAGTGTAAGGTCAGGCGGCGGCGTCGCCCAGTCGCGTGGAGAACCTTCATACCCGCGCGCGTCTACACCATGACATACAGCACAATTGGTTGCGAAGAACTGCGCACCACGCTCAACGCTCACGCTGCGGTCCACTTCGGTTGCGCATCCCCCAAGGACTGCTAAGGCGATTATTCCAAGTAGTCCTTTGGGCGGCATAACGGCTCCTCTCGGTTTATTGGCAGATTATCTGCGACAGGACGGTACCAGCACAAGCCTATGTGTCCCATCCCGGACGATCGCATAGACCCTCGCCGCTCGTCCTTGTTCATGGCACGGTCGCTGCTTGGTGAAGTTCGGGACGGGAGGCGGACATGCTGATCTCGCTGCACAAGCAGGCGACGACGACGCCGAAGGTCCGCGCCGCGATCCAGGCGAGTACCGAGCCAGCCTGGATGCTGGCAGAGCGCCACGGCATCTCCGAGCAGACGGTCTGGAAGTGGCGCAAGCGGGACGGCGTGCGTGACCGCAGCCACACGGCACACCGGTTGCAGACGACGCTGACGCCCGCTCAGGAGGCGGTTGCGGTGGCGCTTCGGACAACCCTTCTGCTGCCGCTGGACGACCTGCTCGCGGTGGCACGCGAGTTCCTCAACCCGCACGTCTCCCGCTCCGGGCTTGACCGTTGCCTGCGGCGGCATGGCGTCGGGAACCTGCGGGAGCTGAAGCCGAAGGCGGCCAAGCCCACGCACAAGCCGTTCAGGACGTATGAGCCTGGATACCTGCATCTCGACGTGAAATACCTGCCGCAGATGGCCGACGAGAACCGGCGCCGCTTTCTCTTCGTCGCCATCGACCGCGCCACCCGATGGGTCTTCGTGCGCGTCTATCCGGCAAAGACGGCCGCCAACGCCCGCCGTTTTCTGCGCGACCTCGAGCGCGCCGCGCCGATGAAGATCAGCCGCGTTCTGACGGACAACGGCAAGGAGTTCACCGACCGGCTCTTCGGCCTGCGCCGTCGTGCCGCCACAGGAAACCATGACTTCGACCGGCTCTGCGCCGAGTTCAGCATCGAGCACCGCCTGGCGCCGCCGCGGCGGCCGCAGACGAACGGCATGGTCGAGCGCTTCAACGGCCGCATCGAGGACGTCCTGCAAAGCCACCGCTTCCGCAGCGGCGAGGACCTCGAGCAGACCATCCTGCGCTATGTCCGCCTCTACAATACCCAGCTGCCGCAGTCTGTACTGAAGGGAGGTACGCCGATCGACGCGCTCAAGAACTGGCACCGCCGCAGACCAAAGCTCTTCAGGAAGCAGCCCTACAATCATGCGGGATGTGACACCTATGCGGCAGGTACGTGTCTGTCAGCCCATGAGGCCGAAGGGCTGTCTCTCTGCTGACCTGACCCCGGCCGAGCCGCCACGAAGGTCCGGTCCTCACCGACGTTGGCGGATGCCCCTGTGAGCGTGGCAGGCGTGTTGCAGGCGAAGCGAAGGTCGGCTGCGTCGGCCTTTGTGCCATGCGACCGTAGCGCAGCGTTCGTCGCTCAGGGCTCAAAGCCGACCCTCGTTTATCCTTCGCGGGTCATTCAGACCGGACCAGCTCAGACGGCAAGAACAGTTCGGTGACACCGCGGCGACCATCGGCACGGCCGACCTGCACGATGACATCGATGGAGCGCGCGATGTAGCCCACGACTTCGGAGAAGGTCAGGGGCGTGCCCGCCTGGAGCACCATCATCGCGAGACGATCAACTGCGAGGCGAGCGGTTTCGGCATGGATCGTCGAGACGGAGCCGCCGTGGCCGGTGTTGATCGCCTCGAGGTAGGTCAAGGCTTCGCTCCCGCGCAGCTCACCGACGACAATCCGGTCCGGCCGCATCCGGAGGGAGGCTTCGAGAAGCCGGGCAGCACTGCGACTCGAATCCGCCTCGCGTTCAGCGACGAGTTCGACAACGTTCGGCTGCGTCGGGAAGAGCTCGATCGCATCTTCGATCGTCACAAGGCGCTCGCCCGGATCGACGTACCGCAGGAGATGTCGAGCGAAGGTTGTCTTCCCCGTTGAGGTGCCGCCCGAGAAGAGCACGTTCATGCGGGATGAAACCATGTAGGCAAGTGCGCCGGACAGATCGGTGGTTGCGGTGCGACGCAGGTCCTGCATCTTCTGCTGGCGGAGTTCCTCCAACGAGACCTGCGCGCCAAAGAGATACTCGGGACGGAAGGCTTCGGCGCCCCCCGACGAGAAGAGGCGGATCGTGATCGAGGCGCCGCGCTCAACTGCCGGCGGCATGACCACCTGAATGCGCATGGGCCGCCCGCGATAGACGATCTTCCCCGAGACGAGCGGATTGCGCGCCGAGACTTTGGCCTGCGCGTCGCCAACGATCGTGGTCGCCAGGTTGGCGGCCAGATCCGGCTTCACCGCAAGACCATCGAGGCAGAGCATGCCCACATCGCCGGCGTGCTCGACCCACACCTGACCGTTCGTGTTGATCGCAAGCTCGATCGTGGCGGGATCGGTCAGAAAGGCGCGGAACGGCTCAAGGTATTGCTCGACATAGTTTGCCGGCGAGGCCACCTGGTTCAATAGATCACCACGTCGCGCTCGACGAGGACCGTCACCGTCGCACCCTGATCCACACGGATCGTGGGCGAGATGTTGAGCTGCTGTGCGATCACGCTGTCGGTCGCGTCTTCGAGATCGTCGCCCATGTCTTCAAGCGTCCCGGCGACGACCACATCATCGGATTGCCGGCCGGCAAGGGCAGGGGCCGCGCCGATCAGGGAGATGAGCGCGGCGCCGCCGAAGCGTTCGTCAAATTTGGTGTCGACGAGACCCGGCATCCCCGACCGGCCAAGTTGATCGCCGCCCGCCGAAGCAATCTGCATCGACGTGCCATCGGGCGTGAGAACGCGCGTCCAGAGGATAAGGATGCGCTTCTGGTTGACCTCCGCACCGGAGCGATACTGTCCGAAGAGGCGTGAGCCTCGCGGGATGAGGATGTCATTGCCAGAGAAGGCCGGCACCGGCTCCGAGACGACGGCGACGACGTTGCCCGGAAGGTCGCTGTTGATCGCCGTCTGGAGCGCCGCCTGGATGACGGTGCCTTGGGCCAATGTGCGATCGGGATCGGTCAGGCGCTCCGCTTCCTGCACGATGAGCGGCGCCGCGCCGCGTTCGAGATAGGCTTCGTTGCCGGTCCGCCGATAGCCACCGCTCGGAACGGCATCTGCCTTCGTCTGCCCGTCGGCCGCCGAGTAGACGACGGCCGGGGACATGATCCGCGCCTCGTTGCGTTCCGCCGCTGCGGCGGCCTCGTCGAGCTGGCGCTGCCGCTCCGCTTCCGCGAGCTGCGCCGCCAGCTCCGCGTCCTGTCCGTCTCCGACAGAGGCCGGAGCGAAGCGCGCCGGCGTAACTGCTTCCTGGTCGCGGCGCGCTTCGAGGATGGCCCGCAGCGAGTTGCGTTCTGCTGCGCTCTGGCGGCGCAGCGCAGCGACTTCCTCGTCGCGCTTGCGCATCGCCTCTTCCAGCTCGGCATCCCTGGCGTCGATGGCCCCCTGCAGCGCCGCCGACTGCTCGGCGAAGGCCGCCCGCAGCTCGTCGAGCGCTCCGGATACTTCCGCTTCGCGATCCCCGCGGATGGCTTCCAGCTCGCTCCGAAGGCGCGCGACCTCCGCCATGAGCTCCGAGTCCGGTGCCGCCGGTTCAGGTTCAATCATGCCGGCATCAAGGAAGATCAATGCCTCCTCCACCTGCTCGACCTCTTCCTCCGGAAACTCCAGCCGGCCGGTCGCAGGGCGGCCCTCCGCCTGGAACGGCTCGACCGTCGACGTGCGGAGACTGTCGGACCTGAAATCGCTGTTCCAGGAGGCGAGTGCATAAGCGGCGGCGGCGCTCGCAAGCGCGACGATGATCGCAAGGGCCGCGACACCGCCGCGGCCATCCCTCTTCGATGCAGTTCGCCCCTGGTTGAAAGTCCTGAGGCGCTGTTGCAGGTCTTCGTTCGTGGCCGGATCGGGCATGACTTAGTTTCCCGCCGTGAGGGCGGATCGGTCCCGGTAGAGGCAGATCGCCTCGTCGCCGATCCGCAACGTCCAGTAATCGCTCGTGCCGAGAACGCGCACCACGTCACCTTGCTGCGTCCAGTTGACCGTGCGCTCGCGGCCTTGCCCGTCAACCTGGAAGATCGCGGGCTGCCGGGCGTTCTCGGGAAAGACGAAATAGGTGTAACGGCCGTCGTCATAGACCGAGCGGGGGGCAAAATCGCCGTCGCCTGCGCGCTTGTAGCTCGCATTGCGGACGGCAGGAGCGCCCTTGCTGACAAAGCTCTGGCTGGCGCCCGCACGGCGGTCCTGGGGATAGTCGAAGCGGACCTCGAAGAACTCGCCGCCGACAATGGCGTTCTCTACCAGGTCGAAGGAGTATGTGCGCCGGTTCGTGACAACCGTCATGTTCGTCCGCGCCTTGGCGACGTGCGGCTTGATCGTGAGGATGTTGCCGATCTCGGGGATTGGATCGACCTGGAAGCTCTCGGTGTCGCCGACGATGACGGCCTGGAATGTCTCGCCCTGCCCGAAGTGGATCGTCGTTGCATGTCGCAGGTCCGTCTCCACGACGAAGACCTGATCGGGGTTGTAGACCGCATTGCGAATCCGCGGATCGAGCCGACCGCTCGAAGGCGTCGACGCGGCATGAAGCGGCCCGGCGGCGAGGGCGAGGGCGAGGGCGGAGGCGGCGAGCTGTCGGATCATCGGTCAGTTCCCCAGGGTTTCGGCATCGATGCGGTAGCTGGTCACGGCGAAGCCGAGTGGATTGGCCCATACATCCTGGAGCCGCTTGCGGATCTCGGGTCGAAAGTCATAGGCCACTGTTGCGGTGAAGGCGCGCTCGACGCTCCTCGTGTCGCGCGGTCGGCGCAGCGTCTTTGTGAACCGCACCTGGGCGACGCCGGGCTCGATCTGGTTCACGGACTTCACCGTCACGTCGATCTTCGCCTCGCGGCCGTAGACCGTGATTGGATAGTCCTCGGACGCGCTGTTCCAGAGGGCGCGCAAACTCGCCTCGGCATCCCCGTCGGAGCGTTCGAGCACCGAGTTGATGCGCTTCTCGCCGTCGGTAAGATCATAGGTCTCGCGATCGTCGACATAGGCGACGAGCTGCGCCTGAATGACGGCATCGCTTTCATCGAGCGTGAGCGGGGCAACATCGGCAACCCGGTCCATGTCGCCGGTTGTCTTGTCCACGACGACCACGACGGTTTCCACCGTCTTCAGAGGCAAAAGCGAGACCGCGCCGCCCAGCCCGCCGAAGCCGACGAGGACGCCAAAGAAGGCGACCACATAGGCGAACCGCTCCCGGCGCCTGGCGCCGAAGATCAGATCGACCTCGAACTCATCTAGCGTCGCGGTCATGCCTTATCCCTTCGGTTGCGAGGCCCAGGGCGAGGAGCGCGCGGCGGCGCCAGCGTTCGCGGTGGCCGTAGACGCGGTGGACGCGGAAGTGAGTGCGGCGGCGCCAGCCGGCCGGAGCCTGTCCTGCAGATCGAGCTGCCGGTTCGGCGTCACGCGGGGCGGCGCGCTGGCAGCTTGATTGAGGTTGCTCTTCGCCCGTTCTGTCATCCATTCGCCGCCGCGGCCCGCGTGCCCAAGTGTCTGCCGGCCCATGCGGAAAGCCGCGTATCCGGCGCCCATCGTACCGAACTGTGCGAAGCGGTTCAGACCGGCGGCGTTCGAGGCGAGACCGAAGGCGCCGCTCAGGTTAGACGCTATCATCGGAACGGCGGCCATGATGCCGATCGACAGGACGAGCACCGCCATGAACGGCAGGATCGTGCTGATCGTCACCACGTCATCAGGGCCGATCGCACTCGCCATGTCCGTGCCAATGGCGAGGACCACGCCCACCGCACCTGCCGCGGCGATCGGCATGAAGGCGTAACCCACCAATGAGCGTGTCCACGATTGAAAGATGCCGTTCGTCACCGCGAAAAGCGAGCAGGCGATCATCAGCGGCGCGAGGATCACCATCAATGTCAGTAGGATCTTCGCATAGGCGATGATTCCGGCGGCGACGGCGGCGAAGAGCGCCGCGATGAAGTAGAAGAGGGCGGTCATCACCGCGCCGGCCACCCAGCCGGCGTTCTCGCCGATTGCGTCGCCGTACTCCGTCATCCGCGAGAGCATCGAGTCGAGGGCTGCGTAGAGATCACCCGTGTTGTCGAGGCCAGACAAGTTTAGCAGGGCGACTCCAATGCCTTCAGGAACATCGCTGATGATCTGGTAGACGACGCCGAAGTTGCTCCAGCTCTGGGCGAACATGCCGATCAGGGCAACCTTCACGCCGAAGGCGAAGAACGTCGCCATGCTCATCGGCCGGACCTGCATGACCGCGTTCACCCCGAGCACCATGAGGGCAACGGTGGCGCCGACAGAGATGACGTCGCCGAACGCACTGGCCATCACGAAGAAGCCATCCTCGGCAACATTTTCGATCGCTGCGTCAACTTGACCGAGGATGTCAGTGATGATGCCCATCAGCCGTCACAAACCGCCGCATGCTTAGCCGCAAGCTCCTCAGCCTCTTCGCGTATGTCATCGACGATGAAGGGAACGCGCTGATTGGAGCCGACCACGAAGCGTTCGGATGCTGCGACGGCTTCTGCCCATGAAAAGTCATCGTAAAAGCACTCACAGGAGCCGGTTTCTTCCCACCGCTCCATTGCCAGAAGAATGCGGCTCCACTTGTAGCCCACGCGCAGGTATGCCGACGGCCCCAGATCCTTCGGCGGATCGGTGAACTCGCACGCCACCGGCTCGTCGGCCGGCGGCGTCATTTTCATGAAGTCTCGCTCCCTTTCGATCCGTTCTACGAGATCGGGCGGAAGCTCCGCCTCCTGCGCCAGCGAGGGGCCGGCCAGCAGGGCCACAAGGAGGGCAGGGACGAGCATGGTCGCTTTGGTCATGGTCAGGGGTCCACTTTCATCGACATGAACTTGCGCTCCTCGGCGATCGTTGCGGCGTCGATGGCGCCAAGTTGCCCGGCATTGATCCCCGACGCGGCCTCGAGGCGCCACATCTGCGTCAGGATGATCCCCAGCTCGGCGGTGACGCGCGTATTGAGATCGACCGCCGCCTTGAGCCCGTCCTGGTCCTCGATCAGCCCGACCATCGTCTCAATGCGACCGAGGCTGCCCGCGGCCTCGTCGTGCGCCTCTTCGGCCGCGACCGATAGCATGGCCGACGACCCGACCTGCGCCGCCGTTCGGCGATCACCGGCAACATCCGACCCGCTCAGCGTCGTCAGCGTGGCCTCGTCGAAGCCACTCGACGCCAGCGCATCCATGATGCGCGCGGCACTTACGTCGGAATCGAGCGCCCCGGCCCAATTCCCCGAAGCGATGTCATCCATGACATCGAGCGGATCGCTCAGCGATCCGAGGAGCTGCTGGAACTCCGCCACGCTCGCGAAGAGCTTGCCGACGCCGGTGCCTTTCACGAGGGCGGTAAGCTGGCTTTCGAGATTGAGAAGCTGGTTGACCTGCGTTTCGACCTGGGTCTTCAGCGCCGCCAGTTGCTCGATCTGGGCGGTGTAGTCTCGCGCTTGAGCCTCGAGCTGGCGGACAAGCTGCGCGATCTGGGTTGCGTCCACCGTCGGCACGCCCTGCGCGTGAACGGGGGCGGATAAGGCAAAGGCGGAGACCGCCCCGAGAACCAGTCGCTTCATGGGGAGACCTCCATTGCCATGAACTGACGTTCGTAAAGCCGATCGGCCGCCAACTGTCCGGCCGCCGCCGATTGGAACTTCGAGCGCGCCGCCATGAGTCGCATCCGCATGGTGACGATCCGGGCCAACTCGATGCGGGCGTAGGTATTCAGCTCCATGGCCGCCTTCGCGTCCGGCTGGCTGTCGACGGCCTCAACGATCTGCCTAAGCCGCCGGGTCGACTGCATCGCCGCCATGTAGCTGGCCGCCGCGTAGTGCGTCGAGGCGTCAGCGGCGTTGGAGTATTCCGCAAGCGCCATGTCGGCGACGCTGAGCGTCCCCAGGGCGTCGGGGCCGCCCACCGTGGAGAGATAGCCGTTGTAAAAGGAGGTGATGTTGCGGACGTAGCCTTGCGTCTCTGCAAAGGGCGGAATGCCCCCGTACTTGTCGACGTTGCCCGGCCCGGCATTGTAGGCAGCGAGCGCATACGGAATATTGCCGTACGTCGCGAGCTGGGTGGTAATGTAGCGGGCTCCGCCGCGCAGATTGTCCATCGGATCGTAGCGATTCACGCCCATATCCGCGGCCGTGCCGGGCATGAGCTGCGTCAGCCCGTAGGCGCCGACATGGCTTTCCGCAGTGACGCTGAAGGCGCTTTCCTGCTTCACGAGCGCCTGGAAGAGACAGCGCCATTGCGTCGGCGAAAGTCCGGCGCTCGCGACGCCGGCCGATCCGGCGAACTCGCCGGCCACCTGCACGATCATCATCTCAACGGTCTCGCGGCCGTCGCCGAACAAGCGGGGGTCCATCGGACCGGGCGAGACCGCCGTAGGATAGACCTTCTCCGCGCCCGTCGCGGTATCCGCCTCGATCGACATCGGATCGAACCCAGGCCCGGAGATCGCAGCGGTGATCTTGTCGAGAGCGCGGAGCTGCTCGGTATCGAGACGCACCAACTCTGCCCGGGTGTCGAGCTTGTCCCCCTGCGCGACCTCATCGCGCGCCCACCCCTCGAGGAGCGCCGTGAAGCGCGCGCCTGCGGTCAGGTCCACATCCGGCACGCCCTGCGCCGACGCGCCGAGCGCGACGACCGAGACGGTGGCAGATATGGCGAGGGTCCGCCTCATTCGGCGTCCAGGTCCACGAAGACACAAGCGTCGGAGCCCTTGGTCGAGAGAGCAAGCATGGCAGGTCGCCAGGCATCCTGGCTCACCACCGGTCGGCCCCCAGGCGTGAAGCACGGGGATCGTTCGTTGGTGTATTGCTCGCAGCCGGTCACGAGCATGAGCAGGAGGGCGAGGGGAACAGGACGCATCAGGGCCTCCAGAAGTCGGGCTTGTTGATCCAATTGGCGCCCACGCGCGCCGCTCCGGCGCGACCACCGCCGAGCACGGCGAGGAAGCTGCCAAGGGCGCTGAGATCGACGTTGACGAAGACGCTGTCGCCGGCCGAGCGGACGAGCGCGGTGCGCCGGCCGACGTTCGGCTGTACCAACAGCTCGGCTTCCTTCCGCTCGACACGCAAGACCTCATAATCTTCCGGTCGGGCGCGATCGTTCGGAAAGAGGACCTGCGTCGGCGCCGTCTCGACGATGGTGCGGCCGACGCGGATGCTGGCGAGCTGCCCTGGGAACTGCGTCATCATGATGACGACCACGTTCATCTTCCGCAGCGTGACCAGCCAGTTTTCGAGGCGGGAGACGAAGTATGCATCGTCGAGCAGCTTCCACGCCTCGTCGAGCACGATGACTGTCGGCCGGCGATCCTCCACCTGCCGTTCGATGAGCCGGAAGATGTAGCTGAGAACCGCCATCCGCTCGACGCCCATGTCGAGAATCTCGGTCATGTCGAAGCCGAGAACGTCGCCCGAGACATCGATCACCGACGCGGTGCCATTGAAGAGCCAGCCAAAGCGTCCGCCCGGCGCCCATTCCGCCACTCGCGCGTGAAGATCTCCGCCGTCATCGAGCGAACGGAAGAGTGTCGTGAAGTTATCGAAGCTGCGAAGCTGAGGATCGGCCGCGGCGTTCTGTTCGACTGCCCGCTGCACCTGCCGGGCCTGGTCGCCAGAAAGCTCATGCGCCCGACTAACGAGTGCGGTGAACCAGTCGATGAGCCATGCCTGGCCGCGTGCATCGGTCTCGGTCCGCAGCGGATCGAGGCCCGTCGGAACGCCGGCCTGGATCAGCCGGTAACGGCCACCGAGGGCGCGGATCGCCATCTCCAGACCACGATCCTTGTCGAAAAAGAACAACCGTGCTCCGGCCCGTTGTGCCTGCGCCGCGAGGAACGCAGCCAGCACGCTCTTGCCTGAGCCGGTGCGGCCAATGATCAGGGTGTGGCCGACGGTCGGCTCGTCGTCGGGCGAGCCCGGCTCATGAAAGTTGAACCGGTAACCGGCGGCGCCGGTGGTCGGCAGGATCGTCACGGTCTCGCCCCACGGGCTTTTCGAGGCGGGGCGGCCGATAGTCGAGCCATGAAGCGCCGCGAAATCGGCGAAATTCGTTGACGAGATCGGCGCCTTGCGAGCCCGATAGCCATAGTTGCCGGGAGCTTGAGCGAAGTAGATGGCCTTGGCCGCCATCCGTTCGCGCACGATGACGGCCGTCATTTCCTGGCCGGCACGACGAATTTCGGCGCCGGCGCGGTCGAGCACGTCGCGATCGGGAGCGTAGACCGCAATCGAGAGGTGGTGGTTGCCGAAGGCAACCCGTCCGGCCTCCTGATCGTCGGCGGCCTCCATCAGCTCGTCGCGAAGAGACACCGCCGCGTCATCGGAGGCACGCATCTGGCGGATGATCCGCTGGATGCGCTCAGCCATCAGGTTCGGCGCAATCGGTGTGAAGGAGTTGGTGACGACCATGTCGAGCGGCAGGTCGAGCCGATCGAGCAGCGTCACATCCGTCATCGCCGGGTAGGTCTTTATCGAGAACACGGCGCCGTAGCGGGTCTCGCCGGTGATCGCGTCGCTGACGACGATCGTGTCGCCCTCGAACGTCGTGCGGACGCTGCCAAGGGCGGTCGCGACCGGCAGCAGGCTCCGCCCGAACCCGATCGGCTCGAACCGGCCGGAGAGCAGGGTATTGAGGAACCCCAACCAGTCGCCGCCTTCGGACGTCAGGCGAACGGGGCGGGCAGACGCCAGCGCCGCCTGGAAGAAGCCCACGACGTCCCCCAGCTCCTGCAACCGGATGGCGCGGTCGCGTGTCCACGCGCGGCACGCAAGGCGGCGGAAGAGGGGCATCCGGGCGCCGAGCGCTGGCCGGCGCAGGATCGTGAGATAGAGCTGCCGCCGTTGCAGTGGTTGCCGGGCGACGTGGTTTTGCCAGGCACCGTCGATCGCTGCGGCGAAGCCGTCGCCCTCCACGGGACGCAGGGCGAGATCGGCTTGTGGGATCGAGATGCGATGGACATAGAAGCCAAAGGCCGCGCCGGTCTGGGTCACGATTGCCGCGACCGCGCGCTTGAGCGCATCGAGCATGACGTCCGGCGTCGTCATCGGGTTCATGCCGTCGAGACGCAGCGTCGCCATGAGATCGCCCTCGCGCAGAAGCAGGACATCCGGCGCGGCGAGGCCGAGAAAGGGCAGGTGCTCGGCGTGGAAGCTCTCGCGGGTGAAGTCGCGCCCGTCGGCTTCGAAGATGGCCGGGCCCGCCCCGAAGAGCGCGCCGGCATCAAGGGCCATAGGAGTCGCCTCCCCAATGCCTGCGGTTGCGGGTCTCGCGAACGCGGCCGTAGCTCACGCGGAGGAGATCGAAGAAGTGGGGTTCCCGTTCGGACAGTACCCATAGGACGGGATAGGCGATGCCGCCGATGAGGAAGAAGACGAAGGATTTGGTCCAGACGAACGGCAGGATGGTGCCGGCCGCCAGGACCATCAGGTAGCCGATCGGCAGCCCAAGATACTTCGGGGGCCGGGTGAGGCCGAGGAAAAGCGGCGACCGATCGGCCATGATGCTCAAGTGAAGCCGCCGACGATCGTGTCGGCCGAGAAGATCAGGACCACGCCGATGGCGACGGAAGCGAACCAGCCCCAATTCAGCCGGCCCATCATGCACATGAACCCCGTGCCGATTAACGCGAGGGTGGCGACGGCAATCCCGATGGGTCCGGTCAGCGCCGCCTCGATCGTTTCGAGCATCGTCTGGATAGGGCTCAGGTCCTGCGCCGCCGCCGGCGTGGCGAGCAGCAGGAGAGGGAGAAGCTGGAACGGCGAGAGGTGCCGGCGCAGCCGGGAAAGCTGGGTCATCATCGAGTGCCTTTGCTGAGGAGATTGAGAGATGGCTCCGCCGCGCTCTTGCTGGAAAGCGTGAGAGCTCCGGTGGAACCTGCTTTCGCGAGGCGCGCATAGATGGTGCCGATGCGGGCGATGTAGCCGCGCGTCTCCGCGAAAGGGGGAATGCCGCTGTACTCGACCACGCGATGCGGACCGGCATTGTAGGCGGCGAGAGCCAGATCGACGCGGCCGAAGCGGTCGATCTGCGCGAGCAGATATCGGGCGGCGCCGTCGAGGTTCTGGTGAATATCAGTGGGATCGACGCCGAGAAGCCGCGCCGTCTCGGGCATCAACTGGCCGAGACCGTAGGCGCCCTTCGGGCTGCGTGCGGCGGGCCTGTAGGCGCTCTCCGCTTCGATCATCGCCCGGAAGAGCAGCGCCCAGTCGTCAGCGGCGATGTCGAGACGCTTAAGAGAAGGATGATCACCGTGGCGTGCCGCGGTGGCCTCGATCGCCCGAAGAACGTCCTCTCGGGGAGGAGCAGGGCTCGATGCCACCGGACCATGGCGCTTCGCCTGGTCGTGCTCGGCGTGAAGTGTCCAGCCGGAGGTTCTAGTCGTCCCGTCCGGGCGGATCACCATCAAATCGGCCGCCGACCCTGATGGAGTAATCAGGAAAGACGCACACAGGCTCCCCGTCACCAAATTCCAGATGATGCGCGAAGAGGCCGGGCCAAAGAAGGAAGTGGCGTTCTTCGGGGCCATGCTTCGAGATGCGGGCCCCGACCAGCAGCGCTTCGCCGCTTCCGGATACGTCGTAGATGCAGCGATACCGCGGGGGACGGCGGCCATCGGCTGGCTCCACCAGCTCGTACCGAACCCTGTAGCTTACCCCGCGCCGTTTCAGGTCCTTGATGCCTTCGACGGTAATCAGGGCGAGTGATCTCGAGTTCGGCACGTTCCCTCCCGATGAGGGAACTTCCTATCAACGTGATCTGCGCCGGCAACAGATGTGCTGTCAATATCGGAAATCGTGCCGTCGAACACATGTCGACATGTCGTCGGTATCGTGGCATCAACCCGGGTGTCGGGCCATAAGACGCGCAAGTTGGCGCCGCGCCCGTGCAGCATAGGTTGCGCAGGAGAACGCATACGTGCCGAAAGTTTGCCGTGCTCGCATCGCTCTGCGCGTCCCTTTCGGTCGGTGCAGGCGCCGGTGAAGCCGACGCGTACCCGATCGACTGCGCGATCTTGCTGTGCCTGGCGGGCGGCTGGCCGACCTCGGCCCCATGCGCCGCGGCGAAGGCGGAGTTCATTCGACGCATCACCCCCTGGCCGATCGAGCCACCGCTGCAGATCTGGCGCTGCCCGATGGGCGCGGCGTACACACCCGCCGACGACGACGAGGAGAGGATCTGGGACGCCATTGCCCCCGCCTCAACGCGCGGCGTCTCGCTCATGTCGGTGCCCGTGGACTTGCCGGCGCCTTATACGTTCGGCACCCAAATCGGTCGGAATATCGACCGGCTTGTCCGGATCGACGGCGCCAACATCGACATCTCCGGCCCGGCGTTCGACTTCGTGCGCTCGATCGAGGTCTACCGCGTCGACTGGTGGCATCGCACCCACGAGAGCGCAAACGGCGACAGGTACTGCCGCACCTTTCGGTCCAGTCTCGAACGGGGCGCCTACAGCGTTCAGGGGGAGTACTCGTGGTCGGACGTGCCGTCCCCGCTGTTCGTGCCGGACTGGATGGGCTTCGAGACTTCCAGCGACGAGAGCTGTCCCTACGAGGGCCGGTTCCGAGCCGTCGGCGTCGCCTGGCGCGACACCACGGGCGCGCAGGGATTCGAGGTCGTCACCTACTAGCTAGGCGAAGGCGGCGCCTCGATCACGTGACCAATCTGCGAACAATGAGAACGGAGAAGTATCACTACCCGAGAAAGTAAAACCCCCGCGAGGCGGTGGCCATCACGGGGGGTCTAGAAAACCTGCTGACACTCGTTTTCTAGCCTTCCCGAGCAGAGCGAGCAACTGAAAAAGCGCCTTCGGGCGAATTGAAGGCTCACGGCCAGAGCAGCCGCCTCGTCTCACCGAGGAACGAGGAAATGACACAGCCACAGCGCCGGCTCCCGCCGGCGATCCATCCCGGCTTGCCCGCCGGCATGACGAAATGGGACGCGCTGCGTCTCGTTCGCACGCTGCGCCGGGAACTCGGGCTCTCGCGCGCAGCATGCGAGGTTCTGGAGAAGCTGGCCGATAGTACGCCAACGGCTGCCTGGACCGATCGGCACCGGATGCCCGTCAACTTCCGCCGGCAGATCGAACTGGCGCAGGAAGTAGGCATTACGCCGCGGCAGTTTAGGAAGATCGAGCACCTGCTGGAGCAGCGCGGGCTCATCGATCGACGCGTCGCGAGCAACGGCTATCGCGGACGAACGGCCGCCGCCTGCGGCGCGACGGGCGTCTCGGGGATTTCGCTGGCGCCGCTTATCGCTCTGACGCCGGAGCTGGCGATCCGGTCTGAGAGAGCCGCGGCCGAGCGGGAAGCCTGTGCCGCATTGCGCGTCGACATTCGTGTGGCCTGGCGCGCGCTCAACCATCTCCTCGCCCATCCAGCGGCCGAGCCGCTTCGGGAGGCGAGCCTGGAGGTGGCGCCGCCGACGCGCGATGCCATGCTGAAGCTCGGAACGCTGGAGCTGGGTCGCTGCCTCGACGCGATCCAACACGCGGTGAGAACGGTGCAGGAGTGCCTTGCGCGAATCACAAGAAGTTCCGGCGCACCGGAACAAAAGGCCCGTTCCCATACAGAAGATACAACTGGAACAGAACTGAATATCTGTAACGCCGAGGCGTCCAAGCGGACCGCCAGCAAGTTGGCGGAGGCCGATCTAGTCGCGGGGCCTGCCGGCCCCGAAGATTGCCTGGAAAACAAAGCTGCGGTGGGAGCGGAGCTTCGCAACCCCGATCGGGCGCTTGCCTTGACGCCGCAGGCGCTGCGCGATCTCGCGACCGAGGAGCTGCGCTTCTACATCGACAACATTCGCGAGCCCGGCACCCCGCGCACGTTGCCCGACATCGAGAAGGCGATTACCTGGCGTTTGCGGGAGCTTGGGATCAACCCCTCGGCCTACGAGGAAGCCCAGGAGACGATTGGCTGGTTCGACGCCATGCTCGCGGTCATCGTCATCGACCGGAACCGGCGCCACCCGGCGACGCCGATCCGAAACCCGGGCGGCACACTCCGAGCCTTCACCCGTCGAGCGAAGGCCGGTGAGCTCAACCTGAGAGCCAGCGTGTTCGGGATATGGG
>CAVZOJ010000025.1:0-14572 GCA_963776845.1 uncultured Alphaproteobacteria bacterium | reverse complement strand
CGCCCTCCGTTTCGGCGACGACCCTGGCGCAGGCCACCGGATCGGCGAGATTCCGCCGCCTCGCGCCCCAACAGCACCGCGCCCGCCGCCTGCCGCCCGATCTCCGTTGCCACTTGGCCCGTCCGTCCGAACACCAGAAGGGTCATCGTGGCGTTCCTGCCAGCAACCCGTCGGGCGCCGGAAACCGCCTGTCCAAAATCCCGAAGATCACATGCGTTCCTGCCCGTCCGATTCGAAGTCATTCTATCGGCAGGGCGCCCGTGGACCAGCATCTCGAAACCGGTTTGCTTGACGCAGAAGGCTTTCTTCGGAACAAGGCCCGGACCTGCTGCGACGGCAACCTCTCATCTGGGGAATTGCTTCCTCCGCCAACCCGGTGCCCTGCCGCCATGAAGATACCACCCAACGTCCAACCCTACGTCTTTCGCGCGCTCGAGAAGGTATTACCGTTTCGCCGGACGCCCGAGAAGGAACGCCGGCTGTCGATCCGCAAGTGCGCACTCTTTCATGGAGATCTGCCCAAGCGGCGGCGATCGCCGGCGATCGGCACGATAGTCGCGCTCGAGAACGGATCGGCAGGGGACGGAGCCGGGCCCGAGAATTTCGTCTGTTCCGAGGATTACCGGCGGCCAAGACCTCTCAAGGAGGCTGTAAAGGGCATCACCTACACGCCCGAAGGGTTTGCCTGGCATCGTGGCACGCTCGAGGAGCGGTTCTCGGTGCGGGAGGTTCGCCGGCTGGCACCGCTCCTGTCGCGGCCACGGCCAGGTCTCAGGCTCCCGACGGGCACGATCATCCAGTGCGAGTCGCCTAACACATACGGCGACTGGGTGTCCGAACAGATCAAGTGCATCGCCATGGCGGGGGAGTTCCCCCAGCCCCTGGTCCTGCCGAGGTTCCTCGGCGCGCGCCCCTATGTCGGTGGCGAGTTGACGCGGCTCGGGATCGCGTTCGTCGTGGCGGACAAGGCGGTCCACATCGAGGACGCATGCGTCCTTCGCAAGCAGACGCCTCGGACCTTCTGGTACCAGGACGAGGTCGCGGCCTACCGGTCTCTCTTCGGCCTCGAGCCCGAGGCGCCGGCACCGGGCTCTCTGCTCTACCTGTCGCGGCAAGGAGTGCGCAGCGAGCAGGTCCGGGCCGCGCGCGACTATCGAAGCGAGGTGATCGCCGAGGCGGTGCGCGAGCTGGGTGGGACGGTGGCCGAGACCGCCGCCATGAGCTTCGACGACTACGCAGCGCTTTCCGGCGTGGCCGAGACGGTGATCGCGGACCATGGTGCTGCGATGTTCAACCTGATGCAGTGGCATTCCCGGAACGTCGTCGAGATCGTCACCGACACTTGGTGGAGTCCCTGCTTCGTGTTTCTCAGCCGTGCCTGCGGCGCGCGCCACACCGTCCTGCGCTCAGGCATCGGATCGGACGCCGACCTCAAGGCCCGGATCGGGGAGGTCGTGTCGCACTTGCGGCGCCCGAACCCGGCGCCCTGACCGGCTTCACTTCAGGAACGTCTTGAGCTTGGCGTCGAGCCTCAGCTGCATGCGCCGCTGCAGGTCCCGCAGGCCCAGTCGCTTGGCTACCCCATAGATCACCGGATCGACGAGGCCGTAGCGCCGCGTGCGGGTGCGCCAGACGCCGGCGCGATTGGCGAACCTGAGGCGCAGCCGCTCGGACTTCGTGGGGGCGCTGACGGGGTGGCCGCTCGGGGCGTAGCCGCGGGCCGAAAGCAACGGTCCCGCCCGGTGCTCGACCAGGGCGATGTCGCGGGGGATCATCTTGCGCCGCCACTGCTCTGCCATCGCGGGATCGATGGCAGAGTAGGTGGAGGTGCGCACGTACTCCATCATCGCCGGGTCGTAGTCGAGGCCCATGAAGTGGCAGACCCGGGTCAGCTCGGGTACCGGGTCCCGGACCAGATCCTCGTAACGGATCTCGCAGACCTCGGGGACGCGGGCGGCGTTGACCTCCCACTCCTCCTCGGTCCGGATCCAGTGGCGGACGCCGTGCCAAGGGGTGCCAACCCAGCCCATGCCAATCGACGAGCGGGCGACGTCGCGCGGGTCGCGAAGGAGGTGGATCACCCGCGTCCGCGGCCTGAGATCCATGAGGCGCCCAATCCCCCGGTGCAGGACAAGCAGCACCGGGCCCTGCCAGCTGGCCCGGTGCTGCGCGAGCAGATCCTCGAACGCGGCGCGGCCGTCCCGTGTCTGCGGCACCCGCAGCCCCATCTCGCGGAAGATCCAGTCGTGCGCGAGGCCCTCGGCATCGAGGCGCAGGTCGGTCCCCTCGCCCTTCAGGTGGTCGAGCAGGCAGTCGTTCTCGTGCTCGGACAGGATCTGGGGATGCGCCCGCAGGATCAGGCGCAGGAGCGTCGTGCCCGAGCGCAGCGCGCCGTAGAGCGCGAAGATCGGGCTGTCGTCGGCGGTGGGCGGCATGGCGGACGCTCCGGAACGAAAACGTGTCTTGCACGGAATCCGGGCGGAGGGAACCGCCGGGTCCCGGGGCTCAGTTAGCGCGGTTCCCGCGGCGCAGGATCTGGGCGAAGCGGCCCGGGCGGGCGGCGGCGGGCTGGGTTCGGACATCGCCCGGCTCCGCTCCGTAGCCGAAACGGGCGTAGTCGGCGGCGTAGATCTCGACGATGCGGTCGAGATCGAAGGGCGAGACCAGGATGCCGGCGTCACCGGCCGTCGGCGCTATGGCAGGCCCCGGCGCCGCGGCCAGCCTGTCGAGCCAGGCGTCGACCGCCGCCGTCCCGTCCTCGAGCCGGAACACCTCGGCCCCTTCGGGGATCATCTCGGTCATTGGGCGGACGGCGTTGTCGAACACCCAGGGCTCGTCCTCCATCCGCTCGGCGGTATCCTCGAGCCAGTCGTGGAAGTCGGTCGACCGCGGGACCGCGCCCTCGACGTAGCGCTGGAACAGGTAGACGGCACGCAGCCGGTCGAGCGGGTGGCGGACCACCGCGAAGGAGACCGCGAAAAAGTCGGCCGGGAACAGCCGCTTCAGTGTCGCGCGGCCGACATGTTGCGGCGAGGTGCGCGACCAGCGCTTGCTCCGCGGCGCGTCGGTATGGGTCGAGTCGTAGAAGGCAAGCTCGCCGAACCGCGCCTCGAGGCCGAGGATCGTGGCCGCGCCGTGGCAGCCGGGAATGTCGGCAAAGTAGCCGAGGCCACCTGCGGGAAGACGGAAGATCGGCATCGTTAAGGCCCTCTAGGCGCAGCCAGCCGGACAGATGCCCGCCAGGACCGGGTTGCGGCACGCGCCGGTCATGCCGCCGTCGCCTCCGACGCATAGGCGCGGTTGGTTTCACCGGCGACCTCCTCGAAGATCGCAAGATTGTCGCGGGACATCTCGTCCCGCCATCTCTCGTCGGGCCGGATCGTCCGGCCGAGATCGGCGTAGAAGGACCCCCGGTGGTCCGACAACGTCTTCGCCCGCGCCGCCTCGCCTGTCGCCATGCGATGGCCGGCGATCAGCGAGACGGTGCCGGCATTGGCCTTGAAGAGATGATGCTCGTGGGTCCAGTACGCCACCATGTCGGGCTGGAACCCGATGCCGAGGGCCGCGCAGAGGCGCGAGGTGACGGCGCCCGGATCGGCGGCCAGATCCTCGTAGCGGACATGGATTTTCCGGTCGGGATCGAACGCCTCGAACGCTATCTCGAGATCCTCGACCTGGCGCACCCAGCGCATGGCGAGGTCCTTCACCGGCGTCTGGGGATACTTCTTGCGCCAGGAATTCACCGAGGCCCGGCCATCGCGCGAGATGAAGACGAGAAACAGCGCGGCGCGGCGCCAGTCGCGCCTGTCGCGAAGACGGGCCTCGAGCCAGGTCCTGTTCTTGGAGGAGTTGACGAGGATATCGGTCCCCGTGACTTCGAACAGTTCCCCGTAGAAGCCTCTGGCGAACGGATTGATCCGCGCGAGCAGGGCGCCGGGCCGGCGAAGGCCGGGGCCCGGCCCGAACCGGCGCGCGCCGAAGCTTTCCGCAAAGCCCAGGTTCCAGACCGGGCAGGCCCCCTCGCAGATCACGCAACAGGATCCGTGATCGTTCGGGCCCTGGCGGATGGCGCCGCGCAGCCCCTCCATCTCGCCCAGGGCGAAGGCGTCCGGATGCGATCCCAGGATCAGGGTCAGAAGGGTGGTCCCGCTATGCGGGGCCCCCATCACGAAGACAACGGCGCGATCGCTCATCGCGCGCACCTTCGCCCGGGGGCGGGCAGCGGCGGCCGGCGACACCCGCTCATCCGGTACCGAGCCGCTTCAGCGTCCCCTCCCGTTCCAGCAGCGGCCGCCACCAGCCCTCGTGCGAGAGGTACCAGTCGACGGTTCGGGCGAGTCCCTCCTCGACCGTGACCGAGGGCCGCCAGCCGAGTTCGTCGCGGATGCGGGTGGGGTCGATCGCATAGCGCGCATCGTGGCCGGGGCGGTCGGCGACGAATTCGATCAGCCGGTCGTGCGGCGCGTCCTGCGGCCGCCGCGCGTCGAGCAGGCGGCAGATGGTGCGCACGAGGTCGATGTTCCTCATCTCGTTCTCACCGCCGATATTGTAGGAGCGCCCGACCGCACCCTTCTCGAGCACGAGGAGGAGGGCGTCGGCGTGATCCTCGACGTAGAGCCAGTCGCGCACGTTCTGCCCTGCCCCATAGACCGGAATGGGCGCCCCGTGCAGCGCGTTCAGGATCACCACGGGGATCAGCTTTTCGGGGAAGTGGTAAGGCCCATAGTTGTTCGAGCAGTTGGTGAGAACCACCGGCAGCCCGTAGGTCTCGTGCCAGGCACGCACCAGGTGGTCGGATGCGGCCTTGGACGCCGAATAGGGGCTGCGCGGGTCGTAGGGCGTCGTTTCGGTGAACTTCCCCGTAGCCCCGAGGCTGCCGTAGACCTCGTCGGTCGAGACGTGGTGGAAGCGGAAGCCCTCGGGGGACCCCCTGCCTTGCCAGTACGCCCGTGCCGCCTCGAGCAGAGTATAGGTGCCGGTGACGTTGGTCTCGATGAAGGCGCCGGGCCCGTCGATCGAACGGTCGACGTGGCTCTCGGCGGCGAGGTGCATCACCGCGTCGGGCGCATGGGTACGGAACGCCCGGTCGAGCGCGCCGCGGTCGCAGATGTCGGCCTTCTCGAAGGCATAGAGGGGGCTCGCCTCCACCTCGGCGACGTTGCGGGGGTCGGCGGCATAGGTCAGCGCGTCGAGATTGACGACCGGATGTCCGCGCGCTACGGCCAGCCGCACCACGGCCGAGCCGATGAACCCCGCGCCGCCGGTCACCAGTATCTTCATCGCGCAATCCGTCTCGCACCTTAGTCAGGCGCCCTCTAGCAGGCCCGCGCCGGTCTGTCCCGCGGGTTTCGGCGCCAAGGTGAAGGCTTGTGCGACTCGGGAGGATGCGAGCTCGCGGGACATTCACGGAGCAGTTTGTGGGATGGGTCGTGCCCCGCCGCCTGCTCTGCGGGCTGGCCGTGGTCGGGCTCTCGGCGGGCGGCGGGGCAGCTTTCGGGAGGCGAACGGGCAGGTGCTGCTCGAGCTCAGGGGCGCGGTCCTGACTCTCCGCTGCACGCAGATGCTGGCCGCGGCGCCGTGGACTGGGCCTCCGCCACTGATCGCCGACCACCGCCCCCGGAACCGAGCCCGGAGTTGGCGGGTCTAGGCCTGGGTCGATCGCCGGGTCCGCCGGAGGCCGCCGAGCATGACCGTGCCGAGTGCAAGCAGCGGCAGCGCGGCCGGCAGCGGCACGGCGGCCGGAGCCACGATCACGGCGTCGCCGCCGCTGCTCGTGCCGCCGCCGGCGATGCATTCCGACAGGATGTCGTTGTAGTAGCAAAAGCCCGAGGCGCGGCTGGCGTCGAAGTCGAGCGTGAAGCCCCCCATCGTGATCAGGTCGTTCTCGG
This sequence comes from uncultured Alphaproteobacteria bacterium, assembly GCA_963776845.1. Lineage (GTDB taxonomy): Bacteria > Pseudomonadota > Alphaproteobacteria > Rhodobacterales > Rhodobacteraceae > Roseitranquillus. The sequence continues at coordinate 8,684 of CAVZOJ010000025.1, read as the reverse complement.
ACACCACGGCGAAGAACGAGATCGAGCCGGTCAGGCCCCCTTCCGGTGTCATGGCCAGTCCCGAGACGGCACTCACGTCATCCGGCCCGAAGACGAAGACATGAGTGATCGGAAGCGACGGCAAGTAGCCGCCGTCGGGGTCGTCGTACGAGACGGTCCCCTCGGTCGCGATCCGGACCGAGAGCGCGTCGATGTCGGACGGACCGCTGACGGGTGCCTCGAAGCTGACGGAACCAGTGCCCGAGAAGGTCGACGATCCCGGCAAGGGATCGATCCGGAACGGCACCGTCGCAGCAGAACCGACGACCGGTAGCACGGCGAGCAGCGCCGCAAGGCAGAGACCGGGCGCAGCCCGGAACAATAAGTTTGGCATGGTAGTCGCCCCCATAAAACAAAATGTCCCCGCGGCAGAGGATACAACATGCGGGCGGATTCGCTGAAATACATTTGACCCATCCTTGCCATCTCCGACTTCGCTCCGCATGGGGAGGCAAATCATGATCGGGGATCCGACCCATGCCCGAACCCAGCTATCTGTTCCTGATCGGAGCCCCGAAGTGCGGCACCTCGAGCCTTGCGCACTGGCTCAAGCGCCAGTCGGGGATCGTGCTGTCGCGTCCCAAGGAGCCGTGCCATTTCACCGACTTTGGCCAGCATCGCTGGACCGGGCCCGGCACACGCCTCTTCGACAAGCCGTGGCTGACCGAATGGGCGGCCTATGACGCACTGTTCCCCTCCGGGGACGACGTCCGCTGGAGGGTCGACGGCTCGACCGACTATCTCTGGAACCCGCCGGCCGCCGACCGGATCGCGGCTTTCGCCGAGGGCCATCGGGTCAAGATCGCGGTAATCCTGCGCGACCCGGTCGAACGGGCGATCTCCGAGCACCAGCACCTCCTGCGCGACGGCTACACCACCGAGGGTCTCGTCGAGGCGCTCGACGCCGAGGACGCGCGCAAGGCGGCGCACATGGCCCCGCTCTTCTATCATCTGACACGCAGCCATTACCGCGACGCGGTGCATCGCTATCACGCGCGGTTCGGCGACGACCTGCTGATCCTCGACTACCACGAACTGCGTGCCGACCAGGACGCCGTGCTCGCCCGGCTGGCGCAGTTCGTGGGCGTCGAGGAGACGTCGGATGCCCCCTTGGGCAACCGCAACGCGGGCGTGGTCTACCGCAACCCCGTGCTGCGCCGCCTGATCCTCAGCCGCAACGCCGTGCGGCTGGCTCGCCGGCTGGTGCCGCAGGGCCTGCGCGGCAAGATCCGCTCGACGGTCGAGAGCGCTGCGACCGACCGCTATCGCGCCGCCCCGGCCGAGATCGCCGAGCTGCGCGCCCGGCTGGCCGACGAGATCGCCGCCTGCGTCGCCGACCCGCTGATCCCGACCGCAGGCTGGCGCCTCGCCCTCGGCTGACAGCCTCGCGCTTTCTCGGGCCGGGCCGATGAAGTCCGCGAGGAGATTCAGGGCAGCGTCCAGAAGTTCGTTGAGCGCATTTCCTGCGCGTCGCGGGTGCGGAGAGAATGCGGATAGAGTTGACGCGACGCCCGAACGAGCGAGACTTGCTGCTGCTCGTCGCGGTCGCATTATGAGAGGAGGTCGGAGAATAGCCGCGCGCTTCGACGAACCGGTTCACGGGATGCGCGAGGCTGTCACCCAGAGCCCGCAGCGCCATCCCGGTGCATAATCGGGGGCCCGAAATTTCGAGTTCGCGGCACTCGAGCGAACGTCTTCTTCAGCGCCCGGCGGCACCAAAGTGACATAAGAACGATTACGCGCAACAGCCCTGTGTAGCCGCAAAGCTAAAATGTCACCCGTGAGCAAAGCAGAAGTGTCACCTCTCCCTGCTCGGAGAGAGGCGCGGAGATGGCACGTGGGATGGGTGCTGATGAGCGAGCGGGAGCTGCAGCGTATCGAGGTGCTGGCCAGGTCGATGACGGCACGATGAGCGTACGAGGCCGCGGCGGCATGCTGGGCCTGAGCGGCCGTCAGATGTTTCGGCTGCTGAAGCGCTACCGCACCGATGGCGCCGCTGCGATCCGGCACAAGGCGCGCGGTCGGGCACGAACAACAGCATCCATGCCGCCAGGCGCGACTACGCGCTGGCGCTGGTCCGTGAGAGCTATCAGGACTTCGGTCCACGCTGGCAGCCGAGATGCTGGCGGAACGCCACGGCCTGATGGTGTCGCGCGAGACCCTGCGCAAGTGGATGTCGCCGACGGCCTCTGGCTGCCGAAGGCGCAGCGTCGCAGCTTCCATCAGCCGCGGCTGCGCCGGGAACGCTACGAGGAGCTCGTACAGATCGACGGCTCCGACCACCGCTGGTTCGAAGACCGCGCGGAGCCATGCACGCTGCTGGTGTTCGTCGACGATGCGACGAGCCGGCTGATGCAGATGCGCTTCGTGCCGTCCGAGAGCACGTTCGCCTACTTCGAGGCGCTCGAGCTCTACCTGCAGGCCCATGGCCGTCCGGTCGCCTTCTACGCGACAAGCACACCGTCTTCCGGGCGGCGAAGCCGAGCCCGCAGAGCGGCCACGGCATGACGCGAGTATCGGCCGGGCCCTCAGCGAGCTGAACATCGAAATCCTCTGCGCCAACTCGAGCCAGGCCAAGGGCCGCGTCGAGCGGGCCAACCGCACGCTGCAGGACCGCCTGGTGAAGGAGCTCCGCCTCGCCGGCATCTCGAGACCATGACAGCGGCGAACGCGTTCTTGCCGGACTTCATCGCCGCCCAGAACGCCCGCTTCGCCAAGGCGCCGGCCCGGCCGGACGACCTGCACCGAGCGCTGAACCTCGCGTCCGATCGGCTCGCGCGACATCCTCTGCTAGCGCGACAAGCGCTACGTCGGCCGGCAGCTGAGCTTCGCCTACGAGCACCGCAAGATCATGCTCGACGAGACAGCGGTCACCCGGTCCCTCGTCGGCAAGTACGTCGACATGGCCTGCTGCCGGTTTCGTGGACACGAAGATAAGATCGTGACCATGGAACTGGAGAGTGGATATGACGAGACGGAAGTTCAGCCGCGAGTTCAAGATCGAGGCGGTGAAGCTGGTGACCGAGCGGGGTGTTTCGGTCTCCCAGGCGTGCCGGGATCTGGAACTGGCAGAGAGCGTGCTGCGTCGCTGGATGCGTGAAGCGGCCTCGGCACCTGCAACGGCCTTCCCCGGCAACGGGCAGCAGCGCGCCGAACTGGCGGAGATCGCAGCCCTGAAGAAGGAGGTCGCCAAGCTCAAGGCGGAGCGTGACATCCTAAAAAACCGTCCCGGGTCGCTGCCCGCCTGTGCGCGGTAGAAACACCTCGTGCTACGCTCCAGCTCGGGAGGGCAGCGGCCGTCGCTTATTGGTGGGATTCGACCCCGTTAAAAAACGTGGCCCATGGGCTCATGCGCACTTGAGAGTGGTGACGCCGCTGTCCGCGGCGATCCCGGTTAGGAAGATGACGGACTTGCATAGCCCACGCCCTCCTGTCTGAACGGAGGAGATGCCATGACCAAGACGAAGACCAGCGGCCACCCGGACATGAAGATGGTCAATCCCGGCGCCGCGGCAGTCGACATCGGATCGACGATGCACATGGCGGCAGTGAACCCCGACAGCACGGATATGCCCGTGCGCGCCTTCGGCACCTTCACGCAGGATCTGCACGATCTTGCCGCCTGGTTCAAAGCCTGCGGCGTGACCAGCGTCGCGATGGAGTCGACCGGGCGTCTACTGGATCCCGGCATTCGAGATCCTCGAGCAGCACGGGTTCGAGGTGATCCTGGTGAACGCGCGCTACGCCAAGAACGTGCCGGGCCGGAAGACCGATGTCAGCGATGCCGGCTGGTTGCGGCAACTGCATTCCTATGGCCTGCTGCGTGGCAGCTTCCGCCCCGAGGCGGAGATCGCCACCCTGCGGGCCTATCTGCGCCAGCGCGAACGGCTGGTCGAATACGCGGCGGCGCACATCCAGCACATGCAGAAGGCGCTGATGGAGATGAACCTTCAGCTGCATCATGTCGTCTCCGACATCACCGGGGCGACCGGGATGCGGATCATCCGCGCGATTGTCGCCGGCGAGCGGGATCCGGACGTCCTGGCCGCGCTACCGCGATGTCCGCTGCCACTCGTCGATCGAGACGATCCGCGCGGCGCTCTGACCGGGCAACGATCGCGAAGAGCACGTCTTCGCTCTGGCACAATCACTGGACCTCTACGACACCTATCAGGCCAAGATCGCGGACTGCGACCGCAAGCTGGAAGCGGCGGTCGGGGCGCTGACGATCACGCGCCGGGGACCAGGCCTCCGCTGCCGAAGGCGCGCATCCGGCAGAAGCAGGTCCACGCACCCGCGTTCGATGTGCGAGCGGCGCTTCACGGCGTTCTCGGCGTGGACCTGACGCAGATCCACGGCCTCGGACCGTCCTTGGCGCTGAAGCTGGTCGCCGAATGCGGAACCGACCTGAGGGCCTGGCCGAGCGCGAAGCACTTCACCTCTTGGCTCTGCCTTGCGCCAGGCAACAAGATATCCGGCGGCAAGCTGTTATCATCGCGAACGCGGCGCTCTTCCAGTCGGGCGGCGGCCCTGTTGCGTCTGGCCGCAGTCACGATCGGGCGCAGCGACACCGCGCTCGGCGCATTCTATCGACGCCTCTCGTCGCGCATCGGCAAGCAGAAGGCCGTCACCGCCACGGCCCGCAAGATCGCAGTGCTGTTCTACAATACCCTGCGCTTCGGCATGACCTATCAGGATCCGGGTGCCGCCGCATATGACGAGCGGCACCGCACCCGCGTTCTGGCCAATCTGCAGCGTCGCGCGCGGTCGCTCGGCTACGCGCTGGCGCCCGCGCCCGTGGCCGCGCGGATGTTTCTTAGGAAGGCCGCGGCCTACTTCGCGCGGGAAGCGACATGACGTTCGCGTTCGTTGCGAAGCATCGGCATATCTGGCCTGTCAGCTGGATGTGCGACGTGCTGGGCGTCTCTCGGTCGGGCTTTCACGCCTGGCTCAGGCGACCGATCAGCGCCCGGGCGAGCTACGACGCGAAGCTCGTCATGGAGATCGACAAGAGCTTCAAGGCCAGCGATCGCACCTATGGCGCCCGCCGGGTCTGGCATGACGTGCTCGAGGAAGGACTGGCCTGCGGACTGCACCGGATCGAGCGGCTGATGCGGCAGAACGCCATGAGGGCGCGGCCAAAGCGGCGCGGACAGCCCAAGGACGATGGCGAACGGTCGGTCATCGCCGACAACATCCTCGACCGCGATTTCCAGGCCGACCGGCCGAACCAGAAGTGGCTGGCCGACTTCACCTACATCTGGACCGCCGAGGGCTGGCTCTATGTCTCGGTCGTGCTCGACCTGTTCTCACGACGCGTTGTCGGCTGGTCGATGAAGGCGGATCGGGACGCCGCGCTGGTCATGGACGCGCTGATGATGGCGGTCTGGCGGCGCGGCAAAGCCGACGCGCTGCTCCACCATTCGGACCAGGGCACCAATATACCAGCGAGCAGTTCCAACGCCTGCTGCTCGACAACGGCATCACCTGCTCGATGAGCCGGGCCGGCAACGTCTGGGACAACTCGGCGATGGAAAGCTTCTTCTCATCGCTGAAGACCGAACGGACAGCCCGCAAGGTCTACCGCACCCGCAACGCGGCACGCGCCGACGTGTTCGACTACATCGAGCGCTTCTACAATCCGAGACGACGCCACTCGAAGCTGGGCTACCTCAGCCCCATGGCGTTCGAGGACCGAGCTATGCAAACCTAACCCGGTGTCCACGAAACCGGCAGCAGGCCACGTCGCTTGAAGAGGGGGCCTGATGGGACTAGGTCATGTGGACTAAGCTGCAGGAGCTCCCGATGAAGACGGTGAACATGCACGAGGCAAAAACACACCTGTCGCGGCTCGTTGATGAGGCGCTGAGAGGCGAGCCTTTCGTCATCGCCCGCGCAGGCAAGCCGCTCGTCAAGGTAACGATGGTGGACGCCCCGGAACCGCGGCGGACCGGATTCCTGAAGGGGGCGGTCGCCGTGCCGGACGATTTCGACACCATGTTCGCAGATGAGATCGCGGCGATGTTCGAGGGTCGTGTCGTGCGGGAATGAACCTCCTTCTCGACACGCATCTCTTGCTCTGGGCGGCGGCGCGAGATGACATGATGTCGATTGAGGCCGACCGCCTGGTGAAGGCATCCGGGAACACGCTCTGGTTCAGCGTCGCGAGCCTCTGGGAGATCGCCATCAAGCGGGCCCTCGACCGCCCCGACTTCCAGATCGAAGCGTCCGTGCTCCGCGCGGGCTTGCTGTCCAACGATTACCGCGAGATTGCCGTCGAAGCACGGCATGTGCTTGCGCTTCCTTCCCTCGTCCCTATTCACCGCGACCCCTTCGACCGCATGCTGATCGCTCAGGCACGGGTGGAGGGCCTGGCGTTCCTGACCGTGGACCGGACGCTCGTGGACTATGGGGATCCCGTCATGCCGGTTTAGAGGCCAAGTAAGAAGTAGCGTTACGCTAACCCGCTTCTGGAGTTTAAAGGAGTGTGTCGTGACACCGCACACGGGCAAAAGGCAGTAAAGAGCAAGCTCGGGAAGCGCATCAACGCCGAGCTTCGAGGCGTTTTCGACCGAGCTACACCGACGAACGGCGTTCTCGTCGCTTCACAACGCGGGCGGAGGGCTCCGTCATCTCGACCCTACCGACGTGAACGGCATCGAGAAGGCGATCGACAACGCCGAAGCCTTCGCCAGCGAGGTGATCGACATGCTCGAGGGGGTGCGCCATGCCGCAGTCGCTTGATCTGGAGCGCCTGCGGAGACCGAAGGTTGGCCGCCGGCGAGAGGTACAGTGCCGGAGAGGGGGTCGACTGTTGCAAGATGGTCGTCACGGGAGCCGCTGGGAGACGGCCCAATAAGCATTAAGACCCCGCTCGCCACCTTGGCGCGGTTCCGCAAGCTCTGTAGTGACGACCGGAGAACCTACGCGGATATGCTTGGTACTGATGGATGCACTTGAGCAAAAATAGCGGGAAGGTCATGGAGGGAAGCCAACCGCTGGGCGGTTGCCCGCAGCGCGCAAGCCCAATGGAGGGGGGAGCGATCCATCCCAAACAAGTACGTGGAGAACCAAGGGCGAAGGCAGGCCCTGTGAGAGAAGTGGAAAAATGAAGAAGGCGCTGATTACTGGGGTGACGGGACAGGACGGCTCGTATCTGGCCGAATTGCTGCTGAGAAAAGGCTATGAGGTCCACGGCATCAAGCGGCGCACGTCGCTTTTCAACACCGACCGCATCGATCACCTCTATCAGGATCCCGCACGAGCCCGATCGCCGCTTCATCCTCCACCACGGCGACCTGACCGACTCCTCAGTCCTGATCCGGATCATCCAGCAGGTGCAGCCGGACGAGATCTACAACCTCGCCGCCCAGTGCCATGTCGCGCGTCTCCTTCGAGGAGCCGGAATACACCGCCAACTCCGACGCGCTCGGCGCTCTGCGCATGCTCGAGGCGATCCGCATCCTGGGCCTCGAAAAGCAAGACGCGCTTCTATCAGGCCTCCACCTCGGAACTCTACGGCATGGTGCAGGAAACGCCCGCAGACGGAGACGACGCCGTTCTACCCGCGCAGCCCCTACGCGGTGGCCAAGCTCTACGCCTACTGGATCACGGTGAACTACCGGGAAGCCTACGGCATGTATGCCTGCAACGGCATCCTCTTCAACCACGAGATCCCTGTCCGCGGCGAGACCTTCGTCACCCGCAAGATCACGCGTGCGCTCGCCCGCATCAAGCTCGGGCTGCAGGACTGCCTCTATCTCGGCAACCTGGACGCCAGGCGCGACTGGGGCCATGCCAAGGACTACGTCGAGATGCAGTGGCTGATGCTGCAGCAGGACGCAGCCGGAGGACTTCGTCATCGCCACCGGCGTGCAGTACAGCGTCCGCGACTTTCGTCACCGCCGCGGCCGAGAAGCTCGGCATGGCGATCCGTTGGGAGGGCGAGGGCGTGCGAGGAGAAGGGCTACGACGGCGACGGCAAGTGCATCGTCGCGGTCGACCCGCGCTACTTCCGCCCCGCCGAAGTCGAAACCCTGCTCGGCGACGCCGAGCAAGGCCAAGGAGAAGCTCGGCTGGACCCCGAAGATCACCTTCGACGAACTGGTCGACGAGATGGTGCGCGAGGACTTCGCATCGCCGAGCGCGACGAGCTGGTCAAGAAGCACGGCTACAGCGTCTTCGACTACCACGAGTGACGCCGGAACATATGATGGACAATGACGCCAAGATCTACGTTGCCGGCCACCGGGGAATGGTGGGCTCGGCTATCGTGCGGCGGCTCGAGGCAGCGGGGTACACGCGGATCGTCACCCGCAGCCACGCCGAGCTCGACCTCACGTCGCAGGCAGCGACGGCGAAGTTCTTCGCAAGCGAGAGGCCCGACTACGTATTCTTCGCCGCGGCGAAGGTGGGCGGCATCCACGCCAACAACGTGTACCGCGCCGACTTCATCTACCGAAACCTGATGATGCAGACGAACGTCGTCCACGCCGCCTGGCAGGCCGGCGTCGAGCGCATGCTGTTCCTCGGCTCAAGCTGCATTTACCCGCGCGACTGCCCGCAGCCGATGAGGGAGGAGTACCTGCTGACCGGACCGCTGGAGCAGACCAACGAGCCCTACGCCATCGCCAAGATCGCCGGCG
>CAVZOJ010000024.1:0-80461 GCA_963776845.1 uncultured Alphaproteobacteria bacterium | reverse complement strand
CCTGCTCGACGAGCGGCTCGCGGGGGGCGAGCGCGACGTCGCCGCCGCGGCGCTGTCGCGGCTCTATGGATACGTGAAGGAGGGCGGACGGTGAGACTGCTATCCATCACGCTGAACAACGTCCGCCGCTTCACCGACCCGGTGCAGGTGAACGGCATCGCACATGGCCTCAACATCCTCTGCGAGCCGAACGAGGCCGGCAAGTCCACGATCTTCGACGCGGTGCAGGCGCTCTTCTTCGTGCCCCATCGCTCGCAGACGAAGGAGGTGAAGGCGCTGCGTCCGCATGCCGGCGGCGCGCCGGAGGTCTCCGTCGAGATCGAGACGGAGGAGGGCGGTTCCGCTTCTCCAAGCGCTGGCTCTCGCGGCCCGAGGCGCGGGTGACGCGCGACGACCGCCTGGTGGCGCAGGCGGACGAGGCGGAGGCGTGGATCGCGCGGCTGACCGGGCGGCGGCGACGGCGGGCCCTCGGGTCTGCTCTGGGTGCGGCAGGGGATGACCGCGCTCGACCATGGCTCGGCGAAGGAGCAGGAGGCGGGTCTCGAGGCGCGGCGCAGCCTGCTCTCGTCCGTCACCGGCGAGGTAGAGGCGATGACCGGCGGGCGGCGGATGGACGCGGCGCTGGCGCGGTGCCGGGAGGAGCTGGAGCGGTACGCAACGAATACAGGTCGCCCAAAGACGGGCGGGCCGTGGAAGGCGGCGCAGGAGACTGTTGAGGGCTGCGAACCGAGCGCGCCCGGCTGAGCGGCATCGCCGGCGAACTTGCCGCGGCGCTTGAGCGGCGGCGCGCCGTCCGGCGCGAACTGGCCGAGCTGGAGGCCCCGAAGGAGGTTGAGGCGCGGCGCGTGAGGCTTGCGGAGGCGCGCCATGCCTTCGCGGCGGCGGAGCGGCATGCCGACGCCGTGGCGCGGGCCGCCGACGCGCTGAGGATGGCCGAGCTGGAGGTCTCGCGCCGCGAGGACGAACTGGCGCGGCTGCGCGCCGCCCGGCAGGAGCGGGCCTTGGCCGCCGAGGCGCTGGAGCGGGCGCGGACCGAGCGGGAGGCTGCCGAGACCGCGCTGCTTGAGGCGGAGGCGCGGCAGGCGACCTCCGGAAGCGCGGCGCAGGCGGCTGCCCGGGCTCTGGCCGTGGCGCGGGAGGCGTTCCGCGCGGCACATCACAGGCAGGCAGCGCGCGAAGGCGCGCGGCGGCGCCAGGAGCTGACTTCGCAGATCAGCCGGGCCGAGGCCGCGCGAGCCGAGCTGGAGGCTGCGACGGCTGCCGCCCAGGTCGGTCCGGGCGCCGAGACGCTGCGCGACCTCGACCGCCTGGCACAGGAGCTGCGCGAGGCCGAACGGCTGCGTGACCGCGCCTCCGCCTCGCTCGTGATGAGCTACGCGCCCGGCGCCGAAGGCCGCGTGCGCCTCGGCGTCGCGCGGCTCGCGCACGAGGTGCGGACGACGATCGCCGAGGGCGCGGTCCTCGAGATTCCGCAGGTCGGTCGGCTGACGATCCATCCCGGTGAGACCGCGGCGGCGGGTTCGGTCGACGCCGCGGCAGCGCGCTTGGCGGAGGCGCTGACCGCATCGGGGCTCGACGACCTCGCCGATGCACGGCGCCGTGCTGCAACGCGGGAGGCCGCGGCGCGTAGCGCCGGGGAGGCGCGGGCGCGGTTCGACGCCATCGCGCCCGAGGGCATGGAGGCGCTGCGGACGGCGCTGGCGGAGATCCCCGACGCGGCGCCCGGGGAGGACGACGGGCCACCCGTCGAGGAGGCACAGGAGGCTCTCACCGAGGCCGAGGCGGATGCCGCCGCGGCGGCGCGGGCGTGCGACGCGGACCGGCGGACACTTGAGGCGGCGCGTGACCGGGCCGTACGTGCGGAGGCCGCCGACGCTGGTGCCGCGGAGCGCCTGGAGCGGGCGGATGCGGCGCTCGGCGACGGCGATCCGGCTGCGCGCGAGGGCGATCTCGAGGTGGACCTCACCCGCTGCCGCGTGACGCACGAGGTCGCGCAGACGCAGCACCGCGAGCTCGTCGAGGCGGCGCGGGATCTCGAGGCGATGCGGGCTGCGCTCGGCCGCGCCGAAGCGGTGGCGGAGCAGGCCGAGCAGCGCGTCCGCGAACTTGCGTCGGAGCGCGAGGGGCTCGACGCGCGGATCGACGTCCGGTCGGGCGAGGCGGTGGAGGAAGAGCTGGCGGACGTGGAGGAGCGGCTACAGGCAGCAGAGGTGCATCTCGGGCGGATCGAGTTCGAGGTGCGGGTGCTGACGCGCCTCCGCGCGGCGCTGGAGGCGGCGCGGACGGATGCGCGCGAGCGTTACTTCGAGCCCGTGATGCGCGAGCTCGCGCCGCTCCTGCGGCTGCTCTGGCCGGAAGCGGAGCTGACGTTCGACGAGCAGACGCTGCTGCCGGTGGCGTTGACCCGCGCCGGGCAGCCGGAGGAGATCGACATTCTCTCCGGCGGCACGCGCGAGCAGGTCGCGCTGCTGGTTCGGCTCGCCTTCGCGCGGATGCTGGCGGCGGGCGGGCGGCACGCGCCCGTCATCCTCGACGACGCGCTGGTCTACACCGACGACGACCGCATCGAGCGGATGTTCGACGCGCTGCACCGCCAGGCGGCGGACCTGCAGATCATCGTGCTCTCCTGCCGGCAGCGCGCCTTCCGCGACCTCGGCGGGCGCGCCCTGCGCTTCGATCGGGTCGAGGAGGTCGTGGCGTGAGGCTGAAGGGTGGCGCCATCCGGCTCTCCGCGTCGGACCTGATGCGGTTCACGGGGTGCGCCCATGCCACGCGGCTCGACCTCGAGCACCTGCATGGCCGTGGCCCCGAGCCCGCCGAGGACAGCGCCGACGCCGACCTCCTGCAGCGACACGGCGACGCGCACGAGGCGCAGCACCTCGCGCGGCTCAAGGGGCGCGGCGAGGTGGCGGAGATCGACAAGGAGCAGCCGTTCCACCAAGCGGTCGAGACCACCGTGGTGGCCCTGCGATCAGGCGAGCCGGTCGTGTTCCAGGGCGCGCTGGAGGGGGGCGCCTGGGGCGGATGGTCGGATTTCCTCGAGCGGGTGGAGGAGCCGTCCGACCTCGGCACGTTTTCCTACGAGGTGGCGGACACCAAGCTGAAGCGGAAACCCGCGCCGGGGCACGTCTTGCAGCTCGTCCTCTACTCCGACCTGCTGGCGCGGGTGCAGGGGCGGGCGCCGGAGCGCGCGCACGTTGAACTCGGCGACGGCAGCCGCTTCTCCTTCCGGCTGGCCGAGTACGCGGCCTATGCCCGGCAGGCGCGGGAGCGGCTGGAGGCGTTCGTGGCGCGCCCATGGCCGACGCGCCCGGTGCCGACCGCCGCCTGCCCGCTCTGCCGCTGGCGCGACCATTGCGCCGACCGCTGGAAGGCGGAGGACAGTCTCTTCGAGGTGGCCGGGATCACGCGATCCCAGGTGGCGAAGCTGGAGGCGGCGGGCGTGACCACGCTCGCCGCCCTCGCCGAGCGGGAGGAGCGCGTGCCGAAGCTCGCGCCGCCGACGCTCGACCGCCTGCGCCTGCAGGCCCGGCTGCAGCACGCCCGCAAGTCCGGCCCGCCGCTGCACGAGCTGCGCGAGGCGCTGCCGGGCAAGGGCTTCGACCTCCTGCCGCGGCCCGACCCGGGCGACCTCTTCTACGACATCGAGGGCGATCCGTTCTACGCCGAGGGCGGCGTCGACGGGCTCGAGTACCTGCACGGGGTCTGGGACGGCGCCGACTTCACCGCCCTCTGGGCGCACGACCACGCGGAGGAGCGGGAGGTGCTGATCCGCCTCCTCGACCTCTTCGACGCGCGGCTGACGGCGCACCCGCAGGCGCACATCTACCACTACGCCGCCTACGAGATCACGGCGCTCCGGCGGCTCTGCACCCGGCACGGCGTGGGCGAGGCTCGGCTCGACCGCTGGCTGCGCGAGCGGCGGTTCTGCGACCTCTACGCGGTGGTGCGCGGCGGCGTCGCCGCCTCCGAGCCGTCCTACTCGATCAAGGACATGGAGGCCTTCTACGGCATCGAGCGCACCGGCGAGGTCAAGACCGCCGGCGGCTCGGTCGTCGCCTACGAGGAATGGCGGGAGACCCGCGATCAGGCGATCCTCGACGAGATCGAGGACTACAACCGGATCGACTGCGTCTCGACCGAGGCGCTGCGCGACTGGCTTGTCCGCGATACGGCCCGACCGCCCCTGGCCGGAGCCCGCGCCGCCGCAGGACGAGCGGTACGACGCCGACGACGCCGAGGCGGAGGCACTGCGGCAGCGCCTGCTCGCCGCCGACCTGCCGGAGGGGCGCGGGCAGCTCCTCTTCGACCTCGCCCGGTTCCACAAGCGGGAGGCGAAGCCCGCGGCATGGGCCGTATTCGACGCGGCGGCGCGCGACGTCCGACGACCTCTGCGAGGACATGGACTGCCTCGGCGGCCTCGTCGCGACGGGACCGCAGGAGCCCGAGAAGAAGTCGATCAAGCGGACCTACCGCTTCCCGCGGCAGGAGACGAAGCTGAGGACCGGCAAGAAGGCCTGCATCCGCCTCGAGGAGAAGATCGCGACGGTGGAGATCCTCGACCTCGACCGCCGGCGGCGGAGCGTCACGATCAAGCTCGGCCCGAAGGGCGGCGACCGCCTGCCCGACCGGCTGGACCTGCTGCCGACCTTCGCCATTCGATCCGCGCCCCATCCCGGGCGCCATCCTGCGCGTCGTCGAGGATCAGCTGGGTCCGCGCACGAACCGTGCCGCCGATGACCTGCTGTCGCGACGACCGCCGCGCTTCGTCGGGAGCGGCGCCGCTGCCGGTGTCCGACGACGCGGACCCGGTCGAGGCGATGATCGCCGCCGTCCGGGCGATGGACGCAACCGTGCTGCCGGTGCAGGGGCCGCCCGGGACGGGCAAGACCTACGTCACCGCCCGCGCCATCCTGGCGCTGGTGCGCGAGGGCAAGCGCGTCGCCGTCGCGTCGAACTCGCACGAGGCGATCCGCAACGTGCTGATGGGCTGCATCGACGCCTGGGACTGGGACGACCCGGAGCTCGACCTGCATCTGGTGCACAAGGGGAAGGAGGACCTCGACGAGCTCGCAGCGCCCTACGACCGCATCGAGATGGTGACGAAGGTGGACGCCATCTCCGGCAGCGCGCAGGTGGTCGGCGGGACGGCCTGGCTGTTCGCAGCCGAGGAGATGCAGGGCGCTTTCGACACCCTGTTCGTCGACGAGGCGGGGCAGGTCTCGCTCGCGAACCTCGTCGCCATGACCAACGCCGCGAAGAACGTCGTTCTGGTGGGCGACCCGAACCAGCTCCCGCAGGTGATCCAGGGCGCGCACCCGCATCCGGCAGACCTCTCCGGGCTGGACTGGATGCTGGGCGGCGAGACCGTCGTCCCGCCCGAGCGAGGCCTGTTCCTGCCGATGACGCGCCGGATGCACCCGGAGATCTGCCGCTACATCTCGGACCAGTACTATTCAGGACGCCTGCGGGCGCACGAGAGCACGGCGCGGCAGGCCGTCCGCGCCGATGGCCTGCCGGCGGCGGGCGCCTTCCTGGTTCCGGTGGAGCACGAAGGCCGCGCGCAGGAATGCCCCGAGGAGGTCGAAGGGATCCGCGAAGCCGTGACGCGTCTGCTCTCCGGGAGCTGGACCGACCGCGAGGGCGAGACGCGGCGGCTTCGCCAGAGCGACATCATCGTTGTCGCGCCCTACAACGCGCAGGTGAACGCCCTCTCCGACGCGCTGCCCGGCATCCGCGTCGGCACCGTCGACCGGTTCCAGGGCAAGGAGGCGGCGGTCGCGCTCGTCGCCATGACCGCGTCCTCGGCAGAGGAGACGTCGCGCGGCCTCGACTTTCTGCTGGCCCGCGAACGCCTCAACGTCGCCGTGAGCCGCGGCAAGGCGCTGAGCCTCGTCTTCGCGTCGCCGCGGCTGCTCGCGACGCCTTGCGCGACGGTGGAGCAGATGCGGCTGGTCAACAGCCTGTGTGCCTTGTCGATCTGCGCGACGGAAGATTGATGAATGATGTTTTGCAGTAGGGTTTGCACGGATGTCTCGCATAGCCATGATGCACTCCCAACGACAGACCTTTGCAACTGCCGTCGGGGCGGCGTTTGCGAGACGTAGATGATCGATTGATAGCGCGCACGAGGGGTCCGGTGCGATTATTCCCGCCGGTTTAATTCAGCCAGTTTCGGCGCCGGTTGCTCAGTGAAGGGAACGATCGGTCATGGCCGAACCCGTTCCTGCCGAAGTGGGGGAGACTTATGGACGATCAGGGTTCAAACGCAGCTTTTTCCGATCCGGAGACCATAGAACTGGTTAACGGCAAACTTCAAAGCCTGCGCAGACGTTTTCTCGACTTCACACGCCGCAATCCCCTCGTCGATATGTCGTCGGCTCTTTCTCCGCGCCGGAACGGAACGGTGCGGGTCGTCGACGAACTTCCGAATGTTCTGGCTCATCGTCTTGTCGGTGGCATGGAGATGCAGATCGTGCCCCTTCCCGGTCTCGACATCGACCCCGTCGACGAGGCGACAGAGGAATTTCAGGTCGCCCTGATCGAAGCTCGGCACGACGACAGTGAGTATCGCGAGGAGCTGGAAGCTCTCGATCCGAAGTCCGCTGACTATTCGGAACAGGAGCTAAGGATCGAGCGCGCGATGAAGGATCGGCTGCGCGAGAGCCTCGGCATGGCGCCGCGGCAATCTGGGAAAACGCCCTCGCTGGCGACGCATGCGCGCAATCATGGGATCTCTCCAGATTTCTCGCTCCCACTGCCGGAAGAGGCGAATGCCGACGGGCGCCACGAGGATGATTACATCCAAACGCTGCTCCTTCCCGAGAAGTTCGCGCGCGTGGCCAAGAGCATCATCGAGCGTGCGCACAGCTATGAGCGGGAGGCCGGGATCAACGTGATGCACGCCGCCTTCGGCCTGCTCGATTGGCAGCCAGCGAACGAGCGGCAGAGCTTCGTCTCGCCGCTCCTGATGCTGGAGATCCGCATGCAGCGGCGGAAGTCTCCCGGCGGCGCCGAATTCTACGTCTCGAGCGAAGCCAGGATTTCGCCTAACACCACCCTTTGTCAGAAGCTCGAGGTCGAGTTTGGCCTATCGCTTCCTGAGTTCGAGGAGGACGAGGTAGACCTTGAGGCGTACTTCGAGTAGGTCGCGGATCTTAACCCTGTCGGCCTGAAGTGGCGCGTACGTCGCGAAGTCGCATTCGGCAACTTCCCTTCCAGCAAGATCGCAATGTATCACGATCTCGATCCCCAGGTTCGGCCGCTGGCGCAGAACCATGCCGTGGCGCGGCTTCTCGCCAGCGTCGGTGGCGGTAGCGGCGAGTACGCTGAAATCTACGAAACCGATGCTCCGGAGGTGGCGCGCAAGGTGCCGCACCTGGTGATGGACGCCGATGCCTCCCAGTACAGCGCCCTCGTTGATGTCGCATCCGGCCAGCATCTGGCGCTCGAGGGTCCACCGGGAAGTGGCAAGTCGCAGACCATCGTCAACCTCATTGCCGCGGCCGTGAAGGACGGAAAGAGGGTTCTTTTCGTCGCCGAGAAGCTGACCGCGCTTGATGTTGTGCGCAACCGGTTGGATGCCACCGGACTCGGGGAGTTTGTCCTGCCGCTGCAGGCAAGCAAGGGATCGCGCGACCAGGTCTACGAGAGTCTCGCGGCACGCCTCGAACTCGGGCGCGGGAATCACAGGGTGGAAGAGGCGCACGCCGACCAGACCCGCGCGCTCGAGTCCCGGCGCAGTGTTCTGCAGGCCTACCTCGACGCGCTCGCGTCACCCCTCGGCGAAACGGGGATGACAGTCTACGAAGCGGTCGGGCACGCCATCGCGACGGCGGACGTGCGCAAGCCCCTCAGCAAGGAGGTGCGGCGCGCGGGTCTTGTCGGTTGCGAGCACCTCACTTCGGCAATGCGCGATGCCATTCTTACCGACGCCCGCGTTTTTGCCGACCGCCATGCCCGTCGGGATGCACTGCCGGCGCTCTGGCGCGACGCGACCGCCATCGTGCTCGATACGGAGGACGCCGAGGACTTCGCCGAGGCGGTGGGGGAACTCGCACGCGACCTCTCGGCATGGGTCGATGCGGCGCGGGAATCCGCGGCAGCGCCTCTATTCGGTGGCGACCCCCTTGCCGCGGACATGGACTTGCTCGTTGCATTGCTCGGGCGACTTGAGGCCGAGGCCGACCGCCTGGATCCGACCCTCGTCGCGAGCATGGGCGCGGCCCGAGATCGTCGGGAAGTGGGCAGTCTGTTGGACGACATCGCCACTCGGAGGCGTCTCGCCGCTGCCCTCGCGCGCCGACTTTCGGATCGCGAGGGAACTCCTGTCGCGAGGATCGAGGCGGCGGCCAACTTTGCGGCGGACGGCGAGGAGGGCATCGACCCCGAGGCTAACCTGCGGTGCCGCAAGAGCGCCGAGACCGCGCAACGAGCGTCGCTCGTCGTGGCACATTCCGCGCGGGATCTCGTGGCGGCGTGGCCCGAAGCCGATGATGTACGTCTCGCCCGGCTTGCGGAGATCCACGCAGAGATTGCCGCCGCACCCGCCGAAGCACGGAAATTGCGCGCTTCGAACGAGGGCGGTCGGGTTGTCGCCGCGGCAAAACTCCTGCTCTCGGAGATGGGGCGGCTCGCATCCGAGCTCGAGATTCTCCATCGGACGCTTCCCGGCGCACCCCGTAAGGCCAGCGCGGAGGAGGTGAACCGCTACGCCGATACGATTGAGAGCGCGGGCATGTTTCGGGCATTCTCCGGGGCCTACAAGAGCGCGCGCAACCAGTATCGCAACGTCCTCCAGGGTCGCTCGAAAAAGCGGATCGACATTGTGGCGGAGATGCGCGCCTACGCCGGCTGGCTGCGCCAGGTCTCGCGCTTCGCCGAGACGCGGGAGCTCTCCAACCTCTTCGGGCGCCTATTCGCCGGTTTCGAGACGGACCGGCAGAAGATTGTTGGGGTGCAGGCCTTCTACGAGCTCCTGGAATTGCTGAGCCCGGACGAAGGTTTGCATCGCCGCCTTGAGACGGACGACCTCGAAGGCCTGGAGAAGCTCGCCGCGGCTATGCGGGACTATGAGTTCGACGGCTGCCTCGCCGATCTCGAAAGCATTCTGGAGCATCTTGGCGAGGTCGCCGAGCATCATGCCGGACGCGAAGATGAAGCGCGGCGGCACCTGGCGCTCTTTGTAGACCGCAACGCGATGAGCGAGGAGGAGGCTCGGGAAATCGCGCGGCAGCGCGCGGACCTCGACGATCTCGACGGTCGCATCGAAGAAAGCGGTGCGGCCAATGTCCTCGGAGGAGCGTTCCAGGGTGTGGCGACCGATACCGATCGGGTCGGGGCCTCGCTGCGCGCGGCCGAGCTTGCCAGCACCGCCGCCGATGCCAATGCTGCGCTGGCGCTGATCCGAGGCGGGCGGACGACCGAAATCCTGCACGTTGCTCGCGAGCTCGCTTCGCGCAGGCGAAAAATCGAGATCGGCGCCACAAAATTTCGCGAAACGGTGGGTCTGGCGAGTGAGGTCGCCGCGACGCCGGCTTTGTTCGCCCGGCTGGAGGATCTGGGGACGGCGGCTTCCGACAGCCAGGGACTGGTTCAGGCGTCGCACCTGCGCCGGGCAGCAGGTGCCTTGCGCCGGCACGGTTTCGGCGCCTATCTCGATGATCTTCGCGGGCGCGAAGCGTCAGGCGACGTCGATGTGGTTGCCGAGATCAAGGCGCTGATGGCGAAGGCGATCGCCGACCGGGCCTACGAGATGCACGCCGACGCGCTCTCGGGCTATACCGGCGACGACTACGCGGCGATCCGCTCGGAGATCGCGCGGAAGGACCGGGACCTCATCCAGATGTCGCGAAAGGTCGTTCGCCAAGGCCTCATGTCGGCTGTGCGGCCGCCTCGCGGCAACGGGATCGGGCGGAAGTCGAGCTACACCGAGATGGCGTTGATCGAAAACGAGCTCGCCAAGAAGAAGAGGTGCGTCGGCGTGCGCGAGCTCACACACCGCGCCGGCACGGCGCTGCAGGTCCTGAAGCCGTGTTGGATGATGTCGCCGCTGGCGGTGGCACAGTATCTCGGAGAGGGCCTCGAGTTCGACCTTGTGGTTATCGACGAGGCTTCGCAGATGACGCCCGAGAACGCGATCGGCGCGATCAGCAGGGCAAGGCAGGTGGTCGTGGTCGGCGACACCAAGCAGTTGCCGCCGACGAGTTTCTTCATGAAGATCATGTCCGAGGAGGAGCTCGACGAGGACATGCGGGAGGACGCCGAGTCCATCCTGGATATGGCGAACGCGACCTTCTCTCCGGTGAGGCAGCTGCGCTGGCACTACCGCTCGCGCCATTCTGGCCCGATCCGTTTCTCCAACAGGTGGATGTACAACGACAACCTGACGATCTTCCCGTCGGCCTCCGAGATCGATCCGGAAATGGGCGTCAAGCTGGTCTCGGTCCGCGGCACCTACGCCAACAGGACCAACCACATCGAGGCGCGCGCCGTCATCGCCGCCGTCGTGCGATTCATGGAGGCCTATCCGGACCGCTCCCTCGGGGTGGTGACGATGAACACTGACCAGCGCGAGCTCCTGCTGCAGGAGTTCGAGCGCGAGCGCGATCGCAATTCGCGGGTCGACGCCTATGTGCGGAACTGGGAGGAGCGCAACGACGCGCTCGAGAAGTTCTTCGTCAAGAACATCGAGACGGTTCAGGGCGACGAGCGCGACGTCATGTTCATTTCCACGCTCTACGGCCCCGAGAGCGAGGGTGGGCGAGTGATGCAGCGGTTCGGGCCCGTGGGCCTTGCGCACGGCGACCGTCGCCTCAACGTGCTCTTCACCCGGGCGAAAGAGCAGATCGTTACCTTCACGTCGATGAGACCCGCGGATATCTTGGCCGACGGAAAGTCGAAGGGCGTGCAGATGCTCCGCGGCTGGCTGGAGTACTGCGCGACGGGCGCGGTCCCCGATTGCGAGCCCCGCGGCGGCGAGATCGAGAGCCCGTTCGAGGCCCACGTCGTCCGCGTCGTCGAGTTCCTCGGCTGTGAGGCGGTGCCGCAGGTCGGCGCATCGGGCTACCGGATCGACATCGGCGTGCGCCATCCCGACTGGCCACACGGGTTCCTTCTCGGCGTCGAATGCGACGGTGCGACTTATCATTCCTCGAAGTCGAGCCGCGATCGCGACCGGTTGCGTCAGGAGGTCCTGGAGGGCAAGGGCTGGGTACTGCACCGGATCTGGTCGACGGATTGGTTCCGCGATCCAGACGCCGAGAAGGAGATCCTCAAAACACGGATCAAGGAGCGACTGTCCGAAATGAAGGTCGAGCCCCGGCGGTCGGCATCGGTCGTCAGCTTCGAGGAGATGGCAAGCGCGCGGCAGACGGCGGAGGCCGATAGAAGGCCGGCTGCTTCATCTGAGCAAGCCGACCTACCGCTGGAAATCAAAACTCGCCGAGAGCGTTCAGAACACCCCAAAGGATCGGTTGCGGTCGCACCCATGGTCGCGGAGGGCATTATTGAAATCGGCAGCAAAGTCGTTGTCGAGCGTATCGAGGACGGCGGCCGGATGAGCTTCACCCTGACACGCGACCGCAATGACCCAGAAAACGGCGCCGTCAGTGTCGAAACTCCTCTCGGCCAGGCACTGATCGATTGCGAGGAGGGCGAGAAGGTGCCTTACGTGGTAGGCTCCTACGTGCGCGAAGTGCGGGTCATGTCCGTGTCCTGACTGAGATTTGGGTAGCGAACTTCTTCCCCCATAAACTCTTTGCCAAGCGGCGTGCTGTAGATCCTGCCTTGCGTAGAAGGGAAGCAGCTCATGCGGGAAGCGCGCAGGTTCGATATCGCGATCGAGCCCTGGACATGGATCCGTGCGAACGTCCACCCGCACCTCGCGGCGGGCGGCAGTCTTCACAGCAAGGGCAGCGGTGGCCTGCCCGCCGGTCTACGCGCACTTCGTGGCCGGCTCCGACGTCCCTTTCCACATCGGCAGCGGTCGGCCTGAACGGGCGTCAAGTTCGGTGCGTGGGGTGGCCTGGCAGGCACATGTCGCGCCTCGACGAGGCTTGGCATGCAGAAATCCTCGAGCAGCATCGCTGCCCCGCGCGCACCCGACTGCGCGAGGCACAGCTGATCCAGCAGCATCAGCCGGCGACCAACCATCACCACCGACACGGACCCCACCGTCAGGTTCTGCAGGGGTTCGCGAAGGGTGGGCGTCCGTGCCGCTGCGGCGCGCCGGACTGCTACCGGCGGGAGGTCGAGGCGGTGGAGGCGCTACCGGAAGACCAATTCGGCTCCTGAAATGCCGGTGTCGGCGCAGTCGAGGTTTCCGCTTGCGCACCGGCACGAGGTACGGCACTATTCCTGACACAAGGCAGAGTTGGACGCGTGCGCCGGCCCTAAAGTCTTGTGAAGTCAATGGGTTGATCTCCGGACTGCGCGTCCTGCCGCCGGAGCCAAAATTCCCAGAGAGATGAAGCAGTTGAGGAGGTCGCGCTTTTTGCGCGCGGCGCGCCCTCGCGCTCGGGGCAACGGTGGGGGAACGAGCCATGCAGCATACCTCATCGCTACTCATGCGACATGGAGGTGCGCTACTTCTTCGGCGCCGAGATGATCGCTGCCCGGTTCCAGCGGATGACAGCATCCTAGGGGGGTGTGTCCCCCTATATGTCACACTCGACGTTTGAGCCGCTAACCCTAAGACTTATAAGGAAATGGAGGCGAGTACCGGAATCGAACCGGTGTACACGGATTTGCAATCCGCTGCGTAACCACTCCGCCAACTCGCCTGAGCGGCCGTTGGATAGGCGATGCAGTCGTGCACCGCAAGGGGTGCGTTGTCCGGCCGCTGTTGCCGGCAGGGCAAAAGCATGTCAGACGGAAAGCGGGAATGAACCGAAGAGTTCAGCGAGCGATGACAGATTTTCCTGCAAGCCGACGGATGATGGTCGACACCCAGGTGCGGCCTTCCGACGTGACGAAATTCCCGATCATTGACGCAATGTTGCATGTCGCGCGGGAGGATTTCGTGCCAGCCGCCCGGCGTGCGACCGCATACATGGGCGAAAACATCGACCTTGGTGGCGGCCGCGTGGTGCTTGAACCACGGACGTTTGCCAAGATGCTAGACGGCGTGGATATCCAGCCCGGCGACATCGTCCTCGATCTCGGCCCAGGTTTCGGCTACTCCACTGCCGTGATCGCTAGGCTCGCCGACACAGTTGTCGCGGTCGAGCCAGACCACGCGATGGCAAAGGAGGCGGAGCAGGCACTCGCATCGGCCGGCGTCGACAATGCCGCAGTGATCGAGGGCACGCTGGCCGACGGCGCCGAAAAGCATGGACCCTACGATGTCATCCTGATCGAAGGCGGTGTGGAGGAAGTGCCGGAGAGGCTCACTTCGCAACTGCGGGAGGGCGGACGGATCGCCGCACTCTTCATGACGGGTGCCCTCGGCACCTGTCGCCTCGGCTACAAGATCGACGGGCACGTCAGCTGGCGGTTCGCTTTCAATGCCGGCGCGCCGCTCCTGCAGGGGTTTGAGCGTTCGCGTACGTTCCACTTGTGAGGAAGGACCGAGATGTTCACCCTTAAGGTTCGTGAGTTTCTTGCTGCGGGAGCGATCGCCCTCGCGGTGGGCCACGCGGCTCAGGCAGACAGCCTGACAGATGCCCTGATCGGTGCATACAGGACGAGCGGACTAATCGAGCAGAATCGGGCCCTCGTGCGTGCCGCCGACGAGGATGTCGCGGGGGCCGTCGCAGCGTTGCGCCCGGTTCTGAACTACGTCGCGAGCGTCGATTATGTCTTCAGGGAAGTCGAGACGAATCTCGGGCCGATAGACGAGGAAGAAACGCGCTACGCTTTCGGCTTTAGTCTCGATTGGCTCATCTACAACTTCGGTGCGTCACGCTACGCAATTGACGCGGCGAAGGAGGCGGTCCTTGCTGCACGTGAAGCGCTTCGGGGTGTCGAACAGCAGGTGCTGCTGCGCGCGGTTCAGGCGTACTTCAACGTCTTGCGTGCCACCGAGTTCGTCGATCTGGCCGAGGGCAGCGTCCGCGTCATCAGCAGAGAGCTTCAAGCGACGCGCGACCGGTTCGAAGTTGGCGAGGTCACGCGTACCGACATCGCGCTGGCCGAGGCTCGACTGGCCGCGTCGCGATCCACGCGCGCTGCTGCGCTTGGAGAACTCGCCCGGGCGCGGGAGGAGTATCGCGCTGTTGTCGGCCAGTATCCGGGGCCGCTGGAACGCGCGCCCGCGCCGCCCGCCATCGTCTCTTCTCTTGATGAGGCGCTCGACATCGCGCGGCAGCGCCATCCGCAGATCGCCGAGGCGCAGCGGTTGACGCAAGTGGCCGAGATGCGCGTCTTGCAGGCCGGTGCCGCGATGGGCCCATCGCTCACGGCATCAGCTGGCATTACGTGGGACGACGATTTCGCCGAACCCGACAATGCGGTCGGGTTGAGGCTCACCGGGCCGATCTATCAGGGTGGAGCGCGCTCCTCCACTTTGCGGCAGGCGCGCGCCAATCGCGACGCGCAGCGCGGCGCGCTTCACTCGGCGGTCCGCCAAGTGGAACTCGAGGTCGGCAACGCCTGGTCTATCCTCCGCGTCACCGATGCTAGCATCGAGGCCGACCGGCGGGAGGTCGAAGCTTCCGATGTCGCCTTGCGGGGGACCACGGAGGAGTCTCGCCTCGGCGCCCGAACGACGCTCGACGTCCTCAATGCCGAGCAGGACCTTCTCGACGCGCGGGCAAACCTTGTCTCGACGCAGATCGATCGGCAGATCGCGGTCTACGCCCTGTGGCGGTCAATGGGCATTCTTTCGGTCAAGGAGTTGAACCTCGGCATCGCGACGTATGATCCCGCCGACTACTACAACGCCGTCAAGAACGCACCGGTGCGCAATGTCAGCCCGCAGGGGGAAAAGCTTGATCACGTGCTCCGGCGGCTGTTGCGCTAGCCACTAGGAGTTGTGCGCCCCTCTTGCCGCGTCTACCATTCCTGCTGAGGCAGAGGGACGCAGGAGAACATTCGATGTCAGAGGCACAGATGCTGGTTGAGCCACTGAGGCTTGATGACGGCTGGCGACTGCCCGAACAGTCACCCGATCAAGATGGCGTTGGCAACTCAGCAAACGTGCATCCGCTGAGGGTGATCAGCGGCGAGGGGAGATCCTCCTTCACCGTTGGCCGGGACGAGCTGCGGTCCATGGTGCGGGAGGTCCTGCGAGAGGAGCTTCGCGCTGAGTTCGGCCAACGCATCACACGCACCGTAAGGCAGCTCGTTCGCGACGAGTTGGCGCAGATTTTCGCTCGCATCGGAGGGCGCTGAGACGGGCGCTGGCGCTGCCGGTTCGACGCGGTGAACACGCCGGCGCATCTGATCTTCGGTGCTGCGGCCTTTGGGCGCCGCGACCGACCCGCAGCAACATGGGCTGCGCTCGGCGGAGCTGCGGCACCAGACGTTTCGCTCTACCTGATGACGGCAGTGTCCATCTGGGGCCTCGGCGTCCCTGCGCGCACCGTCTTCCGAGAGTACTACTACTCGGACGCGTGGCAGACGGTGTTTGCCATCGACAACAGCTTCATCCTGTGGGGACTACTGCTTGCCGTGGCCGCGACAAGAGGCTGGCCCCTGCTGGTGGCGTTTGCCGGCGCGGGCCTGCTTCATCTGGCTCTCGACTTCCCGCTACACAACCACGATGCACGCCGGCACTTCTGGCCACTGTCCGACTGGGTGTTCGAAAGTCCGGTCAGCTACTGGGACACCTCGCGGCACGCCGATATCTTCGGCCCGATCGAGATCGGCCTGTCGATCGCGCTTGCAGCGTGGTGCATGATCCGGTTCCCACAGTGGGCGATCCGCGGCGCGATCGCGGCACTGGCCGTGGCCGAACTGGCGGCCTCCGGCCTGTGGCGACTTCTGTTCTAAAGGATCAGGCTGCTTCGGCCTCTTCGGCGGCCAGTTGGGCGCGCCGCTCACTCTCCTCGCGGCTGAGGGCGACGGAGGTGCGGACGCCGCGGCCGACGAATTCCATCAGGCCGTTCACGACGCGCTCGTTCGGGTCGATGCCGGCGCAGGTCAGCACCTCCCGGCCATCGCGCGAGCGTGCCCAGCGGGCGATCTGGTCGGGTCCGTTGCCGTACTTCTTGTCATCGGCGATCGCGTCGTCGAGCGCTGCAAGTACGACCGCAGCGAATAGCTTGCGGGCCCGATTCCCCTGCTCGTGGTTGAAGGCAGTGCCATCCACGAAATCCGTCATACGTAAGCGTCCTTTGTTTCTTTGTCTTTTGGTCGACGTATCGCCCTTTATGGCCGGGACGACGTGATTCTCCCATGCTACATAGGCATGACAGTTATGCGTGCGGCGCATAGTTCGCAGGCAGATGGGCCACCGCTTGTCATGCCTTGAACCCGCCGATATAGCGGTGGCCGTTCAATCATCAAGCGGTGCACTCTGAGTCATGCCCAAGATCAACGGCAACGAAATAAGGCCCGGCAACGTGCTGGAGCACAACGGCGGTCTTTGGTCTGCGGTCAAGGTCGATCATGTCAAGCCTGGCAAGGGCGGAGCGTTCGCGCAGGTTGAACTGAGGAACCTTAGAAATGGCTCGAAGTTGAACGAGCGCTTCCGCTCGGCCGACAAGGTCGAGCGTGTCAGGCTCGAGCAGAAGGACCAGCAGTTCCTGTACGAGCAGGACGGAATGCTGGTCTTCATGGACAGTGAAACCTTCGAGCAGGTCGAATTGCCGGTCGAGATCCTGGGCGAACGCCGGCCCTTCCTGCAGGACGGCATGACGATTGCGATCGAGTATTACGACGCCGAGGCGCTTAACGCGACGCTGCCCCAGAAGGTGACGTGCAAGGTCGTCGAGACGGAGCCGGTGGTGAAGGGGCAGACGGCGGCCAACTCCTTCAAGCCGGCCATCCTCGACAACGGCGTCAAGGTGATGGTGCCGCCCTTCGTCGGCGAAGGCGAGGACATCATCGTCAACACCGAGACGATGGACTACTCCGAGCGCGCCTGATCGTCCCAGAAGACGCGGGCGTCGCCCGCGGTCATCTCATCGTCGGACCGGCCAAAACGCAAGTAGGCGATCGCGTAGCCGTCGGCCTGGCTGAACAGCGTCCCGGCGGGCCGCCCGCCCGCGTCTATCGGCGTGCCGACCGGCGCCGAGCCGTCCACGCGCACGCGCACAAGGCCCTTCTTCAACTCCGTCTTGTGCTTCATGCGGGCCGTCACTTCCTGGCCGACATAGCAGCCCTTGCGAAAGTCGACCCCGTGCAACCGCTCGAACCCCGCTTCGAGCAGGTACGTCTCGTTCGGTACTAGTTCGATCGCGGAGAGAGGGATGACGTTTTGCACCCGCGTATCAGTCGGATCCGTCGCGTCGGAGCCCTCGCCATAGAGCCGCCAGGGCAGTTCAGGATGACGTGGGTCCGCGACGGCGCCGACGGGCATCTCGCCCGTGCCCCGGCGCACGCCGAGCGGCGCCTCCTCGACCGTGACCTTCGAGCGGAGCTTGTACATGGAGAGCCGCTGCGCCAGGCCGGCCGCGAGCGGGGTCGCGACGTCGAGCAGGACTTGGCCGTCCCGCTCCAGCAGGAAGAAATCCGCGAGGTATTTGCCCTGCGGCGTCAGGAGCGCGGCATAGATAAGCCCGTCCGCGGCGCCGGAGACATCGTTCGAGACGAGGCTCTGCAGGAAATCGTGACGGTCCTCCCCGCCAATGGCGAGGACGGTGCGCGGGTCGCTGATCTGTTCCATTTAGGCGAGATATGGTCCTGCGGCGCCCGGCGCCAGCCCGATCACTCGGCGGCGTCGGCGAACTGAAGGCTGTAGAGTTCGCCATACACGCCGCCGCGTCCCACGAGTTCGTCGTGCCGTCCCTCTTCGACGACACGGCCCGCCGCCATGACCACTATCTTGGCAGCGTCGCGCACCGTCGCCAGCCTGTGGGCGATGACGAGTGTGGTGCGCCCCTGGCTCAGCCGTTCCAGGGCGGCCTGCACCACCGCCTCGCTCGCGGCGTCCAGGGCGCTCGTGGCCTCGTCGAGCAGCAGGATGGGGGTGTCGCGCAAGAGCGCGCGCGCAATCGCGACGCGCTGCCGCTGTCCCCCGGACAGGCTCGAGCCGCGCGGGCCGACACGGGTCTTGGCCCCTTCGGACAAGTTGGGCAGGAAGTCGGCCACGTGCGCCGCCTCCATCACTTCGGCCAGGCGCGCCTCGCTCACATCGCGGCGGCCGAGCAGGATGTTCTCCCGCACCGTCTCGTCGAAGAGAAGCGCGTCCTGTGTCACCACCGAGATCATGCCGCGCAAATCCTCGAGCGCGAGATCCCGCGTCTCGATACCGCCGATCGTTACGCTGCCCCCGTCAGGGTCGGCGAGGCGCGTGAGGACGTTGAACACGGTGCTCTTGCCCGCGCCGGATGCACCGACGAGCGCTGTGGTCTCTCCGGCCCGCGCGGTGAAGGTGGCGCCGCGCAGGACGGGCAGATCGGCGTAGGCGAAGGAAACGTCGTCGAACCGGATCTCCGTCTCTCCGATCGGCAGGAGCTTGGGCCGTGCGGGCGAAGTGATGTTGGGCGAGGTGTCGAAGACGCGGTACACGCGTTCCAGGCTGGCCGCGGCCGTCTGGAACGTCCCGACGACGCCGCCGAGGCGCCGCATCGGCTGGAATGCGAGCGCGAGCGCAGTGAAGAACGAGACGAAGTCTCCCAGCGTCTTCTCGCCCGAAATGATGTCGCGCCCCCCGATCACAAGCACGAGGAAGAAGCCGAGGCCGGTCACCAGGTCGACGAGGCCCGGCATGAGGGCGCGGCTGCCGGCCATCTTCGTCTGCCCCGCCACGATGTCCTCGACGATCCGCTCGAAGCGCGACAGCTGATATTCCTCCATCCGGTTCAGCTTGACCGGATCGATGCCGTGAAAGACCTCGCTGAGCCGGGTGGAGCGGTGGCCCGACCTCTCTCGCAGCTGACGCGACTTGCGGCGGATGTAGCGCTGCAGCGCAATGGTCGGGAGGATGAGCGCGGGCACGCCGACCAACGCGAGCAACGTCCACCACGGGTCGATGGCGACCGCCACGATGAAGAGCGAGATCAGCGAGACGACGTCGCGCCCGATCCCGCCGATCACCGTTCGCCAGACGCCCTGCACCGCGCTCGTGTCGCCGACGACCCGCTCCATCAGCGCACCAGGGGAATTCTCATGATAGTACTGGCTGTCAAGCCCCATCAGATGGCGCAGCAGGTCGATCTGCATGCTGGTGGCGGTGCGCTGCGAGATATGCGTCGTGAGCATGCGGTTGGCGATGCCGGTGAACGCTCGGAGGACGAAGAGGCCGAGAACGACGAAGCCGACCCACCAGATCGCGCTGATGTCGCCGCCGACGAAGACGCGGTCGAACATCGGCTTCATGATGTAGCTGAGCAGCCCAAGCGAGCCGCCCTCGATCGTCATCAGCCCGAACGAAGCGACGATCCACAGCGTGTGCCGCCGCAGGTAGTCGCGCCAGAACCGGAGCAACATGACGTTGGTGGCATAGGCCGGGTCGATTACGTCTCGCGCCAATTGTCCGTCCTGCAGGGCCGCTGCCCTCTATCCCGAGGGCCGCGCGGTGACAAGCGCGTCGCCCCGATTGACCCTCGCGACGGGCGGCCCTACGACGCGTCGGCCACGCCAGAGAGGCTCAAGAATGACAGTCGCGAACGGCCGGACCTACCTTGCCATCCCGGGGCCGTCGGTCGTGCCCGACCGTGTCCTTCGGGCGATGCACCGGGCCTCGCCCAACATCTATTCCGGCGAGTTGGTCGACATGGTCCCGACGATCGTGCGCGATCTGAAAGCGGTGGCGGGCACCTCTGGTGAGGCGGCGATCTACATCGCCAATGGTCATGGCGCGTGGGAAGCGGCGCTGGCGAATATCATCGCCCCCGGAGAGCGGGTCCTCGTTCTCGCCACGGGCCGCTTCGCGATCGGGTGGGGCGTCATCGCCGAGCGTCTGGGCGCCGAGATCGAGACGATCGACTTCGGGCGCCGCCACCCCGTCGACGCCACCCGCCTCGCGGAGGCTCTCGCCGCCGACCGCGACCACCGGATCAAGGCCGTGCTGGCGGTTCACGTCGACACCGCCACCGGCGTCCGCAACGACGTTGCCGGCATGCGCGCCGCGCTCGACTCGGCGGGACATCCCGCGCTCCTCCTGATCGACTGCATCGCCTCACTCGCGTGCGACCGGTTCGAGATGGATGCGTGGGGGGCCGACGTCGTCGTCTCCGGCAGCCAGAAGGGTCTGATGACGCCGCCAGGCCTCGGCTTCGTCTGGTACGGACCCCGCGCTGCCGAGGCGCGGGAGCGCATGGCACGGGTCAGCGCCTACTGGGACTGGCGGCCGCGCACCGATCCCGAGGGCTTCTACCAGTATTTCGGCGGCACCGCCCCCACGCACCATCTCTACGGCCTGCGGGAGGCGCTCGACATGATCCTGGAGGAGGGGCTCGCGGCGGTGTGGGCGCGGCACGCGCTACTCGCGCAAGCTGTCTGGGCGGCGTTCGACGCTTGGTCCGGGGGCGGGCCTGTCGAGTTGAACGTTCTGGAGGCCGCCAATCGCAGCAACGCCGTGACCGCGGTGCGCATCGGCGCGCCGCATGGAACGTCTCTCAGAACCTGGCTTGAGCAGAATGCGGGGGTCACACTCGGCATCGGGCTCGGCATGGCCGAAACCGACGACCCGGCCTGGCATGGGTTTTTCCGCATCGGCCATATGGGCCACGTGAACGCACACATGATCCTTGGCGTGCTGGCCTCTGTCCAGGCTGGAATGACGGCTATCGACGTGCCCTTCGGCCCCGGCGCGCTTGACGCCGCCGCCGAAGTGATATCGCGAGCCTAGCGCTTGTTCTTGATCGGTGCCGCAACCTTGGTGCGACGGCGCTCGAAGACACGAAGGCCGAGGTCAGTGAGGGCGGCGCCGACGATGGCCGCGGCAAGTCCCCCTTCCATCCAAAGACCAAGAAGGACCGTCGAGACCGCGATCGTGACGGCAAGCAGGTTGAGCTGATTTTCGAGGGACATGGGACACCCCAGCACTGAACGCTTTCAGTGCTAACGGCGCGACACCTCCTTCTGTTCCCTCGATCGGCCAACTTGCCTGCGCGCTGCGTCAAGCGCAGGCGCAAGTGCTTCCTCAAGCAGCGCGAGATCGGCGGCAGTTCCGCAACCGATGCGGATGCAGCGGTTGCCTGGGGCGGCGAACGGCATGCGGACGAAGACGCCGCGCACGGCCAGCGCCTCGACCAGCGCTCGCGCCAGTTCGACGGCCTCTCCGCAATCGACGGTGACGAAGTTGGTGTAGGACGGCAGCGGCGCAAGACCTGCGTCGCGGGCGATCGCCGCGATCCGGTGGCGCGCTCTTCGTGTTTCGTCGACGACGCGTCTCAGCCATTGCTGGTCCTGCAACGCCGCCAGCGCGCCGGCCTGGGCCAGGCGCCCGACGCCGAAGTGGTTCCGGACCTTGTCGAAGGCCGCGATGAAAGCCGCATCGCTGATGGCGTAGCCGACGCGGAGGCCGGCAAGACCGTATGCCTTGCTGAAGGTCCGCATCCTGATAACAGCCGTCTCGTGCGGGTCGATCTGTGGCGAGACCGCGTCTTCGGCGAAGTCCGCGTAGGCCTCGTCGAGGATTAGCAGCGTGCCCTTAGGTACGCGAGAGATGGCGTCCGCAACCGCGCGCGCATCGTGCCATGATCCCATCGGGTTGTCGGGGTTGGAGAAATAGATGAGCTTGGCACCGACGTCGGCGGCACGATCGAGCAGCGCCGGCAGGTCCTCCCGGTCGTCGCGAAACGGCACGGTGTGCAGGACGCCGCCGAAGCCGGTGACGTGGAAGTTGAAGGTGGGATAGGCGCCGTCCGAGGTCACCACGGCGTCGCCGGGCGCGACCGTCAGGCGGACGAGGTAGCCCAGCAGCCCGTCGATGCCTTCTCCGACCACGAGGTTTTCTGCAGGGATTCCATGATGTTGCGACAGGGCGTGGCGCAAGTCGAAGGCCTCGGAGTCGCCGTACTTCCAGACGTCGCGGGCCGCCGCCGCCATCGCCTCGACGGCACGGGGGGACGGTCCGAAGACGCTCTCGTTCGCGCCGATGCGGGCGAGGAACGGCCGGCCGAGCGCACGTTCCTGCGCGTCCGGGCTGACAAACGGCACGGATTGCGGCAGCGAAGCCGCCAGCGCCGTCAATCGATTGTCGCCGCCATGTCGCTCATCTTGCTCGACTTTCGCCTTACTCGGCATGGACGTCGGCCGCCGAGATGCGGGCCAGGGCCGCCTGCAGGCGGGCGCGCTCCTCCTCCTTCTGGCCGAGCAGGTCGCGCGTCTCCTCGACCACCTCGGGTGGCGCGCTTTCGATGAAGCGGGCGTTGGAGAGGCGCCCGTTCAGGCCGGCGATGTCCTTACCAAGCTTCTCCAAGCTCTTGGAAAGGCGTATTTTCTCGGCCTCGATGTCGATGATGTCCGCAAGTGGCAGGGCGAAGGTTCCGCCTTCGACCGCGATCGTGGCCGAGCCGCCGGGAGCGGTGTCGGCGGAGGCGATCGACTCCAGGCGGGCCAGCCGGAGGATCAGATTTTCATTCGAGGCCAATGCCTTGCGTCCTTCATCGTCCAGTTCCACCGAGAGCAGCGGCACCTTGGCGCCGGCGGGGACGTTCATCTCGCTGCGGACGGAGCGGACGTTCTCGATCAGGGCGATGACCCATCGCATCTCGGATTCCGACGCCGGATCAACGAGTTCAGCGCCGTAGCTCGGCCATTCTGTGAGGGCGAGCATGGACGTGCGATCTTTCCCGAGACCCCACAGTTCTTCGGTGACGAAGGGCATGATCGGGTGCAGCAGAATGAGGCACTGGTCCAGAACCCACGCCATAACCTCTCGTGTTTCCTGCGCTTTCTCGTCGTCGAAGAGTGGCTTGGAGAACTCGACGTACCAGTCGCAGACCCGGCCCCAGACGAAGGCATAGAGCGCGTTGGCGGCGTCGTTGAAGCGGAACGCGGCGAGGGCGGCGTCGACCTCCTCGCGCACGCGGGCGGTCTCGCCGATGATCCAGCGATTGGCGGTCGCGGTCGCCGCAGGTGGCTCCTGTACGTTTTCGTACGTTTCAGACCCCCCATTTCGTACGTTTTCGTACAGAACGTACGTCGTTCATCTCGGCGAAGCGGTGGGCATTCCAAAGCTTGGTGACGAAGTTGCGGTAGCCGGCGATCCGGTCCTTGGACAGCTTCAGGTCGCGGCCCATCGCGGCCATCGCGGTGAGGGTGAAGCGGACGGCGTCGGCGCCGAACTCGTCGACGAGGTCGAGCGGGTCGAGGGCGTTGCCGAGCGACTTCGACATCTTCTTGCCCTTCTCGTCGCGGACGAGGGCGTGGACGTAGACGGTGTCGAACGGCACCTGCTTCACCAGCTCGAGCTGCATCATCATCATCCGGGCGACCCAGAAGAAGATGATGTCGAAGCCGGTGATCAGGACCGAGGTCGGGAAGTAGCGGCGCAGCGCCTCGGTCTCCTCGGGCCAGCCGAGGGTGCCGAGCGGCCAGAGGCCCGAGGAGAACCAGGTGTCGAGGACGTCGGGGTCGCGCCACACCGGGTAGACAAGGTGCGTGGGATCCTGGTCGACGGCGTAGTTCGCCAGGCTCTCGGCGAGCTTGTGGACCGCGGCCTCCTTGTCGGCGACCTCGACCACGGTTGCATGGTTCAGCGGGGCGGGAAGCCCGGCGATATCATCGCCGAAGCGGTCGCGGACGGCGTCGAAGCCGACGGCGGCATGGCGCACCTCGCCCTCGTGGAGCATCCCGCCCTCGTTCAGCAACCGGCCGAGCTCGACCTCGTCGAGGGCGTTGTCGCCCTCGTCATCCTGGAAGGCGTCGATCCAGAGGTCGAGGCCGTACCAGACCGGGATCTGGTGGCCCCACCAGAGCTGGCGGGAGATGCACCAGGGCTCGATGTGCTCGAGCCAGTGGAAATAGACCTTGGCGTCGCTCTCGGGGAGGATCCGGGTGCGGCCGTCGCGCACGGCGTCGATGGCGGGGCGCACGATCTTTTCGGCGTCGACGAACCACTGATCGGTCAGCATCGGCTCGATCACGCTCTTGGAGCGGTCGCCGGTGGGCTGGACCATCTTGCGGTGCTCGACGAGCGGGACGAGCGCCTCGTCGCGTGGCGTGCCGCCCTCTTCCGGGGCGGTCGGGGCGGTCTTCGCGGCGGTGCCGAGGCGCGGGTCGGTCGGTGGGCACATGACCGCCAGCCCTTCCTCGGTGATCTGGGCGATGACGCGGTCGCGCGCCTCGTACCGGTCGAGGCCGCGAAGGTCGTCGGGGACGAGATTGACGGTGTCGGCCTCGGCCTCCGACAAGGTGCGCTCGCCACGGGCGACGGCGAGCGCGATCTCGGCGGCCTCGGCATAGGGCGCGCCGTCGTCGCGCATCCGCGCGCGGGTGTCCATCAGGCGGTAGAGCGGGATGCCGCCGCGCTGTGCCACGGCGTAGTCGTTGAAGTCGTGCGCGCCGGTGATCTTGACCGCGCCGGAGCCGAAGGCCGGATCGGGATACTCGTCGGTGATGATCGGGATCAGCCGGCGATGCGCTTTGGGTCCGACGGGGATTTCGCAAAGTTGTCCGACGATTGGGGCGTAGCGTTCGTCCGACGGGTGAACCGCGACGGCGCCGTCGCCCAGCATCGTCTCGGGCCGGGTCGTGGCGATCGAGATGTAGTCGCGGGTCTCGCGGAAGAGCTCGTTGCCGTCCTCGTCGCGCTCGACATACTCGTAGGTGACGCCGCCGGCGAGCGGGTACTTGAAGTGCCACATCCGGCCGTCGGTCTCGACCTGCTCGACCTCGAGGTCGGAGATCGCGGTCTCGAAGTGCGGGTCCCAGTTCACCAGCCGCTTGCCGCGGTAGATCAGGCCCTTCTCGTAGAAGTCGACGAAGACGCGCAGGACGGCGTCGTGGAAGTTCTGGCCGCCAGGCGTGCCCTCGGGGTCGCCGGGGGCGCCGCCCATGGTGAAGGCCTCGCGGCTCCAGTCGCACGACGCGCCGAGCCGCTCGAGCTGCTGGCGGATGTTGGTGCGGGACTTCTGCTTCTGCTGCCAGACGAGGTCGACGAACTCGGACCTTGGCATGTCCTGGCGGCGGCGGTTGGTCTTGGCGAGCTCGCGCTCCACCACCATCTGCGTGGCGATACCGGCATGGTCGGTGCCGGGCTGCCAGAGGGTGTCGTGCCCGCGCATCCGGTGCCAGCGGGTCAGGATGTCCTGCAGGGTGTTGTTGAAGGCGTGGCCCATGTGCAGCGCGCCGGTGACGTTCGGCGGCGGGATCATGATGCAGAACGTCTCGTCGCTGCGCGCGCCGGCGCCGGCGCGGAAGGCGCCCGCCTTGTCCCATGCGGCGTAGATCTCGCCCTCGCGGGCGGCGGCGTCGAAGGTCTTGTCCATCTCGGGCGTCCTGTCAGGCGGTCGACAGCGGCTTAGCGAAAGGTGGCGCCGGGGGAAAGACTGCGGGCGGCTCGCGTGGGCGGGGCCGAAGGCCTGGGCGTCGTTAACCAGTCGTTCATGGATCGCTATCGCGGACCGCTCCGCCGCGGTATGTGAACGGCTGACGGGCAGATCGCCCGGGTGATGTTTCGGAGTTGAAGATGTTTCGCAAATTGGCCGCGGCGACCGCGGTGGCACTGGGCATGCTGGCATCCGCCGCGCACGCCGTCACCGTCGACTACAAGACGTACGTATCCGGCGCCGACCTGGGCGATACCGTGATCGCCACTCTCGAGGTGACGCAGAACGGCTCGAACGTCGATTTCGCGCTGTCGAACGTGCTCGAGAGCTATGCGTCGAGCTTCGTGATGAACCTGGGCCTGAACTACGCGGGAGGCTCGGTGCAGCCGCTGACCTTCGGCAATCTCGCCGGCAAGACCGCGACCTTCGCCAAGGACGACACGCCGCCGCCGGGCAACCCCTACAACATTCTGGTGTCGTTCCCGACGTCGAACGCGCAGCAAGGGGCCGCCCGCCTGAAGCCCGGCACCTACGCCTCGTGGACGATCTTCGGCACCGAGCTCGGCGACTTCGATTTCGCGCTGGGCAAGACGCAGCTGCACATGAACGCGACGCTGGGCGGCCAGTCGACGAAGTACACCGGCACGACGCCGCCGGTCGACGCGCCCGCTCCGGTTCCGCTGCCGGCGACGGCGCTGCTGCTCGTCGCGGGCCTCGGGAGCCTCTCGGCGCTGCGCCGCCGCGCCTGACCGCGCGCATGACGTGACGAAACGCCCTGGCCGCGTGCCGGGGCGTTTTCGTTTCCAGGCTCAGCCCATGCGGCGGCGGGCGGCCTCGAGGATCAGGCGGAGCTCGTCGGCGATGGCCGCCTCGATCGCGAACTCGGGGGAGGGGTCGACGCCCGGATCCTCCTCGTGGCCCGAGGCGACCGTCTGGCCGTCGAACTCGTCGAGGATCGCGGGGTCGGAAGCGGCGAGGCGCGACAGGATCAGCGACAGCACCTTGCGCTGGGCGATGATCCGGCCCTCGTTCGTTTGGGGGGAGGCGGCGTCCATGTCTGGCTCCTTTCGACGGGCAACGTGGGCGCCCCTGCACTGTTCCGTCAGGTGGCGCGGTCGATCTTGGTGGACAGGTGGATGAGCGATTCGCTGGCGCGGATGCCCTGCAGGTCGGAAACCGCGTCGAGCACGGCGTCGAGGCGCGCGGTCGAGGCGGCGGCGACCTGCACGGCGAGGTCGAAGCGGCCGGAGGTGGTCACGCAACGCTCCACTTCGGGGATGGAGCGGAGGCGCGCGATCAGGGCGGCCTGGGCGCGCGGCTCGACCGTCAGCAGGATGGTGGCGCGGATCGCCTGGCGCGCGGCCTCGCCGAGGCGGACGGTGTAGCCGGCGATCGTGCCGCTGGTCTCCAGCCGCTCGAGCCGGGCCTGCACCGTCGAGCGGGCGAGCTTGAGGCGGCGGGCGAGCGTCGCCAGCGGCATCCGCGCGTCGGAGGCGAGCAGGGCGAGCATGGCGCGGTCGGTGTCGTCCATCAGGGCATGCGCCGCCAGCGCGCGCGGCGCTTGACGCATCGGGCGCGCGGGAGGTCTGATCGCGCGACATGGGGCATCGCATCGGCCACGAGGAGGCGACTGTGCGCGCACTGGTTCTGCTGATCATCACCTTGGCGTCGCCCGCCGTGGCCGACGTCTTTCCGTTCCAGACGCCGTCGGGCAACATCGTCTGCTTCGTCGGCCTGGGCGAGGGGCCGTCGGACATCGAATGCACGATCTACGAGCGGTCGGGGCCGCCCGCGGTTGCCGCGCCCGCCGGGTGCGCCGGGCCCTGGGGCCACACCTTCGCGATGTCGAGCTCGGGGCCGGTGACGATGAGCTGCGGCCTGGCCGGGGCGCCGGGCGGGGCCGGGGACGTGGCGGCCTACGGGCAGACCGGGGAGTTCGACGGCATCGTCTGCCGGTCGAGCGAACAGGGCCTCGATTGCCGCAACCTCGACGGTCACGGGTTCTTCCTGTCGCGGCGGGTGCAGTCGGCATTCTGACGGCGCACCGTTGCGCCGGGCACACAGCAGGCGATTTGATTTGCCACGTCGTCATTATGACGACGTTTCGCGCCACTTCCACACTTTTCGTCGGTCGTTTCTGGCTGCATATGGCGCGCATCATCCCGGGCAAGGGCGGCACCACCCGCACCCCAGCCGGATAGCGAAACGCGCAAGCGTCTCCCTAACCGGACCGCCGGGACAAGAGGTGGCTGCGCCCCATGGCAGAGGAGCCCGGGGCACATGGAACTTTCACATTCGATCTGGTCGCGTCCGTCGGACTATCTCGCGAGCGTCGCGCCCGAGGATCCGGTCCTGTTCTTTTCGCCCGCGATCCTGCAGGCGACGGCGAAGCGGTTCCTCACCGGCTTTCCGGGACTGGTGACCTTCGCGGTCAAGTCGAACCCCGACGTCGCGGTGATCGAGAACCTCGATGCGGCCGGTGTCCGCGGCTACGACGTCGCCTCGATCTGCGAGATCGAGCTGATCGCGCGGTACGCGCCGGGTGCGGCGATGCACTACAACAACCCGGTCCGCTCGCGGGCGGAGATTTCGCGCGCCGTCGAATTGGGGGTGCGGTCGTTCAGCGTCAACTCGGGCAGCGAGCTGGAGAAGCTGGGCGAGCTGGCGCCGGCGGGCGCCGAGGTGTCGGTGCGCTTCAAGCTGCCGGTGAAGGGCGCGGCCTATGACTTCGGCGCCAAGTTCGGCGCGACGGCCGAGCACGCCGCGATCCTGCTGGCGCGGGCGGCGGAGCTGGGCTTCGTGCCGTCGCTGACGTTCCACCCGGGCACGCAATGCACCGATCCGATGGCCTGGGACGCCTACATCCGGTCGGCGGCCTGGATCGGCGACGAGGCCGGCGTGCGCGTGGCGCGGCTGAACGTGGGCGGCGGGTTCCCCTCGCATCGCGTGCGGGGAGAGGACCCGCGGCTGGAGGACATCTTCGCGCTGATCGACCGGGTGACCGGCGAGGCCTTCGGCGCGGCGCGGCCGGAGCTGGTCTGCGAGCCGGGGCGGGCGATGGTCGCCGAGGCCTTCAGCCTTGCCGCGCAGGTGCGCGCGGTGCGCGACGGCAGCCACGTGTTCCTGAACGACGGGATCTATGGCGGGCTGGCCGAGCTGCCGCTGATCGGGCCGATCGACCGGATCG
This sequence comes from uncultured Alphaproteobacteria bacterium, assembly GCA_963776845.1. Taxonomy (GTDB): domain Bacteria; phylum Pseudomonadota; class Alphaproteobacteria; order Rhodobacterales; family Rhodobacteraceae; genus Roseitranquillus. The sequence goes on along the minus strand of CAVZOJ010000024.1, from coordinate 51,727 downwards.
AGGTGCGCGACGGCGACGGCGCGCGGCGGGACGGCGCCGCGATCGACCGGATCGTGTTCGGGCCGACCTGCGACAGCCTCGACCGGCTGCCGGGGATGCTGGCGCTGCCGGGCGACATGGAGGAGGGCGACTGGGTCGTGTTCCATGGCCTCGGCGCGTACTCCACCGCGACGGTGACGCGGTTCAACGGCTTCGGCGCGCTGAAGGTGGCGACGGTCCTGAGCCTGGCCGCCTGAGCTACGGGGAGGGGAGGACGGGCGCCGCGGGGGATCGACCCCCGCGGCGCCCGTCGGGCTTTCGCCCGGGCGCTAACGGCACAGGCCGGCCCTGTTCCGGCCGTGCTCTGCGGTGTTCGCGATTGGTATCGCGCAAGGCGTACGTCGGTTCACTTGCGCTGCTGGCGCTCGTCCGATCGCTTCGGCCCCCGGCGCGGCAGCACTAGCCGCAGTCGGCAGCAAGTTGGCGGTGGCCGAGGCGATGCCGCGCAGTCCTGCGCGGCGGAGGTGTCGCGTCAGGAATAGATCGCGGTGTAGAGCGGCGTGTCGGAGCCGACGCTGCCGCGATACATCCCCTCGCAATTGAACGGCATGACGATGCGCCCCGCGGCGTCGACCGCGATGATGCCGCCCGAGCCGTCGTTCGGCGCGAGATCCTGCATCACCACATGATCGGCTGCCTGCGCGAGCGATTCGCCGAGGTGGCGAATCCGCGCGCTGATCTCTGCGGCGGCGGTCCAGCGGGTGAAGATCTCGCCGTGGCCGGTCGCCGAGACGGCACAGGTGGCGTCGGCCCAGGTGCCGGCGCCGATCACCGGCGTGTCGCCGACGCGGCCGGACGCCTTGGCGGTCATCCCGCCGGTCGAGGTCGCGGCGGCGAGCGTGCCGCCTTCGTCGCGCGCCACCGCGCCGACGGTGCCGTGGCGGCGGGCCGGATCGGCGTCCTCCTCGCCGGTGCGACGCATCGCCAGCGTCTCCTGCAGGGCGTCCCAGCGGGCCTGGGTGAAGAAGTAGTCGTCGTCCTCGAACGGCAGGCCGGCCTCGCGCGCGACGCTGAGCGCGCCCTCGCCGATGAGCATGACGTGCGGCGTCCGCTCCATCACCGCGCGGGCGGCGCGAACGGGGTTGCGGGGGCCGCAGATGCCGGCGACGGCGCCGGCCCGGCGGGTCGTCCCCTCCATCACGGCGGCGTCCATCTCGTGCCGGCCGTCGGCGGTGAAGACCGCGCCGCGGCCGGCGTTGAAGAGCGGCTCGTCCTCGAGCGCGGCGACCGCGGCGATGGCGGCGTCGAGCGCCGGACCGCCATCTTGCAGCACCGTCTGGCCGGCCTCGAGCGCGCGGGCGAGGGCGGCGTGATACGCGGCCTCCTTCTCGGGCGTCATCTGCGACTTGAGGATGGTTCCGGCGCCACCATGGATGGCGAGGGCGTAGGTCATGACTGTCCTTTCAGCCCGGCTGCCTCGGCGCAGTGGCGGGCGATGTCGGCGTGAGTGGCGACCCAGCAATCGCCCTTCTCGGCGATGCGGTCCAGCAGGTCTTCGAGGATGAACATGCGGCTGCGGTATCCGGTGACGTGCGGGTGCATGGTCAGCAGGAACAGGCCGCCTTCGGCATGGGCGCCCTCGAACTCGCGCAGGAAGATGTCGCGCACCGCCTCGGGCGGGGTGTAGGGGCGCTGCGCGCCGAAGCGGTTCATCATGAAGTAGACGGCGTCGTCGCGGATCCACTCGACCGGCAGCTCGACGATGCCGGTGGGTGTGCCGTCGGCGACGATCTCGTAAGGGTCGTCGTCGGCGAAGAGCGAGCTGTCGTAGAGCAGTCCGAGCTCTCGGGCGATGGCGAGCGTGTTCGGGCTGTAGTCCCACGAGGGCGTGCGCATGCCGACGGGGCGGATGCCGGTGATCCGCTCCAGCGTTTCGGCGGCGCGGAACATCAGGTCGCGCTCGGTCTGGCCGTCGAGGCGGGAGTTCACCTCGTGGATCCAGCCGTGGAGGCCGATCTCGTGCCCTTCCGCCGCGAGTTCTGCCTGCTCCTCCGGATGCAGCAGGGCGGAGACGGCGGGGACGAAGAAGCTCGCCTTGAAGCCGTGGCGGTCGAGCGCGGCCTTGATCCGGGGGATGCCGCGGCGGGCGCCGAACTGGCCCCAGGAGAGGCGGGCAGGCGATAGACCGCCGTCGCGCAGCTCGTTTGTCTCATGGTCGCTGTCGAACGACAGGGCGACGGCGCAGCGGGCGCCGCCGGGCCACGAGGCGGGCTTGAGGTTGCGGCCGGCGCGGACCTGGTTGACGAGGCCGCGCCAGGTCGGCTCGTCCCATTCGTGCGGTTCGCTCATGCGTGTCCTCCGTCGACGGACAGGATCTGCCCGGTGATCCAGCCGGCGCGGTCGGAGGCGAGGAACGTCACCGCGTCGGCGATGTCCTCGGCCCGGCCGAGGCGGCGCATGTGGATGCCCCCCACGATCTGCTTCTGGCGCTCCGGCCCGAAGGCGTCCCACTGGCGTTCGGTCGCGGGATTCGACAGGATGAAGCCCGGCGCGACCGAGTTCACCGTGACGCCGTGCGGCCCGAGCTCCAGCGCGAGCTGGCGGGTGAGGCCGACGAGGGCGTGCTTGGCCGCGGCGTAGGCCTGGATGCCGGTGAGGCTGGGGCGCAGGCCGGCGCCGGAGGAGATGGTGACGATGCGGCCCCAGCCGCGCGCCTTCATGCCGGACGCAACCGCCTGAGCGCACCACATCGCCGCGTCGACGTTGGCGGCGAAGATGGCGTGCCAGTCGTCCTCGCCGATCTCCTCGACCGGCCGGCCGACCTGGCCGCGGACGCCGCCCGCCGCGGTGACGAGGCCGTCGATGCGGCCATGCGCGGCGGTCACCGAGGCGATGGCGGCGTGCGCGCTGTCTCGGTGGCCCAGGTCGGCGTGGTGGGTCGTGGCGGTGCCGGCGATCCGGCCGAGGCCGGTTTCGTCGATGTCGAGCGCGGCGACGGTGGCGCCGGCGTCGGCGAGGGTTTCGACGATGGCTGCGCCGATGCCCTGCGCGGCGCCGGTGACGGCGAAGACGCGTCCTTCGAGGTTCAGGTGCATGGATCATCGTCCGGGCGGCCGGCGGCCGACGGCACGGCCGCGCCGGCGCTCGCGGTGCGGCTGCGAGCGCGGCGCGCCGGGTATCATGCGCACAGCGGGCACCATCAGGTCGACGAGCTCGGGCGACTGCTTGCGCCGCCCATCCTCGACGTCGTGGATCAGTTCGACGAGGCGGGCGAGGGCGGGGGTGACGACGCCATGTTCGTGGCCGAGGTCGACGAGGAGGCCGACCTGCGCGTCGACCTCGGTGCGGCGCTTGCGGACGGCGAGGTCGCGCCAGATGCCGGAATGGGTCTTGGCGGTGTGGCGGTTGTGCTCGACCATGGCATCGAGGGAGGCCGCCATGGCGGGCCGGTCTGCGGCGAGGAAGGCGGCGGGGTCGAAGCCGTTGAAGCCGAGCGGCCGGATGCCCTGCGCCGCGGCAAGGCGCATGACCTCGTGGCCAAGCGCTTCGTAGACCTTGCGATGGTCGGCGCGGGCCATGGCGTCGGACATCGAGAGCGGTGTCAGCGCGGTGGCGAAGAGCAGGGCGCCGTAGCCGAGCTTGCCCCAGAGATAGCCCCAGATGTTGTCGGTCAGGACCGCGTCGGGTTCGAGCACGGACAGCAGCGCGTGGACCTCGCGGACGCGGTCGGTGATGCGGCCGTCAAGCTCGCCCACCGCGACGGCGGCGCGGTTGCCGTAGAGGATGCGCCCCGGCTCCAGCCAGTCGGCGCCGTAGTTGACGAAGCAGCCGACGGTGTTCTCCGCCCCGATCCGCTCGGCGATGGCGATCTCGTTGAGGCCGTTCTGGGCGGAGACGACGTAGCCGCCGGGCGCGAGGTGGGGGACGAGCATGTCGAGCGCCGCACCAGTGTGGTGCGCCTTGACCGCGAGGATGATGCGCGAGAACCGGCCCTTGAGTTCGGAGGGGGTGCTGGCGGGCAGGACCTGCGTGAACTCCTCCACCGGCCCCTCGATCCGCAGGCCCGCTCTCGCGCATGGCGCGGACATGGTCGCTCGACGATGTCGACCATGTGGACGGGATGTCCGGCGCGGGCGAGGTAGGCGCCGAGGACGCCGCCGATGGCGCCGGCGCCCCAGATCAGGATCGGCTCGGTCATGCCCAGTCGCCTTCGAGCAGCGCGCGCGTCTCCTCGACCGCGACGGACCAGAGGCGGTCGGTGTCGGCGTCGGGCCGCTGGTAGACGCCGCCGTAGTTGCCGTCGCCGATCAGCTCGCGGACGGCGGCGGCGTCGCGGTCGCGCAGGCGGTCGAACGGGACGAAGGGCTTCTGCTCCGCCGGCAGGTCGCGGCCGGGCAGGCGGGTCCAGGGGAAGTTCTCCATCCACGAGGCGTGGCAGGCGACCGGGTCGATCTCCTGCACGCAGGCCCAGGTCTTGGGCGCGCGCCACCAGTCGTGGAAGCGGCAGCGGGCGCCGTCGTGCGCCGCCATCCATTCCGCGCAGACCGGTTGGACCGGGCTGTTGCCGCCGTGGCCGTTCACGATCAGGACGCGCCGGAATCCGGTGGCGTAGAGGCTGTCGAGGATGTCGCGGAGAAGCGCGGCGTAGGTCGAGAGGCGCAGCGACACGGTGCCCGGGAACGCCATGAAGTAGGGGGTCAGTCCGTAGGCGACGGCCGGGAAGACTGGCACGCCAAGCGGCTCGGCCGCATCGGCGGCGACCTTCTCGGACAGAATCGAGTCGACCGATAGCGAAAGATACGCGTGCTGCTCGGTCGAGCCGAGGGGCAGCACGCAGCGATCGTCATCCTGCAGGTAGGTCTCGACCTCGAACCAGTTGCTCTGGCTGATCCTCAAGGGGTTCGTCCTTTTCGTCTCGGATGTGGCTGCGCACGGCGTCGATGGCTGGCAGCAGGTCGGTTTCGATGGCGCGGGTGTCGGGCGTGTGGCGGTACTCGATCACGGTCTGGTCGGGGCGCAGGTCGCGGCGCAGGTACTCCGCCCCGGTGGAGTGGATGACGACGTCGGCGTGCGACAGGATCCCGGGCAGCCCAGGCTCGTCGCGCACCGCCGCCGTCAGCCGCGTGACGTGCGGCGCGAAGCGCATGACGCCGGCGCGCATCGTCGGCAGGAAGTCCGGAAAGTAGGAGATCGCGGCGACCTGCGCCTCGGGCGGGATGGCGGCGAGCGCGACGCGCGTCGCCTCGTTGCGGGATCAGGGTGAGGCCGACGACGGGCAGCCCCGGCAGCAGCGACTCCGCCTCGACCCGCAGTGTGCGGGGCGTGACGACGAGGTCGATGCCGCGCGGCGGCTTGGTCCGCACCGCCTCGGTCGTGCAGGCCGACGATCTCGTCGCCGGGGCGCAGGTGCGGGCGGATCTCGGCGGCGTAGGCCTCGGTCGCGTCGTGGAAGGTGCCGAGCATCAGCACGCGGACCGGCCGCGGCTCCTCGGCGGCGACGGAGACGCGGTAGGCGAGGCCCGCCCGCGACAGGCCCGCCTCGCGCCCGAGCCGCACCAGGGCGTCGACCCGCCGCTCGACCTCGCGCAGCCGGTCGGCGCGCAGGTGCGACACGCCGCCGTCGGCGACGAACGTCCCGGAGCCGACGCGCCCCTCGACATGCCCCGCCGTCCTGCAGCGACGCATAGACGTTGCTGACGGTGACGGGCGAGATGCGCAGCCGGCCGGCGAGGCTGCGAACCGAGGGCAGCCGGGTGCCGGCGCTGATGTCGCCGGAGGCGATCCCGTATTCGATGGCGCCCCGGAGCTGGACCGAGAGCGGCACCGAGGACGCCCGGTCGATCACCCATGCGAGGCGCTCGAAAGTGTTATCCAGGTCAGGTCGGTCGTCCCGCATGTCGTGACATTGCAGAATAACAATCCGGCGCTCAAGCACGTTTGTTGGGCAAGTGCAGGCGTGGCCGCCGCTGGATTGCGTCTCCCAGGCTTGACGCGCACTCGGATTGCCTGCGTAGTGTGCCAGTCAAGTGTAACACGCCTTCAGGAGGGGACTGATGCTCAGGAAGACACTCGGATCGGGGATCGCGGCCCTTGCCGTGCTGGCCGCGGCGCCGGCGGCCTTCAGCCAGGAACTCGTCATCGGCCTGCGCGCGGGGCCGGATTCCATCGACCCGCACTGGTCGACGCTCGGCAGCCAGGCCGAGGCCCTGCGCCACATCTACGACACGCTGGTCGACGTCGACGCGAACCTGCAGCTGAAGCCCGGCCTCGCCGTCAGCTGGGAGCCGATCGACGACACCACGTGGGAGTTCAAGCTGCGCGAGGGCGTCACCTTCCACGACGGCACGCCATTCACGGCGGAGGACGTCGCGGCCTCGATCGAGCGCATTCCGGAGGTCACCGGCCCGATGTCGATGACGCTCTACACCAAGTACGTCGACTCGACCGAGATCGTCGATGACTACACCATCCGGGTGAAAACCAAGGGCATCGCGCCGGCGCTGCCGAACGACTTCACCCGCCTCTTCATCGTCCCGAACGAGACCGGCACCGACGTCGGCAACGAGGAGTTCAACGCGGGCGAGGCGGCGATCGGCACCGGCCCGTTCCGCTTCGTTTCGTGGGAGCCCAAGGGCGACCTGGTGCTCGAGCGCTACGAGGACTACTGGGGCGAGATGCCGGCGTGGGAGCGCGTGGTCCGCAAGGAGATTCCCGACGACGCCGCCCGCGTGGCGGCGCTGCGCTCGGGCGATGTCGACCTGATCAACTACGTGCCGGCGACCGACGTGCTGGCGATGGAGGGCGACCCCGAGATCGAGACCTTCGCCGCGGACTCCGTCTACATCCTCAACGTCGCGCCGAGCGTGAAGGACGAGGAGCCGCAGCCGATCACGGTCAATGGCGAGGAGGTCGAGGGCAACCCGCTGCAGGACGTGCGGGTGCGCACCGCGCTCGACCTCGCGATCAACCGCGACGTGCTGGTGAACGTGGTGCTGGAGGGTCTTGGCACGCCGGCGAACCAGCTGATGCCCGAGGGCTTCTTCGGCTATTCCGACGCGCTGCCCACGCGTGAGTACGACCTCGAGCGGGCGCAGGAGCTGCTGGCCGAGGCGGGCTATCCCGACGGTTTCGAGGTGGACTTCACCTGCACGAACAACCGCGTGCCGGGCGATGCCGTCGTCTGCGAGGCGCTGGCGCAGATGTGGTCGCGGCTTGGCCTGACGGTCAACGCGCAGGCGCTGAACGGCACCGTGTTCTTTCCGGCCGCGGCCAACGAGGAATACACGATGACGATGTCGGCCTGGGGCACGCTGACGGGCGAGGCGGCCTACACCTATGGCGCGCTCGTCCACAGCAAGGACCCCGAGGACGGCTTCGGCAACTTCAACCGCACCGGCTATGCGAACCCCGAGTTCGACGCGGTCTTCGACGAGGGCACGCAGACGCTCGACGCCGAGGAGCGGCGCGCGCTCTACGAGCAGGCCTCCGAGATCGCGATGGAGGACCGGGCACTGATCCCGACGGTGATCCTGCAGACGGTCTGGGCCGCCGACGCCGATGCGCTGGAGTTCGAGCCGCGGACCGACCAGGAGACCCGCGCCTACGAGATCGTTCCCGCGGGCGAGTAAGCGACGCGGGGCGTCCCGCCGGGGCGCCCCTTTCCCGACCGCGAGGCACCATGCTGGGATTCATCGTCAGCCGACTGATGCAGGCCGTCGTGGTGGTGTTCGTCATGTCGGTGATCGTCTTCGTCGGCGTCTATGCGATCGGCAATCCGATCGACGTTATGATCGATCCCGGCGCGACGCAGGAGATCCGCGAGAACCTGATCCGGCAGTATGGCCTCGACCAGCCGCTGTGGCGCCAGTACCTGACGTTCCTCGGCAATGTCGCGCAGGGCGACCTCGGCCGGTCGATGGTCTACAACACCTCCGTCACCGGCCTCGTCTTCTCGCGCCTGCCAGCGACGCTGGAGCTGGTCCTGGTGGCGGTCGCGATCGCGACGGTCGTGGGAATCCCGGCGGGGATCTATGCCGGCTACAAGCCGGACAGTTTCGGCGCCAAGGCGATCATGGCGCTGTCGGTGCTGGGTTTCTCGGTCCCGACGTTCTGGATCGGCATGCTGCTGATCATGGCCTTCGCGGTCGAGCTCGGCTGGCTGCCGTCGGGCGGGCGCGGCGACATCGGCACGTTCCTCGGCATCCGCACCTCGCTTGCCACGGCGGACGGGTGGAGCCACGTCATCATGCCCGCGGTCAACCTCTCGCTCTTCAAGATGGGCCTGCTGATCCGCCTCACCCGCGCCGGCATGGTCGAGGCGATGCAGACCGACTACGTCAAGTTCGCCCGCGCCCAGGGGCTGCCGGACCGGCAGATCGTCTTCAGCCACGTTCTGCGCAACATCTCGATCCCCATCGTCACCGTCTTCGGGCTGGAGCTCGGCTCGACGCTGGCCTTCGCGGTGGTGACCGAAACCGTGTTCACCTGGCCGGGGGTCGGAAAGCTGATCATCGACTCGATCCTGCAGCTCGACCGGCCGGTGATGGTCACGTACCTGATCCTGGTGGTGATCCTGTTCGTGCTGATCAACTTCACCGTCGACGTCATCTACGCCCAGCTTGACCCGCGGGTGCGGCTCGGAGGCTCGAAATGAGCGACGTCGCCACCAGCACGGGCGAGACGCTCGCCGTTCCGTCCGCCGCGCCGATCGAGACGCGCGCGACGCGGCTGCGCAACTTCTGGTCCGACTTTCGCCGGTCCTGGGTCGCGGTCGGTGCGCTTGCCGTCGTCGTGCTGCTGCTGCTGCTGTCGTTCGGGGCGCCGCTGGTGGCGCCGCAGGATCCCTACGACATGGCCGCGCTCGACTGGATGGATGCCTTCCTGACGCCGGGTGAGGTTGGGACCGGCGGCTACGTTCACCTCCTCGGGACGGACAATGCCGGGCGGGACATGCTGTCGGCGATCCTCTACGGGCTGCGCACGAGCTTCACGATCGGCGTTTCCGCGGGCGTTCTGGCGCTGACGATCGGCATCTGCGTCGGGCTGTCGGCGGCCTATTTCGGCGGGCGGCTGGAGTCGCTCCTGATGCGGATCGTCGATCTGCAGCTGTCGATGCCGGCGATCCTGCTGGCGCTGGTGCTGGTGGCCCTTCTGGGGCAGGGGGTGGCGCAGATCATCCTGGCGCTGGTCGTTGCGCAGTACGCCTACTTCGCGCGGACGGCGCATGGCGCGGCCACGGTGGAGCGCGGAAAGGACTACATCGAGGCGGCGCGGTCGACGCCGCTGCCGACGCACCGCGTGCTGTTCCGGCACCTGTTGCCCAACGTCCTGCCGCCGCTGATCGTGGTGGCGACGGTGCAGGTCGCGGCGGCCATCGCGCTCGAGGCGACGCTGTCCTTCCTTGGCGTCGGTCTGCCGCTGACAGAGCCGTCGCTGGGCTCGCTGATCTCGAACGGGTTCAAGTACATCCATTCCGACCGCTACTGGCTGTCGATCTATCCCGGCATCTTCCTGATGATCACGGTGGTGGCGATCAACCTCGTGGGCGACCAGGTGCGGACCGTGCTGGACCCCAGGCACAGCCGATGAGCATCGCGCTGGACGTGCAGGGCCTGACGACGCGCTTCGACACCCGCGGCGGCAGCGTCACCGCGGTCAACGACGTGAGCTTTGCCGTCGAGCCCGGCCGGATCATGGGCCTCGTCGGCGAGAGCGGATCGGGCAAGTCCGTCACCGGCTTCTCGATCCTCGGGCTGATCGACGAGCCCGGGCGCATCACCGGCGGCCGCGTGCTGGTCGAGGGCACCGACCTGCGGACACTGGCGCCGGACCAGTTGCGCTCGATGCGCGGGCGCAAGGTGTCGATGGTCTTCCAGGACCCGATGATGACGCTGAACCCGGTGCTGCGGATCGGCGAGCAGATGGCGATGGCGGTGCGCGTCCATGAGCGGATGCCGAAGGCGCGTGCGCTGGAGCGGGCGCGCGACGCGCTGGCCAAGGTCGGGATTCCCGCGGCGGCGGAGCGTCTGCGGGCCTATCCGCACCAGCTCTCGGGCGGAATGCGCCAGCGGGTGGCGATCGCGATCGCGCTGCTGCACCGCCCGGCCGTGATCATCGCCGATGAGCCGACGACCGCGCTCGACGTGTCGATCCAGGGCCAGATCCTGGCCGAGGTGCGTCGGCTGGCGGACGAGACCCGGACCGCGATCGTCTGGGTGACGCACGACCTCGCCGTGGTCTCGTCGCTCGCCGACGACATCTGCGTGATGTACGCGGGCCGCATCGTGGAGCGCGGTGCGGCGGAGGACGTCATCGCGCGGCCGCGGCATCCCTACACGCGCGGTCTGCTCGAACTCGGTCCCCGGCCTGCACGCGCCCGGCACGCACCTGCCGCAGATCCCGGGCTCCACCCCGCAGCTGGCGAACCTGCCCTCGGGGTGTCCGTTCCGGAACCGCTGCCCAAGGGCGACGGAGGTCTGCACGACCGAGCCGCCCTTGGCCCGGTTCGGCGACCACACCGCGCTTTGCCACCACCCGCTGGAGGCCGCATGACGCCGCCGCTGCTGAAGGTCGACCACGTCTCGAAGCGGTTTCCGCTGAAGGCGACGCTGGCCGAGAAGCTGATGGCGGGCCTTGGCGCGGCCCGCGCGGGAGGGGCCGTGCATGCGGTGACCGACGTCTCCCTCGAGGTCGCGAAGGGAGAGGTGCTGGGCATCGTGGGCGAGTCCGGCTGTGGCAAGTCGACGCTCGGCCGCGTTGTCTCCGGCATCTACGGCGCGACGGAGGGGACCGTCACGCTGCATGGCGAACCGGTGGCGCGGGGCCGCGACGACCGCGTCGAGAAGCTGACGACCCGGGTGCAGATGATCCACCAGGACCCGTTCGCGAGCCTCAACCCGCGGATGAAGGTCGGCGAGACGATCTCGGAGGGACCGCGCGTTCACGGGCTGGTGCCGGCATCGGAGGTCCGCGCCCGCACCCGCGCGCTCTTGGAGCAGGTGGGGCTGGAGGGGGCCTACGCCGACCGGCTGCCGCACCAGTTCTCGGGCGGCCAGCGGCAGCGGATTGCCATCGCCCGGGCGCTGGCGATGCAGCCCGACCTGCTGGTACTCGACGAGGCGGTGGCGTCGCTCGACGTGTCGATCCAGGCGCAGGTCTTGAACCTGTTCCTCGACCTGCGGGGCGAGCTGGGGCTGACAGCGCTCTTCATCAGCCACGACCTCAGCGTGGTGCGCCACGTCTGCGACCGCGTGGCGATCATGTATCTCGGCCGCGTCGTCGAGCTGGCGCGGGCCGACGCACTCTACCAGGCGCCGCAGCATCCCTACACCCAAGCCCTGTTGGCCTCGGTCCCGACGCTGGGCACGGGACGCCGGGCGTTCCGACCGATCGAGGGCGAGATCCCGTCGCCGATCGACCCGCCGCCGGGCTGTGCCTTCCATCCGCGCTGCCCGTTCGCCGGACCGCGCTGCAGCGCCGAGGTCCCGCGCCTGAAGACCGCCGCCGCCGGCGGGAGCGTCGCCTGCCACCTGCACGACGGCGGCGTCGACCTCCGCGATGCGGCGTGAGGTAAGTGACGGGGCGCTGACCGGGCGCGTCTGTACTACTTCTCCGCCGTGGGGCAGTCACGGAAGGCGGTCGGGCGCCCGGCGGGGAGTCGCGGCGATGGGTCCCGCCCGATGGCGCGGCGTGACGTCTGGACGCCGACCGCCGGGACGTTAGGGTGCGCGCCAAGACGGGGCCAGGAGAGACGCATGGAAAAGTTCGGAAAATCGCAGCCCGTGAAGCGGGTGGAGGACGTGCGGTTCCTGACCGGAGCGGGACGGTACATCGACGACGTCGCACCGCGGGACGCGCTGCACGCGGTGGTCGTACGCTCCTCGGTCGCGCACGGCCGGATCACGGGCATCGACGTCGAGGAGGCGGCCGCCGCGCCCGGCGTGCACCTGGTGATGACCGCCGCCGATCTGGACGCCTGGGGCGTAGACCCCTCGATTCCGGGCGTGCCCGCCCGAAACAGCGACGGCAGCAAGGGCGCGAGCCCGCTGCGACCGGCGCTGGCGCAGGATCGTGTGCGCCATGTGGGCGAGGCCCTTGCGGTGGTCTTTGCCGAGACGCTGCGCCAGGCGCAGGACGCCGCCGACCTGGTGATGCCGGAGATCGAGGATCTCGATGCCAAGGTCGAAAACGCGCCCGGCGGACCGACCGTGCACGAGGAGGCGCCGGACAACGTCGCCTACGACTGGTCGCTCGGCGATGCCGAAGCGACCGCGCGCGCGTTCGAGAGCGCCGCCCGAACGGTCCGGCTGGAGGTGGGCGACAACCGGGTCATCGCGACGTCGATGGAACCGCGCGGCGCCTACGCGGAGTGGGACGGCGAGAGGCTGCATTTCTGCGTGAGCGGGCAGGGCGTCTGGGGCGACAAGGACCTGATCGTCAAGAGCCTGGGGCTGGCGCCCGACAAGGTGCGGGTGACGACGCCGGACGTGGGCGGCGGCTTCGGCATGAAGGGCCAGCCCTACCCCGAGCACGTGTTCCTGCCGGCGGCGGCACGGCATCTCGGCCGCGCGGTGCGCTGGATCGAGACGCGGACCGAGGCGATGCTGACCGACAACCAGGGGCGGGCGCTGACCAGCACCTGCGAGCTCGCCTTCGACGCGGATAACCGGATCCTCGGCTACCGGGTGGACACGCTGAGCGATCTCGGCGCGTACAACAGCCAGTTCGCGCAACTGATCCAGTCCGACCTGTTCGCCAAGGTCGCGCCGGGGGTGTACGACTTCCAGGCGATCTATCTGCGGGCGAGGGGGATCTACACCAACACCTGCTGCGTCGACGCCTATCGCGGCGCGGGGCGGCCGGAAGCGATCTATGCGCTGGAGCGGACGATGGACTACGCCGCGCGCGAGCTCGGCGTCGACCCGTGGGAATTGCGGCGGATCAACTTCATCCCGCCCGCCTCCTTCCCTTACAAGAGTGCGACGGGAGAGACATATGACGTCGGCGACTTTGCCCGCGTGCTGAAGCGTGTCGAGCAGGTTGCCGACAAGGCGGGCTTTGCCGCGCGGCGCGAGGCGGACGCGGCGAAGGGGCGGCTGCGCGGCCTTGGCCTTTGCTACTACATCGAGTCGATCCTCGGCTCACCCGAGGAGGACGTCCGCGTCGAGTTCGTGGAGGATGGCGCGAAGATCTACGTGGGCACCCAATCGAACGGCCAGGGTCACGAGACGGTCTACGCCAAGTTCCTGAGCGACCAGACCGGTATCCCCGCGGACAGGATCGAGGTCGTGCAGGGCGACAGCGACCTCATCGCCAAGGGCGGCGGCACCGGCGGCTCCCGCAGCGTGACGACGCAGACGAACGTCACGCTCGCGGCGGTGACGAAGATCGTCGAGGCCTATTCCGGCTATCTCGCCGAGAAGCTGGGCGGGGAGGCGACGTTCGACGACGAGGTGTTCCGGATCCAGGGCTCGAACGAGACGCCGACGATGCTGGAGGTCGCTGCGATGGCGCGGGCCGACGGGCGCGAGGACCTGCTGACGTTCGCTGCGACCGACGCGCTGCCCGGCCGCTCGTACCCCAACGGGGCGCACGTGGCCGAGGTGGTGATCGACGCCGAGACCGGCCGCGTGACGGTCGACCGCTATGCCGTGACGGACGACTTCGGCAACCTGATCAACCCGCTCCTGGCGGAGGGCCAGGTGCATGGCGGGGTGGCGCAGGGGATCGGACAGGCGCTGGCGGAGCTTGCGGTCTATGACGCGGACGGCCAGCTTCTGACGGCGACCTTCATGGACTATGCGATGCCGCGGGCGGACGACGTGCCGATGATCACCTTCACGACCGAGCCGGTGCCGTCGACGGCCAACCAGCTTGGCATGAAGGGCTGCGGCGAGGCGGGCACGGTCGGGGCGCTGGCCGCGGTGACGAATGCCGCGGTCGACGCGCTCTGGGATCATGGCGTGCGGCAGATCGACATGCCGCTGACCCCGCACCGCGTCTGGCAGATGTTGAACAGCGACGGCACTAGCGGCGGAGTGATCGCGGCAAAGCGATCCGTCGTAACGCGATCTACAGCGTTCGACCCTATATTCGCGTCGGAGCCTTTGGGAGACGGGATCCGATGCGCACGACGACGTGGGCAAGATGGGTGTGGCGCAAGGCGCGGCGCGGGCGGACCGAGATGGTGCGTCCGGCAACGGGCCGGGGCCGCGTCGACCATGTCATCCTTCTCGACGGCACGATGTCGTCGCTGGCCGCCGGCGCCGAGACGAATGTCGGGCTCACCTACAAGCTCCTGCGCGAGATGCCGCGGTCCAACCTGTCGCTTCGGTATGAGGCGGGCGTCCAGTGGAGCGACTGGCGGACGACGATGGACGTCGTGCATGGCCGCGGCATCAATAGGACGATCCGGCGCGCCTACGGTCACCTCGCCTCGCGCTACCGGCCGGGTGACCGGATATTCCTGTTCGGCTATTCGCGGGGCGCCTATGCGGTGCGTTCGCTTGCCGGGGTGATCGACCGTGTCGGGCTGGTCAAGTCCGAGCATGCGACCGAGCGGGCCATCCGTGACGCCTACCGGCACTACGAGATCAACCCGCACGGCGAGGCGGCGCAGTCGTTTCGCGCCCGCTACTGCCATGACGAGGTGCAGGTCGAGATGATCGGCGTCTGGGACACGGTGAAGGCGCTGGGGCTGAGGCTGCCGATCCTGTGGATGCTGACGGAGGCGCAGCACGCCTATCATTCCGCGCATCTGGGGAACGCGGTGCGGCACGGCTACCAGGCCCTGGCGCTCGACGAGACGCGCGAGGCCTTCGCCCCGGTGCTGTGGGAGAGCACGGGGGAATGGCCCGGCGTCGAGGTCGAGCAGATGTGGTTCCGGGGGTGCCACGGCGATGTCGGCGGGCAATTGAACGGCGAGGGCACGGCGCGGCCGCTTTCCAACCTGTCGCTGGTCTGGATGCTGGAGAAGGCGTCGGGCTGCGGTCTTGCTCTGCCCGACGGATGGCGGGCGCAATTTCCGACGGACCCCGAGGCGCCGTCGGTTGGGACGTTTCGCGGGTGGGGCAAGCTCTTCGTCGCGCGACGGCGCAGGGTGGTGGGCCGGGATCCGTCGGAGTACGTGCATGCCTCCGCGCAGGGCGGTCGTCCGCGCGCGCGGATCGTGGGCGCGCTGTCGGCATGAGCTTTGGCCACCGGCGTCGAGCGTGATCCACCCCGGCAGGTAGGGCGGCCTGCTGGTCGTCGACCAATATCGGCGGCTTGCGGCAGGAACACTGGCGCTGTTCGCCCGAGGCTCCAGCGGGGCGGCGGCTGACCCGGCCGCTCTCGGCGCGGGCGCTGGGCGGATGCGCGTCGTCGTTGCGGCGGCGGTCAGGGCCCGAAGATCATGCAGGTGGTGGAGCCGGTCGCGTAGAGCTGGCCATCGTGACCGCGGATCTCGCCTGAGGCGACGCCGGTCCGCCGGCCGGGATGCTGCACGTGTCCCACCGCCTCGACCTCGGTCCCGACCGGGATCGGGCGGATCAGGTTAACCTTGTACTCGAGCGTCGTGTACCAGGCGCCCTGCGCCAGCGTCGTCATGACCGCGCAGCCCATGGCACTGTCGAGAAGGGTTCCGTACCAGCCGCCATGGACCGTCCCCATCGGGTTCAGGGCGTCTTGCGTCGGCGTGCCGCGAAAGGCGACCCGGCCGGCTTCGACCGCGTTCAGGTGAAAGCTCAGGAGCCGCGCGATCGGCGGGCCGGGAAGCCGGCCGTCGCGGACAGCCTGCATCGCCGCGAGCCCCGACATCGAGAGGAGCGCCTCGCGCGGAATGACGCCGTGGGTGAGCTTGTCCATCCGCGCAGCGTAGCGCAGTGCCGCGCGTGCGGTCAGGCCGAACGCAGCGTCAGGCGACTTTCTCCAGCGGCACCGCGGGGGCGAGGCCGAGGGCATGCACGACATCGCGCGTGAGCGTCGGCTTGTTCAGCGTGTAGAAGTGCAGGTGCTGGGCGCCGCCCGCGATCAGGTCGGAGCAGATCTCGGTGCAGAACGCGGTCGACAGGATGTCGGCGCGGCCGTCACGCTCCGCCCGCTCGAACGCCTCCGGCATCCACGGCGGGATCACGGCGCCGCATTTCCCCGCGAAGCGTGCGCAGCCCGACCAGTCGGTGATGGGCAGCACGCCCGGCAGGATCGGAATCTCGATGCCGGCCGCGACGCAGCGGTCGCGGAAGCGGAAGAACGTCTCAGCCTCGAAGAAGAACTGTGTGATGGCCGAGGTGGCGCCGGCGTCGACCTTGCGCTTGAGCCAGTCGATGTCGGCGCCGTCATGCGCTGCCTCGGGGTGCGGGTCGGGGTAGGCGCCGACGCGGATGTCGAAGTCGCCGGTCTCCGCGAGGGCCGCGACGAGCTCGCAGCTGTCGGCGAAACCGTCGGGGTTCGGCACGAAGGGGCCGCCGCCGGGCATGTCGCCGCGCAGCGCCACGATCTCGCGCACGCCGGCGTCGGCGTAGCGGCGGGCGATCGCCAGCGTCTCCTCCCGCGTGGCGTCGACGCAGGTGAGGTGGGCGGCGACATTCACGCCGTAGTTCTTGTGGATCGTCTCGACTGCGTCGTGAGTCTCGGACCTCGTCGTGCCGCCGGCGCCGTAGGTCACCGACACGAAGGACGGGTCGAGCGGGGCGAGCGCCCGGATCGTGTCCCAGAGGCGGAACGAGGCCTGGATGGACTTCGGCGGGAAGAACTCGAACGAGATGGTGGTCATCGAAGGGAACCCTTTTCAGTTGCTCCCTTGTCTCACCGAGGTGCGCGTGAGACAAACTCATAATCCTCATCAAGATCATGAGCCCGACATGCATCTGGAGTTTCGCCACCTCCGCACGATCAAGGCCATCCACGAGGCCGGCGGCCTCGCCCGCGCGGCGGCGCGGCTGAACATCACCCAGTCCGCCTTGAGCCACCAGGTCAAGGGGCTGGAGGACCAGGCGGGGGTCGAGCTGTTCGTCCGGAGGTCGAAGCCGCTGCGCCTGTCGGCCGCCGGGCAGCGGCTGTTGCGGCTGGCGGAGCGGATCCTGCCGGAGGTGGAGGCGCTGGAGGCGGACTTCGCGGGCCTGCGCTCGGGCCGGTCGGGGCGGATGCATATCGCCATCGAGTGCCATGCCTGCTTCGAGTGGCTGTTCCCGGTGCTGGAGGGCTTTCGCCGGTCGTGGCCGGATGTCGATGTCGACATTCGCCCAGGGCTGGCGTTCGAGGCGCTGCCGGCGCTGATGCGCGAGGATGTGGACCTGGTCGTGTCCTCCGATCCCGAGGAGCTGCCGGGCGTGACCTTCGAGCCGCTCTTCGACTACGAGGCGGTTTTCGTCGCGGCCTCCACCCATCCCCTCGCGAAGCGCGAATGGATCGAGGCGGAGGATTTTCGCGACCAGACGCTCATCACCTATCCGGTGGAGCGGCCGCGGCTTGACGTGTTCAGCCAGTTGCTGATCCCGGCGCGGGTCGAGCCGCTGGCGGTGCGGCAGGCGGAACTGACCGCGGTGATCCTGCTCCTGGTGGCGTCGCAGCGGGGAGTCTCGGTCCTGCCCGACTGGGTCGTTCGCGAGGTGCGGACGTCGACGGACTACGTGACGCGCTCGCTCACCAAAGAGGGCGTGCATCGCCGTCTCTACGCCGCCGTGCGCGAGGCCGATCGGGGCAAGCCCTACATGGTAGAGTTCCTCGATCTGGCCCGGACGATACCGCGCGAGATGCAGGCCGCCTGACCGCTGCCGCACGTCCGCGGCCCTGCGTCGGCCAACTTCCGCGGTACGACCATTTCCTGATCCAAAGAACGGGAACATCCGGATGCGCGGAGCGCTGATCCTGAACATCTTCAGGAGAAGCCAGAATGTTTCACCACTCTTCCAAGCTGCAGTACGAGGTGAAGGTCGACCGCCCGGATCCGGTGTTCGCGAAGTACCTCCAGCAGGCGATCGGCGGGATCGAGGGCGAGATCCGCGTCGCGATGCAGTACTTCTTTCAGGCGATGGGCGCGCGCGGCGACGCCAAGTACCGCGACATGCTGATGATGACCGCCACGGAGGAGCTCAGCCACATCGAGTTTCTGGGACACGCAGTCGCGCTGAACCTCGAGGGCGCGCCGGTCAGCGCCCAGGAGGAAGCGACGAAGGACCCGATCGTGCACGCGATCATGGGCGGCGCCAACCCGCGGCACATCCTGTCCTCCGGCCTGTCGGCGATGCCGGTGAACTCGAACGGCGTGCCGTTCGACATGAGCCACGTCTACGCCACCGGGAACATCGCCGCCGACATGATGGCGAACGCCGTGGCGGAGTCGGGCGGGCGTGTTCTCGCCAGCCGGCTCTACAACATGACCGACGACAGCGGCATGAAGGACATGCTGTCGTTCCTGATCGCCCGCGACACGATGCACCAGCAGCAATGGCTGGCTGTGATCGAGGAGCTGGGCGGCTGGAGCGCGCAACTGCCGATCCCGAACTCGACGCCGCAGGAGCACGAGGCGACCGAGCACAGCTACTACTTCCTGAACACGTCACTCGACGAGGAGACGCCGGAGGGCCGCTGGACGTCCGGCCCGTCGCTCGACGGTCGCTCCGAGTTCACGGTGGTGAAGACGCCCGAGCCGCTCGGGCAGAAGCCGAGCCTCGGCAAGGCGCGTCCCGGCACGGGCACGCAGACCGAGCAGCAGTAGCGCCAGTGAACAAGAGACGCCGCCGGCCGCTGGCCGGCGGTGACTCAGACGGCGCGCAGAGTCGGACGGCGTTCCACCGGAGGCTTCAGGACTGCTCGGCGCCGATCCACTTCGCTTCGTTCTTCTCGATCGCGGCAATGCGCTCGTCGACCTTGGGGTGGCTGAGCAGCCAGGCGGGCATGGCGCCGCCGCGGCCCTTGGTCAGCGCCTCGAGCTTGCGGAACAGGGACTTCTGCGGCCCCGTCCCGATACCGGACTTGATGAGGAGGGCGGTGGCGTATTCGTCGGCCTCGTACTCGTCCCCGCGGGATAGGCGGGCGGCGATCAGCGATGTGAGCGTGTTGGCGATCAGAATGCCGAGACCGGGAATGAACCGCGACAGCACCATGATCAGCGCGGTGCGGATGGCGTTCTGGCCGGAGAAGTCGATCATCCGCCGGCGCGAGTGACCGAGTGCGACATGGCCGAGCTCGTGCGCGATGACGGCGGCCAATTCCTCACCCGTGACCTCGCCCTGCCGGTACTTCTGATAGAATCCGCGGGTGATGAAGATCCGGCCGTCGGGTGCGGCGAGCCCGTTGACCGGGTCGATCTCATAGATGTTCACCCGTATCCGCGGCAGGTCGAGCGATCGCGCCATCCGGTCGGTGATGCGCTTGAGGTCGCCGTCTGCCAGCTCCGTCGACTTCTGGTCGAGCTCGGAGCGCGTCCGCCAAGCCGACATGTAGTACATGCCGACGGCGTAGACGATGGCGAGCAGGATCGGGGTGAACTTCAACATGCGCAAGATATGGGGCCGGAGGAGGGGCAAGTCACCCTCGCGGATCTTCTTGACCGTCCGGTGAGAGCAACCCATGAGCGAATGATGGATAGGCCTTACCACCATGGAGATCTGAGACGCACGTTGCTGATCGCCCTTGACGCGGCCATGCAGCGCGCTGGACCCGAGGCGGCACCCGAAGCGGCATCCACACGGGCGCTGGCCCGCGAGGTCGGGGTGGCGCCGTCGGCCGTCTTTCGTCATTTCCGCGACCGCCGCGCGTTGCTCACGGCCTATGCCGAGGAAGGATTCCGGCGCCTCGCGGAGATCGTGGATGCGGCCGGGCCGAGCCTTCGCGATGTCGCCGCCGCGTACCTGGACTTCGCCTTCGCCGAGCCGGGGCGTTTCCGCACGATGTTTCGGTCGGACCTGCTGGACGTCACCGATCCGAGGCTGCGCGAAGCCCAGATGACGCTGGACCGCGCCCTCGGCATCGGGCGCACTGCCGATATCGGCGCGCGGGAGAGCGACCTGCCTCATCTGCTGCACGCCGCGATGCACGGGTTTGCGGCCCTGACGCTGGAGACCCCGCTGGGAAATCGGCTGCCGGATGACCGGGTCGAGAGACGAGCGGCGATCCTGGCGATCCTGCGTCGCCTGACCGCCCTCTAGGTCGCTGCGCCATGCCGGCTGCAGACTGCCGCCTCGGCCCACAAGCGCTCAGTGTCGGGCGACCTGCCATGCTCCAAGCCGGCGCATCCCTATCGCAGAGGCGCGCCGATCAGGTCCCGGCATCTGCGGCCTCGCTCCTTTTCTTCTGCTCGCCGTCGATGACCGAGAACGAGCCATCGGATTCCAGCACCACCGCCGCGATGTCGGAGAGCCCCCGTTGGCCTTCGGTACGTACCACTGTCTCGAGTTCCGCCTTGGTCACGCGCGCCTTTCGCATCGCCTGCGGCAGCATCTCACCGCTGCGGAGAAGGAGCGTCGGCTCCGACCGTACGGCCCGCGCAAAGGCCTTCGAGCGGACGGAGAAGAACGCCACGACATACTGGAGCAGGATCAGCAGGATGAGGCCGGTCACGCCCTCGGCCAAGGCGACACTCTCGCTGAGCAGAATCGTCGCGAGCGTCGAGCCAAGCGCGACGGTGACGACAAGATCGAAGGCGTTGAGCTTGGCCAGCGTCCGCTTTCCCGAGACGCGGAGCGACAGCAGGAGGACCGCGTAGGCGAGCGTGCCGACGATGACCGTCCGAATGATTCCGCTCCAGTTCTGAAAGAACATCTCGGACCAATCCATGCGTGCCTCCTTTGATCATCTCCAACGAGAGGGCTCGCACTTCGGTTTCCGGTCGGGTCGAAAGGACGATGCGTCAGGTCAGGACGCGCATCCCCCGGGTCAGGCCCTCCAGCGTCATCGGCACCATGCGGCCGTGGCCGAGAATGGCCTCGATCATGCCGATCGACTGGGTGTGCTCCCAATGGCGCCGCGGCGTCGGGTTGATCCACAGGTGGTCCGGCCACTGGGCTGCCAGGCGACGAAGCCAGACCTCGCCAAACTCCTCGTTCCAGTGCTCGTTGGCGCCGCCCGGCATCATCACTTCGTAGGGGCTCATGGCGGCGTCGCCGACGAGGATCAACTTCCATTCCGGGCCGTAGGTGTGCAGCACGTCCCATGTGGGCGTCTGCTCGGTCCACCGCCTCCGGTTGTCGCGCCAGAGCCCCTCGTAAACGCAGTTGTGGAAGTAGTAGTGCTCGAGGTGGCGGAATTCGGACCGTGCGGCCGAGAACATCTCCTCGACCAGGCGGATGTGCGGGTCCATCGACCCGCCGACGTCGAGCAGCAAGAGGACGCGGACGGCGTTGCGCCGCTCGGGCCGGGTCTTGACGTCGAGATAGCCGTGCTCGGCGGTGGCGCGGATGGTGCCGTCGAGGTCCAGCTCCTCCAACGCGCCGTCGCGGGCCCACTGGCGCAGGCGCTTGAGCGCCACCTTGATGTTGCGGGTGCCAAGCTCGCGGGTGTCGTCGAAATCGCGGAACTCCCGCCGGTCCCAGACCTTCACGGCGCGGCCGTGGCGCCCCTTGTCCTGGCCGATCCGAACGCCTTCGGGGTTGTAGCCGTAGGCGCCGAAGGGCGAGGTGCCGGCGGTGCCGATCCACTTCGAGCCGCCCTGGTGCCGGCCCTGCTGCTCGGCCAAGCGGTCGCGCAGCGCCTCCATCAACTTGTCGAAGCCGCCCATCGCCTCGATCTCGGCCTTTTCGGCGTCCGTCAGGTGCTTTTCAGCCATCTTGCGCAGCCAGTCCTCGGGCAGGTCGAGCGCCTGCATCACGGCCTCCGGCGTGACGGCCTCGAGTCCCGCGAACGCCCGTGCGAAGGCTTGGTCGAACCGGTCGATGTGCCGCTCGTCCTTCACCATCGCGGCCCGGGCGAGATAGTAGAACCCGTCGACGTCGTAGGTGACGAGGTTCGCGCGCATCGCCTCGAGGAAGGTCAGGAACTCGCGCAGCGAGACCGGGACGCGGGCCGCTCGCAATGCCTCGAAGAACGGCAGGAACATCAGGCCAGACGACCGATCGTGATCGTCAGGATGAGGCCGATCAGCCCGAACAGGATGGCATAGACAGCCGCCCATTGCGCCATGTCGAGTCGGTTGCCCTTTCGCCGGCGCGCCTGCCACGCGCCGAACGCGCCGCCGAGAATGAGGCCGGCGAGGATCACCCGCCCGATCCTGCCGGCGTCAATGCGGCGATTTCGGCCGCATGCGCGCGCACGACTTCATCGGTGCCAAAGCCATAGCGGGCCCAGCCGAGGCTCTCGGCCCGCACGGCGCGGGCCTCGCCTGCGCGACCTTGCATCGCCAGGGCCTCCGACTTGAGCATGAGCAGTGAGGCGAGGAGGGCCGCATTCTCGCCGTTGCGCGCGGGGGCGAGTTGCGGCTCGACCATCTTCAGCACCGCTTCCGCGTCTCCAGCCGAAAGCGCAAACGCCGAGAGCTGCATGGCGACGTGCGCTTCCTGCAGTCGGGTGGTCGGGTCATTGTGGTAGATCTCCGCGGCCTCGAGGAAGGAGGCCAGCGCAAGCCGCGGATCGGTCGGCAGGCTGAGCCGGCCGAGCGCGTAGAGCGAGAAGGCCAAACGGTTGTCGGTCCAGCCCTCGGATCGGGCGATGGCGACGGCCCGCTTCGCGGCCGCGACCCGCTGCGCGTCGCTCGCACGCGGGCCTAGCGCGGTCTCGACAGCCTCGATCCAGCTCCGGGGCGTTTCGCTGCGCGTCGCGCCTCCCGTCCGCCCGGAGGGGTTGAGGCGGGCGAGAACGGCCGGCACCCGTGCCGCCACCTCTTGCCGCGACATGCCGGAGCGCAACTCCGGGGCGTAGGTCGTCCGCAGGATCAGCATGTCGAAGCCTGTAAGGACGGTGTTGAAATTGTCGTCGTTGAAGACGCTGTCGGTCAGCCGGTAGAGGTCGTTGAGCGGGCCGAGCGCCTGCGCAAGCTCCTCGTGCAGGCAATCGCGCATCTCCTGCGGCGGCGCATCGGCGGGGATGAAGACGGAGACGCGCTCGCGCACAGTCAGCGTCGTCCAGTCGAGGTCGGGGGATCGCCGATTCCGCCGGAACTCGTTCCATCCCGAGATTCGCGGTACGACGAAGCACGCCGCCTGTGGCACGGCGCGGCGCATCATGCGTTGCGGGACGGCTTCGACCGTGATCTCGGCGGCGCTTCCCGACGAAACGCGTGCGACGTCGATCCGCGCTTCGTCTCGCAGCCGCACCAGAAGACGATCGAGATCACGCGACAGGCTTTCCGAGGCGCTACCGATTAGGCGGACGCGGATCGGCCCCTCGAACCGGGTGAACGTCTCGATGCGCCGACCGCTCTCGAGCATGAAGGTCAGGTCCATGAAGTCCTGCGCGATCTCGACGTTGGAGCGCGCGGGCTTGCTTGCCCGCGGTGCCGAAAAAACCTTCATCGGCGGCAGCGTGACGGGCGTGGCGACGGCACGCTCGGTCTCAGTCGCGACCGGCGTGCAGCCGACCATGAGCAGCGTGATCACGAGCGCCAAGCGCCTCATGCGCGATCGTACTTGATGAACGGGGTCAGCCGGCCGACCTGGTCGTAGAGGCGGCGTGCCGGCGCATTGTCCTCGGCCGTCAACCAGTAGACGTCGGGGGCGCCCGCGGTGTCCGCCGCGGCGTAGACCCCGCGGACGAGGGCGGCGCCGACCCCATGGCCACGAAACTGTGGCTCCACCCAGAGGTCCTGCAGGTAGCAGACGTCCCGAAGCTTCCAGCCGTGGCGGTGGAACAGATAGTGAGCAAGCCCCGCCGGCGCCCCTCCGACGAGCGCCACGAGCCCGGAGAAATCGCGCGGATCGTTGCCGAGAAGCCGGTCGAACGACGCGCGATAGACGGCCTCGTCGGCGCGGGCGCCGTAGAAGTCGAGATAGCCGGTCCACATCCGACGCCAGTCGTCGCGGTCCGCGGCCTCGAGCGCTCTGATCGTCGTCTGCGACATCGGAGGATTCCTCAACGTGCGTCGCGGCCTAGCGGACGCTGCTTCACGACTCCATGCCGAGGCCTCGTTCTCGGCGACATCCCGCCGCTATCGGTCACGCCGGGTCATGAAGGCCAACCGCTCGAAGAGTTGTACGTCCTGCTCGTTCTTGAGAAGCGCGCCATGAAGCCGCGGTAAGGCATCGCGCCCGTCGCGGCGCAGGTCCTCCGCCGACAGATCCTCGGCCAGCAGCAGCTTGAGCCAGTCAAGCACCTCCGACGTGGACGGCTTCTTCTTCAGCCCCGGCGCCTCACGCAGCGCATAAAACTGCGTCAGCGCCGTCGTCAGCAGCGCATCCTTGATCCCCGGATGATGCACCTCGACGATCGCCCGCATCGTATCCGCGTCGGGAAAGCGGATGTAATGGAAGAAGCAGCGGCGCAGGAACGCGTCCGGCAGCTCCTTCTCGTTGTTCGAGGTGATGATGACGACGGGCCGGTGGCGTGCCCGCACGGTCTGGCCGGTCTCGTAGACGTGGAACTCCATCCGGTCGAGTTCCTGCAGCAGGTCGTTGGGGAATTCGATGTCGGCCTTGTCGATCTCGTCGATCAGCAGGACCATGCGTTCTCCGGCCTCGAACGCCTGCCATAGCTTGCCACGGCGGATGTAGTTCGCGACGTCGTGCACTCGCTCGTCGCCAAGCTGGCTGTCGCGCAAGCGACTGACCGCGTCGTACTCGTAGAGCCCCTGCTGCGCGCGGGTGGTCGACTTGATGTGCCACTCGAGAAGCGGCATGCCGAGTGACCGTGCGACCTCCCGCGCGAGCTCGGTCTTGCCGGTGCCGGGCTCGCCCTTGACGAGCAGCGGCCGCTCCAGCGTCACGGCGGCATTCACCGCCACGATCAGGTCGTCCGTCGCGACGTAGGCGTCGGTCGAGGTGAATTGATTGGTCAAAGGGTCTAGCGCCCGCTCAGAAGCCTCGCTCGCGACGCTAACCCTCTGCTCCGAATCCTACAAGAAGGTGTCAGAGCTTATCGACAAGCCAAGGGCCTTGGGGTACGTCCGCCGCCATGAACCGCCCGACTGGATCAGGGATGTCCGAGCGATCCGTCGGACGAGAAGAGGGGACCAGTATGAAGGCTGAGACGTTTCTGCCCGAGGACTATCGTCCGGCAGATGACGAACCGTTCATGAACGAGCGCCAGCTCGAATATTTCCGCCGCAAGCTCGCCACTTGGAAGAACGATCTGCTCGACGAGAGCAGGCTGACGATCGAGGGCCTGCAGGACGGCAGCCGCAACATTCCCGACGTCGCAGACCGCGCCAGCGAGGAGACCGACCGCGCGCTCGAGCTCCGGACCCGGGACCGCCAACGCAAGCTCGTCGCCAAGATCGACGCCGCGCTCCGCCGGATCGAGGAGGGCGAATACGGCTACTGTGAGGAGACGGGCGATCCGATCTCGCTCAAGCGCCTTGACGCAAGGCCCATCGCCACGATGAGCCTCGAGGCCCAGGAACGGCACGAGCGGCGCGAAAAGGTCCACCGCGACGAGTAGCGCGTGAGTCCTGACGAGGTGACACCGCGGCGGAGCGACGTCTCCGGCGCGTCGCATGTCAGGGATGTGGTGATCGTGGGGGCCGGTGTCGCGGGTCTTGCGACGGCTCTGGCTATGGCGCGGCGTGGCGTCGACGTCGTGGTGCTGGAACGGGCGGACGCTTTGACCGAGGTCGGGGCAGGGCTTCAGATTACGCCAAACGGGGTGGCCGTGCTGCGCGCGCTGGGGCTCGACGGGGATCTCCGGCGCGCAGGCCTCGCGGCCGAGGCCGTGGAACTGCGGCGGGCGGAGGACGACCGGCGCGTAGTTCGAATGGAGCTGGGTGGCCGCGACTGGGTGCTTGTGCATCGCGCACGCCTGCTCGAACTGTTGGCTACCTCAGCCCGCCGGGCAGGCGTGCGGATCGAGACCGGAGCGAGTGTTGCCGGCGTGACCGACAGCACTTCGGGCGGGCAACTTGTGATGGCCGATGGGTCGACGCGGGAGGCGGACCTCGTCGTCGGCGCGGACGGCCTTAGGGGCTGTACCCGATCGGCTCTGGGCGATGCTGAGGAGGCGCGCTTCACGGGGCAGGTCGCCTGGCGCGCGCTGGTCCCGGGGAGGGGACCAGCGGTTGCCGAGGTGCACATGGCGCCCGGCCGACACGTGGTCACCTACCCGCTTGCGGGCGGACTTCGGAATCTCGTTGCGGTCGAGGCGCGGCGTGCCTGGACGTCGGAGGGCTGGTCGACGCCGGGCGACCCTGAGGACATGCGGCGGCGGTTTAGCGGAGTTTCGCAGCGACTAGCGGGGCTGCTCGACGAGGTGCGAGACGTCTATGTCTGGGGCCTGCACCGGCATGACGTGGCGCGCCGCTGGCACGGCCGGCACGTCGTTCTTGCCGGCGATGCCGCACACCCGACGCTGCCGTTTCTCGCGCAGGGCGCCAACATGGCGCTGGAGGATGCCTGGGCGCTGGCAGACTGCGTCGCCACGCTTCCGTTGCAGCGCGCCCTTTCGGTCTACGAGGGGCGTCGTCGTACGCGCGCCGCACGTATCGTCGCCGCCGCGGGGACCAACGCTTGGGTGTACCACATGTGGCGCGGCCCGCAGCGACGGGTTCTGCACTTGGGACTCGGATTGATGGAGCGGATCAGGCCCGGCGGTGCGATCGCACGCTTCGACTGGGTTTACGACCACGACGAGACGCGCGAGCGGCCCTAGATCGGAAGCGTTCGCCTCATGCGGATTCGAGCGCCGAGATGATGCCCGAGAAGTCTGCCGCCTTGAGCGAGGCCCCTCCGACGAGCGCGCCGTCGACGTCCGGCACCGCGAAGATTTCGGCCGCGTTGGAGGGCTTGACCGAACCGCCGTAGAGCAGCGGAACCTCGCGCGCATCCTCGCCGAAGCGCTCGACCAGGCGGTCGCGGAGGATGCGGTGAACCTCCGCGATCTGCTCGATCGTCGGAACTTTCCCGGTGCCGATGGCCCAGACCGGCTCGTAGGCGACCACCAGCCGGCCTGCATCAACCTCGTCTGGAATCGAGCCGCCGAGTTGCCGTTCCACCACCTCTATCGTGCGTCCACCCTCGCGCTCATCGAGCGTCTCGCCGAGGCAGACGACTGGCGTCAGGTCTGCGGCAAGGGCGGCCGATACCTTGGCGCAGACGTCCGCGTCGGTCTCACCGTGATCGGTACGGCGCTCGGAGTGACCGAGAATGACGTGGGTGGCGCCAGCATCTGCCAGCATCGCCGCCGAGATGTCTCCGGTATGGGCGCCGCTGGCCGCAGCGTGGCAGTCCTGCCCCCCGACCAGAAAGCGCGTCGCGGAGGCGATGTCGGCCATGCGGTCGATCAGCGTGGCCGGCGGGCAGAGCAGAACATCGCAGCCGGGCTCCGGATGCCGATCCGCAAGGGCGCGCACTTCGCCCAAATTCTCTGCCGTGCCGTTCATCTTCCAATTCCCGGCGGCGAGCTTGCGCATGTCCTGGCCTCCAATGGGCTCCGTCCGCAGGGCGAAGCGGTATCTGGTGCTGTCGGGTCTGGGCCGAAGTCAGCCGGCCCGGCGTTCCTCGGCAAGATCCTCGACGTCGCGGAACTTGATCGACTCGCCGCAGCCGCACGACTCGGTCACGTTCGGGTTGCGAAACTTGAACCCGGACTCGAGCAGCGACGTCTCGTAGTCGATCTCGGTGCCGAAGAGGAACATCTGCGCCATAGGCGCGATCAGCACGCGGGCGCCGTCCTGCTCGACCACCTCGTCGTTGGGATCGGCCTCCGCAACGTAGTCCATGGTATATTCCATGCCGGCGCAGCCGCCCTTCTTGACGCCAATGCGCAGTCCCATGGCGTCATCGCGGGCCATGAGCTTGGTAATTTGTCGGACGGCGGCGGGCGTGATCGTGACGGGCGCCTTGCCGGGTATCGAGAACATGCGCGCGCTCCTTTGCGGTAAACTCTACACTAAGGGCGTGAAGGTTCTTGTTAAAGGGGGTCGCGTTTGGCGCTGTTTCGTGATCGCCCCGGCGTCCAAAGTCGGCTCCGAGTGCTTCGAGGCCGCTTGCGGGCGTGAGCAATGTAGACCGGCCGCAGAAGCCGAGAGCCCCGTCTCAGCGTCGGTCTCTCGACCGAGTCCGATGCCACGACATCGGTCAGGCGCCAATCGGGCGGGCGGGGCTGCCGACGACGGTCGTGCCGGCCGCGACGTCACGGGTTACGACCGCGCCCGCGCCGACGATGGCGTCGTCGCCGATGGTAACGCCAGGCAGAATCAGCGCGCCTGCACCGATCCAGCAGTTCCGGCCGATCGTCACCGGCCTGCCGTTCTCCAGCCCGGCGTCTCGGATCTGCGGATCACGAGGGTGATCGGCGGCAAGGAGTTGCGCCATCGCGCCGATCTGCGTGTTGTCGCCGATGCGGATCGGGCAGACGTCTGCGAGCATCACCGCGTTGTTGATGAAGACGCTGCGCCCGAGAAAGACGTTGAACCCGTAGTCGAGATAGACGGGCGCACGCACCGCGCAGTCCTGCCCGAGCCCCCCGAAGAGGTCGCGCAGGATGTCGTTGCGCCCGTCGTCGCCGTAGACGGTGGCGGCGTAGTCGCGGAGGAGTCGCTGCGCGCGCTTCCGCGCCGCGACAAGCTCTGCGTCACCGGGGCGATAGAGCTCGCCCGCGACCATCTTCTCTCGCTCGGTCATGTGTCGATGCGTGACACGGTTGTGCCGCCGGAGGAAGCGTTTCGGCGTGCGAGGGGCCTCGACTGCCGCCCGGCGGCATCGAGACCGTCAAGCCAGTCCAGAAGGGCGGCGCGCCGTTCAGGCCAGTCGCGGTCGAGCATGGCGAACCATGCAGTGTCGCGGTTGCGTCCCTTGACGACGGCGGCCTGTTCGAACGTGCCTTCATAGACGAAGCCAAGGCGGACGGCAGCGCGTCTCGAAGCAGCATTGAGGGCGTCGCACTTCCACTCGACGCGGCGGTAGCCGAGCTCGTCGAAGGCGCCGGCCATCATCAGCATCAGAGCCTCGGTCGCCGCGGCGGTGCCCTTGAAGCGCCGGGGCGAAGTGGATGTGCCCGATTTCGATCGTGCCGTGCTCGGGGGTGATGCGCAGATAGCTGGCTACACCAAGCGGCCGTCCCTCCGCACCGAGGATGGTGTGGAAGAGCGGATCCTCGCCGAGGCAGCTTACCTGCATCCATGTCTCGAGCGCGCTCGGCGAGGAAAACGGCCCGTAGGGAAGATACGTCCAGCCGCGCCCGCAAGTGTCCACGGCGAATGCTTCGAAGAGGTCGGCTGCATGGCCGAGATCGACGGGAACGACGCGGCACCACCGGCCCGCCATCTCGGTGCGCGGCGGCCGCGGTCGCGGGAGGCGGATCGTGACAGGCGCGCCGAGCGAAAGGTCGTGGTCCATGCCGGTGTCATGCGATCGAATCGCTGCGTCGACAAGCTGGATCGGTGGCGCTGCCAGGGTTCTCTCGATCCGACATAGCCCGGAGTTGGGACCTTCGCTTGATCGCTTTGATCTCGCCTATTGAAGAGCCTCAAGCGCGTATGGGGCGAGGGAAAAGCGCATCGCAGCCTCTCACTGGAGGCGAGACGCCACGGAGGCACCGATGTTTTCTCGGCGCGGAGAGGGAGCCTCAGAGGCGCCGCGAACGGGGCTCGATCTTGCGGCCCGTCCGGCTCAGGCAGCGTCCATGCGGGCCACTTCATCGGGCATCTCGACCCCGAGCTCGCGGGCACTGGCAAGGAGCTTCTCGCGCACGCGGCATTCGATGGCCCAGCCTGCCTGAGGATCGGGGACGGGCACGTTGAAGCGGATATCGATGCCGAACGCATCGTGGCCGGTGACGTAGACCGCGGCGTCCTCCTTCGGGTTGATGCCCTCGTCTTCCTTGACGATCCGACGGAACGCCTCGCGGAGGGGCGAGATGTCGGCTTCGTGGCCGAGCTTCAGTCGGATCGGCCGGATCATGGCGACGTCGCCCAGCGACCAGTTCTCGAACGGCTCCGAGACGAACTGCGAGACCGGTACGATCAGGCGATTGCCGGTCCAGATCTGGAGTTGGACGAACGTGAAGTGAATGCGCTCCACCGTGCACCACTTACCCTCGAAGATCACCTGATCGCCGATCCGCGCCGAGCGGTTCAGCGAAATCTGCAGGCAGGCCATGATGTTGCCCAAAACCTCTCGCGCCGCGAAGCCGAGCACCAGTGTCAGGACACTCGCCGAGGCGAGGAGCGACAGGCCAAGCGACTGGAAGACGCTGGCCGAGGTCAGGATGATGCCCGCCCCGGCTAAGACGGCGATCACGAGGACCGCGCGGCGGAGCCCGGAGATACCCGTCGCAAGCGCCCGCTCGCCGGCATTCTCGGGTTGCGACATCTCTCCGGGATCGGTGGCGACGACGCGCTCGAGGATCGCATCGATGACGTTGACGACGAGGATGACCGCCGCCGCGACGTAGCCGAGCAGAATCGTCGGCTGAAGGATCGCGGACGCGACGGACGAAACGACCAGCAGTTCGGTCGTCAGCCAGGACAAGAGCGCGGCGGTGACGGCAATCGTCGCGGGGAGCCGCGCGTCGCGGAGGATGCGGCGGGGCAGCCGTCGGCGCGAAGAGGCGGCGCGGGCGCCGAGGAAACGCCAAACGGCAAGGCCGGTGATCCAGATCAGCGCGACCGCGGCTGGGAGAAACAGGATCTCCCAAAGGCGAAGGCCAAACGCGGCATCGCGTTGCAGCGCCGGAGGGATCGCGAGTTCAAGCGCCGAGGGTCCATGTTGCGCATAGAGGGCGGGTGTGTCCGCGACTGTCTGCGGCGAGAAAAGCCAAGCCGGCTCGCCGCCTTCTTCCTGAGTTCGGTTGAGGCGGATCGTGACAGGGCGGTCGCCCTTTTCAATGACACCAAGCGAGAGAGAGCGGCGCTTCTCGCCCACCAGCGGGTTGTCGCTCGATCCGCGCTCGACCATCCCATCCGGTCGATCGGGCAGGTCCGACCAGCGCACGATCACCTTGCGACTGATCACCGAGTGCAGTTCGCGGGCCAGGGCGGGGCCGGCGATCGGCTGATCGTCCGGTGCCACCTCGGTGAGGTCGAGGACGTGCGCGGCGGCGTCCCACCGCCCGGCCTCCGCTGCCGCGAGGAACGTCTCGAGGCTGGTGCGCGGCGTCTCGAGATCAAGCGTCTCGGGTCGGGGCTGGAGACCTTCGTTCAGTTGCTGGCGGGGGAACACCGGGTCGCCGGAGGTGCCGTCCTGTTGGGCAAGAACAGCGGACATCAGGCCAAGCGATATGACGGCGAGGGCCGCCGAAACAAGGTGTCGCATGGGAGGAGAACACGGCCGCCTCCGCGCGGTTCCGCAAGAGATCGAGTTGGCGGATTTATGGTACCGTCAGCGAAGGACCTGGACCCGCTTCGTCAACCTGGCGCAGCCTCGCCTGCGAGAGCCATTACAACCGACCTTCAGGTTCCGGCTCCTCTGGGCCGCCTACATGAAGCCGAGTTCCAGCCGCGCCTCATCCGACATCATGTCCATGCCCCACGGCGGTTCCCACGTGAGATCGACATCGACGTGGCGCACGCCGGGCAGCGGCTCGATGGCGCCAGCGACCCAGCCGGGCATCTCACCGGCGACGGGGCAGCCTGGTGCAGTGAGCGTCATCGTGACGTTGACGTCGTTCTCGGGAGTGATGTCGATCGTGTAGACAAGCCCGAGATCGTAGATGTTCACCGGTATCTCGGGATCGTAGACTCCCCGGCACGCTTCGACGACCGTCTCGTAGAGCGGATGGTCGGTGGAGGAGGGGCGTATCAGCGGCTGCCCCTCGAGCTTATCGCCGGTTGCGATCGACATCTGGCATCTCCCGGGGATTTGTTGAGTGAGAAGATAGGGAATGGCAGCGAGCGGGTAAAGGCCGGATGCCTTAGCGCCTGTGCGGACGTCCGAACCCAAACGGCACGACTGAAACCGCGGAGATCCGCGCGGCGTCACTGATCTCGTGTACGCATACCCGCAATCGACGGGGCCGCGGAAGGATCTGAGAAGATCCCACCGTCCACGCGTCCGACGGGTCTCCAGCATTTCGCTCTGGTACCTTCGGTTTCCCGCCGCCTTGCCGTCCTGCCACGCGAGCGCTATCCGGCCGCGATGACGGATGGGTTTTCCTTCTCGCTGCTCGCAAGCGACGGTGCTGCGCGAGCCGGTCTGATCCGGACGCCGCGGGGGGATATCCGGACACCGGCCTTTATGCCGGTCGGAACGGCGGGAACGGTCAAGGCGATGTTGCCGGAGAGTGTCGCGGCGACTGGGGCGGGTATCCTGCTCGGTAACACCTACCACCTGATGCTGCGGCCGGGGGCGGAGCTGGTGCACAGGTTGGGTGGGCTGCACCGGTTCATGCACTGGGAGAAGCCGATCCTGACGGATTCGGGCGGCTTCCAGGTGATGAGCCTCGCCGACCTGCGGAAGCTCGACGAGCGCGGGGTGACTTTCCGCAGCCACATTGACGGCTCTCCGCACGAGCTGACGCCGGAAAGGTCGATGGAGATCCAGCGGCTGCTCGGCTCGGATATCGTGATGGCTTTCGACGAGTGTCCGGCGCTGCCGGCGGACGAGGCCGAGGTGGCGCGGGCGATGCGCCTCTCGATGCGCTGGGCGGAGCGGTCGAAGGCCGCGTTCGGCGACCGGCCGGGGCACGCGCTGTTCGGAATCCAGCAGGGTGGTGTCACGCGGGAACTGCGAGAGGAGAGCGCAGAGGCGCTACGCGCGATCGGCTTCGACGGCTACGCCATCGGCGGGCTGGCTGTAGGCGAGGGGCAGGAGGCCATGTTCGGCGTGCTGGACCACGCGCCGGCGATGCTGCCGGAAGATCGACCACGCTATCTCATGGGTGTCGGGAAGCCCGATGACATCGTGGGCGCGGTCGCACGCGGTGTCGACATGATGGACTGCGTGCTTCCGTCACGGTCGGGACGAACCGGGCAGGCGTTCACACGGCACGGCGTCGTGAACATCAAGAACGCGCGTCACCGAGAGGATCCGGAGCCGCTGGATCACGAGTGCGCCTGTCCGGCATGCAGCAATTACTCCCGCGCGTACCTGCACCACGTGTTTCGCGCCGGAGAGATGATTTCGGGGATGCTACTTACGTGGCACAATCTGCACTACTATCAGGATCTCATGGCAGGGATGCGGGCAGCGATCCTGGACGGGCGCTTTGCCCGATGGGAGTCCGAATTCCAGAGGATGAGGCGCACCGAAGGCTAGGTCGGTTGACCACAGGTCCGGCGCCAGGGAACACGATAGATGTCTGGCGGTGCTTCGTGCGATCGAGGCAGACACTCAGACGAGCCTGCCGGTGGAGCTTGCGATATGCGTGGGCGGCGGGCACAATCTCATCCGACCGGCCGAGGTTGAACGGACTCGGCGCGATGCCCAAATCTAGCCGTCTGTAGGAGCCTGCCGACGCTGCCACGATCCGGGGCGGGCGATGGCTCGCTAAGAAGGAAATCACATGACCGATCAGATCCGCGATAGTCACCCCGTCCTGCCGCTGCGCGATATTGTCGTGTTTCCGCACATGATCGTGCCGCTGTTCGTCGGGCGGGAGAAGTCCGTGCGGGCGCTGGAAGAGGTGATGGCGGACGACAAGCAGATCCTGCTGTCCAGCCAGATGGACCCCAGCGTCGACGACCCGACGGAGGAGGGTATCTACCGCGTTGGCGTCCTCGCAAACGTGCTGCAGCTGTTGAAGCTGCCCGACGGCACCGTGAAGGTGCTGGTCGAGGGGCGGACGCGCGTGAAGATCACCGAGTACGTCGAGAATGACTCGTTCTTCGAAGCGCGGGCCGAGGAACTGGCCGAGGAGGCGGGAGACGCCGACACCATCGCGGCGCTGACAAAGTCGGTCGCCGAAGAGTTCGAGCGCTACGCCAAGGTCAAGAAGAACATCCCCGAGGAAGCCTTGGCCTCGGTTGCCGAGACGAAGGAGCCTGCCAAGCTCGCCGACACTGTCGCAGGCCATCTTGGCGTGGAGGTAGGCCAGAAGCAGGCCTTGCTCGAGACCCTGCCAGTCGCAGAGCGGCTAGAGAAGGTCTATGGCCTGATGCAGGGCGAGATGTCGGTCCTCCAAGTCGAGAAGAAGATCAAGACCCGCGTCAAGAGCCAGATGGAGCGCACCCAGCGCGAGTACTACCTGAATGAGCAGATGAAGGCCATTCAGAAGGAACTCGGCGACGGCGAGGACGGCCAGAACGAGGTCGCCGAGCTCGAGAAGCGCATCAGCGAGACTAAGCTGAGCAAGGAAGCGCGCGAGAAGGCCGACGCCGAGGTCAAGAAGCTGAAGTCGATGTCGCCGATGTCGGCCGAGGCGACCGTCGTGCGCAACTACCTCGACTGGATGCTGTCGATCCCGTGGGGCGTTAAGTCCCGCGTCAAGAAGGATCTGACCCGCGCCCAGAAGGTGCTGGACGACGACCACTACAGCCTCGAGAAGGTCAAGGAGCGGATCGTCGAGTACCTGGCGGTGCAGCAGCGCTCGAAGAAGCTGCGCGGGCCGATCTTGTGCCTCGTCGGCCCTCCGGGCGTCGGCAAGACGTCGCTCGGCAAATCAGTCGCGCGTGCCACGGGCCGCGAGTTCATCCGGATTTCGCTGGGCGGCGTCCGGGACGAGTTGGAGATCCGTGGCCACCGCCGGACCTACATCGGTTCGATGCCGGGCAAGATCATCCAGTCGCTGAAGAAGGCGAAGACCACGAACCCGCTCATCCTGCTCGACGAGATCGACAAGATGGGCCAGGACTTCCGTGGCGACCCGGCCTCGGCGATGCTGGAGGTGCTCGATCCCGAGCAGAACTCGACGTTCGTCGACCACTACCTCGAGGTTGAGTACGACCTCTCGAACGTGATGTTCATCACGACGGCGAACTCGTACAACATGCCGAGCCCGCTGCTCGACCGGATGGAGATCATCACGCTCGCCGGCTACACCGAGGACGAGAAGTTGGAGATCGCCAAGCGGCATCTGATCCCTAAGCAGATCAAGAACCATGGCCTGAAGGCGCGCGAGTTCGAGCTGACGGACGAGGCGCTGCACGAGATGATCCGCGTCTACACGCGTGAGGCGGGCGTCAGGAACCTCGAGCGCGAGATCGCCAAGCTCTGCCGCAAGGCGGTGACGCGGATTGTGCGCAAGGACACCGACAAGGTGGTCGTCACGGCGGACAATCTCAACGACTTCCTCGGGGTCAAGAAGTTCCGCTACGGGCTGGCCGAGCGCGAGGACCAGATCGGTGTCGTCACCGGACTGGCCTGGACACAGGTCGGCGGCGACCTGCTGTCGATCGAGGCGCTGCGGCTGCCGGGCAAGGGCCGGATGAAGACGACCGGCAAGCTCGGCGACGTGATGAAGGAGTTGATCGACGCGGCATCGAGCTTCGTGCGGTCGATCGCGCCATCGGTCGGGGTCAAGCCGACCAAATTCGATCACATGGACATCCACGTCCACGTGCCGGAGGGCGCAACGCCCAAGGATGGGCCGAGCGCCGGCGTGGCGATGGTGACGTCGATCGTGTCGGTCCTGACGCAGATACCGGTCCGCAAGGACATCGCGATGACCGGCGAGGTCACGCTGCGTGGCAACGTGCTGCCAATCGGCGGGCTCAAGGAAAAGCTGTTGGCGGCGCTCAGGGGCGGCATCACCACCGTGCTGATCCCGGAGGAAAACGAGAAGGACCTGACGGAGATCCCCGACAACGTGAAGGAGGGGCTGACGATCATCCCCGTCGGTCACGTCCGGGACGTCCTTAAGCTGGCGCTGGTTCGCGAGCCCCAGCCCATCGAATGGGACGAGGCCGCCGAAGAGGAGGCCGCCGCCGCCGCCGCGGCGCGCCGGGATGACTCCCCGTCGGCCACGGCGCACTGAGCGCCGAGTCGATCTGAAGAAGAGAATGGGGGGCTGCGGCAGCGCGCAAGCCTCTTGACAAATGTGTTGAAGATTGCGCGTCGCCTCGGCGGCGCGCTTTTTTTTTCTTCGATCTCCGAACAGATCGCGCTCCTATATCCGCCCCTTAGAGAGGCCCAGCTTCATCGCCGGTGTCCTCGATGTCTGCCTGGTTCCGACCCAGTTGTGATGGAAGAGTTAGATCTTGATGAGCTTCGTCAGCATCTCTCGCTTGTAGAGGAAGGCTCGGTCCCAAGTCCGGCCATTCCCGCTCGGCGTCGACACCGGGCGGGAGGCTGGGCGCAGATTGTTTGGGACCTGTGGAAGTAGCTATCCACGCTCCATTGGCCTGCCCGGATCGGGTGGTCCAGGATTATTCTTAGTGCATGACGGGGCCTCGGCGCTACGGCTGGGGACGCGGCACCGTTGCCTTCGTTGCGCCGCCGCAGCGCGCAGGCGCGCCTCAGCCGGCGTCAATTCACCGTGGGCGGAGTGCGGCCTGCGGAGTTGTGGCCGGTTTTCGATGATCGCCCGGGCCTCGGCCATGGAGCCGAAGACCACCTCGTTCAGACATTCATCCCGGAACCGGGGGTTGAAGCTCTCGACGAAGGCGCTCTGCTGCGGCTTGCCGGGCGCGATGTCGTGCCACGCGATGCCGGTGCGGTTCGTCGAGCTCGCGGACCACGCGGGCGCCGAGGATGGAGCTGTCGACGACGAGCGCCAGCGCCTCGCGGGTAAATCGTCCACGAGGGCCAGCACCCGAAAGCGACGGCCAGCGTCGTCGGCGAGACGCCGGAGACGTGCACGTAGCCCTCCCACGCCAGCACCAGCGCCCCTACCGACAGGAGCGCCGGCAGCACGCGCCCGAGGGCGTGGCCGGCCGCGTCACCGTGCATCGGCTCAGGCCGCGGTCGGGCTGTTCGCCAAGACGGTGAGGTCGACCGTCACGTGCCCCTCGGGTGGGCCGAAGCGGCAGAACGCCTCGGACAGCGTGGAGAAGACCGGCCCGGCGACGCCCCCCAGCCGGGTGCAGAAGTTTTTCGACCGATCGAAGACGCCGCTCTGCTTGAGGAACTCAATGCAGCCGTAGATCTCGGCGATGTGGTCGCCGCCGCCCAATAGAGCGAGAACTGCGCCGCCGCTTCTTCGCGCACCGCGGGAGCGTGCTCGACGGCGGCCAGCGCCGCCGCCTGGCGGTCGGCCAGCGGCTCCTCGGGGTTGGGCCAACGCGCTCGTCTGACGCATCGGATCGTCGGGCTCGCCCGGTGCGCTCTTTGCGCTTGCGGTCGGCTGCCTCGTGGTGATGTAGGCCATTCGTGACAGCGATCATGTGGGCCGCCGTCCTCTGCTGGTCGACCTGGCCGGTCTACAGCCGATACGAACGGGCGCTGGGCGGTCGAAGGGGTCCTGCGGCCGCCCTGGTGACAGTGACCGTCGCCTTGGTCATTGTGGCGCCGTTCGCCCTCCTCGTGGCGACTCTGGCCGAGAGCGTGGGGGATCTCGTGCGTCTGCTTGGCCGAATCGTCGAAGAGGGACCGCCCGCGCCGCCAGCCTGGATCGGCGACATCGCAGTGATCGGCGAGAGCGTGGCGAGCTACTGGCAGAGCCTCGCGCTGAAGGCGCCCGCGTTCCTGGCCGCGTTGGGACGATTCACGGGCCCGGCGGCGGACGTCGCGCTGGCGAGCGGAGCCATCATCGGGGTCGGTCGCTCGGCCTCAGCGTCTTCATCGCGTTTCTCTTCTACCTGAACGGCCGCCGGATCGCGGTGTATGTGCGCCAGAGCACCGACCGGATCGCCGGCCACCGGGCCCGGCGCCTGCTGAAGCTGATCGGCTCGACGATCAAAGGCGTGATCTTCGGCCTTATCGGAACTGCGCTCGCTCAAGGCCTGCTGGCCGCGCTGGGCTTCTGGATCGCCGGGATCGACAAGGCTCTCCTGCTCGGATTCTTCACGTTCGTGCTGTCGTTCCTGCCGGCGGGACCGCGCTTCGTGTGGGGCGGGGCTGCGATCTGGCTCGTCGTCCAGGGCCACTTCTGGTGGGGCATGTTCGTGGCCGCATGGGGCGCGATGCTCGTCAGCACGATCGACAACCTGCTTAGACCGTACCTTCTCTCCCGGTCCAACGATCTTCCGGTGGTCTTGGGTCTGTTCGGCTTCGTCGGAGGCATACTTGCGTTCGGCTTCATCGGCATTTTCGTCGGCCCTGCGCTTCTTGCCGTCGGCTACAATCTCTTCTTGGAGTGGGCGAACGCCCGAGATGAGGAAGATGAACTTTGACAGCGCAGGTTCATTCGGCGGTCGACCAGCCGCCACGGCGCGTACGACACCGGCTGGCGTTGAACCGGAGCCGAGGTCCGTCCCCTGCTGTCAGCGTTTGCTCCCAAGAGGAAGGTATAGACTTCTCAAGGCGGCGGGGCTGGGGTTGCATTGGAAACGCGAGGCGAACCCCCGGCTCCCGGCTCATCTCTTTCCCCCGGTACGCGCGATGCGGCGGGTCTGCGAAGGGCAGCCGGTTGACTCGCTGGGCGTCACCCTGTCCGAGATAGCCGATGCATAACTTCATCTTCCGCAGGATCGTCAGCTTCCGGCAGAACTACTGGTTCTGGCCGAGCACCATGACCTTCAGCGCCGTCCTTCTCGGCTTTCTGCTGCCCTACCTCGACTTGCGGCTGGGCTCTGACTGGATCCATGCGGTCGGCCTGATCCGCCCAACCGAGGTCGACGGCGCGCGCTCCATCCTCACGACGCTGGCGGGCGCGACGCTGGGCGTCGCGGGCGTCGCGTTCTCCGTGACCATCGTCGCGGTTTCGTTCGCGAGCTCCAACTACGGGCCTCGCCTGATCGGCAACTTCATGGGCGACAGAAAGAACCAGATCGTTCTCGGGATCTTTGTCGCGACGTTCGTATACTGCATCACCGTGCTCAGCACGGTGCACGCGCGTTCGGAACTGTCCGAGACCACGCTCGAAGCCTTCGTCCCTCAGATCTCGGTATTCTTTGCGCTGCTGCTGACGCTCGCAGCGGTCGGCGCTCTTATCGCCTACATTCACCATATCCCCGAATCGATCAACATCATGAACCTGACGGCGAAGATCGGCGACAATCTGCATCGCTCGATCGTCGTGATGCTGGACGAGGAGGACCGGCGCAGCGGCCAACAGCAGAACGCCGTCGACGTCGAGGCATGGCACGACGAGCCGAAGGCCGAAGCTGCGGAAATCCTCTACGCGGAGGCGGCCGGCTTTCTTCAACAGGTCGACGTCGAAAGCCTTGCTGACCTCGCGCGAGAAATGGGCATCCAGGTCATTCTGCACCGGGCGCCCGGCGACTTCCTCGTGGCAGGCGAGATCATCATGAGCGCACGTCGGGTGCAGAGCGGGGACGGGACTATCGCGCAGCGGATGCGC
This sequence comes from uncultured Alphaproteobacteria bacterium, assembly GCA_963776845.1. Taxonomy (GTDB): domain Bacteria; phylum Pseudomonadota; class Alphaproteobacteria; order Rhodobacterales; family Rhodobacteraceae; genus Roseitranquillus. The sequence continues at coordinate 12,415 of CAVZOJ010000024.1, read as the reverse complement.
GACTGCTACACGCAGGGCGCCAACCGAACGGATGTTCAGGACGTTCTCTTCCTCTCCGATCAGCTGGTCGAGGTCCTGGGTCGCGCGCTTTCTCCCGGGGTCAACGATCCTCATACGGCGATGCTTTGCCTCAATTGGCTCCGCGCCGGCCTCGTCGCATTCGCACGAAGATCTCCAGCGCAACCGGCGAAGAGCGGCGACGCGGTCCTCTATCGGCGGGTCACCTTCGAGGACATGCTGGACCGTTCTTTCGACAGGATGCGGCAGTACGTCGCTGCGGACCGGACCGTGACACTGCACGCCCTCGGTGTCCTTGCAGATCTCGCCATGGCCGCTTCGCGTCCGGCGATGGTCGACGCGTGTTTCCAGCAGATGACCCGGCTGGCGGCGTCGGCGAAGGAGCTCCTTGGCGAGTCAGCGGCGCACGACGAGATCGAGGCTAAACTGGAGCGTGCAATTCAAGCAGGCGCTTCCCGGAGACTATCCGAGTGACGGCTCTGCGTGCAGCCGGTTGAGCCTCCCCCATTGAAGTGGTCCGCCCTGATGTTTGGGAATGATCCTTGGAAGAGGAGCGGACAGTGGCGAGGAATCGGATCAAGCCGGAGGAGATTGTCGCGAAGCTGCGGCAGGTCGAGGTTCTGCAGTCGCAGGGGATGAAGGCTGCGGAGGCGATCCGGCAGGTCGGCGTCACCGAGGTCACCTACTATCGTTGGCGGCGTGAGTTGGCGGTATGAAGAGCGATCAGCTGAAGCGGCTCAAGGAACTCGAGAAGGAGAACCAGAGGCTCAGGAAGGCAGCCTCGGATCTCCCGCTCGACAAGCTTATCCTGGCGGAAGCTGCCAAGCGCGAGGGGCTCAAGGCTCCACAGAAAGCAGCCCAAACGGGCGAGGCTCTGGCTCAACGAAGGCTCATCCATCCGGCTCCGCCCGGAGCGGCCGAACCCTGTCTGGTCCTATGACTTCGTTCAGGACCGCACACACGATGGCCGCGTCTTTCGGATGCTCAACATCATCGACGAATACACGAGAGAGGCACTGATGATCCGGATCGACCGGAAGCTCAACTCGATGGATGTCCTCGATGCCCTGACCGACCTGTTCATCCTGAGGGGGCCACCGTCATTCGTGAGGTCTGACAGCGTCCTATGTGCGGGCGGAGCTGGAAGGATGGGACGCCAAGTGTCGTCGCGCCGAACTCAGTCGGCACGTCTTGCAGCGTGAGCCAGGCGGCTTCCCCCGTCAAGGAAGCGGTCTCGACCATAGCAAACGAAGGGTCCGCTCGAGCGGCCCGCACCGTCCTCAAAACGAGATCCAGAACCAGGCGGAAGACCCGAACATCATCTGCGGGATCGCGCTGCGTCCCGACGGCTCCAGCCGAGAGGGGTCCTCCCGCCTGGTACCGCTCCCCTCAAAGAAGAAGGGACGGTAGTCGACACCGCGTTTGACGATGGCGTGCGCAGTGCGCGCCATCTTTGCGGCGATCGCCGAGAGCGCCTTGCGTCGCAGGTTCGGGTTATCCCGGTCCCAGGCGACGTAGCGCTCGAACTTGTCGCGAAAGCCGTTGTCGCGCTGCCGGATCGCGACTTGGCCGGCGATCCAGAACCTGCGCCGCAAACGCGCATTGCCGAACTTCGATAACCGGGTCTGGCCTCGGAACTGGCCCGACTGGTGGGTCGAGAGATCGAGCCCGCAGTACTTCAGGAACTGCCGATGATGCGCAAACCGCCGAAAGTCGCCACCCTCGGCCAAGATGGTGAGGGCGTTGACCGGACCGACGCCGGGCATCGTCTTGAGCCGGCCTCGCCGAGGGTCGCGGTCTCATCCGCCAGCGTGATGCCATCAAGACACGCGCAGAGGAGCTACTCGGCGAGAATGCCGACGGCCACCGGCAGTCCGATCAACTCCTGCGCTGCCTCGTAAATGTCTGACAGCAGGCGATGTTTGGAGGCCTTGCGCCCGACGACCTGCCACGCGGCGTTCAATGAACGCCTCCTTGTCCAGTGCGGTGATCAGCGCCGGCGTCGGGAACGCCTCCAGGAACGCGAGGAGCCGCTCCGCTCCGCCGCGCCTTCGGCTGCTGCCGCGGAAACGCTCCGCCTCGGGGAAGTACAGCGGCAGGGAATGCGTCAGCAGCCGGTGCCAGTGCTCGGTCTTGGCCCTGGAGATCGCCTCGTGCGTCTTCGACAGCTCCTGGATGTCGACGAGACCGTGCACCAGCGGATCGTGGTACCGCTGCACGGCGCCGATCCGCAGCATGTGCAGGATGATCTGGGCGTCCTTCGGGTCGTTCTTGTCCCACCCGTTGGTCAGCGCCTCGCGGGTCCTTGCGAGGGCGAGCGACGAGACCAGACGCACGTCGACACCAGCGCCGAGCAGACGGTGCGCGAGGGGCCGGTGGTAATTGCCGTCAAGGCAATGCCTTGACCCTCGAATCCAGCGACGACATCGCAGCCATATCGGCCGAGCACATCGACGAGCCGATCATGGTCCGCCCTCGCATCGAGGACCGTCATCCTCCGTCGCCGCGTCTTCCCGGGTTCCTCGATAAGGACCTCGTTGCGGTTCTTGGCGATGTCCATCGCTACCAGCACGGCGCCATTCGGCATAGACATCGAGATGGTCATGGTCGGTCTCCTCTCCGGTGGCTTCTGGCCAGTTCACCGCAAGAGACCGTCCGGCCATGGCCGCCTGCTGCGCTGCCTGAGGGCTTCGCAGCCGGCCATGGCCTCTCCAGAGCATCGCTTCCTGATGTGCTACGGTCCGGAGTTCGTCGCAAAGGCCGTGAGCAGCTGGAGCGCCGCGGCCGGCGCGCGGACGGCCTTCGTCGAACCAGGCTCACCGTGGGAGAACGGCTAGGTCGAGAGCTTCAACGCCCGGCCCAGGCTGCTCGGAAACAGGTATCTTCGACGCCTGCTCTACCTCGGAGCCATGGCGCAGATCGCAAGCCGCCGCCGCGGACGACCCGGGACCGACTGGCTTTGGAAGATGCTGGAAAGAAAGCCCGTGAAGGTGGTGGCCGTCGCGCTGGCCAACCGGATGGCGCGGGTCGTCTGGGCGCTCGTCAGGAGCGGCGAGAGCTATCGGGCAGCCCCGGTCTGACAGAAACCCGCCGGCTCCGCCCGGCATCGAGACGGTGAGGCGCGACGTGAGGTGATGGCGACAGGACGGCGAAACGGCAATCAGGACACCCTGCTCGGACCGAAGCACCTCCGAGTGCGTGCCATTGATCGGGAGACGAGCCGGCGGACTTCATCAGGGCGCGCAGCCCTCGCGCTGCACATCAGACGCCGTACACATGGCCGCGACCGACCAGACCCAGCCATCGAGCTACGCCCTTGCCCCGCGGGAGCCATCCACACACGGTCCGAGGACGATGGCGAGTGACGGCAAGGTGAAGGCCTTCCTCGAGCGACCCGGCAGCGTTGCCAGGTTGCGCTCAGGACCTTGCTCACCGCTGCCTTGATGCCTTCGTGCGCGTCCGAGATCACCAGCTTCACGCCATGCAGGCCGCGGCGCGTCAGCTTGCGCGAGGCAACTCGGTCCAGATTGGTTCGGCCTCGGAGGTGGGGCCCAGCACCTCGCGCCGTCCGTCAGTGTTCACGCCGACGGCGATGATGACGGCAACCGAGACGATCCGCCCTCCCCGCCGCACCTTGAGATAGGTGGCGTCGATCCAGAGGTAGGGCCAGTCGCCCTCGATCGGGCGCTTCGCCATGGTAGCCCTGCGAGCGCCAGCGATGCCGCTGGGCGAGATACCGGTCCTCGTCGGACCATCGCTCGCGCCGACGCCGGGCGCGTAGGAGGGCCGGATAGTCGTGGCCGAGCACGACGGCCTTGTTCACGCGCCCCTTCGAGAGGCAGAGACGGGCGAGGTCGCAGCCGCGGCAATCCCGGGCCCGCGAGGTGAAGAAGCGTCCGTGCTTGATTGCCCGACCGGCCCTGAGCTTCTTGCCACGGGGGCATTTCAGCACGTCGTTCAGGGCGTCATACCGGAACCGGCGCATCGGGACCGGGCTGCGGATTGGTTCCGCCTTGGCCGGAATCACCGCGGCGATGTCGCGCTCTTCGAGCCCGGCATAGAGCTTGGCATAGAGCTTGGCATAGGCATATCCGGCGTCAGCCGTGACCGTCTTGATGGCCGTGCCGGTCAGCGCGGCCACCGCGTCCATCCGGGCGAGGAACGGCTCGCCCTCGTTCACTTCACCGCTGGTGACCTCGACGTCGAGCACGACGCCGACCTGATCGTCGACGACGCCATGCTGCTTGTAGCTCGGCTCCAGTCGGCGATTGCGGCCATTGGTTGCCATGCTCGCGTCGGGGTCGGCGGGTCGTCTCCGCCTTCATCGCCACTGCCTTCGCCCAGGACACCGCCGAGGCCGCCAGCGCCCAGTGGCGCGCCGTCGCCGACCAGATCGGCCGAAGGTGCCGAAGCTCGCCACGATCATGGACGAGGCCGAGCACGACGTGCTCGCCTACATGTCCTTCCCGAAAGAACACCGGACCAAGCTACATTCCACGAATCCGATCGAGCGTCTGAACGGCGAGATCAAGCGCCGCACCGACGTCGTCGGCATCTTCCCGAACGACGAAGCCATCATCCGCCTCGTCGGTGCCCTGCTGCTCGAGTGCAATGACGAGTGGGCCGTCCAGCGAGCGAGGTACATGACGCTGGAAACCATGGCGCCGATGAAGGATGATCTCGTCATCAGCTTGCCGACTATGGCTGGCTGATCAGGCAGGCCCGCACCGAGAAACACGGTGACGATCAGCGCCAGCTACACCACTTAGCGTAATCGCCACGCCCCCATCTGCGGCTTCCGCCGTTGCAGGATGGGTCAGTCGCTCCGGCGCTTGGCCGGAGCCTGAGCAGGGAGAATAGGATGGGAATGTTTGCAGCGCTGGACGTGTCGCAGGAGGAGACGGCGATTTGTGTAGTGCGCCAGGATGGGGCGCTCGTGGCCGAAGCGAAGGTGCCGACCTGTCCGAATGCGATTGCCGACTGGCTGGCGGGCCGGACCGATGACCTTGAACAGGTCGGCATGGAGACCGGCCCGCTGGCTGTCTGGCTCTGGAACGCATTGACGGAGCGGCAGGTGCCGATCGTCTGCATGGATGCGCGCCACGCCAGTGGCGTTCTGAGGATGATGCCGAACAAGACCGACCGGCATGATGCCCGCGGCCTCGCCCAGATCGTGCGCACCGGGTGGTTCAAGACCGCGCAGATCAAGAGTCATGATGCCTATGTCAACCGGGCATTGCTGACGGCACGCGAGGCGCTGGTTGGCATGCGCGTCAGGCTCGAGAACGAGATCAGGGGACTGCTGAAGACCTTCGGCGTGATGTTCGGCAAGCGGGTTGGCGGGTTCAAGCGCCGGGCCGAGGAGATCATCGAAGGCGAACTGGCGGTCGCCCCCGAACTCGTGCCGATCTTCGAGGCTCTGATGCAGGCCAGGCGCGACATCCTGGCTCGGATTGCCGTGCTCGACAGCCGGGTCCGGGCAATCGCCAGGCGCCACGCGACCGTCCGTCTGCTGATGACCGCGCCCGGCGTCGGACCGATCACCGCACTGGCGGTCGTCGCAGCCTTCGACGATGCCTCACGCTTCCGCCGGTCATCCAGCGCGGGAGCCTATCTGGGACTGACGCCAAGGCGATACGAGTCCGGTGAGGTCAGCAGGAACGGCCGGGTCTCCAAGCGCGGGGACAGGTTCACCAGGAAATGCCTGTTCGAGGCGGCGAATGCGATCTTCTGTCGAAACCTCGGCGGTCCTCGCTTGCGCGACTGGGCAAAGGCGATTGCCGAGAGAACCGGACCGCGCAAGGCCAAGGTCGCGTTGGCGCGGAAGCTGGCCGTGATCCTGCACGCCATGTGGCGCACGAACACACCCTTCCGGGAGGCGGCGATGGCATAGGCACAGAAAGAGAAAAGACGCTGATCTTCAGCGCGTCGGAATGCGTCCAGCCGGGACGCGCGGCGAGGGTGAGATCGCTCCCCGGGATGCGGCAACGACCGCGCACACCACTTCGATCCACCCGACCCTGAACGCAAACATGCGGCGTCCAAGCGATGACCGCGGAGAGAACCCCAGAGCCCGGCACGCAGGATGAAGCCCAGATGGATCAGCTCTTGACCAAGGCGATTAGAGAACTCCTTGGGACAGCACAGCATCGGTCGCTGCGGTGCCATCTGTCCACCCAGTACCTCCGTTCGTCGTTGGACCGTGCCCGCACCGAGCCACTTTCCAAGCCCCGAAGCTGTGCCGGCGATCCGAATGTCGTTCGTGTCGGCTTGATCCGCCGCCCGGCCGAGGGCGTGAACATCACCGGCTCGGCGCTTGGCAGGCGAGTCCAGGAGCGCGCCTGCCGCACGGCAAGCGTCCCGGCGAGGAATGGTGCGTTTCAGACGAAGCTCAGCGATCTGGCGCAGTCGGGTCGCCTGGCGGCGCTGGAAGGGAACCCAGATCAATCGATCGAAGGGCGCGCTGTCAGAGGATCGGACCGAGGATGGCGAGGGCGTTGTTCCAGAGGCGTCTGCTCGGCGGCCACGCGCGCACCCCGGCGAGCGTCACGGGCTTGCTGTCGGCGATGTAGACGTCCTGGCGGGCGCGCATTGTGCTGGTCAGTGCGGGATCGTGCAGCAGGATGTTGTTCTCGTAGTTGAGATCAAAGCTGCGCCGGTCCATGTTCGCAGATCCGATCAGCGTGAGTTCTCCGTCTACCGCCATTGACTTGGTGTGCAGGAGGCCCCGCTGGTACTCGTGGATCTTCACTCCGGCTGTCAGCAGTTCGTCGTAATAGGATCGAACTCGTCGCCCCGACGGCGAAATCGTCGTTGCGCGCCGGAAAGACGATCGTGACGTCGACGCCGCGATTGGCGGCGGCGCACAGCGCGGCCTGGATGGCAGCGTCCGGCACGAAGTACGGCGTCGTGATCACCAGCTCCCTGCGCGCGGCGTACATCACGCTCTCGAACATCTCCGGCATTGCCGAGTGCCTGGCGGTCGGTCCACTCGCCACGACCTGCGCCGTGAAGCCGGGTTGATGGGGCCCGAGCGGCTCGCGCAGGATGTCGCTGATGTCCTCATCGAAGTTGGCCATCCAGTCGCTGGCGAACAGATGCTGATTCTGGCGCACCACCGGCCCCTCGAAACGCATCACCGCGTCGACCCAGGGCGCGTACTTCGCCTTGGGCAGGAAAGCGGGGTCGGCGCAGTTCTGGCTGCCGCAATAGGTGACGCGGTTGTCGATCACGAGAATCTTGCGGTGATTGCGCAGATCGACCCGGCCGTTGACCGTCCGAAGAAGCGGGTTGCCGACCTTGAGAGCCCGCGCGAGCCGAACGCCGGCCTCGTCCATCTCTCTCCAGTGCGAGCTCTTGATGAGGTCTCGCGAGCCGAGATCGTCGACCATGGCGCGGCAGGTCACCCCCCGTGCCGCCGCCCGCTTCAGCGCCTCGACCATCTTTCGGCCGTTGCTGTCGGGCAGCCAGATGTAGAACATCAGGTGGACATGCTTGCTGGCCGCTTCGATATCCGCGACCATTTCGTCGATCGCACTGTCGGAATCGTCCATGAGCCGGGCGTTATTGCCGCCGATCGGGCCATACCCGCTGATCGACTGCCCGACCTTGAACAAGTGAGCGTAGGCGTCCGGCACAGCTCCCGTCGGCTCCGGCTCGGCCGCGCCTGGCGCCTGGTCCGGTCGGGGCAGCGCTGCCATGATCTGGTTCAGCCGCGCGATTCGCCCGCGGCCGATGCTTGTCTCGCCGAGGAGGAGGTAGGCGACGACACCTACGACAGGCAGGGCGAACAGGACCGCGAGCCACGCCACCCGCGCGATCGGATCGCGATGCGGGCGCAACAGGACCCGCGTTGCGCACGCCAGTACCGCGACGTAGTGAATGAAGATCCAGATCATGCGCCCCTCCTGCTCGCTGGCCGACGCTCTTGCCTGCTGCAAGCCTGCTGACGATGCAGCCCACCATCCTGCGACGTGCCCTCGCACGCGTAGCATCGGCTGATGTCGCGGATCACGCCCGAACGATGCAGGTCTTCAAAGCAGGTGAGCTGTGTGACTCGACTATGCATGGCAAGATCGTTGCTAGGGCGAGGCGCCCATCATCAGCCGAAGCCTCTCAAGAGACGTCGGCTGCAGAGCACCGGGTGGCGTGAACGGGTTGGAGAACGAGTAGATGAGATAGAAGACGATCCCCGAATAGACGGCGAACAGTCCGAGCACCGCAATGTTGCGCCGTGTCGGAGCGAAGGTGAAATACCCCGCCGACATCAGGACCAGCCCCGAGATCGCCGCGAACCAGAAGGGCTGTCGGCCGGTCTGGAAGCTGTGGCTCTCCCGCAGGTCGCGCAATTCGGCCAGGCGCCTCGCATTGTCGGCCAGCGCCGTCCTCAGCATCTGCAAACGTGGTGTCTCTCCCTCGAGCGCCAGGGTTGCCGTGTAGATGGCGTCCCACTCGCGCCACGCTGCATCGCTTAACCCTTCGCCGCGAGCCAGCGCGGGCCATTCTTCGTCAAGGACGATGTTCACGTACCGGCGGGATGCGTTCTGAATCGTGTCTGCCCCAGAGCCGCCATGGCGCGCGGCATCGGAGAAGATGTTTCCGACGACCCGTGCCTCTCCGATGGCGTCGGTTTCGAGTGTGCGGAAGCCGAGCGCGAGCTGGGCGAAGACGAGGGCGATGATGAGGCCGTGCAGTGCCGAGATGCGAAACACGACGGAGCTTGCGAGCTCCTTCGTGCTTTCGTCGACATTCCGACCCGCGAGACGGTGGGTCACGAGGTAGACCGCGATGACCGTACCGATCGTCGCAAGCAGGATTGCGGAGGCAGCCGCCATGCTATGGAACAATGCGCTCCCTCACCGCTCGCGGGCGGACACGATCAGGCAGGCTGAGCCGATGAACCATGAAGCAGTCTCGGTCACCACGTTGATCCCACGCGAACCCTCCTTGATGGCGTTCGCAAGCAACGCGCTTTGGAACGGCGAGCCATCGACGAACTCGCTCATTGGCTATGGCCTTGGCAGCTTGCGCCATCCTGCGCTGGCTTAGAAGCGAGCCGTCACACCGATCAACGGCCCGGAGAGGTCAATACTGACATCGTTGTCGCCAAAGTCCTTTTCGATTTCCATGTAGCGGTAGCCGATCTGCGTCGACCAGCGCTGGTCGAAACGGTAGCCGACGCTTCCGAACACCTGCCACGTGGTGTTGTCCGCGGTCAGCCCGCCGTCGACGAAGGCCGTGGCGAACCATTTGTCGTTGAACGGGACGATGACGCGTGCCGCGACGAGCGGGACGGCCCAGCTCTCGTCACGGCTCAGGTCGAAATCCGGACGGCTGTCGGCGGAGTCGAGACCGACATCCAGGCCGACGTCGAAGGCGCGGAATCCACCGCCGGCATCCAGGGTGACACGTGCGTCCTCGTAGGTTCGGTAGAGCGCATAGCCGCTGAAGGCAGTAACCTGCGTCTCGAGGTTCGCATCGCTGAACCGCAGGTCGAGCGGCGAGTTGGCGTCGGTGGAGAGCTTGGCGTACAGCAAGTCGCCAATAACGCCCCACCGGCCGTTCCGCGCTTCGAGCGTTCCCATGAACGCCATGTCCAGCGCATCGAGCGCATCGCCTCCGCTCGCCTCCGATTCGACTTCGCCGAAACGCGTGTCGACACTGGCCGAAAGACTCGGAACCCAGCCGTAGAGGGAGGCGGCAAACGTCCAGTCTTGAGCATATGCAGGCCCTGCAGCGAGCAGCATGGCCCCTGCCATCATCTTGGTGTTCATTGAAACGCCCCTGTTGCGATCGCTGCGCTACTGCAACGCTGCGCGTGCTTGGTGCCAGGATCTGACCATTGCGCGCCAAACTGGGCGACACCGCGACCCCGAAGTTTTGAGCCGATGGCCCGGCTGCACGTCGCTGTCCATTCTCTGCGAGCCGCGGTTCAGTCGCCGGTCGCCGAGGCGCGTCGGTAGCTCCTTGGCGTCATGCCGGTGAACCGGCGAAAGGCGCGCGAGAAGTGCTGGGGGCTTCCGTAGCCCGACATCATCGCGACATCGATAATCTTGGCCGACCGATCGGCGAGAAGGTTGCGCGCATGCTCGAAGCGAGCCTCTTGCACGATCTGGGAAAACGACCAGCCGCCCTGCTGTAGCGTGCGCTGCAGCGTTCGCCTGCTCATGCCTGCGAGCTCGGCGGCGAGGGCGAGGTCGGGGCTGCCGCCGTTGAAGTACGGCAGGATGGCCGATCGCAACAGGGTCGCGAATGTCCAAGCCTCTTCTTCGTCATGCGGCACCTCGTCGGGGAACGGCGCGGTGGCTGCCTGTCCGACTGTCGGTCGTGCGAGCACCGAGGTATCTATCAAGACCGTCGTGTGTTTCCGGCCGAGAAGAATTCGGGTATTCGCAAAAGCCGCATACGCGGCTGGGGATGGCTTGTTCCTCGACTGGAAAGTGACCTCGCGCGGGCACCAGTCGCTACCCGCGACGCTGCGCACGACGGAGATGATGCTCTGGATGTTCAGCCACTCCGCCAGACAGACGAACGGGTGGTTGCTTAATCCCGCCATGTCGAGAGCCACGCGGACATGGGCGCCTTCGAACGTCAGATCGGCAACAAGGACATTGTCTTCTCGGTTCGCGATGTCGGCCAACCTTTCGAGCCGCATGAGGCCGCTCGGCGCGGCCAGGATTCTGGACGAATTCGAAGACTGCAGGGATGCCATCGATGCATGTCTTGCCGCGAGGAAGCCCAGATGCATCGGCTCGATGTCGTGACCGCAGCGGGCTAACCAATTTAGGGCCATCGGAATGCTGATGTAGAGGTCCGGCGTCTCCTCGATCCGAGGCGGCAGGTGCGATCTGGCGAGGTCACGATCCACCGGGACGCCCGCCTCGCGCATGACGGCGAGGTAGTCCATCAGGTGCGCAGCCCTGGTGATTGCAAGCCTGCCACTCACCGTCCCATCCCCATCTGCCGTCCCGAGCACACACTTTGGCGCGAACTGGTCTGACTTGATTTTCACGCGCCGCCAACTTGGCGGGATCATGCGTTCTATTTCAAGATAGCACAGATGGCGCGTAGTGCGAAGTGTCACGGTCCTGGCCTGACACAGGTGCGCGCTGTCGTGGCGGGGCTGACCTTGTCGGGCGTCGTCTCTCTGGAACGGACCGCCCGGCACCTGGGGACCAGCCCACGCACGCTCCAGCGTCACCTCCGCGAGCGCGGCGTCCAATTCCGCAGCATCGTGGAGGCGAGTCGGTTCGATATCGCGGCAGCTCTCCTGCAGGAAACGAAGCTAAGCGTACAGGAGATCGCGGCGCAGATCGGCTATCGTTCACCTGGCGCCTTCTCGCGTGCCTTTACCCGGTGGGCCGGCCGGACCCCGATGGCCTATCGCAGCGCTGCACGTCGGCGGCGTGATGCATGAACTTGGCGCGAAATGGGCAGAATTGGCGCGTAGGCATCCGTAGCGTCATCCACGGGTGGGCTACATCAGTGGCCCGATGATGCTTGCAAAGATCGCGCTTGCGATTGCGTGAGGAGTCGAGAAGGCTGGAAAACGCGGTACGGGATCGCGGTAGCTGAATGCTTCCCGTTACGTCCGAAACGACTGAAAGGGTCCGCAGGCGCAGCCTGGAACTCGCGGGCCTGCAGGAACGATCAAGGCTTTTTGCCGCCGCTCCTGTTTCGATGTCCCGGGATTAACAGGAGAAACAGATGCTTAACCTCAAGACCCTGCTTGCCGCCACAATCCTTGGCGGCACGATCATTACCCCGGTCATGTCCGTTGCTCAAGACGAGCAAACCATGCTCAAGGTCAGGTCGGAGATGATGGAGATGGGCGTCGAAACGAGCGAAGTCGAGAAGCTCGACAAGGCTACCGAGGAGCAATTGACCCGCCTCGACGCCGTCCTCGAGGGACCAGGCGACGAGATGACGAAGAAGGACGAAGTCGCCGCGATCCTCGCGGACATCGAATAAGCCGGGCCGTCTCCGGCAGCAGGTGCACTGCTGCCGGAGCCCCGGTTCGATATTCCGGAATTCGATTGCTCGGAGCGCCAAGGCGATCCGTTGATCGGCTGCCCGTCGAGACTGCAGCGACGCAGCTTGCACTGCCAGACCACGACGACGCGTTGAGGCAAGTCAGCCTCTCGCAACCGACTACCATCCACACGTTCATCGGAAGAGATCCGAAGTCTCCGACGTCTTCTTGACCTCGAGGAGGGCGAAGGGTTTTTCGGTCTTTGCCGCGATGCGTGGAGAGCGCGGCCCCCGGCGCTGCGTCGCCGAAAGAATGGCGCGAAAAGGGCAGGAAGCGACGCCCGACCCGGCGTAGCCTTTGTCAGCAACTGGAGGAGAAATAGCGGATGACCCGCCTGACCGGCATTAGCGCCATCGCACTCATCGT
>CAVZOJ010000023.1:0-135017 GCA_963776845.1 uncultured Alphaproteobacteria bacterium | reverse complement strand
GGGTCACAATGGGCTTGCGCGGCGCTCGGCGTCGCACCTGGCCGTGTCTGCCGCTGCCTGCCACGACACCATTCCGTGATCCTTACCACGCTCGCCGCGTTCGGCCGCGGCTATTCCGGCGTTGCGTGCCCGGTTGGAGGCGCACCGCACTTCGGTCCCGCGATCCGCGACTGGGAGGCGCGCGGCGCCATCGCCAGGCGCCACAAGGTCGCGGCCTGCACGCTGATGGCGCTGACGCTTGTCGCAAGCTGGATGGCGGCAGTGCCCGCAACGATGCTCGTCCTGCAAACGATCGCGATGAACGCCGCGGCAGCCTACATCCTGACCCGGGCCAGGCTGGAGGTGGTCGACGATGGCCCGCTTCTACTCATCGGCCATTCCCGAACCGGCCGTTCGAGGTGTTCTTGAGCATCCTGCGCGAGGCGGGCGTGGGCGGCATCGCCGATGTGCGCACTACCGGATGGCGCAGCAATTCGGCCTACAACGCGGACGTGTTAGCGGTGCGGCTGTCCGAGCACCAGATCGGATACCGGCACCTGCCGTCCTGGCGGTCGCCGCGGACGCCAGCCGGAGTGTCCGACGAGGTGAACAGCACCTGGCGCAACCGCCACTTCGGAACTACACTGACCAAGAACCGCCTAGGGCTCATCGAACTGGTGGCACTCGGCGCCAGCGCCACCAGTGGCAATCATGTGCACCAAGGCCGTCCTGTGGTGGCGGTGCCACCACAATGCCATCATCAATCACCTGCTCGTGCAGGACACGACGTCGTTCATCTGATGGGGGAGGGGCGAGAGGCTCCCGCCGCTTCAACGCCGACCGCTCGAGAAGCGCCCCCGGCGGCAAGGTCGTCTATCCCGCCGGAGGAGGGTCACTGACGTGCCATGTCGCAACCGCGGACAGCAGAGCCAGGAGCCTGCAGAGCGCCACGGGCGGCCGTCGTGCGTCTCCATTTGGCAACTCACCAATCATGCGGGGATCGGTAGGGATGGTCTTCAAGGGTGTGTAGAAAGTGGCCGGAGGTTCAGAGGCCCATGTTCCTGTCGAGAACGACGAGGGAGATCATGGTGCCGCACGCCTATCTGACCGATTTGACCGATGCCCAGTGGGCGCTGATCGCGCCACACCTTCCTTCATCACGGCCGGGCGGTAGGCCCCGCCGTACGAGCCTGCGTGCCGTTGTCGACGCGATCTTTTATCTGCTGCGCACCGGTTGCCAGTGGCGCTTGCTGCCGCGTGATTTCCCGCCATGGGGGACGGTCTGGTGGTACTTCCGTCGCTGGCGGCTCGACGGCGTCTGGACCCGGCTGCATCGCGCGCTCTACCGCGCCGCCCGGCGACATACCGGCCGGCGGCCCGATCCCTCGGTTGCGATCATGGACAGCCAGTCTGTGAAGACCACCGAAAGGGGGGCGTTCGCGGCTTCGACGGCCACAAGCGGATCAAGGGACGCAAGCGCCAGATGCTCGTTGATGCGCAGGGCTTCCTCATCTCGTGTCGCGTCGAACCGGCCGGCATTTGCGATCGCCGCGCCGCCCGCGACCTGACCGACGGGCTGGCGCCACTCTGGCCGAAATCCACACCGTGATCGCCGACGCCGGCTACGAGAGCAAAGGGCTGGCGGAAGACATGAAAGACCGGAACGGATGGCGCCTCGAATCGTCAAGCGCCGGGAGCAGGCCTTCAAGATCGCCGGGCTTAACTGGATCGTCGAGCGCAGCTTCGCATGGCTCGGTCGGCACCGCAGGATGTCCAAGGACTACGAGTTCCGCGTACAGACGGCGGAAACGCTGATCACCGTCGCCGCCTGCGCCCAAATGCTTCGCCGCCTCGCGCCGAGATGACTTTTCACACACCCTCTGAGGTTCGGACCGCACTCAACGACAATCTCTGCAGGTGCGGTACGCACACGCGGATCATCAAGGCGGTCATGCTTGCCGCCGAGGGGGAGGGCTGATCCATGCTTGACAAGATGAACGTGACCCGCCGCGGCTTCATGCGGACCACAGGGTCGCTTACGGTGTCGTTCAGCCTCATGGGCCGGATGGCCGGGGCGCGGCAGGACGCCGGCGACGTCGCCGAGCTTCCGGGCAATCTCAACCGGAGCGACTACAACCGGATGCTCGGCTCGTGGATCGCTGTCCACGAAGACGGCACCGTCACGCTGATGATCGGCAAGGTCGAGCTCGGGCAGGGCACCGTGACGTCGGCCGCGATGATCGCCGCCGACGAGCTCTACGTCGATATCGACAAGGTCGACGTGATCTCAGGCGACACCTGGCGCTCGCCGGACGAGGGGACGACGGCCGGCTCGGGCTCGGCCCCCGGCTGAATGCCGGCGGTGCAGGCGGCCGCGGCCGAGGTACGGGCCCGGGCGGCGGCTCGGTCGGCTACGGCGAGCTCGTCTCCGGCCTCGACCTCCAGCGCGAGGCGACCGGCAACGCGCCGCTCAAGCCGGCGGAGGAGCACCGCTACATCGGCAAGTTCGTTCCGCGCTTCGACATCCCCGACAAGGTCATGGGGCGCCCGCGCTTCGTCCGGATCTCGCGCCCGAGGGGCTGGTGCACGGCAAGATCGTCCGCCCGCCGACCTACGACGCGACCCTGACCTCGGTCGATACCTCGGCCGCCGAAGGGATGCCCGGCGTCATCGCCGTGGTGAACGACGGCAGCTTCCTCGGCGTCGTGGCCGAGCGCGACGGCCAGGCTCTGGCCGCGGCCAACCGGCTGGCGGAGAGCGCCGCGTGGGACGTGCCGAGCAAGCTTCCCGGCAACGACCAAATCTTCGACTGGCTGCAGTCGCAGGATGCCACAGTCAACAACTGGGTGAACACCGGGACGCCTTCGGGCGGTGGCGCCAAGACGATGGAGGCGACGTACTATCGGCCCTACCACATGCACGGGTCGATCGGCACCTCGGCGGCCGTCGCACAGATGGACGACGCCGAGGGCGTGATGACCGTCCAGACCCACAGCCAGAGCGTCTTCGGCACCGCCGAGGCGATCGCCGCGATGCTGGGGATGCCGCCCGAGAACGTCCGCCTCATTCATGTCGACGGGTCCGGCTGTTACGGCCACAACATGGCCGACGACGCGGCGGCCGATGCGGCGCTGCTGGCGCGCGGGCGGTTCCTGGGCGTCCGGTGCGGCTGCAATACACCCGCGAGCAGGAGCACAAGTGGGAGCCCTACGGCTCGGCCATGGTGATGAACATCCAGGCCAACCTCGACGAGGGGAGGGCAACGTTCTCGACTCGATCTTCAACAACTGGTCAACCACGCACTCGACCCGGCCCTCGGTGCGGGCGACCCGGCACAACTGCTGTCGGCGCGCTACCTCGCCGAGCCCCTTCCAGCCGCCGGTGCCGCAGGATTCCGCACGGGCCCTAAGCTATGCCGCCGGACGCAATGCCGAGGCGAAGTACGTCTTCCCGACACCAGTCGATGACGGTTAGCTTCGTCCACGAGATGCCGCTCAGGGTCTCGGCGACGCGCGGGCTCGGCGCCTTCGCCAACGTCTTCGCCATCGAGTCGTTCATTGATGAGCTGGCGCAGGATGCCGGCGTCGATCCGCTGGAGTACCGCCTGCGCTTCCTGCAGGACGAGCGCGCGCGCGGTGCTGCAGCGCGCCGCCGACGAGTTCGGCTGGTCCGACTGGAACGGCGAGAGCGGCAGCGGGCGCGGGCGCGGTCTCGGCTTCGGCCAATACAAGACTACGCCGCGTACACCGGCGTGGCGATGGAGGTCGAGGTCGAGCCGCCGCAACGGCCAGGGTGCGCGTGGTGCGGGCCGTGGCGGCGAACGACAGCGGCCCGATGATGAACCCCAACAACATCGCCAACCAGATCGAGGGCGGAATCGTGCAGTCGCTGAGCTGGGCGCTGAAGGAGGAGGTGCGGTTCGACGAGACGCAGGTCCTGTCCAAGGACTGGGCGAGCTACCCGATCCTGACTTTCGCGGAGGTACCGACGGTCGAAGTGCACCTGATCGACGCGGCAGGTGGCGACTACCTCGGCACCGGCGAGACGGCGCAGGGGCCGGCGGTGGGGACGCTGGCGAACGCCATCGCCGACGCAACCGGCAATCGCTTGTCTTATGACTTCCCTCGGCTCCTTTGCGATAGGGAGCCGCTGCCCGGCACCCCATATGCCGGACAGCGGCGGGGGACGGATCGAGAATGGGTCGGCCGCTCAGGGCCGTGCGGTAGTGTGATCGCCCCCGTCTTTTCTCATGACCTGAACGGATAGCAGGGCTTCTGGCCCGCATGACAAGCAGAGGTAAGGGAAAGACGGATGCAGGATATCATCGGCATCGACATCTCGAAAGACCGGCTGGACGCGTTTCGGCTCTCAAGCCGGCAGCACAACTTCTTTGGAAACGACAAGGCCGGGTTCAAGGCTCTGCTGGAGTGGATCGGCAACGCCGAAGGGCTGCGGATCGTCTATGAGCCGACCGGCCCCTATCATCGCGCACTGGAGGAATCGCTCGCAAAGGCCGGGCATGCGCTGGTCAAGGTCAATCCCCGACAGGCACGGCGGTTCGCTGAGGCCACCGGAACCCAGGCCAAGACGGACCGGGTGGATGCGATGCTGCTGGCTCGGATGGGGCTTGCGCTCGACCTGCCGCCGCGCCCGGTTCGCGGCGAACTCATGAACGAACTGAGGGAGTTGCACGTCGCGCGGCTGGCGTTGATCAAGGACCGGACGGCGGCGGGAAACCGTGCTGACACAGCGGCGATCAGCCTGATCCGACGCCAGGCGAAGGCACGGCTGGCGATCATCGAGAAGCAGCTTGCCGAGGTCGACGAAACCATCGCCACCCTGATCGCGGCGGACCCCGCGCTGGCCGAGCGTCTCGACATCCTGACCTCCATCCCTGGCATCGGCGCCGTCACCGCCTGCATGCTGCTGATCGAGATGCCCGAGCTCGGGACCCTCGAGCCGAAACAGGCCGCGAGCCTCGCCGGGCTGGCGCCGTTCACGCGTCGCTCGGGCAAGTGCAAGGGCAAGGAGATGATCCGCGGTGGACGCGCCAGCCTGCGCGCCGCAATCTTCATGCCGGCCCTCGTCGCCGTCCGCTTCAACGCGGATCTCAAGCGCAAGTACCAGCAGCTCCTCGACAGCGGCAAGGCACCCAAGCTCGCCATCACCGCCGTCATGCGCAAGCTTGTCCTGCTCGCCAACGCGCTGCTGCGTGACGGCCGGAAATGGGCCGACAGACCCGCTTGACCAAGACGGATACTACCGGCGTCTGCCCTTCCCGTTCGGGACTGGCGCCGTTCAGTCGCCGCTGGCGCGGATACTCGGCGATGCGCTCGGCGACGCCGGTCCATTCCGGGTGCTCGGTGAACTGGTCGCGCAGGAACGCGACGAGGTCGGCGAGGTCGTCGTCGGTCAGCGTCGCGCCGAAGCCGCGCATGGATTTTGTCGGCGACCCCTCCGGCGCGTTGACACCGTCGAGGACGATGTGGATGACGTTGCTCGGATCCGGGGCGTTGATCGTACTGGTGAGGGCCAGCGGCACCGTCTCGCTCGCCGCACGGTGACAGTTCATGCAGATGTCCTGGAAGGTCGCGGCGCCGCGCCCGAGAGCACCCTCGAGCTCCGCCGCGCGCTCCTCGCCGCCGCCGCCGAAGGCGCGCGTAGCGGCGAACGCGAGGGCCTCATCCCGGGCGCCGTCCGCCGCCTCGCCCTGGAGGCCGAGGACGTACTCGGCGACGGCGAAGGCGTCATCCTCGGTCAGGTCGCGGAAATGGTCGACGACGTGCTGCATCGGCCCGGCCGCGACGCCGTGGTCGAAGTCCCAGCCGTCGAGCATGTAGTTGACCAGCGCGATGTCGCTCCACGGCACCGGCGCCGGGGAGCTGTCGTCGAGCGCGAAGCTCAGCCAGCCCTCGGCCATGCCGCCGGCGAACTCCTGCCCGCCGGGGATGCCGCCCATGGCGTCGCGTGGCGAGTGACAGGCCGAGCAGTGGCCGAGGCCTTCGACGAGGTAGGCGCCACGGTTCCAGCTGTCGCTCCGCTCGGGGTCGGGCACGTAGGCGCCCGGCTCGTGGTAGAGCAGCTTCCACACCCCGAGGAAGGGGCGGACGTTGGCGGGAAAGGACAGCTCGTTCGGCTCCGGGCGAGCCGAGACTGCCTCCTGCGACATGAGGAACGCGTCGATCGCCGCGATGTCCTCGTCAGTGACCTTGGTGAAGTGGGTGTAGGGGAAGACGGGGTAGAGATGGGTTCTGTCGCAGATTTGGTGCATCGAAGGGCCGTCTGACGCTACATTTCGGCGATCTTCATGGGAGGTGGCCGATGATGAGCAGAACGGAGCGGGAGCGATTTCTACCCGACGGCTTGAAGACGGAACGGATCGAGGTCTCCGGGAGCATGGTGGTCGTGCATGCTCGCGCATCGAGCGCCAGATCGGCGTGCCCGCGCTGCGGTCAGACCTCCGGTCGCCAGCACAGCAGATATCAGAGGCGGCTGGCCGACCTTCCCGCTCATGGTCGCGAAGTCAGGATCGTTCTGTCGGTCCGGCGGCTCCGTTGCCGCACACCGCATTGCCGTACACGAGTGTTCGCGGAGCGGTTTCCGCCGTCGGTTACGCGCCCGCATGGCCGGCGGACCTCGCGGTTGCAGGGGCTGGTGCGCCACCTCGGCCTGGCGTTGGGCGGACGCCCGGCGCAAGCCCTCGCGGGCCGCCTATTGCTGCCGGTGAGCAAAGACACGTTCCTGCGCGGCGCCCGTGCCTTGTCCAATGATTTCGCCGCCGAAGCGCCGCGTGTGATCGGCATCGACGACTGGGCGTGGCGACGGGGCCAGCGCTACGGCACGTTGATCTGCGACCTCGAGCGACGCCGTGTCATCGACCTCCTGCCGGATCGCGAGCCCGCGACCGTCGAAGCGTGGCTGAGCCGGCATCCCCAGATCGAGGTCGTCGCCCGCGATCGGAACGGCGGATACGGCGGCGCCGTGGCGCGGGCGCTGCCAAACGCGGTGCAGGTCGCCGACAGGTGGCACCTGCTGGAGAACTCCGGAGCGGCCTTCCTTGCCGCCGTTCGGCACGCGATGCCCGATATCCGCAAGGCGGTCGGGGCGCAGAAGCTCGATCCGGAGATCCTG
Source organism: uncultured Alphaproteobacteria bacterium (assembly GCA_963776845.1). Lineage (GTDB taxonomy): Bacteria > Pseudomonadota > Alphaproteobacteria > Rhodobacterales > Rhodobacteraceae > Roseitranquillus. The sequence continues at coordinate 127,907 of CAVZOJ010000023.1, read as the reverse complement.
ACTGCCGCCGAGCGCCTGCAGTACGAGGGTTTCCTGCGCCGGCAGCACACCAACAGGATGGTCCGCCAGATGGCCGGAGATGGCGTGCCCCTCAAGCGGATCGTCCGCCTGACGGGGCTGAGCCGCAAGCTCGTGCGCCAGATCGTCCGCGGCGAGCGCGAGGACGTGTTCCGCGTCCGCCAGAGCAGTCTCGAGCCCTGGCTGCCGCGCCTTGAGCGGGAATGGTCCGCCGGGTGCCGGAACGGCGCTGAGCTCTGGCGCCGTCTGCGCGCGGCCGGGTTCGGAGGCAGCATGCGGGTCGTCACCGAGTGGGCAACGCGCCGCCGCCGGGCCGAGGCGGCGCATCCGGCGACAGGAGGCAAGTGTCCACCGGCGCGAAGGATCGCCAGGATGATGACGACGGCGCGGCATCACCTGTCCAAGGCCGACGCCATCACGGTTGCCGGGATCGAGGCCTCGGTACCCGCTCTCGTCACGTCACGCGACCTGACAGAGCGCTTTGCGGAGATGGTCCGCCACGGGCGTGCCGAGCAGCTGCCGGATTGGTTGACGGAGGCGGAGACCAGCGTGCTGTCGTCCTTTGCCAGAGGACTTCGCGCCGACGTCGAGGCCGTCGCTGCCGCGCTCCGCGAGCCCTGGTCCAACGGACAGACGGAAGGCCAGATCAACCGCCTGAAGACCCTCAAGCGGCATGTGTGGACGGCCTCTGCTTTGCAAGGAGGTTCTTCCGTGACGTCGGACGATGGGTGCAGTCATGTGTCCGGCCTGTTCGCGCGGCGCTCCATGGCCGCTGGCCTCGATGTGATCCGCAGATCAGGTCCCAATCAAATGTCCGCGGTCTAAGCCGCTTCCGCTTGCAACGGGTTCTCCTGATCCCGGTTCTCCCGGTCGTTCGTCACGTCATCAGCCACCCTTGCAGTCTTCCCCGGCGGACGCCCTACATCGCGACGGCGCCGTTCGGGATGGTAGTTTCGCTGTTTCGATAATCCTGTTCGCGAACCAGAAGCGCCCAGGCGGTCCGCGCCATCTTGTTGGCCAGGGCGACCGTGACCAGGCGCGGCGGCTTACGTTCCAGCAAGGCCCGCAACCAGGCGTTTCCAGCTGTCTTGTCCCGGTCATGCCGAAGAACGGACGTTGCCCCTACCACGAGCAGCCGGCGCAGATATCGATTACCCTGTCGCGAGATGCGGCCGAGCCGCTCTTTGCCGCCGCTCGAGTTCTGCCTCGGCACGAGGCCAAGCCAAGCGGCGAACTCGCGACCGCTGCGGAAGTGGCTCGGATCGAGCATGGTCGCCGCGATCGCGGTCGCGATGAGGGGACCGACGCCGGGGATCGTTCCCAATCGACGACTGACTGGATCGGACCTGTGGTGGCTTTGGATCTGCTTGTCGAGTTGAGCGATCGCCGCCTGCGCCTGCTCCATCTGCACGATCAACGTTTCAAGCGCGCGGCACGCCATCGGCGGCAGGCCCCCGTCGGCGCCGCTCCTCACGATGGCGACGAGTTGGGCTAAGCCGGTCCTCTTCTGAGCTGCGACGATCCCGAATTCGGCGAGATGGCACCGGAGCGCGTTGATCAGCATCGTTCGCTGCTTGACCAGAAGTTCACGGCTCCTGTGGAGCACCATCGCGGCCTGTTGGTCGGTCGACTTGATCGGGACGAAACGCATCGACGGCCGCGACACCGCTTCGGCGATCGCCGCAGCGTCGGCCGCGTCGTTCTTGCCTCGTCGGACGTAGGGCTTCACGTACGAGGGCGGGATGAGCCGCACCTTGTGTCCCAGCTCGGTCAACTCCCGAGCCCAATGATGCGACGTGGCGCAGGCCTCGATCCCGACGACGCAGGGTGCAAGACGCGAAAAGAAGGGCAGCACTTCGCCGCGGCGCACCTTGCGGCGCAGAACGGCCGCGCCTTCGGCGTCGACGGCATGAACCTGGAACACATTCTTTGCGATATCCAGTCCGATGGTGGTGACTTCCATGGTGGCAGCTCCTCTGGAGACGACGCGGTCATACGGCCACTTAACCCGCGCCGCCGGCTTGGGTGCAGAGGCCGTCCACCCCATCAGATGTACGGTCGCGCCAACCTCGACCTCCTTCGCGCCCGGCTCGTCGTCGCCGCGTAGGAGGCTGCACCGAAATTGAGTCACACCCCCTTTTGGACGCCGATCAGGGGTCCCGGTTCAGTGCTGATTGACAGGCAGGCCGCTCGTGACGCGTCCACGGACGTGCAGCACGCTCTTCAGATAGGCGCTCGGGGTTCACCTGGATGGCATGATGTGGCGGCCGCGCGCCGACCACGGACGGAAGCATGAAACCGGCGGCGCGACAGAGCGAGGGCGACAGGCGTAATCATCACCACAGCGAGCGGGGCGCTGCGCTCCGCATGGCTCCGCGCCCCGCTCGCCCACGCTGCGCCAGGCGGAGCCCTCGCGGGAGGAAGTGCTTGACGGCAGGACGCCCATTACGGAAGCAGCATGGCATCTCACGTCTGCCTGACGTCGAGGGCAACAAGCCGAAACGGCAGCGTTTCAAGCGCTATCCGATCGGCTTTTTCCACATCGACATTGCGGAGGTGCAGACCTCCGAGGGCAAGCTCTACCTCTTCGTGGGCATCGACCGCACAAGCAAGTTCGTCGTCACACAACTTGTCAAAAAGGCCGACAGGCGCACGGCCTGGGAGTTCTTGCAGCTTATGCTCGAAGCCGTACCTTACCAGGTCCACACCATCCTGACCGACAATGGCATCCAGTTCGCCGAGCAGCCGAGGAATCGGAACGCGATCATCGCTCGGCCGATGCGCTTCGACATGATCTGCGAAGCGAACGGGATCGAGCACCGGCTCACCAAGCCGAACCACCCCTGGAGTTTGGAGGATCAGAAAACAGTCCAGTGGAATGTTTTCCCGACAAACGGACAAGTCGAGCGGATGAACCGCACGATCAAGGACGCGACCGTCAAGCGCTTTCACCACGAAAGCCACAACCAGCTGCGCACGCATCTTGCAGACTTCATGGCAGCCTACAATTTCGCCCGGCGGCTCAAGACCCTCGGTGGCCTCACGCCCTACGAATACATCTGCAAGATCTGGACCTCAGAGCCGGATCGATTCATCCTCGACCCGATCCACCAAATGACGGGACTGAACACCTAGATGACGGTTGTCGCCGAACCAGCTCGTCCCGTGTCTCGTCGGAGCGCGCTCAGGACGGTCTGCAGGTTTCCCGCGGCGGACCCGAGTTCAATGCCGTAGCCTTCTTCCCACAGCGGTCCGGACGAGAGCCAGAATGCTTTGCGTCACAGGGCGCGGGTCTTCTTCGGCACGCCGGACGAGCCCGTAGTCTTTGACAGCCATATCTTCGGCAACGGGAAGCATCTCCAGACGACTTCCCAACGCTGCCCGTTGGATGAAGAATTGCCCTACAGCGCGGGCGAGGGGAGCCACGGCGTTCGTCTCGTTGATCAGAGCAAGCGTGAAAAGGATCGACGTCGTGCTGATAACGCGCCGGGGCAGTGGGAGGGCGCGTTCCAGAAGATGCGCTTCGGCGGTGCGTCGCAAGAGACCGCCGGGCGGCTGCATGACCCAGTCGTACATAAGACATTCCTCAAGCGTCAGGTTGCGCCGATGAACGAGTGGATGTTCGAGCCTGACGAGCAGACTGATCGGCTCCGGACCGATCGGTTCGATCTTGAACGGACGCGCGTCCACTCCATCCGGTATTCGGCCGATGTAGAAGTCGAGACCGTCGGCCAGAAGCGTTTCCGCCAGTCGGTCCGAAGTGTCCACCGCGACCGTGACCTCGATGTCCGGGAACGCCAGGCGCGCTTCGCGCAGCACCGGGAGTAGCAGTTCGAGAGACGGACCAGTCACGGCGCCGATGCGGACATGCCCGCGCAGCCCCCCGCCGACCTGGGTCACGCGTTCTTCGGCGCGGTCGAGACCGCGCAATGCATGCACCGCTTGCTCCGCGAGGATGCGCCCGGCTTCCGTCAGTTCGACGCCGCGTGGATGGCGCGAGTAGAGCGGCGTGCCCACCATCTCGTCGAGTTGCGCAAGGAGCCGCGACGCGGCCGGTTGCGTCATGCCCACATGTGCGGCGGCGGCGCCAATCTGCCGATGATCGAGAAGAGCCGCAAGCAGCCGAAGCTGCGAGAATTTGAGGCCCTTGCGGACGAGATTGCCGGTCTGGGAAGCGTCGTGCATACCACTTTTGCGATATCGGAAAGCTTAAACGGAATTTGTAGAATATACCCAAACTGCGCAATGCTTTGTCTTGTCAGGCGACTGGCGACAAAACAATTCTGGCGAGGCGGAGATCCTCGCTCGACGGGAGGACACCCATGACTTTCACTCGACGCGCCCTCGGCGCGACGGCGCTTGCTGCCATCCTCGTCGCACCGGCCTATGCCCAGGACAAGGGCACGATCGGGATCGCGATGCCCACGAAATCCTCCGCACGCTGGATCGCCGACGGTGACAACATGGTTCAGCAATTCGAGGAAGCGGGCTATGCGACCGACCTTCAGTACGCCGAGGATGACATCCCCAACCAGCTCGCCCAGATCGAGAACATGATCACGAAAGGCGTCGACGCGCTGGTGATCGCGGCAATCGACGGCACGACGCTGACGAATGCGCTGGCCAACGCTGCCGCTCTGGACATCCCCGTCGTTGCCTATGACCGGCTGATCCGCGACTCCGGCGACGTCAGCTATTATGCCACTTTCGACAATTTCAAGGTCGGGGTGCAGCAGGCAGAGACATTGGTTGCCGGGCTGGAGGAGCGCTTCCCTGACGTTTCGCCCTGGAACGTGGAGCTGTTCGGCGGCAGCCCGGATGACAACAACGCCTACTTCTTCTATGACGGCGCGATGTCCGTCCTGCAGCCGCTGATCGACGATGGCTCGATCGAGATCGTGTCGGGGCAGATGGGCATGGACACCGTCGGCACGCTACGCTGGGACGGCTCGGTCGCTCAGGCCCGCATGGATAACCTCTTGTCGGCCAACTACACCGACAAGCAGATCCACGGGGTGCTTTCGCCCTATGACGGGCTTTCGATCGGCATCCTCTCTTCGCTGAAGGGCGTCGGCTACGGTTCTGGCGACATGAAGATGCCCATCGTTACCGGTCAGGACGCCGAGGTGCAGTCGGTCAAGTCGATCCTCAACGATGAGCAGTATTCGACGATCTTCAAGGACACGCGCGAACTCGCTGGCGTGACCGTGGGCATGGTCGAGGCCCTGTTGGAGGGCGGCGAGCCAGAGATCAACGACACCGAGACCTATGACAACGGCGTCAAGGTCGTGCCGTCCTACCTGCTCGAGCCGGTGAAGGTGACGCAGGAAAATTGGGACGACGTGCTGATCGGATCGGGCTACTACGCCCGCGATCAGATCGAGTGACCCTGCCGGCGGTCGCGGCACGTCGCGACCGCGATGCCTCCCGCCTGCAGTAGGCGCCGTGGGGCCGTTGCGAAAGGCGGAGGAAGCCGATGGCGACCATCCTGGAGATGCGCGACATCACCAAGGAATTTCCCGGAGTCAAAGCACTCGACTGCGTGAACCTGAAGGTCGCAGAGGGCGAGATCCACGCCCTCGTGGGCGAGAACGGCGCGGGCAAGTCGACGCTCATGAAGGTGCTGTCGGGTGTCTACACACACGGCCACTATTCCGGCGAAATCGTCTTCGACGGCGAGGTCCAGACGTTCTCGTCGATCCGGGACAGCGAGAGCCGCGGCATCATCATCATCCACCAGGAACTCGCGCTGATCCCGCTTCTGTCGGTCGCCGAGAACATCTTCCTGGGCAACGAGAGGGCGCAAGGCGGCGTCATCGACTGGCGCGAAACCGAGCGTCGCGCCAGGCAGCTGCTGGAGCGGGTCGGCTTGAAGGAGAGCCCCAAGACCAGGGTGGGCGACCTGGGCCTCGGCAAGCAACAGCTCGTGGAGATCGCCAAGGCGCTTTCCAAGGACGTGCGTCTTCTGATCCTCGATGAGCCGACCTCTTCACTCAACGAGCAGGACAGCGAAAAGCTGCTGCAGCTCCTCATCGAATTCCGCAAGCAGGGGGTGACGTCGATCCTGATCTCGCACAAGTTGAACGAGGTTTCGCGCGTCGCCGACACGATTACGGTCATCCGCGATGGCGCGACGGTCTCGCGGCTCGACTGCAAGGACGGCATCGCCGAAGACGACATCATCCGCGACATGGTGGGCCGCGCGCTGGATGACCGCTACCCGTCGCGCACCCCGAAGATCTCGGACGAGATCGCGATGGAGGTCTCGTCATGGACGGTTCGCCACCCGGTCGACCCGGAGCGCATGGTGGTCAACGATGTCTCATTCCATGTCAGGCGCGGCGAAGTGCTGGGGATCGCGGGCCTGATGGGGGCCGGGCGTACCGAGCTGGCCATGAGCCTCTTCGGACGCTCTTACGGACGTGACATCACTGGCACCGCCAAGATCAACGGACGCGAGGTCGACCTCTCTACCGTTCGTTTGGCGATCAACGCGGGCCTGGCCTACGCCACCGAGGATCGCAAGACCTATGGTCTGGTCCTCGACCAGACGATCAGGCGCAACGTCCCGTTGGCAAACCTCGAGGCGGTCGCCGATCGCGGCATCGTCAATCGTAGTCGCGAGGCCGAAGTGGCCGAGCGCTACCGCGACCGTCTCGCGATCAAGTCGAGTTCGATCGAGCAGGAGACAGTGAACCTGTCGGGCGGAAACCAGCAGAAGGTGGTCCTCTCGAAGTGGCTCTTCGCCGACCCCGACATCCTGATCCTCGACGAACCGTGCAGGGGCATAGACGTGGGCGCCAAGTTCGAGATCTACACCGTGATCCGCGATCTTGCGGCCGCCGGCAAGGCCATCATCGTCATCTCCTCCGAAATGCCCGAGCTCCTCGGCATCACCGACCGTCTCTACGTCATGAACGAGGGCCGCTTCGTGGGTGAAATGTCCACCGCACAAGCCAGCCAGGAAAAGATCATGGCCAGCATCATCAAATCGGGGCACCGCCAGAGATGACCGACACCATCGACAGATCCGGCGGCGCGCCCGTGACGCATCCGGCCGGCGCAGGCTGGCGGTTCCTGAAAAAGCATTTGCGCGAATATGGCATTCTCTTTGCACTGATCGCGATCATGGCGTTCTTCCAGGTCGCCACGGGGGGCATCCTGCTCAAGCCTGTGAACCTGACGAACCTCGTCCTGCAGAACTCCTATATCGTGATCATGGCGATCGGGATGCTGCTGGTGATCGTCGCGGGCCACATAGACCTCAGCGTCGGCTCGGTCCTGGGCTTCATCGGCGCGCTGGCTGCCGTGATGATCGTCAACTGGGATGTCCCCTACTTCATTGCCGCCGTCCTTTGCCTCGCCGTGGGCGGGCTGATCGGCATGGCCCAGGGCTTCTGGATCGCCTATTTCCGCATCCCCTCATTCATCGTGACGCTGGCCGGGATGCTGGTCTTCAAGGGTCTGACGCTGTGGCTGCTGGCTGGGCAGTCGGTGGGGCCGTTCCCGCGCGAGTTCCAATTGATATCCTCGGGCTTCGTCCCCGATCTGTTCAACGCAGAGGGCATGAACCTGTTCTCGCAGGTGATCGGCTTGGTGGTCGCCTCAGGTCTGGCTGCCTTGGCAATCCGGAACCGGCAGGCGCAGGCCCGAACAGGTGAGGTGGACGAGCCGTTCGCCTTCTTCGCCGCCAAGACCGCGATCATCTTCCTCGGGATCGCCTATCTGAGCTGGCTGATGGCCGATTTCCGAGGCCTTCCGAACGTGTTCATCGTCATGGCGCTCCTGATCGCCGTCTACTCGTTCGTGACCTCGCGCACGACCACGGGGAGGCGGATCTACGCCATCGGGGGAAACGAACGCGCGGCGATGCTGTCGGGAATCAACGCCAGGCGGCTGACGTTCCTGACCTTCGCCAACATGGGAATGCTCGCGGCGCTTGCAGGCCTCGTCTTTGCGGCCCGGCTGAACACCGCCACGCCGAAGGCTGGCGCAGGATTCGAGCTCGACGTGATCGCGGCGGTGTTCATCGGCGGCGCATCGATGGCTGGCGGCGTGGGCACCGTGGTGGGTGCGGTGATCGGCGCCTTCATCATGGGCGTGATGAACAACGGCATGTCGATTCTCGGCATCGGCATCGACTACCAGCAGGTCATCAAAGGCCTCGTGCTGCTCGCGGCCGTGATCTTCGACGTCCTGAACAAGAACAAGGGGTGAGCGCGATGCTGCTGTCGCAATACCGCAAGACTGACGGCGGGCTTCAGGTCGTCGCGCGCGAGGGAACCGAGGCCTACGAAGTCGAGACCGATGCGACCCTCTACGAGTTGGCGATGCAAGCCGCCAAGGAGGAGACTCCTCTGCGCGAGCTGATCCTCTGGCTGGGCCTGAACGGAGCCGTCGATCTGGAGCGTCTGGCGGCCGACGGTCGGCTTGCCCCGCCGCTGACCCATCCCGACCCGGCACATCTGCATCTGACGGGTACGGGGCTCACGCACCTGGGGTCGGCTTCGACCCGCGCGTCGATGCACGCGAAGAAACCCGAAGACGAGACCCACCCCATGAAGATGTTTCGCATGGGTGTCGAGGGCGGCAAGCCTGCGAACGGGCGTGCTGGCGTGCAGTCCGAATGGTTCTACAAGGGGAACGGCGCGGCACTGGTCGCGCCCGGCGCGCCACTCGAAAGTCCCGAGTTCGCACTCGACGGCGGAGAAGAGCCGGAGGTTGCGGGCGTCTACGTCATCGCCCCGAGCGGCACGCCCTTCCGCGTGGGCTTCGCGCTGGCCAACGAGTTCTCCGACCATGTGACCGAGCGGAAGAACTACCTCTACCTCGCTTATTCGAAGCTCCGCCCATGTGCCATCGGGCCCGAACTGCTGCTCGGTGACCTGCCGGAAAGCGTCGAGGGGGTCAGCCGGATCCGGCGGGGCGATGAGGTGGTGTTCGAGAAATCCTTCCTGTCCGGCCAAGCAAACATGTCCCATACGATCCGCAACCTCGAACACCATCACTTCAAGTGCCGGCTGTTCCGTCAGCCGGGCGACGTACATGTTCACATGTATGGCACGGCGACGCTGTCCTTGGCGGACGGAGTAACGCCGCAGGATGGCGACGTGTTCGAGATCGAGGCTGCGCCGTTCGGCATGGCCCTGCGCAATCCTCTCTCGCATCGCACTCTTGGCGATGTCGAGCCGCTGACCGAAATCCGGGTGCTATGATGGGTTTCTTGCCGGCACGATGGCCCAGAAGGTTGCGCTCGCAGGAGTGGTACGGCGGTACGAGCCGCGACAACATCTACCACCGTGGCTGGCTGAAAAACCAAGGCTACCCGCACGACCTTTTCGACGGACGGCCGGTCATCGGGATCCTGAACACCTGGTCGGATCTGACGCCGTGCAACGGCCACCTTCGCGAACTGTCCGAGAAGGTGAAGGCCGGAGTGTGGGAGGCGGGGGGATTTCCGCTCGAAGTCCCGGTATTCTCGGCCTCCGAGAACACGTTTCGTCCCACGGCGATGATGTATCGCAACCTCGCCGCGATGGCGGTAGAGGAAACGATGCGCGCGCAGCCCATCGACGGGGCGGTGCTTCTTGTCGGCTGCGACAAGACCACGCCGTCGCTAATGATGGGCGCGGCCTCGACCGACATCCCCTCGATCGTCGTGACCGGCGGTCCGATGCTGAACGGTTGGTTCCGGGGCGAGCGGGTCGGCAGCGGCACGGCGCTCTGGCAGATGAGCGAGGACATCAAGGCGGGGAAGATCAGCCAGGACGACTTCCTCGAGGCTGAACAGGCCATGTCGCGGTCGTCCGGGACCTGCAACACGATGGGCACCGCGTCCACCATGGCAAGCATGGCCGAGGCGCTCGGCATGGCTTTGTCCGGCAACGCGGCGATCCCCGCGGTGGACGCGCGGCGCAGGGTGATGGCGCAGCTCTCGGGGCGTCGCATCGTGCAGATGGTCAAGGACGACCTGAAACCCTCCGACGTCATGACGAAGGCCGCATTCGAAAATGCGATCCGCTGCAACGGCGCGATCGGTGGCTCGACCAACGCGGTCGTTCACCTGCTGGCGATTGCGGGGCGCTTGGGCGTCGATATTACGCTCGATGACTGGGACAGTCTGGGCCGCGACGTGCCGACGATTGTGAACCTGATGCCGTCGGGCAAGTACCTGATGGAGGAGTTCTTTTATGCAGGCGGGCTTCCGGTGGTGCTCAAGCGTCTCGGTGAGGGGGGGATGCTTAACAAGGACGTGCTGACCGTCTCAGGCGGCGCGATCTGGGACGAGGTGAAGGACGCGGTCAACTGGAACGAGGACGTGATCCTGCCGGTGGAGAATGCGCTCACCGTTTCCGGCGGCATCGCCGTGCTCCGCGGCAATCTTGCGCCCGATGGTGCGGTGCTGAAGCCATCGGCGGCCTCGCCGCATCTGCTTCGGCATCGCGGGCGCGCCGTCGTGTTCGAGGACATCGACGACTACAAGGCGAAGATTGCCGACGACGCTCTCGACATCGACGAGACGTGCGTGATGGTGCTCAAGAATTGCGGGCCGAAAGGGTATCCAGGCATGTCGGAGGTCGGCAACATGGGGTTGCCGCCGAAGGTGCTGAGGAAAGGCATCACCGACATGGTTCGGATCTCGGATGCCCGCATGTCCGGCACGGCCTACGGCACCGTGGTTCTGCACACCGCGCCGGAGGCCGCGGTAGGCGGGCCGCTCGCCGTGGTCCGCTCCGGCGACATGATCGAGATCGATGTCGAGGCTCGGCGATTGCATCTCGACATCTCCGAGCAGGAGTTGACCGCTCGGCTGACGGACTGGAAGTCGCGCGTGGACGTGCCCTCGGGCGGCTACGCGAAGCTGTTCCACGATCACGTCGAGGGGGCCGACACTGGAGCTGATTTCGACTTCCTGAAGGGCTGCCGCGGAAGGGAGGTGCCTCGTGACAGTCACTGACATCGCGCTGGTCGGCATCGGCAAGATCGCGCGCGACCAGCACATCCCGGCGATCGAGGCGGACCCCGCCTTTCGTCTCGCCGCGACCGTCAGCCGCTCGGGCGGGGTGGAGGACGTGGAGAATTTCGCGGACGTCCCGACGTTGATCGATGCGCGGCCCGACATCTCCGCGATTTCGCTGACGATGCCGCCCCTCCCGCGCTACGCTGCCGCGAGCGCCTCCCTCGCGGCGGGTCGCCACGTCATGCTGGAGAAGCCTCCGGGGGCCTCCGTCGCCGAAGTGCTCAAGCTCGTCGGGGCCGCTTCTGCGTCGGATGTCACGCTCTTTGCGACGTGGCACAGCCGCTACGCCGAAGGCGCCGACGCGGCGCGCGATTGGCTGGCGGACAAGCGCATCCGATCGGTGCGGATCGATTGGAAGGAAGACGTGCGCAAGTGGCATCCGGGACAGGCTTGGATCTGGCAGCCGGGCGGGCTCGGCGTGTTCGATCCGGGCATCAATGCGCTGTCGCTTGTCACGAAAATCCTGCCCGTGAAGCTGCACCTGACCGCCGCGACGCTTTCATTTCCCGAAAATCGAGCGACGCCCATCGCGGCCGATCTGAAGTTCGAAGGGCCTGGTGGGCTTGAAGCCACGGCCGGATTCGATTGGCGCGAGTCCGGTGGCGAGATTTGGCGGATCGCCATCGAGACTGACGCGGGTACTCTTGGCCTCGACGAAGGGGGGGCACGACTCGTCATCGACGACACGGAGCAGCATATCGAGGCGCCGGGTGAGTATCCCAGCCTCTATCGCCGCTTTGGCGAGTTGATCGCGGCGGGCAAGAGCGACGTGGACGCCGAGCCGCTTATCCACGTCGCCGACGCCTTCATGCTGGGTCGGCGTGAGACCGTCGCGGCCTTCCACGACTGAATAATCGGAGCCTTCATGACCGATCTCACAGGACAGCACAATCTCGCCGGAAAATGGGTCTCGGGGGGCGACACTTTTCGCTCCGACCCGGTCAAGGGCGAGCCGCTGAACGTTCATTCAGGCGGTGAGGCCGAGATCGATGCGGCAATGCAGGCCGCCGAGGAGGCGTTCGCCACCTACGGCTGTAGCTCGCGCGAGGATCGTGCGCTGTTCCTCGAAGCCGAGGAGCTCGAGGCGCGCGTCGATGCGATCACCGGGGTCGGCATGGCCGAGACCGGCGTGCCCGAGCCCCGTCTGCGATCGGTCGAGCTGCCGCGTACCGCGAACCAGTTGCGTCTTTTGGCGACCCATATCCGCGACGGCGCATATCTCGACCGCCGGCACGACGAGGCGCTGCCGGACCGGCAGCCGATGCCGCGCGCCGACTTGCGCATGATGCAGCGCCCAACGGGCCCATCGGCGTCTTCGGCGCCTCGAACTTCCCACTCGCCTTTGCGACGGCGGGCGGCGACACGGCAGCGGCGTTGGCGGCCGGATGTCCGGTTGTTTACAAGGACCACCCTGGCCACCCTGGCTGCCGCGAGTGGTCGCGCGCCATCGCCGCTGCGATCGCGAAGACGGGGATGCCCGCGGGCGTCTTCGGTTTCGTCCAGTCGAACACGAACGAGGCGGGACAGGCGTTGGTGACGCATCCGCTGACCCGCGCGATCGGCTTCACCGGTTCGTTCCGGGGCGGCAAGGCGCTGTTCGATCTGGCGATGTCGCGCCCGGAACCGATCCCGTTCTACGGCGAGCTCGGCGCGATCAACCCGATCTTCGTGCTTCCCGCAGCGCAGGCGGCGCGCGGGGGCAAGATCGGCAGCAGTTGGGCCGCATCGCTGACCATGGCGGCGTCACGGGCGTCGAACGCATTCTGGCGGCCACCTGCGAGGGCAGGCAGGCCGCGCCGGCGATCTTCGCCGTCTCTGGCGATGACTGGCAGCGCCATGCGGTTCTGGCTCACGAAGTGTTCGGTCCGGCCGGCATCATCGTGCGTGCGAAAGGCGCCGCACAGCGCGAGGAGATCGCCCATGATCTTTCCGGCCAGCTCACTGCTACGCTTCAAATGGACGAGGCCGACACCGAAGAGGCCAAGCCACTCGTTCCGGTACTGGAGCGCAAGGCTGGGCGCGTGCTGGTGAATGGGTTTCCGACGGGCGTCGAAGTCGCGCACGCGATGGTTCATGGCGGACCCTTCCCGGCAAGCCCGAATTTCGGTGCGACCAGTGTAGGTATGCTGACGATCCGGCGCTTCCTGCGCGCGGTCTGCTACCAGAACATGCCGGCGGCTCTGTTGCCGGAAGATTTGAGGGACTGACGGGAGGATAGGCTGTGTCCCTCGAAGTCGAAGGCCGCTGCCGGAATCCCCGGACGCGGCCTGACAGGGATCGACCGAATGAGGCCGGATCCGTTCATCAAAGGGAGTGAAGAAATGAAACGCATGCTTCTTACCAGCGCCGCAATCCTTGCTGGCACGGCCGCAACGGCGCAAACCGTCGGCTTCTCGCAGATCGGCTCGGAATTGGGCTGGCGCGCGGCAGAGACGACGCTAACGCGGCAACAGGCCGAGGAGCGTGGCATCGATCTGCGCTTCTCGGACGCCCAGCAGCGGCAGGAGAACCAGATCGCGGCGATCCGGTCCTTCGTGGCGCAAGGGGTGGACGCGATCCTGCTCGCGCCGGTCGTGGCGACGGGCTGGGACAACGTCCTCGAGGAGGCGTCGGAGGCCGAAATTCCCGTCGTGCTGCTCGACCGGCAGGTCGACAGTTCTGACGACCTCTATCTGACCGCCGTCGGTTCGGACCTGGTGCACGAGGGCGAGGTTGCGGGCCAGTGGCTTGTCGAGAACAAGCCAGACGGTGAATGCCGCGTGGTCGAATTGCAGGGCACCACAGGCTCCTCTCCGGCGATCGACCGCGCGACGGGCTTCCGAAACGCGATCGAGGGCGCGGACGACATCGAGATCGTCCGCAGCCAGACCGGTGATTTCACTCGCTCGGGCGGCAAGGAAGTGATGGAAAGCTTCCTTCAGGCCGAATCCGGCAACGAGATCTGCGCGCTCTACGCCCATAATGACGACATGGCGCTTGGCGCGATCCAGGCGATCAACGAGGCTGGGATGGACCCCGGCGACGACATCCTGATCGTGTCGATCGACGCGGTGCCTGACATTTTCCAGGCAATGGCAAACGGTGATGCGAATGCCACGGTGGAGCTGACGCCGAACATGGCCGGGCCGGCATTCGATGCACTCGAGGCCTTCTGGGCCGACGGCACCGAGCCGCCGAAGTTCATCCAGACCGACTCGCGCCTCTACACGCAAGACGATGATCCAATGGCCGAATACGAGGCGCGAAAGGATCTGGGCTACTGAGTGCGGTGCCGGGGCGGTTCGCCGCCCCGGTCCTGCCAGCCGAGGAGGAGGATGTCCGATGCTCCTGACCATCCGAGACCTGAGCAAGACGTTCCCGGGCACGAAGGCGCTCGACCAGGTCGACTTCGACCTTGCGGCTGGTGAAGTTCACGCACTGCTCGGCGAGAACGGCGCTGGCAAGTCGACGCTCATCAAGTGTCTGACCGGCGCGTACCGACGCGATGGCGGCGAGATCGAACTCGACGGCCGCAGGATATCGCCCGCAAGCACGGCGGAGGCACAGGCGCTGGGCATCGGCACGGTCTATCAGGAGGTAAACCTTCTCGAGAATCTGACGGTCGCGCAAAATCTTACGTTCGGACGCGAGCCGCGCCGCTTCGGGCTCGTGAGCGGCCGTGCGCAGAGGGCCGAGGCACGGCGCATGCTGGACGGGTACGGGCTCGACATCGACGTCGGTCGTGACCTAGGCAGCTATTCGGTCGCTATCCGTCAGATCGTCGCCATCGCCCGTGCGGTTGAGCTGTCGGGCAAAGTGTTGATCCTCGACGAGCCGACCGCGAGCCTCGATGCCGCCGAGACGCGCATGCTGTTCGATGTGGTACGCCGCCTGCGGGACCGCGGTCTGGGCATCATCTTCGTCTCGCATTTTCTCGATCAGGTCTTCCAGCTCACCGACCGCGTGACGGTGCTGAGAAACGGCGAGAAGATCGTCACGGAGGCTACCGCCGATCTCGATCGCGTCGCCCTGATCCGCCACATGCTTGGGCGCGAACTCGAAGACGTCGAGGCACACGCGCACGACCATGCTGCTGGTACCGCGGATCGGCCCGAGGTGGTCCGCTTCGAGAACTACGGTCGCCCGGGCCTTGTCGCGCCGTTCGACCTGTCGGTGCGCGAGGGTGAGGTGATCGGTCTCGCCGGTCTCCTCGGGTCGGGTCGGACCGAGACGGCCGAGCTGATGTTCGGCGTGCGTCACGCGCAAAGCGGCAGCGTGACGGCGCGGGGGGAGCGGCTGCATCTGGCGAGTCCTCGCGACGCGATCGCGGCGGGCTTCGGCTTCACCCCCGAGGATCGCAAGATCGACGGCATCGTGCCGGAGCTGTCCGTCCGCGAGAATATCGTGCTGGCGCTGCAGGCGCGCCGCGGCTGGTCACGGCCGATCCCCCGCGCGGAACAGGACAGGCTAGCCGAGGACTACATTGCCCGGCTCGACATTCGCACGGCGGGTGCCGAGAAGGCGGTGGGCGATCTTTCCGGGGGCAACCAGCAGAAGGTCGTCCTCGCCCGGTGGCTGGCGATGAATCCGAGCTTCCTCATTCTGGACGAGCCGACGCGGGGCATCGACGTGGGCGCCCACGCAGAAATCCTGCGGCTTATCGACGAGATCACCGAGGGCGGGATGGCGATCCTCGTGATCTCCTCCGAACTTGACGAACTTGTGGCCGCCTCCGATCGCATCATTGTCGTGAGGGACCGTGCCCACGTGGCCGAGCTCGCCGGGCGGGAGGTCACGAGCGACGCCGTGGTCCAGGCGATCGCGGCGCCGGATGAGGAGAGGATGGCGTGATGCCCCGCGCGCTTCGCCGCTGCCTGCCGCAGATCGTCACGCTCGCAGCGCTGATCGCTCTGGTCACGTTGTTCTTCCCGCAATTCCTGCAGATTTCTTTCGAAAATGGCCGCTTGACCGGGCCGATCGTCGATATCGTGAAGCGTGGCGCGCCTGTGGCGCTTCTGGCCATCGGCATGACGCTGGTCATCGCCACCCGGGGCATCGACCTCTCGGTGGGGACGGTGATGGCCATCGCGGGTGCGGTGGCGGCATGGACGCTGGCCGCCGGCTGGGGCGTGGGCGCCGCATTCATCCTCGCGCTTGCTGCGGGGCTTGCCTGCGGGCTCTGGAACGGCTGCCTCGTTTCCATCATCGGCATCCAGCCGATCGTCGCGACGCTGATCCTGATGACCTCGGGACGCGGGGTGGCCCAACTCATCACCGAAGGGCGCATTCTTACGTTCACCGAACCCGCGTTCTCCTGGTTCGGATCCGGCACCGTCGCGGGCGTGCCCGTACCCGCGCTTCTGTGGCTCGCAACCGGGATCGCCGTTGCGCTCGTCATGCGACGCACGGCCCTCGGCCTCCTCGTCGAATCCATCGGCATCAACCGTTCGGCCTCGGCGCTTGCGGGCGTCAATGCGCGGGTGCTGCTGATCGCCGTCTACATGGCTTCAGGCCTTTGCGCGGCCCTCGCGGGGATCGTGGCAACTGCCGACATTCGCGGAGCCGACGCCAACAATGCGGGCCTCTGGCTGGAGCTCGATGCAATCCTGGCGGTGGTGATCGGCGGCAATTCCCTGATGGGCGGGCGCTTCTCGGTCGCGGCGTCGGTGTTGGGTGCGCTCATCATCCAGACGGTCGACACGGGTATCCTGCTTGCGGGGTTTCCGTCGGAATACAACCTCGTCATCAAGTCGGGTCTGGTGCTGATGATCCTGCTCGTGCAGTCGCCAAACCTCGCCGGATACTGGCATGTCTTTCGTGCCGGGCAGCGGCGCCGGCGAGAGCCCGAACCCTTGGCCGGCGAGGAGGCGTCCTGATGGCTCCGAACCCCAGAATGTTTCCGCTTCTCGCCACGGTCGCGATTTTCGTTACGGCCTACTTCCTCTGCTGGCTTCAGTTTCCGTTCATGCTGTCCACCCGCGTGATGGGCAATCTTCTCACCGACAACGCATATCTGGGCATCGTCGCGGTCGGCATGACCGTGGTGATCCTGTCGGGCGGCATCGACCTGAGCGTGGGTTCGGTAATCGCCTTTTCGGGCGTCTTCGTTGCGGTTCTGCTGCGCGACACGGGGTTGCATCCGCTCGCCGTCTTCGCCTTGTTGCTGGTTGTGACCACTGGCTTCGGCGCCGCGATGGGGGCGGTCATTCACGCCCTCGCCATGCCGGCCTTCATCGTGACGCTGGCGGGAATGTTCCTGGCCCGTGGCGCCGCCTACATGCTGACAATCGAACTCGGTGCCGATCGATCATCCCTTCTTCGAGGCGCTTCAGGGTTCCTACTGGCGGATGCCCGGTGGTGGGCGCTTCACGCTGATCGGTGGGCTCATGGTGCTATCGATAGCGGCCGGCGCGCTTGTTGCCCACCGAACCCGCTTCGGCGCCAGTGTCTTCGCCATCGGCGGCGGTCCGTCAACTGCGCGCCTGATGGGTGTCGAAGTTGGACGCACGACCATCGCCATCTATGCGTTCTCGGGGCTCATGGCCGGCTTGGCCGGTATCGTCTTCGCGATCTACACGGGCTCGGGCTATCCGCTCGCGACAGTCGGCACGGAACTCACAGCCATCGCCGCGGTGGTGATCGGCGGCACGCTGCTGACCGGCGGCGCCGGCTACGTCGTTGGAACGCTGTTCGGCGTGCTCACGATGGGGCTGATACAGACCTACATCGTCTTCGACGGGTCCCTATCAAGTTGGTGGACCAAGATCGTCATCGGTGCGCTGCTCCTCGCCTTCATTCTGCTGCAGAAGGGCCTGCTGCGCCTCACCACCCGCGCGCCAGCCTAGCCGGGGCGGGAGGCTGCCACCCGCCATCCGGACCGAAAAGCGTCGCGCAAGGCAGCGTCGGCCATCGAAATGGCGTGCGGACGGCGTTGCAGAATTCCTCGGTGGCGTAGAGGCATCGACGGGACGCGAGGGGGGAGACGCACTGTGCTGCCATGGCACGAATTTGGATCGGCGACGACACCCGAGGGTGAGCCAAATGCGGCTGATGCGGCGCGGCGACGGATTCTCGATCCGTCTCTACCGCGGCAGGGAGCTGAAGAGCAGCCGCCTCAGCGGATCGGAGGAGGCGCTGGCGACGCTCTCCATCGAGCAGCTCGGCGACCGTCCGCCGCCGCGGCTACTGATCGGCGGGCTCGGCATCGGCTTCACGCTTCGCGCGGCCCCTGATCCAGACGTCGCTGTGGCCATAGGCGACCGGCACCGAATAGTCGTTCTTCGCTAAAATCGATCCACTGGATCGAATTCTTTCACGCTCGAACTCCTGTAGCGCACCAGCGCCTGCGAACTGACCCGTCCGCGCGACTGGTCGCAGGCCTTGAACGGCGCCGCAGGCAGCGGCATCATTGCCTCGTCTCCTGGTGCGCCCGCAGGATCTCCGGCTGCCGCCTGCGGCATTGCTCCTCCAGCCAGTCGTCGAACTCGTCGCAGGTCGCAAACCGCGGTGGCCACCATGAAGTTGCGCCGAGACCAGCCGACGGTCCCCTCGACCGCGCCTTTGTCATTGCCCTTCCCGGGCCGGCCGTATCGGTCCTCGATCACGTAGTGCGACAGCATCCCGCTGAAGAGCGTCGCCCGTTTGCGCGTCCCGTCCGGCAGGATGCGCGTCACCGGGCAGCGGTCGTTGTCGTAGAGCACCGACAGCGGCACCCGCCCGAGGAATGCGAACAAATGGACCTGGCCGTCGGTCCACGCCTCCGCCGTCGCCGCCGGATACGCGCCGACGTAACACGCATCGCCGTGCGGCAGGTCGAAGGCGAAGAAATGCGCTTTCTGCTCGACCCCGCCGATGACGACCATCACCTCGCCGAAGTCCGCCTGCGCGTGCCCGGGCGCATGGTGAAGCGGCACGAACATCTCGCGGCTGCGCCGCTGATGCTCGCGCAGGTATGCCTTCACGATGGTGTAGCCGCCGGTGAACCCGTGCTCGTCACGAAGCCGGTCGAGGACCCGCTCGGCCGTGTGCCGCTGCTTGCGAGGGGGTCGGCGTCGTCACGCAGCCAAGCGTCGATGATCTCGGTGAACCCGTCCAGCTTCGGTCGCTTGATCGGCGCCGTCCTCCGGTAGCCCGACGGCACCGAGAAGACGATCATCTTGCCAACGCTGTCGCGCGAGATCCCGAAGTGACGCGCGATGGCGCGCTTGCTCATGCCTTGCCTGAAGCAGGCGCGGCGAACCTTCCGATACAGCTCCACAGTGGAAATGCCCCCGCCCTCCCTGCCGTCAGAGAGGGGCTCTGTTGCACAAATCGCGTGAAGGATTCATCTCGTGAATCCAGTGTGGTAGCTGGGATGCATGAGCAGACCCCACGACCGACCTACAAGACCAGGGACTGGCCGGCCTGTAACGAGGCGCTCAAGCGCCGGGGCTCGCTGACGATCTGGTTCGACCCCGAGATGATCTGGGATGCCGCGCCGACAGGCAAGCGTGGCCGTCAGCAGACCTGCAGTGACACCGCGATCCAGACGTGCCTGACGATGAGGGTGCCGTTCGGCATGGCGCTGCGGCAGACGACGGGCTTCGTCGAGAGCCTGTTGCGGCTGGTCGGTCTCGACTGGACGGTGCCTGAGTTCAGCACGCCCCTGCTGATCGACAGCACGGGGTATCAAGGTCGAAGGTGAAGGCGAGTGGCACGCCCGCAAGCATGGCGGCCCAAAACGACGGGTCTGGCGAAAGATCCACATCGGGATCGACGGGGAAACGCTGGAGATCCGCCCCGTCGAGATCACCGCGAGATCACCGGGAGTCCGGACCTTCAGGCGCTCGCCGAACTCTCGCGCAGTCGACCCCACAGGTCGTAGTCCCCAGCCTCGTCGACCGTGACCTCGACGATATCACCCGGCGAGAGCGTCTGGTGTCCCTCGTCGATGAAGAGGTTGCCGTCGATCTCGGGCGCGTCGGCTCTGGTGCGGCAGGTTGCGGCATCGTCCTCCACCAGGTCGACGATGACGTCCTGCCGGGTGCCGACCTTGGCGGCGAGTTTCGCCGCGCTGATGGCCTGAGCCTTCTCCATGAAGCGGTGCCAGCGTTCGTCCTTGAGTTGCTCCGGGACGTGATCGGGCAGCGCGTTCGAGCGTGCTCCGGCGACGTTCTCGTATCTGAAGCACCCGACGCGATCGAGTTGCGCCTCGTCGAGCCAGTCGAGCAGGGTCTGGAACTCGCTTTCGCTCTCGCCCGGATAGCCGACGATGAAGGTCGAGCGGATGGCGATGTCCGGGCAGACGCTTCGCCACGCCGCGATCTCGTCGAGGGTCCTTGCCGCGGCGGCAGGGCGCGCCATGCGGCGCAGCGTGTCCGGGTGCGCGTGCTGGAACGGGATGTCGAGGTAGGGCAGTACCAGACCCTCGGCCATCAGCGGCACCAGCTCGCGCACATGGGGGTAGGGGTACACGTAGTGCAGCCGGACCCACGCCCCGAGCCGCCCAAGTTCGCCGGCGAGATCGGTGATGTGGCTGCGCACCTCGCGGCCCTTCCACGGATGCGCGTCGTGCCGGCGGTCGACGCCGTAGGCCGACGTGTCCTGGCTGATGACGAGGAGTTCCCGCACGCCAGCCTCGACCAGCTTCTCCGCTTCCCGCAGAACGGCGTGAACAGGGCGCGACGCGAGCCGCCCGCGCATGTCGGGGATGATGCAGAATCGGCACTTGTGGTTACAGCCCTCGGAAATCTTGAGGTAGCTGTAGTGTCGCGGCGTCAGGCGGACGCCGGTCGGCGGCAGCAGATCGACGAAAGGGTCGGGCGCGGGCGGCACGGCCGCGTGTACCGCGTCAAGGACCGCCTCGTACTGGTGCGGGCCCGTCACCGCCAGCACCCTTGGATGCGCACCAGTGATGTAGTCGGGCTCGGCGCCGAGACAGCCGGTGACGATCACCCGGCCATTTTCGGCCAACGCCTCGCCGATCGCGCCGAGGCTTTCCGCCTTGGCGCTGTCGAGAAAGCCGCAGGTGTTGACGATGACGGCGTCCGCGCCGGCGTAGTCGGCTGACAACCCATAGCCTTCGGCCCTGAGCCGCGTCAGGATCCGCTCGCTGTCGACCAGCGCCTTGGGGCAGCCAAGGCTAACCATGCCGATCGTCGGCTGTCCGGCCCGCCGGGCGGGCTCCAGGCGCGCGGTGGCGCGGTCGGGGCGAAGGTCGGGGGGATTCGTCGTCATCCGGCGCGCCTTAGAAGAAGTTCGTACCTGAGGGAAGCCGCGTCCCGCCTCCGACTTCGCGAGTTTTAACCAAAGACCCACCTTTCACTCGCGGAAAAATCGAGTGACCGCTAGAACATTCCCGTGGCTAGACGCCATGGGTGTGTTGTGATGTTGTCCCGAGTTTTCTGTTTAGCGCTGCTTTGCGGCGCGCCTGCCAGTGCCATCCTCGCCAGTCCATCGGAGCCGCCAGCGGCCCCCGCGGCGCTTGGCGGAACGCTGTCGCTCGCCGAGCTTCTGTACGGCTTCCGGTATACCGGAGCTGCCGTGTCGCATCCGATGAGCGACCACGATGGTAACCTGAGATGGGATCCAAGCGGCCTCGGCTGCGTCGATGGCGGCGACTGGGACGCGCAGTTCCCTGCCGCGAAGGGCGACATGCGCAGCCCGGCATTCTGCATCCCGCAGCCGTGCGCCGGGCTCATGGGGGCGGAGGAACTCGCCCGCGAAGTCTATGGTCGCGAGCTGGTGGAGGGCGAATACGACACCTACCTCCGCCGGCTTGAGGAGACGTGCGGCGAGCTGCCCGCCGCGACCCGAGAGTCCGAGACGGCCATGGATCTGGAGGAGCTGCTTCTCGCCTCCTACGGGTTCTCGATGGTTCCGATGCCGGTGATGTATCTTGAGGAGTTCACACCATTGGACGCAGAGGCGCCGTTCGTGCCCCTCTCCGTCGAGGACGGCGCTTCTGCGCCGGCGGCGAACGTTGTGCCGCGCGACTACGCGGTGCGCCTCAACCCAGCATCGTATCGGTCCGTCTTCGGCCCGTGGAAGTATCCCGGCCTGCCCTCGATGAGCCGCCGCTCGACGATAGGCGGTGGGGCAATCAAGGCGCCGGGCGGTATCTTCCACGCCGCGCTGGGCGGACCTTCCCGCAGCGGACCGCGCATCGGTCCGGCGCGCGCGCCCGAGCAGCAGCCGATTGTCTTCGTTCCGCAGAGCAACTTCGGACCGCCGCCTCCCGGTGGACCCGGCAGTACACCTTTCGAGCCGGTCCCCGGTGGACCCGACTTGCCGGAGGACAAGCCCGATCCGGAGCTGCCAGGTGCGCCGGTCGAGCGCCAGCCCGCCCCGGTCCCGCTCCCTGGATCGCTGGTGCTGCTTGCCGCCGCGATGATCGGTCTGCGCCTCACCCGGCGCTGAAGGCCGGGACTGGACCAGGCGTGGCAGCCGGGGCAAGGCTCGTGCCCGGAGGAGCCACGCATGACAGAGACCTTCGTCAGCCATCTCGAATGCTCGAAGACCGGTGACCGGTCCCCGGCCGGGCAGCCGCACGGGCTGTCGGAAGCCGGTCGTCCCCTCCTGGTCAGGTACGACCTCGATCGGATGCGAACGACTCTCGACCGCGACGCCCCTGCGAGCGATCCCGGTTTCTGGCGCTTCGCAGCGATGCTGCCGGTGACGCAGCCGTCCAATCGACTTTCGCTGGGCGAGGTGGTCACGCCGATCATCGGCCTGGACCGCCGGACGCTCGGCGGCAACGTCCTCGTAAAGGACGAGGGGCGCCTGCCGACGGGCAGCTTCAAGGCGCGAGGGCTGGCGCTCGCCGTCTCGATGGCGCGCGAGTTCGGCCTGTCGCACCTGGCGATCCCGACGAACGGCAATGCCGGCGCCGCGATGGCCGCCTACGCCGCGCGAGGGGGCATCAGGGCGACGGTCTTCTGCCCCTCGGACACACCCGAGATCAACGTCCGGGAGATCGCGCAGCAGGGCGCCGAGACGTGGCGCGTCGACGGCCTCATCAACGACTGCGGGCGGATCGTCGGCGAGGGAAAGGCACGGGCCGGCTGGTTCGACGTCTCGACCCTGAAGGAGCCTTACCGGATCGAGGGCAAGAAGACGATGGGGCTGGAGCTGGCGCAGCAATTGGGTTGGCGCCTGCCCGACGTCATCTTCTACCCGACGGGCGGCGGCACCGGCCTGATCGGGATGTGGAAGGCCTTCGCCGAATTGCGCGGGCTGGGCTGGCTCGACGGCGATCTGCCGCGCATGGTCGCGGTTCAGGCGACGGGCTGTGCGCCGATCGTCCGCGCCTGGGAGCGCGGTGACGAGCACGCCCCGTTGTGGGAGGATGCGCGCACCGTTGCGGCCGGCATCCGCGTGCCCGTCGCGGTGGGCGACTTCCTGATCCTGCGCGCGGTGCGGGAATCTGGCGGCTGGTGCGCGGCGGTGTCCGACCACGCGATCCTCGCGATGCGCGACCGGATCGCCGCGCTCGACGGCCTTCTTCTGTGTCCCGAGGGCGCCGCCACGGCCGTCGCATATCAGCAGTCGCTGGAGGAGGGGCGCGTCTCGCGCGACGAGACGGCGCTGCTGTGGAACTGCGCGACCGGCTTGAAGTACCCGATGGCGCCGGTTGAGCGACGGCTCGCCGCGGGCGAGATGCCGGACTGGAGCCTCATGCAGGTCGGTACGCTTTCCTAGTCGCGCCCGCGCCCAAGCCGGTCGGCACACTGCCACCCGTGGCTACAACCGAACTCGGAGATGAGGCGCGCCGCGTCCGAAATTCACTACCCCATGGCGCTGGGCGCCAGCACGCACCGGCGCGTGGCGGTGCGACAGACGGCCTCGCTACCCGCGGATCGCTTCGAGCATGCGTGAGACGTTCTCGGGGTCGGCGTCGGGCGTGATGCCGTGGCCGAGATTGAAGATGTGCGGTCCCTGCGAGAAGGCGTCCACGATCCGCCGCGTCTCCGAGACGAGGGCATCGCCGCCGCTGACCAGGAGCGCGGGATCTAGGTTGCCCTGAACGCAGGTCGGGCCGCGCTGCTGCACGTGCTCGACCGCCCACGCGGCGTCGACCGAGGTGTCGAGGGCGACCGCATCCGCGCCCGTCGCCTCTGCAAATCCCTCGTAGCGCGGTCCTGCCTCGCGCGGGAAGGCAATGATCGGCACGTCCGGGTGGCGCTTCTTCAGCGCGGCGACGATGCGGGCGGCCGGGCGCACGGCATACGTCTCGAACGCCTCGCCGTCGAGAGACCCGGCCCAGGAATCGAACAGCTTCAGCACCTCGGCGCCCGCTTCGGCCTGGCGCGAAAGGTAAGCTATCGTCGCCTCTGTCAGCCGGTCCATCAGGTCGTCGAAGACCTCGGGCGCGTCGCGCATCAGCGCGTGCGCCGGCGCCTGATCGGGCGTGCCCTGGCCGGCGATCATGTAGGTCGCCACCGTCCACGGCGCGCCGGCAAAGCCGATGAGCGTCGTCTCGGCCGGAAGCTCGCGACGAAGGATGCGGAGTGTCTCGTAGACCGGCGACAGCGTCTCGTCGATGTCGTCGACAGGACGCAAGCCCGCCAGGTCCGCGGCCGACGTCACCGTCGACAGGCGCGGACCCTCTCCGGTGACGAAGCGCAGGTCGGCGCCGAGCGCGTGCGGCACGAGCAGGATGTCCGCGAAGAGGATCGCCGCGTCGAACCCGTAGCGCCGGATCGGCTGCAAGGTGACCTCTGCCGCGAAATCCGGCGTGTAGCAGAGCGATAGGAAGTCCCCGGCTTTCCCGCGCGTCGCGCGGTATTCGGGCAGGTAGCGCCCGGCCTGGCGCATCATCCAGACCGGCGGCACTGGCAACGTCTCGCCGGCGAGGGCGCGGAGAAGGAGCTTGGTCATCAGGCATGCCTCGTCCCGCGCGCCGGCGCGGATGTCAAGTTGCCGAGACAGGCGCGGCCCGGTAGGGAGGTGTCATGAACGCGCCCGACCCCCAGAAACCGTTCCGCCTCGGCACCCGTGGCTCGCCCCTGGCGCTGGCACAGGCCAACGAGACACGCGCGCGCCTGGCACGGGCGCACGACCTTCCGTTCGAAGCCTTCGAGATCGTCACGATCAAGACCACGGGCGACCGCGTGATCGATCGGCCGCTCAAGGAGATCGGCGGCAAGGGCCTCTTTACCAAGGAGATCGAGGAGGCGCTGCTGTCGGGCGAAATCGACGTGGCGGTGCATTCGATGAAGGACATGCCCGTCGATCAGCCGCACGGGTTGATGCTCGACACCTATTTGCCCCGGGAGGATGTGCGCGACGCCTTCATCTCGCCGGGTCGCGGATGGCTGCGCGACCTGCGCGAGGGCGCGGTGGTCGGAACGTCGTCGTTGCGTCGCCGCGCCCAGCTTCTGAACCGGCGCTCTGACGTCACTGTCGTGGAGTTCCGCGGCAACGTGCAGACCCGGTTGCGAAAGCTCGAGGACGGTGTCGCCGAGGCGACGTTCCTGGCGGTCGCGGGGCTGCACCGTCTGGGCATGCAAGACGAGGTCCCGATGACGGCGATCGACGCCGATGAGATGCTACCGGCGGTGGCGCAGGGGGCGATCGGCATCGAGCGGCGGCAGGATGACAGCCGCGCCGCCGCCCTGCTCGAGCCGATACACGATGATCGAACGGGCGTACTCATTGCCGCCGAGCGCGCCTACCTGGCGCGGCTCGACGGCTCCTGCGAGACGCCGATCGCGGGCCTCGCCGAACTGGCCGATGGCCGCCTTCGGCTCAGGGGAGAGATCCTGCGTCCCGACGGGTCGGAGGCGCACGGCGACGTCGTCGAGGGGCCGGCGGAGGATGGCCCGGCACTCGGACACGACCTGGCCGAGCGCCTGCTGTCGCGTGCCGGGCCGGGCTTCTTCGACTGGCGGCAGGCCGGCTGATCCGGCGAAGTGGGTCGCCGAGCGCGCCGCGCTCGTCACATGGCTTCATCACCTTGCGCTGGGACGGATCCTGCATGGCGCATCGTCCCATTATCTTCATCTGAAACGGCTTGGATGCCCAACAAGGGTTGGTCGCCCGCCTCGGGCGCCAATGTTCGGGCGGGCAGGGACCATCCGACCGGATCAGTCCTCCGCGCGCTCCACGAGGTCGAGCACGGAAGGACCCAGGGCCTCGACGATGAGGGAGACGCCGGCGGCGTTGGGGTGGATGCCGTCGGGCTGCATGTAGTTCGCCAGCGCATTCTCCTGCCCCTCCCCCAGGATCGCATCGAAGAAGCTCGGGGCGAGGGGGACGTCTCGCGCCTCGGCCAGTTCCGGGTACATCGCGTCGAACGCCGCCTTGAAGTCTGGTCCGTAGTTGCCCGGTGCCGACATGCCCACCAGCAGGACCTCGACGTCCTTCGCCTCGGCGGCGCGCAGGATGCCGTCGAGGTTGGCGCGAGACGTCGCCGGATCGATGCCGCGCAGCAGGTCGTTGCCGCCGAGCGCCACGATCATCCCGTCCACCTCGTCCGTCAGCGTCCAATCGACGCGCGAGAGGCCGCCCGCCGTCGTGTCGCCCGACACGCCGGCATTGATGAGACGCACGTCAGCGCCGCGCTTCAGGAGCCATTGCTCGAGCTGGGGGACGAGGCCCTGGTCGCGCGGCAGGCCGTAGCCCTGGGTCAGGCTGTCGCCGAGCGCGGCGATCACGGTCTCGGCGCCAGCCGGCGCGGCGAGCAGCAGCAGCAGTCCGGCGTTGCGGACGGCTCGGACCGCCCCATATGCCACCCGTCTGAAGGAGCCCGACATGAGCGAGACCGTGCTGTCGCTGAATGATGCCCGCCTGAGCCTGATGGGCAATGCCGGGCGCGTCGACATATTGCGCGGCGTGACGCTCGACGTGGCGAGGGGGGAGAGTGTCGGGCTGGTCGGTCCTTCGGGGTCGGGCAAATCGTCGCTCCTCATGCTCATGGGCGGGCTCGAGCGCGCCACTGGCGGGTCCGTGACTGCGCTGGGGCGCGATCTGACCGCGCTTGGCGAAGACGCGCTGGCCCGCTTTCGACGCGACCATATGGGCGTGGTGTTCCAGTCCTTCCACCTGATCCCGACGATGACCGCCCTCGAGAACGTCGCGACGCCGCTGGAACTGGCCGGTGCGAGCGACGCCTTCAAGCGTGCCGAGGCGGAACTCGAGGCGATGGGGCTGGCCGATCGTGCCGGACACTATCCCGCGCAACTCTCTGGCGGAGAGCAGCAGCGCGTCGCGTTGGCGCGGGCGGCGGCGCCGCGGCCGGACATCCTGCTCGCCGACGAGCCGACCGGCAACCTCGACGAGGCGACGGGCGCGACGATCATGGACCTGCTTTTCGGCCTGCGCGATCGCGGGGCCACGCTCGTCCTCGTAACACATGCGCGCGATCTGGCCGAGCGCTGCGATCGCGTCGTCCGCCTGCGCGACGGGCGGGTCGAGGCGCCGCTGGCGCGGGCGGCGGAGTGAGCCCGGCCCTCCGCATCGCCAGGCGGGAGCTGAGGGGCGGCGTCCGCGGCTTTCGCGTCTTCCTCGCCTGCCTCGCGCTGGGCGTCGCTGCAATCGCCGCGGTCGGCACCGTGCGGGAGAGCATCGAGCGCGGGCTCGAGCAGGAAGGCGCCGTCATCCTCGGCGGCGACGCGTCGGTCGAGCTCGAGTACCGGTTCGCCGAACCCGAGGAGAGGGCGTGGCTGGAGACGCTGGGCAATGTCAGCGAGATCGTCGACTTTCGCTCGATGGCGGTGGCCGGGGAGGAGCGCGGACTGACGCAGGTGAAGGGCGTCGATTCCGCCTATCCGCTGGTGGGTGTGATCGAGCTCCGCCCGCAGATCGCCCTGGCCGAAGCCCTCGCCGGCAAGGGCGGCCTGCCTGGGGCGGTGATGGACGAGACGCTGGTCGAGCGGATGGGGCTGGACCTGGGGAGCACGTTCCGTTTGGGGACGCAGGACTTCGTGCTGACGGCGGCGCTGCTGCGGGAGCCCGACAGCGCGACCGGCGGCTTCGGCCTCGGGCCGAGGACCATCGTCCGAACCGACGACCTGGCGAACTCGGGCTTGCTCGGTGCGGGAACTCTCTTCGAGAGCGAATACCGGCTGCGGCTTCCGGAAGGATCGGACCTCGACGCGATTCGTGCGGCGACCGAGGCGGAGCTCGGCCGTGGCGCCGACTGGGACGATCGGCGCGATGCGGCAAGAGGCGTCAGCCAATTCGTCGACCGGCTGTCGGCTTTCCTTGTGCTGACGGGGCTTGCGGGCCTCGCGGTGGGCGGGGTCGGCATCAGCGCGGCGGTGCGCGCCTATCTCGACGAGAAGGTCGAGACGATCGCGACGCTCAAGACACTGGGGGCCGAGCGGGCCACGATCTTCAACGCCTATGCGCTTCAGATCGGCCTCCTGACGATCTGCGGGATCGTTGCGGGCCTGGCGATCGGTCTGGCGATCTCGCTCGGCGCGGCGCCGCTGATCGAGGCGCGGCTCCCGGTGCCGGCGGCGTTCGGCGTCTACCCCGGCCCCCTGGCCGCCGCCGCGCTCTACGGTGCGCTGACGGCGGCTCTCTTTACGCTCTGGCCGCTGGCGCGGACCGAGGAGGTGCGCGCGGCGGCCCTCTTCCGCGGTGTCGGTCATGTTGCTGGTTGGCCCCGGGCCCGCTGGCTCTGGATGACGGCGCTTCTTCTCGCTGCGCTGGTCGGGGCCGCAGCCCTGCTCTCGGGGCTGCCGATTTCTGACTTTGTGGAGCGCTGGCGGACTTGTCGCGGCCTTTGCGATCCTCGTGGCGGCGGCTTGGGCGGTGCGTCGATCCGCCCGCCGGGCGGCACGCGTGCGCCGGCTTCGTGGGTTCACGCCGCTCCGCCTGGCGCTCGGCTCGGTCGGCGGTCCGGGGGCGGAGACGGCGTCGGTCGTGCTGTCGCTCGGGCTTGGCCTGACGGTTCTGGCAGCGGTGGGGCAGGTCGACTGGAACCTCCGCCAGGCGATCCGCAACGACCTGCCGCAGGTGGCGCCTTCGTTCTTTGTCGTCGACATCCAGCCGGACCAGATCGAGGGTTTCCTCGATCGGCTCGATGATGATCCGGAGGTCGGCCGCGTCGAGACGGCTCCGATGCTGCGCGGATTTGTCGTCGGCATCAATGGTCGGCCGGCCGAGGAGGTGGCAGGAGATCATTGGGTCGTCAGCGGCGACCGCGGCATCACCTATTCGGCGGAGCAACCCGACGGCACCGTCCTGACTGCGGGCGAGTGGTGGCCCGAGGACTATGATGGGCCGCCGCTCATGAGCTTCGCAGCCGAGGAGGCGGCGGAGATCGGCCTTGCCCTCGGCGACGATGTGACCGTGGACGTTCTCGGACGGGAGATCACGGCGGAGATCGCATCGTTCCGTGAGGTCGACTTCTCGACCGCCGGGATCGGGTTCATCCTGTCCATGAACCCGGGCGCTCTGCAGGGTGCGCCGCATACCTTCATCTCGACGATCTACGCCGACGAGGCGGCCGAGGGCGCGATCCTTCGCGATCTGGGGCGTGCCTACCCGAACATCACGCTGATATCGGTCCGCGACGCCATCGACCGGGTCAGCGAGGTGCTGGAGGGCATCGCGGCGGCGATCACCTGGGGCGCGTCGGTGACGCTGCTGACGGGGGGCATCGTGCTGATCGGCGCCGCCGCCGCCGGCGCGCGCGGCCGCACCTACGAGGCGGCGGTGCTCAAGACCCTTGGGGCGACGCGCGGCACGATCCTCGCGGACTTCGCCTTGCGCTCCGCACTGATGGGAGCGGCGGCGGGAATCGTGGCTCTCGTCGCCGGCGGTCTCGGTGGCTGGGCCGTCACCTACTTCGTCATGGAGACGGAGTTCCGCTTTGCCGTCGCATCGGCCGCCGTCATCGTGGCGGGTGGCCTAGCGGCGACGCTGCTCGCGGGCCTTGCCTTCGCGTGGGGGCCTCTGGCGGCGCGGCCGGCACAGGTGCTGAGAGCCAGGGAATGAGCGCAGCGGAACCATCGAGTCGTGCCACTCGCCTCTGATGGCGGGCCGTGAGGACTGATCTGAAGCCAGGCGCTCGGAGGGGCTGGCGCGTCCCCATCCCCTTGCCAACCTCGCTGCAGCACCAGCCGTTCAATGGATCGGTCAAGCGGGAGGGCGGTCGATAGCTACTCCCGCGGGTCGCCTGTGGCGCGCTCCTCGTCCGAGAGGGAATTCCACCAGCCGGCATACCGTGTCGTCCGGGGCGCGCGACCGGTCTCGTCTGGCGCGTCGTCCTCCCACCAGACTGGGCCGCGCTCGCCGAGCGCGCGCTTCGCCGCATCGACCCTGCGGCGGGCATCGGCGCGCGCCTCATCGTCTGCAGCGTCGCGGACCGTGCGACGCGCCTGCATGAGCGCCTTGACCGCGGCCCGACGCTCACCATCGGGCAGGCGAGGATCGGTGCGTCGCCAGAGCCGCCCGCGCGAGACGAAGTAGCGGCCGTCCGGGGTCACCGGGTAGTCCTTCGGGCTCATCCCAGGTGGGTGGAGGCGATCAGGCGGTCCATCGCGCCATAGCGGCCGATGGTGGCGGAGGTCTCGGTGCCGAACTTGCGCGCGATGCGCCGGCGACGGAGGGCGCGATGCACGGCGTCGGCCGGCGCGAAGCCGTAGCGCGGGTGGTCCACGTACCACGCAAGTGATCCCTCGCGGGGCTTCATTCGCCACTCCGGCACCAGCCGGCGCAGTGTCGCCTCGTAGCGCGGGGTGAGTTCGGCGACGAACGGGTCGTCCTGCGTCACCCACGGCTTGTTCGGGCCGGTGAAGTGCAGGATGTAGGGGTCGTAGTGCGCAACGATCTCGGGCCGGAGCCAGTTCGAGGAGTGCCAGTTCCAGAGCGGGCTCAGCGGCACGATCTCGTTCGCCGCCACCGCGTTCAGTGCCGCCTGGTCACCCAGCCGGTGGCGATGCAGGACCTCCGCACTCTCAGTCGCGTAAGCGAGGATCCGCGGGCCGAGGCGTGCTGCGACGTGCGGCGCGGTCTGCATCAGCAGGACGCCCGCCTGCCAGTATTGCCCCTCCGTGCCGCCAAGGTTCTCGAGCAGCTCTCGCGAGCGGCGCCGACGCGCCTTGCGCTGCGCCTTCACGGCGACGAAGTCGGGTGCAGCTGCGATCGGGAAGCTCTCCGTCGTGCGGTCGAGGAGGCCCTGAATACCGGCTCGCCGCAGGTGCACGTCGGTATCGAGGTAGAGCAGGCGCGCATAGTCTGCCTGGAGGATCTCCGGCAGCAGGTGGCGGTAGAAGGTGCCTACGCTGATCCACGCCTTCGGATGCTGGAAGGCCGGGACGCTCGCGACGTCGATCTGCACCCAGCGAATTGGCAGGTCGAACCAGTCGTCGCGAATCGCTTCCCAGTCGGGGGTGCAGACGCAAAGGTCAAACCGTCGCTCCGGCTCCGTCTCGGCGATGTGGAGGGCGACAGTTGCGGCGATCGCGAGGTGGTTCGCGTCGCAGGCAAGGACGACGGCGTCGGGATGTGTGGCCGGGCTTGAGACGCGAAGGCTCATGAGCAGGGCCTAGCACCGCGCCAAGGCGGGGGCCAGAACCGGCGGGCTTGCGCCGGGCGGCGCGGCGTGGTCTGCGGCCGGCGGTTGCAGTGGCCAGGAGCACGACCATGGCACCCTCGACGATATGTGCAGCACTCGTCCTGGCGATCGCGGCCGAAGTCATTGCGACGACCGCGCTCGCTCGGTCGGAAAGCTTCACGCGGCTCGGCCCCTCCGTCGTGACGGTGGCGGGCTACACCGTCGCCTTCTACTTCCTGTCGATGGCTCTGAGGGTGATGCCGACCGGCGTCGTCTACGCCGTCTGGTCTGGGATGGGGATCGTCTTCATCACCGCCATCGGCTGGGTCTGGTTCGGAGAGCGGCTGGACCTGCCGGCGATACTCGGCCTGGGCCTGATCGTCGCCGGCGTCGTCGTCGTCAACGTCTTCTCGGAGACGATGCCGCACTGACCGGCGGACGGTCAGGCGGTCTTGCTGCGGGTGAAGATCGCCGCGATTGGTCCGATCACGTATGTCACGACCGGGATCAGCACGAAGCCGAGCGCCAGCCCGAGGATGCCGTCGATAAGGGCGGTCACGGCCCACTCGACGAAGCCAGCCGCCGCCGCGACGGCATGTGCCGCGATTTCGGCCACATGGTGGATCGCCTCGTAGGGCGTTGAAAAGCCGATATCGGCCAGCGAATGAAGCACTATGGAGCCGCCCACCCAAAGCATTGCCGCCGTGCCGACGGTGGAGATGATGGTCATCACCGTCGGCATCGCCTTGACGACGAACTTGCCGACCGAGCGTGTCGCGGAGAGCCGTCCAACCTGCGCGAGCTTCAAACCGACGTCGTCCGCCTTCACCAGCAGGGCGACGCTGCCGTAGACCAGTGCCGTGATCCCGATCGCGACGATCGCCAGGATTATGCCGCGGACCACCAGGCCGTCGGCCTCGATCGCCGCCAGCGACAGCACCATGATCTCGGCCGAGAGGATGAAGTCCGTCTTGATCGCCGACTTGACGCGAGTCTCCTCGAGATGCGCGGCATCGAGGCTCTCGGGCTGCTTGGCGTGTTCCTTGTCGGGGTGCAGCACGTGAAGGACCTTCTCCGCCCCCTCGTAGCAGAGGTAGCAGCCGCCGAGCATGAGCAGGAACGGCAGCAACCAAGGCGCGAACAGGCTAAGGAGAAGCGCGGCCGGAAGCAGGATGACGATCTTGTTGAAGATCGACCCCTTCGCGATCTGCCAGATGATTGGAAGCTCTCGCGTCGCAGGCAGGCCGGTGACGTACTTGGGAGTTACGGCGGCGTCGTCGATCACGACGCCGGCGGCTTTCGTGCCGGCCTTGGCGGCGTCGTCCCAGACGGTGACCGCGACCTTGCCGCCGACCTTGGCGGCCTGGGCGGCAACGTCGTCGACCTGGACCGCCGCCAGCCGCGCCAAGGCGGCGACGTCGTCCAGAAGCGCCAGCAAACCGCTCATCTCGTCACTCCGGCCGGATCGTTCGCATCTCTAGCTAGGGCAGCCACGAGGCGCAGCAATCGTCAGTGGTTGAGGTCGGGCAGAAGGCGCTGATGACGCCGCATGGCCGCGACCGCCTGGCCGAAGGTCTTGATGCCGCGCCCCTCGAGGATTGGCAACAGCTTCAGGAGGACTGCGGCGGTCGCCATCGCGTCGCCGGTTGCGGTGTGCCGCGCTGCGCCCTCGATCCGGACGTCGAGGCGGGCGGCAATGGCATCGAGCGTGTGCTCCTCGGTCTCGCCGAAGACAGCGGCGGACAAGAGCACCGTGTCGAGCACCGGCTGGTCGAACGCGACGCCGGCCGCCGCCTCGGCGCGTTTCAGGAAGGCGATGTCGAAGGGTGCGTTGTGCGCCACCAGGACGGCATCGCGGGCGAAGTCGTGGAACCGCCGCGCGGCCTCGCCGACGCGCGGGGCTCCGGCCACCAGCTCGTCGGTCACGCCATGCACGCGCGACGAGGCCGGCGGGATCGGCCTGCCGGGGTCGACATAGGTATCGAGGACCTCGCCAGTTATCAGGCGACCGTTGACAGCCCGCACCGCTCCGATCTGGACGATCTCGTCGGACTTCGGGTCGAGGCCCGTCGTTTCGGTGTCGAAGACGACGAAGGTCAGTGCCGAGAGGGGCCGGTCTGCGATGTCCCCGCCTGCGTCGCGGTCGATCAAGCCGAAGTCGAAGACGAGCGGCCGCTCCGCCGTCACTTCTTCTTCGACTTCCATCGCCAGCATGAAGCCTCGGCCCTGCGCGGCTGGGCGAATCCGGGCGCGGGCGGTGCCTTCGCCGTCGGCCGTCGGCAGGTCAGCGTCGATGTAGTTGCGGCCCGCCGTCTCGCGCAGGTCGGCAAGCGCGCTCTCCAGCGCGCCGCGCTCGAGATACTCGAACACGGATCGGCCCAGGCAGAGGGTCGCGACCTGGCCGAGCACATGCACGCACTGGCGGTCGTAGAGGGTCACGCGATTGCGCTCGTCCACGACCATGATCGCGACCGGGATCTCCGAGAGGATGGCGGCGAGGTGAGTCTTCTCCTCCTCCAGTGCACGCGTGGCCTCCGCGAGCTTCGCCTCTCCGGTGCGCCGCGCCTCGGCCAAGGCATCGCAAAGCGCCCCGGCAGCGGGCCCAAGGTCGCCGAGGTGGCGGACCGGACGAACGTCGAGCTCGGCAGACACACCGCCGTGCGCCCTTGCCCGCATCGCGGCCGCAAGCCGGTCGACCGCCCGAGCAACGTGTTCGTCGAAGAGGAGCCAGACGAGTGCGGCGGCCAGCGCCGTGCCGAATGCCGCGACGAGACCCGCCGTGATCAGCGCCGGCAGCGCCTCGGGCGCACGCCGCCACGCCAGCCATAGGCCGAGCGATGTCGCCAGGATCGCTGCCCCCGCGATCAGCGCGAAAAAGAGCAGCGTGCGGAGGCGCAGTGACATCGCCTACGCCTCGCCGCAGGCGACTTCTGCCACCGGGTCGTCGGCGGCGACGTCGTGCCAGATGGCGTCCTCGAGGCTGCCGTCGTCCGCCAGCGTCACGCCGGGGACGATATCGGCGCGGCGCCCGCTCTCGCAATCGAAGACCGAGCGGATGCGCTGGGTCTGCGCCCAGCGACCGAAGACATAGACGTCGACCATGCGCTGGCCGGGGACCTCGTCGTTGGTCCGTGCGGACGCGCTGTCGACGGCGATGAACCGGTCGACGTAGGGGACAGCGTAGGTCCAGGGCCGCCATGGCGCCGAGCTGACGTGCGTCCGGGCCACCGTTACACCGTCGGGCAGCGTCGCCGTCGTGCGGCCGAACCAGGAATATTCAAGCGAGATGGAGGCGGTGATCATCGCAACACCCGCCAGCGTCGGCGCAAGCCAGCGCGGCAGAACCGGCACGAAGCGGCGCGCCAGCAGGACGACGCCCGCGACAGCGATGCCGGCGACGATGACGGCGATCAGCTCGAACAGCATTTCGTCCTCCCTCCCCGATCGTGGCAGGCTAGATCACGCCACGCCCCTGCGTCGCTGCCGATTGCATGGTCCGCACCACGACGAACGCGTCGCGCAGGTGGCTCCGCTCGAACTCGCTGAGCGTCGCGGGTGCCATGAAGTTGTCGGGGCGCTCGCCGCGCCGCACTTGCTCGGCCTGATGCTCCAGGCGGGTCTGCGCAATCAGGTCGTAGGCGTCGATCAGGTCCCGCCCGCCCCCGCCGGAGATGATCCCCGCTTCGCGCGCCGCCTCCAGCCGCGCCCGCGTGCCCACGGCCGTGAGCCCGCCACGCAAGGCGTAGACCCGGCCGAGATCAACGACCGGAACCACGCCGTTCATCTTGAGGTCGATCCGGTCCCGGTGCTCCCCCGAGCGGACCGTGGCAAGCCCGCGCCAGAGGCCGAGCGGCGGTGAATGCTTCAGGGAATTCGACACCATGTGCGCTACGAAGATCGAGTTCCGCGACGCCGCCTGCAACGTCTCCGCCTGCAGGCCCTGGTGGAGCGAGGGGTCGCCGCCGATCGGGCGGAGGTCGAACATGACGGACGCCAGCATCTGCGCCATCGGATCGGGTTTTTCGATCCAGCCGCGGAAGTAGCGCCGCCAGACCGCGACCGGTTGCCGCCATTTCGGATTCGTTGCCATCATCTCGCCGGGGCAGAAGACGTAGCCGCATGCATCGAGGCCGTTGGACACGAACTGCGCCAGGGCGGCGAAGTACGAATCGTGGGCCGCCGTCGCCTCGTCTGACAGCATCAGCACGTTGTCCTGGTCCGAGGTGCCGGTTTGCTCCCGCCTGCCTTGGCTGCCGCAGGCGAGCCAGAGGTACGGCACCGGCGGCGGCCCGAGGTCTGCCTCCGCGAGCTTCAGAAGGCGCCGCGTCACGGCGTCGGCCACGTCGGTGATCAAGCGGGTCACCACCTCGTGCCGGTTGCCGGCGCCGACAAGCTGCGCCAGCAGCTGCGGGATGCGGTCGGTGACGCGGGCCAGCCCAGCGACGTCGGGCGTGTGCGCGGCATCGCCAATGATCTCGGCGGAGCTTTCGGCCTGGAAACGCGTCAGGTCGGTCTGCGTGACGATACCGGCAAGGCCGCCGTCACCGACGATCGGGACGTGGCCGATCCCGCGTTCCATCATCAGGTGCAGCACGTCCGAGCCGATGGCGTCCGGCGGCAGGCTGACAGGGTTCGCCGTCATGCCCTCGGTCACCGGCCTCGACGGATCGATGCCTGACGCCACGACGCGCCCCGAAATGTCGCGGATGGTGATGATACCCTGCAGCGCCCCGACCTCGACCAC
This sequence comes from uncultured Alphaproteobacteria bacterium, assembly GCA_963776845.1. GTDB lineage: Bacteria > Pseudomonadota > Alphaproteobacteria > Rhodobacterales > Rhodobacteraceae > Roseitranquillus. The sequence continues at coordinate 91,658 of CAVZOJ010000023.1, read as the reverse complement.
CATCAGCGAGGAGATGTGCCGATCGCGCATGATACGGGCCGCCTCGGCGATCGTGGCCTCGGGCCCGATCGTCGCAGGCTCTGCCGTCATAAGGGCCGCGACACGGGTCTCTGCTAGACCCGGCGGCCGGACATGGGCCGGCCGGGCGCGCGCGAAGAAGTCACGCAGGCCCTCGTCGCTGTCCGTCAAGGCCCGGAATCGGCCCGCGGGGAGCACGAGCAGTTCGGTGTGGACCGTGGCGCGCGCAGTCGTGCGGGCGATCCCGTCGCGCATCAGTCCGCGCTCGCCGAAGGCGTTGCGCGGACCCAGGCGCGAGAGCTCCCCGCCGCTCTCGTCGGTTATCGCGATCTCTCCGGAGCGGATGACGTAGAGGCCATCGAGTCGCTCGCCCACGCGGTAGATGATGTCACCCGCGTCGCACTCCTCGGCACGGAAGGCCGAGGCGACGCTTTCGAGCGCGGCCGGTGGAAGTGCGTCCCAAGGATGGACGGTGGCGAGGAAGTCGGCGGCACTCATCGCATTCCCCCTCTGCAAGAGAGCCCCGCCCGCGAACGTGCGGACGGAGCCTTGGCGATGTGGCGGGCGCCGAATAGAGCGCCCGCCCTACGCATCAGTGGGCCGTCGCGGTGCCGGCGCCGCGCGGGATGCGGACGCTTTCGACCAGTTCCTTGATGTGCTCGGGCGTATCCGCCGTGCGGCCCGACACGAAGAAGGCGACCGCGAAGTTCAGCACCGCGCCGACCGCCCCGATTGCCGTGGACTGGATGCCGAAGAGCGAGCCCTGGATCGTATCCTCGAACGAGTTGGTGTCCGGGATGAAGAACCAGCCCTTGTGCAGGAAGATGTAGACCACGGTGAAGATCAGGCCGGTCAGCATCCCCGCGACGGCGCCCCGGTTGTTGATGCGCGTCGAGAAGATGCCCATCATCAGCGCAGGGAAGATCGTCGCCGCGGCGATTCCGAAGGCCAGTGCCACGGTCTGCGCAGCGAAGCCTGGTGGGTTGAGGCCCAGCCATGTCGCCACCGCGATTGCTGCCGCCATCGAAAGCCGCGCCGCGAGAAGCTCGCCGCGTTCGGAGATCGATGGACGATAGACCTTCACGAGGTCATGGCTGATCGCCGACGAGATGGCGAGCAGCAGTCCCGCCGCCGTCGACAGCGCGGCAGCGAGGCCGCCTGCCGCAACCAGCGCGATCACCCAGCCCGGAAGGCTCGCGATCTCGGGATTCGCCAGCACCAGGATGTCGTTGTTGACGGTGAGTTCGGAACCTTCCCAGCCGCGTTCCGCCGCAACTTCGGCAAAGCTCGCGCTGCCGTCGTTGTAGTACTGGATCAGTCCGTCGTCGTTCAGGTCCTGGTAGCTGATCAGGCCCGTGACCTCCCAGTTGCGGATCCAGTCCGGCCGGTTGTCGTAGGCGATCGGCTCCTCGCTGACGCCGTTGGGGTAGATCGTGTCGAGCAGGTTCAGCCGCGCCATGGCACCCACCGCAGGAGCGGTCAGGTAGAGCAGGGCGATGAAGACCAGTGCCCAGCCGGCCGACCAGCGTGCGTCCGCGACGCGGGGCACGGTGAAGAACCGGATGATCACGTGCGGCAGACCCGCGGTGCCGATCATCAGCGACAGCGTGAAGAGCGTCATGTTGATGACCGACCCCGGCGAGGGATCCTGATTGGTGTATTGCGCGAAGCCGAGGTCGGTCACGACCTCGTTCAGGCGTGCCAGCAGCGGCTCGCCCGTCGGTTCATAGTCGCTGAAGAGGCCGAGGCCCGGGATCGGATTGCCGGTCAACTGCAGCGAGATGAAGATCGCGGGGATGGTGTAGGCCAGGATCAGCACGCAGTACTGAGCCACCTGCGTGTAGGTGATGCCCTTCATCCCCCCGAGAACTGCGTAGGCGAAGACGACGGCGGCGCCGATGAAGAGGCCGGTCGACACCTCGACCTCGAGGAAGCGCGAGAACGCGACACCGACGCCTGTCATCTGGCCGATGACGTAGGTGATCGAGGCCACGATCAGGCAGACGACAGCGACGAGCCGTGCCGTCGGGCTGTAGAAACGGTCGCCGATGAACTCCGGCACGGTGAACTTGCCGAACTTGCGGAGGTAGGGCGCCAGAAGCAGGGCGAGCAGCACGTAGCCGCCGGTCCAGCCCATCAGGTAGGACGAGGCGTTATAGCCGAGGGAGGCGATGAGGCCCGCCATCGAGATGAAGGAGGCGGCCGACATCCAGTCGGCAGCCGTGGCCATACCGTTGGTGACGGGGTGCACCCCGCGGCCGGCCGCGTAGAATTCGGAGGTAGAGCCCGCGCGGGCCCAGATGGCTATGCCGATGTAGAGGGCGAACGTCGCGCCGACCACCACCAGATTCAGGGTATACTGATCCATTATCAGGTCACTCCTCGTCGACGCCGTATTGGCGGTCGAGCCTGTTCATGCGCCATGCGTAGAAGAAGATCAGGATCAGGAAGACCAGGATCGACCCTTGCTGCGCGAACCAGAAGCCGAGGTCGGTTCCGCCGACCCGGATGCCTTGCAGAAGCGGGCGCAGCAATATGCCGAACCCGAAGCTGACGATGCCCCAGACGATGAGGCACCCGACGATGAGACGGAGATTGGCCTTCCAGTAGCCTATTCCGTCGGACGTGACCCTAGGGGCCGTAGTTCTTTCGGCCATGTATCTCCTCCGATTTCTGCGCCGGTCGCCCCGGCCTTTCCCTTCAGTGCCTCAGTGCCCGGACGATGCCGCCGAGCGACAGCGCGACGTCCTCGATCGGGCGCATCGCGTCCACGCGGAGGAGGACGCCCTTCCCCGCAAAGTGGTCGATGAGCGGGGCGGTCTGCGCCTGGTAGGCAGCCAGCCGCGCCGCCACGGTCTCTGCAGTGTCGTCGGCACGCCGCGTCATCTCGGTGCCGCCACAGACGTCGCAGGTTCCTTTGGTCGAGGGCGGCTTGAAGCTGTCGTGATACCCCTCGCCGCAGGACGCGCAGGTATGTCGGCCCGAGATCCGCTCTACCATCGCGTCGTCATCGACGGTCAGCGCGACCGCAGCGCCGACTCGCATGCCGCGACTGGACAGCAGGTCGTCCAATGCATCCGCCTGCGCCGCGGTCCGCGGAAAGCCGTCGAGGATGATCCCCTGAGAGACGTCCGGCTGATCCAGGCGGTCGCTCAGGATCGCGAGGACGATCTCGTCCGAGACAAGGCCGCCCGCCTTCATCACGGCATCGGCCGCGCGACCCGCCTCGGTTCCCGCAGCCACGGCTTCGCGCAGGAGATCCCCGGTCGATAGTTGCACCAGGCCGAAACGCTCCTGCAGCAGGCGCGCCTGGGTTCCCTTTCCGGCCCCCGGCGGCCCCAGCAGCACGAGGACCGGGGTGGCGATGCCCTGCGACGGACCATCCATCGTCTCAGCCCCTGTTCATGCGATTTTCGACGAGGTCGTCGACGACCGCAGGATCGGCGAGTGTGGATGTGTCGCCGAGCGACGCCGGGTCGTTCTCGGCGATCTTGCGCAGGATGCGACGCATGATCTTGCCCGATCGTGTCTTGGGCAGGCCGGGCGCCCACTGGATCAGGTCCGGCTTCGCGATGGGCCCGATTTCAGAGCGTACCCAGTCGCTCAGTTCCTTGCGAAGTTCGTCAGACGGCTCGACGTCGTTCATCAGCGTGACGTAGGCGTAGATGCCTTGGCCCTTGATGTCGTGCGGGTAACCGACGACCGCCGCCTCGGCGACCTTCTCGTGCGCGACGAGGGCGCTCTCGACCTCGGCGGTGCCCATCCGGTGGCCGCTGACGTTGATCACGTCGTCGACCCGGCCGGTGATCCAGTAGTAGCCGTCCCCGTCGCGGCGGCATCCGTCGCCCGAGAAGTAGTAGCCCTTGTACTGCTGGAAGTAGGTGTCGGCGAAACGCTGGTGGTCGCCCCAGATCGTCCGCATCTGTCCCGGCCAGCTATCGGCGAGGCAAAGGACGCCCTCGGCCGGGTTCTGCTCGATCAGCTTGCCCGACTCGGCCTCGAGGACCACCGGCTTGATGCCGAAGAAGGGCAGTGTGGCCGAGCCCGGCTTGGTCGGGATCGCGCCCGGCAGCGGCGTCAGAAGGTGGCCGCCGGTCTCGGTCTGCCACCAGGTGTCGACGATCGGGCAGCGCTCCTTCCCGACGACGCGGTTGTACCAGTTCCACGCCTCGGGGTTGATCGGCTCGCCCACCGTGCCGAGCACCTTGAGCGACGACAGGTCGTGCTTTTCGACCGGCGCGTCACCCTTGCCCATCAGCGCCCGGATGGCGGTGGGCGCGGTGTAGAACTGGTTGACCTTGTGTTTCTCGCAGACCGCCCAGAAGCGGCTGGCGTCGGGGTAGGTGGGCACACCCTCGAACATCACCGTCGTCGCGCCGTTCGCGAGCGGGCCATAGACAATGTAGCTGTGCCCGGTGACCCAGCCGACGTCGGCGGTGCACCAGAAGACGTCGCCGTCATGGTAGTCGAACACCAACTCGTGCGTCATCGCGGCGTAGAGCAGGTAGCCGCCCGTGGTATGGACCACCCCCTTCGGCTTGCCGGTAGAGCCGCTGGTGTAGAGGATGAAGAGCGGATCCTCGGCGCCCACCTCCTCCAGCGGGCAGTCGGACGAAACCTTCTCCTCCATCTCGTGCAGCCAGAAGTCCCGGTCGGCGATCCAGGCCACCTGCTGACCGGTGCGCTTGACGCACAGCACGAGAGGATCGGCGTTGGAGTTCACCAGCGCCTTGTTGACGTTGTCCTTGAGGTTCGTGACGCGCCCGCCACGTGGCGCTCCGTCCGAGGTGACCACCACCTTCGCGTCACTGTCGTCGATCCGGTTCTCCAGCGCGTCGGGAGAGAAGCCGGCGAAGACGATCGAGTGGATTGCGCCGATCCGTGCGCAGGCCAGCATCGCGTACGCCGCCTCGGGGATCATGGGCAGGTAGATGCAGACCCGGTCCCCCTTGCCGACGCCCATTTCTTTGAGGACGTTCGCGAACTTGCAGACCTTCTCGTGCAGCTCCCGGTAGGTGACGTGCAGCGCCTCGTCGCCCGGCTCGTCAGGCTCCCAGATGATCGCCGTCTGATCGCCTCTCTGGTCGAGATGCCGGTCGATGCAGTTGGCACTGACGTTGAGCGTGCCGTCTTCGAACCATTTGATCGAGATGTCCGGATAGTTGAACTCGACGTTGCGGATCGTCTCCGGGCTCTTCATCCACTCGAGCCGACCCGCTTGCTCGCGCCAGAACGCGGCTGGGTCGTCGATCGACCTCGCGTAGGTCTCGTCATAGCGCTGCCGGTCGACATGCGCCTTTGCCGCGAAGTCCTCGGTCGGGGCAAACATCCCTTCGCTCATTCTCGCCTCCCTTGCGCGAATCGCGTCCCATCGTCGCTTGCGCAGGTTCTAGGGGAGGCTGCCGAAGATTGACATGCCAAGGCGGAAGTATCTGCAAAATGGTGTAATTCCGTTGACACGGCCGCGAGGTTCGGGTCAACGGATTTACAAAACGATCGGCAGGTTGCGCGAGATCAAATGTTCTGGAGCACGTGATCTCTTGGGAGCGACGAACTCAGTAGATGTAGCGGATCTGTTCCGTCCAGTAGCGCTCGACGCGGCGCAGGGTGCTGTTGAGGTCGTCGATGGATTCCGGTGCGACCTGCCCGCGCTTCTGCAGGCCGTCAGCATGGCGGGAGAAGAGATCGGCCACCGCATCCCGGACTGAGCGACCCTTCGACGTGAGCCGCACACGCACCGACCGGCGATCGATTTCGCACCGCTGGTGGTGCATGTACCCGGTCTCGACGAGCTTCTTGAGATTGTAGCTCACGTTCGAGCCCTGGTAGTAGCCGCGCGTCTTGAGTTCGCCAGCCGTGACCTCGTTGTCGCCGATGTTGAACAGCAGCAGGGCCTGCACGGCGTTGATCTCAAGAATGCCGAGCCGTTCGAACTCGTCCTTGATAACATCGAGCAGCAGCCGGTGAAGACGCTCGACCAGCGCCAGGCTGTCGAGATACTGGTCCATGAAACCGCGCTCGACGGTCTCGACACTCGTGTGAATTGTCATCTCGCTCTCCGTCGGTCGTCCGTGATCGGCGACCATCGGGGCAAACCGACAAAAAGTCGTTAAGGCGCGTCACTTTGTTGCAGGAAAGTTCTGCTCTGCGTGCGCCGTGACGCGCGCGATGAGTGTGGAGAAGCGCGCCGGAGCCGTCTCGAGGCCCGTGGCCCAAGCATAGAGCATCTGGTCGTTCTCCTCGAGTAACGCCTCATAGGTGTCGAGCTCCGCATCCGACATGTGGGCGAGCTGTGCGTCCGAAAACCCCCCCAGCAAGAGGTCCATCTCCTTGATTCCGCGACGCCATGATCGCATGCGAAGGCGCCTGATCCGCGCGGCCTCGTTCATGTGTCCGCCTCCGCTAGTCCGACCAGCCGCCGCTCCAGACGAGCGAGCCTGTCTGAGGCGCGGGCCATGTCGGCGCGCAGGTCCCGAACCTCGGCCATGATGTGCTGGAACTCCACGTTTGTGGCGTCGGCGGGAATCGTCACGCCCTCGCCCTCTCCGGTGAGGAGCCAGCGGATCGACACGTTGAGCAGCCCCGCTAGCATCTGCAGCCGGTTCGCGCGCGGCTCCGTCCTGTCCTCCTCCCACCCCCGCAGGGTCTCGGTCCTTATTCCCAGCCGGTGCGCCAGGTCCCGCTGGCTCAGCCCCAAGGCCTCCCGCGCCCCTGCGATCCTGTCGCCGAAGGTGGCCATGTCGGAGGAGTACCAGTCGATCTCTTCAGTCATGGGTGTCGTTGCCTTTCGGGTTGCCGGCGTGAAGCCTTGAGCTTAGGCCAAGGCACCCGTCCGGACAAAGTGAGCACGATCCACATGTCGTTTCTTTCCGACACGCTTGCACGCGTGAAACCGTCACCAACGGTGGCGGTCACGACGCGCGCGCTCGAGCTGCAGTCTGCAGGCCACGACGTCATCGGCCTCGGGGCGGGAGAGCCAGACTTCCCCACGCCGCGCAACGTGCGCGAGGCCGGTAAGCGCGCGATCGACGACGGACACACGAAGTACACGGCGGTCGACGGCATCCGGGAGCTCAAGCAGGCGATCGCCTCGAAGTTCGTGCGTGATAACGGTCTTCAATACGGCCCCGACGAGATCACCGTCGGCAGCGGTGGCAAGCAGGTTCTGTGGAACGCGCTTATGGCAACGCTGAACCCCGGGGACGAGGTGGTCATCCCGGCGCCTTACTGGGTCAGCTATCCCGACATGGCGCTCATGGCCGGCGGCACTCCCGTCATCGTCGAGGCCGGGCCGGAGCAGGGCTTCCGCATCACGCCCGATCAGCTGGAGGCGGCGATCACGCCCCGCACGAAGTGGCTGATCTTCAACTCGCCGTCGAACCCGACGGGCGCGCGCCTACGAGGCCGACCATATCGCCGCTCTCGCCGAGGTGCTGATGCGGCACGAGCGCGTCTGGGTGCTGAGCGACGACATCTATGAGCACCTCACCTACGACGGCTTCCGCTTTGCGACGATGGCGGAGGTGGAGCCGCGGCTAAAGCGCGCACGTTAACCATGAACGGCGTCAGCAAGGCCTACTCCATGACCGGATGGCGCATCGGTTACGCCGGCGGCCCGGCGGAACTCGTCCGTGCCATGCGCAAGGTCCAGTCGCAGACGACATCGAACCCCTGCTCGATCAGCCAGTGGGCGGCGGTCGAGGCTTTGAACGGACCGCAAGACTACATTGACGAGGCGCGGGAGGCCTTCGTGCGCCGCCGAGCGCTCGTGGTGGAGGCGCTGAACGACATCGACGGGATCGAATGCCCCACGCCTGAGGGGGCGTTCTACGTCTATCCGTCGATTGCGGGGCTGGTCGGCACAAAATCCAGAGCCGGCACGCTCATCGACAATGACGAGGCGTTCGCGACCGCCCTTCTGGACGAGGCGGGTGTCGCCGTCGTATTCGGCGCAGCCTTCGGCGTCTCGCCCGCATTCCGCGTCAGCTACGCCGCATCGGACGACATGCTTCGCGAGGCCTGCTCGCGCATTGCGCGGTTCTGCGCCGCCTTGTCCTAACGACAGGTGACGCGCCTGTCTCAGCTTTCCTGTCGTCCGTAGCCGCGCACGACCCGGTACAGGTACCAAAGGACCAGCGCTGCCACGACGAGGTTGGAGACGGGGTTCAACCAGTCCTCGACCGCGCGGAAGCCGCCTTCGAGCAGGTATCCCGCCACCGTCAAGAGCGTCACCCAGAGGGCGCTGCCGAGCGTCGTGACCGCCAGAAACGGCAGCATCGGCATCTCGGCAAGGCCGGCCGGTACCGAGATCAGCGTTCGGACCGCCGGCACCATCCTGCCGAAGAACACTGCCCACCAACCGTACCGGTCGAACCAGTCGACGGCACGATCGACCTCGGCTTCGTCGAGCGTCAGCCAATGTCCGTGCTTGCGCGCGAAGCGGCAGAGCCGTTTTGTCCCGATGCGCAGCCCTATCCAGTACCAGAGCAGGGCTCCGAGGACCGAGCCGATGGTGCCCGCGATGATCACACCGATCAGCGACAACGTCCCCTGCGCAGCGAGGTAGCCGGCGAGGGGCATGATCAACTCGGAAGGAATTGGAGGGAAGACGTTCTCGATGAGCATCAGGAGGAAGACGCCGAAATAGCTCGTGCTCTCGAGCACACCGGTGATCCAGTCGAACATTGGGCGGTCCTTCTTGCTTCAGACCCTAACGGATCAGGCGGCATGCGGTTCAGTCGGACGAAGATCGCCAAGCCAAAAACGCCACATCAGCAGCACGCCTGCCAATGTCAGCCCCGCCGTCAGCCCGAGCCAGACGCCTGTCGCGCCAAGATCCAGAGGGAATGCCAGAACGTAGAGAAGTGGCAGACCCACGACCCAATAGCTGAACGCCGCCAGCATCATCGGCTTTTGCGTGTCCTGCATCCCGCGAAGATAGCCTAGCGCCATGACCTGCCCGGCGTCCGCCGCCTGAAACAGCGCAGCAAGAGCCAGCAGATACGCCCCCATGGTCAGCACCGCCGGCGCCGCGGGGTCCGAGGGGTCGAGGAACAGCCCCACGAGCGTGCGCGGCAGCGTCAGGAACAGCGCGATCGTCACCAGAACGAAGCCTGCGGAAAGCCAGGTCGCGGCCTTCGCTGCCTGCCTCAGTCCGTGCGGGTCGCGACGGCCAAACGCGGCGCCGACACGGATCGTCGCGGCGCTGGACAGCCCGACATGCACAAGGAACGTCGCCGAGGCGATCTGCAGCGCAATACCATGTGCGGCGAGTTCCACCGTGCCGAGCAACCCCATGGCGAAGGCGGTGACGGCGAAGAGGCCGACCTCGCTCACGTTCGTCAGGCCGATCGGCCAGCCGAGGCGAAAGACGCGGGCGAAGACCGGCCAATCCGGACGCCAGAACCGAACGAAGAGCTCGTGCTCCGGTAACACGCGGATGGAATAGACGGCCAATGCAAGCGCGGAGGTCGCGAAGGTGACCAGCGACGCAATGGCGGCGCCTCTGATGCCAAGCTCGGGAAAGCCGAACTTGCCGAAGATCAGCACGTAGTCCGCCGCCGCATTGACGATCGCCGCGAGCACCAGCGCCCACAGGACGACCTGCGTCCGACCGAGAGCGGCAAGGTAGCTGCGCAGCACGAACATCGCGAGGGATGCGAAGAGGCCCCAGCCGGCGATCTCAAGCCACTCTCCCGCCATGGCGGCGACCGTCTCAGGTTGGCCGAGCCATGCCAGGATCGGGCCGCCCCAGATCAGAAGCGGCATCGCGCAGGCGGCGTAGATCGTCGACAGCCAGAGCGCCATGCGCGTCACGCGCCGCACCTGCGTCTTGTCGCCGGCCGCTTCCTCCGCCGCGACGATGGGCATCACGGCAAAGGCGATGCCGGCCCCCATGATCAGCAAGGTGAAGTAGTACGTGCCGCCGAGTGCGACCGCAGCTAGCGCACCGACGTCGTACCAGCCCAACATCAGCGTGTCGGTGATCTGCACGGCCACCTGCGCGAGGTTCCCGCCAATCAACGGCATGCCAAGCTTCAGCGTCTCCGCGGCATGGCGCGAGAGCGGCGCTTCGGCGCGGGGGATGGCGGCCTCGGTCATGAGCGGCCATTACGCTTGGAGCTTGCACCCGGCAAGGCTTGCTCAACGACCGGATCCAAGCACATCAAGGCCCATGGACATGTTGTCGCTCGCCATCGGCCTCGCGCTCTTCGCCGTCGTCTCGCTGGATATCCTCTTCACGACGATCGGCGCCGAGGAGCATGCGATTCTCTCGTTCCGCATCGCGCGGCCGGTCTTTCGCGCCGTGCGCGGCCTTGGTCTCCAGCGCCGCTCGGACTGGATGCACCGCCTGATCGGTCCGTTCATCATGTTCCTGCTTGGCGCGGTCTGGATCATCGCCTTCTCGCTTGCCTGGACGTTGATCTTGGCGGCGTTCCCGTCCGCGGTTGTGGCTGCGGAAGGTTCGCCCGAGCCTGGGTGGTGGGACATCTACGCTCATGTCGGGCACCTGCTCTCGACGCTTGGCGCTGACACGACGAAGTCCGGCGGAACGCTCTCCTACGTCATCGGCGGTGTCATCGCGATCAACGGTTTCGTTCTGGTGACGCTGGCGACGAGTTTCACGCTTTCGACGACGCAGACGGTGGTTCGCGGCCGGTCCTTCGCGTCGGTTGCGGCGGTTCTGGATCCCGCTGATCCGGCGCTACTGCCCGCTCTCGCGCCCGAGCTCGCGCAGGTTTGCTCGGCGCTGAACGCGTCGCCCTTCGCCCTCTTCTATTCATCGCCCAAGGGAGAGCTTCGGCTGCCGGAGACCGTGGAACGGTTCGCGCGTCGCGCCTCGCAGGGCGAGGAGTTCAGCCGCTATCGTCAGATCCTGGGGCAGTTGCCGGGGCTCGCAGCATCTACGGACCCGCCGCTGAGCGACAACGAATTTCTGGATCGGCTCTCGAGCTGGGCGCGGTATCATTCCTTCCGGTGAAGCCGGCCGGCCCGCGATCGAGGCATCACCGCACAGGCGCGCATCCAGTGTCGCAAGCCGTCTCCTTCGCTGCGCGCGAACTTGACCAAGAACGCCAAAATGCGGCGCGGCTCACGGATCGGGTCGCAGAATGGCTGGGCGGTCGCCGCGATCTTTCCGACAAGCCTGCGTCGAACTTGGTCCTCACCGTGCGTGCACCTAGATTGAGCGCAAGAGCAACGGGGAGGTTTCAATGAGCCTGGTAAAGACGCTGGCCAAGGTGGCCGTGGGCGTGGCGATAGCCAAGGGCGTCAACAACGTCGCAAAGAGCCGGGCCGGCAAGGGCTCGATCCTGGACGAACTCAAGCGGGCCGGCACCTCCGGAGGCTCGCGCGGCGGCCTCGAGGGGATGCTGGGTCAGGTGCTCTCCGGAAAGGGCTCTACGGCGGGCGGCCTCGGAGGCTTGCTTGAGTCTCTTTCCGGGCGGTCGAACCCGGGCGCGGCCAGCGCCGGCACGGCGGCACCGCCGCGCCAGGGCAGCCTCGGTGATCTTCTCAACCAGTCGTTCGAGCGATATGGCGAGCCCGAGACGCCGCCAGATGCCGCTGAGGAACGCGAGGCGGCACACCTCCTGCGCGCGATGATCATGGCGGCCAAGGCCGATGGTCGCATCGACGCCGCGGAGAAGGCCCGCCTGATGGATCATGTCGAGGACGCGTCCGCCGAGGAGATGACCTTCATCGAAGAGCAGGTCAGGGCGCCGGTAGACCCGAAGGCGCTCGCCGCGGAAACGCCGGAGGGGAGTGAGGCAAAGGTCTACCTCATTTCAATCATGGCGATCGACGTCGATAGCGAGGCCGAGGTCCGCTATCTGCGCGACCTCGCCTCCGCTCTTGGCCTCGACGCCGCCACCGTTGCCTCGATACACGAGCGTCTGGGCGTTCCGGCACCCCGCTAGCTTTCGGCGCGACCTCATCGTCGTCAAGGTCGCCAAGTGTCCGGACCGTCACCAGGGGGCGACGCGATCGACAGGGCATGCCTCATGGCAGATGATGGCTGAACAATGTGGGACGTTCTCGCCACCATCTGCCTGTTGTCCGATCCGGGTACCTGCGCCGACCGCGTGGTTCAGATCGGTGCGGCCGAGTGTGAGGCGGCGAGGTCCGCTGCGGCCGCACGCCTCGCTGAATGGCGGACGGCGCACAAGGTCGACGATGTGCGATGCGCAAAGCAAAGCGGCGATCCCCTAGACGTCGTCGAGGTTGCGCCAGGCCTCTTCGTGCATGTCGGCAGCGTCGCCGAGCCGGGGCCGGAGAACGTTGGCGACGTCGCGAACCTCGCCATCATCGTCGGAGACGACCGGGTGGCAGTCTTCGATGCGGGCGGATCGCGAGAGATCGGCGAGAGCGTCGTCGCCACCGTGAGGTCGGTCACCGACCTGCCGATCTCATTCGTCATCCTGTCGCACATGCACCCCGATCACGTGTTCGGTGCGACAGCGCTTGCCGATGCTGGGGCGGAAATCGTCGGACACCCGTCGCTTCCGCAAGCGCTTGCGACGCGCGCCGAAAGCTACGAGACCGCATTTAAACGCCTGATCGGCCCGGCGTTTCTCGGGACGCAGACCCCATCGCCGGATCGGCTGATCGAGGGCGAATTCGATCTCGATCTCGGCGGCCGAGTCCTTCGGCTCTCGGCATCGCCGACCGCACACTCACCCACCGATGTCACCGCCTACGATACGCTGACCGGCACGCTTCTTGGCGGGGACCTCGTCTTCGACGTTCACGCACCGGCACTCGACGGTTCACTGATCGGCTGGCAGGCAGTTCTGGACCGGATGGATGCGCTTAAGGCGACGAGGGTCGTGCCCGGCCACGGCGCCGCCTCGCTGCCGTGGCCCGAGGGTGGAGCGGATCTCCGGCGCTACCTCGATGTGCTGGAGCGCGACACGCGCGAGGCGCTGGAGGCGGGGCTCACCCTGTCGGCCGCTGCGGAGACGGTGGCGCAGTCCGAGGCTGAGAACTGGCGCCTGTTCGAACTCTACAACCCAAGAAACGCGACGGCGGCCTACACCGAGCTGGAGTGGGAATGAGCTAGTCTGTCCGCGCCAGCAGACGCTGTGCGAGCTCGTAGGCGCGACGCTCCAGCAGAACTGGCGTCTCGCAGACATAGGTCAGCGCAGCGTTGCGGTCCTCGAAGACCCGTTCCCGCCAGTCGATTTCGGCCTCGAGCGCGTCCAGCCGGTCGAAGTCGGGCTCAGCCGCCGTTTCAAGCTCGACAAATTCCGTGCGCAGGGCGTCGATCTCTTCGGCTAGCTCGGCCTGGCCACGCGCGTACCGCACGATCCCCTCGATGATCCGCGTCCGCCTGCGGTCGATCCGATCGAACGCAGCGGCGAAGAGACGCCCGTATGTCGACCCGTCAACGTTATGCTCCGCGGCGACGGCGTCGACGAGAGCCTCCACCTCGTCGATCGAGACGCGGCGGAGGGCCATCGCTTCGGCCACATCGTTCCATTCATCCTCCAGCGATTCCGCCTCCAGCGGCACTGGTTCTGGCCACATGACAGCAAGGGAGAGGTGGTCCACCCTTCGCTGTACGCACGGCCAATCAGGGTCGTCACCGAAGGCCGCTGGAAGGGGCGCGGCGGCGTTGCCGGCAATGGCTACGGCGGCGACGAGTTTCCAGATTGTCATGCGCGGCCCTCCCTGCCCAACGAACGATGTGACCAAAGCAAGGTGCGCGGCACCGCGCAACCTGCTTCTAAGCAAGAGGGGGCCGGCAGGCCCCCTCAGCTTCGTTGTCTTGCAGAACCGCCTATTCTGCGGCGCGCGCCAGCGTGTCGGCCGCTCCGTGGCGATAGCTGTCCTGCGCAGCCGCAACGCCGCTCCCGAGCCGGATCGGCATTCCGAGATCCGCCATCACCATCTCGGCCGTAGCGATGCCCGACAGCGCCTGGACATCGCTCAGCATGCCGAGGTGGCCGATGCGGAAGACCTTGCCTGCAACATCGCCGAGACCCCCGCCGTAGGCGACGCCATAGTCTTCGCGCGCGCGGATGACGACCTGCTGTGCGTCGAAGCCCTCCGGCGTGCGGATCGCCGTGACGGTGTCCGACCAGACCTCCGGCCGCTTGGCGCACGTCTCGTAGCCCCAGGCGTGTACGGCGGCGCGCACGCCATCCGCGATGCGGCGATGGCGGGCGAAAACCGCCTCGAGCCCCTCGTCCAGCAGCATCTCGCAGGAAAGCTTGAGGCCGTTCAGCATGCCGACGGAGGGAGTGTAGGGGTAGGAGCCTTGGTCGTAGCCCGACTTCATCCAGCGGAAGTCGAAGTAGCTGCGGCGAAGCCCTGAGGCGTCAATAGTCGCCATTGCCTTGGGGCTGACGCCGACGATGGCGAGGCCAGCGGGCAGCATGAAGCCCTTTTGCGAGCCGGTAACGGCGACGTCGACCTTCCAATCGTCCATGCGGAAGTCGATGGAGCCGATCGAGCTCACGCCGTCGACGAACAGCATCGCCGGGTGGTCGGCGTCGTCCATTGCCGTCCGGATGGCGCGAATGTCGGAGGCGACGCCGGTCGCCGTCTCGTTGTGGGTGGCGAGGACGGCCTTGATCGAGTGTTCGGTGTCGGCGGTGAGGATCTCGGTTGAAGCGATCGGCGGGAATACCCTCTCCCCACTCGACGTCCACGACCTCGACTTCAAGGTCGAGCCGGCGGCACATCTCGATCCAGAGATGCGAGAACATGCCGTTCCGCGCCGCCAGCACACGGTCGCCCGGTGACAAGCAGTTCGTCACGGCCGCTTCCCAGCCTCCCGTGCCGCTCGCCGGGAAGATGAAGATCTCGGCCGTCTCGCTCTTCAACACCTTGCGGACGCCTTCGAGCGCCGGGCGCAGGATTTCGGTAAAGGCGGGCGAACGATGGTCCACGGTCGGCATGTCGCATGCCTTGCGGATCGCCTCCGGAATGTTCGTCGGCCCTGGCACGAACACGGGGTTCTGAAAGTTCATCGGGATCCTCCTCGCGAGTGATTTTCTTGGCGAGGCCTGACGCGACTCGACTCGGCCCTCCACCTTGCGACGCTTACGTAACGACAATGCTGAGATTGACACGAGAAATCGTGTTGGTGTGTAAGGCGAATGCATTACAACGGTATGATATGTAATATTGTAAGACGAAAGGTCGTCCGATGGCGAAGACGTTCGTGGGACCTCGGCTGCGACAGCTGCGGCGGGAACGGAACCAGACGCAGGCTCAGATGGCCAAGGCGCTGGGTGTGAGCCCCGCCTACGTGACGCTGATCGAGACGAATCAGCGTAGCCTTTCGGTTCGCATGCTGATGGCCCTCAGCGATGCCTACGGCGTCGACTGGCGCGACCTGCTCAAGGACGACGCGGCGACGCATCTGGCGGACCTGCGCAATGCACTGCAAGATCCGGTCTTCCGAGGCGAACGTCCCGACCTGCAGGAGCTTCGCGCCGCACTCGACCACGCGCCGCGGCTCGTGGAAGCCTTTCTCGAACTCCAGAAGCGCTACCGTGGAGTTGTCGACAGTGTAACGCGAGGAGGACCTGGCGGATTGCCGGCAGAGCTGCTGGGACGCTCGCTCGAGGCGGTGATCCACGACTACTTCCGCGACCACCGCAATCACTTCCCCAAGCTGGAGCGGCTGGCGGAGGACATCCGTGGCGAGGAGCGGTTCGATGGCGACGACACCTACGGCATTCTCAAGGCGCGGCTGATCGGTCGCCACGGCATCAGCCTCCGGATCGAACCGGTCGACAGTCTTCCGGACACGTTGCGCGTCTTCGACCGGGATGCGGGCGAGTTGCGTTTGTCGGAGGCGCTGGATCACGCGAACCGGGTCTTCCAGCTAGCGCACGTCCTTGGGCTGGTTGAGGGCGCCGAGGCGATCGAAGACCTCGTCCTCAAGAGCGGGATCGCCGAGGAGCGCGGTCGTGCGAGGCTGCGCGTGGAGCTCGCGAACTACTTCGCCGCGGCCTTGCTGATGCCCTACGGTCCGATCCTTCGCGCGGCAGGGGCCTCGCGCTACGACATCGACATGATCGCGGCGCGTTTCGGCACCTCGTTCGAACAGGTCTGTCACCGCCTGACGACGCTCCAGCGCGAGGGAGCGCTCGGCGTGCCGTTCTTCTTTCTGCGGGTCGACAAGGCCGGCAACGTGACGAAGCGCTTCAACTCGACATCTTTCCACCTTGCTGATCATGGCGGCTCATGTCCCAAGTGGAACATCCACATGGCGTTTCGAAACCCCGACGTCATCCTGCCGCAGTTCGTCGAACTTCCTGACGGTGCGCGGTTCTTCACGCTCAGTCGGACCGTCAACCGCCCGGTCTTCAGCCGCGACACACAGGACATGCGCCTCGCCGTGGGGCTCGGCTGCGTCATCGGCGAGGCGGGGCGGATCGGCTATGCCGACGGCTTCGACCTCAGTGACCCCGGCCCGATCACGCCGATCGGCATCAACTGCCAGATCTGCCCGCGCCTCGGCTGCACCCAACGCGCCTATCAGCCGCTCCACATCGATCTGCCGATCGATTCAGACCGTCGCGGCGCGACCCGGCTGGAGAGTTGAAGCGACTGAAGGTCCCGCGCGACTCGGGCTGTTGAGCTTCCGCGACATCGACGTCGTGCTGTCCGCTGCCTCGCCAGTCGAGGTCGATGCCCGGTACGTCGCCTGCTTGGCACGCCGGAAAAGCTCAGCGGCCCGCTGCGTAGGAGAGGGTCGTCCTACCAACAGTCTTGTCAGTCAGTGAAATGGAGCGGGCGATGAGATTCGAACTCACGACCCTTACCTTGGCAAGGTAATGCTCTACCCCTGAGCTACGCCCGCTCTCTGGCGAGGTGGACTTGCGGTTCCCCTCGGGTGGTGCGGACGTATCCAAGAGACATCGCGGCTGCAAGTCCAAATTTGCGCCTTGAGGCTGCTCTGCGATCCAAGGCGGACTGCAGGCCAAGTGTCGGTATTCCCGGCGCACGGTTCGGACGTGCGGCGGCGACGTCTACTCGAACTCCACCAAAAGATCCTTGGCATCGATCTGGGCGCCAGGAGTGACGTGCACGGCCTTGATCGTGGCGTCGTGCTCGGCGTGAATGCCGGTCTCCATCTTCATCGCCTCGATCGTGAGAAGCAGGTCGCCTTGCTTGACCGTCGTTCCTGCCTTCGCGACCACCGACGCGACGACGCCCGGCATCGGAGCACCGACATGAGTGTCGTCGCTTGGGTCCGCCTTCGGTTTGAGCGCGCCAGAAGCGGCCGCCTTGCGGTCGGGGACGCGGATCACGCGCGGCTGGCCGTTCAACTCGAAGAAGACCCGGACCTGGCCCTCCTCGTTGGTCTCGCCGACGGTCTGGAGACGGATCTCCAGGGTTTTTCCGGGGTCGATCTCGGGGGAGATCTGCTCGCCCGGCTCCATCCCGTAGAAGAACGTCCGGGTCGAGAGCGTCCGCACTGGCCCATAGGTCTCGTGCCGCCTGGCGTATTCGGTGAAGACCTTGGGATACATCAGATATCCATTCAGATCCTCATCGTCGATCTCGAGCTCCAGCTCCTTCGACAGGGCCTCGCGCCGGGCCTCGATGTCGATCGGCTCGAGCCGCGCGCCGGGGCGCTCCGTCGTCGGCTTCTCGCCCTTGAGCACCCGCTTCTGGATCTTCTCCGGCCAGCCGCCGGGGGGCTGGCCCAAGGCGCCGCGCATCATGTCGATGACGCTGTCGGGGAAGGAGACGTCGACCTCGGGATTCTCGACATCGGTGCGGGTCAGGCCCTGGCTGACCATCATCAGGGCCATGTCGCCGACGACCTTGGACGAGGGGGTCACCTTCACGATGTCGCCGAACATGTGGTTCACGTCGGCGTAGGTCTGCGCCACCTCGTGCCAGCGATCGTCGAGCCCCATCGAGCGCGCCTGCGCCTTGAGGTTGGTGAACTGCCCTCCTGGCATCTCATGCAGGTAGACCTCGGAGGCGGGCGACTGCATGCCGCTCTCGAAAGCCGCGTAATGCGCGCGAACAGCCTCCCAGTAGTTCGAGATCTCGCGGATGACGGAGATGTCGAGCCCTGTCTCACGCTCGTCCCGCATCAGCGCCTCGACGATCGAGCCCAGCGTCGGCTGCGAGGTGTTCCCGGAGAGCGCGTCCATCGCCGCGTCGACGGCATCGACCCCGGCATCGGCGGCGGCGAGCACCGTCGCGATCGCCGCGCCAGACGTATCGTGCGTGTGGAAGTGGATCGGCAAGCCGACCTCCTCCTTCAGCGCCCGGACCAGGGGGCCTGCGGCCTTTGGCTTGAGCAGACCCGCCATGTCCTTGAGGCCGAGGACATGGGCCCCCGCCTGCTGCAGCGACTTGCCCATCGAGACGTAGTACTTGAGGTCGTACTTCGATCGGTCGGGGTCACCGATGTCGCCGGTGTAGCAGATCGTCCCCTCGCAGACCTTGCCGGCACCGATCACGGCGTCCATGGCGACGCGCATGTTCTCCACCCAATTCAGGCTGTCGAAGGTGCGGAAGACGTCGACACCGCTTTCGGCGGCCTGTCGGACGAAGCTTTGCACGACGTTGTCGGGATAATTCGTGTAGCCGACGCCGTTCGATGCCCGAAGCAGCATCTGCGTCATCAGGTTGGGCATCCGTGCGCGCAGGTCGCGCAGCCTTTGCCAGGGACACTCCTGCAGGAAACGATAGGCCACATCGAAAGTCGCGCCGCCCCAGCACTCGACCGAGAAGAGCTGCGGCAGGTTGGCCGCATAGACCGGGGCGATGCGGATCATGTCGATCGAGCGCATCCGCGTCGCCAGCAGCGACTGATGCCCATCGCGCATCGTCGTGTCGGTAATCAGCAGGCGCTTCTCTGCCGCCATCCATTCGGCGACACCCTCGGGGCCCTTCTCTTCCAGTATCTGCCGTGATCCGCGCGCGGGTTCGGCGCGCGCGGCAGGAGGCTTCGGCTCCCGCGCCTCCGCCGGCGGCTTGGGGCGTCCCTGCGTCTCCGGGTGGCCGTTGACAATGATGTCGGCGATGTAGGTCAGGATCTTGGTCGCACGGTCGCGCGGCCGCTCGAACCGGAAGAGCTCCGGCGTCTGGTCGATGAACTTGGTGTGATACTCGTTGTTGAGGAACGTCGGGTGCCTGAGCAGGTTGAGGACGAAGTCGATGTTGGTCGAGACGCCGCGGATGCGGAACTCGCGCAGCGCCCGGTCCATGCGCGCGATGGCGGCCTCGGGCGTCGGCGCCCAAGCCGTGACCTTCTCGAGGAGTGAGTCGTAGAAGCGGGTGATGACCGCACCCGAGTACGCGGTGCCGCCGTCGAGGCGGATGCCCATGCCGGTGGCGCCGCGATAGGCGGTGATCCGGCCATAGTCCGGGATGAAGTTGTTGGTCGGATCCTCGCTTGTGATCCTGCACTGTATCGCGTGGCCGGTCAGGCGGACGTCGTACTGGCTGGCGGTCCCCGTGGCCTCCATCAACGACTTGCCCTCGGCGATCAGGATCTGCGCACGCACGATGTCGATGCCCGTCACCTCCTCGGTGACGGTGTGCTCGACCTGGACGCGCGGGTTCACCTCGATGAAGTAGAACTGGCCATCGGCCATGTCCTGAAGGAACTCGATGGTGCCGGCGCATTCGTAGTTCACCGCCTCCGCCAGGCGGCGCCCAAGGTTGCAGAGCTCCTCGCGCTGGGCATCGGAGAGGTAGGGGGCGGGCGCGCGCTCCACGACCTTCTGGTTGCGCCGCTGGACGGAGCAGTCGCGTTCCCACAGGTGGTAGATGTTGCCCTGGCTGTCGCCGAGGATCTGCACCTCGACGTGGCGGGCGCGCTCGATCATCTTCTCGAGGTAACCCTCGCCGTTGCCGAATGCCGCCTCGGCCTCGCGCCGGCCCTCCCGCACCTTGGCCTCGAGCTCGTCGGGCCCATTGATCGGACGCATCCCGCGGCCGCCGCCGCCCCAGCTCGCCTTGAGCATCAGTGGATAGCCGACCTCCTCGGCGGCCCGGCGCGTCGCTTCCATGTCGTCGCCCAGCACCTCGCTCGCGGGAATGACAGGCACGCCAGCCTCGATCGCGACCCTTCGGGCGGAAGCCTTGTCGCCGAGCCGCCGCATCGTGTCGGCCTTCGGGCCGATGAAGGTCATGCCCGCCGCCTCGACGGCCTCGACGAAGTCGGGGTTCTCGGACAGCAGGCCGTACCCGGGATGGATCGCATCGGCGCCGCATTTCTTGGCAGCCTTCACGATCTCTTCGATCGAAAGATACGCCGCGACGGGCCCCAGTCCTTCGCCGATCATGTAGGCCTCGTCGGCCTTGAAGCGGTGCAGGGAGAGCTTGTCCTCCTCGGCGTAGATGGCGACCGTCCGCTTGCCCATCTCGTTCGCCGCCCGCATCACGCGGATCGCGATCTCCCCCCTGTTGGCGACGAGTATCTTGGCGAAGTCGGGCATCGGCGGCGGGTCCTTTTCGCGGTTGCGAGACAAGGCTTAGGCCGCGCCGCGAGTGCCGTAAAGCGGCCTGCCACCCCGCGTCGCCCACTCCGGCGGCGAATGCCTAAGTCTTGCGCGGAACAGATGCCGCGGGTCTCGACGTTGATTCCGCATACGGAAACTCGGAGTGAGAGGTATCCGCATGATCCGCACGATGATGATGAGCACGGATGCAGCCGTGATCGGACTGGCTGCAAGCGCGCAGGACAGCATGAGCAGCTATGACATCGACGGAGACGGCTTCGTGAACGCGGCCAAACTCGCCGACGAGGCGTCGGACATGATGCGCAGCATCGACGCGGATCCAAGCGGCGGCGTGAGCCGCGAGGAATATGCCGAGGCAGATCACGCGCTTTGACCGCGATGGCGACGGTCGGCTGCGGCCGAATAGGAGGCGAGCCGCGCGGGCATCGGTGCGCTCCGCTTCATGGGCCAGGAGCCAGCAGGTCTGGACGAAGCCGAGTACCAGGCGGAGACGGTCGGCATCGAACCGCTGCAGGGCATGGGCGATGGAGAAGACACCGCATCCTCCGACGAAACATCGGCAGCCGAGGACACCTTCTCGGCACTCGACAAGGATGCAGACTCGCTGCTCGATCACGACGAGTACATGATGTCCGTTCGCGACGCCTTCGGCGCCTACGACAAGGACAGCGACGGCGAGCTTTCTCAGAGCGAGCTCACGCAGGCGGGGATCGATCGCTTCGATGCCGACGGCGATGGCGTTCTGAGCCAGGAGGAGTTCGAGCGCTGAGCGGACTCGCCAGGCTAGACTACAACGCGGTCGCGCGCCTCCACTGGGTGCGCGATCCCCATCTGCCCCAGCCCGGACGCCATCGTGTCCCGCAGAATGTGGAGGGTGTGACGCACGCCCTCTGCCCCGAATGCGGCAAGCCCGTAGTGCACCGCACGGCCCGTCATGACGAAGTCGGCGCCCAGGGCGATGGCCTTGAGGACGTCGGTTCCCGACGAGAGCCCGCCATCCCAGATCAGCGGCAGCTCCGTCGCTCGCCGCATCTCCGGCAGCACGCTGATCGAGGCAGGCGCGGCATCGAACTGCCGTCCGCCATGGTTGCTGACCCAGATCGCGTCGACGCCCGCCGCCTCGAGCTGCGGGGCATCGTCTGGGTCGAGCACCCCCTTGACCACCAAGGCGCCATCCCACTCGTCGCGCAGGGCCGCGAGGTACGGTGCGTCCGGGGCGCCGCGGATCAGGTATCCCACATGTGCCGTCGCCGGCAGGTTCGTCGACGAAGCGGCGGCGGCGCGCTCATAGGGCTCCAGGGTGCGCAGCTTGGGAATGCCGTGCCGGACCGTTCCGAGCGCCCAGGCCGGTCGCATCGCCGCCTGCAGCGCAATCCGAGGCGTGATCCGCATCGGGTTCGTCAGGCGCGACCTGCGCTGGCGCTCGCGGCGGCTGGCGACGGGCACGTCCGCCGTCAGCACCAGCGTCCCGAAGCCGGCCTCGCGCGCCCGCCGCAGCAGGTCGCGCCGGATCCCGGGGTCTCGCGGCGGATAGAGCTGGAACCACCCGTTCCCACGCGTCAGTGGCCCCACAGCCTCGGGCGTCGAGGCCGAGACCGTCGACAGGCAGTAGGGCACGCCAACTTCCGCTGCGACGCTGGCCAAGATGCTCTCTCCGTCGGGCCAGACGGAGCCCGACATTCCGACCGGCGCGATCCCGACGGGCAACGCATAGCGCCTGCCGAGGAGCTCGGTTTCCAGGTCGGGCTCCGGCAGGCCTCGCAGGATCGCCGGCCGCAGACGGACGGCCTCGAGAGCCTCCGCGTTCAGTCGACACGTGCTCTCGTCGCCCGTGGCGCTGTCCAAGTATTCCCAGATGAACCGCGGCACGCGCGCCTTCGCGCGCCTGCGCAGGTCGGAGATGGCCGGATGTGTCTGGTCGAGGTTCATGGGGGCCGACGTGTAGCGGGGATGCCCGCGTAATCTGCCGCGCAGCTGCAGACAAGGTGGAGGACGACGAATGTCAGGTGCCCGCCGGTGAACGAAAGCGGAACCTGCTCTTTCCTCCGGCATCGCTTCGCGCTACCGTTGTCGCGATGAACGGATATGACGACGGCGACGCGTTCGAGCAGGCGGCGCGCGATCCGGCCCCGCTCTCGGCGCGGGCGGCCGCGGCGCGTCCGGCGCCCTACCTCGACGACCTGAACCCCGCGCAACGCGCGGCTGTCGAGGCGCTGGAAGGCCCGGTCCTGATGCTGGCCGGCGCCGGCACCGGCAAGACCCGCGCCCTTACGGCCCGGATCGCTCACCTTCTGCACACCGGCACCGCGCGCCCCAACGAGGTTCTTGCCGTCACCTTCACCAACAAGGCCGCGCGCGAGATGAAGGACCGCGTCGGTCGGTTGCTGGGACATGCCGTAGAAGGGATGCCATGGCTCGGCACCTTTCACGCGATCTGCGTCAAGCTCTTGCGCCGTCATGCCGAGCTCGTCGGGCTGAAGCCCAACTTCACCATCCTCGACACCGACGACCAGATCCGGCTGATGCGGCAGCTGGTCGTCGCCGCCAACATCGACGAGAAGCGCTGGCCGGCGCGCCAGCTCGCAGGTGTCATAGATGGCTGGAAGAACCGCGCCTGGACGCCACAGAGCGTTCCTGCGGCGGAGGCAGGTGCGTACAACCACCGCGGAACGGAACTCTACGAGCAGTACCAGGACCGGCTGAAGACCCTGAACGCCGTCGACTTCGGCGACCTGCTGCTGCACGTGCTCACCATCTTTCGCGAGCATGACGACGTGCTGGCACAGTACCGCCGCTGGTTCCGCTACATCCTCGTCGACGAGTATCAGGACACCAACGTCGCTCAATACATGTGGCTGCGGCTGCTCGCGGGAGGCCATCGTAACATCTGCTGCGTCGGCGACGACGACCAGTCGATCTATGGCTGGCGCGGCGCCGAGGTCGGCAACATCCTGCGCTTCGAGAAGGACTTTCCCGGCGCCAAGGTCATCCGGCTCGAGCAGAACTACCGCTCGACCCCGCACATCCTCGCCACCGCCTCCGGTCTGATCGACGCGAACGAGGGGCGGCTCGGCAAGACTCTCTGGACCGAAGAGAGCAAGGGCGAGAGGGTCCGCCTGATCGGCCACTGGGACGGCGAGGAGGAGGCGCGCTGGATCGGCGAGGAGATCGAGGCGATGGGGCAGGGCGCCCGCGGCCTGCGTCCGATCCCGCTCGACGAGATCGCCATCCTGGTGCGCGCCAGCCACCAGATGCGCGCTTTCGAGGACCGCTTCCTGACCATCGGGCTGCCCTACCGGGTCATCGGCGGTCCCCGCTTCTACGAGCGGCTCGAGATCCGCGATGCGATGGCCTACTTCCGCCTCACGGTCAGCCCCGACGACGACCTGGCGTTCGAGCGCGTCGTCAACACGCCCAAGCGGGGCCTTGGCGACAAGGCGCAGCAGAAGATCCAGGTCACGGCGCGCGACAACGGCGCGACACTGCTCGACGGGGCTCGAATCCTGCTGTCGGACGGCGGGCTCGGCGGCAAGGGGGCGAGCGAACTGCGCGCCCTGATCGACTCCGTCGATCGGTGGCACGAGGTGACGCTGCGCCCCGACCACAACCATATCGAGCTTGCCGAGCAGATCCTCGACGAATCCGGCTACACGGCGATGTGGCAGAACGACAAGACGCCTGAGGCGCCGGGCCGACTGGAGAACCTCAAGGAACTAGTGAAGGCGCTCGAGGCGTTCGACAACCTGCAGGGTTTCCTCGAGCACGTCTCCCTGATCATGGACAACGAGGCTGATGATGGCGGTGCGCGGGTCAGCGTTATGACGCTGCACGCCGCGAAAGGCCTGGAGTTTCCGGCGGTGTTCCTGCCGGGGTGGGAAGATGGCCTTTTCCCCTCGCAGCGATCGATGGACGAGAGTGGCCTGAAGGGTCTCGAGGAGGAGCGGCGGCTGGCCTATGTCGGCATCACCCGCGCGGAGGAGCTGGCAACGATCTCCTTCGCCTCGAACCGCCGGGTCTACGGCCAGTGGCAGTCTCAGTTGCCGTCGCGCTTCATAGACGAGCTTCCCGAGGCCCACATCGACGTTCTGACACCCCCCGGGCTCTATGGCGGCGGCTACGGGGCCGCGGGCATGGCGGCCTCGGCCTCGCCGGTCTTGCAGGGACTTGCAGCCTCCGACATCCAGAACCGGGCGAGCCGGGCGGACGTCTACAACTCGCCGGGTTGGAAGCGCATGCAGGCACGCAGCGCGCAGCGCGGCATGAGCCAGCCGCGCGAGCAGGCCCACATGGTGATCGACCTCGAGGCAGTCTCCGCCTTCACCGAGGGCGACCGCGTCTTTCACCAGAAGTTCGGCTACGGCGAGATCGCCAGCATCGAGGGCGACAAGCTCGACATCGATTTCGAGAAAGCGGGCCACAAGAAGGTTGTAGCGAAGTTCGTGGTCGCCGCGGGTGACGCTGGCGACGTGCCCTTCTAGGCGTTTCCCGCGTTGCCGACCCTTGATTGATGGTACGATTCGGCGGCCAGGGAGGAACCGCCGATATGATCATCACGAAAAGCCGCTTGCCCGATATCGAGATCCGGGAACAGAGCATCACCGAACGCGTCTTCGAGGGCCTGATCTCTCGGCCCGGCGACGTGGTCATCACGGACGGTCCGACGGGCCGGACAGTGACCGCGCGCGACTTGATGGATGGCGTGAAGGCGTTCGCCGGCGGCTTGACGGAGCGTGGCTATGGCGAAGGCCACCGGATCGCCCTGATGGCCCCGAACATGCCGGAGTTCTTCATCGTCATGCACGGCGCGCTCTGGGCCGGAGCCTCGGTGACGACCGTCAACCCGACCTACACCGCGTATGAACTTAACCATCAGCTAAAGGATTCAGATGCGGAACTGCTGATCACGGTTCCTCCGTTCCTGGCGGTGGCGAAAGAAGGCTCCAAGGGGACGTCGGTGCGCGACATCGCGGTGATCGGTGAGGCAGAGGGTGCCCTTTCCTTCTCCGCACTCATGGGACGACCGATCGAGACGCAGGTGCCGGTCGATCTGGAGGAGTTCGCGGCCCTGCTTCCGTATTCCTCCGGAACCACCGGTCTGCCGAAGGGCGTGATGCTGACCCATCGCAACCTTGTGGCGAACGTGGACCAGGGGCTGAGCGTCGCGACGGTCAACCCGGGCGAGGTGACGCCGGCCTTTCTCCCGTTCTTCCACATCTACGGCCTCGAGCTGATGCTCAACATCTATCTTGCTCGCGGGGCGAACCTCGTGACGATGCCGCGGTTCGATCTCGAGCAGTTCCTGCGCCTGATCGAGACGCATCGTTCTGAGCGGGTCTGGGTCGTGCCGCCGGTGGCAAGTGCGATGGCCAAACATCCGATGGTCGACAACTTCGACCTGTCGTCGCTGGAGCAGGTCAATTCGGCCGCTGCACCCTTCGGCAAGGATCTGGGAGAGGCCTTGGCGAACCGCCTCGGCTGCGCCGCGACGCAGGCCTACGGCATGACGGAGCTGAGCCCGATCTCACATGTCAATCCGCTCTCGGCCCCGCGAGCGGGCTCGGTGGGCATTAGTGTCGCCTCCACCGCCTGCCGCGTCGTCGACAGTCAAAGCGGCGCGGATCTTCCCGCAGGCGTGGAGGGCGAGCTCTGGATCAAGGGGCCGCAGGTCATGCTGGGCTACCTGAACAATCCAGAGGCTACGCGCGCGTCAATCGTTGAGGGTGGCTGGCTTCGCACCGGCGACGTCGGCTGCTTCGATGAGGACGGCTACCTCTTCATTCGAGATCGGGTGAAGGAGCTCATCAAGGTGAAGGGTTTTCAGGTCGCGCCTGCCGAGGTCGAGGCGGCGCTGATGACGCATGCTGCGGTCGTGGACGCGGCCGTGATCGGGGTGCTGGACGAGGATGCGGGCGAGGCCCCCATGGCCTTCGTCGTCGCCGGCGAGACGACACCCGCGCTCGAGGAGCTTCAGGCGCACCTCGCGGAGCGCCTTGCGCACTACAAGCAGATCCGGCGCGTCGTCTATGTCGATGCGATTCCGAAGTCGGCGTCAGGCAAGATCCTGCGGCGAGTTTTGCGTGAAGAGGTGCCGGAATGAAAAAGCGGCGACACGGGGGAGGACCGTGCCGCCGCAGAATGCAGAAGACCCAGGGAGGAGGAAGGACCTTCTGTCGCCCCGTCAGCAGAGGGAGGTCTGCGTCCGGGTCGAGACTGAAGATACGCCGATGCTGCAATTGCACAATAGCCCGAGCATCAATGCTGCTATGCGGCATGGGCATGGCGGGGCCACTTGCTGAAAATCCGGGCGCAGGTGCCCCCGCACGCGGCGAATGCTCAATACGACTGTCTCGGAGGACAATTTCAATCTTGAGATAGCGCCGCATGTTGTGGGTGCTCGAAGCTGCGTTCCAATATCTGGTAAGTTTCGGGTTCGTCCCAGAAAATACCATTCCATCCCATCAAATGGGGTTGATTCCCGCGCATTCCCGTGGGATAGATTGTCTTGCGATGAGACGGGCAATAAGGGGCGCAAGACCCCGGGCTAACGACAAAACGAGAGCAGGCTTCATACAGGCAGCCCCTCATCCGACCGAACCGGCGCGCGGGCAGGCAGCATCCCCCAGATGGCGCGCATGCCGGGACAGACCCGGTCACGGGCACGAGGGCGGCGGATCACGCAGTGGCAGCAGCGGGGTCCGCCGTTTTCGTTCCGGACCGGACGAAAGGGGCGGGCGTGGCGCGCAGGTTCACAGGCGAAGGTCGCCAGAAGATGGACGCCAAGGGCCGGGTTTCGATCCCGGTCCAGTTCCGTCGTTCCATGGAAGAAGGACTGGATGGTCGTCGCCCGGAGCTGAAGATCGTCTATGGCGACCCGCGGCGGAAGTTCCTGGAGTGCTACACGCCCGAGGCCTACGCTGACGAGGTCGAGGCCAAGATCGACGCCATCCCCAACACCGACCCACGCCGCAAGATACTGGAGATTCACTATCTCGGTCAGACGCACTCGACCGAGATCGACCCCGATGGACGCCTCGTCCTGCCGCAGAAGTGCCGCGACAAGGCGCAGCTGGAAAGTGAGGTCCAGTTCATCGCGACCGGAACCAAATTCGAGATCTGGAACCCCGACATCTTCGAGACTGAGCGGATGGCAGCGACGGCGGCCGCGCTCGAGGCATTGCCGGAGGGCGTCGATATCTCCGCCCTCCTTGACGGCCCCATCGAGGCGTGAGGTGGCAGGTGGTCACACTCCGGTCCTTCTGGCGCCGCTTCTCCGGGCCGTCGCACCCGTCCGCGGCCGCTGGCTCGACGGAACGTTCGGCGCTGGAGGCTACGCGCGTGGTCTCCTCGACGCGGGCGCCGACGAGGTGATCGGCGTCGATCGAGACCCTGCGGCTCTGGCCGCCGCCTCGTGGGCGAGCGGGGACGCGCGCCTGCGGCTGGTGGAGGGCACGTTCGGCGCCCTCGATGAACATGCCGGCGGTCCGCTCGACGGCGTCGTACTCGACCTCGGCGTGTCGTCGATGCAACTGGATCAGGCCGAGCGCGGCTTTTCGTTCCGGCACGACGGGCCGCTCGACATGCGTATGGGCGGCAACCACTCCAGTGCCGCCGACCTCGTCAACACGCTGGGTGAGGCCGAACTGGCCGACATCCTCTTTCGCTACGGCGAGGAGCGGGCGTCGCGTCGCATCGCTCGAGCGATCGTCGCCGCGCGCCCCATCGAGACGACATCCGAACTCGCGGCAATCGTGGAACGGTGCCTGCCGCGTGCCAAGCCAGGGCAGAGCCATCCGGCGACCCGCAGCTTCCAGGCGATCCGGATCGCCGTGAACGACGAGTTCGGCGAGCTTGCCCGCGGCCTCGAGGCTGCGGAGCGCGCACTCGCCCCCGGCGGAGCGCTCGCCGTCGTCACGTTTCACTCGATCGAGGACCGCGCCGTGAAGCGCTTCTTTCAGGTCCGATCCGGCGCGGGCGGGCGGGCGAACCGCTATGCCCCCGAAGAGGAAGCGCCGACAATCCGGTTTCGCGATGTGGCGAAGCCGGTCGGCCCCGATAAAGACGAACTCGCGCACAATCCCCGCGCCCGTTCGGCGCGCCTGAGGGTGGCGTGGCGGACCGACGCGCCCGCGGGCCCCGTCGACCGAGCCGCGCTGGGGTTGCCAACCGCAGGAGGCATCGGATGAGACCGCTGTTCTACATCGCGTCGGCGCTGGCCATCGTGCTGCTCGCTGCCTGGGCGTACGGCGAGAATTTTCGCACCCAAACCGCCTTGCGCCAGGTCGAGGCTCTGCAGGGCGAGATCGGTCGCCTGCGCGAGCGGCGTTCAGTCCTTGCGGCGGAATGGGCATGGCTGACGCGGCCGGACCGCCTCCGAGACCTGGCGGAGCTGAACTACGAGCGCCTCGGCCTGATGCCGCTCCTGCCGGAACAGTTCGCGCGCGTTGACGAGGTGCCGTTTCCGCTCGATCCGCCGGAGCTGCCGTTGCTGCCCATGGAACTCGTTCAGCTGGATCCGGCCGAGTGACACGGACGCCGCTCAGACCACTGGCAAGGATCATCACCGCACGTTCGCGCGGCGAGAATCCCGACGCGATCGAGCGCGAAAACAGAAGGCTGAGGCACGAGAGCCTGCGAGACCGCGATCGCCAGCGGGCGGAGAGCCGCCTTGTCGTTCTTGCCGTGTTTTTTCTCGCGGGGTTCGCGCTCGTCGGTCTGCGCATGGGCGTGCTCGCGGCGTCGGAGCCGTCCGAGCCACGGGCCGAGTCCTCGGCCAGCCAGATCAGCGGGACTCGGGCCGATATCGTCGACCGGCAAGGCCGGGTTCTGGCGACCAACCTGGCGACCTATTCGCTCTACGCCCATCCGCAAGAGATGGTGGAGCCCGCCCGCGCCGCGGCGGAACTCGCGAAGATATTCCCGGACCTCGAGGCCGAGGCGCTGGAGCGGCGCTTCACCGACGGCCGCAAGTTCCTCTGGGTCCGCAAGACGGTCTCGCCCGAGCAGCGGCAGCTGGTGCACGACATCGGTGAGCCGGGGCTGCTCTTCGGTCCGCGCGAGATGCGTCTCTATCCGAACGGGCGGCTTGCCGCCCACATCCTCGGCGGCGCGAGCTTCGGGCGCGAGGGCGTGCATTCCGCCGAGGTTATCGGCGTCGCCGGGATAGAGAAGGCGATGGATGCGCGCCTCCGCGATCCTGCTCTCGCGCACGAGCCATTGCGCCTGTCGATCGACATCACGGTGCAATCGGCGATGAAGCGCGTGCTCGAAGGCGGCATGAAGCTGATGAACGCCAAGGGTGCGGCGGGCGTCCTGATGAACGCCAAGACGGGCGAGATCGCGGCGATGATCTCGCTGCCCGACTTCGACCCCAACGACCGACCGCGGCCTCTGACGTCGGGGGATGCCGGCGACAGCCCGCTCTTCAACCGGGCGGTCCAGGGGGTCTACGAGCTCGGCTCCGCGCTGAAGATATTCACGGTGGCGCAAGCCCTGGAGGAGGGCCTCGTCAGTCCCGAAACGATGATCGACACTTCTGGCCCGCTGACCTGGGGCCGCTTCCGGATCAGGGACTTCCGGAACTACGGGCCGGAGCTGTCGGTGACCAAGGTCATCGTGAAGTCGTCGAACATCGGGACCGCCCGGATCGCATTGCAGATCGGCGCGGAGCGGCAGCAGTCCTTCCTGCGGCAGTTGGGCTTCCTTGACCCGACGCCGGTCGAGCTGGTGGAGGCGCCCGGTGCGGCACCGCTCCTGCCGCCGCGCTGGTCGGAGATTTCGACGATGACCATCAGCTACGGCCATGGACTCTCCATCAGCCCGCTGCACCTGGCCACCGGGTATGCGAGCCTGCTCAACGGCGGCACGAAAGTCAGCCCGACGCTGCTGGCGCGCGACAGCGTGCCTGAGGGTGAGCACATCATATCGGCACGCGTCAGCAAGATCGCGGCATCAATGCTGCGCAAGGTGGTGACGGAGGGCACGGCGAGCTTTGGCGAGGTCGAGGGATACGCCGTCGCGGGTAAGACAGGCACGGCCGACAAGCCCAAGCCGAACGGCGGCTACTATGACGAAAAGGTCATCGGGACCTTCGCCAGCGCCTTTCCCGCCTATGATCCGCAGTGGATTCTGATCGTGTCGCTGGACGAGCCGGTGGAGACGACGGGCGATGAACCGCGCCGCACCGCAGGATGGACCGCGGTGCCCGTCGCCGCGGAGCTGATCCGTCGCGTCGCCCCGCTCCTCGGCCTGCGTCCGATTGAAGAAGACGCAGAGTTGGCTTTAATCGGAGAGGTGCACTGACAGGGAGCCGGAGATGGACGACCCGGACCGAGCCCGAACACTGGCGGAGCTGGGCCTGACCGCGACATCGGGTGCGGTCAGGCGCATCACCGGTCTTGCGGTGGATAGTCGGCAGGTCCGTCGGGGCAACCTCTTCGCCGCGCTGCCGGGGACACATATCCATGGTGCCGAGTTTACCGACGTGGCCCTCGACCGTGGTGCCTCCGCAATCCTGACCGATCGCGTCGGGGCCGGGGTCGTGGCCAATGTCCTTGCCGGTCGCGAGGTGGCGCTCGTCGTGACCGAGGATCCGCGCCAGGCGCTCGCCTACGCCGCGTCTCTCTGGTTCGGCCTGCAGCCGCCGACAATCGCTGCCGTCACGGGGACCAACGGCAAGACGTCAGTCGCGACGTTCACGCGCCAGATCTGGGAGGCGCTCGGCCTGTCGGCTATCAACATCGGCACCACGGGCGTCGAGGGGGGATGGTCCGGTCCGGCGATCCACACGACGCCGGAGCCGATCACCCTGCACCGGGTTCTTTTCGAGGCCGCCGAGGCGGGCGTAACGCATGCGGCCATGGAAGCGTCTTCCCACGGTCTGGAGCAGCGTCGGCTGGATGGCGTGCGATTGTCCGCCGCCGCCTTCACGAACTTCAGCCAGGATCATCTCGACTACCATGGGGACCTGGATTCGTATTTCGCGGCCAAGGCCGGCCTCTTCGATCGCGTCTTGCCCGAGGATGCCACCGCGATCGTCAACCTCGAGGATCCGCGCGGCGAGGAGGTCGTGAGACTGGCGCAGAGGCGAGGGCAGGACGTCCTTACCGTCGGTCGTGGCCACGGTGCGGCGTTGCGACTTCTCGACCAGCGGTTCGATTCCGGCGGCCAGGTGATCCGCTTTGCATGGGGTGGCGTGGTCCGGCAGGCGCGGCTGCGGCTGGTGGGCGGGTTCCAGGCGGAGAACGCCTTGGTCGCGGCGGGCCTGGCACTCGCCACCGGCTCCGAGCCTGCGGGCATATTCGACGCGTTGCCCCGGCTCGCCGGCGTCCGCGGAAGGATGCAGAAGGTGGCCGAACGGCGGAATGGCGCGGCGGTCTATGTCGACTATGCCCATACGCCGGATGCCGTGCGCACCGCCCTGGCCGCGCTGCGACCTCACGTTATGGGCCGGCTCGTCGTCGTCTTCGGGGCGGGCGGAGATCGGGATCGTGGCAAGCGACCATTGATGGGGCGCGCCGCGAGCGACGGCGCCGACATGGTCTTCGTTACCGACGATAACCCGCGGAGCGAGGACCCCGGCGCGATCCGCGCCGCCGTGATGCAAGGCGCGAAGGACGCCGTGGAGGTCGGCGACCGCGCCGAGGCGATCCTGCGCGGCGTCGATGCTCTGGGTGAGGGCGACGCCCTTCTGATCGCCGGGAAAGGACACGAGACCGGGCAGGTCATCGGGTCCACCATCTATCCGTTCGACGATGCCGAGCAGGCGTCGGTAGCCGTGGCGGCGCTCGACGGGCAGATCGCTTGACTGTGGCGGCGGCTCTGGAGAGGGTCTCCGTCGCCGCCCGACGGCCGCAGCGCATCGGCGCTCCCGCGTGGCGGTGGTGCAAATGACACCGCTCTGGAGCGCCGATGAGGCGGCGTCGGCAACGGGCGGGACCAGCAGCCGCGACTGGAGCGCCGCGGGTGTGTCGATCGACACGCGCACGCTGAAGCCGGGCGATCTGTTCGTTGCGCTGACGGCGGTTCGGGACGGCCACGACTTCGTTCGGGAGGCGCTGGAGCGGGGGGCGGCGGCGGCGATGGTCAGCCGAATTCCTCCGGACGTAGACGATGATGCGCCGCTTCTGTGCGTTTCCGACGTCATGGAGGGACTGCGCCGTCTCGGCCGGGCCGGACGGCAGCGCAGCGGCGCTCGCGTCATCGCGGTGACGGGGTCCGTCGGCAAGACCTCGACGAAGGAGATGCTGCGCGACATGCTCGGCGGGCCGCCCCAGGTTTACGCGGCCGAGGCGAGCTACAACAATCACTGGGGCGTGCCCCTGACGCTGGCGCGGCTGCCGCGCGCGGCGCGGTATGCGGTGGTGGAGATCGGGATGAACGCCCGCGGCGAGATCGCGCCGCTGTCGCGCCTTGCCCGGCCGCACGTCGCGCTGATCACGACGATCGGACGGGCGCACATGGAGCAGCTGGGCTCGATCGAGGCGATCGCGGAGGAGAAGGCCTCGATCGTCGAGGGGCTGGAATTGGGCGGAACGCTCGTGGCGCCCGGCGACAGTGAGCAGTTTCCCATCGTCGCGAAGGCGGCCGAGCGTGCGGGCGCGCGGCTCGTCACCTTCGGGTCTGGGCGCGGCAATCATCACCGTCTCCTCGAAGTGACGCTAACTCAGGACAGCACCGTGGCACAGGCGCGCGCCTGGCGAACGCCTGTGCTTTTCAAGGTCGGCGTGGCAGGGCGCCACCTCGCGATGAACGCCCTCGGTGCGCTGGCCGCGGTGCAGGCCGCGGGGGGAGACCGCGCGCGCGCCGTATGTGCTCTTGCCGGTTGGGCGCAGCCAGGCGGACGCGGCAAGCGAGAGACGCTGACACTCGATCCCGCGGAGGACGCCGCGACGATCGAGCTTCTCGACGATGCGTTCAACGCCAATCCCGACTCGATGGCCGCCGCGCTCGACACCCTGATGGCCTCAGAACCGAGGCACGGCGTCGGCCGCGTCAATGAGGGGCGGCGGATTGCGATCCTCGGCGACATGCTGGAACTCGGGGCGGCGGAGGCGGAGCTTCATGCCGCCGTGGCCGATCATCCGGCGATGCCGCTCATCGCGAGGGTTCACTGCGTGGGTCCGCGGATGCGCGCGCTTCACCAGGCGCTGCCGCCCGAGCGTCAGGGTCTCTGGGTGGAGGAGGCGGAGGAGCTGGCGCGGCAGGCGCACTCCCTGCTCGACGCAGGCGATGTCGTGCTGGTCAAGGGATCGAAGGGCAGCCGAGTGAGCCTCGTCGTTGACGCGATACGCAAACTCGGGCATCCGCTCGCGGACGACAGAACAGGGACACCCTGATGCTCTACTGGCTGACGGCCTTGTCCGACGGCGGCGATGTCTTCAATCTCTTCCGTTACATCACGTTTCGCGCGGGCGGCGCGTTCTTCACGGCGCTGATCTTCGGGTTCCTGTTCGGACGGCCGCTGATCGCACTGCTGAGAAAGCGGCAGGGGCGGGGCCAGCCGATCCGCTCGGACGGACCCGAAAGCCATCTGCTGACCAAGGCCGGAACGCCGACGATGGGTGGCGTCCTGATCCTGGCGGCGCTGACGGTGTCGACGCTGCTCTGGGCACGGCTGGACAACGGCTATGTCTGGATGGTGCTGTTCGTGACCCTCGCCTTTGGACTGGTTGGCTTCGCCGACGATTACTCCAAGGTGCGCCGCATGACGTCCGCGGGGGTCCCGGGGCGGCTGCGACTTGCGGTCGGGTTTGCGGTCGCAGGGGTTGCTGGGGCCTGGGCGGCCACGATGCATCCGGCCGAACTGTCGTGGCAATTGGCGTTTCCCGTCTTCAAGGAACTGCTCCTCAACCTGTCGTTCCTGTTCGTGCCGTTCGCGATGCTGGTGATCGTGGGCGCCGCGAACGCGGTGAACCTGACCGACGGCCTCGATGGGCTCGCCATCATGCCGGTCATGATCGCCGCGGGGACGCTGGGCGTGATTGCGTATGCCGTCGGCCGTGTCGATTTCACCGACTACCTTGAGGTGCACTACGTTCCGGGAACGGGCGAGATCCTCATCTTCACTGCCGGATTGATCGGAGGCGGGCTCGGCTTTCTGTGGTACAACGCGCCCCCCGCTGCCGTCTTCATGGGCGACACTGGTTCTCTGGCCCTCGGCGGCGCGCTGGGCGCCATCGCGGTCGCAACCAAGCACGAGATCGTGCTGGCCATCGTGGGCGGCCTCTTCGTGGTCGAGGCGCTCAGCGTCATCATCCAGGTCTTCTACTTCAAGCGCACCGGCAAGCGGGTGTTCCTGATGGCGCCGATCCACCACCACTTCGAGAAGCAGGGCTGGGCCGAGCCGCAGATCGTCATCCGCTTCTGGATCATATCGCTGATCCTCGCGCTGGTCGGCCTTGCGACGCTGAAAGTCCGCTGATGGAGCCCGTGCGCGACATCGGACGCATGCTCGCCACCATGGGGCCGCGGCTGGAATCCCGCGACCTACATCTTGGCCACCGAGGCCGACCCGTCGCGCCTCGCCGACGCTGCGCCACTGGCACGGGGTACATTTCGTGAGGCCGAAGGCGTGTCCTTGATCCTGGAGCGGGAGGAAGCTCGGCGCCTGGGCTACGAGGACGACCTCCCGATGCGTTGCCTCACGCTGGAGGTCCATTCGGCACTTGACGGCGTCGGCCTCACCGCGGCCGTCGCCGCAGCGCTGGCGGACGAAGGGATCGCCTGCAACATCGTGGCGGCGTTCCACCACGACCACGTCTTCGTGCCGGCCGCGCGCGCGGCGGAGGCCCTGAGATGTCTCCGGGCACTCGCGGAGCGCAGCGACCTGAAGGTCGATGATGATTGAACCGCTGCCTCGCAGTGGAGCGCTGCAGACACGCGCTGCAGACGCTTTCGACCTGCTCATCAAGGTGCGGCGGTGAGCCTCGAGACCATCGTCTCCAGCTTCGGTCTGCCTGGGATCGCGGTCGGCGTCGCGCTCGAGGGCGAGGGCGTCGCGTTCTTCGGCGGGGTCTTGGCGCATCGGGAACTCTTCCCGGTCGAAGCTGCAGCCTTCGTCGCGGCGCTCGGGGCCGCGCTGTCGGACAATCTTTCCTTTTTCGCCGGGCGCTTCGCCGGTCGCGCGTCTTTGGTTCAGCGCGCCCTCGCGGGCGGAACGGCAGGCCGCCTGCGCGCCGCGTTCGACCGGAATCCCGTCAAGTTCATCCTCTCCTTTCGCTTTCTCTACGGCGCCCGGGTAGCGAGTGCGATGCTGATCGGGACGACCACGGTGGCCTGGGGACGGTTCCTGCCCCTGAATTGCCTCTCTTCGCTCGTCTGGGCGCACATCTACGTCTGGCTCGGCTATTTCGGCAGCGTCGCAATCCGCCGCGCGTTCGGACAGCTCGAACTGCACAGGCATCTGCTGATCGGGATAGCGGCGGCTGCCGTCGTCGGCATCGCGACCCTACTCGCCCGTCGGTTTCTGGCACGCAGGACCCTGCCTCCGCCTGAGGCCGGGATCTCGGCCGGGGAAACGGGGCAGTGATCCCGGTCAGGGGGCATGTTCGAGCACGGGTGGGCGTTCTCGGCCTCGGCCGGTCGGGAAGGGCTGCTGTCGATGCCCTGTGCGCGGGCGGTGCGGAGCCCCTGGCCTGGGACGAAAGTCCCGAGGTTCGCGCGCGGGCCGAGGCGGCGGGCCTGGCTCTGACCGATCTCGCGCATGTCGACTGGCTAGGCGTTGCCTCTCTTGTCGTGAGCCCGGGGATCCCGCATCTTTATCCCGCGCCGAACCCGATCGTTGCCGCAGCGCTCGAGGCGGGCGTGCCGCTCGACAACGATATCGGGCTCTTCTTCCGCTCGGTGGCGACGTCGGAATGGGAGCGTTTCGACAGCGTGCCGCGCATCGTCGCGGTGACCGGCTCGAACGGAAAATCGACGACTGCAGCGCTGATCCATCACCTCTTGAGCGAGATGAACGTCAGTTCGCAACTTGCAGGAAACATCGGACGCGGCGTGCTCGACATCGATCCGCCGGGGGATGGTGGCGTCGTGGTGCTGGAACTTTCCTCCTACCAGACGGAGCTCGCGCGGGCTTTGACGCCGGACGTGGCCGTCTTCACGAACCTCGCACCGGACCACCTCGACCGCCATGGAGGACTTGGGGGATACTTCGCGGCGAAGAGACGGCTCTTCACCGAGGGCGGCCCGGATCGTGCGGTGATCGGCGTCGACGAGGTCGAGGGGCGATTTCTGGCTGATCGGCTGTCCGAGGGGGTGGCCGACGACAGGGTGATCCGCGTGATCTCGGGCCGCAAGCCGCAAGGCGCCGGCTGGAACGTCGTCGCCCGAAAGGGCTTCCTGACTGAATGGCGGAAGGGCCGGCAGATCGCGTCGATCGACCTGCGCGGCATGGGGGGGCTGCCGGGCGCCCACAACCACCAGAACGCTTGCGCCGCCTACGGAGCGGTGCGTTCGCTGGGGCATGCGCCGAAGACCATCGAGGCGTCGTTGTCGAGCTTCAAGGGGCTGCCGCACAGGTCCCAGCTGATCGCCGAGATCGGTGGCGTGCGCTACGTGAACGACAGCAAGGCGACGAACGTCGACAGTGCCGCGCGAGCCCTGCAGGCCTTCCCGCGGATCCGTTGGATCGCCGGGGGATTGGGCAAGGAAGGCGGCATCGCATCGCTTCGGCCGCATCTGGGCAACGTGGTCAAGGCATACCTGATCGGCCACTCGGCGCGGGAGTTCGCGTTGCAGATCACCGACGTGTCGCACGAGATATGCGAGGATATGGCGACCGCCGTCGCGCAGGCGGCGGCGGAGGCGCAGCCCGGCGACACCGTGCTGCTGGCGCCCGCCGCGGCGAGTTTCGACCAGTACCGCGATTTCGAGGAGCGCGGCGACCACTTCGCGGCCGAGGTGTCAAAGGTCACCCTGCGGGACTGAGATCCCATCGATCTCGGGACATCGCTTGCGACGCCGGCCGACGCCTCAATTGTAAGCGGCGCGGCGCTCTGCCGCGCTGAGCACGTGCGGCGCGAGAATCGGTTTGCCAGTGTCTGCGTCGAAGAATGGCGAACGCCGGTGTTCTCCACGGGCTCGGGCGGCAAGCGTGAGCGTCACGAAGCGCCGGAGCACCGTCAGGCCGCCGCTGTCACGCCGCGGCGCGCCAGCACCCAGATGCGCGCGATTGGTCTTGTGCGTTGCGACGACGGGGCCGATGGCGGGATCGCGCGCGGGTCCCGGCAGACAGGCGGTGACGAAGCCCGCGAAAGGCACCGCCGCCAGTGCCGGCACGTTGGCGATTGGCGTGCTGCAACATGACGCGTGAAAGCGCAGCAGTCCCTTCGGCGACAGTCGGAGACAAGCGAGGCGCTCCAGCCCGCAGGTGATCGCGACGCGGCCGATGTTCGTCTGAAAGATATCCGTACCTCCGGCCGCATCGAGGATGTCCGCGCGCCGCAAGTGGTTCAGGTAGGCCCGGCAATCCAGGCAATAGCATATGAGATGTGTCCCGGCGGTCGGTGCGACCTCTCGCATAATGCCCCGCACCGTCCCGCACTGACAGCTCAGGTCGAGGTCCTGCATGTCCGTGCCTCCCGACAGCCATCGCTCGCAGACTTCATGGGTGCCTCGATGCAATCTAAAGTTGTTTCGTCTCAAACCGTATAAGTTCTGGCGACAACGTGTCGTTTGCGCTACAATTCGTCACACACGACCCGGCGAACGGGCGACAAGGGCAGTGACGAGGCAGGCTCCTTGACAGAGATGGCGCATGGCGCGGTCCACTTGCGGGATGGCGAGCCAATTCTGCCGCGTTGGTGGCGGACGATCGACAAGTGGTCGATCTCGTGCGTGCTCCTGCTGTTCTGCGTAGGCATCCTGCTCGGGTTCGCTGCCTCGCCGCCGCTTGCCGAGAGGAACGGTTTGCCGCCGTTCTATTATGTCGAGCGGCAGCTGCTGTTCGGCGGCGCGGCGCTCGTCGCGATGGTGGTCACGACGATGATGTCGCCGGTTCTCGTCAGGCGGCTGGCCGTATTGGGATTTCTCGGCGCGCTTGTCGCACTGGCGGGGCTGCCTTTTCTTGGAACGGACTTCGGCAAGGGTGCGGTGCGCTGGTATTCGCTCGGCATCGGCAGCGTCCAGCCATCGGAGTTCCTCAAGCCCGCCTTCGTCGTCTTCGCTGCCTGGATGATCGCCGCTGGCGACGAGATCGAGGGGCCGCCGGGCAAGCGCATCTCGTTCGCGGTGGCGGTCCTGGTCGTCGGGCTTCTTGCGATCCAGCCGGACTTCGGCCAGGCCTGCCTGATCCTCTTCGCCTGGGGCGTGATGTACTTCGTCGGCGGCGCGCCGATGCTGCTGCTGGTGGGACTCGCCAGCGGCGCGGTCGGAGCGGGCTGGTTCGCCTACACCAACTCGGAGCACTTCGCTCGCCGGATCGACGGGTTCCTGGCGCAGGACGTCGACCCGAGAACGCAGCTCGGCTACGCCGCGAACGCGATCCGCGAGGGTGGCTTCTTCGGCGTCGGTGTCGGTGAAGGGCAGGTGAAGTGGTGGCTGCCAGACGCGCACACCGACTTCATCATCGCCGTCGCGGCAGAGGAGTACGGACTTATCCTCGTGCTCGCGATCATCATCCTCTACGCGACGATCGTCCTGCGCTCGTTGGCGCGGCTGACGCGGGAGCGTGACCCGTTCATTCGGCTCGCCGGGACCGGGCTGGCCTGCATCTTCGGGGTGCAGGCCCTCATCAACATGGGTGTGGCGGTACGGCTGCTTCCGGCCAAGGGGATGACGCTGCCATTCGTCAGCTATGGCGGGTCGTCGCTGATCGCGGGCGGTATTGCGCTGGGCATGCTGCTGGCCTTCACGCGGGTCCGGCCGCAGGGCCAGATCGGCGACGTGCTGCTGAGGGCCGGGCGGTGAACCGGCGCGTCGTCATCGCCGCGGGCGGCACCGGTGGGCACATGTTCCCCGCCCAGGCCCTGGCCGAGACCATGCTCAGCCGCGGCTGGGAGGTGCGCCTCGCAACCGACGAGCGCGGCGCCCGCTACGCCTCCGGCTTTCCGGACGACGTGGCGCGTGACGTAATGTCCTCGGCCACCTTCGCCCGTGGAGGGCTGACGGCGAAAGTCTCCGTCCCGTTCCGGATCTTGGGCGGGGTCGGCCGTGCGAAGCTGGGGATGCTGCAGCGCCGCCCGGCGGTGGTCGTGGGTTTCGGCGGGTACCCGACGATTCCGGCGCTGACGGCGGCGACGGTCCTGCGCGTGCCGCGGATGATCCACGAGCAGAACGGCGTGCTGGGCCGGGTGAACCAGTCTTTCGCCAGGCGAGTGACCTGCGTCGCCTGCGGCACCTGGCCGACCAAGCTGCCCAGCGGGGTCGACGGCATCCATGTCGGCAATCCGGCGCGACGGTCGGTGCTGGACCGGCAGGGTGCGCCCTACATCAGCCCGGGCGACTACCCGATGTCGCTGCTGGTGATCGGCGGGAGCCAAGGGGCGCGCATCCTCTCGGACGTGGTCCCGGAAGCCATCGGAGCCCTGCCGGAAGAGATAAAAGCCAATCTGCGTGTCGCGCACCAGGCGAGGGCCGAGGACGCGGGGAGGGTGACGGCGGCCTACGACGCGGCGGGCGTTTCGGCCGAGGTGTCGCCGTTCTTCGACGACATCGCGCGACGGATCAGCGAGGCGCAGTTGGTCGTGAGCCGTGCGGGCGCATCGACGATCACGGACCTGACCGTGATCGGTCGACCGTCGATCCTGATCCCGTTCGCGGCGGCGACGGCGGACCATCAGACCGCCAATGCGCGGGGCCTCGCCAAGGCCGATGCCGCGATCCTGATACCGGAATCTAAACTTGACCCGCCTACGCTGACCGCGCAACTCGCGTTGGTTCTGGAGAATCCCGATGCCGCGGCGCAGATGGCTCGGGCGGCTCTGGGCCTTGGCAAACCCGACGCAGCGGAACGGTTGGCCGACCTCGTCGAGGCGGTGGCAACGGGCGACTTTGCCCGAGAGGAGACGTAAGTATGGACGGAACGCTTGCGATGACACCCGTGACCAAACTGCCGACCGACATCGGACCGATCCACTTCGTGGGTATCGGCGGCATCGGCATGTCGGGCATCGCCGAGGTCCTGCTGACACAAGGCTACGTCGTGCAGGGCAGCGACCTCCGGGCGTCTCCCATAACCGAACGCCTGCAGATGCTGGGCGCACGCGTGTTCATCGGGCAAGAGCCTGCGAACCTGGACGGCGCCGAGGTCGTGGTGATCTCGTCTGCGATCAAGTGCGGCAACCCGGAACTCGACGCGGCGAGGGCGCGAAAGCTGCCGGTGGTGCGCCGGGCCGAGATGCTGGCCGAACTGATGCGCCTCAAGTCCAACGTCGCTGTCGCGGGCACGCACGGCAAGACGACGACGACGACCATGGTGGCGACGCTGCTCGATGCCGGTGGACTGGACCCGACGGTCATCAACGGCGGGGTGATCCACGCCTATGGTTCGAACGCGCGGGCCGGAATGGGCGAATGGATGGTGGTCGAAGCCGACGAGTTGGACGGCACCTTCAACCGGCTGCCAGCGACGATCGCGATCGTCACCAACATCGACCCCGAGCACATGGAGCATTGGGGCGACATGGATCGGCTGCGGCAGGGCTTCCTCGATTTCGTCTCCAACATCCCGTTCTACGGGGTTGCCGTCTGCAACATCGATCACGCCGAGGTCCGCGCGATGGTAGAGCGGATCACCGATCGTCGCGTCGTCACCTACGGCTTCTGCGCAGGCGCAGACGTTCGTGCCATGAACCTCCACTATCGCGGGGGTGTCGCGCATTTCGACGTGGTCTTCCGCGAAGAGGGCGTTACTATTGAAGGCTGTACGTTGCCGATGCCAGGCGACCACAACGTCTCGAACTGTCTCGCGGCCGTCGCGGTTGCACGACAGCTCGGCATGAAGCGCGCGGAGATCCGTGCCGCGCTTGCCGGTTTTCGCGGCGTCAAGCGGCGCTTCACTCGTGTCGGCGAAGTCGGAGGAGTGACGATCATCGACGATTACGGCCACCATCCGGTCGAGATCGCGGCGGTGCTGAAGGCGGCTCGCCAGGCCGTCGGTGACGGCCGCGTCATCGCTGTGCACCAGCCGCACCGCTACTCGCGCCTGTCGAACCTGTTCGAGGATTTCTGCGGCTGCTTCGGCGATGCGGATCTGGTGGGGATTTCGGACGTCTACGCCGCCGGGGAGGCACCGATCGAGGGAGCAAGCCGGGACGATCTGGTCGCCGGCCTGCGACGCCACGGACACCGCGATGCGCGGCCCGTGGCCGACGAGGACGCTCTGGAGCAACTGGTGCGGGACGAGGCGCGGCCGGGCGATATGGTCGTCTGCCTCGGCGCCGGGACGATCAGCGCTTGGGCCGGGGACCTTCCCGCCCGACTTGAGCGGTGAAGGGCACACGCGCCCTAAGGACTAGAGGCCCGCGAAGATGGGCGATGCGATATTGAGGTCAGGAGGGCATGGAACATGACGATACTTCCGCTGCTCTTGTGCGGAATCTGGGCGGTCGTGGCCAATCTCGCGGCGCTTCTGCCCAGTGACAGGTGGGGGTGGCTAGCCGCCCTCTTGCCTGTCGCGACGGGGATACCGCTTCTCGGTCTGGTGACGTGGTTCTACGGTCCCATTGCCGGGCTCTTTGCGTTCGGAGTTGGCTTCGTGCTCCTGCGCTGGCCGATGCGCCTCGCCTCGCAGCGGAGCCTGCGGCGCCGCGAAGGCGAAACCAGGGTCGAGCCGCAGGCGCAGCCGGCGGAGTGACCGAGGCGGCGGCGCTTCCGGCCGTCCGCGGACGTCTGACCGCTGGCCGCGCATTGGCCGACCTGACGTGGCTGCGGGTCGGCGGGCCGGCGGATTGGCTGTTCCAGCCTGCGGACGAGCTCGATCTCGCCCAGTTCCTGCGTGACCTTGACCCTGCGACCCCGGTGTTTCCGATGGGCGTGGGTTCGAACCTCATTGTGCGCGACGGCGGCATTCGGGGCGTCGTGGTCCGGCTTGGCCGCGCCTTTGCAGATATCAGCATCGATGGCACGAGGGTACGTGCGGGAGCCGCGGCGCTGGGCAGCCGCGTGGCGCAGCAGGCGGCCCGAGCTGGCCTCGACCTGACGTATCTTCGCACGATACCTGGCGCGGTGGGCGGTGCGGTACGCATGAACGCCGGATGCTACGGCACCTATACCGCCGACCGTCTGGTGTCGGCGCGCCTCGTGACGCGGCAGGGAGAGGTGCGTGATCTGCCGGCCGACGAACTCGGCCTTGGCTACCGCACCTCGCGCTTGCCGCAGGATACGGTGATCGTGGCGGCGACGTTCGAGGCGCCGAAGGGCCACCCCGAGGCACTCGCCGCGCGGATGGAGGAGCAGGTCGCCCGGCGGGACGCGACGCAGCCCGTGAAGGACAGGAGCGCCGGCTCGACGTTCCGCAATCCCGCCGGCTTCTCGTCGACTGGGCGGGAGGACGATGTGCATGATCTCAAGGCATGGTCGCTGATCGAGCGCGCCGGGCTGCGCGGTGCGCGGCTGGGTGGCGCGCAGATGTCGGCGAAGCACCCCAACTTCCTGGTCAACGTCGGCGACGCGACCGCAGCCGACCTCGAGTCCCTGGGCGAGATGGTGCGCGAAAGGGTGGCGCGAGAGACGGGGATCACGCTAGAGTGGGAAGTAGCGA
Organism: uncultured Alphaproteobacteria bacterium; assembly: GCA_963776845.1. Lineage (GTDB taxonomy): Bacteria > Pseudomonadota > Alphaproteobacteria > Rhodobacterales > Rhodobacteraceae > Roseitranquillus. The sequence continues at coordinate 48,491 of CAVZOJ010000023.1, read as the reverse complement.
GGGTCGGCGAACCGGCTCCGTGAATGCGGCGTGACCGCGAATGAGGCAGTGACATGGCGGGAGCCGCGAGCAGGGCACCCCAACGCATCGCCGTCCTGAAGGGCGGCCCTTCGGCCGAGCGTGAGGTCTCCCTGTCCTCGGGCCGGGAGTGCGCTGCTGCGCTGAGGTCGGAGGGTTTCGAGGCCATCGAGATCGATGCCGGCCCCGATCTGCCCGCGCGATTGGCGAAGGCGGCACCCGACGTGGTTTTCAACGCGCTGCACGGCAGGTGGGGCGAGGATGGATGCGTTCAGGGCATGCTGGAATGGCTTCGCTTGCCGTACACGCATTCCGGCGTGCTGTCTTCGGCGCTAGCCATGGACAAGACCCGTGCGAAGGACGCCTTCGTGGCGGCTGGTGTGCCGGTGGCCGAGAGCCGGATCGTCTCGGCCGAAGAGATCGCAGCGCGGCACGTGATGGAGCCGCCCTATGTCGTCAAGCCGAACGCGGAAGGCTCGTCGGTCGGCATCTACATCGTGCGCGAGGCCGCGAACGGGCCGCCGGTCCTGGCGCCGGACCTGCCAGAGACGCTGATGGTCGAGCGCTACGTCGCCGGTCGGGAGTTGACGACGACGGTCGTGGGCGACCGGGCGCTGGGCGTGACCGACATCATCACGGACGGATGGTACGATTATCACGCCAAGTATCGGCCCGGCGGGTCGCGCCATGTGGTCCCTGCCCAGATACCAGAGGATGTCGCCACCCTGTGCCGCGAACTGGCGCTGGCGGCGCATCGCGCCTTGGGTTGCCGCGGCGTGTCGCGCACGGATTTCCGCTGGGACGAGTCACTCGGCGCCGCCGGGCTGATCGTGCTGGAGTTGAATACGCAGCCGGGCATGACGCCGACCTCCCTGGTGCCGGAGCAGGCGGCTGCGGAGGGCTTGAGCTTCGGAGCGCTCTGCCGCTGGATCGTCGAGGACGCCTCGTGCGACCGCTGACCTCACAGGGTCATATGGAGCCGCAAACCGCGTTCGGCCGCGCGCGACGCACGCCGCAGTATTCGATCTGGCGAGCCGGGTGATGCGCGTCGCCCGCAGAAGGGATCCCGCACCGTCTCGCCTGGCCTATCGCCTGCATCGGCTCAGGCTCACACCGATGGTGCGGCGGGCCGTGGTCTGGGGGCTGCCGGCCAGCGCCGCGACCGTCGCCGCTCTGCTGTGGCTGTCCGACGCGGAGCGGCGCGAGATACTTGTCGGGACGCTTGCGGACTTTCGACGGCAGGTCGAGCAGCGGCCGGAATTCATGGTGCAGGTCCTGGCCATCGACGGCGCCTCTGATGCGCTCGCTGGCGAAATTCGCGAGGCGCTGCGCCTGCGCCTGCCGGCGAGTTCATTCGACCTCGATCTGGAGGCAATAAGGGTCCGTGTCGCGGCCTTCGATCCGGTGGCGCGTGCGCGGGTCTTCGTCCGCCCTGGTGGCGTGCTGCAGGTGGAGGTCGAGGAGCGAACGCCTGCGGTGATCCAGCGCAAGCCGGAGGGGCTCGTCCTGCTCGACAGCGGTGGCCACACAGTGCAGCCGCTGGCCGATCGTGCCGACCGGGACGATCTTCCGTTGATTGCCGGTAGCGGGGCTGGGCACGCGGTTGGAGAGGCATTGAACCTGGCGCGGGCGGCGGAGCCTCTGGCGGAGCGGCTGGGCGGGTTCGTGCGCATCGGCGAGCGTCGGTGGGACGTGGTACTTGCAGGCGGGCAGCGCATTCTGCTGCCGGAAGACGGCGCCGTCGCCGCTCTCGACCAGGCGATCGCGCTCGATCAGGCGCAGGATCTGCTGGCGCGGGATGTCACGGTTCTCGACCTGCGCAATCCGCGTCGGCCGACATTGCGGATGTCTGCGGTCGCCGCGAAGACCCTTCATGAGATCCGGGTGGGGACGAGGGACGGGAAATGATGGAATTCCACGAGGCGCAGAGGAGGATGCGGGCGCTGCGCCGTGCGGCGATGCAACGCGGCGTCGTGGCGGTGCTGGACATCGGCACCTCGAAGACGGCGTGCCTGGTCCTGCGCTTCGACGGGCCGGAGCAGGCGCGAGGTCACGACGGAGTTGGCTCCCTCGCCGGCCAGACGGGCTTTCGCGTGATCGGCGCGGCCACCACCCGGTCGCGCGGGATGCGCCTCGGCGAAGTCGATGCCTCGGTGGAGACCGAGCGCGCGATCCGGACGGTCGTGCAGGCGGCGCAGAAGATGGCCGGCGTCCGCGTCGATCATGCCATCGCCTGCATATCGGGCGGTCGGCCACGGAGCTACGGTCTTACGGGCCGGGTCCAGGTGCCGCACGAAGTGATCCGTGACAGCGACATCGCGCGGGTCCTTGGTGCCTGCGACCTGCCCGAGATCGGGGCTGACCGGGACGTCCTGCACGCGCAGCCGGTGAACTTCGCGCTGGACGGGCGGTCGGGGCTGAGCGACCCGCGCGACCAGATCGGGCGCAAGCTCGCCTGCGACATGCATCTGCTGACGGTTCGAGCGGACGCCATCCGGAACCTCGTCGGGTGCGTGACGCGCTGCGACCTGGAGCTGGCCGGGATCGCATCTTCGGCGTACACGGCGGGTCTCGCGGCACTGACCGAGGACGAGCAGGAGCTCGGCGCCGCCTGCATCGACATGGGTGGCGGCGCGACCGGTGTGTCGATCTTCCTCAAGAAGCACATGATCTTCGCCGACGCCGTCAGGCTTGGCGGGGACCAGCTGACGGCGGACGTCTCCAAGGGCCTGCATGTGCCGCAGGCCGTGGCCGAGCGAATGAAGACGTTCCATGGCGGCGTCTTCGCTACCGGCGCTGATGACCGCGAGCAGATCGAGACCGGTGGCGAGACCGGCGACTGGGAGCTTGATCGGCGGACCGTCACACGCGGCGAGTTGATCGGAATCATGCGCCCTCGGGTCGAGGAGATCCTCGAGGAGGTGCGCGCGACGCTCGACGCGGCGGGATTCTCGGCGCTGCCTTCGCAGTCGCTGGTTCTGACCGGCGGGGGATCGGAGATTCCCGGGCTCGACACGCTGGCGCCACGGATCCTCGGCCAACAGGTGCGCATCGGCCGGCCGCTCCGCGTCCGCGGTCTGCCCGAGAAGGCGTCCGGGGCCGCGTTTGCGGCGACTGTCGGCCTGTGCCTCTTCGCGACGCATCCGCAGGACGAGTGGTGGGACTTCGAGATGCCGGTCGACCGGTACTCGGCGCGCTCCGTAAGACGTGCTGTCAGGTGGTTTCGCGACAACTGGTAGGCGCCAGGTCGCCCGCCGACACACCGGCACGAGTCAATCGACGCGACGGTTGGCTGAGGTCACCGACGCATGTAAGAATGACGATCAACCGGCCGCATCAGAAAGGCCGGAGGGGGCAGCGAGCAGCTTGCCCGGATACTATTGGCTCCTGCGAGACGGCGAAGTTTTCGCCGCATTTTCGCGTGCGCGCACGCAACACCGCCATATCTTGAGGACTCGGCATGATGCTGCGCGACGGCGAAGCGGTCAGGCCTCATTTCGTGCCATTTCGCCATTTTCCGGGTGACGACGGGCCTCTCCTCTGCATAATGTCGCTACAGGACGCCCGGCAGAGGCGTCGTCGCGGCAGTTTACAGGCGGAGCTATCATGGCCCTCAATCTCAGCGTCCCCGCGCGGGACGACGACCTCAAGCCCCGGATCACCGTCTTTGGCGTCGGGGGCGCGGGCGGAAACGCCGTCAGCAACATGATTGCCAAACAGCTCGAAGGGGTGGAGTTCGTCGTCGCGAACACCGATGCGCAGGCTCTCGCCCAGTCGACGGCGCTCGTAAAGGTGCAGATGGGTGTCAAGGTGACCGAGGGGCTGGGGGCAGGCGCCCGTCCCGAGATAGGCGCCGCCGCCGCCGAGGAGACGATCGAGGAGATCGTGGACCACCTCGCCGGCGCGCACATGTGCTTCATCACCGCCGGCATGGGTGGCGGCACCGGCACGGGGGCCGCACCGATCATCGCACAGGCGGCGCGCGAGATGGGTGTGCTGACCGTCGGCGTCGTCACCAAGCCGTTCCAGTTCGAGGGCAGCAAGCGGATGCGCCAAGCCGAGCTGGGCGTCGAGAACCTTCAGAAGATGGTCGACACGCTGATCATCATCCCCAACCAGAACCTGTTCCGGCTTGCCAACGAGAAGACGACCTTCACGGAAGCCTTCTCGTTGGCAGACGACGTGTTGTATCAGGGCGTCAAGGGCGTGACCGACCTCATGGTACGGCCTGGCCTCATCAACCTCGACTTCGCCGACGTCCGCAGCGTCATGGACGAGATGGGCAAGGCGATGATGGGAACGGGCGAATCCTCAGGCGAGGACCGGGCGACGCAGGCGGCCGAAAAGGCGATCGCAAACCCGCTGCTCGACGAGATCAGTCTCAAGGGCGCCAAGGGGGTGCTCATCAATATCACCGGTGGTTACGATCTGACGCTCTTCGAACTCGACGAGGCGGCGAACCGCATCCGCGAGGAGGTCGATGCGGACGCGAACATCATCGTCGGCTCCACGCTTGACGAGAGCATGGAGGGCATGATGCGGGTCTCGGTCGTGGCAACCGGGATCGACGCGGCCGAGGTGGAGCGCGAGCAGCCGGCGCGCCGCAGCATGGCGGCGCCGCTGACACAGAAGGTCGTCGAGGAGGAGCCGGCGGCTGAGCAGGAGCCTGAGGTGCCTGCCGCCGCAAGAGTTGAGCCCAGCCTCTTCGACGAGGAGAAGCGCGACGAAAATGCGCTGCCGCCGCCCGCCTACGCCCCGCAGCCAAGGGTGACCGCGCGGGAGCCGCAGCCGCAGGAATTCGTGGCGCCCCGGCCGGCAGCGACCCGTCCCGCACCCGGCACGCCGACGCCCGAGGCGATGGCGAGGCTGCGTGCGGCGGTGAACAAGGTGCCCGCGGCCAGCGCGCCCGTCGCGGGGGGAGCGCCACTGCAGGGCGACCGGCGCGGGTTCGGCATAAATTCGCTCATCGGCAGGATGACCGGTCACGAGGCCAGGCCCCTCCAAGCGCCTCGCGTCGAGGAGGCGCGAGAGGACGAGGACGCGCCTGTCGAGGACGAACGGATAGAAGTTCCCGCTTTCCTGCGTCGTCAGGCCAACTAAGACCCGATCCATCCGAATTGATGGCGCGCGGCCCCAAGGGTCGCGCGCGAATTTCTGTATCTTCGATGCTGCAGCGCGGCGTCGTGTTACAAACCGTTGCAATCTTTGAATTGTGTCGCAGGACACGTCAGCCTAGCTGAACCAAAGCCGGAACGGCCAAGGGGCAGTATGCAGACCACATTGAAATCGCCGGCAGTGTTCAAGGGCATTGGCCTGCACACTGGTGTGCCCGTTCAGATGACGGTTCGGCCGGCCCCGGCTGGTCATGGCATCTGGTTTCGTCGCACGGACGTGTCGGCAGACCCATGGGTTCCGGCACGATGGGACGCGGTCAAACCTTCCTCCCTCTGCACGCGGATCGAGAACGCGTCGGGCGTAGCCGTTTCAACAATCGAACACATCATGGCCGCTATTGCTGGCACCGGCCTTTCGAATGTAGTGATCGAGATTGATGGCCCCGAGGTGCCGATCGCTGACGGCAGTGCGTCCGACTTCGTGGCGGGGCTGCTCTCGAGCGGCTTCGTACGTCAGGCCGAGCCTGTTCTTGCCCTGCGGGTGCTGAAGCCGGTCGAGGTCTCCTCGAAGCGAGGCAGAGCGCGGATCGAGCCGCTCGACGCGATGCGGATCTCGTTCGACATTGATTTTCCCGACCGCGTGATCGGCCGGCAGAGCAAATCGCTCGAGCTTTCGAACGGCGCCTTTGTGAGGGAACTCTGCGACAGCCGTACGTTCTGCCGCTTGGCCGACGTCGATCGCATGCGCGCCGACGGCCTGATCCTTGGCGGTACGTTGGAGAACGCCGTCGTCGTGGACGACGATACGGTCGTGACGCCTGGCGGGCTGCGCTACCCAGACGAGGCGGTGCGGCACAAGATGCTTGATGCCATGGGCGACCTCGCGCTGGCCGGCGGCCCGATCCTCGGGCACTACCATGGCCATCGGGCGGGGCACGCCATGACCAATGCGCTTCTTCGCGCGCTCTTCGCCGAGCCTGGCGCGGTTCGTTTCGTGCCGTGCGGTATGAGGCAGGCGGCCCGTCTTCCCGGCGCGGGTCTCACACGTGGGGATCTCGTCGCACTCGCCGCTTAGATCGCGGCACGCGGACGACAGCCGTTTCCCCTCGGAATGCCATATGCTAAGGCCAAGCGGTATTCGAAGTCGGGATCGGGTCGAGGACGTGACGGGACGCTTGTTGATCATCGGGCTTGCCCTCGCGACGGCTTTGTCATCGTGCTCCCGCGTACCGAGTGTCCCGAACCCGTTCGCGTCGCGCGAGGTCCCTCTGGAGAGCTTGCCACCCGAGCAGATCTACCAGCGCGCCGAGCTCGAACTCGAGGCGCGTGATCCCGACGATGCGGCGCGATACTTCGGCGAGGTCGAGCGCCTGTATCCCTACTCGGAATGGGCGAAGCGCGCGCTTGTCATGCAGGCTTTCGCCTATCACCGCGACCGCGACTACGATGCATCGCGCGCTACGGCGCAGCGCTACATCGACCTCTACCCAACGGACGAGGATGCGGCCTACGCGCAGTATCTGCTGGCACTCAGCTACTATGATCAAATCGACGATGTGGGGCGGGACCAGGGCCTGACCTTCCAGGCGCTGCAGGCGCTGCGCGAGGTGATCGAGAACTATCCCGACAGCGAGTACGCGACCTCTGCGATTCTCAAGTTCGATCTCGCCTTCGACCATCTTGCGGGGAAGGAGATGGAGATCGGGCGCTACTACCTCAAGCGGGGTCACTACGTCGCGGCCATCAACCGGTTCCGCATCGTGGTCGAGGAGTTCCAGACGACCACGCACACGCCCGAGGCGCTGTATCGTCTGGTCGAGGCATACCTGTCACTCGGTCTCGACAACGAGGCGCGAACCGCTGGCGCGATCCTCGCGGTCAACTTCCGGTCGACGATCTGGTATCAGGACGCCTACGCGCTGCTGACCGGTCGCGGTCTGACGCTGGAGCCGGCGGGCGACGGCTTCCTGACCTCGATCTATCGACAGTCGATCCGGGGGGAATGGCTCTGAGGCGAAGGACGTGCGGGCATGCCTGACGCCGCGCCCCAGTCGAATGACCAGTACCGCGGCGCTGCGATGCAGCGGAGCGTTCCCTCCGCTGCGATGACGGCTGGCGACGGCACGATGGCGAAGTGGTCCGAGCCCACGTTCCACGGATGCAGCTAGCAATACGCCCTGCCTCGCTCGCTGCGGCCGGCCCGCTGCCCGGTACCCGCCCGCTCGATCCAGCCGAGTGGCTGGTGACGGACGAAGCGCATGCCGAACAGATGGCCCTGCGCGACCATCTCATCTCCACACGCCGCGACGAGGTGATCGCGCTCGACAGCCGCGCCCGGTGCGCAGCCGAGGAACTGCTCGGCTCCGTCATGGCGGCGCTTCGCAGCCGGCCCGGCTATGTTGTGGACAGGAGCGTCCGGCGCCCCGACGGCGTGGAAGTTCGTCCGAACATCGACGATCCACTCGGCACGCTGGGCCGGCTGGTGCAGGAGGACTTCTGCATCTTGCAGAAGCACGAGGAGGAGCATGTGCTCACCGGCGCGGTTCTGTGTTTCCCGTCAGGCTGGTTGCTGGCGGAGAAGTTCCTGCGCCCGCTTGTTCGTATCCACGCCCCTGTCGAGGCCTACGATCCTGACATCGCGAGGCGGGTCCAGCGGCTGTTCGACGGTGTGAAGCCCGGCCGGCCGCTCTGGAGGGCGAACCTTATCCGTCATCGCGACGCGGAGCTCTTTCGACCAATCTCCGAGACCATTAGGGACAGACGCGAGCCGCAGGACGCGCCGTACCTCAGGTCCGAGCGTCAGTGCATCCTGCGCCTGCCGCAGACGGGAGCCGTCGTGTTCTCGATTCACACGACGGTGGTATCGGCGGAATGAGACGGGCGCCCGAAGGCGCCCGCCATGCTCACTGCCCGAAGTCAGACGCTGTAGTAGAGCTTGAACTCGATCGGATGGGGAGTGTGCTCATAGGCGTAGATTTCCTCCCACTTGAGGTCCATGTAGCCCTCGATCTGGTCGCGGGTGAACACGTCGCCGGCGAGCAGGAAGTCCATGTCCTTCTCGAGCTCGTCCATCGCCTCGCGAAGTGACGCGCAGACGGTCGGGATGCCGGCGAGCTCCTCCGGCGGAAGGTCGTAGAGATCCTTGTCCATCGCTTCGCCCGGATGGATCTTGTTCTGGATCCCGTCGAGGCCGGCCATCAGCAAAGCCGCGAAGCATAGGTACGGGTTCGCCGCCGGATCGGGGAAGCGCGCCTCAACCCGTTTGCCCTTGGGGCTCTCCGACCATGGGATGCGCACGCAGCCGGACCTGTTCCGGGCCGAGTAGGCCCGCAGCACCGGCGCCTCGAAGCCCGGGATCAGGCGTTTGTAGCTGTTCGTCGTCGGATTGGTGAAGGCGTTCAGCGCCTTGGCGTGCTTGAGGATGCCGCCGATATAGTACAGCGCCTCGTCGCTGAGATCCGCATACTTGTCGCCGGCGAAGAGCGGCTTGCCCTCCTTCCAGATCGACATGTTCACGTGCATCCCGGTGCCGTTGTCGCCGGCGATCGGCTTGGGCATGAACGTTGCCGACTTGCCGTAGGCGTGGGCGACGTTCTGGATGACGTACTTGTACTTCTGCAGCTGGTCGGCCTGGTCGGTGAGCGTCGAGAAGATCAGGCCCAACTCGTGCTGGCACGACGCCACTTCGTGGTGGTGCTTGTCGACCTTCATGCCGATGCGCTTCATCGTCGAGAGCATCTCGGAGCGGATGTCCATGCCCTCGTCGACGGGGTTCACCGGAAAATAGCCGCCCTTCACACCGGGGCGGTGGCCCATGTTGCCCATCTCGTAGTCGGTATCGGTGTTCCACGCCGCGTCGAGGGCGTCGACTTCGTACCCGACCTTCTGCATCGAGACCTGGAACTTGACGTTGTCGAACAGGAAGAACTCGGCCTCGGGACCCATGAACGCCGTGTCGCCGACGCCGGAGGCCTTCAGGTAGGCCTCGGCCTTCTCGGCGGTGCCGCGCGGATCGCGGTCGTAGGGCTCATTGGTATCCGGCTCTAGGACCGTGCAATGGATTGCGAGCGTCTTTTCCGCGTAGAACGGGTCCATGTAGGACGACGACGTGTCGGGCATCAGCTTCATGTCCGACTGATCGATGGACTTCCAGCCGGCAATCGAAGAGCCGTCGAACATGAAGCCTTCCTCGAGGAAGTCCTCGTCCACCTGGTCGGACATGACCGTCACGTGCTGCAGCTTGCCGCGCGGGTCGGTGAATCGGATGTCGACGTAGGCGACCTCCTCGTCCTTGATGGTCTTGAGAAAGTCGGATGTGCTCATGACTGTCCTTCCCTATTTCGCGTTTCTCCGCCCGGCGTCGGGCAGGCTTTGGTTTTTCTCAGAGTGCGTCTTCGCCGATCTCGCCGGTGCGGATGCGTATCGCCTGCTCGACGGGCGAGACGAAGATCTTGCCGTCGCCGATCTTGTCGGTCTTGGCCGCGGCGATGACCGCTTCGATCGCCCTCTCGACCTGGTCGTCGGGCAACACGACCTCGATCTTGATCTTGGGCAGGAAGTCGACGACGTACTCCGCCCCGCGATAGAGTTCGGTATGGCCCTTCTGCCGACCGAAGCCCTTGACCTCGAGCACGCTGAGGCCCTGGACGCCGATCTCCTGCAGCGCCTCCTTCACTTCGTCGAGCTTGAAGGGTTTGATGATCGCCTCGATTTTCTTCATGTCCCGCAGGCTCCGTTGGCACGTACCTTTGTCCGACGGGAGAGACCACGCCCGTGCTAGCGTCACAATCGGCCCCCCCGGATGCCTCCGAACGAGGTGCGGGTTTGCTTAGGCTACGACGCAGACTTGTGCGAAACGATTAGAAATTGGGCGCTATGAAAACGACAATGAAAGGCTCCAAGCGACTCTTGACCGCAGGCCAGATGCGAAGGTCCGAGAGCAAAGCCATCGACAGCGGCGCTTTCACCGGCGGAGAACTTATGGAGCGTGCCGGCCGTGGAGTTGCCGAAGCGATCGCCGCGCGATGGTCTCCGCGCCGTGCCGCTATCCTCTGTGGCCCCGGCAACAACGGCGGGGATGGATACGTCGTCGCCCGCCTGCTGGCCGGCCGTGGCTGGGATGTCCGCTGCCATGCATTCGGCGGATCCGAGCTGCCACCCGATGCCGCTGCAGCCCGCGCCGCCTGGTCCGGAGGAGTGGGTGACTGGGACCCTGCGGTCGGCGACCGCGTGGACCTCGTCGTCGACGCAGTGTTTGGCGCGGGTCTGACTCGTCCAGTCCCAGATGAGGTTGCCGCACCTTTCGCGACCGCGACGCCTGTCGCTGCGATCGACTGTCCGACCGGGCTCTGCATGGATAGCGGGCGGCCACTTGGCGGACGTGCGGCACGAGCCGAGCTTACCGTCACCTTCCACGCTCCGCGTCTCGGCCACTACCTCGCCGATGGACCAGCGCATTGCGGTGAGCTGGTCTGCGTCGACATCGGTCTGCCGCGGGGGGACGAGGGCGTCCCGCTCGTCGAGTCGCCCCTCATCTCTCTGCGCAAGGGCGGTGGCCACAAGTACGACAGCGGTCATGCTCTGATCCTCTCCGGCGGACCGGGCAAAGGGGGCGCGGCGCGGATGGCGGCGCGTGGCGCGCTGCGCGTTGGCGCCGGGCTGGTGACGATCGCTTGCCCGCCCGCGGCGCTGCAGGAGAACGCCGCGCAGCTCGACGCGATCATGCTTCGCTCAATTGGGAGCAGCGAGGACCTCGCGTCGCTCCTGAAAGATGCCCGCTTCGCCGCCGTGGGTCTTGGACCGGGTCTCGGCATCGGAGACCGAACCCGCGCGCTCGTCGCCGCAACTCTTTCGGCGCGTCGCGGTACCGTGCTCGATGCCGACGCACTCACTGCTTTTGCGGACCGGCCCGAGGACCTTTTTGAGCGACTGCACGACCAGTGCCTCCTCACGCCGCACGCCGGCGAATTCGCCCGCGTATTTCCCGACATCGCAGAGCGACTGGCGGCACCGGCCGATTCTGGACCCGCCTTCTCGCGCCTCGATGCCGCGCGGGAGGCAGCGGCGCGCGCAGGCTGCTGCATCCTTCTCAAAGGGCCCGACACGGTGATTGCGGGACCCGACGGGCGGTCTGCGATCAACGCCGGTATCTACGACAGGGCGGCGCCATGGCTGGCAACCGCAGGAGCGGGAGACGTGCTGACAGGCGTCTCGGCCGGGCTGATCGCCCGCGGTGCGAGCGCGTTCGAGGCCGCAGCGACCGCGGCATGGCTGCACGTCGAGGCGGCGCGGACGTTCGGCCCCGGGCTCATCGCCGAGGACTTGCCCGAGATGCTGCCACGGGTCTTCCGTGACATCGGCGCCTGATTCTCCTCGCATCGGCTGGCGAGCTTTGCTAGTGAGCCGCGATTCCACCCAATGGGCGGCGGCTCCGGCAGGTTTTTCGCGGGTGTGGCGGAACTGGTAGACGCACCAGATTTAGGTTCTGGCGCCGCAAGGCGTGGGGGTTCAAGTCCCTCCACCCGCACCAAGACGAAGAGGACGACGAGGAAGATGCAGGTCACCGAGACCCTGAACGAAGGACTGAAGCGCGGCTACAAGATCAAGGTGCCTGCATCCGACCTGGATGCAAAGGTCGTCGAGAAGCTGACCGAGGCGCAGCCGGAGGTCCAGATGAAGGGCTTCCGCAAGGGAAAGGTGCCGCTGGCGCTGCTCCGCAAGCAATTCGGCCCGCGCCTTCTGGGCGAGGCGATGCAGGAAGCCGTCGACGGCGCGATGTCCTCGCACTTCGAGGAGACTGGCCACCGGCCAGCGGGACAGCCTGACGTCAAGATGACGAACCAGGACTGGAAGGAGGGCGACGACGTCGAGGTCGAGATGACCTACGAGGCGCTGCCCGAGATCCCCGAAGTCGACCTCACGTCGCTGAAGGTCGAGAAGCTGGTGGTGCAACCGGACGAGACATCTGTCGACGACGCGCTGAAGAGCCTGGCGGACACCGCGCAAACCTTCTCGGAAAAGAAGGGCAAGGCGAAGGAGGGCGATCAGGTCGTCATCGATTTCGTCGGCAAGATCGACGGCGAACCTTTCGAGGGCGGCACGGCCGAGGATTACCCGCTCGTCCTGGGATCGAACAGCTTCATTCCCGGATTCGAGGATCAGCTCGAGGGGGTGAAGGCTGGCGACGAGAAGACCGTCGAGGTCAGTTTTCCCGAGGATTATCAGGCAGAGAACCTCAAGGGTAAGGCCGCAACCTTCGACGTGACGATCAAGGAAGTGAAGAAGCCCGAGGCAGCCAATGTCGACGACGATCTCGCCAAGCGGTTCGGCGCCGAGGATCTGGCCGGACTCAAGTCGCAGATTTCGGAGCGACTGGTGGCCGAATATTCCGGCGCCGCGCGCCAAGTCATGAAGCGCCGCCTGCTCGACCAGCTTGACGAGAAGGTGACGTTCGACCTGCCGCCGAGCCTTGTGGAGCAGGAGGCGAAGCAGATCGCCCACCAGCTGTGGCACGAGGACAATCCAGAGCATCACGGGCACGATCACGGAGAGATCGAGGTCAAGGACGAGCACAAGACGCTCGCGGAGCGCCGTGTGCGCCTAGGCCTTCTGCTGGCCGAGCTGGGTCAGAAGGCAGAGGTAAAGGTGACCGACGCCGAAATGACGCAGGCCGTGATGAACCAGGCCCGCCAGTATCCGGGACAGGAACGGCAGTTCTTCGAGTTCGTTCAGCAGAACCCGCAGATGCGCCAGCAGCTCCAGGCGCCGATCTTCGAGGACAAGGTGATCGACTACATCGTCGAACTCGCCGAGGTGACCGAACGCGAGGTCACGCGCGAAGAGCTTCAGAAGGAAGTCGAGGCGCTCGACGAAGTCTGACGCTCTTCAGTCAACGAGGCACCGATCCGGAACGGCGGCCCGCGCGGCCGCCGAAACCGCGCTGAGAGGTTAGTCATACCGGCGCCGCATCCTTTCCCGAGATGATGCGTTTGATCGGCACGATGCCACCGAAGGTCAAGCGTACGGTGCCCTGAACCGAATCGTGGTTCGACTTCGGGTTGTTCTTTCACCACGCGAGCGCTGTGATAGCCTTGCTTGTGGGGGAATCGGTTGCTGCGGGGACGAGCACGTCGTTGATTCGAGGCCGATTGGATCGCGGCCTTTTTCCCTGCCGGTCGATCGGCCAGTGTTGCGTCGGGGGAAGCTTATGTACGAGGATTTCTTCGGGTTCGACCGTCGACCCTTTTCGCTGACGCCGGACCGCGAGTTCCTGTTCTGGACGGTCAACCATCGCCGCGCGTTTGACATGGTATGCATGTCGCTTCTGCGCCAAGCACCGATCGCGCTGGTCACTGGGGATATCGGCACCGGCAAGACGACACTTATCCGCGAGCTGCTGCAGGAGGTCTCCTCGGACTTCGAGGTCGCGCTTCTGTCGAACGTCGTCGGAGATGGGGGCGACCTTCTGCGTTGGATCCTGACCGCCTTCGGTGATGCAGCAAGGCCCGCTACCCACGCCGATGCCGTGAGACAGGCCGAAGCGGTTGTACGGGAGCGCTGGCAGAGCGGGCGCCGTTCCGTCGTGATCGTCGACGAGGCGCAGAACCTTTCCGACGATGGAATTGAAACGCTGCGCCTGCTGACCAACCTCGACACCGGAAAGGCGGCCCCGCTGTCGCTCGTCCTGATCGGGCAGCCCGAGTTGCGGGACCGCCTGCAGGAAGAGCGTTTCGTCGCTTTTCGGCAGAGGCTCGGCGCATCCTGCCACCTTGGACCCATGACCTCGGAGGAGACCGGAGGCTATGTCCGGCGCCGTTTGGAAATCGCGGGTGGGCGCCCGGACGTCTTCTCGGAAGACGCAATCGCTGCAGTTTACCAACGTGCTCGGGGCATTCCGAGGCTGACCAACCTGCTTTGCGACATATGCCTTGTAGCGGCATACGCGGAAGATCGTCGCGAGGTAGATGGATCTTTCGCCGAAGCGGCACTTGCCGAGGTTCTTTCCCTCGGCGGGCTTGGCGGCTTGCCTGCAGAAGGTGCGGGCGACGCGGGCGAGCGACCGGTGGCTTGCCGCAATAGCAACCCCTCACAGCCGACGCCATTCTACACCGCTGCCGCCAGCGTCGAACGGTCCAAGATCGTACCGATGTCTCCGGTTTCGCTAAGCCACGCCGAACCGCTGCGGCTTGAACGACAAATCGGGCCGGCGACGTCGGAGGTTACGGCAGAGTCGCTTGTGACCGAGCGCTCCTCCGGCAGAGGCGGCAGGATCGTTCGCCGTGCAGTGGGGTCGGCCGCCGGTCTTGCGGTCGCCGCTTCCGTGGCCGCGGCGGCGCTCGTCCTGCCGGCCGGACCTACCGACAGCCGTCAGGCCGGTGTGATGACGATAACCTCCGCGAAGCCCGTCGCGAGCGGTCATTCGGATCCGCTTAGGGCGATCGACGGCCGGTCTGTCCAGACAGCCGCACTTGCACCTACTGATCCGGAAGCTGCGACCGCGCTCTACCACCGTGCGCTGCAGGCATCTTCTGGCAGCGAGGCCGCCCTGATCGACTATGCCCGCGCGGCCGCGCGGGGTCACGGGCGTGCAGCGTACTATCTGGCCCAGCTCTATGAGACGGGCGACGGTGTCGGCTTCGCGCCGTCCACTGCCTCTGCATGGTATGAGGTCGCGGCGGACGAGGTACCCGCGGCTCTGGCGGGCCTCCAGAACCTCGATGGCATTGCCTCCGCAGGCGGGGACTATGCCCTGCCGCGCTACGCGGGCGTCGAGGCGGGCGCAGTCGAACTCGTGTGGGAGGGGCGCGGCACGTTCCTCGTCGAGCTTGCCGCGAACGCTGATGCGGCGCCATCGGCGCAGCTGACGACCGCGCTTACCGCCGTCCGCTTGAAGGCGCCCGAAGGCGCCGGCGTCTGGCGGGTTCGTGCCGTCGGCAGCGCGCCGTCAGCGTGGATGCCGATCGGCGTCAAGACCGACACCGTGGCGGACGTCAGCAGCCGATGACGGAGCAGATGCGGTCCCGGTAGGCTGCGTTCGCCTTGCTCTCCGGCTCCTCGGCCGTCGCCTCCCCGTCGCAGGCCAGACGATAGTTGGCAGACAGGCCGCGATTGACGCAATTGCCGACCTCCCAGCCCGGAGGGATGTCGTTGAGGTCGACCTGCCGCCACTTCGGGTGGCCCAACTCCTGCAGCGACCCGAAGCGCGTCAGGATGAGGTGGGACACGTCCGTCACCGCTTGGCAGCTCTCTCGGTGATACGCATTGCGGCCTGGATCATACTCGTACGTCATCAGGACGGCCTTGACCGCAACGACGTCGACCGGCCCGCTCTGGAATGGATAGGTCCCCGCCTCGATCGTCGCGGGAAGATAGACCGCCTGGAGCACCGGATCCGAGATGGGCACGAGGTGGAACCGCTCGGGATCGATTGCGGGGTCCTCGAATATCGCGGTGGGCGCGCCTGCCACGTAGAAAAACGCGTCGAGATCGCCGCCGAGCAGCCGCTGCAGCGACTCGTCGGCATTGATCGCGACACGTTCGCCGGCGTCGACTTCGGCGAGATCGAGGACGAGCGAGGCGGTCAGAAACGTTCCGCTGTCCTGCACACCCACAGCGACGCGCTGGCCCGCAAGATCCTGGAGCGTCTCAATCTCGCGTCTTGCGAGGAGATGCACCTCCTCGTTGTATAGCGGAAACGCGATCCGTACCCCGGCGATGGCGCGCGCAATGTCAGGATCGTCCGCCGCGTAGGTACGGAGGTACTCCAGCACGTCGCTCTGCACGATCCCGAACTGAGTGAAACGGCGCTTTCGAACACCGAGGAAGTTCTCAAGCGACCCCGCACTCTCGCGCACGTTCAACGTCAGGTCGCATTGGCCGGCAATCTCGGCAATGTCGCGTCCGAACTGGATGTAGGTGCCAGTCGGACCCCCGGTGAGGATGTTCTTCTCGAACTCCTGGGCGGGCAGCGGCAACGCCACCGACACGGCCGCCGCAAGCACGGCGCCGATCCGGACGGCGAGAGATCTGGTCATGGGCATCTCCTCCTTTTGGGCTACGGGGCCGCTCAACATCCGCCCAGATCGCGGACCAGCGAGACGAGGGTCTGGCGGTTGATCGTCCCGAACACGGAGCGCAGCGCATCAGTCGAACACATGCCATCGCTGAGCAGTGCCTCGAGTTCGGGAAAGCTGCTGCGGCGTCGCGCCGGCAAGCCCTGGTGCAACGCCGATGGCGCTCACCACGGTCGCGCGCGGTACCTGCACATCGCGCCGCGCCGCGGTGCCTGCGACGGTGGCGGGTGTCGCTGGCGCAGCTTCGCCTTCTTGCACGAGATCCTCGAGGAGGGCACGGCCTTCGTCGATTTCGGCGGCCAGAGACGCGGCCTCTTCGCGCATTGCCGTAAGTCGGGCTTCGGCGTCCGCTTCCGCTGCCTCGGCGCTCGTCCGTCGATCCTCGGCCGAGCGTGCCGAAGCGTCGGCTTCTTCGGCGGCGGACATCTGTCGTTCGACATCGGAGCGCAACCGGTCGAGTTCTTCGCGCGCAGCCGACAGCTCGGCCTCGACCTGCGAGAGGTTCGCCTGCGCCTCACCGATGGAGGCTTCCGCCTCGCTCTTGCGCGCTTCCGCTGCCGCGGCGTCAGCCGTGAGCACCGCCACGCGCTGCTCCGCAGCCTCGGCGCGAACCTCGGCGTCCTCAGTCCGCGAGTTGGCTGCTTCGCTCGCAGCCGTCATCTGTGACAGTTCGGCTTGGGACGGTGCGATCTGGTTTTGCAAAGAGGACAGCGCCTGTTCTGCGTCGTCTCTCGCCGTTGCCGCTTGCTGCAGCTCGTCGGTGATCGAGGCCAGATCAGCTTCAGCCGCCGCCACGGCTGCCATCGTGTCGTCGCGACTGGATTCCGCGGTTGCGATCTCGGAGCGAAGCCGTTCGAGCCTGTCTTCGCCTTCGGCGAGCTGCTGCTGAGTGGCCTCGGTCGCGGCCACGGCCTCGTCGCGGCTGGTCTCGGCGGCCTCCGCCTCCTCGCGAAGCGCTGCGAGGCGGGCCTCGGCGTCGGCCGTGGCGGAGAGAGCTTCATCCCTGCGCGTGGTTGCCGCGTCGGTTTCCGAGCGGAGCCGTTCCAGCTCCGCGCTCGCCGCGCTCGCGCCATCGTCGAGCCCGGCGAGGTCTTGGCGCGCGGCCTCGGTCGCGGCCACGGCCTCGTCGCGGCTGGTCTCGGCGGCCTCCATCTCCTCGCGAAGCGATGCGAGGCGGGCCTCGGCGTCAGCCGTGGCGGAGAGAGCTTCATCCCTGCGCGTGGTTGCCGCGTCGGTTTCCGAGCGGAGCCGTTCCAGCTCCGCGCTCGCCGCGCTCGCGCCTTCCTCGATCCCGGCAAGGTCTTGGCGCGCGGCCTCGGTCGCGGCCACGGCCTCGTCGCGGCTGGTCTCGGCGGCCTCCGCCTCCTCGCGAAGCGCTGCGAGGCGGGCCTCGGCGTCAGCCGTGGCGGAGAGAGCTTCATCCCTGCGCGTGGTTGCCGCGTCGGTTTCCGAGCGGAGCCGTTCCAGCTCCGCTCTCGCCGCGCTCGCGCCATCCTCGAGCCCGGCAAGGTCTTGGCGCGCGGCCTCGGTCGCGGCCACGGCCTCGTCGCGGCTGGTCTCGGCGGCCTCCGCCTCCTCGCGAAGTGATGCGAGGCGGGCCTCGGCGTCAGCCGTGGCGGAGAGAGCTTCATCCCTGAGCGCGGTTGCCGCGTCGGTTTCCGAGCGGAGCCGTTCCAGCTCGGCGTTCGCCGCGCTCGTGCCTTCCTCGAGCCCGGCAAGGTCTTGGCGCGCGGCCTCGGTCGCGGCCACGGCCTCGTCGCGGCTGGTCTCGGCGGCCTCCGCCTCCTCACGAAGCGATGCGAGGCGGGCCTCGGCGTCAGCCGTGGCGGACTCCGCTTCGCCCCGGCGCTTCGCCGCTACAGCAGCGCCCACGCGCGCCGCGTCGGCCTGTTCTGAGAGCTGCTGCAACTCATCTCGGGCGGAGGCGACCTCACTCTCGGTGTCCGACAGCTGAGAGCGGGCGGCTTCGGCTTCGGCGGCGGCCTCGTCCCGCGCGGCGCTCGCAGCTTCGATCTCGCGAGTGATCGCCTCCGACCGCTCTCGTGCGCTGTCCAGTGCTTGCTCTGCGCTTTCCGCTTCGGCCCTGCCCTCGGCGGCGGCGTCGATCTCGTTGCGCAGCTGGTCGAGCTCCGCCCGTGCAGCGTTAGCCTCAGTCCGCACTCTTGCCAGATCGACCTCGGCCGCCCTTGCCGCGTCTTCATCAGATCCGCCCGCCGTGGCGGGCGCAGCCTCGCCGGCATCCTCTGCCGCCACCCTCAGCGCGTCGAGCTCGATCCTCAGTTGCTCTACCGCGGCGAGAGCTTCGTCACGCGACGTGTCTGCTTCAGCCGCAGCTTCCCTGGCCGCCGCAGCGGCAGCCGAGAGCCGATCGAGTTCCGCACGCGCCGCCTCGACCTCACGTTGCAGCGTCTGCCGCTCCCCCTCGAGAGCGGCTGTGTCTGCGGACCCGGCACGGAGTTCACCTTGACCTTCGCCTGCCTCGATCGCCGCGACCCGGGACTGCACGTCGGCAAGTTCGGTCCGTGCGGCCTCGAGTTCTTCAGACGTCGCCGCTAGCGCGTCCTCAGCGGCGGCGGCTTCCTCCTCCAACGCGGCGATGATCCGGCGAAACGAAGCAGCCTGCTGCGACATCGCCTCGACGTCCGCAGCGGTTGTCGGCGCATCTTCCTGGGACCACGATGGCGCGCCGGCCAAAACTACCCCGAAAGCCGCCGCGACGAAGAGACCGCTGCGCATCTTTCCCCCTTTCACGGACGCTCGCCCGCGTTCACACCCTCGCGGCAGTCTTTCTTCCAATGACGTCCAAGGCAAGAGGTTCTCTCGCAACGATATTCAGCGTAGGCAAGAAATTGAAAGGGTGCCGCCCCATTCGAGGCGGCGCCGTGTTCGGCACATATCGGCCGTGTTCGAGCTGTCGGTACTAGGTCAGTTCGTGCTGTCGGATCTGGTGATGTGCATGATCTCGCCCTCCTCCTCGTCGGTGATGAGGAGAAGCGAGCCATCCGCAAGCACCTCGACGTCACGCACGCGTCCCGCATCGCGAAGAAGGCGCTCCTCGCCGCTCACGCGATCGCCATTGAGGCTCAGGCGAACCAGCCCACCCGGATAGAGCGATCCGACCAGAATGTCGCCCTGCCATTCGGGGAACATCTCGCCGTCGTAGAACGCCATGCCCGACGGCGCGATCACTGGATCCCAGAAGTAGACGGGCTGCTCGAAGCCCTCAGCGCTCGCTTCGCCGGATCCGACCGGCCCGCCGCTATACTGCTCGCCGTAGCTGACGACCGGCCAGCCGTAGTTCAGGCCGGGCTCGGGCCGATTGAGCTCGTCACCGCCTTTCGGCCCGTGCTCGATCGTCCAAAGGCGCCCGTCGTCATCGAGAGCGGCGGCCTGAATGTTGCGGTGGCCCAACGACCATATGCTGTCGATCGCCCCCTCTTGTCCGACGAAGGGATTGTCTTGCGGGACTGAGCCGTCGCGGCCGACGCGGACCACCTTGCCAAAGGTCTTGTCGAGGTCCTGGGCGTAGACCCGGTATTGCTGCGTGAAGTGCTCGCCAGTCGTGACGAACACGTCCTCGCCATCGATGACCACGCGACTTCCGAAGTGCATCGGCGCCGAGGCTCCGGGTTGCTGAACGAAAATGTCCTCGACCTCGGTCAGCGAGGTCATGTCCTCAGACAGCACTGCGCGCGCAGCAGCGGTGGCGGAGCCGCCGCCGACCGGCTTGGCGTAGGTCATGAAGATGGTTCGATCGGCTTCGAACTCCGGGCTGATCGCCACGTCCAGAAGTCCGCCTTGCCGCTGGTTCACGACCTCGGGCACGCCGCTGATCGGTTCGGAGAGATCTCCTTCGGCGGTGACGTGGCGCAGCCGGCCCGGGCGCTCGGTCACGAGGTAGCCGCCGTCGGGCAGGGCGGCGATGCCCCATGGATGGACGAGAGGCCCAGCAAGGCTTTCGGACGACAGCTCGAATGGGGACGACATCGCAGGCGCACGGAGCTGCGCCTCGAAGGCTGGTTCGAACGACGTGTTGCGCTCCCCCTGGACGACGTAGTCTCCGTCACCGGCGTCGGTCTGCGCGCAAGCCGGCGCGGCGGCGATGGATGCTGCAAGTGCAATACGTGAAAAGCGCATTTTTCTCTCCGGAACGATGGCATTCGACGAATAACAAGTCCGGCATGCATGGGCGTTCCGTCACGACGTGGTGAGGCCGCGACCGCGGAGAGGCAGGGAATGCCGACTGACCTGCGGAGTCCAGTATGGCTAACGTTGCGTCAACCGTGAAGTCCCTGCACTGCGGCGACCGACGCGGGCATGATCGGCAACACGCTCGGTCCGGACGAGGCGTTCCGCTTCGCTCGCGGTGAAAAGGTGCGGGCATCGGCGGGGGACTACGCGCAGCTCATCCGGCCGCTAGATTTCCTCATAGTCGCCGACCAGGCCGAGAACCTCGGCCTCGCGCCTATGGTCGCCGAGTTCGAACACTGGCCTACTGCGCAACGTCTGGGGTCGGCACTGCATGACCTCGCGAAGGAGGGCAACTCAATCGCCGCGCACGTGGAACGGGGCGCGGCGCTGAACGCCGCGATTGACCGTATTGGCGACGATAACTTGCAGCGGACGATGTGAATTCGCATCGGCGACAGTGCCGAGCGGTTCAAACGAGCCGGGCGTCTTCACAGCGCTCCACGGCTTCGAATGGTCGTCGGGCCCGGACACGAACAACCTGCACCGGGTCGTCATGTTTCGCGACGGCGCCGACGAGGTGCAAGACCTCGTGCCCTTCTCAACTTACGACAGCAGCGACCCGAGGACCTTCGGGACTGGCTGGAGGCCTACGAGGACAACACCGGCGGTCAGGTGATGGCATTCGCCCACAACGGCAACCTGTCGCACGGGCTGATGTTCGACGATGTGCGGACGAACGGCAAGGCGCTCGACATCGCCTATGCCGAGCGTCGCGCGCGGTCGGAGCCCGTCCACGAGGTTACTCAGATCAAGGGCGACCGCGAGACCCATCCGATGCTGAGCCCGAATGACGAATTCGCCGACTGCTACACCTGGGATCGCGGAAACTTCGGCACCGAGCTGAAGACCCCAGAGATGCTGTCCCGGGAATATGCGCGGCCGGCTCTGGCGCGCGGCCTGAAGTACGAGGAGCATCTCGGCGCCAACCTGTTCAAGTTTGGCCTGATTGGGCTTGACCGAAAGCCACACCTCTCTCGCCACCACGCGGGAGGACAACTACTTCGAGGACGACGCCTACGTCTTCAAGACGCCGACGCTGCGGAACGTGTCGCGGACGCCGCCCTACTTCCATTCGGGTTCGGTGTGGGATCTCTCCACCGCGGTCGGGATCATGGGCACCTCGCAGCTCGGTGCGGAGCTGACCGAGGAGGACGCGGCGGCGATCACTGCCTTCCTCGAGACGCTGACCGGTGAGCAGCCGCAGGTCACCTATCCGATTCTGCCGCCGAGCACCGCCGACACCCCGCCGCCGCACCCGTGAGCGACGTCGTCGCGCGAGGCCCCTTGCGGCGGAGGCCGGGAGACGGTCGCGCCGCAAGCCGAGCCGCTCCGCTTGTGCATTCGGAAGACGAAAGCCTGCGGATGGAACACATCGCCGTCCCCGCAGAAAGTATGGACGCTTTCCTCGCCCACATTGAGGAGCACGAAATCTCCTCGTCCTGTTGTTCATCCGCGAACCCGACGGAAACCGCATATACGTGGAGTTTTCTGCAGCCGAGCAAGATGAAACGGCTGCCTCGATCCGAGGTGCATGAGTTCAAGCCGGGGAGACGGTCTGGACCATCTTGGTGGGGCTCCGCGCGATCACCACTTCGCCGACGCCTCTCCGGGTTCGACCGCGAGATGCAAGCGTTTGGCCTTCGGTCGGATGTCTGCGGAATGCACTTGCCGTCGAACTCGTCTGATAGAACGTCCGACGCCTATGTTGCTCTCGGATGCCGCCGTTAGGGCAACTACCAACTGGGGGAAGTCCGCCGAAGTTGGATGAGGACACCTGTCAGACACGCTGGACCGAGATATCGACGCACTCTGACTTCGTTGCTTGGCTGCGTCACCATTGTCGCCCGCAGCAGTGCAGCGGCCGGCGTCTGGACGAGGCGCTCATGGTTGTGGGGCCGATCCGGGCTTGACGCTCCAAGCAAGATGCGGACTCGACGCTGTGGTTCTCCTGCGCGATCATCAGGTCTTCGCAAGGGGCGGAGGCGAAGAGCCAGCGGCATCGTCTCTGCCGAGGGGAGATGAGCCGCATGGAAACGACGCGCACAGATCTTCTCAAGACCGCCATCCTGCTGCTGGCCGCGATCGGCCTGATTGCAGGGCTTGCATTCTACTTCGCCGACCAGCCTGACGTTGCGAATCTCGTCTGGTTCGTCGGCGTCGTTCCCGCGCTCGCGGCACTCGTGGTCGAAATCCTGCGCAGCTTGCGTTCCGGCGAGGTCGGACTGGACATCGTCGCGGCGCTGTCCATGACCGCGGCGCTGGCCTTCGGCGAGACGCTCGCGGCGGCGGTGGTCGCGGTGATGTATTCCGGCGGCACCTTCCTCGAAAGCTTCGCCGAGGGTCGGGCCCGGCGCGAAATGCACGCCCTTCTTTCCCGGGTTCCGCGGACCGCGACCCGGCATCGGAACGGCGGGCTGGAGGAGGTCCCCCTCGACGAGATCGAGCCCGGCGATCGGCTCCTGATCCGGCAGGGTGACGTGGTGCCGGTGGACGGCACGGTGGCATCCGACGCGGCCTTCGTGGACACCTCGGCGTTGACGGGTGAGTCCCTGCCCGTCCGTCTGGCGCGTGGGGCCGAGACGATGAGCGGCTCGACCAACGCGGGCGAGGCCTTCGACCTGACCGCCACGCGCGAGGCGAAGGACAGCACCTATGCCGGGATCGTCCGGTTGGTCGAGGAGGCGCAGGCGTCCAAGGCGCCAATGTCGCGGCTGGCCGACCGCTGGTCGCTGGGCTTCCTCGCGGTCACCGTCACGATTGCCTTCGCCGCCTGGTGGTTCACCGGCGATCCGATCCGGGCGGTCGCCGTGCTGGTCGTCGCCACGCCATGTCCGCTGATCCTGGCCGTGCCGGTGGCGCTGGTGGCGGGTCTCTCGCGCGCGGCGCATTTCGGCGTGCTCATCAAGGGCGCGGGGCCGCTCGAGACGATGGCGCGCATCCGCACGCTGATCCTCGACAAGACCGGGACCCTGACGGACGGCCGCCCGCAGATCGTGTCGATCGACAGCGCGGGCGGCATGGCCGAGGACGACATCCTGCGCCTTGCCGCCGCGCTCGATCAAGCCTCGAAGCACCCGGTGGCGCAGGCCATCGTGACCGCCGCGAAGGCGCGGGGTTTCACACTGCCCGTGCCGTCCGAGGTGACGGAGATCCCGGGCGAAGGGGTCGAGGGCCGTGTCGAGGGCCGCAAGGTCATCGTTGGAGGTGACAGCTTTATCGCGTCGCAGGTGGAACTGGTAGGCGATTATCCTGTCATGGCCGCCGGTTCGGTGCTCGTCGCCGTCGCTGTCGACGGCCACATGGCGGGTCACCTCGTCATGTCCGACCCGCTGCGCGAAGGCGCGGGCGCGATGCTCGACGGTCTCCGCCGCGAGGGGATCGCGCGCATCCTGCTCGCCACCGGCGACCGGGCGGACGTGGCCGAGCGGGTGACCGAGGGGCTCGGTCTCGACGGCGTGCGGGCCGGTCTGACGCCTGACCAGAAGGTCCTTCTGGTGCTGGCCGAGCGCAAGCACGGGCCCGTCATGATGGTGGGCGACGGGGTGAACGACGCGCCCGCGCTGGCGGCGGCCGACGTGGGCGTCGCCATGGGCGCGCGGGGCGCCGCGGCCTCGGCCGAGGCGGCTGACGTCGTGCTCTTGGTCGACCGGATCGACCGGCTCGGCCAGGGGATCGAGATCGCACGGGCCTCGCGCCGGATCGCCCTCGAAAGCGTCGTCGCCGGCATCGGCCTCTCCGTCCTCGGCATGATCGCCGCCGCCTACGGCTATCTCACGCCGGTGCAAGGCGCGCTGCTGCAAGAGGTCATCGACGTGGCCGTGATCCTGAACGCGCTGCGCGCGCTGCGGATCTCGCCGCATGAGCCCGCCGCACCGAAGCCAGAGGCTGTGGCAGCCGGGCGGGCCGACATCCCGGAAGCAGCCACGCCGTGAGCCGCCTCTCGCGTTGCCATCGCATCGGCTGGCTGACGGCGGCTGCTTTCGGAGCCAGCGACGGTCTCTTCTCGATATCGAGCCTCCGGATCGGCATCGCTGCTGGGTCGCGCATGCGGCAGGGGTCGATCGCCGGTCTCGCCGGACTATTGGCCGGTCGCCGTGCTGGTCGCGCGCGCTTTTGGGGAGAGCCCCAGGCTTGATGGGGTAGAATATGGCACTTCTGATCGGTTTCGTTCTCGTGGCCTTGCTTGGCGTTGCGCACCATTACGGACTGATGTTGGTCCGACGCGCCCAGCCCGACCCGGACGACAAGCCACAGGCGACAATCATGATCGCGTTTCTCGGGCTCCTCGCGCTGCACACGGTCGAGATCCTCGCCTTCGCCGTGGTCTACCGGGGCTTGCTCGCCTGGGGCGGGCTGGGCGGCTTGGGCGGCGGGTTCGACCAGACCTGGAGTGGCCTCGTCTACTTCTCCGGCATCAACTTCGCCACGCTTGGGTACACGCAGATCGAGGCCAGCGGGCCGCTCCGCATGGTCAACATGATGCAGTCGCTGGGCGGCTTCATGATCCTCACCTGGTCGGCCACGTTCCTCTATTCCGTCTGCGAGACAGCCTGGCGGAAGTAGCGGCGCCCGATGGGCGCCGCAGCGGCGCGCGTCATGTGTCGAGCTTCACGCCGCGCAGACGCAGCGCGTTTGCGATGACCGAGACCGACGAGAGGCTCATCGCCGCCGCCGCGAACATCGGCGAGATCAGCCAGCCGAAGACCGGGTAGAGGATGCCCGCTGCGACCGGCACGCCGGCGGCGTTGTAGACCAGCGCGAAGAACAGGTTCTGCCGGATGTTGCGCATCGTCGCGAGCGACAGCTTGCGCGCGCGAACGATGCCGTTCAGGTCGCCCTTCACCAGCGTGAAGCCGGCGCTCTCGATCGCGACGTCGGCGCCGGTGCCCATGGCGATGCCGACGTTGGCCTGCGCCAGGGCGGGCGCGTCGTTGACGCCGTCGCCGGCCATCGCGACCATCCGGCCCTCGTCCTGCATCTCGCGGATGATGCGCGCCTTGTCCTCGGGCAGGACGTCGGCGCGGATCTCGTCGATGCCGAGACGGCCGGCGACGGCGCGGGCGGTGCGCTCGTTGTCGCCGGTCGCCATGACGATGCGGAAGCCCAAGCCGTGCAGCGCCTTGAGCGCAGCGGGTGTCGTCTCCTTCACCGGGTCGGCGACGCTGACGAGGCCCGCGACGGCGCCCTCGACGACGACGAACATCACCGTCTCGCCCGCGTCGCGCCGGGCGTCGGCGGCCTGAGTCGACGCCGCGGCCTCGATGCCCAGTTCCTCCAGCATCCGGGCGTTGCCGAGCGCCACCGCCTTGCCGTCGACGGTGCCCTTCACGCCCTTGCCGGTCACCGCCTCGAAGTCCGTCGCGGCGGCCATCTCGACGCCCCGCGCCTCGGCGCCGCGGACGATCGCCTCGGCGAGCGGATGCTCGGAGCCGCGCTCCAGGCTCGCGGCAAGATGCAGGACTTCGGCCTCATCGTGGCCCGCCTCGGGCAGCACGGCGACCAGCTCCGGCTTGCCGACGGTCAGCGTGCCAGTCTTGTCGACGATCAGCGTGTCGACCTTGGCGAAAGTCTCCAGCGCCTCGGCGTTCTTGATCAGCACACCCGCCTGCGCCCCACGCCCGGTGGCGGTCATGATCGACATCGGCGTCGCGAGCCCGAGCGCACAGGGGCAGGCGATGATCAGGACAGCGATCGCCGAGACCAGCGCGTAGGCGAGCGCCGGCACCGGCCCCCAGATCGACCACGCGATGAAAGCGATAACCGCCACCGCAATCACCGCCGGCACGAAGTAGCCTGCCACGCTGTCGGCGAGCTTCTGGATCGGCGCCCGCGAACGCTGTGCGTTCGCCACCATCTCGACGATCTGCGCCAGCATCGTGTCCTTGCCGATCCGCTGGGCCACGATCACGAGGCTGCCGCGGCCGTTGATCGTGGCGCCCGTCACACTGTCGCCCGCGACTTTCTCGACCGGCACCGGCTCGCCGGTCAGCATCGACTCGTCGACAGACGAGCGGCCCCCGACCACCTCGCCGTCGACCGGCACCTTGTCGCCAGGCCGCACCCGCAGCCGGTCGCCGACCTGTACGTCCTCGAGCGGCACCTCCTCCTCGGTCCCGTCGGACCGGACGATCCGCGCCGTCTTCGCGGCGAGGTCGAGCAGCGCCCGGATGGCGGAGCCGGTCCGCTCGCGCGCCTGGAGCTCGAGGATCTGGCCCAGCAGCACCAGAACGACGATCACTGCCGCCGCCTCGAAGTAGACGCCGACCTGCCCGGAATGGTCGCGGAAGCCCGGCGGGAAGAGGCGCGGCGCCACCACCGCAACAACGCTGAACAAATAGCCCGCGGCGACGCCCATCCCGATCAGGCTGAACATGTTGAGGTTCATCGTGCGGAACGACCGCCAGCCGCGCACCAGGAACGGCCAGCCGGACCAGAGAACGACCGGCGTCGCCAGGATCAGCTCCAGCCACCGCGCCGTCCGCTCGCCGATCCATTCTCCGACCGGCAGGCCGGCCATCGGCCCCATCGCCAGGATCAGGATCGGGATCGTCAACGCGGCGCCGACGGCGAAGCGCCGGCGGAAGTCGACGAGCTCGGGATTCGGCCCCTCGTCACCCGTCGGCACGCCCTTTGGCCCCAACGCCATGCCGCAGAGCGGACAGTCGCCGGGGCCCACCTGCTCGATCTCGGGATGCATGGGACAGGTGTAGATCGTGCCGGCGGGCATCGGCTCGGGCGTCGGTCGGCCCTTCAGGTACGTCTCAGGCTCGACCTCGAACTTCTCTTGGCAGCGGGCGGAGCAGAAGTAGAACCGTTCGCCCCCGTGCTTGGACATGTGCTTGGCCGCCGAGCGATCGACCTTCATGCCGCAGACGGGGTCTATGGCCTCGGCCTCGAGGTACTTCCGTGGATCCGCGACGAACTTCTCGCGGCAGCCGGCGGAGCAGAAGTGGTAGACGTGCCCGTCATGCTCGTGGCGCGGCTTGCCCGCCTCGGGATCGACGGTCATGCCGCAGACCGGATCGCGGACGACGCGCGTCTCCGTTGCTGCGTCGGTAGTCGCCATGGAATCGCTCCTCACGAATGTTGAGCCTCTTCATGAGGGTTCCAGTCGCGGGAAGGTCAAGACGTTTTCTCGCCCGCTCCTTGGTAATGCATGAGATGCTTGATGAGACAGCGCGGCGAGCCGAAGCGACCTGCGGTGTGGCGGGGCCGGGCGGTCTTGGCCCCTGTGCCGCTGCGCGGCGTGCCGCAGGCAAACACTGCGAGCGTCGCCACTCATCAGCTCTTGACCTTCCAGCGGCTGGAGCCCCCACATTCGCGCTTCGGCTGGTCCGCCACGCATTTCGACCTGAGGCGACCGCTGCGGCAGAGTATTCGGTTGGAGGACGGCAAGGTGACAACACTGACGACACACGGTTTGCAGGCTCTCGCGCTGCCGGCGCTGACGATTGTCGGGCTTGCCGGCGCGGGCGTCGCCCAGGACCACGCCCATGAAGATGCCGCAGAAGGCGCGCTGCACCAGATGGCCGAGGGCGAGGGCACGATGGAAGGACATGGCGTCGACGCCGGTGGAATGCACGCCGGCGACCATGCCGCTGCCGCTGCCGCCGTCTCCGGCTCTCCGGCGACCGAAGCCTACCGTGCCGCCAATCTCGCGATGCATTCGGCGATGGACATCGAGTTCAGCGACGACGCCGACATCGACTTCGCGCGCGGCATGATCGGGCATCACCAGGGCGCCATCGACATGGCCCGCGTCGTGATCGAGCACGGGCAGGACCCCGACCTCCGGCAGCTCGCCGAGGAGATCATCGCGGCGCAGGAGGCAGAGATCGCCTCCCTGCGCGACTGGATCGCGGATCACGCGCCGGAATAATTCGCGGTCCCAACACTAGCGGCGGCGCGCCTTGGCGCCGCCGCTAGGAAACGGAATGGCGGTGCCGGTTGGCGATGAGCGAAGGAAGGTCATCTTGACCAGACCGGGTGGGGTAGAGACCCGGGTGGGGTCGATACGGGCTCACACCGTCGCCGGCAAGAAACAGCGTCTGGCGCGGCAATGTTCGGTCGCGGCCGGTCTTCTGGAACGGCCTGCACTCGTTCCTGACGGGGCGCGCTCTCTTTCCTCGACCGGATTGCCGTGACCAAGCACGCGCTTACACCATCGCCCGGTGGCGCTGACTCACGAAGGGGATTCCGCAGAATGGCGTTGCGTGGTTCACCATGGAGAACTGAGGGAGGTTCTCGATGGGGAAGGCGATTGTCCTGCGGGCGGATCATGGAGCTGACGGGTTGCGCCGTCTGGCGAGGGCGAGCCGGGACGCGGCGCGGACGCGTCGGCTGCTGGCTCTGGCGGCGATCTGCGACGGCGCGAGCCGAACGGAGGCCGCGCGGGTCGGCTGCGTGGGGCTTCAGATCGTCCGGGATTGGGTGATGCGCTTCAACGCGGAAGGGCCGACGGGCCTCTTGTGCCGCCCGGCAAGCCGTCGCTTCTGAAGCTGGAGCAGCGCGCTGCGCTCGCGAAGGCCGTCGAGGTCGGAGAGAAGCCCGAGCTTCATGGCGTCGTGCGCAGGCGGCTTGGCGACCTCGTAGGCTGGCTGCGGGACACGTTCGAGGTCTCGCTCAGCCGGCAGACGCTCGGGCGCGAGCTGCGCCGGATGGGTTCCGGAAGCTCTCCGCCCGTCCGCGGGATCACGCGCAGAACCCGGAGGCTCTCGAGGCGTTCAAAAAGACCTTTCCGCCGAGCTGGAGGCGATCCGCGCCAAGCTGCCCCCGGAGACCGCCATCGAGCTCTGGTGGCAGGAGTTCGCCATGGAAGCCGGTCGACGTATACGTCGACGGTCCGAGGCCCATGGCGGACGCGCGCGTAGGTCAGAAGAACGGGATCACGCGCCGGTCGGCCTCGTGCGCCGCACGACCAGCGCACCATGTGGGCCTGCATTTTCGTCGCGATCTGCCCCGGCGAAGGCAAGGCCGCCGGCCTTGTGATGCCCTACGCCAACACCGAGGCGATGCAGGAGCACCTCGCCGAAATCGGCGTCATGGTCGATCCGGGCGCGCATGCCGTCCTCCTGCTCGACCAGGCCGGCTGGCACATGTCGAACCACCTCGTCGTCCCGGCGAACATCACGCTCCTGCCGCTGCCGCCCCGCTCGCCCGAGCTGAACCCGGCCGAGAACATCTGGCAATACCTCCGGCAGAACCGGCTCTCGAACCGCATCTTCGAGAACGACGACGACATCGTCGCCCACTGCTGCGACGCCTGGATCAGGCTTCGCGCCGAACCCGAGAGGATCACGTCCGTCGGACACTGGGACTGGGCGCATAGGTCCTGATCAGTGAGCGTTGGCACCAAGCCTCTCCTGCCGCGAGTGTCGCAAGCGACTTCGGCTCAGGCCAGCGCGGGTGAGCAGGTGTCGGCGACGAGGCGGCCGTCGATCAGCTCGAGGCGGCGGTCCATTCGGGCTGCGAGGGCGAGGTCGTGGGTGACGGCGACGATGGTCTTGCCGCGGTCGCGGACGAGGGCCTGGAGGATGCCGAACACCTGCTCGGAGCTCTTGCTGTCGAGGCTGCCGGTCGGCTCGTCGGCCAGCACCAGCGGCGGGTCGTTGGCGAGCGCGCGGGCCACGGCGACGCGCTGGCGCTGGCCGCCCGAGAGCTGCTCGGGGCGCTTGTCGAAGTGGCCGGCGAGGCCGAGGCTCTCGAGCAGCTCCTCGGCGCGGGCGCGCATCGCGCGGCGCGACAGGCGGGCGAGCCGGCGCATCGGGATCTCGACATTGTCGCGGACGGTGAACTCGGGCAGCAGGAAGTGGAACTGGAAGACGAAGCCGATGGTGGTCAGCCGCAGCTCGGAGCGCTGCCGCTCGGTCAGCGCACCGGTGTCGCGGCCGGAGATGGAGAGTTCGCCTGCGGTCGGCCGGTCGAGGAGGCCGAGGAGGTAGAGGAGCGAGGACTTGCCCGAGCCGGAGGGGCCGGTCAGGGCGACAAACTCGCGCTCGCCCACCGCCAGGCTGACGTCCTGCACCAGCGTCACCGGCACCGTCGCGGGCAGCGTGCGGCTGAGGTGGCGGGCGTCGATCAGCGGGCTCACGTCGCGCCCCGGATGATGTCGACGGGGTTGAGCCGCGCCGCCT
This sequence comes from uncultured Alphaproteobacteria bacterium, assembly GCA_963776845.1. GTDB lineage: Bacteria > Pseudomonadota > Alphaproteobacteria > Rhodobacterales > Rhodobacteraceae > Roseitranquillus. The sequence continues at coordinate 17,903 of CAVZOJ010000023.1, read as the reverse complement.
TCCGCGCCGGCAGGTAACCGGCGATGCCCGCGGCGGCGAGCGCGAAGGCCGAGGCGATGGCATAGTGCCGGGCGTCCCAGGCGAGCGGCAGGGTCGTGGCGTCGCCGAGTTCGGGCACCTCGAAGCGCACGCTCGCGAGCGCGACGCAGAGGCCGTAGCCGACGGCCCAGCCGAGGACTGAGCCCGCGCCGCCGATCGCCAGCCCCTCGACGAGGAACAGCCGCCGCATGTCGGCCTCGGCGAAGCCCAGCGATTTCAGGATGGCGATATCGCGCGCCTTCTCGTGGGTGATCGTCGAGACGATGTTGAAGATGCCGAAGCCCGCGACCAGCAGGATCGCGGCGACCACGGTGTACATGATGAAGTTGCGGACCACGAGCGCCTCGAGGATCGCCTCGTTCGCCTCCTGCCAGGACACCGCCTTGTAGCCCAGTTGCGCCTCGGCCTGCGCCGCGACGGCGGGGGCGGCGTTCGGGTCGGCGAGCCGCAGGCGGATTTGGTTGATGACGTTCGGCCGCTCCGCGAGGATCTGCGCGTTTTTCAGCGCCACGTAGACCTCGCCCTCGTCCCGCGCCGTGGTCCCGGTGTGGAACAGGCCTGCGACGCGGAAGCCGCGGGAGAGGCCGGTGGGCGAGACGAAGTCGATGGTGCTGCCAAAGCTCGCGCCGAGCTTGTCCGCGAGGCCGTCGCCGATCACCACGTTGTTGCCGCCCGCCTCGAGCGACCTAAAGCCGCCCTGCACGAAGTCCTCGGCGATGGAGGAGACCCGCTCCTCGATCCCGGGGTCGATGCCGATGACGGCCACGCCCGCGTCGCGGCCGGAGTAGCGCGCCACGCCTTGCGTCACCAGCGCCGGCGCGACGGTGCCGGGGACCCACGCCTCGAGCGCCGCGCGGGCGGCGGTCGGGTTGGCGATGCCGCGCCGGTCGTCGACGGTGCGCAGGTTCGAGAAGGCGACGGCGTCGTAGACCGCCTCGGCCGGCTGCACCGCGGGGGCGCGCGTCTCGTCGCTGATTTCGACATGCGGCATGGTGTCGACGAGCTGGCGGATGAAGTCGTCCTGCGAGCCCTGCATCAGCGCCGCCATCGCGATCGAGAACCCGACGCCGAGCGCCACGCCCACGCCCGCGACCAGCGTCTGCCGTGCCCGCCCGCTTATGTGCGCGAGCGCGAGGCCGAGGAGCAGCCTCACTCCGCCACCTCCACCCGCGCGCCCTCGGCGAGGTCGGACGGCGCCGGCACGATCACCGCCGCGCCCTCCGCCAGCCCCTCGGTCACCTCGACCTCGGTCGTGCCGCGGATGCCAAGTGTCACCGGGCGGCGCTCGGCCACACCATCGGCGACGGTCCAGATCGCGCCGGATGGGTCGACGGCGCTGGCCGCGACCAGCAGGACGCCTTGTTCCTCGCGGACGATGACGTTCACCTCGACGCTCATGCCGATCATCAGAGGCGTGTCCCCCGGCAGCGCGAAGCGGACGCGGTAGGTCTTGCTGACAGGGTCGCCCATCGGCGTGACGCTGGCCACTTCGGCCTCGAGCTGGCGGCTGGGGAAGGCGTCGGCGGACAGCAGCGTCCGCTGGCCGGGCCCGATCCGCGGGATGTCCTCCTCGTTGACGTCGGCGACGACCTGGAGCGGCTGCACCTGACCGACCCAGTAGAGCACCTCGCCCGGATCGGCGACCTCGCCCACCTCGCCCTCCTGCCGCAGGATGATGCCGTCCGTCGGCGCGCGGAGGACATAGTTCTCGAGCCTCGTGCGCTGGCCGGCGATGGCCGCCTCAACCTGCGCCTCCTCGCTCTCTGCGCGCTCGAGATCGGCGCGGGTGCCGATGTTGCGCTCGACGAGGTCGCGCAGGCGGTCGCGCTCGCGCGCGAGGTAGTCCTGCCGCGCCAGCAACTCGGAGAGGGCCGCCTCGGCACTGCGCGAGTCGAGACGTGCGAGGATCGCGTCCGCCTCCACCGCCTCGCCCTCGCAGCCGCAGAGCTCGACGATCCGCGCCTGCACCAGCGGCGCCACCTTCGCCCAGGTCACCGGCTCGACGACCCCACTCGCATAGACCACCTCGGCGGCGTCGCCGCGCTGCGCCAGGGCGACTTCCACCTCCCGCGGGGAGGAGAGGAGCATCCAACCGGCAGCGACGGCCGCCAAGACCGCAAGAACGGCCAGAATGCGGGTCAGCATGGGTGCTTCTCTGTCATCACGATGCGCGGAGTAGGGGGCTGACGTGCGATCGGCTTTGGCTTGGATCAAGATGGCAGCATAGCAGAGGGCGAAGTGCAGGGGCCACCCCAGAGCGCGACCTGACGCTTCGCCGATAGCGCAGCTTGGCATGGCTCAACACGCAGCACCGCGGTGCAGGCTAGTCGGCCTCGAAAGCGAGAGGTTGGGAGATGAGGACCGCTTGCGTCGGGGGCGCGATCTCCACTGCAGCGCTGCCTGGCGGTGCGGCGGCCTGGCGGGCCGCCGATCACCGGGCAGACAGGCGGGAGGCCCAGCGATTGGCGGAGTTCCAGCCGTCCGAGCCCGAACGTTTCGACCCCTCAGACCAGCGCCCGGTGACGCTGACTCCCGAAGGGGATTCCGCAGATTGGCGGGGCGTGTTTCACCATGGAGAACTGAGTGAGGTTCTCGATGGGGAAGGCGATTGTCCTGCGGGCGGATCATGGAGCTGACGATTTGCGCCGTCTTGCGAGGGCGAGCCGGGACGCGACGCAGACGCGACGACTGCTGGCTCTGGCGATCCACGACGGCGCGAGCCGAACGGAGGCCGCGGGGGTCGGCGGCGTGGGGCTCCAGATCGTCCGGGATTGGGTGATGCGCTTCAACGCCCACGGGCCTCTTGGACCGCAAGCCGCCCGGCCAGCCGTCGCTTCTGAAGCTGGAGCAGCGCGCTGCGCTCGCGAAGGCCGTCGAGGACGGCCGAAGCCCGAGCTTCATGGCGTCGTGCGCTGGCGGCTTGGCGACCTCGTAGGCTGGCTGCAGGACACGTTCGAGATCTCGCTCAGCCGGCAGACGCTCGGGCGCGAGCTGCGCCGGATGGGGTTCCGGAAGCTCTCCGCCTGTCCGCGGGATCACGCGCAGAACCCGGAGGCGCTCGAGGCGTTCAAAAAACCTTCCCGCCGAGCTGGAGGCGATCCGCGCCAAGCTGCCCCCGGAGACCGCCATCGAGCTCTGGTGGCAGGAGTTCGCCATGGAAGCCGGTCGACGTATACGTCGACGGTCCGAGGCCCATGGCGGACGCGCGCGCAGGTCAGAAGAACGGGATCACGCGCCGGTGGGCGCGGCGCGGGACCCGGCCCCGTGCGCCGCACGACCAGCGCACCGTGTGGGCCTGCATTTTCGGCGCGATCTGCCCGGCGAAGGGCAAGGCCGCCGGCCTTGTGATGCCCTACGCCAACACCGAGGCGATGCAGAAGCACCTCGCCGAAATCGGCGTCACGGTCGATCCGGGCGCGCATGCCGTCCTCATGCTCGACCAGGCCGGCACATGTCGAACCACCTCGTCGTCCCGGCGAACATCACGCTCCTGCCGCTGCCGCCCCGCTCGCCCGAGCTGAACCCGGTCGAGAACATCTGGCAGTACCTCCGGCAGAACTGGCTCTCGAACCGCATCTTCGAGAACGACGACGACATCGTCGCCCACTGCTGCGACGCCTGGAACAGGCTTCGCGCCGAACCCGTGAGGATCACGTCCCTCGGACACCGGGACTGGGCGCATAGGTCCTGATCAGTGCGCGTTGGTATAACTCGTCGCCGACCTCCCGGAGCCGGCGCGGCGATACTTCGCCTTCGCGATCGCGCCGGGAACGCTGCTCTGGACCGTGGCCACGGTTCCAATGACCAGGCAATTCGCCCTCGGCGACAGGGAGGAGCCGGGCTACTCGGGTCGCACTTCCTCGGCAATGCTTCAGAACTTGTCGTTGACCCTCGGGGGTACAGACCCAGCTTCAAGCATTACTGCAGAAGTGCCCGCTCCCAATCGGTCTTGCGGTTCGCTTCCGGCTCGGGGGGCCTGTGGCAGAAGAAGTCGACGTTGACCGCGCGTCTGAAGAGATCGCGGATGGTGCCGAAGTCGGCCCTCAGCTGATCCGGCGCGGGCAGCGCACACCGCAGCGAGCCAAGACCACCGCTTCCGCCACCGCGATCGCAATCTCTGCCTATTGGCAATGGACTGCCGAAGCCCTGATCCGCGGCGACCGCGGTCAGGCCGACTCGCGCTTCACGATCTCGTAGCCGATATCGATGGCCGACGCCGTGGGCGTCTCGCCGGCGAGGCGTTTCAGGACCGCCTGTGCGGCGGCTCGGCCCAGGGCTTCGCGGTCGACTCGGACCGTGCTGATGCTCGGCGCCGTGTGGGCGGCGAACTCCTGGTCGCCGAAACCGAAGACCGCGATCGTGTCTGGGATCGCGAGGCCGCGCACCTGCGCCTCGACTATGACGCCGTGGGCGAGGACGTCGGAGCTGCAGAAGATCATGCCGTCCTCGAACCCGTACTCGTCGATCAGCCGTGCCAGCCCGGCGCGGCCGCCGGCGAGGCTGGCGGGACCGTCTAGGTCGACCTCGGCGACAGTGCCCGCGGTCCGTGCGGCGAACCGCTCGGCAAACGCGGCCTTGCGTCTCAAGGCGCGCTCGTCGTGGGCGGAAACCGTTCCCGCGCGGGCATAGCCTGCGTCCGCCGCATGATCGGCCACCGCGCGCCCCGCCTCCACGTGGCTGAAGCCGACGCAGAGGTCGATGGGCGAGTCCGTGATGTCCCACATCTCGACGACGGGGATGCCGGCGCCGAGGAGCATCCGGCGCGTCTGCGGGCTGTGGTGGATGCCGGTCAGCAGCATCGCGTCCGGCCGGCGCGACAGGTGCGTCGCGACGAGGGCCTCCTCCTCGTTCAGATCGAAGCCGGTCTCGGACAGCAGGATCTGGTAGCCTTGGTCGTGCAGACCTTCGCCAAACGCCTTCACCATCGACGAATAGACGATGTTGGTGAGCGACGGGACGAGCGCGGTGATGAGCTTGCTCCTCCGCGACGCGAGGGCGCCGGCAAGGGCGTTCGGGACGAACCCCGTGACCTCGATCGCCTCCCGGATCCGCTCGAGCGTCTTCCGGGAGACCTTCGACGGATCGCTCAGCGCGCGGGAGACGGTGACTTGCGATACGCCGGCGAGGCGACCGACCGTTTCCATCGTGGGGGACGTCCCGACGGGGAGCGTCCCGCTCTCTCAGATGCCTTGCTGCCTTCGCTTCCGTCCATGCGGTTCCATGTTCCTCCTGCCACCGCGCTTTTCAAGCGCGTCGACCGGTCATGCCGCACCCTGGACCGCCGAGTTGCGCCGCGACAGCACGATCGAGCCCGCGATCGACGCGATGATGAGCACCCAGAGAAGACCCGCGATCCAGCTCTTGGTGAAGAAGATGGTGACGTCGCCGAACGACTCGAGATGGAGTGGTTGCCGCCCTCCCGAGACGGCATCGCAATGTGCCAAGGTCGCGGTGTTCAACGCCACGCGAAGAGGAGGGCGGCAAGATGAAGGATATGATGATTGGGGTCGCTCTGGCAAAGGCAGTTCTCCAAGTCCATGGATCCCTTCGGACTGGGGAGGTCCAGTTCCGCAGGAAGCTCACGCGCAAGCAGTTCTCCGAGTTCATGACGCGGCAGGCGCCCAGTCTGGTCATCTTCGAGGCGTGCGGCAGCGCACATTATTGGGCGCGGGCGATGGAAGCGCTTGGGCACGAGGCAAAGCTGATCGCGCCGCAATATGTGCGCCCCTTCGTGAAGCGCCAGAAGAATGATGCTGCCGATGCCGAGGCGATCGTCATTGCAGCCCGTCAGCCCGAGATGCGTTTCGTTGAGCGCAAGACAGTCGAGCAGCAGTCCCGCGCGGCGGTTTTTCGTGGCCGCGAGCGTTTGGTGTATCAGCGAACCGCTGATGTGAATGCGCTGCGGGCGCTTCTGTATGAGCACGGCCATGTGTTCGCAGCCGGGATACGCCATCTCAATCGTATAACGACGGTTGTGAGGGATGAAGCTTCCAACCTGCCGGCGCTGATCCGGGAGGAGTGCCAAGACCTTCTGGCGCAGATCGCAGAGAAAACGGCGCGTATTATCGAGCGCACCACGAAACTGAAGACGCTGGCCACCCAGTCAGACAGGGCGCGCCGGCTTCAGACCATGCCAGGTGTTGGACCGCTGACGGCCGTCGCGGTGGAAGCTTTCGGACCCGACATGGCGCAGTTCAAAATCGGGCGCGATTTCGTGGCTTGGTTGGGTCTGGTTCCGAGGCAGCATTCCTCTGGAGGCAAGGAGCGCCTCGGACGCATGACCAAGGCCGGTCAGGCCGATATTCGGCGCCTTCTGATCGTCGGTGCGATGTCGCGACTGGGCTGGCTTGGGCAGCGTGTAATTCCAAAAGACAGTTGGCTGTCGCGCATGTTGCTTCGCAAGCCCAAGATGCTGGTGGCGATCGCGCTGGCCAACAAGATGGCCCGGCAGATGTGGGCAATGATGATGAAGAACGAGGATTACAGGGATCCGGCGCTGGCACCTGCGGCATGAACCACTTGTCGGAGCGTCAGCGACGGTAGCAAGGGAGTGTGAGAAGGCGACGACCTGAATGGGCAAATGATCGAGCGATCCGGATCGGAAAAACCAGTAAGAGCCCGAGAGCAGAAAGCTCTGTGTCGAGATTTGGACCCGATCCGCTGATTACCATCCCGGCCCGCGGCTTTTGAAATTGCCGCATCGTGAGGCCTGCGCGGTCTTCACCGCTACGTGCAGGTCGGCGAGATCGAAGGTCTCCAGCAGCCGCAGGACCTGCACGTACTCGCGGCGGCCGGCCTTGAACTGCCGCGCCTCCATCAGCCGGCGCAGGGTGTGGAACTCGGCCGGCAGCTCAATGCGCCAGCGGCGCGGCCTGGTCGAGAGCGCCGATCTTCTTCTCCAGCAGCGGCAGGTAATGGATCGGGTCGAAGACCATGTCCTCGCGGCCATGGCACCGAGGATGGCGGGCGTTCGCCGCCGGGCTCGAACCGGTGGCGCCTTCGGCGGCTCACCCTCGCCGCCGCAGCCGATGACGACCTCGTCGACGTAGCCCCTGATCCAGACGCCGCGGTGGCCGTAGGCGACCGGGACCGAGTAGTCGTTCTTCGCTAAAATCGATCCACTGGATCGATTTTTTTCACGCTCGAACTCCTGTACCGCACCGGCGCCGGTGGCAGCGGCATCATCGCCTCGAGGTCGCGCTGGAGCCGCTGCCCGATCGTCTCGCCGTGGCCGCGCAGAACATTAGCGAGACGCTTGCGGCATTGCTCTTCCAACCATGCGTTGAACTCGTCCCAGGTCGCGAAGCGGGGCAGCGGCACCATGAAGTTGCGCCGCGACCAGCCGACGATGCCCTCGACGGCGCCCTTGTCATTACCCTTCCCGGGCCGGCCGTAGCGATCTTCGATCACGTAGTGCGACAGCAGCCTGCTGAAGAGCGTCGCCCGCTTGCGCGTCCCGTCCGGCAGGATGCGCGTCACCAGGCAGCGGTCGTTATCGTAGAGCACCGATAGCGGCACCCGCCCGAAGAACGCGAAGGCGTGGACGTGGCCATCGGCCCACGCCTCGGCCGTCGCCGCGGGGTAGGCGCGAACGTAGCAGGCATCGCTGTGCGGCAGGTCGAAGACAAAGAAGTGCGCCTTCTGCTCGACCCCGCCGATCACCACCAGCGCCTCGCCAAAGTCCGCCTGCGCGTGGCCGGGAGCGTGATGCAGCGGCACGAACATCTCGCGGCTGCGCCGCTGGTGCTCGCGCAAGTAGGCCTTCACGATGGTGTAGCCGCCGGTGAACCCGTGCTCCTCCCGCAGGCGACCCAGGACCCGCTTGGCGGTGTGACGTTGCTTGCGAGGACGTTCGACGTCCTCGCGCAGCCAAGCGTCGATGATCTCGGTGAACCCGTCCAGCTTCGGCCGCTTCATCGGCGCCGTCCGCCGGTAGCCCGGCGGCACGGAGTACACGATCGTCCGTCGGGGGATTGATCCACTGGATCAATCCCTGATCCTCCGAACTGTCGACGCTGTCGCGCGAGATGCAGAAGTGACGCGCGATGGCGCGCTTGCTAATGCCTTGCCTGAAGCAGGCGCGGCGAACCTTCCGATACAGCTCCACGGTGAAAATGCCCCCGCCCTCCCTGCCGCCAGAGAGGGCAAACCTGGCCGACTTTACGCCGCCCGCCGCGGGCTCATCCCGCCGCTACCGTGGCCAACTTTCTCACCGCCGTTCTCAACCCGTCCGCGCCGTTCTTCTGCAACGGTGGAACCTAGACCCAAGGGGACCGATCCACCGACCACATCGGGACGGCCGTGTCCATGGCCGTGGGCATCGCGGCCCGGAAGCCGACGAAGAAGCCGAGCGTCTACACCACCAGGGGCTTGCTCGACCTCGCTGCTGCCTAGAGCCACCCTTGCGCCCAAGCGGTTGCAGCCGCCAGAGCAAGGGTCACCCCTAGAAGGGCAATCACCACCGGCGGCGCAATCCCATCCACCACGATTTCAAGGTCGCGCCACCTAATTTTTTAATTTGAAGTCTTTTCATTGTCCTTTCTCCAACGGGGCCCGGTCTGGACCCGATGGAGCAGGCTTACGCAGCGACCGTTGCCATTTACCTACCAGTAACCATTGAAGCAGTCTCGAAACGTACGCTGGCTGGCGAAGCTGCTTACCTACGATGCCTACTACGGCAAGCCGGACCTGCTCGACGCTGAGAACGCAGATGACCCTGAAGCCCAAATGATGGCCAGCATCAGCTTCGCCACGGCTTGGGAGATAGAGTGAATGGGAACAGAGGCATGGATGGAGAAAACGGAGGAGACGCAGTAGACTTCCTCAGACCCCCGCCCAGCTCCTCAGCCGCTCCCACAGTCCCGCCTCGCCCAGCCGCCAACGCGAAAGCCCGCTCCTCGGCCCTGTCCAAGCGGCTGCGGAGGTCCTCGACCGTTTCCTGCTCACGCCTCAGCTGCGCCTCAAGCATCTCGACCTTGACCAAGAGAACGTCGATGCCGTCACGCCCCCCGGCCCGTCCCTGTTCCGCATCGACCCGTTGTGACGTCCCGTGCGCGTACCTAGGGAACACCCGCGCCAGCTCGGCCGGGTCGATTGCATAGGACCCGTCTTCCCCACGCCGCGCAGAGAGACGCCCGCTCTTGATAGCCCGATGGATCGTTGACCGGCTGCAGCCCGCCTCGGCCGCCGCCTCTCGCAGCGTGTAGCTCATGCCTGTCCCGCCTCTGTTCCTCGCCGTCTCACCGGGGCGTGTCAGAGACGTTCCGCTTGGGACGCCTTCGGGTCAACTGTGGCGATGAGCGCAGGGTTCATTGATCTTGGTCCTGTTGCTCTGAGCCGACTGATAGACGGGCGATCTCCTTGGTGATCTCGATGCCGACAATGTAGGTGAGGGTGTATATCAAGGCCCCGACCACCAAGATGCCGTTCCTTGCGTGGGGCTTCTTCCAGTCCGCCGTGATGGCGTGAGCCAGCTCGTTGAGAAGGGGCAGGTAGTGGGCGCCCATCAGGCCATAGCCGAGAAGTGCAGTTCCCTTTAGAAATGCCGTGTAGAAGACGTTGTCGATAATGTTGCTGACATAGAGAAGCAGACCCAACAGCAGCGCCCACTCGATCGTCTGAAAGAACTCGGGGGCCAACCGCTTCAAGCTACTCTCCTTCCGTCGCGTTCCGCGGTGGAGCCTCAGCCAATGCCTGCGCCAGCTCCTCCCGCGCCCGGTCCTCGGCCTTGGCGCTCAGCTCGGCCTTGCCTTCCCGCCGCGCCTTTCTCCCGACCTTCGGCTGGTTCAGTTCCTTCATCGCCTCGACCCCTGCTGCGTGGTCCTTCACGCCCCACGTCAGTGTCACCCCCACCACCCGCCGTCTCCGCGTGATCGGGACATACCCAGCATGGAAGCCGGCCAGCTGGTTGATCTCGGCCAAGGCAGGGTCTTGCGTCCGCCGCTTAAAGTCCTTCCACGTCGTGAGCTTCTCCGGCCCGACGCGCAGCAGCTCGCGGAGGTCGCTCAAAGCGAGGTCCTCGGAGGCCTTCCGCAGCCCAGCCCGCAGCGCCAAGACGCCATAGAGCCGCAGCGCGTACTTGCTCGTGAACGCCAGCACCGCCCGCCTCGATATGACCGCCCAATGGCTGCTGTTCGCGATGGCCCGGCGTAGAGCTGGTGAGAACTCGAACCGCAGCTCGGCCTGCGCCTCCCGCTCGTCCTCGCGCTCCACGTCCGACAGGATCGGGCCGGATTTGGTGAAGCGGCGTCCTCGCGCGTCCGTCAGCTGCAGCCGAAGCGTTGTCGTGTGCAGCTCCTCGATCAGGCGCTCCAGCTCGGGAAGCGTGGCGTGGAAGGTCTGGTTCAGCTCGGCCAGCGTCACCCGGTGTTGCACCTGATCCGCGAACCTGACCCCCGCGACCTGCACCAGCAGATGGAAGAGCTTCGCCCCCCCTCAGCGTCATCCTCCCGCCGGCAGGGAAGCGCACGTCGACGATGACTGCGTGCGTGCTCGCGGCGCTCCCGTTGCGAACCTGTCCCATAGCTTCCTTCAATTCCCTCGAAAGGATCACACCATCAAACCTTGAGACTAAACACCCAGCTTGGCGCCAGACCGCTCAAGCTCCAACCCGCGTCAAGCGCGCAGAAAGCGTGAGAAGGCCGGGGAGGTAGTCGACAAGAAGCGAAATGGCCTGCCGCTTTTTTTGACCGCGAAACACCGCCTCGATCCGTTCAGCGAACCACATCGGCCTGTCGAATGCCTGCCGCAGATGCCGAGCGTATTCTCCCTGTGAGTGGCCATCAGCAATGCAGCCGGCGAGGATGCGTGCGCCGCAAAGCGCCATGGTCATGCCCGTGCCGCTTAGCGAGGGCGTGACGGCGGCCTGATCGCCCACGCGCCAGAGCCAGCCGGGATCGCTCGGCGCTGTCCAGATGCGGTAGCCATAGGGGACATGGCCGACCGCGACGGGACGCGACCACAGCGCGGCCCCATCCGCGAACACCGGAGCCAGAGCCGGACACTCTGCGACGATGGCCCGGCAGAGCCGAAAATAGTCGCGGCCGCAGGCGTCCCAGGCGCCGCGCGTAACCGCCGCGCTGAAGTTGCAGGTGTCCGCCCCCAACGGCACGAGACCGGCATAACCACCCGGAAAGAAGCACAGCACGATGGTGCCGCGCAGACTGGCCATGACCGCGTCACCGGGTCGATAGTGCATCTTCAGACCGATGCGGTCGTGCGGGCCGCCGGCAGCGGAGCGGCGCTTCAAATTCCGTACTTCCAGCTTCCCGCTTGCGAGAACTACCCGGTCGACCGCAATGTGCTCGGCGGCGAGCCGAACCTCCCCTTGGCCTGCGCCCGTCACGCGGGCACCGACCCGGATTCGCGCGCCCGCCGCGGCGGCAAGGCGTCTCAATTCCGGGTCCAGCAGGCGCCGTGACATTGTCATCGCCCGGAACGGCAGAAGGCAGGAGACGCTTCGGCCCCCGGCGAGAAGCCGGAGGCGATCTATCGGTTCGGCGCCGAGCAGAGACAAGTCGAGCCCGAGAGACTGGAGTTCATGGCAGCCCTCTTCCGAAAGGAATTCGCCGCAAACCTTGTCGCTTGGCGTTGGATCCCGCTCGAATACGGTCACGTCATGGCCTCGCCTGGCGAGCGCCAACGCCGTCGCGCTGCCTGCGAGGCCGCCGCCGACCACGGCGGTTCCGACCCGGCTCATCGCGCGCGCCTGGGCAGTAGGCTCCAGCACAGAAGACGATGCCGCAAAGATGCGACGGCGACGTGCCCGGCCGGCCTCAACGGCTCGACCGCGACCGGCAACTCGGCACCACCGGCAGCGAGCTTAAGGAGCACGGCGCAGAGCCGAAGCCACGAAGGCGTGCGTGAGCGGACCGCGCGCCGCGTCGATCCGGACCCTTCCCGGCCAGTGCGCCGTCAACTCGGCATCACGAAACCCCGCGCGGACGCTGGCGGCGGCGTCGTGCCGTGTCACGGCATTGGCGCCGATTGCGCCGACCGATCGGGCGGCGATCAGCGCGGATGTCGATCGTCTGGGTTCTGTCGCGACGAACGTCTGTGAATGCTCCGCGATACCGCGCAGCAGCCGAGACAACGCCGCACCCTCGAAGTGATGCAGGAAGAGGTTGGCGATCGCGAGGTCGTGGGGCGCTGCCTGTCCGAGCCAGTCGAAGACGTCGGCGGTCACCACCTCGACGGTCCAGCCGAGTGCCGCCATGTCGGCCAGCACCTGCCGCGACACGATCGGCTGCGCATCGACCAGGGTCAGCTGTGCCTCGGGCCAGGCCGCCGCCAGCTTGCGTGCGACGGCGAGCGTGGCGTGACCGTCCCCGCATCCGAGCTCGACAATCCGACGGGGCGGTTGCGGCACATGGGTCCTCATCAGCCCGGCCAGGATGCGCGCCTGCAGCATCAAGGCGTTGATGCGCCGGAGATCGCGGCGCGAGGCGCGCGCCGCGGGCGCGTCCGGCAGCATCGTATCCAGAAGCTCGGGCACGAGGCGGCGTTCGACCGGGACGAAGGTCAAGCGGCCATCCGGAACGTCATCGTCTCTGCGGTCAGGCCAGGGCCGAACGCCATGCCGCAACCCTTGGCGCCCGTCGCGCGGTCCTCGAGCATCCTCGCCAACACGAACATCACCGTGGCGGACGACATGTTGCCGTTGGCGCGCAGCACGTCGCGCGAGGGGGCAAGCGCATCGGGCGCAAGGTTCAGCGTCCGCTGCACCGCGTCGAGAACCGACCGACCGCCAGGATGCACCGCCCAGAGGTCGATCTCGTCCACGGTGTCTCCGTGAAGTATCGTCGCAACGTTGCCGCCGAGCACGGCCTGGATCGTCGCCGGCACCCGGCCCGACAGCACCATGTCGAACCCGTCGTCGCGGACGCTCCACGTCATCAGGTCACGCGCGTCGCGGGCCAGCAGCGCCTTGAAACGGTCGAGGCGGATGCCCGTCTCGTCGGCCGTGACGAGGGCGGCTGAACATCCGTCGCCCCAAAGGCAGAAAGTCAGCAGCCGCTCAAGGTCGTCCGTCTCCTTCAAATGCAGTGTCGTCAGCTCGCAGTTGACGACGAGAACCCGCGCTTCCGGCTCGGACCGAACGATGTGGTGGGCGAGCTTTAGGGCGTTGATGGCCGCGTAGCACCCCATGAAGCCGATCAAAGTGCGCTCGACCGACGGCGAGAGGCCGGCCCGGTGGACAATCTCAAGATCGAGGCCGGGGGCTGAGAGACCGGTGCAACTCGCCACGATGAGGTGGCTGATCGTCTTGCGTTCGTCTCCGATGTCGAGGCGGCGAATGGCCTGCATCGCCAAATCTGCCGCCGCGCCCTCGTACATGTCCATCCGCGTGGCAGTGCTGGGGAACGCCCCCCGCCTGAAGACGCCGGCCTTGTCGACGATCAGCCCTTCGGGATCGTCCGCCGGGGCGAAACACGAGTAGCGGTTCTCGATGCCCGCCTTCTCCGCCATCTTGCGAAAAAGTGCCTGATGTCGCGGCTGCTGTGCGAGGCTGGCGGCTGCGAAGCGCAAGAAATATTCGTGCACCTCGTGATCCGGCACTGCGGTCGCGATGCGGTTGATGTGGGCGTGTGTCAAGTAAGCTCCAAAGTTTTGGATCCGCGGCAGTCGGGAAGCAACTGTGCCTAACGTCGGATCGCTCAAGATGGTTCGCCCGCAAGAAAGCATGAGGCAATTTGCCCTCCGGCGAGTTTTCTGCGTGGCGGCGCCCATAGACGGCGAAACCGAGGCCGCGAGCGCAACGAGACCCGCCTGCGCGGGATTGGAGCAAAGCCACTGCCCAGAGCCGCGCGGAGTTGCACCTCAGGCAGGAAACGCAAGGCCGGCTGCTTCTGCGTCGCCAAGAAGGGCAAGTCGTCGAACTCGCTCGTGGCGTCTGCAGCCGAGCGGCTACCGCCACCGCGTTTACGGAGGACGATCTTATCGAGTATGCCGTAGACTGGCGACGCTCGAGGGAGGAAGCTGATGACGACGTCCGGGCATCTTGTATCAAGAGGCCAGTGCGCCTCATGAACATGCTTCTCGGTTTCGCGCGGGCGGTCGACCGGCTCACGGGGCTAGTCGGGCGCGTATTCGCATGGCTGATCCTCCTGGCGGTCCTGGTCAGTGCTGGCAATGCCGTCATCCGCAAGAGCTTCAATCTGTCCTCGAACGCCTGGCTAGAACTGCAATGGTACCTGTTCGGCGCGGTGTTCATGCTCTGCGCGGCCTGGGCGCTGCGTGACGACGCGCACGTTCGGGTCGATGTCCTGTCTTCGCGGCTGAGTCCACGGGCGCGGGTTTGGATCGACCTCGTCTGCCACGTCGTTTTCCTGATGCCGTTCGTGCTGCTGATGGCCTGGCTTTCCTGGCCGTTCTTCATGACGTCCTACGTGACGGGCGAGGCGTCGAACAACGCCGGCGGCCTGGTCCGATGGCCGGCGAAGCTCTCGGTGCTGATCGGTTTTCTCCTTCTGATTGCGCAAGGGGGATCGGAGATCGTCAAGCGCGCGGCGATGCTGACCGGCGACCTGCCCCTGCCCGAGAGCGTCCGCTACGACGATGAGGGCCGCCCCATCGGCGAAGCGCACGGGAGGGACGGCGCATGATCGAGCTTATCGCCCACAACCTCGCGCCGATAATGTTCATCTCGGTGATGGGCATGCTGCTGCTTGGCTACCCGGTGGCGCTGACGCTGGCGGCGGGGGGCCTATTCTACTTCGTCATCGGCGTCGGGCTCTCAGACTACTCGAACGAGATCAACCTCTTCTGGCCGCTTCTTCGAGCAATGCCGGAGCGCGTCTTCGGGATCATGTCGAACGACACGCTACTCGCGATCCCGTTCTTCACCTTCATGGGCCTGATCCTCGAGCGGTCGGGGATGGCCGAGGACCTGCTCGACACGGTGGGGCAGCTCTTCGGTCCCCTGCGCGGCGGCGTCGCCTTCGCGGTGGTGCTGGTCGGCGCGCTGCTGGCGGCGACCACCGGCGTCGTCGCGGCGTCAGTGATCGCAATGGGCCTGATCTCGCTGCCGATCATGCAGCGCTACAACTATGACCCGAGTGTCGCGAGCGGCACCATCGCGGCGGCGGGCACGCTGGCGCAGATCGTGCCGCCGTCGCTGGTACTGATCGTCATGGCCGACCAGCTCGGCGTGTCGGTCGGCGACATGTACCTCGGCGCCATCTACCCCGCGCTGATCGTGATCGGCGTCTACTGCCTTTATGTCTTTGCTCTGACGATCCTGCGTCCGGCGGCCGTGCCGGCCCTGCCGATCGAGGAGCGGAAGCTCGGCGGGGGCCTGTTGTCGCTCGTGGCGATGATCGCGCTCGCCGTCGTGCTCTACCTCGGCGCGGCGCGCTGGCTCTTTTCCGACGTGCTGCCGGCGACACGGGTCGTATTCGCCGCGGCGCTTTCCGTCATCGTCTGCTACGTCATCGCGCTCGCCAACCGCCACCTCGGGCTCAAGCTGCTGTCGCGGCTGGCCGAGCAGGTGGTGATCGTGCTGATCCCGCCACTCGCACTGATCTTCCTCGTGCTCGGGACGATCTTCCTCGGCATCGCCACGCCGACGGAAGGGGGCGCGATGGGCGCAGTCGGCGCGCTGATCCTGGCGCTGGCGAAGCGCAGACTCGACTGGACGACGCTGCGCTCGGCTGTCGAGGCGACAGCCAAGCTCTCGGCCTTCGTCCTCTTCATCCTGATCGGCGCGCGAGTCTTCGGCCTGACGTTCTACGGCATCAACGGGCAGGTCTGGCTCGAGGAACTGCTGCTGGGCCTGCCGGGAGGGCAGTTCGGTTTCCTGATCGTCGTCACCATCGTGATCTTCATTCTCGGCTGCTTTCTCGACTTCTTCGAGATCGCCTTCATCCTGGTGCCGTTACTGGCGCCGGTGGCCGATACGCTGGGCATCGACCTCATCTGGTTTGGCGTTATCCTGTCCCTGAACCTGCAGACGTCGTTCCTGACCCCGCCCTTCGGCTTTGCGCTCTTCTACCTCCGATCGGTGGCGCCGACCGAGGAGCGGACCGACCGGGTGACGGGTCGGCGGATGCCGCCGATTCGGACGGCGCAGATCTACCGCGGCGTACTGCCATACATAGCGATCCAGTTCGCGATGATCCTGCTCGTTATCTTCGTGCCGCGCCTGGTGACCCATTATGACGACGCACGGATCGCGCGCGAGTCCGCACCGGCCGCGACGACCGACGGTGGGAACGCGCCAGGTCTGAACCTCGGCAGCGGCGGCGCGACCTCCGACACCGGCACCTCGGAGGGGTTCAATTTCGGCGAGGGAACCGGCGCGCCGGAGGCGAACAGCAGCGGCGGCTTCAACTTCGGCGGGCCGGACGCCGCCGGGTCCGACAGCCGCTCTGGGGACGCTGCGCCCGACGTCAGCGGCGGTTTCAACTTTGACGGTGGAGCCGGGCCGGACGACGCGCCTGCAGCAGGCAACGGTGCCGCCGAGCAGAGCGAAGCCGGATCTGGCGAGAGCGTGGACAGCCTCGAAGTCGCACCTGACGCCGCAGCGGACGACGAGCCGGACGCACCAGATGGCGCGACCGGCGGCTTCAACTTCGGAAACTGATGCGGCTCCCCGGGAGGCAATGACCTCCCCGGGAGCCTTAGCGGGCTACTGCTGTCCCCCGGCCAACTGCGCCGGCAGCTGGTTGTTGCGCTGCTTGTTCTGCATGAAGGACGTGAACGTGTTCTCGGCGACCTGGGTCCAGAGGAAGTGCTCGCCCTGGAACGCCATCATGCTGTCATAGATCTCCGCCCAGTCCGGGTCGCTCTCCCGCAGCTCGGAGTAGAGAGCGAGCGCCGCGTCGTAGGTGGCATCAAGCACGTCCTGCGGGAATGCCCGGAGCTGCGCGCCCTTGCTGACGAGCGAGCGCAGCGCGGTCGGGTTCTTGAAGTCGTACTCTGCCATCATCTCGACGTTCGCCGCGCGGCAGGCGGTCTCGAGCAGGCGCTTGTAGTTCTCGGGCAGCCCCTCCCACGCATCGTTGCCGACGAATGTGCAGAGCGCGAGGTTCCCCTCCCACCATCCGGGATAGTAGTAGTACGGCGCCACTTGGTAGAAGCCGAGCGCCTCGTCGTCATAGGGTCCGACCCACTCGGCGGCGTCGATCGTGCCGCGTTCCAGCGACGGGTAGATGTCGCCACCGGCGACCTGTTGCGGCACGACACCGATGCGCTCCATCACCTGTCCGGCAAGGCCGCCGATCCGCATTTGCAGACCTTCCATGTCGGCGAGTGAGTTGATTTCGCTGCGGAACCAGCCACCCATCTGCGCGCCGGTATTGCCCGCCGGCAGATAGTGCAGGCCGTTGGCGTTGTAGAACGAGTTGAGCAGGTCCATCCCGCCGCCGTAGTACAGCCAGGCGTTCATGCCGCGCTGGTTCAGTCCGTAGGGAATGACGCCGCCGAGCGCCCACGTCGGGGACTTGCCGACGTAGTAGTAGGCGGCGGTGTGACACATCTCGACCGTGGCGTTCTGCACCGCGTCCGCAGCCTGGAGCCCGGGCACGATCTCGCCCGCGGCGAACACCTGGATGTCGAACGCGCCGTCGGTCGCCTCGCGGACATATCGAGCGACGTCGGACCCGCCGCCGAAGATGGTGTCGAGCGACTGCGGGAACGACGACGTCATCCGCCACTGCACCTGCGGCGTCGATTGCGCGATGGCCGGCGATGCGAGGGCGAGCGTGCCCGCTCCGCCGACTGCCGTGTTGCGCAAGAACTTGCGACGATCCATGAGAAACCTCCCTGAAATCCAGATCAATCTGTCCGATGTTCTATCTCCAAGCGGGTGAACGGCCAAGGCTGGGCCACTGCAAAACGCTTTGCGCCGGTCACGCCACTCAGCT
>CAVZOJ010000022.1:0-18695 GCA_963776845.1 uncultured Alphaproteobacteria bacterium | reverse complement strand
TGGTTCCGGCGCGCCTGAAGATGTGGCCGAGCCGGATCTCGAGACCTTGTTCGCGGGTCGCTTGAAATCAGCACTCCACGATGTCCGCGAGCGCCTCAACCCGGCAGGCGTCCTCGAGATCAGCCCCGGGCGGCGCGACGACTAATGTCGAGAGGCTCTCTGCTGGCGGGAAGTCCCGCTGGATTCGAACGCGTATCTCCTGCATCTGCGTCAAAGGCGCGTCGGTCACGACGTCCTTAAGGTCCGGCAGAGAGTTACCGTCCAACCGCAGAAGGTTGATGGTCGTCGCGCGAAACAAGGGATCGCGCAGGAACTCCTCGTAATGGCTCCGGAACTGGTCGAGCCCGTCCTGGAGCAGCTCACGGTCGGGCGATTGCCGGAAGTCCTCGTAGGCCCGCTCCATGCCGGCGGCGACCTCTTCGACGAGGTCCGGGTCTACCTCCGCCAAGAGCTGCAGATACTGCCCGTTGTCTCCGTAAGTCGCCGTCCCAGCGTCAACGCTGTAGGCTGCGCCCAAATCCGACCGCACAGCCTTAAGGAGCGGCCCGTCCCTAAGCGCGTCCAGCGCGATCTTGTCGATATGGGCATGTCGGCCTTGCGGGTCAGGCAATGATCCGAACAGGCCGATGAAAGCGCGGTCGAGACCCGGGACGGTCCATACGATCGTCCGTGCTGGTGGCGCAGGAAGCTCCTCCGGCCGGCCGTTGCCCTCCGGGTCAGCGATGCCCTTGTTCGGACCCAGCAGCGCATCGACGAGTTCACCGGCGCGCTCCGGCCCGATCGGACCCGCCACTGCGACATGGGCCGGGTCCTGCCCGAACGTCTCCTCGTGCCACGCTGCGACGGAATTCGGCGTTTACGCTGGCGAAGGCTCCGGGTTCCGGCCCGGTGGCGAAACGGAACGCCGGCGTGTCCCCAGTTGCGGCCAGGTGCATCCCTGCCGCCAGCATATAACGTGGATCGGTGAGCGCCACCGCCTGTGCCTCGGCCATGTTGTCGGCGATGTCGCTGATCCAGTCCGGGCCGATCTCGGGCCGCAGAAGCACCTGGGAGGCTATCGCGACCGCTTCGTCAATCGATTCCAGCGGCGCAACCAGTGCACCTTTCACAAACTCGACTTCAGGGTCCAGCCAGGCCGCGGCGCCGAGGTCCGCCCAGATCTCCTGGATGGTCAGAGGACTGTCGTCGGCAAGCCCGCCGGAAAGCATTGACTCGGTGGCGACATAAGGTACGGCCGGCGACCGATCCTCAATTACCCAGTCGTGCCGCCAGACGACATCCAGCGCGACCTCGGCGCTTCCTTCCGGATCGGTCTGGACGAAAACGAACGCGTGACCGAGAGGAGACGTGAACGGCTGCGGATCGAATGCCACCTCGCTCTCCTGCGCCGACGCTGAGAACGCCAGAACCGCGGCGAACATCGCCGCCGCCGGGGGCGAGATCCGGATTGCGTGCACCTAGTTGTCCTCCCGCTGGTCCGTGAGGTGGCGTGTCACCGAGCGCGGAGCGCTGGCGAGAGCGGCCACGAGTTCATTCAGTTGCTCGACCGAAACCTTACGCATGGCGCTCAGTGTCTCGGAGTAGCCGTACGGCGCATGCCGATTCATGGCGGCGCTGCGCAGGATCTTGTGGGTGAAATCGGCTCGGTTCTCGACGTCGGCAAGGCGACGGAGATGTCGCTCGCGGATTCGCTCGATGCTCTGGCCCGGAACTCCGGACGCGGCGAGCGCCTCGAGCTTTGCCTCGACTGCGGATTGGAGCGCTTGGAGCGTGACCTCGCGACCAGGGGCCGCGAGCAGGTTGAAAATGACGGCAGGTGCCTCTCCACCGTAGAAGGGTGCAACCTCCACGTCGATCCAGCGTGCGACGCGGTCGCCGTCGACGAGGCCGCGGGCGAGACCGCCCTCGAGACCAGAGGAGAGCAGATCCCCAAGCAGAAGGCTGGCCGCGTCCAGCTCCGCCGCGGCCCAGGGGCGATCGAGCAAAGTCAGCCGTTTCACGACGAGCCGCGCTCCGCCCCTGTCCTCCCGGACGACGACGGCTTCGTCGTCGAGTGGGGCCGACGGAAGGAGGAGGCAGGGCGGGCTCCAGAGCTCGGCACCGTCTTCTGGCAAGGCCGCCAGCTGCTCTTCAACCTCGCTGACCTCGATGTCGCCGGTGGCGATCAGGATGGAGCGTTCGGGGCGATGCGTCGAGGCATGCAACGCGGCCGCATCCTCGACCGTGAAGCTCGCGATCGTCTCCTCCCGGCCTCCGATCGAGCGGTCTATGCCTGAGCCTGCGAAGAGCAGCATGTCCATGTCGTGGAGGGCCGTGGAGAGATCGTCGGCGTTCTGGCGTTCTCGGCGCTCCATGTCGACGACGTCGCGCTCCGCCTCCAACACGCTTGCCGGTTGCGCGAATGGATCGAAGACTAACATCATCTGCCGTATCGCGCTGCCGACTTCCGTGTCGTCGAAACTCCTCCTGTAGGATGTACCTAGATGCGCCGTGGCGGCGTTGCTGTGCCGTGCGCTCAGGGGCTCGCCGAAATTCATCGAGGCAAGGTGCTCGACGTAGTGGGCCAGCCCTTCCGCGGCATCATGGTCCGCTTCTCCGGCCTGGACCACCACCTCCAGGTAAGGCTCGAAGGCCGGATCGGGAACTACCCACACCTGCGAAAAGGGACCCGGGCGCAGGACGTGGTAGTCGTCGCTCTCGCCGCCTGCGGCGTTCGATTGACCGCAACGTGCGAATGCAGGACCGGTCCCGACTATGACGAAGCAGACGAGAGCACCAAGGCTTCGTCTAACAACCGACGCCTTTACCGCTTTGCACATCTGATCCACCTGGAGTGTCGGAAGCAGATTGCCTCAAGTCTGTGCAGGCGAGAAGAGCCCACGCATCGAAGAAGGAAATGTTGACCGCTCGGCTCTCTGACCCGGGACAACGCGTCCTTTTGCGCCGGGGCCGCTGCCGCGTGCGAGCCGGCGCGGACTGGCCGGCGCCACTCTTGCTCTACAAGATCAACGCCAGCACCTCGGCCCGGATGCGCGCGCGGCTGGTGCTAAACGGCACGACCGAGATCAAGGGACGGCGAATTTTCCGGGGCTCACGTCCCGGAAGCGACGGCGCTCTGGCTGCAGTCACTGGCGCAGCTGAGCGCGGGGGACACCGTGAATTGCAGAGGTATTTCCGCGCGCCCGAAGCCTGTGTACGCTCTAGCCGCTTCAGCTCGAAGCTAGACTGGTGCGGCGATTTGCTCCTCCAGACGGGCCAGTTCAACGGGATCGGCACTCTGCAAAATAGATTTCGCCAACCGGGCCGCGGCTCGGTTCTCGGCGGCGTGAGCCCGGGCCAGAAGAGCGATGACGAGGTGCAGCGGGTCGAGGCCGATGCGCTCGGCCGCGGCGACGATCTCCGGTCGTGAGGCGAAGCCGAGGATCTGCTTGCCAAGCCCGCTCGACACTCCCTTGAGGTCGCCCATGGCCAGCCGCCCCGGCGCCTCGTCCCACGGAAGGCTGGCGCTTTGGGCGACCAATAGCTGCCATGTATTGGCGGGCGGTGTAGGTTTGTTCTTGTCCCAGCTGGACGGGTTCACCGCATTGGCAGGACCATGGGCGCGGTCGTCAGCAAGAAAGGAGCGTAGCTTCCTGCTGCGGGACGGGTGCTTCAGCTTTCGAAGCGCCTTGGCCTCGATCTGCCGTATCCGGTTCCTGGTGGCGGAGAATTTTTGCCCGTCCTCGGAAGACCCGAGGTCCTCCGACAGATCGCCTCTCACCCGCAGGAACCCAGCATTGCTGAACAAATCGCCGTCATCCGCCGCCGAGGCCATCTCGGTCCTGGGGCGCGGGAGCGGAACCTTGCGGGTACCCGGGATGCCCTCCCGGGCCTCGCCGACCTCGTCGACGATGATGAGGCTCGTCAAATGGGTTACCAAGCCCTCGGCTTCGGCAAGGGCCGCTGCTTCGGTCTCGGGCAAGGTAGGAAGGAGCAGGCTCGCCGCAAGGGCGGCAACGGCGCGCGAGACGGTGGTGTCGGGGACGCAGCCAGTCGCGTCTTGCCACTCCAATTCGACCCGCGCATTGCGTCGGGTCACGCAGAGATGGCCCTCATCCTCTGGTCTCGTCGGCGGCGACGAGCCCAGGCGCAGAGTGCCAAAAGCCGTCGCGAGGGTTTCCGCCACGTTGGGATCGGCGGCCACGAAGAGGTCGCCTCCGGTCAGCCCAGCAAGATGGCCGACATTGGCTTCGAGGCTGCCCTCACCCACGAGCACGACGGAAACGCGGCGCCCGAGGCCGGCCAGCGCCTGCACGTCGAGCGAGTAGCTCTGGCCATCAGTGATGAGCAGGAGGTCACTGGCGGTACTGCCCGCGATCGTGCCCCGGATCGCCTCTCCGATCTCAGTGCCTCCGCGGGGATCGCTGAGCCTGGCGACGAGGGCTCGGAACCTGTCGCGGATCGGCAGGTCGTGAACCGGATCGGTGCGGCCGACGTGGTCAAGGCCGGTGTCGAACTCCCACAGGTCGACGCTGTCGGCGCCCCTCAGCTCCGGTGCGATCCGGGCCAGGCCGGCGACGACCTGCTGGTGCTGGCTGTCCGATCCGGAAAAGCCGCTCATCGACACACCCATGGAGCCCGAATGATCGACCAGCACTGCCAGGTCGAGCGCCCCGTCGCCGGCGGTGCCGGGCTTCACGGTGAGCGCTACCTCCCGCCCGTCCGCGGCGTGGCCGACGAGGCGAGCCGGCCGGGCGCCGGTCACCACCAGATCGACCGGGGCGTTCAGCGGGACACGAGCGCGGCCCTCGGGCAGGTCGCTGCCGCGAAGCGCGACTGATCCCTCGGCGCAGCGCACCGTCAGGTCGGCCTCAGCCGCAGTGCCCTCGACCAGAAGTGCGTCAGAGTCCGGCAACGGCGAGGTCCCATAGACCTCCCCCACCGTCAGCGGGATACGGAGTTCGCCCCGTTCTCGGACGTAGGCGAGGGTGGTGACCCAGCGCGCGACGACCTCGATCTCCTCTCCGGCGCCGATCGGCGCCACCGACAGCATGTGGACGCCGCGAAGAACCTCCTCGTGCAAGATGGACGCCTTGCCCGCATCCAGAGCCGCCTCGTAGGTGGCCCGCGCGACGTCGCGGCGCTGCGCTCTGGCACGTAGCCGGCGGCCGTCGATCGCCGCTTCGAGCGCGAACAGCGTCGCCTGCACCGGTACCGGGAAAGTCAGCGTCGCCTCGATGCTCTCTGCCTCGACATTGCGAAAGAGGCGCGTGGTGGTGACAACCGCGAGCCCGCCGGTGATCTCGACGTCAAGCCCGGTGGAGATCAGCGGGATCGGGTGCCGACCTCGGGAGGCGTTCTCAAGGAAGGCGGCGAGAGGATCAATCGTCTGCTGCTGGGTGTGGCGCGGCATCGGTCTCGGGCTCCATGAAGAGGTCGGTGAGAAGGCTTCGCAGGCGTTCGACCAACGGGGCGACGGGCTCGCGGGAGCCGATCAGCTCCGGGGCGAGGACGAGCGTCACGCCGGGAGCGACGGGGAAGGGAGCGCCGTCGCGCGCGTCCAGCAGGAGGCGTATGGCGGCCGGCGGAAAGCCAAGATCGCGAAGCCGCATATACCGGGTGATTGCGGCCACATGGTCTTCGCCGTAGTCTGCGTTCGACCGTCCGCCCCGTGGTGGCGGGATAAAGCCCTCGGCGATCAGGTACCTTACCTGTCGCTCGGTGGTGTCGGTTCGCTCCTTCAGCTCGCGGATGTGCATCGCCTCGCCTTTCGACAAAAAATTTGGCACAAGCTGATGGTCGCGTCAACGTCTATCGGCAAAAAACATGTCGTAAGATGTTTCAATGGACATCTTAGGCATCGGCTGATCGCGTCGACGACAAGGAGGGCCAGGTTCAGCTAGGACCCAAGCCGGCCCAAGAGCGCAAGGAGGCGCAGATGGCGTGAGTGCCAGCGACCCGGTCGGGCGCGCGGCCGGTCATCGGATCTGGCGGATCGTGCAGCTCTGGGGCGCCCTGGGTCCGCCAGCGCAGCAGCCTCGCAGGTGATCGCTGGTGATTTGGTGCAGCCCCGAGCACAACCGCGCCGTGCGGCGGCGCCACTCGGTCGAAGCACCTCGACGGCGCCGCCTTCGACATCGCCATGGCGAACCACGACCCGGTGGCATTCGAGGCGGCGGCGCGGGAGGTCGGGTTCCTCGGCTTCGGCTTCTATCCGCGCTCGGGATTCATCCATGTCGACCTCGGGCCCGCTCGCCAGTGGGGCGAGCGCTTCCCGATCCGGGCGACGGCCTTCGCGGCTGAAACGCCGCCTGCGCGCGAAGTGCTGGCCGACAGCCGCACCATGAAGGGCGGCGGGGCCGCCGGTGTGGCGACGTTGGGTGCTGCGGGCGTCGAGGTGGCGCAGAAGGTGGGCTTTCCGGAACTCGACCGCGAGACCTGGTCGCGCTAGGCGGCGACCGAGGGCCGACGCGCGCGCGAGGCGTCAGGGCAGAAGGAGACCGCTGATCGCAACGCCTTCATCGAACCTTTGCCCGTCCGTGTCGTTCCTCCGGATGTAGACCTCCATGCGCTCGATGGGATCGCCCATCGCCTCGAGCTTGACCCAGATCAAGTAGCTGTTCTTGGCAGTCCACTCCTTCGAGTAGGACTCCCAGATCGTGCTCTCGTTGAAGATGCATTTCACGTTCTGCGTGTCGCCTGCGGTGAAGTCGGAGAAGTCGAAGGCCTCCGCCCCGAAGATGACCTTGTTTACGCCGCCAATGAAGACGAGGTCGATCTTCCTGCCCCGGGCGGACTGCGTGAGGAGCATGTGGCTCTTCTGAAAATGGCCGTTGTGCGTACCGGCGCCCGCCGCCCCCTGCTGGAGGATCGTCACGTCCTGCCGATTGCCGACGCTGCATTTCAAGGAACCGTTTCCCGGCCGTGCCGTGGCGTCGGGGTGGGCTCCGCGACTTCCGAAGTCGTCCCAGAGCACCTTGGCGGCGCCGGAAGACAGCGCGGCGCCGACGGTCTCATCCAAGAGTGCAATCGAGACAGCCATGTCGACCTCCTCAGTTCGTCAGCGGTTTGGGCGGGTTGCCGCACTGGACCCAGCTCTCGCCCGCCGCCGGCAGGGCCGGCGCGGTCTCGCCCGGCCAGGGGGAGAGGCCGAGGCCGCCCGCACCGTCGAACGAGAGGAACGGCAGGCACTCGAAGTTAAAGGGGATGAGCGGGTCGCCCGGGGTCTTGTTCTCGGGGAAGATGTATTCGCCGAAGGGCGCCTGATAGCGGCCCGCGACGAGGCCGTTCGCGGCGAGCGGCGCCGCGGGCGGCGCATGACCGTCGAGCTGGTTGCCCCTCAGACCGAAATCCGGGTCCGGCATGCCGGTCACGTTCTGGCCGCCTTCGATGCGGGCGAGGAATTCGCGCGGCGCACCGCGCACGAGGCCGTCGGTCCCGCCCAGATAGGCGATCTGATCGTCGAGCCGAAGCCGGAAGCGCCCGAGCGTCGCCGGATCGCCCCTGTCGGCGGTCGCGTAGTAGCGCAGTTGCTCTCCAGCGACGCCGGACGGATCGACATCGACGGCGAAAAGCTCCACCCGCCGGGTCGGATCGGTCGTGAAGCCCTCGATATGGAGGCGGTTCTGCGTCTCCTGCATCAGCGGGCTGCCGTTGTTGACCCCGGGAACGATCACGTCGGGGCCCTGCGTGCCAATGAGGCCGTCCTCGATCGCGACGTAGGCGGGATCAGTGCCCGCGGCGGTGAAGATGCCGACGTTCGCCTCGAGGCTGTGGACGGAAATGTAGAGGCCGGTCGTGTCGCGGGCGAGCGTGCCCGCGTAGAGAATGTCGTCGCCGACCGCGAGGGGGGCCTGCCGCGTCGGATCGCAAGCCGAGCAGGGCGGGACGATCCTGCCGCTCGCGACGGCGACGTCCATCGGAGCGCTTCCCATGACGAAGAGACGTGTGGTCCCGCCGCCAGGACGGTTGACCGAGGGGCAGAGCAGATCGTCCGGCGCGGCGCGCTGCACGCACATCGGATAGCCGGAGACGGCGAGGATCGGGGAATTTGCGGTGTCGACGCCGAAGCGGGCGTCCTGCGCGGCAAGGCTCTCGACGTTCGCGGACGGGGTCGCGTCAGCACGCACCGCGGCGGGTCCGTAGCGACCGTCGGGATCGTTGAGGCGCAGCCGGGTCTGGGTTGTCGATCCGGCGTTCGGCACGAGCGTGATGATCCCGGTCGCGGGGTCGATTGCCGAGATGACCCCCTGACCCTGGGCCAGCGAGTGCTGCGAGATCGACACAAGCCCCGCGATGTGGTCGGATCCGACGATGTTTCCTGCGACGCTCGCCTCGAAGGCAGCGAGGGGAGGCGTCGCGTCGGCGAGGGCGAGACCGCTGTCGGGGCTGTCCATCGGCGCCTGTGCGAAGACGTCAGCCAGAGACAGGAACTGCCCGGGAAGCTGGACCTCGACGTGTCTCGGCAGGACCACCTCGACGCCGTGCACGATCATGCGCCCGCCGCTTGCGGGATCGCCGGGACTGTCGAGCGACAGGTGCTCGATGGGTCCTGTCAGGAGGAACTGGTTTGCGGGCACCGCCATCGCCGTTCCTGCGGCGAGAAAGGCGGCGAGCGCCAGGGCACCTCGGATCATGGCCGGGACTCCTTCAGGCTGGAAGCGGAACGGACGCGAAGGTCCAGGGGATCGTGGTCGGCGAACCCGAGGCCGGCCAAGGCGCTGGCGACGCTGAGGCGGTATTGCCCGGCGCGCGGGAAATCCCACCGCGCCTCGTAGCGCCCGTCGCCGAGATCGCGGGCGCGGGAGCGGGCCTGCCAGTTGGCACCGACATTGTAGGCCAGGACGACGACGTCGGTGAGCCCGTCCATCGGCGCGCCGGTGCCGGTGTCGGCGATGCGGATCACGATGGACTCCGGGCCGGGAGCGACGTCGTCTGGGGCGAGGCTCAAGATCACCGGGCTGGCCACGTTGTCGGACGGCGCGGGCGCGCCGGGCTCGGCGGTGGCGACGAGGCAGGTTGTGTGGCGGGCGTTGCCGAGGACGAGCGGCACGTCATAGGTGCCGGCGAAGGGCAGGGTGGCGGATGTCGTGTAGACCCCGGGGGCGGTCTCGCGCAGACCGCGATCCACCGTCATCGTTCCTTGGACGTCGGGCGCGGGAAGCGGCACCGTGCCCATCGGCGTGTTCATGCCTTCCATGTAGTAATAGGCGACCCGCTCGTCGGGATTGGAGACGAGCGCGCCATGGCCGTAGGGCGCGACGAGCCGCGCCTTCGCCAGTGCCTCGCGGCGGACGACGGGGCTCGAGGCCGACTGGACCTCGACGGGCGAGATCGTGCCGCGCTCGAGATCGGCAAGCTCGACGACCGTGAAGTGGTCGCCTTCGAGCCCGCGGACGTAGGCGTAGTCGTGCGAGACGGCGATCTCGACCGGCGCGTCGGCGACGCGGGCCTCGTCCACGACACGGCCTTCCTTAAGGTCGGCGAGGAGCATCCGGCTCGTGTCCCCGTCGAGGGCGATGAGGTGGCTGCCCTTCGGCGTCAGGGCGAATGCGGTCACGCCGGGGGCGGCCTCGATGGTGCCGCGGCTTGCAAGGGTGCGGGCGTCGAGGATCTGGATCCCCGCTGCGGTGCGCGAGGCGACGTAGAGGGCGGAGCCATCCTTCGCGACGGAGAGCGAGGGTTCGCCCGCCGGCAGCGCGGCCGAGGCACGGACTTGGCCGGTCGTGGCGTCGATGGCGGTCACCTTGCCGTCGGCGCTGGCCGCGTAGAGGATGCCGGCGGCTTCGGCGAGCGCGGTCGGGCCGGCCCCGATCCCGACCGGCGCGGTCGGGCCCGAGCCGTCGGGCCGCGCGATGGTCAGCGTCCCCCGCGCCGACAGCACCACGGCCAGCGCGCCGCCCGGCAGCGGCAGGAGCGTCGTCGGCACCGATCCCTTGGGCAGCTCGATCAGGTTCGACATCCGGAAGCCGCGGGTGTCGATGACCGCGACGTCGGCGGCGACCGGAAGCGACACGAAGAGGCTGCTGCCATCCTCGGAGAGCGCCCAGTCGGCGGGGACGCCGGGAAGAGGAATGACGCCTTCCATCTGGGTGATCGTGAAGTCGACCTGCGGATTGACGACCGCGACCATGCCGGAGCGCGCCAGCACCAGAAGGCGCGCGGCGTTAAGATCGACATCGGGCCGCTGGGTGACGCGCCCTTGCGTGAAGAGCCGGGCCTTGGCGTCGCACGGCATCTCGGCCGCTACCTGGGCGTTGCGGCGCAGAAGCATCCATCCGGCCATTTCGAGCCCGCTGACAGGGGCGCCGGTGGCGCGGTCGGTCACCGTGACCTCGATCCGCGCCTCCTCGCCCGCGCGGGCCGCGGCGCCGTCCGGTCCGGTGACGGAGAGCGAGACGGAGGCCGACGCGGGGTCGAACACCGCGGCGGGAGCTGCGTCGGCCATTTTGCCCATGTCGTGGCCGCTGTGCGCTTCGTGGCCTGCCATCTCGGCTCGGGCGAGACCGGCCGTCAGGAGGGAGAGGGCGAGAGTCGCGGCCGTTGCGGGGAGGGATCGGCGTGCCATGGCGTCACCAGCAGACCTGCGTGCGTCCGGTCCTGTCGTCGAGGTGGGTGCGGGGGCCGTCCGCATCGCCGGGCGAGGAGCAGGCGTCGCTGCCGAAGACCCTCATGATCCCCCATTGTCCGCCGCCGAAGGAGAAGCCGACCGGGTTGTTGTAAAGGTAGTCGCCCGCGATCTGCTCCGGTCCGCCCGCGCTCGGGACGAGGATGTTGACGTGCCGCGCGGGTCCGATGCCGTTCACGACACCACCGTTGAAGCGGGGAAGGTCGGCGACCGTGCCTCCACTCGCCCCGGCGTTCGCCGGATCGATGGGCTTGAACGAGGCGGGGTCGCAGGTCTCCGGTCGGCTGACGTCGGTCCGGCCCCAGTCTGCCACGCTGGCGACCTGCGCGAGCGAGCCGTCGCTCCGGCAGGTCCATCGCATGTCCTGCCAGTCATGCCCGGCGAGTGCGAAGGCGCCGTGGCGCGGGTGCCCGGCAGGCTCGACGAGGCGTATCCGCACCGGCATTCCCGCGCGCACAGTGAAGAGCGGCGTCGCCGGATCGCCCTGCTCGTAGCCCGGCACCTCCGATCCGACAGGCGGCGCGGTCGGATCGGCGGGCGAGGCGCTGAACGGAATCCGGCCGGAGCTGAGGATGCGCGAGAGGTCGCGTTCGGCCATCTCCTCGGGACTAATCGTCGGGCTTGCGCCGAGACGGGCCCAGAACGGCTCGAAGCGGTAGTTGAAGGTCTTCTGGCCGGTATCCTCGGCGTCGTCGGCGTTGCGGAGGTTCGGCAGAGGCTGACCGTTGTAGTTTAGGCTGGCGTCGTTCTGGACGACGAGCACGAACTCGCGGAACGAGGTCATCTCGCCGGTGTCGGGATCCTGATAATGCACCGTGGCGGCGGCGTTGAGGCAGTCCTTCACGCCTTCGCCTTTCCCGGCCGCGCGCAGGATGTCGCAGTCGGTCTCCCACGTCGCGCCTTCGGGCTCGATCACCAGCGCCCCGACGAGACCATGCATGGAGCCCTTGGGGACGTCGGCGAAGTCCATCAGGCCCGCCGCGCCGAACTCGATGGGAACGAGCTGCGGCCCGGTCTGGCCCGCGGTCTGGCTGTAGTCTCCGGCGTACCATGTCAGCGGAATCGAGCCCGGGTTTTTCTGACTGCCGCAGGGCGTTTCGTCATGGCACGGCCAGACGACTGAGGGATCGGGGTTCCGCCCGACGAAGGAGCCGTCCTCGGCCGGTGCGACGGCCATGAGCTGCGGGTGCAGGCCGACCGCCCGGGATGCGGGCAGGTCGTTGGTGTTGAAGTCGTTGGCGATGGGCGGGAGCGCGTTCCAGGCCCATGTGGCGGGATCGTCCACGTCCTCGCGCTCGCGGGGAAGCTTGTTGATCAGATTGACCTTGATGCACTCTCCGGCATTGGCGCGCAGGATGAGGGGCTCGGGCGTCTTCCTGCCCTCGTGGACGAAGTCGTATTCCTGCAAAGGCGCAGCCGGATCCATAAGCTCTCCCGCAGCGTCCGTCGCTCTGGCGAGGAGATACACGACGGCGGCCGGGTCGGAGATCCCGGCCTTTGGGTTGGCGGCCCAGTCCTTGCCCCGGACCGCGATCGGCACGTCGGTCTCCCCGGACCGGATGACGTCGCGGAGCCGCCAGGCCTCGACCCAGAACTCCCGTGACGGCTCATGGCCTTCGCAGGTCGAGGTGACGGAGGAGGGTATCTGATCCACCGTCACGTCCGCGCCGTCGGGAGACGGCAGGCGGGCCAGCGCCGGAAGGCGGGCCTGACCCACGACCCGCATCAGGCCGAACTGTCCGTCCCAGAGGTTGTCGGTCGCGGAGGTGCCATAGAGATGGTCGAGCGTCACCTGCGGCGAGGGGTTCTGCACGCTCACGTCGAACTCGAAGTGCTCGGAGATGCCGATCGACTGCGCGGCGTGGTAGCCCGACAAGGTGGAGCCGGGGACGGCGGGCCACTTCATGCCGTTGACGAAGAAGATGTGGTTTTCCTCCTGCGCGCCCTGCACGAGGCGAAGCTGGATGGTGTCGCCTTCGCGCACCGGTAGGATCGGGGTCGCGGGATCGCCGGGCTGGCGCAGCCCCGGAAGCTCGCCGCAAATGACGCGCGGCGGATTGCAGTCGGGCTCGAGGTAGCGGGCGAAGATGCGGCGGGTGTCGTAGAATAGCCGGTCCTCGGCGACGTGCTTCGCGATCTCGTCGTCGATACCAGCGAAGGTGAAGCTGGAGAAGACGTTAGCCGGATCGGACGGATTGCACACCCGCGCGAGGGTTTCCGCGACGCAGGCCTCGTCGGTGGTGACCTCGCCGAATGCCGCTGTCCTGCAGCCACGGAGCGCATCGAGCGCCAGATCCGCGTCGGGCGAGTCGAAGACCTCGCGGTGCGCCGCCTCGCAGGCCTTGGCGAGCGGGGAGTTGGCTTTGTATGTGCGGAGCGACCATCTGCCGTCCGGACCTTCCTGCGCGAGGCGTCCCGGCAGCGGCTCGTTGCGGTAGTTAAGAAGCTGCCCGCCCGGGTCAGAGACCGAGATGCCCTCGGGCTTCGGCGGCGCGAAGTTCAGCACCATCTGTGGCAGGTCGTGATCCAGCCGGCCCGGAGGGCTGATCGGCCGGTTGGCGGGCGGCGCGGTGTAGAGCAGGGCGAAGTCCGCGACGGCGAGATTGAACTCGCGGCGGCTGAAGGCCGGTTTCCCGTCGGTCGTCGGACCGACGATGTTGGCAGCATATGAAGTGGGACCGCCGTCGGCCCGCGCCGGGGGGATTGCCTCGCCGGTCGATGGATCCTGCCCGCCGAAGGGCTCGCCGCTGACGGTCTGCCAGCTCGATCCGTTCGGCTCGATCACGAGGGCGGCGTAGAAGCCGTGCTGCTGGTGTGAACTCGGTCCGAAGTGGTCGTGGGTGAAGACCGTGCGGATCGTCCGGTCCCGGCCGGCGCGATTCAGCAGAGGGTCCGCCCACCAGCGCTGGATGGTACTCTGCGCGCCGCACCAGGGATGTTCGTCGAGCATCCGCTCGGCCTCGGCCGCATTTGCCGGTAGCGCGTCGGGACAGATGCCAGGCCCGTCGGTGCCCTCGTCCAGCGGCGCGCCGGGCTGGAACAGCCGGTGCGTCAGGGGCCGAAGCTCGGCCACGCCGCGGTAGGCGTTGTTCGCGATGATGCGCTCGCGCAGCTCGTCGGGCGAGAACGTGCCATCCTCGTAGTTCCAGCCGTTGCCCGATCCGTCCGACGAGGTGACGTCGAACTTCACGAGGTGGATGTGCTGGCCGATCGTGTCGGTGGGCGAGAACACCTGGAAGTCGTCGAGGTTGAGGTTCGACGGGATGAGGTTCGTCGCCTCGAAGACGATGCACTCGCCGGAGTTGGCGCGGAAGAAGAATGGCTCTGGCGCGCGCGTGTG
Source organism: uncultured Alphaproteobacteria bacterium (assembly GCA_963776845.1). Lineage (GTDB taxonomy): Bacteria > Pseudomonadota > Alphaproteobacteria > Rhodobacterales > Rhodobacteraceae > Roseitranquillus. Next base: position 4,749 of record CAVZOJ010000022.1, on the reverse strand, counting down.
GTCGAGCAGCGCCGCGGCATCCTCCTCGAGCGCGATCATGCGGGCCTGCGGATCGTGCCAGCCGTGACGGTTCACCGGCATGTCGAACTGAAGGTAGGACGCGCGGTAGCGCCGCTCGGGCCCGAGCTTCTGCCACAGGAACGGGTTCGTGGGATCGTCGTCGTAGCCGCCGACGTAGTAGCGCCGCGGACATGGATCGGCGAAGGGCGCGCCGGGCTTCGGTGGCAGGCCGTTGACGCGGAAGAGCACCCGTTCGGCCGGCGTCGTCGGATTGTCGCAGGTGCCGTCCGCCTTGCAGGCCGGATAGCCCCGTTCCGGCACGCCGTAGGGCGAGGTGTCGATCGTGGTTGCCCCCGCCGCGGCGCCGGAATGGAAGTCCATCGCGGTCCGCTCCGCGGGCGTGCCTTCGAGCGGCAGGCGGCGGATCCACGCCTTGGTGAGCTTGGCCGCAAGGAGGAACAGGTCCGAGCTCGCGGCCGTCTCGCGGACGCGGCTGGCGATGCGGTTCGCCTGACCGAGAAGCGATCCTCGGGGATCGAAGTGTCGAAGTAGCGCCGCTCGAGGTCGGTATCCTCGCCGTCGGGGGTCTGGCCGAAAAGGCTCTCTCCGGTCTCGCGCTCGCCGCCGAGCACGATGTGGCGCATCAGCGTCTCGGCGGGATCGTCCTCGTAGACCGTCGGGTTGATGTCGAGTGGCGCCTGCGGCGGCCGGTGGCCGGGAACGCCGGCGATGTAGAACGGATAGCCGCGGAACTCGGGCGACGGCATCGGCGGCAGGGGCAGGCCGGGGATCGGCACCACGGCCGGGTTGGGCGTACCGCCCGCGATCTCGCCGTCGGGCAGCCAGCGATCGCGCGTGCCGGCCTCAAACACGTCGTGTGTGCGCCAGAGCTCCCACATGCCTTGGGCGAAATGCGGATAGAGGTGGCAGTGGAAGATCGAGTCGCCGGGCGTCAGGTTGCGGTTGCCCGACCCGCCGTAATGGACGTCGTAGGTGAAAGACGCGCCCGGCGAGATGGTCTGGCTGTCGAGATAAACCGAGGCAGGATCGCTCCAGTCCTGAAGCCATTGGTGGGCGTGAAGGTGGAAGACGTGCGTCTCCTTCGGGCCCGCGTGCAGGTTCCGGAAGCGGACCGGGTCGCCGAGATACGAATGGTGGACGTTCGAAGGATCGTCGGGGTAGAGCGCCTCGACGGCCCGAGCGTCCTCGTCGTGCTGCAGGACGAGGGCCGGATCGCCCATGGCCCAGGAGGTCAGGAAGAACTCCTCGAGCTTGCACTCGACGCAGTCGCGCGCTGGGCCCATGCCCTCGCGGTTGGCGATCACCATCGCGCCAAGGCCCGCGGAGCCGTAGTTGATGCCCATCCCGTCCCTCAGCGCCGACAGCGGGCTTTCTTCGTTGGCCAGAGCGGGGAAGGCCTGCACCGCGGTAAGCTCGTCGTGGAAGATCACAGTGAACTCGCGGAAGGAATCGCCGCAGGTGCTGGCCGGATCGACGTCCTCGCAGTTCTCGTCTGCAGACGACATGTCGACGACGGCGTTCAGGTCGGTGTGGACGATCTCCTCGTGCGCGTCCGGATGATCGGACGGCATGGTCATGGCGAGGATGGGCGTTCCGTCCGCGCCCACCGCTTCATAGCCTGCGCCGTCGGTGCCGAGCGGCAGGATCGGGGTGCCGAGCGCGCTCGCGCCAGTCGCGGCGGTGGCAAGCTCGGTGCCCGTCACCTGCGACCGGAACCAGTGCGACCCCTTGGGCTCGACATTGACCGAGCCGAAGAGACCGAGGCCAAGCTGCCCGCCGTCTCCCTCGCCACCGGCCGGGGCGCCGAGCGAGTAGAGCAGGAAGCCGCCCTCAACGCTCGCCCGCCAGGTATAGGTGCGCGTCTCGCCGGGCGCGGCCAGCGACGAGGCGTTGGAGCCGACGTTACTGCCGTCCGAGCCGATGTCGCCCGAGAGCGCGAGTCCGTTGACGTGCATCGAAGCGGCGCGCGTCGCGGGCTCGTCCGAGGACCACGGCACGGTGCGCCCGGGGCCGAGCCGTACGACCTCGTTCTCCTCGTCGACCACGGGGCTGAGAAGGTTGGTGAACTCGACCCTCAGGCAGTCGCCCCTGTTGACGCGAAGCACTATCGGCCGCGGCCGCTTGTCGGACCGCAGGCGCACGTGGCCAGCGAGAGCGCTGTCGGTGTCTGCCGTGGGCACGAGCGGAATCCGTTCCCCGTCCTCCAGAGGCGTGCCGTCCGGCCCGGCGATCTCGGCCGTCTCGTCGCCCCCCGCAACGACGACGTCTCGGCGCAGGGCGAACATCATTCCCGCGGGGTTGAAGGAGCCGAAGCGGTTGTAGACGTAGACCTGCTCGATGGCCGCGACGCGGGCGATGACGGTGTTGCTCGTCTTGCACTCTGCCACCGGCGGGGCGGGATCGGGGTCGCCGCCTTCGGCCGTCATCGAGGCGACGGGCGTGCCGTGCGATAGGGCGAGAGCCACGAGCGCAGTAAGGACAAACCCAAGTTCAGGACGCATGCCATCCCTCCTCCCGCGTGCATTGAAGCCGAGCGACCTGCGACTTTGAATTCGAGGCGGAGATAAATTTTACTGAGTTGATTACCTAAGGTAAGGCTTGGAATGGGTTGCGTCAAACATTGCCGCACATCCTTTGACGTCTTCTTAACGACAGTGAAGAACTTCGCCCTGTCAGAAGAACTTGGCTTGAGGCAGGATAGGGCGCTGGCTTACGTTCGCAGATGACCAAACGCAGCCGTTGCTGCGATGTCAGCCACCAGACGATCCGCTACTGGTGGCAGTGGTTCGGACCTACGTTCGCCTCGGAGATTTGCAGGCGCAGGATCGCGGGCATAAAGCCAGCCGCTGGAGGGGGCACCTCGACGAGATCTTTGTGAAAATCAACGGCGAACCACACTACCTCTAACGGGCTGTCGACCACGAGGGCGAGGTGCTCGAGAGTTACGTCACGAAGACCCGCGACAACGCTGCGGCTTCCTGAGGAAGATACTTAAGCGCCACCGCCGTTCGGAGGAGCTCGACACCGATCGGTTGCGCACCTACGGCGCCGCTTCATTGCGCTGGGTCGCGGCGATGATCGAGAGATCGGGGTTGGATTGAACAACCGCGCCGAGATCGCGCATCCTGTTCCGACGGCGGGAGCGGGCGATGCTGCGGTTCCGGCTTTCGAGGAGCGATGGAGGCGCGCCCGTGTGCGCATCATTCCAGTTGTATTTTGGTCGCGTCTGCGCCGATCGGCCGGTCGAGGCGTTATAACATTTTCAATGCGGTAAGGCTGAGAGATGGGGTGGATGCCGCTCTCTCCCCAACGGCGTCGCAATGCGCCAAGCTTGTGATGCTGAAGTCACAAGAGGAGCGAGAGGGCATCCGTGAAGAAAGTTAGCATCATCGGCGTCGACCTGGCAAAGAACGTGTTCCAGCTGCACGGCGCGGCCGCGGACGGGACGGTTCTGTTCCGCAAGAAGCTGTCGCGGCCACAGTTCCAGCGCTTCATCTCCGAGCATCCGCGGTGCCTCGTCGCGATGGAAGCCTGCGGCGGAGCGCATTACTGGGCGCGCGAAATGGAGCGGGCCGGCCACGAGGTGAAACTGATCGCGCCGCGCTACGTCAAGCCGTTCATCAAGCGGCAGAAGAACGACGCCGCCGACGCGGAGGCGATCGTGGAGGCGGCGCTGCGCCCGACCATGCGCTATGTCGAACCGAAGACCGGGGAACAGCAGGCGCGGTCCATCGTGTTCCGCACCCGCGAGCAGTTCCTGAAGCAGCGCACCGAGACGGTCAACGCGCTGCGGTCTCACCTGTACGAGTTCGGCTACGTCGCGCCCGAGGGGATCGGCTATCTCCCGCGCCTCGAAGCGGTCGTCGAGGATCCGAACTCGGATTTGCCGCCGCTCGCCCGGGAGATCTGTCGCGAGCTGCTGGACCAGATCGCGCATCTGACCGGCCGGATCAATGCTATGAAAAAGAGGATCGACGCGATCGCCAGGGAAGGCGAGACATCGCGTCGTCTGCAGACGATGCCGGGTGTGGGTCCGATCAGCGCCCTGGCGGTCGAGACCTTTGCGCCGCCGATGGATCAGTTCAAACGGGGACGCGACTTTGCCGCCTGGCTTGGGCTCGTGCCGCGACAGGCCTCGACTGGCGGCAAGCAGCGGCTCGGGAAAACTTCGAAGATGGGTCAGCGCGACATTCGCCGCCTGCTGATCACCGGCGCGATGGCCGTGGTCCGCTGGGCGCTGCGCCATGGCGCCCCGCAGAATCCCTGGCTGGCGCGCCTGCTGGAGCGTAAGCCTCCAATGGTCGCTGCCTCGGCGCTGGCCAACAAGATGGCGCGCGGCATCTGGGCGATGATGACGCGCGGCGAAGACTATCGTGGCCCGGCGATCGGAAGCGCTGCCTGATCCGGCAGCGCGGTTCGAGCCGGACCGCTGAGTTGTGAGGAAGACCTGAACCGCATGGGCAAATGATCGACATGATCCGGGTTGGGCGAACCAGAAACCTTCTCCGAGCCTCGAGCTCGCCTTCAGAGATCTGGCCCCGGTCCGCGCATCACCATCTCGGCCAGCGGCATCTCACGGGCCGCACGAAAAGGCCTGACAAGAGTCCGCACTCGATCACAATGCCTAAGTCTCAGAAATTCCTTGCAAATGAGAGCGGCATCCACAAGAGAAGGTTGTCTTTCAGGCCCATTCCCTCCGCCACTTGCCTTCGCGAAAGCGTTCTCTGT
>CAVZOJ010000021.1:0-3223 GCA_963776845.1 uncultured Alphaproteobacteria bacterium | reverse complement strand
AAGCGCGTCGATCAGGATGAAGAATCGAGCGACAATCTGGATGAGAGCGAACCGCCGAACCCGGACCGCAGGAAGGGCGTAGCCCGACCGGAGGTTCGGGTTCGGCGGGGTGATCGCGGTCGGTCGGGGTATACGGGGGCTTTCTCTGCATCGGAGGAGCGCTCGTGCCCGGCCGCCACGTGACCGATCACCAGATGAGGCTCTTCATGAAGCATCGCACGAACGCCCCGATCCCGGTTGCCGCGGCCCGCGCCGGGTTCAGCACGGCCACCGGCTATCGCATCGCGCAGGACGCGCGTCCCCCCTCCGAGAAGCGGGCACCGCGCGAGCGGCGCCGGCCTGATCCCCTGGCGGAGGTCTTCGAGGCCGAGGTCGTCCCGATGCTGGAGGCGAGTCCCGGTCTGCGACCTGTCGCGGTCTTCGAGGAGCTAATGCGTCGGCATCCCGATCTGGGCCTCGGGGTCCGGCGGACGCTGGAGCGGCGCATTCGCCAATGGCGCGCGCTACACGGCCCGGAACGGGAGGTGATCTTCCGCCAGACCCATGAGCCGGGCCGGATGGGCCTGTCCGACTTCACCGACATGGCCGGCTCCGGGGTGAGGGTTGCGGGCGAGCTGCTGCCGCACCGGCTCTACCACTTCCGCCTGGCCTTCAGCGGCTTCGAGCATGCCCATGTCGTTCTCGGCGGGGAGAGCTTCGTGGCGCTGGCCGCGGGATTGCAGGACGCGCTCTGGGCATTGGGCGGCGCGCCGCGCGAGCATCGCAGCGACAGCCTCTCGGCCGCTTTCCGCAACCTTGCGCCGGAGGTCGAGGAGGACTGGACCGCCCGATACGATGCGCTCTGCGGCCACTACGGCATGGCCGCCAGCCGCAACAATCGCGGTGTCGCCCACGAGAACGGTACGATCGAGGCGGCGCATGGTCACCTCAAGCGCGTGGTGGAGGATGCGCTGCTCCTGCGGGGGTCGCGCGACTTCGACACGATCGCCGACTACCGCGGCTTCGTCGACGAGCTGATCGGCCGTCGCAACGCCCGCAACCGCAAGCGCATCGACGCCGAGCGGGCCGCGCTCCGGCCGTTGCCGCCGCGGCGAGCCGAGGACGGCGAGGCGACCATGGTGACCGTCACCTCTTCGGGTGGCTTCATGCTCCGCCGGGTCTTCTACACCGTCCCCTCGCGGCTCATCGGCCACCGGTTGCGTGTGCGCCTGCACGACGATCGGCTGGAGGTGTTCCTCGGCGGCACGCCTCTGATGACGTTGCCGCGCGGCCGCGGATACGGTGACCGGCGCCGCGCCCATGTGGTCGACTACCGCCATGTCATCCATGCGCTGAGGGCCAAGCCCATGGCGTTGCCCGGCCTCGTCTACCGCGACCAGCTCTTCCCCCGGGACGCCTATCGCCGCCTCTACGACGCCGCGATGGAGGCGCTGCCGGAGCGGGCCGCCTGCAAGCTCGTGGTGGGCGCACTGGCGATCGCCCATGAGCGCGGTTGCGAGGCCGATCTCGCCGCCCTGATTGACGCCAGCCTCGACGCAGACGAGCTCCCGGAACTTGCCACGATCCAGGCCCGCTTCCAGCCCAACCCCGGGGCGCTGCCGCAGGTCACGGTCACCTTGGCGCCGCTCAGCGCCTACGACGTCCTGACCCATGCAGCACCTGTCGAGGGAGCCGCGACATGAGCGCGACAGACCCGATCGACGAGGCCCGCCTCGGCCTTCTGCTCAGCGACCTGCGCCTGCCGGGTATCAGGCACATCTGGAGCGACTTCGCCGAGCGCGCCGACAAGGAAGGCTGGCCCGCCGCCCGCTTCCTCGCTGCCCTGGCCGAGCACGAGATCGCCGAGCGCGCCCGCCGCCGCATCGAGCGACATCTGGCCGAGGCGCGCCTGCTGCCCGGCAAGACCCTCGATACCTTCGACTTCGCCGCCGTGCCGATGCTCTCGAAGGCCCAGGTGATAGCGCTCGTCGCCGGCGACAGCTGGCTCGAGAAGGGCGACAACCTCCTCCTCTTCGGCCCGCCCGGCGGCGGCAAGAGCCACCTCGCCGCGGCCATCGGCCTGGGCCTCATCGAGAACGGCTGGCGTGTGCTCTTCGCCCGCACCACCGATCTCGTCCAGAAACTCCAGGTTGCCCGGCGCGAGCTCGCCTTGGAATCCGCCATAGCCAAACTCGACAAGTATCACCTGCTGATCCTCGACGACCTCGCCTACGTCACCAAGGATCAGGCCGAGACCAGCGTCCTCTTCGAGCTGATCAGCGCGCGCTACGAACGGCGATCCGTCCTGATCACCGCCAACCAGCCCTTCGGAGAGTGGAACCGGATCTTCCCCGATCCCGCCATGACGCTCGCCGCCGTCGACCGTCTCGTGCATCACGCAACGATCTTCGAGCTCAACGTCGAAAGCTACCGGCGTCGCACCGCCGTCGAGCGACGCAAGGGACCAGGGCGACCGCCCACGCGCGCGACACCAAAGACGCTCGCTGATTGACGCTCCGCGACAATCACGATGAGAAAACCCTTGCTCGCGGCGTCGGGCGCCGCGATGCTCACACTGCCGCGACACCTTCGCTTCTCATCCGGATTGTCGCGCTCGTCTCACCGAGATTGTCGCGCTACACGCAGTGGTTGGATTGGCTTCGGGGTCATGCGTGTCGCGCCCTCGTCGAGAGGGGGCGCGACACGAATGGACCGGAGCCTTGGCGTAGTGGGCTCACTTCGAGAGCAACCTACCAGTCGCCGCGCGGCCGACCGCGATCAGTGGTCGATCCCTCGACCTCTCCCCGACATCCCCTGCTGTCTTTCCGGTCGCGGCTCCGTCGCCCGTGCCTGTCGGCCCTCGACATGAGGGGCCGACATGGGCGGGCGACGGCGCGACGGATACGGCTCCGGCTTTCCGAAATTATGGGGCAGGTTTCCGCTCCGAATTGAAGCGAGCCCGGCCTTGGCGAAGCGGTTGACGGAAATAGCCGCCTTGCGCGGAAAATGTTGAGACAGGGGTCCCTCCATCCCGTGCGGATGATGCCGACCCGTTCTCAACACGCCACGGAAACAGGGGAAATTGCGGCTTCTGGCGGCAACGGGCGGAACCGGATTACAGGTTCAGTTCCGTCCTGTCCGTCGTACGAGTGTCGAGGAAGCAGTCGAAGTCTGCGGCCGCCGCGAGCCCTTCCGAGTGATCGTAATGCCCATACGTGGTCGCGATGTCCTTGTGCCGAAGCAT
>CAVZOJ010000020.1:0-88117 GCA_963776845.1 uncultured Alphaproteobacteria bacterium | reverse complement strand
GACGGCGTCCTGCAAGTGGACGGCTATGCCGGCTACAAGCGCCTCACCAAGGACGGCCGCACGGCCGCGCTCGGCGGCCACGTCGCCCTTCCAAAGCGCATGCAGGGCGAAGACGTCACCGTAGCTGCGCGCGCCTTCCCAGGCGATCTCGGTCTTCGCCGGCTCGTCCCGCCCGGCAACCCGGCTGAGGCCCCGGATCAGGGCGTCGAGCTGGCCCTCCTTCATTCCGTCGACGCGCCCGAGGTTGGCGACGACGCGCAGCCTGGGCTTTCCGGCATCGTTGCGGAAGGACTCGACGATCTGCAGATAGCGACGCCCGCCGCTCTCGGTGACGCGTGTAAACATGGAATGCAAGATGCCTCAGATGCACCCGCATCTCAATGCATGCTAGGGCAACGACGTGTAACTACACGAGTTGGGCCGAAATCCACCCCGCACGGCTACCAAGCCCTTGAATTCCCGAACACGGCGCGCACCGGATAGACGAAATCCGGCCGGCAAACGTCGAACTTCGGCGACATCGCTCACCAGGGTGAGCCAGTGGAACGCCAATGGTCCGAGAGACATTGGCGAACACGCGCGATCTACAATCTCTTGATGCGAGCAAGCGCGGACACGGTCCTGAAGATCGCCGCCGACCCCAAGCATCTCGGCGCCCGGATCGGCATCACGTCGGTGCTCCACACCTGGGGGTCCGCCATGACGCATCATCCCCACGTTCACATGATCGTCCCGGGCGGCGGGCTCTCGGCCGACGGCACGCGGTGGGTGTCATGCCGTCCGGGCTTCTTCCTGTCCGTGCGGGTGGTGTCACGGCTGTTTCGGCGTCTGTTCCTGGAAGGCCTGGTTGCCTTGCATGACGCCGGCAAGCTCGTCTTCTTCAACGACTGCGAAGCTCTGGCGGACCGCAGTGCCTTCGCCGCCTGGCTCACGCCGCTGCGCAAGATCGACTGGGTCGCCTACGCCAAGGAGCCCTTTGCCGGGCCAAAGGCGGTGCTGGCATACCTGTCGCGCTACACCCACCGTGTCGCGATCTCCAACAGCCGCCTGATCAGCGCCGATGCCGATCACGTCACCTTCCGCGTCAAGGATTACCGCATCGAGGGGCCAGGCAGGCACAAGACCATGACGCTGGATACCGACGAGTTCATCCGCCGGTTTCTCCTCCACGTGCTTCCCAAGGGCCAGCACCGCATTCGCCACTATGGGCTCTTCGGCAACGGCAACCGCGCGGCCAATGTTGCCAGGATCAGGGAACTGCTCGAACACGTGGTGCCGGATAAGGAGTTCAGCCTGAACAATCCGATTAGGCGGCGGCAACACTGTCCTTGGGGGTGCAGTCGGGTCTGAGCGCGCCGAGAATGGCGGCGATCAGGAGGGCCCAAAAGGCCCTCAGGTGGGCGAGGATCTTGCGGAGGTTGTGGCCGCAGGCGCAGAGGACGGCGAAGAGCGCGTCGCCGGCGGTTCCCTTCAGCGGGCAGCGCGTCAGCCGCCCGTCGGTCTTCATGTGGCCGATCTCCGGCTTGATGGCGCTGCGGCGGCGCAGGAGCTTGGCGAGCGGCGGCGTAAGCCCCCTGCGGGTGCCGCTGATCAGCACGCGCGTGGTCTCGACGCCGTAGCCGCGATAGCCGCGGTCGACGACGGCGAGGGACGGGCGGCGATCGGTCAGCACCTCGACCTGCTCGAGAGCCTCGGCGAGGGTGTGGCCGTCGTAGGGGTTGCCCGGCAGCGCCCGCATGCCGACGATGAAGCCCTCGCGGGTGGTGGCGGCGACGCTGACCTTGGTGCCGAACTCGTATCGCACCCGCGCCTTGCCCTTGGAGATGCAGTCGACCTCCGGCTCGTGCAGGCTGTAGAGCTTGCCCTTGTCCTTCGGCTGCTGGTGCAAGAGCCGCGAGGTCAGGACCAGCATGTCGAGGATGCGCTCCCGCAGCGGCCCCTGCGCGATGTCCTCGAGCCGGCGGCGGAGATCGCGCATGACCCGGCCGGTGTAGCCCTTGAGCGTGCGCAGCGCCTTGCGCATCCGCTTGAACTGACGGGCGTGGGCGTACCTGCCGGCCTTCGCCGCCAGCCGCGGCGCCAGGCGCGCATAGCTCTGCCGCAGCTCGATCCCGGCCTCGGCGGCGAGCGCCACCAGCTTCCGCCGCGCCGTCTCGTAGAGCCGGGCGTCGGTCGGGTGGGCGATGTTCTTTTCCATCACCGTGGTGTCGACCGACACCCTCTCGATGCTCTGGTCCTTGACCGTTCCCGAGGCGCGACCGGCCTCGATCGTCGCGGTCAGCAGCCACTCCACACCTTCTTCGCCGATGCGCTGGCGCCAGCGGGTGAGCGAGGACGGATCGATCGGCGGACGATGCTGAAAGAAAGTCTCACCGCAGAAATGCTGGTAGTACGGGTTCTCGACCCACCGCGCGACCACCGCCTCGTCCGACAGGGCGAACGCGTGCTGGAGATAGAGCAGCCCCGCCACCAGCCGCGGCGACGTCGCCGGTCGCCCTCTGCCGGACGGGAAGAACCCTGCCCACTCCCGCTCGAAGAACTCCCAGTCGATCAGCGCCTCGAGCTTCACCAGCTCGTGGCCCATGTCGATCAGGTCGACCAGGCGCGGCCGCAGCAGATCATCCTGCTCGGGGTGGCGGGTCTTCGGTTTCATCGGCGCATCCGAAATCGCAGGGTTCCCGCCGGAATTCTACGAATACCTGCAATCAGGAGCCACGAGAAATTGCGCCTTATCGTGCGAAATCAGAGACATCCGCTTTGTTCAGGCTGAACTTTTTACATGTTTCTTTCTGCAAGGCAATCTCGGGAGACGCCGACAAACAGGGCATCAATATTATTACCATCAAAAGCGCCGGCAGGTCGATCTCTGAGGATATCTGGATGCGCTTCGGGGTTCCAATCGATGCACGCGTGAACGTCTCAGTCGGTGGGCTGGACAGTCATCTTGAACCTTTGCCAGCGGGTGATACGACTTTCAAGTTTTCTGACGCATATGATTTACATATACCTTTTCTGCCTCCCGGCCACCAAGCTCGCGTCTTGGTCGATTATCCTTTCTACGATCGCACGGAAGAACTGGCTACCTGGATCACTGACGTCAGTAACTCCGGAATCGTCTTTCTGCGGGACACGACTAATTCGTATTCCATTTCAGATGTCACGGTTGTTCCCCCGGAAGAGGTATTCTTTTGCGGTCAGTCGACAAATACATCTACGACGAAGTATGTCCCCCCGAATTGATTCAAGCAGATCGAATAAGGCGGCGCCGCTCTCGCACCCGCCCAACGCAAGCCGGGCGGGCGCCTGCCCGTGGGATGGCGCCGCGACGCCGGAGCGGTGCGCTTGATGGCAGTCAAGCTTTCCCTACTCCGAACGATATACGCGGCCACCAGAGCGCCAGCCCGCCGGGACGGGCAGACGCTCGCCCGGCGCCTGCGGCTTGTTTCCCGGCGAACCAGCGCCCCGATCCAACGGGGTCTGTCCATTCCGATTGTGGGGGAGTCGGAAAGAGCGTCCGGCCGCCGCGGCCGGACGCTCGAAGGGTCACGCCGCGCGGGCGGCGTCTTCCATCCAGGCCTTGTGGCGCTCCTCGTCGGCCAGCGCCGACGTGAAGAAGGTCTGAAGTTCGCTCGGCGCGTCTTTGTTCTCGCTGGCGTTCTTGTACGCCGCTATCGTGTCGCTCTCGTTTGTGCTCATCGCCTTCAGGATGGCACCGTCGCCGCCCACCATATCGGCGATCTTGATCTTGCCGGTGGTCAGCATCTGCTTCATGTCGCCCTCGGCCGGGGCTTCGGCGCCGTGCGCCGTGGCGGCCCTGGTCAATTCGTCTAGGTGGCGCTCGTGATCCTTCTTGAATTCCTCGACCTTCGCCTTGTTCGCCGGATCGTCGAGGCGATAGATCGTCGCCTCGTAGGCAGCGATTGCGTCCCGCTCGAGCAGGATGAGATCCTTGAGGATTGCGTCGGCGTTGAAGCCGGTACCGACTGTGGTGACCATGTGGCCCTCCGTGGTTCGATCGTTGCGTTGCCCGTGCAACGCGCAAGGGTCGCGCTTGGTTCGCCGCCGCTGAGAGGCGCCGAACGTTTTCCGGCCGACCCATCCGCCTCCGCAAGCTGCCGTCAGCCCAGCTGCGATGGCTGTCTTTACGAACCTATATCAGCGACTTGCGGAGCTTCGTCAGACGGGGCAAAGGCTCTCGCGAGCCGCACTCGCCCCCTTGCCAAACACCCCGCCCTCGTCTAGAGGCCCGATCTTCATCCGGGCCGACACCCTTGGAGGCGGCCCGCTATCAGGAGAGACATCCATGGCTGGCGAGATCCCCGATCTCAACGCCCTGGAACGGACGGGGACAGGCAAGGGGGCCGCCCGTCAAGCCCGCAGAGAGGGCTACGTTCCAGGCATCGTCTATGGTGGCGGCAAGGACCCGCTCGCCATCAACCTTCCGTTCAACGAGCTGCTGACGCGCCTCCGCCGCGGCCGCTTCCTCGCGACGCTCTTCAACATGAAGGTTGATGGCCACGAGGACGTACGCGTCATCTGCCGCGGCGTGCAGCGCGACGTCGTCAAGGACCTGCCGACCCACGTCGACTTCATGCGCCTGCGCCGGACGTCGAAGGTCAACCTCTTCATTCCGGTCGAGATCGAGGGTCGCGACAAGTGCCCTGGAATCCGCAAGGGCGGCGTGCTGACCATGGTCCGGCCCGAGGTCGAACTGATCGTCACCGCGGGAGACATCCCCGATCACCTCACCGCCTCGATCGAGGGGATGGAGATCGGCGATACGCTGACGATTTCCAAGGTGGCGCTGCCGGAAGGCGCCAAGCCGGTGATCGACCGCGACTTCGTCATCGCCAACATCCAGGCGCCCTCGGGCCTCGCGAGTCAGGCGGCAGACGAGGAAGCGGAAGAGCCCGCAGCGGACGAAGTCCCGGCGACCGAGGTCGTCGAGGAAGAATCCGAGGATTGATGGATCGGGGCCCTGCGGGGCCCCTTTTCAAGCCTCGATCGACTGCACGCTGCTGAACAGCTCGAGCTCGGGCGGCCCTAGGTACATGTCGCGATGATCCCCGGCGCCCTGATGCGCCATGCGGAACGCCTCCGACTTCGTCCAGTCCCGGAACGCCGCCTCGCTCTCCCATGCGGTGTGGGAGGCGTAGAGGCGATAGCCCTCGTGTTCTTCTCCCTTCATCAGGTGGAACGCCTCGAAGCCCGGGACGCGGGTCAGTTGGCTTTCACGGCTCGCCCACACGTCCTCGAACTCGCCCTCGTGCCCGAGCTTTACCTTGAAGCGGTTCATGGTGAGGTACATCTCGACCCTTTCCTTGACGGGTGGACCGTAGACGCGGCATCGGCGATGAACAATCGGACAGGAGGGCGCGGATGCAGATCTTTGCAGGCCTTGGAAACCCCGGCAGCAAGTACGCGCGTAATCGCCACAACGTCGGCTTCATGGCCGTCGACCGCATCGCCGCCGAACACGGGTTCGGACCGTGGCGAACGAAGTTTCAGGCCGAGATCGCCGAGGGGCGGCTGGGAGGCGAGAAGGTCCTGCTGTTGAAGCCTGGAACGTTCATGAACCTCTCGGGCCAGGCCGTGGGAGAGGCGGCGCGCTTCTTCAAGCTCGACGCGCCGGATGTAACGGTGTTTCACGACGAGCTCGACCTCGCGCCAGGGCGCGTCCGCGTCAAGCGAGGTGGCGGCCACGCCGGCCACAACGGGTTGAGGTCGCTCCACCAGCACTTTGGAGACGCCTATCGCAGGGTCCGCATCGGGATCGGACATCCTGGACACAAGGATCTCGTCTCGGCCTACGTCCTGCACGATTTCGCTGCGGCAGATGCGGAGTGGCTGGACGATGTCCTGCGCGGCATTGCCGATGGCGCCCCGCACCTCGCCAGTGGCGATGACGGACGCTTCGCGAATGCTATCGCCCTCAGAGTACAGCCAGGGCGTTCGTCCGGGCCCGATCAGCGGGAGAAGACCCCCGCCGCGGAACCCCAGCCGGAACCGCCGGACGACCGCTCCCCCCTTCAGCGGCTGGTCGATCGGTTCCGATAAGGGTGGTCTGCCGGAAGCCCGCGTCTATCTTCTCCAGGGATGAAGAAGGATGACGCGATCAACGTGCTGGGAGGGTCGCTCGTGCCGTGCTCGAGGGACCCGCTTACCGGCTTCTTTCGTGATGGGCATTGCAACACATGCGAGGCCGATTCTGGCAGCCACACCGTCTGCGTCGAGGTTACGGCAGAGTTCCTCGCCTTCTCTGCCTATGTCGGCAACGACCTTTCGACGCCACGCCCCGAGTACGGTTTCGCCGGCCTCAAGCCGGGTGATCGCTGGTGTGTTTGCGCGGCCCGCTATCTCCAGGCACATGAAGAGGGCGTCTCGCCGCGCGTACATCTCGAAGCGACGCACCGGCGCGCCCTCGAGGTCGTACCGCTCGAAATCCTCGAGGCTGGACCGAAGGACTAGCTCTCGATGTCGGTGCCCAGCGCGCGCGCCACGGTGAAGATGTCCTTGTCGCCCCTGCCGCACATATTCATGCAGATCAGGTGATCGGCCGGTAGATCTGGAGCGATCTTGGCCACGTGGGCGAGCGCGTGAGACGGCTCGAGTGCGGGAATGATGCCTTCCGTCTCGCAGCAGAGCTGGAACGCCTCAAGAGCCTCGGCGTCGGTGATCGACACGTACTCGGCCCGGCCGATGTCGTGCAGCCACGAATGTTCAGGCCCGATGCCGGGATAATCGAGGCCCGCGGAGATCGAGAAGCCCTCAAGTATCTGGCCGTCATCGTCTTGCAGGAGGTATGTCCGGTTGCCGTGGAGAACGCCCGGCCGCCCACCGGTCAGCGACGCGCAATGCTGCATCTTGTCGTCGACGCCCTTGCCGCCGGCCTCGACGCCGATGACGCGGACGTCCTTGTCGTCGAGGAAGGGATAGAACAGCCCCATGGCATTCGACCCGCCGCCGATCGCGGCGACGAGCGTGTCCGGTAACCGTCCCTCCGCCGCCTGCATCTGCTCCTTCGCCTCCTTGCCGATGATCGACTGGAAGTCGCGCACCATCGCCGGATAGGGGTGCGGACCAGCCACCGTCCCGATGCAATAGAACGTGTCCCGCACGTTCGTCACCCAGTCACGCAGCGCGTCGTTCATCGCGTCCTTGAGCGTACCGCGGCCCGACGTCACCGGCACGACCTGCGCGCCAAGAAGGCGCATTCGAAAGACGTTGGGCTGCTGCCGCTCCACATCGTGCGAACCCATGTAGACCACGCACTTCAGTCCGAAACGGGCGCAAACGGTCGCCGTCGCGACGCCGTGCTGCCCCGCACCGGTCTCGGCAATGATGCGCGTCTTGCCCATGCGGCGTGCCAGCAGGATCTGACCCAGCACATTGTTGATCTTGTGCGCGCCGGTGTGGTTCAGTTCGTCGCGCTTGAGATAGATCTTCGCGCCGCCCAACCGCTCCGTCAGGCGGGGCGCGAAGTAGAGCGGCGAGGGGCGGCCCACATAGTGCGTCCAGAGATCCGCCATCTCGGCCCAGAAGCTGTCGTCCGTCTTGGCACGCTCGTACTCTGCCTCGAGCTCGAGGATGAGCGGCATCAGGGTCTCGGATACGAACCGTCCGCCGAATTGACCGAAGCGCCCGTTCTCGTCGGGGCCGGTCATGAAGCTGTTCAAGAGGTCGTCTGGCATGGTCCCTCCGGGGCTGAGGGCGCATACTACCCTTGGCGAGGGCGGGGTAAAGGCCGCTAGCGAGCCGGATTGTCGCGCTTGCCGCGGCGAAACATGCGGCGGCGTCGACGCCTGACCCAGATCGCCGCCGCCGCCACACCCGGACGCATGGCGGGAACGTCCACCGCAAGGAGCATGAAGCCCAAGGGCAGCATCCAGAGACCAAGGATTGGCAGAAAGGAAAAGACGCCACCCACCAGAAGCAGTATAGAGGCCGGGAGTCGGACCCAGCGCATGCCGTTCTTCAGCAACGGATCGATGATGCGCTTCGCCGGTGGCGCAAAACGCTCCAGCGCCGTGAATTGGCGCCTGATCCGTGTGAGGTTCTTGTCGGGCATGGTCCTGTCTCGGGGCGTAGGTGGGAAGCCCTTAAGACCGCGTCAATCGAGCGTCAGAACAATGTCAGTCGAGACGCCGCTTGAAACCGAGATGGCTCGGCTCGAATCCGAACGCGCGGTAGAATGCATGAGCGCGCTCTCGACCCGAATGGGTGGTCAATTGCAGCAGATCCGCACCAGCAGCCTTCGCACGACTCGCGGCGTCCGCCATCATCTGCCGTCCGAGTCCTCCACCACGCAGGTCGGCCGCAACCCTGACGCTCTCGATCTGCGCCCGGCGCGTGCCGCGATGCGACAGGCCGGTGATGAGCGTGAGCTGATAGGTTCCAACCAGTCGACCGCCAGATTCCAGCACGATGATCTTGTTGGACGGATCGGCGGCCATTTCATCGAAGGCGGCCAGATAGACCTCGAGTGGGGCCGTCTCCCTTTCCGCGCCAAGGTGGTCATCACGCAGGAGGTCGAGGATCGCCGGGACGTCTGCACGCCGTGCCTCACGAAAGATCACGCTTGTGCCGCGGCGACGAAGGCCGTAATCGCCGCGCCATCCTTGACGCCTGGAGCGCTCTCGACACCTGAACTGACGTCGACCTGACTTGCTCCCGTCAGGCGGATCGCTTCGGCGACATTTGCGGGCGTCAGCCCACCCGCGAGCATCCAGGGCACCGGCCAGCGGCGGCCAGCGATGAGGCGCCAGTCAAAGGAAAGCCCGTTGCCGCCCGGAAGCACCGCGTCGCGGGCAGGCTTGGCGTCGATAAGCAACTGGTCGGCCACCGTCGCGTACTCGTCGATCGCTTGAAGGTCGTCTTCCACTGCGACGCCTATTGCCTTCATCACCGGCAGACCGAAGCGTTCGCGCACAGCGGCGACCCGGTCCGGCGTCTCCGATCCATGCAGTTGCAGCATGTCCAGCGGGACCTCCCCCAGGATTGCGTCGAGTTCAGCATCGCTCGCATCGACGGTGAGGGCGACCTTCGCAACGCCGGGCGGTATGCTCGCGGCCATGAATGCCGCGTCGGAGATCTCCAGATTGCGTGGCGATCGTGGGAAGAAGACGAAGCCAAGGTAGCGCGCGCCGGCCAGCAGCGCAGCGGGGATGTCGGCGCTCTCGGTGATGCCGCATATCTTGACTGCGATGTCGCGTGCCATCTCAGCGGGGTACGCTGCCATCCTCCAGCAGGGCAAGGACATCGTCGCCCCGACGACCGGAGGTCCGCATTCGCGCCATCTCCTGCTCGAGGCGTTGGCGCTCGCGCCTCTCGGCACGCATCTCGACCCGGTAGCGATGCTCGCGCCACCACTCCCAGACAAATCCGATCAGCAAGCCCGCCGCGATCCCACCAAAAACGACGAGAAAAAGCGGTAGCGTCAGCTGCCACGACCACCCGAGGAAACCCGACATGGCCGGCGGCAGCAGGCGAAGCGTCACCGGCTCGGCATTCGCCAGTGCGATGGTCACGAGAACGATCGCGAGCAGGGCAAGAAACAGGTACCAAACAACGCGCATCAGAGGCTCACCCTTTCCCGTTCAACCGCTCTCGCAGCAACTTTCCTGTCTTGAAGAATGGCACGTGCTTCTCCTCGACGTCCACAGCGTCACCGGTCCGGGGGTTGCGGCCGACTCGAGCGTCGCGCCGCTTGACGGAGAACGCGCCGAAACCACGAAGCTCCACCCGCTCTCCGCGCGCCATCGCGGCAGTGATCTCCTCGAAGATCGTACCGACGATCCTCTCGACATCGCGCTGATACAGGTGGGGATTCTCGTCCGCGATCTTCTGGATCAGCTCTGACCGGATCATCGACTCTCCCCAACCCAAAACAACCAGCACGCCTTGGCGCGTAGTCGCATGTCGACAATCAATATATCGACAGGGGGAGAAGGAATAAACTGGCTATCTCGCAAGGATCGCAGAACGTTGCGCGATACGCCGCCCATCTGGCCGGCTCCGCCTATGGCGGAGCCGGCTAGATGCTCAGTTGTCGCCTTTGAGGGCGGCGCCGAGGATGTCGCCAAGCGACGCCCCCGAGTCGGAGGAGCCGTACTGCTCGACCGCTTCTTTTTCCTCGGCGATCTCGCGGGCCTTGATCGAAAGACCAAGGCGCCGCGTCTTCTGATCCACGTTGGTGACGCGGACGTCGACCTTGTCGCCCACCTGAAAGCGTTCCGGCCGCTGCTCGGAGCGGTCGCGGCTGAGGTCGCTGCGCCGAATGAACGACTTCGCGCCCTCGTACTCGACTTCGATGCCCCCATCCTCGATCGCCGTCACCGTGACCGTGATGATGGAGCCGCGCTTCACGCCGCCGACCGCCTCGGAGAACGAATCGTCGAGCGCCTTGATTGAGAGCGAGATGCGCTCCTTCTCGGTATCGACCTCGGTGACCACCGCCTTGACGACGTCGCCCTTGCGGAAGTTCTGGATCGCATCCTCGCCGCGCTGGTCCCAGCTGATGTCGCTGAGGTGGACCATCCCGTCGATGTCGCCGTCGAGGCCCACGAACAGGCCGAACTCGGTGATGTTCTTGACCTCGCCCTCGACCTGCGTGCCCTCGGGGTGGGTCTCGGCAAAGACCTCCCACGGATTGCGCATGGTCTGCTTGAGGCCGAGCGACACCCGCCGCTTCGCTTGGTCGATTTCCAGCACCATGACCTCGACCTCTTGCGAGGTAGAGACGATCTTGCCGGGATGGACGTTCTTCTTGGTCCAGCTCATCTCGGAGACGTGGACCAGCCCCTCGATTCCGGGTTCCAGCTCGACGAAGGCGCCGTAGTCGGTAATGTTGGTGACGCGCCCGGTATGGACCGACTCGAGCGGGAACTTCTGCTCGACCGTATCCCAAGGATCGTCCTGCAGCTGCTTGAGGCCGAGGCTGATCCGGTGCGTCTCCTTGTTGATCTTGATGACCGAGACCTTGATGGTCTCGCCGATGGAGACGACCTCGCTGGGGTGATTGACCCGGCGCCACGCCATGTCTGTCACGTGCAGAAGGCCGTCGACGCCGCCGAGATCGACGAACGCGCCGTACTCGGTGATGTTCTTGACCACGCCGTCGATCGCCTGACCCTCGGTCAACTGGGCGATGACCTCGGCGCGCTGCTCGGCGCGGCTCTCCTCCAGGATGGCGCGGCGCGAGACGACGATGTTGCCCCGGCGCCGGTCCATCTTGAGGATCTGGAACGGCTGCTTCATGCCCATCAACGGGCCGGCGTCGCGTACGGGCCGCACGTCGACCTGAGAGCCGGGCAGGAACGCCACGGCGCCACCGAGATCGACGGTGAAGCCGCCCTTGACGCGGCCGAAGATTGCGCCCTCGACGCGGTTCTCGTCGGCGTATGCCTTCTCCAGTCGATCCCACGCAGCCTCGCGACGGGCCTTGTCACGGCTGATCGAGGCCTCGCCCCGCGAGTTCTCGACACGGTCGAGATAGACCTCGACTTCGTCACCAACGGCGATCTCGGGCGCCTCGCCCGGATTGGCGAATTCCTTGAGGTCAACGCGGCCCTCCATCTTGTAGCCGACGTCGATGATGGCTTGCCCCGCCTCGATGGCGAGGACCCGGCCCTTGACCACCGAACCCTCATCCGGCGTGTCGATCTCGAGACTTTCGTTCAGGAGGGTCTCGAACTCCTCCATCGATGCGCTATTCGCCATGTGGCTGTCAGAATCCTTTGTGTCTTCGGTTTCTCTGGCCTTGCGGTTGTCTCCGCCGGTCTTTGGTCAGGGTCGAGCGGCCACACCGGAAACAAAATTAGGGCCGGATGGCATTCCGACCCTGCTCAAGTCTCACATTCGCGGCTGTGACCGCCGCTTCGACGGGCGCCTCTATACCCATGCCCCCCCTTGCTCGCAAGGTCGAACTGACGCGGCGCACCCCGGGGATTGCCCGACCACATTCGCACGACTACAGAGTGGCGCGCGCCGCGGCGGCGACTCCGGGAGACGAGGGGCTTGAGCTTCAAGTTGTTCAAGGATCGGTTCTGGGGCGTCGCAAGCGCCGGCACACGACTTGTCGCGGCGGCGCCGGCACCCATTGGTCGCACGGCCTTCGGCGCGGCCGGCTGGCTGATGTGGTTGGCCTGGATCATGCCTGGCAGTCAGGCACGCATCGCAATGTCCGCCTTCTCGGCGACGATTGCCAATGGGCCTCCGAAGACGCTGTTCAGCAAATTCTCGAAGGGCTTCATGCTCTTTCTCTACCGCATGGAACGCCTGCGGCTCGGACACCACCAGGAGATCGACGGGCTGCTCGATCTCCCCGAGGCGGACCGGCTGGAGACGCTGCTCCAGGCCAGCGGCGTGATGCTCGTCATGCCGCACACGAACGGATCGCTGGCGATGGTGCGGGGTCTCAGCCAGAGATATCCTGTGCTCATGCTGGTGAGGACCACACGCAAAGACAAGCGGTCGGAGTCGCAGCACAGCTACTACGAGCAACTCGGTTGCGATCTTCTCGACGTGCGTCGTGCCAGTCAGGCAAGCGTGGCGCGATCGGTGATAAGTGCACTGCGTGAGAAGCGGATCGTCGTCGTGACAGGGGATTTGATCAAGAAGCCTCCGCCTGTCGACGCGCCGGTCGACAAGCAAAACGACCTCGTGCGGGCGGAAGCATTCGGACAGCCGCTCGGCGCTCCGGGATGGCCGGCTCGGCTTGCCTTGCGAGCCGGCGCGCCGCTGCTGCCGGTCATGATCGAACAGACGGATCAGTCTGTGATCCTTCATCTTGGCGAGGCCGCGCGGGGCGAAGATGTCCTCTCCGCCACCAATCACTGGGTCATGGAACTCTCGCGCCTCATTGCGGCGCATCCCAGCGACTGGGCGTTCGTCTTCGACCGAAGGTGGTCCAGATTGCTGCAAGACTCTGCACGCAGCCGAAGGACGGCGCGAGCTACGCGCGCAGCGCCCTCCTGACCGCGTCCACTGCTTTCGATACTGCGTCCTCTACCGTCAGGTCGGACGTGTCCAGGACCGTCGCGTCGTCTGCAGGTCGCAGCGGTGCGGAATCCCGGCTTGAATCACGCGCGTCGCGTGCCCTCAGATCAGTCAGGACGCGCGCCTCCGAGAGCGAGGGATCGGACCTGCACAGTTCGATCCAGCGCCGGTGTGCTCTGGTGACATCGTCGGCGGTAATGAAGAGCTTCACCTCCGCATCTGGGCAGATCACCGTCCCGATGTCGCGGCCATCGAGCACGGCGCCGCCATCGCGCCGCGCGAAGGCGCGTTGGAAGTCCACCAGCGCTGCGCGAACCTCGGGGATCGCGGCGACGGTGCTCGCCGCCTCTCCCACCTCCGAGGTCCTGAGGTCCGATCTCTCGAAATCCTGCGGCGTGAGAGACTGCGCAGCGGCCACCGGATCCTGCCCGTCGAGGGATCGGCGGCCGGTCGCGCGATAGAGCAGCCCCGTATCGAGGTGCGCGAAACCGAACTCCCTCGCCACTGCCCGCCCGACCGTGCCCTTTCCGGCGGCTGCCGGTCCGTCAATGGCGACGGTGAAGATCACCCTCGCCCCGGTGGATTGCTGTGGTGGCCAATCACGCCGCAACCTCATCTGCGTCGCGAAGGTCAGCGCCGAGGCCGTTCATGAGCTCGCGAAATCCGGGAAAGGAGGTCGAAACGGGACCCGCATCATCCACCGTGACAGGCCCGTCGGCGGCCATCCCGAGCACCAGGAAGGACATCGCAATCCTGTGGTCGAGATGCGCGCCGACCGTCGCACCGCCAGGCACACCCACCGCTCCGCGCCCATGGACGGTGAGCGTATCCTCTGTGTCCTCGACCTCGACCCCGCAAGCCCTCAGGCCGCGCGCCATCGCATCGATCCGGTCGCTCTCCTTGACCCGCAGCTCGCCGATGCCCCGCATGACCGTCGCGCCTTCGGCGAAAGCCGCGAGGACCGCAAGGATCGGAAACTCGTCGATCATCGAGGGCGCGCGTTCGGGCGGCACCTCGACACCCCTCAGCGCAGAGTGCCTCAGCCGCAGATCGGCGACAGGCTCCCCGCCCTCGTCACGTACGTCCTCGAACGCGAGGTCGGCCTCCATCTCGAGCAGCGTCTCGTAGAGTCCCGCCCTCGTCGGGTTTAATCCAACGCGCGGCAGGAGAATTTCTGAGCCGGCGACGATCAGCGCGGCGGCGGCCGGAAAAGCGGCCGATGACGGGTCGCGCGGCACGACGATGCGCTGTGGCGCGAGTTCTGGCAAGCCGACGAGGCGGATGCGCCGCCCCTCCCCGACTTCGTCCTCCACCGACAGTTCGGCGCCGAACGCCGTCAGCATCCTCTCCGTATGGTCGCGCGTCGGCTCCGGCTCGATCACGACGGTCTCGCCCGGGGCGTTGAGGCCGGCGAGCAGCACGGCCGACTTCACCTGCGCAGAGGGAACCGGCAAGCGGTATTCTACCGGCACCGGCCGGGAGGCCCCGACAAGAGTCAACGGCAGGCGTCCCCCGGACCGACCGAAGGCCCTGGCGCCGAAGCCTGCGAGCGGGTCGGTGATCCGCCCCATCGGCCTAGACCTCAAGCTGGCATCGCCGGTGAAGGTGGCAGCGATCGGGCTTGTCGCCATGGCGCCCATGATCAGACGGACGCCGGTGCCAGAGTTGCCGCAGTCGATCACGTTGGAAGGCTCAGCGAACCCGCCGACGCCTACACCGTGCACGCTCCATCCTCCGTCGGCCGCACGCTCGACTTCGGCACCGAACGCGCGCATCGCGACAGCCGTGTCCAAGACGTCCTGGCCCTCGAGCAGGCCCTCGATCCGCGTTTCACCGACAGCGAGCGCACCCAGGATCAAAGATCTGTGGCTGACGGATTTGTCTCCAGGCACCCGTGCTTCGCCGCGAAGCGGCCCGCAGGGGGCCGAGGTCATCGCCACCTTTGGTCCGTGTGCCGCCATCCCAACCTCGCGCTACACTCCGAGCAGGGCGTCTAGGCGATGCACTGTTCCGGGTCCATCCCTCACGGGCAGATCCGCGGTTCCGACAGCCGCCGGAGGCAAGTTGACGTTCTAAGACCGCATGTACGTCAGGTAATGAGGCCGGCGGCCTTCCCTCAGCGCCTTCGCCTCATAGCGCGTGCGGGTCCAGTCCGGCCACGCCACCGCGCTGTCGGAGGTCGCGTCGCGAAATCCGTGCCGCGGCACCTCCTCTCGCGCTTGGCGAACGTAGTCTGGGATGTCCGTCGCGATGCGAAACTCGGCTCCCGGGGTGAGGACCCGGGCGAGCGGCGCGAGATACCCCGCCGTGACGAAGCGACGACGGTGATGCCGGCGCTTTGGCCAAGGGTCCGGGTAAAGCAGGAAGGCACGCGAGATGGAGGCATCCGGCAGCAGTTCGATCACATCTCGGACATCTCCGGCATGGACGCTGATGTTGGTCACGCCAGCCGCTGCGATCTTCGCCAGCAACATCGCGACGCCGTTGACGAACGGCTCCGCGCCGATCAGCTGGACGCCGGGGTTGCTCTCAGCTTGGTGGACGAGGTGCTCTCCGCCGCCGAACCCGATCTCGAGCCAGAGGGGGCGACCTTCGAACTGCGAAATGTCGAGCGGCCGTCGTTCCGGATTGTCCTCCGGCGTCACAACACCGGGAGAAAGGTCCGCCAGCTGGTGCAGCGCCGTCTTCTGCGCCGGCCGCAGCGACTTTCCATGCCGGCGGCCGTAAAAGTTGCGCCAGTCGCCGCCGAGCGCCTTCTCCATCTTCACACTCGTCGGCTCGCACCCGCCAAACGTGGCATCTGTCGTCGGTTTCGTCTCGACATAGCCGAGAGCGCGGAACGCAGCGACGCCTGCTGGGCTCGATCGTACGCATGCACATTCCGCCCCGTGCCCCCGCAGGATGGCCTCCGCCCGCTCGGAGAGGCGACGCCCGACCCCCTGCTGCTGCCAATCCGGATCGACGTAGAGGCGGGTGATCTCGCCCACCGAGCCACACGCCACGAAGCTCACGAAGCCGACCGTCTCCCGGGCAACCTCACCGACGATGGAGATCTCCTCGCCCTTCGTGTCGATTCGCGACGACCTTGGCTCGACACGGTCTGGCCCGAATGCGTGATCCAGCGCCGAGACGCCGACGTCGTGGGCCTGATCGATCGCGCGCCGGTGCAGCCGTGCCATCGCCGGACCATCCTCGGCAGTCGTGCCGCGTAGCCTTACCCGGTCGGCCAGCATCTCTTCTCGTGTCCACATCGCCTGCGGCTCTGCCCTCTCGTCCGCGACGAGGTCAAGCGCCGACGCCTTTCCAATCGATCCAGCGGCCGTGAAAGTCGGCGCGGCCGAGATCGTGGCGTTGGTGCGTCGCGCCGTCCCACAGATCCAGCGTGATTGCGGCGCCCGGGGCGTCGCCATCGGCCTCGAACCGCACCCATGCAAGCAGTGCATCGATTGACGCCCGCCCACCCGCGTCGAAGATCGCGGCCTCTCCACGCGCCTTGTCGTCGCGGGACAGGTACTGCCAGGCAACCGTCGAGTAGACGACGCGAGCACGATGCTCCACCTGTGACGCGAGCCGCTTCCACAGCCAATCCGCCGCGTTCGCGCGCTCGACGGCGGGTGGCGCCTGTAGCGCAATATCGATCGCGGCGCTTGTGCGGTCGATGCGGTCCCTTTGGTCCGGCCAGACGTAGGCGAGGAGACGGCGACGCTCATCCGCGTCCGACAGGCGAAACGGTCTCAGGTCGCATCCCGCGCGGCCGACGACCATCGGTTCCGGCCCCGAGGGCGTTGCACCTCTGCTCGTCGGGCTAAGTCGCACTGATGAGCTTGGCTCACCGGCGCTCCAGTCGCCGATGCGATAGAAGAACCGATCGGCGTTGAGATTCAGCCCGGCAGACGCGCCGATCTCCAGCAATTCGAGCGGCAGGCCGAATTGGGCGGCGATCAGCGAGAACGCCGGGTAGACAATGGCAGCACGCGCAACCTCATTGGTCTGCGGCGGGCTGTCCAGCATGCCCAGCAGGAATTCCGCCTCCGCCTCGATCGCAGCGGAAATCTCCCGCCAGGCGACAGCGCTTGGCTGGGTGATGCTGTAGACCTCGCGGAGCGCAGGACGTCTGCCAGTCAGCGCCAGGGCATGCAATGACCCGCAGAGGCGCAGCGGCACGCTGTCGCCACTGCTCGAAGGGTCGCCTGGCCACCGCAGGACGCGCCGGCCCACCGCCGTGCTCTCCCTGAGGCGCTCCGCCAGCTCGCGGCAAAGCCAAGCCGTGAATGGCGAGCCCAGATCCGAGCACGCATCGGCTTGACGTCGAAACGCGTCTCGGACACGCGCCGCAGGCCCACGATCGTCCGTCGTCAGATCAACCGTTTTAAGGACTCCGCAAGATCGGTCCGTTCCCACGAGAAGCCGCCATCGTTCTCGGGCTGCCTCCCGAAGTGGCCGTAGGAGGCAGTCCGCTGGTAGATGGGTCGGTTGAGACTCAGATGCTCGCGAATACCCTTGGGAGACAGGTCCATCGCTTCGGCCACCGCCTTCTCGATCTCCTCCGGCGCAGCCTCTCCTGTCCCGAAAGTGTCGACGTAGATGGAAAGTGGGCGCGCAACGCCGATCGCGTAGCTGAGCTGGATCAGGCAGCGCCGGGCGAGGCCCGAGGCGACGACGTTCTTAGCCAGATACCGGGCCGCATATGCAGCGGACCGGTCGACCTTCGTCGGGTCCTTGCCGCTGAAGGCGCCGCCGCCGTGCGGGGCGGCCCCGCCATAGGTGTCCACGATGATCTTGCGGCCGGTCAGGCCCGCGTCGCCGTCAGGACCGCCGATGACGAACGTCCCGGTCGGATTCACCCACCACTCGGTGCGCTCGGTCAGCCAGTCGTTCGGCAGCACTTCGCGAACGTACGGCTCGACGATGGCGCGAATGTCGTCCGACGTCTGCCCCTCGTCGACATGCTGGTGCGAAAGGACGAGTTGCATGATCTCCACCGGCTCGCCGTTGACGTAGCGCAGGCTGAGCTGCGTCTTCGCGTCGGGCCCGAGCGTCGGTTCGGCGCCCGCCTTTCTGGCGTCGGCAAGTCGCTTGAGGATCTTGTGGGAGTAGAGGATCGGCGCTGGCATCAGTTCCGGTGTCTCGTCGATGGCATAGCCGAACATGATCCCCTGGTCGCCGGCGCCTTCCTCCTTGCCGTTACCGCCGTCGACGCCCTTGGCGATGTGAGCGCTCTGACGGTGCAGCAGGTTCATGACCTCGAACGTCGAGTGGTGAAATTCGTCCTGCTCGTAGCCGATGTCGCGGACACAGTCGCGCGCGATGCCCTCGATACGCTCCATCTGGTCGCTGAGAAGCGAAGGGTCGGAAAGCCCGATCTCTCCGCCGATGATCACGCGATTGGTCGTCGCGAAGGTCTCGCACGCGACACGCGCCTCCGGCTCGACGGCAAGGAGTGCGTCCAGGACAGCGTCGGAGATCCGGTCGCAAACCTTGTCGGGGTGGCCCTCCGACACGCTCTCGGAGGTGAAGATGAAATTTTCTCTGTTCACGGGGAAAGGCGCTCCATTGGGAAAAGGCGGTCACGCCAGGAAGCCGTTGTGACGCCGAGGCTCCCCGTTAGATTAAGCCCCCCGACTGGTCAACTTGGTTTTGAACGGAGCGCCAACAGGCCGAGGCTCACCAACAGCGCCGCGACGACCGGGACGTCCCCGGTCCGAGAATAGAGCGTCGGCGGCGCGACCGACGGCAGAGCGGCGTCAATGTATCCCCCGTGGCCGAGCGGCAGGGACGTGACGATGCGACCGCGGGAGTCGATCACGGCCGATATTCCGGTGTTCGCGACGCGCACCATAGGGACGCCTTGCTCGACGGCCCGGAAGCGCGCCTGCGCCAAATGCTGGTAGGGCCCCGAAAACGTGCCGAACCAGGCGTCGTTGGTGATCTGCAAGAGCCAGTCCGGCCGCTCGCCGGCACCCACCTCCGCGGGAAAGATCGCCTCGTAGCAGATGAGCGGCAAGGGCTGCCCCATCCAGCCGAGGTCGAGTTGCCGCGCCCCTTCGCCCGGCGTGAAGCCGTAGCCGTCGCGGGCGGCGAAGCTCCTGAGCCCCAGCAGCCGCGCGAGATGACCCAGCGGAATGTACTCGCCGAACGGCACGAGATGATGCTTGTCGTAGATGTCAAGGACCTCTCCCCCCGGCCCTAGCACGATCATCGAATTATAGGTCTGCTGCCCTTCGTGGCGCGTCGCCCCCACGATGACCGAGGCGCTACCTGCGGCCCGCACGGCCTCGGCAAGCACCGCGCCCGCGTCATTGATCGCCCAGGGGATGGCCGTCTCGGGCCACACAACGAGGTCGGGCACCGGGAGTTCGGCCGTCAGATCGAGCTGCCGGTTCACGAAGATCCGCGCGCGATCAGGGTCCCACTTCTCGGACTGAGGTGCGTTGGGCTGGACGAGCCGGATGACCGGCGCCTCTTCAGCCTCGATCAGAACCTCACGCGCTTGCCACCAGCCAAGGGTGGAAACGCACAAAAGCGGTGCGATACCCGCGACAAGCCAGACGACGGTCGCCGGCCGTCGCAGGCCTAGGGCCAGCCCGGCTGAGGCAAGCAACGTCAGGAAAGTAAGACCGTGCGGCCCGATCAGCGCTGCAGCATGGATGACCGGTGTCTCGCTCCAAGAATAGGCGGGGAGCGCCCAAGGGAATCCGGATAGGACCACGGAGCGCAGCCACTCCGCCAACGGCAGCGTAACGGCCAGAGCGAGAGGCCGAAGATGGCTCCGCGAAATCAGCGCCGCCGCTCCGAAGGCCCCAGCCCAGAACAGAGCCAGTCCGGCCGCCATCCCGACGACGGCGAATGGCGCCATCCAACCGTGGCGCGCGACGTCGATGAGAAATGGCTCGACCAGCCAGTGCAGCGCGACGATGAAGTAACCGAATCCGGCCACCCATCCGACGGACGCGGCAGCGCGCCAGCCCGGCAGACCGGGCAGGATCAGCATGACAGCCGCCAGCGCGAGCGGTGTAGCAGCCCAGACCGCGAACGGAACGTGACCAAGCGCCGCGAGAGACCCACACAGAAGCGCAAGCCCGCGCGCATACCAGCGCCCGCGAGGGACCCGCCAATCAAGCTTGCGTCCAGCGCTGTTCGTTTCCGTACTCACGGCGTGTACATCGCACCAAATCTACACTACCCACCAGCGGAAATCTGCCGACGCACGCTGCGGATCGTGCGTCTCGCGGCACCCCGAACTTGTCACTCGCGGAACGCGGAGACGCGGGCACGGTCGGATTACGGTGGGTCAGGAGGCGCTCGGGTCTCCGATGCGCATCCTCAAGCGCTTAATCCTTCGCGGGTCGGCGTCGACGACCTCGAAGTCCGGCCCCGCCGGATGGTGGATGACCTCGCCACGCGCCGGTACGCGGCCCGCCAGCATGAAGACGAGACCGCCGACCGTATCGACCTCCTCCTCGTCCTCCTCCTCGACCAGACGCCGACCGATGACGGCCTCGAACTCGTTCAAGGGCGCGCGGGACTGGACCAGCCAGCAGCCGTCGCTCTCCTCCGTCCAGAAGCCTTCCTCGGCGATGTCATGCTCATCCTCGATCTCGCCGACGACCTGCTCGATCGAGATCTTCGATAGTCACCAGGCCATCGACGCCACCATACTCGTCGATGACGAGTGCCATGTGCATCCGGTCGGACTGCATCTTGGTCATCAGGACGCCGATGGGCATCGAGGGTGGCGCGTAGAGGAGAGGCCGCAGCATCGCCCTGAGATTGAAGGTAGCGCCGGTGCCGTTGAACCCGTGCTGCAGGGCGAAGTCCTTGAGATGCGCCATACCGAGAGGCGTATCGAGCGTCCCGTCGTAGACCGGCAGCCTCGTCATTCCAGATTCGCGAAAGACCTGGACCAATTCTTCCATCTCGATGTCGACGGGCACCGCGACGATCTCCGCCTTGGGGATCATCACGTCCTCGACGCGCATCTTCCGCAGGTTCAGGAGCCCGTGTGACGGCTCGGGCCGAGGC
The DNA here is from genome assembly GCA_963776845.1 of uncultured Alphaproteobacteria bacterium. Taxonomy (GTDB): domain Bacteria; phylum Pseudomonadota; class Alphaproteobacteria; order Rhodobacterales; family Rhodobacteraceae; genus Roseitranquillus. The sequence continues at coordinate 67,099 of CAVZOJ010000020.1, read as the reverse complement.
GCCGGCGGTTCGTCGTCGGCCTCGTAACTTGTGAATGCACCTACCAGCCGGCTGAGGAAGCCCGCGCCGCCCCGGTCGTCCGGCATATTGGTCGTAGAGTCGTCCTGCCCGTGCGCGCTACGCGCCGCGCCAGAACCGTCGCCGTCGTCGGCCATCTGCCCTTTCCGCTTCGACGGACCTTCGCCCGCGTTGGCCGACTATGTGGGAAGCCACACCTCTCTGACAAGTCCGCAACGGCATCAGGCAGCGTATGGGTCGGGCAGCCCGAGCTGATGGAGGACGTCCGCTTCCGTCGCCTCCATCAGTTCGGCGTCGGCCTCCCTCTCGTGGTCGTATCCGAGCAAATGAAGCGTCCCGTGGACGAGCAGGTGCATGACATGCTCGTCGAGAGCACGGCCTGAGACCTCGGCCTCTCGCATACAGGTCTCCCAAGCCAGTGCGATATCGCCCAGTTCGCGCGTCTGCGGCGGCTCGGGCGCAGCGCCGGGAGCACCGGCGCTCCGTTCCTCCGACGGCCAGGACAGGACATTGGTCGGCCACGCGTTGCCGCGAAACTGGCCGTTGAGCGCCGCCACCCTGACATCGTCGGCACCAAGAACGACGATCTCGAATACGTTGGGATCGAGACCGAGATGCCGCAGCGTGGCGTCGCATGCGCGGCCCGCCAGAACGTCAAGATCGCGCCAGCGCTCATCCTCGATGATCGTGTCGACGATTCCGGTCAAATCAGTCCAGCGGCAAAAAGCGAAAGGTTAGCCGGCATCCGCATCGTATGCCTCGATGATCCGCGCGACCAGCGGATGCCGCACCACGTCGCGCGCCGTGAAATAGCTGAAGGAAATCCCCGAAACACCCTTCAGAAGCCTCTCCGCGTCGGCGAGGCCGCTCGCCTGGCCACGCGGCAGATCAACTTGCGTGCGATCTCCCGTCACGACCATGCGAGATCCTTCGCCGAGACGCGTCAGGAACATCTTCATCTGCATCGTCGTGGCATTCTGCGCCTCGTCCAGGACAACAAAGGCATTGGCCAGCGTCCGCCCCCGCATGAAGGCGAGCGGGGCGATTTCGATGCGCTTCTCCTCCCGCAGTCGCGCGAGCTGCTTGCCGGGCAGGAAGTCGTTCAGCGCGTCGTAGAGCGGCTGCATGTAGGGGTCGACCTTGTCCTCCATCGCGCCGGGCAGAAAGCCGAGTCGCTCTCCCGCCTCGACCGCCGGGCGGCTGAGGATGATCCGGTCGACGTGGCCGCCGATGAACATCGAAACGCCGACCGCGACGGCGAGGTAGGTCTTGCCGGTGCCAGCGGGGCCGATACCGAACGAGAGCTCGTTCGCGAACAGCGCCTTCACGTACGCCTTCTGCGCATCAGTCCGGGGCTCGACCAGCTTCTTGCGCGTGTGAATCTCGACGCGGCCGCCCTGGAACAGCTCCATCTGGTCGCCGTCGCGTGCGCCCGTCCCGTCGGCCGAGCGTCCCATCCGAATCGTCGCGTCGATGTCTCCGGGCTCGATCTGGCGGCCTTTCTCGAGCCGAGCGTAGAGGGCGCGCAGCACCTCCGCGCCCGCCACCGCCGCGTCGCCGACGACGGCGAGGTTGTTCCCGCGTCGCACGATCTGGACGCCGAGACGCTCCTCGACCTGGGCAAGGTTGCGGTCGAATTCACCGCAAAGGTCGATCATCAAGCGATTGTCTGGAAAGTCGAGGACGACCTCGGAGAGCTCGTCGCGGGCGGGCGGTGTCGGCGTCGCGCTAAGGGCCAAGCGTGTCTCCCGTGGGATGAGCCTGCACCGATCGTGGCGTGGCGCAGCGCCCTTCGCAAGCGTCGCCGCGATTTGTCACGAAAACATCACCGCTGCGCTCACGCAGCAAGTACTCCTGCCAGTGAGTTTGGCGCCGAGGAGGTGATGCGGACCCTGCGCAACTCACCCGGCGCGGCCCCGCCCTCGACATGAACGGCCTGGAGGTACTCTGACTTTCCCACGGTCTGCCCAGACATCCTGCCAGCTCTCTCGAAGAGCACGTCGGTCTCGCGTCCGACCATCGCCTCCTGCGCCGCGCGCTGTTGCCGTGTGAGCAATGCCTGCAACCTCTGAAGCCGCTCGTCCGCCTCGGCCGGGTCGACCGGCGCTCGCTCGGCCGCGGGTGTGCCGGGGCGAGCGGAATATTTGAAGCTGTAGGCTTGGGAGTACCCCACCGACTCGACCAGCGAGAGCGTCTCGGCGAAGTCGGCCTCCGTCTCTTCGGGGAAGCCCACGATGAAGTCGCCCGACATCGCGATATCGGGTCGCGCCGCGCGGATACGCTCCACCAGGCGAAGATAGCCCTCCGCGGTGTGCTTGCGGTTCATCCGCTTGAGAATCCTGTCCGATCCAGACTGCACCGGCAGGTGCAGGTAAGGCATCAGTTCCGGCACCTCCGCATGCGCCGCGATGAGATCGTCTCCCATGTCGTTGGGGTGACTTGTCGTGTAGCGGATCCGATCCAGCCCCTCGATCTCCGCCAAAGCCCTAATCAGCCGCGCCAGCGACCAGCCGTCGGCGCGATAGGCGTTCACGTTCTGGCCCAGCAGCGTGACCTCCCGCGCCCCGCCTCCGGCGAGTGTCCGCGCCTCGGCCAGCACGCGCTCGGGCGGACGACTGGCCTCGGCACCACGTGTGTACGGCACGACGCAGAATGCGCAGAACTTGTCGCAGCCTTCCTGCACCGTCAGGAATGCCGCCGGCCCTCTGCTGCGGCGGCCCTGCGGCAGACGGTCGAACTTGTCCTCCTCGGGAAACTCGGTCTCGATCGCCCGCTCGCCCGCCCGCGCGCGGCGCTCGAGGTCCGGCAACCGGTGGTAGCTCTGCGGCCCGACGACCAGATCCACAAGGGGCTGGCGCGCCACGATTTCCGCTCCCTCCGCCTGAGCCACGCACCCGGTGACGCCGATCCTGAGGTCGGGGTTCGCGGCTTTGAGCGGCTTCAGGCGTCCGAGCTCGGAGTAGACCTTTTCAGCGGCCTTCTCCCGAATATGGCAGGTGTTCAGCAGGATGAGATCGGCATCGCCCGGATGCTCGGTGGTCTCGTACCCTGACAGCGCTTCGGCCATGCGCTCGCTGTCGTAGACGTTCATCTGACAGCCGTAGGTCTTGATGTAGAGCTTTCGGGTCACGTCGAGCGCCATTCCGCCTAGGATCCGCGCCCTCGTATACCCGGCGGCATGCGCTTCGCAACGCCTCCACCGCGACGGCGCACAAAGTTCAGCCGTGCGCGAGAACGTCGTGGTGCGCGCGACTGTCGTCGGGCGCCTCGGCACGGTCGGTCATCCCGTAGTCGCGCAAAACGCCGGCGACGCGCAGCCGGTAGTCGGTGAAGACACCCGCGCGACCCGCCTCCTGCGCCGCGCGGTGGCGGGCGGTACGCCGCCAGGCCATGACGGCCTCCTCATCCTCGAACAGCGAGAGCGAAAGCATCTTGCCGGGTGTCGTCAGGCTTTCAAACCTCTCGACGGAAACGAAGCCGGGGATTTGCGACAGATCATGACGAAGCGACGCCGCGATCGACAAATATTCGTCGCGCCGCCCCTTCGCCGGCCACACCTCGAAGATAATCGCGATCACGTGCGCCGGAGCCGTATGACCACGTCGACGCTGACCACCTCCGCACCCTCGGGTGCCTTCGGCAGACGCGCGATCTGGAGCTCCTCCGAGGGCGCGTCGGTCAAGCGCGCAGTGTCTTCCCAGAAGAAGTGCGGGTGATCATCCATTCGCGTGTCGAAGTAGCTGCGCGCCCCGTCGACCGTGACTTCCTGCATCAGTCCAGCATCGCAGAAAGCTTTCAACGTGTTATAGACCGTCGCCAGCGATACCGATGCGCCGACGTGCTGCGCCGCCGCGTGCAGGCTCTCGGCCGTGACGTGACGATTTTCGCCATCGCCGACCAGAAGCGCGGCAAGCGATACGCGCTGCCGTGTCGGCCGCAAACCGGCCCGGTTGAGCCACGCCGCCCCACGATCGCGGGCGACCTGATCCGCCGCTGACATCTGCTCACTCATGCGATGCAATATAGTGTGGCAAGTGCCCAGCTTTCAAACGGATTATCCGGGTGTGGGCCGGCGTTCGGCCGCCCGCTTGCCCTTCCGGCGGCACGAGTGATAGAGCTTGCGCCGACGTGAGACCGTGGGAGCGCCCGGCGATATGGCTGATTTTCCGAGCAGTTTCGATAAGGAGGGACTGCTCCAATGTGCTCGGGGCGAGCTCTTTGGTCCCGGCAATCCGCAGCTTCCCGGAACCGCCGATGCTGATGATGGACCGTATCACCGAGATCAGCGCCGACGGCGGCCTGCACGGCAAGGGCCACGTCAAGGCGGAGTTCGACATCGACCCCGACCTCTGGTTCTTCAAATGTCACTTCCCGGGCGACCCGGTGATGCCGGGATGCCTCGGGCTCGACGCGCTTTGGCAACTGACCGGCTTCAATCTCGGCTGGCGGGGCATGCAGGGTCGCGGGCGCGCACTTGGGGTCGGCGAGGTCAAGTTCTCCGCAATGGTAACGCCGAAGACAGCTCTCGTGACCTACATCGTCGACTTCACCCGCGTGATCGACCGCAGGCTCAAGATGGGAATCGCCGGCGGCAGGTTGCTTGCCGACGGCGAGGAAATTTATCGCGCCGATGGTCTCAAGGTGGGGCTCTTCTCGGAATGATGCGGCGCGTCGTCATTAGCGGAGTGGGCGTCGTGTCACCCATCGGCAACGACGCCGAAGAGGTCGCGGCGTCGCTCAAGGCGGGTCGCTCCGGTATCGAAGCGTCGCCCGAGATGGCCGAGCACGGCTTTCGCAGCCAGGTCGCCGGAACGCTCAAAATCGCCGTCGCCGACCATGTCGACAAGCGTCCGTTGCGTTTCATGGGTCCGGGTGCCGCCTACGCCTACATCTCGATGCGCCAGGCGATCGAGGATGCGGGCCTCTCGGTTGATGACGTCTCGAACCCTATGACCGGCCTCATCGCGGGCTCCGGCGGGCCCTCGACTTCGGCCATGTTCGATGCGCATCAGACCGTCCTGCAGAAGGGAAGCCCGAAGCGGATCGGGCCGTTCGCGGTCCCGAAGTGCATGTCCTCGACGATCTCCGCCAACCTCTCGACGGCGTTCAAGATCAAGGGGATGAACTTCTCGATCACCTCGGCCTGCTCGACCTCGCTGCACTGCATCGGCATGGCGGCGCAGCAGGTCGCGCTCGGCCAGCAGGACGTCATGTTCGCCGGCGGCGGCGAGGAACTCGACTGGACGCTCTCCTGCCTCTTCGACGCGATGGGGGCGATGTCGTCTAAGTTCAACGACACGCCGGAGCGTGCCAGCCGCGCCTTCGACGCCGACCGCGACGGGTTCGTCATCGCCGGTGGCGGCGGCATGGTGGTGCTCGAGCCGCTGGAGCGGGCGCAGGCCAGGGGCGCCCGCATCTACGCCGAAGTCACGGGTTTTGGCGCCACGTCGGACGGGCACGACATGGTCGCCCCGTCCGGAGAAGGGGGGGAGCGCGCCATGCGTCTCGCTCTCCGCACGCTGCCTGAGGGGCGGCGCGTGAGCTACATCAATGCCCACGGCACATCGACGCCCGTGGGAGACGTGGGCGAGGTCGAGGCTGTGCGGCGCGTCTTCCCTGAGGACCAGCCTCCGATCTCGTCGACGAAGTCGATGACCGGTCACAGCCAGGGCGCGACCGGTGCGCAGGAGGCGATCTACTGCCTGCTGATGCTGCGGGACGACTTCATCGCGCCCTCGATCAACGTCGAGACGCTGGACCCTGCGCTCGAGCCGCGCGAGATCGCCACCGAGACCGTGGAGGCCGCTGGCCTCGATACAGTCATGACCAACTCGTTCGGCTTCGGCGGGACGAATGGCTCAATGCTTCTCTCCAAGGTGCGCGGTGGCTGAGCTTCTGGCCGGCAAGCGCGGCCTCATCATGGGCGTTGCCAACGATCGCTCTATCGCTTGGGGCATCGCCCGCGCGATGGCGGCGGAAGGCGCCGACCCTCGCCTTCTCGCACCAGGGCGAGGCCCTTCTTCGCCGTGTAGAGCCGCTCGCCGCCTCGGCAGGCTCGGACATCCTCGTTGATGTCGACGTCGCCGATCCGCAGAAGATGGATGCGGCGTTCGGACGTATCTCCGAGACATGGGGTTCTCTCGACTTTGTCGTCCACGCCATCGCCTTCTCCGACAAGTCCGAGTTGACCGGCCGTTTCGTCGATACGAGCCACGAGAACTTCCAGCGGTCTCTGCAGATCTCCTGCTATTCGCTCATCGACGTCGCGCGTCGCGCCCGACCCATGATGCTGAAGGACGGAGAGCGCGCAGGCGGCAGCATCCTGACATTGACCTACCAGGGCTCCAACAAGGTCACCCCGTTCTACAACGTCATGGGCGTCGCCAAGGCAGCTTTGGAGTCCACCGTTCGCTACCTCGCAAACGACCTCGGGCCCGAAGGCATCCGCGTGAACGCGCTATCGCCGGGTCCGATGAAGACACTGGCTGGCGCGGCGATCGGCGGCGCCCGCAAGACCTTCCGCCACACCCACGAGAACGCCCCGCTCCGCGCGAACGCCACGCTCGAGGCGGTCGGCGGCACCGCAGTCTGGCTGACGTCGGACTACGGCGTCTGCACAACGGGCGAGATCGTGCACGTCGATGGCGGGTACCACATCCTCGGCATGCCCCAGCCCGAGAATATCTCCGCCTGACAAAGCGGCAACGAGGCGTCCTCGGAATGCTCCTCGCCACCTGCGAGGCAATGCCGCAAGGCCAGTCTAGGGCCGTGCTGGAGCCTGCGCCGCCTCGCTCCAGGAACTCCAGCGGACCTCCCTACGCATTCGGTTGCCGCGCGCAGATTTCATGCAGTCCGCTTTCAGGTGCGCCCGATCCAGCCGGACAGGGCTTGCATCGCCGCAACACAAGCCGGTCCGCATCATGCCAACGCCTCTGACAACCCCGCGAGCGTCCTCGAATGACGCCGCCCGGCCTCTACCTCTCCGACCATGAATCGTCGCACCCTCATCGCCGCCCTCGCCGGGCTTCCATTCGCCGGATTGGCCACAGCGCAGTCGCGTTTCGGCGCCGCCTACGACCGCGCCCGCACCCTCGATCAGCTACGCAGCCTTGTCGTTGCCGAGGACGGGTCCGTGGTCCGCGCCGAGGCGCTGCGCGGTCCCGCGATCGACGTCGCCGTCAACGTCAAGTCGGTCTCGAAGTCCGTAGTGTCGGCTCTCGTCGGCATCGCCATTGACCGGGGCGAACTGCCGGGCACCGAGGCAACGCTTGGGGAGCTTGCACCGGGCCTGATACCACGCGGCGCCGAACCGGGCGTGAGCAATGTGACCCTCGGCGACCTCCTTTCCATGCGCGCCGGCCTCGACCGCACGTCAGGCGGCAACTACGGCGCCTGGGTCGAGAGCGACGATTGGGTCGCCCACGCGCTCTCCCGGCCGATGGTGGCAGAGCCCGGTGGCCGGATGCTTTACTCGACAGGCAACACACATGTCCTCGGCGCGGTGCTGGCACAGGCGACAGGGCTGTCCCTGCTCGAACAGGCGCGTCAGCGCGTCGGCGACCCGCTCGACATCCGCATACCTCCCTGGACCCGCGATCCGCAGGGACGGTACATGGGCGGCAACAACATGGCGCTGTCGCCGCTCGCGATGATCCGCTTCGGAGAGGCGTGGCGCACCGACCTCGGCGTCGTCCCCCGCCGTTGGGTCGAGCAGGCATGGACACCACGCACGCGCTCCCGCTACTCCGGCGATGGATACGGCTACGGCTGGTTCCTGTTCCAGATGGCCGGGCACGACGTTGCGTATGCGCGCGGCTATGGCGGACAAATGATCTGGGTGGTTCGCGACCTCGCGCTGACTGTGGCCGTGACCTCCGATCCCGACCGACCAGCGCGCTCCCAAGGCTATGCCGGCGACCTGCATCGCCTCGTCGAGGAGACGATCCTGCCCGAGGCGCGACGCCGGTCCTAGAGGCGCTCCCCTGATGCACTTTCCGGTGGAAGCGCCACCGGCGCGCCTGCCACGGAGCATTGGCGACTGATTGCTTCACCCCGCTGCGGCCGCATGTCAGGATGCGGGCAACACGGGGGAAACAGTGACGGCGCCCATCTTCGTATTCGATGCCTACGGCACGCTGTTCGACGTCGCGGCAGCGGCGCGGAGGCTCGCCGACGCGGCGCCGGACACCCCATTCGCTCTCCGCTGGGTGGAAGTCGCCGAGAATTGGCGGCAGAAGCAGCTGTCTTACTCTTGGCTCCGCCAGATCACGGGGCATTACGTCGACTTCTGGCAGATCACGCAGGAGTCGCTCGATTGGGCTCTGGAGGCAACCGACCTGGCCGATCCTGAGCTTCGCGTGCGGCTTCTGGAGCTCTACGAGCAGCTTGACGCCTACCCGGAGGTGCATGACGTGCTGCGCCGTCTCAAGGAGGCGGGGGCGACAACCGCGATCCTGTCCAATGGTTCCCACGGAATGCTGTCCACTGCAGTGACGTCGGCGGGGATCGGCGACCTCCTCGACGACGTCCTGTCGGTCGAGACAATCGGGGTCTTCAAGCCCGATCCGCGGGTCTACGCCATTGTCGACCACCGCTTCGGGACCTCGCCGCGCGCGGTCCGCTTCGTCTCGTCCAACGGCTGGGACGTCGCGGGTGCCGCGCTGCACGGCTTCCGCACCGTCTGGGTGAACAGACGGAGCGAGCCGGTCGAGCGGCTGCCCGCGCGACCCGAATTGGTGGCGCCCGACCTCTCCGATCTTCCCCACCTGCTGGAGGTGCGCTGATGCCCCGCTTCGATGCCCCTGACGGCACCGACCTGCACTACACGGACGAGGGCGACGGACTGCCGATTCTCGCCCTTGCCGGCCTGACGCGGAACGGCAGTGACTTCGATTACATCGCCCCGCACCTAAAAGGCGTCCGCCTGATCCGCCTCGACTACCGGGGGCGCGGCCATTCGGACTGGGCCGACCCTTCGACGTACAAGGTCACGTTCGAGGCGCAGGATGCGCTTTCTCTTCTCGACCATCTGGCACTCTCGTCCGCCGCCATCCTAGGCACCTCGCGGGGAGGGATCATCGGCATGGGTCTTGCCGCGCATGCGCCGGCGCGCGTGCTCGGCCTCGCGCTCAACGACATCGGCCCCATTATTGCGCCCGAGGGGCTCGAGGTGATCCGCGGCTACGTCGGTCGCAATCCAGTCGAGAAGACGCATGCCGAGGCCGTTGCGATGCGCGCAAGACTCCTCGCTGGCTTCGAGGGCGTGCCGACCGAACGGTGGGAGACGGAGGTGCGGAAGCATTACCGCGAGATGTCCCACGGTTTGGAGATCAACTACGATCCGCGCCTGCGAGAGGCTGTGCTGGCGGATGCGGCGGACCTTGCGCCCGATCTATGGCCACTCTTCGATGCTATCGGCGACGTGCCTTTGGCGCTGATCCGTGGTGCCAACAGCGACATCATCAGCGAGGAGACGGCGGCCGAGATGCGCCGCCGCAGATCTGACCTCATCTATGCCGAGGTGCCGGGCCGCGGGCACGTACCGTTCCTCGACGAGCCGGAGGCGGTATCGGCTCTCTCGACCTGGCTCGATCGGATCGGGCGCTGACATGACCGTTTCGGACACGCTCTCGGCGAGCGCCGCGATGGTGGGCGAAGCGATGGAGCGCATCGCGGGCCATGCGCGTCGCACACCGATGCTGACGTCGCCGTTCCTCGACGAAATCGCTGGACGCCGCGTTCTGGTGAAGGCGGAGTGCCTGCAGCACACCGGCAGCTTCAAGTTCCGCGGCGGGATGAACGCGGTGTCGTCGCTGCCGGACGATGTTCGCGCACGCGGCGTGCTTGCCTATTCCTCCGGCAATCACGCGCAGGGCGTGGCGAACGCCGCGCGGCTGCACGGCATCCCCGCGGTCATCGTCATGCCCGATGACGCACCGCGCCTGAAATTGGCCAATACCCGTGCCCTTGGCGCCGAGGTCGTCACGTACGACCGTTGGGGAGAGAGCCGCGAGAAGATCGGCGAGACGCTGGCGAAGGAGCGGGGCCTGACGCTGATCCGACCCTACGACGAGCCTGCGGTCATCGCCGGACAGGGCACGTGCGGCATCGAGATCTCGCAGCAGGCGCCGGTCTTCGGCGTCACGCGTGCGGACGTGCTCGTCTGTTGCGGTGGCGGCGGGCTGACATCAGGTATCGCGTTGGCGCTGGCGGAGCGGGGACCGGGCCTCCGGGTGCGTCCGGTCGAACCGCAAGGCTTCGACGACGTGCGCCGCTCCCTCGACGTCGGGCGGATCACGGGCAACGATCGGAACACCGGATCGATCTGCGATGCGATCGTCACGCCGCGCCCCGGAGAGCTGACCTTCCCGATCATGCAGGCGCATTGCGGGCCCGGGATCGCCGTCTCCGACGACGAGGCGCTGCGGGCAATGGCTCACGCATTCCTGCGCCTCAAGATCGTGGCCGAGCCTGGCGGCGCCGTTGCGCTTGCGGCGGCCCTCTTCAGGCGAGAGGCGATCGAGGGCGACGCCGTTGTGGTCGTCGTGACCGGCGGCAATGTCGACCCCGACGTCTTCGCGCGCGCCCTCCGCACGGCTGACGCTGGGTAAGGTTTTCCGGCCTACCCCCGAGCATTACGCCCGCGCCACGATCGTCGTAGATCCAGCATCGAGCGAAGAGCCATGTCCGCCACTGCGAGCGCCACCGCACTCATCATGATGTCCGCTCTCGGCTATGCCGGCGCTACGGTCGTGATGGCGCGCTTCAGCAGCAACTACGCGCCGGTCCTGGTGGCGATCATCGGGATGGCGCTCCTGCTCGCCGTGCTGGCCGAGATCGCGGCGCTGCGGCACCTGCCGATCAGCATCGTCTACCTGATGATCCTTGGCCTAGAGACGCTTCTGATCCTCGTCGCAGCGACATGGTTCGGCCAGTCACTTGGCACCGCCGAACTCCTCGGCGCCGCCATGATCCTCACCGGCACCGTATTGCTGGCATTCTCCCACGGTTGACACCGCCGCCCGCCGCGGCATCGTCCTGCGGCGGGGAGGATCGGGTCATGCGAACGCAGGTCTGCATCGTCGGCGGCGGGCCGTCGGGCCTTCTGCTGTCGCAACTCCTCCACCGTGCCGGCATCGACACCGTCGTTCTTGAGCGTCACAGCCGCGCCTACGTCCTGGGCCGGATTCGGGCCGGCGTCCTGGAATGGGGTTCCGTCGAGCTGCTTCGCGCCGCGGGTGTCGGCGACCGGATGGACCGTGAAGGGTATCCGCATGCCGGCACATACCTCTCCGCCCAGAACCGTGGCTTCCGAATCGACTTCGAGCGGCTGACGGGTCGGCACGTCATGGTGTACGGCCAGACCGAGGTGACGCACGATCTCTACGACGCACGCGACAAGATGGGCGGGGTCGTGGTCGACGAAGCCGAAGACGTGGCGCTTCACGTCGCGGAGCGACACGTCACGTACCGCAAGGCGGGAGGCGCGCACCGCGTCGACTGCGACTGGATCGTGGGGTGCGACGGCTACCACGGCGTCAGCCGCAGGACGATCCCGAGCGAGATCCTGCGCACCTACGAACGCGTCTATCCCTTCGGCTGGCTCGGGATCCTGTCCGAGACACCCCCTGTCAGCCACGAATTGATCTACGCCAACCACGCGCGCGGCTTCGCACTCTGCTCGATGCGCAATGACCATCTAAGCCGATACTACCTGCAATGCCCCGCTGACGACGCGGTCGAGAAATGGACCGACAGCGCATTCTGGGATGAACTCCGGCGGCGCATTCCGCACGACGCGGCAGAGCGGCTCGTGACAGGCCCCTCGATAGAGAAGTCGATCGCACCCCTCCGCTCATTCGTGGCCGAGCCGATGCGCTGGACCAACCTCTTCCTCGTCGGCGACGCGGCGCACATCGTGCCGCCGACCGGAGCCAAGGGATTGAACCTGGCTATCGGCGACGTGCACTACCTGTACCACGCGCTGGTTGACCACTATCAAGGCGACGACCGGGGGATCGACGGCTACTCTGAGCGCGCGCTTGCGCGGGTCTGGCAGGCCATCCGCTTCTCCTGGTGGTTTACGACGACGATGCATCGATTTCCCGACCAGTCCGCGTCTCGACCAGAGGCTCCAGGAAGCCGAGCTTGCCTACCTCGAGACGTCGGAGGCGGCGCAGCGCAGCATGGCAGAGCAATACGTGGGAGTTCCATTTTGAAGATCGCCGACATCGACGGCCTCCGCCTCCACTATCGAGACGAAGGCGACGACGAAGGCGCCGCGATCGTCTTCGCCAATTCCCTCGGCACCGACCTCCGGCTCTGGGACGGCGTGGTCGAACGTCTGCCAAGGGGATTGCGGATCATCCGCTACGACAAGCGCGGACATGGCCTTAGCGATTGTCCGCCTGGGCCCTACACGATGGACCAGCTCGTTTGCGACGTTGAGATGCTTCTCGACCGGCTTTCGTTGAGCGAGGTGGCCTTCGTCGGGCTCTCGATCGGAGGGATGATCGCGCAGGGGCTGGCGGCGAAGCGGCCGGACCTGGTGCGGACGATGGTCATCTCCAACACGGCGGCGAAGATCGGCACGCACGATCTCTGGCGAGAGCGCATCGAGCTCGTCCAGAAGGACGGGATCGAGGCCTTGGCCGACGGCGTGATGGAGCGGTGGTTCAGCCCGGACTTCCGCAAGACGGACGCATTGGCGGCCTGGCGCAACATGCTGGTCCGCCAGCCGGCCGAAGGCTACGCCGGCTGCTCGGCCGCCATCGCGGGTGCCGATCTGACCGAGGCGACACGCACGCTGACGCTGCCGACGCTCGCCATCGCGGGGGAGACGGATGGCTCGACCCCGCCCGACTTGGTCAAGGCGACAGCGGACCTCATCCCGGGCGCGGTCTATCGCCTCATCAAAGGGGTCGGCCACCTGCCCTGCGTGGAGAAACCGGCGGAATACGCGGAGATCCTGACCGAGTTTCTGACCGAAACGCGTCATGTCTGAGCGTCGCGAGCTGGGAATGGGCATGCGGCGGCAGGTGCTTGGAGACGCGCATGTCGACCGAACCGAAGCGGCCAAGACCGCCTTCGACACCGCCTTCCAGGACCTGATCACCGAGGCTGCGTGGGGCCATGTCTGGTCGCGCGAGACGATCACGCTGCGCGAGCGCTCGATGCTGACGATCGCGCTGCTCGCGGCACTGGGAAACGAGGAGGAGCTGGCGATGCACCTGCGGGCGACCCGCAACACCGGGACCAGCCCCGACGACGTCATCGAGGCGCTTCTGCACGTTGCGATCTATGCGGGCGTGCCTCGCGCGAACAGCGCGATTCGACTTGCCAAGGGAATCTTCGCGGAGGAACGAAATGCCTGATGATTCCGCCAGAACACGCCCCGCACGCGCGACCGCTCGCGGCGACGCCCTCGGGCCGATCATCGCGCGAGACTATCGGCAGCATCCTCTTCCCCATGCCCCGGGCTACAAGACGACGGTCGCCCGCGCACCGCGGCTGCCCCTTCTGTCGCTGCCGACCACTCCGACGGAAGAGACGGGGCCGATGTTCGGTGCTTCGCTTCTAGGCGAGGGCGACAGCGACCTGATCAACAACTACACAGGCGCCCCTGCGATGGGCGAGCGGATCATCGTTCACGGCCAGGTCCTCGACCAGAACGGACGCCCGCAAAGAGGCGTCCTGGTCGAGGTCTGGCAGGCGAACGCCGGCGGTCGCTACCGGCACAAGAAGGACGGCTATCTCGCACCGCTCGACCCGAACTTCGGAGGGTGCGGCCGCGCGCTGACCGACGATGAAGGCCGTTACGAATTCCACACGATCAAGCCCGGTGCCTATCCCTGGCCGAACGGCGTGAACGACTGGCGCCCGGCGCACATCCACTTCAGCGTGCTCGGCAATGGCTGGGGGCAGCGGCTCATCACGCAGATGTACTTCGAGGGCGACCCGCTGATCCCCCTTTGCCCCATCGTCAATACGATCCCGGACAAGGACGCGATCGCGCGTCTCGTCGCGCCGCTCGACATGGCGATGGCGATGCCGATGGACAGCCTCGCCTACAAGTTCGACATCATCCTCCGCGGACGCCGCCAGACGAGTTTCGAGGATCGGATGGAGGGTCTCTGATGGTCCAGCCGCTGACCGCGCTGCCCGAAACGCCCAGCCAGACGGCTGGCCCATACGTCCACATCGGATGCATGCCGAACCTTTGCGGCATCCGCGGGATCTACGACGAGGATCTGGGTCATCGCCCGTTCCCGAACGCGACCGACAGGATCACACTGATCGGGCGCATCCTCGACGGCACCGGCACACCGATGCGAGACTGCATGGTGGAGAGCTGGCAGGCCGACGAGGCAGGTGATTTCCGACCGGAGGGCTTCGCGCGAATGGCCGCCGACGCCGAAACGGGCGAGTGGCGCCTCGATACGGTGATGCCCGGCGCGGTCCCCCTGCGGAGCGGAGGGTGGCAGGCCCCGCACATCGCCCTCTGGATCGCGGCGCGTGGGATCAACATCGGTCTGCAGACGCGGGTTTACTTCGACGGCCACGGCACCGACGATGATCCGCTGCTTCGCCGGGTGGAACTGGGCCATCGCGTCAGGACTTTGATCGCCAGGCGGGACGGAGACGCTTGGCGGCACGACATCGTCGTCCAGGGCGAGGGCGAGACCGTCTTTCTTGACATGTGAACAGGGGCGCACCCGTCGGGTCGCCTCCGGCGCCGCGCTGCGGTAGAGAGGTCCGGTGGCAAGATTCCTTCTGATTCACGGCTCGTGGCATGGTGCCTGGTGCTGGCGCGACGTTCTGCCGGCCCTTCGTGGACGCGGGCACGAGGCCGAGGCGATCGACCTTCCCGGACACGGCGCCGATAGAACGCCCGCGGGCGATGTTACACTCGATGGCTACGCCGACGCCGTCGTCTCGGCCTTGCGGCCGGAGACGATCCTCGTCGGTCATTCGATGGGCGGCTATCCGATCACAGCGGCAGCGGAGCGCGCGGCGAAGCGCATCGCAAGTCTCGTCTACGTAGCGGCCTACGTCCCCCTCTCGGGTCTTTCGTTGTCGGAAATGCGCGAGCGTGGGCCGCGGCAGCCGCTGGTCGAGGCGATGGTCAAGGCGGAGGATGGACTGACCGTCGGCCTCGACCCCGATCAGATCCAGGCCAAGTTCTACCACGATTGCCCAAAGGGCACGCTCGAGTACGCGTTGGAGCACCTGACGCCGCAGCCGATCGCGCCGACGCGGACCCCTCTCGACGTGACGGAACGGTCAGCCGCGATCCCCGCAGCCTACATCGTCTGCGAAGACGACCGCGCCGTGCCGCCCGAATACCAGTCCGAGATGGCCGCGCGCCTCGATCATCAGTCGAAGCTTTCGTGCGGCCACTCGCCATTCTTCGCTGTCGCCGACGATCTGGCCGAAACCCTGTCGAAGATTGCGGAGAGGACGTGAAGCCCTGCATCATCTGTGTCGCGATCACCGGTTCGGTGCCCACCAAGGAGAACAACCCCGCGGTGCCGATCAGCGTGGAGGAGCAGATCGAGTCGACGCACGAGGCCTTTGAGGCCGGCGCCGCCATCGCGCACTGTCATGTCCGCAACGATGACGGAACGCCCACGTCCGATCCGGACCGCTTTGCGCGCCTCAAGGACGGCATCGAGACGCATTGCCCCGGCATGATCGTACAGCTTTCGACCGGCGGCCGCTCGGGCGCCGGGCGGGCTCGGGGCGGCATGCTGCCGCTGCGGCCCGACATGGCCTCGCTGTCGGTGGGGTCCAACAACTTCCCGACGCGGGTCTACGAGAACCCGCCCGATCTCGTCGACTGGCTGGCATCCGAGATGCTCGCTCACGACATCAAGCCAGAGGTAGAGGCCTTTGATTTATCTCACATCGTTCAAGCCACGATCATGGAGAAGGAGGGCCGTCTGAAAGGCCCGCTCTACGTACAGTTCGTGATGGGCGTGAAGAATGCGATGCCTGCCGACCGCGTGATTTTCGACTTCTATGTCGAGACACTGAAGCGACTCGCGCCTGACGCGGAATGGTGCGCGGCGGGCATAGGGTCGAGCCAGATCGTGCTGAACGAGTGGAGCGTCAAAGCCGGCGGCCACGCGCGCACCGGCCTCGAGGACAACGTGCGCCTTGATCGGGAAACTCTCGCGCCGTCCAATGCGGCGCTCGTTCGCCGCACTGTTGCCGTCTGCGAGGAACACGAACGCCCAGTGGCTACGTGGCGGCAGGCGCGCGAGATGCTCGGCCTCCGAATGCCGGCGCGCGCTTGACGGCTAACGGCTAACGGCTAACGGCTAACGGCTAACGGCTAACGGCTAACCCCGGATGTGGCGCGAGCGCTGCGATGGCAAGCCAAGCAGCAATCTCGCCGACCATCTGGATTGTCCCGAGGACATCCCCCGTCTGTCCGCCGATCTGACGCAGCGACAGCCGGCCGACACACAGTCCAGCCAGCGCGGTGGCGGCCACGGCAGCAAGTGCGCTGCCGCCCAACGGCCAAATGCAGATTATGCCAATCGCGGCGGCGGCACCGATGCGCGCAAGACCCGGAGAGGCTGCGGACCGACCGAGACCGTCGCTCCGTGCCGGCGGCAGCAGGTGCATCGCCACGAGCATTGCGCAGCGGCTCACCGCAGCCGTGGCGATGAACGCCGCGAGCCCACCTCCCGCTTCGGCGATTGCGAGGACCTTGAGAAGGAGCGCCACGATCAGCGCGGCGACCCCGTAGCTCCCGACGCGGCTGTCGCGCATGATCTCGAGCTTGCTTGCGGTGTCCCGGCCGCCGCCGAAGCCGTCCGCGACATCCGCCAGCGCATCCTCGTGGAGCGCCCCGGTTACGGCGATCATGGTGGCGACCGACAGGACCGCCGCAATCGGCGCGCCGAGGCCAATTGCCGTCGCCGCCGCAAAGACGACCCATGCGAGGCCGCCGACCACGACTCCCACCAGCGGGAATGCCCAACTCGCGGCTGCAGGCGTTGGAACCTCCCCGACGACACGCCCGGCCGGAAGGCGGGTGAGGAGCATGGTGGCGACCTGCACCTCGCCGAGGCGGCGCCTCATCCGCCTGCCACTCCCGCCTCCGAGAATGTCGCCATGCCTTCGTGGCACGCCAGCGCGGCTCGGACGATGCCAAGCGCCAGGGCGGCGCCCGTTCCCTCACCCAGCCGCATCCCGAGATCGAGGATCGGCGCAAGCCCGAGGCGCGCCAACAGGGCCGCGTGCGCCGCCTCGGCACTGACATGTCCGGCGAGGCAATGCGCCAGCAGCGGCGCCCCGATCGCATGCAGCGGCGCAACCGAGGCCGTACAGATGAAGCCGTCGAGCAGGACCGGGATGCGCCGCAGCCGAGCCTCGAGAACCGCACCGCAGATCGCTGCCTGCTCCCGCCCGCCAAGCGCCGCCAAGAGTTGCATCGGAGGCAGGTCGCCATGCCGCGCTAGACCAGCCTCGACCGCGGCAATCTTGCGGGCGACGCCCGCCGCGTCGGAGCCCGCACCCCGGCCGACCCAGTCCGCCGCCGCGCCACCGAAGACGGCGCAGGCGAGCGCCGCTGCGACGGTGGAATTGCCGATCCCCATCTCGCCGAGGATCAGGATGCTCGCCCGCGGATCGACCGCACGAGCGCCGGTGTGGAGCGCGTCGAGGCACTCCGCCTCCGTCATCGCCGGCGCCTCGGTGAAATCGGCCGTCGGCCGCTCGAGATCCAGCGGCACGACCGAAAGCTCGGCGCCGCTCGCGGCGGAAAGCTGATTGATGGCGGCGCCGCCGGCGCGGAAGTTCGCCACCATCTGCGCGGTCACCTCCTGCGGGAAGGGATTGACCCCTTTTGCGCACACTCCATGATTTCCCGCGAAGACGAGCGCCTGCGCCCTGTCGATCCGGGGGCGCGGAGTTCCCTGCCAGCCGGCGATGAACGCCGCGATCTCCTCCAGCCGTCCGAGCGATCCGGGCGGCTTGGTCAATCGATCCTGCCGTGCCCGGGCAGCATCGGCCGCCGCAGCATCGACGGGCGCCAGATCATCAAGGAGACGCGCGACATCGTCGAGTGATGCAATGTCGAGCCTGTCACCCATGGGGCTTGAGCCTCAGGGGCAGGCCGGCAACGCTGAGGTAGACCTCGTCCGCGGCGGCCGCGACGGCCTGATTCAGTTCGCCCGCCGCATCGCGGAAGCTCCGCGCCAACGCATTCTCCGGCACGATCCCCGCGCCCACCTCGTTGGTGACGAGAACGACCGGCGCTGATTGGCGCAGGAGTGCCGGCACGAGGGCCTGGGTCCTCGCACGCCAGTCGGGACCGCAATGCATGAGGTTGCTGAGCCACAGCGTCAGGCAGTCGACCAGCCGCGGCGCCGTGCCGTCCGTCGCGTCCAAGGCGCCGACGAGATCCTCGGGCGCCTCGACCGTCCGCCATGCTTCGCCCCGGCGGTCGCGGTGGACCGCGATTCTCGCGGCCATCTCGGCGTCGCCACGCTCAGCTGTCGCGATGTAGACCGCACGCCCGCCGAGGCCCAGAGCCAGCCGCTCGGCCAATGCGCTCTTGCCCGACCGCGCCCCGCCGGTAACGAGTATCGACTTGCCCATGCGCCGGTGACAAACCAGCAACGGCAGAGAATGGAAAGCGACTTTGGCGATCTCGAGCTCTGAATTGTTCCTGATCCGGCACGCTCCCTCGGCGATAGCCGGCCACCTCTTTGGCCGGACCGACGTGGCCGCGGACCCGCTCGCGCTCGCCGATGTGGTTCGGCTGCGGGAAGCCATCGCCCCAGCGCAGTCGCTCCTGTCCAGCCCGGCGCTGCGCTGTCGCCAAACGGCCGAAATATTGCGGCCCGAGGGCTTCGACATCGACGACCGGCTTCGCGAGCAGGATTTCGGCGATTGGGATGGCTTGCCGTTCTCCGAGGTGCCCGACCTCGGACCCTTGGCGCCGGACGAGCTTGCTGCCCACCGGCCGCCCAACGGCGAAAGCTTCGACGACCTCTGCCGCAGGGTCTGGCCTGCCGTGCGCGACCTGGCGGCGAAGGGACGCTCGACTGTCATCGTCGCACATGCCGGGACCATCAGGGCGACGCTTGCGCTGGCGCTCCGCACCGCGTCGCCTGCGCTGGCTTTCGAGGTCGCACCGCTGGCCATGACTCGTCTGCGTTGCCTGCCCCCGAACGACTTTGCGATCGCGTGCACGAATTGCCCGACGCCGTGAGACAGGCGCGCGTGGCCGGCCACTTCGGCGAATGGCTACAGGGTCGGCTGGGCGCGGACGGGCCGGTCGCGCTCGTGACCCTGCCCTGCCCGGTGCTGGCCGTCACGGTCCGCTGGCAGCCCGGAGGCCCCCTTTCCATCAAGGGTCCGGCGGCTGGACTCCTCCCGACGGACCGGGTGCGAATTTTCTTGCAGCACCTGGGCGCGCCCGACAGCGGCACGGCGACGGTGACTGCCGACATGACGGCCGGCGGCGGCGCCGGCGCGTCGACCGCCGGGCTCCTCGCGCTGGCGCGCGCCGCGGTGCCGGAGGAGCCGGTTCTCGACCGGCTGGCCCGGGCCTGCATCGCGGCGGAGGGAGCGAGTGACCCGCTGATGATGTGCGTCCCCGACGCTCATCTCTGGGCCTCGCGCGAAGGTCGCAGCCTCCGGCGCCTGACTGCACCACCAGTCGTCGAGGTCGTCGGAGGGTTCTTCGGCCCCCCGATCCGGACCGATCCCGCCGATGTGCACCTTCCTGACGTGTCGGATCTGGTCGAGGCTTGGGTTGATGCTGTGGAGCGCGGCGACGTCGCCGCGTTGGCGCGCATCGGCTCGCTCTCGGCCAAGCGAACCACAGCCCTGAGGGGGCCCGCCGACGACCCGACGGCCCACCTTGCAGGCACGACCGGTGCGCTGGGGCACCTTCGGGCGCACACGGGCTCGGCTCGGGGGCTGGTGTTCGCTCCGGGCACCGCGCCCGTGGATCTCGAGGCGCGTCTGACGGCGGCGGGATTTGCGGCAACGCTGCGCTTCAGGACGGCGGAATGAGCGCCGCGGCCATGCTCCTCGCGCTGGTGATCGATGCGTGCTTCGGCTGGCCGGAACCGCTGTTCCGCATGGTCGGGCATCCCGTCACCTGGCTCGGCCGGGCCATCGACGTGCTCGACAATACCCTGAACAGGTCCGACCTCGCCGCCTGGACGCGTCGCGTCGCCGGCATCGTCGCGGCCGCCACTGCCGTTGCGGCGGCGACCGCTATCGCCGCCGCAATCGAGGCCCTTCTGCCCGAGGGCGCGGCAGGCGTTGCCCTGGCAGGGGCGCTCGCCTGGCCGCTGGTCGCAGCGCGCTCGCTTCACGACCACGTCGCCGCAGTCGCCGAGCCCCTCTCAAGTGAAGATCTGCCCGCGGCGCGTCGGGCGGTCGCCATGATCGTCGGCCGTGATCCCGCACATCTCGACGCGGCAGGTATCGGGCGAGCGGCGATCGAGAGCCTGGCCGAGAACGCGTCGGACGGCGTCGTCGCGCCGATCTTCTGGGGCGTGCTTCTCGGTTTGCCGGGCATCGCGGCGTACAAGGCGATCAACACGCTCGACTCGATGATCGGCCACCGCACGCCGCGACATGCCGACTTTGGCTGGGCGTCAGCGCGGATCGACGACCTGGCGAACATCGTACCGGCACGCCTGACCGCCGTCTTCTTCATCGCCGTTTCCCGCCGTCGCGGCGAGGCCCTCACGGCAGTCCGACGCGACGCGCGCCATCACCGTTCGCCCAATGCGGGATGGCCCGAGGCGGCGATGGCAGGCGCACTTGCCGTGCGGCTCTCGGGTCCCCGCGTCTATGCGGATCGCGTGGCGCAAGAACCCTGGGTCAACGGCGCTGCCCCGGACCCGACGCCGGCGGACGTGTCGCGCGGCCTTGCGCTCTACCGCCGGGCCATCCTCCTGCTGGCTGGCGTCCTGGCACTCCTGGCGGGTCTGTGACGGGACGGATGCGCGACCACGGCGGCAACCTCGATGCGGCGATAGCGACTTACGGCGGCAACCGCGCGGACTGGATCGACCTATCCACCGGGATCAATCCGCGGCCCTACCCGCTGCCGAAGATCCCGCCCTCCGCCTGGTCGGCCCTGCCGACGCGGCAGGACCTCGCAGGCCTGACCGACATCGCCGCCTTGGCGTATCGGTGCGACGTCGAAGTGCTGCCCGTCGCAGGGGCTCAGGCTGCGATCCAGGTGATCCCGCGGCTCGTACCGGCCGGTACGGCCCGCATCCTTGACCCCACCTACAACGAACACGCGGCAGCTCTCAACGCGGCCGGCTGGCGGGTCGAGCCGGTCGCGGGGCTGGCAGCATTGGCGGGTGCCGATCTCGCCGTCGTGGTGAACCCCAACAATCCCGACGGGCGGCGCCATGACCCCAACGACCTTGCAACCCTCGCACACGATGTGGCAACGCTAGTCGTCGACGAGAGCTTCGCCGATACCCATCCGGAATTGTCGTGCGCGGGTGAGATCGGCGACGGAACCATCATCCTGCGCTCCTTCGGCAAGTTCTATGGCTTGGCTGGGCTGCGGCTCGGATTCATGCTGGCCGGCGCGCGGCATCACGAGAGCCTGCGCGCCCTCGTGGGCCCTTGGCCAGTGTCGGGTCCCGCGATCCGTGTCGGCACTACCGCCCTTCGGGACGCGGCGTGGCACCGAAGTACCGTCGAGCGGCTGGCGCTTGACGCCGCTCGCATCGACCAAGCCGCTATCGCTGCGGGATGGAGCGTCGTTGGCGGCACATCGTTGTTCCGTCTCTACGAGACAGGAGACGCAGCCGCCGCACAAAAACATCTCGCGCAAGCACGGATCTGGTCACGGGTCTTTCCCTACTCTCGCGGCTGGATCCGCCTTGGACTGCCTGACGGGTCGGATCAATGGGATCGGGTGGAGGCGGCGCTTCTCGGCTAGCGCGCGAGCGCCAGGAGCCCCTTCACGTCGAGATGCGCCTCCATGTGGTCGGCAAGCGCGTCCAGCGTCCGTTCGAGCGTCTCACTATAGGCGAAGGACGATGCTGGCTCCCCGAATTCCGCGAGGAAAGCGGCGCGAAATGCATCGTCCTGGAACATCCCATGAAGGTAGCTGCCGGAGACGAGGCCATCGGCGCTGACCGCGCCCTCGGGGCGGCCGTCGACGTGCGCGAAGGGGCGGGCACGGTCCGGCCCTTTGGTCTCGCCGACGTGGATCTCGTATCCACGGAATGGCTGCCCGGTGCCCACGTGCAAGGCAAGGACCTCTGTCAGGCACTTCTTGGGAGACATGGTCGTGGCCACGTCCAGAAGCCCGAGGCCCGGATCCGCGCCGGGCGGCCCCTCTACCCCGTCGGGATCCGCGACGCTGCGCCCCAACATCTGGAAACCGCCGCAGATGCCGAGGATCCGCCCCCCGCGCCGCCGATGCGCCAAGAGGTCGATGTCCCAGCCTTGCGCCCTCAAGTACTCCAGATCCCCTCGCGTCGACTTGCTGCCGGGCACGATGACAAGGTCGACGTTCCCCGGGATCGGCTCTCCGGGGCCGAGCATCGTCAGGTCCACGCCCGGTTCCTGCGAGAGCGGGTCGAGATCGTCGAAGTTCGCGATCCGCGACAGCCGCAGGCAGGCGATCCGTACGTTCCCCTTGCCACGGCGCCGCCCGACGTCGAGCGCGTCCTCCGCCGGAAGGCGCCAGGCGTCCGCGAACCATGGCAACACCCCGTAGCCGCGCCAGCCCGTCCGCCTCTCGATCGTCTCATATCCTTCAGAGAACAGTTCAGGATCGCCGCGAAACCTGTTGATGATAAAGCCCGTCACCCGCGCGACATCGGCAGCGTCCATCACCGCCTGGGTTCCGACGATCTGTGCGATGACACCGCCGCGATCGATGTCTCCCGCAAGCACCACGGGCACGTCCGCCGCCGCCGCGAAGCCCATGTTGGCGATATCGCCAGGCCGCAGATTGACCTCCGCCGGGCTGCCCGCGCCTTCCACGATCACCACGTCGCATGCGCGGCCAAGTCGGCGGAAGCTTTGGAGGACCTTCGCGAGAAGTTCAGGCTTCAACTGACTGTATTCGCGAGCCTTCACGGTCGTCAGGCGACGCCCCTGCACGATGACCTGTGCGCCGGTCTCGGTCTCGGGCTTCAGGAGCACGGGGTTCATGTCGGTGTGCGGCGCGACACCGGAGGCGAGCGCCTGCAGGGCCTGGGCCCGCCCGATCTCTCCCCCGTCCGCGGTGACGGAGGCATTGTTCGACATGTTCTGCGGCTTGAAGGGCGCCACCGTGATGCCGCGGCGCAACGCGGCGCGGCACAGGCCGGCGACGAGCAGCGACTTCCCGACGTTCGAGCCCGTCCCCTGGATCATGAGCGCGCGGCTCACCGCAAGTACGCCGGTGCTAGGGCGCGCGGCAGCGGAACGTCAGCCGGGATCCGACAGAACTGACAGACCGGCACGCTCTCTTTGTGCTTTTTCGGCACGAGCGAATACGCCGTCGCTCAGAACTCGACGCCAGGCTGCGCCTTGATGCCATCCCGGAACGGATGCTTGACCAGGGTCATCTCCGTCACGAGGTCCGCCGCCTCGATCAACTCCGGCTTGGCGTTGCGGCCGGTGAGAACGACGTGGGTCATCGCCGGCTTCTCGCTCAACAGAAATTCCACCACCTCGTCGATCTCGAGATAGTCGTAGCGCAGAGCGATGTTGATCTCGTCAAGCACGACCATGCGGTTGCGCTCATCGCGGATCAGCCGCTTGGCGGCGTCCCAGCCGGTCCGGGCGGCCGCGATGTCGCGCTCGCGGTCCTGCGTCTCCCAGGTGAAGCCCTCTCCCGAGACGATGAACTCGCACTCGGCCGCGAACCGCTCGCGCAGGAACTCCCGCTCTCCCGTGCTCCACGTGCCCTTGATGAACTGGACGACGGCGCACGGCATGCCGTGGGCAATGCAGCGCATGATCATGCCGAAGGCCGAGGATGACTTACCCTTGCCGGCACCGGTATGGACGACGATCAGCCCCTTCTCGCCGGTCTTGCCCTCCATCATTCGATCGCGCGCGGCCTTGATCTTGCGCATCTTGTCGGCGTGGCGGGCGTTGACGTCGCTCTCGGCGTCGCCGGTGGTGCTTGACATGGGGGCCTCCGTCGCCGCACGTGGGCGTGCTGGTGCCTGTTCTAGGACAGGTGAAAAGGGAATGCGACAGGGGACCGCCCCGAAGCGCAGCCGCCCCCGCGACCGTGACCGGAGAGGTCGCCCGATGCCACTGGGTCAGCCCGGGAAGGCAGGGGGACCGCCGGGGCCAAGGCCCCGACATCCGCAAGCCGGGAGACCTGCCAGCGGAGACGCGACGTGAACCGGACGGGGTGCTCCGGTGACGGGTTCGCCCGCCGCTTCGGCCCCGGTCCCCGATTTCGGGACTGAGACTTGACGATCCACGACACCAGAGAACCCGCGCCGACGGTCGAGCTGCTGGTCTGCATGACCTGCCGGCAGGCCGGTGCCGTGCCGCAGATGGACGACACGCGGCGCGAGGGCGAGCGTCTGCACGCCGCGCTGGCCGCCGGCGCCCTGCCCGATGGCGTGACCCTGCGCGGGGTGGAGTGCCTGTCGAACTGCACCCGCGGCTGCTCCGTCGCGCTGCGCGGGCCCGGGCGCTGGACCTACGTCTACGGCAACCTCTCGGCGGCCGAGGCCGAAACCGTGGCCGACGGCGCCGCACGCTACCGCGCGACGGCCGATGGCCTCGTGCCCTGGCGCGAGCGGCCGGAACACTTCCGCAAGAACTGCATTGCCCGCATCCCGCCGCTGGAGGTCGCCGATGCCTGACCCCCAAGCCCGGCGCGCTGACGGTCGCGCTCGCCCGGCGGGGGCTCGATGCCCCTGCCGGGCGACCCCCCTTCCGAGGAGCGAGACATGACCGACCTGACCAAGCTGCCCGTCACCGTGATCACCGGGTTCCTCGGCGCCGGCAAGACGACCTTGATCCGCCACCTGATGTCCGATCCCGGCGGCCGCCGCCTCGCCGTCATCGTCAACGAGTTCGGCGATGTCGGCGTCGACGGCGAGATCCTGAAGGGTTGCGCGATCGAGAACTGCCCGGCCGAGAACATCATGGAGCTCGCCAACGGCTGCATCTGCTGCACCGTCGCCGACGACTTCATCCCGACGATCGAGGCTCTGATGGCGCTCTCGCCGCGCCCCGACCACATCCTGATCGAGACCAGCGGCCTCGCCCTGCCCAAACCGCTCCTGAAGGCCTTCGACTGGCCCGACATCCGCAGCCGGATCACCGTCGACGGCGTGATCGCGCTCGCCGATGCCGAGGCGGTCGCCGCCGGCCGGTTCGCGCCCGACGTCGCGCGGGTGGAGGCACAGCGGCAGGCCGACGACAGCCTCGACCACGAGACGCCGCTGTCGGAGGTGTTCGAGGACCAGGTCTCGTGCGCCGACCTCGTCCTGCTGACCAAGCCCGACCTCGCCGGCCCCGAAGGTGTCGCCAAGGCGAAGGCGATCATCGAGGCCGAGGCGCACCGGCCGCTGCCGATCGTCGAAGTTAACGAGGGCGCCGTGGACCCGCGCATCATCCTGGGTCTCGGCGCCGCGGCCGAGGACGACCTCGACGCCCGCCCCTCGCACCACGACGGCGCGCCCGAGCATGACCACGACGACTTCGACAGCGTCGTCATCGACATCCCCGACTGCGCCGACCCGGTCGAACTCACGCAGCGGATCGAGCGCCTGGCGCGCGAGCGGAACATCCTGCGCGTCAAGGGCTACGCCGCGGTCGCCGGCAAGCCGATGCGCCTTCTGGTGCAGGCCGTCGGCGCGCGCGTTCGGGTCCAGTATGACCGCCCATGGAGGCCGGGAGAGGAGCGACGCGGTCGCCTCGTCATCATCGCCGAGCACGACGCCGTTGACGGTGCCGCGATCCGCGCCGCGCTGACCGGCGATCCGGTGCCGGCCGGCTGACGCACGCGGCGGGGATCAGCGCATGCATGTCGTCTTCCGCGAAAGCCACGGGCTCGAGGAGACCGCGACGCCGATGGACATCGGCCAGGATCCCGCCGATCTCGTCGTCCTGTCGTTCTCCGACAGCGACCTCGGTGCCTTCGCGGCGGGCTGGCACCGGGCGGACGGCGCGCTGCCCAGCCTCCGGCTCGCCAACCTCGCGGCGCTGAAGCATCCCCTGTCCGTCGACACCTACGTGGAGCGGACGCTAGGCGAGGCCCAGGGCATCCTCGTGCGGCTGATCGGTGGCGTGCCTTATTGGAAGTACGGGCTCGCGCAGGTCGAGTCGCTGGCCCGCCGGCTTGGCATTGCCCTCGCGGTCCTGCCTGCCGACGGCCGCCCGGACCCAAGGCTCGATGAGGTCTCCACGCTCCCGGTCTCGACGCTGCGGCGGCTGCAGCATCTCTGCGATCAGGGCGGCGCGGTCGCGGCACAGGCGGCGCTGGCGCAGTTCGCCCTCGCGGCCGGGCTCTACGCCGGGCCGGTTCGCGGTGCGAAGGCGCTGCCCCAGGTGGGCGCATGGACACCCGAGCTCGGCGTCTGCTGCCCGCTCGCCGTGGCGTCGCGGGGCCGCCCGCTGATCCTCGTGACGTTCTACCGTGCGTATCTCACCGCGGCCGATCTCGCGCCGATCGAGGCGCTGTTCGGGGCGCTCCGCGCGCGCGGGCTCGCAGTCGCCGGCCTCTTCGCGCCATCGCTGAAGGCGCCCGAGGCGGCGGGATGGCTGCGCCGTCAGGTCAGGGCGCTTTCGCCCGTGGCGGTGATCAACGCCACCTCGTTCTCCGGCCAGGGCGATGACGGCAGGTCGCCGCTCGACGCCGGTGGAGTGCCCGTGTTCCAGATCGCGCTCGCGACCTCGACCGAGCGCGCGTGGGCGGACTCGAATCGCGGGCTTTCACCCGCCGACCTCGCGATGCACGTCGTGCTGCCGGAGGTCGATGGGCGTCTCTTCGCGGGCGTTGCCTCGTTCAAGGAGCCCGGCGCGAGGGACGAGACACTGCAATTCAACCGGGCCGCGCACACCCCACAGCGCGACCGCGTCGCGGCCATCGCCGACCGCGTGGCGGCTTGGATCAACCTCGCTGCGCGCCCGCCGGCGCTACGTCGGCCGGCGCTGGTGCTGTCCACCTACCCCGGCAAGACTTGGCAGATGGCGCACGCCGTCGGCCTCGACGCCCTCGCATCGGCCGAGGCGATCCTAGCCGATCTCTCGGCGGCCGGGTACGGCGTCGAAGCCGGACCGCCCCTGGCGCAGGCGTTGCGAGAGCACGTCTCGTGGCCGATCGCCGACTATCGCGCGGCACTCGGCCGGCTGCCCGAAGCGCTGCGGGACGATCTGGACGTCGCCTGGGGCCGGCCAGAGGATGATCCTGCATTCACCGATGGCGCATTCCGGTTCGCCGCAACGCGACGCGGTGCGACGCTGGTGGCGCTCCAGCCCGAGCGCGGGACGCCGCACATGCGTGGCGACGAGTACCACGACCTCGGCCGCATCCCGCGCCATGGCTATGTCGCCTTCTACCTCTGGCTTCGCGAGACGCGCGACGCGCTCATCCATGTCGGTGCGCATGGCACGCTGGAGTGGTTGCCGGGCAAGTCCGTGGCGCTGTCGGCCACGTGCTGGCCGGAGGCGCTGATCGGCGACCTTCCGGTGATCTATCCGTTCATCGTCAACGACCCGGGCGAAGCGGCGCAAGCGAAGCGGCGGATCGGGGCGGTGACGCTGGGCCACGTGCCGCCGCCACTCCGGGCCTCCGGCACGCCCGAGCGGCTGGCGCGGCTCGAGACGCTGCTCGACGAGTTCTCGAACGCCGACGGTCTCGACCCGCACCGCCGCGACAGGTTGATCGCCGATATCCGCGAGGAGGCCCGCGCAACCGGCGTCGAGGCCGATCTGGGTGTCGACGCCGACGCTTGCGCGGCAGAGTGCCTGCCGAAGATCGACCGCTTCGTCTGCGACGTGAAGGAGAGCCAGTACGGCGACGGCCTCCACGTCTGGGGCCGAGCGCAAGGGGCGGTCGATGGCCCGCACGACGAGGCGACGCTCGTGCGCCGGCCCGCCCGAGCCGATGACAGCGACGCCGCGTGCGCCGCCACGGACCGATTGCAAACCGGCCGCCCGCGAACAACTGCTGCGATCGCGGAAATCGGTTCCGGCGCGACGACGCAACCCGCAACCGGCAGCGAGACGCCCGGCGCGGCGGCGGCCGCGCTCGCTCCGCGGGGGCTCGATGCCCCCGCGGAGCGACCTTTCTTCGACATGGCATCCTGCGCGGCGGCGGAGCGGCAAGCCCTGCTGGACGCACTCGACGGTCGGCGGATCGAAGCGGGCCCGTCGGGCTCCCCCTGGCGCGGACGGACCGACGTCCTACCGACCGGACGTAACCTCCACACCACCGACGCACGATCCGTCCCGACGCGGTCCGCCTACGCGCAGGGCGTTCGCCTCGCGGACGAACTGGTCAGGCGGCATCTGCAGGACCAAGGGGACTGGCCGCGCGGGCTGGTCGTCGACCTCTGGGGCTCGGCGACGATGCGCACCGCGGGCGAGGAGTTCGCGATGGCCCTCCATCTCCTCGGCGCGCGACCGGTCTGGGATGCGGGATCGGAGCGTGTCTCCGGGGTCGAGATCCTTCCCCTCGCCGAGCTCGACCGCCCGCGCCTCGACGTGACGCTCCGCGTCTCCGGCCTTTTCCGCGACGTCTTCCCGACGCTCGCGGCACTCTTCAACCAGACAGTTCGCGCCCTTGCGGGGCGCGACGAGGCGTCGGACTGGAACCCCTTCGCCGCGCAACGCCCCGAACCGCGGGTCTACGGCCCCGCCCCCGGCGGCTACGGGCTGGGCATGAACGACGCCATCGAGGACTATACAGGCGAGGGTCGCCGCGCCGCCGGGCAGGCCTGGCTCAACGCCAGCGCGTGGGCGATCGACGGCGAGCATGCAACGCGCGACGAGGGCGGCATCGCGGCGCGGGTCGCGCAGGCCGACGCCTTCGTCCATCTGCAGGACCTGCCCGAGACCGACCTGCTGCTCGCCGCCGACTATGGCGCTCACGAGGCGGGCTTCGCTGCCGCGAAGGCGGTCGTGGGAGGGCCAGGGGCGGCGCTCTGGCACCTCGACAATGCCGACCCGGCGCGCCCCCGCGCGCGGACGTTGCGGGAGGAGATCGCCCGGGTGGTCCGGGCGCGCGCCGCCAATCCGGAGTGGATCGCCGGGATGCGTCGTCACGGCTTTCGCGGCGCGGCCGAGATCGCAGCAACGCTGGACCATCTGGCTGCCTTCGCGCACCTCGCAGGCGTGGTGGAGCCGCACCTCTTCGACCTCTATCACGACGCGACCCTTGGATCGCCGGACGTCGCGGCGTTTCTCGCAGATGCAAATCCCGGAGCACTGGCCGCGATGCGCGACCGCTTCGCGGCGCTGCATGCCGCGGGGCTCTGGCGCACCCGCCGAAACTCGATCGTCGCCGCGCTCGAGGATGCGCCGTGATGCTTCTCGAGACTTGTCGGGTGGGACCTCTTACGATCGCGTCGCTTAGCCGGGGGCATTTTCCGCCCAAGCACTCCAGCTGTTCGTCGGAGGCGCCGGCGTGACCCGGCCCGAGGCGAAAGGATGGTGCCCAAGCGCCTTCCGGCCGATGGCTTCGGGCGACGGCCTGATCGTGCGCGTCCGCCCGCCGCTGGGGCGTCTGACGGGCGATCAGGTCCGGGCGCTCTGCGACCTCGCCCGTCGTCATGGCAATGGCGTGCTGGAGATCACCAGCCGCGCCAATCTGCAAGTCAGGGGCATCGCCGAAGCGCGGCACGCGCCTCTGCTTGCTGAGCTTCGCGACCTGGGCTTGCTCGACGCGGACCAGGAGACCGAGGCGCGGCGCAACGTGCTCGTGTCTCCGCTCTGGCATGCCGGCGATGCGACGGAGGCGATTGCGACGGAACTTTGCGCACGCCTTTCTGAGTTGCCGGCCCTGCCGGCGAAGTTCGGCTTTGCGGTCGACACGGGGCAGGCGCCGCTCCTCTCCGACGCGTCAGCCGACATCCGCGTCGAGCGCTGCGCCGAAGGCGGCCTCGTCGCCCGCCTCGACGGCTCGGAGCGGGGCCGCGACGTGATCGCAGGGAGAGCAGTAGACGCCATGATCGAGATGGCGCGATGGTTCGCAGAGCGCCGCGGCGATGCACGGCGGGCGCGGGACCTGAGTGCCGCTCTGCCTGGAGAATGGCGCGCCGTGCGGCCTGCGGCGCGCATGACCCTGGCGCCCGGTACGACGCCGCTTGGACCGCTCCTCGGCGCCCCGTTCGGACAGATGCCGGCGGCGGCGCTCGAGGACGCGATGCGCATGACCGGCGCTGCGGCGCTCCGGCTCGCGCCGGGGCGGCTGTTTCTCATCGAAGGCGGCCGCACCGTGCCCGGCCTGCCCTTTGCGACGGCGCCGGGCGACCCGCTCCTCGCGGTCGACGCGTGCCCCGGCATGCCTGCCTGCGCGACGGCTACGGTCAGGACGCGGGAGCTGGCCCGCGCGCTGGCGAATTCGGTGCCGGGCCTGCATGTCTCGGGCTGCGCCAAGGGCTGCGCGCGTCCGCGACGCGCCGCAGTGACGCTGGTGGGACGCGATGGCCGGTTCGATCTGGTGCGGGGCGGCTGCGCATGGGATAGCCCCGCGCGTCGCGGGCTCTCGCCCGAGCAGATCCTGGCGGAGGCGGACCGGCTCTGATGCCACACGAGTACGAAACGGACGGCGCGGCGATCTACGCCCGCTCCTTCGCGACGATCCGGGCCGAGGCGGAGCTAGGACGCTTCGCGCGCGGACGAGGAGCAGGTCGCCGTCCGGATGATCCACGCCGCCGGCATGGTCGCGCTCGCGCCGCACATCCGCTTCTCTCGCGACTTCGTCGCGGCCGCGCGATGCGCGCTGGAGGCGGGGGCGCCGATCCTCTGCGACGCGCGCATGGTCAGCGAAGGCATCACGCGGCCGAGGCTGCCTGCCGGGAACGAGGTCGTCTGCACCCTGCACGATCCACAGGTGCCGGGCCTCGCCGCCCGCCTCGGCACCACGCGGTCCGCCGCCGCGCTGGAACTGTGGCGGCCGCAGCTCTCCGGGGCGATCGTCGCCATCGGCAACGCCCCGACGGCACTCTTCCATCTGCTGAACATGCTCGAGGATCCTGACTGCCCGCCTCCTGCCGCGATCGTCGGCTGCCCCGTGGGCTTCGTCGGCGCGGCCGAGAGCAAGGCGGCGCTGTGGGAGGCGCAGCCCGCTCGCTGCTGCGTCGTCGAAGGACGGCTCGGCGGCAGCGCAATCACGGTCGCGGCGGTGAACGCCCTGGCGAGCCGGGCGGAATGACGGGCAAGATCCACGGCGTCGGCCTCGGCCCGGGCGACCCGGACCTGATGAGCGTCCGGGCCGACCGGCTGCTGCGCGCTGCGCGCCACGTGGCGTTCTTCCGCAAGGAGGGCCGGCAGGGACGCGCGCGTCAGATCGTCGAGGGGATGCTCCGCGCCGACGCAATCGAATACGCGATGGAGTACCCGGTGACCACCGAGCTGCCGTTCGACGGCGGCTGCTACCGAACCACGCTCGCCTGCTTCTACGAGGCGTGGACGACGCGCCTCCTCGAGATTGCCGAGACCGGGGACGACGTCGTGGTGCTCTGCGAGGGGGACCCGTTCTTCTACGGGTCCTTCATGCACCTTCACGCGCGGCTCATCGGACGTGCCCGCGTGGAGGTGGTTCCTGCCATCACCGGCATGTCGGCGGCCTGGACCGCCACGGGCCTGCCGGTGACCTGGGGCGACGACGTGCTGACGGTGCTGATGGGCACCCTGCCGGAGGACGAACTGGCGCGCAGGATGGCCGACAGCGACGCGCTGATCGTGATGAAGCTGGGGCGCAACCTCGACAAGGTACGCAGGGCCCTCGGAACGGCGGCGCGCGAGGAGGCAGCCTGGCTGGTGGAGTGCGCCTCGATGCCCGAGGAGCGGGTCGTGAAGCTGAAAGATGCTAAGGGGCCGGCGCCCTACTTCTCGCTGATCGTCGTGCACGGTCACGGGCGGCGACCGTGACCGGATGGCTCTTTGTCGCGGGCCTGGGGCCCGGAGCCGGGCGACTGGTGACGCCGGAGGTCTCGGCGGCGCTCGCAGAGGCGACGGACGTCGTCGGCTATGCCCCCTACGTTGCGCGCGTGGCCGAACGTCCCGGCCTGGCGCGCCACGAGACGGACAACCGGGAAGAGCTGGATCGGGCGCGGCATGCGCTCGGGATGGCGGCGGAGGGGCGCCGGGTTGTCGTCGTCTCGTCGGGAGATCCCGGCGTCTTCGCGATGGCCGCGGCGGTCTTCGAGGCCGTGGAGGCGGGACCCGATGCGTGGCGCGCCCTCGACATTCGGGTGCTGCCGGGGATCACCGCGATGCTGGCGGCTGCAGCGCGAGTGGGTGCGCCGCTTGGACACGATTTCTGCGCGATCAACCTCAGCGACAACCTCAAGCCGTGGGCGCTGATCGAGCGGCGCCTGCGGCTCGCGGCAGAGGCCGAGTTCGCGATGGCGCTCTACAACCCGCGCAGTCGTGCACGACCCGAGGGCTTCGCGCGGACGCTGGAGGTGTTGCGAGAAACCGGGGAGAGGCCGATCATCTTCGCCCGCGCCGTCTCTACGCCCGAAGAGGCGGTGCGCGTCGTGCCGCTGTCGCGCGCCGAGCCCGAGATGGCGGACATGCGGACGCTGGTGATCGTGGGCTCGCCGGCGACGCGCGTGCTGGAACGCGACGGCATTCCTTGGGTCTATACGCCGAGGTCCGCGTGAGAGCGCGCTCAGGACGGCACGGTCTCGTCGAGCCAAGCCAGCACGTCGTCTGCGGCGAAGACTTCGCGCCTGGCCGGCACCGGCGGACGGCCGACCATCAGGACAGGCAGGGAGAGGGCGCGGGCGGCGTCGATCTTTGCCCGGGCGCCGCTGCCGCCGGAATTCTTGGAGACGACCAAGTCGACGTCATGCGCCCGCATCAGCGCGGCGTCCTCCTCCGCCGTGAACGGACCGCGAGACACGACGACATCATGGTGCGGCAAGGGCGGCGGCTGCGCCGGAGGATCCACGAGTCGGAGCAGGTACCTGTGCTGCGGCTGGGCTGCGAACGCCGCGAGCGACAGGCGCCCCACAGCCAGCATGACGCGGCGCGGGGGACCGGCGAGCGCGGACACGGCGGCGGGGACGTCGGCGACCTCCGTCCAGTCGTCGCCCGGCTGGCGCGCCCAGGGCGGGCGAGTGAGCGCAACCAGCGGCACGCCGGCGGCGGCGCAGGCTTCGACGGCATTGCGGCTCATCTGGTCGGCGAAGGGGTGTGTGGCGTCGACGACATGCGTGATGCGCTCTGCCCGCAGCCAGTCGCGGAGCCCCGCGGCTCCGCCGAAACCGCCGACCCGGTGCGCCACCGGCTGCGGCCGGGGCCGCTCGACCCGGCCGGCGTAGGACAGCGTGGCGGCGAGACCGCGCTGGGCGACGAGGGATGCAAGCGCGCTCGCCTCCGTGGTCCCGCCGAGGATCAGAAGGTTTGGGCGCATGGCTGAGGGTCCGTGGCTGACGATCGTAGGGCTCGGCGAGGATGGCCCGGACGGGCTTCCCGCCGCAAGCCGGCGCGCGCTGGTCGAAGCGGAGGTGGTGATGGGTCCGCCAAGGCACTTGTCGCTGGTGCCGGAGGGCGACGCGGAGAAGGTCGAGTGGCCGGCACCCTTCGCCGACGGCCTGCCTCGCTTGAGGGCCCTGACAGGGCGGCGGGTCGCGGTCCTCGCCTCGGGCGACCCGTTCTGGTTCGGCGCCGGGAGCGTCGTCGCGCGGGAGCTGCCGGAAGGGTCGTGGCGCGTGCTGCCCGGGCCGTCGACGTTCTCGCTCGCGGCCGCACGGCTTGGCTGGGCGTTGGAGCGGACGGTCTGCCTCGGCCTTCACGCGGCCCCGCTGTCGCGCCTGCGGCCGCACCTGGCGCCGGGCGCGCGGATTCTGGTGTTGCTTCGCGACGGCGACGCGGTGGGGGCGCTGGCGCGGTTCGTCTCGGAGCGCGGCTTCGGCGCGTCGCGGCTCAGGGTCATGGAGGCGCTCGGCGGTCCGCGGGAGCGGGTGCGCGACATGACGGCGGAAGGCTTCGACCTCCACGACGTGGTGCATCCCGTCTGTGCCGCGCTGGAGGTCGAGGGGGACGGGGTGGCCATGCCGTGGGCATCCGGGCGCCCGGATGCACTTTTCGACAGCGACGGTCAGATCACCAAGCGGCCCGTCCGCGCACTGACGCTCTCAGCGCTGGCCCCGCGGCCGGGAGAGCGGCTCTGGGACATCGGTTCTGGCTCGGGCTCCATCGCGATCGAGTGGCTGCTGAGCCACCCGACAACGACGGCAAACGCGGTCGAGGCTCGCCCCGACCGCGCGGACCGGCTTCGCCGGAACGCCGACCGGTTGGGCGTCGACCGCCTGGAGGTGGTGATTGGAGACGCGCCTGCCGCGCTGGCCGATCTGCCGCAACCGGACGCGGTGTTCGTCGGCGGCGGCCTCTCGGAGGCGCCTGCTCGTGGCGCTCTGGCAACGGCTCGACCCCGGCACGCGAATCGTCGCGAACGCGGTGACCCTAGAGTCCGAGGCGCTGCTGTCAGTGTGGCAGGAGAAAGCTGGAGGAGAGCTGATGCGCATCGAGCTCGCCACCGCCGCGCCGCTCGGCTCGAAGCGGGGCTGGCGGTCGGCCTATCCGGTCGTCCAGTGGAGCGTGACGCGATGATCGTCGCGGGCTTCGGCTTTCGCGACGCGGCCACGGCCGACAGCCTGAGGCAGGCGCTGCTGCGGGCCGCCGGCGCGTCCCGGGTCGATCGGGTGGCCGCGCCGGAGGACAAGGTGGGCGCGGCCTGCGTTGTGCAGCTTGCACACACCCTGGACGTCCCGGTGATCGCGGTCGCCGCCCCGGCACTAGAGGCCATGCGGACGCCGACGCAATCACCACGTGTGCGAGCAGCGCGGCGCACCGGCAGCGTCGCCGAGGCGGCCGCCATGGCAGCAGCAGGAGATGGCGCGCGGTTGCTCTCCCGCCGCCACGTGTCGGACGATCGGATGGCGACGTGTGCGATCGCCATGGGGAGGGATGTATGAGCGTTCACTTCATCGGCGCAGGGCCCGGTGCGGCGGACCTGCTGACGCTTCGCGGTCGGGATCTGATCGGGGCCTGCCCGGTCTGCCTCTATGCCGGATCGCTGGTTCCGGAAGGTGTTTTGGCTCACTGTCCAGCCGGTGCGCGCATCGTGAACACGGCACCCATGGACCTTGACGCGATCATCGCGGAGTGCCGGGCGGCGCATTCTGCGGGCCACGATGTCGCGCGGCTGCATTCGGGCGACCTGTCGGTCTGGTCGGCGATGGGCGAGCAGATCCGGCGGCTGCGCGCCGAGGCGATCCCGTTCACGGTGACGCCCGGGGTGCCGTCCTTCGCGGCGTCGGCAGCGGCCCTCAACGCCGAGCTGACACTGCCGGGCGTCGCTCAGTCCGTGGTGCTGACACGGACGCCTGGCCGCGCGTCGGCGATGCCGCGCGGGCGAGACGCTGGCGGCCTTCGGCACCACGGGAGCGACGCTGGCGATCCATCTGTCGGTACAGAGCCTTGGCCGCGTGGTTGCGGATCTGGTGCCGCACTACGGCCAAGAGTGTCCGGTAGCAGTCGTGTATCGGGCGAGTTGGCCGGACGAGCGCGTCGTTCGCGGAACGCTCGCGACGATCGAGGACGACGTCGGCGAAGGCATCACGCGCACCGCGCTGATCCTGGTCGGCCGCGCGCTGGCGGCGGAGGGCTTCGACGAAAGTCGCCTTTACGCCGCGGACTACGAGCGGCGCTACCGCCCCCGCGCCACCGACGCATCGGGGACCGGCGAACATGGGTGACGTCGGTCTTCCGCGCGGCGCCTGCGCCCCGGCGACGCCGCGCCACGCCTGGTCCCGGACTGTGTCGTCGACCGGCGAGGCTACGGCCGACCGTGAGTAAAGTGCCCGTGGATCGCGGAGAATTGCATCCCTCCGGAGCCGCCGGTCACGCGCGGCCGGCAATGTTGCTCCCCGATGGGAGCGGACCCCCGGTCGCCGCAGCCCGGCCCGACACCGCGGCCACGCCGTCGAGTTTGCCAAAGGCGGAGGCACGCGGCGGCGCGGGGCGGATGCCGCCCGGCCTGATGGTGTCGGCGCCGAGCTCCGGCACCGGGAAGACGACCGTCATGCTCGGGTTGCTCCGATGTTTCGCCGAAGACGGTTTGGCGGTCCAGCCGTTCAAGAGCGGCCCGGACTACATCGACCCCGCCTTCCACCTCGCGGCTGCGGGGCGGTCGTCTTTCAACCTCGACACGTGGGCAATGGACGCGTCACTGATGGGTGCAATCGCGGCCCAGGCGGCAGGTGCAGACGTCGTCGTCGCAGAAGGCTCGATGGGGCTCTACGATTCCGTCGCGACGCGCGGCGCCACGGGGTTCGGCGCCTCGGCCGAGGTGGCGGAGCGAATGGGCTGGCCTGTCGTGCTGGTCCTCGACGTCGGCGGTCAAGCGCAATCGGCGGCGGCAACGGCGCTTGGGTTCGACAGGTACGGCGATGCGCCGCTCGCCGGCGTCATTCTCAACCGTGTCGCGAGCCCACGCCACGAGCGGCTGATCCGCCTTGGGATGCAGCAGGTCGGGATGACGGTTCTCGGCGCCCTTCCCCGGCGCGGCGACCTCGCCCTGCCGGAAAGGCACCTCGGGCTGATCCAGGCCGTCGAGCACCCCGACCTCGAGGCCGCGATCGCCGGTTACGCGGCCTTCCTGCGCGAGCACGTCGATCTCGCGGCGATCCGCGACGCTGCCTCAGCCGGCGCGCTGCCGCCGGCGGGCGACCTGCCGCGACCACCGGCGCAGCGGATCGCGCTGGCGCGGGACACCGCCTTCTCCTTCACCTACCCGCACCTGCTGGAAGGCTGGCGCCGCGCGGGGGCGGAGATCCTGCCCTTCTCGCCGCTGGCCGACGAGCCGCCCGACGCCACCGCAGATCTGGTCTGGCTGCCCGGCGGCTACCCGGAGCTTCACGCCGGCCCGCTCGCGGCGGCAGAGCGGTTCCGAGACGGGCTTGCACGCCATGCCGAGACCCGCCCCGTCCACGGCGAATGCGGCGGCTACATGGCGCTGGGCGAGGCGCTGATCGACAAGGACGGCGTGCACCACCGGATGGCCGGTCTCCTGGGCCTCGTGACGAGCTACGAGCGGCGCAAGTTCCATCTGGGCTACCGCCGTGCGCACCTGCGCGCGCCGTCCCGCGCCTTTGGCGGGACGATGCTGCGCGGGCACGAGTTTCATTACTCGACGATCGTCGACCAGCCCGACCAGCCGCTCGCGGACGTGGCGGACGCCGACGGAGCGCCGGTCCCGGAGACCGGATCGGTGCGGGGTAACGTGAGCGGCACGTTCTTCCACCTCATCGCGGAGGACCAGGGGTGAGCGGGTTCGTGAGCTTCGTCGGCTCCGGCCCTGGCGACCCGGAGCTCTTGACGCTCAAGGCGGTCGACCGGCTGAAGCGGGCCGACGCGGTGCTCTACGACGATCTCTCCGCCGGGCCGATCCTGAACCACGCGCGGGCGGGGGCGGACCTCGTCGGGGTCGGCAAGCGCGCGGGTCGACCATCGCCGCGGCAAGACCACGTGAGCCGCCTTCTGGTGGATTATGCCGAGACCGGGGCGCGCGTCGTTCGGCTCAAGTCCGGCGATCCCGGCGTCTTCGGCCGGCTGGAGGAGGAGTTGACCGCGCTCCGCCTCGCGGGGATCGACTTCGAGATCGTGCCGGGGGTGCCGTCGGCCTGCGCGGCGGCCGCGGCGGCCGGCATCCCGCTGACTCGGCGGCTGACGGCGCGGCGCGTACAGTTCGTGACTGGCCACGACATCGCGGGAGCTCTGCCCGCCGATATTGACCTCGACGCGCTGGCCGACCCGACCGCAACGACGGTCGTCTTCATGGGCAAGCGGACGTTTCCGGCGCTGGCCGAAGCCGTCGCGGCCCGCGGCCTGCCGTTGGACACGCCCGCCCTCCTTGCCGAATCGGTGAGCCTGCCGGACCAATCGCTTCGGCGCACCACGGTGGGCGAACTCGCGGCGGCGCTGCGCGAGGGTTTCGGCCCCGCCGCGGCGCTGATCGTATACGGCCCGCTGGCGGGCGGCGATGCGTGAGCTGACCTTCATCGGAATCGGCACCGGCAGTCCCGACCACCTCACGTTCCAGGGGGCCGCGGCGATGCGCGAGGCTGACCTGATCCTGATTCCACGCAAGGGACAGGACAAGTCTGACCTCGCGGACCTCCGCCGCCGCATCTGTGTGCGCGTCCTGGGACCGGACGCACCGATCGTCGAGTTCGATTTGCCGCGCAGGGACACATCCGGCGACTATCTGGAAGGCGTCGCGGCATGGCACGATGCGATCGCCGAGGCGTGGCAGACGGCCATCGCAGACACCGGTGCAGAGCGGGTGTCACTGCTGATCTGGGGCGATCCGTCGCTCTACGATAGCGCGCTCAGGATCGCGGCGCGGCTGCGACCCGCGCCGCACTTGCGCGTCGTGCCTGGCATTACCGCGCTGCAGGCCCTCACCGCGGCGCACCGGATTCCACTGAATGAAGTCGGGGCTCCGGTGCTTCTGACCACGGGCCGTCAGCTTCGCGAGGGGTGGCCGGCAGGCGCGGACACGGTTGCTGTGATGCTTGACGGGGCCTGCACGTTCCAGACGATCGACCCCACAGGCGTCGTGATCTGGTGGGGTGCCTTTCTGGGAATGGAAGAGGAGGTCCTGCTCGACGGGCCGCTCTCGGAGGTCGCCCGGCAGATCATCGACCTTCGCACCGCGGCGCGGGCGCGGCACGGGTGGATCATGGACACGTATCTGCTGCGCCGAAGGCGTTGAGGACATAGTGTTGCGACGCCGGCAAAGTGGTCGTGCGCGCGCGCGCCGCCAAGACATGAGCGATCCCGACAAGGCCAAACCAGACGATGATCAGCAACGGCGCACCGGCGAAGGCCAGCGGCAGGACCGCAAGCCCATACCCGATCGGGATCAGGTCCGCCATGTCCCAGCCATCCGCCAGCAGGTCCGGGACAAGGCCCACTACGCTGCCGAGCATCCCCGCGGCGGTCGTGGCAAGCGCACCGCCGAGCAGGGCCAGTAGCCAACCACTCACTCCCCGCCTCCCGAACAGGCCGGCGGCAAGCCATCCGGCAACCGCTCCGCCCACGGTCATCGCGACGACGTAGCGGACGATCAGGCCCCAGGGCAGGTTCTCCCACGCGACATCGGTCCGCCCGACCACGTCCTCCAACAGAAAGGCAACGAAGAAGATCGCGCCAATCAGCGCCATGACAGCGGTCGTGACGTGCCGGGCGGAACGTCGAGGGTGGCCAGGCATGAACGTCAGCTCTCTTTTCCGTGGAAGATCCCGAACAGACTGCCGCACTCGACGCGGCTCGTCACCCATCCGATGTGAAGGCGCTGGCATTCGCCGTCGTGCCGCCTGCGGCCGGCTTTCACCCGATTGCCCCTTGATCGGTGGGTCGCAACGCGCAACATGGGGTCGCTTGGTGCAAGCCGCGCGGGTGGGCCCCGTGCGGATCTGAAAAGGGAATCCGGTGAGGTGCCGGAGCCGCCCCCGCGACTGTAGACGGAGAGTCCGTGCCCGAATGGCCACTCGCGTAAGACGCGGGGAAGGCGGGTGAAGGGCGACGACCCGCAAGCCAGGAGACCTGCCAGGCAGCGAAACGGAAACCGGCCGTCGGGTGTGACGGCAAGGAGGAACAGATGATAGCCCAGACTTCCACCGCAACGGATACGGCCACCGGCCTTGTCCCGATCGTCGCCGCGGCCCTGATCGGGCTCGGGATCATCGTGCTCACCGGCCACGTGCAGGCTGGGACGCTGCACGACGCTGCGCACGACATGCGCCACGCGACCGGCTTTCCCTGCCACTGAGATGTTCACGCGGATCCTGACCAGCGCCCTCTTCGCTGGTGCTGCCGCCGGCCTGATCGCCGCCCTGCTGCAGCTGGTCTTCGTGCAACCCGTCCTGCTCCACGCCGAGCTCTACGAGTTGGGCGCGCTAGTGCATTTCGGGGCCGACCGGGTGACGGCACAGCCCGAGCTCGGGGGCCTTGAACCGGTTCGCGACGTGCTGAGCGTGATCTTCACGATGCTGACCTACACTGGCTACGCGATGATCCTCGTCGCCGCGATGGCGCTGGCCGAGCGGCGCGGCGCCAAGATCACGGCGCGGACGGGGATCGTCTGGGGGCTCGCCGGGTTCGCCGTGGCGCACTTCGCGCCAGGCTTCACGCTGGCGCCGGAGGTGCCGGGGGTCGCCTCGGGTGATCTCGGCGAGAGGCAGGTCTGGTGGTTCGCGACTGTGGCGTCGGCGGCGGTCGCCGCCTGGCTGATCGCCTTCGGCCGGGGTTGGACCGCATGGGGCGCCGCGATCGTCCTGCTGCTGGTGCCGCACATCATCGGCGCGCCGAGGCCGGACGCCTTCACCGGGCCGGTCCCGACCGAGATTGGCGCCCTCTTCGCCGCCCGCGCCTTCGGCGTCGGCGCGGCGGCTTGGCTGTTCGTCGGCTGCTTCGCCGGCCACTTCTGGCAGCGCGAGGGCGAGCGAGTCGGCGCCGTCCGCACCGTCTGACCCGAGCGCAGAAGCGGCCGGCGTCCGCTGCGCGCACCTGAAGCTCGAGAAAGCTGCATGGATCGCTCCCTCGCCCTTGTGCTGATCGGCCTCGTCTTCGGCGGCGGCATCGGCTTCGTCGTGGCGGCAGGCGCGGGGGTCACGCTCAACGGCCATGACCATGCGGCGCACGGCAGTGCAGCGACGGTTGCAGGCCACGCCTCGGGCCGCGCGCATGACCACGAGATGCCGCACGACCTTCCCGAAGGACCTCAAGCGCCGGCGGTCGTGGTGACGCTGACGCCTGACCCCGCCTCCGGCTGGAACCTGCACGCCACGACGACGAACTTCCGCTTCGCGCCCGAGAAGGCAGGACAGCCGCACGTATCGGGCGAGGGTCACGCGCACGTCTACGTCGACGGCAAGAAGATCGCGCGCCTCTACGGGCCTTGGCTGCACATCCCCGCCCTGCCCGACGGCGCGACGGTCACGGTCACGCTGAACGCCAATGACCACCGGCCTCTGGCTGTCGGCGGCGCTCCGGTCGCCCACGAGATCGACGCCCCGGCAGAGTAGTCGCAACCTGCTTTCGTGCGCCTTGGCCGTCTAGGCGTCTGCCGCCGGCGGCACGCGTGTGCGAAGGCAGAAGCGGAGGCGGCCGCACGGCCGTGCGTCCACGATCCACCCGCCGGAGCTGTCGAGATAGGCGCGACAGGTTGCCACAACGTCGGCGCAGTCGTCCTCGAGGTCAACGCCGGCGAATACGTAGGCCGCCCGTCCCTCGCCCTCCAGCGCCAGGACGTCCGGCGCATCGCAGGGGCCGAGGCAATCCGCGGCAACGACACGTATCGGCAGATCGGCGTCCGCGAGCGCCTGTTGCAGCGGCTCCATGTCAAGCGCTGCCCCGCCCCGCCTGCAGGATGTGCAGATGTGCAGGGCAATCTGGCGCGGCATGCGTCCTCCGAGTTGCGGCATCGAGTTGAGAATCGTTCTCAACTTCATTGACATTCTGCAAACGACTCTCAGTATCACGCCAGACCCTGAAATGGAGGACCCGGATGCGCCACGGCATCGCCACCCTGACTGCTGCCCTCGTCCTGGCGCTGCCCACGCAAGCGCAGGAGGATGCGTTCAAGGCGGTGACGACATTTACCGTGCTGGCCGACATGGCGCAGCGCGTGGCCGGCGACGCCGCCGAAGTCGTCTCGGTGACGAAGCCCGGCGCCGAGATCCACGGCTACGAGCCGACGCCGCAGGACATCGTGCGGGCGCAGGATGCCGACCTGATCCTGTGGAACGGCCTGAATCTGGAACTCTGGTTCGAACAGTTTCTGCGCAACCTGCGCGATGTGCCGTCCGTGACGCTGACCGAGGGGATCGACCCGATCCCGATCGCCGAGGGCGCCTACGAGGGGCAGGCAAACCCGCACGCCTGGATGGGCCTCGACAACGCCCTGATCTACGTCGACAACATCGCCACGGCCTTCGCCGAGCATGACCCTGCGAACGCGGAGGTCTACAGGGCCAACGCGGCAGCCTACAAGGAAGAGATCCGCGCCACGATCGAGCCGCTCCGCGACAGGGTCCGGCAGATACCGGAGAACCGGCGCTGGCTCGTCACCTGCGAAGGCGCGTTCAGCTATCTCGCGCGCGACTTCGGCATGAGAGAGCTCTATCTGTGGCCGATGAACGCCGACCAGACCGGCACGCCGCAACAGGTTCGCAAGGTCATCGACGGGGTGCGCGAGAACGGCATTCCCACTGTCTTCTGCGAGAGCACGGTCAGCACCGCCCCGGCCGAGCAGGTCGCGCGCGAGACCGGCGCCTCCTATGGCGGCGAACTATACGTCGACTCCTTGTCTGAGGTCGATGGCCCGGTGCCGACCTATCTCGACCTGCTGGAGGTCACGTCGCGGACCATCGCGGAGGGGCTCGAGGCCGCAAGCAACTAGACGATCGGAGGCGCCGCCGCAGGCCGCGCGAGGAGCAACAGGTGCTGCAGAGAACTGCCGGGGCGACCGAGATGGGTCTGGGACAGGGCCTGGTGGCGCGCGACGTCACCGTGACCTACCGCAACGGCCATACCGCGCTTCGCAATTCGTCATTCGAGCTTCCGCGCGGCACGATCACGGCGCTCGTCGGGGTCAACGGCGCCGGTAAATCGACGCTCTTCAAGGCGATCATGGGCTTCGTGCCGACGGCGCAGGGGCGAGATCCGCATTCTCGGCCAGACGGTGCGGGAGGCGCTCCGGCGCAATCTCGTCGCCTACGTCCCACAGTCGGAAGAGGTGGACTGGGCGTTCCCCGTGCTCGTCGAGGATGTGGTGATGATGGGCCGCTACGGCCATATGGGCTTCTTCCGCCGCGCCTCGGACCGTGACCGCGCCGCCGTCGCGGACGCGCTGCAGCGCGTCGGACATGGCCGACTTCCGGCAGCGGCAGATCGGTGAGCTTTCCGGCGGCCAGCGCAAGCGCGTGTTTCTCGCCCGGGCGCTGGCGCAGGAGGGGCAGGTGATCCTGCTCGACGAGCCCTTCACCGGCGTCGACGTCAAGACAGAGGAGCAGATCATCGCCCTCCTCCGCGATCTGCGGGATGAAGGACGGGTCATGCTGGTCTCGACCCACAACCTCGGCTCGGTCCCGGAGTTCTGCGACCGGACGATCCTGGTGAAGGGAACGGTGCTGGCCTCGGGTGAGACTGACGAGGTCTTTACCCGCGCCAATCTCGAACATGCCTTTGGCGGCGTCCTGCGCAGCTTCACCCTCAGCGGCGAGCGTCCTGCACGACGACGACGACCCGCGCGAGGTGCGCATCATCACCGACGACGAGCGGCCGTTCATTCGCTACGGCGGCCGCACCCGGCGGTCGGACGACCAATGATCGAGCTCCTGCTGCAACCCTTCGGCTACGGCTACATGACGAACGCCATGTGGGTCTCGGCCCTCGTCGGCGGCGTCTGCGCGTTCCTTTCGGCCTACCTGATGCTCAAGGGGTGGTCGCTGATCGGCGATGCGCTCAGCCACTCGATCGTGCCCGGGCGTCGCCGGCGCCTACATCCTCGGCCTGCCCTTCGCGCTTGGCGCCTTCCTCGCAGGCGGCCTCGCCGCCGGCGCGATGCTGTTTCTCAACGAACGGTCGGGGCTGAAGGAGGACGCGATCATCGGGCTGATCTTCACCTCGTTCTTCGGGCTGGGTCTTTTCATGGTGTCGGTAAACCCGATGTCGGTGTCGATCCAGACCATCACCCTCGGCAACATCCTGGCGATCACGCCGGAGGATACGCTGCAGCTTGCCATCATCGGTTTCGTCTCGCTGGCGGTGCTGCTGGCGAAGTGGAAGGACCTGATGGTGGTCTTCTTCGACGAGAACCACGCGCGCTCGATCGGCCTTCGCCCCGGCCTGCTCAAGGCGATGTTCTTCGTCCTGCTGTCGGCCTCCACCGTGGCGGCGCTGCAGACGGTGGGAGCGTTCCTGGTGATCGCGATGGTGGTGACGCCGGGCGCCACGGCATACCTGCTGTGCGACCGCTTTCCGCGCCTGATCGCGCTGTCGGTGACGATCGGCGCCGGCACCAGCTTCCTCGGTGCCTATGCGAGCTACTTCCTCGACGGCGCCACGGGCGGGATCATCGTGACGCTGCAGACGCTGATCTTCCTCGGCGTCTTCGTGTTCGCACCCAAGCACGGCCTTCTCGCAGCGCGACGCAAGGCCGCCGCGGCGCTGAGGGAGCCTGCATGATCGAGACGCTGCTTCTGCCGTTCCAGTTTCCGTTCATGCAGAACGCGTTCTGGATCGCGGCGATGATCTCCGT
The DNA here is from genome assembly GCA_963776845.1 of uncultured Alphaproteobacteria bacterium. GTDB lineage: Bacteria > Pseudomonadota > Alphaproteobacteria > Rhodobacterales > Rhodobacteraceae > Roseitranquillus. The sequence goes on along the minus strand of CAVZOJ010000020.1, from coordinate 22,602 downwards.
GCCGACGGCACTGCTGTCGTGCTTCCTGGTGCTCAAGGGCTGGTCGCTGATGGGCGATGCGGTCAGCCATGCGGTGCTGCCCGGCGTCGTGCTGGCCTATATCGCCGGGATCCCGCTGATCATCGGCGCCTTTGCCGCCGGCATGACCTGTGCGCTGCTGACCGGCTATCTTTCCCAGAACAGCCGCGTGAAGCAGGACACCGTCATGGGCGTCGTCTTCTCCGGCATGTTCGGGGTGGGGATCGTGCTCTTCACGTCGATCACGACCGACCAGCACCTCGACCACATCCTGTTCGGCAACATGCTGGGCGTCGGGCCCGGCGACCTGCCGACGACCGGCGCAATCTCCGCGGTCGTCGCGCTGGTGCTGCTGGCGAAGTGGAAGGACTTCCTGCTTCACGCCTTCGACCCGGCGCAGGCGCGCGCCTCTGGCTTGCGGGTCGGCCTGCTGCACTACGGTCTGCTGACGCTGCTGTCCCTTACCATCGTCGCGACGCTCTCGGCCGTCGGCATCATACTGGCCATCGGCCTGCTGATCGCGCCGGGCGCAATTGCCTTCCTCGCCGTCCGCAGGTTCGACGCGATGCTCGTCGTGGCAGTCGCCGTGACGCTCGCGGCCTCCTTCATCGGGACCTACCTCAGCTTCTTTCTGGACAGCGCACCGGCACCGACGATCATCCTGATCCTGTCGGCGCTGTTCGTGGCGGCGTTCGCCCGCCGGCTGCACCTCAATCGCGCCGCCTCACGAGTGGCCTGAGAGAGAGCCTGCCTGTAAGACCGGGGCCGACGCAATGGAGGCGCCGATGCCCGCGACCCCCCTCGACAGCGCGACCTACCGCGCGCTTTTCGGCGACGCCGAGGTCGGTCGGCTGTTCACCGACGCCGCCGAGATACGGGCGATGCTGCTTGTCGAGGGCGCCTTGGCGAAGGCGCAGGGCGAGACCGGCTCGATCCCCGAAACGGCGGCCTACGCCATCCATCGCGCCAGCCTTCAGGTGTCGATCGGCCCCGAGCAGCTGGCCGAGGGCGTCGGTCAGAGCGCCGTACCCGTGCCGGCGCTGGTTTCCGCTTTCCGCGCCCAGCTGCCACCCGAGCACGCCGCCTATGTCCATTGGGGTGCCACTTCGCAAGACATCATCGATACCGCGCTTGTGCTGCGGCTGCGCCAGGCGATGGCGATCATCGAGCGACGGCTCGTCATTCTTGCCCGGTCGCTGGCCGATATCGCCGAGGCGCACGCCGACGCTCCCCATGGTGGCGCGCACCTATGGCCAAGCCGCCGTCCCGACCTCGTTCGGCGCCGTTGCCGCGAGCTGGGGCGCGCCGCTCGTCACGCATATCGAGCGGCTGGACCGACCTGCGCCCCGGCTCCTCCGCGTCAGCCTCTCCGGCGCCGCCGGTACGAGTTCGGCGCTGGGAGAGCAGGCGGGCCGACCCGCGCGGCCCTTGGCGGCGGCGCTGGACCTCGGGATCGCGGCGGCAGTTGGCACACCGACCGCGGCGCGATGGCGGAGTTCGCAGGCTGGCTGACGCTCGTCACCGGCACGCTGGGCAAGCTGGGTCAGGACCTGACGATTATGACGCGAAGCGGCAGCGCGACTGTCCGACTCGGCGCCTCGGGCGGATCGTCGACCATGCCGCAGAAGTCCAACCCGGTGCTCCCTTCGCTCCTCGTCGCGATCGCCCGGCAGGTGGCGGCGCTGAACGGCGCCATGCAGGGCGCGCTTATCCACGCCGAGCAGCGCGACGCCGCAGCATGGATCGTTGAATGGCTGAGCCTGCCGCAGATGGTTCTCCTCACCGGAAGAGCGCTCACGGCGGCAGGCGAAGCCGTCGGCGGCCTGGAGCCGGACGCTGCGGCGATGCAGCGGGCCATTCGCGCCGACGGCGGTGTGGCTTTCGCCGAGGCGCTGGCGTTCGCGCTCGCCGATACGATGCCCCGTCCGAAGGCCCAGAAGGCGGTCGCGGGTCTCTGTCGCCAGGCGCTCGATACCGGCACGCCGCTCGCGGATCTCGCGGCGGAAGCGTATCCGGACGCGGACCTGGCGGCCGTCTTTCACGCCGGCAGCGCGCTCGGGACAGGCCCCGCAAGAGGCGCGCGCCTTTGCCCGCGCGGCGCGTGCGCTGTCCGACGGCGCCTGAACCGCCGTGCGCAGGACTCCTCTGGCGCTCGCCGCGCTGGCATCGCATCTTGCGCCCGTTGAGGGAGGGCAGAAATGCGGTCGATCCACGCGGCGGTCTGCCGGGAATTCGGCGCTCCACTGACCATCGAGGAGGTGCTGCTGCGCCCGCCGGACGACCATGAGGTCGAGGTCGAGGTCGCCGCCGTCGCGATCTGCCATTCCGACATCTCCTACGCCGATGGCGGCTGGGGCGGCGCGCTGCCGGCGGTCTACGGGCACGAGGCGGCCGGTCGGATCGTCGCGACCGGCGCGGGCGTTCGCGACCTCGCACGCGGCGATGCGGTCATCGTCAGCCTGATGCGCCAATGCGGCACTTGCCTGCCCTGCGCCACCGGACGGCCCGCCCTGTGCGAGACGCCGCGGCCCGAGGAAGGCCCGCTCCGCGCCCGCGACGGCGGACCGATGACCCAGGGCCTTGCCACCGGCGCCTTCGCGGAACGGGTTGTCGTCGACCGCACCCAGGTCGTGCCGGTCCCGGCCGACGTGCCGGCTGCCTCCGCCTGCCTGCTCGCCTGCGGGGTGATGACGGGCGTCGGCGCGGTGGTGAACACCGCCCGCCTCCGCCCCGGAGAGGACGTCGTCGTGATCGGCGCCGGCGGTGTCGGCCTCAACGCGATCCAGGGCGCCCGCATCGCCGGCGCACGCCGCATCGTCGCCGTGGATCTCGTCGGAGGCGAGGCTTGAGAGCGCACGTGCGTTCGGCGCCACCGACGCTGTCCTTGCCGAGCGATGCGCCGTGGACGGCTGCGCGTCGCGCTTTGGGCAGAGGCGCGGACGCCGTGATCGTGACCGTGGGCGCCGTCTCTGCCTACGACACCGCACCCCGCTTTCTTGGTCCCGGCGGCCGGGCGGTCATCGTGGGGATGCCGCATTCCGGACAAACCTCGTCGTACGAGCCGGTGATCCTCGCCGCGCTGGGACAGGGCATGACGGGCTCGCTGATGGGCGACTGCGTGCCGTCGCGCGACATCGCCTGGATGGTCGACCTCTACCGGCAGGGCCGTCTCAAGCTCGACGAACTCGTCTCGGGGCGCTGGCCGCTCGAGCGGATCAACGAGGCCGTGGCCGACACGCGAGCTGGACGTGCGCGGCGCAATGTCATCGTGTTTCAGCCGAGTGGCCACGAGAAATGAACCTGTCCGCCTTCCTCCTGTCCGCCCAGCGCCCGGTAGAAGCTAAGCGGCTCGTCTCCGAGGTCGGAGGCGACCCAAGCCGCGACGCAGCCCCTTCTTCGCGCCGCATCGAAGGTGCAGCGCATCAGAGACCGGCCAATCCCCTCGCCATGTCATCCGCCGGCGACGCCGACTTCATTGACCCAAAACTCCGGCGGCTTGTCGACCCTCAGAGAGACGACCGACAGGACCGCGCCGACCACCTCGGGACCGTCGGTCGCGACGACGAGGAGGTGAGCCGGCTCCATCAGCAGAGCACGTGCGCGCTCCGCCACGACCTTCTGGTCGAAGACGCCCGGAGCGACGCGCGTCAGGACCTCCGCATCGCCCGGACCGAGGACCCTGCACCTGATCTGAGACATCACCTGACCGCCTATCACGTCTTTCCTGGAGTGTCGCCGGCATGAGGCTCGAGGGGATCGAGGTCTTCTGCGTCGCGCCACCTCCGCCGGGCTGGGGCGGTCGGTGGTGGACGATCGTGCGCGTGACGACCGAGGACGGAATCCAAGGCTGGGGCGAGTGCTACCTCACCGGCCTCGGCCCTGCCGCCGCGCGCGCGGTGGTCGAGGACGTGTTTCGTCGCCACATGCGGGGAGAGTCGGCCGAGAACGTCGAGATCATGTTCCGGCGCGCCTACGCCTCGGGCTTCACCGGCCGGCCCGACCCGACGCTGATGGGCGCCTTCTCGGGGCTCGAGATCGCGTGCTGGGACATCATCGGGCAAGGCGCGCGGCCGGCCGGTCTGGGCACTGCTCGGCGGCGCCGTCAACGAGCGGATACGCAGCTACAGCTACATCTATCCGCTGGCGCACCATGACGAGACGTTCTGGACCTCAGCGCAGATGGCGGCCGAGAGCGCAGCCGCGATGGTCGAACAGGGCTTCACCGCGATGAAGTTCGACCCTGCGGGTCCTTATACGATCCGCGGCGGGCACATGCCGGCGATGACGGACATCACCCGGTCCGCCGCGTTCTGCGCCGCTATTCGCGAGACGGTGCTCGACCGTGCCGACCTGCTGTTCGGGACGCATGGTCAGTTCAGCGTCGGCGGCGCGATCCGGATGGCGCAGGCGATCGAGAAGTATCAGCCTCTCTGGTACGAGGAGCCGGTTCCGCCCGACAACGTGGGCGCGATGGCCAAGGTCGCGCGTGCCACGCGCATCCCGATCGCGACCGGCGAGCGTCTGACGACGCGGGCCGAGTTCGCGCCGATCCTGCGAGAGGCGGCCGCGGCGATCCTGCAGCCCGCGACCGGGCGCTGCGGTGGTCTGTGGGAGGGCAAGAAGATCGCCGCGATGGCGGAAGCTTACAACGCGGAGGTGGCGCCTCACCTCTACGCCGGGCCGGTGGAATGGGCGGCGAACGTCCACCTCGCCGCGACCCTGCCCAATATCTCGATGGTCGAGACGATCGGGACCGGGGGTGGCTTCCACGGCGATCTCATCAGCCACGCAATCCGCTGGGACGACGGGTTCGTCCTGCCCCCCGAGGGACCGGGCCTCGGCATCGAACTCGATGAGGCGCTGCTTGTCGCCCACGCATATGGCGGCGACCGGCTGCATCTCGAGATGCAGCAGGCGTCGTGCGACTGGCGTCACGGCAACGACTTCCGCGGCGGCGCGGATGACGGCTAACCATCGCAGCGGGAAAACGGCCCTGGTCCGCCAGAGCATGACCCGTCGCCGGAAGAAGCGCTCTGCTACCTCTGCCCACGGTAAGGTGCCGTCGGCGAGGCCGGCGCAGACGTAACCCTCGCTCGGCCGGCGAGACGCGGATTGGCGCGGCGCCGGCCGCAGCGGTGCCCAGCCCCGCGTTTAACACCGCGCGTCTTGCGACAGCGGTGCGACCGCAGGGCTCAGACCATCATGGTTGCCTCGACTGCCTTTTTCCACGCGGCGTACCGCGCATCGCGGGTCGCGCTGTCCATCTTGGGTTCGAAGCGGTGCTCGAGACGCCACATCTTGGAGAACCCCTCCGCATCGGGATAGACCCCGGCACGCATGCCGGCGAGCCATGCCGCCCCGAGTGCCGTCGTCTCGATCACCTCGGGCCGATCGACCGAGGCGCCGATGATGTCGGCGAGGTGCTGCATTGCCCAGTCGGATACGACCATCCCGCCGTCGACGCGCAGGACCCCACCGGCCTCGCCCTGCTTTTCCGGCCAGTCGGCGCGCATCGCCTCCAGCAGGTCGCGCGTCTGGTAGCCGACGCTCTGCAGCGCCGCGCGGGCGAACTCCGCCGGGCCGGAATTTCGCGTCAGCCCGAAGATCGCGCCGCGGCTGTCGGGGCTCCAGTAGGGGGCGCCGAGGCCCACGAAGGCCGGCACGAGGATGACGTTCTGGGAATTGTCCGCCGATTCCGCCAGGGGCTGCGTCTCCTTCGCCTCGCGGATGATCTTGAGCCCGTCGCGCAGCCACTGGACGACCGCGCCGGCGATGAAGATCGAGCCCTCGAGCGCATAGGTGGGCTTGCCGTCGAACTGGTAGGCGATCGTCCCCAGCAGCCGGTTCCGGCTCGTCACCAGGTTGTCGCCGGTGTTGAGCAGCGCGAAGCAGCCGGTGCCGTAGGTCGACTTGAACATCCCAGGCTGGAAGCAGGCTTGGCCGAGGGTCGCCGCCTGCTGGTCGCCCGCGACGCCGAGGATCGGGATTTCTCGCCCGAAGAGGTCGGGCCGCGTCATCCCGAAATCCGCCGCACAGTCCAGAACCTCCGGCAGCATCGCCGTGGGGATGCCGAAGAGCTTGCAGATCGTCGTGCTCCAGCGGCCCTTGCGGATGTCGTAGAGCAGCGTGCGCGCCGCGTTCGTGGCGTCGGTGACATGACGCTTGCCGCCGGTCAGGCGCCAGATCAGCCAGCTGTCGACGGTGCCGAACAGCAGTTCCCCTCCTTCCGCCCGCTCGCGAGCACCGTCGACGTTGTCGAGGATCCACTTCAGCTTGGTGCCCGAGAAGTAGGGGTCGATGATCAGGCCGGTCCGTTCGGTGAACATCGGCTCGTGGCCGGCCTCGCGCAGTTCGCGACAAAGCTCGGCGGTGCGCCGGTCCTGCCAGACGATGGCGTTGTGGATGGGTTTGCCGGTTTCCTTTTCCCAGACCACCACCGTCTCGCGCTGGTTGGTGATGCCGATCCCGGCGATGTCCGAGGGGTCGATGCTGCCCCGCTCGATGGCTTCGCGGCAGGTCGCGGCGACGGTCGACCAGAGATCCATGGGGTCGTGTTCGACCCAGCCGGAGTCTGGATAATGCTGCGCGAACTCCTCCTGCGCCGAGGCGACGATCTTCATGCTTTCGTCGAACAGCATCGCCCGGCTGGACGTGGTGCCCTGGTCAATAGCGAGTACGTGCGTCATGCAACCTCCCAGTGTTCAGTGAACCCTAGGCCGCCTTGCCGCGAGAGCAAAACGGCCATGGCGAAAGACGCCGACCCGCGGTGCTCGCAGATGCCCGGTGTCGCGCCGTCACCCGAGCCGCAAGCGGGTGGCTCGGCGCCAGGTGCCGGCACATGGCGCTCCGCGGCGCCGACGCCGCTTTCGTCTCACGCGAGGCGGTTTCCCATCGGTAACGACTTTCCGAAAGGATACGCAGCTTCTACCTCCCTTCGGGAAGCGCCGTGCCGCGCTCGGAAGAATGAAGGAAGATGCAATGTCATGGTCTCCCTGCCCGACCCCGTTCCGGGCGACGCCGATGGTGTCGACGCCGTCGTGACACTGATCGTTCCGCGCGCCGTCGATCTGGGCAAGATGGAGGTGCGGCGTGCCGTGCCCTCTGCCAAGCGGCAGATGGTCGGGCCGTTCATCTTTTTCGTTCAGATGCGTGCGGGTTTCATGACCAAGCAGGGCATCGACGTCAGGCCGCACCCGCATCGCGACGCTGACACACCTCTTCGAAGGTGAGATCCGCCCTAGAGACAGCCTCGGCACCGCTCTCGTGATCCACCCCGATGCGGTGAACTGGATGAAGGGGCGGATGGGCGGCGTCTAGCCGTCGCCCGGACCGGATGTCGTCAAATCAAGTGCCGCGAGATCCGTGCCGACGTAGTAGGGCCAAAGAACGATTGCGAGCACTCCCCTCCAGAACGAGAGGTCGAGGTAGCCGATCGTGAAGAGCCAGCCTGCGAACCAGAGCAGTCCCAGTCCGCCATGCTGCTCGATTCTGATCTTGTCCTTTGCCACGCGGCTCCTCCCCTTTCTCAGGCCTATTGCCGGCTGGATCGCGCCTCGGCAAACGCAGACCTCTGCGGCGGAATAGTGCCACGCGCAGTCGGCGGTGAAAACGCCGTCGCCTCGAGGCGTCGGATGGCGCCACTGAGGGCTCGCCGTGAAGTGCTCGCCTGCCCGCGGTAGCGCCCACCGCCAAGAGCGAAGCCGTCGCTCACCTGCAGGGAACACCTGTGCATCCGCAACCCAAGACCAGAGGCACGGCTGGATGAACGGTGACCGTGGGACACCAGCCAAACAGAGCGCTTGCTGCGGAATCCGCTTCTGAGCCAGCTAATGACGCCCAGCTAATGACGCCCTCGGCGACTTTTTGCTGCGACGTGCCTGACGCGCTATTTGGCTACTCGATGCTCCTGCGCTGTCGGTCCGGCGTAGACACTGGCGATGACGCGTTGGCGCTTGGCTCCGAGCGGGCGGTGGCAGGAAGTCGCGGCGCGACGCGGCGGAAGTTGGCACAGCAACTACGGCATCACGGGGACGAGCCGATCAGACTAATCTACCAGCGATCCCGTCCCTGAGTTTTTTCAGCCGCTGCGCTCGAGCAAAGCAGACCGCATGCTTCGGACGCCAACTCCAGACCCGGATTAGATAAGGCGCGCCGCTGGCGGCGCGCCTGGTGGCGGCGAGAAAGCGCCGTCCGCTCGACGGTCCGGGTGTTACCCGATACTGCCGCCGCCCTGTTTCTGGATCACCACCACGGCCGGCCGAGGCGGCATGCCCTCCGCAAAATCGGGCCAGCGGGTCGACGGCTCCTCGAAGGTGGAGCCATCGCCCGGGTGCTGGACCGCCAGGAAGAGCGTCTGGTCGTCGTTGACGAACCACGGCCCGCACATCTCCGCGCCGACCGGGACGCGGAAGAAGTGCTTCGAGGTCCCACGCATCTCCCCCTCGGTCTCCATCGCCCAGAGACCGTCGGCGCGGCCGGTGTCCTCGGCCGAGTTGCCGTCGGTCGCGATCCAGAGGCGGCCGGCGGCGTCGACGGCGCAGTTGTCAGGCATGCCGAACCAGCCGTTCTGCGACGTCGCTGGCGAGAAGGTTGCGCCGACATCAGCCACGCTCGGGTCGCCGCACTTGACCAGGATCTCCCAATCCATGGTGTCGGCGGCGAAGTCGCCGTCCGGCGCGATGATCTCCACGATGTGGCCGAAGCGGTTTTCCGGCCGCGGGTTCGCGGCGTTCTCCTGCCCCGGCTCGCGCCGGGTGTTGTTCGTCAGCATGCAGTAGACGCGCCCGGTCTGCTGGTTCGCCTCGACGTCCTCGGGCCGGTCCATTGGCGTCGCACCGACAAAGTCCGCCGCGCGACGCGTCTGCACCAGCACGTCGCCCTGGTCGGCGAAGCCGTTCTCCTCGGTCAGCGGCCCCTCGCCATGGATCAGAGGCAGCCAGTCCATGGTGCCGTCGTCGTTGAACCGTGCCACCGACAGCGTGCCGCGGTCGAGTAGATCGGGATCGGGGTTCTCGGGGTCGTAGGCGTCGTCGGTGAGGAAGCGGTAGACGTACTCGAACCGCTCGTCGTCGCCCATGAACATCGCCACCCGGCCGTCCGGCGTGATGCCGGGCATCGCACCCTCGTGCTTGACCCGGCCCATCGCCGTCCGCTTGACCGGGGTCGACTCCGGATCCGCCGGGTTCACCTCGACGATCCAGCCGTGCCGGTTCGGCTCGTTCGGCTCGGCGTCGATGTTGAAGCGGTCGTCAAACTTGCCCCAAGCGTACCACTTGCCGGGCACGCCGTAGCGTGCGTTCAGGATCGTCGCCGGATCGTCCGAGGTCTCCGTCGACGGCGGCTCCTGCTGGTCGCTCCAGAAGTAGCCGTGGAAGTTCTCCTCGGCCATCAGCCATGTGCCCCAAGGCGTGATGCCCCCGGCGCAATTGTTGAAGGTGCCACGCGCCTCGGTCCCGGACGGATCGGCGTTGGTCTGCATCTTCGCGTGCCCCGCGGCGGGGCCCGAGATCCGCATCGGGGTTTCGGCGGTGATGCGACGGTTATAAATCGAGTCCGGCACGACCGTCCACTTGCCGTCCTCGCCGCGGCGGATCTCGATGATCGAGCCGCCATGCGCCGCCTTCTCGATATTGGCGAGTTCCTCCGTCATGCCGGCGAAGTCGGCGTCGTCCTGGATCCCGATGCCGGGGAACATCAGCTCCTCGTTCGTGTACTCGTGGTGGTTCACCAGGATCAGCCGGTTTGGATCGTCCGGCGCATCAGGATGCGGAATCGTGCCGATAAAGTCCGAGTTGTAGCCGAACTGCTGATTCTGCGCCTCCGCCGTTTGGTTGTTGACGTCGAACTCCGGCGCCCCCGGCAGCACCGGGTCGCCCCAGCGGATCAGGATGTCGGCGTCATAGCCGGGAGCCACCACGTGCGTTTCGCTGACGCCCGCCTCGATTTCCTCGAAGTCGAAGCTGGAGGTGCCTTGCGCTCGAGCGCGACCGGCCGCAAGTGCCATCGGGCTTACTGCGGCCGCGATCGCCGTGAACCCGAGCGCACCTTTCATAACGTCGCGCCGGTGGTAGCGTGAGGCGATGACGTCGCCGATCGTCGCCACCTGCGGCCTGTTGACGCCGACATCGTCGGCTGCGTCCGCCCGCTGCGACCGATTCACCGGATCGAAGATGGTGAACTTCATGTCCGTTCCTCCCTGGTTGGTTTCAGGGCATCATGACATCCTCTACGCGAGTTGCCAGTTACTTCGCGAAGTCCGCCAATCACGTGACCAGGGTCATCTCCTTGCCGACGTTGGCTTCGCCAAACTGGGCGACGCTTGCCGGCTGGATGCTGAGGTCCGGACATGCACGAGGGGCTTTGTTGCGCAAATGGCGAGAGGGATTCATCTTGTGACTCCAGCGCGGTAGCTGTCCCGCATGAGCAGGTCCATCCCGCCGAGCTACAAGACCAAGAACTGGCCGGCCTACACTGTCAAGCGACACCAGTGACCGTGCTGAAGAGCAACCCCGCATCCTCGCCCTGCCCTGTCCGTGCTGCGGCGGACGATTGATCCTCGTCGAGACCTTCGCGCCGGAACGCCAACCGAGGGCACCGCCAACGACACCGAGGGCAGCTGCATGACACGCGCTCCCTGCTGCGGTCAAACGCCGCCGACCTCCGCCGCCCGCCTCACGTTGCGCGGCCCATTGGACCTGCCGAGAGCTTCGATATGGCGCAGCAAGAATCGCGAGCATCATCGAAAAGCACCGACGACTGCCTCGACGGCACCGACCTGCGTGCCGAATTGCAGCGCAGGCAACAACCAGCGCATTCATGTCAGACGCACGGAAACCGAGCGGCCACGACACTCAAATCCCCATAGCCACGGCTGATCCAAAAAATCCCATCCCCGCAATTTCGTGCTCGAGCGCTTCTCCGACGCCAGGCGACGCCCCGCACTCCTCAACGTTGCGCCGGGCGTCCGAGAAACCTGCATCGCTTCTGGCCGACGATACGGCCCTTGTTCAACCTGGGCGGCATGCACGGATGGCAGGAAGCAAGACTCGTCAGCCCGTTCGCTTCGAGATTACCGAGGGAACGCGGAGGTCGCTCGCTGCCTGGCTCGATCATCCCCTGATGGTCGGGTCCGAACATCTCTGGCCCGGGCGTTTCCATGAAAGACGACATATCTCCACACGGCAATATGCTCGCCTTGTGCGAGACTGGGTCATCTCGATCGGGCTCGAGCCGAGTTCGTACCGCACGCATTCGATGCGCCGCACGAAGGTCGCGCAGATCTACCGTAAGACCGGGAACCTCCGGGCCCTCCAAGTGCTGCTCGGGCACACCAAGATGGACAGCACCGTCCGGTACCTCGCGTCGAACTCGAAGACGCCTTGCCTATATCCGAAGCGGCCGAGATTTGAAGGTGCGGGCCGTCCTCCAGGGACGGCTCAGAGCTGCCACTCTGACTGACCATCGAGCGCCACCGTGCAGCGTGGAAAGCAGCCGTCCGTGGTTCGCGCAGCGCTCGGCGCATTGGCTGTCCAGACATTCTTCGTTCCATTCCGTCGGTTGGCGGCGTGGCGTAATCGGAGAGGAGCGCCATGCATCTGCGTCAGGGGCACGCAGCGGCTCGCGCGGCCGGCTGCACTTCCGGCAAGGATCCCAGTCCTGCCAGTGTCTCGCGCACGGCCGTGGCGAGCGGGGTGCGGGGCTCTGGACCGATCGCCGCGACCAGCTTCGCGTTCCTCATGCGCACCGGCACGCGCCATAGTTCGCGCATCTCCGTCAACTCGCGGAAGAGCGGCACGACCGGCGAGGCAAGCCTCACGAGCGCCCAGGGGAAGCGCCGGACCGGCAGGTCCGGACGGCCGCTCGCTTCGCGGATGGCGACGATCAATGCGTCGCCGGTGGTGTCCCAGTGCCCCTCCATGTGAAAGGTGGCGAAGCGCTCCCCCACGCCGGCTTCGACGAGCCGCACCATCGTCTCGGCCACGTCCGGCAGGTACGCCCACTGGTGCCCGACCGCTGAGGCACCAGGATAGGTGATCGCGGCGACCGGACGCCCCGCCTTGATCAGCCCTTGCGAGAACCAACTGTTGCCGGCGCGCGGGCCGAAGAAGTCGCCCGCCCGGAGCACCGTGACGGGGAGACCGGACGCCTCGAGCCGCCGCTCCATGGCCACGCGGATCGCGCCCTTGCGCGTCGTAGGGTTCTGCGGCGAGGCCTCGGTCAGGTCGGGCCAGGCGTCCGGGCCATAATTGTAGATGATCTTCGCGCCAGCCCCCGCTGCCGGGTCGTCTTCGACGCGCTCGCCTGCACATTGGCACGACCTGATTGCGGGACGGCCTGAGACACTTGCGGTCCGGAGCCGTCGCTTTACCCGGATGCGTCGTGGATGAGATCATGTTCGAGGAAGGAGCGCCGGGTCTCGGCCTGGTCAGGGACCTCGCAGTGCCGAGCGGCGCGTGGGCCGGCGGACGCAAGCCGGCAACCAGATTTGCCGGCACGTTCAGCCGGTCAGCACCGGCTTCAGCGCTGCCGCCTCCGCGGTCACGAAGTCAAAGAAGGCCTCGACCCGAGGCAGGTGCCTGGCGCCGGGGTGGGCGAGCAGGCGCCAGGCGCGGGCGAGTTCGGCCACCGGGGGCAGGACCTGCACGAGGGTGTCTTCGGAGTCGCCGAGTGCGATCGGCAGCGCCGCGAGACCGACGCCCGCCTTCGCCGCCGACACGAGCCCCAGCACGCTGTCGCTGCGCGCCGCGTAGCGCGCGTCCGGCGCCACGTCGCGGAGCCAGAGCGACAGGCGATGTCGGGAGAGGCTTTCGTCGAAGCCGATGATCGGGTGATCCCGCAACTCCGCGACCGACCTCGGCGCGCCGTGCCGGGCGACGTAGGTGCGGCTGGCGTAGACAGCCCAGATCGAGTCCGCGATCTTCCTGCCGACGAGATCGCCCTCCGTATCCCCCGACCGAAGTGCCACGTCGGCCTCGCCCTTCGAGAGGTCGACGTAGCGGTCGGCAAGCACGAACTCGATGCGGATGTCGGGGTGCAGTTCATGGAACCGGTCCAGCAGTCCCGACCGGGTCAGGCGGATCGCGATCGGCTCCGGGCAGGTCAGGCGCAGGACGCCGGCATGGGCCGCCTGCACGGCCGCCTGCTCGAACGCCGCAATCGCCGCGGCGACCGCCTCGGCGGCGGGGAGCAGCGAAGCCCCGGCCGCCGTCAGTCGATACCCGCTCGGCAGGCGCTCGACGAGGCGCAGGCCGAGCCGCGCCTCGAGCTCGGCGAGCCGGCGCTGCACGGTCGACTGGTTGACCCCGAGCGCGCGCGCGGCCGCCAGCGTGCTACCATGGCGAGCCACCGCGAGGAGGTACTTGAGGTCGTTCCAGTCGAACAAGGGCGCGGCACCAAACATCCCGACGTCCGGTTATGCAGTTTTGCAGCCCCGTTCCGCAATCCCGTCGGGTGCCGCGCGCCCTCGCTCCGGCGCAGGATGTCTTCGCCATCAGACAGGATCGGAGAGGACCATGACGTACCAGGCCACGAGCACGCTGGAGACCGTGCGGGCGCAGTGGGAGGCGGCCGCAGACGGCTGGGACGCGCAGTCGCCCGCGCTCCGTGCGTGGCTCGCCGGTCCGACGCAGACCATGTTCGACTTCGCGGGCGTGGGGTCGGGCGCCAATGTCCTGGACCTGGCCGCGGGTGCGGGCGATCAGACCCTCGCCCTTGCCGGTCGGGTGGGACCCGAGGGGCGCGTCGTCGCCACCGATCTCTCGCCGGCGCTGGTCGAACGCCTCCGCGGGAATGCCGCGCGTGCCGGATTCAGGACGATCGAGGCGCGCGCCGCCGACGCGCAGGCGCCGCTGCCCGAGACGGATGTCTTCGATGCCGCCGTCTGCCGGCTGGGCCTCATGCTGATGCCGGAGCCTTCGCGTTGCCTCGCCGCCACCCACGCGGCCCTGAAGCCCGGCGCGCGCCTGTCGGCGATGGTCTTCGCCGGCCCCGAGGAGAACCCGTGCATCCGCATCCTCATGGCGACGGCTCTCCGCCACGCCGGCCTGCCGCCGCGCGACCCGTTCGCGCCGGGCGGGCTTCTCAGCCTGGGACGGCCGGGACATCTCGGTCGCCTCTTCGAGGCGGCGGGGTTCCGAGAGGTCTCCACCGCACGGATCGAGGCGCCGTTCCGGCTGCGCTGGGTCGACGACTACATCGCCTTCCTTCGCGCGGCCGCGGCGCCAGTCAAGTCGCTCCTGTCGTCGCTCCCCGCAGCCGCGCAGGAAGCCGCCTGGTCCGACATCCGCGAGCAGCTCGCCATGTTTCAGGCGCCCGAGGGCTGGACCGGACCCAACACGCTCTTGCTGACCACCGGCCGAAAGTGACGGGTGGGCCAGCACCCGAAGCCGAATGCAGCCTCCCCAACGATTTCGGCCCAGCCCTGCCCTTCGGCGGCCTTGATGGATGTCGCGATGCCGCACTATTTACGGCCGTCCGTTCAGGGCGCAGGCAAGCCATGCTCTCATGATTTTGCACGACGGCTCAGCGGTCTTCAGCCGTCCAGGCCGGTCTTCTCTTCTCATCATTGCCAGTCGCTCGTGCCGCGACACGCCAGTGTCGCTGTACCGCGACGACATGAGGAGCGCATTGGCCGGATATCCGGCAGTCGCGTTGGCGCCGGCCGCGCCGCAATCGCGACCGGCATCCAACCCTTTGCCCGTGCGCCTTTATCCGATCAGGCTCGGCCTCTGGGTGCCCGGTTCTCTCGGCCATGCCAAACATGCAAACGAGTGGAGAACCGACTTGGCAGAGACGACCCCCGAGCAAATCGACAAGGTTGGGACCGGAATCGGAGGGCTTGACGGCATCCTCGGCGGCGGTCTTAGGCGTGGCGAGATGCATCTCGTGCGCGGCGGTGTGGGCACCGGAAAGACGACGCTGGGTCTGCAATTCCTGATGGAAAGCGCGGCGACGGGGGAGACGGTAGTCCCATCACCCTCTCGCAGACCGAGAGCGCCCTGCGCAAGATCGCCGCCTCGCACGGCTGGTCGCTCGACGGCGTGCAGATCAACGAGCAGCACGGCACCGGGGCGCAGGGGGACGCGGCCGAGCAGACGATCTTCCACACCGCCGTCGTAGAGCTGGGCGAGACGATGTCCGCGCTGATGGCCGAGATCGAACGGATCGCGCCCGACCGCGTCGTCGTCGACGCGATCAGCCAGATCCGGCCGCAACTCACCGGACTACGGGGACGTCCGGCGCAGGTTGCACATCTCGAAGATGCGCGGGCTCAACTTCCACGGCGGCAACCACAACTTTCGCATCCGGACCGGCGGCATCGAGGCCGGCACGGCGTGCATGATCGTCGGCGCGACCGGAACCGGCAAGACATCTCTCGCGACGCTTTATGCCCACTCGGCGGCCAAGCGCGGCGATCACGCGGTGATCTTTACCTTCGAGGAGCGGCGGGAAACCTTCCTGAAGCGGTCCGAGGGGCTGGGCATGGACCTGCGACCGCTGATAGACGACGGCCTGCTCAGCCTCCGGGCGATCCGGACCGCCGAGCTGGCGCCGACCGAGTTCACCCATCACGTCCGCAAAGCTGTCCTGGAGGACGGGGCCAAGATGGTGATGATCGACAGCCTGACAGGCTACTTCCACTCGATGCCGCAGGAGGAGGCGCTGATCACGCAGATGCACGACCTTCTGTCTGTATTTTCTCGGTGAGTTGGGCGTGATGTCGCTTCTGATCGTCAACCAGCATGGGATGGTCGGCGAGAACGTCCGTGGACCGATGGAGGTGAGCCATCTCGCCGACACGGTCATCCTGCTGCGTCACTTCGAGGCCAGCGGCAGCGTCCGCAAGGCGATCTCGGTGCTGAAGAAGCGGCACGGAACGCACGAGACGACGATCAAAGAGTTGCAGCTCGCCCCGGGAACAATCGACGTGGGCGGTCCGATCACCGACTTCACCGGCATCCTGTCCGGCCGTCCGGAGTTCCTCGGAGGCGCGGAGGATCTGCCGGAGTGAGGCCGTCCGGCGATGCGCCACGCCCGGTCCTTCTGCTCGCCCCGGTCGGGCGCGACCTGGCGCTGGCATGCGCCACGCTCGGAGATGCGGGTATCGACTGCCGCGCCGGACGCGACCTTACTGATCTCGACCAGACATCGTTCGAGGAGTTGGACGCCATGGTCCTGACCGAGGAGATCCTCACCGATCCGGCGGTCGCGGCACTGTCGGGTCTGCTCGATGCGCAGGCGCCGTGGTCGAACCTGCCCGTTGTACTGCTGGTCGACCCCGGCAGCATCCGGGCGACCGGAGACGCGGGAGATCGCCTGAGAGCCCTTGCGGCGCGCCGCGGGACGGTCCTGCTGCAACGGCCCACGCATGAGGAGACCCTTGTGTCCGTCGTCCGGGCCGCCGTCGCCGATCGGCGGAGGCAGTTCGAGCTGCTCGATGAGCTCGAGGCCCGCAGGGCGGCAGAGGCGCGGGCGCAGACTCTCGCGCGTGAGATGCAGCACCGCGTGAAGAACGCCTTCGCGTTTGCGTTGAGCATCGCGCGGCAGACCTTTCGGAGCGCCGAAACGCTGCGCGACGCCCAGGAGGGTTCACCGGCCGCCTGGAAGCGATGGTGAGGACGCAGGATCTGGTGACGCCAGGCGGAGGCGAGGTCGTCGATCTCTGCGAGCTGGTGATCGTGACGCTGGCGCCCTACCGGCCGGCCGAAGGGCCCGAGCGGGTCACGGTCGACGGTCCGATCATCGGGATTCCCAAGGACAAGGCGACGGCCCTTGTGATGGCGCTTCATGAGCTCGCCACGAACGCGGCCAAGCATGGCGCTCTATCGGGCGCCGCGGGGCGCGTCACAGTGCAATGGCGTGTGAAACCTGTCTCGGGCGCAGGCGAACTGACAGTCGAGTGGCGGGAATGCGGCGGGCCGCCGGTCTCGCCGCCCGAGCGCCGTGGCTTCGGCTCCCTGGCGCAGGATCTGGTCGGCACGACGGAACTCACCTTTGACCCGGCGTTGCCTGCACGATTACATTCCAGTTCCCGCGAGCGGCGTCTGAGGCTCGTCGGCACAAACGAGAGGCTGGGGACTGGAGTCCGGAAGGGGTTCGAAGCGATTTGTCCTGATGGATCCCTCGCAGTAATGTCGGCACCTCCTTGAGCAGTAAGCCCGGCTGCGCACCGCGAATTTATCGCACGCAACGCGCGGTTCTTGTCGGAACACGCACAGCGTGTGTTTATACTGCAAAAATACCCTCAAGGATGATCCAAGCCCCTTCTGAAGACGCTGGACGGGGAGAAGCAGCTTCGTTGCCCGATGACGATCGGAATTGAACGTCTCGACGTTCTGCCGGGCCCGCTGCCGAGGTCGAGCCTCAAGAGCTCCTCGTGGTCGCACCTTTCGGGAGGGACCGGGACGTTCTGGCGCGCGTCCTCTCCGGGCTTCCCTGCACCATCACCACTTGCGAACTGGACACGGGCGATGCGGCCCGCGCGGTGGCCCGAGCCGACGCGTTGCTGATAACGGCCGAGGGCGCGGGTCACGACGTGGTCAAGGCATTCGCCGAGCGGCTGCGCAGCGAGCCGAGTTGGTCGAGGCCTCCCGTCGTGATCGTCGGCGAGGGTCGGGACGACGCGGAGAGGACTGCCAGCACCCTGCAACAGGCGTTCCCGGGCCTGCCGGTAAACATCCTGCTGCGGCCATGCTCCGAGATCGAGAGCCGTACGGCTGTTGCTGCGGCGCTGGAAAGCCGCCGGGCGCAAAAGCTGGTTCGAAACGAACTCGAGTCGCGGCGCGCCGCGGCGCTCTATGACGCTCTGACCGGCCTGCCAAATCGGGCACTGTTGCGCGACCTCTTTGAATCCGCCCTCGCGCGCGCCAGGCGGAGCAGCGGCCTCGTCGCGCTCGACCTGGATCGCTTCAAGGAGATCAACGACAGCCTTGGTCATCCGGCCGGCGACGAGCTTCTCAAAGTGCTGACGGCTCGCATCCAGGCTCTGGTGCGCGGCGAAGACATCCTGGCGCGGCAGAGCGGCGACGAGTTCGTCTTGGTGCTGCCCGAGGTCAGCGGCGTCTCGGAGATGGAGGCGATCGGCGAGCGTATCGATGCCGCCGTCCGTGAGCCGTTGATGCTGACGGGCCGCGAGACGCGTGCAACCGTCAGCATGGGACTGGCCGTCTATCCCGGCGACGGCCAAGACTTCGAGACGTTGCTGCGTCGCGCCGACATCGCGCTTTATCGTGCGAAGGAGGGTGGCCGCGGTCGGTTTCGCTTTTACCGCTCCGAAATGGAGGCCCAGGCGCGACATCAGCGCCGGATCGAGGACGAGCTGCGGCAGGCTCTGGCGAGCGACCAGCTTGCTCTCGCCTACCAACCGCAGCTCGAGCTTGCCGACCAGCGGCTCGATACACTTAGGTCGAGGCGCTGGTGCGTTGGCGGCATCCTGAGCGCGGATTGATCTCGGCCGCGGAGTTCCTGCCCGCTGCGGAAGCCGCGGGTCTGATCCACCCGGTCGGCGCGTGGGTCGTGAACCAGGCATGCCGTCAGATCCATGCGTGGCGTGCTCAGGGCCTGCGGCTTCGCGTCGGAATCAAGGTCTTCACCCCGGAGGTTCGGCAGGATCATCTCCTGTCCACGATCGATCACGCTCTCGCAGAACATGGCGTCAGCGGAGAGGATCTCGATCTTGAATTCCCCAAGTGCCACTTCCTCGATGCGGCCGATGCCAAGGCCGTCCGCCTCTTGGAAAATCTGCACGAGCATGGCGTGAGCCTCGCCCTGGATCGGATAGCGCACTGAGCCAGCTATGCGTCCTGCCGATCAGCACTCTCAGGATCGACCGTCAGTTGGTGGCAGGCATGGAGCGAGAGAGCAGCCTCGTCCTAATCGACACGCTGCTCGCCGTCGCGAGGAAGCTGGGCAGCCGGGTCGTTGCCGAGGGGGTCGAGACAGGTCGCCATCTCGAAACATTGCGAGCGCGAGGCTGTGATGCAGTCCAAGGCTTCCAGATCTCGCCGCCGCTCTTTCCCAAGGAACTGCACGAGATGTTGCGCAGCGAAGTCGCACAGTAGGTGTCTTCCTGAATGCGACATCGCTCGTTGCCGGTCCATCAGCCGTCTACCGCAGCGCCGCGAACGACCGCTTCGGTGAAGTCCAGCGAGGTTTCAGCGGTTGCAGAGAAGGTCCGGAGTCCACCCTTTTTCCGGGAGCCCTTCGCATGCGCAGCAGGAATTGAGCTCTTGCAGCGAACGGCAGCTTCGTCCCGATCGCGTTGAAAAACTCCGCGCTGTGAGGCAGAAAATCGCCGCCGCAAATGGGCGCGAGCGCCTTTGTTTACGGCGCCACCGGCAATGCTGCACGTGCAGGAAAGAGCTTGGCGAGCTTGCGGAGGTTCTGGGCGGTGGCGGCGAGCAGGAATTCGTCGTGGGCGCCGCATGGGCCACGCAATCGCAGGCGTCCCATGCCGAGTATCCGCTTCAGGTGCGCGAACAGCATCTCGACCTTCTTCCGGAGCCTCATCGCGATCTGGTAGTCCCGCGTTTTCGCGATGTCGCGGGCAACTTGGCGGGCATCCTCGTGCTCCTCCCGGGTGATGGCGCGAAAGTCGGCGTTGGGGCAGCATTTCGGTTTTGACGGGCAGCTCTGGCAGGTCAGTTTCAGCGCACGGTACTTGGCGACGCCCTTGCCCGTGGGTCCCCGGTTCGGGTCGGAGTAGTTGCGCCTAAACTGCCTCAGCTCGTGTCCCTCGGGGCAGATGTACCGGTTGTTCTCGGCGTCCCACTCGAAGTCCGTCCGTGCCCAGGTGCCGTCCGCGCGGCTGGCCTTGTCGAGGACAGGGATATGGGGGGCGATCTTGCGGTCGACCAGCCAGCCCAGCATCGGCCCCGTCCCATAGGCCGTGTCCGCGATCAGCCAGTCGGGATCCAGCCCGAAGGTTTCCTTCGTCCGATCCAGCATCGTCCGCGCGGCCCCGACCTCCGCCGAAACGATCGACCGCGTCTCCTCGACATCGACGATGATGCTGTGATCGGTGTCGATCAGGTAATTGTCGGAATAGGCAAAGAAAGCCGGACCCTTGCGCGCCGCCGTCCACTGGCTGGCCGGGTCGGAGTGGGAGGTGAACTTTGGCTCGACCTCGGTGGCCGCCCCGAAAGCCTCATGATCCAGCACCTCCAGATATTCCCGGACGGCCCGCGGCGCATCGACCGGATCGATGGCCTGCGCGTCCCACTCTCCCTGCGGCGCCGAGTTCTTCCTGTTGGCATCGGCTTCGATCAGGCTGGCATCGACCGCCAGGCGCTGACCGCTCACCAGCCCCTCCTCGATGCACCTTGCGACGACGGTTTCGAACAGGTGACGCAGCAGCCCGCTCTCCCGGAACCGGCCGTGGCGGTTCTTCGAAAAGCTCGAGTGGTCTGGCACCGGGTCGGTCAGGTCGAGCCGACAGAACCACCTATACGCCAGGTTCAGATGCACCTCCTCGCAGAGCCGCCGCTCGGACCGGATGCCGAAGCAGTATCCGACGATCAACATGCGGATCAGCAGCTCGGGATCGATCGAGGGGCGCCCGGTCTGGCTGTAGTACGGGGCGAGATGCGGGCGGATCCTGCTCAGGTCGACAAAGCGATCGATCGACCGTAGCAGATGATCCCGAGGCACGTGGTCTTCCAGAGAGAAGTCGTAGAACAGCGCGCCCCTGCGCTTCCTGTCTCGGTCCCATCATCGTCGCTGCCTCCCCGATAGGCGAATCGAATCAGAGATCAGCGCCCCAAACAACACGAGTTTTTCAACGAAATATCGGCTTTGCCGATCTCCGCAGCGGCCGGCGACCGTACTCACGCGTCGACCGATGCTACCATCGAGCCCCTGCGTCAGGGACGAAAAGTTCGGACGATGCTCGCGATGAGGTCTCCGGCATCAGCCAGGCGGGCGACGACATGCTCGCGGGAAAGCCCTCCCATCGCTCCTTCACTTTCCAGTCTGTCCAGCAAACGCGCCAGCCGGCGCTGGTGGATGCCGAGGGCTACCTGCAGGGGATCGGCGACGATCCCGGCGAAGGTCGTGATCAGCGACGCGAGCGCCGCGAGGCAGATTCCGATCGCCACGACGAAGTGCAGGGGAAGCTCGACGGGGAAGACGCCGTAATAGAACTCGCCGATTCGCCGTCCGAGTGGAAAATCGGCGACCGCCGAGGCGTGGCCAAGCATCTCGGAGACCGGTCCCGATAGCGAGATGACGCCGGGCGTCGCCGCGCCGAACGCGACAGCTCCGAGAACGACCGCGACAAGCGTCGTCATGATCTCGGCGACGGCTGAGCGGACCGCGACGTAGTCCGCGACGGTCCGATCGATCACCGCGGGAGAGGCACCTGCGGCGATGTCCTGGACGAAATCCCGGACGAGCGTCTCGACCCGGCGCGAAACGGTGGTCGGCAGCAGGATGTCTGCCAGCGCGCGGACCAGCGCCAGCCCGATCCCGATTCCGCTGCGGGTCGAGGCGGTAGAACAGATCGAACACACGTCCGCGGTCGCTCGCCGGGATGCCGGGGCCGGTGTCGGACACTGTCAGGATCGTGCGGCTCCCAGCGTGCTCGGCCTCGATGCTGATGGTCGTCCCCGTTGGACAGTGGTTGATTGCGTTCTGCACCAGGTTGGCCAGCAACTGCGACAGCATCGAGGGATCGGCGAGCGCGTCGCGCGCGGGACGCACGATCAGGGTCTGGCCGCGTTCCTCGGCGACGACGCCGAAGGTTTCCTGCATCTCGCCCAGAAGCCGGTTATCGGCACCTCGCGGAACGCGCTGCGATCCTCGGAGGTGGCAAGCCGGGATATCCGCAGGATCGCGTCGAAGATGCTGCCAAGCCGCTCTAATTCCGTCTCGAGATCGGCCAGCGCGCCCTGTGCGTCGCGCCTCGCCTCGATATCGGCCATCGCCTGACCCAGTCGCAGCCAGGCGCGCGACAGCGGCGTGCGAAGGTCATGCGCGATGGCAGTCGTTTCGGTGCGTGTGATGTTCATCAGCCGATCCAGCCGGTCGAGATGCAGGTCATCGCGCGTGAAACGCGGTCGTGTTGATCGTTCTGTGCCGAGACTGAAAGTCGCGCGCCGGTGTCTCCCTGCGAAACCCGTTCCAGCGTCGCCGCCATCCGGTCCAGTTTGCGCAGGGATTGCAAGCTCACGAGATAACCGATGAGCAGGAACACCGCGCCTACCACTAGCCCGAATGCGACCAGCGCTCCCACCATGCGCCGTTCCTACAGCGCGACCAGCTCGATGTCGCGCCCCACTGCAAGGGTCATCCCGTCCACCGGGCTTACGTTCAGATAGATCCGGACCGAGCCGCTCGACGAGGCAACCAGCCGCAGCTCGGCGGTCTGCCAACCGAGGGCGCCAGGACGCTCGACCACATTGCCGGCAAGGCGGCGGCCCTCCGCGTCGAACAGACCGAAGACTCGTAGCCTCGGACCGAGCGGTCCGTCTGTCGCATCCATCGCCGAGACCAGTCCCGACGTGCCGGCGGTTTCATGTATGGCGAGAAGCTCCTGACGCTCAGCGATGATCTGGTCTTCCAGCGCCAGCTTCATCTCGCGATCGACTT
>CAVZOJ010000019.1:0-72082 GCA_963776845.1 uncultured Alphaproteobacteria bacterium | reverse complement strand
GTGGAGCACGACGAGGTGGTCGTAGGGATCGATCTCCTTGGCCCACTCGGCCATGTCGATGCGTTCCTGTGTGGAGTTGGTGTTCTCCTCGCCGAGGTTCCACTGGATGCCGTTGTTGTGCCCGAACCGGGCGATCATCTCGCGCATGTAGATCAGCCGCTCGGCGCTGAGGCTCGTTCCCGACGACGTCGGTGCCGCCATTGAGAAGCTGGTCGTTCTCCATCTCCTGCAGGAGGATGTTCTTGAAGATGCCCTTCTCGTCCATGTGGTCGAAGATGTTTTCCCACTGGGCGAGCTTGGAGACGTCGTAGACCGAGGTGATGTCGGGATCGAGCTTCGAGGCGTTCTTCGACAGTTTGCCGAGGTCGGTCGCGGCCCAGGGCCAGACGTCCTTGCCGTCGCCGGCCGCCGTTAGCGTCAGAAGGTAGATCGCTGTTCTGCCCTTGCTCGGCGAGATAGTCGATCGCGCCGATGAGGTTCTTGCCCTTGCCGCCGTCCCAGGTCGGGCCGCCCTTGTCGAAGTCGCTCGAATGGGTCTTGTAGTCGAGGGTGCCCACGGTGTTGTCGATGTCCGAGGTCGCCAGGAAGTTTTCGGGAATGCCCGGCCCGCCGCGCACGAAATAGTCGCCATCACCCTGATGTTGCAGGTAGTGGGTGCCCTCGTCCTGAACGATCATGCCCTTGGCGCGGAAATCCTCGCCGGACTTGTCGGTCTTGGCTATTCTGAAGGTGCCACTTTCGCCGTCGATATAGCCGACCGCCTTGCCGGCCTTGGCCGCGGTCGAGGCTGCGATGTCGTTGCCGGTGCGGAACGACGCGTCGTAGCTCCACTTGCCGTCGAGCGGGGCGTTGAAGTTGACCTGCCAGATCTTGCCCGAGGTGGCGTTGGAGTCGGCCGCCTTGCCGTCCGCCGCAAAAAAACCGGGAACCGTGATGGTCTTGCCGGTATTTGCGTGGGTGAAGGTGACGTCGAGACGGTAATCTCGGAAGGTGGATGTGTCTTCCTTGAACGTGACGTCCGATACGAACTCGAGCGTCGTCTTGTGCCAAGTCTTCAGTTCACCCGTCAAACGAGCGGCCATGGGTTCTCCGATCTTGATGTGATGCGGCTGGCTATTGGACTGTGGTTAACACAGGCTCAATACACTCTATGGTTGTAGGCGATGAGTCGCCAACACAGCGGGACAAGCGGTGAATTCTTGCCGATATGTCCCATGACAATTGAGTTGGTGGCCGAGAAACACGCCATGCGTGTTCGCTTCGAGCCAGATCACGCTACGTCTGGCCAGCTCCAGACGTGCGCGTCCGCATGTCGGCGACGTCTTCGAATCGTCCGGGCGGCCGGTTGTCAACCAAAGAGACGTACCCGGAGATAGCCTGCTCCCGCAGCGAGGTAGTGCACCCAGAGCACCGCGAACGCAGTGACCGCCTCTGCGGGGCCGCCTTGACAAAGGGTCAGGCCCAGGAACCGGCGATCAAGGGCGATCAGCACCCCAAGCGCCGTCATCAGGAGGAGAACTCCGGCCGCCGGAGCGACCAGCATCACCGGCAGCGAAAGCAGACTCGTGCCCACCATCGCCACCGCCGCCTTGCCGCGCGCCGCGGCGTTGAGCGTATGGGCGATGTCGCGATTGGCGGGGTCGAGCATCATCCGCGTCCAGGGGATCGCCCGATGGCGATAGTCGGTCCTCGCGAAGCCGCGCCAGGTCCAGCGCTTGAGGTGGGTGCAGTTGAGTTCGGGGTCGATCAGCACGGGTCGCCCGGCACGGGCAAGGCGCAGGCCCAGACCCACGTCCTCGATCATCTCGTCCTCGGTGCGAAACCCCCCCGCAGTCTCGAAGTCCTTCCGGCGCAGCGCCCCGCAGCCGGTCCAGAACGTCGTTGCCTCACGCGGACCGCCCTCGTGGTGAACGTGGTGGTGAAGCAGGTTGCGGATGCGGCTGACGCGCGAGGGTCCCGGCGGGGCGTCATCGTAGGAGCCGAAGACCCCGGCATGGTCGGGATGGTCGCGGAAGAACGCCTCGAGCCGCGAGCGGACGTCGTCATGCACCACGACGTCTGAATCGACGAAGAAGAGGATGTCGCCCGCCGCCGCCCTGGCGCCCGCGTTCCGCGCCTCGGCCGCACCCTTGTTGCCGCCGGGCACGACGGGCTCGATCCCCCTGGCGCGCACAGCGGCGACGGTGCCGTCGGGCGAGCCGTCGTCGACCACGACGATTTGGCTTCGGGCGAATCCCGCGGCGAACAGCGCCTCGAGACAGGCGCCGATCGTCGCTTCGGCCCGGTAGGCCGGCACGATCACGGACAGTTGCAAGGCTCGTGGCTCCTTTGTCGTAGCGCCTTCCCCGGGCGATGCCCCTATCGGCTCCGAGGGGGGGAGGAAACCGCCCCGGGGTCTATCCGCCGGCCGCGTGAAGCGGCATAGTGCCCGCTCGGACGAAGACGGAGACGGCGATGCAGGCCGAGGGCAAGCTCTGGACCCGGCGGGGAACACTCGGCGCGGTCATTGCGGCGGCGATCGTCCCGGCGCTTCCTGCCCTCGGGGCGACGACGGGCGTTCCCGACGACGCGCTGCGCGCCTACGCCCGTGCCGTCGGATCCGACCCGCAGGTGGCCGCGATCGGCCGCGCCGTCGCGGCAGGGCGCACGTCACAGGCCCTCGAGGCGGCACTGCGCGCTCGCATTCCGGGGTTGCGCGACGCGGCAGGCTGGCGCGCGGGACTTGTCGAGGCCGCACGCGCCGACATCGCCCGGGGCGACCGGGTCGCGGCCGGCGGTCGGCAGATGACGCAGGTCGAGGCCGATTTCCTCGGCCTCGCCGCCCGGCTCCAGCCCGTGGCCTGAGCCTACTTGTACTCGATGAGCCGGCCGGTACGTCCGGTCAGCCGGCGCCAGGCGTAGGTCAGCGCGCCCTGCGCCTCGGCGATCTTGCCGAGGGTCAGGAACGTCGCCCGAGCCCAGCCCTGTCGCCGCGAGAGCCGGAGCACCTGCACCGGGTAGACGAGCAGCAGGAGGAGCGCCCAAGGCGTGACGAGCGCGCCGAGAAGCGCCGCGAGCGGCAGCGCGAGGCCCCAGAGGAGCGCCCGGTGGAGCTGCGCGACCTTGTGGCGCTCGGGCGCCCGCCCATGCATCGCCGCGCCCTCGGCGAAGGCATGGCCGGCGCGCGAGGCCCGCCGCCACCACTGCCCGAAGCGCGTCATGCCTGCGTCGTGCAGCGTCATCTCGACGTCGAGACGCCAGACCCGCCAGCCCGCCTGCCTGAGGCGTACACAGAGCTCGGGCTCCTCGCCGGCGATGAGGGTTGAGTCGAAGCCGCCGACGCCCTCGACCGCCTTGCGTCCGCATCAGCGCATCGCCGCCGCAGGCACGCGCCTCGCCCACGGGCGTGTCCCATTCCCAGTCGACGAGCTGGTTCCAGAGCGACGTCTCGGGGTGCCGCTCGCGCCGGCGGCCGCAGATCGCGGCGACATCGGAATGCGCGTCGAGAAAGGCTGTCGCAGCGGCGATCCAGCCCGGTTGCAGCTCGCAGTCGCCGTCGACGAACTGGACGAGCGGCGGCATCCCGCCTTCGGCCAGTCGCGCAAGACCCTCGTTGCGCGCCCGCGCCGCGGTGAAGGGCACCGAGAGGTCGAGCTCGACCACCTCGGCGCCCAAGCCCCGCGCCGCCGCAATGCTGCCGTCGGTAGAGCCCGAAATCGACATAGACGACCCGCGACGCCACCGGCATGAGGGAGGTGAGGCAACGGACTAGCCGCGCGCCCTCGTTTCGGCCGATCGCGACCGCGCCGATCCGTGCGTCAGGCATCTGGCGCGCGCCCGCGGAGGAGCGGCCCGAGCACCCGCCGTCGGTAGTCGGCGAGGAAGTTCATCGGCAGCACCGGCGGCCGCCGCCTCAGCCCCGAGATCGCGAAATGGGCGAGGCCGCCCGCTGTGACCAGCCCCGCGATGGCGAGCGCGTAGGCCCGCCCGTGGTTCTTCTCGAAGTACATCCGGCGGCTGTCGTACCAGTAGTCCGGCCGCCGGCGACGCTCGTCGTGGCTGCGCACCTGGGTCGCGGCGCCCTCGGCGTGGATCACCCGCGCCTCGGCGACATGCCAGGCCTGCCAGCCGGCGCGGCCCATGCGGCGCATCAGGTCCGCCTCCTCGTAGTAGAGGAAGTAGGCGGGATCGAAGAAGCCGACCTCGGCCACGGCCTCGAAGCGGAACATCACCGCCGCGCCCGAGACCCAGTCGACCCGGCCGGTCGCCCGCCCGGGCGGCAAGGCCACGACGCGGGACCGCAGGAGCCGGCTCACCGGGCCGAAGTTGACCGTCTTCTCGACCTCGCTCGCCAGGCTGTGAAAGCGGAACGCGGAGCTGACGGGAATCTCGCCGGGCCGGCTCGATCCGCGCCCCGGCGAGGCCCGCCCGCGGGTGCGCGTCGAGAAAATCGGCGAGGATCGCGATGGCCTCGTTCTCGAGCCGGGCATCGGGGTTGAGAAGCATCACCTTGTCGGGCGGAGTCGCGCGCGCGGCGAGTTTTTCCAGCACCAGGTTGTTGCCGCGCCCGAAGCCGTGGTTGACGTCCTCGAGATGCAGGGTCACGCGCCCGTTCCAGCCATGCTTGGCGTGGGCCGCTGCGAGGCGGGCGGCGTCATCTCCCGGCGAGGCGTTGTCGACGAGATGCACCTCGACCGTCCGGCCGCCATGGTCGCGCCCGAGCACGCTCTCCACCGCCTCGAGCGCGAGATCGGCGGTGCCGTAGTTGACGACGATGACCGAGATCTCGGACGCGTCGGTCCGATGCGGGAGGATGTCCTGATTCATGCTCGGTTCGATCTGGCCCGCTGGTAGCCGCGTCCCTCGGCTCGAGGCGCGGCGCAATGCCGCTCCGCGCGGGGTCGCGGCTCCGTCGGGGAAGCTGCGGCGGTAGGGCGAGGCCTGGACTGGGGCGGCCTCCGTCTCGGAGGACGTGTTGTCGACCCGTCCCAGTTCGAGCCGGCCCGCGATCGCGCCGGCCATAAGCCAGGTCAACGGCGTCAGCCCGGAATTGGGGATGAGGTCGATGAGGTTCGCCACCAGCGCGACCGAAAGCGCCGACGAGGCGAGGGTCAGGTCGTCCCGCCGCCTGATCGCCAGCAGCATGACCGGCAGCGTCAGCAGGCCGAAGGTGGCGAGATACCCGACCCAGCCGTCCTTGCCGAAGATCAGATCACCCACTTGCCATCGGTGACGCTGGCATTCCGTCCCTTCTCGTCATAGACCATGTTCCGGCCCCAGCCGCCCCAGCCGAAGAGGGGCCGGTCGTTGGCATGCTCGAGCAGCGCGTCCTCGTTGCGGAAGCGGAAGTCGAGCGAGGCCATCCGCCCGGAGCTGACGACGCTCGACAGCGTCGAGCGGACGGTATCGACCGGAAAGAGCCCCGAGCTGCGCGTCATCGGATAGACGAGCACGATGCCTGCAAGGACGGCAGCGACGAGGATCTGCGTCCGCGCGCCCAGCAACAGGATCACCGGCGCAAAGACCGTCGCCAGGATCAGCGCGCCCACCGACTTGCAGAGCACCAGCGTGCCGAAGAGCCAGAGCGCGCCGCAGGATGACGGGTCCGCGGGTCTTGCGCTCACGCGTCCTGAGGTATCCCACCGCCGCCAGTACCGCCACCGCCATGAAGATGCCGAGACGCAGACCGTGCTCGAGAAAGACGAGCGGGCGGAATCCGCCACCGCGCATGTGCTGGATCCAGCTGTGGGGAAAGAAGCCGTAGAACATCCGGTTGAGCTGGGGCGACATCCGGATCTCGTAGAGCGCCAGGAACGAGTAGGCGAGCCCGGCGAGGCACAGAAGTCCGAGCAACATCGCATGCTCGCGCGGATGAGCGAGCCATTTCCGCGCGATCATGAACGGAATGAGCGCCATCGCCGCGCTCAGCACGTTCGAGACCCCGTCGTAGAGTGACAGGGGCGGCAGGGACTTTCCGCCGGTGAAGATCGGATTGCCGTTGGTCACCGCGGTCAGGAATGGGCCGATGACCAGCAAGATCACGCAGACCTTGAGAAGGACCGACCGCGGCATCCATCCTTCGACCACATGGACGGCTGGGACCGGTTGCGCCACACGCGACCCTTGGGGTCGGTTGCGACATGATCATTGCCATGACGAGCGTGGGCAGCGCCGCGGCGAGTTCGCGCCCGTAGGCGGGCAGGAGCGGGAAGTTGATACTGGGCTTCGTCGGCAGCAGCAGGTAGCCCGCGATGAGCGAGGCGGCCGCAGCCTTGGGCACCGGCAGGCGCATGAACAGGATCACCGTGATCACCGGCCATCCCCAGAGCATCGCGTAGGCGAAGGTGTTCGGCATCAGGACCTCCGCCGCGTGTCGAGCGCCGCGCCGGCAAGCGCGGGCAGGACGGCGATGCAGGACGCATAGCGCCCGGCGAGGCGGCGCGGATTCGATGCCCAGGCGCCAGAGCCATTCGGCGGCTACCGCCCTGACCCAGGCCGGCGCTCTGGCCTGCGTGCCGGCCAGGAAATCGAGCCCTGCGCCAATCGACAGGAACCCGACCCCGGGCAGCCGCTCGTGGGCGCGAACGGCGAAGATCTCCTGCCGCGGCGCACCGAGGGCGACGAAGCATAGCCCCGCGCCCGAGGCTTCGACCGCCTCGATCGCGGCATCGGCATCGGGGCCCTCGGGATCGAACCCCATCGGCGGAGCGATCCGGGCGGCGATCTCAAGGCCCGGAGCGCGGCGCGCAAGCTCTTCTCCGGCCCGGAGCAGCGCCGGCTCGGTGCTGCCCATCAGTGCGATCGGCACGCCAGCCTCGGCCGCGAGCCCCGCCACCGGCTCGACCAGTTCCGATCCGGGCAAGAGCTCGGTCGGCTGGCCGGCGAGGCGGGTCAGCCAGACGATCGGGTTGCCATCGGCCACGACGTGGCTGTGCCGGGCGTAGGCGGCGCGAAAGGCAGGATCGCGGCGCAACTTCACCACGTGGTCGAGATTGAGCGTCGCCACCGTGAAGCCCTGGCGGTCGGCAAGCCGGGCGGCGATCTCGTCAAGGAGCACCGCCTTCGACGGCGTGTTCACTACGACGGGGCCGTGGCTGCCTTCAACTTCGAGAGACCATTTCATCATGCGCGCAACCAAGCCACCTTCACGTCGCCAGACGCATATCACGAACATCCGCCTTGTCCGCGCCCCTAGGGCTTCTCTGTCAGAAACATGACCAAAAGGTGAGAAATTCAAGCCGCGATGCCGTGGCGGCGCGCAACGATCTCTCCCGCCGGTTCCCGCTTGCGTGTCTTGCCTCCTGGATGGGCCGGAGGCATGCGCCGCGGTTTTCCAGCGATCGTCGCTCAAGGGGGTTTCGCAGGCGCGTCCGCGAAGGCAAGGAGGACGTGCCGGTCTTGCCCTCGGCTGGATGGCCAGCGCCTGATCGAGGACGGAAGGGAAACACATGAGCTCTGCAGAGCCTGCACGCTGGGAGGTGGTCGCGACTGTCGCTGAGCCGCTGCCGCTGATTGCGGCCTTCGTTGCTCATCACCTCTCGATCGGCGCGGCGCGGGTCAGGCTCTATCTCGACACGCCCGACCCCGAGATCTCGGCGGCGCTCGAGGTCTTTGCCGACTGCGTGGTCACCCAGTGCGACGACGCCTACTGGTCGGCCCGGAGTGCCGAGGGACGGCCCGCCGACCATCGCGATCGCCAGATTCGCAACGCGCAGGATGCGATCGCCGTTTCAGACAGCAACTGGCTGGCTCATCTCGACGCCGATGAGTTCCTTGAGGCCGACGACCCCGTCGGGGTGACGCTCGGCCAGCTGCCGGACGATATCCTCTCGGCCCACATGACCAACGTCGAGCGCGTCTTTGTCTTCGGCAGGGCGCCGGCTGCCATCTTCGACGGGATGTCGCGGCGCCAGCTTCGTAGTCGGCCCGCCTTGGCACGTCTGGGAGCGAACGTCCTGTCGGGCCTTTTCTGGTACGGCAGGTCGGGGGCCTTCATGACGCGGGGGATGATCGGATACGTGGGTGGCAAGAGCTTCTTCCGGGCTACCGAGGAGAGCCACATCGGAATCCACAAGCCGACCCGCCCTGTCCCCACCGTCGAGCTGGCCGGTGTCCGCGTCCTGCATTTCGACGGGATGACCGAGATGCATTGGATCGAGAAGATGTACTCGAAGTCGGTCACCTCCACCGATCGGCAGCGCAACCGGGCTCGCACCGCCCTCATCCGCTTTGCGTCTGGACCGGGTATCACGATCGCAAGGATGCGGCAGCTGTTCTTGCGGACGATGTGCCTGTCTCCCCGAAAGGCGGCCCTGATGCAGCGCTTCGGCATCGTCAGGCCGATCGGGATGGACATCGCCGCGACGGTGAAGCGGGCCTTGCCCGATCTCGACCTCTCACCCGAGGCATTCGATGCCGCCCTTGGCGAGCGCACCCGCGCCGTGACGTACCGCGATGCGCGCATCTTCGTGAACCTGCTCGACACCGAGGCCGAGCGGATGATCGCGCTGCGGCAAGCCACACCCGAGGACGACGTCCTCGACTGGCTCGTGGACCGCTTCGCTGGCCGGCAGGTTGTCGCCATCGACGTCGGCGCCGCCCCTGGCTCCTGCACGCTGGCGCTGGCCCGTGCGGCGGCGCCAGAATCCATCCTAGTCGCCGTCGAGGGGGACGCGGCCCGGGCGGCCCGTCTGGAGCGCACTCTTCTTGCCAATGGCTTCGACCATGTTCGCCTGCGCACTTGCGTGCCCGGGCGCGCGGGGGGCCTTCTTCACTGGATGGAGGCGGAGGGTATCGCCCGCGCCGATCTCGTCCGGGTGCGTTCTGACCACATGGGCATTCTTTCGGCATTCTTCGCCGCCGTGGATCCGGAGCGCTATCCGCGCCTCGTCGTCCTCGGCGGATCGGTTGAGGGCTACATGGCCGCGCTCCTTGAGGACCACGGATACGATCGTCGTCTCGAAGGCAGGGCCAGCACGGCTTACGCGCGTCCTTGAGTCCTCCGATCAAGGCGCCGGCGATCAGAGCAACGGCGGCACCAAGAACAGGTAGGCCGTCGCGATGGCCGCGAGGTTCAGGAAGTCGACCTTGAGCGTGGCGTAGCCATACCGTACCGCGATCGAGGCCGAGAGCACGAACACGGCCAGGAGGGCTATGGCGTCGGCCAGCAGCATTCCGATCACGCCGCCAAACGAGAAGCCCACGAACACCGCCGTGATCCTGAGCGCACTCGAGGTGCCGGTGACGACCGCATGGCCGCGGCTGTTGCCGAGCGCGAGCAGCGTCTTCTGATAGACGAGCGGCATGATCGTCAGGGCGTTCGAGAGCGACATCAGCGTGAGGTAGGGACCGACCTGAGTGTAGCGGTCATCGTAGAGAAACTCGATCAGCGGCGTCGCCACAACGGCCATCAGCAGGAAGAACGGCGTCGAGCCCAGGGTTTGCAGCGTCCGGATCTTTCCGGTCACCTGCTTGATTCGCTCCGGGTTCTTGCGGATGACTTCCGCAAGGACCGGGTAACCGACCGTGTTGAGCACCCTCTGCACGATCTCGATGACGATGCTCGAGAACATCAAGGCGATGTGCAGGAAGGCCAGCGTGTCGAGGTCGACGAGATATCCACGCACCGCCTGCAGCCCGCGATTGCCGAGGAAGGTGAAGAGGGTCGCGAGCAGGATCCATCGCCCGAAGGACACGATCTCGTCGAGCACCGACCGGTCCCAGGCAAACCGGTGATTGGGGGAAGGCAGGAAGATGAGGCTGAGGGCGGTGGTAACCGCGGTCCCGACGACGTTGCCGATTGCCAGCCCCCAGACCGACTGGAACAGCCAGGCGAAGCTCACCATCACGATGACGTCGACGATCCGCCCGACGATCTGTAGCGTCACCACCTTTCCCAGGATCAGATGCCGCGCCATCATCGAGTTCTGGATCGAGGCGAATCCCGAGAACAGCGCCGCGAAGGCGACGATCGAGATCAGCGGCGCGAGCATCGGCTCGTCGTAGACCTTCGAATATGGCCAGGCCAGCAGCAGAGAAAGTCCGGTGATCCAGCCTCCTCGAACCACCTGCAGGGTCCAGGCGGTCGACTGGAAGATCGGCTCGTCCGAGCGGGTCGAGCGGATCAGCGAAGGTCGGATACCGATGTCGCTGACGAGCTGGATGCCGGCGATGAAAACCCCGACGAGAGCCATCAGGCCGAACGCCTCGGGAAAGAGAAGCCGCGTCAGAATCAGGTTCGAGCCGAGCTGGAGAGCCTTCGTCACGCCCATCGAGCCGAAGACCAGCGCCGTCGCCCGCAAGGAGCGCGCCCTCAACCGCTTGCCCTGGAACAAGGCGCTGAAGCGCAGGGCATGTTTTCTAAGCAAAATCAACTGCAAGCCTCGCACTTTGGTGGCGCTTGTGCCACGGTACCATTGACAAGTCGTTGTCCGATGCCCCCCAGCGGTCACGAACGCAAGGGTTGGCTGGTGTCATGCTTTTCGCGCGGCATCGGCGGGGTGACCGAGCCTTAAGCGCCCCCCCGCACTTCAGGCTCGGGAAGCGGCGTACGCATGGTTCACCGCAAGAAAATCGGCGCGTTCGAGGGTGGGCTTTTCCGACGGCGGAGAGACCCCGTGCATGCCGCCGCACCTTTCCTCAGGAGACACGTTCCCATGGCTTTGATTCGCGATGCGCAGACCGAATGGTCCGCTCCCGTAACCTTGGCTACGGATGAGATCTGGCAGGCACGGCACGGCAGCGTCTTTCTCACCACGACGGCGGATCCTGATGCCGACGACGGCATCTCGCTGGTGCTGCGCGACGGGCTGCGCCTCGGGGCCGGGGTGTCGGTGCGCTATCGCAAGTCCGGCTCCACCGAGGCGCTGATCGTGCGCGAGGCGGTCCAATGAATCTGATCGGCTGCTCTGCCCAGCTGTGGCGGGGCGGTCTCAACATCGGGACCGGGGACGATCGCGGCACGCCAGCCAACCTGCCGCCGGCTGCCCACCCCGATGCGGTCACCGTGCCGTCTGGCGGCTCGATCTCGAGCGATGTCCTGGAGAACGATGTCGATCCTGAAGGAGGCGCGCTGACGGTCGTCGCGGCCACCGCGGACCGGGGCAGCGTTTCGGTCAATCCCGACGGCACGCTCCTCTATACTGCGCCAGCCGGCTTTTCAGGCGCCGCGACGATCACCTATACCGTCGCCGATCCCGCCGGAAAGACGAGCCAGGGCACCGTCGCCGTCGAGATCGTGCAGCTCGCGATCACCGACGGCCAGACGGCGGGCGCGTTCACGGCCAACTCGGCGCCCGGAGAGATGACGATCACGGTCACCGAGCCTGCAGCCCACGCCGGAGAATTTGTCTTTCGCACCGCCGATCTCGCGGAGGGGCCGGTCAGCCTCATGCCGCCGCAGATCGCGGGGTCGGCAGACGTCGGGGCGACGCTGACCGCGCGTCCGGGCCTCTGGGCCTTCGACGAATCCGGCGCCCCGTTCGTCGTCGCCCAGCAATGGACGCGCGATACCATCCCGATCGCGGGCGAGACCGCGGCGAGCCACGTGACGGACGCCGCCGATGCGGGAAGGACTCTGGGCCTCGTCGAGACCGCCACCACCGCTGCCGGCACGCGGACGGTGGAAAGCGTGGGCGTCGAGGTCGCCGGTACGCCCGGCGGCGCCGCCTGGAGTCCGTCTGCACTGTCCGGTCTCGCACTCTGGCTCGATGCCTCGGATGCGGACGCGGTCACGCGGGCGGGCGACGAGGTCACCGGGCTCGCCGACAAGTCGGGCGGGGGCCGCGACATGGTCCGTGTGGCAAATGCCCCGACGCCTGCCCTAGACGGGACTCTCGGCGGCCGGCCGACCCTGCGATTCCCCCGGGGCGCCGTCCTGAGAAGCACGGGCACGCTTCCGGGCCTGCCGGGGATGCCCGGCGTGACCGTCATCGCGGTGACCAAGGCCCATGTCGCCGAGGGCTTCAGCGAGTGTTTCAGCCTGCGCAACGATGCCGGCGCCAGCGGGCAGAACATCTCGTTCCAGACCGGCTACTCGATCATGTGGTTCGGCAACGGCAACCGCTACTGGACGCTTGCGCCTTCGGGACCGGTAATCGCGGTGGGGCGGTACCCCGAAGGCGGCACCCACGGCGGCACCGAGTGGTGGCGCAACGGCACCCGGCTCACCTGGACCAGCACCGCCAAGTCGGGCAACGCCGTGTCCCTGCCCCCGGACGCCTATCTCCAGCTGGGGAACCCGGATGGCGCGACCTCCGAGCATGGCGAGTGCCTCGTCGTCGTCGGACCGCTGTCGGACGCCGACCGCGAAAAGGCCGAGGGCTACCTGGCGCACAAGTGGGGCCTGGCCGGCGCCCTGCCCGATGCGCATCCCTGGAAGGTCGCCCCGCCGGACGCCTGAAGCCGCGGCGTCTTCGTCCAGGGGAACGTCCGGGTCCGGAGCGGGTTGACCCGCCTTCGGACACCCGCCAAGGCGTGTTCCCATGGCCCCCAAGGTTCGCATCGAGACCAACCGCCCGACAGGCACCAGCATGACCCCCGAGGCGGTCGCGCCTGGCGGCTTTCTGTTCTCGGCCGTCGCCGAAGGGTTCGCCTCGGACGACCCGCACTTCGCGCCGTGGAAGGACCTGCACTACACCTGGTCGTTCTCGGATCCCGGCTGGTATACGCGCCACGACACCGAGGATTTGCCCTGGGGCCGCTACTACGAGGTCGCGGGCGAGAAGGTGCTGGTCGAGGACGGCACGGTGCCGGAGGGCGGCCGCTTTCTCGGCAACGACCGCAACGTTGCCTACGGCCCCTGGGTGGCGCATGTATGGGCCCCCGCGGCGGCCGAGTTCGACCGCCAGCGCGCGAAGACCTACACCGTCCGCTGCGAGGTGCGCGACCGGCCGGACGCCGATCCTGTGGTGGCCGAGCGCGAGGTCACGCTGCTCAACCCCGATGCCATCTTCGCCCGCGGCCAGACCTTCCTGATCTCGACCGCGGGCGACACGACCGATCCCGCGGATCCCGTCTGGGATTCCGCGGCCTTTCCCGGCGCGACCCTCTGCACGAGCTTCGCCGAGGCCTGGCAGGCTGCGAAGGCCCAGAGCGCAGGGGCCGACTATCCGGCGCGGTTCCTGTTCCGCCGCGGCGAGACCCACAACCATGCGGCCGGAAAGAGCCGCGGGCGGGGCAGCATCGGCCGCCTGCAGATCGGCGCCTATGGCGAAGGGCCGCCGCCGCGGCTGATGGATCCCGAGGGCTGGTCCGGCCTGAAGCTCCAGTTCGGCGAAGCCGACGGGGCCGACAACGACTGCTCCTACTGGGGCTTCGACCTGGTGGGCCCCTACGACCCGAGGGACCCGTTCAGCATCTCGAAAAAGCCCGAAAACGGGCTTGTCCTGTCCTGGGGACGCTACAAGACGGTATGGGACGTCGGCGTCACCGGCTTCGACATCCTGGTCACCGCGCCGCCCCAGAACCAGGGAAAGGCTCGCGGGACCAACACCGTGATCGGCAACAGCTTTCTCGGCAACTGGTACAATTACGGCATCTTCTGGTACGACGATACCGAGGCGGTCGGCCATTGCGGCCTCTGGGTCAAGCAACACCCGAAGACCCGGATGGGCGACGGCAAGCGCGACCCGAACAACAAGGACCAGGTCTACGGACCCGACGGCAAGCCCGCCTTCTTCGCCGACCATGGACCCTACCGGTTCTCGACGCCGGGAGAGGCGCCGGTCGCCTTCAACCTCGTCGACCTGCGCAGCGCCAACAGCTGGCTCGGCGACATCCAGCCGTGTCTCGCCACGGCGTCAGGCGCCACCCGACCGGCGGATCTACCGGGCCAGCTTCGACCGCATCCGCGGCGAGAACGGCCAGGTCATCCACCCGGTCGTCGCGGGCTACAGCACCCGCAAGGGCTACAAGGCGATGCCGAAGTTCTTCCTCTACGACAAGGTCTACGAGGTGCAACTGCAGGCGGGCGGATCGGGTATGTGGGCGATGGGCGATGCCACCGGCATCGTCGTCCGAAACACGATCAGCGTCATCCCCAACTCGCCTGCCATGGGCGCAGACGGTCTACACTTGGATCAAGGGCAGCGAGACCGACCCCTACGATCCCGCTACCTTCTATCCCGAGGTCCGGGAATACGGGTTCGAACTCTACAACATCACCTTCGCCGACCTGCGGGACGAGGCCAACGAGGAGGGCAGGTTCACCGTGGCGATCGACCCGGCCGGGCTCGACTGGTTCGCCTACCTGATCCTCGAGAACAACCTCACCTACACGCCGAACCGCGGCGGCGGTGCCGGCGGACCGCTCGACGAGGAGGTGCTGTGGCACGTCACCTGGGACGGGGCGCGCTACGACCTCGACCCGCTTCAGGAGATCTACGCCACGCCGCCCGACACCGCGGAACGGTTCGCGCCGCTGCCGGGCTCGCCGGCCTACCAGGCAGCGACCACGGGCAAGGTCGCAATCGACGACATCTTCGGCCGGCTCAGGACAGGGACGCCGTCCAAGGGCGCGGTCGAACCGGACTGACGGCGTTTTGGGAGAATTGCAGTGCGAATGAGAAAGACGGCAGCCAAGTTCTTCCGTCGCCGGGCGCTGGAATCGGGCAGGAACGTCGGCCTCTGGCGCAAGCTCGCACGCCCGAGCCTGCAGGACTGGGCCGAGTTCCTTCGGCGCCACGGGGGGTTCCATGCGTTCGGAAACAACTGTGCGATCAACCCCAGCACATTTTTTTCGGGAACGCATCTGATCAGCATCGGCGACAATGTCAGGATCGCCGGTGCGTGGCTGAACACGCATGATGGCTCGGTCAACATGATCAACCGGGCCTACGGCTGCAAGCTCGACGCGGTCGGCAGCATTCGGATCGGCTCGGACGTCTTCATCGGCTACGGCACGATCGTCCTGCCGGGGACCGAGATCGGCAACCGGGTGCTGGTCGGCGCCGGCGCGGTCGTGAAGGGGCGGATCGAGGAGAACAGCGTCGTCGTGGGCTCGCCGGCGAAGAAGATCATGACGCTGGACGCGCTGGTGGAACGGATGCAGGCTCGCCATGACACCTATCCCTGGCGCGAGATCGTCGAACGGCGCGCAGGGGAGTACGACCCGGCGCTCGAGCCGGAGCTGGCGCGGCAGAGGCAGGCATATTTCTTTCCTGACTGATCGCGTTCGCCGGCGGGTCGCCGGCGTCCCTTGTGGCTCCGGTGTCTCTGGGGGATACCGCCTCCCGGAAGTGCGGGTCGCCGAACTCGCGACGCTGCAAGGCTCTCCGAGATGACCGACACGCACCTGCCGCTTCGCATCGCCTACCTCACCGGAGAGTATCCGGCCGTCTCGCACACGTTCATCCTGCGCGAGGTCGAGGCGCTGCGGGCCCGAGGGCTCGCGGTCGAGACCTGCGCGATCCGCCGCACCGGGGCCGAGCATCACCGCGGTCCCGCCGAGCAGGCGGCGGCGGCGAGCACCTTCTACGTGATCGAGCGGGCGAAGAAACCGGCGACCCTGGTCGCGGCCAAGTTCGCCGCGCTGAAGACGCCGGGGCGGTTCTTCGGGGCGCTTGGACTGGCCTGGAAGACCCGTCCGCCGGGGCCCGTGGCGCTCCTGTGGCAGATGTTCTACTTCGTCGAGGCGCTGGTGCTGACGCGGCACCTCAAGGCCCAGGGCATCACGCACCTGCACAACCATTTCGGCAACTCGTCCTGCTCCGTCGCAATGCTGACGAGCGCGCTCTCGGGGATCCCCTTCAGCTACACGATGCACGGCCCCACGATCTTCTTCGAGCCGCAGCGGTGGCGGATCGACGAAAAGATCGCGCGGGCCCGCTTCGTCGCCTGCATCAGTCATTTCTGCCGCAGCCAGGGGATGATCTTCGCCGACCCCAAGCACTGGGAGAAGTTGCGCATCGTGCATTGCGGCGTCGATCCCGCCCGGTATGACGGCGGACCGCGCGAACGTCATGGCAAGCACCTTCTCTTCGTCGGGCGGCTCGCGGCGGTGAAGGGGGTGCTGGTGCTGCTCAGGGCCTTCTGCGAGGTCCTGAAGGAGCATCCCGACGCCACGCTCACGCTCATCGGAGACGGCGGCGAACGGGCGAAGGTCGAGGCGCTCGCGCACGAGCTGGGGCTCGGCGAGGCGGTGCGCTTCGCCGGCTACTGCAGCCAGAACGAGGTGGCCGAGGCGCTCGGGCAGGCCGATCTCTTCGTCCTGCCGTCCTTCGCCGAGGGGGTCCCCGTCGTGCTGATGGAGGCGATGGCCGCACGCCTACCGGTCGTCGCGACCCGTATCGCGGGCATTCCCGAACTGGTCGAGGAGGGCACGGCGGGCCTGCTTGCGCCACCGGGCGATACCCTCGCCCTCGCTCGTGCCATGTCGGATCTCCTCGCCGACCCCGACCTTCGCCGCCGCATGGGCGAGGCCGGACGCGCCCGGGTCACCGCCGAATTCGACCTCCACAAGGAGGCGGCCCGGCTCGAGGCGCTCTTCGCGGGAACCGCGCCTAAAGGGATCCGGTTCGAGGTCGACGGGGATGGTCCAACCACTCACCGCCCTCAGCATCCGGAGAACCGCCAGTCGGG
The DNA here is from genome assembly GCA_963776845.1 of uncultured Alphaproteobacteria bacterium. Lineage (GTDB taxonomy): Bacteria > Pseudomonadota > Alphaproteobacteria > Rhodobacterales > Rhodobacteraceae > Roseitranquillus. Next base: position 55,525 of record CAVZOJ010000019.1, on the reverse strand, counting down.
AACGGGCCGGAACTCGTCGTCGTAGGATGTCGCGCGCCGAAGGTCGGAGTTCTTGGGGATGAGCGGCGCGATCATCCGCGTCGGCAGCGCGGGAATGTCCGATTGAATGTCAAACGGCGGGCGGTGTGCCCCCTGCATCGCCACCCCGAGCGTGTCTTTTCCCATCGGGCGAAGCGGTCGCGCCTGCGACGGCGCGACGTTCGCGTCTGGTCCTCGTCACTGCGCCTCAGGCGTGGACCAGCTCGCCCCCCACCGCGGGGTCGAACCGCCCCGCGCGCTCGGCCTCGACCTCGGCGGTGGCGCGAGCCTTGCCCTTGCGAAGCGCACGGCGCTGCCAGGCGCGGATGAAGCGGCGGAGTTCGGCATCGTCGTGCCTGGGCGCGCGGCTCCACCAGGCGCCAAGGTAGCCCTGCAGCATGGCGAGCCCGCCAAGCACGTAGGGCGGCTCGCTCATCCGGAAGACGCAGGTCGCCGCGTAGTAGAGCGGGTCCGAGCCCATGTAGTACTGGCCAAAGCCATGCCGCCGCCGGCCGGTGTAGATCGAGGTCTGCGACGACCCCATCGGCCGCAGGTGCTCGAAGCGCAGCTCGGGGTCATCCCAGCTCACCGCCTTCCAGCCGAGCTGCCGCGCCTTGTGGCAGTCGAGCGCGTCCCACATCACCTCGCGCACGAAGCCGCCGATCTGAACGAAGCAGGCGGTGCGGTAGAACTTGGTCATGCCGACCGACATCTCGTCGCCGCGCCGCTCCGAGACGAGTGCCCCGCCGCGGCGGACATAGGGCTTGCCGGAGGCGGTGCCGATGCGCGGGTCGGCCTCCATCCGCCGCATCAGCCCCTCGAAGTAGCCGGCGGGCAGGTCGAGATCGAGGTCGAGCTTGCACAGATAGGCGTAGTCCGCGAGGTCCACCCGCGCGAGGCCTGCATAGAACGCCTCGATCACGCCGGGGCCGACTGCGCGGGCGCCGCGGTCGGGCTTTGCCACGACCTCGATCCAGTCGTGCGCCGCGGCGTATTCGGCGAGGATGTCGGGCGTCGCGTCGGTCGAGCCGTCGTCGACGATCACCCACTTCGCCGGCCGCACCCTCTGGCCGACCACGCTGTCGAGCGTGTGGCGCATGTACTCCGCCTCGTCCCGGCAGGGCGAGATCAGCACATAACGGCGCACAGGCGCGGGATCGGACATCTCGAACCTCCTGGGGTCGGACGGCAGCACGTGCCCCCGCATATTCGCCGGCAGCACCCGCTCCAAGATACGATCCCTCGCGCGAGCACCACCACAGGAAGCCTGACTTAGCCCCAAGATTGATCCAGCCGGCAAAAAAACACCTAAAAAGTCAGTTCAAACAAAGACTTGAAAGAATTTTTCTTTGCCCCACGTTAAATACCGATAGTGTACGCGATGGTAAAAGGTAGGGACTTAGAATGAGTGGGGAAAAGATGCTTTCTGAACATAGCACGGCTAACGGGTGGAAGATCGCGACGTGGGCCATGGTCGTCGGGGCCGGGCTGGCGATGGGAACCGGCGACGCAGAGGCCGCAGCGCTGTCCTTCGACGGGCAGCAGATCCGCGTGAGCGAGTTCCTCGGCGATCCTGAGTTCGCCACGGCCGAGGAAGTGGTCGTCGCCAACGATGGCGTCGAGCTCGAGGATTTCGGCTTTACCGACGGCGGCTTCTTCAGCTTCGACATCGACATCGGAGCAAGTCAGATTGTGCTGGTCTCGAACCAGGAGATCCAGCAGGCGCCGGGCACCTTCGGCTTCTTCTTCGCCGATGAGGCAGACTCGATCATGCGAATCCTGACCGCCGGAATTGCCTCGTCCGAAGGCTTTACCGGGATCGCCGCCAATACCGTCAGCGTGACGGACGACGGCAACGGCATCATTGTCGACTTCGAGGACGTCGGCATGATCGCCGGGGCGCTGATGCAGATCGACGTGACCTTCGCGCAGGCGCCCGCAGGCGTGGTGCCGCTGCCGGCGACGCTGCCGCTGGCACTCGGCGGCTTCGCCGCGCTGGCCGGCCTACGCCGTCGGCGCGGCTGAGCCGAGCCCGGACAGCACACGGTCCAGTCCGGTCCGCCAGTCGGGCCTGACAATCCCGAACGCCGTCTCGGTGGTGCTACAGTCCAGGCGAGAGTTCCGCGGCCGCGGGGCGGGGGTCGGGTAGGCCTCGGTCGGGATGTCCTCGACCGCGACGGACAGGTCCGCCCGCCGGAAGATCGCGCGGGCGAAGTCGGCCCAGCTGACATCCGGCGCGCCGGAGAAGTGGTACGTGCCGGTTTTCTCCGGCGCCTCGGCAAGGGCGCGGGCGATCGTCAGGCAGGCCGCTGCGATGGCGTCGGCAGGCGTCGGCCCGCCGACCTGGTCGGCGACGATCCGCAGGCGGTCGCGCTCGGCCCCGAGGCGCAGCATCGTCTTCACGAAGTTGCCCCCATGGGCCGAGAACACCCATGAGGTGCGCAGGATCGCGTGCGGACCGGCCGCCCCGCGCACCCCCTCCTCGCCCGCGAGCTTGGATGCGCCGTAGGTGCCCAGGGGGCCGGTCGGGTCGCCGGGCGCCCAAAGCCGTTCGCCGCTGCCGTCAAAGACGTAGTCGGTCGAGATGTGAACCAGCGGCAGCCCTCGCGCCGCGCAGGCCCGGGCGATCGCCGCGGGCGCCTCGGCATTAACGGCGAAGGCCGCCGCCCGCTCGGTCTCGGCGGCGTCTACTGCGGTCCATGCGGCGGCGTTGATCACCGCGTCGGCCCTCGGCCTCCGCCACGGCCCCGCGCGCAGGCGGCAGGATCGGCGAGATCCGCCTCGTCGCGGCCCAGCCGCACCGCGCCCGGGCCTAGCACGCCCGATCTCGGTCGCCACCTGCCCCGTCCGTCCGAACACCAGAACCCGCATCATTTCTCCGTCGCCTCGGCTCCGTTTCCCGCCTTCGCTCCTTCGCTCCTTCGCTATCCGAGGAGTGGCGCAGCGGAAAGCGGCACTTGTCTTCGACGGAGGTGACCCATAGCGTCGCCATCGTGTGGGCTCTCGCCGAAGTGCAGTTTCTGTACGTCCAGCTTAGGTGCCTGAGCTGATGGCCTCCATCATCTTCTCGCGGAACACCTCGGCCGGTGTCCGGTAGCCGAGGCATTTCCGGGGTGTGGCGTTGAGGCGGTCGCAGATCGACCTCAGAGATCGATCTGTGAGCGCCGTGGGATCGACCTGGCGCGGCAGGTAGCGGCGGAGCCTCCCGTTGGTGTTCTCGACGGTGCCTTTCTGCCAGGGCGACTGCGGATCGCAGAACCAGGTCTGGACGCCGAGCCCGGCCTGCAAATGCGGCCAGGCGGTGAACGCGGGTCGCCGCGGTCGAAGGTGATCGAGCGGCGCGCCGTCAAGGGCAGGGCCGCGAGGCCGGAGATCAGCGCCTCCATGACCGGCCTGGACTGCCGGTCGCGGTTCTTCAGCAGGAGCGTGAACCGGCTGACGCGCTCGACCACGGAGGCGAGGTTCGTCTTGCCGAACTCCTTGCGGAACATGACGAGGTCAGCTTCCCAATGGCCGAACTCGGTGCGCCGGCCAATGATATCGGGGCGCTGCGCAATGCTGACCTCGTTGGAGAACCGCACGCCGTGGTGCCGTCGCGCGGCCCGTGGCCGACGTCGCCGGCGGTGCTCCGGGAGGTGGCGGTAGAGCTCCTCGGAGAGGCCGGACTTAGAGTACGCGAAGCGGTAGATCGTCTCGTGCGACACGCGGACCGGATGCCGCTCGAGCCGCATCCGACCGGCGATCTGTTCCGGCGACCAGCCGGCCTTGAGCCGGTCCACGACGGCAAGCTTCAGTGTCGGGTGCACGACCATCTTTCGATGCACGGCGCGGCGACGCTCCGCCATGTCCTGGGCCGCCACCGCATGGTAGCCGTTGAGCTCGGGCAGTTCGACGTCGCGGAAGAAGTTGCGCTTCAGCTCGCGGTAGAGCGTCGAGGCGTCACGGCCGAGACGCAGCGCGATCTCCTTGACCGGGATCTTCGCCGCGCGCCATTCGGCCAGCCTGCGGCGTTCGTCGAGATCGAGATGAGCATATGAACGGGGCACCGATCATCCTCCCATGTAACCTTCTGTTTTGCTACAGAAGTTGCACTTCGGATGTGAATCCACCCGCGTACAAGCCTGTTGCAACCATCCTGAAATGTCACCGTTCGCGCAAAGCAGGAATGTCACCGAGGGCGGTCGGCGAGCGGGGCCGGGCAGGGCGGAGAGGTCAGGGATCGGAGACCTGCCCGGCCCCGCGGGACGCGTCGGCGCGGCGCTTTGCCCGCCGTGCCAGCTTCGAGTTCCAGCCTTCGAGATTGCGCCGGCCGGTCTTCTGGTAATTGGTCCGCGCGCTCGTCGGCCGGACGCTGGCCTTGGGCGGGCGGGCGTCCTGCTCGCGCTTGATGAAGGCCAGGACCTCGCCGAGCCGCTTGTTCTCGGTGATCGCGGCGTGGCTGACGCGCTGGTCGAGGTCGAAGACGGTGTGGGGCAGCAGGCGGCCCTTGGCGCGGACTTGCAAGCGGCCGTCGGCAAAGGCGTAGGTGTCGACGTACTTGCCGACCAGTCCACGGCTGACGTCGTTCACCTCCAGGCAGATCCGCCGGCGGTCATGCTTGAGCGTGAGGTCGCGGCCGACGTACCGCTTGTCGCGATAGCACAGGATGTCAGCGAGACGATCGGGCTCGACGTTCAGCGGCCGGTGCAGGTCGTCGGGCCGGGCCGGCACCTTGGCGAAGCGGGCATTGTGGCGCGCCATGAAGCCGGGCAGAAACGCGTTTCCTGCCGCGATGGTCTCGATGCCGGCGAGGCGGAGCGCCTTGACCAGGCGGTCCTGCAAGGTGCGGTTTGCCCGCTCGACGCGGCCCTTGGCCTGGCTCGAGTTGGCGCAGAGGATTTCGATGTTCAGCTCGCTGAGGGCGCGGCCGATACTGGGTCATGCCGCTCATCTGCGGGCTCGGCTTCGCGGTCCGGAACACCGAGTGCTTGTCCGCGTAGAACGCGACCGGACGGCCATGGGCCTCAAGGTAGAGCTCGAGCGCCTCGAAGTAGGCGAACGTGCTCTCGGACGGCACGAAGCGCATCTGCATCAGCCGGCTCGTCGCATCGTCGACGAACACCAGCAGCGTGCAGCCGGAGTTCGACACTTCACGAGCTATTTCATCGTCGTGGGCGTGGGCCGGTGACGTAGTTTCAATGACTTGGCGAAGGGATCAACCCGAAAATCGGTGACCCCAGTAGTCACACGCCACGTCGACGACCAGCATTGAAAGAAGATGCACGATGCTGGTAGCTTCGCTACACAATGTATACCCGCGTCACCAAGACCGGCGGCCGACAGTATCTCCAGCTCGTGGAGGCTTACCGGAACGACCGTGGGCAGTCCCGAGTGCGCGTGGTCGCGAACCTCGGGCGCCTCGACAGGCTCACCCCTTCGATGCTCGATCCCTTGATCAATGGCCTCAACCGGGCCGTGGGCCGCGCTGAGAACACCGCGTCCGAGGTCGTCCACGAACCCGGACGCAGCTACGGCGACGTCTTCGCGCTCCACGAACTCTGGCGTGACCTCGGGATCGACAAGGCCTTGCAGCGGGCCCTGCGCTCCTCGCGGCGCGGCTTCGATGCAGAATCGCTGATCCGGGCGATGGTGTTCAACCGGCTTTGCGCGCCGGAGTCGAAGCTGGGCTGCCTGCGCTGGCTGGAGACGGTCGCGATGCCGGGCATGCCGCAGACCCCGACACACCAGCAGCTCCTGCGCGCGATGGACGCGCTGATGGACAACCTCGATCCCGTCGAGGCCGCGCTGAGCCGCCAGTTCCGCCCCCTGGTCGATCGCGACCTCTCGATCGTGTTCTACGACCTGACCACGGTGCGCATCCACGGCGAGGCCGAGGTGGCCGACGACCTGCGCGCCTTCGGCATGAACAAGGAGCGCGGCGGCATCGCCCGGCAGTTCGTCCTGGGCGTGGTGCAGACCGCCGAAGGTCTGCCGCTCCTGCACACGGTCCACCCCGGAAACGTCGCCGAGACGAAGACCTTGCAGGGGATGCTGGAGAAGGTACTCGCGCACTTTCCGATCCAGCGGGTGGTGCTGGTGGCCGATCGCGGGCTGCTCAGCCTCGAGAACATCACCGAGCTGACGTCGGTCGCCGAGCGCTCCGCTCGCAAGCTGGAGTTCATCCTCGCCGTTCCCGCGCGTCGATACGCCGAGCTGATCGATGCATTCCGGAACCTCGCCTTTCGCGATGGCGTGGCCGAAAGCACCTTTGCCGGTCACCGGCTGATCGTGGCGCATGATCCCCTGCGGGCCGAAGAGCAGTCCCACAGGCGCCGGGCGCGCATCGCCGAGCTGGAGGCGATGGCGGACAGGTTGGTGGCCAGGCTCGATGCCCAGGACGAGGGGCAGACGACCCGCGGACGCCGTGCCTCCGATCGCGGCGCCTACAGTCGCTTCGCCCGCGCCGTCGCCGAGGCGGAGCTGACCCGCTTCATCAAGCCCGATCTGCACGCCGACAGGTTCAGCTACACCATCGACGAGGCGGCGATCCGCGATGCCGAACTCTTCGACGGCAAGCTGGCGGTTCTGACCAATGCCTCGGACATCGCGCCGGCCGAGGCCGTCGCGCGATACAGAAGCCTCGCCGACATCGAGCGGGGCTTCCGCGTCCTGAAGTCCGACATCGAGATCGCGCCGGTTCACCACCGGCTGCCGGAGCGCATCCGGGCGCACGCGATGATCTGCTTTCTGGCCCTCGTGCTCTACCGCGTGGTGCGGATGCGCTTGAAGGCGCGAGGCCACAGCGCCAGCCCGCGCACCGCGCTCGACCTGCTCGCGCGCATCCAGAAACACACCGCCCATATCGGCGAGAAGATCCTTTCACGGAACCAGCACGACCACCCCGGAGCAACTCGAACTCTTCGACGCACTGAGCTTGCCAAAACCGGCCTGAAGCCGCGTGTAGTCACACAAACGCACCTTCGGTGCGCGCAGTATCAATCACTTACGCGATTAACTGTCGAACTTGGGGTGCATGGCTCCGCGCGGTCTTCGAACCAACGGTGGTCGGAGCCGTCGATCTGTACGAGCTCCCCGTAGCGTTCCCGGCGCAGCCGCGGCTGATGGAAGCTGCGACGCTGCGCTTTCGGCAGCCAGAGGCCGGCTTCCGACATCCACTTGCGCAGGGTCTCGCGCGACACCGTCAGCCCGTGGCGTTCCGCCAGCATCTCGGCTGCCAGCGTCGGACCGAAGTCCTGATAGCTCTCACGGACCAGCGCCAGCGCGTAGTCGCGCCTGGCGGCATGGATCTTGTTGTTCGGTGCCCGACCGCGCGCCTTGTGCCGGATCGAAGCCGCGCCATCGGTCCGATAGCGCTTCAGCAGGCGAAACATCTGACGCCGGCTCAGAGCCAGCATGCCGCCGGCGGCCTCGACGCTCAGCTTGCCGTCATCGACCTGCGCCAGCACCTCGATACGGTTCAGCTCCCGCTCGCTCATCGTCACCCATCCCATGCCGCTCCTCCGCGCTGCTCCCAGCGGGAAGAGGTGACACTTCTGCTTTGCTCACGGGTGACATTTTAGCTTTGCGGCTACACAAACGTACCGCGTGTAATGATGATTATGATATTTAACGAGCGGCAGCAGCTGCTTCCGGCGCAGGACACAGATACTCGCAATGGGTGTCCACCCGAGAAGGCGGGATCCCGCGAATTCGCGCAGGCGTATGTAGGCAGCACCTCTGAGAAGCGCTGCCTTTTCGATGCCGTCCGGTTTCGTTTAGGCGATCAGGTCGAAATGGTCTGCGAGTGACCCGGCATAGATATCGATGAAGTCGTACTGAGCCGCGAAGCCGTCGCCGGTCGGTCCGTTGGTCGCCATGACACCGACGGCAAGCGCACTGTCATGGCCATCGTTCTGGTAGGTGCCTTGGATCGCTGCCAAGATGTCGCCGCCCACGGTGATGCCGGCTCCGGTTTCTCCCGCGCCACCATCGATCTGCCAGCCAGGCGCGACGGTGCCAGTCGTCGGGTCGACCTCTAAAAAGAGATCTACTTGTGATCCGATCGGGATCGCGCTTCCCTGTATGAACGTCTCTTCAAGGACGATGCCGTTCTCCTCGTGCAGAAGCACGATGCCGAGTTCGCCCGCAGCGTCGACGCCAATGGCCAGCTTGACGTAGTTGTCCTGATCGCCGGTGCCGATCTGGATCCCCGCCGATTGGCCTGGGTCGAGATTGGCTATGGTCAGCGGCGAAAGCACATTGATCAGCCCCGCCTGTATCAGCATCGGACCCGTGGTGCCAACTGTGACGCCAAACTGGAAGCCGTTCTCCTGCGTGTTGAGCCCGCCGCGGGCGTCGCCCGAGCTGGTCTCGACGATCGAGAAGATGCCCGAGGTGCCGCCGGCGATCAGGTTGTCGTCGTCGTACAGCGTGAGGTAGTCCGACGTCCCGTTCGTCATCCAGCCGGTGAATCCGAGGCCGGCGAATCCGGTCCCGGGGTTGTCGTTCCGGAGCGGATTGAGGAACGATTCGGTATCGGTGATGACGCGCGAGGTCCCGTTCGTGGCGTCGAGGGCGAAATGGTCGACCGGGTCGAACAGGCCGTCGTTGTCGTCGTCCTCGTCGAGGAGGTCCGAGATGAAATCGCCGTCGTTGTCGGATGGCACGCTGGCCGGGCTGTTGGGATTGGTTCCGTTTGCAATCTCATCGTCGTTAAGGAAGCCGTCCCCGTCGAGGTCGTCGGGAGTACCGGAGACGAAGGTCGGGACAAGTACCCCGATGTCCTCGCCGCCTGCCACGTAGGCTACCCAGATCGTACCCGGGAAGAGGTCGGCGTCGCCCTGGGAGATGACATCGAGCGGGATGCCATTCAGGCCCGTCGCGATCGCCTCCTTGATGGCGCCGGTGTTCGTCGGGTTCAGAACGATCCGGTAGATGCTCGAGTCGAACGCCGCGGTGAGCAGGTTACCCTGCATCGCCCCTTGGAACGCCGCGGAGGTGTATTCCGCAATTCCATTGGTCGAATAGGACCAGGTCACGAGGGCGTCGTCCTCGACCCCCGGCAGCAGGAAGTCGCCGTCGTCGGGAAACGAGAACGACGGGTCGACCGGCGGCCAGGCGCCGCCGGGGTTCTGTGACCAGACCTCGACACCGTTGACGTCGGTATAGGTGATGCCGGCACCGGTGGGGTTCGCGCGGATCGGGTTCGGATGCCCGCCGTAGTAGCCTTCGCCGGTGATGAACTCCAGATGGTCGAGGTTGTTGACGCTGGTGAACCCGTCCGGGTCGTTGCCCGCCGCCGGCACTTGGTCGGTAACGTTGCCCGTCCCCTCGCCGGCCGGCAGTCCGCCCCAGCCGTGGTTGGCGCCGTTGTCGATGGTGAAGATGTCGCCGTCCTCAGTCTCGACGATATCATAGGGGTTGCGGAAACCCGAGGAGTAGACCGATACCGGGCCACCCTCGACGAGCCGTGCCTGGTTGAGGCCGTCCATGCCGCCAAAGGGTGAGAGGCCGCCGACCGTCGGCAGGTCGTAGACATACTGGTTTGCCCCGTCGGTCTTGACCGCGAACTGGCCGGTCCCACTTTCGAGCATGGTCAGGTCGATCTTCAGGATCGAAGCCGACAGCGCCGTCTCCGAAGCATAGGCGAAGTTCTTGGACGGTGCCCCGGCATTGGTGTTGCCGCCTTGCGCGGCAAGCAAAATCCGGTGCCCGGTGTCGGAGTCGGTGGTCAGCACCATGCCGTTGGTCGAATGGTTCTCCTCCGACCGAGGCAGGCCGCGCACGAGGTCGAGCTTTTCCCAGGACGAGCCGTTCCAGGTGAGCCGCGATATGATGCCCGAGTTGGTGTCGAGCCCGGTGTCGCCATAGCCGCCGGCCTGCCGCCGCCGCCCTCGCGCGGATCGCTCGACGAGACGTAGATAACCGGGTTCTGGACCGTTCCCGACGTGACGATGCCAGTGACTTGCCGGTCGGAGACGCCGGACGCCACGGTGCCGTCGTCGTTGTGGTTGACGATCGTCTTGATGAGCGAGATCGTCTCGAGTGCTGGTCGCGAGATAGCCGGTGATCTTGCCGGTCGCGTCGACCTGCTGCTCAATGTCGAAGGCATAGATCTCGCCGAACCGGTGCGACGCATAGAGCCGGCCGTCGGGACCGAACTCGAGCGAGGTGTAGTTCCTGTCCGGAATCCCGGTCAGCGACACCGAGGTGAATGCGATCGTGTCGAGCGGCGCGACGTCGACCTCGACAGTGGCGGTCGCGGTTTTCCCGGTTCCGTCCGAGATGGTGTAGGTAAAGAAGTCTGCTCCCGCGCCAGTCCCGTTCGAGGTGTAGGTCGAGATAGTCGTCGGTCGTGTCGCCCGGCGTGCCGGCATCGTTGATCGTCACCGTGCCGAGCGCCGCCCCCTCGCCCGCAGAGATGATCTGCAGCGAGTCGCCGTCGAAGTCGAGGTCGTTGGCCAGGACGTCGATGCCGACCGAAGTGCCGAACGACGTTGCGGCCGAGTCGTTCTGGGCTATCGGAGCGTTGCCGTCGGGCGAGGTCAACTTGATGATGCCGATCGCGTTGACCTTGGCATTTTCGACCCCGGAGATGAACTCGATGTCGAGGCTGCCGTCGAGGACGTTGACGACGACTGGCGCTGAGTTCCAGGCGATGTCCTTGCCGCCCGCTTCAGCGAAGATGTCGAGATCGTCAAACACGCTCTTGCCCTCGATCAGAACGTCGAACACCCGCTTGCCGGCCGCGGTGAAGAACATCTCGTCGAAGGCGAAGTCGATCGAGTAGCGGCCGGGATCCACCGCGATGTGGTAGGAGAAGTCGCCGTACCGCTCAGTCTGGAACAGCGTGTCCTCCAGCGTCCCCGCGATCGGGTTGGTCGTCTTGAAGTCTTGCCGCCCGTGAAGTAGGTGTCGGCGACGTAGGTTGTCCCGCTCGTGGTGGTGTAGGCTGGTGCCGCCCGAGTTGATGTAGAGCGCGAAAGCGGGTGCCGGACGGAGCGACGTCGACCGTCACCGTAGCGGTGTCGCTGCCGCCGTCGCCATCCTCCACCGTGTAGGTGAAGCTGTCCTCGCCGGAGAAGGTCGCGGCCGGCGTGTAGTCGAAGCTGCCGTTGCCGCGAGCGTCAGGAGCGCTCCGGAGGCCAGGACGATCTCGGTGCCGACGGCGGAGGCCGCGCCGTTGACCGCAGTGACGGTCAGGGCGCCGCGCCTCGGCATCGGTGTCGTTGGCAAGCACGCCCCCGACCGGGATCGAGAGCGGCGTCTCGAAGTTCGCGCCGTAGCTGTCGTCGACGCCGATCGGGTCGTCGTTCACCGGACCGACGGTGATCGCGAAGGACTGGCCGTCGATCGTGAAGAGTCCGTCCGAGACCTCGAAACCGAAGCCGTCCGCAAAGGTCTCCGACCCGTCATGCGCATAGTTGCAGAATGCCGCGATCGATGTCGGCCTGGGTAAAGCTGCCGCCCGGGACGAGCGGCGTGCCATCGCGGGACAGGACGCCATTCGCCGGCACCGAGGTCAGCGTGTAGACGAGCATGTCGGGCGGGGTGTCGGGATCGGTCGTGCCGAGCAAGGCGGCGATCTATCGTCACTACGCTGCCCTCGTCCACCATGGCGCCGGTATTGGTCCCGACCGTCGGCGGCAGGTCCGAGACGACATTGATCGTCACCGTCGCGGTACTGCCGGGTCCGGAGGGGTCGCTCACCGTATAGGTGAAGCTGTCCTCGCCCACGAAATCGCTGAAGGGCGTGTAGTCGAACCGGCCGTTGCCGCGCAGCGTCAGCAGGGCGCCCGAGGCCAGCGTCATCTGCTGACCGACGTTGAGGGTCTCGCCGTTCACCGCGATGACCCTGAGCGGGTCACCGTCGGCATCGACGTCGTTTTGGAGCACGCCCTCCGCGACGCCGACCGTGAACGACTGGTTCGACCGGGGTCGATAGCTGTCGGCGACCGCGACCGGCGGGTCGTTCACCGCAGTCGACGGTGATGGTCGCCGTGGCCTCGGAGGTGAAACCCGGTGCATCAGTGACCGCGTAGGTGAAGCTGTCGGTACCGGCGAAGTTGAGCGCCGGCATGTAGACGAAAGAGCCGTCCGGCGTAGCGTGACCGAGCCGTTCGCGGGTCCCGTCACCACGCTCGTCGAGAGCGCCTCGTCATCGGGGTCGCCGTCGTTGGCGAGCACGCCGGTTGCCGCGGCGACCGTCAGCGTGCCGTCCTCGGCGACGACGTAGGCGTCGTCCTCGGCCTCCGGCGGGCGTTCCGCGGTGCGCGGATGCTGATCGCGCTGACGATCGGGTTGCGGCAGCTCGGTGTCGAAGTCGATGTTCGAGCGACCCCGTCGGTCACCTCGACCAGTGATCGGCGCCGTCGTGTAGGCGGTGTCGATTGCCGCCCGCGGCCGCGAGACGTCGAAGTTGTCGAGCACCGATGCCGCCCTCGATCTTGATGTCGAAGTACCCGCTTGCCGGCCGTCGTCCAGTAGATTCTCGGCAAAGTGCAGGTCGACCGCGTAGATGCCGTTCGCGACCGGCGATCTCGTAGCCGAACGTTTGCCGACCGCCAGCTCTGGTAGAGATCGGGTCGTCCTCGCGTGCCGGCGATCGCGACAGCTGTCGGAATGGCGTGCCGCCGAGAAGTAGGTGTCGGCGACGTACTGCGTTCCCGTCCGAGGCGGTGTAGGCGCCGCCGCCGGCATTGATGTTGAGCTCGAAGGGCGGCGGCGGGGTGCCCTCGCTCACCGTCACCGTCGCGGTGTCGCTGCCGCCCTGGCCGTCCTCGACCGTATAGGTGAAGCTGTCGGTCCCAGAGAAGCCCGCGCCCGGCGTGTAGACCAGCATGTCGTCGCCGGTTCGCCCGGCGTGCCGTTGTCGTCCCGCGTGACCGTGCCGTCCGCGCCCTGGCCGAACGAGGCCAGCGACAGCGGGTCGCCGTCGGCGTCGCTGTCGTTGGTCAGAACGTCGACCGTCACCGCCGACGCCGTCGCTGATGGCCGCGTCGTCCACCGCCACGGGCTCGTCGTTCAGCGGGTTCACGGTAATCGTGGCTGTCGCCTGGGCGACCCGCCCGGTCCGTCGGACACTGCGTAGGTGAAGCTGTCCGACCCCGAGAAGTCGGCGTCCGGCATATAGGTGAACGAACCATCGGCGTTGAGTGTGAGCGTCCCGTTCTCGGGATCGGTCGCAACGCTCGCTGTAAGCGTGTCGCCATCGGCATCGCTGTCGTTGGCCAGCACGCCCGTTCGCGGCATTGACCGTCAGCGCGCCATCCTCGTCGACGGCGTAGGCGTCGTCGACCCCAACCGGCACCGCCCCGTCACCAGACACCGCGCGGATGCTGATCGCGCTCACGATCGGCTTACGCTTCTCGCTGTCGAAGTCGAGGTTCGAGCGACCCCGTCGGTCACCTCGACCGTGATCGGCAGCGTGGTATGGGCGGTGTATCTGGCGCCCGCGGCGGCGCAGACGTCGAAGTTGTCGAGCACCGTTGCCGCCCTCGGCCAGGATGTCGAACACCCGGTCGCCGGCATTCTCCCAGTAGATTCTCGGCGAACTGCAGGTCGACCGACGTAGGTGCCGTTCGCGACGGCGATCGCATAGCTGAACGACCGCGACCGCCAGCTCTGAAGCAGGTCGGATCGTCGGTGCCAGCGACCGGTTCCGAGTTCGAATCTGCAGTGCCTCCGGTGAAGTAGGCGTCGGCGATGTATTCGTCGCCGTCAGTCGAAGTGTAGGCGCCGCCGCCTGCGTTGATGTTGAGCTCGAAGGGCGGCGGCGGGGGTGCCCTCGCTCACCGTCACCGTCGCGGTGTCGCTGCCGCCCTGGCCGTCCTCGACCGTATAGGTGAAGCTGTCGGACCCAGAGAAGCCCGCGCCCGGCGTGTAGACCAGCCGGTCGTCGCCGGTATCGCCAGGCGTGCCGTTGTCGTCGAGCGTGACACGTGCCGTCGGCGCCCTGGCCGAACGTGGCGATCGCGAGCATGTCGGCGTCGGCGTCGGTGTCGTTCGTCAGAACGTCGACCGTCACCGCCGAGCCATCGCTGATGGCCTCGTCATCGACCGCCACGGGATCGTCGTTCAGCGGGTTCACGGTAATCGTGGCTGTCGCCTGGGCGACCCGCCCGGTACCGTCGGACACTGCGTAGAGGAAGCTGTCCGACCCCGAGAAGTCGGCGTCCGGCACATAGGTGAACGAACCATCGGCGTTGAGTGTGAGCGTCCCGTTCTCGGGATCGGTCGCAACGCTCGCTGTAAGCGTGTCGCCATCGGCATCGCTGTCGTTGGCCAGCAGCCCGTTCGCGGCATTGACCGTCAGCGCGCCATCCTCGTCGACGGCATAGGCGTCGTCGACCCCAACCGGCACCGCCCCGTCACCAGACACCGAGCGGATGCTGATCGCGCTCACGATCGGGTTGCGCTTCTCGCTGTCGAAGTCGAGGTTCAGGACCCCGTCGGTCACCTCGACCGTGATCGGCAGCGTGGTATAGGCGGTGTATCTGGCGCCCGCGGCGGCTACGACGTCGAAGTTGTCGAGGATGATGCCGCCCTCGGCGAGGATGTCGAACACCCGGTCGCCGGCATTCTCCCAGAGGTTCTCGGCAAAGTGCAGCTCGACCGAGTAGGTGCCGGGCGCGACGTCGATCGCATAGCTGAACGACCGCGACCGCCAGCTCTGAAATATCGGGTCGTCCGGCGTTCCGGCTACCGCGAAGCTGTCGGAATAGGCCGTGCCGCCCGAGAAATAGGTGTCGGCGACGAACTGGGTCCCGTCCGAGGCAGTGTAGGCGCCGCCGCCTGCATTGATGTTGAGCTCGAAGGGCGGCGGGGGGGTGCCCTCGCTCACCGTCACCGTCGCGGTGTCGCTGCCGCCCTGGCCGTCCTCGACCGTATAGGTGAAGCTGTCGGACCCAGAGAAGCCCGCGCCCGGCGTGTAGACCAGCCGGTCGTCGCCGGTATCGCCAGGCGTGCCGTTGTCGTCGAGCGTGACCGTGCCGTCGGCGCCCTGGCCGAACGTGGCGATCGCGAGCATGTCGCCGTCGGCGTCGCTGTCGTTCGTCAGAACGTCGACCGTCACCGCCGAGCCGTCGCTCGACGCGGCGTCGTCCTCCGCCAGCGGCGGGGTGTTCGGCCCCGCCTCGGCGACGAGGTAGATCGGCGTGTGACGGGCCCGGTGGCGAGTCCCTCACGCGCGGGGTCGACGAGGCTCGCCACGAAGCCCAGAGGCAGCGCGTCGGCATCGGCGACGCCCGCGACCGGGACGCCGGTGAAGTCGAAAGATGAGGTGATGTCCTGCGGCGATCCCGGTCAGGACAACGTCGACGACCTGGAACTCGACGGCGTTGTTGGCCGGGAAGTCCGACGCCGCAAGCGGCGTCGAGTTGGGCGTCGAGCTGCGACTTGTAGAGTTGATCGGCGAAGGGTTATCGCCGGGCTGGATGAAGCCCTTGGCGAGCACGATCCGGGCAGTCTCGCCCGCGGGGCCGTCGACGATGACCTGCGGACCGCCCGCAGCATAGCTGCCGGTTCCGCCCGGCGCGAGGCCGTTCACTTGGAGATCGACGGTGCCGCCCGAAATGTCCTGCGAGGCAATGCCTGCGCCCCTGCCTGGTCCGGGCGTGCCGTCGGAATTGAAGAGGCCCTGCAGCTGCCCGGAGGCGGTGGTGCCGTCGGTGAAGGTAACGGTGAAGGTCGAGCCGATCAGTTCGGCGCCGCTGACGCCGCCCACGTCCCATGCAGGCTCGGACCCGCCGTCAACCACGCTCTTGGTCGAGCCGGCGATCGAGTTCGGGTCCATGTCGACCGAAAAGCGCATCTGCTCGCCGGGCTTGAACCCGCCGTTCACGGTCTGCGTCGAACAGGATCTGGATCCCCTCGAAGCCAGCCGTGCCGCCGGCACCGATGTAGGAGGACTGCACTCGGCGCGATGACGCCGGTGCTGCCGACGAAATTGATGCTCAATTCCTTGGCGACGGTGTCGCCGGCTACGCCGTAAGGATCGAACACGGTGTCGGGGAACAGGGCATTGGTGACGTCGATCTCGATTTTCGAGATCCCCTTGTCCCGACATTCCCCACCACGAACGAGTTGTTGCTGTAGTTGGAGTACTGGATGCCCTCGCCGAGGGTGATCTTTAGTGTCGCTTCGCCTGCCACGGTACTACGTCCTCATCGATGCCGGACGCTTGCCGGCGAACCTTTTTTCGATCGGGAGAATTGCGCCAGTTAATGCGGCGGGCGTCAGCCGTTGGTGTCCTTCATGGGCACGCCTGCCGCACCCGTCGCGAGTCCCGGAGTCCCCGCGGCATACGCCATTGAAAGATGCTCCAGACCCAAGCCTGGATTGCGCTGATTCAAATATGTCAAGAAATCCTCGCCCCACGACACACACACTCACAACTACCCCTCATCGAGGGTAACAGTTTCTTCACCGTTTCTGAAGACAGGGAAATCTTTACCGCACGTTAAGGTTACCATGCGGTAAACGTCTCGATACAGGCGAGTTACTCTCCTGCAAGGCGTTCTGAGCTGCTCGACGGGATGGCTCCCGAGCCTTCAGAATATCGATCGCCGCTGGAGTTCCTCTGTCTTAGACAGAACGACCGGCGACCTGATGCACGTTAAAGTAAAGTTCCCGGGCAGCCCCCGAGGAAAGTCCAAGCGGCGTTTTGTCGCATATGGCGGATGATCGCCAACTCGAGCGGGGTGCCTAGCGCAGACCCAGGATCAGGCGTCGGGCCGGACCGAACCTGCGGACCGCGAGGTGCAGCACGATGGGAAGGCCGAAGCCTGCGACGACGCCGCCGGCGTAGAGCAGCCAGATGTCGTGGATGCCGATGGCAGTCAGCGCTTCGCGCGCGCCGGCCGTGCCGAAGACGTGGTAGAGGTATATGGTGAAGCTGAACGCGCCGAAGGCGGCGAAATGGCGCGAGCGCACCGGAAACAGGATCAGAAGAAGGCAGGCGCTGACCGCGAACATCCAGCTCTGCAGGTCGTGGCGGGTCTGCGAGAATGCGCCCGTCGCGGAATAGAGGCTGATGTTCCAGGCCGCGGTGCCGACGAGCAGGGGAAGGGTCACCGCGAGTATCTTGCCGCGGTTGCGGTCGAGCAGGTCGCGGTGCCGCACCACCAGCGCGCCGAGCGTGAAGTAGGGCAAGAGATAGGCCGCCCCTTGCGCCGAAAAGAACTGGATCGGCAGCCAGTAGCCCGAAACGAGCGCCGCAGACGCCATGACGAAGAAGAGCGGCATCACCACACGCGGTCCGATGAGCTTTTCGGACAGGGCGACGAGCAGCAGGATGAGAAAGATCGACTGCAGGAACCAGTAGTGCGCGTAAGGATAGAGCAGAATCCGCCAGATCTCGTCGAAAGGCACCGTGAAGCGTCGGCCGAGAAGAGCCGAGGCTGCGGCGAAGCTCAGCGCGGCGATCGCTCCCGGCACCAGCAGGCGACGCGCCTTGCCGAGGACGAAGGATGGCCAAGGGCCCGTCCCGATCGGCCGGATCGCGTAGACGTAGCCCGAGATGAAGGCGAACAGCGGCATCCTGAGGTCGACGAAGAACTCGCTCACCAGCCGGAGCGGATGCGCGGCCCCGGCAATCGTCTTCATCTCCGGCCCGTTCATGACATGGTACGACACGAGCAGGAAGGTCGCGATGACACGCAGCGCCTCTATAGAGGTGTCGACGCCTCGGCGTTGCTGGGGCGTCGATGCCGTAGTCCCCAGGGGCCCTCCAGCCGCCATGAATGCGCCCGGCACGATCTCAGACGGCCGTGACGGCATTCTTGGCCTCGCATGCGGCGATACCGGCGTCGCCGGTGGCCCTGCCGGACTTGACCTCGAACTCCTCATGGTAGGCGCGATCGACGTTGACCGACCAGACGTCGTGGTCCTCGCCGAGGATGTTGCGGGCGGCGAGCATCGCCGACAGCATCGAATGGTCCTGGTTGTTGTAGCGGTGCAGGCCGTTCCGCCCGACTGTCTGGAAGTTCTCGAGCGAGTTGATCCAGCCCGCGACCACCTCGAGCGCCTCCTGGTACTCGCCGTCGTAGACCGGATAGGCCTTGGGCTGGCGGATGATCGCGGCGTCGATGACGTCGGTGGCGCGGCCGAGTCCGAGGGTCTCGAGCTCCTCGGCGGCCAGCGCGCGCAGCTCGGTGTCCGACATGGTCCACAACCCGTCGCCCGACTGGCAGAAATACTCCATGCCGATCGAGGCGGTGGAGGGGTCCGGCAGCATCTCGGGCGACCATGCACGGAAGTTCTGGATCCGGCCGACCTTCACCTTGGGCGAATGGACGTAGATCCAGTTGTCGGGGAACGGATCGACCTGCTTCAAGACCAGCGTCACGATCAGGAAGTCGCGATACTTCAGCCGGTCGGCGGCCGCGACCACCTCGGGCGGCGGCGGCGGGTCGAAGGCGTGGATCAGGTCGCGCAGCGCCATGGTGTTGATGAAATGCTCACCCTCCACATGCCGGTTGCGGACCTTGCCGTCCTCCCAGGTACGTACGCCGACACCGGTGACGCGGTGGCCGTCGCGATGCACCCGCGTCACCGCGGACTCCAGGTTCACCTCGCCGCCGTTCTCGTCGACGAGGGCGGCGGTCTTCTCCCACATCATGCCGGGGCCGAGGCGCGGGTACTGGAACTCCTCGATCAGGCTCGCGGTATCGTTGGCGCCCGAGAGCGCGTTCCAGATCGCCTTCGGCAGGGAGAGGTTCTTGATCCGCTGCGCCGCCCAGTCGGCGCGGATGTTCCGCGGGCTGATGCCCCAGACCTTCTCGGTGTAGGAGCGAAAGAAGTGCATGTAGAGCCGCCCGCCAAAGCGGTTGATCACCCACTGCTCGAAGGTCTCCTCGGTCTTGGACGGGCGCACCTTCCACTTCATGTACGAGATCAGGATCCGGCCCGCCTCATAGGGGCCGATATTGCCGAGTGCGTTGAAGATCTTCAGCGGGTAGGCGTAGAACTTGTCGCGGTAGAAGATGCGGCTGAGGCGGGGCCGGGTGATGAAGTCGTCGCCCAGCACCTCGTGCCACATCTCCTCGACCTCGGGTACCTTGGTGAAGAACCGGTGCCCGCCGATGTCGAAGCGATAGCCGTTGTGGCTCTCGGTGCGGGAGATGCCGCCGACGATCCGGTCGGCCTCGAACACGACGGGACGGACGACCTCGGATCGCTTCTGCAATTCGTAGGCCGCAGTCAATCCTGCCGGCCCGCCGCCAATGATGACGGCAGTCTCCTTCGCGGTGTCCGATGTCATGTGTATATCACCCCTGAACAGCTCCGCCCCCGCGTTGGCGGCATACATGATCCAGTTACCTAGACCAGAGCCCCGTCTAGGCGAAACCATTCGGCCATGAAACGCCGGCCGTGGCGGTACACTTAACGTCGCGCTGCAGATTCCGTGACATGACGCCCGGCAAACGGGCAGAGGGCGGCCCACGACTTGGCATCGCGGCACGCTACAGACATAGAGGGTCATGAAAATGCTACTGCAGGGAACACGATGAGCGACGCGAAACGCATCCTGGTCACCGGCGGTGCCGGTTTTCTCGGCAGCCATCTGTGTGAGCGGCTTGTCGCTCAGGGGCACGAGGTGCTCTGCGTCGACAACTACTTCACGGGCCGCCGCACCAACATCGCGCACCTGCTCGACAAGCCGAACTTCGAGGCGATGCGCCACGACGTGACCTTCCCTCTCTACGTCGAGGTCGACGAGATCTACAACCTCGCCTGCCCGGCCTCGCCGATCCACTACCAGCACGACCCGGTGCAGACGACCAAGACCTCCGTCATCGGCGCGATCAACATGCTGGGTCTCGCCAAGCGGGTGAAGGCAAAAATCCTGCAGGCCTCGACCTCCGAGATCTACGGCGACCCGGAAGTGCATCCGCAGCCCGAAAGCTATTGGGGCAACGTCAACACGATCGGCCCGCGCTCGTGCTACGACGAGGGCAAGCGCTGCGCCGAGACGCTGTTCTTCGACTACCGCCGCCAGCACGGAATGCCGATCAAGGTGATCCGCATCTTCAATACCTACGGGCCGCGGATGAACATGAACGACGGGCGCGTGGTGTCGAACTTCGCGGTGCAGGCGCTGCGCGGCGAGGACATCACCATCCACGGCGAGGGGCAGCAGACCCGCTCGTTCTGCTACGTCGACGACCTGATCGAAGGGATGATGCGGATGATGGCCACGGAGGACGACGTGACCGGGCCGGTCAATCTCGGCAACCCCGCCGAGATGACGATCCGCGAACTGGCCGAGGAGGTTCTGGCGCTGACCGGCAGCGGTTCGAAGCTGGTGCAGCGCCCCGCGTTGCAGGACGATCCCCAACAGCGCCGCCCCGACATCACCCGAGCGGGCGAGCTTCTGGACTGGGCTCCGCAGGTCTCCCTCGCCGACGGGCTGCCGCGCACCATCGCACATTTCCGCGCCGAGCTCGGGCTCGGCTAACGGCCCAGCGTTCGGCCATCCCTCCGCGCCGCCCGGTCCGCACGCCGGCGGCGGCGGGGCGGTACCGCCCTTGCACGTTCCCGCCCTCCCCTCCCCTGCGGCGTGACTGCCGGCTCGGCCAGGCCATGGTTCCGCGCCGCTCGGGCGACCCACATCCCTCGTGCAAGCCTGTCCGCTTGCGGCCGAGGGCGGGTCCGCCTAACGGGTCGAAGCCATGAAAACCGCAGTCGTCGTTCCGACCCATGACCGGCCCGAAGCGCTCGCGGCCTGCCTCGACGCGCTCCTCCGGCTTGACCCGGCGCCGGGCGCGATCGTCGTGGTGGACGACGGCGGCCGGCGCCCGGCGGCGGAGGTCGCGGCCCGGTTCGGCGACCGGGTCCGCTGCATCCGGCAGGACAACGCCGGGCCCGGGGCGGCGCGAAACGCGGGCGTACGCGCCGCCGAGGGCGACCTGGTGGCGCTGACCGACGACGATTGCCGGCCCCGGCCGGATTGGCTCGGCGCGCTCGTCCGCGCCCAGGGCGGGGTCCGGGGCCGGATGGTCGGCGGGCGGGTCGAGAATGCGCTCTCCGCCAACGTCTACTCCGCGTCGAGCCAGGCGCTCTGCGACTATCTCTACGCGGCGGGCGGCGCGCAGGCGGGCGGCGCGGAGTTCTTCACCACCAACAACGTGGCCTTCGACCGGGCGACATTCGAGGCGATCGGAGGCTTCGACGAGAGCTTTCCGCGCGCGGCGGGCGAGGATCGCGACCTCGGCCGGCGCTGGCGTGGTGCGGGCGGCCGGCTCGTCTACGCCGCCGACGCGGTCGTCGAGCATGCCCACGGCATGGATCTGCGCGGGTTCTGGCGGCAGCAGTCGAACTACGGCCGCGGTGCACGCCAGCTCCACGCCCGGATGGAGGCGCAGGCGGAGGCCGGTCCTCGCTTCGGGGGGCTGGGGTTCTATGCCGGCCTCGTCGCCCATCCGCTGGGCGACGGCCTGCCGCGGCCCCTGTCGCGGAGCGCGCTGCTCGCGCTTGCGCAGGTGGCGACGGCCTGGGGCTACGCGCGCGAGAGACCCCGGGAAGTCGAGGGGCCGCGACAGTGAGGGCCGCTTCCCGGCCTCTCATCCGCCGTTGCCGAACGATGCCCCGGGCGGATTGGGGCGCCCTAACGGCGGTCCAGGCCGCGGGCGGACGCCGTCCGGTGCCCCTCTCTTTCCGGCGACGCGCGCCGCTAGGACCCGCTCAGTCCGCCGGCAGATAGCCCCAGCGCGCGAGATCGAGGCCTGCAGCCTCGGACGCCCGCCGGTTGCTCTCGGCATAGCCTGCGAGAATCCGGGCGGAGAGCGCGGGACCCAGCATGATCCGCCGCGTCGGCCAGAGCCGGCCCGGCAGCGCGAGGCGCCTGCCGCGCCCGAAACGCTCCAGGCCCAGGGAAGGCGGGCGGAGCCGCCAGGAGGGCGCGCCCTCGCGCGTCTCGGCGCGGACGTTGGCGCGCCTGTCCGCGGTCTCGGCGACGACGGCCCGGGCGCGGTCCTGCGGCGTGCCGAGCCAGTCGAGCAGACGGCCGAGCGTCGCCTGCGGCTCGGTCTCCAGCGCCTCGTGCGGCAGCAAGAGCACGCCGCCCGGCCCCGCGACCTCTGCGAGCGCCGCGTGCAGCGCACCGTAGTCGAGCAGCATCCCGAAGCCGAACCTCTCGCACGCGGGGTCGAGCACGCGGTCCGCAAGCGCCTCGAACCCGGCCTGCCCGGCCCCCGGCCTGCGGTCGGACATCTGCGCGTAGTGCGAGGCGAGCCAGTGGTCCTGCCGGCGCAGGAACGCGACGATGCGCGGCCGCCCGAGGCGACGGCCGGCCGCGACGCGCGCGAAGGCGGCAAGGTGGGCCGCCAGCCCCTCGGGCCGGCTTGCCCCCCGGCCGATCGCCTCGTCCGAGACGAGGACACCCCGCCGCCCGTCGTCCGGCCCGAGGATCTCGTCGACCAAGGCCTCCCCCTCGGCCTGCCACACCCCGGCGGCGCGGCGCAGCGCGCAGGCGAAGGCGCGAAACCCCGCCGCAGCATCGCCCGCGGTGGCGAAGCGGCGGGTGCGCGGCATGGCGCGCACGTTCAGGTGGTCGAGCCCGGGAAACACCCGCTCCTGCAGGAAGGTCGAGGCGGTCTTCGGCAGCCCGACGTGCAGGTACAGCGGACGCTCGCCGGTCATTCCGCCGCGGCGACGAGGCTGCGAAAGGCGTCGTTGCTCTCGGCCAGGGTGGCATAGTCGCCGGTGCCGGCGAGGCGGCCGTCCCTGAGCATGAAGATGTGGTCGCAGTGGGCGATCGTGCTCAGCCGGTGGGCGATCATCAGCACCGTCTTCTGCCCGTGCAGCGTGCGGATCGCGTCCATCACCGCACGCTCGGTCACGGTGTCGAGCGCGCTCGTCGCCTCGTCGAAGACGACGATGTCGGGGTCGCGGTAGAGCGCGCGGGCGATGCCGATGCGCTGCCGCTGGCCCCCCGAGAAGCGCACGCCGCGCTCGCCCACCATGGTGTCGTAGCCCTGCGGCAGGGTGGCCACGAACGCGTCGAGATGGGCGAGGCGCGCTGCGCGCTCCACCGACTCGCGGTCGATCGTCCCGGCCGGCTCGCCGAAGGCGATGTTGGCGGCGACGGTGTCGTCGGCGAGAAAGATCGATTGCGGCACATAGCCGATCTCGGCCTGCCAGTGGTGGCGGTTCTCCTGCGTGATCGGCACGCCGTCGACCGAGAGCGTGCCCGACGCTGGCTCGAGGAGGCCGAGGATCACATCGATCGCGGTGGTCTTGCCCGCGCCGGTCGGTCCGACGAAACCCGCGCTGGTTCCCGCGGGGATGGCCAGCGTCAGCCCGTCGAGTGCCGGCTGGCCGGCGCCGGGATAGGTGTAGCCCACGTCGTCGAGCCGGAGCTCGCGGCGCAGCCGCACCGGCCGCTCGTCGCGGCGCCGCCGGGGCCGGCGCGGCAGCTCCTTCGCGAGATCCTCGTGCAGCGCCTCGAGCGCGACCTCGCCGAAGCGCATCTGCGCCAGATCGCGGAACAGCGCCTGCACCGTCGGCATCAGCTTGAGGCCGGCGAAGGCGAAGGCGCCGAGCACCGGCAGCACCGCCTCGAGGCCGCCGTCATGGGTCCAGAGCAGGTAGAGCACGAAGAGGAGCATGCCGCCGAAGGCCAGCGCCTCGAGCACGTAGCGCGGCATCTCGCCCAGGAGCGAGACCGAGGCCTGGTGCCGGGCGAGCCGCCAGGACGGGTCGAGGAAGCGCTTGACGTAGATGTCCTCGAGGCCGAACAGCTTGACCTCCTTGATGCCGCCCATCGCCTCGGCGGTGATCTTGTAGCGCTCGCGCGTGGCCTCCTTGCGGTCGCGCCCCAGCTCGAGCAGGTGGCCACGCAGGCGCCGGTAGATCAGCCCGAAGCAAAGCCCGAGCAGGAGCCCCACCGCGACTGCGCCGACAGGCTCGAGATAGAGCAGGAAGCCGACCAGCGCGACGAGCACGACGGTGTTGGCGATCACCCGGATGGCGGGCGCGATCGAGCCGTTCACCACCTGGTTGACCTCGTTCAGGATCGACTTGCCGAGATCGGCCGAGTGCTGCTTCAGGAACCACTCGAACGGCCGCGCCAGGTACTGGCGCAGGAGCCGGATGCCAAGCTGCGTCGCCACCCCGCGCGAGAACCGGGTGACGAGGTAGAAGGTGAAGGCGCGCGCCGCGATCGACACCATCACGGTGACGAACACCGCGAACCCGAGGAACTGCAGGAAGCCGTAGCTCGTCTCGAAGCCGAACGTCTGGTAGAGCCAGGCCAGCTTGGCCTGCTTCTCGATCACCTGGGGATTCGCCAGCACCCCGAGGAACGGCAGGACCGAAGCCACCCCGGCGAGGTCGAGCACCCCCATGACCAGCATGGCGAGGGCGAGAAGCGCGAACTGTCGCCGCTGCCGCAGGCTCAGAAGGGCAAAGATCCGGGCATAGGTGCGTCGCATCGGGGGATCCCGTCTCCGGTTCAGGCTCTCGGGTCTACTCCTACCGGCCTGACTATTGTCTGGGGGCCGTTCGTCGGCGTATCGGTGGCCCGTGTCCAGTCTCGGCTCGTCTTCCTCGCGTCTGTTGGTGATATCCTGCCTCGGGGTCGAGCTGGAATTGCCGTTCCTGCCGCATTTCCTCGCCCATTACCGCGCGCTCGGGGTGCCGTCCGAAAACATCCACGTGATCCTGAACGCCAAGCACCCCGACGCACCGGAGCTGGCGGAGGCGCGCGCCCTCCTGAAGGCCGCGGGCGCGCCCGCGCCGCACGCCTGGATCGCGCCCTACACGTCCGACGGGATGTGGGCCGAGCGGCGGGCGCTGCAGGGGCGCATCGCCGGCCCCCGGGACTGGATCCTCAACGCCGACGCCGACGAGCACCACGCCTATCCGGCACCGCCGGCCGAAATCGCGGCCCATTGCGACGCCAAGGGGCTGAACGCCGTCCAGGGCGTGATGATCGACCGGTTCGCCGCCGACGGAACGCTGGCGCCGGTGGCGCCCGAGCCTGCGCTGGCGGCGCAGTTCCCGGTCGCGGCCGAGGCGGCGATCGTGCTCTTCGGGCGCCGCCGCGGCTCGGGCCTCGACGGCACCGTCAAGCTGATGCTGCACCGGGGCGACCTGCTGCCCAGCCGAGGCGGGCACAATCCGCTGGGCGAGACCGGGCCGCCCCCGCGTTTTCTCGCCGGCGCCCGGCTTGCCACCTTCCCCGCCACCGAGGACCCGGCCTTCCGCCTGCACTTCCCGTTTCGCGTCGACCACTACAACTGGACCGCGACGCGAGCCGAGAGCCTCACCCGGAGGCTGGCGACGCCGGGGGTCAGCGAGGCGGGGCGCGCGTTCGGCGGCCAGGTACTCGCCTATCTCGACCGCAACGGCGGCCGGATCCGGAGCGAGGACACGGCGACCGGCCCCGCGGTGCCGCCCTCGGCGGGCTGGCGGCGGCGGATGCTGGAGCTGCGGCTTGCGGCATGGGCGCGGCACCGGGCCCGGCGGCTGCCGTTGATCGGCCGTGTCGTCGCGGTCGGCCGATGAGCCGCACGGACGTCTTCGTCGTGCTCCGCGCCGCGGGGGAGCGGACCGAGGCCGCGGCCCGCGCCCGCGCCATCGCCGAGGTCGGCGCGGACGGCGTGGCCCTGATCCGCGAGGTGCCGTTCGCGGCGGCCCTGCGCCATGGGCTCGAGGCCGGGGCCGCGGCAGGGCGGCGCTGGACGCTCTGCCTCGACGCCGACATGCTGCTGCGCCCCGGCGCGGTGGACGCGGCGGTGGCGGCGGCCGAGGCCGCGCCCGAGGCGGCGTTCTGCCTGACCGCGCGGGTCGCCGACAAGCTGCTCTGCCAGGTCCGCCCGGCGGGCCAGCACCTCTACCGCACCGCGCTGATCGACAAGGCGCTCGACCTCGGCCGCTTCGACCCGGCCGCGCGCCGCCCCGAGACCGCGCTCAAGACGACGATGGCCGACGCCGGCCACCCCAACGTCCGGTCCGAGGTGATGATGGGGCTGCACGATTTCGAGCAGTCCTTCGCCGACATCTTCCGCAAGGTCGTGGCCCATGCCCGCAAGCACGCCCGCTTCATGCCCGAGGCGCTGGCGGTCTGGCGGGACCGGGCCGGGGGCGATCCCGACTACCGCTTCGCGGTGATCGCCGCCGCGGTGGCGCAGGCCATCGACGAGACCGAGCCCGATCCCGTCGCACAGGCCGGCGCGGCGACCGACCGGCGCCGCTTTCCCGACGAGGTCGGCGCGCTGCTCCTGCCCGCGGGCCTTGCCGAGAAGCCGTCGCTGGCGCCCGGGGCGGCGGACGGTCCCTGGGTCGAGCGGCAGCTCGCGGCCTTCGTCCCGGCGCTGCGGTTCCATGCCGCGCCGACACCGGCGCCGGCGCTGTTCTCGCGCCTCGCCGCGCGGCTCAGGAACGGGGCCGCGGCGCGATGACGAGCGTCCTTGTCACCGAAGCGAATGCGGTCTTCCTGCATGTGCCCAAGACCGCCGGCGCCTCGATCTCGCACGGGATCCTCGAGGCGTTCCCCGGCGCGCAAAACCTGCCGACCCGCGGGCTGAGGCGCCCCACCGGGGCCGCGCAGCACGTCGCCGACCGCCTGAGCGACCCCGGGGTCTACGCCAGGACCTTCTCGTTCTGCTTCGTCCGGAACCCCTGGGACTGGACCGTCTCGGGCTGGAAGCACGTGACCGGCGCCCGCGACGCCTATGACGGAAACGGTCCCGACTTCGCCGAGTTCGTCGCCGGCGACTGGCGCCGCGGCCTCGCCACCAACCCGCACAAACTGAAGTTCGCGAGCGCCGAGCTGCACGTCGCCTTCCACACCAAGATCACCCAGTGGCAGCATCTGCTGGTCGGGCGGCTGCGGCCGCGGCTGGCGCCGATCGCGTTCTACGCCCGCTTCGAGCAGCTGGAGACGGACTGGGCGCGGATCTGCGAGCGGCTGGGACGCGAGATCGTGCTGCCGCAGGTCAACGTCTCGAAGAAGTCGCACTACAGCGAGCACTACGACGACCGCCTGCGCGCCATCGTGGCCGAGCGGAACGCGCCGCTGATCGAGCGCTTCGGCTACCGGTTCGGCCAGTGATCGGGGCGCCGGCGGTCAGCGTGCTGATGGCCGTGCGCGACGGCGCGCGGCACCTGCCCGAGACGATCGCCAGCCTCGCGGCCCAGGCCGATCCTGGCGGCGGGATCGAGGTCGTGGCCGTCGACGACGCCAGCACCGACGCGACGCCGCGGCTGCTGGCCGACTGGGCGGCGCGCGACCCCCGGGTGCGGGTGATCACGGGCGAGGTGCCGATGGGCCTCGCCCGGGCGCTGAACCGCGGGCTCGAGGCGGTGCGCGCCCCCCTCGTCGCGCGCGCCGACGCCGACGACCTCTACGCTGCGGACCGGCTGGCGCGGCAGGCGGCGGCGTTCCGCGCCGATCCCCGCCTCGACGTCCTCTCCACCGGCTGTGTCCGGATCGACGCGGCCGGTGCCGAGATCGGCCGGGTCGAGCCCGTGACCGGTCCCGGGATCATCCGCTTCCGCATGCTCTGGACGAACTCGCTGCTGCATCCGGGCGTGATGGCGCGGACGGAGGCCTTGCGCGCCGCCGGCGGCTACGACCCCGCCTACTGGACGGCGCAGGACAGCGACCTCTGGGCACGGATGGCCGACGCCGGCGCCCGGCTCGACAACCTGACCGCCCCGCTCGTGCGCTACCGGGTACATTCCGCCTCGGTCATGGGCCGGCGCGGCGCGGCGGGGCGGGCGCTCAGCCTCTCGGTGCCGGAGCGGGTGCAGCGCGCCTACCTGGGCGGGCTGCACCCGGGTCACGACGTCGGCGCCACCGTCGATCTCTGGCAGGGCTACCGCCCGCTGGCCCCGCGCGAAATCCGTGCCGGGCTCGCCGGCATCGGGCGGATCGCCGCGGTGGCGCGCCGCCGCGAGGGGCCGGAGATCCTCGCCCACCTGCGCGCCACGCTGGCGCGCGCGCTCTGGCGGCAGGCGCGCTGGACCGGGCGGCAGCACCCGCGCCTCTCCGCCGAGCTCGTCGCGCGGGCGGTACGCTGGAGGGTGGCGACATGAGCTGGCGACAGACGGCGCTGACGGCAGGCCCCGCGGCACACGCCCATTCCTACTACGACATCCCGGTCTTCGACGCGGCCGGCGCGGCGGTGGTCGGATGGTGCCCGCCCGAGCCCGGACGGCATCCGGGACCGCAGGACGCGGCGGAGGTGGGCTTCGTGCGCGTCTGCGAACCCGGCGTCTGGCACCGGCTCGGAGAGAGCCGCGCGTGGTCCTGGCAACAGGGCCCGCTGGCGCAATGGGTGGCGGGCGGCCCGCGCGTGGTCTGGAACGACCGCGAGGGGGACCGCATCGTCGCCCGCCTCCACGACGTCGGGACGGGCCAGACCCGGACCCTGCCGGGACAGGTCTACGCGGTGACCCCGGACGGGGCGACGGCGTTGTCGCTCGACCTGATGCGGCTCGATGTCCTGCGTCCCGGCTACGGCTATCCCGGCGGTCCCGGCCCCGGCGAGCGGCGGCCGGACGACGTGGGCGTGCGGGCGATGGACCTCGGGACGGGCGAGAGCCGGATGCTGCTGTCGCTCGACCAGGCGGTGCGGTTCCTGAACGGGCGCCGCTCCTGGCGCGACCGGCTGGGACGGCGCGGCATGCACTACTGGTTCAACCACGCCAAGATCGCGCCCGGGGGCGCGCGCTTCACCGTCAAGCTGCGCTGGCGGCGCGTCGGCGGCCCATGGACCGACGCGCAGGGGGTGAGCCTGACCTGCGGGCTCGACGGCGCCGACCTGCGGCTGCTGGCACCGGCCACCAGCCACGTGATCTGGCTCGACGACACGACGCTCTACTACTGGCGGACAGGGCGGCCTGCGCCTCGTCCGCGACGCCCCCGAGGGTGGCGAGGATCTGGGGCCTCTGGCGGAGGGGCTGGTCGTCGACAACGTCCACGCCCGCCACCTCGACGCCGGGGGCGCGCGCTTCGTCTTCGACACCCCCTATCGCGAGGCGGTGGAGCTGACCCTCTGGAACCGCGAGACCGGAGCGGCGGAGACGATCGCCCGGTTTTCCGGCCACGTCCCGGCACGGGGACCGTTCCGGTGCGACCTGCACCCCTGCCCTTCGCCCGACGGCCGGCGCCTCGTCGTCACCTCGTTGCAGGGCGGGGTGCGGCAGATGCACCTGCTGCAGCGCCCGGAGTGAGCCCGGGGCGGTAGCGGTTGACGGGAGAGGCTGCCTTAGCCATATGCTTGGCTAACTGGCAGGGAAAGCGCCGATGATCGTCAACGTCCACGAGGCCAAGACCGGCCTGTCGAAGCTGCTCGCCCGGGCCGAGGCCGGCGAGGAGATCATCATCGCGCGCGCCGGCACCCCAGTCGCCCGCCTCGTCGCGGTAGCGCCCGCGCCGAAGCGGCGCTTCGGCACCTGGGCCGGCCGGTTCGAGATCGACGACGACGAACTCCTCGCGCCCCTCCCCGAAGAGGAGAATCCGCCTCTGGGAGGGGGGAGCGGACGATTAGCGGCCTCCTCCTCGACACCCATGCCCTGATCTGGTGGGTCGCAAACAGCCCGCGCCTGTCGGAGACCGCCCGATCCGCGATCGCGGATGAGGCGACCCCCGTGCATGTCAGCGCCGCGACGGCGTGGGAAATCGCGACCAAGGTTCGCCTCGGCCGTCTGCCGGCGATGACCGAGTTCTGCGACGCGATGGCCCGCGAGCTGGACGAACAGGGCTTTTCGGAGCTGCCCGTCACGGTCGAGGACGGCCGCCGGGCGGGGCTCCTGCCCGGACCCCACGGCGACCCGTTCGACCGGATGCTGATCGCGCAGGCCATGGTTCGCGGTCTCGCCCTCGTCTCGATCGAGGCGCAGTTCGACGCCTACGGCGTGAGGCGGCTGTGGTGACCGAAGACCCGGCTGCACCCGCGATCTCGGTGGTGATCCCGACCTTCGGGCGGCCGGAGATGGTGTGCGAGGCGGTGCGCTCGGCTCTGGCGCAGGAGGGGCCGGCGCTCGAGGTGGTCGTCGTGCCCGACGGCGACGACCCGGACGCGGTCGCGGCGCTCGGCACGGTGGACGACCCACGGCTGAGGCTGGCGCTGCCGGGGCGACGTCTGGGCAACGCCGAGGCGCGAAACCACGGCATCCGGGCCGCCCGCGGGAACTGGATCGCGCTGCTCGACGACGACGACCTGTGGCTGCCGGGCAAGCTCGCGGCCCAGCACGCGGCGGCGCAGGACAGCGCCCTGCCCTGCCCCATCGTCACCTGCCGCTTCCTCGCCCGCGACGAGGCGCACGAGTTCCTCTGGCCGCGCCGCCTGCCGGCCGCAGGCGAGCCGGTGGGCGACTACCTGTTCCGCAGGCGGCGACCGCCGACCGGCGACGGCGTGGTGCAGACCTCGACCATCCTCGCCCCGAAGGCGCTGTTCCGGGCGGTGCCGTTCGACCCCGAATGCCGGCGCTTCGTCGACGTGGACTGGCTGCTGCGCGCCGCCCGCCATCCGGGCACCGGTCTCGTCTTCGCCGACCCCGGCCGCCCGCTCTCGGTCTGGCGGATGCAGGGGCACGCGCGGATCTCCACGAGCGGCGACTGGCGCGAAGATGTGGCCTGGATCGACGCCCGCCGGCACCTCGTCTCCAACCGGGCGGCGGCGGCGTTCCTGCTCACGCTGCCCTCCATCCGCGCGGCGCGGCAGGGCGACCTCGGCGCGTTCCCCGCGCTCCTGCGCGCCGCGCTCGGCGCCGGGCGGCCCGGCTGGGCCGAGATCGCCTTCCATGCCGGCAACTTCGCCCTGCCTCGCGGTCTCAAGGCCCGCCTGGCCCGCCTGAGCGGCGGCTGAGCCGCCCCAGGCCCATCTCGGCCCTCCGCCGTCCTGTCGGGCACAAGGGGCCGTGCCTGCGCGCCTGTCTTCAGCCCCTCCTACGCCCAGCCAGTCGACATCCCCGCCGATTTCCTGCAGCACCGCGGGATCGCCGCGCGCGGCCTGGACATGGTGTGCTCGTCCCCCGGCGCGGCGAGAGAACCGGACGGTCGAAGGACTCGCGATGACCCAGCCCCCCCTGCCCCGCGTGCTGCTGCTCTCGGCGACGCCGCGAGCGGACCGCGGCGGCGTGCAGTGGATGATGGACCGGCTAATGGAAGAGCTGCCCGAGCGCGGGCTCGACCCGGTCCGCGCAGGCCCCGACGAGTCGGCACAGACGGGGGGCCACCGCCTGGTCCTCGAGGCCGGGGCTCGTGCGGGCGGGCGACCGTCGACTGCCGCGCTGCCCGCCGCGGGGGCGTCGGTGCTGCGACTAGCCACCCTCCTCGCGCGGGTCAGGCCGGCGGTCGTCAACCTGCACTTCCTGACCGGCGCCGCGCTCTACCTCCTCGCGTTGCGGCCGGTGTTCCGCTACCGGCTGGTGCTCTCGGGCCATGGCGGCGACCTCCTCGAGCCGACGCCGGCGATGCGCGTCCGGCTGCCGGGGTTTCTTGCCCGCGCCGACGCCGTCACCGTGGTCTCGGGCGAGCTTGCGGCTGCGGCGCTGGCCTTCGGCGCCCCCGAGGACCGGCTGCACCTGATCCCGAACGGCGCCGACACCGCCTTCTGGTGCCCCGGGCCGCCGGCGCCCGAGCCGGGGCGGATCGTCGCCGCGGGCCGGCTCCTTCCGGTCAAGGGGTTCGACCTGCTGATCCGGGCGATGGCGGGCCTGCCCGACGCGCAGGCGGTGATCGCGGGCGAGGGAGAGGGGCGCGACGACCTCGCCGCCCGGATCGCCGCAGCGGGCGTGGGCGACCGGGTGCGCCTCGCCGGTCATCTCGCCCCGGAGGCGCTGCGGGCCGAGCTGCGCCGTGCGGCGGTCTTCGCGATGCCGTCGCGGCGCGAGGGCATGCCGCTCGCGCTGATCGAGGCGCTGGCCTGCGGCACGCCCGCGGTCGCGACCCGGATCGGCGGCATCCCCGAGGTGCTGACCGAGACGACCGGCATCGTGGTGCCCCCCGACGATGCGGATGCCTTCCGCGCGGCCCTTGCCCGCGGGCTCTCGGGCGAGGCGGGACTCGACCGCAGCGCGGCGCGGACGCGGGCCGAGCACTTTTCCGACGAGGCCTGCTACGGCCGCTATGCCGCGCTTCTGAGGGATCTCGCCGACCGCTGAGACCAGACCACGAAAAAGGGCGGCGGACCCATGGCCCGCCGCCCCATCCTCGCTACTCGAGAACTCGTTCTGCGCGTCTTTGGCTCAGGCGGCCTTCTTCGCGGCGGCGCGGGTCTTGCGGGCCGTGGCGTTGGTGTTGGCCGCAATCGATCCCGCCGCCTGCTCGCCGGCCTTTGAGACCAGCTCGCCGGTGTCGGTCTGGGCGGCCTTGGCCACGCCGCCGAAGGCCTCCGCGGTGCGCAGCGCAAGCTGCATCTGCTTCTGCGCGAACTCGGCGAAGGCCTGGCCGTAGGCGGCCGGCTCGTCGCGAACGACGGCGACGTCGCGCAGGTTTGCAAATGCCTCCTGGGCGCCCTTCGCGGCGATCTCGTTCGATTTCGCGGCGGCATTGAGCGTGATGCTCGACATCTGCTCGCCAAAGCCGGCCCAGGTCTTGAAGCCGTTCTGGATGGTCTTCGGGTCGATGGCGAAGGTCTTGGTGAAGTCATTCAGGTTGGTCATTCTCGGGCTCCTCGGGCGGTGTCTGCTTGATCTGGACCAGACGTAATGCCGCACTGCAGCATTTCAAGGGATTTATGCCGCACTGCAGCATATTTCGGCCGCAGGCCCGTGTTCCTTTGAATATGTCGGCAGATCATGTTGATTCTGCGCAAGGACGGCGCGCCTGAAGGCCGACAGGCGTGCTACATCCCGTCGACCAAACCGCGAAACCCACCAACACGGTTTGCGACATCCCAAATTCTCCCTGAGAAGAATACCGTTGGTAACCTAGGCGGACCGGCATCCATCGCCCCGCCTCGGGCCCGGCGGAGCGGCCACCCGGGGGCTGGTCCCGGCCGGCGGAGCGGCGGATAAGGCAGGCATGAGCACGAGCGTCCCTCTCTACGTGTCGCCGGACGAGGCGGAGGCGCACGGGTTTCTCGCCCGTGGCCGGCGACGGCTCGGCTGGATGCGCGACCGCTGGGCCGGCCGGCTCGCCGCGGCGGGGGTTTCGCCCGCGCTGCTGGCCCATCGCTATCGTCGCCACGTTCCGGCCGGGGCGGCGGGAGAGGTGGAGGAGATCCACCCCGCCCGTACCGTCGAGGCGGCCCTGCCCTTCACGATTGCCGAGCGCGCCGGGCTCTGCGCCGATCCGGGCTGGTTCGGCTTCGCGTTTCGCGACGTGCCGGTGCGGACGGCAGGACCGACGCAGGTGCTGACGCTGCACGACGCCCGTCTCCTCGCCGGGCAGACGGCCACGGGCGACTTCGCGCCGGCCATCCTCGATGCGGCGGGGCGAAGTCTCGACCTGCGCGAGATCCGCTTCCGCCCGGTCCATGCGCCGCTCGCCGCCCGCGCCCCCGACCTGCGCCGTCCCCGCGCGGTCTGGATCGCCGAGCGGGTGTTCGACAACTACGCGCACTGGTTCACTGCGCATCTGGGCAAGCTCGTGCTGCTGCGCGAGCGCGGCCTGCTGGGCGACCTCGTGCTGCCCGCGGACCGCCCCGCCTGGCTCGACGCCAGCCTCGCGCGGATCGGCGCGGCGCCGGCGGCCGAACTGCCCCGCGGGCACGTCCTCGCCGCGGACGAGCTCGTCGTCGTCTCGTGCGACCGGTTCCGGCCCGAGCTTCTCGGCCCCGCCCGCGACGCCGCCGCGGATCCCCCCGGCGGCCCCGACGCGCGGGTCTTCGTCAGCCGCCGCTCCGCCCGCGGCCGGCGCCTCGTGAACGAGGAGGGGCTGAGCCCGCTGCTGACACGCCGCGGCTTCGAGGCGGTCGAGATGGAGCGGCTCACGTGGAGCGAGCAGGTGGCGTTGATGGCACGGACCCGCGTGCTGCTGGCGCCGCACGGGGCGGGACTGACCAACATGCTCTTCTGCGCCCCCGGCACGACGGTGATCGAGATCGCCGACCCGGCCTATCCAAACCCGAACTTCTACGCGATGGCGGCGGCGCTCGGACACCGCTACGGCCTCGTCCCGGGGCGCGGCGTAGGGTCGGGGCATCCCCTGCGGCAGGACCTCGCGGTCGAGACGGGCGTGCTCGAAGCCGCGCTCGACCTGGCATGAAGGCGTGTTTCGCATGCGAAACACGGGGCCCCCAGCGCCCTGACCCGAAACGGGAATCCGGCCCCCGCGCCCGGAAAATCCCGGCATGAGCCTGTCGATCGTCGTTCCCTGCCGCAACGGGGCGCGGTTCCTCGGGCAGACGCTGCGCGCGGCGCTGAACCAGACCCGTCCGCCGGACGAGATCATCGTCGTCGACGACGGTTCGACCGACGACAGCCGCGCCATCGCCGAGGCGTTCGGGCCGCCCGTCCGGGTGCTCTCCGGTCCAGCCCAAGGCGCCGCGGCCGCCCGCAACACCGGGGCGGCCGCGACCTCGGGCGAGCGCCTGATGTTCCTCGACGCCGACGACCTGCTGACCCCGCCGACGCTCGCTGCTCTCGCCGCCGCGCTCGCGGGGCAGGCCTGTGCCGTCGCACTCTGCCCCTGGGACCGCTACGAGCTCGCCGGCGAGGCCTGGATCGCCAGGCCCCCGTCCGCGCCGCTGCCGCGCCCGGGGCAGGACCGACTCGCGGCATGGCTGACCGGATCGTTCTCGCCGCCGTGCGCCGTGCTCTGGACGCGCGCGGCGTTCGCGGCGTCGGGCGGCTGGCTGCAGGCGGCGGGGCTCGACGACGACGGCAACCTGATGCGCCGGGCACTGGCGCGCGGCATCGAGGACGTGTGGGCGCCGAGCGGCCTCGCCCTCTACCGGCGGCTTCCGGGCGAGATGCAGTCCTACTCGGGCAAGCTCCGCGAGACCTTCGGGCTGACCTCGCGGCTGGCCTCGCTCACCGACACCGTCGACGAGCTCGAGCGGGCCGGTCGGCTCGCGCGCTACCGCGGCCCTCTCGCCGAGGCGATCGGCGAGCTCGCCCGCGACGCAAGCGGCCATGCCGTCGCCCCCGAGATCGCGGCGCTCGAACGACGCGTCGGCGGGGCACCGGCCGCGCTCGGCTTGCGCGCCCGGATCGGCGCCACGCGAGCACGGGTCGCGGCGCGGCGCGCGGAGTGGAGGACCATGGCCCCACAGGCCGCGGTGGCGGCACCGCGACCCGGTCCCGGCGGTCCGCTGCCGACCGGCGGGCCGCTCGTCAGCGTGGTGATCCCGACCTGGAACCGCGCCGCGCTGGCGGAGCGGGCGGCGCGCAGCGTCCTCGCGCAGAGCTGGCGCGACCTCGAGCTCGTCATCGTCGACGACGGCTCGACCGACGGCACGGCGGAGCGGCTCGCGGCCATCGCCGACCCGCGCCTCCGCGTCGTGCGGCAAAAGAACGGCGGCGTCGCCCGGGCGCGCAACCGCGGCCTCGCCGAGGTCCGTGGCGACTGGATCGCCTTCCTCGATTCCGACGACCTGTGGCTGCCGGAGAAGCTCGCCCGGCAGATGGCGGTGATGCTGGCGGCACCGGCACTGACGGGATTTTGCCATACCGGCCTGGAGATCGTGACCCCCGAGGGCACCGCCCCGGCGCCGGCCACGGCCGAGGGGCGGATCTTCGAGGCGAGCCTGCTCGACAACCCGGTGCGGGCGCCGACATCGTCGGGGCTGGTCCGGCGAAAGGTGGTCGAGGCGGTCGGCGGCTTCGACCCCGATCTTCCCGCGATCGAGGACTGGGACTGGCTGCAGCGGATCGCCCGGCTCTACGACGTCGCCGCGGTGCCGGAGCCGCTCGTCGTCTACCGCGACGAGGGCGAGGGGCGGCGGTCGAAGGACTTTCGCGCCAACATGGAGGCCCGCGCCATGCTCTGGCGTCGGAACGCCCATGCGCTGCGCCGGGCGGGGCTGGCGCATCTCTACCTGATCGAGAGCGCCCGCCGCGAGCTGCGCGAGCCCGCGGGTGACGTCGCGAAGGGCCGCGCGCTGGTGCTGGCCGCGCTGGCCGAGCGGCCGCTGCACCGGCCGCACCACGCCTGGCTGCCCTACATGGTGATGCCCTACCGGTTGCGCGCGCGCCTGCGCGACATCGATGCCCCGCGCCACGCACGCCGCATGGGCGAGGCCGGCGTCGGCGAGGGCTGAAGCCGCGACCTGCGTGAGTCGCCACTATCTCCCGCGTCTGGTCTCGGTCGCGGGCCGAAGCCTCTCGCACCTTGCCCGGGGCCCGGGCGACGTGCCGTCACAACCGTCTCGCGGGAACCGGCGCCTCTCTACCGGGCTCGGACGCCGAAACTCCGGGCAGCAGGCGAGGTCCCGCCGCCCGGACAGCCCTCGCCCGGCTTGGCCGAGGCACCGTTCTGGCATAGGCGGGTCCTCGTGTTCCCGGTAACGAGGCAAGGCCATGACGGCGAGCGAGATACGAACCCGCCAATCGGCGCGGCACTGGATCGGAACGGGAGAGGCGCCGCTGGTCGGGCCCGTGGGCATCGTGCTCGCCCTGCTCCTCAGCGTCGCGCTCGGGTGGCCGATGGTCGTGGCCGGGGGCGAACTCGTCTTTTCCGACACCGAGAGCTACGTCCGCGGCGGCCGCATCGTCTGGCGCATGCTGCTCGACCTCATGGGACTGTCGAACACCGGCGGCGGCGGAGCGGGCGGCGGCGGGGGTGGCGTGGACCTGCTGGTCAACAAGCGCGGCGAGCCGATCGTCGTGCGCTCGTTCATCTACTCGTTCTACACCTATCTCGCGGGCGCGCAGATTCTGGCGGCCGGGATTTGCGCTCCTGCAGACGGCGATGACGCTCTGGATGCTGTTTGCGCTGATCGGACGCGCGGCGCTGGCGCGGCCGGGGATCCTCGCCGCGACCTGGCTCTACCTTGCCGCCGTCACCACGCTGCCGTGGTTCGCCTCCTACCAGATGCCCGACCTGATGGCCGCCGCGGTGATCCTCTGGGGCGCGATCCTGGCTTGGCGGTTCGACGACCTCGGGCCCTGGCAGCGGGTGGCGCTGACGCTGATCGCGGCGTTCGCGGTCGCCGCCCACTACGGCCACGGACCGGTCGCCGCGGCGCTCTACGCGCTGGTGCTGTTGTGGCGGCTGGTGCGCCGGCGGCTGACGCTCGCCGTGGTGGCGGCGGCGATGTTCCCGATATTCTTCGCGCCGCTCGCCAACCTCGGGGCGAGCTCGGTCGCGCTCGACAAACCCTCGGCCGCGCCCTTGCGCCTGCCGGTCCTGCTGGCCCGCTCGATCGGCGACGGCCCGGCGCGGTGGTATCTCGAGGAGGCATGCCCCGAGGCGCCCCTGGCGTTCTGCGAGGCGTTCGGCGACTGGGTGCCACGCAACATCCCGCAGTTCCTGTGGGACAAGGATGGCATCGATTCGCTGACGCCCGAGCTTCTGGAACGGATCCGCGACGAGGAATTCCTGGTGCTCGCGCGCGCCTTCCGCGCCTATCCGGTCGAGCAGACCGCCTCGCTCTTCGGCAACGCCGCGCGGCAGGTGGTCGAAGTGGGCCTCGGCGGCATCCGGGTGGAGAACGCCGACGGCGAGGTCACCGACCACGCCCGCGCCGTGGTCCGCATCTTCGACCGGGTCGTGCCGATCGGGGTCTGGACCGGTGCGGCGCTCCTGCTGTGGCTGGCGCTGCGCGGGCGGCTGACGCGACCCGAACTCGAGACCGCGGCGGTGGTGGTGCTGGGGCTCTTGATCAACGCGGGTGTCTTCGGCGGCCTCTCGGCTCCGGTCGATCGCTACCAGAGCCGGGCGATCTGGCTGCTGCCGGCACTCGCCGGCATCTTCCTCGCGGCCGGCGCCGGCCGCCGCCGCGCCTGACGGTGATCCGGGCGCACGCCGCCCGACCCGCACTCGATACCGTGGCCGGGGCGGCCGGCCAGAGGCTCAAGGATCATCGCGAAAAAATGCTCGAAGCTCCCATCTTCATCGTGGGCGCAGGACGCTCGGGGACGACGCTGCTGAGAACGGCTCTCTCGGCGCATTCCCGCATCGCCGTGACGCCAGAGACGCACTACCTGAAATTCGCGGACCGCCACGGCGCGCGCGACAGCGACAGGCCCGCCGACTTCGCGGCCTTCTGGACCAGTCTGATCCGGTGGAGTCGCTTCCTCGATCTCGGCGTGAGCGACGAGCTGGTCCTGCAGATGGCCTCGGCGTCCGGGCCGCCGAGCTTCCGCTCGGTATTCGCCGCGATGCTCGCCGCCTACGGCGAGACGAACCGCAAGCCGCGCGTGGGGGAAAAGACGCCGGGCCATTATCGCTACTGGAAGCGCCTGCTCGAATGGTTCCCCGATGCCCGCCTCATCGCCATCCGCCGCGATCCGAGAGCCATCGCCGCCTCGGCTCTGGCGACCCCCTGGGTGCGCGAGCAGATGGAGCCGGCAGCGAGGCTGGCGCCGATCGTGCGGCGCAGTCGTACCTATCATGTCGCGGGGCAGTCTCGCGGCTGGCAGCGCATCTACGGCGAGTACGTCCCGGCAGCCGAGCAGGACCCGCGCGTGCTGGTGGTGAGCTACGAGGCTCTCGTGAAGGAGCCCGAGGAGGTCCTGGGCGAGGTGTGCCGGCACATCGGAGAGGATTTCGATCCCGCCCTGCTCACCCGTCGGGACGACGTTCGCGGGGCGCAGTCGTCGGCCCCGAAGTCCGGAGCGTGGGATGGCTGGGTCGCCGAACACGAAGCCCGGGCCGCCAACGCGATCTCGGACGCGAGTTTGGGACGCTGGCGCGAGATCCTGAACCCGACGGAACTCGCGATGATCGAGGCCATCTGCGGGGACACCATGACGCGGTGCGGATACCCGCTCGAGTTGACCGCCCTGCGCCGCCGGCTGGGCGGAGGCATCGCGCGGACCCTCATCGGTGCGAACCAGTTCGAATCCTGGGGACGCAGCCTGGTTCGACGCTGACGCTGCATCCGCGCTGGTGCACGAGCAGGCGCGTGCGCGTCTGCCGGAGACTCGAGGCCGAGACCGCCCTGCCCGGCCCCCGATCTCGACTCTCCGGCTGGCGAAGGGCTCAGCGGCCGACGGCGGCGTAGGCCTCGAAGCCCGCCTCGCGGACGTCCGAAGGGGCGTACACGTTGCGCAGGTCCGCCATCCGCGGCGTCGCCATGACGCCGGCGAGGCGTGAGAGGTCGAGGGCCCGGAACTCGTTCCACTCGGTGAGGATCACCAGCGCCTCGGCGCCTTCGGCGGCGGCGTAGGGATCGTCCATCCAGGTGACGCCGGGCAGCATCGCCTCGCCCTCGCGCCGGCCTTGGGGGTCGACAACGCGGACCTTGGCGCCGCCACCGACGAGGGCGGGGACGATGGTCAGCGACGGCGCGTCGCGCATGTCGTCGGTGTTGGGCTTGAAGGTGACGCCGAGCACCGCGATCGTCTTGCCGTTCACGGACCCGCCCGCGAGGTCGAGCACCTTGTCGACCATGCGCCGGCGGACCGCATCGTTGACCGCGATCACCGCCTCGGTGATGCGCATCGGCACGCCGTGCTCCTGGCCGATGCGGGCCAGCGCGCTGGTGTCCTTGGGAAAGCACGACCCGCCATAGCCGGGACCGGCGTGCAGGAACTTGTTGCCGATCCGGCCATCGAGGCCGATGCCCTTGGACACCTCCTTGACGTCGGCACCGACCCGCTCGCACAGCATCGCGATCTCGTTGATGAAGGTGATCTTGGTCGCGAGGAACGCATTCGCGGCGTACTTGATCATCTCGGCGCTGGCGATGTCGGTGGTCACGACCGGAAAGTCGCGCAGGAAGAGCGGGCGGTAGATGTCGTTCATCACACCCGCCGCACGATCGCTCTCGACGCCCACGACCACCCGGTCGGGGCGCATGAAGTCGTCGATCGCGGCCCCCTCACGCAGGAACTCGGGGTTGGAGGCGACGTCGAACTCCGCCTCCGGGACCGCCTCGCGGATGATGTCGCGAACCTTGAGATTGGTGCCCACGGGCACGGTCGACTTGGTCACCACCACCGCATAGCCGGTCAGCGCCCGCCCGATCTCCTCGGCCGCGGCATAGACGTAGGTGAGATCGGCATGGCCGTCGCCCCGCCGCGTCGGCGTGCCGACCGCGATGAACACCGCGTCGGCGCCGTCGACCGCGGCCGCGAGGTCGCCGGTGAAGGACAGCCGCCCCGCCTCGACGTTGCGCGCCATCAGCCGGTCGAGGCCGGGCTCGTAGATCGGTACTTCGCCGCGCTCGAGCATCTCGATCTTCTCAGGGTTCTTGTCGACGCAGACCACCTCGTGGCCGAAGTCGGAGAAACACACCCCTGAAACGAGACCCACGTATCCCGTCCCGATCATCGCAATCTTCATCACCCACGCTCCGTCGCTGTTCGCAGGGGGCCTGTGTCATTTCGAGCGGCACTGTCAACGACGCCGCACCGGCAGAGTTAGCGGCCCGCCCCGTGGCGCCGCCCTGAGGCCACGGCGAGCGCGACGCCGAAAATGAAGACGGCGATGCCGCCGAGTTCGAACACCCAGTTGAGCCGCATCCCCGCGACGCGCAGGCCGATCAGGCTGTCGACGTGGTGGAACCCCGCCGCGCGCACCAGCACGAAGCTGGTGATCCAGACGAGGCCGAGCAGTGCGACCCCGGTGCGCCTCAACGTGCCGCGCAGGATCCAGAGCGCCGTGAGGCCGCCCAGGACGCCGGCGCCGACCATCGCCAGGATGAAGTCGAGCTGCACCGCCCGGCGCATCCCGTACCAGCCCTGCAGCCGCGCCGCGCAGCGGCCGGCGTCGGTCAGCAGGCTCTGCAGGTCGAGTTGCTTGTTGACCGCGAGGAACGCAAGCCCGAGGCCCGCAAGCACCCAGAACGTCCGCTCGGCCAAGGTGATTCGGTCGCGTATCGCAGCGGCCCTGAACGCCAGCACCGACGCCAGCGCATAGGCCATGACGGTGACCCAACCGGCGAGGTTCGGATCCCCGATCCCGATGGACCACCGCGCCCCGGCGCACGATATAATATCTTTCATTATCATATCTCTAGAGGATTATGCAGGGGCGAAACCATCCTGAACATAATTGACGAAATCTTTCGTGATTTGATCCGGGGGGGACAGGTAGATTCCTCTTTTGGAGTTTTGGGTAATGAAAGCCTTAGTAATGGCTGGACTCGTGGGGACGGCCCTGGCCGGTCCGGCAGCCGCGGTCACCATCGACTTCGACGTACGGTAGCAGCGACGGGTGCAACGGCGACATCGTGCACGGCGTGGGCAACCTCACCGGCGGCATTCAGGGACAGAACGGCATCGCGGGGAACGTCCTCGCGCTGCAGGAAAGCCGCAAGTCGCGGCCGGTTCCGAACGACGACGCAGACCCGGGCACGATCACCTGACTTTGGTGTCGGGCAAGTCATTCCGCCTGCTCGGCTTCTCCGCAGTCGACGCGGCGTCTTCAGCGTGTCGACCTTCGCGGACGGGGTCCTCGGCACGATCGACAGCGGGTCGGGTCGGCCTTCGACAACGTCACCGGAAAGGCGACGTTCTCCTCTTCGAGGCTCGGCGTGGGCGACAGCTTCACGATCTCCTACTCGAGCTCGGGTGGCACCGACTCGTTCGTCCTCGCCCCGGTTCCGCTGCCGGCCGCCCTGCCGATGGCCGCTGCCGGTTTCGGCCTGCTCGGCTGGGTCGGACGCCGCCGCAAGGCCGTCTGAGGACCTCCTCGCTTTCCGAAGACCGGAAGCTCGAACAGCAGATACCCCGTCGCGACCGCGTCGGGGTATCTGCTTTTTACGGCACCTGCATGACGAACGGCGCCGCGCTGCACCGCTCGCCTCCCGGCGCGGGCCATGCAAAGATGCACCCGTCATCCGACCGGAAACACACAAGGTTTGGCGTCGTGAAGTACATCGTGATCTATTCTTCGGGGC
Source organism: uncultured Alphaproteobacteria bacterium (assembly GCA_963776845.1). GTDB lineage: Bacteria > Pseudomonadota > Alphaproteobacteria > Rhodobacterales > Rhodobacteraceae > Roseitranquillus. The sequence goes on along the minus strand of CAVZOJ010000019.1, from coordinate 13,619 downwards.
GGTCGGGATCGAACCGGATGCTCGACGTCCTCGATCAGCACGAGCTGACCAACTGCCGCAACGAGCTGCAGGCGCTCGACACCGATTTCCGGAAGCTGCCGAGACCCGAGGCCGCCGAGGACCTCCCGGGGGACTTCCTGCAGCGCTGGGAAGCGGCGGTGCACGCCGCGCGGACCCGCAAGAGCGGCCGCGACCGGTTCGACGCCCCCGACAAGGTGTACTACCGGCCCGGCATGGGTCGCCTCGCCGACGCGGTGATGAAGCGCGGGCGCGTCCGCGCCGCGCTCGGGATGGGCGGCAAGGAATGGGAGCTGCCGGGGTATTTCCTGAAGGCGTCGGCGACCGACAGGATCATCCCCGTTCTCAAGATCGGCAGCACTGCGTCGTGGTACCTCGCCAATCACGACAGCCAGCCCGACCAGTACATCATCCACAACATCCGCCGACCGCAGGACTACCTGAATTCCTGGTACAACCGCTTCGTGCGCCGCAAGCGCGAGACGCCCCAGAACGTCTACGCCGAGGTGCAGGCCAAGGCGTCGAGCGTGCTGACCCATTTCGGCCGCGACCCGCTGCCCGACATCTACAGCATGGAGAACCTGATCTACGGCGAGCTCTGGATCTGGCGCGGCGCCAACGAGCCGCTCTATACCGCGCGGCACGAGCTCGAGCATTACATGCTGTTTCGCTACGAGGAGATCTCGGAGGATACCGTGGCCCAGGCGCAGCGCGCCTACGAGTTCGCCGGCCTCTCCTTCGAGGAGCGCCACCGTGCGCGGCTCGCAGGGCTCAAGAACGTCCTCTTTGCCAAGGCACATACCGACGCCCTGCCGGCCGATCTGGTGAACGAGCAGCTTGGCCGCGTTCTGGAGGATTCGCCGCTGACCGAGCTCTATCCGCTCTGAGTGAGGCCGATCGGCCTCAGCTCCCGGTGTACTGCCGGTACCAGGCGACGAAGCGGCGAACCCCCTCGGCGACGGGCGTCGCCGGGCAACGGCCGGTCAGCCGCTCGAGAAGCCTGGTCGAAGCCCAGGTCGCGGGCACGTCGCCCGGCTGCATCGGCAGCATCCGCTTCTCGATCGCGCACCCCGTCGCCGCCTCGACCGCGGCGATGAAGTCCATCAACTCCACCGGCTCGGAATTGCCGATGTTGACGATCCGGAACGGCGCCACCGGCGACAGGCTGTCCCCCTCGGGCACCGGCCCGTCGGGGCGGACCGGGGCCACCTCGCCGAGCGCCCCGACCGCGTCGGCGAGATCGTCGATATAGGTGAAGTCGCGCCGCATCCGCCCGTCGTTGTAGACGTCGATCGGCTGCCCCTCGAAGGCGGCCTTTACGAACTTCCACGGCGCCATGTCGGGCCGCCCCCAGGGCCCGTAGACGGTAAAGAAGCGAAACATGGTGACGGGCAGGCCGTAGAGGTGCGCGTAGCTGTGCGCCATCGCCTCGTTCGCCTTCTTGGTCGCGGCGTAGAACGACATCTGGGTGTCGCACTTGTCGGTCTCGGCGTAGGGCATCTCGGTGTTGGCCCCGTAGACCGAGGAGGTCGAGGCCAGGAGCAGGTGTCGCGGCGGCGTGGCACGAGCGGCCTCGAGCAGGCGAAACGTGCCGGTGATGTTGGCGTCGAGGTAGGTCTCGGGCGCCTCGATCGAGTAGCGCACGCCGGCCTGCGCGGCGAGGTGGACGACGATCTCGGGCCGTTCCTCTGCCATCAGGCCCTCGAGCACGCCGGGCGTCTCGATCCGCGCCTCGACGGCGCGGAAGGCGGGCCCCTCGAGCGTGGCGTGGCGGGCGCGCTTCAGCCCCACGTCGTAGTAGTCGGTCATCGCGTCGAGGCCAGTCACCTGCCAACCCGCCGCAATCAGCCGGGAGGCGACCGCGCGGCCGACGAACCCCGCCGATCCGGTGACCAGGGCGCGGGGACGGGCATCATGGTCGGGAGCACGAGACATGGGCCGGGCCTTCCGGGGAACGACGACGCGGGATCGGCGCCATTCCGCGGTGGTGCCAGAGCCGCACCGGGAATGGCAAGCTCCCCCTGCCGGTGATGGGTGTGCACGCGCCGACGCTCCATCTGCCTGTGGCGTAGGCACCCCGCGGACAAGACTTGCGCTTCAGACGGGTGCAGGGCATCGGCAGCAAAGACTTGTCAAGAAGGGTATGCGATGAGATCGCCGGCGACGGTCGTCAGTGGTCTTCACTGGAGTAAAGATGATCTTGGTCAAGGAACATGCCCTCAAGTTCAGGGCGCTATTCGACGGCAGCCACCTTCGGGCCCGTTCGCTTCGGGCGACGGTCCTGACCTTCGTCTCGTTCGGCGGCTCCAAGGTGATGCAGCTCGGCGCCAACCTGATCCTGACGCGCATCCTCTACCCGGAAGCGTTCGGCCTGATGGCGCTGGTCTCGGTATTCATAACCGGACTGCAGCTGATGAGCGACGTCGGCATCAAGGCGTCGCTGGTGCGCTCGACGCGCGCCGAAGATCCGGTGTTCCAAGCCACCTCGTGGACCTTGCAGATCGTCCGCGGAGGTTGGGTCACGCTGCTCGCGCTGATCTTTGCCTGGCCCTACGCCTGGCTCTACGACCAGCCGATGCTGGCACCGCTGATTCTGGTCATGGCCTTCGCGCCGCTGATCGGCGGCTTCGGTTCGATCCAGCGCGCAATCATGGAGCGACGGCTATCGTTGGGGCGGCTGGTCACGCTGCAACTTGCGGGCCAAGTTGCGAACGCCGTGGTGATGGTGGGCTTTGCGGTGGCCTTCCAGTCGGTCTGGGGCTTGGCCTGGGGCAACCTCGCGGGCGCCATCGTGGTGGTTGTGCTCAGTCACCTGATCCTGCCCTCGCCCAATCATCGCTTCATGTGGGACCGCTCGGTTCTGACCGAGATCGTTACGTTCGGCCGCTGGGTTCTGGTCGCCACGCTCTTCACCTTTCTTGGCCAGCGGGGCATCCAGGGGGTCCGCGGCTACCTCACCGACCTCGAGACGCTGGCGTTCCTGCACATCGCGATGATGTTCGGCTGGCTCATCGGCGAGCTGGTGCAGGCGGTGCTGAAGGGCGTCGCCTACCCGGTCCTGTCCGAGGTGGTACGCGCGCGACCACGCAAGCTCCAGGCGACCGCCGCCAAGATCCGCACCCTGCAGACGATGTTCTCGACGCCCGGCTTCATCGCCATCGCGGCGATCGCTCAACCGATGATCGCACTGCTCTACGACGACCGCTACCTCTCAGCGGGCCCCTACCTGACAATGATGTCGCTCGCCAACGCGATCGCGGTGCTGCCGCTCATTTACCAGAAGACGCTGCTCGCACTCGGCGACAGCCGGGTCCATGCCTTCGTCACCGGCACCTCAAGCGCGCTCAGGATCGGCGGGGCGATCGTGGGCTTCTATATCGGCGGCGTGGTGGGAATGCTGCTCGCGGACGCGGTGGCGCTGCTCTTGGTCTTCGCATTCTCGGCCAGCATCGCGGTCCGTCGAGGCTACGCGACGCTCAAGGTCGATGTACTGAACCTCGCGGCGATCGCGCTGGCCTACGCGGTTCTGGTGCCGCCGCTCTTCTGAAGGGACGAGGGATGGCCGCAGACAAGACCTTTGTCCTGGGGCTCGGCGCGCAGAAGGCGGCGACGAGCTGGGTGCACCGCTACCTCCGCCGCCTGCCGGAGGCGGATTTCGGCGCGATCAAGGAATACCACGTCTGGGACGCGCTCCGGGTGCCCGAATTCGGCTACTTCTCGCCGCTCACGCCGCTGGCGCGGGCAAAGTCGCTGGTCCGCCTCGCGACCGGTGGCAACGCCCGGCCCGACGCGCTGCGCCGCCGGTTCTGCCGCGATACCAAAGCGTATTTCGACTATTTCGCGGAGCTGCTTGACCGGGACGGCATCCGTCTGACCGGGGACATCACCCCGAGCTACGGCGCCCTGCCGGCGGAAACCTTGCGCGAGATCCGCGCGGGCTTCGACGCGCGCGGCATCCCGATACGCGCCTTCTTCCTGATGCGGGACCCGGTCGAGCGCTGCCATTCCGCTGTCCGGATGCACAAGCGTGACGGCAAGCCTCGCGAAGGGGTGGACATCCGCCTCGACGAGGACGAGGCGCTCCGCCGCTACGTTACCGGCGCCGAGGCACGCCTGCGGACCGAGTATCACCATACGCTGGCTGCGATCGACGCGGTCTTCGACGCGGACGAGGTGTTCTTCGGCTTCTACGAGACGATCTTCACGGAACCCGAGGTCGAGCGGCTCAGCGCCTTCTTCGGCGTCGCGCCTGATCTCGACTTCGTCGAGCACAAGGTCAACGTGAGTTCCAAGGCGAAAGGGCTCGCGCCCGAGACGGCGGCCTTCGTGCGCGAGACCTATGGCGAGGTCTACGCCGCCTGCGCCGAGCGCTTCCCCGTCACCCGAGAGATCTGGCGAGGGCCCGAGGCGGCGGCCGGCTAGGTATTGGCCTCGATCCAGGCCTCGCACTGGCGGTAGAGTTCGTAGTCCTGCGCGTACCACGCGCGCAGGTTCTCACGCGCCTTCTCCGAGAGCGGCGGGATCCCCTTGTAGGAATTGATATGCGCCGAGGCCGGGTCGCGGGTGATCTCGACCCCACCCTCGTGGCCGAGCCGGTCGAGCAGGACCGCGAGGTCGGCGTCGAACGCCTCTTGCCGAACGATCCAGATCGGCGGACGCCGCTCGAGGAAGTAGCCCGAGCGGTCGAACCAATCAGCCTGGTTCATCGAGACGTGGCTGATCGACTTCATCGCGAGGAATGCCTGGTGGCCGTCATCGCCCTCGGCGAACAGCGCCTCGGCCAGGTCGTTGGCATGCTCGAACCGGGTGAAGGCGCGTTCCTCGTCCGGGGTCCATTCGACCGGGTGGCGCGGCAGTCCCTTGCGCTTGCGACTGTAGAAGGCCGAGCGAAACCGGCTCTCGGGGCGGCGGATCGAGAAGAAGTAGGGCGCGGCGTCGGGCAGCGTCAGAAGCTTGCGGCCGTGGCCCGGCGCGATCAGGAAATAGGCGGCATTTCCGGAATTGACCTGTTCGATCACATGTATGATCTGGGTGCCCGCAGTCTTGCCGATGTGCAGGAAGTAGACGTGGGTCCGACGATCGCCGAGTTCGCGAAGGGTGGCAATCGGCGTGGCTGCGCGCCGCACGATCGTACGGACGGACTTCTTCAACGGCATGTCCGGAACCTCTTGCCCAAGGCATTGTTGCACGCTGCCCTGCAGTCTTCTTCCCTTGTGTGTCAAGCCGGGCGGCGCGGCACGGTGAACGGCACGTCCGGTTCGGGCGGCCGGGTGGATATTGCACGAAAGGCAGGCTTGGCGCGCGGGGGGTTCATCGCTTGTTCAAGGAGCGCGCGCGTAGCTTTGGGCGAACGATTTCCGATACGGAGCCCGGCCGCATGGCGAAAGACCGCTTCTCCACCTTTCCCGCGACGCCCGACCAGCCCGCCACGATGCTCGTCGAGGTGGTGCCCAACGACGACGGAGAGGGCCTGGCCCAGATGCTTCTGGGCCTGAATGTCGAGACCCCCGGCCACGTCCGGGTCACAACCCGCGACGGGGCCGTCGGCACCGTCTTCGTGGCCGCCGGCATCTTCTTTCCGCTGCGCGTCAGCAAGGTCTGGGCGACGGGCACCACCGCGACGGGCATCTGCGGGCTGGCCTGAGGCCCCCGCCCGGCCGGCCGGAGGGGGCAGACGCGTGCCCCGGAAATCGGCGACAGGCCGGTCCGCGCGACGGGCCCGTCGTGTTCTGCGGTAACGCTCTTGCCGGAACGTGCTTGATGTGCCTTGCCTTTCACGACAGAAGGCCGCCGATCGAAGCCGGACGACGGAGGAGGCTGCCCCGTGATCCATCCCGTGATCCTCTGCGGCGGGTCGGGCACGCGGCTGTGGCCGTCGAGCCGGGCGGCCTACCCCAAGCAGTTCGCGCCGCTGATCGGCCGCGAGAGCCTCTACCAGACCACGCTGCGCCGCTTTTGCGGTGAAGGTTTCGCAGCGCCGCTGGTGATGACCGGCGATGCGTTCCGGTTCCTCGCCAGCGAACAGGCGGCGGCGATCGGCCTTTCCGACCTGCGCGTCGTGATCGAGCCCGAGGGTCGCGACACCGCACCGGCGATCCTGACCGCGGCACTGATGCTCGCGGCCGAGGATCCGGACGCGCTGATGCTTGTCGCCCCTTCCGATCACCTGATCGGCGCGCCGGCCGCGTTCCACGCCGCCGTCGGGCGCGGGGTCGAGGCGGCGGAGACCGGCAAGCTCGTCGCCTTCGGCATCCTCCCCGACCGCCCCGAGACTGGATATGGCTACCTCGAGCTGGCCCATGTGCCCGAGGACGGCGCGCCGGTACCGCTTGGAAGCTTTCGCGAAAAGCCAGACGCCGCGGCGGCCAAGGCGATGCTCGCCTCGGGGCGGCATCTGTGGAACGCAGGCATCTTTCTCTTTCGCGCCACAGACGTGCTGGCCGCGTTCGAGACCCACGCGCCCGACCTCGTCGCCCCCTGCCGCGCCGCGATCGACACCGGCGAGCGAGACCTCGGCTTCCTGCGGCTGGGGCCAACCTACGGCAAGGCACGAGCGATCTCGGTCGACTACGCCGTGATGGAGCCCGCCGGCGCGACGGGCGGCGTCGTCGCGGTGCCGCTCGACTGCGGCTGGACCGATCTCGGCTCGTGGCAGACGCTCTGGCAGTCGTCCGAGCAGGATGCCGACGGCGTCGTGAGCAATGGCGCGGTGACCGCGATCGACTGCCGCGACAGCTACCTGCGCTCGGAGGAGGGCGCGATGCACCTCGTCGGGCTCGGCCTCGAGGGAATCGTGGCGGTGGCGATGCGCGACGCGGTGCTCGTCGCCGACATGGGCCGCAGCCAGGACCTCAAGAAGGTGGTCGGGGCGCTGCGCGAGGCGCACGTGGCTCAGTCCGACGACTATCCGCGCTTTCACCGCCCCTGGGGCTGGTACGAGACGCTGTGCCTCGACAGCCGCTTCCAGGTGAAGCGGATCATGGTTCGACCGGGCGGCATCCTCAGCCTGCAGAGCCACATGCACCGCTCCGAGCACTGGGTGGTGGTGGCCGGGACGGCGCGGGTGACGATCGGCGAAGACGTGCGGCTGCTGACCGAGAATCAGTCCGTCTACATTCCCCTCGGATCCATCCACAGGATGGAAAATCCGGGGAAGGTTCCGATGTACCTGATCGAGGTGCAGACCGGGACCTACCTCGGCGAGGATGACATCGAGCGCTACGAGGACGTCTACCACCGCACCTGACGAAAGCCGACGCGAAAGCTTCATGTATTTGAAAGTACGTCATATTTCGCACCGGCAGACATTCATTGGCGCCACGAAATCTAGTACGTCGATTTGCGTTGAGAATCGCTGTCAGGGGCGATAACTTGTAGGTGGGAAAAGCGGGTGTGGGGCCTGTTCTTCCTGGCGGGTGTGGGGCCTGCCGATCGGGATAGGGGAAAAAGGGGACATCGCTACCACGCGACATCGGAGCCCTTGAAGGGATTGTTTGGGCATGTCCGCTCGAGCACTCGCTTCCGCCGGGCCGAATCTTAGTCGTTCTCGCTTATTGCGCGACGCTTAACTCGCGTCGCCGGTGCTTGTTTTTTGGGCACCAAGTGGTCGCTTTCGTCATTGGAGCGGCCCCTGAGGTGAGTGCGTCATGGTCTGCCTTCAGCCGGAGGTAGAAAACCGCTCCTCGAAGCGGTTTTTCGGCGTTCCCAGGGTGGAAATTACCTTCGATCTGACGAATTAACATCAGGACCGTGTCACAGAACGATGGCGCGGGAGCGGGACCGATTTGTCGGAGTAAGGTAGTTTATGCGAGTTTTCACCAAACCGGGCATGCTGGCCACAGCGTTTGCCGCAGGTATCACGGTAGCGGGTACGTTTGCCGCTTCGGCAGCCGTGATAGATTTCACGGCCTCTTCCAATGCATCCGGATCGATTGGCGGCATCGGCTGGAGCCTCGCTCCCAGCGCCGGTGACACGCTGACCTTCGAGGACGGCGATGCGCCTGGTCCGATCGGAATACTCGCCGGCCTCAACGACGGCGTCGGTCTGAACAACGACGAGATCACCGAAGGCAATGAATATGTGACGGTGACCTTTACCAAGCCCGTCCGCCTTACCGGCTTCTGGGCGCTCGACCTCTTCAAGGACGCGGTCAACGACCCGGACGCCGAGACGGCGGCGCTCTTCAGCGGCGCCATGCCGACCGGCTCTCCGGCTGCAACCCTCACCGCGACCGAGGTTTACGCCCCGGGCGGCTTTGGCTTCGGCTTCGCCAGCACCAGTTTGGTAGGGAGCACGTTTACTTTCGCCGAGGGCAGCGGCAACGACGGCATCGGCAAGGGCGATTTCGCGCTCGCCGGTCTCGAGATTGCTGCGATCCCGCTGCCCGCAGGTGGCCTGATGTTCGGTACCGCGCTGATGGGCTTCGGGCTGCTGCGGCGCCGCCGCGGCTGAAACTCAGCCCAGCCTCTGACATAGAAGGCGGCCATTCGGCCGCCTTTTTTCGTTGGAACTGCCCGCCGCGTCAGACGGTACGCTCCGTCTTCAGACCGCCTCCGGATCACGCGCGTTCATCTGCCGAAGCCCAGGGCCCGTGTGCCAAGCCCATGCATCCCCGATCATCTGCCGCATGGTCGATCGCTCCGGCGCCCAGCCGAGCTCCTCGACAGCGCGCGTCGACCCCGAAACCAGCCGCACCGCATCTCCCGGCCGCCGCGGCCCGTCGACAACAGGCACCTCGCGGTTGGTGACCGCCCGGCTGGCGTCGACCACCTCACGCACCGAGAACCCCGAGCCGGTGCCAAGGTTGTAGAGCCGCGAACTCCGCGCCATCGAGCAGCCGCTTTAGCCCCAGGACATGCGCTGCCACCAGGTCCCAGACATGGACGTAGTCGCGGATGCAAGTGCCGTCGGGCGTGGCATAGTCCGTGCCGTGGATGGTCAACGCCGGCCGCTTGCCGGCGACTGCCTGCAGCATCAGAGGCACCAGGTGCGTCTCGGGATCGTGTGCCTCGCCGACCTCGCTCTCGGGGTCGGCGCCGGCGACGTTGAAGTAGCGGAAGGTCACAGTGCGCAGGCCGTGGGCGGCGCCAAAGTCGCGCGCCATGTCTTCGATCGCGCGCTTGGATGAGGCGTAGGCGTTGATCGGCCGGGTCTCGGCGCTCTCTTCGAGGACAACCCCGTCTTGGTCGCCGTAGACGGCGCAGGTCGACGAGAACACCAGCCGGCGGATGTCGCTCGCCACCATCGCCTCGATCAGCGTCAGCGAGCCCGCCACGTTGTCGCGCCAGTACTTCCCCGGATTGCGCGCGCTCTCGCCCACGTCCGACCGGGCGGCGAAGTGCATTACCGCCTCCGGCCGGTGCCGCGCCATCACCGTGTCGAGCCGGCCGCGGTCGTGCAGGCTGCCCTCCTCGAGGGGGCCCCACTTCACCGCGCCCTTCCAGCCGGTCGAGAGGTCGTCGTAGCTGACCGGCAGGTAGCCCGCCCGCGCGAGGGCCTTGCAGGCATGGCTGCCGATGTAGCCCGCTCCGCCAGTGACGAGGATCGTGCCGCGTGTGTCGCCCAAGGTCTCTCTCCCGGTTCGCCGGCCCCGGACCTGCCGCCCCCGCCCCGGTGCGTCAAGGCGCTTACAGCGCCCCCCCCCGGAGCGACAGACCGAGCCCGGGCTGGCCGGCTTGGCCCTCGCCATCCCCGGCGCTTGGCCTCTTCGCGATCACCCGGCCCAAGGCGCTGCGCCGGCTCCTGTGCGAGCCTGCGTCGCTGCCGCTGGGGCTGGTCTGAACCTTGCAGGCTTCGCACTCTTGGCGGCACCCGGCCTCGCCCTGCCGGACGAAGGCCTGGGCGCGGCCTTTGGCCTCCTCACCCTGGTCTGGCTGGTCGGCGCGGCTCCCGCCGGCCTCGACATCCTAGCGATGATCGCACCGGCCCCGGCGTGGCGGCTCCTGGCCAGGATCGGCGAGTTGCTGGCCCTGCTTGCCGGTCTCGGCGCGATGACGCCAGAGCACCGGAGGTGGATCAGGGCGCTGCGCAGTGCGTCCTGATTTCCAAGGCGCGCGAATCCATCTGGGTTAGATGCAATCAGGATACTACTTGAGGCGGTCCCATGTCCCAATGCCCGTTCTGCCGGAGCGCGGTCGATCCCCAGGCAAACACCTGCCCCGCCTACAGCGCCAGGAAGGGCATCTGGATCAACGACAGCCTTCTGAACCGGCAGGAGTTGGAAAGCCGAAATCGCCGTGCAGAAGCTGGCAGCCCTCATCTGCGAGGTCCTTCTCGCCGGATGCTTGGCCTACTTCGCTTGGGTGAAGCTGCAGAGCGGCTTGACCAACTCGGAGACGAAGGCGTTCTACGTCGTGTTCGGGATCCTGCCTCTAGCGGCCACTTGGTTTCTTCTCGTCTCCTCCAAGAAGCTGTTCTCCGCCGTCCGGGCTCGCCGCCGGCCAGACATCTGGGTCGAGAAGCCATGAAGGGAGGAGGACAGACGAGGGGCGCTCAAGGGATATGTGCGTCGTACATACAATTTGCCTTGAGCCTGGCGCTTGCGTATATTCAAAAAGCCCATGCACTACGAATGGGACCCGGCGAAGGCCGCGGCGAACCTCGACAAGCACGGCGTCGCCTTCGATGCGATCCATGACTTCGACTGGTCCGCCGCGGTCGGTGGCCGCGATCCGCACGCGCACGACGAGGTGAGGTTCCGCGCCTATGCGCCGATCGACGGACGGTTGCATCAATGTGTCTACACCTGGCGCGGCGACTCCTGTCGGCTGATCAGCCTGCGCAAGGCCAACCTGCGCGAAGTCAGGAAGTACGAGGAGGCCCGCAATGCCTAGAATCATCCCTCCGACCCGGGAAGAGGACGCGGCGATCACCCGCGTGGCCGAGGCGGATCCCGATGCCCGGCCGCTCAGCGACGAGGAATGGCGCGCCATGCGGCCGGTGCGCGGCCCGCAGCGGGCGCCGACCAAGGTGCCGGTGAGCATCCGCCTCGACGCCGACCTGGTGGAGCGGCTGAAGGCCGGAGGCGCCGGCTGGCAGTCCCGCGCCAACGACATGCTGCGCCGTGCCGCCGGTCTCGATTGACGCGCTGCCTCCGCGCCAGCGCGAGGACCGGATGCTGCGGGCGCTGGCAGCGATTGCCTGCGGCCGGATGACGGTCGCGGAGGTCGAGGCGACGACGAGCTGCGCCAGCTCGGCTACCTCGCCGCGCTCGGCCGGGGGCGCCTCCATGCTGCCGAGCTGGAGGCGGCCGTCGACGGCTTCGCTCGCGCCGCGCACGCGGCGCTGAGCGGCAAGGCGGCGCCGGCGCCAACCCGGCCGATCGACCGGCTGCAGGCGCACTGGCGGGCGCCCTGCAGCCTCGATCGATCGAAGCTGCGGGCCGAGCTGCCGGCCTACATAAGAGTGGAGCTGCGCCGCAGCGGACCTGAAGGGAGGAGGCGCGTCGTCGGCCATCCTCCCTGAGGAAGCGGGTCCAGGGCGCCAACGCCTGGTCTGAGGTCGAGGGGGCGAAGCGTCCCTCGCCTGGGGGTTTCGAGAGGCGCGCGGAGCAGCCCCTTCGCCTACTGACGTAACGCGACACCCATCGGGGGGCAAAGTTACGGCTAGTAGGTTAAGTGTTGGTCCAATATAATGGGAAGCTCTGAAGAACCTCGGCATCGGGCGGTGATCTGGTAGGCTGGCGGCGACCTCGATGGAGCCGCCCTCAATGAAGCAGACCACCTTCGCGTCGTTGGCCTATGCGACGAAGAAGAAGCGCACCCGCCGCGAGGCGTTTCTCGCCGAGATGGAGGCGGTGGTGCCCTGGGCGCGTCTGACGGCGCTGATCGAGCCGCACTACCCGAAGGCGGGACCGAAGGGCGGGCGGCCGGCGATGCCGCTGGAGGTGATGCTGCGGGTCTACTGTCTGCAGCAGTGGTACGCGCTGTCCGACCCGGCGGCGGAGGGTTCAAGCGTATAGCAATCGATCCAGTGGATCGATTGTAGCGCAGAACCTCTACGACAGCGACGCCATGCGCCGGTTCGCCGGGCTCGAGCTGGGCGACGATGCGATCCCGGACGAGACGACCATCCTGAACTTCCGCCACCTGCTGGAGCGGCACGAGCTGACGCGTGCGATCTTCGAGGCGATCAACAGCTATCTTCGCGAGCGCGGCATCCTGTTGCGCGAGGGAACGTTGGTCGATGCGACGCTCATCGACGCGCCAAGCTCGACGAAGAACAAGCAGGGCGCCCGCGACCCGGAGATGAGCAGCACGAAGAAGGGCAACGACTGGTATTTCGGGATGAAGGCGCATGTCGGCGTCGATATCGGCAGCGGCGTGGTCCACACGCTCGAAACCAGCACCGCCAAGGTCCACGACAGCCAGAAGTTCGACGACCTGCTTCACGGCGACGAGCAGGCGGTGTTCGGCGAGTTGCCAGGGGTTGCGCCACCGGTTCGAGCAACCGCTGGCGACGGCTATGTCAGCGGCGAGCGGGAGGAAGCATTCCGCGCCCAGGGCAAGGTCTGGGGCGTGATGCGCAAGGCTCCGAAAGGCGGCAAGCTGCATCCGATCGACGAGCGCATCAACCGGATCATCGCCAGCCTGCGGGCCAAGGTCGAGCACCCGTTCCGGGTGATGAAATGCCAGTTCGGCTACCGCAAGACCCGCTACCGCGGGCTGGCGAAGAACGAGGCGCAACTGTTCTCGCTCTTCGGGCTCGGCAACCTGTTCCTGGTCCGACGACGGTTGATGGCCTGAGGCGGAGTCCGCCCGAAATCGGCCTTGCCGCCGCGCGAGCGGCACCTGATCCGCAGACCCGGGGCCGCTTGTCCCCCGCATCGCCCCGCCGAGACCCTTTCTGGCCGTCATCGCGGCCAATCGGAGCCGTTGATCAGACGTTCCAAGGGTGTTGCCGATGCAGATGAATATCGCGGAAGCCAAAGCGAAGCTGTCGGAACTCATTGCCGCGGCGGAACGAGGCGAGGAGGTCCTGATCGCACGCGGAGGGCAGCCGGTCGTGCGGATCGTTCCGGCCATCTCGCCGGCCCCGTTCCGCATTGGTCTCGCGGATGGGGAAATCGGTCATATTCCCGACTTCCTTGAACCGATGGCGGAGGACGAACTGGACCGCTGGGGGTGACGGCGATCGTGCTGGACACGCACGCGTGGGTCTGGAGCCTGTTCAGTCGTCCAAGCTCGATCCCGCGGCCCGGAAGACAATCGAGACGGCGCGAACCGTCTACGTTCCGCCGTGCAGCTTCCACGAGATCACGCAGAAACATCGGTCGGGCAAGTGGCCCGAGGTCGAAGATATCGTGCGCCGGCTGCCGCAACTCCTTCGGGCCCAGGGTGGCACGGTCGCTCCCTACACGGCCGAGATGGCCATCCTGTCTGGCAGCATGGCCTGGAGCCATCGCGATCCGTTCGACCGCATGATCGCGGCCACGGCAATCGAGCTCGCCTGCCCGCTTGTCTCGAAGGACACCGCCTTCGATGAGCTCGACGATTTTCCGGGCTGGCAGAGCCGGATCTGGGGGGATGCATCGGAAAACACATTCTGAGCTGTCGGCCCCACGTCATTGCCATCCAGTCGGCAGCCGCACGGCATCGCTTAC
>CAVZOJ010000018.1:0-45973 GCA_963776845.1 uncultured Alphaproteobacteria bacterium | reverse complement strand
CGGCCCGCGGGTGCACCCCGTCCACCGATGGCCTTAGAACGTCGCAGCGGCAGTAAGAAAAGGTGGTGCAGTGCTGCCGGAGGATACGAAGTCCTTCGTCGGCACATCGGTTCGTGGCGATCATGCTTTGGACCTTCGGATCAGATCGGCGTGAAATTCCGAAGCTACGAGAGGAGCAGCGCGCCCGGCGACGCGCTTATTGAGACGTTCTTCTTCTGATCGCGCAGTGGCTCTGCGCCGAAGCTTTCAATCTGCATTCCAGAGCATCAAATCATGGACGAAAAAGGAGCGGCCGAATCATGCCGGTACCGTTGGAAGAATGGCCGTGATCCGGATATGTAATGGCTCTGTTCCTGCGCACGAGGCGCCGAGTGCAAGCGTGTTTCGGAACAACTGCGACGCCAGTTTCTTGTCTCTGCGATCGAACAGGTCCTGCGGGACACGGAGGAGACAAATGACGCATTCCGAACCACACATGTCATCGAGCAGCAAAGCGCGAAGCAGCACGACGGGTCTTGTTGGCGACGCCTTCGAGCACATCACGGGTCTCGTACGCGGCGAGATTGATCTTGCCCGGGCCGAGCTGCAGGAGAATACCAACAAAGCCGCCACGGCGATTGGACTGCTCGTCGGAGCGATCGTCGTACTCTTGGTGGCGCTGAACGTCCTTGCTGCGGCCCTAACCGCCGCGCTGGCGGAGGCGGGTCTCGGTGCCGGATGGGCGGCGCTCGTCGTCGGTGGCGTCCTCGCGATCATCGCGCTCGTGATGGCGCTGAAGGGAAAGAACGACCTCAAGCTCGTCAGCCTCGCCCCGACGCGGACGGCCAAGAATGTGCGGCGCGATGCGAACTCGGTGAGGGAGGCGACGACCCATGGCTAACGACACACGATCCTCTCGCGACATCGAACGCGACATCGAACAGGAACGCGCAGAGCTGCGCGGCACCATTGACGAACTCCTTGGGCGCCTGACTTTCGAGGATGCGTGGGAGCGTCTCGGCGCTTACCTGCGCGAGAATCGGACCGAGTACGGCTACACGCTGAGACGGATGATCCAAGAGAAGCCCATCCCGCTGATGCTTACCGCTGTCGGGGTCGGGTGGCTGCTGTTCGACCGGACAGTGTCGCACGCGCAGGGACCGGGACGAGACGACGACCGGAGGCGATCGCCGGCCCGTTCTCGCGATCCCGGCTACGGCACGCCGCCGCACGTCTCGGAGAGACTGCCGAAGGCATCGGAGCTGAATGCGGCGCGCAGCCCCTCGGCATCGTCCGCCGGGCCCGCTGTGCACAGGGGAATGGGCGACGCGGCGATGGACGCGACCCACAACCCTGCGTCGCGGTCCACGTCCACGCCGATTTCGTCCGAGGCCTCGCGGGCGGAAGCTGTCTCTGGAAGCTCACCGGCACCGGCGGAACGGACGGCTGGTCCGGCGATGGCAGGGTCCACAGCTTCACACAGCAGCCAAGCGGAAGCGCAGCGACCCTCTGGCTCATCTTTCGCAAGAACGACAGCGACCCAGTCTTCCCAGATCGGCACGTCGCAAGAAGATAGAAGTACCCATTCCGCGTCATCGCCGAGCACGACGCCAGCGGGACGCTCCACGGGCACTTTGCAGAGCAGCTCGGCCACGTCGAACAAGACCAAACAGTAAAGTTCTCGACGTGGATACCGGCGGGGCGTCAGTTAACGGCGGCCCCGCCGCACCTTCGCCTGACGGGATGGGCGCCTCTCCCTCACTGCGAGGGCCGGAAGTGCGCCATCCACCTGTCGGACAGGCGACGACGTCGTGCCTTCGGTTCGGGTATCGCCGGTCGCCGAAGCGCAACTCGCCGCTAGGTCCTCAGCCGTCAGCGGGCGCTGCTGGACGCCATCGCGACCTATGGCGCCGGTTGGCTGACGCCGATTCCATCGACCACAGGGCCGACAAGCGGGACGATGCGCTACTTCGCCTCGACCTCGCCAGGAGGGGAGCGCCGCGTCCCGCAACGCTCGCCTCGGATCGTCACGCAGGAGCGTGCTCGTTGATCGCCCAGTGGAAGCCGAAGCGGTCGCCTCAGAACATCCGCCCGATCGGCATGACCACCTCGCAGCCGGCGGCGATGGTGCGGTCCCACCACGCGTCCCAGTCCTCGACGACGAGCTGCAGGTGGAAGCCCTGCGGCGTCGGCGAACCCTTCTCCCAAGGCGCGCGGCAGACGGTCATCATCCGGGTGCGGCCGTTGATCTCGATCTGCACATGCACGTGGCGGCCGAGCGTCGCTCGATCATCTGCGGCAGGACGCGGTTCACCAGGCGGAAGACGTTGTTGACGTTGACCGCGAGCAGCTCGTCCCAGGCATCCGGATCTCCTTCGGCGACGTCGCGTGGGACATAGAGCCCCGCATTGGCCAGCAATATGTCGATGCGGCCGAGCTGCGCCGTCGCATCGGTCGCGACGCGATCGACCTCGGCGGGATCGGCCAGGTCGGCCGCGATGGTCTGCACGCGTTCCCCGATCTGCTCCCGAACTTCGGCGAGGCGCTCCGCGGAGCGTCCGACCAGCGACACGCGCGCGCCCGCCGCCGCCGCCGCGATGGCGAGGGAACGGCCGATCCCGGAACTTGCGCCTGTAACGAGAGCGGTCTTGCCCGACAGACCCAACGTCATCTCGTCCCCCTTGTGCGCTGACGGGGCGGTCGCTGCCGATCCCCGGCGCCGGCGCGTCAGAGGGTTGCGCCCATCATCATCCGGACGATCTCCTCGTCGTTGGTCTCGGACGGGCGCCGCTCTCCCGCGACGACGCCTCGCGCCAGGACGATGATCCGATCGGCGGCGGCGAAGATGTCGGGCAGGTTGTGCGAGATCAGGATGATGCCCACGCCCCGCGACTTCATCCGCTCGATCAGCGCCATCACCTCGCGCTGCTCGGGCACCCCGAGCGCGGCCGTCGGTTCGTCCATGATGACGAGCTTGGCCTGCCAGTGGATCGCGCGGGCGATCGCGATCGCCTGGCGCTGGCCGCCCGACATCTCGCGCACCGGCGCCGTCGGGTCGGGCACGACGATGCCGAGGCTCTTGAGCACCTCGACCGCGTTGCGCCGCATCTCGGCCCGGTCGAGGAAGCTGAGCCCTAGGATCCGCTTGGTCTTCTCCCGCCCGAGATAGAGGTTGAGGCCGGGGTCGAGATTGTCGGCGAGCGCGAGGTCCTGGTAGATCGTCTCGATCCCCGCGCGCCGCACCGCTTCCGGTGACTTGCCGGTCAGGCGCTGGCCGTCGAAGTGAACCTCGCCCTCGGTCGGTGTGTAGACGCCCGAGATCATCTTGATCACGGTCGACTTGCCGGCGCCGTTATCTCCGGCGAGGACGACGCACTCGCCTTCATTGACCTCGAAGCTGGCGTCCTTGACCGCCTCGTTGCCGCCGAAGCGCTTCCTGAGGCCGTCCGCCTTGAGCAGAAGCGTCATGAGCTTGCCCCCGTCAGCCGGTCGCGTGACTGGTCCACGACCACGGCGACGATGATCACCAGGCCCACGGCGACGAACTGCCAGTAGGGCGGCAGGCCCGAGAACACGAGCCCGAACTGGATCACGGCGATGATGAAGGCGCCGATGACCGTTCCGGTCACCGTGCCCTGCCCGCCGGTCAGCGACGCGCCGCCGATGAACACCGCCGCCACTGCGTAGAGCAGGATCGGCTCCCCCGCGTTCGCGGCGCCGGCCGAGAACCGGCCGGTGTAGATCAGGCCGCCGATGCCGGCGGTGATTGCAGAGAGGACGAAGAGGATGACGAGATGCTTCCTGACGTCCACGCCCGCCCGCTCCACCGAGGCCCTGTTGGCGCCGAGGGCGTAGGTATGGACGCCGAACTTCGTGTGCGTGAGCAGGTAGTGGAAGACGAGCGCGAGAAGTGCCGCGACCAGGACCGGGACGGGGATGCCCAGGATCACGCCGTTGCCGATGCTGCGTGCCTCGTCGCTCTGGATCGAGACCGTCGCGCCGCCGGCGATGATCAGCGCCGCACCTCGGGCGATGCCGTATGTGCCGAGCGTTCCGATGAAGCTGGGGACGTTGATGAAGGCGACGAGCCAGCCGTTGACCAGGCCCACGAGGATCGCGGCGAGAAGCCCGACCCCAAGCGCGAGGATCACCGTGAACCAGCCGCCGTCAGCCCCGACGTAGCGGATGACGAGGGCCATCGCCACGGCGGCGAAGCCCGTGGTAAACGCAATCGAGAGGTCGATGTGCCCCGCCACGATCACCAGCGTAAGCCCGAGTGCCAGAAGCAGGATTTGCGACGCCGCGACCGCGATCGACTGCAGCGTGTAGGCGTTGAGAAGGAACGTGTTGCCCGTTTCCAGTCGCGCGTAGATTTCGAAGAAGCCGAGGATGAGGATCAGGAACAGCCACGACCAGGCGTTGAGCAGGGACTTCACGAATGAAGCCCCCTTGGTGTTCGAGGTCATCGACTGGCTCACTCGGAGTAGATGAACTTGGCGATGTCCTCGTCGTTCACGTTGTCCTCGGTGATGACGGTGAACCCGGTTCCGATCGAGGTCGGCACCGACTGGCCGGTCAGCACGGCGTAGGCTGTCATGACGCCATAGTAGCCGATCTCGGCGGGATGCTGCGCAATGGCGGCGTCGACGAGACCCGACGAGATGTTGTCGACGATGCTCTGCGGCGCGTCGAAGGCGATCACCGTCACCTGGTCGGCCAGGTTGCCGCCGGCGACGCCGTTGCCGGCACCAAGCGCCGAGAACAGGTTGGCGCCGAAGACCCCGGCGACATCAGGATTGCGCGCCAGCACCGCCTGGAACTGCGACGCCGCGAGCGACGCGTCGTTCTCGTTGTACTGGGTCTCGAGCACCTCGATGTCAGGGTAGTTCTCGGCCATCTCGGCCTTGAAGCCCTCCTCGCGCTGGTCGGTGGTCGAGATGCCGGGGCGCACGTTCGAGACGTAGACCTTGCCCTCGCCGCCGATCTCCTCGGCCATGAAGCGCGCCGCCATCCGGCCGCCCGCGATGTTGTCCGACGCGATGTACGAGATCGGGAAGTCGCCGTCGCCCGAACCGTCCTGGTACTGGCCGTCGTCGATGAAGGTGTCGACGGTGATGACCGGGATGCCCGCTTCGCTCGCGCGGCGCAGCGGCTCGATCATCTGGGTGCTGTCGGTCGGCGCGATCAGAAGCGCGTCCGGTCCGCGGGCGATGACGGCGTCGAGAACCGGCGTCTGCAGCACCGGATCGAATTCCTCGGCGCCCTGGAAGTTGACGGTGATTCCCAGCGCCTCGGCGGCCGCCTGCGCGCCGCGGTTCATCGTGATGTAGAACGCGTCCGTCGTCAGGCCCGGGATCAGCGTGATGGTGTAGTCTTCCTGGTCCTGAGCTTGCGCCGCAGCGCCTGCGACGAGCCCGACGGCCAATGCTGTCGATCTGATGAAATTTCGCATGATGAAGTGCCTCCCCTTGGTACCGGCTCCTCCAAGCCGTGATTTTCGCGGCGGACCATGGATCGGTGCCACGAATCAAACCGAGTTTGACGGATTCAGATTGACCAGCGACCATCGCGCGAGCAAGAAGGAATTATCAGAAATATCTTTCTGGAAGGGGGAACGCGATGACGAGACGCCCCCGGGGCGCGCGCCTGCTGAACAGGAGCCTAATGCATACGGCCGCCAAGCTGCACTATCTCGAGGGCCTGTCCCAGCTGGAGATTTCGCGGCGGATGCAAGTATCCACGGCGACCGTCTCGCGGCTTCTCTCGCACGCTCGCGAGGAGGGGATCGTGCGGATCCAGGTGGCGGACCTCGACGAGGCCGACGAGATCGGAGGCAGGCTCTGCGGCAACCTTGGTCTGCGGGAGGTCAGGGTCCAGGAGAGCGGGAACGTGGCCGGTCTGGCATCGCAGGTTGGCGCGCTTTTGCAGGAGGCCGGGCTACGAGAAGGATCGATCGTCGCCGTGGGCTGGGGCCGCGCGGTGCAGAGCGTCATCGCCGCGGGGCTACCGCGCATTCCCGGTGCCTTCGTGGTGCCGACGACGGGGGGCATGCACGAGACTGCATCGCACTTCCAGATCAACGAGTTCGTCCGCTCCGCCGCCGAGCAGATGCAGGGCGAGCCGCGCTTTCTTTATGCACCGTCGCTCGCCTCGGCCGAGCTGCGAAGCGTGCTGACGCGCGACCCCGATACCGCCGACATTCTTCGGCTCTGGCGGCGCGTCGACGCCGCCATCGTCGGGATCGGCGACTTCCAGACGGCGGAGAGCCACCGCGCGATCGACTTCGAAGCCAAGGATTCCAGGCGCGTGGTAGGCGACGTCGTCCGGCACTACTTCGACGCGGACGGCTGCGAGGTGCGATGGCGCGGCCACGAGAACCTGATGGCGATCGGACGCGAGCAGCTGCGACGCATACCGCTCAGCATCGGGGTAGCCACGGGGAGAGAGAAGGCGCGTGCGATCCGGAGCGCGGCGCGCTCCGGCATGGTCAACGCGCTCGTCACCGACGCGCGGACGGCGCGGCTGTTGCTCGAGGGGGTGGACGATCCAGAAGCTCGCCCGCCCGACGGCGAGTGATCGCGCCTGAAAGATATTTCTGCAATTAGTTGTTGAGATGGGCCACTGACGGAGCTATCGCTGATGCAGCCGGCGGCGTTGGCGCCGCTCCCCGTCCGGCTAAGGCTTCCAAGGCAAGGATCACGCGCGCATGACGATCAAGATGACGACATCCGAACGGCGCGGCTATCAGCAGATATGCGGCGACAACGCTCTGATGATGGTCGTCGCCTGTGACCAGCGGGGCGGCATGCGAAAGGTGCTCGCGGACACGCCGGAGGAGCAGACCATGATCGACGAGGCCGCGCTCGGTGTCGTCAAGGCGGGGATCGTGCGGAACCTCGCCAACAAGGCGTCTTGCGTGCTGCTGGACGCCGTGTGCGCCGTTCCGGACGTGGTGGATGACGGCGTCCTGGCGCGCGACACGGGCCTGCTGATCGGCCTCGACGCCTCGGGCTGGGACGCAGACGGCGACGGCTACCGCATTTCGAAGCTGGTGCCTGGGATCGACGCGCGCAGGGTGCGAGAGCTGGGCGGCACCGGCGCCAAGCTCATGGTCTACCTACGACCCGACCGCCCGGAGGCCAACGAGGTCAACCTGCAGATCATTCGCGACTGCATCGCGGACTTCGCGCACGAAGATCTGCTGCTGGTGGTTGAGATCCTGACGTAC
Source organism: uncultured Alphaproteobacteria bacterium (assembly GCA_963776845.1). Lineage (GTDB taxonomy): Bacteria > Pseudomonadota > Alphaproteobacteria > Rhodobacterales > Rhodobacteraceae > Roseitranquillus. The sequence goes on along the minus strand of CAVZOJ010000018.1, from coordinate 38,766 downwards.
CAGCTCGAAGGGGAGCCGGACGCCGCCTACGCGGCGGTCTTCCCGGATCTCATCGTCGAATCGGCACGCATGTCGCTCGAGCTCGGATCCAAGGTCCTCAAGCTCCCTTACCCCGGTACTGCCGAGGCCTGCCGGAAGATCACGGAGCTTTGCGGCGGCGTACCCTGGGCGGTTCTGTCGGCCGGTGTGGACCACGAGACCTTCATCGGCCAGGTCAGGACCGCGATGGAAAACGGGGCGTCGGGCGTGATCGCGGGGCGCGCGCTGTGGAAGGACTGCATCTCGCTCGACCCGGCGGTTCAGGAGGATCGGCTCGAGCAGATCGCCAGCGCGCGTCTGCGCGAGATCCAGCAAGTTCTCGACTCGCATGCGGCGCGTGGCTGAAACGGCCATTGGCGTCGACGTCGGCGGTACGCGCATCCGCGTCGCGCGGATCGGCCGCTCGGGAGAGCTGATCGACCGCGTCATCGAGCCGGTGCGGCAGGATCGGCGGGGCTTCACGGCACAATTGTTGCGCCTCGTGAATGAGTTGCGCGCCGATGGCGACGCGGCGATCGGCGTCGGGATCCCCGGTCGGGTCGACGGGGGCTCGGGCGAGATCAGGTCCGCCGGCTACCTCGACGTCGCCGGCCTCGATCTCGGGAGCCTGCTGACCCGCGATACGGCCCTGCCCTGTCGGATCGAGAACGACGCCACCATGGCGCTGATCGCGGAGGGCCGAATGCACGCGGGAGGCGACGAGGGGCTGATCCTGATGGTCACGGTCGGCACTGGCGTCGGCGGTGCGGCTCTGCAGGAGGGCGCCCCGTGGTACGGCGGCGGCCTGTCGGGTCAGTTCGGCCACATCGTCGTCTCCGAGGAGGGGCCGGAGTGCAATTGCGGGCGGACTGGCTGTGTCGAGACCTTCAGCTCGGGCGCGGCGCTCGGGCGGCTGATCGCCGATGCCGGGTTGCCGGCGGAGACCCGCGCCGCGGACCTCCTGGCGCGGGCCGAAGCCGGCGACGCCGTGGCAGCGGATCTCTGGATCGCTGGGCCCGCCCGCTCAAGCGGGCGATCGACTCGCTCGTGGCGATGGCCGACCCCCGGCTTGTCCTCATCGGCGGCGGGCTGGGGGCGGAGATGTCCAGCGCCCTTGCGCGTCTCCCCCGGTGGGGCACGTGGTTCGGCTTTCCCGTGGCGGCGGCGTCGCTCGGCGACAGCGCGGGCGTCATCGGCGCGGGGCTTCGCGCGCTTGACGTGGTACCCGGCGCGGTGCGTGGGCCTGCGGCGTGAAGCAGGCGGTCATCGTCAACGGCGTTCCCGCCAGCGGCAAGTCGACGGTCAGCGCTCGCCTGACGAACTTCCTCCTCGACGCGGGCTTCATGGCGGTGCCGCTCTGCCTCGACACGGTCAAGGAGGGGCTCTTCGCTCAGCTCGGCACCGGCGATCGGGAGCACAACCGGATACTGGGCCGCGCCAGCTACCACGCCATCTTCAACAGCGTCGCGGCGTTTCCCGACCAGCTGGTGTCCGTAATCGACGCTTGGCACGGCTTCCAGCCGGAGCACGTTCTGCGCGACCACCTCGCCCGCGCGAGGGTCGAGCGGGTCATCGAGGTCTGGTGCCGGGTCTCCCCCGAGGCTGCGGCCGCGCGGTACCGCAGCCGCACCGGGGACCGCCATTCGGGGCACCTGCCGGCATCCTACGCCGACGAGCTCTACGAGCTCGCAAAGCGTGCTCGCCCCTTAGGGATCGGGCCGGTGTTGGAAGTCGACGCCGAGCGGCCAATGGACCTGCGGGTCTTCGATGAAGTACGCGGGCTGCTGACGCGCCCTGTGCCGACCGGATGAGCGTCTGCCGGCGCCGCGACGCGGGCTTCTGAAGGTTGGCGTCGCGCTTAAGCTGAACGAAGCTCCGCGAGCACGAAGGAGGAGGATCCGAGATGGCATCATACGACAAGGGGCCGATTCTGGTCACCGGCGCCAGCGGCGGCATCGGTGCGGCGATCGTCAGGCACTTGGCCGCAGAGGGCGCCGAGGTCATCGCCAGCGGCCGTGACGCGGCAAAGCTCGAAGGGCTCGCGGGGGAGACCGGATGCCGGACGCTTGCCTTCGACCTGACGTCGGAAGACAGCGTGCGCGACGCGATCGCCGATATCGACCTGTGGGGCGTCGTGAATTGCGGCGGCTTCGGCGGTGAGATCGCGACACCCATGGAGACCGACATCGACGTCTTCGACAAGGTCATCGCGGTGAACGCGCGGGGGGCGCTCCTCGTCACGAAGTACGCTTCGCGGACGATGATCCGGCTGGGCAAGGGCGGGGCGATCGTCAACGTGTCGAGCCAGGCGGCGCTGGTGGCGCTGAAGGGCCACATTTCATACGGCTCGTCCAAAGCCGCGCTCGACAACATCACGCGCGTGTCGGCGCTGGAGTTGGGGCCGCATGGGATCCGCGTGAACGGCGTCCACCCGACGGTGGTCATGACCGAGATGTCGGCCTTCTACTGGGGCCGCCCGGAGATCGGTGAGCCGTTCCTGAAGCAGATGCCGCTCGGTCGCTGGGCAACCGAGGAGGAGATCGCCGCCCCCGTCGCCTTCCTGCTGAGCGATGGCGCGTCGATGATCTCGGGTGTGGCGTTGCCCATCGACGGCGGCTTCACCGCCTGCTGAGGCGGCCTGCCGTCGGGCCGCAGGTTGGTAAATAGCGAGGCGCCTGGGAGCAGGTCCGCTTGGCGGACGGCGCTCGATGGCGAGAGAGAGGCGGCATGGCAGCGAGCCCGACAATCGTGACGATCGGCGAGCTACTGGTGGAGTTCGTCTCCCACACCAGGGGCTGCGCCCTCGAGCGCATCGGTCCGTATTCCGGGCCATATCCCAGCGGAGCGCCTGCCATATTCCTCGACCAGGCGGCGCGAATGGGCGCGCGGACCGAGATGTTCGGCGGGATCGGGGACGACGGTTTCGGCCGCGGCATCCTCGATCGCCTGAGAATCCGACGGCGTCGGCACGCGCCATGTTCGCGTCGCCCGCGGTCTCAGCACCGGGACCGCCTTCGTCTCGTATTACGAGGACGGCTCACGCGATTTCATCTTCCACCTCAAGGAATCCGCCGCCGAGGACATCCGATTCTCCGCCGACATGCTGCCTGCGGGAGAACTCATCCTGCACGTGTCGGCGGCGTCGCTCGGCTCGCCGCCCCTCCGCGGGGCGATCATGGCCGCCGCGGATGCTGTAGCCGAGCGGGGAGGGAGGATCTGCTGCGACCCGAACGCCCGGCCGGAACTCATGCGCGACAGTGACGTCCGCAAGTCGCTCGACGAGATCATCGCGCGGAGCTTCTGCCTGATGCCCAGCACGAGCGACCTGGGGTTCCTCTTTCCCGATCTGGACGAGGGTGCCGCCATCGAGCGGCTGCGCGGCTCCTCCGCCGAGATCGTGGCGGTCAAGCGAGGTGCGCAGGGCGCGACCCTGATGCGGGACGGAGAGCAACACGATTTTCCCGGCCACAGAGTCGAGGAGATAGAATCCCACGGGAGCTGGCGACTGCTTTTGCGGCACGCTTGTCGCGCTCCTCGCGCAGGGATGGCCACTGGGGGAGGCGGGCCGGTATGCCAATGCCGCGGGGGCCATGGCGGTCACCCGGCGCGGACCGATGGAAGGCAATTCGGGTCCGCAGGAGATCGCCGACTGTCTTGCCGCCCAAGCCGACGCGGACGAAGGCGAGGCATGATCGACATCGGGTCTTTGATTGAAGAGCACCGCGCCGGCGGTAGGGTCGGCCTTCCGTGTTTTTGTACCGCGAACGCGCACGTGCTGCGGTCGATCCTGAAAGATGCCGCCGAAACCGGATATCCGACCGTCATCGAGGCGACCTGCAATCAGGTGAACCAGGACGGCGGCTACACCGGGATGCAGCCCGAGGACTTCATGGCCTGGGTCCGGGACCTCGCGCGTCAGGCGGGTGTCCCGATGGATCAACTGGTGCTAGGCGGCGACCATCTGGGGCCGAACCCGTGGCGGAAAGAGGACCCGGTCGTCGCGATGGACAAGGCGCGGGAGCTCGTGAAGCTCTATGCTGTAGCCGGGTTCCGGAAGATCCACCTCGACGCCAGCATGCCGTGCGGCGGCGAGCCTTCGCTCTCTTTCGAGCAGGTGGCCGAGCGCGCGGCGGATCTCTGCGCCGTCGCCGAGGCGCACGCTCCGGACCCGAGCGCGCTCGTCTACGTCATAGGCACGGAGGTGCCGACCCCCGGCGGCGAGAGCGACGAGCTGGACCGACTTGAAGTCTCCTCGGTCGAACGGCTGGGGGAGACCATCAACACTCACCGCTACGCCTTCGACGCGCGGGGGTTGAACGAGGCATGGTCTCGCATCGTCGCGGTCGTCACACAGCCGGGCGTCGACTTCAGCCACACCAGCGTTCATGCGTTCGATCCCGAAGCGGCGGCTCCGCTCCGTGACGCCATCGCGGGAGAGCCCGGCCTCGTGTTTGAGGCCCATTCGACGGACTACCAGACGAGCGAGGCGCTTCGGGCGTTGGTGGAGAGCCACTTCTTCTTCCTAAAGGTTGGCCCGGAGCTGACGTTCCGCTTCCGCGAGGCGGTCCTGGGACTGGCGGCGATCGACGACCTCGCCTCGGCGCACCCATCGCGGCTGTCGGAGGTCCTTCTTGAGCGGATGGATGCGCGGCCGGAGTACTGGGTCGATTACTATCGGGGGTCCGAACGGGAGATCGCGCTCCTGAAACGGTTCAGCTACAGCGACCGCATCCGGTACTACTGGGCCGATCCCGACGTGGCACGCGCGGTGCGGCGCCTGATCGACAATCTCAAAGAGACACCGCCGGCGCCGACAGTCGTCTCGCAGTTCTTCCAGGGCTTAGAGTTCGGTCGAGTACCGACCGACCCCGAGGTGCTGATCCACCAGCGGATTGGCGACACCACTGCGCGCTACTTTGCGGCGTGCGGCCACGGACGATAGTCATCAAGTGCACCTGGGGCGGCTCGAGGACGGAACGATGAGGGGGACGACGGGAACTTGATGGAGACGATCGGAAGGACACTCGATCCGAAGCTGGAGCGGATCAGGGCGGGCGAATACAGACCCAGCGATTTCATCATCGCCGACGCCAAGGATGGCGACATGGGAGGCGGTGCGGCCGCACCCGGACCCGTCCGGGACCCGGCCGGTCGATCCGGCGACCGGATGCTGACCGCCGTCGACTACCGCCGCGCGATGACGGAAATGATCTCCGACGGGCCGATCGACATCATGCTCACGTCGCTCTCCGCGGCGGAGGCGCTGCAGTCCACGGACGCCTTCGCGGGGAGCACCATCACTCCTGCCGTCCGCCTGAACGATGCAACGGACATCTGGGGCCTGCGCGGCGCGACCTACCGCACGGCGCCCGCCGTGCCCTTCCGATCGGCGAGGCTCGACCGGGCGCGGGCGCTCTGCGATCTCGGTCTCTACGCAGTCACCTTCTACAACGAACCGGCGCGCGACGTGGCGACGCTGGAGCGCTATGCGACATTCCGCGACGAGGCCGAGGCGGTGGGCATGCGCCACTTCCTCGAGGTCTTCAATCCGGCGTTCCCGATCGACACCGGCGACGTCCCGCTCGGCACCTACATCAACGACTGCATCGCCCGCTCGCTCGCCGGAGTTGCGTCGTCGGACCGGCCGCTGTTCCTGAAGATCCAGTTCAACGGCGCCCGAGCGATGGAGGAGCTTGCCGCCTACGATCCCGGCAACCTCGTCGTCGGCATCCTTGGCGGTGGTGCCGGCACGACGCGCGACGCGTTCGAGCTCATCTGCCAGGCCGAGCGTCACGGCGCCCGCGTCGCGCTGTTCGGACGCAAGATCCACCAGACCGAGGATCCGCCGGCCACTGTCCGTTTCATGCGGCGCATCGTCGAGCGGGAGCTGGCGCCGAGCGAGGCGGTCAGAGCCTATCACGACCATCTCGGCAGGGCCGGGATCAGGCCCTGGCGGAGCCTCGAGGTGGATATCGCCGTGACCGATGCCGTCCTTGCCGACGAGGCGTCCTGATGGCGCGGCGCGGCATCGTCACGGCCGGAACCTGGTGTGCCGACCACAACAAGGTCGTGACCCACTGGCCGGGCGAGGACGAGGTGGTGGAGATCCTCGGTGAGGAGGTTCGCGGCGGTGGGTCCGCGGCGAACCTCGCGATCGACATTCGGCGGCTCGACCCGAGCGTGCCGGTCGTGACCATCGGCCTAGTCGGCGACGATGAGGACGGGCGCATCCTGACGACCGAGGCCGAGGCGGCGGGTATCGACACCAGCCGCCTGATCCGCCAGGCCGGCGCCCGCACCAACTCGGTGGACGCCTTCACCTCGCGCCGGTCGGGACGAAGGACGCACTTCTATCTACCTGGCGTCGCGCGGGAGCTCTCGCCCGAGCACGTCGACCTTGCGGGTATCGAGGCGCGTTTCCTGCACCTCGGATTGCCTGGGCTCCACGAGAAGATGGACGTGCCATGCGGCGAAGATGCCAATGGCTGGGTCACGGTGCTGAGGCGGGCGCGCGCCGCCGGGCTCTCGACGAAATCTCGAGCTCTGCTCGATCCCGGCTGAGAGGCTCCATGCGCTGGTGCGCCCCTGCCTTCCGCACCTCGACCTTCTCATCGTGAACGATTTCGAGATTTCGGCGGTCGACGGCGCGCCGATCGGCCACGAGAGCGCTGTGGATGCCGAGGCGCTTGCCGCCACCGCACAGCGCGTCCTCGAAGCAGGCGCGATGGAGCTGGTGGTCGTGCACTTCCCGATGGGCGCGGTCGCCGTCGGAAGGACCGGAACGGTGTGGCGCGAGCCGTCGGTCGCCCTGCCAGCGACCGAGATCGTCGGGGCGAACGGCGCGGGAGATGCCTTTGCCGCCGGTTTTCTCTACGCGCTCCACGAAGACTGGCGCGTCGACGAGGCGCTGCGCCTCGCGCACGCCGCAGCCGCCACTGCCCTGCGTAGCTTCGGAACGACCGACTCCGTCGAGACGTGGCAGCGTTGCCTGGCTCTCGCCGACAGGAGCGGTCGCCGCGCTCCGATCTGAGCGGAGGGCGCGTCCCTCACCAGCAGAGGGACCTTTTGTCTTGTTGCGCTCAGGCCTCGACGTAGACCGCGCTCCGGCATGCTGAACCTCGCAGCCGCTTTTCGCCGCGGCTAACGTTCTGTCGCTCGGCTCAGGCCGCTCCGTAGCCGCCGGCGGTGGGCGTGATGACGGTCACAGTCTCGCCGGCCTCCAGCACAGTCTGATCGCAGGCGCGCAGGTCCTCGACCGTGCCGTCGAGCCGCCGCACCGTCGTGCGCCCGACCTCGCCGTCGCCGCCGCCAGCGATGCCACGGGGCGGCGCGTCGCGGTGGGAAGAGAGGATCGCGCAGTCCATCCGCTGCAGGAAGCGCAGCCGACGCTCGGTCCCGTCGCCGGCGGGGTAGGCCCCCAGTCCACCGGAGCCTGAACGCAGCCCGAAATGCTCGAGCAGCACGGGAAAGCGCATCTCCAGCACCTCGGGGTCGGTGAGGCGCGAGTTCGTCATGTGGACGTGCACGCCCGAGGTCCCGGCAAAGCCGCGACCGGAGTTCATCACGCCTGCGGGCGAGCCGGAGCAGATCGTCTCGTAATACTGGTAGGTGTCGTTGCCGAAGGTCAGGTTGTTCATGGTCCCCTGGCTGTTGGCGATGGCGCCGAGCGCGCCGAAGAGGCAGTTCGTCACGTGCTGCGAGGTCTCGACATTGCCGGCGACGACGGCGCGGGGGTATGCGGGCTTCAGCATGCAGCCATCCGGAATGACGATGCGAATGGGGCGGAGGCAACCTGCGTTCATCGGGATCGGCGCCTCGACCATGACGCGGAAACAGTAGAGGACGGCGGCCCGCGTCACCGGTTCCGGCGCGTTGAAGTTGTTGTCGGTCGCCTCGCTCGTTCCGGTGAAGTCCACCACCGCTTCGCGCGCCTCGCGGTCGACGGTGATCCTGACGCGGATCACCTGGCCGGTGTCGGTCGGGTACTCGTAGGCGCAGTCCTCGAGCCGCCCGAGCAGACGCCGGACCTCCTCGGCCGCGTTGTCCTGCACGTGGCCCATGTAGGCGCGGACCGTGTCGAGACCGAATTCGCCGACCATACGCCTGAGCTCTGCCGCGCCGCGTTCGTTGGCGGCAATCTGCGCCTTGAGGTCGGCGATGTTCTGGTCGGGGTTGCGGGCAGGGTAAGGGTGGTCGGTCAGGAGCGTGCGCAGCGCCTCCTCGCGGAAGCTGCCCCGCTCCACGAGGACGAAGTTGTCGAAGAGCACGCCCTCCTCGTCGACGGTCCTGGCGAGCGGCGTCATCGAGCCGGGCGCTGTGCCGCCCACGTCGGCGTGGTGTCCGCGGCTGGCGACCCAGAAGTGGATCTCCTTGCCTTGATCGTCGAAGACGGGCGATACGACGGTGATGTCAGGCAGGTGCGTCCCGCCATTGTACGGGGCGTTCAGCGCGAAGACGTCGCCGGGATGGATGCTGCCCTCGTTGAGCCGGATCACCGTTTCGACACTGCGGTCCATGCTGCCGAGATGGACGGGCATGTGCGGGGCGTTTGCGACCAGAGCGCCCTGCCGATCGAAGACGGCGCAGGAGAAATCCAGCCGCTCCTTGATGTTCACCGAATGCGCGGTGTTCTGCAGTGCCACGCCCATCTGCTCGGCGATGTTCATGAAGAGGTTGTTGAACACTTCCAGCAGGATCGGGTCGGCCTCGGTCGTTCCGGCCGCATGGGTCCGCGCCATTCTCTCATGGCGGCGCAGCAGGATGTCGTCACGCGCGGTCAGTTCCGCCGTCCAGCCGGGCTCGATCACGACGGTCTGGTTCGGCTCGATGATGAGCGCGGGGCCTTTGATGCAATCGCCGGGCGCAAGGCCGTCACGGGTGTAGACCGCGGCGTCGACCGGCTTCCCGCCGCAGAAGAGCGAGACGGCAAGATCCGAGGCGGCTTCACGGCCTGGTGCTTCCGCCGCCTCTCGGCGCCCGGTCTCGTGAGGCGCCTCAGTCATCTCGACCTCGACCGCCTCGACGGTGATGGGCTTATCTGCGCTCATGAAGCCGAACTGCGCCTTGTGCGCCGCCTCGAACGCGTCGCGGGCGGCCTGCGGGTCGCCGTCCCACACGACCGGCAGCGCTGTATCCGTGCCGGCATAGCGGAGGTGCAGGCGGGTAACGGTCGAGGCAGCCTTTTCGTCAACGCCCTGCTCCACGAGTTCCGCCGCGACGGCCTCGGCCAAGTCGGACCGCAGCGCCTCGACAGCCGCGACGCTGCCAGAGCCTAGCGGCTCCACCAGCGCCTGCTGGCGGCTGGCGGAGACGGTGGCCCGTCCGATGCCGTAGGCCGAGAGGAGCCCCGACAGGGGATGGATCAGCACCGCGTCCATGCCGAGCGCGTCGGCGACCAGACAGGCATGCTGGCCCGCCGCGCCGCCGAATGCGTTCAGCAGGTACTTCGTGACGTCATAGCCGCGCTGCACGCTGATCTTCTTGATCGCGTTGGCCATGTTCTCGACGGCGATGGTCAGGAAGCCCTCGGCGACCGCCTCGGCGGACTTGCCCTCGGCCTCCGCGATGGCGGCGAATCCAGCATGCACGACGTCTGCGTCCAGAGCCTCGTTCTGGTCCGGGCCGAAGACGCGGGGAAAGAACTCGGGCCGCAGCTTGCCCAGCATCACGTTCGCGTCCGTCACCGTCAGGGGGCCGCCACGGCGATAGCAGGCGGGACCGGGGTCGGCCCCCGCGCTGTCGGGGCCGACGCGGAACCGGCCCGGCTCGGCATGGAGGATCGAGCCGCCACCCGCCGCAACGGTGTGAATGCGCATCATCGGCGCGCGAATACGGACACCCGCGACCTCGGTGTCGAAGGCGCGTTCATAGTCGCCGGCGTAGTGCGCGACGTCGGTCGAGGTGCCGCCCATGTCGAAGCCGATGACCTTGGCGAAGCCAGCATCTCCCGCCGTCTCGACCATGCCGACGACGCCACCTGCGGGGCCGGACAGGATCGCGTCCTTGCCCTGAAACTTCTCCGCCGCGGTCATGCCGCCCGAGGACATCATGAATTGGAGCGTCGGCCCCGACGCCCCCGCAGGGGTGGCGCCGAGAGCATCGGCGACCCGCGCCACGTAGCGCGCAAGGATCGGCGAGAGATAGGCATCCACAACCGTTGTATCGCCGCGCCCGACGAGCTTCACCAGTGGGCTCACCTCGTGGCTCACCGAGACCTGACCGAAACCCATCTGGCGGACCAGCCGGGCCAATGCGATCTCGTGCTGGGGATTCTTCCAGGAGTGCATCAGCACGATGGCCACCGCGTCGGTCCCCGCAGCCTGTGCCTCCTCCAAAACAGGGCGCAGCGCTTCGGCGTCGAGTGCGTGTTCCGTGGTTCCGTCGGCGCGCAGACGTTCGTCGACCTCGATCACCCGCTCGTAGAGCTGTTCGGGCAGGATGATCTCCTTGGCGAAGATGTCCGGCCGGGCCTGATATGCGATGCGCAGCGCGTCGCGAAAGCCCCTGGTGATCAGCAGGAGCGTCCGGTCCCCCTTGCGCTCCAGCAGCGCATTGGTGGCGACGGTCGTGCCCATCTTGACCGTTCCGATGCGAGACGGGTTGATCGTCCCGCCGAGCAGCCGGCGGATGCCCTCGATCGCGGCATCGTCGTAGGCGCCCGGGTTCTCAGACAAGAGCTTCAACGGCTGCATGTCGCCTTCGGGCGCGCACCCAACGACGTCTGTGAAGGTGCCGCCGCGGTCGATCCAGAAATCCCATCGCCCTTCGGCAGATGCGTCTGACATGATTGTCTCTCCCGTCGGTGGCCGCTGCCGGTTTTCCAGGCAATCCGCGCGGGTGCCACGGCCTCGCCGGCAACTCGCTTACATTTTGTTGACGAATTGTCGTGGAGGGGTCAAGCTTCTCCTTACGCCGGGTCAAGAAAGAAGCCCGGGAGCAATCGCCGGGGTCCCTCGCGGGGTCCGTCCAGCAACACGGGAGATCAGATCCATGACGTTTTCAATACGCAGCCTCGTGCTGGCCACTGTCACTGGCGCGCTTACCTTTCCCGCCGCCGCGCAGACAGCCTGGGACATGCCCACGCCGTACGGCGACACGGTGTTTCATACGCAGAACATCATGGAGTTCGCCGACGACGTGCGCGAAGCGACTGATGGCGCGGTCGACATCACGGTGCATTCCGCCGGCTCGCTCTTCGGTCACCCGGAAATCAAGGATGCCGTCCGCCGCGGCCTCGCACCGATCGGAGAGATTCTGCTGTCGCGACTATCGAACGAGGACCCGGTCTTCGAGGTCGACTCCATCCCCTTCCTCGCCGATAGCTACGATGACGCTCGCGCACTTTGGGAGGCCTCCCGCCCCGCGGTCGAGGAGCTTCTGGCAGAGCAGGGCCTGACATTGCTCTATGCCGTGCCGTGGCCCGGCCAGTCGCTCTACCTGACCGAAGAGGTGACCGATCCCGCGGCCCTGCAGGGCGTCAGCTTCCGCGCCTACAACACCGCGACCGAGCGGCTGGCCGAACTTCTGGGCATGGTGCCCACTCAGGTGGAGGCGGGCGACATCCCGACGGCCTTCGCCACCGGCCGGGTCGACGCGATGATGACCTCGCCGTCCACCGGCGTATCCAGCCAGGCGTGGGACTTCAGCAACGTCTACGTCGACGTCCAGGCCTGGCTGCCCAAGAACGTGGTCTTCGTGAACACGGCCGCGTTCGAGGCGCTGCCGCAGGAGCAGCGGGACGCCATCATGGAAGCGGCCGCGGCCGCCGAGACGCGCGGCTGGGAGATGTCCGAGGCCGAGACGGCCACGCAGATCGACATGCTGGCCGAGAACGGCATGACGGTCACGGATCCGTCGCCCGAACTTGCGGACGCGCTGGCGGCCGCAGGCGAGACCATGGCCGAGGAGTGGCAGGAGCGCGCGGGCGAAAGCGGCACCACGATCCTCGAGTCCTACCAGGGCTCGGACTGATCGCGGCCGGGCCAGGCAAGGCGGTGCCCGGTCGGTGTTCCATCCAGACACGGGAGGCGGCCCGATGCGACGCGCGCTCGACCTGATCTATGCAGCGTCTCTCGTTGCCTCGGCGCTGGCTCTTGTGACGATCGCGGCTCTCGTCTTCTTCCAGATCTGCGGGCGCATCCTGGACCAGGTTCTGCTGGCGGCGGGAAGGGACGCGATCGGGCTGCAGGTCCCGTCGCTCGCCGAGATCGGCGGCTTCCTCTTCGTCGCCGCGGCCTTCCTCGCGCTGCCCGCGACGCTGCGGGCCGCCGGCCACGTCCGGGTGACGATGCTGGCCAAGGCCCTGCCGGAGGCGGCCGCCCGCCTGCTGACGATCCTGGTTCTTGCCGCCGCGCTGGCGCTCGCCTGTTTCGCCACGTGGCACTCCTGGCTCCAGACGCTCGACAGCTGGCAGTTCGACTCAGTCTCCTTCGGGATGATCCCGATCCCGCTCTGGATCCCGCAGGGGGCCATGACCCTGGGTGTGGCGATCTTCGCCCTCGCGCTGCTCGACGAGTTGCTGGCGGCGTTCACGGGGAGCACCCCGGCCTTCGTCGACGCCGAACGGGAACGCAAGATCGACGACGGAGGGCACTGAGTTGGACCTCTTCACGCTTTCGCTGATCCTCGTCGCCGTGCTGTTCTTCTGCCTCGCGCTGGGCCTCTGGGTCGGCTTCTCGCTGATGGTGGTGGGCCTCGTGGCGATGGCGCTGGCGACGCCGGCGCCAGTGGGCGCCGTATTCGCGACCAAGGCCTGGGCCGCGCTGAACATCTGGGACCTCACGGCGCTGCCGATGTTCATCTGGATGGGGGAGATCCTGTTTCGCTCGCGCCTGTCCTCGGACATGTTCCGCGGGCTGTCGCCGTTCACGCGGCGGCTGCCGGGCGGACTTCTCCACGTCAACATCATGGCGTGCGCGCTCTTCGCCGCCGTCTCCGGCTCTTCCGCTGCCACCACGGCGACGGTCGGGCGGATGTCGCTGCCGGAGTTGCGCGCGCGGGGCTACGACGACCGCATGGCGATCGGCACGCTGGCGGGCTCGGGCACGTTCGGCTTCCTCATCCCACCCTCGATCATCCTGATCGTCTACGGCGCCGCGACGGAACAGTCGATCGCGCGGCTGTTTCTCGCCGGTGTTCTGCCGGGCCTCATGCTCGCGGCGCTCTTCGGCGGCTACACGATGGTCTGGAGCCTGCTTAATCGCGACCTGATGCCGGATCCGGAGCCCTCCGTCTCGTTTCGCGGCAAGCTCCGGGCTGCGGCCCTCCTGTTGCCGACGGTGCTGCTGATCGTGGCCGTCATCGGCTCGATCTACGCAGGTCTCGCCTCGCCCACCGAGGCGGCGGTCGTCGGCGTCGTCGGCGCGCTGGTCATCTCTTGGGTCTCCGGCGGGATCGACCGGAGGGGAGCGTGGGAGAGCCTGCGCGGCGCGACCGTCACGTCCTGCATGATCGCCTTCATTCTCGTCGGCGCGGCGTTCCTCACCGGCGCGATGGGCTATACCGGTATCCCGCGGACGCTTGCGGCGTGGATCGGCGAGCAGGGGCTTAGCCCCTACGCGCTCTTGGCCGCGCTGCTGCTGTTCTTCATCGTGCTGGGCTTCTTCCTCGACGGGATATCGATCGTGGTGCTGACCGTGTCGGTGATCCTGCCGATGGTGCTGGCGGCCGGGATCGACCCGATCTGGTTCGGCGTCTTCCTCGTCCTCGTGGTCGAGATGAGCCAGATCACACCGCCGGTGGGCTTCAACCTCTTCGTGCTGCAATCGATCACCGGGCGCGACATCTTCACCGTGGCGCGCTATGCGCTGCCATTCTTCCTGCTCCTCGTGCTGGCGACCGTGATCCTGACGCTCTTCCCGCAGATCGCGTTGTGGCTGCCGTCGACCATGTCGAACCGATGAGCGGCGACGATCGCAGGCCCACGGCGCCTGACGTCGGCCCGGTCGTGTCCTCGGCCCATCTCGCGGACAGCGCGCTGCCTGCGCTGTCGGAGGTCGAGTTCGCGGTGACGATGATGAACAACGCCTACCATCGCTGGATGGTGCGCTGCATGATGGCCGCTGGCGGGCCGGCGATGTCGCCGCTCGAGGTGCTGATCCTGCATCTCGTCCACCATCGCGGGCGCGAGAAGACGCTGGCCGAGGTCTGCCTGATCCTCAACATCGAAGATACGCACCTCGCCAACTACGCGATCCGCAAGCTGACGCAGGCGAGACTTCTGCAGGCTGGACGCAAGGGCAAGGAGAAGACGGTCCGGATCACCGATGCCGGCGCGATGCTCTGCGCGCGCTACAAGGAGGTGCGCGAGGCGCTGCTCGTCCGGGCCGCGCGCCAGCTGGGCCACGACTCGGCCGACATCAGCCGCGTCGCGGCGCTTCTGCGCGCGCTGTCGGGCAGTTACGACCAGGCCGCGCGGGCTGCGGCAGCGCTGTGATGCGTCGGCTCGCCGGCGGCCTGGCGGCGCGGGGGCGGTGGATGCTGGTGGCAGGCCTTGTCGTGGGCCTCGCCTCGCCGGCCGTGGCCCACGCGATGCGGCCCGCCGTCGGACCGCTCGTCATCGCGCTCCTCTTCCTCGCGATGCTCCGGATCGGGCCGGCGGGGCTTTCCATGGGCGGCGCGGAGGCCGCACGGGCGGTGGCGCGTGCGGCGGTCCTGCAACTCGCCATGCCCTTCGCGGTGGCGTCCGCGCTTCTGGCGGCGGGCCTCTTCGCTGGTCCCTTCGCCCTCGGTGCCGTGCTCATCCTATCCGCCGCACCGATCACAGGCGCGGCCCACATCGCGGTGATGGCGGGCGGCGACCCGGCCCCCGCGTTGCGCCAGACGGTGGTCGGCACCGCCCTTCTGCCGCTGACGGTGCTGCCGGTCTTCGCGCTCGCCCCGGCGTTTGGCAGCGCCGCCGAGGTCATCGGTGCAGTGCTTCGTCTCCTCGCCGTGATCGCGCTCGCCGGAGGGCTTGCGCTGGTGCTGCGCCGCCGCGGGATCGTGCCCGGCACGCCCGCCGCCATATCCGGGATCGATGCGATGGCGGCGGTGCTGCTGGGAGTGGTCGCCGTGGGGTTGATGAGCGCGGCGGCGGAGACGCTTCGAACGCAGCCTGTCGCCTTCGCCGCCGCCCTGATATTCGTCTGCATCCTCTGCTTCGGCCTGCAGGCGGCCGCTGCATGGCACGGGCGTGGCCAAGCGTGGGGTCCGGCGCTGGCGGTCGCGGCGGGCAACCGCAATGTGGCGCTCTTCCTCGGTGTCCTGCCGGCCGCGCTGACCGACGATCTGCTCCTGCTCATCGGCTGCTATCAGGTGCCGATGTACCTGACCCCGCTGGTCCTGCCGCGCCTCGTCGCCCTCGCTCGCTGAACGCCCGCAGAGCTGGCGGACCCGAAGGTCCGCCGCGTCGATTGCGCTTAGCGGAGCCAGTCAGGCCTCGACGATCGGTGCGAAGCCGCCGAAGACCAGCCTCTTGCCGTCAAACGGCATCGGGTTCTTCTTTTGATCCATGCGAGGGTCGCCCTTGTCCGGGCTGGTCATCCAGTCGGTCATCGTTGCCATTGCGGCGTCGCGGGTCGCCTTGTCTGGCCACTCGATCCAGGAGAAGACGACCGTTTCGTCCGGCTCGGCGCGGACGGCCTTTCGGAAGTCGGTGACCTCGCCATCGGGAACGTCGTCGCCCCAGCACTCGACGACGCGCGTGGCCCCGAGCTCGATGAAGACGCTGTCCGCCTTCTCGGCGTGGTCGGTGAACTTCTGCTTGTTGGCGGTCGGGACCGCGATCACGAACCCGTCGACGTAGCTCATTGCGTCTCTCCTTCGGTTTCCGCGACAGCGGCATCCAGCGCCGCGATGTCGATCTTCGTCATCGTCATCATCGCCTCGAACGCGCGCTTTGCCGTGCTTGGATCGGAGATTGTCGTCAGCTCGAGCAACCGCCTCGGCGTGATCTGCCAGGAGAAGCCCCAGCGGTCCCTGCACCAACCGCAAGCGCTCTCGCTGCCACCGTTGCCCAGGATCGCGTCCCAGTACCGGTCGGTCTCCTCTTGGCTCTCTGTGACGACCATGAAGCTCACAGCTTCATTCGGCTTGAAGTTCGGGCCTCCGTTGAGGCCGACGAAGCGCCGCCCGAGCACGGTGAACTCGACTGTCAGCTCGTCGCCCTCCCTGCCGCCGGGAAAGTCACCCGGCGCGGCGTTCGCGCGCTCGACGCGGCTGTCGGGAAAGGTCGCGGCATAGAATTCCGCGGCCTTCTTCGCTTCGCCGTGGTCGAACCAAAGGCATGTCACGAGTTCGGTCATCGCCGTCTCCTCAGGCCTGCGCCTTGTTGCCTTCGAACCCCAGCATCCAGGGCGTGCCGTACCTGTCGGTGAACATGGCAAAGCGTTCGGCCCAGAAGGTCTCGCTGGGCGCCATCTCGACCGACTGCGCGCCGTCCGCCAAAGCGTCATACACGCGATCAAATTCTTCGCGCGACGGCGGCGAGATCGATACCCGAAAGCCCTGCGGCTTGCTGAACATTGCTTTCGGGGCTATCCGACGCCATCACGGTGGCAGAGCCGAGTTTCATGCTCATGTTCATGACCATGTCGTCGCCGCCGGGCATTCGGCTTTCAGCGTCGGGCGCGTCGGCGTTGCGGAAGACGTTGCCGATCTCTCCGCCGAGGACCTCGGCGTAGTGCGTCATCGCCTCGAGACAGTTTCCCTTGAAGAAGAGGTAGATCGTCGGCTCCATTTACGTGCTCCCTTTGTGCTTACGCGCTCGGCGGAATGAGGATCACGCCGCTGCATCTTCGAAGGTCCCGGTGCGCAGAGCGCCACCGTACCTGTAGGTGCTGATGACAACGCCCGAGGGCGCGGCCTTCGTGCCGACGAGTATCAGCTCTCGTGGCTGGGCTGCGTCCGAGAAGAATTGCTTCCCGGCGCCCAGCAGGATCGGAAAGACGAGCAGCAGGATTTCGTCGGCCAGCCCGTGCTCGACCAGCACCGGTGTCACCGTCGAGCTGCCCCAGACGATCAAATCCGGCCCGCTCCCGTCCTTGATGCGGCGAACGCCCCTGACGATGTCCGGACCGAGGTCCTCCACCGGCCCCCAGCTCAGGCTGTCCGACCTGTGCGTCGCGACGTATTTCGTCGCCGTGTTGAGGCTGTCGGCCATCGGACCGCTCTGTTTCGGCCAGTAGTCGGCGAAGATGTCGTAGGTGCGGCGGCCGAGCAGCAGGTCGAAGTGCTCACCATGAGCCGCGTCGATGGCCTCTCCCACGGCCGGGTCGAAGTGCGGAACCGCCCAACCACCGTGCGGGTAGTCGCCATCCTCGTCCCTTGCGCCGGGCGCCTGGATCACGCCATCCAGCGAGATGTGTTCGATGATCCTGAGTTGTCTCATGGCGCCTCCCTGCGCATGTGTTCGTGCGCACGCGCAGCCGGCGCGGCGAAGAGCATCTCGATGTAGCGGCGCAGATGATCGACGCTCTCGCGGGCGACGCCCGGGTCGCCTGTCGCCTTGGCGAGGATGAACGCGCCTTGGAGCACGGCTTGCGTATGGGCGGCGAGGCTTGACGGCGTCCAGTCCGCCTCGATGCCGCGCGTCTCCATCGCGGCCCGGATGTCGGGCTCAAGTGTTGCGGCATGGCCGAAAATGCTGGCGGCGCAGGCGTCGCGGATCGCCGGGTGCGAACCGTAGACTTCTTGCGCCATAGTGCCGACAAGGCAGGTGAACTCGGCGAGGTCGCCCTCGATGATCAGTTTTCGGAACTCGATGTAGCCGATCAGCCGGTCGAGCGGATCGTCGTGCTGGTGGTAGGGCGCACCGGCGAAGAACGCCGAGGTCGTCTCCGCCCAGTACCCGGCTGCCGCCACCCCCAGCGCCTCCTTGCTGTCGAAGTGGTGGAAGAACGCGCCCTTGCTCACGCCCGCCGCCCTGCAGAGGTCATCCACCGTCGTCGCGGCGAAGCCTTGCGCCCGGATGACGTCGCGCGCCGCTTCGAGAAGTCTGGTCCGGCCGTCGCCACGCTTTGGCTCCGTTCTCGTCGATTTCGTCATGAATAATACATACCGACCAGTCGGTTTGTGAGTCAATAGTTCAATTTGAGGCGCTGCGATGAAGCCAGCCGTCTCAGGGGATCGCTTGAACGTGTTCGTGCTTCTCGCGATGAGCTCGATGCGATGAACTTTTTTCCTGCCACGCCTTTCGCGCCCGTGTATTGTCGCGAAGCGCGCCAGACGGGCCGCGTCTCTGAGGGTTCACGGATGGCAAGTGCATCCGTTCCGGCCACCCCGGTGGGTGATATCGCGACTTGGGAGAGCAGCCGCACGGCAAGCGGGGAGGGGCCGCTGCTGACGCCCGATCTCGTCGCTTTAGCGCAGAGCGGCGCCAGCGTGTCTCTGGCCAGCCTGACGGCCGAGGGGCGCCCGCTGGTCGCCATGGGCTGCGCCTGCCGCGTGCGTGCGGACGGGTTCATGCGGATACTGCTCAGCCAACCGGCGAATCTCGATTTCCTTGATGCGGTCGAGGCTGGACGGCCGGTGGCAGCAACCTTCACCCGCGCCCAGGATCACAGGGCGTTCCAGGTCAAGGCGGCTTCGGCCATCCTCCGCTCCGCCTGCTCGGACGACCTGCCCGAGATCGACCGGCAGACGACCCTGCTTCGCGACGGGCTGATAGAGATCGGCTTCTCTTCCGATCTCGCGGCCGGCTTCGTTGGTTTTGATCCCGATAACCTGATGGCGCTCGAACTGATGCCGGAGCGCGTCTTCACGCAGACGCCGGGACCCGGCGCCGGCGCGGAGCTGATGCGATGAGCGGGATAAGGATCGAGAGCCTGCGCGCCTCGCTCGAAGGAATCGCCGCCTCGGTCATGGCCACCTGCGACCGCGATGGTACGCCTAACGTGTCGATGATCAGCCAGGTCCACTTCGTGGATTGCGACCACGTGGCGCTGTCATACCAGTTCTTCAACAAGACGCGCCGCAACATCCTCGATACGCGCTGCGCCTCGGTCCACATCTTCGACCCTCAGAGCTTCGCGCAGCACCGCCTGGATCTCGATTACGTCGAAACGCAGACCAGCGGGCCGCTCTTTGAAAGCATGAAGGCCAAGCTCGCCGGCATTGCCTCGCACCACGGAATGGAGAATGTGTTTCGCCTGCTCGGCGCGGACGTGTTCCGTGTCCGTGGCATCGAGGCCGTTCCGGTGCCGACGCGCCCCAGACCCGTCGCGCAGCGGCCTCTGCTGGCGGCAACGCGGCGCACCTGCGCCGATCTCGACGCGTGCACGGACCTCGAGGACATCCTCGACAGTGTCTGCAACTCGCTCGTCCGGCATTTCGACATGAAGCAGGTCATGGTCCTGATGGTGGAGGAAGAGAAGGAACGGCTCTTCACTGTGGCATCGCAAGGCTACGCCAGGTCCGGCATCGGCTCAGAGGTCCTCTTCGGCGAGGGCGTGATTGGCGTCGCGGCGCGCGAGAACACGCCGATCCGGATCGGCCACATGACGCGGGAATACAGCTACGGCGCCGCCATCAGCGAGAGCGCGAGGCGCGCGGGGCTGGTCTGCGGCGATTGCGCCGGCATCCCTTTTCCCGGACTCTCCGCGCCGCGCAGCCAGATCGCGCTGCCGGTGGCCGATCGCGGCAGGGTGCTCGGCGTGATCTTCATCGAGTCGGAAGAGATGATGCGCTTCGGCTATGAGGAGGAAGACGCGCTGGCGATCGTCGCGGGGCATCTCGCCGCGCGGATCGGCCTGCTGACGGAAGAGACGGAAGAGGCGGAGATGGATGCGCCGGCCGTGCCTACGTTCAACGGCACTGTGACGGTACGGTTGCACCCGGCGGACCAGAGCGTCTTTCTGGGCAATGACTACCTCATCAAGGGGGTGGCCGGCGCAATCCTCTGGCGTGTCCTGCGCGAGTACGCGAGCACAGGCCGGACGGAGTTCACGACACGTGAGCTGCGCCTCGACCCCACCTTGCGCCTGCCAAGCCATTCCGAGAACTTCGACGCCCGCTTGATCCTGCTGCGCAAGCGGCTGGACGAGCGCGGGGCCTGCCTGCGGATCGTCAAGAGCGGCCGGGGACGGTTCCGGCTGGCGGTGAGCTGCCCGATCGAGCTCGCCGAGATCGGCGAGACCAGGCTGTCGGCGACCGCTTAGCACTCTTTTAGCATTCCCTTCAGGAACTCTTAGCAGGCCGGCAGGCGGCGAATGGACTATTCCGTCGCCACCGCACCGGAGTTGGCAATCGCCGCGGACCGGAGCGCAACCGACCACATCGACGCCACACGGACCGCGCGGGACGCGCGCCCGAAGGACGTTCCCCATAGGGACCAAGACATGACGTATGACATTCTCCGCCGCCGCCTTCGCGGCAGCCTTATCTCTGTCTACGAGCCCGGTTTCGGCGCCGCAGCGGACGCAATGATCTGGAACGGACGCAAGCCGGAGCGGCGCGCGCGGCTGATCGTCCACGCCGCCTGCGTCGAGGACGTGCAGGAGGCGGTGCGCTACGCCGCCGCTCAGAAACTGACCGTCTCGCCGCGCGGCGGCGGGCACCACTTCACCGGCATTTCCACCCAGGCGGACGTGGTGGTGGACCTCGGCGCGCTCGACACGCTCAAGATCGACACCGCCCGACGCATCGTCACCGCAGGACCCGCCGTGACGAACGCGCGCCTCGCCGCCGCCCTCGACCGCCACGGCCTCGCCTTCCCCGTCGGCCATTGCGGCAGCGTGCCGATCAGCGGCTACCTGCTGGGCGGCGGCTTCGGCTGGAATTCCGGCGCTTGGGGCATCGCATGCTTCAGCGTCGAGGAGGCCGAGATCGTGACGCCCGATGGAGAACTGCGCCGGGCGAGTGCGACCGAGAACGCCGACCTCTTTTGGGCCGTGCGCGGCGCAGGTCCGGGCTTCTTCGGCATCGTCACCGCCTACAAGCTGAAGGCGCAGCAGGCGCCGCGGGCCATCATGTCGACGATCCGCATCTATCCGCTGGAGGCTGCGCAGGCTGTCGCCGAATGGGCCGAGGCGGTGATGGGCAAGGCCCTGGCCAACGTCGAGTTCACCGTCAAGATCTCCGCTCCACCGCCGCAGATGAACGCGGGCGACCGCCCCTGCATCGAGGCCATCGCCACGGTCTTCGCCAGCGGCGAGAGCGAGGCGAGGACCATCCTCTCCACCTTGGGTGAGGGCGCGCCTGAGACGATCATGACCATCTTCGAGATGCCCGCCACCTTCGACGACCTCTACGGCATTACCGCGCAGTCCACGCCGCAGGGACATCGTTACGCAGTGGACACGCTCTGGTCCGATTCGCGCCTGCCGGACGTCCTGCCGATCATCGCCAACGGCTTCGCTGATGCGCCGTCGCGCGACTGCATGGCTCTGATGGTCCTCCGCTCGCCGCAGTCGGCCGTACCGGGCGACGCTGCCTTCTCGAAGATCGGGCGCATCTTCGGCGCTGTCTACGCAATCTGGGAGGACAGCGAAGCCGACGCGGCGCAGTTCGACTGGCTGCGCGGGACCATGGCGCGGGCGACGCCGCTCAGCTCGGGCGTCTATGTGGGCGAGGGAGACATCGACCTGCCCGAACGCCACGCGGCGGCCCACTCGGCCGAGGCAACGGCACGCCTCTCGGCGCTGCGTGCGGCCTGGGACCCCGCTGGTCTCTTCGGCACAGCGCTGCGCCCGCAGCAGGCCTCGGCCGCCTGATCTCGACCGCCAAACCAGCGCCCGCCCCGGAACCTCCGGGGCCAGCGCACCCCGCCGGAACACCAACTCGAAACCAGGGACAAGTCACATGACCACCTTCATACGGCTTTTCACCGCAACTCTGGCAGCAATGACCTTCTCGACCTTCTCGACTGCCTCGACCGCCTCGACCAGCCTCGCAGGCGTTCCCAGTGAAGCGAATTCATCCAGGCCGTGCGCGACGCGACCCGGCGCTTCGAGAATGTCGAGGTCGCGCTCGCTGAGGGCTACATCCCGGATCCCTCCGGCATGTGCGTCAGCGCCGCGGCCGAAGGTCTGCCGGCCGAATGGGGCGGGATGGGAGTGCATTACCTGCGCCTGGACCTCCTCGGCATCACCGCCGTGGAGCCGCGGGTGTCGGGCAATGGGCTTCACACCGACTTCCTCTCGCCGTCGATCCTTCTCTACGAGCCGCAGGCCGACGGCAGCCTCGTTCTGGTGGGCGTGGAGAACCTGATCTTAAAGGCCGCCTGGGAGGCTGCCGGCAACGCGGAGCCACCTTCCGTGCTTGGCCGGACCTGGGATTTCATCGCTGACGATCCTGCAACTCCGGGTGACGAGGCGCACGGTTTCGAGCCTCATTGGGATCAGCACGTCTGGTTCCGCCAGAATCCTGCCGGCGACCTGATGCCGTTCAGCCCGGCGGTCACCTGCGACCACCACGCAGCCGGCCACACGCACTGACCGTGTTCCGGAGCGGGGTCGCTCACCCGCTCCGGTTCACGCGCGCCGGCGACCACTGCGAACGCGCCGCGAGGCAGACCGTGCACAGGCTCATCAGAAAGAAGGGGATCGCTTCCGACTGAAGCCCACAGGCGGTGGTGGAGCACGACGCGATTGCCGGTCGAGGAATGATGACCTATATGATGGTCATCATGGAGGATCATCGGTGCAGATCGCAGTAGCACAAGCCAAGGCGCGTTTCGCCGACCTCGTCCGCAGGGTTGAGGCGGGCGAGGCGATCGTCATCACTCGCTATGGGCGCCCCGTGGCCGAGCTCCGCGCGACTCGCGCGGCGGTCCCGACGCCGCTGATCGGTGCCCTCCGAGACCGCATCGAGATGGCGGGCGACTTCGATGAGCTGCCGCCCGGCTTTGCCGATGCTCTGGGCGCGCCGGTCGAGCCCGGGTGAGGCTGCTTCTCGACACACATGTCGTGCTCTGGGCGCTGGCAGACAGCCCGAAACTCCGCCCGGCGGTCCGAGCAGTGATCGAGGACGCCGAGGCGATCCACGTCAGCGCCGCATCGATCTGGGAGATCGCCGTCAAGCGCGCGATCGGAAAGCTGACCGCGCCGGACGACATCGCCGAGGTGCTGGCCGGAACGGGCGTGCTGCCTCTGTCGATCACATGGCAGCATGCCGACGCAGCAGGGGCACTTCCGCCGCACCATGCCGACCCTTTCGATCGCCTGCTCATCGCTCAGGCACGCGCCGAAAATCTCTGCCTGGTGTCGGAGGACAGAGCGTTCCGACGGTACGAGGTGGAATTGATCTAGGCTTCCGCCCGCTCCTTGAGACGCTCCGCGATGAGGCCTTCGAGCTTGACCGCGTCGGCGTGGAACTTGCGGATGCCATCGGCGAGCTTCTCGGTGGCCATCGCATCTTCGTTGAGCTCCCAGCGAAACGTCGGCTCGTCGATCGGCTCCGGTTGAGCCGTACCGTCGCTTGGAACGAGCTTGCGAGGCAGGGGCCCATCGTCTTCGGACAACTGCGTCAGCAGATCGGCCGATATTGTCAGCCGGTCGCAACCCGCCAGTTCCTCGATCTGGCCGGTGTTGCGAAACGAGGCGCCCATGACGACGGTTTCGATGCCATGATCCTTGTAGTGCTGGTAGATGCGCTTGACCGATTGCACGCCGGGATCGTTCTCCGCCGTGTACACCTCGCCGGTTGCGTTGGCGTACCAGTCCGTGATCCGGCCGACGAAGGGCGATATCAGGAACGCGCCGGCGTCGGCGCATGCCTTTGCCTGCGCCATGCTGAAGAGCAGCGTCAGGTTGCAGTCGATTCCCTCCTTCTGGAGAGTCTCCGCCGCACGGATGCCCTCCCAAGTCGATGCGAGCTTGATCAGGACGCGATCGCGGTCGATTCCGCGCGCCGCGTAGGCGTCGATGATGCTTCGCGCCCTCGCGATCGATGCATCCGTGTCGAACGAAAGACGCGCGTCCACCTCGGTGGACACGCGACCCGGGACGATCTCCGCCAGCTCCGCTCCAACCGTCACAGTCAGCGCCTGCGCGATGGCAGAGACGTCGCCCGCTGCGCGGCCAGCATCGATCCCGTCGGAGAGATGCGTCGCGAAAGACGGCGAATTCAAGGCCTTGAGAACGATGGACGGATTGGTCGTGCAATCCTGCGGCTGCAGTCGCCGGACAGCGTCAATGTCGCCGGTATCGGCAACCACTACCGTCATGTCGCGAAGCTGATCGAGCTTGCTTGGCATATCCTGTCCTTTCGTTCCGGGCTTCATCTGGACATGGCAGAACCGCCAGCCGTGTCGTAGTGCCGCGAAGTTACTGCCACAGATCTACGCCCCGTGCGGGCGCGATGCCAGTCCGACTTGCTCATCGAAGCCGGGGCGGCGACGCTGGGGAAAAATGCGACTAGCGGAGGCAGCATGTATCTGGGTCTCGATCTCGGCACTTCTGGCCTTAAGGCGCTTCTCTGCGACGCCGAACAGCGGACGCTGGCGACGGCACGCATCCACTATCCCATGCAGATGCCGAGCCCGGGACGCTGCGAGCAGGATCCGGCAGACTGGATCGCCGCGGCCGGACGCGCGATTGCCGAGCTGCGCAAGGCGGTTCCCGCGATCGAGACCGATCTCCAGGCGATCGGACTGTCGGGGCAGATGCACGGCCTTGTCGCCCTCGATGCGGCGAACCGGCCATTACGCCCGGCGATCCTCTGGAACGACACCAGGGGCGCGGGGTTCGTCAGGCGCAGCGGCGAGGCGCTGCCCCGGCTGGCGGAGATCACTGGCGTCGGGGCGATGACGAGCTTCACGGCGGCCAAGCTCGACTGGCTCGCGGACTGCGAGCCCGAGACCTTCTCGGCCCTCCGGCGGCTCGTACTGCCCAAGGACTTCGTCCGCCTGTGGCTGACCGGCGACTGGGCGACCGACGCCTCGGACGCGGCGGGCACGCAGCTCTTCGACCAGGCAGCGCGCCAGTGGTCGGCCGAGGTCGCGGCCGCGCTGCGCCTCGACCCGGCGGTCCTTCCGCCTGTCCGAGAGGGAACGGAGCAGGCCGGCACCGTGCGAGCCGCTGTCGCGGAGGAGCTGGGCCTGCCTCGGGTTCCGGTGATCTCCGGCGGTGGTGACGCCGCCACGGGGGCGCTTGGGGCGGCGGTGGTCGACGAGACGCGCACGCTGATCTCGCTCGGGACGGGCGCGGTCGTCCTCGTCGGGGCGCGCCGCTACGATCCGCCCGAGAACACGAGCCTGCATCACTTCGCGCATTGCCTGCCGGCGCGGTGGTATCGGATGGCAGCGCTGCTGAACTGCGGCTCCGCTCTCGACTGGGTGTGCGAACTCACTGGGGCAGGGCGCTCGGCCGAGGCGCTGGGGAGGCTCGATGCCCAGGGGTGGACGGCGCTATCGCAGGCGATGGTCCTTCCGTACCTCGACGGGGTGCGCACGCCGCACAGCGACCCAGACGTCCGCGGCGCTGTCTTGGGGCTGGCGCGTTCGGTCGATGGACTCGATCTCGTTCAGGCCATGCTCGAGGGGATCTGCTTCTCGCTCGCGGATGCAGACGCCGCCTTGCGCGAGTCCGGACCGGTAGCCGAGATACCGATCGTGATCGGCGGCGGCGGGCGCAGCGCGACGCTGACGCGCATGCTTGCCACGATCCTCGACCGGCCGCTGGCTGTTGCGGTCGAGGCGGAGGGCGGCTCGGCCTTGGGCGCGGTCCGGCTCGCGATGCTGGGCATGGGCCATGGCCTTGACGACGTCGCCCGGCCGCCGGCGGCGCGTGAGGTGCTGCCGGACCCGGCCCTGACGGCGGCCTGCCGAGAGCGGCACGCCGCGTTCCGAGACCTCTATCCCGCCGTCGCGCACTATCGCCGCTGACTGCCCGCGTCAGATCGCCAGATACTCCGCCCTGAGCTTCTGGTCCTGCAGTACGTCTTGGGCAGAGCCGTCGTAGACCACGCTCCCGGTATCGAGGATCACGGCGCGGTCGGCGAGCTTGAGCGCGGCAACGGCGTTCTGCTCCACGATGATCGTGGTGATGCCCTGATCGCGGATGATGTTGAGCGTCCTGGCGATCTCCTGCACGATCACGGGCGCAAGACCCTCGTAGGGTTCGTCGAGCAACAGGACCTTGATGTCGCGAGCCAGTGCGCGTGCGATCGCCAGCATCTGCTGCTCGCCGCCCGAAAGGGTGGTCCCGTCTTGCTTGCGGCGCTCTCCAAGGCGCGGGAACAGATCGTAGATGCGCTCGATCGACCAGCCGACAGGTGGCGCGATCTGCGCCAGTTGGAGGTTCTCCTCGACCGTGAGGCCGGAGATGATGCGCCGATCCTCCGGAACGAGACCGAGGCCCGCCTGCGACGCCTCGTGGCTGCGCATCCGATGCAGCGGCTGATGGTCCAGCCAGATCTCGCCGCGCGTGACCTGCGGTGAGCCGACCCGGGCGATGGCGCGCAAAGTCGAGGTCTTGCCCGCGCCGTTCCGACCGAGGAGGGCGAGGATCTCACCCTCGTGGACGTTGAAGCTGACGTTTTGGACGATGTAGCTCTCGCCATAGTAGGCGTCGACGTTCCAGACCGACAGGAAGGCTGGCGCGGTCGAGGCGTGGCTGGCGTTCTTGTCGAAAGGCACGTTCATGCTCGCTGTTCCTCGTCAGGCGGCTTCGTCGGACTGGCCCAGGTAGGCCTCCTGAACCTTGGGGTGGCCCTTGATCCTCTCAGGCGTGTCCTCGACGAGCGGCGTGCCTTGCGCCAGCACGGTGATGCGGTCAGCAAGGCTGAATACGACATGCATGTCGTGCTCGATGATGACCATCGTGATGTCGCGCTTGTCCTTGATCTGGTTGAGCAGATCGATGGTGTTGTTGGTGTCGGCGCGAGCCATGCCGGCGGTCGGCTCATCGAGCAGCAGCAGTTTCGGCTCTTGCACGAGGCACATCGCCATCTCGAGCCGCCGCTTGTCTCCGCGCGACATGGAGGCGGCGTGAAGGTCGCGCTTGTCGATCATCTTCAGATCCTCGAGGATCTGCTCGGCCTTCGCGATCAGGTCGCGTTCATTGTGAAAGCTCTCGAAGGCGTGCATCCGGAAAGCGCCATCGCGCTTGGCGAAGCACGGGATGAGAACGTTCTCGATGACCGTCAGGTCACCGAAGATCTCGGGCGTCTGAAAGACGCGGCTGATGCCCATCTGGTTGATCTGGTGCGGCTTGCGTCCCAGCACCGACTGACCGTCGAACATGACCGAGCCGGTGTCGGGGATCAGCTTGCCGACGAGGCAGTTCAGCAGCGTCGACTTTCCCGCGCCGTTCGGGCCGATGATCGCATGGACCCGGTTCTTGGCGACGCTGAGATTGACGTCCGACAGCGCCTGCAGACCGCCGAAGCGCTTGCCCACCTGCTTGACTTCGAGAATGCCCATGCGGCGTCTCCCTCACTCGGCCGGTTGCTTGAGGTCGGCCTCGCGCTCAGGCCCGGGAGCCCTTGCGCTGCGCCGCCGGAACAGACGTCCGATGCGCTGTCCTCCCTCGATCAGGCCGCCCGGCAGGAAGATGACCACCAGCATGAACATCAGGCCGAGCGTCAGGTGCCAGCCCTTGCCGACGAACGGATGGACGAGGGCAACCACCACGTTCTCCAGCCCATCGGGCATGAAGGCGAACCAGCTATGCAACACCGTGTCGTTGATCTTCGAGAAGATGTTCTCGAAATACTTGATGAAACCTGCCCCCAGCACCGGTCCGAGCAGCGTCCCGGCACCGCCGAGGATGGTCATCAGCACGACCTCGCCCGAGGCCGTCCACTGCATCCGCTCCGCCCCGGCGAGGGGATCCATGCAGGCGAGGAGGCCGCCGGCGAGACCGGCATACATCCCCGAAATGACGAAGGCGGCGAGCGTGTAGGGCCGCGAGTTGAGACCGGTATAGTTCAGCCGCGTCTGATTGGTCTTGACCGCCCGCAGCATCATGCCGAAGGGCGAGCGGAAGATCCGGATCGCGAGGTAGAAGCTCAGCAGCATGATGATTGCGCAGAGGTAGTAGCCGGCGCTGAACTGGAATGCCCAGGCGCCAAGTTCGAGTTCGCTGGTCGCCCGCATCTCGAGGCCGAAGAGGTTGGTGACCGGAATCGACCCGCTCTCCGTCGCTGCCACGCCAAGGATCCGCGGATCGCTGAGCGTGATCTGCAGGCCGGTCTCGCCGTTCGTGATCGGCGTCAAGACCGAGTAGGCCATGCTGTAGGACATCTGGGCGAAGGCCAACGTAAGGATCGCGAAGTAGATGCCGGCGCGCCTGAGGGAGACGTAGCCGATCAATAGCGCGAAGATGCCCGCCACAACGACGCTGAGGATGATCGCGGGGATCACGTTCATCGACAGCAGCTTGAACATCCAGACGGCGGAGTAGCTGCCGACGCCGAGAAACGCCGCATGACCGAACGAGAGATATCCCGTGAGGCCGAACAGGATGTTGAAGCCGATCGCGAAGATCCCGTAGATCACGAACCGCTGCATCAGGTCCGGATAGCCCGCATTGAACTGCGCCATGGCGGAGTTGGTCGGGAACGGGTTCAGCAGGAACGGCGCGCAAAGAGCCAGTATCGCCACGATCGCGAGCAGGCCGAGGTCGCGTGATCCGAGCCCGAGCATCGGCCTACTCCTCCATCACGCCCTTCCGCCCCATCAGGCCGCGCGGCCGGGTCAGAAGGACGATGATTGCGATCAGATAGATGATGATCTGGTCGATGCCGGGCAGGATCGCCTTGATCACGGTGAGCGATGCGAAGGACTCCACGATCCCGAGCAGAAAGCCGGCGAGGACCGCGCCGGCCAGCGATCCCATCCCGCCGACGACGACGACGACGAACGACAGGACCAGAAAGTCCATGCCCATGTGGTAGTTCGGCGAATTGATCGGGGTGTACATGACCCCGGCCAGGCCGGCGACAGCTGCGGCGATGCCGAACATCACGGTGAAGCGCTTGTCGATGTCGATGCCGAGGATGCCGACCGTCTCGCGGTCGGCCATTCCTGCGCGCACCACCATTCCGAACGTCGTGAACTGCAGGAAAGCGAACACGGCGCCGATGATCAGGACGGAGAACAGGAAGTAGATCATGCGCCAGAGCGGATAGACCACCGCATTCGGATCGAATCCGAGCCACACGCCGAAGTCGAACGAACCGCGCAGCGCATCTGGCGCCGGCGTCGGAATGGGATTGGCGCCGAAGAAGTACTTGATGACCTCCTGCAGCACGATGGCAAGCCCGAAGGTGACGAGGATCTGGTCGGCGTGCGGGCGCTTGTAGAAATGCTTGATCAGCCCCCTCTCCATCGCAAAGCCGATGGCGACCATGATGGGTATCGCGAAGAGGATCGCCAGCGGCACCGCCCAGTCGATGATCGCGCCGCCGGTATCGGCGCCGAACCAATGCTCGACATACGAGGTCTCAACCTCCAGCGGGTTGCCGAGGAAGTCCGTCCGGCTCTCGTCGACGGTGGTGAAGCCCAGCGTCAGGATCCGCTGCAGCGTGACGGCGCAGAACGCCCCGATCATGAAGAGCGCGCCGTGGGCGAAATTCACGACACCCAGGGTGCCGAAGATCAGCGTCAGCCCGAGCGCGATCAGCGCGTAGGCCGAGCCCTTGTCCAGGCCGTTCAGCAGCTGGAGGATGATGGCGTCCATGGGTGCCGCCCCGTGTCTTTTGGATCAGGTTGCTGCCGGCGGACCGACTGCCGACCGCGCGGGCCGCGCTGTTCGCGCGGCCCTTGGGTATCGCTCAGGCGCCCGAATTGCAGGAGCCGAGGTCGCCGCCCGCGAACATCGGATGGTCCGGTTCGTAGGTGACCTGCTCGGCTGGCGTGACCTCGACGATCTCGACGAGGTCGAACTCGTTCTCCGGGTTCTCCTTGCCGCGCACCACGACGACGTCCTTGAAGCACTGGTGATCGGCGGCGCGATAGAGGGTCGGGCCGTTGCCGAGTCCGTCGAACTCGAAACCCGCGAGCGCTTCGGCGACGGCGCATGGGTTGAAGGAGCCAGCACGGTTCACCGCATCGGCGTACAGCATGGTCTGCGCGTAGCAGGTGTGTGCGGCCTGGCTGGGCGGGAAGCCATACTTCTCCCCGAAGGACTGAACGAACGCCCGCGTGCCGGTGTAGCGGTCGCCCATCTGGTCCTCGAGCTTCCAGTCCCAGTTCTGGCTGCCGGGGATGCCGGCGATGTTCTCGCCGGCGCCGCGCGCCATCAGCTCGGAGTAGAGCGGCACGACGATCTCGAACTGCTTGCCGTTCGCCTGCTTCTCGCGAATGCCGAACTGCACCGCCTGGGTCAGCGAGTTGACCATGTCGCCGCCATAGTGGTTCAGGATCAGGACGTCGGCGCCGGAGTTCAGGACGGGCGCGATGTAGGACGAGAAGTCGCCGGACGAAAGCGGCGTCAGGACGTTCTCGACCGTGCTCCAGCCCAAGGCCTCGGTCGCGGCCTGGATCGACTCCTGTTGCGTCCAGCCCCAGGTATAGTCCGCCGTGAGGTGGTAGGCGGCGCGATCCGTCCCGTAGAGTCTCTCGAGGACGGGAGCGAGGGCCTGAGCGGACATGTAGGCGTTGAAGAAATGCCGGAATCCGTTGGCCTTCTTGTCCTTGCCCGTGGTGTCGTTCGAGTGCGTGAGGCCCGCCATGAAAATCACGCCCGCCTCTTGGCACAGCGCCTGGACGGCGATCGCGACGCCCGACGACGAGCCGCCGGTGATCATGATCGCGCCGTCCTTCTGGATCATGGACTGTGCCGAGGCTCTCGCGGCGTCGGACTTGGTCTGAGTGTCGCCTGTGACGAACTCGACGCGCTTGCCCATGATCCCGGTTCCGTCGAGCGTCTTCGACGAGAACGTGTTGATCATGCCGCCGTCGCCTTCGCCGTTGAGGTGCTGGACAGCTAGTTCGAGTGCGCGCAGCTCGTCTGCACCCTCGTCGGCATAGGCATTCGTTTGCGGAACGTTGAAGCCGAGCGTGACCGTATCGCCCTGTGGCTCGTTCGTGAAGCCTTGAGACCACGCTGCCCCGGTGAATATTGTTGGAACGGCAAGCCCTGCGCCAGTGATCGCGCCGGTTTTCAACATGCCACGTCGAGTCAGATTCATTCTGGACATCTGATTTCCTCCCTTTGATCTCAGCCAGCTCCCGCAATCGTTGTACGGGGCGGCTTTTTGGCGTCTTTGACATGATTGTTGTGGCGGGCAGCTCAAGCAAACAATGGTATTGCCGTCGGTACCGCAAGATTGTGTAAACTGTTCCACAAAAAGGGGCAGGCTTCTGTAAAGACGTTTACAATGCAGATTTTTTCTCTTTAAAATAGTAACTTGCCGAAGTAGCGACGCCAGTCCTGGCGGAAATTCCTCGGGCCGATATTCCAAAGAGGAGGCGCTTCCCGAGGCTTTTCGCGTTAACCGTGAACGCTCACGAGAGCTAGATCTGAAGATGGTGTGACGCAGAACATGTTCATGGCAGCTCAAGGTGGATTGCGACATCCCTGGACAGATGATCCAGCTCAATTCCTCTCGGAACGCCTCGTCGGGGTCGAGTGGCCGAGGCACTTTCTGGGGGTGGCGTTCAGGCGATCGCAAATCGACATCATCGATCGATTTGAGATCGCCGTGATCGGAGTATCAGACGTCAAGCAAGTAGTTCAGCCTGAACAATCCGATTAGGCGGCGGCAACACTGTCCTTGGGGGTGCAGTCGGGTCTGAGCGCGCCGAGAATGGCGGCGATCAGGAGGGCCCAAAAGGCCCTCAGGTGGGCGAGGATCTTGCGGAGGTTGTGGCCGCAGGCGCAGAGGACGGCGAAGAGCGCGTCGCCGGTGGTTCCCTTCAGCGGGCAGCGCGTCAGCCGCCCGTCGGTCTTCATGTGGCCGATCTCCGGCTCGATGGCGCTGCGGCGGCGCAGGAGCTTGGCGAGCGGCGGCGTGAGCCCCCTGCGGGTGCCGCTGATCAGCACGCGCGTGGTCTCGACGCCGTGGCCGCGATAGCCGCGGTCGACGACGGCGAGGGACGGGCGGCGATCGGTCAGCACCTCGACCTGCTCGAGAGCCTCGGCGAGGGTGTGGCCGTCGTAGGGGTTGCCCGGCAGCGCCCGCATGCCGACGATGAAGCCCTCGCGGGTGGTGGCGGCGACGCTGACCTTGGTGCCGAACTCGTATCGCACCCGCGCCTTGCCCTTGGAGATGCAGTCGACCTCCGGCTCGTGCAGGCTGTAGAGCTTGCCCTTGTCCTTCGGCTGCTGGTGCAAGAGCCGCGAGGTCAGGACCAGCATGTCGAGGATGCGCTCCCGCAGGGGCCCCTGCGCGATGTCCTCGAGTCGGCGGCGCAGGTCGCGCATGACCCGGCCGGTGTAGCCCTTGAGCGTGCGCAGCGCCTTGCGCATCCGCTTGAACTGACGGGCGTGGGCGTACCTGCCGGCCTTCGCCGCCAGCCGCGGCGCCAGGCGCGCATAGCTCTGCCGCAGCTCGATCCCGGCCTCGGCGGCGAGCGCCACCAGCTTCTGCCGCGCCTTTTCGTAGAGGCGGGCGTCGGTGGGGTGCGCGATGTTCTTCTCCATGACGGTGGTGTCGACCGACACCCGCTCCAGGCTCCTGTCCGCGACCGTCCCCGAGGCGCGCCCGGCCTCGATGGTCTTGGTCAGGAGCCATTCCACCCCCTCTTCGCCGATGCGCTGGCGCCAGCGGGTGAGCGAGGAGGGATCGATCGGCGGACGGTGCTGGAAGAATGTCTCGCCGCAGAGGTGCTGGTAGTACGGATTCTCCACCCACCGCGCGACCACCGCCTCGTCCGACAGGTCGAAGGCGTGCTGGAGATAGAGCAGCCCCGCCACCAGCCGCGGCGACGTCGCCGGTCGCCCTCTGCCGGACGGGAAGAACCCTGCCCACTCCCGCTCGAAGAACTCCCAGTCGATCAGCGCCTCGAGCTTCACCAGCTCGTGGCCCATGTCGATCAGGTCGACCAGGCGCGGCCGCAGCAGATCATCCTGCTCGGGGTGGCGGGTCTTCGGTTTCATCGGCGCATCCGAAATCGCAGGGTTCCCGCCGGAATTCTACGAATACCTGCAATCAGGAGCCACGAGAAATTGCGCCTTATCGTGCGAAATCAGAGACATCCGCTTTGTTCAGGCTGAACCAAGTATCGTCGGACCTGCCGGTTGAGGTCTCTCCCGAACCCTTCTGCCAATGTGCCTGCGGATCACGGAACCAGGCGTCGGTACCCATTCCGGCCTCGAGCTGGCGCCGCGAGGTGGACTTGAAGCCGCGGTCGAATGTCGTGGATTGGCGCCCCGGCGCGGGTATGTCGATCAGGCGTTCCATCAGCGGCTTTGACCGGCGGTCGCGATCCTCAAAAAGAACTGCGATGCGGGTCCGCCGCTCGATCAGGGAAGTCACGCTCGCTCCGTGCTCACATAGGAAGATCATCAGGTCGCACTCCCAGTGGCCGAAGTCCTGCCGCGGTCGAGCGGGAACACGAGGCTTCGTGGCCGGGGTGCATGGCGCGGCTTGCGCCCCGCCGTCGCCGTTCCGGGAGCCAGCGCGCCAGGCCCTCGCTTTGGCCGTCCTTCGGATAGACGTGGGCGCAAATCCTCTCGTGGCCACGCCGCGCCGTCCTTGAGGCGGAGCCGGTCGGGCTTTGCCGACTGCGTCCCTGCTGATGGTGTAGGAGGCCGCGCGCGGAACGCCAAGCGTAGCGCAGCGCGCGGCCGGCGGTGAACTGGCAGCCAACGTCGATCATCGCTTCGACGAGCGGAAGCGGCCGGGATCGTCCACCGCCGAGGTAAAGGTGAGCGCCGTCAGCGCACCGACGATGAGCCATGTCGCGCCATTGGTCCGAGCGACAATGGCGAATGCACCTTCATCAGCCGGCGGCAGGTCGCTTCATCCCGGGCAAGATCGCGTGCTCGCTTGTCGAGCGCCGTCATCTCCGCCCGCAACGCGTCGCGCGCCCGCAGCATGCCCTCGGTCACCCGCTCGAGCATCGGATTGCCGCTGGCGAGTTCCTGCACCCGCCCGGCGAAGCGGCCCTTGCTGATCTTGCCGAGCCTGAGCCCGAAGCCCCTGAGCACGCCGCGGAGCCCGAGCTCAATGTCGAGCATCTTCTTCTGGAGCAGCTTGCGCGCCGTCAGCAACGCCCGCACCTCCTGCGCCGAGGCCGACTTGCAGTGCACCGGCCGGAACCATCCCATCCGCAACAGCTGCGCGATCCCGCGCGCATCGCGCCGGTCGGTCTTGATGGCCTCCGGCCATCGCGGCGCTCGAAACGCGCCACTGGCGCGTTCCGCCGCCCTTCGGGCGACCGCTTCGCGATCATCGCCGAAAGCGCCGCCTTCACCTGCCGCGTCTCCATGAGCACCACCTCGACGCCTGCCGTCGCCAGCCCGGCATGAAGCCACTGCGACAGCGGCCCCGCCTCCATGCCGAGGAGCGTGACTGGATGGTCCAGACGCCCCAGGAAGAGCAGAAGCGCCTCCGGGTCGCTCGGAACCTTCGTCTCCCGCAGGATCTGACCCGCGCGGTCCATCACGCAGACGCTCGACTGTTCCAGCGACACGTCGATGCCGACATACTGTTCCATGGCTGTCTCCCGTTGTTGGCCTGGGGCCGCCTCTGCGGACCCCGTTCGCACCTTCATCCTGGGGGACAGCCACCGACCTCGCCATCGGGCGCGGCCCGCCCATTACGGCATCTGAAGAGCGGGTTTATGCAGTAGGCCAAGGCCGCATCCGGCGCATGCCCGATCGCCCAGACACAGATGCCCCAGTTCATCGAGATGAGCGCCGCCGCAGCGCGCCCGTTGCGACGGTTCGGGGCGAACGCAGCGCACTTGAGGTCGTCCACGCGCCGCGTCGCCCAGAGCACGCCGCCCGCGATCGGCAAGAACTATTCACCCGGTGCCCGATGATCTCCATCGGATGGATGTGCGCCAGCGCATTCATATAGATCGGAATGAGGCCCCACATAAAGCCCGTGGAAGCATCAACGAAGCCACGCGCGCTCTCTTCAGCTTCGGTCATGAGGATGAACGCCCTACGGAGCGCAGGCTCATCGGCCCGCTGGACCCTTTCCACTACTTCCGCGGCGGAGATCCGTGCGCTGATCGACGCGCGAGCGCCGGTAAGAAAGGCCATTGGTGTGGAACGCGGACCTATGACATCGACTTTTCCGGGACAGCAGCCGAGGACGGACGCCTTCGCATGAACACGCTCCTGATTTATGGCGCCACCGGCTTCACCGGAAGACTGGTCGCCGAGGAGGCTGCACGGCAGGGCTTGCGCCCGGTCCTTTCCGCCCGCAGCCGGGACGAGCTCGAGCGCCTTGCGAACGAGGTTGAGCTTTCGTGGCGGAGCTTCGCGCTGGACGAGCCGGCGCAGGTTCGCGCCGGGCTCGAGGGCATCAGGACGGTTCTCAACCTTGCCGGTCCGTTTTCGGCGACGGCAGCGCCGATGATCGACGCCTGCCATGCCGTCAGCGCCCACTCGTGGACGTGACTGGCGAGGCGGCCGTGCTCGAGGCTGTGGCCGCACGCGACGCCGAGGCGCGGCGGAGCGGCATCGTCCTGCTGCCCGGCGCAGGCTTCGACGTGGTGCCGAGCGATTGCCTGGCCATGCACCTCAAGAACCGGCTGCCAGGGATGGACCGCTTGCGCCTGTCGATCTCGGGCCTGACGCGGGCGAGCCGCGGCACGATCCTGGCGGCGATCGAGGCGCTTGGGCGCGGAACGCTGGTCCGGCGGGAGGGCAGGATCGTCGAGCTGCCGAGGCCGCCCCGCGCGGAGGCCGATTTCGGAGATGGTCCGCAACCGACCGTGGGCGTGAGCTGGGGCGACGTCGCGACAGCCTGGCACACCACCGCCGCGCCCTGGATCGAGGTGCACTTCGAGGCCACCCCCGCGCTCTCGGCCGCGGCGCAAGCGCCGGCGCCGGTCCGTCGCGCGCTGCGTTCGCGGACCTCGAAGGCAGTGCTGAAGTCATTAGCGCGACGCGCCGTCTCGAACCCGGATGCGCGGCAGCGCGCAAGGAGAGAAGCCGTGCTACTCGGTGAGGCTTGGGACGCGTCCGGTCAGCGCGTCGTCGCGCTGATGCGCACGCCGAACCCGTACAACCTGACTGCGGTGACGTCGCTTGCGGTAGCCTTGCGGGTCGCCGACGGTGCCGTTCCGCCTGGTTTCCACACGCCGGGCGCCGCCTTCGGCGCCGATTTCTCTCGATTTCGACGGCGTCACGCGACAGGACATCGCCTGAACCTCCGGCCTTTTAGCGATAGGGCCGACGCAGGCCAGCTCGAGCAGATCTCCGAAAGTGGCCGATCGCTACGCCGGAACAGGCGCTTTTGATCAAGACAGCCAACTCTTTTGGACAGCGTCGGAACTCGACACGCGAAGCTACCTCGGTCGCATCCATTGCTTGGAGTCGAGAGGGCAGAGAGGGTCTGTTTCGACAGCATCGTCAGCTTGCGACCTCAGGATCGAGGAGCGCCGGTTACGCAAGCTCATGAAACGACAGGAGTGTGTTCCGCGGGTCATGATCACCGACAAGCCGCGCAGCTACGGCGCGGCGGCGCGGACGACCCGGAACCGACCGGCTCTGGAAGATGCTGGAACGAAAGCCTGTGAAGGTGGTGGCCATCGCGCTCGCCAACCCGGATGGCGCGGATCGTCTGGGCGCGCGTCAGGAGCGGCGAGAGCTACCGGGCAGCCCCGGTCTGACAGAGCAGGCCGGCCCAGACCGGCTCCGGAACGGTGAGGCGCGACGTGAGGTGATGGCGACAGGACGGCGAGACGGCAATCGTTCGGCCCGATCCTCGAACCGGTGGCGGACCGGGCCTCACCCCTGTTCGAACCGAAGCACCTCCGAGTGCGTGCCATTGACCGGGACCCGAGCGCCGGCGGACTTCATCAGGGCGCGCAGCCGCCAGGCTGCAGATCAGACGCCGTACACATGGCCGCGGCCGACCAGACCCACCTACCGAACAACGCCCTTGCCCCGCGAGCGCCATCCACACATGGTTCGAGGCCAATGGCGAACCGCGCCTGGCGCCGCAGCTGGCGGCGAAGGCCGGTCGGTACGCCCACGCGCGTCAGTTCAAACGGATGCGCAAGGCACTGCGCACGCTGAAGGGCTACGCCGGCCGGGTCATGCGCGACCTGCGCCGCCAGCTCGGGAACATCCCGCAGGGCTCCCTGCGCCAGCGCATCCTCGACATGCTGGTCCTGACCTCGCGGCTCCTGCACCACAAACCGAAGGACGAGGACAAGCTCTAAAGCCTGCACAAGCCCGAGGTGTACTGCATCTCGAAGGGCGAGGCGCGGGTGCGATACGAGTTCGGCACCAAGGTCAGCGTCGCCGCCGCCATCGGCGAGGGGGGCGCTGCTGGGCAACTCCTACGACGGCCACACCCTCGCCGAGGCGCTCGAGCGGATCGAGGTCCTGACCGACCGCCGCTCCGTACTCGCCGTCGTCGACCGCGGCTACCGCGGGCACGGCGTCAAGACCACGCGCGTGCTGGTGAGCGGCCCCGCAAGGGGATCACGCCGGCACTGGCCAGGCTCCTCCGCCGGCGCAGCACCATCGAGCCCGAAATCGGCCACATGAAGACCGAAAGCCGACTGACGCGCTGCCCGCTCAAGGGCATTATCGGCGGATGCACTCTTCGCCGTCCTCTGTGCCTGCGGCCACAATCTCCGCAAGATCCTCGCCCACCTGAGGACGCTTTTGGCGTTCATGATCGCCGCAATACTTGGTGCGATCAAACCCGAGAGCCCTCACGCAATGTGCCGCCGTCTGATCCAATTGTTCAGGCGGAACTACTGAACAATCGTACGGCGTGGCGCGCCTGCATCGGGCCCGGTGATCTGCCCCAGCTGGCTCGCGCAAATTGCTGCGAAGGTGAAGCACCGCGTCGGTAAAAATCGAAAAAGGCGTGACACGGGGGCGAGCACCGGTAATCGTTGTCCTACACGCTTCATCGAGGGGGGGTAGGGATGAGGGGTGAGAAGTCGTCTTTCGGGGCCGTGTTTCGGTGCGCGCTCCCAAGGCATCGTTGCAGGCGTTTGGCGGCTCAAACGCTGCCCCGGCTGCGGGCGCGTCGTGCTTCTTGGTGCGCAGCGGAGCCTTCGAGCTGAACGCGCAGCGAAGTATCTGCGTCGTCGCCCGTGATGCCGACGACCGCGAGTTGGTCGAGGTGCTGCTCCGGGCGGAGGGCTACAGCGTCGAAACCTTCGACGATGCCGAAGGCTTC
The DNA here is from genome assembly GCA_963776845.1 of uncultured Alphaproteobacteria bacterium. Taxonomy (GTDB): domain Bacteria; phylum Pseudomonadota; class Alphaproteobacteria; order Rhodobacterales; family Rhodobacteraceae; genus Roseitranquillus. The sequence goes on along the minus strand of CAVZOJ010000018.1, from coordinate 561 downwards.
GTCGAAGGTTTCGATCCGGACGGGACGGGCTGTATCCTTGTCCTTCTCGATGTGCCCCGCATCGACGAGCTGACGTTGCTCGAGCGTTTCGAAGAGAAGGCAGGAGGCGTTCCGGCGGTCGTCGTAGCCGAGCACGGGGACGTCCAGATGGCGGTGCAGGCGTTTCGCGCCGGCGCCTCGGACTTCATCCAGAAGCCGCTCGACGCCGAGGAACTCTTGGCGGCAGTCCGCTCCGCCGTAGCGAAGGCGGCTGCACGCTCGGCCGCGGACGCGCCGGAGATAACCCACGCCTTCGCGACGCTGACGAGTCGCGAGAGGGAGGTCATGGTGCAGATGGTAAAGGGCAGGTCGAACAAGCTGATCGCCGAGACGCTGGAACTGAGCCCGCGCACCGTCGAGATCCATCGAGCGCGGGTGATGCGGAAGACCGAATCGCAGAGCCTGTCGCACCTCGTCCGCATGGCTCTTAAGGCCGGATTTGAGCCCGAGGATTAGAGCCTGTCGTCTAATCGCTCCGTGAGATGCAAGCTCTTTTCTGAGGTCGCGGTGTCGTTTGCCGGG
>CAVZOJ010000017.1:0-47166 GCA_963776845.1 uncultured Alphaproteobacteria bacterium | reverse complement strand
CTCCCGATCTGACCGGCACCCGTCCGACTAGATTGAACCAATGAGAAACGAACGGCCGTCGCCGAAGGTTCCCCGGAGCTGAACGGGCGTGCGGCCGCACGTATCCCGGGTTGTCGCTTCACGACGCCGGGGCGCGTAGGTTCGAGGCGGTCCGCCATGAACGGGCGACATATGATCTGCCGCTCGGCGATCCGCGAGCGGCGTCGCTGACACGGGCGGTGGTGTTCGGCGCGCCGGAGGCGGTGCTAATGGCCCTGCCCCAACTGACCGAGGATCAGCCTCCGCATCGATCGATAGTCGCGGCGCATGCCATGCCATGCCATGGGCCCGGTGAGATTGCGGCGTTCCGCAGCCCCTCGACGGATGGCTTTGAGGTGCTGGCGACGTTCAATTTTCCGGTAGCGAGAACGGTTCCAAAAAAATCCCGGCGACGGCGCGTGAAGCGGCGCGTCGGACCGGTCGCTCGCCCCGTTCTGCCGACCGCGTTAGGGAAAAGTGCGAACCGTCTTGCGAACTTTCGCCGGATCTGTCGATCCTGGGCTCCGTGAAGCCGTGCAAGCTCCGAAAACTTTGGTACCAGCGCCCCGGCTTGAACGGGGGACCTCCTGATCCACAATCCGAAGGGATAACAGGTCATCCGCGGCGCGCGAAGTCCAATACCTCAATCGTGTCAATAGCTTGCTCGACGTTGTGATCACATCGTCGGGCTATCCTGGGTATGGATCATTGTCAGCCGATTCTGCGTATTACAACGGAGTCTCGAATAGCGCCGGCGGCTCCACGCGACATGTTCGCGACATGCTCGGCCTCGCTGGCGCACGTTTGAGCAAGGGCAGTTTACTCCGACGTCTTCGCCCACGATGCGATCGCAAAGATAGATAGTCGGACACTGAACTGGTGGGATCCACATCGTAAGGGCGGCTCTTGACCACCTTACTTGTTTCTCCGCGGGGACCGGGCGACCCCTCGTGACTAATCCGTGTGCTGCACCGCGTTGCCGCGCAGATTGCCGGTTGGCGGTTGATTTGGACAGAGAAGCATCTCAGCAATGCTTTGCAGGTCAGTTGGGCGCTGCTGGAGGAACGTGTCTCGGCGGTTAATGACGATGTTTCTGCTGAAAGGCGCCTTGGCCTGGCGTTGCCAGCGATGCGGCACCTTCCTCGTCCTTGCCAGTCACTCAGTGATAGCTCGGGCGAACGCTCTATCAGATAGACCCTCTGATTCGCTTTGACCGATCCGCAAAGTTCGGCAGCAGACCAATTCTCGTATTGACACAGACCTGGAACTTCAGGAGGCCTTTCACGGAATTGTGATCTATCGCAATGCGATCGAATAGTCCTTGATTGTGCTCTGGCCATAGCACGACGCCCGATCGCCCGTGACCGTCGAAAAAGCCGTAATAAAGATTCTTGCGGAATTATCTACCGTGCAGGATCAACCGGAAGGTTATCTTTCGAAGAATCAAAAGTATCTCATCATCGAAAATTCCGCAAACACGTTCTTGCGAGGAAGTGGCAGGTTGGAAGAAATCTCCCCGGCGTGCGGCACGTACAAGTGGCGATGAACGTCGGACCTTGGGGAATAGCGGCCTTTTCGTAGCAGGCGTTGACGAGCTGGAAGAACAGGTGGGTGCCACCGCCTGATCGGCAGGTAGCCAATTTCGTCGACGATGAGCAGCTGCTGCGGCCGAGGAAGCGGATCTTCTCGATCAGGCGACTCTCGCGTTAGGCGCGGCCGAGCGCCTAGATCAGTTCGGCCAGCGTGGCGCGGCAGACCCGCCTTCCCGCCTTCACGGCGGCGACGCCGAGGGCGGTGGCGAGATGATCTTGTACCGAAAGGGAAAGCTTCTTTTGGCTTCATTCGGCGCCGGTGACGCTGTTTGCGCGTCGGGATGCGCGGATGTCTTCAGGCACTTTGAAGCATTCCGTGACGATGGCCTTAGCTTCGGCGACGGTGAGTTCGCGGCCATCCCGATCGCGCTGAAGATTGGGTCTGCCGCAGCGCATGACACTGAGAATGCGGCTGGCGAGCCGGTTGGTGGCACAGAGGGCCTGCGGGTAATAGTCTTTCGTGGTCATCAGCCGCCAGTAGGTTTCGGCGAGGTCGGGATCGATCTTCCGGGTAGTGTCGGCGGCGAGCTTGAGGCGCATTTGACGCGGCCGTCCGCTTCATGGCGTTTGGCGGGCCGATCTCGCCGCGCTCGAGCTGGCGCATAGTGTGATCGAGCGCCTCCAGCGCGCGGGGCATGCGCAGGCCGACGAGACTGGCCCGGATGCGGTCGAGCGTACTGGTCACGGCGCAATGCCTCCGCCGGCCAGGCATCGGACCACTGCGTCGTAGAAACTGAGCGGCTTGACGCTGACGCTCGTCGCCGGCGACTTGCGGTGCGCGGGATCGACACGGCGCTGGTTCTTGCCCTCGAGCACCGGGTGCGCCGCGATCAATGCGCCGTACTCGAAAATCCGCACTTCGTTGGGTGGTTCTGCACGCGGCGCGACCGACGAATGCGGTTCCGCGTGCAGGCGGATTGACGGCGGCTTTGTTGAAGAGGACCGGGTCCAGGCGCAGAACCAGCCCTGTCGTCGCGCGACGGACTGCGTCAGCCGGCCGGTTCAGTTGATGTTGGTGTATCAGTTGATGTTGGTGTAGAAGTTTAGACTTGTTCTGACATCTGGCGTCTGGATGTCGGTCGGGTCCCACCTGTCCGAAGCTCGTCAGGCGGCGATCATCTTCTCCTTTGCCATCGGCGCTGCGTCAAGGAAGGTGCGCATCGGCGGCTTGCCGAAGCACCACCTTCCCTGGTGCTCGCGTTCCTCGTTGTAGGATCCGATCCAGGCATCGAGGTCCGCCTGCAGGTCAGCGACGGACGCATAGACCTTCTTTCGGAACGCCACCCGGTAGAATTCGTCCAGCACGGTCTTGTGGAAGCGCTCGACGATCCCGTTCGTCTGCGGGCTCTTGGTCTTCGTGCGCGAATGGTCGATGTCCTCCACCGCCAGGTAGAGCTCGTACTCGTGCCGCTCGGGGTTGCCGCAGTACTCGGTCCCGCGATCGGTCAGCACTCGGCAGAGCTTCACACCCTGCTCGTCGAAGAACGGCACGACCCGGTCGTTGAGCAGGTCCGCCGCGGTGATCGGCGTCTTGCGCTCGTAGAGCTTGGCGAAGGCCACCTTCGAATAGGTGTCGACGAAGGTCTGCTGGTAGATCCGCCCCACGCCCTTCATGTTGCCGACGTAGAAGGTGTCCTGGGCGCCGCAATAGCCCGGGCACTCGCTCTCGAACTCGCCGTGGGCCTCCTTGTCCGCCTTGGCCTTCTCGAGCGCGGCGAGCTGGGTTTCCGTGAGAATGACGCCATCCTGAGCCACCTTGGCCTCCAGCGCCTTCAGCCGCTTCTTCATCGTCTCGAGGTCATGGCGCTGCCAGACCCCGCGCACGCCCGCCGGCGACAGCGAATGGCCGCGCTTGCGCAGCTCGTTGGCGATGCGCACCTGGCCGTAGGCCGGCAGCTCCAGCGACAGCGCGACGATCAGCGCCTCCACCTCGGGCGGCGTCCGGTTCGCCAGGAGCGGCTTGCGCCGCGACAGCTCCTGCAGCGCCATCTCGCCCCCGGTCTCGTAGAGCTCCTTGAAGCGGTAGAAGCTGTCCCGCGAGTAGCCCATCATCTTGCAGGCCTGGCTCACGTTCCCGAGCTGCTTGGCCAACTCGAGCAGCCCCACCTTCGCACGAATTATCTTCTGGTCCTTGGTCATCTCGACGTCCTCCAACGCCGAGGCCGGGCGTTCCGCCACCTCAACCGCTCCACGCCTGGCCTCGGCTCTCATCTCAGCTTCACGACCCCGTCTGTCAGATCAAGTCCTGACTTCTGCAGCTGTGCGGACCTTCCTGCCGTTCGCTGCGGACGCTCGAGCACCGCTGTGTCTGCAAAGCCTTCCGAGGGACGCGCGGTTCCGGGCCTCGCTGCGGAGGCTCGGGCACGGGCCTGATTCACCACACGGGACACTCGCGGTCGACATTACCGTCGACTCGCATCGTCTTTTGCAAACACGTTCTTGCCTCCAGGCGTGCTTCTGCCGACGTCGCTCGAACGAGTCTGCGCGGGCACACCCGCGCCGTTAGAGAGCGATCCCATTGCGGCCAGCGGCTGCCTGTCGATTTGCGTCCTCACTCGCCGGTGGCCGTGGAGTTCGGTCAGCCGGAGCCAGGTCGCCTCAGCTTGCCGAAAGATGTTCGGTGCGGTTAACGTTGCCGGAAGGCGGACACGGGGACCGCGAGAGGAGGATTTGTCTTGAGCCACGGAATCGCGGGCGCGTGTTGTCTGGCGCTCTTGGCTGCCGCCCTTGGCGGACCGGCCGAAGCGCAGCAGGACACGTTTAGCAGAACGATCCTGCCGATCCTTGAGCCGGAGCGGCCGACCTATGACGTCCTCGACGCAAGAGACGCGGCGCCCCCCCCGCGCTTCGAGGTGACCGCTCCGGAGGACGCGCCCAACATCGTCATCATCCTCATCGATGACATCGGCTTCGGAGGCCCGAGCACCTTCGGCGGGCCGATCGAGACGCCCACGCTCGACGCGCTGGCCGAGGAGGGTCTGCAGTTCGCCAACTTCCACACGACCGCGCTCTGCTCGCCCACGCGCAATGCGCTCAAGACGGGCCGCAACCACCACACGACGAACACCGGCTCGATCATGGAGACGGCGACCGCTTTCCCCGGGAATACGGGTCAGGTGCCGAACAGCGTCGCGCCGCTGGCCGAGATGCTCAGGCTGAACGGCTACAGCACGGGCGCGTTCGGCAAATGGCATGAGACGGCGGCGTGGGAGACGAGCGTGTCGGGGCCGTTCGACCGCTGGCCGACGCACCAGGGGTTCGACAAGTTCTACGGCTTCATCGGGGGCGAGACGGACCAATGGTACCCGCTGGTCTATGACGGCGTCACCAAGGTCACGCCGCCCCAGTTTGACGGCTACCACTTCACCGTCGACATGACCAACCAGGCCATCCAGTGGATGAAGGCGCAGCAGTCGCTGACCCCGGACAAGCCCTTCTTCATGTACTTCGCGACCGGGGCTGTTCATGCTCCTCATCACGTGCCGAAGGAGTGGGCGGATCGATATGCCGGCCAGTTCGACCAGGGCTGGGACGAGGTGCGCAATCAATCCCTCGCCCGACAGATCGAGAGCGGCATCGTTCCGGAGGGGACCGAGCTTCCTCCGCGGCCCGAGGACCTCCCTGCGTGGGAGACGCTTCCGGAGGACTCGCGGAGGCTCTTCGCGCGTCAGGCCGAGGTCTTCGCCGGATTTCTCTCGCACACCGATGATCAGATCGGGCGAGTGATTCAGTCGCTTCGCGAGATCGACGAACTCGACAACACGCTGATCTTCTACATTGCCGGCGACAACGGCACGAGCGCCGAGGGCGGCTTCGTCGGCATGTTCAACGAGATGACGTACTTCAACCAGGTGACAGAGAGCGTTGACGACCTACTTCCCCGGATCGACGAATGGGGCGGCCCGTTCACGTTCCCGCACATGGCCGCGGGCTGGGCTGTCGCCTTCGACAGTCCGTTCGCCTGGACCAAGCAGGTCGCGTCCGACTTCGGAGGCACCAGGAACGGAATGGTGGTGCACTGGCCGGAGGGCATCGAAAACTCAGGCATCCGCAGACAGTTTTCCCACGTGATCGACGTCGCTCCGACGATCCTGGAGGCGGCAGGGCTGCCGGAGCCCACTGTCGTCAACGGGACCCCGCAGACCCCGATCGAAGGGACGAGCTTCCTCTACACCTTCAACGACGCGACGGCGCCGGAGCGGCACACGACGCAGTACTTCGAGATGTTCGGGAACCGCGCAATCTACCGTGACGGCTGGTTTGCCCGAACGATCCACCGCGCACCCTGGCAGACCGGCGAGCAGAAGCCTCTCACAGAAGACACCTGGGAGCTCTTCGACACGCGAGAGGACTTCAGTCTCGCGCGCGACCTCGCGGGCGAGCACCAGGAGAAGCTCGCCGAACTCCAGAGCGTGTTCATGGAGGAAGCGCGGAAGTACCACGTCCTGCCGATCGACGATCGCACAGTCCAGCGCATGAACGCCGCGCTGGCGGGTCGTCCCGACCTCATGGCGGGCCGAACGTCCCTGACGCTTTACCCCGGCATGGACGGCATGCTCGAGAACACGTTCATCAACGTGAAGAACGCCTCTATGAGAATCACTGCAGACATCGACGTGCCCGAGGGCGGTGCGGACGGCGTCATTCTCGCGCAGGGCGGCCGCTTCGGCGGCTGGTCGCTCTACATGGACGAGGGCCGCCCGATCTACACCTACAACTGGCTCGGCCTCGAGCGCTACACGGTGGCGGCGCCCGCCCCCTTGCCTGAAGGCGCGTCGCAGGTCGTGCTCGATTTCGATTACGACGGCGGCGGTCTCGGCAAGGGCGGCCTGGCGACCCTCGCCGTGAACGGTGAAGCAGTGGCCGAGGGCAGGATCGAGAAGACCCAGGCCTTGATCTTCTCGGCGGACGAGACCGCAGACGTGGGCCTCGACAACCAGACCCCCGTCGCCGAGGGCGTCGGCATCGGGCGGGAGGAGACCCGCTTTACAGGCACAATCCGGAGCGTCGTCGTCGAGCTACGCTGAGAAGCGAGGTTCGGCGTCGCCGGGCAGCTGACGGTTCCCTCTCGTCTGCCGCGCTCGAACGTTCATTGTCCGTGCGCCGTCGCCGCACACTCGAGTGCCTGTAAGCGGCAGGTGCTGTTCCTCGAAGCGCGTTTCGATGCTGCGGCTGCGAGAGGGCGAACAATGCTGAGGCCGCAAAGGGCTCGTTGCGGTCATGCGGCAGCGCAGCGCCAAGCCCGCGTTCGAGTTGGTCTGAATGTCGGCTAACTGGGCGACCCGAGGCTTCCGCCACTGCGAGGGCTGGGGGGCCGCATCATGCCGTACCAGCCGAGGAGGTGGAGGATCAGCGTGCGCGCCCAGACCGCGTAGAGCACGCCGATCAGCGAGTAGAGGATCCAGTCGACGCTCTTCAGGAACTCGTTGTCGGCGGTGCCGTTCAGCACCCAGACCAGCGGGATCGCCAGCGCCACCGCGCCGCGGCGCGGGCCCTCGAAGGCGTAAGGCGCGACGAGAAGGCCGACCAGCGCGGAGACGAGCAGCGCCCCGAGGGCGCTCGGCCAGAGCCCGTAGAGCGCGGTGATGAGCGCCGCCGCCACGCCGGCCATCAGTGCGGAGAGCATGCTCTCGAGCCCGGTTTCGCGCACGTCGCGCCGGTTGAGCGACACGAGAACGACGGCGGCTGTGAAGAGCACCCGCATGGCCGCGGTCAGATCGAAGGCCAGGAACAGCGTGAAGGGCGGGACCATCACCAGTGCCGCAACCGCCGCCTCGCGCGTGCGCTCCAGCGCCTGCCCGGGCGCGACGGATGGCGGCGGTTGCATGGGCCGATCGGCGGGAAAGAGCGCGAAGGCCAGGTAGATGCCGAGGACCGCCAGCACGCCGTTGAGCGCGAAGGCCCCGGACACCAGGTCGGCCGCCTGCGTCGACTTGCCGGTGATCAGCGGCAGCATGATCGCGAAGGTCTGCATCAGCACTCCGATGAGCGCCGTCTGCGGCACCGCCTGCAGGCGGAAGGCGTGGAACAGCATCAGCCCGACGAAGCCGATCATCAGGAAGGGATAGGCGTTCAGCACCGACGCCACCCCGCCGAGGGCGAGCGGAATCAGCGCCAGCAGCAGCGCCAGCACGACGACGATCCTGAACGGAGGCGGCGCAGTCAGCCTCAGCGCGAAGATCGAGAACAGCAGCCCCGAGACGAACGGCATCGGTGCGCCCATCGCTACCGCCAGCCCGAAGATGACCGGCGTGACCAGCGCAAGCCGCAGGACATGGGCCGCCCTGATCTCGGCCTCAGTAAACATACGAGAGGTAAGCCCGTATGCGGATGTAGAGGCCCCAGAGCGGGTCGAGCCATCTTGCCTCCCCGGTGTAGATCAGCACGGTCGCCTGCGAGCCGAGCCGGACCTCCCAGGGCATCGATTCCGGCGGGTCGAAATCGAGCCGCACCGAGAACCGCTGCGGCTCGTCGAGCCAGGTGTTCGCCGGCGGCGTGTCCACGAGCCCGCCGGCGGGCGCAGATTGGTTCACAGTGTTGATGCCGCCCGAAAACGACACGACCCGCGCATCGAAGACCCGGCCGGGAAAGAGGTCGAGCACGACCTCGGCCCGGTCGCCTTCCTTGAGGTTGCCGAGCTGGTTCTCGCGGAACCAGGCGATGATCCAGCCGCCCTGCAGGTCGATCATCGTCAGGATCGGATGGCCGGGCGTGGCGGTGTCGCCGATGCCGAGGCTCAGGTTGGTCACCATCGCGCGGGTCGGCGAGACGAGGCGGGTCTGGCTGAGGTTGAACTGCGCCGTCTCGAGCGCCGATTGCGCCGCCCGGAGCTGCGGGTTGTCCTCGCCCGCCGGCCCCAGCGCCTCCTCGGCGCGGCGCAAGTTGGCCTCCGCCGTAGCGACTTGCGCCTCGCCCGACGCGACCGCCGCGCGCGCGTCGTCGCCGCGTGCCGCCGGCGTGACGCCGCGCTCGACCAGCTCCAGCGTGCGCTCGGCCTGGGCGCGGGTATTGGTCAGCACCGCCTGCGCCTCGGCAAGCTGCGCTTGGGCAGCGGCGACCTCGGCCGTCGAGGCGCCGATCGTCTGCCCGACCCGCTCGAGATCGGCCTCCGCCGCATCGACCGCCAGCAGGAAGGGCGTCCGATCGATCTCGGCCAGCAACTCGCCGGGCTCAACGATTTGGTTGTCGCTCACCGGCACCTGCGTGAGTTCGCCCTGCACCCGCGGCGTGACGGGCAGCACCAGACCCTCGATCGTGGCGATCGAGGTCACCGGGCCGGTGCGGTCGCTGGCGATCTGCAGCGCCAGCAGCAGGATCAGCAGAAACGCGACGAGCCGCGTCCATCGGCGCACCGGATCGCCCTCGCGGCGCGGGGCTTCTCGCTCCGGCGGACCGGGGTGTGTGTTCTCTGACATGTCTCGGCTCAGCTGGTCCTCTTAGCGGTTGACGATCCCGGGCCGAGCATGAAGTGTCAACCCGCCTCCGGCTGCGCCTCGGGCAAGCCATTGAAACGGGCAGGATCATGGGTCTGCGATCCTCGTGCGGAAGGACGACATGCTGGCTCCACTCCTGATCGGCAGCGCAATGGTCGTGGCCAACATGGCCATCCAGATCGCCGTGCTGCTCTTCGTGATTGGCCTGCTGTTCCGCGAGGCGAGCGAAAGGCCGATCCCCCACGGATGGGCGGGCCAGACGCGCATCCTGGGATGGGTGGTGCTGCTCTTGTTTCTGGGGCATGTCCTGCAGTTCGCCACCTGGGCGGCGCTCTTCTTCTATCTCGGCGAATTCTCCGACTACGCGACGGCTTTCTATCATTCCGCGGTCAACTTCACCTCGCTCGGCTACGGCGACATCGTGATGAGCGAGCGCTGGCGCCTGCTCGGCGCCCTCGAAGCCGCGAACGGCGTGCTGATGTTCGGCCTCTCCGCCGGGGCGATCCTGTCAGTGATGACCCGGATGCTGAACGCGGAACGCCCGCACATCGACCCGCGTCACGACGCCGGAACCGACGGATAGGAAACAGACATGTACGAGCAACTGGCCGTCCTGGCGGTCTTCGTCTTCCTCTACAGCCTCGTCTCGGCGCGCCTGGAACGCACGGTCTTCTCCGGCCCGATGATCTTCGTTACCGCCGGCTTTATCATGGGCCCGGCAATGCTCGGCTGGTTCCCCGGAGAGGACCCGGATCCCCTCCTGCGGGTGCTCGCCGACCTGACGCTGGCGTTGTTCCTCTTCATCGACGCGGCCAATGCCAACCTGTCGATCCTGAGGCAGCGCTACGCAATCCCGGCGCGCATGCTGCTCATCGGCCTGCCCGGCGCCATCGTGCTCGGCTTCATCCTGGCGCTGCTGATGTTCGACGCCCTGACCGTCTGGGAGGCGGCGATGCTGGCCACCATGCTGGCGGCGACCGACGCAGCGCTCGGCAAGGCGGTCATCACCAACAAGGCCGTCCCGGCGCGGCTGCGCGAGGGGCTCAACGTCGAGAGCGGTCTCAACGACGGCCTGTGCGTGCCGATCCTGTTCCTGTTCATCGCGCTGGAACTCGCCACTGGGGAGACCGCCGAAAGAGGGCTTGGGCTTACCCTGCTTGCCGAGGAACTCGGCATCGGCCTGCTGGTGGGAGTCGGCGTCACCGCCGCCGGCGCCGGGCTGCTACGGATCTGCTGGCGCCGGGGATGGGTTTCGGACGTCTGGGTCCAGATGACCACGGCCGCACTTGCCCTCTCCTGCTTTGCCGTGGCCCAGAGCCTTCACGGCAGCGGCTACATCGCCGCCTTCACCGGCGGCATGCTGTTCGGCTACATCGCCCGCAAAGAGACGCACAGGCTGGTCCATGCCGCCGAGGGTATCGGCGAAACTCTGGCGCTCCTGACCTGGATGCTGTTCGGCATCGCCGTCGTTGGTGACGTGCTCGACCAGTTGACTTGGCAGGTGGCGGTGTACGCGCTGCTCAGCCTGACCCTGGTGCGGATGCTCCCGAACTACCTGGCACTGGCCGGCAGCGGCGAGTCCTCCGCCAGCCGCCTATTTCTCGGCTGGTTCGGGCCTCGCGGCTTGGCCAGCATCGTCTTTGCCATCATCGTGCTGCAGGAGGGTGTGCCGGGCGCGGAACTGATCGCCCTGGTTGTGGCGTGCACCGTCGTCTTGAGCCTGATCCTGCATGGGGTGACGGCGAAACCGCTCTCCCAGTGGATTGCAGAGTCAGAGCGTGGCGCCTGATGAGGCTGTGCTGAGCGCCACCAAAGTGGCTCTGTAGGATGATGAAACCGGTGCCACGTTCCAAGGTGACCATTTGGGAGCTGACCCGGTGACGCGCTACCGCAGCAACGGTCAGCAATGGCCGTTACTCGGCTGGCGCTACGCTGCCGAATCATGCTCGCACTTGCGAAGGTCAGCTCCGTCCGCAACTCGGCCATAGGATCTCCAGACTTCGCTGCGCCCACAACGAACGGCCGCTTTCATGGATGCGATGCAGCGCCGTTCTCGGATCGGTCTGGAAAATCAGTTTGCTGCTGGAGCGAAGTCCGCGATTTCCATTCGACCGCTTCGGGCTCGAAGCGGACCAGCGCATTGCAAAACAGGTGTTCGATTTCGTCGCCCGCTGAATGTCCGCTTCCTAAGCAAAGCCCCGTCAGGCTCGCGCTCGCAGCGAAGGTCAGCAGTCCGCCCGTTGCGTCGATCGGCCTGTTCCGAAAACGTCGTTAGAATCAAAACTCGCGACGGAGCGCTTGGAACTTTCTCACCCTTTGCGCGTATGCTGGCTACATGGATCAAGTGAACGGAGCACGTGCCGATCATGCCCACGACGAGCATGCAAAGCGCTTCGAACCGGCTCCTGCCCAACGCCGTTCTCCGGGCGAGGACGACAAGAAATTGCCGCGACATAATCGGCCTTGGCGGCCCGGAAGTCGCCTATGTCTGCGACAGGGGCTACCCGATGCGGATCATGCTGGAAGGCGACGACCGGGACGTCATCCTCATGCGCGGTCGAGCTTTTAATTGACCGTGCCAGATATCGCTCCTGGGCCGCCACCGGTAGGCGAACCGTCGCGCGTCAAGCGTCATTCTCTCGAGATTTGCCGACATGGGCGGCGGCGACACGGTTGGCCATCGAGATTGCGTCCTCGAAGGTGCGACCGCCGGCGAGCGCTGCCCCGAAGGTGCCGACGAACGTGTCGCCCGCCCCGTGGGTGCTGACGACCGTCACGGGCACGGCCGGGGCGCTGATCGTCCGGTCCTCGACGGCAGCCGCCACGCCGGCGCCGCCCGCCGTGACCACGACGCACGCATGCCGCTCGCGCAAGGCGACCGCGGCCCTCAGGGCGTCCGCGAGCGTATCGACCGCGACGCCCGACAGCATCTCGGCCTCGACGCTGTTGACGATCAGCACGTCGACCAGGCCCACGAATTCGTCTCCCAGCGGCCGGGCCGGCGCCGCGTTCAGACAGACCAGAACCCCCGCCTGACGCGCCTGCCGGGCCGCCGCGACGTTGATCTCCTCGTTGGTCTCGTTCTGCAGCAGGAGCACGCCCGCGTCGCGCCAGACCGCCCCGTCCTCCAAGCTCGCCTCTGGGATCGCCAGGTTCGAGCCGGAGACGATGACGGCGCCGTAGTCGCCCTCGTCGTCGGAAATCGCCACGCTCATCCCGGACGCCACGCCGTCGAGCACGCTGACGCCGCTCCGGTCCACCCCTGCCGCGTCTAGCCCGCCCAGCAGGAAAGTCCCAAAATCGTCCACGCCCACCGCGCCGACCATGCGCGTCGCGGCCCCCGCCCGAGCGGCCGCGACGGCCTGGTTGCCGCCCTTGCCGCCGAACTTCGGCCGCCAGGCATAACCCGCCACCGTCTCGCCCTTGCGCGGCCGGTCCGGCGCGTCGACCATGATGTCGTAGTGAAGACTCCCCACGACGACCACGGCTCCGGTCTGCATCTCGTCCGACATCAGCGTTTCCGTTTCGCCTGAACGGCGCCCATGGTGCTCGCGAGGTTGCGCTCGGCTGCCGCGAGATCGCGCTGGGCGACGGCGACGAAGACCGCGTCGAGGATGTTCAGCTGCACGATCCGCGCCGCCGCGTTCTCGCCGAGCAGCGGCGACCCCTGCGCGGTCGAGCACAGCACGACGTCGGCGATCTCCGCGATCGGCGAGCCGCCGTAGTTGGTGATCGCGATCGTCCGCGCGCCCTGCCGTCGCGCCAGCTCCAGCGGCTCGAGCACGGCGGTCGTCGAGCCGGAATGCGAGAAGCCGATCGCGACGTCGTCGGGCCCGAGCAGCGACGCGGACATCAGCATCATGTGCGCGTCGTCGAAGACGGTCGTCCGGATGCCGATGCGCAGGAACTTGTGCGCGACGTCGCGCGCGATCTGCGCCGAGCCGCCGATGCCGTAGAAATCGCGCTGGCGCGCCGCGTGGAGGTAGTCGGCCGCCCGATCGAAGGCCTTCGGATCGAGGATCGCCAGCGTCTCCTCGAGCGCCTGCATCGAGGTCCGGAACACCTTCTGGACGATCTCGGCGCCGGTGTCGTCGGGCGAGAGCTCCCGGTGCAGGTCCGCGCCCGGCAGGCCGCGGTAATCGACGAGCGCGGACCTGAAGTCCCGGAAGCCCGAGAACCCGAGCTTCTTCGCTATCTTCACCACCATCGCCTCGGAGACGCCGCCGTCCTCGGCGATCTGCCGCAGCGACGTGCTCCCGTCGAAGTCGCGCCGCCCGAGCGTGGTCTCGACCACGCGCGCCTCCATCGGGGTGAGGTGCGGCATCATCATCCGGATCCGCGGGCCGAAGGTCCGCGGATCGCCCAGGTTCATGTTCATCCGCGTCCTCGCGTCGCGCGATCCACCAGCATCGCCGCGATGATGATAAGGCCGGTCGCGAGCAATTGGTAGAAAGCCTGCACGTTCATCAGCGTCAGCCCGTTGCGCAACGCCCCGAGGATGATCGCGCCGAGGATCGTGCCAACGACGCTGCCCTTGCCGCCCATCAGCGAGGCCCCGCCGATGGCCGCCGCAGCGATGGCGTCGAGTTCCCAGAGGTTGCCGAGCGTCGGCTCCGCCGCCCCGAGGCGCCCGATCAGGATCAGCGAGGCGACGGCGGCGAGAACGCCCGAGATGACGTAGGCGGCGATCTTCGTCATTGCCACCGGCACGCCGGAAATGTAGGCGGCCTCGGAATTGCCGCCGACCGCCATCAGGTACTCGCCGAGCGGCGTCTTGTTCAGCACGACCCAGATGACCAGGGCGATGACCGCGACTATGACGACCGCGCTCGGCACGCCGAAGACCGCCGTGTTGAAGATCGCCCGGAACTCGGGCGGCAGGCCGAAGATCGGATTGCCCCCCGTGTAGATCAGCGCGGAGGCGCGGTAGAGCGACAGCGTGCCGAGCGTGACGATGAAGGGCTGCAGGCCCCCGTAGGCGATCAGGGCGCCGTTGATCGCGCCCGCGAGAGCGCCGATCAGGAGCGCGCCGCAAATGGCGACGACGATCGGCGCGCCGCCGGCCATCAGGCTCGCCGCGGCCACCGCCGCCATCGCGGCCGTCGGCCCCACCGACAGGTCGATGCCGCCCGAAATGATCACCAGCGTCATGCCGAGCGCGATGCAGGCGTTGATCGAGGATTGCTGCAGAATGTTCAGCAGGTTCGGCGCCGTCAGGAAGGTCGGCGACAGCGCCGCGAAGATCACGAAGATCAGCACCAGGCCGATGAGCGTGCCGGCGTCGCGCAGTTCGAACCGGGATGAGAGCGCGGAGAGAAAGCCACCGCTCGCCGCTGCTTGTGAAGTCGCCATGGTATCCACCCTCATGATGCTTGCACGGCGCTCTGGCCGGTTTGGGTTGCGGCGGCTTGCGGGTCCCGCGACTGCGGGATCGCATGCGCGACGATCGCTTCTTCGCTGAGCTCCTCGCGCTCCAGGCTGGCGGAGATGCGCCCTTCGCGCATAACCAGCACGCGGTCGGCGAGCCGCAGGATCTCCGGCAGCTCGGACGAGACGACAATGATCCCGCGCCCCTCGGCGGCCAGCGTCTCGATCAGGTTGTAGATTTCGGCCTTGGCGCCGACGTCGATGCCGCGCGTCGGCTCGTCGAACAGCAGGATCTTCGCGCCCGCCATGATCCAGCGGCCGATTATCGCCTTCTGCTGGTTGCCGCCGCTGAAGTTGCGGATGGGCCGGTCGATCGCGAGCGGCCGAAGGTCCAGGCGCTGCATCATCTCCTGCGTCTCGTCGCGCAGCGCGCGCCGGCGCACGACGCCGCCCGGCGCGAAGCGTCGCATCGACGGCAGGCCGACGTTGCTGACGATCGGACGGCCCGGCACGATGCCGTCGCGCTTGCGCTCCTCGGGCAACAGCCCGATCCCGGCCCCGATCGCGGCGCGCACGTCGCCGGGAGGCAGCGGCAGCCCCTCCAAGACGACGTCGCCCGACGTGGGCCGGTCGACCCCCGCGAGGAGGCGCAGCAATTCGGTGCGGCCCGCGCCGATCAGGCCCGAGACGCCGAGCACCTCGCCGCGATGCAAATCAAAGCTCGCGTCGATCACGTGCGCGCCGCGCGTCAGCTTGCGCGCCGACAGCATGACGGCGTCGGTCCGGTGCGCCCGGTGCACGGCCGACGCGAGCGCCCGGCCGACCATCCGCGCCACGACCGCCGCCTCGCCGACCTCGGTCAGATCGACCACGTCGACGAGCTGGCCGTCGCGCAGGATCGTCGCGCGCCGGCACAGCCGGAACACCTCGTCCATCTTGTGCGAGACGTAGATGATCGAGACGCCGTCGCGCGCCAATTGCTCGATCAGCACGACGAGGCGCTCGAACTCGGCCGGCGTCAGACTCGACGTCGGCTCGTCCATGGCGATGATCTTGGCCTTTTCCATGACGGCGCGTGCGATTTCGACGATCTGGCGCTGAGCGACCTTCAGCGTCTTGATCGGCGCCGTCGGGTCGATCCCCGGATCGAGCCGCTTCAGCGCCTCGCGCGCCTGGCGTTCCTGTTCGCGGCGACTGACGAGCAGGCCCCCGGCGGACTTCAGCGGTCGCCCGAGGAACATGTTCTGGGCGACGGTCAGTTCGGGGACCTGCTGCAGTTCCTGGTGGATCATCGCGATGCCCGCCGCCCGCGCCGCGACGGGGCCGCGCGGCGCGATCTGCGCGCCGTCGACCGTGATGGTTCCCTCGTTAGGCTGAAGGACGCCCGAGAGGACGCGCATCAGCGTCGACTTGCCGGCGCCGTTCTCGCCGAGCAGCGCATGCACCTCGCCCGGCGCGACGGTGAGCGACACGCCCTCGAGCGCGCGCACCACGCCGAACCGTTTGGAAATGCCTGCCAGATGCAGGCGCGCAGGTAGGTCCGCCACTGTCTTCCTCCGATTTCGTCGCCCGCGCAGACCCGACCCCGGCGTTAACCAGCGTTGAGATCCGGTAAACGTTTTTCGCGTTACCTTTGCTTTTCAGGCACTTATTTCTTGTCCACATGTGGACATGCGCCTTTTGGTCGCCGGACTCCCTCGTCCGGCGACCTTTCGCCTCAGTTCGAGGCGGCCTCGGCCGCCAGCACGTCACGGATCTCGTCGGGCTCGCCGGCGTAGGTCTCGACGTTCTCCTGCGTGACCAGCGCCTGCGGCGTCGAGACGACGCGCGGCAGGTCCTGCCCGCCCAGGAGCCGCAGGGCCACTTCCATCGCGACCTCTCCCGTCAGCACCGGGAACGAGTCCACCGTCCCGTCGAGCTCGCCCGCCCGGATCGAGGCGTAGGCGTCCGAGATGCCGTCGGTGCCGAAGACCCGCACCTGCTCGTCGAGCCCGGCCGCCTTCACCGCCTCCACGACGCCGAGCGCCATGCCGTCGTTGTTGGCGTAGAAGCCGACGAGGTCGGGATGCTGCTGCAGGATGTTCGTGGCCGCGTCATAGGCCTGCTGGCGGTCCCAGTTGCCCGGCACGCTGGCGACGACCTCGAAAGCACCGCTCTCGCTAATCGTCTCGGTGAAACCGGCGGTCCGCTGGCCGGCGGCGAAACCGCCCGCCTGACCCTCGACCACCGCGACCTTGCCGCCGTCCGGGACGTTCTCGATGAACCATTGCGCGACGCGGACGCCGTTGTCGCGCTGGACGTTGCCCACGTAATGCTCGGCCGTCGATATTACAGCGTCGTTGACGTTGACGACCGGTATCCCGGCCGCCTTCGCCGCCTCGACCGCCGGCTGCAAGTTCGCGTCCGTCTGCGGCGAGAACAGCAGCGCGTCGAAGCCTTGGCCGATCAACGTCTCGGCGATCGACAGCTGGCCGAGCTGGTCTCCTTCGCTCTGCGCCGCCTGATAGACGACGCTGACGCCGTAATCCTCGGCCAGGCTCTGGTATCCCTCGCCCAGCGCGCGCCAGTATTCGTTGATCAGCGTCTTCGAGACGCCGCCGATCCGGGTTCCTTCGGCGGGCTGCGGCACCGCGCCGAATTCGCTCTCGAGCGCGGTCCAGTCGACCCGGTCGGTCTCGGTGTCCGAGTTCAGCGGCGGCAGGTCCTGCGCCAACGCGCCCGTCGCAAGGGCCGTGAACGCGCAGGCGGTCATTAGGGATCGTCTCATGGGGTTTCCTCCAGGGGTTGGGCAGTTTCGTTCTTGCAGCGCACGCGCGCCGCGGGCCGGCTTCACGCCGCTCCGCGGACGAGCGCTTCGTTCACGATGGACTGGGTCGTCACCGCGTCCTGCCGGGCGATGGCCTCGGCCAGGCGGTTGTCGGCTTCGAGACGGTCCACGACCGCCATCAGCCGGTTGACCGTCGCGATGTTGACCGCGCATTCGGCGACCGGGTCGAGGCCGGTCGCGTCCGGAAAGGTGTCGAAGTAGAGCGCGCCCTCGTATCCGTCGCGGCGGATCTGCCGGAGCAGTTCCAGCGTCGCCTTCAGATGCACGGCCCCGACCATCAACCCGTCGTCGCGCTTGGCGTAGCCGTCGTTGAGATGAACTCCGAGCAACCGACTGTGCCGGTGCGCGAGCGCCGCGGCGAAGGCCGGTTGCTCGTCGGCGTAGAGGACGTGGGCGAAGTCGAGCGTCACGCCGAGATTAGCGCAGCCCGCTTCCTTGATCGCGAGCAGAGTCGAGGCGCAGGTCCCGAGCAGGCTGAAGGCCCGCGGTTCGTTGGGCTTGTATTCGATGCTGATCATGCAGCCGGGGTCGTGCTCGGCGACCTCGCGGATGCCGTCGATCTCCATCGACCAGACCGCGTCGTAGTCGGCCTGAAAGCCGTAGTCGAAGCCGTCCTGGCCGAGCCAGAGCGTCATCAGGGCGCTGCCGGCCTCGCGGGTCGCGTCGATGCCCGTCTTGGTCAGGTCGATCGCCTCTCGCCTCACGGCTGGATCCGGATTTGTGAAGGCGCCAAGCTTGAAGGCCGGATTGGTGTAATAGCGCATCGCGAAGCCGTTGATCGTCAGCCCGAGATCGCCGATGCGGCGAGCCACGGTCCCCGGAGTCTCCACGAGGTGGTCCGGGAAATTCAGGTCGAGGTCGGTGAGGCCATCCACCGTTGCAGCGCGCTCAGCCATGTCGAGCATCGTAGGCTTGCCGCTCTTGCCGGGCCAGAAGGCCTCTGGATTGGCAGCGAACGAGTTCAGGCGGGTGGCGAAGCGCATGTCGGTGTGTCCATCTGCTGGTTCGGCGATTCGGCTTGCAACATCACAACTACACTTACATTTGTAATGTTGTCAACTACGGTCCATCTACCCCTTGGATCGGCGTGATCGAGCGGACGGCACCCTCTCGCCATCGACGGCGTCAGGTGGTACGCATCGAGTTCCGCGGTCCTTGGGCTCCCGATGCAGCTTCCCGTTCGAGCGATCTGGGTTTTTCATGCCGCCGCGCAGCTCGGGAGCATCTCCAAGGCGGCGGAGCAGCTCGGCGTGACCCCGTCGGCCGTGACGCAGCAAATCCAGTCGTTGGAGCTGCAACTGGGCGTTTCGCTCCTGACCCGGATGGGCCGGCGGATCCAGTTGACCGAGGCCGGAGAGCGGTACTTCGCGATGATTACCGATGAGGTCGAGCGGATCGCGGAGGCGACCGGCACGATTCGCGGATTTCGGTCGGTGACGACGCTTGTGGTGCGTGCCACCCCGACGCTGTCGAACAAGTGGCTGCTGCCGCGTCTCGGCGCGTTCCTCGAGTCGGCGCCCGACCTGGAAGTCCGACTTGATGGAACCAACGAGCCGACCGATTTCAACCGCGAACTCGTCGACCTCGAGATTCGTCATGGCGACGGGCGTTGGCCGGGCCTTTTCGTCGAGGGCCTGGCCGAGGAGGACTTCGTGCCGGCTTGCGCGCCGGCTCTCGCAGCGGCGAGCAGCCTCGCGGCGAGGGACCTCCCGCGGTTCCGATTGATCCATTCGGTCAAATCGCAGGCGCAGTGGAGCCGCTGGTTCGCGCTGGCGGGCGTTGTCTCGCAGGAACGGTGGGCCCGCGTGCTGTTCGACCGCAGTCACATGGCGATCGACGCCGCCGCGCGAGGCATCGGGATCGCCCTCGAGAGCCGGATGATGATGGAGGGCGAGCTGGCGGCCGGCACGCTCGTCTGCCCGGTCGCCGACCCGCCCCCGCTTCGGCTCGTGACGCAGTGGATCGTCTGTCCGCGCGATCATCTGCGCCAGCGCAAGGTTCGGCGTTTCCTCGATTGGTTGCGCGAGGAGCGGGACGCCGTCGCCGGCGAGAGCGGCGCCCGCCGCCCCGTCGCCGGGCGTCAGTAGAGGCCGAGCAGCCGGACCGGACCAAGCGTCAGAACCGGAAACAGCACCAGCGCGAGGATCGCCAGCACGAGCACCGACATCGGGGCCAGCGATCCCTTGATAACGTCCTCGATCGGCATCCGCGCCACCTGGGCCACCGCGTAGATGCAGACCCCGACCGGCGGCGTCACCAGTCCGAGCGTCAGGGTGATGACCGTGACGATCAGGAAGTGGATCGGGTCGATCCCGAGCGCCAGCACGGACGGCAGCAGCACCGGGATCAGGATGAACATCGCCGCGATCGCGTCCATGAACATCCCCACGAGGATAAGGAACACGAAGATGACCACGAGGATCACTGTCGGGCTGCCGCTCAGCGTGCCGAGGAAGCCCGCGACCATCGTCGGCAGGCCGTCGAAGGTGAACACCCAGGCTGCGAGCTTGGCGGTCGCCGCGATGAACAGGATGGTCCCCGAGGTGCGGGCGACCTCGATAAAGATACCGGGCAGATCCTTCAAGGGAATCGCGCGATAGAGGACGACTGCGAGAAACAACGTGAAGAGCACGGCGATCCCCGCGGCTTCGGTCGGGGTGAAGTAGCCGTCCACGATCCCGACCAGCATGATCACCGGCGTCAGCATCGGCAGAATCGCGGCGAGGCCGGTCGTGATCACGCGCCGGACGTCGAAAGGCGTCGGCGGGTTGAAGCCGTGCCGCACCGCGTAGACATGGTTAAACACCATGAAGGCGAAGGCGATGAACAGACCCGGGACGAGGCCTGCGACGAGCAGCGTCCCGATCGAGACGTTGGCGATCGAGCCCGCTATCACGATAAGGATCGAGGGCGGAATGATCGAGGAGAGCACCGAGGTGCAGAGCGTGAGACCGACCGCGTAGCCCTTGGGAAAGCCGTGGCGCTCCATGGCCTTGATTTCGATGACGCCGATCGAGGCGATATCGGCGACCGACGAGCCGGAAACGCCGCCGAAGATAACCGACGAGGCGACGTTCACATGCCCGAGCCCTCCCGGCAGCCAGCCGACGATCGCCTCGGCGAAATCGAAGAGCCGTTCCGCGACGCGTCCGCGCTCCATCAGAACGCCGACCAGGATGAACAGCGGGACCGCGACGAGCAGGAACGAGTTCATCGCGGAGAACATGCTCTGCGCGAGCAGGTCGATCGGCGTCGAGGTGAAGGCGACCAGCACGGCCACGCTGGCGAGGCCGAGCGCGACGGCGAGCGGAACGCCGAGCGCGCTGAGTAACAGGAAGATCACGAGCAAGGCGATACTCATCGGTTCATCCTCTCGGATTGGGGGGCGTTGACGTCCGCGTCAGGGATGCCGGCGAGAACCGGGCTGGCGCCGGGGAGCGCGATGAGATCGCGGCGCGCTCGCAGGGACGCGACGATCCCGAGGATGGCGAGCGCCGCGGACAACGGCATCACCATGCCGATCGCCCACATCGGGACGGCGAGGGTGGCGGCGGTCTCGTTCATGTTGAACTGCAGGCTCACGAGGTGGTAGCCTGTCCATCCCATGAGCGCGAAGAACAGGACCGACGAACCGACGTAGATCGGCAGCGCGAGTTTGCGCAGCGCCTGCGGCGCCATCGATATGAAGATCGTCACGCGTGCGGTTTCCACGGTGCGAAAGCCCGCCGCGAGGCCAAGGAAGATCATCCATACGAAGAGATACCGCGTGGCCTCCTCGGTCCACGGGATCGGCGCGCCCAGTAGACGGCTCGCCACCTGCAGCAGCACCACGGCCAAGACGCCGAACGCCGCGGCGCCCGCGACGACGTCGGTCAGCACCCGGATCGTTCTGTCGAGCGGGGAAGTCGTGCGGTCCATGAAGAATCCTCCCTTGGTGACGCCCGGCCGTTCTTCGGCCGGGCTTTCGATCACTGTTTGCCGACCGCGGACAGCGTGGCGTCGAAGAAGGCCTGGTCGTCGACCAGTTCCGCGAACGTCGGGAACAGCTCTTTTGAGACCGCGACGAAGGCCGCCTGCTGTTCGGGCGTGAGCGAATTCACCGCGACGCCGTTCCGCTCGATCTCGGCGAGAGCGGCGGCGTCGGCCGTCGCGTCGTTCTCGACCTTCCAGGCTTCGGCCTCGACCGCCGCCTCGGCGATCGCGGCCTTCTGCTCGTCCGTCAGCGCGTCGTACTTGGCGGGGTTGATGGCAAGCACCCAGCCGTCGGCGATATGATTGGTCAGCGAGGCGTAGCTCTGCACCTCGAAGAACTTGGCGCTGACCGGGACGGCGATCGGGTTCTCCTGGCCGTCGACGACCTTGAGCTGCAGGGCGTTGTAGACCTCCGCGAAGGCCATGGGCGTCGGCACCGCGCCGAGCTTGCCGAAGAACTCCACCCAGAGCGGGTTGTTGGGCACGCGCAGTTTCAGCCCCGCGAGATCCTCGGGCGTCTCAATCGGCTTCTGGGAGTTGGTGATCTGCCGGAACGGCCGCGGCCAGAGGCCGAGGCCCCTGACGCCGATGTCGTCGAGATCGGCGAGCAGTTCGGCGCCGAGGTCGCCTTGCAGATAGGCGCGGAGTTGCTCGGTGTTGTCGAACAGGTAGGGGATTGAGATCGCGGTGAACTTCGGGTTGAAATTGGCGTAGAGCGAGGTCGAGAGCAGCAGCATGTCGAGCGAGCCGCCGGCGATCTGCTTCACGGCCGCCGACGGATCGCCGCCATAGAGCGTGCCGTTCGGGAAGACCCTGAGCGTGACCTCGCCGCCGGTCTTCTCGGCCACGAGTTCAGCGAACTTGTTCGCGGCGACAGTGATCTCGGAGCTGTCCGGATCGGGGGTGGACAGCGTCAGCTCGGTCTGGGCCGAGGCGGCGCCTGCAGCGAGCGCCGTCGCGGCGAGAAGCAGGGCGCGAAGCGAGTAGAGTTTCATGTTCTTCCTCCGGTTCTGATTGATGGTCCAGTCGCGACGATGAAGCGCCGCCGCGCACTGCTCAGCGACTGACGACGCGCTGCTGCGCCAAGGCGCTCGGCGCTTCTGCGGCGTTCATTTGCCGCAGTTCCATGATGGCGGCGCTATGATCGAGATCGCCGCCGCCATGCTCGACAAGGCTCCGAAAGAGCCGGTCGACTTCCCCGGCGACTGGCAGGCTCAGACCGAGCTCGCCCGCGAGGTCGAGCGCCGCGCCGGTGTCCTTGACCTGGTACTTCGCCGGGCCGCCCGGAACGAAATCGTTCGTCACCATGCGCAGCCCGTGTTGCCGCAGCACGGTCGAGTTCGGCGAACCCGCCGAGCAAGGCCTCGCGGACGAGCCCAGGGTCGGCGCCGCCGCGTTCGGCCAGCAGCAGGGCCTCGGCCACCGCGCAGATCGTGGAAGCGACGATCAGCTGGTTCGCGAGCTTCGCGAGCTGTCCCGAGCCGACCGGCCCGACATGCGTCGGCTGGCCGAGCCGCGCGAACACCGCGTCGAGCGCCGCCACGTCGCCGGCGTCGCCGCCCGCCATGATCGCGAGGGTCCCTGCCTTCGCTCCGCTTTCGCCGCCGGACACCGGGGCGTCGACGTAGCGGATGCCGCGCGCGGCGCAGGCGGTCGCCTGCGCCCTCGCCGTCCCGACGGGGATCGAGCTCATTACGACGAGTGTCGCGCCCGGCTCCATCGCCGCCAGTGCGCCCTCTGGCCCGAGCAGAACTGCGTCGCAGACCGGGCCGGAACTCAGCATGCAAACGACCACGCCGGCCTTGCCGACCGCGGCGCTCGCGGTGGCCGCCGTAGCTACGCTCGGCAGGCCCGTTGCCTTCTCCAGGGTGCGGTTCCAGGCCGTGACCTCGAAGTCGGCGGCCGCGAGTCGGGCGGCCATCGGGCCGCCCATGGTCCCGGTTCCGAGGAAGCCGATCCGCGTCACCTCAGGCTTCCGCGCCGACGGTCGCGGGGGTCGCGCTCGCAGCCGCGGTCTTCGGGCCGAAGCGTTCCTCCTGTTCTCGGCGCAGCGCCACGACGTCGAGGTCGTCGACGAGCTCCACGTCGTCGTAGCTGACGATCTGGTCTTTCTTGATCGCCCGCTTCAGCTGGACGTTATGGGCGAGGCCCATCGGCAGGGCGCGCAGCGACAGGCTTCGCGCTGCGGGAATGGCGTTCGCCCAGACCGCGAAACCTCCCTCGCCATCCAGGATGCCCCCAGCCTCCAAGTCGGACTTAGCGGTCGCCACGGCATCGGCACGAAAATCCCTGGACGATCCAGTAGGCTCGCCGCGCAAGACTGCCGACAGCACGCTTACGCTAGTCTCCAGACCGATCAGGTGGAATGGCCGCCACATGGAGGCGTACCAACCCGACTTGTCGGTCAGCAGACCGTACTGCTTGAAACAGGCCCGTGTGTATTCATCGGGCGCCTTGAAAGTAACGAACATGCCGTAGCGGATATTGTTCAGAACTTCACGGCCATCCGGTTCCTGGCTGGCGGCAATGTCGATCAGGCCGCTTCGTGCCAAGCGTCCTCCGTCCGCAACTGGCTTGAAAACGTTGGCTAGGTCGTGCAAGCCCGAGGGAAGGAAGGCAAGGCCGTCATCTGGGCAATCCAGTCCAGTGCCATTGGCGACCGCTGCCATTTCGATCGCCGCCTTGGTGCCGTCAGTGAAGGAGTTGTACATTTGCGCATTGAAGTCACCGGCTGCAACTTCCTCCTCGGTCCAGCCGAAAAAACCCCAGACAGTGTCCGGTGTAGAGTAGCGGTACCGCGGCTCGAAGTTCATGCCTTTGCCAGCTGCGGTCAGCTCGAAGCCACAGGATCGAACCCAGTCGATAAGTTCGGAAATGAACGCCGGCTGGTCACCGTAGGCCATCGAATAGACGAGACCCTTCGCCCGAGCCTTGGCCGCCAGCAGGGGGCCACACATGACGTCCGCCTCCACGTTGACCATGACCATATGCTTGCCGTGCTCGATAGCGGCCAGCGCGTGTCGTACTCCGGCGATTGGATGCCCGGTCGCTTCGATTAAACATTCGATGCCTTCGCAGGCGAGCATCGCGTCGACGCTGTCGGTCACGAAGGTGGTGCCGTCGCGCACGGCCTCGCCGGCGCTCCTGCGCCGCGTACCGCTCCTCCGGCCAGCCGACCCGCTTCAGCAACTCGCGCGCCTTGCCAACATTGAGATCAGCGACGGCCACGACATGGTATCCGGCGATGCGCTGCGCCTGTGACAGCACCATAGAGCCGAACTTGCCGGCCCCGATGAGACCAACCCGCACCGGCCGGCCTCCGGCGACGCGAGCGGCGAGAAGAGACGAAAGATCCATTGCGAAACTCCAAATCCGAGGGCGCAAGGGCGCGCGTCGCCGGGAACGAACCGGACGCGGCGAGGTGAAGCGATGACGCCGAGGAGCCCGCTTGCGGCGGCCCCTGCATCGCGATCTTGGTGAGTTGCTTCCTCCTGGATGCGGTCTTTTGTCGTCCGCTGTCCTGCGGCTGTCTCTGCCGCTTGAAATTAAACTACCACAGACAAAACGTAGAACAATTTAGAAAATATCAGATATTGATTTAGGTGAGCTAACGCGCCCTTGTAGCGGACGAGGCGCGGGGCAATGGCGACAGCTATGTGCAGCGTTCAGAACGCCCTAATGGCCCAAAGCTAAGATTGTAGCCGTTGGCGGACATGGCGGGTGGCTTGATATCGACACAACCGGCCCATACCCGACATTCGAGCATGGACCGGCGCTGCATCGCAGCGTCTCTGAACCAGTCATTCGCTGCACATGCGAGATCTTGCAGCAGGCGAACTCCCACAACGCGGGACAAAGTTTGAGTTCGTCGCGCCTGCGCCGTTGCGGCTCCCGGGACGAGCGGGGAACCGGCGATGCCGGTAGCGCCTGCGATGACTCGCCTACGGCTTGGCGTGGGAGAAGGGCGGGAACCGTCGACGGATTTCGTTTCGAGGTTCTTTCGTGAGCTTTATGATCTCCGCCTTCCGGACCCCTCACCGGTGCCGGAAGGCGGAACGTGAGCTCAGTCCTTGGTCGTCATGGCCGCTTCGAGCTTGGCCCTGTCGGCGTCGGTCAGGACCGGGTGATCGACGGCGAGTTTGACCTCGCTAAGGGTGCCGGTGAAAGCGAACGGGGTCTTGTAGTCGGAGTCGTCGACGCCGGTGCCGGTGTCCGCGCCGATGTCGAGGTTCTCGTCCCATTGCAGGATGAGCGGGATGGTCTTCGCCATCTTCTGCGTGGCGACCACCTTGCCGTCGACCGAGAGCGTTCCGGTACCGGCCTGGCCGATTCCGCTCATGTTGTTGAAGGCGAGCGTGCCCATGCCGAGGCCGTCGTATTTGAAGTCGAACTCGATGGTGTGCTTTCCCGCCGTCAGTGCGTCGGGGCCCTCCCAGCGGATGCGATCGAGATCCAGCAGGTTCCAGGTGAAGACAGGCTTGCCCTTCACGAGATACAGCCCGTAGCCTCCGAAGCGCCCGCCCTGCGTGATGATCATGCCGTCGCCGCCATCCGCGGGCACCTCGATGTCGGCCGTGATGGTGTAGGACGTGTTGAGCACGCTCGGCGCGTCGCCGTTCGGCGTTCCGGTGAAGGTCCCCTTCCAGATGAACTCGTCGCGTCCCGCGGTCAGGCTCGGGCGGGGGGTGACGAGACGTGTGGCGACGGAAGCGTCGAGCGGCAGGACCTGGTACTTCTCGGCCTCTTGCCAGAAGATCGCCTGCATCTCCTTGAGCTTCTCCGGGTTCTCGGCGGCGATGTCGTTCGACTGGGTCCAGTCCTTGGTCAGGTCGTAGAGCTCCCACGGGAAGCCCGCCGGATCCTGGCTGACCGCGCCGGTGATCTCCCAAGGCGGGCGGATCACCTTGGTCGAGGCGATCCAGCCGTCGTGGTAGATCGCGTGGTCGCCCATCATCTCGAAATACTGGGTCGTGCGGGTCGATGGCGCGTCGGCGTTGGCGGCGTCGAAGAGGTAGTTCATGCTGACGCCCTCGATCGGGCTCTGCGGGATCCCGTCGACCACCGCCGGCGGCGTGATGCCGGTCGCTTCGAGGATGGTCGGGGCGATGTCGATGACGTGGTGGAACTGGTTACGGATGCCGCCCTTGTCCTTGATCACGTCCGGCCAGGCGATGGCCATGCCTTGGCGGACGCCGCCGAAATGCGAGGCGATCTGCTTGGTCCAGGAGAACGGCGTGTCGAACATCCAGGACCAGGCCACGGACATGTGCGGATTGGTCTCGTTCGAACCCCAGATGTCGTAGAAATCCTTGAGCTGCACATCCACGGGCACGTTGACGCCGTTGAAGGCCGCGACCTCGTTGGGGGTGCCGATGGGGGTGCCCTCGGCGCTGCCGCCGTTGTCGCCCGAGATGTAGATGACGAGGGTGTTGTCGAGCTTGCCCATGTCCTCGACGGCCTGGATCACCCGGCCGATCTCATGGTCGGTGTAGGCGACATAGGCGGCGAAGACGTCGACCTGGCGCTCGAACATCTTCTTCTCGTCGTCGGTCAGTTGATCCCACTGCTTCAGCAGGTCGTCCGGCCAAGGCGTCATCACCGCGTCCTGCGGGATCACGCCGAGCTTCTTCTGGTTGGCGAAGATCGTGTCGCGGGTCTTGTTCCAGCCCTCGTCGAAGAGGTTCATGGCGCTGATCTTGTCGATCCATTCCTTGGTCGGATGATGCGGGGCGTGCACGCCGCCGGGAACGTAATAGACGAAGAACGGCTGCTCGGGCGCGAGCGTGTTGATCCGGTCCATGTACTCGATGGCCTCGTCGGCCATGGCGGTGATCAGGTTGTAGTCGGGATTGCCCTCATAGGGGTAGATCGGCGTGGTGTTGCGCATCAGTGGACCGGGGGTCCACTGCGACGTGTCGCCGCCCATGAAGCCGTAGAAGTACTCGAAGCCCATGCCGATCGGCCACTGGTCGAAGGGACCGTTCTGGCTGACCTGGAAGGCCGGCGTGTTGTGGTTCTTGCCGAACCATGAGGTGCGGTAGCCGTTGTCCTGGAGGATGGTGCCGATCGTCGCCTTGTCCTTGGAGATGATCGAGTTGTAGCCGGGGTAGCCCGTCGCCTGCTCGGCGATCACGCCGAAGCCGGCCGAGTGATGGTTGCGGCCGGTGATCAGCGCCGCGCGCGTCGGCGAGCAGAGCGCCGTGGAATTGAAGTTGGTGAAGCGCAGGCCCATCTCGGCGATCCGGTCGAGGGCCGGGGTGGGCACCACGCCGCCGAAGGTCGAGGGCGTGCCGTACCCGGTGTCGTCCGTCATGATCAAAAGGACGTTCGGCGCGCCCTTGGCCGGCTCGATGGTGGCTGGCCAGAACGGGGTCGAGTCCGCGGCGTTGCGCTCGATCTTGCCTTGGAACTCCTGCGGCGGCGCGGGAATCTGCAAACCGTTGATGGTGGTCTTGGCGGCCGGAGATCCGGGGGTGCCGGTGATCGTCTGGGCGGGCGCCGCGGCGGCGCAGACCGACAAGGCAAGAGCGATTATCGTTCGCGTGGATGCTGGCTGCACGCTTGTCTTCCTTCTGTTTTCGATTTCATCCTGATCCGCGCCGACATGCGTCAGACCTTGCTCTGTCATGCAATTTCGGAACGAAACGCGCTTTGGCGCGAAAGACTAACAGCGGCGGATGGTGCTGCTAAGGTCCTTAGCAGTAATAGACACCGACGGCGCACCGCCGCACCGTCCGGCGGCCCACGCCGGCGACGCTCACCGGCGTCAGCGGGCGGCCGAACTCTGGCCTCAGCAGGCTGGGCGATGTCGGGCGCGCCGGTCGCGACGATGCTCTGGCCGGCCTCGAGGCCCAAGCTCGCGACGACGAGCGCCAGGATCAGAAATCCGGTCCGCTTCAGCATGTCACTTCCCTCCTTCAAACAGATAGATGCCGGCGAGCTCATCGAAATCCGGTAGGTCCGTTCGCCTCGACCTTGCTGGCGCCGGCCGGCAGCTCGAACGCCGTCGCCTCGGCGGCCTCGGCGCCGGTCTGCCAGTTGCGCACATCGACGCTGTACTCAGGCCACCCGGTCACGCTCGTCGTGGTGATGGTGTAGCGGCAGGGATACGGGCGCTCGCCCTGCGCGATCCAGATCTGCCAGTCGACGCCGTCGCCGCGAAAGGCGATGTGGTCGCATTCCACTCCGCCGATCACACCGCTGCCGAGGTCCTTCACGTCCGAGGCCAGCGGCGTCAGCACCGCGCCGACGTCGGCAAGAAGCAGGTCGGCGGCCGGCAACGGACGGTGGTAGGTCTCGCGCAGCGTGTCGATCAACTGGTCGATCGAACCCGGCGCTGACACCTCGGCATAGAGGTTCGCGTCCCTGTTCAGCAGGATCAGCGTATCGCCGTCGAAGCTGGCCTCGACGGAGGCGAAGCCGCCGATGCGCGTGGCGTGCAGCTTGTCGGACCGCTCGACCGCCGCATGTCCGGAACTCGCGAGAGCGAGCTTCTGGTCGTCGGAGGTGACGATTTCGAGGGTGAAGTCGTAGTCGAAAGAAAAAGCCGGCTGCGCGGCGAGATAGACCGACATAGTCTGGAACAGCTCGCGCGCCTGCGCTTCGTCTGCACGGGCCGCCGTGGCTCCCGCGAGCGCCGCAATCGCAAGGAGCGCCGCCGCGGGGCCGGCTCGTCTCGAAAAGTGCTTGTGGTCTTGCACGTATTGTTCCCTTCCAAAGAAAATCGGTGATCTCAGAACCGCGCCGTCACGCCGATCAGCGGTCCGTAGAGTTCGATGGACGTGTCGTTGCCGCCGATCGGCTTCTCGATGTCCATGTACCGGTAGGCGAGTTGGGCGGACCAACGTGCGTCGAACCGGTAACCGACGCTCGCAAGCGCCTGCCACGTCATGTCGTCCGAGCCCGTTCCTCCGAAATCGGCGAACGCGGTGGCGAACCATTTTTCGTTGATCGGCACGATGATGCGCCCGGCGATCAGCGGATCGACCCAAGTCTTGCTGTCGCTCCTGGATTCGCCGGGCCTGCTGCCGGGGCCATCGCCGGGATTGAACGTCAGGTCGAGATCGACGTCGAACGCGCGAAACCCACCGCCGAGGTCGACGGCGACCTTCGCGTCCTCGTAGACCCGGTAGGTCACGTAGCCGCTGAAGGCGGTTGTCTTCACGCCGGTCTCGACGTCGGAAAACCGCAGGCCGAACGGCGTGTTCGTGCTCGACGACATGTCGACGTAAAGAAGATCGCCGATCAGACCCCACTTGCCTCGTCGCGCCTCGAATGTGCCCATGAAGGCCATGTCGAGATCGGAGAGCGCATCGCTGCCGCTGACGTCGGAGTCCAGCGTGCCGAAACGCGTCTGCGTGGACGCCGACAGGGCGGGCACCCAGCCGTACAGAGAACCTGCGAACGTCCAGTCCTGACTCTGCGCCGCTGCGGGCGCCGCAAGCAGGACTGAAAGCGCAAAGAGCGGCAGTCTCATTCCGCGGTTCTCCTTCTTGGCCCGGCCAATATGTCGTCGAGGTTCGGCGGCCCGCAGCATGCAGCACCAGCGCACTGGTCGCCCCCGTAGAATTACTGGGCGTGCGGACCGGAAAATACGGGGTGGCGCAACGCGACGCCGAACGTTGCTACAATCCCCGTGGACGCGCCGCGCCGATGGGATCCTCGAGGTCGAGTGGAAGTTGGTGTAGCGCAGGCCCACTTCCGCGAGCGCGTCGAGCGTCGGCGTCGGGATTACCCCGCCAAAGGTCGAATGCACGGCGAAGCCGGCGTCGTCGGTCATGATCAGCAGAACGTTGGGCGCGTCCGCCGGCGGCACCACCCGCGGCGCCCACCAAGGCGTCGAGTCCGACGCCCGCTCCTTGATGACGCCACCGAACTCTGGGTCCGGTGGAGGCAACTGCGCTCCGTCGAGCGTGATGGTGGCCGAAGGCGAGCCGGGCGTGCCCGTCGTCCCTTGTGCCAGTGCGGCCAGGAGCAGCAGAACCGACCACGAGAACGCGGCAGCAAAGGAAACCCGACAGTCGGACCCGCCCAACGCCGACGTCTCGATCGTCGAGGACGGCAAGCTGCGCCAGACCGTCGTTGAGCTGAAGGATCCCCAGTTCTCCGGCGGGGATCTGAGCTATACGATCGAGGTGATCCAGGGCGAAATGCCGGCGAGCGGCGCCGAGGTCTCGGTCTTCATCGACATCATCGGCAGGCCGCTGACGCCGGTGTCCTTCGCGGGCGCGGATCGTCGGGCGTTTCGCCGGGCGGCGATCTACTGAGGAGAACGAAGGCGATGATGGAGCGAAGGACGATGGAGCGATACGCAACGATGCTGGGCCTTCTCGGGGTCGCGGGCGCGATGTTCAGGCGTTCCTCGCCTACTCGGCTTCCATCTGCCCCAACTGCGGGGCTCCGCGAGCGCGAGCGGCGAGGACGGCCTCGACGGTCGGGACCAGGTCGGTCGCAATGGCGCGCTTGGTGATGAAGCCGTCGGCGCCGGCCGCCAGAGCGGCCCGGGAAAGCGCCGGCTCGTCGCCGACGCTGATCGCGATGATGCCAACGCCGGGAAAGCGGGCGCGCAGGCGCCGGACGAGGTCCGGCCCGGCGCCAGCCGAAAGCGAGAGGTCGACCACGGCCAGATCGGCATGCATTCGTTGAACACCCTCAACCATGGACGCCTCGTCCGCCACCATCACGATCACCTCGAAGAGACCATCCAGCAGCCCCCGCATGCCGTCGCTCAATCCACGGTGCCTGTCGGCGAGCAGCGCGCAGCGCAAGCGAGACCCCTTTCGCGACTTTTCGCGATCATGCAGGACCGTCGACTTGGCCGCCCCCGTAAATCTACTTGGTGCGTGGACCGGAAATTACTGGGTGGGAAAACGAGACCCCAAACAGTGCTGCGCCCCCGGCGTCGCCGAGAACGGCGTCGATTCGGATACGGGAGCATCCAATGAACGGGTATATTCGCGGTTGCCTCGCGCTCGCCGTCGCGGCAGGCGCTGCGACCGGCATGACGGCCGCGGGCATTATGGTGGTCGGGAAAGCGGCCGGCTGGGAGATCGCCGTCAACGAGAACATGGGGCCGGGCTGCCTGATCCTGAAGAAAGGCCACGGGATGCAGGTCGAGCTTGGCGTCAACGCGCTAAACGCCGAAAAGATCGGCTATATGGCGGTCTTCACGCGGGCGGACGTCGGAGCGGCCGAGGGCGAGATGGCGCCAGTGCAGTTCGAGGTCGGCGGCAAGACCTACAAGGGCGAAGCCTTCGGCGAGCAGAGGGACGGCTTCCAGGGCGCCTGGGTCCCGGTCACAACCCCGGCTTCGTCTACGACCTCGCCAAGATGGAGACTATGAAGATCATGGTGGAAGGCCTCTATCCCATCGAGGTCAGCCTCGCCGGCACCGACGCCGCCCTCCAGGCGATGCGGGAGTGCCAGGAGGCCCAGTAGGCCGCTCGCGCGGCGGCGCCGGGCCGGTTCAGATCGTGACGATGCCGTGCTTGATCGCGAAATGGACCAGCTCGGCGCTGCTGTGCAGGCCATTCGCCTCCATCATCTGGTACTTGTGGTGCTCGACGGTGCGCGGCGAGATGGCGAGGGTCTCGGCGATCTGCTTGGCCGAGCGGCCCTCGGCGAGCAGCTGGAGGACTTCCCGCTGCCGCGATGTCAGGGCGTCCGGCGACGCGGCGGGCTCGGGACCCTCCAGCAGTTCGCCCGCCAAGGCCGGCGTGATGAAAGTGCGCCCGCGCAGCGCCGAATGGATCGCCAGGACCAGCTCCGCCGGCGCGGAGTGCTTGACGACATAGCCGGCCGCGCCGGCCTCGAAGGCGCGGCGCGCGTAGGCTGCGTTCTGGTGCATGGTCAGCACCACGACCGCGATCTCCGGGTTCTCGGCCTTCAGCCGGCCGATCGCCTCGATCCCGTTCATGTGTGGCATGGAAATGTCGGCGACCACGGCGTCCGGCTTGAGCCTGCGCGTGGCCGCGACGAGCGCCCGGCCGTCCTCCACGACGCCGATCAGGTCGAAATCGTCGGCGAGGATGCGCTTCAGCCCCTCGGCCAGCATGACGTGGTCGTCAGCCAGAAGCACGCGCGGGCGGCTCATCGCGTCTCTCCCAGATCGGCGCCTTAACCCGGACGGTCGTTCCCCGGCCCGGGCTGGATAGCATGTCGAACGTCCCCCCCGCCAGCCGCGCCCGCTCGCCCATGCTGGCGAGGCCGAGACTGGTCGCCGACCGATCGCGCTCCGGGTCGAACCCCCGCCCGTCGTCGGCGATCGCCAGATGCAGCGAGTCGCCCTCCCGCCGGAGCGAGACGTCGACCCGGGTCGCCCGCGCGTGGCGGGCGACGTTGCGCAACGCCTCCTGGGTGATGCGGAACAGGCAGAGCGCGACATCCTCCGGCAGATCGTCCGGCACGTCCCGCGCCTCCACCCGGACCGGGATCGCCTCATGCCGCGCGAAGCGGTCGCACTCGGCCTTAAGCGCGTCGATCAGTCCAAGGTCGCGCAGCGTCGACGGATGCAGTCGATAGGACAGGGCGTGCACGTCCTCGCTGAGGCGAACCAGTTCCTCCCGCAGCCCACGCAACGTCGCTCCGTCCGCCTCGGACATGGCCTTGCGCTCCCCCTGGCCGGCATCGATCGCAAGCAGCGCCAGCCGCTGGGTCATGTCGTCATGCAGCTCCCGGGCCAGCCGCGCCCGCTCGTCCTCTTGCGAGTGGATCAGCCGACCGCTGAGGTCGCGCGCCTCGCCCTCGCTCCGGCGCAGCGCGGCGCGCGACAGGTGCAGCCGACGTCGGTTAAGCAGCAAAACGGCGATAAAGCCCGCCTGGACCGCCAGCGCCGCCGCCAGCAGAACGATCTGCCAGCGATAGCGCTGCCAGGCCGTCGGCTCGCGAAACTCCACCAGGCTGCCTGGGGGCAGCCGAGCAGCGTCGATCCCCCAGCGCACCAGCTCGCGCGCGTCGTACCGTGGCGGGCCGGCCGGGATCGGCGGCGGCCGCACGCTCGCGGGCGCCGCCCCTTCGAGCAGTGCGACCGCGGCCTCGGCCGCCGCCTCCGCCACTCTGTCGACAGGCACCATCGGTCCGCCGACCACTCCCTTGCCGAGCTGGGTGTCGAAAAAGCCGAACATCGGCGCGGCGCTTGCCGCGCTCAGCGCCGATAGCGCCTGGTCCTCCTCGTGCGCCGCCCCGTCGGCGTCGACGAACATCAGCCCAAAGAGCACCGCCGAGCCGCGCGGCAGGTCCGCGACCCGGGCCAGGATCACGTCGAAGCCGAGACCGGCCGACCATTCGAGCTGCACGCGCGCTGCGAACGGCTCGAGGGCCTGCTGCAGCTCCGTCGCCCACAGTTGCTCGAGCGGCGAGTCGCCGATCACGACGAACACCCGAACTCGTAACCGGCAGCAACCGAAGGATGCTCTCCATCGCGCCCGACAAGTCGAGCCGCAGCGCCACGACGGCGTCGTTCGGCGACAACGTCGCGGTCTGCACGACCCGCTCCTCGAGCCCCGTGATCAGCAGCGGCGTATCGGCGAAGAGCCGCTGTCGATTCAGCTGGGCGAACCGCGCCGCCGGACCGCCTATCGTCACGACGAGATCCAGGGGCCGCTGGTCGAAGAGCGCGAGCAGGTAGTCGACGAAGGGCCCCTCGTCCGCCTCGAGCTCGGAAAAGCGCGCTGTCTCCAGCGAGGCCTCGTAGATGTCGAGCGGCCCAGTCGCCCCCCGCGTCAGCCGCGAACGCATCTTGCCGGCGAAGGTGTCAAAAGGAGCGAAATGCGGGCCGAAGGAATGCAGGAAGAGCACGCGCTTTGCCGGCTCCGCCGACGCCGGAAAAGCCACAAGGATCAGCACGACAAGCACTACCAACAGACGACCCAAGGGCAATGCCGACCTCGCTACAACGTCGGCGCAGTCTGGACCTACTGGAGGCCGCTGTCTATTTCGCAGCCCGCAACGGGGTTGGCATCCAAGTTTCACCACGGTCGATGGGGGATCGGTCTTCTGCCCGCCACCGGGCGTGCGCGCAAACACTGGGCTGCTGCAACAGTCCGCCGCCCGGACGCCTTGCAGGGATTGCGGATGTCCGCATTTGCGAAGACCTGCCGGCACCAAAGCAGGGCCGCCAACGGCCGCTTGCCGCCCTTCGCTCCAATGTCGAAGGCTGACGCATTCCGTGCGTTGGGATACGCCCCTTGTTCTCATGTCGCACGGTGGACTTGGTTTGGACCATCTACATGGACCAGAATGGCAGCGCGTTGTTCAAGCGGAAAAGCGACGATGAAGGTTTCTGTCACCGAAGCGAAAGCTCACCTCACCGATCTGATAAAGCGCGCCGAGGCCGGCGACGACGTGATCCTCACGCGCTGCGGCCAGGACGTCGCTCGTCTGGTGCCGATCGGCGCCGCACAGGACGCGACGAGCCGTCGTGCTCTGATGCAGCGGGTCCGCACCTCCGCAGCCGCCAAGGCCAGTCCGGGTCCCGACGCGGCACGCAGCCAGGACTTTCTCTATGGCGAAGACGGTCTGCTGGGATGATCGCCATCGATACGTCCGCCCTGATGGCGATTCTGCTCGATGAGCCGGGGGCCGACGACTGCATGGTCGCGATCGAGAAGGCCGACAAACTGCTGATCTCGGCCGGAACTATAGCCGAAGCACTCATTGTCGCCGGGCGTCGCAATCTCGGCGAAGAGATGGCCGAGCTGATCGACGGCCTCGATTTCGAGATCGAGCCAGTGACACTGCTGTCCGCGCGCCGGATCGCTGCAACCGATGGCCGCTGGGGCAACGGCATCCATCCCGCAGCGCTCAACTTCGGAGATTGCTTCGCCTACGAAGCCGCTACCAACCGCAACTGCAGGCTGCTCTTTGTCGGGAATGACTTCCCCAATACCGATATTCGGCCAGCACTATAGACCATCCCGAACATGAATACGCGGGGCAGCGCGCTGCACCGCTGAGCGCCGCGTCTTTTCCTGGCGGCCTTGCAACAGGCTATGCCGTGAATCCGAGACATGGCTTTCGGGTATTCCCACCACGCCGATACGGCAGTCGACGGCGGCCCGTAGACGATCGCTGGTCAAGGAGCGCCTTCGCCTGCACTGCCGCGGCAAGCGTGACGCACGTCCCGGCGTCGGGCTAAACGGCTTGCCCGTCTCAATGCGAACGTCCAGCGCATTCACGTGCGCTATCCAGGCGGCCAAGAGTACCTTTCGTAGAACAGCGCTTCACCCGGCGAGACTGACTATCGAGGCGGCGATCGTCGCGCCAACCCTGCTGTCGGTCTTCTGCCACGCAGACA
Organism: uncultured Alphaproteobacteria bacterium; assembly: GCA_963776845.1. GTDB lineage: Bacteria > Pseudomonadota > Alphaproteobacteria > Rhodobacterales > Rhodobacteraceae > Roseitranquillus. The sequence goes on along the minus strand of CAVZOJ010000017.1, from coordinate 11,664 downwards.
TCCGCGCGGTAGGCGCTTCAGGCGCGGCGCGCTGTCGCAGAGGGCCGTGCGTCGCAACGCGTTTGTGATCGACGCCGGAGTTCAGGGCGTTGATCATCTCAGGAACAAGGCCTGCCGCGGCCCTCCCGCCGCTCCGCCACCTGCCGCTCTTTCGATGCCCCGCCGCCAGAACAGGAGCCGCTTGCAATGGAAACCTCTGCAGTCGATCTCGCCACCTACGTCCGCACGCCTTTGGCGGAGGCCCATGTGGACCGGCTTCGCTCCGACGGCAAGATTGTCGCCTTCGCTCCCGGGGAGACGATGGTGGCCTTCGGCGCGGCAAACGAGGCGTTCTTCTACATCCTCGAAGGCGAGGCGGCCGCTTACGACGAAGTCTCGGGCGCGCGCTATGGCAACGCCACGCTGGGGCCGTCGCAGTTCACCGGCGAGATGAGCTTCCTGACCGGGGGCGCCGCGCTGCTGACAAACCGGGCGGAGACGCCGCTGACCGCAATCCGGGTGCCGCGCGCCGCGATGCTGCGGGCGATGGCCGACATTCCCGAGATGAGCGACATCGTGATCACGGTTTTCGCCGCGCGCCGCCGCCGGTTGATCGAAAGCGGGCAGGCGGGCTTGACGTTGATTGGCCCGGAGGCCGACCGGGCCGTGCGCCGGATCGAGGCCTTCGCGACGCAGAACCGCATCCCGTTCCGGACGCACGCTTTGGGCAGCGACGAGGCGCGCGCCCTGGCGAGCCGCTGCGGCGTGTCGGGCGATGCGGCGGCGGTCGTTCTCGGCGAACGCACGGTGCTGTCCGACCCGACGCCGCGCAGCCTCGCCCAGCGCTTCGGGCTCGACGTCGCGGTCGAGCAGGGCGCGGTATTCGACGTGGTGGTGGTCGGCGCCGGGCCGGCAGGGCTGGCCGCCGCGGTCTACGCGGGGGCCGAGGGGCTGCGCGCGCTGGTGATCGACGAGCTCGCCGTCGGCGGGCAGGCCGCCACGTCCTCCCGAATCGAGAACTACATGGGCTTCCCGACGGGCATCTCGGGCGCGGACCTGTGCGCGCGGGGCGAGATCCAGGCGCTGAAGTTCGGCGCACGCTTCGCGGTCCCGCGCCGCGTCCTCGGCGTGACGGCGCAGGACGGCGCGTTCTCTGTCGCGCTGGACGACAGTCTCGCGGTCGGCGCGCGGGCCATCGTCGTGGCCACCGGCGTGCAGTACCGGCGCATGTCTCTCGATCGGCTGGAGCACTTCGAAGGCGCTGGCGTCTCCTACGCCGCGACCGACCTCGAGGCGCGTCACATCCAGGGGCGTGCGGCGGTGGTCATCGGCGGGGGCAACTCCGCCGGCCAGGCCGCGATGTTCCTCAGTCGAAGGGCGGCGCATGCGCATCTGGTCGTACGCGGCTCCTCGCTCGCCGCGTCCATGTCGGACTATCTCATCGAGCGGATCCGCGAGAACGCCGCCATCACCGTGCATATGGGTTTCGAGGTTACGGCCCTGCATGGCGAGGCGACGCTTGACGGCGTGACCATCGCGCGCCGCAGCGACGGCGCAGAGACGGTCTTTCCGGCCTCCGGGCTGTTCGTGATGGTCGGAGCCGCCCCGAACACCGCTTGGCTGTCAGGATTGGTTGAGCTCGACGCCAAGGGTTTCGTGATCACCGGCGACGGCTACGCCACCTCCCGACCGGGCGTATTCGCCGTCGGCGACGTCCGCGTCGCCTCAGTCAAGCGCGTAGCGTCGGCTGTCGGCGAAGGCTCTGTCGTGATCTCGCAGGTCTGGAGCCATCTGGCGGCTGTCTGACGACCGGAGCGCGGAAGGGACTTGGCCGAAGCTGAGCCAGTCACTCAGGAGTTTTCGGCCCAAGCGGACGCTCGTCCTCCGTTCGGAGGCTGCATCGCGACATCGCCAGACCGGCCATTCGTGCGTCGCGCAGCATTGGCGCCTTTGAAGGGAAGCAGTCGAGACGATCCGTATCTTCGCTGCGGCTTCAACCTGCGCTGGACGCCGATGTGAAGGCACGAGCAGCTTTCGCTCTGGGGCGTCTTTCCTGATCCAAGAGCGCTCTGCGGCCGGAACCTTGCTTTGCGTTCGCGATCGTGAGCGCAGCCGAAAGGACGATGGCATCCTCTATGACACCGGAGGTCGTCTGGCTCGCTTGCCGCATCCCCCGTTTGCGAAGTGCGAGTCCACAGTATGACGAAGCTATCGCTGCGCCGATGCCAAACGCCGCCCCCGCAAATCGACGCCGTGGCGGAGCGAGGGTCGCACCTGCGAACCCGCCAGTAATGGTTCTGGCGAGCAGGCCGAGGAACACTGTCCGGTCGGGAGCAGTCTTCATCTTGTCTCCCGCCATTTCCGCCGCAGCCATCGCCACTCCGCCCGCCGCGATCAGTGGGCGCCTCATCAGCCGCGCCTCGGCATTGTCATGCGGAAGCGTGCCGCTTCGCGCGGCAACAGCCAGTGCAGCAAGTGGGGCCATGGATCGCTGTCCGGCGGCAACGCCCATCAAAATCGATCGCAGCATGAACGCCTCCTGTCGGTTCGCCTGCAGAACGCCGGACCGCCTCAGCAAGTTCCCGGTGGACCCACAGCGGGCAGGGCGACGGAGCGTGATGTCGGATGTTCGACAAAGCCGAGGCAAGCGGCCGCCGTTAAGGCTCAACGTGGTCATGCCACACTGGCTTGGTCACCCCGAGTGTGCGTCGAATGCCCGGAAGCCGCCCTGAGCGGACGCTCGTCATCCATTCGAAAGTTGCATCTTGCGTCGCCGACCGGCCAGTCGTTACTGCAATCGCGGCAGAAGGCCTTCTTCCGTCTTGGACGTGGGAGCGATCTTCCGGCTCCCTCCGTCTTCCGGATCGGGCATGTGCGCAACCAAGCCTGTCAATCCCGGACCAAGATGGGGCCATTTCCCGGTCTGATGCTGGGCCATGAGTGTGGATTTGGCTTGCGCCTTGGCGCGCGCGGGTCCCGGATACCTGACGCGTGCCAAGGCGCACTGGCCGAAGGACAGTTCATGGCTTCCCGCGTGGTTTGGGCTTAGGGATTGCCCTTCCGGCTTTGACGGAGCCTGAAGCTCTGGCCGTTCATCTCGAGGATGTGGACGTGGTGGGTCAGGCGGTCGAGGATGGCGCCGGTCAGGCGCTCCGATCCGAAGACCTCGGTCCATTTGACCTTCTCCCCGGCATCCGGGCCATTGCGAGCTGGAATCTTCCGCCCTTAGATCGACGAGGAGGAAGGCCCGGCATCGACGACTGGGCGTGGAAGCGCGGGCATCGCTACGGCAGCATCGTGTGCGACCTGGAACGGGGCGAGATTGTCGATGTGCTCCCCGACCGCGAGGCCGCCAGCGTCGAGGCCTGGCTGGCGGAGCATCCCGAGGTCGAGATCGTCTCGCGGGATCGCTGCGGCGGCTACGGTCAGGCGGTCGCGCGCGCGGCGCCCGATGTGGTCCAGGTCGCCGATCGCTGGCGCCTGGTTCAGAACGCGAGCCAGGCGTTTCTCGACGTGGTGCGGCGCTCGATGACGCCGATCCGGCGCGCACTCGGCGCGGGAACCATGAACCCGGAGCTGCTGACCTCCGCCGAGCGGCTGCAGTACGAGGGCTTGGTGCGCCGGGAGGAGATGAAGGAGCCGTCCGCGCGCTCGCCGGCGAGGGCGTTCCGATCAAGAAGATCGTCCTGCGAACCGGCTGCGGGCGGCAGACCGTCCGACGCATTCTTCGCGGTGAGCGCGACGATGTCTTCCGCGTCCGCATGAGCTCGCTCGAGCCCTGGCTCACGCAGCTCGACGAAGCCTGGTCCGGCGGATGCCGCAACGGCGCCGAACTCTGGCGGCGTCTCCGCCTCGCCGGCTTCGGCGGCAGCCTGCGTGTCGTCACCGAATGGGCCACCCGCCGCCGCCGTGCCGAGACGGCGCAGGCCTCCGGCCCCCCGTCTCGCCAACGAGCATGGAGCGAAGATGGATGATTTCGTTTTGGCATCTGCGGGCGAGCCAATCTTCTTTCTACGAACAGACACGCGGGTGAAGGGGCACTGGGATCTTTCGGCGGGGGGCGACCTGGCGCATCGGCCGTAGGCCGCCGGGCAGCTAGGGATGAAAGAGGCGCATCGTAGGCCGTTCCCCTCGGGATGAGGAAACGGCGCGGCGACGCGCGAGAGAAGGGGAGCAAGATGGCCCGCGAGGCGGGACCGGACCCGCAGCGCGGGTCTGAATGACGGCTGGTTCTCCGGAATGGGGAGCCCGCCCGAAAACTTGGAACCCACAGGAGATCGCATCATGCGACCATCCACTGAGGCGCGGAGCCCGCTCCGGACCGCGCATATCACCAAAGCCTTCGGGGACTGGCTCCGCGGGAACGGTGGCGAACACCTCGTCGACGCCGCCGAGCTGCTCGGTGGGCCCAAGTGTGCGGGGCGCGCCCAGAACATCGTGGACGACGTCGCGGCCGGCGCGCCTCTCGGGGCGACCTCGGGCCGGCGTCGCACCATTCGGAAGTTATCCTGAGACCGACCGTCGGCGGGTAGGTAGGGAAACATGATCGTTGCGCTCCCAACGAAGGACGTTGCGGGCTGCTGACGGGGCTTTGCTTCCTGCAGCCGTCCCCGATGAGGCCGTCCAGGAGGCATGAAGAACAGGGGGACCGAGGATGACGGACTGGCACGAGGCGATGGATGCGCTGCCTGAGAATCTTGGCGCTCGATGAAGCCGCGAAGTGGATGATCGCCGCGTACGGCGGGTTGGACGGAGTGTCAATGACGCTGGAGGGCTACCACTATTTTGGGCCCTGCACCGAGTACCACGCCATCTGCATCGTGTCGGTCGAGGGCGCTGTGCTCGATCAGACAGGCGGAGACGGCCCGACGGCCCTCGTAGGGGAGCTTCAGGCCGTAGCCGAGTTTCTAGTTGCGCGGATGGTGCCGGGACTTTGCTTCACCCACAAGCATTGGGATCTGCAGGAGCACGGATTGGCTCAGGTCCGGCGGCATGATCTCTCAGCGCATGAACGGCTGGCGCTCATTGCCCGGCACGGCGCGCTAGATCAGGTCCGCGCGCATCTACCTGTATCCATGTGACCTATCCCCTCGTTCAGGGCTCGTACTGGCATCCGTCGGTTGGAATTGGGCGATCAGCGGCGGCAGCCCCCAATGCGCAACGGCGTGGAAGAACTCCAAGCAGGTGATCGCCCCTACCCGGACGCCGCGGGGTGACGGGCTCGCCACCACGGCCACCCGCCTCGCGCAACTCGTCACCCTCGTCGAGCGGACGCGGACGGTGCTCGCGGCGGAACGCGCGATCGGACGGCGCCGGTGGCGCGGTGCAAAGAGCAGGCCGCTCTGGCCGCGGGATCGCCGCACGCTGAGCGGAGTATCTGCGCAGAAGCAAAGGAGATCACCATGCGGGAAAGCAATGACCGGTTTCCGCCGGAGCGCCAGCGGCGCTTCGAGCGTGCCTTTCGAGAAATCGAACGCCACTGCGAAGGACGGGCAGCGCGCCGCTCAACGTGGCGCTCCCCTTACTGGGTCGACATCGATCCGATCGGGATCGAGCGGGTCCGCTGGCTCCTGGTCGCGATGGCTTTGGCGCGCGCCACGCCGGGGAGCGATGCGATCGCGCGGCTCGCACGCCGCGGCTACGCGATCAACACGGGCAACGGGCCGTTCAGACCGAACCCGGAGATCGTCCCGCTCGATCGCCCCGACCTGGTCCATCTCGGACATGTCCTGCCGTCATTTCGGCGGCGGTGGAAGTGGATCGAAAAGTCTGCGCTCGATGTCGATCCGGAGGTCTGGCTCGAGCAGCGCTGGTGCAGCGCGCACGCGACGTTGCAGATCCGGGCGGCCCTCCGAGCGGAAGGGCACATCATAGACTGAGAGCCCCGCCGCGAAAGAGTTGTCGGGCGAGTTGGGAGGGCAGTTTTCACGTCCGACTGACTGGGGCGGGGAGCGTTCGCCGGATCAGACGGTCGGAGAGCGCGCCATTGCTCTGGTCACGATGGTCCTCGAGCCAGGCGGCATGGACGGCATATGCGCCGAGATGCCGCGCGCCAACCCGGTGGTGCTGGCCGCCGATCATGCCCGCGAGGAGATCGAGCGATGGCGCCACCACTACAATACCGAGCGCCCCCATTCTACCGAACTCCGATGGAGGTCCTCACAACCAACGCCGCGACAGCGCTTGAGCCTCTCGCGGGCTCCGCGCTGCCGCTCATCGCCCAGTTTCGAACGGAGGATTCCAGTTTAACGCGGCCATAACAGCGGGGAGCTGCTTCGCAATCTGCGACCAATTGGCCCCGGAACTCGACAAGTGCTGTATCTGCTCCGCCAGCTCTGGCGACGCGCGGCGTATGCGCTGAACCCCTTGCTGCTTGGGCGAAACTCCGGAAAGGATCCTCTGCAGACATTAATGCCACTCTTGAAGGACGTCGAATAAAACAACCTTATCTCGCATTCTTTATGGGCGAGAATGCACCGGTCCGGGGCCTCGGCCTTAACGTTTCGTTATCCTTTTGGTATTCGGTAGGTGTTCGCCGAACGGGTTCCGCGTTTGCGCCATTGGTGGTGTCGCCTTACGACAACTCTCTTCGGTTTCGACCCGGAGCAAAAGGCCAATATCCTGCCCACTCCTGCAGTCGCGGCTCAGCCGTGGCGCGTGAGTAGGCGTCGATAGGCACGGCGAAAAAGTTCAGAATCGACGCGGACGCCAAGGGGCCGATGCCCGGAGGAGAGAAAGACGAGGCACCGGCAGACAAGCGGCAAGCACCCGCCCCGTCCCACGGCGTCCGCGCGCGGCGGAACTGTATCTGCCGCACGCTGACGGGCTCGAACGAGCGAACTCAGTTCGCTCGCAAACGTTCGGAGACAGGCTACCGCGGCGATGAGATGGCCCCCTCGACCGGAAGCGGACCATACGCGCGCAGCAGCCCGATCTTCCGATGCGCCGAGACGCCATCGGCGCTCATGAGGTTCGAACTGGCGACCTCGCGGACGTCGCGGCCGGGGATCCGAATGAGCTGTATTCCGGGGCAGAGTCGGGAGAAGAGCGCCTCCGCGTGGTCGCGAATCTCGCGCGATGGCAGGGTCTCTCGCGTCTCTTCGCCGCCCTCCGGAAGAACGCCGCGGTCGAGCGTCACAAGGGCGATCCCGTAGCATTCGCTGACCGGGCCGTAGTATCCTTCGAGCCACAGAGAGATCCGCTTGATGCGGCCGCCGTAGGCCGCGATCAGCCAGGCCGCGATCACGTCCAAAGTGGCGTTCAGGTCGCCGTAGTCGACAGGTTCCATCATTTCGTCCTCCTCGGGAGCTGTTCACGTCAAGAGATGACCGGGCGATGCGCCCTTCGGACGGCAGCCGCGGCGGGCGCCGCCGTTGGCGCGGTCTCGGATGCCCGCCTCCGCGCTACGGTCGTGGCATCACTGACGGCCGGCTCGACGCGGATCGTGTGGTAGCCCCAGCGGGTGCGGAGCCAGCACGCCGAATCCGGCAGAGAGATTGGCCGGTCGCCCGGCAGCCAAAGGGACAAACCGGCGAAGAGTTCTATGAAGGTCCGCACAGGGTTAATCGAAGCCTTGGCGGGGACGTCAGCCGAGCGTCGTTGGCTTCAAGATCTACGAGCGGGACCGGGGCCGCGGCCAAGATCAATGGACCTGCAGCGGCGGGTCCGCCGCGGCCGCCGGCATCGCGGCCCAGCGCGCCGCCTCTGCAACTCTGCTCCGCGCCCGCACAAGTTCGGCGTGCCGCTGCAGGCTGTCCATGATGCGGTTGCCGATCGCAAGCGCCGCGCGGCCGTCTTCGCCGCTGACCACGGACGGCGTCTCGGTCGCCACGGCGGTGACAAAGGACCGAAGCTCGGCCCGCAGCGCGTCCTGCTCGGTGAAGTCGCGCACGTCGAGCAGGAAGTCGTCCGCGTCGGTGCTGCGCGCTGCGGTGTCCTTCTTGTAGACGGTGGCGTACGATCCGCTGTTTCTTCGCACGCCTCGCGGCGTCGTGCCCACGGCGCGGGCGATGGCGCTGGCCGAGCCCATCGCCGAGATTTTGGCGCGGACACGGCAGGTTCTGGCGAGCGCCGCCCCGTTCGAGCCGGCAACATCGGCCCGGGCTTCGTGGTCGGGGCTCCGGACGGCGTGTCGGCGGTACTTCTGCCGGACCTCCTCGCCACGCTGGCGCAGACGCCCCCCCCCGGGGATGGACATCGGCTTGCGGCAGGTGTTGCCTTCTCCGGCGTCGAGCCCGGAACGGGCAGCCCAGCTGCCGCTACGCCTCTCGATCGGCTGATCCGGGCCATCAAAACGCTATCCTAAAAAATCGCCAAACTTTCGCTTCGCCCAATCCAACGCCGGCCAATATCTCTTTCAGAGTGAGTAGGAAGATATGTGGTGAGAGCTCTGTCCCTGAGTGCGCTGGCCGCGGAAGGAGAAAGAGAGAAGAAAGTCTGGGGCAACATAAGCCTTTGCTGAGACCCGGAGCAGGGGTCGGATTGACTACAACCGCAAAACAGGAGATCGCTCATGCGATACCTCACCAACGCGCCAGCCTTGCTCCGGCATGCGCACCTCGCCAACGCCTTCGGCACATGGCTCCGTTCGGACGGCGACCGCCTCATCGCTGCCGCCGACTTGCTCGGCGGAGCGGACTGGGCCGCACGCGCCGCCGCGGTCGTGGCGGCAATAGCAGCCGGCGCGGCACCGGTCGCTCACATTACGGATCTCCGCGCGCTCCGCAGGCTCCTCAATCTGGAACTTGCCGACGACCTTACAGCCTTCGAGGCGGAGCTATTCGATGCGATACATCCCGACGATCCCAGGGCGGACGACGTTCGGATTTGCGCCGAGGCCCTTGGCCGCGTTCTGGAAGCGCTCAGCGCGCTCGCCTCTGTCACTAGTCCGCGTAGGCAGGAGGCCGCGTAATGCCCCCGATTTTTTGCGCTGACCAAACCCGTCGCGCCCGTACTCAAGCCCTTGAGGCCTCGCGCTGGCTGCACATAATCCGTTTCCAAGCTCATGCTTCGGCTCCGATATTCGGCCCGTTGATTTCGACCTACCACGAAATGGTCGATCCCGATGCAGATCTCACTCAGCTGCTGGAGGCCTGCCGCGGAATGCTTAAGCTGGTTCAGCGGCAGTTGGACAATGAGCAGATCAAGGCGGATAGCCTTTGGTACAGGAGGGATCGTATCGACGATCCCTATGGCCTCGCCTGGCGGACGACCGAGCGCGGCGCAATTCTGGGCCTGATCCAGCGCATCTTGGCTGACGCGGTGGAGTAGCCTCCGCACGGAGCGTTGTCGGACCCACATCTAAAAGCGCAAGCCGTCGGCAGGAAGATCCTGCCGACCTTTTCGGTATCACACGCTGTTATGAGCAACATGCTCTGTTCACCCATCCAACGCAAGCTGTCTGAGCGATGCTCTCGGTTGCAGACCTGAGATCCGCACCCTCTTACGGCTTTGATCTGCAGGCGCCCGTACAACTTCCGAAATAGTTGCCCGCGGCCGAGCGAACCGCCGTCGACGCGACCGGGCTTTGCCGGACTACAATTTTCTCGGCGTCCTGGACAGATGCTTTGCTCTGGGCGCTTGGGAGTTCCCACAATCCGGTCCCTCGCGTCGATCTTCATCGATCGATCTTCGTATCAGGGAACGTCCAAGCTTGTCGAAAGGCAATTCGATGCAAAGAAGAAGCGCAGTTGTCCGGATGTAGCTTTCTTTGGAACGTCGTTACAAAAACCGCGCTCTGCGTCAATTTGCGCCGCCAAAAGACTTTTCTCAAGCGGCGGCTTCTGATCCTAAATGCACGATAATCGTATGAGCCGCGGGTTGATCAAGCTTTTTTACGTCCGTCAGGAGGGCGAACCGCCCTTACAACTGGTGATTGCAGCGGTCAAGTTTCCGCAGAACGATCTCTAGCAAGCTACAAACAAACGCTTGCAAAAGAAAAAAGTAATATCACACTTGTCGCTACAGAAAGGCTCCGATTTGGTCTCTTTATGATAAAGTACTTGTGCAGATCATATCTAAGATATCGGCCCGCATATTTTTCTTCGTATGGAAAAAGTCAGGCCAATGTTGATCCTGATAAAATGGCTAAGGAGAAATTTTGGCAAGCAAAGTAAAAATAGAATGAGCCTGCAGCAAATGGAGAATGTATGGAAAACAGAAACTTCGATCTAATTTGGCAAGCTCAAGGCATTGCCAATGAATTGCAGATCAGTCGGCGGAGCGCCTTCCATCTGCTTAGTTCTGGTCAAATTCCTGCCAAGAAAATCGGAGGTCGGTGGGTTGCCGAGCGAAAACGCCTTCATACTTTCTTTTCGCATGAGTAACGAGGTGTAACAATTCTATTCATTGGTGAGCAGTCGACGGTCAGTGTCTGCTCACCAAATGAACCAATGGACCGCTAACATTTAACGGAGTGAGAAAATGTGGATTAGAAAAATAATATGGTCAACCAACAATGATGTCACCAAATCTGCTTGGGTGGTCGACTATGTTGATCAGAAGGGCAAGCGTCACATAAGGACGTTCAACAAAAGAAGCTAGCCGAAGACTTCGAGAAGACCATGCATGAAGAGGTGCGAGCGGGCACTCACACTCCCGCAAATGGCGCGATTACGGTTCGAGAGGCCGGGGCGGATTGGCTCAGGACGGCAGCCCAGAGCTGCCTGGAGCGCACGACGCAGACGCTATACAAGTCTCAGGTCGAGTTGCACATCAATCCATTTATCGGATCGGCTCGACTTAGTGATCTGACGATCCCCTCGGTGCGGGCCTTTGAAACAAAGCTGGGCGAGGAGGGAGTTTCGCTGTCGATGGTGAAGCGCGTGCTCGGCTCGTTCTCCGCGATCCTGTTTGATGCCGTCGAAAGGGGCCACTTGGGAAAAAACGTGGTCGACCAGATGAATCGATCGCGCCGGCGTGGCCGGGGCGTCCAGAACCAAAGGCGTCACAAAAAGAAGCTGAAGGTCGGCGTCGACATTCCGTCGCCGACCGAGATTAGCCTTATCATCGCGCAGCTCGACGGCAGGTGGGATCTTGTTTTTCTGATGGCCATTTTTACCGGCCTTAGAGCCTCCGAACTCCGGGGCCTTAATTGGTCGAGCATCGACTTTCAGAAAGCCGAGGACGATGTGGTCGAGCGAGCTGATATCTATAAGATGCTCGGTTCTCGGAAGTCGGAGTCGGCCCAACGACAGGTGCCGCTCCCTCCCATCCTTCTCAAGAGGATGCGGGAATGGAAGCTCGCCTCCGGAGGCGAAGGACTGGTGTTTCCCAACGGAAGGGGAAATATTGAGGAACGCACCAACATCTGCAGCCGTCACTTGTGGCCGGCGCTCATTCGCGCTGGCGTAACTCGGAAGAAGACCGTGAACGGAAAGGTCGTGACGGTAGCGAAGTACACTGGGCTTCACGCGCTCCGGCACTTCTATGCGTCATGGTGTATTAACCCGCCTGACGCCGGTGGGCTGGGGCTTGTGGCTAAGGTCGTTCAGCAACGTATGGGTCATGCGACGATCGCCATGACCATGGACACCTATGGTCATCTCTTTCCTCGCGGTGACGACAACAGGGAACTCGCCCAGGCGGAAGACGTCTTGATCGCTCACGCGACAAAACCGTGACATGCGGCTGCAGAACAATAAGGCGGCAAAGCGCCGCCTACTGAAAGTGAACGATAATTCTGGT
>CAVZOJ010000016.1:0-53870 GCA_963776845.1 uncultured Alphaproteobacteria bacterium | reverse complement strand
AGGACGAGCGTCGGCTGTCGCTTTGCTGCGTCCGGATGGGCGTGGCGCTGCGGCCTTCACGCTCGGATTTTTCTGCCTCGCGGCCTGATCTTTTTTGTTCGCGTGATGCTCACGCCGGGCACGGGTTGAGACGGCGCAGCTGGCCGAGGCGGCGCATGTTGTAGGCGAGGTTCTTCATCCCGATCTTGGCCGTCGCTCGAACCAAGCCGATGGTCCGGACCAAGGTCCCGCCCATATCGTTGGCCTGCGCGCCGAAGACGTGCTCGACGCGGACCCGGATGCCGGATCTGGTCCGGTTGCTGCCCTTGGCCTGTTCGGTCAGCGGCTTGCCCCGCTTGCCCTTGCGGTGGATGTGGCTTTTCAGCCTCCGGGCGCGCAGCTTTGCCTCCATCTCCTCGGACCGATAGGCCGCATCCGCCCACACGCCGGAGCCGGTGTTACCCTGCATCAGCAGATGATCCACCGCCTGGCTGTCATGCCGCGCGGCATCGCTGACGTGATAGCGCCGCACCAGCTTGTGCCTACGATCCACGTTGACGTGATTCTTGTAGCCGTAATGGTTCTTGCCGTGCTTTTTCGTCCAGCGCGCGTCCAGGTCCTTTTGCGCGCGCTTCGCGGGCTTGTCCGCCCAGTCCTCGGGCACCTCGCCGTTCTTGATTGCCGCGTTCTCGTCCCGCGTGTTGTGGTTGCGCGGCACCGGCACGATGGACGCATCCAGGATTTGACCGCCGCGCGCGATGTAGCCCTGCCGCGCCAGATAGCCGTCGAACTGGCTGAACAGCTCCTCCACCTTGCCCGCCTGCGCCAGTGCCTCGCGATAGAGCCATACCGTCTTGGCGTCCGGCACCCGGTCTTCGAGGCCGAGGCCGAGGAATCGCATGAACGACAGCCGGTCGCGGACCTGATACTCGATCTGGTCGTCGGACAGGTTGTAGAGCGCGCTCAGCACCAGCGTCTTGAACATCAGCACCGCGTCCATCGGCTTGCGCCCCGCCCGGGACTTGCGCGCCGCAGCTGGCTTGCGCCAGACCCGCTCAAGGGTCGGGCGAAACTCCTCCCACGGCACAACGGCGTCGATCTCGACCAGCGGGTCCTTCTTCGCGTCCAGGCTCGCGTAACGGTCTGTAAGATCGAAGAACCCCATCTGCGCCATCGTCACACCCTCAGTGTCGCATCATCCCGACAGACATACCGCAGCGCCACGGTCGGGACCATTTTTCGAGGCGCCCAAAGGTCTTAGTGTCCCGGGTAGCTGAACTCGCTCGGTGAAGCCGCATCGCGTTGTCAAGGTAATGACGGCGGTGCTGCCCTATGGGCGAGAAATCGAAAGTTGTGCGATTGCTGCTCGAAGGACCTGCTTTCGCTGGGGTAGTGTCTCAGAAGGGCATTGTCATTTGTGGACGGCTCCTGCTTTTTGGTTACTTCAACAACGACCACTCTATGGCGCATCGACGCCGATCGCAGGGGCCGTCCACCCCATCACGTAAACAAGGTGGTTGCGCCGCCGGCGGGGGCTGGTAGGCGCTGATCGACATGACCATCAGCTACCGCCGGCACCACTTTCCGCCCGAGATCATTGCCCACGTGGTCTGGCTCTACGCCCGGTCCCGCTCAGCTCCAACGCCCGTGTGCCTTGGGATCGTAGCGCGGTCCGTCGGCGCCGTCTCGTAAGCACCCGAGCGCAGCGAGGCTCAGCCGTTCGCTCACGACGTGAGCCCATGCGTCGAATGAGCGAGGGCGATCATGACGCCGCGAAGCTCGGCGAGACCCTTGAGGCGGCCGATCGCCGGGTAGCCTGGCTGCGCCTTTCGAGTGAGGTCGTCGAGGATGTCCTGTCCGTGATCGGGGCGGAACGGGATTGAGATATCGGGCCGGCCGGTGTCGCGCCGCCGCTGCTCCTCTTCGAGGACGGCGGCGACGAAGGCGACCATGTCGGTGTCGCCGCCGAGGTGCTCGGCCTCGTGAAACGAGCAAGGCGTGGCCGCGTGCTCGCGGGTGACGTTGCGCATGTGCAGGAAGTGCACGCGGTCTCCGAGGCGGCGCATCATGCCCGGGATGTCGTTGTCGGGACGGACGCCGAGCGAACCCGAGCAGAGTGTGATTCCGTTGGCGGTGCTCGGAACAGCGTCCATTGCCGCAGTGTAGTCGGCCTCGGTCGACATGATCCGGGGCAGGCCGAGGAGCGGGAATGGCGGGTCGTCGGGATGGCAACAGAGGCGCAGGCCGAGGCGCTCGGCGACCGGGACGACCTGCTCGAGGAAGTCGACGAGGTGCTGGCGCAGGGTCTCCGGGCTAATCCCGGAATACTCGGCCAAATGAGCGCGCACGTCGTCGAGCGTGAGCAACTCCGCCGCGCCGGGCAGGCCGAAGACGACGTTGGTGGAAAGCGCCATGCGGCGGGCGTCGTCCATCTCGGTGAGGCGACGGCCGGCGGCGGCCGCCACGCCCTCGGGAAAGCTCTCGGCGGCGCCCGGCCGCTGCAGGATGTGGATGTCGAAGGTCGCGAAATCGATCAGGTCGAAACGCATCGCCGTGCCGCCGTGCCGCACCCGATAGGCGAGATCCGTGCGGGTCCAGTCCAGCACCGGCATGAAGTTGTAGCAGATCACCTCGATGCCCGCGGAGCCGAGGTTCTCGAGGCTTTCGCAATAGGCGGCAATGTGGTCGCGCCAAGCTCCGGTCTGCTTCTTGATGTCCTCCGACACCGGCAGGCTTTCGACCACCTCCCAAGCGAGGCCAGAGGCACTGCCATCGCCGCGCGTGGCGATCAGGCGCTGCCTTTCGGCGAGCTCCGCGGGGGACCAGACGGCTCCGGTGGGGACGTGGTGCAGGGCCGAGACCACGCCCTCGACACCGGCCTGCATCATGTCGTCGACGCGCACGCCGTCGGTCGGCCCGAACCAGCGCCATGTCTGTCGCATCCGGCATGCTCCCTTCGCTGCTTTTCCGCCTGAGTATCGCAGATTGGCGATGTTGACAAGTATGCTAGTAGGCCAGTAAGACTTGCCGGGACTGGGAGGATATCACCCGACATGCTCATGCCTGCATCCGAGGGACACCTGACGATCAGCGCGACGCACCCGATCGGCGGGCAGCTGATCGCGAGCCTGCGCGAGCGCATCGTTCGTGGCGACCTGGTTCCGGGGATGCGGCTTTCGGAGCAGGAGATCGCGATCTCCTACGGGATGTCGCGTCAGCCCGTGCGTGAGGCCTTCATCCGGCTGGCGGGAGAAGGGCTGCTCGAGGTCCGCCCGCAGCGCGGCACGTTCGTCCGCAAGATCTCGACCGAGGAGGTCGAGAACTCGCGCTTCGTCCGCGAGGCGGTCGAGGCGGACCTGGTCCGGCTCGCCGCGACGCAGGCCGCGGACCGCGACGTCGCCAATCTGCGCGAGCAGATCGACCGGCAGGCGCGGGTAGCGGACCAGGGCGCCGAAAGCTTCATCCCGCTCGACGAGCGGTTCCACCGCAGCCTAGCCGAGATCGCCGGCAGGGCAGGAGCCTGGGCGCACCTGCAGGCAATCAAGATGCACATGGACCGCGTGCGGTACCTGACGGCCGCCGAGTTCCCGGTCAGCCGCCTCGTCGACGAGCACCGGCGGATTGTCGAGGCGATCGCCGCGCGGGATCCGGACGCGGCCGAGGGCTGCGTCCGCCGCCACCTGAGGGGCGTGCTCGCGGATCTGCCATTGATCGTCGCGGCGCAACCGGACTTCTTCGACATCGGGCCGGGGTTTCCCGGTCCGTCCATTCTACCGGAAGGGAGGACTACATGACCTATCTCACGCGCGGCATTCTCGCCGGATCGGCGTTGCTGCTGATGACGGGCGGCGCCGTGGCGCAGGAGCGCACGCTGCAGCTCGGCCACCTCGCGAACGAGGAGAACACCTGGCACAAGGCCGCGGTGCACTTCGGCGAGCAGCTCTCCGAGCTGACCGATGGCCGCATCGCCGTCGAGGTCTACCCGAATGAGTCGCTTGGCTCGGAAATGGACCTGCTGAACGGGATGCAGCTCGGCACCGCCGACATGACCATCACCGGCGAGAGCCTGCAGAACTGGGCGCCGATGGCGTCCCTGCTGGCGCTGCCCTATGCCTATAACTCGCTCGAGGAGATGGACGAGGTCGCCTCCGGCGAGATCGGCGACCAGATCGAGCAGCAGATCATCGAGAACGCGCAGATCCGGCCGATCGCGTACTTTGCCCGTGGGCCGCGCAACCTGACCTCGAACCGGCCGATCACGACGCCGGAGGAGGTCGACGGCCTCGTGCTTCGCGTGCCGAACGTGCCGCTCTTCGTGAATACGTGGGAGGCGCTCGGAGCGAACCCGACGCCGATGGCGTTCTCGGAGGTTTTCACCTCGCTGCAGAACAACACCATCGACGCGCAGGAAAACCCGCTCGCGCTGATCGCGTCGGCGAACTTCAGCGAAGTGCAGGACTACGTGAACCTCACCGAGCACGTGCGGTCGTGGATCTACCTGACGATCTCGGAGATGACTTGGAACGAGCTCTCCGAGGAGGACCAGCAGGCCGTGATGGAAGCCGCCGCCCGAGCGCAGGAGTACGAGCGCGAGCTGTTCCTCGAGGAAGAGCAGAATCTCCGCGCCGAGCTTGAGGAGCGCGGCATGGAGTTCGTCGATGTCGACAAGGAGGCGTTCGCCGAGGCCGCCGAACCCGCCGTGGTCGAGAGCGTCGACGAGTCGATCCGGCCGACTGTGGAAGACCTCTTCGCGAACTAGGACCGGAGCCGCCGGGCGGGACGAACCGCCCGGCACCACCCGAAAGGATCGCTCCATGACCCGTCTCCAGAATGCCCTCGTCGCGTTCTGCCGGTTCGCAACCGGGGTCGGTTTCCTCGTCCTGATGTTCGCCGTGGTGACCCAGGTGCTCGGGCGGGCGGTGTTCAACTCGTCGCCATCGTGGACCGAGGAGCTGACGCGCTACGCTATGCTCTGGACGATCGCCTTCGGGGCGGGCTTGTCGTTCCGGTCGGGCGACCTCGTCAACGTCGACATCCTGTGCGAGGCGCTGCCAGGCCGCTGGCCCTGGATCCTGCGCCTGACCTCGGCCATCGCCACTGTTGGGCTTTGTGCGGTGCTGCTGGGGCCCGCATGGCGCTATGCCGCGATCGGCGCCCGCCAGACCTCGCCGGTCCTCCAGATCGGCATGAACTTCATCTACGCGAGTATCCTGGTGCTGCTGGTCCTGCTGCTGGTCTTCGCCCTGCTGAGGATCGTAGAAATGCTGAGCGGCGTCTCCGACGGCCGCCCCGTGATCAACCCGGACAAGCAATCATGAGCCTTGCGATCCTTCTCGTCGCCTTCGTCGCGGGCCTGCTGATCGGCCTGCCCGTCGCGATCACGCTCGGCCTGTCGTCGCTCGCCTACATCGTCTCGGCGGGGTTGCCGGTCGTGGTGATGCCGCAGAAGATGTACGCCGGCATGGACGTGTTCGTGCTGCTGTCGATTCCCGGCTTTATCCTGGCCGGCAACCTGATGAACCACGGTGGCATCACTGAACGGATCATCCGCCTCGCCAACGCGATGGTCGGCTGGATCCGCGGCGGCCTAGGTCTGTCGAACGTCGCCTCTTCGATGCTGTTTGGCGGGATCTCCGGCACCGCGGTCGCCGACGCCGCCTCGATCGGCGGGGTGATGATCCCCGGCATGCAGAAGGTGGGTTATCCGGCCGACTTCTCCGCCGCGGTCACCGCTGCATCGTCGACGGTCGGACCGATCATCCCACCCTCGGTGCCGATGATCCTCGTCGGCTCGCTCTCGGGCATCTCGGTCGGCAAGATGTTCATGGCGGGCGCGATCCCGGGCATCCTGCTCGGCCTCGCGATGATGGTGACCACCTACATCATCGCCGTCCGCCGCGATTTTCCCCGGCAGGAATGGCAGGGTTTCCGCGAGCTGGCGCGCTCCTTCCTTGGTGCGTTCTGGGCGCTGTTCATGACCGCGCTTATCATCGGCGGCCTGTTGACCGGCGTGATGACGCCAACCGAGACCGCCGTCGTCGCCAGCGTTTACGCATTCATCGTCGGCGCTTTCGTCTACCGCGAATTGCCGCTGCGCATGGTGCCGACGGTGCTGGTGAATTCCGCGGTGTCCGCGGCGGCGATTCTGGTGCTCGTCGGCTTCGCCAACGTCTTCGGCTGGATTCTCGTCTCCGAGCGCATCCCGCAGACGATCACCGCCGCGGTGCTGTCGGTGACCGACAACAAGTACCTGGTGATCCTGCTCATCAACATCTGCCTGCTTTTCGTCGGTATGTTCATGGAGACGATCGCGGCGCTGATCGTACTGTTCGTGCCGCTGCTGGCGCTCGCCACCAGCGTCGGGGTCGACCCGCTGCACTTCGCCGTCATCGCGGTGCTGAACCTGATGATCGGCCTCACCACCCCGCCGATAGGCGTCTGCCTGTTCGTCTGCGCCAACATCGCGCGGCTACCCCTGGCGCCGGTGATCCGCGCCATCGCCCCGTTCATTCTGACCAACATCCTGATCCTTTTTCTCGTCTCCTACGTGCCGCCGCTCGCCACCTGGCTTCCGTCGGTGCTCTTCGACTGAGGTGACCCCATGTCCATCCGCGTCTGTCGCCTTCATGGCCAGCACGACCTGAGGCTCGAGACTACCGCCGACCCCGAACCCGGCGAGGGCGAGGTGCTGGTGCGCATCGGCGCCGGCGGCATCTGCGGCTCCGACCTGCACTACTGGCAGGACGGCGGGTTCGGCCCGATCCGGGTGCGCGAGCCCATTGTCCTCGGCCACGAGGCGGCGGGCACCGTCGAGCGGCTCGGCCCGGGCGTCACCGGCCTCGCTCCGGGCCAGCGCGTCGCCGTCAACCCGAGCCGCCCCTGCGGCCGCTGCCGCTACTGCGCGGAGGGCCTGTTCCAGCACTGCCTCGAGATGCGCTTCTTCGGCTCGGCGCTGCGCTTCCCGCACGAGCAGGGCCTCTTCCGCGACAGCATGGCGGTGCCTGCGGCGCAGTGTGTTCCGGTCGCCGCCGGCACCAGCGTCGCCGCCGCCGCCTGTTCCGAACCGCTCGCAGTCTGCCTCCACGCCGCGAACCGCGCCGGCGACCTCGCCGGGTCCAAGGTGCTGGTGACTGGCGCAGGCCCCATCGGTGCGCTCTGCGTCGCCGTCGTCCGCCATCGCGGCGCCGCAGAGATCGTGGTGACGGACTTGCACGATCAGCCGCTCGCCGTCTCCCGCCGGATGGGCGCGACCAAGGTGCTGAATGTGGCTACGGATCCGCAGGCGCTCGCCCGCTATGAGGCCGACAAGGGTTATTTCGACGTAGCCTTCGAATGCTCGGCCGCGGCGCCGGCGATCGAGGCCGCGATCCGCACCGTGCGACCGCAGGGGCGCATCGTGCAGGTTGGCGTCTCTGGCCCGCAGCCAATCGCGCTCAACGCCCTCGTCGGCAAGGAGCTCTCCCTCGTCGGCACGCACCGCTTCCACGCAGAATTCGCCGAGGCGGCCGCCCTAATCGATGCCGGCGCGATCGACGTGGCCCCGATCATCACCCACAGCTTCCCCCCAGAGGACCTCGGCGAGGCGTTCCGAATTGCCGCGGACCGGACCGTTTCGGTGAAGTCGCAGCTCAGCTTCGCATGATGCTCTCGCGGCTCGGTGGGTCGAATAGAGTGAGCAGCCAAGCCAACCACAAGATGGCAGCATGAGCTCATCGGAGGGGCGATGTCACGTTAACCGACCGCGGGCGTGGAATGCGCTGATCTCCACGAGCGTCAGGCCGTAACACCAGCGGCCTGGCGCCAAAGGTCGAACGCTTCGGGGCGATGGAAGCGGGTGGCGAGAGCGGATCGGCGGCGGGCTGGCGGGACGAAGTGGTTGCGGTCTTCGGAGATGGGGTGGATGCCGCTCTCCCCTGACGGCATCGCAATGTGCCAAGCTTGCGGTGTTGAATCACAAGCTGAAGGAGAGGGCATCCATGGGAGAAGTTAGCACCATCGGCGTCGACCTGGCAAAGAACGTGTTCCAGGTGCACGGCGCGGCGGCGGACGGGTCCGTTCTGTTTCGGAAGAAGTTGTCGCGGCCGCAGTTCGCGCGGTTCATGGCGCAGCAGCCGCCATGCCTTGTGGCGATGGAAGCCTGCGCCAGCGCTCATCATTGGGCGCGGGAGATGGCGCGCTACGGCCATGAGGTCCGGCTGATCGCGCCGCATTACGTAAAGCCGTTCCTCAAGCGGCAGAAGAACGACGCCGCCGATGCCGAGGCGATTGTCGAGGCGGCCCTGCGGCCGACCATGCGTTTCGTCGAACCGAAGTCCGCGGACCAGCAGGCGCGGGCGGTCGCGTTCCGGACGCGCGAGCAATTCGTGAAGCGGCGCACTGAGGTCGCATCTCTACGAGTTCGGGCATGTCGCCCCCGAAGGGATCGGCTATGTGCCGCGCCTTGAACGGGTCGTCAAAGATCCTGACGCCGACATTCCTGATCTGGCACGCGACATCTGCCGGATGCTCCTTGAGCAGATCACCCACCTGACCGACCGGATCAAGGAGCTGAAAGCGCGGATCGCGGCGATGTCGAACGAAGCTGAAATGCCTCGCCAGCTGCAGACGATGCCGGGCGTCGGCCCGATCACCGCGCTCGCGGTCGAGACTTTCGCGCCGCCGATGGACCAGTTCCGCCGCGGCCGCGACTTCGCCGCGTGGCTCGGCCTGGTGCCGCGGCAGCATTCCACCGGCGGCAAGCAGAAGCTGGGGAAGACCTCGAAGATGGGGCAGCGTGACATACGGGCGCCTCGAAAAATGGTCCCGACCGTGGCGCTGCGGTATGTCTGTCGGGATGATGCGACACTGAGGGTGTGACGATGGCGCAGATGGGGTTCTTCGATCTTACAGACCGTTACGCGAGCCTGGACGCGAAGAAGGACCCGCTGGTCGAGATCGACGCTGTTGTGCCGTGGGAGGAGTTTCGCCCGACCCTTGAGCGGGTCTGGCGCAAGCCAGCTGCGGCGCGCAAGTCCCGGGCGGGGCGCAAGCCGATGGACGCGGTGCTGATGTTCAAGACGCTGGTGCTGAGCGCGCTCTACAACCTGTCCGACGACCAGATCGAGTATCAGGTCCGCGACCGGCTGTCGTTCATGCGATTCCTCGGCCTCGGCCTCGAAGACCGGGTGCCGGACGCCAAGACGGTATGGCTCTATCGCGAGGCACTGGCGCAGGCGGGCAAGGTGGAGGAGCTGTTCAGCCAGTTCGACGGCTATCTGGCGCGGCAGGGCTACATCGCGCGCGGCGGTCAAATCCTGGATGCGTCCATCGTGCCGGTGCCGCGCAACCACAACACGCGGGACGAGAACGCGGCAATCAAGAACGGCGAGGTGCCCGAGGACTGGGCGGACAAGCCCGCGAAGCGCGCGCAAAAGGACCTGGACGCGCGCTGGACGAAAAAGCACGGCAAGAACCATTACGGCTACAAGAATCACGTCAACGTGGATCGTAGGCACAAGCTGGTGCGGCGCTATCACGTCAGCGATGCCGCGCGGCATGACAGCCAGGCGGTGGATCATCTGCTGATGCAGGGTAACACCGGCTCCGGCGTGTGGGCGGATGCGGCCTATCGGTCCGAGGAGATGGAGGCAAAGCTGCGCGCCCGGAGGCTGAAAAGCCACATCCACCGCAAGGGCAAGCGGGGCAAGCCGCTGACCGAACAGGCCAAGGGCAGCAACCGGACCAGATCCGGCATCCGGGTCCGCGTCGAGCACGTCTTCGGCGCGCAGGCCAACGATATGGGCGGGACCTTGGTCCGGACCATCGGCTTGGTTCGAGCGACGGCCAAGATCGGGATGAAGAACCTCGCCTACAACATGCGCCGCCTCGGCCAGCTGCGCCGTCTCAACCCGTGCCCGGCGTGAGCATCACGCGAACAAAAAAGATCAGGCCGCGAGGCAGAAAAATCCGAGCGTGAAGGCCGCAGCGCCACGCCCATCCGGACGCAGCAAAGCGACAGCCGACGCTCGTCCTCCTGCTTCAGACCACGCGCGCCGCCGAGGGGGCACGAGAACGGTAGAAAATCGAGGTGCCCCCTATGCCGGAGAGGGCAGACGAGCGCGCCTGCCGCCGAGTGCTCGCTGGGCAGATTACTGTTGACGATGCCGTCGGCTGTCTCTCTACCAGCGAGATGATCATCATAGCGCTGGCGTTCGGGAGGTCCGATCTTCTCCCACGGGAGTATGACGACTTCCGCTCCGCATGGCGCCGCCTCGATAATCGCCAACGCCGTCTTGTCGATGTAGCAGCGATGGCCCGCTGGAAGGGACGCGACGAAGGCGGTGTCTGCTGACTTGTTCGGTAAGGGGCGTCTGGTGCCCACCTTTTTGCGGCGCCGCGGAGCGGTAAGAGTGGCAGTTCCTGGATTGGGATCGCTGCATGGAAGACTTCGTAACGAGGGGTGCGACCATGGCGCCGCCTGGAGGTGCCCGGCGGGCCTTAGCAGCGTAGGCGCTACAGCCGATGAGGAGAAGGCGGCGCTGGCCGCCGGGACGTTCCGGGCAGGCGCATGCACCGCCGACCTCGCGCGGCTGCACGAATTGCACCCGCAGCACCTCAATACCTGGCGCCGTCGGGCACGGCGATTTGGTCTGCGGGACGTATGCCGATGTTCGAGCCTGTTGCCGCCGCCAAGCCGGCCGCGGCTGGAAGCAGGCGCCGCAACCGGGCGATGACAGTCTGCTCGTGATCAAGCTCGGCGAGGTGGCTGCGGATGGGACCTGCCGCTCTTGGGCTCATCGCAGCGAGGATGCCACAATGACAGCGGGCGTGCGCTACCAGAAGTGAATTGGCCGCGCGGCGATGGCGACCAGCGTCATCACCAGGTAGGATCAGGGTTTGGATCTCAGATCCGCGTCCTGAAACGACACCGCGGGTCCGTCGGTTAGATTGTCCCCCCTTCCATTGCCGTCAGATACTTTTTGACCGCAATCGTTTTGATCTGGCCGCAATTTTCCCTTGGTTCCTCCTGCGAGCAGAATGGAGGAAAGAATGAAACACGCAGGCAGCGCGCTCGTTTCCGTGATCGCAGATCATTGGCGCGTGAGCCCGCCGACAGCGCGGGCGATCCTCGCGCAGGCCGGTCTTGAGCCTTCGGGCTCCGGTTGGGCTCGCTATCTCTGGCAGGAGATCTGGCGTCTCGAAGGCGAGATCTTCGTGCCGCCCCGTGACTGGTCCGCCTTCAGAGAACCGCTGCTGAAGACTTCGCAACTGCCCTAACTCGATCCGGAGCATCGTGCCGAGCGAACTCTCCGGAGGTACGTCGAGCAGGGGCGCCTCCCTGCCATTCGCTTGTCAGACGACATCGTCCGCGTCCGCGCGTGCGTCTTCGCTCGGGCGATTCACCATGTGTGAGCGCACCATCTTCACTTGGCCGGAGTTCACCCGGTTTGGCCGCGAAACCCGTGATTCTCACTGGAATTCACCCGACTGGTCGGCAGACGACATCGCCTGTCGTCGGGCGACCGGATGGGTGAATTGGCCGTTTCTGAAAGGATCTGGCCGCAGGTCGCGCGACCCACGGACAGATGCGGGTGAACCGCGGGTCCGCGGCGTGGCCCCTCTTTCGGGAGGGGCCACCGCCCCGGCCGCGCGGTGACGGGAGACGGGAAGATGAAGATCACCACTTGGGACTTCGTCGCAAGGGCGTCCGCACTCGATGACGGCCTGCTTGGGAGCGAGAGGCTGCGGGCCGCGCTCATTGGCATGGCGCCGCCGGGGCGGGCGGCGAGCGCGGAACCCGGAGACGATCAGCGCGTCGCTTCCCCGCCAAACGCCGTGTATCCTCTCTGCCGCGTTCGTCGCGCGGCTCCTCCGCCGCTGGCGCCGGCAAGTACCGATGGAGCTTCGAGCGGCGACGGCAGAAGCGGCCGTGCCTGGCAGCGGCTTGCCGGGGCTCCGACCAGCCGCCTCGGACCGGCGCGAGCACGTCGCGGTCTTCCTGACCGGGCTCCAACTCCCATCTCGGCCGCTCCAGGCGCGGTCGCCCTCAGAAGGACACAGCCGTCATGACCATCAGAACCATGAAAGATTCTCGTCGAGAACCTCAGTGCGCTCGGCTACAGCCCGAGCACGATCAACCAGATCCGTCCGCGCATCATCGAGTGCGAGCGGATCTACAAGGCGCCCCTGCACAGGATTCCGGCGGATCTTGCCAACTTCGAGCAGCGTTGGGGGCGCGGTCGCGTCGGCGCCATCGCCGCCGGTTTCAAGTCCCATGACCACTTCGTCGAATGGCGGAAGCGGGTCCGCGGCGCCCTCGGCAAGGCGGCGGGCCCGAAGCCCGCAAAGCAGCTCCTGCCGGAGTGGCGCGCGCTCGCCGACTACACCAGCGCGATCGGCGGCGTCGGGGCCCCGATCGGCCCGCACGGGGAAAGCGGCATCGAGGCCGTCGGCGCGGTCGCTTCGACGTCCGGCCTCGGTCCGGCCGCAGTGACCGCCGAGTGGGTTACGCCGGCGGCCGCGCCGCTGAAGGGACGCGCCCGGCGCACCTTCAAGGGCGGCCTCCGCACGATGAACGATCTGATCGCCATCCGATCCGCGCATCCCGAGATCGATGATCTTCTTCCAGCAGAGCCGCTGCCGCAGCCGGATCGGGCGAAGTCGCCGCCGAGCCCGTGGCGCCGCGGCCACCGCCCGCAGGCCGCAAGGCTGTGGCGGGAGTTCGACGCCTTCGTGCTGGCGAAGCGGGGCACCGACGCCCTCGGACGGCCGATCCCGGCGGAGAAGAGCAACTTCAGCGAGAGGTCGGCAGAGACCTACGAGAACGCCCTGAACCTCGCGACGGGTGGTCTGGAGCGGGCCGGCGATCTCGACGCGGAAATGATGCCCGGCCTCGCGGACATCTGCAATCCCGACACCATCGCGCGGGCCGCGAACCTCTGGCAGACGCGCGCTCTCGACGGCCAGGTACGTGCCGACGCCACAACGCGCCGGAACATGGTCGCGCGGCTCTCGCACATCGCCGAGTACCAGATCGGGCTCACGAAGAAGCAGACAAAGGCGCTGAGAACGGTGCGCAAGCAGGTGCAGAAGACGTCGCCGAAGAGCGATGCGATGTCGCCGCCGCGCCTCGCCTGGATCAAGGCTTTCGCGCGATGCCCGGCGCAGCAGCGCGCGGCGCATTTCATGCCCGAGCAGCTGGTGGCCGAAGCCGACCGCACCCTGTCGCGGTGGAACGAGCTCGAGCGCCGTAAGCGCCACAAGGAGCGCATGCGGGCGCTCTCGCTCGGCATCGCGGCGGTGCAGAGCGCCATCCTGTTCCGCGGCTCGGCGGTGCGCGCGGGGAATTTGAGGGGCCTGACACACGAGGGCGACGACGCCCACCTGTTCCTCGATCCTGAGGGCCATGACGTCCGCCTCTCGATCCCCGCGGTTCTGGTGAAGAACCGCGTCGACATCGAGGCGGACTTCGATCCCGACGCGCGGCCGATCATCGAGTGGTAATTTGAGGAGATCCGGCCCCGGCTCATCGGTGCGCATCCGTACGGCTGCAACCTCGTGGACAGCGACTTCCTGTTCCCGTCCACGCGTGCCGACCGGCCGATGGAGGAGACCACGTTCGCCAAGCACTACGCCTGCGGCGTCGAGGCCGTGGGGCTCGACATGACGCTGCACCAGGCGCGCCAGGTCACCGGCTTCTTCATCCTGTCGATCGAGCCATCCGCGATCGCCCTCGTCGCCGCCGTGCTCTGCAACAGCATCGAGGTCGCTGAGGCGCACTACGCCTGGATGGACGGGGTCAAGGCCGGACGCGAGGCGCGCAAACTCCTGCGGCAGGCTCGCGCCGCCGCCCGCAAACATCAAAAAGGAGCCTATGCAAATGAAGCGGCCTGAGACACTCCACCCGGCCGTCGTCGCGCTCGCCGACGACGCGGCCGAAATCCGAGCCCACTATGCGTGGGTTTCCGATTGCGGCGACCGCCGCGGGCCGCGGGACGATCGAGAGCGCGCTCGTCGAAGGTTCAGCGCCTCCCGCGGGAAGGGTGATCGGCATGACGAGCATTGATCGTGCGCGCGACAAGCGAGGGGGCGCTGCGCTCGGAAAACGCCTCGCGCGGTGGAACGTGCATCTCGCTGGGCGCGGCAGCACCGTCCCCGACGAAGAGGACTTCCGCAGCTTCGGCGCGCTTTCCACGCTCGAGCGCCTCCGCGAGGGATCTCGCCGAGGTGGCGCCGCATCACTGCGGGCCGCTCGCCCGGGTGATCTCCGACCTGAAACGCGACAAGACGATGCGCGAGGGTCCGAAGGGAAAGGGCGGCGCTCGAGGCAAGAAGCGGGAGGTTTCCATCCCGGTGCGAGAGCTTCGGGACGATTGGCGCGCGACTCTGGCGGAAATGCGCAGCCGTCGCGAAGCCATCGAGGCGGGCATGATCGACCTCGGCGAGGTCGCTCCGCCCGCGCTGTCTCAGGTCAAAGCCATGGAGTACGTTCTGTGCTGCATCAGCAAGGTCTGCCTCGACGCGGGACGGCCCGCGGAAATCGATTGCGAGAGCGTCAAGGCCTGGCTCTCGCGCCAGGATGCGCGAGGTCAGAAGGAGACCGGAACGAGCCTCCAGATAAGGAAGCTGCGCGACTTCCTGGCGTATCGCGGCGAGCAGAGGAAGCTCCGGAAGCAGCTTGCCAAAGAGGCCTCGCGGTACGGTCGCATCGGACGCCTGAAGCGGAAACGGAAGTACACCTGGCTGCTCGAGAACCCGACCGACATCGGCAAGGTCTGGAGCCTCGGCGAGGAGCTCCTCGCCGAGAGCCGCCGAACCAAGGCGGGAACTTCGAGGCGCTACTTTCTGGCGCTCCATGCCGCTGCGCTGGCGCTCGCCGTTGCCGCGCCGCTCCGGATCGGCGACCTCTGGCGGTTTCAGATCGGCCAGGAGATCAAGCGGGACGCCACTGGCTGGTCGCTCGAGATCGTCACTCGCAAGACAAGGGGTGGCTACGAACGACCGGAGCTTTGGCCGGAGCTGACCGAATTCTTCGACGAACTGCTCATCCTCGAGGCACCCGGCGGCGATCTCTGGACCGGCTACGACCGGCGCTGCGGCACGCCGCTTTTCTCCCGTGACGGCGGAGCCACGCCGCTGTCGGCGGACTGGATCTCCGACGTCTGGTACGAGCATGTCGGGACCGGCGAGCACATCGTGCGGACGCTCTGGCACCAGATCGCATATGACAGCGACGTCGACCGCACCTGGATGGCTCTGGCGCTCTGCGGCCAGGTCGGGCGGGCGACGGCGGACGAGTACCGCGACCGCAACGCCCGCGCTCGGGCGGTTCGGGCGGGCCGGAGGACCTTGCAGCTGATTCGCCAGCAGGCTCGAAACGAGGCCCGAGAGAGACGGGACGGAGTTGATCAGCCAACGCGGCGAAATCGTCTCAGCATAGGGTCGCGAAACAGCTCCTTGGTGCCGCACGTGGCTTTCCTGGTGAAGCCACGGACGGCGCCAAGCGCAGCCCGGCGATAGTAGGGAGAAAAGAAAAGGAGAGAAGAGAAGGAAGACGACCCGTCGCACGACGCCGAAGGTCGTCCAAACTGCGGGGCACCGCTTCCATCCGCGCTCCGCGGCTTGGCCGAGAACCTCCTTCGCTTCAGCGCGCCGAGCATCTTGACCCCCCGCCCGTCGGGGACCCCTCGCGCTGGAGATCACGTATGAACTTCCCACTCATCGTCGCTCGCGACGTTCGCCCATTCGCGGAATTGGCAGCGATGCCGGTTCTTGCGTTCGTGTCCGATCACCAGGTTGCGCTCTGGCACGCAGCCAACCTCCTCGGCGGCTTCGACTACGCCCGCCTTGTCGACCGGCTCGTCGACGACTTGCGCCGGGAGCGGCGCCTGACGCAGCGCGTCCGGATCAGACTCGATCAGGTCGTCGCACTGCTGACCCTCGAGCATGTCGGCGACCCCGAGCGCTCGGAAAGCGGGCATTTCGCCTCGATCGACCCGTGCGACCCGGTCGTCGAAGAGATCTGTGTCCTGAGCGATGGCCTTCGCGCGGCGATGGAAGAGGCGGAGACGATCGCGCGAACCGTCGGCACGAAGCCTTCTGCCGCATTCGCCGCGGCCTGAAGATCGATGCCAATACCGGCTGCCGCCTGGCGGCAGCCGCTTGAAGACGACGGTTCCCAGCCCGGCCGTTCGGCCGGCGCCGCTCGTCAGGAGGCAGTCGTGACTGCACATATTCTGAACCGCCGTATGCGCCGCGCCGCGCGGGCGCAACAACGGCTCGCGGGTGTCCGCGCTTACGTCGACGCAAACCGCGCCGAGGTTTCGCGCGTGATGAGGATCGCCGCCGGCGAAGCCGGCGCCGCCGAGGCCGAGTCCCTCTTCCTTCAGTTGTCGCGGCCGCGGCCCGACGACGAGGCGATCTTCGACAGGATCGGGCGCATGCGCGATGACCTGGCGGATGCCGAAGCCGGTGTCGGAGGCGAACATCTCGACGCGCGCTCCGACCTCGACGCGGCGATCCGCTTGCATGGGGCCCGGCTCGACGAGTTGCTCAACGCGACTGGTAGCTGACGGTACTATCCCGGCCCGTCTGACGGGCCGGGCATCTGCTTCGGCATGCCCTTCATCGAGAGGGTCCTCGGGAGCGCGCGCAGCCCCCGGATTCTATCCAACCCGTGCAGCGGAGCGGTGGCGCGCGATGTGATGTACGCTGGCCTGGACGCTGCCTTCGAAGGGCTTCCGTATCATGGAAACGTCGATCTCGATGAGGTTGACGACGTCGCGTAGGTGCTCGAGCGGGTGACCATCGCCACCGTAGTTGATGAGGTTCACGTCATTGATGACGTGCCCCATGAGGACCTTGCGCAGCTCTCCCGCCACCCGCTTCTTCATCAGGCCGATGTTGAAGCCGGTGCGGAAGCTGTGGAAGTCGCGCTGATTGTCGTAGACCTCGTGCGCCTGCCGGTAGCGCGTGAAGTCCTTGGTGAAGAGCGACGACAGCGAATTTCGATTTTCTCCGCGCTTGAGGTGCGGGAACAGGCGGTCCTCGCCCTGCCGGCGCCGAAGCGCCACCAGCTCCATGAACCCCAATAGCGGGACCCGGCGCACGGCCGACTTCGTCTTCAGGCTCTGGTTCGGACCGACCTTGATGTCGAAGAAGACCACCCCAGCCTCGGTTGCGATGTCATCGCACCGTAGCTGAAGTGCCTCCTCCATCCGCAGTCCGGCATGCACGGCGATCAGCGGTGCCCAGAACATCGGGTCGCCGACGTCCTCGAGCTCGTCCTGGAAGATCGGCGTGCGGAACAGGTCGGCAAGCTTCTCCCCCCATTCCTTGCGGCTGTTGTCCTCCTGGAGCGCGTCGATCTCGTCGCGCTCGTCGGTGGTCCAGATCACGTCCTGCATCAGGTTCGCCTGCATGACGCGGAGCACGACCATGAAGCGGTTCACCTGCTGGGTTTCTTCCATCTGCCGGTAGACCGTCGCGGCGCGCAGGCGCGGGATGGATTCCTGGTGCACTGCGGCCTCGATGTTGCCCGCGCTCGCACGCTTCAGAAGCATCTCGCGCTCGACCCGCGCCTTGGCGTCCCGTTCCAGCCGATCGGTCTCCTCGACCAGCGCACGGACGTCCCGGGTTTCCTTCGAGGAGCGCCCGTGCAGCGCCGAGAGGCGCTGGATCAGGTTGAACGCCTCGACGAAGTCCTCCTGCCTGACCCGGCTCATCCGCCTGTCGCCCAGGATCGACACCATCAGCTTTCCCGTCGCCAGCAGGTTGTCGAGGGAGTTCTTGGACCAGGAGGCGCCCTTCTTGACGTTCGACGTCTCGCTGGCGCGCTTGCCCTTGCGTCCGGTGCAGCGGCTGATGGCATAGAAGGCGAAGGCCTCCGACACGGTGAATTCGGCGGGTTCGTCGATCTGCCGGATACCTGGAAACGCCTTGGTGATCTTTGCCCAGGCGTAGTCCAGGCCGTTCCCGAAGGCGTTGTCGCGCAGCGCGCGAGGGAGTTCCGGCGAGAGCAATGCCTGCCGTGCGGGGCGATCATGGGAGGGCGCGGCGGAGGTCGGAACTCCGGCCGGCACGTAGGATGGCGCGTGTGGCACCGCTGGGGAATTCGCCGGGCGGGCGCCGCTGCCGAATTCACGGTCGGATGCCGGGTGCGGCCGCGCGTCGACCGGGCGCGTGTCGGTCGGCAGCGGCGCGGCCGCCGCGGACGGGCGCGCGTCGGTCGCAAGGGCGGCCGCCCGCTGCATCTCTGGCGCAACCGGGAGCGGCGCCGGGAAGAGCACGGCCGTCCCGGCCTGCGTTGCGGCGACGGCGATCCCGCTCGACGGCATGGAGACGCCGGACGGGACGGGCTGAGCCTGCATCGCCGACAGGAACGCGGCGCCGGGGCCATCGTAGATCCCCTGGTCGCGCCGCAGGTTCTCTTCGCCGACGTCAAGAAGCGCCCTGAGCGCCCGCATCGCGAGCCGCTGGTAGTCCGGCTCCGCTTCATCGAAGGTGACGCCGAGCTGGGCCGCAACCTCGCGCAGCGGCTCCCGCGCAACCGACCTGTCGCGCAGTGTGAGGGCGCGCCGGAGCACCTCCTGCTCGGCCCGCTGCTGGGCGAGCTCGAACGCCGCAACGGCCTCGGACCGGTAGGGAGCGACCTCGCGCGCCAGCTCGGCCGTCTCGATCCGCATCCGGACGAGGCTGACGAGCAGGGTTTCGGCAAGATCTGGCGCGATCGGCATGGTCTTCTCCGCAACGGCGGCGAAGACCTGGTCACTCAGCGCCGTAAGGCGCTGAGCGAGGATCTTCGCTTCGGAGAGGACCTGGGTGCGGAGCGAGACGCAGAGTGACGGATTTCTCGATGGGGTACACCATCCCTGGCGCAGCGCGGCGCGCGGCCAGCGGCGGCGCCAGTAGAAGCCCTCGGGACGGCGTTCGAGATGCGGCTGAGAGACGGTTCGACGACGCGGCACTGCGCCTCCTGTGCACGTGGTTGTGCAAGGCGTTGTGCCGGTCCGTGTGCGTTAACCCCTTCGGCTCCGAATCCTGGAGCCACTTTCCCTGCGAAATCAGAGGGTTGCGGGAAATCTGGCTCCGGCGGTAGGATTCGACGCCGCCGAGGTCAAGGCATTGATTTTACGCGAATTCTCGACGACTGAACAACATCAACTCCGCCTTCTGCAGAAACGTGCCGTACTCGGTGCCGAGGCGCAAGCCGCTTCAGCCGGGCCGTGCCCTTGATCGTTTGAGGACACGACGACCGGACCGGGCGCCCCAAACTGGTCCGATCCGGGAGGCGCAGGCGTCGCCGCGGAGGTCGAGACCTTCGACCCAAGGGCGCGGCACTCGATGACCTTTCCGTCAACGATGTACCCGCCGGATCCCTTGACCCAGACGGAAACATGTACAATATCTTGGACAGGATGGGGGAGAGTGACATGGACGTCATGACCTACACGGACGCCCGCGCGAACCTGAAAAAGGTGATGGACCGCGTGATCCACGACCAGGAGGAAGTCGTTGTCGCCCGGCTGTCCAGCGACATTCGGAACTGGCCCGGGGGCGACACGAAGAACTGGCCCCCTCTCAGGTTGATGCAGTTTCGGTTTCGGGGGCGGCAGCGGACTTCTTGAGGAGCCCGCTGCGGCGTTTCTCGCGGAGCCGGTAGCTGTCGCCGCGGATGGTGATGACGTGGCTGTGGTGGAGCAGGCGATCGAGGATCGCGGTGGCCACCACCGCGTCGCCGAAGACGCTGCCCCACTCGCCGACGGCGCGGTTCGAGGTGACCAGCGTCGCGCCGCGTTCATAGCGCCGGCTGACCAGCTGGAAGAACAGATGCGCGGCGTCGGGCTCGAGGGGCAGGTAGCCGAGTTCGTCGACGATCAGCAGCTTCGGCTTGGCGAAGTGCGTCAGCCGCTCCTCGAGCCGGCCGTCGGCCTGCGCCTTGGCCAGGTTCGCGACCAGCTCCATCGCCCCGGTGAAGAGCACCGTGTAGCCGGCGACGATCGCTTCGCGGCCGAGCGCCACCGCCAGATGCGTCTTGCCCACGCCCGGCGGGCCGAGCAGCAGGAGCGCGTCGCCGTTGGCGATGAAGCGGCCCGTGGCGAGGTCGCGGATCTGCGCCTTGTCGATCGAGGGCTGGGCGGCGAAGTCGAAGCCGGCCAGGTCCCGCACGAACGGGAACTTGGCCAGGCCGAAGCTCATGTCGATGCGGCGCTGGTCCTTCCGGGCGATCTCGCGCTCGCAGAGGAACGCCAGCGCGTCGCGCAGCGTCATCTCCGAGCGCGCCGCCTCGTCGAGGAGCGTGTCGAGCTGGTCCCGGACCGCAGTCAGCTTCAGCCGCGTGAGCATCCGGTCGAGGTCGGTCTGCGTCATCGATCGCCCATCACCAGGCTCCTCCGGCCACGGCCTCATACTCGGCCAGCGGACGCAGCAGCGCCGGTGCCGAGACCGACGAACCCGCGTCCTCGCTCGTCTCGGCCCGGATCAGCCGGCCGGCAGCGCCGGCGACGCCGTCGAAGTGGGCGCGGTCGGTGATGCGCCCGCGCCGGCCGGCGCTGCGCCGATGGCACGCTACCTCGACGCCGGCATGGGTGACCCGCACCGTCTCGGCGGTGACCAGCACCCGGACCCGTTCTCCGATCAGCCGCCAGGGAACGGAGTAGGCGTTGGTGTCGAGCTCGACCGCGCAGTCGGGGCCGACGCGCCGGCTCAGCTCGCGCGCCGCCAGGAACGGGCCGCAATCGGGGAGAGGCTTCAGCCTGGCGGCCTCGTCGCGAACGAAGCGCACCATCGGCGCCTCGCCGGTCGTGCCATGCACCCGCTGATCGGCGATCTCCCGCGTCCAGTGCTCCAGATGCGCCTCGAGGGCGGCGAAGCTCTCGAAGCTGCGGCCGGCGATGGCGTTGCGCTTCACGTAGCCGACGCCGCGCTCGTCCTTGCCCTTGGTTCGCGGCCGATACGGCGCGCACGCCCGAACCTGGAAGCCCCAGTGCCGTGCGAAGGCGTGGAGCTTGGGGTTCAGCACCACCTCGCGGCTGGCCGGATCGTGGCTCAGGATCAGCGCGCGGGCGTTGTCGAGCAGCACCTCCGCAGGGACGCCGCCGAAGGCTGCGAAGGCGCTCTCCATTCCGGCGAACCAGTGCTCCTGGCGCTCGCCCAGAAAGGCCCGCACGTGGAGGCGCCGCGAGTAGCCGAGCGTCGCCACGAAGAACGACACCAGCCGCAGGACGCCGTCGATCTCCACCCGCCGCTGGCCGAAGTCGATCTGCAACTGCTGACCCGGCCGCGTCTCGAAGCGCACCGTCGCCCGTGCCTCGGCGCGCAGCTCCTGGCGCAGATGCGCCACCGCCCGCTCCACCGTGCGCAGGCTCACCTCGATGCCCTTCTCGCTGGCAAGCTCCTGGCGGACCACGTCGGCGTTGCCGGCATGGCGGCGGAAACGGTCCTCGAGCCATGTCTCCAGCCCGTCCAGAGCCTTCGGGCGCGAGGGTGGCGAAGGCCTGCGCCATGCGCCTTCCCTCAGCCATCGCCGAGCCGTCGTTCGCGAGCATCCAAGCTCCGCTGCAATCCGACGTGCGCCCCAGCCAAGCGCCTTCAGCTTCAGCATCGCCGACACATCGTCCGGCTCCAGCATCTCGTCCCTCCGCAGACCCACCGTCCACGGAAGCGTCCTCGTCATCTCGTCGGTCATCCAGACCCTCCTCTCAGCTCACGAGGCGGGCCAGTTCCTCATGTCGCCAGAGGGCCAGTTTGTCGTGTCGCCTGACAGCGGGTTTGAGCTGCGCCGGATCGAGCTTCTCCGAGTGGGGTCCGAACATGGCGCGCTTGAACGCCTGCACGATGGCGGCGAGCCGCGCGATCTCTTCGGCAAGGTCGGTGCGCAGCCTCCGTTCGGTGGCGAGCAGCGCCTTCAGCACCGCCGGATCGTCCGGCAGGTCGCTCACGTCGAGGGGCGGTGCGGCGTCAGGCGTGATAGAACCACACCGACAAGGAGCCAGTTTCGAACACGACGCGCGCGGCATGCGGCGCGCGCTTGCGGATCACCTCTGCGAGCAGGCTCGGATGGGAGGGGCATGTACCACGCCGAGACTCGCTTGCCATCACGACGCACAGAAATTGCCGTCTCTTTCGAGAAAACGTCGAGACCGATATAGTCAACCATGGTTGTTCTCAATTCGATGCTTGGGCCGGCGTCCAGTCGTGAGCCCGTATCCTCATCCTATCGGGGAACAACCACCCGCCTGAGAACGCCAAAACTCCGCGGCTTCGGGCGACTCATCCCGCGATTACCCCATGTGTGAGAAGTCATCTCGGCGCGAGGCGGCCGCGGTCGTGGTGGGGTTGCCTTTGTGCGGCAAACGCCTCAGTGAGGCGCTCACTCTGGGGGCTTGCCTGCATATTATCGGACGAACCAGTGAGCGACATCCTTCACGACATCCACCGCATGCGGCCCGTGGACACCCGCTATGTCGCCGGTCGCTGGCACCGCGACCGGATATCGCCGGGCGGGCACCTAGTCGAGGCGCGGCTGTTCCTGCAGACCCTCCGCGGCCTCGGGACCGGCCCGCGGGTCAAATTCCTGGTCGTCGGACGCGCGCGGTCGGGCACCACGCTTCTCGGCCGGCTGCTCGACGCGCAGCCCGACATCGCCTGCACGGGCGAGCTCCTCAAGCGCGACGTCTGGGCCCCTGCCCTCCTCATCGACCGGGTCGCGCGCAAGTCGCCCTACGCGGTCTGGGGCGCCAAGGTGCTGTCCTACCAGATGGTCCAGGTACACCGAATGCGGGACCCCGTCGGCTTCTTGCGCGGGCTCGAGGGGCGGGGCTTCCGCTTCATCCACCTGGTGCGGGACACCCTGCCCCACGCGCTGTCGCTGGCCGTGGCGCAGGCCTCGCGCAGGTTTCACAGCGACCGCGCCAAGGGCGAGACGGTACACAGCGTGCGACTGGACCCGCAGGACTTCCTCGCCCGGGTCCGCTGGGCCGACGCGCTGCTGCGCTACGAGATGCGCGTGTTCCAGGAGATCGCGCACCGCCGCCTCTCCTACGAGGACGACCTCCTCCGCCCCGAGCGGCAGGCGGTCACCATATCGGGGCTCTGCGACTGGTTCGGGGTGCCGTTCGTGCCGGTCGAGGCGCCCCTTAGCAAGCTCCTGCCCGAATTCCCCGCCGACCTCGTCGAGAACTGGGACGAGGTCGCGGCCACCTTGCGCGACGGCGGCTTCGCGAACCTCGTCGAGGGCCCGGATCGCACAGGTGGTTAACCCGCCAAAATATTGTTTCCAATTAACTTTCTATTAATAGCTGAGCGAACTTCGCCTGGTACAACTTGACCAAATGTATCGGTCCTCCCATGGGCAGACCCAAGGGTGTTGGAGGATTACGATGTTACGAACGATGGTATTTTCCGCCCTGTTCGCCATTGGCGTCACGGGCGCGATGGCGCCCCTCGCGGCCGCTGCGAAACCGGTCGAGTATCGGTTCGAGGCAGTGCTCACCAGCATCGACTTCGACGGCGTCTATGACGAGGTGACCGACACCTACCAGAGCTACGACTTCGTGCCGCGCGGCACGTTCGATGCCGGCTTCGCCAGCTTCGGAGCGACCGACATCGGCCAGACGCTGAGCGGATCGCTGGTCATCAACGACGCATCCGGCTTCTACGTGGACGGGACGTGTACGATCAACGGCCATGGATGTTTCGACGCGTACACGACCGCGAATTCCGACCTGACGCAGTTTTTTAGCTCGGACGATTATTCGTTCGAACTCGGCATCCGGTTCTCCGGCACCGGAGGGAGCATTTATTCCATCGCCGACTGGGCCGGTTCAGCCACCGACTCCGTCGGGACGTTTCACTACGATGAGGGCTGGAACACGACCTTCACCCTGCAGAACGTCACGCGCATCGACGCCCCGGCGCCGGTGCCGGTCCCTGCGGCGGCCCTCCTGCTCGGCAGCGGCCTGGCCGGGCTCGGCGTCCTGCGACGCCGCAAGGCCAAGGCCTAGCGCCTCGTCAGCTCGGGCGAAGGCGGCACGCCACGCCTTCTCCCACGATCACCGGTCTGCGGTGGCATGCGCGGCCAGCCAGGCCGCGAGATCCTCCGCCAGTGCATCGTCCATCGCCCTGCCGCTGAGGACGAGACGGCCCGGGCGATATTCCAGCGCCACCCCAGGAACGATATCGCGGCGTACGGGTTTCGCTGCGGACGTCTCCGCCCCCGTACGCTTCTTCAAGGCCCGGTCCAGGATCGCGCGTTCGGCCTCGACCGTTTCGGGCGCCGCCTTGCGCAGCGCATCTCGCAGACGCGCGGCAAACCCCTCGTGATCGAGCGCGGCGGCCAGGGCCAACCCGGTCCGCTCGGGGATCGCGCTGGGAAAGCGCAGCGCGTCGCCTAAGGCCTCGACCAGCGCGGCGAAGCTGCCGATCTTGGACCGTCTGGCCCGGCTGCCGTGGACGAACAGCCCCGCGATCGCCGCTGAGACGTCGGGATAGACTCCGAGCTCGGCGGCGCGGACGGCGACGTGGGCACGCTCCCAGTACGTCAGCCCGGCCCGGATCTCGTTCTCCTCCACCATCGCCAGATAGGCGTCGGCGGCAGTCTCGGGCTGGCGGACGACCGCCAGGATCTTGTCCCGGCCGAGGCGACGCAGTGCGGCGACGCGTCGCCAGCCCGAGATCAGGCCATAGCGGCCGCCGTCGAGGGCGACCACCTCGATCGGAGTCCGCTGGCCGCGCGCGGCGAGGCTCGCCTCGAGCGTCGCGAGGTCGTCCTCGTCGAGCGCCACGCGGTCCCGCACGAGGTGATCCTGCACGATCGCCTCGAGCGGAAGCGCCAGCGCCAGCCGCCCCTCGGCCCGGGCGGCCTCCAGTCCACGGGTGATCTCGTCAAGCGCGGCGCGCTCGGCGGCCTGGCCGGCCACCTGCGCCACGGGCGGACGGCTGACGGTATGGGCGATGCCAAGAGGAAACCGGGCCTTGGTCTCGGGGGCGGCGGCAGCGGCGGTCTCGGGCGCGGCGGGGGTCAGGCGGCGTCGCTTGGCCATCGGGCGTCTCCTTCTCGTCCGGCCCGAGCCTGGGCCATGAGAGTTGCCGGCAAGGCATGTTCGCAGCGAAAAGCGCACGAAAATCCAGGTCCGAGCCGTGAATTATCCTTGGAACTGAGAAGGTTAGCATGGCCTTGTTTCGCGTGCGAAACATGGTGGCGACAGTGCGAGTGCTAACGCGCCCCGCATAGCAACGCACGCGCGGAAAAATCCAAGTCGCACTGCACTTTCTTCCATATATTTCAATTACTTGAACCCTCTACGTTTCGCATGCGAAACACTTATTCCGCAGCCTCTGCACGCGCCAGTTCGTCGCGTCGCCACGCCCCCACGAACAGCCGCTTGACCATCGCGTAGGTCTCGTCGAAGGCCGCGCGCCCGCGCATGTAGGTCTCGCGGTTGAAGTCCCTGTAATCGGCCTCGTAGATGCCCGACACCTGCTCGCCCGCCTGCCCGATCAGAGCGGTGAAGTCCTGCCGGTAGGGCGACAGGGTGCGGCCGAGATAGGTCTGCATCAACGCCGCCATCTCGGCCTGCTGCGCGCCGTCATAGCGGGTGACGACGGCGCGCACCGCGTCCCATTCGAAGGCTCAGCCCCTCGCGCCCCAGCGCCCGGGCGGCGGCGTTCTCGCCCTCCTCGATCGACTGCGAACGTCGCATGCAGCATGTCGAAGAAGCGCCCGGTCGAGTCGAACTCGAGGAACGACGCGCCAAGCGGCACCAGCACGATGTCGGCCGCGGCAAGCCCGTTGATCGTGAGATACCCCAGCGCAGGCGGTGTATCGAGGATCACGAGGTCGTAGTCAGACAATACGCCGTCGGTCTCCAGCGTTTCGCCAAGGGCATCCCAGAGCTTCCAGGCGCGGCCGGCCATCCGCCAGACCGGGATCTGGAACTCGGCCCAGTAGAGGTTGAGTTGAGCGCCGATCAGGTCGACATTCGGCCAGTGGGTCGGCTGGATCACGCGTTTCGCATCGAACGAGACGGCTTCGCCAAGCGTGTCGTCGAGGGGCAGGGGAGCTTCGCCACGGGCGACGCGGGCTGCGGTTCTCGGCCCGCAGATGCTCGGCATAGTGCCGCGCGATGAGCGGAAAGGCGGTCTGCCACTCGTCCTCGACGCGTGCGCCGAAGACGGTGGTCATGGAGCCCTGGCTGTCGAGGTCCACGACCAGCACGCGGTAGCCATCGAGCGCCGCCGACATCGCCAGATGCGCCGCCGTCGACGTCTTGCCGACCCCGCCCTTGAAGTTCGCGACGGCGATGATCTTGGCGGGCAGTCCCGGCAGGCCGGTACGGGCTGGTAGTCCTTGGACTTCGAGCCTTCGGCGGCGAAGTGCGCCCGCAGCCGCAAGCACCTCGTCGAGGGTGAACCACTTGGCGCCGCCTTCGGTCTCGGACAGGCCCTGCGGCAGGTCGGGGTTCTGGCGCAGCACCCGACGGAAATGCGCAGGTGCGACCGGGATCAGATACCGCGTGATCTCCCAGGTCGAGAAGCGGCGGAGCCGTCTTGCGCCCGGCCTCGCCGAGCCCGCGGCTGGCGAGATCGGCGCGGCCCTGGCTGCAGGCCCTCGGCCATG
This sequence comes from uncultured Alphaproteobacteria bacterium, assembly GCA_963776845.1. Taxonomy (GTDB): domain Bacteria; phylum Pseudomonadota; class Alphaproteobacteria; order Rhodobacterales; family Rhodobacteraceae; genus Roseitranquillus. Next base: position 27,295 of record CAVZOJ010000016.1, on the reverse strand, counting down.
GCGGCGAAGTCGGAGGTAGCGACGCGGTGGGGCGAGTTCGGCCTGGGCACGGTCGGGCGAGATCTGCAGGTAGGGCGGCGCCTGTTCCATGCCAGCCTCCATGTGACGTGTTTTCCAGAAGGTATCACGATTCGCGTGACATGAAAGGATAACCGTCACGCGCCACTGCTTTTCTCGGCAATTTCTGCACGCTTGGTCGGTGACCTTCGTGCGGCGCTGTGGCGCTGTGGACACGGCTGTCGGGTTAGTTTATGGTTATTGAATCTGTTACGGCGCAATCGCGGTTTGGCAAGTGTCTGAACCGAGGCCGTAATTTCGGCTGCAGCGGCGCTTGACGCGACTCCGAAACCACGACCGGATCGACTCCGATCCCACGATTGACTGACTCCGAAGCCACGATCGTTTTTCGGAGGGGGCAGGGTGGTGGTGGACCGGCGGCGAGGTGGCTGGCAGGCTCGCGTCACCGAAACCACGAACCGGGCAGGCGATGGCAGCGGCTCAAGACGATCCAGGCGGGCCAACGATGAGCGCCGAACCGGCGATGACCGATTTCTTTCTGTGCGACCTCGGTGGGGTGCCGCCGAAGGGAGATCTCGGGACCATGGAGCATCCGGTGTTTTCGCTTGCCACCCGGCCGGACCGTCGGGTGTCTGAGCTACGAGCACAACGGGGTCGAGATCACGGTCACGCCGTCGGTGCGGGGACGGGCGACGATCCACGACAAGGACGTGCTGATCTTCTGCACCAGCCAGCTGGTCGGCGGCGCTGAACGCCGGCCGTCCCACCGGCCGCACCGTTCACCTTGTCGCCCACGACCTGCTGCGCGCGACCTGTCGCGAGACCTCGGGCGACGGCTACCGCCGGCTGCGCGATGCGCTCGAGCGGCTGGTGGGCACGCGGATCACGACGAACCTCGTGACCGGCCCGCCGGACGATCCGGTCGAGGTGACGACGGGGTTCGGCCTGATCGAGGGCTGGCGCATCGTTCGGCGCACCCGGGCGGGTCGGATGGTGTCGGTCTCGGTGACGCTGTCGGACTGGCTTTATCGGGCGATCGTGGCGAAGTCGGTGCTGACGCTCAGTCGCGACTATTTCCGCCTGCGCCGCCCGCTCGAGCGGCGGCTCTACGAGCTGGCGCGCAAGCATTGCGGCCATCAGGACGGCTGGCGCGTCTCGCTCGAGGTGTTGCAGAAGAAGTCCGGTTCGTTTTCGCCCCGCCGGGTGTTCCGGGCGATGTTGCGCGAGATCGTCGCCGCTGATCCGCTGCCCGACTACACCCTCGAGGAGGCGCCTGGCGACATCCTTCTCGTCTCGCCGCGCCGGGTCGTGGAGGCTGTCTCCGCCGCCGGGCTGCCGCCGCTCAAGATCGAGACGATCGAGGCCGCGCGCGCCCACGCCCCCGGCACCGATGTCTACGCCCTAGAGGCCGAGTGGCGCGCCTGGTGGGTCTTGACGGGCCGGCCGCGTCTGCGGTCGGTGGACCGGGCGTTCCTAGGCTGGGTTTCGAAGCGCCCGATGTGACGCCGGTGCGGCGGTCTGCCGCTGGTTTCGACAGCGTCTGCGGGTCCCATCAGCGAGTTTCCACTCGTCATGGGGTGCCGAACGGTCGAATTCCAGCCGATGCCCCTTGGGGGGGAGTTGTCAGCCGCCGAGCCTGCCGTCTACCAAGCGTCCGCATTGGGAATGCTTGTCCGAATTTCCGGTCGGGTGGGGCTTACCAGAAATGAATGCGACGCGGCAGCCCGGCTTCGGGTCGTCGGCGTGCGGATGTCTGCACCCGCCCCGGAAGAGGGCGGGGCGGCAAGCCAGAAAAGGCGAGGGACGATGGCATTGACGACGACTTACACAGGGGGCCGGCTGGGCGTCACCGCGGGCCGTGTCACGGCGATCGACGTGGGCGGCTCGGTGATCGGGGTGGTGTCGGACCCCGAGGGCGGCAACGTCACGATCAGCCCCGACGGCACGCTGGCGCTGGTGATGCCCGATGCCGCGCAGCGCGGCCAGACGAGCTTCACCGTCCTGGTGAAGAACGGTGAAGGCACGCGCGAGATGACCGTCGATCTCAAGCTCGACGCGCCGAAGATCGAGAACGGCTGGGGCGGGGGCGACCACTACACGCTCGAGACCGGCGCCGACGACCTGAGCGTTATCGAGCCAGGCGAGAACTCATCGCGAGGTCTACGTCACCGAGAGCAAGGCCGCGCTCTCGATCGCAGACATCGCCGCACGCGAGGGCGTCAAGCAGAGCGTGATCGACGGCGAGTGGCTGGCCGCACACCCCGAGTACGGCGGGAGCGAGGGAATGGCCCTCGATACCCAGGCCGGGATGGGGCTCTGGAACGAGATCACCGGGCGCTTCACCGATCCCTCCTCGCACCACCTGCTGTTCGAGCGGGGCTACGACTACGACGGCACCGGGACGTCTCATCGACCGTGGCACCGTGGGCAATTCGGAGATCCATCCGATCCTGGTCGGGGCCTGGGGCACAGGCGAACGGCCGGTGATCGAGGACCGCTGGGAGCTTGACGCGCGAGCAGTCGAAGAACATTGTCTTTCAGGGCCTCGACTTCGTCGAGGGCGGCAGCATCGTCGGCGTCGGGCAAGAACGTGATCCTCGAGGACGTGATCCTGCGCGACAGGGCCACCGTGATCCAATCCGGCGAGCAGATCACCCTGCGCCATGCGCAGATCCTCGACGTCGCCGACCACGCCAAGACCAACGGCCTCTTCGTTCGCAGGAGCGACGGTCTCCTGATCGAGGACGTGCTGGCCGACCACAACGGCTGGGAAGACGGCTGGGAGACCGGAGACGGCATCGCAGCCGCGCTCGGTCAATCACAACATCTACATCCAGTGGGACAATCTCGACGTCACCTTCCGCGACAGCGTCACCATGCAGGGCTCGTCCTTCGGCGCCCAGATCCGCTCGGGCGGGTTCATCGAGAACGTGGCCCTGCTCGACAACAACGTCGCGCTGAACGTCAAGGGCGGCAACTACCGCAAGGGCGACTACATCGGAAACTACTCGCTGGTCCTCGATACGGTTACCAGTTCGGGTGCGCACAAGGACGCTCCGGGCGTGGGAGCCCTGACCTGGGGGATCCGCAACCTCGCGCCCGAGACCAGCTTTGTCGGCAACATCATCGCCCACCTCGCGGACCCCGCCGACCCCGCAGAGCGGGCGGAGAAGACGGTGGCGACGACCGAGCCGCTGAAGAACAAGTTCGACCCCTTCGTCGACGACACCATCATCTACAACTGGGTCACCGACGAGAAGCGCGGACATCGCAACTTCCTGACGGACCAGAACCTGCCCGACATCGCCGAGGCGGTGCTCGACGAGGTGACGCTCCGACGGTTCCTCGAGGAGGTCACCGGCAGGAATCCGGGCGACGTCATCGACACGCTCGCCAGTTGGCTGCGCGACCACTGGGCGGGGCGGCCGACGCCTCCGACATCGTCGACTTCTTCCAGGACGGCTTCGGCATCGGCCGCACGACGGCGAGCGCCGCGCAATCCCTGCAGTTCGTGCCCGACGTGCGCGGCGATGGCATCCGCTGGGACAACCGGCTGAACTGGGAAGGAACGAAATCGGGCGAAGAGCTGCCGCAGGACGGCGACAGTGTCGATCTCGCCGGCAACTGGGTGAACTACTCCGGCACCGACCCGGCTGGCGGCGCTCGAGCTCGGCGAGGGCGGCGTGCTGACCGTGCGCCAGGGCCTGCTCGACGTCGAGGATCTCGAGATCGGCGCGGACGGCCGGATCGAGGTCGGCTTCGCGGGCCAGCTCTGGATCGATGGCTATGGCGATGTCGAGACGCTCGACATCGACGTCACCGGAGGGCGGCTGGCCAACACCGGCGACGTCACCGGCCCGGTCGATCTCGACGTCTCGGGTGGCGAGGTGCTGCTGGCCACGGGCGGGGCCAGGTTCGCCCTCGACGGCCGTCTCGCCATCGACGGCAGCGCGACCCGGGTCGGGTTCGACGGTCCGAGCGGCGCCGCCAGCCTGACGCTGGAGACCGGCGCCGAGCTAGCCTTCGCCCCTGACAAGGACGGCGTCTCGGCGATCCGCGAATTCCGCAGCGGACACTGGGGCACCGCGGCGCCCGGCGTCGCCTCGACGGTCGATCTCGGCCGTGGCGACACCACGCTGTCGCTCGACCTCGGCGGTCTGAAGGCCACGACCGGCCGGCTGACGCTGATCGAGGCCGACGCGCTCGTCGGCGGCTTCGGCGAGATCGACATCGACCGCCAAGGCAAGTGTGACGGTGTCGATCGACTACGGCACCGACCGGGTCGAGCTCGAAACTGGCAACGGGCCGGACCTGCGGCTGTTGGGCAGTTCGGACGACGATCTCTTCGTCGTTGCGGACGGCGTCGAGGCTCGGGTCGAGAAGTATGCCGACGGCGACGCGGTCGATCTCTCGGCGGTCCTCGCCTCGGGCGACCTCGGAGGCCTCTCCCTCGTGAACTCCGGCGCCCGCACGGTCGATCTGGTCGACGGCGGCACCGTCCTCGCCGAGATCGAGGGCGAGGCCGTCGACCGGGTCTGGGTGCAGGCCGACGGCTGGGAGGCGCGCGTCAGCGAGGACGGTGCGTCCAACTTCAAGAAGCTGCCCGACGGGGGCGGGGGCGACCCCCGGCCGGGCCCGGATCCCTCCCCGGAGCCGGAGCCAGAGCCGCAACCCGAGCCGGATCCCTCCCCGGAGCCGGAGCCGGAGCCGCAACCCGAGCCGGAACCGGAGCCGCGAGAACCCGAGCCGGATCCGGAGCCCGAAAACACCGCCCCGGTGGCCGAGAACGGCCAGCTTCGCGGGGCCGCCGACGAGATCCTGCGCGGATCCCTCGTGGCCACCGACGCCGACGGAGACAGCCTGACGTTCGCGCTCGAAGGCGGGCCGCAGACCGGCCGGGTGGTGATCGAGGAGGACGGCAGTTTCCGCTACAATCCGCGTGGCGCCTACGACGAACTGCCCACCGGCGAGGCCCGGGTCGAAAGGTTCGACTTCAGCGTCTCGGATGGCCAGAGCGGCACCGATCGCGGCACCGTCACCCTGCGTCTTCAGGGCCAGTACGAGCCGCCGGCGCCCCCCGCCGAGCCGGACAAGCCGGAGTGGAACAGCATCAGCGGCACCTCGGGCTTCGACGTGATCGAGGGCACCCGGGGTGCTGATCTGATCCGCTCGGGCGGCGGCGGCTACGACCGGATCTGGGGCGACGCGGGCGACGATGCCTTCGTCTTCGGCTCAGGCGCGAGCGACGGCACGCGCTCGAGCGACCAGATCTTCGATTTCGATCCGAGCGAGGACATCCTGGTCCTCGAGGCCGGCGCCGACATTGCCAAGACCGCGGATCGAGACGGCACGCTCTGGCTCACGCTCAAGGGCGATGGCGACGTGATTCTCCTCGACGGGGTGGATGCCGACGCGCTCGACATCCAGCACTCGGACGGGCTGTGGCTCGGCTGACCTCACGGCACTCCGAAAACCCGGCCGCGATGCCGACGGATTAACCGTCTGCACAATCGCTGGCCGGGTTCATGCAGCGAGCAGTTGAAATCGCATGGGGTTTGCCGCATGCGGATGGCGCCTCTTAGCAACGACAGATCCGCCGATGACCCGAGCGCGCTCCTTCACCCTCTTCGTCGGGGCCACTCTGGTCTTCGGCCTCGTCTACAGGCTTGCGCCGCTGGTCCTGGGCGAGGGCGCGCTGGCGCAGTTCTTCATCACCGAGGACGGCTACCTGATGCTGACCGCGGCGCGCAACCTCGCCATCGGCAACGGGCTCAGCGTCTCGGACGGTCTGATCGCCACGAACGGGGTGCAGCCGCTGGCGACGCTGCTCTACGTCATTCCCTACTGGCTCACGGCGGGCAGCAAGGTGGCCAGCCTCGTCGGCGTCATCCTGATCATGGCCGCATGGTCGGTCGGGGCCGCCTGGGCGATCCAGCGGTTCGCGCGCGGCGTGCTCGCCCCGCAGAGCGAGGCGCCGGTCTGGTCCTGGCTCGTCGCCGCGCTGTGGTTCATCGGTCCGCTGATGCTGCTGCATTCGATGAACGGGCTCGAGACCGGGCTCTACATCGGCGTGGTGGCGGCGACGATGACCTTTTTCGGCCACCTGTCGGTGCGGGGCGGCCTCTACACCCGCCGCGACCAGCTCATCCTGGGGCTGCTCTGCGGGCTCACCTTCCTCGCGCGGATCGACGGTGCGCTGCTCGTTACCGCGATCTTCGGCGTGCGCTTCATCCACGTGCAGTGGACCCGCCAGGGCACCTTCCGCCAGGCGGTGATGGAGGCGCTGCCGCCGGGCATCATCAGCCTGGTCTTCGCCGCGCCCTGGCTGCTCAGGAACCAGATCTAGTTCGGCTCGATCATGCCGACAGCGGGACCGTCGCAGTCGCTTGATGCAGGGTTCGGGCAGAACCTGCAGCTGCTGCCCTCGAAGCTGTTCGAGACGATGCTGCCGATGCTGCCGATCCCGACCCGCATCGAGCGGTGGCCTCTCGTCGTCCTCGTCTGCGTGACGGCGATCGTGGTGGTGGTCGGGTGGTTCCTGGTGCAGGTGGTGCGCCGGCGCCATCCGCTCCTGCCGATGATCCTGGCCTACACGCTCTATGCGCTGGCGATCGTCGGCCTACTACGGCCTCTTCTTCGGCGCCGGGCACTTTCTCAGCCGGTATGTCGCGCCGCTCTCGCCACTTCTGATCACCGCGGCGGTGTGGGTCCTGCTCGATGTGTCGCGGATGCTGCCGTCGCTGCGGGGGGTCGATCTCGCGCGGGTCGGCGGGACCGCTGCGCTCGCCCTCTCGGTCCTGCTGCTGGTGCGGCTGACGCTGCCCGGCGTCAAGGAGGAGGGGCATTTCCAGGTCGTCGGCTGGGTCGAGGAGAACGTCGCCTCCGACACCTGGGTCGGCGCGGTGCAGACCGGCACGCTCGGCTACTGGCACGACCGGACGATCAACCTCGACGGCAAGGTGAACCCGCGAGGCGCTTCGGGCGCGGGTCGAGGATGGCGACGTGCTGAACTACGTGGTGGCAAGCGACATCCAGTACGTCGCCGACTGGGTCGGGATGGCGGGCTGGGTCGACCGCGGCAACGCCGCCTTCAACGACGCGTTCGAGGTCATCGTCGCCGACCGCAAGAAGAACCTCGCGGTTCTCCGCCGCAAGCCGGCCGCAGGCTGATGCCCGGGGGCCGCGACGATCGCGGCTCGGTTCGGCCCGTCGCGTAATGCATGAGTTGACCAGATGGACCAGTCCCCCTTTCCCAGGCTGCCGGCCGTGACCGCCAAAGAGGTGCTCGTCGTCGATCTCGACGGTACGCTGATCCGCACCGACATGCTCTACGAGACGTTCTGGGCGGCGCTGTCGGCGCGCTGGCTGAACGTCGTCCCGGTGCTTCGCGCGCTGCCCGAGGGCCGGGCCGCGCTGAAGCGCAGGCTCGAGGGGATGGGCGCGGTCGACGTCGCGGCGCTGCCCTAGAACGAGGACGTCCTCGACCATGTCCGGCGCTGGCGCGAGGCGGGGGGGCGGACCGCGCTGGTCTCGGCCTCGGACCAGCGGCTGGTCGAGCGGATCGCCGCACATCTCGGCCTCTTCGACGAGGTGCACGGCTCGGACGGGCAGCGCAACCTCAAGGGCCCGCGAAAAGGCCGCGTTCCTGGCCGACCGGTTCCCGCAGGGCTTCGCCTATATCGGCGATGCCCAGGCCGACCTGGCGGTCTGGCAGAAGTCGTCGCACGCGGTCACGGTCGACGCCGGCCCCGACGCTGCGCGCCCGGGTCGACGCGCTGCCGGGCGAGAGCCGAGCACCTGACCACGCGCGGGAGCCATCGCCCGTCCGCTGCTGAAGGCGCTGCGGCCGCACCAGTGGCTGAAGAACGTGCTGGTGTTCCTGCCGATGATCGCCGCGCACCAGCTCGACCTCGTGACCATCGGCCAGGCGCTCCTGGCGTTCGTGGCCTACAGCCTGATCGCCTCGTCGGTCTACCTGCTGAACGACCTGCTCGACCTCGCCTCGGACCGGGCGCATCCGAGGAAGCGGCTGCAGACCCTTCGCGAGCGGCGCGCTGCCGCTGTCCTGGGGGACGGCGCTGGCGCCGGGGCTGCTGCTTGCGGGCGCGGTCGTGGCGCTGCTGCTGGGCCCGGGCTTCCTGGCGGTGATGGCGTTCTACTACGTCGTCACCACCGCCTATTCGTTCGACCTCAAGCGCCGGCTCGTGGTCGATATCTGCACGCTCGCGGGGCTCTATACGCTGCGCATCATCGCCGGCGGGGTGGCGACGGGAATCCCGCTCTCGGTGTGGCTGCTGGCGTTCTCGATCTTCTTCTTCTTCGCGCTCGCCGCGATGAAGCGGCAGGCCGAACTGGTCTCGGGCGCGGCGGCGGGCGAGGAGAAGGCGCACGGCCGCGGCTACCAGGTCGACCGACCTGCCGATCGTGGCCAACATGGCGATCGCCTCGGGCTACGTCTCGGTCCTCGTCATGGCGCTCTGGCTCAACTCGCCCGCGGTGCCGGCGCCTCTACGACGAGACCGCGCCGCTCTGGGGCATCTGCCTCGTCCTGCTCTACTGGCTCAGCCGCATGGTGATGATCACCCATCGCGGCTGGATGCACGACGATCCCGTGGTGTTCGCGGCCCGCGACCGGGTCTCGATCCTGTGCGGGGCGCTGATCCTGGCGCTCGCGGTTGCGGGGATGGTGATGTGACCCGGCCTGACGCTGGTCACGCGCTACGCGGCCTTCGCGGTCCTCGCGACGCTCGCGAACCTCGCGGCGCAGCGGCTGGTGCTGGCGATGGACGATGGGCCGGTGGGCTTCGCCGCGGCGGTGTTCTTCGGCACGCTGGTCGGGCTGGTGCTGAAATACGCGCTCGACAAGAACTGGATCTTCGACGACCGCTCGACCGGGGTCGCGGCGCACGGGAAGAAGTTCACGCTCTACACCGCTGATGGGCGTGGTCACGACGGCGATCTTCTGGAGCACCGAGACCGCGTTCTGGGTGATCTGGCATACCGATCTCGCGCGCGAGACGGGCGCGGTCCTCGGGCTCGCGGTGGGGTATGTCGTCAAGTACCGGCTCGACCGGCGGTTCGTCTTCACCGACGCGCGTCCTCGCCGGCGCGGCGTGACGCGTCCCGCCTTCCGGACCGCCGAGCTCGCGGGCTGGGGCCGCTATCCGCGCCGTCCGGGGCCGGTGGCCGCGCCCCGCGATGCAGGCGAGGTCGGCGGCCTGGTGGGGCAGGGCGGCGTCGTCGCGCCGCGGCAACGGCCGCGCCTACGGCGACAGCGCCATGGGGGCGGCGGCGACGCTCGACATGCGGCGCGCTGAACCGGATGCTGTCCTTCGACCCGAGACCGGCGTGCTGGTGGCCGAGGCCGGCGTGATCCTCGGCGACGTGATCGCGGCGTTCCTGCCGCGCGGCTGGTTTCCCTACGTGACGCCGGGGACCAAGTTCGTGAGCCTCGGCGGTGCGATCGCGGCCGACGTGCACGGCAAGAACCACCACCGCGACGGCGTCCTTCGGCAGCTTCGTCGAATGGATCGACGTGATGGATGCCGACGGGAGAGGTCACGCGCGCGAGCCGCGCAGGACAATTGCGACCTCTTCGAGTGGACCCTCGGCGGCATGGGCCTGACCGGCGTGATCCTGCGCGCCGGCGCTCCGCCTGCGCCCGGTCGAGAGCGCCTGGATCGCGCAGCAGACCATCGTCGCGCCCGAACCTCGACGCGGCGATGGCGGCGTTCGAGGCGGCGGACGAGGCGACCTATTCGGTCGCCTGGATCGACTGCCTCGCCTCGGGCGCCGACCTCGGCCGCTCGCTCGTGATGCTGGGCGAGCATGCGCGGCGCGGACGCGGTGCCCCACGATTTCCGCCGCCGGCCCTTCGAGACGCCGCGCGAAGCGCAAGAAGGCCGTGCCCTTCGACGCGCCGGGCTTTGCGCTCAACCGCTTCTCGGTGAAGGCGTTCAACGCGCTCTACTGGGCGAAGGGCCGCCGCGCCCCGCGCGAGAGCGCTGGTCGACTGGGACAGCTACTTCTACCCGCTCGACGCGATCCTCGGCTGGAACCGGATCTACGGCCGCCGCGGCTTCGTGCAGTTCCAGTGCGCGCTGCCGCTCGACGCGTCGCGAGGCGGGGCTGACGGCGCTGCTGTCCGAGACGGCGGCGGCGGGGCAGGGTTCGTTCCTCGCCGTGCTGAAGCGCCTCGGCGCGCAGCAGAGCCGGTTCTCGTTCCCGATGGCGGGCTACACGCTGGCGCTCGACTTTCCGGCCAACGCGCGGACGCTGGCGCTTCTCGACCGGCTCGACGCGATCACGCGTCGACCATGGCGGGCGGTTCTACCTCGCCAAGGACGCGCGGCTTGTCGGCCGCCGACGCTGCACCGCGCCGATCCCGTGCGGGCGACGTTCCGCGACATGCGCCGCGAGGCGGGGCTCGACCGGGCCTTCGCCTCGGCCCAATCCGAAAGGCTCCTGCTATGAACGATACCGTACTGATCCTCGGCGGACGCTCCGACATCGGGCTCGCCATCGCGCACCGCTTCGCGGCGGCGGGCATCCGGTGACGCTCGCCGCGCGCGACGCCGCCAGCCTCGAGGAGGCCGCGGCCGACATCGCGCTGCGCCACGGGGTCGAGGTGAGAGACGGTCGAGTTCGACGTGCTCGACACCCGGTCGCGATGGCGGGGTTCGCGAACGGGCTCGACCCCGCGCCGGGCATCGTCGTCTGCGTCGTGGGCGCGATGGGCGACCAGGCGAGAGCGAGGCGAACCCCGAGGCGGCGGCGCTGGTGATGCGCTCGAACTACGAGGGGCCGGCGCTGATCCTCGGCCTCTTCGCCGAACGGATGGCGGGGCAGGGGCGGGGCACGCTCGTCGGCGTCTCCTCGGTCGCGGGCGACCGGGGGCGGGCCACGAACTACGTCTATGGCTCGGCCAAGGCGGGGTTCACCGCGTTCCTGTCGGGCCTGAGGAACCGGCTGGCCAGGCAGGGCGTGCATGTGGTCACGGTCAAGCCCGGCTTCGTCGCGACCCGGATGACCGAGGGCATGGACCTGCCCGGCGCCGCTGACCGCCGCACCCGAGGAGGTCGCCGAGGCCGTCCACCGCGCCGTGACGCGCCGCCGCGACGTGGTCTACGTCCGCCTGATCTGGTGGCCGCTGATGGGCGTGATCCGCGCCATCCCCGAGCGGGTGTTCAAGAAGATGAAGCTCTGATCGGGGCGTGACGCCCCGCACGTCCTTTCGAAGCAAGGCGCAACGCCGGGGTTTCTGATGGATCCTCAAGGGTAGTCCGACGGCGGATCGTCCGATGCTGCCGTCCCAGCTTCCCTTGGAGACATCCCCATGCATCTCGAATTCGAGACACCGAAAGCCGTGTCGATGCCCCGGCAGGTGGCGCCATGAGCGTGTTCCAGATCACCTCGGCTTCAGCGACGCAGGGCAGCGTCACCATCAATCCCGACGGCAGCCTGAGCTATTCGGTTCCGGCTGATTTCAGCGCGCGACACGATCACCTGCACCATCGAGGGCACGCTGGTGATCAACTCGGCTCCCGCCAACCGTGCTCCGATCGCGGGACCGGACGCGATCACGATGATGGCGGGCGGCACGCTGACGATCGACGCGCTGGCCAACGATATCGATCCCGAGGACGAGCCGCTCAAGATCATCGAGGCCACCGCCGATACCGGCACCGTCGCCATCCTGCCGGAGGGGCTGCTGTCGTACATGGCGCCGAAGGGTTTCGCAGGCGAGACCACCATCCACTACGTCATCGCCGATCCCGACGGGTACACCGGCGATGGCACGGTGACGGTGACGGTGACGCCATACGTTCCGGACGACCTGCCCCCGGTGGTGGCCGCCGACCAGGCCACCGTGGTGGCCGGCGGCACGGTACGGATCGACGTGCTGCGCAACGACGCCGACCCCGAGGGCGAGGCGCTGACGCTCTCGACCGCCATCGCCGACCAGGGTCAGGTCTCCATCACGCCGGAGGGCATGCTGTCCTACACGGCGCTCGCCGGTTCCCCGGGGACCGCGACGATCACCTATAGTGCGGCGGATCCCGGCCGGAAACGCCACCGAAGGGACGGTGACGGTCGAGATCGTCACGCTCTCGGTCGCCAGTGGCGATGCCAACGGCGAATTCGTGGTGAGCTCCGCGCCGGACGATTTCAGCGTCACGGTCATCGAGCCTGCCGCGTATGCCGGCGAATACGACGTGCAGATCGCCCAGCTGACGGAGGGTCCGGTCAATCTGGTGCCGCCACGAATTCTCGGGGCACGGCCAGCGACGTTGACCCTGCTGCCCGGTCTCTGGGCCTTCGACGACGCTGCACCGCTCACCGTCGCCCGGCAATGGATGCGCGGGACGACCCCGATCGAGGGAGCGACCGGCGAAAGCTACACGGTTGTCGCCGACGATGCCGAGCAGACGCTGAGCGTGGTCGAGACCGCCAGCACTTCGGCCGGTACCCGCGAGGCGGCGAGCCTGGGGCTCGACATCCCGGCCGCATCGAAGGGCGCCTGGTCCCCGACCGGCCTGCCCGGGCTCGCGGTCTGGCTCGATCCCTCGGACGCCGCGACGGTCACCCTGTCGGGCAACGAGGTGACCGCCCTCGCCGACAAGTCGGGCAACGGGCGGGATGCCGCCTTGGTGGCCAGCTATCCGGCACCGACGCTTGAAGCCACGCTCGACGGCAAGCCGGTACTGCGATTCCCGACGGGCGGAACGCTCAGAGATGCCAGCAGCGCCGGTCTTGCCGGGACTGCCGGGGATGCCGGGCGTCACGATCATCGCGGTGACCCAGGCGCATCAGCCCGACGGCTTTGAAGAAGTGCTTCACGCGTTGGCGCCACGGACGTCAACTCCGGCAAATACCTAAACTTGCAGACGGGCTACTCGATGATGTGGTTCGGCAACGGCAACCGGTACTGGAAGCACCCAACCGCAGGGCCGGTGATCGAGGTCGGGCGACTATCCCGAGAACGGCACGCACGGCGACGCCGAGTTGTGGCGCGAACGGCACGAAGCTCATGCCCAGACCAGCACGGCCAAGTCCGGCAACAGCATCTCGCTGCCGGCGGATACCGTGCTCTCAATATCGGAAGCAACGACAGCGAGACCTCCGAGCAGGCCGAGTGCTGCTCGTCGTCGGCCCGCTGAGCGACGCCGACCGCGAGAAGGCGGAAGGCTACCTCGCCCACAAGTGGGGCCTCGCCGGCAACCTGCCCGATGCACATCCCTACAAGGCCGCTCCGCCGGCCTGATCCGCGTCTTGAGCGGCCGCCCGATCTCGGGAGGGACGAGGGCGCTCCGCAGATCTTCCAACACCAGTCCAAAAGGCCTCAAGCCCATGTCGAACACCCGCTTTCGCAATCTGTCTTCTGCGGATTTTTCCGTCACCGTCTCGCAATTGGGCGCGCAGGCGAAACTGACGAAACTCAACACCGATGCTCCGCCACTGCCTCCGCCCCCCTCGGGGCCGATGGCGAGCCCCGACACCGCCACCGCCTCGGCGGGCGGATCGGACGTCCTGATCTCGCCACTGACGAACGATACAGGGGCCGGAGGCGGCCTGACGATTGCCGCCGCTGCCGTGACCGAGGGGGGCGGCAAGGTCGCGATCGCGCAGGACGGGACGCGCCTGACGTTTACGCCGCCGTCCTCCGCCGGCACCTCGATCATCAATTACACGGTGAAAGACGCCAACGGCCAGACGGACAGCGCCGACATCACCGTCACCGTGCGCGCGGCCTCGAGCGCGAAGGTCGCGATCATCGCGAACCGCTCCAGTGGCACCGCTCCGGCGGGGCTCATGTTCGAGGCGACGGCGGCCGGCTTCAACACCAAGGATCCGATCCGGGAGCTGCGCTACCTCTGGAACTTCGACGACCCCAAGAGCGCGCCATTCAGCGCGCCGGACGAGCGGTTCGACGCCAAGGTCAACGGCCGCTCGCTCGGCTGGCGGAACTCGAACAAGGCCTATGCGCACCGGGCGGGCCACGTGTTCTTTCCCAAGGCTCCCGAATTTGGCGGCGCCGCCTCCAAGACGTTCACGGTGACCTGCACCGTGCGGGACCGTGACGGGACCGAGGCGCAGGGCAAGATCGACGTCACCATCGACAATCCCGACGTCGTGTTCGCCGATACCACGGTGGGCGTCGCCCCGAACGGCGATTATTCCGAGCTGCGGGCGCAGTATCCCAATGCCACCGGCTACAGGACCTTCACCGAGGCGTGGCGCGCCATCGGAGATTCGGGACGCATCCTGCTGCCACGCGGCCAATCGCTGGACGTTTCGCAGGATGTCAAGAACAAGAAGAAGGTCCAGATCGGCGACTACGGAAACCCGGCCAGATCCCAAGCCCAAGGTCGACATGATCGGCTCGACGGGGCTGCGCGTTCAGGACAACCTTGGCGAATTTGCGGTCTACAACCTCGATTTCCAAGCGGACTGGGACGTGGTCGCCGAGAAATCGCTCGTCGGGAATCCTCGACAAGACCGCGATCACCTGGGACAATCGATGGAACGCCGGGTTCGACACGGTCTACAATTGCTGGGTCAACAGGGTTCCGACCGGTCTCGTCATATCCGGCGGGCGGAGCCACGCAATGGGCGCGGGAAGTCGTCGTCTGCAACGTCCGTATCACGGACTACCGGCAATACGGCATCCGCGCGGCGAACTCGGTCAAGAACGCCTGGCTCGGCGTCGCCGTCCTCGACAACCCGCTCAAGAAGCAGGGCCTTGGCGGAAAGGTCGGCGAGAACCACGAGCATGGCCCCTATCGGTGCACGATGCCGCAGGAGGGAAGCTGGTCGATCCACGACTGCATCCAGTTCCAGTCATGGGCCGGGTGGAGCGGCAGCGGCGCCTACGAGTACAACAACGTGCCTGCTCCGCAGCCATGCGTCCGCTTCAACGTGGGCGAGGCGAAGGGCACGTTCTGGGACGCAGCCGACTTCACTTTCACGCGCTTCGTCATGGAGGGCGGCAACACGGTGCTTCTGGTCCCGTGGCAGGAGTCGGACTATCCCGAAGGGCCGGTCAGCGTGAACGGCATCGTGGACAAGGGCATCATCATCTGCGGCGCGACCGCGGTGTCGCGCCTTCATCAGCAGCCAGAACGGCACCCAGATCAGCAACCTGCTTTGCGTCGCCCCGCCCATGAACATGATCGCGCGGCAACGACTTCGGCGGCATGGTCGCGGCTGCAGATGGACGAAGCCAAGAACAACCGAGCCCGCAGCGTCACCATGGTAAACTGGGTCGATCCGGTCGCGAACCGGCATGAGGACGGTGGGCAAGGCCGTGGATTTCAGGGAATGGAACGACGAACTCGGCGTTCGGTAAGTACGCCACGGTGTTCCACTGCCCGAACAATCAGACGCCCGTGGACCTGTCGGCACAGCTCGACCTCAGCAACAAGCTGTTTCCGCCGCGCTACCCCGGGATCACCTTCTTTGACTACTACAACAAGAACGGGCAGGGGAATGACGCGCTGATCGAGGACTTCTCCTATGCGGCCCGGGACGAGTTCAAGCAGAACGGCCGGATCCAGGCGTCGATCGTGATGCCTGTGCCCGTCGAAGGCGAACTGCTCGATACCGAAAAGGGAGCCGCGATCGACGACATCTTTGGCAACATCCGGCCCGCGAAGGCACACAGGGGCTGCGTGGAGCCGACGTCGGTCAAATGAGCTGACCCTCCGCGGCGACAAAGGGGGAAGGGGTCCCGGGGCCGCCGGGACCTCAGTCGCGCCAGGCCGAGAAATCCTCGCCGAGCAGCACCTCGAGGCGGTCGATCGCGGGGGCGAAGGCGACACCGGCGCGGGCACGGGTCCCGGGGTCGACGGCAGTGCCCGTGGCACCGGATCCGGCGGGGCGCGAGAGGTGCTTCATGACGATCTCGCTCGGCTTGATGCCGAGCGCGTTGAGGGCGCGCTTGGCCGGCGCGACGAGCGGGCGGAGCGGGGCCGGCGGCGCGGCGAGGAACTGGGTGAGGCCGGGGACGAGCGGCTTGCGGCGGACGTTGGTCTCGCCGATTGCCGTGTCCTCGGGAGGGCGGCAGGTCGAGGAAAGCGAGAAGCTCGGCCGCGACGCCCTCGGGATCGGCCTTGATCCGCTCGAAGCGGAAGATCTTCACCTGCTCGCGGCCGAAGGTCTCGAAGTAGCGGGCGATCTGCGGCGCGTAGTCGTAGATCTCGAGGTACTGCAGCTGCCGCGGCTCGGGGCAGTAGGGCGGCAGGTCCTCGCCCCTGGCCCGCGCCTCCTGCAGATCCCACGAGGCGGCGAAGGAGGGCTGGTCCTCGCGGAAGCCGTCACGGAGCTGGTGGTACCACGAGATCGACGCCGACGACCGGCTCGCGGATCGACAGCACGATCTTCGCATCGGGATTCGCGGCGTGGATGTTCGCGGCCGCCGCCTCGCTTCTCAGGTAGAAGGCCGAGGCTTCGCCGAGGAGCACCCCCTCGGGCGCGCCGGTGAAGAGCGCGTCGTATTCGTCCCGGGTCTTCACCTCGGCGAGCCCGGGGAGATCGGTCGAGAAGAAGTGCGGCTCCTTCGGCGAGCACATGAAGACGCCGGGATGCGCGCGCAGGAAACAGGTGCAGGCTGGATGTCGCGGCCTTGGGTGCGCCGACGACGAAGAAGTCCGGCGCACGCCGCCGCGCCTCAACCACCGGCAGCCCCGGCGCGGCGGGCGGCACCCGTATCCATCGCGTTGGCCTTGGCGAGATCCCCGACGTGCTGGCGGAAGTCGTCGGCGTAGTACGTCTCGACGAACCGCATGATGCGGGGCGCGCCGAACACACGCTCTGCCGCAGGCGAGGCGCGCTCCTTGACGAGGAACGGACGGGTGAGGCGCTTCAGGCCCTGGTAGCTGCGATAGGGCAGGATCGCGCGGGCGGCGTCGTTGGCGCGCCAGACCGCGGCCTTCAGCCCCTCGAAGCGCAGCACGAAGTCCTGGTTCGACCAGGCCTTGCTGTCGATCTGGTGGCCGGTGCGGCGGGCGATCTCGTCGAAGAGATCCGTGATCCGCTCGATCGCCACGGTATTCTCGACCACCCGGACGCCGTCGAGCCAGATGTAGTCGCACTGCGGGATGAAATGCGCGATTTCGTAGGTCGGGACCTTGGGGCGGTCTTCGAGCTGGCGGATGATCTCGTCCATACCGCCTCGAGCTCGGGGGCCGAGAGCTCGGCGAGGCGGCGGTCGCTTCACGCGCTTGAGATACTCCGCCACCGACGAGCGGAAGCGGCTCGTCGGGATCGCGGGTGACGGCGAAGCCGTCGAGGCGCTCGAGCGTGGCGAAGGCGTCGGGGAAATGCTCGGAGAGCACCCGGAGCGGCAGATGCTGGTAGTCGATCCGGCCGAGCACGGGATGTTCGCGGACGCGGTGAAGGCGCCCCTCGTACTCGTCGAGCGTCCTCGAGCTGCTCGCGCACCGTGGTCCCGGCGCATTTCGGGATGTGCACGAAAGCAAATCCGTAGCGCTCGCTGATGATCACGACAAACGACGCCTCCTTGCCCGCTCGGGGGTCTCGGGTATCCTAGCTGCCCGGGATGAAGCGGGGCAGGGGCTTCATCACCTCGATGAGGACGTCCTGCAGCCGCGCCTCGGCGTCGGCATCGCTCTCGTCTGCGGCGATGATCGTGGTCAGGCGCACGATCGCCCCGTCGGTCTGGCCGGTCAGCGACGCCATCGACCAGGAGCCGGAACTTGGCCGCCATGTCCCAGGCAACCTTCCGGCCCTTCTGCTCGAACCAGTAGTAGACCATCATCCGGGTCTCGCCCTTCTGGATGATCGCCCGGTTGAGGTTGAAGGCGCCCGGATAGCCGATCTCGCTCGAGACGTCGGTCCGCTCGAGCCAGGCGATCTCCCACCCCGAACCCGGCAGGCAGACCTCGGGCGAGTGCACGCCGCCGCGGCTCTGGTCGGCGTACCACGCCATGAAGAGACCCACGGGCACGGCGCTGTCCGGCGTGCGACAGGTCGACCTGGTGATAGTCGTCGGCCCTAAGCCGGCGCTCTACCCGCGTATCGAGGAACTGCTGCGGGCTGGCATGCCAGTCACCGAGCTGCGCAGGGAACAGCGCGAACGGCTCGCGATCAAGCGCGACGGTGTCGCGTTCGGGCGCGAGCTGCCAGGCGAGGCCGGCGGCGACCATCATCAGCGCGCCGGTGATCAGCGCAGGGCTCGGGCTGCACCAGCCTCAGTCGCATCGCCTGCGCGCCGAGGCCGGTGTGTCGAGGTCGAGCGCGTCGACGAGGCTGAGCCTGTCGCGGCGCAGGTGCAGCATCACCCAGGCGAGGCCGAACAGGATCAGCACGCAGGAGATGAAGATCACCCAGCCCTCGAAGAAATGGGTAAAGCCCTCGACCCACTCTATCCCGTAGACCTCGACGAGGACGCCCGCGATCGCGATCCGCACCGAGTTCATGAACACGGTGATCGGCGCGGCCGAGACGAGCAGGATCGCCTTGTGCCACATCGGCCCGCGGTAGAGCACTGCGAAGATGTAGGAAAACGACAGGATCGGGAACAGGTAGCGCAGCCCCGAGCAGGCCTCGGCCACGTGCAGCTTGTAGACCCCGAGGTCGATGATGTTGCCCTCGAGATAGACCGACACGTCGAGCCAGTGCAGGAACTGTACGCCGAGCTCGGACGAGACGAACTGCAGATAGGTCGAGAGCCTTGTAGTAGAGCGTGTCGGGCAGCGGCAGCATGTAGACGAGGTGAAGCACCGGCGGCCAGAACATCAGCCCGGTCGCTAAGTCCGAAGCTCGTCAGTAGCACGCCCCAGACCCAGATGATGATCGCGTAGGCGGTGATGTCCGAGATGTGCGCGAGGTTGCCGAAAAGGCCGAAGAGCGATGGCGACGGCCATCACCGGACGCCGGGCCAGCGGTCGGTGACCGGCCCCTCGTTGACCGGCACGTCCTTGAGCTGGCGCAGGAACAGCAGCAGCGACAGGACCGGGATCAGCGGACCGTGACTGTACTCGGGCTTGGACCAGGCCGCTGAGAAGCGCATCGATACCGTAGGAGAAGAAGATGGCCGCACCCGCCACCGCGATGGCCAGCCAGAAGACTCCCCAGGTCGCCAGCGCGAAAATCCTGCGACGACCGTGTCGATGTTACTCGTAAAGGTCATCCCACCCTCGTTACATGCCGACCCCCGCCGGACGATACCGCCCCGCGGGAGCGATTCCCATATCCACCTGAAGGGCGTGAACCATCCGGCGATTTATAGCAGAGACGCTCGATTCCATCAAGCTTTCTAAGGGTTGCTGCCTCGGGACTTGGGGTTAAGCGGTTAATCCCGATGCGCTTTGTGGGCGGGTATCCGCGGCGCGGTAAGGATGAGGCCACCGCGGTTCTTGTCGGCCCGCTTCGGTTCGTAGTAACGCCGCGCCGAAACGGACATGTGGCCGCGCGGGGACCGGATCCCTGGGGGTCGACGCGCAACCGGGGACGTCGAACCAATGCCAGGCCCTGCAGAACCCGATCCGCGCGTGTCCCTGAGCTGGGGTCTCTGCGTCTCGACGCTGAACCGGATCGACATCCTCGAGACCTGCGTCGCCCGCGCGCTGGCACAGACCCGGCCGCCGGCCGAGGTCGTGATCGTCGATGCCAGCGACGACTGGGAGGCGCACCGCGACCGCATCGCGCCCCTGGTCGACGCCGCGGGACTGCCGCTTGCCTACGTGCAGGCCGACAAGCGCTCGCTGACGGCGCAGCGCAACCGCGGCCTCGGGCTGCTGTCGGCCGACATCGCGTTCCTGCTCGACGACGACGCGCTGATGCACGCGGGTTGCGCCGCGACGATCATGGATGTCTACGAGCGCGACCACGCGGGCGCGATCGTTGGCGTCTCGGCCACGAACGCCCGCGGCCCCGGCGACGCCGTCGTCGAGAAGAAGAACAAGGGCGGGCTCAGCGCCCCCTGGGTGCGGCGTGCGTTGAAGGTCAGCTCGCTTGCCCGCTGGACCCTGCGCGAGGTCATGATGACCTCCCGCGACCGCATCTTCATCCGCTACGATGACGAGCGGGATCGCCGCGGACCCGAGGCGGTCGAGGCGCTGGGAATCGACGGCGTCGCCTGGTCGCGCTTCCTGCCCGGCTGGGGGATGACCGTCCGCCGCGAGGTGGCGCTGCGCGAGCCGTTCGACGGCACGCTCCTGGCCTATTGTCCGACCGAGGATCTCGACGCCAGCTACCGCTTCGCCCGGTACGGGGTGAACGTGGTGGCGCGGAACGCGGTCCTCGACCATGTCGAGGTCGCGGCGGGGCGGATCAAGCGGCGGCAGGCGGCGATGCTGAGCGTGATGAACTCGGCATACCTGACGCGGAAGAACTCGAAGGCGCCGGCGAAGCATGTGGCGGTCTACTACGTCTACGCGCTGCGCCGGCTCCTGGCCGAGTTTCTCAAGGATGCGCTGACCGGCCGCTTCACCTTCCCGCAGTTGCAGGGGATGGCCGAGGGCGTCGCCCGCTCGCCCGGCATCTTCCTGCACGACCGCGCGGACCTCGAGCCCTGGTACGAGGACACCCAGCGCCGCCTGCTCGCGCGCGGAAAATGACCGATCGCCGGCCCCGCGCGCTGCTGATCGCCGAGGCGGCGAACCCCGAATGGGTCAGCGTGCCGCTGGTCGGCTGGTCGCTTGCGTCGGCTCTGCGCGGCGTGGCCGACATCCACCTCGTCACCCAGATTCGGAACCGCGAGGCGATCCTGCGCGCCGGTCTCGAGCGAAGGGCGGGACTTCACCGTCATCGACAGCGAGGCGGTGGCAAGGCCCATGCACCGCGCCTCCGAGCTTCTGCGCATGGGCAAGGGCAAGGGCTGGACGACCTCGACCGCGATCGCGGCGCTGAGCTATCCCTATTTCGAGCGCCTGGTCTGGCAGCGCTTCGGCGCGGAGATCCGGGCAGGGGAGTGGGACGTGGTCCACCGGATCACTCCGCTGACCCCCACCACGGTCAGCCCGATCGCGGCGAAGGTCGCCCGCGCGGGCGTGCCCTTCGTCCTCGGGCCGCTCAACGGCGGCGTGCCCTGGCCCGCGGGCTTCGACGCCGAGCGGCGGCGCGAGCGGGAATGGCTCTCCTACGTTCGCGGCGCCTACAAGCTGCTGCCGGGGCGGGCGCGGATGCTGAAGGCGACCGCGGCGATCCTCGCCGGCTCGCGCCACACTGCCAGCGAATTGCCGGCCTCGGTACAGGATCGCGTCGTCTACCTGCCCGAGAACGCGATCGACCCCGCGCGCTTTCCGCTGTCGTCGAAGCAGGACGTCTCCGGCCCGCTCCGCGGCGTCTTCGTCGGCCGCCTCGTGCCCTACAAGGGGCCCGACATGGCGCTGGAGGCGGCGCTGCCGCTGCTGCGCGAGGGGCGGATGGTGCTGGACATCGTCGGTGACGGGCCGATGCTGGCCGACCTCCGGGCGATGGCCGCGCGCGACGGCGTCGAGGGGGCGGTCACCTTCCACGGCAACGTGCCGCATGTCCGTGTGGGCGAGATCCTCGCGGCCGCGAACCTCCTCGTCTTCCCTTCGATCCGCGAGTTCGGCGGTGGCGTCGTGCTCGAGGCGATGGCGACGGGCGTCGTCCCCCTCGTCGTCGACTACGCCGGCCCCGGCGAGCTGGTGACGCGCGAAACCGGCTTCGCCGTGCCGATCGGCCCCCGGGCCGCGATCGTCGCCGCCGTCCGGGCCCGGCTCGAGGCTCTTGCCGCGGACCCCTCGCCACTCCCCGCCCTCGGCCGCGCCGCCGAGACCCGCGCCCGCGCGCTCTTCACCTGGGACGCCAAGGCGGCGCAGGTGAGCGAGGTCTGGAACTGGGTGACGGGCCGGCGGGCAGAGAAGCCGGCGTTCTTCTAGGCCTCGCCCTCCATCCGGTCGGCGAAGTCGAGCGCTGCGAGGTTGCGGCGCTCGTGCAGGACGGCGACGACGACCGGCTGCCTCTCCTCGAGGCGGTAGAAGATGACGTAGCCGCGATGGCGGATCGACCGGAGGCCGTGCAGGAAGACGTCGCGCGGCCGCCCCATCTCCGGGTGGGTGGTGATCCTCTCGATGGCCTCGATCAGACCCTCGAGGAAATCACGGGTCCGCGTCGCCCCCCACCGATCCTCGCCCCAGGCGCGGATCGCCAGCAGATCGGCGCGGGCCCGCGGCTTGAGCCGGACGACCAGGCGTCAGTCTCCGTCGGTCAGAAGGAGCGCGCGGAGATCGACCTCCTCGGTCGGTTCGGCGGAAGCTTCGGCGAGATCGCGGCGGAGCAGGTAGAAAGCCGTCGCCCCGTCCTCGTCCATCAGCTTGCGCAGGCCTGCCCGCACGACCTCGGAGAGGTTGGCGTAGACGCCCGCCTCCACCTGGCGCTCGGCGTATTGCTGCATCGCCTGGGGAAGGGAGATGTTGGGCATTTGGACGCACTCCTTTGCGACATGATATGGCGATCCCGGACATGCAGGCAAGACGACTGCCTCCGCACTGGCCTTCCTGCCCGTTTCGCGGCAGAGCGGGCCTCGGCTAGCGGACGGAGGTATGATGCAGGTCGAGGAGACGGCGCTTCCAGGCGTCCTGATCGTGACGCCGAGGCGGTTTGGCGACGCGCGGGGTTTCTTCGCGGAGACGTGGAGCCAGCGCGCCTTCGACGAGGCAGGCATCGAGGCTGTCTTCGTGCAGGACAACCACTCGCTGAGCGAGACGGCCGGCACGCTGCGCGGCCTGCACTTCCAGGGCCCGCCGCATGCCCAGGGCAAGGTCGTTCGTTGCGGGCGGGGCGCGCTCTTCGACGTCGCCGTCGACATACGCGCGGGCAGCCCCAGCTACGGCCGTTGGATCGGTACCGAGCTGTCCGCCGAAAACGGACGCCAGCTCTGGATTCCGCCGGGCTTCGCGCATGGGTTCCTGACGCTGCAGGACGCGACCGAGATCGTCTATAAGTGCACCGACTTCTATGCGCCCAAGGCCGAGGGCGCGATCCGCTGGGACAGCTGCGGCATCGACTGGCCTCAGCTGCCAGGGGCGTCGGGCCGCGCTCCGGTCCTCAGCGACAAGGACGCCGCCGCGCCGCCTTTTTCCGCATTCGAGACACCGTTCCGAGAGGGCGCCCCGGCGGATTAGTCATGCCGACACGGCGCGCTTTTCCACGGCGCCGTGTTGTGGTGTAGGACGGGTGCGCCGCGACGAGAGGACGAGTGCGATGATCATTGACGGCCGGACCGCCGACGCCTCCGCACCGCTCGACTACGACGTCCTGATCGTCGGCTCCGGCCCGGCGGGCGTCACCGTCGCCCACGAGTTCGGCGGAACCGGGCTCAGGGTCGCAGTCCTCGAGAGTGGCGGCGAGGATTTCGAACCCGAGAACCAGGAGCTCTACGACGGGCAGGTGACGGGCCTCGAGGAGGTCGACCTGACCGCGATCCGGCTGAGGATGCTCGGCGGCACCTCGAACCACTGGGGCGGCCACTGCCTGCCGCTCGACCCGATCGACTTCTCCCGCGCCCCGTTGAGCGGAATGACCGGCTGGCCGGTCTCGCGCGAGGCGATGCTGCCGTTCTACGCCCGCGCCCACGAGTATCTCAAGCTCGGCGCCTTCGAATACGGCACCTACGAGCCCAAGGGGGTTTCGGCGGACGACCTGCTGCTCGCCGACAACGACATGGTCGAGAACTCGGTCCTGCGTCTCAGCGCCAACCCGCCCACCAATTTCGGCGAGAGGTACCGCGAGCTTCCTGGAGCTCGGACAGTGTCCGACCTCTGGCTCTGGACCAATCTCACGGGCCTCGACCTCTCGCCCGAAGGCGTGGTCCGGGGGGTCCGGACGCCGACCCTCGCGGGCGTCGAGCGCACCTTCACCGCCCGGACCGTGGTGCTCGCCTGCGGCGCGGTCGAGAACGCGCGCCAGCTTCTCCTCGCCAACGCGGCCAACGGCACCTCCTTCGGCGATGCGGGCGATCTGATCGGCGCCTGCTACATGGACCATCCGGCCGGCGGCTCGGCCTTCCTCTGGCCGCACGAGCCCTTGCGCGACAAGGCGAACTGGTCGCGCGAGCTTTACGCCCCCGACGGCACCGAGCTGCGCTATGTCTGGCGCCTCCACGACGCGGTGCTCGAGCGCGAGGGGCTGCAGAACGCGCAGTTCTACCTCATCCCCTATTCCTCGGATTCCGACGCGCGCGGCAGCGGAAGCGCGATGCCGAGCGCGGAATGCAGGGACTCAAGTCGCTCGCCAAATGGACGCTCGGCCGCGAGCGGACGGAACTTCTCGCTGTCCGCGCAGCTACTGCAAGTTCATCACAGAACGCCGACGCGATGGTCGCCGACGCGGTGTTCCCCGAAGGCAGCGTCGACCGGGTGCTGCTCAAGTACGAGTGCCGAGCAGCAGCCCAACCGCGCCAGCCGGGTGACGCTTGACGGCGGCCGCGACGCGCTCGGCCTGCCGCTGCCCGCAGCTCGACTGGTCGCCGACCGAGGACGACAAGCAGAGCGTCATCCGCACCACCGAACTGATCGGCCAGGCGGTGGGCGCGGCCGATCTCGGCCGGCTCGAGTTCGAGGAGGGGCGCGACGAGCGCTACTGGAACATGACCACCTCGTGGCACCAGCTCGGCATCGACCCGGATGGCCGAGGGCCCGCGGGACGGCGTCGTCGATCCCGACTGCCTGCGTGCACGGCACGCGCAACCTCTACGTGGCGGGCGGCAGCGTGATGCCGACCGGTGGGCGGGCCAACCCGACGCTGACGATCACCGCGCTGGCGATCCGGCTCGCCGACCATCTCAAGGCGGAACAGGGGGTCTGAGGCGATGACGATCACGACGGACATTGCTGACGACTGGGGGCGGCCTGGTGGCGCTGGGGCTTGCAGGGATCGGCGGCAGCCTCGTCTGGTGCAACAGCACGACGCTGGCGTCGCTGCCGCTCGAGCGGCTCGACGTGGCGCTCGCCGACATTCGCGACGCCGCCCGCATCGGCCGCGCCTTCCGCGCCGCCGAGGGGCCGCCGGGGGTCGAGGCGGCGTTCCTCGACCGCCCGGCGCTTCTTCAGGCGATGACGCTCGACTGCGACGAGACCCGCCGGGCGGCGCTGCGCACCGCGTTCCGCGACGGCTTCCGGGCGGGCGACGTGGTCACCGCCGACCGCTGGGTGGTCAGTCGGGCCGAATGCGTGGTCGCGGCGTTGCGCGCGGCCTGACGTGGCGGAGAACGCCTTTATCGTCCTGGCGCACGAGCTGACGCCGCAGATCCGCCGAGCTGGTCGCGCGGGCGCGCCGGAAGGAACTCGGGGCGACCCACGACGTCTGGGTGATTGGCGTCTTTGCCGACGATGCCGTGCCGCCGCCCGAGTTCGGCACAGAGGAGCGCGTGCATCCGCTGCGCTGGCCCGAGTTCCGGGCGCCGCACTATCCAGTGAAGGGCCGCCAGGAGCCCTACATCCCCTACAAGCTCGGCGATTTCGACCTCGCCCCGCTCTGGCTTGCGCGGGAGCATCCCGAGTATCGCTCGATCTGGCTGTTCGAGGGCGACGTCGATTTCACCGGCCCCCTCGGGCGCCTCGTGCGGCATTTCGATGACGTGCCGGCGGACCTTCTCGCCACCAACCTGCGCGCAACCGCGGCCGGACTGGCCGAACCTGCGCCGCGCGGTGCTGCCCGGGGGCTGGCCCGAGGACCTCGTGGTCGGGCAGATCGCCATGCTGACCGCGCTTCCGCGCCAGCCGGGCGCTCCTCGACGGTCTCGAGCGGTTCTATGCCGAGGGCGGCGGCGGCCACCACGAATGGAGCTGGCCCTATGTCGCCCGCGCCCTGGGGCTCACGGTCGCCGACTTCGCCGAGCTACCCGATCGACGGCCGCACGCTCTATACCAGCAGTCGCGACGTGCCGGGGATGTATCCCGGCAGCTTCCGCTTCCGCCCGCCGATGGCGAAGCCGGGCCGGCGGCCGATGACGCTCTGGCACCCGGTCAAGGACCGCCCCGTGGGCATGGGCGAGTACGCCACACAGGCCGCCAAGGCCGTCTGGCAACTCAGCCGCAACGCGGTCCGCGGCCGCCGGGGTTAGGGCGGAGTCCGGCGGGACCGGGTCGCTGCCGCCCGACCGCTCAACGCAACAGTGCCCTGAAGAACCTCCGGCTTCTGGCATGATCTGGTAGGCTGGGCCGACCCGAGGAGGAGCCCGTCCGATGCCGAAGCAGCCCGCCTTTCCCAGCCTGCCCCATGCGATGAAGAAGAAGCAGACGCGGCGGGAGCGGTTCCTGTCGGAGATGGAGGCGGTGGTGCCTTGGGTGCGGCTGCTGGGGCTGGTCGAGCCGCATTATCCGAAGGCCGGACCGAAGGGCGGGCGCCCGCCGATGCCGCTGGAGACGATGCTGCGGGTCTACTTTCTCCAGAACTGGTATGCGCTGAGCGACCCGATGGCCGAGGAGACGCTCTACGACAGCGAGGCGATGCGCCGGTTCGCCGGGATCGAGCTGGGCGACGACCGCATTCCGGACGAGACCACGATCCTCAACTTCCGCCACCTGCTGGAGCGGCACGGCCTGACCGAGGCGATCTTCGCGGAGGTGAACGCGCATCTGGCCGACAAGGGCATCACGCTGCGCTCGGGCACGCTGGTCGATGCGACCATCATCGACGCGCCGTCGTCGACGAAGAACAAGGCCGAGGCGCGAGACCCCGAGATGTCGTCCACGAAGAAGGGCAACGACTGGTACTTCGGCATGAAGGCGCATGTCGGCGTCGATGCCGACAGCGGCGTGATGCACAGCCTCGACACCTCGACGGCCAAGGTGCACGACAGCCAGGTCTGGGACGAGCTGCTGCATGGCGAGGAGACCTCGGTCTGGGCCGACAAGGGCTATGTCAGCGCCGAGCGCGAGGCTGCCTTCGCCGGGCCGGGCAAGGTCTGGGGCGTCATGCGCAAGGCGCCCAAGGGCGGCACGCTGCACCCGATCGACGCGCAGATCAACCGCATCATCGCCATGGTGCGGGCCAAGGTCGAGCACCCCTTCCGGGTCATCAAGCGCCAGTTCGGCCATGTGAAGACCCGCTACCGCGGCCTCGCCAAGAACCGTGCCCAGCTCTTCACGCTGTTCGCGCTCGGCAACCTGTTCCTGGTCCGACGAAGGCTGCTGGCATGAGGACGAGTCCGTCCGAAAACCGCCAACCGCCGGACTGGCGGCCTCAAAGCCGCGAAATCGGCCATCCACAGTCTGTTTCCCGGCCCAAGGTGATCAAGCCGCCATCTCGGCGCAGCCGAACGCGTTGATCAGACGTTCCTTAA
>CAVZOJ010000015.1:0-36498 GCA_963776845.1 uncultured Alphaproteobacteria bacterium | reverse complement strand
CGCCCTGATGTATGCTCTGGGGAAAAGGCAGGGGCAGGCATGGCAGGGTTCATCGAGGGTGTCGGCCGCGAGCAGTCGACGCTGTTTCCGGAGAGGCTGGAGGACTGGGTCGGCAAGGATCACCTGGTCCGCCTCGTCTATCTGTTCGTCGAAGAGCTGGACCTGACCGGCCTTGGATTCGAGCGCACGACACCGGCGCGGACGGGGCGGCCAGGCTACCACCCGGCGGTGCTGCTCAAGCTCTTCATCTACGGCTACCTGAACCACGCTCCCTCCAGCCGCCGGCTGGAGCGCGAGGCGGGCCGGAACGTCGAGCTGATGTGGCTGACGGGGCGCCTTGCGCCGGACCACAAGACCATCGCCGACTTCCGGCGCGACAACGGTCCGGCCATCCGCAAGACCTGCGCGCAGTTCGTCGAGCTCTGCCGCCGGATCGACGTGCTGAGGGGCGATTGCGTCGCCGTCGGGCGAGCCAAGTTCAAGGCGGTCAACAACCGCGACCGGAACTTCA
This sequence comes from uncultured Alphaproteobacteria bacterium, assembly GCA_963776845.1. Lineage (GTDB taxonomy): Bacteria > Pseudomonadota > Alphaproteobacteria > Rhodobacterales > Rhodobacteraceae > Roseitranquillus. The sequence continues at coordinate 35,987 of CAVZOJ010000015.1, read as the reverse complement.
CCAAGGGCAAGATCGCGAGCCGCCTCGCTCACCTGGAGGCCGACGTCGATCGTCACCCACGATGTCACGAACCAGGGCTTTGACCGCGACCAGCTGGCGCCGATGGCGACGGCTGCCAAGACGGCGCTCGGCCGCGGCGACCTGCACGCGATCGCCGACAAGGGCTACTTCAGCGGCTCCGAAATCCTCGCCTGCCACCAGGCCGGCATCACCACGACCGTGCCGCGCCCCGAGACCTCCGGCAATCGGAGCAAGGGCATGTTCGTGAAGGCCGACTTCCGTTACGAGCCCGACCGCGACGTCTATCGCTGCCCCGCCGGCAATGATCTCACCTACCGCTACACCCGGGAAGAAGGCGGGCTACAGGTCAGGCGATCCTGGATCAACGACTGCCAGCACTGCCCGCTTCAGCCCCGCTGCACCTCCGGCAAGAAGCGCCGGATCACGCGATGGGAGCACAAGCACCTGGTCGACGAGATGCGGCAGCGCCTGAGCCGCGATCCTGACCCGATGACCCTGAGACGCTGCACGGTCGAGCACCCCTTCGGCACGATCAAGGCCTGGATGGGCGCCACGCACTTCCAGATGCGACGGCTGAAGAACGTGCGAACGGAATGGCGCTCCACGTCCTCGCCTACAACATCAAGCGGATGATCTCGCTGGTCGGCGTTCGAGGCCGGCTGGCCGCGATCCCGGGCTGATCGACCGCGAAGGATGGAGCCGGATCGGCGTCCGCCAACGCGATCCGACAATGCCATCGCGCCATCCCGACAGCATCCGCAAGCGAGTTTCGACACAGGCGATGGCTCGGCCCTGCAGAAGCCGCCCCGAGTCGCTGGTTCAGGCGGCTGCCGCCTTGGCGCTCTTGCCGAGGTAGTACGGCAGGCCGCGCGCGGTGTGCCAAGTCAGCGCGCTGCGCAGAAGCGATTCCGCACCGGAATGGCGCGGTACCCATCCAAGCTCATCGCGCGCACGTGCCGTGTCGGCAATCAGGCGGGCGGGGTCACCCGGTCGTGGCGGCTCGACGTTGAAGGGCACGGGTCGCCCGGTAATGGCCGTCGCCGCGGCGAGCAGCTCGCGGACGCTGGTGCCGGAGCCCGATCCGAGGTTGTAGCGCCGCATCTCGCCCTGCTTCACCTTTTGGAGCGCCAACAAGTGCGCGTCCGCCAGATCCACCACCGAAACGAAGTCGCGGATGCACGACCCGTCGGGCGTGTCCCACTGATCGCCATAGAGATTGAAGCCTGGACGAAGCCCGACGGCCGCCTGAATAACGAGCGGTATGACGTGCGCCTCCTCGCGGTGCGCCTCGCCGTGCTGGCCGTCGAGGTCGGCGCCAGCCGCGTTGAAGTAGCGAAGCGCAGTTGCTCCGACTCCGTAGGCGTGCGCGTAGCCTTCAAGGAGATGCTCGACCGCAAGCTTGGAGGTGCCGTAGGGCGTTGCCGGTTCGATCTTATCGTCTTCTCGAATCGGGCGGTCGAACCCGTGCGCGTAGACCGCTGCAGTCGACGAGAAAACGATCCGAGCCACGCTCTCGGCCCGCATGGCTTCCAAAAGGCTCCGGGAGCCGTCGAAGTTCGTCGACCAGTAGCCCTGCGGGTCCCGGATCGACTCCGGCACCGAAATCAGCGCCGCAAAATGTACGACGTGGTCGATGCGGCGACGCCGAAGGACTTCCGCCACGGCGGCGGTATCGCGGATGTCGGCCACGTCGAGCCGATCGGGCTCCACCGCCAACGCGTGACCTGCGCTCAGGTCGTCGAGGACGAATGCTTCAATTCCCTTGCGGCGGAAGGCCCGGAAGCAGGCGCTGCCCACGTAGCCTGCGCCGCCAGTCAACAATACACGCATCGATCGATCCTTCAGAGGTAGTGGAGGTTGGTTTCGAGGAGTCCCGACAGCGTCTGCGAATCGATGCCGAGGAAAGTGATCGAGTTGTCCTCCCCGAGGTCGAGCCACGTTCCAGCGGAGATGTCGAACATCCGGCTGCTCAGCGAGTCCGCCGTGATGTCTTGCAGACCGTTCATCGAACGCATCAGGTGCAGCTCGTCCTCGGCCGAAAAGTCGGTGATGACGTCGTTTCCGTGCTGCCCTCGGAACTCAAAGACGTCGGAGCCCGCGCCGCCGGTCAGGATGTCGGTGCCAGCGCCGCCGTTCAGACGGTCGTCGCCAATGCCTCCGTCGATCAGGTCGTCGTGGCGGCCGCCGTGGATCCAGTCGTTGCCGGCCTCGCCATAGATGACGTCGTCACCGCGCCCGAGGTCGTCGACCGCCGCCACGAAGTCGTCGCCATCGCCAAGCCAGATCGTGTCGTTGCCGGAGCCGCCGTCGATGAAATCGTCCCCGGATCCTGCCCGGATGACGTCGTCCGAACTGCCGCCCCAGATCCGGTCGTTGCCCTCGCCGCCTTCAATGGTGTCGCGGCCGGCCCCGGCACGGATGTAGTCGTTGCCCATACCACCGCTGATCGTGTCGTTCCCCGCACCGCCCCAGATCCGGTCTTCGCCTTCGCCGCCGTCCAGCAGGTCATCGCCATTGTCTCCATACAGCGAGTCGTTGCCGGTGCCGCCGTAGAGACGGTCATTCCCATCCTGGCCGCGGAGGACATCGTTTCCCTCGTCGCCCCACAACAGGTCGGTCCCGAACGAGCCTTCCAGCCGGTCGTTGCCAGCGCCACCGTGCATCTCGTCGGTCGCCGCGAGCTTGTCGTCCCTGTATGCGGCGAAGTCCTCGCCGCGGTTCTCATACGTCGACCAACGAACGTCGAGGACGTCGTCGCCATCGCCGCCGAAAAGGACGTTCGATCCGGCGCCGCCGTGGATCATGTCATCGCCGTCATCACCCATGACGACGTCGGGTCCCCAACCACCTAAGAGTGTGTCGTGCCCTTCGCCGCCGCGCAGAATATCGGCCCCCTGACCTCCTTCGAGAAAATCATCTCCAAGGCCTCCGTTAATGAAGTCATTACCATCTTCGCCCCTGATCCAGTCATTATCCGGACCACTCCATAGGATATCCCCACTTTGCGAAAGTGTTTGCGGAATGCGATCATTGGCGGTCGCGACTGGGTTTCCGTCAGCCGCGACACCCCCTCTCGCGCACCAGGTCCATCCGGTGTAATTCGTGGTGAAAGTTCCGTTGCTCACTATATTTCTCCATCACTCGCATGGTTCGAAGACCAGTTGGCCTGTTGGACGAATTCGCCGCCAAGGCGTCGGACCAGTCGAGAACATTGGCGCCCCCGCGAAGCGACTGATCATGGCTGATCCGTTGCAAAACGCTTAAGCCAGGCGATCCGAAAACGATCTAAGCTAGCCAAAAATTTAATTGCTTCCTTCGTTCGTTGATCTCTCGTCGAGAACGAAAGGGGTCTGAATTAAGCTCCTGTTCATATGCTGCATTGCAGGAGTCGGCCCGTGGTGTGGGGCCTTCTCTCAAGGATGGAAAAGTAATGGCGACAATTCCTGGTGGTGCGTTCAACGACTTTCTCACGGGCACGTCCGCAGCCGACTTCATCAGCGCGGGTGACGGAGACGACATCGTGGTCGCGGGCAGCGGCGATGACCGCATCGAAGGTGGAGCCGGTGCGGACATGCTCAATGGCGGGTCCGGCGATGACCAGATCGTTGGCGGCGAAGGCAACGACCTGCTCCTCGGCGGCTCGGGCGATGACGTGCTCGACGGCGGTGCCGGCGACGACACCGTCCTCGGCGGGTCCGGCGACGACACGATGTCTGGCGGCGAGGGTGCAGACCTGATGGTCGGCGGGTCGGGCAACGACACGATCGACGGCGGCGAAGGTGCGGACGAGCTGCTGGGCGGCTCCGGCAACGACACGCTCAGCGGCGGTGCCGGCGACGACGTGCTCGAAGGTGGGGCCGGCGATGACGTGCTCGATGGCGGCGAAGGCGACGATGTGCTCGACGGCGGTGCCGGCGACGATGCGCTCGACGGCGGCGAAGGTGACGACATCCTGTTCGGCGGCGCGGGCGCGGACGTCATCGACGGCGGTGCCGGCGACGACACCCTGTTCGGTGGCGCAGGCGACGACCTGTTCGTCTTCTCGGGCGGCGGCGACGTCGTGATGGATTTTTCCGACGGCGACCTGCTGCAGATCGCGGGCACCCTTGATGGCGTAACGCTCGAGAGTGCGGCGGACGTGACCGCATTCGCGGTCGACCTGGCAGACGAAGGCACGCTGATCGATTTCGGCGATGACGGCAGCGTCCTCCTCAAGGGCGTGTCGTTCGACGACATTGCTGCCGATCCCGAGAAGTTCTTCACGATCGTCTAACCGCTACGTGATTAACGAGGCCGGGTCGACGCAAGCGGTCGGCCCGGTCCGATGATGCGAGGGTGCCTTGATGACCATCCACGTGACACTCCCTGAGGTTCTTCGCGCTGATGAGCCCTCGGTGCCCGCACGGGTCGTCGCCCTCTCCGAGGAACGAACGGCCATCTTCTTCGACCTCTGTGCGTCGGCCTTGTCGCCCGGTGCGCGCCTAACGGCTCTTTGCGACGGGGCGCCATTCGGAGCGCCTCTCGTGGTGACGCAGTTGGCCCGGCAGGATGGCGGAAAGCGCCATGTGTTGCTGGTCACCCGCCCCGCATCGGAAGTCTGCGGGTCATCCATCGCAATCGAAGCGATGGGTGCCGTCTTCGGGCGGATCGACCCGATGGCCTTGCAGTCACCACTCGTCGACCCGCTGGCGATGATCGCGGGGCTGAGCGAGACCGGACGACTGCGGCTCCTGAAGCTTCTTCTGACGACCGGAGCGTCGCTCTTCGGCAAGGGCGAGTTGGGCGGTTTCGGCAAACTCGTCAGCCAGCTGATAGAGAGCCTTAGCGCACCGCTGCCGCTGGCGGCCTGGTGCCCGATCGGCCGCGGCGCGGGAGTGCTGTCGTGGCGACTGCCGGCGGAGGCCGAGGTGCCCGGGCCGCGGCATCTGTGCATCCTGCATGGCGGCCGGGCGCGGCGCTTCACCCGCTTCGACGTCGTCGAGGAAGCGGCGGAAAATACCCGCATTCTGCACCTCTTCGTCGCAGAGCAGGTACCCGAAGGCGCCGAACTGATCGTGCTGGGAGAGCAGCCGGTCCGGCTCTGCGGACCGAGTGCTGATGCGGCGAGATCCTTCACCGGCTGGCTTGGTCGGCGAAGCCCGGAGGTGCGGGCGAAGGCTCTTGCATGGCTGGACACGATGGCCGCCGGCGACGCTCAGGTCGCGGCCCTCCGCGACGAGCTTGCTTCTCCGGTCGAGGCGGAGCCGAAGCTTGACGTTCTCCATCTTTCTGAAACGCCGACAGGGCTGCTCTACCTGATCTCGGTCGATGATCCACGGGGCCTGCTCACCGAAATGCGCATGGAAGTCGCGGGAGAGACCATGATTGTCGGCTGCGATCGGCTGGAATGGCATCTCGCCGCCGGGCATGTGGCTGCTGGGTTCGCGCCATTGCCCCGGCGAAGCGGCGGATCGGCAAAGATCGTCCCGGTGTACCGCTCGGGCCGCCTGGGCGAAACCGTAGAGGCGCGGCCAGCGGCCTTCGACGGCAGAGTCCCTGAAGCCTTCCGGGGACTGCCGATGGCGGAAGCGGCCCCAATATTGGCGCGCGCCGTCCCGGCGGGGATGCGGTCAAGGCCGGTCTGGCGGCGGAGGGTGATCACGTTCGGCACCTTGCCGGCGGCACCTCGGCTTTCGCTCCTGATCTCGGCAGGCGAAGCGCCGGAGCACCTGCACACGGTCCTGGCAAAGCTGACGCTGGAGCCAGCCTGGCGCCGGGTCGAGGTGGTGGTCTTCCACGGTGACGGCCCGGCGACGGAGATGGTGCGGCAGACGGTCGAGGCGCTCAGCCTCGTGCACCGGATCGGGATCCGCCTGGTCTCGGTCGCCGGCGAGGCGTTCGAGTCCGAGCGACTTCGTGCGGCGCTGGTGGAGACGCGGGCGGCAGTGGTGCTGACCCTGGGCCCCGGCTGCGTGCCCGAGGGCGCGCGGTGGCTGAGCCGTTGGCATGGGAGGGTCGCACGGAACAGCGCACCAACCGTCGTTCACGCATCGGCAGATGGAAGCAACGGCAGCCTTGCGAGTGCATTCGCGGCGGCAGCACTGAACCGGTCGGCAGTTGCGCGTCTGATCTCTACGCGGCCGCTCTTGCCCGAGGTCGCAAGCGATTTCGCGGCGACGCCAGGCCTGATCGTGTCGCCGGCGCGGAGGCTGTCGGTCGCGGCATACGAAACCGCCGAACCGAGCCGGTTGGAGCGCGAGGCGGCACGGATCGCGGTGGATGAAGCGCGGGAGGCGGAGAATGTCTGAGCTGCGGATCCTGCAGATTGTCCACGATCATCCCGCCTTCACCAACGGCGGAACGGAATGGATCGCGCATGATCTGACGCGCGCGCTGTCGCGCCGCGGGTTGGACGCGACGCTGCTGGCGGCCACGACGTCGCTGAGCCGGCCGGACGCACCTGCGGGTTCTCTGGAGCGGCACGAAGGTGATCTGCTCCTGAAAACTGGGCGCTACGACACGTTTTCGATGACACGAGTCGACGGAGCCTCCTGGGTTGCGACTCTGGGCCGGGTTCTGACGGAAAAGAAACCCGACATCGTCCATCTGCATGGACTCGACCGCATCGGTGCGGACGTGGTGTCGTTCGTACGCGCTCACCGGCCGCGGGCGCGTGTCGTGCTTACCCTTCACGACATGCAGCTGATCTGCGCGCGCGAGGGTCTGATGCTGACATCCGAAGGGGCGCTTTGCCACGCCGCCTCGCCAAGTGCGTGCAGGCGGTGCATGCCGGAGCTCTCCGTCGCGCGCCATGCCCTCCGCGAAGCGCGCCTGAAGGCGGCACTGGCGGGTGTCGATCTCTTCGTCTCACCGAGCAGATTTCTCAAGGAACGGTTCGTGGCATGGGGCTTGCCTGCGGATCGGATCGCACTGGTCCCGAACGGGGTGCCGCGCGGCGGTCCGACGTCGCCACCGGAACGAGGCGACCGCTTCGCGTTCTTCGGCAACATCGCCGACCACAAGGGAGTGCACATCCTGCTCGACGCCGCGGCGCGTCTGGCGCAGGACGGAGCGCGGCTACGTCTCAACCTTCATGGCGGCTTCACATGGAGCGCGGAAACCGAACGGGCGCGCTTTGCCGCGGCGCTCGAGCGCGCCTCGCCGGTGGCGCAGCATTTGGGACCGTATGATCGCGCGGACCTGCCGCTTCTCATGTCACGCGCTGACTGGATCGTCGTGCCGTCGACGTGGTGGGAGAATGCGCCTCTGGTTGTGCTGGAGGCGCAGGCGGCTGGGCGCCCGGTCATTTGTTCGGGTATCGGAGGAATGGCCGAACTCGTCACCGACGGTGTCGACGGCCTTCATGTGCCGCCGGGAGACGCAGCAGCGCTTGCGGAAACGATGAGTCGTGCCGCGGACGTCCGGCTCTGCAGGCAGCTCGCCGCCCACGTACGTCCCGGCGCTGATCCCGACGCAATGGCCGAAGAGTATCTGAGCCTCTACAGGCGGCTTGCTCAAAAGGTGTCGGCGTGAGCCCGCTCGATGCACATGCGGACGTTCCCGCCACGGCGCTGGTCGCGCCTTCGACGGCAATCGTGCTGCCTGGTGGAAAGGTGGCATTGGTCATCGAACGCTCGGCGATACCGCTGCCGGAGACGGGGACAGTCGAGGGCGCGGGATCATGGACGGCGCTTACCTGGAGTGGCGAGAGAGGTCACGCCGGTCTTGCGCTGGTACCGGCAATGCCCGCGCATGACTCGCAGCTTCTCGACCAGGAGGGCGCCCCGGTGGCGCGGCTGGCGCGGCCCGGCCATCTGGACGTCTCAGCGGCGCCGCTGTGCCGTCTGTTGGGGAAGACGGGTGGCGCGGCTGGCGCGCTGCTTTCCTTCCTGCACAGGAATGCCGATGCCGTCGCTCCGGCGCTCATCGCCGAATTTCTCGCTGGCGCCGCAGGGCGCGACGGCTTTCTGGAGGTTGCAGCAAGGACCGAATGCGGCGGCCTCTACCTGCAGGGGTGGGCGCAGACGCTCGATGCCGGCTTCGTCCGCATCCTCGGCCTCGATGGAAGCGAGCCGAGGGAAGTGGCGGTCGCGCGGTTCACCCGCGAGGACATCCTGCCGCCGGCCTCCGGCGTCTCCATCTTCGTCAAGTGCGTCGACGCCGATACGCCGGTCCCCCAGGCGCTCTACTTCGAGCGCGACGGAAAGATCGGACGGCTTGACGTCGTCCCGAACATGCCACGACCGATCGAGGGGCCGGCAGCCACGAACCACGTGCGCGCGATGCTCGACCGGATCGAGGCGCCTCGCGAAACGCTGGGGGCGTTTAGACGTGTCTGCCGCCCTCGGTACGAGGGGCGGGACACGCTGACCGGCTATTCCGGCCCCGTCGATGCGGCGTTCGACCGGGTGCTGAGAGCGGGCGATGGAACGCTGCTCGTCTCCGGCTGGCTGCTCGACCCGCTGGGACGTGTGGATCATGTGATCCTGAAGAGCCAAGCGAACCTCTACGCGCCTCTCCACAAGGTATGGAACCTACTGCCGCGACCGGATCTGAACCGCGCCTTCGGCGAGAACCCGCGGTTCTCGGGACTGCTCGACGAGCGAGAGGTCATGCACGGCTTCATTGCCCATGCCGCGGCTTACCCTGAGCAATCGGCGGAAGACGTCTACCTCGAAATCGTGCTGGAAGACGGAACGTGCCTGTTCCGGCAGGTCGAGGTGACGCCCTGTCAAGGCGACGGCGTCTTGCCGGCGATATTGAGCTCGCTGCGGCCAGAGGAGCCGGAATTTCACCAGATCGTGGAGAGCCACCTGGTGCCCTTCCTCGCCGGTCTTGGCCGATCTCCCAAGCCGATGAAGCAGATCGCGCGCCCGGCGCCGCTCAATGGAGGACCTGCCGGTGCCGACATCGGCGCGGTCATGCCCGTTTCCACCCTCGCCGAGCTGCAGCCGGTCCTCGCGTCGCTTGCGGGCACTGAAGATGCGGCCTTGATCGATCTGACGCTGGTCGCGGACCGCACGGTTGCCTCGCAGATCAAGCAGGCGCTCGACGACGCGTTCCGCTTCTACGATCTGACGGGTCAACTCGTCGTCGTGCCCGACCACGCGACGATGGCAGCCAGATTGGATGCCGGGGTCGATGCAGGCGCCGGCCGGCAAGTGCTCATCTGGCATCCTTCGGCTTTGCCAAAAGGAAGCGGTTGGCTGAGGCGACTAATGGCTGAGGCGGATCGGCCTGGCGGTGGCCTTGTGTCGCCGGCGATGACCTATGAGGACGGTTCGATCTACTACAGCGGCACCAGGGCCGGCCTGCCAGGGCACGAGGGGACCTGTGCCAGAGCGGGTCTTGGCGCAAGCGCGCTCAAGGGGATGGACGCGACACGAGTCGCGGCAGGGTCAGCCGAGGTTGCGCTGATCGCACGAGACCTGCTGGTGGCCGCCGGCGGTATCTCAGGACACCTTTTCGGAGATCGCTATACGCATCTCGACCTGGCACGGCGATTGCGCGCAGCCGGCGGGCATGCCTGGTGCGCGCCCTCCGTCGGTTTCTGGATGCTCGAGGATACGCGGTCCCAGCAAGACACACCTTACGCGCGCATGACGCACGCCATCGACGCGGCGCTCATCACCCGGCGCATGCAAGAGGAGACGGAAGATTGAAGGCGCTCATCATCAGTCACGCGCACCCGGCCTTCTCGATCGGCGGCGCGCAGGTCGCCTCATGGAACCTCTTCGAGGGGCTGAAGGCGCAACGCGGCTGGGACGCGCATTATCTCGCCGGGGTAAACCCGCCTGTAGTGCCGCACAAGGCGACGCCACTCATGTCGCTTGGCCGCGGTCCGGACGAGACGCTCTACTACTCCGACGACTTCGACTGGTTCTACCTCGGCTCGAAGGACGTCGGTGACCTGATGGATCACTACGAGCGTTTCCTGCGCGACTTGAAGCCGGATGTGGTGAACTTCCACCATTCTATGGGTTTCGGTCTGCAGGCGATCCGCGCGACGCGTAGGGCGCTGGGAAATGTGCCGATCGTCTATACGCTGCACGAGTACCTGCCGATCTGCGCCCATCACGGGCAGATGATCAAGGCAGGGACTCATGCACTCTGCACAAAGGCCTCGCCGTCCGACTGCGGCATGTGTTTCCCGGAGATCGGTGCGGGCAACATGCTGCGGCGCGAACTGTTCGTGAAGTCGTTCTTCGCGGAGGTTGACGCCTTCGTCTCGCCCTCGCACTTCCTCTTGTCCCGCTTCGCCGACTGGGGCCTGCCGCAGGAAAAGCTGGTGATGATCGAGAACGGGCTTGAAGGCGGCACGCGAACGCCGCCGCGCCCCGCCGCGTCTGGAGGCCCGCGAAACCGATTTGCCTTCTTCGGCCAGCTCAATCCGTTCAAGGGGATCAAGGTGTTGGTCGATGCAGTAACGCGAGTGCCCCAGGAAGTTTGGGGCGACAGCGTGCTCTACGTCTACGGCGGCAATCTCGAGCACCAGCCCGAAGAGTTCCAGCGCCAGGTCAAGGACCTGTTCCGGATCGCAGGGAACCGCATCCGGTTTCGCGGCTCCTACAAGAGCCACGAACTGCCAAACCTAATGCGCGAAGTCGACTGGATGATCGTTCCTTCGACGTGGTGGGAGAATTCGCCGGTGGTGATCCAGGAGGCGTTCTTCCACGGCCGCCCGATCATCGCGTCCGACATCGGCGGCATGGCCGAGAAAGTCCGCAACGGCATCGACGGCCTCCACTTCCACGTCGGGTCTGCCGAAAGCCTAGCCGAACGCCTGGCGGAGGCGATCAAAGACCCAGGCTTGTGGAACCGTCTGCGCGCGGGGATCCAGCCTCCGATGACCGCCGCGGAGTTGGGGCGGCGTCACGCCGAGCTCTTCGGCAAATTGCTGGCACGACGCCAGCCGATGCTCAGGGCGGTCTGAGCCATGTCTCCAGCAGAGGCACACAAGGCAGCCATGTGGGATCTGGTTCGCGGCGGAATCGCTGCGGGTGCGGTCGGGTTCTTCGTGAACCTGCTGCATCTTGGAATGCCGCTCTACACGATCCAGGTCTACGATCGGGTCCTGTCCTCGCGCAGCATGGAGACCTTGACGGCGCTCCTGCTCCTGGTGGCGCTGTTGCTGGGCTTCCAGCTCATTCTCGACGTGCTGCGACAGCGCATATTCGCGATCCTGGGGAGCCGTCTGACTGCCAGGCTGGGAAAGCCGGTTTTCGAGGCGGCGGTGGAGACGACGCTGCGCGAGGGTCCGTCGCCCGCTGCGGGATCGGTGCGCGACCTCGCGGATCTGCGCGCTTTCGTGGTGGGCGGATCGATTGCGCTGCCGCTCGACCTCGCAATGACGCCGCTCTTCCTTTTCGTCCTGTTCCTGCTGCATCCGGTCTACGGCACCGTCGGCCTTGCCGGCGCGGCGCTCCTCACCTTCGCCGCCGTCGGCGCTGAGCTTGCTGTACGGCGCCCCAGCGCCAAGGCTTCTGCCGCGAACGGCATGGTCCAGGCTGAGACTACCGAGGCCATGCGGAATGCCGAAGTCATCACCGCGATGGGGATGCTCCCCGACCTCGCGCGACGCTGGCGGCGCACGCAGGCGGATGCAATTGCCGTGGTGGAGCGGGGACAGAGATTGGCGAAGGCTCTGACGGCCGTGGTTCGCACCGCGCGCATGGCGTTTCAGATCGGGATCATCACGGTCGGTGCGGCACTCGTGATCAATGATCAGGTGACCGCCGGCACGATCATTGCGGCATCGGTTCTGATGGGTCGACTGCTTCTTCCCTTTGAGCAGATGGTGGACGGGTGGCGGCAATGGATCGACGCGTTTGCCGCAGTCGACCGATTGAAGCAGATCACGCGGACCGGCGCCGCCGATCGTGCGACTGAAGGATTCGAGATCGCCTCCGGCCGCCTCGTCGTGGACCGACTGACGTACGTTCCCGGAGAGGATGCGCGGCCGGTCCTGCGCAACGTTACGTTCGAGGTCGGCGCGGGTGAACTTCTTGGCATCGTCGGTCCGTCGGGCGCCGGCAAGTCTTCGCTGGCGCGCATGCTGGTCGGGGTCTGGAAGCCGACTGCCGGCGGCGCATACCTGGATGGTCAGAGCACGTTCAACCATGAGCGCGGAAGCTTTGGCCGCGCGGTCGGCTACGTCCCGCAGGAACCGACCCTGTTCACAGCGACCTTGGCAGAGAACATAGCCCGATTTGGAGAGGTCGACATGGGCGCCGTCGTCGCTGCGGCACGCGCCGCCGCGGTCCACGAGCTGATAGGATCGCTGCCGAAGGGCTACGCAACGCGGATCGGCGGCGGCGGAGTCCAGCTATCCGGCGGGCAGAAGCAGCGGGTGGCGCTTGCGCGCGCTCTTTACGGCGACCCGAAGATCCTGGTTCTCGATGAGCCCAACTCGAACCTCGATGCCGAGGGCGAGGCGGCACTCGTCGCGGCGATCGAGGCGGCACGCGCCCGAGGCACCACGGTCGTCGTCGTCGCGCAGAGGATGTCGATCCTGCAACGCGCCCAGAAGCTTCTGGTCCTGAAGGACGGTGCCGTCGCCAACTTCGGCACTCGCGCTGAGGTGATGGAAACGCTGTCACCACGCAGGGTGCCGGTCGAGCGGCGGCCGGACGTGCGGGAGATCGCGTGATGAGCGATGCGACTTGGGACCAAGACGGTCTGCGCCCGTACGGCCACATCGTGGCTGCGGCGCTCGTGATCGCGATCTGCTTTCTGGGCGCGCTTGCAGGCTGGGGCATGTTCGCCCGGCTGGACGCGGCGGTGGTGACCTACGGCGTCCTGCACGCCGACAGCGAACGCAAGTCCGTTGAGCATCTCGAGGGCGGAATCCTGGCCGAACTCCTCGTTCGCGCCGGCGATCGGGTAGAGGAGGGCCAGGTCGTCGCCCGCCTCGACGCCACGCAGACCCGCGAACGTCTCGCGCAACTCGAAGCAGAGCTTGATGCCGCCAGTTTCGCCATCTGGCGCTTGGAGGCGGAGGCCGCTGGTACCGCGCCGGACCCAAAGACTGCGCCGCAGGTGCATTCCTCCAGCCGCCTCCCCTCTCCCGAGCCGGACGCGCTGGAGGCGGGCGACGGCGACCGCCCCGCGGAAGAAAGCCGCCTTCGTGAAGCGCGGATTGCCGCCGAGCTTGCGCTGCATGATGCTCGGCTCGGAGCTCACGGCTCGCAGGTGGTGGCTCTCGACCGGCAGATCGATCAGCTCCGCGCGGAAATCGAGGCAAGCTCGGCTCGCGTCCGTGCAGCGAGCCGCCAGCTTGCCCTGTGGCAGGAGGAACGGGATCAGGTCGCCGCGCTTGTCTCGAAGGGCGCGGCACCACGCCAGCGACTCCTCGAGTTCGACCGCGCCGTCGCCCAGATCGAGGGCGAACGCGACGAACATGCCGGCATCGCCGAAGCCGCCCGCCAGGAGATCGCGCGCGCGGAGAGCGACATACGCAGCTTGCGGCAACAGCGGCGCGTAGAAATCGTGTCGTCGCTGGTCGAGCACAGAAAGAACGTCGAGAGCATCGAGGCGCAGATACGTGCCGGCAAGGACTCGCTGGCGCGCCACCAGCTTCGCGCACCGCAAGCCGGAAAGGTGGTCCAGATCGTGACGGTAACCCCGGGCGCTGTCATCGGCCCGGGCGAACCTCTGATGAGCATCCTGCCGGAGAACGACGAGCTTGTCGCGCTGACACAGCTTCCTCCCAGCGCGATCGACAGTGTTCGCGTCGGCGGTCCGGCCGAGGTCCGGCTATCCGCCTACAAGCGCGCCGACGCCCCTCTCATCCCCGGGGTTGTCAGCTACGTCTCGGCCGACGCGCTCACGGACGACAACGGTGAGACCTACTTCGAGGCTCGTGTCGTGCTCGACCCTGAGGCCCTTGCCGAGCACGAAGAGGTTGCAGTGACCGCCGGGATGCCCGTCGACGTCTCGATCGTGATCGGAGAGCGGCGTGCCGGCGACTACTTGCTCGAGCCGATCCTGCGCCACCTTCGCCGCGCCTTCCGCGAGGAATGACCGTTCACCGCCTGGCAAGGCCGGCCGGATAGGACCAGTACCATGACGAGACGCTGCATACTCCAGATCGGGACGGAGAAGACTGGAACGACGACGCTCCAGGCTTTTCTCGCGAAGAACCGCGACCGACTTGCCGAACGCGGGGTTCGCTATCCCCGCTTCCCCGGCGAGTTCAATCACACCGGTCTCGCCGCCTTCGCGATGGACGACGCGCGCGCAGATCCCATACGTGGCGCCTTCGGAGTTCATGGTCCCGAGGCCGTGCCCGCCTTCCGCGCTCGCTTCGAGGCGCAGGCAGAGGCCGAGCTGGGAGGTGAGGGCATCTTCGTCTTCTGCAACGAGCATTGTCATAGCCGGCTCAAGACAGAGGTGGAGGTGCAGCGCCTGGCTGACCTTCTGACCCCGCACTTCGACCGCATCGACATCAGCATCTATCTGCGCCGGCAGGACCAAGTAGCGCTCAGCCTCTACTCGACGCGTCTGAAAAGCGGCGGCACAAGCTCCGATATCCTGCCGCGGGTCGGCCCGAACGATCCGTACTTCAACTATGACCGCTCGCTCGCGCTTTGGGAGGACGTCTTCGGACGTGCCCACGTCCATGTCCGACTGTTCGATCGGAGGCAGCTGGTCGGCGGCGATGTCGTGGCGGACTTCCTTGCAGCATGGGGATTTGGCGCACCGGCAGGATATCGACAGGTCGGGTCGCTGAACGAGTTGATTTCCGCGGAGGCGCAGGATTATCTGCGCCGCATCAACCAGAACCTCGAACCGATCGCGGGTCTTCCGCTCGATGCGGTGCTTGGACCGCTCTCGTCGAACCTCGCGAAGCATTTCCCCGGCAAGGGCGCGCGCCCGTCGAGGGCGGAAGCGATGGCGTTCTACGATAAGTTTAGGACCTCCAACGAGGCGGTCAGAAAGCGGTACTTCCCAGGCCGCGACACGCTTTTCGAGGAGGAATTCGGGGCATACCCCGAGGTGAGCGATCGGCAGACGTTCGGACCCGACGAGTTGGCGCTCGTCGCCGCGCGGCTGCAGACTGCGCACGCACGCGAGGTGCGCCGTCTCGAGACCGAAGTCAGGATCCGCGACGGAAGGCTCGCCTGGGAGCGCGGCGAGCAGGACAACGCGATCGCGGCGCTGCGCCGCGCAGTCGGGCACCTGCCGGACCACGCCGAGGGCCACAGGACATTGGCAGAGTACCTGCATCGTGCCGGCCGGCATTCCGAGGCAGCGGCGGCCGCACGACGCGCCGCCGAGCTCCGGCCACGTCGGCAGGAATATTGGCACTTCCTCGGCGTGTCGCTCAGGGCTGCAGGGGACCTTCAAGGCGCCGCGGACGCACAAGAGCAGTCGCTCAAGATCGACCCAAGCCATGAACCGTCGCACAAGGCGCTCAGCGCGATACGCGACGCCATGGGCGAGGTTGGCGCCTGACAAGCAAATCAAGAAGCAAGAGAACGATCATGAACCAGGTCACTCTGTCGATGACCCGCGAGGACTATCGCGCCCTTGACGCGCTCGGTTTCAAGCTCGGAGGGCTCGGCCAGGCCAAGCGCATCGATGCCGCGTCCCGCTTCGAAGGGCCGACATCCGTCATATCGACGATCACGCCGGGCGCGTTCCTCGATGTCGGGGCGTTCTGCAACCTCTCCGGCGGAACGCTCAACAATCTACGCGCCGGGCGTTACTGCTCGATCGCGTCAGGTGTGATCATCGGCACACACGAGCATCCGACGGACTGGCTGACGACGTCCCGCACCGCCTACTATCCGGAAGTGAACGGCTGGGACCGGCTCATGCTCGGTGAAAGGTGGCCGGAGGTCCGCGCGAAGAGCCGGCCGTTCCCCGGCTCGTGCCCAGTGACGACGCTTGAGGCCGATGTCTGGATCGGGCAGGGCGCGTTTCTCAAGTCGGGCATCACCATAGGGACGGGTTCGATCATCGGCGCCCGCGCGACGGTGGTGAAGGACGTGCCGCCCTACTCTATCGTGGTCGGGACGCCGGGCCGCGTGCTGCGGTTGCGGTTTCCCGATTCCGTGGTCGAGCGCCTCCTGGCGTCACGTTGGTGGGACTACTCGATTTACGATCTCTTCGACGCGCCGATGGACGAAATCGAGGCGGCATTGGACGTGATCGAAGAGCGGGTCGCGTCCGGTGCGGTTGCACCCTACGACGGGCAAGTGGTTACCGGCGGCGACTTGACGGATCCCGCGAGGTTGCTCGACCGGCTCGCTCAGCGAGATCTGGCGGAAGCCAGTTGAACGACCGCCGCCCTCGCCGTTCAGCGCGGAGATCGAAAGGTCGAGCGGCGCATCTGCCGCTCGTCTTCATGAGTCGAATGAGAAGGACCTCTTGAGCGCCGGATTTGTAGTTCTGGGGCGATGAGCTACGCGCGCCTATGGAGCGACTTCCGCAAGAGCGACGCCACCGTCTTCGGTGCGGCGGAGTCGCCATGCGACGAGGTCGCGTTCCGGGCCGACCCGGCATTCTCCATCGAGAGGCATCCGGACGACGGTCAGCCAGACCTCGCCGTCGAGCGTGTCGAAGTTCCGCGCAGAACTCTCCGGCGCGAGCAGCGACGGATACCCGTAGAGCGCCGGCGCGGTGCAGTCGCGCCGCCAGAGAAGCGGGAGTTCAACCAACAACTCCGGCGCGCTCCACGACAGCAGGTCGCGTGAGCGCTGGAGCCAGATGCCCGACCTTCCTTCGTAGCTCCTCGGCGTCACCGCGAGAAATCCGCCGCCCCCGTCGTGCACGACGGACGAGAGCGCCGAACTCACCCCCGCGACCGGCGAGCACGTGCCGCCGCGCGTCGAACCGGCGACCCCTGTGAGACCGGCTGAGAAGCTCCCCCCGTCGAGAGCCGCCCACTCTCCGCCACCAAGCGCGCGACGAAGAAGGCAGGCGCCGCGGCGCTGCGAGCCATAGGCCTCCGCAAAGACGAAGACGTACAGCGCGTCATCCACGCGAAAGATGTTCGATGGGTTGAAATAGCCCGACCGCCGATCCTGCTGCGGGTCGTATGCGTATGGTAGCGCTGCCACGGGCGGCCCTTCGACGCGCCTGAAACGTTCGCCGTCCCGACTTGTCAGCGCGACGATCGAGTTTCGCCAGCAGGCAAGGTACGCGTCTGCAGAGCAGACACCGTGACGGTGTCCGTGGTATTCGACATGGGCGAGAGCATCGACGCGCCCATCCTCGTGAGCCCAGGTGGAATGAATCCACGCACGATCATCATGATCCTGCGGGTTTGCGTCGTGGCCGCCCTCGAAGGCAACCTCGCAATCTCGATTGAGCGAGAACGGATCCGGCCCGCGACTGACCCGGCTTTGTTCGGAGCCAGAGATCATCGCGACACCATCGGCCTCGCGCCAGAAGCGCGCAGGAGTATCGGGAATGTCCCAACGGACGCAGGCGTCGTCAGACCAGTCAAACAGGGTTTCCTCGGCGCTCGCCGCACTGGCCAGCAGCACAAGGATCACCAGCCACCGCATCTTCAGCCTCCTCGTTAAGCCCGCAGTTAAGCTCGGCGGCTTAAGACGTCGCAAACGTCCACAGGAGCGACTTCGATGACCGACATGCCAACGGCGTTCGCGCCGGACGATGCCGACCACGATGGCCGGATCAACGGAGTGATCGACGTGCCGCGCCCCGGCCGCGTCGCCGGCTGGGCCATTGACCGCGCCGATCAGAACGCGACCGTCAGCGTATCGATCTTGCGCGAGGGTCGTCTCGTCGCCGAGCTCCGCGCAGATGCGCATCGTCCCGATCTCGAGCGTGGAGGCATCGGCACCGGCCGCTATGGCTTTTCGCTCGACCTCGAGCCGCCGCTCGAGCCCGGCTTCGAGTTCACGATCTCCGCGATCGCCCGCGCCGCTGACGGAACCAGCGGCGATCTGCGTGCCGTCGGGCGCGCGAAGCCGTCGGGGGATGCGGACCGCCGCCTTGCCGAACGCACGTTCGCTGAGGTCGTCAAGCTGCGCGCCTTGCTGGACGTTCTTTCCGCGCATCCGAAGCAGGACGGCGAAGCGCTCCTGATGGAGGCGCTCGAGCGCGTCGAAGTGGTGCAGGCGCGGATCGAGCAGGCGCAGATCGAGAGAGACAACCCGGTCGAGACCGGCAGCAGTCGCGGACTGGCGCTCACCGTGGCGGGGGCGCTGGCGATCTCCACAGGCTCGCTGGCACTCGGCATCTGGTCGATGCTCGCGGGCTGATGCGCCTCGATCGCCCAGAAGCCCTGCTCGCGGGGCCGATGACGGTCGGGGCGACCAACCCGCACGTTCTATTCGTGCACGACGACGGACCGGGGCAGTTCTGCAGGCTGGGCGAGTACCTGGCTCGCGGGGGCTGGCCCGTGACGTTCGCGGCAAGTCGGGCGGTCGGGGTGCCTGGCTGCGCATCGCTGACATACCAGCCGCACCGAGAGCCGTCAGAGCAGACGCACCCCTACGCTCAGGCGTTCGATCGCGCCACGCTGAACGGCCAGGGCTTCGCGCGGGCGATGCTCGCGGCGCGTCGCGATGGACTTGAACCGGACATCATCGTTTCGCACGCCGGCCCCGGCGCCGGCATGTTCGCGGCGGATGTGTTTCCGCGCGCCCGCAAGGTCGCCTACGCCGAATGGTGGTACGGCACTCCGGCTCCCGACCTCGCGTGGCTCGACAACCCGGTTGATCTCCCGGAGACCGAGCAGGGCATGGTCGAGCGGGCACGTAACGCCGCCATGGCGCTCGAAATCGCGTCCTCCGATGTCACGATCTGTCCCACAGCCTTTCAGGCGAAGCAGTTTCCGGTTCCGCTGAGATCGGCCATCACGGTCCATCACGACGGGATCGACACGGATGACTTCAAGCCGGCGGAGGCTTTGCCGAGCGCCCCTTCGTGCCCGGTTCCATTGCGGGGGTTGCGCGCTGAAACGCCTCTTGTGACCTACGCGACCCGCGGGATGGAGCCGCACAGGGGCTTTCCTCACTTCATGGCGTCCGTGCCTGCGATCCAGAGGGCAGTTCCGCACGCCATCATAGCGATCGCCGGCGACAATTCGGTCGCCTACGGCACGGACTCAATGCGACGGATCGATTGGCTTGAGCGCGCACGTGCAATCGCGGGCATAGATTGGCAACGCGTCGTCCTGCTCGGCACGCTGCCCGAAGCGTCTTATCGGTGGCTGCTCCGCCGCAGCGACGCGCACGTCTACCTCACGGTCCCGTTCGTGCTCTCGTGGTCGATGCTCGAAGCGATGGCGACGGCTTGCCCGCTGGTCCTGTCCGACACCGAACCGGTGCGGGAATTCGCGACCTCCGAGCATGCACTGCTGACGGACATGCGCGACCCGGCAAAGCTTGCAAACGCCGTGACGCGCGCTGTCGGCGACCCCGAAGCCGCGAAGCAACGCGGCAGATCGGCGAGGCGAGAGATCCTCCGCAGGATCCCGGCCTCACGAATATTTCCTGAGAAAGCCAACCTCCTCCGCGAGCTGTAGGCTGCAAGCAGAAATGAGCCTTCAGACTAGGGCAACCCAACAGGATGCCTGCGCCCAATCGGCATCAATCAGCTTCTGCCAGTGGCAGCTGGCCGGGCGTCAACGGGATCGGGTGCGAGCGGCAAATACCAGTCGCGATGGCCGTTCCCCGCGTCAGAGCACGTCAGCTGCCTGCCGGCCGCGCGATCACCTCCAGCGCGCGGGTCAGACGCTCGACCTGCTCCACGGTGTTGTAGTGCACCATCGAGACGCGGATCGCCCCCTGGTGGTCCTGCTCCTCGAGCGCCTCGACCAGCCGGCGGGAATGGAAGTCGCCGAAGCGTATCGCGATGCCATGGTCGTCCATCGCCCGCGCCACCTCACCCGAATTGCGGCCGTCGAACTTGAAGGCGATGGTGGGCACGCGGGCCGAACCCTCGTTGCGGCTGTCGCCGATCACCCGGACATCGTTGCGGGCGCCGAGCCAGTCCAGCAGCCGCCCCGTCAACGCGTCCTCCTGCGCGGTGATGGCCCGAAACGCAGCCTCCACCTTCTCGCGGGCCGTTCCCGCCTCGCCCGCTTGCCCGCCGAGCATCTCGAGGTACTCCACGATGCCGACGGTGGAATAGGCGAGCTCGTAGTTCGGGTTGCCCGGCTCCAGCTTCCCCGGGACCTTCTCGCGCCCGTAGAAGGAGTGGTAGATCCCGTCGAGCTCGGCCAAGAGGTCGTACTTGCCGTACATGATCGCCTGGTGCGGCCCGTAGGTCTTGTAGAGGCTGAAGACGTAGTAATCGACGTCCCACGCCTGCACGTCGATCGCCCGATGCGGCGCGTAGGCTACGCCGTCGACGCAGACCTTCGCGCCACGCTCGTGCACGAAACGCGCGATCGCGGCGATGTCGTTGATCTTGCCGAGGATGTTCGAGACGTGGTGCACGCAGACGAGGCGCGTGCGGTCGCTCATCAGCGGCGCCAGATCCTCGATCCGCAGGGCGTAGTCCGGGTCCGATCGGCCAGTAGCGGATCTCGATGCCGAACTCGCGCAGCCGCTCCCACGGGCCGATGTTCGACTCGTGGTCGGCAGTGCAGACGATGATCTCGTCGCCCGGCGAGAACTGGCTGCGCATCGCCGTGGCGAGCCATTGCAGCAGCACCGTGGCGTTGGGGCCGAAGACGATCTCCTCCGGCCGCGCGGCGTTGACCAGCGTCTGTCCGGCGCGGCGTCCGGCCATCAGCGCCTCGGCCGCCGCCTGGCTGACGGCGTAGCTGCCGCCGATCTGCACGTTCCGCTCGAACAGGAACTCGGTGATCCTGTCGACCGCGCCCTTGAGCGTCTGCGAGCCGCCTGCGTTGTCGAAAAACACCCACGGCTGGGCGAGGCCGGGAAACTGCGAGTGCACGAAGTCCATGTCGAGGTAGTCGGTCATGTCGGTCCTTGCGGTCAGTGGTTCAGCACGGCGCTGAGGAAGCTCCGGGTCCGCTCCTCCTTCGGAGCGGCGAAGATGTCGTCGGGGCGGCCGATCTCGACGATCTCGCCCCGGTCCATGAAGATCACCCGGTCGGCCACCTGGCGGGCGAAGCCCATCTCGTGGGTGACGACGATCATCGTGACGCCGGTGTGGGCGAGCCCGCGCATTACGTCGAGCACCTCGCCCACCATCTCGGGGTCGAGCGCCGATGTCGGCTCGTCGAACAGCATCACCCGCGGCTCCATCGCCAGCGCGCGGGCGATCGCCACCCGCTGCTGCTGGCCGCCGGAGAGCTGGCCCGGGTACTTGTCCGCCTGCTCCGAGATGCCGAACTCGAGCGAGCAGCTTGTCCGCCCGCTCGGCCGCCGCGGCGCGGGTCATCCGGCGGACGCGGCGCGGCGCCAGCATGACGTTCTCGCGCACGGTCAGGTGCGGAAAGAGGTTGAAGGACTGGAACACCATCCCGACCTCGGCCCGCACCTTGGCGAGCGACCGCCCGGGCGCGACGGGCGTGCCGTCTACCCGGATCTCGCTCTCGGTTTCGAACGGCTCCAGCCGATTGATGCAGCGGATCAGCGTCGACTTGCCGGAGCCCGAAGGGCCGACGACGCAGACCACCTCGCCCTCGGCGATCTCGAGGTCGATGCCGGAAAGCGCCTCGAAGTCGCCATAGCGCTTGCGGAGGTTGCGGATGCTGACGAACCCCTCGCTCATGCGCTGGTCCCGTAGCGGCGCTCCAGGCGCCCGACGAGCACGACGAGCGGCCAGAGGATCGCCAGATAGATCGCCGCGGCAAGGATCAGCGGCGACGGGTTCGCCGCCAACGCCTGCGCCTGCGTCGCCTGCTTCAAAAGGTCGGGCATCGCCACGACCGAGGCCAGCGCAGTATCCTTGACCACGTTGATGGAGTTGTTGGTGAGCGGCGGGATGACGATCTTGACCGCCTGTGGCAGGATCACGTCGACCATCGTCTGGCGGTGGCTGAGACCCAGCGCCTCGGACGCTTCGAATTGGCCCTTCGGCACCGCCTCGATCCCGGCGCGGAAGATCTCGGCGCTGTAGGCGCCCGAGACCATCGTCAGCGCCGTCATCGCCGACAGGAACGGCGAGAGGCGGATGCCGACGAAGGGCAGCGCGTAGTAGACCACGATCAGCAGCACGAGCAGCGGGATCGACCGGAAAACGTCGATGTAGATCCGGGCGCTCCACCTGAGCGGCAGGGGCGCGTAGAGCCGGACCAGGCAGAGGATCAGCCCCAGGATCAGCCCCGCGACGATGCTGGCCGCGCCTAGCTGGACCGTGACCCACAGCCCCTCGATCAGCAGCGGCCAGGTGCGCGCCAGCACCTCGAGGTTGAAGAATGTCTGGAAGAGGTCCATCGGCCTCCCTCGCGGCAGGAAAAAGGCGGCGGAGCGTACCCCGCCGCCCTGGCTGGCCGGGTCTTACTTGGCGGCTGGCATGTCCATGACGGTCGCGGTCGACGTGCCCTCCTCGGGCGCCGCGCCGAACCACGTCTCGTGCAGGTCCGCGATCACGCCCTCTTCCTTGAGCTGCGTGATGATGTCGTTCACCTCGCTCGCGAGCGGGTCGTCCTTGGCGAACATCATCGAGTACTTCTCGTTCGTGACGATGCGCGAGACGACGTTCAGGTCGGGCTTGTCCTTGGTGTAGTACAGCAGCGCCGGGATGTCCGAGATGTAGCCGTCGATCCGGCCGGCCTGCAGGTCCAGCATCGCTGGCGCCAGCCCCTCGTAGCGGCGAATGTCGGAAAAACCGTACTCCTCGGCGTGCTCGGTCGTCCACATGTCCCCGGTGGAGCCGGTGTCGACGCCGACGACCTTGCCCTCCATCTCGGCCATCGAGGCGGGTCCGCCCTCGGCCGTGGTCAGCGACTGGTCGCTGTCGTAGTAGGGCTGGGCGAAGCTGACCGATTCCAGCCTCTCGTCGGTGATGGTGATCGACGAGATAGCAAGGTCGATGCGCCCCGACTGCACCGCCGAGAAGAGGCCGTTGAACGGGATGTTGACGATCTCGTAGTCGCGCCCCAGCCGCTCGGCCACGGCATCGACGAGGTCGACCTCGAAGCCAACGAAATCGCCCGATTCGTCCTGGAATTCCCAGGGCACGTTGCCGATGTTGGCGCCGACCTGCAGCGTGTCCTGCGCCGCGGCGCTCCCGGCGGCGAGCGCCAGGGCGGCGGCGGCGAGGCTCGTGAGCATCTTGTTCATTCTGTCCGATCCCTGTTGTAGTTGGCGACGCGGCAGACTGGTCTGGCCGGTCTGACCGCAGCAAACACCCGGAGGCGAAATGCTTCAACTGCCAAGTTCGACTGCCCTGGCGTCGGCCTGGCCGCCGCGCGCCGCCTGATGCTCGGGCGCACACCGGTTCCGCACGGCATCGCGCGACACCTGCAGGACATGATCCGCCGCGGCGATCTCGCGCCGGACGAGCGTCTGCCGTCGCAGCGCGAGCTCGCCCTGCGGCTCGGCGTCTCGCGCCCCTCCATCCGCGAGGCGGTGCTGACGCTGGAGACGCTGGGCCTCGTCCGCACCTTCGCCGGCCGCGGCACCTACGTCGTCGGGCCGGCGACTCAGCCGACCGCCGCGCCGTCGGAATGGCGCTACGCCGGCGAATACCGCCTCGCCGACGTGTTCCAGTCCCGACGCCTGATCGAGGGGGAGCTCTGCCGTCTCGCCGCCACGCGGATCAGCGACGCCGAGATCGCGGCGCTGGATTCTGCGGCGCAGGAGTTTCGCGAGGCCTGGGCCACCGCCGATCTCGTCGCTCACGTCGACGCCGACCTCCGCTTTCACAGCACGATCGCCGCGGCCTGCCCGAACCGGGTGCTGCGCGACCTCTACGCGTCGATCCACGCCCTCCTCACCGAGACCCAGCGACAGCCGCTCCCGACGACGGCGTCGGAGCGCATGGCCGAGTTGATTGCCGAGCACTTCCGGATCGTTGCGGCGCTCCGCGATCGCGATGGCGAGGCCGCCTCGGCGGAAATGCGCGCCCACATCACCCGTACCGCCGCCAGCGCCGAGATCATCGTGGCCTGAACGAACCCCAGGCCTCCCTTACGGCACGCACGCAATTGCCGCGCGAACTGCTCGAACCCCGGCAATTCTTCGGCTGAACGCCAGAATTCGAACTCCATTCAGGCGCGTAATCTGATATGATAGGCAGACCGGAAGATTGAAATCGCGCGACCCATAGCATTTTCGCGCGCCAGTATTTGAGACATCGAACTCGCTGCGCATCCGAAGGCGGGCTCACGCGACGGCGAGCCCGGCCGGCACGCAATCACGATTTCCAAAGCGCACCCGGCCCCGCACGCCACTCCAGAAAACCCCGACGCATTAGTCGGGGACACGATGTGACTTTTCGGAAGACGTCCCGCCGCAGTTGGGACGATCGCATTTTCAGAGGGCTTCTCGCGCGGGACCAATCTGAAGACCAGGCTCGTGCCGCGAGGACCCTCAAGATCATTGAAGGGGACCGCCATGAATGATGACACCGTCACGTCGCGCAAGACGTCGCAGCGGGGACTTCGCGTGATCCGCACCATGAAGCCGCCGCGCCAGGACCACCATGACGGCGGCCGCCCGAACCGTCCCGAGCGGCCCCAAAGACCCCCGGAGCGAGAAGCGGAACCGCTCGCGCTCTTCGGACCCGACGACGGTCTCGTGGCCGTCGCCGAGGGCGAGACAGTCACGGTCTATCCGTTCGCGGTCTACGGCGACGAGGACGCGAAAGCCCTTGCTAGGGCGAAGATCGAGGTCAAGCCGCGGAGGCTGATCGCCGGCGGGCGGCGCAGGCCCCTCACGCTCTATGCGCTCGACGCCGAGGGGCGGCTGCACCGCGCCGATTTCCGCGGCAAGGACGGCGGTCTCGCGCGGTCGGCGACGTTCGAGAGGGTGGCCGAAAGCGTTCAGGCGCCGATAAGCGAGGTCGTCGTCCTGCGCCGTCGGCTGGTGCTGCTGACGGGCACCGATGGTGACATCGCGCTCTGGGCGCTCGACCGCAAGTCCGAGCGTGTCGCGCCGCTGGGCCGGTTGAGGCTCGACGCCGATCTCGCCGCGCTCGACGCCGACCGGCACGACATCCTGATCGGCCGCGACCGCGGCGAGGCCCGGATGATCCTGCTGGGCGACGACAGCGCCACGGGCGCGCCTGAGGTGCACGCCTTCGAGGTCGAGCGGGTGACAGCGGCGGCGGTGGTCGACGGCACGCACCTCGTCCTCGCGCAGAAGGGAGGTCAGGTCCGCAAGGTCGATCTCCGCGCGTCGGCGGTTCCTGCCGCCGCCGCGCAGGTGGCCGATCCGCTGGCGCGTCTCTGCTACGTGCTGCGGACGCTGATGAAGCGCTGCGGCTGCGACTGTTGCGAGCCTCACGACCGCCCCGACCCGCACGGCTGCAAGTGCGGGTGCCGGCCGGAGGGCGGAGGCGGCACGGACGACGGCGGCCCGAACGGCGGTTCAGATCCCGGCGGCGGCGGGCGGCCCGGAACCGACGGCGGCGGTGGGCGGCCGGGCGGAGGCCGTCCGGAGGACGACGAGCCGTGCGGAGACCGGCATCGGGCGCGGCTCGGCTTTACCGTGCACCGGCTGGCGCGGGTCGGCGGCCACCTCGTCGCGGTGGCGCGGGGCGGCGCGCGCATGGCGGTGCTGGACCGGCGCCTGAACGTGCTGGCCGAGCGCACGCTCGACCGCCACGGCGCCGAAGTCCTCACCGGCCAGACCCACAGCCAGAACATGCTGATCCGGATGCCGCGCGCGGGACGCGTCGAGACGCTGGAGCTGGCCGAATTCGCCGCCGGTCTCAAGCCGGCGCTGCCCGACGACTTCGTGCTGGTGCCGATGCCCAAGCCCAAGACGGTGACCTACTGGGGTCGGAGCGATGCCCCGGCGCAGGCCAACCCGACGATCAAGGTCTGCCTCTTTCCGGTGATCGACCCCGCACAGACCTATACCGACGCCGACATGAGCAAGCTTGTCGCGCAGATCGAGGCGAAGTCCTTCGATCGCATCAACGACTATTACGACGAGTGCAGCTTCGGCGAAGCCCAGTACCAGTTCACGACCTTCGGCTACGACATCGGCGGCGCGCGCAGGCCGCTGGTCCTGCCGCAGGCGGTGGCGAGCTACTGGTGGGACGCGTTCCGCGGCGGCGGCCTCAGGGCCGTCATGCCTGCGGACTGGTCGTCCCCGGTCGTCTTCGACGGCACCGAGACCCTGCAGATCCAGACGTTTCCCCGCGCCGGCGCCGACAACGTCTACGACATCCCGTTCGCCGCGATGTGGACCGACGAGACCTTCGGCACGTATCCGGTCAATGTCGACTTCGACGGCACCGAGACGGCGGAACTCGCTGTCGAGACGCAGACGGGTGACAGCCACACGCTGTCGCTCAGCTTTGGCGCACTGAACCTGACGCTGAACCAGGCCGACGACCACGCCGCCTTCCTGACGGCGCTCGGTGACCACGTGACGGCAGCGATCCGTGCCGCCGAGGGCGCGCTGCCTGGCGACCCGGTGCTGATCCAGGACGCCGTCTACCGGCGCGAGCGGACCTCCAGCGACGCGACCCAGTTCGGCCGCCTGCAGGGTCAGTTCCGCGCGCAATCCATGGGCGGCGCCAGCCAGAAGGGCCGGATCTCCGTCACCGCGTCGAGCGGCGGCGCGCTCAGCGCAATCGGGCTGACCGCTTCCGACGACACCCCGGGCGTGATGGACAGCTCTGGCCGCGTCGCCGACTACATCTCGGAATGCTTGCGGGCCGCACAGGTCGACGCCGGCGAGGGGATCGGCGGCACCGCGGCGTACTTCTCGACCGCGCCCGGCACCGACTTCGACCCCGTGGCGCAGGAGATCGACGTCACGATCAGCTTCACCAGAGATTTCGGCGGCGAGGGCGCGCGAATGGAGGTGCAGTCCTCGTCAGGCCTCGCCGGCACCGGCTGGAGCACCGCCAACCCCGACCCCGGGTCGGAGTCCAACTCCAACAACAGCAACGCGCTGCGCGATGCGATCGACCTCGCCGACGACACGTTCACCGCTGCATGTCAGCACATCCGCGACGCGGGAGCGTGGAATCGCGCCGTGGTCGACGCGATGTTCGGGGACTTCGACGTGATGATGATCACCCACGTCGGGGCACCGCATACCGGCATCCCCGCCGGCGACGCGTGGGGCTGCGACGAGCCGGCGAACTTCGCCTCCAAGCGGATGTACAAGCGGACGCACTACGCCAGGGACAAAGCGCCGCCGGGCGGCGAGGATCCGGTCCAGTTCGGCACCGACGCCATCACCGGGCAGAACTTCACCTACCTCAACTCGGCCGACTTCAACGACGAGACCGAGGTGATGGCGCACGAACTCGGCCACGCCCTGGACCTGCCCGACCTCTATTCCGCCAACGGCTATCGCGACGACGTGCTCTACGTGGACCGCTACGCGATGATGGCGGCTACCGACGGCTTCTTCCACCATTTCGCCGGCTGGTCGAAATGGGCGCTCGGCTGGATCGCCGACGATCCCGACCCCAACGTCAACCGGACGATCTTCGTCGATCTGCCGTCGCCCACGGGAACGCTCGTGACCGAGGCGTGGCTGGTGCCGGTGGAGTTCTGGGACAACTTGATGCGGCAGGACGTGCGCGACGCCGTCGGCGGCTCGGTCGAGATCGGGCAGCTGATGAAGCTCAACCTCGGCTCGGACGGCGGCGTCACGGCCTTCCTCGAGTTGCGCGCGCGCGGCGACACGTTCAGCCAGAATCTCAGCCCGCAACCGACGATCTACGCGACCAACGGCCTCGATCCCGCGAGCGACCGGGAATGGGCGGTCAACGGCCTCTACCGGCGGCACGCGCACCGGCTGAACGGCGGCAGCGAGCTGCGCAACGTGGGCGACGTCTGGGACTTCGCCAGCGCCGCCGAATTCCCGATCAAGGGCACCATCGCCCGGATCGAGGAGCAGGTCACGGTGCGCGGCGCGATCCCGGTCTGGCGGGTGCGGGTCGAGCGCGAGCAGGCGGAGTACATCGACCTGCACTTCCAGGACCACGTGCCGAGCTGGAAGAGCCCCGACATCTGGGTCGACTGGCCCGGCGACAATGCCGACCCCGACGAGCCGCGCGAGTACCCCATCGGCATGCCGACCGACCAGGGCGAGACCGTGCGCTTCCCCTCGAGCGGGACCGAGCGGCACTACGTCGTCGCCCGCGTCCACAATGCCGGCAACGCCCGCGCCGAGCAGGTGCGGGTCCGCTGGTTCGTCTGCGACCCGCCCGGCGCCGGTGACGAGGGGCGCTGGATCGACCGCGGCACCCGCACGATCCCCGTCGTGCAGGACGGCGACAACGAGCTCGCGGTCTTCAACTGGGACGTCGACGCCGCGACCAACGTCCACCAATGCATGCGGATGGAGATCATCGACTGGACGATCCCCGACGAGATCGACCCGGCGACCGGCGACACGGTGGCGCTCGCCTCCGACGACGTGAAGCTGCAGAACAACGTGGCGCAGCAGAACGTCTTCGACTTCGAGGCGCTGACGAGCTCGCCCTACGAGCCGATCACCTTCCCGATGCAGGTCCACAACGATCGGCTGCAGACCGAGATCGCGGCGCTGGTGCCGGAGGGTCTGCGCGACGGCATGAAGCTGACGATCAGCCCGCGCGAATGGGCGATCCCGACGGGCCAGGCGCGGGTCTTCACCTGCACGCTCGAGCTCGACGACGCGGTGATCCGGCCCGGCTGCGACAACGACAGCGGCTTTCTGATGACGGCGTGGCGGCGCGGCGGCGAGGCAGACGCCCGCTGGGGCAGCTGTTTCTACCACGTCCGGCCACGGTTCCGGACCCGGATCGAGCTGATCCGCGGCTACTGGCTCCACGGCCGAGCGAACGTCACCGGCCTGCTGCAACCGCTGACGGACGATCCCCTCGACCTCGCCGACGACATGCCGCTCGTCGCGCGCGTGCGGATGCTGATCGACGGCCCGGGCGGGCAGGTCGTCTGGCGCGTCGCGCAGATCGCCCCGGACGGCACCTTCACGCTCGACGTCATCCAGGACGCGGGCAAGACCATGATCGTGCAGGCCTGGTTCGACCGCACCGACCGCCTCGGCTCCTCCGTCTCGAACGAACTCGAGCTCAAGCAGGCGTTCATCGAGTGACGCGGGGCCGGTCTTCCGCGGTGGGAGCGACGCAGAGGCGGGAAATCCGGCTGGCTTCGATCGCCGGGGTCGGACGCGTGGCTTGAAGGGACCCGCGCCGAGACTTGCATGCGGGCCATGGCACTGCCCCGCCCCCGCCGGCGCCCGACCAGCCTCTCCGCGTGCCCGATCCCGAAGCGCCAACCGAGAAACCGCCGGTCCGCGGTGACAGGCGTGCGGCCGCCAAGCTCGGCCCGCGCGAGACAGACGTCGTCGCGGGCCTCATGGCGCAGGCTGCCGGCCGGCCCCTACGCCGCGTCGCCGAAGATCCCCGGCTCCATCTCCTCCCAGAAGGCGAAGATCGCCGCCGCGTTCAGCGCGCTCGCCCAGCCGTTGCGCGCAAAATCCGCCCGCTCCAGCTCGCCCTCGAGCCGCTCGGCCAGCAAACGGCGCGCCGCGTCCCGCTGCGTCGGGTTGCGCCGCGACAGCGCCGCCTCGACCGCGCGGAACCGCCGCTGGCGCGCGGCCCGGGCGTCGTCGCGCGCCGCCTCCTCCGCCGCCTGCCGCAGCTGCTCGGCCGCGCGCACGGAGGCGGCCTCCCGCGCCGCCGCGCTCGGCTCCGGCTCCGGCGCGCCGAAGTCCCGGCTGATCGCCGCCGACAGATAGCGCACCGGCGACTGCACGCCCCCCTGCCCTGCCAGGAAGTCCAGCTTCGCCACCACGTACTCGGCTCCGTGCTCGGCGATCCACTGGCGCGCCAGGCGGTCGCTGACCCCCTGCCCTCGCAACCGCTCATAGATATCGGACGTCCGCACGCCCTCGGCGTCGTCGATCTCGAACATCGCCAGCTGCGGGTTCTCGCGGATCAGGAACCGCAGGTCCGTCACCGTCCGCCCCTTCTTGGCGAACTCCGGCTGCACCCTGATGTTCGAGGTCCGGTTCACCTCCGCCACCGCCGGCTTGATGATCTTGGCGTTGAGATGCTTGAACGTCTCGTAATAGGCGCTGCCCTCGACCCCCATCAGCCGCCGGAACAGGTCGAGCGGCCACCAGCCGGTGCTCCCCGTGCGCACGAACCGATAGCAGTTCTCGTAGAGCGCGAGGCCATGCCCCGACGTGAACCGCCGCTGGATGTTGAGGTTGATCAGCGCGAAGACCTTGGGGTCGTGCAGCTTCTCGGCCAGCGCCGGCGAATAGGCGTACTCGCACACCCCGCCCTTCAGCTTGGCGTAGGACAGCAGCGCCGACACGCCCCATTCCTGCCGCCCGGCGCTGTCCAGCATGTCCCACTCGGCCACCGTCTCGGCGAGGCCGCGCAGCGACGCCTTCAGCGTATCGATGTCGTTCGAGTTGTAGCCGACCATCAGGCTCAGCGTCTGCGCGTCGATGGAGTGCGTCTGCTTGGTGATCAGCTCGTCATACGCATTCAGCAAGAGCACGTTCGACAGCTTGCGCTGCAACAGCGTCAACTTTCCCGAGACGTGGATCGCCGCCACGTTCTTCTTCACGCTCTGCCGCCTGAGCGCGCCGCTCAGCCGCTCGCGTGGGATTTCGCCGTCGCGATCGACGGTCCTGCCGGGGGCTGCTCGCATGACCCGCCTCTTTCACTGCCTCGCTGTCGGGGCGCTCTCGCGGCACCCTCTGACGCCGACAGCATGCCATGGACAGGCACCCTGCGTCCATTGCGCTCTGGGCACCCGTCCACGTCACCCATGGGTACCCGTTTGCGGGATCGCTCCCATCCCGTAGCCAGGCACCTACATCGCTGACACGCGCCTCGAGGTCCGTCGATGCCCGGAAAGACGCCGCCCGAGTCGTTCCGATTCGCTGCCGGCGCGGCCCGACCGCATTCCGGTACCCCTGGCCCCGGATCCGGGCGCCCCATATCCCGCAGCCGGGTACCCTGCCTCCCGCATCATGGTGCCCGCGGTCCCGTATCCGGGCACCCAATGCCGCGTAACCCCTTGGATTGGAGACATACTGTTCTGACAAAGACTCTAGAATCCTGAAAGGAAATGAACCTTTGTGCGGGGCTCTTTTCCGTGAAGGATGGCGTCTAATCCCTCGGTTTCGCCACGAAACCGGCCGTTTTCCCCCTAGCAGGCGCAACAGGATTCCCTGACGCCGGATGATGTGCCATCCTCAACCGCACAAGCGCCGCCAGAGCGCACATGACATCGAGCAGGTAACAATGGCAAAGAGACCGGACGGGCTACCGCCCTATTTCAACATCGACCCGGCACGGGCCGGCGCCAAGCTCGGCGGCCCCGTCGACACCAGCCGATTCGCCAAGGCCGCGGCGTTCTGCGCCCGCGGCCGCGACGATCTCGCCAAACGCGGCTATGCCCCCGACGGCAAGAAGCGCCTGCGCCGCTTCTCGCTGTGGGAGGTGACGCGCTATCTCATTCCGGTGGCGCCGGCGCATCTCCGCCGCGTGCTCAAGGCCAACCCCGACCTGCCCCAGGGCGAGGGCGAGGCGGGATCGCGGTGGTTCACCCTCGAGGAAGTGCTGAAGATCCGCGAGCACTTCGACGCCGAAGGCTCCGCCACCAAGGAGTACCGGCCGTGGCGGCCGCAGGACTTGCCGGCGAAGATCGTCGCGGTGGCGAACTTCAAGGGTGGCTCGGGCAAGACGACAACCTGCGCCCACCTGGCCATGTCGGCCGCCCTCGACGGCTACCGGGTGCTGGTGATCGACCTCGACAGCCAGGCCTCGATGACCTCGATCCTCGGCGGACAGGTCGCGGACGAATGGCAGACGGCCTTCCCGCTCATCGCCAAGGACTACGCCCGCGCGGTGGAGTTTGAAAACAAGGTGAGGGCAGCGCGCGACGCCCCTGCCCTGCCGCTCGACGAAACCCTGACCGCGGCGCTTCAGGTTTCGCCGCGAAACCTCATCCAGACGACGCATTGGCCGAACATCGACCTCATCGGCGCCCAACTGAACCTCTACTGGGCCGAGTTCCAGATCCCGGTCTGGCGCATGGCCCTGCGCACCTGGCCCCTCTGGGACGCCCTCGGCAACTTCCTCACCGACGAGGGGCTGCTCGACGAGTACGACATCGTCTTCCTCGACACCCCGCCTGCCCTCGGCTACCTGACGATCAACTCGCTGGCCGCCGCCGACATCCTGCTCGTCCCGCTCGGCGCCAGCTTCCTCGAGTTCGACTTCGACCGGCCGCTTCTTCGACATGCTCTACTCGACCTTCGCCTCGATCGAGGAGGGTGAGAACCAGCAGCGGCGCAAGGCGGGCCTGCCCCCGGTCAAGTTCGAGTGGGACGTGGTCCGGGCGATCGTCACCCGCTTCGACGCCAGCCAGCAGACCGATCTCGCCAACGTCATCCAGGCCTACTTCGGCGACTTCATGAACGCCTACCGGCAGGAATTCACCGCCCTCGTCGGTCAGGCCGGCGAGCAGGTGAACGGCATCTACGAGGCCGACTACCGCGAGTTCAACCGCGAAACCTACCTGCGCGGCCGCGAGGCGTTCGACCGCACCTACGCCGAGTTCAAGGAGCTCTCGCTCGGCGCCTGGTGGCGCGACGAGCAGGAACTGAAGAGGGAGGTGGCGCATGGCCAAGCGAAGACGGCTTGAGGCCCCCGACGCGGCCGACCTCGCCGAGCTCGAGGCCGGTTTCGCCGCGAAACCCGTACTCGACCGCATGGGTGTCTCCGCTCCGATCGCCCAGGTTGCGGGCGAGGCTGCGCAGGAGGCCGAGCAGGGCGACCGGATGACCGCGGCCGAGGCCGAGAACTGGCGCCGGGCGCGTCAGGAGGGCCGGGTGGTCGAGCAGCTGCCCCTCGACGCGATCGTCGCCGAGCACCTGGTCCGGGACCGGATGTCCTACACCCAGGAAGAGATGGACGAGCTGAAGGCCTCGATCCGGGCGAACGGCGTGCGGCTACCGGTCGAGGTGGTGCCGCTGGAGCAAGGCTGGGGCCTCGTCTCCGGCTGGCGCCGGGTCGCAGCGGTCCAGGCGTTGCGGGCCGAGGGACTCGCGGGGTGCGACCGGATACCGGCGATCGTGCGGCCGGCGGGCGAGGCGGCCGGAGCCTACCTTTCGATGGTCGAAGAGAACGAAATCCGCGCCCAACTGACCCCGTATGAGCGGGGGCGGATCGCCGTGGTTGCGGCCGGGCAGGGGGCCTTCGCGGGCGTCGAGGAGGCGATCGTGGGACTCTACGCGGCGGCCTCCAAGGCGAAGCGGTCGAAGATCCGGTCGTTCGCGCTGGTTCACGAGGAGCTGGGCGATCTGCTGACCTTCCCGACCGAGCTCAGCGAGAAGGCGGGGCTGCGCCTGGCGGCGGCCATCCGGGACGGTTTCGCGACGAAACTCCGCTCGGCGCTGGGGAGCGGGATGGGCACGTCGCCGGGCGAGGAATGGGGGCTGCTGGAGCCTGTCCTCGACGCGCACGAGGCGGAAACCTTGCCGGACCGTAGCCGGGGCGGACGGCCACGCCGCGGCCCGTCGCGCCGCCGCCAGCGGGAAGGGGAGATCGCGCTGGCCAACGGCATCACCATGGAGCGGATCAGCGAGGAGGACGGGTTCTCCATCAAGTTCCGCGGACGCGTCGTCGACGTCGAGCTGATGGACAGCGTCATGCTGGAGATCAAGCGCCTGCTCGAGCCGATCTGACGTGGAGTGCAATCACACGGCGGGCGAGGCGACTGCACTTGGCCGGCGCGGCAACCGCATCGTGCATCGCCCTAGCGCGCTGCGGGCTCAGCCCGGTCACAGCAGCCCGTGCTTTCGCGCCCGCTGCAGCAGCATCCTGACGGAGCTCGGCTGCCACTTGCTGCGGCCGCGGGGGGTGCGTTCCCGCATCGCCTCGAGGCGGTCGCAGATGCCCTGCAGGGTGAGGTCCGGGTCGGCGCCGGCGATGCCGGCGACGATCGCCATCAGGCGGTCGTCGGCGGCGCGGGGGCGGGCGCGGCCGAGCACCGTGGGGTCGAGGAAGCCGTCGGCGACGTAGCGCTTCGTCGCCCGGACCAGCCGCTCGACGCTCCAGGGGCGACTCTGGGCGCGAGCGTTGACCAGGCGGACGAGGTCTTCCCACGCCATGTCCGGCCGATGTCGGCGGACCAGCGGCACCCAGTCCTCCGCCGACTGCGTCAGCGCCTCGAAGTAGCGGTCGTCGCGGGCGCGGCGGAGGGCGCGGATCGCTTGCGGGTCGCGGGCGCGCAGGCCGGGGTTGCCACCGACCCGGCCCTGGGCGCGGGCGGAGCGCAGGCCGGCGAGCGTCCGCTCGCGGATCAGCGCACGTTCCAGCTCGGCGGCGGCGCCGAGCACCTGCAGGGTAAACTTGCCCTGCGGGCTGGTGGTGTCGATCGGGTCGCCGAGCGAGCGGAAGTGGGCGCCGCGGGCCTCGAGCCCCTCGATGACCTCGAGCAGGTGGCTGAGCGAGCGGGCGAGGCGGTCGATCCGGACCACCACCAGCACGTCAGCCGGCGCGAGGCGGCGGAGGAGCCGCGCGAGGACCGGGCGGCTGCGGCTGGCGCCCGAGGCGTGCTCCTCGTGGATCTCGGCGCATCCGGCGGCGCGCAGCTCCTCGGCCTGCGGCGCCGTCAGCTGGTCCTCGGTCGAGACGCGGGCGTAGCCGATCAGCATGAGGCAGCCCTCTGGCGGGGACGCGGTAGCGGCGCTTGCCGCCGGGATGAGGGTGTGTGCAATTTCATCGGACGCTATGAAACGACCGTTTGCAGGCGCAGGCAAGGCGCGCGATCCGCGCGCGGCCGAGCGCGGCGCTGTCGTCGCGCATGAGGTGCGGAGGCCTTGATCCGCTGGGTGAGGACGGCCTGGCGCAGCGTTTGCGGCGGCTGAAGGGGTTTAGCCGGGTCGGCGGGAGCGCGGTCAAAAGGCCATAAGCTGGCCGCCAGCGGTTGAAATATGCTTGGGTAGCGCGCAAAGCTGCTGCATTCTGCATCGCATGGCGCGACGAAGCCCTGCAGACACGGAAGAACCTGACGGCGATCCTCCGCCGTCGATCTACGATACCGGGCCGCCGGCGGACCCGTGGTTCGTGCCGCCCGACCCTTCGGCTGCCGCGTGGGACCTTCCGGGACCGCGTGCGGCACGGCCGGGGCCGCTGGCCCGGCGACTGGCTCGCGGCCGAGGCGCGGCAGGGCAGGGCGCTGGCGCGGGCGGCCGCGGCGTTCGCGCGGCTCGACGAGCGGGTGGCGGCCGGGCCGCCGGGGCTCGCCCGCCGGCTGGCGCTGGCCGAGGCGTCGGCGATCTCGTGGCAGGCGGGCGGCCGTGTGGCCGAGGACCGGCTGGCGCTGCATGCCGTCGATCGGGCCGACATGGCGCGCGACGATGCCACGGCGCTCGCGGCGGCGCACTGGGCATTCCGGCGGCTGGAGGCCGGGCCGGGACTGGACGGCGCAGCGCTTCTGGGCCGGGATGATCTGACCGAGGACCCGGCATGGCTGCGGTGGCAGGCGGGGCAGGGGGCGCTCGCCGAAGCCTTGCCGCTGGTGCGGGCGGCCGCTGCGTTCCACCTGTGGCGTGCCGAGGGCCTCGGGGCGGACGTGCTGGAGCCGGCGGTGCTGGCGGCGCGGATCGGCGGGAGCGAGGGCAGGGCGCTGCCGTTCCTGCCGCTGGCGCGGGCTGCGGCGCCCTACGCTGCCGGCGGCGGCGCGGCCGAGCGCCTCGGCGCCTGGGCGGCGGCGGCCGAGACCGGCTGCCTGCGGGCGCTGATGGAGCTCGACCGGCTGGCGGCGTGGGAGGCGCGGGCGCGGGCGGCGACGGCAGGGATGAGCGGGCGGACGCCCGGCCTTCTGATCGATGCGCTGCTGGCGTGGCCGGCGCTGTCGGCGGGGATGGCGGCGCGGGCGACCGGAGCCTCGGCGCCCGGCATCCGCCGCAACATCGCCCGGC
>CAVZOJ010000014.1:0-158542 GCA_963776845.1 uncultured Alphaproteobacteria bacterium | reverse complement strand
GTCCTTTGGGCGGCATAACGGCTCCTCTCGGTTTATTGGCAGATTATCTGCGACAGGACGGTACCAGCACAAGCCTATGTGTCCCATCCCGGACGATCGCATAGACCCTCGCCGCTCGTCCTTGTTCATGGCACGGTCGCTGCTTGGTGAAGTTCGGGACGGGAGGCGGACATGCTGATCTCGCTGCACAAGCAGGCGACGACGACGCCGAAGGTCCGCGCCGCGATCCAGGCGAGTACCGAGCCAGCCTGGATGCTGGCAGAGCGCCACGGCATCTCCGAGCAGACGGTCTGGAAGTGGCGCAAGCGGGACGGCGTGCGTGACCGCAGCCACACGGCACACCGGTTGCAGACGACGCTGACGCCCGCTCAGGAGGCGGTTGCGGTGGCGCTTCGGACAACCCTTCTGCTGCCGCTGGACGACCTGCTCGCGGTGGCACGCGAGTTCCTCAACCCGCACGTCTCCCGCTCCGGGCTTGACCGTTGCCTGCGGCGGCATGGCGTCGGGAACCTGCGGGAGCTGAAGCCGAAGGCGGCCAAGCCCACGCACAAGCCGTTCAGGACGTATGAGCCTGGATACCTGCATCTCGACGTGAAATACCTGCCGCAGATGGCCGACGAGAACCGGCGCCGCTTTCTCTTCGTCGCCATCGACCGCGCCACCCGATGGGTCTTCGTGCGCGTCTATCCGGCAAAGACGGCCGCCAACGCCCGCCGTTTTCTGCGCGACCTCGAGCGCGCCGCGCCGATGAAGATCAGCCGCGTTCTGACGGACAACGGCAAGGAGTTCACCGACCGGCTCTTCGGCCTGCGCCGTCGTGCCGCCACAGGAAACCATGACTTCGACCGGCTCTGCGCCGAGTTCAGCATCGAGCACCGCCTGGCGCCGCCGCGGCGGCCGCAGACGAACGGCATGGTCGAGCGCTTCAACGGCCGCATCGAGGACGTCCTGCAAAGCCACCGCTTCCGCAGCGGCGAGGACCTCGAGCAGACCATCCTGCGCTATGTCCGCCTCTACAATACCCAGCTGCCGCAGTCTGTACTGAAGGGAGGTACGCCGATCGACGCGCTCAAGAACTGGCACCGCCGCAGACCAAAGCTCTTCAGGAAGCAGCCCTACAATCATGCGGGATGTGACACCTATGCGGCAGGTACGTGTCTGTCAGCCCATGAGGCCGAAGGGCTGTCTCTCTGCTGACCTGACCCCGGCCGAGCCGCCACGAAGGTCCGGTCCTCACCGACGTTGGCGGATGCCCCTGTGAGCGTGGCAGGCGTGTTGCAGGCGAAGCGAAGGTCGGCTGCGTCGGCCTTTGTGCCATGCGACCGTAGCGCAGCGTTCGTCGCTCAGGGCTCAAAGCCGACCCTGGTTTATCCTTCGCGATCATTCAGACCGGACCAGCTCAGACGGCAAGAACAGTTCGGTGACACCGGCGACCATCGGCGCGGCCGACCTGCACGATGACGTCGATGGAGCGCGCGATGTAGCCCACGACTTCGGAGAAGGTCAGGGGCGTGCCCGCCTGGAGCACCATCATCGCGAGACGATCGACCGCGAGGCGAGCGGTTTCAGCATGGATCGTCGAGACGGAGCCGCCGTGGCCGGTGTTGATCGCCTCGAGGTAGGTCAAGGCTTCGCTCCCGCGCAGCTCACCGACGACGATTCGGTCCGGCCGCATCCGGAGGGAGGCTTCGAGAAGCCGGGCGGCACTGCGACTCGAATCCGCCTCGCGCTCGGCGACGAGTTCGACAACGTTCGGCTGCGTCGGGAAGAGCTCGATCGCATCTTCGATCGTCACAAGGCGCTCGCCCGGATCGACGTACCGCAGGAGATGTCGAGCGAAGGTTGTCTTCCCCGTCGAGGTGCCGCCCGAGAAGAGCACGTTCATGCGGGACGAAACCATGAAGGCGAGTGCGCCGGACAGATCGGTGGCCGCCGTGCGCCGCAGGTCCTGCATCTTCTGCTGGCGGAGTTCCTCCAACGAGACCTGTGCGCCAAAGAGATACTCGGGACGGAAGGCTTCGGCGCCCCCCGCTGAGAAGAGGCGGATCGTGATCGAGGCGCCGCGCTCAACGGCCGGCGGCATGACCACCTGGATGCGCATCGGCCGCCCGCGATAGACGATCTTCCCCGAGACGAGCGGATTGCGTGCCGAGACTTTGGCCTGGGCGTCGCCAACGATCGTGGTCGCCAGGTTGGCGGCCAGATCCGGCTTCACCGCAAGACCATCGAGGCAGCGCATGCCCACATCGCCGGCGTGCTCGACCCACACCTGACCGTCCGCGTTGATCGCAAGCTCGATCGTGGCGGCGTCGGTCAGAAAGGCACGGAACGGCTCAAGGTATTGCTCGACGTAGTTTGCCGGCGATGCCACCTGGTTCAATAGATCACCACGTCGCGGTCGACGATGACCGTCACCGTCGCGCCCTGATCAATTCGGATCGTTGGCGAGATGTTGAGCTGCTGTGCGATCACGCTGTCGGTCGCGTCTTCGAGATCGTCGCCCATGTCTTCGAGCGTCCCGGCAATGACCACGTCATCGGATTGCCTGGCGGCAAGGGCAGGGGCCGCGCCGATCAGGGAGATGAGCGCAGCGCCGCCGAAGCGTTCGTCGAACTTGGTGTCGACGAGACCCGGCATCCCCGACCTGCCAAGTTGATCGCCGCCCGCCGAAGCAATCTGCATCGATGTGCCATCGGGCGTGAGAACGCGTGTCCAGAGGATAAGGATGCGCTTCTGGTTGACCTCCGCACCGGAGCGATACTGCCCGAAGAGGCGTGAGCCTCGCGGGATGAGGATGTCATTGCCAGAGAAGGCCGGCACCGGCTCCGAGACGACGGCGACGACGTTTCC
Source organism: uncultured Alphaproteobacteria bacterium (assembly GCA_963776845.1). Taxonomy (GTDB): domain Bacteria; phylum Pseudomonadota; class Alphaproteobacteria; order Rhodobacterales; family Rhodobacteraceae; genus Roseitranquillus. The sequence continues at coordinate 155,692 of CAVZOJ010000014.1, read as the reverse complement.
CGGAAGGTCGCTGTTGATCGCCGTCTGGAGCGCCGCCTGGATGACGGTGCCTTGGGCCAATGTGCGATCGGGATCGGTCAAGCGCTCGGCTTCCTGCACGATGAGCGGCGCCGCGCCGCGTTCGAGCCAGGCTTCGTTGCCCGTCCGCCGATAGCCACCGCTCGGAACGGCGTCTGCCTTCGTCCGCCCCCCGGCCGCCGAGTACACGACGGCCGGCGACATGATCCGCGCCTCGTCGCGTTCGGCCGCTGCGGCGGCCTCCTCGAGCTGGCGCTGCCGCTCCGCTTCCGCGAGTTGCGCCGCCAGTTCCGCGTCGTGTCCGTCTCCGACAGAGGCGGGAGCGAAACGCGCCGGCGTAACTGCGTCCTGGTCGCGGCGCGCTTCGAGGATGGCCCGCAGGGAGTCGCGCTCCGCTGCGCTCTGGCGGCGCAGCGCAGCGACTTCCTCGTCGTGCTTGCGCATCGCCTCTTCCAGCTCGGCATCCCTGGCGTCGATGGCCGCCTGCAACGCCGCCGACTGCTCGGCAAAGGCCGCCCGCAGTTCGTCGAGCGCTCCGGATACTTCCGCTTCGCGATCCCCGCGCGCGGCTTCCAGCTCACTCCGAAGGCGCGCGACTTCCGCCATGAGCTCTGGGTCCGGTGCTGCCGGCTCAGGTTCGATCACGCCGGCATCGAGCGAAATCAATGCCTCCTCCACCTGCTCGACCTCGTCCTCCGGAAACTCCAGCCGGCCGGTCGCAGGGCGGCCCTCCGCCTGGAACGGCTCGACCGTCGACGTGCGGAGACTGTCGGACCTGAAATCGCTGTTCCAGGAGGCGAGTGCATAGGCGGCGGCGGCGCTCGCAAGCGCGACGATGATCGCAAGGGCCGCGACACCGCCGCGGCCATCCCCCTTCGACGCAGTTCGCCCCTGGTTGAAGGTCTTGAGGCGCTGTTGCAGGTCTTCGTGCGTGGCCGGATCGGGCATGGCTCAGTTTCCCGCCGTGAGGGCGGATCGGTCCTGGTAGAGGCAGATCGCCTCGTCGCCGATCCGCACCGTCCAGTAATCGCTCGTGCCGAGAACGCGCACCACGTCGCCGGCTTGCGTCCAGTTCACCGTGCGCTCGCGGCCTTGCCCGTCGACCTTGAAGATCGCGGGCTGCCGGGCGGTCTCGGGAAAGACGAAGTAGGTGTAACGGCCGTCGTCATAGACCGAGCGGGGGCGAAATCGCCGTCGCCCGCGCGCTTGTAGCTCGCATTGCGGACGGCGGGAGCGCCCTTGCTGACGAAGCTCTGGCTGGCGCTTGCGCGGCGGTCCTGGGGATAGTCGAAGCGGACCTCGAAGAACTCGGCCCCGACGATGGCGTTCTCTACCAGGTCGAAGGAGTATGTGCGCCGGTTCGTGACAACCGTCATGTTGGTCCGCGCCTTGGCGACGTGCGGCTTGATCGTGAGGATGTTGCCGATTTCGGGGATCGGGTCGACCTGGAAGCTCTCGGTGTCGCCGACGATGACGGCCTGGAATGTCTCGCCCTGCCCGAAGTGGATCGTCGTCGCGTGTCGCAGGTCAGTCTCCACGATGAAGACCTGATCGGGGTGGTAGACCGCGTTGCGGATGCGCGGATCGAGCCGACCGCTCGAAGGCGTCGACGCGGCATGAAGCGGCTCGGCGGCAAGGGCGAGGGCGAGGGCGGAGGCGGCGAGCTGTCGGATCATCGGTCAGTTCCCCAGGGTTTCGGCATCGACGCGGTAGCTGGTCACGGCGAAGCCGAGTGGATTGGCCCATACGTCCTGGAGCCGCTTGCGGAGTCTCGGGTCGAAAGTCATAGGCCACTGTTGCGGTGAAGGCGCGCTCGACGCTCCTCGTGTCGCGCGGTCGGCGCAGCGTCTTCGTGAACCGTACCTGGGCGACACCGGGCTCGATCTGGTTCACCGACTTCACCGTCACGTCGATCTTCGCCTCGCGGCCGTAGACCGTGATCGGATAATCCTCTGATGCGCTGTTCCAGAGGGCGCGCAAGGTGGCCTCGGCATCCCCGTCCGAGCGTTCGAGCACCGAGTTGATGCGCTTCTCGCCGTCGGTAAGATCGTAGGTCTCGCGATCGTCGACGTATGCGACAAGCTGCGCCTGGATGACGGCATCGCTTTCATCGAGCGTGAGCGGGGCAACATCGGCAACCCGGTCCATGTCGCCGGTTGTCTTGTCCACCACGACCACGACGGTTTCCACCGTCTTCAGAGGCACAAGCGAGACCGCGCCGCCCAGCCCGCCGAAGCCGACGAGGACGCCAAAGAAGGCGACAACATAGGCGAACCGCTCCCGGCGCCTGGCGCCGAAGATCAGATCGACCTCGAACTCATCCAGCGTCGCGGTCATGCCTTATCCCTTCGGTTGCGAGGCCCAGGGCGAAGAGCGCGCGGCGGCGCCAGCGTTCGCGGTGACCGTTGACGCGGTGGATGCGGAAGTGTGTGCGGTGGAGCCAGCCGGCCGGAGCCTGTCTTGCAGGTCGAGCTGCCGGTTCGGCGTCACGCGGGGCGGTGCGCTGCCAGCTTGATCGAGGTTGCTCTTCGCCCGTTCTGTCAGCCATTCGCCGCCGCGGCCCGCGTGCCCAAGTGTCTGCCGGCCCACACGGAAAGCCGCGTACCCGGCGCCCATCGTGGCGAATTGAGCAAAGCGGTTCAGGCCGGTGGCGTTGGAGGCGAGACCGAAGGCGCCGCTCAGGTTCGACGCGATCATCGGAACGGCGGCCATGATGCCGATCGACAGGACGAGCACCGCCATGAAGGGCAGGATCGTGCTGATCGTCACCACGTCGTCCGGGCCGATTGCACTCGCCATGTCCGTGCCAATGGCGAGAACCACGCCCACCGCACCTGCTGCGGCGATCGGCATGAAGGCATAGCCCACCAGGGAGCGTATCCACGATTGAAAGATGCCGTTCGTCACGGCGAAAAGCGAGCAGGCGATCATCAGCGGCGCGAGGATCACCATCAATGTCAGCAAGATCTTCGCATAAGCGATGATTCCGGCGGCGACGGCGGCGAAGAGCGCGGCGATGAAGTAGAAGAGGGCGGTCATCACGGCGCCGGCCACCCAGCCGGCGTTCTCGCCGATCGCGTCGCCGTACTCCGTCATCCGCGAGAGCATCGCGTCGAGCGCTTCATAAAGTCCGGCCGCGTCGGAGAGACCTGTCATATCGAGTAGGGAGGTGCCGATACTCTCCGGAACGTCGGTGACAATTTGATAGACGACGTCGAAATTGCTCCAGCTCTGCGCGAATATGCCGATCAGGGCGACCTTCATTCCGAAGGCGAAGAAGGTCGCCATGCTCATCGGCCGGACCTGCATGACGGCGTTCACCCCGAGCACCATCAGGGCGACGGTTGCGCCAACAGAGATAACGTCGCCCACCGAGCTCGCCACCTTGAAAAACCCGTCTTCGGCGACATGCTCCATTGCTCCGTCGACCTGGTCCAAGATGTCGGTGATTAAGCCCATCAGCCGCCGCACGCCTCCGCGCGTTGTGTCACAAGCTCGTTGGCCGCTTCGCGCATGTCATCGACCATGAAGGGGACGCGCGGATTGGCCGTCACCACGAAGCGTTCCGAGGCTTCGATTGCGTCGTTCCAAGTGACGTCTTCGTAGAAGCATTCGCAGGAGCCGGTTTCTTCCCACCGCTCCATCGCGAGGATCACTCGTGTCCAATAATACCCGTTCCGAATGTAGGCGGTGGACGCGAGTTCTTCGGGTGGCTTGACGAGTTCGCACGCCTCCGGCTCGTCGGCTGGCAGCGTCATCTTCATGAAGTCGCGCTCCCGTTCGATCCGTTCTTCGAGATCGGGCGGAAGCTCCGCCTCCTGCGCCAGCGAGGGGCCGGCCAGCAGGGCGACAAGAAGGGCAGGGGCGAGCAAGGTCGCTTTGGGCATGGTCAGGGGTCCACCTTCATCGACATGAATTTGCGCTCCTCGGCGATCGTCGCGGCGTCGATGGCGCCAAGTTGCCCGGCATTGATCCCCGACGCGGCCTCGAGGCGCCACATCTGCGTCAGGATGATCCCCAGCTCGGCGGTGACGCGCGTATTGAGATCGACCGCCGCCTTGAGCCCGTCTTGATCGTCGATCAGTCCGACCATCGTCTCAATGCGACCGAGGCTGTCCGCGGCCTCGTCATGCGCCTCTTCGGCCGCGACCGAGAGCATGGCCGACGATCCCGCCTGCGCCGCCGTCCGGCGATCACCGGCAACATCCGACCCGCTCAGCGTCGTCAGCGTGTCCTCGTCGAAGCCACTCGACGCGAGCGCATCCATGATGCGCGCGGCACTCACGTCGGAACTCGAGCGCCCCGGCCCAATTCCCCGAAGCGATGTCATCCATGACATCGAGCGGATCGCTCAGCGATCCGAGGAGCTGCTGGAACTCCGCCACGCTCGCAAAGAGCTTGCCGACGCCGGTGCCTTTCACGAGCGCGGTAAGCTGGCTTTCGAGATTGAGAAGCTGGTTGACCTGGGTTTGGACCTGGGTCTTCAGCGCCGCCAGTTGCTCGATCTGGGCGGTGTAGTCTCGCGCCTGAGCTTCGAGCTGGCGGACAAGCTGCGCGATCTGGGTTGCGTCCACCGTCGGCACGCCCTGCGCGTGAAGGGGGGCGGACAAGGCAAAGGCGGAGACCGCCCCGAGGATCAGTCGCTTCATGGGGAGACCTCCATTGCCATGAACTGACGTTCGGAAAGCCGATCGGCCGCCATCTGTAGTGCCGCCGCCGATTGGAACTTCGAGCGCGCCGCCATCAGGCGCATCCGCATGGTGATGATCCGGGCCAACTCGATGCGGGCGTAGGTATTCAGCTCCATGGCCGCCTTCGCGTCCGGCTGGCTGTCGATGGCCTCGATGATCTGCTTAAGCCGCCGGGTCGACTGCATCGCCGCCATGTAGCTGGCCGCCGCGTAGTGCGTCGAGGCGTCAGCGGCGTTGGAGTATTCCGCGAGCGCCATGTCGGCGACGCTGAGCGTCCCCAGGGCGTCGGGGCCGCCCACCGTGGAGAGATAGCCGTTGTAAAAGGCGGTGATGTTGCGGACGTAGCCCTGCGTCTCTGCAAAGGGCGGAATGCCCCCGTACTTGTCGACGTTGCCCGGCCCGGCATTGTAGGCAGCGAGCGCATACGGAATATTGCCGTACGTCGCGAGCTGGGTGGTAATGTAGCGCGCTCCGCCGCGCAGATTGTCCATCGGATCGTAGCGATTGACGCCCATATCCGCGGCCGTGCCGGGCATGAGCTGCGTCAGCCCGTAGGCGCCGACATGGCTTTCCGCAGTGACGCTGAAGGCGCTTTCCTGCTTCACGAGCGCCTGGAAAAGACAGCGCCATTGCGTCGGCGAAAGGCCGGCGCTCGCAACGCCGGCCGATCCGGCGAACTCGCCGGCCACCTGCACGATCATCATCTCGACGGTCTCGCGGCCGTCGCCGAACAACCGGGGGTCCATCGGACCGGACGAGACCGCCGTAGGATAGACCTCCTCCGCGCCAGTCGCGGTATCCGCCTCGATCGACATCGGATCGAACCCAGGCCCGGAGATAGCAGCCGTGATCTTGTCGAGAGCGCGGAGCTGTTCGGTATCGAGACGCACCAACTCTGCGCGGGTGTCGAGCTTGTCCCCCTGCGCGACCTCATCGCGCGCCCACCCCTCGAGGAGCGCCGTGAAGCGCGCGCCTGCGGTCAAATCCACATCCGGCACGCCTTGCGCCGACGCGCCGAGCGCGACGACCGAGACGGTGGCAGATATGGCGAGGGTCCGCCTCATTCGGCGTCCAGGTCCACGAAGACACAGCGTCGGAGCCTTTGGTCGAGAGAGCAAGCGTGGCAGGCCGCCACGCATCCTGGCTCACCACCGGGCGGCCCCCAGGCGTGAAGCACGGGGATCGCTTGTCGGTGTATTGCTCGCAGCCGGTCACAAGCATGAGCAGGAGGGCGAGGGGAACAAGACGCATCAGGGCCTCCAGAAGTCGGGCTTGTTGATCCAGTCGGCGCCCACGCGCGCCGCTCCGGCGCGACCACCGCCGAGCACGGCGAGCAAGCTGCCAAGGGCGCTGAGATCGACGTTGACGAAGACGCTGTCGCCGGCCGAGCGGACGAGCGCGGTGCGCCGGCCGACGTTCGGCTGTACCAACAGCTCGGCTTCCTTCCGCTCGACACGCAAGACCTCGTAGTCTTCCGGGCGGGCGCGATCGTTGGGAAAGAGGACCTGCGTCGGCGCCGTCTCGACGATGGTGCGGCCGACGCGGATGCTGGCGAGCTGCCCTGGGAACTGCGTCATCATGATGACGACCACGTTCATCTTCCGCAGCGTGACCAGCCAGTTTTCGAGGCGGGAGACGAAGTATGCATCGTCGAGCAGCTTCCACGCCTCGTCGAGCACGATGACTGTCGGCCGGCGATCCTCCACCTGCCGTTCGATGAGCCGGAAGATGTAGCTGAGAACCGCCATCCGCTCTACGCCCATGTCGAGGATCTCGGTCATGTCGAAGCCGAGAACGTCGCCCGAGACATCGATCGCCGCCGCGGTGCCATTGAAGAGCCAGCCAAAGCGTCCGCCCGGCGCCCATTCCGCCACGCGCGCGTGAAGATCCCCGCCGTCATCGAGCGAACGGAAGAGTGTCGTGAAGTTATCGAAGCTGCGGAGCTGGGGATCGGCCGCGGCGTTCTGTTCGACTGCCCGCTGCACCTGCCGGGCCTGGTCGCCGGAAAGCTCATGCGCCCGGCTGACAAGTGCGGTGAACCAGTCGATGAGCCATGCCTGGCCGCGCGCATCGGTCTCGGTCCGCAGCGGATCGAGACCCGTCGCAACGCCGGCCTGGATCAGCCGGTAGCGGCCACCGAGGGCGCGGATCGCCATCTCCAGACCGCGATCCTTGTCGAAAAAGAACAACCGCGCCCCAGCCCGTTGTGCCTGCGCTGCGAGGAACGCAGCCAGCACGCTCTTGCCTGAGCCGGTGCGGCCAATGATCAGCGTGTGGCCGACGGTCGGCTCGTCGTCGGGCGAGCCCGGCTCATGAAAGTTGAACCGGTAACCGGCGGCGCCGGTGGTCGGCAGAATCGTCACGGTCTCGCCCCACGGACTTTTCGAGGCGGGGCGGCCGATGGTCGAGCCATGAAGCGCCGCGAAATCGGCGAAATTCGTCGACGAGATCGGCGCCTTGCGAGCCCGATAGCCATAGTTGCCGGGAGCTTGAGCGAAGTAGATGGCCTTGGCCGCCATACGCTCTCGCACGATGACGGCCATCATCTCCTGGCCGGCCCGACGAATTTCGGCGCCGGCGCGGTCGAGCACGTCGCGGTCGGGAGCGTAGACCGCAATCGAGAGGTGGTGGTTACCGAAGGCAACCCGCCCGGCCTCCTGATCGTCGGCGGCCTCCATCAGCTCGTCGCGAAGAGACACCGCCGCGTCATCGGAGGCGCGCATCTGGCGGATGATCCGCTGGATGCGCTCGGCCATCAGGTTCGGCGCAATCGGCGTGAAGGAGTTGGTGACGACCATGTCGAGCGGCAGGTCGAGCCGATCGAGCAGCGTCACATCCGTCATCGCCGGGTAGGTCTTTATCGAGAACACAGCGCCGTAGCGGGTCTCGCCGGTGATCGCGTCGCTGACGACGATCGTGTCACCCTCGAACGTCGTGCGGACGCTGCCAAGGGCGGTCGCGACCGGCAGCAGGCTCCGCCCGAACCCGATCGGCTCGAACCGGCCGGAGAGCAGCGTATTGAGGAAACCCAACCAGTCGCCGCCTTCGGACGTCAGGCGAACGGGGCGGGCAGACGCCAGCGCCGCCTGGAAGAAGCCCACGACGTCACCCAGCTCCTGCAACCGGATGGCGCGGTCGCGTGTCCAGGCACGGCGCGCAAGGCGGCGGAAGAGGGGCATCCGGGCGCCGAGCGCTGGCCGGCGCAGGATCGTGAGATAGAGCTGCCGCCGTTGCAGTGGTTGCCGGGCGACGTGGCTTTGCCAGGCATCGTCGATCGCTGCGGCGAAGCCGTCGCCCTCCACGGGACGCAGGGCGAGATCGGCTTGCGGGATCGAGATGCGATGGACATAGAAGCCAAAGGCCGCGCCGGTCTGGGTCACGATGGCCGCGACCGCGCGCTTGAGTGCATCGAGCATGACGTCCGGCGTGGTCATCGGGTTCATGCCGTCGAGACGCAGCGTCGCCATGAGATCGCCCTCGCGCAGAAGCAGGACATCCGGCGCGGCGAGACCGAGAAAGGGCAGGTGCTCGGCGTGGAAGCTCTCGCGGGTGAAGTCGCGCCCGTCGGCTTCGAAGATGGCCGGGCCCGCCCCGAAGAGCGCGCCGGCATCAAGGGCCATAGGAGTCGCCTCCCCAATGCCTGCGGTTGCGGGTCTCGCGAACGCGGCCGTAGCTCACGCGGAGGAGATCGAAGAAGTGGGGTTCCCGTTCGGACAGTACCCATAGGACGGGATAGGCGATGCCGCCGATGAGGAAGAAGACGAAGGATTTGGTCCAGACGAACGGCAGGATGGTGCCGGCCGCCAGGACCATCAGGTAGCCGATCGGCAGCCCAAGATACTTCGGGGGCCGGGTGAGGCCGAGGAAAAGCGGCGACCGATCGGCCATGATGCTCAAGTGAAGCCGCCGACGATCGTGTCGGCCGAGAAGATCAGGACCACGCCGATGGCGACGGAAGCGAACCAGCCCCAATTCAGCCGGCCCATCATGCACATGAACCCCGTGCCGATAAACGCGAGGGTGGCGACGGCAATCCCGATGGGTCCGGTCAGCGCCGCCTCGATCGTTTCGAGCATCGTCTGGATAGGGCTCAGGTCCTGCGCCGCCGCCGGCGTGGCGAGCAGCAGGAGAGGGAGAAGCTGGAACGGCGAGAGGTGCCGGCGCAGCCGGGAAAGCTGGGTCATCATCGAGTGCCTTTGCTGAGGAGATTGAGAGATGGCTCCGCCGCGCTCTTGCTGGAAAGCGTGAGAGCTCCGGTGGAACCTGCTTTCGCGAGGCGCGCATAGATGGTGCCGATGCGGGCGATGTAGCCGCGCGTCTCCGCGAAAGGGGGAATGCCGCTGTACTCGACCACGCGATGCGGACCGGCATTGTAGGCGGCGAGAGCCAGGTCGACGCGGCCGAAGCGGTCGATCTGCGCGAGCAGATATCGGGCGGCGCCGTCGAGGTTCTGGTGAATATCAGTGGGATCGACGCCGAGAAGCCGCGCCGTCTCGGGCATCAACTGGCCGAGACCGTAGGCGCCCTTCGGGCTGCGTGCGGCGGGCCTGTAGGCGCTCTCCGCTTCGATCATCGCCCGGAAGAGCAGCGCCCAGTCGTCAGCGGCGATGTCGAGACGCTTAAGGGCACCTCGAAAAATGGCCCCGACCGTGGCGCTGCGGTATGTCTGTCGGGATGATCCGGCACTGAGGGTGTAACGATGGCGCAGATGGGGTTCTTCGATCTTACAGACCGTTACGCGAGCCTGGACGCGAAGAAGGACCCGCTGGTCGAGATCCACGCCGTTGTGCCGTGGGAGGAGTTTCGCCCGACCCTTGAGCGGGTCTGGCGCAAGCCAGCTGCGGCGCGCAAGTCCCCGGCGGGGCGCAAGCCGATGGATGCGGTACTGATGTTCAAGACGCTGGTGCTGAGCGCGCTCTACAACCTGTCCGACGACCAGATCGAGTATCAGGTCCGCGACCGGCTGTCGTTCATGCGATTCCTGGGCCTCGGCCTCGAGGACCGGGTGCCGGACGCCAAGACGGTATGGCTCTATCGCGAGGCACTGGCGCAGGCAGGCAAGGTGGAGGAGCTGTTCAGCCAGTTCGACGGCTATCTGGCGCGGCAGGGCTACATCGCGCGCGGCGGTCAGATCCTGGATGCGTCCATCGTGCCGGTGCCGCGCAACCACAACAAGCGGGACGAGAACGCGGCAATCAAGAACGGCGAGGTGCCCGAGGACTGGGCGGACAAGCCCGCGAAGCGCGCGCAAAAGGACCTGGACGCGCGCTGGACGAAAAAGCACGGCAAGAACCATTACGGCTACAAGAACCACGTCAACGTCGACCGAAAGCACAAGCTGGTGCGGCGCTATCACGTCAGCGATGCCGCGCGGCATGACAGCCAGGCGGTGGATCATCTGCTGATGCAGGGCAACACCGGCTCCGGCGTGTGGGCGGATGCGGCCTATCGCTCCGAGGAGATGGAGGCAAAGCTGCGCGCCCGGAGGCTGAGGAGCCACATCCACCGCAAGGGCAAGCGCGGCAAGCCCCTGACCGAACAGGCCAAGGGCAGCAACCGGACCAGATCCGGCATCCGGGTCCGCGTCGAGCACGTCTTCGGCGCGCAGGCCAACGACATGGGCGGGACCTTGGTCCGGACCATCGGCCTGGTTCGAGCGACGGCCAAGATCGGGATGAAGAACCTGGCCTACAACATGCGCCGCCTCGGCCAGCTGCGCCGTCTCAACCCGTGCCCGGCGTGAGCATCACGCGAACAAGAAAGATCAGGCCGCGAGGCAGAAAAATCCGAGCGTGAAGGGCGCAGCGCCACGCCCATCCGGACGCAGCAAAGCGACAGCCGACGCTCTTCCTCCAGCTTCAGGCCACGCGCGCCGCCGACAGATCACCAGAACGGCAGAAAATCGAGGTGCCCTTAAAGAAGGATGATCACCGTGGCGTGCCGCGGTGGCCTCGATCGCCCGAAGAACGTCCTCTCGGGGAGGAGCAGGGCTGTGATGCCACCGGACCATGGCGCTTCGCCTGGTCCTGCTCGGCGTGAAATGTCCAGCCGGAGGTTCTAGTCGTCCCGTCCGGGCGGATCACCATCAAATCGGCCGCCGACCCTGATGGAGTAATCAGGAAAGACGCACACAGGCTCCCCGTCACCAAATTCCAGATGATGCGCGAAGAGGCCGGGCCAAAGAAGGAAGTGGCGTTCTTCGGGGCCATGCTTCGAGATGCGGGCCCCGACCAGCAGCGCTTCGCCGCTTCCGGATACGTCGTAGATGCAGCGATACCGCGGGGGACGGCGGCCATCGGCTGGCTCCACCAGCTCGTACCGAACCCTGTAGCTTACCCCGCGCCGTTTCAGGTCCTTGATGCCTTCGACGGTAATCAGGGCGAGTGATCTCGAGTTCGGCACGTTCCCTCCCGATGAGGGAACTTCCTATCAACGTGATCTGCGCCGGCAACAGATGTGCTGTCAATATCGGAAATCGTGCCGTCGAACACATGTCGACATGCCGTCGGTATCGTGGCATCAACCCGGGTGTCGGGCCATAAGACGCGCAAGTTGGCGCCGCGCCCGTGCAGCATAGGTTGCGCAGGAGAACGCATATGTGCCGAAAGTTTGCCGTGCTCGCATCGCTCTGCGCGTCCCTTTCGGTCGGTGCAGGCGCCGGTGAAGCCGACGCGTACCCGATCGACTGCGCGATCTTGCTGTGCCTGGCGGGCGGCTGGCCGACCTCGGCCCCATGCGCCGCGGCGAAGGCGGAGTTCATTCGACGCATCACCCCCTGGCCGATCGAGCCACCGCTGCAGATCTGGCGCTGCCCGATGGGCGCGGCGTACACACCCGCCGACGACGACGAGGAGAGGATCTGGGACGCCATTGCCCCCGCCTCAACGCGCGGCGTCTCGCTCATGTCGGTGCCCGTGGACTTGCCGGCGCCTTATACGTTCGGCACCCAAATCGGTCGGAATATCGACCGGCTTGTCCGGATCGACGGCGCCGACATCGACATCTCCGGCCCGGCGTTCGACTTCGTGCGCTCGATCGAGGTCTACCGCGTCGACTGGTGGCATCGCACCCACGAGAGCGCAAACGGCGACAGGTACTGCCGCACCTTTCGGTCCATTCTCGAGCGGGGCGCCTACAGCGTTCAGGGGGAGTACTCGTGGTCGGACGTGCCGTCCCCGCTGTTCGTGCCGGACTGGATGGGCTTCGAGACTTCCAGCGACGAGAGCTGTCCCTACGAGGGCCGGTTCCGAGCCGTCGGCGTCGCCTGGCGCGACACCACGGGCGCGCAGGGATTCGAGGTCGTCCCCTACTAGCTAGGCGAAGGCGGCGCCTCGATCACGTGACCAATCTGCGAACAATGAGAACGGAGAAGTATCACTACCCGAGAAAGTCAAAACCCCCGCGAGGCGGTGGCCATCACGGGGGGTCTGGAAAACCTGCTGACACTCGTTTTCTAGCCTTCCCGAGCAGAGCGAGCAACTGAAAAAGCGCCTTCGGGCGAATTGAAGGCTCACGGCCAGAGCAGCCGCCTCGTCTCACCGAGGAACGAGGAAATGACACAGCCACAGCGCCGGCTCCCGCCGGCGATCCATCCCGGCTTGCCCGCCGGCATGACGAAATGGGACGCGCTGCGTCTCGTTCGCACGCTGCGCCGGGAACTCGGGCTCTCGCGCGCAGCATGCGAGGTTCTGGAGAAGCTGGCCGATAGTACGCCAACGGCTGACTGGACCGATCGGCACCGGATGCCCGTCAACTTCCGCCGTCAGATCGAACTGGCGCAGGAAGTAGGCATTACGCCGCGGCAGTTTAGGAAGATCGAGCACCTGCTGGAGCAGCGCGGGCTCATCGATCGACGCGTCGCGAGCAACGGCTATCGCGGACGAACGGCGGCCGCCATCGGCGCGACGGGCGTATCGGGGATTTCGCTCGCGCCGCTTATCGCTCTGACGCCGGAGCTGGCGATCCGGTCTGAGAGAGCCGCGGCCGAGCGGGAAGCCTGTGCCGCATTGCGCGTCGACATTCGTGTGGCCTGGCGCGCGCTCAACCATCTCCTCGCCCATCCAGCGGCCGAGCCGCTTCGGGAGGCGAGCCTGGAGGTAGCGCCGCCGACGCGCGATGCCATGCTGAAGCTCGGAACGCTGGAGCTGGGTCGCTGCCTCGACGCGATCCAACACGCGGTGAGAACGGTGCAGAAGTGCCTTGCGCGAAGCACAAGAAGTTCCGGCGCACCGGAACAAAAGGCCCGTTCCCATACAGAAGATACAACTGGAACAGAACTGAATATCTGTAACGCCGAGGCGTCCAAGCGGACCGCCAGCAAGTTGGCGGAGGCCGATCTAGTAGCGGGGCCTGCCGGCCCCGAAGATTGCCTGGAAAACAAAGCTGCGGTGGGAGCGGAGCTTCGCAACCCCGATCGGGCGCTTGCCTTGACGCCGCAGGCGCTGCGCGATCTCGCGACCGAGGAGCTGCGCTTCTACATCGACAACATTCGCGAGCCCGGCACCCCGCGCACGTTGCCCGACATCGAGAAGGCGATTACCTGGCGTTTGCGGGAGCTTGGGATCAACCCCTCGGCCTACGAGGAAGCCCAGGAGACGATTGGCTGGTTCGACGCCATGCTCGCGGTCATCGTCATCGACCGGAACCGGCGCCACCCGGCGACGCCGATCCGCAACCCGGGCGGCACACTCCGAGCCTTCACCCGTCGAGCGAAGGCCGGTGAGCTCAACCTGAGAGCCAGCGTGTTCGGGATATGGGCAAGAGAGTTGAGATGAGCCTGCCCAGGCGCGCGTTCTCAGTTGCCTCGCTTTCGGCTTCAGAGCTCGCGGATCTGCATCGTTTGCCGGAAAAATTGCGGCCGGCGCTACGCTCTCCGCTCAGGCGAGTGTGTTGTGTTCAGTCCAGGGAGCGGTAGCGGAGCTGCCGCCGCTCCCGGTGCGAAACCGGTGCGGTCAATCGATCCGTCTCCAGCCCCGTGTTCCACCTGTAGCGGATCCCGACAGTCTCCTCGCGGTCCTGACGCACCGCCACGATCTCGGCTATTGGCTCAGCCGTCAGTAGAACGCCATCACACACCATCGTGGGCAACCCCTCGCGCGAGCAGAGCGCCACCGCAGCCGTCGTCGTCACGCCCAGCTTGCTGCATGCGCTCCGCACGCGCGCACCGTCCAACCGATGCGCCGACCGCCGGCTTGTAGAGTGTCGCGACCTCGACAAACCGGCCGTCCACCATCGCCATCAAGCCCGGCTCAGGCATTCCGAACCCCCTCATATCCATCGACCTTCTGAGCACGGCGCGAACGTCTTCTGAACATCGCGTCCCACGCCCTGTGATTGCACGTTGATGGCGGGCGAAATCACGATAGGATACGAAGTCTGACGAAACAGAACGAAACGGGAGTCCCTAAAGCCCTGATCAAGAACGGAAAATACTTCGCTTCGCCGCCAAGCGACGGGCGCGATTTCAAGGACCTGTTCAAACGGGCCGCAGCAGCAGGTGTGGGTCGGCCGGTCGACAAGTCTGGTTTTCCTTCGGGCCCGTGGACACCTGAGCGTCTCGCAGAGGCCATCTCACAGATCGACGCCAACCGGTCGGGGATCGAGTTGCGGACGGTCCAGCTTTGGTTTCAAGACAACGAGAAGGGCATCAGCTCCGACAACATTCGCTGGCTGGCGAGAGTATTCGGGTGCGATGACCCGGAAGCGACAAGCGACTGGCAGGCCGAGCTTAGTGCGTCGCAGGCGCGGTTAGCGGCCAGGCGACGTCAGAGACGCGGATCTGCGGGGAGCGTCGCCGGGGAAGCACCTCAAGCCGAACGGCCGGCGCCTTCCGATGACGACATTGCACTCCCGGCTGAGACGGCACAACGACAGGTCACGGAGGAGCCGAGGAGAAGTTTCAGCATTGCGCAGACATCCGAGGCGTTCTTCAGCCGCGGGTCTCCATTGGACCTGCCCGCCTCCGTCTTTGCGGGCGCCGTCGCACTTCAGTTTTGGTCCTACTTTCTCGGCATCCACAACGTCACGTACACGCGCGAGGATGGCGTCACCAAGCAGGTGGGGTTCCTCTGGGCCCCCAACTGGACCTTCCTCTTCATGGTCTTCATGCCCCTCTTCCTGGCCTTCGTGGTTGATCTGCTGGCGTTCTGGAAGAATGAGGCACGCCCCAGCCTCCTGGCCGCCGTCGGCCGGGTCGAAAAAAGCGACGGTTGGACGCGAAGAGTAGAGACATCGTCGTACACGTACTGGGCTGTCTTCCTGATCTGCGTCGGTTTCGCGGGCCTCTTCCAATGGATCAGCGTCAGGCTGATCCCGTTGCTGAGCGGCAATCGCGACTATGCGATCGATTGGGGGTCGCTGGCGATCGTGCAGCCTGATGCCATTTCTGTGCCGCAGTCAGTCGCGTTCACCGGTTTCGCTTACCTGTATATGTGCCTGTGCTTCTATCTTTTCTTCGTGGGGCTGATCTTGCTCTTCACGCTTGTGGATGACCTATGGGAGATCGAGAAGCTCTCGGACCCGCTCACTGCAAATCCGCAACCTAATGCCACTGAATTCGGCCAACGGATCATGCGTGGCATCTTTCGATGCACTTTGTCGGGGATGCTGATCGCGATGTGTATGAAGCTCCAGGCCTTCTACGTGACAACCAACGACATGAGCATCCTGCACTGGTTGGTCGGTGATGCGCTGACCCTCCTGGCGGGGGCGGAGCAGGAGACCGATCGGGCCAGCTACAGCATGCCGACGCACTACACGAGTCTTCTGGTCGCATTGGCCGCCTGCATCCCCCTTTTTTATGACTTCATCCGGACAGGCCTCGGAAGTCGATTTTCCGCATCCTCGAGAAAGATGACTGTCGCCGTCGTATTGCTGGTCGCCGGCTACCTGCTCATCGGTGCATTTCCAGGCTTCTCGATCTTGCTGGGCGTCGCCGTCCTGGTAGCGATCTACGGTCTGTTCGATCCAGAGTTTGCGATGCGACCACCCGGTGATCTGGGAAACGACCGAAGTGTATCATGAGTGGCTCGATCGGTGGGATGAGCGACGGGCGCAGCTCGGCGACGAGGTGAAGGAAGTGGCCGAGTTCGCGCTCGATACGCACCTCGCCTTTCCAGATGCGACGAAGGCAACGAGTCTCGCCGAGTTTTGTGCGCGTGCGGACCAGGCCCTCACGGATCCCACCTTCTTCGAAGAAGAAGAACGGTCGGACCTGGGGGTCAGTTGGGAAGGTGGATGGATCGGATTCCCGTCGAGCATTGCGACCGACGTAGAAGAGAACAATCTTGTCTGGGCGCGGGTGACGGAGAGCCGGCCGTCTGACCACGCCCTCGTGGTCTTTCACCACTGGAACGCAACTTCTCGCAATTCCAAGATCGCGGAATTCTTCTCGCGCCGTGGCATCACGGTGGTCGAGATTGCCATGCCCTATCATTTCGAGCGTAGCCGCCCCGGTTCTTCGCACGCCGACTACATGCTCGGCCCGAACCTCGGCCGAACCGTTCAGTCCATGCGGCAGGCTGTCCTGGACGGTCGGAAGCTTATCCGTATTCTGAAGAATGAAGGGTATGGAGAGATTTCGCTTCTCGGTATGAGCCTGGGGTCCTGGGTTGCCGGACTCATAGCTGCGCATGACACCGCTGTACGAAAGGCTGCGCTATTTCTTACGGCCGGAAGCCTAGCGGATATGGTCTGGACCGGCCGCGCCACACGACACATACGCGCCAGCCTCGAAGCTAAACTTGATCTGGCCGACCTTCGGAGGGCCTGGGGTCCGCTCAATCTGGAAAATTACGCAGACAGGCTGGCGCGCCCCGGTCTAGATCTTCAGGTGGCTTTGGCCAAGAGAGATACTGTGGTGGTCCCAGCACTTTCGAAGCACCTTATGGCGAAGCTAGAGAATGCCGAGGCGGAGCCGCGGATCCTAATGCTTAACTGCGGGCATTACTCGCTTTCGCTACCCCCATACATCATCCGGGTCGGGTGGAGTTTGCAGCGGTTTCTAATGTCGCGGCCATAGCGCCATCTTATCCGCTTTCTCTCCGCTAGTAGCAGTGCCCGACAGGTCCCACCAGCTTAAAGCCGGTTAGGTCACTCCTGACCGTGTGCCATCGTGTCATCGTGAGATCGCGGTCCTCGTCCCGCAAGTTCGGCCGCTTACGAAGAGGACTCCTGGCGTGGCGGCCGCGGCTGATGCAGCCGGCGGCGGACGTTGGCTTTCAGAGCGTTCCGGACGTCCTTGTCGACGCGGGCGAGGTCGAACCATTCGGGGTCGAAGTGCCCGCCGCACCAGCGCTTCATCTCAGAATGCTCGGGCTCTTTCGGGTCGGCCATCACGGCGAGGAACTGCTCGTAGCCGGAGATGCCGCCGACGTCCTCGGGAGGCCTGGCGCGAGCGCCGGCGATGCAGGTCCCGTGCCGGGGCGCGGTCTCGAGCGCGAGAACCTTCTCGATCTCGACCACGTGGCGCCAGTTGTCGCCGAAGTCGTAGACGTAGCGGAAGCTCGTTCCCGGTCCGTCGAAGTCGCGCAGTCGCACCTCGCCTTCGTCGAACATCCGGGGTTCATCTTCCCATGCCTCGTCGTCGTGGGCAGGGTCGCCATAGCGCAGGCCGCCGATGCGGAACTCGTGCAGGTGATAGTTCCACCAGTTGAAGGCCGCCTGGATGACCAGATGGAGCTGCGCCAGATTCCACGTCATCGGCAGGACGAGGCGTCGCCAGACCGGCGGCTCGATCTCCTCGAGCGTGACACGAATCTGGACAGCGTTGGGTGCCTCGAACATGACGGCGCAAATGGACGCTGCGGACCTCTGCTCGTCAAGCGCCCGGGAACGATCCGCTTAGGGCGACGCGCGCCGCAGAGCTTCGTTGATCCGCGACTGCCAGCCCGGTCCCGTCGCCTTGAACTTGGCGACGACGTCCGGATCAAGGCGGATCGACACCGGCACCTTGGGGTTCTTCTTCCTGGGACGGCCGCCGACATTCTTCCGCATACTGTCGGCGAGCTCAGGGAAGGCCTCCGCGAACGGTCTTGCCTGAGCGAGCTGCTCCTCCGTCGCCTCGGGGGCATCGGGATCGCTGGCGATCATGCGCTGGATGCGCGCCTCTTCCTCGTCGGAGATCTCTGCCTTGGGTTTCCTCTCGACAGTCATAGCAAGCTCCTTTCCTTCCGGCTGGCCGCACGCATGGAGATGACCGATACGCCCTCGGTACCCAGCAGCGCGTAGACGACGGCGACCGTCCCGTCCGCGAGACGGCCGATCGCCATGTAGCGGCCGTCCTTCGCGGGCACGGTCAGGGCCTCCAGGAAGAACCATTCGTCAAGGTCGGCGAAGTCCAAGCCGTGCTTGGCCAGGTTCTGCCGCCGCTTCTGTTCATCCCAGGCGATCATCACCATCGGTTTCTGTATATACTAAAACATGACGCGGAGAACAAGACTGGCACCCAGTCGTGCTCTGGCACGGTCGGGAGACGAGACGAAGGAGCCATGGACTTTCGCCCAAGGTCCGGCCGGTCCTAGATCGCGAGATCCTCGAGGCTGCGGCCCTTCTCGAGCGCCTCATTCACCCAGGACGGGCGCCGACCGCGGCCGCTCCAGGTCACTTCCGGGTTCTCCGGATGGCGGTACTTCGGCGCGGTGGCGCGCCGCTTCACCCCTTTGCCCGCCGGCATCACGTCGTTCAGGGAAAGACGCGTGACGGCCGGACCCAAGCAAGCTTGCATGCGCCCATCCTGAGGCGCGTCGAGGCGTCCCTGCCGGGACGTGGGCGAGCCATTCCGCTGAGGCTGTTGCACCTTCGGGCTCTCGAGCCCGTGGCGTGCGGCTCACACCATGGAAGGCTCCTCCCGCGAAGCCCCATCATGCGGCGACCGCATGTCGACCGCGCAGACGACAGTGCTCCCGGCATACGGCAGTCTCGGCGCCAAAGAACGCGCTTGCATTTCAGCGTGCGATTAGACGACACCCTCTCAGATCGGGTCGAAAAGGCTCGGTCGCAGCCGCTCGCCCCTGAGCAACCGCGCGATCCGGTATCCTCCAGCGATCGAAGGCAAGATGCCCACCCCGTTGCAGCCGAGATTGTACAGGAGCACCGGGTTCCTCGGCTCAAATCCGACCCGCCGGATCTTGCCCGCAGTGTAGCCCATCAGTCCGTGCCAAGTGTATTCGTATGGCAGTCCAGGTGCCCGGTGCGGAACGCAGGCGGAGCGCACCCGCCCGTCGAACTCGTGCAGTACGTCCTGCGGCATGTCGGCGTCTCCATCATAGGCGTCAGTGTCTTCGATCACGGCCTCCGGCCCGCCGAGGCAGGTAAGAGTCACTGCCCGCTCCGCCACAGCATAGGGCCGGCGCGTTAGGTAGTAGTACGGCAGCGCCCCGTCCATCCGATCGTTCAGAATGTAGTTCGTCGCACCCGCCGGCCGCCCCGGCGGCCCGGTAAACGCTGCCATGTACCCGATGACGCTCTCTTCTAGCCCGCCCGCATAGCGCCCGATCGCGGGTCCGGACGGGTTCTCGATCACGAGGTGCGTAAACCCGTTCGTGCAGAGAACGACGTTCTCCGCTGTTATTGCCCCGCAACCGGCCTCCAGCCGCGCTGCACCGGCCTCAAGCACCAATCGATCCACCGTCGTCCCATCGAAATGAACGAACTCCCTCCCGTGCCGAGCGAGCAGGACCTGAAGCACCCGCTGGCACAGGAGCGCACTGTTGGCGCAGCCCTTACGGCTGATCAGAACTGCGGTATAGGTGTCACAGTCAATCTCCATTACCGCCCTGATGCGCGCCTGCGGCACCACTATGTAGAGATCGTTGTACTCGCCCGGAATCTCGGCCAAGAACGGCGCTTCTTTCGAGACCTCGACGCGCTCAGTCACGAGCCCCGCGGCCTGCCGGATCCTCTGGTTCCGCAGATGTACCTGAAGGTGGTTCAAGGTAAACATCCCCATCGCCCCCTCAAGGCGCTCGATTGGCACCTCGACGCCCGTCTCTGCCAGCATCTCGTCCAAGAGCGCCCAAGCCGCGTCAACATCGGCTTGCGCCTGCGCCGCCATCCCGATGCCGAATTCGTCCGCTATGTCGCAGAGCGGCCGCTCGAAATAGGTGACGAGCTGCCCAGCATTCCGCCCGCTCGCCCCGTGCCCCACCCGCGTTCGCTCGATCAGTGCCACCCGCCGGTTGGTGTCCCGCAGGCAGAAGTAGGCCGTGGCGATCCCCGCGATGCCCGCTCCGACGATGGCTATGTCGGTCTCCAGTTCGCCGCGGAGCCGGTGAAGCGGCGCGAGCGGATCCAGCTGCTCGAGCCAAGGCGAGCGAAATGCTCGGCTTCGCTCACGCTCTTCGGGCGCATCGGGACCGACCGTATGTAGACTCCCAAATGGTGAGCGACGAAGTGGATCTCTCGTGGCGCAACTCGATCTCGTCATCCTGGAACTTGACCTCGAGCAATAGCGGTCCACGCAGGACTTGTTCCTGGAGACGGTGAACTCTCCGTCGCCATTCGTGCGGACGGTATCCCATTCGCTCCAGGGCAGCGCCGAGCCCTCTCGGCCCGACAGCTTGACCTGGATGTTCTTCAGCGGCTGCGTTTCACCGAACCTTGCCGCCATCTGGGGAAGATCGTGCTCGACCCGGAGCGTTCCGGTGATGCGCCAGTGCGCTTCATATTCCTCGACATATCTACTGCCTTTTCAAAAACACAATCGTTTCCAAATGGGATCGGCATTCTAGTTTCGTTCGAAGAGCTCCGCCGCCACCGCCATGATGTCCCAGGACGGCCAGGCGTGGCCGAGACCGGGATCGAGCACCTCCACGACAGTGGCGCCGCCATGGCGGTAGCGGACTGCCTCCGCATCAGCAGGCGCGTTGGGTGCAAGGGTCGGCAAATCGATTGGCTGCGGCTGGGCCAGCTCCGTGCCGGTCAGGAGGCGCCATGTATCCACCTTGGTGCGGAACGAGGCGTGGCTCTCTCGCGTGGTCTCGTCCAGGCCGCCCGCTGCCGGCAGCTTGGGATCCGCCCCGCCCTGCGCAAGCAGCGCGCTGACCGGTTGTGCCGCCGGCAGTGGGATCGTTTTGAAGCCCTGGTCGGGTACGTCGGCGGTGTAATTGCCGAAAACGCCGGCGACAGTAGCGATCGAATTGATCGCGTGCGGAAAGCCGGGCGTTCCGGCGATTGTGTAGATCAGGCCCGCTCCGCCCGAGAAACCGACCAGATAAACGCGGTCGGCATCGACCATGCCCCCCGCCTTGAGCTGGCCGATCAGCTCGCCGATGAAGAAGACGTTGTCAGGCGCGCTCCAGCTGTTGTCGAGGCAGAGCGTACCGCCGCAGGACGGGCGCGGCAGGCCGTTCGGGAATACCGCGATCCATCCCAGCGACTCGGCCGTGGCGATGATGCCGTGGTTGTCCTCCATCATCTGCGAGGCGTTGCCGTCGCCGCCGTGCAGCGCGATGACCAGCGGATGGACGGGGTTGAGCGACGTGGGTGTGTAGGTGCAGTAATAGCGGTCGGTTCCCCCGTAGGAAAAGGTCACGTCGCTGACCATTCCGGCCGCAGCCGTCATCGTCGCGCGGCCGCAAAGGTCGTTCACCGTCATCTGAGCGCCGGCGGGAAGAGCGGCCACGCTGAGGATGGCCGTGGTGATCGGAAACGTATGCATGCGGGGGTCTCCTGAAATTGCATTGGCATTTCCGACCGCCGAGCCATCTCGAACTCGGCAACTCCCGATCGCGTCGCGGAAAGGCGATTGGTGACCGCCTCAGACTGCGGGATCTCGGCGCTGTCGGAAGCTGCCCAGGAGCGCCAGCCCACCGATGAAGAGAAGCGCCGAGGCCGGCAGCGGCAGCGTCGACGGGTCCGGCGTGACGTTGCCGGAGAGATCTATGAACAGCGTCGGTCCCGAGGACCGCATCAGGTTGAACGGATCACCCGCGAAGGCCTCGCCACCCTGCTCTTCGCCGAATTGGCCAACATCGACGTCAGCGCTTGCCGACAGGTAAAGGACCAGGCTTTCGCCGGGTTGAACTGGACTCGACGTGAGTTGGACGGAATAGGCTGGGATCGAGAGCTTCGAGACCCAGCTGCTGCCAACGGGCAACTTGTTGTAATATTTCTCGAACACAGGCTCCAATCCGAGCGTGTCCATCGTATCCAAGAGGCCCTGGTTCAGGTTGAATTCGGTCGTCCAGTTGAACGGATTGGCAACCTTCCTGAGGCCGATCGAATAGGCCAAGACCGAGGTCCCGGTCGTCACGCCGCTGCTGTCGAGCGTCGAGGCCAGGATCTGGATTCTCGAGGTCGCCTGTAGATCTTCGTGCGAGGATGGATATCCGGAAAGGCCCACCGACTGGACCGGAATGTCAAACTCTGGCGTGTAGACTTCGGCAGAGGATCCATCGTTTTGGTAGGTATATGTCAGCGCAGCTTCTGCGTGGAGAAAACCTGGGTCCACATAGCCGGCGCTGACCCCGGCGCCGTAGGTTCCGTCATCCTGGGCGGCAGCGGAGACGAGCGGCGCGCGCAGACCGGGCGGAAATGGTGTCCCCAAGGTGAAATAGTCGGCGGTATGCAGGATCTCGGCGGTTTCTCCGCTCGGCGATCCCAGATCGAAGTCGTCGACATGTTTTTCGTCCTCGTCGTGGTACTGTGTCTCGGTTACGCGTTGCCCGACGATTATTACCTCCTCACCTGTCGCGAAAAGATCGAGTGTCGAGGCTGCAACCGGCGTGCCGAGCGACAACGCGAGGGCTGACGTGGCGAGGGTGTATGCCAGCGACCGCGGCCCCGGTCCAACGGATCGGCTTGCGGAGCGCCTGAGCCACGCACCCATCGTCGTCATGTTCGCTTTCATGGAACCCACCTTCCGAACTGGACAACCTTGCGTCCAGCATGAGCGAACCTCGTGTGTCGCGCATCACCCGCGGGGGTGAGGGTGCAGGTTTTTTGCCGCGGCCTCAGGGGTCGCGAAACGCCAGGATGGTCCGCACAAGCTCCGCCTGCGTGCTTACGTCCAGCCGGACATGGACCGCCTTGAGGTGCGACTTCACGGTGTTGACGCTGACGCCGAGCAGCGCGGCAATTTCGGCCGGGCGCAGCGCACGTGCGGACAGGGTCGCGACGCGCGCCTCGGCCGCGGTCAGTCCAAGCTGCGCCGTCAGCGCCGCTGGCTCCGGCCCCTCCATGTCGAGTGAGATATCGTCGATGAAGGCGATGATCCGCGCCGTGTGCACCTGGCCGTGGATGTACGCTCCCACGGCGGGCGCCAGCGTAAGCCGCCATGCCGGCCCGCCAGATGCGTCGGGGATGAGCAGGGCACCCCCCCGCATCTCTCCGCGGGGATCGTTCAGCCGACGGACAAGTGCGTTGAGCGCCATCTGCGTAGGCGACGCCATGACAAAGAGGCGTCCGAAGCGTCGTCCGATCCCGCTGTCGGCATCCAGCGCGCGCTCGGCCGCAGCGTTTGCGTAGACGACGCGCAGCGATCCATCCAACAGCGCGACCCCGCGTTCGAGGCTGTCGAGGACGGTCCGAAACGCCGAAACCTCGCGCGCGGAGCGGCCAAGCGCGCGGTGGATGCGCATCGCCTGACCCACGTGCGGCGCGAGCGACCCAAGCAGATCGATCGATGCGCCCTCGATCGGACGCGCCCGGTCACGCGCGACCCAGAACGTCGACGCGAATTCGTCGTCGCGCTGAACCACCGAGAGTGCGGCATGAAAGAGCCCGTTCTCAGTCAGGAAGATCCGTGAAAGCGGGTTTTCCGCGACCTCCTCGTCAGGAACGATCGCCCGCCTGTCGAAAATGCGCCCCTCGCAGCCGAGGAGTATCGACAGTGTCCGGTTTGCCTGCGCCGACTGTTCGGACTCTCCGACGCGGTTCCACTCCATTGCGTCGACGCCGACGGTCCAGAAATCGCCAAAGCCAAAGCGGGCGGTGGCGGAGTGTCCAAGGTAAACGGCCGCGCCGTCCAGTTCCGACGCAAGACGCTCGAATACGGCGTTCCACCGTTCCGGCACCAGCGCAGCCTCGTATATGTCCGGGATCAGCACGTCGCCCATATTCGGACTGGATGTATCAGGGTACGACGCAGTTGCCATCGAAAACGCAGCCCTGATGAAACCGGCGGCCTGAGCCGTCGAAGAATTGCTCCCTGTTACGGAGCTGGAGCGGCTTCCAAAGGCCGTTGATCGGTGAGCAGGCGCGCCGTCAGGGCGCGCCGTTCCTCCCCTTCCTGATCGAGACGCTGGCGCAGATCAGCCACCTGATCGGAGAGGCTTTTCGTCAACCATTCGGCCCCTTCAAGAGCGGCCCGCAACCGCTCGATTTCTTCTTGGGGCGGCCGCCCAAGTTCTTCCGCATCCTGTCCGCGAGCTCGGGGAAGTCCTCCGCGAACGGTCGCGCCTGAGCGAGCTGCTCGTCCGTCGCCTCGGGGGCATCGGAATCGCTGGCGATCATGCGCTGGATATGCGCCTCTTCCTCGTCGGAGATCTCTGCCTTGTGTGTCATAGCAGGTTTCTTTCCTTCCGGCTGGCCGGACGCATGGAGATGACCGACACGCCCTCCGTGCCCAGCAGCGCGTAGACGACGGCGACCGTCCCGTCCGCGAGACGGCCGATCGCCATGTAGCGGCCGTCCTTCGCGGGCATGGTCAGGGCCGCCAGGAAGAACCATTCGTCAAGGTCGGCGAAGTCCAGGCCGTGCTTGGCCAGGTTCTGCCGCCGCTTCTGTTCATCCCAGGCGATCATCACCACGGTTTCTGTATATACTAAAACATGACGCGGAGAACAAGCTCGGCACCCAGTGTGCTCTGGCATTCAAGTCCAGGGGACGAGTGTTCTGGCGCGGTCGGGGACGAGACGAAGGAAGGAGCCGTGAACTCGCGCCCAAGGTCCGGCCGGTCCTAGATCGCCAGATCCTCGAGGCTGCGGCCCTTCTCGAGCGCCTCGTTCACCCAGGACGGGCGCCGACCGCGACCGCTCCAGGTCCCTTCCGGGTTCTCGGGATGGCGGTACTTCGGCGCGGCGGCGCGCCGCTTCGCCCCTTTGCCCGCCGGCATCACGTCGTTCAGGGAAAGGCCGTGCTTCTTCGCGATGGCGCTCATCTCGTCGAGGGCCTAGCGGCGGCGTTCCTGATCGAGCTCGATCATGCGTTTGTCGATGGCGCGGCTCAGCTCCGCGAGTTCGTCCCTGGACATGCTGTTCAGATCGACACTCATTGGAACCTGCCTCCGACTTGATGCTCGCCGTCTTCAACCAGAGCCGAGTCGCTTCAGCAAGCGGCCTGGGCGGCCCCTTAACCACGGCAGACCGTAGTGCTTGCCAATTCAGGGTGAGCGCCCCAACGCCTTCCCGAAGAGCGGCAGGAGGGGCGATGTTCTTTCGAGAATGGCTGGCCAGGCGGCGCGCCTGGCGCAAATCGGTTGCGGCCGAGGCGGACCGTCTGATCGCAGCCCACGGCCGCGACGGCTTTTTCCTGGTGCACCGGACGATGCGCGACGCAGCCGCCGACGAAGCGACGAAGGAACCGCATTTCGCGGTCGCCCGTGAGATCGACCGACGCCTGCAGATCAAGTGGCATCCTGACACGGCGACGCGCTATCTGGACGCCGAGAAACGACGCCGACGGGAGGCCAGGGGATGAGTCCGGCAACGACCATCATGCTCTGCGCAAGCCTCATGGCGATCGACGGCGACACGGTGCGCTGCTGTCAGAGCGCCGAGGGCCGCTGCGAGGGCCAGAGCCTGCGTCCGATGGGGGCTGGGGCTCCCGATATCTCTGGCTTTGATACGCGCCCGAGACCGGCGGCCATGCGCGCTGCGCTCTCGAGGCGGAGCTCGGGCTGAAGGCCGGTGTTTGTCGAGCTTCTGCGAACGCCCGGCCTCGTGGTCGAGGATTCCGGCGACATCGATGACTACGATCGGCCGCTCGTCTGGCTTCGGATGCCGCGCGGAACAACAGTCGGCCAGACGCTGATCGAGGAGGGCCACGCGCGAGAGTGGAGGCCGGGACGGTGGATCGACTGGTGCTCCGGCCACTAAGTCAGTAGTTCTGACCTATAAGCAACCTTATGTGTCTTTGACGCCAAAAAGCGGGAGCGGACGTTCCTTCCGAGTGCGGAGAACTCGTACTTCGAGCCCTGCATGACGCGGCCTAGGAAGCATTCGCAGCGAGTAAGGCGCGCACGGTCAGGCTCAGAAAATTTCGTTGTCGTTG
The DNA here is from genome assembly GCA_963776845.1 of uncultured Alphaproteobacteria bacterium. Taxonomy (GTDB): domain Bacteria; phylum Pseudomonadota; class Alphaproteobacteria; order Rhodobacterales; family Rhodobacteraceae; genus Roseitranquillus. The sequence continues at coordinate 129,773 of CAVZOJ010000014.1, read as the reverse complement.
GCGGAGTTCTTGGGGATGACCTGCAAGACGACGCCGCGCTCGGCCAGCATCTCCTCGACCATCCGGAGGCTCAGCGGGAAGCTGAAGTACAGCCAGACCGCGTGGGCAATGACCGCCGCGGGATAGCGATGGCCGGAATACGGAGAAAAGGCTCGGGGCCACCTGCCGCTTCGCCGCGGGGTAGGAACGCAGCTTGTCGGTCACCATGCGCCGCGGCCGCCAGCCTTGCTTCTTCAGCAGGGCCCGGAGCAGCCGTCGCGCTGCCTTCGCGTCGCGGCGGCGCTGGACGATCTCCTCGAGCACGACGCCGTGTTGGTCGACCGCGCGCCACAGCCAGTGCACGGACCCGCGGATCACCACCCGCACCTCGTCGAGATGCCAGATGTCGCCCGGCCGCGGGGCGCGTCGTCGCAGCTCACGGGCCAGACGCGGGCCGAACTTCGCGCTCCACCGGCGCACCGTCTCGTAGGAGACGTCGATGCCGCGCTCGAGCAGCATCTCTTCGACCAGGCGCAGACTGAGCGGGAACCGCGCGTAGAGCCAGACCGCATGGGCGATGATCTCGGGCGGAAAGCGGTGCCGGCAATAGCTGATCGTGCTCGTCATGGCGACCGCGCTAGCATCCCCGGCCGGCGGAGCAACCCCGCTTCGTTTACGTGACATCGCCGTTTCACCCGTTCGGGTGAAGCCAGGCGCTCTCAAGCGAGCTATAGTCTCGCTTGCGAAACGGAACCTGCCAACTTGGCAACCTATCGCCTGGGGCACCGATGCGAGGTCGATCGTGTGATGATACTCGTGCCGTTAAGGAATGTCTGAAGAACCTTCGGCTTCTGGCGTGATCTGATAGGTTGGTTGAGCCGACGAGGAGCCCATCCGATGCCGAAGCAGCGTGCCTTTCCCAGCCTGACCCATGCGATGAAGAAGAAGCAGACGCGGCGAGAACGGTTTCTGTCGGAGATGGACGCGGTGGTGCCTTGGGGGCGGCTGCTGGCGCTGATCGAGCCGCATTATCCGAAGGCCGGGTCGAAGGGCGGGCGGCCGCCGATGCCGCTGGAGACGATGCTGCGGGTCTACTTTCTTCAGAACTGGTATGCGCTGAGCGACCCGATGGCCGAAGAGACGCTCTACGACAGCGAGGCGATGCGCCGGTTCGCCGGGATCGAGCTCGGCGACGACCGCATCCCGGACGAGACCACGATCCTGAACTTCCGCCACCTGCTGGAGCGGCACGGCCTGACCGAGGCGATCTTCGCGGAGGTGAACGCGCATCTGGCCGACAAGGGCATCACGCTGCGCTCCGGCACGCTGGTCGATGCGACCATCATCGACGCGCCGTCGTCGACGAAGAACAAGGCCGGATCGCGCGACCCCGAGATGTCGTCCACGAAGAAGGGAAACGACTGGTACTTCGGCATGAAGGCGCATGTCGGCGTCGACGTGGACAGCGGCGTGGTGCACAGCCTCGAGACCTCGACGGCCAGGGTGCACGACAGCCGGGTCTGGGACGATCTGCTCCACGGTGAGGAGACCTCCGTCTGGGCCGACAAGGGCTACGTCAGCGCCGAACGCGAGGCTGCCTTCGCCGGGCCGGGCAAGGTCTGGGGCGTCATGCGGAAAGCCCCCAAGAGCGGCCCGCTGCACCCGATCGACGCGCAGATCAACCGCGTCATTTCCATTGTGCGGGCCAAGGTCGAGCACCCCTTCCGGGTGATCAAGCGCCAGTTCGGCCACGTGAAGACCCGCTACCGCGGCCTCGCAAAGAACCGTGCCCAGCTCTTCACCCTCTTCGCGCTCGGAAACCTGTTTCTGGTCCGAAGAAGGCTGCTGTCATGAGGGGCGAGTCCGTCCAAAATCGCCAAACCGCCGCAGTGGCCGCCCTGAAGCCGCGACAATCGGCCATCTACAGCGGGTTTCCCGGCCCAAGGGTGATAACGTCGCCGTCTCGGCACAGCCGAACGCGTTCATCAGACCTTCCTTAATGTTCGGCCGCAAGCGACTATGGTTGTCAGTGATCAGGCGGAAGCGCAGCGACGTGAAACTGGGGTCAAGGATCAATGGAAGTCTGGAAATTTGCCCTGGCTGTAGTGACGACGGTCCTCGGCGCAGGCTGGACGGCATTCGTCTATTTTGATCGGCGCAAGAACTCATCAAAAGGTCAGCAAGTTGGACCGGTTTCTGTTACTGTCCGACAGTCTGCAATTGTGCCGGCCTTCATCATGGTCCTCGGGCTAGCCATTGTAGCGTGGGCGGTGAAGACGGGGATGCCAGGTAGTTCAGCTAGAGGCGAGGCCTCGATTAATCAGCCAACTGACATCGCGGTCCAGAACGGCGTCTATGTCGGCCGTGACGCCATTGGCAACGACGTGAAAATTGATGGCGAGAAACAAAGATGACGGGCTCGGCGACATCCAGCCGGAGACCAGGGCCGGGTAGAGCCGCCATACTCGTCGTCTTTGGCATCTCCACACTTCTGGCTGGATACGGCTTGGCGCAATTGGATGAGTTGCACAGCAAGTACGGCGATCCGGACGAAACTGACAAGCCAATCATATCGGAGTCGGACTGCAGCATAACCTCTGTGCGAGACATCGTAAGCCTTAAGGCGACAATCAATTGCGGGTTCGGAGAAGAAGGTTGGGAACGAATCGTCGCATCCTTCCTTGATGGGCTCAATCTCGACGAGATACGCAATGGGATTGAACCCACGTCCGAGCAATTGGCAGCCTGGGAGGAAGACCTCGGTTCGGCGGAGGCCGTAGCCGCACTTCTTGCTGGGATTGGAGGTCGAGACGCCGCCGGCTTTGCGCCAGTCGTCGCCCGGCCGACTGAGATCATCTTCAACGCGATTATTCCACACGATCCGGCGCCCAACTCGACCAACATGACCTGGGTTGCGTACCTGCCAGGCGATCGGCCTTCGGTAGCGGCAGCTCTTCCTTCGCCGAAAACGGTTGAAGGAAAGGCGCTCATGCAGCGGATCCGGGCGCGTTGCGCTGTTACAGCGCTCCGTGATTTGATCGATTCTGAGATAGAGACCAACTGCGGGGCGAGTGATGACGAGATCCGCGAGGTCATCGAGGAAGTCATTGAGAGGAGTGGCGCGAAAGACCTCCTCGACCTGCTCGAAAACCAAGCTGAGGCGCGCGACGAGATCGTGGCCCGCCTAGCAGAGATCGCCGATGTCGATACTGCGCTAATGGACACCCTCGTCGCCAGGCTCCAGGATGCTGAAGCTGCAGGCGGAGACCCCATGCCTCTAGGTTCTGACGAAGTGATCGTTGATCCGGAGAAGGCAACGGTCCTGATTGGCCTCGAAACAGCCGCGAACCGGCTGATGGAGAGCCAGGCGATGGTCGCAGATGCGATTGGCACCGGAGACGAGCGAAAGGTCGCCGAAGTGACCGAGGTCGCAGCCAGGAAGGTGCAAGATGCGGCTGAAGGCATCGGGTCGGTCCTTGGACATGACCTTGCTCAAAGCACCGAAGAGACGGCTGCTGCGACGGACGAGAAGGACGATCCTCCGAATGTTCGCGCGGATTGCAGGGTATTTGCAACCAACGGTGAGATTTCGATCCAATGTGGGCCCGAATTGGGCGAGCTGAACTCTGTCATTGCGGCGGCTCTCGAGGCGAGCGGCGCGGGCGATATCGGCGAATCTCCGGGGAAGGACACCGTCAATGACGAGATCAGCGCCGAGTTGGCTCGCCTTGGCCCCATCGAAAGCACCTCGGTTCGCCTTGGATTCGGCCTGCCGGGTGCTGTGACTTCTGAAGCGAGCCGCGGTAGAGACTTCCCTGAAGTCGCCGATGGACTTGCCGCAGAGGCCGCGGTCGTAAGTAGAATGGGAGAAGTGGCCGAACGCCTGGTCTGGAGCCGTGACAGAGCGGCCGATGCAGCTGGATCCGGAAATATCAATAATATGGAAGAGGTCTTTGAGACTTCCGCGGCCGAGCTTCGAGAGCTTGCCTCGGATATGGCAGCAGAGGACCTCTCGCCCCTTGAACAGGCCGCGCGCGAGGTGGCCCGTGCTCGCGCAGCGCTTGAGAATGATCAGCCTATGATATTCGTTACAGCCTTGGAAGCCGCGGGTCGGAGCCTGGGGGCGGAATGGCCAGTAATTGCCATGGCGTTCAACCTCGCGGCTGCCGATGTTCTTGACGACGACCGATGGCACGAGGAATTTCGCGCCCTTAGGCAGCCGGATATTGAACCGAAGCTGGCTGTTGCACAGTACAGACTGCTCGCCTCCGAAGTGTTCCGCAACCTCTCATTAGACTTAGGGATCTCTTCTGCTGAGGTTCTCGCTGGTTACGGCAAGATACTTCTTGATGACATGACGCTAACTCGGGCAAGCGCTGTTCTTGACGACATTTCTCTATTTGTGGACCCTGTCGGCGATCCTATGCGCGACGCGATGATCCTTCGCATACGATCAGGTCTTAACCTTGAAATCTATGAACGGACCGGCGATCGTAAAGCGCTTCGCAAAGCCAATGAACTCGCAGAGGCGGCGCTGGCGCGCGCAGGCTCCGTGGACACGGCCTCGTTACCGGACTTCCAAGAGAGTTGGGCCTTGACTTAACTTTCTCTCGGTCGGGCAACTGGCGATAGAGATTATCTTGAGCGGGCTCAGGAGGCGTTCGAAGCCGTAGCGGAAGCGCGAGATCCAGATACCGGTTTACCCGCATGGACCATAGCTCAGAATAATATAGCAGTCACCCTGCAACAGCTTGCCGCGAACGGAGATGTCGCGTCGTACAGGCGGGCCGCGGGAACATTCAAGCGCATCGCGGACCGCATGGATGCAGCTGGCTACCGAAATAGATGGGCGTTCTACACCAGAAACCACGCTGGCGCACTTGCGGCGTCCGGCTGGGCGTCAGAATCTTATGAGGAATTGTCCCGAGCAATACTAGAGTATAAGAAAGTGCTCGACTACGAACAGGAAATTCAGATGACGTTGGATACCCTGAACACCATGGAGCAACTCTCTGATGTCTGGTGGAAGGCTGGCTTTCTGAGCGGAGATGAGACTGCGTTCGAACGTTCTGAGGCGCTGATAAGCGAAGCGATTGAAGTATATCGTTCGTTGTCCTTGATCACGGAGCTGATGGGCGCGTTGGAACAGCAGGCATTAGGCCGATGGAACCGGGGGGTTGCGTTTCAGGAGCCTGCGCGGATCGCAGAAGCCGCATCGATTTATTCGGACGCCCGTGACCTAGCCGAGAAGGAAGGGTTGGAACAGGCATTCATTGAGTTCTCATTGAAACAAGCCAAGGCTACTGATGCCGCTCGACTTAGAGGAGTCCCGCTTGACGGACCAGGCGCCCTTGCAATTCTCGAGGAAGCTATGAGGCGTCTGGATGATCTGGGCGACGACAAAACCCAAGCGGAGGCTGAACTCGAGACTGCCGTAGCCGAGCTCTACGAAGAGATGCAGTAGGCTGAACCCCGCAGACACGATCACGGGGACGACCCGGTCCCGTCCCGAGCTGGACCGGATGCTGAAGAAACTCCGGAACGGGGACGTGGTGGTTGTCACGAAGTACGACCGCCTGGCCCGGAGCCTGAAGGACCCTTTAGGGATCGTCGTCTCTCCTCGCTCTCGGCAATCATACCGATGTTGCGCGGACAATCCACTCAACGCCCCCTGTTCAGATTTTCCGGAACCACCTCTCTCCTCGACTTCTACTTCTTCTTCGCCATCCTTCGTCCTCCATTCGGCCTGCAAGCCGTACCTCGGGTAGGACCACTTCCCAGAGGGCAGGCCACCGCTCGGCGGGTCGCCTCATCTTTTTCCAAGGAACGGTGCCTGAAGGACGTCGTCTTGCCGGGGCGGAACCAGGGCTGGCCAGACGCTGATCGAGGGGGGCAAGTCCCCGAGGGTGGAGGCCGGGACGGGGATCGACTGGTGCTTGATATCACCAGGTCGATGTCGCGGGTGCGATCCAAATTTCTACGGCTCATCGCGCGCGAGCGCCGCGGCGGTTGCACTGAGTAGCTCACTCAGACTAGCGTGTTGCGGCGGTCTTGATCAGTCCTTCAGGCGAGGTGTCCGAACTTGCTCCTCTTTGTCCACAGACTTCTCGGATGACGCGATGAATGGTGAGGCGAAGAAAGCTTCGGCAACGCTGCGGATACTGAGCGGCGGGGCGGCGAACGGGCTCGTGGACGCGCTGCGAGATACATTCCGGGATCAGACCGGCATGGAGATCGCAGGCGATTTCGGCGCCGTCGGCGGGATGAGGGACCGCGTCCTCGCGGGCGAGGCCGTTGATCTCGTGATCCTGACCCGCGCCGTCGTCGACGGCCTCGCCGAGGCGGGCCGCGTTGAGTTCGGGCGGCGTCTCCGACGTGGGCGAGGTCGTGACGGGCGTGGCGGTCCCCGAGGGCGTCGGGGCGCCCGATGTCTCGGGCGTCGGGGCGCTGCGCAAGGCAGTGGGCGCCGCAAGCGCGCTCTACTGCCCCGACACGCGGAAGGCGACGGCAGGCATCCACTTGGCGCGCGTCCTTGAGGCGCTCGGCCTCGGCGGCGCGGAGGGCCCGCAACTCCGCGAATTCCCCAACGGGCAGACCGCCATGGCCGAGATGGCGAAGGACGCCGACCCGCGAACGATCGGCTGCACGCAGGTCACCGAGATACTGAACACGCCCGGCGTGAGTTACGCTGGGCCGCTGCCGCCGCCGCATGACTTGAGCACGGTCTACACCGCGGCCGTCGCGGCCGACGCGGCCGCGCCCGAAGCCGCACGGAAGCTGATCGCGCTCCTCACGGATCCCGCCAACGCAGAGCTCCGGCGCGGGGTCGGCTTCACCTGATCGATCGCCTCCGCAGGTCGAGCGCGGTTTTGCCCGGCCAGCCCGGCGTCTGCATCTCGGCGAGCCGGCTTGCGGTCCGACGGAACTCGAAGGCGCCCTCGCCCGCGGGGTAGAGCCGCTCTGGCACATCTTCGGCGCTGGCGACGAGGCCCGAGCGCGCCTCGTAGAGAACGTCGACGAGAGTCACGAAGCGCCGCGCGGCGTCGTAGCGCGCCTCGCCGAGGCGCGGGATCCGGTCGAGGAAGAGCAGCGACACGCGCTCGACCAGCCGCAGGTAGTCGGCGGCGCCGAGGGGGTGGTCGCAGAGGTCTTCGAACGAGGCCCGCGCCGCGCCGTCGTCGCCGGCGGTGCGGACGCGGGCCCCGTGGCCGAGCGCGAGCGCACCCTCGCTGCCGCTCGTCACCTCGCGCCAAAGCGCGTCCATGCGGGCCTCGGCCTCGGCGTCGCAGGGCACGAAGAACACCGTCTCATCCGGCCCCGCCCGGCGGCGGTAGTCGTCACGCCCCGGCAGCTCGAGGACGTCGAGCTGCGCCTCGAGCAGCCGCACGAAGGGCAGGAACAGCTCGCGCTTGAGGCCGTCTCGGTAGAGCTCCCCAGGCGGGCGGTTCGCGGTGGCGACCGGCACGACGTTCCGCGCGAGGAGGCGCTCGAAGACCCGGCCGACGATGGTCGCATCGACCACGTCCGTCACCTCGACCTCGTCGAGCGCGAGGAGCCGCGTATCGCCGGCGATCGCATCGGTCGCGGCGGCGATCGGGTCGTCCGCGGCCGCCGCCCGCGCCCGGTGCAGCGCCGCGTGCACCTCCTGCATGAAGGCGTGAAAGTGCAGCCGTCGGCGCGGAATTCCGCCCAGGGTCTCGAGCAGCATCTCGAGCAACATCGACTTGCCGCGGCCAACCGAGCCCCAGAGGTAGACGCCGCGAACCTGCGGCGCCGGCCGCAGCCAGCGGCGAAGGCCGCCGGGGTCGGCGAGCGCGGCGCGCAGCGCCTCGAGCCGCTCGACGACCGCCTCCTGCGCCGGATCGCGCTCGAGGCCCGCCTCGCCCGTCCGCGCCGCGTAGAAGTCGGTCAGGCGCATGCAGCTAGCCGCCTCGCGCGGCGGCATCGGCCAAGCGCCGCCCCGGTCGTCCGGGACGACGCCGCATCGACGGGCCGGAGCCGCCGTGCGTCTCCGGCCGCGCCGCTCACATGTTCTCTTCGCGCCAAGCCGCGACTTCCTCCTCGACCTCGGCGCGGTCGAAGTCGTTCGCCGCCTCGACGGGACCAGGGGCGAGGAACTCCGAGGGATCGACCTCTTCCTCGGTCAGGCCGAACTTCATCATCGCCGGCTGGATCCGCTCCCAGGTGTCGGGATTGAGGCCACCGAGCGTGTCCGTCACCGAGACGTTCAGCCGGATCGCGTTTTCGAGGTACTGCTGGCCGAAAGTCGGGTCCTCCCACTCCTCGGGCACCGCGTCCTGCGCGATCTGCGCCACGACCTCGGGCGCGAAGGTGGCGACGTACATGCCCTTGGACCAGGCGCGCAGGAAGCCCTCGATGAGGTCTTCGCGCTCCTCGATCGTCGACTGCATCACCGCGAAGGTGTTGCCCGGCTTGTTCGACACCTCCTCGGGCGTGATGAGCTCGATCGGGATGCCGTTCGCCTGTATCGCGAGCCAGTCGGGGCCGGAGCCCGCGATAGCCGCGACGGTCTGGTCACGAAACGCCGCGGCGAGCGTCGGCCCCGCCTCACCCACGACGACCGTGGTCACGTCGTCGGTGGTCAGGCCGCGGGCGTCGAGCGCGATCTGCATCGTCACGAGGTCGCGGTCGCTGACGAGCCCCACCGTCTCGCCCTCGAGTTCGGAGACGTCGGAGACGTCGCTCGCGGCCGAGATCGCGATGCCGTCGGGCGCGGTTTGCATCACCTCGTAGACCACGGCGATGTCGACGCCCGCCGCCACCGCCTGCAGCACCTCGGCCGAGTCCATCATGGCGATGTCGGCCTGGCCGTTGCGCAGGAAGTTCACGAACGGGATCGGCGTGTCGGAGGGCAGGAGGTTCACCTCGAGCCCCTCCTCCTCGAAGTAGCCGAGCGCCTCGCCGACGATCAGCGGGAAGTAGTTTGCCGACCGCTGCTTGGGCATCACCGCGTTGATCGTCGTCGGGTCCTGCGCCGCCACCGGCACCGCGGCGACGGCGGTCGCGGCACCGAGGATGCCGGCCGTGAAGAGATGTCTCATGTGGTCCTTCCTCCTATCAGATCGCCGGACTTGGTCTTGGTCACATGGTCCCATCGGGCCCGCCGCCTCCGGCTGACAGCGGTCATGCGCGCGTCCCGACGCCAGAAAACGATCCGGTCGTCGAGCATCTCGATCAGGTAGAACAGGATGAGGCCGAGCAGCGACATGCTGAGGAGCGCGGCGATCGCCTGGCCCATGTCGAGCGCGAACGCCCGCCGCTGCATCAGCACGCCGATCCCGGCGGTGCCCTGGCTGAACTCGGCCACCACCGCGCCGACGAGCGCCGTCGTGACGGCGATCTTGAAGCCCGCAAACATCATCGGCAGCGCCGAAGGCAGCTGCATCTTGCGGAACGTCTGCCAGCGCGAGGCGCCCATCGAGCGGAACATCTCCACCGTGTCGTCGTCCGTGCGGGTCAGCGCGATCAGCGTGTTCACGAAGATCGGGAAGAAGCAAACGATGGCGCCGAGCGCGATCTTCGACGAGTAGCCGAAGCCGAACCAGGCGATGACGATCGGCGTCAGCGCGAGGCCGGGGGTGACGTTGAGCAGGATCGCGTAGGGCGAGACATAGCGGCGGAAGCCGTCGTTGAGCGCCGAGCCCACGGCGAGGGCGAGTCCGATCGCGCCGCCGATTAGGAAGCCCGCGAAGGCCTCGTAGAAGGTGATCGCGAAATGGCGGTAGATCGCCCGGTTCTCGACGTAGAGCTCCCAGATGGCGGCGCCGATGTCGTGCGGCGGCGGCAGGAGGATCGTGTCGATGAGTTCGACCGCACCCGCGACCTCCCACAGCGCGATCACCGCGGCGAAGACGAGAAGGTGCTTGCCCACGGCGACGGAGCGTGCCGCGCCCGCGCTCACGGCTCGCCTCCCGCCTTGCCGCGCCAGGCGGCGGCGCGGCGGCGCCCCATCGCCTCGGTACGGTCGCGGTCGCTCCAGAACACGATCCGCCTGTCGAGCGCCTCCATGCCGCGGAAGATGAAGTAGCCGAGCGCCGAGAGCGTCAGCACGCAGACGAAAGCCGAGGCCATGTTGAGTGTGCCGGTGTACTGGTTGATCAGCACGCCGAGCCCCGCATTCGAGGCGATGAACTCCGCCACCAGCGCGCCGCCGAGGGCCGAGGCCATGGCGAGCCGCAGCCCCGCCGTGATCTCGGGCAGCGCCGACGGCAGCATCAGCTTTCGGAACACCTGGACCTTGCTCGCGCGCATCGAGCGAAACATCGACAGCTCGTCGTCATCGACGTTGACCATCCCGTTCAGCGTGTTCACGAACGGCGCGAAGAAGCAGACCAGCATAACGATCGCCGTCTTAGACGTCCAGCCGAAGCCGAAGGCGGCGATGATGACCGGTCCGATCGCGATCCGCGGCGTCGCTTCGAGCACGATGACGTAAGGCTTCATGTAGCGCCTGAGCCGGTCGAACATGCCGACGCAGATCGCCAGCGCGATGCCGAAGACCGAGCCCGCGACGAAGCCCACGAGCACCTCGGCAACGGTCAGTCCGAGATGCGGCCAGATGTTGCCCTGCGAGACGTAGAGCCGCCAGAAGCCGGTGATGATGTCGCTCGGCAAGGGGAAGAACAGCGTGTCGAGCCAGCCGATCCGAGCCGCGACCTCCCACGCCGCGATGAGCGCGACGAAGATGGCGACGTGCTTGGTGACGATGCTTCCGGTGCCTTCGCCGCGTGCCGGTGCGGCGCCGAGATCCTCCGCTTGGGTCATGCATCCTCCTCGAATGTGGCGCGGACGCGGCCGACGAGGTCGTTGAACTCCGGGCTCTGCTGGATCTTCGGCGCCCGTGGCCGCGGCAGCGGCACCTCGACGATGCCGGCGAGCCGCCCTGGCCGCGGAGTCATCACGAACACCCGGTCGGCGAGGAAGATCGCCTCGGCGATGTTGTGGGTGACGAAGAGGGTGGTCGTCTTCACCTCGCCCACGATGCGCATGAGTTCGACGTTGAGCCGTTCGCGGGTGAACTCGTCCAGCGCGCCGAACGGCTCGTCGAGCAGCAGCACGTCCGCACCGGTCTGCAGCAGCCGCGCCAGCGCCACCCGCTGCTGCATGCCGCCCGAGAGCTGGCTCGGAAACGAGAACGCAAAGTCGCGCAGGCCGACGAGCGCGAGCAGCTCTATCGCCTTCTTGCGGTCGGCGTCCCTGACCTCGCCCGCGATCTCGGTCGGCAGGAGCACGTTCTCGACCGCCGTCCGCCAGGCGAGGAGCGTCGGCTTCTGGAACATCATCGCGACCGTGGCCTGCGGGCCTTCGACCTCCCGGCCGTGGACTTTGAGGCTGCCCGAGGATGATTTCGATCAGACCGGCGACGAGCCGCAGGAGCGTGGACTTGCCGCAACCCGAGGGCCCGACGAGCGAGATGAACTCGCCTGCTTTGATGTCGAAGTCAGCGCTCTCGACCGCGACGACGCGACCATCGCTGAACGTCTTGCGGACGCCGCGCGCGACGATGACATCCTCGCCGGCGGCCGTGGGCGGCGCCTCGCTCTGCGCCAGTTCGGTGGCGTGCGTCACAGATCCTCCCAACTCCGGGCCGCTTCTGCGCCCGGGCGCGCTCGTTTAGAGCGCCAGCAAATTCTTCCGTATCCGCAGGAGGTGCGCCCTCAGCGCCGCCTCCGCGGCCGCCGAGTCGCGCCGCCGCAGGGCCGCCACGATCTCCTCGTGCTCGGCCTGGTAGATCGCCCGTCGCTCGGGCGTGAGGCTGCGGCGCTTGAGCTCGCCCCACTCGCTGCCGTCGCGGGCGCGGCTGATCAGCCGGCATGCGGCGACCATCACCGGGTTCTTGGTCGCCGCGGCGATCGCCTCGTGCAGCGCGGTGTCCCACTTCTCGAAGATCTCGAGCCGCTCTGCCGCGGCGCCCGCATCGACGCAGCGCTCCATCTCGACGAAGTCGAGCGCGGTGCCGTTGGCGCAGACGAGCGGTGCGAGCTGCGGCTCGATGACCAGCCGCGCCTCCATGATGTCCCACGGACTGCTCGTCAGAGCGATGTCGGGGCCGTTCAGCCGCCGCTCCGACACGTAGGTGCCGCTGCCGGGCACGCGCTCGATCCAGCCCTCGCCCTCGAGCACCGCAAGGGCGCCGCGCACCGCGTTGCGGCTGACGGCCAGCGTCTCGCAGAGCGCCCGCTCGGTCGGCAGACGGCTACCCTCGGGATAATCTCCCGCCTCGATCGCCGAGAGGATGAACTGCCGGATGTCCTGCTGGCGCGCCTGCATGCCGGTCGTGGTAGACCACGCTGGCACCAATTGTCAACCGCTTGCGGGAATTGGTTGACAAACCCGGTCGTCTCCGCGATTTCCGAGTAATCGCGACGAAGAGGGAAGCAGCCATGAAACTCGCAACAGTCCGCCATGACGGGGCACAAAAGGTTGGGATCGTGCGCGGCGAGGACGGGATCACGCTCCTTTCGGGCGCGTCGGACCTGCTGTTGCTGATCGGGCGCAGCGGCGACGAGATCGAAGCAATGGCGGGCGACACGCTGCCCCTCGCCGAGGTCACGCTGCTCGCGCCGATCCCGCGGCCGCGGCGGAACGTCATGTGCGTGGGCAAGAATTACTCAGAGCATGCACGCGAGTTCGCCCGCAGCGGCTATGAGGCCGGCGCTGTCGCAGGTCAGGACCTCGACGAGTTACCCGCCGTCTTCTCCAAGCTGCCAAGCACCGTCATTGGACCCGGCGTCGAGATCGAGCTGCACCAGTCCATCACCGAAAAGGTCGACTACGAGGCGGAGCTCGCGCTCATCGTCGGCAAGGGCGGCCGCGGCATCCCGCGCGAGCGCGCCTACGATCACGTCTGGGGCTACACGATCCTCAACGACGTCACCGCCCGCGACATCCAGCGCAACCACAAGCAGTGGTTCCTAGGCAAGTCGCTCGACACATTCGCGCCGATGGGCCCCTGGATCGTCACCGCCGACGAACTCGATCCGACGAACCTGCAGGTCTCGTGCCACGTGAACGGCGAGCTTCGCCAGGACGCGAACACCCGCGACCTGATTTTCGACATCCCGACCCTCGTCGCCACGATCTCGGCCGGCGCGACGCTGGAACCAGGCGACGTCATCGCGACCGGCACGCCGGCGGGCGTCGGCATCGGCCTCGACCCGCCGCGCTTCCTTGCGCCGGGCGACGAGGTTCGGGTCACGATCTCCGGGATCGGGACGCTCGTGAACACCTGCCGCGCCTCCTGACCGGCATCCGGTTCTGTCGCAAACTGTGGCCTCGGTAAAGAAGTACCGTTGCCCTTGTTGTCTTAGGCGGCGAGATCAGCGAACTGCCGGAACGGACAAACTCCTGGAGCGAACTGGCGCTTGCGGATCATGTTTGCGACCTCGATCCCGGCCAAGGTCGATGCGGCGGGGGCGAAGGATTTGAAACCCAGCATCGATCGGATCCGCCGCTTGATGGTGCGGTGGTCCTGCTCGACGATGTTGTTGAGATACTTGATCCGGACCATCTCGACCGGGACCGGGCAACCGAACCGCTTCAGCATCCGGTTGATCGCGTTGATCCCTGCGGTGTTGGCCCCGCTCCTGTCGATGACGTTCTTCCGCGGCAGGCCGTTCGCCTCCAGCGCTCGTGCGAAGAACTTCGTCGCCTCCGTCTTGTTGCGGCGCTTGGACAGCATGAAGTCCAGCGTCTGCCCGAACTTGTCGACCGCCCGGTAGAGATAGGTCCACTCGCCGCGGACCTTCACGTAGGTCTCGTCCATCCGCCAGGACCGATCGACGGGTCGCTTCCGGCGACGGCCTTGCTCGGCCACCAGCCCGGCGTAGCGAGTGACCCAGCGGTTCAGGGTCGCGTGGTCCAGATCAACGCCGCGCTCGGCCATGATCTCCTCCAGGTCGCGATACGACACCGCGTACCGCACGTAGAAGAACACCGCGTAGAGGATCACGTCCTTCAGGAAGTGCGCGCCCTTGAACGAGATCATGCCCGGAACCTCATGCCGTGATCGTGTGACGGGGGCGCTCCGGCCCGGCACCCCTCGCGTCAAGTGGCGAAGTTTGCGACAGAACCTGCGGCGGGTGGCGGATGCCGGGCAGCCGCTCGTGGTCATCTAGGATGAACTGCTCGACGACGTCGCTGACGGAAGCTGCATCCTGCTTGACGACAGACAAGGTGGCCGTGCCGTCACCCTCCGCGTCGCCGATGCCGCCACGAGAAACGTCGTCATGCTGGCGCCCGAGCTCGAATGGCCGGCGATCGCCCAGCGGGAGCAGGGTATCCGCGACGGCTTCGCCGAATGCGCGCCCCACGCCCTCTTTACGGTGATCCGCTGCCGGAACGAGGGGCTCGACGCGACACAAGACGCACTCGCGGCTCATCTGACGCGCGCCCCACCACCCGACTTGCTGATCGGCGGCAACGATCACGCGGCGCATGGCTTCGGCGGCAAGGGGCATCAATCCGCGTTGCTCGCGACGGACTTGCTAAGGGCGGATACTGCGCAGCGCACACCTGCCTATCGTCCCCTCGCCAACCCTCGCAGGAGCGGCAAAACTCGATGATGCGCGGCCCGCCCAGAGCCGTTTTTTTAGGCGTGTCAGCGGGCGCTGCGGCGCGGCGGCGCGGCGGCAGAAAAACGGCCTTGGGGCATCGTGGTGGCCGGAAGCGGCGGCTCAATCAGGCGACGAGCTCAATTGCTGTTCCCGTTGCTCCATCCGATACCGGAGCTAAGGAGCCCGGCGCACTTCGTCCCGGAGCGTGCTTACCAGCCGCGCGTTGTCGAGCGCGATGACGCTCTGATCCGCGAAAGTCTGTGCCAGCGCGGTAGCCTGGGCGCTGAAGGGCCATACGCGCTGCCGATAGATCGTGAACGCGCCGACGAGCCGGTCGTCCGACAGCATCGGGATCGCCACGAAGGACCGCGCGCCGCCCAGCATGGCGGTCGCGTGGCGCAGGGGATCATCGGTCTGAAAGATGTCCTCTGCCCGGACGTCGTAGATGTTGACGATGCCGTGGCTCTCCGCGACGCGGCCGAGGTCTGTGCGCGGGCTGACCGCGAAGGTGCCCTGCGCATCCAGCCAGTCGCGGAATGGCTTAGGTATGCCCCGTGCATGGTTCGCCGCGAAGCGCCGGTCGCCGTGAAAATCGAAGAGGATGCCGAATTCCGCCTCGCAGAGGTCGAGCGCAAATCCGAGGATCGCAGCCATGACCGCGTCGATCTCGCCGCGCGATCGGCTAATGATGCGAAGCACCTCCGCCAGCGCCTGCTCGCGAAGTACTGCCTCCTCCAGACTCAAAGCGAGCTCCGAAATGACCGCTGCGTGGTCGGTCTGCATGTCCGGGTCGGGTTGCGCCCCTTCAAGACGCGCGTGCAATTCGAGCTTCGAGGAAACCTCTAGCTTGCGGTAGATCGCCGAAAGGTGCGTGCGCACTGTCGAGGGCGCAATGCCGAGCCGCGCCGCTATCACCTGATACGTGTCACCCCGTGCATAGGCACTGGCGATCTCGATCTCGCGGCAACTGAGAAGGTCGTCTGGCGACACGGGGAAAATGGATCCCTGGCTGCAATCCGCATTACCCTGTGGCAGCCCCTCCGATCGCGCAATCCTGCATGTGCAGTAGTCGAATACTGCAGGGGACCGTTTGAGTTTACTGCAACTGCCGGATTCCGCCGGGATCTGCTTCGCCCCATCCTGCTGCCACGTCGCGGCGAGGGTGGACCGATGATCTCCGAACAGAAGACGCGCGCAGCCGGGACTGCCGCGATGAGGTGGCGGATCCTGGCGCTGCTGTTCGCCGCACGGGTTGGCCTCGGCTTTCATTTCCAGACCATGGCGTCCGCAGGCGACGGCCTCGCCGTAGCCTTCGGACTCGACCACGCCGGGATTGGCCTGATGATAGGTCTGTTCATGGCACCGGGTCTGTTCCTGGCAATGCCCGCCGGGTTCCTTGGGCGGTTTGGGTCCGATCGGATTCTTGCCGGCCTTGGGCTTGGCGCGATGGCACTCGGCGGGCTCGTCTCGGCCGAAGCGGCAGACCCGCGCATGCTGGCGCTTGGTCGAGTCCTGTCGGGCGCTGGCTCCATCTTTTCCACCCTGTACTTCACCAAGATGCTCGCCGACTGGTTCGACCGCCGCGAGATCGCGACCGCGATGAGCATCCTGGTGATGAGCTGGCCCTTCGGGATCGCCATGGGGCAGGTCGGCCACGCCTGGCTTGTCGAGCTCCACGGCTGGCGCGCTCCGTTCCTCGTGGCATCGGCTTACTGCGCACTGGCCGCGTTGGGGGTCTGCACGCTCTATCGCGCGCCCGCCGATCTGCCGACAGCTGCGGTCGGCCGAATGACCCGCCTGCTACCGCGCGAATGGGGTCTTGTCGTTTACGCCGGAACCGCATGGGGCTTGTTCAACTCAGGCTACGTCATCTACCTGAGCTTCGGGCCGGACATGCTGGAGGCGCAGGAACTCGGCTCAATCGCTGCCGCGTCGGTGATCAGCGTCGGCAGCTGGCTCATGATCCTCTCGGGCGCGGTTTGCGGCCAGATCGCGGACCGGTTCGGCCGCAGGGACACTATACTGGCCGTCGCCATGACGGGAGCAGTGGCATCGCTGCTCCTGCTGGGCGTCCCGGGTGCGGGTCTTTCGGCGAGCCTGCTCCTCGGCCTCGTCGGAATGGCGCCCGCAGGCGTGATCATGGCCCTCGCCGGGCAGGCCGTTGCGCCCGAGCGGCGGGCCTTCGGGATGGGTGTCTTCTTCACGATATACTATCTGGCCATGACGGCGGCACCGCCCGTGGCCGGCGGGATCGTCGACGAGACCGGCGGACCGAAAGGCGCCATCGTCTTCGGCGCGGCTCTTTTTGCGCTCGTCCCGCCGGCAGTGATGATGTTCGGCCGACTCAGGACCATGCGAAGCGGGCGCTTTTGGGAGGAAACCTGATGCAGATCCGCAAGACGATGCTGATCCGGGAGCGGATCGAAACCGACTAGATGGGCACGCCTTGCGACGCTCTCACTCGTGTTGCGGCGGTGGCCGTGCTGCAGAACCAATTTGCCGGGTCCGGCCAGGAAGATCTCTCGGCGCTCTTCGACATCGGGGCAATGCTGGGTGAACGGCTGGCGGCGGAGCTCATCACCGCGCTTGGGGCTACACCCCTCACCTACGGCAAGGCCGCGATCGTCGGCAGCGCAGGCGCTGCGGAACACGGGGCTGCTCTGCTTCATCCCAGGCTTGGCAAGCCCGTGCGGCAGGCGATCGGGGGCGGACAGGCGCTGAGGCCGTCAACCATCAAGGTGGCGTCGGCCGGAACGGCCGTCGATGTGCCCCTCGGCCACAAGGATGAGGCTTGGTCGTTCGACCATATCGACACGATGACGATCACCGTACCAGATTCACCGCGTGCCAACGAGATCATGGTTGCGTCGCCATGTCCGACGGAGCACGGACACGCGCGCGGGGCGGGAAGGTACCCACTTGAACGAGTGAGGATGTCGCGGTGTGCGCGTCCGCCATCCCGCGCATCCGTCGCGGGGGCTGCTGTCGAGCGCTCCTGATGCTTGAGGCGTAAGTCCCGTAAGGTCTGGACACCGACCTCTCTTCAGGGCGGCCTCGCAGGCGCAGCGTAGATTGCGACGCCGCAGCAAATGGCAGGTCCGTCGGCTTCGCTTCCGTTGCCTGCAGCGATCTCCTCGCGAAGATGGGTAACAGGCTGCATCCAGCCCTTGGCTCGCCAGCACCTGGTTCTCCTCGAACACGCGTACAGTGCCGGACGGCTGGCCGAGATCTTGAAGGGGACTTAGAGACGCCTGCGCGTTCTCGGCGTCGGCTCCCGAGTTGGCACAAGCGTGTCTCGCCGAAACAACCGTCCATAGCATCCTCGCCCGACATGGCCGCTGGTTGTCGTGGGTGGGTAAATCCGGCTTGGCGGCGCAGCCAAGTCCTTGCGATCATTCTGCGAGCACTCGATCCGTGTCACCCTAATCCATGGCGGCCCTCCGCTGAATTTCAGCACGCGACCCAATTGCTGGGGAAACCGATGTTCGAAAAATCCAGACAACGCTCGTCTTCTGCGGGACACGACGAGCTCGTCGCCTCCTTCCTCGCGGTGCGGCGGGCTCTCGGGCTCGCTGGCCTCGCCTTGCCCCTCTTGCTCTACATCGACGCGCGCCTTCTGCCGGGAGGACAGATGCAGACATCGATCTCCGCCTTCTACCACACCGCCATGGGCGATGTCCTGGTCGGCATCCTTGTGGCCATCGGCATCTTCCTGATCACCTACGTGGGCCACAAGCCGAAGCACGGTGACAGGCTCACCGACTGGTGGGTCTCGACTATTGCAGGGATCGGCGCCATCGGCGTGGCACTCTTCCCAACTCTGCCTTCGAACACCGATTGCGCCTTGTTCGAGCCACCGACGATCATTCAAGGCATCGTGATCCACTGGTGCCAGTGGTGGGGACCGGTCCACTTCGTCAGCGCGATCGCGTTCTTCATCTGCATGGCGTTGTTCTGCCTCTGCCTCTTTCCGAAGAACAAGGAAGGTGAAATCCACTACTTCGACGAAGCGGGAAATTTAACGTACTTCGTCTGCGGCGTGCTTCTGTTGACCGCCATTGGGGGACTCCTGCTTTACTTCTTCGTCAGGAACACGAGCTTGGGTCAGAGCCTGGGGGCGAGAAACTTCGTCTTCTGGTTCGAGACGCTTGGAGTTTTGGCCTTTGCCGTCGCCTGGCTCACGAAGGGCAACTTCATCGGCGGCGTCGGGAATCTCATGGCCGGCGAAACCAGGGTGTAGCTCTGGCCGATGCTGGGACGCCGCCGGCCCTCGCTTCACAGGTTTCGCTGTTGCCGTAGCCCAACCCTGACTAGCCGGTTCCTGCGCGGAGCTGCCTTCCGAGTAGGCGAAGAACTTTGCGAGCGCAGCATTATCTCTGGACACGTCACTCCACCAGACCAGCAATTCGGCCGGCTTGCGGCGAACCGCAGGCCAGAACCCGAGTTCGACAGTTGTTAGACGAGGTCGGAATGGCCGGAAACGGGAACCTCCGGATGAGGCAAGTGGCCTCCACCGAGCAATGCTATCGACTCAGTTGTGCGGTGTCTCAGTGGTCACTGGCCCACGATCCTCCGGCTGCCAGTCCGGGTCCGTCTCCCACGGCGGCGGTTCGTCAAGCGGCCAAGGGGTGCCGGTCTTTCGAGGGGCCTCCCCGGGAGCGCAGAGGTAACTTTCTCTCAAACCCTCCTCGGTGGTGTAGTCCCTCTCCTCGTACCAGGCGACAAGAAGGTCCCAGCCTTCGGGTTCTCCCTGCCAGCAGGACGTTACGTAGAGAGGCTGGCCGGTCTCTGGGTCCGGCTCAATCGGAAGCAGGGTTCTAGGGGTTCCAAGAATTGTGGCTGCTACCTGTTGGTCGAGGTCACGCGCATCCCGAAGGTCGGCGCCGTGCATGTACGTGGCCGTCACGCTCGCACTAGTCCAGGTCGTCGAACGTAGATCGGCGACCGAAAACGAACTCGCCACGACTGTCGCACCTGCGAAGTCCGCTTCAAGAAGCTCCGCTGCTTGAAAATCCGCGGTCTCAAATTCCGTTGCGCGAAGCCGGGCTCCCCGCATCATGGCGAGAGCGAAGTCTGACCGACGGATCTTGGACTGGGAAAGTCCCACATCCGGAAGCTTCGCCGACCCAAAGTACGCTCGATCGATGCGGGCATACGAGAATTTTGCACCTGTCAGGTCCGCTACGTGAAAGTTCGTGTCGTACATGATGGTCGACGACAGATCGGTGTCGACCAAGCTGGCACCGGCAAAGTCTGTCCGGTGAAGCTTCGAGCTTAGCAGGAAGGCGTTCTTGAGAGAAGCGCCTGAGAGGTTCGATCCTTCGAGGTTGGTCCGGGCCATGAAGGCGTCGTCGAGTTTGATATTCTCAAGGTTTACGCCGACGAGGCTACTGTCCTCCAGCCGAGCATTCCGGATGTCACGCCCGCGGAGATCAGGTTTCGAGACCTCGCCGATAAGGGTCGTTCGATGCTCGGTCCAAGCGTCGGAGAATGCGCTCTCGAAGTCCTCAAAATACTCCCGGCAGTTTACCTGTTCGTTCTCACGGCACCAGCCATCACGGGCACGCGTCAGCGAAGTAGACGCGGCACTAATCGGAAAAGCTGGGCCGCAGACCTCGGCAGCCATTTCAGCCCGTTCGCAATAGGTCCGTCGTTACCGGAACGCCGCTGCATCGATATCGGCCTCGTCCAGCGGCAGAGCTGCAATGCGAGCCGCAACCAGGTCGGGTGCATCGATCCGATCGAGGGAAACGACCGCATTCCGCACCGCGATCTGAATCTGCTCGAATCGTGTGGTGTCGAAGTAGCCAGTTCTTGGATGCTGTCTGAGGCCAAAAGTGCCCATACCCTTGCTGTTCACCGACGTCAGCCAGACGACCGGGGCGCACGCCATCAGGACACACAGGGTGGTCACAGTCGAGCGTGTTGTCCGATGCCCGACGTCGGCCCGCATCTTGGTCCAGGAGAGGCTGCCCGCGTATGCCGCAGTCATTAGGCAGGCGGCACACAATAGGGAGAGCCACAACACGTGCGCCGGCCAGGTGCGTTGCCACATCAGGCCGAGGACGATCGGGCCGGAGCACCAGACAAGGAGGAGGGTCGTCAGGCTCGCGAGGCGGTCGAGAGGGCGAGGGCGGATGGCGCTGTCGCGGCGCTGGCGGAGGACGAAGTCATTGAGGAGCCATGGCTTGATGCGCTCCTCGAGCGGGGGGTGCCCGGGGGGCGGCTCGGTCAGGGCCTCCGTGACCTTCCGGATGTGGAGGTGGAGGTAGGCGTAGAGGGCGGCGCCGAGGACGGGCGCGAAGACGAAGAACGAAAAGGTGGGGATGGAGACGCCGATCAGCGGAAGTTCGGTCTGGCGGCTGTCGACGAAGAAGTCGATGTCTTCGACCCCGAGCGTGGTGACGAGGGCAAAGCCGAGGTAAGCCAGCATTGCGATCCAGTTGGTGCGGCCCGTGGCCGTTAGCGCGTCGATGCGGACGACCTGCGCTTCGCTCGCTTCTTTCTGCGCCCGCTGAAACGGACGGGATCGCCTACGCCGAAGGTTCAGTGAATTCGAGGGCAACGACCTGCCTAGATAGTTCAGCCTGAACAATCCGATTAGGCGGCGGCAACACTGTCCTTGGGGGTGCAGTCGGGTCTGAGCGCGCCGAGAATGGCGGCGATCAGGAGGGCCCAAAAGGCCCTCAGGTGGGCGAGGATCTTGCGGAGGTTGTGGCCGCAGGCGCAGAGGACGGCGAAGAGCGCGTCGCCGGTGGTTCCCTTCAGCGGGCAGCGCGTCAGCCGCCCGTCGGTCTTCATGTGGCCGATCTCCGGCTCGATGGCGCTGCGGCGGCGCAGGAGCTTGGCGAGCGGCGGCGTAAGCCCCCTGCGGGTGCCGCTGAGCAGCACGCGCGTGGTCTCGACGCCGTGCCCGCGATAGCCGCGGTCGACGACGGCGAGGGACGGGCGGCGATCGGTCAGCACCTCGACCTGCTCGAGAGCCTCGGCGAGGGTGTGGCCGTCGTAGGGGTTGCCCGGCAGCGCCCGCATGCCGACGATGAAGCCCTCGCGGGTGGTGGCGGCGACGCTGACCTTGGTGCCGAACTCGTATCGCACCCGCGCCTTGCCCTTGGAGATGCAGTCGACCTCCGGCTCGTGCAGGCTGTAGAGCTTGTTCTTGTCCTTCGGCTGCTGGTGCAAGAGCCGCGAAGTCAGGACCAGCATGTCGAGGATGCGCTCCCGCAGCGGCCCTTCCGGGATGTCCTCGAGCCGGCGGCGGAGATCGCGCATGACCCGGCCGGTGTAGCCCTTGAGCGTGCGCAGCGCCTTGCGCATCCGCTTGAACTGACGGGCGTGGGCGTACCTGCCGGCCTTCGCCGCCAGCCGCGGCGCCAGGCGCGCATAGCTCTGCCGCAGCTCGATCCCGGCCTCGGCGGCGAGCGCCACCAGCTTCCGCCGCGCCGTCTCGTAGAGCCGGGCGTCGGTCGGGTGGGCGATGTTCTTCTCCATGACCGTGGTGTCGACCGACACCCTCTCGATGCTCTGGTCCTTGACCGTTCCCGAGGCGCGACCGGCCTCGATCGTCGCGGTCAGCAGCCACTCCACACCTTCTTCGCCGATGCGCTGGCGCCAGCGGGTGAGCGAGGAGGGATCGATCGGCGGACGATGCTGAAAGAAAGTCTCACCGCAGAAATGCTGGTAGTACGGGTTCTCGACCCACCGCGCGACCACCGCCTCGTCCGACAGGGCGAACGCGTGCTGGAGATAGAGCAGCCCCGCCACCAGCCGCGGCGACGTCGCCGGTCGCCCTTTGCCGGACGGGAAGAACCCTGCCCACTCCCGCTCGAAGAACTCCCAGTCGATCAGCGCCTCGAGCTTCACCAGCTCGTGGCCCATGTCGATCAGGTCGACCAGGCGCGGCCGCAGCAGATCATCCTGCTCGGGGTGGCGGGTCTTCGGTTTCATCGGCGCATCCGAAATCGCAGGGTTCCCGCCGGAATTCTACGAATACCTGCAATCAGGAGCCACGAGAAATTGCGCCTTATCGTGCGAAATCAGAGACATCCGCTTTGTTCAGGCTGAACTAGATATGATCACTGCAGACTTATAGCATACCTCATTGGTTGCACCGCGGGGAGCGTTCACCCGCAAAGCCGTTCTCAACCGTCACAAGCTGGACGAGTCCTGGTGCGACTTCCATCGAACGTCCGGTTCTCACCCCGCTGCCGCAGACCGGGTCCGGTCGCGAAGAATACTGCAATTGCAGCGAATGTCCGCACGGTCGAGCTCCGGACCTGCTCAATCCCCAACTCAAGACGCGCCACCAGCGGGCTCTCTCATGTCCTCCTGCGCGAGGGATCGTCACCCGAAGGGCGGAGACGCCACCGTCCCGGTGAGCGGCCACCCGACCCAGAGCCCGAGCAGCCGGCGCGCAACCGACGACGTATTCGATTGGCCCTTCGCGGCCCCTCCCCTCTTGCGCCGCAGCAACGTTGGCGATCGCGTTCAGCGACACCGCCGCGCCGAGTGCGAGCAGCGAAGTTCTGGGTCCTTCAGGCCGCAGAGTCGATCGCCGATCGCCGATCCAGTCATAAATCTCGGTGACGATCTCGCGCGTGTAGGCGAGCCCATCATCTGTGGAAAGTTGTAGAGGTAGATGGGGATGCCGCTGTCGACGGTCGCCGCCGCCACGTGGAGGATCCTCTCGACGATCCCTTGGGCCGGCGCGCCCTGTAGTAGAAGGGGAGCAGCAGGGCGCCGGCAAAGCCGAGCTCACGGCGTCGTCCAACGCCGCGGCCCCAGTGCCAATCATCACCCGCTCCCGCGGCAGCGAGCCGATGGCGGCATCCATCAGCGCCAGGCGCTGCCCGACGCTCATCGAGGTCGCCTCGCCAGTCGTGCCGCAAACGTTCAGCGCGTCGCAGCCGGTCTTCAGAAATCGGTCTGCCGCCGTGAGGAACAGCTCCGTGTCCGGCTCGAGGTCGGCGTCGAAAGGGGTCGGTATCGCGGTGATCAAGCCCTTCAAGCGGTCTCGGCTCAATCTTCATCTCCCTGCTCATGCGTCGCGAAGCCGTAGAGCTGCGCGGGGTTGTCGACGAGGATGCGTCGGGCCGTTGCTTCGTCTCCCGCCACTCGGCAAGGAGGTCGAGCAGGTCGCCGTCGTTCGGCATCGGCTTGACCTGCATCACGTGCGGCCAGTCCGAACCCCAGAGGACCCGGTCCGGACGGGCCGCTATCAGCGCCTCGGCAAAGGGCACCACGGCGGCGTAGGGCGGGCTGTCCTTGCCCGAGATCCGGTTTGGACCCGTCAGCTTGACCCAGCAGCGCCCCTCCTCGACCCGCGATAGGAACCGCCGGTAGCCCAAGTCGTCGACCCGCTCGGGCGACTTTGTGTAGCCGAGATGCCCGACCACGGACGGGACCGGCAGACTGGCCGCCAGCTCGATGAATTCGGCGTCCTTCTCCGCATGGAAAAGGAACTCGATGTGCCAGCCCAGGCGATGGCCGCAAGCGTCACCCAGACCGCGCGCTGCACGACGCCGAACACTCCGCACGAAATCCGACACCATGAGCTCGGACACGACGCTGCTCCTGCTCGCGCCCCTCGCGAAGTCGCCCGGAGATTGTGCAAACACGTCCAATCCTGAGGCCGGAGTATCATCGCCCATGCTCCGGCGCTTCGCAGGCTCGGCCGCGACTTGATCGCCCGACGCATCCGCCACCGACTGGCATTGCCGGCCACGGCGGACGCGGCGGGCAGCCCACGACCGTATCACAGGAGGGATCGTCGCATGCAGACTGGCAGGAACCGAACCACAGCTGGTGGCGCCAGGAGGCTCGCGGCAACGGGGTGTCTCGCCGCGTTGACGGCCGCCGCTACGGCGAGCGCGTCCTTGGCGCAGTGCGCCGCTCGTCCCGAGGCGGCCCATCATCACCTCGCCGCAAGCATCGACACGGTGCGACAGGGCCAGTTCAGCAAGAACTTCCCGCCGCTGCTCAGCACACAGAGCGGAGATTTCATCACCGTCGAGATGGTTACCCATCACGCGGACAAGGACGAACGGATGATGGCGGGAGATGCAGCCATCGAGGGCATCTACGCCGCCCGGACGCGCGGCCACATCCTGACGGGCCCGATCGAGGTCTGCGGCGCCGAACCGGGCGACATCCTGGAAGTTCGCATCCTCGACCTCTACCCTCGACCCAGCGTGCATGCAGACGCGTACGGCAAGACTTTCGGTGCCAACGTCATCACCGGCGGCGGCTTTCTCTACAACCCGCTCGTCGCGGACGGCGAAAGCCCCGAGCCGGGGGACATCACCATCTACGAGGTCGACGCCAGCGGGGTGCGCAACTGGGCGCGCGCCGATCACAGCTATCCGGTCGACGCTGGGCCGGAGGAGTCGAAGCAGGTGCTTGACGGCGTTCGCGTCCCGATCCGGCCGCATTTCGGCATCCTGGCGGTCGCGCCGGTCGAGAGCGACGTCGTGGTCAGCGGCCCGCCGTCCTACTTCGGCGGCAACATCGACGACTGGCGCATCGGCAAGGGCGCGACGATGTACTACCCGGTCGCGGTCCCCGGCGCGCTGCTGGCCGCAGGCGACCCGCACGCCGCGCAGGGCGACTCCGAGCTGTCCGGAACCGCGATCGAGATGTCGCTGACCGGCGTCATCCAGGTCATATTGCACAAGCAGGCCGATACCGAAGGCACGATCCTCGCCGGGCTCGATTATCCGCTCCTCGAAACCAAGGACGAGCTTGTCGTCCACGGCTTCTCCTACCCAAACTATCTCGCCGAGCTTGGCAGCAGTCCGGAGGAGGCGCAGGAAATCATGTATGACAGCTCGTCGCTCGACCAGGCGATGCACGACGCCGCATCGAAGATGCTGTCGTTCCTGACGGGGCCGATGGGATTGACGCACAACGAAGCGTACTCGCTGATGTCCGTCGCCGTCGATTTCGGCGTCACCCAGGTCGTCGACGGCAACTGGGGCATCCACGCCACCTTGAAGAAGAGCGTGATGGGCGACGTTGGCTCGCTCGGCTCGCTCGGCTCCCGGTAACGCGCCCTGCCCCGGCGGCGCCGAACTGCTGCGCGTACGGCTCCTAGGTGTCACATCCCGCATGATTGTAGGGCTGCTTCCTGAAGAGCTTTGGTCTGCGGCGGTGCCAGTTCTTGAGCGCGTCGATCGGCGTACCTCCCTTCAGTACAGACTGCGGCAGCTGGGTATTGTAGAGGCGGACATAGCGCAGGATGGTCTGCTCGAGGTCCTCGCCGCTGCGGAAGCGGTGGCTTTGCAGGACGTCCTCGATGCGGCCGTTGAAGCGCTCGACCATGCCGTTCGTCTGCGGCCGCCGCGGCGGCGCCAGGCGGTGCTCGATGCTGAACTCGGCGCAGAGCCGGTCGAAGTCATGGTTTCCTGTGGCGGCACGACGGCGCAGGCCGAAGAGCCGGTCGGTGAACTCCTTGCCGTTGTCCGTCAGAACGCGGCTGATCTTCATCGGCGCGGCGCGCTCGAGGTCGCGCAGAAAACGGCGGGCGTTGGCGGCCGTCTTTGCCGGATAGACGCGCACGAAGACCCATCGGGTGGCGCGGTCGATGGCGACGAAGAGAAAGCGGCGCCGGTTCTCGTCGGCCATCTGCGGCAGGTATTTCACGTCGAGATGCAGGTATCCAGGCTCATACGTCCTGAACGGCTTGTGCGTGGGCTTGGCCGCCTTCGGCTTCAGCTCCCGCAGGTTCCCGACGCCATGCCGCCGCAGGCAACGGTCAAGCCCGGAGCGGGAGACGTGCGGGTTGAGGAACTCGCGTGCCACCGCGAGCAGGTCGTCCAGCGGCAGCAGAAGGGTTGTCCGAAGCGCCACCGCAACCGCCTCCTGAGCGGGCGTCAGCGTCGTCTGCAACCGGTGTGCCGTGTGGCTGCGGTCACGCACGCCGTCCCGCTTGCGCCACTTCCAGACCGTCTGCTCGGAGATGCCGTGGCGCTCTGCCAGCATCCAGGCTGGCTCGGTACTCGCCTGGATCGCGGCGCGGACCTTCGGCGTCGTCGTCGCCTGCTTGTGCAGCGAGATCAGCATGTCCGCCTCCCGTCCCGAACTTCACCAAGCAGCGACCGTGCCATGAACAAGGACGAGCGGCGAGGGTCTATGCGATCGTCCGGGATGGGACACCTAGGTCAAGGTGTCGGCGTCTTCCTTCGGCCGGCGGCTCGAGTGCAACAAACAGGGGAAGAACCCGCTCCTCCTGCTCAGACCTTTCAAGTGCGCCGCGTCACCCCTTGACCGCTCCTGCGGTCATGGACTCGCCGATATGGCGGTACATGAAGAGCCCGAGGAGCACCGGCGGCGCCGCCGACACCACGATTATCGCCGCGGCCACGCCCCATTGCACGCCACCGCCACCCGTGGCGAAGAAGAACGACGCCCCCACCGTCACCGGGACCGCCTCGCTCGTCGTCAGCATCAAGCCGAAGAGGAACTCGTTCCAGGCGGTGATGAAGCCGAAGATGAAGACCGTGACCATCGCCGGCCGGGTCAGCGGCAGCACTACCCGGCGCAGCAGCGTGAATGTCGACGCGCCGTCCATCTTCGCCGCCTCCTCGAGCTCGAGCGGCAGCGCCCGCACCGTGCTGACGAGGATCAGAAGCGCGATCGGCAGGTTCACCACCGCAAGGATGAGCCCCAGCCCGATGCGCGTGTCGAGCAGCCCCAGCGACTGGTACATGAGGTAGAGGGGTATCGCGAAGACGATGAGCGGAAGCGCCCTGAGGTTGACCACAACCGGGAAAAGCACCGTCGCCCCCACGCCGCGCCGGGCGATGGCCCAGGCCGCCGGAAAGCTCAGCGCCATCGGCAGGATCGTCCCGATCAGTGCGGCGACGAGGCTGTTGCCGAGATAGCCCCAGATGTCGAGCCGGCCGCCGGTGGAAAACACCGCCGCGTAGTTCTCCAGCGTCGGCGCCGCAACCGTCAGGCCGGGGTTCCGCGCGATCTCCGCCCCCGTCTTGAACGAGGTCACCAGCGTGGCGATGACCGGAAAGTTCAGCACGAACGCCGCCAGCGCGAAGACGACCCAGCGCAGCGCCAGGCCCCGCCTCACGTCGGTTCCGTGCGCAGCCGCCGCGCCCCGAGCCAGAGCAGCGCGAAGGCCGTTCCGAAGAGCAGGATCGACGCCGCGATCGCCTCTCCGATCTCGCCGGAGCGAAAGAACGACACGTAGATGTAGATCGAGAGCGACGTCGTGCTCCCGCCGGGCCCGGTCCCGGTCAGCACCCAGATGTTGTCGAAGACCCGGAACCCGTCGATGAAGCGGATGAAGAACGCGATGCCCACGGTCGGCAGCATCATCGGCAGTTCGATCCGCCTCAGCATCCGCCAGCCTCGCGCTCCCTCGACCGCCGCCGCCTCGCGGATGTCGGTCGGGATCTGCTCGTAGGCGAGGTGGAAGAGCAGCAGCGCGAACGGCGTCCATTGCAGCGTCTCGATCACCGCGATGGTCCAGAAAACGTTCTGCGCGGTCAGGAACCCGGGGCTCGTCCCGAAGAGGCTGAAGAGGTAGTGCGGCAGCGGCCCGATGAACTCGTGCAGCACCAGCCGGTACATCAGCCCCATCATCGCCGGCGCCACGACCATCGGCAGGATGAGGATCGCCAGCAGCCACGGGTGGCGGCGCAGGAGCGGCGCCAGGTAGATCGCGAGCGCCAGGCCGATCAGGCACTCCGCCACCGCCGTGATGACGGCGAAGCGCAGGGAGAACCACGTCGCCTGCCAGAAGCTCGGATCGTTGAGGACCGCCGTGAAGTTACCCAGCCCGTGAAACCTCGGCGCCCGCAGCGTCTCGAAGGTGACCGCCGACAGCGAGTAGACGATGTCGACGGCCGCCGGAAAGCCCAGCAGCGCCAGCAGGAACAGCACGAGCGGCGCGGTGAGGACGGCGTTCTCGAAGCGCGGGCCGCGGCTCATCGTCGATCCTCAAAGGTGCCGGCGGCCAAGCCCGGTGCCCGGCCGCCCGCCGCAATCATTCCGAAAGAAGCTCCCCCATCCTCTCCTCGGCCCCGGCCAGCGCCTCGTCGAGGCTCTGCGTCCCGCTCCAGTAGCCGGTGAACTCCTCGGCCTGCACCTCGTAGACCGAGAGCGCGTTGGCCGACGTGCCGCCGCGCATGACGTAGCCGTAGTCGGACGCATACTGGCCGAGCGGCACGAGGTCCGGCCGCTCCTCCGCCACGGCGTCGATCGCGCTGCCGGCAAGACCCGGCGCGCCTCCGGCCTTGGCGTAGGCCACCGCCGCCTCCTCGGTCGAGAGCCAGCGCAGGAACTCGCGTGCGCCCTCCGGGTTCTCGGCGTTCGCGTTCAGCCCCAGGCCGAGGCCGTGGATGTGCGTGAACCGCCCCTCCGGCCCTGCCGGCGGCGCGACGGTCTCCGTCACCTCCGCCGTCGCGGGCGCCGTCTCGGGGCTCGTCAACGCGCCCGCAGCACCGTTCCACTGCAGCATCACCGCCACCTGTCCCGAGGTGAAGGCGGCATTCGCCTCCGGGAACTCGTAGGACAGTGAATCCCGCGGCGTCGCGCCGGCATCGCTCAGCATCTTGAACATCTCGAGGCCGGTCCGGTACGCCTCGCTGTCCACGGTGACGTTGCCCTCCTCGTCCATCCAGTCCGCCCCGTAGGCCCGCGGCAGCGACTGGAAGACCATCATGTTGAAGAGCAGGTTCTTCATCTGCAGCACGGTCCCGTAGCGCGTGGGGCTGTCCGGGTTCACCGCCTGCGAGAAGTAGAGCGCCGTCGCCGCGAAATCCTGCCAGGTCCACTCCTCGGGCGCCTTGGGCTGCAGCGGCTCGCCCAGATACTCCTCGGCTATTTGGGCATAGGTTTCGGCTGCGGCCTCGTCGGCGAGAAGCTCGTCGATGAGGTCGCTGCGATAGTAGAGAAAGTGCATCGAAAGGTCCGTCGGCACCCCGTACTGCTCGCCCTCGTACTGCATCGTCGACAGCACCGCCTCGCCAAAGACGTCCGCCGCCTCGTCCGACAGCTCGACCGGCTCCATGTATGGCGCATAGCGGCCGATCGAGTAGGTCGCGAGCAGGTTGACGTCGAACGCCGTGCTGCCTGCGGCGAGGTCGGCCAGCAGCTTGTCGAAGAACCCGTCGCGGCTGAAGAACAGCAGTTCCACCTTGTTCTCGTCCGCCACCTCCTCACGCGCGTTCCAGACTTCGGTGACGGCGCGCAGCGCCTCCTCCTCGGGGCCGCCCGGCCATCCCAGGACGGTGACCTCG
The DNA here is from genome assembly GCA_963776845.1 of uncultured Alphaproteobacteria bacterium. Classification (GTDB taxonomy): domain Bacteria; phylum Pseudomonadota; class Alphaproteobacteria; order Rhodobacterales; family Rhodobacteraceae; genus Roseitranquillus. Next base: position 99,964 of record CAVZOJ010000014.1, on the reverse strand, counting down.
GCCGACGCGGTCGCGGCGAGGCAGGATGTGGCAGAGGCCAAGAGCAATCTTCTGATCACGGCTGTGTCTCCTGTTGGGTCATGGATGGTGCGCGGGTTCTGTCGTCCGCGTCGGTTCGGGCCAGGGCGGCGATACCGACCACACCCGCATTCTCGCCGAGGGCCGATCGCACGAGCGCCGGCCGAATGGGTTCCGGCAGGGGCTCGAGCGCGGCGCGCAACCGCTCGATCACCCCGGCGGCCAGTCCGATGCCGCCGCCGATGACGATGATCTCCGGGTCGAACAGCATCTGCAGGTCGGCGCAAAGGCTGGCGGCCCGCCGTACCAGCGTGTCGCGCAGGTCCGCCGCCCAGCCCTCTCCACGCTCCGCCGCCTCGAAGACGCCGCGCGCGTCGAGATCATGCCCCGCCGCGCGCGCCTCGGCAGCCAGCCACCGGCCCGACACCCGATCCTCGAGCGGGGCGGTCCCGTCCGGCCCGCGCATCTGCCCCGCATGACCCGCGAGCCCGCCCCGCCCGGTCAGGAGGCGCCCGTCCGCGACGATCCCCGCCCCGACGCCGGTCGAGATCGTGAGGAAGACGAGGTCGCGCCCTTGCCCTGCCCCATGCCGGTACTCGCCCCACGCCGCAGCCTGTGCGTCGTTCGCGGCCGTGACCGGCAGCCCGAACGCGGCCTCGGCCAGCGCGACGAGCGGCGTGTCGTCCGGGACCCCCAGCGTCACGGGGTTGAGCGCCGACCAGAGCCCGTCGCGGACGCCCCCGGTCACGGCGATGCCGACCCGGTCGAACCGTCCACACCATTTTGCTGCGGCACCGGCGGCGGCATCTATCCAGCCCTCCGGACCGTCGGCGCGGTCGGTCGGCGCAACCCTGCGCGCCGCCACCTCACCGCCCTCGACCAGGGCACAGAGCAGCTTGGTGCCGCCGAGGTCGATGGCGAGCGTTCCGCTCACGCCGCCCGCTCCGCCGCGATCGCATCCACGAACCAGCCCGTGACATGCTCGATCCGCGTCAGCGCCGATCCCACGACGACGGCGAACGCCCCCGCGCGGATCGCCGCCGCCGCCTGTTCCGGCCGGTGGTATCGGCCCTCCGCGATCACCGGCAGCCCCAGATCCCGCATCGCCTCGACCAGCGCCAGATCAGGACCATCGGGCACGACGGCTTCCCCGGTGTAGCCGGAGAGCGTCGTGCCGAGCAGGTCGAACCCCGCCGCCGCCGCGATTTCCCCCTCCTCCCGCGTCGCGCAATCGGCCATCGCGCACGCCCCGCCCGCACGGATCGCCCTGAGCAGATCCTCCACCAACTCCGGCCGCGTCCGCAGCGTCGCATCGACCGCGACGATATCGGCGCCCGCCGCGATCACCTCCGCCACGTCGCGCGCCAGGGGGGTGATCCGCACCGGACTGCCGACGAGGTCGCGCTTGACGAGGCCGATCAGCGGCACGCGGGTGGCCGCGCGCACCGCCTGGATGTTCCGCACGCCCTCGATCCGCAGCCCGGCGGCGCCGCCCTCCAGCGCCGCGAGCGCCATCGCCGCGACGATCTCCGGCCGGTCCATCGGCCCGCCTATGACCGGCTGGCACGACGCTATGAGACGCCCCCGAAGACCCTCCAGCATGTCCCGCGCGCGACCCCTCTCCTCCACGTCAGAAACCGAACCACAGCGCCCACAGGTACGCAACTGGTATCTTGCCAGCGCATCACCCCGACAGTTCGGTGACGAAGTCGTACACGTCGCCGTTATAGCGGGTTTCGGTGAACTCGACCGTGCGCCCGTCCGGCAGAAAGCACCGACGCTCCACGATCAGCAGCGCGGTTCCCACGGACGCCTCCAGCAGCCGCGCCTCGCGCTCGGTCATCACGCCCGCCCGGATCCGCTGCGTCCCGTGACGCGGCCGCGCCCCCAGCCGGTCGAGCGCCGTGTAGAGCGAGTCGCCTGCGAACTCGGCCGAGGGCAGGATGGCCTGCGGCAGCGTCGCCCGCTCGATCGCGATCGGGCTGCCGTCGGCCAGCCGCAACCGCTCCAGCCGCACCACCGGGTCGGCGGGTGCCAGCGCCAGCGCCATCACCTCCGCCGGGCTCGGCCGCACGACCATGCGCGACAGCCACCGGACACCCGGCTGCATGCCGCGGCTGCGGATCTCCTCGGAAAACCCCGACAGCGTCGCGAGCTGCTTCTCGACCCGCGGCCCCACCGTCGTTCGCGCGCCCTGGCGCCGCACCAGCAGGCCGCGCCCCACCAGTTCCTCGATCGCGCGCCGCACGGTCACCCGCGACAGGCCGAGCGCCCGCGACAGGCCGCGCTCCCCCGGCAGCGCCGAGCCGCGGCGCAGCAGCCCCCGGTCCAACGCCTCGGTCAGCGCTTCTGCCAGCCGCAGGTAGAGCGCCGCACCGCCCTCCCCCGCGAGGCGCTGGCGCACGAACTCCATCAGCGACTGGTCTGGTGTCCGGTATGCATCCACGCGGATCTCATCCCACACGGCCTGGCGCGAAGGAAGCTATTCCTCGTCCGGAAAGATCCCGTCGACCATCACCCGCCGCGCCCGCATCTCGCCGTCGAGCAGGGTCAGGCTCGCCCGCATCCCCACGGCCACGACCCCCAGCTCCGCCTCGAGGCCGAGCGCGCGCGCCGGGTTCCGGCTCGCCATCGCGACCGCGAGGCCCGGCTCCACCCCCGCCAGCCGCACCATGTTGCGGACCGCCTCGTCCATGGCGAGATGCGCCCCGGCAAGCGTCCCGTCCGGCCCCGTCAGCCGCCCGCCCTCCAGTTTCACCGGAACGCCGAAGAGGTCGAAGCGCGTCGTCCTGCCCGCAAGCGTGCACATCGCGTCCGTCACCAGGCACAGCCGGTCCGGCATCAGCATCGCCGCCAGGCGCAGGTTCAGCGCGTGGACATGGTGGCCGTCCGCGATGATGCTGCCGCAGAGGCTCGGGTCGGTCAGTACCCGCCCCACGATCCCCGGCGCCCGTCCGGCGATCGGCGCCATCGCGTTCCAGAGATGCGTGGCACCCGAGAGCCCCGCCGCCACCGCCGCCGCCATCTCCTCGGACGTCGCGGCGCTGTGCCCGGCGAATACGGTGATCCCGGCCCCGGCGAGCCGCCGCAGGAGGCCGGTGTCCTGCCGCTCCGGCGCCAGCGTCACCAGCGTCCCCGGCCCCGCGGCCGCGATCGCCTCCGCGTCCGCGGGCGTCATCGGGCGGATGTGCTCGTGGGGGTGGATCCCCGGCTTCTCCGGTGACAGGAACGGCCCCTCAAGATGCGCGCCCAGCACGCCCGGCACGCCTCGGCGCCGCGCCTCCGCAACCGCGGCGAGCGCCCCGCGGTAGTCCTCGCCCGGGGCGGTGATGAAGGTCGGCAGCAGATGCGCCGTGCCGCCGGACCGCGCTCCCGCCGCGATCCGCGCCACCGCCTCCGGCGTCGGTGTGTCGTTGAACTGAACGTCGGCCGCACCGTTGATCTGAAGGTCGATGTATCCCGGCGCGACAACCTCGGCCTCCACCGTCCCCGCAGGCAGCGTCGCGGGGGCGGGCGCCACCTCGACGATCCGCCCCGCCTCCACTCGGATCAGCCGCTCGCGCTCGGCCTGCCCGCCCGTCCCGTCGAAGAGCCTCTCCGCCAGGACGTGCCGGACGGTCACAGCGCCGCCTCGTCGCCGTTCGGATGGATCCGCTGGTAATAGTCGGTCAGCTTCAGGTCCCGCGCCGCCTCGGGGTCGAGCACGACCGTCGCGCGCGGGTGCATCTGCAGCGCCGTCGCGGGGCAGTCCGCCCCGAGCGGCCCCTCCACCATCCGCGCCACCGCCGGCGCCTTCCCCGCGCCGATCGCCAGCAGGACCGCGTGCCGCGCCTCGAGGACGTTGGCGATGCCCATCGTGATGGCGTGTTGCGGCGCCGTCTCACCCGGCCCGAAGAAGCGGGCGTTGGCGTCCAGCGTCTCCCGCGCCAGCGTCTTGATCCGCGTTCGCGACGCCAGGCTCGACGTCGGCTCGTTGAAGCCGATGTGCCCGTTCACCCCGATCCCCAGCAGTTGCAGGTCGATCCCGCCCGCGGCCGTGATTGCCGCATCGTAGCGCCGGGCTTCGGCGGCCGGATCGGGTGCGTCGCCCTGCGGCAGGTGCGTCCGCGCCGGGTCCAGCCCCACCGCGTCGAAGAGCAGGCGCCGCATCGTCGCGTGGTAGCTCCGCGGGTGATCCGCAGCGAGGCCGACATACTCATCAAGGTTGAACGTCGTCACGGCCCGGAGATCGAGCGCCCCGGTCCGACACATCTCGACGATCCGGGCATAGACCGGCTCCATCGTGCCGCCCGTCGCCAGCCCGAGCACGGCCGATGGCGCCGCGCGCACCGTCTCGGCCAGGATGCCGGCGACACGCCCCGCCGCCGCCGCCGCGTCCTCGCAGAGCAGCACCTGCATCAGAGCCTCCGTCCGTCTGGCCCGAACAGAAAGCAGGCGTCGCCGGGCACGCGAAACGGCACCGTCTCGCCGCCCCGCGGGATGCGCCCGCGCGGCAGCTGCGCCACGACCGCGTTCTCGCGCCCGGCCTCGGAGTAGAGGAACGCGGTCCCGCCCAGGTTCTCCACCACCTCGGCCTGCAGCGTCACTTCGGCCCCGTCCGTCCCGCCGGCGGCCAGATCCTCTGGCCGCACGCCCAGCACCACCTCCTCCGGCACGTCACCCACCGGTCCTCGCGGCCGCACCGCAAGGCCCCGGAGCCCGAGCCCCGGCACGTCGACCGCGACCCGCCCCTCCGCCGTCCGCCCGGTGACGCGCGCGGGCAAGAGGTTCATCCGCGGGCTGCCGATGAAGCCAGCCACGAAGACGTTGTCGGGGTCGGCGTAGAGCACCTCGGGCGTGCCGGTCTGCTCGATCCGGCCGTGGCGCAGGATCACGATCCGGTCGGCCAGCGTCATCGCCTCGGTCTGGTCGTGGGTCACGTAGATCATCGTTGCGCCGAGCTCGGCATGCAGCCGCGCCAGCTCCAGCCGCATCTGCACGCGCAGCTCGGCATCGAGGTTCGACAGCGGCTCGTCGAAGAGGAACACCTTGGGGTCGCGCACGATGGCGCGGCCGATCGCCACCCGCTGCCGCTGCCCGCCGGACAGCGTCCGCGGCTTGCGGTCGAGATGTTCCTCGATCTGCAGCGTCTTGGCCGCCTGGCGCACCGTCTCGTCGCGCTGCGCCTTCGGCACCCCCGCCATCTCGAGGCCGAACGACATGTTCTCGCGCACCGTCATGTGCGGGTAGAGCGCGTAGGACTGGAACACCATCGCCACCCCGCGCTCGCTCGGCTCCACCCCCGTCACGTCGCGTCCGGCGATGACCACCCGCCCCGCGCTCGGGCTCTCCAGCCCGGCGATCAGCCGCAGCAGCGTGGACTTGCCGCAGCCCGAAGGGCCGACGAAGACCACGAACTCTCCCGGCTCCACCTTGAGGTCGAGCGGCCGGATGACTTCGGTCGCGCCAAAGCTCTTGGCGATGCCGTCGAGGGTCACGTCGCTCATTTCACCGCTCCTTCGGTCAGGCCCGAGACGAACCAGCGCCCGACGAACGCGAAGAGCACGATGACCGGCAGGATCGACAGGCTCGCCCCGGCCAGCAGCAGGCCCCAGTCTATCTGGTACTGCCCGATGATGCCGGCGAACCCGACCGGCACCGTTCGCCGCGCATCCGACAGGATCAGGACCGAGGCAAAGACGTACTCGGTCCACGCCGTGACGAAGGCAAAGATCGCGACGCTCGCGATCCCCGGCGCCACCAGCGGGATCATGATCCGGCGCAGCACCGTCAGCGGCGGCCCGCCGTCGAGCCGCGCCGCCTCCTCGATCTCGGGCGGGATGCCGGCGAAGAAGGACCGCAGCATCCAGATCGCGAAGGGCAGCGCGAAGGCGACGTTGACGATCACCAGCGCCGCCCGCGTATCCACCAGCCCCGCCTTCGCGAAGATCCCGAAGAGCGGGATCAGCACCACGATCGACGGGAACGCGTAGGCCAGCAGGATCACCCGGTAGACCGTCTCCCGCCCCCGGAACGCCATGCGAAAGAACGCGTAGCCCGCCGGGATCGCCAGGATCAGCGTGATCGCCGTCGACAGGCTCGCCACCACCAGGCTGTTCGCCATGTAGGTCGGATAGTCCGATGCCGCGAGCAGCTTGGCGTAGTGCTGCAGCGTGAAGCTCTGCGGCACCATCGTCGGCTCGCGCGCGATGATCTCCGCCGGCGCCTTGAACGAGCTCGAGAGCACCCACCAGAACGGCAGCGCGACCAGCGCCACGAGGAACAGGAGCGCCGCCCCCAGCGCCACGGTCCAGCGGCTCACCAGGCGTCCCCCGGCCGCGCCAGCCAGCGCGTGGCGACGATGGCGAAGCCCATCAGGAACACCGTGGTCAGCACCGCAACTGCCGCCGCCTCGCTCATCCGGTAGCTCTTGAACGCGGTCTCGTAGATCAGCACCGGCAGCGTCTGTGTGCCCCCCGCCGGTCCGCCCGCCGTCATCAGCCAGATGATGTCGAAGACGTTGAAGCTGAGCAGCGTCCCGATCACCAGGAGCACCCCCAACGTCGGCTTGAGCAGCGGCCAGGTGATCCGCGTGAACCGCTTCCACGGCCCCGCCCCGTCGATCCGCGCCGCCTCGTGCAGCTCGTCGGGGATCCGCGTCAGCCCGGCCAGCAGCATCAGCGCGATGAACGGGAACCACCGCCACGAGTTGATGAACACCAGCGTCGCGAACGCCGTCCAGGGCGTGGCGAAGAACCCCACCGGCCGCTCCGTCACCCCCGCCTGCATCAGCAGCGGATTGACGATGCCGCCCGAGGTCGAGAACAGCCACCGCCAGATCATCACCACCACGACCGTCGGCACGATCCAGGTGAGGATCACCCAGGTCCGCGCCACCCGCACGCCCGGAAACCGCTGGTGCAGCGCCAGTGCCGTCACCAGCGCCAGCGCGGTCTGCAGGACCGCGTTCGCCAGCACCCAGACCAGGCTCAGCCACGCCGAGTGCCAGAACCCGCCGTCCGTCAGCAACTCGCGGTAGTTCGCCAGCCCGACCCAGTCGCCCGTGGTTCCGACCGACCGCATGTCCTGCAGCGACAGCGACACCGCCGAGGCCAGCGGCAGCGCCAGCGTCGCCGCCAGGAACAGCAGCGCCGGGGCGACGAAGACCCACGCCATCAGCGGCCGGCCCATTCCCGTCGCCCCGCGCCCTTTACTCGGTCAGATCCTGCATCCGCGCCTCGCCCGCGGCGACGGCCTCGGCGGGCGCCATCCCCTGCACCGCGATCATCTGCAGCGTCTCGGCCAGCACGTTCTGCGCCGAGATCGCGGCGATCGCCGGAAACACCCGCCCCGAGGTGAAGCCGAACAGCATCCCGTTCGCCGAATTGTCGATCACCTTCTCGATCTGGTCGCGGTACTTCTCGACCATCGGGTCGGACCAGAAGCTCTCGGCCTCCGCCCCGTCCGCCGTCACCGGCATGAACAGCCCCGGCTCCATGTTGAGGAAGCGCCCGTAATTCTCCGGCTGCAGCAGCCAGCGGACGAAGGTCTTCGACGCCTCCAGCTTCTCCTCCTCTTGGCTCAGCAGCATCACCGCGTTGGCGTAGGCGATCGTCGCGTGCTCGCCGCCGTCCTTCGACGGGATCGCGGCGACGCCCAGATCCGCGGCGTCCCCCTCCGCCTGCGCGTTGTAGGTCGAGATGACCGTGAACTGCAGGATCATGCCGCACGACCGCGAGGCAAAGCACGCCTCCGCCTCGCCCCAGGTCCAGGACGTCGCGTCGGGCGGCGAGAACTGCAGCATATCCTCGTAGAACGCATAGGCCTCGACCGTCTGCGGATTGTCGAAGCGCAGCGTCCCGTCCTCCTCGTAGATCTCGGCCGCGCCGCCGTTCGCCATCACCGAGTAGACCGTCTGGTCCGTGTAGAGCTGCTTGTTCGCCGGCAGCCCCATTCCGTACATCCCGTCCGTCGTCAGCGTCTCGGCGGCCGCGCGCCAGTCCTCCCAGCTCTGCGGCACCTCGACCCCCGCCGCCTCCAGCACCGAGGGGCGATACCAGAGGTTCATCGACATGTTGTAGAGCGGCACCGCCCACACCCCGTCGTCGTAGCTGTAGGCCTCGACTGCGCTGTCGATGAAATCGTGCTCGGCATCGAGCTCCTCGACGAAGTCCGCGACCGACGTCAGCGCGCCCATGTCCTTGAGGATCGGCGTGAAGTCCGGGATCGCGAACAGCATGTCAGGCCCCGCCCCCGCGGCCAGCGCCGCCGGCGCCTTGGCGTAGACCTCGCCCCAGTTCTGCGGCTCCTGGCTCACCTGGATGTCCGGATGCGCCTCGTTGAAGGCATCGAGCAGCTCCTGCACCCGCTCCACCCGCTGCGGCGGCTGCTCCATGTGCCACAGCGTCAGCTCCACCTGCGCCAGCGCAGGCAAGGGCGCCAGCGCCGCGGCGCCGGCCAGGATCAGTCTGCGATACCTTGTCGTCATGTCGTCCTCTCTGTTGCTGGTGCGGCTCTTTCGGCCGATCGGTTCAAAGATGCGGGTTCCGCCCGCGGTAGCGTTCCACGAGTTCCCGGTTGTTCTGCGCCGCGCCCGGCATGTTCGCGCTGAGGTAGACCGGCGCGTCCCCCTCCGCCGCAAGCCGCGCCGCGACGTCGACCATGATCGCGTTGAGGATCGCCGCGCCGACGACCGTCGAGGCCGGCCCGGCGCGCAGCTCCGTACCCGGCAGCTTCGCCACCGCGTCGCCCGCCGGGATGCCGTTGTCGATCACCACGTCTGCCAGATCGGCGAGCCGCGTCCGCCCGTCCGCCGCCTGCGCCGAGTAGGCCAGCGAGGTCAGCGCCACCACCGCCGCCCCCCGCTCGCGCCCATAGCGCGCCGCCTCCAGCGGCGCCGCGTTGACGCCGGAGTTCGAGATCACCACCAGCACGTCCCGCGCTCCGATCCCGTAGCGGTCGAGGATCGGCCCCACGAGCCCCGGCGTCCGCTCCAAAGCCGAGCCCGACACCGCTCCCTCGTGCAGCATCGTCGCCGCCGACAGGACCGGCACCGCCGCGGCGAGGCCACCGGCACGGTACAGCACCTCCTCGGCCAGCATGTGCGAATGCCCGGTGCCGAAGACATAGACGACTGCATCGGCGCGCACCGCCTCGACGACCGCATCCGCCGCCGCCTGCATCGCCGGCCCCGCCCGCTCGGCGATCCCGCCCAGCATCTCGGTCAACGTGGCGAGATATGCCGCGCCCGGACCCGTCATCGCGTCTCGCTCCCGGTCGCCATCACCGGAGCCACCTCGCCCATGAAAAGCGGCGCGTTCGTGCGCATCGGCTCCTCTCGGCGACCGCGCGAAGGCTCTGGCACCCTCTCGGGGCGCTGAATCTCCGGTCTCGTCACGCCGCGCCTCCGATCTGCAGCCGCACCTTCATGGTGAACGCCTCGCCCTGATAGACCGAGCGCACGTATTCGAACGCCGCCCCGTCCTGATCCCGAGTTCAGGCGGGTCAGCCGCAGCACCGGTGCATCCCGCTCCAGGTCGAGCTGCAGCGCCACCTCGCGGTCGGCCGCCGCCGCCTCCATGGTCTGCTCGGCGCTCGTCGGGTGCAGGTCGTATCGCTCACGCAGCAGCGTATAGGCCGATTGCCGGGTGAAGTCGGCGTGGTCGAAGAAATCCGGCGCCCGCTGCGCGTCGATCTCGCTGGTCTCGACCGCGACCGGGGCCCCGTCCACCAGCCGCACCCGGCTCAGCCGGTGCACCGCGCCGCCCGCGGGCAGGTCGAGCGCCCGCGCCGTCTCGTCGCCCGCGGCTCGTGTCGTCGCCTCGATCACGATCGAGGCGACGCGGCGTCCCTGCCGCTCCATCTCCTCGGTAAAGCCAGTAAGCGTCGCCAGCTCCTGCCGGATCGTCCCCGAGCGCACGAAGCTGCCGCGCCCGACCCGCGTCTCCAGCAGCCCGCGCCCCGCCAGGTGCTGCAGCGCCTGGCGCGCCGTCATCCGGCTGATGCTGCGCCGCTCCGCCAGCGCCCGCTCCGACGGCAGCCGCGCCCCGGCCTCGAGGCGCCCCGACAGGATCTCGTCCTCGATTTCCCTGGCGATGCGGCGATAGCGGGCGACGGGCTCGGCGGTATGGTCCATGGTTCCAAGTGGTACATACCACTCCGCCTGACGCAAGAGCTCATCGCTGGGGCGCCACTTTCCTCCCCGCCCCCATGCCGAGACCTTACCCTGCGGTTAACGCGCTGAGATTGTTGTTTCACTCCAGAGGGTTGCCCGAACGTCCATTATGGACTCCCTGCCGGCCCCTCCTCCTGGCGCCCACCTCGCACCCCCCCCGCGCCGCACCCGGCGGTCCCAAGGCCGCGCCGACCCGGCGCCGCAGCTCAACCGAGCAGCCGGTCCCGATACCCCCGGTACCGCGCCCGCACCGCCTCCCACGCCGCCCGGTCACCCGGCGCATGGACCCGCTCGCCCACGTCGCGCAGCGCCAGGCTCGCCGCCTCCACGCTGAGCCACGCCCCGACCGCGACCGCCGCCAGCATCGCCGCCCCTCGCGCGCCGAACTCCGACCCCGCAGGCACCCGCACCTCGCGCCCCAGCACGTCGGCGATCATCCCGCACCAGAGCTCGCTGCGGCTGCCGCCACCGGTCAGCGTCACCGTCGCGTCCGGCGCCAGGCCCACCAGCGTGGCGAGGTCGTCCATCGCCAGCGCCACCCCCTCGTACACCGCCCGCAGCAGGTCCTCGCGCCGAAGCGCCGGCGCCAGCCCGCAAAACTGAGCCCGCGCCCGCGCCGACGCGACCGGGGCGATGATCCCGCTCTCCGAGAGGTACGGCAGGTACGTCACGCCGTTCGCACCGACCGGCACCGCCGCCACCATCTCCGCCAGCCGCTCATAGCCGTCTGCCGCGCCCCGCAGCTCCGGCGCCAAGAGCGCCATTGCCCAGTCAAGGTTCACCGTTCCCGCGACGTTGACCATCGCGCGGTACCAGCGCCGCCCCGGCAGCGAGAACAGCAGGCCCAGGTCCCGCGGCTCGAACACCGGCGCGTCCGTCACCCGTCCGACCATGCATGTCGTCCCCAGCACCGCCGTCGCCGCGCCGGTCTCGAGGCCCCCTGCCCCGATCACCGTTGCGATCACGTCGCCGGCCCCGACCGCCACGGGCAACCCTTCCGGCAGCCCCGTCGCCACGGCCACCTCCGCCGCCAGCCCGCCGGCCAGATCCGCCAACTCGCGCACTTCGGGGAACAGATGCGCGAGGTCACGAAGCTCGAAGAGCTCCAGCATCTCCTCCGACGGCCCCTGCCGCCGCGCGTCCCCCGGCGCGACCGACGCCTCGGACCGGTCGATCGCGACCCGCCCGGTCAGTCGCGCCCGGATGAAGTCCTTGTACGACATGACATGCGCCGCCCGCGCCACCGCCCCGGGCTCCATCTCGCGCAGCGCCGCCAGCACCGGCAGGGTACAGCCCTGCTGCAGGACCGAACCCGAGCGCGCGAAGATCTCCGACATGATCCCCGGCCGCCCGGCCTCGATCCGGTCCAGCAGGTCCTGGCTGCGGCTGTCCTCCCAATTGATGCCCGGCCGCACCGGGGTGCCCTCCCGGTCGAGGAGCCACGCGCCCACCATCGCGCCGGTCACGCCGATCGCCCGGACCGCGCCCTTCGGCAGCCCGCTCGCCGCCACGACCTCGGCCAGCACCTGCACCGCCGCCATCCAGCACGCCTCCGGGTCCGCCTCGACCCAACCCGGCCGCGGCCGGGAGAGCGGCGTCCGCCGCGACGCCACGGCGATCTCGCGTCCGGTGCGGTCGAAGCAGGCCGCCTTGACCACCGAAGACCCGGCGTCGATGCCAATAAAGCACTCCGTCAAGACTGCGTCCCTCTGCCAAGGCCCGCGCGAAACGAACAACGTCCACGTCTGGACATCAACGGGGCGAGGGAACGCGCACTACCGCATGAGATTCCGCAGGACGGTCACGACGCACGGCACGGGTTCAGCAGCATCAGCGCGGCGAGCGGCGGCCCCATCCACGGCGTGATCACAACCGCCAGCCGCTGGGACGGAAGTGTTCCCGCATTGGCGACGACCAGCGCCATTCCCATCGGCGGCGCCAGCGTCGCGATCATCAGGTTGGGGACCACACGAGCACCGCGATCAGCTCGAAGAGCACGCTGGTCCCGGCCTGGTCCTTGGTGACGTAGGCGAGATAATCGAGGATCAGCAGATGATGATCGCAGATTCCAGGGCGAGCTCGCGCCGGGCGACCTGAAGCCTCTGCACGAGATCGGTGGTGCGGGCGAAGAGCACGCGCCAGCCGTTCTCGACGAGGCCGCCGATTGCGGCCGCCAGATGACTCTTGCCGCCGCCTGGCGGGCCAAAGACGAGCAGGTTGTCGCCCTTCCCTTCGTGGTGGAAAGGTGACTGCCCCCGCCCACCCGCGGGGGCGTCTCTTTTCCCGGAGTGGCGGATCAGTCAGGCGGCGGTCCACGTCCGGTCCAGGCTCGCTCGAAGTGCCAGTCCATTTCCCCCCACCGCTTGCAACTCCGGCACACCATCATGCTGGCTATATCGTGGAACGGCGCGAACGGCTCGAAGCGCTCATAGAGGCGATGCGGCGGCACGCGCCAAGAGCGCCCGCACTGGAAGCAGTGCACGCTCACCGTATCGGCGGCCGTCAAATCCTCGAGGCGCACCTGAAACTTCGGGCCAAGTATGATCCGGGCATAGGGCACGGCAGGAACATATCAGGAACATGTGCGGCAGCCAGTCGTGCCGCGGCGGCCACTGGGTCGATGTAGGGCCGGGTCAGCCGCCTTCTCGAGCGGCAACGCCGAGAGTCCGCAGGCGGCTCGTTGGCATGTCGTGCGGGCCAAGCTGACCGAGAGGAAGACTTCGCCGGTAAGGCTTGCGCTCCGAAAGCGCCGGAGCGGCGCGGAGGCACTCCCGACCAGCATCATGAGGATGACGGGTGGAGACGCCGGGGCATCCCGCCCGGTCTCCTTGTTCCTTCGCTGACCTGTCCTTGCGGATCGCGGCGGCGCCGTGCCCTCGGGCCCCCGGCCCTCGGCAAGCAGAAAGACGGTTTCCACCCGCACACGCGCGGACCCTCCGTCTTTCGGCTTGCGGCACCGCCTTGGCCGATCCGCTGCCGCCTTGCCATCGAAACAAGGAGACCAGCCATGACCCACTACGTTCTCACCGTTCCCGTCACCTACAAGAAGGACGACCAGGAGCGCACCCGCTTCGCCCGCGTCGGCGCCGTCTTCGAGAACCACCGCCGCGACACCGGCGAAGTCTTCCTCTCGATCAGGCTCGACTTCCCCGTCGGTGCCACCGAGCTCGTCGCCTTCCCGCCGAACGAAGCTCCCGCCGACGACGGCGAGCTTCCCGGCCCCGCCTGACACCGAGCCAGAAACCGCGAGGGCGGCCAGTTGGCCGCCCTTCACCCGTTCTGCATGCATGCCTCGACCGTGCCCCATGTCCCGGATCAGGCCCGGCCGCGGCCGCGCCTGGAGAGCGGCTTCCGCGGATGCCGACGCGTACGCGCCTGCACCGTCAGGCGCAGCGTCGCCGCGCTGGCCTGCGACGGGCCAAGCCAGCACTCCGCCACGTCGAGTGTCCTGTAGACCTTCGGCGCCGTGACACAATTCGCCGACGCGTCGCCAAAGAGCCCAGCGTCTCGCCGCGCCTCGATCTCCTGTCGCCGGCGGTGCGCACTCGCCTCGATCCGCGCCTGTGTCCGCGCTGCGTAGCGAGTGTGGCTCGCCTCCACCTTCGCGCACAGGCTGCCGATCCAGCCGAAAAGCATGAGGCCCGCGAAGACCGTGAGCATCTGCAGCCCCTCCGACTGGCTCCAAGCCTGCCAGAGAGGATCGAGCGCGACGATCCAGCTCTGAAGGTCCGACCACGCTCGAGCCAGATTCGCGGGGAAATCCCGCGCCTGCTGCATGAACTCGTCTGGTGTCATCGCACCCTCCGTGGCTCGGACAGCCGCTGTGGAAGCGTTCAACTATTGTTCTAACAGCATCCGAGATTGGAACGATATCATATGTCGTGCTCGCCGGCGGCTCGGTGCTCATCGGGAAAGCGCCAAGGGTTGGGGCCGGTTTTCCACCCGCGTCCCGGGGCCCAAAGGCCCCCTCCAAAGTTTGATTACTTGGTCAACACAACCTTAGGCATGTTGTAGGTACCGTTCACGAGAGGTGCGTATGGTCCGTAATAACGCGCGGTGAAGCGAAATCCGTCAGCCGGTGCTGGAAGCCAGTTTTTGGCCTGCTCCGGATCGGAGGGCTTTTCGTTCTGGACATAGATCACCAGCTTTCCGTCTTTGGCCACGAGGTCGCCCGACGCCAGCATGAAGCTGTTGACGGTGTAGCGGTTGATATCGTTGGAGACGAAATATCCGTTGGCGTCATAGATCGGGATCGACCAGAATTGAGTGACCGGCGGTAGATCGTCCATATCGAAGGTTATCGTGTACTTGTTCTTGCCGTTGAACGGATTGCCCTCGGAATCAAGGAACAAGAAAGCACCACCATGCGAGATGTTCTTGTCCGGCGCGGCCCAAGCCGCATCGGCGATGATTGCGCGGTCCATCCAGTTGGTTTCAAACCCGCCATCATTGCGCACGACCCCCCAGCCGTTCATGTTGATCAGGTTGGTCTTCAGAGCTTTGCGCACACTGTCGAATCCGGCCTTGAACCCGGTTTCCAGTGCAGTTTGCTGCTCCGCCGTTAGCTTTGCCCAGTCAAAGGACAGACCCTTGCCGATATTGAATACCTCAAGCTGCTTCAGCATTTCGGCCTCCATGATCGAGTCCGTGAGCGTCGGCATTGTCGGATCATTCAGGATAACACTAAGCAAGGTGAAATATTGCTCAGCCGTCTGTTTGTCGACCTGACCGAACTGATACTCGGGCAAACCATCGGGGATGGGAAAATCACCCTTTACGATTTTTCTGTCGGTCTGGGGAATGCCCTTGTGGTCATTGGCCAGCCAATCGGCCAACGGGGTGATGGTGGTTTCATCCTGGTAACCGTTTATGATCTTGATCTCGGCATCGGTCCCGGTCTCAACCGCCATCCGCGTAACGGCATATGCGGTTAGAGACGGCCACTGGATGATTTCAGTGGTCGGGAAATCGGCTGGAACATCACCGGTGAATTTTGGCGGCACCAGGATGTATTTATGCGCAGCTGTGCCATTGAAAGGCGAGCCGACGATCATCCGGAAGATGCCGTATTGATCCATGACCTGAACACTGAAATAGCGGTCCGTGATCTCGGGCACTTCTATGACAACCGGTCCCGCGCGCAGGTCAAGGATACCGGCACCATAAAGGGTGGTCGCATTTGGTGTAACCACCGGGTAGTCGGGGGTGATTTGCTTGCGTACCCAGGAAAACCGGTTCACGCCTGTATAGACGATATTGTCCTTGGAGTCGTTCTGGGTGTAGGCCCAGCGTTGGCCATAATAAATTGCCTGTTGCAGCCCATAGAGATAAGCGTGCTCGGCAACCTGCTCCGGTTTTTGCGTCTCGTCTGCTTGCGCGGGCAGCGCAAGGCAGAGGGCGGCAGCGGCCATCACCAGCTTGGATGCTAAATGTTTCAGGATCATAGTTATGCCTTCATTCCTTGTTGTCAGTTGGGGGGATAACGCGGGTGAGGCGGCAGCGCTACACACGTTTAAGTTTCAACGGTCCTCCAAGTCTGGTTGACCACGGTAGAAGCAGGTCCCCAGGCGCAGGAGGGTGAACCAGCGTTACCAAGGGCAGTTTCAAAGCCTGCCCGCCGCGCCTTCGAGGGCCAACCTCGCACATGCAGCGAAAGTCGGCAAAGTCGGAATTTTGTTGAGAAAGTTTCTGTTGCGGCGCGGCAGGTCCCCTGATTCACTCGCTTTCGGGTGGTTGGGAGCATTTGGCGATGATGGGCAGGCAATCGGCGCCGACGAAGCTGTTCTACGACTTCGATCTGGAGAACCACGTCCCCGACGATCACCTTCTGCGACAGGTCGACCGCTTCCTCGATTTCGGGGATATTCGCCACCAACTACGCCCTTTCTACAGCCATCTCGGGCGGCCCTCGATCGATCCTGAGCTGATCGTGCGGATGCTGCTGATCGGCTACCTGACCGGTATCCGGTCGGAGCGTCGGCTCTGCGGAGAGGTCCACCTGAATTTGGCGCACAGGTGGTTCTGTCGTCTTGGGCTTGACGGCCGGGTGCCCGATCACTCCACGTTCTCGAAGTACCGGCACGGCAAGTTTCGCGACAGCGATCTGCTCCGTCTGCTTTTCGAGGCCGTCGTCGCCCGCTGCATCGAGGAAGGGCTGGTGGGCGGCACGGGGTTCGCGGTCGATGCCAGTCTGATCACTGCCGATGTCGCGAGGATGAACTCGAGCCCTCAGAGGGAGTGGGACATCGATGCCATCGATCCGCAGGAGGCCCCGCGGGCAGTCCGTGAATATCTTGCAACGCTGGACGATGCGGCGTTCGGCGCAGCGACCCCGGTCTTGCCGGAGTTCGTGACCCATGCCGATCCGGCCAGTCAGTGGACGGCAGCGCGGAAAATACCTGTCGAGTTCACGTATTCGGACAACTACCTCATCGACACCGACAATGCCGTCATTCTGGACGGTGAGCCGAAAGGCGAACGCGACCCGCTCGATCCGGCAGGCCAAGGTCGGCGCCGCCCGGACCATGGTGGATCGCGTCGAGGCGCGCTTCGGTCGGAAACCCACATGGCTGACAGCCGACACAGCCTACGGCTCGGGCGAGACCCTCGACTGGGTCGTTCGAAAGAAGAAGATCGTCCCCTTCATCCCCGTCTTCGACAAGTCCACACGCACCAACGGCACCTGGTCGCGATCGGACTTTACCTGGGACCCCGAGAACGACCGCTACCTCTGTCCCGAGGGCCACGAGCTTCTCCAGTACCGGCGCAACTACTCGGACCCGGATAGAGGAAAGCCCAACCAAGGGCGGCGCAAGTACCGGGCGCTGAAGTCCGACTGCCAGGCATGCCCGTCGAAACTGCGGTGCTGCCTCACCCGGGAGGAGCATGAAGACGTCCGAGACCTTGCGCGGGAATGCGTCGCCTCGGAGGTCTACAAAAAGATCGCCGGGCCCCGGCGCAAGAAGGTCGAAATGCTCTTCGCCCATCTCAAGCGCATCCTGGGCCTCAACCGACTTCGGCTCCGGGGACCCTGCGGGGCAAGAGACGAGTTCACCCTGGCCGCCATCGCTCAGAACCTGCGGAAGTTGGCCAAGCTTCGACCTCCGACGCACGGAATGGAGGCCACCATGTGATCTGAGGGGGGCGACAAGCGCCAGAGCGCCATCGCTGGGCAACGCCTCGGACCCGAGGCTGCGCAATGCCCTCCGTGGGCCCAGAACACTTGGAGTTCGGACGACTTCTTCAACGAAATTTCGGCGAAGCGACCCTGCGCGCCCGCCTTGGGCGCGGCTGCCCACAATCGAGGTCAGCGACGGCCGGAAGCTGCAGCAATCCTGCCGTTCCCGCGGCTCGGCACATCGCAAGCGCAGCAACGTTTCGGCTTCCCGAACAGGCCCTCTCCTGCCGTTCGACGGCGGTGGTGGCTGCCGCGACGCCGCGTGCATCGCGGCCATTCGCGCAAGGTGCAGCGACGCGTTCCTTGTGACCTGAAGGAATGCGGACCTAGCAGCCCTCAGCGGGACGCCGCTGCTGTCCGCGACCTGCAAGGTCGCGTCACGCGGCAGGCTTTTGCTTCGGGGTGCCTTCTCCGCTCCTCAATGTTCCGCGCGGCGCTCCGGACCTTCTGGGGTGCTGTCTTTCCCAGGAGGATGTGAACACCAAAGGCAGGAAGCTTGCCGTGCTCGGCCGCCACGGTCGCGCCCTGGTAGGCTTCCAGGTCCTCCTGACCGTGTCGACTACCTCAATCTGGGAGAACCCGGCCTTCGCCAGTCGCTCCACCGTCTCGGCAGGCGGCATGAGGAACGCGCCGGTTCCGTCTTCGGACCACGGCACTGGATGGTGCGGTTCGCCCGTCGGGCCCAGGCCCTGTTCCGTGAACGCGAAGAACCCGCCTGGCTTCAGGACGCGGAACGCTTCGGCGAAGAACCGGGCCCGGTCGGCGATGTTCATCGTCACGTGCTGCGAACAAGCGCCATCGAACTGCTCGTCCTCGAACGGGAGGTCCTGCCCTCGGCACACGGTTAGAACGTCGGCGAAGCAGCGTCTTAACGGATTGACCGGCCTCGCGATAGTAACGTCCCGGCCCACTCCTACCATTCGTTCAGTGCGCAGCGTAGTTCCTGAGTCAGCCCGAAGCGGACGGTTGTGTCAATGCCCCGCACCGGCATTACGTCGAGCAATAAAAGGGCTGCGAGCAAGGAAACACTGCCAATACTGCCCAGCGGTCAATTGCTGACGAAGGTTGCAAAATCAACGCCTTGAGATGATGGAGTGGGCTCGCGAAATGCATGAGACGGGATCAGAAGCCGTGCCGTCTCAGTTCGGTCTCGATTCGCGCACGGGAGGCTGTGTCGCGCGTCGGGAAGGCAGCGAAATAGTCTGCCGCCGTGGCGTCAGGTCTGAGCCCTCGGACCTTCTGCCGCCACCGGGCCGCCTGGTCATGACGGCCGGCCAGACCGTTGGCAGAAAGGGCGACCATGGCCATCAGGTAGTGTGCCCCGGGTGTGGTGGCCGCGCGGTCGGCCCAACGGGCCGCGGCCTGATGGTCCTCCTGCTGGAGCAGCATCTGCGCACGGACGCCATGGATTCCGTAGAGCAGCGGGTCGAGCGGGCTGAGATGCAGCGACGTGTCCAGAGCGGCGAACGTCACAGGCGCATCGCCTGTCAGCATCGCGGTGAATGCCGAGGCGTAGAACCCTTGCGCATAGTTTGGGTTCAGCGCCGTCGCCCGGGCCAACCAGTCTGCGGCCACTTCGGGCTCGTCCGTCAGCCAGAACGAGCGGCCCATCGTGAAGTTCGCGAACGGGTCGAGAGCGTCCAGTTCCAGGCTGCGCTCGGCGTGGCGCCGCGCGTTCACGAGCCGCCAACGCCGGATCGGGGGCCTGGCGCAGGAAGGCGTCGAGAAAGCTTGTGAAGGACAGTCCCGCATGGGCGCGCGCGAATTGCGGATCCGCCCTGACCGACCGCTCGAAACAGGCCTGCGCAAGCGCCGTATCCGTTGCCGTGAAGCGGTAGAGATGACCGAGGCCGACATGATAGTTGGCCCAGGCGTCCAGGCTGTCGGGATCACTCAGCCGCGCACAGGCGCGCCTCGTTCAAGGGAATGTGGGTCTCGAGCGCCGCGACCAGGTGCGCCACGATGCGCGCCCTCAAGTCGCCGATCTCGTCGACGGCGGCGACGAGCCGATCGGCCCAGAGGACTTCGCGGGAACTGGTGTCGGTCAGTTCCAGCGTCACCGCGATCGTGCGGTCCGGGCTCTCGATGATCCCGGACAGGACGTAGCGCGCCGCCAGCGCGGTCGACACCAGATCCAGATCGGCCTCGACCTGCCGGAAGCGGAAGGACGAGCCCCGTGCGATCACCGCAAGCCAGCGCAGCCGCGACAGCGCCTCGATGATCTCGTGCGGGATCGCATCGCCCAGGATGGCGAGTTCCGGCGACATGCCGAGCGGCTGGAAGGGCAGCACGGCGATCGAGGGGCGACCGCCTGGATGGTCGGACGGCCCGGAGACCGCGGCATCAGAGGCCGCAACCTGCGGGCTGCAAGGCGGTCACTTCGGCAACGAAGCGGAAGCCCCGGCCATGAACGGTGCGGATTACAGCCTGTCTCGCACCGTCGTCATCCACCGCCTTGCGCGCCGAGCGGATGCGACTGGAGATGCTCGCATCCGAGACGGCCTGGCCTTGCCAGACCGCGGCGACGATCTGTTCCTTCGTCACCATGCGATCGCGATTTCGGACAAGATGGATCAGCAGGGAGAGAACCTGCGGCTCCAGCCGCACCGGTCTATCGCTGCGAGTGAGTTCAAATCGCTGCGAGTCGAGTCGGAAATCTCCAAATGTCCATGTCATGCACGATCGTACAGCAGAATTGCCAATTTCTACACAATTTCTTCAGGAACGCGTCAAGCCTGTCCAAAGCGAATGCTCCAGACTCCACGAGTGCGAGGGCGCTGCCCCATGCAGCAGACCTGATCTTAGGAGGAAAGAATGAGAGTATCGACAATTCTTATGGCAGCGACAACCGCGATCTTCGGGCTTTCGACTGCTAGTTGGTCTGATGAGCCAGACGACTACTTCGATAGCGTCACGGCGAAACTTTATGGTGCCGGATATAGCCAGGTGCTCTGGGTGGACAGGGATCACCAACTTCTCTCGGCTCATGATGGCGTCGGAAATGAGGTGCTGATTGTCGTCGGTACCACCAGTGGAGATATTCTCACCATCAGCAAGGAACTCGCAGCAAATCAGTAGGTACCTGGCAGCGAGCTGCATCAGCGCACGACTTCTTCGAAATCCCGCCGGGCATGACGGCCAAGTCGACTGCGCCGATCTGGTCTGAGAGGGCGTGTGAGAAGTCATCTCGGCGCGAGGCGGCGGAGCATTTGGGCGCAGGCGGCGATGGTGATCAGCGTTTCCGCGGTCTGTACGCGGAACTCGTAGTCCTTCGACATCCTGCGGTGTCGGCTGAGCCATGCGAAGCTGCGCTCGACGATCCAGTTCAGCCCGGCGATCTTGAAGGCCTGCTCCTGGCGCCTCACGATCCGGAGGCGCCAGCCATTCCGATCTTTCATGTCTCCCGCCAAGCCTTTGCTCTCGTAGCCGGCGTCGGCGATCACGGTGTGGATCTTCGGCCAGAGCGGCGACAGCCCATCGGTCAGGTCGCGAGCGGCGCGGCGATCGGAAATGCCAGCCGGTTCGACGCGGCACGAGATGAGAAACCCTTGCGTATCAACGAGCATCTGGCGCTTGCGTCCCTTGATCCTCTTGTGGCCGTCGAAGCCGCGAACGCCCCCCTTTCGGTGGTCTTCACGGACTGGCTGTCCATGATCGCCACCGACGGATCGGGCAGCCGGTCGGCCTGTCGCCGGGCGGCGCGGTAGAGCGCGCGGTGCAAGCGGGTCCAGACGCCGTCCAGTCGCCAGCGACGGAAGTACCACCAGACGGTCCCCCAAGGTGGGAAATCGCGTGGCAATAGTCGCCACTGACAGCCGGTGCGAAGCAGGTAGAAGATCGCGTCGACAACGGCTCGCAGGCTCGTTCTGCGCGGCCTGCCGCCCGGCCGCGGTGGCGGAAGGTGCGGCGCTATCAGCGCCCACTGGGCATCGGTCAAATCGGTCGGATAGGCGTGCGGCACAATGATCTCCCTGGTCGTGATCGACAGGAACATGGGCCTCGACGCCAAGGTAGCGACTTCTCACACACCCTCTTACGTGTCGCCTGGTTTTGTGTGCATCGGGGTTTCAGGACGCAGACAGCGCAGTCCTGTTTCCGGGCGAAGTATTTCTTAGAGCCGTCCTCGCCGAACCCCGGCCGGCCTTTCGAGAAGTTCCGCCAGTAAAGCTTCAGCGCCTGTCCTGCGGGGTAGCGGTATTTCGTCGGCCTCCTGGTCGTAGATGAAGTCGGCGGCAGGATAGGCGCCATCCTTGCGCTCGGATTAGAAGAAAACGTGCGGTGCGACGAATTGGGGTGAGCCGCAGCAGGGGCCGAAAAAGTTGGTTGACGACCGGTGCGACGCAGCGATCTGAGGCGCGGCCCCATCTGATCGCCGGCAGAGCGAGGTACGTGTGCCGCATGCAATGCCGCTAGCACCGCCCAATCGTCTGCGGCCTGAACCTGAGGCAAAGGCGCCGGTCCAGCCTCACCGCGCCTGCGAAATTCCAGTTCCCACGATGCCGCCCTGTCGCTCTGCAGCGGTATCTTGCTCGGGCGCAGGGTGGCGCCCGGGAACGGAGAAGCAGGCTGCTGCATCGAGGACGGGTCGCATCGGCATTACCCCTCTTTCAGAGACGTCGATACCACGAGATCCACGCTTCCATGAGTCAGCTCCGGCTAAGGATCCGTTGCTTCCCGGGCAACGTTCGCCTCAGACGTCGCCTCCCTGCGAACCGATCAGGGCGGTTCGGGCGCCAGTACGCCGGGTGCGCGTGGCGGCGCCCGGCGTGGGTCGTCACGCTGACGGTGCGAGACCGCTGGACCAGCATCG
This sequence comes from uncultured Alphaproteobacteria bacterium, assembly GCA_963776845.1. Taxonomy (GTDB): domain Bacteria; phylum Pseudomonadota; class Alphaproteobacteria; order Rhodobacterales; family Rhodobacteraceae; genus Roseitranquillus. The sequence goes on along the minus strand of CAVZOJ010000014.1, from coordinate 77,806 downwards.
GCTTTGGATGAGGCCGACGTGCGAGCGGCCTTGCGCCTCGAGGCGCGCGCTGTCGTCATCCCAGGCCAGCCGCTTCCGGCCTGCGCCGCCGAGCCAAACACCGGTCGAGAAGATTCGGCAGTCCGTGCGAGACAACGGGCTCTCGACCGCATCTTCCGCACCTACGACGACATCCTCGACCACTTCGGATCAGCAAGTTGGTCTTGGTCCGGCGCGACAGTGGCCCGCGCCTCAGCACCGCGTTCCGAGTAGCAGCCTTACGCCATCTCCCGCCGCGACCGTACTCTGCTCCCGGTCCTCGCGTCAGACAAATAGCGAAGTTTCCGCCGGGAGAAGTGGCGATGCATCCGCCTGTCATCGGTCTCCTTTTCGCGCTCGCTGGAGCGCGTCGATCTGGAGGAGAAGCCGTGTTGCCTCACCGAAGAGCGCTCCCTGCGCGCTCCGTCAGGTGCGTAAGCCGACGATTGCGAACGGAAGACTTTCCGTCTCTGCGATGAGCCGGACGAGTTCAAGGGTGCAGCGGCGGCTTAGGGTCATCAAGGGCCATCAACTGCCCTCTCGAGCGATCCAGCGGCAACCGGGGACGGTCGGTACTCCGGCGGGCGCTTTGCCAGGAACGCTGCCATTCCCTCGCGCTGCGCGCCGGAGCCGTAGAGGGCGTGGTAGGTCTGCCGCTCGAAACGAAGCCCGGCGGAGAGCCCTACCTCTTCGGCCTCCCGGACGCAGGCGCGCGCCATCATCGCAACGCCCTTGTCGTAGCTCGCGATCACGGTGGCCGTATCGAGCGCGGCGGACCAAAAATCCTTGGGCGGCACGACGCGGCTGACAAGACCCATTGCCAACGCCTCGTCGGCGCCGATCATCCGGCCAGTCAGGATCAGGTCCATCGCCCGGGCGCGCCCGACGAGGCGCGTCAGTCGCTGCGAGCCGCCCATCCCCGGGATGCAGCCGATCTTGATCTCTGGCTGCCCGAACCTCGCCGTGTCCGCGGCGAGGATGACGTCGCACATCATCGCGAGCTCGCAGCCGCCGCCGAGGGCGTAGCCATTGATCGCCGCCACCTTGGGCGTGCGAAGCGCGGCGAAGCGATCCCAGCCCGCGAACATGTCCGTGGCGTAGGCAGTGGCGTAGGTCTGTTCGGCGAGCTCGGCGATGTCGGCCCCGGCGGCGAAGGCGCGGCCGTTGCCGGTGAGGATCATACATCCGATCTCCGGGTCGGCGTCATGCCGCGTTGCGACGTCGAGCACCTCCGCCAGCACCTGCGCGTTCAGCGCGTTAAGCACCTCCGGGCGGTTCAGGCGGATCGCCAGGGCGCGCCCGACGATGTCGGTTTCGATGGTCTGATACATGTCAGCTATCCCAGATTGCCCCGTAGGCCGGCAGGCCTCGACTCTCCATGTCATGCACGATCTTTCGCGTGAGCTTCTGGTTCGAGATCACGATGACGGCCTCGGCACCAAATTCGCGTGCCGCGTGCCAGGCGAGGGCCGAGAGATCGGGCTTGCCGTTTGCGTCGGTGTCCCAGATCAGCGGGTCGATGCTGTGCGACTCGATCTCGTCGACAAGCGCGTCGCCGTAGGTCCTGCGCGGTGAGCGCGTCGACCAGATCAGCCTGCAGGGAACGTTTCCGCCGAGGAGGTGAGGCAGGATGGGCCCGATGCCGCTGCCCGTGCCGACGTAGATGACGCGGCGGAACAGCGTCTCGATCCTCGCCACACCAGAGGTGGTGACGCCCTTGACCCAGACGTGGCTCGGCGGGCTGTCGATGAACCGGCCCGTCCAGTCGCCGGCGCGCGGGATCGCGAGGCGGTAGCCGCTCTCTCCCGGCGCCGGGATGTTGGCGAAGGAGTGCCATTCCCTCAGGGGGTTCACGCTGATCGCATTGGACGAGCCGGGGAATGGTGTCTCCCCGTAGTCGAAGCGGACGATCGCCGCGTGCGACGACGGCCGCCTTACCTCGATCTTCACCCGCTTGAGCGTCAGCCATGGCGAGGCGGTCGACAGCGTGACGAGGCAGAGAGCCCAGAACGACCAAGTCTCGGTCAGCGCCCCGCCGGCGTCGCGGCTGATCGCGGTGGCATGCGCCCAGAAGAGCGCAAGCAGCGTCCACCCGCCGAACCGGTGCACCAGCTCGAACCGATCGTGGAACTGAGCTCGGATCGGGCCAAGCGCCGTCACGATCATCAGGGACATCAGCCCCAGCATCGCCGCCGTCAGGCCGAGGGTGAGGTTACCCGGCGGCTCTGCGTGAAGCGAATTGAGTACCGTGGCAACAAGCAGCACTCCGAACCAGGCGGTCCCCGCTCCGGCGGCACCGGAATGAAGGCCGCCGAAGTGAAAGACCTTGGCCGCCCGGCGGCGCAACCACAGAGGCGCGGAAACCGGCAGCCGCGTCGCGATCCAGAAGAGCGCGTTCACCATCCTTTGCTGTCGGATGAGGATGGCGAGCGTGAGGTTCGCCACCGCGATGTCCGAGATCGCGCCGAGATCGAAGGCATCTCCTTTCCACCATAGGCCTTGCGACAGGCCGCCCGCGAAGATGGCCGCGTTGACGACGAGGACCAGGGCCGCAAGGCGCCGATACTCCATCAACGCCGGGTGGCGGGTCACGCGCCGCCAGGTCTGCGGCGGCGGGACAAGGCCGGTCTGCGTGTTCATCACGCCATCTCCAGCTGGTGCGTGGCCACATGATCGCGCGCGATTTCCAGCAGGACGCGCTTGTCGAGCTTGCCGCGGGGGGTGCGGGGCAACTCGTCCATCGCCAGAACGAGGCTTGGAACGGCGTAATAGGGCATCCGTCCCGCCACCTGCTGGCGTGCAGCGGCGGGGTCGACACCTGCGGGGCTGACGAAGGCGACGATGTTGCGGTTGTCGTAGCTCAGGGTAACTGCCTGCGAGCAGCCGGGCGCCTCCTCCAGGGCGGCGGACACACCGTCGAGCTCGACCCGAAAGCCGCGGACCTTCACCTGATCGTCGACACGGCCGAAGTGCTCGAGCTCGCCATCCTCGGTCCAGCGGCCGAGATCGCGGGTGCGGAACATCAACCGACCGCCGCCCAGGAACGGGTCCGGCCGGTAACGGTCGGCGTTCAGCAGGTCGTTCGCGACGTAACCGGCCGTCACGCAGTCGCCGCCGGCCCACATTTCGCCCGTCTCGCCGATCAGCAGGGGCCGCTGGTTCTCGTCGAGAATGTAGACCGTGTTGTTGGGCGTCGGGCGGCCGATCGACAGGACCTCCTTGTCGGGCGTGTGCCGCCCTGCGGTGTTGATGATGGTCGTCTCTGTCGGGCCGCACGAGTTGTAGAAGCTGCAGAAGCTTGCCCAGAGATCCGCGAGCGGGCGCGGACAAGGCTCTCCCGCGACGGCTACGACTTTCACTTGGCGGCAGCGCTCCGGGTCGAGCGACCTCAGGATGGAAGGTGTCGCAATCAGGACGTCGACCCTTTCCGCCGTCTCTTGAACGTCCCCCTCGCGAATCACGAGTGTGCCGCCGTTGGCAAGGCAGCCAAGCGACTCCCACGCCGCCATGTCGAAGGCGATCGACAGGATCTGCCCGACGCGGGTTCCGGGGCGGATGCCGAGGTTGCCCGGGGCGGTCAGCAGGATGTTTGCGAGATTGCGATGCGTGACCCGGACGCCGTTGGGCGTGCCGGTCGTCCCCGAGGTGAAGAGGATCATGCACGGATCCTCCGGAGCAATCTCGGCCGGAACGGGGGCCGTCTGGCCGTCGAGCGCGGGATCGTACATCAGGTTGTTGATGCGGAGCATCGTTTGCTGGGGGCCGACGGGAACGTCATCGGCGAGGTCGGCCGTAGTCATGATCAAGCGTGCGCCCGTGACCAGACCGATATGCTCGAGCACCTGTCGAGGGGCCACACCCAAATGCTGCGGGATGTAGGCTGCCCCGACTTTCATCGCGGCGATGATACCGACAAGCATCGGGATCGAGCGGCGGAGATATAGGCCGACGGCGTCGCCCCGCTTGACGCCGTGGGCGCGAAGCACCCACGCGATCCGGTCCGATGCCGCGTCGAGCGCTCCATATGTGATGACGTTGCCTTCGTGCTCGGCCGCGGTCGCATCCGGCTGATGCCTCGCGAAATGCGTAAATGCGGCCGCGACGGTCGCGAATTTGGGCGCAACGGCGGGACCTGCACCGAAGCTCTGGAATCGGTTCTGATCGGACGCGGAGAGGCCGCACAGGGCCTGCCGGTCGAAGCGCATGGCACCATCATCAGGATTTGAGTCGAAGTGCGGGGGTGCATGGGGGAAAGCTTCGACAGGGTGGGTGATCTGGTTCATCGCCGTGTCCTCTCTAAGGGTGGGAAGACCATACTGGGAATTATTCCCATCGCAGAGTCACGAAGCCATCCTCAGCGGTAACGCGTTGGAGGGAAAATGTAACACGGAGTTGCCGGACGAATTGCGTCCATTCTGCCGAGGGGAAAAAATCACACTGGAGATTGATGCGTGTAGAACTAAGAATGGCTGATGATGCGACATGTTCAGCGCCGTCTGGGCGAACGAATCCGGCGATGAGCGATCCTGAAGGCCATCCGCTCGGCGGAACGCTCGCAATGCTTCTCCACCCTCTCGCCCGCATCCTCGTCAACCAGGGCGTGACGCTGGGGGCCGCGACCGAGGCTTTGAAGGTCGCACTGATCGAAGCTGCCGCTCAGGAAGCCGGCGCCGACGTCTCGGACAGTCGCGTCAGTCTGCGGACCGGCCTTCATCGGAAGGATGTCAGGCGGCTTCGTCATTCCGCGGCGGGGCCGGCGCGGAAGTCGACCATGAACGCGCTCACCCTGGTCCTGAACCAATGGTGCCAGAGCGCTGCTTTCCTGACCCCTGACGGCGAGCCGATCGAACTGACGCGCAGAGGAGACCACTCGCAGCCCGGCTTCGACGATCTGGTCAAGGCTGCCCGCATCGATCTGGCATCTGGTACCGTCCTCGCGGAACTGCTCGAGCAGGGCCTTGTCCGGGAGCAAGCCAACGGAACACTGCGCCTGGTCTCGCGAGCGTACATTCCCGGGTCCGGCGCGACGGCCCAACTCGGCGCTCTCGAGGCGACCGTGGCGTCACACCTCGATACGGCGGCGCAGAATTTCCTCAGCGCTCCCGGCGAGAAGCGGCATTTCGATCGCGCCGTTCGTTACTCTCGTCTGTCGCAAGGGTCTCTCGCGGAGCTGGAGTCGGAAGCGCGAGATGGCGCCCAGCAACTCCTCGAGCGGATCAACCTTCTGGCCTTTCGCCTGCAGCAGGCGGATGAGGAGAAGGAGGAGCCGGCGACCGGACGCTTCGGGCTCGGCGCCTTCGTCTACTCGAGCGAAGACGACAAGCCGCGAGGGTGACGGAGAGGCGTGGGCCGACGGCCACGTCCATGTCTTCGCGTTCTTCGGGCGGGTGCCGCTGTCGGTGGTCTACGACAATCCCTGTCTGCTGGCGCGCATCCTGCCGGACGGGACGCGCAAGCGCGCGACGCGCTTCTGCGGACTGCTGTCGCACTACGTGATCGAGGATCTGTACGCCGCCCCGGAAAGGGAACGACAAGGGCGCCGTCGAGGGCATCGTCGGCTGGTCGCGGCGCAACTTCATGGTCCCGCTGCCGCGGTTCGCGACCTGGGACGACTTCAACGTTTGGCTGGAAGAGCAATGTCCAAGCGACACGCCGATGTTCTGCGCGGCCACGGCGAGAGGCTCCGCCTCGGCGTCCAGCTACATGTGCCTCGTCGGTGGTCCGGCATGAGCGACGCGCCGAAGCTGCTGCTCGACCACCATCTCAAGACGCTGCAGCTGCCGACCTTCCTCCGGGAATGGATGGGCTCAGCTTTCCACTCCATTCCGCGCCTCTTTGGTCCTGAAATTCACCAGCCCAACAGATGGTCTTCGATCAAGACGTCGAAGCTGTTCAATTCAGGGCTCTTGTGATGCGACGACGCCTGACGAGCGCCAAGCCGCCGAGCGCCGTGAGTAGGAACGGGGCGGCAGCCGGGAGGGGGATGGGCGCCGGCACTTCTGCAACTCTGATGCGCGCAATGGACGTCCCGGCGAGGTCGCCGATGACATCGAGCGGCTGCGTGATAGTGCCTGCCGGCGTCTCCAATCCAAGGAACTGGTCGAGCGAGAACACGCCTTGCGAGATTGCGCCGCCCTCGGGGCTGCCAGCCGTAGCATCGACGCCGATTACGAAGGCGGGTCCGTTCAGGGCGTCGTTGATCTCGGTCCCGGCGTCGTAGGCGAAGAGCGCGGTGATGTCGAAGGTCTGCGGCCCGTTGAATTTTCCGGCGTCGTCGAAGATCTTGAAGGCTAGGGGATTCCCATTGCCGATGAACTGATCGTTCGACGGCACGATCATCGACAGGAACGTCAGGTAGCGTTGCTCGCCGCCCGTCGGGTCGAGGATGAACGTCGCCGATCCGCTCTCGCCGGGGTCGATGGTCGGCGGCCCGTTTGCGGGTTGGGAAATGACCTGCGCGGTCGATTGCGGATCGACGGCGAGTCGCTCGGGCGGCAGCCCGGACACCGCGCCGAGTTCGGCCAGAAGCTCGACGCCTGGGCTCGCCGGAGTGCCGCTACTGAAGGCGTCAAACGTCCCGTCGTGAAACGCCACATAGAACGGCGTGAGGGAGAACCCGCCGGCTCCCTGAACGTTCTCGACCGTGACCTGGATCTGGGCTGCGGCGACCGGCCCCGCCAGCAGCGCCGCACCCGCGCAGGCGCCCCATCGCGCCGCAGTCCTCTTCGCGTTCTTCACCAAAGATTCTCCTATCCATGCAAGCGGCAAGGGTTCGCCGGTAGGCGCCGGCGATCGTCCGCTCGACCCAATGTTGCTGTTCTCGGTAGGGGCGAACCGCTCACGCGGCGTGGCTGCCTGGTACCTGCGTTACTCGAACTGCGAGACCGGAACGCCCTTGACACGACCTATCATCGAGGCCGCTCAACCAGTGAGAGGGCGCGGGCTAACGGTCCGTTGCGCAGAGGCTAACGTCGGGTCATGCCGCCGAGACGGCAACCTCGTCCCACGAGATGCTGCGTGCCGCCGCGATCGCGTGCTCGACCGGACGCGAGTGGCGCCGTCCCGCGCGGGTGACGAGGCTGACGGTCCTGCTTACCTCCGGCTCGACGATCGGGCGGGTTTCTATGCCGGGCATCAGCGTCAGGAACTTGGGCATCAGCGTCATCCCGAGTCCGGCCGCGACCATGCTCTGCACCCAGTCCTCTCGCTCGGTGGCATAGCGCACGCGGACGCCGCTATAGGGCCGCGCGACATCAAGCCGGGCGAAGTTCGAGGGGAACTCGCAGTGCATCCGTTTCACATAGTCCTCGCCCTCGATCTCGCGGAGCGGAACCACGTCCATCTTGCCGAATCGGTGACCGGGCGCGAACGCCACGAAATATGGCTCGTCGTACAGCTTTAGCGCCCGGAACGCGTCCGAGTATTCCGCATGGGTCAGGATCGCGATGTCGACCTCGCCCTCCTCGAGCGCGACGTCGATATCGGCGCAATGGCTCTCCCACAGGTCGAGGTCGAGGTCGGGCGCACTTGCACGCAACGATCGGAGGTACCGGACTAGATGCGAGGCCGACATCGTCGAGACGACGCCCATCTTCAGCCGCGTCTCCGCGGCCGAGAACCGCTGCGCCTCGGCCCGCGCCGCGTCCGCCGCCGCCCGGGCCTGGCTCAGATGCACCTGCATGAGCCGCCCGAGATCGGTCAGGTGCGTCAGCCGCCGTTCGCGGCGGAAGAGCTGCCCGCCGAGCTCGTCCTCAAGCTTCTTGATCGCCCGCGTGAGCGACGGGGTCGACACGCCGCAGAGGTCCGCGGCCTTGGTGAAGTTCAGTGTTTCGCACGCTGTAAGAAAGTACCGGATCTCGTGAAACTCCACATCGCTCTCCTCTGGCACCGCCGGACGTCGCACAGATACTCTGAACGCTGGATGCCGATGAGAGAAGAAACTTGTCTTCTAGCGGCCCTATGCTGCCGTTCGACCGCCGCGGCGACGCGTGGATCGCGGCCATTCGTGCAAGGTGCAGCGACGCAGTCCTGACGAATGCACTGAACGTGGAATATTTCGTTGAAAAACTCGTGTTGTTTGGGGCGCTGATCTCTGATTCGATTCGCCTATCGGGGAGGCAGCGACGATGATGGGACCGAGACAGGAAGCGCAGGGCGCACTGTTCTACGACTTCTCTCTGGAAGACCACGTGCCTCGGGATCATCTGCTACGGTCGATCGATCGCTTTGTCGACCTGAGCAGGATCCGCCCGCATCTCGCCCCGTACTACAGCCAGACCGGGCGCCCCTCGATCGATCCCGAGCTGCTGATCCGCATGTTGATCGTCGGATACTGCTTCGGCATCCGGTCCGAGCGGCGGCTCTGCGAGGAGGTGCATCTGAACCTGGCGTATAGGTGGTTCTGTCGGCTCGACCTGACCGACCCGGTGCCAGACCACTCGAGCTTTTCGAAGAACCGCCACGGCCGGTTCCGGGAGAGCGGGCTGCTGCGTCACCTGTTCGAAACCGTCGTCGCAAGGTGCATCGAGGAGGGGCTGGTGAGCGGTCAGCGCCTGGCGGTCGATGCCAGCCTGATCGAAGCCGATGCCAACAGGAAGAACTCGGCGCCGCAGGGAGAGTGGGACGCGCAGGCCATCGATCCGGTCGATGCGCCGCGGGCCGTCCGGGAATATCTGGAGGTGCTGGATCATGAGGCTTTCGGGGCGGCCACCGAGGTCGAGCCAAAGTTCACCTCCCACTCCGACCCGGCCAGCCAGTGGACGGCGGCGCGCAAGGGTCCGGCTTTCTTTGCCTATTCCGACAATTACCTGATCGACACCGATCACAGCATCATCGTCGATGTCGAGGAGACGCGGTCGATCGTTTCGGCGGAGGTCGGGGCCGCGCGGACGATGCTGGATCGGACGAAGGAAACCTTCGGGCTGGATCCCGACTGGCTGATCGCGGACACGGCCTATGGGACGGGGCCGATGCTGGGCTGGCTGGTCGACCGCAAGATCGCCCCCCATATCCCTGTCCTCGACAAGGCCAGCCGCGCGGACGGCACCTGGGCACGGACGGACTTCGAGTGGGACGCCGAGAACAACCGGTACATCTGCCCCGAGGGACACGAGCTGAGGCAGTTTAGGCGCAACTACTCCGACCCGAACCGGGGACCCACGGGCAAGGGCGTCGCCAAGTACCGTGCGCTGAAACTGACCTGCCAGAGCTGCCCGTCAAAACCGAAATGCTGCCCCAACGCCGACTTTCGCGCCATCACCCGGGAGGAGCACGAGGATGCCCGCCAAGTTGCCCGCGACATCGCGAAAACGCGGGACTACCAGATCGCGATGAGGCTCCGGAAGAAGGTCGAGATGCTGTTCGCGCACCTGAAGCGGATACTCGGCATGGGACGCCTGCGATTGCGTGGCCCATGCGGCGCCCACGACGAATTCCTGCTCGCCGCCACCGCCCAGAACCTCCGCAAGCTCGCCAAGCTCTTTCCTGCACGTGCAGCATTGCCGGTGGCGCCGTAAACAAAGGCGCTCGCGCCCATTTGCGGCGGCGATTTTCTGCCTCACAGCGCGGAGTTTTTCAACGCGATCGGAACGGAGCCGCCGTTCGCGGCAAACTCGCGGCCACTGCCGATCAGGTTCTCGCCATGCACGCGAGGGACAGATGGAGCTGACCGTGCCGGTCACGTGGTGCCAGCAGTGAGCGGCCGGGTCTTGCCACGCCGGCGATTATCTTGAGCAGAGGATGGCATCAGCGTCGGCGGCGTGGGAATGACGTCGCGAGCCCCGGCAGCCGAACCGATTTGGCGTAGCCAGCCATGTTGCGCAGGAGAACTTGCAAAGTTCGATGCAACTATCGCGAGACTCACGCCTTGAGCAATCGTGGCGAGACAAGCGGCGGGACAGTTTGAGCGAAGAAGACAGGACCAGCACGAAGAAGAGTGACGCGACGCGCGGCGAGATGCAGGTCGATGCGCCCGCCATTCTTCGAACAATGCACCAGCCGCTTCTGGTTCTGCACGCCAACCTTACGGTCAAGGCGGCGAACCGCGCATTCTACAGCTTCTTCCAGGTCGACCCCGAGGAGACGGAGGGACGACTGATCTACGATCTCGGCAACGGCCAGTGGGATATCCGGAGCTTGCGCGAGTTGCTGGAGGACGTGCTGCCGGAGAAGACCACTGTCGAGGATTTCAGGGTCGAGCACGAGTTCGAGCAGATCGGTCGACGGGTCGTCATGCTGAACGCCGAGCAGATCCCGGCGGTGAGGCCGGATGTGATCCTGGTCTCGATCAACGACATCACAGAGCGCGAGGACATGCGCCGCAAGCTGGAGGAGCAGAGAGTGCGCGTCGAGGGGCAACTCCTCGATGCTTCGCACGACGCATTGTTGATCCTCGACCGAACGATGTGCGTCCGGCGCGCCAATCGCACATTCTACCAAACGTTCCATCTCGAACCCGAAGACATCGAAGGTTGCCACCTCAGCGAAGTCAACGGAGGCGCGTGGGACAGGCCGCATCTGGGTGAGCTGATCGAGGGTGCGCTGCGCGACGGACACGCCTTCGACGGGGTCGAGATCAGCCGCGAGTTCGATCGGATCGGCCACCGTATTATGGGCCTCAACGGCCGCCGCATCGACCATGAGCCGAGGGTCCTGCTGGCGATCGAGGACCTGACGGAACGACGCCAGGAGGAACGCCGACGGGCGGACCAGGCCTCGCGCCGCGGTTTCCTGCTCGACCTGTCGGACATGCTTCGCGCCGAAACCGACACCGGCCGACTGATCGAGACGGCGTGCCAGGCCCTGGGCCAGCGGCTTGGCGTCAACCAAGTATCCCTGTTCAACATCGATGCAGACCAGACGACGGCCACGCTCGTTCAAGGATGGAACGACGGACGGATCTCGGAGAATGCCGGTCCACACAAGCTGTCGGACTTCGGCGAGGCCTTCATCGCCGATCTTCAACGAGGCAACACGGTGGCGATCGGCGACGTGCGCGACGACGCCCGGACGGCGACGGAGGGATCCCTGGCGCAATTCGACAGCGTCTCGATCAGCGGGTTTGCGGACATCCCCCTTATCCGCGACGGACGGCTGACGGCGGTGCTGGCGCTGCACTGCACCGCACCCCGGCAATGGTCGGACGAGGCGACGACGCTGGCCCAAGAGGTCGCCGAGCGGCTCTGGGAGGCGGTGGGGCGCAGCCGGGCCGAGGCGAAGATCGAGCGCCTGGCGCTCTACGACGCGCTCACGGACTTGCCGAACCGCATGCTGATGCCCGACCGGTTCAACGTCGCGCTCGCCCGGACGGAGCGAAGCGGTGGCCAGATGGGCATCATCGCCCTCGATATAGACCATTTCAAGCAGGTGAACGACACGCTCGGCCACCAGGCCGGGGACGAACTCCTGCGCCATGTGGCTGAACGCGTCAGTGGTGTCCTGCGCCGGGACGACACATTCGCCCGTCTGAGCGGAGACGAATTCGTCGCGATCCTTCCCGAGATCGGAGGGGTGCCGCAAATGGAAGTGATGGGGCAACGGATTGCTGCCACCATTCGCGCGCCGATGAGGCTGGCCGGCCGCCAGGTCACTTCTACGGTGAGCATGGGCATAGCGATGTTCCCGAGCGATGGCCGTGACCTCGAGACGCTGACGAGCCGGGCGGACGTCGCCCTCTATCGCGCCAAGGAGAAGTGTCGCGGCAGCTTCAGGTTCTTCAAGCCCGAGATGGAGGCGCGGGCGCGGTCCCAGCAGCACACCGAAATGGAGCTGCGGCGCGCTCTGGATCAGGATGAGCTGAGGTTGGTCTATCAGCCGCAACTCGATCTCGCGGACGGGCACATCGCCATGGTCGAGGCGCTCATCCGCTGGCAGCACCCTGGGAACGGCACCATCATGCCGGGCGATTTCATCCCCGTGGCAGAGCTCACGGGGCTGATCCACCCCCTCGGCGAATGGGTACTGACGGAGGCGTGTCGTCAGATCAGGGCGTGGCGCGACGAGGGCCTACAATTGCGAGTGGGGGTCAATATGTCGGCCGCCGAAGTCCGGAGGGATGGCATCCTGGCAAAGCTCGACCGGGCCTTCGCCGACAACGCCCTTGGCGGTGGCGATATCGAGCTCGAAATTACCGAGAGCGTCCTCCTGCACCCGTCTCAGTCGCCCATAGCGGAACTGCTGAACGGCATCAGAAAACGGGGCATTCGTATCGCACTGGACGATTTCGGCACAGGCTACAGCGCTTTGAGCTACCTCAGGGATCTTCCGGTGGGGACGCTGAAGATCGATCGCTCGTTCGTCAGCGGAATGGACGACCCGGCCGGGCGGACGCTCATTGAGGCCATGATCGGCTTGGGCCAGAAACTCGGGAAGCGCGTCGTCGTCGAGGGCGTGGAGACGGAGTCACAGCTTGAAATGCTCCGCGCCACCAACTGCGATGCCGTCCAAGGCTATCTGATTTCCCGGGCGCTTGCGCCGAACCAGGTGCAGGCTGCTGTCGCGAGTGCTGCCGGACGCGCTTCCAAATAGTCGGACACGGGTTGTCCATCCCTGCCGAGGCGAGCCGCTATCGCGCTCCGCATCTGGTTCGATCGCGGCAGATATAAGGTGGGCTCGGCGAGCCCCGCAGAGCTTTGCCAGCTACCCGCTGTCCCCATTCGAGCGCGAATCCGGAGCCGCAGGCAGCGCGGCCACCCGGGCACCGACGGACCCGACCCCTTCGACGTGGACGGCTGCCCCTCGTCCACATCGTCGCCCGCCGCGGCGCGGCATGATCCACGACCATTCCCGCGCCATCGCCTCGATCTCGGCGCCCAGATGGCGGAGGCGGGCGTAGCCGAGCCGCTGGGCTTCCCTGAACATCGAGCGCTCCTCCGAGCTCGCATGGTGGTCGACGGCCTGGTGGAGGGCGCGCAGCTGCTCTTCGAACTCGGGGGACGAGGGGCCCGAGGCGCAGCGTCACGGCCAGCATGTCGGCGGCTGCTGGTGCTGAGCATGGGCCACCGGCACGTCCTCGCTGACCGGGCGCACGGCGGGATAGAAGATCTCGTCCTCGACGTGCTCGTGGATCTCGAGGTCGCCGGCGAGGAGGCGCATCATGTCGCGGCGCTCCGGGTCGTGGGGCGCCATCGCATCGATCCGCTCGAAGAGGCGCAGCATCAGCTCGTGGTGCTCGAAGGGGACCGCGTCGGCCTTGCGGGCGGCACGCGCAGTACCCACGTCAACGCCGCGACCTCGCCGGAGGCGCCCACCCGCAACGAGGTGTGTACACGCTGAAGCCGGCCTTCCCCGACGCTGACGGCCGCCCAGACGGAGTACGGACGTCGACGAAGAACTTGAAGTCTTCCCGCGCGGCTCGGCGAGATCACGCGAGAGCAGCCGGCACCGCTGATAGACCTCGACGGGGGCTGCTTCCGGAAACGGCAAACACTGCATTCGGCCGCGAGAGCCGCATGCGCTCTGGGATCGTGCGCGCGCAGTAGATCACTGCTTGTGGTGCACGCACCGGACGGCGCCGTCGTCGTAGACGGCCCCTTGCTGACATCGCAAGCAGAACGGCGCCGCCGCGGTGCGGCGGCGAAAGCCGACGTCTGACGATACCGCGGCAATCGGCAATCGGCCGTCCCGACCGATGCGGCGCGCTCGCTCCTCACTATGTCCTGCGTCGGGTCGGGCTGGATGCAGCTGCGCGCGACGCCGATGGGTGGCGCGTTCGGCACCGATGGCTTGACGCTGGCGGCCATTGCCCTTCGTTCAGCGCGTCACCTCACGCCTGCCGCACAGCTTCAGCGAAATAGCCGCTCATCTCGCGGCGCGGCCGGCTCGCGGAAAGTGCGTTCGCTCTGGAACCAAACTACTCCAATCCATTGCGCAAGGAAGGAGTCTGCATCCGTGCGCTCGTATCAGTAACCCCTGTGTCGATAGGCGACCGGGGGGAGACTCAGGGCCGTACGGCCACGACCTCGATCTCGACCAGCCATGAGGGATTGGCGAGCCCCGCGACTTCGAAAACCGAGCGGGCCGGCAGCTCGGGCTGCGCGTCGGTCCCGAAGAAGCGGATATATCCTTCCATGAAGCCGGCGAAATCCATTGCACCTTCGCCTTCGGGCGCGACGAGATAGACCTGCATCTTCACGACGTTGCCCATGCCGAGACCTATCGAAGCAAGCTTCTGCTCGATCGAGGCCAGCGTGCTTTCCGTCTGGGCCGTGGTGTCGCCGTAGCGCTCTGGCGTCCCCTCGGCCGCGTCGGCGTTCACGACCTGGGGCACTGTGCCGCTCAGATAGACCAGCGTGGCGTCGGCCGGGACCTCGGCGGCCATCAGGATCGGGAAGTCCGAGTTCGGGATGCGGTGGCGTGTCACTCCGGCGCCGTCATGGCCCTCGTCCGAACCCTCGGCGTCGCCGCCGTTCGGGTCCGGCGCGGCATCCATTGAATTGGGCGAGACCGCTTCGTTGCCACCGCCGCCCTCTGCCGCATCCTCCCTGTCGGGATCGACGTTGTCGTCCTCTTCCTCCTCGATATCGTGCTCGGCCGAGGCCGGCGCCTCTTCCACGGGACGGGTGTCGACGACCATCTGCAGGGTGCCGTCGGGCGTGTAGTCGTTGCCGAGGTTCGACTGGATGAAGCTGGTGATCGCCAGCACCTGCTCATCGCTCAGCAGGTGCCCGAGGCTGGGCATGCCGCCCTGACCGTTCACGATCAGGGTGATCGGGTAGCCCGCGAACTCAAGGTTCGGATTCTCCCTCAGGGCGGGATACTCCCCCGCGCCCGAGGCGCCCTCGCCCTCCGGCATGTGGCAGCCGGCGCAGAACGTGGCGTAGAGCGTCTCGCCGTCGGTGGAGGTGTATCCGCCGCCGTCGAAGGCATTGTCGTCCGGCACCGGCGAGATGAACTGTTCCTTCGCGGCGCTGTCCTGCGCGAAGGCGGGGACCGCACCGAGGCTAGCCATGGCCAGGACTGAGAGAAGACGTGCTGTCATGATGCTCACCCGTTGATGATCTTGTCGTGCAGACGCGAGATGGCGTCGAGGGAGGAGAGGATCGCCCCTTCCTGCCAGGCCGGAAGGTAGGACAGGTGCTCGCCCGCGCAGACGACGCGGTTGTCGATCGCGATGGCGTCCGCGTAGTCCCGCTCGCGGTTCTCCCAGATGCCGGAGCACCCCAGCACCCACGGCACTTTGTGCCAGGACACGGCCACGCCGGTCTTGAACTCCTCACGGTACTGCGGGTGGATGTTCTCGCCCATCCGCAACGCCCATTCGATCCGTTCGGCGGGCTGCATCGCGTTGAACTTGAACGTGTCTGCGCCACGCCAGGTATAGCCGCCCAGCAGCACGGCGGGACCGTCCGAAAGGTAACCGGTCGAGGGATAGCTGATCTGCGAGATCGCCTGGTCGGTGTAGGTGATCCCGCCGTAGATGTCCTCGTCCTGTTCCCAGAAGCGGCGGTTGAACTCGAGCCCGACCTTGGTCGAGCCGTTGTAGGGCATGTTCCAGATCACGTTCGACAACGACGACGAGAGGTTGTGGTCGATCTGTCCGAGGATCGAGAACGGGATCGTGCAGACGCAGTAGTCGGCGGTTGTGGTCCGCGGCGCGCCGCCGTTGGCGGTGTCCTCCCATGTCACGGTCACACCGCTTTCGTCCT
Organism: uncultured Alphaproteobacteria bacterium; assembly: GCA_963776845.1. Classification (GTDB taxonomy): domain Bacteria; phylum Pseudomonadota; class Alphaproteobacteria; order Rhodobacterales; family Rhodobacteraceae; genus Roseitranquillus. The sequence continues at coordinate 62,144 of CAVZOJ010000014.1, read as the reverse complement.
GCTGCAGCGAGACGACCTTCGCGTTGTAGGTGATGAGGTCGCCGACCTCGCGCTCGAAGCCCATTGCGATCCCGTCCATGCCGCCGACGGGCTGGAACATGGGCGCGTGGTGATTTATCGTCTCATGTGTCGACAGCATCTCCCAGAGGCGGGAGTGCAGCACTTCGGACGGGTCGAGAGGGTCGGATGGGACCGGCGCTGCGTCGACCCCACCGCCCGGCTGCTTGTCGTAGCCACGGTAGCCGCTGGTCGATAGGCTTTCGACATAGGCGTTGTCGCCGTTAAGCACGCCGAAGCTCCGCAGGCTCTCGATCAGAACCTCGCGGTCCTCCTGCGTGACCATGTCGTCCAGCTTGCCCTGATCGACGGCCTTGGCGAGGAGCTCGGACACGTGGCCGCGGTAGTCGGTCAGGATGTGCTTCATCCGTTGCGGCTCGCCCCCGAAGGCGTCGCTGCGATGGACGTAGGCGTTGTAGTTTGTCTGGACAAAGGGCTCGAGCGGCACGTTCAGGCGGCGGCAGTAGTCCATGACCGCGTAGTGGTTGTGCGGCAGCCGCCATGGCCCGGGGTTGATGTAGTTGCCCTCGGCGAAATCGACGTTCTGAATGGCACCACCGAGCTCGGTGTAGGTGTCGCCGCTGCGCAGCGTCCAGCAGCGGCCACCCGCCTTCTCGCGAAACTCCAGCACCTCGACCTCGTATCCGGCGGAGCGCAGCTCGAGCGCGGCGGTCATTCCGGCGAGCCCGGCGCCGAGGACAAGGATCTTCGTCCCCTGCGGCGCGCCATCGAGCTGGATCGAACCGCTGTAATTCGACGTCTGGGCGTGACCCATCGCCGTCATGGCGTGGTACATCGCCGTACTGCCGGCGACGGTGCCGATCATGCCCAGCAGCCTGCGTCGTGACATCTCGATCATGCGGATTCCCCCTGTTCGATAACGGGCAGCCGAAGGCGCCAATGTTCGGTGCGGCTCCAGCGTAGTCACAACCTTGAGGGGAAGGAAGAGCAAGTCTTCGAAGCAATGTGGACGCGGCAGGCTGCTTGCCCGCCGAGATCTCCGGCGCGACATCTGCAACGTCCCGATCGCTCGGAAGTGCTTTGACCTCGGAAACGCCGAGCTTCACACAGATCATACTAGGTGTTGCGGACCATTCCGGGGGTTGCGTCCGACAGCACCGAGCCCGCGAAAGTCGCTCTATGTCCGCTTCGGTGAAGTCGCTTGAGACATGCGCGATCTCAAAGAATGACCGCCATCCGCCCTTCTCCACGGGAGCCATCACAACCGCAGCGAAAACCGCGCACGGCCAGCGAAGGTCCGGAAGGTCGGCTTTCCTTCCCTTGGACCGCGGTGCAGCAACCTATGCTCAGGACCCGAGCAGACCGCTACGCGCCGGCGCGTGCGGACTTGTCGGTGTGGCTATGATGCGGTGCTGGCACGACGTCGGCGATGCGGAAGGGCGGGAGGTTCGGAGGAACTTCCATGTCATGCTCAAACCTGCCGATGCTCCGCCCGCCACGCACGGCCTGGAACAAGGGCCGGATCGTCGGCCAGAAGCGGCCGCTCCTGCCGAAGCACGTCTGGGCGATCCGCGTGCGTCTGGAGCTTGCCGGCAACGTCCGCGATCTCGCGCTCTTCAACATGGCTGTCGATAGCAAGCTGCGGGGGTGCGACCTCGTCCGGCTCAAGGTCGCTGACATCGTTGTCGCGGGTCGCGTCAAGGAGCGCGCCTCGATCGTTCAGAGCAAGACGCTCCGCCCGGTCCAGTTCGAGATCACCGAGGGGACGCGACAGTCCCTGCTCCGATGGGTGCAGAGCCCGGCGATGCTCGGCTCCATGCACCTCTGGCCCGGCCGATCCCACGATCGGCCACACATCTCGACACGCCAATATGGCCGCATGCTCAAGGCTTGGGTCGCCTCGATTGGCCTTGAGCCGAGCGCCTACGGCACGCATTCAATGCGGCGGACCAAAGCGGCGCAGATCTACAAGAAGACCGGCAATCTCCGCGCGGTCCAGCTCCTCCTCGGTCATACGAAGATGGACAGCACCGTGCGCTACCTCGGCATCGAACTCGAGGACGCGCTCGCTATCGCCGAAGCGATCGAGATCTGAGGGGGAGCCAAGAGGGGCCGGCCTCGGTCAGGGCCGGCCCGAAGCGGTTCTTCATCGTTGTCCGCAGTTGCCGCACGACAGCGGAGATCGTGTGTTCAGCGACAACCCTCCTGACCGGTGCCGACAGCCAAGTTGGCCGCAGACTTCGGACGAAGGTCGGGCGTAGCCCGGCCGTAGGCTGAAGTCTGCGGCGCGATCGTTTCCGAGGGAGGTGATGGCGAGGGTGCTGGCCGCTGCGGGCCGGTACGACCGGGATCTCTGTCTTCCAAACGGAGGTCCCGACGTGCCGGGCAAACCCGTCACCGACCAGCAAGTGAGAGCATACATGCAAGACCGACTTCGTCACAGCCAGCGCGCCGCCGCAGCTCGCGCCGGGTTCAGCGCCCGCACCGCGCGCCGGGTCGAGAGCGACCCCCGCCTGCCGTCCCAGCGCCGCGCCGAGCGCGGCCGCACCGTTCCCGACCCGCTTGCCGCGGTGTGGGAGCCGGTGCTGCTGCCGATCCTGGAGAACGATCCCGCCGTGCAGGCCGTCACCCTCCTGCGCCATCTCCAGATGACCGATCCCGAGGCGTTCCCCGACGATCGCGTCCGGCGCACGCTGGAGCGGCGCGTGCGGGACTGGCGGGCGCTGCACGGCGCGGCGAAGGACGTGATCTTCCGCCAGACGCCGGAGCCTGGCCGCATGGGATTGTCGGACTTTACCGATGCTGCGGAGCTTGGCGTCACCATCGCCGGCCAGCCCTTCGCCCACCGGCTCTACCACTTCGTGCTGGGCTACAGCGGGTGGGAGCACGCCGGCATCGTGCAGGGCGGCGAGAGCTTCACCGCCTTGGCCGAGAACCTTCAGAACGCGCTCTGGACCTTGGGCGGCATCCCGCACGAGCATCGCACCGACAGCCTCTCGGCGGCGTATCGCAACCTCGACCGCGAGGCGGCGGAGGACGTGACGCAGCGCTACGATGATTTCTGCGCCCACTACGGGATGGTGGCGAGCCGCAACAATCCCGGCGAGGCGCACGAGAACGGGGCGGTGGAGGCGCACAACCGCCACCTCAAGACCGCGCTCGAGCAGGCGCTGATCCTGCGCGGCAGCCGCGACTTCGCCAGCGTCGCCGACTGGCGCGGGTTCGTTGACCAGCTCGTGGCCAGGCGCAATCGCCGCCGCGAGGCCGCGGTGCGGATCGAGACCGCGGCGCTGCGGCCGCTGCCGGCGCGGCGCACCACCGATTTCACCGAGCTCGTCGCCCGCGTCACCCGCACCGGCGGCTTCCTGGTGCACAGCGTCTTCTACAGCGCGCCGTCGCGGCTGATCGGTCAGCGCCTGCGCGTCCATGTCTACGACGACCGCATCGAGGCGTGGCTCGGCGGAACGCATGTCGTCAGCCATCCCCGCCAGCGCGCGCGGGATGACGGGCGGCGCGTCCACCGCATCGACTACCGCCATGTGATCCACGCCCTGCGCCGCAAGCCGCAGGCGCTGGCGGGATCGGTCTACCGCGACAGCCTCTTCCCCCGCAGCGAGTACGCCGCCGCCTGGGCGGCGTTGTCCGAGACGCTCTCCAGGCGCGATGCCTGCCGCCGCATGGTCGACCTCCTCTGGCTCGCCCACGACGAGGGTTGCGAGGCCGAGCTGGCGTCGCTTCTCGTCGAGGACCTGGCCGCCGGGCGCCTGCCGGACCCGCGCGACCTGAAGGCGCGGCTCGAGCCGCGGCGACGAGAGCTTCCGGACGATGTGCCGGTCGCGCTCACCGCACTCGCTCACTTCGACGCCCTGCTGGAGGTACGCGAATGACCAGCCGAGCGATCGACGTGCACGCGCTCCCGGCCATGCTGACCGCGCTGCGCCTGCCGAGCTTCCACAGCCACTGGCCGGCTCTGGCCGAGCGCGCCGACAAGGAAGGATGGCCCGCCGCGCGCTTCCTGGCCGCCCTCGCCGAGGTCGAGATTGCCGAGCGCGAGACCCGGCGCATCCGCCGCCACCTGATCGAGTCCCGCCTGCCGGGCGGAAAGACCCTGGCCACCTTCGACTTCAAGGCGCTGCCCAGCGTGCCCCGCGCCCGCATCGAGGCACTGGCCGCCGGCGACTGGCTCGAGACCGGCGCCAATCTCATCGCCATCGGCAACTCGGGCGCCGGCAAGACCCATCTTCTCTGCGCCATCGGCCACGCCCTCGTCGAGACAGGGCACCGAGTGCTCTACACCCGCACCACCGATCTCGTGCAGAAGCTCCAGGCGGCGCGCCGCGACCTTGCGCTCGAGGCCGCCTTGGGCAAGCTCGACCGCTTCGACCTGATCATCCTCGACGACATCGGCTACGCGCAGAAGGACCAGGCCGAGACCTCCGTCCTCTTCGAGCTTATCGCCCGGCGCTACGAGACCCGCAGCCTCGCCATCGCCGCCAACCAGCCGTTCAGCGCCTGGGACCGCATCTTCCCCGATCCCGCCGTCACCGTCGCCGCCATCGACCGGCTCGTCCACCACGCGACCATCCTGGAGATGAACGTCGACAGCTATCGCCGACGCGAAGCCGCCGACCGGCTCAAGAAGGCCGACGCCGCGCCGACAACCACGGCCGACAACCTCGAGGAGGACGCCACCGCCTGAACGTCAGCCGCAGCGGCCATCACCGGCCAACTTGACTGTCGCATTCGGACATCAAGGTTGACGCTCTACAGTCGTGGCCATTCGCGGGCCTTGACGCGACGCGTCGAGGTCAAGGGTGCCAAGCGCGAAATTCGGGCAGACCCGCTGGACGGAGCGTCGAGGATACCGGTGGGGTGGCACCGATCAATAGTCAGTGCCCTGCCGAGTATCCCATAGGCGCAGGATTTCGATCTGCATCTTCGTGACGCGATAGATCAGGACGAACGGCGTTCGTGGGATCGACAGCTCCCGAACATGAGGCGAGGTATCGCCAGGATGACCCGCGTAGGGGTTGGCGGATACAGTCCTGAGCGCTGCCTTGAAGTGCTGGCTCGCCTTCTGATCGCCTTCCGGAAAGACGGACCGGTAGTAGTGCCGGAACCATTGAAGATCCCGTGCGGTGCTCTCAAGGAAGACGACCTTCATGCAGTATCGGGCAGGATATCGGCCTTGGGAACGGGGCCCTCGTCATCGGTGTCCCAGCTGTCGATCCAGGCGGTCATGGTCTCTTCCGAGATGAACCGTCCTGTGTCGGCTTCCGCCAGTGACGCCTCTATCGCCGCCCGCTTCGCCTGCTTTGCGTCGAGCATCGTGCGGATCGCACGAACCGCCAACTGCGCAGGCGGGCGATCCTCGAGAGTCGCCTCGCGCTCGAGGGCCTGCTTCAGCGCGTCGTCGAGGCGGATTGTGTAAGGTGTCGTCCCCATGCGCTGGCGCCCTTGCGTGTTCATCGTACTACATCAGAATACGGACGGCGGGAGCAATGGCAAGAGTGAGGATCGGACAGCCAAGTCCCACGCGAGGAGGCTCGGTGTCGGTCACCGTGCCTGTTCGGCGAAGCGCTGCCTCAGCCACGCCGGCAACGTGCTGGCAAAGCCGGTTCGGTCGATCCGGCCTTCCGTTGCATCTTCCAGGATCTTGCGGATGACCTTGCCTTGCCGTCCCAGCGCTCGGGCGGGCCAGCAGGGCTTGGTCGCCTCCCACGCGGTCAGGTATCCATCGGCCCAGACCGGCAGGAGCGGGTATTCGCTCGGTATTAGCCGCGCCTCATCGGGCGCGCTCAGCCTCGACAGCGTCGCGTTGTAACGCAGCATCGACAGCTCGACGAAGCGCTGGAGCTTCGCCTCAGACGCCAGATCCTCGGCGGCGAGGTGGAGGAGCGGGCCGAGCCAGTCTGGCGGCGACACGAACACGGGGGCGGTGCAGACCCCGGCCAGATACCCCTCCAGCCAAGGCTCCGTCAGGCCTGCCGGTCTGAAAAGCTTCGCCAGCTCCCCTCTCTTCTCGGCGGGCATCTCGCGGAAGGGCGTCCCTTCGAGCGTCGCGGGCGGCATCTCGCCGAACGGCAGGTCCGGGTCCGGTCCGCCGAACAGGTCGCCCGGAGCGCTCCGACGGTCGAACCACACCTGCAGCGACTGCTCGAAGACGAACTGCATCACCGGGGTCTTCTTGAGGTCGCGGCCGTCCGCCAGCGCCGCGGCGACGGCGGCGAACTCGTCCGCGCCGTCCTCTCCGGCCGCCCTGAGCAGAAGCGCGTTGCGGGCGACCACCGTCGCCCAGTGCTGGCGGCGCGCCTCCAGAACGTCCCACATGGCGCGCTTCAGGGCGGCCCGGGAGGCCGCGCTCTCCAGCGCCTCGACCGCGTCGTCGCTGTCCTCGAACCAGCTGGCGAGCATCGGATACCGCTCCGGCCAGGATCGGCTGGCCGTGATGAGGCGACCGCGCGCCTGCACCGACAGCGCGGCAGTCTCGTCGTCCGGATCGGCGATGGCGAGGATGTCGCCGACGGCCGCGGGGCCGGGCCGCACCTCGCTCAGGCCGCAGACCTGTGCGACGTCCACCAGCCCCGGCACCGGCGCAATTCCCGCCTCGAGGCCCTCGGACAGGGCGAGGCGGATTGCCTGGGCCATGTAGTCCCCAGAGACGTCACAGGCCTCGATCTCATCCGTGATCGTGGCCACGACGCTTCGCTGCTCGGTGGCGCTTGCGCAGGGGATGACATAGGCGTCCTTCACGCCGAAGCCTTGCTTCAGGAGCACCACGGCGACGCTGCGGGACGACCTGCCGGACTGCACTGCCGCGGCCAGGCTCTGGGCGCCGGAGCCGTCGACCATGCTTGCGACGATGCGATGGATCCGGCGCTCGCCGCCCCGGTCCGGGGCCGAGATGCCCGCACGCATGGCGGCGCGGAGAAGGTCGTCCAGCCGACCCTTCAGCGCCGCGTCGGCCAGCCAGCTTCGCATGATCGAGAGCCTTGCCAGCACGTGCGCGGAAAGCCGGTCCGCCTCAAGCCGGTCGGCAAGGCCGTCCGCTGCGGCACGCCGCACCTCGCTGTCGCCGTCGAGCAGCCAGGCGCAGCCGAGCTCGGCAAAGAGCTCGTCCGGTCGCGATACTGCCGTGCGCACCAGCGCGTAGCGCGCGTCGGCCGGGATCGTGGGAAGCATCTCGGCGAACAGGGTGTGTACGGCCGAGACCCCGCCCTCGCCGGCATCGGCGACGCTGCCGAACAGGCTGTCGAACAATGCTCCGATGTCTGCCGGTTCGTCGATGTCGAGGTGCGAGAGCGGCTCGGTGACGTGCCCCTCACCCGACGCGAGGCTCTCGGGCGGCCTCAGCCCGGCCCGAACCCAGCTGCCCGACAGCGCCAGACGGCCCCGAAAGGACATCGCGTTCGCATCGACTAGGCGACCGAGCTGCTCCTCCAGGGCGTCGATCAGCGCGGCCCCACGCTTCTGCCCGTTCTCCCGCGCCATCCGGGCCTCATCGAGCGCAGCGCCAAGCAGCTGGCTCAACTGCTCTTCGCGGGCACCGGCAGCGCTGATGCCGGCGATCTCGTCCACCAGTTGCCGTGCGAGGTCCGAATCGTCCATCAGAGCGCGACCGAAACCCTTCAGACGGTCCGACTGCCGCCTCGGCGCGGAGGATTGATCAAGGGCGGCCAGCATGCTCGTGATTGCGGTCGGCAGCATCGGGAATCCGGTACTAGCAAAAGCAGAAATGCCAACGACGCTGCAACGGCGGGCCGCGCGCTGCAAGCGCAGGGGCGGCCTGACACGTGCGCCGGACCGCACGCACCTGCCACCGGGGGGCAGCGTGGACGCGATATGACAGCGACCTCGTGCTCGGGCTCGTAGCAGTCGGCCCAAAGCGCACCTTCGCCGCTGTTCAAGACCGCCGCGACGCCGCATGGTTCGCGGCCATTCGTTCCGCTCGCAGCGAAGATCTCGGATGGGGCTCCGGAAGGCGGATGGAGCAGTCGCGCGACGGCCCGGCCGCCTTGCAGATAGCAGCGCAGCGTATGGCCAGCTCTCATATTGTAGTAGTCTCCCTGCGGCACAGCCAAGGAGGCGCTCATGTCCGCCGTCAAGACCGAAGTCGAAAAAGCCAACGCCGCTTATGCCCGAAGCTTCGACAAGGGAGACCTTGCGCTGCCGCCGGCGCGCGGGTTCCTGATCCTGACCTGCATGGACGCCCGTCTGGACCCGGCCAAATACGCCGGGCTCTCCGAAGGCGACGCCCACGTCGTGCGAAACGCCGGAGGCCGGGCGACGGACGATGCGATCCGATCGCTGGTGATCAGCCACAAGCTCCTCGGAACGCGCGAGTGGTTCGTCATTCACCACACGGACTGCGGGATGCTGCTTTTCGACGACACGACGATGGGCGATCTGCTTGCAGGCTCGCTCGAAACGGCCGGTCTGACGGATGGCGGATTCCGCAACGCGTCCGAGCCGGGCGGTTCTCCGGAGGGGCGCTACGTGAAGTGGCACACGATCCCGAACCAGGAAGAGGCGGTGGTCGAGGACGTCATGCGCATCCGCGCCCACCCGCTGGTGAACCCCGCGATCCCGATCTACGGCTACGTCTACGACGTGAGGACCGGAAAGCTGAACGAAATCGCACGCGCGAGCGAGGCGGGACAGCCCGCGCGCTGACGCCGCTGAAACGCGCCAGTGAATTGCCTTGCGCGTGGCCACCAAACGGCGACTTGATCCCGATCGCGCAGACAACCTGGCGGTTGAGGACGGCCCGTTGCTGTCATCGGACGCAGATTGCCGCCGCCGCGACGCGGCGGCGAAAGCTGACGTCTGGCGATACCGCGGCAATCGACCATCCGGACCATTGCGGCGCGCTTGCTCCTCTCTGCATCGGGTCGCGCTGGATCGAGCGTCAGGACGGGCCGGGCCGCGGCATGGCACCTGCTGCTTTGGCAAGCCGCGCCCGTCGGACAAGGGAGATCGTATAGATCACCAAAGCAGCCCAGATCATCGGGAAGGCGATCATCCGCGGCACGCCGAAGTCTTCCCTGAAGACGAAGACGGCGGTGAGGAAGATCATCGTCGGCACGATGTACTGCATGATGCCGATCGTCGAGAGGCGCAAAAGCTTCGCGCCGTTCCCGTAGAACAGGAGCGGCACGGCGGTGACCGCGCCGCAGCCGAGCAGGAGTCACGTATTCGCCAGGTCGCCCGCCACAAAATGGCTACGTCCGGTCGCAGCGAGGTAGGCGAGGTATGCCGCCGCGAACGGGGCGAGGAGCAGCACCTCAAGGAAGAAGCCCTGGTTTGGTCCGATCGGCAGCGACTTCTTCAGGTAGGCGTACAGGCCGAAGCTGAGCGTCAGGCCGAGCGCGACCACCGGAACGCGCCCCGTCGCCAGTGTCAGCACCATGACCGCGCCGGCTGCCAGGGCCACCGCCATTGCCTGCGCCGGGCTGAGCCGTTCGCGCAGCAGGACGGCGCCGAGCAGGATGCTGAAGAGCGGATTGATGTAGTAGCCCAATGCCGCATCCAGCGCATGCCCCGCGCCGATCGCCCAGACGTAGATGCCCCAGTTGATCGAGATGAGCGCCGCCGTCGCTCCGGCCATGAGAATGGTCCGGGGCGAGTGCAGCGCGCGTTTCAGATCGCCCACGCGCCGCGTCGCCCAGAGCAGGCCGCCCGCGATCGGCAGAGACCAGATCACCCGGTGCCCGATGATCTCCATCGGGGGGATGTGCGCCAGCGCCTTCATGTAGATCGGAAGAAGGCCCCACAGGAGGTAGGCCGTGGAAGCGTAGACGAAGCCGCGCGGCCTATCTTCATCGTTGGTCATTCAGATGAACTCGAAACGGAGCGCAGGCTTCTCGACCCGCCACCAGCCAATTCCACCACTTCGAAGGCAGAGGCCAGAGCCGCCGCTGCGGAATCGACTCCGGCCAACTCCTGGCCGGCGGTCAGCTCACCGATCCCGGAGGAACCGGCTGCGCGGCGAAGCGCTGATGCAGCAGACGGCGGCATCGCTTGTGAAGCCGTGCACTCTCCACGACGCGCGAGCGCCGCGGGCTGTAGGTGTGGGCCGCAGACCGGCGACCTCGACGTTCCCGGCTCAGGAGCCGAAATGGCCTCTACATGAACACGCTGCTGATCTACGGCGCAACGGGCTTCACCGGCGGACTGGTTGCCGAGGAGGCGGCACGGCAAGGCTTGCGCCCTGTTCTCGCCGCCCGCAGCCGGGAGGGGCTGGAGCGTCGGGCCACCGAGCTTGGACTTCCGTGGCGGACCTTCGGGCTTGACGAGCCGGCACAGGCCCGCGCCGGCCTCGACGGGGTCGGTACCGTCCTGAACCTCGCGGGTCCATTCTCGGCGACGGCCGCGCCGATGATCGACGCGTGCCGAGCCGTCGGCGCCCACTACGTCGATGTGACGGGCGAGGCGGCCGTGCTCGAGGCTGCGGCTGCCTGCGACGTCGAGGCGCGGCGGGACGGTATCGTCGTGCTGCCCGGTGCAGGCTTTGACGTCGTGCCGAGCGACTGCCTCGCCATGCACCTCAAGAACCGAATGCCAGGAATGGAGCGCCTGCGCCTGTCCATCTCGGGGCTGACCCGAGCGAGCCGCGGCACGATCCTGACCGCTGTCGAGGCGATCGGGTGTGGTACGCTGGTCCGGCGGGAGGGAAGGATCGTCGAGCTGCCGAGGCCGCCCCGTGCGGAGGCGGATTTCGGGGACGGCCTGGATCCGACGGTGGGCGTGAGCTGGGGCGACGTGGCGACCGCCTGGCACACCACCGCCGCACCCTGGATCGAGGTGCACTTCCGAGCAACCCCCGCGCTCTCCGCCTTGGCGCGAGCGCCGGCGTCGGTCACCCGCGCGTTGGGGTCGAGCGCCGTCAAGGCCGCGCTGAAGGCGGTAGCGCAGCGCGCCGCATCGAACCCCAGCGAGCGGCAGAGATCGAAGGGGGAGGCCCGGCTCGTTGGCGAGGCGTGGGACGCCTCTGGCCGGCGCGTTGCCGCAATGATGCGCACACCGAACCCCTACGCGCTGACCGCGGTGACGTCGCTCGCGGTCGCATTACAGGTCGCGGATGGTGGCGTACCGCCCGGTTTACACACGCCCGGTGCCGCGTTCGGCGCCGACTTCGTGCTCGGTTTCGACGGCGTCACGCGGCAGGACACCGTCTGAGGTAGCAGTGGCGGCCGGCTTTCCAGAACCCGCTACCCCGGAATTGCCGGAGGGAACGCAGCCCGTTGTAAGTCACTCACAGGGCGGCAAACAACCTGTTCGCGCCCACAGACCGGAGCGGGTAGCGTCGCTTCTCTATGGCAGACAGACGGGGGCAGTCGATGAAGGTCGTCGTATGCGGAGGGGGCGCGGTCGGTGCCGCCTGCGCTTATTTCCTGAGCCGCCGAGGCGCCGACGTGGTGGTGGTCGAGCGCACAGGCGTCGCCTGCGCGGCATCGGGCAAGTCGGGTGGCTTTCTTGCGCTCGACTGGTGCGATGGCTCTCCGCTGGAGGCGCTCGCACGGCGCAGCTTTGCCCTGCACGAGGTCCTGACGGGCGAAATCGCGGGCGATTGGGGCTACCGGCGCATGACCACCTACAGCGGCGTGTCCGGCCACCGCGGAGACGGCCCCGGGCCGTTTGCCGTGGCTGTCGAACGCCGTTGCGCTGCACCGTCGGATCGGCTCGCCCGAGACAACCGCTCAGGTGCACCCCGCCCGGTTCACCGAGGGTCTGATGCGCGCCGCTCAAGAGGCGGGCGCGCAACTCGTGACCGGCGAGGTGACGGGTCTCTCGCTGGACGACGCCGGCGCCGTCTGCGGCGCTACGGTAGACGGCGCCGAAATCGCCGCTGATCGGGTCGTGCTCGCGATGGGGCCTTGGTCGATCCGCGCCGCTGCCTGGCTCGACCTTCCCGTCGTCCACGCGATCAAGGGGCACAGCCTTGTCTTCTCGGCAGCGGACATACCGGCCGAAGCCCTGTTCCTCGAGCACAGCGACGCGGAGGGCCGCACCGCCTCGCCGGAGGTGTTCCCGCGCGCCGACGGGACCGTCTACGTCTGCGCAATCTCGAGCGAGAGCCCGCTGCCGGACGATCCCGCCGAGACGGACAGCGACGTGGGTGCGATCGAGCGGCTGGAAGCGATTTGCCACGAGATCTCGCCCGCCCTGTCGGCGGACCGTGTGATCGCAAGACAGGCCTGTCATCGTCCGGTCACGCGCGACGGCCTGCCGCTCATTGGTCCCGTGCCGGAAACCAAAGGCGCCGTCGTGGCAACAGGTAACGGCGTGTGGGGCATCCTGAATGCACCGGCCACTGGCGAGGCGGTGGCCGAACTTCTCTTTGACGGAACCGCCCGGACCGTCGACATCTCACCATTCGACCCAGGACGCCTGCCGCCCATGCACCCCGGCGGTAGGCATCCAGTCACGGCGAGGCGGACGCTCGGGCGGCACGGCGCGACGCGTGAGCGAGGATGAGAATCTCCGACGGAACGACTGACGGCGCCGACCATGAACAAAAGCTATCGGCCCTGAGCGGACAATCGGCGCGGTCCGGCGCCGCCGCGCGGCAGCGGCGACTGCGGACATTGCTGCGCGGCGCAGCGAGAGCCTGGTCCTCGACTAACACTCCTGCGGACAACCTTCCCTTTCGCTGCGACGGCACGATGTGCCGATACGCGAGGTGGTCGCCGGGGAGGGCGACCTCCCGACTTTCCCGGAAGGCGCCCTACACCAGCTGGCGCGAGACAGCGCAGCGTCAGGAGGCTCCGGCGTCGTCGATGAAGCCGAGAGCTTGATCAAGCACGGCGTTCCAATGGCTCACCGGTCCGCCGTGGGCTGCGCCCTGGATCACGCGGATCTCTGCATTCGGTAGGCACCCAGCGACCGCATTGGCGGCCGCCTCAAAGAACGGCAGGGTCTCGCTTCCGAGGAGGACGAGCACAGGCGCTTCGATGCGCCCGAGATCCTCGCAGGTCAGTGGCGTTGGCGCCGGCATTCCGAACTGCATCGGGACCGTGTGAGCGTTGTCGAGCGCCACGGTCTGGTTCAGTTCGGGAAGCGATTCAAATCCGTCCTCGAGACTGAGCACGTATTCGAGGCTCAAACGGAGCGCCTGGTCGAGATCGCCCTGTTCGATCGCCCCGGCGGCGGGTGCGAAGCCGCTTCCGAACTCCTGAAGGATTTCACCTCCGTCGGGCTGCGCGGCAACGAGTTCGGGATGCGACGGCTCGTAAAGCACGACGCTCTCGACCAGCTCCGGCCTGTCGATCGCGGCCTGTAGCACTACCGGGCCGCTATAAGACCAGCCGACGATTTGCATCGGTTCGCCCCAGGCATCCAGCAGGGCGGCGAGATCGGCTGCGTGTGCGTCGCGGTCGTATCCGGGCGTTTCAGTCCAGTCGCCGGTGCCGAACTGCCGCTGCGTGTACGCAAGAAAACGGTGGTCCTGAGCGACGGTCTCGCGCATCGGCTCCCACACTCGATGGTCCGCGAAGGCGCCATGCACGAAAAGGACTGGCTCGCCCTCGCCGGACTTGGTGTACGGGAATGAAGTCCCGGACACTTCGACATGCTCGACCGCGGAATCTTGCGCGAACAACGGAGCCGCGCTTGTCATGGCGATGATTACCAGTGCTGGTGTACGTGCGATTTTCATAGCCTCATCTCCTCCTCCGTCAGCTGACCTGGGTCAGCGAATGATGCGCCCTCTCGGCGAGTTGCGCGAGGTTATTCCGTCCTCCGGTTCAGCAAAGGCAGTGCGTGGAGATCCGAACAGTATCCTCCTCGGTACCGCACGGGAGGCGCACGATTTCATTCCGCGCCCGAGACGCCCGCTGAGCGGCAGCAAGGCGCCGACCTCTTCTCTCGGCCGATGCCGCGGGCGGGCAATCCCGCCAAGGTGGCGAGGGCCGATTTGGGCTCAGAGCGGCCTTGCGGCGCCGCGGCGATCCGTGCGGTGGGACGGGCCGCGCCATTGTCGAGGACGGCCCCTTCCGGACCTTCGAGCGAAGCTCAGCCTGCCGCGGAGCGGCGACGGAAGCAGACATCGATCTCGATCGCGGTTCCGGCACGTTCGGCGGGACGCTGCGGTCCCGCCGATGCTCTCGTCACATCCTGGGATCGCCGTTGCACCATTCTCGTCTGCAAGGCGGCTTACCACCGCCTCAGCTCATCCTATGGTTGCGGATTATTAACGATACGTTATCCGGCACCTTGCCAAGCTCTTGGTAGCACGAACTGGACAGGCGGCGGGCAGAAGCCTGAGCGCACCCGTCGGCTTCCTATGGTCGCTTTCCGACGGCGGGCGAAACTGCGCGAGGGAGTGACGGCTTTGGTGTTTCGAGAAATCCTTCGGAAAGCGGTTGCGCAGCTTGGAGGGTGGCAAGCAAGGCTGAGCTCGCTCGAGACGGAGATCGAGACCCTCAGGGGCCGCCATCGTGAACTGCTGGCCGTCACGCCCCAGCTTCTCTTCATCACGGATGCGAACGGGCTCCTGATCGACGTCGGCGAGCAGTGGCTTGAGCAGGGCGGCATCAGCGAAGAGGAGGCGCTCGGCCTCGGCTGGATGTCGGTCCTTCACCCGGACGACCTGGAGCCGACGCAGCGGAGTTGGCTGCGGTCAATCTCGACCGGCGAGCCTCTCGACCACGAGTATCGGCTGCGCATGGCGAGGGGCGAGTATGTTTGGTTCCGGGTTCGCGCCTTTCCCGGCCGCGATCATGCGGGAAAGATCCAGCGCTGGTACGGGTCCGCCGAGGATATCAACGCGCGCAAGTCGGTCGACCTGGCCCTCCGCGAGAGCGAGGCCTTCTCGCGCAGCATCCTCGATAGCAGCCCCGACTGCATACTTGTGATCGGCAACGATGGCACCTTGCAGTTCATGAACAAGCAGGCGTTCTCGGCGATGAACGTGAGCGTTCTCGGCCAGGTCAAGAACAAGCCGTGGACGGAGCTTTGGCCCGAGCCTGCGAAGGCATCGGCGTCGAAGGCGCTTGGCGAGGCACGCGATGGACGGCCGGCGCGGTTTTCGGCGAGGCTTGAGACATCCTCCGGTGAGGCGCGGTTCTGGGATGTCTCGGTCACGGCGTTCAGCGGCGAGCAACAGGTCTCGACGCGTTTTCTGGCGACTGCCCGGGATACGACCGACGCCAAGCTCGCCGAGGAAAGGCTCAAGGAGGCGGCGGAGCGCGACTCTCTGACCGGGCTTTGGAACCGAGTTGTCCTGCGGCAGGCGATGGGGGAAGCGATGGCGTCGGACCGCCGAGCCGCACTTCTCTTCATCGACCTCGACGAGTTCAAGGTGGTGAACGATCTCTATGGCCATCTGCTCGGAGACGAGCTTCTGAAGGTCGTGGGAGATCGCCTGCGGCGGTGCGTCAGGGACGACGATCTTCTCGCCCGCCTTGGTGGCGACGAATTTGCGGTGCTGCTCACCGATGTCGATCGGGTCGGCCCAGAGCAGCTGGCCCAGCGGATCATCGACAGGCTCGGAGAGCCCTACCGGCTCGAGGGTCGCTCGATCCCGATCCACGCCAGCATCGGCATCGCGGCTGTGGCTGGTGCTTCGGTCGACGAGGTGCTGAAGGAGGCCGACGTTGCGCTCTATGCCGCCAAGCTGGAGCGCAAGGGTACCTATCGCGTGTTCGACCGCGACCTGGGCGCGGCAGTGAAACACCGCCAGGAGTTGACGCTCGACCTGCGCAACGCGCTCGCCCTCGGCGAGTTCTCCATCGCGTACCAGCCACTCGTGCAGAGTGACAGCCGAGCGATGTCCGGGCTCGAGGCATTGCTGCGGTGGACGCACCCAGTGCACGGTCGCATCCCTCCTGACACGTTTATTCCGCTTCTCGAAGAGACGGGCGAGATCGTACCCGTAGGCGCGTGGGTGCTCGACCAGGCTTGTCAGCAAGCGGTGGACTGGCCGACCGAGGTAGCGGTCGCAGTAAACATCTCGACCGTCCAGCTCAGAGCGGGTGGGCTCGTGCAGATCGTTGCGCGAACGCTCCACTCGACCGGTCTCTCGCCGGGGCGCTTGCAGCTCGAGATCACCGAGTCGGTCTTTCTCGATGAGAGCGAGCCCAACCTGCGGACCCTCGCCGAGCTGCGGCAACTGGGGCTTCGGGTCGCCCTCGACGACTTCGGAGCGGGCTACTCGTCGCTGAGCTACCTGAGGCGCTTCACGTTCGACAAGATCAAGATCGACCGCAGCTTCGTAAAGGATATTACCCACGACAAGTCCGCGGAAGCCATCGTTGCCAGCATCATCGACCTTGCGACCGGCTTCGGAGTGCCGGCGACGGCCGAGGGTGTTGAGAACGAGGCGCAGCTTGAGCGCCTTCTCCAGCTTGGCTGTCAAGAGTCCCAGGGCTTCTTGTTCGGGAGGCCGGTGCCCATCGAGCAGATCTGGAGCTGCGCCGGGTGGGACGCGCCCCCTTCGTCGGGTGACAAGACGACCGACAGTAGCCGACGCTGACACGGGGGGCTGACGCTCCCGCCAAGCGGCCCGCTGCGCTCGCGGCAGCTCAAGACATGATCCGTTGCTGGCCGCGACGGGATCGAAAGTCGGAAGGCGGTAGTGCAGCGCTGGCATGCGGAGCCCTTCTGGAGTGGGCCCCTTGGGCCGGACGGTCGGAGCGGAATGAATTGACCGGCGCACCGGGCTTCCAAAGGATGGAAGCCATGGCAAGACACCGATCCCACAGCGTCGATTTCAAACGGCAGGTCGCGCAGGAGTTCCTGGCCGGCGACACCCTGCACGGGCTGGCGAAGCGCCACGACATCTCTCGGAATCTTATCCGGATCTGGGTCGACGAAGTACGAGGCAGGCGCGTTCGATGAGGACGCTCAGGCCGCCGATCTGATCCAGGTCTACGAGGCGCGGATTGCCGCGCTCGAGCGGCTGGTCGGCAAGCAGGCGCTCGAGCTCGAGTTTCCAAAGGGGGCTCAGCGCTTCGGACCACGGCCGAGAAGCGCGCCCATGTCCGTCATCGCCGGCCCCGCGGCGTCTCCGTCGCGGAAGGATGCCGTCTGATGGGGATCGCGCGCTCCACCCACTACGACGAGCCGAAGCGAGCTGTCGATGGTGAGGCAAGGCCGAACGCGCTCGTCGAGGCGATGCACGCCATCAAGGACGAGTTCGAGGCCTATGGCTGGCGGAGGATGCAGGCGGCGCTCGGCCAGCAGGGATGGGTCGTGAACCACAAGAAGCTGAAGCGGCTGATGCGCGAGCACGGGCTGAACGCGCGTCGGCGTCGTCGCTACGTTACGACCACCGACAGCGATCACGACCAGCCGATCTTCCCGAACAGGACGCAGGACATGATCGTCGACGGCCCGGACCAGCTCTGGGTGGCCGACATCACCTACGTCGCCATTGCCGTCGGCTTCGTCTACGTCTACGTCGCCGTCATCATGGACGCCTGGTCCAGAAGGATCATCGGCTACGCCATGAGCCGGCGGATCGACGTGCGGCTGACGCTGGCGGCGCTCGACGCGGCGATCGCGCTGCGCCAGCCGCCGCCCGGCTGTGTCCACCACGGCGACCGCGGGTCGCAATACGCCGCCGAGAAGTATCGCGATCGCCTTCGCGAGGCGAAGCTCGGCGGCTCGGTGGGCCGGCGTGGCAATCCGTACGACTGTGAGTATGGTTTCGCAGCCTGATGAAGACGCTGAAGGTCGAGGGCGTCTACCCGCTCGAGTTCGAGACCGCCGAGGATGTCGCCGAGCAGCTCCCGGCCTTCATCGAGAAGTAAAACGCCAGGCGCCTTCACTCATCGCTTGGCTACCTCAGCCCAGAACAGTACGAGAAGCAGCACGCCCGGCCGCCGGTCAAAGACGCCGCCTGATCGTGTCCGGCCCAAGGGGCCCACTCCATTCTCGGGACTAAAAACCGGCCCTCTCCTGCCGTTGGCCGTCTACAGCCAGCGCCGCGCTGCCGCATGCTTCTCGGACATTCGTGCCAGGCGCAGCGCTGCCAGCCTCTCGAATTTGCAAAGCGAGATCTTGCTGCGTTCGCCACGCGACACAGCACACTCCAAGCCAGCCGACGGGAGATGCGACCGTCGCCCTCTCAGCCAGGCAAACGGCGCTGCTCAAGGGTTTCGTCGTCTCCGTCCGATTTCATAGCATCCGCAATCAGGTGCTCGACCATCTCGCTGAAATAGGCGGTGAGTTCCCGATGCAGCGTCCTGAACTCCTCGCCCACGGTTTCCTCGAAGCTCGATTGGCGCACCCGAACCATGACGGTCGTGCGCCGCTGCCGAGGATAACGGTAGGGGCGGATGCCGTGCTTGCGGCAGAGCGCGACGAAGATGCGGACCGACCAGACATCCGGCAGGGAATACTGCATCTCCGTCTCGGGCTCTTCACCGCCGTCCAGTTCAAGGCCAAGCCTCGCCTGCAACCGGTCGCGCGCCGCCCCGGCCGCCGCCCGCTCGCCCGCGGTCGCTCCACGAGCGAACAGCGCCTCAAGCTTTGCGAGCTTGTCCCGAATGCCGTTCTCACCGGCCATTGATGCGCCTCCGCCTGCCAAGGCGCCATCAATGCAAAGGCGCAGGACGCGTCAACCGGGAGCGATGCGCCATCTTCCGGCGCCTGGCCCAGCCCCGCCGCACGGGGATCGTCCGCCACGCGGTTCGAGGGATCCGGCGGCAGGGGCGGCAGGGCCGCGAGCGAGAGAGAGCGGATGAGCGCGAGCTCCCCCTCTGTCCAGGCGGGCGCGAGGGCGAGGCGAAGCCCCGCGACGGCGCCGCCCCCGGCGAGGAGGGCGGCGGCGAGCAGGAGGGGAAGCCGGCGCATGACCTGCCTCAGAGCACGAGGTTGAAGGTGACGACGTCGGCGCCGGTCGGCCCCTCGATGCCCAGGTCCAGCTCCCACCAGCCAAACATGTTGAACTTCATGCCCTCGACAAGGTAGCGGCCCTCGCCCAGGTCGCGCGTGACGGCCGGCGAGCTGGGCAGGCCGTGCCCGTGCTGGGGCATTCCGCCGCCGACCGCGATCCGTGCTTCGTCGACGGGCGCGCCCTCGCGGTCCGTCAGCGTCACGGTCCAGGCGTGCATCGGCCCGACGGTCACCGGCTCCTGCACCGGCGCGATCGCTGCGACGTAAAGGCCGGCCTCCGTCGCCCTCTCCCGCGAAATGTCGAGGTCGGACGGCACGCGCATGATCCACGCCGCACCCGCAGTGCCGGCGACGAGGACAAGGGCCGGAATGGCCGAACAGCATCGCCCGGCGGGAAGTGAGGAATGTCATCACGCAATCTCCGGAAGAGGGGTTCAAGGGTGGCCGTCAGATACGGCGCACAGTCGCTGGCGCGCTTGAACGAAACGGCTAATCTGGGCTCGGCGCGGTGAGGCGGCTCGTGTCGGGGGGATCAGGTCGATGACAAGGAAGCTCTCCAGCGACGATCGGATCGTCCTGTGGCAAGGCGCGAGCCTCTGGACCTTCGACATCCCGCCGCAGGCGGACGGACGTACGAACCGGATGCACTCGCACCACGCCTTCCAGCTCACGCTGGCTGCCGGCGGCATCGCGAACATCCGGACGGAAGACGCGCTCTACGAGGGGCCTGTGGTGCTGATCGCGCCCGACCACCCCCACGCCATCGAGCCCGAAGGCCGCGTCGCGCTCCTCTTCGTGGAGCCTGAGAGCCGCACCGGCGCCGCGCTGAGGCGCCTCCTCGCGGGCCGGAGCGCCGCCAACCTGCCCCCGACGCCCGAGGCGGTGGCCGAGCTCGCCGCGATGTGGCAGAGCCCGCCGCCGTCCGACAATGAGGTCCGGGACATCGGCAACAGGATCCTCGAACGGCTCATGGGGCCGCAGCAACCGGAGCTGGCCCTCGACCCGCGTATCCGGAGGGCGCTTGACTGGCTCGCAGCAAACGACGGAGCCGGCATCACGGTCGGCAAGGCAGCCTCGGTCGCCTGCCTGTCCGAGAGCCGCTTCAGCCATCTCTTCGTGGAGCAGACGGGATTGCCGTTCCGCACCTACGTGCTGTGGCGGCGGCTGATGCAGGCAGTGGAGCGCAGGGCCGCCGGGGCATCCCTGACCGAAGCCGCGCACGAGGCGGGCTTCGCGGACTCGGCCCACTTCAGCCGTACGTTCCTGCGCATGTTCGGGGTCCCGGCGGATTCCCTGTGGCTGCGGCCACGCCAGAATAGCAGCTTCGTTCAAGCGGAGCCCCGGCCGCGACGGTAGAGCAGAGGCGCAATTCCTGCCCCCGAGGTCCCCAGTGCTCGCCCTGCTCAAGCCCTTCGCCGTCCTCCTCCCCGGCGGCGCCCGGTTGCCCGGGCCGTCTTCTCTCCGCTTGCCGCCCCTCGCCCTCAAGGAGCCCGTTGACATGTCCGAAGCCTACCAGCTCGAGTTGATCCGGTCCTATGCAAGCGCAGGCTTCACGGCCGTGGTGACGATCAATTCCGGCGCCCTAATCGGCGGGCTGAGCCAGGCGGCCAATCTCGATTTCGTGCCGCAGGCGGCTTTCGCCTTCGCCCTCTTCATTTGGGCCTGCGGGGTGACGACCGGGGTCGCGACCTGGGGCGCGGCCTATCACGCGGTGGTCGCCCTGGCGGCTTCGGACCACGAGAACGACATGCTCTGGAGGCGCATGGCCGCGGGCCTGTTCCACGCCTCCCTGACCATGTTCCTGCTGGGCTTCGCGATAATCGGCCTCTCGCTTCTCGGGTGACATGCGGGGCGGCTTGCGTTCGGATTTGGTCTCCGGAAACCTTGCGCGCCGGCATAGCCGGCTTGGGGGTGGACGAACGCTGGAGCGGCGCGTCTGCCGTGGCGCGCGCTCCTCCGCGCGCGGAAGGGGTCGAGACCTGAGCCGCGCAGAGCGACAAGGTCGGCCCTCTCATGCCGTTCGACGAGCTCCGCTGCCGCTGCACTGCGGCGGAACAAGCCGACATTCCCCGAGAGAGGAGGAATGCTGAAGTTCGATGTCCATCGAAATAGATTGACAACTCGCCTCAAGCCGGCTCTCTTGTTTCCATGAACGTCGAAACAGCATCGCGCCAGCTTGAGGCGCTCGGTAACCCGACCCGGCTCGAGATCTACCGCACCCTGGTTCGTGCCGGGCGCGCCGGTCTCGCCGTCGGCCAGGTGCAGGAGCGACTGGGCATGCCGGGATCGACGCTGTCGCACCACCTGAAGCGCCTGATCGGGACCGGCCTCGTCCGACAGGAACGGGAGGGGACGAGCCTGATCTGTCATGCGGAGTATCCGGCCATGAACGCGCTGATCAGCTTTCTCGCCGACGAGTGCTGCGCCGAAGAGCGGCAGGGCTGCGTCCCGCAGCACGGCGAGGGCAGGAGAGAGACAGCCCGCTGATGCATTTGTTTGGTATTTCCAATTTTGTCGAACAACAGACGGAGAGAAAATCAATGAACAACCTGCCCGTCGCCGTCATCGGCGCTGGCCCCGTCGGCCTTGCCGCCGCGGCGCATCTCGTCTCCCGGGGCATCGTCCCGCTCATTCTTGAACGTGGTCCGAAGGCCGGCGCGACGGTGGCTGACTGGGCGCATGTGCGGGTGTTCTCGCCGTGGGAGTATAACGTCGATACCGAGGCGCGCCGGCTGCTCGAGCAGACCGGCTGGAGCATGCCGGACGCCGACCACCTGCCCACCGGCGGCGAATTGATCCGCGAGTACCTCGCCCCGCTGGCGGCGCACCCGGAGATCGCCCCGCATGTCCGGTACGGTGCCGAGGTGATTGCTGTGACGCGGCAGGGACGGTCGAAACTCGCGAGCGAGGGGCGTGACAAAACCCCGTTCGTCCTCGTCTGGCGAAACGCGGACGGATCGCGGCACCGGGCGCTCGCTCGGGCGGTGATCGACGCATCCGGCACGTGGATGCGCCCGAACCCCATCGGGCTCGACGGCCTGCCGGTAGACGGTGAGCCAGAGCACTCGGACCGGATCGCCTACGGCATCCCCGACGTGCTTGGCTTCACGCGAAAGCAGTATGCCGACCGACACACGCTGGTGCTCGGCGCGGGTCACTCCGCCATCAATGCGGCACTCGACCTCATCGCCCTGCAGGAGCAGGCACCGGAGACGCGGGTCACGTGGGCGGCCCGGCAGGGGGGTATCGAGCGGCTGCTCGGCGGCGGCCTCGACGACGAGCTTCCTGGCCGCGGGCGGCTGGGTCTGCGGGCGGCGGAGGCGGTGCGTGCAGGCCGCGTCTCGTTCCGGTCACCGTTCGCGGTGACGCGCATCCGGGGCGCGTCCGAGGGGTTGATTGTCGAGGCGACGGAGGACGCTCAACCGGTCATCCTCAACGTCGACCGCATCGTGGTCGCCACTGGCTTCCGACCGGACCTGGCCATGCTCTCGGAGCTGCGGCTCTCGCTCGACCCGGTGGTCGAGACGACGCCGGCACTGGCGCCGCTCATCGACCCGAACCTGCATTCCTGCGGCACCGTCCGCCCGCATGGCGTGGTCGAGCTCGCGCATCCGGAGAAGGACCTCTACATCGTCGGGATGAAGAGCTACGGGCGGGCGCCGACCTTCCTGATGACCACGGGCTACGAGCAGGCGCGTTCGGTCGTGGCCGAGCTCGCCGGCGACCATGTGGCGGCGCGCGAGGTGCGGCTGAAGCTGCCCGAAACCGGCGTCTGCAGGACCGCCACCGCACCGCACTCCGCGGAGGCCTCCGGCTGCTGCGGCGGCGCGCCCACGGCCGACGCCTCGGCGTGCTGCGTCGCCGATGAGGTCGCAAAGGCCGAGGGCAAGGCGGGGTGCGGTTGCGGTACGCGCGAGACGGTCGCCGCCGAATGATCCTGTCCGAGCGCAGCCGGACCATCTCCGCCCTCGGGGTGGTGATGGTCTTCAGCTGGGGGTCGACCTACTACCTGCTCGCCGTGCTTGCTGGGCCGATCCGCGCCGATACCGGCTGGTCGCCAGGGTTCATCACCGCGGGCATGTCGCTGGGGCTGCTCGTCTCGGCCCTCGCGGCGCCGCGCATCGGTGCGCTGATCCAGCGCGAGGGCGGGCGGCGCGTGCTGACCGGCGGCATGGCGCTGATCGCGGCGGGGCTGGCGCTCCTCGCGGCGGCGCCCAATCCGGCGGTCTATCTCGGCGCCTGGCTGTTCCTCGGGCTCGGCATGGGGGCGGGCCTCTACGATGCGGCATTCTCTACGCTCGGCCGCATCTACGGGAGGGACGCACGCCGGGCGATCACGGCGCTGACGCTCTGGGGCGGGTTCGCCAGCACCGTCTGCTGGCCGATCACCGCGGCGCTGGCCGAGACCGTCGGCTGGCGCGGCACCTGCCTCGCCTACGCGGGGTTGCACCTCTTCGTCACGCTGCCGCTCTGCGTCTTCGCCGTGCCGCGGGCCGACCCGCCGGTACCGCGGGCGGGCGGCCAGGTCTTCGGTGCGAACGGCGGGTCGCTGCGCGATCCCCGGTTCTGGTGCCTCGCGGTCGCCGGCACCACGCTCGCCATGCTCGCATCGCTCTGGTCGGTGCATCTGATCACCATCCTGACCGCCCAAGGATACGCGCTCGCTGCGGCAGTGGCGTTGGGGACGCTCATAGGGCCGGCGCAGGTCGGCGCCCGCGTGCTCGAGATGGCCTCCGGTGCGCGGCATCATCCGATTTGGACCGGGGCCGCCGCGGCGCTGCTGGTGGCGCTCGGCTTTCTCGGTCTGGTCGCAGGATTCCCGGCGGCGGCCGCGCTGATCGCCTATGGAGCGGGAAACGGGCTGTGGTCCATTGCACGCGGCGCCATGCCGCTCACGATCTTCGGGGCCGCAGACTATCCGCGCATAATGGGCCGTCTCGCGGCGCCCGCCCTTTTCGCTTCCGCGGCTGCGCCGCTCCTCGGATCATGGCTGATCGCCTCCGCCGGACCCGATGGCGCCCTGCGCGTTCTTGTTGTCGTCACGTCGCTGCCGTGCGCAGCCATCGTCGCCCTTTGGCTCATCACACACCGCAGGGGATTTCGAGTGGCCGACGAGGCTTCCGAGTGCCGTCGCGAGGTGGTTTGACCGCAGCCAGGGCGACGCTGCGCGCTTTCGCCCGCACGGGTCGATGCTCTCCCCCGCCCCAGAGGACGGCGAGGGCAGCGCGGCGCGTCGGGTCGCAGAGAGCCGTCAGAACATCCTGCATTCGGCGTGATTATGCGCGGGTCGGCATATGCGCCTTGATCCCTGTCAACGGCGACCGGATCATGCCGAAGCCGTCGCACCAAAGGAGGGCCGCGCGCAGGTCCGACTCGAGGCTCAGTCGATGAGGGGTTCCACCACCACCGGCATTCCGTGGGTGATGACCGAAGCCTCAGGCGGGAGGACGGCAACGCCGCGGGCTTGGGCGATCGGGCTGAGGCTGGCGGAGGCCGCCTGACCGAGACGGAGCAGAACGGGACGGCCCAGACGATCCCGCGCGTTCCACGTGACAGGCAAATACTCGGTGCGGCCCGAGCGGCGCTCGTAGTGGAAACCGGCGACCGCAGGGACCCAAGTGTCGAGCTCCTCGGTCACGCCGGCGGCCTTGCGGATCGCCGGCCGCGCGATCTGACTGAAGGTGATCGCGGCGGCGTAGGGGTTGCCCGGCAGCCCGAAGAATTGCGCGCCGTTGATCCGGCCCACCGTCAGCGGCTTGCCCGGACGGATCGCCACCTTGAGCACGTCGAGCGTCGCGTCCTCGCGACGCAGAGCATCGAGCACGTGGTCTTCTTCGCCCGCCGAAACACCGCCGGAGGACACCACCACATCAGCGTTCTCGGCTGCCGTCCTGATAGCCGCGCGAATGGCCGGGCCGTCGTCGGGAACGATGCCGCAATCTGTGATCTCGGCCCAGGGCGAAGCGAGCATCCCCCGAAGCAGCACTCTGTTGGAATTGTAGATCTGACCATGCTCGAGAGGATCTCCCGGCTCGCGCAGCTCGTCTCCGGTGGAAAGCAAGGCGATCCGCAGCCGCCGGTACACTGTTGCGGTCTGGAAACCGGTCGCCGCAAGCAAAGCAAGGCGTGGCGCGGTCAGGAGCTGGCCCGATGCCACGGGGCAACCACCAGCCGGATGATCCTCGCCGCGTCGCCGGACGTTCAGGCACGACGACGCAGCTGTCCGCAGCACGATCGCGTCGCCGTCACGTTCGACGTGCTCTTGCATGACCACGGCATCGGCGCCGCGGGGACGCGGCGCGCCGGTGAAGATCCGGACGGCGCAGCCGGGGGAGACAAGGATGATGCGGGTGGCTCCGGCGGGCACTCGCTCGGTGACGCTAAGACGCCAGGGACCAGGCCCCGCGAGGTCTGCGGTTCGGATGGCGTAGCCATCCATCGCAGCATTGTCGAAAGGCGGCAGGTCGGTCCGGGCCTGGGCCGGCTCCGCCATGACGCGGCCGAGCGCGAGGTCGAGGCTGAGCGTCTCGACCTCGCGGATGGGCGCCGCGGCCGCGAGCGCGCGCAGACGCGCCGCGTCGACCGAGATCGCCCGTCCGGCCTTGCCGGCGGCGCAGTCGTGAGTTGCGAGCATCTCCCCTCCCGAACGGATGGCAGCGGCGCCGACCGCCGCTGCCATTAGCTGGATCAGCCCGTGTATTCCTTCGACTTGAAGGAAAGGTGCGACACCGCTGCGGGTCTGTCCGCGAGCTTGCGGATGTTGCCCCAGGTGTTCTTGTAGTTCGGGATGATCAGTTCGTTTACGCCTTCGTTGACGACGTTGCCCTGCACACCGGTAGGATAGCCGAAGAGCATGAAGGTCTCGCCGCGCCGCGCCGTCGGCGTCGGGTAGGCCATCGCCTGGGTCGAGCCGGTGTCGTTCCAGATCTCGACCAGGTCGCCCTCGGCGACGCCGAGCTCGGCCATGTCGTCGGGGTGCATCTCGATGAAGGGATAGGGCCAGCGATCCATCACCAGGTCGTTGTCCTTGTCGAGATAGGCCGACTGCCAGACCAGGTTCGCCCGACCGTTGTTGATGAGGTAGGGGTAGCTCGCCTGCTGCTCCTCCTTGCCCTCGGCCTGGAGCCCGGTCCACTCGGCGACGCAGAAGAGCGCGCGGCCGTCCTCGGTGCCGAACTGGCCGTCCTCGTAGAGGCGCTTGGTGCCGACGATCTGGCCGTTCTCGTAGCCCGTCGCCGGCTCCTGGAAGCCGTTCGTCCCCATCTCGCGCAGGCGGTCGTAGGTGACGTGCTCGCCGCCGCCGGCATGCTGGTGGTAGCCGTCCATGAAGACGTCTTCCTCGGTCTGCCAGTCGAAGCCCTGGAACTGGTCGGCATAGACGTCGTCGCCCATGTCGCGCAGGACGCGCTCCATGTTGTTGGCGATGCGGGCGGCGATGATCGCGTCGCCCATCGCCTGGCCCGGCGGGTCCATGTACTTCTCGGTCAGCCGCATCCGCCGCTCGCCGTTCATCGAGGTGAGGTTGATCTCGCCCGAGGTGGCGGCGGGCAGGATGACGTGCGCGGCTTCGCCGATGCGGGTCGGCACGATGTCGACGTCGACGACGAAGAGCCCGCCCTCGTCGATCGCCGCGACGATAGCGTCGACCAGCGCCTCGCGATCGGCGTAGGGCACGGAATTCATCGCGTCCTTCACCCGGTCGGTCCGCTCCTTGTAGGCGCGCTTGAACTCCATCGCGTTGAGCGTCGTCTTGTAGTTGTCGCAGGCCCAGACGTGGTGGACCGCGCCGTCGCCGTTGATGAGGAGCTGGTCGACGTACGGCGCGGGCCGGCCGATATGGCCGTCGCCGGGCCGCACGTAGCCCTCCTGGTGGCCACCGAGGCGCACGACGCCGCCGCCGGGGCGGCCGACATTGCCGGTGGCGAGCGCGAGGTTCACCAGAGCGCCGTTGGTGCGGTAGTTGTCGTTGCCCCAGATCAGACCCTTTTCGTAGGCGAGCATGGTCCGCCGGCGGGAGCCGTCGCCCTTGGGCTCGGCGATCCAGCGCGCCGCCGTCTCAATGTCCTCGACGCTGAGGCCGGTGATCTCGGCCGCTTCATCGAGGCTCGTCCTGTTCCGCTCGACAGCGTCCGCGTAGGTCGAGAGCGGTGCCGGCTGGCCGCCCGTCGAGGGCTTGCGCGGCAGCATCTGCGACTGGTCGCCGCCCGCCGCGGTCCCGGTGGTCGCAGTATGTGCGTCGATGAACTCCTGGTCGACCCAGCCCTGATCCGCGATGTGCGTGAGCAGCGCGTTCAGCAGAACCATGTCGGTTCCGGGCTTCACCGGCAGGTGCAGCACGTTGTCCGGCCCGGCCTCCATCTCGCAGGCGTTCACGCTGACGGTGCGGCGCGGGTCGACGAAGACGATGCGGGCGGGCGCGTGCTCCTCGTCCGGGAGCTCCTCCCGCTTCAGGCCCATCGAGGTGCCGCGCAGGTTCGGGATCCAGTGGTTGAGGAAGTAGTTGGTCTGCGCCTCGAGCGGGTTGGCGCCGACGACGAAGATGGTGTCGGCGAGCTGCGCGTCCTCGTAGCAGTTGTTGAGCTCGCCCACGCCCATGTCGCGGCTGGCGTGGACCTCCGAGTTGTAGGCGGGGCGATTGTGGATGCGGATGTTCCGCACCTTCATCGCCTCGAAGTAGAGCTTGCCGGTGCCCCAGGTGAACTCGTAGCCGCCGCCGGCGCCGCCGTGGTCGGCGGCCGAGACCACCAGCGCGTCCTCGCCGCGGTCCTGGATGATCCGCGCCGTCACGCGGGCGATCAGGTCGAGCGCGTCGTCCCAGCTCGTCGGCTGCATCTGCCCGTAGCGCCAGACCAGCGGATCGGTGAGCCGCTGCTGCTGGGTCTGCCGCGCCGTCGAGTAGCTCATCTCGGCCATGCGCCCGCCGCGGGGCGAGGCGAGGCCGGAGTTCACGACGCAGCCGTAGTCCGGCTTGATGACGAGGTGCACGTCGCGCCCGTCCTGCTTGACGAGGTTGTACATCGACGGCGTGTACCAAGCCTCGCTCTCGGCCGGTTGCTGGCGCGAGAGGTCGACGCCGAAAGCGTTCTCCGAGGGGTCGGTGCCGCCCTGCCGGTTCGCCGGCCAGCTATAGGCGTGGTAGCCGCAGCCGACGATGCAGTAGTGGCAGACGACGTTGTGGCGCGTGGCGTCCGCGGGCGGGATCGGCAGGCGGTCGATCTGTCGCTTGTAGGCCATGGTTCCCTCCCTTAGAGCACGTTCGAGACGCGGCCGTAGAGCAGCTCGTCCACGCCCTCGCCGTAGATGTCGCCGTTCTCGTCCACGCGGAGCGTGAACTGCGGCAGGTTCTGCGTCGCCTGGCCCCAGACCTGCTGGCCGCCCTTCTCGACGTCGAAGCGCGAGTAGTGGCCGGGGCAGTTCAGCGTCCGGTCGCCGGCGTTGTAGGTCATCTGGAAGCCCTTGTGCGGGCAGATCACCGAGAACCCGACGATATCGCCGTCCGGCCCTGCGCCGCCCTCGACCGGCTGGCCGAGCTTGAGCAGCACGCCGGGGCTGTCGTCGTCCGGATAGGCGATGTCGAGCGGCTCGTTCTCGGTGAGGTCGGCGACGTTGGCGAGGCGGTTCGACGGATACTCGACGCGGGCAAGCGCCGTCTGCGCCCGCGCGGGCGCGGCTGCGAACGGGCTCGCGGCAACGCCTGCTCCCGCGACAAGGCTGCCGCGCAGGAACTGGCGCCGGCCGGCATCGACCAGGCGATTGCATTTCATTTTTCTGGGTCCTCCCTTGCTCTTGGAAGCAAGTCTATCACCAACCGGCCCGCACTCGACCGCGAGAAGGAACAATTCGACGCCGGTCAACCTGCTGATACGGCGCGCTTATCTTCCCGTGTTCGGAAATCCGAACATCGTGCCGATCACGACAGGCCCAGCCTGTTCATCTTCTCCCAGAGCGTCGTGCGTGCGATGCGCAAGAGCTTTGCGGCCTCACCGACCTGCCCGCCGGCTCGGTCCAGGGCGGCCACGATCTGTGCCCGCTCTGCCGCTTCCCGCGCTTCCGCCAGGCTCAGGAAGTCGCTGCCGCGCGCGACGTTCTCCGGGAAGAGATCTGCCGGCTGCAATAGCGGCCCCTGCGCCGAGCCCAGAGCACGAAGCAGCCGCGACCTCACCTCGCTTCCGCCGCCCGGCCAGTCATGCGCGCGGACTGCCTGCTCGGCGAGGCTACTAATGCCCTTGAGCGTCGGTCCCCGTTGTCCATTAAACCTCGAGAAGAGGTCGTTGAGCAGCCAGACTGCGTCGTCCGGTCGGCCCCTGAGCGGCGGGACCGCTATCTCGTTCCGGCCAAGGTGGTAGTAGAGGTCGGCTCGGACCTCCCCTGAGGTCACCCTATGGTCGATCCCGTTGTCGCAGCCTGCGATCAGCCGTGCCGGGACGTCTGCCTCCAGCAGTTCGTGCAGCCGCGCCTGCACAGGCCTCGGCAACGCGTCCAGCGCCGACAGGAAGAGAGTGCCGTCGCGCACCCGCTCGAACGCACCCGAGGGAGAGAAGAGCGCGTGATACAGGTCCGCATCGTGCAGAGTATCGACGGAGATGAACGGAGCAGCCCGGCGGTCCGACAGGTCGTGGATGCGTCGGGCGACAAGGCCCTTGCCTGTTCCCGGCTCTCCCCGGATCAGAAGCGGCCAATCGTGCTCCGCCGCCTTGGCCGCGAGCTCCGCCACCCGGCGGGCCCGAGGCGAGACGCCGATCAGGGGCGGCAGCTTTGGCCCTGAGCGTGACGTCATCAGGACCGAAAGTCGCTCGAGGAAGACGCCCATGTCGAACGGCTTGGTGATGTAGTCCGCCGCCCCGGCCCGCATCAGCCGGACCGCCTGATCGATGTCCCCCTGGCCGGTGATGAACAGGAACGGCGGCGGCGTGGCGCTGCGGCAGAGTGTCGAGAACAGCTCCTCGCCGGAGCCGTCGGGAAGGCGTATGTCGCAGATCACCGCGTCGATGGGCGCCCGCGGCGTCCGCAGGGCCCCGAGTGCGCGGACCATCTGCTTCAGCCATACGACCTCTGCGCCCTCGAGCTCGAGCCGCTGGGCGATGGAGCCGCCCATGATTTCGTCGTCCTCGACGAGTGCTATTCGCCGCCCCTGCATCATTGCGCCGCGAGTGCCTGCGCCGGGCGCGGCAGATCCACGGTGATCGTCGTCACGCCGTCTTCGCGAAGGTGCCGCACCGTGCCGCCGAGATCCCGCACCAGGTCGCCCACAAGCCGCAACCCCACCCCGGCGCCGGGTTCGACGGGGCCGGAGGTCAGCAGGCGGCGGAGCGCCGCCGCGGACAGCCCCGGTCCGTCGTCCTTGATCACGAACGTCATCGCCTCCGCCGTCCCCTGGACCGACAGCGCGACATGTCCGTCCCGCATTGCCGCGGCGGACGCGTTCAGGATGAGGTTCAACACGATCTGGCGGACCGGTCCTGCGGCGAAGTCCGTCAGCTCATCGGCGTCGACGTTCCAGTCGAGGCGTTGGTTCTGCCGGGCCGTCTCGGGCTCCACCAGCAGGCGCAGGTCGTCGAAATCTTCGCGGCTCAACAGCGCGCCGCTTCTGTCGAGGCGGTTCTGATCGAGCGTGGCGCGAACCACGTCGCGCATGTGCCGGAGGCCGCGGTCGAGAAGTTCCGCGGAGCGCCGGACCACCTCCGGTCGATCGGAATATGCTCGGATCGTATCCGTCGCGTTCAGCAGGCCCCCGAGCGGGTTGTTGATCTCGTGCGCCAGGGAGGACGACAGACGGCCAAGAGTGACGAAGCGCTCCCGCTCCGCGAGGCGCCGTTCCGTCTCGGCCTTCTTCACGACCGCTTCCGCCATCTGGTTGTAGGCGCACGCGAGGCGCGCGACCTCGGCATCGATAGGCATCTCGGCTGCGGGAATTGGTTCCGGCGCACCCGGAGAGCCAATCATGTGCGCCGCCACCGTCGCCATGGGCCGCAGCATCCGCCGCACCGCGACGTATCCGAGCAGGGCCAGCGCGCCGGTCGCAAGTGCGTTGCCGGCAACGAGCAATCGGCCCGCACGCCGCCGCTCCGCGACGAGGTCCGAGACGTCGAGTTCGCTCGCGATTTGGCCCACGGTGCGCCCTTGATAGACCAGCGGTGCGATCAAGCGGGCATGGTGCGCATCGCTTCCTACCGTCAGGTCGGCGGGGGCCTGCGCGCCTGTCATCAGCCCCTCGATCCGCGCATCCACGGGAACGCGGCGTGGGTCCGTCGATGCGAGCACGGCTCCACTCTCGTCCGCGACGGCAGTCAGCACCATGCGCTCGCCCTCGCTCTCGCGGCTGGCGCGGTCGAGCGTGTCGTAGACTTCCCAGACGTCGCGGCGCAGCACGTAGGGACCAAGCGCCACCGACAGGCCCTCGACATGCATCTGCGCCAGCTCGCGGAGCCGCGCCTCCTGGACACGGGCGAGCGCGCCGAGCACCTGCTGGGAGGCGACGAAACCCACGAGCACCATCAGCGCCACCGTCATCAGCGGTACCCGCAGCGACAGCGGCAGAGCGCGCATTCGGCTCACGGGCGCGCCTCCACCGCCCGCATCCGCGCCTCGATGCCGGCGAATAGCTCCGCACTGCCGCGCGCCATCCCGTCGAGCAGGAGCAGTCGCAGCGCCTCGCGCCCATCCACTGTCTGGTCGAGCCCGAGCAGCGCCTGCCGGAACCGGGCGAGGTCCGCCATGCGGTCCGTCCGGCCGCAGAAGGGCGGAAAACCCAGCAGTTCCGACCGATTGACGATCCTGGTGCCATCGGTCATCGACGGCTCCAGCGAGGCAAGAGCTTCCCATACATAGCCGTCGACGCTCCCCGACCGGACGAGACCGCTGCTGACGGCTCGCACGACGTTGCGGTGTCCGTTCGTGAAGATGGTCTTTGCAAAGAAGGTATCGGGTTGCTCGTCCAGACGGGCGAGGTCCGACGCGGTCACGAGGTATCCCGAGTTCGAGTCCGGATCGGAGAAGGCATGCATGCCGCCGCGGAGGTCGGTCAGGCTCTCCGCGGAATCGTCCGCAGCGGCGATGAGATAGGATCGATAGAGCGGCTTCCCCCGCCAGAGAGGAACCGCGAGGAGCGAGAGCACATCCTTGTGCTGCAGGTAGGGATATCCGCAGAGCCATGCTACATCCGCTGCGCCTTCGAGGAGGAGCCCGGTGATCTCCTGGTAGGTGCGCCGCTGAAGCAGCTCGATCGGTCGATCCATCCCAACCTCGAGCGCCCGGCGAAGCTGGCCGACGATCACCGCATCGTTGTCGAGGAAGACTGGCGTCAGGCCGAGACGGAACGGCTCCTGCGCACCGATGCGCACTGGCGCTGCCAGGGAAAGGGCTGCCGCGGCCGACCCTGTGGCAAGAAGGTTCCGGCGCCTCGTCTTCATTGGGATCGTCACCCCCTGACGTCCGACGTTGGCAAGCTGAGTTATTTCATCTATCCACGAAGTATGGAATCGGATTTCGTCGAGAAGCTTACCACCCTCGGGCATCCGCAGCGACTGGCGGTGTTCCGGATGCTGGTCCGACGGTTTCCCGACGCGGTGCCGGCGGGCGAAATCGGCGCGGCGCTGGGGCTGAAGCCGAGCACGCTTTCGGTTTACCTCGCTGCGCTGCGCCGGGCGGGGCTTGTGATGCAGGAGCGGCAAGGCACGTGGCTTCTCTACAGCGCCAATATGGCTGGCGCGCAGGACCTGATCCGGTTCCTCTTCGAGGATTGCTGCCGGGGCCGGCCGGATTGCTGCCTGCCCTCTGACCTGGGACGAGCGAGCTTCACGGACATGACCGACAGACGTTACGCGGTGCTCTTCATCTGCACCGGCAACTCCGCACGCTCGATCTTCGCCGAGGCGATCCTGCGCGAGATCGGCGGCGACCGGTTCGACGCCTATTCCGCCGGGGTGCGGCCGCACTCGGAGCTGAACCCCTACGCGCTCGAGGTGCTGAAGGGGAACGGCCACGACGTCTCCGTCCTCCGCGCCAAGAACATTGCCGAGTTCCAGTGCGAGGGCGCGCCGCGCCTCGACTTCGTCTTCACCGTCTGCGACCAGGCGGCGAACGAGGAGTGCCCCGCGTGGCCGGACCAACCGCTGACTGCGCATTGGGGCGTGCCGGATCCGGTCAAGGCCACCGGCAACCCGGCGGAGCGGCGGCTGGCCTTCCGCGAGGCCTACAAGACGCTCCGGCACCGCATCCAGCTCTTCGCGGCACTGAACGTCGCCGCCCTCGACCGCGTATCGCTGCAGCGGCAGGTGGACGATCTCGGCCGGACGCGGGAGGTTCAGTGACCGTCTACGCACTGAACGGCCTCGGCCGGATGGGCAAGCTCGCCCTGCGTCCGCTGCTCGAGCGCGGGGCGAAGATCGCCTGGCTGAACGACGCCGTGGGCGACCCGGCGATGCAAGCGCACCTCCTGGAGTTCGACAGCGTCCATGGCAGGTGGGCGGCAGAGTTCGCGTCCGACGAGGCGTCGGTGTCCATCGACGGCAACCGCCTGCCGATCCACGCGGCGCAGCGGATCGAAGAGCTGCCGCTGGACGGGGTGGACGTCGTCATCGACTGCACCGGCGCTTTCAAGAGCGAAGCGAAGCTGGCGCCATACTTCGCGGCCAGGGTGAAGCGAGTGGTCGTCTCGGCGCCAGTCAAGGACCGGAACGCGACGAACATCGTCTACGGCGTCAACGAGGCCAGCTACGACCCGGACCGGCACCGCATCGTCACGGCGGCGAGCTGCACCACGAACTGCCTCGCGCCCGTCGTGAAGGTGCTGCACCAGGGGATCGGCATCCGCCACGGCTCGATCACGACAATCCACGACGTCACCAACACGCAGACCATCGTCGACCGGCCGGCCAAGGACCTGCGCCGGGCGCGCTCGGCGCTCAACAGCCTGATCCCGACCACGACCGGCTCGGCCACCGCGATCACGCTGATCTACCCCGAACTGACGGGGCGGCTGAACGGCCACGCCGTCCGCGTGCCGCTGCTCAACGCCTCGCTCACCGACTGCGTCTTCGAGATGGAGCGGGAGACAGACGTGGACGAGGTGAACGGCCTCTTCCGCGAGGCCGCGGAGGGGCCGCTCGAGGGGATCCTCGGCTACGAGGAGAGGCCGCTGGTCTCGGCGGACTACGTCAACGACACCCGCAGCGCCATCATCGACGCGCCCTCGACGATGGTGGTGAACGGCACGCAGGTGAAGGTCTACGCCTGGTACGACAACGAGATGGGCTACGCCCACCGCCTCGTCGACGTGGCGCTGATGGTGGGCGCATGAGGGGCGGGCTCGCCGCCTACGTCGCGGTCACCGCCGCCTACTGGGCATTCATGCTGACCGACGGCGCGCTCAGGATGCTGGTGCTGCTGCACTTCCACACGCTCGGCTTCTCGCCGGTGCAGCTCGCCTACCTGTTCCTGCTCTACGAGCTCGCCGGCATCGTCACCAACCTCTCCGCCGGCTGGATCGCGGCGCGGTTTGGGCTCGCCTCGACGCTCTACGCCGGGCTCTCGATCCAGATTATCGCTCTCTTGGCGCTGTCGCGGCTCGACCCGGGCTGGGCGGTGACCGTTTCGGTCGTCTACGTGATGGCGGTGCAGGGCGCCTCCGGCGTCGCCAAGGACCTCGCCAAGATGAGCGCGAAGAGCGCCGTCAAGGTGCTGGCGCCCGAGACGCAGGGCAGCCTCTTCCGCTGGGTCGCGGTGCTGACGGGATCGAAGAACGCGGTGAAGGGCGTGGGCTTCCTGCTCGGCGCGGGGCTGCTCGCGGTCATCGGGTTCGTCCCGGCGGTGCTGGCGATGGCAGCGGCGCTGACGGTCATCCTCTTCGCGGTCGCGATCGGCATGCCTGAAGGCCTGCCCGCGGGCCGCAAGGGGGCGCGCTTCCGCGAGGTCTTCTCGCACGACCCCAACGTCAACTGGCTGTCCGCGGCGCGGGTGTTCCTGTTCGGGGCGCGGGACGTCTGGTTCGTCGTGGGCGTGCCGATCTACTTCTACGCCGTGCTCTCGGACGGGACCGAGGCCGGCAATCGCGCAGCGTTCTTCATGGTCGGCTCCTTCATGGCGGCCTGGACCATCCTCTACGGCGCGGTGCAGGCATACGCGCCGCGGCTCCTGCGCGCCGCCTCCCGCCCCGAGACGGAGATCGTCGCCGAGGCGCGCCGCTGGGCAGGGCTGCTGCTGGTCATCCCGGCGCTGCTGGCGGCGCTGGTCTGGCTGGCGGGTGCACCAGCGCCGTGGCTGACGGTCGCGTTGGTTCTGGGGCTGCTCGTCTTCGGCGCGGTCTTCGCCGTGAACTCCTCGCTCCACTCCTACCTGATCCTGCACTTCACCCAAGCCGCGCGGGTGACGATGGACGTCGGCTTCTACTACATGGCGAACGCCGCCGGCCGACTCCTCGGCACGCTGCTTTCCGGCCTGACGTACCAGGCGGGTGGCCTGTCGCTCTGCCTCGCCACCGCAGCGGCGATGGTGGCGCTGAGCCGGATCGGTGCCGGCCGCCTGCGCGCACACGGCAAGGAGCCTGTTACCGCATGAGCAGCTTCGAACGATACCTCTCCGTCTGGGTCGCGCTCGCCATGATCGGCGGCATCGTTGTCGGCGCGGCTGCGCCGACGTTGGTGAACGCCGTCGCCGCAGCCGAGCTGGCGAACGTCAACCTCGTCGTCGCCGTGCTGATCTGGGCGATGGTCTACCCGATGATGGTCGGCGTCGATCCCGGCGCGCTTCGCGATGTCACGCGGCAGCCGAAGGGGCTGCTCATCACCCTCGCAGTCAACTGGCTGATCAAGCCCTTCACCATGGCCGCACTCGCCGTGCTGTTCTTCGAGCACGTCTTCGCACCGTGGATCGCGCCCGAGGATGCAACGCAATACATCGCCGGGTTGATCCTGCTCGGCGCCGCGCCCTGCACGGCCATGGCTCCGCGCCCGCGCATCCGCCGCGCATCCTGCTCCTCTACGGTTCCCTTCGAGAGCGGTCCTACTCCCGCCTCGCCGCGGAGGAGGCTGGGCGGCTGCTCCGCTGGTTCGGCGCCGAAACCCGCATGTTCAACCCGTCAGGCCTGCCGCTACCTGACGGCGCGCCCGCCGACCATCCAAAGGTCGCCGAGCTGCGTCGCCTCGCCGAATGGTCCGAGGGCATGGTGTGGTCCTCACCCGAGCGGCACGGCGCGATGACCGGCGTGATGATGGCGCAGATCGACTGGATCCCGCTTTCGCTGGGCGGGGTGCGGCCGACTCAGGGCAAGACGCTCGCGGTGATGCAGGTCTGCGGCGGCTCGCAGAGCTTCAATGCCGTGAACCAGATGCGCGTCCTCGGCCGCTGGATGCGAATGGTGACGATCCCGAACCAGTCCTCGGTTCCGAAGGCGTGGGCCGAGTTCGACGACGCCGGCCGCATGCGCGCTTCGCCCTTCTACAATCGGATCGTCGACGTGATGGAGGAACTGATGAAGTTCACCCATCTCACCCGCAACCGCTCAGCCTATCTCACCGACCGATACTCCGAGCGGATCGAGAGCGCGGAGGCCGTGTCGCTACGGGTGAACCAGCGCTCCGTCTGAGGACCGGCTCGTGTGGAGCAGGCGCAGGGCTGCTCGCGGAGACGCCCGAACTCTCTCGGCTTCCGATTCCACAGCGGATTCGTCGAATGCAAATGTCCGGTCTGGTGACGACAGCCTGAAACGTGGCGAATGCAGAGAAAGTCTGCAATCCGCCCTTTCTTCGGGCGACCTTGCAGGCGCAGCGCTGATCGAGCGTCCGCGGCGAACGGCAGGAAGGTCCCGATCGCGTTGGAAAACTCCGCGCTGTGAGGCAGAAAATCGCCGCCGCAAATGGGCGCGAGCGCCTTTGTTTACGGCGCCACCGGCAATGCTGCACGTGCAGGAAAGAGCTTGGCGAGCTTGCGGAGGTTCTGGGCGGTGGCGGCGAGCAGGAATTCGTCGTGGGCGCCGCATGGGCCACGCAATCGCAGGCGTCCCATGCCGAGTATCCGCTTCAGGTGCGCGAACAGCATCTCGACCTTCTTCCGGAGCCTCATCGCGATCTGGTAGTCCCGCGTTTTCGCGATGTCGCGGGCAACTTGGCGGGCATCCTCGTGCTCCTCCCGGGTGATGGCGCGAAAGTCGGCGTTGGGGCAGCATTTCGGTTTTGACGGGCAGCTCTGGCAGGTCAGTTTCAGCGCACGGTACTTGGCGACGCCCTTGCCCGTGGGTCCCCGGTTCGGGTCGGAGTAGTTGCGCCTAAACTGCCTCAGCTCGTGTCCCTCGGGGCAGATGTACCGGTTGTTCTCGGCGTCCCACTCGAAGTCCGTCCGTGCCCAGGTGCCGTCCGCGCGGCTGGCCTTGTCGAGGACAGGGATATGGGGGGCGATCTTGCGGTCGACCAGCCAGCCCAGCATCGGCCCCGTCCCATAGGCCGTGTCCGCGATCAGCCAGTCGGGATCCAGCCCGAAGGTTTCCTTCGTCCGATCCAGCATCGTCCGCGCGGCCCCGACCTCCGCCGAAACGATCGACCGCGTCTCCTCGACATCGACGATGATGCTGTGATCGGTGTCGATCAGGTAATTGTCGGAATAGGCAAAGAAAGCCGGACCCTTGCGCGCCGCCGTCCACTGGCTGGCCGGGTCGGAGTGGGAGGTGAACTTTGGCTCGACCTCGGTGGCCGCCCCGAAAGCCTCATGATCCAGCACCTCCAGATATTCCCGGACGGCCCGCGGCGCATCGACCGGATCGATGGCCTGCGCGTCCCACTCTCCCTGCGGCGCCGAGTTCTTCCTGTTGGCATCGGCTTCGATCAGGCTGGCATCGACCGCCAGGCGCTGACCGCTCACCAGCCCCTCCTCGATGCACCTTGCGACGGCGGTTTCGAACAGGTGACGCAGCAGCCCGCTCTCCCGGAACCGGCCGTGGCGGTTCTTCGAAAAGCTCGAGTGGTCTGGCACCGGGTCGGTCAGGTCGAGCCGACAGAACCACCTATACGCCAGGTTCAGATGCACCTCCTCGCAGAGCCGCCGCTCGGACCGGATGCCGAAGCAGTATCCGACGATCAACATGCGGATCAGCAGCTCGGGATCGATCGAGGGGCGCCCGGTCTGGCTGTAGTACGGGGCGAGATGCGGGCGGATCCTGCTCAGGTCGACAAAGCGATCGATCGACCGTAGCAGATGATCCCGAGGCACGTGGTCTTCCAGAGAGAAGTCGTAGAACAGTGCGCCCTGCGCTTCCTGTCTCGGTCCCATCATCGTCGCTGCCTCCCCGATAGGCGAATCGAATCAGAGATCAGCGCCCCAAACAACACGAGTTTTTCAACGAAATATCCCGCTCCCCGGCCGCTCAAGCGTGGCGCAGCGAGCGGCCGCTTTCACCGCACCAGATCAGGCCCGCTATCACCCTCTGCGCCCGCGGCCGCGTAAACGGCCGGAGGGACGCCTCCCCTGTGCATCGCGCCACCCGGGACCGCCGCACTTCCTCACGCCTTTCGTGTCTCCACCCGGCTACGCCAGCCTGATCTTCGGAGGAGAGGCCGGCGCGGGATAACCATCGTTCCGCGATGCGGGAGCGGTCCGCCGCAAAGCGAAAAGCAGGCTTCTTTCAGAGTGAATGTCTCCGGAGGAAGAGACGGGACCGGCGCTCCGACGTGATGTCCGGCGCCCACTCATCCTCCAGCGACACCGAAGACCGGCCAGGCGGCGTCCCACTGTCCGGCCGAGGCCGAGCCTGTCGAGCGGGCTCAAGGGCGCATCAAGATGCCCATCGGGACATCCACCGCAATCGGAAAGGAGGTGAGACCACTGCAAACCCACTGGCAAGCGCGCCGGGCGGAAGCCTGGGCGCTTCTGAGGAAGGGCGGCCTCTCGGCAAAAATCGCCCGCGCCTTCCTCGCTCAGCACGGGACCGTCTAGCGGCCCTCCGCCTCAGCCCCTTCGGGGGCTGGGGCACCTCTATCGCAACCGGCGCATCGACGCCAAGCAATATGGAAGCTCCCCCATGCCTGACTTCACCAATCACCGACATCCC
Organism: uncultured Alphaproteobacteria bacterium; assembly: GCA_963776845.1. Classification (GTDB taxonomy): domain Bacteria; phylum Pseudomonadota; class Alphaproteobacteria; order Rhodobacterales; family Rhodobacteraceae; genus Roseitranquillus. The sequence continues at coordinate 23,251 of CAVZOJ010000014.1, read as the reverse complement.
GTTCTCACCGTTCCCTGCAGCGACTGCCGTGCCGCTGCGGGTACATGGTGGCGTTGGTCGAGTGGGCACCACGCCGCTGCGCTTCATCGTGCCCGGAAGGCCGAAGCAGATCGCGCCTTCGTCGCCCAGCACGGTTCCTCTGCGGAAATTCGGCAGGACCGCGACACCGACGATTGGCTGATCGAAGGATCGACCGCCTGCGCCGAAGTCGATCCGTGCCCATCGAGGACTGGCGGGCGGCGGCGTTCGCGGATTGAGCGCCGCCGGCTCAGCGCCGCAAGGTAAGAGGCGCGCGCCAGCGCACATGCGGGACTTTCCCCCGCAGGCGAGATCGACGTGGAGCTGGATGTGCAGCTCCTCGAGCCGCATGGGCGCGGTGCTGAAGGGTGCGCCGCACCACGACCATCCGGTTCGCCCGGCCGCGTCGCGGCGCGCGCGGCAGCGCCCCGCAGACACCGATCATCGCCGCGCTGTGGAACCCCCCATGTCGCACGGCTTCGGGCGGCAGGCGTCGGCGACAGCTCCCGCCCGGTCGACTGATCCGCAGGCTCCCGCGCTGAAAGGGCAAAGGGGGCCTTTTTCGGGGTGATTTTCACCTCGGAAGAAGGAGCGAGACGATGGGCACCAGGGAGACGTTCGACCCGGCCAAGGCCATCACCGAAGAGATCATCGCGCATCTGGAGAAGGGCACGATGCCGTGGCGCCGGCCGTGGAAGATCGCCGGCGGCGGCGTGCCGCTGCGCGTGGGCGGTGAACCCTACCAGGGCATCAACGCCTTCCTGCTCGGCCTGCGCGCCGCGATGACGGGCTACAGCTCGCCCTACTGGATGACGTTCAAGCAGGCGAAGGACCTCGGTGCCAGCGTCAGGAAAGGCGCGAAGTCGAGCATTGTCGTCTACTACGGGAGCGGCAGGCGCCGCGGTGCGGATGGCGCTGCCGAGGAGACCGGAGACGAGGACGCCGAGGGCGGCACCTACCGCTTCCTGAAGTCCTACCGGGTCTTCAACGTCGCGCAGATCGACGGCCTGGATGCCGCGTTCCATCCCGAGCCCGAGGGCGATCCCGGCGTTGGTCCCGAGCCGAACCCCGAGGCTCACGCCTTCTTCGAGGCGATCGGCGCCGATGTGGTCTTCGGCGGCGACCGCGCGTGCTACATCCCGTCGCTCGACCGCATCCATCTGCCGGAGCTGTCGCGGTTCGAGAGCCCTGGCGCCTTTTACGCGACCTGGTGCCATGAGCTGGGACATTTCACGAAAACCAGCAACCGGCTCGACCGCAGTTTCGGTGCCTCGAGCTTCGGCAACGAGGCGTATTGCAAGGAAGAGCTCTGCGTCGAACTGGCGTCGGTGCTGATGGGCCAGCGCATGGGCTTCTGCGCCGATCACTTCGAGAACCACGCGGCCTATATCGGATCGTGGCTCCGTGTCCTGAAGAACGACACCCGGTTCCTGTTCACCGCCGCCGCCCATGCGCAGCGCATCGTGGACTACCTGGTCGGGGCCTCCGCCAAGGGCTCGGTCGCGCCCGCCGAGGCCGTCGCCGCCTGATCCTGTCTGCCGTTCGAGGCGGTCCCCGTTCCTCCCGCAAAGGGGAAGGGGGGCCTCTTTTCCGTGTGGTCTAAACCCACCGGAAAGGAACCAGACATGGCCTCGAACAAGATCGTGCACAGCAAGCGCCTGTCCGACACGCATATCCGCGAGCTCGGCGTCTACTACGACAAGGGCGGCATGAACTACTTCGACTACAGTCAGAAGCCGAAGGGTATCTACTTCAACTCGACCGTGTACGAGCAGGAAATCGGCTCGGTCTGGAAGACGATGAAGGTCGGCCTGGCCCGGACAGCACCGGGCGTCGGCCACATCCTCGTCGTGCCGCTCACCACGTACCGCCCGAAGGCGCTGCGCGAGGTGCGCGAGCGTGTCGAGGCCCACGCCGAGGCGATCCACGCGCTCTGCGACGTAGGCGATGCGGCCGCCCTCGAACGGCTGAGGGCGATCCTCACCGGCGTCGAGACGCCGGCCGCGCTCCCGGCTTGAGGGAGGGGAGCATGAACACGATCCCTTCATCAGACTTCCTGGCGGCTATCGCGCGGATGCGGGCCGAGCAGGCCACGGACCTCGCCTCGACGCGCGCCGATCTGCTTCGCGCCCTTCGCTCGGTCGGCGTGACCGAGGTGGTGGCTGAGTACGACGGATGCGGCGACAGCGGCAACATCGACGCGATGGCCCTCGGCCCGGCCGGCATCGAGCCGGCAGGCGCGACAGGGACGCGGATCGCGGACTTTGCCTGGGCCTTCGTTCATCACCGACACCCGGGCTTCGAGAACAACGAGGGCGGCTACGGCGAGCTTCGCTGGGACATCGCGGCCGACACGATCGCCATCGATCACGGCGACCGCATCATCGAGGTCTCCCACACCTTCGACGAGGAGCTCTGATGATGGCACATCCCCTGCATCACGCCATCTCCTCGGCGCGCCGCTACGGCGGCCGACCGGAGGATTATATCGAGGTCCATGCGTGGTTCGACGCCTCCAAGGCGCATCTGGCCACGCCTCAGCACCGGGCGCTGCGGCACCATACGGCCGGCATCTTCGAGGCGGAGACGGTCTTCGGAACCGTCCTTCGCAATAGCGGCGGCCGCGAGGTGCCCGTCCGCTTTCTCGGCGAGCAGCATGTGCGCGAGGATTGCCGCCGCATCCCGACGCTCGCCGATTGGCTCTCGAAGATCCCGCTGGAGCCGTGGATGGCGAATGGCGTGATCCCCGGTCCCGAGGCATCGCCACGCGGAGACGCCCGCACGGCCTGGGTCGAGGCGGTCACGACCGGGCTGACCACCCTCGGTCTGCAAGACTGGACGGACGATCGCGAGCGGATCGCCGGAGCGTTCACGAAGGAGACCCCGGCATGAACGTCTGGATCCTGCGCGCCCTCCGCGGCGATGCCCGAGGCTGGTGGGCGCACCGCGAACTTCGCGGCCGCGGCGACATCGAGGAGGCGGCCAGACGGGAGCGCGCGTCCATGCGCTCCAGCCTCGACGTGATCCGAAAGGCGCTCGCCACCAGGAACGCTTACGTCTCGACGGGACGCGGCGGCACCACCGTGCATTTCGGGCGCGGGGCCACGCTTTCGAGTTACGGGCAGTTCGACCAGATGGTGACGGCGCAGGTTCTGGTCAGGATGGGCCTTCCGTTCATCGACACCAATCCGGTCGAAAACCCGTGGGCGCTCGTCGGCTTGCCGATGGTCGCGGTCGGCATCGCGGACGACGATCCGCCCTGGCACGCGATGGCCTATGCCCCGCTCGCCGTCTACGCCGCCCGCGCGAAGGACCTGGGGGCGATCGTGCGGAACGTCGGTCTCAGGCCGGCCACCCCGATCGCCGCGTGATCTCTCTCGCCACAGCAACATCCCCGAGGCCGCCTTCGAGAGAAGGCGGCCTCCTTTGTCGTGGTCCCAACGCAAAGGAGAGAGACCATGACCGACGCAAGCTGCGCCTCTCACATCCCAGACGCCGCCGAGGTCGCCGCGCAGAACGACCTCTTCCGCCGCCACGTCTGTCTCGGCGTTCCCTACGCGCCGGACCAGAGTCCGCCGCTCGCCGGAACGCTGGTCGCGACCAGCGCCGTCCACGCAGAGGGGCCCGGCTTCGTCCAGACCTGTCTCGATCGGATCGGCGCGGTCGACAGCTTCCCGGCCGAGAACGATCCGGACGGATATCACGACTTCGGATCGGTCGGGGTATCCGGCAAGACCGTCTGGTTCAAGATCGACATCTTCGACCGATGGGATCGCGACTACGGCGCCGAGGCCCCGGACGATCCGGCCCGAACGTATCGCGTCCGACTGGTAGCGCCGGCCGCGACCGAGGCCCTCCGCTCCCGAAAGGGAAGAGAGGGCTTCTTTTCGAGGTGTGGCCGATCGGGCCGAGAGGAAGGACTGGAGATCATCCGATGACGACCGAACTGACCGACATCGACGTGGCGCTGAAGGACCTGGTGCTGCACGACCTGAACGCCCGCGCGGGCTCGCCCGACACCTACGAGGACGACGACATCGCCAATCTCGCGGCGTCGATCGATACGCTGGGGCTCCTTAACCCGCCCATCGTGCAGAAGACCGGCAAAGTCTGGGGCGTCATCGCCGGCGGCCGCAGGCGGGCCGCGCTCCTGCACCTCGTCAATGACAAGGATGCCAAGGGCTGGACGATGCGGACCAAGATCCGCTGCCGGGCCATCGACGACGATGCCGCGGCGGCAACCGCGATCACCGTGGCCGAGAACGTGACGCAAAAGGCGATGGATCCGCTCGACGAGTTCGAGGCGTTCGCGCGCATGATGGAGGTGGGCGGGCACGATCCCGACGCCATCGCCGCCATGTTCGGCGTCGAACGCCGCCGCGTGGTCGAGCGTCTGCGCTACGGCCGCATCCACCCCGACATCCGTGCCGCCGCCCGCGCCAAGGAGATCACGCTCGACGCGATGAAGGCGTTCGCCGAGCATCCCGACCAGGACGTGCAGAAGGCCACCTTCGAGGCGCTGCGCGGGCAATACATGCAGGCGTGGACGGTGCGCGCCCAGCTGAAGGACCGCGGCATCAAGCTGGGCGATCCGCTGGCGCAGCTCGTGGCTGAGGCCTACCGCGCGGCCGGCGGCGAGATCGCGGCCGACCTAATCGAAGAGGACTCGATCCTCAGCGACGAGGCGCTTGTCGACAGGCTGCTCCTGGAGCGTCTCGAGGCGCATGCCGAGGCCGAGCGCGCGCGCCTCGGGTTCGCCTGGAGCCATGCTCTGCGCGACGTCAATTGGCAGGTCCTGCAAGCATACGGCCGCGTCTATCCCACCGAGATCGTGCCCGAGGGTGCGGCGGCAGACCGTTGCGAGGCCATCGCCGATCGCCTGGCCGCGCTCGACGAGGAACGCGACAGCGAGGAATGCGCCGACCTCGACGCGCTGGAGGACGAGTACGAGCGCCTGAACGAGGAGTACGAGGCACTGACGACCGGCTGGTCCCCGGACGATCTCGCCAGGTCCGGCGTGCTGGCCTACTGGGATCGCGGCCGGATCGAGACCGTGGAAGGTCTCGTAAGACCGGAGGAGCGCGAGACTTCCGGCAAACCGGGCACATCCGGCGCGACCGGCGGCACAGAGCCGGTGTCCGAGAGCGCAGAAAGCGACACCCTCGTTCTCTCGGAGTCTCTTAAGTCCGACCTGCTAACGGAGCGGTCCATCGTGATCGGCAGTGCGCTCGCCGCCAACCCGGCGCTCGCCCACGACCTGCTGCTCTTCAAGACCATCGCCGATCTTCTCGGCCGGTTCGCCCGCGTCTCATACGCCTTCGGCGTCACCGCCGCGCAGGCCGATCGGCCCCACGCCAGAAAGGACGACATGGATGCCCGCGCCACCGAGGCTCTGGCCCAGCTCTTCGAGGGGCTGGATCTCGCATGGTGGGACGAGACGAAGCCGGTCCCGCACCGGTTCGAGGCGTTCCGGACGCTCGACGCGGACATGAAGGCGCGCATCGTCGCGGTGGCGCTCGCCGACGCGATCAAGCCCTGCGACATGACCCATGGCGAGCCGCTCCTGGCGCATGTCTCCCGCCAGGTCGTGCCCGACATGCGCGCGGCGTGGCGACCGACCGGCGTGGCATTCTTCGGCCGCCTGAAGAAGAGCGTGCTTCTCGGTATTCTCTCGCGCGACCTGCATCAACCAGAGGAAGCCGCGCGGCTCGCCGCGGAGAAGAAGACGGCAGTCGTGGACTACCTCGAGCGCCTCTTCGCCGCACCCTTCGCCACCCTGACCGCGGAGCAGCGCGAGGCGGTCGAGACCTGGTGCCCGCCGGGCATGGAGATCGAGACCCCGCGCATCCTGGAGCCAATCGAGGGCGACGATCCCTTGCGAACGCCTTCGGTCGACGGGGAGGATAACGATCCCGACATGGACATGCCCGAGGAGAGCGTGGACGCTGGCGAGGATGACGCAGTCCCGGCCGCGGCCGCGTGATCCGCCCTTAGCTGCACGAGCCGCTCCGCCCGAAAGGGTAGGGGCGGCTTTCTTTCGTGGGAGTTCAACGCACCCCCGAAAGGACGTACCCCGTGAAACGCCCCATGAGCCGCGAGGCCATCGACCGTCTCCTGCCCCTCCTCACCCGCGATCTTCGGACCGGACGGCTCACCGCTCGAGGCGTCGGCACGCATCTTATCGAGGCGACCGGCGGGACGGACGCCGAAGGCGCCTGGACGTGGCGGCAGGCCTACGACCTGGTGCAGTCCGCGGCGATCCTCGCCGATCGCGAAGTACCCATGTCGCCGGACGCCGGGACCCGCCTCGCGGCGCTGACGGCCGCGGCCACGGCGCGCCCGACCGAGACCCGGCGCTCGGAAGCGCAGATCCGGTTGCAGCAGTTTTCGACTCCCCTGCCCTACGCACATGTCGCCGCGCTCGCGGCCGCGATCCGCCCCGGTGACGTGGCGCTCGAGCCCTCCGCCGGCACCGGGGCGCTCGCCCATATGGTCCAACGGGCTGGCGCCAAGCTCGTCCTGAACGAGATCGACCCGTTCCGCGCCGCGCTGCTGGAAGCCGTGTTCGAGGCGCCGGTCCAGAGGCACGACGCCGAGCACATCGACGACCTCCTGGGCCGCCAGCACATCGTCGACGCGGTGGTGATGAATCCCCCGTTCTGCTCTTCGGTCTCGCGCGCCGCCGATCCCACGATCGCACTGCGCCACGTCGTCTCCGCCGCGAAGCGCCTCGCCCCTGGCGGACGGCTGGTCGCGATCCTGCCGATGGCAGCGTGCGCCGATCGGCAACCGGCGCTCTGGCGGCGCCTGACGGAGATCGTCGTGCCGCGCCTGCATCTGGGATTGCCTGGCATCGTCTATCGCAAGATGGGCACGAACGTGGAGACGGCCCTGCTTGTCGCCGATGCCGTTCCCGCTGAGACGGTGGGCGACACCACGGTTCCGCGGCGCTCCATGTCCCTGCAGGACGCGCTCGCGACGATCCGCACGGAGCTTCCGCCGCGGCCGCCGCGTGAGACGCGCGCCACGCCGCTCCCGGCCGCTCCGTCTCCATGTCGCCCTTCCGTCCGGCCGGTGCGGCCAAAGCCCGTTGCGCTCGTGCGCCCTGTGTCGCGCGTACCGGTGGACACGCCTCTAGCCTATCGCGAACGCGCCACGCCCGGCGAGAACGTCGCCGTCTCCGACATCTACGCGCGCTACGCCCCGCAGCGCATCGAGATCATGGGTGCCGCGACGCATCCCTCGCCGCTCGTCGAGAGCGTGGCGATGGCCGCCGTGATTCCGCCGATGCCCACGGCGCTGCCGATCCTCCCCCCGCGCCTCGTCGGCGCAGGCGAACTCTCGGCCGCCCAGCTCGAAACGATCATCATGGCGGACGAGGCCCACGGCCACGATCTGCCCGGCCGGTTCGAGATCAGGGACGACTGGACCGAGGCGGAGCCCGCCGGAGAGGCCGGCGTCGCGTTCCGGCAGGGCTACTTCCTCGGCGACGGCACCGGCGCGGGCAAGGGCCGCCAGGTCGCCGGCCTCATCCTGTCGAACTGGCTGGCGGGACGCACCCGCGCCATCTGGCTCTCGAAATCGAAGACGCTGATCGAGGACGCGATCCGCGACTGGACCGACCTCGGCGGATCGCCGACCGACATCCAGCCGCTCGACAAATGGAAGCCCGACGAGGCGATCACGTGTCAGCGCGGCATTCTCTTCGTGACCTACGCCACGCTGCGCGCGGTGGGAAAGACGAGACGCTCCCGGTTGGAACAGATCGTCGACTGGGCCGGCGCCGACTTCGACGGCGTCCTCGCCTTCGACGAGGCTCATGCGATGCAGAACGCGGCCGGATCGTCCGAGGGCCGCGGCACGGCCCCCTCGCAGCAGGGCATCGCCGGGCTGCGTCTGCAGACCGCCCTGCCCCGCGCCCGCGTCCTCTACGTCTCCGCCACTGGCGCCACCAACGTCGGCAACCTCGCCTACGCCACCCGGCTCGGCCTCTGGGGACCAGGCGACGCCTATCCCTTCGCCTCGCGCGAGGACTTCGTCTCCGCGATGGAAGCCGGCGGCGTCGCAGCGATGGAGGTCGTCGCCCGCGACCTCAAGGCGCTCGGCCTCTACACCGCCAGGGCGCTCAGCTTCGAGGGCGTCGAGTACGACATCCTCGAGCACAGGCTCAGCGACGCCGAGCGCGCCGTCTACGACAGCTTCGCCCGCGCGTTCCGGATCATCCACCAGAACCTGCGCAAGGCGCTGGAAGCCACCGGCATCACCGACGAAGAGTCCGGCCAGACCGCCTCGGCGGCCAAGGCGTCGGCATTGTCACGCTTCGAGAGCATGAAGCAGCGGTTCTTCGGCCACGTCCTCGGCGGCTTCAAGGCGAGGAGCCTGATCGCCGCGATCGAGGCCGACCTTGCCGGTGGCTGGGCGCCGGTCATCCAGATCGTCTCCACCGGCGAGAGCCATCTCGACCGGGCGATCTGTGGCATGGAGGCGGGCGACGACCTGACGGAGGCGCACCTGACGCCCAAGGAGGTCGTCGTGCACTGGCTCAAGACTGCGTTCCCGATCGAGGCACAGCAGCTGGTCGAGATCGAGGGCACCATCGTCACCCAGCCGCTTCTGGATGCCGACGGCAACCGCGTCATCTCGCGCGAGGCCGAGGCGCTGCGCGACGCGGCGCTGATGGAACTCTACACCATCGCGCCGATCTCGTCCGTCCTGGACCAGCTCGTCTGGCACTTCGGCGAGGAGCGCCTGGCCGAGGTGACCGGCCGCTCGAAACGCACGATCCGCACTGCGGGCGGCACGCTGAAGATCGCGCCGCGCTCGGGCTCCGCCAATTCCGCCGAGAGCGCCGCCTTCATGGCGGGCGCGAAGGACATCCTGCTCTTCTCCGATGCCGGCGGCACCGGGCGCTCCTACCACGCGGCCCGCAATGCCGCTAACCAGAAGCGGCGGCGGCACTACCTCGTCGAGCCCGGCTGGCGGGCCGATGCGGCGATCCAGGGGCTCGGGCGCACGCACCGTTCGGCGCAATCGTCAGCACCGTTCTTCCGCGTTGTCACCAGCGACGTGCATGGCGAGAAGCGGTTCACCTCGACCATTGCGCGGCGTCTCGACACGCTAGGGGCGCTGACGCGTGGCCAGCGCCAGACCGGGTCGCAGAACCTGTTCCGGGCATCAGACAACCTCGAAAGCCCGATCGCGCGCCGGGCGCTCGTCGCCCACTACCGCGAGCTGGCGTCCGATCGCTGCGAGGCGATGGACTACGCCACGTTCCACGACTGGACGGCGCTGGCGCTCGTCGGTGGCGACGGCGTTCTCCTCGAAGACCTGCCGCCGATCCAGCGGTACCTGAACCGGCTGCTGGCCCTGCCGATCCAGATGCAGAACGACCTCTTCGCGGCCTTTGCCCGGAGGATCGAGGCGCAGACCGAGGCGGCGCGTGCGGCGGGCACGCTCGACGTCGGCATCGAGACCCTCCGCGCCGACCGGACCAGCGTGACCGGCGAGGAGGACATCTGGACCTGCCCCAGGAGCGGCTCGGTCACCCGCACCGTGACGCTGGAGACCGAGACCGCCGTGCATATCCCGTCCGGCCGTGGCGTCCTGTCGGACTTCGGGCGCTATGACGCGCCGATGCGCAATGCCGCGTCGGGCAAGGTCGCCCTGATCGCGAAGCGGCCGTCACAGATCTACGACGACGAGACATTCGCCGAGGTCCGCGACATCCGCCGACCTAGCGGGCGCAGCACCATGAGCGAGGAGACATTCGCCGCGTCGCACTGGGAACCCATATCGGAAGCCGAGTTCATCGCCCTCTGGGACGCGGAGGCCGACGCCTTGCCGAAGGTCCGGACGGAGACCGTCGTCCTGCTGACCGGGCTTCTGCTGCCGATCTGGAAGACGATCCCCTCCGACAACGAGCGCATCTGGCGGGTCACGCCGGAAGACGGTCCGTCGCGGATTGGCCGCGCCATCTCCGCCGACCAGGCGCTCGTCCTCAAGGTGAGGTTCCGCGAGGACGGTCCCGAGGCTCCCGACGAGCTGGTCGCGGCCGCGCTTGCGGGCGACGCCACGGTCGATCTCGGCCGCGGCCTCACCCTGCGCTGTCGCCGGGTCGCCGGCGCCAGGCGGCTTGAGCTCGAAGGCTGGCGTCCCGAGCAGGTCGCCACCCTCAAGGCGGCAGGCTGCTTCTCGGAGATCATCGCGCACCAACTCCGCGTGTTCGTGCCCGCGGGCGACGGGGCGGCGGACGTGGTCGAGGCCATCCGGGCCGGGCGTGCCGCTGCAGCGGCGGCGTGAGGCAGGCGCTGGCAGAGGGAAAGATGAAAGGAGGCTTTGCCTTCGGGTGATCCGATCCGGATCGGGAAAGCAGTCCAGCCAAGGAGCACCACGATGATCACCGGAACCCTGACCCAGAACACCGATGCCAAGACCTTCACCGCCTCGATCTCGACGATGCTCTTCGACATCGCGCGGATCGCGGTCGTGGAGAACGGCTACAAGACCGCCGAGAACCATCCCGACCATCACCTCGAGGTCCGCACCCCGCGCGGCCGCGTCATGCGCGTGGGTTCGATGTGGAAGGCCGTGAGCGAGAAGAGTGGACGTGCCTACTTTTCCTTGTCGCTCACCGACCGCATGGGCCGGACCTGGCGGATGAACGCGGTGCGCAATGACGACACGCCGGAGGGCACCTGGCAGATCGTCCCGCTCGCCGGCGGCCGTACTGAGCCCATCGCCGTGACCGGCCGGATCGAGACGCTCGACGACGACAACCTCGCAGGCTTCATCGGCTCCTACGACTTCGACATGGACGTCACTGCCGTCCTGAACCCGCACAAGACCGATCCCAATCATCCGGACTGGCACATCGAGGCGCGCAGTCCGGCAGGTCAGCTGATCCGCATGGGCTCGATCTGGAAGGCGACGTCGGAGCGCAGCGGCAACGCGTACCTGTCGATTGCCTTCTCGTCCCCGACCGGGACGCAGCACCGCGCCAACGCCTTGCGCCGCGAGAACATGGCCCAGGGAGAATACGAGATCGTCGCCTTCACCGGCGGCGAGCTCGCCGCCGTCGCCTGATCCTCCCCGGACGATAGCGATCGGGGCCGCGGCGGCAGGATTGTCGCGGCCCGCCCTTCCCCAGCTTCGCGACGGGAGATGATCCATCTTCTTGCAGGCCGATGGCCTGCGCTCCAGAGGGCGGCACCTGACCGTGCCGCCCCTTCCCTGCGTGATCCCAACGCGAACGGAAAGGACCGACGCATGACGACTTCGACACAAGGCACACGACCCGCACTCGACAGGGCGGCCGTCGCCGCCGCGGCGCGCGCCAAGACGGCGTACCGGATGCAGCTCACCGAGGCCCAGGTCGCGTCCGCGATGGCGCTGTCGAACTGGTGCACCATCGAGGAGATGCTGGAGCGCGAGTTCCTCGGGGCCTACCGCGGCTATTACCCGAAATGCAGCATGACCCTCCGCGCCGAGGCGGTCATCGCCGAGATCTACGATGCGCTGGCGATGGAGATCGGTGATCCGCGCCGGGCGCTGCGCTCCGGCGCCTGGACGCCGCCTGCCCGTTCGACGGGAGGGCGCTGCGATGGGTGAGGGTCTCTACTGGAGCCGGGACGGCCACACCGCCTACGTCGATCTCTACGACCACCTCGATCCCGATGATTACGACCTGTGGGGGTGGGCCTGTGACGATCTCACGGCCACGATCCGGGCCACTTTGTCGGCGTCGTGGTGGCCGGTCGAGCGGGAGTGGCGCGGGCGCAGCGATCGCGTCGTCGCGCGCAACAGGCTCCACGAAATCTGGCTGACCGAGGACAGCTACGGCCGCGTCCATGTCACCTTCGGTGTCCGGGATGCGCTGGAGGAGACTGACGCGCTTGCCTGGCACTGGCTGGACGTGCGCGCCGAGACGTTCTTCGATGCGCTCCAGGCGATCCATCCGCTGCGCGTCCGAACCAGCCCGTGGACCAGCACGGAACGGACAATCGGGCGGGCGGTTGCATGATCCGTCTCACGCTCGGCCCGACATGCCGGCCCTTGCCTAACGCCTTCGGCTGACGGCGCGTCGCTTTGTGAAACCCTCTCGTCCGGTTGGAACAGGATCGACACGCCTGCCTCTGAATTGTACCATAAAAACAGGAACAAGCGCAGCAACGGGGCAGGCTCGTGTTTCAGATCAGGGATACCGACGCGGGCCTGTCGCTGTCGCTCGGGATCGACCCCGAGCCGCGCGATCCGCGCCTCGCCGAGGACAACGTGTTCCAGCTCGTGACATGGACGCCCGGCCTCGGAGACCCGCACGACTGGGCGAGCCCCGAGGCGTTTCTGGGCGCGTTCCCTGCCGATCAGGCCGCGATCTTCCCATTGAAGCAGATCGAAACCCGGAGCGGGCCGGTCCTGGTGATGTTGCAGCCGGGCGACGAAGAACCCCGCCTCGGCTACGCCGTCGCGACCTTCGAGCGACTCTGCATCGCGTTCGGTCTCTCCGAGATCACCGACGACATCCGCGACGAGACGCTCGAGGAGGCCGAGAACGTCTGTCTCGGCGAGCTGCAAGCCTACGACGACTTCGTGCGCGGGCAGGTCTATCGCTACGAGATCGTCGACCGGCAGGGCCGCACGATGGAGAAGCGCCGCGATCTTTACGGCGAAGACTACGCCCGCCACATCGCGCAAGAGGCGTTCGACCGCGTCCTGATGAGCGCCGACCTGAACGGGTGATCCTTGTTGCGGGACGAGAAGAAGCCGGTCTCGCATCCTGTTCTGGACCTGAGATCAAGTTCTGAACGGACGCCTCCCGGCCGACTATCGCCGGCCAGGGCCGCTGCCCTACTCGGCCCGCCGAAGCGGGCCTCCCCGCGCCCTGACCCCTGCCCTTCCTGCGGCCAGAGAGCGCCACGCTCCGTCTCGTCCCGAGCCGCCGCGCGACGCGGCCGCAAGGTCGGTCACGGGGCTCATGTCTCGGCCCATCCGGGTGACGGTCAGGCTGGCGCAGGGCTCGCCGACCTCGGGGATTTGTCGCGTCTCTCCGAACGCCGCTCGGCCGACGCCGGCCCGGGCCATCTCCCCTTCTCATCCCTTGCTCGTCCCCCGCCAGATCGGTCGCGGCCGAACGGACCTGGCAGACCGGCGGTCGGCGGCAAGGGGCTTTCGCGGCATATCCTCGGCCGGTGCCCCGGCCTGCGGTATTCCACGGTCCCCTTGCCCCCTCCCTCGAACCGGTCCGCCCTGTCCTGGCCTGTGCGACCGACTGACGGGTGACGAGCAAGCGACGGTATGGCCCGGGTCCGCCCGTTCCTTGGAAAAGGAGGCCCTTTCGGGCCGCTCTTTCCTGCCGATCGAAGGGGGCTGAAGCCCCCTCCGCCCGGGTGTGTGCTCCCTCTCTCGGGGATCGAAGCAAGCGGATCAAGTCACTGAATGCAAAGGCTTTATCTGCACATCAGGCGAATAAACCGCTTCGGAGCCAACCCCTTGGAAGGTATAAAGGAAGCAGGAAAAGGGGGCCGGAGGGCGGCACCCACGGGCCGGGGAAACCGGCGCTTGCGGAGACAGGACAGATGCTCACCACCTACGACGAAATCGAACTTTTTGGCCTCACCGAGAACGGCACCGACGACCTGCCGATCCCGATGGACGAGGAATTGCAGGGCCGCGCCGTGGGCGAGGCGTTCGAGGCGCTGTTCGGCACCCTGCAGGGCACCGGCCTTACCTCCGAGATCGAGCCCCTGGCCCATGCCTTCGCGACCCTGTTCTAGCGCCGCGCCACCTCGCTCGACGAAGCCGCCGACCGCTTGAAGGTGAAGATCCGCGCCCTGATCGGAACGCAGGACGGTAGCGAGTTCAGCCTGAACAAAGCGGATGTCTCTGATTTCGCACGATAAGGCGCAATTTCTCGTGGCTCCTGATTGCAGGTATTCGTAGAATTCCGGCGGGAACCCTGCGATTTCGGATGCGCCGATGAAACCGAAGACCCGCCACCCCGAGCAGGATGATCTGCTGCGGCCGCGCCTGGTCGACCTGATCGACATGGGCCACGAGCTGGTGAAGCTCGAGGCGCTGATCGACTGGGAGTTCTTCGAGCGGGAGTGGGCAGGGTTCTTCCCGTCCGGCAAAGGGCGACCGGCGACATCGCCGCGGCTGGTGGCGGGGCTGCTCTATCTCCAGCACGCGTTCGCCCTGTCGGACGAGGCGGTGGTCGCGCGGTGGGTCGAGAACCCGTACTACCAGCATTTCTGCGGTGAGACTTTCTTTCAGCATCGTCCGCCGATCGATCCGTCCTCGCTCACCCGCTGGCGCCAGCGCATCGGCGAAGAAGGTGTGGAGTGGCTGCTGACCGCGACGATCGAGGCCGGTCGCGCCTCGGGAACGGTCAAGGACCAGAGCATCGAGAGGGTGTCGGTCGACACCACGGTCATGGAGAAGAACATCGCCCACCCGACCGACGCCCGGCTCTACGAGACGGCGCGGCGGAAGCTGGTGGCGCTCGCCGCCGAGGCCGGGATCGAGCTGCGGCAGAGCTATGCGCGCCTGGCGCCGCGGCTGGCGGCGAAGGCCGGCAGGTACGCCCACGCCCGTCAGTTCAAGCGGATGCGCAAGGCGCTGCGCACGCTCAAGGGCTACACCGGCCGGGTCATGCGCGATCTCCGCCGCCGGCTCGAGGACATCCCGGACGGGCCGCTGCGGGAGCGCATCCTCGACATGCTGGTCCTGACCTCGCGGCTCCTGCACCAGCAGCCGAAGGACAAGGGCAAGCTCTACAGCCTGCACGAGCCGGAGGTGGACTGCATCTCAAAGGGCAAGGCGCGGGTGCGATACGAGTTCGGCACCAAGGTCAGCGTCGCCGCCACCACCCGCGAGGGCTTCATCGTCGGCATGCGGGCGCTGCCGGGCAACCCCTACGACGGCCACACCCTCGCCGAGGCTCTCGAGCAGGTCGAGGTGCTGACCGATTGCCGTCCGTCCCTCGCCGTCGTCGACCGCGGCTACCGCGGGCACGGCGTCGAGACCACGCGCGTGCTGATCAGCGGCACACGCAGGGGGCTCACGCCGCCGCTCGCCAAGCTCCTGCGCCGCCGCAGCGCCATCGAGCCGGAGATCGGCCACATGAAGACCGACGGGCGGCTGACGCGCTGCCCGCTGAAGGGAACCGCCGGCGACGCGCTCTTCGCCGTCCTCTGCGCCTGCGGCCACAACCTCCGCAAGATCCTCGCCCACCTGAGGGCCTTTTGGGCCCTCCTGATCGCCGCCATTCTCGGCGCGCTCAGACCCGACTGCACCCCCAAGGACAGTGTTGCCGCCGCCTAATCGGATTGTTCAGGCTGAACTAGCGAGCTTGCCGAGCAGGAGTTGGACGACACGCAGCGCCTGTTCGTCGTCATGCAGGAGAAGGCCGACGCCCTCAAGCTGATGGCCGAGACCGCCGCCGAGCACTACGAGCGCGAGACCGGCGAGCATTACGTGCCCGTCACCGGCAACCGCACCACGCGCCGTGCGATGGAAACCGGCGCCGTGTTCGAGGCGAAGAAGCTGTTGGAGCAGGCCGACCGCGACGAGGCCGCGCGCAACACCGTCACCGGGACCAAGATCGCCGTTGCCGGAGCATCCGACTGGATCGACAGCGCCGTGATCTGGCGGCGGCTGGACAAGGCCCGCGAGCGTTGCGCCGACATGGTGCTGTGCCACAAGGGATCGCGCGGCGCCGAGAAGATCGCCGCGGCGTGGGCAAAGTCCCGCAAGGTTCCGCAGGTCCTGTTCCGTCCGAACTGGCCCGCCTTCAACAAGGCAGCACCCTTCCGCGCCAACGATGAGATGCTGACCGCGAAGATCGCCGGCGTCATCGTGTTTGGCGGCGGCGGGATCGGCCTCAATCTGGCGCAGAAGGCCGAGGCGAAGGGACTGCACGTCGCCCGGATCGAAGCCGCCGAGAAGCCGCGCCAAGGCTGAGACCAAAGCCGAGCGCCAGAGGGGTGGCCCGCAAGGGTTGCCCTTTCTCCTGTGGCCTGCGGGCCCAGACGAAGCGACCGGGCGGTGAGGGCCGGTCCTGGTGCCCGGGGCGGACGGGGCCGTTCCGACCCCGTCCGCCCCGGACTTGCGCTATCCGCGCGGGAGCCACGCCTGCGGCACGGCAGTCCAAGCGGGGCGATCCCGCTGCTCAGCGCGACGCCAGCCATGTCTGCAAGCGACTGCAACACCGCTCGGACGAGTCAGACGTCGCCTACTCCAGTGACTCGCTTCGTCCGGAGGCCAACCGGATCCAGTCACGGCCACCGAAGGCGACGAGAGCGATGAACAGAACATCCCGCTCGATCTCGGGCCTGAACACGACGGTCAGTCGCTGGCCCCTGCCGCCGTGGCGCACCAGCCAACCATCCAGGTCACCGGATAGCCGTACCCCTGAAAAAGGGTTTGCTCCGATCGCCGCGAGCAGGTCGTCGATCTCGTCCAGCCTGCGGCTGGCTGCGGCGACGTTCCCGTCGGTGACGTCCAGAATGTGATCGACGATGCCGATCAGGTCTCGATCGACGAAGGGATGGCGGATCTGCCGCATCAACCGCGGCGATTTCTCTCCAGCGCCGACAGATAAGCTCGTGCTCCGTCTGTCATCTTGCCCGAGTCGCCGACCGGCTCCCACTGATCGGCGGGCAAGGACAGACGTCGCCGCAACTCCGCCTCGAGAAGCCGCTCTTCGCGGTCCCGCGCCGCTTTGGCCTTCGCCAGCTCGCCGGACACCGCAGCACTGACGTTCGGGTATTCACCGGCTTCCACCAAGGTCCGCGCATAGGCGAACGCGATATCGGTGAAGCTGACGGATTGCTTGTGAACTGTCATGGGACGCTTCTCGCTGGACGGTGCTCCATCATACTACCGCCAATGGCGTAAGCCAACAATGCCGGCGCCTCCCGCCTCTCTGCAAATGCGCCACCGCGTCAGGCGCGTCTGCTGCAGCCGCCTCCTCCTGCCCGAAGGATCAGGATGCACGGCGGGCAGAGCCTGCCCCCTTGGTTCCTTCTTGATGACACCTGGCCCATCGCGGGCCGGCCGTCCCCTCGCGCGCAGCACTCGGCAACTGCAAATACGGCTTCCACGTGCCGCGGACCCTCCGCATTTGCAGTTGCGACCGTCCCTTCTCCGATCGGCCTTCTCGGGGTCATCGGAACAAAGGAGCAGACCGTGACCACCTACACCCTCACCGTCCCCGTCGAGTACGAGAAGAGCGGCCGCACCGAGCGCAGCTTCAAGCCAGTCGGTTTCGTCTTCGCGAACACGAAGCGCGACACTGGCGAGACCTTCCTCACCATCAGGCTCGACTTCCCCGTGGCCGTCACCGAGTTGGTCGCCTTCCAGCGCAAGCCTCGCGAGGACGGCGAGCCGCCTGTCGCGGACTGAAACCCTGTCCGGGGCGGCTTCGTGCCGCCCCGTCCTCGACGGAAGGCACGGCCGCGGTTTTCCACCCCCGGCCTGCTCAGGCCGGGGGCTTGCAGGCGGCGAGCCGGACGCGCCCCCATAGTGCGACGGTAGGCGAGCCGCCTTGTGGAAAACCGGAGTCGGGCCGAGGGCCAGGAACGAGGTTTCGAATGGTTCTGCATCCGAAGACGCGGTCCCTGGCCGTCGTGTTCCGAGCGCCGCGGCCAGACACAGCCTCCCCCCCCTTCACACCGCGGCGCGCCAGAAGCGAAATCGTCCCTGCCCCGTGATCTCCTGGACCAGCCCCGCCTCCTGCAGCCGGGCGATGTTGCGGCGGATGCCGGGGGGCGAGGCGCCGGACAGCCGCGCCGCCATTCTCGCTGACAGCGCCGGCCACGCCAGCAGCGCGTCGATCAGAAGGCCCGGGGTCCGCCCGCTCATTCCTGCCGTGGCCTCTCGCGCCCGCGTCTCCCAAGCCGCCAGCCGGTCGAGGTCCATCAGTGCGCGCAACGCTCCCATCTCCGCCGCCCGCGACCAAGCGGCGAGACGCTCCGCCGCGCTGCCACCGGCGGTGTAGGGCGCCGCTCCTCGCGCCAGCGGCAGGAACGGCAGCGCCCGACCCTCGGCTCCGCCGATCCGCGCCGCGATCACCGCGGGCTCCAGAACATCCGCCCCCAGGCCCTCGGCACGCCAGAGATGAAATCGCGGCGCTGCCCGCACCAGCGGCAACGCCTCAGCGAGCGCCCCCTGCCCCGCCTGCCACCGCAGCCAGGCCGGGTCCTCCGCCAGATCGTCCCGGCCCAGAAAGCCGGGCGTCTCTGGCTTCGGCCTGCCCTCCAGCCGCCGCATCGCCCAGTGCGCCGCAGCGAGGTCGCCTGCGTCATCGCGCGTCATGTCGGCGCGGTCGACGGCGTGCAGCGCCAGCCGGTCCCCGGCCACCCGGCCGCCCGCAACCCACGAGATCGCCGACGCTTCGGACAAGGCCAGACGGCGAACCACAGACGGCGGTCCCGCCGCCACCCGCTCGTCGAGTCGCGCGAGCGCCGCGGCCGCCCGCGCAAGCGCCCTGCCCTGCCCCGCCTCGGCCGCCAGCCAGTCGGCCGCACCCAGCCCCGGCGTCCTCGCCAGCGGCCCCGGGATATCCCACGCCGCCTCATCCGGCGGCGGCGGCATGAACCAAGGATCCTCCCGCGGCGCTAGATCGTAGATCGACGCAGGCGGTGAGCCGCCGTTTTCCTCAGGTCTTTCAGGAGCACTCTTCTTCACGCGTGCAGTCTGAGCCGGTTTTGCGCGGGACCCAAGCAACTTCGAGCGACGTTCGCCAGCGTGGGCAACACAAGACGCCGTCTTACCGCAGCTGTCGCACACGCCCAAGGGTGGTTCGCCGTAAAACGTCCCACGAGAGATCGCGCATCTCCAGCAGAACAAGCCTCCCGCGCCATGAGCGCGTCGACAGCGCCTTACTCTTCTTGCGGGACCGTGAGCCTTGCCTACGTCTGCAAACGGTCGTTTCATAGCGTCCGATGAAATTGCACACACCCTCATCCCGGCGGCAAGCGCCGCTACCGCGTCCCCGCCAGAGGGCTGCCTCATGCTGATCGGCTACGCCCGCGTCTCGACCGAGGACCAGCTGACGGCGCCGCAGGCCGAGGAGCTGCGCGCCGCCGGATGCGCCGAGATCCACGAGGAGCACGCCTCGGGCGCCAGCCGCAGTCGCCCGGTCCTCGCGCGGCTCCTCCGCCGCCTCGCGCCGGCTGACGTGCTGGTGGTGGTCCGGATCGACCGCCTCGCCCGCTCGCTCAGCCACCTGCTCGAGGTCATCGAGGGGCTCGAGGCCCGCGGCGCCCACTTCCGCTCGCTCGGCGACCCGATCGACACCACCAGCCCGCAGGGCAAGTTTACCCTGCAGGTGCTCGGCGCCGCCGCCGAGCTGGAACGTGCGCTGATCCGCGAGCGGACGCTCGCCGGCCTGCGCTCCGCCCGCGCCCAGGGCCGGGTCGGTGGCAACCCCGGCCTGCGCGCCCGCGACCCGCAAGCGATCCGCGCCCTCCGCCGCGCCCGCGACGACCGCTACTTCGAGGCGCTGACGCAGTCGGCGGAGGACTGGGTGCCGCTGGTCCGCCGACATCGGCCGGACATGGCGTGGGAAGACCTCGTCCGCCTGGTCAACGCTCGCGCCCAGAGTCGCCCCTGGAGCGTCGAGCGGCTGGTCCGGGCGACGAAGCGCTACGTCGCCGACGGCTTCCTCGACCCCACGGTGCTCGGCCGCGCCCGCCCCCGCGCCGCCGACGACCGCCTGATGGCGATCGTCGCCGGCATCGCCGGCGCCGACCCGGACCTCACCCTGCAGGGCATCTGCGACCGCCTCGAAGCGATGCGGGAACGCACCCCCCGCGGCCGCAGCAAGTGGCAGCCGAGCTCCGTCAGGATGCTGCTGCAGCGGGCGCGAAAGCACGGGCTGCTGTGACCGGGCTGAGCCCGCAGCGCGCTAGGGCGATGCACAATGCGGTTGCCGCGCCGGCCAAGTGCAGTCGCCTCGCCCGCCGTGTGATTGCACTCCACGTCAGATCGGCTCGAGCAGGCGCTTGATCTCCAGCATGACGCTGTCCATCAGCTCGACGTCGACGACGCGTCCGCGGAACTTGATGGAGAACCCGTCCTCCTCGCTGATCCGCTCCATGGTGATGCCGTTGGCCAGCGCGATCTCCCCTTCCCGCTGGCGGCGGCGCGACGGGCCGCGGCGTGGCCGTCCGCCCCGGCTACGGTCCGGCAAGGTTTCGGCCTCGTGCGCGTCGAGGACAGGCTCCAGCAGCCCCCATTCCTCGCCCGGCGACGTGCCCATCCCGCTCCCCAGCGCCGAGCGGAGTTTCGTCGCGAAACCGTCCCGGATGGCCGCCGCCAGGCGCAGCCCCGCCTTCTCGCTGAGCTCGGTCGGGAAGGTCAGCAGATCGCCCAGCTCCTCGTGAACCAGCGCGAACGACCGGATCTTCGACCGCTTCGCCTTGGAGGCCGCCGCGTAGAGTCCCACGATCGCCTCCTCGACGCCCGCGAAGGCCCCCTGCCCGGCCGCAACCACGGCGATCCGCCCCCGCTCATACGGGGTCAGTTGGGCGCGGATTTCGTTCTCTTCGACCATCGAAAGGTAGGCTCCGGCCGCCTCGCCCGCCGGCCGCACGATCGCCGGTATCCGGTCGCACCCCGCGAGTCCCTCGGCCCGCAACGCCTGGACCGCTGCGACCCGGCGCCAGCCGGAGACGAGGCCCCAGCCTTGCTCCAGCGGCACCACCTCGACCGGTAGCCGCACGCCGTTCGCCCGGATCGAGGCCTTCAGCTCGTCCATCTCTTCCTGGGTGTAGGACATCCGGTCCCGGACCAGGTGCTCGGCCACGATCGAGTCGAGGGGCAGCTGTTCGACCACCCGGCCCTCCTGACGCGCCCGGCGCCAGTTCTCGGCCTCGGCCGCGGTCATCCGGTCGCCTTGCTCGGCCTGCTGCGCAGCCTCGCCCGCGACCTGGGCGATCGGGGCGGAGACACCCATGCGGTCGAGTACGGGTTTCGCCGCGAAACCGGCCTCGAGCTCGGCAAGGTCGGCCGCGTCGGGAGCCTCAAGCCGTCTGCGCTTGGCCATGCGCCACCTCTCTCTTCAGTTCCTGCTCGTCGCGCCACCATGCGCCCAGGAGAAGCTCCTTGAACTCGGCGTAGGTGCGGTCGAACGCCTCGCGGCCGCGCAGATAGGTCTCGCGGTTGAACTCGCGGTAGTCGGCCTCGTAGATGCCGTTCACCTGCTCGCCGGCCTGACCGACGAGGGCGGTGAATTCCTGTCGGTAGGCGTTCATGAAGTCGCCGAAGTAGGCCTGGATGACGTTGGCGAGATCGGTCTGCTGGCTGGCGTCGAAGCGGGTGACGATCGCCCGGACCACGTCCCACTCGAACTTGACCGGGGGCAGGCCCGCCTTGCGCCGCTGCTGGTTCTCGCCCTCCTCGATCGAGGCGAAGGTCGAGTAGAGCATGTCGAAGAAGCGGCCCGTCGAATCGAACTCGAGGAAGCTAGCGCCGAGGGGGACGAGCAGGATGTCGGCCGCCGCCAGCGAGTTGATCGTCAGGTAGCCGAGGGCAGGGGGCGTGTCGAGGAAGACGATGTCGTACTCGTCGAGCAGCCCCTCGTCGGTGAGGAAATTGCCGAGGGCGTCCCAGAGGGGCCAGGTGCGCAGGGCCATGCGCCAGACCGGGATCTGGAACTCGGCCCAGTAGAGGTTCAGCTGGGCGCCGATCAGGTCGATGTTCGGCCAGTGCGTTTTCTGGATCAGGTTTCGCGGCGAAACCTGCAGGGCTGCGGTCAGGGTTTCGTCGAGCGGCAGGGCAGGGGCGTCGCGCGCCGCCCTGACCTTGTTTTCGGACTCCACGGCGCGGGCGTAGTCCTTGGCGATGAGCGGGAAGGCCGTCTGCCATTCGTCCGCGACCTGTCCGCCGAGGATCGAGGTCATCGAGGCCTGGCTGTCGAGGTCGATCACCAGCACCCGGTAGCCGTCGAGGGCGGCCGACATGGCCAGGTGGGCGCAGGTTGTCGTCTTGCCCGAGCCACCCTTGAAGTTCGCCACCGCGACGATCTTCGCCGGCAGGTCCTCGCGGCCGCCACGGCCGGTACTCCTTGGTGGCGGAACCTTCGGCGTCGAAGTGCTCGCGGATCTTCAGCACCTCCTCGAGGGTGAACCACCGCGATCCCGCCTCGCCCTCGCCCTGGGGCAGGTCGGGGTTGGCCTTGAGCACGCGGCGGAGATGCGCCGGCGCGACCGGAATGAGATAGCGCGTCACCTCCCACAGCGAGAAGCGGCGCAGGCGCTTCTTGCCGTCCGGGGCATAGCCGCGCTTGGCGAGGTCGTCGCGTCCGCGGGCGCAGAACGCCGCGGCCTTGGCGAATCGGTCGTGTCGACCGCGGCCCCAGCTTCATGCCGGCCCGTTCAGGGTCGATGTTGAAATAGGGCGGGAGCCCATCCGGTTTCCTTGCCATTGTCACCTGCTCGATGCCATGTGCGCTCTGACGGCGCCTGTGCGGTGCAGCATGGCACATCATCCGGCGTCAGGGAATCCTGGTTGCGGCTATTAGGGGAAAACGGCCGGCTTCGTGGCGAAACCGAGGGATTAGACGCCGTCCTTAACCAAAAGGCCCGCACAAAGGTTCATTTCCTTTCAGAACTCTAGAATCTTTGATCAGAACAGTATCGTCTGTTATCGCAAACGGTTACGCGGCATTGGGCGCCCGGAGACGGGACCGTGGGCACCATGATCCGGGAGGCAGGGTCCCGGCTGCGGGATATGGTGCGCCTGAATCCGGGACCAGGGGACCGGAATGCGGTCGGGCTGTGCCGGCAGCGAATCGGACGACTTGGCTGCGTCGTTTCCGGGGCATCGACGGACCTCGAAGGCGTGTCAGCGATGTAGGCGCCTGGCTACGGACGGGGAGCGATCCGCAAACGGGTACCGATGGGTCACGTGGACGGGTGCCCAGAGCGCAATGGACGCAGGGGCGCGTCGACGGCATGCTGTCGGCGTCAGAGGGTGCCGCGAGAGCGCCCCGACAGCGAGGCAGTGAAAGAGGCGGGTCATGCGAGCAGCCCCCGGCAGGACCGTCGATCGCGACGGCGAAATCCCACGCGAGCGGCTGAGCGGCGCGCTCAGGCGGCGGTCGAGTGGCGTGAAGAAGAACGTGGCGGCGATCCACGTCTCGGGAAAGTTGACGCTGTTGCAGCGCAAGCTGTCGAACGTGCTCTTGCTGAATGCGTATGACGAGCTGATCACCAAGCAGACGCACTCCATC
>CAVZOJ010000013.1:0-250051 GCA_963776845.1 uncultured Alphaproteobacteria bacterium | reverse complement strand
GGGACAGCCACCGACCTCGCCATCGGGCGCGGCCCGCCCACTACGGCATCTGAAGAAGGCATCCTCGTAGGCTGTTGTTCCGGTTTCTGGCGGACCGGGGTCTCGGAGACTCGCGTCGGCACGCTGGCGATAGCGACCCTCGGCTTCATGCGGCCAACAGGCGGGGCAACCGGGCGAGATTGCAGGCCGCCATCGTGAGGGTGAACCGGGCACGAACCCGTTCGGCGCCGCGAAGCATCGTCTGCGCCATGCCGCCCACGGTCTTGGCCCAGCCAAAGGGCTCCTCGATCTTCTTGCGGCGCTTCTGGGAAGCCGCGTAGCCGGCATGGCGCGTGGTGCGCCCGTCGATCGCCGAATGACGCGCCTTCCGGGCGACGTGCGGGGTCACGCACATCCGGCGCAGGTCGGCGACGAAGTCGGCGCTGTCGAAGCCCTTGTCGGCGCCGAGCGTGAGGCGGCGTGTGGAGCCCGGAGAATGCCGGTCGATCATGTCGATGGCGGCGCGCCGTTCGGCGCGGCCGTCCGCCTGCGTCAGGTCGGCCTGCACGACCAGGCCATTGCGGTTCTCCATGAGAGTGTGGCCCATGAAGCAGAGCATCGCGCCGGCGCCGGGCGACTTCCTGTAGAGCCGCGCCTCGGGATCGGTGACCGAGGCATGCGTCGCGTTCGATCGCTTCTCCCCTCTGAAGTCGACCTCGGCGTTGCGATCTCTGAAAGTGGGGCGGGTCATCTCGGTGGTCTCGGGCTTGATCTGTTCGGGGGCGTCTTCGGTGCGGGCGGACGACGGATCGCCGGGGCCGCTGTCGCCGTCGGGCGGAACGCCATCGGGCTTCGGCTGGAAGCTCTTCATCGAAGCCCAAGCCTTGATCAACGTGCCGTCGACCGAGAAATGCTCGTCCGACAGGAGCGGCGCGACCTGCGCGTGGGCGAGGATCGCGGCCAGGAACTTGCGGGCGATGTCGGTGGTCAGCAGCCGGTCGCGGTTCTTCGAGAACACCGTCGGGCTTTGCCCCGGGGCTTCGCCCGTTCGGTGCTGAAATCAGCCCACTGGGCTGATTTCCGGGCGCACCTCACCCCAGACCGTGTCGTCGATGCCGAGCCCGACAAACCAGCGGAACAGCAGGTTGTACTGCACCTGCTCCATGAGCTGACGCTCGGAGCGGACCGAGAACAGCATCTGGATCAGGCTGGCCCGCAGCAGCCGTTCCGGCGCGATCGAAGGCCGACCTTCCTTCGCATAGAGCCGGCCGAACTCAGCATCCATGCTGGCCAGAGCATCATTGACGATCTCACGGACCTTCCGCAGCGGATGCCGCGTGGGGATGCGCTCTTCGAGGTCCACGTAGCTGAACAGCGAACCCGTCGTTTCGTCCGTCCCGCGCATCACCGCCCCCCAGCTGCCCAGGAGCGGTGAATCATGTTCCTCAAACCGGGTCGAGCGGCGAGTTCTTCAGATGCCGTAATGGGCGGGCCGCGCCCGATGGCGAGGTCGGTGGCTGTCCCCCAGGATGAAGGTGCGAACGGGGTCCGCAGAGGCGGCCCCAGGCCAACAACGGGAGACAGCCATGGAACAGTATGTCGGCATCGACGTGTCGCTGGAACAGTCGAGCGTCTGCGTGATGGACCGCGCGGGTCAGATCCTGCGGGAGACGAAGGTTCCGAGCGACCCGGAGGCGCTTCTGCTCTTCCTGGGGCGTCTGGACCATCCAGTCACGCTCCTCGGCATGGAGGCGGGGCCGCTGTCGCAGTGGCTTCATGCCGGGCTGGCGACGGCAGGCGTCGAGGTGGTGCTCATGGAGACGCGGCAGGTGAAGGCGGCGCTTTCGGCGATGATCGCGAAGCGGTCGCCCGAAGGGCGGCGGAACGCGCCAGTGGCGCGTTTCGAGCGCCGCGATGGCCGGAGGCCATCAAGACCGACCGGCGCGATGCGCGCGGGATCGCGCAGCTGTTGCGGATGGGATGGTTCCGGCCGGTGCACTGCAAGTCGGCCTCGGCGCAGGAGCTGCGGGCGTTGCTGACGGCGCGCAAGCTGCTCCAGAAGAAGATGCTCGACATTGAGCTCGGGCTCCGCGGCGTGCTCAGGGGCTTCGGGCTCAGGCTCGGCAAGATCAGCAAGGGCCGCTTCGCCGGGCGGGTGCAGGAGCTCGCCAGCGGCAATCCGATGCTCGAGCGGGTGACCGAGGGCATGCTGCGGGCGCGCGACGCGTTGCGGGCGGAGATGACGGCGCTCGACAAGCGAGCACGCGATCTTGCCCGGGATGAAGCGACCTGCCGCCGGCTGATGACGGTGCATTCGCCATTGTCGCTCGGACCAATGGCGCGACATGGCTCATCGTCGGTGCGCTGACGGCGCTCACCTTCACCTCGGCGGTGGACGACCCCGGCCGCTTCCGCTCCTCGAAGCGGGTCGGAGCGCATTTCGGCCTGACCCCGAAGAAGCATCAATCCGGCGAAACCGACGTCACCGGCGGGATCACCAAGGCCGGCGACGCGATGGTCCGCTCGATGCTCTACGAGGCCGCCCAGGCAATGCTGACCCGGACGCAGAGCTTCTCGCGGCTCCGGGCGTGGGGCTTGCGGGTCGCCCAGCGGCGCGGGCGCAACCGGGCGATCGTCGCCGTCGCGCGGAAGCTGGCCACTGTGCTCCACCGCATGTGGCTCGACGGGACGGCCTTCCGTTTCGGCGAGGAGGACGTCCAGACCGCTTGAGCACAAGTTCGAGCCGGCGCAGAGCGACCGGCTCTCCGAGGTCCCGTCGCCGGGACGCGAGCTCCGATGACGCCGGCAGGCCGCTCGTGACGCGTCCACGGACGTGCAGCACGCTCTTCAGATAGGCGCTCGGGGTTCACCTGGATGGCATGATGTGGCGGCCGCGCGCCGACCACGGACGGAAGCATGAAACCGGCGGCGCGACAGAGCGAGGGCGACAGGCGTAATCATCACCACAGCGAGCGGGGCGCTGCGCTCCGCATGGCTCCGCGCCCCGCTCGCCCACGCTGCGCCAGGCGGAGCCCTCGCGGGAGGAAGTGCTTGACGGCAGGACGCCCATTACGGAAGCAGCCTGTTAGAGGGCGTCAAGCTTGCGGCCGCCGCAACTCATCCTGCAGCGCAAGCAGAGGCATGTGCCCGAACCCCGCGGCCGGATTCTCGTTGCGCGATTTTTCGCCTGCAAACCTTCGCTTTCGGGATCGCAGACGCTCCCGGTCCGTTGAGCGCGAGAGTTGCCATGACCCCATCCGCGAAGCTCTCCGCCGCCGGCTTTGCCGCGACAGCGATCACCTACGGGCCCGCCCGCATCGGGTTCGGGCTGTTCCTTCCCGAGTTCAGGTCGGCATTCTCGATCTCGACCGGTACCGCCGGCATCGTCTCGGGCCTGGGCTTTCTGGGCTTCTTCCTCGGCCTGCTGGCAGCCTACGCCATGACCGCGCGGCAAAGCCCGAGGCTGCCGGTCATCGTCGGCCTGGGCGCCGCGACCGTCGGGATGGCCACCGTTGCCCTGGCGCCGAGCCTGCCCCTCCTCTGCGTCGGCATCTTCCTCGCCATGTCGAGTGCGGGCTTCTCCTGGGCCCCGTTCAACAACGCCGTTCACCGACGCGTGCGCGACGAGACGCGGCCCCTCGCCCTGTCGATCGTCAGCACCGGCACCAGCCTCGGCATCGCGGCGGCCGGCGTGGTCGCGCTCGTCCTGATCCTCGGTGGCGTCTCATGGCGCGTCGGCTGGGCCGCCTTCGCCATCGCCAGCGCCCTCGCGGCTCTGGCCAACTGGCTGGTCCTCCGCGAGGTGGCCGACGGTGCGGGCCCCGCCTCGGACCAGCCGTGGCGCGCGCTCCTCAAGACCGCCGCGATCCCGCTCTATGCGATCGCGCTTTCCTTCGGGACGACCACGGCGATCTACATCTCGTTCGCGGCGGACCGTATCCAGCAGGCCGGCGGCCTCGCAGGCCTTCCGGCCAGCGCGTCGCCCGCCGTCATGTTCGTCGGCTTCGGGCTCT
This sequence comes from uncultured Alphaproteobacteria bacterium, assembly GCA_963776845.1. Taxonomy (GTDB): domain Bacteria; phylum Pseudomonadota; class Alphaproteobacteria; order Rhodobacterales; family Rhodobacteraceae; genus Roseitranquillus. The sequence continues at coordinate 246,059 of CAVZOJ010000013.1, read as the reverse complement.
GCGGTCTCGCCGGTCTCGGCACGGGGCGCGCGCGGAGGGCGACGGGCCTGACCTGGCTCCTGCGGCTGTTGCTGCTGGCCTCGGCGCTCTCTCTCCTCCTCGTCGCGCTGATGCCGACGTCCTGGCCGGGCGTCATTCTCTCGTCCGGATTTCAGGGCATCTATGTGATGATGATGAGCGCGGTCCTGGCCTTCTGGTCGGAGCGTCTTTTCCCCGAACTGCCGTCGCTCAGCTTCACCGTCGCGCTACTGGCGGTCGCAGGCGGCAGCATTCTCGGCCCCGCCGTGGCCGGGTTCGTGTCGGACGCGCTGGGACCTACTCCGTTGTTCCTCGGCACGGCAGCGATATCGGCCGCGACGGCCACGATGGTGCTGCCCCGACACGTCCGCGAGCGTGCTCCACCGGCGTGAGGCGCCCTGTGCTTCCCATCACCCGTGCCAGGTTGGGTGGATTTGCAGGGTCCGTGCTGGCCGCACGGAGCGGTCGCCGCTCATGACCCCGCACCGCTGAGGTGGCGGGCGAGCAGGAAGGCCGCGACCGCCGGCACCCGCAGCGCATCCGACGCCGCGACCCGCTCCGGGGTGTAGTACCTCGCCTCATGCAGGCAGTTCATGGTGCCGAGCACGACGCCGCCCGCGACCACGGGCACGTTCAGGACAGACTCGCAGCCAAGCGACACGATAAGCTCGTGGTCGAAGAACACCTCTGCCAGGCCGGCCGCGTCGTTCGCCACGAAGACCTCGCCACGCTGCAGCAGCGCGCGCGTCCAGGCGGTGTCCTCGATCGGCTTCGTGCCCGAGACCGGGTAGGCGTCGGGCATGTTCGAGTAGATGCGGCGCGCCACCCGCTCCGCCGCATCGAACGTCATCAATGTGAAGAGGCGCACCCCGACCGCCTCGTCCGTCAGCGCTTCGAGCGCCCGGAATGCGGTCGTGGGCTGGTCCTCCCCTGCGGCGATAGCGTCGGCGTAGGCGTCTGGCATCCGGTCCCTCCGGTCCCTGGTCGACATGTGTCTACGCTGGCTCCCGCGCCGTGGCCAGTCGCCGGCCCCTTCCGCCGGCGATCGACCGAGGGCGGGGCGGCCGCCTACTCCGCCGGCCTGCTCCGCTGCGCCAGCACGCTCGCCAGGGCGAGGAGGCCGGAGCCGAGCATCAGGAAGACCGAGACCGCGTTGAGAACCGGCGTCGAGCCGACCTTCACCATGCGGTCGTACATCGTGATGGTCAGCGGCGCGTCGGCGCCGACCAGCATCAGCGTCGTGTTGAAGTTCTCGAAGGACACCAGGAACGCCACGACAAAGGCCGAGAACAGCGCCGGGAACAGGTACGGCAGGCGTCACCGTCAGCAGGACGCGCAGGCGGCTCGCGCCGAGGTTCAGCGCCGCCTCCTCGAGCGAGACGTCGAACTTCTGCAGCCGGGCGGCGATGACCAGCGAGGTAATGGTGGTCAGGAACGAGAACTGGCCAAGGATGATCAGCGGCACCCCCGGCCGGAGCGATGTCAGGAACAGCCCGAGGTTCTGGTCCGCCCAGTTCGCGACCATCGAGGCGAAGACCAGAATCGAGATGCCCAGGATCACGCCGGGAATGACCAGCGGCACGATCATCAGGATGTAGAGGAGCCGCTTGAACGGAAACTGCCGCCGCTCGAAGAGAAAGGCGTTCGACGTGCCCGCCGCCACCGCCATCGCCGACACGATCAGGCCGATGACGAACGAGTTCCGCAGGCCGCGCAGCAGCCGGTCGTCGTGGAACAGCCCCAGCTTCGGTTCGACCGGCGAGAAGAACCAGTCGAGGGTGAAGCCCTGCCACGGCAGCGACGGAAAGAGCGAGTCGTTGAAGGCGAAGGCGCCAGCCGCCAGCAGCGGCGCCACGAGATAGAGGAAGAAGATCACGATGTACGAGCGGTAGACGAAGAGGAGCGGTGCCGACTTTGCCACGCGTTCAGTCCCTCGCCAGCGTCGTCGCCAGACTCTGCCCGGTCAGCCTCAGCCCCAGCCAGACGACGAGCGACGTGAAGACGAGGAGCAGGACCCCGAACGTCGCCCCCGCCTCCCAGTTGTAGCGCGTGATGAACTGGTTGTAGATCTGCTCGGTGAACCAGCTGGAGTTCTTGCCGCCGAGAAGGACTGGCGTGAGATAGCTGCCCGCGGTCAGCATGAAGGTGATGATGCAGCCGGCGACGATGCCCGGCATGGCGTAGGGCACGATGATCCGGCGGAACACGGTCAGCCGGCTGCCGCCGAGATTGTAGCCCGCCTCGAGCAGCGCGTCGTCCATCCCCTCCAGCGTCGAAACGAGCGGCACGATCATGAAGAGCACGACGGTGTAGACGAGGCCGATGACGACGGTCACGTCATTGTAGAGCATCTCGATCGGCTGATCGATGATCCCCATGCTGACCAGCGCAGACGAGAAGACGCCGGTCTCGCGCAGGAGCACGATCCAGCCGTAGGCCCGCACAAGGTCGCTGACCCAGAGCGGGATCAGGCAGAGCAGGAACAGCGCGGCGCGGCTGCGTTGCCGGGCGATCTTGGCGATATAGTAGGCGACCGGAAACCCGACCACGAGGGCCAGGGCCGTCACGAGGATCGACATCCAGGCTGTGCGCAGCAGCGTGTTGCGATAGATCGGCTCGCCCATGAAGTCGGCGTAGTTGCCGAGGCCGAACTCGTACTCGTTGATGCCGACCTTCTCGCGCAGCGAGATGTAGCCGATGCCAAGTTGCGGCAGCAGGATGAGCAGCCCGATCCACAGGAAGAACGGCGTCATCAGCAGGATCAACGACAGGCGGCGGGCATCGCGGCGCATCAGGCGCGCCTCGCAGCAAAGCAACGCGCCCACTCGGGGTCCCAGGTCATCGTGACCGCCTCGCCCTCGCCGATGCGGACGGCCTGCGCCGGGTCCGCGACCTCGACGAGTTGTCCGGTGTCGGTGCGCACCAGGATCCGTGAATTGGCGCCGTTGAAGAGCAGGCTGTCGACGCGCCCGCCGAGGCTGGGGCCGTCGCCCGCGCCGAGCGAGAGCGCTTCGGGACGCAGGAAGACCTCGACCCTGTCGCCCTCGCCGCTGTCGTCCGCGCGGCGGGCGAGGATCTCGTGCCCTCCCTCGATCTCCACCTTCGCGGTGGGGCCGGAGACCTGAACGATACGGCCGGCGAGGCAGTTGCTGTCGCCCACGAAGCCCGCCACGAAGCCTGACTTCGGATCGTCGTAGAGCTCTCGCGGCGCGCCGATCTGCTCGAAGCGCCCGGCGTTCATCACGGCGACCCGGTCCGACATCACCAGCGCCTCGGACTGATCGTGCGTAATGTAGAGGAACGTCGTCTCGAACTGGTGCTGCAGCTGCTTCAGCTCGATCTTCATGCGCTCGCGCAGCTTAAGGTCGAGCGCGCCGAGCGGCTCGTCGAGCAGCAGGACGTCGGGCTCCAGCACCATGCAGCGGGCGATCGCGATGCGCTGCTTCTGCCCGCCCGACAGCTGTTCGATCCGCTTGTCCTCGACCCCCGGCAGCCCGACCCGCTCCAGGACGCGCGCAACCTTGCCGGCGATCCCGGACTTGTCGTCGCCGCGGCAGCGCAGGCCGTAGGCGATGTTCTCCCCCACGCTCATCATCGGAAAGAGCGCGAGGTGCTGGAACACCATCTTCACGTTGCGCTTGTTGGGCGCCAGGCCCAGGACGCTCTCTCCCTTGATGCGGATGTCGCCCTCGTTCGGCGTCTCGAACCCCGCGATCATGCGCATCAGCGTGGTCTTGCCGCAACCCGACGGCCCGAGGATCGAGAAGAACGAACCCGGCGGGATGTCGAGCGACACCCGGTCAACCGCGGTGAAGGCGCCGAACCGCTTGGTGACGGCGTCGCAGCTCAGATCGTGCACGAGATCCCCGGAGGGTCGGGCGGCCGGCCTCCCGGCCGCCCCGTCCTCTGGCGTCACTCGACCGATGCGGCCTGAATGCGCTCCAGCGCGATCCCTTCCATGTCCTCGAGGCCCGGCGGGATGTTCGCGAAGAACTTGAGGTTGTCGATGTCCTCTTGATCGAAGGCGGCCTCAACCGCGGCGCGCTTGTCCTCCGGCAGCAGCTCGATGCCGTTCGGCACGGCGGCGATCGCGCCCGTCGACGCCGACATCAGCTCGACGATCTCCGGCCGTAGCACGAAGTTGATCCACTTGTACGCCGCCTCGTCCGCCTCGCCGCCGCGCGGAATGGCGAAGGTGTCGATCCACGCCAGCGCGCCGGTCTCCGGCGGAACGAACACGATGTCGGGGTTCTCGCTGTAGAGCTTGAACGCCGTGGAGTCCCAGGTCTCCGACACCACGACCTCGCCCGACAGCATCAGCGCCGCCAGGTCGTCGCCACCCGTCCAGTAGGTTTTCACGATGCTCTTGCAGTCGATCAGCTTCTCGGTGACCTCGTCGAGCATCTCCTGATACGCCTCGGGATCGGAGTAGAGCTCGAACGGATTCATTCCCATCGAGAACGCCGTGCCAAGCAGGATCGTCCGCCGCAGCCGCATCGAGGTCCGGCCCTCGTACTCGGGGTTGCAGAGGTCGTCCCAACCTGACGCGTCGGGGGCCTCGTTCATGTTCGTCATGATCCCCGACGTGCCCCACTGGTGCGGCACCGCATAGACCTCGCCGTCGATCGTGGTGTTGGCCTTCACCCCTTCCAGCAGGTTCGGCGTCATCACCGAGGTGTCGATCTGCGACAGGTCGAGCGGCTTGTAGATGTTGTATTCCAGCTGCGCGGCGTAGATCCGGTCGTGGCTGGGCTGGGCGAGGTCGTAGCCGGTGCCGCCGGTGGCCCGCAGCTTGGCGATCATCTCCTCGTTGTTCGAGAGCGTGACCTCGACGTCGATGTCGGGGTTCTCTTCCTCGAACATGCGGATCACTTCTTCGGGCGCATAGCTGCCCCAGGTCAGCAGGCGCAGCGTCTCGGCCTGTGCCGCTCCGGCCATCGCGGCCAGCGCCGTGCCCGCCATGAGCACTCTGATCGAAGGTGTCATTTCTCTCGTCTCCCCTTGGTGTTTGTTGTTGCCGGCCGATCAGCGGAATTGCCGCGGCTCTGTCGTGTCCCCTCGGCCGGATCATCGCATCGCACGCCGACATGACATTTCAGCGTCCGATCTTGTCGAGCGCCCGGTAAAGGGCGACCGTCGCGGGCAGGAACCACGGCTTGCCCGAGTAGAACGGTCGCGTGGGCAGACGACGCGCCGCCAGCCCCGTCGCCCCTTCCGCCTCGCGAAGAACCGTGAGCCCCGCTTTCATGCCGAGATATGAGGCCATGCCCACGCCCGAGCCGCAATAGCCCATCGCGTGATGGACGCGGCCGGAGCGGCCGATGTGCGCCAGCGTGTCGAACGTGTAGGCAACGTAGCCCATCCAGGAATGCGTGACGCGCGCGGACCCGAGCTCGGGAAATATGGCGGCCATCTCGCGGCGCAGGCGCCTGGCGCTCGTGCGGGGGTCGGTCTCGCCGGTACTGACGCGGCCGCCGAAAGATCACGCGCCGGCCATCCGGCGACGCGCGGTAGTAGTAGACCACCCGCCGGCTGTCCGAGACGATCCGTCCGGTCGGGAACAGGCGGCGCACCAGGGCAGGGTCCAGCGCCTCGGTCGCGATCATGTAGCTGCCGATCGGGACGACGCGGCGCCGGTGCCACGGCGACAGGGCGCCGCTGTAGCCATTGGTCGCGAGCACGACGTCACGCGCGCGGATCGCGCCGTGCGGCGTGCGGACGGTCACTCCGTCCGCGCCGTCGTCCAGCGTCTCTGCCGGTGTTCGCGGTGCGATCACTGCCCCTGCCGCCATCACGCGGGCAAGCAGCCCCGCATGGTACCGCCCGGGATCGAGCACAGCGTGGTCGTGAAATACCGCGCCGCCGTGGTAGAGGTCGGTTCCGAGCTCCCGCCGTTGCTCCGATCGCGGAACCAGCGTGATCTTCTCGCCGTCGGCGAGCCGAGCGAAATCCAAGTAGGCACGCGGATGAGCCGCCGCGTGAAAGCGCCCGCATGCGGCGAAGTCGCAATCGATCCCCTCGTCGCGCACGAAGCACTCGACATATTCACGCGAGGCGACGCCGTCGGCCACCATCGCGCGTGCCGCCTCGGCCCCGTGCCTCCGGGCCAGCGCCTCGAAGCCCGTTTTGACCGAGGTGCTTATCTGCCCGCCGTTGCGTGTCGAGCATCCCTGCCCCGGCTCGCCGGCCTCCAGCACCACGACCGACCGCCCCGCGCGCGCGATCCTCAGCGCGGCGTGAAGGCCGGTGTAGCCCGAGCCCACCACGACCGCATCGGCCGTCGCCGGCAGCGTCGGGCGCTCCATCCTCGCCGGCGGGGACCGTTCCCACCAGTAGGGCGTCGTCGCCAGGTCATCTTCCGGCGGCGCGTCCGCCCCGGCAGGGCGTCGCGTCGCGACGGGCCGCGACCCATCCATCAACGGTCAACCTCGCTGATCCGGTGCATCGACCGCGACAGCCAGTCCGGCGAGACCTCCACGCCCCAGCCGGGGGCCTCGCTCACCCGCGCCTGCCCGTCCTCGATCCGGTACGGGCTCTCGACGAACAGCCCCTCCTGCCACGGATAGTAGTCTGGCCCCTCGATCGAGAACTCGAGGTACTTGCCGGCGTTGGGTAGCGCCCGCAACAGGTGCATCGTGAAAAGCGTCACCAGCCCAAGGTTGGCGCAGTGCGGCGTGACCGGCAGCCCTGCCTCCGCCGCCATCCGCGCGACGCGCAGGGTCCGGCCGATCCCGCCCAGGTACAGGATGTCGGGCTGCACCACGTCGACCGCGCGTATCTCGATCATCCGCCGCCAGGTCTGCAGCCAGCAATCCTGCTCGCCGCCCGTTACGTCGATGTCGAGTGCCTGAGTCACCTCGCGCGTCTGCTCCAGCTCCCAGTACGGGCACGGCTCCTCGTAATGCGTCACGCCGTGGTCCTGCAGCATCCGCCCGTAGTGGATCGCCGCCGCCGGCGCGTAGCACGAATTCGCGTCCGCCAGCAGCGTGACCTCCTCGCCGACAAAGGCACGGCCGATGGTCGGGATGATCTCCTCGGTCCGACCCTCCCATTCGTCCTGCCCGCGTCCGCACTCCGCGCCGATGCGAAACTTGAAGGCGTCGAAGCCGTGCTCGCCGCGCAGCCGGCGGAACCGCTCGGCCTCGTCGGCGGGCGCGATGTCGCGCTTCATCGACGAGGCGTAGGCGCGGAGCGGCCCAGGACTGCCGCCGATCAGCGACGTCACCGGCAGACCCGCCCGCTTGCCGCGGAGGTCCCAGATCGCCGTCTCCACGCCGCCGATGGCGCGGCACATGTACGATCCCGGGAACTTGTGCTCCCGCTCCAGCACGCGGTCCGTCAGATCGTCCAGATCCGCGATCTCGACGCCCAGCATGTGCGGTGCCACCTGCCGGTGCAGCACCTCGGCGGTGATGTCGGAGTTGTACGTCGACATCTGGCCCCAACCTTCGGCGCCCGTCTCGTCGGTGACGCGGGTGAAGCCGACGAAGGCCGTCGCGAAGGTCTCGATCTTGGTCAGGCGCACTCGCGGCTCCACCCCTCGCGCAAATGCATGCGCGCGAACCGATCCGCGGGCAAGGCGCTGTTCATGCGTCCTCCAGGATCAGTGCCGCCGCCTTTTCGCCGGTCATCATCGACGGCGCGTTCAGGTTGCCCGACGGGATCGTGGGAAAGATCGACGCGTCCGCGACCCGCAGACCGCCGACCCCGTGGACGCGCAGCCGCGCATCGACGACCGCGCCCGTCGCCGGGTCGGGTCCCATCGCACAGGTGCCGCACGGATGATAGACCGATGTCGTCCGCGCCCGGATGTCCTCGGCCATGTCGTTCGCCGCGGTGACGGACGGCCCCGGCAACACCTCCCGCAGGATCATCCCCGCCAACGGCGCCGCCGCTGCGATGCGGCGCAGGATCCGCGCGCCGGCGACCATCTCATCCATATCCTGCGGCTCCGAAAAGTACCCGGGATGGATCTCCGGCGGGGCGAGCGGGTCCGCGCTGCGGACGTGCAGCCATCCGCGGCTCCTGGGGCGGCAGTTGGAGATGCCCAGCATCAGCCCTGGAAACGCATCGGGGGACATCAGCCGCCGCTTGCCGGGCACCGCCCGGGTGTAGGACAGCGGCGAGAAGTAGAGCTGGATGTTCGGCACCGTCCGCGCGTCGTCCGACCGCACGAAACCGCCCGCCTGATTGACGCTCAGCGACAGCGGCCCGTCCCGCGTCAGCAGATAGCGCAGCGCCACCGAGGCGCGGCCCGACCACGGCCTCAAGACGTCGTTCAGCGTCGGGCCCTTCGCCTCGTAGATGTAGTCGAAGCCGACATGGTCCTGCAGGTTGCGTCCCACCGCGTCGTTCGCATGCCTCACGTCGATTCCGAGGGCCGCCAGTCGCGCCGGGTCGCCGATCCCGGACAGCTGCAGGATCTGCGGCGAGTTCACCGCGCCGGCGGTCAGGACAACCTCCCGCGTGGCGCGGATCGTCTGCGTCCGCCCGTTGCGCCGGAACTCGACGCCGACGGCCCGCGTGCCTTCGAAGAGCAGTCGCGTCGCCATCGCGTGCGTGACGACCCGGAGGTTCCTGCGCCGCAGTGCAGGGCGCAGGTATCCGTCGGCGGCCGAGCAGCGAAAGCCGCGCCGGGTGGTGATCTGGTAGATCCCGGCGCCTTCCTGGCTTGCGCCGTTGAAGTCGGGGTTGCGCGTGAAACCCGCCGCGACCGCCGCCTCGACGAACGCCCGGCTGAGGGGATGAACCGCCTCCACGGGACTTCGGACGACGATCGGACCGCCCTCGCCGCGATAGGCGTCCGCACCGGTCAGATTGTGCTCCATCCGCTTGAAGTGCGGCAAGAGGTCGTCGAACGACCAGCCAGGATTGCCCGCCGATGCCCACGCGTCGAAGTCCGCGGGCTGGCCTCGGACGAACACCATGGCGTTGATCGAGCTCGAGCCGCCAAGAACCTTGCCGCGCGGCCAGTAGGCCTGCCTGCCGCCAAGGCCCGGATCGGGCTCGGTCTGGTAGCGCCAGTTGAGCTTCGGATGGTGGAACGCGCCCCCGTACCCGATCGGCATCCGCACCCAAACGTTGCGGTCCGATCCGCCGGCCTCCAGCACGGTCACGCGAAGATCCGGTCGGGCGGACAGGCGGTTCGCCAGGACGCACCCGGCGGAATCCGGCGCCCACGATGACGTACTCCGATGCTGCGTCCTCTTCCGGCACCGGACCTCCGTCTGCCGCGTCCGCCGACCTTCACCTTGCCGAGGGTCGTTTGCAATCCGGACGTCGGACAGCGCCGACCTGCTCCCGCTACGGTCCTTCAGGCGGACCTTCCCGGGCAGCGGCGGCGCCGAGCGCCTTGTCGAGCGTCAGCAGCGGCGCGTGGTGCCGAAGCGCCAGTTCGAGATAGAGCGCGGCGCAAGCCATCAGGCCGTGGCGCCGCCCCGCCGCTCGCCGACGAGCAGGATGTGTCGAAGCTCCACCCAGAAAAGATGCGGCGCGATGAGCGTCCCGCCCATGATCTCGGTGGGGGCGGCCAAACGCCAGGAATTTCAGGTGGTGGAAATGGTTTTCCCAACAGCGGTTTCGCCGTTAACGTGGCGAAGGGGGCGTTCGGGTCGCAGTGCTGGCGACGCACGAGGTACGGACTTTTCACGGTGAAGAGCCCCGGACGCCAAACGCAGGGAAACGAAAGGACAGCCCGAATGTCTGATCAATCGATACAAGGAGCACCCGGAGGAGAGCCGGGTCTGATCCAGACCGACTACAAGATCGGCGATCAGAACGTCGAGGGCAGGGTCGGCCCGTTCGGCTTCGACATCCACAACCCGGTGTTCCTGATCTCGGGGCTTACGGTCATTGCTTTCACCTCGTTCGCGCTCATCCTGCCGGAGCAGTCGTCGACTTTCTTCGGCTGGCTGCGGCCGGCGCTGACCTCGACCTTCGACTGGTTCTTCATGTCGGCGGCGAACGTCTTCGTGATCTTCTGCCTGTTTTTGATCGTCAGTCCTTGGGGCTCTATCAGGCTGGGTGGCGCGGACGCGACGCCGGACTACGGCTATCCGGGCTGGTTCGCGATGCTCTTTGCCGCCGGGATGGGTATCGGACTGATGTTCTTCGGCGTCCTCGAGCCCGTCTACTATTTCGGCACGCCCTGGGGCGACGAGCCGCTCGGCCTGGTCCGGCCGTTCACAGAGGATGGCGCTCTCATCGAGGCGAACGTGGCGGAGGCCCGGCGCATGGCGCTTGCCGCCACCTCCTATCACTGGGCGCTGCACCCCTGGGCCATCTATGCGGTCCTGGCGCTCGCCATGGCGCTCTTTTCGTACAACAAGGGGCTGCCGCTGACGATCCGCTCGGCGTTCTATCCGATCCTCGGCGAACGTGTCTGGGGCTGGTGGGGCCACATCATCGACACGCTTGCGGTTTTCGCGACGCTGTTCGGGCTCGCCACCTCGCTCGGTCTCGGGGCGCAGCAGGCGAACGCTGGTCTGAGCTACGTCTTCGGAATCCCCTCCAACGTGACCGTCCAGGTGATCCTGATCATCGGCATCACCTCTATTGCGCTGATCTCTGTGTTGCGCGGTCTCGACGGAGGCGTGAAGCGGCTCTCCGAGATCAACATGGGCCTGGCGCTCATCCTCCTGCTCTTCGTCCTCTTCGCCGCTGGTGCGGGGGGATCCTGAAGGGCTTTGTCACCGGGCTTGGCGCCTACTTCCAGGAGGTGATCCCGCTCTCGAACCCGATCGGTCGGGAGGATGACGGATACCGCCAGGGCTGGACGTCGTTCTACTGGGCCTGGTGGATCTCCTGGTCGCCCTTCGTCGGCATGTTCATCGCCCGCGTCAGCCGCGGTCGTACGGTGAGGGAGTTCATCACCTGCGTGCTCATCATCCCGAGCCTCGTCTGCGTGTTCTGGATGGCCGTCTTTGGCGGCGCCGCGATCGAGCAGGTCATCAGCGATCCCGCCGGGAGCGCCGTGCGGGCCAACGTGCTCGAGACCTACGCTCCGGAGCTGTCGCTCTTCGCGATGCTAGGCGGGCTGCCGTTGGCGTCGATCACGTCCGTCATCGGCATCGTCCTCGTGATCGTGTTCTTCGTGACGAGTTCGGACTCGGGCTCGCTCGTCATCGACACGATCACCGCCGGCGGCAAGATCGACGCCCCGGTGCCGCAGCGGGTGTTCTGGTGCACCTTCGAGGGCGCTGTCGCGATCGCGCTCCTCGTCGGCGGCGGGCTGACGGCGCTCCAGGCCATGGTGATCTCGACCGGCCTGCCATTCACGATCATCCTGCTGCTCATGTGCTGGGCGATCGTGAAGGGTCTGATGAGTGAGAAGCGCGACGTGCAGCGGGCTGGCTGAACGCACGTCGGAAAGGCCGCGGTCCTTCGTTGGCCGCGGCCATGCCAGGTTTGCTTACGGCAAAGACGTAGATTGTGGCCGTACAGGAAAAGGTGCCCCGGAACGTGCCGGTCTATCCGCGCACGACGTAGACGGAACACCTCGCGTGTGTCACGACGTGGCTGGCCGTCGTCCCCAGAAGATAGTCCTGAACTTTTGGATTTGCGGACTCCATCACAATCACATCGACGTTGCGCTCTTCGGCCAGTCTCACGATCTGACGATGCACGGCGCCCTTGCGAACGACGGTTTCCAATTCCACTCCTTCGGCGGGGTGCTCGGCGATGAACTTCCTCAATTGCTCGCCCCAATAGCCCTCTGAATCGCGGATATTCAGATTGCGCTCCATCTCCGGAGCGACCGTCGCCACGAGAAGCTTGGCGCCTCGGCGTTGCGCCATCGCGATGGCTTCCTCATACGCGCTGGTGTCCAGCTTGAGGTGACGAATGTTCACTGGACATAGGATCAGTTTGGTGTCGCGGGGCATCTCGGGCTTCCTGCTGGTCCACTTGGAAAAAGGCCGCCAAACTCGAGGTCGGGCGGTGACGGGGTAGGCATAACACGAGAAATCTGACTAGTCCGGTTCGGCGCTCGGACCACAGAATACACAATGGTCCAGCACGGCGAATTTGCCACCCGGCGCTAGGCCGGCAGCTACCGTGGCGTGGATGTGCGCGACGTTGAACACGACGGAGAAGACCGTCAGGCTCCTGCCCCATGTATGGGCTCATCATCGCTCTGACCCTCGCACCGTATTGGTGAGCAGCTAAGGTCCGCGGCGTATTCCACGAGGCGTTTTGACGCAAGCACACCCGGCGCCGGCCGCTTCCGGACGCTGCGAGCTATCGGGCCGCTATTTCGCCGCGAACTCCGAGAGGTATTCGGCGCCCATGAGCATCATCAGGTAGGTCACGAGCTCGTCCGACGTCAGATCTTCCTGCTCTCCGACGATATACACCGAGCTTCCGAGAAAGACGTTCTCTTCGACCGTCAGCGCCAGGTAGATGTCCGCGTACTCTCCCGTACGGTTGTCCGTCCCCTCGAAATAGCCCCAGCAATCGGCGGTGCGGTCCGAGGGGTAGATCGTGAGTTTGCACGCCGACGGCCCGCCGTCGGACCAGTTCGCCAACCCCGACAGGCCGTCGACGAACCGGGACGGGCCGAGGCCCGTGGCGGCGCGGAAGGTCGGCGTGCTCTGGACGGCTATGGCGAGATGGACACTGCCGCCCCCGTAAACGGCTTCGGCGGCGCCAAGCTCCTCGTTCCATTTCAGTTCGATGCCGGACGGAACCGCGATCGTGGCGCCCGTCGCACGGTCCTCGTAGACGTCGAAGGTCAGCTCGTCGAAGTCGGAGGGATCGCGCAGCTCGCTCTTCAGCTCTGCCAGGTCGCTCTTCCAGCCGAAGTCGCGGTCGGCGACGAAATCGCGCGCGACATCGGCCAGCGGGATGCGCCGGACGAGCGTCAGGATGCTCGCCTCGGGCGCGACCGCACTGGCGGCGGGGTCAGGGCTGCTCAGATACGCTTCGAGTTCGTCGTCGCGGGTGAAGAAGCCGTTCAGGTCGTAAAGCGCCAGGTCCATCATGATGAAGTCGACCCAGTCGGCGTCGGACATGTCGTCGGGGTCTCGGGTGCGGGCGACGCCGCCGCCGAAGAAATGCGGGCCGTTGGCCTGTGCGTAGACACTGACCTCGACGCGGCCGTCCGAGGACTCGAAGAAGTCGTCGTACTCGAGGAACTCAAGGTCGCGGTCAACGGCTTCCGGCGGGATCGTATCGGGTACGCCCTGGAGCGCGCCCATGGCGCGGGTGCGTTCGAGGAGGAAAGCCTCCCCTCCCTCCACCGCCTCGTCGAAGTCGCTCGACGTCCAAACGAACATGAACTGCCGGGCAGCCCCGTCGACGCTCACCGCCTCGAGCAGGCCGGTGTTCGGCTCGAACTCGACGCTGCTGCGTGCGGGGACGATGTGAATGGTCCCGTCGCGGGTGTCTTGAAGCGCGTCGAAGAGGAACAGCTCCCAGGTCGAGCGGTTCGGCAGGATGTCCTCGAGATCGTCGACCATCCAGCTCATTTCGTCGTCGTCCTCGACACCCAGGATGTCGATCACGGCAGTCAACGGTATCTGGCCGATGTTCGCGAGGACGGCGGGCGCACCCTCGTCAGCGGGCGCGGCTGGGTCGGTCCGGGTCTGGTTCCCCAGAGGGATGGCGACCTCGTCCTCGACCGCGTAGGCGCTGAAGAGCTCCGCCTGGTGGGACACCGCCTCGGGCAGGGGATCGTCCGACGTCGGCAGCCCGGCCAGGTAGACGTGGGCCGGGATCGACCAGTTGATCCCCCTCCAGCCGCCCAGCAGACCCCCATCGGCGATTGCCACGACCCGCCCCTCGACGTCGAAGATCGGTGCGCCGGAATGGCCGGGCTGGATCGTCGTGGTCACACGCAGGATCTGGGTTTCGCGATTCGGATAGGACTGTTCGCGGAAGAGCTTGGCGAGATCGTTCGAGGAAAAGGCGGAGCCGAGCGTCGTGACGCCTCCCTCCAGACCTCCCGCGAAATCGACCCGGAGCTCGATCATGCTCTCGGCGGCGAGCGGATAGCCCCAGACGTAGTGCGTGCCGCGCGTGTCGGGCGCGCTCTCGGCGAACGGCACCGGCACGAGTCCCAGGTCGTCGGACACTCGTATCAGCGCGAGGTCGGCATCGAGGTCGACCGCCACGATCTCGGAAATCTCCGTCTCGCGCTTGGCATGCTGGCTGTAGATCACACCTTCGCCACGGCCGCATCCGGCCACGGCGTGAAGGGCGGTGACGACGTAGCCGGGCTCGGGCCAGACGAAGCCCGTCGCCTTCATCTCGCCAGCCTCGATGGCGCAACGGATCTGCACGACGGACTGCGCACTGAGGAGGTCGGTCTCGCCCGTCGCCGCCGAGGCGAGGGCGAGGAGGGGCAGCGCCAGGATAGGTCTCACTTGCTCTCCTCCAGTTGCAGTGTGCAGAGCAGGGAATGGGCGACTATCACGGCCGTGGGCTTGTCGCCGTCGGGGAGTGCCGCGAGGTCGGCGGCGAGGGCCTTCACCGTGTCGGGCGCGCCAGGCCGCGAGTAGGCGGCAATGACGTCGTCTGCCGTGGCGAAGCGTTCGGGGTCCAGGCGCGTGCAGGCATCGAATTCCGAAAGTGATGAAAACAATACCGCCTGCCGGACACTCGCCGCCGCGGCATCTAGGGCGACGGCGGTGCCGGGCGCCTCGGCCTCGAACTGCAGCGCGCCCGGTACGATCGCCGTGCGCTCGTAGATCATCATCTGGCGCGCGAGCGTCGGGTTGTCGGGGAACGCCTCGATCCAGCGCTCCATCGCCACACTGGGGGCGATCGCGATCGGGTTGTTGATCCGCAGGTGCAACCCCAGGCCCAACCCGGCCACCGTCGCAAGTCCGAAGGCGCCGATGCGGACCGAGCTGACCGACGGCAGCCGCGAGTTCTCCTTGCCGTCGAGGCCGAGGAAGACCGCGAGGATCGAGGTCAGGGCACCGACCACAAGCGCCACGACAGGCGTTGTGGAAAGCCCGAGCACGGTCCCGAGCAGCAGCCCGATTCCGACCCCCGAAAAGACGTCTGAGATGAATCTATTCAAGCCGCGCCCCCAATTATCGACGATGCGGCGTGCCGCTGCGTTAAGCAATAGTCCGAATGGTGTTCGACCGCCCGCGGTCGTCTTCAAGGAGCGCCCGTCGATCATCCAGAACGAGCCACACAGAAGTCTGTGGAGTTCGAGATCAGTGAGGCGACAAGAACTGTTGGGGAGTTCGCGGACGGGCCCACGGTCAGCCTGTGTACCCAATCAGCGAACCTGACGACTCGGCCGATGCCCCGTTGTTGAAGCCGTCCCTCAGTGCAGCGGCTGCTGCCGCGTCAGACCGGGACGAGCGAGAAAGGCTCATAGGCCGGTACTGCAACCGGGACAGGCAGTCTCGCTCCTTACGCGTTGCAGAAGACCCGCGCCGGATTGGTACGAAGTAGCGCGGCCGCGGCCTGCGGGTCGAGGCCGTGTCGAATAAGGCGCGGCAGGAAGTGCCTCGGGACGTATGCGTACCCGTTCCCACCGTGGCATGTGCGCATCATCTTGATGAACACGTCTTGGCTGAGGAGGACGCGGTCGGCAAAGCCCGCGTGGACGAGGCGCAGGATGCCCCTCGCCGCCTCGTCGTCGCTCGGGCACTGCACCTGTTGGTCGGCGTAGAAGTAGTCCATGCCGATCATGTCGTACTCGATGAAGACGCCCCGCGCGGCGAGGCTGCGCTGGTAGTCCCAGTCGTCGTGGCTGGGGTTCATGTGGCAGAGGACGGTGTGGCGCGGGTCGGCGGCTTCGGCCTCGACGATGTCCATGACCTCGTGGCCGAGGCGGAACCAGCCGGGCAGGTGCACCATCAGCGGCAGGCCGGTCCGCGCCTGGGCGCGGGCGGCGCCGCGCAGCGACTTGCGCTCGTCCGCGGTGAAGTCCGAGGAGACGCCGATCTCGCCGATGAGGCCGATGCGGACGCCGTCGACGCCGTCCAGCGCCTCGGCGACGATCTGGTCGGCGATGGCGTCTTCGGACATCTCCGCCACCTCCGGCGGGTGCGAGCCCTGGAGGTAGTAACCCGCGCCCATGACGATGTTGAGGCCGGTCGCCCGCGAGATGCGGACGAGGGCCGCCGGGTCGCGGCCGATGCCGCGGCAGGTCGGGTCGACGACGGTGCGGCCGCCCTCGGCCGCGAAGAGCTCGAGGTCGGCCATCGCGTCCGCCTCGTCGTCGAGGCGGATGTTGTCGCGGTTGACGAACGGATCCTGCTGCAGCTCCCACAGAATGCCGGGCGTCAGCGGCGCATCGGCGAGATGTTCCCGCTCCGGCCCCGGCGGATGCCACCAGCAGGAGCAGTCGTTGAGGATGTGCTCATGCATCAGCGCCATGCCGAGCTCGGAGACCGGAACCGGCCCGAGCACCGTCATCGCCAGTCCCGAGCCGACATGCGCCTGTGACAGTTCGCTCATGACCGCTTCCCCGATCCGAGGCGGGCCGAGAAGATCCGTGTGTTGAGCCAGATCGCGATAAGGATGATCGCGCCGGTGACGATCTGCGTGAAGAAGGGCGAGATGTGCAGCAGGATCAGCCCGTTGCCGATCACGGCGATGGTCAGGGCGCCGAGAACGGTGCCGGTGATGGTGCCGCGCCCGCCCATCAACGACGTGCCGCCGAGGACCACGGCGGCGATCACCTGCAGCTCGAAGCCCACCGCCGCGTTCGACGAGCCGGAGCCGAGGCGCGCCGCGAGCATGAGGCCCGCGAGCGCCGAGGCCGCGCCGGTGAGACCGTAGACCGAGGCGAGGATCCAGCGCGCCGGCATCCCCACGCGCCGCGCCGCCTCGAGGTTCGAGCCGACGGCGACGACCCGCCGGCCGTAGGTCGTCGTGTTGAGCACGACGAAGCCCGCGACGATGACGAGGACGGCGATCAGCGCCGGTGCCGGCACGCCCCCGATCGTGCCGCGGCCGATCCAGTAGAAGCCGGGGAGCTGCGGCACCGGGATCGAGTAGCCCTCGGTCAGGTAGAGCGCGAAGCCGCGCAGGATCGACAGTCCGGCGAGGGTCACGATGAAGGCGGGGATGCCCTGGTAGGCGATGAACCACCCCTGCGCGAGCCCGAGGGCGACGCCGAAGACCAGCATGCCCGCGACCACCGGCACCCAGGGCAGGCCGGCCGCGAGCAGCATGGCGCAGATCGCGTTGACCAGCGCCACCTGGCTTCCGACCGAAAGGTCGATCCCCGCGGTCAGGATGACGAAGGTCATCGCCACCGAGACGACCAGGATCGGCGCCGCCTGCCGCAGCACGTTCAGCAGGTTGACGGCGGTCAGGAAGTTCTCGTTGCCCCAGGCGAAGAACAGAAGGCACGCGACGAAGAACGCCGCGATGGACAGCACCTGCGCGTTCTCGGCCAGCCAGTCCGCCCGCGCGCTGCCCTGCTTGCGTTCGGTGTAGGTCAATGCAGCTTCTCCCCGACGATGAGGTGGACGAGGTCCTCGAGGTCGGTCTCGCCGACGCGGCGCTCGGCGACCTTGGTGCCCTCGTACATCACGGCGATGCGGTCGCAGACGCGGAAGAGGTCCTGCAGGCGGTGGGTGATGAGGATCACCGAGACGCCCTGCGCCTTGACCCTGTTGATGAGCTCGAGCACCGCCTCGACCTCGGCGACGGCCAGCGCCGAGGTGGGCTCGTCCATGATCAGGATGCGGGGCTCGAAGGCGGCGGCGCGGGCGATGGCGATCGACTGCCGCTGGCCGCCCGAGAGCTGCGCCACCTTGGCGGTCAGGCGCGGGATGCGGATGCGCAGGCGGTCGAGCATCTGCCGCCCCTCCTCGGCCATGCGCTTGCGGTCGAGGAACGGCCCGCGCGACGGCTCGCGGCCGAGGAAGAGGTTGCCGGCGACGTCGATGTGGTCGCAGAGGCTGAGGTCCTGGAACACCATCTCGATTCCGGCCGCGCGGGCGTCGGCCGGGCCGGTCAGGCGCAGGAGCGTGCCGTTCATCTCGATGCTGCCGCCGTCGGCGATGTACGTGCCGGACATGATCTTGGTCAGCGTCGATTTGCCGGCGGCGTTGTCGCCGACGAGGCCGAGGCACTCGCCCGGCCAGAGGTCGATGTCGACGCCCCTCAGCGCCTCGACCGAGCCGAAGGTCTTGACGATGCCCCGCAGCCGGATGCGCGGGGTCCCGGGGGGCGCGTCCCCCCGGGCCTCCGCCTGGCTCATTCGAAGATCGACCGGAAGTCGTCCACGTTTTCCTGCGTGACGATCGTCACCGGCACGTCGATCTGGCTCTCGACGTCGCCGCCTTCGTTCAGCGTGTCGAGCGCGCGGACCGCCGCGGCGCCCATGCCGGCCGGGTCCTGCTGCACCACCGCCTGGACGTAGCCCTGCTCGATGCCGCCGATCGCCTGCTCGGTCAGGTCCCAGCCGAAGATCCTGACGTCGCCGGTCCGGCCCTGGCTCTCGACCGCCGCGATGGCGCCGAGGAGCGCGGGCTCGCCGGTGGCGTAGATGGCGTCGAGGCCGGGGTTGGCGGTGATCAGGTTCTCGGCCGCCGAGAGGGCGGTGTCCTGCACGTTCTGGCCGTCGACGACGCCCACGGTCTCGACGTTCTCGGCGCCCTCGACGGCGCCCTCGAAGCCCTCCTGCCGGACGTTCTGGATGAAGGAGTTGAGCGCGCCGACGATGCCGAGCTCGACCGTGTCGCCTTGCTCGCCCGCCCACGCGACGAAGTCCTCGCCGATCATCGCGCCCGCCTCGGCGTTGTCGACGCCGACCTGCGCCGCCTGCGGCCCCTCGGGCAGGATCGCGTCCACGGCGACGACCGGGATGCCGGCGTCGGCCGCCTGGTTCACGGCCGGCATGATGCCGTTGACGTCGATCGCGACGACGACGAGGCCGTCGACACCCTCGGTGATGTAGGTCTCGACCGCGCTGTTCTGCGCCGCCGGGTCGTTGTTGGCGTTGAAGATCAGAAGCTCCGCCCCGACCTCGTCGGCCGCTTGCTGCGCTCCCTCGTTCATCTGGTTGAAGAAGAGCGCCTGCTGGTTGATCTGCACCAGCGCGTAGGTCGGCTGCTCCTGCGCCGCCGCTGCGCCAGCCGTGGCCGCGAAAGCCGCTCCGGCGAGGAGCGCGGCGTATCCGTTGCTTCGTGTCATCTCAGTTCCCTCCTGTTGCGTTCTCGGGCCATCGTCCTTCTCGCCGCGACGCGCCGGCCCGCTTCGGGCGCGCGAGGCATCCTGTCCGCAGGGCGCATCATGGTGCCGCGGCCCCCGCCGGCGCCACCTCGTCGGCCGCGGGGCAGGACGAGAGCGTGCCGGGCCGCGTCACCGACAGGCTGGCCGCCCAGACTGCGATCTCCGCCGCCGCCCGGAGCGGGCGCCGTTCGGCGAGCGCGGCGGCGAGGAACCCAACCGCCACGTCGCCCGCGCCCGACGTGTCGACCGCCGCGACCCGCGGAGCCGCGATCCTCGTTGCGGCGCCGCCGTCGACCACGAGGGCGCCCTCAGCCCCGAGCGTCAGGACGACCGCACCGCGGGCCATTTCCGCGATGCGCGCGGCCGAGTCGTCGGCGGGTCCGGCAATCGCCTCGGCCTCCGGCCGATTGCAGACCACGACGTCGACGAGGCCGAGAAGCTCCTCCATCGGCCAGTCGATCGGCGCCGTGTTGAGGATCGTCCTGCCGCCGAGCCCGACGGCGTAGCGGCAGGCGTCGACGGTAGTCTGGGCGCGGAAGTTGCCCTGCACGACGAGGAAGTCGCCGGCGGCAAAGCCATCCAGAAGGCGCGCGACCTCTTCCGGCCCGACGGAGCGGGCACAGTCGGCGGAGGAGACGATCATGTTCTCGCCGCCCTCCGCGACCCAGATCGTCGAGATATCCGTTGCGGCGTCGCAGAGCCGCCAGCGCGTCTCGAAGAGCCCGCTCTCGGCCACGGCGGAGCGGAGATACGCGCCGTCTGCATCGTCCCCGACCGGCGCCGCCAGCGTCACCGTGCCGCCGGCGCGCGCCGCGGCGTGAGCCTGGTTCAGCCCCTTGCCGCCGGGCCCGCGCGAGAGCGACCGTGCCAGGACCGTCTCGCCCGCTCCCGGCCAGGCCGGCACGGCGAGCGTCAGGTCCATCGTCGCGTTGCCGAGGACGAAGATGCGGCTCATTCCCGGACCTTTTCAACCACGCCCATGAAATCGCGCACGCGCGCCGGGTCCACCTCGTTCCACCAGCTGCCATCGACCTTGAGCGAGCTCGCGACGATGACGGCGTCGGCTTGGGCGAAGATGCCTTCGATGTTGTCGCGCGTCACGCCGCTGCCGACCAGCACCGGCAGCGGCGAGGCGCGGCGGAACAGCGCCAGCTCCTCGGGGTCGGCGCCGTGGCCGGTGCGCTGCCCGGTGACGATGACCGCATCGGCGTCGAAGAACTCCACGTCGCGCGCCATCTCCTCCAGCGGCCGGTCGGCGACGATGGCGTGCGCGCCGTGCTTGACGTGGACGTCGGCGAAGATGCGGACATCGCGCGCGCCGATCCAGCTGCGGTAGCGCGTCGCGGCGCCGGCCCGGCCCTCCATGAAGCCCTCGTTCGCGACGTAGGCGTTGGCCCATTGGTTGACGCGGATGAAGTCGGCACCCGCCGCCTTGGCGCAAGCAAGCGCGGTGACCGGCGCATTGGCGAGCACGTTGATGCCGACCGGGCCGCCGACCGCGGCGCGCACCCGGTCGGTCATCACCGCCATCGCCGCCGCCGTCTCGGGGCCGATCTCGTCGGGCTTGGCGAAGGGGATGTCGCCGTGGTTCTCGACGATCAGTCCGTCGACGCCGTTCTCGCGGTAGCGCCGCGCCTCGGCCACCGCGTGATCGTAGACGGCCTCGATCGGCGCGCCGTCGTAGCGCGACGAGCCTGGCAGCGGCAGGGCATGGATCACGCCGATCACCGCCTTGCGCCGCCCGAACAGGTCGTCGATCGCATGGGCTTTGGGGATGTAGACGGAAGACGCTGAACTCACGCGAGGTTCTCCTGAAGGGTCGCAGCGGGGGCGGGCAGCGGCAGGCCGACGTGCGCGGCGAGATCCCCGGCCGAGGGCCTCAGCTCCTGCGCGCCCAGGCAAGTTGCGACGAGCGCGGCCGAGGCGAAGGCGTAGGGCAGCGCCTCGGGCCCCGGCACGCCGTGAAGCCAGAGCGCGAGGAAGGTGCCGACGAGAGCGTCGGCGGCGCCGGTCTCGTCGACGCGGGCCGTTTCGCTGGCGCCGCAGCGGGTGACCTGCCCGCCCGTCTCCACGAGGATCGCGCCCTCGAGGCCGAGCGAGACGATCACCGCCTCGGGCCAGCGCTCGACCTCGCCCGACCGCCGGGCGAGCCAGCCGGCCGCGGCATCGGGAGCCGCCGGGCAGCCGGGGATCGCCGCCAGGGTCTCGCGCTGCAGCGTCAGGACGTCGAAGGCGCCGAACGCCGCCTCCGCGTTCGCGGCCATCCAGGCCGCCGGCAGGCCGGTCGTGTGCATCGCGGTGCGGAAGCCGGCCTCGCGGGCGGCAAGGACGCGCGGCATCTGCCGCGGCACTTGGAAGCCCTCGAAGTGCAGGCACCAGGGCCGCTCCGCCGGCGCGTGGGCGGCAATGAAGAGGTCGAGGTCGAGCTCGCCCACCGCGATCGGCTCGGCGACGATGGTGCGCCGGGCGTCGGGCTCGACCATCACCAGCGCCCGGGCGAGGCGCCCCTCGCGCTGGCCCGCGGGCGTCAGGATGTCGACGCCGCGCCCGGCGAGCTCGGCGATCGCCCAGTCGCTGTCGACGTCGTTGCCGACCGCGGTCAGCAGCGAGCAGGCGACCCGCCAGTCGCCGCCGAGGCCTGCGGCGATCGCGGCGACATTGGCCGCCGGTCCGCCCACCGCCTTGAAGATCTCGTGGGCGACCAGCCGGTCCTCGCGGGCCGGCAGGCGGTCGAGGCGCGCGATGTAGTCGACGCTAACGTGCCCCACCGCCGTCAGGCACGGCACGTCGGCGTCAAGCCGCGCCAGCGTGCGGGTGGCCCGACGGCGCGAGGTCATCGAGCGGGCGATCTCGGCCGGCCGGTAGTCGAGCCGCGCCACCGCGTCCGCGATCCGGCGGCCGGTTGCCGGCGCGACGGGGACGTGGCCGCCGAGGTAGTTCGAGACGGTGCTCTTGGCCACGCCCGCCAGCCGCGCCACGTCGGCCATCGTCGCCGGTCCGCGCGCCCCCGGCCTACGCATGGGCCGCCATCCGGGCGTTCCGCAGCAGCGCCATCCGGCGCCGGTAGGCCTCCGACATCAGGCCCTCGTCGTCCGAGGCCATGCCGTGCCGCGGCAGCTCGGCGGCGTGCCAGCAGGCGGCGCGCTGCTCGCCGGCGCTCCAGGTGTCGAGCGGCGGCCGCTCCGCCCGGCAGCGCTCGGTCGCGTGGGCGCAGCGCGAGGCGAAGGGGCAGCCGGCGATCGTCTCGAATGGGCTCGGCGGCTCGCCCTCGACCTCCTCGCCCCGCTCGCGGCGCTCGGGCACGAGGCTCGGCGTCGCGGCGAGCAGCATCCGCGTGTAGGGGTGCCGCGGGTCGGCGAAGACGGCCTCGGCCGGCCCGACCTCGACGAGGGTGCCGGCATAGAGGACGCCCACCTGCGACGCGAAGTGCCGGACCACGGCCATGTCGTGCGAGATGAACAGGAACGAGACGCCGAGGCGGCCGCGCAGGTCCTCGAGCAGGTTCAGCACCTGCGCCTGGATCGAGACGTCGAGCGCCGAGACCGGCTCGTCGCAGACGATGAGCTCGGGCTCGACGGCGAGGGCGCGGGCGATGGCGACGCGCTGCCGCTGGCCGCCGGAGAACTCGTGCGGGAAGCGGTCGCGGTGGTGGGGCCCGAGGCCGACGAGCTCGAGCAGCTCGTCCACCCGCCGCCCGACCTCGGCGCCCGAGCGCAGGCGGTGCAGGCGGATCGGCTCGGCGATGGCGCGGCCGATGCGGACGCGGGGGTCGAGGGAGCTGAACGGGTCCTGGAAGATGATCTGCATCCGCCGCCGGAGCCGCATCAGCCCCGCGGCGTCGAGCGCACGAACGTCGGTGCCGTCGAAGCGGATGGCGCCCGCATCCGGCTCGATCAGGCGCAGGACGGCCCGGCCGATGGTCGACTTTCCCGATCCGCTCTCGCCGACAAGGCCGAAGGTGCCGCCGCGCTCGATGCGGAAGCTGACGCGGTCGACCACCGTCGCCCGCGGCGCTGTGCGGAAGAGGCCCCCGGCGCCGGTGTATGTCTTGGTCAGCCCCTCCACCTCGAGGATCGGCGCGCTCACGCCGCCTTCTCCTCGAGGGGCGCGCGCCAGCAGGCGACGACGTGGTCGCGCCCGATGGCCCCGAGCGGCGGCGTCTCGGCGCGGCAGCGGTCGACGGCGAACGGGCAGCGCGGGGCGAAGCGGCAGCCGGACGGCATCGCCCCCGGCTGTGGCACCTGCCCCTCGATCGCCGCGAGGCGCCGTCCGTGGTCCGAGCTGCGCGGCATCGCGGCGAAGAGAGCCAGCGTGTACGGGTGCTGCGGGTTGCCGAAGATCTCGTCGCGGCTGCCGCGTTCCACGATGCGCCCGGCGTAGATCACCGCGATCCGGTCGGCGATCTCGGCCACAATGGCAAGATTGTGGGTGATGAAGAGGACGGCGGTGCCGAGCTCGGTCCTGAGCTCGTCGATGAGGCGCAGGATCTGGTTCTGGATCGTCACGTCGAGCGCTGTGGTGGGCTCGTCGGCGATCAGCAGTGCCGGGCGGCAGACCAGCGCCATCGCGATCATCACCCTCTGGCGCATGCCCCCAGAGAGCTGGTGCGGGTACATCTCGAACCGCGCCTCGGGTGCCGGGATGTGGACCCGCCGCAGCATCCCGAGCCCGACCTCGCGCGCCCGCCGCTCCCCGAGCCCCTGGTGGCGCACCAGAGGCTCGACGATCTGCGCGCCGACGGTCATCACCGGATTGAGCGAGGTCATCGGCTCCTGAAAGACCATCGCCATGCGGTTGCCGCGCAGCCGTTCGAACTCCGCCTCGCCCGCCGCGGCGAGGTCGGCGCCGTCGAACCGCAGCGCATCGGCACGGAGGCGGGCGCCGCGCGGCAGCAGTCCCATGACCGAGAGCGCCGTGACGCTCTTGCCGGAGCCCGACTCGCCCACGATGCAGAGGAGCTCGCCGCGGGAGACGGTGACGTCGATGCCGTCGAGGATCGCGGCGCCGCCGAAGCCAACCTCGAGCCCCCGTATCTCGAGGACGGGCGCGTCCGGTGCCGTCGTGCGGCCTGGTCTGCCGTCTGGGTCCAATCGGGATTCCGCGTTGACAAGGGCTCGACGCCTCAACGACTATCGCGGCGACTGAACCGGTTCAATACGCGACTGAACCGGTTTCGTGCGCAGATGAGAGGGGTGGGGAGCGGCCTTTGCCAGCATGACGCGCTACCTGTCGCTGAGGATGCTGAGCCTCGTCCCGATCCTGTTCGGGACGTCGCTCGTGGTGTTCCTGCTGGTACGTCTTATCCCCGGCGACCCGGTCGTGGCGCTCCTCGGGATGGAGGCGACGGACGCGGCCATCGCCGCGCTGCGCGACCGGTTCCGGCTCGACGACCCGCTGCCGGTCCAGTACGTGGCCTGGCTCGGCAACATCCTCTCCGGCGACTTCGGCCGCTCGATCCAGAGCGGGCGGGAGGTGCTGCCGATGCTGCTCGACGCGTTCCTGCCGACGCTCTGGCTCTCGCTCGCGGCGACCGCGGTGTCGCTGGCGATCGCGATCCCGGCCGGGGTGGTGGCGGCGACGCGGCGCGACACGGCGGCGGACTACTCGGCCTCCTTCATCGCGCTCTGCGGTCTGTCGATGCCGAGCTTCTGGCTCGGCGTGCTGCTGATCCTCGCCTTCTCGATCCACCTGCCGGTGCTGCCCGCCTCCGGCTACGTGCCGCCGTCCGAGGATTTGGGTGCGTTCCTCCGCCACCTGATCCTGCCGGCGATCACGCTCGGCACCGCGCTCGCGGCGGCGGTGATGCGGATGACCCGGTCGACGATGCTCGAGGTGCTCGAGGCCGACTTCGTGCGCACCGCGCGGGCCAAGGGGATGCGACGGAGGACGGTGGTCTGGCGCCACGCCTTCGGCAACGCGCAGATCCCGATCGTCACGCTGCTCGGCATCCAGTTCGGGCAGCTGCTCGGCGGCGTCGTCATCACCGAGACGGTGTTCTCCTGGCCCGGCATCGGCAAGCTGACGGTCGACGCGATCTTCGCTCGCGACTACCCGGTGGTGCAGGGGGCGGTGCTGCTGACGGCGGCGCTTTTCGTGCTGATCAACCTCGTCACTGACATCGCCTACACGCTGATCGACCCGCGGTTGCGCCTGGCATGAGCGAGGTCGCGGCGCCGCTCCGCCTTTCGCTCGGGCCGCTCCTCGGCAACCGTCGGGCGCTGGCGGGCGTGGTGCTGGTCGGGCTCGCCGTCGTCGCCGCCGTCTTCGCGCCGCTGCTGACGCCCTATGCGCCCGACGCGCCGGACTTCACCGCGATCCTCGCGCCGCCCTCGCTGGCGCATCCGCTCGGCACGGACGACCTCGGGCGGGACGTGCTGACGCGAGTGATCTACGGCGCCCGCGTGTCGCTGGTTGTGGGCGTCCTCAGCGTCCTCTCGGCGCTCGTCGCCGGCGCCGTCCTCGGCAGCGTCGCGGGCTACGCCGGCCGCTGGGTGGAGGCGACGATCATGCGCGCAATGGACGTTATCTTCGCTTTCCCGAGCGTGCTGCTGGCGCTCGCCATCACCGCGGTCCTGGGGCCGAGCCTGACGAACGCGATCCTCGCCATCGCTGTGGTGAACCTGCCGGTCTTCGCCCGGCTCGCCCGCGCGCAGACGCTGGTCGTGCGCAGCCTCGATTTCGTCGAGGCGAAGCGCGCGCTGGGGTTCGGGCCGGCGAACATCCTCTTCCGCACGATCCTGCCGAACATCTCGGCGCCGCTGATCGTGCAGGGCTCGCTGCTCTTCGCCGCGGCGATCATCACCGAGAGCTATCTTTCGTTCCTGGGGCTCGGGGCGCAGCCGCCGACCGCAACCTGGGGCAACATGCTGCGCAACGCGATCGCGTTCCTCGACCTCGCGCCGTGGATGGCGTGGTTCTCGGGCCTGGCGATCTTCCTCACCGTCCTCGGCTTCAACCTGCTGGGCGACGCGCTGCGCGACTTCTTCGATCCAAGAAACACCTGACCGACAGGAGGCAAGACGATGCTGAAGAGACGGACATTCCTGATGAGCGCCGCCACCGTGGCGGCGCTGCCCACGCTGCCCGGCGCCATCGCATTCGCGCAGGAGGACGGCACGCTCTCTGTCGCCGTCGTCTCCGACCCGGTGACGCTCGACCCCGCGCTGATGGCCTCGTTCTTCGAGATCGCGGTGCAGTACAACATCTTCGAGCCGCTGATCCACATCACGCCGGAGCTCGAGGCCGAGCCCGGCCTCGCCTCGGTCGAGACGCCTGACCCGACCACCTATGTGCTGACCCTGAAGGAGGGGCTGACCTTCCACGATGGCACGCCCGTAGACGCCGAGGCGGTGAAGGCGAACTTCGACCGGATGATGGACCCCGCCACCGGCTCGCCGCGGGCCAGCGAGCTGGGCCCGGTGGAGTTGGTCGAGGTCACGGGCCCGCTCGAGGTGACAATCAGCCTCTCGGCCCCGTACTCCCCGTTCCTGCAGGTGCTGTCGAACCGCGCCGGCATGATGGTCTCGCCGACCGCGGTCGAGGAGCTGGGCGAGGACTTCGCCACCCAGGCGGTCGGCGCCGGCCCCTACCGCGTCGTGAGCTGGACCAAGAATTCCGAGCTCGTGCTCGAGGCCTTCCCCGGCTACTGGCGCGGCGAGCCGGCGATCAAGCGGATCGTCTTTCGCCCCATCCCCGACGAGACGGTGCGGCTGACGAACCTGCGCTCGGGCACCGTGCAGCTCATCGACGGGGTGCCGCCGCAGGCGCTGTCGCAGGTGACCTCGACGCCCGGCATCGAGCTGAAGCAGAGCCCGGGCCTGGGGTTCAGCGCGTTCTCGTTCAACACGACGCGCGCGCCCTTCGACGACCCTGCGTTACGGCGGGCCTTCGCGATGGCGACCGACCCGACGGTGATCGTGCAGGCCGCCTACTTCGGCGCGGCGACGCCCGCCTTCGGGCCGATCCCGCCGTCGATGCCGTGGGCCTGGGACCCGGACCTGACCGCGCCGCGGAACGATCCCGAGGGCGCCCGCGCGGCGCTCGAGGAGGCGGGCGTGACGACGCCGGTGCCGGTCGAGATCACGGTGACGAACTCGCCGATCTTCGTGCGCATCGCCGAGATCCTGCAGGCGCAGGCCAACGCGGCCGGCTTCGACGTCTCGATCAATCAGATCGACGCGACGAGCCTGATCACGGTCCTGCGCGAGCGGACCTTCGACCTCTGCATGTCGCCCTGGTCGGGCCGCACCGACCCCGACGGCAACATGTACAACTACTTCACCATCGACGGGCCGAACAACTTCCCCGGCTGGGAAAACGAGGAGGTCGACGGCCTGCTGGAACAGGCCCGCACCGAGACCACGCAGGAGGCGCGCGCCGCGCTCTACCAGCAGGCGCAGGAGATCATCGCCGAGGAGACGCCGCTCCTGTTCGTGGCGTTCCCGATGACGCTGCAGGCCTCGGTCGAGGAGCTTGACTGGACGCAGTACCCCGACGGAGCGCTGCGGCTACAGTTCGCGACGTTCGAGTAAGTATGGAAGGGCGCCGCCGTCCGTGGCGCCCTCGACGCAGATACTGCGGCGGCGCCGGCGCGCCTTGCAATCAGGGAGAAACGCATGAAGAAGATCCTGCTGGTCGGCGAAAGCTGGGTCAGTTCCGCCACGCACTACAAGGGCTTCGACCAGTTCGGCTCGGTGACGTTCCACACCGGGGCCGACCCGCTGGTCGACGCGCTCGCGGGCTCGGAGTTCGAGATCACCTGGATGAAGGCGCACGAGGCGGCGGAGGGCTTTCCCTTCGGCGTCGACGGGCTCGCCGCCTACGACGCGCTCGTCCTGTCCGACATCGGCGCCAATACGCTGCTCCTGCCGCCCAAGGTTTGGCTGCATTCGCAGACCGCGCCGAACCGGCTCAAGGTCATCCGGGACTATGTCGCGGGTGGCGGTGGCCTGCTGATGGCCGGGGGCTACTTCAGCTTCCAGGGCATCGATGGCCGCGCCCGCTGGCGCCGCACCCCGGTCGAGGACGTGCTGCCAGTCAGCTGCCATCCCTACGACGACCGCATCGAGATTCCCGAGGGCTGCCGCGCCGAAATCCGGATGCCCGAGCACCCGGTCTTCGGCGGGATCGAGGGCGATTGGCCAATGCTCCTTGGCGTCAACGAGGTGGTGCCGAAGCCCGAGGCCGAGGTCCTGGCACAATTGCCCGAGGATCAGGGCGGCCATCCGCTGCTGGTGCTTGGCCTGCACGGCAAGGGGCGCACCGCGGCCTGGACCAGCGACATCGGCCCGCACTGGCTCTCGCCCGAGTTCTGCGAGTGGGACGGCTACGCTCGGCTCTGGAAGAACCTCTTCGGCTGGCTCGCGGGTGACGCCTGAGCTGAACCTGCCGGATGTCATAGCCGAAGTCCGGCAGGTCTTCGACCGTTACGAAGCCGCGCTGCAGGCGAACGACGTTCCCGTGCTCGAGGAGCTCTTCTGGAACGACCCGACGACCACCCGCTACGGCGTCGGCGAGAACCTCTACGGCTGGGACGAGGTCTCGGCCTTTCGCCGCAGCGGCAAGCTGGGCCGTTTCCGCCGGAGGGCTGATGCGCACCGTCATCACCACCTACGGCCGAGACTTCGCCACCGCCAATACCGAATACCTGCGCGAGGGCGAGGCCTGCACCGGCCGCGAGACGAAGACGCTCGTCCGCACGACCGAGGGATGGCGTATCGTCTCGGCACACGCCAGCCTTCTCGGCGTCACGGCCTGACATTACCTACTACTGTCCGCCCTGCGCGGGTCCGCATTGAGCAGGGCCACCTTCGACCGCAGCCCGCAGAAGGGATCATCGAAATCCCGAAGGTCTCGAACGAAAAATACCGGCGGCGCCTGTCAGCGCGTCGCAGCGCCCGACTGTGATTGGATCAACGTCGACGGCGGGAATAGTGCATCGGGCCGCCCTTCCACCGGGGGAAGCCGTAGCCATGGACCTCCACGAGGTCGATGTCCACCGGCGCGTCGGCCACGCCTTCCGCGAGGATCCTCTCGCCCTCATCCGCCATGGCCGCGACGAGGCGGTCGGCGATCCCGTCACGGGAGATCGTGGTGCCGCCCCTGATCCGCTCGCCGAGAAGACCCTCGACCTCGTTCGAGGAAAGCGGCGTCCGATCGCCCTTCTCGTAGTCGTACCAGCCTGCACTGGTCTTCTGGCCCTTGCGGCCGGCGCGGACAAGCACGTCGCCCAATGTCTCCGGCACGTCTTGACCGGCCTTCCGCGCGCCCTCGCGCTGCAGGAAGGCGATGTCGAGGCCGCCGAGGTCCTGTGCCTCGAAAGGACCCATGCGAAAGCCGAAGTCGCGCATTGCGCCGTCAATCTCGGCGATCGCGACGCCTACGCGGACCAGCTCTTCGGCGGCGGCGCGGTAGCGCTTGAGGATGCGGTTGCCGATGAACCCTTCGCAGATGCCGGCTTTGACCGGCACCTTGCGCAGCCGCTCCGCCAGCGCGAAGGCCGTCGCCAGCACTTCGGGGGACGTCTCCGGCAGCGGCACGATCTCGAGCAGCTTCATCACGTTCGCGGGGCTGAAGAAGTGCAGGCCGACGAACCGTTCCGGGCTCGGCAGCCCGCCGACGATCTCACGCGGGTCGAGGTAGGAGGTGTTGGTGGCGAGCACCGCATCGGGACGGCACACTTCGACCAGCCGCTCGAAGACCGGCCGCTTCACGTCGATGTCCTCGAACACCGCCTCGATCACCGGCTCGCAGACAGCCAGCGCGGGGTACTCTGTCGTAGCAAGCACTCCGTCCGCGAGTTCGGCGGCCGCGGCCTCGGTCAGCTTTCCGCGCTTGACGCCGCCTGCGAAGACCCGTTCGACATTGTCGCGCGCCCGGCCCACGGCGGCCTCGTCACGTTCGACGAGGACGACGGGGAACCCGGCCTGCCGCAGGGCGGCGGCGATACCGGCTCCCATCGTGCCGCCGCCGACGACTCCGACGCGATCGACGCGGCGCGGCTCCACGCCCTTGAGCGCCACCGGCCTCGTCGCCGCGCGCTCGGCGAAGAACAGTCGGCGCAGCGCCGCCGCCTCGTCCGACCCGCGCAGCTCCAGGAACGCCCCGCGTTCCGCCCGCATCGCCGCTTCGAAGGACACCTCCGTCGCATTACGGATCAGCTGCAGCGCCCGCAGCGGGCCCGGGTTCCCGTCGCGCCCCAGCTTTTTCGCCTCACTGATCCAGCGCTCCTCGGACATCGTACCGAGCGACCGCGCCGCGACGGGCGCCGGCAGGTCCTCCCTGTCCAGACCTTGGGCGAAGGCCACCGCCGCCTCCCGCAGGTCCCCCGCGACGACCTCGTCGACGAGGCCCATCTCCTTCGCCTGCGTCGCCTTCACCGGCCGGCCGGAGGTCACCAGTTCCACCGCCGCCTCGACTCCGGCGAGCCGCGGGGTCCGCACGGTACCACCTGCGCCCGGCACCAGCCCCAGCGTCACTTCGGGCAGCCCGACCGACGCCCCCTCGGCGATCAGCCGATAGCGGCAGCCCATCGCGATCTCGAACCCGCCCCCAAGCGCAGAGCCGTGAACCGCCGCGACCCAGGGCTTTTGCGCCGCCTCGATCCTCGCGATCACGTCCGGCAGGTGCGGCGGCACCGGCGGCTTGCCGAATTCATTGACATCCGCCCCCGCGATGAACGTCCGCCCGGCACAGAGCAGGACCACCGCCGCCACCGCGTCGTCGGCGTCCAGCGTCTCGGCCGCGTCCTGGAGCCCCTGTCGGACTTCGGCCGAAACTGCGTTCACCGGCGGGTTGTCGACGGTGACGACGGCGACACCGCCCTCGCGTTCGATGGATACGGACATCTCAGATCCCCAGATAGGCTTCGCGGATGCGCGGGTCGGCGATGAGTTCGTCGGCGCTGCCGGACATGGTGATGCGGCCGGTCTCCATGACGTAGCCGCGGTCGGCGATCTTCAGCGCCCCGAAGGCGTTCTGCTCGACAAGCAGCACCGTGACATCGAGCGCCTTCATGCTCTTCACCACGTCGAAGATCTGCGCCACCAGGATCGGCGCCAGCCCCATCGACGGCTCGTCGAGCAAGAGGCACGACGGTCGCCCCATCAGAGCCCGCGCGATCGCCAGCATCTGCTGCTGCCCGCCGGAGAGGCCGCCGGCCGAGAGGTTCCGCTTCTCCTTCAGGATCGGGAACATCTGGAAGGCGTCCTCCATGTCCGCGCTCGACCCGCTCGTCGGTGTAGAGGAAGGCGCCGAGCCGCAGGTTCTCCTCCACGCTGAGGTTGGTGAAGATTTGCCGCCCCTCGGGCGACTGCGCGAGGCCGTGGCGCAGCCGCTTGTAGGCCGGGACGGTCGCGAACGGCTCACCGCGGAAGGTGATCTGCCCGGCGCTGACCGGCTGCGTTCCGGAGAGGCAGCGCAAGAGCGTCGTCTTGCCGGCGCCGTTCGCGCCCACCACGGTGACGATCTCGCCCGAGATCACCTCGAGATCCACGCCGTGCAGCACCTCGATCCGGCCATAGCGCGAGCGCAGGTCCTCAACCGTGAGCATGCTCGGCCTCCTCGGTCCCCAGATACGCCGCGATCACCTGCGGGTTGCGGCTCACCGTCGCCGGATCCCCTTCCGCGATCTTCTCGCCGTGGTCGAGGACGACGATGTGGTTCGAGATCCGCATCACCAGCTTCATGTCGTGCTCGACCAGCAGGATCGCGAGGCCGCCCTTGGCGAGGTCGGCGATCAGGTGGTCGATCTCCTCGGTCTCGACCGCGTTGCAGCCCGCCGCCGGCTCGTCCAGCAACAGGATCTTCGGGTCCACCGCCAGCGCCCGCGCGATCTCCAGCCGCTTCAGCGCGCCGTAGCTGAGGTTTCCCGCCTCCTGCTCCGCCGCCTTGGCGAGGCCGACCCGCTCCAGCAGAGCGAACGCGCCCTCCTTCGCCGCCGCCGCGCGCCGCCGCGACGACGGCAACGACAGAAGGTCGGCCAGGACCGGCCCCTTCTCGCGCAGGTGGTAGCCGGCGATGGCGTTCTCCAGCACCGTCATGCTCTGGAAGATCTGCAGGTTCTGGAACGTTCGCGACATCCCCCGCCGCGCCAGCAGGTGCGGCGGCATGCCCGTGACGTCGTCGCCCTCAAGCACCACGCGCCCGGTCGCCGGCAGGTAGATGCCGGAGATCATGTTGAAGAGCGTCGTCTTCCCCGCCCCGTTCGGCCCGATGACGGACACGATCTCGCCGGGCCCGGCGGCGAAGCTCACGTCGTCCACGGCCCTGAGGCCGCCGAAGCTGATGCCCAGGCCCTCCACCGACAACAGGCTCATTCCCCCCTCCCCCGCAGCTTGCGCGCGATCGACGGCAACAGCCCCTCGGGCAGGAAGATCATCACCGTGATCATCACCGCGCCCAGCACGATCTGCTCGTACTCCGCCAGGAACGTCAGCACCTGCGGCAGGAGCGTCAGGATCGCCGCCCCGAAGGTCGCCCCCAGGACCGAGCCGATGCCGCCCAAGACCGCCATCGTCACCATCTCGATCGAGTGCATGAAGCCCGCGACGTCGGGCGTGATGTAGCCGTTCTGCAGCGCCAGCAGCGACCCCGCGACCGAGGCGTAGACCGCCGAGATCACGAACGCCTGCAGCTTGAAGCGCGGAACGTCGACCCCGACCGTGCCCGCCGCCACCTCCGAGCCGTGCAGCGCCCGCATCGCCCGCCCCGTCGGACTCTGGAAGAGGTTGAGCGCCAGCCACGCCCCGACCAGAAGGCAAAGCCCGCAGAAGGCGTACCAGAACTCGCCGCCGGAGAGGTCGATGCCGATTGCCTCCAGCACGTCGCGCAGCCCCAGGTCCTCGACCGACATCCCGTCGGGACCCCCGGTCAGCTCCCGTTCGTTGTTCAGCACCATCGACACCAGGATCCCGAAGCCTAGCGTCGCGACCGCCAGGTAGTACCCTTTGAGCCGTAGGATCGGCCGCCCGATCAGGGCCGCCACCGCCGCCGAGATCGCCGCGCCCAGGATCAGCGCCAGCGCCGGGTGCAGCCCCAGATGCTCCGGCGCCAGCGCACAGGCATAGGCCCCGATCCCCGCGAATCCGGCGTGGCCGAGGCTGATCTGCCCGGCATAACCGATCAGGATCACCAGCCCGATCACCGACAGCGCGTTGACGAAGATCAGCGCGCCGACGCGGTAGTAGTACCCCGAGGGAAAGAACAGCGGCAGCACCGCGATCAGCGCCAGCAGGACGGCGAGCGTCGCCCATTTCGAGGACATCACACCCGCTCCGTCGTCTTGGCCCCGAAGAGGCCCTGCGGCATCACGAAGAGCACGCCGAGGATGACGATGAACGCCACCGCGTCCTTGTACTGCGAGCTGATGTAGCCCGCCGTCAGCGCCTCGAAGAGCCCCAGCAGCAGCCCGCCCACCAGCGCCCCCTTGGGGTTGCCCATGCCGCCCAGCATCGCCGCCGCGAAGCCCTTGAGCGCCAGCGCCACGCCGACGTCGTAGGAGACCAGCGTGATAGGCGTCGCCAGCACGCCGGCCAGCGCCCCGATCGCGGCGGATAGCGCGAAGGACAGCGTCATCACCCAGCCGGTGTTGATCCCCACGAGCTGCGCTGCGAGGCGATTGTTCGACGTCGCCAGCACCGCCCGCCCCGTCAGCGTGCGGGTGAAGAACAGCCAGAGGCCGACGAACACCACCACGGCCCCCGCCATCACCCAGAGGCTCTGCGGCAGGATCGTGGCCCCCATGATCCGGAACGGCGCGTCGCCCGAGAACGCAGGAAACCGGTGGATCTGCCGGTCGAAGACCAGTTGCGTCGCGCCCCGGATCAGGATCGACGCGCCAATGGTGATGATGATCAGCGATACCACCGGGGCACCCCGCGCCGGCTCGATCGCGAGCTTGTTAAGCGCGACGCCGATCGCCGATGTCAGCACGATCGCCAGCACCGCCGCCAGCGGCAGCGGAATGCCGGCCTCATAGGCGAAGACGGTGATCATGCCGCCCAGCATCACGAATTCGCCCTGGGCGAAGTTCACGACGTCGGACGCGTTGTAGATGATCGTGAACCCCAGCGCGACGAGCGCGTAGACCGCGCCGACCGTCACGCCGGAAAAGATGAACTGCAGCAGCGCGTCCATTGACGGTTCCCCTCCCCTGCGTGGCGAAGCGGGGCACCCGGCCCCGCTCGCCGAGCCGTTACTCGGTCAGCGTCCAGTCGCCGTCCTGGATCTCGAGCATCCGGAAGGCGCTGAGGTCGAGCCCGAGATGGTCCTCGGGCCCGAACGTGTAGGTCCCGGTCGTGCCGACGAACCCGTCCGTCGCCTCAAGCGCGTCGCGGATCGCCTGCGGCTCGGTGCTGCCGGCCCGCTCGATCGCGTCGACCATCAGCCGGAACGCGTCATGCGCATAGCCGCCGAAGGTTGAGGGTTCGGCGCCGTAGGCCTCCTCGTAGGCGGTCTTGTAGGCCGTCGCGACCTCCTTCTGCGGATCGCCCTCCGGCAGCAGGTCCGCCACCAGCAGCGCCGTCCCCGGCAGGCGCACGCCCTCGGCCGCGTCCGCCCCGGCAAGCTCGATGAAGGCATCCGACGCCACCCCGTGCGACTGGTAGAGCGGGACGTCGATGCCGAGCTGCGCCGAGTTCCGCGTCACGATCGTCGGCCCCTGGCCAAAGCCCGGGTTCAGGATCGCCTCGGCGTCCGAGCCGCGGATGTTGGTCAGCTGCGGCGTCATGTCGGCGTCCTGCGGCCCGTAGGTCTCGGAGGCCACGACCTCGATGCCGTAGTTGCCGACCACGTCCTTGCACTGCGCCTCCATCGACGCGCCGAAGCCGTCGGTGCCCGAGATCATGCCGATCTTCGTGATCCCTCGCGCCTGCATATCCTCGAAGATCTTCTCGCAGGCCATCCGGTCGGTGTGCGGCGTCTTGAAAACGTATTCCTTGACCGGGTCGACGATCTCGATGGCGCCGGCGAGCGAGATGAACGGGATCTCCTCGTCCTGCGCGATGTCGATGATCGACATCGTGGTGCCGGTGGTCGAGCCGCCGATGATTGCCACCACCTCGTCGTCTTCGACGAGCCGCGTCGCGAAGGTCCGCGCCTTGTTCGGGTCGCCGCCGTCGTCGTAGAGCGTCAGCGCGATCTCCTCGCCGTTGATCCCGCCCGCGGCGTTCACCTCCTCGACAAGCATCTCCAGCGTCTTCGCCTCGGGGTCGCCGAGGAACGAGGCGGGCCCCGTCGCCGAGACGCTGGCGCCCAGTCGGATTTCCGCCGCGGCGCCACCGGCGATTCCGGCAGCGATCAGCGCGGCGAGCGCGGTGGTGGTCTTGTAGTTCATGGGTCTCCCTCCCTGGAAAATCTCGGTTGCGGTCTCAGGCGGCCCTGAGCTTGCGAAGCATGACACGCCGGAATCTCGGCGCAACGAAGGCGGTGTCGGTCAGGCTCGCGTTCCCCGCTGGGTTCGCGCCCGTGACGTGGTAGTCCGAGAACGCCGCCGACTGGTTGACGTAGATGTTCCCCGTCAGGTTGACCGACAGGTTCACCCCCGCCGACGCGAACGCCCGCGCGGCGCGCTCGATGTCCGCGTCGGACGTGGCGTAGATCGCCGCGGTGATCGCGCCCTTCTCGGACGCGAGCCGCGCCGCCCGGTCGATCCCCTCGGCGGCATCCGCGACGGGAACGACGAACGAGACTGGGCCGAAGCACTCGCTCTCGTGTGGTCCGCCCGCCTCGCCGTCGACGGCGACAATCAGCGGCGTTGCGCTCCGCCCCTCGCCGGTCGGCGCGCTGTCGCGCACCACCCGACCAAAGCCGCGGGCGGCCTCGATCCGCGCCAAAGTCTCCGGGCTGGCGACGGTGCCGCAGACCCCCGCCCCGCGCGCCGGGTCGGCCAGCAGCGCGTCGATTGCCGCGGCGATCCCCTCCGCCACTTCGTCGAAGCTCTTGCGGCCCTGGTCGGTCTCGATCCCGTCCCGCGGCACCCAGACGTCCTGCGGCGCGGTGCACATCTGCCCCGAGTAGAGCGACAGCGAGAACGCCACGTTGGCGCACATCCCCGCGAAGTCGTCCGTCCCGGCGACGACGATCGAGTTCACCCCCGCCTCCTCGGTGAAGACCTGCGCCGCGCCCGCGTTCTGCCGGATCCACGCGGCGAAGGCGTTCGACCCGGTGAAATCAATCAGCCGCACGTCGGGATGCATCACCAGATCCTTCGTGATCTCCGCCCCCGGCTCGTCCGCCGCCAGCAGCACGACGTCCGCCGGAAAGCCCGCCTCCGCCAAAACCTCGCGCGCCACCCTGACGCTCAGCGCCAGCGGCAGGATCGCCCCCGGGTGCGGCTTCACCACCACGGTGTTCCCGGTCGCGAGGTCGGCGAAGAGCCCCGGATAGCTGTTCCACGTAGGGAAGGTCTGGCAGGCGATCACCAGCCCGACGCCGCGCGGCACGATGGACCAGTGCTTCTCCATCACGATCGGCGCGGACTTGCCTTGCGGCTTTTCCCAGACGGCGTCCCGCGCGGTCCGCGTCATCTCCGCCCAGGCCATCGCCACGGCCTCAAGCCCGCGGTCCTGCGCGTGCGGTCCGCCCGCCTGGAACGCCATGGGGAACGCCTGCCCCGTGGTGTGCATCGTCGCGTGGCCGAGGAGGAAGCTCATCCGGTTCAGCCGGACGAGAATCTCCAGGCAGACGCCGACCCGGTCCTCGACCGACGCCTCGGCCCACGCCGCAGCGGCGCTCCGCGAGGCCGTCATCAGCGTCTCCGCGTCCGCCGTCGGATAGCCGATCCCGAGCTCGCGTCCCCAAGGCGACGCCTCCGCTCCGACCCGCCGCGTCTCTGGGTGCCCCGCGATCTCGAACGGCGCGCCGAATAGCGCCTCGAACGCTGCGAGACCGTCCTCCTTGGCCGATTCCCCATAGAACTTTCCGCTGGGGATCTCTGGGAACGGGGTCCAGAACGCCCGCGTCTCCAGCGCGCGGACCGCGTCCTTCAGCAGCGGCTTGTGGGTCTCGAACAGCGTCGCCATGCGTCCTCCCGTTAACAGAAACATAATTGACCGGTCGGCCAGTTTATGCAAGGTTAATTTTCGAGCGCAGCGCAGGGAGGTGCAGATGACGGCGTCAGAAACGGTCCTCGCATCCGTCGAGAATGGCGTCCTGAAGGTGACGCTGAACCGCCCCGACAAGCTCAACTCGTTCAACGAGGAGATGCACCTCGCCCTCCGCGCCGCCCTTCAGCGCGCGCACGACGAATCGGACGTGCGCGCCGTCCTCCTCACCGGCGCCGGTCGCGGCTTCTCCGCCGGCCAGGATCTCGGCGACCGCGACCCCCGCAAGGGCGGGCCGAAGCCCGACCTCGGCCACACGCTCGAGACGTTCTACGCCCCGAACCTGCGCCTGATCCGCAGCCTTGAGAAGCCTGTCGTCTGCGCCGTGAACGGCGTGGCCGCGGGCGCCGGCGCCAACATCGCCTTCGCCTGCGACATCGTCCTCGCCGCGAAGTCGGCAAAGTTCATCCAGGCCTTCTCCAAGATCGGGCTCATTCCCGACGCCGGCGGCAGCTGGCATCTCGCCCGCATCCTCGGCGAGCCCCGCGCCAAGGCCCTCGCGCTGACCGCCGAGCCGTTGCCGGCGGAGACCGCCGCGGAATGGGGCCTGATCTGGAAGGCCGTCGACGACGATGCCCTGATGCCGGAGGCCACCGCCCTCGCCGAACGACTCGCCGCCGGCGCCACCCGCGGCCTCGGCCTCACCAAGCGCCTCATCCAGCAGGCGGCGACCACGACCCTTGACGCCCATCTCGACCGCGAGCGCGACGCGCAGCGCGAGGCGGGCTTCACCGACGACTACGCCGAGGGCGTCACCGCCTTCCTCGAAAAGCGCCAGCCCGCGTTCCGGGGCCACTGAGATGAGCGCCGAGATGACCCCGCAGGAGATCGCCGAGGCCTCCGCCAGCGCCATGTGGAACGGTGACAGCACCTCGCAGCGCCTCGGCATGACGCTCGACCACATCGCTCCGGGCGAGGCCGCGCTTTCGATGACCGTCACAAGCGAGATGACCAACGGCCACGGCAACGCTCACGGCGGCTACATCTTCAGCCTCGCCGACAGCGCCTTCGCCTTCGCCTGCAACACCTACGGCCAGGTGACCGTCGCCCAGCACTGCTCGATCACCTACATCCGGCCGGGCACCGTCGGCGATCGCTTGACGGCCACTGCGCGGGAGCTCTCGCGCAGCGGCCGCTCCGGCATCTACGACATCCACGTCACGCGCGAGGACGGCGCCGTCGTCGCTGAATTCCGCGGCCACTCGCGAACCATCAACGCCACGCTGCTGCCAGAGAGCGAAGGGAGGACCACATGAACGACCTGACCCCGTCCCGCGACATCCTCGATCCCGTAGAGGTCGCCTCCCGCGACGAGATCGCCGCGCTCCAGCTCGACCGCATGAAGTGGTCGCTGCGCCACGCCTACGAGAACTCGCCCTTCTACCGGCAGCGCTTCGACGACCACGGCGTCCGCCCCGACGACCTGCAGCAGCTCTCCGACCTCGCGAAGTTCCCCTTCACCACCAAGACCGATCTGCGCGACACCTACCCGTTCGGCATGTTCGCCGTTCCGCGCGAGCAGCTCTGCCGCATTCACGCCTCCTCCGGCACCACCGGCAAACCCACCGTGGTCGGCTACACCAGGAACGACATCGACGTCTGGGCGGACGTCGTCGCCCGCTCGATCCGCGCCTCGGGCGGGCGCGCCGGCGACATCTGCCACGTCGCCTACGGCTACGGCCTCTTCACCGGCGGCCTGGGCGCGCACTACGGGGCCGAGCGGCTGGGCTGCACCGTGGTCCCGATCTCCGGCGGCATGACCGAGCGGCAGGTGACGCTGATGCTCGACTTCAAGCCGCGCATCATCATGGTCACGCCGTCCTACATGCTGTCGATCCTCGACGAGTTCCGCCGCCAGGGCCTCGACCCGCGCGACTGCTCGCTCGACGTCGGCATCTTCGGCGCCGAGCCCTGGACCAACGCCATGCGCCGCGAGATCGAGGAGGCGTTCGACATGCACGCCGTCGACATCTACGGCCTCTCCGAGGTGATGGGCCCCGGCGTCGCCAACGAGTGCGTCGAGACCAAGGACGGCCTGCACATATGGGAGGACCACTTCTACCCCGAGGTGATCGACCCCGCGACCGGCGAGGTTCTGCCCGACGGCGAGATGGGCGAGCTGGTCTTCACCACCCTCACCAAGGAGGGGCTGCCGATGGTGCGCTACCGCACCCGCGACCTGACCCGCCTGATGCCCGGCACCGCCCGCTCGATGCGGCGGATGGAGAAGATCACCGGCCGCTCCGACGACATGATCATCCTGCGCGGCGTCAACGTCTTCCCGACGCAGATCGAGGAGCAGATCCTGAAATGCGCCGGCCTCGCCCCGCACTTCCAGATCGAGCTCACGCGCAAGGACCGCATGGATGCGATGACCGTCCACGTCGAATGCCTGCCCGAGCGCGCCGGCAGCGGCGCCCGCGACGCCTCGGCCAGGGAACTTGCGCACCACATCAAGTCGGTGATCGGCGTTTCGACCGCCATCGTCATCCACGACCCGGAGAAGGTCGCCCGCTCCGAGGGCAAGGCCAAGCGCGTCGTCGACAACCGCCCGAAGGAAGGCTGAGCAGCTGGACCTGCCGCACGGCTCAACCTATTGGATTCCGATCCGAACGGCCCGGAAGAAAGAACAGAAAGCTAGATGGCCCGAACGCGCGCGAACGATTTCGAGGAGAAGCGCCACGCCCTCCTGCTGACGGCGGCGTCCGTCTTTGCCAATCAGGGCATGGACAAGGCGTCGCTGTCGCAGATCGCGGCCGAGGCCGGGATCTCGAAGTCGCTCCTCTACCACTACTACCCCAAGAAGGACGTCCTGATCTTCTCGATCATCGAGGCCCACCTCCTCGAGCTCGACCGCGAGATCGACGGGGCTGACGATCCCTCCCTGCCGCCCGAGGAGCGGCTCAGGCGGCTCGTTACCACGGTCATCGATAGCTACCGGGGCGCCGACGACCAGCACAAGGTTCAGCTCAACGCCGCGTCGGCGTTGACGCCCGAGCAGCAGGCCGAACTGACCGCCATCGAGCGGCGCATCGTCCGCCGCTTCTCCGGCGTCCTGCGGGAGATCAACCCCGACCTCGACCGCAAGGAGCGTCCGCTGCTGATGCCGGTCACCATGTCCCTCTTCGGCATGATGAACTGGGTCTACATGTGGTTCAAGGAAGGCGGCCCGATCACGCGCGAGGACTACGCCGAGGTCGCCACCACGCTCATCCTCGAGGGGATAAAGGCCGTCCGCTGACCTACGCGTCAGCCGCAACGCGCACGGGAATAGTCCCTCGCGATCTTCGCTGCAAGCAACGACGGGCTTCGAATGCCCTCGCTCCAGTCGCCTGTTTAGCTGCTCTTTGATTGACCGGGATCAAGCCGATAGAGCATGATCATCCCAAGACGCCCCGACCACTGGACGGAGGAAGACCGTGCGTTCGCTATCGCTCCATGCCGCCCTTTTCCTGGCCGGACTTCCCGCTGTTGCGACAGCTCAGTTCATCCCGTCCGAAAGCTCGCTGTCGGGGCTCTACCCCGGCAAGGCGTACTCCCCCTACGCCGAACGCAGCTTTCCCGACCGGGTGTTCTGGGGCGATACGCACCTGCACACGGCGCTTTCCATGGACGCCGGGCTCTTCGGCGCGCGCCTCGGTCTTGACGACGCCTACCGCTTCGCCCGAGGCGAGCAGGTCACCGCGTCCTCGGGCCAGCCGGCGAAGCTCGGCCGTCCGCTCGACTGGCTGGTGATCGCCGACCATTCCGATGGGATGGGGTTCTTTAACGACCTCGCAGCCGGCAAGCCGGAAATTCTGAAGTTTGATCAGGCGAAGCCATGGTACGAAGGGATCGAGCAGGGAGGCGAGGCGGCGGCTAACGCAGCGCTGAATCTGATCACCACCTTCGCGCAGGGCGAGATGGACCCCGAGATGATGGACAACTACTCGCCGGGCGGCAAGACCTACGCCTCGCTCTGGGAGCGCGTCGTCGACGCCGCGGAACGGTTCAACGATCCGGGCAACTTCACGACGATCATCGGCTTCGAATGGACCTCGCTCGTGGCGGGGAACAACCTGCACCGCAACGTGCTGTTCCGCGACGGCGCGGAGAAGGCGGGTCAGGTCGTGCCGTTCACCACGCAGGCCCCCATTGGTTCCACAGACCCGCTCGACCTTTACGCGTGGCTTGAGAGCTACGAGGAGGCCACCGGCGGCTCGGCGCTGGCGATCGCACACAACGGCAACCTGTCGAACGGCATCATGTTTCCGGTCGATGCCCAGTATACCGGGCGCGAGATCGACGCGAACTACGTCAACCTGCGTAATCGCTGGGAGCCCCTCTACGAGACGACGCAGATCAAGGGCGACGGTGAGGCGCACCCGTTCCTGTCGCCTGACGACGAGTTCGCCAACTACGAGACCTGGGACGCAGGCAACCTCGACCTGACGCAGGCCAAGACGCCCGAGATGCTGCAGTACGAGTACACGCGCGAGGCGCTCAAGAATGGCCTTCTGCTGGACAGCGAACTTGGCACGAACCCGTACAAGTTCGGGCTTGTCGGCTCGACCGACAGCCACACGGCCCTTTCCACGGCCGAGGAGGACAACTTCTTCGGCAAGGCGACGAACGTCGAGCCGAAACCCGAGCGGATGGAGCACCCGTTCGCCCAGTCCGAGTTCGGCACGTTCGAAGGCTATCAGCTTGTCGCTTCGGGCTACACCGGCGTCTGGGCGATGGAAAACACGCGTGGGTCCATATGGGACGCCATGGCCCGCAAGGAGACCTACGCAACCACCGGCCCGCGGATGCTTGTCCGGTTCTTCGGCGGCTGGGACTACACCGCTGAGGACCTGAACAGCCGCCAGCCGGCGTTCCGCGGCTACGAGAAGGGGGTGCCGATGGGCGGCGACCTGCCGGCAAATGCGGGCGACGACGCGCCGACCTTCATGGTCTACGCGCTGCGCGACCCAATCGGCGCCAATCTCGACCGCATCCAGATCGTGAAGGGCTGGCTCGACGCCGAGGGCACGACGCAAGAGCAGGTCTACGATGTCGCCTGGTCGCCGAACCGAGAGCCCGATGCGAACGGCAACCTGCCCCCGGTCGGCAACACCGTCGACGTCGAGAACGCCAACTGGACGAACACGATCGGCGCCGCCGAGCTCGCCGCGATCTGGACGGACCCGGAGTTCGATCCGGCGCAGAGCGCTTTCTACTACGCTCGGGTGCTGGAGATTCCGACACCCCGCTGGGTTGTCTACGATGCCTTCCGCTTCGGCGTGCCGATCCCCGAGGGCGCCGAGACAACGGGCCAGGAGCGCGCCTATACGTCGCCGATATGGTACAGCCCATCCTGATCAGGACATAGCTGTCGGCCCTCGGTTGAAGCTGGCAGAGCCTCAGCGGTCGCTGTCGAACCGTCTTTTCTCAAGCACCAGCGGATCGTATTCCGGCGCTTTTGCCCGGCGCCGGTCCGGCTCGGCCTTCGGCAGCGGCTCGGCCGGTGCGAGCTTGTCCAACGCTTCGCGCGCAAGCTGCTGGTAGACGCCGGTGCCGCGGCGCTTCCAATCGATCTCTTCGTCGGAGAGCTGCCGCACGACTTTCGCCGGCGACCCAACCGCCAGGCCGCCAGCCGGGATCTCGGCGCCCGCCTTCACGAAGGCCATCGCGGCGACGATCGCGTTCTCGCCGATCACCGCCTCGTCCATGACCACTGCGTTCATCCCGACCATGGCGTTACGCCCGACGCGGCAGCCGTGCAGCACGGCGCCGTGCCCCACATGCCCGCTCTCCTCGACGACCGTATCCTTGCCGGGAAACGCGTGCAGCACGCAGGTCTCCTGCACGTTGCTGCCGGGCTCGAGGATGATCCGTCCGAAGTCGCCGCGCAGCACCGCGCCGGGGCCGACGTAGCAGTCCGCCCCGACGATGACGTCGCCGATCAGCGTGGCGTCGGGATGCACCCACGCCGCCGGATCGACGACCGGCACGATGCCGTCGTAGGACCAGACGCTCACGCGG
The DNA here is from genome assembly GCA_963776845.1 of uncultured Alphaproteobacteria bacterium. GTDB lineage: Bacteria > Pseudomonadota > Alphaproteobacteria > Rhodobacterales > Rhodobacteraceae > Roseitranquillus. The sequence continues at coordinate 202,782 of CAVZOJ010000013.1, read as the reverse complement.
CGCCCTCCGGCCGCCCCGGAACGAAGCGGGCGGCGGTCCTCACGCCGCCTCGACCTTCGCCGGCCAGGTCTTCGCCACCATGGTCAGCACGTCGTACTGCGCCACGACCTCGTCCTTCTGGTTCGTCACCCGGCAATCCCAGCGCACCTCGCCATACTCGGCGTTCTCGCGCGGGTTGATCTCCTTGCAAGTCAGCCGCACCTGCAAGGTGTCGCCGAAGTAGACTGGCGTCAGGAACCGCAGGTTGTCGACGCCGTAGTTCGCCAGCACCGGCCCGGGATCGGGGTCGACGAACAGCCCCGCCGCAAACGATGCGATCAGGTACCCATGCGCCACGCGGTCGTCGAAGAACGGGTTCGCCTTCGCAGCTTCGCTGTCCATGTGCGCGTAGAACGTGTCGCCGGTGAACTCGGCGAAATGCTCCACGTCCGCCTGCGTCACCTCGCGCGCCTTCGTCACCACCTGGTCGCCGATCTTCAGCTCGGCGAGCGACTTGCGGAACGGATGAGCGCCCACTTCCGCGTCGGCGCCCTCGATCCAGCGCCCGGTGACGGCCGAGAGCAGGCGCGGCGTCCCCTGAACGGCGGTGCGCTGCATGTAGTGCTTGACGCCCCGCATGCCGCCCAGCTCCTCGCCGCCGCCAGCCCGACCTGGGCCGCCATGCACCAGCGGCGCCAGCGGCGAGCCGTGGCCAGTCGAGCTCTTGGCCGAGGCGCGGTTGCCGATCAGCACCCGCCCGTGGAACGGCGCCATGCCGATGACGACCTCCTCCGCCACGCGCTTGTCGTTGGTGAAAAGCGACGCCACCAGCGAGCCCTTGCCCCTGCGCGCCAGCTCCACCGCCTCGTCGGTGCCGTCGTAGGGCATCATCGTCGCCACCGGCCCGAACGCCTCGACCTCGTGCACCGCCTTCGCCGCGAACGGGTTCGCGCAATGCAGCAGCACCGGCGCCATGAACGCCCCCGCCTCGGCGTCGCCCGACGCCAGCTCGACCCGCCCCGGGTCGCCCACCACGATCTCCGCCTCGGCCGCAGAGGTCGCGCACCCGCTCCCGCACCTCGTCCCGCTGCGACAGGCTCGCGAGCGCGCCCATACGCACGCCCTCGGCGTCCGGCAGCCCGATCGGCGTCTTGGCGAACCGCGCCTTCAGCGCCTCGGCCACCGCCTCCTCGCGGCCCTTCGGCACCAGCACCCGGCGGATCGCGGTGCACTTCTGCCCCGCCTTCGCCGTCATCTCGCGCGCCACCTCCTTGACGAAGAGGTCGAACTCCTCGCTCCCCGGCTCCGCGTCGGCGCCGAGGATCGAGGCATTCAGGCTGTCCGCCTCCATCGTGAACCGCGTCGCGTTCTCGACCACCGCTGGATGCGTCTTCAGCTTCCGCCCCGTCCAGGCGGAGCCGGTGAAGGTCACCACGTCCTGCCCGGTCACGTGGTCCAGCATGTCCCCCACTGATCCCGCCACCAGCTGCAGCGCCCCCTCCGGCAGCAGACCGCTCTCGACGATCCGCCGCACCACCAGCTCGGTCAGGTAGGCCGTCTGGCTCGCCGGCTTGACCACGCAGGGCACGCCCGCGATCAGCGCCGGCGCGATCTTCTCCAGCATCCCCCAGACGGGGAAGTTGTAGGCGTTGATGTGGATAGCGACGCCGGTCAGCGGCGTCAGGATGTGCTGGCCGAGGAAGCTGCCATCCCGCGACAGGATCTCGACGTCGCCGTCGGTCAGAACGCGAGTGTTCGGCAGCTCGCGCCGGGCCTTCGAGGCATAGGTCAGCATCGTGCCGACACCGCCCTCGATGTCGATCCAGCCGTCCGGCCGCGTCGCGCCGGTCCAGTAGTTCTCGACGTAGAACTCCTCCTTGAGTTCCATCAGGTAGAGCCCCAGCGCCTTCAGCATCAGCGCCCGCTCGTGGAAGCCCATCTTGCGCAGCGACCGGCCGCCCGTCTCGCGCCCGAACTCCAGCGCCGCCGCGAAGTCGAGGCCCTTCGAGTCAATCACCGCAACTGGCTCACCGGTCGCGGCGTCGAGCAGCGTCGTGCCCTCGCCCGCGCCTTTCTGCCATGCGCCGCAGAGATAGCTTTCGAGACGGCGCGGGGTGCGTGCCGTGGCGTCCATCGTGATGTCCTTCCTTCTCAGGCGAGCGTCGAGCCGCGCGAGCTCCGCGTCGGCCCTGGCCTTCCATTCCTCGCGTAGCGCCTCGTTGAGCGCGTGCCGTAGCCCCATCCGGGCCTGCGTCTCGTACCGCTTCGACCCGCCCGGTCCGAAGGTCTCGGCCACGCGCGGCGACCAGTAGGCGACCGACGCCCGCGCCTCCTCCGCCTTGGCCTGCGCCACCAAACGCTCCAGCCCCTCGAGCCCGAGCTCGGTGTGCCGCCGCTCGCGCGGGGCGATCTCGCGCAGCACCTCGGCGAGCGGCGTGTAGGAGGCGCGCGCCATCTCGGCCAGCTGCACGTCGGTCGCGAGACCCATGAGCACGTTCATCACCACCGCGTCGGTCCAGCCCGACAGCGGATAGTGGAACACCGAGAGGCGCATGTCGCCGCCCTGCCGCCGCGCCTCGATGTCGGCGTCGCGCTCCGCCCGCGCGGCCCAGTCGTGGGCGCTGTTGTAGCGGCTCTTGTCGGTGCCGAAATCGGCCATCAGGTCCAGCACCCGCTCGGCGTGGTCCGCCTTCTCCAGCGTGATCCGGCTCGCCGCGATGCGCTCCTTGATCCCCGGCGCCCAGTTGATCGCGTTCGCGAACCCCGCGCTCGCCGCCAGCTCGCTGTCGACGAAGGAGGACATCAGGCGCAGGAGCTCGCCGCGGTAGCGCGGCGGCACGTTGTCGGGCGCGGACATCTTGCCGCCCTGCTCGAGGTAGTCCTCGACGCTCATCGTGTCGTCCAGGGGATCAGTCATTCTGGGCCCTCACTGGTCGTAGCTGACGACGAGACGGTCGGTCAGCGGATAGCACTGGCAGGTGAGCACGTAGCCCGCCCGCACCTCGTAATCCTCGAGCGCATGGTTGGTCAGCATCTCGACCTCGCCCTCCAGCACCTTGGCGCGGCAGGTCGAGCAGACGCCGGCCTTGCAGGAGTAGGGCGCATCGAGACTGTTCTCGATCGCGGCGTCGAGAAGGCTGACGCCGTCCTTCGGCATCCGGAACGTACGCGTCGCGCCGTCCAGCGTGACGCTCGCCTCGGTCGAGTTGCTCTGGTCCGCCTGGTCCTTCGACACCACCCGCTGCTTGGCGCGGCCGGGCTGGCTCGAGGCGAAGAGCTCGAACTTGATCTGGCTGTCGTCGAGGCCGGCGTTGCGGAGCGACTCCGCGATCGTCAGCATCATCGGCTCCGGCCCGCAGATGAAGGCCACGTCGATGTCGGTCGGATCGATCCAGACCTGGAACAGTCGCTCCATCTTGTCGGCGTCGATGCGGCCGGTGAAGAGGTCCATCTCCTGCGCCTCGGCCTCCAGCACGTGGATCACCGAGAGCCGGCCGAGGATACATGTTCTTCAGGTCCTCGAGCTCCTCGCGGAACATGATCGAGCTGATCTGCCGGTTGGCGTAGATCAGCGTGACGCGAGACTTCGGCTCGTGCGTCAGCACCGTCTTGACGATGGAGAGGACCGGCGTGATCCCGGAGCCGCCGGCGAAGGCGACGTAGTGCTTCTCCGACGCCGGATCGAGGGGGGTGTAGAACTTGCCCATCGGCGGCATGGCTTCCAGCACGTCGCCGGGGGCCACATTCTCGTTCGCCCAGGTCGAGAAGGCGCCGCCGTCGACGCGCTTGATGCCGACGCGGAGCGCGCCCTCGTCGAGCCCGGCGCAGATCGAGTACGACCGGCGCAGCTCCTCGCCGTCGAAGTCGCGGCGGAAGGTCAGGTACTGGCCCTGGATGAAGCGGAACGCATCGAGGTCATCGTCCGCCGGTTTCAGCGTCAGAACCACCGCGTCGCGGGTCTCGCGGCGGACGTCGGTGACTGTCAGGGGGTGGAAGCGCGCCATGGGTCCTCCCGCGCGTTCAGATGCACTTGAAGTAGTCGAAGGGCTCCAGGCACTCCTTGCAGCGCCATGAGGCCTTGCACGGGGTCGAGCCGAAGCGGCTGATCTCCTCGGTGTTCGCCGAGCCGCAGCGCGGGCAGGCCACGACGAGGTTCGAGGTCCCGGCCAGCCGCGAGGCGCGCGACATCAGCCGCCCGTCCGCCTGCGTGCCGTCGATCGGCGCGGCGATGCCGTAGGCGCGCAGCTTCTCTCGCGCCTCGTCGGTCAGCCAGTCGGTGGTCCAGGGCGGCGACAGCCGCCGCTCCAGCCGGACCTTCCCGACGCCCTTCTCACGCAGCGCCTTCTCGATATCGATGTTGATGACCGCCGTCGCCGGGCAGCCCGAGTAGGTCGGCGTCACCGTCACCACCAGCGTGTCGCCGTCCCATGCGACGTCCCGCACGATCCCGAGGTCGGTCACGGAGATAACCGGGATCTCGGGATCCGGCACCTCGGATAGCCACTCCCAGACGTCGGCGGTGCTCGGCAGGGTCTCGGCCATGGCCATCACCACTCCGCGTCCGGGTAGGCGCGCTGCAGGAACTGCATGTCGGCGAGGATGAAGCCCAGATGCTCGGTATGCGTGCCGTGCTTGCCGCCCTTGTGGACGAAGGCGTTCTCCGGCCGCGTCAGCGTCGCCTCGCCCAGGACCTCGTCCACCGTCGCCTCCCAGGTCCCTCGCAGGCTCTCCGGCGTCGGCGCGATCCCCCCCTCCGCCACCGCCCGGTCGACCGCGTCGGTGACGAAGAGCTCGCCCGTGTACGGCCAGACGTCGTCCAGCGCCGCCTGGATCCGCCGGTGGCTCTCGTCGGTCCCGTCGCCAAGCCGGATCACCAGGTCTGCCGAGCGTTCCAGGTGGTAAGAGACCTCCTTCAGCGCCTTTGCCGCGATCTCCGCCACGCGCGGGTCCGACGACTCCGTCAGCTTCGTCAGCAGCGCATGGTGCCAGGCGTCGAACAGGAACTCCCGCATCAGCGTCTTGCCGAAGTCGCCGTTCGGACGCTCGACCAGCAGCACGTTGCGAAAGTCCATCGCATCGCGCCGGTAGGCCAACCTGTCCGCGTCGCGCCCCTTGCCCTCGACCTCGCCCGCGAGAGCGAGCCACAGCGCCGTCTGGCCGATCAGGTCCAGCGCTGTGTTTGCGAGCGCGATGTCCTCCTCCAGCACCGGCGCATGGCCGCACCACTCGGAGAGCCGGTGGCCTAGGATGAGGGTGTTGTCGCCGGTCCTGAGCAGCCACTCGAAGAGCGCCTGGTCAGTCTTCTCCGCCTCATGGTGCGGGTGGCCGCCGGCCTTCTTCGCCAGCTCGCCAGCATCGGGGTTCATCACGTCGGGAAGGGACGGCATTACATGTGCCCCACTTCGTCAGGGATGTCGAAGAAGGTCGGGTGGCGGTAGACCTTGGCGTTCGACGGCTCGAAGAGCGGCCCCTTCTCCGACGGACTCGACGCCGCGATTTCGGCCGACTTGACCACCCAGATCGACACGCCTTCGTTCCGCCTTGTGTAGACGTCGCGCGCGTTGTTGATCGCCATCTCCGAGTCCGGCGCGTGCAGGCTGCCCACGTGGCGGTGGTTCAGCCCGTGCTGGCCGCGGATGAAGACCTCCCAGAGGGGCCATTCCTTGCTCATGTCGGTTCCTCCCAGAAGGAAATAGGGGTCTCGTGCTCAGGGTGCCTCGGGAGCCGGCAGGCTCCCGAAGAGGTCCTCGAGCGCCATGCCGATCTCGATGAGCCGCCGGTCCGATCCGGCCGGTCCGTCGAGCTCGACCCCAACCGGCAGGCCGGTCTCGGGCCCGAGGCCCGCCGGCACCGTGAGGCCCGGCAGACCGGCGTTCGAGCCGGGGTCGGTGTTGCGGATGAAGGTTACGAAGATCTCGAGGCTGCTCGAACTCAGGACCGGCCAGAGCCGCCACCTCCGGGACCGTCGGAAAGATCAGCGCGTCGATCTCGTTTTCCGCGAAGATCCTGTCGTAGGCGGCGATCAGGGCGGGCCGCCCCTCGTCCATCGCCGCCTGGTAGATCGGCTCGGCATCGACCGTGCCGCCGTCAGGCGCCGGCAGCTTGCCCGGCAGGACGAACATCTCGTAGGTGGCCTTGACGTCGGGGCTCTCGATCCCGGCCACTACCTCCTCGATGCTGATGTCCGACGCGTACCGCTCGAGATACGTGCGCAGGTCGATCCCCGCTTCGTAGAGCGCGATCGGGAAGCTGATCCCCGCGTTGCGATCGACGATCTCCGACGCATCGACCTCGACGAGTTCGACCCCGGCCTCCTCCAGCCGCGCCCGCGCGTCGGCCCAGACCGCTTCCACGTCCGTGCCCAGGCCACCGGAGAAAGGTGGAGCGACCCCAAGGCGCAGTCCGGAGAGTTCCGCCGCGTCCGTCTCGTCGGCACCTGTCACCACGCGGTCGAGCAACTCGATGTCGGCAACGGTGGCGGAGATGAGCCCGGGCGTGTCGCGAGTTGAGGAAATCGGCACGACCCCCTCCGTCGGATAGCGCCCGATCGTCGGCCGCAGCCCGGCGACCCCGTTGAGCGCCGCCGGCACCCGCACCGATCCGCCGGTGTCCGTTCCAAGCCCCGCGGTCACCGCGCCTGCACCCACCAGCGCCCCGGTCCCGCTCGACGAGCCGCCGGCGAAGCGCGCGAGATCGTAGGGATTGCGCACCCCGACGGCGGAGCCGGTCTGGTAGATCGGGTTGTACCCCGAGATGCCAAAGGCCAGCTCGTGCATGCTGGTCGTCGCAACGACGATGGCGCCGGCATCGACCAGCGCCTGCACGATGGGCGCGTTTGCCGCCGCCACCGCCGCCTGCAGCGCCGGCGTCCCGGCCGCCGCCGGCAGGCCCTCCACCTGGATGTTGTCCTTGACCACGATCGGCAGCCCGGCGAGCGGTCCCGCGCGCTCCCCCGCATCGACGGCGCGCGCGGCGGCGAGTGCCCGCTCGACGTCGGCGCGGGCGACGGCGTTCAACTCGGCCCACGCCGCGATCTCGTCAAGCGACCGCTGCACCTCCGCCTCGGCCGACGTCGCGCCCTCCTCAAGCGTCCGGAGCGTCTCGACCGCCGTCGGCCGCGACTCTGCCGCCGCAGCCGCCGCTGTCAGAGCAGCGGCACCTGCGGCCAGGGAAAGACCTCCGCGCATCCTCCCGGCTCCCATCACTCGGCCGCGATCCGGCGACCCGCCTGCTTGTCGGCATGCGCCGTCAGCCCCTCGCGGAACCAGGCGCCCTCCTCCCAAGCGGAGATGCGGGCGTCCATCCGCTCCTTGTTGCAGGGGCCGTTGCCCTTCAGCACCTCGAAGAACTCGTCCCAGTCCGGCTCGGAGAAGTCGTAGCCGCCCTTCTCCTCGTTCCACTTGAGCTCCTCATCCGGCACCGTCAGGCCCAGGTACTCCGCCTGCGGCACCGTCTGGTCGACGAATTTCTGCCGCAGCTCGTCGTTGGTGTTGATCTTGATCTTCCAGGCCATCGACTGCGCCGAGTGCACGCTGTCCTTATCGGACGGCCCGAACATCATCAGCGACGGATACCAGAAGCGGTTCAGCGCATCCTGCGCCATCCGCTTCTGCTCCGGCGTGCCCTGCGCCATCTTCATCATGATCGCGTAACCCTGCCGCTGGTGGAACGACTCCTCCTTGCAGATGCGAATCATCGCGCGGCTGTAGGGCCCGTAGGAGGTCCGCTGCAGCGGCACCTGGTTCATGATCGCCGCGCCGTCGACCAGCCAGCCCACCGCGCCGATGTCGGCCCAGCTGAGCGTGGGATAGTTGAAGATCGACGAGTACTTCATCTTTCCCGAGAGCAGCATCTCCGTCAGCTCGTCGCGGCTGACGCCCAGAGTCTCGGCGGCCGAGTAGAGGTACAACCCGTGCCCCGCCTCGTCCTGCACCTTGGCGAGCAGGATCTGCTTGCGCTCCAGCGTCGGCGCCCGGGTAATCCAGTTGCCCTCCGGCAGCTGCCCCACGATCTCGGAGTGCGCGTGCTGGCCGATCTGCCGGATCAGCGTCTTGCGGTAGCCCTCGGGCATCCACTCCTTTGGCTCGACCTTCTCGTTCGCGTCGATCCGGTCCTGGAACGCGCGCTCCTCCTGGGTCATCTCCTCGCGGCTCTTCAGCCCGTCGGACTTCACCATCTGTGCGTACATCGTCGCCTCCTGTCAGACGCGTTCAAGGATAAGGGCGATGCCCTGCCCCACACCAACACACATCGTGCAGAGCGCGTATTTGCCGCCGGTGCGGTGCAGCTGGTAGGTCGCCGTCGTGATCAGGCGCGCGCCGCTCATCCCCAGCGGATGCCCCATCGCGATCGCCCCGCCATTGGCGTTGACGTGCGCGGCATCGTCAGGGAGCCCGAGCTCGCGCAGCACCGCGAGGCTCTGTGCGGCGAACGCCTCGTTGAGCTCGATCACGTCCATCTGGTCAAGCGTCAGCCCCGCCCGCTCGAGCACCTTCCGCGTCGCCGGCACCGGGCCCATGCCCATCACCCGCGGCGGCACCCCGGCCGCGGCCATCGCCACGACCCGCACCCTTGGCGTCAGCCCGTGCGCCCGCGCCGCCGCCTCAGAGGCGACCAGCAGCGCCGCCGCGCCATCGTTGACGCCCGAGGCGTTGCCAGCAGTCACCGACAGGTCAGGTCCGTTGACGCCCTTGAGCTTCGCGAGCTTCTCTACCGTGGTGCCGGGTCGCGGATGCTCGTCGGTGTCGACCACCACCGGATCGCCCTTTCGCTGCGGCACCGTGACCGGCACGATCTCCTCGGCGAAGACGCCCTTCTCCTGCGCCGCCGCCCACCGCGCCTGGCTCATCGCGGCGAACGCGTCCTGGTCGGCGCGGCTGACCTGGTACTCCTCCGCCACGTTGTCCGCGGTCTCGGGCATCGAGTGCGTGTCGTGGATCCGCTTCATCCTGGGGTTGACGAAGCGCCAGCCGATGGTCGTGTCGTAGACCGCGTTCTGGCGCGAGAAGGCGCCCTCGGCCTTCGGCATCACGAAAGGCGCCCGGCTCATGCTCTCGACGCCAGCCGCGATCATCAGGTCGCAATCGCCGGCCCGGATCGCCCGCGCCGCCATGCCGACCGCGTCCATCCCCGAACCACAGAGGCGGTTGATCGTCGTCCCCGGCACCTCCACCGGAAGCTCCGCCAGCAAGGCCGCCATCCGCGCCACGTTGCGGTTGTCCTCGCCCGCCTGATTCGCGCATCCCATGATGACGTCGTCGACCAGGCTCCAGTCGCAGTCGGCGTTCCGCCGCATCAGCGCGGCCAGCGGGATCGCGGCCAGATCATCGGCCCGCACCGACGACAGCGCGCCCCCATAGCGGCCGACGGGCGTCCGGATCGCATCGCATATCAGGGCTTCGGGCATTCAGAATCCTCCTCCCTCGGCCGACATTCGTCGACCGGTCGGCCAGTTTATATCTGATTCAGACATCACACGCAAACACAATCTCCGCTCATTGATGTAATGTTTGAGACCACGGCCGCTACCCCTGCCGCCGAATTCGTGGTCTCAGCCGGCGTGCTCGCGCGACAGCGCCTCGATCCGCGTCCGGGTCGCCAGCGTCTCGAGCGGCAGCGGTCCCTCCTCGTTGCGAAACGCCTGCCGCACGTAGCGGTCCGCCGGTTCGGCGAGCGCCAAGTAGAGCGTCACGAAGATCTGCCGCGCCGCCGCGCCCGGCCAGTCGGAGGGCAGCGCGGTCGCCGGCAGCCTCGGGTCGGAGAGGAGCACGCGGCGGTACTCGTCGATCAGCCGCAGCCGCAGGGCCAAGCTCGTCGCACCGTCTGGCAGATGGCCCGCCGCGAGCGCGTCGGCGGCGACGCCGAAGGCGGCGACGACCTCCCGGTAGGCCGTGGCAATCGCACCGAGACCCCAGTGCCGTGCTGCGAATTCCACCAAGTCGCCGCCGCCGGCGACCGCGCCCGCCGCGAAAATCAGGCCCTCCGGACGCGGCACGTCCTGCCTGTCAGGCGCCACGCAATAGCCCGCGGCGCCCGCCCAGCCCGACTGCTCCAGCTCCTGCGGCATCTCGCCTTCGCCCAGCCTGATCAGCCAGCCCTGCGCCGCCGGCGGCGGGCGAAACAGCACCCGCGCCGCGCGCGCGAACTCGGCTCGCGCCTCCGGCGTCAACCGATAGTAGCTCTTCCGCCCCTGCCGCTCGCCCGCTAGCCGCCCCGACGCGACCAGCCGCGACACCGCTGTCCGCACCAGCCCCTCGCTGATCCCGTGCGCCGCGCAGACCTCGATCAGCGTGCCCATCCAGAGCGTCCCGCCCCGCGGCTCGACCACGTCGCCGTACACCGTGACGATGAAGCTACCGGCCCGCGGCGGCGGTCCCGAGAGGCATCTGTCGATCGCGGCGGGCAGAGACCCAGATACGCTGTTGACGTTCGACACGGGGCAGCGGGCTCCACACTGATGAGATCGGAGTCTTAGTGCGCCACGCGGGGCGACGGAACCGCCGACGGCATCCGCGGCATTTCCATCCGGCTGACGGGCGCGGAATCTCTTTTCCTGCCAGGTTTCTTTGCGATTTGCTCAATCCTGAGCAGCCGGCCGCACCGCACCGTCCCGCCGGCATGGAACGGGCCTGCCACTCCGTCGTAGGCCCGTTCCAGCGCCGCCGCCTTTACTCGGCGGCAGCGGCCTCGACCTCCTCCGGCATCCGGATGGTGATCGCGGGGTTGTGGTCGAAGAAGTTCCAGGGCGTCAGCGTGATCCCCTTCCACATCAGCGGCATCACCGGCCAGTCCTCCATCCGCGGCACGTGGTGGAAGCCCATCGTGTACCACGCGACGATATCCGTCTCCGCGATGTCCCGGTCCTGCTGCATCCATGTCGCTAGCGTGTCCGACCCATCGCTCTGGAACGCGTACTCGCCCCCCGCATACCGCTCGTCCCGCGTGTAGGGCGTCACGTAGAGCGAGTACTCGATGTAGGGGTTCCGCAGCGCCGGCGGGTCATTTGCCATGTCGAACGGGCTGTAGGCCACGCTGTCGTCCGGCATGATCATGTAGGTCGGATGGTGCCCCAGCTTGGTCTCCACCGCCATGTTGCCCACGTGGTACATCGCCGGGCTGTCGGGGTTGATCTTGTAGCGCGCCTCTCCTTCCGTTTGCGGCATCGACTGCTCGGTCACCCAGAGCGAGCGGCGCGGAATGTCCGCAGGCGCCTCCGCCGGAACGAGCGCGGTCCGCATGAAGCTGTTCGCTTGCCCGTCGATGTCGAAATCCAGCCGGAAGTTGAAGAAGTGGTCGTGGTTCGGCGCGACCAGGTTCGGCGCGATCAGCGTGCCGTGGCTGGTGTCGGCCTCGGCCGCCTCGTCTGCCAGAACTCGTCGACGCCACGCCCTTGACCGCGTCGAGGCCCGTCGAACCCACCATCACCCGCACCCGCCCCGACTGGTCGAAGCGGTAGTCGATCAGGTAGTCGTAGTTCCCCACCTCCGACGCCGAACGCACCACCAGCTCAGTCGCCGGCCGCCCCTCGGTCGGGGTGAACTGGTCCGGGCCCTGCGCGAACACTTCGAAGTGCCGCCAGGCGGGGTCGCCCACGTTCCGCTCGAAGATGCAGACCGCGTCCGGGATCTCCAGCGGCGTGCCGTCGTCGGCGTGCACCACCGCCGGCAGGAATGTAGCATAGCTGGGGCAGTCGACGCCCGCCCGCAGCGGCGACAGGAAGATGCCGAAGCCGTACTCGCCCGAATCCATGTAGGTGCGCCAGTACCAGCCCTCGTCGGGGTCCATGTACGGCACGAACACCTCGGAGAGGTGCGCCTGGTAGAGCACCTGGCGGTCGTTTGCCATGATCTCCGACAGCACCACGCCCGGCCGCTTGTCGATCCGCCAGCGGAACGACCAGATGTCCCAGCTGACCTCGCTGCCGTCGATGGTGTAGTTCGGCTCGCCCTCCTGGGTCACCGTCGCCGGGTTCATCTCTGGCCGCAGCTCCATGTCGTCGCGCGCCGCGATCTCCTCCTCGGTGTAGCCCCAGGCATCCTCCGGCACCGGCACCACGCCGGTGTCGATCACATTGACCACCTCTCCGGCGGCGAGGTCGACGGTCGCGATCAGACCTTCGATCGGCTTGGCGTACCAGTTCGAGCCCTCGGGCAGGACGTAGCACGGCACCTTCATCAGTCGCCGCCCCTCCTCGTCGGGGTCGCCGAAGGCGCCGGCGGTCAGCGGCAGGCAGAACACGTCGTCCGGCGTCAGCCCACGCGCCTCGAGCCCGGCGATCATGTCGGGGTGCGACAGCGCCAGACCCATCGCGCCCAGGAACTCCTCGACGAGGAGCATCGGCTCGCCCTCGGCTGGCTCCCAGCTTTCGACGCTGCGGTCGGTGAGGTTGACGACGCCGCGGAACACGCCCTCGCCGGTCGCCACGTTGACGAGCGCGCGACGGGTCTGCGGATCGCCCTCCTCCCAGGCCAGCACCTCGGCCTTCTCCGGCTCGTAGAGCTCGATCAGCGGCCAGCGGCTCTCCTCGCCCGTGCGTCCGGCCTCCGCGAGGATCTCCGTCGTCGCGTTGATCTCGTCGGGCGAGAGCCCGTCGAGCGGGTGCGCGACGGCCACGCCCGCGATCGTCATGCTGGCGAACAACGACGTGCTCGCGGCGAGTTTCCTCATGAGTTCCTCCCTGCGGTTTCTCTCGGTTTCCCGGAACCCTCGCACGGCCGGCCCCCCGGGTGAAGGCGGGCGACCCTACGTCAGCCGGACGCCGCCCGCCGGCCGTCAGTCGACGGACCGTGCCACCCGACTCACGTCCTCGGCCTTCATGCCGGCGATGTTGATGCGGCCGCCCGGCGCGATGTAGAGGCCCTCGGCCTCGCGCAACTCGGCGATCCGCTCCGGCGACAGCGGCAGCTGCGCGAACATGCCCCGCCCCTCGCCCACGTGGGCGAGCCGCGGGTGCGCTGCCGCGAGCGCCGCCCGAAGGGCGTTGAGCCGCTGCCGCATCGCGTCGAGCTCGTCGCACCAGCCGGCGACCAACTCCGGGTCGGCGAGGATTTCGGCCACCACCGCGGCGCCGTTCGGGCGGCATCGAATACATCCCGCGCGCGATCCGCGCCGCGGTGGGCGCCGCCATCGCCCGCAGGCCCGCCGCGTCAGCCTCCAACCCGTTGCCGAGCCCGTGATAGGCCAGATCGACCACCGGCAGCAGGCCCCGCTCTCTGACCAAGTCGGTCAGCGCGACCCAGTGGCCCGCGCGAAGGTCCTGCCCCGTCGGATTGTGACAGCAGCCGTGCACGACGACCGCGTCGCCCGGTCGCGCCGCGTTCAGCCCGTCCAGGATCGCGCCCACGTCGACGCGGCCGTCGCGGCCCAGATAACCGATCCGCTCGAGCGCGAGGCCGGCGTCGCAAAAGATCGGCGGATGGTTCGGCCAGGTCGGTTTCATCAGCCAGACGCGGGCCTGCGGCCGGGCGTGGCGGATCAGCTCCGCTGCCAGGCGAAGCGCCCCCGTGCCGCCCGGGGTCTGCACCGCGCCAAGCTCGCCCGCCGCCGGCCGCGACGGGCCGAAGGTGAGGTCGGCCAGCAGGTCGGCGAAGCGCCCGTTGCCCTCCGGCCCCAGATAGCTCTTCGACTCCTGCGCTTCCGCCAGGCGCCGCTCGGCCGCCTTGACCGCGCCCATCACCGGCGTGCGGCCGTCGGCGTCGCGGTAGACGCCCACCCCGAGGTCGATCTTGTCCTGCCGCTCGTCGGCGGCATAGGCCGAGATCAGAGCCAGCAGCGGGTCGGCCGGGGCGGCCTCGAGCCCGTCGAACATGTCCAGCATCGCATCCTCCCTCAGGCCAAGAGCAGGCTGTCGTCGGTGATCGTGTCGCCCTGCGTCCGCGAGAACAGCGCGACGAAGTCGGCGGGGGTCATGCCGTCGCGATCCGCACCCTGGATGTCGATCGCGATCCGGCCGCCGTGCAGCATCACCGTCCGCGTCCCGCAGGACAGCGCGTCGCCCATCGAGTGGGTCACCATGAGAGCCGTCAGGTCGAACTCCTTGATGACGTCGCGCGTCAGGCCGATGACGAAGGCCGCCATCTTGGGGTCGAGCGCCGCAGTGTGCTCGTCGAGGAGCAGGATGCGGCTCGACGCGAAGGTCGCCATCAGCAGGCTCAGCGCCTGCCGCTGCCCGCCCGAGAGCAGGCCGATCCTGTCCCCCAGCCGGTCCTCTAGACCCATGCCGAGGATCTTCAGCCGCTCGCGGAACTGCTCGCGCAGCTCGTCGGTCAGCGCCCGCGCGAAGCCGCGAGGCGAGCCGCGCATCAGCGCCAGCGCCAGATTCTCCTCGATCGACAATGCCCCGCAGACGCCGACATTGGGGTCCTGGAACACGCGGGCCACGTCGCCGGCCCGGTCCTGCACCGGCAGGCGCGTTATGTCGCGCCCGTCGATCTCGACCGAGCCCGAGGTCACCGGCACCTCGCCGGCGAGCACGCCGAGCGCGGTCGACTTGCCGGCGCCGTTCGAGCCGATGACGGTGACGAACTCGCCCTCGGGGATGTCGAGCGAGAGGCCGCGCAGCGCCCGCTTCTCGAGCGGCGTGCTGGGGTTGAAGGTGACGACGATATCCTTGAGCGAGATCACTTCGCGGTCTCCTTCTTAACGAACGGCTGCGCCTTCACCGGGGTGCCCTTGGGGAACGTCGCCCGCATCCGGGGCGCGATCAGCGCCAGCGCGACGATGACGGCGGTGACGAGGTTCAGGTCGGAGGCCTGCAGGCCGATCGCGTCGGTGTTGAGCGCAAAGGCCATGGCAATCCGGTAGACGATCGAGCCCGCGACGCAGGCCAGGACCAGCACCCAGATCCGCCGGCTGCCGACGAAGGTCTCGCCCAGGATGACCGCGGCGAGACCGACGACGATGGTACCGATGCCGGCATTGACGTCGGCGAAACCGTTGATCTGGGTGAAGAGGGCGCCGGCGAGCGCCGCGAGGCCGTTCGAGATGGCGAGCCCGAAATAGGTGTAAAGCGCCGCCGAGCCGCCGTTGGCCAGCACGAAGCGCCGGTTCTGCCCGGTCGCCCGCATGGCGAGGCCGAAGTCCGAAGCGAGGAGGCGGATGATCAACCAGGCCGCGAGGGCGACAACAATCAGCACCAGGAGCACCCGGCCGACATCGCCGCCGACGCCGAGCGCGCCGAACGCCGGCTCGGTCTGCGTCAGGATCGTGGTCTCGCCCAGCACCGGCAGGTTCGGTCGGCCCATGATGCGGATGTTGATCGAGTAGGCGGCGATCATTGTCAGTATCGAGGCGAGCAAGTTCAGGATGTTGAACCGGATCGCCAGAAAGGCCGTGATCAGACCCGCGCAGCAGCCGGCAAGGAACGCCGCGACCAGCCCGATCCATGGCGCCGCTGCGCCGAGGCCGCCGCCGACGATGATCGCCGCCGAGACCGCCGACCCGAGCGGAAGGCTGCCGTCGACCGTCAGGTCGGGAAAGTCCAGCACCCGGAACGTCAGGAACACGGCGATGCCGACGAGGCCGTAGATCAGGCCGAGTTCGAGCGCGCCGAGGAAGGCGAAGAGCGTCATGGCTATCCTCCCAGCATGACAGCGGGCGGCCCCGCGACGGAGCCGCCCGGTTGCGTTACTGGACGATCCGGGTGGCGCGCTCGCGTACCGACGCGGGGATCTCGAGACCGACCTTCTTCGCCGCGGCGGCGTTCAGGACGATGTCCTCGCCCTCGGCGATGCGGGCCGGCATCTCGGACGGCGCCTCGCCCTTCAGGATCCGCACGACGTAGTCGGCGGTCTGGTAGCCCATCTGCTCGTAGTCGAAGCCGAGGCCCGCGACCGCGCCGTCGTCGACGTAGGCGTTGGCGCCGGCGAAGACCGGCACGCCCGCGCTCTCGCCCACGGAGACCAGGGTCTTGATCGCGCTCGCCACCGCGTTGTCGGTCGGCGCGTAGAGGAAGTCGACGCCGTCCGCTACCGAGCGAGCGGCGGTCATGATGTCGTTCGACGTCATCGCAGGCGCCTCGACAATCTCGATGCCGCGGCTCTCGGCCTCGCTCTTCAGCATGTCGACGAGCGCCACCGAGTTCGCCTCGCCGGGCGAGTAGACGACACCCACGCGGGAGGTCTCGGGCTTGATCTCCTGCATCAGGTCGAGGTCCTGGCCGACCGGCGACATGTCGGAGACGCCGGTGACGTTGCCGCCGGGGCTCTCCATCGATTGCACCAGCTTGGCGCCGACCGGGTCGGTGACGGCGGTGAAGACAACCGGCAGGTCCGACGTCGCGGCGGCGAGCGCCTGCGCCGACGGCGTCGAGATGCCGACCAGCACGTCCGGCTGGTCACCGACGAAGCTGCGGGCGATCTGCGAGCCGACGGCCGGGTTGCCCTGCGCCGTGGCGTACTCGAACTCGAGGTTCTCGCCCTCGACGTAGCCCGCCTCCTAGAGGCCGCGGAGCAGCCCTTCGCGGGCGGCGTCGAGCGCGGGGTGCTCGACGATCTGGCTCACCGCGACGCTCGCGGTGTCCTGGGCCAGGGCCGGGGTGGCGCCGAGCG
This sequence comes from uncultured Alphaproteobacteria bacterium, assembly GCA_963776845.1. Lineage (GTDB taxonomy): Bacteria > Pseudomonadota > Alphaproteobacteria > Rhodobacterales > Rhodobacteraceae > Roseitranquillus. The sequence goes on along the minus strand of CAVZOJ010000013.1, from coordinate 186,256 downwards.
CGAGCGCCGCGGCGAGATGGGTCAGTTTCATGGATGTCTCCCTAGGTCAGTCGTGTGGGTGTCAGGCCGCGTCGCGCTTCGGCGTCGCGTGCTCGTAGGCGGCGAGGGCGTCCTCGATCTGGGGCCGAACCCGGGCCGCCGCCTCCTCCTTGACCGGGCCGAAGCCGCGGATCTCCATGACCAGCGCCGCGATCCGCGCCGCCTCGTCCAAGTTGTCGGGGCGCAGCCCAGCGAGCAGGCGGTCGATCACCGCCTCGTACTCGCCGATCATCGCCCGCTCCATCCGCCGCTCGGCGGTGTAGCCGAAGACGTCGAGCGGCGTGCCGCGCAGGCCCTTCAGGCGGGCGAGCATCCCCATCGGCCGCCGGATCCAGCCGCCGAAGCGGCGCTTCTTCGGTCGCCCGCGCCGGTCCTTGCCCGACGGGAAGAGCGGCGGCGCCAGGTGATGGCTTACGGTGAAGTCGCCCTCGAACCTCTCCCCCAGCCCCTCGACGAAACCGGTGCCGGTGTGCAGCCGCGCCACCTCGTACTCGTCCTTGTAGGACATCAGCTTGAACAGACCCCGCGCCACCGCGTCGGCGAGCTTGCCGTCGCCGCCCGCCTTGGCCTCCGTGGTGCGCACCTGCTCCACCTGGTCGCGCCAGCGCTTGGCCCAGGCGGCGTTCTGGTAGTCGGTCAGGAACGCCTCGCGCCGGGCGATGACCTGGTCCAGCGTCTCGTCCTGCACCGGTTCACCGGCGATCAGCCGCGCAACTTCCTCGGACGCGACCATCGCGATCCGGCCCCAGGCGAACGCCCGCTTGTTCTTCTCGACCGCGACGCCGTTCAGCTCGATCGCCCGCAGCATCGCCTCGAGCCCGACCGGCGCCAGCCCCAGCTGCCAGGCCGCGCCCAGCATCATCACGTTGGCGAAGACGGTGTCGCCCATCAGCACCTCGGCCGCCCGCCGCGCGTCGAAGCCGGTCAGGTTCTCGGCGCCCACGACCTTCTCGATCCGTCGCCGCCGTTCATAGGCGTTGAGGTTGGCGCTGCGGTTCCGCGTGAAGTCCCCCGTCGGCATCTCTGCGAGGTTCAGCACGACCCGCGTCCGCCCCGGCGCGTAGGTCCCCGACGCCTTCGGCGACGAGCTGACCACCAGATCACATCCGATGACCGCATCGGCCGACGCGCTCTCGATCCGCACCTGGTTCAGCTTGTCGGGCGTCTCGGCGAACCGCAGGTAGCTCAGCACCGGCCCGAACTTCTGGGCGAAACCCATGAAGTCCAGCACCGACGCGCCCTTGCGCTCCAGATGCGCCGCCATCGCCAGCAGCTGCCCGACCGTCACCACACCCGTGCCACCAACGCCGGTCACCAGCAGGTCCCACGGCTGGGCCAGCGACGGCATCTGAGGCGCCTCGAGCCGCCCCTCGAGCTCGGCGAACGCCCCCTCCGCCACGTCGGCCGCACGCTTCTTCAGCGTCGCGCCCTCGACCGTGACGAAGCTCGGGCAGAAGCCGTTGAGGCAGGAATAGTCCTTATTGCAGGTGTTCTGGTTGATCTGCCGCTTGCGGCCGAACGGCGTCTCCTTCGGCTCGACCGACAGGCAGTTCGACTCCACGCCGCAGTCGCCGCAGCCCTCGCAGACGAGGTCGTTGATGACGACGAACTTCTGCGGATCCTCCATCAGACCGCGCTTGCGGCGGCGGCGCTTCTCGGTCGCGCACATCTGCGCGTAGATCAGCGCCGTGACGCCCGGGATCTTGCGCAGCTCGCGCTGGATCCGGTCCATCTCGTCGCGATGGTCGATGCTGACGTCCGCGGGCAGGCGGCTGCGGTCGAAGTTCTCCGGCTCGTCCGAGACGACAGCAATGCGGCCGATCCCCTCGGCGCGGAGTTCGTGCGCGACGGCCTCGACGGAGATCGGGCCGTCGACCGGCTGGCCGCCAGTCATCGCCACCGCGTCATTGTAGAGGATCTTGTAGGTGATGTTGGTGCCGGCCGCGACCGCCTGCCGGATGGCCATGGAGCCTGAGTGATAGTAGGTTCCTTCGCCCAGGTTTTGGAATATGTGCCTGCCGCCGTTGAACCTGGACCGGCTGACCCAGTTCACGCCTTCGCCGCCCATCTGGATCAGCGAGGTGGTGTCGCGGTCCATCCAGCTCGCCATGAAGTGGCAGCCGATCCCGGCCAGCGCCTGGCTCCCCTCCGGCACCCGCGTCGAGGTCGAGTGCGGGCAGCCAGAGCAGAAGTACGGCGTCCGCTGCGCGCCCTGGACCGAGATCATGGGCACCACCTCGCCCAGCTTCGCCGCCCGCGCCGAGAGGTCGAGGCCCGGGAACTGCCGGTCGAGCCGCGCGGCCAGCAGCTTCGCCAGCTGGTGCGGCGACAGCTCCCCCGTCCAAGGCACCAGCCGCTCACCATGCTCGTCGCGCTTGCCGACCATCCGCTCCGGCTTCCGGTGCGGGTCGTCGTAGAAGTACTCCTTGAGCTGGCTCTCGATGATGCCGCGCTTCTCCTCGACGACGAAGAGCTCGCGCTTGGTCTCGGCGAAAGCCCGCGCGCCGTGGTGCTCGAGCGGCCAGACCATCCCGACCTTGTAGACGTCGATGCCGATCTCGCGCGCACGGCTCTGGTCGATGCCGAGCAGCCGCAGCGCCTCCATCAGGTCGAGATGCCCCTTGCCGGTGGTGACGATGCCGTAGCTCGCCTCGTGCCCCCAGATTGCGCGATCGATTGGGTTCGCCTGCGCAAAGGCCAGAACGGCCGCCTTCTTGCTGACCATCCGCTCCTCGATCTGCGGCCCCGGCAGGTCCGGCCAGCGGTAGTGCAGCCCCGCATCCGGCGCCGTCCACTCCGGCATCACGAACCGGCGCGGCGGCAAGAGCTCGACAGACATGCCGCTCTCGACCGTCTCCGAGATCGCCTTGAAGCCGACCCACATGCCCGAGAACCGCGACAGCGCATAGCCGTACTCGGCGAACGGCAGGATCTCCGCCACGTTCGCGGGATTGAGCACCGGCATGAACCAGGACAGGAACGCCGCGTCCGACTGGTGCGGCATCGACGACGACACGCAGCCGTGGTCGTCGCCGGCCACCACCAGAACGCCGCCATGCGGCGACGAGCCGTAGGCGTTGCCGTGCTTCAGCGCGTCGCCCGACCGGTCGACCCCCGGCCCCTTGCCGTACCACATGGCGAAGACGCCCTCGACGGTGCGGTCCGGGTCGGTCTCGACCTGCTGGCTGCCCAGCACCGCGGTTGCCGCGAGATCCTCGTTGACCGCCGGCAGGAACTCGATGTCGTGCTCGGCGACGAGCTTTGCGGTCCGCGTGAACTCCTGGTCGACGCCGCCCAGGGGCGAGCCGCGGTAGCCCGAGACAAACCCGGCGGTGTTCAGTCCGGCCTCCCGGTCGCGCCGCCGCTGGTCGAGCATTACGCGAACCAGCGCTTGCGTTCCGGTCAGGAACACGCGCCCCTCGCGGCGCGTGTAGCGGTCTACCAGCGAGTAGCCGTGGTCGGCCGGCGCGGCGCCAAAGTCGGCAGGTACAGCCTGAAAGCTCAAAGCGATCCTCCCCGTATTCGTTAACGGAGAGTTATGCGCCCGAATCGCTGGCAGATCTTACCTGATTGCCTGCTGGCTGGGCGGCATTGCGAAAATTCCTGCCGCTGATAGCCTCGCGGCCGACAATCCATTTCAGGGAGGCGCCGTTGCCCGAGACGGCCGCTCAACTGACGCAGACGGACCGCGCCATCCTCCGCGTGCTGCAGGCCGATTGCCGCGTCACCAACCAGGAACTGGCCGAGCGCGTCAACATGTCGACGTCGGCCTGCTGGCGCCGTGTGCAGGCGCTCGAGCGTGAGGGCGTGATCAACAGCTACGTCGCGCGGCTGACGCCGAAGAAGCTCGGCCTCGGCTTCTCGGCGCTGGCACAGGTGACACTGAACCGGCACGACGCCGCCGCCGTCGACGGCTTCGTCGGCGCCGTGCTCGACCGTCCCGAGGTCTTGGCCTGCTTCGCCACCACGGGCGACGCCGACTACATCCTGCGCGTCGTGGCCGAGGATCTCGAGAGCTACGAGCGCTTCCTCAGCGGCTTTCTCTTCAAGCAGGGCGGCATCACCCACGTGAAGACCCTCGTCGTCGTCCGCGCCCACAAGGACAGCACCGAGCTGCCGGTCTGACCCGGCACGCTCGTCTGTCCGGACGCCAGAACCGCATCTCGGCCGCCACTGTTGCGCCTCACACCTTCCGGTGCGTTCGCGCGCCCTCTATGTGGCACGCAGTACCGCTGCTCTGGCTTTCCGGCACTGACCAATCCTGATCCTCGATCGCCAAACACCACCGGTTCGCGTGCCTATTGAAATAGTAAGCATGCTTATAGTATATAGCGCTTATGGAAATCGAGACGTTCGGCCCCCTCGTTCACGACGCAGCGCGCCTGCTTCGCAAGCGCTTCGAGGCGCGGGCCAGGGACATGGGCCTGTCCTCGGCGCAGTGGCGGCTTCTGATCCGCCTCCTGCGGGAGGGTCCGATCACGCAGGCACGGCTTGCCGAGCTGCTCGAGGTCGAGCCGATCAGCATCTCCCGGCTGGTCGACCGGATGGCCGCGGCCGGCTGGGTGGAGCGGCGCAAGGACCCTGCCGACCGGCGTGTGCATATCGTGGCACCGACCGAAAAGGCGATCGCCACCCGGGGCGAGATTCGCGTGATCGCCGACGCCGTCTATGCCGAGGCGACCGTCGGCGTTGCGCCCGACGCACGCCAGCAGATGATCGAGACGCTTCGGCGGATCGTCGAGAACCTTTCGCAATGTGAGGCGGCGGCGGCGTCCGCGCCCGCCGAAGAGGCTGCAGATGAGTAACGTGACGAAGATCAAGTCGGCCGAAGACGGGACCGAAGCCACGGCAGACACGGACCAGCCCGCGCGCGGCAAGCGGGGCCGGCGGGTCCTGCTGATGCTGCTCGTGCCGCTGGCGCTGGCGGCCGGGGGCGCCTGGATATGGCTGTCGGGCGGCCGTTTCGAGGAGACCGAGAACGCCTACCTGCACAAGCCCCGCGTCGCGATCGCGAGCGACCTGTCCGGCCGCGTCACCGACGTCGAGGTGGCCGACAACGAGGCGGTGGAGGAAGGCGACGTCCTGTTCCGGATCGACCCCGAACCCTACCGGTTGGCGCTCTCGGAGGCCGACGCGGCGATCGCCAGCGCCCGCCTGCAGGTCGAGCAGATGAAGGCGGCCTATCAGGAGAGTCTCGCGCGGGAGGAGGCGGCCCGCGACGAGGTCGCCTACCTCGCCAAGGAGCAGGAGCGCCAGCGTGCGCTCGCCGATCGCGGCGTCACCACCACCGCGACGCTCGACAGCGCCGAGCACGACCTGCGCAAGGCCAGGGAGCAGCTGAGCGCCGCCAAGCAGGGGACCGCCAGCGCCCGCGCCGCGCTTGACGACGACCCCTCCATCGAGGCCGACGCGCACCCGATGGTGCTGGCGGCGCTCGCGACGCGCGACCGTGCCGCCTACAACCTCGAGCTCGCCACCGTGCGCGCGCCGGCCGACGGCGTGGTGTACCAGGCGTCGTCATTCCGGGACGGCCAGTTCGTCGCCGCCGGCGAGCCCCTCTTCGCGCTCGTCGAGACCGGAGACGTTTGGGTCGACGCGAACTTCAAGGAAACGCAGCTGACCAACATCGCCAGAGGCCAGCCGGCGGAGGTGGAGTTCGACATCTATCCCGGCCGCGGCTTTCCCGCGACCGTCGAGGCCATCGGCGCGGGCACCGGGGCGGAGTTCTCGCTGCTGCCGGCGCAGAACGCCACGGGCAACTGGGTGAAGGTGACCCAGCGGGTGCCCGTCCGCGTGACCCTCGACGGACGGATGCCCGAAGGCGTCGACCTGATGTCGGGGGCGAGCGCCACCGTCACCGTCGACACCGGCGTCAGCCGCTCCTTGCCCGGGCTCGCAGCCTTCGCCGGCAACGCAGACTAGAGGCCGCGGCCATGAATGCCGTCACCGACACGCCGCAGGACGTCCCGCACCGGGGGCTGATCACGCTCTCGATCATGCTCGCGACGATCATGCAGGTGCTCGACACCACCATCGCCAACGTCGCGCTGCCGTCGATGACGGGCGACCTCGGCGCCTCTCAGGACACCATCACCTGGGTGCTGACCTCCTACATCGTCGCCGCCGCGATCATGACGCCGATGACCGGCTGGGTCTCGGACAGGTTCGGGCGGCGCAACGTATTCCTGACCTCGGTCGTAGGCTTCGTGCTTTCCTCGATGGCGTGCGGGCTCAGCTGGAACCTCGGCTCGATGGTCGGCTTCCGCATCCTGCAGGGGCTCTTCGGCGCCGCGATCGTGCCGCTCAGCCAGACGTTCCTGCTCGACATCAACCCGCGCGAGAAGCACGGGCAGGCGATGGCGATGTGGGGCGCCGGCATCATGGTCGGCCCGATCATCGGCCCCACCCTCGGTGGCTGGCTGACCGAGAGCTTCGACTGGCGCTGGGTGTTCTTCATCAACCTCCCCGTGGGCGCGCTGGCGCTGGCCGGCTGCCTCGCGTTCCTGCCCAGGGCCGAGACGCGGCGGCGGCGGTTCGACTTCTTCGGCTTCGCGATGCTCGCCATCGGCATCGGCGCGCTGCAGATGATGCTCGACCGCGGCGGCGAGGTGGAATGGTTCGCGGCGATGGAGATCTGGCTCTACGCCTTCCTCGCCATCACCGGCATCTGGGTCTTCGGCGTCCATATCCTGACGACCGACGAGCCCTTCATCGACCCCCGCATCTTCGCCGACCGCAACTTCCTCACCGGGCTCGTCTTCATCTTCATCATCGGCATCGTCCTGTTGGCGAGCCTCGCGCTGCTGCCGCCGATGCTGTCCAGCATCTACGGCTATCCGACCATCACCACCGGCCTCGTCATGGCGCCGCGGGGCGTCGGGACGATGATCTCGATGATCCTGGTCGGCCGCCTCGTGCGCCTGGTCGACGCGCGCATCCTCGTCGTCACCGGCCTGTCGCTGACGACCCTCTCGCTGCACATGATGACGGGGTTCACGCCGCAGATGGACGACATGCCGGTCATCGTCTCCGGCGTCATCCAGGGGCTGGGGCTGGGCCTGGTCTTCGTGCCGCTCTCGACCGTCGCGTTCGCCACGCTGGCGCCGAAGTACCGGGCCGATGCGACCAGCCTCTTCAGCCTGGTGCGGAACATCGGGTCGTCGATCGGAATCTCTGTGGTCTCGTTGATGCTGTCGCGGAACGTCCAGATCAACCATGCAGAACTCGGCGCGGCCCTGGGTCCATTCAACCCGACGCTGCGCGCGCTGATGCCGGGGTCGGGTGGCAGCCCCGCGATGCTCTCGCAGCTCGACGGGCTGGTGAACCAGCAAGCGCTGATGATCTCGTACATCGACGACTTCAAGCTGATGATGATCGTGACGATGCTCGCTGTCCCCCTCGCGCTGCTCCTCCGCCGGCCGAAGAAAGCCACCGGCGCCGTCGCGCAGATGGAGTGAGCCGGGGCGGCAGCTGCTCCGACGATTGACGCGGCATCCCGTGGCTGACACGAGGAGGCAAAGCGCAGTGGCGCGGTCCGGTGATGCGATGCGATGGACGGCAGGCCAGAGCTCGCCGGACCGGGCGGCCTTGGCCGTCGGTAGCTAGGACCTCGCCTGTGCTGCTAACGTGCGGTGGCCGATGAACATGACTAGCCGGATGCCGGACGACTCCCCGAGCTTCGTCGAGCTCTACACCCCGAAGCTCGTCACGGTTCTGCAGGAAGGATACGCGGGTCCGCAATTGCGCGCCGACGCCCTTGCCGGACTGACCGTGGCCATCGTCGCGCTGCCGCTGTCGATGGCTATCGCGATCGCCTCGGGCGCGACGCCGGCGCAGGGTCTCTACACCGCGATCGTGGGCGGTTTCATCGTTTCGCTGCTTGGCGGTTCGCGCTTCCAGATCGGCGGACCGGCCGGCGCCTTCATCGTTCTCGTCGCCGCCACTGTCGCGCAGCACGGCATCGACGGACTGATCCTCGCGACCTTCCTGTCCGGCATCCTGCTCGCGGCCGTCGGGTTCCTGAGGCTCGGCACCTTCATCAAGTTCATTCCGTTCCCGGTGACGGTCGGCTTCACCGCTGGGATCGCGGTCATCATCTTCGCCAGCCAGATCAGGGAATTGCTGGGCCTCACCCTGGAGAGCGAGCCGGGCGAACTCCTGCGCAAGCTGCCGGCCCTCTGGGAGGCACGGTCGAGCATCACGCCCGCCGCCGTCGCGCTGTCGCTTGGCACGGTCGCGGTCATCCTGGGGCTGCGCCGATGGCGGCCGCACTGGCCGGGCCTGCTCATCGCCGTCACGCTTGCGGCAGCGACCGCGGCGCTGCTCGACCTGCCGGCACAGACGATCGGGACGAAGTTCGGCGGCATCCCCTCCTCCCTGCCGGCGCCGCGCCTGCCCGATCTGTCCCTCGACAGGATCGTCGAGGTCCTGCCGGCCGCCCTCTCCTTCACGCTGCTCGGCGCCATCGAGTCTCTGCTCTCCGCCGTCGTTGCAGACGGCATGACCGGGCGCCGGCACCGCTCGAACTGCGAACTGGTCGCGCAGGGCGCCGCCAACATCGGCTCCTCGCTCTTCGGGGGTTTTTGCGTGACAGGCACCATCGCGCGCACGGCGACGAACGTCCGCTCCGGCGCTCACGGCCCCGTCGCGGGCATGATGCACGCCGTCTTCTTGCTGCTCTTCATGCTCGTCGCCGCGCCCCTCGCCGCCTTCATTCCACTGGCAGCCCTGGCCGGGGTGCTTGCGGTCGTGGCGTGGAACATGATCGACAGGCCCGCGATCGCGATCCTGATCCGGTCGGGCTGGGGTGAGACGACGGTTCTCGGCGCGACGCTCTTGCTCACCATCTTCCGCGACCTGACCGAGGCTATTATTGTCGGAGTCGCCCTTGGCTCGGTGCTCTTCATCCAGCGCATGAGCCGGGCGACGGTGGTCGCCGCTCATCTCCCGTTCGTCAGCCGCGATGAAGCGGACTCCGCGAGGTCCCGGACGCTCTACGGCGAAGATGCAGTCATGAAACCCGACGTCGTGATCTACCGCATCACCGGCGCGCTCTTCTTCGGTGCAGCGGCTTCAATCGGGTCCGTGCTGGACCGTATCCAGGACAGTCACAAGGTGCTGATCGTCGATTTCTCGGCGGTGCCGTTTCTCGACTCGACGGGCGCCAACATGATCGAGGGGCTTGCGCGCAAGGCGCGAAAGCAGGGCGTGGCGGTATGGCTAACCGGCGCGAGCCGGACGGTCCGGCGCGTCTTCATCACCCATGGCCTGAAGAAACCGCTGGTGCGCTACGCCGCCACGGTCGACGACGCGCTGGCCGCGCCCAATGAGGCTGTCACGCCAAAGCGGCAGATTTCGTGAAGACCGGCCGAAAGCCTCGCGGCGACGGTCAAGATGGGTCCTGCGTCGGGCGCGCAATGCTTCTCCAGCGTTTTCACGGGGCCATTCAAGCTTCGCTGAGCCAGTTCTCCACCGCCAGGCCATCGACCCGCTGGAATTCCCTGACGTTGGCTGTGACGGTCGTCGCGCCGAGAGCCAAGCCGTGCGCCGCGATCAGGAGATGGTAAGCCCCTTCGCTTCCGAGTCCGTCCTGACGGTGCCGTAGCGCCTGTCCGTCGGCGCATCGAGGGCAACGGCGCGGATTTCCGACAGGAGCGCCGCGATCCGGTGTGTCAGCGTCCGGGCCCCTTTTTCGCGGCGCCGTATCGCAGCTCGGCGGCGGCGATGACGCTGGTGAAGACCGCGTCCTCGCCGACCGCATCGATGCGACGCATGACCTGCCCCGACGGGTTCCGAACGAGGTCGCTCAGGATGTCGGTGTCGAGAAGGTAGGCCGTCAAACAACGTCTTCCGGCTCGACTTCCGGATCGTCGATCTCCGGTAGCGTCTCCTCGAGCGGGGTCCAGCTCGCGAGAAGGCCCAGCAGCCCGGCCTTGCGGACCGGCTCGATGACCATGCGATCGCCTTCGCGATGGAGACGCGCCCGATCGCCCGGAAGCTCGAACTCCACAGGGATGCGAACGGCCTGATTTCGATTGTTCCGGAAGAGCGGGACTTCTCTTGGCTCGGAGCTGGGTCATGAGCGTCGCCCTCTTGGCGTATGCCACGCTTCGTCGAACTTCAATGTGTCGAAAATCGATCGGAGCGCAGGCGAGGCGGTTCTAGGTAGGACAATCGGCGAAGAGCCCAATCGGGAAACGGACGCTCTGGCATCTCGGCGTGGCGACATCCACCGTTCCGCTGACGCACTTTTCGTGGTACGATAATGCGATTGTAGAAGTCACTTTTTGACCTTTTTTTTATCGCCTCTGGAGGTGAGCCATGCCTTTTCGCTCCACCGTAGGCGCGTGCTTGACGGGATTGGCCCTCGCCATGACCGCCCCGGCCAGCGCGCAGCAGTTCGAGGACCCTATCGGCCTGACCGGCCACGGGACGCTCTTCGACCCACAGGGTAGGGCCATCGATGCCACGCCCGAGTTCCTTGCCGAGACGTTGAATTTCTACCGCGACGCACTGCTCGAGCGCGTCGACGCCGAGACGCGGCGCGAGGTCACTGAACTGCGCGAGCGGATGGAGCGGGCGCTTCCCGGCGATGCCACGCCGGCAGGTCGACGGCTCGCCCTGATCGCGCAGGCCGAGGACGTGGCCTTCATCGCCGCGCGGCAACGCGGCGATGATGCGATCGACACTCATGTCGACATCATCCGGTACCTTCTCGAGACGGGCGCGGTCGAGGGAATGGACCGCGACGAGGTGCCCGCCGGCCTGCGCGCGATCTTCGACGAGGTGCGCCTGGAGCCGGGTATCGCGGTCGCATCCTCGACGGTGGCCGAGGGGCCCGCCTACATCGCCGAATGCGCCGCCAACGGCGTGCCGATCCCGCCTGACTGGGGCAGCTCGGCGTGGATCGCCACGGGCAGCCTGAGCGACGCCGAGGAGTTCATCTCGCAGGCGTCCGAGGCGCGTCCGTTCAAGTTCCAGAGCACCAGTCCGCCGGGCGGCTGCATCGCGCTGCCGCGGTTCATGAACAATGGTGCGGGGGACATCTCGCTTCTCGGCATCATCTGTCAGGGCGACCAGACCGGGAAGGTCTGCTTCTGGGACAACCAGAGCAACGACATGGGCTTCGTCATCGGCGCCAACGAGGACGTGCCGCTGAGCGAGTTCGCGGGCGGCGCCGAACTCGACCAGGGGACCGGCGGCACCTGCACGGCCTGCCATGCCGGCGAGAATCCGTTCATCATCCATCCCGGAACGGCGCTTGGCCTGCCTGCGCTCGGCGACTTCGATTTCTTCGCCGACGTCTGGGCCGACCCGCTGGTCCACCCGGACTGGCCACAGAATGCCGGCCCCTCGGCGTTGGTCGACGCGATACCGGGCGTCGGACAGTGCACCTCGTGCCACCAGCAGGGCGGCACCGGCGGACGGTTTCCGCAACTGTCGCAGGACATATCGGGCTATTGCGGGACGATCCTGCCGAAGGCCGTGGGTGCCGTCGCGACGACTTCCCAGCCGACCATGCCGCCGGGCTCGGCCGGAAGCGCTGCGACGTCGGCGCATGTCGAGGCGATGCTGGACCTCTGCGACAGCATCGCCGCGCCTCTCCTGAGGATCGAGAACGAGGTCCTAAACTACGGCGAGGTCGAGCTGGGCTTTGCGTTTGCCAAGGCGCTCGTGCTGCACAACGACGGCAACGCCAGCCTGACGGTCTCGGTCGACCTGGCGACGCCGGGCGATCCCGACCTTGCGCATTGGTCCGAGATCACCGAGTCGCCGAGCGTGACCCTCGCGCCCGGCGAACCGCCGCTGGTCCTGCGCCAGACCTACGAGCCGCAGTCTCTCGGCAGCCATTCGATCGAGCTCGAGGTGACGAGCAACGACAGCTCGGCGCCGGCGACGCTGATCACGCTGGTCGGGAGCGGCGATTCACCGACGCCGATCGACAGCCTGCTGGTGCTCGACCGTAGCGGCAGCATGAGCGACCTCGCCGGCGACCGCACCAAGATCGAGGCGATGCGGGACGCGGTCATGCTGTACACCGACCTTCTGCGTCCGGCAGGCGGGCTCGTCACGGCCGCCGACGGCCTCGGCTTCGTCAGGTACAACGACGCCAACAGCGTCTACATGTCGATGACGCAAATCACCGAGACGGTGCAGGACGACATCCGCAATGACGAGTTGAGCGACGCCGCGATCGGCGACCTGAACCGGCTGAGGCCCGACGGCACCACCGGGATCGGCGGCGCGATGCTGACCGGAGCCGGCGAACTCGGCGGGCCCGATCCCGATCGCGGCAAGGTCATGATCGTTCTGACCGACGGCATCGAGAACGTCGCTCCGTTCATCTCCGAGGCGGTGGACGACCTGCAGGCCAACGATCCGCACATCCAGACATACAGCGTCGGCCTCGGCTTCGACGTCGAGCCTGCGAAGCTGCAGAGCATCACCAACATGGGGACGGAGGGGTATCACCAGGTTGTCAGCACGCTCAGCGACACGTCGCTTTTCGACCTTGAGACGTTCTACTTCAAGATCTTCTCGAGCGCGACCGGCATGGATCTGGTCACCGACCCGACCCACATCGTCAACCTCGCCAGCGCCGACCCTGTGGTGGTCGACCGGGCGCGGGTGATCTCGTCGGACCGAAGCGCCACGTTCCTCGTACTCGACGACCCGATGATGCGGCAGCTCTACGCGCTGGAATTCGTGGCGCCGGACGGCAGCGTGCTCGTCGCCGGTTCGACGGTCGGCGGCATCCCGATCCACGAGCAGACGCGCAACACCTACCGCATCTTCCGCATCGTCTTTCCAGACCCGTCGCAGGCCGAGACCTATGTCGGCGACTGGACGCTGACGCTGGTGCCGCGCGGCACCTGGACGGAGGTTGTCGGGCGCAACCTCGCGGCAGAGTCCCGCTTTGGCTACGGGGGCTTCATGCATCCGATGCAGGGACAGGTCCCCATCGGCTTTGCCGGTGCGGTCGCCTCGGACTACCACCTCGAGGTAGAGCTTGCGGCGAGTGAGTACCTTTCTGGCGCGACGCTCGACATCAGGGCGGCGCTGACCGATCGCGGCTGGCCGGCGCCCGACGGCTCGGTGACGGTCACGGTCACCCGGCCTGACGGAGCCGTGCATGTCGTCGACCTCGCCGACGACGGCGCGCACGGCGACGGTGACGCTTCGGACGCCGTCTGGGGCGGCAGCTATGCGCAAACGGCGGTTCCCGGCGTCTACAAGCTGCTATTCCGTTCCGTCGGTCACAACGAGCGCGGCGAGCTCGCGCCGCGGCTCGCCGAGCGCTACGTGACGCTTGCCCAGCTCGAGCCCGATCCTGTCGACCCCGGCGGCGGCACGCAATGCCGGAACTGCGAGGGCAGCGCGTCGGCCTACCTCGTCGGCAGATACGATATGCGCGCCGAGATCAAGAACCTCGTGCATGTCATCAACCCCACCGCCGACGGCCTAGAGTTCGTGGTTTCGCTCTTCACCGAGGATGGCCAGCCGGTCCGCTGCGACCGCGGCCGTATTCCGCCGAACGGCATTCGGCAGATCGAGATCGGGCGGCTGGATCCGCCGGATGGACACGGGGTCGTCAAGATTGTCTCGTTCCGACCTGGCACGCGCACGCCGGCGATCGGCCTCGTCGGCAACCAGAGCACGCGCGACGACCGGGGCGTGACTGAGACGAACCTGCACGCGGTTTCGCGCGAGATCCTGCGGCGCGACCTGCCGCGAATACTCGAGGCCTGCCGCTAGGCTGGTGCCGCCGGGCGACGCCTGGCGGCACCTCGCGCCAGTCGACAGCCGTGAGTGCAAGGACACCCCGACTTCCGACGGGCGCGGCGTGGATCGCCGGGACCGGCGGCGCGGGGTGAACTTGATTGGATCGGCCTTCGTCATCTCGCGTTCTGCCACGACGGGCCGCCCACTGACGGCCTCCCATAGACGGACTTGAGAGACATGCAGGACCGAAGTGGCGAAGGACCCGGCCCCGGTGAAGGGGCCGAACCGCACCCCGAAGACGAGCATCCGGCCGCGCCGGCGCCGACCGCAGAAGCGAAGCGCGAGATCGGTCGTGGACGCGAGGCGTGGCGGCCGCATCAGAATCCGGCCGGCCGGTTGGCGCGACATCGGAATGCGTGCGGGCCGGCGGGTCGGCCGGGACCTCGTTCCGCTGGTGGCAGCGGGAGTTGCGTTTTTCGGCATGCTGGCGCTCTTCCCGGCTATCGCGACGCTGGCATCGCTCGCCGGGCTCTTCTTCGAGCCCGAGCTCGTCATCCGCCAGCTCGACGCACTGGAGGGACTGGCTCCCGCGGAGCCTCTCGCCGTGGTACGGGACCAGGCGGTCGCGCTAGCCGGACAGGCGCCCGGCCGGGCGACGGCGACGGCGCTCTTCAGCCTCGCCTTCTCGTTGTTCTGGGCCTCGCGCGGGATCGACAACCTCGTCAGCGGCATCAACATGGCCCATGCCGAGGCCGAGACACGCAACCTCATCGTGCGCAACGTCGTCTCCCTGTGGCTGACAGCGGCGCTGACGGCGATCGCTCTTGCCTCGCTGGCGCTCGCCGTTGCGGTGCCGCCGGCGGCGGAGGCGCTGGGGCTTGCCGGCTGGACCGACGCAATCGTCACCGTCGGCCGCTGGCCGGTGCTGGCGCTCTTGTCGATGGCGGCGCTGGGGCTCCTCTACCGCTATGCGCCTGCGCGACGACCGCCGAGATGGAGCTGGGTCACGCCGGGCGCGGTGGTCGCGACGGCGCTGTGGCTGGGAGGATCGTTCCTCTTCTCCATCTTCGTGCGCAATTTCGGCAGTTATCAGCTCACCTATGGCGCGCTCGCGGGGGTCGTGATCCTGCTTCTCTACATATGGCTGACGGCGTTCGTCGTGCTGCTGGGCGCGCTACTGAACGCCGAGATGGAGCATCAATCGCGGCGCGACACGACGCGCGGGCGGGTCAGGCCGATGGGAGAGCGAGACGCGGAGATGGCCGATACGCTGGGCCGGCGGCCGTGAACGGATGTCGAGGCAGGGGAGCCGGCAAGGCAGGCGGAGGCTCGGATTTCTGAGCGGATGGCAGACACAGGACGAACACGCCGTTCTGCCTCTGGCTTTCGGCCGCGCGAGGTGTTGTAGGTCCAACCACCGTCCTGTGTAGGGCGTCAACCTTGATGTCCGCCCGTATTGCCTCATCGCCGAATGTTCCCGAGGAGGAGCTTGTCGTCTCATCGGCATCGTCGCCGAGTGGCTACGTGTCCACGCTGCCAATGGCGGTGTTCGGGTTGAGCCCCCCGCTTGCTCCACCGGCATCGCTCGCGGCCAACACCAGAGACTTCGCGCGTTCTCGCTGGACCGTCCGGATCACGCTGTTCGGGTAGTCGCCGGGGTGCGTGACCTGTAGGCGGTCCAGAAGTTGCCTGCCGGTCACGCCGGGATCGAGGTCGAACCACGCCTTCAGAACGTCGGTCACGGCGCCCAATGGGTCCGGCACGGTGCGGTAGCGCGGCTTTGACGGTTTCGACCGCGCCGTCGGCCGGACATCCTCCGAGGTGTTCCACGCAACCCGGAGGCCGTCGAGGAACGCGGTCAGAGGTGGTGCATCGGTCGTAGTGGGCGCTTTGTCGGCGATCTCGATCAAGTCCTGCTGCGCCGGGCGGATGTCCCTGAGGAGGCGTACAGGGTCGAGCACCACATGCTCTGCGTCCAGCGCGTCCTTCACCGATTGCGGCGTTCGCGGATCGGCGACGAGGCGCTGGTGCGGCGTCAGTGGCGCATGGTACCGCTTGCGGATCGACGCACCGTCCCGCCGCGTCTCGGCGAGCCGGAAGGACGGTTGGAAGTAGTTCACGAACAGGCGCATGGGCTTGTAGAGACGGACAAGCGTTTTGGTTGCCTCCAGACCTTCGAAGCGTCGGTATCCGACCATGCGTCGCACCACGGCGCGGTTCTTCTGCTCGATATGGGCCTGATCGTTCTTGCGATAGGGCCGGGCGCGGGTGAACTCCACGCCTGACGCGTCGCACCAGGACTTCACCGTCTCGTTGATGAAGACCGTATCGTTGCCGGTGTCGAGCCCGAGAACCGGGAACGGCATCACGTCGCGCAGCACCGTCAGCACTTCGGTCAGCAGCTGCTGCTCCCGGAACAGAAGTGGCGCGCACTCCGTCCAGCCGCTCGCGATGTCCGTCAGCACCAGCGTCTGCGCGAAGCTCCCGCTCGTCATCGGGCCGCTGTGGGACACCAGGTCGGCCTCGACGAAGCCGGGAGACGGGTCATCCCAGTCGGCGTAGGTCCTGATCGGCACGGCGCGCCGGATGGCGGACGACGGCGCCGTGCGACGACCGCCGCCGCCAGCCGCCTGCTTGCGCACCGGACCAAGTATCCGGTCGATCGTCGCGGCGCTGACCGTCTCCAGACGCCGCCGCACCTCCGCGTCCAGCGCCAGATGTCCGTGGCGCTCCATCGCGGCAATCAGCATCGGGACGAGCGGCTTGAGCCGCTTGCCGCAGATCCGGTCCGAGGCTTCCCAAAGAACGATCATCGCCTCGCGAACCGCATCATCGTAGCGTCGGCGCTCCGGCCGCGGCCGTGATCGTTCGCTCTTGTGCCCGCCACGCAGGAGACGCGCCGCGTGCTTGCGATGACAGCCCGTCACCTCCGCAAACTCCGTCAGGATGCGCCCCTTCTCGCCGCGCCGTGCTTCAGCGTACCGCCCCATGACGGCGTCCAGCAGCTCGTCCCGCGTCGCCATGCTCACCTGCCTCAATTCCACCTCCGCAGCCGCTCCCGTTCGGGAGCAGTCCTACTGAGGCAACGCGCCCAGCTTCAGGAACAATTCAGGCGAGGCAATGCGCGGCTGTCGGTGGTTGTCGGTGTGGTGTCGATCTCGACGGCGGTGCGATCGGCAGCGGCACGGCGACGGTAGCTGTCGACGTTCATCTCGAGGATGGTCGCGTGGTGGACCAGCCGGTCGATCGCGGCGACGGTAACGGCCTTGTCGTGGAAGATGCGGTCCCAGGCCCTGAAGGGCTGGTTCTTGCCGGCGCACGAGTTGCCGATGGCGATGAGGTTGGCGCCGGTCTCGACCCACTCGCCCGCGCCCGCACCAGATCGCGCATCGCCTCGTGGCCCGCGTCCGGCACCCAAACCGCGGTCAGTTCGCCTGCCCGATGGAGCTTGGCCAGCTTCGCCGCGTCCCGGCGATCGGTCTTCACCCGATCGCCGCTCTTCACCGGGATCAGCGACGGCGCCACCACGTCGCAGGCATGCCCGAGCTCGGTCAGTCTGCCGGTGGAGACCGTAGCCGCAGGGCCCGGCCTCGTAGCAGAAGTGCAGCTGCCTGGCTCTGGCCTCGAGCTTCTCGACCAGCTTCCTGACATGGTCGCCGCGATTGGGAATGCTGCCCCAGTGCCGCACCTCACCGCCACGCGTTGCGGACGCAACCGCGACCGAGATCGTCGCCTTGTGGACATCCAAGCCCACGAACATGGTATCCCGCATTCGGTCTCTCCCCCATTCTTGAGGCTCGGCGCCAGCCTGCCTGGCGGAACCCTCGAAGGGAGAATGCCGCGGGAGAGACCGCCGACCGAGTCGGCTCACAGCGCGATCATGGGGTCTGGTAGTACGGGTTCTCGACCCACCGCGCCACCACCGCCTCGTCCGACAGCTTGAAGGCGTGCTGGAGATAGAGAAGCCCCGCCACCAGTCGCGGCGAAGTCGCCGGCCGTCCGCTGGCCGACGGGAAGAACCCCGACCACTCCCGCTCGAAGAACTCCCAGTCGATCAGCGTCTCGAGCTTCACCAGTTCGTGGCGCATGTCGATCAGATCGACCAGGCGTGGCCGCAGGAGATCATTCTGCTCAGCAGGGCGAGGTTTCGGCTTCATCGGTCCATCCGAAATCGCAGGGTTCTCGCCGGAATCCTATGAATCCCTGCGATCAGAAACCACCAGAAAAGGCCGGTTCTGTCACAAAATCAGGGACATGCCCGTTGTTCAAGGCAAATTCAGTATGAACACCTTCGCGACTGACTCAACGTCAGGCGCAGTCGCTATGAGCATATACCAGTTCTGGAGAAAGTAGACCCGCAGCATCGTTCTCCAGCGGCATCGACGGGCGCCGCGGCCTGTCCTGCCTCGGCGAGATTTCCATCACCGGCTACAACAACATCCCCCTCGTCAACATGGTCGACCCCCCGCTTACCACTCTGCGCCTGTACCTCTCCGAAATCGGAGCGCGCAGCGCTTGAACTGCTTCTGAGACAGCTCAACGCCGCGGGAGGCGAACGGCACCGACTCCGGGAACGCTCATCAGCAACCGGCAGATCTGGTCGCGCTTGGCACAGTACCGGCACGGCCGATCGAGCCGTTCGAGCTCCTCTATCCCTGCGCGACCGGCCTTCAAGTGGCGGCACTCCATGCAGATCGCAGGTACTCCAGGAATCCGCAGCTCGCTGTAGAGACAAGAGGCGATCGGTCCCGTCCCGACCCGCACCACAAAGTGTGCGAACCGCTTCAGCATCCCGACGATTGCATCCGGCTCCGCCTTGATTGCGGTCGAGAGCGAAAGTTCCATCCTCGTCGACGATGCAGACGTTCAGCGTCTCGAGCGACGCGTCGCTATGGTCCTTCCTCCGATCTCGCAACAGGCGGAGGCGATGGTCGACCGCGTCGCCCCGCCCGCCCCATCTTGGCAGAAGCATTGGCGTGATAAGCTTGGCGGTAAGCGCCTCGCCGATCGCCGAACAGGCCCTCCGCCATATCGCCGAGCTCTATGCCAGCGCGGGACGCTCCCGCTGCCTCCTGCGCTGGAAGAGGCTTGAAGGCCTCGCGTGCAGGAGATGCGGGCGGCTGTCAGCCCCGCCCGCACGCGTTATGGAACGCTACAGGAGAAAGTCGTCGGCTACGTAGATCTCTGCGCCGATGCCCCCGTCCTGAATGATCAGCTCGAACTCCGCCGCGGGGTCGTCGTCGACGTTGCCGCGCACCACCGTGGCGCCGTCGATATTGGTCAGCCAGAGCCCGCGCTTGCCGGTCTCGCCGAAGATGAAGCTCTGGTTGCTGTCAACCGTGCTGTCGGCATCGATGCGGCTGAGATCGATCAGGTCGCCGCCGGCTTCTCCGGCGCCCTCGATAGCCACGGCACCGTCGCCGGCGCGGATCTCGTCGACGCCTGCCGCCACGCTCGACCCCGCAACCTCGGAGAAGACGAACCGATCGTCGCCCCGTCCGCCGATCAGCACGTCCGCGCCCGCGTCGCTGCGCAGGAAGTCGTTGCCGTCCTGGCCGCGCAACACGTCGTCGCCCTGCCTGCCGATTAGGCGGTCGCCGCCTGCCCGGCCGAGCATGACGTCGTCGCTCGCGCCGCCGCGGAGGATGTCCTGGCCCCCGGCGCCCTCGTGGGTGGCCTTGGTCGTCTCAAAGACCACGTCCACCCAGTAGTTGCTGGCGTTGTAGACGTCCCTCGGGAACGAGCCTGCCGCGCCGTATGCGTAGACGCCTCCGTCTTCCAGCGCCGTGAGCGGACCGCTGGTGACCGCGTCGGTGAAATAGGAGGCGCTGACCGAGTACTTGCCGTTCGGGGCGTGATAGGAGGCGACGCTCAGGTCGTCGGCGCTGATCGCCACCGGGCGGTCCAGCTCGACCTGTTGCCAGCCGGTGCCGGACTCGTCGGCGATGCCGCCTGCGAGCGCCTCGCCATCGGCGGACCAGAACGTCACCGGATGCGGGCCGTCGTTCTCGGGTCCCCGGTAGAACCTGACTGACGTGATCTCGCCATCAACGTCGGCGCGAAACTTGAGGCCGAGCTCGACGCTGCCGCGATCCGGATCGGTGATCTGGTCCGGAGAGGCCGACTTGTCCCAGAGACGATATGTGGTGTTCCCCGCCTCGGGCTCGGGCTCGGGCTCCGGCTCCGGTTCTGGCTGCGGTTCCGGTTCCGATCCGGCGTCGAGACGCAGGATCTCGACGCCGTTGATCAGGGGATTTTCAATGCCGTGGTCGAAGTCGATGTCGACCGTGCCGTCGCCAACCATTCCCTGCCACTCGTACATGCCGCCGACCATGTGCCGGAAGGTTCCGGAAAGGTCGAGGTCGTCCAGGAACAGCTCCTCCTCGACGCGGACGTCGAAGATGCGCTCGCCGGCGTCGTCGGTTCCGCCAAAGCCATTCCCCATGTAGAGCCGCACAGCATAGAGCCCATCTTGCAGCGCACCCTCGCCGAAGGCGAGACTCATCCCGTCGCTGGAGCTGTTGCCCCAGTACTCCTGCGCAAAGATCCCCGCCGGCGTCGTCTCGGGCACCGACTTGTCGAGCGCGCCGGCGGTGTCGATGCCGTGCGCGGCGACGCGGGCGGAACCCGTGAGGACGTCGGCGTCGGCGGTCCAGGCCATGCCGCCGTCGATCGCGGCCACCGCCTGCGTCCCCGCGTTCCAGCGATACACGACGTTCCCGATTTCCGGCTCAGGCTCGGGCTCAGGCTCAGGCGCGCTCTCGACCAAGATCGCTACATCCGTCGTCGCCGTCCCGCCGCGTCCGTCCGCGACCGTATAGCTGAACCCTGCGGCCCCCGACTGGCCATCGGCGGGAGTGAAGACGACGTCTCCGCCGTCATTGATGACCGCGGTCCCGCCTTCCGCGCGAGATACCGAGACGAGCCGGAGGGTGTCGCCGTCGGGATCCCGGTCGTTGGCGAGGAGGACGTCGTCGGGAATCGTGATGCTCGACCCGAACGCCGTGGAGAAGCCGCTGTCGCTCACAGCCACCGGGGCGGCGTTGCCCGAGGAGGAGCCTTCGTAGGCGCCCAAGTCGACGGTGCCGACGACGCGCGCCTCGCCCTCGAGGTCCTCGTTCGACAGGCCGAAGGCGCCGGTTCCCGCATCGACTGCCGGCGAAGCGTCCTGCAGCCGGAAGTCGCCCGGGGCATCGACGAAGCGAGGATCGACGCCGAGGAGATTGCCGTCGGCCGCGCTGGGGGCTGGATTGCCGCCGTCGAGCTTCAGCGATGCATCGCCCGACCGCCCGCTGAAGGTCAGGTTGCTCGCCCAGGTGACGTTGTCATTGTTGCCGTAGAACCCGATCGCGGTGTTGTTGCCGTTCACGCCTGGGTCGGCCACGGCGATGTTGTTGACCCACGTGTTGTTGTTGGAATCCTGATTGCTCAGCTCGCCGCGCCAGGTGCCGTCGTTCTGCAGGTCTTGGTTGTTGTGCCACGAGGTGTTGTTGCGCACTGTGACGTTGTCGCTCCAGTGCACGGCAATGCCCTTGCCGCCGTTGCTGTAGACGAGGTTGTTCTCGACGAGCGTCGGATAGTCGTAGTTCGGGAAGCCGTTCGTCTGCGTGCTCTGGAAGTCGTCGATGATGATGCCGTTGCCGTCGGTGTGCAGGCCTTGATCGGTGTGATTGTCGTACGAGACGTTGTTGCGGACGATGGTCCGGAAGCCTTCCGTCTGGGTGTCCCCGGTGATGTTGCGCGTCTGGTAGATCGAGATGCCGGAGAACCAGCCGCTCCAGGCGTTGTCGTAGGTGACGTTGTCCTCGATCGTGATGAACTCCGACCAGTTGAATTGGATGCCGGACTCGCCGCTGCCGTGTATGGTGTTGTTGCGGACCGTGATGTGGTGGACGTCGTTCGCCTCGATGCCGTCGCCGCGCGCGCCGCCGATGTCGAACCCGTCGATAGTGACGTAGTCGTCCCAGACGTAGATCGCGTTCCAGGTGCCCGAAGGTGGCCGGATCAGCGCCTCGCCGGGGATCTCCGAGCGAAGCGTGACATCGCCGGCCGCCGATCCGCCCTGATCGATGGTAATTGACTCGCGATAGGTGCCGGGTCTGACGACGACCTCGTCGCCCGGATTGAGGCCGGACTGCATGGCATGGTTGATCGTGCGCCACGGGCTCGAGGCGCTGCCGCTGGAGCCGTCGCTGCCCGACGTGGAGACATAATAGGTCGTCATTGGTCCACCATTGCTTGAAGGAGAAAACGCCAGCGGCGCCGCTGCACAACTACAGGGATATGTTAAATCCCCGTTACTCGCGCCCTAGATCGATGCAGGCCGGATATCCGGGCGCCGACATCGGCGCAAGCTATGACGCCTCGACCGGCGCCGAGGCGCGCGAGATTTCGCTTGCCCGCCGGCCGCAACCGGCAAGAACCCGAGCTTGAGGCGCCGCGGATCGCCGATGCGCCGAAATCCGCCACCGAAAGAGGTAGGAATGGGCGGAACAGTGGCGAACTAGCCCCCCTTTCTGATGGTCGGAGAATCGTTTTCGCCCTTGCATCGTCCGAATGGGGACGTACGGGCCCGCCGCGCCATGTCCCGCGCCGTCCTTTGGCCTCTCAGCCGCCGCGCTACTCTCTTTGGTCGCTGGCCCTCGGCAGCCGCTCCTCCGAATAGCTGAGTCCTGCAGGGCGTTCGCTGCTTCTAGCCTGCGTTTATGTCGGCTCACCTCGGAGAGCCGCGTCCCCGGTGGAGAGATCATGCGTCACAGCGTTGCCTTGGTATCGTCCAGCACCCCGCGCGGACAGCTTCCCTCGAGCCGGAGGAGCTGACGCCGTGGGGGGCGGTCTTCTGCAGGGTCTGGTGGCGCCGTTGGAGGAGCTTCGCGACGCGGACGCCGTGGCTGGAACCATGACGAAGGTACCTCAGCTCCAGTGCGTGCCGACGGACCCTTCCGGCGCGGACGCCGGGCGCGGGCCCGCGCGCGCCAGGGACGCCGTGAGGGACGTGGTGCCAGCCGCCGCGCTGCTCGCAGGCGACGTGGCGGTCTTCGTCGTCGCGGGCATTGCACTGGCGCCGTGGGGCGCGATGGCGGGGCAGATGCCCGAAGCTCTCATGCTCGTCTCCGGTGCTGCCATCGGCCTTTGCTGGATTGGCTGTCTCTATCCCGGCTACGGCATCTATCCGCACGAGCTTCTGCGGCGGCGGGCCACCGCTTTCTCCATTGCCGGCGGCCTCGCGCTGGCCGGTATCCTCGTATTAGGGGGCGGGTGGTGGATGATCGCGCTGCTGGTGCCGTTCCTGACAGTCGCCTTCCCCCTGCAAGTCGCCGCGCGTTCACTGGTGCGGGCGCTCCTCCGGCAGCTCGGCTGCTGGGGCGTGTCCGCCGAGATCATCGGCGACGCCGAACAGGTTGCCACGTTGAGAGAGTTCTTCGCTGCGAATTGGCACCATGGCATTCGGTGCGAGCCGCCGGGCGCTTCGCGGGGTGCCGATGCGAAGATTGGGCTCGTTGCAAGTCCCCGATCCCCACACAACGAGCTCGATCGGGTCCGCCGGCGCTATTCCGAGGTGATCGTTCTTGCCGGCATCCCCGGCGGGCGCATCTCGGGGTTGCGACCGGCGGATCTTCGGGGCGAGATCG
Organism: uncultured Alphaproteobacteria bacterium; assembly: GCA_963776845.1. Lineage (GTDB taxonomy): Bacteria > Pseudomonadota > Alphaproteobacteria > Rhodobacterales > Rhodobacteraceae > Roseitranquillus. The sequence goes on along the minus strand of CAVZOJ010000013.1, from coordinate 162,863 downwards.
GGCTTCGGCTGAAGACGCCGCCAAGCCCCTCGCGGCCGAGCACGGCGCGCAGGATGCTCGATCTGTTGACGGCCTTCACGGCTCTCGTCCTGACAGCGCCGCTCCTGCTGCTGGCGGCCGGCGCGATCTACGTCGTCGATCCCGGACCGGTGCTCTACCGGCAGACACGGGAAGGCCTTGGCGGCCGGCAATTCAGGATCCTGAAGCTCAGGACCATGTACTGCGACGCGGACCAGCGCCTTGAAACCTTGCTCGCGGCCGACACGGCGGCCCGCGAGGAGTGGACGCGGCACTACAAGCTGAGGACGGACCCGCGTATCCTGCCGCTCATCGGCGGGTTCCTCCGGGCGACCAGCATCGACGAGTTGCCGCAGCTTCTGAACGTGATCGCCGGCGACATGCGCATCGTCGGTCCGAGGCCCTTCCCGCTCTACCACCTTGCCGCGATGAACGCCGAGTTCCGGGCCAAGCGCTGCACCGTGATGCCAGGCGTTACGGGGCTATGGCAGACCGCGGGGCGCAGCACGGCGGACATCGACCGCCAGCAGGATCTCGACGGGTTCTACATCGACAACCGCTCGTTCTGGTTCGACGCCCACATCCTGATGCTGACGGCCGCTGCGATCATTCGCGGCGAAGGTGCGTACTGACGGGCAGCTATTCCGAGTCAGAAGGAGGAGACGAATGCTAGAAAAGCGCATCCTTGTCACCGGAGGAGCGGGCTTTCTCGGCTCCTTCCTCTGCGAACGGCTGCTCGCTGACGGGCATGACGTGCTCTGCGTCGACAACTTCTTCACGGGCTCGCGGGACAACCTGCTGCATCTGCTGGACGATCCGCGCTTCGAGTTGCTGCGCCACGACGTCACTTTCCCGCTCTATGTCGAGGTCGACGAGATCTACAACCTCGCCTGTCCGGCGTCGCCGATCCACTACCAGTTCGACCCGGTCCAGACGGTGAAGACCAACGTCCACGGGGCCATCAACATGCTCGGCCTCGCCAAGCGGACCCGGGCGCGCATCTTTCAGGCCTCCACGAGCGAGGTCTACGGCGACCCCTCCATCCATCCGCAGCCGGAGACGTATCGAGGCAGCGTAAATCCGATCGGTCCGCGCGCCTGCTACGACGAGGGCAAGCGATGCGCCGAGACGCTGTTCTTCGATTATCACCGGCAGTACGGCGTCGACATCCGGGTTGCGCGGATCTTCAACACCTACGGGCCGCGGATGCACCCGAATGACGGCCGGGTCGTCTCGAACTTCATCATCCAGGCGCTGCGCGACGAGCCCATCACGCTCTATGGCAACGGCGCGCAGACCCGCTCGTTCTGCTATGTGGACGACCTGATCGACGGGTTCGTGCGCCTGATGGACGCGCCCGGGATCACGGGGCCGATCAACCTCGGGAACCCCGCGGAGTTCAGCGTCCGGCAGCTCGCCGAAATGGTGATCGAGCTGACCGGATCAGCCTCGACGATCGAGTTCAGGCCGCTGCCCCAGGATGATCCGAGGCAGCGGCAACCGGACATCTCCTGCGCGCGGGCGCAACTCGGCTTCCAGCCGAAGGTCGCCCTCCGCACGGGTCTCGCCCGAACGATCGCGTACTTCGAGGCGCGGCTCGACGGCCCGTCACGCCAATCCGCCCGGCCAGTCACGGTCGCCGACCTGGCTAGCTGGAGGAATGTGCATACCGAACCGATCGACGGCGTCACACAGGCACCTGCGGGCTGATGCTCTAACCCGGAGAGCACGAGGCGATGACAGAACAACAAGCGTTGCGGAAGCCGAAACTTCTCTACTTCCAATGGGATCATCGCCCGAATCTGGGGCTGTCCGAGTACCTAGTCCTTCAGACGTCCGATCAAGTGCGGTGCCTGCAAGTCTACTTCGATGTCACCGTGATAAATCATGACTGTGACTTCGCGGAGGTGTGCGAGAACAACGAACCCGATATGGTTCTGTTCGAGGCCGGCTATCAGACGTATGTCTCGCGCCGGCCCAACATCACGAACTTGAGCGCCAACCGCTCCCTGCCACGAGCCGGATTCCACAACGCGGATTCATGGTCCAATTGCCGGGCGGGATTCTTGTCGGACATGGAGCACTTCGGGATAGAGACGTATTTCTCACTGTGCACAACTACGGCGGAGTATTTTCCAGAGCTCGACGGCAGCCTCTACATTTGGCCAAATTTCATCGACCCGCTAATCTTTCGCGATTATGGTCTGGAGAAAACGGTCCCCGTCATGCTTTCCGGACAGCGCCACGAGCAGTATCCGTGGCGGCAGAAGGCGTATCCAATCGTAGCTCGACACTTTCCTACGCTGGACTGTCCTCAGTTTGAACACGGCAGCGGCTTGGCGCACCGCTCTCTCGCTGGGGCGGAATACGCGCGCGCCATCAATGCCAGTCGCATTTCGCTTACCTGCGGGACAATGGCACGCGAGGTAGTGCGCAAGCACTTGGAGATTCCGGGCAGCCGAACCTGTCTCGTTGCTGAAGAGTTTGAGAAGCTGAAGGCTGCTGGGTTCCGGCATATGGAGAGCTGCATCTTCGCAGAGCCCGGCGAGGTCGTCGACGTGATCGACGAACTTCTGCGGAATGAGGACTTGCTTTCGAAGGTGACACTGGAGGGTCATCGACTTGTGCATGAGCGGCACACGATCTTCGATCGGCCGCAGGTTTACGAATGGTTTACACTTCAAAGCCAACTTCCGGAACGGCAGCCCATCGTTCAGGACGGGCCTTTCGGTCATTTGCGTGCCGCCTCTGGTGGCGTCTCGTACGGCAAAACGCCGATGCCGACCGCCGCGCTCGATCAGATCCAGCTCAGAGCGGGTGATAGTCGCCTGTGGCAAGGGGACACCGTCCGCGCGAGAAAGCACTATCTCGAAATGCTGCGTTACGTTCCATACTCTCCCGAGGCGCGGTTCGGGATCGCTTTATGCGATCTGCTGGAGCGAGATGTCGAATTGGCGGCCGCCGGGCTCGCGAGACTGATTGAGGAAACAACCGTTGATTATGGCGCCGCTGATCCGGATCCTCTCGAGTGGACGTACTTCTTGATTTGCTTGCTTTGCCAGGGTGACCTGCAGCGTGCCGCGACGCTGGCAAACTTCTATCCCGATCTGCACCACGACCAACTCGGTTACCTGCAGGCAGCCCTGACAGAAGCGACCGGCAAGATGCCGGTGCCGCGGCAGAGAGCACGGCAGAAGGGTCGCTGCAGCATCCATAGGGCGCCGCAGCTTGACCATGCAGGTTGGCTCCGCTGGCTGTCCGATCTGCTGCGGAAATGTAATCAAGAGGAACTGTCGGAGCGCTTCGGCCGACCGGAGTTGATTGGTGCGAGGCCGCGGTCTCGCAGCAGGACAAGAATGCGCTGGGGACGCGACGCTAGGCCGCGCATGCTGTACGCGCTCCTCTCGTTGCCGCCCCTCGATGATATGAGGCCGAACATTCCACCGATCGGAGAGTTCCGGCACCTTCGGCACATCCGCCTGAGGAGCAAGCAGCGTCTCACGAGGTCCCAGTTCGGGAACTGGATGCGGAAGATTCTGGCGCCGGTACCGTGCACGTCTCGAGAGCAACGCAATTCGGCGACGATGGAGCTGACGGCGTTCGCAATGCGAGACTGCAGTGGTCGTTCAATCCCGACAGATCGCGGTCCGAGGACATGAGCCGGGTCAGGAGCTCGGTCCTCTTCTCCTTCGCGGACAAATACATCGCGCAAATGCTGCTGGTCGTGACCACCGCGGTCATGGCGCGCGTGCTGACGCCGGCCGAGACCGGCCTCTTCGTCGTCGCGAACAGCGTCGTGCTGCTGGCCGACAACCTGCGAACCTTCGGCGTCGGCGTCTACATCGTACAGGTGCCGGATCTGCGCGAGGCGACCCTGCGCAGCGCGTTCACGCTGACGCTGATCCTGTCGCTCGGGATCATGGCCGGGATTTACTGGAGCGCCGACGCGATCGCCGGGTTCTACGATCAGGACGAGATCGCGCATCTCTTGCGTCTGGCGTCGCTCGCCTTCCTGGTCGTTCCGCTCGCGACCCCGATCGTCGCGCTCCTGCAGCGAGAGCTCCGCTTCCGGACGCTGGCGCTGCTGAACGTGGCGATGGCCACCACGAGCTGCCTCGTGACCGTCACGCTCGGCTTCGCCGGGGCGGGTCCGGCGAGCTACGTCTACGGCTACCTCGCGTCGAGCGTCGTTCTCGCCGTTCTCGCGATCCTGGTCCGGCCGCAGCTCGGGATGTTCAGGCCGTCGCTGGTCGAGGCGCGGCGGATGCTCTCGTTCGGCGCCGTCTCGTCCTCGGTCACGGTGCTCAACATGGCGTACGAGATGTTGCCCCGGCTCGCCTTCGGCAAGCTGCTGCCGTTCGAGGCTGTCGGGCTCTACGCGCGCGCGGCGACCATATGCCAGCTGCCCGACCGCGCCGTGGTCGCGGCGCTGCAGCCGGTGGTCCTGCCGGCGCTGGCGGCCCAGGCGCGTTCCGGCGGCAGCCTCAAGGCGAGCTATCTCCGGGGTCATGCACTGATGTCGGCGGTGCAGTGGCCGACGCTGATCATGCTGGCGCTGCTCGCCCGTCCGGTTGTCGAGGTGATGCTCGGCCAGCAATGGATCGAGGCCGCCCCCCTGGTGCGGATGATTTCGCTCGCCATCATGGCGCTGGCTCCGAGCTTCATGACCTTCCCGATCCTCGTCGCTGCGGGCCGCGTCCAGGACACTCTCTGGATGAGCCTGATCAGCCTGCCGCCGTCGGTCCTCTTGCTGATTGGGGCAAGCACGTTCGGGCTCGAGGCGGTCGCCGCCAGCATGTTCATCGTGGCCCCGATGCAGATGGCCGTCGCCTTCTCCTTCGTCCGCCGTGCCATCGGGGTCACGGTTGCCGAGATGAAGGCAGCGTCGCGCGACAGCATGCTGCTCGCGCTCGGCACGGCGCTGATCCCGGTACTGATCGTCGCGACCTCCGATGGCGGCTTCGCACTGGGCTGGTTCGAGACCGCCGGCGCCGTCCTCGGCGGGGCGGCCGGATGGCTGGTGACGCTGGTCCTGGTGCGGCATCCGATCCGCAGCGAGCTTTACGGCGTGTGGCGTCTGCTGACGCAAGCCCTCCAGCGCGGCCGCCCCGCGGTCGCGGCGAGCGGGGCCGAATGAGCTGCGCGGCTGCACGCGACGCATCGTCATCGGCCTCGGTGGCCCGGCGCCGGCGGGCCCGGGCGTGAGCGCCCTGGAGAAGACCGTCGATGCGGAGGACGGACAGCCGGCGCCCGTCACCGCCATGTCCTGCGGGCTCGACGTGTCCCGTCGAACGGTCCAGCGGCCGACCCGCGGCGGCCTGCAGCGGGACGTCCTGCACGTGCTCTTCTGCGCCAGCCGGGACTACCTGCAGCACGCGGCCGTGGCAGCAGTGTCGCTGCTCTCAACCACGCCGGGGCCTATCGTCTTCCACGTCTTCACGGCCGAGGGCGACCCGGCGGCCGAAGCCAGGCTATCCGACACCTTGGGGCGGTTTCCCAGGATCGGGCTCGAGCTGTACCGCGTCGGGTACCCGGGGCTGTCGCACGCCTTCGTCGATCGCTACCTGACGAAGGAGGCCTACCTCCGGTTCCTGGCGCCGGACGTGCTGCCGCGGGACATCGGACGCGTCATCTATCTCGACTGCGATCTGGTCGTTGTCGACGACGTACTGCCGCTCTGGAACACCGACCTCAGGGGCGCTGCGGTCGGCGCCGTCGCGGACTGCGACTGGACCGCCGGAGCGGCAGAGAACCGCCTGACCCGCCTCGGTATCCCCAGACGGCACGTCTACGTGAATTCTGGCGTTCTGGTGATGGACCTCGATCGCTGGCGCCGGGAGCGGCTGGGCGAGCGGCTCTTCCGCTTCATCGAGGCGAAGGGCGCGTCTCTGGCCTACCATGACCAGGACGCGCTCAATGCCGTGCTCCATTCGGAGATCGCGCTGCTGGACCGGCGGTGGAACGTGCAGGTGATGATGTTCAGCCGCTGGATCCGCCGGGCGCTTCCCGCCGACTACCGCGCGACCCGCGAGGCATGCCGCGCTCCGGCGATCATCCACTATACGACCGAGCGTAAACCCTGGAAGTTCCGCACATGGACGAGAAAGAGGGCGCTCTACTACCGCCATCTCGATCGGACAGCCTGGCGCCGCGCGGCGCCGCCGCTGCCGACGGCGGCGCAGCGTCTCGAGCATCGCGCGACGCGGGCGCTGCTGAGGGCGGGCCTCGACCCTTACGTCTTGCTGCCGGTCTGGGCACGCCTCGCCGACCGCCTCGGGTTCGCGAGGACCGACCGGCGCCGGCCCTGAACTAGACGAGCCGGTTTCGCAACGATCCGAGGATGGCGCGCTTGCTCGCCTCGGCAGTTCCAAGAGACGAGGTACAGTCCTCGATCTCGACCATTCCGTCACGTGTGGCCACGACCGGGTTGCCGTGGCGGGCGAAGCATACCTGTCCGGGGACAGCCCGGACGTCGAACTCCGGGATCGATTGGCGAGCCCTCCATATCAGGATCTCCTCGCCTCCCTCGAGGCTGGTCGATGCGCCGGCAAAAGGGCGCGAGCTGGCGCGGATCAGGGCCAGGATGTTCCGCGTCTCCGCCGTCCACGCGATGCGTCCGTCCTCCGGCCTCCGCGGGAACGTGCGGAGCGGGCGCACCTGCGGGTCCTGCTCGATGAAGCCGCCGGTCTCGAGTTCGTGCGATCGCCTCTTGGAAGCCGCTGGGGATCGCATCCTCGAGCCAGCGGTAGATGTCGCCGATGTAGGTGCCCTCGTCGATCGGCAGGAACGACTTGTGCAGCCACGGACCCGCGTCCAGTTCCGCGACCATCCGGTGTATCGTCAGTCCCACACGATCCTCGAAGTTCAGGATGGCCCAGTTGGGGCAGGCGTTGCCGCGATAGCGCGGCAGATCGCCCGCGTGCGCGTTGAGGATGCCGTGCGCGAAGACCGCCAGCGCCCGCTCGGGCACCAGCGTCGGCCAGTTCAGCGAGATGCAGACGTCGGTTCCGCTCCGGCGCCAGAGGTCGAGATGCCGCCCCACGGTTCCGGTCACCAGCGGCGCGCCCATCTCGTCGGCGAGCCGGGCGAAGTCGCTCTCTGAGGCGTCGTAATGCGGTTCCGGAGCGCAGGTCTGCACGAACGTGATCCGGTGCCCGTCCTCGGCGACGGCACGGGCCGCGCGGAGCAGCATTCCGGTCCTGCCAAGCACTCCGACCCGCATTCGGCGCGCCCTCTCCCGATCCCGCTCCACGTTCGCCGGGGTGGGCCGCGACCGTCAAGATCCGAAGGTTGCATCGATCGGATGCCTGAACTCGACCGAAAGGCGTAGGAGCCGCCGGATCCCACCCGAATTGCCTCTGCCGGGACCCGAATCTGCTCCTGCCGCGCGCTTTGGGCGGAGGACAGGACACCTGTTTTGGTGTCATCCCGGCACGGCCGAAACCCCCTACCACTGAACCAGAGGAACATCATCGGTCCTAGGCCGCGGGAGGTTGGCGATGCCTGTCACGAATAGCGTTCTCGGGGAGGGAGTGGTCTTGACGCACCCCGACCTCGTCAACGTCTACGGCTGCGAGATCGGCTCGGGCACGCGCGTCGGCCCCTTCGTGGAGATCCAGAAGGGCAGCCGCATCGGCGCCCGCTGCAAGATTTCGTCCCACTCCTTCGTCTGCGAGGGTGTCGTCATCGAGGACGAAGTCATGGTGGCCCATGGCGTGATGTTCACGAACGACCTGTTCCCGAGGGCGGCGACCGACGCCGGCGACCTCGTCGGCGACGAATGGACCTGCACGCCGACGCTCGTCCGGCGCGGCGCCTCGATCGGGTCCAACGCGACCGTCGTGTGCGGAGTGACCATCGGCGCGCAGGCGTTGGTCGGCGCGGGTGCCGTGGTCACGCGGGACGTGCCCGACCACGCCGTCGTGGCCGGCAACCCGGCCCGGGTGATCGGCGACGTGCGCGAGCGCCGCGCCGCCACGTATTCCGACCGCCTGCGCCGCGAGACGGCGCTCCAGCCGACGGGCACGGCATGATCCGGGTCGGCGTCGTCGGGTACGGCTACTGGGGTCCGAACCTCGCCCGCGCGATTTCCGAGAACGACGCGCTCGTCCTCGAGATGGTCGCGGACCTCTCCCCTGCGGCCCGCGAGCGCGCCGGCCGCAGGCATCCCGCGACCAGGCTGACGGCGGACTGGCGTGACGTCGTAACGGATGCGGCGGTCGACGCCGTCGTGGTCGCGACGCCGGTGGCCACGCATTTCGAGATCGCGAGGGCAGCGCTTCGCGCCGGCAAGCATGTACTCGTCGAGAAGCCCATGACCGACTCGCCGGCGACGTCGGCGATCCTCGTCGACGAGGCGGCGCGCCGCTCGCTCGTCCTGATGGTGGACCACACGTTCGTCTACACCGGCGCCGTGCGGGCCATCGCCGGCCTGATCGACTCCGGCCAGATCGGCGACATCTACTACTACGACTCGACGCGTGTGAACCTGGGGCTGTTCCAGCGCGACGTGAGCGTGATCTGGGACCTCGCCGTCCACGACTTCGCGATCATGGACCACCTCCTCAAGGCGCGGCCGGTCGCGATCTCCGCCAGCGGGGCCTGCTTCATTCCGAACAGCCTCGAGAACATGGCGCACCTGTCCGTCTTCTTCGACGACGGCGCCATGGCCCACCTGAACGTGAACTGGCTGGCTCCGGTCAAGGTCCGCCAGACGCTGATCGGCGGCAGCCGGCGGATGGTCATCTACGACGACATGCAGACCAGCGAGAAGGTGAAGATCTACGATCGCGGCGTGTCGCTGCGGGACGCGGAGGTGCTGAGCTACGAGCACCTCGTCTCCTACCGCATCGGCGACATGTCGGCCCCGGCGATCTCGTCCCGCGAGGCGCTGCTGACCGAGCTCGAGGAGTTCGCGCGCTGCATCGAGACCGGTGCGACGCCGATGACCGACGGTGCCTGCGGCCTCAGGGTGGTGGAGATGCTGTTCACGGCAACTCGGTCGATGACGCTCCGCGGGCAGCCCGTGGAGCTCGGAATGGAGCGGCTGGCCTCATGATCCCCTTTCTCGACCTCCACGCGCAGTACGCGTCGATCGGGCCCGAGATCGAGGCCGCAGTGCAGGAGACGCTGCGCAGCTGCGCCTACGTCCTCGGCGAGGGCGTCGAGCGCTTCGAGGAGGATTTCGCGTCCTATTGCGGGACCAGGCACGCCGTCGCGCTGAACTCCGGGACGTCGGCGCTGCACCTCGCGCTGCTGGCGGCCGGCATCGGGCCCGGCGACGAGGTGGTGACGGTCTCCGCAACCTTTGTCGCGACGGCCGCGGCCATCGTCTACGCCGGCGCGACGCCTGTCTTCGTCGACATCGACCCTGCCACCTGGACGATGGATCCGGCTGCGGTCGAGGCGGCGATCACGCCCCGCACCAGGGCGATCCTGCCGGTCCATCTGCATGGGCGGATCGCGGACATGGAGGCGCTCGCGCGGATCGCGCGCCGGCACGGCCTGGCGCTGATCGAGGATGCGGCGCAGGCGCACGGCGCGGAGCGCGGGGGGAGGCGAGCAGGTGCGTTCGGCGACCTGGGATGCTTCAGCTTCTATCCCGGCAAGAACCTCGGCGCGTGCGGCGAGGGCGGCGCGGTCGTCACCGACGACGCAGGCCTGGCGGATGCGATGCGGTCCCTGCGGGACTGGGGCCAGACGGAGAAGTACAACCACGTCCGCCGCGGCTTCAACTATCGGATGGAGGCCGTTCAGGGAGCCGTGCTGAACGTCAAGCTGCGCCACCTCGACGGCTGGAACGAGGCGCGGCGCCGCATCGCCCGGACGTACCAGAAGGCCCTCGTCGGCGCGCTGGCGCGTCCGGCCGGGATCGGGCGCGATCACGCCTGCCACGTCTACGCCATCCTCGTTCCCGATCGGGACCGCGTCCGCCAGGACCTTCACCGGGACGGGGTCTCGACCAGCATGCACTACCCGCGTCCCGTTCACTTGCAGCCGGCCTATGCCGACCTCGGCTACCGAGAGGGTCAGTTCCCGATCTCGGAGGCCTTCGCCCGCGAGACCCTGTCCCTGCCGCTCTATCCCGAGCTGCAGCCCGAGCAGGCGTCTGCCGTCATCGCCAAGGTCAACCACATCGCCGCCGGCGCGCTCGCGGATCCGGCCTGAAGGAGCATCCATGTACGACCTCAGTGGAAAGCGTGTGCTGGTCACCGGAGGCGCCGGGTTTGTCGGCTCCCACATCGTCGATCAGTTGCTGTCGGCGGGCTGCGAACGGATCATCGTCGTGGACAACATGGTGCGCGGGCGCGTCGCCAACCTCGCCGATGCGATCCTGAGCCAGCGCGTCGACGTCATCCAGGGCGACATCCGCGACGCCGATCTCATGCGCCGCGTCGTGCCAGGTTGCGACACCGTCTTTCACCAGGCGGCGCTGCGCATCACGCATTGCGCCGCGGAGCCGGATCAGGCCATGCAGGTGATGGTGAACGCCACCTACGACCTCCTGCGGGTGTGCGTCGAGCACCGGGTCCGCAAGGTTGTCTATGCGTCGTCGGCGTCGGTCTACGGCATGGCCGAAGAGTTCCCGACGACGGAAAAGCACCACCCGTACGACAATCGCACACTCTACGGAGCGGCCAAGGCGTTCGGCGAGGGGCTGCTGCGGTCGTTCAACGACATGTACGGCCTCGACTACGTGGGATTGCGCTACTTCAACGTCTACGGCCCGCGCATGGACCTGCACGGCCGCTACACCGAGGTGATGGTGCGCTGGATGGAGCGCATCGAGGCGGGCGAGCCGCCGATTATCTTTGGCGACGGCCAGCAGACGATGGACATGATCCATGTCACCGACGTCGCTCGCGCGAACGTTCTGGCGGCGCAGGCCGAGGCGAGCGACGTCGTCCTGAACGTGGCCACCGAGACGGAGACCTCGCTGCTCGACTTCGCCTTCGAGCTGGGCTCGGCGATGGGGCGGGAGGACCTCGTTCCGGTGCATCAGGCGGCGCGGGCAGTCAACCCGGTGCCGCGACGGCTCGGCTCGGCGTCCGCGGCGCGAGAGCTGCTGGCGTTCGAGGCCCAGGTCCCTCGCCGCGACGGCATTCGCGACCTGGTCTCGTGGTGGCGGGCGGAACGCGCCGAAACCGAGCGCGAGGAGAGGATTTCGTGATCCCGATCACTCGTCCCTTCGTCGCCCGCGAGGAAGCCGACGCCGCGCATGCGGTGGTGCTGTCGGGCTGGCTCTCCCAGGGTGCGCAGGTCGCCGCCTTCGAGGCCGAATTCGCGGCCGAGGTCGGCGCCGCGCATGCCTGCGCCGTCTCGAACTGCACGACGGCGCTGCACCTGGCTCTGCTCGCCGTCGGCGTGCAGCCGGGGGGGAGGTCATCACCGTCAGCCACTCCTTCATCGCGGGGCCGAACGCCGTGCGCCACGTCGGCGCGGAGCCGGTGTTCGTCGACATCGAGCCCGACGGCTTCAACATGGATCCGGCGGCCGTCGCGGCTGCGATCACCAGCAAGACCCAAGCGATCCTCTGCGTGCACCAAATGGGCATGCCCTGCGACCTTGCCGCGATCCGCGACATCGGCGCGGCGCACAACCTGCCCCTGATCGAGGATGCCGCATGCGCCATAGGGTCGAAGATCCTGATCGACGGGCAGTGGCGCAAGATCGGCCGCCCTCACGGCGACATCGTCTGCTTCTCGTTCCACCCGCGAAAGGTCCTCACCACCGGCGAAGGCGGAATGCTGACGACGGACACCACGGAATTCGACGCATTCTTCCGGCTCGCGCGGCAGCACGGAATGTCCGTGCCGGACGCCGTGCGGCACAGGAGCGCCGAGGTCGTCTTCGAAGAGTACCCGATCGTTGGCTACAACTATCGCATGACCGACATCCAGGCCGCGATCGGTCGGCAACAGCTCCGGCGGCTCCCCGAGATCGTCGCGCGACGGCGCAGCATGGCGCTGCGCTACCAGGTCCTCCTGGCGTCGGTCCCGGATGTCCGGGCGCCGACGGAGCCGGAGTGGTGCAGGAGCAACTGGCAGAGCTATCCGGTCCGCCTGCCGGCGCATCTCGACCAGAAGGCGGTGATGCAGCACATGCTGGACAACGGCGTGGCGACGCGGCGCGGCATCATGTGCGCGCACCTCGAGGCTCCGTACATGACCAGTCGCCGTCATCCGCTCCGCGCCTCGGAAGCGGCGCACCGGCACTCCATCCTGCTCCCGCTCTTTCCGCAGATGACGGTCGAGGACCAACAGATCGTGGTCGGCGCCCTTCGGCAGGCAATCGTCGCCGGCAAGCCGCTCCGGCGGGCGCCGGATCAGGTGGGAGCGTGACCGCCCCGCAGGTGATTCCCGGCCAGCGTCGCCAGCCCGTCGGCCCTCCCGGCATCCTCGCAAGCATGGAGCGCCGGATCGGGGCCCTCGGGCTCGACCTCGAGGGGCTCACGGTGGTCACCGAAGCGGCAACCGGAAGCTATGCGTGCACGGCCGTGCTGGCGGCGATGGCCGGCGCACGCGTCCATGCCACGGCACGCGACACGCACCGCTACGGGTCCTTCGAGGATGCGGCGCTGGCGACGATGACGCTTGCCGTGTCGGCGGGGGTCGCGGGCCGGATCACGATCAGTCGCGCGATCGAGCCTCGGGTCCTCACCGCGTGCGACATCCTGACGAACTCGGGCCACCTGAGGCCGATCACCGCCGCGACGATTTCGCGTCTTCCGGAACGCGCGGTCATCGCACTGATGTTCGAGGCCTGGGAGTACCGCGCCTCCGATTTCGATCTCGCGGCGTGCCGCAGCCGCGGCATCCGGGTGGCTGCGGTGAACGAGCGGCATCCTGACGTTGCCGTTTTCCCCTTCCTCGGACCTCTGGTCGCGCGGGAACTGATCGAGGCCGACGTCGCCCTCTGCGGCGCCCGCGTCACCGTCGTGTGCGACAATCCCTTTGCGCCCTTTCTCAAGCGGGGTCTGTCGGACGCCGGTGCCTTCGTCGCGGTCGTCGACGCCGTCGGAGCCGTCGGCGGCACCGACCCGGACGCGGTCGTCCTGGCGCTCGATCCGGCGCGGAACGCCGCGCTTGGCGAGGAACAGCTCGAGACGCTCGCAGCGGCCGCGCCGCGCGCCCAGCTCGCACAATTCTGGGGTGACCTCGACCGCGTCGCCGCTCTCCGTCTGTGGCCGGGGCGACTCTGGCCCCTCGAGGCGCCAGGCAAAGGCCACATGGCGGTGCTCCTCAGCGACCTCGGCCATGAGCCCGTGGTTCGCCTTCAGGCCGGCGGGCTTCGCGCAGCGGGACTGGTCGCGCGAGGCGAGCCTCTGATCCGCGGCGGCGTCGCGGAACTCCTCTAGCGCCGGCTGTTTTCGCGGCCCTAGGCTCAGGACCCATTGATTGGGTTGAGGCTGACTTGGCCGCGTGATTCATGCTCCCGAACTGACGGGGGCCTTATGAGCAATCTCTTCTGGCTGAGCGACGAGCACATGGCGCGTCTCAAGCCGTTCTTTCCCAAGAGCCATGGCAAGCCGCGGGTCGATGACCGGCGCGTGCTGAGCGGGATTATCTTCATCAACCGCAATGGCTTGCGCTGGAGCGATGCGCCGAAGGAATACGGCCCCCACAAGACGCTCTACAACCGCTGGAAGCGGTGGAGCGACATGGGCGTGTTCGCTCGGATGATGGAGGGGCTGGCCGCCGAGAGCGCCGAGCAGGCGACGGTCATGATCGACGCGACCTATCTGAAGGCGCACCGCACGGCCTCGAGCCTGCGGCTGAAAAAGGGGGGCGTGGGCGTCTGATCGGTCGCACGAAGGGCGGGATGAACACCAAGCTGCACGCCGTCACCGACGCGATCGGACGGCCGATCCGGTTCTTCATGAGCGCAGGCCAGGTCAGCGACTACATCGGCGCTCGCGCGATGATGAGCAGTCTGCCTCTCGCGGACTGGCTGATCGCCGACCGGGGCTACGACGCCGACTGGTTCAGGGATGCATTGAAAGACAAAGGGATATGCGCCTGCATCCCGGGCAGGAAGTCGCGCGACAAGCCCGTGCGCTACGACAAGCGTCGCTACAAGCGCCGCAACCGGATCGAGATCATGTTCGGCCGCCTCAAGGACTGGCGCAGGATCGCTACCCGCTACGACAGGTGCCCGAAGGTCTTCCTCTCCGCCGTCGCCCTCGCAAGCACCGCGGTGGCCGAGGGTTTGCGGCGAGGCAAGGCTAACAAGACCATCGCCTACGAACTCAACATGTGCGAGAGCACCGTCAAGGTCCACATTCGGAACATCATGCGGAAGCTGAAGGCGACGAACCGGACCGAGGCCGCCTTCAAGCTCAATTCGAACCTTCACGCGCGCAGCCAAAGCGACTGATGGCGGGGCCGCTCGATGCGGCGGCCCCGTGACTACCTGCGGTAGCGCCCTGCCGGTTGCGGCGGAGCGCGCCCGAGGCGCCTCAGGCGTGACGCGAGTGGTATCGCCGCAGCGATCGGGCGAGGGCGCCGGCATCCCTATAGCCGTACAGCGCCTGACGACGCAGGTTGACCCGGTTGATGATGACGCCGAGCTCGTGATCGCCGCGGGCCGACAGACGTTCCGCCGCCGCCGCGACCGTGCTTCTGCCGGTCTCGCCCCACTGCACCACCAGCAGCGTGCGACTGACGAGACCGGCCAGCAGCAGCGCCTCGTTCGCGACGAGCACGGGCGTCGCGTCAAAGATAACAAGCTGGCGGTTCGAGGCGGCCGAGTTGACCAGCGTCTTGACCAGGTGTCTGTCGAACTGCCTGCGCGGCGACCTGCTGCCGCGGGGAATGTAGGAGATCCCCGAGGGCGCGTCGTGCCGGATGATGTCGCCCGATCGCGCCTCGCCGGCGAGGTAGTCGGCGAAGCCCGGGCTTGCAGGCGCGTCGAAACGCTCGTGGATTGTCCCGCTCCGACCGTCGGCATCGACGAGCAGGACCTCGCGGCCGGACGCGACGAGCTCGCCGGCCAGCGCGACTGCAGCGGTGGTCTTGCCTTCGCCCGGCAAGGCAGAGGTGACGAGGATGCTCTGCGGAAGGTGCCCGTTTCCCTGCTGCTCAAGCGCGAGCATCACGGACTCCATGCTGTCTCGGAGAAGTTCGCTCTCGCGCTGCATCCGCCCGCTGCGGTCGCCCTGAAGGACACGCCGCGGGACCGACGGGATGAACCCTGCCGGAGTGACGCCGCGGATCTTCTGCAGCTGCTCGTGGCTGCGCACCGACCCGTCGAGCATCTCGAGCAGGAACGCGGCGGCCATCGAGATCGCACCTGCCACGAACAGCGCTGCGGCGAGGTAGTAGGCGCGGCCGCGGCCGTCCGCGTAGAGCGGGACGGAGGCAGGCGACAGCACCTCGATTTCGGCCGTGGGCAGCTTGGCTTCGGCCCGCAGCGCCCGCACCTGGCTTCGCAGCAAGTCCAGCGCTTCCTGCTCCGCATCTGAGACGCGCCTCAGTTGCTCTAGCCGCGCCTGCGTTCTGCGGCCCTCGGCGACCGTCTCATCGGCGTCCGCGAGGCGCTCGAGGATCTCGGCATCCGCCTGTTCCAGTGCCGCCAGGTCGGTGTAGAGGTTCCGACGCTGCCGTTCGATCTCGGCCGTGAGGGATTTCTCGAGGCTCGCGATGGCCGCACGGGCGGCGACGACGCGACCATGGGCGGAGCCATAGCGCTCAAGAAGAGCGTCGAGCTCCGCCCGTTGCGCCTCCAGTTCCCGCCCGAGCCGGGTCACTGCCTCGGAGGTCGCCACCTCGCTCTTGCGCTCCAGGTCGCCGGCGCTCACCAGGGCCATGAGCGTGGCGGTCAGCTCGGCTCTCTCGCGAAGAATGGCGGAGCGGCTCCTGTTCAGGTCCGAGACGGACTGCGCGGCGCGCTCGGCGTCGTTCGGCATGACGGTCGCCTCTTCGGCGAAGGCGTTGGCCGCAGCGGCCGACTGGGCGATGCGCTCGCCCTGCTCGGCGATCCGGCCCTCCAGCCACGCCTCGGCCCGCGCCACCCGCTCCGCGAACTGGCGTTCGCGCTCCTCGAGATAGTTGCGGACCAGGGTGTTCGGAACCAGCGCCGCCAGCTCCGCATCCTTTGACGTGAAGCCGATCTCGACGACGTCCGACCCAGTTGCCCGCGCGATCCTCAGGTGCCCCAGATACGTCTGGACGACGAGGTCCATCCGGTCCGTCGGCCGACCCGAAGCTCCTTGATCTCCGAACACCAGCGTCCGCAGCCGGTTCTTAATTCTGTCCACCAGCGGAACGTCCCGCAGCGCCGGGTTAAACTCGGGCTTAGAGTCGAGGCCAAGCTCCGAGATGACGCGCACCGCGATGCTGCGCGAGAGGAGCCGCTCGCCTTCCGTGGTCAGGTTCAGCTCCGACTCCGAGGTCAGGATGGACGTGCCCAGCACCGCCGACACCGGCTCCTGGATCAGGACCCGCGCCGCCGAGGAGTAGGTCCTTTCCATGTTGAGGATGAGCGGCAGCACCGCCAGCAGGATCGCGGTCCCGACGACCACGATGATCCCGAGGCGGCGACGCACGATCCGGTAGATCGCCTGAAGGTCCAGCCAATCGTCCGCCGCCTCGCTCGCGAGCGGGGCCGGCGGAACGGCCATGGTCCTTGCAATCCTGTCAAACTGCGTCACGCGTCCTGTCCACTTTCAATCACTGTACGACCCTTCAATTGCCGCGCGGCCCGGTAGACCGCCTCCAGCCGAGGCAGGTACGCCGCCACGCTGAAGCGCGAGAGGTAGAGCGCTCGCGCGCAGCGAGAGAGCTCTGCGCGGCGAACCGGGTCCCGTATCAGCCGCGCAAGGGCCATGCCGAGTGCGGCGGCGTCCCCGGCCGGCACGAAGAGGCCGGTCACGCCGTCGGTTATCACCTCCTCGTGGGCGCCGACGGGTGTCGTCACGACCGCCAGGCCATGCGCCAGCCCCTCCAGCACCGCCATCGCCATCCCCTCGGCATGAGAGGGCAGCACCAGGATGTCGGCGCGCCGGCAAAGCGCGGCGGTGGCTTCGGTTCCGAGCCAGCCCGGCATCTCGACGCGGGACGTGAGGCCAATTTCCCCCGCGCGCCGCCGGTAGGCCTCGACGGGTCCGTCACCGGCCAGCACCGCGCGCCAGCGAAGCGGCGCCATATCAGGGCCGGCCAGCGCATCGAGCAGCTCCGGCACGCCCTTGCGCGCGCTCAGTCGTCCCAGGAACAAGATCAACGGCTCGTCGCGCGCCGTCTCGGGGTAACGGCCCGGATCCGGCACGCAATTGGGCAGGACGGCGACACGGTCCGGCACGACGCCAAGCGTGCCGATGGCGAGGCGCCGGTCCGTTCCGGCCAAGGACGACGACGGCGTCAGCACCGGCGAACATGCGGCGCACCAGCGACCGAATCCAGGCGGGGCGGCGCGCGAGGTCGCTCGCGTAGTCGTAGTCATGCAGGTGCAGCACGTGTGTGCAGCCCAGCCGCCGAGCGGCGGCGCACACCACCAGCTTGCGGAGGGTGCTGCCGCGTCCGGCAACATGGACGTGGTGGATCGCGCGAGGGCCGCGCGGTCGCGCGCCATCCCTAAGACCCGCCGCAGCGAGCCGCAGCGGGCTGAGGAGGAAGGACCAGCGCGGGCCCCGCGTGTCGACCGTCACATGGCGCCACTCGCGCTCGCCCGCCGCGTCCACGACGTATCCGATGAACCGGCCGATGCCGCCTCCGTTCTCGCGGCCGCCCGGCCCATAGTGCTTCACCGAGGCGTCGCCGGTCATGCTTTCACCTCCCTCCACGCGTGCTGCGAAGAAACTCGCCGATAGAGCTGCGCCGCCGCCTCACCGACCGCGGCCGGAGCGCATTCGCCTTCGGCCCAGGCGCGCGCTCGGGCGCCGAAGCGGTCCCGGAGCGCCGCATCGGCCGCGAGCCTCTCGATTTCGCGCGCGAGCGCATCGGCGTCTCCCGGCGGCACGACGGGACCGAGCCCGTACCGCCCGACCGTCCGCCCCAGTTCCCCCACGCCGCTGGCGATCACGGGCTTGCCGAACGCGGCGGCGACGTGGAGCACGCCGCTCTGCGACGCCTCGGCATAGGGTAGCACGACCACGTCCGCCTCGGTGAAGAGCTGCGCCACCTCCAGATCGGGAATGTAGCGATGCCGGACGTCGTAGCGGCGCGGCTCGCCCATCCGGTCGCGGAACGTCCAGGCGTCGTCGCCGCGCCCCGCGATCACGATCCGCAGCTCCGGCACACTCCGCACGAGGGCCTCGGCCCGCACCAGCAGCTCAAGGCCCTTGTAGGCGTAGACCCGGCCGAAGAAGAGGACGCGGAAGGCCCGGTCGGGCGGCGCCCGCAGGCCCTCGCGCCGCGCCAGCCGCGCGTACCGCGTGATGGTCGGATGCGGCAGGACGTGCACCCGTTCCGGCGGCTTTCCGAAGCGCGCCTCGGCCTGCCGCTTCAGCGACTCGCCATGAACCACGATGTGCTGCGACTGCCGCGCCATCGCCGTCGTCGCCCATCCCGGCAGCCGTGCCGTCTCGGCATCGCCGGGATGGACGGTTACGTCGTGCACGGTGGTCACGAGGGGAATCCCGCCGCGCGCTCGGGCAAGGAGGTTGAGCCACAGCGTGTTGTTGCTCAGAAGATGGATGACGCCCGGCCGCTCGCGCCGGACGAGCCGCACCAGCGAGGCCAAAAGCAGCAGGTTGGCTGGGCTGCGGTGCCGCGGCCAGTCGAGCAGCCGGAGGTCGACCGCTGGGTCGAACCACTCCGCAAGCTTCGCATACTGGCGCCGCGGCACGCCGAGGACCACGGGCACGTGCCCGGCGAGGCCGTTGGCAAAGGCGATCGTGTAGTCCTCAAGATCAGTGACGAGGAGCAGGGCCTTTGGCTCGCGGCGCGGGCTCGCGACAGGCGATCCCAGCGTTTCCGCAACATGCGGCAGGGAGGGGAGCGCACGGTCCATCAACCTTGCGGAGGCACGGCCATGGAAACCTCCAGGATGTCGCCGGGCAGGACCTCGGTCATCATCTGGGCGGCGAGCGAGGTCTCGGCACCGTCGACGATCCGATGAATCACCACCTCCGGCTCCGGCGGAGCGAGCGTGGCTTCGTCGGTAAGCCGGATGCCGGCCGCCAGCAGGTTGGCGGTCAGCAGGTCCACTTCGGCCTTGATTTCGGCCCGTTCCAGCACGGCATCGCGCAGCGCCGCACGGGTCTCGATCTGCCACTTGCGGTCGGAGTTCTCCAGCTCGTAGCCGATTGATTCCTTGTTCTGCCGTGCCCTCGCCGTGTAGGCCTGCACGTCGAGGCGGCCGCGCATCAGCTCGAGCTCTTCCCGCTCCAGCTCGCGGACGCGGGGCTGCGAGATCAGTCCCTTCGCGAGCAGTTCCCTCGCGTTCTCGACATCGCGCCTCTGGAGTTCGGACTCCTCTTCCTGGTGGGCCCTCTGTTGTGCCAGGACGTCGAGCTCGACGTCGACCGCCGCCATGAGGTCCCGCAGGTGCTCCTGGTCCGCGGTCCTGATCTCGAGCCGATCGGCGAGGAGCGCCGAGTCGAGCGCCGCCACCGCCCGCGCCTCGGGCTCGCCCACTTCCTCCGCCGCCACCGGGCGGGACTCCCGCCGATGCTCGAGCTCGGCCTCGAGCCGCGCGATCCTGCTGTTGATCTCGAAGAGGGCGAAGGCGGCGGCCCGCCACCCGGCGTTCATCTCCAGAAGGTCCGAGACCGACAGGTTCCCGCCGCCGTCGCGCTCGAGGCCGCCCGCTAGCACCAGCGCGTGGCGCACAGTGAGGCCGGGCTCATAGGCGAGTGCGCCCTCCTGAGCGACCGCTCCGCCGACGTAGAACGGCCGGTAGCGCGACACTTCGACGATGACGCTCGGCTCGAGGATGATGTCGCGTCCGGACAGTTCCGCCTCGATCAGGTCCCGGATCTCCTCCAGTCCGTGCCCGGCGACGGCGATGCTGCCGATCTGCGGCAACATGATGCGTCCCAGCGCATCCACCTTGGCCTCGCGGTTCAGCCCGGGCTCCTCGAGCACCGCTACGGAGAGGACGTCGCCCCGCTCGATCGTCAGGCCGGACCGCTCCGCCGCGGCGGCCCCGGACGCGGTCACCGCCAGCAGGAGGCAGACTGCGAGCCCCGCGCCTGCCGCGGTCCCTCCGCTGCGCCGTCGAATCGACATAGTATGACCTCCCGTGCCGCCCGGCTTCCGCCAACACTTACCCAAGGTCTCGGCACCGACCCCGGACGCAATGGGCCAACTGCCGTCGCGGCGGACTAGCAGTTCGACGCGCCGTGACCGAATGCGGTAGCCGCGCGCCGCCATTTGGCGGATGCCGGGCCTCGGATTGCGGGCTTCGCGGCGCATGGCCCGCGGCCGAGACTATCGCTCGGAGCACCTGTCGAGGATGAGGTTTCCGTGCGTCCGATGTTCAGCGTCCTGGCGCGGCCCGCCGCCGCATCGACCGGTGTGCCGGGTCGGTCCGGGTGACGAACCTCGCGTTCTCGCATCCGGGAGGGCTCCACGTCGGGTGGAGAACCGTGGAATGCGCCGGCGTCGTGTTCTGCCTTGCCGTTCAGTCCGGTGCGATCACCGTCCTCGCCTTCACCGACTGGAACGGCGCCGTCAACGGGCGGACGCTCCTCCAGGCCATGGCGGTGCCCGTCTATCTCGTCACGCTGCTGCTGCTGGCGCGGCACCCGTCGCAGATGCTTGCGGCGATGCGCCGAAACCTGCTCCTCGCCCTGCTGCTGGCCGTGCCCTTCGTCACCGTGCTGTGGTCGATCACCCCGTCGGTGACCCTGCGCAGGGCGATCGGCCTGGCGCTGTCGATCCTGCTGGCCTACCTGATCGCAATCCGGTTCACGCCCAGGCAGTTCCTCGTGCTGATGGTGCTGCTGCTCGGCGCCTGCATGGTGCTCAGCCTGCTGTTCGCGGTCGCGCTTCCCGGATGGGCCTACATGCCCGAGGGGCATAACCTGCGAGGCATATTCATCCACAAGAACGTTCTGGGCTGGTACGCCGCCATCGCGATCCTTGCGTCGTCGGCGCTCGCCGCGGACCGTGACGCGGGCCTGCGCCGGCCGGCGATCATCGTCCTGATCGCGAGCCTCGGCTGCCTCGTTCTGTCGCAGTCGACCACCGGCCTCGTCACCGCCGCCGCCGCCGGATTCTTCGCCGCGTTCTACGCCGCTCTGGCCCGGCTGCGCGGGGCCGGGCGGATCGTGCTGATCCTCGGCGGCGTGCTGGCGGTGGTCGTGGCCCTGTTCGCCGCCGACCTCCTGCTCGGGGCGCTGCTCGAGGGCACAGATAAGGACGACTCGCTGACCGGAAGGGTGCCGCTCTGGGCGCTGGTCGACGAGGCAATCTGGCGCCGGCTGCTCCTCGGCTACGGCTATCAGGCGTTCTGGACCGAGGGGAACGGCGAGGCGTGGACGATCTGGACCCGCGTCGGCTGGATGGCGCCGCACGCCCACAACGGCTACCGCGACTCGATGCTCAGCTTCGGGATCGTGGGAACGCTGCTGCTGTGCGCCGTGATTCTCCGCGCCATCCGCGGTGGTGCGCTCCTGCACTGCCGCTACCCGAGGGAGCAGTGGTTGTGGCTCAACGTCTTGATCTGCGTCTATCTCTTGATGAACCTGACCGAAAGCACGCTGATGACACAGAACAGCTTGCTGTTCATCGCGTTCACGACGGCGATACTCATGATTTCGCTCAGGCGGCAGGATCCGCCGCCCTCCTGACGCGGATCGACCGGGCGGTGAAGGACCTGCTTCCGCCCTCGGTCCGCGTCGCCCACCGTGCGCTCCGGGCCTGGAGGAACGGCGAAGCGGAACTTCATCTCCTGCCGCAGCTCTGCTCGCGCAACCTCTGGAGCATCGACGTCGGAGCGAACAACGGCGTCTACACGTGGCACCTTGCGAGGCTTTCTGCCGGCGTCACGGCCTTCGAGCCGCAGGCGGAGCACGCGCCGTTCCTCGCTCGGGCCTTCGGCCGCCGCGCCACGATCGAGCAGGTGGCGCTGTCCGACGCGCCCGGCGAGGCGCTTTTGCGGATCCCGCTCGAGAGGCACGCGGACGGACGCGCGACCATCGAGCCGCAGAACACCCTCGGCCGCAGCGTGTCCCGCCAATGCGCGGTTCCCCGCAGATGCCTCGACAGCTACGACCTTCCGCCGGTCGGACTCATCAAGATCGATGTGGAGGGGCACGAGCTGGCCGTGCTGCGGGGAGCCGTCTCGCTGCTCGCCAGAGACCGGCCCCACCTGCTCATCGAGGCGGAGGAGCGCCACCGGCCCGGCGCGCTGGAAAGCATCTGCGGGTTTCTGTCGCCTTATGGATACCGGCCGCACGTCTGCCAAGACGGCGGGCTTCGGGCGCTGGACGCAGGCGCCCTGGTCAGGGCTACCGCTCCCGCGCAGGGGGTCAACTTCGTCTTTCCAGCGCCCGGGCGCGCGCCGCCGGGGCCGGGCTGACCGCGGCGGAGCCGTCGACGGTGCGACCGGCGGCGACGGCGGGCGGCAGAGTCGAGCCGTCCGAGGGCATCGCTAATCCCTTCGGCCATAGACACCCTCCGCATGACCCCTGTCGCTACCCATCTGGCGGGGCGGCGCGCCCGAATGGCCGAGGCGCAAGCGGCGGACGGCTCCGCCAATATGCAGAGGCCGGCTGCGGCCCAAGAGCGAGCGCGGCCGCCACGAGAAGGGGAACCATGCTCGACCATGCATCAGCCACCGTCCTCGATCGCCTCCGCCCGCGCGGCGCGGTTCCGCCTAGCGCCGAAAAGGGCGGCTCCGCCGGGCGGCCCGAGCGGCGCTCCGTCGCCGACGTGGCGGTTTCGGTCGTCGACTACGCGGGCACCGTCGACTGCGTGATGGCATCGGCACGCCGTCGCGAGCCGCTGCTCGTCACGGCGCTCGCCGTCCATGGCGTCGTCGAGGCGCGCTCGCGCAGCGACGTCGGCCGCGCGATCGCGGCTTTCGACCTCGTCACTCCCGACGGCCAGCCCGTGCGCCTGGCCCTGAACCTCCTGCACAAGGCCGGCCTCGGCGAGCGCGTCTACGGCCCCACGCTGATGCTGCGGATCTGCGAAGCGGCGGCCGCCGATGGGGTCCCAGTCTACTTCTACGGCTCCACCGCCGAGGTGGTTTCCGCCCTCGCTGCGGCGCTGGCGTCCCGGATCCCGGGCCTGCTGGTCGCCGGGGCCGAGCCTTCGCTGTTCCGGTCCCCGACCGCCGCCGAAAGCGCCGCGCTCGGCGAGCGCATCCGCGCCAGCGGCGCGGGCGTCGTCTTCGTCGGCCTCGGCTGTCCGCGGCAGGAGCTCTTCGCCTTCGAGCACCGCGACACGATCGGGTTGCCGCTGATCTGCGTCGGCGCCGCTTTCGACTTCCACGCCGGCAACAAGCGCCAGGCGCCCGCCTGGATGCAGGACCACGCGCTCGAATGGCTGTTCCGCCTCTGGCAGGAGCCACGCCGGCTGCTGCGGCGCTACGCGGTCACCAACACGGTCTTTCTTCTCGCACTTACCCGCCAATGGGCGGGCCGGACATCCTGATCGGTGGACAGGTCATGAAGCACATCATCGTCACCGGCAGCGCCGGTCTCATCGGATCGGAGGCCGTCCGGCACTACGATGCGCTCGGCTGGCGGGTCGTCGGCGTCGACAACAACATGCGGCGGACCTTCTTCGGCAGCGACGGCGACACCGCCTGGCAGCGCGAGCTCCTGGAGCGCGACTGCCGGGCCTACCGGCACGCCAGCATCGACATCCGCGACCGCGAGGCGGTCCTCGATCTGGTAAGCGAGGTCAGGCCGAGCGCCATCATCCACTGCGCCGCGCAGCCGAGCCACGACCTCGCCGCGCAGATCCCCTTCGACGACTTCGCGGTCAACGCGCTCGGCACGCTGAACCTGCTGGAGGCGGCGCGCCGGTTCGCCGCCGAGGCGCCGTTCATCTTTACCAGCACCAACAAGGTCTACGGCGACGGGCCGAACTCGGTGGCGCTGGTCGAGCTCGAGACCCGCTACGAGTTCGCCGATCCCGCCTACGCCGACGGCATCCCCGAGACGTTCAGCATCGACCAGACCAAGCACAGCCTGTTCGGCGCCAGCAAGGTCGCGGCCGACGTCATGGTGCAGGAATACGGGCGCTACTTCGGCATGAACACGGTCTGCTTCCGCGGCGGCTGCCTGACCGGAGCCGGCCATTCCGGGGCGCAGCTTCACGGGTACCTGTCGTACGTCTTCAAGGCCGCGGCCGAGGCGCGCCCCTACACGATCTTCGGCTACAAGGGAAAGCAGGTCCGCGACCAGATCCACAGCCGCGACGTCATCGGGGCCTTCGACGCATTCCTCGCGAACCCGCGGGCCGGCGCGGTCTACAACCTCGGCGGCGGCAAGGCGAACAGCGTCTCCATCCTCGAGTTCGATCGACCGGATCCGCGACCTCACGGGACGCGATCTCATCTGGACGCTCAGCGAAGCCAACCGGATCGGCGACCACATCGTCTACTATACCGACCTCGCGCGGTTCCGGAACGACTACCCGGAGTGGGAGCTCACGATGTCGATCGCCGACATCTTCGAGGAATTCGCCCGCATCAGCTTCGCCGCCAGGTCCGCCGCATGACGACAGTTCCCATTAGCCTGGACCCGACGGGCCCCGGCGCCATGCCGGTTGCGCCGCCCGCGACGCAGGCCTCTCGCCACCGCGAGAGCCGGGCCGGTGCCGGGTCTCCTATCCGTGTCCGCACCGGCCACAGCTACCACGTCTACTTCTCCATCGCGCTCGGGCAGCGGAACGCCCGCTTCGTCGAGCGCGCTATGACGCCGCTCAACCGGTACTTCGCCTGGGCCGACTCGGTTTCCTTCATTCCCGAACCGGGCTTCGAGGCGATCCATGCCTGGAACGCGATCCCGATGCTCACCCGGCGGCCCTACGTCGTCACGTTCGAGGACTACCTGCCGAGAACACCCCCGGACCGGCGCATCGGCTGGCTCGAGCGGCGGCTCCGCGACGGCCTGCTCGGCCCGCGATGCCGCGCCATCATCGCCATCTCGGAATACGCGCTGAGGCAGTTCCGCGAACAGCACGCGGGCTTTCCGCGCCTGCCGGAGCTGCTGGCGAAGACCGAGCTCGTCTATCCCGCCGTCGCGCCGCGGACATCGCGGCCCAAGGCGCACTCGGACCGGCTGAAGCTTCTCTTCGTGGGGCGCGACTTCATGCGCAAGGGCGGGCCGGTGCTTCTGCGCGCGCACCGTCGCCTGCGAGAGGCGGGCATTCCCGTCGAGACCACGATCGTCTCTTCGCTGGGCTGGAGCCGCAAGGACTACGTCGGCCCGCCGGATGCGGACTATGTCAGGCGCGAGCTGCGGGGCGTCGCGCAGGACGGCATCGTGCATCACCGGAGCCTGCCCGCCGCAGCCGTCTACGAACTGATGGACGCCAGCGACTACCTCGTGTTCCCGACCTTCCACGACACGTTCGGCTTCGTTTCCATAGAAGCCTTCGCGTCCGGCACGCCGGTCATCGCGACCGACACATGCGTCCTGCCCGAAGTCGTCGAACCGGGACGGAACGGGTTTCTCCTGCCGTTCGACAACGATGCCGTGGTCGGCAAGTGGTCGTGGCTCTATCGGCAGAAGGAACCGGGCTACCTCGCCGCTTACGAGAGCCAGACGTCGCGGTTGGCGCTCGCGCTTTCGGAGAGGCTGCTGGCCCTCTGGGACGACCGGCGCGCCTATCCGGCGCTCAGCGCCGGAGCAGTGGCCTCGGCGCACGAGCGATTCCATCCGGACACCGCACGCCGCCGGCTGGAGGACATCTACGAGAGGCTTGCGTGATCGCCCCCGCCGCAACCTGGCCGGGCGCCGGATCGCCGGGACCGGCCGGTATAACGGCCTCGGCCGGCGCGATGTCCGAGGCATTGGTCAGAACCGCCAGCTTGCCGTCGAAGAGTTCGGCATCGCGGATCGCCGCCTCGTCGATGGTGTAGCTGAACCTGTCGGCGTGCAGATCGGGCTTGATGAAGCGGGTCAGCTCCGCCTCGGCGACGGCGCGGGCGAAGCGACTGTAGGCGCCGCGATCGGAGGCACGGCGTCCGCGGGTCGTCTGCCCCTCGTCCTGGGCATCGAGCCTGGCCACCAACCTGTCCGCCATCGCCTCCAGCTCGGCGATGCGCGCCCGGCGCCTGTGGGACTGCTCTTCGGCCCGCAGGGGATCATGCGCCACGATCAGCCGGTGACCGGCAAAGGTGCCTTCGGCCACGCCATCGCGAAAGGCGAGGTTCCGGAATGCATCGATCAGCTCGGCGTATCGACGCGCGGGAACGGCGAGGATGAACTCCAGCTTGCGAGCGGAGCGCTCGGCGACCGACGTCAGCTCGGTGATGTTCTCGAGGCTGAGCAGCCCGCGATCGGCCACCAGCACCACCCGCTGGATCGGAAAGTGCGCGAGTACCTTCTCCAGCATCCCCTGCAAGGTCTTCGTCTCGGCGACGTTTCCGGGGTGGACCGTGTGCAGGAGCGGCAGACCTTCGGCGGTCTGCACCACGCCCAGGACGAACTGCCGGGCGATGCCGCCGCGCTCCTTGTTCATGCCGAAGGCGCGCAGGTCGTCGGCCACCTCCGCCTCGCCGTGGATGCGCACCGTGGTCAGGTCGTAGAACACGATCGAGAGGTCGCGATCGACCAGGGGCGGAACTGGCGGCTCAGCGCGGCCTCGACGGGATCGAGGTTGTCCATCAGCGCGTCCATCGCGCGCAGGAGCTGCTGGTGTGTCGGGGTCTGCGGCATGCCCGGCATCGCGACCGTCTCCAGCCAGCGCAGGCAGCCCAGCTTCACTCCGGCGCGCAAAGCCGGTTGAACACCATCGCCCGGATCAGCGATTCTGGATCGAAGCGGTGTGACGGGGTATGGGGGAGCCCACATCGATGCCCTGCAGGCGGGCCGGGCCGTCGCGGCGATCATGGTGGTCTTCTACCACGCCAACGACTTCATCCTGCCGCTCCGGCTCTACGAGGGCGAGATCGCCTGGAGGGGGTTCGGCTGGGGCTACGCCGGCGTCGAGTTCTTCTTCGTCCTGTCGGGCTTCATCATCGCCCTCGTACATCGGCAGGATATAGGCCGCCCCGAGCGGATCCGCCATTTCCTGCGCAAGCGGATTTCGCGGATCTATCCCGTCTACTGGCTGGTGCTGACGGCGCTGCTTGTCGGCTACGCCGCCCTGCCCAACCTCGCGCCCGAGGCGGCCCGGGATCCGTACACGGTCGTCACGTCCTACCTGCTCGTCCCTTCCGAGAGCCGGACGGTCCTTCCCGTCGCCTGGACGCTGAAGCACGAAGTGGCCTTCTACCTCGCGTTCGTCGCCATCCTCATCAGCGCACGGCTCGGAGCGCTCCTCTTCGGCCTCTGGATGGCGGCCTGCGCCCTGCGCCTCGTCGAGCCAGCGACCGGGTTTCCAGCATCATTTATCCTGTCGCCATACAACCTCCTCTTCGCTCTCGGCGTCGGCGTCGCGCACCTCCATCCCCGGGTCCCCCGGCAGGCCGCCGCCGCGCTGCTCGTCCTCGGCATCGCCGGCTTCATGGCGGTGGGCTTCTCCGAGCAGTACCTCGCCCCCTGGCCGCTTGGAGCCCGCACTCTGGCTTACGGCATATCGGCGGCCGCCGTCGTCGCTGCGCTGGCCCGGGCGCGGTACGCGACGCCGCGCTCGTGGTCGTTCCTCGGCGACGCCTCCTACGCCATCTACCTCCTCCACCTTCCCGCCATGAACGTGGCCGCGATCCTCCTGGCGCAGCTGGGCGTCCAGGTGTTCCTGCCGCCGCTGGTCCTGTTGATGGCGCTCTCCTGCGTCGCCGTACTCGCCGGCGCGGCCGCCCACGTCATGGTCGAGCGGCCCCTTTTGGCGCACCTGTCACGCCGCCGGAAGATTGCACTGGTATGATCCGGGGCGCGAGGCCGTCTCCGGCGTTGTTCGCCAGCCTCGCCGCCCTTGTCCTCTCGACGGTGGTATCCCCGGCGGCGGAAGGTGACGCACCCGGCGCGGAGTCCGTGTTCTACTTGTCGCCGGGCGGCGACGATCGCTGGACGGGCCGCGCGTCCGCGCCTCTGGCGGACGGCTCCGACGGCCCGCTCGCAAGCTTCGAGGCGGCACGGGACGCGGCGCGCGCCACCGCAGGCCGCGACCGCATCGTCGTCCGCGGCGGCGACTACCGCCTCCGCGCCACCGTCGCCTTCGACGAGAGGGACGCGGGCCTTGCGATCACGGCGGCCGAGGGCGAGTTCCCCGTCCTCTTTGGCGGCATCGAGGCCGAAGGCTGGCGCGAGGTCGGCGAGGGTGGCTGGACCGCCCGGATCGACCTCACCGACGGTGTCGGGGTGCATGACCTCTTCGTCGACGGCCAGCGCCAACATGCCGCCCGCCACCCGAACGCACCCGTCGACGGCGACCCCCGGCGGGGCTGGCTCTTCGTGCGCCCGCCGACCCCGGACGAGGAGCCGCTGGGCAACGCCCAGTTTCGCGCGAACACCGGCGACCTGCCGCACCTCGAGGACCCGGGCGGCGTCGTCGCGCACGTGGTCGGCGGCCCCATCCCCGGCATGCAATGGGCCAGCGACACGCTGCCCGTCCAGTCGATCGACAGGGACCAGGGCATCGTCCGGGTTGGCGGAACCGGGTACTTCTTCACCGGCACCGGCAGCCGGTACTTCCTCGCCGGAGCCGAGGCGTTTCTCGACGCGCCGGGGGAATGGTGGTTCGACGACCGCGCGGGCCTGCTCCACTACATCGCCCGCCCCGGCGTCAGCCCGCCCCGGACGCGCGTCACCGTCGCCCTGCTGCCGACGTTCTTGCGCTTCACCGGTGCCGACGACGTGCTGGTCTCGGGCCTCGAGTTCCGCGAGGGCGCGCCCGAAGGCAGCGGCAAGCACGGCACCCACATGCGCGGCTTCGGTGCCGTGCGCCTGGAGGGGTCCGATCGCGCCCGCATCGTCGGCAACCGGTTCGAGAACGTGGGCGTCGCGATCCATGTCTCCGAAAGCGCCGGGGTCTCGATCGCGCACAACGAGATCGCACACGTCGCGGGAAACGCGATCTATTTCGGCACGGAGTACGGCACGTTTGGCCGCTCGGACGACGGCGAGATCATCGGCAACCGCATCCGCGACGTCGGCGAAGTCTACTTCGAAAGCGCGGGCGTCTGGTTCCAGGCAGCGGACCGGCTCAGGGTCGCCCACAACACGATCGAGGGCGCGGCACAGTTCGGCATCGCCGGCGGATCGCTCTGGGGCGACGAAGACGCCAGCCACCACGTCGCGATCGAGCACAACACGGTCCGCGGCGCCAACCGCCTCACCGCCGACGGGGGCGCCATCAAGATGATCGGCGCCCAGGCGACCCCCCTCCGCAGCGTCATCCGCTACAACGTCGTGACCGGAACGGACCAGCTCATGGCGCGGCCCGAAGGCGGCTTCTGGCCGCCGCGCTTCGAGGACACGCAGGCGTGGCCTAGCCCGATCAGCTGGGCGATCTATCTCGACGGCCGCGCCAGCGGCGTCTCCATCATCGGCAACTGGCTGGACCGCAACGTGGCGGGCATCGGCATTAACGGCGGCTGGAGCAATGTCGTGCGCCGCAACGTCATCCTCGGAGGGGCCGGCTGCGCCTTCCGCGTCGACGACGCCACCGGCCGCGGATGGCGCCCGGACTGGATCGAAGCCAACCGGATCGAGGAAAACTTCGCGCGGATCGAGCGGACGGACGGCTGCGCCGTCGACGTCAACGCACCCGGACACGGCTCCGGCTACGTCCGCTTTGCTGACAACCGCTTCACCGGCGCCCTCGGACCCCGCAGCTTTCGCGGTGTGGAACCGCCTGACGGAGCGCGGCGACCGCTGGCCCTCGGCGAACTCGCACGCCGCCTCGCCGCCCGCCTCGCCGGCATCGCGCCCTGAGGGCCAGGACGACGGAGCTTGGCCGCGCGAAGTGCGAGCCAATCGATCGGAAGGGCACCGGCCGCCTAAAACGCGTCCACGTGGGCCGGCCCTTCCCGACCTTGCGCTACCGCGCCGCTCGACCGCGCCGCGCCGGACGGCAGGCTCTCAGAGCGGGTGTTTCAGGCGCGCGCCCGTCGCGGGGCCCGCGACCTTGCCGATCAATGCCACCGCGTCGTGCGCAGCGCCGGCGCCGCGACAATCGGTCGGCGCCGGGCGCCGGAGCTCGTGCGCAAGCCGCCCCCTGATGCGCGCCTGCGCCTCACACGCCAGCAGCCGGTCCGCGAAGAGCAGCATGGTTCGGTCCAGCCACCGCAGGTCCGCGGCCAAGCCCTGATCCCGCCGCTCCTGCCGGCGGATTCGAAGCTGCAGAACGATATGACGCTTTGGGCGACCTCGCGCGCGTCTTCCGGCGGATGGCCACCGTCGCGAGGTGTTCTGCATCGGACACGTGCGTCGGCCAGCGCGGCGCCCGAAGTCTCTGTAAGAGGGTGTGTGAGAAGTCGCCACCATGGCGTCCAGGCCCATGTTCTCGTCGAGAATGACGAGGGAGACGATGGTGCCACATGTCTGTGCGACCGACCTGAGCGATGCTCAATGGGCGTTGATCGCGCCACATCTTCCAACTCCTCGGCCAGGTGGGAGGCCGCGGCGGACGGACCTGCGAGCTGTCGTGAACGCGATCTTCTACTTGCTGCGGACCGGCTGCCCGTGGCGGCTGTTGCCGAAGGACTTTCCGCCATGGGGGACGGTCTGGTGGTACTTTCGTCGCTGGCGGCTCGCTGGCGTCTGGACCCGGTTGCACCGCGCGCTCTACCGGCGGCTCGATCCTACGGTCTTCGGGAAAGCGAGGCGCGGCTCGCGGCCGTGGTTGAGCAGCTGGCCGAAGGCCTCGTCATCTTCGACACGGCCGGCCGTGCGACACACTGGAACCCGGCGGCGCTCGCCATGCACGGGTTCGCCGTGACGGATGCTGCCCCCTCTGCGGAGCAGATGAACCGGCTCTTCGAAATCAGCGATGTGGAGACCGGAGAGCCGCTGCCCGCCGAAGAGCGTGTGGTTCAGCGCATCCTGCGCGGCGAGACCGTCCACAATGTCGAGCGACGGGTGCGCAGGACGGACGAGGGTTGGGAGAAGGTCTTCACCTTCTCCGGCTCGGTCGTCCACGGCGACGGAGACGAGAAGCTGATCGTCGTGGTCATCGCCGATGTGACCGAGCGACGGGAGAGCGAGGAACGGCAGCGCCTTCTCATGAGGGAAGTCGACCACCGTGCGAAGAACGCGCTCGCCGTCGTGCAATCGGTCGTGAAGCTGACGCGCGCCGGCACGATGTCCGCGTTCCGGGAGGCCGTCGAGGGCGCGTCTCCGCGCTCGGACGCTCGCACTCGCTCCTTGCCGAGAACCGCTGGAACGCGATCGATCTCTCGACGATCCTGCGTGCGGAACTCGCGCCCTACGCGGGAGACGCCGCGGCGCATCGCGTCTCGCTCGAGGGGCCGCCCGTCACCGTGCTGCCGGACGCGGTGCAGACAGTGACGATGATTCTACACGAGCTTGCAACGAACGCCGTGAAGTACGGCGGCCTCTCCCACGAAGAAGGATCGGTCTCTGTCCGTTGGTGCCTGGAGAATGAAGACAGGCTTTGCGTCTTCTGGGAGGAACGCGGAGGGCCGACGGTTTCGGCGCCCGAAAGCACGGGTTTCGGCTCGCGGATGATCTCGGCGCTGGTACGCCAGATCGACGGAAAAATCGAATATGACTGGCGAGCCGAAGGGCTTTGCGTTTCCCTCTCGATCGCGCGCGGCATCAGCAAGGCGAGGACGGGGAGAGACGACGTCGCGGCCGCGCCGCGGCGTGCGCGGACCATGAGTGGAGACAGACGCTCGCTGAGGGTCCTTGTGGTGGAAGACGAGCCGCTCATCGCCGAGCGGATCGTCTCGGATCTCGCGTCGACCGGGCACATCCCGATCGGGCCTGCGCGGTCCCTCGACGACGGTCTCCGGCGCGCACGCTCCGAACCGGCCCTCGACGGCGCCTTCCTCGACATGAATCTTGCAGGCGAGCTGTCGACGCCTATCGCCCATATACTGCGGGAGCGCGGCATCCCCTTTGCTTTTGTGACAGGCTACACCGACGCCGCACGTGCGCAGGAAGAAGCCGTGTTTCTGGAGAAACCGTTCTCCACCGAGGAGATGCTGGACATGCTGGCGACGCTCGTCCGCGTTAATGAGACACACGCGTGACCCTGTACGTCGCTGTGCCCGACAGTGGATCAGAGAGAGATAACTGCCGCAGGAGCACCTGCATGCCACCATGCTCGTTCTGAGTTGCCGTGCGTGCGGAAGCGCTCAGGGCCGTCCTTCATCACCGTCACGACCGACGCGTAGGGCGGACGGACTAAGCCGCTCTCGCGGCATTGTCGCCTGCGGCGGGCGGCGGATGCTGCCCTGACCTCCGCGCTTCTCTGATCGGCCTTCCCGGATTGACGATTGGGACCTTCTCAATCGTCAGACAGGAGGTTCCCGTGAAAGAGGAGAGGACCACGCCGCTGCGCGAGCGGATGATCGAGGACATGCGCATTCGTGGCATGGCCGAGAAGACGCAGCAGGCACACATCCGAGGGGTCAAGGACTTCGCGACGTTCCTGAAGCGATCGCCGGATACGGCGACGCCGGAGGAGCTGCGGGCTTACCAGCTTCACATGACGGACACCGGCGTGTCGGCGCCGACGTTCAACGTGCGCATCATCTCGCTGCGGTTCTTCTTCGGCGTGACCTGCGGGCGCGAGGAGATGAAGCGGTACATGCAGTTCCGCCGGCATCCGCGGAAGTTACCGGTGGTCCTGAGCGTCGAGGAGGTTGCCGATCTGCTCGCCGCGGTTCCCGGCCCGGGCCTGACGTACCGAGCCGCGCTCGGCATCAGCTACGGGGCGGGGCTGCGCGCCTCGGAAGTCTGCAACCTGAAGGTCACGGACATCGTGCCAGAGGCGCGTCTTCGAAACGACGACAGCGACCGCATGCTGATCCACGTCGACAACGGCAAGGGCGGCAGAGACCGCAAGGCGATGCTCTCGCCCCGCCTTCTGGACCTCTTGCGCGATTACTGGAGCGAGTCCCGGCCCGAGGGCTGGCTCTTTCCGGGCAAGCCGAAGATCAACCCGCTGTCGCCACGCCAGCTCAACCGGGCGTTCACCTCGGCCAAGCACATGGCCGGCATCGCCAAGCCGGCGACGCTGCACACGCTCCGCCACAGCTTCGCCACGCACCTGCTCGAGGCCAACACCGACGTGCGGGTGATCCAGGTCCTGCTGGGGCACGCGAAGCTGAGCACGACGGCGCGGTACACCCATGTCGCCACCAAGACGATCCGCGACACCGTGAGCCCGTTCGAGCGGCTGAAGCAGCTTCAGGACCAGACCGTCAGGCGCGGCCTCGAGTAGCGCCCGGGCCGGGGTGGTCCGGGCGAAGCTGGAGATCGCCGACATCTTCCGCGCCCATGGCCCCGCGTGGCGGCGGGCCCATGCCGGTCATGTCGGCCTGACCCAGCTCAAGGTCATGGCGGCGATCGAAGCCTGCCGGACGGAGGCGCTCGGCGGTCACGTGGCGGCATGCGCCAAGTGCAGCCACCGGCACGTCGCATACAACTCGTGCAAGAACCGGCACTGCCCGAAGTGCCAGGGACCGGCCGCGCGGGATTGGATGGCTGCCCGCACGAAGGACCTGCTGCCGGTGGAGTACTTCCACGTCGTCTTCACCCTGCCGGCGGAGATCGCCCGCATCGCCTTCTGGAACAAGAAGGCGGTCTACGACCTGCTGTTCCGCGCCTCCGCCGAGACGCTGACCACGATCGCTGCCGATCCGCGGCACCTCGGCGCCCGGATCGGCATGACCAGCGTGCTGCACACATCGTGCCGGAGGCGCGCCTTCGACACGACGGGCTCGGCCCTGATCCACCATCCGCATGTCCACATGATCGTGCCCGGCGGCGGGCTCTCGCCCGACGGCAACCGGTGGATCGCCTGCCGCCCGGGCTTCTTCCTCCCGGTCCGAGTGCTGTCGCGGCTGTTCCGGCGGCTGTTCCTGGAAGGACTGGCGGCGCTGCACGGCGCCGGCAACCTCGCCTTCTTCGGCGACTTGGTGGGGCTGGCAGAGACCGCCGCCTTCGCCGCCTGGCTCGCGCCGCTGCGCAAGGTCGAATGGGTGGTCTACGCCAAGCCGCCCTTCGGCGGACCGGAAGCCGTTCTGGCCTATCTCAGCCGCTACACCCACCGCGTCGCCATCTCGAACAGCCGACTCGTCAGCGCCGACGCCGAGACCGTCGCGTTCCGTTGGAAGGACTACCGGATCAAGAACGGCGACCGCCAGAAGGTCCTGCGGCTCGCCACCGACGAGTTCATCAGGCGCTTCCTGCTGCACGTCCTGCCGGACGGGTTCCACCGCATCCGGCACTACGGGCTACTCGCCGGCAATGGCCGCAGGCGCAACATCGAGACCATCCGCGCCCTGCCCGGCGTCGAGCCGGCGGTGGAATCCGATGCCAACGATGCCGACGCAGCCCTCCCGCTCACCCTCAGGGAACCGTGCCCCGACTGCGGCGGACCGATGCGCATTATCGAGACCTTCAGGCGCGGCGAGCGTCCGAAGACCCGCGCACCTCCGCGGAGGGCTGCCGCATGATGATAGGGCCATCACCTTCGTCGAACCCGATCCGGATGGAACCAGCGGTCCGGAAATGCCGTGCCTCACGTCCCGCAGTGGCCGTCTCGACGAACGCGCCCCGACAACAAGACCGGTGGGCCTGCGTCCCGTCGCCGATCCCGCCACGGCACGAGCTCCGTCTGGATCGGAGCCGGCCTCCCGACAATCGGCGGCGCACCGGAGCCAGCGACACCCGCGCGCTTTCCCCATAGACCGACGCCAGACCCCCGCGGCTTCGTCCTTCCGAGGTTTGTCAACGCGGGCCGCACCCGCCAGCGGCCACCGTCACGCCGCGGCCCGCATCGAAAAACCTTCAGGAGAGCGGACCTTCTCTGCGGCGGCTGAATTCTGATCGAGCTTCACCAAAGCGGCCGCTCAAAGCCGAAAGAATCATGGATGGTGCAGCGACGTGGGCACCCTGCCCAATGCTTTGCTATTGGCCTTGCCACCGCGGCAGCTTTTTTCAAACCACCCGGTGCATATCGACGGCTCTGACGCGTCAGCGGGAGAGCCGAAATGGTCGCCGTTCAACTACAGTCCTGATCGGGCTCCGCGAGCAATATCGCCCCCTGCCGCGCGACTTCGTCGGTCAGGATGTTTAGGTCGGCTCTCGTCGTGCGATGATTGTTGAGCGCGGCGCGTAGACAGTGGTGGCCTCGCACCGTCGTGTCGGAGACCGCGGCGACGCCGGAGATCTGCATCCGGACCATGATGTCCGTGTTCAGCCTTTTGAGCGTGGCCTCTGGCAGCCCTCCGGGATCGTAGCGGAAGCAGACGATGTTGATGGCCGGCGGAAAGCACAACGTCAGGTCCGGTGTCGCCTCGATCCGTTCCGCCAGGTAGCGGGCGTGGGCGAGGTCCTGCTCTATCAGGCGGCCGAACTTGGCAACGCCATGCTCCTTCAGCGCCATCCAGACCTTGAGGGCGCGGAACCCGCGCGACGTCTGGAGGCCGAAATCGTGCAGCCACGCGCCTGAAGCAATACCTCGCGGAGCGCTCTCCAGGTACTCAGGGGTCAGCGTGAAACTGCGGAAGTGCGCGTCGGCATCCCTGACCAAGACGCAGCCAACCTCAAATGGAGCGTGCAGCCACTTGTGCGGATCGAGCGCGATTGAATCCGCTCGCGTGATGCCCCGAACCAGCGCCCTGGCTTGGGGCGCGATGGCCAGGAGAGCGCCGATGCAGCCGTCGACATGCAGCCACAGGCCCTCCTCGGCGCAGAGGTCGGCGATCGCCTCGAGATCGTCGATCGCTCCGGTGTTGACCGTCCCTGCGGTGGCGATGACGCAGGCAGGGCTCAGCCCGGCCGCCCGATCCTCGGCGATGGCCGTACGGAGGGCGGAGACGTCCATCCGGCACTCTGCATCGGATGCCACGCGACGGAGGGAGTGGTTGCCCAACCCCATCGCCTCCACCGCGCGTTGATGGCAGGAATGGATTTGGTCGGAGCCGTAGAAGCGCATCGGCGCCTTCAACGCACCCACGCCGAATTCGCGCAGATCGATCCCCGACATCTGGTTCCGCGCCACGATCAGCCCGAT
The DNA here is from genome assembly GCA_963776845.1 of uncultured Alphaproteobacteria bacterium. GTDB lineage: Bacteria > Pseudomonadota > Alphaproteobacteria > Rhodobacterales > Rhodobacteraceae > Roseitranquillus. The sequence goes on along the minus strand of CAVZOJ010000013.1, from coordinate 126,627 downwards.
CAGATTGGCCATGGACCCGCCCGAGACCAGCGTCCCGCTGGTTTCGGGCGGATAGCCTATCATCTCCTTCAGCCAGCTGACGACCTGCTGGTCAATCTCGGCCGCGGCGTGATCCCCGCCGCCGAGGTTCGAGCCGAGGACCGCCGCCAGGAAGTCGCCAAGCGCGCCGGTGAAGTTGCTCGCTCCCATGTACCACATCCAAAAGCGCGGATGGATGTTGCCCATCGGGTAAGGCAGCATATGGGTGACGAGATCGTCGTAGACCTCCACGAGGGGCCGGCCTTCCTGCGGCGCCGCGCTGCGAAATCGCGCGCGCACCTCGGCTGGCATATCTTGCCAGAGCGGACGCTCACGCACGTCGCGGGTATGGTCGACAGCGTCGTCGACGATGCGCCTGGCGAGAACGCGCAGCGGTTCCCAATCCGCCGGGTCGAGGGTCTCGGCCACGGCGGCCTCTGGTTTCTCGATCATCGCGTCCATGGCTCGCTTTTCCGAAGTGGATGGTTCGTAAGCGTGGCCGGCCGGCAGGACGGAGCAGTCCGACCGTTTTCCCATTTCCGAACCGGCCCGAGAGAGAGCGTCCCTCACCTTACCATCCGGACCGGTCCCCGCCGCCGCGGCAAATTATTGCGCCGCGTTTTGCGCCTCGATCGGCGCCATTACATGCCAAAGCGGGGTGTCGCCCCACATGACATAGGGGCCGCCCGCGTAGGGATCGTGCGGCAGGTTCGCCACCATGTCCCTGTTGGGAAAAAGCAGCATCAGGTGAGGACCTTCTTCGATCCACATGCCCCCATCGTTCTGGTCCGTCGCCATCGGATCGTCGTTATTGACCATCGCGTCGCCGGCCAGCATGTAGGACACCCCGATAACATCGGTCGAAAATTCTCCGCCGGACGACATGGCCTTGATCCACTTCATCCAGACGTCGTCGTTGCACATCGGGTTGGTGTCGTTGGGGATAAGGGGAACCCCGGGGAAACAGACCCATCCATTCGTCCCTTCCCGCAGGACCGTCCCGTCAAGGTCCAGGAACGTCGCTTCTTCGGTAATGTTGGTCGGTGCTGCCGTCTCGGCCCGCGCGATCTTCTCGGCGGCGGTTTCCGCATCTGCCGCTGACGCCACGAGGGAGACGAACGCACCGAAGAGCGCGCCGCTCATGGCAATCGAGTTCATTCCAAACATTGTTCATACTCCTTATTGAGATGTGGTGGACTGTATTTTCATTCTGCGGCCAGTTGGTATCCTTGCGTTGACCGCGACAGCGCCGTTTCCTCTTTCGTCATCTCCTCAAGAATCATGTCGAATAGCGGAGTCGACATGTAACGTTCGCCCGTGTCGGGCAGCATGCAAAGGATGACAGTCCCGGGTTCGGCCCATTTCGCGGCCTGCATGGCGACGGCGAAGGCCGCTCCGCCCGAGACCCCGGTCACGATGCCTTCCCGCCGCGCAAGCTTCTGCGCCCAGGCGATGCCGTCGACGCCTGAACCCGGAATCAGCTCATCATAGAGTCCGTCGTTGACCGCCTCCTGCAGAACGTGGGGAACGAAGTCCGGCTTCCAGCCCTGGATCGGATGCGGCTCGAAGGCGGGGTGGCTTGCGGCCGGCGAGTGATCGGCATTGCGGGGCTGCGCGTGGCCGCTGCCGAGAAGCTGCGCGTTGGCGGGCTCCGATAGGACGATCTTCGTCTCGGGCCGCTCGCGGCGCAGGACCCAGCCCACGCCAGCCACCGTGCCACCGGTGCCGTAGCCGGTGACCCAGTAGTCCCGCCGAACGCCGCTGAAATCCGCGATGATGCCGTGGGCGGTCGTGTTCTCGTGGATACGCGCGTTGGCGTCGGTCTCGAACTGGCGGGCGGGGAACCAGCCGTTCGCCTCGGCCAGCTCCACCGCCTGGCGGTACATGCCCAGGCCTTTCTCCGCCCGTGGCGTCAGCACCACCTTCGCGCCATCATCCGCATCAGCTTGCGCCGTTCGACCGAGAAGCTGTCGGCCATCGTCACCACGAGCGGATAGCCCTTCGCCGCGCAGACCATCGCCAACCCGATGCCGGTATTGCAAGAGGTCGCCTCGACCACCGTCTGGCCGCGGCTCAGGCGTCCATCCCGCTCCGCCTCCTCGATGATGCTGAGCGCCAGCCTGTCCTTGACCGACCCGGCCGGGTTGAAGGAATTGGCCTTCACGTAGATGTCGACCCCGACTGGCGCGAGAGAATTGATCCGGATGGCGGGGGTGTCTCCGACGGTTTCAAGAACGCTGGCGTATAGCCTGCCGCAACCTCGTGTTATTCTGATAGTCACGGCGTCCATTTCTTCTCTCCGCTCTGTTTCCATCGCTTAAGGCGCTCAAACAGCGCACGTGTCCGGCCTTGGATCCACTTTGTGCTCGACAGGATAGCGATTATCCATCCGTCTCCGAACGAATTGCTGTTCGGGCGAAACCCTCAGGGGCGATGTCCAGTCGGCGAGAACAAGATCAGTTCGCGCCGACCGTGGCTTCCAAAGGGGGCTGTCATATCCAGGTTGGATCTCGAAGATGTCGCTGTGCCGGCCCCTGCCGCTGCGACGAAACTATTCATCCGCGACATGGACATAATTGACAGAGAGAATTTCTCCGGAAGTTGCGTCGACGGCGATCGTCACTTCGCTTCCCACGCCGTCATACGCTGAGAAGAGCTTGCGGTCCCCGTCCACGAGGTGCACCTGGCTGTATCCGGCGCCATAGAGTTTTGCCGCGGCACCATCGAAATGATCTACCGCCTCATCAGACCGACCGGCGGTCGACAACCCGAAAGATACAACTGTCGTAGCCATGATAATTGCCGAGATTTTCATCATATTCCTCCCGAAATCGAGTCTGCTGCTTGGGGCAGCGCCCTCGCACCTTTGGAGACTGAAGGGTTTGCTCTGGGCAAGCTTGACGCGTTCCTGAAGAAATCCTGTAGAGGATCGCGATTTTGCTGTACGATCGTGCATGGCATGGTCATTTGGAGACTTCCGGCTCAACCCGGAGCGATTTGAACTCACCCGGAGCGATAGTCCGGTGCGGCTGGAGCCGCAGGTTCTTTCCCTGCTGATCCATCTCGTGCGAAACCGCGATCGCATGGTGACGAAGGACGAGATCGTCGAGGTGGTCTGGCAGGGCCTGGCGGTTTCGGATGCCAGCATTTCCAGTCGTATCCGCTCGGCGCGTCAGGCAGTGGGCGACGACGGTGCGGGCCAGCGGGCGATCCGCACCGTGCACGGCCGAGGCTTCCGCTTCGTCGCCGAGGTGACGGAAGTTCCAGCGGCACAGGCAGCGCGCCATGCGGCCGACAAGCCGCTCGACCATCCGCGCGGGCGGCCGTCGATCGCGGTGCTGCCGTTCCAGCCGCTCGGGCTGTCACCCGATCTTGCCATCTTGGGCGAAGCGATCCCGCATGAGATCATCCAGGCGTTGTCGCGCCTGCGCTGGCTGGCGGTAATCGCACGCGGGTCGTCCTTCCGCTTCCGCCAAGCTACCCCCGATCTGGACCTGCTGGCGACGGCTCTCGCGGCGCGCTACGTCCTGTCGGGCATCATCGAAAGCCGAGATCTCACCGTTGCGGTGACGCTGGAGCTGACCGACGCGAGTTCCCGCGAGATCCTCTGGGCCGACCGGCTGGTCTGCCCCGTCGACGGCATCGACGATCTGAGGGCGCGGATCGTCGCGCATCTGGTCTCGGCGCTCGAGAACCACATCCCGTTCAATGAGGCGCGCATCGCACGTCTGAACGGGTCGAAGCGGCTGGACGCCTGGGCCAGCTACCATGTTGGTCTGGGTCATCTCTACCGCTTTACCAAGGTCGATACCGCGCTTGCGAGGGTATGTTTCGAAAACGCGGTGACGGCGGACGCGGGCTTTGCGCGCGCCCATGCGGGGCTGTCCTTCACAAGCTTTCTCGACGCCTTCCTGCGCCAAGGCTCCGATCCCGCGGCTGCGGCACGCGCAGCGCGGCGGCACGCCGAGCGCAGTCTGGAGCTCGACCCTCTCGACCCGTTCGCGAACTTCACCATGGGACGGTCGTACTGGCTCACCGACGAACCCGAGATCGCGGCCGACTGGCTGGCCCGGGCGACGACCCTCAACCCGAACTATGCGCAGGGCTTCTATGCCGCGGCGTTTACGGCGATGCTGACGGGCGACGCGCAAGCGACGTTCTCTGCTCTCGACACATCGCTGCATCTCAGTCCGCTCGACCCGCTGCTCTACGGCGTTCACGGCGTCCGGGCGCAGATGCTGATCCAGCAGGAGGATCATCAGGCCGCGGCCGACTGGGCCGATCGCGCGGCCACCGCACCCGGAGCGCACCACCTGATCGCGATGGTCGCCCTTGCGGCGAACGGTCTGGCCGGCCGCGACGATCAGGCTGCCCGGTGGCGGCGGGAGGTGCGTCGGCTCAAGCCTGACCTCACGAAAGCGGACTATTTCACCGCCTTCCCGACACGCCAGCTCGCCTCCCGGACGCGCATCGCGGCCGAGCTTCGGCGCCAGGGCTTCTGACCCACCTCGACTTGACGAACGCCGCGAGCTCGTCGGACTGGCGGTAGCTCCGGAAGCCCGTTGATGCGTTGCCGCAAGACGGCTCCAAGCTCAAGAAGGGCTTCGAGTCTTCGCCGACGTGATCTTCGGCGTTGGCACGAAGCTCTGCTACTTTCCGTCTCGTGCAGCTCGGCGAGACGGTCTGGCCCGTGCACATATCGGGCGCTCCGATGCCCTCAATGCTGGGAAAAATCATGAAGATCGCTGCTGTCCATCGCCGAGATCGACGTGGGCGCCGCAGCCGCTTCACGTCGAAAACTCGACGTGAGCGGCCACTACGCGCGCCCTGACGTCTTCACTCTGCATGTCGATCGAGCGAAGCAATCGCCGGTCTCGTTCGACTGAGGCCGCCCGACGTATCCGGGAGGTTTCTGGTTTTGGCTTTCGTTCTGTCGTGTGAGTTCTGATCGCCAGCATCGCTGCGGTGTCGATGAACTTCCGCACATGCCGCCGCGCCGCGGCGGTCCAAGCACTTGGCGGATGGCCGGGATGGGCCGAAATCCCCGACGTTCTGGGCGCCGGCCGGTCGAAGCCCACGTCCTTGAGCAGCACCCCGAGAAGCTCGCTGCGAGGCCGGTTCTGCTGACCGCGCGGCGGTGCACTTGCCGCCATCGCTTTTCGGGCGGGATGAATGTAAGCCAGATCGCGTAAACTGGAGGAGGGCGAGACGATGGCCATGCGCACCCTGTTGCTTCTTACGACCGGCATCGCCCTCGGGCAGGCGGCCGCCGCGGAGGTCTCCCTGGCCCGCGGCCCGACACCGATCCCGGACGGCGAGGCGCTGGCCGAGGGCGACATCACCGTCCGGAATGGTCATCTCGCCTTTACACTGGCGATCGAGTCGCAGGCCCCTTGGGGTGTGCCGCGCGGCGCCATCGTCGACCTTGCGCCGGTCAAGGAGGGGGAACCAGACCTCGACCGGATCGCCTTCGCCGACTTCATCCCGAACAACTGGTCGGGGTGGCCAAACACCCGCACGGACGTTGAGGTGGTCACCGACACGCCCGAGAGGGCTGCGGTCCGCATCAGCCGCGACTTCGGCGAGGCGGATATCACCACGACCTACACGCTCGAGGAGGGCTCGGACCGCATCCACCTCGTCACCGAGATGACGAACGAGGGTGACGCGCCGCTCGAGGATCAGATGTCCGGTCTCACCCTCTGGCCCGACAGCGGCTATGAATTCGCGGTTCCAGGCCTCGCCGGCGTCAACTCCGGTTCGTCGGAGGCGGCGCTGTCGGATCGGTTCGTGGCCTATGACGAGGACTGGTTCATCGCGCTCCACGCGCCCTACTTCGACCGCGTCGAGTACGACTCGAAGGACATGTACCTGCTGCACAGCCTCGCCCCAGGCGAGAGCCGCAGCTTCGAGGGGTGGTTGCAGGTCGGCCCGTCGGGGGACCTTGCACCCGTCGTCGCCGCGGAGATCGAGCGGGGCGGTATGGAGGCAGGTACTCTCTCCGGACGGATCGGCTCGGCCGAGGGGCCTGTCGAGGACTCGGTGCTCGTCATCGAGAAGGAGGGGGCGGCCTACGCCTGGACGCTGACGCCCGACGGCGGCTACGAGGTGGAGCTGCCTGCGGGTGACTACACGGTCTACGCGACCGCCCAGGGCTACTCGGAAACGACGCCGCAGCAGGTGGCCATCGCCGGCGGCGGCAGCGAGTCGCTCGACTTCGACGACCTCGAGGCGCCGGGAACGCTGGCGTTCGCTGTGAGCGACAGTGGGGGCGCACCTCTGGACGCCCGGATCGAGATCGCCGAGGGGCAGTCGCCGCTGGTCGAGTTCCTGGGCAGACGGACGTTCTTCACCGAGCTCGACACCGTGGGCGAGGTGGAGGCGTCGCTGGCGCCCGGCGACTACGTGTTCACCGTGGGGCATGGCGCGGGCTTCCTGACGACGGGCGAGAAGGTGCCGGTCACGGTAATCTCGGGCGAGAGCCAGCCGGTCGAGGTGGAGCTCGAGCTGGTCGCCCGACCCAACGAACAGGAGTGGTACGCAGCAGACCTGCACCACCACGCGGACCAGCTCGAGGGGACGACGCCGCCCGAGTACGTGGCGCGGGCCGAGCTCGCCGCCGGGCTCGACCTGCTGTCGGTGACCGACCACGACTCCACGGTCAACCACAAGGCGCTGGCGGACGTCGCCGAGAGCCGTGGGATGCCATTCATCCCGTCAATCGAGTTCTCCCCGTCCTGGGGGCATTTCAACGCCTATCCGCTCGCGCTCGGCGAGCCGATCCAGATCGACACCTCCACGGCGACGGCGGCGGAGGTCATGGCCGAGGCGCGGCGGCTCGGCGCCGACGCGATCCAGGTGAACCATCCGTTCATCCCCTACGGCTATCTCGCGAGCCTCGAGGCGGGGGTGGTCCCCGGAGGCTTCGCGCCGGACTTCGACCTGCTTGAGATGAACGGCGAGGGCGACGACGCGGCGGTCTTCGAGCGCGCGCGCCAGCTCTGGAGCCAGGGCCAGCGCATCTACCTTGCCGGCGGGTCGGACGCGCACGACGCATGGAACGACGATACCGGCGCGGCCCGCGCCTACGTCCACGTCCCCGGCGGCGTCAGCACCGAGGGTTATGTGGCGAACCTCAGGACCGGCCGCGCCTACATCACCCGTGGGCCACTGATCGTGCCGGAGGTTATGTTCGGCTCGGACCTCCGGATCGCGCCGGGACAGAAGCGGACGCTGGGCTTCGACCTGACGGCGGCGAACGGGCTCGTCCGCGCCACGCTCGTGGGCCCGGACGGCGACATCGCAAGCGAGAGCTTCGACGGACAGCCGATGACCACGGCGGCGGCCTTCGCTGTAACGGGAGAGGCGGAGACGGCCGGGGCGGACTGGGTGGCGCTCACGGTCGAGGATGCGGATGGCAAGATCGCCTACTCGAACCCGATATGGATCTCACCGCTCGCGGAACCCAATGTCCTGCCGGTGGAGTGACGGTACACAATGAAGGACGGCGTCTCGGGATCTTCGCGGCGCAGGACCGCCGGCTGAGCCTACCGCTACTCTCCGTGGCGGCTCTTCCCTCGCTGGGAGGCCGCTCCGTCTGCTGCGCTGCCGACGAATCGGCACTGGGCCGTCTTCATCGGAGGGCTCGGGTGAAGCCGCAGAACATTCCGCCGCGGCGCCGCATGACGGCTCAGGGCCAGTCCCAAGATGTTCTCAACGTCCAACGAACGGCAGCGAGACAAAGGCGAGGCAGCTTCCGTCCTTCCTGAACGGAAGCGGCTCGTGTCGCCACAACGATGAATTGAAGTCGACGGACCCTTGAGCAGCGGCGCATGTCTGATGACCCGATGGTTCGTCGGCCCGAAGGAGTGAGACAACGCATTCGGTAGAAGACCGGCGTGTCGCTTGACAAGCGTCCGTGTGCAGCCATGCAGAGCGTCTGCGATCCCTACAGATCGGTTTATTCAACGATGTCGATGGCGTTTGAAGTCTTGATGTGGGCAATGACACTGCTCCTCGCGGCGCTCACCCTTCTCCCGCTGAGCAGGTATCCTCACGGTCTGCTGCGGACGGCCGAATTCCCTCGCGTCCAGATCGCCTTTCTTGCGTTGTCAGGAATTCCGCTGGCGTTCTGGGTGGTCGACGGCTCGCGCACCTGGTGGCTGGCCGGTTCGCTCGCGCTGATTGTGGCGGTCCAGGGCGGCTTCATCGCCCGGTTCACCCCGCTCTGGCGTCGCCAGTCGGTGCGCCCCGACGACGTGCTTGCGAGGGAGTTCGATCGCCACGTCTCGTTCCTCGCCTCGAACGTCAAGATGTCGAACAGAGACTATGGCCGGCTCCTGACGGTGATCGAAGGCGCCCAGCCCGACATCGTGATGCTGCTCGAAGTCGATGACGCCTGGATCGCCGCAATGGGGCCGCTGCGGGAACGCTTCGCCGTGAGCATCGAGAGGCCGCACGACAACGGCTACGGCATGGCGCTCTACTCCAAGTTGCCCCTCTTCGACAGCGAGGTCCGCGAGCTCCTGCTCGACGACGTCCCGTCGATCCGCACCGGGGTGGAACTGCCCTCGGGCGACCGGTTCCGGCTCTACGTCATCCACCCCGAGCCACCGATACCCGCCCACGACACCGAAGGACGCGACAGCGAGATCGCGATGGTCGGGATCGAGGCCAGGGCGGACGACCTGCCGGCGGTCGTTTCGGGCGATCTCAACGATGTCGCCTGGTCGGCGACGACGAGACGATTCCAGAGGCTCTCGCAACTGCTCGACCCGCGGGTGGGGCGCGGCTTCTTTTCGACGTTCGACGCGCGCATCCCGATACTGCGCTGGCCATTGGACCATCTGTTCCACGATTCGCGGTTCCGTCTGATCAAGATGGAGCGCCTGCCGAAGATCGGTTCGGATCACTTCCCGATCCTGTTCCAGTTGGCTCTCGCCCGCGATCCAGAGGCCGACGAAGTCCCTGACGACAGCACTCGCCAGGATGAAGAGGAGGTCGAGGACATGATCGAGCGCGAGGGAAAGAAGGACCGTGAGGCGATCGGCAGCGACTGGGAGGACGAAAAGTAGCCGGCGGCATCGACTGGACGTGGTGTGGGATCCCGGAAAATAACTGCGCACTACCGCCTTCCAGCCCCGAGGCTCGCTGCACGACGGATGAAGGGCCGCTTCAGCGAAGCTGCTCAGCAGCATCGGATCGTCCGCGGACGGCCGAGTGGGCCCGCCCACGTCGGCGACGCGGCCTGTCTCGGGGTCCCGCTCGCCGCGCTGCTGCAAGTCGGCTCCGAGCCCGAGATCGCATTCTTTTTGGGGTGCAATTCATTGAAGGTAGCAAGGCTGAGCGGTGCCCTTCACTGAGCCCCCGTCGTCGTCGACGCCGCCTTTCTACCGCGGTCAACGTCAACACGAAACCGGCCAGCGCGTGTTAGCGTCGGCGTGCTGACAGGGAAAATCGTCAATGAACGACCAGACGGCACCGCGCCGCCTTACAGCGGCCGATTTTGACCAAGATCTGCTCGACCTCTACGACTATTACGCGCATGGGAAGATCTCGAAGCGCGAGTTCCTCGATCGTGCCAGCAAATGGGCCGTGGGCGGCCTGACAGCGGCGGCGATTCTCGGGACGCTTTCGCCCAACTACGCGCTCGCTCAGCAGGTCGAGGAAAACGATCCCGACATCGAAGGCGAAGACATCACCTATCAAAGCCCGGACGGCACCGGAGAGATCACCGCCTATCTTGTCCGACCCGCCGAGTTGGATCCCGAAACCGCACCGGCCGCCGTCCTGGTCGTGCATGAGAACCGCGGGCTGAACCCCTATATCCGGGATGTTGTGCGGCGCCTTGCCAAGGCGGGCTTCGTGGCCATGGGGCCGGACGGTCTCTCCTCGCTCGGCGGCTATCCCGGAACCGACGACGAGGGACGCGAGATGCAGCGAACCCTCGATCAGGAGGCGTTGCTCAATGACTTCTTCGCGGGGTTCGAATACCTTCAGGCACTGGAAGGCACGAACGGCAAGGTCGGCGCGACGGGCTTCTGCTATGGCGGGGGCGTGGTGAACAGGCTGGCCGCGGCGTATCCCGAGATGGCCGCGGGGGTGCCCTTCTATGGCTCGTTCCCGGACGCCGAGCAGGCCGCGGGGATCGAGGCGCCCCTGATGATCCAGCTTGCCGCGCTTGACCAGCGGATCAATGCGATGTGGCCGCCTTTCCAAAAGGCGATGGAGGCCAACGACAAGGTCTACGAGGCGCATATCTATCCGGGCGTGAACCACGGTTTCCACAACGACACCACGCCGCGCTACGATGAAGAGGCCGCCAGGCTCGCGGAAGAGCGCATGCTTGCGTGGTTCCGCACCTACCTCGCCGGTTGACGAGGTATCGCGCCCGGCCAGCGTCGGGCGCGATGATCCGCCCTTCGGGCACAGTCAGGTGACGCTCTGTCCGAGGTGGACGGTGTGCGGACGGCCAAAGACAGCAATGTCCCGCGTTGCATGAGTTCGTGTTGCTGGACTCGCTCCGCCGAGCGCGAATGGCCGAGAACCACGCGGCATCGCAGCGGTGGCCGTCGCGCTCGAACGGCAGAAGGGGGCCGCGCGCGGACCGGCGAACGGCAGTGCGGGGCTGGCACGGCCGCTGCCGGATCGGCAGATGACGCCTATGGAAGTCTCCTCCCATTGCATCGCGGCGCTCAACGATCCCGCTTTATGATAGGGTGGGTCCGTCATGGTCCGCGACTACTCCGCCTTCCTTCCCACCAGCGCGAGCGCTGCCGCGGCCAGCCGCGCCGCGACGCCGCTCGTGGCGCTCGGCTGGGGGTCTTTCTTCGCGCAGCAGATCGATGCCGAGGCGCTGAGCGAAACGCCCCCGGTGCGGGTCCTCGCCGTGCACCGCAGCGGCCTTCAGATCGCGGGCGACGGCATCGACGAGACCATCCCGCCGGGCATCGAGGCGACCGTGGGCGACTGGCTGCTGCTGGACCGCGCCCGACCCCAGGCGAGCCGCGTGCTGTCGCGCAGGAGCCTCGTCAAGCGCCGCGCGCCGGGCACCGACCGCCAGGTGCAGCTGATCGCCGCGAATATCGACACCGCGTTCGTCGTCACGTCCTGCAACAAGGACTTCAACATCGCGCGGCTGGAGCGCTATGTCGCGCTGGCCTTCGAAGCCGGGATCGAGCCGGTGATCGTCCTGACCAAGACTGACCTCGTCGCACACCCACAGCCTTACGTGGACGCCGCCCGCACCGTCTCCGACCGGGTCGCAGTGGTCGCCCTCGACGCAAGGGGCGAGGAGGCGACAACGAAGCTGTCGGAGTGGTGCAAGCCGGGCCGGACGGTGGCGTTCCTCGGATCGTCGGGGGTCGGCAAATCCACCCTGACCAATGCGCTCGCCGGAACGCAAGCGATCGCCACGCAAGACATCCGCGACGATGACGCCAAGGGACGACACACGACGACGCGCCGCGAGCTTCATTCGCTCCCCGGCGGCTGCCTCGTGCTCGACACGCCGGGGATGCGGGAGCTCCAGCTGACCGATGCCGCGTCAGGCATCGCCGAGGTCTTCGAGGACATCGAAGCCCTCTCGGCCCGGTGCCGTTTCAGCGATTGCCGGCATCAGACCGAGCCTGGCTGCGCCATTCGGGAATCCGTCACGGCAGGCCGACTCGACCCGACGCGCCTTGCGCGCTGGCGCAAGCTCCAGGCAGAGGACGCCTTCAACTCCGCCAGCCTGGCCGAGCGCCGCACCAAGGACCGGGCGTTCGGAAAGATGGTCCGCCGCGTGATGAAGGAAAAGTCGCGCCACCAGCCATGAGAGCGACCGGAGCCTGCAAGGACGCCTGCCGCACCTGCATGGCTCGATGTCACGCCATCGCCTTGCCGCATGGGGCCGACGTGAGTTCTCGTCAGGACAATCTCGCTGCACGCTGGACGAACGGCCGCATTCCGCGCGGTGACGCGGCGCTCGGCGCGGTGGTCGAACGGCAGGAAACCTTCACCTGGGCCGTCGTTGACCTGATGTGGCTTATCGACGAAACGGGAGTGTGTCGGCGACAGGGGTTTGCTCCTCCGACATCGGGAAGATTGATGCTCACTCTGCCCCTCGTCTGGCTCGTCAGCGTGCTCGCGACAATCGCCGCCTTCGCACTGGCGCAGGACACCCGGACGCCCTTTCCGGCGCGCCTGTTCCTCTGCACCTTCCTCCTCTCTCTGGCGGCTGTCGGCCTGCTCCTCGGGTTCCGGCTTTCGCTTGACGCGACCTGGGCCGCGCGCGCCCAGCCGCTGGTCGCGGTGATGATTGCACCGTCCGCCTATCTCGGTTTTGCGGCGCTGACCCAGGACGGCGTGGGAGACTGGCGCAGGACGCTCCTCGTGAACGGGGTGCCGGTCGCCCTGGCGCAACTGGCCATCCTGGCCGACATCCCGGTCTCGGCGGACGTGTTCGTCCTCGCGATCACCAGCGTCTACCTTTTCCGGACGGCGCGCCTCCTGCGCCATCATGCCGATGACTTCGCCCACGTCGCGCCGCACGCGATGCGGTTCCTGCGGTCGGCGATCTACGCCACGATCGCCCTGCTCGGCATGATGGTCACGACCGACCTCTCGATCGTCGCGGCCAGCCTGTTCGCAGGCGATACCTTCATCCTGACGTTCCTGAGCGGCGCCTCGGGCATGCTGACGGCGTTCATCCTTGTCGTCGCCCTTGTCGGCGCCCCGATGTTGCTCCGGATCACGAAGGACGATGTGCCAAAGGCCGAGGTGCCCACCGACAGCGACCGGGCGATGCTGGCCGCGCTCGATGCGCTCATGAACGACAGGCACATCTACACCGACAGCAACCTGACGCTCGCGCGGCTGGCGCGGCGCCTGTCCGTGCCTGTCCGGGATGTGTCGACCGCGATCAACAGGGCGACGGGCGAGAACTTCTCCCGCTACATCAACGGCTTTCGCGTCCGCCACGCGCAGGCCGCACTGCGCGGGACCGATCTGCCCATCACCGAGGTGATGTTTGACGCGGGCTTTGTCAGCAAGTCGAGCTTCAACACAGAATTCCGCCGGATCGTCGGGCAGACCCCGTCGCAGTTTCGCGCAGAAAAGGCAGACGCCTGACGGCGTCTGCCTCGTTCTTGCGGTGCTACAGTTCCGAGCACGCCGTGTGGGTTGCCGTCGCGCCAAAGACGTCGGCAAAGACGGAACCCCCCGGATTGAGTACGAAGCCATGGCTTTCGCTCAACCCGCTCTGGATGATGATGTCCGCGTCGTCGTCATCCTGCCGGCTGCTGACGCGATACATGTCGCTCACCACGTCATCGCCATCCGCCAGGGCGTCGGCCAGAACGTTCGGAATCGCCATTTCGAACGTCGTCCCTGCAGTCAGCGACGACAAGTTTGTTTAAGAATTTTCGATGCGGGCCGCTGCGCGACGGTGGGGCTCGAGGTGGCGTCGGCCCGCGTTGAAAATTCTGACAGGGAGGAAGCCGCGGGGGTCTGGGCAAGGCCTATGGGGAAAGCGCGCGGTCAACGTCGGCGCGTGAGCGCGGAAGCCGGATCAATCGTGAGCCCTGGCGGGGTGGCACGGCGGCTCTCGTCATCGTTCGCGATGGACAGAGCGTCTCCGCGCGGCGCCATCGGGAGCGGAGGAGCAGCAGGGCGAAGCGGAGGCACGGCCTGACGCGGTTCCGGACCGCATGCCTGGACCGGATCGGGGACGTTGAGAATGATGGCCGTGTCATCATGCGGCTGCCCACCGCGGTGGTGCTCGGGTGGTGGGGCGTTCGCCGCGCCGGAAGGTTTCGATGATCCGCATCGGCCCGCCGCAATCCGGGCAGGGCTCCCTCAGGGTGAGCGGTGGGGCGACGTCGATGTCGGGTCGGTCGGCTTCCGTGGGCGCTTGGGTACCGAGGAGGTCCCGAGCCCTGGCGAGGGTGTCCTTGCGGTCTGCGCCGGCGAGCAGGCCGTAGTGCCGGATGCGGTGGAAGCCGTCGGGCAGGACGTGGACCAGGAAGCGGCGGATGAACTCGTCGGTCGAGAGGCGCATGACCTTGAGGCGGTCGCCGCTCTTGATCCGGTAATCCTTCCAGCGGAACGCGACGGTCTCGGCATCGGCACTGACGAGGCGAGTGTTCGAGATCGCGACGCGGTGAGTGTATCGGCTGAGGTAGGCGAGCACGGCCTCCGGGCCGCCGAAGGGTGGCTTGGCATAGACCACCCACTCGATCTTGCGCAGCGGCGCGAGCCAGGCGGCGAAGGCGGAGGGATCGGCCAAGCCTTCGAGGTCGCCGAAGAAGGCGAGCTTGCCGGCGCGGTGCAGTGTTGAGAGCCCCTCCAGGAACAGACGCCGGAACAGGCGCGACAGCACCCGCACGGGCAGGAAGAAGCCCGGGTGGCAGGACACCCACCGGGTGCCCTCGGGCGACAGGCCGCCGCCCGGCACGATCATGTGGACGTGCGGATGGTGGGGTTGGGCCGAAGGCGTGCCTTCGGCACGACGCCGATCCCCAGGTGTGCAGGACGCTGGTCATGCCGATCCGGGCGCCGAGGTGGCGCGGGTCGGCGGCGATGGTCGTCGTGGTCTCGGCGTTCGCCAATGTCTCTCGGACCATTGGCGTTCCATTGGCTCACCCTTGAACAGCAGGCCGTAGACCGCCTGCTTGTTCCAGTACGCGATGCGCGCGATCTCCGCCGGCAGGGTGAAGACCACGTGGAAGTACTCCACCGGCAGCAGGTCTTCCGCCCGCGCCGCCATCCAGTCGCGCGCCGCGTTCGCCGGGCTTACGCGGCCGCACCGCGGCCACGGTCCCGGCTCACCCTGTTCACTTCGGGCAGTGGCGGTTCTTGCACGAGTTGTAGGCGACGTGCCGGTGGCCGCACTTCGCGCAGGCCGCCACGTGCCCGCCGAGCGCCTCCGTCCGGCAGGCCTCGATCGCAGACATGACCTTGAGCTGGGTCAGGCCGACATGCCCGGCATGGGCCCGCCGCCACGCGGGGCCGTGGGCGCGGAAGATGTCGGCGATCTCCAGCCTTGGCCGAGCCACCGAGGCCTGGACGCTACTCCGGCCCGTTCCTCAGCGTCCGGTCCTGCAACTGCGTCAGCCGCTCGAATGGGCTCACGGTGTCGCGGATCGTTCTGGTGGCGACGTGGGTGTAGCGCGCCGTCGTCTCGAGCTTGGCGTGCCCGAGCAGCACCTGGATCACCCGCACGTCCGTCCCGGCTTCCAGCAGGTGCGTCGCGAAGCTGTGGCGGAGCGTGTGCAGCGACGCTGGCTTGGTGACACCCGCCATGTGCTTGGCCGAATGAAACGCACGGTTGAGCTGGCGCGGCGACAGCGGGTTGATCTTCGGCTTGCCGGGAAACAGCCAGCCGCCGGGACGCGCCTCGCGCCAGTAGTCGCGCAGGAGCTCCAGCAGGGCGGGCGACAGCATCACCTTGCGGTCCTTGCGCCCCTTGCCCTGCTCGACGTGGATCAGCATGCGGTCGCTGTCGACGTCGGTGACCTTGAGGGTGCAGACCTCGGAGGCGCGCAATCCCGCTCCGTAGCTGATGCCGAGCGCCGCGCGGTACTTCAGCCCCGGTCCCGGAGCCGCGGCCAGGATGTCGGCGACGTCCTCCACGCTCAGCACCACGGGCAGCTTCCGCGGCTGCCGTCGGAACTGCATGTACCGCTTCATCTCCTCGCGCCGGCAGGTGGTGTCGAAGAAGAACCTGAGCGCGGTGACGCGGGCGTTGAACGTCGGCGGCGCGACCGCGGCGTTCGTCATGTAGAGCTGGTAGGCGCGCAGGTCGTCGGGCGTGGCGGTGTCCGGCGAGCGCTTCAGGAACCTGGCGAACTCCTTGACCCCGCGGATGTGCGCCTTCTGGGCCTTCTCGCCGAGGCCACGGATGCGCATGTCCTCGATCATCCGCTCACGCAGCGGCGTGGTTCTCTCCTCCGTCACGGGACTCTCCTGTCTGACGATTGAGAAGATCCCGATCGTCAGGCCGGTCAGGCCGATCAGAGAAGCGCGGCGCTCAGATCAGTGCCGAACGACACCCACGAGCGCCAATGCCGCGAAAGCGGCTTCGTCCTCGGCCGCCTTCCGGACCTCCCTTGCCGACTTCTCGCTGCGCCGGTCGCGAATGGCCGCAGACCATGCTGTGTCTCGGAGCGCGTCGTCACGACTGAAGGGCAGGGCCGGGCCGAGCGCGTCGATGAGGCGGCCTGCTTAGCGTCATGCTCGCGAGCCGCCAAAGGTCTGCTCTGAGCTCCAACTGACCGGGCTGTTGCTGGCGCCGTCCGCGTCGGCAGCACGCGTCGTGTCGATCATTACGGTCCTTCCGGCCGTCCGCCGTCGCGTCGACCTGTGTTTCTACCGGCGGCTCGAGGATCATGGCGGTATCCCGGCAAGGAGGAGCCCGTCCACGTAGTGGCGCCGGTCGGCGGCATCACGGTAGGGCGCGGCGTCGCCTTCGGCCGTGGCGGAGACTGCCGGCGAGATGGCGAGGATCTCGGCCAGCAGCCAGTCGGCCTCTTCGGTCATGTCGAGATGGCCGTACGTCGCGGCGAGGGTGAGATAGCCGACGAGAAGCGCGGGATTCCGCGCGACGACCTCCTTAAGGATCTCGCGGGCTTCCGCGTACCGGCGCATCTGAAAGAGGATATGCGCCTCGACCCAGAGATAGGCGAATGTATAGCGCGGGCTCAGGAGCTTCGCCTTGCGGATTGCGGCGAGTGCCTCGTCGAGGTTGCCGCCATAGGCCAGCGTCTGGGCGAGCACGGCGAAGCCGTCGGCATAGCTCGGGTCGAGTTCCACGGTGCGGCGCGCGGCCGCGATGGCGGCGTTATGGCTGCGCGCCGACAGGTGCAGCACGGCGAGCGCGAACTGCGCCTGAGGCAGGTCCGGGTCCAGATCGGCCGCTCGCTCCGCCATGCGCAGAGCTTCGGGGACCATCGAGTCGTCTTCGCCGTAGCGGAACACCACAGCCTGACCATAGCTCAGCGCGAGGTTCGCGTGTGCGCGTGCATAGTCGGGCTCGATCTCGATGGCACGCCTGAAGTAGCCGCGGGCTTCATCGATCCCTTCCGGAGTGAAGCGCCGGAGCGGTTCGAGACCGCGCAGGAGCAGGTCGTAGGCATCCGGGTCGATCTGCTGCTGGCGTGCGAACCTCTCCTCCTCGCTGCTGGTCAGTTCTACGGCCAGAGCGGCGGTAATGGCGGCGGTCACGTCGTCCTGCAAGTCGAAGATGCCGCCGAGGTCGCGATCGTAGCGATGCGCCCAGATGATGGCGCCGCTGCTCGCGTCCGAGAGTGTCGCGTTGATCCGGAGCCGCCGCCCGTCGCGACGAACGCTTCCCGTGACGTAGTGACTTGCGCCCAGCTCGTTGGCGACGTCGGCCGGTGGCAGGTCGGAGTCGCGGTAGCTGAAGCTGGACGCGCTCGAGATCGCCCGGAGAGCCGAGGTCCGCGACAGATCGGTCGTCAGGTCCTCGGTCAGGCCGTCACTGAAGTATCGCTGCTCCGGGTCGCCGCTCAGGTTCACGAAGGGCAGGATGGCGAGCGTCGGCGGCTCCTCCGGGACAGTCGGCGCGTCCGTGGACTCGCGGAACGTCAGGACCGCCGCTAGTGCAAGCGCGAGAGGGAACGCTATGAAGAGCGCGGTCAGGCCTCGGACGAACGACGACGGCCCGGGAGCCGCCGGTCCCGACGGAACGAGCCGGTACCCGCGGCGTGGCACCGTCTGGACGCAGTCGCGCGCGCCGGGCCCGAGCTTCCGCCGGATGTCGGCGATGCATTGGACGAGGCTGTCGTCGGTGACCGCGGTGTCCCTCCAGATCGAGTCGATGAGGTCGCGCTTCGCCACCATCCGGCCCGGCTCCCGCGCCAGTTCTGCGAGTACGTCGGCGGACTGCCGGCGCAACTCCACGGGCCGCCCTTCCGCATCGAGCAACTCTCGCCGCGCAGGATCGAAGGCGAAGCTGCCGAGAGTCAGGATTTCTTTCGGTTTCGCCGAGATTTCGTCCTGATTTCGGGACACGGCCATTGGACTTCTCCACCGTCCGCCTGCCCGCCGTCAAAGGGCGGGTCCACCCGAAACTCGGCGCCTGGATCAGGCCGGAACCCACTTGGGTCATCCGGCGCCAGTCCCGACTGCGAAGGCGTGCATGCGGCTGACGCAAGTATCGCCTGACTCTGCGGGATGACCAAGCGCGACGGTGGCCAATGAAAGGGTGCGACACTTGGATCAGGAGAGGATCATGAGACGATCGACTACCGCATTCGCGGCCCGTGTGAGGACCACAGTCGCAGCCGCCGCTGTTGTCGCGATTGCGACGACGCCGGGTCTGGCGCAAAGCCTCGGTGAATTCGTCGTCACCAAGATGGCCGAGAAGACCATCGACGAGCTGCCGGATGGCGAGCTCTACTGGCACGTTGAGAACTTCGGTTCGGTCGAAGAGGCCGAGGCGGCGGCGGGCGACTTCTCGCTCTCGACCGAGTTTGACGACAAGGCCTGGCTCTTCACGCTCGCCGGCAAGGAGGCCGACGGCAGGGGCGGCGAGCACGTCACCTCGATCGGGCCGGTGCCCCGGATCGACGCGTCGGAATACCTGCTGCGGATCAACAGCGCGACCGCACCAGCCGGCGCCCGCACCGCGATCCACACACATCCCGGACCCGAGGCGTTCCTCATCCTCTCGGGTCAGCTGACGCAGAATACCCCCTACGGGATGCACGTGCTGAATGCCGGCGGCACGATGCCCGGCGTCCCAGACCAGGCGATGGAGGTCGTGAGCACTGGCGACGAGGAACTGCGCGAGCTAATCATGTTCATCGTCGACCCGGCGCGCCCGTTCTCGGAGCCCGCCGACCTGCACTGATTGCTTCGGCTGGCGCCTCTGAGGCGCCAGCCGGCGGCACCAGGTCTGTACTACTGCGCCGGGGCCGGTATCGGCAGAATGCTCGAGATCTTCCACCCGTCGGGTGTGTCGGTCAGCACCATGTTCATCAGGAACCGCGTCTGTTGCGGCTGTTCGCCCGGCGCACCGATCGTGAAGTCGATCGGGACGAAAACCTGCGCCGCCCCTTCTGCGATCGTCATGACTTGCAAGGCAGAAGCCTCAGGCTCCAGCCGCCATGTTCCCTCGTAAAGGGATGCGAAGCGTTCCAGCGCCGCAGCCGCCCCCCAGATCGCGGAACCGCGCGTGATCCAGAGAAACTCGGGGGAGTCCAGCAACAGCGCGTCTACCGCCTCCGGGTCGTGGGCGTTCTGAGCGGCGACGAAATGCTCGAAGGCCGCTCGCACCTCGCCTTCGTCCGCTGCCGCGGCAGGCACCGCCACGGACAAAAGCATGAGCGCGCCGCACGCGATCCGCCGCATCGCACTGCGACTGTACAAGCCGATCCCATCCGGCGTTGCGACTTGTCTAATCATCGTCTGCACTCCCTTGCTGCGCTTCAAGGGTGCCATCCCGATGTGGCATGACCACCCTCCCCGCATGGGTGGGATGATCCGAGAGTGCGTCGCCAGTGTCCTTGGGATTTCATTAGAGTTTCCCTGCAAATTCCCTAAGCTCGTCCGATGGGCGCCCCGCAGGATCAGGCCTTCGCGTTCGGGGACTTTCTCCTCGTCCCCAAGGAGCACCTGTTGCTGCTCATGGGGCAACCAGTCCCTCTGACCGGCAAGGCCTTCGATCTGCTGGTGGTTCTTGTCCGTCATGGCGGACATCTGGTCACCAAGGACGAACTGATGCAGGAGGTCTGGCCCGACGTCTGCGTGCAGGAGACGAACCTGACGGTGAACGTGTCGGCTCTGCGCAAGGTCCTGGAACGAGAGCGCAGCGGCAGAAAGGTGATCCAGACGGTTCCCAGCCGCGGCTACCGCTTCGTCGCGCCGGTGGTGGCAAGCGCGGTCTCACCAACTTCGATCCCGCGCGCCGCTCCCGCCAACCCTCCTGTTGCCGCGCCGGTTACGTCGCCCGCGACCCCGACACTTGCCACCCTGCGGTCGAGCTGGGGCCCGCGAAGGCTTCTGGGGTTCGTCGCTGCGGTCTTGATCCTCGCGATCGGGACGATCGCGTTTTGGAGAGCGCAGCCCGAGAGCGCCGACGCCCCGTTCGGCTCCGTGGCCGTGCTGCCCTTCACCAGCGACACTCCGGACAACAGGTACCTGGCCGATGGTCTGTCGGAGGCCGTGCTCAACGGACTCGTGCAATTGCAGAACCTGCGCGTGGCGCCCCGGGCCAGTGCTTCCCGCTTCAATGGCTCGGCCGTCGCGCCAAGGGACGCCGGCCGCGAGCTCGGGGTCGCGGCGGTCGTCACAGCGTCCATATCCGAAACAGACGATGCTCTGAAGATACAAGTCGATCTCGTCGACGTTGAGCGAGACTCCCAGATCTGGGGCGCCCAATATCAGGGAAGCCCGTCCGAACTGGTCGAGCTACAGGCCAGGATCATGCAGGATCTTCCGCGCGCCCTGAGAGTGCCGCTCTCCGAGCACCAGACCCGACAGCTCGCCCGCCCTCTTACCGAGGATGCGGACGCATATCGCGCCTATCTGCAAGGGCGTTACGAGTGGGGGCAGCGATCGGAAGCCGCCTTGAAGCGGGGCATCGAACGGTTCGAAGACGCCGTCGCGATCGACCCCGAGTTCGCGGCTGCCCATTCCGGGCTCGCCGATTCCTATTCGATCCTGGGCTACCTGAGCTATCTCTCCCCGGCCGAGACCTTCCCCGAAGCCAGGCGCCACGCCACGACGGCGCTGGAGCTGGATGGGTCGCTGGCCGAGGCTCACGCGTCGCTGGGCTTCGTCAAGTTGTACTTCGAGTGGGACTGGGCTGGAGCCGAGGCAGAGTTCCAGCGGGCGATCGCGCTTGATCCGGATCACGCGGCCTCGCACCAGTGGTACAGCATCTATCTTCTGGCTGCTGGCCGACCGGAAGAGGCGTTTCGCGAGATCCAGCTCGCGCAGCAGCGCGATCCACTCTCGCTGTCCGTCAACACCGACCTTGGCTTCCACTACTACTACACCGGGCAGTACGACGAGGCCGCCAAGCAATTGGGGCTCGTTCTGGAAATGAACCCGGATTTCGCACCGGCACATCTCTGGCTCGGCCGGACCTATCAGGAACTTGGCAGGTTCGACGACGCGCTTGGAGCATATCGGCGGGTCGAAGAGCGCATCCCCGATTGGCCCGTATCGATCGCCGCGCGGGGATTCGTCGCCGGCATAGCCGGTCAGCCTGCGCTCGCTCGTCAGGCGCTCGTCGAGCTGGAACAGCTATCGAACGAGAGGTTCGTCACCTCCTATGGAGTTGCGCTCGTCCATGCCGGTCTTGGTCAGGATGACGCCGCCTTCGCCTCGCTCGACGAGGCGTACGACGAGAGGTCGAACTGGCTGGTCTGGTTGCGCCTCGATCCACGGTGGAGCTCACTGCGCTCCGATCCACGCTTCTCCGAGCTCGGGAACCGGATGCGATTTCCGTCGTCGGTAAATTGACTGCTCGCACCGGCGGCGTGGATCGATTGCGCTGAACGACTTGCGGCTCCTCAGCGCACCCTTTCGGTCTACGAAGCACCGAGGGCAGCGCCGGAGTTGCTGCGCGTCCGATGAAGGTTTGCTGCGGCCGCTGCGCCGCAGCGCCCATCGTCTCCGCTGGAGGCACGCTGCGGGCCGACCTCAACCGAGGCCGGCCCCTCCTGGCTTCCTTCAGATCTCGATCGCTTCGGCGATGGCGAGCGCGTCCTCGAGTTCGATGCCGAGGTAGCGCACGGTGCTGTCCATCTTCGTATGACCGAGGAGGAGCTGGACCGCCCGGAGATTGCCGGTCTTCTTGTAGATCTGCGCCGCTTTGGTCCGTCGCATTGAATGCGTCCCGTAGGCGCTCGGCTCAAGGCCGATCGAGGCGACCCAGACCTTGAGCATGCGGCCGTATTGGCGTGTCGAGATGTGTGGCCGATCGTGGAAGCGGCCCGGCGATGCTCGGAACCGAGCATCGCCGACTCTCCACCCAGCGGAGAAGGGACTGCCTTGTCCCCTCGACGATCTCGAACTGCACCGGCCGGAGTGTCTTGCTCTGGATGATGGAGGCGCGCTCTTTGACGCGACCCGCGACCACGACGTCGGCGACTTTGAGCCGGACGAGGTCGCACCCTCGCAGTTTGCTATCGACGGCCATATTGAAGAGCGCGAGATCGCGGACGATTCCGGCGAGCTCCAGGCGCACGCGGGTCGCCCAGACAAGCTTCGGCAGCAGCGGCCGCTTCTGGCCGACAATTCGCCCCTTGTTCCAGGCCGCGCGCTGCGTGCGGATCATTGGCGGGTTGGAGAAGGGCATGGAAGTTCCTCCGAACCTCCCGCCCTTCCGCCCTTCCGCATCGCCGACGTCGTGCCAGCACCGCATCATAGCGACATCCGCCGGTCCGCAAGCGCCGGCGCCGTAGCGGTCTGCTCGGATCCTGAGCAAGGTATACTGCACCGCGATCCAAGGGTAGGAAGCCGACCGAGCGGACATCCGAGCAGAGCAGAAGAGTCAGATGACCGGACCGAGGCCGTTCTCGGCCACCGGTGGTCTCATCGGAGCGCTGTGGCCGTAGCCAAGCACACGACAGCCGATGGACCGCAACTGCGCTTGAATGAGCTCTATAGTGCGGCAGTGTCGGCTGCCTTGGTGGAGGCGCGGCGCGGGTCTCAGATCTGCCCACGCAGGAAGTACACCAATTCGACGCGGCGCCGGACGCCGAGCTTCAAGAAGGTCGCCTTGATGTGCGCCGCGACCGTCCAGTGACTGATGCCGAGCAGGAGACCGATCTCCTTGTTCGAGAAACCCTTGGCAACGAGACGCGAACATTCCAGTTCCCGGGCGCTGAGCTTCTCGAGCTCGGGTTCAGGCAGGCAGATCGTCGACGCCGGCGTCAAGGCGCCGATCTCGGCCTGAGCCGCCCGCTGTTGCAGCGACGTCATCAGCTCCTCCCCCACGATGACATTCCAACGCGCCTATACGCTTTGCGTACGCCGCCTCTGTCGGAAGTCGATGATGTGAGCGCCCCGATCCTCGAACGCCCGCTTGCGCAGCCCGAGCGATTCCGCGCTCGTCAACCAATCGTCCGCCGCGTCGACGATAGCCTCGAGAAGGGCCTCGAAGTCGATCCGCACCTCGGACAGAATGTAGTCCTCCGCCAACCAGCGAAGCACATCTCTTCCCGTCACAGCCATCCGATGCCGCTGCGACGTCAGCGGACGCTCGCCCAACTCGCGCTGCAGCAAGTCCTCGAGAACGTCGTAGGGCGTATCCGCCCCGGAGAGTCTGCTTGATGTCCTCGGCATCGAGGATCTCGAAGGCGTCGCGCAGGAGCACCATCATCTCCGACCGCAGCACCGCGATGTGGCCATAGGAGGCGTGCTTGAGGTTCTGCCGCAGGTCGAGTCCGGCACGTCGCACCACCGCCATCGATCCGAAGCTCTCGCGTGTCGTATCGGGGCGCACCACTTCGGAGACGCGCTTGTCCTGGAAGAAGTTGGAGACGTGCTTGGTGAAGTTGACCATCAGCGGATGGAACGGAGCGTTCGGCTCGGCCCCCGTCGGCGGGCTGGTGTCGGTGTAGCCGAAGACCTTGCGGTACGCGGCACGGCGGTCGCTCAGCGTGTACCGCAGGACGCGCTTGCGGTCGTATTGGAAGAGCGCCATCGCGCCGGCTCCGTCCGACAGGCGAACCTCTCCCGACTTGAACATCTGCTGCAGCTTCAGCACGGCGCGGAAGGTCCCCAGCGCCTCCATCTGGTAGAGGTAGTACAGGTCGCCGATGGCATAAAGCCGGTCGCGGCTGATCTGGTCGTCGTAGTTCGGAACCAGCGGTGCCGAGGCGGACTGCGCGAGGGTGCTCGCGACCTGGCTGCCAAGGCCCACCATCGGCATCATGCCGCCGTCGTCGCGCGGCGCGTTCGGCGCCGGTTTGAGAGCCGCCATTATGACGTCCTCGGCCTCGCCGATGTACTGGTTGATCAGCTCCGCCTGGCCCGGCTTCTCGGCAAGTTCGTCGCGGGCATCCTCGACTAGCTGCTTGCGGAGGCTCTGCAGGCGACCCAGGACGCCATTGAGCTCGCCCAGGGTATCGATGCGCTTATCCGACATGGGTTTCTACTCCGCTTGCCGACGCACGGTCGGCCCCCTCGGTCATGGCCCGAGCGAGCTTCGCGGCCGCCTTGATGTGGAACTTCAGCTCCTCGAGCTGGCGCATCGGCCCGGGGAGGCGATACGCGAAGCCGAGGCGGTGGCACTCGCCCATCAGTCGCTCCACGACCGCGACCGCGGCTTCGAGCTCGCCGGCGAGGATCGCGAAATCCTCGGACTCGAGCATGACCGAGCGGTTTGCCGCGCCGACGTAGGGCTCGGAAACCTCCATGATCCAGTCCAGCACCTGCCCGGACGAGAGGATGACAAAGTTCTGCCGTCCGCTTTCCTTTGCGCCGCCGTCGCCATTGGTCCAGCGATCCTCGACCGGAACGGTGATGCCCGTCGCGAAGAGTTGGACGTCCTGCTCCGGGAGAGACGACCCGCTACGGACCAGGATGTCGCGCAGCGATCGCGCCGAGCCGTAGACTACCGTCAGCGTCTGCTCCAGCCGCGCCGCCGTCGTCCCC
The DNA here is from genome assembly GCA_963776845.1 of uncultured Alphaproteobacteria bacterium. Lineage (GTDB taxonomy): Bacteria > Pseudomonadota > Alphaproteobacteria > Rhodobacterales > Rhodobacteraceae > Roseitranquillus. The sequence continues at coordinate 101,997 of CAVZOJ010000013.1, read as the reverse complement.
AGCGTATCGCCGAGCGGCGACCGCACGCGGGCCTTCAGCCGCAGTAGGCTGTCGACCAACTCGGCGATCTCGCGGCGCAGCTCCTCGGACTGCACGACGGAGCGCCGCTGGCCAAGCTCGTCCTCGTCGCGCACTGTCCGCGGCAGCCGCCCAGACACGGAGTTCCGGTCGCCCTTCTTGCGGAACTGGTCGGCCAACTCGGGCTCGAGGTTGGCAAAGTCGAAGAAGTCCAGCAGCGCCTTCTCGATCCGGCGCAGCGCGAACTCCGCCCGGGGCAGGTTCACGCCGATCGGGTCGGCCATCACCTCGTCGAGATCGTCGAAGCGCTCGGCGACGGTGCCGCGCGCCTCGGCGCCTGTTGGGGAGCCCGGCCGGATGTGGAACCGCGTCATGTCGGGCAGGCGGTCGAGGATGTCGAGGATGTTGTCGGCCTCGGCACGCACCAGCCGGGCGGCCACTCGTGCGGCGCCGGACTGGACCTGGCTGGGCGGCGCCTTGGCGCGCCGGTCTGCGCCGCCGCCCGGCACGAAGATCACGTTGCCGGCGCGAAGCTCCTTCTGGAAGTTGTCGAGGAGGCCTTCGATCAGGTCGCTGCGGGCCTCCTCGGCGGCGGCGGGCGCTGCGAACTGGACCCCGTGGTGCGGCAGGCCCAGCGCCTCGAGCGATGCCACGAGCTGGTCCGAGACGCTGCCGAAGCGGCCGGATGAGGTCGAGGCCGCCGGGGCTGCGGCCGCGCCACCGGTCCCGAGGAACGAGAATCTGCCGCCCGATGCCCTGCAGTTCCGCCAGGATGTCGGTCGTTTCATCATTGTCCGGCATGAGTGCCTCCTGTTCGTGACGATGCGCGGACCAGCCCGGAACCTCGCCGAGGAGCCGCTCGGCCATCTCGGCTACGTCCGCCGTTCCATCGACGACCTCGCGGCCGACCTTGATGAAGTCCTGGTGCGGCTGCCTGTGCACGCCCACCCGCCCCTGCAGATCGGCCTCCGCCTCGGCAATGGATGCGTTCAGGTCCTCCACCAGCGTCGGGCTCGCCATCTCTACGACGACGTGGTCGCGGAGGGTCTGCGCCAGGTCGATGACCCGGTCGCGGTCGCCCTGCGTGAGCCCGGTGCGCATCTCTCCCATGTGGTCGAGCGCGGCGTCGGCGAGGCGCCGCAGGTCGGCTATAGAACGCGCCTGCCCCGCCTCGACGCGCAACTCGGTCAGCGCGGCCGCACCGGTCCGGATCGCGATCAACCGCTCGACCAGGGTGTCGAGAAGAGGCGAAAGTTCCTTGCCAGCACGTTTCATCTCACGCCCTGCCCAATGCCAGATAGAAATTCCGCGTGATAGTCGGCGCCTTGGCCTGGGCTGTCCGAAACGCCGTTCTCGCCGCAGCTATCAGGAATCGTTCCGGGAGGATCCCGGTGTTCTCGCCTCGAACCAGCCGGTGCGCGGCTTCGCGGACCATCGTAGCATCCTTTGCGGTAAACTTCACCACCTCCGTGAGAGCTCGGCCGCCGTAAGCTTCTTCCGGTTGAAAGCAGATCGCGTGGATCATCAGGTCGCAGCCGCGGTCGAAGCTCTTGCGGAAGGGTTCGGGGAACGCCTGCATCAGCGCTTTCGGATAGATCTTGGCCCAGGTCGCCTCGAACGCGGCCGCCTCGGCCACGAAGCCGATGCGGCGAAGCAGGTGACAGTTGATCGCGACCCGGAGGAGCGGCGTCGGATGCACTCCGTCGGGGTTGAACGACGCGGTGGCGCGGGTGCTCTTGGCGACGACGTCGATCAGCGACTCGACGTAGGCGGGCCCGATCAGCAGAACGCCCGCCAGGTCGGCGTAGGTCTCCTTCTGCCACTTGATCCAGATGTCGATTGCACTCTCGGGGACCTTGCCCTCCATCGCCGCCGCGATGCGCTTCGGCACGATCTCCCACAGCCCGAGGTCGTTCTGAAGATTGTGCGCCACCTCGTGCGGCACCGCACCGAGCGTCCAGGGGTTCTGCAGCCGGTGCTGCGGCACCTTGACCAGCGGGAACGGATTGGCCCGCTTGCCGAGCGAGGACAGCAGCACGCCGCGCCGGAACGTCGCTGGCCCGTACCCGTCCTCGACGTAGCAGAAAGGCGGCGGCGCGGGAATGCTTCTCGCCTTGCCGAGGCCGATCCAGACCACTTGGTAGCAGTCGCGCGCGATCCGGTCCATCGGCAGCATCTGCTGCCCGAACGGCCCGCGCCGCTGGCCGAACATGTTGCGGTAGAAGGCCAGCAGACGCTCCGCCTCGTGGGTCTGGAGGTAGGTTTGGTCCTTCATCCGCAGCAGCGGCTCAAAACCGTGGGCGCCCGAGGACCTGGCGATGCCGGCGGCGAGTGCCCGCATCTTGCTGACGTCGCCCGACAGCTTGGCGCGGATCTCGCCCAGAAGCCGGTTCGCGGCGCGAATGTGCGCCGCGCTCGGCGCGGCGGCATCGGTGCCGAACTCGGTGTCGCCGAACGGCCGAAGGCCCGCCAAGTACCGCTCGGCGTTGGCGACCTGCCGGCGGACGAATGCCGCCGGCGAGTAGAGCTCGGCTAATCCCCCCTTCGCCGGCAGGGTGCCCGGCGCCTCGCGGAGGGACGCGTATCCTGGCATAGTCATGCTCATCATCGCTTCCCGGCGTCCATCAGCTGGCGCTCGACGCGCAGCAGGTACCGCGCGCTCCTGCGCAGCGCCTCGGCACAGCGGCGGAGGTCGGCGGACGAGGCGGCCGCGGCGCCTCGCGGCGCACGCGCGGCTTCGTCGTCGAATTCCTCCCAGTCTTCGTCCAGCACCTCCAGCGACCCGGGATCGTCGGACGCGCCGCCGCCATCCGCGTGCTCCCAGTCCTCGCACTCCCAGTCCTCCGGCTCGTCCGACTCCTGCGCGGCGACGCGGATCACCTGCTCGGCCATCTTCAGGCCGTCGCGCAGCGCCGTGGCGAACGCCTGCTCCTGCTTCGGGCCGATCCGTCCGCTGCGTCGGGCCGCAGCGCTCAACGCCGCGGCGAGCGCCGACCGCAGGACGAGCGAGACCGCATCTCCCGGCTCGCGCACGCCGTCGGCCTTGGTGTTGACGAGGGCCATGACCTGCATGAGGTACGCGTTGTGCATCACCGCCACGAGGGGCGGCGTCAGCGGCGCCGGCACGAAGCTCGGCCAAAGCCTCTGGATCAGCGGCAGGTAGGTTTCCTGCCAGCGCAGCTGCGCCAGCCGCCCGGCGTTCGTCCGCATCCGGTTGCGACGGGCAGCCATGTTTCCGCGGCGGGCCGAGTCCTTGACCCTTCGGGTGTCCTTCCGGATCGCGCCGCGGCGCGTCTTCTCGCGACCTTTGCGGGCGCTGAGCTCGTCCGCCTCGTCCAGGAAGAGCGGCTCGCCAAAGCCGTCGTCGTACGCCAGGTCGGTCCCGTCTTCTTCGTCGAGGAAGGGGTCGTCCGCAAAATCATCGGGATGCATGTCCGGATCCTCGTGGCGATGCGCAGCAACCTGCGGGGAAGGGGAAGGCGGGGCCCCGCAGCGGGGCCTCCGCTCTGAGCGCTCGGGTTCAGTAGAACCGCTCGGCCCGAGAGATCGCGGCCGTGTCGAGCCGCCGCTTCTTGGCCGAGTTGCCGGCCAGCGCGCTGGCGAGCCGGGCTTCCGAGCCCAGGGTCCGGCGGGCATGCTTGGTCATGACGCGCGCCGCGGTGGCGCGGGTGATCGGCTTGCCCTTCTCGGCCTTCTTGTTGAGCGTGGCGGCGGTCTGCTTGATGACCGTCGGCAGAACCTTGATCAGCTGCCGCGAAGCCGGCGTGCCGGTCATTGAGCGGGCGATCCGGCCGCTTGCACTCGCCAGGCCCGGTGCCACGCTTTTCACCGCAAGCGGCGTGCGCGACATGATCGTCAGGGTGAACGCGCCGCCGAGCGCCGCGGCATCCGCCGGGCTGGACTTGCTAGCCGCTGCGGCCATCGACTCGGCCAGGCTCTCGTCGAGTGCGGGCACCGCCAGCGTCGCCTCCATCTCGTCCTCGGAATCGAAATCGTCCTCGTCCTCGAGGTTCTTGACGACGCTCCCGATCCGGCCGCCTATGGCGGCTCCGGCGGGACCGCCGACCGCTCCACCGATGATGGTGCCGATCTTGCCGGCGTGCTTCTTGGCGAGGGGAGCGAGCTTCTTCGCCGCGCTCTTGGCGGCCGAGCCCACCTTCTTGACGATGTCTTTCAGCCCGCCCCAGAACTCGTCGCCCTCGAAGTCGAAGGCCTCGAGCTCGTCGTCCTCGAGGAACGTCTCGTACTCGTCCTCGAACTCGAACTCCGAAAAGTAGTCCCCGTACTCGTCGACCGGGTTCGTCTCGTCCTCGTAGAACCCTTCGAGATCTTGATCCAGCATTTGTCAGGCCTCCGCTGCACGGCGTGAACACGAGACGCGGCGTCTGCGCCCGCACTGTCGCCAACTATCTCGCCGCACGGCCGCGCCTGGCTATTCCCCAAACCAGCTACTCAAGCCGAGGTAGCCGGGCGTCGATCGCGCGAGACGGGCTAGCCCTTTCGAGGAATTCCCCCGCGGGGCGAGGGGCGGCAGGATTTCCCGAGCCGTTCGAATCCGCGCCGGAGGGGCCCCCATGCACTCCTACGATCTCGACCTCTTGGACCAACTCGACCTCCTCGAAGCCGACTACGCGACGCCGCCGGCCAGTCCGAAGCCGAGCCCGAACCTTTTCAAGGTGCCCGATCCCCGCGCCGCTCCCTGGCGATGGGTCTGCAAGATCCTGGTGCGGTACGAGCGAACCGGCCTCAAGACGCCCGTCACAGGCGCGCCGATCACCGGCCTCTGGTACGGCGGCTCCGGTACGCTGATCTCTCGCTGCCACGTGCTGACCGCGGGGCACATCATCCGCGCGATGCAGGGCACCAGCCGACTGAAGCCGGTGCAGGTCCTCGTCGTTCCCGCGCAGGTTCTTGGAGCCACGCTCGCCACGAGCGCCCCGTTCGGGGTCTGGTCGGCCCGTCCCTCCAACACCTTCGTGCCGGACTCGCTGTTCAGCCCCACGCAGGCCACGGCGCGTCTGTTCGACTACGGGCTGATCCAGCTCGATCGCAAGAACTTCAAGCACCTCGGCCAGATGACCGTCAAGGGAGTCGGGCCCTACGGCTGGTTCGGTTCGAACCCCGGCGACTCGCTCAAGCAGTTCAACGATATCTACGGCGCCACCATCGGCACCCGGAAGGTCAACCTGGCGGGCTTTCCGAAGGTCGGGGGCACCGACCAGCAGATGTACCGCGGCTACAACTCCATCGACGCGGTCCGGCCCAGCTTGCGCCCCGGAGGGCCGCGGGTGCCGCTGCTGCGCTATCGGATCCCAACATCCGGAGGGGTCAGCGGCGGTCCGGTCTGGCTGTACAGCTCCAAGACCCGCCAACGGCGGCTGGTTGCGGTCCACAACGGCAACCAGTCCGGCATGGGATGGGGCGTGCTATTAGGCTCAACGCTGATCCGCTTCCTGACGGCCAACGGCGCGTCCGCGGCGGGCCTGCGAGTAAGTTGATGCACCGCCAGGAGCAGGTCGCGCCTCCGCCACAACAGGCTGAGTTCGCGGTCAGCGCAGCGATATCCGAGGGCCTCCGTCGAGTGAGTCTGCGGCCTTGGTCAGCATCCCCGCCCCGTGCCTTATGTGTGGCGGTCGACTAGCTCTCGTTAGAGAGTACGGGCGCGGCAAAGGTCTGACACCGCCTGGAAGTACGGCACCGACCGAAGTCGTGCTCGCACCGGCGGCGAATGGCGGCAACTCCTCAATTTCGTTGAAGAAGTCGTCCGACACTCCAAGTGTTCTGGGCCCACGGAGGGCATTGCGCAGCCTCGGGTCCGAGGCGTTGCCCAGCGATGGGCGCTCTGGCGCTTGTCGCCCCCCTCAGATCACATGGTGGCCTCCATTCCGTGCGTCGGAGGTCGAAGCTTGGCCAACTTCCGCAGGTTCTGAGCGATGGCGGCCAGGGTGAACTCGTCTCTTGCCCCGCAGGGTCCCCGGAGCCGAAGTCGGTTGAGGCCCAGGATGCGCTTGAGATGGGCGAAGAGCATTTCGACCTTCTTGCGCCGGGGCCCGGCGATCTTTTTGTAGACCTCCGAGGCGACGCATTCCCGCGCAAGGTCTCGGACGTCTTCATGCTCCTCGCGAGTGACGTACCTCGCATCAGCGTCCGGGCAGCACCGCAGTTTCGACGGGCATGCCTGGCAGTCGGACTTCAGCGCCCGGTACTTGCGCCGCCCTTGGTTGGGCTTTCCCCTATCCGGGTCCGAGTAGTTGCGCCGGTACTGGAGAAGCTCGTGGCCCTCGGGACAGAGGTAGCGGTCGTTCTCGGGGTCCCAGGTAAAGTCCGATCGCGACCAGGTGCCGTCGGTGCGTGTGGACTTGTCGAAGACGGGGATGAAGGGAACGATCTTCTTCTTTCGAACCACCCAGTCGAGGGTCTCGCCCGAGCCGTAGGCTGTGTCGGCCGTCAGCCATGTGGGTTTCAGACCGAAGCGCGCCTCGACGCGATCCACCATGGTCCGGGCGGCGCCGACCTCGGCCTGCCGGATCGAGCGCGTCGCGTTCGCCTTTCGGCTCACCGTCCAGAATGACGGCATTGTCGGTGTCGATGAGGTAGTTGTCCGAATACGTGAACTCGGCAGGTATCTTCCGCGCTGCCGTCCACTGACTGGCCGGATCGGCATGGGCGACGAACTTCGGCAAGACCGGCGTCGCGGCGCCGAACGCCGCCTCGTCCAGCGTTGCAAGATATTCACGGACTGCCCGCGGGGCCTCCTGCGGATCGATGGCATCGATGTCCCACTCCCTCTGAGGGCTCGAGTTCATCCTCGCGACATCGGCAGTGATCAGACTGGCATCGACCGCGAACCCCGTGCCGCCCACCAGCCCTTCCTCGATGCAGCGGGCGACGACGGCCTCGAAAAGCAGACGGAGCAGATCGCTGTCGCGAAACTTGCCGTGCCGGTACTTCGAGAACGTGGAGTGATCGGGCACCCGGCCGTCAAGCCCAAGACGACAGAACCACCTGTGCGCCAAATTCAGGTGGACCTCTTCGCAGAGCCGCCGCTCCGACCGGATACCGGTCAGGTAGCCGATCAGCAGCATCCGCACGATCAGCTCAGGATCGATCGAGGGCCGCCCGAGATGGCTGTAGAAAGGGCGTAGTTGGTGGCGAATATCCCCAAAATCGAGGAAGCGGTCGACCTGTCGCAGAAGGTGATCGTCGGGGACGTGGTTCTCCAGATCGAAGTCGTAGAACAGCTTCGTCGGCGCCGATTGCCTGCCCATCATCGCCAAATGCTCCCAACCACCCGAAAGCGAGTGAATCAGGGGACTTGCCGCGCCGCAACAGAGACTTTTTCAACAAAATTCCTCCGACGCGGACCTCTGCTCGACTTGCCGAACAGCCGCAGTGCGCAGTCCCCGGCCCTTAGAGCCTGTCGTCTAATCGCTCCGTGAGATGCAAGCTCTTTTCTGAGGTCGCGGTGTCGTTTGCCGGGAGCACTGTCGTCTTCGCGGTCGACATGCAGTCGCCGCATGATGGGGCTTCGCGGGTGAGCCTTCCATGGTGTGAACCGCACGCGACGCGCCCGGAGGCTCGAAGGTGCAACAAACTCGGCGGAATGGCTCGCCCACGTCCCGGCAGGGACGCCTCGATGCGCCTCGATGCGAGCGCATCCGAGTTCGCTGCGTCAGCCCGTCGTGATCCGTCGCTCGAACGGCTCGCCAGACTTCAGCATCGCGTGCATGATGACGGCCAGCTTGCGTGCGACGGCGACGGCGGCGCGCTTGAAGCCGATCCTCTCTCTCGCAGCTTCAGTCCCCATGTGCGCAGGTCGCTCTCGGCAAAGGCGCGCGTCAGGATCACGATGGCGGCCTCGTAAAGCAGGCCGCGCAGATGCGCATCGCCGCGCCGCGAGATGTGCCCGTCATAGTCGACCTCGCCGGACTGGCAGCGGCGGGTCGTCAGCCCCAGCCACGCACCGACCGAGCGGGACTTTCGGAAGTTCGCCGGGTTCTCGATGGCGGTCGTGAAGGCGGTTGCGGTGACGGCACCGACACCGGGGATCGTCATCAGCCGCTGACAGGGCTCGCTCTGCCGGGCGCTGGCGAGGAGCTGCCGCCCGAGCTCGGCGGCGCGTGAGCGCACGCTGCGCCACGTCTCCAGCACCGGCAGGATGATCCGCGCGAGCGCGTCCTGACCGGCCAGCAGGCGATGGACCTCGGCTTCGAACCTGCCGCCCTTGCCGCGCCGGGCGACGAGCCCGAACGTCTTCATCAGTCCGCGGATCTGGTTTGACAGCTCGGTCGTGATCCTGACCAGCCGCGTTCGTGCGGCGACCAGCGTGCGGATCAGCATGCTGTCATAGGCCTTCACGCGCACTTCCCGGAAGAAGCCGACCTCCGCCAGGTGCACGAGACCGTCGGCATCGTTCGCGTCGGTCTTGTTCGGCGCCATGTCGAGTGCGGCCTTGGCATGCCGAGCATCGATGCAGATCGCCGGAAGCCCTTCCGCGCGCAGGGCATGGTAGAACCACACCGACAGCGGACCGGTCTCGAAGATCACCAGCTTCGCCGCCGGTGCCTGCTTGCGGAGAACCTCCGCGACCAGGCTCGGGTCCGAGGGGCATTTGCCGCGCCAGATCCGCCTGCCGCCGCGCCGCACGGAAATCGCCGTTTCTTTCAAGGACACATCCAGGCCGATATATCGACAACGGCACGCAGGCTCGTTCTGCGGCCGGCCGCCCGGCCGAGGCGGCGGAAGGTGCGGCGCGATCAGCACCCATTGAGCATCGGTCACGTCGGTCGGGTATGCCTGCGGCACCATGATCTCCTTGGTCGTTCTCGGCAGGAACATGGGTCTCGACGTCACCCAGGCGACTTCTCACACATCCTCTAAACTGGGTTGCGACATCCTGAGTTTCCGAGAGGAAGCACAGGAGGTTGCGGGATGGCGCATACGGAACTGGATACGCGGAAGCGGCGGCTGATTGAGGACTTGCTTGCGGCCAGAGCGCCGGTCGCCCGCATTGCCAAGCGGCTGTCACGGCATCGCTCGACGATCTACCGCGAGATCAGGCGAAACAGCTTCGATGACGACGAGCTGCCTGAGCTCAGCGGCTACTACGGCGTGCTGGCCCAGAGATACGCTGCCGAGCGCCGCCAGCGGCAGCGCAAGCTCATCCGGATGCCCGACCTGCTGGCCGCGGTGGTGGAGTGGCTGAAAACGGGCTGGTCGCCCGAACAGATCGCCGGGGCCGTCTCCGTCTTGAGGCGGCGCGGCCTACGTCTGCCACGAGACGATCTACCCCCACGTCTACTCGAAGGACGGCCAGAACGAAGGTCTCGCGCGCTGGCTTCCGGAGCGGCGATGGCGGCGAAAGCCGCGCCATGCTCGTCGGCCGCGAAGCCTCGTGTTCCCGCTCGACCGCGCCATCCACAATCGCCCTCGTGAGATCGCCCCGCGGCACGCCTTCGGACATTGGGAATGCGACCTGATGATCTTCCGGCGCGAGCATGGCCCGGCAAACGTCACCTCGCCGGTCGAGCGGCGAACCCGCTATGCCGTCCTGTTCAAAAACAACGACCGCCGCTCGAAGCCACTGATGGATTGGCTGATCGACCTGTTCTGTCCCCTGCCCGCGCCGGCGCGCCAGTCCATGACCTTCGACTGCGGCCTCGAGTTCGTCTCGTGGCGCGAACTCGCGACCGGCATGGGCACGAATGCCTGGTTCTGCGATGCGCAGGCACCTTGGCAGAAGGGCTCAGTCGGGAACCTCAACATCGGCGTGTCCGGCGCTACCTGCCGCGCGACACACCAATCGAGTTCCGCACCGAGGGCGCCGCCGCGATCCGGCACAAGGCGCGCGGTCGCCGCTCGAACAACCGCGTCCATGACGGAGTCCGCGATTACGCGCTGACCCTGATCCGCGAGAGCTACGCCGATTTCGGGCCGACGCTCGCGGCCGAGAAGCTGCCGAGCGGCATGGCCTGGTGGTGTCCCGCGAGACGGCGCGCACCTGGATGATCGCCGACGGCCTCTGGCTGTCGCGGGCGCAGCGCCGCCGCTTCCACCGGCCGCGGCTGAGGCGCGAGGCCTATGGCGAACTGATCCAGATCGACGGCTCCGATCACCGCTGGTTCGAGGACCGGGCGCCGCCGTGCACGCTGCTGGTGTTCATCGACGACGCGGACCAAGCCGGCTGATGCAGATGCGCTTCGTGCCGTCCGAGAGCACCTTCGCCTATTTCGAGGCGCTCGAGCTGTACCTGCAGGAGCACGGCCGACCCGTCGCCTTCTACTCGGACAAGAACACCGTCTTCCGGGTGGCCAGGCAGGATGCGCAGAGCGGCCACGGCATGACGCGAGTATCGGCCGCGCCCTCAGCGAGCTCAACATCGAGATCCTCTGCGCCAACTCGAGCCAGGCCAAGGGCCGCGTCGAGCGGGCCAACCGCACGCTGCAGGACCGCCTGGTGAAGGAGCTGCGCCTCGCCGGCATCTCGGACATGAAAGCGGCGAACGCGTTCTTGCCGGACTTCATCACCGCCCAGAACGCTCGTTTCGCCAAGGCGCCGGCCCGGCCGGACGACCTGCACCGAGCGCTGAACCTGCCGTCCGACCGGCTCCGCGACATCCTCTGCTGGCGCGATCAGCGCTACGTCGGCCGGCAGCTGAGCTTCGCCTACGATCACCGCAAGATCATGCTCGACGAGACAGCGGTCACCCGGTCCCTCGTCGGCAAGTACGTCGACACCTACGCCTTTCTTGATGGCCGCTTCGAGGTGCGCTGGAAGGGCCTGCCTCTGACCTACAGCGTCTTCGACAAGGACCAGCGCGTCAGCCATGCCGCGATCACCGAGAACAAGCGGCTCGGCGCCGTTCTCGCCCACATTCAGGATCTGCAGAGCGCTCTCTCATCGAGCCGCAAAGCCGTGCCGGTCGGCAAGCAGGCCACGGTCTATCGGACGACCGACCGCCGCAACCTCGAGGGCTGGAATTCGAAGCTCGCGCGCCGCCACGCCGCCCAAGAAGCCGAGGCGGTCCGCGGCGCCGGTCAGGCCTCCGATCCCTGACCTCTCCGCCCTGCCCGGCTCCGCTACCGGCAGCTCCAGAGCGACACTTATACTTTGCGCACGAAGCGACATTCTAACTTGGTGACAACAGCGCCTGAGGCAGTGGCACGCGAGCATTGACCGCGTCCTCGATGAGGACGGCGAGGTCCGCGCGGCGGTAGAGCAGCCCGTGCCGCAGGCGCGCCGCCTCGAGTTCCGTGCCACGTTCGCCCGGAATGCGGATCCGGTCGGTGCCGGGTGCGGGCGGCGCATCGTGCAGGCGGGCCGCCCACTCCGCGAGACGTGCCGCGAGAGCGTCGGGCGGCAGGAACAGATCGGGCCGAAAGACAAGGATGAGATGCCCGGCGTCCTGCGGACGGTCCGGCGCTCGATACTGGTCGCCGACACCGCCGGCGAAGCCAGCGCCGGTGAGCGCGCCGCAGAGCAGGTCGATCCACATCGCGATCCCCGCGCCCTTCGCGCCGCCGATCGGCAGCAGGACGCCGCGCAGTGCCGCGGCGGCATCGGTGGTCGGCTGCCCGGCCTCATCGAGGGCCTGACCCTCCTCCAGCGGCCGGCCCTCGCGTGCGGCGCGGCGGATCCGGCCGCGCGCCACGACGCTCGTCGACATGTCGAGGACGAACGGCGGACGCTCGCCCAGGGGCACCGCAGCGGCGATGGCGTTGGTGCCGAACATGGCCTCGCGCCCGCCCCAGGGCGGCATCGCAGGGGCTGCGTTCGTCAGCACGAGGGCGGCAAATTCCACCTCCGCGGCCAACAGCGCGTAGTTGGCGGCCATGCCGAAATGCGAGGAGCCCGAGACGCCGACCAGCCCGACTCCAGATTCCTGCGCCAGCTCGATCGCAAAACCGGTCGCCCGCGCGGCGACGACGAAGCCGAGCCCGTTCTGCCCGTCGAGATGCCCCACCGCGACTGCCGGACGGCGCGGAACGAGGCGGGGACTGGGGTTCACATGCCCTCGCCGCACGCGCTCTAGGTAGACCGGCAGCCGCACGATGCCGTGCGTCTCGACCCCGCGCAGGTCGGCGCGGACGAGGCAGCGCGCCACAGTCGCGGCGTCCTCCGCCGGCAGTCCTGCCGCAATCAGCAACCGGGCGGCGAAACCGGCCATGGCATCGGCCGTGACGCGGATCCGGTCGTCGGTACGCGAGTCCTCGGGCGGCGGTGTCAGGGCATCTTCCAGGTGGCCGTCGCCATCGACAGGAGCTTGCCGTCGCCGTCGCTCATCCGCGACTCCATCGAGCTGAGGCTGCGGCCGCGCTTGAGGAAGCGCCCGACGCAGCGGACCGGCCCGGGACGCGCCGGGCGCATGTACTGGATCTTCATCTCCAGCGTCAGGCCGGCCTCGCCCGCGACGTGGTGGATCAGGTGGCCCATCGAGACGTCGAGCGCGACGGCCGCGACCCCGCCATGGAGGCTGCCCTGCGGGTTGAACATGTAGTCGCGGACCTCGAACGCGACGGTACAGGTCTCGCCCTCGAAGCTGATGTCAAAGCCGAGGAACTTCGCCAGGAAGAACCTGCCGAACGCCGGCTCCTGCGTCGCAAGGGCGGTCTCGAACATCTCGCGGGCTGCAGCGTCGTCCATCAATCCTCCTCGCTTGCCGCGGCCGGCTGCCTGCCGAGCCGCTGCATCAGCGGCACGAACAGCAGCACGCCGATCGTGATCGCGATGATCCAGAGTGAACCCGGCCGCTCGAGGAAGATCCAGAGGCTGCCGCGCGAGATCGTCAGCGTCTGCCGCAGCGCCTCCTCGGCCAGCGGCCCCAGCACCAGCGCCAGTACCAGCGCCGCCGGCGAGTAGCCGTAGAGGCGCATGCCGAACCCAACGAGGCCCGCGGCGAACATCAGCCAGGTCTCCACGATCGAGCCGTTCACGCTGTAGGTGCCGATCGTGCAGACGACCACAACCGCGGGCGCGAGCATCCGGTAGGGGATGCGCACCAGCCACACGAAGAGGGGGATGGCGAAGATGTTGAGCGCCAGCAGCGCCATGTTGCCGAGATACATCGACGCGATCAGCCCCCAGGCGAATTCAGGGTTCTGCTCCATCAGGAGCGGCCCGGGCCTCAGCCCCCAGAGCAGGAATGCGGCAAGTAGCACAGCTGTCGAGGCCGATCCGGGGATACCCAGCGTCAGCAGCGGAATCATCGCGCCGGACGATGCGGCGTTGTTCGCAGCCTCCGGCGCCACGAGGCCCGCCATCGCGCCGCGGCCGAACTTCTCGGGCGTCCTGGAGACAGACCGCTCGACCGAATAGGCCATGAGCGAGGCGATGGTCGCGCCCGCGCCGGGGATGACGCCGACGACGAAGCCCAGCAGCGAGCCGCGCACGAGCGTCATTCGGGTCTCTATCCAGTCGCGCGCCTCGGGCCAGAACCGGCTCTCGCGGGTGAACTGGACGATCGAGCCGGAGCCGGTCCGGTGCAGGCCCTGGTAGAAGGCGAAATAGAGCTCGCCGAGGCCGAAGAGGCCGATCGCGATGGGGATGAAGTCGATCCCGCCGATCAGCTCGGCCGAGCCGAAGGTGTAGCGGCTTTGCCCGGTCTCGAGGTCGACGCCGACGGTGCCGAGCGCAAAGCCGATCAGCACCGAGATCAGGCCATAGCGCCAGTCCGCGCCGATCATCACGACCAGCGTCAAGAGGCCCATGATCGCCAGCAGGAAATACTCCGGCGGCCCGAAGTTGCGCGCGACGAGGCTGAAGGCCGGAGCGAGCAGCGTGATGAGGATGACGCCGATGGTGCCGCCGACGAACGAGGCCACCGCCTGCATCACCAGTGCCGGGCCTGCCCGGCCCTGCTGCGCCAGCGGATAGCCGTCGAAGGTGCTGGCGACGGTCGCAGACTCGCCCGGCGTGTTGAGCAGGATCGACGTGATCGTGCCGCCATACATCGCGCCGTAGTAGATCGCCGCGAGCATCATGACCGCACCGATCGGGTCCATCCCGAACGTCACCGGCAAGAGGATCGCGAGGCCCGCCGACGGACCGAAGCCGGGGATGATGCCGACGATCATTCCCACCATCGCCCCAATCAGCAGGTAGACGAGGTTGATCGGGCTGACCGCGACCGAGAAGCCCATCCAGAGGTCGGCGAACAAGTCCATCGGGCGGGAACTCCAGCATGGCGCGGTGGCGCGGTCAGATCGGAAGCGGCAGGCGCCCCTCGGGCATCGACGCGTTCAGCCAGACGTCGAAGAGAAAGTAGATGCCGAGCGGCAGCAGTACCGCGATGGCCACGTTCTGCACGACATGGCCCCGGTTCAGGACCGACAGGGTGGCGAGCAGGAAGATCACCATCGCGAGCGGGCCGCCGACGAGCGTGAAGAGCCAGATCATCCCGGCGGAGAGGAGCGCGATGAAGACGATCGTCAGCCAGTAATCCGACCGCACGTCGTCCCTGCGCATCCGCCGGATGTCCTCGACGAGGCAGATCAGGCAGAACAGCACCAGCGCGCCGCCAATGAGCCGCGGAAAGAATCCGGGCCCAAGCCGGCCGCTCGAGCTCAGGAACGAGAGCTCGGCAAAGGCGACGTAGCTGTAGAAGAGGCTCGCGGCGAGGAGCGCGAGCAGAAAAACGACACGCATTGGGCCCTCCGATGTGGCGACCGGCGCTCAGCGCGCCGGCCCGTCGGGATCAAGCTCCGGCCTATTCGATGACGCCCTGGTCGCGCAGGATCCGCGCGAAGTTGTCCTGCGTGCGGAGCAGCGTGCTTTCGAAGTCCTCGCCGTACTGCAGGTTTTCGGTCAGCTGGTTGTTCGTGATGTAGGCGTCCCATTCCGGCGTCTCGACGACCTGCTTGATCGTCTCGACCCACCAGTCCTGCGCCTCCTCCGGCGCATCCGGCGCGAGGATCAGGCCGCGCGGCATCGAGACGCCGATCTCGTATCCGGCCTCGGCCATCGTCGGGATGTCGCCGAGCCCCTCGGGTACGGTGTCGCCGCTGAAGGCCAGCGCCTTCATGTCGCCCAACTCGACCAGCCCGAGGATCTCCGCCGGATTCGCCATCATCGCGTCGAGCGCGTCCGACAGGAGGGCGGTGTTCATCTCGCCCGCGTCGTTGAACGAGACGTAGTCGAACTCGAACCCCGCCTGGTCGGACAGGATCTTGGCGACGATGAAGTCCACGTTGACCGTACCGATGCCGCCGATCACCGGCGGGTTCTCCCTGGCGCTCTCGACGAACTCCTCGAGCGAGTCGATTTCGGAGTCGCCATTGACCAGTAGCGCCAGGTCGTCCGTCGCGAGCAGCGCGATGGGCGTGAAGTCGCTGGGGCTCCACGGCGTGTCGGCCTGCAGCGGCGTGGTGATGAAGCTTCCGCTGGTGGTGGAGATCGCATAGGGATCGCCCGACTGCGAGTAGAGGTGCCCCCAGCCCACGGCGCCGCTGCCGCCGGCCCGGTTCTCGACCGCGATCTCCGCCGGGTACAGGTCGTACTTCTGCAGGATGTCGACGATCGTGCGGGACATGATGTCGTTGCCGCCGCCCGGACCGAACGCGATGGTCCATTCGAGTTGCTCGTTGGGATAGTCCTGCGCCGCGACGGGGCCTGCCGCGACGGCTGGCGCCACCAGCGCGCAGGCCACGGCGGTCGCACGAACTGCATTGAATGTCGTCATGATCTCTCCTCCCTAGTGCCGATCTCGTCGGCGTGGTTCACGCTCTCCCGGCGCGTCCGCTCGGCCGTCATTCCATCGTGCGCAGCCATCTCCTCTTGCCGTTCAGATGGTGACGCTCGGCGGCCTCCCTTGCCGCCGAACGATCGCCGCTGGCCAGCGCGCCGATGATCTGCCGGTGTTCCTCGTTCGAGTCCCGCATCGCCGGAGCGGACATAAGAGACCGCCGGCGGAACAGGTGCGCCTCCTTCACCAGGTTGGTGTAGAGGACGGCCGAGCGGCTGCACCGGGCCATCGCCATGAGGCGATCGTGGAATGTCAGGTTCAGCTCGAAATAGGTGTCCGCCGCATCGCCCTCGGCGGCGTCGTCCATCAGGCGCACCAGGCCGCCAAGCTCCTCAAGCTCCAGCGCCGTGACCCTCGCGGCCAGCGACCCGCAGGCATAGCCGACGATGACGGCCCTGAGGTCGTAGAGCTCGGATGCCTCCTCGATCGAGACCTGGCGGACGAAGGAGCCCTGGTTGACGATGCTCGTCACCAGACCGTCCCGCTCAAGCGATCTGACGGCCTCGCGCACCGGGCCGCGGCTGACGCCGAGGCGGGTCGCGATCGAGGCCTCGTTCACGCGTACCCCGGCCGCGATCTCGCCGCTGAGGATCTGCCGCTCGATCTCGTCGCGGACGAGCGCTGTGAGCGACTGGCTGCGCCGCTGCGAAATGGCCTCGACGATACTTCCCGACATGCCGCCACTCTCTCGGTCCGGGCTGCCAACTGTCAACAGATTTCGGATTGTCATCTGTTGACACCTTCATCTGTGCCTCGCACTCTCGACCGAAAAGGGAGGATCGCCGTGCCGTTCAGGCCCGCTTCCACGGCATTGTCGCACCTGACCGCGCTCGACCTCAGCCGCGTGCGGTCGGGGCCGACCTGCGCCCGACAGCTTGCCGACTGGGGCGCGGACGTCATCAAGGTCGAGTTGCCTGCCGCGCTGGAAGGCGGCGACGCGCCTGGCGGACCGCGCCATGGCTCGGACTTCCAGAACCTCCATCGGAACAAGCGCAGCCTGTCGCTGAACCTGAAGTCCAAGGAAGGCCGCGCAGTCCTGCTGCGCCTGGTCGAGAAGGCGGACGTCCTGATCGAGAACTTCCGGCCCGACGTGAAGTCCCGCCTCGGCATCGACTACGAGACGCTGCGCGGCGTGAACCCGCGCCTCGTCTATGCCTCGATCTCGGGCTTCGGGCAGGACGGGCCCTATGCGCGGCGGCCGGGCTTCGACCAGATCGCCCAGGGCATGGGCGGACTGATGTCGATCACCGGCCTGCCGGGGCAGGGCCCCGTCCGTGTCGGCATCCCGATCGCCGACCTGACGGCGGGCCTCTTCACGGCGAACGGGATCCTGATCGCTCTTCTCGAACGTGAGCAGTCGGGGGAGGGCCAGTGGGTGCAGTCGTCGCTCCTGCAGGCGCAGATTGCCATGCTCGACTTCCAAGCGGCGCGCTGGCTCATGGACCGGGAGGTCGCGCAGCAGGCCGGCAACGACCATCCGACCAGCATCCCGACGGGCGTCTTCCCGACCTCGGACGGGCACATCAACATCGCCGCCACCGGCCAGCGCATCTGGGAACGCCTCTGCCGCGCCATCGATGCCGAGGCGCTGATCGACCACCCGGACTATGCCGACGCGGCCGCACGATCCGACAACCGAAAGGCGCTGAACGCCGAGATCGGTGAACGCACTTCCAGGAAGACCAGCGCCGAGTGGGTCGAGATCTTCGGCGAGGCCGGCGTGCCTTGCGGCCCGATCTACACCATTGACGAGGTCTTCGCCGACCCGCAGGTGCAGCATCTGGGGATGTCGTGGCCGGTCGAGTCGCCCGCCCTCGGCCGCCGGATCGACCTCGTGGCACAACCGGTGCGAATGAGCCGGTCGGAGAGCGGCATTGCCGCCGCACCACCCGAATGCGGCGAGCAGACCGACGAGATCCTCGCTGAATTCGGCTACGGCGAGGATGAGATCGCCCGCTTCCGCCAGGACGGCGTGGTCTAAGCCGACAGGAGGCGCGAGCAATGACCGACAAGATGATCTCGAGGAAGGACGACGGCTTCGGCTGGATGATCTTCAACAATCCCGAGCGTCACAACGCCGTCTCGCTCGACATGTGGCTTGCCGCGATCGAGATCATGGCCGACTTCGCGGCCGACCCGGAGGTGCGGGTGATCCTGATCGCAGGCGCCGGCGAGAAGTCCTTCGTCTCCGGCGCCGACATCTCTAAGTTCGACGACGAGCGCGCCGAGGCCGAGGCGGTGGCCCGCTACAATGACGCGACCGAGGGCGCCTACCAGGCGGTGCTGACCTCGCCGAAGCCCACCATCGCGATGATCCAGGGCTACTGCATCGGCGGGGGCGCCAACCTTGCCGTCTGCGCCGACCTGCGCATCGCCAGCGACAGCGCCCAGTTTTCGATCCCGGCGGCCAGGCTCGCCCTCGGCTACGACTACGCGCGGGTGCGCCGCGTGATGGACCTCGTCGGCCCCGCCTACGCCAAGGAGATCTTCTTCACCGCCCGCCGGTTCTCGGCGGAGGAGGCGCTGGGGATGGGGCTGATCAACCGCGTCGTGCCGCATGCCGAGCTCGAGGAGCGGACGCGCGAGATCGCCGCCACCATCGCCTGCAACGCCCCGCTGACCATGAAGGCGATCAAGCAGTCGGTTCACGAGGCGCTGAAGCCGGAGTCCGAGCGAGACCTCGCGCTCGTCTCGCGCATGGTGCAGGAGTGCTTCGAGAGCGAGGACTACGCCGAGGGCCGCCGCGCCTTCAGCGAAAAGAGAAGGCCCGAGTTCAAGGGCCGCTAGAAGGGTTCGACATGACCGACACCGCGAGCGACGAGCTGATCTACGAGATGCGCGAGGGGATCGGCTGGATCACCTTCAATCGCCCGCAGGCGCGCAACTCGATGACCTTCGCGATGTACGAGCGGCTGGCCGAGATCTGCGAGGGTGCGAACGACGACCGCGACCTCAGGGCGCTGGTCCTCACCGGCGCCGGCGACCGCGCCTTCGCCGCGGGCACCGACATTTCGCAGTTCCGCGCGTTCAAGAGCGCCGAAGACGCGTTCCAGTACGAGGCGCGCATCGACCGGGTCCTCGGCGCGCTCGAGGCGGTGCGACAGCCGACACTCGCCGCGATTGCCGGCGCCTGCACCGGCGGCGGCGCGGCGATTGCGGCCTGCTGCGACCTCAGGATCGCGGCTGCGGGCATGAAGTTCGGCTTTCCGGTCGCCCGGACGCTCGGAAACTGCCTGTCGATGAACAACTACGCGCGTCTCAGGGAGCTGCTCGGCACGGCGCGGGCCAAGGAGATGATCTTCACGGCCCGCCTCATGCAGGCCGATGAGGCGCAGTCGGTGGGCTTCGTCACCGAGGTCCTGCCCGATCATGCAACGCTGATGACGCGTGCCGAGGAACTCTCGCGGCACGTCGCGTCGATGGCGCCGCTGACGCTGCAGGCCACCAAGACCGCCTTCCTCCGCCTGCAGGGTCGGCTCGAGAAGGGCGCCGGCAACGATCTCATCGAGCTCTGCTACACCAGCAACGATTTCCGCGAGGGGATGGAGGCGTTCCTCGGCAAGCGCAGTCCGGAATGGACCGGCACCTGAGTTCGCGATGACCGCCGCCGACCTGTCCGGAAAGACCGCCTTCGTCTCTGGCTCCGGCCGCAACATCGGCCGCGCGGTCGTGCTCGAGCTCGCGCGGCGCGGGTGCAACGTCATCGTCAACGGCTCGTCCGACCGCGAGGCCTGCGACGCCACCGCCGACGCCGCGCGGGAATTCGGCGTCGCGGCCGAGGTCGCGATGGGCGACGTGAGCGATGCGGGGGCCGTTGCCGAGATCGCCAAGGCCGCCGCGTGCCACGGCGGCGTCGATATCCTGGTGAACAACGCCGCGTACCGGCCGCACAAACCGTTCCTCGAGCTCACGGATGCCGAATGGCAGCGCGTCATCGACATCGACCTCACGGCGTCCTTCCTGACCTGCCGCGCCTTCCTCCCCCACATGGTCGAGCGCGGCTGGGGCCGTATCGTCGGCATGGCGGGCATGAAGGCCATCGACGGCTATTTCGAGGGGGCGCCGATCTCGGCCGCCAAGCACGGCCTCTGGGGCCTGACCAAGGCGCTCGCCAAGGAGTTCGGGCCGCACGGGATCACGGTGAACGCGATCTCTCCGGGAGCGATCCGCAAGGATGACGAGGCGCCGGGCGCGAGGGTCGGCTCGATCCCTCTCGGCCACAAGGGTGATCCCGCCGACATTGCCGGCGTGGTGGGCTTTCTGGCGTCGGACGCCGGCCGCTACGTGACCGGCCAGATGATCGCCGCGAATGGCGGCGCGCGGACATGACGGCGGCCGAGGGCCGCTCAGGCGCCGAGTTTCTTCCAGATGCCGTGCGCCTCCAAGACGGTGGTGTCGCCGACCGAAAGGGTGCCGCCGACGAACATCAGCGTCCTGGTATTGCGGCGGACCTGCCCACGGCCGACGACCACATCGCCGATCCGGACCGGGGCGAGGAAGTCGACGTCGAGATGCACGGTCGCCTGCGGCCGGTTCTCGTTGTGCGCCCGGCTGATCGCGCCCAGCATCCGGTCAGCCAGCGTCATCAGCATGCCGCCCTGGACGACGCCGCGCAGGTTCTCGTGCTTTTCGCTCGCCTGGAACGCCAGGTCGGGCCCGTCATGCCCGCGCCGTTCCCAGACCGGCCCGACGAGGCCGAGAAAGCCCCTTTCATCGTGCAGCGTCCACCCCTCTGCGGCGAAGTCGAAACTCTCGGCCATGGCGCCTCCTCTGCCAACGCGCGTGACGTGCCACAGCCGCGCGCGGCCCGCTCCCGCATCATTCCTCCGGCCCGCCCGCGCCGTTCCGGCGGGTCCGCCGAACCGCGCTTGTCCACGGGAAAGTAAGCATGACCAATCCGCTCTGGGAACGTCTCTTCGCACGGCATGAGGGTTCGGACGAACCGTTCCTGCACCTTCCGGACGGCACGATGACGGCCTACAGCGCGTTCCTGGCGCGCTCGGCACAGCTCGCCCACGTCTTGGCTGCACAAGGGCTGCGGCCCGGCGACAGGCTAGCCATGCAGGTCGAGAAGTCGGCAGACGCGCTGGCGCTCTATGCGGCATGCGTGCGTGCCGGCATCGTCTTCCTGCCGCTCAACACCGGCTACACGGCCGTGGAGGTGGACTACTTCGTCGCCGATTCCGGCGCCGCGATACTGGTCGGCGATCCCGCAACCGACGCCCTGCCCGACATCGCAGAGCGGCACGGCGCGGCCTACATGACGCTGGGGCCGGAGGGCGGCACGCTTGCAGATGCGGCCTCGGGCGACGCCGCCTTCCCCACGGCCGACAGGAACGGGAACGATCTGGCGGCGCTGCTCTACACCTCCGGCACGACCGGGCGGTCGAAGGGGGCGATGCTGACGCAGGACAACCTGCTCTCGAACGCGCTCGTTCTCAAGGAGCACTGGCGTTTCACTGCGGATGATGTGCTGCTGCATGCGCTGCCGATCTTCCACACCCACGGTCTGTTCGTGGCGACCAACGTGACGCTGGCGGCCGGCGGCTCGATGATCTTCTTGCCAAAGTTCGAGGCGGACGCCGTCATCGCGCACCTGCCCCGCGCGACGTCGATGATGGGCGTGCCGACGTTCTACACACGACTTCTCGCCGATGCCCGCTTCGACGCGGAGCTCTGCCGCAACATCCGGCTCTTCATCTCGGGCTCCGCCCCGATGCTCGAGGAGACGCACCGCCAGGTCGAGGCGCGCACCGGCCACCGCGTCCTTGAGCGCTACGGCATGACCGAGACCGGCATGACTTGCTCGAACCCCTGCGACGGAGAGCGGAGGATCGGCACCGTCGGCCCGGCTCTGCCGGGGATCGAGGTGCGCGTGCTCGCGGACGGGACCGAGGTGCCGCGCGGCGACATCGGCACGCTGCACGTGCGCGGCCCGAACGTCTTCCACGGCTACTGGGGCATGCCCGACAAGACCCAAGAGGAGCTCTCGCCCGACGGCTGGTTCACCACCGGCGATCTCACAAAGCAGGACGCGGACGGCTACGTCACCATCGTCGGTCGGGACAAGGACCTGATCATCTCGGGCGGCTACAACGTCTATCCCAAGGAGCTCGAGATGGTTCTCGACGATCTGCCGGGGGTCCTCGAATCCGCGGTCATCGGCGCGCCGCACCCCGACTTCGGCGAGACCCCCGTCGCCATCCTCGTGCCGTCGGGCGACGGCCCCGACATCCCCGCCATCGAGGCCGCGCTGCGCGAGCGCCTCGCGGGCTACAAGCGGCCGCGCCTCATCGAAGTTGTCGATGCGCTGCCGCGCAACACGATGGGAAAGGTCCAGAAGGCCGAACTGCGCAAGCGCTACGCCGACAGCTTCACCTAGGCGCTGCCGGCTACCACGGGCGTCATCGTCGCCGGGCACGAAGCTCCGCCAGAACCTCCTCGGTGTGCTCGCCGAGCTGCGGGGCGGGACGTCGCACGGCCCCCGGCGTCTCCGAGAACTTGACCGGCAGGCCCAGCGTCTCGACCTCTCCCGCCACCGGGTGATCCACCGCGACGACCATCTCGCGCGCGCGAGTCTGCGGGTCGGCATGCATCTGCCGGACATCGAGCACCGGGCCCGCGGGCAGCCCACCGGCTTCCATGAGGTCGAGCCATTCGGCGCTGCTGCGGCCGACGAGGATGGCGTTCAGCGCTTGCTCCAGCGCCCCGCGGTTCTCCATCCGGTCGAGGTTGGTGCGGAATCGCGGATCCTCCCCCAGTTCCGGCGCGTCGATCAGCGTCAGCAGCCGCTCCCAATTGCGCTGGTTGGCGGCGCCGACGCAGATCCAGCCGTCGGAGGTCGCGAAGGCCTGGTAGGGCGCGTTGAGCGGATGTGCCGACCCCATCGGCCCCGGCGCGACTCCGGTGGCGAGCGCGATAGCGGACTGCCAGTAGGTGTGCACGATCCCAGCCTCGAAGAGCGAGGTGTCGACGCGCTGGCCCTTGCCGGTCTTCAGGCGGTTGGAATAGGCCGCGAGCGCCCCCATCGCGGCGAGGATCCCCGCCGTGATGTCCGAGACGGGCGCGCCGACCTTGACGGGTGGCCGCCCCGGCCCCTCACCGGTGATCGACATCAGACCGCTCATGCCCTGCGCGATCAGGTCGAAGCCGCCCCGGTCTGCATAGGGCCCGGTGCGGCCGAAGCCCGAGATCTCCACGTGCACCAGCGCCGGGTTTGCCGCCTCCAGCACCTCCGGACCGAGGCCGAGCTTCTCCATCGTGCCCTTGCGGTGGTTCTCGATCAGGATGTCGGCGCCCGCGATCAACTCGAGGAACGCCGCCCGGTCGCCGTCGTCCTTGAGGTCCAGCACGATGCCGCGCTTGTTGCGGTTCATCATCATGAAGGCCGCGCTTTCGCCCGCGATGTCGGGCGGCAGGAAGCGACGGCTGTCGTCGCCGTCGGGCTTCTCGACCTTGATGACGTCGGCGCCCATGTCGGCCAGCATCAGGCCGCACGCCGGGCCGGCCATGATGTGCGCGAGCTCGATCACACGAACCCCTGCAAGCGGCCCGCTCATCGGTAGACCGCCTCCACCAGGAACATCGGGATCGGTTCGACGTAGGTGCAGAGCAGCAGCACGAAGAGCAGGACCGCGACGAAGCCGATATTCGCCTTGGACACGTCCCAGATGTTGGCCCGCGCGATCGAGCAGGCGGTGATCAGCACGCTTGCCACCGGCGGGGTCTGCTGCCCGATCGCCAGGTTCAGCGTCACGATCAGCCCGAAATGCACCGGGTCGATGCCGACCGCCGAGATCAGCGGCACGACGATCGGCACGACGAGGATGATCGCCGCCGCGGAGTGCAAAAAGAAGCCGATCACCAGGAAGAAGACGTTGAGGATGGCCAGGATCACCCACCGGCTGTCGGTGAAGTCGAGCAGCGCCGCCGCCAGGTCCTGGGGTATCTGCGCGCGCGTGAGGAACCCGCCCATCAGCACCGACGCGGCGACCAGCAGCATTACCACCGCCGTCTGGATCGCGCCGTCCAGCATCGACCGGCGAAGCTCGCCGAAGTCCGTCTCGCGGTACCACAGACCGACGACGATGGAGGCGATGACGGCGACGCCCGCCGCCTCGGTCGCGGTGAAGAAGCCGCCGAAGATGCCGCCGAGGATCACCACCGGCAGCACGAACGTCGGCAGCGCCGCCACGAACGTCGTGCGCAACCGGCCCATGTCGAACGCCGCCTCGCGCGGCAGGTTGTAGCGTCGGGCGAAATACCAGCAGAGCGTCATCAGCCCGGCGGCGCCGATCAGGCCGGGCACGAGGCCGGCGAGAAACAGCTGCTCGATCGAGGCGCCGGAGCTGACGCCGTAGAGGATCATCGGGATCGACGGCGGGATGATGATGGCCAGCGACGCCGACGACGAGGTGACGGCGGCCGCGAAGGGTGCGGTGTAGCCGCGCCGCTTCATCTCGGGGATCATCACGCTGCCCATCGCAGCGACGTCCGCGACGGCCGATCCCGAGATCTCCGCGAAGAAGAGCGAGACCCCGACGTTGACCATCGCCAGCCCGCCGCGGACGAATCCGATCAACGCCGAGACGAACTCGATCAGACGCCGCGTGATCCCGGCGGCGTTCATGATCGCACCCGCCAGCACGAACATCGGGATTGCGATCAGCGAGAAGTTTGTCGCCCCCGAATACATGTCGAGCCCGATGGAGATCAGCGCGTTCGTGCCCTCGTAGGCGACGATCCCGATGACGCCGCAGATCGCCAGCGCGACCGCGATCGGCACGTTCAGCACCACCATGACGACCAGCGCGAGGAAGATCAGCAGGATCGTCACGGCCGGGTCTCCACCCTCTTGTCCACGGTCTCGGGTATGATCTCGGGGTGCTCGAACGACCGGCCCGCCATCGTCTCGCGCCAATAGAGCGGCAGCGACAGGAGTTCGGCGAGAATGAAGAGCGCCGCCCCGATCGGGATCACCGACTGCGTCAGCTGCACCGGCACGAAGGTCAGGCTCACCAGGTTCATCCCCTCGAGGATCGTCAGCACCTGCCACCCCGACCAGGCGAGGAGCACGAAGAATCCGATCACCAGCACCTCGGCCACGATGATGCCGGCCGCCCTCAGCCCCTCGGGCAACGACAGCAGGGCGCCGTCGAAGCCGATATGCTTGCGCTTCAGCGCCGCCAGCGCCGCGCCGTAGTAGGTGATCCAGCACAACTGGATCCCGGCGATCTCGTCATACCAGCTGAGTGAGGCGCCGAGCTTTCGCGACACCACGGCGTAGACGACCACGACGGTCAACGCGATCATCTGCAGGATCAGGAACCACTCGAGCAGCCATCCGAGCGCACGGGAAGCTCTTCGCATGATGGTCCTGTTCCTGCTCGCCTGTGCCTTGGGAAAGGTGGAAGAGGCGGCGCGTGCCGCCTCGCCGGTCTCAGTTCGTCGCGGCGCCGCCTGCTGCCTCGCGCACGCGGCTGACCAGCTCGTCGCCGCCTTCGACCTGGCTCGCGAACTCCTCGTAGATCGGCTCCGAGGCGTCGATGAAGGCCTGCTTGTCCGCCTCGTTCACCTCGACGCCGGCGTCCTTGATCACCTGCAGAAGCTCCTCCTCGAGCTGCGCCGCGTGCTCGTAGACGAAGGCCTGGGTTTCCTGCGCCGCCTCGGTCAGCGCGCTGCTGGACGTCCTCCGGCAGCTGTCCGAAGTGGTTCTCCGACACGAGGACGTAGGCGGGCGTGTAGACGTGCCCGGTGATCGACAGATAGTCCTGCACCTCCTGGAACTTGGCCGAGGCGATCTGCGCGTAGGGGTTCTCCTGCCCGTCGATCACGCCGGTCTGCAGCGCGGTGAAGACGTCGGAGAACGCCATCGGCGTCGGGTTCGCGCCGTAGGTCTGGAACATCTTCACGCGCCACTCGCCCTGCGGCGTCCTGAGCTTCACGCCCTGCAGGTCCTCCGGCGTGTTGATCGGGCGGACATTGTTGGTGATATGGCGGAACCCGTTTTCCCAGAAGGCGAGGATCCGATAGCCCTCGCGCTCGGCGGCGACATTGAAGGTATCCTCCAGCATCGCCTCCTCGACCGCCTTGATGTGCTCGCGGTCCTGGATGATGTAGGGCATCTCGAAGACGCCGAACTCGGGCGCGACCGAGGACATCACCGAAGACGGCAGCGCGAACGTCACCTGCCCCAGCTTCAGCTTCTGCAGCAGCTCCTGGTCGCCGCCGAGTTGCGATGCACCGTAGGCGACGACCTCGTACTCGTCGCCGAGCTTCTCGTTCGCGACCTCGACGAAATGGTTGGCCGACGCCTCGAACAGCGAGCCCGGCTCGCCCACGTGACCGAACCGCAGCTCCGTCTGCGCCGACGCCGCACTTGCGGCGATCATGGCGACCGCGACTATTCCCGTGATCTTCATGCTAGTCCTCCCTGGGTTTCTCTCAGGCGGCGATCTTGGTCCCGTCCCGAGCGGTTTCCGTAAGATAGTCCATCGCCGCCCGCGCGCCGCCCGCGTCGTGCGGCACTCTCGCCAAGTCCAGCCCCATCTCGACGCCCGACAGCGTCCCCATGAGCATCAGGTCGTTGAAGTCGCCCAGATGCCCGATGCGGAAGATCTTGTCCGCGACCTTCGACAGCCCCGAGCCCAGCGACATGTCGAAGTTGTCAAGCACGACGGCCCGGAAGGCGTCTGCGCCCTTCTCACCTGGCATCACCACCGCCGTCAGCGAGCTGGAATAGTGCCGCGACTCCTGGCACAGGATCTCGAGGCCCCAGGCCCGGACCGCGCGTCGCGTCGCCTCGGCGAACCTGTCGTGGCGGGCGAATACGTTCTCCAGCCCCTCCTCCTCCAGCATGTCGATCGCCTCGGCGAGGCCGTAGAGCAGGTTGGTCGCCGGCGTGTAGGGGAAGAAGCCCTTGGCGTTCGGGCCCAGCATCTCCGCCCAGTCCCAGTACGACCGCTGCAGCGTCGCGCTCTGATGCGCTTCCAGCGCCTTGGGGCTGACGGCGTTGAACGACAGGCCCGGCGGCAGCATCAGGCCCTTCTGGCTGCCGGCGACGACGACGTCGACCCCCCACTCTTCCATGCGCATGTCGATGGAGGCGAGCGACGAGATCGTGTCGACCATCAGCAGCGCGTCGGTGCCGGCGCCATCCATCGCCGCGCGAACCTCATCGATCCGGGTGGCACAGCCTGTCGACGTCTCGTTCTGGACCACGCAGACCGCCTTGACGTCGGGGTGCTCCGCCAGCGCCGTTGCCAACGCCTCGGGGTCGACGCCGCTTCTCCAGCTCGACTGGATGACCACCGGATCGAGGCCGATTTTCGCCGCGAGCTTCTGCCACAGCATGGCGAAATGCCCGGTCTCGACCATCAGCACGCGGTCGCCGGGCGACAGCGTGTTGACCAGTGCGGCTTCCCACGCGCCGGTGCCTGAGGCGGGATATATGACAACCTGCCCAGCCTCGGTCTTCACGATCCGCTTCATTCCCGCAAGCACGCGCTGGCCCAGCTCGGCAAAGCTCGGGCCGCGGTGATCGATCGTCGGGAAGTCCATGGCGCGAAGGATGCGGTCGGGCACATTCGTCGGGCCCGGGATCTGCAGGAAGTGCCGTCCGCTGGGCATGCCGTCTCGTTCCTCCCGTCGCCTCGTGTTGCGTGATCTAATTTTGAATGCATAATTCAAGTCAAGGGCAAATCCTGGCGGAGGCGCGGGAATGGCGGACTGGCAGCGTCTTGGGGCCGAGATCGAGGGCGACGTCCTGACCGACGCGTTCTCCCGTGGTCGATACGCCACCGACGCCTCGTTCTACCAGATCGTGCCGGAGGCGGTCGTCGTTCCGCGCCGCTTCGACGACGTCGTCGCGACGCTGGCCTTTACGCGCGCCGCGGGGGTGCCGGTGACGGCCCGCGGCGGCGGCACCAGCCAGGCCGGGCAGACGATCAACCGCGGCGTCATCATCGACTATTCGCGACACCTCAACGCCGTGCGCACGCTCGACACCGCCGCCGGACGCGCCACCGTCGAGCCCGGCCTCGTCCTCGACGAACTGAACCGGCGGCTCAAGCCGCACGGCTTGTTCTTTCCGGTCGACGTCTCCACCGCGTCGCGGGCGACGATCGGCGGCATGGCGGCGAACAATTCCTGCGGCGGCCGATCCATCCGCTACGGCCGGATGCGCGAGAATGTCGACTCGATCGACGCGCTGCTGGTCGACGGCACCCGCACGCGATTCGGCGAAGTCGACCGCAGCGCAGCGATGGCGAACGCGGGCGGCCCGGTCGACGCGCTGGTCCGCGACATGCTGGCCCTCGGCGCCCGCGAGGCCGAGGAGATCGCCGCCCGCTTTCCCAAGGTCCTGCGTCGCGTCGGCGGCTACAACATCGACGCGCTGGTTCCGAACGGTCTCAGCAACAACCTTGCCCACCTGCTCGTCGGCTCCGAGGGAACGCTCGCCCTCTCCGAGACGATCGACATCCGGCTCTCGCCGCTGCCCCGCCACAAGGTCGTCGGCGTCTGCCACTTCCCGACCTTCCGCGACGCGATGGTGGCGACGAAAGCTCTCGTCGCCCTCGGCCCCGCCGCTGTCGAACTGGTGGACCGCACCATGATCGAGCTCGGCCGCGAGATCCCCGCGCTCGCCCCGCATCTCGCCGACTTCGTGCGCGGCGATCCCGCCGCCCTCCTCCTCGTCGAGTTCGCCGAGGATGACCCGGAGGAGAACCGCCGCCGCCTCGCCGGCCTGCACGACGCGATGGCCGAGCTCGGCTTCCGCTGGGATGACCCCGGCAAGGCCGAGGGCGGCGTCCTCGACGCCCCCGACCAGGCGCTGCAGGCAAAGATCACCGAGGTCCGCACCCAGGGCCTCAACATCATGATGTCGATGAAGTCCGAGGGGAAACCCGTGTCCTTCGTCGAGGATTGCGCGGTACACCTTGAGGATCTCGCCGACTTCACCGATCGGCTGACCGCGCTCTTCCACCGCCACGGCACCACCGGAACGTGGTACGCCCATGCCTCCGTCGGCCTGCTGCATGTCCGCCCCGTCCTGAACCTGCGCCAGGATGCCGACGTTCGCGCGCTGCGCGCCATCGCCGAAGAGGCGTTCGACATCGTCGCCGAGTACAAGGGCAGCCATTCGGGCGAGCACGGCGACGGCATCGTCCGCTCCGAGTTCCACGAGCGCATGTTCGGTCGCCGCATGGTGGCGAGCTTCGAGGAAGTGAAGAGCCGCTTCGACCCCGAAGGCATCCTGAACCCCGGCAAGATCGTCCGCGCCCCGCGGATGGATGATCGCAGCCTCTTCCGCTACCCGCCCGAGTACCGCCGCGAGCCCGTGGAGACCCGCCTCGACTGGAGCGGCTGGCCCGCCGGCCTGCACGGCGCGGTCGAGATGTGCAACAACAACGGCGCCTGCCGCAAGCTCGCGGGCGGCGCCATGTGCCCCTCCTACCGCGTCACGCGGAACGAGCGCGACGTCACCCGCGGGCGCGCCAACACACTGCGCCTGGCGCTGACCGGCCAGCTCGGGCCCGATGCGCTCACGTCCGACGAAATGGCCGAGACGCTGAAACTCTGCGTTTCCTGCAAGGCCTGCAAGCGCGAATGCCCGATGTCGATCGACATGGCGGCGATGAAGATCGAGGTGCAGGCGGCGCGTGCCCGCAAGCACGGCCTCTCCCTCCGCGACCGCCTCGTCGCCCACTTGCCCCGCTATGCGCCGTGGGCGGCGCGAGCGCGCTGGCTCGCAAACGCACGCGACCGCCTCCCCGGCGCCGCCCGCCTGTCGGAGCGTCTCGCCGGCCTCGCCGCTGGCCGCAAGCTGCCGGAGTGGAGCCGGCGCCCGTTCCGCGAGAACGAGGGCGACGACAATCCCCACGTCATTCTCTTCGCCGACACGTTCAACCGATGGTTCGAATCCGACCACCTTCGCGACGCCGTCGCCGTGCTCCGCGCCGCCGGCTTCCGCGTCGGGTTCGCCCAGCCTCCCGCAGCCCGCCCACTCTGCTGCGGCCGAACCTATCTCTCGGCCGGCCTCGTCGACGACGCGCGCGCCGAGATGGCTCGATGCGTCGCCGCGTTCCGCCCCGACCTCGACCGAGGCGCCGCCATCGTCGGGCTGGAGCCATCCTGCCTGCTGACGTTCCGCGACGAGGCGCCCCGCCTCCTCCCCGACTGGAGCGAGGCCGACGGCCGCCGGATCATGATGATCGAGGAGTTCCTCGCCCGGCATGTCGACCGCCTGCCGCTCCGCCCGCTGCCCGGCCGTGCCTGGCTCCACGGACATTGCCACCAGAAGGCCGCCAACGTCATGGGCCCGGTCTCGACCGTGCTCGAGGCCGTTCCCGAGCTGGAGGTGAACCTCATCGACTCCTCCTGTTGCGGCATGGCCGGCGCCTTCGGCTACCAGGCCGAGACCGCAGACGTCTCCCGCGCCATGGGAGAGCTCACGCTGCTGCCGGCTGTCCGCGCCGCCGGCCCCGAGGACTGGATCGTCGCCGACGGCACCTCCTGCCGCCACCAGATCGCCGATGGCAGCGGTCGCCGCGCCGTCCACGTCGCCACCCTGCTACGCGCCGCCTGCGAGGCCGCATGACACCGACTGACAGTGAGATGCAGCCCTCGGCCCCGTGCGTCGCGTCGGCGCGGCAGCAGGTCGCGACACGGCCCGCGAGCGAGGCCGTATCGTGACGGGCGTCGAGCCAATTTCCCGCGCCTCGCTCCATGACGAGCTGGCCGTCCGCCTGCGCCGCATGATCGTCGAGGACGAGCTCGAGCCTGGCGCGCGCATCAACGAGCGCGAGCTCTGCGAGCGCTTCGGGGTCAGCCGCACCCCGCTCCGCGAGGCGATCAAGGTCCTCGCACGCGACGGCTACGTCCGCCTCACGCCGAACCGGGGCGCTACCGTCGCCGCTCTGACGGCCGAGGATCTCGAGGAGGCGTTCCCGATCATGGCGGCGCTCGAGGCCTTGGCCGGAGAGCTCGCCGCCCGTCACGCGACCGACGCACAGATCGCCGCGATCCTCGCCGACCACGCGCGGATGCGCGTCGCCTACGAGGCCGGCGACCGGCCCACCTACTTCGCGCTGAACGAGGCGATCCATCTCGGCATCGCCGAGGCGTCTGGCAACGTCACGCTCGACCAGATGCAGCGCAGCCTGGACGGCCGGGTGCGCCGCGGCCGGTACCAAGCCAACATCAGCCCGGCGCGCTGGCGCCAAGCGATGGCCGAGCACGAGGACATCGCCGAGGCGCTCGCGGCCCGCGACGCGGACCGGCTCGCCGCCGTCCTCCGCAGCCACCTGCAGAACAAGCTCGCTGCGCTGCGCGACGGGATGCCGGACGGACCGTAAGCGCCTCGGCCGACCGGCCCGAGGGCCTGCGGCCCCGCTGCCGTCCATTCCCTTGCCGCCTGCCGGCTCAGGCGATCGGCGGCCGCGCCTCGGGCGGGATCGGGCAGGTGTAGGGCGTGCGCGCGAGACGGTCTGCATGCTGCCTGGTTGCCGCTGCCCGCAGCGCATCGTCCAAGGCCAGCGACCGCGCCACCCCCGCCATCGCCTTGGCCGCATGCACCATGCCCTTGTGCGCCGCGGGCGCCTTGCCCTGCGCCGTCAGCTGCCAGGTGTGGAATGGCGTGCCGAAAGCGCAGGTCGCGACGCGAGCCTGCACCGTCGGCACCGCCCAGCTGACGTCGCCGACGTCGGTGGAGCCCATGCTGCCCTTGGCCGGCCGGTCTAGCGGCGCAACGAAGTCGCAGAGCGGCAGGTCGAAATCCGGCTCCATCCCGAGGTCACGGAACGGCGCGGCGATGTCTCCCGGGCTCAGCGTCGCGCGGATCGCCTCAGCGAAGTCGCGGTCGGCAGCATCGAAATCCACGGGTCCCAGCCGGTCGAGCGCCTCCTGCATCGCCATCTCGAGCGGCCGGTTCCCAATCAGGTTCGACACCGCCGAGTAGACCCGCGCTTCGACCTGCGTGCTCGTCATCAGCGCCGCACCATCGGCGATGGCACGCACCCGCGTCACGAGGTCGGCGAGTCCGGCGAGATCGCGCGCCCGGATCAGCTGGCGCACGGTCGCCTTCGCCTGCACCACGTTCGGCGCGCCGCCGCCGGCATCGAGATAGGCATAGTGCACCCGCGCGTCGTCCGGCATGTGCTCGCGCAGGTAGTTCACGCCGATATTCATCAGCTCCACCGCGTCGAGCGCGCTGCGCCCAAGCTCCGGCGCCGCCGCCGCGTGCGCCGCCTTGCCGTGAAAGGTGAAGTCGATGCGCGTGTTCGCCAGCGAGCGCGCGTCGTCGACGCCGGTGAAGCTCGCCGGATGCCAGGTGATCGCCGCGTCGACATCGTCGAACAGGCCGTCGCGGACCATGTAGGTCTTGGCCGCGCCGCCCTCCTCCGCCGGGCAGCCGTAATAGCGCACCCGCGCCTCGATCCCCGCCTCGGCCAGCCAGTCCTTGACCGCCGTTGCCGCCAGCAGCGCGGCGGAGCCGAGGAGGTTGTGGCCGCAGCCATGCCCCGCGCCGTTCGGCTCCAGCGGCGTGTGCTCGGCCACGCCCGGCGCCTGGCTCAGGCCCGGCAGCGCGTCGAACTCGCCGAGGATCGCGATCACCGGGCCGCCCTCGCCCGCTTCGCCGATCACCGCGGTCGGAATCCCCGCCGGCGCTTCGGTGATGCGGAACCCCTGCTCGCGCAGCACCGCCGCGTGCTCGGCGACGGACCGCCTCTCGGTGTAGGCGACCTCCGGCATGTCGAAGACGCGATCGGCCAGCGCCTCGAACGCCTCCCGCTTGGCGTCGACCAGGTCCCAAACGGGGTCGGCATTCCTCATCGCATCACCTCTTTCTCCGGCATTGCGCCGCGACTCGATCGGATCAATTGCCGCGTGTACTCCTCCCGCGCACCGCCTGCACGCAAGTCGTCGGAGCACCAGGCACGGATGAAGATCGGCTTGATCCGGACACAGCTATTTATCGCCCATGACCGCGACTATCCGCGGCGCCCTTGCGAGGTGGAGGTCGAGTTCGCTCACCTGCAGAACCTGTCATTCGCTCCGCGGAAGAAGGACATGGATTCAGCCGCTGCGGCAATTGGAAGCGCCCATTCGTCGTCTGCTCGCGGCGACGCTGGACAGGCGGCGGCCGGACACCTAAATCTGATCCGACCAGACCAGATCTCCATTGGCGGAACGCGCGTCATGAAGAACGTCAACATCTCTGAGGCCAAGGCGCAGCTGTCGTCCCTGATCGCCGCCGTGGAGGCCACGGGCGAGCGCGTCATCATCCGCCGCAACGGCCGCGTCGTGGCCGAACTTACGCCCCCCTCGCGCGCTCCTCTTGCCTACGGCGCGTGGGCCGACCGGATGCCGGGCGGCGTTCCCGACATCACCGGCGAGGATCCCGAGATCCTCGACGCCTGGGGCGCCCGTTGAGCGAGCTCCTGCTCGACACCCACGTCCTGCTCTGGATCCTCCGCGAAGCCGACCGACTCTCCGCCGCGCAGCGCGAAGCCCTCGACGGGGCGGATTTGCGCTTCGTTTCGACCGCGAGCCTCTACGAGATCGGGCAGAAGACGCTGCTCGGGCGGCTTGACCTCGACCCAGCCGACGTCGCCGCCCTGCCGGCGGCGCTGCCGGGATGGGGCCTGCGCTGGCTGCCGCTCAACGAGGCGACGATGGCCGGTGCGTCGCTTGCCGCGTGGGACCATCGCGACCCGTTCGACCGGATGATCCTCGCCGCAGCCGAGACACATGGACTCGCCCTCGTCACCTCCGACGCGCGCTTCTTCGCCGACGATCAGCCGTTCGACGTCCGCCTCATCGCCTGATCTCGCCGCCCGCCGTGCGAGCGCCTCATCCGGTTGCGCCAGCCCTTCCGCATCCGCTGGCTCCACGCGACGCGGTCACGCGGCCGTCCCCTTGCCGCGCAGGACGAGATGCCCCGGCGCGACCTCGTCGTATTCCGACGGCGCGGGCGCGCGGCCGAGCGGGAAGATCGGCGACGGGATCGGGCGAAACCATGTCCTCGCGGATGCGCCGGGCCGAGGGGTCGGCCACCGGCGCGGCCTTCAGCAGCGAGCGGGTGTAGGAGTGCCGCGCGTCGTCGAGATCACCGCGAGATCACCGGGAGCCACATCGGTGATGCACGGCGGACGGCGCCTATGACACGCGAAAATGCCACGATGCCGTCGCGGATCGAGGTGCCCATGCGGTTGTTCGGTTGTTCCGCCCACAAGAATGCGAAACCATGGACGACCGCCACCGCTGGCGCCCACGCCCGAAACGAGATCCTGCGCGCCGCGCAATACCTCGGTCGCGCGCTCTGGCGACGATGGCGCGGATACCACCGCCAGAGCCGCAACGAGACAAAGATGCATTGCATGAAACTGCTGGGGCAACGGCTCATGGCACGGGACTTCGACCGGCAGGTTGCCGAGATCCAAGTCCGCATCGCCGTCCTGAACGGCTACACCGCGCTCGGCATACCCGTCACAGAGCCCGTCGGATGAGTCCGTCCGGGTAAAGGGGAACCTTGGCCATAAGCCGATTTGTGCAACAGAGCCTCTTCGGACCGCCAGGCGGAGCGCGCATCCTTCGAGCCTCAAGCGAGCAAGCGCACGAGTGTCTCGATCAATGCCGCGCCGTCATAGGGCTTCTTCACAAGAGGCGCGTCCCGGAACAATGGATCTTCCTCGTGCTTTCCGCTGTATCCCGTGACGACGACGAAAGGGATGCCGCGCTTGCGCATGGCGGCGGCGACCGGCGCCGATGACTCGCCGTTAAGGTTCATATCCAGCGAAGCGGCATCAGGCCGACGGGTCTCCAGAACCGCTAGCGCGCGCTTGACGCTGGATGCCGGCTCCAGCACCTCGCAACCCTGGTCTTCGAGGAGCGTCTCTAGATCAAGCGCCAGAAGCATCTCGTCCTCGACGACAAGGATGCAGCGGCCGGCCAGTGGTCGGGATTTTGGGTCGGGCGCGATGATCTCGCTCCTCAGGCATCAGGAAAGACGATCTCCGCAACGAAACCCTCCGGCGCAAGGCGGAGTTCCGTCGATCCCTCCAGTTCGTAAGCGCAGGCGCGCTCGATCAGCTTGGTTCCAAACCCCTTAGGAGACTGGTCCGGCACCGGCGGGCCATCGCGTTCCCGCCAGACCAGCCGGACTTGTTGCTGTCCGTCGCTCCGGATCGTGGTCCACGTCACCCGGACGCTGCCCTCCGCCGTCGAGAGCGCGCCATATTTCGACGCGTTCGTCGCGAGCTCGTGCAGGACGAGCGCGAGGCCGAGCCCCTGCTTCGGCGTGAGCCGCACCGTCGGGCCGTCCACAACCTGGTCGGCTACGCCATCGCGGCGGTAGGCCGAGAGCGTGGCCCGGATTAGGGTGGCAAGATCGGCCGACTGCCAGTTCGTCTCGAGCAACTGGTCGTGGGCCCGGGCCAGGGCCTGGACACGACCGATGAACCGGTCGCGGTATTGCTCCACCGTCATGTCCGGCACACCGGGCTGTCGGGCGAGCGCCTGAACCACTGCCAGCGTGTTCTTGACGCGGTGGCTCAACTCATGCGTGAGCAACCGGTGCTGCTCTTCCGCCTTCTTGCGGTCGGAGATGTCGCGGAACAGCACGCCGATCCGGTGCTCGTCCGAGGGACCTATGGGAAAGGCGTAAGCCTCGTAGTGGCGATCCAAAGCCGCGACGGGCGCCTCGAAGCGCTCGGCTTCACCGCTGCTCGCGATGCGCCCGTAGATCTCGAACCAGTGCGCCTCGAGGTCTGGGACAAGTTCCCGTGCCGTCCGGCCGACCGGATCTTTCAGTCCGGTCTGGCGCGCAAATGCGTCGTTGACCTCGATGAAGCGGTAGTCGACGGCCTCGCCCTCGAGAGAGAAGATCACCTCGAAGATGCCGAAGCCCTCGTCGATCGAGTTGAAGAGAGTTCTGGTATCGCTGCCGGCTCTCGAGGAGCTGCTGCTCCATCTTTCGACGGGTGCTGATGTCGACGAACGTCGCGACGACGCCCTCGATCCGGTCTTCGACCGTGCGATAAGGTCTGAGCCGCATCATGAACCAGCGCCTGTCCTGGCTCTGCACCTCGGTCTCGACCGGCGAGAGATCCCGCAGGACCCTGCGCGCGTCATCCTCGATCCCATCGTAGCGCAGGCGATTGGTGAAGTGCGTAATGCTGCGCCCGGCATCCATCTCGGTGATGTTGAAGAGGTTGCCGATCGGCGGCGTAAACATCCGTATCTGGAGCTTGACGTCGAGGAACAGAGTGCCGATCTCGGTCGCCGCGGTCAGGTTCTGGAGATCGCTGTGCGCAGTGGAGATGCTTTCGAGCTTGCTCTTCAGCTCGGCGTTGACCGTCTGAAGTTCCTCATTCATCGACTGGAGCTCCTCCTTAGAGGTCTCGAGCTCCTCGGAGGTGGAGCGGTATTCCTCGTTGATCGATTGCAGCTCCTCGTTCGCCGCCCGCAAGTCCTCGATCGCCGTCTCGTTCTCTCCACGGCTCGCAATCAGCGCCTCCCGCGACGCCTTCAACTCCGCATGGAGCCGGCGCACCTCATCGCTGCGGTTCTCGCCCTCCCCGACACTATCTTCGGTCTCCGGCAGGGCCGGACCGAGGTCGAGAAAGAGCACCAGCGCCTGTGCGCCCGCTCCCTCGCGGGCTGGCACCGGCGCGATCTGCATCGCAACGCCCCTCATCTCGCGGTCGAGCGAAATCGGGGTGGCATGCGTCATCGTGGGCACTCCGGCCTCAAACGCGCGGTCGAGCGCCATCTTCAGGTCGAGACGCAGCTCGGGCCGCACGACTTCGGAGAGCTTGCCGGAGAAGGTGCCGGCGGAGTGCTGAATGAACCGCCCGGCCTGGGGCGAGAGGTGCACGATCTGCTGACTCGCGTCGACCAGCACGCTCGGGGGCGCGGCCCGTTCGAGCGCCTCGACATGCAGCTCGATCGGTGCCCGGTGACGGTCGCGATGCTCCGGCGCACGTTCGGGCTGTCGGTGAGCGTGCTCCGGCCCGCTGCGCGGCAGCGCCGGCATGTGCCGGCGCGTCCTTGGAACAGCGCGGTAGATCCGCGCCTCGCGGTCGATGGCCGAGAAGAACGCGCTCCCATCCGCCGTTTCCGCCGATCCGAGGAACAGGACGCCGTCGG
Source organism: uncultured Alphaproteobacteria bacterium (assembly GCA_963776845.1). Lineage (GTDB taxonomy): Bacteria > Pseudomonadota > Alphaproteobacteria > Rhodobacterales > Rhodobacteraceae > Roseitranquillus. The sequence goes on along the minus strand of CAVZOJ010000013.1, from coordinate 65,090 downwards.
TGTTCAGGCCATAATGGAACAGGCTGAGAAGCTGCTCCTGGAGCGACCGCTCCATATAGATCATCAGGTTGCGGCAGGCGATCAGATCGAGACGCATGAAGGGCGGGTCCTTCAGCACGCTGTGCGAGGCGAAGAGGACGACATCCCGCAGCTCCTTGCGCACCCTGTAGTGGGTGCCCTCGTCGATGAAGAACCGCACCAGGCGATCGTCGGACACGTCGGCCTCGATGGAACGCGGATACCGGCCCTCGCGCGCCGTGCCGAGCGCACCCTCGTCGAGGTCGCTGGCGAAGATCTGGATGGGCGTCTTCACCTTCCGACGCTCCGCCTCCTCGAGAAACAGGATCGCCAGGCTGTAGGCCTCCTCGCCGGTGGCGCAGCCCACCGACCAGACGCGCACCCCGTCCTCGCCCGCCTCCTCAAGGAGCGGCCCGATCACCTTCGCCGCCAATGGTTCGAAGGCTGTCTCGTCGCGGAAGAACTGCGTCACCGAGATCAGCAGGTCGTTGAAGAGCTCTTGCGCCTCCTCGGGCGTGGTGCGGACGTATTCGGCATATTCCTCGGGACTTCTGATCCGGCAGACCTGCATGCGCCGCAGCACCCGGCGCATCACCGTGGCGCGCTTGTAGCTCGAGAAGTCATGGCCCGTGCGCGCGTGCAGAAGGCCGACGATGCGGCGCAGCTCATTCGCCGCGCCGCCCTCGTCGAGCGAACGCACGGCCTCCTTGCTCTTCGCCACCTCCGCGATGCGCTCCGCCAGTCGGGCGATCGGAGCGATGAAGCTGACGACGCCGGTGGCGATGGCGTTCTGCGGCATCGCGCCGAATTCGGCCTCGGCGGGCTCCTGCGCGAAGACGACGCCCCCGGCTTCCTGGATCGCCCTGACCCCGTTCGAACCATCCGCGCCCGCGCCGCTGAGGATCACCGCCATGCCGTCACCGCGCGCCGCGGCAATCGAGCGGAAGAACATGTCGACCGGGGCGCGGCGTCCGCGCGGCTCGGTGAACGCGCGGGCGTGGACGCTGTCGCCCTCGATCACCAGCTCGCGGTCGGGCGGGATCACGTAGATGCAGTTAGGCCGCAGCTCTGGCGTGTCGGTCACCTGGAGCACATCCATCTTCGTGCAGGTCGACAGGACCTCGGCCAGGGCACTGGGATGCTCGGGTGCAAGATGGACTATGACCACATAGGCGAGCCCCAGATCCTCCGGCAGTTGCCGAAACAGGCTGCGCAGCGCATGGACGCCGCCGGCCGATGCACCGATGGCGCATATCGGAACATGGGCCTTCGTCGGCAGACGATTGGTTTCGCTGGCCACGGCGGCTTTCTCCTACAAGGTTCCGGCACCCAATCACACTCCAAGCGGAACAACACGGTGTTCCGCTTGCTGGTTCACACTGGCAACTTGCGTTACGGTGCTGCCGCTGTCGGTGCTCGCGGCGTCGCGTAAAGGAAAGTCTATCCATTGACGGGCGACCTCTGGCGGCGATCTGCGACGGCGCAAGCCGAACGGAGGCCGCGCGGGTCGGCGGCGTGGGGCTCCAGATCGTCCGGGATTGGGTGATGCGCTTCAACGTGGAAGCGCCCACGGGCCTCTTGGACCGCAAGCCGCCCGGCCAGCCGTCGCTTCTGAAGCTGGAGCAGCGCGCTGCGCTCGCGAAGGCCGTCGAGGACGGCCGAAGCCCGAGCTTCATGGCGTCGTGCGCTGGCGGCTTGGCGACCTCGTGGGCTGGCTGCGGGACGCGTTCGAGGTCTCGCTCAGCCGGCAGACGCTCGGGCGCGAGCTGCGCCGGATGGGGTTCCGGAAGCTCTCCGCCCGGCCGCGGGATCACGCGCAGACCCCGGAGGCGCTCGGGGCGTTCAAAAAACCTTCCCGCCGAGCTGGAGGCGATCCGCGCCAAGCTGCCCCCGGAGACCGCCATCGAGCTCTGGTGGCAGGAGTTCGCCATGGAAGCCGGTCGACGTATACGTCGACGGTCCGAGGCCCATGGCGGACGCGCGCGTAGGTCAGAAGAACGGGATCACGCGCCGGTGGGCGCGGCGCGGAACCCGGCCCCGTGCGCCGCACGACCAGCGCACCGTGTGGGCCTGCATCTTCGGCGCGATCTGCCCGGCGAAGGGCAAGGCGCAGGCCTTGTGATGCCCTACGCCAACCCCGAGGCGATGCAGGAGCACCTCGCCGAAATCGGCGTCATGGTCGATCCGGGCGCGCATGCCGTCCTCATGCTCGACCAGGCCGGCTGGCACATGTCGAACCACCTCGTCGTCCCGGCGAACATCACGCTCCTGCCGCTGCCGCCCCTCTCGCCCGAGCTGAACCCGGTCGAGAACATCTGGCAATACCTCCGGCAGAACTGGCTCTCGAACCGCATCTTCGAGAACGACGACGACATCGTCGCCCACTGCTGCGACCCCTGGAACAGGCTTCGCGCCGAACCCGAAAGGATCACGTCCCTCGGACACCGGGACTGGGCGCATAGGTCCTGATCATTGCGCGTTGGTATAACGCTTTACCGTTTCAGCTCGTAGGATACCAGACGTGAGCGCGGCCACGGGGCCGGCGATGCCGACCCTGTTGACGAGGATGTCGGGCGGGCCGAGGCGGCGCTCGGTCTCCGCCAGTGCAGCTCGACGCTGGCGTAATCGGCTACGTCGACGTTGAGGGCGGTGACTTTGTCGGACGCGAATCCCCGAAGGCGCTCCTCGAGGGCCGACTCCTCCAGGTCCCAAAGGGCAACGTGCGCGCCCTCGCGGGCCAGCCGCTCGGCCGCGCCGATGCCGCGCACCCCTTCGGCGACCACCGGTTCGCTTCGATGGCCGCGGGTCTCGTGCCGCCAGAACGTGGCGGTAGATAGCGTGGGCGGCCGCGACGGCGGCCCCGTGCGCAGGTCTCCGCCCGGGCGCGCGCGGCCGCTCCCGCGAGCCGTGACGCTCAGATGGCGCCGCGACCTGGCGACTGCGCGGCGCCGAGCGGCTGGTGGGTGCGGACCCGACCGTCCTCGACCCAGATTGCGGTGTCCGGCCGCAGGATCGGGCTCGCACGGTGGCTGACGAATACCAGCGTCCGGCCGCGCATCAGGTCGAGGATGCGCGAGAGGATTCGGTCCTCGCGCTCCGGCTCCAGGGCGCTCATTGCCTCGTCCAGGAGCAGGATGTCGGGCCGGCGCAACAAGGCGCGGGCGAGGCCAAGTCTCTGCCGCTGGCCGCCGGAGAGGCTCAACCCCGCCATCCCGATGCGGGTATGCAGCCCGTCCGGCAGGGCCTCGAGGTCGCGAAGGATCTCGACGGTCTCACAGGCCCGCCGAACGTCGTCGAGCGAGGCGTCCGGCTCACCGATATGGACGTTCTGGAGCACCGTCCCCTCCACCAGCTCCACGTCCTGGCCCGCGATCGCGAGGCGTCCGAGCCAGCTCTCCCGCGTGAACTCGTCCAGATTGATGCCGTCGACCGTGATCCGGCCGCGGTCGGGCTCGTAGAGGCGCAGGATCAGGTTCAGGATCGTCGACTTGCCGGACCCGCTGGGCCCAACGACGGCGACGGTGTCGCCCGCGTGGATGGTGAAGGTCGCGTCCGACAGGCTGTCGCGCTTCCGGGCATCGTGGCTGAAGCTCACCTGCTCGAACCGGATCGCGTCCTGCAGCCCCCGGAACTCGTGCGAGCCGAGGCGGGGCCAGGGCTTGTCGCTCTTGTCGAGGGTGCGGCGGACGTCGCGGAGAGAAGCGCTCATGCCGACGAGGGCGAGCCTCTGCGCCTCGATCCCCAGGAGGTAGGGTTGAATCCGCAGCAGCAGCAGCACCGCGGCGACGATGGTCGCCACCTCGACGCCGAGCGCCGTCGCCGCGAGGACAATGGCGACGAGCACGCCGAGGCCGGCGGTCTGGCTGATCGGGCCGATGAGGGACTTCCAGACGTCACCGCGGATTGCGAGCTTGCGCAGGCTCGTGGAGGCGCTTTCGAAGACGCGGATCATGTAGGACTCGCGCGCGAAAACCCTCAGTGTGCGCATGCCCGACAGGCTCGCCAGCATGCGCTCGGCGAGGACCTGGTTGGCCGCGAGGGTCTGCCTGCTCAGCCGCCGCACGCGTCCGGCGAGCAGCAGCGGAAGGAGCGCTGCCGCGCCGAGGCCGGCCAGCGAGATGACCCCGATCTGCCACGAGAGTGCGAAGACCCCGACGCCGAAGACCAGGACGGCGCAGATGTTCACGGCGATCTGAGCGAGGCTGTAGAAGGCCTCCGAGACGGTCCAGCTCTCGGTCGCCAGCGTGTGCAGGAGCTCTCCATGCTCGCGCTTCTGCAGGTAGCGGTAGCCGACGCGAGTGTAGACGCCGTGGATCAGGTTCCGCATCCGCTCGGCGACGCGGTTGAGGATGATGCCGCTGACGACCGCGTTGGCGAAGACGAGGGCTGCGTTGAGCAGGACCAGGAGAAGGAAACTTGCCGCGATCAGGGTGCTGTCTGTCCCCACCGTCGCCTCCACGACGCCGTGGACCCGGCTGAGAAGCCCGTCCCCCTGGCCGAGCCGCTCGCTCTGCCCCAGGAGGGCGAAGAGGAAGATCACGGCCAGACCGATTCCGGCGGTCTCGGCGAGGGCGGCCGCGATGCCGAACACGACGAGTGGTAGGGCGAGCCAGCGATACCGGCCGAACTGGCGCGACAGGAGCGCGATCTCGCCCCAGAGGCCGGGGCCTCCGGCCGCATCGTCGCGGCGCGCTGTAATGCTCATGCCTGTGGCTCGTTCCCCGGAACTGGCGGCCGCGCACGAGACGGCGTCACAGCCATACAGCAGGAGAGACTGGGCGGAAACGCCAACCCGGCCAAACGTCTCGGTGCGCGCCCTGCCGGATCAAACGCTACCTGCAGGCGCAGCTGCTTCACCGCGAGCCACTGGTGCCCGTGCGGACGAGCGGGTCGGGTAGCGAGGCGGCGGCGCAAGCCGGCCTGCTCCAGAGGCGCGCATCGAGGGTGCGGTCGAGCGCATCCAGCCGCTTCCGGAGGTGGGAGGACATGAGCATATGCGGACCCCAGGGCGCGCGGTCGGGATCGGCCGCGTGGAAGCGCTGTCCTACCGCTGGGTCGGGTTGCTTCGGTCCGATCGTCGCCTCGCGCAGCACATGGGCGAGGATGCGACGGCACATCGAGGCGGTCCGGAGCGGCTGGCCGCGCAAGATCGTGGCGAAGATCGCGGCGGCCGATCGCAGGTCCCCAGCCTTCAGCAGGTAGCCGACGTAGCCGACGACGCGTGCGCGGCTTTCCCGCAAGACCCACGGCGGAACGGGCGTGGGACCCTTCTCCACGAGGTCGAGCACCCTGAGGTTGGAGCGTGCGCCTCGGGCGAAGTCGTAGGACATGTTGGTCGAATGCATGCGGTAGCCGACCAGCGCGGAGCGGGCGCAACCGACCGGTCCGGCCATGGTGAGCTGCAGCTGAAACAGCAGGTCCTCGGCTCCCTCGACGTTCCAGTCCCTCAATCGCGGATCATGTCCGCCGATCGACCTCGCGAGGTCCGAGGGGACGACGATGCTGCTCGTGTTGCTGAAGAAGTTGGAGGCGATCTGCTGGCAGAGGGTGCGGCCCGAGACGTCGGTGAGGGACCTGGGGTTGGGCAGTATACGATCCTCGTCGTCGATGAGACGATAGCCGGAATAGACGAAGCTGAGGGGCTGGGGTGAGCGCCGGAAGACCTCGATCTGGCGGGCAAGCTTCGTCGGGTGCCACAGGTCGTCGGCGTCAATCCAGGCGATGAGGCTGCCGCTGGCGGTGGCAAGCCCGTGATTGCGGGCGCAAGCGGGCCCGGAATTGGCCTGGCTGAGGACACGGAGCCTGCCGTCCGCAGCGGCATGGCGCCGGGCGATCTCGGCGGTTCCGTCGGTCGAGCCGTCGTCCACGATCAGCACCTCCAGTCGCCGGTGGGTCTGGGCGACGACGCTCGAGAGGGTCGCCGACAGCGTGGCTTCGGCGTTGTAGGCCGGGATGATGACCGAAACGAGCGGTTCGCCGTCGTGGTGCTTCAGCAGCATCGCGCCGCCCCGGATGCCTCTGCGCTCTGGTGCTGCAACCCCCACTGGATCGCGCTCCGCAGGATGAGATCGAGATCGTCGTGGCGTGGCCGCCGATCGAACGGCTGTCGCAGACCGCGCGCGTCGGCGACGATGGATCCGACGTCGCCTGGCCTGCGCCCGCCGACCGCCACGTCGAAACCGCGAGGTGCCTGCCGCTGCGCCGCCTCCACGACCTGGCGCACCGAATGGCCCCTGCCATAGCCGCAGTTGAGGATGGCGCTGCCGCCGCCCCGGAGCAGGTGCCGGACCGCCGCGACTTGGGCCTCCGCGAGGTCGGAGACGTGGATATAGGCCCGCACCGCGGTTCCGTCGGGAGTCGGGTAGTCCTCGCCGTTGATGACGACGCGGTCGCGCTGACAGGTCGCGGCTTCGGACACGACCTTGATCAGGTGCGTCGCACCGGGGCGGGGGCCGGCCCGCACCCGTGGATCGGCTCCGGCGACGTTGAAGTAGCGCAGGATCACGGCGTCGAGCCCGCGCGCGCGCCGAGACGCCGGAGCACCCGTTCTGCCGCGAGCTTGGACCAGCCTTAGGGCGATGCCGGCGCAAGTCGGGCGCTTTCGGGGACCGGCTCGGCCCCCCGCATCGCCGTACACGGCTGCGGTGGAAGAGAAGACCGCGCTGCGGATACCGGCCTCCGTGACGCTGTCGAAGAACCGCCTCGCGCGCCCCAGGTTGGTGTCGAAGTGGGCGTGAGGCCGCTCCATCGACTCGGCGACGCTGATGAGTGCGGCGAAGTGCACCGCGGCCACCGCTCCCTCGCGCCGGGCGACGTCGCCGACGACAGGGTCGCCGATGTCGGCCTGGTGGAAGACGACGTCCTGGGGGACCGAAGAGCGGTTGCCGACGGAGAGGTCGTCGATCCCGATCATCCGCCAGCCGGCCTCAATGCACGCGAGAGCGAAATGGCTTCCGATGTATCCGGCGACACCGGTCACTAGCACGGTCAACGACTCGCTAGTCAACTTGCACTCACCCCGGCTACCACAACACCACCTATCGACAGACCTAGCCCTCGGAGCACGGCGCGGCCATTGACGCCGGTCAATGACGCGGAAGTTCGCTCACGTCTAGCGCCAACCTCCGCGAGGTATGAAGTGCCGTCGGACCGGCCGAAGATCAGGCGCGTGTCCGGCGTCTGGTCGCAGGACCAAGGACGCCCCACACAAGCCTTTCGAAATCCGACGGGGAAAGATCTGTCACGTGGACGCGAGGCAGCGCGTGAAGGTCGCTGCGCCGCGTCGCAAGCCCGAAGCGGCTCCAGCTTGCGCAGGTGAACCCTGCGCCTCGAACGTCAGAGTTCGTTCGCGGGCCGGAACGCCCGTAGGGGTAGGCGAAGCTGCGTACGTCGCGGCCGGTCATCTCCATCAGGTCGCGCCGCCCGCCGCCGATCTCGTCCGCTGCGTCCGCACGTGACAGTTGGGACAGGTCCGCGTGGGTCCTCGTATGCCCGCCGATCTCGATGAGCGGAGACGCCGCGAGTCGGGCGAGTTCCTCGGCGGTCACCGGACGGCCGCCGCCGGAGGCTGGGGGCGCATCGCCAAGACCGGCCCATCCTGCAAGGAACGCCGCCGCGGCGGCGATTCGATCGGGCGGGAGGCCGACAAGATGCTGCCAGAGGTCCAGATAGGCTCGCTGCCGCGAGTCTTCCGGCACGTCATGATCCGCGCGCCACCGCGCGGCCCGGGCGAGTGCCTCAGCATCGTACCGCGCGACGTCGCCAAGGTCGTACGTCAGACGTTTGCTGCCGAGGTCAAGCGTGAGACGCTCGGGCAGGACAGGCGTCTCGAGGAAGATGCGGGTCAGTGCGTCCCACCAGAACGCCTGTGGATTTCCGACGGCGCGGCTCACGATGAAGATCGTTGCAGGAACCTCGTTCGCCTCGAGGACCGGCAGAGCGCCGAGGTTGTCGGTGTAGCCGTCGTCGAAGGTGACGACGATGCTGCGCTCGGGACCTGACGCGGTTTCCAGCCGGCTGGCGAAGTCGCCGAGTGTGCGGGGCACGGCGAACGCGCGCAGAATCTCCATGTGGGTCGCGAAGTTGTGCGGGCTGACGGCAATGCCCCAGGGGTCTGCCGCCGGCGTCGCGACGCGGTGATAGATCAGGATGACGCCGTGGGGCCCCCGCGCGGCGCGCAGACGCTCCCACCTTCGCAGAATTCGTTCGGCCTGTTGCCTGATCATCCGCGGCAGAGCCCTACGCAGCCGCGTCAGCGGGCGCCTTCCGGGCCGCGACCGCGATCAGAACCTGGTACTCGGGATCGGTGACATCAAGCTCGTGCCGCGTGAGTTCATCGTACGAAAGGCCGTGGAGAAAGGCGACCGTCGACAGGACGTTGCCATAGGTCCGAACCTCGACCTGGCCGCCCGGAAACGCGTCCTCGAAGATCCGTTTGCACGATGCATTGGTGAAACCCCAGTGCCAGGTGTGGTTCCACGGACCGTCGGCGATCTGCGACAAGCCAGCCTGCGTCGCCAGCACCGTGCCTCCTGGCTTCAGGATCCGGTGCAGGGTCTCCACCGCGGCACGGACATCGTAGATGAACATCAGCGTCTGGGTGATGATGATGCAGTCGTAGCGGTTCGAAGGAAGGTGCGGGGCGTGCGTCAGGTCTCCGGTGACGGTGGCCGGCGGCGACGGATCGTCGTAGTGGAGAACCTCGCTCTGCGTTACCCGGTCACCGCCGAACGTCTGCGTGTAGGTGTTCTCGGATATCTCCAGCACGGTGCCGAAGACCCGCTCGCGATGAGCATCCAGAAAGTGCTTGATGTAGTACCGATCGACCGGCTCGCCCCGGTCGTAGCCGTAGAGGCGGCTGATCGGCGTCACCCGACGCAGGGCGCCGAGGTTCACGCGGTTCTTCGCCGGAACCGCGAGCCGTCGTGCTGACCCGAGAGCACGTCCAACTCTCCCCGACGACAGCCAGCGCCTCAGGCCGGGAGGCAGCACGGTCACGCGGACCTCGTTTCGACCGGCTCGCAGCCTTTCCGGCGTCGCGGTGTGCGAGGCTCGGCCAAAGCAGTCTCGACGGCCCGACACAAACTCAACGTTGTTCCTCCTCCGGCGCTTGCCGGCCTTGCTCCGGACCTCGTCGACGTATACTCGGCTGCGCGTCATTCACCACTTCGTGCCGAACAGCCGACCCCACGACCATCCCGGAACGATGGACGTCGGTCAATGCAGGCAACCGAAGGCTGACTATACGTCGGCTCCGGGGATTGGCCAGGCTTGCGCCGCGGGCGGGAGCCGGCCATGCCGGGGCGGCCTGGCTTGCCTCCGCAGGGAAGCTGTGCCGATGTTGAGGGATGTGGTGGAGAGGAGGGCACCGGTGAATTACCCGAGACACGATGAGCGGCTCACGGCGGAACGTCCCCTCGTCTCCTGCGTCATCATCTTCCTCAACGGTGAGGCGCATATCCGTGAGGCCATCGAGAGCGTGTTCGCGCAGACGTATCACCAGTGGGAGCTGATCCTCGTCGACGACGGCACCACCGACGGCGCCACGGGGATCGCCAGGAGCTACGCGACCTCGCACCCCGACCGGGTAACCTACATGGAACACCCCGAACACGAGAACCGAGGGATGAGTACCTCGCGCAATGCGGGCTTGCAGCTCGCGCGCGGCAAGTACGTGGCGTTTCTCGACGCTGATGACCTTTGGCTTCCGGATCGTCTCGCCAAGCACGTGGAGGTGTTGGAGCGTCATCCCGGCGTGGCGATGTCGATGGCGCCAACGCTTCTCTGGTCGAGCTGGAACAAGGACAACCTTCCCAAGTCCCGACCCTGGCTGGCGGCCGACATGGAAACCCAGCTCGGAGTACCGGAGGACGTACCGATGCCTCCGCCGCTAGCGGCGCAATACTATCTCGCCAGCCACGGCGCGGGAGTGCCGGGGATCTGCAGCCTCCTGATCCGGCGCGAGTGCCTGGTCGAGGTGGACGGCTTCGAGGAACTCGTTCCGCAGTCTCTACGAAGATCAGGTTATGCTCTTCAAGATCTTCCTGCGCTACCCCGTGATCGCCGTTCACGACATCCAAGATTACTACCGCCAGCACGACGCGTCGGCCTGTGGCCAGGCCGGTCGCATCTCAGGCGACCTGCGGATGCGGCCAATCTTCCTCGAATGGCTACAGGGCTACTTGGTCGACTGCGGGATCAAGGACCCGGCGGTCTGGAAGGCCCTGCGGGGAGAGATGTGGAAGTTCGACAATCCTGCTGTCTACCGCATGGTCAACATACCCAACGGGATCGTCGATACCTGGAACGTCGAGTCGCGGCGGGCCCTGATCTGGCTGCTCACGCCGAAGTTCTACCAACGGCTGAGGCGCCTGTTCGGCCTGAAGGAGGTCGATATCGGCAGCGTCGGCATCAAGGCGTCGCATCGCGCACACCCGGTCCACAAGGTCGCCGACACCTAGAATGGCTGACTTCGGCAAACTCCACCACGACCTCACACCCTGATCGACACTGATCGGTTCGGGATTCTTTTGGCGACAGGGTCATGATGGCATTGTCAGGTTATTTTGCTCGGAGGGACATGCTGCCGCCGGCGACCGCTCACGCGGACAGTTCGGTGGTGTAGGCCCGGCATTGTCAGGTTGATGGTGCCGCGGAGGCCGGGTAGCCGGCTCACATTCTGAACCTCGACGATCTCTGCGCCTCAAAGGACATCGGTTTCCGCGGACCGTCATCGGCTACGCCGTCTCGGCCTACCACCGCTTCGCTCTGAGCCTGCGCGATGTCGAGGATCTTCTTGCGGAGCGCGGGATCGTCGTCTCCTGCGAGACGATCCGGACCTGGCTCGCGAAGTTCAGGACTCAGTTCGCCGCGAAGATCCGGCGCGACCGGCCCGGGCCAGCCGACAGGTGGCATCTCGACGAGGTCGTCCTCAAGATCAACGGCGTCAGACACTGGCTGTGGCGGGCGATCGACGCGAACGGCGACGTGCTGGATATCCTCTTGCAGTTGCGTCGCGACACTGCGGCCGCAAGGCGGTTCATGCGCAAGCTCTTCAAGCGCTGGGGTCTGCCGCGGGTGATGGTGACCGACAAGCTCGGATCCTATCCGGCCGCGAAAGCGAAACTCGCCCCCGGCGTCGCGCATCGCCGGCACAAGGGGATCAACAACGCGGCCGAAGCCTCGCACCGGCACACCCGTCGACGAGAGAAGATCATGGGGCGGTTCAAGTCGCCGCGACACGCCCAGCGGTTCCTGTCCACGATCAGACAGCCGCCATCTTCCGCCAACGCCTCTCCGCCTCTCCGCCCGTTCCTACCGCCACGCAAGACAGGACGCGTTTGACATCTGGACCGCCTACACCACCGAACTGTCCGCGTGAGCGGTCGCCGGCGGCAGCTTGTCCGTCCGAGCAAAATAACCTGACAATGCCTGTGTCGCTCCGGCACCGCGAGCGCCGGGTCTGGCGACGTCGCGATGCGCGATTGCTTCAGCGGCTTGGCGGCGGGCCGCGCCCGATGGCGAGGTCGGTGGCTGTCCCCCAGGATGAAGGTGCGAACGGGGTCCGCAGAGGCGGCCCGAGGCCAACAACGGGAGACAGCCATGGAACAGTATGTCGGCATCGACGTGTCGCTGGAACAGTCGAGCGTCTGCGTGATGGACCGCGCGGGTCAGATCCTGCGGGAGACGAAGGTTCCGAGCGACCCGGAGGCGCTTCTGCTCTTCCTGGGGCGTCTGGACCATCCAGTCACGCTCCTTGGCATGGAGGCGGGGCCGCTGTCGCAGTGGCTTCATGCCGGGCTGGCGACGGCAGGCGTCGAGGTGGTGCTCATGGAGACGCGGCAGGTGAAGGCGGCGCTTTCGGCGATGATCGCGAAGCGGTCGCCCGAAGGGCGGCGGAACGCGCCAGTGGCGCGTTTCGAGCGCCGCGATGGCCGGAGGCCATCAAGACCGACCGGCGCGATGCGCGCGGGATCGCGCAGCTGTTGCGGATGGGATGGTTCCGGCCGGTGCACTGCAAGTCGGCCTCGGCGCAGGAGCTGCGGGCGTTGCTGACGGCGCGCAAGCTGCTCCAGAAGAAGATGCTCGACATTGAGCTCGGGCTCCGCGGCGTGCTCAGGGGCTTCGGGCTCAGGCTCGGCAAGATCAGCAAGGGCCGCTTCGCCGGGCGGGTGCAGGAACTCGCCAGCGGCAATCCGATGCTCGAGCGGGTGACCGAGGGCATGCTGCGGGCGCGCGACGCGTTGCGGGCGGAGATGACGGCGCTCGACAAGCGAGCACGCGATCTTGCCCGGGATGAAGCGACCTGCCGCCGGCTGATGACGGTGCATTCGCCATTGTCGCTCGGACCAATGGCGCGACATGGCTCATCGTCGGTGCGCTGACGGCGCTCACCTTCACCTCGGCGGTGGACGATCCCGGCCGCTTCCGCTCCTCGAAGCGGGTCGGCGCGCACTTCGGCCTGACACCGAAGAAGCACCAGTCCGGCGAAACCGACGTCACCGGCGGGATCACCAAGGCCGGCGATGCGATGGTCCGCTCGATGCTCTACGAGGCCGCCCAGGCAATGCTGACCCGGACGCAGAGCTTCTCGCGGCTCCGGGCGTGGGGCTTGCGGGTCGCCCAGCGGCGCGGGCGCAACCGGGCGATCGTCGCCGTCGCGCGGAAGCTGGCCACTGTGCTCCACCGCATGTGGCTCGACGGGACGGCATTCCGTTTCGGCGAGGAGGACGTCCAGACCGCTTGAGCACAAGTTCGAGCCGGCGCAGAGCGACCGGCTCTCCGAGGTCCCGTCGCCGGGACGCGAGCTCCGATGACGCCGGCAGGCCGCTCGTGACGCGTCCACGGACGTGCAGCACGCTCTTCAGATAGGCGCTCGGGGTTCACCTGGATGGCATGATGTGGCGGCCGCGCGCCGACCACGGACGGAAGCATGAAACCGGCGGCGCGACAGAGCGAGGGCGACAGGCGTAATCATCACCACAGCGAGCGGGGCGCTGCGCTCCGCATGGCTCCGCGCCCCGCTCGCCTACGCTGCGCCAGGCGGAGCCCTCGCGGGAGGAAGTGCTTGACGGCAGGACGCCCATTACGGAAGCGGCTTGGCGGCTGGCCGCCGATCCGGCATGGCACTTGCCGCATCCGGGATTGACCCCGCCGATCCCGCCGCTACGCATCCCGGGCGTGGAAAATGCAGTCGACATGCGCGGGCGGTCCTTTGGGCCGCTCCTTTACTTCCGGAAGCTTTCGGAAGGCCGTGTCCGGCTCACCGCGGTGGCGGTCACCGGCGACGATGCGGCCCCGCCGGCGATCGAGGTCGATGGGGACGCGATCACGCCGGTAAGAATACTTGCCTGCCGCGGCGCGGAAGTTCATCGCTACGAGCTGAGCCTGCCGGCGCGCGCCGACGCCTGTTACGTCTGCGACGGCGAGACCATCCCGGTCGACTGCGACTACATGCGCGACCTGCGCCTCGCTTTCGCATCGTGCAACGGTCAGGAGTCGGGCGACCTCGCCCGCCCGCCGGAAGAGCGCAACGCGATGTGGGCGCGCCTCGGTGCGCTGCACCGGGGGGCGCCGAGGCACCTGCTGCTGCAGGGCGGCGACCAGATCTACGCCGACGAGGTGACGCGCGCGCATCCTCTGTCGGCAAAGTGGCCGGACGAGGTACCGGGCGACCTCGATGTCGAGCAACGCGAAGCGCTCGCCGCTGCGCTGCGGGCCGGCTTCATCGCGCGCTACATCTCGACCTTCTCGCAACCCGAATATGTATGGCTGGCGCAACGGGTGCCGACCCTGGCGATGTGGGACGACCATGACATCTGCGACGGCTGGGGCTCCCTGCCGGAAGAGATCCTGCGTTCGGACGTCGGCCGGATCCTCTTCGCCGCGGCGCGCGAGGCGTTCCTGGTCTTCCAGATGGGCGAGGCACCGGATTCCGTGCCATCCCATGTCCATGACCCGACGGGCGAGAGCCTCACTTGGTCGGCAGACCTGCCTGGGGTTCGCATCGTGGCGCCCGACCTGCGGTCCGAGAGGTCGAAGGACCGGGTCATGGGTGCCACTGGCTGGCGAATGCTGGATGCGGCGCTCGCCGACCCGCCACAGCGCGTCATCCTGGTCTCCAGCGTCCCGGCTCTCGGGCCTCGGCTCTCGCTTGTGGAGCAGGTCATGCAATGGACACCCTGGGCGGAGCAGTACGAGGACGACCTCCGCGACCAGTGGCAAAGCCGCACCCATCGCGACGAATGGCGGCGATTCCTGCGCTCCCTTGTCCGCCTCCACGAATGGGGAACGGACGTCACCGTCGTTTCGGGCGAGATCCACCTCGCGACGCGCGGCACGATGACCACGGGCCGAGGGCCGATCCACCAGCTCGTCGCTTCCGGCATCTCGCACCCCGCTCCGGGCCGTGGGTACGCTCGCGGTCTCGGTGCGCTGGCAAAACTGGGAGAGTTGCCGCTGCTGGGACACCGGATCGCCCTCTCCGCGCTGCCGGGACAAAAGAGCGTTTACATTGCGGAGCGCAACTACCTGCTCCTGTCGCGCCAGACCGGACATTGGTCGGCCACTTGGGAGCTCGAGGACGGCGGCACCACGGCGCCACTCCTAATCTAGTTCAGCCTGAACAAAGCGGATGTCTCTGATTTCGCACGATAAGGCGCAATTTCTCGTGGCTCCTGATTGCAGGTATTCGTAGAATTCCGGCGGGAACCCTGCGATTTCGGATGCGCCGATGAAACCGAAGACCCGCCACCCCGAGCAGGATGATCTGCTGCGGCCGCGCCTGGTCGACCTGATCGACATGGGCCACGAGCTGGTGAAGCTCGAGGCGCTGATCGACTGGGAGTTCTTCGAGCGGGAGTGGGCAGGGTTCTTCCCGTCCGGCAAAGGGCGACCGGCGACATCGCCGCGGCTGGTGGCGGGGCTGCTCTATCTCCAGCACGCGTTCGCCCTGTCGGACGAGGCGGTGGTCGCGCGGTGGGTCGAGAACCCGTACTACCAGCATTTCTGCGGTGAGACTTTCTTTCAGCATCGTCCGCCGATCGATCCGTCCTCGCTCACCCGCTGGCGCCAGCGCATCGGCGAAGAAGGTGTGGAGTGGCTGCTGACCGCGACGATCGAGGCCGGTCGCGCCTCGGGAACGGTCAAGGACCAGAGCATCGAGAGGGTGTCGGTCGACACCACGGTCATGGAGAAGAACATCGCCCACCCGACCGACGCCCGGCTCTACGAGACGGCGCGGCGGAAGCTGGTGGCGCTCGCCGCCGAGGCCGGGATCGAGCTGCGGCAGAGCTATGCGCGCCTGGCGCCGCGGCTGGCGGCGAAGGCCGGCAGGTACGCCCACGCCCGTCAGTTCAAGCGGATGCGCAAGGCGCTGCGCACGCTCAAGGGCTACACCGGCCGGGTCATGCGCGATCTCCGCCGCCGGCTCGAGGACATCCCGGACGGGCCGCTGCGGGAGCGCATCCTCGACATGCTGGTCCTGACCTCGCGGCTCCTGCACCAGCAGCCGAAGGACAAGGGCAAGCTCTACAGCCTGCACGAGCCGGAGGTCGACTGCATCTCCAAGGGCAAGGCGCGGGTGCGCTACGAGTTCGGCACCAAGGTCAGCGTCGCCGCCACCACCCGCGAGGGCTTCATCGTCGGCATGCGGGCGCTGCCGGGCAACCCCTACGACGGCCACACCCTCGCCGAGGCTCTCGAGCAGGTCGAGGTGCTGACCGATTGCCGCCCGTCCCTCGCCGTCGTCGACCGCGGCTACCGCGGCCACGGCGTCGAGACCACGCGCGTGCTGATCAGCGGCACCCGCAGGGGACTCACGCCGCCGCTCGCCAAGCTCCTGCGCCGCCGCAGCGCCATCGAGCCGGAGATCGGCCACATGAAGACCGACGGGCGGCTGACGCGCTGCCCGCTGAAGGGAACCACCGGCGACGCGCTCTTCGCCGTCCTCTGCGCCTGCGGCCACAACCTCCGCAAGATCCTCGCCCACCTGAGGGCCTTTTGGGCCCTCCTGATCGCCGCCATTCTCGGCGCGCTCAGACCCGACTGCACCCCCAAGGACAGTGTTGCCGCCGCCTAATCGGATTGTTCAGGCTAAACTAATCTAGCTGCGGCGAGCCGGATCAAGGTCGTGACGCGAATGTTCGCGCCTATGGCCCGCCCATCAGGCGGTGTTCGGCGGCGCTCTCCGCCGCTTGATCAGATCACGGCCTTCGCCCATGTACAGACCTTCTCCACGTAGGCGTGAAGGGCTGCGGCCGACCACCGCGATGACGCCGCCCCGCGAACAGTCTAGCTGTAGTCGCGATTCCTGCCGCCCTTGCGCGCGGCGGCAGTTCTGGCAAGGACAGGCGCATGAAGATGCTCAAGAGACACGCCACCGCGATGCTGGCCCTGCTCCCCGCCGCGCTTCTTGCGGAGGATTTCACGGCGGGTACGCTGACCATCAGCCAGCCCATGGCCTTCGAGACCGCGCCGACCGCGATGGCCGGCGGCGGGTACATGACCATCACCAACGAAGGCGAGACATCCGACCGTCTGATCGACGTGCGCGCCGGGTATCCCCGCGTCGAGATCCACGAAAGCTTCGAGGAAGACGGCGTCGCGAGGATGCGCCCCGTCGAGGCGCTGGAGATCGCACCCGGCGAAACCGTGGCGCTCGAGCCGGGCGGGCTGCACGTCATGTTCATGGGCCTGCGCGACGCCCCCTTCGTCGCCGGCGGCGAAGTTCCCGCGACGCTGGTCTTCGAGCGGGCCGGCGAGGTCGAGATCGTCTTCGACGTGCTGCCGCGGGATGCCTCCGGCAGCGCAGCAAGTCACTGAGCCCGAGGAGACACGCCGGATGAAGCCCCTTCCGATCGCGGCCGCAGCACTCGCACTCGCCCTGACCGCCGGCGGGGCGTGGTGGGCGCTGCGGCCTGCGGGCGGGCAGTTCGCGGAATGCGGCGCCAGCGTCGTCGCCGGAGAGGCCGACATCGGCGGCGCCTTCACCCTGGTGAGCGAGACGGGCGAAACGGTCACCGACCAGGATGTGCTGACGATGCCGTCATTGATCTACTTCGGCTACACCTTCTGCCCCGATGTCTGCCCCCTCGACAGCGCCCGCAACGCCGAGGCGACGGAGCTTCTGGAAGAGCGCGGCATCGAGGTGCAGCCGGTCTTCATCTCGGTCGATCCCGAGCGCGACACGCCGCAGGTCGTGGCCGACTTCACCGACGTCTTCCACCCGCGCATGCTGGGTCTGACGGGAAGCCCAGAACAGGTCGCTGCCGCCTCGCAGGCCTATCGCACCTATTACAACGCGCAGGAGACCGGCGACGAATACTACCTCGTCGACCACACGACCTTTACCTACCTCGTCCTGCCGGAGCATGGCTTCGTCGAGTTTTTTCGCCGCGACGCCACCGCCGAGCAGATTGCCGAGACGACCGCGTGCTACGTGCGAGCGGCCTGACACCGGGAGCACGACCTGCGCCGACAGTGAGGCGCAGATGTGCCGCTGGCTCATTGACGCCGGTCGTGTCGCGACGACCCGAGCCATGGTAGCCTGACCTTGCTCGCGCCGCTTGCGCGGACGTCTGTCAGGGAGAACCTCATGAAATTCAGGACGACACTTGTCGCAATGGTTGCTGCGGCTGGCCTCGGCGGCCCGCTTGCCGCGCAGGACGACAGCGCACCGCCGAACATCCTCGTGATCTGGGGCGATGATATCGGCCAGACGAATATCTCGGCCTACACGTTCGGACTTGTCGGCTACGAGACGCCGAACATCGACCGGATCGCCCGCGACGGGATGATGTTCACCGACTACTACGGCGAGCAGTCCTGCACCGCCGGGCGGTCGTCGTTCATCATGGGGCAGAGCGTGCGCCGCACCGGCCTTTCCAAGGTCGGGCTGCCGGGCGCTGACCTTGGCATGCGCGAGGAGGATCCGACGATTGCGGGCCTGCTCAAGGCCGAGGGCTATGACACCGGTCAGTTCGGCAAGAACCATCTTGGCGACAAGGATGAGCACCTGCCGACCAACCACGGCTTCGACGAATTCTTCGGAAACCTCTACCACCTCAACGCCGAGGAGGAGCCGGAGCATCCGGACTATCCCGGCGACATGGTGCTCCCGTCGGGCGAGACCTTCCGCGAGCGGTTCGGTCCGCGCGGCGTCGTCCGCTCGTCCGCCGACGGCGAGATCGAGGATACCGGGCCGCTGACCCAGGAGCGCATGGAGACGGTCGACGACGAGACCGTGGCGGCCGCCATCGACTTCATCGAGCGCAAGACCGCCGACGGCACGCCCTGGTTCGTCTGGTGGAACGGCACAAGGATGCACTTCCGCACCCACGTCTCGGACGAGATGCAGCAGACCGCCAACGACATCGCCGGACGCACCTTGAACGAGTACGCCGCAGGCATGATCCAGCACGACATGCATGTGGGCCAGCTGCTCGACACGCTCGACGAGCTTGGCATCGCCGACAACACCATCGTGTTCTACTCGACCGACAACGGTCCGCACATGAACACCTGGCCGGACGCCGGCATGACCCCCTTCTGGAGCGAGAAGAACACCCAGTGGGAGGGCGGCTGGCGCGTCCCCGCCATGGTCCGATGGCCTGGGCATGTGCCGGAAGGCGAGGTTACCAACGAGATCGTCCATCACATGGACTGGCTGCCGACGTTCCTCGCCGCGGCGGGCAACGAGACCATCAAGGAAGACCTGGTCGAGGGCGGCGTCGAGGCGATCGGGCGCACCTACAACGTGCACCTCGACGGCTACAACATCCTGCCGCTGCTCACCGGGGAGACCGAAGAGAGCCCGCGCAAGGAGATCTTCTACTTCACCGACGACGGCGACCTCGCGGCGCTGCGCTATCGCGACTGGAAGATCACGTTCCTCGAGCAGACCGCCTGGGGCACGCTGCGGGCCTGGATGGAGCCGTTTACCGAGCTCCGGACGCCGCTCGTCTTCAACCTCCGGCGCGACCCCTACGAACGGGCCTACCGGACGTCAAACACCTACTACGACTGGATGCTGGACCACGCCTTCATGCTGGTGCCGGCGCAGCAGTACGTGGCAAATTTCCTTGAGACCTTCCGGGAGTTCCCGCCCCGCCAGGAAGCGGCGAGCTTCAGCCTCGACCAGGTGATGGAGAAGCTCTCCCAGCCGACGACGACGCAGTAGCGAAGACACGCGTCCGCCGCCAACAAAGGCGGCGGACCTTCCCGCTCCGGCCGCTACGTCAACAGCCGGCGGCAGCGTGTGATCAACCCATGATCAGATCGCAAAGCCTCTCGCGCTACTGCAAGCGCCGCAGGTAGGTATGGGCAAGGTCGAATTTCTCGCGCACCTGCGGCGTCAGGACGAACGGGTAGAGGTCTGGCAGATCCATCGCCCGATTCACGTGGTTGACCGCGAGGGCGACGGCGCTCGCCAGTGAGACGAGAGCGTCGGAGTCGGTTTCGGAATAGGCATCGTAGTTCGGCGGCGGACCCTCGGACGTTGACAGGCCTGCTGCGGCCACGCTGTCGGTGAGGTCCACCAAGTGCAGCAGGTGCGCGACGGTCTCGGCCCAATCCTCGTGCGGATGGGCCGTGGCATAGCTCGTGATGTAGCTGCCGTCATTCTCCGCCGGCGACGCGTAGTGCGCCTCGAGCGCCGCACCATAGTCCGCGGTCTCGTCGCCGAAGAGCGCGCGGAACGCCGTGGTGAAATTCGCGTCCTCCGACAGGCGGACGAACAGGAAGTGCGCCGTCTCGTGCCGAATATGGCCGGTCATCGTGCGGTAGCGCTCGTCGAGCTTCTCCTGCCGCTCGGCGCGCACCGCCTCGGACGCTTCGGTGACGTTGATCGTGATGACGCCATCCGCGTGACCCATCGTCACGTTCTCCTCCCCGGCTAGCGTCTCCTCCGACAGCATCCGGAAGGTCGGGCGCGCGCCGCCGTCGGCGGCGGTGAACCAGCCCCAGCGCGCCAGGTTCGCCAGAACCCACCGCTTGGCGAGCTCGGTCCGGGCCCAATGATCGACGTTGCCATCGGCACGCAGGTCCGGCACGACGTCCGTCATCTCGCAGGATGGACACAGCGCGCCTTGTTCAGGCGCGGCCCAGTTGCACGCGATGTCCTCGCGGTTGGCGCAGAACCAGCCGTCGGTCCCCATCGCCTGCCGCTCCACATCAAAGGTCACGAGCTGCCCGCAGGCGCAGGCCAAGTTGTGAAAGTAGAGCGGCTCGCCACAGGCGGGGCATCGGAAGATCTGCATTGTCTGACCTCGCGGCGAAGGGGCTTCGCTGAACACCGGAGGCCGGCGAAGGTTCCCCGCCGGCTGGCCATCCTGCGCGGCCAGTGCGACACCAGGATGGCGGAGGCATCCATGACAGACAACCAGATCACTCACCAGTCCGAGGACGATGCGCGCAACGAGCGGATCCTGATCCATGTCGACGGCCGCCTGGTGCCGCGAGCGGAGGCCGTCGTCAGCGTGTACGACAGCGGCTTCATGCTGGGTGACGGCGTCTGGGAGGGGCTGCGCCTCTATGACGGACGGTGGGCGTTTCTCGACGACCATCTGGACCGGCTCTTCGAGGCCGCCAAGGCGATCGACCTCGACATTGGCCGTGACCGGTCCGGCGTCGTCTCAGCGCTCGAGGAGACGCGACGGGCGAACGCGATGGAGACGGACGCGCACGCCCGCCTGATGGTGACGCGGGGGCGCAAGCACCGACCCTTTCAGCACCCGGGCCTCAGCCGCTCCGGTCCCACCTTCGTCATCATCATGGAGCACTCGCGCCCCGCCCTCGCCCGCCCGGTGCGCCTTGCGACGGTGCCGCACATCCGTGGCCTGCCGATGAGCCAGGACCCAAAGCTCAATTCGCACTCCAAGCTGAACTGCGTGCTCGCCTGCATCGCGGCCGAGAAGGCGGGCGCCGACGAAGCGCTGATGCTCGACGTCCATGGGTTCGTGAACACCACTAACGCATGCAACTTCTTCATCGTCCGTCGCGGCCAGGTTTGGACCTCGACCGGCGACTACTGCATGAACGGCATCACGCGGGCGAAGGTCCTCGACGTCTGCCAGGCAGACGGCATTCCGGTCTTCGAGCGCAACTTCTCGCTCGTCGACGCATACGGAGCGGAGGAGGCATTTCTGACCGGCACGTTCGGCGCGCAGACGCCCGTCGGCGAGATCGACGGTCGCCCCATCGGCTCCGAACATCCGGGCCCGGTGACGCGCCGGATCCAGTCGCTGTACGCGCGCCTCTTGCAGGAGTGAGCCCTGGGGAGCCGCTCAGTCTCTGGTCATCCCTCCCTTCTTCTGCCGCTTGCTGGCGTACATCCGCTTGTCGGAGACCGCCTTCAGCGTCTCGAACGACGAGCCGTCTATCGGTGCAAAAGCCTGCCCGAAGGAGACGCCGACGCGAAGCTCGACGGTCTCTTCGGTAAGGATATCGCGCCATCGGATCGGCTCCGACGTCACCTCCTCCAGCCGACGGATCGTCTTCGCGCTGGTAGCCCTGGTCGCGCCGTCGAACCAGAACGCGAACTCGTCGCCGCCGATGCGCGCGACGCTGTCCTGGCTCCTCGTCTCGCGAGAGTACCTCGCCGCCAGCTCGCGCAGAACGGCGTCCCCTGCATCGTGCCCATGCTCGTCGTTTATCTGCTTGAAGCCGTCGAGGTCGGCGAAGACGAACACTCCCGTGCTCGATGCGCCGCTCAGAATGCGCTTCGTGCGCGACTTGAAGCCCGGACCGTTCAGGATCCCGGTAAGCCGATCGGTGTCGACCATCCGCAGCAGATGCGCCGCTTCCTCGCGAAGCCGGCGTGCGGCCTCGACTTCCTGCTCTAGTGAGCCGTCGGTCGTCTCGAAATGCCGCTGCAGCGCGTTGAACTTGGTGACCATGTCATGCTTGGCCTCTGCTTCGAAGAGCAGAAACGGCGGCTTGCCCGGCATCGTCTCGACACGCCAGACATGCCAGAGCTCGGTGAGCCCACCCAGCGTGAGCCTGACGTGCAGCCGCTGCGAAGATCCGCGGGCGAGCAAGAGCGTACGTCGTGCCGCAGCGGACTGCCCGGTGGCGTTGCCGGCGAGGTCGAGGCCGATCGCGTCGCCGACGAACTCCCGCGCTACGTGGTTCGTCCAGCAGACCCTGCCGTCGAGCGACGACATCAGTATCGCGTGCGGCGCCGGATCCAGGGCCAGCTTCAGGCAGGCGAGGCAGTGGTCGTCCTCAGTCGAAGAACTCGTGCCCTTCGGAGTGCTCGTCTCGATCGAGATTGATGACGACTCGGCACCCTGCGTCGCCCGCCGCGATCGCCTTGTCGACATGCACCGACGCATAACCGTTCCGATCTGCCGCGACCCGTCCGAAGACGTTCGTGGTCATCATGCAAAGCGAGGGCCGGCCCCGGACACGTTCGCCGAACGGGCACCGCCTGTTGGTCAGGATGACCCGCCCGTCTTCAATGCTCTCGATGTCGAAGTCGCCGCCGATACGCGCCTTCAGGTTGACGCAGATCCTCGCGATCGCCTCGGCGACGTCCTTGCGACGCGCCTCGTCCATCTCCGTTGCCGCCACCCTGACCCTGACGGGGTAGGAGGCGCTGATCTTCCTGCCCATCTGGCCGCCGACCGCGGACACGAACGCCGCGGAGTCTTCCAGGCCGATCGTTTCCTCGAGGTTCTCGGCCAGGAGGCCGACCATGTCGGCAAAGAAGTCCTCGGCGTTCAGGTCGGCCTCGTCGTCGGCCTCGTCGCCATCTTTGCCTTCGGCGGCCTGCCGCTTCATCTCGATGCTCCTGGTCGCGATGGCACGAGGATGCGGGCGGTCTGGTTTCCGGGCGGATACCGCGGCGCGCGTTGCGCGGGTGGCCACACGCGGCACGAGGATGACAGTCTCCGCCGATCCGGATACCAAGGGCGCATGAAGATCGCAGCCTGGTCTGGCCCGCGCAACATATCGACGGCGATGATGTACGCCTTCGGAGCGAGGGATGACTTCGCCGTCAGCGACGAACCGTTCTACGCCGCCTATCTGGCCGCCACCGGCCTGAACCATCCGATGCGCGCCGAGATCCTCGCGAGCCAGCCGACGCATCCCGACGCGGTCGCCAGCGTCCTGACCGGCCCCGCGCCGAACGATCTTCCGCATTGGTACCAGAAGCACATGGCCGGCCACCTGCTGCCGGGCTTTCCCGGAAAGTGGGCCGAGGGCTGCGTGCATATCCACCTCATCCGGCATCCCGCCCGCGTCGTCGCGAGCTACGCGGCCAAGCGCGAGACGCCCACGCTGGAAGACATCGGATACGTCCAGCAGGCGGAACTGCACGCCCGCTTCGGCGGCGTCGTCCTCGACAGCGCCGACATCCGCCGCCGGCCGGAGGCGGTCCTGCGGGCGCTCTGCGCCGAGATCGGGTTGCCGTTCGATCCCGCGATGCTGTCCTGGCCGATGGGCGGCCACGCTTCGGATGGCGTCTGGGCCGCGCATTGGTACGATGCGGTCCATCGCTCCACCGGCTTCGGTCGGCCGGAGGGACCGATGCCGGACCTCGTCGGAGAGCCGGCCAAACTCGCGCGGACCGCCCTGCCCTACTATCAAGGCCTGCTCGCCGACGCCCTTCGCCCCTGACCTTCCCCTCTGCGCGCCGCTCGGCTACGCCGAGGCAAACGAGGGAGACCGACACGATGAGCGAGCCCGTTCGGTGGGGGATAATATCCACAGCCAAGATCGGCATGACCAAGGTGACGCCGGCCATCCAGAAGGCGGCGAACTGCAAGGTCGTGGCCATCGCCTCGCGCGACCACGCCCGCGCGGAGGCTGCGGCGTCGACGCTCGGCATTCCGCGCGCGCACGGCAGCTACGAGGCGCTGTTCGCCGACCCCGAGGTGGAGGCCGTCTACATCCCCTTGCCGAACCACCTCCATGTCGACATGACGCTGGCCGCAGCACGGGCGGGCAAGCACGTCCTCTGTGAGAAGCCGGTGGGTCTCGACGCCTCCGACGCCATGCGCCTCCGCGATCTGCCGGAGGGCACCGTCTTCGAAGAGGCCTTCATGGTCCGCTACCACCCGCAGTGGCTGCGCGCGCGGGAGATCGCGGCATCGGGAGAGCTGGGTGGGATTCGTGCGGTCCGCTCGATCTTCGCCTACCACAACGTCGATCCTCAAGACGTGCGGAACCAGGCCGACATCGGCGGCGGCGGCATCCTCGACATCGGATGCTACCCGATCACGGGCGCCCGCTTCGTCTTCGGCGCCGAACCGCAGCGCGTCGTGGCCCTGGTCGACCGGGACCCTGGCTTCGGCACTGACCGTACCGCCTCCGTGGTCGCCGATTTCGGCGGCGGGCGGCAGCTCACCTTCCTCTGCTCGACACAGATGGTGCCGCACCAGTCACTGGAGATCCTCGGCACCAAGGGCCGCGTTGAGATCGTCGTCCCCTACAACGCGCCGCAGGGCGCGCCGACGGCCCTGCTCGTCGACGAGGGCCTGTCGCCGGACGGCCACCTCGCACGTCGTGAGATCCTGCCTGCCTGCGATCAGTACACGCTTCAGGCCGAGGCCTTCGCACGCGCCGTTCGCGGCGAGGCGCGGAGCGGCTACGGAATCGAGGACGCCATCTCGTCGATGCGCGTGCTCGACGCGGTCTTCGAGAGCGAGCGCACCGGCGGTTGGGCGACGGTCGCCTCCGCGTAGCCATTCCGGTCTGGTCCGACCGCGCGGATTGACTAGGCTCATCGTCATGGCGCCTTCAGCGCCTTGAGGGAGGAAGCAATGGCCGCCAACGAGTTCAGGAAGATCCAGACCCAGGGCGTTCATCACATCACGCTCGTCGGGGCCGATCGGCAGACGTCCATCGACTTCTGGGAGGGAGTTCTGGGGATGCCGTTCATCTTCGACCAGCCGAACCTCGACGACCCGAGAGAAGGACATCTCTACTTCGACCCCGGTGACGGGCGGCTGATCACGATCTTCACGAACGAGGAACGCACGCCCGAAAGTTCGCGCGTTTCGACCGAGCCGGGGGCGGTTCATCACCTCGCCTTCAACGTCAGCCAGGCGACCTTCTGGCAGGCCGTCGAACGGCTCGAGGCGCGCGGCATCAGGCACTCCGGCCCAAAGGACCGAGGCTTCATGGACTCGATCTATTTCAACGACCCGCTCGGCCTGACGATCGAGCTTGCCTCCTACCGATTCGAGCCGCCGGAGGGCTGCCGCCACGCCGACGTTATGATCGAGGCGCATCGCATCCGCGTCGAGCGTGGCGACCACCATATCGACCGCGCGCATCTTGCGGACGCGATCGAGACGCTAGTCGAGCGCACGCAGCAGAGCCTGTCTTCCACGCGCAAGCCCGCGAACCCCTATCGCTGACCCCCCTAACCGCTCCGGACACTGGACCCTTCGATGCCGGTCGGGGCCCTGAAGATGCGCACGCCGTTGCGGCCGCTGGCCTTGGTCTCGTAAAGGGCCACATCGGCGTTTCGAAGCAGTTCTTCCGGGTCCTGCATGCTCTTGCAGAACACGGCGACCCCGACGCTGAAGGACGGCTGCAGCGTCAATCGATCTATGTCGACGCCGCCGCCGAGCGACGCATGGATGAGCTTCGCGTCTCGCACGATCTCCTCGGTCGACTTCCGCGGGATAATGGCGGCGAATTCATCGCCGCCGAGCCGCGCCGCGACGTCTTCCGGTCGCAGTGCGCCTTTCAATCTGCGCGCGACGACTTGCAGGACGACGTCGCCGGCCAAGTGCCCCTTCGTGTCGTTGATCTGCTTGAAGTGGTCGAGGTCGATGAGGACCAGCCCGACCTTCTTGCCCTGTCGCGCCGAACTCAACGCCGCGTCGAGTTCCTCGTAGAACAGCCCGCGGTTCGGGAGCTTCGTCAGCGGATCGTGCCGAGCGAAGAATTCGACCTCGTTCTGCCGACGGGCATCCTGCAGCGCAACAATGGCCGACAGCGACATCATCGCGATCGAGAGCATCGCAAGGCGCAGGTTCTCGCTGAAGATCTCCACCCGGGTCATCTCCAGTGCGAGGAGGCACAGCAGCAGGGGCGCCGCGAGAACGAGCAGGAAGATCTTGCGGGCCCGGCGCGATCCGCTTCCCCTCGACAGCAGGAGACCGACCCACCCCACAGTGGGCTGCGCCAACAGGATCGCAACGTGGAACACCAGAAGACCGAGCGAGGTATGCAGCGCCATGGCATCGAAGACGAGCGTTGAATAGAGATCCTCGCTGTCGAACGCGTAGCCGATCGACGCTATTCCGGCGACCAGCAGCCCGAACGTCGAGACGAGGACAAACGCCCGATCGCTCCACCACCTGGGCTCGGCCGTCATCGCCAGACAGGCAAACGCCGCGAGGAACGCGACCTCCGTCCCGACAGCCATCGCATCGCGCTCTTCCCATGACTGTATGAGAAGATCTTCGACGCCGCGAGCCGAACCCAGAAGCGACAGGATGAGGTTGGTGAGAAGGATCGCGACGGCAGGAATAATCGGGACCAAGGCGGCCCTGCGCGCCGCGACCCGCCGCCTCAGGATCAGCAACAGCGCCACGCCGCCCAGCAGGAAGCAGGCCGCGGTGGTCGGGACCATGGCCACCATGCCGGGCCGCACCCTGCGAAACAGTTCCTCTCCAAGAGCCCACCCGCCGAAGAGTACCACCGCCCCGAGAGATATGCAGAGCCACGCAAGGAGGCTCGACGCCCTGCAAGCAACGCGGTCGAGGCGACGTCGACCGTGGATCAAGCCTTCCTGATGTCGTTCGATGGCGCCCTCCGAATCCCGTTTGCGGCGAGTTATCGAAGTCATGACAACTCAAAGCTGCCAAGTTTGATCCCTCACGATTCCACCGCGCGCCACATTGCGACCGAGGCAACACTTGCCGGTCCGACGCGGGCGAGGGCCACGACGGTCTCCGGCCTCGCGTCCGGCTGGCCTCGCGGCGTCGACACGGCTAGGGAGGTGGGAGTTCTAGGCGGAAACGTCGTTCCGGGAGTTCATCGGGATCTCTATCAAGTTAGAGATGGAGGGCATCGCACCGGCAATCGCCACGTCTCGCGGCGTGCCCTGCGTAGGACGATCCGAAGAGACAAAAAAATGATCCAGGGAGAACAACAATGAAGCACATCCTTTCCGGCGTCGCCGTGGCCATGCTCGCGGCCGGCACGGTGCAGGCGCAGCAGTCCGTGGTGGTCGGGCACTCGCTGTCGCCAACATCGCATTATGGCCTGGGCGCCCAGGCGTTCATCGACACGCTCGAAGAACTGTCGGGCGGCGCTTGGACCGGCGAACAGGCGCCCGCGGGTCAGCTCGGCGGCGAGCGTGACATGATCGAAGGGCTGCAGATCGGCTCGCTCGACGTGGTCATCACCTCGACAGGCCCTCTGGGCAACTTCGTGCCCGAGGTCTACGCCCTCGACCTGCCGTTCCTCTTCCGCGACTACGAGCACGCGCGCACCGTCCTCGACGGTGAGATCGGTGATGAACTCCTGGCGAAGATCGACGAGAACGAGCTCGTCGGTCTGGCATGGTCAGAGAACGGCTTTCGCCACGTGACCAACTCGCAGCGTCCCGTCCGCACCCCCGCCGACCTCGAGGGCCTGAAGCTTCGGACGATGGAGAACCGCGTCCACATGGAGGCGTTCAGCGGCATGGGTGCCGCACCCACGCCGATGGCCTTCCCCGAGCTCTTCCCGGCGCTGCAGCAGGGCGTCGTCGACGGGCAGGAGAACCCGGTGACGGTCATCACCGCCTCCAAGTTCTGGGAGGTACAGGACCATGCCTCATTGACCGGCCACGTCTATTCGCCGGCCGTAATCCTCGCCTCGCCGATCCTGTTCGACAGCCTCAGCGAGGAGGAAAAGGGCTGGTTCCGCGAGGCGGCGGCAGCCTCGGCGGAGGCCACCCGCACAGAGGTCAACCGGCTGGAGGATGCCGGCGTGGCCCTGATGCGCGAAAACGGCATGGAGGTCATCGAGGACATCGACAAGGCGCCCTTCGCCGAGTTGGCGCAGGAATCCTACAAGGTCTACACGGACGAGTACGGCACCGAGATGGTCGAGCGCATCCAGGCGGTGCAGTGACATCCTGAAGCCGGCAGCCGGCGCCAGCAACCGCGGCGCCGGCTATCAGTGGGCCGAGGCAAGATGAAATTCTTCTTACGTTTCGAAGACTTCACGACGGGGCTCGCGCTGCGCCTGTCGATCGGCTTTCTCGTGGTCGCCGCGGGCCTCGCCCTCTACCAGGTCATCACGCGCTTCGTCTTCGACGCGCCGTCAACGTGGTCGGAGGTGGTCACCCGCTCGTCGATGATCTGGTCGGTCTTTCTCGGCGTCGCTGTCGCCTTCCGCCACGGCGCGATGATCTCGGTAGATGTCATCATGACGACGCTGCCGCCTCGCATCGGTGTCGCGCTCTTCATGGTGGCGAACGCGGCATCGCTGGTCTTCTTCGCGATCCTCCTCTGGCAGGGCTATCTGATGACCGGGCGGGTCATCGGCCAGAAGCTTGCCGCGCTGGAGATCTCGATCGCTTGGGTCTACGCCGCCCTACCGGTGGGTTCGGGCTTCATCCTGATCGCGATCGCCGCGGCGATGATCCGCGGCGCCACCGGCGAATGGCACCCTGCACGAGACGCGACGACGTGAACACCGCGCTCGGCCTGTCGCTTGCCATCCTCTTCCTGCTGGGCGCCCCGATCGCCGTCGCCATCGGCCTCGCCTCCGTCATCGGCATCGAGGTGCAGGGGCGGCTGCCGCTCCTCCTGGTGGCACAGCGGATGTTCACGGGGATCGACAGCTTCCCCCTGATGGCGATCCCGCTCTTCATCCTCGCCGGCAACCTGATGTCCGCCGGCGGCATCTCGCAACGGCTTGTCGAACTGGCGAAATCCATCGTCGGCGGCATCCAGGGCGGGCTCGCCTGCACCTGTGTGCTGACCTGCATGCTCTTCGCCTCGGTCTCGGGGTCGAGTGTTGCGACGACCTTCGCCATCGGCGCGATCCTGATCCCGGCAATGGTCAGGCATGGCTATCCGACGCCGCTCGCCGCCTCGATCCAGGCCTCCTCGGCGGAACTCGGCGTCCTGATCCCGCCATCCATCCCGTTGATCCTCTACGGGGTCGCGACCGACACCTCCATCGGTCAGCTCTTCATCGCCGGACTCGGCCCCGGCTTCGTCGTGGCCGGTGCCCTGATGGCGCTGGTGCTGGTGATCTGCCGGGTCCGCGGCATCGGGCGGGACGACGGCGACGGCCGGCAGCGCGTCGGTTCGGCGCTCGTCGCGGCGTTGCCCGCGCTGCTCGTCCCGTTCGTCATCCTCGGCGGCATCTACTCGGGCGTCTTCACCCCGACCGAAGCCAGCGCCGCCGCGGTCGCCGCGGCGCTCGTCGTCGGGATGGGGCTCTACCGCGAGCTGAAGCTGCGCGATCTGCCGGCGATCCTGACCAAGACGGTGATCTCGACCTCGGCGATCATGGTCATCATCGCCGCCGCGGCGCTATTCTCGTTCCTCATCACGCGCTCCGGCCTTCCCAACGATATCGCCGCCTGGTTCCGGGATGTCTTCGAGAGCCGCATTGCGTTCCTGCTTGCCGTCAATCTGGTGCTGCTCGTGATCGGGATGTTCATCGAGACGTCGGCCGCGATCCTCGTCCTCGCGCCGATCCTGGCGCCCATCGCGGTCGCCTACGGCGTCGACCCGGTGCATTTCGGGCTCATCATCGTCGTGAACCTCGCGCTCGGCATGATCACGCCACCTCTCGGCGTGAACCTCTTCGCGGCCTGCCAGGTGGCCGGCCTTCCGGTCGAGAGGATCATCCCGCAGCTCGCCTGGTTCGTCCTGACCGTCTTCGCGGCCCTGATGGTCATCACCTACGTGCCGGCCATCTCGCTCTGGCCGGTCGAATTCGTCTTCGGAGGTGCCCCATGATTGTCCACTTCGCCGGGCTAGGCTCGATGGGCCTCGGCATGGCGACCTGCCTCGTGCGCTCCGGTCACCAGGTCTTCGGGGTCGACCCCGCGGCAGCACGGATGCAGACTTTCGAGGAGGCGGGAGGCTATGTCCTGACCGCCGACTCTCCCAACGCCGACGCCTTGGTCTGCGTGGTCCTGAACGCCGTGCAAACCCGCGCCGTCCTCTACGGGGAGAACGCGCTCGCCGACCGCCTGCGCCCGGGCGGCGTCATTCTATCCTGCGCCACGCTCGCCCCCGCCATCGCCGTCGAACTGGAGGCCGAGGCGCGGACGCGCGGCCTTCTCTACCTCGACGCGCCCATATCAGGCGGATCGCTGAAGGCGGTGGACGGCTGCCTGACGATCATGGCGTCGGGACAGGCGGCGGCATTCGACGCCGCGGCCCCCCTGCTCGAGGCCATGGCCGAGACTGTCCACCGGCTGGGCGACGCCGCCGGGGCCGGATCCGCCATGAAGGCGGTCAACCAGCTCCTCGTCGGCGTCCACATCGCCGCCATGAGCGAGGCGCTGGCCTTCGCCGCGTCGCAGGGGCTGGACCTGGCGCGGGTGGTCGAGGTGATCTCCAGCTCCGCCGGTCAGTCATCGATCTTCGGCAACCGTGCGCCGCATGTCCTCGACAACGACTACACCCCGCGGTCCAGCATCGACATCTGGCCCAAGGACCTCGGGATCGTCACAGAGATCGCGCGCGCGGCCGGCCTGCCGCTGCCGGTGGCGGAAACGGCCCTCGCGCAGTTTCGCGACGCTTCCGCCGCGGGTCTCGGCGCAGAGGATGATGCGGCGCTGACCCTCCACGTCGCCGCCGCGGGCAGCGTCGACCTGCCGGGGCGTGGCTGATGCTGCTCGGCTGCATCGGCGACGACTTCACCGGCTCCTCCGATCTCGGCAACACGCTGACGCGGGGCGGCATGCGCTGCGTCCAGTACGTCGGAGTGCCCGACGCGCCGGCCGGTCGGGAGGTCGAGGCGGGCATCGTCGCCCTCAAGTCGCGCTCGATCTCCGCAGACGACGCCGTGCGCCTGTCACTCGCGGCGCTGGACTGGCTGCGCGCGCAGGGCTGCCGGCAGTTCCTGTTCAAGTACTGCTCCACCTTCAACTCGACGCCCGAGGGCAACATCGGTCCGGTGGCCGAGGCCCTCGCCGACGCTCTCGACGCCCGCAAGGTCATGGTCTGCCCCGCCTTCCCGGCGACAGGCCGGTCCGTCTACCAGGGACACCTCTTCGTCGGCGACCGCCTCCTCAGCGAGAGCGGGATGGAAAGCCACCCGCTCACGCCGATGACGGACCCCGACCTGCGCCGGTGGCTGGCCCGCCAGGTGCGCGGCAGCGTCGGGCACGTCGCCGCGGCGACCGTCCTCGACGGGGTCGACGCGGTTTGCGCGCGCCTCGCCGCAGAGGATGCCGCCGGCCATCGCCTCGTGGTCGCCGACGCCATCCGGGACGAGGACCTCGTCACGCTGGGGCGTGCCGCCGAGGGGCTGCCCCTCGTGACAGGCGGGTCGGGCATCGCCCTCGGCCTGCCGGCGGTCTTTCGCGAGGCGGGTCTCTTGTCGGGCGCCGCCGGCCAGTGGGCCGGCCAGGACGGCCCTGCTGCGGTGCTGTCGGGCTCCTGCTCACGCGCGACGCGGGCGCAAGTGGCGCGGCACGCCGAGGCGCATCCGGCCCGCGAGGTGTCGGCCGACGCCGTCATGGCCGGAGACGTCGTCGCGCAAGACCTCTCCGACTGGGTCTTGGGGCAGCAGGGGATGCCGCTGATCTACACGTCCGCCGATCCCGACACCGTCCGCGCCGCGCAGGATCGCCATGGCCGCGAGGCGGTGGCGACCGCCATCGAGAACCTCTTCGCCGACACGGCGCGCGCGCTCGTGAGCGGCGGCATCACCCGCCTCGTGACCGCCGGCGGCGAGACGTCGGGCGCCGTGGTGGAAGGTCTGCAGATCGAACGGCTGGAGATCGGACCCGAGATCGACCCCGGCGTTCCTGTCATGCGGGCACGCAGCGACCTCGTCCTCGCGCTGAAGTCGGGTAATTTCGGCGCACCGGACTTCTTCGAGAAGGCCCTCGACCTGATGGCGTGCTCATGAGCGAGACGAAGCTGCGCGAAGATATCTGCTTCTGGGCAAAGTCCATCTTCAATCGGGGTCTGACGGGCGGTGCCTCCGGTAACATCTCGGTGCGCACCCACGATGGCGGCCTTCTGGTCACGCCGACCGGCTCCAGCATGGGGCGGCTCGACCCCGCCCGGCTGTCGCGCTTCGACGCAGCGGGCAATCACGTCGCGGGCGACCCGCCCACCAAGGAGATGCCGCTCCATTCCGCCTTCTACGAGACGCGTCGGAGCGCCGGGGCGGTCGTCCACCTGCACTCCACCCATTCGGTGGCGCTGTCGATGCTGCCCGAGACCGATCCCGACGACGCTCTGCCGCCGCTCACCGCCTATTCGGTGATGCGCGTCGGCAAGGTCGCGCTGCTGCCGTTCTTCGTGCCGGGCGACCCCGCCACGGCCGACGCCGTGCGCGGACTGGCCGGGCGGCGCTCGGCGATCCTCCTGGCCAATCACGGCCCCGTGGTCGCCGCCAAGGACCTTGAGGCGGCCGTCTTCGCTATGGAGGAGCTGGAGGAGACCGCGCGCCTCGCCCTCCTCCTCCGGGGGACCGGCGCGAGGCCGCTCGACGCGGCGCAGGTGGGCGCCGTGGTCCGCGCCTTCGACCTGGAGTGGGACTGATGCGGTACTCGGCCAATCTGGGCTTTCTTTTCACCGACTTTCCGCTTCCCGACGCGGTGCGCGCGGCCAAGGCGGCGGGCTTCGACGCGGTGGAATCGCACTTCCCCTACGAGACGCCTCCGGCAGACCTGCGCGCGGCGCTCGACGAGACCGGGCTGCGGATGCTCGCACTCAACACCTGGCCGGGCGACCGCGTGGCTGGGGAATTCGGCCTCTGCGCCCTCCCCGGCCGGGAGGACGACGCGCACCGCGAGATCACGCGGGCGGTCGACTATGCCGCGGCCATCGGGATAGACGCGGTGCATGTTATGGCAGGACGGACGGACGGCGGCGCGGCGGCCGAGGCCTGCTTTCGCGAGAACCTGAGTTTCGCCTGCGACGCGGCCGCCGCGCACGGGATAGGCATCCTGATCGAGCCGATCAACACCCGCGACGTGCCCGACTACCACCTGTCTGACACCGACCACGCCGAGCGCATCCTTGACGCCGTCGGCCACGCCGCACTGCGGATCATGTTCGATTGCTACCACATGCAGATCATGCAGGGAGATCTCGCGACCTCGATCGCGCGGCTGATGCCCAAGATCGGCCACATCCAGATCGCGGCGGTGCCCGACCGTGGAGAGCCCGACGCCGGCGAGGTGGACTACCGCTGGCTGATCGGGCGGCTCGCGGAGATCGGCTATGCGGGGCACATCGGTGCAGAGTACCGCCCGCGCGCGCCCGGCGGCGATACGCAAGCGGGTCTGGGCTGGCTCGCCGCCTTCCCCAGAACTTGATCCAACGGCGCATCCAGCCAGGCGAGACGCCGGCCCGGTCGCAACCACGACCGTCCCTTCTCTAACACCGGGTCGGACGGAGCTTTCAGAAGGTACGGATCTGATACCGCTCGATGATCTCAAGGAGCTCGCCCATCGCGGTGAGGCGGTGGTCGAGCGTCGCCTCGCGCGCCAGCTTCGCTTCGCCGGCGGCGATCAGTTCCACGAGCTTGCGGTGGTCGGCCGTCGACCGGAACGGGCGGCGCCGCAGGTGCAGCGTGAAGAAGCGGGCGCGGCGGGTCCGGTCCAGCAGCGACACTCCCTCGCTTTCCAAACGGGAGTTGCCGCAGAGGCGAAACAAGGCGCGGTGGAAATCGTCGTCGGCCGCCGCCCAGCCCTCGAGATCGCCCGAGTCCAGCGCGCGCTCCATCCGGTCGACCGGCTCGCCGATCGCCGCGCCCACCTCCTCCGAAGGCGCCTTGGAGGCCAGCAAATGCACCGCCACCGCCTCGCAGCCGGCGATCACCTCGTAGATCTCGCGCATGTCCTGCGGCGACAGGCCCAGCACCTGCATTCCCCGCCGAGGCCGCACGTCGACGAGGCCTTCCTGCTGCAACCGGACCAGCGCCTCGCGGACGGGGGTTCGGCTCATCCCCAGATCCTGGGCCAACTCGTTCTCCAGCGCGGCGTGGCCTGGCGGATAGCGGTTGGTCTCGATCCGGGACTTCAACTCGGAATACGCCTCGTCGACGCGCGACATGCGCCCTTGGGGCCGTGACGCCGTCGTGGCCCCGTCCGCCTTCATCCAAGCCGCTCGATCACCGCCTGCGTCACGTCGCGCAGACCGCTCGACCCGCCGAGCTCGTGGGGCAGCACGGCACCATCCGCGTAGGCGCGCCACACCGCCTCGTCGAGCGCGTCCGCCGCCGCGATCAGACGCTCCTCGCCGGAGCCGCTCGCCGAGCCAGTCGAGCATCATCGCGGTCGAGACCAGCATCGCGGTTGGGTTGGCCTTGCCCTGCCCGGCGATGTCGGGCGCGGTGCCGTGGGCGGGCTGGAACAGCGCGTGGTCGTCACCGATCTCGGCGCACGGCGCCATTCCCATGCCGCCGACAAGTGCCGCCACCGAGATCGGACAGGATGTCCCCGAACATGTTCTCCATGACCATGACGTCGAAGATCCAGGGTTTCCGCACCAGATCCAGCGCCGCGGCGTCGACATAGGCGTGGTCGCTGGAGATGTCGGGGAAGGCCGCTGCACGCTCGTCGAAGATCTTGCGGAAGAAGGCCATCGACACGAAGACGTTCGCCTTGTCGACGCAGGTGACGCGGCGCTGTCCCGCGCCCCTTGCCGGCGCGGCGCCCGGCCAGGCGAAAGGCGAAGTCGAAGAGGTTCTCGCGACGTCGCACGAGTGATCTCGAGCGTGTCGCGCGCCACGCGGTCGTCTTCCACCGTGCCGCGGCCGCGCGAGGCGAACAGCCCCTCGGTCGATTCCCGCAGCACGATGAGGTCGATCCCCTCGGCTTCCGGATCGCGCAGCGGCGTCGGCATGTTGGGGTATTTGCGCGCCGGCCGGACGCCGGCGAACAGCCCGAACTCGCGGCGCATCTCGAGGTGCGGCGCCACCTCGGTCCCGTCGGGGAGGCGCACATCCGGCAGGCCCATCGAGCCGAAGAGGATCGCATCGGCGCGCCGCGCCGCCTCGAAGGCGCCGCTCTCGAGCTCCTCGCCCGTCTCGCGATAGTGCGCGGCACCGCCGTTCCACCGCTTGAGCGCCAGGCCGAAATCATAGCGCCGCTGCAGCGGGTCCAGGACCGCCTCCGCCGCCTCCATCACCTCCAGCCCGATCCCGTCCCCGGGAAAGACTGCGATATCGAACTCGTTCATGCCTTCAGTCTCCCGGATTGCTGTGTGCGAGCGGGCGCGTCACCGCGGTCCCATGTCACGACCGTCTTGGCGTCCACCCAGTCGGCGACGTCGCGCTCGAACGCATGAAGGTGATCCGTCCGCAGGTGCGCGTCGAACGCCGCCTGTCCCGCGTAGATCTCGTAGAGGAAGACCTCATCGGGGCGCGATGTGTCGGTCCAGACCTCGAACACCCGGCATCCCGGTTCGGTCAGCGAGTCGCGGGCCTGCTGCCGGACACGCGCCACGAAGCGCTCGGCGTGCTCGGGTTTGACGGAGAAGGAGACGCAGACGGCGTAGTCTTCGGGCATGGATCGCCTTTCACGTGAAGAGGTCAAGATGTGTGCTCGTCCTTCGCCTTGGCGGCTCGCCCGACACGGCGTGGTCGGAGCGAGAGCCGGCCGACCGCCCGGCGCAGCGGCGGAATCTGCGCCAACACAAGCAGCGCGATGGCCAGGATCAGGATCAGGCTCACGGGGCGCGTCACGAAGCCGGAGAGGTCCCCCCGACCCACCATCAGCGCGCGGCGCAGATTCTCGTCCGCCATGGGACCCAGGATGACGCCGATGACCAGCGGGGCGATCGGATACTTCATGATCGTCAGCAGGTAGGCGCCCAGGCCCACGGCCAGCATGAGGTAGAGGTTCTCCACGTTGAGCCCGAGCGCGTACGAGCCGAGGACCGACAGCACCGCCACGATCGGCAGGAAGATCTCGCTCGGCACCGCGAGCACCCGGACCACCTGGCGCGCGAGGACGAGGCCGTTGATGCACATCGCGGCGGACGCCAGCACCATGATCGCGGCGAGCTCCGCCATGAACGTCGGTTGGCTGATGGAGAGCATCGGGCCCGGCGTCAGGCCGTGCAGCATCAGCGCGCCGAGCAGCATGACCGCCGGCGGACTTCCCGGGATGCCGAGGGTCACGAGCGGGATCAGCGCGCCGCCGATGCAGGCGTTGTTGGCGGTCTCGGCCGAGATGAGGCCCGCGGGTTCGCCCTTGCCGAAGGTTTCCGGATGGCGAGAGCCTGATTTGGCGGCACCGTAGGAGACCCAGCCGGCGATGTCCTCGCCGACGCCAGGGACGGCGCCGATGCCGATGCCGATCGCGGCGGAGCGCAGAATGTGCCGGGCATTGCGCACCAGCGTGCCGAAGGCCGGGACGATGCGGCCACGGATCTGTGCGGCGGCGAGGGGGGCGTGGCTCGACAGCGTCATGATGATCTGCGGGATGGCGAAGGCGCCGATCAGCACCGGCACCACCTCGAGCCCCGCGTCGAGTGCGGGCAGGCCGAATGTGTAGCGCGGGTAGAACATCAGCGCGTCGCGGCCGACGACCGACAGCGCCAGGCCCAGGACACCCGCGATCCAGCCCTTCACCACCAGGTCCGGGCTCTGCAGCGTGCCCGAGACGATGATCCCGAAGAGCGCGAGCAGGAAGAACTCGTAGCTGGTGAAGCCGATCGCCACCTCGACGATCAGCGGCGACAGCACCGCGAGCGCCGTCATGCCGAGCAGCGTGCCGATGAACGAGGCCGTCGTCGTGAGACCGAGGGCGCGGCCGCCCTCTCCCCGCACCGCCATCGGATAGCCGTCCATGGCCGAGGCCGCCGAGGCCGCGGTCCCGGGGATGTTGAGCAGGATCGCCGGGTACGAGCCGCCGTAGATGGCGCCCACGTAGAGCGCGATCAGCGCGATCAGCGCCGTCTGGTAGCCGAGCCCGTAGGTCAGGGTCGCCAGCAGGCCCACCCCAAGCGTCGCGGTCAGGCCCGGCAGAGCGCCGAAGGCGATGCCGAGCAGGCTGGAGGCGAAAAGGACGACCCAGTTCTGCGGCACCGACAGGATCGAGATCATCGCACCGCCGAACGCACCGAGCTGGTCGAGGCTGCCCATCAACCAGCCAGGCGCGACAGCATGGCGGCGACGCGCTCCATCGCGACCGCGCCGAGCCCCTCGCGCGGCAGCGGAACAAGAAGCCCGTGCCGGAAGATCGCCGACAGCAGGATGGCGGTGACGACGCTGGTGATCGCCGCCGTCCTGAGGCGCCTCCGCTCCTCCCCCTCGGCGAAGCGCAGCGCGAGGAGGCAGGTGGCGAGGACCACCGCCGCGATGGCTCCATCGAGCACGAACTGTCCGCTCGAGCGCGGCGCCGGCCAGGCTCCCGCCATTGCCACCGCGAACGCCAGGAGGGACGGCACCACCAGGCAGGCGGCGAGCGCGATCCGCAGCCGTCCCTCCACGATGTAGCCCGCCATGAAGACGAACAGGAAGAGCGCGGTGGCCGCGGGAAAGTCGACCCGTGGCACCAGTCCCACGATGTAGGCGGCAAGGAGCGCCGCGATGAACCATGCCTCCCGCCCCGTCGAACGTCCTGCGTGCGCCGGAGCGCCCGGCTCCGCTCGCGCGCGCAGCCGTGCCCGCTCCCGTGCCGCGACGGTGATAAGGCCGGCGGACAGGATCAGCAGCATGCCACCGATCATCAGCGGAAAGAGTGCGGGCGAGACGTACCAGGCGTTGCGCACGCCCGCATAGGTACCTTCCAGCGGGTAGGTCAGCGCCTCGGCGATCATCAGGACCGCGACGATGGCCAGCACGGCGCCGGTCGCGATGTCGGCGCCGCGAAGCCGCGCCGTCTCGGCGTCGTTATTCGGTGCGTGCGGTGTGTCGGTCATGCCGTCGCGACCTTCGCCCGGGTGGGGCGAAGGTCGCCTTCCTTCACGGCCGGGGGATGTCGAGTTCCGCGGGGTCCACCGAAGCGGCGCCGAGGTCCCAGAGCGTCCATGCGAAGAGCGACTTGAGGTTTGCGAACTCCTCCGACGCCTCCTCGCCATGCTTGCCGGACAGGGCGTAGAAGTTCTCCTCCGCGAAGGTCTGCACCGCCTCGGACTGCATCGCCTCCTCGAAGGCCGCGGAAAGCGTCTGCTTCACCTCGTCCGGCGCGTCGGCATGGACGGCAAAGCCGATGGCCTGGCTGATCGGCAGGTACTGCGTCAGGTCGGGATAGGTGTCGAACGCCGACGGGATGTCCGCCACGCCCTCCAGCGAGAAGCCGTCCTGGGTCAGCATCGCCAACGGACGCAGGCGCCCTGCCTGCAGCAGTTGCTGCTGTTCGGCAAGCGAGGTCACGACGACCTGCACCTCGCCCGCCACCGCCGCGTTCTGCGCCGGCGCCGACCCGTCGTATGGGATGAAGTTGAACTCCGCCCCGGTGCCGTCCTGCAGCGCGAGAAGGTTGAGGTGGTGGATCGACCCGGCGGCGCTAGCGCCCGCCGCGATCGAGCCGGGATCGGCCTTTGCCGCCTCTACCAGTTCCTCGAGCGTCTCGTACTCCGAGTCGGCCGTGACCGAGACGAGGTCGGGCGACCCGCCGATGATGAAGGGATACCAGACGTCCATCCGCTGGTCCCAGCCGCCTTGTACCCCTGCGGTGACGACCGATTTGGAGATGCCGGCGAGGGTGTAGCCGTCGGCGGGCTGGCCGTGGACGTAGCTCATGCCCGCGGATCCGCCGACGCCGCCGGTGCGGTTGACGACGTTGATGGACGGGTCGTTCGGAAGCGTCTTCTCCATCTCCGCCATGAGCAGCCGGTTTACCGTGTCGGTGCCGCCGCCGGCGGCCCAGACCACCACGGCCGTGATCGGCCGCTGCGGATAGTCCTGAGCGACGGAGGGCGCAGCAGCCGCGGCGAGCGCGACTGCGGTGAGAGCGCGTCGAAGCATGTCGATCCTCCCTTTGATCGTTGCTTTTTCGGTTGGCCGATCGTCTGCAGTTGATCGACGCACGCATCATGGTATTGATTAGCGTATGCGTAAAGAGCTATCTCGACCATGACGCTCCCCCACGGGCTCGCCTTCCACGGCAGCGGTCTGGAGCGGCCGGAATGCGTGCTGGCGCACCGCTCGGGCCTTCTGTTCACGGCGGACTGGCGCGGTGCCGGCGGCGTCGCGATCATCCGCCCGGACGGCGCCGTCACCCGGATCGAGGCGCGCGGCATCGACGAGCCGCTGCGGCCGAACGGCATCGCTCTCGCGCCCGACGGACGGTTCATCATCGCCCACCTCGGTGACGCATGCGGCGGCGTCTTCCGCATCGATTGCGAGGGCCGGGTCGAATCTTTGGTCACGCACGTCGAGGGGCAACCAATTCCGCCGACGAACTTCGTCATGCTCGACGACGCCGGCCGCCTGTGGATCACCGTCAGCACGCGCCATGTGCCGCGGCACGCCGCAGCGCGCGCCGACATCGCCGACGGCTTCGTCGCGGTGCTGGAGCCCGGCGGCACCCCGCGCATGGTGATCGACGGACTGGGCTACACCAACGAGTGCCTGCTTTCGCCGGACGGCTGCCACCTCTACGTCAATGAGACCTTCGGACGGCGGACATCGCGCTTCGAACTGCGCCAAGACGGCACCGCCGGCCCGCGCGAGATCGTGACGGAACATGGGCCCGGCACGTTCCCCGACGGACTTGCCGCCGATGTCGACGGCGCCCTCTGGGTCACCAGCATCGTCTCGAACCGCGTCATTCGCATCGGCACCGACGGCACGACCGAAGTGTTGGTCGAGGACGCCGCCACCGACGCCTTGGCCGAAACAGAGGCGCTCTACCAGCGCGACGCGCTAGACACCCCGACGCTCAACCGGCGGCTGGGTCGGACGCTCGCCAACATCTCGAGCCTCGCCTTCGGCGGTCCTGACCTGCGCACCGCCTATCTCGGCTGCCTGCACGGCGACGCGATCGCGAGCTTCGCCGCCCCCGTCACGGGCCGGCCGCCGGTCCACTGGACGGCAGACCTCACTCCGCTCGTCGCGGCCGGATTAATCGACGAGGCGACTTCGAGCGGCGATGATCCGGCGCAGGCAACCCAGGGACACCAGAACTGATGGCGCAATCGACGCTGAAGGTTGTTACGATCGGGGCGGGCTACTTCGCCCGGTTTCATCATGATGCCTGGAGCCGCGCCTCGCAGGCAACTCTCACCGCGATCTGTGACATTGACCGCGGCAAGGCCGAGGCCGCGGCGAAGGAAGTCGGTGTCGACACGGTCTACGACGACCCTGAGGAGATGCTGACGCGCGAGCGCCCCGATCTCGTCGATATCGCCACGCCGCCGGCGACCCACCGCGACCTCGTCGCGCTCGCCGCCGGCCTCGGCATCGACGTCGTCTGCCAGAAGGCCTTCACCCGCTCGCTGGCCGAGGCGCGCGAGACCGTGGCCGCCGCCGAGGCCGCCGGCGTCACCCTGACGGTCCACGAGAACTTCCGCTTCCAACCCTGGTTCCGCGAGATCCGGCGCCTGCTCGACGAGGGCGCTTTGGGCGAGCTCTACTCAGCCGCTTTCCGGCTGCGCCCCGGCGACGGCCAGGGTCCGCGCGCCTATCTCGACCGGCAGCCCTACTTCCAGGGCATGGAGCGGTTCCTGATCCACGAGACCGGCATCCATTTCATCGACACCTTCCGCTTCCTCTGCGGCGACTGCGAGGCGGTCTATGCCGAGCTGAGGCGCCTCAACCCGGTCATCGCCGGCGAGGATGCGGGCGTGTTCCTGATGAGCCACGCCGGCGGCGCCCGCTCCCTCTTCGACGGTAACCGCCTGTCAGACCACATCGCCGAAAACCGCCGCCTCACCATGGGCGAGTTGCTGGTCGAGGGGTCGGCGGGCGGCCTGCGGCTCGACGGCGACGGCCGCCTCTTTCGCCGCGACTTCGGCTCCAACGAGGAGCGGCCGCATCCCTATCATTGGGAGAAGCGCGGCTTTGCCGGCGACTCCGTCCTCGCGCTGCAGCAGCATGTCGTGGCGCACCTGCTCCACGGCGCTCCGCTGGAAAACAGTGGGTCCGCCTACCTCGCCAACCTCGAGATCGAGGATGCCGTCTACCGCTCCGCCGCATCCGGCCAGCGCATCGCGCCGCGGCCCGCCAGCCCCCGCTGACACAGCCGTGGTCGCACCGGCGGCGACGAAGCTGACGAACGCGGCGCACCTCGCGCAGTACCTCGCGCTCAGCGGCTACGGGTGTCCGCAGATTCCTGCGTCGCGCACAGGTCGTCGATACCGGCACGTTTCTCCTGATCGCGGTCGCGACCGAGGATAACGGCGAGTCGATGCGCGGGCTTCCTGGCGGTGCTGTGGCGGCGATGTCTCTTTGTCATGAGGTTCCCCTTAGCAGAACCCCGACCCGGTCAATATCTTCGCGCCAAATTGTCCAGTCTCAGGGGCGCACTCCATCGAATGGCACTACATCGCGCCAGGCAAGCCGCAGCAGAACGAGTTCGTTGAGAGCTTCATCGGCCGGCTCAGGGATGAGTTCTTGAACGAGCACCTGTTCCCCAGCCGTCGTCCATTGGGCTCGAACCGTGTGTGGGTGGCTCCCGCTTGGCAAGGGCGCTGGTTGGGTCTGGCACTTGGTCGGTCGCGGCCATGTGTACGGCGTCGAAGATGCAGCACCTGGGCTGCGCGCCCTGATGAAGTCCGCCAGCGATCGGGTCCAAATCAATGGCACGCGCTCGAAGGCGCGTCGGTTCGAACTGGGTGTCCCGAATGCCGTGTCGCCGTCCGTTGCCATCACCTCACGTTGCGCCTCACCATCTCGATGCCGGGTAAGCCCGGATGTTTCGTTCAGGCTGTACTGGCCCGGTAGCTGTCTCCGGTCTTGATGAGCGCCCAGACGATCCGCGCCATACGATTGGCCAGCGCGACGGCGACGACCTTCACCGGCTTGCGCTCCAGCATGCGCCAGAGCCAGTCCGTGCCGGGTCTGCCGACCCGTCCGGCACTGATCTGCGCCATGGCCCCGAGATACAGAAGCCGGCGAAGATAGCGGTTGCCCGCCTTCGATATCCGCCCGAGGCGCTCCTTGCCCCCGCTTGAGTGCGCTCGAGGCGTGAGCCCGAGCCATGCGGCGTAATCCCGCCCCGTCCTGAAGGTCTCGACCTGCGGCGTCGCCGCCGCGAATGCGCTGGACGAGAGTGTGCCGATCCCTGGGATCGTCGTCAGCCGCCGGGAAAGCGGGTCTTCCTTCTGGGCTGCCGCGATCCGGTTGGTGACCTCCCCAATCCGATCCCGGGTCTCGCGGAGTTGCTTGGCCAGGAGCTCCAGGGCCGGGCGTGCCGCCTCCGGCGCCTCCTCGATCAGGGCGAGCAAGCGATCGGCGTCGTGGATGCCGCGCGCATAGACCAATCCGAACTCGGCCAGATGGGCCCGGATCGTGTTCACCAGCTGGGTCTGCTGGCGCACCAGAAAGTCCCGGGTCTTGTGGTCGACCAGGACCCCTTGGCGTTCGGCCGACTTCACCGGCACCCGGAGTTCGACACTTCACGAGCTATTTCATCGTCGTGGGCGTGGGCCGGTGACGTAGTTTCAATGACTTGGCGAAGGGATCAACCCGAAAATCGGTGACCCCGGTAGTCACACGCCACGTCGACGACCAGCATTGAAAGAAGAGGCACGATGCTGGTAGCTTCGCTACACAATGTATACCCGCGTCACCAAGACCGGCGGCCGACAGTATCTCCAGCTCGTGGAGGCTTACCGGAACGACCGTGGGCAGTCCCGAGTGCGCGTGGTCGCGAACCTCGGGCGCCTCGACAGGCTCACCCCTTCGATGCTCGATCCCTTGATCAATGGCCTCAACCGGGCCGTGGGCCGCGCTGAGAACACCGCGTCCGAGGTCGTCCACGAACCCGGACGCAGCTACGGCGACGTCTTCGCGCTCCACGAACTCTGGCGTGACCTCGGGATCGACAAGGCCTTGCAGCGGGCCCTGCGCTCCTCGCGGCGCGGCTTCGATGCAGAATCGCTGATCCGGGCGATGGTGTTCAACCGGCTTTGCGCGCCGGAGTCGAAGCTGGGCTGCCTGCGCTGGCTGGAGACGGTCGCGATGCCGGGCATGCCGCAGACCCCGACACACCAGCAGCTCCTGCGCGCGATGGACGCGCTGATGGACAACCTCGATCCCGTCGAGGCCGCGCTGAGCCGCCAGTTCCGCCCCCTGGTCGATCGCGACCTCTCGATCGTGTTCTACGACCTGACCACGGTGCGCATCCACGGCGAGGCCGAGGTGGCCGACGACCTGCGCGCCTTCGGCATGAACAAGGAGCGCGGCGGCATCGCCCGGCAGTTCGTCCTGGGCGTGGTGCAGACCGCCGAAGGTCTGCCGCTCCTGCACACGGTCCACCCCGGCAACGTCGCCGAGACGAAGACCTTGCAGGGGATGCTGGAGAAGGTACTCGCGCACTTTCCGATCCAGCGGGTGGTGCTGGTGGCCGATCGCGGGCTGCTCAGCCTCGAGAACATCACCGAGCTGACGTCGGTCGCCGAGCGCTCCGCTCGCAAGCTGGAGTTCATCCTCGCCGTTCCCGCGCGTCGATACGCCGAGCTGATCGATGCATTCCGGAACCTCGCCTTTCGCGATGGCGTGGCCGAAAGCACCTTTGCCGGTCACCGGCTGATCGTGGCGCATGATCCCCTGCGGGCCGAAGAGCAGTCCCACAGGCGCCGGGCGCGCATCGCCGAGCTGGAGGCGATGGCGGACAGGTTGGTGGCCAGGCTCGATGCCCAGGACGAGGGGCAGACGACCCGCGGACGCCGTGCCTCCGATCGCGGCGCCTACAGTCGCTTCGCCCGCGCCGTCGCCGAGGCGGAGCTGACCCGCTTCATCAAGCCCGATCTGCACGCCGACAGGTTCAGCTACACCATCGACGAGGCGGCGATCCGCGATGCCGAACTCTTCGACGGCAAGCTGGCGGTTCTGACCAATGCCTCGGACATCGCGCCGGCCGAGGCCGTCG
Source organism: uncultured Alphaproteobacteria bacterium (assembly GCA_963776845.1). GTDB lineage: Bacteria > Pseudomonadota > Alphaproteobacteria > Rhodobacterales > Rhodobacteraceae > Roseitranquillus. Next base: position 20,926 of record CAVZOJ010000013.1, on the reverse strand, counting down.
CGCGATACAGAAGCCTCGCCGACATCGAGCGGGGCTTCCGCGTCCTGAAGTCCGACATCGAGATCGCGCCGGTTCACCACCGGCTGCCGGAGCGCATCCGGGCGCACGCGATGATCTGCTTTCTGGCCCTCGTGCTCTACCGCGTGGTGCGGATGCGCTTGAAGGCGCGAGGCCACAGCGCCAGCCCGCGCACCGCGCTCGACCTGCTCGCGCGCATCCAGAAACACACCGCCCATATCGGCGAGAGATCCTTTCACGGAACCAGCACGACCACCCCGGAGCAACTCGAACTCTTCGACGCACTGAGCTTGCCAAAACCGGCCTGAAGCCGCGTGTAGTCACACAAACGCACCTTCGGTGCGCGCAGTATCAATCACTTACGCGATTAACTGTCGAACTTGGGAGAACCTGGCCGCGCCGCAGTTTCCGGCGAAGCCCGACCGAACCGTCCTCCCGGACCCCGTGGACCTGAAAGACGCTCTTCGCGAGATCAATGCCGATGGTGGTAATCTCTTCCATGGATGGCTCCCTCGATGGGTCTCTGACGGCACCCAATGTGGCACATTACGATGCCGGGAGCGGGAGCCATCCACCCCATCAATGGCGGCACCATGGACGACCATGCCCGCCATTTGATCGCAGCATGGCGCGACGACTACAATCACCACCGCCCGCACACGAGCCTCGACGGCTCACGCCGCGGGAGTTCCGCAACCGGTCAAGCGAGGATCAAACCACCAACAGACTAAATTTCTGAACGAGGACAAGACGGGGAGCAGGTCAACTGCGGCGACCGGCGGGCCAGGGGACGACGCCGACTACGGCTGCGACGTGCGCGGCGGCCTCGGCACCGCCGCATTCGAGGCAACGGTACCAGAGATGTCCAGTGCGGAGATGGCGATGTCGCTTGACAGATCGGAGAGGTACTTTCGAGGATCAACGAGGCATAGGCGCGCCTGGCTCTGCGTCTGCCCGTCGCTCAGGCGATCAGAAGGTCATCTCGGATGGTTCCAGCGTCGATCGCCTCTTTGAACCAGGCGGGCTGCCGCCCGCGCCCCGACCAAGTCAACGCTGGGTTCGCGGGATGGCGGTATTTTGGAGGCTGAAGGTTCCGCCCCTGCGAACCGCGGACGACATCCTGCATGGAGATCCCGTGCTTGTCGGCCACCAATTGCATCTCTCGGAGGGCTTCATTCCGTTTGCGCTTTTCACAGGTGCGCAATGCGCGGTTCACGTCCTTCTCGAGTTCGGAGTAGCTCATCGCGGTCAAGCGCGCTGAGGTCCAATCCTGGCGCGACCTCAGACTTGACGACTTCCTTGGCCTTGGTTCTCCGGGACGTAGTCTTTGTCGCCGGTTTTCCTGTCGCTTTCGCCATGGCGTTCTCTTCCTGCGTTTCTCTGCCCAGCAGCAAGTGCCTCATCAGAAGGCAAACCGCAACAACTCCATGTAGAGCTTCGCCGGACTTTGGCCGCTCGAGCTATTGGAATGACGCGAACTGCCGGGCCAGATCCGCCGAATTTCGGCACTGGTCGCCTGGACGCGGCGGATATGTAGCGGTCGATCTGGAAGAAGCACGATTTCTGGCCGTTCCCACGCCTGAAGCGCGAATGATGGGAGCGCCTGCGTTTCCAAGCCGAGGAGCCGCCGCTGGTCGCGATCCTGCCGCCTTCGCCCGGGGCGGTCAGGATGCGCTCGGGCGCGAGGAGCACCTTGGCGTCGTGCCGGTTCAGGAGGTTTGACGACCGGCACAGTGCGTGGTGGCGGCCGCGCCGTCGAGCAGGCTCGCCTCCGCCAGCGGCACCGTGCCGGTGCAGACCGAGCAGACCGCACGTGGAGCCCGCAGCGTAGCTCTCGCGGAGACAAGCCGTCTCCACCGGCCGTTGCCCGCGCAGGTCGGGGCCAAGCGGAAACATCTCGGCGGTCAGACGAACAGGATCGCCCAGCCGTGCGCCGGAAGGCTTATCTGCACATCCGGCCCTTCGAGTTGAACCAACTCGCCGGTTCCCACGTCCATTCCGCGAGCGTCCGGCGCTGGCAACGTCGCCGCATCATCGGCGAGGTTGAGGGCGAGGAGCAGGCGCTCGGACCCCTCGCCGACCGAAAGCACGAGATGCTGGTTCGACAAGTGGAGCTTTTCGGTGCGAGCGCGATGCAGCCAAGGGTGCCTCCGCCGCAGCGCAATCAATTCCTGATGAAGGCGGAACGATTGCTCATCGGTGGTGACAAGATCCGCCGGGACTCGCTGGAAAGGCCGGGCGAATGGCGTCGTCTCCGCCGATCCGGTTCTCCTTCACGCCTCGAAAGCCCTGCTCGTCGCCGGCATAGATCGACGGGGTGCCCCCGCAGGTGAACAGGGTCGCCAGGGCGTGCGGCAGATGCCGCTCGTCCGTGAGCTGACTGGCGATGCGCGTCACGTCATGATTGCTTAAAAATGTCAGTGGCACGAACGTCTCGAGGAATCCATTGTGCCGCTCGAGCGCATGGGCAAGCTCGAACAGATTTCCGTCGTTGAGAGAACTCCAGACCGCCTTCCAGAGTTCGTATTGCGTCACGGAATCCATGCCGCTCTTGCGAACGAATTTCGCGTAGTCGCCATGGATCACCTCGCCGAAGAGATATGCGTCGGGGTGCGCAGACCGCACGCGAGGCAGGACGTTGGCCCAGAAGCCAACCGGGACGGCGTAGGCCGCGTCGAGCCGCCACCCGTCGGCGCCACGGTCGAGCCAGTGGTTCATGACGGCGGCGACGTGGTCCGCCACCTCCGGCGCGGCATGATCGAACGTGACGAGCTGCCGATGTCCCTCGAAGCAGGCGTAGTCCGGCTCAACGCCCGGCACCGTGCCGCGCGGCCACGAGAGCTGGAACCACGAGGCCCGTTCGGCGCGGGGACCCATTTGCAGCACCTCTTGAAACGCTGGATGCATTTGACCGACATGATTGAAGACGCCGTCGAGAACCAGTCGCAGGTCGCGCGAGCGGGCTGCCGTCACCAGAGCGTCGAAGTCCGAGTCGTCACCAAGGCGCGGATCGATCCGGAAATGGTCGACGGTATCGTAGCCGTGGGTCGAAGAGGCGAAGATGGGTCCCAGTGCCAAACCTGTTGCCCCAAGCTCGACGGCGTAGTCCATCCAGGCATGCAGGTGGCCCAGACGGTGAACGACGGATGCGCCGGGTGCGCTTTTGTTCTCGGCCCCGACGAACCCGAGCGGGTAGACATGCCACCAGATGGCGTGTTCGGTCCAGGTTGGCACCGCTTCTCCTTCCGAATCTGATCCCTTTGGATGCAACGACGCTGGTTGCCACAGGTTAAAGGGAAAAACGTCACGGCTGGTCGTCAGGTTCGGCATCAAGGCGTGAAATAACCGAGCTCTTCGCCCTCCTGCTGCACGTGCCTGCGGCCGCTTGGCAAATGTCGGGGTGCGTTGCAGGTCTACTACGAAGGAGCGGAGCCAGTGAACATTCTTCAGATCGCGTCCCTGCTGATTGTGCTGGCCGGCATCTTCGGCGCCGTGAACTACCTTTTCCTGAAGCTGCCTTCCGCAATCGGGATCCTCGTCGTCGCACTGCTCGCGTCCATGGCCATCCTTGGTATCGACGCCATGGCGCCGGCCCTCGGCATCGCCGACAGCTTCCGCGCCATCGTCAACGGGATCGAGTTCTCGAACGCCCTGCTCGAAGGCATGCTGGGCCTTCTGCTTTTCGCGGGAGCGCTGCACGTCAAGCTCTCCGACTTGCGATCCGAGTGGCTCTCGGTGCTGCTCATGGCGACCATCGGCGTCGCCCTCTCGACGATCATCGTCGGCACGGCGTTCTCGTGGCTCACGGGCATGCCGATACTCGTCGCGCTTCTGTTCGGCGCCCTGATCTCGCCCACCGATCCGGTGGCGGTGCTCGGGGTCCTGCGCGAGGCGAACCTGCCGACCAGCCTCGAGACCAAGATCGCCGGGGAGAGCCTGTTCAACGACGGCGTCGGCTACGTCGTCTTCCTGGTCCTGCTCGGTCTGGCCTATCCCGCCGGCGGCGAGCATTCCGAAGGCCTCTCCGGCGCAGCAATTCTGTTTGTGCGGGAAGCGCTGGGAGGAGCGGCCCTCGGCATTGTCCTTGGCTGGCTGACCTTCCGGATCATGCGCCGGATCGACGAGTATTCGCTTGAGGTGCTGCTGACGCTCGGTCTCGCGTTCGGCGGCTACGAGCTTGCCGTGGCGCTTCACGTCTCGGCGCCAATCATGGCGGTTTGCGCCGGCCTCCTGATCGGCCACATCGGCACCCGCTTCGGAATGAGCGAACAGACGCGGGAATACGTCGATGGATTTTGGAAGATAATCGACGAGATACTGAACGCAGTCCTGTTCCTGATGATCGGTTTCGAGGTCTTCGCAGTGGCGTTCTCCGCCGATGCCGTGATGGCGGGCATTGCGGCGATCGTCCTCGCGCTTGTCGCGCGTCTCGCCGCGGTCGCGGTACCGATCAATCTTCTCAGAGCGTTCAGGACGTTCAACCGAGGCACCGTGCGGATCATGACCTGGGGCGGCCTCAAGGGCGGCATCAGCGTCGCGCTGGCGCTCAGCCTCCCGCAGAGCGAGTGGAAACCGGCCATTCTGACGGCCACCTACATCGTCGTCGTGTTCTCCATCATCGTGCAGGGACTGACGGTCGCCCCGCTGGCGCGTCGCGTCGGCCGCCAACCCGGCCTCGACTGACACTTTGCGGCACTGACACGCTGCGGCGTTAATCTCGCTCGCGGGCTCCTGCTCGACGACCTGCGGATACGTGCCGTTCCATTGACCGGGCTCGCCGAGGAGGCGCCGGTCCCGCGGCGCCCCTCGCGGTCTCATTCGAGGCGCTCGTCGTAGGGCTCGTTCGGCCTGCGCTCGGGCAGGGGCTTGCCGATCCTGAGGCCGCCCAGCGTCGGATGGCGCGCGCCTTCGGCCTCGCCCAGGCCGCTCAACCAGCCGGTGCGGGGATCGTCCGGCCGGTGACGGCCGAGCACGTGGTGGACCTCCGCGACGAGATCCTTCGCCATCTCACGCCAGCGGTCCTCGCCAGTCTCGCGCCAGAGATCGAGCGCGTTCATCAGCGCGAAGCTGCGCAGTAGTCGAATACTGCAGGGGACCGTTGCGATTTACTGCAGCTGCCGGATTCCGCCGAGGCCCGCGGCTCCTCATCCTGCTGCCCAGTTGCAGCGAGGGTGGACCGATGAGGTCCGAACAGAAGGCGCGCGCAGCCGAAACGGACGCGACGAGGTGGTGGATCCTGGCGCTGCTGTTCGCCGCTCGGGTCGGCTTGGGCTTTCATTTCCAGACCATGGCGTCCGCAGGTGACGGCCTTGCCGGGGCCTTCGGCGGGGCCGCGCCGACGAAGCCGCTCTGACGGCGGACATCGCGGCGCTCGCCAGCCGGTATGGCCGCTACGGCTACCGCCGGATCGCGGCGCTGCTGCGCGATGCCGGCTGGGTGGTGAACGCCAAGCGGGTCGAGCGGATATGGCGGCGGGAAGGGCTGAAGGTGCCGCAGAAGCAGCCGAAGAAGGGCCGTCTCTGGCTCAACGACGGGTCGTGCGTCCGGCTGCGGCCGGAGCGCCCGAACCACGTCTGGTCCTACGACTTCGTCGAGGACCGCACCCACGACGGACGGAAGTTCCGCATGCTGAACGTGATCGACGAGTTCACCCGCGAGAGCCTGGTAATCCGGGTCGACCGCAAGCTCAGGTCGGTGGACGTCATCGACGTCCTGTCGGACCTGTTCATCCTGCGTGGCGTGCCGGCACATCCGGTCTGACCACGGCCCCAAGTTCATCGCCAAGGCGGTGCGGGAGTGGATCGCGGCCGCCCCCAACTCGGCAAGCCCGTGCGGCAGGTGATCGGCGGCGGACAGGCGCTGATACGTTCAACCCTCAAGGTGGCGCCGGCCGGCACTGCGGTCGCTTTGCGCTCAGCTACAAGGATGAGGCTTGGTCCTTCGACCATGTCGACACGGTGACGATCCCAACCTTCGCCTGAGGGAAGGCGATGGATGCCAGACGGAGGCGCCGGCGACGTCGACCGGCATTGTCAGGTTATTTTGCTCGGACGGACAAGCTGCCGCCGGCGACCGCTCACGCGGACAGTTCGGTGGTGTAGGCGGTCCAGATGTCGAACGCATCCTGTCTTGCGTGGCGGTAGGAACGGGCGGAGAGGCGGTGACGGCGGGCGGAAGATGGCGGCTGTCTGATCGTGGACCGACAGGAACCGCTGGGCATGTCGCGGCGACTTGAACCGCCCCATGATCTTCTCTCGTCGACGGGTGTGCCGGTGCGAGGCTTCGGCGGCGTTGTTGATCCCCTTGTGCCGGCGATGCGCGACGCCGGGGGCGAGTTTCGCCTTCGCGGCCGGATAGGATCCGAGCTTGTCGGTCACCATCACCCGCGGCAGGCACCAACGCTTGAAGAGCTTGCGCATGAACCGCCTGGCGGCCGCGGCGGCGCGCCTGCACGAGGATGTCCAGCACGTCGCCGTTCGCGTCGATCGCCCGCCACAGCTAGTGTCTGACGCCGTTGATCTTGAGGACGACCTCGTCAAAATGCCACTGTCGGCTGGCCCGGGCCCGTCGCATGAACTGCGCTCCGAACTTCGCGACCCAGGTCCGGATCGTCTCGTGGGAGACGACGACCCCGTGCTCCGCGAGAAGATCCTCGACATCGCGCAGGCTCAGAGCGAAGCGGTGGTAGGCCGAGACGGCGTAGCCGATGACGGTCCGCGGAAACCGATGTCCTTTGAGGCGCAGAGATCGTCGAGGTTCAGCATGTGAGCCGGCTACCCGGCCTCCGCGACACCATCAACCTGACAATGCCACGAAAAATAAGGGCATGTCCGCATAGCGTGTTGGTAGACTTCGCTTAACTCCACTTCGGCCAATCTGCCGTGTCCCTGACACGGAGAATCTGATGAACCCAGTGGAGTTTGCGCGCTTCGTTGAAGCCATCGGCAGTCTCAGCGCGCGCCAGATCGAGGACGTCCAGGAGATCCTTGGAAGCCTCGGCCTGCGGATCGAGGCGCTTCGTCAGGTCGAGAGCCGGATCGAGACGGCGCCGGTGTGCGCTCAATGCGGATGTTCGCGCCTCGTTCGGTGGGGCCGCACCAAGAACGGCTTTCAGCGCTGGCGTTGCGACGCTTGCGGCGTGACCAGGTCCGCGACGACAGACACAGCGGTCGCTACGGTTCGGCAGCCTCAGGCATTCCACGCCCTGATCAAGGAGATGTTCTCGGGACAGCCGTCCAGCTGCCGAAGAACCGCGGAACGCCTGGGAGTGAACAAGATGACCATCTGGCGCTGGCGTCATATGATCCTCAGAACGCTGGTCGGTGTCGGCGCTTCTGGGCTCTCCGGGATTATCGAGGCGGACGAGGCGTTTCAGCGCGAGAGCCGGAAGGCGTCTCGCGAGTGGGTGCGCCACGAGCGCGACCCGGAGAACAATCCCGAACCGCCCCGGAGACGCTGGCGCGAGTTCGGGCGCGGTGGGCCGAAGATGGAACGCGGCCTCTCCAGATGGCAGATTCCGATCCTGACCGCCCTCGATCGTTCCGGACAGAGGCGAGCGCAGGTGATTGCGAACCTTCGAGACGCCACCATCGTCGGCGCGCTCGGCCGGCATATCGGACGCGACGCGGTGCTCTGCTCGGATGCCGCGTCCAGATACAGGAAGCTCGCGAGCGCCTGCGGCCTCGAGCACAAGGTCCTCAAGAACCGGCGCGGCGAGCGCGTTGTCGAACGCATCTTCCACATCCAGAACATCAACGCGCTCCACGGGCGCTACGAGGAGTTCATGAAGCTCTTCAGAGGGCCGGCCACCAAGTATCTTCCGCTCTACGTGGCGTGGTTTCTATCCTCGCTCGCAGATCAGCGGGTCAATGCCCCAGACCTCGTGTGGGATCGTCTGGTGGCGTGAGTTCTCACCAACACGATATGCGGACATGCCCAAAAATAATCCATGATCACTCCGATCCCTCCCAGGACACCGAGGACAACGACGCCAGCACCATCTTTCAACCAGACATGTTTCACATCGGGGACCGGAACTTTCCGCCCGCAGGGAGGCGTCGATTGGCAAAGTCGGTTTACGAGAAGTACGGAGGCTTTTCGCAGATCGGCCGCATCGTGGTCGATTTCTACGCCCTCGTCGACCACCAGACCAAGTTCCTGGCAATGCTGCTGGGCGGACCGGCGTCCTACACCGATGAGCAGATCAGGGCGCTCCACCGCCACCTGACGATCGAGCCGGCGCACTTCGACACGCTGAAGCCAATCCTAGGGGAGACCCTGAGCGATCACGGGGTCGCAGGAGACGACGTCGCCCGCGTCGTCGGCGAATTCGAGAGTCGCCGCGGACTGGTGGTCCCCTGATGTCCATCGCCGCGATCAACGAGCAGCTCCTGCAGGCATCGGCGTCGGCGTCGCTCTGGTGGACCTCGACACCCTAGGGCTGCGCTTTTTCAACGACACGTTCGGCGAGTGGTTCGGTGGCCCTGAGCTTGGCACCCGGATCGAGGAACTCTTCGTGGGACTCGACCTCGCCCTCCTCCGGCAGGCGCGCGACGAGCCGTGCCGCTACAAGACGGAGCTCTCGTTCAAGCTGCGCCGGCGGACGATGGTGGTGGCGATGGACTTCAACCTCGCGCTCGATTCGGGCAAGAAGATCGTCGTCGTCGTCTGCCAGAACATCACCCGCATCAAGGAGCTGGAGTCGATGATCGACTCCTACTCGCTGATGGTCGAGCGCAACAAAGCGCGAGAAGGAGCAGGTCGAGAAGCTCTTGCTCAACACGATGCCGCGCTCGGCCTACGAGGAGTACAAGGCCTTCGGCGTCGTCACACCGCGGCTCTATCCGTTGGTCTCGGTGCTGGTCCTCGATTTCGTGGCCTTCACCGAGGTCGTCGAACTCGATGTCGCTCGGTCCGGGCGTCATCGTCAGCGAGCTCAATGACGTATATTCGGCGCTCGACCGCATCGGCGAGCAGTTTGGCTGCGAGCGGATAAAGACGAACGGCGACATCTACATGATCGTGTCCGGCGTGCCCGATGCGATGGACGGTCATGCGATTGCAATCGCCAGCGCCGCCGTAAGGTCCATCCGCTACCTGGCGCAGCGCAACGAGAGCCATCCGAACCAGTGCCATTGTCGGATCGGCTGCGCCTCGGGGCCGGTGATCGGCTCGGTCGTCGGCGTGCAGAAGTACATCTACGACGTGTTCGGCCCCGCCGTGATGCGGGCCAAGCGGCTGCGCTGGGAAGTGGCGCAGCCGATGTCGGTCGCGATCGAGACGGGTTCGCCAACCAGGTGGACGGGCGGTTCGAGCTGGTGAGCCTCGGCGTGCAGAACCTGCGCGGCTGGGAGAGCGAGGTGATGACGCTGCACGAGGCGGCCCCCGCCGGCCGGGCGCACCGTGCCTGAGACGCTGGTGCGCGGTCCGTCGGCAGGACGTCTCGGGTTGGCCGACGCGATCGAGGCGCTGAGCGAGGGCTTCGCTCTGTTCGACGAGGACCGCCGGCTGCTGCTCTGCAACGGTCGATTCCTGCGCATGAACCCGATCCTCGCCGACCTGATCGCGTCGGGCGTGGGGTGGGACCTTCTCCTGCGCGAGGCGAAGATGCGCGGCCTCATAGACGAGGAGACGGCGCGGCGGCTGCGCTGGCTGGAGAGCCGGCTGGAGCCGGGCGCCGCACCCGAGAGCGTCGAGGTCGAAGCGCCGAACGGGACCGCAGGCGCGGTGACCCTGAGCGCGACCCGCTCGGGCGGCTTCGTCGTCACCCAGCGCGACGTGACGGCCCGGCGGCAACTGGCTGCGAACGATCAGGAGGGCGCGCAGATCCTGAACAAGGTTCTTGAGGCCTGCCCTGCCAACGTCGTCATGAGCCGCGTCGGTGACGGCCAGGTGCTCTACCGCACGCCGGCGGCGACCGAGCTGCTCGGTGCGGCGATGACGCTCTCGGACCATTTCGCCAGCCGGGAGGAGCGCGCCGACTTCATCACCGCGCTTTTGCCGACAGGGCGGGTGAAAGACATGGACGTCACCTGCCTGCATGCCGACGGCAGCGCCTTTCCGGCATCGATCTCGGCGCGGCTGATCGAGTATCGCGGCGAGGATGTCGTCGTCTCCGCAATCGCCGACCTGACCCGCGAGACCGCGATGCAGGCCGAGCTGGCGGCGCAGCGCGAGACGATCTTCCTTCCAGAACGAGAAGATGTCGGCGCTGGGCGAACTGCTCGCCGGCGTGGCGCACGAGCTTAACAACCCGCTGTCGGTGGTGGTCGGCCACGCCATGATGCTGCGCGAGGAGACGGCGGACGCCAACACCTTGCGGCGCATCGACAAGATCGCCCAGGCTGCCGAACGTTGCACCCGCATCGTCAAGTCGTTCCTCGCAATGGCCCGGCAGGAGCCCGCGGTGCTGTCGCCGGTCGATCCGAACCCGGTGGTGCGGAGGGCGCTCGACGCGGCGCGGACCGGCGACGGCCTGGCGGCGGAGGTCGAGCTTCGGCTGGATGACGACCTGCCCCCGATCATGGCCGACGCCGATCAGATCGCGCAGGTCGTGCTGAACCTGGTCTGCAATGCCGCGCAGGCGATCGCAGCATCGGGCGTCGGTGGCCGAATCGTGGTCTCGTCGGAATTCCGCAACGGCAGCGTGGAGATCCGTGTGAGCGACGACGGCCCCGGCATCTCGAGCGAGATACGCGGCCGCGTTTTCGAGCCGTTCTTCACCACCAAGGGCGAGGGCACGGGCCTTGGGCTCGCGCTTTGCCACCGCGTCGTCATCTCGCACCGAGGCCGGATTCGGGTCGATCCGCGGCCGGGCGGCGGCACCGTATTCACTGTGCGCCTGCCGATGGCCGACAAGGTTGCACGGGAACCTGCGCCCTCCGCCAACGGCGTCAAGGGACCGGCGAGGGCGCGCATCCTGATCGTCGAGGACGAGGCGGATGTCGCCGAGCTGATGCGCGACATCCTCCGCAGTCAGCACCACGAAATCGACCACGCCACGACCGGAGAGGCTGCGTTGCGCCTGATCCGGAAGCACCCCTAAGACCTGGTGCTGAGCGACCTGGCGATGCCAGGTCTTGACGGCCGCGGTCTCTACCGCGCCCTCCTGGCCGAGGCGCCGGCGCTCGCTTCACACGTGGCCGTCGTCACCGGCGACACCGCCGGACCGGCGGCGCTAGCCTTCCTCGCCGGCACCGGGCGTCCGCGACTGGAGAAGCCAATCGTTCCGGCCGAGTTACGCGCTCTGGTCGCGCGGGTGCTGACGGAGCAGCCCCCATGAGCGCCCGGATCCTGGTCTGCGGCGACGAGGCGGACCTGCGCGAGATGCTGGCGGAGTACCTCGGCAAGCGCGGCTTTCGCGCGACGACCGCAGCCGACGCGGCCGGCATGCGCCGCGCGATAGAGCGCGACGCGCCTGACCTGATCGTTCTCGACGTGATGATGCCGGGCGAGGACGGGCTGACCGCGCTGCGCGACCTGCGCGTCCGGGGGCGGCGGATCCCAGTGGTGATGCTGACTGCGCGGGGCGAGGTCGTCGACAAGATCGTCGGCCTGGAGATGGGCGCCGACGACTACTTGGCCAAGCCTGTCGACCTGCGCGAGCTTGAGGCACGGCTCAAGGCGGTGTTGCGCTGGGTCGCCGTCGAGCCCGCCGAGCCGGCGGCCGCGCCGGGGCAGCGCTGGCGCTTCGGCAAGTGCTGGCTCGACATCCGCGGCGCAAAGCTCCTGACCGAGGATGGCGAAGAGGTCCCGCTGACCGCAATGGAGTTCAACCTGCTCAAGCTCTTCGCCGAGAAGCGAGGGCGCGTGCTGAACCGCGACCAGATCCTCGAAGGCGTCCGAGACCGATCGTGGGATCCGTTCGATCGCTCAATCGACATTCGCATCAGCCGGATCCGCAGAAAGATCGAGGTGGACCCCGCAAAGCCCGCCGTCATCCGCACCGTCCGCGGCATAGGCTACGTCTACGACCCCCGCTGAACTGCAGGAACGATGGAGGAGATGTCGGGCCAACGGTAGGCTCGACTTTTCCATCGCCCGATCATCGGCCAGGACGAACGCTTACTCGTCCGCGACAGCCCAAGGGCCACCAGCCTGCGTGCCGTTGTCGACGCGATTTTCTATCTGCTGCGTACCGGTTGCCGATGGCGCTTGCTGCCGCGCGACTTCCCGCCCTGGGGCACGGTCTGGTGGTATTTCCCTCGATGGCGTCTCGACGGCGTCTGGACCCGGCTACATCGCGCGCTCTACCGCGCCGCCCGGCGACAGGCCGGCCGGCGGCCCGACCCGTCGGTGGCGATCATGGACAGCCAGTCCGTCAAGACCACCGAAAGGGGGGCGTTCGCGGCTTCGACGGGCACAAGCGCATCAAGAGCCGCAAGCGTCAGATGCTCGTCGATACGCAGGGTTTTCTCATCTCGTGTCGTGTCGAGCCGGCTGGCGTCTCCGATCGCCGCGCTGCGCGCGACCTGACCGATGGGCTGTTGCCGCTCTGGCCGCGGATCCACACCGTGATCGCCGACGCCGGCTACGAGAGCAAAGCGCTGGCGCAAGACATGAAAGACCGGAACAACTGGCGCCTCCGGATCGTGAGGCGCCAGGAGCAGGCCTTCAAGATCGCCGGCTGAACTGGATCGTCGAGCGCAGCTTCGCATGGCTCAGCCGACACCGCAGGATGTCGAAGAACTACGAGTTCCGCGTACAGACGACGGAAGCGCTGATGACCATCGCCGCCTGCGCCCAAATGCTCCGCCGCCTCGCGCCAAGATGACTTTCCACACATGGGGTAATCGCGGGAGCGAATCGCCCCGGAGCCCCCGGCCTGGTCGGGAGAGAGCGGGTGGTTGTTCCCCCATAGGATGAGAATACGGGCTCGCGACTGGACGCCGGGCCCAAGCATCGAACGGAGAACAATCATGAGCGAATATATCGGCCTGGATGTGTCCTTGAAAGAAACGGCGATTTCCGTGCGGCGCGGCGGCAGGCGGATCTGGCGCGGCAAGTCCCCCTCGGACCCGAGCCTGGTCGCGGAGGTTCTCCGCAAGCAGGCACCGGCGGCGAAGCTGGTGATCTTCGAGACCGGTCCGCTGTCGGTGTGGTTCTACCATGCCCTGCGCGCGGAAGGGCTTCCGGCGATCTGCATCGATGCTCGGCATGCCAAGGCCGCACTCGACATGGCGCCGAACAAGACCGACGCGAACGATGCCGACGGTCTCGCGCACCTGGCCGAGGTCGGCTTCTTCCGGGAAGTGCGCGTGAAGGGCTACGACAGCATGCTGATCCGCACGCTGGTCGCCGCACGGACGCGGCTGGTGAGGATCACGACGGAGCTGTCGAACCAGATCCGCGGACTGATGAAGACGTTCGGGCTCGTCGCCCGGCGCGGCAAGTTCGAAGCCGAGGTCCATCGCCTGCTGGCCGGTCAGGACGCGCTCGCGCGGATCATCCTGCCGGTGCTGGAGACGTGGCGCAGCGTGCGCTCACGCGCCGCCGAACTCGGGCGGCAGCTCCTCGCCAGCGCCCGGCAGAGCGAGCCCTGTCAGCGGCTGATGACGATCCCCGGTGTCGGTGCCGTCACCGCAACCGCCTTCACGACCGCCATCGAGAACCCGGCGAACTTCCGAAAGTCCCGCTCGGTCGGTGCGTGGCTGGGGCTGACGACCCGCCGCTGCCAGTCCGGCGAGGTCGACTATGACGGGCACATCTCGCGGCGCGGCGATGCGCATCTGCGCGGCCTGCTTTACGAGGCCGCCATCGTGATCCTGACGCGCGCCTTTGCCGAGAGCGACCTGCGCACATGGGGACTGAAGCTGCGAGAGAGAGGATCGGCTTCAAGCGCGCCGCCGTCGCCGTCGCACGCAAGCTGGCCGTCATCATGCACGCGATGCTGAAATCCGGCGAGCCGTTCGAGCGACGGATCACGACGGGCTGACGCAGCGAACTCGGATGCGCTCGCATCGAGGCGCATCGAGGCGTCCCTGCCGGGACGTGGGCGAGCCATTCCGCCGAGTCTGTTGCACCTTCGAGCCTCCGGGCGCGTCGCGTGCGGTTCACACCATGGAAGGCTCACCCGCGAAGCCCCATCATGCGGCGACTGCATGTCGACCGCGAAGACGACAGTGCTCGGCCCGCGGGTGCACCCCGTCCACCGATGGCCTTCGAAGCATCGCAGCGGCAGTAAGAAAAGGTGGTGCAGTGCTGCCGGAGGATACGGAGTCCTTCGTCGGCACATCGGTTCGTGGCGATCATGCTTTGGACCTTCGGATCAGATCGGCGTGAAATTCCGAAGCTACGAGAGGAGCAGCGCGCCCGGCGACGCGCTTATTGAGACGTTCTTCTTCTGATCGCGCAGTGGCTCTGCGCCGAAGCTCGATCTGAGTCCAGAGCATCAAATCATGGACGAAAAAGGAGCGGCCGAATGAACGCCGGTACCGTTGGAAGAATGGCCGTGATCGGAATATGTGAAACGCCGTTCTGTTCCTGCGCACGAAGGCGCCGAGTGCAGGCGTGTTTCGGAACAACTGCGACGCCAGTTTCTTGTCTCTGCGATCGAACAGGTCCTGCGGGACACGGAGGAGACAAATGACGCATTCCGAACCACACATGTCATCGAACAGCAAAGCGCGAAGCAGCACGACGGGTCTTGTTGGCGACGCCTTCGAGCACATCACGGGTCTCGTACGCGGCGAGATTGATCTTGCCCGGGCCGAGCTGCAGGAGAATACCAACAAAGCCGCCACGGCGATTGGACTGCTCGTCGGAGCGATCGTCGTACTCTTGGTGGCGCTGAACGTCCTTGCTGCGGCCCTAACCGCCGCGCTGGCGGAGGCGGGTCTCGGTGCCGGATGGGCGGCGCTCGTCGTCGGTGGCGTCCTCGCGATCATCGCGCTCGTGATGGCGCTGAAGGGAAAGAACGACCTCAAGCTCGTCAGCCTCGCCCCGACGCGGACGGCCAAGAATGTGCGGCGCGATGCGAACTCGGTGAGGGAGGCGACGACCCATGGCTAACGACACACGATCCTCTCGCGACATCGAACGCGACATCGAACAGGAACGCGCAGAGCTGCGCGGCACCATTGACGAACTCCTTGGGCGCCTGACTTTCGAGGATGCGTGGGAGCGTCTCGGCGCTTACCTGCGCGAGAATCGGACCGAGTACGGCTACACGCTGAGACGGATGATCCAAGAGAAGCCCATCCCGCTGATGCTTACCGCTGTCGGGGTCGGGTGGCTGCTGTTCGACCGGACAGTGTCGCACGCGCAGGGACCGGGACGAGACGACGACCGGAGGCGATCGCCGGCCCGTTCTCGCGATCCCGGCTACGGCACGCCGCCGCACGTCTCGGAGAGACTGCCGAAGGCATCGGAGCTGAATGCGGCGCGCAGCCCCTCGGCATCGTCCGCCGGGCCCGCTGTGCACAGGGGAATGGGCGACGCGGCGATGGACGCGACCCACAACCCTGCGTCGCGGTCCACGTCCACGCCGATTTCGTCCGAGGCCTCGCGGGCGGAAGCTGTCTCTGGAAGCTCACCGGCACCGGCGGAACGGACGGCTGGTCCGGCGATGGCAGGGTCCACAGCTTCACACAGCAGCCAAGCGGAAGCGCAGCGACCCTCTGGCTCATCTTTCGCAAGAACGACAGCGACCCAGTCTTCCCAGATCGGCACGTCGCAAGAAGATAGAAGTACCCATTCCGCGTCATCGCCGAGCACGACGCCAGCGGGACGCTCCACGGGCACTTTGCAGAGCAGCTCGGCCACGTCGAACAAGACCAAACAGTAAAGTTCTCGACGTGGATACCGGCGGGGCGTCAGTTAACGGCGGCCCCGCCGCACCTTCGCCTGACGGGATGGGCGCCTCTCCCTCACTGCGAGGGCCGGAAGTGCGCCATCCACCTGTCGGACAGGCGACGACGTCGTGCCTTCGGTTCGGGTATCGCCGGTCGCCGAAGCGCAACTCGCCGCTAGGTCCTCAGCCGTCAGCGGGCGCTGCTGGACGCCATCGCGACCTATGGCGCCGGTTGGCTGACGCCGATTCCATCGACCACAGGGCCGACAAGCGGGACGATGCGCTACTTCGCCTCGACCTCGCCAGGAGGGGAGCGCCGCGTCCCGCAACGCTCGCCTCGGATCGTCACGCAGGAGCGTGCTCGTTGATCGCCCAGTGGAAGCCGAAGCGGTCGCCTCAGAACATCCGCCCGATCGGCATGACCACCTCGCAGCCGGCGGCGATGGTGCGGTCCCACCACG
The DNA here is from genome assembly GCA_963776845.1 of uncultured Alphaproteobacteria bacterium. Lineage (GTDB taxonomy): Bacteria > Pseudomonadota > Alphaproteobacteria > Rhodobacterales > Rhodobacteraceae > Roseitranquillus. The sequence continues at coordinate 4,657 of CAVZOJ010000013.1, read as the reverse complement.
CGTCCCAGTCCTCGACGACGAGCTGCAGGTGGAAGCCCTGCGGCGTCGGCGAACCCTTCTCCCAAGGCGCGCGGCAGACGGTCATCATCCGGGTGCGGCCGTTGATCTCGATCTGCACATGCACGTGGCGGCCGAGCGTCGCTCGATCATCTGCGGCAGGACGCGGTTCACCAGGCGGAAGACGTTGTTGACGCTGACCGCGAGCAGCTCGTCCCAGGCATCCGGATCTCCTTCGGCGACGTCGCCTGGGACATAGAGCCCCGCGTTGGCCAGCAGGATGTCTATGCGGCCGAGCTGCGCCGTCGCATCGGTCGCGACGCGATCTACCTCGGCGGGATCGGTCAGGTCGGCCGCGATGATCTGCGCGCGTTCCCCGATCTGCTCCCGAACTTCGGCGAGGCGCTCCGCGGAGCGTCCGACCAGCGACACGCGCGCGCCCGCCGCCGCCGCCGCGATGGCGAGGGAACGGCCGATTCCGGAACTTGCGCCTGTAACGAGAGCGGTCTTGCCCGACAGACCCAACGTCATCTCGTCCCCCTTGTGCGCTGACGGGGCGGTCGCTGCCGATCCCCGGCGCCGGCGCGTCAGAGGGTTGCGCCCATCATCATACGGACGATCTCCTCGTCGTTGGTCTCGGACGGGCGCCGCTCTCCCGCGACGACGCCTCGCGCCAGGACGATGATCCGATCGGCGGCGGCGAAGATGTCGGGCAGGTTGTGCGAGATCAGGATGATGCCCACGCCCCGCGACTTCATCCGCTCGATCAGCGCCATCACCTCGCGCTGCTCGGGCACCCCGAGCGCGGCCGTCGGTTCGTCCATGATGACGAGCTTGGCCTGCCAGTGGATCGCGCGGGCGATCGCGATCGCCTGGCGCTGGCCGCCCGACATCTCGCGCACCGGCGCCGTCGGGTCGGGCACGACGATGCCGAGGCTCTTGAGCACCTCGACCGCGTTGCGCCGCATCTCGGCCCGGTCGAGGAAGCTGAGCCCTAGGATCGCTTGGTCTTCTCCCGCCCGAGATAGAGGTTGAGGCCGGGGTCGAGATTGTCGGCGAGCGCGAGGTCCTGGTAGATCGTCTCGATCCCCGCGCGCCGCACCGCTTCCGGTGACTTGCCGGTCAGGCGCTGGCCGTCGAAGTGAACCTCGCCCTCGGTCGGTGTGTAGACGCCCGAGATCATCTTGATCACGGTCGACTTGCCGGCGCCGTTATCTCCGGCGAGGACGACGCACTCGCCTTCATTGACCTCGAAGCTGGCGTCCTTGACCGCCTCGTTGCCGCCGAAGCGCTTCCTGAGGCCGTCCGCCTTGAGCAGAAGCGTCATGAGCTTGCCCCCGTCAGCCGGTCGCGTGACTGGTCCACGACCACGGCGACGATGATCACCAGGCCCACGGCGACGAACTGCCAGTAGGGCGGCAGGCCCGAGAACACGAGCCCGAACTGGATCACGGCGATGATGAAGGCGCCGATGACCGTTCCGGTCACCGTGCCCTGCCCGCCGGTCAGCGACGCGCCGCCGATGAACACCGCCGCCACTGCGTAGAGCAGGATCGGCTCCCCCGCGTTCGCGGCGCCGGCCGAGAACCGGCCGGTGTAGATCAGGCCGCCGATGCCGGCGGTGATTGCAGAGAGGACGAAGAGGATGACGAGATGCTTCCTGACGTCCACGCCCGCCCGCTCCACCGAGGCCCTGTTGGCGCCGAGGGCGTAGGTATGGACGCCGAACTTCGTGTGCGTGAGCAGGTAGTGGAAGACGAGCGCGAGAAGTGCCGCGACCAGGACCGGGACGGGGATGCCCAGGATCACGCCGTTGCCGATGCTGCGTGCCTCGTCGCTCTGGATCGAGACCGTCGCGCCGCCGGCGATGATCAGCGCCGCACCTCGGGCGATGCCGTATGTGCCGAGCGTTCCGATGAAGCTGGGGACGTTGATGAAGGCGACGAGCCAGCCGTTGACCAGGCCCACGAGGATCGCGGCGAGAAGCCCGACCCCAAGCGCGAGGATCACCGTGAACCAGCCGCCGTCAGCCCCGACGTAGCGGATGACGAGGGCCATCGCCACGGCGGCGAAGCCCGTGGTAAACGCAATCGAGAGGTCGATGTGCCCCGCCACGATCACCAGCGTAAGCCCGAGTGCCAGAAGCAGGATCTGCGACGCCGCGACCGCGATCGACTGCAGCGTGTAGGCGTTGAGAAGGAACGTGTTGCCCGTTTCCAGTCGTGCGTAGATTTCGAAGAAGCCGAGGATGAGGATCAGGAACAGCCACGACCAGGCGTTGAGCAGGGACTTCACGAATGAAGCCCCCTTGGTGTTCGAGGTCATCGACTGGCTCACTCGGAGTAGATGAACTTGGCGATGTCCTCGTCGTTCACGTTGTCCTCGGTGATGACGGTGAACCCGGTTCCGATCGAGGTCGGCACCGACTGGCCGGTCAGCACGGCGTAGGCTGTCATGACGCCATAGTAGCCGATCTCGGCGGGATGCTGCGCAATGGCGGCGTCGACGAGACCCGACGAGATGTTGTCGACGATGCTCTGCGGCGCGTCGAAGGCGATCACCGTCACCTGGTCGGCCAGGTTGCCGCCGGCGACGCCGTTGCCGGCACCAAGCGCCGAGAACAGGTTGGCGCCGAAGACCCCGGCGACATCAGGATTGCGCGCCAGCACCGCCTGGAACTGCGACGCCGCGAGCGACGCGTCGTTCTCGTTGTACTGGGTCTCGAGCACCTCGATGTCAGGGTAGTTCTCGGCCATCTCGGCCTTGAAGCCCTCCTCGCGCTGGTCGGTGGTCGAGATGCCGGGGCGCACGTTCGAGACGTAGACCTTGCCCTCGCCGCCGATCTCCTCGGCCATGAAGCGCGCCGCCATCCGGCCGCCCGCGATGTTGTCCGACGCGATGTACGAGATCGGGAAGTCGCCGTCGCCCGAACCGTCCTGGTACTGGCCGTCGTCGATGAAGGTGTCGACGGTGATGACCGGGATGCCCGCTTCGCTCGCGCGGCGCAGCGGCTCGATCATCTGGGTGCTGTCGGTCGGCGCGATCAGAAGCGCGTCCGGTCCGCGGGCGATGACGGCGTCGAGAACCGGCGTCTGCAGCACCGGATCGAATTCCTCGGCGCCCTGGAAGTTGACGGTGATTCCCAGCGCCTCGGCGGCCGCCTGCGCGCCGCGGTTCATCGTGATGTAGAACGCGTCCGTCGTCAGGCCCGGGATCAGCGTGATGGTGTAGTCTTCCTGGTCCTGAGCTTGCGCCGCAGCGCCTGCGACGAGCCCGACGGCCAATGCTGTCGATCTGATGAAATTTCGCATGATGAAGTGCCTCCCCTTGGTACCGGCTCCTCCAAGCCGTGATTTTCGCGGCGGACCATGGATCGGTGCCACGAATCAAACCGAGTTTGACGGATTCAGATTGACCAGCGACCATCGCGCGAGCAAGAAGGAATTATCAGAAATATCTTTCTGGAAGGGGGAACGCGATGACGAGACGCCCCCGGGGCGCGCGCCTGCTGAACAGGAGCCTAATGCATACGGCCGCCAAGCTGCACTATCTCGAGGGCCTGTCCCAGCTGGAGATTTCGCGGCGGATGCAAGTATCCACGGCGACCGTCTCGCGGCTTCTCTCGCACGCTCGCGAGGAGGGGATCGTGCGGATCCAGGTGGCGGACCTCGACGAGGCCGACGAGATCGGAGGCAGGCTCTGCGGCAACCTTGGTCTGCGGGAGGTCAGGGTCCAGGAGAGCGGGAACGTGGCCGGTCTGGCATCGCAGGTTGGCGCGCTTTTGCAGGAGGCCGGGCTACAGAAGGATCGATCGTCGCCGTGGGCTGGGGCCGCGCGGTGCAGAGCGTCATCGCCGCGGGGCTACCGCGCATTCCCGGTGCCTTCGTGGTGCCGACGACGGGGGGCATGCACGAGACTGCATCGCACTTCCAGATCAACGAGTTCGTCCGCTCCGCCGCCGAGCAGATGCAGGGCGAGCCGCGCTTTCTTTATGCCACCGTCGCTCGCCTCGGCCGAGCTGCGAAGCGTGCTGACGCGCGACCCCGATACCGCCGACATTCTTCGGCTCTGGCGGCGCGTCGACGCCGCCATCGTCGGGATCGGCGACTTCCAGACGGCGGAGAGCCACCGCGCGATCGACTTCGAAGCCAAGGATTCCAGGCGCGTGGTAGGCGACGTCGTCCGGCATTACTTCGACCTGGACGGCTGGAGGCGCGATGGCGCGGCCACGAGAACCTGATGGCGATCGGACGCGAGCAGCTTGCGACGCATACCGCTCAGCATCGGGGTAGCCACGGGGAGAGAGAAGGCGCGTGCGATCCGGAGCGCGGCGCGCTCCGGCATGGTCAACGCGCTCGTCACCGACGCGCGGACGGCGCGGCTGTTGCTCGAGGGGGTGGACGATCCAGAAGCTCGCCCGCCCGACGGCGGGAGTTGATAGCGCCTGAAAGATATTTCTGCAATTAGTTGTTGAGATGGGCCACTGACGGAGCTATCGCTGATGCAGCCGGCGGCGTTGGCGCCGCTCCCCGTCCGGCTAAGGCTTCCAAGGCAAGGATCACGCGCGCATGACGATCAAGATGACGACATCCGAACGGCGCGGCTATCAGCAGATATGCGGCGACAACGCTCTGATGATGGTCGTCGCCTGTGACCAGCG
>CAVZOJ010000012.1:0-6425 GCA_963776845.1 uncultured Alphaproteobacteria bacterium | reverse complement strand
GGGATTGTCAGGTTGTTTTGCCCGGACAGACAAACTGCCGTCGGCGACCGCTCACGCGGATAGATTGGTGGTGTAGTCCGCCCACAGGCCGAACGCATCTTGGCGTGCGTGGCGATAGGAACGGGCGGAGAGGCGGTGACGGCGCGGGCGGAAGACGGCAGCTGTCTGGTCGTGGACCGACAGAAACCGCTGCGCCTGTTGCGGTGACTTGAACCGGCCCATGACCTTCTCCCGTCGGCGAGTGTGTCGGTGCGATGCTTCGGCCGCGTTGTTGATGCCCTTGTGCCGGCGATGCTCGAGGCCGGGGGCGATATTCGCTTTGGCCGCCGCGTAGGAGCCGAGCTTGTCGGTCACCATCACCCGCGGCAGGCCCCATCGCCTGAAGAGCTTGCGCATGAACCGCCTGGCGGCCGCGGTGTCGCGCCGCGACTGCACGAGGATGTCCAGCACGTCGCCGTTCGCGTCGATTGCCCGCCACAACCAATGCTTCGTGCCGTTGATCTTGAGAACGACCTCGTCGAGGTGCCACTTGTCGGCTGGCCCAGGCCGGTCGCGACGGATTTTCGCGGCGATCTGCGTCCCGAACCTCGCGACCCAGACCCTGATCGTCTCATGCGATACGACGACCCCACGCTCGGCCAGAAGGTCCTCGACGTCGCGCAGGCTCAGGGCGAACCGATGGTACGCCCAGACGGCGTATCCGATCACCGTTCGCGGGAAACGGTGCCCTTTGAGGCGCGAGAGATCGTCGAGGTTCAGCATCCGAGCCCGCTACCGGGCTTTCATGGCTCCATCAACCTGACAGTGCCCGCACCAGGACGTCGGGGATCTCGAACCGCGTCTCCGCGTCGACATCTTGCGAGACGACCGGGTCGCAGGTGAGCAGCGCATAGCCGGCCGGAGACCTCTCGTGATCGGCGAAGGTAACGTGACCGACGACGCCGGGCGCCCAGTTCACGCCGGCGCGGAGCAGGAAATCTCCTTCCCCGGGCGGTGCTCCAGTATCTTGACGAGCTCGATCTGGAGCGCATCGGAAACCAGTTCCGCCGCCCGGGTCAGCAGCGTATTGAAGTCCCGGCAGCGGAAGGCGAAGAGACCGAAATCCGCAAGCGCGGCACGCTGTGCCCTGAGGTCGCCTGACAAGGGATGAGCTTCCTTCTATACGGGCGCTGGGATTGCGGCAGTGGAATCAGCGTAACGCAGGTCGCCAAGGCGAGCCACCAAGGCCGAACGCCGTGTTTCTCCCGCATAAACTGTGGTTCGGTGCCGTAACCACGTAGGAGAACGCCGGCATGGCAAGCGAGACCAGCCGCCCGCTAACAAAGGGCTATGTGCCAATCTGCGCCATCGGCGCCTCCGCCGGGGGCGTCCACGCGCTGCGCAGCCTGTTCCGGCAATTGCCGGACGATCTGGGCCTCGCCTATGTCGTCATCGTCCATCTCGCGCCCGAGCATCCGAGCGCCCTGGCCGAGATCCTGTCGTCCTGCACCAACATGGACGTGCACCAGGTGACGGACACGCCGGAGCTGCGGCCGGACTGCATCTACGTCATTCCCCCCGACCGCGAGCTGGTGATCGAGGGCGACAGCGTCCATGCCCGCGCGTTCACCGAACCCCGCGGGCGCCGCGCGCCGGTCGATGTCTTCTTCCGCTCGATTGCCGCGGCGCGCGGCGACGGCATGGCCGTGGTTCTCAGCGGCGCCGGCGCCGATGGCTCGAACGGGGTCCGGGCGATCCAGGAGTCCGGTGGAGTTGTCTTCGCGCAGGACCCCGCCGAGGCCGAGTTCGGCGCAATGCCGCAGAACGCCATCGCCACCGGCGTCGTCAGCTTCATCGCGCCGATCGTTCGCCTGGCCGAGCGCATCGCGGAGGTGGCGAAGAGCAAGGAGGCGGTGCGCTCGCTCGACGAGGATGGCGCGGCGAACGACCTGCGCCGCATCGTCGGCTTCCTGCACGCGCGCACGGGCCACGACTTCTCGAGCTACAAGCGCGCGACGGTGATGCGTCGCGTCCTGCGGCGCATGCAGGTCTGCCGGATGAGCAGCCCGGCGGACTATGCCGAGTTCGTCCGGACCACGCCCGAGGAGGCGCATGAGCTCTTCGACGATCTGCTGATCTCGGTCACGCAGTTCTTCCGTGACGAGACGGCGTTCGAGCCGCTGGCGGCGAAGGTGATCGGGCCGCTCCTCGAGGAGGCGGGGGAGGACGGGCTGCGTGCCTGGTCTGTCGGCTGCGCCACCGGCGAGGAGGCCTACAGCCTGGCGATCCTGTTTCTCGAGGAGGCGGAGCGCCGGAAGGTGAAGACGCCGATCCAGATCTTTGCCAGCGATCTCGACGAGGGCGCGCTCGGCACCGCGCGCGAAGGCCGGTATCCGCGCTCCATCGAGGCCGACGTGTCGGAGGAGCGCCTGCAGCGGTTCTTCATCGACGAGGGCACTCATTATCGGGTTCGCAAGGAGCTGCGGGACGTCGTCCTCTTCGCCTCGCACAGCGTGCTGAAGGACCCGCCCTTCATGCGTCTCGATCTGATCGCCTGCCGCAACCTGATGATCTACATGGAGCGGTCGCTCCAGGAGCAGCTCCTCAGCCTGTTCCACTACGGCATGAAGCCCCACGGCGTCCTCTTCCTCGGATCGGCGGAATTGGCCGACGGTAGCGAGTTCTTCTCCGCGATCGACCGCGACGCGCGGATCTATCGCGCCATTCCGCGGACGCGTCGGCACATGCCCGCGCTTCCGCGCGGCGGGCCGGAGCACGCGCTCCGGCAGCCGGAGCGTACATCGGAGCCCCATCGCGACCGTCACCGGCCGCCGGTCGAGCAGCATGCCGAGGCGCTCGAACACGCCGCGCCCCCAAGCGTGCTGGTCGACGCGAGCCAGCAGATCGTGCACCTGTCGTCTCAAGCCGGGCGGTTCATCCAGCACTCCGCCGGCACCTTCTCCGGCAAGCTCGCCGAAGTGGTTCGACCCGAGTTGCGCCTCGACCTGAAGATGGCGCTCGACCGCGCGCTCGAGGCGCGACTACCGACGATGACGCATGCCACGACCATCTTGCTCGACGGCGAAGCGCGGGGCGTCGCGATGCAGATCGCGCCGGTGCCGGTGCGCGAGGGGGCGGGCGCGCAGGCGCTGGTGCTCTTTCTCGATCTCGGCCCGGCCTTGCCCGAGGAGGAAGATAGCGTCAAGGAGGGCGAGGTCCGGGGCAATCAGGACCGCCGGCTCCATGCGGAGCTGAAGGCGGCGCAGGAAGCCCTCGTCGCCAGCCGCGGCGAGCACGAGACGGCGATCGAGGATCTGCGGGCGGCGAACGAGGAGCTGCAATCGATCAACGAGGAATACCGCTCGACGTCGGAGGAGCTCGAGACCTCGAAGGAGGAGCTCCAGTCGATGAACGAGGAGCTCCAGACGGTGAACGCCGAGCTGAAGAACAAGCTCGAGAGCATCTCGACAGCGCACAGCGACCTCCAGAACCTGACGGCGGCGACCAAAATCGGCACGCTGTTTCTCGATACCAAGCTTCGGATACGGATGTTCACGCCGCCGATCGGCAACCTCTTCAACATCACCGAGATGGATGCCGGGCGCAGCATCACCCACTTTACCAACCACCTTCGCTACGATGGGGTCGAGGCGGACGCGCGGCGTGTAGTGCAGGACCTCTCGCCTGCGGAGACCGAGGTGCAGAGCCAGGACGGGCGCTGGTTCATGATGCGGCTCAGGCCCTACCGCACGGTCGAGGACCGCATCGAGGGCGTCGTCGTGACCTTCGTCGACATCAGTGCCCGCCGCGAGATGGAGCAGCAGCTCGTCGAGAGCCAGCAGCGATACCGGACTCTCTTCGACTCGATCGACGAGGGCTTCGCCGTCTTCGAGGTGATGTTCGAGGAAGGACGGGCCGTCGACTACCGGTTTGTGGAGATCAACGCGGCGTTCGAACGACAGACCGGCCTGCCCGATGCCGTAGGACGGACCGCGCGGCAGTTGATCCCGGGCCATGAAGAACACTGGTTCGAGATCTATGGCCGCATCGCGACGTCAGGCAAACCGGAGCGGTTCGAGGCGCCGGCCGCCGCCCTTGGGCGATACTACGACGCCTACGCATTCCCGATCGGCGAGCCGGAGGAACACCGGGTCGGCGTGCTCTTCCGGGACGTGAGCGAGCGCAAGGAGGCGGAAAAGCAGCATCGGTTGCTCACGCACGAGCTGAGCCACCGGGTCAAGAACACGCTGGCCGTGGTTCAGGCGCTCGCCCGGCAGCCCGGCGTGCCGGACATGACGGTGGAGCAATACCGCGACCGGTTCATCGGCCGGGTTCAGGCCCTGGCGCGGGCGCATGACCAGCTGCTCGAGACCAATTGGCAATCCGCCGATCTGGCGCCTCTCGTCCGCGCCACGCTCTCGGCCTATGGCCGCGACGGTGCGGTCGATCATGTGACCGATGGGCCAGTGGTGCGGCTGACGCCGAAGCAGGGCCTCGGTCTCGCGCTTGTCCTGCACGAGCTCGCGACCAACGCCTCGAAATACGGCGCCCTCTCGACTGCGGACGGCAAGCTCCTCGTCTCGTGGGACATGATCGAGGTCGACGGGCAGCGACACGTCCGGCTGGTCTGGCAGGAGCGCGATGGACCGCCGGTGCAGGATGGCTCTCCGAAGGGGTTCGGGACCAAGCTGATCCAGCGCGCCTGCGCCTTTGATCTCGAGGGATCGGCGGAACTTCGCCTCGCACCGGAGGGTTTGGTCGCAGAGATCGAGTTTCCATCGCCTGAGGAGAGAACCAATCGCGGCCGATGACAAATCGCAGGCGCTTGCAGGACGGCGCATCCTCGTCGTCGAAGACGAGATGCTCCTGGCGATGGACATAGAGGCCCTCTTCGAGGAGCAGGGGTGCGAGGTGCTCGAGCCGGCGTGCAGCGTGAAGCGTGCGCTCGCCGTGCTTGCAGCCAGCAGGCCAGACGCGGCCTCGCTGGACATGAACCTCAACGGTGAATCGTCCGCGCCGGTCGCTGCCGCCCTGCGGGAGCGGAACATCCCCTTCGTCGTCGTCACCGGATACACCGGCAAGCATCGTGAAGATCCGATGTACCGCGACGCGCCCCTGCTGAAGAAACCTTACGATGGCCGCGAACTCGTGCGGACGCTCGCCGGTCTGCTTGGCTGAAGCGTCAGCCGCCGGTTCCCGCAACCCCCTCCGCAAGAGGCGCTTCGCGCCCGTCGGGCCGCAACATCCGCCCAGCCTCCGGAGGCGGATCTGCGTCCCGGCCTCGGATCAGAAAAATGCGCGGCTCTCTTCATGGTGCCTCGCGCTCCCGCGGCACTGGCCGTAAGCCTCCGCCGAGGACCGCGGTCAGGCAGCCTTGACCTGAGGTGTTGCCAAGTTCCATTCCCACGGCAGCAACTCGTGCAGGCGTGAGACCGGCATGTCGGAGATGCGCGCGATGACGTCGGCGAGCCAGGCTTGGGGATCGATGCCGTTCAATTTTGCCGTGCCGATCAGTGCATACATCGCGGCGGCGCGCTGTCCGCCCCGTTCGGACCCGGCGAAGAGCCAGGATTTTCTGCCGAGGGCCACACCGCGCAGGGACCGCTCGGCGGCGTTGTTGCTGAGGCAGATGCGGCCATCCTCGAGGAACCGGGTGAAGCCCGGCCAGTGGTTCGGCGACAGCAGGTAGTCGATCGCCTTGGCGACCTTGGCGTGCTTCGAGAGCAGCGCCCGTTCTCCGCGCAGCCAGCGTTCCAGATCCCCGACCAGCGGGGCCGACAGATGTTGCCGTGCTTCGCGGCGCTCGTCAGGGGATTTGCCGTTGATGTCGCGCTCGATCTCGAACAGGGCATCGATGCGTCGGACCGCTTCGAACGCGATCGGCGAGATCTCCTTGGGCGACTTGCCCTTCCGGATGTTGCCTTCGACATCGGCGAGTTCGAAGAACTTGCGGCGGGCGTGTGACCAGCACAGCGCCGAGGTCACCGGTCCGGGCGACCGCCTCGGGTCGTAGAGCTGGTTGTATCCGGCATAAGCGTTCGTCGGGAAAACCGTCCACTGGACGGTTTTCTGATCCTCCTCACCCTGGAGAATACCCTGCCAGCCCTTGAGATGTTCGTTCGGATGCTCGCCGCCCCGATCGCGGGAGAAGCGGAAGGCCACTGCCGGCGGCGCGGTGCCGCCGAAGGGCCGATCATCGCGCACATAGGTCCAGAGCCGCGCGGTCTTCGTGCCGCCCCGGGCCAGCAGCGGCACGGTGGTATCGTCGCCGTGCAACCGCGAGCCCGCCATGACATGCGCCTCGATCAGCGCATGCAGCGGCGTCAGCAACTCGGTCACCGCGCCGACCTGATCGGCGAGCGTGGAGAGGCTGAGATCGACGCCCTCGCGGGCATAACGCTCGGCCTGGCGGTTCAATGGCTGATGCTGCCCGCTCGACCATTGTC
>CAVZOJ010000011.1:777500-786779 GCA_963776845.1 uncultured Alphaproteobacteria bacterium | reverse complement strand
AAATTTGCAGTTTAGTTCCACAAAATTGGCATGTGTTGTCATAATGCTGCTTTAAAGCCGCGGCCTTTTTTCGATTTCGCTTCTGCTCCTGCCGTTCAACGGCCCGCCGCTCGACGACCTCATCTGACTCCTCTTGCTCAAGCCACTCGAGGCCTTCCTCCTCCGGGATCTCAGGTGCTGGCTTCGGCGGCGGCGGGGTCGTGGGCGCAGGAGCAGTCTTTGCCTCACGGAAGCGTTCGATGCCGCCGACGGCGCCGTAGAGATTCGCCAGGTCACCCGCCTGAGCCAAGGCAAACCCTCGGGTTACCCCCAAAAGCTTGTAAAGCTCGTCCGAGTCTATGAGGTCAACGAGGTTCGCCCTGTCAGAAGGTCCACCGTCAAGGATGTGTCGATCCCAGGCCAGAAACAGGGCAGAGGCTATCCACTGCTCGGCCTGAGCGTTGATCACTGGCAGTGACGTCGGCCAAAACTCGCACAATTCATAGAGATGGCGGTAGTTGTTGCGACACTTCACCCGCACATCCAACTGCGCGTCCATCCGGTCCTCGATGAAGGGATCGAGAGAGGTGTCGGGGAGCGCAGATGAGCGCCATGCGCCAGACTGCCACAATCGCTCCCGGACGAACTCGTTCGCCCACATGGCTGGACGGCTCACAACCTTCGACCCGGCTCCCACGCGGTTGAGGTGCAGCGCATAGAGGGCGAGTCTGTCGAACCGTATGGAGTGCGGTCGCTCGATCGCCTGGAAGACTAACTCATCGACCGACATGCGGCCGGCTCGGTTGTGCAGAAAAAAGTTGACCGGGATGAGGCTCAGCGAGGCGTCCAGCCCAGAGTCCTCACGAAACCGGTCGCGCGGCACAGTCGCCAGCGCGTCCCGAAAGCCGGCACGGATGACGATGTGGAGCTTGCGCAGCCCGGTTCCATGCCACGCAAAGTTCTTCGAGAAGCTGCCAAGAGCGTGCTTCGCCATCTATATCTTGCCTAAGAGATGCTTAACCTTTAGCACATATAGAAACCGTAAGTGAGCAGGGGCACCATGGTCAATCCTTCCCAGGAACTTCTCGCGACCGCGAACGGGCGCAAATTCCAGACCATCCTGGCTGACCCGCCGTGGCGGTTCACGAACCGAACTGGCAAGATGGCGCCGGAACATCGACGGCTGTCGAGGTACGGCACCATGGATCTGCCAGAGATCAAGGCTCTCCCGGTGGCCGAAGTTGTGCAGGAGCCGGCACACCTCTACCTCTGGGTGCCGAATGCGCTCCTGCCCGAAGGTATTGAGGTGCTTCGCGCCTGGGGTTTCGAATACAAGTCGAATATCGTTTGGCACAAAATTCGCAAAGGCGGCGGATCAGACGGGCGCGGGGTAGGGTTCTATTTTCGAAATGTGACAGAGCTCGTGTTGTTTGGAGTGCGAGGGAAGAACGCAAGGACGCTAGCTCCCGGACGGAGGCAGGTAAACCTCGTCGCCACTCAAAAGCGTGAACACAGCCGGAAGCCAGACGAGATCTATGACGTTATCGAGGCATGCAGTCGAGGGCCTTTTCTCGAGATGTTCGCCCGCGATACGCGAAAAGGCTGGACGGGCTGGGGCAATCAAGCCGAGAACTACGAGATCACTTGGGACACTTACGCGCACCATAGCCGCGTGACAGCAACTGCGGCTGAGTGACTTAACGGCGAGCCGTCGCAACGACGGGCCTTCTGCACCTAGCCATTCGACATCGAGATGGTCAAACAGGGGCAGCGACCCGAAGTTCGGGTCGCTGCATATCGCATGGCGTTACGCTGACTGAGACTTCATGACCGAGGCAATGGTGTCGGTGTAGATGCTGAGCGCATCGTACGCGGCTTCGCTACGGCCCATGTAGGCGACCTGACGATCCAGAGCACGATACTGCTTCACCGCACGGTCGATCATCTGGTCCGCATCGAAAAGGCTGGGCTTCTCAATGGCCCACTTTCCGTCCTTCTGCAGGACGAAGGCGGACAGAGCAGACATGATCGGGAAAAGCAGACCAGGCGCCACCCAGTTGATCTTGCCGTCAGGACCGCGCCGAACAGGCCTCCCACCTTTCGGTGCACCGCCGTTGGCACTCTTGCTCTTCTCGTGGAGGTGCCGACCGTTCCACGCAGGATGGGTTTCCCAGTAGCGATACTCTTTGATCGCGGCCACAGCGATCTGGACTGTGAAGTCATACCGCTTCTTTGCATCGGGATCCGCTTTGCGCGCCTGCGCCCACTCGCCGAACTCCTTCAGACACTTGCCCGCCTGCTTGTAGGGCATGTTGTGCGCTTTTGTGCCCGACGTCTCGAGGTCTGCCGGCATCAGCGTCCGGCACCACTGCAGAACTGCCTGAGCGGACAGCCCCCCGGTGTCCGTCTCGTTCATCTGAAGAGTCTCGCCCGGCAGCCCGGCTTCGATTGCCTCGCGAAGATCGTCAAGATATCCGCGCGCGCCAGCCTGAGAAACGCTCTTCACCGACGTCGCAGTGTTGCGCGCGATTGCAACTTCCACGATCTGCTCGTGCTGAGGCTCCATAATGATTTCCGCACGCACCGGGAAGTCGGTTTCATCGTCTTCCTCGAGGCTGTCGAAGTAACGCTTGAGTTCGCCTTGGGTCTGAGCACCGTTGATGATGCTGGCGTTCTTCAAGTGCGCCATCCGCTTCGAGTCGTCGATAGTGCATTCGGTGCAGGTGATCGTCACACCGGAGTTCCGGTTGATGAAACGATCCGGCTGCTCAAGGATCGTGGACTCGATTTCCTTGTGGACGCTGTTGCGCTTCGAGTCTTTGTGCTCGGCAATGTAGGTCCGCAGGTTATCCTGCGTGCCAAGCTTCGTCACCTCGCGGGCGCTTACGTTGGCGAACCACGTCTGCACTCCGTTCGCCTTCTCCTCAGGCGAAGTGAGACTCTTAATCGTATGATAATGGAGGGTAAAGGTCGTCTTACCCGACGACAGGGTGTCATAAGCCATCACGGCTCTCCTCTTGCTCGTTTGCCCCGCGGATCCCGTCGATGCACAACTGCGCATGACGCTCACGATAGCAATCGGCAAGGTAGGTCGAATCAGTGCGTGGAACAAGCCCCTTCAGCAACTTTCGCACAACCACCCGATTGGGCGATGCTTCAGATCAGCCACGCGAACTCCGACATTCCCAAACATTCCCAATAGCTTGAGGGTCCGTTTCGGGCGATTCTGTCGCCCATGCGGACCTTCCTCCATCGCCTTCTCGGCCTCGCGCGCGCTCGCGGCTTCGACGCTGCGGGTGGCGGGCGGCGTTGGGAGGGGGCGCGGACGGTCGACGGGCTGAACGCGGCGATCCTGGCGGGCGCGACCACGGCGGCGCGGCGGGCCGGGTGGTATGCGCGGAACAACCCGTGGGTCGCGGCGGCGGTGGACAGCCTGGTCGGCAATGTCGTCGGCGCCGGGATCAAGCCGCAATCCACCCATCCCGACCGGGCGGTGCGCGAGCGGCTGCAGGCGCTCTGGCTGCGCTGGACCGATCACGCCGCCCCGGACGGGCTGGCCGATTTCTACGGGCTGCAGGCCATGGCCGTGCGCGCGATGGTCGAGAGCGGCGAGAGCTTCGCCCGGCTGCGCGTCGCCAGCGACGCCGCCAGCATCCCCCTTCACCTCGAGCTTCTGGATCGCGAGCAGGTTCCCATGGACCTGCACCGCGAGATCGGCGGCGGGGCGCGGATCCGCGCGGGCATCGAGTTCGATGCCGCCGGTCGCCGGGTCGCCTACCGGGTCTTGTCCTCCCGCCCGGGCGATCCGCTGGGGTCTCTCCGCATGGACCCGCTCCGCGTCCCCGCCGCCGATTGCCTGCACCTGTTCAAGCCGCTCGCGGCGGGCCAGCTGCGCGGGATCACCTGGCTCGCGCCGGTGCTGCTGCGGCTGCACGAGCTCGACCAGTTCGAGGACGCCGCGCTGGTGAAGGCCAAGGTCGCGGCGCTGTTCACCGGCTTCATCACCGACCCGGACGGCACGGCGGGCGGGCTCTCCGGCACCAACACCGGCGGCGCGCTGACCGTGGGCATGGAGCCCGGCAGCCTGATCCCGCTGCCGCCCGGCACCGACATCCGCTTCTCGAACCCGACCGAGCACGACGCCTACGCGCCCTTCGTGAAGAACCACCTGCGCGCCGTCGCGGCGGGGCTCGGCCTGCCCTACGAGCTGGTCTCGGGCGACCTGGAGGGCGTCACCTATTCCTCGATCCGCGCGGGGCTGATCGAGTTCCGCCGCCGCGTCGAGCAGCTGCAGCACAACGTGGTCGTGCACCTGTTCTGCCGCCCGGTCTGGGAGCGGTTCGTGCGGCTGGCGGTGCTGACCGGCGATCTGCCCGCGCGGGACTTCGACCGGAACCCGGACGCCTACCTCGGCTGCGAATGGCTGCCGCCGAAGTTCGACTACGTCGATCCGATGAAGGACGTGCAGGCCGAGATCATGGCGATCGGCGCGGGGCTCAAGAGCCGGTCCCAGGCGATCTCCGAGCGCGGCTACGACGCCGAGCAGGTGGATGCCGAGATCGCCGCCGACCGCGAGCGCGCGGAGGGGCTGGGGCTCGCCTTCGGCCAGACGGCGGCGCCGCAGCAGAAGGAGGCCGCCGATGGCTGACACCGAGATCGAGCTTTCCACGCCCATGGGCACCGAGCCGGTCGCGCGAAACCGTCCAGGACAGGAACGGTTTTCTCACCCGCCGCGCGACGCTGGCGCCCGCCACCGCCGATCCGGAGGCCCGCACCGTCGAGGTGGTCTGGTCCACCGGCGCGCCCGTGCGCCGCCGCGACATGGCGGGTCAATACATCGAGCGGCTGAGCCTCGCGCCCGAGGCCGTGGACCTGTCGCGCCTCGAAGGCGCCAGCGTCCTCGACGCGCATCGCCAGACCGCCGTGCGCGACGTGCTGGGCTCCGTCCGCAGCGCCGCCGTCGACGGCAAGCGCGGCACGGCCGCTCATCCAGTTCTCGGCCCGGCCCGAGGTGGAGCCGGTCTGGCAGGACGTGCTGGCGGGCATCCTGCGCCACGTCTCGGTCGGCTACTCGGTCGAGGACTGGGCCGAGACCACCGAGAACGGCGCGCGCGTGCTGACCGCCGTGCGCTGGACGCCCCACGAGATTTCCCTGGTGCCGACGCCCGCCGACCCCGGCGCCCACATTCGCATGGAGACAGAGATGACCGACACGACCACCACCGCGGCCCCGCCCGACGGCGCCGAACACCGAGACCCGCGCCGAGGCGAACGCCGAGATCCGCTCCATCGCCCGCATCGCCGGGCTGGACCAGTCCTGGATCGACGGCCAGATCGACGGAGGCGCCGATCCCGACACCGCCCGCCGCGCGGCCTTCGAGGCGCTGGCGAAGCGATCCGCGCCCGCGATCCGCACCGAGCAGGTCCGCGTCGAGATGGGCGAGAGCCAGGACGACCCCGCGCTGCGCGCCCGGCAGATGGGCGAGGCGCTCTACGCCCGGATCAACCCGCGCCACGAGCTCTCCGAGCCCGCCCGGCGCTACGCCTATTCGACGCCCGGTCGACATGGCGAAGGAACTGCTGACGCTGCGCGGCGAGTCCACCATGGCGCTGTCGCCCGCGAGCCTCGTCACCCGCGCGCTGCACACCACCTCCGACTTCCCGATCATCCTCGGGGACACGGTGGGCCGCGTGCTGCGCGACGCCTACCAGGCCGCGCCCTCGGGCATCCGCCGCCTCGGCCGCCAGACCACGGCGCGGGACTTCCGCGCGGTGAACAAGATCATGCTGGGCGAGGCGCCGCTGCTGGAGAAGCTGAACGAGCACGGCGAGATCAAGGCCGGGACGATGGCCGAGGCGCGCGAGGCCTACAAGGTCGAGACCTGGGCGCGGAAGATCGGCATCACCCGGCAGGTGCTGGTGAACGACGACCTCGGCGCCTTCTCGGACCTCGCCCGCCGCATGGGCCAGGCCGCGGCCGAGACCGAGGCGCGGATCCTCGTCACCCTCCTCGAGGCGGGCAGCGGCAACGGGCCCGACCCTGTCGGACGGCAAGACGCTGTTCCACGCCGATCACGGCAACAAGGCGGGCACCGGGCGCGGCGATCTCCGACGCCACGCTCTCGGCCGCCCGGCTGGCGCTGCGCACCCAGAAGGGCATCGAGGATCGCACGATCCGCGTGACGCCCCGCAACCTGCTGGTCCCGCCCGCGCTGGAGACCACGGCCGAGAAGTGGCTGGCCAGCATCGCGCCCGCGACGGCGGCCGACGTGAACCCGTTCTCGGGCTCGCTCTCGCTGGTGGTCGAGCCGCGCCTGTCCTCGCGCCACGCGCTGGTATGTCACCGCCGATCCCGGCGAGATCGACGGGCTGGAGTTCGCCTATCTCTCGGGCGCCGAGGGCCCGCAGGTCGAGAGCCGCTCGGGCTGGGACGTGGACGGCGTCGAGATCCGGGTGATCCTCGATTTCGGGGCGGGCTTCATCGACCATCGCGGCTGGTTCATGAACGCCGGGCGCGTGAGCATGGCCGACCTCGCCCAGCTCACCGCCTGGCGGGACGCCCTGATGGCCGCGCGCTATCGGGGCGTCCGCACCGTCGAATACGACGGCAAGCGCGTCACCTACGCGAGCGACGGCGAGATGGCCGCCGCGCTCGCGGACCTCAACCGGCAGATCGCAGGGGCGACCGACCGCATCTCGGTCGTCCGCATCCAATCCTCGAAAGGGCTCTGAGATGAAGAACTACCTCCAGAACGGCCACATCGTCCGCGTCACCACGCCCGCGGGCGGCATCGCCTCGGGCGACGCGCTGATCGTCGGCAGCATCTTCGGCATCGCCGCCTATTCCTCGGCCGAGGGCGACCCGGTCGAGCTCTCCACCACCGGCGTGTTCCAGCTGCCGAAGGCCAGCGCCGCGGTGCTGACGGTCGGCGCGCGCGTGGCGTGGGACAACACGGCGAAGGAAGTGACCACCCCGGCCGCGGGGCGCTTCCCCATCGGCGTGGCGGTCGAGGCGGCCGGGAACGGCGTCACCAGCGTCGCGGTGCGGCTGGATGGCGTGGCGACGGCGGCGGCCTAAGGATCGGCCAAGCCGCTGTAACTGCTCGCTTTCGCCGCGCACCTATGGATCGCTGCGTCGCGACGACCCAGCGAGGAGGGCCCGATGAGCCAAGACGAGAACGATAGGGCGGTGAGCGCTTTCATCAGCAGGAAGGCCGAGTTCGACGGCTTGCTGGAGAGGCTTGCTGCCCTGTCGGCCGACCATTTCTGCGTTTCCCCCGAGATGTTCACTGGGGCCATGTCGGCACTGTCGCGGATGCCGTTCTGCTCCTGCAACAGGCACTGGCGCAGCTGGAGCCGGGTCAGCCCTCGGCCTCGTCGAAGTAGTCCGTGTCGACCTTCTTCAGTTCGAGGATGCGGTAGCCCCGAACCGCCACGCCGTATTTCACCAGCAGCCGGGTCAGTTCTTCTCCGTCAATCAGGATCAGGCGCTTCGGGCTGCGCTGCGCATACTGGATCGCGGCCGGCGCGAAGTGGCTGGTGGTCACGAACACGCCCTTCGTGGCGCCGCGTTCGTCCAACGCCCCGGCGAACTCGCGGATCTTCTCCACGCCGATGCTGTTGCCGGTCGCATAGCGCTTGGCCTGGAGGTGGATGATGTCGAGGCCGAGCACATCCTCGTTGATCACGCCATCGATCCCGCCGTCGCTCGTGCGGCCGAGCCGCTCGCCCGATCCATTTGCGCCGTAGCCCATCCCGAGCATGAGATCGACGATCAGCTTCTCGAACGCGGTCGGATGCATCACCAAGATGCGTTCGAGCAGCTCTTCCCGTAGCGCGGCGTTCAAATCCTCGAATGCCGCCTCCACCCGTTCCTCTGGGGTCCCGGCCGCAAGATCCTGCGTCGGTTCCACTTCGGCCGGGTGATCCTCATTGGCCTTGGTCCGGAACTCGTCGAAGCCGTCGAACTGTGAGAGGAACGCGATGTCGATCCGTTCGGGCGGGCTCGACAGGACCGATTTCCCCTTGGGCGTGATTGCGAAGTAGCCACGCCGCGGGCGCTCGACGAGGCCGGACTTCACGAGGTAGGTGACCGACCAGTGGACGCGGTTCGCGATCTTCGCTTGGCGGCCACTGGGCAGCAGCTCCTCGCGCTCCTGATCGGTAAGGGCGAATTCATCGGCAATCCGACCCACGGCATCCGCGACCTTGATCTCACCCGCATCGGCAAGGCGGAGGACGGGAAGCATCAAGGTCTGGAAATCTGGAATCGGCATATCACCACTCGGAGCAACTATCTTGCTCGCGACTATGGCAGGCCAACTCCTCGCACACTAGCCCGGGACGGTGTGAACGCCCCGCGAACATCAGCGCTGTCCCGTGTCGCATCCGTGTTGCACGGAGGAATCGGGGCTGGACGTAAGCCTTTGGAATCTTTGGGGAGTGTTCGGGACGGGCTTGCAACACGACGCGACACGCAAAAGCCGCCCCGAGGGCGGCCTAAGTCGTTTGATATTTGGCAGGAAGTTTGGTTGCGGGGGTAGGATTTGAACCTACGACCTTCAGGTTATGAGCCTGACGAGCTACCGGGCTGCTCCACCCCGCGACATTGGACACGTGTGGCCGCGAGACGGCTTGTCAAGAAGATACGGAGCGTGTCTTTCCTAGGTTTGGCGGCGACCTACTCTCCCACGTCTTGAGACGCAGTACCATCGGCGCTGCGGCACTTAACGACCGAGTTCGGGATGGGATCGGGTGTTTTGCTCGCGCTATGACCACCAAACCGAGAAAGACGCCACATCATCCCGGACCCTTGCGGTTCGTCCAAGTCGTGCTTCTGACTTCGGGACGAGACCGAGCCTTGTTTTCACTGGATCAAATCAAGCCTATCGGGCAATTAGTACCGGTCAACTGAGCGACTTGCGCCGCTTACATCTCCGGCCTATCGACGTGGTCGTCTTCCACGGCCCTCAGGGATACCTCGTTTCGAGGGGGGCTTCCCGCTTAGATGCCTTCAGCGGTTATCCTGTCCGATCATAGCTACCCTGCGCTGCGGCTGGCGCCACAACAGGTCCACCAGTGGATCGTTCACCCCGGTCCTCTCGTACTAGGGGCAACTCCTCTCAAGTATCCTACACCCACGGCAGATAGGGACCGAACTGTCTCACGACGTTCTAAACCCAGCTCACGTACCTCTTTAAACGGCGAACAGCCGTACCCTTGGGACCTGCTCCAGCCCCAGGATGAGATGAGCCGACATCGAGGTGCCAAACGGTGCCGTCGATATGGACTCTTGGGCAC
>CAVZOJ010000011.1:0-772500 GCA_963776845.1 uncultured Alphaproteobacteria bacterium | reverse complement strand
CATTCTGGCCAACGCGCGTCTCAGTGTGAACCGAACGCCCTTGGCCGCCGTAGCAGCCCTCGCAAGACGAACCAAACCAAGGAGCCATCTGATGATGCGCAGGACCATTCTTTCCATGACCGCCGCGACCTTCGTTGCCATGCCCGCCTTCGCGCAGGACATGGATATCGTCGACACCGCCGTCGGAGCGGGCAACTTCACGACGCTCGTGGCGGCGGTCGAAGCCGCAGGCCTGGTCGAGACGCTGAAGGGCGAGGGTCCGTTCACGGTCTTCGCTCCGACCGACGAAGCCTTCGCCGCACTTCCCGAAGGTACTGTCGAAACGCTGCTGATGGAGGAGAACCGCGACCAGCTCACGGAGATCCTCACCTACCACGTCATTGCGGGCGAAGTGATGTCCGGCGACCTCTCCGACGGAATGGAAGCGGAAACCGTCGCAGGAGCGCCCGTCACGATCACCACAGATGGTGGAGTGATGGTCAACGATGCGTCGGTTGTGCAGGCCGACATCGAGGCCTCGAACGGCGTGATCCACGTCATCGACACCGTTCTTCTGCCGCCGGAAGACATGTAAGCAGATAGTCGGCGCGGCGCCTAACAGCCGCGTCAAACGAGAAAGGGCCCCGCGAACGCGGAGCCATTCCGAGTTGTAGGACACGGGCGGCAGGAAACTGTCGCCCGTTTTCCGTTTCAGGCCGTCATCGACCCTGAAGTTTTGCCCACATCGGCGTGCCGTGGAACAGCCACGGTTGGTAGAGAATCCTGGCGAGGTCGGGCAGGTGAGGACGGTCGTCCCGTCGGCGGTCTCGCTTCTTCCGGGTGGCTCCGCCCGAGGCTTCCGCCTCTTCGGCACTGTCCGCTTCCTGCCCCGAGCTCTTCGGTTGCGACGGCTGATGGACACGCATCCGCATCACCGGGTAGTCCGGACGACCTTGTTGGCGCGCCTCTTCGGCACAAACATCGCCTTGTCCGTGCCCGGCACCGCGAGGCGCCTCAGCTGTTCGCCATTCTCTGCCGGACCAGCAGCATCCTCCGCAGCGCCTGTCATTGGGCCTTCCGGAGGTGATGCATCCGCCTCCAGAGGCGTTCTGTAGGGCCTCCAGTCGAAGAAGTTGTAGTGCACGCGCCATATGTTCATCAGGGCGATCAAGACGCGCGGATTGTAGGCGGCGCCGTTGATGTATGTGGCACCTACACGAGAGCTGCGGCCACCCGCACGCTGGATGATACTGACGCGCTCGCGAATGGCGTTCATGAAGGTGGAGGTCGGCTGAACCGTTGCGTGGATGACCCTGCGGGTGATGGCAGCGCGGAGTTCCGGGTCGTCGATGTCGTCGTCGATGCCAAGCCGTCGGTAGGCGGCGCGATAGCGCGACGACATGATCGGGAATCCGACGGTCTTGTCGATCTCGTTTGCCGTCTGGATGGGGCTGTGAACCCACAAGCGCGGGAATGCGGCCGAGGCGAGGTTTGCTCCGACCCACGAGCTCCTCGACTGGTCTTCTGGGTCGGTGCGGTAGGCCGGCCTCAGGTTCGCGGAAGTCCAACTCTGTAGCGCTTTCGATCATGCATGTTGATGCCCCTCCTGGTGAGGCTGACAGATTCTCAGGTCGATGCGATCGACGACGTGGTTTCGCAGGTCTCGGACCGCGTCGATGACGACGGGCGTGTCCTGGAACAGGTAGGCCCCGTTGGGTTGGCGATCGATGAGAAGCCGCTTTCGCCTGATCTGCACGTAGAGCCAGTTCACTGGAATGCGCAGCTTGGCAGCCACTTCCGTGGCGCTGAGAAACGAACGATCGTGGTCCCAGCGGGTACGCTGGGTGCTTACCTTGATCCCGGCACCGAGCCGGAGCCGTTGCACGGTGATTGGCAGAACCCTGTCGGCGCAATTGGGAGAGCGGTGTCCCTCCGATGAGAGGAGCGCGGCGATCTCATCGTCAGGGATCCCGGAGCGGGCGAGGTCGAGTGCGCGATCCCGCATCTCCTCGCCGTTCGTGAGCTTGGCGACGGCGTTGACCCGCATCTTCACCGCAAGGTCGCTCGTGGCGCCGCCGCGCCACACGATCCGGACGAGGGCGACATCGCGCTCCCCGCGGTCGAGGACGACCTTCTCGACCAGGCAGCGCAGAAGCGCCTTGCGCTGCGCGTCGGTGGTCGCCGGATCCGCCCAGATGTGCGGCAGCCGACCGGCAAGGACGACGATCTTGTCGCCGAGCGGCTTGCCGATCATCCGCTGCGAGAGCGGCTTGAGCGCGGAGAGCTGGGCGAGCGCCTCCTCGGCCTGCCGAACCTCGATCAGCGCAGCCTCCCATCGACGCTCGAGCTCGCTGGCGACAAGCCGGTTGTCCGGATCGACGCGGTTGAACTGCCGTTCGGCCAGCGCCGCAGCATATCGCTTCCGCTCGATCTGACGTTCGGCGCTCGAGCGCAGCGCGCTGTCCGTTTGCTGCTGGGTGCGGCACGCGCGCGACAGCGCGTCGAGTTCTGCCGGCGCCAGCGCGGTCAGGAACGCATCCGCGACCGCCCCGTCCACCTGCGAAGCACGGATGTGCTGGCACGTGGGCAGGCCCTGCTGAGTGCGCAGGTGATTGCAGACGTACTCGCCGCCGCCCTTGTATCGAACGTACATCTTGTGGCCGCACCTCGCGCACCAGGCGATGCCGTGCAGGAGGAGTTCGCCATCACGAGGGGACCCTCTGGTCCTGGTGCGCATGTACTCGGCCCGGTTGTCCCTGACGATGGCGCGGATTCTTTCATAGGTGGACCAGTCGACGTAGGCCGGATACCGGTCTTTGACGACGATCCGCCACTCCTCGATTGGCAGTGGCGTCTTGACCGGCGAGCCGCCCTCGCGCGCCGCGGTGCGCATGCGGGTCCGCCCATAGACGAAGGCGCCCGCGTAGGCTGGATTCTTCAGGATCGCCGACACCGCGGCGACCGTCGCGCGCGCCCACCGCACGTCGCCAAAACGGTCGCGGCGTGGAAGGTCGAGGCCACGCTCGTTCAGCACGCGCATGACCTTCGCGATGGTGCGGAACTCGAGAAAGGTCTGGAAGACGAGCCCAAGCCGTTCCTGTACCTCGACATTGGGATCCTTGACGACGACGCCGCTCGGATCGCGCACGAGACCGATCGGCAGGCAGAGCGCGAGTTCGCCGCGCCCGGCCTTTGCAAGAAGGCCAGCGGTCAGGCGGCTCCGGATCGTGTGCAGCTCCAGTTCGGATATGGTTCCCTTCAGGCCGAGGAGCAGGCGACCGTTGGCGCTGCCGGGATCATAGACGCCATCCCGATCGGCGATCAGGCAGCCGCGCAGACCGCAGATATCCAGCAGTGGGTACCAGTCGGAGCAGTTGCGCGCGAGGCGCGTCACATCGATCGAAAGGATCAGCCCGACCTCGCTGAGGCCGACCCGGCCGACCAGTTCCTTGAAGCCGCTCCGTTGCGCGGTGGAGGCGGCGCTCAGGCCGAGATCGCTGTCGATGACGTCGATGTCGGCCTCACGCCATCCAAGATCACGAGCGCGCTGCCGGAGCGCGTATTGAAGGCGCAAGCTCTCCTGGTTGCTCACGACCTGGTGCGGCGTCGACTGGCGGATGTACACGACCGCCTTGCGCGCCAAGTGGGTCGGCATGATCAGTTCCGACTTCACGACGGACCTCCGCCAGGACCACGGCGACGTCGTCGACGATCCGACGCCGCAGAGACGGCGGCAGCGTCGTCCAGAGATCTCTCGGGTCTATCGCCATGATCGTCCATGCAATCTACCACATCTATGAGCTCGCGTAACGCGTCTATACTCAATATTGTACGGCTGTCCGGCAAATCATCGTGCCATTCCGTGACTGCGACTGGGATCAGCAGGCTTGAGCCGTGGCAATGCTCGACCTCGAAAGAGGACGGGAAGTTCCCGCCCCGATGGGCCGCGCACCGGATCACACGGAACGATCGTCCATAGAGCGGATGCCGCGGGTCCAGAACCCGGACCTCCTCGACCGGAGATTCATCAAACTCAGCAGAGGGGATATTCCTGTACGCCTTCGTTCCAGGGCATCAGGTGGGGATGCGTTTCGCGCAGGCTCGTCGGATCGCGCTGTCGGCCGCTGGAAGTGCAGCAGGGGTGCGGTGAAAGTGCCCTTCGAGTTTCGATACTGCTTGCGAAGGGTTGAGCCACTGGCGACGCCGAAATATGACTCCTCTATGACCTCATAGCGGGTCGATGGTCGGATCGAAGTCCAAATCGCATCGAAAGACATAGCCCGACCGGATGTCGGCGCTGACCGAGCAGTTCAGCTGCGTGATCTTTCGG
The DNA here is from genome assembly GCA_963776845.1 of uncultured Alphaproteobacteria bacterium. GTDB lineage: Bacteria > Pseudomonadota > Alphaproteobacteria > Rhodobacterales > Rhodobacteraceae > Roseitranquillus. Next base: position 768,191 of record CAVZOJ010000011.1, on the reverse strand, counting down.
TCGATCTTCGTCTGCCAGTTTACGCCGACGACGGTGTCGTCGTGGGCAATTCGGGTGTGGGTATATGGCTTGCCGTCCTTGATGCGCTGCCGTTGACACGCTTCCGCCATTCCGCGAGTTGCGCCTGTTCATAGGCCAAGAGCGTCCGCTCCAGCCAGAAGATGCGATCGTAGAGCCTGGACATTCCCGGCTCCGTTTCGCCTCTCGGCGTCCGCAGGATGCTGCGGATGTCGTGAAGACCGGTGCCGTTGGCCAGCAGGGACAAGATCTCGAGGTTCTCGTCGCGCTTTTTCTGGCGACGATGCTCGCTTGAGACCGTGAAGCGGGCGCCAGGCAATCCCTTGCAGGGCTTGTGGATCACCCGGACGGAGCGCGCACGGGGCACAGAATCCCTTCTTGTGGCCGACCTTTCGGGACGGCTTGCCGTTGGCACCGTTGAAGATGAACTCCTCGGGCTAGGCGGTGCCGCAGTTGCCGCAGAAGGGTCCCTCCAAGGCGCCGTTCTGGACCCATAGACTATGTCGCTCTTCCTCATAGGCCTCGTTCGAAATCAGCCTCGTGCGAACTCCGCATTCCGAGTTCCCTCGGAGGTGCTGACAGATTAGGACGCGACCGTCATTCCAGGCACGCGGATCGCCTGCAAACTTGAACGCATCGGTCTCGCGGTGGAGGTTGTCGCCGCTTTCGGCCTCGATCTTGTAGCGACCGACACCACGCGCGATCGTGGGGTCGGCCATGGCGGCCCTCAGCCGCCTCTCGGCCGCGCCACGCCCCACGAAGGCGTCCTTCGTCGGCGCAGGTTCGACCCCGTAGTTCCCGCAGTCAGGATCGCCGCAGCAGTTGAGATTTGTGTCGCCTGAGACGCGGGGGTATATTTGCGCGAGCGTGAGGTATCCAGGCTCTTCAACTTGTCCGGTCCTTTCGTCCGTGTATGGGTCAAGAGCTCGCGCACCTCATAGATTGGCCAGTATGGCGGACGACGAAATCCAACGGGCGCCAGAGAGCGCGCGTCGCGGGAAGTTCGAACTTCCCGCCGGTTCGCCTCTGATGGCTGAAGAATCCGGCGAAATTTGGGCGCGGAATCGAAAACCTGCCGACCTCTCGGTCGGCAGGTTCAGAAGACGCGTGTCCTACGAGGCGGAATGGCTCCGCGAACGCGGGGCCCTTTCTTCTTTTAGTGCAGAACAGCGTCCTCGGGTGGGCGGCGGTTGCTCGAAGAGAGCCTGTCTCCGACAATCAGCCCCTCCGATCCAGCCGAGACCTTCACGCTGGAGCCATCGGTGATGTCGCCCGCCAGCAGCATCTCGGCAAGTTGGTCCTGCAGGGCCCGCTGGATCACCCGCTTCAGTGGCCGTGCGCCGAAGACCGGGTCGTATCCCTCCTCAGCCAGCCAGCGCCGCGCACCTTCGTCCACCTCCAGCATAATGTCGCGGCGGGCCAGGCGCTTCTCCAGTCTCTCGAGCTGGATCGCGACGATCGCACCCATGTCCTCGCGGCCTAGCCGCTCGAAGATGATCGTCTCATCCAGCCGGTTCAGAAACTCCGGCCGGAAATGCGCCCGCACGGCATCCATGACGTCCCGCTTGGCCTCAGCACTGTCGGCTCCTTCCGGAAGTTGGCTCAACGCTTGGCTGCCAAGGTTCGACGTCAGCACGATCAGTGTCTGCTTAAAGTCGACATGGTGCCCCTGGCCGTCCGTCAACATGCCGTCATCCAGCACCTGCAACAGCACGTTGAACACATCCGGATGCGCCTTCTCGACCTCGTCGAACAGCACGACCTGATATGGCCGACGCCGCACTGCCTCGGTCAGGACGCCACCCTCGTCATAGCCGACGTAACCCGGAGGGGCGCCGATCAGCCGGGCGACGGAGTGCTTCTCCATGAACTCGCTCATGTCGATCCGCACCATCGCCTGGTCGTCGTCGAACAGGAACTCGGCGAGCGTCTTCGTCAGCTCGGTCTTGCCGACACCGGTCGGCCCCAGAAACAGGAACGAGCCAAGAGGCCGGTTCTCGTCGTTCAGCCCGGCGCGCGCACGCCGCACGGCGTTCGACACCGCCCTGACCGCTGTCTCCTGCCCGACGACCCGGCGGCCCAGCTCCTCCTCCATGCGTAGCAGCTTGTCACGTTCGCCCTCGAGCATCTTCGAGGTGGGGATACCCGTCCAACGCTCCACGACCTCAGCAATCTGCTCCGGCCGCACGGCCTCCTCGACCATCAGAGCGTCCTCACGATCCTCGGCCTCGTCCAGCTGCTTCTCGAGTTGCGGAATGATGCCGTAGCTAAGTTCACCCGCCCGAGCGAGGTTGCCCTCTCGCTTGGCGTGGTCAAGCTCCACACGGGCGCGGTCCAGATGCTCCTTGAGTTCGCGGGCGCTGTTCAGCCGGTCACGCTCGGCCTGCCATTGCGCCGTCATCTCCGAGGATCGCTGCTGCAGGTTGGCCAGCTCCAACTCGAGCTTCTCCAGCCGGCTCTGAGAGGCTTCGTCGTCCTCCTTCTTCAGCGCCTCGGCCTCGATCTGCTTCTGCAGGATCTCGCGGTCGAGCGCGTCGAGTTCCTCGGGCTTCGAATCCACCTCCATGCGTAGACGCGAAGCCGCCTCGTCCATCAGGTCGATCGCCTTGTCCGGCAGGAATCGGTCGGTGATGTACCGGTGGCTCAGCTGAGCTGCGGCTACCAGGGCGGAGTCGCTGATCCGAACCCCGTGGTGCAGCTCGTACCGCTCCTTGATCCCCCGCAGGATCGACACGGTGTCCTCGACCGTCGGCTCGTCCACGAAGATCGGCTGGAACCGCCGCGCAAGCGCCGCGTCCTTTTCCACGTGCTTGCGGTACTCATCGAGCGTCGTGGCGCCGACACAGTGCAGCTCACCTCGCGCCAGCGCCGGCTTCAAGAGGTTCGAGGCGTCCATCGCCCCGTCCGCCTTTCCGGCTCCAACCAATGTGTGCATCTCGTCGATGAAAAGGATGACCTCTCCGGCCGCGGTCTCGATTTCCTTGAGGACGGCCTTCAGTCTCTCCTCGAACTCACCGCGATACTTCGCGCCGGCAATCAAGGAGCCCATGTCAAGCGCCAGCAGCCGCTTTCCGCGAATGCTCTCCGGCACGTCGCCGTCGACGATCCTGAGCGCCAGCCCCTCCGCAATCGCGGTCTTGCCGACCCCGGGGTCGCCGATCAACACCGGGTTGTTCTTGGTGCGGCGGCTCAGCACCTGCATTGTCCGCCTGATTTCCTCATCGCGTCCGATGATCGGGTCGATCTTTCCCTCTTCGGCCGCCTCGGTGAGATCGCGTGCGTACTTCTTCAGGGCGTCGTAGCCCTCTTCCGCACTTGCCGAATCGGCCGTGCGGCCCTTGCGCACCTCGTTGATGGCACTGTTGAGAGACTGCGCATTAACGGGGCCTGCTTCGAGAGCCTCACGTGCCTTCGATCGCACCACCGCAAGCGCCGTCAGCATCCGCTCGACCGGAACGAAGCTGTCGCCCGCCTTGGTCGCGATCTTCTGCGCCTCGTCGAGCACCTTGGCGAGCTGACTGTCTAGATAGGATTGACCAGCGTCGCCACTGACCTTCGGGATGCGTGCGATGGCCGCGTCGTTCGCTTCGGCAACGCGCTCCGGCGCGCCGCCAGCACGCCGTATCAGGTTCGCCGCCATTCCCTCTTCGTCGTCGAGCATCGCCTTTAACAGATGTTCTGGGCGGACGCTCTGGTTGTCTTCGCGCGTGGCTATCGTCTGGGCCGCTTGCAGGAAACCTTGCGACCTCTCGGTGAACTTCTGAATGTCCATGTCTCTCTCCTCGTCCAAGCGCCACCGAATGCACCCTGGAAGGCGCGCATCCCTGACCTCGAGAAGAGATGTGGCAATCACGCAACAGCGCTTCAAGGGAGAAGAACTGCCGCGCGACCGCCTTTGTCGAGCTTATTCGGTGATTACCTCGTCATCCCGCCCGTCCGGACCGGACTGCGTCGGATCGAAGGAGCCGTCGGTATCGGGATCCGTCACGATCTCGTCGTCGATCTCTTCCTCGATCGATCCGGATTCTTCGGCGTTGTCCGTCGTCGTATCGGCGGACGACGGCTCGCTGCCGCTCTCGGCGGCATCAGGCTCGGTCTCGGCTGCGTCGACGTCGACGGCGCCAACCGTGCCGGCTTCTTCGCTGTCGTCCGCCTCTCCGGTCGGCGGCACCTCCTCGTCGACCTCTCCGGCCTCGCCTTGAAGGTCGCCTGGTTCCTGCGGCTCCTCCGCGACTTCACCCTCGGCGAAGCTCGTTGTCCCGGGGACCTCGTCGCCCTCGCCGGCGATGATCTCCTGTTCGCCGGCCGCCTCCACAGGCTCGGTCTCACCGCCCGACCTCAACAGGATGATGGCGAGAAGCAGGAACGTGACGGCCGCAAGGATCAAGATCATCCAGAATACGCTCATCCCCGGCGCGTCGCGTTGAAGTTTCAGGTCCATTCTCGCCATGTCCGCCTCCGTTTGGGTCTTCAGCCTACGAACCTAGTATCATCCTTGCGAGTTCCGATGTTGCTTGACGCGCAGCGCCGGCCGCGCCAGTGCCGAGTTCATGGCTGACGATCGCCTCATCGTTGCACTGGACGTGCCTGACGCTCTCGCGGGCCTCGACCTCGCGGACCGGCTCGGCGATCGAAGTCTCGTTCTATAAGATCGGCCTCGGGATGTTGACCGGGGGCGGCCTCGCGCTGGCTCGGGAACTGAAGGACGACCACGGCAAGCGGGTCTTTCTCGACATGAAGCTCTTCGACATCGGCACCACGGTCGAGGCCGCCGTTAAAGGACTCGCTCGGTTCGAGCTCGACTTTCTCACCGTGCACGGCGACCCGAACGTGGTATCCGCGGCGGCGGCGGGTGCGGTCGGCTCCAGCACGTCGATCCTCGCCGTGACATTCCTCACATCGATGGATCGCGACGACCTCGACGCCGCGATGATCGAGCCGGGCGATCTGTCCCGGCTTGTTGTCGAACGCGCACGACGGGCTTTTGAGGCCGGAGCGCATGGCGTCGTCGCATCGCCACTCGAAGCTGCCGCGATCCGCGCGCTGCCGGAGGCTGCTGGGCGACTCATCGTCTGTCCCGGCGTTCGCCCCGAAGGCGCGCAAATCGGAGACCAGAAGCGGATCGCCACACCGGCACAGGCCATAGGCGCGGGGGCCGACCACGTCGTTGTCGGTCGCCCGATCCACGGAGATCCCGATCCGCGCGCGGCCACCGAACGCATCCTCGCGGAACTCGGTGTCTGACGTGGACCTCACTCCCCGAGAACCGCCGACGTAAGGCGAGAATCCGCGTCTTCGAGCCCCGCGACGACGTCGAAGTGATGCCGCCCCTCCTCCACGATCAGCGGCACTGACCATGCCTCGGACAGAAGCCGCGCCTGGTCGAGGAATGCGGGCCGCTCGTCGCCACCAACCCACACGGTCACTGCCGCCTCCCGCTTCGGCGTACCCAGCGCCGGGCTCTCGGCCACGGCTTCGGCCTCGTCGAGATTGAGGTCGGTGTTCATCGAGGTCGCCATCAGAGGCCTCAAGTCGGCTAGCGGCGAGATCGGCACGCAGCCGACCAGACGCTCGGCCGAAGCGAGCGGCACGTCCGACATGAGCAGCCGCGCCACGAGATGGCCGCCGGCGGAATGTCCGGTGAGCCGGATGGGTCCCTCGACCTCTTTCGCCGCCCGGTCGACGGCGCGCGCCGCCTGCCTAGTGATCTCCGAAATCCGCACCTGAGGAGCGAGCGTGTAGGTCGGCACCGCGACGGCCCACCCGCGTCTGACGAGGCCCGCGGCGAGGTGCGACCAGGACCTGCCATCGAATGCGCGCCAGAACCCGCCATGGACGAATATCGCGAGCCCAGCAGCCGAGTTGTCCGGCAGGAACAGATCCAACCGTTCCCGCGACGGCGTGCCGTAGGCGACCTCTCGCCATCGCGCCTGCCGCCGGAACTCCCGCGCTGCCGCGCTCCAGCGTGCTGGATATGCGACGCCGTCGGGAATGTACGGTGCATTCGCATAGGCGTCGTCATTCTTCGTCATCAGCCGGGCGCTCACCAGCGGCCGAGCGCCGCCTCGTCCTCCCCGCGCGCCGCGACCCAGGTCGCGCCCCCAGCCCTTCGCTCCCGCTTCCAGAAGGGCGCGCGGGACTTCAGATAGTCCATCAGGAATTCCGCCGCTGCAAAGGCGTCGGCGCGGTGGCGCGCGGCGGTGGCGACCATCATGATGAGTTCGCCCGGTACCATGCGACCGTGCCGGTGGATCACAAGCGCGTCCGTGAGGCTCCACCTTTCGACGGCGTCATCCCGGATCGCACCGACCGCACGCTCGGTCATGCCCGGATAATGCTCGATCTCCATCTCGGCGAGATCATCGTCGCCGCGGACGACGCCAGCGAACGTCACGAGCGCACCGGCACCTCTGGCCTCCACGGCGAACTCCGACGATAGCGTGCCGAGGTCGAATGGCTCCGCCTGAATTCGGACGGTCATCCGCCGGTCATCGGCGGGAAGAACGCGACCTCTCGCGCCTCTCCGATCGGAGCGTCGAACGCGGCAAGCTCCTGATCGACCGCGACGCGAATGGCGGAGAGGTCAGCGAACGCGGCCTCGTAGCGCTCCTCGCGCGACCTGAGCTCGGACACGAGGTCGGCAACCGTCGCAGCGTCCGTCTCCACCTGCTCCTTCGGCACGCCGATCCGCTCCCGGACCCACGCAAAGTAGAGAACGTCGATCATCTTTCGTCCCTCAGATACGGTCGCGCCTTCGCGAAGTAGTCCCAGCCGGTCAGGATTGTCAGCGCTGCTGCCAGCCAGAGCAGGATGATCCCGATCGCTTCCGACCAGACCATGCCCGCCGCCTTCCAGCGCAGGCCCAGGGCGTCCGGCTCGTCGCCCGACAGGATCGCGGCCACGGTATCGGGATCCATGCCCATCGTCTCCATGCCGAGATAATGCTCGAAGGCCCCACGCGCGAAGAGGACCGCGATGGCGACCATCTGGGCCGTCGTCTTCCATTTCGCGAGTTTTGTCACCTTGAGGAGCCCCGCGGTGTCCCCGAGGAATTCCCTCAGGCCCGAGACGAAGACCTCACGGAAAATGATCAGGGTGGCCGGCAGCAGGATCCACGGGTTCATCCCGGAGAAGCCAGTGATCACGAGCAGCGCGATGACCACCATCGCCTTGTCCGCGATCGGGTCGAGCATCGCTCCGAGCTTCGTCTCCTGCTTCCAGCTCCGTGCGAGGTAGCCGTCGAACCAGTCGGTCAGCGCCGCCCCGGCAAAGAGCAGCAGCGCAAACCAGTCCGCCCAGGGGCGCGTGAAATAGAGGAACATCACGGCGAGCCCCGGCGCAGCGAGAAGGCGCAGAAGCGTAAGCCAATTCGGCAGGGTCATTGTCATGCCTCCTACCTAGCCCTTCTGGATCGGCGGCGAAACCGCCACGCGCGGTCCGACCGCCCACAGCGCGGCAAGCTGGAGACGACCTCGCGGAACCACACTCGCCGACGACCGCGGCGCGGCTCTGCCCCAACGCTCACCGCTGCTCGTGGAAATGGTCGTAGATCTTCTCCGCGAGCCCTGCCGAGATTCCGTCCACCGCCTTGAGGTCGGCCAGGTTCGCGCGGCTGACGGCCTTCGCTGACCCGAAATGCGAGAGGAGCGCGCGCTTCCGCGTCGCTCCGACACCCGCGATCTCGTCGAGCGGCGTGGCGCCGACGGCCTTTGCGCGCTTCTTGCGGTGCGCACCGATCGCAAAGCGATGGGCCTCGTCGCGAAGCCGCTGCACGAAGTAGAGGACGGGGTCGTTGTGCTTCAGCGCCCTGGCCGACCGACCGTGGCGGTGGAACTCCTCCTTGCCTGCATCCCGGTCGAGCCCCTTCGCGACGCCGACCACCTCGATGTCCTCGATGCCCAGCTCGACCAGAACCTCGTGCACGGCCGACACCTGGCCCTGTCCGCCGTCGATCAGCAGCAGGTCCGGCCACGTGTCACCCTGGCGGTCTGGGTCTTCCTTCAGCAGTCGCTTGAAGCGGCGCGTAAGCACCTCCGTCATCATGCCGAAATCGTCTCCGGGGGAAAGGCTCTCGCCCCGGATATTGAACTTGCGGTACTGCGACTTGAGAAACCCCTCTGACCCCGCGACGATCATGGCGCCGACGGCATCGGATCCCATGATGTGGCTGTTGTCGTAGACCTCGATCCGCTCCGGCGGCGCGTCGAGCTCGAAGGCCTCGGCGAGGCCCGCCAGCAGGCGCCCCTGCGTCGTCGTCTCGGCCAGTCGGCGCGCCAGGCTTTCCCGCGCATTGCGCTTCGCGCTTGCCACGAGTTCCACCCGCTCACCTCGCTGCGGCACGACGATCTGAACCTTGCGCCCTGCCTGTTCAGACAGCGCCTGCTCCATCAGCTCGCGATCCTCGATGTCGTCGGACAGCAGGATCAGACGCGGCGGCTCTCTGTTCGTGTAGAACTGGCCGATGAAGGCTTGCAGCACTTCCGGCGCCTCTGCGCCCGAACCCGTCTTGGGATAGTAGTCGCGGTTTCCCCAGTTCTGGTTCGCACGGATGAAGAAGACCTGAACGCACGCCTGGCCGCCCTCGAGATGGAGCGCCATCACGTCGCCCTCCGTCACGCCTTTGGGGTTGATGCCCTGCGCTGACTGTACCTGCGTCAGCGCGCGGATGCGGTCGCGCAGGGCCGCGGCGCGCTCGAACTCCATCGCCTCGGCCGCATGCTGCATCTGCTCGGCCAGAAGGCCCTGCACCTTCGTCGTCTTGCCTTGCAGGAAGCGCTCGGCATCCGCCACAAGGCCGCGATACTCCGCCTCCTCGATGTAGCCCACGCACGGGGCCGAGCAGCGCTTGATCTGGTAGAGCAGGCACGGACGCGTCCGTACGTCGAAGGTGGAATCCGAGCACGAACGAAGCAGGAATACTTTCTGCAGCTGGTTGAGCGTGCGGTTGACCGCCCCGGCACCTGCGAACGGGCCGTAGTAGCTGCCCTTCTCCTTCTTCGCGCCACGGTGCTTCTTGATCTGCGGGAAAACATGGTCGCCGGTGACGAGGATGTTCGGGAACGACTTGTCGTCGCGTAGCAGCACATTGAAGCGCGGCTTGAGCTGCTTGATGAGGTTCTGCTCGAGCAGCAGCGCCTCGGTCTCGGTGCGCGTCGTCAGGAACATCATCGAGGCGGTATCTGCAATCATCCGGGAGATGCGCGCCGAGTGTCCTGTCGGCCTCGCGTAGCTCGAGACCCTCGCCTTGAGGTTGCGCGCTTTGCCGACGTAGAGAACGTCACCCTTCTCGCCGAGCATGCGGTAAACGCCAGGCCCCCGGCCCAGCGTCTTCAGATAGCTTTGAATTACCTCATGACCCGTGCTCATCAGGACACCTCAGCGATTCCCGTTGCGGCTGCAATCTGGTCGTCCGAATAACAAGGGCGAAGCTGTCCACCAATTCTGTGGATAAGTCGGTGAATAGATCGCCGTGGAGACGCCGAAGAGCCTTGTTTTTTTGAGTGAGTGACAGAGTGCACATCAATTAGGCAGCTCCACAGGCCATTGATATTAAAGGGGAAAATATTTTGCGCGTTAAAGATCAAGAGGATACAAGACAAAACTGTGTCAGCTTCGTGACGACCTTCGAGCGGGTGGAGAACTCTAGGTTCGTCGTCACTCGACCCCAAGAACGTCGGGGGTCTTCCAGGCCAGATGCTGGCCGCCGTCGACGCACAGCAGCTGGCCCGTGACCGCCGGCGACGCCACGACGTACCGCAGAGCTCTCACGATATCCTCTGAACCAGCGCCGCGCTCAAGGATCGTGGCGCGTCTTTGGGCCTCGAAATGCCGCTCGGACTGCCGCTCTCCACGCAGGGTCGGACCGGGCCCGATCGCATTGACTCGCAACCTGGGCGCGAGCGCCTGGGCGGCCGTCCGGGTGAACCACCAGAGGCCTGCCTTGGCGATGGAATAGGTCATGAACTCGGGCGTCGGCTTCAGCACGCGCTGGTCGATCATGTTCACGACTTGGGCCTGTGCAACGGGCTCGCCGTCAGGATCGATGGCGGGCTCGGGCGCCCGCTGCGCTACCGCCTGTGTCAGGACGAACGGCGCCCGCAGGTTGGACATGACGTGGCGATCCCACCCCTCGCGCGTGGCGCTGGTGAGAGTGTCGTGCTCGAAGATCGACGCATTGTTGATCAGCAGCCGGGGCGGCCCAAGCTCAGCTTCCACCTGCGGCACCAGCGCAACGATCTGCGCCTCGTCCAGCAGGTCCGCGCGGAACGTCGCGGAGCGCGGACCCAGCGCGCGAATGTCGGAGGCCGTCCCTTCCGCCTCCTCCGCCGATCCGGCGTAGTGAACCGCGACGTCCCAGCCGTCCTCGGCCAACGCCAGCGCCATGGCGCGGCCGAGGCGCCGGGCGGCGCCGGTAATCAGTGCCGTGCTCATGAAACGACCACCCACCAGAGATAGACCACGTACAGTGCCGAGAGCAGCAGCCCCCAGGAGCGCCCCATAGTTCGCCCCAGAATAACGAATGGTCCCAGCACCAGCGCGGCGCCGAACATGACCCAGAGGTCGAAGCGCAGGATCGCCGCGTCGACGGGGATCGGCGCCACCAGCCCGGTGAGACCGATGATTGCCAGAAGATTGAAGATGTTCGACCCGATGACGTTGCCGATCGCGATATCGGCCTGCCGCCGGATGGCCGCGACAACCGTCGTCGCGAGTTCGGGCAGTGACGTGCCAGCCGCCACCAGCGTCAGGCCGATGACGGTGTCGCTCAATCCGAATGTCTCGGCGATCTCGACGGCGGCGTCGATGAATATGTCCGCGCCGATCGGCAGACCCACCAGGCCGACGCCAAGGAACGAAAGGATCTTCCACCAGCGAATCTTCGGGTCGGCGCCTTCCACGTCTTTGATGTCGGCGTCGCGCCGGTGGGCGCGCGCGGCCCGAAACTGCACCGACAGCACGGTTGCGAGAGCGGCCAGCAGGACGAGGGCTTCGATGCGCCCGATTTCTCCCGTCCATGCGATAGCTGCAAATAGCAGCGTGGCGGCCACCATCATGTAGTAGCTTCTGTGACTGTCGTCGTCGGCCGCATGGATGCCGGAGATGACTGCGGGCACGCCAAGCACGAGGAGAACGTTGGCGATATTCGAGCCGACGACGTTACCGATCGCGATGCCCGGAACGCCGAGCAGAACCGCCTGGATCGACACCAGCAGCTCCGGCGCGGAGGTCCCGAATGCAACGACCGTCAGGGAAACGATCAGGGCTGGAACGCCGAGGCGCAGGCTCATGTTCACCGCGCCCCGCACCAGCGCGTCGCCTGCGAGCAGAAGGATCACAAGCCCAAGAAGCGCGAGCAGGAACTCCACGCCGGCTCAGTCCCGCCCGCAGCTGCAGCGGCCCTTGCCGATCCGCAGGCGGCCGCACTCGGCGCAGCGCCGCGTCGACAGGCGCTTCTGTCCTGGCAGCCGCAGGCGACCGAACATGGCCAGCACGGCCATGCCGATCAGGAACAGCATGACGGCCTTGACGATCACTCAGAGACCGAAGCGCGCGAAGGCGATCCGCTCGGCCAGGGCCGAGGCGAGGCCGTCCGACAGCGACATCCCGAGGCGGGAGAGGAACGGCTTGCGGCGCTGATAGACCAGGAACCGGACTTTGTCGCCGTACCGCTCCTTCATCATCGGGACGAGGTGACCTACCCCGTCCACCAGCCCTACCCGGCGCGCACCGTCACCGACCCAGACCTGCCCGGTGAAGAGCTCATTGTCGTCCGAGAGCTTGCCGTCGCGCCGCCGCTTCACCTGGTCGATGAAGCTGTCGTGGATCTGCTCTTGCAGGTGCTTGAGTCTCGCCACGTCCTCTTCGTTCTCCGGCTGGAAAGGGTCCAGCATGCTCTTCGACCGCCCCGCCGTATAGACCCGCCGCTGCACGCCATGCCGCTGGATGAACTCGTGCAGACCGAAGCCGGCCGAGATCACGCCGATCGAGCCTACAATCGAATTGGAGTCCGCCCAGATCTCGTCTGCCGCCGTCGCGAGCCAGTAGCCGCCGGAGGCCGCCACATCCTCGACGAAGGCAAAGACCGGCAGCTTTCGCTCATCCGCTAGGCGGCGTATCCGCGCGGCGATCAGGGACGATTGCGCCGCGCTGCCGCCCGGCGAGTTGATGATCAGCGCGACCGCCCGCGGACGGCCCCTGCGAAACGCGCGCTCGAGCGTCGAAGCCAGGCCGGCATCGTGCAGGGACGCGCCGCGACCGCCCGATGCAATGATCCCCTGCAGCCGGACGACGGCGACGGCAGGATCGGCCTTTACGAACGGAATGAACCTCTTCATGCGGGTCAGATAGACCGACCCCGGCACGTCAACAAGGCGACGCCTTCGTCTCTTGGCCTGCCAGTCCGTCTTCGCGCGGCCACGCTCAGGACCTGAGCCGCCAGCCGGTGCGGAAGATCCACCAGATGACCCCGAGGCAGAGGATCATGAAACCCAGAACGGCGAGCAGGCTCAGCGCCACCGGCACGTCCGCCTGCTCGAAGAACGCCCAGCGGAAGCCCGAGATCAGGTAGACGACCGGGTTGAAGAGCGCGACCGTGCGCCAGCCGTCGGGGAGCATCGAGATCGAGTAGAACGACCCGCCAAGAAAGACGAGTGGCGTCACGACCAGCAGCGGCACGAGTTGCAACTGCTCGAAGCTCTTCGCCCAGATCCCGATGATGAAGCCGAAAAGCGAGAAACTGACGCAGGTCAGGACCAGGAACGCCAGCATGACAAACGGATGCCGGATCTCGAGATCGACGAAGAAGAACGAGGTCCCCAGGATGACGAGACCGATGAAAAAGCTCTTCGTGGCCGCCGCGCCGACGTAGCCCGCCGTGATCTCGATGAAACTCGCCGGCGCCGACAGCAGTTCGTAGACGGTGCCGATGAACTTCGGAAAGTAGATGCCGAAGCTGCCGTTCGAGATCGCCTGCGTCAGCACGGTCAGCATGATCAGGCCGGGCACGATGAAGGCGCCGTAAGGCACCCCCTCGACCTCCTCGATGCGACCGCCGATCGCCGCGCCGAAAACCACGAAGTAGAGCGCGGTCGAGATCACCGGAGAGATGAAGCTCTGCAGCAGGGTGCGAAAGAACCTCGCCATCTCGAAGCGGTAGATCGCCTGTGTCGCCCGCAAGTTCATCCGCCGTCCCTCACCAGCCCGACGAAGATGTCCTCCAAGCTCGACTGGTGCGTCTGCACGTCGCGCAGGACGATGCCCTCGCTGGACAGGTCCGAGAGCAGTCGTGCGATGCCGGTCCGCTCGGCATGCGTGTCGTAGGAGTAGATCAGCGTCGCGCCGTCGTCCTCCCGCTCCAGCGAATAGGACGCGAGGCTCTCTGGCACGGCTGCGAGCGGCTTGGTCAGTTCGATCCTGAGGTCCTTGCGTCCGAGACGCCGCATCAGGCTGCCCTTCTCCTCGACAAGGAGGATCTCGCCCCGCGCGATGACGCCGATGCGGTCGGCGATCGCCTCGGCCTCCTCGATGTAGTGCGTCGTCAGGATGATGGTCACGCCGTCGGCCTTGAGCCGCCGCACAGTGTCCCACATGTCGCGGCGCAACTCGACGTCGACGCCCGCCGTCGGCTCGTCGAGAAACAGCACCCGCGGCTCGTGGGCGAGCGCCTTGGCGATCAGGACCCGCCGCTTCATCCCGCCCGAGAGCTCCACGGTCTTGCTGTCGCGCTTGTCCCAGAGGCTGAGCTGCTTCAGCACCGACTCCAGATGCGCGTCGTCCGGCGCCTTGCCGAAGAGGCCTCGGCTGAAGCGCACCGTGTTGATCACCTTCTCGAAGGGCTCAAGATTGATCTCCTGCGGCACGAGCCCGATCAGGCTGCGCGCGCCCCGGTAGTCCGCAATGACGTCGTGGCCGCCCACCTCGACCTTTCCGGAGGTCGGCGTGACGATGCCGCAGATGGCCGAAATCAACGTGGTCTTCCCGGCGCCGTTCGGCCCGAGCAGCGCGAGGATCTCGCCCTCGTGGATCGACAGGTCGACGCTCTTCAGCGCCTCGAATCCGTCGCCATAGGATTTCCGCAATTTGCGGACCGTCACGATGTCGGACATGCGCATCTCCTCGACGCGTCAACTAGCACGCGACCTCTGGGCCGCCCAGCGCCTGCGATACGGGCAGTTGAGCAAGTCACGTCGGGGAAGGCGGCGCGAAAGTGTTGCACGCGCGGTCGGATTATTGTTGGCTCTCGCATCAGCCGCATGGGGGGTGCGAGAACTTGCTAGATGCTGGATCAGACGGATTTGTCGTTTTCGACCGGGTCCAGAAGAGCTACGACGGCGAGACGCTGGTCGTCAAAGACCTCAACCTCGACATTGCGAAGGGCGAGTTCCTGACGATGTTGGGGCCGTCGGGCTCCGGCAAGACGACCTGCCTGATGATGCTCGCCGGGTTCGAGACGGCGACGCACGGCGATATCAAACTCGGCGGCAGGCCGATCAACGACATCCCGCCGCACAAGCGCGGCATCGGCATGGTCTTCCAGAACTACGCGCTCTTCCCGCACATGACGGTGGCGGAGAACCTCGCCTTTCCGCTGGAGGTCCGGAAGATGGACAAGTCGGAGCGCGAGGCAAAGGTCAAGCGCGCCCTCGACATGGTGCAGATGGGCGACTTCGGCGGCCGCCGCCCGGCGCAGCTCTCCGGCGGGCAGCAGCAGCGCATTGCCTTGGCCCGCGCGCTGGTGTTCGAGCCCGAGCTGGTGCTGATGGACGAGCCGCTCGGCGCGCTCGACAAGCAGCTGCGCGAGCACATGCAGTTCGAGATCAAGCACATCTCCGACGGGCTCGGCATCACCGTGGTCTACGTCACGCACGACCAGACCGAGGCGCTGACGATGTCGGACCGGGTCGCCGTCTTCGACGACGGCCGCATCCAGCAACTGGCGACCCCCGACGAGCTCTACGAGCGGCCGCAGAACAGCTTCGTCGCCCAGTTCATCGGTGAGAACAACACGCTCATCGGCGAGATCGCCGAGATCCGCGGCGAGATCGCCGTCGTCCGGCTCGATCACGGGGAGCTGATCGACACCGTGCCGGTCAATGTCGGCAAGGTGGGGGAGCGGACGCGGATATCGATCCGCCCTGAGAGGGTCGAGATCGACCCCGAACTCGGTCCCGGCGCGCACACGCTCACGGCCGACGTGCTGGAATTCATCTACATGGGCGACATCTTTCGCACGCGCCTGCGCGTCGGCGGCAAGGACGATTTCATCGTCAAGACCCGCAACCGCCCCGGCCAGCGCCGGCTGCAGGCCGGCGAAACCGTCAAGATCGGCTGGCTGGCGCAGGATTGCCGGGCGCTCGACGCGTGAGAACACCGGCGGCGGTCAGCCCGATGCCGAGCCGGAGAAACAAGAGCAGGGCATATCAACAAGGAGAGATCATGAAAGCGAGAACGACAATTTTGTGTACAGCCGCCGCCCTCGCGGCGCTGCCGGTCACGGCGCAGGACATGGCCGACAGCATGACCATCGTGTCCTGGGGCGGCGCCTATCAGGACAGCCAGGTCAAGGCGTACAGCGACCCCTACCAGGAGATGCATCCCGAGGTGCAGGTCATCTGGGACGAGAGTTCCAACGAGGCGGTTTCCAAGCTGCGCGCGCAGTTCGAGGCCGACAACGTGACCTGGGACCTGGTCGACGTCGAAGGACCCGACAGCCAGCGGCTCTGCGACGAGGGCCTCGCGATGGAGGTCGACCTCGACGAGATCCTCGAACCGGCGCCGGACGGAACGCCCGCCAGCGAGGATTTCGGCGACAGCGCAATCAACGACTGCTTCATCCCGCAGATCGTGTTCTCGACCACCTTCGGCTATCGCACCGACGTACCCGAATGGAATGGCAAGGAGCCCGACAGCGTCTGCGCGATCTTCGACACCGAGACGTTCCCGGGCAACCGCAGCCTCGAGATTCGGCCGAAGAAGAACCTCGAATGGGCGCTGCTGTGCGACGGCGTGCCGAAGGACGAGCTCTACGAGGTGCTCGAGACGGATGAGGGCGTTGAGCGCGCGCTCGCCAAGCTCGAGACGATCAAGGACGATACGATCTGGTGGTCGGCCGGCGCCGAGACTCCTCAGCTCCTTGCCGACGGCGAAGCCGTCATGGGTTCGACGTACAACGGTCGCCTGTTCTCCGTGATCGAAGAGCAGGACCAGCCGGTGAAGATGCTGTGGGACTGGCAGGTCTTCGACTTCGACGGCTGGGTGATTCCCGAGGACCTGCCGGAAGAGCGGCTGGCGAGAGTCATGGACTTCCTCCGCTTCGCGACCGACACGCAGCGGCTCGCCGACCAGGCCAAGTACATCAGCTACGGCCCTGCGCGCGCCTCCTCACAGCCGTTGGTCTCGACGCATGCCGAGCTGGGGATCGAGATGGGCCCGCACATGCCGACGAACCCCGAAAACCAGAAGAACTACCTGGTGAACAACATCGAATGGTGGGCCGATAATCAGGACGATCTGGAAGCCCGCTTCCAGAACTGGCTGAACCAGTAACGTGACGGCGGGACCCCGTCGGGGTCCCGCCCCGCAGGGGAGGGAGCGCATGGCCAAAGGCTACTTGATCGCGAATGTCACGGTGAAGAACGCCGAGGCGTACAAGGAGTACGTCGCGCGCGACACGCCGATCTTCGAGAGCTACGGCGCACGGTTCCTCGTGCGCGGCGGCGAGATCGGGGCGACCGAGGGCGACGTTCTGGACCGCACCGTGATCATCGAGTTTCCCGACTACGAGACCGCCCTGCGCTGCTACAACTCTTCCGAATACCAGGAGGTCGCCGAGATCCGGCGCGCCAACGCCGAAAGCCGCATCATCGTCGTCGAGGGCACGTGAGCGGCGAGCGTCCGAGCTGGATGGCTCCTGGCCGAAGCCGCGTCTCGGCGTTCGTCACGGTGGCGGACGCCATGCGCGTCGTGCAGTTCGCCGAAGAAGTGTTCGGTGCCACCCATGTACGCCCGCCGCTCCGCCGCGCCGACGGAAGTCTCTGGAACGCGGAGATCGCGATCGGCGACTGCACCATCCTGCTCGGCGACGCGACGGGCGAGATGGTGCGGCCGGCGTTTCTCTACGTGCACGTCCCCGATGTCGACGCGACCTACGCCCGTGCCCTCGAATGCGGCGCCACGTCCGTCATGGCGCCCGAAGACCGCTTCTACGGCGATCGTGACGGCGGCGTGGCCGATGCTGCCGGCAATCTGTGGTGGATCGCATCGCACGTCGAGGATCTCTCCGACAGCGAGATCGAGCGGCGCGCCCGCGAGGAGGAGGCCGCCTGATGACCGATGCCACGATCGGCACGCCGCTCCGCGCGCCCACGCCCGACGAGGGGCTGCGCGAGGCCGACGTGCCGCTGACCTCCGCCGACGGCACCCCCCTCAAGAAAAGCCTGTCGCGGGCATTGCGACGCGAGAAGATGCGGGCGCTGCTGCTGATCGCGCCGCTGCTGCTCTTCATCCTCGTGACCTTCATCGCGCCGATCGCGGACATGCTCTTCCGCTCCGTCGAGAACCAGATCGTTGCAGAGACGTTGCCGCGCACCGTCGTCGCCCTGCAGGACTATGACGGGAACGGTCTGCCAGGAGACGACGCGCTCTCGGCCTTCGTCCAGGACCTTGTCGTCTCGGCCGAGCGCAAGACGCACACCCGCCTCGGCACCCGGCTGAACTACGAACTCTCCGGCATCTCCTCGCTGTTCCGCCAGGCCGGCCGCGGCATCGACGATGTGGGCGAAGTCTATCTGGACCAGTTCGCGGAACTCGATGCAGCGTGGGAGGAGCCGGAGACCTGGACCGATCTCTTCGCCGCACCGTCCTGGTACGAGGCTCGCAACGAGGTGCTGGCCGAGAGCGACGATCCCGAAGTCATTCCGCCGTTCGAGCTTCGCGACGGCGCTGCCGACGTCCTGCCGCGCACCGCGGATGCCTACGCCGCATTCGCCCGAACGATCCAGGACGAGGATGACGACGACCCCGTCGAGGAGGAGCCGTGGGCACCGGTCTATCTGGCGCTCTATCAGGATCTCATTGCCAATTCCGACCTCTCGGCATGGGACGGGCCGCGTGCCGAACTGCTCGCCACGGCCGCGGCAGCAGTACCGGATTTCGAAAGCGTCCCGCTTCCCGCTCTCCTTGAGGAGATCGACGAGGACTGGCTCGATCCCGAGGTCTGGCGCACCATCGCCACCTATTCCGGCTCGTACACGGCCGGCTACTTCGCCAACGCGGCCGACCTGCAGTTGACCGCCGACGGGATCGGGCCGCGGCCAGAGGACGAGCGCATCTACATCATGCTCTTCCAACGGACGCTGATCATGTCGCTCACGATCTGCGGCTTCTGCATCCTGCTCGGCTACCCGATCGCCTATCTGCTGGCGAACCTGCCGCTGCGCACCGCCAATCTGTTGATGATCCTCGTCCTGCTGCCGTTCTGGACATCCCTGCTGGTGCGGACCTCGGCATGGAAGGTCCTGCTGCAGCAGCAGGGCGTCATCAACGACACGCTCGTCTGGCTTGGCATCGTCTCCGACGCGAACCGCCTCGCGATGATCAACAACCAGGCGGGCACGATCATCGCCATGACGCACATCCTGCTGCCGTTCATGATCCTGCCGCTCTACTCGGTCATGAAGACGATCCCGCCCTCCTACATGCGGGCGGCGAAGTCGCTCGGGGCGAACGACTGGACGGCGTTCTGGCGGGTCTACTTCCCAAACTCGGTGCCGGGTATCGGCGCCGGCTCGATCCTCGTCTTCATCCTGTCGATCGGCTACTACATCACGCCCGAACTCGTCGGCGGCACGTCGGGCGTCTTCATCTCGAACCGCATCGCCTACCACATCTCGTCGTCGCTGAACTGGGGCCTCGCGGCCGCACTCGGCACGATCCTTCTGGTGGCGGTCCTGATCCTCTACTGGGCCTACGACAAGCTCGTCGGCATCGACAACGTGAAGCTAGGCGGATGAGCGCACTCCCTCCATACGCATCGACCCCGCAAAAGCTGTGGTTCTACGGCTATCGCGTCATCTGCGGGCTGATCTTCTTCTTCCTGATCGCGCCGATCCTGGTGATCATCCCGCTCAGCTTCAACGAGGAGAACTTCTTCACCTTCACGCCCGAGATGCTGGCGCTCGACCCGGACGGCTATTCGCTCAAGCACTACCGCGACTTCTTCACCAGCCCCGACTGGCAGCAGGCGCTCAGGAACTCGCTTCTGATCGCGCCGGCGGCCACCTTCCTGTCGGTGACATTCGGAACGCTCGCGGCGATCGGGCTCAGCCAGCCGCACGTGCCGTTCCGGCGGGCAATCATGGCGATCCTGATTTCGCCAATGATCGTGCCGCTGATCATCTCGGCCGCTGGCATGTACTTCTTCTACTCGCGCATCGGGCTGCAGGGGACGTATCTCGGCGTCGTCCTTGCCCACGCCGCGCTCGGCATTCCGTTCGTCATCATTACGGTGACGGCGACGCTCGTCGGCTTTGACCGGTCGCTGACGCGCGCCGCGGCCTCCCTCGGCGCCGGCCCGGTCAGGACCTTCTTCAAGGTGCAGATGCCGCTGATCCTGCCGGGCGTGATCTCGGGCGCGCTGTTCGCTTTCATCACTTCGTTCGACGAGGTGGTGGTCGTGCTGTTCGTCGGCTCGGCGGCACAGACCACGCTTCCGTGGCAGATGTTCCTCGGCTTGCGGGAGCAGATCAGCCCGACGATCCTCGCCGTGGCGACGGTGCTTATCGCGCTGTCGATCCTGTTGCTCGCGACGGTCGAGGTCCTGCGTCGCAGGTCCGAGCGGCTGCGGGGCTTGAGCCCCGGTTAGCGCGTCGCCAGCCCTTCCAGGATGGGGCAGTCCGGCCGGTCGTCGCCATTGCAGCGCTCGACCAGGTCAGACAGCGTCGCCCGCATCTCCGCCAGCTCCGCAAGCCTGCTGTCGATGTCGGCGAGATGCTCCTGTGCCAGCCGCTTCACATCGGCGCTCGCCCGCGCACGGTCCTCGTAAAGCGCCAGCAGCGCCCGGCACTCGTCGATGGAGAACCCGAGGCGGCGGGCCCGTCCGAGAAACGCAAGCTGATGCACGTGCCGCTCTGAAAAACGCCGGTAGCCGTTCTCGCTCCGATCGGCCCGAACGAGACCGATGTCCTCATAGTAGCGGATCGTCTTCTGTGGCAGGCCGCTCGCTTCGGCCACCGCGCCGATGTTCATGGACCTTGGCCCTCCTGGATCTCTGAACGCGTTGTTGCCCTGCGACACTTGGCAACCAATGAGACGTGCACCAAGGGGCGAGATGCAGGAAGCCCCTCCGGTGCGCGGCGCGCCACCGAGCGGGCGTCGAAGGTTACCGACACAGCGCCGGGTGCACCGCTCTTTGCACGGCTGCGATCAAAACGCTCTCGTGCACTTTGGAACAGCGACGGTCGTCCTCCTGCCGAAGGTGTCCCGTCGCCACGATCCTGCGCCTCACGCCGACGAGGACCCGAGGCGCAGCGACGCTCAGCCGTCGGCGATGCTGAGCACACCCCGCAGCGGGATCGAGACCCAGGCGGGGCGGCTCGCGAGCTCGTACCCGACCTCGTAGACCGCCTTCTGGATGAGGAAGAGATCGAG
This sequence comes from uncultured Alphaproteobacteria bacterium, assembly GCA_963776845.1. Lineage (GTDB taxonomy): Bacteria > Pseudomonadota > Alphaproteobacteria > Rhodobacterales > Rhodobacteraceae > Roseitranquillus. The sequence goes on along the minus strand of CAVZOJ010000011.1, from coordinate 747,527 downwards.
CAGGACGTCGGCGAAGCCGTCCTCGGGGTGGATGTCGGCGCCGGCCATCGTCTCGGCGTAGGCCTCGCGGAAGCTCTTCGTCGCGAATTCCCGCCACGCCTCGACCCGACGCGCACCGACCACGGTGTCCTGCGCGATGTCGGTCCGCCGCTGCCACGCCGACCATGCCGCGTAATCGAGCGACCGCAACATGCCGGCCACGTCACGCAGGGGCGACGACTTGGCGCGCCGCTCTTCCAGCGGTCGCCGCGGCTCGCCCTCGAAGTCGATGATCATGACGTCGTTCTGGACCACGAGCACCTGACCCAGGTGATAGTCGCCATGGATCCGGACGCGACCACCGGACGGCTTCGCCTTCTTCGCCGCCGCCACCTTGGACTTCAGCACCTTGCGCCGGTCGAGGACCTGTTGCGCCATCTCGCTCGCCAGGCCCGAGAGGTTCGGCAGCGCCGACTTGAGCATGTCGAGATTGGCGTCGATCTCCGCCGTCACCTCGTCGGCCCAGGCCGCGACGTCTTCCTTGCTGATTGGCTCGGCGGCGAATGCCGGGTCGTCGGTTTCAGTCGCGAAGGCGCGATGCAGTTCCGCGGTGCGCTGGCCGAGCAGCCGGCTGACCGCGAGCGGCCCGGCGAAACCCACGTCATCCTCGTCGCCGCGCAGCTCCGCCTGCTCGAGGTCGCGATCGAGCGCGTCGAGGACGTAAGCCCACGCGTCGCCCTGGTTCAGCACGAACTCGAACGCGGCCGCGAGCGAGACCGTCGCGTCGCCCTTCTCCCACTCGATCGCGCCGAGATAGGCCGGCGTGTTCGGATAGCCAGCGGTCTCGGTCAGGAACTTCGCGACCTCGATGTCGGGCTGCACGCCTTCGCGCAGGCGGCGGTAGAGCTTGAGGATCACCTCGGTGCCGAAGGCAATCGAGGCATTCGACTGCTCGAATCCGAGAAGACGCGGCTCTCCCACCGCCTCGATCGCACGCAGACGGTCCGATCCGGCGAACGCGATCTTGCCGTCGCGCGCGTCGATCTTCCGGTCCTTGCGCATCATGTCGAGCATCGCATTGCTCATCTGGCTGTCGGAGGTGCCGTCGATCATCACGCCGACCTTCGGCCCGCGCCGCAGCTTGGCGAGCGTCGCCGAAAGGTGCGCGGCCCCAAAACCCAGATGCTCCTCGCCCCAGAGCGCGGAGAGCGGCATCAGGTATGTCTCCTGGCCGCCGTCATGCGCGACGTCGAGCGTCGCCAGCATGTGCGCGCCGCGCTCGAACTCGGCAAGCTGGGTCATGTCGACGGATTTCAGCTTGCGGTCCTTGCTGGCGAACCAGCGCTGCAGCGGCACGAACTTGGGCAGCGTCTCCTTGCGGAACTGCGCGCCCTCGCGCCCTTCGAGCGCGGTGGAGAGCTTGCCGTCACGCGTGGTCAGCGTCAGGAATTCGGGCAGCACGGCGGAAACCTCCTGATGCCATCTCGGCGCCTCGACCTCGTCCGCGAGCAGGAACCAGTAAAAGCCGTAGGCGGGCAGCGTCAGCAGGTACGGCAGCTCGCCGACCGGCGGGAAAGGAGAGCGTCCGGTCAGCTCCACCGGCACGCGGCCGTTGAACTCGCTGAGGTCGAGCTCCACCGCCTGCGCCGAGCGCGACAGGTTGGCGACGCACAGCACCGTCTCGTCCTCGTTCTGGCGCAGGTAGGCCAGCACCTTGCGGTTGGCCGGATAGAGCAGCCGCATCTCGCCACGGCCGAACACCTTGTGGTTCTTGCGCACCGAGATCATGCGGCGCATCCAGTTCAGCAGGCTCGACGGATCCTGCTGCTGCGCCTCGACGTTGATCGCCTGAAAGCCGTAGATCGGATCCTGGATCGCCGGCAGATAAAGCTGCTGCGGATTTGCTCGGCTGAAGCCGGCATTCCGGTCCGAAGACCACTGCATCGGCGTCCGCACGCCGTCACGGTCGCCGAGGTAGTAGTTGTCGCCCATGCCGATCTCGTCGCCGTAATAGACGATCGGCGTTCCCGGCATCGACATCAGCAGACTGTTCAAGAGCTCGATCTTGCGCCGGTCGTTCTGCAAGAGCGGCGCGAGGCGGCGGCGGATGCCGAGATTTATCCGTGCCCGCCGATCTGCGGCATAGGTCTGCCACAGGTAGTCCCGCTCGCTGTCGGTCACCATTTCCAGCGTCAGCTCGTCGTGATTGCGCAGGAAGATGCCCCACTGGCAGCCTTCAGGAATCTCGGGCGTCTGCCGCAGGATGTCGGTGATCGGGTGCCGATCCTCCTGCGCGACGGCCATGTACATCCGCGGCATCAATGGAAAGTGGAATCCCATGTGGCACTCGTCGCCCTCGCCGAAGTAGGGGCGCGTGTCCTCCGGCCACTGGTTCGCCTCGGCCAGCAGCATCCTATCCGAATAACGCTCGTCGAGTGCGCCGCGGATCTTCTTCAGGACGTCGTGGGTCTCCGGCAGATTCTCGTTGTTCGTGCCGTCCCGCTCGACCAGGTACGGGATCGCGTCGAGGCGCAGCCCGTCCACCCCCATGTCGAGCCAGTAGTTCATCACCTTGATGACTTCCGACATGACCTTGGGATTGTCGAAGTTCAGATCCGGCTGGTGGCTGAAGAAACGGTGCCAGAAGAACTGCTCGGCCTCCGAGTCCCAGGTCCAGTTCGACTTCTCGGTGTCGGTGAAGATGATCCGGGTCTCCGGCCACTTCTGGTCGTCGTCGGACCAGACGTAGAAGTCGCGCGCGGCGCTACCCTTCTTGGCTGTCCGCGCCTTCTGGAACCACGGATGCTGGTCCGAAGTGTGGTTGATGACGAGCTCGGTGATGACCCGCAGGCCGCGCTTGTGCGCCTCGGCCACGAACGCCTTGAAGTCGGTCATCTTGCCGTAGGACGGATTGATCGACTTGTAGTCGGCGATGTCGTAGCCGTCGTCGCGCAGTGGCGAGGGGTAGAACGGCAGCAGCCAGATCGCGGTCACGCCCAGCGACTGGATGTGGTCGAGCCGGGACATCAGCCCGGCAAAGTCGCCGACCCCGTCGCCGTTGTTGTCCTGATACGCCTTGACGTGGACCTGATAGATGATCGCGTCGCGATACCAGTCCCACTGGGTACGGTCGATCACGCCGTCGACGCGGCTTGGCTTGCTCTGTACGTTCATGCTTACGCTCCCGGGGCCGTCAGGCGCCAGATTGCGTAGGGCCGCATGTGGGGGTCAAGCGACAGGGAGTGAATTTTCCCGTCCCAGCTGAACCTATATCCCCCGACCAGGTCCTCGACGGCCACGGTGCCGTGGTCGGGCTGGCCGAACTCCCACATCGGGACCTCGAAGGTGAACTGCCGTCCGCGATGCGGGTCCAGCAAGACGTGGAACAGCAGGTAGTTGCCGCTCTCATCATCGAACTTGCCATAGTACAGGACATCGTCGTCGAAGGCGTTGAAGAACTCGCAGCGACGTGAACTTGCGCATCGCCGGGTTCTCGTTCCGGATCCGGTTGAACAGCCGGATATCGTCCTTGATGTGCCCTTCTTGGTCGAAGTCCCACTGCCGCAGCTGGTACTTCTCCGAATCCATGTACTCCTCGCGGCCGGGCAGCGGCGTGCCCTCGCTGATCTCGACCCCGTTGTAGATGCCGTAGTTTCCGGCCAGCGACGCCGCCAGCAGCGTCCGCGTGCGGAATCCTGGTCGTCCCGAGGTCTGCAGCGGCACCGGGTTGATGTCCGGCGTGTTGACGAAGAAGTTCGGCCGCATGTAGTGCCGGCATTCCTCGGTCGTGAGCTCGGTCAGGTACTCGGTCAGCTCCTGCTTGGTGCTGCGCCAGGTGAAGTAGCTGTAGCTCTGGTTGAAGCCGAGCTTGCCCAGTCGTTTCATCACCTTCGGCCTCGTGAACGCCTCCGCCAGGAAGATCGCGCCGGGATACTTGGCGCGCACCTCGCGGATCAGCCACTCCCAGAACGGGTAGGGCTTGGTGTGCGGGTTGTCGACGCGGAAGATCGTGACGCCCTTCTTCGCCCAGAACAGGAACATGTCCCGCATTGCGTACCAGATGTCCGGTATCGCCTCGCGGTAGAAGTGAAAGTTGACGATGTCCTCGTACCGCTTCGGCGGGTTCTCGGCGTACTTGATGGTGCCGTCGGGACGCCAATCAAACCATTCCGGATGCTCCTGGATCCACGGATGGTCGGGCGAGGCATTGAGCGCGATGTCGAGCGCGATCTCGAGCCCCTTTTCGTTCGCCGCCTTCACCAGCTTCTCGAAATCCTTCATCGTGCCGAGCTCGGGATGCACGTCCATGTGCCCGCCCTCGGCCGATCCGATCGCGTAGGGGCTGCCGGGATCGTCCGGCCCCGGCGTCAGCGTGTTGTTCTTGCCCTTTCGGTTCTTCGCCCCGATCGGGTGGATCGGCGGAAAGTACAGCACGTCGAAGCCCAAGGTCGGTGACGTAGTCCAGCCGGTCGATCACGTCGAGGAACGTGCCGTGCCTGCCATCCTTGCCCCACGAACGGGGAAACAGCTCGTACCAGGCGCTGAACGCCGCGATCTCGCGGTCGACCATCACGACGAGTTCGCGACCATAGCGGGTCAGGTTCGTCCGCGGCCCGGCGCGCAGCATCAGCGTTAGCACCTGCTCGGACATCAGGATCTCGGTGCGGCGCGCGGTATCGGCATCCTTGGTCTCGGCCAGGATGCGTTTCATCTCGGCGCGATCCTCCTTCGACGGGCGCGGCTTCGCGCCCTCGGCGGCATCGATCAGCTGCCGCGCCTCCTCCATCTCCAGCGTGACGTCCTGGCCCGCGTCGATCTTCTTGGCGGTGCCCTTGTGCCAGTCGGCGTAGAGGTCGCGCCAGCCGATGATCGTGAAGCCCCATGGGCCGATCGCGTCGAAGGTGACGGTCGCCGTCCAGCGGTCATTCAAGATTGGCGTCATCTCGGTCTCGACGATGTCGTCCGACCCTTCCCTCCGGTGCAGGACCGCCGCGCGGATCGTGTCGTGCCCATCGCAAAAGACATCGGCTTCAATGGTCAGCGGCTGCCCGATGACGGCACGAGCCGGAAAACGCCCGCCTTCGATTTCGGGATCGATCGCCTCGATCGCCACGCGGGACGCCGCCAGCGTCTCGAGGTCGGGTGGAGGCAGGACTGCCCCCTTCTTGGCTTCGCTGCGCGCCATCTATCCCCCGTCTTTATTGGTTGCACGTCCTTGGGACAGCCTGCGACATAGCGCCCCCGTTACCGGGAACAATCGCGGCACGCGGTCGAGGTTCCACCACGGGACGAGTTACGTAATGCCGGTTGGCGCGTCAGCGCGCCAGGCGATAGGCTCGCATCCGACGGAGGAGGAACCACGAATGGATCTGGGCATCAGCGATCGCGTGCGCCCCCTGCTCGACGCGGTGCGGGCGATGGTCCGCGACGAGATCGCTCCGCTCGACGCCGAATATCGGACGGAAGTCGGGCGCCATGCCTCGGGCGACCGCTTCGCAATGACCGAACGCCAGACCGAGATCCTGGAAAGCCTCAAGGCTGCGGCGCGCGCGCGCGGTCTTTGGAACCTCTGGCGCGCGGGCGAGGGCGGGGCGGGCCTCACGAACGTCGACTACGCCTACCTCGCCGAGGAGATGGGCAAGGTCGGGATCGCGGCCGAAGTGTTCAACTGCAATGCCCCCGACACCGGCAACATGGAAGTGCTGCAGCGCTATGGCTCCGACGCTCACAAGACGCGCTGGCTCGAGCCGCTGCTCGACGGCCGCATCCGCTCCGCCTATCTGATGACCGAGCCGGACGTGGCGTCATCCGACGCCACCAACATCGCGCTCGCCGCCCGGCGAGAAGGTGACAGCTGGGTGCTCGACGGCGAGAAATGGTGGGCCACAGGGGCCGGCGACCCGCGCTGTGCCCTCTACATCGTGATGGCCCGCACCGATCCCGACGCGGCCAAGCACGCCCGCCACTCGATGTTCCTCGTCTCCGCCGACGCGCCGGGCATCGAGATCCTGCGGCCGATGCAGGTCTTCCACCACGACGACGCGCCGCACGGACACATGCACATCCGCTTCACCGGCGTCCGCGTCCCTGCAGACGATCTGGTGCTAGGGCGCGGGCGCGGCTTCGAGGTCGCGCAGGGGCGGCTTGGCCCCGGCCGAATCCACCATTGCATGCGGGCCATCGGCCAGGCCGAGCTCGCGCTCGAACAGATGTGCCGCCGCGCCCTCGCACGCACCGCCTTCGGCAAGCCGCTGGCCGAGCTCGGCGCCAACCACGACATAATCGCCAACGCCCGGATGGAGATCGAGCAGGCGCGCCTTCTCTGCCTCAAGACCGCGTGGATCATGGACACCGAAGGCCACCGCGCCGCCGCGCCCTGGATCAGCCAGATCAAGGTCGTCGCCCCGCTAATGGCTCTGAAGGTCGTCGACGAGGCAATGCAGCTGCACGGCGCCGGAGGCATCAGCCAGGACACCCCGCTCGCCGCGATGTGGACCCACCTGCGCACCCTGCGTCTCGCCGACGGCCCCGACGCCGTGCACCGCCGCCAGGTCGCCCGCGCCGAACTCCGCCGCTACTCCAATGCGTGAACCGATGCGCTGGAATCGGCGTGCCGGACACGCCGGAATGACCCTCGATGTCTGAGATCGTGCTGATCCGCCATGCCCAGGCCAGCGCCGGCACCGGCGACTACGACCGGCTCAGCCCGCTCGGCCACGAGCAGGCGGAATGGCTCGGCCTCTGGCTGCGCGCCCACGACCTGCAGTTCGACCGGGTCTACCGCGGCAACCTGCGCCGGCATCGCGAGACCGCCGCGGCGCTGCACGGCCTCGGGCCCGAACCGGTCGTCGACCCGCGCTTCGACGAGTTCCACTACTTTACGCTCCAGCAGGAGTACCAGCGCCTCACCGGCACGCCCGAGGCGCGCTCGCGCGACGAGTTCCTCGCCACCTTTCCCGAGGTCCTCGCCCGCTGGGCCGCAGGCGAACTCGGCCGCGAGGGCGAGAGCTTCGCCGCCTTCGAGGCCCGCGTGACCGAGGCGCTGGCCGAGGCCGCGCGCCCAGGCGAGACCACGCTCGTCGTCACCTCCGGCGGCGTCATCGGCGTCGTCCTGCGGCAGGTCCTCGGCCTGTCCAACGATGCCACGGCCGACGTCATGCTCGCCGTCCGCAACGCCTCGATCCACCGCCTCAAGCACGAGGGCGGGCGCCTGCGACTGTCGCTCTTCAACGCGCACCCGCATCTCGACCCGGCCGACCGCGCCCACGCGCGAACCTACGTCTGAGCCGCGACGCCCTCCTCGCCGTCGTAGTAGTCGACCGCGTCCCGGGTGCGGAGCATCCGCCGCATCCCCGGGGCGTAGACCCCCACCTTGCCAGAATTGGGATACTCGCACACCTCCACCCGCGACTTGGTGGACAGCGCGAGATAGCGCAGCGGCTCCGTCCCGGTGTTTACGATCTGGTGCGCCACCTCGGGGCCTCCCGCCGGGCAGGCGATGACGTCGTGCCGCCGGATCGCATGGCGCTCGCTCCCGAACCTCAGCTCCCCCTCGCCATCGAGGATCAGGAACATCTCCTCCTCGGCGCGATGACTGTGGAACGGGCACTGCACCTTTCCCGCAGGAACGACCGTCAGGTTGTAGCCAAGCTGCCGCGCCCCGATCCCGGCCGAGAACAGCGCCCGGCGCGAGCTGTAAATCCCGTTCTCCTCGACGTCGTCGAACTCCACCTCGTCGAGATTGATGATCGGCTTCATCCCAAACGCTCCCTGGCCGCCGTGCCCGCCGAGAAGACGCCCGCGCCGCCCTCCTGTCCAGCACGGCGACGGTTCCCACCGGGCCGCGCCGGCACTAGCCTTCGCACAGACGTTCCGCACAGGCCGCCATGACCGCCGACCTTGTCCCGCTCGACCGCCTGCAGCCCTGGCTCGACACCCACGCGCCGGGGCTCGGCCACGTCACCGCGCGGCGCCTCTCCGGCGGCCAGTCGAACCCGACCTTCCTGCTCCTTGGCGATGGCGGCACTGCCGTGCTCCGCCGCAAGCCGCCGGGACGGCTCCTCAAGTCCGCGCACGCCGTCGACCGCGAGTACCGGGTCCTCGCCGCCCTCGCCGCGACCGCCATTCCGGTTCCGGCACCCGTCGCCTACTGCGACGACCCCGTCGTCATCGGCGCCGAGTTCTACGTCATGGCGCACGTCCCCGGCCGCGTCTTCGACGACCCGCGCCTGCCCGACCTCGCCGGGCCCGAGCGCAGCGCCATCTTCGCCGCGATGGCCGAGACGCTTGCCGACCTGCACGCCCTCGACCCCGCCGCGCATGGCCTAGCCGACTTCGGTCCCCCCGGCGACTACTACCGCCGCCAGATCGACCGCTGGACGCGCCAGTACCGCGCCGCCGAGACCGAGCCGGTGCCCGACATGGACGTCCTCGTCGCGGCCCTCGACAGCCACCCGCCTGCCGACGACGGGCGCCGCGCGCTGGTCCACGGCGACTGGCGGATCGACAACCTGATCTGGGCCACGGACACGCCGCGCATCGCGGCGATCGTCGACTGGGAGCTCTCGACGCTCGGGCACCCCGTCGCCGACCTCGCGCAGGCGGTGATGCAGTGGCGTCTGCCGCCCGGCGACGACACCCGCGGCCTGGCCGGCATCGATCGCGGCCCTCTCGGCCTCCCCGACGACGCGGAGTTCATCGGCATCTACGCCCGGCGCCACGGCGCACGGGTCGACGATTTCGACCGCGCGCTCGCCTTCGCCTTCTTCCGCATGGCCGCGATCCTGCAGGGCGTGAAGCGTCGGGCGCTCGACGGCAACGCCGCCGATCCCGAGCGTGGCCTCCGCCTCGGCGCGCACGTCCCGCGCTTCGCGGCCCTCGGGCGCGCCGCCCTCGGCTGACGACGGACGCTGTCACGGGTGCCGCGGCCGCACCACGCGGCCGCCGGCGCGCCGAGGTGGGGGCGCAGTCCCCGGCGAGGCGCGCCGCCTACCCGCCCGTCACCTCGGCGACGATCTCGCCCAGCATGTCCTCGACCGCCTGCATCGGGCCGTCGGGATAGTCGCGGTAGCCCAGCGTCACCTCGCCCTCCCGCTCGGCGACGTAGATGCCGTACGGACAGTGAACAAGGTTCCCCGGATCCGCCTCCATCACCTGGCGGGACATGACGGCCGAGCAGAAGATGAAGATGTCCGCTTCCTCGAAAAGCTTGACGTCGCTGCCCACGTCCTCCCCGGTCCGCTCGAGCATCTCGCCGACGTGACTGACGAAGTCGATCACCAGGCCCCTGCCCTTGATCGCCTGTTCCAGCTCGAACTCCGCGTCGTCGAAACTGCCGTCGTAGACGCTCACATGCGCGTCCTGCGCCGCTGCCGTCCCGGCCGCGAGCACCATTGCCAGCACCATCCTGCGCATCTTCAGCCCTCCGCTTCGAGCGACCCGAGATAGGCCGCCATCGCCTCCGCCTCGTCCGGGCCGAGGCCCTGGAACGTCATCTTGGTCCCCGGCATGTAGCCCTTGGGATCGGCCAGGAACTCCGCCAGCGACGCGGCGTCCCAGACGAACCCCTCTTCGCCCGCCTGCTGCATCGCCGGCGAATAGCGGAAGCCCTCGACCGCCGCCGCCTGGCGCCCGACGATGCCGTTCAGATGCGGGCCGACCCGGTTCCGCGCGTCGGCGCCAACCTGGTGGCACGCCTGGCACTGCCGGAACAGGCTCTCCCCCTCATCGACCAGCGCCATCTCGACTTCGCCGGACTCACCTTCCAGTTCGGTCGCCTCGGCGGTGTCGGCGACCCCGCTGTCGCCGGCTTCCAACGCCGCTCCGCCCTCGGCGTCGCTGCCGGCGTCCGGCGTCACGTCGAGGACCGCGGCCCGCATCGTGATCTCCACCTCGTCCTTGCAGTCGGACATGCAGGCGTCCCGCGTGAAGAGCGGCAGTTCCGTCTCCTCCCGGTCGTCCGGATAGAACCCGTCCTCGTTCGGCAGGGTCACGGCGGCGTAGCTCTCCGGCGTGGCGACGAAGTCGTCGTCGACCAGGTCGTTGAGGTAGAGCAGGTAGGCCGCCACCGCGTACACCTCGTCGTCGCTGAGGCTCTGCGCCTCGCCGAACGGCATCGCGCGGTGGACGTAGTCCCACACGGTGGAGGCGTAGGGCCAGTACGACCCGATCGTCTTGACCGGCCGGCTGCCTTCGAGCGTGTTGAATCCGCCCATCAGCACCGGCCAGCGGCCCGAGCCCTCGCCGAAGACCCCGTGGCAGGCGGAGCACCGCTCGGTGTAGACTTCCTCGCCCGTCGTCACGTCGCCCTGTCCGGGAGGCAGGCCCGCGCCGTCCGGCCGGACATCGATGTCCCAGGCCGCGATCTCATCCGGCGTCGCTTCGCGCCCCAGCTCCAGCGATTGCGCTAGGGCCGCCCCGGCGCTGGCTGCGCCCAGGATCATCGCCGTCGCGGCGAGAGAGCTCTTAGGAAACTTCGACATTCTCGGCCTCCCCGCGCTCGTTGACGTGCCAGGTCTGGATCCCGTTGTTGTGGTAGATCGAGTTCTCGCCCCGGATGGCGCGCAGCGCATCCTTGGTCGGCTGCACGTAGCCGGTCGAATCGTGCGCCCGGCTCTGCAGCAGCAGCGGCCGCCCGTCCCACTCGAAGTCGAGATAGAAGCGGTGCAGCGCCTTCGCGTCGCTCGGCCCGTCCATGCGCGCCTCGTGCCAGTTCCGGCCGCCATCGAGCGTGACGTCCACCCGCGGGATCGTCCCCCGCCCCGACCACGCGATGCCCGTGATCACCGCCGGTCCCGGCCCGTGCGTGATCGGCGCCTGCGGCGAGGGCGAGGTGATCACCGACTTCGCGTCCATGACCCAGGTGAACCGCCGCGCATCACCGTCGGGGAAGAGGTCGGTGTACTTCGACGTCTCCTCGCGTTGATGCCAGGGCTGGTCGCCGACCTCGATCCGGCGCAGCCACTTCACCCACATGTTGCCTTCCCAGCCGGGCACGACCAGCCGCAGCGGATAGCCCTGCTCGGGCCGCAGCGCCTCGCCGTTCATCTTGAAGGCGACCATGCAATCGTCGAGCGCCTTCTCCAGCGGGATCGAGCGGGTCATCGCGCTCGCATCGGCACCTTCCGGCATCACCCAGGCCGCGTTCGGCCTCACCCCCGCCGTTTCGAGGATCCGGCGCAGCGGCACCCCCGTGTAGACCACGTTGTGGATCATGCCGTGCGTGAACTGCGCGCCGTTGAGTTGCGAGCCGCGCCACTCCATCCCCGAGTTCGCGGCGCATTCAAGGAAGTAGGCCCGGTTCTCGCGCGGAAAGCGCATCAGATCCTGCATCGTGAAGACCAGCGGCTTCTCCACCAGGCCGTTGATCATCAGCCGGTGCTGCGCCGGGTCGATCTCGGCGATGCCGGCATGATGCCGCTCGAAGCACAGGCCGTTCGGCGTGATCGTCCCGTCGAGCGCATGGATCGGCGTGAAGTTCACGCTGCTGACGGGATCCGCCGTCAGCCAGTCCACATTGCGCCGAACGACGTCCGCCTCATACTCCGACGGGAACCCGTAGGGCCGGGCATCGACGCCCTCGCCCAGGTACTGGTTCCACGGCTGCAGCTCGGTGATCGCCGGGTCGCCCTCCGCCGCGGCGCGCCCCGCGGCCAGGCCGGCGCCTCCGGCAAGCGCGGCCTTCAGGAAGCCTCTTCGCGTCTCCGCCATCAACTCGATCCTCCCCGATCTTTCATATTCACATTATTCAATGTGATGCGGAAAGATCAACCGCCGTTCGAGACGAACTCGGCGCCTTTCGTCCCGTTTTTCGTGCCCTCGCCGGACGCACGTTCCTATCCGGCGTCGACGACGACGCTGTCGTTGCGCTCCACCGCCACCGTGCCCTGCCTGCGGATGTGGCTCTCGACGACCTCCCAGATCGGCGGCCCCTCGGTGCCCTCGTTGACGCTGGCCCAGCCGGCGACGACATAGCTCTTCGCCGGGTCGATCGGCTCGCCCGTCGCGCGCATCCGCATCTCGGCGATCCGCTGGCCTTGCTCGGCGTCCACGTCGATCCGGTAGCCCATGCCGCCGACGCGGACCATGTCTCCGCCCTGCTGGTAGTACGGGTCCGGGTTGAAGAGGTTGTCCGCGACGTCCTCCAGCACGATCTTGAGGAACTCGCCCGTCATCTCGGTGCGGTACGCCTCCGGGTAGCTCATCGCGGTGGCGTTGAAGATGTCCTCGCGCGTGATCTGCTCGCCCGGCAGCACGCTCGCGCCCCAGCGAAAGCCGGGACTGAGCGCGATGTCCGCCTCCCGCTCCGACAGGAGCGCCTCGCAGATCAGGTCGTCCCACGTGCCGTTGAAGTTGCCGCGGCGGTAGAGAAGGCTGTCGGTCTCGCCGATCACCTCCGACAATTCCTCGGCGAACGGAGCCCGCGTCTCCTCCACCAGGGCGGTCATCTCGGGGTCGGGCGTGATGACATCCGAGAAGATCGGGATCAGCTTGTACTTCAGCCCCTGCAGACCGCCGTCGCGCACGTCGAGGTCGACGCGGCTGACGAACTTGCCGTGGCTGCCCGACGCGATCAGGTGCGTGGTGCCGACCTGCACCGGCTCGGGCAGCGCGTCATGCGTGTGGCCGGTCAGGATCACGTCGATGCCGTCCACGTCCTGCGCCATCTGCCGGTCGACGTCGAAGCCGTTGTGGCTCAGCACCACCACGACTTCCGCGCCCTCGCCCCGCGCCTCGGCCACGACCTCGGCCATCCGCTCCTGCCTGATGCCGAACGACAGGTCCGGGAACAGCCACGAGGGGTTGGCGATCGGCAGGTACGGGAACGCCTGCCCGATGACGGCGACCGCGGTGCCGCCGCGCTCGAACATCTGCCACGCCGGATAGGCGGGCTCGTCCCACGTGGCGTCGAAGATGTTGGCGCCGAGGAACGGGAACTGCAGCTCGGTCTCGATGATCTCGTTGACGCGCTCGGTGCCCAGCGTGAACTCCCAGTGAGAGGTCATCGCCTCCACGCCCAGCGCGTTCATCAGGCGCACCATGTCCGCGCCCTCGGTCCTCAGCGCGACGAGGCTGCCCTGCCAGGTGTCGCCACCGTCGAGCAGCAGCGCGTCGGGCCGGTCGGCGCGGATCGCGTTCACCACCGTCGCGATCCGGTCGAGGCCGCCCATCTGCCCGTACTCCCGCGCCAGGGCGACGAAGTCGTCGGCGGTCAGCGCGTAATCCATCGCGCTGCCCTCGACGATGCCGAACGTCTCGCGGAACGCCTTGCCGGTCAGGTGCGGCGGCAGGCCCGCCACCGAGCCCACGCCAAGGTTGATGGAGGGCTCGCGGAACCAGATCGGCACCGTCTGCGCATGGATGTCGGTGATGTGGATCAGGCTGACATTGCCGAACGTCTCGAACTGCAGCAGCTGGTCCTGCGTCAGCGCCTGCTGCGCGGCCAGCCGCGACCAGGCGCCGGGGCTGCCGGTGATCGCGGCGGCCGCCATCCCGGCCTGCACGAAGTGACGACGTGAGATCATCTCGAGCCTCCTTCAGGCACGGCGCGGCAGCCCGCTCGCAGGGAGCAGGTCGCCGGAGCCCAGGGGCTCCGGCGGATCGCGCCTGATCATTCGAAGTCCGGCCGCCCGGCGGCCGGCAACGCTAGTTCCTGACCGCCGGCCCCTCGACCGACAGGCCGTTGCCGCGCGAGGCGACGTAAAGCTCCAGCGCCACGAACTCGTCGCTGCCGATCGGGAACGTCTCGGCGCGGGTGTCGCGGATGCAGCCGCGAAAGCGGTTGTGCTGGCTCACCAGCGCCGCCTGCTTCAGCCGGTAGACCGGAAAGCCGTTGGTCTGGCCCTGGCTCAGGTGGTCGGCGCGGATGTAGTTGCCGTAATTGTCCTCGTGGCAATTCGCGCAGGCGAGCTCCAGCCGCCCGTAGCGCGTGTAGTAGATCTCCTTGCCCTTCTCCCAGGTCGACTGGGCGGGGCCGTCGATCGCCACGTCCATCGGCAGGCCGCGCGACACCGACGAGATCAGGGCGTCCATGTTCTTCATCTGATCGCTGTCCCAGCCCCATTCCTCCGCGCCCATGCGTTCGGTCAGGCACTCGTTGACCTGCATGGTCAGGGTCTGGACCTCGCCCTTCTCCTCGTCCCACTTGGGATAGACCGCGCGCACGCCGCGCAGGCTCTCGGGCTCGTCGTGGCACGAGGCGCAGGACTTCCCCTCGCTGCCGATCTCGGTCGACCACGTGTCGCGCGCCTGATCGACGAAAAGCATCGCGGGGTTGTCGAAGTCGTCCATCTCCAGCGCCTGCGTCTCGGGGCTGCGGAACGTCCAGCCCGAGCGGATCACCGGCAGCACCCCCTCCAGGTGCGCCGGCGGCTCGGTCTCGGTGACGATCTCGATCTCGCCGTTGATCACCAGTTCGGAGTTGTCTTCCTGGGCCGATGCCGGGAAGGCGACCAGAGCCGCCACCCCGAGGGCCGTCATCGTCGTTCTCATTGTTCCTCCCTCGCGGCGATGCCGCGTTAGCCGACGGTGACCGACGCCGTTTCCTCGTAGACCGAGCCGTCGTCGTCATACCAGGTAAAGACGAACTCGCCCGACTCCGGCACCTTGGCCTGGAACTCGAAGTACGGGTTGGTCGAGATCGCCGGCTCCATCTCGACGTCGATCACGGTCTCGCCGTTGTAGGTCGCGACGAAGCGGTGGATGATCGACCGTGGGATGACGTTGCCGTCCGAATCCTTGCGCTGGCCGGACTCCATCTGGTGGGAAATCAGCGTCTTGATGGTCACCACTTCGCCGGCGGAGGCCGACGAGGGCGCCTTGACGCGGGGTTTCACGTTCTCTGCCATTGTCTCCTCCTAGCCGCCGCAGCCGCCGATGGTCACCTTCACCTCCTTCGAGGTCCGGTGAAACGTGCCGTCCGGCATACGCGCGATTGCAACCACGTCCTGGGTCTGCGCCAGCCTGATCCGCGTCGACGCCTCGTGGCTGCCGGCGAGCGGGCCGAACTTGAACGTCGCGACGTCCGGGTTCGGGTTGCCGGCGGCCAGCACGATGATCGCCTCGGCGCCCTCGGCCGACACGCTGATCGGCACCGTGTTGCCGTTCTCCGCGATCTCCGGCGCGTCCAGCGTGACGCCGCCTTCGGTCACCTCGGCGCCGCCGGTGAATTCCGCGATCGCGTCCTCCGTCGCCGCGCTCGCGGGCAGCGGCACGGTCAGCATGGCGGCGGCCCCGAGGCCGAGCACCAGCACCTCTCGTCTGTCCAGCATGTGCTTCACTCCTTGTTCCTGCCGCCTCACTCGGTCAGCGTCTTGAGATAGGCGACGACATCTTCGATCTGCTGCCCCGTCAGCAAGGGCTCCAGCTCTCCTTCCGCGGCTTTGCCGGTGAAACCGTCGCCGGGCCGGGTGAACCCTTCCGTCTTGTAGAAGGCCGGCATGATCGTTCCGGGAAACGTGTGCTTCGCATTCGCGACGGTGCCGCGCAGCTCCGCCTCCGAGCGGATGGACCCGATGCCATCCAGCGACGGTCCGACATCGCCATGGAACGGAAACGCGTCGAGGTCCGTCACCTGGTGGCAGGCGATGCAGTTGCCCTGCCCCCGCGTCGACATCACGACGGCTCCCGCCTCGGCGTTGCCCGGAACGTCGGTCAGCGGCTCTTCCACTGCGCCGTATTCGTCGTAGCTCACCGCGTCGGGCGCGATGTCCGCAAGCGCCGGCCCCGCCACGGCGACCGCCAGCATCAACGTCAAGCGAGTCATGTCTCCTCCCACGTTTTAATCGACCGTAACGCACGGACCGCCGCCACCGCAACATCCAATTCGAAATCTTGAATGTAAGTGCCGTCCATCCACTCGCGACACCCGAGATATCTCATTTGGAGCAACATGTTAGGCCATTCCGCAAAAAGGATCGCCGTCGCCCCGGTTCCCGCCGAGGTAGGCCGTCCATCCGTCGTCGCGCCTCGCGGCAGAACCCGCGTTCGCGTCCGCCGCCTACCGCGTGTCGCCGTCGTCCCGCTCGCGGATCATCCGGGCGTGGTACCTCTGGAAGTCCTCCTCGGACTGGTCGAGATACCGTTCCTCGTTCACCCAGGTGAGCAGATCCAGCGTTGTCCCGGCCGAGAAGTAGCCCGGCATGGTCGCCACCGCCTGCTCCTCGGCGGACTGCTCGGGGTCGAGTTCTGTCGGCAGGAACATCATCGTCGGCGTGAACATCAGGCCCCACTTCCGCGCCGCCTCGCGCTCGGTCAGCGCCTCGCCGTCGGTGTCGGTGACCTCCGTCGCGCCATGCAGGTTCATCTGCACCACGTAGTAGTTGTCACGGATGTACTGGTCGACGCGCGGATCGACGAAGGTCTTCTCGTGCATGTCCCGGCAGTAGATGCAGCCGCGCTGCTCGACGAGCACCAGCAGGCGCTTGCCCTCCGTCTCCGCCTCGGCGAAATCCTCCTGCAGATCCTTGAATGTGTCCCGCATCCAGTCGGTCTTGTGCAGCCCGTCGTCGCCCATCTCGGCCGCGCCGGCCGCGCTCGCGGCAACCAGGGCAAGGGCCATCATCAGTCGTCTCATCTCCCCCTCCTCAGATCAGCAGCCACAGATCGGGTGCGACCTGCAGCATCCAGTTCGCGATCCAGTTGATCGTATTCGTCCCGATCAGCACCGCAAAGACAATCAGCAGCACGCCCATCGCCTTCTCGACCATCGGCATGTACCGACGGAACCCGCGCATCCATCGCATGAACGGCCCGATGAACAGCGCCGCCAGCACGAACGGCAGCGTCATGCCAAGGCCATAGACCAGCAGCAGCTCCATCCCGCGCCCCACCGTCTCCTCCCCCGCCGCGGTGAACAGGATCGCCGCGAGGACCGGCCCGACACAGGGTGTCCAGCCGAACGCGAACGCCGCGCCGATCACGAACGCCCCCGCCAGCGACATGTTGGAGGTCTCGCCCGGCTCCGCCCGGAACTGGCGGTAGAGCAGCCCGATCCGCACCACCCCCAGGAAGTGCAGCCCCATCGCGAAGATCACCGCCGCCGCGAGCCAGCGCAGCACGTCGAACCAGTCCCGCACGACCTGGCCGAACGCCGTTGCCGTCGCGCCCAGGCCGACGAAGATCACGATCACACCGGCGGCGAAGAAGCACGCGGTCAGCACCGCCCGTGCCCGCACCGCGCCGCTGATCTCGCCGCCCTCCGAGATCTGGTTCATCCCGACGCCGGCCATGTAGCTGAGGTAGAACGGCACGATCGGCAGGATGCAGGGCGACAGGAACGACAGCAGCCCCGCAAGCGCCGCGCCGAAGAGGCTTACGTCGAACATTGCCGCTCCCTTGTACCATTCACATATTCAAATTACCATTTGTCCTTCTTCGCGCAATCCGGGTTGTCCATGCGTCTGCTCGCCGTCCTCCTGGCCCTTGCCGGCCCCGCCGCGGCGGCCGAGCTCGTCATGGTGGAGGAAGCGGGCTGCCCTTGGTGCGCCCGCTGGGACGCCGAGATCGCACACGCCTACCCCAGGACCGACGAGGGCCGAACGGCCCCCTTGCGACGGATCGAGCTCAACGGCCCGCGCCCCGAGGATATCGCCTTCGACGCGCCGCTTCGCGTCACCCCGACCTTCGTGCTCGTCGACGAGGGCGAGGAGGTGGCGCGGATCGAGGGCTATCCGGGGGACGAGTTCTTCTGGCATCTGTTGCGCCAGATGCTCGACAAGCTTCCAGATGAGGAGGGACAGGAATGATCCGCGCCGCCGCCATAGCCACGCTCCTTGCCGCCCCCGCCGCGGCGCAGGACGTATTCGTCGACTCCCGCGTCCTCGCCCCCGAGATCGTCGAGCGCATGGCCGCCGCCGCGCGACAGGCCTGCCGCGACGCCGGCTACCAGGTCGGCGTCACCGTCGTCGACCGCTCCGGGGTGCCGCAGGTCTTCCTCGGCGACCGTTTCGCCGGACTCCACGTCTTCGAGACCTCGCACCGCAAGGCCTGGACGGCGGTCAGCTTCCGCATGGCGACGAGCGACCTCGCCACGGCTACCGCGCCGGGAGAGCCCTCCTTCGGCATCCGCCAGCTCGCCGAGCCGCTTGCCCTCGGCGGCGGGCTTCCGGTGGAGTCGGGCGACGGCGCGCTGGTGGCGGGCATCGGCGTCTCCGGTGCGCCCTCGCCCGAGGCTGACGAGGTCTGCGCCCAGGCCGGCATCGACGAGATCGAAATGGACATCGCGTTCTGACATGGAGCTGCCGCAACTCGATACGATGTCCGAGGAGGAGATGGACCGGATGGTGGCCAACGCCACCGCCGCCTCGAACTTCCTCAAAGCGATCAGCCATGAGGGTCGGCTGATGATCCTCTGCCACCTCGCTTCCGGCGAGAAGTCGGTCACCGAGCTCGAGCGTCTGCTCTCGGCGCGCCAGGCCGCGGTCAGCCAGCAGCTCGCCCGCCTGCGGCTCGAGGGGCTGGTCGTGCCGCGCCGCCACGGCAAGACGATGTACTACAGCCTGGCCGACGATCGGCCGCGGCGCATGATCGAGACGGTCTACGAGCTGTTCTGCAAGGAGAGCACCTGACCGCACCCTTCGGGAGGGGGGACGAGATGGCAGGATCACCCCGCCGGAAGGCTTGCGAATCGACCGTCCCGCGCCACGGGCCGCGCACGGCCCCGCCCGCCGTTTGCCCGACTCCTGAAACGCGTGGACAAGAGCACTCGCTCCCCCATGTGCGGAAAGCGCGCGCGACGCCCGCCTATACCTACCGTAATGCCACCTTTCCGATCCAGGCCCGACCAAGCCGCTCACTGCCTTCGGGACGGGCCGGGTCCGCGCGCCTTCAGGCGCGGTCCGGCGCCGCGCCCGACCTTGCGCGCAATCCTCATCCTTCCGCGACCGGCGCTCCCTGTCATCCCGCCGGCGGGAGGGCCTGGGCGCCCGCGCGCGGCGCCGGCCCGTACGACGGATCGTCGACGCTCCAGAGGTCGGGCACGAACGAGACCGGCGCGGCGATCGGGTGCGCGGCAGCACGCCAGCGGCTCGACAATGGCCGGCGCGCCGCCTTCGCCGAGCGGGAGGCCGTCGGCGGGGATTCAGAGGGAAGGCCCTTTTGCGCGTCAAGTCCGCGCCTCCGCGACCTCCCCCGATCCGCGAGGGCGTCAGCATGATTGGAGATTTCGGCGACGCCGGCCTCGCGGCTCTCATCGGTCTCGGCGGCGGCATCGTGCTCGGCCTCGCCGCCCGCCTCGGCCGATTCTGCGCGCTCGGCGCCATCGAGGACGCGCTCTACGGCGGCGACGGGCGCCGTCTGCGCGCCTGGGGTGTCGCGATCGGCGTCGCCATCGTCCTCACGCAGTCCGCGCTCGCCGCCGGCTGGATCCCTCCGCTCGCCACCCTGCATCTCGGCACCGCCTGGGTTCCGTGGGCCAGCATCGCCGGTGGCCTCGCCTTCGGCTACGGCATGGCGCTCGCCGGGAACTGCGGCTACGGCGCGCTCGCCCGCGCCGGGGGCGGCGACCTTCGCTCCGCCGTGATCGTCGTCGTCATGGGGATCGCCGCCTACGTTGCCCTCTCGGGCCCCCTGGCACAGCTGCGCGTCGCGCTCTTTCCCGTCCACCCCGCCACGACGCCGCAGGGCCTGCCCTGGCTGACGTCCGCGCCCGCCTTCGCGGGCATCGGCGCCGGGCTCGCGCTGCTCGTCGTCTCCGCCGCATCGCGTCGCCTGTGGGCGGAGCCGGCACAGCCGTGCTGGGCCGCGGCGGTGGGCCTCGCCGTCGCCTCCGGCTGGATCGGAAGCGCCTGGATCGCGCGCACCGGCTTCGACGCCCTCCCCGTGCTCGGTCACAGTTTCGCCGCGCCGCTGGGCAAGTCGCTGCTCTACCTGATGACCGCGTCGGGCGGCGGTCTCAGCTTCGGCGTCGGCTCCGTCACCGGCGTTCTCGTCGGCGCCTTTGCCGGCTCGTGGCGCCGCCACCGCTTCCGGTGGGAGGCGTGCGAGGACCCGCGAGAGCTGCGCCGGCAGATCGCCGGGGCGGCCCTGATGGGTGTCGGCGCGGTCGTCGCGATGGGCTGCACCGTCGGCCAGGGCCTCTCCGGCTTCGCGCTCCTCGGCTTCGGCGCGCCGGTCACCGCCGCCGCGATGGTGCTCGGCGCGGCACTGGGCCTCCGCCAGCTCATCGTCGGCTTTGCGCCGCAGCTCTAGCTGCCTCGGACCACCGGGCGAGATGTACGAAAACGTACAAGAGGGGCTTCCGAAACGTACAGAAACGTACAACTCGGCCGTCAGACCCCCAGAAAGCGGTCCGCGACCTCGCCCGTCAGGCCCGAAAGCGCGCCGGTCCAGACGTCCCGCCCCCGCTCGAGCACCACCGCCCGGTCCGCGACCGTCCGCAGCTCGACAAGCGACTTGTCGATCACGAGGATCGCCAGACCGTTCTCCTTAACCACCTGTATCGCCTTCCATATTTCCTGCCGAACGACCGGCGCCAGCCCCTCGGTCGCCTCGTCGAGGATCAGGAGGCGCGGGTTCGTCATCAACGCCCGCGCGATCGTCAGCATCTGCTGCTCGCCGCCAGACAGCGTCGCCGCACGCTGCCGCCGACGCTCGGCAAGCCGCGGGAAAAGTTGGGAAATCTCTCGCCAGCCCCAAGGCCCCGGACGCGCTGCGGCGATCAGGTTCTCCCACACCGTCAGCGGTCCGAAGCATCGCCGGCCCTCCGGCACCAGCCCGACGCCAAGACGCGCGACCCGGTGCGACGGCATCCGCCCAAGCAACTGCCCGGAAAAGACTATTCCGCCCGACGACGGCATCATCCGGGTGATGCAGCGCACCGTCGTCGTCTTGCCCATGCCGTTCCGCCCCATGAGCGCGACCGCCTCGCCCTCCTCGACCGTCAGGCTGACGCCGAACAAGGCCGGCGTCGGGCCGTAGCGCGCCGTCACATTCTCCAGCGAAAGCAGGGTCATGCGCCCTCCCCCAGGTAGACGCGGCGGACCTCCGCGTGGCGCCTGATCGTCTCGGCGTCGCCGGTGACGATGACGCGCCCCTCGGCCAGCACGGTGATCCGGTCCGACAGGCGAAAGACCGCATCCATGTCGTGTTCGACCAACAGGATCGGCGCCTTTTTCTTCATCGGGACAAGGAGTTCCGCAAGCTCCCGGGCGCCATCGGCACCCATTCCCGCCATCGGCTCGTCGAGCAGAAGGACCCGCGGACGAAGCGCCAGGGCCATGGCAATCTCCAGCTTCCGCCGCTCGCCGTGGCTGAGCTCCGCTGCCGGTATCTCCTCCCGGCCGGCCAGGCCCGCCTCCTCGATGCAGGCCCGCGAGGCGGCAATTATCGCGCCGTCCGCCAACGCCTTGCGGAAGAAGCGAAAAATCCGGCCCGACGCACCGACGGTCGAGAGGACCACGTTCTGCAGCACGCTGAAGTCAGGCGCGACGGACGACACCTGAAAGGTCCGGCCCAGGCCCATCTTCGCCCGCTCCGCCACGCTTTCCCCGGTGACGTCCTGGCCGAGCAGCCGGACGCGCCCCGCATCGGCCTGAAGCTCTCCGGTGACGAGCTGGATCAGCGTCGACTTCCCCGCCCCGTTCGGGCCGATCAGGGCGTGGATCTCCCCCCGACGAAGGTCCAGCGTCACCCCGTCCACCGCCGCCAGCGCCCCGAAGCGCTTCGACACGCCGTCCACCTGCAGGACCGCGTCACCCACGGTGATGACCCACGACGGCGCCGACGACCCCGCCGCGCGCGAACATCACGACGAGCAGCAGCAGGACGCCGAGCCAGAACTGCCAGTAGTCGCTGACGCCGCCGAGGACGTGCTCGAGCCCGACCAGCAGGATTGCGCCCGCCACCGGGCCGCACAGGCGCCCCACCCCGCCGAGGATCACGATCACGATGATCTCGCCCGAGGTCTGCCAGCTCAGCATCGCCGGGCTGACGAACCGGTTGAGATCGGCGAATAGCGCGCCCGCAACGCCGGCGATGGCGCCGGATATGACGAAGCCGGTGAGCAGGACGCTTCCGGGGCGGATGCCGGTCGCCGCCAGCCGCCGCCGGTTCTGTCGCGCCGCCTGGAGCGCCAGTCCGAAGCGGCTGTCGACCAGCCGCGAGGTCAGCCAGATCGCCGCGAGGAGCCACGCATAGCAGAGCGCGAAGAACTGCGGCGGGTCCATCGTGTCGAGGCCGGGAAAGCGGGACCGCACGTAGATCGGCAGACCGTCCTCCCCGCCATAGGCCGGCCAGGACACCATGAAGTAGAATACCATCTGCGCGAAGGCGAGCGTGATCATGATGAAAAAGATGCCGGTGGTCCGAAGGCTCAACCAGCCAATCACCAGCGCGGCCAGCGCCGAGAGCGCGGCGGCGACCGGCCATATGACCAGCATCGCCGTCGTGCCGGGGAGCTCCATCGGCCAGGTGATGAGCGGCGCATAGTTCAGCGCGTGGCTTGCCAGGATGCCCGCCGCATAGCCTCCGAGGCCGAAGAAGGCGGCATGGCCGAAGCTGACGAGGCCGCCGTAGCCCAGCGCAAGGTTCAGTCCGACGGCGGCCATCGCGAGGATTGCGGCACGGGTCGCGAGGGTGATCCAGAACGTCTCGCCAACCGCCAGGGCGATCAGTGCGAACGTCGGCAGCAGCGCAAGGAGTGTGACGTTCACAGCTCGTGTCCGCACGATGCCGCTCAAGCCGTTCCGAAGAGGCCGCCAGGCCGCCAGACGAGGACCGCCGCCATCAGGACGTAGATCGACATGGAGGCAAGCGCCGCTCCGACCGTGCTTGCCGACACCGGGTCCATGAGCAGGGCCAGCGCCTGCGGCAGCAGCACCCGCCCCAGCGTGTCGGTCAGGCCGACCGCCAGCGCGCCGACGAATGCACCCTTGATCGAGCCGATCCCGCCGATCACGATGACCACGAAGGCGAGGATCAGCACCGGCTCGCCCATCCCCACCTGGACCGACTGCACGGTCCCGACCAGCGCCCCGGCCAGCCCGGCAAGGGCGGCGCCCAGCGCGAAGACGAGCGTGTAGAGGCGGGTGATGTCGACGCCGAGAGCGGCGATCATCTCCCGGTCCGCCTCGCCGGCCCGAATCCGGATGCCCAGCCTGGTGCCGCCGATCAGCCAGAAGAGCACCGCCGCCACCGCGAGGCCGGCGCCGATCAGCATCAGGCGGAATGCCGGATAGACGATTCCGCCCGGCAGCGTGACGGAGCCGGCCAGGGCTTCCGGAACGGTGAGGTAGAGGGGAAAGGACCCGAAGAGCCAGCGCACGCCCTCCGAGAAGACGAGGATCAGTGCAAAGGTCGCCAGCACCTGGT
Source organism: uncultured Alphaproteobacteria bacterium (assembly GCA_963776845.1). Classification (GTDB taxonomy): domain Bacteria; phylum Pseudomonadota; class Alphaproteobacteria; order Rhodobacterales; family Rhodobacteraceae; genus Roseitranquillus. The sequence continues at coordinate 724,241 of CAVZOJ010000011.1, read as the reverse complement.
CGAGGTGATCTCGGTCGTAGAGACGTCGGATTACCAGCGCCTCCATGACGACGCCCGCGGCGGCCGAGGCCACCAGCGCCGCGACGAGACCGAGCCAGAACGACCCCGTCGCCGCGGCTGCGGTCGCGCAGGCAAACGCGCCCACCATGTAGAGCGAGCCGTGCGCGAGGTTGATCAGGCCCATGACGCCAAAGATCAGGGTCAGCCCGGCGGCCATCAGGAACAGCATCAGACCGAACTGAAGTCCGTTCAGCACCTGCTCGGCCAGAAGCAGCGCGCTCACGTCGCCGGGCGGACGGCGCGGAGGGCGGCGGGTGGGCGGGTGGGGCCGCCCTTCGCGCCGTCCGCGCCGGACATCACATGTCGCACTCGCCCGCGTACGCGTCGGCGTGATCCTCCAGCGCGGTGCCGACGATGCGGTTGGTCAGCGTGCCGTCCTGCTCGACCACTTCGCGAACGTATATATCCTGGATCGGGTGGTGGTTCGGCCCGAACTTAAAGTCGCCGCGCACGCTCTCGAAGTCCGCCGCCTCAAGCGCCGCCCGGAACGCATCCGAGTCCGACGGATGCGCCACCGCGAGCGCCGACAGCAGCAGGTTCGCCGTGTCGAACCCCTGTGCGGCGTAGAGCGATGGCAGCCGGCCGTAGGCCTCTTCGAACGTCTCCACGAAGCTGGCGTTCGCCTCGTTCTCGAGGTCCGGCGACCATTGCGCCGTGTTCCGCACGCCCAGCGCCGCCTCGCCCACCGCCGGCAGGATGTCCTGGCTGAACGAGAAGGCCGGCCCGATCAACGGCGTCTCGACGCCGGACTGGTCGTACTGCTTGAGGAAGCTGATGCCCATGCCACCGGGCAGGAAGAAGAAGACGGCATCGGCCTCGCTCGCCCGGATCTGGGCGATCTCGGCGGCGTAGTCGGTCTGGCCGAGTTGGGTGTAGACCTCGCCCGCGAGTTCGCCCTCGTAGAACCGCTTGAACCCGGTGAGCGAGTCCTGCCCCGCCGGATAGTTCGGCGCCATGATGAAGACGCGGCCGTAGCCCGCGTCGTTGGCATAGGCGCCCGCCGCCTCGTGCAGGTTGTCGTTCTGATACGACACGCTGAAGTAGTTCGGGTGGCAGCCGCGCCCGGCCAGCTGCGAGGGTGCCGCGTTCGCCGAGAGGTAGAACTTGCCTTGCGCCGTCGCCGCCGGAACCACCGCCATGGCGAGGTTCGAGAAGATGATCCCGGTCAGCACGTCGACCTCCTCGGACTGGATCATCTCGTCGGAGATCTGCACCGCGACATCGGGCTTCTGCTGGTCATCCTCGACGATCAGCTCGATCTCGTGCCCCTCGGCCTGGTCCAGCGCCAGCTGGAACCCGTCACGCACGTCGATCCCGAGGCCGGCGCCGCCGCCCGACAAGGTCGTGATCATTCCCACCTTCGCGGGCTCGGCCGCCGCGGCTCCGGCCGCGACCACGATGGCCGCTGCAATCGTCAGCTTCATCCGTCATGCTCCCCGTGTACGCCGGTCTGTCGCCGGCATCAGCAGAGTCTTAGGGGAGCCGGCGCCCGGCGAAAAGCCCGCGAGAGATCAGGGGTCCGGCGACAGCAGCGACTGCAGGTTCGCCCGCGCCACGGGCTTGGTCAGCAATGGCGCGTCGGCGAACTCGGGCGGCAACTCCTCGCGGCTGCGGCCGGTGACGAAGGCGAACGGGATCCCCCGTTCGGTCAACGCGCTGCCAGCCTCTTCGCTGGACGTCGGGCCGACGCTGTGGTCGAGGAGCGCGAAGTCGATACCAACGTCGCTCCGGATCGCCTCGACGGCGTCGGCGACGCGGCGGTAGGGGCCGACCGCGACGTGCCCGAGGTCGGAGATCATCCCCGCGAGGTCCATCGAGATCAGGACATCGTCTTCCAGAACAAGCACGCGCATAGTACCTAAAGCCCACCCACCAGTTTCGCGCTCCACGAGGGCTGCCAGCGCGGTGTGGATATTTGCCGCGGAAGTCGCGTAAAGGTCAAGCGCGGCGGACGTTGCTGGCCCTCGGCGCTGTTCTGCGATAGACCAGACTCTCGGGAGATGAAGGAGGTCATCTCAGTGACGCGGCCGCAGCTCTCCGACATTGCGACCTTGCATGGTGCGGCGCGGAATCCCGGCGTTCCCCTCGACCTCGTCGCCGTGCGGGATGCACAAGCCAACACATCCGCGATCGAGCGGCGGGCCGCGACCATCCCCGGCCGCCGTTCGGTCAAGAAGGAGTGGCAGGCGGCCTGGCTCCTGCGGGCGATCACGCTCATCGACCTCACGACGCTTGCCGGTGACGATACGCCGGGGCGCGTGCGCCGTCTCTGCGCCAAGGCCGCCAACCCGGTGCGGCAGGATCTCCTCGACGCGCTCGGGATGCCGCCCATCCATGTCGGCGCCGTCTGCGTCTACCACGACATGGTTGAACCCGCGGTGACCGCACTGGCGGGCACCGGAATTCCGGTCGCGGCTGTGTCGACGGGCTTTCCGGCTGGCCTGTCGCCCCTGCGTCTGCGCGTGGCAGAGATCGAGGAGAGCGTGAAGGCCGGCGCCGCCGAGATCGACATCGTCATCTCCCGCCGCCACGTCCTGACCGGCGACTGGCAGGCGCTCTACGACGAGATGCGGACGTTCCGGCAGGCCTGCGGCGACGCGCACGTCAAGGCGATCCTCGCCACCGGCGAGCTCGGCACCCTGCGCAACGTCGCCCGCGCGTCAGCCACGTCTGCATGATGGCCGGCGCCGACTTCATCAAGACGTCCACCGGCAAGGAGAGCGTCAACGCCACCCTTCCCGTCACCCTCACCATGGTCCGCGCCATCCGCGACTACTTCGAGAAGACAGGCCACCGCGTCGGCTACAAGCCCGCGGGCGGCATCTCCAAGGCCAAGGACGCGCTGACCTACCTCGCGCTGATGAAGGACGAACTTGGGCAGCCGTGGCTCCGCCCCGACCTCTTCCGCTTCGGCGCCTCCTCACTCCTCGGCGACATCGAGCGCCAGCTCGAGCACCACGTCACCGGCCGATACTCGGCCGCCAACCGGCATCCGATGGGGTGACCGGCATTTGGAGTCTTTCAAAGTGGACAAGACGCTTTGGAAGCGGCGACAGCTCGCCAGTCTCCTGGCCGTATCTGCGAGCCGCGAGCGATGGCGTGGCGGACCGGCGGCCCTACATCTCGTTCTGCTGGCAGGACGGCTGCGATCTCGACGATCTACCTTCTTCAAGGGCTGGACGATGACCTCTCCTGGCTTCGTGACGACGACCGGGAGACGCTACGGCGCCCCGGTCTTATGACGCCGAGACCGGCGAGAACCGTGCTTATCGGTCCGAGCCCGGACCTCGCCGAGCGCCTCGCCGACGTCTCCTGCCGCCCGGCGCAGCGGCGGTATGCCGAATGAACGTCCGCGACATCTTCGAGACGATGGAGTACGGCCCCGCCCCCGAAAGCGCGGCCGAGGCGCAGGCGTGGCTCGAGGGGCACGGGCGGCGGTTCGGCTGCTTCATCGGCGGCGCGTTCACCGAGCCGGGAGAGACGTTCGCCACCCGCAACCCGGCGACGGGTGAGGAGCTGGCGCAGGTCACGCAAGCGACGCAGAGGCGACGTCGACGCGGCTGTGAAGGCGGCAGGCAAGGCGCAACCGGACTGGGCGAAGGACCATCACCGGCGGGCGCGGGTGCTCTACGCGCTGGCGCGGATGGTGCAGAAGCAGGCGCGGCTCTTCGCGGTGCTCGAGACGCTCGACAACGGCAAGCCGATCCGCGAGAGCCGCGACATCGACGTGCCGCTGGTCGCCCGGCACTTCTACTACCACGCCGGCATGGCCCAGCTCATGCCGACCCAGCTGACGGACCGGCAGCCGCTCGGCGTCTGCGGCCAGATCGTGCCGTGGAACTTCCCGCTGCTGATGCTCGCCTGGAAGGTCGCGCCGGCGCTGGCGATGGGCAACGCCGTGGTGCTGAAGCCCGCCGAGTACACGTCGCTCACCGCCCTCCTCTTCGCCGACCTCGGCCGCGAGGCCGGAATTCCCCCCGGCGTCCTCAACATTGTCACCGGCGACGGCCAGGTCGGCGAGATGATCGTCGGCGCCGAGGTCGACAAGATCGCCTTCACCGGCTCCACCGCCGTCGGCCGCCGCATCCGCGAGGCGACTGCCGGCCGCGGCATTCCGCTGACGCTCGAGCTCGGCGGCAAGTCGCCCTACATCGTCTTCGACGACGCCGACCTCGACAGCGCCATCGAGGGGCTGGTCGACGCCATCTGGTTCAACCAAGGGCAGGTCTGCTGCGCCGGCTCCCGCCTGCTGGTGCAGGAGAGCGTCGCCGACGCCTTTCACACCAAGCTAAAGCGCCGCATGGACACGCTCCGCGTCGGCGACCCGCTCGACAAGGCCATCGACGTCGGCGCCGTCGTCGACCCGGTGCAGCTCCAGGCGATCACCGAGATGGTCGACGGCAGCGCCGGCGAGATCCACCGCGCGAACATCCCCGTCCCCGAGGGCTGCTTCTATCCCCCGACCCTGATCACCGGCCTCGCTCCGTCCGACCGGCTGATGCAGGAGGAGATCTTCGGCCCCGTCCTTGTCTCCACCACCTTCCGCACGCCGGCCGAGGCGGTGCAGCTCGCCAACGACACCCGCTACGGCCTCGCCGCGACGCTCTGGACCGAGAACGTGAACCTCGCCCTCGACATCGCGCCGAAGCTCGCGGCGGGGGTGGTCTGGGTCAACGCCACCAACCTCTTCGACGCCGCGGCCCCGTTCGGCGGCGTCCGCGAGAGCGGCTTCGGCCGCGAGGGCGGCTGGATCGGCCTCGACGCCTACACCAAGCCGGTCGCCAAGTCGCCGATGCCGAAGCGGCTTGAGCCGTTCCCCGCCCCGAGTAGCGCGGACGTCGGCCGCGACGCGCTTGACCGCACCGCCAAGCTCTACGTCGGCGGCAAGCAGGCGCGGCCCGACGGCGGCTATTCCCGCGCCGTTTGGGGGCCGAAGGGCCGACTTCTCGGCCACGCCAGCCTCGCCAACCGCAAGGACGTGCGCAACGCCGTCGAGGCCGCGCGCGGCGCGGCCGCCTGGTCGCGCACCACCGGTCACGCCCGGGCGCAGATCCTCTACTACCTCGCCGAGAACCTCTCGGCCCGTGCCGACGAGTTCGCCGCCCGCCTTCACGACCTGACCGGCAAGAAGGGAGAGGCCGAGGTCGCGGCCTCCGTCGACCGCCTCTTCACCGCCGCGGCCTGGGCCGACAAGCTCGACGGCCGCGCCGCCGGCGTGCCGCTGCGCGGCGTCGCGCTGGCGATGAACGAGCCGGTGGGCGTCATCGGCGCGCTTTGCCCCGACGAGCACCCGCTCCTCGGCCTCGTCGCGCTGCTTGCCCCGGCCCTCGCCATGGGCAATCGCGCCGTCGCCGTCGCCTCTCAGCCCTTCCCTCTGGCTGCGACCGACTTCTACCAGGTGCTCGAGACCTCAGACGTTCCCGCCGGCGTCGCCAACATCCTGACCGGCGACCACGCCGAACTGGCCAAGACCCTCGCCGGCCATCTCGACGTCGACGCCGTCTGGTCCTTCGGCCCCGCCGACACCGCAATGATCGAGCGCGAGAGCGCCGGCAATCTCAAGCGTACCTGGACCACGGGTGCGTGGGACGACATCGGCGCCGCGCTCAGGCAGGCGACCGAGACCAAGACGATCTGGATCCCCTACGGCGAGTAGGTGACGCCGCTGGCGCAGTCAGTTCTGGCGCGCGACGACGCAATCGAGAGTGGCGCCATCCGGGTCCGGCTGACGGTAGATCGCGGCGTCTCCCTTGATCCAGATGGACCGCCCAAAGCTCCCCTCGTATCTCGAGCCCGACGCGGTCGGCACCAGCGATCCGACATCGATCGTGTCGCCTCGCTCGAACCGCACACTCGGCAGCGTCGTGTCGAAGAAGTACGTGACCACCTCGTTCGAGGGGTTTCCGCCGCAGGTCCAGGTGGCGGTGCCTGCCGGCTCCTCCAGAAACCACTCGGCGACCAGCTCACCCTCGCGACGAAGATACGCGGCCTCGGTGCATGCCCTAACGTCGTCGGCGATCCAGCATTCGTTTCGACCCTTGATCCAGCCGCGCTGCACGGCGCGCAAAGTCGCCTCCGCCTCGGATGCGCCGGTTCGAAGGCCCCGGACCGCGGCTAGCGCGGCTTGGTATCTCTCCGCGATGAGCCGATCGAGGTCGGCGAGGCCGGCATCGCTGCAGATCATGGCCTCGACTTCGCCGTCGGCCTGGGCGCAGTCGAAGGAGGCGCCGCCCTGCGCGAAAGCGGAGGTCGCAGCCAGCATCGTGCAGGTTACCAGCGCGCGATGCATTGTCTTGCCCATTTGCTGCGGCGGCCTATAGCCGCCCGATCTCGTACTCTTCGCACGAGTAGCCGAGCGCAGCGTAGCCCTCGTCGAGGTAGTCGCCGAGGAGGGGCGTGCCGACGAGGTAGCTGGCGAACGAGCCCGAGACGGTATCTTGCGCCTCGGTCAGCGCCTCGTCCCAGTCCTCCACCTGCCAGTCGCCGCGGCCCAGCCACAGCATCGCGAGCAACTCGGCGTGCTGGTCGGCGTTCAGGGCCTCGATCGCCTGGGTCAGCTCCTGCAGCGTCGGGTCGTCGGCAAAGTCCTCGAGGATGTCGATCTCGCGGTCGTCGGCGGCGTTAGAGCCAGAATCAGGGTCGTCCGGCTCGACCTTGGCGTCGAGCTCCTTGGCCTTGACGATGATGAAGCACACCTGCTCCGGGTCGATCGAGATCGCGTCTTCCGGGGGTTCGGGGTCACGCTGCGGCATGGCACTCCTCGCGAGAAATCGTCTTGATGCGATACCGCGACTTGCAAGACGCCGACTTGATCTTCGTCAGTCTCGCGCGCCTTTCCTAGCCGAACCACGTGCGGAAGCGCGCGCCGATCGGCGCGAGGACAGCCATCCGGAAGAGTCGCCACAGGGCCGCCACGAAGACGACCAGCAAGAGGATCGCGACAAGCGAGATCACCATGCGCCACGGGAAGATGTCCACATCCGGACCCGACACCGGCGAGACGGCAACAGCGTTCGGAAAGATCGAGAACAGGTCGCTTCGCCAGCCATAGTGCCTGATGGCAACCCATTGGGGCGCGTCGCGTGACGAGATCAGGTCCTGCGTTTGCGCCTGCAGGTTCGCGGAATCGAACTTGAAGTAGGGTGGCCAGCCCCAGCCGGTATCCTCGTTGCGGTAGACCATGGGATCGCCGTCTGGGCGGATGGTCTCGATGAACCGGACGTCTCGACTGTCGCTGGTGGAGAGGCCGGTGTCGGACCCGCCCCAGAACCAGCGGCTGGTCTCGCCCAGGTCGACCCTGCGCACCTCGGTGTTGACGACGCGCACGACGTCGTTCTGAGGCAGCGTGTAGTGCCCCACCGCGATGAGCGCGAGCGCGATGAGCGCGTAGAACGCATAGTTGAGGTACCGCATCATGGCTGATCAATAACCCGCCGCGTCGGCGGAGGCGAGCCTTGATCGCGCGGAGCGGCCGCGCCAAGGTCGGGTGATGACCCCGGCACCCTCGCCCGATCCGCTCGGATATGCGCCGAGTGTGCGCGCCGTCGCCGAGGCGCCGGTTCCGCGCGCGTGAGGGTCGGCCCCCGCAACCTCCTGACCGACGTCCCGGGCCTGCGCGTCGGGCACGCCGGGACCACGGCGACAGGCTGCACGGTCGTCACCGGCCCAAGGCCGTTCCTTGCGGCGGTCGACGTGCGCGGCGGAGCACCCGGCACGCGGGAGACCGACCTTCTCGACCCCTCGGCGCTGGTTGACCGGGTGGACGCGCTGGTCCTCTCGGGGGGCTCGGCGTTCGGTCTCGCCGCAGCAGATGGTGTCGCCGCCGCGCTGGCCGCCGTGGGCCGCGGCTTCGAGGCGCGCGGCCACCGCGTGCCGATCGTGCCGGCAGCCATCCTCTTCGATCTGTCCGGGGATGCGCGACCGGATTGGACGGAACTCGGAGCAGAGGCCCTCGCCGCGGCGGACGAGACATTCGAACTGGGTAGCGTCGGCGCCGGAACCGGCGCGACCGTGGCCGGCCTGAAGGGGGGGCTTGGGTCCGCGTCGGCGGTCCTGGAAGACGGAACGACGATCGGCGCGCTCGCCGCCGTCAACGCGGCGGGCAGTGTGACCGTGGGCGACGGCGCACACTTCTGGGCTGCGGCGTTCGAAGAGGATGCCGAGTTCGGCGGCCTCGGGCCTGGAGGGCTGGCTGGCATCCCGCGGCTGGCGGATCGCCCGCCCGGCACGGCAACCACGCTCGCCATCGTCGCGACCGATGCAACGCTAGACAAGGCGGCGGCGCGCCGCATGGCGATCGCCGCGCAGGACGGTCTCGCGCGAGCCATCGTGCCGGCACACACGCCATTCGATGGCGACCTCGTCTTCGCCGTCTCCACCGCGCGACGCACGGCGCCGACGCCACGCCTCGCCGGCCTCATCGGCCATGCCGCCGCCACCTGCCTGGCGCGCGCCGTGGCACGCGGCATCTACGAGGCGGCAGGCGGCGGACCCCTTCCCTCGTGGCGGGAGCGCTTCAGCTAGCGAAAGATCCGGTACCAGAGAGCGTCGGGCAGGAAACGGCCCATCCGGAAGACGAGGCTGAACCAGAAGGGAAAGGCACGGCTCAACGCGTCGCCGTTCATGTGCTCGAACACCTTTCGCGCCGCCGCCTCGGGCTCCATCAGCCCCGGCATCGCGAAGTCGTTCTTCTCGGTCAGGCGCGTCCGGATGAAGCCCGGATTGACGAGCTGCACCTCGACACCGGAGTCCATGAGGTCGGCCCTCATCGACTCCGCGAGGTTCATGATTGCCGCCTTCGTGGTGCCGTAGCCGATGTTGCCCGGCAGGCCGCGGTAGCCCGACAACGAGCCTGTCAGCACGACATGGCCGTGACCGCGGCGGACCATCGCAGGCAAGACGCGGCCGATGACGCGCAGGCAGCCGCCGAGGTTGATGTCGGCCATCGCCTCGGCCTTGGCCGGGTCCCACTCGATCGCCTTCATCGGCCAGTAGACCGCGGCAAGATAGACGATCCCGTCGATCTCGCCCGCCGCGTCCACCGCCCGCTCGACCGACGCGACGTCGGCGACGTCGCAGGGCACCACTCGGGCGCGCCCCGGCAACTCCTCCGCCAGGTCGTGCAGCCGATCTTCCGATCTCGCGGAAAGCACGAGTTCGACCCCCGACCGGCTCATCAGCACGGCAAGAGCGCGGCCCAGCCCCTCGGAGGCCCCGACGATCCAGTATCTCTTTCCGGCCCAGTCGCGCATCATTCCTCCTGCCTGCGGACGGTGGCGACCAGTTCGGCCACCTTGAATCCGAACTTCATGAACTGGCTGCGGTTTACGATGGTCCCGTTCTCCAGAAGATACATCCAGTCGACCACGTCGAGAACGTGGCCGCCGACATCGTCGGGCAAGCGGATGCGGTAGAGAAGTTGCAGGGCCGAGCCCAGCACCCGTCCGTTCCCGTTACCGACGACGTCCTCGGCCTCGGCTCGCAGCTCGCCTCCGTCGAGGAGCGTCAGTCGCCACTCCCGATCCTGGGTCGCGCCGCTGTCGTAGCGAAAGTGCTCCTTCATGCTCCCGGCATCGCCGGTCCATGTCGCCTCGACATCGGCGGCGAAACGGGATGTCACGTGTCCGAGAGGGCCAAAGATCACACCCTCGCACACGAAGCGACCGCTGAGATGCCGGCGAAGATCGAACCTCGGGTGCAGGTAGGCATAGTCGTCGGGCGCCTGCGCGCGAAAGCCCGTCCGCTTCTGCCAAAGACGGATGCCGATCAGCGCGATCAGGATACCGAGAAAGAAGAACATCAGGCCTCTACGGTTCGTGTCACGGCCAGGAGCGCGATTGCCGCGAGCTTCAGCCCGCACGGGATGACCGCGTAGAGGACCGTCAGCAGCGATAACGCGGCGGGCGAGCTATCAGGTCCGTCGAAGCCTGCGGAGTCGAGCGCCGGCAGGACGGTCGCCGCGGCGAGGGCAAGCGCGAGCTTGGAGACGAAGGCCCAGAGCCCGAACGCGGCGGAGCCGTCGAGGCCAAGTCGTGAGAGCCGAGCAGAAAACAGCGCCGGAAGCAGCGTGAGGTCCGCCCCGAGGCTCGCACCGGAAAGGATGCAGATGATCGCAAAGGGGACGATGTCGCCTGCACCAAGCGTCGCGGCCCAGCCGAACGACAGGACCGCGAGGACCATGCCGGCGAGCAGGACCGGCCGGGCGCCGAACGCTCGGGCGGCGCGACCCCAGCCTGGCGCCGAGACGGCAGCGGCGAGAAAGAACGCGAGGAGCAACGGTCCTTCCCAACCCGGTGCGGCGAGCCTGCTCTCGACGAAGAAGAGAAAGAGGGTCGACGTGACAGCGACCGGCGCTGCATTCACGAGGGCGACGAGCAGCAGGCGCCGCGACGGCGCGTCGCGAAGGACGGGCCGGAACGGAGCGGGTGGTGGCGCGTGGCCGGTCTCCCACTCGCCTTGCATCGCCAGCCCGGCGACAATGGCGGCGGCGGCAAAGATTGCGGCATAGATCGCGAACGGCGCGCCGGTCGTCGCGAGAACCGTCGGCGCCACGGCGGCGATGCAGACCCCGATGAGGGCTCCGGCCTCGCGCCACGTGGCGAGCCGGACGTGCCCCGCCTGGCCCAGCCTCTCTCCGGCACGGATACCTTGGGTGTAGAACAGGATCGTGAGCCACGAATACGCGCTGAACAGGAGCGTCAGCGTCACCGCGAACCAGGCCAGCGGCGCCAGCGGCGGCGGAACCGCGAAGAGACCGAGCATCGCCAGCGCGATGATCGCCACCCCAGCCGTGACGCCCGCGCGCCGCCGCCGCAGCCGACCCGCGAGCCAACCAAGCGCCGGGTCCTGCACCACGTCGACAAGACGCAGCGCCAGCAGGACCGCGCCGAGCTCCGCCAGCCCGACACCGTACTCGTCGACATAGACCTTGGGCGCGTGGATGTAGATCGGCAGGCCGGCCGCCGCCAGGACGGCTGCGAAGCCGCCATAGGCAGGAAGCCGAACTTCCGGTCTTGCGGGGGCGTCAGCGAGGGTCAACTCGCCTCGTGCCTGGGTGGCGTCGGTCTCTTGCGGTAGCGGGCGCCCTTCCACCAGAGCTTCAGCGCCTGCCAGTGGATCAGCGCCAGCACTCTGCGCGAGCCGAGCGGCCGGCGCAGGCAGGCGACGATCAGGCTGCGGGACGTGAGCGGTCGCCGCTCGCCCGTCAGCGTCGCGACAAGGCCCGTCTCGTCGCCGCCGTACTCGATGCGGATGCTGACATGCCGCGCGTCGATGCCCAAGGTAAAGACGTATCCGCCCGACACCGGCTGGAACGGCGAGACGTGCAGCAGCTTTCGCGCCGTCAGGCGGTCCCTCGCGCCGATCGCTCCCAGGTCGTGACGGTGGCAGATGTACGAGTGGCGATCGCCGAAGGTGTTCGTCACCTCGGCGATGACGCATCTCAGCGCCCCTGCGGCGTCGTGGATCAGCCAGAAGCTGACCGGGTTGAAGACGTGGCCCAGGATGCGCGGCTGCGCGACGAGCAGCATCCGTCCGGTGGCGAGAGATGAGAGACCACGCTGCGCCAGAACCTCGCGCACCCATGCCGCGCCGCGTCCGTTCCCCGGCGGTCCGCCATGGTCCGTGTCGTGCAGCGCCGCGACGTTGGCGCGATTGCGGGAGAACAGGCGCGGGCCGCTCTGGCGCCCTTCGGCATCGACGATCAGGTAGTCGACGCCGTATGCAAAGGCATTCCGGACGTCGCCGCGCCGGCCGTGCCAGGTGCGTCCGCTCAGATGCTCGACGCCCGGCGCGCACGGCTCGCAGGCCGGCATCTGCCGGGGCATCTCGTCGATATCGGCTGTCGCGCTCACTCCGCCGCGATCGCTGGAGTTTCGGCGTTCATCAGAAGGCCGGCGACCTCGACGGCGCTCGCCAATCCGTCCTCATGGAAACCGTGGCGAAGCCAAGCGCCGCAGAACCACGTCCGGTTGCTGCCGTTCAGCGCCCGGATCGCATCCTGCGCGGCAAGCGCCGAAACGTCGTAGACGGGATGACGGAATGTCGTCGTGTCGTGCACGAGGTCCTCTCGGATCGGGCGCGTCGTATTCAGTGTGACGAAAAGCGGGTCGTCCATCGGGATCGGCTGGAGAGAATTCATCCAGTAGGTCAGGTCGATGCGGTCGGCAGGGCCCTCCGTCCCCTCGACGTAATTCCACGACGACCAGACCCGCCGCCGGCGCGGCATGATCGAGGTGTCCGCGTGCAGCACGGCCTCGTTCGGCTGGTAGCGGATCGCGCCCAAGCGTGGTCCGCTCGACCCCGGTCGCGTCGGAAAGCAGGCGAAGCGTATCGTCGGCATGTGTCGCCATCACGACCTCATCGTATCCCTCCCATTCTCCGCCGAAGGTTCTCACCTCGACGCCGCCGAAGCGACGCCGCACGCCCGCCACCGCGGTGCCGGTGCGGACCGAGACGCCGCGCCGCGTCAGGCTCGCCTGCAGGCGGTGGACATACTCCACCGACCCGCCGCGCACGGTGAGCCAGCGATGCTGGCCAGTGTGGTTCAAGAGGGCGTGGTTGCGAAAGAACCGCACCAGTGCCCGAGCGGGGAAGTCCAGCACCCCCTGGCACGGCGTCGACCAGATCGCGCCGGAGAGCGGCAGGAGATAGCGGTCGCGAAACCACGGCCCCAGTCGCATCGCCTCGACGAGTTCGCCCACGGTCATGTTCGGATCGTCGGCGGCCGCCACGGCGCCCGCGTTGAACCGGAAGATGTCACGAAGCATCCGCACAAAGGCCGGACGCGCGAGGTTCGAGGGCTGCGCGACGACGGCACCAACGTTTCGCAGTCCGAATTCGACGCGGCCATCATGGAACGATGCGCCAAAGCTCATGTCGGACGGCGCGATGGGGACGCCGAGTTCCTCGAACAGACGGCATAAGTTCGGATAGTTCGGGCGGTTGAACACGATGAAGCCGGTATCGACCGGCTGGTCGCCACGCCGACCCGCCATGACCGTCCGGGCATGTCCGCCGAGCCGACGCTCGGCTTCATAGAGCGTGACGCTGTGGTCCCGAGCCAGCAGATGGGCCGCGCCCAGGCCCGATATTCCGCCGCCCACGACGGCGATGCGCCGCGGCGCGGTAAGCTCGGTCTCGAACGGCATCCCCATCCCCCGTCTCGGTGTCGTTCGTACCTTTACGCACGGCCAATCGTGCCGGATGTGAGAAATCTGTCATGAGCGTGTGATCCGCACGCGAAACGCTGGCGTACATCGCATATGACCGGAGAGAATGTCGCAGTGGTGCATGGTTCAACTCGGCTCGCAACCCGATACGTTGCGGGCGAGGCGGTAAGGGGTCGAACTTCTGTGCCGGTCGGAACGATGACGAAGGACGAGACGTGGGTCGGACATGTGTTCCGCATTCGAGATGCGGAAGACGAACAGGCGTTTTCGGAGCTGTTCGAGCACTTCGCCCCACGGGTGAAGGCGTTTCTGATGCGCTCCGGCACGCCAGAGGCGGCGGCGGAGGACTGCGCGCAGGACGTCATGGCGACACTGTGGCGCAAGGCGCATCTGTTCGACCCGTCGCGGGCGAGCGTTGCGACGTGGGTCTTCACCATCGCCCGCAACCGCCGCATCGACGTCGTTCGGCGCGAGCGACGACCGGAACCCGAGGACCTGCCATGGGGCCCGGAGCATGAACCCTCGCCGGCCGACGTCGTCGCCATGCAGCAGGAAAGCGAACGGTTGGGGCAGGCGATCGCCGCGTTGCCCGAGCCACAGAGAGACTTGATCCGGCGCGCCTACTTCGGCGACCTCTCGCACTCCGAGATCGCCGCCGAGACCGGCCTGCCGCTGGGGACGATCAAGTCACGGATAAGATTGGCTCTGGAGCGGCTGCGCCGCGCCATGGCATGACGAGGACGGGGACGTGAACGAGATCAGACATCATCTGGACGACGCATTGCTGATGTCCTACGCGGCAGGCACCCTCGACGAAGCATTTTCGGTCGTCGTGGCGAGCCACATCTCGCTGTGCGTCGAGTGCCGGGCACGACTGGGCGCCTTCGAGGCCGTCGGTGGAGCGGCGCTTGAAGAAGTCGGCGAGACGGCGATGGCCGCGGGCAGCCTGACAGAGACGATGGCGCGCATCCGCGCCGCGCGCCCCGAGCCGGCACCGCGGCGGCCCGCCGGCCGGTTGCCCGCCCCGATCGGCGAATACGTCCGGGGCGACATCGAAGATATCGCATGGCGGTCCGTCGGCGGCGGTGTCCGGCAGATGAAGCTCAAGACCTCGGGTGAGGCAACCGTCCGGCTGATCTACATCCCTGCGGGCCAGGCCGTGCCTGACCACGGGCATGTCGGTCTGGAAGTTACGATGGTCCTCTCCGGCGCTTTCCGGGACGAGACTGACCGGTTCGGCCCGGGCGACGTCGAGATCGCCAACGACGACCTGGAGCACACGCCGGTCGCCGAAGAGGGAGAGCCGTGCATCTGCATCGCCGCCACGCGGTCACGCCTGCGCTTCCGCGGCTTGCTGCCCCGGCTCGTTGGTCAGATCACCGGCATCTGAAGCGACGAGGGTCGCGGCGCGTGCATCGCGCTTCAGCCGACTTGTCGTCTCTCAGGAGTTGGCGTGCGTGCAGCGGGTGCCGCGACTATCTGCCGTCGTCGATGCCCCCGTGGCGGAGGTGTCTGCCCCTCCCAGCATCCTGATGTACCAACCTGAGCGCTCAGACGACATGAGGGCTCGCAGCTACGGCATGTCGCTCTTCGATGACCCGGCTCCTTAGAAGATGCTACTCCCCGGGCTGAAGGACGCGCGGCGGAGCCGCCTCGGCCGGTGCCTGCGCCTCCAGGGCCTCGAAGTCGAACGCGTCGAGGCGCGCCGCCCGCTTGCCGGCGCGTTCGGCCGCGGTGCCGATGCCGTCGATGTCGGCGCGCGCCTGCGCGAAGTGCGTGTCCAGCTTGCCGACGCGCTCCACCACGATCTCGACGTCGCGATGCAGCTGCCGTAGCGCCTTGCGGATGGCGCCGGCCTGCTCGCGCATGCGCGCGTCCTTGAGGATCGCGCGCATCGTCGTCAGCGTCGCCATGCAGGTCGTCGGCGAGACGATCCAGACCCGCGCGGCGAACCCCTCGCGCACGAGCTCGGGGAAGGCGCCGTGAAGCTCGGCGTAGATCGCCTCGGACGGCAGGAACATCAGCGCGCCGTCGGCCGTCTCGCCGTCCAGAACGTAGCGCTCCGAGATGTCCCTGATGTGCTTCTTGACCGCCGTGCGGAACGCCTGCGCGGCCGCGCGCGCCTCGCCGTCCGAGGTCGCGTTGCGCATCGCCTCCCACGGCTCGAGCGGGAACTTGGCGTCGATGGCGATCGGACCGGGCGGTTTCGGCAGATGGATGAGGCAGTCTGCCCGCTTGCCGTTCGAAAGCGTCGCCTGCAGCGTGTAGCTGTCGGGCGGCAGGGCCTTGCCAACGATGTCGTTGAGCTGGATCTCCCCGAACGCGCCCCGGGTCTGCTTGTTCGACAGGATGTCCTGCAAACTGAGGACGTTGCCCGACAGCTTCTCGATCTTTTCCTGCGCGCGGTCGATGGTCTCGAGCCGCTGCTGGAGCTCTCCCAGTGACCGCGCCGTGCGGGTGGAGGCTCCGGTCAGGCTGTCGCCCATCTGGCGCGTCACTTCCCCCAGACGCGCTTCCATCAATTGCAGGGTGGCCGTCTGCGACTGCGCCTGGGACTCCGCCACGCGGGTCAGGCCGCCCGAGAGCTGCAGCTGCCCCTCGCCGAGGGACTGCACCTTTCCGGCGAGGGCCTGGACCGATGTGGCGATGCCATGCGCCGCGTGCGCAGCGCGACCGGCACGGACGACGGCGAGGAGGAGGAGAAGTAGCGCGACCGTCGCCGCGACCGCGCCGATCGCGATCAGGTCGCTGATCCCGACCGGTCGCCCAAGGATATCTGACATCACCTGCTCGAACATCCGTGTGTTCTATATCCGTTCACGGCCGTTGCAAAGGTCTACGCGCGCCCGAACAGCCGCTCGATATCGGCACGCTTGAGCTCGACATACGTCGGTCGCCCATGGTTGCACTGGCCGGAGCTTGGCGTCTCCTCCATCTCGCGGAGCAGCGCGTTCATCTCGTCCCCCGACATCCGTCGGCCGGCGCGAACCGAGCCGTGGCAGGCCACGCGTGAGAGCACAGCGTCGAGCCGTGCCCGCAGGGTGTCATCCCCAAGAGTGTCGAGGATGTCGCGCACCAGCGCCCCGGCATCGATCGGACCGAGGAGCGCAGGCGTCTCGCGCACCGCCAAGGCGCCCGGCCCGAACGACTCGACCACGAGGCCGAGCCTTGCGAGTTCGTCGGCCTGGTCGAGCAGGACGGCGCACGCCGCAGGCTCCAGGTCGACGACCTCGGGGATGAGAAGCGCCTGGGAGGGGACTTCCCCCTCGCGGCAGAGCGCCTTCAGGCGTTCGTAGACGAGCCGCTCGTGGGCGGCATGTGCGTCGACCAGAACCATGCCGTCGACGGTCTGCGCGACGATATAGGTCTCGTGGAGCTGCGCCCGCGCGGCGCCCAGGGGGTATTTCTCCGGCGATCGCTCCGAGTCTTGCGCTTCGGGTTCGATGCGCGCCGTCGGAGGCTCCGCGAACCCGAATGTTGCGGGCGCGGGAGCGGTCGGCCGGGGCGAGGGCCGGTCCATCTGGTAGACCCGCGGCTCCGAGCGGAAGGCGTCGAACGTCGCGTCAGAGACGGTGGTGGAGGTGCGCCGAGCCGACGTCCCGAGGGCCTGGCGGATCGTCGAGACCACGAGGGAGCGCACGGCGGCGGGGTCGCGGAAGCGAACCTCCGTCTTGGCGGGGTGAACGTTGGCGTCGACCAGTTCCGGCGGGCAGTCGACGTAGAGGGCGGCGGCGGGGTGGCGCGAGCGGGCAAGAAGGTCGGCGTACGCACCGCGGAGGGCGCCGGAGAGGAGCTTGTCGCGCACGGGCCGGCCGTTGACGAAGGCGTGCTGGGTCACGGCGGCGCCGCGGGAGTAGGTCGGCAGCGCGGCGTAGCCGGTGAGGCGAAGCCCCTCTGCATGGCCGTCGAGCGTGACGGCGTTCTTGGCGAAGTCGCGGCCGAGAACGTCGCCTATGCGCTCCTCTGCGGAGCCGGGGTGGACCCGGAATATCTCGCGATCCCCGTCGGTTAGGGAGAACGCGACAGCTGGTGCGGAGAGCGCGAGGCGGCGGACGGTCTCGGCGATGGCCTGCGTCTCGGCGCGGTCGGAGCGGAGGAACTTCAGCCGGGCGGGGGTGGCGTGGAAGAGGTCGCGGAGCTCGACCACGGTGCCCCCGGACAGGGCGGCGGGGCGGACCGGGCCGTGGCGCCCGGCGGTGACGCGGATCTCCGCAGCCTCTTGCGATTGCCCCTTTGATTTCAGGGACATGCGGGCGACCGCGGCCATTGAGGGCAGCGCTTCGCCGCGGAACCCGAAGGTGGTGATGGCGAGCAGGTCGCTGCCGTCGATCTTGGACGTGGCGTGGCGCGACAGCGCCAGCGGCAGGTCCTGCGCCGACATGCCGTGGCCGTTATCCGTTACTCTTATCAATGACTTGCCGCCGTCGGCGATGGCCACGTCGATGCGTGTCGCACCGGCGTCGAGGGCGTTCTCGACGAGTTCCTTGACGGCGGAGGCCGGACGCTCGACCACCTCGCCGGCGGCGATGCGGTTGACCGCGGCCTCGTCGAGCTGACGGATCGTGGATGAGCCTATCTTGGGGTCATGGCGTCCCATGCCACCATCGGTAGCATGAATGCGGAGATCTCGCCAAGGCCTTCGTGATGCCGGACCAGATCTGCCTTTTGTACAGTTCGCTCGGGCGCAGATGTACGTTTTGGTACGTTTCAGACCCCCCTCTTGTACAGAAATGTACATCTCGGCAGCGCCGCGCGAGTGGCCGGCCGGATCACGTCGCGCCTCGCTCGCCGGGCCGGGCGGCGGCGCAGCCACGTCTTGGCCCCCGCCCACCTCTCGCGTCGAGGGTCGGCCATCTACGGTTCCGGCGACTGGAGCTCCGGCTGCTGCGCGTCGGACGATGGACGAGGTCTTCGCGGCGACTTTTTCGTGTGCTCACGAACCCAGCAGCACGAAGCGGCGTTGAGCGTCAGGAGGTGCAGTGGTGACCGACGACGCCCGACAGACTGCAGAGGAGCAGTTGCGGCTGCAAGGCGCGGCGCTCGCCGATTTCGGGCTGCTCGCCTTTCGGTGCGAGGACCTCGACGCGCTGCTTCTGCGCGCCTGCGAGCTCGTCGCGCGCGCGCTCGGCATAGAGTACGTGAAGGTGCTGGAGCACCATCCGGACCAGCGCGAGCTGCTGATCCGTAGCGGCGTCAATTGGGATCCCGGAGTCGTCGGCAACGAGGCTTTTGGGGATCACGAGAAATCGCCTGGCGGCTACGCCCTGAGGTGCGATCAGCCGGTCGTCTCTCCCGACCTCGACAAGGAGGAGCGGTTCGAGACGCCGGACGTTCTGCGGCGTCATGGCGTCCAGAGCATGGTCAACGTCATCATCGCGGGCGAAGGCGCGCCCTACGGCGTTCTGGAGGTCGACGCGCGGGAGCGGCGGGAGTTCGGCGACGACGACATCGCGTTCCTGCGCAACTACGCCAACCTGCTGGCGGCGGCGATCGACCGGCTCCACGCGCACGAGGAGCTGCGGCGGGCGGCCCGCGAGCAGGGCGTTCTCGCGCGGGAGCTTGGGCACCGGGTCAAGAACCTGCTGGGTCTGATCCGGGCACTGGCCTCCCAGACAGCGACGCACGGGCGCTCTGCCGAGGAGTTCCGCGCCGCCTTCATCGACCGGCTGCATGCGCTGTCGGCGGCCGAGAGCCTGCTGTTCGAGAGCAGCGAGCAGCTGGTGGATCCGCTGGCGCTGGCCGAAGAGGTGCTGGGCGCCTATCGCCAGGACGAGGCCGCGAAGATCACGATCGAGGGGACGTCGGTACGCCTGCCGCCCAGACAGGCGCGCATGTTCGGCCTGGCGCTGCACGAGCTGGCGACGAACGCGATGAAGCACGGGGCGCTGGGTGCGCCCGACGGGACGGTCCGACTGGAGTGGCACGTGGAGCAGGAGGGACCGACGCGGTCGCTGCTCTCGATGACGTGGCAGGAGACCGACGGGCCCGAGATCACTGCACCGCAGCGGAAGGGTTTCGGGACGCGCCTGCTGGAGGATGTCGTCGCGCATGAGTTGGCCGGGAAGGCGAAGCTCAACTTCGAGCCGCAGGGCTTGCACTACTACCTGACGTTTGCCATCGACGGGAAAGGAACATGAATGACGATCCACACCCGGCTCTCTCGAACCAGCGGGTTCTTGTCGTCGAGGACGAGCGGCTGATCGCGCTGGATGTCCAGGACATCCTCGAAGAATGGGGCTGCATCGTGCTGGGGCCGGTCGCGTCGGCCGAAGCTGCGCTGCAACTGATCGCGGACGATCCTCCGGACCTGGCGGTTCTCGACGTGAATCTGAACGACGGAACCTCCGAACCGGTCGCCGCCGCTTTGCGGGCGATGGGACTGCCATTCGTCGTGCTGACGGCCTACCAGCGCAGTCACATCGGCGCGGCGCTGCAGGACGCGCCGCTGTTGAGCAAGCCGGTCGACGACAAGAAGCTGAAGCGAGAGCTCACGGCGCTTTGCTCCGACGCCCTTCGCGGCTGAACTCACGAAGGCGCGGGCACGGGCCGAGGACCACCCGGCAGGTCGCGCCGGCGTGCCTGAGGGCTAGGCCGCGAGCTGCTCCGCCGCGCGGAGGTCGACGCTGACGAGCTGGCTGACGCCCTGCTCCACCATCGTGACGCCGAACAGGCGGTCCATCCGCGACATCGTCAGGGCGTGGTGGGTGATGATCAGGAAGCGGGTGCGGGTGCGCCGCGTCATCTCGTCGAGGAGGTCGCAGAAGCGGGTGACGTTGGCGTCGTCGAGCGGCGCGTCGACCTCGTCGAGCACGCAGATCGGCGCCGGGTTGGCGAGGAACACCGCGAAGATCAGCGCCAGCGCCGTCAGCGTCTGCTCGCCGCCCGAGAGCAGCGACAGGTGGCTGAGCTTCTTGCCCGGCGGCTGGCAGAGGATCTCGAGCCCGGCCTCGAGCGGGTCGTCGGATTCCACCATCTCGAGCCGCGCCTCGCCGCCGCCGAAGAGGTGCGTGAAGAGCGTGCCGAAGTTGGCGTTGACCTCGTCGAAGGCGGCGAGCAGCCGCTCGCGCCCCTCGCGGTTGAGGCCGGAGATGCCGCGGCGCAGGGTGGCGATCGCCTCCTCGAGGTCGGCCTTCTCGGCGGTCAGCGCCTCGTGCTCGGCGCGGACCTCGGCGGCGTCCTCCTCGGCGCGGAGGTTGACGGCGCCCAGCGCCTCGCGCGCGCGGCGCAGGCGTGTGACCTCGTGCTCGATATCGGACGTGGCGCGGTCGGCGAGGGCGGCGTCGGCGAGGGAGTTGCCCAGGGCCTCGGGGTCGGTTTCGGCGTCCTCGGCGATGCGCTCGGCGGCGAGGCGGACCGAATTCGGCGGCGGCGTCGACGCGGGCGGCGGCGGCGGCGCGGGCCTCGCGCGCGGCGCCGGCGGCCCGCTCGGCCTCGCGCGCGGCGGTGGCGGCCTCGCGCTCGGCGGTCTCGGCCGTGGCGAGGGCGTCGCCGGCCGCCCTCTGCCGCGCCTCGGCGTCGGCGAGGGAGCGGGCGAGCCGGTCGTGCGCCTCGGCGATCTCGTCGGGGGCCCGGCGCGCGGCCTGCAGCTCCTCGGCGACGCTGTCGCGGCGGGTGCGCAGGTCGGCCATGCGCTGGTCGGCGGTGGCGCGCCGGCTCTCCCACCGCGCGCGCTCCTCGCCGATGGCGGAGAGCCGCGCCTCGCGCGCCGCGCCCTCGCGCCGGGTCTCATCAAGGGCGGAGCGGCGGGTGAGCATGGTCAGGCGCACCGCCTCGACCGCGTCGCGGGAGGCCTGCAGCTCGGCGCGGGAGGCGGCGAGGTCGCCGAGGCGGGAGAGCGCGGCCTCGGCCTCGGCGACGCGCGCGGCGGCGGCTTCGGCGGACGTGCGGTGGCGCGCGGCGGCGCCGCGGGCGCCGTCGAGGCGCTGGCGCGCGGCCTCGCGCTCGGCGACGGCGCGGGAGAGGTCGCGTTCGGCGGCGGCGGCGGCCTCGTCGGTCTTGCGGCGATGGCTGCGGGCGGCGCGCTCACGCTCGGTCAGCTCGGCGAGGGCGGCGGCGGCCTCGCGGTGCGCGTCGCGGGCCGTGGCGGCGGCAGCGGCGGCACCCTCGAGCGCGGCGTCGAGGGTGGCGAGGCGGTTCGACTGCTGCAGGCGCATCGCGGCGGCGGCGCCCTCGCGGCCGGCGGGCCGGCGCAGGCCGTCCCAGCGCCAGAGCTCGCCGTCGCGGCTCACGAGGCGGATGCCGGGGGCGAGCGTGCGCTGCAGCGCCGCGCCGTCGGCAACGATGCCGACACGGGCGAGACGGCGGGCGAGGCGCGGCGGCGCGGTGACGACGGCGGCGAGCGGCTCGGCGCCCTCCGGCAAGGTGGCGTCGGCGGTGTCCGGGTCGAGCTCGGCCCAGCCGTCGGCGCCGTCGGTCAGCGCCGCGTCGAGGTCGTCGCCGAGGGCCGCGCCCAGCGCCGCCTCGTAGCCCGGCGTCACGGTGACGTGGTCGAGCAGGCGGTCGCCCTTGCCGCGGGTCTGGTCGAGCGCGCGGCGCAGCGCGCCGGCCTCGGCCTCCAGCGCGCGCTCCTCCTGCTCGGCGGCGGACTTGGCCGCGGCGGCCTCGGCGTCGCGCGCTTGCGCCTCGGCGCGCCGGCCGTCGAGGTCGGTGAGCGCCGCCTCGGCCTCGGCGGCAGCGGCGCGCGCGGCGTCGCGCGCCTGTTCCGGCCTGGGCGACGCGGCGCTCGGACTGGTCGAGGGCGTCCTTCGCCTGCGTCTCGGTCCGCGACAGGCGCGCCACCTCGTTCTGCTCGCGCTCGGCCTCGGCGCGGGCCTCCTTGACGGCGCGCTCGGACGACTGGTGGCGGGCGACGAGCACCGCCATCGTCTCGGTCAGGTGGGCGAGTTCGGCCTCCCGCTCGGAGAGGGCGGTCGCGGCCTCCTCGGCGGCGGCGGCGGCCTCGGCCAGGCGGTCGGCGTGGCCCGCCTGTTCGGCGACGAGGGCCGACTTTTCCTCGGCCAGCCGGTCGAGGGTGGCGGCGGCGTCGCCGGTCAGGGTGTCCTCGCGCTCGAGGTCGCGGTCGATCTGGGCGAGGCGCGAGGCGAGCTGCTCGATCGCCGCCTGCGGCCTGCGCGGCCCGGGCGTCGAGCCCCTCGCGCTCCACCGTCAGGCGCTGCAGGACGGCGCCGGCGATGGCGGATTCCTCGCGCGCGGACGGCAGCGCCTCGGTCGCCTGCTCGTGCCGGGCGGTGGCGGCGCGGGCCTCGCGCTCCGCCGCGCCGACGGCGGTGAGGGCCGCGGCGAGCGCCGTCTCGGCGGCCTCGCGCCCATCCTCGGCCTCGCGCCAGCGGCGCCAGAGCAGGAGTCCCTCGGCTTCGCGCAGGGCGCTGCCGATCTCGCGGTAGCGGGCGGCGGAGCGGGCCTGGCGGGCGAGCGTGGCGAGCTGCTGCGCCAGCTGCTCGATCACGTCGTCGACGCGGGAGAGGTTCGACTCCGCCCCCCTGAGCTTGAGCTCGGCCTCGTGCCGGCGCTGGTAGAGGCCGGAGATGCCGGCCGCCTCCTCGAGGATGCGGCGGCGGGATGTCGGCTTGGCGTTGATCAGCTCGGAAATCTGGCCCTGCCGCACCAGCGCCGGCGAGTGCGAGCCGGTCGAGGCGTCGGCGAACAGCATCTGGATGTCGCGCGCCCGCACGTCGCGGCCGTTGGCCTTGTAGGCCGAGCCCGCGTCGCGGGTGATGCGGCGCACGACGTCCAGCGTGTCGGTCTCGTTGAAGCCCTGCGGTGCGGTGCGGTCGGAATTGTCGATGCTGAGCGACACCTCGGCGAAGCTGCGCGCGGGGCGGGCGGAGGCGCCGGCGAAGATCACGTCCTCCATCCCGTCGCCGCGCATCGCGGTCGGGCGGGTTTCGCCCATGACCCAGCGCAAGGCCTCGAGAAGGTTGGACTTTCCGCAGCCGTTCGGACCGACCACGCCGGTCAGCCCGTCCATGATCGGCAGGTCGGTCGGGTCGACGAAGCTCTTGAACCCGGCGAGGCGGAGGCGGCTGAGGCGCATGGACACCCTTGCGTTGTCGTTCCCCGACCCTCGCGAGGGGGCGCGGTCGTGTCAAGATGAAGTGCGTTTCAGCCATGGGTGCAGCAGATTTTGCGTGAGCGTGGCGCAGGACCCGCCTAGGATGCGTGCATGATTGCGGGGCTCGCGTACCTTCTGTCGTTCCAGCTTGCCGGCGAGGTCGTCGTGCGCGGCCTCGGCCTGCCGGTGCCCGGCCCGGTGCTGGGCCTGGCGCTGCTGCTGCTGGCGCTGCGGCTGCCGCGCGTGGCCGCGGCGGTCGAGCCGGTGGCGCGGGTGCTGCTGGCAAACCTGTCGCTGCTGTTCGTGCCGGCCGGCGTCGGCGTGGTCGGGCATCTGGGGCTGCTGGCGACCGATGGCGTGGCGATGCTGGCGGCGATCCTGGTCAGCACGGTCGCCGCGCTGGCGGCGGCGGTGGGCGCCTTCCTGCTGGTGGCGCGGTGGACGGGGGACGGCGATGGATGAGTTCGCCGACATCTGGTCCTACCTCAGCCGCGAGCCGCTGCTCTGGCTGACGGCGACGGTGGTGGCCTACCTCGCTGGGGACGCCGCGTTCCGGCGGTCGGGGCGCAGCCCGTGGGTCAACCCGGTGCTGGTCGCCGTCGTGCTGCTGGCGGGGCTGCTGATGGCGACCGGGACGCGCTACGAGACGTACTTCGAGGGGGCGCAGTTCGTGCACTTCATGCTGGGGCCCGCGACCGTGGCGCTGGCGGTGCCGCTACGCGCCAACCTCGGCCGGGTGCGGGCGAGCCTGCTGCCGATCGCGGCGGCGCTGGTCGCGGGGTCGGTGGTGGCGGTGACGACGGCGCTGGGCGTCGCGGCGGCGCTGGGCGTGCGCGGCGAGATGCTCTTGTCGCTGGCGCCGAAGTCGGCCACCGCGCCGGTGGCGATCGGCGTCGCCGAGGCGATCGGCGGCTCGCCCACGCTGACGGCGGTGCTGGTGATCCTGACCGGCATCACCGGGGCGGTGGTGGTGACGCCGATGATGAACGCGCTGGGGGTCAGGGACTGGCGGGCGCGCGGCTTTGCCGTGGGCGTCGCGTCGCACGGCATCGGCACGGCGCGAGCTTTCCAGGTGAACGAGACGGCGGGCGCGTTCGCCGGCATCGGCATGGGGCTGAACGCGATGCTGACGGCGGTGCTGGTGCCGGCGCTGGTGGGGCTGCTGGGGGTGCTGTAGCCGTCGCCGACGGTCAGGCGGCGGGCCTTTGCCGTCGGCGTCCGTCTCGGCTGCGGCGCTCGACCCGGATCCGTGCTATGCCTTCGCCATCGGACGGGGGATTTTTCATGGCGCAGGCGCACGACGTTTCCGATCACTGGGGGACCGGCGATGTCTTCGGACGGATCATGGAGGCCATGGCGGCGGCCGGCATCGACCCGCAGACGGTCACGGTCGAGGAGATGGCGCCGGTCGACCACTTTCACGCGCGAGGCTTCCCGGCGACCCGGGATCTTGCCGACGCCCTGCCCATCCGCTCGGGCGACCGGCTGCTGGACATCGGCTGCGGCATCGGCGGGCCGGCGAGGTATCTTGCCGCCCGCTTCGGCTGCAGCGTCGAGGGACTGGACATTACGGAGCCGTTCGTCGACGCCGCCGAGCGGCTGTCGGAGCTGATGGGGATGAGCGGGCAGGTCACGTTCCGCCACGGCGACGGCGAGCGCCTTCCCTACGACGACGCGCAGTTCGACGGCGCCTACTCCCAGCACGTGCTGATGAATGTCGCGGACCGCGAGGCGTTCTTCGCCGAGGCGTGGCGGGTGCTGAAGCCGGGCGGGTTCCTTGCCCTGACCGAGCACGGGCGGGGCGAGACCGGACCGCCGCACCATCCCGTGCCATGGTCGGACGACGGCTCAGGCGAGCATCTGATGGCGCCGGAAGACACGCGCGATCTGCTGGCGGCGGTCGGGTTCGTCGATATCGAGACGACGGACACGGCCGAGAAGTACCTCGAAGGGTACCGCAGGGCGATCGATCTCGCCGACCGGGGCGAACTGCCGCCCTTCGGCGTCCACATCCTTCTTGGCGAGGCCGCCTCTCAGAAGGTGCGGAACGCTGCAAGAAACATCGAGGAGCGCAGGACGCGCCCGGTGCAGATCATCTGCCGCAAGCCCGGCTGACGGAGAGACCTGCCGCTGCGGCGAGGCCGTCAGTCGAGGTCCTTGCCGGTCGAGAGCTGGCGCGGGTCGAGGCGGAGGTGGAGGAGCGACAGGCGCCCCGAGGCGAAGGCGCGGTCGAGGGCGGCGGCGACGTCCTCGTCCCGCTCCACCGTCTCGGCGTGGGCGCCGTGGGCGCGGGCGAGGGCGGCGAAGTCGGGGTTGGCGAGGTCGGTGCCGGAGACGCGGCCGGGATAGTGCCGCTCCTGGTGCATGCGGATGGTGCCGTAGCGACCGTTGTCGCAGACGAGCACGACGGGCGTGGCGCCGGCCTGCATCGCGGTCGCGAGCTCGTTGCCGGTCATCTGGAAGCAGCCGTCGCCGGCGAGGCAGACGACGGGGGTGCCCGGGCGCTCGACCGAGGCGGCGATGGCGGCGGGCAGGCCGTAGCCCATGGAGCCGGAGGTGGGCGCGAGCTGGGTGCCGTAGCGGTGCCAGCGGAAGTAGCGGTGCAGGAAGGCGGCGTAGTTGCCGGCGCCGTTGGTGACGATGGCGTCGGGCGGCAGGCGGTCGCGGAGGACGGCGACCACATGCTCCATCCTGAGCGCGCCGGGGGTGCGCCGGGGCTGCTGCCAAGCCTCGTAGGCGGCGCGGGCCTCCTCCATCGCGTTGCCGGGGTGCGGCTCCGCCGGCAGCGCGGCGAGGGCTGCCACGAACTCGGGCGCGCGGGCCGTGATCGTGGTGGCCGGGCGGTGCGCGGCGCCGGAGAGGTCGGGCGACGGGTTGACGTGGATGATGTCGGCCGGGGCGGCCGGGTCGAGCAGCGCGTAGCCGCCGGTCGTGACGTCGGCGAGGCGGGTGCCGAGGGCGAGCACGAGGTCGGCCTCGGCGAGGCGCGCGGCGAGCGCCGGGTTGGTGCCGACGCCGAGGTCGCCGGCGTAGCAGGGCGAGTCGTTGTCCACCCGGTCCTGCCGCCGGAACGAGACGGCGACGGGAACGCGCCAGGCCTCGCCGATGCGCGCCATCTGCGCCGCCGCGTCGGCGGACCAGTGCGGGCCGCCGACGACGATCAGCGGACGTTCGGCGGCGAGGACGCGGCGCTGGACGTCGCGCGCGACGGCGGGATCGATGGACTGGATCGGTGCCGCGGCGGGCGCGAGGTCGGGCACGGTGGCGGAGCCCGACAGCATGTCCTCCGGCAGGGAGAGGACGACAGGACCGGGGCGGCCGGACTGCGCGACCTGAAAGGCGCGGGCGACGTACTCGGGGATGCGCGCGGTGTCGTCGATCTCGGCCACCCACTTGGC
Source organism: uncultured Alphaproteobacteria bacterium (assembly GCA_963776845.1). Taxonomy (GTDB): domain Bacteria; phylum Pseudomonadota; class Alphaproteobacteria; order Rhodobacterales; family Rhodobacteraceae; genus Roseitranquillus. Next base: position 697,563 of record CAVZOJ010000011.1, on the reverse strand, counting down.
GAGGGGGGCGAACATGGCGCGGAAGTCGACCTCCTGGAACGCCTCGCGGTCGCGATTGGGGCGCGGGATCTGGCCGACGAAGAGCACCATCGGGGTGGAGTCCTGGCGCGCAACGTGCACGCCCGAGGCGGCGTTGGTGGCGCCGGGGCCGCGGGTCACGAAGGCGATGCCGGGGCGGCCGGTGAGCTTGCCGGTGGCCTCGGCCGCCATCGTCGCAGCGCCCTCGTGCCGGCAGGTGACGATTTGCGTGCCGGTCGTCGCGAGGCCGTCGAGCGCGGCGAGAAAGCTTTCGCCCGGGACCTGGAAGATGCGGGTGACGCCGTGCAGGCGCAGCGCCTCGGCCAGGATCAGTCCGCCGTGGCGGGGTGCGGGTGCCGTGCCGTGCATCCGGAGTCTCCTCGATCACTTCGCCGCGGTTTGCCATGCCGCCGCGCCTGGCGAAAGCCTCTGCCCGCCGTCCGCGGCTGACGCCCCTCCAACCGCCGCGTGGCGGTCGCGAACCGCACGCGGTCTTCGGCGGGGAGAAGACGGTGACGGTAGCGGAGGAGCCTGGCGGCAATCCCGTCCCCGTTCCCGCCGCGCTGCGAAGGCGGACCTACCAGTGCAGGGTGCCGGGCGCGCCCTTGATGCGTCCGGTGAGGTTCGGCGTGACCCAGCCGCCGTAGAACTCGCCGGGCTGGGGCGCGGCGCGCATCTCGCCGACCCAGACCTCGTCCATCAGGGCGGCGTAGAAGGCGTAGAAGCCGGCCAGCGGCGCGAAGCCCGGCGTCGGATGGTCATAGCGCCAGGCGGCGCGGGGCACACGGCGGTCGCCGGCCTCGACATCGACGTAGGTCGCGCGGCCCTTCCATTCGCAATAGCTCCCGCCGCCGGCGGGGTGCAGGCGCGCGGCGATGTCGCCGGGGGGCAGATAGTAGGTGGGGGCGTGGTGAGTCTCGAGCACGCGCAGGGCTTCGCTCGTATCGGCGACGGTCTCGCCGCCGAGGAGGATGCGGATGCGCTGCGGAACGGGCTCCAGCCGCGGCGGGCGGGGATAGTCCTGCACGTTCTCGGGCGGCAGCGTCATCGGGTCGACCAGAGGGTACGGTCGATGTCGCCGTCCCATTCCTCTTCCGCGAACGGGCCGCCCTGGAAGTGCCGGCCGACCCCATCCTCCGCGCGGCGGTCGAGGACGTCGAGGTGCGCATCGGCGTCGTGCGCCGGGCGGTATCCCAGCGCGTAGGCCGTCGAATTGTCCCACGGGCAGCGCGCATTGGCGGAGGCGCCGAAGACGATCTGGTTGTGGATGTCGGGATGTTCGAGGCCGATTGTGCAGAGTTGCACGAAGTCCTCGGGATGCAGCCAGATCGACTGGCGGAACTCGGTGTCCGGCGCCCAGTCGCAATAGCCGATACGGATCGACAGGGTGCGCAGGCCGAACTTGTCGGCGTAGAGCGAGGCCAGCCCCTCGCCGAAGACCTTCGAGACGCCGTAGCGCGTGTCGGGGCGCGTCGGATCGTCGGTGCCGATCCGGCGGCGACGCGGGTGAAAGCCGATGGCGTGGACGGAGGAGGCAAAGACCACGCGCTGCACGCCGCTCCGCCGGGCCGCCTCGTAGAAGTTGCAGAGCCCGGTGATGTTGGCGGCGTCGATGATGTCCCACGTGCCCTCCGTCGACTTGCCGCCGAGATGGATGATGCCGTCGATCCCCTCCAGCGCCTCGCGCAGGGCATCGGGGCTGCCGAAGTCGGCGCGCCGGTAGCTCTCGCCGTCTTCGAGCGGCATGTCGTCGGCACGGCCCGACAGGACGAGATCGCCGTAACGCTGCCTCAGCATCGGGCGGATCATTTCGGCCACGCCTCCCGTGGCGCCGGTCATCAGGATGCGCATGGGACCCCACCTTGCTCGCTTCGGAGTTGCTCAACGCACGAGGCGAGGCTTTGGGGGCAATTGCTGCGGGCCGAAGATGGCCCTAGCTGGTGGTCCATGCTGCAGATCACGCCGGACATCGCGATCGAGGACTGGGAGATCGTCGAGCAGTTCGTCCGCTCGGGCGGGCCCGGCGGGCAGAACGTCAACAAGGTCTCGACCGCGGTCGAGCTGCGCTTCGAGGCGGAACGGTCGCCGAACCTGCCCGACGCGGTGAAGCGGCGGTTGCGGCGGCTGGCCGGGCGGCGGTGGACCCAGGACGGCGCGGTGATCCTGCGGGTCAGCGAGACCCGCAGCCAGGCGCGCAACCGCGAGATCGGGCGCGAGCGGCTGGTCGAGCTGCTGCGGCAGGCGACCGAAAAGCCCAAGCGCCGGGTCCCGACGCGGCCGACGCTCGCTTCCAAGCGGCGCCGGATCGAGGCGAAGAAGAAGCGCGGCGCGGTGAAGGCCCTGCGCGGCAATGTCGACGAGTAGCAGTCCGGATTCGACATCTGCGCATCTGCTGCTAGGCTGAGGGTCCCAACGCCACACAACCGGAGGTGATCCATGCGATCGATCCGCCAGACGTGCGCCACGGTGTGGGACCAGCTCAACCCATCCGAGCCGGGACCGCATTATCTGATCAAGTTCTTCGCCACCGCCATGGTCCTGTTCTTCGTCGCCTACCTTATCGGACAGGCCTGACGGGCAGGCCACGGGTGGAGAGCTGGCGGCAAGCCGCCGCGACCTCGGAGTAATATTGGGCCGGCTGTCCGGCCCGAGGCGGGGCGTGCAGGGGCGCGGAATCTTGCGGCGGGGGTCCCATTCCTCCAGCGCGATCTCACCTCATCTACCGCTGTCGCCGCTTGTTTACGAATGTTCAGTCGGTGCTTGAGCAGCGAGCCGCCCACGTGAGCGGAGGACCGCGCGGAAGACCGAGGCCTTGCAGCCCTTGAGGAATGCGAAAGATCGGTCGGTTATGGCGCCGGGACCATGCCCAACTTTCCGACCGGCCCCACCCTGCCCGGGCTGCCCCGCAGGCCCGAGGCGCGCGCCGTGCCGCCTCTGCCGCTGCCGACGTCCGAGGTCGCGGCGCGCGCGAAGGCCGCGCTGCCGCTCCCAAGCGGAGCGGAACCTTCGCCGCCGGAACCGCGGTCTGCAGCGTCACCCGCGCATGGTCATGGCGCGCTTCTGGAGCGGATCGCCGGTGCCGTGGCGCACTTCCGCGGCACCTCGGCGCCAGGACCGTCGGCAGTAGGACCGTCACGCGACGTGCCGCCACCGGCCGAGGAGGTACGCGCGGGACCTCTGGGACGTGACGCGGTCAGCCTTGCGGAAGCGCCGCCGCGTCAAGCGATAACGGCCGCGCTGCCCCACGGCGTGCCGGAGCGGACCGACGGTGCGGTGCCCCTGGCCATCGCCGAGGCGGCGCGGAAGGTGGAGGGCGCCCCGGCGCGCGCGGGCCTGGCGGCGGCGCGGCGAGGCGTGCGGACCCCGGAGCAGCCGGAGCCCACGCTGAAGGCGCCGCTCTTCATCGTCGCGGCGTCGCTGGTGGCGCTGGGCGCGGTGCTTCTGCTCTGAGCGCGGCGGTCAGACGACCACTTCCAGCGGCTTTTGCGCGCCGACGTCGAAGACGCGTTTGTAGCGGTCGACCTCCGCCGCCGGGCCCATCGCCTTGTTGGGGTTGTCGGAGAGCTTGACGGTGGGTCGGCCGTCGGCGGCGACGGCCTTGCAGACGAGGCTGAACGGCGCGAGCGCGTCGCCGGGCACAAGGCCGCGGAAGTCGTTCGTCAGCAGCGTGCCCCAGCCGAACGACACGCGGACACGGCCGGAAAAGCGGTGGTGCAGGTCCTCGATCACGTCGACGTCGAGGCCGTCGGAGAAGATCACGAGCTTGCGCAGCGGATCCTCGCCGCGGGATTCCCACCAGCGGATCGCGGTCTCGGCGCCGGTGGCCGGGTCGCCAGAGTTCGATCCGGATGCCGGTCCAGCCGGCGAGCCAGTCGGGCGCATGCTCGAGGAACTGCGCGGTGCCGAAAGTGTCGGGCAGGATGATCCGCAGGTTGCCCTCATGCTCCTCGTGCCAGTCGGCGAGGACGTCGTAGGGGGCGCGGCGCAGGTCGGTGTCGGTGCGGGCGAGCGCGGCATAGACCATCGGCAGTTCGTGGGCGTTGGTGCCGATCGCCTCGACCTCGCGGCGCAGCGCGATGAGGCAGTTCGAGGTGCCGGTGAAGCTGTCGCCGAGCCCTTCCATCATCGCCTGCACGGCCCAGTCCTGCCACAGGAACGAGTGCCGGCGGCGGGTGCCGAAATCGGCGATGCGAAGGCCCTCGAGCCGCCGCAGCCGCTCGATCTTCTCCCACAGCTTGGTCATGGCGCGGGCGTAGAGGACCTGCAGCTCGAACCGGCCGAGGTCGCGCAGGACGGCGCGGCCGCGCAGCTCCATCAGCACGGCGAGCGCCGGGATCTCCCACAGCATGACCTCGGGCCAGGGCCCCTCGAAGGTCAGCTCGTACTGGCCCTCGCGCTTTTCCAGGACGTAGGGGGGCAGGCGCACGCCCTCGAGCCAGTCCATGAAGTCGGGGCGGAACATCTGGCGCTTGCCGTAGAAGGTGTTGCCGCGCATCCAGGTCGACTCGCCGCGGCTGAGCGAGAGCGAGCGGATGTGGTCGAGCTGTTCCCTCAGTTCGCCCTCGTCGATCAGCTCGGCGAGGCGGATGCGCTTCGTCCGGTTGATCAGGCTGAACGTGACGGTCGTGTCCGGGCGGTTGCGGAACACCGACTGGCACATCAGAAGCTTGTAGAAGTCGGTGTCGATCAGCGACCGGACGATCGGGTCGATCTTCCACTTGTGGCTCCAGACGCGCTCAGCGATGTCGACCATGCCGTTCCCTCTCCCGGGGTCGCTTTCCCTGATACGCGGGGGTGGCGCGATCGGGAAGACCCGCCGCCGATCTACCCGCGAGCCGAAAACCGCGCCGCCGCATCACTCGCAAAGCTCACGGCGGCGCCGCGGCCCGACGGGTCGCGGGCGGCGCGGCGGGGCTCGATGCCCCGGCGCGGCGCGCTCCCGCCGGCCGTACTCAGGCGACCAGCGACACACCCGCCTCGCGCATTGCGTCGCGCGCCGCATCGAGCGATCCGTCGAGGTCGATGCCGCGGGACGCGCCCTCGAGCACCGTCGTCGCAAAGCCCAGGCGGGCGGCGTCGAGGGCGGTGAAGTTCACGCAGAAGTCGGTGGCGAGGCCGGCGATCACCACGCTCTCCACCCCCCTGCTCCGGAGGTAGCCCTCGAGCCCCGTCGGCGTCTCGTGGTCGTTCTCGAAGAAGCCCGAATAGCTGTCGATCTGCCGGCGGAAGCCCTTGCGGATCACCGCCTGGGCACGGTCGGTGGCGAGCCGTTCGTGGAATGCCGCACCGTCCGTGCCGATCACGCAGTGGTCCGGCCAGAGGACCTGCGGGCCGTAGGCCATCTCGGTCATGCCGAACGGCTCCTCGCCCTCGTGCTGCGAGGCGAAGGAGGAATGGTCTGGCGGATGCCAGTCCTGGGTCAGAACGCGGACCCGGAATTCCGCGAGGAGGTCGTTGATCGGCGCCACCACCGCATCGCCGTCGGCCACCGCCAGCGCGCCGCCGGGACAGAAATCGTACTGCACGTCGATGACGAGAAGGGCCTCGGTCTCGGGTCGCATCGCACGCTCCTCTCCGTAAATCCTGCTTCGTTCGAGCGTAGCGGCGCCGAGGGCGGGATCCAGTCCGTCTGACGGGAAACCGAGTGGTCGGTCGTTCGTTATGGCCGGAAAAAGGAGGTCTGACATGCGAAAGATCGTGAAGTACTTCGCCATCTGGAAGCTGTTTCAGCGGATGCGCCGTCGCGCCTGAGCGCATCTCCCACGAGACATCGACGAGCACGGGCGGGCCATCGGCTCGCCCGTGTCGCGTTTCAGCCGCGCCGCATGGCGTGGACGTCGAGCGCATTGGCCGACGCCGGCAGCGCGGCCAGCCAGCAGGCCACGGCCTGCGGAGAGAGCCAGTCGGCGAACTCCAGCCGCAGCGCCTCCCCGAAGCTCGCGTTGTAGACGTAGTCGCCGAGGCGGCCCAGCCGTTCGACGCAGCGAAGCCCGACGTCCGGCCGGAGCGTGGTGAACTCGAAGGAGAGTGACGCCACCGGCTGCGACAGCCCGGCGAGAACCCGGTCCTCCGCGCCCTCGACGTCGATCTTGACGAAATCGGGCAGGCCGTGTCGTTCGATCAGGTGATCGAGAGTGACCACCCGCACCGCGATACGCCGCGACCAGGCCTGCCCCTGCCATCCCGGCGCGACGCCGGCCAAGGCGGCGGCGATGAAGTCGCGCGAGGTGGTGGTGACGGTGGGGTTATCGACGTTGAGCTCGAGGTCGAGCACACCTTCTTGGTCGGCGACCGCGGCGGCGACGAGCGTGACGCCCGGATCGCCGCCGTGGATCAGGCGCAACGCCCGTAGGGCACCGGGCTGCGGATCGACCGCGACGACGCGACAGCCGAGGCGCCGCAGGCTGGCCGTGCGGTCGCCGACATGCGCGCCGATGTCGAAGGCGAGGCCGCGCGCCGGCAGAACCTGCGGGTGATACGCGTCGAGCCGCGCCGCGCGCCCGGCCGCGCCGTAGTAGATGCGGAGGGAGCGACCGATGCCGCGCGCCGTGCCCCTCGGCCTTGCGGTGCCGGGCTGGCCGAGGCGGGCGCGGTCGCTCCCGAAGCGGGGACGTTCGATCAGTTCATCTCGAACATCTTGATCTTCGGCGAGTCCTCGGGGTCGACCGGGGTGTCCACCGCGTCGGCCATGCCCCAATTCAGCACCTGGTGGTGGATCGGGAGATACAGCGTCTCGTCCTGCACGACCTGCCAGATCTCCGCGATCGCCTGGTTGCGCGCCTCGAGGTCGGTCTCGCTCGCCAGCCCCTCGATCTTCTCGTCGAGCTCGGGGTTGGAGTAGCCGGTGGCGTTCCACGAGCCGTAGTTCTCGCCCTTGGTGTGGACGAGGAAGTTGAAGACGTACTCCGAATTGTAGGTCGGCACGCCCCAGCCCAGCATGTAGAACTCGGTGTCGCCGGTCTCGATCAGCGGGAAGAACTGTGCCTTGGGCATGGCGTCGAGGTTCACCTCGATGCCGATCTGGGCCAGCATGCCAACCGCCGCCTGGCAGATCGCCTCGTCATTGATGTAGCGGTCGTTCGGGCATTCCAGCGTCACCGAGAAGCCGTCGCCGTAGCCCGCCTCCTCCATCAGCGCGCGTGCCTGATCGAGGTCGGTCGAGATTCTGGTCGAGCTCCTCGCTCCAGCCGTTGACGAAGGGCGGCGCGATCATGCCCGCGGGGATCGACTGGTCGCGCATCACGACCTGGCGGATGGCGTCGCGGTTGAGCGCGAGGTTCATCGCCTCGCGCACCTGCTTGCTGGTGAACGGGTTCTCACCCTCGATGTTGTCGGTCTCGAGGTCGTCGGCGCCCTGGTCGAGACCGAAGAAGATGGTCCGGTTCTGCGGCGCCGTGCGCACGTTCAGCCCCTCGGTCTCGGCGACGCGGCCGAGGTCCTGGACCGGCACGTCCTGAATGAAGTCGACCTCACCCGAGAGCAGCGCGGCGACGCGGGTCGCGGCGTTCTGGATCGGCGTGAACTCGACCCGCGTGACGGCCATCGGGTACTCGTCCATGCCCCAGTAATCCTCGTTGATCTCGAGGACGGTACGGACGTCGGGCTCGCGGCTGACCAGCTTGTAGGGACCGGTGCCATTGGCGTTCTTGGCGGCGTAGGTGTCCTCGCCGCCCTCATAGTCCTGCACGTCGACGGCGTCGTTGGCCTCGGCCCAACCCTTGTCGATGATGAACATGTTGGTCAGGTTGTTGGGCATGATCGGGTTCGGACCGTCGGTCACGATCTCGATCGTGGTGTCGCCCGTCGCGCGGACCTCGGTGACGGAGGCGAGCAGCTCCTTCATGCCGCTGTCCTCGGTCATCGCCCGGTCGAGGCTGAAGACCACGTCCTCGGCATTGAACTCGGCGCCGTCGTGGAAGGTCACGCCCTCGCGCAGCTCGAACACCCAGACGTTGGGGTCGTCCTCGGACGGATACCAGTCGGTCGCGAGCGCGGGCGTCAGGGCGCCGGTCATGTCGCGGATGACGAGCGGCTCCATGATCTGGTGGTTGAGCGCGTGGGTCGGCCCCTCGTTCTGGGCGTGCGGGTCGAGCGTGAGGCCGTCGCCGGCGCGCGCCCAGCGCAACGTCTCTGCGGAGGCGGGCAGCGCGACGCTGGCGAGGAGCACGCCGGTCAAGGCAGCCTTGTGGTAGGTCATCGAAAGTCTCCCTGATGTCTTGATGGCGCGAAGAGTGTCTGTGGCCCTCAAGAGGTGCAAGGGGCGACGCCCGTGCCCGCGCGGTCGGGGCGAGGCGGAGAGGCACAAAGTCCTTGGAGTGCCGCTTCGACGGGCGCGGGCGATTTTCGGGCAACACAAACGGGTGAAGCCGACATGTGCGGCTAACGCTGCGGAAGATCCGTGCTACCGTCGAGAGAACTGCCGGCGTTCCGACCGGCAAGGCCCGGTCGGTCGACGCGCCTGCGGAGGAAAACCGCGAGGAGTTTCGCCCATGGTCAAGCCCATAAAGACGATCGGCAACCCGGTGTCCTGGACACTCGACGCCGTTGCAGGATCGTCGAAGTACGTCGCCGACGCGGCCAACGAGATCGGCAGCCACGACATCTCTCCGCCGCAGGTCGCGAACCTGGAGATAGACGACCTGAAGGTGGCGCTCGCCAAGGGGGTCGAGGACTTCAAGGCGTTCCGGACCGACGTGATGTTCCTCGTCGCGCTGTACCCGGTGATCGGGCTGTGCCTGGCCGCGTTCGCGTTCAACCGCGACTTCCTGCCCCTGCTGTTCCCGCTGATGTCGGGCTTCGCGATCATCGGCCCGGTCGCCGCCACCGGACTTTACGAGATGAGCCGGCGCCGCGAGAAGGGCGAGGAGGCCGGCTGGGGCGCCGCGTTCAGCGCCTTCGGCTCCCCGGCGATCGGGGCGATCCTGACGCTGGGCTTCTACCTTCTGGTGGTGTTCGTGGCCTGGATGCTGACGGCGGCGCTGATCTACAACGTGACGCTGGGGCCGGGCGCACCGGAATCGGTCGGCGGCTTCTTCACCGACGTCTTCACCACCGGCGCGGGATGGGTCATGCTCATCGTCGGATGCGCGGTCGGCTTCCTGTTCGCGGCGCTGACGCTGGCCATCAGCATCGTCTCGATCCCGCTCCTGCTGCATCGCCATGTCGGCGTGCCGGTCGCGATCGCGACGTCGATGGAGCTGGCGCGGAAGAACCCGGTGCCCGTCGCGACCTGGGGCCTGATCGTCGCCTCGGCGCTGGTGATCGGGACGATCCCGCTGTTCCTCGGGCTGGTCTTCGTGCTGCCGATCCTCGGCCACGCGACCTGGCATCTCTATCGTCGCGCGGTGAGGTAAGGGGGGCCGCAGCCCCCCTTCCCGGCGTCAGGTCTGGCCGTAGCGGTAGGGTCGGCCCGCCGCGCGCATCGTGGCGTTGTAGTCCTTGAGGATCTGGACGACCCGCGCCTTGACCTCGAACTCGGCCGCGATCTCGTCCCAGAAGACCTCGGCCGCCTGCTCGACCTGCTCCCACTCCTCGTCGGGGATCGAGGTGAGTTGCATCTTCTCGCCGCGAACGCGGAGCGCCGCCTCGCCGCCCCAGTACCACCACTGGCGGTAGTAGTGCGAGCTGTCGAAGGCCATCTGCACTAGCGTCTTGAGGTTGTCGGGCAGCTCGTTCCAGCGGTCCATGTTGGCAAAGAACGACCCCGCCCAGGCGCCCGAGATGTTGTTCGTCAGGAAGTAGTCGGTCACGTCGGCCCAGCCGACGGTGTAGTCCTCGGTGATGCCGGACCAGGCGATGCCGTCGAGCTCGCCCGTCTGCACCGCGACCTCGATATCCTCCCACGGCAGGGTCACCGGCACGACGCCGAACTGCGACAGGAAGCGGCCGGCGGTGGGGAAGGTGAAGACGCGCTTGCCCTGCAGGTCGGCCAGGCTGCGGATCGGCTCCTTGGTGGCGAAGTGGCAGGGGTCCCAGGCGCCGGCCGAGATGTGCTTGACGCCGACGGCGGCGTACTCCTCCTCCCAGATCTCCTTGAGGCCGTACTGGTTGAAGAGGACCGGCACGTCGAGCGAGTAGCGGCAGGCGAACGGAAAGTAGCCGCCGAACACCGTCACTTCGGTCGGCGACTGCATCGAGTTGTCGTCTGACTGCACCGCGTCGATGGTGCCGCGCTGCATCGAGCGGAAGAGCTCGGAGGTCGGTACCAACTGGTCGGCGAAGTAGAGCTCGATCTCCATCTGGCCCTGGGCGACCTGATTGAACTGGTCGATCTGCGGCTTGATGACGTGCTCGGCCAGCGCCGGGCCGGCATAGGTCTGCAGCCGCCAGCGGATCGGGCTCTGGCCATGGACGGCAGGCGCCGCGAGGGTGGCGGGCACAACGGCTGCGCCGGCGAGGAACTTGCGTCTGTTGGTCATCTTTTACCTCCTTCTTCTTCTTGACGGTCAATCGGGGGGTCGTCGGCAAGCGCCTGGAACAGCCCCGGATAGTGCAGGACGAGGCCATCCTCGTCGAACTCGATCACCCGCTCGAAGCTGCCGTCGCCGCTCTCGTAGCGAAAGACGCCCTCGCCAAGGAGCGTGTAGAGTTGCTCGACGGCGACGGGCTCGAATGTATCGAGCGGGATCCAGGCCATGTGGAAGTGCCGCGGAATGCCGGGCTCGAACGTCGTGCGGCGAACCGGCAGCGAGTTGGTGAAGGGCGATCCCGAAAGGTCGATGTCGATGCAGCCCCGAAGCCCGGGCAACGCGCCGCCCTCGCCGTCGTGCCACGCCCCCTCGCCATCCGAGCGAAGCGCGAAGCCGCGCCCGTCGGTGCGGTGGATCGCGATGCTGCGGAAGACCCAGTCATGGGTGAGTGTGACTTCGTAGTGGGCGCCGTAGCGCGTACCCGCACGCGCACCGATCAGGACGCCGCGGGCGATGACGCCGTCCGGTCCCTCGTCGAGGTCGAGATGCTCCCAACCCTGCCAGTCGAGCGCCTTCCACCGGATCGTGCATCGGGTCATGTTCTAGTTCCCGTAGACGTAGCCGGGTAGCCAGAGGGCGATCTCGGGGAACGCCATGACGATCGCGAGGGCCAGCGCCATCACCGCGACGAATGGCACGATGGAACGGTAGATGTCGCCGAGCCCGATCTCGGGCGGCGCCATCGCCCGCATCAGGAAGAGGTTGTAGCCGAAGGGCGGCGTCATGTACGCGATCTGCGTCGTGATCGTGTAGAGCACGCCGTACCAGATCAGGTCGAAGCCCATCGACCCCACCAGCGGCACGTAGAGGGGCGCCACGATCACCAGCATCGCGGTGTCGTCGAGGAACGTGCCCATGACGATGAAGCTGAGCTGCATCAGGATCAGGATGCCCCACGGGCCGAGGCCCAGCGTCTCGGTGAACAGCCCCTCGATGGCGCGGACGGCGCCGAGGCCGTCGAAGACCGCGCCGAACGACAGGGCGGCAGCGATGATCCACATGAACATGCAGGTAATGGCGAGGGTCTGGCGGACCGAGGTCTCGAAGACGGTGCGCGTCATCCGGCCCTTTAGGACCGCGGCGAGGAACGCCGTCATCGCGCCGATGGCGGAAGATTCGACGAGGCTGGTCCAGCCGTTCACGAACGGCACCATCATTGCGAAGAAGATGACGAGCGGCAGCAGGCCGGCGCGCAGGAGGCGCAGCTTCTCCGGCCAGCCGACGTCGCGCTCCTCCACCGAAAGCGGCGGGCCGAGATGTGGCTGCCAGCGGCAACGGACCGCGATGTAGATGACGAAGAGCGTCGCCATCATCAGACCCGGGACGACGCCCGCGAGCCAGAGTTGACCGACGGGTTGGCGCGCGATCATCGCGTAGAGGACGAGGACCACCGACGGCGGCACCAGGATCCCCAGCGACGATCCCGCCTGGATCACCCCCGTCACCATGCGCTTGTCGTAGCCGCGGCGCAGCAGCTCCGGCAGCGCGATGGTGGCGCCGATCGCCATGCCGGCGACGGAGAGGCCGTTCATCGCCGAGATCAGCACCATGAGGCCGATGGTGCCGATGGCGAGGCCGCCGCCGAGGCCCCCCATCCAGACGTGGAACATCCTGTAGAGGTCGTCGGCGATGCGGCTCTCGCTCAGGACGTAGCCCATGAAGATGAACATCGGCAGCGTCAGCAGCGGGTACCACGCCATCACCTTCATCAGGCCCGAGAAGCCGAAGTCGGACCCGCCTGTGCCGTAGAGAAGGATCGCCCCCGCCGTCGCCACGAAGCCGATCGCGCCGAACACCCGCTGGCCGGTCATCAGCATGACCATCATCGACGAGAACATCAGGATCGCGATGCCTTCGTAGGACATCTACCGCGTCTCCTCGCCGGGCACCGCAGAGTTGGCGCCGCGCTCGGCTGGGCGCGGGATCTCGCGGCCCTGCAGCTTGAGGATGTCGCGGCAGAGCTCCGCCAGTGCCTGCAGCAGCATCAGCAGGATGCCGGCCATCATGATCGACTTGATCGGCCACATGTAGGGACGCCACGCCGTCCGCGTCCGCTCGCCGTATTCGATGGAGTACGCCGTGGAGAGCCAGCCGCCGTAGAGCAGCACACCGAGGTAGAATAGCAGGAACAGGACGGTGACGGCGTCGAAGATGGCCTTCCGCCGGTCCGACCAGCCGCCGTAGAGCAGGTCCATTCGGACGTTCGAGCCGAGCTGGATCGAGTAGGCGCCGCCCAGGATGAAGTAGGCCATCATCGTGAACTGCGCCATCTCGAGCGTCCACAGCGACGGCAGGAAGAAGGTCTTCGAGATCGACGACCAGGCCAGGATGCCGATCATCAGGAAGATGAGGTACATGGCGAACCGGCCGACGCGGTAGTTGAACGCCTCGACCCGGCGCACGTACCCTTCCATGAAGGCGGTCATTCCCGCCGCACTCGTCTGGTCATGTAGCGGTCCGCCCCATCCCGGCGGCAACCGTCCGGGAACGCGGCCGGGCTGTCAACGCTGCGACAGCCGAAGGCAGGCCCGACGCGCAAAGGATTCGACCCCGTTCGCGTCCTGCGCTAGGCGTCGGCGCAAATCTGCATTCGACAGGCGAGCGCGACCTCGCGCGGCCCCGTTTGCGGCTTCCCGAAGGAGACCTTTCCATGCGCATCGAGATCGGATGCCGAACTCGGCTACCAGATGCAGAACGACACGCCCGTGATCGCGATGCTCAACGTGCATTATTCCCGCTTCGGCAGCCTGGAGCGGCCGGACCACCTCGTCACGACGCCCGCAGTGCCGATCGCGACCTACCGGGATTCCTTCGGCAACTGGTGCAGCCGGATGGTCGCGCCGGCGGGGGACTTCACCATCTCCACCCAGGGGGTGCTTACCGACACCGGCGATCTCGATCCATACGAACCTGGCGCGATCCAGCACGCCGTCGAGGACCTGCCCGCCGAGACGCTCGTCTACCTGCTCGGCAGCCGCTACTGCGAGACCGATTGCCTGTCGGGAATGGCATGGGACCTGTTCGACCGCGGGCCCACCGGATGGGGCCGCGTGCAGGCGATCTGCGACTACGTCCACAACCACGTCACGTTCGACTACATGAAGGCCGACGCGATGCAGACGGCCCAGCAGACGTGGCAGCGTCGGACGGGCGTCTGCCGCGACTTCACGCACTTGGCGGTGGCCCTGTGCCGGGCGATGAACATCCCAACTCGCTACTGCACGGGCTACATCAGCGACATCGGCGTGCCGCCGCCCCATGGTCCGATGGATTTCGCCGCCTGGATGGAGGTCTACCTGTCTGGACAGTGGTGGACCTTTGACCCGCGCAACAACACGCGCCGTCGCGGGCGGATTCTCGTCGCGCAGGGCCGCGACGCGACCGACGTGCCGCTGACCCAGACGTTCGGCCCGAACATGCTCACGGCGTTCGAGGTGGTGACCCGCGCGCTGTGAGGCGCCTCAGCCGATGCTCTCGAGGAAGAGGGCGCGGACGTTGGCCTCCGTCAACGGTACAGGATTGCCGCCGCAGGACGGATCGGCGAGGGCCATGGGGACAAGCTCGTCGACCCGGTCGGGCGTGACGCCCATCGCCGCGAGGTTTTCCGGGATCCCGACGTCGCCGCGTAACTGCATGGCCGCCGCGACGAATGCGTCGCAACTGGCGCCGAGCCCGAGATAGGCAGCAGCCCGCGCGAGGCTGTCGTCCACCGCCGGCCGATTGAGCCTCAGGACCGCCGGCATGACCACCGCGTTCAGCGTCCCGTGGTGCAGGCCGTAGACCGCCCCGAGGGGGTGGCTCAGGGCATGGATCGCACCCAGCCCCTTTTGAAACGCGACCGCGCCCATCGCCGCCGCCGCCATCATCTGCGCCCGTGCCTCAATGTCGGCGCCGTCGCGATAGGCCCGCGGCAGGTTCTCCATGACCAGCCGCATCCCCTCCACCGCGATGCCGTGGCTCATCGGGTGGAAGTGCGGCGAGCAGTAGGCCTCGAGGCAATGCGCGAAGGCATCCATGCCGGTGCCCGCGGTGATCGCGCGAGGCATCCCCACCGTCAGTTCCGGGTCGGCGATGACCTCGACCGGCAGCATCCTGGGATGGAAGATGATCTTCTTCTCGTGGGTCTCGGAGTTCGTCAGGACCGCGGCACGCCCCACCTCCGAGCCGGTGCCTGCCGTCGTCGGCACCGCGATCACGGGGGCGATCGCCTCGGCGTCGGCGCGGGTCCACCAGTCATCTACGTCCTCGAAGTCCCAGACCGGGCGCGTCTGCCCCGCCATGAACGCGATCGCCTTGCCGAGGTCGAGCGCCGAGCCGCCGCCGAAGGCGACGACGCCGTCGTGACCGCCGTCACGCCAAGCCGTGAGGCCGGCGGCGAGGTTCGCCTCGTCCGGGTTCGGGTCGACGTCCGAGAACGCTGCCGCGGCAAAGCCGTGCGCCTGCAGCGCCGCCAGCGCGTCGACGGCGATCGGCAGCGCCACGAGCCCGCGATCTGTCACGAAGAGCGGCCGGCGCATGCCCGCGGCGCCGCAGGCTTCGGCCAGTTCGGCGATCCGCCCGGCGCCGAAGCGGATCTTCGTCGGGTAGGACCAGGTCGCCCTCGGGTTCATCGCGCGCCTCTTGCATTGCCCGTGCGCGGGCCGTCGGGGGCCTGCAAGGGAAGCCGCAAGGCCAGGCTCACGCCGTCACCTTCTTCAGATGATAGCTCTTCGGCCGCGTCAGGTTGTGGAACCCGATCACCCCGAGCGCGCCGCCGCGCCCGGTATCCTTGCAGCCGGTCCAGCAGAGTCCCGGATCGACATAGTCCTGACGGTTCTGGAACACGGTCCCGGTCTGCAGGCGTGCCCCGATCGCCTCGGCGCGCTCGGGGTCGGCGGTCCAGAGGCTCGCGGTCAGCCCGTAGTCGCTGTCGTTCATCAGTGCGACGGCCTCGTCGTCGCCGTCGACCGGCATGATGCCGACGACCGGTCCGAAGCTCTCCTCGCGCATCACCGCCATCTCGTGGGTGACGTCGGTCAGGATCTGCGGCGAGAGATAAGCCCCACCGTCGTCGGCCTGCAGCCGCGGCAGGTGCGCAGTCGCGCCGGCGCCGACCGCGGCATCGACCTGGTCGCGCACGGTCTTGGCGAATCTAACGTTCGCCATCGGGCCCAGCGTCGTCTCGGGGTCGAGCGGGTCGCCGAGCACGAGCTTGCGCGCCTCGGCCACCGCACCCTCGACGAAGTCGTCGTAGAGACGGCGGTCGACGTAAATCCGCTCGATCCCGCAGCAGCACTGTCCCGAGTTGAACATCGCGCCGTCGACGAGGCCCGCGATCGCCGCGTCAAGGTCGGCGTCATCCATGACGTAGCCCGGGTCCTTGCCGCCAAGCTCGAGGCCGATGGGCGTGAACGTGCCCGCCGCTGCCCTCTCGATCGCCCGTCCGCCCGCAACCGAGCCCGTGAAGTTCACGAAGTCGACCGCGCGCCCGGCGATCAGCGCCTCGGTCCCCGCATGGTCGAGGAATACGTTGACGAAGACGTCGTCCGGCACGCCCGCCTCGACGAAGGCCCGGACCATCCGTTCGCCCGCGAGGAGCGTCTGCGTCGCATGCTTCAGCACCACGACATTCCCGGCGATCAGCGCCGGCGCGACCGTGTTGATCGCGGTCAGGTAGGGATAGTTCCAGGGCGCGATCACCAGCACGACGCCATGCGGCTCGCGGCGGATCAGGCGGCGAAAGCGCGCGCTGTCCTCGATGACCATGGGCGCCAGCGCGTCGGCGGCGATCTTCGCCACATACTCGCTCCGCTCGCGGACACCGCCGAACTCGCCGCCGTAACGTATCGGCCGACCCATCATGCGGGCCAGTTCCGGCACGATCTCGTCGTTCATGGCGCCGAGCCGCTCCATGCCGGCGAGCACCAGCGCGATTCGGTCGTCCATAGGTCGCGCCGCCCAGTCGTGCTGTGCCGCGCGCGCCGCCGCGATTGTCTCCGCGGCGCGGTCCGCCGTCAGCGCCTGCCGCTCGACCAGTACCGAGCCGTCGATCGGCGAAATGCAAGTCAGCGTCGTCATGGCCCCTCGCTCAATCGGTTCCGCAGGTGATGTCGCACCGCTCCGCGCGCGCCGCAATCCCCTCGCGCCCGTGTTGCGCCCGTGGCGCGGGCCGCGCCACCGCCGCGGCGATGTGGGCCGATGGCCCGGCGAGTTGCGGCGCCCCTCAGGCCAACTCGAAGCCGCGAGCGATCTCCCAGTCGGTCACGGCGGCATCGAACGCGTGCTGTTCCCACTCCGCCGCATGGACGTAGTGATCGACCACCGCGTCGCCGAACGCCTCCCGCAGCATCTCCGAGCCCTGCAGCGTCCGCGTCGCGTCCCGCAGCGTATGCGGGATCTCATCGGCCTCGCCGTCATAGGCGTCGCCCGTCGCTGCAGGTGCCAGAGGATATTCTCCGCCGATGCCGGCTAGCCCGGCCGCCAGCATGGAGGCCAGCGTCAGGTACGGATTGAGGTCGGAGCCGCCGATCCGGCACTCCACCCGGACGCCTTTCGTGCCCTCGCCGACGAGGCGGAAGCCCGCGGTCCGGTTGTCGACCGACCAGACGCAGCGGGTGGGCGCGAAGGTGCCCGGCCGGAACCGCTTGTAGCTGTTGACGTAGGGCGCCAGGAACACCGTGTACTCGGGCGCGTGGCGGAGGAGCCCGGAAAGGAACGCCCGGCCGGTCGCGGAGAGGCCGTGGTCGGCGCCGTCGTCGAAGAAGGCGGGCGTCTCGCCGCGCGTCAGGGAGAGATGGACGTGGCTCGCGCTGCCGACCTTGTCGGGGTGCCACTTGGGCAGGAACGAGGCGGTGGCGCCGTTGGCCCAGGCGATTTCCTTCGCCGCGTGCTTGGCGATCGTGTGGTAGTCGGCGGCGAGCACGCCGTCGCCGTAGCGGACGTTGAGCTCGGCCTGTCCCGTCTCGGCCTCGCCCTTTGTGCCCTCGACCGGGATCCCGGCGCCGACGAGGTGGTTGCGGAGGGGACGCAGGATGCCCTCCTCCTTGGTCGTCTGCAGGATGTGGTAGTCCTCGTTGTAGTCCGAGATCGGCGTCAGGCGGTGGCCGTTCCGCCGGATCTCCTCGGGCGTGCCGCGGAACAGGAAGAACTCGAGCTCGGTCGCCATCCGCGCGCCGAATCCGGCCGCCTCGAGCCGCGCGAGCTGCGCCTTCAGCATCGCCCGGGGGCTGTGCGGAACGGACTCGTGCGTGTGGTGGTCGAGCACGTCGCAGAGCACCAGCGCGGTCCCCGGCAGCCACGGCACCCGCCGCATCGTCGCGAGGTCGGGTCGCAGCGTGTAGTCGCCGTAGCCGGCCTGCCAGCTGGTCGCGGCGTAGCCCTCGACAGTGTACATCGGCAGGTCCGTCGCCAGCAGGTAGTTGCAGCAATGCGTCTCCTCGTGGCCGTGGTCGAGGAAGTGCGTGACGTGCAGCCGCTTGCCCATCAGCCGGCCCTGCATGTCGACCATGCAGACGAGGACCGTATCGATTTCTCCGGCGCCCGCCGCCTTGCGCAAGGCCTCCATCGTGAGATTGCCCAGCATGCCCCTGCCCCCTGCTATCCCTGAACCTTCGCCCTGTTCATCGCCACCTCGACGCGGAACGGCGGCGCGATGGCGTCGCTCCCGTCGACCACGAGGTCGGCCATCAGCCGGCCGACCTCGACAGCCAGTCCGAAACCGATCTTGAACGCACCGTTCGCGATGAAGTGCCCCGGCCGCTGCGGCAGCGGCCCCAGCACCGGTTGCCGCGTGTCGGTA
The DNA here is from genome assembly GCA_963776845.1 of uncultured Alphaproteobacteria bacterium. Lineage (GTDB taxonomy): Bacteria > Pseudomonadota > Alphaproteobacteria > Rhodobacterales > Rhodobacteraceae > Roseitranquillus. Next base: position 679,299 of record CAVZOJ010000011.1, on the reverse strand, counting down.
CGCGGCCGGACGCCCGCCCAGCGCTCGATCACGGACGCGCCGGCAAGCGGCGGACAGGCGGCGACTGCTGCGGCGATCACGTCGTCGAGCTGCGCATCGGTGCGGGTGTCGGTCCAGTCCGGCTCGGCGGTGGAGCCGATGCCGACGGTTCCGTTCGCGTGCGGCACGATGTATCCGCCCGGGAAGTTTACCTGGCGGCGGCCGGTCGCGTCGTATCCTAGCGTCGCGCCCTGCCCCTTGATCCCCTTGCCGAGCCCGAAGCGCTGCAGGCCCGCATGGCCGGTCGCCCAAACGACGGCGCCCTCGTCGGGCGCGTCGGGCACGATCTCGACTCCTTTTCGGCGGAGCGCCGCCGCGAGGCTCTGCGTCGCCCGGCGCGGATGCAACCGCGCCGCCAGCGTCTCGACCGCGATGAGGCCAGTGGGCGAGGGCGTCCAGTCGTCGGCCGCCTCGACGAGCCAGGCGCCCGCCCCGTCCCAGCGGCCCTCGGCGGCCGCGCCGAGCGCCCGCGCCCTTTCCACCGCCGCATCGTCCGCAAGCGGCATTGTCCGGGGGAGGCGGCCATAGCCGGAGGACTGCCCCGACACCTCGTCGACCTCGGCCCAGAACCGCTCGGCGCCCCTCAGGCTGGCGAGTTGCAGCGCCTTCAGTGGCGACCACGGGTCCGGCATGAAAGGTGTCAGGGCACCCACGACGCCGCCCGAGGCGCCGGAGGCCGGGCCGGCGGGGTCGACGACGCGGACCCGGGCGCCGCGCGACAGGCAGCACCACGCGACGGCAAGTCCGAAGATCCCCGCCCCGCGCACCGTCACCATTGTCATTCCACCGGCCCTCGCCTTATGTCGCCGCGCCAAGCTAGGACGGAAATGCGGTGACGGACCAGAGCGCCGATCTCGATTGGGTGCGCGCCGTGCCGGTCTCGCGCCGCTTCGCCGACCCATATTACTCGCTGGAGGACGGTCTGGCCGAATCGCGTCACGTGTTTCTCGGCGGCAACGGCCTGCCCGCCCGCTTCCAGCCCGGCTTCGCGATCGCCGAACTCGGCTTCGGCACGGGGCTCAACGTCCTCGCCGCCTGGCAGGCATGGGGCGACGAGGGGATGGCCGGCGCCCTGTCGGTGACGAGCTTCGAGGCATTCCCTCTCTCCGCGGAGGAGATGGAGACGTCACTCTCCGCGTTCCCCGAGCTCGAGTTGCTTTCGGGCCGCTTCCTTGCCGCATGGGCAGCCGGAGCGCGGCGGATCGCGCTCGAGGGACTGGACCTCGCGGTGATCGTCGGGGATGCAAGAGAGACGCTGCCGACCTGGGCCGGATCGGCCGACGCCTGGTTCCTCGACGGCTTCGCTCCAGCGCGCAACCCCGAGCTCTGGGAGAAGGACCTGCTGGCCGCGGTCGCGCGGCACACGCGACCCGGCGGTACGGCGGCCACCTACAGCGCCGCGGGAGACGTCCGCCGGGCGCTCGCCGCGGCGGGGTTCGAGGTCGAACGCCGAGCAGGCTTCGGCCGCAAGCGTCACATGACCACGGCGCATCTGTGACGGAGGCCACGGCGCAGCCCGACAATCGCCGCGGGATCCTCCTGATGATCGCGACGACGTTCGTCTTCGCCCTTCAGGACGGCATCTCGCGCCACCTCGCGAGCGAATACAACGTCATCATGATCGTGATGATCCGGTACTGGTTCTTCGCCGCGTTCGTCATCACCGTTGCCACGCGCCAGGCCGGCGGCATCCGCGCCGCGGCAGCGAGCCATCTGCCGCGACTGCAGGCCTTCCGGGGCCTGCTTCTGGCGGCAGAGATCTGCGTGATGGTGCTGGGCTTCGTCCTGCTGGGCCTTGTCGAGAGCCATGCGGTCTTCGCGGTCTATCCGCTCCTCGTGACGGCTTTCGCCGGCCCGATCCTGGGGGAGCGCTCCGGCTGGCGCCGCTGGACGGCGGTCGGCGTCGGATTCCTCGGGGTCCTGATCATTCTGAGGCCGGGCGCCGGCGTGATGGAACCGGCCGCAATCGTGCCGCTGATCGCCGCGACGGCGTTCGCCCTCTATCATATCCTGACGCGCTATGCCGGCCGGGTGGACAGCGCGGCGACCTCGTTCTTCTGGACCGGCACGGTCGGCGCGGTCCTGATGACGGTCATCGGCGTCTGGTTCTGGGAGCCGATGACGCCGCCCGACTGGGCATGGATGGCGTGCCTCTGCGTCACCGGCGCGCTGGGCCATTGGCTGCTGATCAAGACCTACGAGGTCGCGGAGGCCAGCGCCGTGCAGCCCTTCGCCTATCTGCAGCTGGTCTTCGCCTCGACCATGGGCATCGTCGTCTTCGGCGAAACGCTGGAGCCGCAGGTGGCGATCGGCGCCGCCATCGTGGTTGCTGCGGGCATCTTCACGCTGATCCGCACCCGGCGGGTCAGCGCGCCTTCATCTCCTCGCTGACGCGCAGCGGCACCGGTTCCCCCGCAAGGCGGGCGCGGTAGATCGGGACCGATTCCATCACACGCATCACGTAGTTCTGCGTCTCGCGGAAGGGGATGTGCTCGATCCAGTCGACCGGGTCGACATCCGGGCTGCGCGGGTCGCCGTAGAGCTGGATCCAGCGCGCCGGCCTCCCTGGGCCGGCGTTGTAGCCGGCGGCGATCAGGATGACGTTCTCGCCGAAGCGGTCCCGCAGGTCGGCGAGGTAGGCGGTGCCGAGTTGCGCATTGTAGCTGGGATCGGTGATCAACCGCCGGACGGAGTAGCCGAGGCCGAGGTTGCGCGACACGATCTCGGCCGTTCCGGGCATAAGCTGCATCAGGCCGCGGGCGCCGGCGCCGGACATGACGCTGGAGTTGAATTCGCTCTCGCGCCGTGCGATCGACAGCGCCCACTCCCGCGGCACCGGCATCGGGTCGACCCCGAGGTCGACGACGGGGAAGTAGGCGCGCGGCAGCACGATGCCTTGTTGTGCGGCATATTTTGCGACCATCAGCGCGATGTGCGGCTCGTCCCACTCGAGCGCCTCATCCGCGAGGGAACCCATCTCCTCGGGCGTGAGGCTCTCGGCGAGATGGACCATGAACCGCTCGGCGAGGTTCCTTTCGCCCGCGGCGATGAACATCTCGGCCGCCGCGAAGACCGTGCTCGCCGCAGCCGGGAGATCGTCCCAGTCGGGATACACGTCCTGTCCCGCGATTGACGGATCCATTCCGATGCCGGCCTTCTCGGCCGCAAGCTGACCGTAGAAGCTGGTCTGGTGCGCCGCGCCGAAGGCGTAGGCCCGCATCGCGGCGCCGTCGTTGCCCAGCGCCTCTTCGGCGCGGCCGAGCCAGTAGCCCGCCCGGCCGAGGCTGATCGGCGTCTGCACAGCCGCGCCGAAGCGCGCGAAATGATCTGCGGCACGCTCGGGCTGTTCGAGATAGGTGAGCGCGAGGTAGCCGGACAGCCACTCGAGGTCGGCGTAGTCCGATCCCTCGACGAGCCCGTGCTGCGACGCCAGCCGGTATGCCAGGTTCGGATTGCCCGCCCGCATAAGCGCCCGCGCCGTGGAGCGGCGGCGGTTCGACCACGCCTCCGGCCGCCCTAAGCCGCTGGGCGACTGCGCCAGGATGAGCTCGAGCGCGTCCTCGTCACGGTTTCGCCGCAAGCGCCAGTCGAAGCGCTCGTAGGCGAGGCCCGGATCGTCCATCAGGGCGGCAGGCACGTCCTCGATCCGGGAGTCCACGCCAGGAATGTCCCCCGCCAGCGCCAGCCGCGCCTCGGCGAGCTCGCGCCAGCCTTCGGAGACACGCGGAAACATCCGCCGCGCAGCGTCGCCGCGGCGTTCCCACAAGAGCATGTCGAGGCGCGCCTCGTGCCCCTCGGCCAATTCCTCGGGCCAGCGAGCGAGGAACGCGGCTTCGACCGGGGCGTCCATCGGCTGAGTCAGCCAGGCAAGCATCGCCTGCGCGGCGGCATCCCCGTCCATGCCCAGGTCGGCGTAGGCGACCGCAAGCGCCAGCGAGCCCGTCGCGGTCTGCGGCCGGTCGTCCGCGAAGAAGTCTAGGACGGTGTGGGGGTTGCCGCCGATCGGCAGCTCGGCCTCCGCCTGGCTCTTGAGGTAGGGCAGGCCCGGCCAGTCGGCGTTGCGGGCGAGGAAGTCGCGGGTTTCGGCAAAGCTGCCGCGCCCGGCGCGCAGCCGGTGCCACTCCACGATCTCGGGGGCGACGCCCCCTGCGCGGTTCGCGAGCGTGAACGCCTCTTGCCAGGCGCCCGAGCGCAACGCGGCGAGCGCGGATGCGAGACTGTTCGCCTGCTCGTCGGTGACGGCGCGGGCGGGCAGCGCGGCAAGCGCCAGCAGGACAACCAGGACGATTCTCATCATTGAGCCGCAGGCTAGGGATCGTGCGAAGTTCGGCAAGTCACGAACTTGGCAATGGCAGGCCCGGCGTTTAGACCGCCCCGACTCGCCCGCGCCAGGAGAGAATCGATGTTCAGCGGATCGATGCCCGCCCTCGTCACGCCATTCGCTGAAGGGGGAGCCCTTTGCGAGAAGACGCTGCGCGACCTCGTCGATTGGCACGTCGAGGAAGGCTCCTCCGGGCTCGTGCCGGTCGGCACGACGGGCGAAAGCCCGACGCTCAGCCACACCGAACACGACCACGTGGTCGAGATCGTCGTCGATGCCGCGAGGGGCCGCGTGCCCGTCATCGCGGGCACCGGATCCAACAGCACGACGGAGGCGATCCGCCTGACGCGGCACGCCGAGCAGGTCGGCGCCGACGCGGCACTGGTCGTGACGCCCTACTACAACAAGCCGACCCAAGACGGGATGATCGCGCATTTCAAAGCCGTCCACGATGCCTGCAACCTGCCGATTATCATCTACAACATTCCCGGGCGGTCCGTCGTCGACATGACGCCCGCAACCATGGGCCGGCTGGCGGAACTGCCGCGCATCGTGGGGGTCAAGGACGCCACCGGCGACGTCGTCCGCGTCTCGGAGACGCGCGCGCTGTGCGGCAGGACGTTCTGCCAGCTGTCCGGCGAGGACGCGTCCGCGCTTGGCTTCAACGCGCACGGAGGGGTCGGCTGCATCAGCGTTTCGGCCAACGTGGCGCCGCGTCTCTGCGCGGAATTCCAGGCTGCGACCCTGCGCGGCGACTACGCCGCGGCGCTCGACTACCAGGATCGACTGATGCCGCTCCACGAGGCGATCTTTCTGGAGCCGGGACTGGCAGGCGCGAAGTACGCGCTGTCGCTTCTAGGCCGCTGCCGCGACGAGGTGCGCCTGCCGCTGGTCGGCGTCACGCCTCCGACGCGGCTGGCGATCAAGGATGCGATGACTCATGCGGGTCTCATCAATTGAAGCGAACGAGCTTCGGCGATCCTGACAGTGGGGACTGGGTTGTCCGAATCGGAATAATCTGACACATTACCTCACGTTAGGGCGTGGGAGTGGCGGCATCGTCCGTCGCTCGCGCGTCGGGAGCGAGAGGTTGGATTTCCGCTGCCAGGAATGGTTCTGCTGTTCATCTCGATCCCGCGCGTTGCGCAGCAGGGGACTTAGATCATAGATTTGAACTCGGTCAGCCCGGTCGGTTCTTCCGGCCGGGCTTTCCGTGTCGAATTGTGTGGGATAGGTCCCGGCCATGGCGAAGGATGACAAGAACTACAAGGTCGTCGCCGAGAACCGGCGCGCCCGCTACGACTACGCGATCGAGAGCGACCTCGAATGCGGCATCCAGCTCATGGGCTCGGAGGTGAAGTCGCTGCGCGCGGGGCAGGCGAACATCGCGGAGAGCTACGCGAGCGTCGAGGACGGCGAACTGTGGCTCGTCAACAGCTACATCGCCCCCTACGACCCAGGCCGCACGTTCGGGCATGAGGACCGCCGCAAGCGCAAGCTGCTGGTCAATCGCAGGGAGCTCGCGACCTTCTGGAACGAGACGCAGCGCAAGGGCATGACGCTTGTGCCGCTGGTCCTCTACTTCAACCATCGCGGCATCGCGAAGATCAAGATCGGCGTGGCCAAGGGCAAGAAGCTCTCCGACAAGCGGGAGACCGCGGCCAAGCGCGACTGGCAGCGGCAGAAGCAGCGGTTGCTGAAGGAGCATGGCTGACGACGATCCGACGGTGACGCCACTCGAGACGGTATCTTCCTTTCGGTCGCGCGCGGCCGCGCTTGCAAAAGGGGCCCTCACCCCCGTACGCAATGGCAGGCGTTCGATTGGGGGCGGCATGACCGACGATCCGAAGACCCTTGTCTCGACCGAGTGGCTGGCGGCGCACCTCCAGGACCCCGACCTGCGAATCATCGACGCGAGCTGGTACCTGCCCGATGCCGGCAGGGACGCGAAGGCGGAGTACGAGGCCGCCCACATCCCGAACGCGCGCTTCGTCGACATCGACGATGTGTCCGACGCGCGCTCGGACCTGCCGCACATGGCGCCGCCGCCAGAGAAGTTCATCAGCCGCATGCGCTCGCTCGGCATCGGCGACGGACACCAGGTCGTCGTCTACGACGGGGCGGGCCTGTTCTCGGCGGCGCGGATCTGGTGGCTCTTCCGGTTCATGGGCAAGACCGACGTTGCCGTGCTCGACGGCGGATTTCCGAAGTGGCGGGCCGAGGACCGGCCGATCGAGGATGTGCCGCCGGTCGTGCGCGACCGGCACATCACAGTCAGCCGGCAGAACAACCTCGTCCGGGACGTCACGCAGGTGGCGCGGGACGTGAAGCTCGGTACGCGGCAGGTGGTCGACGCCCGCTCGCCCGGCCGCTTTCGCGGCGAAGAGGACGAGCCAAGGCCGGGCCTGCGCGCAGGCCGCATCCCCGGCTCCCAGAACGTGCACTACCGCGACCTGCTGCAAGAAGATGGCACGATGAAGGACGCCGCCGGGCTGCGTGCCGCGTTCGAGCGCGCCGGCGTCGACCTGTCTCGTCCGGTCGTCACGACCTGCGGGTCGGGCGTCACCGCCGCGATCCTCTCGCTCGCGCTCGAGCGGATCGGACACACCGACCACGCCCTTTACGACGGATCGTGGAGCGAATGGGGAATGTACGGCGACCTGGACGTCGCGACCGGCGCATGATCGGGCCGGCCGCGGCAGGAACGGAGGTCGACTACGTCGTCACCTGGCTGGAGATGGCGCGGCGGCCTGACACGCCGTGGCCGCATGCGCCCTCGGGTCCGCCCGCCTCGCTGCTGATGGCCGACGACCCGCCCGCATGGTACTTTCTGGCACTCTACGATGCGGTTGGGCGCGACTATGCGTGGGAGGACATGCACGAGCGCCCGGAGGACGAGCTTGCGGCGTGGCTTGCCGACCCGCGCGTAACGCTCTTCACGCTGATGCGCCGTGGCTGGCCGCATGGCTTCTTCGTCCTCGACGGCACCGAGGACAGGGTTGTCGAGCTCGCGTATTTCGGTCTCACGCCCGAGGCGGTGGGCAGCGGTCTCGGCAAATTCCTCCTCGGCACCGCTGTGCATACCGCCTGGGATATGCCGGGCATCGAGAAACTGACGGTGAACACCTGCACGCTGGACCATCCCCGCGCGCTCGGCCTCTATCAGCGGGCGGGATTCGTTCCCGTCCGCCGCGAGGAGCGGCGTCGCACCCTGACCCGACACTTACCGGAGCCGCCATGCTGACCGACCTCAAGCAACAGCCGCCCGACAAGATCCTGCAGCTGATGTCGATGTTTCGCGATGACCCGCGGGACGACAAGATCGACCTCGGCGTCGGTGTCTATCGCGACCCTGACGGACGAACGCCGGTCATGCGCGCGGTCAAGGAAGCCGAGCGGATGGTGTGGGAGGCGCAGACGACGAAGGCCTACACCGGCCTTGCCGGCGACCCGGCGTTCTCCACGGCGATGCGCGGCCTCGTCCTGGGCGGGGCCGTGCCGGACGAGCGGGTCGCGGCGGTTGCCACACCAGGCGGCACCGGCGCGGTGCGGCAGGCACTCGAGCTGGCCGGATACGCGGCGCCAGATGCAACCATCTGGCTGCCGGACCCGACCTGGCCGAACCACAACTCGATCGTCTCGTACCTCGGGCGCCCGAACGCCACCTACCGCTATTTCGATGCGACGACCGGCGCCGTCGATGCGGAGGGCCTGCTGTCCGACCTTGGCGGCGTGAAGCGGGGCGATGTCGTCGTCCTCCACGGATGCTGCCACAATCCCACCGGTGCCGACCCGGACGCAGCTTTGTGGGAAGATATCGCCGGCCTCCTCGAGCGGAGCGGGGCGGTACCGCTCATCGACATCGCCTACCAGGGGTTCGGCAACGGGCTTCAGAAGGACGCCGAGGGAACCCGCCTGCTCGCCTCGCGGCTGCCGGAGGTCCTCATCGCCGCCTCGTGCTCGAAGAACTTCGGCGTCTACCGCGAGCGGACCGGCATTCTGATGGCGGTCGCGCCGGATGCCGAGGCCGCCAAGTCCAGTCAGGGCACGCTGGCCTTCCTGAACCGCCAGAACTACTCGTTCCCGCCGGATCACGGGGCCCGCATCGTGCAGACGGTCCTCGATACGCCGGCGCTTCGTTCCGATTGGGAGGCCGAGCTCGAGGGCATCCGCGACACCATGATCGGCCTGCGGGAGCAACTGGCCGCCGAGCTGCGACAGCGGACCAACTCGGACCGGTTCGACTTCATTGCGCGACACCGCGGCATGTTCTCGCGCCTCGGGATCGACCCCGACATGGTCGCGGCCCTGCGGGAACGCCACGGCATCTACATGGTCGGCGACAGTCGGATGAACGTGGCGGGTCTCAACACCCGCACCGTGCCGGTCCTCGCCGCCGCCGTTGCGGACGTCCTGAGCTGACGCTGCATCTGCGGCGTCCGTTGGAACATTCGGACCTCCTGAAAAGTTGAGTGGACAATCCCGGCCCTTGCCGACCGCGGCCAACCCCCTCTCGGCGGGCCCTTATCGCTTGACTGAAAAGGAGGTCAGAGATGACCGACACGACAAACGAGTCTCCGGCCGACACCGCCCGACACGAAGCCAAGAACGTCGGCGACGAAATCCGTGAGAAAGGCGCCGAAGCGGCGCAGGCCGCCCGCGACACGGCGTGGAACTACGCCGAACAAGCCCGCGAGCAGGCATATGCCCGCGGTGAGCACTATCGCGATTATGCCGCGGACGAGACCGGCAAGGTTGCCGAAGCGCTGCGGCGCGCCTCGAAGGACCTCAGCTCCGGATCGCCCCAAGAGCGCGTGATCGGTCAGATCGCCGACGGCGTCGCCGACGCGGCAGAAAGGATGCGAGGCATGACACTGAACGACATCGCACGCGACACTTCGACGTTTGCGAGGACTCACCCTGCCGCATTCCTCGGCGGTGCTGCCCTGCTCGGCTTTGCCGCGGCGCGGTTCCTCAAGGCGACCTCGAATGACGAGGATGATCTGTACCTGCCCCCGGCGACGCGTACGCCTGCGCCGGCGCCGGCCTCCGAGCCGATACCGTCGCCTGCGACGACGGCTCCGCCGACGACGACGAGCTGAGGAGGCCGGTCATGACCGAGCAAACCCAGCAGGCCGACCGCAAGAGCACGTCCGGCCTGGTGTCGGAAGCCGTCGCGCTTATCACCGGGCTCGTCCGCAAGGAGATGGACCTCGTCCGTGCAGAACTGAGCGAGAATGCCACCAAGGCTGGCGTCGCGGTCGGCATGATCGTCGGCGGCGTCGTCGTCATCCTGGTGGCGCTTCACGTGCTCTCGGCGGCGCTCGTCGCAGGGCTTGCCGAAGTGCTTGAAATCTCACCGGGATGGTCCGCCCTCATCGTCGGCGGCATCTACTTGCTCATCGCCATCATCATGGTGCGCAAGGGCACGAATGACCTGAAGGCTACCAGCCTCGCCCCCTCGCGCACGATCAAGAGCGTCCAACAGGACGCCACAGCATTGAAGGAGAACTTCCATGGCCAGCGTTGACCAACGGTCCGCCGCCGAAATCGAGCGAGAAATCGAAGCCGAGCGCAGCGCCCTGTCGCGCACGCTCGACGAGATCCACGAGCGTCTTTCTTCAAGTCGCTGTCCGGCGACTTCGTCGATCGCATGCGCGAGAACAGCGGCGAGATCGGCCGATCCGTCGCCCGCGGCGTGAAGAACAATCCGATCCCCCTCGCCCTGACCGCGGTTGGGCTCGCCTGGCTCTTCGTGAGCCAGCGCAACTCGTCGAGTGACGATCCCTACGATCGCGCCGCGCGCACGCCGGCATCGGCACGGTCAGGCGTCGCCGACTACCGCCACCCGAGTGCGGTGGCGGAGCCTGCGCCGCTCTACGACTCCGCCGGCCGGCCGATCCCGCACGACGACGAGACGTCGCGTTGGGGTCGCGCGCGCGGCGCTGCCGAGGGCGCCGGACATTCGGCGGCGGCTTCGCTTCGGAGTGGCCGTGATCACGCCGCAGCCGGCGCATCGTCGGCCGCCGAGCGTGCGCAGTCCGGGTTCTACGCGGCTCAGAGCGCCGCCAGTTCTCGCGCCAGAGGGGCATCGAGTGCGATGCGCCGCCGGGCCGAAGGCGCATACGCGTCGGCGAGCGAACTGCGACACCGCATCATGGATGGCACCGAAGAGCTCTCCGAAGGTGCTCGCAAGCGCGTCATCGCAGCGCGGACACGTGCCTACGAAGCACAACTGAGGGCCGAGCATTATGCGTCGCGCGGCCGCGAGCGGGCCTCCGACCTGTTCGAGGACCAGCCGCTCGTCGTCGGTGCCCTCGCGCTGGCATTCGGCGCGGCCGTCGGTGGCATGCTGCCGCGCACGCAGCGCGAAGACGATGCTTTCGGAGCGTACCGCGACCAGGTCTTCGAGGATGCGGAGCGCATCTACCACGAGGAGCGCTCGAAGCTGGAGAAGGTCGCGCGCGAGACGGCGCGGGAGGCGAAGGACGTCGCGCGTGATGTGGCGGACGATGTCAGCCGCGAGGTGAAGTCCGGCGTCGACCGGACGAGCGACATCGCCCGCAGCAAGCTGTCGGAAGCCGAAACGAAAGCGACCGATGCCGCCAACCAGGTCGCCGACACCGCCAAGACCGAAGCCGAGAAGCAGAAGCTCGGCCAGCAGGGCTGACGCAGATTCAACTTTGACGGGAGGCCGCGGGCGACGCCCGCGGCCTCTTTTCATTCGGCGACCGAGTTCCTATCATATTCGATAAGATGCATATGAAGGAGTTTCGAGATGCTCGATCGAACGAGTGCGTCCCGGGGGGATGGCAGCCCGAACGTGACGGGGTTCTATGAGCCCGACACCGGCAGTATCGCCTATCTCGTCAGTTGCCCGGAGACGAAGCGCGCCGTCATCATCGACGCCGTGATGGGGTTCCAGGTTGGCTCCGGGCGAACCGATCCCGCGCCGGCGAAGGCATTGCTTGACTACGTCGCGTCGGAGGGCCTTACGCTCGACTGGATCCTCGACACGCATCCGCATGCGGACCACCTGATGGCAGCCGCCTGGCTCGGCGAGCAGACAGGTGTCCCGCGCGCGATCGGAGAGAAGGTGCATGACATCGCGGCGCTGTGGCGCGATTTCTACAACCTGCCCGACGCCTTCGACCCAGAGCGGGATTTCGATCGGCTGTGGAAGGACGGCGTGACGTTTCGGATCGGCGATCTCGAGGCTCGGGTGATGCTTTCGCCAGGTCACACGCTCGGCTCCGTCACCTATGTCATCGGCGACGCCGCATTTGTTCACGACACACTGATGCAGCCCGACTTCGGTACGTCCCGCGCCGACTTCCCCGGCGGGTCTGCCGATCAGCTCTACGCCTCGATCTCGGACATCCTCGCCCTGCCGGAAGAGACGCGCGTCTTTGTCGGGCACGACTACGGTACGGAGGAACGCGAGGAACCGCAGTGGGAAGCCACGGTTGCCAAGCATCGCGCTGCGAATGTGCACGTCGGCGGCGGCACGTCCAAGCAAGAGTACGTGGCACTGCGCCAGGAGCGCGATGCAACCCTGCCCCTGCCGGACAGGATCCTCTTCGCGCTGCAGTACAACCTGCGCGGTGGCCGGCTACCCGAGCCGGAAGCCGACGGCCACAGCTACTTCAAGATTCCAGCAAACAGGTTCTGAGGAGACGAGATGAAGACCGAGAAATTTGAGGAAGGCGAACTTGAGGTCTGGACCACGGAGGAGGTCGCCAAGGCCTTCAACAGTGGCGAGGTCGCGATCGTCGACGTGAGGACGCCGCAGGAGTACATGTTCGAGCACATCGAAGGTGCGCTGCTGATGCCGATGGCGTTCTTCGTGCCTGAGAAGCTGCCGTCGCAGGAAGGCAAGCGTCTGGTCTTTCACTGCGGCTCTGGTGCCCGGTCGGCAAAGGTCGCGCGCCAGACACTCGCCGCCGGCTTGTCGCCCGTGACGCATATGGAGGGCGGCTTCACGGCGTGGAAGAAAGCCGGCCTGCCTCACATCACGACCGACATGTCGACCGGCGCGCCGAAGCGGACCGGCTGAAACGAAAGCCCCGGGCGAATTCATCGCCCGGGGTGTCACTCGGCAAGCAGCACCAAGGGCCGAGGTCAGCCCTTGGCGAACTCCGGGTAGGCTTCCATCCCGAGTTCGGCGACGTCGAGACCGGCGATCTCGGCCTCTTCGCTGACCCGGATGCCCATGGCCGCCTTCAGGATCGCGAAGACGACGAAGCTGACGACGAAGACGAAGATGGCGATCGCGGCGAACCCGACGATCTGGGTGATGAAGCTGGCGTCGGTGTTGGTCCAGGCCACGATGAACGTGCCCCAGAAGCCGGCGATGCCATGCACCGGGATCGCGCCGACGACATCGTCGATCTTCATCCGGTCAAGCATCGGGATCGTCAGGACGACGATGATGCCGCCGACCGCGCCGATGAGCAGCGCCTGAAAGAGCGTCGGCGCCAGAGGCTCGGCGGTGATCGAGACGAGGCCGGCAAGCGCCCCATTCAGTGTCATCGTCAGGTCGACCTTGCCGAACATCACCTGGCTCAGGATCAGCGCGGCGAGCGCGCCGGCCGCCGCCGCCATGTTGGTGTTGGCGAAGATCCGGCTGACGTCGGTGACGTCTCCGACGGTTCCCATGGCGAGCTGCGAGCCGCCGTTGAAGCCGAACCAGCCGAGCCACAGGATGAAGGTGCCCAGTGTCGCCAACGCGAGGTTGCTGCCCGGCATCGGGTGGATCCGCCCGCCCGCATACTTGCCGAGGCGCGGCCCGAGGACGAACGCACCCGCGAGCGCCGCCGAGGCACCGGCAGCATGCACCAGCGTCGAGCCGGCGAAGTCGCTGAAGCCGATTTCCGACAGCCAGCCGCCGCCCCACTGCCACGACGCCTCGATCGGATAGATGAAGCCGGTCAGCACGACGACGAATATGAGGAACGGCCAAAGCTTGATCCGCTCCGCCAGGGCGCCCGACACGATGGAGGCCGTCGTCGCGCAGAACATGAGCTGGAAGAAGAAGTCGGACCCGACGGAGGCGTAGTCGAGCGCGGCATCCTCCGGCGCCAGCCCCACGGGCTCAAGCGCGGTGATCGAGAAGAAGGGCCCCAGATAGCCTTCGATCCACCACTCGCCGGGGTACATCAGGTTGAAGCCGACGAGCCAGTACATGATCGCGGCGATGCTGAAGAGCCCGACGTTCTTGGTCAGCTGCATCGTGACGTTCTTGGACCGCACCAGACCCGCCTCGAGCATGGCGAAGCCGGCGGCCATCCACATCACCAGGAACCCGCCAATCAGGAACAGCAGGGTCGTGAATATGTAGGCGGTCTGATCGCTAGGTGTGACGCTTGCGGCCTCCCCGGCCTCCTGCGCCATCCCTGCGAGCGGCAGCACCGCGGCACCTCCGGCAAGCGCCAGCGGCGCCAGATATCGTTTGACTGTCATGACATTCCCCTCGCTCAAAGCGCATCCTCGTTCAGCTCTCCGGTGCGGACGCGCAGGGCGCTCTCGACGTCCAGCACGAACACCTTTCCGTCACCGATCTTTTCCGTCTTGGCGGTCCTCGCGATGGCCTCGACGACCTGCTCGGCCATGGAGTCCGGCACTATGAGCTCGAGTTTGACCTTCGGCACGAAGTTCACCGCGTACTCGGCGCCGCGATAGATTTCGGTGTGCCCCGACTGGGATCCGAAGCCCTTTATCTCGGTGACCATCATGCCGCGCACGCCGATGGCGGTGAGCGCTTCGCGCACCTCCTCCAGCTTGAACGGCTTGATCGCTGCAATGATGAGTTTCACACCCGCTCCTTCCCCTTCGAACTTGAGTTTGGCGAAAAGAGCGTCTGCGCCGGCGGACCATCAAGGAAACGCTCTGTCTCCACAGAGGCAGACGCGCCGCCGGTCCGTTCATGTCTGCTTAATTGTGCATCTATGCCTACTCTTTGAGCGAAAAGCTAACTGGCCGCGTCCATCGACGGGGGGCTGTGCCGGGCGCCTTCGACGTTATATTGGCGATGAGCAGGGCCGAACGGCATCGAGGCAAGGACATGGCAGGCAAGAAGCGGCCACCTCTGCGGGCGGAGCGTCGGCGGAGCAGACCGAAAAGAACCACCAAGACCGCCAGGGCAAAACAGCCCCGCCGGTCGGGTTCGTTGCTGTTGGCACCGTTTCGTTGGGCTCTGGCGCTGATCTTCCGGCTCGGGCTTCGGCTTGCGGTCGTGGCGGCGCTGATCGTCGGTGGCGCGGTCCTCTACTTCTATGCGCAGCTCCCACCCGTCGGGACGCTGCTCGACGCGCGGTCCCGCGGGTCGGTGACGATGCTGGACCGGGACGGCGAAGTATTCGCCTGGCGCGGCGAGCAGTTCGGCGGACAGATCGATGCCAACTCGGTGGCGCCGGACCTCCGGAACGCGATCGTCGCGACCGAGGATCGCAGGTATTGGCGGCACTTCGGGATCGATCCGCTGGGCATTGCCGGTGCGATCCGCATCAACCTCGCCGAGGGCAGGGGCCCGCTTGAGGGGCACGGCGGCTCGACGATCACACAGCAGGTCGCCAAGCTGCTTTGCCTCGGCAATCCCTACGACCCCAATTCCGGCATGACCGAAGCCGAGTACGAGGCTGACTGCCGCGAGACGACGATCGCGCGGAAGCTCAAGGAAGTGCCGTTCGCGATCGCGATGGAGCTCAAGTACTCCAAGGACGAGATCCTCACGATCTACCTCAACAGGGCTTATCTCGGCGCCGGTGCCCGCGGGTTCGAGGCGGCGGCGCAACGCTACTTCGGCAAGTCCGCCGCGAACGTGGACGCCGCCGAGGCCGCGATGCTGGCCGGCCTTCTTGTCGCGCCGTCCTACTATGCGCCGACGGCCGATCTTTCGCGGGCGCAGGACCGCGCCAACGTGATCGTCGGGCTGATGCAGGGGCAAGGCTATCTGACCGAGGCCGAAGCACAGCGGGCCCGCACCAACCCCGCGGCGCTCAGCGAAGCGGCGGCGGCGAGTGCCGGCGGCTACTTCGCCGACTGGGTGATGGAGGACGGGCCGGCCTTCCTGACCCGCGACACCACCGAAGACGTCATCATCAGCACGACCTTCGATTCCAGGATCCAGCGTGCGGCGGAGTTGGCGCTGACGGACGTTTTCGAGACCAAGGTCAGTTCTGGCTCCGAGGCGCAGGCGGCGATCGTCGTGATGTCCGCCGACGGGGCGGTCCGCGCGATGGTCGGTGGCCGGAAGTTCAAGGGAGTCGCGGGCCAGTTCAACCGCGCAATCCAGGCCAAGCGGCAAACCGGGTCGGCCTTCAAGCCCTTCGTCTACGCCACGGCCCTGGAGCTCGGCTACGACTGGAATGCCAGGGTCGAGGATGCGCCGTACACGATCAACGTGCCGGGCTCTGGCGCATACTCGCCAAAGAACTACACGCGCGACTACAAAGGCGTCGTGACGCTGACGACGGCACTGGCGGAGTCCCTGAACATCCCTGCGGTCAAGGTCTCAGAGACGGTGGGCAGGGAAAACGTCCAGCGTGTCGCGGCGGATTTCGGCGTCGAGGGCAACCTGGCGGACGGCCCGGCGCTGGCGCTAGGCGTGTCGGAGTCGACCCTGCTCGACATGACCGGCGCCTATGCCGGGTTCCTCAACGGCGGCTCCTCCGTCAGGCCGTACGGCCTGATCGAACTGCGGTTGCAGGGCGACGACCAGCCGCTGATCGGACAGACCGGCGGTCTGGGCGAGCGGGTGATCTCCGATAACGCGGCGCGGCAGCTTGTCTACATGCTGACGCAGGTGATCGAGCGCGGGACGGGACGCCGCGCCAGCCTCGGTGAACGGCCCGCGGCCGGCAAGTCCGGCACGACCCAGGCCGCCCGCGATGCCTGGTTCCTGGGCTTCACGGCGAACTACGTCACCGGTGTCTGGATGGGCTACGACGACAACACGCCATTGACGGGCGTGACCGGCGGTGGATTGCCAGCGGAGATCTGGCGCGAGACGATGCTGCGGGTGCACGCGGGCATGCCGATCGAACCGCTCCCGATGATCGACCCGTCGGTCCCGAGGAGCGGCGAGGCCGTTGCCGGAGGCGTCCAAGCTCCGACCGACGCGCCCTACTACGGCGGGTCCAGCAGCGAGGCCTCTTCCGAACGCGCGCCCGGTCCTGGCGAAAGCATCGAGCGCGTCCTGCGCAACGTGTTCGGCGGCATATTCGGCGGCTGACGCCGGCGGCGGCGCTCAGCCTTGCGCCGCGCGCTGCCCCGTCTGCGCCTCAGCCCGCGCGCTGGAGATCTGCGATCAAGGCGTCGATGCTGCCGCCGCGCCGATCGAGCATCGCGCCGATCTCTGTCCGCTCCGTGCGGAGCAGGCTGATGCCCTCGATCAGGAGGTCGAAGAACCTGTCGCTCCCCGAGCGGTCCGAGACCAGGAACGTGACCGGAAACGGCGCTTGACCGCGAAGGTTGGCGACCGCGTTGACCTCGTAGAAGTTCTTCACCTGCCGCGAGCCAGTGACGTTGATCTGACCGCCGATGAACTCGCGGAACCTTCGCCCGTACTTGCGCGCCATGTAGCCTTGGAACGCCTGAGTGAAGGCACGCAGCTGCGCCTGGCTGGCGCTACGCGCCTCCGGGCCGAGCGCCGAGCGGGCAATCGTGGGGACGTCGGCATAGCGCCCGAAGATCCGCTCGAAGTCGCGGTACATCGCGGCCTCGCCCTTGCCGGAGTTGATGACGGCGTTGATCTCCGCCGTGGCCTGCTGGATCAGCGCGGCCGCCTCGCCCGACGTCATCGCCAGCGCCGGCGCGACTGGCACGAGCGCCGCAGCGGCGGAGACCATCAACAGGCGGCGGCGATTTAAGTCATTCGATGTTGTCTTCATACGGATCGAAGTAGTCCTCGGACGTCCCGCCTTCCAGTTCGAAGGCGCGGTTCTGAAGGTAGATGTCGCGGGTCTGCGCGTAGCTGTCCGCACTTTCGTAGAGAATCTGGTCATACGATTCGCCGAACGTGCCCCGGTCGTTCAGGGCATCCGAGACGAAACTGACGAGCACGAGCGGATTGGTGATGATGTCCACGGCGAAGCCTGCGGTGTCCCTTTGCGTGGACGGCCCGAGCAACGGGAGCTCCTGGTAGGCGCCCGGTCCGACCCCCCAGACATACATCGTCTGACCGAAGTCCGCCTCGCGTCGCTCCAGCGAGAACGAGGACGCGGGATCGAAGATGCCGGCGACACCAAGGGTCGAGTTGATCGCGAAGCGAAAGAAGTTCTCCCCTGCCGCATCGACCTTGCCCTGCAGCACGTTGTTGGCGAAGTACGTCGGCGTCGCGACGAGATCGCCGAAATTCCCGACGCCTTCGCGGATTGGCGCGGGCAGGCTCGAATACCCTTCTCCGGCGTTGCGCAGCACGCCCGAATCCGTCCCACGATTCCATTCGTGCACTCGCCAATTCTGCGCCTCGTACGGATCCGGAACGGCCTCCGGAGGCCGCGACGCGGTGCAGGCGGCGAGCGTCAGGGCAAGCGGCACCATCATCAGAAACGCGCGTGCGCTGTGCATGGACCCTCCTTCGACGCCGCGTGCCGGACAGTATGGGCGGCACGCCGAGTGGGCAACCGCAAGTGCCCCTTCGCCTTTCCGGCTTCGGCAATTAGGGTCAGAAGTGGACAACGACATATGGGGGTCGAGATGCAAGGCACGATCGAGACACGGCTCGCCGACATGGGGCTTTCCCTTCCGGACGCGCCGGCACCCGCCGCAAACTACGTCGCCTCCGTCCTGGACGGCACGACGCTTTGGGTTTCCGGCCAGATCAGTCAGGGCGCAGAGGGTCTGATTGCCGGAAAGCTCGGCGCCGACATGGCCGCCGAAGAGGGGGCGGAGGCCGCGAAGGCGTGTGCGCTGTCGCTGCTGGCGCAGGTCAGGGCGGCGTGCGGCGGCGATCTCAGCCGCCTGAAGAGGGTCGTGAAGCTGACGGGCTTCGTGAACTCGACGCCGGAGTTCACCGACCAGCCGAAGGTCATCAACGGCGCCTCGGACCTTATGGTCGAGCTTCTGGGTGACGCCGGGCGCCATGCGAGGTCCGCGGTCAGCGCCGCATCGCTGCCGTTTGGAGTCGCTGTAGAGATCGAAGGCGTCTTTTCGATCGAGTGACGGGGCGCGGCCCGATCGCGACGTCGAGCCGCGACCGGGCCGGCGCGACCGCCATCGCGCCCGGGGCAGGCACACGGAGGACGGGATGCCAGCGGGGGCTCCACTGCCGCCAGGTTTCCTTGCAGTTCCGTTCGCGCATCGCGGTCTGCATGCGCGCGACGGGGGCCGCATTGAAAACAGCGCGTCTGCATTCGAGGCGGCAATCGACGCGGGGTACGCGATCGAACTCGACGTGCAGCTCGCCAGCGACGATCGAGCAATCGTCTTTCACGACGCGACCCTCGACCGGCTCACGGCGGAGGCCGGACCAGTGGCCGAGAGGTGTGCCGCGGAACTCGCGCGGATCGAGCTCTCGGGCAGCAGGGACACCATCCCGACGCTGTCGTCGGTCCTCGCGCAGATCGCATGCCGTGTGCCGCTCCTGATCGAGCTCAAGGACCAGACGGGAGAGCTCGGGCCCAGCGACGGGCGGCTGGAGCGGGCCGTCGCCGCGGACCTGCGCGACTATCCGGGTGCGGTCGCCGTCATGTCCTTCAGCGCGTTCGTCGTAGAGACTCTCTCCGGCGTCGCCCCGGACCTGCCGCGCGGCTTGACGAGCGACGCTTTCGACTCGGACGCATGGCCCGGGATTCCGCGTCGGAGGCTCAACTCGCTGCGTCGGATAGACGCGGCGGGCGTCGGCGCCGCTTTCGTCTCCCACGACCATCGCGATCTTGGGTCCAAGCGAATTGGTGACTTGAAGGCGGGCGGACTGCCAATCCTGACGTGGACGATCAGGAATGTTGAGGAGGAGGAGGCTGCCTTGCGCGAGGCGAACGCGATCACTTTCGAGGGATACCGCCCGCAGCTCCACAGGCCGGGCGGGCCCGCCGCTTGACGTCGCTCGAGCAGGGACCACCTTGCGCGACGTCCGGCAAGAGACCCAAACCATGAGCGCGCCCAAGCCAGCCGCCACGAGCGACCGTGTCGAGATCGACGTGCTGCCCGGCATCGACGGCATCGCGGCCGAGGACTGGGACGCCTGCGCCTGTCCGGAAGATGCCGAGGGCCGGCCGATTGACCCCTTCACGACGCACCGGTTCCTCCAGGCACTGGAGACGTCGCGCAGCGTCGGTCGCGGCACCGGATGGGAGCCTCATCACCTCGTCGCGCGGCATGGCGGAGAGGTGATCGGCGTGGCGCCGCTCTACGCCAAGGGACACAGCCAGGGCGAATACATCTTCGACCACAACTTTGCCCACGCCTATGAGCGTGCCGGCGGACGCTACTACCCCAAGCTGCAGATCGCCGTGCCATTCACGCCGGCAACCGGACGACGTTTCCTGACCCGGCAGGGCCATGAGGCGCTTGGACGTGCGGCGCTGGCGCAAGGTGCGAAGGCACTTGCCGAGCAGCACGGCCTTTCATCAGTCCATGCGACGTTCTGCACGCCGGACGAAGCCGCGGACGCCGGCCGGCTCGGCCTGCTGCACCGGATCACGCAGCAGTATCACTGGCGGAACGAGCGCTACGGCAGCTTCGACGATTTCCTGTCCTCGCTGTCGTCGCGCAAGCGCAAGAATATCCGGAAGGAGAGGCAGACGGCGCAGGGCTTCGGAGGAGATATCGTGCAGCTGGCCGGCGACGAGATTCGCCCAGCGCACTGGGATGCCTTCTGGCACTTCTATCAGGATACCGGAGCGCGGAAGTGGGGCACGCCATATCTGACCCGCGCGTTCTTCGACGAGGCACAGGCGCATCTGCGCGACGAGATGATGCTCATCCTTGCGTTGCGCGATGGTCGTCCGGTCGCCGGCGCGCTGAACTTCATCGGGCGCCACACGCTCTACGGCCGCTACTGGGGCTGCATCGAGGATCATGCCTGCCTGCATTTCGAGGCGTGCTACTATCAGGCGATCGACTGGGCGATCGCGCACGGGCTCGACACGGTGGAGGCTGGCGCACAGGGGGAGCACAAGCTGGCGCGCGGCTATTTACCTGTGGAGACACATTCGCTGCACTGGTTCGCGGACGAGGGCTTCTCCGAAGCAGTGGAGCGCTACCTCGAAGCGGAACGGCAGGCGATCGGCCAGGAGATCGAGGTGCTGACGAGCTACGGGCCGTTCCGCAAGGTGCACGCCGAGACCTGATGCGTGCCGCGGGCCGTACGCCTTGACGTCCGCCATGCCCTCCGGCCTGTTGAGGAGAAAGCGCCCGATATCGCGAGAAGGAGATGCCGCATGGCCGACCTGCTGACCGGAAACGATCGCGACGAAGCTCTCGGACGGCTTTCCAGCACCGGCTGGTCGCTTGCCGAAGACCGCGACGCGATCAGCAAGACGTTCAAGTTCAAGAACTTCGTCGAGGCGTTCGGCTGGATGTCTCGCGGTGCGTTGATCGCCGAGAAGATGAACCATCATCCGGACTGGAAGAACGTCTACAACCGCGTGACGGTCGAGTTGACCACGCACGAGAAGGGCGGGCTGACCACCGCCGACGTCGCGCTGGCCGAAAAGTTCGACGCGCTTTGATCCACCTCCCTCACGGTCATCGCGGATGAGGCGTCTCGTCCGCGTCGCGAGCATCGCCGTCGCGGTCCTTTTCGTGGGACTTGCTGCGATCCTCGCCTGGAAGTGGGAGGAGGTGCAGCGGCTCTTGGCGGTCAACACGCTCTTCGACGAAGAGCGGATCGTCGCGAACTTCAGCGACATGTCCCAACTCTTTCCCACAGTCGCGGTCGATCGCGGCGAATTGCCGGTCTCGCCATTGCCTGCCGGCACGGCGCTCGACCTGCCAGAGGAAGCGTTGGAGTGGGTCAAGGCACGGGACGTCACGGCGCTGGTCGTTCTGCACGATGGCAGGATCGTCCATGACGAGTACTACCTCGGCACCGGCGCCGAGGATCTGCGCATCGCGTGGTCGGTGTCGAAGAGCTTTCTCTCGGCGCTCCTCGGCGTGCTGCTGGAAGAAGGCGCGATTGCCTCGCTGGACGATCAGGTCACGAAGCACGCGCCTGAACTGCAGGGCAGCGCATATGACGGCGCGACCGTTCGGGACGCACTGAACATGGCCAGTGGCGTGGCATTCGATGAGGACGTCACCGACTTCGACTCCGACCTGAACCGGATGGGACGTGTGCTGGCGCTCGGCCGGTCGATGGACGATTTCGCCGCAGGCCTGACCGAAAGGGCCGGTCCGCCCGGCGAGACATGGCGTTATGTCTCGATCGACACGCACGTCCTGGCGATGGTGATCCGCGGCGCGACGGGACGATCGATTCCCGACCTGATGTCCGAGAAGATCATCGCGCCGCTCGGGTTCGAGGCGGAGCCGCGCTACGTCACGGACGGGCACGGGGTAGCGTTCGCCTTGGGCGGCCTGAACCTGACGACGCGCGACGCCGCAAGGTTTGGGCAGATGTTCCTGCGGGGTGGCGCGCTGGGCGGGCGCCGAATCGTGCCCAAAGCATGGGTCGAGGCATCGACGGTGCCGAGCCCGCCAGATCCGCCGACGCAGCCGCTCTACGGATACCAGTGGTGGATCCCACGCGACGCAACCGAGGGCGAATTCCTGGCCGAAGGCATCTACGGACAGTACATCTACGTCAACCGGCCCCTTGACGTCGTCATCGCGGCGAACTCGGCCGATCGCGACTTCCGCGGCAAGACCGAAGGCAACATCGAGGTCCTGCGGGCGATCGCCGCAGCCGCCGCCGAACGCGGCCGTGTCACCTCGAACCGCTGTCGCAGATTTCGCCGTCGCAGAGAACGCCGTCGACGCCGGCTGCCTAGCGATGGCGCGACCGTCGCAGCCTGATCTCAGTCGCCGGGCCGTTCCCGGAGCCGAGTTTGCGGTACGCGCGACTCCCGGGGCCCGGAGAGCAGGCATCACCGAAGACGGAGACACGATCAGGATTTCCGTCACCGAACCCGCGGAAAACGGCCGCGCGAACGCCGCGGTGAGAGAGGCTCTGGCCTCGGCGCTCGGAGTGGCCAAGACGCGGCTGACCCTGGTGCGCGGGGGCACCTCGCGCGACAAGCTGTTCCGTCTCGACTGAAAGGTCGGCGCGGCCCGGTCTTGCCGTCCGCTCCGCCATGGTCGAGTGTCCCGCGCACACCGAGAGGGACCGAGATTGACCGACGAAGAGCGCGCCGCCTCACTGCTGCATCTCCGCCGCGAGGACCTGTCTCCGGGAGATCCCGTGCCGCTTCCGCTGACGTTGGCGGCAATGTACCACCTCCCCGGCGACCCGGCCGGCGTGCGCGGCTACGGCCGTACCGACAGCCCCGTCTGGGAGGCGCTGGAGCATGCTCTGGGTCACCTCGAAGACGCCCACGCTGTCGTCTTTCCCTCCGGCATGGCGGCGATCTCGGCCGCTTTCTTCGCTGCGCTGAAAGCCGGGGACCGGGTGCTGATCCCATCCGACGGATACTACACCACGAGGCTTCTGGCCGACCGCTTCCTCGCCAGGCTCGGCGTCTCGGTCGACACACGGCCAACGGCTCAGCTGGGCGACGGACCGCTCGAGGGCTACCGCCTCGTCTTCGTGGAGACGCCGTCGAACCCCGGCCTCGACGTGTGCGACATCCGTGCGATCTGCAGCGCGGTCCATTCCGCGGGAGGGCTCGTGGTCGCGGACAATACGACAATGACGCCATTCGGCCAACGGCCGCTCGACCTCGGCGCGGATGTCGTCGTGGCCGCCGACACCAAGTCGCCGAACGGTCATTCCGACGTGCTGATGGGCCACGCAGCGTCGCGAGACGAGGCGCTCCTGGCCGAGCTTCGCGACTGGCGCAAGCTCTCCGGGAGCATCCCAGGACCCTTCGAGGCATGGCTGACGCACCGCGGCCTCGAGACCTTCGAGTTGCGCTACGAGCGGATGTGCACAACCGCGGGCCTGCTGGCGGAGAGGCTGAGCGGCCATCCCGCGGTGCTGAGGGTGCGCTATCCCGGCCTCCCCGACGATCCGTCGCACAATCTTGCGACGCACCAGATGACGCGGATGGGCTTTCTCATCGGACTGACGCTGGCGTCCGAGGAGCAGGCCGAGCGATTCATCGCCGCTTGCCCCTACCTGCAGCCAGCGACCTCGTTCGGCGGCGTGCACAGCTCGGCGGAGCGGCGCGCGCGATGGGGAGATGCGGTTCCACCGGGTTTCGTGCGCCTGTCGGTTGGGTGCGAGCCGGCCGATGCGCTGTGCCGCGCCGTCGTCAAGGCTCTCGACGATCTCGGCTAGAGCGTCGCCAGCAGCGACTTGCCCGCCGTCACCTCGCAGACCCCGCGCGCTGTCTCGACGTGGAGTGTCCGCACCACGCCGTCATCGACGATCATCGCATAGCGCTGCGACCGCCCGATCAGCCCCGCTGGGGGTGCGTCGAAAGCCATGCCGATCGCTCGGGTGAAAGACCCTTCGGGATCGGCGAGCAGGGTGATCCCGGCCGCGTCCGCTCCCGTCGCCTCGTCCCAGACCTTCAGGACGAACGGGTCGTTGACCGAGACGCAGATCACTTCGTCGATCCCCTTCTCCGCGAAGGCGCCGCGCGTCCGCACGAAGCTCGGCATGTGGGCGGAGTGACAGGTCGGCGTGAATGCCCCCGGTACGGCGAACAGCACCACCTTGCGGCCGTCCAGCAGCGGACCAAGCTCCACCTTTTCCGGCCCCTCAGACCCCACCCTCATCAGCGTCGCGCCGGGCAGCCTGTCGCCTTCGGAGATCGTCGTCCTGGTTTCCGCCACTGCCATCCGCTTCCTCTTTCTGCTTCAGTGTTGTTAGAGCGCCGTTGAGCGAAGCCCGGAGGCGCCATGTCCGATCCGCCGCATGAAATAGCGCGAAGCGCGCGTCCGTCCCACCGCCGGTCCGAGGCATGAGGATCGTCGGCGGACGCTGGCGGGGCCTGTCACTCGCCGCCGTCGGCAAGGGCGACGAGGCGGCGCGGTTGAGACCAACGGCGGACCGCGTCCGCGAAAGCATCTTCAACATCCTGGCGTCGATGGGGCGACTGCCGGAAGGTGCACACGTGCTCGATCTCTTTGCCGGCACTGGCGCCCTAGGCCTCGAGGCGCTGAGCCGCGGCGCGGCGTCAGCCACCTTCGTCGAACGTGGCCGCGCGGCAATGACGCTGCTTCGTGCCAATATCGAGAGGACGGGGGCCGAGGCGAAGATCCTTTCGGCGGACGCGACCCGACTGCCACGCAATCGGGGTGAGCGCTGCGGCATGGTCTTCCTCGATCCGCCCTACGGGCGCGGCCTGGGCGAGTGCGCGATGGAAAGCGCGGTGTCAGGTGACTGGCTGGCCGATGACGCGCTGCTGGTATGGGAAGAAGGATCCGCGCTCGACGCGCCGGCGGGGTTTCGGCAGATCGACCGGAGAACCTGGGGCGCCTCTACCATCACCTTTCTCGAGTTCCGCTGACCGGCGGGTAGGCAACGCGACCCTTGGCGAGTAGGCTCTTCGCCGATGTACCCGCTTGTTGCATTCTTCGCACTCGATGTTTCGGCGCCACGGCCGGAGCGCCCCGTACAACGGCCGCTTCTGATGGGCGACATCGCGTCGGCGCGCGCCGGGGTGCCGGAACTCCTGATCCAGATCGCGCGGTCGGAACGACGGGACGATCCGCCGCCCTCGGCGTGACCGTCAGCTCCAGGTCGGGTGGAACAGCCCGCCGGGGGAGAGCGTGAAGATCTCGCAGCCGTCCTCGGTCACGCCGACCGAATGCTCGAATTGCGCCGACAGCGACTTGTCCCGCGTCACGGCGGTCCAGTCGTCCGCCAGCACCTTCGTCTCCGGCCGGCCGAGGTTCACCATGGGTTCTATCGTGAAGAACATGCCCGGCTCGAGCCGCGCCCCGGTGCCGGCCCGGCCATAGTGGAGGACGTTCGGCGGGGCGTGGAACACGCGGCCCAGACCGTGGCCGCAAAAGTCCCGCACGACGCTCATCCGCTCACCTTCCACGAAGGTCTGGATGGCGTGGCCGATATCCCCGAACGTGTTCCCGGGCTTCACCGCCTCGATGCCCACCATCAGCGCGTCGTGCGTGACCTGGATCAGCCGCTCCGCCTTCCGGCTGAGCTTGCCGGCAACGTACATCCGTGAGCTGTCGCCGAACCAGCCGTCGACGATCACGGTGATGTCGACGTTGAGGATGTCGCCCTCCTTCAGCACCTTCGGACCCGGAATGCCATGACAGACGACGTGGTTCACGCTGATGCAGGTCGCGTGCTGGTAGCCCTTGTAGCCGATCGTCGCCGACGTCACCCCGAGCTTGGCGATCCTGTCCGTCGCCCACTCGTCGATCGCTGCCGTGGTCGCGCCCGGCACGACCAATGGCGCGATTTCGTCAAGGATCAGGGCTGCAAGCCGGCCGGCGGCATGCATTCCCGCGAAATCTGCAGGTTCGTGTATGCGGATGCCATCCTTGGTCAGGCGGCCGCGGTGCTCGTCCATTGAACGGGCCCCCTCGTGGAAAAGTCAGCCGGATAGATAGGCCTCCGCGTCCGGGGACGCAAACACGACGATGCGTCGTGACCCTAATGTGACCCCCGTGCGGTCGATCTTCGTGCCGTAGCAGAGAGTCTCGACACTTGCTTCGCGGGCCGCGGATGCAGCGGCGGCATAGGCAGGGTCGATATCCGATGCCAATCGAAAGCGCGCGCAGTCGGTTCGCTGGATCAGGTACAGCATGACTGCACGATGGCCCTCGGCCACCATCGCGGCAAGCTCCCTCAGGTGCCGGGCGCCGCGCGACGTGACGCAGTCCGGGAACTCCGCCCAGTCCCCCTCCCGACGCAGATGGACGTTCTTGACCTCTACATACGCGTCCGGAAGCCCTTCGCCGCTCAACAGAAAGTCGACACGGCTGGCCTTGCCGTAGCGTTGCTCCGGCCTCACCGTGCCGTAGGCCGCGAGCTCCGGTATCAGCCTCGCGCGGAGCGCCTCGCCTACGACACGGTTGGGGACCGCCGTGTCGATCCCGGCGACGTGCCCCTCCGGCAGCTCCACCAGGCGCCAGGCGTAGGGCAGCTTGCGCCCCGGCTGCCCCGGCTCGATCCAGATGCGGATACCGGGATCGGCGAGGCCCATCATGCTGCCGGGATTGGGGCAGTGAACGGTGACTTCGGTCCCGTCGTCCAGCACCGCGTCCGCGAGAAAGCGCTTGTACCGGCGCACCAGGCGGGCAGGAATCAGGGGGCTTCCAAAGCGCACCGGCGGGGCATACCACGAGGACGTTCCGCTGCAAGGAGACGTCCATGCCGAACCCAACCGCCGCGATGCTGATCATCGGCGACGAGATCCTGTCGGGCCGCACGCGCGAGGGGAACATGGCGCACCTGGCCGAACAGCTTGCGGAACACGGCATCGATCTGCGCGAGGCACGCATCGTGGCGGACGATCCGACCGCGATCATCGAAGCGCTGCGCGCCTTGGCGTCGGCGTGGGACCGCGTCTTCACGTCGGGCGGGATCGGCCCGACGCATGACGACATCACCGCCGACTGCGTGTCCGAAGCGATGGGCGCCTCCATCGACGTGCGCGACGACGCCCGCGAACTGCTGGAGCGGCACTATGCCCGAACCGGAAGCGAACTGAATGAGGCGCGGCTCAGGATGGCCCGCATCCCCGAAGGCGCGACGCTGATAGACAACCCGATCTCTGCCGCCCCCGGCTTCACGCTCGGCAACGTGCACGTACTGGCAGGCGTGCCGGAGATCTTCCGGGCCATGGTGGCCTCGCTCCTGCCGACCCTGACCGGCGGCGCGCCCCTTTACAGCCAATCGCTCAGGATCGAGCGCGGCGAGGGCGACATCGCGGGTCCGCTGGGGGATCTGGCGCGGGAATTTCGCAACCTGCAGTTCGGCAGCTACCCCTTCCACCAGCATGGCGTCCACGGCACCAACGTCGTGGTGCGCGGGACCGACCCCGCCTCCGTAAACCAAGCGATGGCGCGGTTGGGCGACTTCGCGGGGTGACACTTCCGGATGCGAGGGCACTGTTCCAGGTGCTCGAAGCGACGTGGCCACCGAAGGCAGCGTGGGACGTGGCCGGCTGGACGCTGCGCGACGGGGCGGGCGGCGGCAAGCGCGTCTCGGCAGCGACGGCCGGACCGGAGGCGCGGGTCGAGGATGCGCCGGACCTCATCCAGATCCGTCCGTGGGATGCAGCCGTCGCCGATGCGCTGTCGCGGCGCGGCGATCGGATCGTCGACGAGACGGTCCTGTACCTGTGTCCCGTCGCGGATGTCGACGGCCCTCTGCCCCACGGGTCCGCCTACTGGACGCGCGGACGGCTCGCGATCATGGAGGAGATCTGGGCGGCGGGCGGCATTGGCCCGCCCAGGCTTGCGGTGATGGACCGGGTCGCGATCCCGAAGGCCGGACTGCTCTGTCGTGCCGGGGACCGCGCCGCCGGCGCCGGCTTCGTTGCGCTTGCCGGTGATGTCGCCATGGTGCATGCGGTCGAGGTGCTGCAGGAGCACCGTCGCAAGGGCGCCGCCCGCCTGACGATGCGCGCCGCCGCGACCTGGGCCGAGCGGACCGGCGCCCGGTGGCTGGCCTTGGCCGTGACAGCGCGGAACACCCCGGCCCGCGCGCTCTACGAAGGGCTCGGGATGATGGAGGCCGCACGCTACCACTACCGCATGAGGGAGACATGACCGACAGCGCAACTGCACTCGACCTGCCGCCGCTCGACCCCCTGCCGGAGCGGACGGCGAAGTACTTCGACATCTGCCGCGAGAAGCTGGGCCTCGTGCCGAACGTCCTGCGCGCCTACGCCTTCGACGCGACCAAGCTCGACGCCTTCACCGCGCTCTACAACGACCTGATGCTGGGTGAGAGCGGGCTTTCCAAGCTCGAGCGAGAGATGATCGCGGTCGTGGTCTCGTCGATCAACCGCTGCTGGTACTGCCAGGTCGCCCACGGCGCCGCGGTGCGCGACCTCGGCACGCCCGAACTCGGCGAGATGATGGTGATGAACTGGCGCGTGGCCAAACTCGACGCGCGCCAGACGGCGATGCTGACCTTCGCCGAGAAGGTCACCGTAGCAAGCGCCACGATCACCGAGGACGACCGCGAGGAGCTGAGGAACGCGGGATTCGGTGAACGCGACATCTGGGACATCGCCTCGGTCGCGGGCTTCTTCGCGATGTCGAACCGCGTCGCCTCGGCGACCGGCATGATCCCGAACGCCGAGTACCATCGGCAAGCCCGCTGACTACCAGTCGCCGACGCCGCGTCCACCGAAGGTCTCGGCCAGGAAGTCGATGAAGGCGCGCACCTTCGGCTGCGTGAACCGCCCCGGCGGGTAGACGGCGTGGAGGCTTTGAACCTCGGTCGGCAGGCACGGCATGACCTCCTCGACCTCTCCCGCGGCGAGCGCGGGGGCGTAGAGGAAGTCCGGCAGGTACGCGATCCCGAGCCCCGCGATGGCCGCATTCAGGAGCGCCTGACCGTCGTTCACCATCAGGAAGCCCGGGCAGCGAACTTGCCGCGCTTCGCCCGACGACGAGGTCAGCCGCCAGACGTTGCCGGTTGCGCTCTGCGAGTAGTGCAGCAGCTTGTGGTCCTTGATGTCTTCGATCCGCTGTGGTCGCCCCGCCCCGTCAAGGTAGGACGGCGCCGCGATCATCCGCGTCGTGGTTTCCGCAAGCTTGCGAGCCCGAAGGCTAGAATCCTCCAGATCGCCCAGCCGCAGCACGACGTCGAAACCACTCGTCACCGGGTCGACCCGTTCCGCCGACAGCTGCATGCAGACGGTGACCTGTGGGAAACGGGCAAGGAACTCGCCGAGCGCCGGAGACAGGTGTCGTGCCCCGAAGTCCGATAATGCGGCGATGCGCAGGATGCCCGACGGCTGCGCCTGCATCGACGTCACGAGCGCGTCTGCTTCACCAGCGTCGTTGAGGACCTTCTGGGCGCGGTCGTAGTAAGCCAGACCAATCTCCGTCGGGTCGACCCGCCGCGTCGTCCGGTTGAGCAGCCGCGCGCCCAATCGCGCTTCGAGTGCGGCGACATGCTTGCTGACCGCGCTCTTGGAGATCCCCATCTTGCGTGCCGCGTCGGTGAACCCGCCCTGGTCCACGACGGCGGCGAACGCTTCCATTTCGGTCAGTCGGTCCATCGGCCCCTCGCCCCTCGTCCCAGGCGGTCGCGCTATCCTGCGATTGCGGCAAAATCGTGGCGGGGCCGAGACAATGGCGCGGCGCTTGCAGAGACAGCCGCACCTCCGGAAACAACCGAATTGTAGAGATTGCAGCTAGAGCGTGGCGACGAGGCGGACCGCCTGGTCGATGGCGCGCTTGGCGTCGAGCTCGACCGCCACGTCGGCGCCGCCGATGACGTGCACCTCCGGATGATCCGTCAGCGCGTCGGCCAGGCTGCGCTCACTCTCCTGCCCCGTGCAGAGAACGACGGTGTCCGCCTCGATCAGTTCCGGCGTGCCGTCGCGGAGGATGTGCAGGCCACGCGCATCGATCCGCTCGTAGGCGACGCCGCCCAGCATTCGGACGCCGCGCATTTGCAGGCCCGCGCGATGGATCCATCCGGTCGTCTTGCCCAAGCGCTTGCCCGGCCGCTCTGCCTTCCGCTGCAGCAGCGTGACCGCCCGCGCCGGCGGCTCGGGCCGTGGCCCCTCCGGCGAGAGACCGCCGCGATGCTCTGCCGGATCGGCAACGCCCCAGGTCCGGCGCCACAAGGCGAGGTCCTCGGTCGGGCTCGGACGCTTCTCGACCAGGAAGTCCGACACGTCGAAGCCGATGCCGCCAGCGCCCACGACCGCGACGCGCTGCCCCACCTCGGCACCCCGGAGGACATCGATGTAGCCGAGCACGTTTGCCCCCTCTTGGCCCGGGATCTTCGGGTCCCGGGGCCTTACGCCGGTCGCGACGATCACCGCGTCTTGATCCGCGACGTCGCCCGCGGAGGCGCGGCGGCCGAGCCTCAGATCGACGCCGAGGCGAGGCAGCATCGTTTCGTACCATTCGACGAGGCCATGAAATTCCTCCTTGCCCGGAATCACACGCGCAAGGTTGAGCTGTCCGCCGAGGCGGTCGGCGGACTCGAAGAGGGTCACCGCATGCCCGCGCTCCGCCGCGACCATCGCCGCGGAAAGTCCCGCGGGGCCGGCGCCCACCACGGCGATGCGGCGTCGCGTTTCCGCGGGCCGGATCACGATCTCCGTCTCGTGGCCGGCGCGCGGATTGACGAGGCAGCTCGCGACCTTGCCGCCGAACGTGTGGTCCAGGCATGCCTGGTTGCAGGCGATGCATGGCGCGATCTCACTGGCGCGGCCTGATCGCGCCTTCGCCACGAAGTCCGCGTCGGCGAGAAACGGTCGCGCCATCGAGACCATGTCCGCCGTGCCGTCGGCGAGGACCCGCTCGGCGACCTCGGGCATATTGATCCGGTTCGAGGTGATCACCGGCACGCTCACGACGCCCCGAAGCTTGCGGGTCAGCCATGTGAAGGCCGCGCGCGGCACGCTGGTGGCGATCGTCGGAACTCGCGCCTCGTGCCAACCAATGCCGGTGTTCAGGATCGAGGCGCCGGCCGCCTCGACCGCGTGGGCGAGCGCCACGACTTCCTCCCAGGTGGAACCGTCGGGAACGAGATCGATAAGGCTGATCCGGTAGATCAGGATGAAATCGTCCCCGACGGCTTCGCGCACCCGACGAACCACCTCCACCGGCAGGCGCATCCGATTATCGTAGAATCCCCCCCAGCGGTCCTCGCGCCGGTTCGTGCGCGTGACGAGGAACTGGTTTAGAAAGTAGCCCTCCGATCCCATGACCTCGACACCGTCGTAGCCGGCCTCGCGGGCGCGGGCAGCGGCGGTGGCGATGTCGGCGATCTGCTTCTCGATCCCCGCCTCGTCGAGCTCCCGCGGGGGGAACGGCGAGATCGGCGACTTGATCGGCGACGGCGCCACGCACTCCTGCCCGTAGGCGTAGCGGCCGGCGTGCAGGATCTGCATCGCGATCCTGCCACCCGCGTCGTGAACGGCGCCGGTGACGCGGCGATGGTTGGCGATGTCGTCCCGCGTGTAGAGACCCGCCGCGCCGGGAAAGACACCGCCCTCGCGGTTCGGCGCCATGCCGCCCGTCACCATCAGGGCGGCGCCGCCGCGCGCCCGGGCCACGTAGAAGGCGACGACACGGTCCCAGTCGCCGGTCTCCTCGAGCCCCGTATGCATCGACCCCATGAGCGCGCGGTTCGGCAGCGTCACGTGCCCGAGGTCCAGCGGACGGAACAGGTTCGGATAGTGCGTCACGGCCGGAGCTCCATGGGGACAAGAGTGGCGAAACGCCAATGCGACGTCATCCGCAACGCAACGTCACGCATCGGGCGCGGCTCCCTTGGGGGCGTCGAGCACCTCGACCCGCCGCGGTCCAAATGGTCCGCAGTGGCGCATGGCCTCGGCGCGCGCGGCTGTGCGGGCCTTCATGCCGGGCGCGGCCGGCCCCCTCACAGGTCCATATAGACGTGCGTCTCGGCAGCGGCGCCGGGATGGGTGACGGCGCCGAGCCGTGTCGGTCCGACGAGCTGCGCGTACTTCCAGAGCGCGCCGCTTGCGTAGTTCGTCGGACGCGGCCCGGGCCAGTCCGCCCTTCGCGCGCCAAGCTCCTCCTCGCTCAGGTCGACCGAGATTTCGCCCTCGATCGCGTCGATTGTGATGGCGTCGCCATCGCGGAGTAGCGCGATCGGGCCGCCATGGGCCGCCTCGGGCCCGACATGGCCGACGCAGAAGCCGCGGGTTGCGCCGGAGAAGCGGCCGTCGGTGATCAGCGCCACCTTCTTGCCCATCCCCTGGCCCGAGAGCGCGGCGGTCGTCGCCAGCATCTCGCGCATGCCGGGGCCGCCCGCCGGCCCCTCGTTGCGGATGACGATGACGCAGCCCGGCTCGTACGAGCGCGCCTTGACCGCGGCGAAGGCTTCCTCTTCGCTCTCGAAGATGCGGGCGGGGCCGGTAAAGACCTGCTCTTCCTTCGTCATGCCGGCGACCTTCACGATGGCGCCGTCCGGTGCGAGGTTGCCCTTGAGGCCGACGACGCCGCCGGTCTCCGTAATCGGAGCAGAGATCGGGTGGATAACTCGTCCGTCCGCCTCTCGGTCGATAAGGTCGAGTTCCTCCCCGATACTGCGGCCGCTCGCGGTCACGCAATCCTCGTGGATCAGCCCGGCCTTGCGCAATTCCTTCATCACCACGGGAATCCCGCCGGCGTCGTAGAGATCCTTGGCCACGAACTGGCCGCCGGGCTTGAGGTCGACGAAGTAGGGCGTGTCGTGGAAGATCTCGCAGACGTCGAAGAGGTCGAAGTCGATGCCCGCCTCGTGCGCGATCGCCGGCAGGTGCAGCCCGGCGTTGGTCGAGCCGCCGGTGCATGCCACGACGCGGGCGGCGTTCTCCAGGCTCTGCCGTGTGACCACGTCGCGGGCGCGGATGTTCTGCTCCAGCAGCGCCATGACGGCCTCGCCGCTCGCTGTCGCGTACTGATCCCGGCTCTCGTAGGCCGCCGGAGCACCAGACGAATTGAAGAGCGCGAGCCCGATCGCCTCGGAGACGCAGGCCATGGTGTTGGCGGTGAACTGGCCGCCGCAGGCGCCGGCGCTGGGGCAGGCGACACGCTCGAGGATCGCCAGCGCCGCGTCGCTGAGCGTGCCGTTCTGGTGGCGTCCCACGGCCTCGAACATGTCCTGCACGGTCAGGTCCCGGCCGGCGAAGTCCTCCGGCACGTCCGCCCCCGCGGGGGCCCTTCCCGGCAGGATCGAGCCGCCGTAGATGAAGACCGACGGCACGTTGAGCCGCACCATCGCCATCATCATGCCCGGCAGGGACTTGTCGCAGCCGGCAAGCCCGACGATGGCATCGTAGCCGTGCCCGCGCATCGTCAGCTCGACGGTGTCGGCGATCGCCTCTCGGGACGCGAGCGACGAGCGCATTCCCTCGTGACCCATGGCGATACCGTCTGTCACCGTGATCGTCGTGAACTCGCGCGGGGTACCCATCGCCGCCTTGACGCCCAGCTTGACCGCCTGCGCCTGGCGGTTCAACGCGATGTTGCACGGCGCCGCCTCGTTCCAGCAGGTCGCCACGCCCACGAAAGGCTGTGCGATCTCCTCCGCCGACAAGCCCATCGCGTAGTAGTAGCTGCGGTGCGGCGCGCGCGCCGGCCCCTCCGTCACATGCCGGCTAGGCAGCTTCGACTTGTCCCAATTGCGTTTCAGCATCACGTCCTCCCCGGGCGGTCGGCTTTTCGAATAGGCGAGCGCCCGGGCCGAGACAAGGACGGCCGAAGCCGTCTTGCAACCACATGCTGGAACGCTCGCCCGTACCGTGCGCCGAGACGATCGTGTATAGCCCTTTGCCGTCGCGCCGCCCGGTCTAGCTGCCCTCTCATCGGTTCGGAGTCCGCCGCCTTGTCCAGCACACCATTCGACGCCTTCGTGCAGCCGGCCCGTCGCGCGCCGGCCTTGTGGCGGACCGTCCTTGGCGTCCTTCTGATCGTTCTGATCTATGCCGGGTCCATCGCGGCCGCTTTGGGCGGCGTAGTGGCGATCCTTGGATCGGAGAGCGCGGCGCTCCTGGCGGGCCGGCTCGTGGCGCTCGATACGCCACGGGGGACGCTCTTCCTTCTCGCCACGTTTCTCGGCATGGCGATCGCGCCGATGGCGGTGGCTCGGCTGCTTCACCGCCGCCCCGTCGCGTCGCTCTTCGGGCGAGCGCCCCGGGTCCTGCGCGACTTCGTCATCGCGGCGTCGATCGTGGGTCTCTTCTACGGACTCTCGGTCGGGCTGTGGTCTTTCGCCTATGACGCGGTGCCGAACGTCCCACTCGAGACGTGGGTCGCGCTCCTGCCGCTGACATTGCTCGGGCTGCTGCTGCAGACCGGGGCGGAGGAGCTGGTCTTCCGGGGCTACCTTCAGCAGCAGCTCGCCGCGCGCTTCGCAACCCCTTTCGTATGGATGGTCGTGCCGTCGCTGGCGTTCGGCCTCGTCCACTATGCGCCAGCGATGACCGGCGAGAACGCCTGGCTCATGGTGGCCGGCGCGATGCTTTTCGGACTCTTTGCGGCGGACCTGACAGCGGCCAGCGGCAGCCTCGGCGCCGCCTGGGGGTTCCACTTCGCGAACAACCTGGTCGCGCTGGCCATCTTGGCGACCGACGGCGCGATCACCGGACTGGCGCTCTACCTCACGCCCTACGCCGCCGACGGCGACGGTCCGGTGCGGCTTGCCATCATTGCCGATTTCGCGATGCTCACCGTCGCCTGGGCGCTCTGCCGCGCGATGGTGCGGCGCTAGGGCCCGGCCGCTGCGCCGCGTCGGGCACGGGCGTCTTCCGTAACCTGCGCATCTCCAGAGCCTTTCCAGGTTGACCCGGGCCCCATGCTCCGACCTTTCTGAGCACCAAGAAACCAGGAGGAACCTCGGATGTTCGCCAAGCAGCTCTTCGCCGGCCTCGTGCTGGCGGCCGTCGCCACCGGCGCCACGGCCCAGACCCGCGTCACCTACAAGTCCGCCGCCTCGGGCTCGTCCTACTACCAGATGGGCGTGCAGATCGCCGAGGCGATGGACGCCGCCACGGACGGCGACATCCAGGTCACGGTGGAGGAGAGCCAGGGCAGCGTGCAGAACGTTATGGAGGTCCGCGCGAGGGGCAGAGACTATGTCTTCACCACGCCGCCGGGCCTCGTCGGCGCGGCGCAGTCCGCGGCCGGCCCGTTCGAGGGGCGGGACGATCCGGCGTTCGACGAGATCCGCGCCCTGTTCCCGATCCCGTCCCTGACGATGCACTTCGTGATGTCCGCGAACTCGGGCGCGCAGGGCATCGACGATCTCGCCGGCAAGACCATCCTTCTCGGCAAGGGATCGTTCGGCGCCACCGAGGGGGAGCGCTACCTCGAGCTCTTCGGCCTTGCCGATGCGGTGCAGGTCGCCGACGTCGAGCTCTCGAACGCGGTGCCGGCGCTGCAGAACGGACAGATCGACGGGTTCGTGACCGCTGGGTCCTTCCCTGCGCCGAACGTGGTCGAGGCGGCGGCCTCCACTGATGTGCACGTCCTCTCGCTGACCGACGCGCAGGTCGAGGAGACCGGTCGCACCCGCCTCGTCATTCCTGCCGGCACCTATGCCGGACAGGAGCAGGACATCGTGACGACCTCTCTGCCGGTGGTCGCCTACACGACGACGCAAATGGACGACGAGACGGCGTACCGGCTCACCAAGACATTCTGGACAAGCCGTGAGCGGTTGGCCGACAGCGCCCGCTGGTGGCAGGGCGTCACGCCGGACCTGCTGCAGAACATCGAGAGCAGGATCCATCCCGGCGCGGTGCGCTACTATCAGGAAGCGGGGATCGAGCTTGAGGCAGCGCAGATGTGACCGCGGCAGCTGACGCGCCGGCACCGGCTGGAGCGGCGCGCTGGGGATGGCTCGCCTTCGCCGCGCTGTCGGTCGCGTTCCACCTTGGCCTGATCTTCTGGGGTCTCGTCCCGAACCTCGTGAGCCGGCCGCTGCACATGGTCTTCGTCCTGCCGTGGGTGCTGGTCTGGGGGGCGACGGGGTGGCGCCTCTGGTCGGGCGCGGCGCTGGCCGCGGCGGGATGCGGCGCAGCGCTCTGGGTCGCCGTGTCCTACGAGACGCTCGGGGACCAGTACGGCTTCCTGGAGGGGCAGGGTCAGGTCGTCATCGCGACGGTCCTGATCCTCGTTGTGTTGGAGGCAGCGCGGCGCGCCATCGGCTGGCCGCTGCCCGCCGTCGCCGCCGCGGCGCTGCTCTACGGCCTCTACGGTCAGCACATCCCGGGGCGCTTCGGGCATTCCGGCACGCCGTTGGAGAGCTTCCTCGGCACGCTGACGATCGCCGAAGGCGGGCTCTGGGGCACGCTGACCGCCGTCTCGGTCAACGTCGTCGCGATCTTCGTCATCTTCGGCGCGGTTCTGAACGCTGGCGAGGCGGGCCAAGGCTTCATGAACGTCGCCGCGGCGGCGGCGGGGAGGCTGAAGGGCGGGGCCGCCAAGGTCTCCGTCGTCTCGTCGGCGCTCTTCGGCTCGATCTCCGGCTCCGCCTCGGCCAACGTCGCGTCGACCGGCGCGATCACGCTGCCGGCAATGACGCGGCTCGGCTATCCGAAGCGCATTGCCGCAGCGGTCGAGGCCGTCGCGTCCTCCGGCGGACAGATCATGCCGCCGCTGATGGGCGCGGGCGCCTTCGTCATGGTCGAGCTGACCGGCACCCCCTACACCGGCATCGTCGCTGCCGCTCTGCTGCCGGCGCTGCTCTACTTCTTTGCGGTCTGGGTCGGGATCGACGGCTACGCTCACCGGTTCGACCTGCGCGGCATCGCGGCGGCCGACCACCCCGCGCGTCGAGACCTGCTCGTGACCTCGGCCTTCTTCGCCGTACCCTTCGCGGTCCTGATGTGGGGCATGTTTGGTGCGCGCTACACGCCGCAGTACGCCGCGTGCCTTGCCATCATCGCCGGCGCCGCGCTGCTGCCGTTCGGATCGGAGCTGCGGTTCGACATCGGGCGCGCGGGCGTCAGGGTCGAGCAGGCATGCATGGTCGCGGCTCGGCAGGTCGCCCTCATCGGCGCCATCATCTTCTGCGCCTCCCTGGTGATCGGTGTCCTCGGCATCACCGGGCTGGGGGTGAAGATCACCAGCCTGATCCTCTCGGCCTCTGGCGGGATGCTGTGGCCGTCGCTGCTGCTGACAGCGGTCGCCTGCCTCGTCCTCGGCATGGAGGTACCGACCACCGCCGCCTACGTCATCTGCGTCTCGGTAGCCGGGCCGGCCCTGATCGAACTCGGGATGCAACCCTTGCAGGCGCATCTGTTCGTCTTCTGGTACGCACTGCTGTCCACCATCACGCCGCCGGTCTGCGGCGCCGTCTTCATTGCCGCCGGCATGATCGGGGAGAGCTGGCTGAAGGTCGCCCTGACGGCAATGAAGCTCGGCCTCGGCCTCTATTTGATCCCCCTCGGGATGGTCGCGAATCCGGGCCTGCTTGAGCTTGCGGCGGCGCCGCTACAGGCGCTTGCCAGTTTCGCCAAGATCGCAGCCGGTCTGGCCCTGATCTCGTGGTCGATGATCGGAACTCACCGCCATGCCTTCCGTGCGGCCGGGATCGCTCTGGGGCTCGCCTTTGTCCTCGTGCCGTTCGGCAGCGCGGCGTGACGGCGACTGAACGGGAGAACGCGTCGCCGGAACCGGACTGCTCTTTCCCCTGGCCGCGTCCAGCTCGACGAGGACACCCTCGGCGGGCCTCCTGCTCCCGTCGCTCGGCTTCATCGGCCGGACGCCTCCACCGGCGCCGATTGCATTCCTCGAGAGCGCCGCTTAGGTCTCGCCGCAGTCCGAAGGTGGCGGCATGAACTGGATCTCCAACTACGTCAGGCCAAAGATCAACTCGCTGTTCTCGCGGCGCGAGGTCCCGGAGAACCTGTGGACCAAGTGCGACGAGTGCGGAACCATGCTATTCCATCGCGAGCTCGCGGCGAACCTCAACGTCTGCACGAGCTGCGGCCACCACATGCCGATCTCGCCCCGCACGCGCTTCTCCTCGCTCTTCGACGGCGGGATCTACACCGAAGTCGCGGTGCCCGAGCCGGCTGCCGATCCGTTGCACTTTCGCGATCAGAAGCCCTATCCGCAGCGTCTCCGCGCCGCCCAGCGCGAGACCGGCGAGAAGGAGGCGATGCTGGTGGCCGAGGGCGACATCGGCCGCACTCCGGTCATCGCCGTGGCGCAGGACTTCTCCTTCATGGCCGGTTCCATGGGAATGTACGTGGGCAACGCCATCATCGCCGCCTGCGAGCGCGCGGTCGCGCTGCGCCGGCCGCTGATCCTGTTCTCTGCCGCCGGGGGCGCGCGGATGCAGGAGGGCATCCTGTCGTTGATGCAGATGCCGCGCACCACCGTCGCGGTCGAGATGCTCAAGGAAGCGAGGCTGCCCTACATCGTCGTCCTGACGCACCCGACCACCGGCGGCGTCACCGCCTCGTACGCGATGCTGGGCGACATCCAGATCGCCGAGCCCGGTGCGCTGATCTGTTTCGCCGGCCCCCGGGTGATCGAACAGACCATTCGCGAGAAGCTGCCGGAGGGCTTCCAGCGCGCGGAGTATCTCCTGGAGCATGGAATGCTCGACCGGGTGACCCGCCGGAGCGACCTACGCGACGAGTTGATCGCGATCGTCAGGATGCTCACGGGCCTGCCGCAAGCCGCCAAGGCCGACCTACCGCCACCGGCGGAACCGACGGCGCCAGCGCCGGCTGCCGCCGAGCCGGTCCCCGCCGCCGGCGAATGACATCGCGCCGATGGGCCCGCACAGCCTGATCGCGGCGACCGCAGCCGTCATTCCTGTGCGCCGCGGGCGGGTGAAGTGATCCGCCGGGATCGCCTTGTCGCTGATGCGGTGGCGCTCTTCGGGGCGGGCCTTCGGAGCCGCCTAAGCAATTCGCGCCCCCTGACATCGGATGAGGTCGTGGACCCTCCAAACCCGCGCGTCTTGGCGCGGCGGGCATCGGTTTCAGAGCGCCTCGATCCGGCGTCGGCCGGCCAGATCATCATGCAGCCGCAGCCGTGACGAGGTCGGACGCGATACTCGAGCGGCTGATGGCGCTTCATCCCAAGTCGATCGACCTGTCGCTCACGCGGATGCACCGCATCCTCGCCTCGCTGGGCCACCCGGAACGCAGGCTGCCGCCGGTCGTGCATGTCGCCGGCACCAACGGCAAGGGCTCGACGCTTGCGATGATACGCGCCGGATTGTCGTCGACCGGAGCGCGATGCCACGCCTACACGTCGCCGCACCTGGCGCGGTTCCACGAGCGCATCCGCCTTGCGGGCGAGCTGATTCCTGAACCCGATCTGGCGCGGCTCCTCGACGAGGTCGAGGATGCCAATTCAGGCGAGCCGATCACCTTCTTCGAGATCACGACGGCCACGGCTCTGCTTGCGATGGCGCGATCGAGTGCGGAATGGACGCTGCTGGAGGTCGGGCTGGGGGGGCGGCTTGACGCGACCAACGTCGTCGACCCGGTCCTGACCGTCATCACGCCCGTCTCGTTCGACCACCAGGCCTACCTTGGTGACACGCTGCCCGAGATCGCGGCAGAAAAGGCCGGCATCATCAAGCGCGGCGTGCCCTGCATCGTGGCTCCACAGGATGATGCCGCGCTCGAGGTGATCGAGCGGCAGGCCGCGCGGCTCGGCGCTCCGGTCATCGCTCACGGCCAGCATTGGCACGTGGGCGAGGAGGCGGGGCGCCTTGTCTTCCAGGACGAGTTCGGCCTCCTCGACCTGCCGCGACCTAGGCTGCTCGGGCCACACCAGATCGTCAATGCCGGTACCGCCGTCGCGGCGCTTCGGCACCTCGGCGCATCCCACTCGGCGGCGGAGGCGGCGATGGGCGCGGACTGGCCGGCCCGAATGCAGCGTCTGCGTCGCGGCCCGCTCGTCGACGCGACGGGGCCGGGGCAACTCTGGCTCGACGGCGGCCACAACCCCGCTGCGGGAGAGGCTCTAGCGGAGACCTTCGCCGCGATGCCGGGGCCGCGGTGGCACCTCGTTTGCGGCATGCTGAACACCAAGGATATCGCGGGTTACCTGCGCCCACTCGCCCCGCACGTCGCGTCGCTGATCGCCGTGGCGGTGCCGGACACCGAGGCGACGCTGCCGGCCGAGGACACAGCCGCGGCTGCACGTGCCGAGGGTATTGCGGCTCAGACCGCCCCGGACCCGCTGACGGCGATCGGGAGTATCGGCCCGGTCAACGGCACGCGGATCCTGATCTGCGGTTCGCTGTATCTGGCAGGGCACGTCCTCAAGCAGAACGGTTGACCTCGTCAGGAACGGTAC
Source organism: uncultured Alphaproteobacteria bacterium (assembly GCA_963776845.1). Lineage (GTDB taxonomy): Bacteria > Pseudomonadota > Alphaproteobacteria > Rhodobacterales > Rhodobacteraceae > Roseitranquillus. Next base: position 638,936 of record CAVZOJ010000011.1, on the reverse strand, counting down.
CAGCTCAGGTCGCGCTGGAGCTTCCGTCGCAGCCGCCGGCGGCCGAGGAAGGACCGGATCTGACGGGTCGCGAGGTCGTCGGGCTGGATCTCGGACCACCCGTTTCGGTCGATGACGTCGAAATGCCGCGTCGCTCCCACAAAAGCGGCGCTCGCCGCGTGAATCCCAACGACGGTGATGTTGAAGCTTTCGACCTTGACGTCCTCCGCCGCGCCGGCCGCGCGTAAGGCCTGACGAAGGAGATCGGTGAAGCTGCCGGCATCGAAGCTGTCGCCGGACTTGAGCGGGCCTTGATTGGTCGCCTGTCTGGGGTCGCGCTGCTGCTCCTCGGTCATGACCTCGCGGTCGGTGATTGCGGCGTCGCGCTTCCCCTCAGGCGTCTGGATCGAGATCAGGAGCTGCGAGACGTAGATCGGCTCGAACCCGAGATTTGCGATGAAACATCGCGCCTCCATTCCGACGCCGGCGCCACGGCTGATGAGAATTTCCGGCCGCCGCTGACGCAGGAAGCTGAGGAGGAAGATCTGCAGGTAGAAAATCCAGACGACGGCCGAGATCATCGACACCGCGAGCTGCAGGAGCGTCACGTTCTCGCGGATCCAAGCCAGCATCCTACGTCACTCCCCCAATGAAGCCGACAGGCGGATGTTCGATCTCGGACCGGCCAGACGGGCACCTCCCCGTACCAACTTGATGTCGGATCGCGGCACGGGTCTCAACTTCCCCACCCAGCGGACTGCATCTCTCGCAGGCGACTGGCCGTCCGTGCGAACTCGAAGCTGCCTTCTCCCTCTATGTACAAGCTTTCCGGGACGTCGGCGGCACTGGCGATCACGCGCGTCCTCGCCTCGTAGAGCGCGTCGATGAGGGTGACGAAGCGCTTCGCCTCGTTGTAGTTCTCGCTCCCAAGCCGGGGGATGCCTTCAAGGATCAGAACACGGCACGCGTTTGCGACAGCAAGGTAGTCGGCGGGTCCGAGCGGGCGACCGCACAATTCCCAGAACGCCGCGCGGCCAACCCCGTTGCGGAACGCCGGAATCTCCACGTCACGACCCTTGACCTTGAGTACCAACGGCTCTGTTTCGCCGCCGGTCAGCGTGTCGAAGATCGCGTCGATCTCGCGACGCGCCTCGGCATTCGCCGGCACGAAGTAGGTGTCCGCTTCGGAGAGACGTCCCTGCCGGTAGTCGATCGGATGATCGAGGTGGACGACTTCCATCCGCTGCTCGATCAGGTCGATGAACGGAAGGAAGAGCTTCCGGTTCAGACCGTTCTTGTAGAGATCGCGCGGCGGACGGTTGGACGTCGCGACCACCGCGATGCCGCCTTCGAAGAGCCGCTGGAAGAGCCGTCCGACGATCATCGCATCCGCGACATCGCCGATCTGCATCTCGTCGAAGAGAAGCAGGCGTAGGTCCGCCGCGATGTCGTCCGCGACAGGCGCGATCGCATCGTCGACGCCAGTCTTGCGTGCTTCGTGCAGCGCTGCCTGCACCTCCTGCATGAAGGCGTGGAAGTGGACGCGACGGACCTCAGCCGAAGTGGCGGCCTCGTAGAGCATGTCCATCAGCATCGACTTTCCGCGACCCACCCCACCCCAGATGTAGAGACCGCGCGGAGGGTCCGGCGCCTTGCGGAACCATGACCTGCGCACCTGGGGTTGCCCCGCCCAGTCACGCAGGATCTCGAGCCTGTCGAGGACGGCGCGCTGCGCCGGGTCGTCGGTCAGACCGGCCGCGACGCGCGCGTCATAAAGATCATGAATACGGGCGTTCATTGCTCGCACGCATTCGGTGTCGAGCGCGAGAAGCGCGGCGTTCGGCACTGCTCCGCAAGACCGCCAGGCGCGATCATGACGACCAGCCGGCTGCCGATCGCACTTCCGACCGTTCGCTCAGCTTGTGGCGGCTTCGTCACGCGGGACGTCAAGGACGGCCCAGGTCTCATCCTTCGGCGGCGGCGGAAGATCCTCGCGCCGGACGACGCCGTGGATATGGGTCTTCGCGATGAAGTTCGCCGAGATTGGCGCGGTGACGAAGATGAACGCCATGACCAGAAGCTCGTGCAGCGATCCTTCGCCGTAGGTGAAGGCGTAGATCATGGAGCCCATGAGGATCCCGCCGACACCAAGCGTGCCCGCCTTCGTTGGCGCGTGCAGCCGCGACATCGGATTGTTGAGCTTGATCAGGCCGTAGGATCCCACAAGGGCAAAGAACGCACCGATCACGATGGACGCAGAAATGAGGATATCCCAGAGCATCGGCGCCTCCTCACTCGATTATGTTGCCGCGCAGCATGAACCGCGCATAGGCCACAGTGGACACGAAGCCGAGCATCGCGATGATGAGCGCAATCTCGAAGAAGGTCTGCGTCCCGCCGGATATCCCGTGAAGGACGATCAGTCCGATCGCGTTGATGAACAGCGTGTCGAGTGCTAGGACGCGATCGGCAATGCCAGGCGCGCGGATGACCCTCCAGAGCGCCAGCAGCAAGGCGATCCCGAAACAGACGTAGGCGAAGGCGAGGGCGGTCGCGATCATTCGAAGATCTCCTTCAGGCGTCTTTCGTAGCGGTTCTTGATCTGGTCCCGGACTGCAGCGGGGTCCTCGGCGTCGAGGCAGTGGACGAGGAGACTGTGCCCCTCGCTCGACAGGTCGGCCGAGACCGTGCCTGGCGTCAGCGTGATGGTTCCGGCGAGGATGGCGATCGCCTCGGGCGTCCTGATGTCGAGGGGGATGCAGACCCAGTTCGGCTGCATGGCGTCGTTCGACTTGAAGAGGATCGTCAGGGCGACGACGACGTTCGCGACGATGATGTCCCAGACCACGATCAGGAAGTAGGCGCCGATCCCGATGGGGTTCTGGAGCCGCGGACGGTTTGGCCAGAACGCGGCTGTTATGAGCGGAATGATGAGCCCCAGTATCAGCCCGAAGACGAGGACGCCGCCGGAGAACGTGTTCTGCAGCAGCATCCAGACCAGTGCCAGCAGCAGGGTCAGGTAGGGGTGCGGCAGGAGACGGCGGGCCATGTCACTCCCCTCCCAAGACGGCGCGGATGTAGGCTTCGGGCGTGTAGAGCTGGTCTGCCGTCGCGGTGAGGTAGGTCGTGAGCGGCCCGGCGAAGACCGTCGCCAGCACGAGCGCGGTCATGACGCCACCGACGGCGACATAGGGCAGCGCGCTTGGGCCACCGAGCGGCTCGATCGCCGCGCCGGCCGGACCTTCCGCCCCAGCGGTCACCGGCACCGTCTTCCAGAAGACAGTGCTGCCGGCGCGGGCGAATCCGACCACGGCGATCAGCGATGTCACGAGGATCACGGCCCATATCCACCAGACGAGCTCGGACGCGCGCGCCGCGTCCATGACGAGCAGCTTGCCGAGGAAACCCGAGAGCGGCGGCATACCGGCCATCGCGATCGCTGCGCCGAAGAAGAGCCCGGCGACCAGCCGGTTGTTGGCGATGGCCGGCGCGCTCTCCACCCGGCAGCTGTCTGCGCCACGCCCACGCGCGACGAGATCGACGATGAGAAACAGCGCCGCCGCCGCGAAGGTCGAGTGGACCATGTAGTAGAGCGCAGCGATCGTCGCCTGGTGCGTGAAGAGCGCGATCGCGATGAGCAGCGTTCCCATCGACCCGATGACCGAGAAGGCGACGAGGCGCTCCAGCCGGTGCGCACCCAGGATGCCAATCATCCCGACCGTCAGCGTCAGCAGCGCCGCTGGCATCAGGAGGGTCGCGAAATGTCCCTCGACGGCGGGCAGGTTCGCTGGAAACGCCAGAGTGTACATCCGGATGATGGCGTAGGCGCCGACCTTCGTCATGATCGCGAACAGCGCCGCGACCGGGCCCGGCGCCTCGGAGTAGCTCGCCGGCAGCCAGAAGTGCAGCGGCAGCACGGCCGCCTTGATCGCGAACACCAGCAGCAGCAGCGTGGCGCCAACGCGGATCAAGGCGGTGTCGCCCTCCGGCAGGGCCGAGACACGCTCGGCGATGTCGGCCATGTTGAGCGTTCCGGTCACGGCGTAGATTGTGCCCAGCGCGAACAGGAACAGCGTCGAGCCCAGCAGGTTGTAGGCCACGTACTGCACGCCGGCGCGCAGGCGCGGCGTGCTGCCCGCGTGGATCATCAGCCCGTACGAGGCGATCAGCAGCACCTCGAAGAACACGAAGAGGTTGAAGGCGTCGCCCGTCAGGAAGGCGCCGCAGATGCCCATGAGCTGGAACTGGAACAGCGGGTGGAAGTGCCGGCCACGCCGGTCCCATCCGGACCCGATAGTGTAGAGCATCACCGCCAGCGCCAGCAGCGACGTCAGCAGCACCATCAGCGTCGACAGCCGGTCGGCGACGACGACGATGCCGAAGGGCGCCGGCCAGTCGCCGAGGTCGTAGACCGTAATGGCGCCGCCTGCCGCCTGATAGGCGAGGCCCAAAGAGATCGCCAGAAGCGCGACGATGCTCGCGAGCGAGAAGGTGCGCTGCAGCACCAGGTGATGGCGCATGACCAGGACCATCACGGCCGCCATCATCGCGGGCAGGACGATCGGTGCGACGACCCAGTGGCTCACCTCGACTTCTCCCGCGGCGGCTCGATGCCGTCGACGTGGTCGTCGTCGCCCGAGAGGTACGCGGCGAGCGCGATGATGACGATGACCGCCGTCATCCCGAAGGAGATGACGATGGCCGTCAGCACGAGCGCCTGCGGAAGCGGGTCGGTGTAGTTCACGGGATCGGGCGTGTCATACGTGCTCTTGAGGATCGGCGGCAAGTTCACGGCAAGACGGCCCGACGCGAAGAGGAAGACGTTGACCGCGTAGGTCAGCAGCGAAAGGCCTAGGATCACCGGGAAGGTGCGCTTGCGCAGCACAAGGTACGTGCCGGCGGCAGTGAGGATGCCGATGGCTGACGCAACGAGGAGTTCCATCAGCCGTCCTCCTCGTCGCGGGACGGGTCGATGTCCATCGCATACTCGCTCACTTCCTCGTTCGACCGGCGGGCGATGCGCGAGAAGCTCTCGAGCGACAGCAGCACCGCGCCCACGACAGCCAGGAAGACGCCGAGGTCGAACGCCATGGCTGTCGCGAGCTCGAACTCGTTGAACGGCGGGATCCGGAAGTATCCGAAATCGCTGGTGAGGAACGGCATGCCAAAGAACCACGATCCGATCCCGGTCAGCCCGGCGACGAGGACGCCGGCGCCGATGATGCCGTGATAGGGATAGCGCTGCCGTGCGTCCGTCCAGGCGAAGCCCGACGCCATGTACTGCATGACGATCGCGATGGCGACGATCAGACCTGCGATGAAGCCGCCTCCAGGCTCGTTGTGTCCGCGCAGGAAGATGTAGAATCCGACCAGCAGGACGATCGGCATCATCACGCGCGTGCTGACCACCATCATCAGCGGATGCGCGTCCCCGGCGCGGGCTTGGTCCGGAACCCAGTTCAGAAGCTTGCGGCGCGCCGGGCTGTCGAGCAGCGCCTCGGTCGCCGCGAAGATGACGAGTGCCGCGATGCCCAGCACGATGATCTCCCCGAACGTGTCGAAGCCGCGGAAGTCCACGAGGATGACGTTGACGACGTTGGTGCCGCCGCCGCCCTTGTACGAGTTGGTCAAGTGATAAGCGCTGATCGATTCGAAGGCGAAGTCGCGCAGCAGGAGAGCGTAGATCAACGCCGCCGCGCCGAGGCCGGCCACGCATGAGATGGCGCCGTCGCGGATGCGGCGCCCCGCAGAGCTTTCGATCGGGGTCCGGTTCGGCAGGAAATTGAGGGCGAGCAGCATCAGGATGATGGTCACGACCTCGACCGAGATCTGGGTCAGCGCGAGGTCCGGCGCACTGAGGTAAGCGAACGCGATTGACACGACGAGGCCGATGACTCCCATCAGCACCAGCGCCAGGAGCCGGTTGCGGTGCAGCACGACGATGCCGATCGTCGCGACGACGAGGAGCACCCAGCCAGCGGCCGGCACAACGCCCACCGCCATCGATACCCGCGTTGGGCCAGAGAGGCTGCCCGTCAGGTACGCATGCGTGCCGAGGGCGACCACCGTGATGATGAAGATCGCGGCGTATCGCGTGAGTGAGCCGTCGTGCAGGCGCCCAGTTATCCAGGCAGCGCCGTGCGCAGCCGTGCCCACGATCCAGTCGAAGATCGTCTTGGCCTCAGGCCGCGGCGCGGCGATCCAGGCCCGGTCGAGCGGCCGGTGCAGCGCCAGCAGGACGACGCCCACGACGATCGCGATGATCGACATGATGAGCGCGGCATTGACGCCGTGCCATATCTTGAGGTGAAACTCCGGCAGCTCCCCTCCGATGACCGCGGCCGCGGTGACCCGCACCAGCGGCTCGGCGAGGAACGGCATGATGCCGATCAGGACGACCAGGACGCTGAGAAAGGCCGGAGGTGCAAGCATTCCGCGGCCGGGGTCGTGCGGCTTCGACGGGTAGTCGTCCCGCACCGGCCCGAAGAACACGTGCCAGATGTAGCGGAAGGAATACGCGGCCGAGAAGATCGCGCCAATAGTCGCGAAGACGGGTACCATCCACTCGCTCTCCGCCCACGTGGTCTTGGCCGCCTCGTAGAGCATCATCTCCTTGGAGAGAAAGCCGTTCAAGAGCACGATGCCGGCCATCGACAGCGCCGTGATCGTGGCGATGACGAAGGTCCATGGCATCAGCGTGCGTAAGCCGCCGAGTCTCTTGATGTCCCGTGTGTGCGTCTCATGGTCGATGATGCCGGCGGTCATGAAGAGCGCGCACTTGAACGTCGCGTGATTAATGATGTGGAACACCGCGGCCACCACGCCCATCCCGGTGCCAAATCCCAGCAGCATCGTGATGAGGCCGAGGTGGCTCACGGTCGAGAAGGCGAGCAGCGCCTTGAGATCGTCCTTGAAGAGCGCGATCACCGCGCCGAGGACCATCGTGACCAGGCCTGTCGTCGCGACGATGTAGAACCAGGCGTCGGTGCCCGACAGGACCGGCCACATCCGTGCCATCAGGAAAAGGCCCGCCTTCACCATCGTCGCGCTGTGCAGATAGGCCGAGACCGGCGTCGGCGCGGCCATCGCGTGCGGCAGCCAGAAGTGGAAAGGAAACTGCGCCGACTTGGTGAAGCAGCCGAGCAGGATCAGGATCAGCGCCGGCAGGTACATCGGCGAGGCCTGGATCGCCTCGCGGTTCTGCAGGATTACCGTCAGGTCGTAGCTGCCGACAATATCGCCGATGATCAGCATGCCCGCGATCATCGCGAGGCCGCCCATGCCGGTGACGGCAAGCGCCATCCGCGCGCCCTGCCGGCCGGCGGGCAGGTGCTTCCAGTAGCCGATCAACAGGAACGACGACAGTGACGTCAACTCCCAGAAGACCAGCAGCAGCAGCACGTTGTCGCTGAGGACGATGCCGACCATCGCGCCCTGGAAGAGCAGCAGGTAGGTGAAGAACTCGCCCATCGGATCCTCGCGCGCGAGGTAGTAGCGCGCGTAGACGATGATCAGCATGCCGATGCCGAGGATCAGCCCGGCAAAGAGCAAGCCCAGCCCGTCGAGGAAGAAAGTGGCGTTGAGACCGAGCGCGGGCAGCCATTCGACCCGCGCCTGGATCACCTCGCCGCGGAACACCGCCGGGACGTGGACCATCAGACCGATGAAGGCGGTCAGCGTCACGCAAAGGGTGACGATCGCGCAAGTTCGACGCCCGGCATTGACCATGATGCCGGGAACGAGGGCGCCTAGAAACGGTAGAGCGACGATCAGGAACAGCGACATTCCCCCTGTCATGTTTTACACAGCCGGAAAAGCCAAGCAGTCTTCGGGAAATTTGCACGGATCCTTGCCGATGCGCCGCAGCCGGCGATGAACACGCAGGCACACTCGCGCGGCCGCAGGCCGGCAGCGCGTCAAGCGGCGTTAACGATGCTTCGACTTTAACGTTTCATTAAGCCCAGCCTGCGCACAGGCTCTGCGTCAGGCGGTCGTGTCCTGGCCGCGGTGATGAGGATGACGTCTCGAAGGGGCCCGCGTGACAGGCAAGCTCGCCGACGCTCGTCTCGCGGCAACTGCCAGACCACCGAGACCTATTGGCGACGGCGCTGCGTCGAGTTCGTCATCTTTCGCCTGCGGTACGGCCGACAAAGCTTCGGCCTGCCCGACGGGCAGTCCGGGTCCCGTGAGACGTCGCGGGGCCCGATCCGGCTAGGGGACGGCCGGAGGGGGCGCGCGCCTCTGAGGGGGAAGGTGCGCGCCCCATCAGTCCTTCACCGCGGCAAGGATGTAGCGCGCCGTCATCAGGTCGAGGTGCGCGCCGCCGCCGTTCTTGAACATCGTAAGGTCAGAACTCCGCGCGCTTGAACCTTTCGAGCTCGTAGTAGTCGGCTACGACATCGTCAGACGAGATCACGCCGCGCGCGATCGGATCCCGCAGTTCTCCGATGTGCGCGAGCACGGTCTCGCGGCTGTCGACGAAGATCCGCGCCGAGCGGATGGCGTCGTCGTCGGCTTCGCGCATGTCCGCCCGGTAGGCGCCGATCAGGTCGATGTGCTGCGCAGGGCGCAGCCACGCCCCCTCCAGCACCGGTGACGTGGCCATCGTCGCGCACGTCACGATGTCGGCCTTGCGCACCGCTTCACTCAGCCGAGGCACCGCGACAGTCTCCGGAAAGGCAGCTGCGAGCGCCTCGGCGCCGGCGGGGGAGCGGTTCCAGACCAAGAACTTCGCGCTCGGAAACGCCGCGCCGTATGCCTCCCTGAGAGACTGCGCTACCGTACCTGCACCGACGATAAGGATCTGTTTTACGTCGGGCGGCGCGAGCCGCCGCGCCGCAAGCAGGCTGTCACCTGCGGTCTTCCATTTCGTCAGAAGATGGAAGTCGACGAGCGCCTCCAGCGTCCCGTCCGAGTCCGAGAATACGGCGGCGGCGCCATTGACCGTGGGGGCGCCCCGCGCGGCATTGCCTGGGAAGATCGTCGCCGACTTCACCAGCGCCCCGAGGCCGTCGATCATTGCCGCACGGGTCAGGAGCGTGTCGTCGCTCCGCTTGAGGAAGATGTCGTCGACCTGAGCACGCGGCCTGCTGTGACCCTCTTCGAGAGCGTCGGTCAGCGCAATCCAGTCGAGCGCGGCTTCGGCCTCGCGGCCGACGATCCGCATCAGGCCGCCTCGGCCTTGGTCAAGAATCCCTTCGAAGACCAGTCGATCCGCCCAGCCGTCGATGTCGGTGAAGAGGTGGGTCTGCCATCCGCGCTTGGCCGCCGCCGCGACATTCTCTGCGCTGTCGTCGACGAACAGCAGCCGCTCCGGCGCGACGCCTTGCGCCTCGACCGCCTCATAGATCTCGGGCGACGGCTTGCAGACGCCGAGCTCGCCTGACACGATTCGGAGGTCAAATTCGGCCAGGAACGGGTACTCCGCATCGGCGAGCGCCAGCGTCTCGATCCCGAAGTTCGACAGCGCCCAGACAGGCACGCCCTTCGACCGGACGGTGCGCAACAGCTCGACCATCCGCGGCCTGTCCGCGGCAGTCATTCCCAGCCAGTCGTCATGCCAGAGCATGATCTCCGCGCTCCATCCGGGATGAGCCTCGGCGACCTTCCGCACGGTCTTCCGGAAAGGGGCTCCGGCATCGATCTCGCGGTTCATCTCGACGAGCGGCACCTCCGCGAAGAGCCGCTTGCGCCGCTCGACCCCGATCTTCTCGTCGTAGAAGCCTTTCGGGTCCCACCTGAGGAGAACGTTTCCGATATCCATCACGACGGCATCTATCATGCGACCAGCCTCTCCAGTGCCGACAGGAAGCGTGAGCGGTCGCGCTGCGAGAACGGGCGACCTCCGCCCTGGCGGAATGGGTCGGCGGCCCGCAGATCCGCCATCAGGTCGCGCGTCGCAAGGGCATTGCCGATGTTCGCCGCGCCAAGCTCCGACCCGTCCGGCCGCAGCACCTTCGCCCCCGCCTCCACGACGCGTGCGGCGAGCGGCATGTCCGCAGTGACCACGACGTCACCCGCCGCGGCATGGCTGGCGATCCAGCGGTCGGCCTCGTCGGGACCCTCGGTCACGAAGACCGTTTCGACGAGCGGGTTCTGCGACGGTCGGATCCCGCCATTGCAGACCATGGCGACGCGTATCCCGCGCCGCGTCGCCACCCGCTCCACCTCGGCCCGCACCGGGCAGGCGTCGGCGTCGACGAAGATCATTTCCAGAGCGCTTCGGCGTGGAACGCGACGTGTTCCTCCATGAAGCTCGCCATGAAGAAGTAGCTGTGGTCGTACCCCTCCTGCAGGCGAAAGGCGCCGGGCTGACGACGGGCCGCCATTGCGTGCGACAAAGCCTCGGGCTTGAGCAGGTCAAGGAACTGGTCCGAGGTGCCCTGGTCGACGAGAACCTCGCCAGGGAAGCCCTTGTCGCGCATCAGCAGCGTCGCGTCATGTGCCGCCCAGCGGCCTTTGTCGCTGCCGAGGTATGCGCCAAGCTGCTTGATGCCCCAGTCGGACTCCGTCGGGTGCGCGATCGGGGCGAAGGCGCTGACGGATGCAAAGCGCTCCGGCAATGTCATCGCGATCGTCAGCGCGCCATGGCCGCCCATCGAGTGGCCGGTGATCGCCTGCCGCCCCTCGTCGAGAGGCAGGTTGTTCCACAGAACCCGCGGCAATTCCTCGGTGATGTAGGTCCACATCTTGAAGTGCTGCGACCAGGCCCCCTCTGTCGCGTCGACATAGAAGCCGGCGCCCTTGCCGAGGTCGAAGGCGTCGTCGTCCGGCACATCGTCCCCGCGCGGCGATGTATCGGAGAAGACGACGGCGATGCCGGTCTCGGCTGCGAACTGCTGCATGCCCGCCTTGGTCATGGCGTTCTCGTGCGTGCAGGTCAGCCCTGACAGGTACCAGAGGACCGGGTGAGGACCGTCCCCCGGCGGCAAGTAGACGGCGAAAGTCATGTCGCACCCGCAGGCATCGGACCTATGCCGGTAGACGCCCTGCACGCCGCCGAAGCAGCGGTTTTCGGAGATGGTTTCCATAGGGCGTGGCGTACCAAGCCTCTGCGGTCGAGCCAAGGGGCGGTGATACTTCAGCGTTTGGAATGTATAAGAGCACAAACATTCGTTTCATAAATGCATCCGCAAGTCTCATATCGGTGGCCTGAACGTCATTCGAGGAGATCATCATGGCGTATGAAACGACTGCGGGGGGATTCACCCCGACACGGCCGGGCAACGGCGACTGGCGTCGCGTCGCTCTCGGCCTCGCGTTCTTCCTGGGTGCGACGCTGTTGGCGGGCCTTCTGCCCGGAGCCGATGCGCAAGTGCCGGCGCACCTGCCCGACTGGCACGGGAACGTGGCGGTCTCCGGGAACTAGCCGGAGCCGATGAGAATGCCGGCGGCGAGGACCAGCGCGCCGCCGAAGACCACCTGCAGGGCGGCACGCCAGAATGGCGTCTCCATGAAGCGGTTCTGGATCCACGCGATGGCCCAGAGTTCGACGACGACGACGATGATCGCGATGGTCGTCGCGGTCCAGAAATCCGGGATGAGGTACGGCAGCGCGTGGCCGAGCCCGCCGATCGTGGTCATGACACCCGACGCGATGCCGCGTTTCAGTGGAGAGCCGCGACCCGAGATCTCACCGTCGTCAGACGCCGCTTCTGTAAAACCCATCGAGATGCCGGCACCCACGGATGCCGCAAGGCCGACGAGGAAGGTATTCCAGGTGTCGCCTGTCGCGAAGGCCGCGGCGAAGATCGGCGCGAGCGTCGAGACGGAGCCGTCCATCAAGCCGGCAAGCCCAGGCTGAACCCACGTGAGGACGAAGCGGCGATGCCGCGTCCGCTCTTCCAGGCTCTTCGTGTCGACGTCGAGATGCTGTTCTTCCAGCGCCTCGGCCGCACCCTCGTGGCGCGCCTCGGCCGCCGCGAGGTCGCCCAGCAGGCGGCGCGTGGCGGCGTCGGACGTCCGGGTTGAGGCCTTCTCGTAGAAATGTCGCGCATCGCGCTCCATCATCGCGGCTTCCTCGCGGATCCGCTCAAGGCCTAGGTTCTCGATCAGCCAGACCGGGCGGCGTGCGTAGAAGCCGGACACGTGCTCGCGCCGGATCAGCGGAATGACGTGGCCGAAGCGCCGCTCATGCGCCTCGATGAGACGCCGGCGGTGCTGGTCCTCCTCCTCCGCCATCGCATCGAAGACCGCGGCGCTCGCCGGATAGTCGCCGCGTAGCCGCTCGGCATACGTTCGATAGATGCGCGCGTCGTCTTCTTCCGAAGATATCGCGAGCGCCAGAATTTCCTGTTCGGACAGGTCCGAGAAGCGCCTGCGGGAACTCACACCGGGAATCATCGAGAGACTTTCTTTTGAACGATTCTAAACTACCCGCGCAATCGACAAGCGCAACCCGGCCGGATCTTGAAATGACTGAACCGCACCGTTTAGATGAGGAGCCTGTCCGGCTAGGAGCCCCCCGCATGAACGAGTCCATCGACGTGCTGCGCTCAGGCCGAAAGGTCCAGCAGGTGGTCGAAGGCGCGCGAAAAGTCTTCATGCGCGACGGTTTCGAGGGCGCGAGCGTCGACGAAATCGCGAAGGTCGCCTGTGTCAGCAAGGCGACCCTCTATAGCTACTTTCCCGACAAGCGTGTGATGTTCATGGAGGTCGCGCGGACCGAGTGCCTGCGCCAGGCCGAGGTCTCGATGGAGATGATCGACCCATCTCTCGGTGTCGCGGAGACGCTGCGGGTGACCGGGTGGAACATGATCCGCTTCGTGACGAGTGACTTCGGGCGCCGCATGTTCAGAATCTGCGTCGCGGAAAGCGATCGCTTTCCCGATCTGGGGCGCCAATTCTATGAAAGCGGGCCGAAGATGGTTCGGGACCGCCTGGTCTCGTTTCTTGCCGGAGGCGTGGCGCGAGGCGAGCTCGCGATCGACGACATCGAGCTGGCGGCCGATCAGTTCGCCGAGCTCTGCAAGGCCGATATCTTCCCGCGGATACTATTCTGCCGCGAGTGGCACCCCCAGAATGCCGACATTGCACGCGTGGTCGATGGTGCTGTCGCGACGTTCATGGCGCGCTACGCGGCGCCGAGCTAGACGCGGTCAGTCGACGCGCCGAACCTCCAGCTGACCGCCATGCTTGCGCGTCTCGAAGCGCTTTAGGTCCTTCACCAGGTCGGAGAGCTTCGTCTTGCCGTAGGTGCGGACGTCGAACGCCGGATCGTCGGCGGTGATGTACTGGCCCAGCGGTCCGAGCGGATACCACTCGTCGTCGCCCCCGATCTTGTCCATCGCCCGGAGGATCAGCGGGATCGCCTCGGTCGGCGGCTGCTTCTTCGACGGCCTCGGCGTCGCGCCCGCCTTCAGCGGCTCCTCCTCCACGATGTTCTCGAGCGTCACGAACCGGTTGCAGACATTCTGCAGGGCCTTCGGCGTCTTCGCTTCGCCGATTCCGATGACCTCGAGGCCCGCCTCGCGGATGCGGCTGGCGAGCCGGGTGAAGTCGCTGTCGGAGGATACAAGGACAAATCCGTCGAACCGCCCTGAATGCAGGATGTCCATCGCGTCGATGACGAGGCCGATGTCACTCGCGTTCTTGCCCTTGGTGTTCGCCGTCTCCTGGTGGGCGACAAGGCCGAGGTCCAGGATCCTGTCCGCCCACGAGGAGAGGCCCTGCCGCGACCAGTCGGCGTAGACGCGGCGAAGCGCCGGCTCGCCGAACGACGTCACTTCCTTGAGGATCGAGCCGGCGTACTTGGCCGGAATGTTGTCCGCATCGATGAGGACGGCGTAGAGGGGGCGTTCGCGTCGGTCTGCCATGTGCGCCGCCTACACCCTGCGTCCGCGGAACGCCAGTTCAGCCGAGATCGTCGACCGACGTGATGACCTTGCCCAGCAGCCCGTACTCGATCGCCTCGTCGGTGTTGAGCCAGAAGTCGCGCGCCGTGTCCTCGGCGATCTTCTCGGGCGTCTGACCGGTCGCCTCGGCGAAGAGACGATCGAACCGCTTGCGCATCTTGATGATCTGCTCCGCCTGGATCCACATGTCGCTCGCCTGGCCGAAGATCCCGCCCGAGGGCTGGTGCAGCAGAAAGCGCGTGTTGGGCAGACAGAAGCGGTTCTCGCGGTCGGCGCCGATGAAGATCAGCGCGCCCGCGCTCGCCACCCACCCCGAGCCGATGGCGCGCACAGTCGGGCGGATGAACTTGACGATGTCGTGCACCATGTCGCCCGACTCGACGTGGCCGCCCGGTGACGAGATGAACAGATTGATCGGGTCGTCGCTGTCCTCGGCCAGCGCGAGGAGCTGCGTTACTGCCTGCCGTGCGGCCTTGTCGTTGATCGCGCCCGTGAGGAGGACGTTGCGGCTCTTGAAGAAGAGCGAGTCGACACGAGGGCTCCGCTCCTCGCGCTCGTCGCTCTTCTCTTCGCGGTCTTCATCGTCGTCCAGGCGTTCTCTTGGCATTTCTTTCCTCAGTAGAGCACGACGCTGCGGATCGACTTCCCCTCGTGCATGAGGTCGAAGCCCTTGTTGATCTCGTCCAGCGACATGGTGTGGGTAATCATCGGGTCGATCTGGATCTTCCCGTCCATATACCAGTCCACGATCTTCGGCACGTCGGTCCGCCCCCGCGCACCGCCAAACGCGGTGCCCTTCCAGACGCGGCCGGTGACCAGCTGGAACGGCCGCGTCGCGATCTCGGCCCCCGCAGGCGCCACGCCGATCACGACCGAGACGCCCCACCCTCGGTGCGAGCATTCCAGCGCGTTGCGCATAACCTTGACGTTCCCGGTGCAGTCGAACGTGTAGTCCGCCCCGCCGATCTGGTCGGCGCCGCGCTTGGTCATGTTGACGATGTGCGGGACGATGTCGTCGCCGACCTCCTTGGCATTGACGAAGTGGGTCATGCCGAAGCGCTCGCCCCACTCCTTCTTGTCGTCGTTGAGGTCGACACCGATGATCATGTCTGCACCGGCGAGCTTCAGCCCCTGGATCACGTTGAGGCCGATGCCCCCCAGCCCGAAGACAACGGCGGTGGATCCGACCTCGACCTTGGCGGTGTTGAAGACGGCGCCGACGCCCGTGGTGACGCCGCAGCCGATGTAGCAGATCTTATCGAAGGGCGCCTCGGGGTCGACCTTGGCGACCGCGATCTCCGGCAGGACCGTGTGGTTCGAGAAGGTCGAGCAGCCCATGTAGTGGTGCAGAACGTCGCCATCGAGCGTCTTGAAACGCGACGTTCCGTCCGGCATCAGGCCCTGACCCTGCGTCGACCGGATCGCCGTGCAGAGGTTTGTCTTGCGGCTGAGGCACGACGGACATTCGCGGCATTCCGGCGTGTAGAGCGGGATGACGTGATCGCCGGGCTTCACGCTGGTGACCCCCTCGCCCACCTCCATCACGACGCCCGCGCCCTCGTGGCCGAGGATCGAGGGAAAGATACCCTCGGGATCGGCGCCTGACAGGGTGAACTCGTCGGTGTGGCAGATGCCGGTCGCCTTGATCTCAACCAGGACCTCTCCGGCCTTCGGGCCTCCGAGTTCGACATCCATGATCTCCAGCGGCTTGCCCGCCTCGACCGCTACCGCCGCACGTGTCCGCATCTTGGTTGTCCTCCCTCCCTGGCGCTTTCGGGGGGACGTTGCTGGAAACGCCGCGGAAGCGCAAGGCGGGCTCGAGGTTTGCAGTTTCATCCGCCCGGCTATCTGGTGTCCCTAGTGCAAATGGGGAGAGCCACGATGCTGCAGGGCCTGTTGCGCGTCGCGTGCGCCGGAGCGATCGTGCTCGCTGCGCCCGCCACTGCGCAGGAGACGGTGGAGAGCCACGGCATCTCGGCCTTCGGCGAGCTGAAGTACCCGCCGGACTTCGCCCACTTCGACTATGTCAATCCTGATGCGCCCAAGGGCGGCACGATGAGCTTCCGCGGTGTTCTGGCCTCGCAGACGTTCGACAGCCTCAACAACTTCATCCTGGCGGGGGAACCGGCGCAGGGGCTCGAGCTCATCTACGACACCCTTCTCGCCAACTCCTTCGACGAACCCGATTCCGCATACGGCCTCCTTGCCCGGTCGCTCGAGTATCCGGAATCGCGAGAGTGGGTGATCTTCAACCTGCGCCCCGAGGCGCGTTTCTCAGATGGTCATCCCGTCACCGCCGAGGATGTGGTCTGGACGCTCGAGGCGCTGCAGACGATGGGCTCTCCCTACTGGCGGATCGCACTCGACGACATCGAGAGCGCCGAGGCGCTGTCCGAGCATCGGGTCCGCTTCGACTTCGCCGAGGGGGCGTCGACACGGGGGCTGCCCAAGCTCGTCGGCTCCCTCTCGATCCTGCCAAATCACTACTACGATGAAGTCTCGTTCGACCGCTCGACGCTCAACCCTCCCGTTGGCTCGGGGCGCTACGTGATCGACGACGTGTCCCCCGGCCGATCGATCCGCTATTGCCGCAACCCGAACTATTGGGGCGACAGCCTGCCGGTTAACGTCGGCTCGGGCAACTTCGACTGCTACGTCTATCGCTACTTCGCAGACAATACCGCCGCATTCGAGGCGCTGAAGGTCGGCGACTACCTGTTCCACGAGGAATTCACCTCAGCCATCTGGGCGACCGGCTACGACTTTCCGGCAGTCGAGGAAGGCTGGGTCAAGCGCGAGATTCTCGCCGACGAGCGATCGTCGGGGGCGCAGGGCTTTTGGATGAACCTGCGGCGAGAGAAGCTGCAGGATATTCGTGTTCGCAGTGCCATCCGGCTGATGTTCAACTTCGAGTGGACAAATCAGACCCTCTTCTACGGCCTCTACGAGCGCACCGACAGCTTCTGGGAAAACACCTCGCTTCAGGCTGAGGGTGTGCCCGAGGGGGCGGAGCTGGAGGTGCTTGAGGCCTACCGCGCCCAGCTCCCGCCCGAGATCTTCACCGAGCCGGCCGTCTCGCCGCCCGTCAACAGTGCCGACCAGCAGACCGACCGTTCGGCGGTGCGCGAGGCCTCTCGGCTGCTCGAAGAGGCTGGTTGGACCGTTGGAGCGGACGGCATGCGCCGCAACGCGCAGGGCGAGAGACTTACGATCGACTTCGTCGACGACAGCGCATCGTTCGAACGGATCGCGCTGCCCTTCATCGCCAACCTGCGGCGCATCGGCATCGACGCGCGGTTCGAACTGATCGACGCGGCGCAGATGGAGGAGCGGCAGGAGAACTTCGACTTCGACATCGCGATCGCGCGGATCATCCTGCCGCTCACCCCGTCGGTCGAACTGCGCTCGGTCTTCGGCTCGGCGGGTCGGGACGCTCCGGGCACGCTGAACCTCGCCGGCGTCGCCGATCCGGTGGTCGACGCGCTGATCGGCGAGATCATCGGTGCTGACACGCGCGAGGCGATGGAGGTTCGCGTCAGGGCGCTCGACCGCGTTCTACGATCCAAGCGCTTCTGGGTGCCGAACTGGTACAAGGGCGAGCACTGGATCGCGCACTGGGATGTCTTCGGGCGGCCGGAGACCAAGCCACCCTACGATCGCGGCGACGAGTTCTGGTGGTGGGACGAGGAGAAGTACCAGGCGCTCCGCGCAGAGGGCGCGTTGCGCTGAGGCGTCAGGCGAAGCGGCCCTGGCAGAACCAGCCCGAAGACATCAGCCCGCCGTGGGCGTAGTAGAGCCACAGCCGGTCGCCGGCCTCGGTCGTCACGCGCCAGTAGTCGCGCACGCCGGAGCGCCATTCGGGCTCGTCGAGCCACCATTCCGGTGCGATGCGTTCCGGCCCTTTGGCGCTGGCGGTGACATGGGTCCGGCCCCGCCAGCGGAACCTCGGCGGCAGCGACGGCCGGTCGTCCGCCATCACCGGTTCGGGTCGCCAGAGACGTCAGCGGGCGCGGCGTGGCGGAATGTGGCCACGGTCCCGCCGGCTCCGACCAGGCGGCGGCGACGGCATGGGCGGTCTTCTCGGGAATGTGGCTGTCGGCGGGGTGCAGGCGGGTAATCGCGTCCAGCCCAATCCGCGCGCCGAGCCGCCCGATCAGGTCGTCCCGCGCGGTGTCCTGCGTCTGCCGCGCCGCGACCTCTCCGGCGACGATCTGGCCGCCCTTGTGGCTGATGGCGTGCACCGGTTCGGTCACCGTGGCCTCGATTCGGACGGCGTCGATGCCGAAGCCTGCGTCGATGTCGGGCACCTTCATCGCCAGCAGCGGGCGGATCCGCTCCGGCTCGGCCGAGGGGCGGGCGAGTCCGACCTCGGCCCACTGCATCCCCTGGTCGGCGCGAAAGCACTGCATCCGGATCCGCCGCGCCCCGTGCCCCTTGTCCGACAGCCGGCGGGCAAGTGCGGGCAGCAGCCGGTCGATCGCGGCCATGATGTCCTCTTCCAGCCCGATCGGGTCGGGGAGCGTCAGCCGGACCGCGAAGTTCGCCGCCGGCGCGGCGGGAGAGACCGGCTCCGGCGTCACCCCCATCGCCTGGTCCAGCCGGCGCACGAGCCCGGCACCGAAGCGCCGCGCGAGACCGCCGCGCGGCTGGCCGGCGAGATCCTCGATCCGCCGGAAGCCCAGCCGGGCGAGCTGGGTCACCGTCTCGGCCTCGATCCGCAGCGCCGCCACCGGTAGCGGTGCGATCGCCGTGCGGGTCCGGCCCGGCGGCGCGATCCGCGCCCGGTCGGCCAGGACTGTCACCTGCGAGGGCGCCGCACCCCCTTTCTCCCACGCCCGACGCTTGGCCGCGCGGGAGCGGGTCGCCGGCGCCTCGACGTCGATGGCGTCGCCCGACCGACCGGCCTCGGCTCCCTGCCCGGCGAACCGCGCCAGCGCCCAGGCCGCGCCGACAGTGTCGGCGATGCCCGCCCGCACCGTCAGCCCCAGGTCGGCGCAGTCCGCCTCGACCTGCGCAAGCAGCGGCGCCTCGCCCCCGAAGAGGTGCGCGCAGCCGGTCAGGTCGATCACGAGGCCTGCCGGACGCTCCTCGGCCACCCAGGGCGAGAACTTGCCGGCCCAGCGGCGGAGCGAGGCGAGAAACGCCTCCTCCGCCATCGGGTTGGCGAGCCGGGTGATCAGCCGGGGGCACATCGCCTGCGCGTCGCGAACGGGTTGGCCCAGCCGCACGCCCTCCGCCTCGGCCCGCGCGTCGAGCGAGACGAGGACGGTGGCGTTGGCGCGGTCGGCCACCACGGCGAGCGGTCCGTCGATCGTGCCGCGTTCGGTTCGCAGCACGCGCTCGGCCGCCAGCCGTGGGAACCATAGGGAAAGGATCCGACGGTTGGGCATCGGTGTGGCAGCACCTGATGTTCTTGTAATGTTCTATCTCGAATCTGCTCCTCGAGTTGAGTCACCCCACCGGCGGAACGAGCCCTTGATTTGCGGCGCACGGACCGTCACCATGCCCGGCAATGGCGGTGACACCACCGATCCCCTTTCGGCCAGAGCCGCAGACGGTGTCGTTCGACCGCCGTGAACTCTCGCACATCCTCGGCCTCTACGGCCGCATGGTCGCTGCCGGAGAATGGCGCGACTACGCCATGAGCTTCCTCCCCGAGGTCGCGGTCTTTGCCGTGTTTCGCCGCACCGCCGAGCACCCGCTCTACCGAATCGAGAAGCGCCCCAAGCTCCGCGGCCGCCAAGGGATGTACGCAGTCGTCTCGATGGACGGCCGCATCCTCAAGCGCGGGCACGAACTTCGCTCGGTCCTGCACGTCCTGGAGAGAAAGCTGATCCGCGCCGTCGACTAGAGGCGCCGCCGGGCAGTGACGGGCCCGTCGCCCTGCGCGACGATGCGATCGATGGCCGGCTGCAGCGGCTCGTAGGCCACCATCATCTTGTGCGCGTTGGAATGCAGGACCGTCCCCACCTCCGACACCCAGGCGACGTGTCCCTGCCAGAACAGCAAGTCGCCCCGCCGAAGCTCGGCATCCTCGGCCAGCGGGTAGCCCAACGCCGTCTCCTGCTGGTCGCTGTCGCCGGGACACGGAATGCCACAGGCGAGGCAGGCCATCTGGATCAGGCCCGAGCAATCGATCCCTTCGCCCGTATTCCCCGCCCACAGGTACGGCGTGCCGAGGAACATCTCCGCCACGGCGACGGTGTCCCACATCGGCGTGTCCACCTCACGCAGGTGATCCGCGAAGATCCAGCCTTCCGGGGTCATTGCCCATCTTCCGTCAAAGGCGTCGACCCGGACGCGTGCAGCGAAGGGAAGCCGCATCACCGGCGGCAACTTGATCTGCGGTTCGCCATAGACATAGGTGCGGCGGACGCGCACCACATGCGTCGGACTGATATCGGGCCCGAGGTCCGAGGAGTTCGAACCACCCGCAGTAGCCATCCCGCGCGGCACGCCCAAAGGACCAGCCACCGCGCTCCTCGATCAGGTCGAGCCGGTCTCCGAACACCATCTCCCGGTCTCGCGGGCCGCCGGGCGCGGCATGCAGGAATGTCGTTGGTTCCGCGACGCAGCTCCGCCAGGGCGTGACGAAATGGTCAGCATCGACGGTGCCGCGCAATTCCTCCGCTGCGATGCGGCCGGTGGCAAAGAGCGAGCGGCGGTCGGTCATGTTAGAAGCGGCAGCGCATCGAAAACCGCGCGTGCCCCCTGACCCGCACCGCCCTTCGGCCGTGCCGGTGCCGCCGACGACTGCCACCCGTAGATGTCGAAGTGCACGTACCTCGCGTTCGCAGTGAACCGGCGCAGGAACAGCGCGGCAGTGATCGCGCCGCCGAGACCGCCTTTCGGCGCGTTGTCCAGATCGGCGATGCCGGGCTCGATCATCGCCTCGTACGGGGCGTGGAACGGCAAGCGCCAGACGGGATCCCGGACCTTCGCGCCCGAAGCGGCAAGAGCGGAGGCGACGTCGTCGTCATCGGTGAAGAACGGCGCGATGTCGGGGCCGACGGCCACCCGCGCCGCGCCGGTCAGCGTCGCCATGGAAACCAGAAGGTCGGGCGGCTCCTCGACCGCGTAGGCAAGGGCGTCGGCCAGGATCAGCCGCCCCTCGGCGTCGGTATTGTTGATCTCGATCGTCATGCCGTTGCGCGCGGTCAGGATGTCGCCGGGGCGAAAGGACGACCCCGAGATGGCGTTCTCGACCGTCGGGATCAGCACGCGAAGGCGAACCTCCAAGTCCGTCGCAAGGATCATCCTGGCGAGGCCCAGGACCGTCGCGGCGCCGCCCATGTCCTTCTTCATGAGCCCCATGGAGCCGGATGGCTTGATGTTGAGGCCGCCTGTATCGAACGCGACGCCCTTGCCGACCAGCGTCACCTGCGGACCTGCCGTCCCGTGCGTGATGTCGATCAGCCTCGGCACGCGCTCCGAGGCCCTGCCGACCGTGGCGATCAGGGGGAACCCCTTCGCAAGCGCGTCGCCCGACGTGACCGTCACCTCGGCACCGAACTCTTCGGCAAGCGCGCGGGCTGCGGCCTCGATCTCGGCGGGGCCCATGTCGGACGCCGGAACATTTATCAGGTCGCGCGTGAGCGCCTCGCCCGCCGCGATCGCCTCCAGCCGGGCCCGGTCGCAGCCCTCGGGCGCGACAAGGTCGGCCTTTGGCGCGGTGTTCTTGGCATACCGCGCGAACCGGTATCCCGCCAGAAGCCAGCCCAGAGCCGCCTCGTCACGCTCCTCCGCGTTCAGCGCGCCTTCCAGTCGCCAGGTACCGGCGGGCAGCTTTGCCCGCGCGGCAGCGACAGAGAACCGTTCCCGCGCAGCGGCCGAGGGCTCGCCAAGGCCGACGACGGCGGCCTCTGGCTCTCCATCGGCTCCGGGAAGCACCAGGACGCTGCCGGCTCCGGCTTTCCAGTCGTTCGCCGCGATCCAGGCCTGAGCCCTTTCGGTCTGGCCCTCCAGCCAACGCTCCATCTCTTCGGGCCGCAGGGCGACGAGGGTAAGGGTGGTGTCTGCTGGCTCGGCAAATGTCAGGGGCATCGGCGCTTTCGATCAGGATCCTGCCGCCACCCTAGCGGGACCGCCCGCACCTGCAAGCCGACTTCAGGAGACGGCGTCCGGAGCGTTGCAGGCGGCCGAGAGCGCGCCCTCGATGAGCCGCATCAGCCGTTCGAACGTCGCGGCTAGGGCCGCCGGATCGTCGGCGCCGGCGGTGGCGACGACGTCGCCGGCGACGCGCTGGATAAGGCCGCGTCCCATCTCGGCCTCGGTCCGCTCGATCGCGCGCGCCCAGTCGAGCACGCGGGGTATGTCTCCTGCCCGCCAGGCGGACGACAGCACCGCCAGCGCCTCGCCAAGCTCGTCGAGCGAAAGGCCCTTCTGCCGCGCGCTTTCGAGATCGCACAGCAATTCCACCAGGTCGTCGATGCGGTCCTGGTCGAGCCGGGCCACCCGGCCACGGCGCAGTGTGGTCACGTTCACAACTGATACTCCGTCACGAATTACTCGGACGGACCATCACTGCCGACGCTCAACGAATGCTTGATACCGGAGGTGAGTTTCTCTCCAATACATTCGAATATCGAAGGAAATCATCAACGCCCATGCGACACGCACGCCCCCTGCCCGGCTACATCGCCCAGCGGTACCATGGCTGGCATGCCACGACCTACGTCGAGAACCGCGCCTGGTACCGGCGCCTCGCGGAGGAGGGTCAGCGGCCGCGCGCGATGATCATCGCCTGCTGCGACAGCCGGGTGCACGTCACCTCGATCTTCGGCGCAGACCAGGGCGAGTTCTTCATCCACCGCAACATCGCGAACCTCGTGCCGCCGTACGAAACCGGCGGGGGGCAGCACGGCACTTCGGCGGCGGTGGAGTATGCGGTCGCGGCGTTGCGCGTGGCGCACCTCATCGTCCTCGGCCACTCGAACTGCGGCGGGGTGGCGGGGTGCAAGGCGATGTGTTCCGGTACCGCGCCGGAGCTGGAGGCCGAGGGCAGCTTCGTCGGCCGTTGGATGGACATCCTGCGGCCGGGATGGGAGCGGGTCGAGAAGGCAGGCGGCGACCTGCGCATGCTGGAGCATGAAGCCGTGCTCGTCAGCCTCGAGAACCTGATGACATTCCCGTTCGTCCGAGATGCCGTCGAAGCCGGGAATCTCGGCCTGCATGGCGCATGGCACGATATCGGGGGCGGGACGCTCCTGCACTACCAGCCGGACAGCGACGAGTTCGTGGCGGTCTAGCGCGAGGACGCTGTCCAATCTGATGGGGCAGCTGCGGCCGCGCACCGACCGCAGCTCCCTTGGTGCATCAGAAGGGCGAGTCCGGGAAGTAGTACTGGTCCGCGTTCTCCGGCGTCACCAGCACCGACCCGATGGTGAAGGTGCCCGAGACGGGGGCGGTCGACGTCATGCCCACCGCCGTCAGCTCGATCGCGGTGCCGATCATCGCCGGCGGATAGGTGACGTTTGCCGGGACCATCTCGTCTCCCTCCATCGTGCGCTGGATCATCTCCTTCATGCCGGCGCCGCCCAGCACGAACTGGACATCCTCGCGCCCCGCCGCCTCGATGGCCGCAAGGACGCCGACCGCCATGTCGTCATCCGCGGCCCAGACGGCGTCGATCTGGTCGTACTTCGACAGGAAGTCCTGCATTACCTCGAAGCTGTCGTCGCGGTTCCAGTTGCCGTGCTCCATCTCCAGCACCTCGATGCCGGAGCCCTCGATCGCCTGCTCGAACCCTGCGACGCGCTCGTTGTCGATGGTGGTGGGGATGCCGCGGAGGGCGACGATCTGCGCGCCCTCGTCCAGCCGTCCCGCCATGTATTCGCCCGAGACGCGCCCGAATCCGGGATTGTCACCGGCGACGTACAGATCCTCGATGCCCTCCTGGCTGAGGCCGCGGTCGACCACCGTGACCCATGTGCCCGCGTCCGCCACGGACTTGACCGGCCCGGTCAGCGGGTCGGACTCGAAGGGCAGCACGACGAGCGCGTCGATGTTGCGGGTCGCGACCATGTCCTCGATGTCGCTGACCTGTTCCGCGGCGTCCGACGCCGTCGCGAGCACGAAGTCGAGCTGCGGATAAACCCCCTCCAGCCGATCGACCGCCTCCTGCGCGTGAAAGTTCATGCCGCCGGCCCAGCCATGCGTCGCGGCGGGGATCGAGACGCCGATGACGATCGTCTCCTGATCCTGCGCCAGCGCGGGCGTCGCGAGCGCCGCCAGTGCCGTAAATGTCGCTATGCGTTTCATGTCGTTACCTCCCAGTTTCGTCTGCCCCGGCGGCGTCAGCGCCCCGGCGCCCTCTGCCGCTGCATGACAACGGCCAGAATGATGATCACCCCCTGGATCGCGCCGTTCAGGTACGGTGAGACCAGGTCGGTGAGGTTCAGAAGATTGTCGATGAAGCCCAGGATCAGCACGCCAATGACGGTACCCCAGACGCGGCCGAAGCCGCCCTTGAGCATGGTTCCGCCGATGATCACCGCCGCGATCGCCTCGAGCTCCCACAGCACGCCCGTCGAAGACGAGGCGCTGCCGAGCCGGGGTACATACATGATGGTCGCGATGCCGACGAGCAGGCCGAGCAGGACGTAGGTGGCGAGCCGCACCCGCTCGACCCGGATGGCGGAGTAGCGCGCGACCTGGTCGTTCGAGCCGATCGCCGCGCAGTGCCGTCCGAAGGCCGCGTGCCGCATCACGATCTCGGCCGCGACGGCCACGAGCGCGAAGACGATGATGGGCCAGCTGATCCCGAGGATCCCCTCGTAATAGACCGGCCGGTAGAGGGTCCGCAGACCAAAATCGAGGCTGATCGTCCCGCCGTCGGCGAGCCACGTCACGAGCGACCGGAAGATGCCCATCGTGCCGAGCGTGACGATGAACGCCTCGATCCCGACCTTCGTGATCAGGATGCCGTTCAGGAATCCGGCCGCCAGCCCGAGCGCCAGCGCCACGGCCACCCCGACGAGGATCACCGGCAGGCCTATCCCCATCGTCGCCACGAGCCCGTTCATGACCAGGATCATGCAACCAGCGATGAAGGCCGCCATCGACCCCACCGACAGGTCGAGCCCGCCGGCCGTGATCACGAACGTCATGCCGACGGCGATGATCCCGATGAAGGCGGACCGCGACAGGACGTTCGACAGGTTGGCCGCCGAGAGGAAATTGTCGTTCATCAGCGCGCCCGCCACGAGCAGCACGACGAGGGCTACGATTGGTCCAAGCGTTGCGAGATCGAGCCGGACGCCTTGCCGCGCTGGTGCGGCGCGTGCGGTTACCTCGGTCATGCCGCGGCTGCCTCGACGCCCATGGCGAGGCGGACGATCGCCTCGTCGTTGATCTGTTCGCCCTCCAACGTTCCCATCCGTCGACCCTGCCGCATCACCAGGACGCGGTCCGCGAGGCCGACGACCTCGGCCATTTCCGACGAAATTACGATCACGGCGCGTCCCTCGGCGGCGAGGTCTCGGATCAGGTGGTAGATCTGCACCTTGGTGCCGATATCGACGCCGCGCGTCGGCTCGTCGAGGATGACGACCCGCGGCTCGGTCAGGAGGGTCTTGGCGAAGAGCAGCTTTTGCTGGTTGCCGCCCGACAGGTTCCCGACGGGCGCCTGCGGGTCCGCTGCGCGGATCGAGAAGTCTTCCGTCGCCTTCGCCAACGCCTCCGCCTCGGCACGCCGGTCGACGATGCCGCGACGCGTGAATCGCCGCCATGCCGCCAGCGTCAGGTTCGGCGCCAAGCCCTTCGAGAGCAGCAGACCCTGTCCCTTGCGATCTTCGGTCAGATAGCCGAGCCCGGCGTCGACCGCCTTCTGCATGGCGCCGAGGGGCATCTCCTCGCCGTTCACCCGAACTCGCCCCGTCGCCGGGCGCAGGCCCATCAGGCCCTCCATCGCCTCGGTCCGGCCGGCACCCACCAGCCCGGCGAGGGCGAGCACCTCTCCGCGGCGCAGCACGAACGACAGATCCTCGACACGACCCGGAACGCTCAGCCCCTCCACCTCGAGCACCGTCTCGCCGACCTTTCCGGAATGCTCGGGGAAGATGTCGGTCAGGGTGCGGCCGACCATTTCGCGCGCCATCCGATCCTCGTCGAAGTCGCGCACCGGCCCATGCGCCACGACGTGGCCGTCACGCAGGACCGTGACATCGTCGGCCACCCGCTCGATCTCGCCCAGCTTGTGCGAGGTGTAGAGGATCGCCACCCCACTTTCCCGAAGGCGCGCGATCTGGCGGAACAGAACCTCCGCCTCGCGCTCGGTCAGGACCGCGGTCGGCTCGTCCATGATGATCACGCGGGCATTGCGGCCGAGCGCCTTTGCGATCTCGACCATCTGCTTCTCGCTGACCGACAGGTCACGGACCCTTCGACGCGGTTCGACCGGCGTCTCGAGCAGCTCCATCAGGCGCCGCGTCTCGGCCTGCATCCTCGCGTGGTCGAGCCTCCAGCCCCGGCGGAGCTCGCGGCCGAGGAAGACATTCTGCTCGACCGTCAACTGCTCGGCCAGGTTGAACTCTTGGTGGATCATGACGACGCCCGCCGTCTCGGCGGCCTGCGGCCCGTCGAACGGCGTGCCGCCGGGTCCGGTCTCGACGCCGTCCATCCGAACCGCACCGCCGGTTGGTTCGAGGTAGCCCGACAGGATCTTCATCGCCGTCGACTTGCCGGCCCCGTTCTCGCCGATCAGCGCGTGAACCCGGCCCGGCACCAGCGCGAAGTCCACGCCGTGCAGCACTTGGACCGGGCCAAAATGGCGATCGACCATGTCAAGCCGGATGATCGGCGCAGTGTTCAAGGCGTCACCCACGCCGCGTCCGCATTTGCGGACTTCACGCAGGCCGACACGAACCGCACGCCCGCCAGGCCGTCGGCGACGCCCGGCGCCAGCGTTTCCGCCCGCCGGCCGTCGCGGGCGGCGAGGATCATTTCGGCGGCGTCGCCGTAGATGTTCGCGAAGCCCTCCAGATAACCCTCCGGATGTCCGGGCGGCACGCGGCTCACCGACGTGTTCGCCTCGGTTGCGCCGACCCCATTGCGCGTCATCCGCCGGGTCGGCTCGCCCAAGGGCGTGAAGAAGAGCTCGTTCGGGTTTTCCTGCCCCCACTCGAGCCCGCCCCTGTCGCCGTAGACACGCAGGCGCAGCCCGTTCTCGCAGCCCGGGGCCACCTGGCTGCACCAGAGCATGCCCTTCGCCCCGCCCTCGTACCGCAGCAGGATGTGTCCGTTGTCATCCACACGGCGTCCCGGCACGAACGCCGTCAGGTCCGCGGCGAGACGCTCGGCCCTCAGCCCCGTGACGAAGCCGGCCAGGTGGAACGCGTGCGTTCCGATGTCCCCTATGGACCCACCGATGCCGGAGCGCGCGGGGTCTGTTCGCCAATCCGCCTGCTTGTTGCTGACGTCTTCGGCCAGCCAGTCCTGGGCGTATTCGACCTGGACGACGCGGATCGTCCCCAGATCGCCCGCGGCGACCATCTCGCGGGCCTGCCGGATCAGCGGATATCCCGAGTAATTGTGCGTCAGGACAAACACCGTCCCCTGCCGCTCAGCGTCGGCGACCGCAGCGCCCAGCGCCTCGGCATCCTCGAGCGTCGCGGTCAGAGGCTTGTCGCAGATGACGTGGATGCCGCGCTTCAGGAACGCTTCGGATGCCGCACGGTGCACATGGTTCGGCGTCACGATGGAAACCGCCTCGATGCCATCGGAACGTTCGGCTTCGGCTGCCGCCATTTCTTCGAAGCTGCCGTAGCACCGCTGGGCGTCGAGGCCCAATGCAGCACCCGAAGACTGCGACTTCTCGCGCGTCGACGAGAGCGCGCCGGCGCAGAAGTCGAACCGTCCGTCTATTCGCGCCGCCAGCCGGTGAACGCTGCCGATGAAGGCGCCGGCACCGCCGCCGACCATCCCCAAAGCGATCGCGCCGGTGCGCCCCTCGAACCTGCTCACGTCATGCTCCCGGGTCTCTTCAGCGCGGACGTACCCGCGCGCCCCGCTGCACCGCACACAGGCCGATGTCGTGATTGTCCGGCCTTTCGTTCAGAGTCCCGTCGCGCGAGGCACCGCAGGCCGTCGGGCCAGCCACGGAAAGCAGCCTGCGGACGGCGGCAATTCCGGCCGATCATCGGTCGAGGCCTAGCATCGCGCGATTGGCGGCATCGTCACTGCCGCCCGAGGCAAAGTCGTCGAAGGCGTGTTCGGTGACGCGAATGATGTGGTCGCGGACGAAGGCCGCACCCTCTCTGGCGCCGTCCTCTGGGTGCTTTAGCGCGCATTCCCATTCGACGACGGCCCAGCCGCCGAAGTCCATCGCGGCGAGCTTGGCGAAGATCGCGCCGAAATCGACCTGTCCGTCCCCGGGCGAGCGGAACCGTCCCGCGCGGTCGACCCACGACTGGTAGCCTCCGTAGACGCCCTGCCGGCCCGTCGGCCGGAACTCCGCATCCTTGACGTGGAACATGGCGATCCGCTCGGCATAGATGTCGAGGTTCGCCAGGTAGTCGAGCTGCTGCAGCACGTAATGCGACGGGTCGTAGAGCATTTGGCAGCGCGGATGGTTGCCGACGCGCTCCAGGAACATCTCGAACGTCACGCCGTCGTGCAGGTCCTCGCCCGGATGGATCTCAAAGCAGAGGTCGACACCCATCTCGTCGGCGTGATCAAGGATCGGGCGCCAACGCGCTGCCAGCTCATCGAATGCGGCCTCGATCAGCCCCGCCGGCCGCTGCGGCCACGGATAGACGTAGGGCCAAGCGAGCGCGCCGGAGAATGTCGCCTGCGCCGACAGGCCGAGGTTGCGCGAGGCGGTGAGCGCCTTCTTGACCTGGTCGACCGCCCAAGCCTGCCGTGCTTTCGGATTTCCGCGCACCTCGGGCGCGGCGAAGCCGTCGAAGGCAGTGTCGTACGCCGGGTGTACCGCCACAAGCTGGCCCTGCATGTGCGCCGAGAGCTCGGTGACCTCGACGCCGTTCTCGCGACCCCGGCCAGCGAACTCGTCGCACCAGTCCTTGCTCTCAGCCGCGCGCGCCAGATCGAAGAGCCGCGCATCGAAGGTCGGCACCTGCACGCCGACATACCCACAGTCGGCGGCCCACTTCGTGATGCCGTCCCACGAATTGAAGGGCGCGTCATCGCCCGCGAACTGCGCCAGAAATAGCGCGGGACCCTTGAGGGTGCGCATGATTATCCTCCCATGATCGCCTTCAGCTCTGCGGCTGGTGTAAACGATTACATGAGGAACTTGCGGCGGCTTGCGGCAGCCGTCAAGAGGGTTTCCGGGGGACCTCGATGCGCCGAACGACGATCAGGGACGTGGCCGCGCTCGCCGGCGTTTCGACGGCGACGGTCAGCCGCGCGCTCGGTTCGCCAGCCTCGGTCGGCACCGAGACGCGGGCACGCGTGATGGATGCGGTTCGGACGTCGGGCTACCGCGTCAACCGGGCGGCGCGAGACCTGCGGCGCGCCAGGGCCGGTGCCGTCCTGGTATTGGTGCCTAATCTCGCCAACCCGTTCTTCAGCGCAATTCTGGCTGCGATTGGTGATGTTTGCGCCGAGGCCGGATTGACGGTCCAGGTAGCCGACACAGTTCGCGGCAACGCGCGGCTGTCGGACCTCGCCCATGACGGGCGCGCCGACGGCGTGATCCTGCTCGACGGCGCGCAGCCACCCGAGATCATCGCGGGCCTCGGCCTGCCGCTCGTCACGGCGTGCGAGTGGATTCCCGGGCTCGCAACGCCAGGCTGCCGGATCGACAACGTCGCGGCCGCCCGCCTCGCGGTGCGGCACCTGCTGGATCTCGGCCATCGCAACGTGGCGCACGTCGCCGGCCCCCAGGGAAACGTCCTCAGCATTGCGCGGCGCGAGGGGTTCCACGACCTGGTGGGGGCAGGCGCGGTCATTGCGGGCGACTTCAGCCTCGCGTCGGGCGCGGAGGCGGCGCGGCGCTGGGCGCGAATGGACCGGCGCCCGACCGGGATTTTCTGCGCGTCCGACGAGATGGCGCTGGGATTCATCGCGGAATGCGCGGCGATGGGGGTGCGGGTTCCCGAAGAGGTCTCGGTCGTCGGCTTCGACGATATCGAGCTTTCGCGACATTTCATTCCGCCGCTGACCACGATCCACCAGCCCCGCGCCGAGCTTGGACGGCGAGCGGCGGAAAGACTGCTCCGCCAGTTCGAGGGCGGCGTCGACGCCGAGAGTGGTACGCTGATGGAGACGCTAGCCGTCGAACTGACTGTGCGGAGCAGCACCGCGCCGCCGGCGCTCTGATCCTGCGCTCTAGCCTCGCCCGATGTACGGCATGTTCGTCGCCATCACCGTCATGAACTGAACGTTCGCGTCGAGCGGCAGGCTGGCCATGTGAAGGACCGAGTTCGCGACGTGGGCGACGTCCATGACGGGCTCCACCCTCTCCGACCCATCCGCCTGCGGCACCCCGGTGGTCATCTTCTGAGCCATGTCCGTCAGCGCGTTGCCGATGTCGATCTGGCCGCACGCGATGCCGTAGGGCCGACCATCGAGCGACAGCGTGCGCGTCAGTCCGGTCACCGCGTGCTTCGACATCGTGTAGGGCACCGAGCCCGGGCGGGGCACGTGCGCCGAGATCGAGCCGTTGTTGATGATCCGCCCCCCCTGGGGGTCCTGGCGGCGCATCTGCCGGAAGGCCGCACGCGCCATCATGAACATGCCCGTGATGTTGATGTCGCAGACCGTCCGCCAGTCAGCGAGCGAGATCTCGTCGATTGGCGCGCCAGCGACGTTCGTGCCGGCGTTGTTGAACAGCGCATCGAGGTGTCCCCATTCCTCAAGGGCCTTTTCGAAGGCTGCGTCGACCTCGGCCTCCGCTGTGACATCGCATGGCAAGACCAGCGCATCGCTCCGGCCGCCTGCCGTCTCAACCAGCGGCGCCTCGCGTCGACCCACCAGCGCAACGCGCCAGCCGGCATCGAGGAAAGCCTGGGCGGTGGCGCGGCCTATTCCGCTTCCGGCGCCGGTGATCAGGATCGTCTTGCTCATGGCCGGTCTCCGGGGGTCAGTGGTTGTCGCGTGGCAGGTCGCGGGCGATGCGCTGATACGCGGTCGCCAGTTCGAGGCAGCCACCGTCGCCGAGTTGTCCGACGGTGGCGCGGTAAAGCTCCTCCCACGGCGTCTGGCTGACGATCTCGGGCGGGGTCCACGCAGCGCGCCGCGCCTCCCACTCTTCCTCGTCGACAAGCGCGTCGAGCGTGCAGGCGTTCAGGTCCAGCCGCACCCGGTCGCCAGTGCGAAGCAGCGCGAGGCCACCGCCCACGACCGCCTCAGGCGTCGCGTTGAGGATGGAAGGCGACTCGGATGTGCCCGACTGGCGCCCGTCCCCCACAGTCGGCAGGTGCTCGATGCCCTGACGGATCACGGCGTCGGGCGGCTGCATGTTCACCACCTCGGCCGAGCCGGGGTAACCGACGCAGCCGACGTTGCGGATGAATAACATCGCATGCTCGTCGATCGGCAGGTCGGGGTCGTTGATGCGGTCGTGATAGTCCTCCGGCCCCTCGAAGACGATCGCCGTGGCCTCGTGGATGCCCTCTCGCCCCTGGTCACTCAGGAAGCGGTCGTGGAAGTCCCTGCTGATGACCGAGGTCTTCATCAGCGCGCTGTGGAAGAGGTTTCCCGACAGGACGAGGAACCCTGCATTCGCCCTCAGCGGCGCGTCGTAGGTGCGGATCACGTCGGTGTCGCGACTTTCCCGATCTTGCAGATTCTCGCCCATCGTACGCCCGGTGACCGTCATCGCGCCTTCGCGGACGCGTCCGGCCTTGCGCAGCTCGCCCATGATTGCGGGAACTCCGCCGGCACGGAAGAACGACTCGCCAAGGTACTCGCCGGCGGGCTGCATGTTCAGCAGGAGAGGCACGTCGAAGCCGATGCTCTGCCAGTCCCGGACATTGAGCTCGACGCCGATATGGCGCGCGATGGCCTGAAGATGCGGCGGCGCGTTGGTCGACCCGCCGATCGCGCTGTTGGTGACGATCGCGTTCTCGAACGCCTCGCGTGTCAGGATGTCGGACGGCTTGAGGTCCTCGTAAGTGATCTCGGCGGCGCGGCGGCCGGTGAGGTACGCCATCTCCATCCGCTCGCGGAACGGCGCCGGGATGGCGGAGCAGCCGGTCAGGCTCATGCCCAGCGCCTCGGCCATCGCGTTCATCGTCGAGGCCGTGCCCATGGTGTTGCAATGGCCGAGCGAGGGGGCCGAGGCGCAGGCGATGTTCATGAACTCCGGGTAGCCGATCTTCCCTTCGGCAAGACGCCGCCGCGCCTCCCAGATCACCGTGCCGGAGCCGGCGCGCTTGCCCTTCCACCAGCCGTCGAGCATCGGCCCGCCGGAGAGCACGATGGCGGGGATGTCCACGGTCGCCGCACCCATCAGCAGCGCCGGCGTGGTCTTGTCGCAGCCGGTGGTCAGGACGACGCCGTCGATCGGGTAGCCGTGCAGTACCTCGACCAGGCTGAGGTAGGTCAGATTGCGGTCGAGCGCGGCGGTCGGACGTTTGCCGGTCTCCTGGATCGGGTGGACCGGGAACTCCATCGGAATGCCGCCGCCATCGCGGATGCCGGCCTTGATCCGGTCCATCAGGAAGACGTGGATCTTGTTGCAAGGCGCCAGGTCGCTGCCGGTTTGGGCGATGCCGATGATCGGCCGCTCGCTCTGCAACTCCTCGCGGCTGAAGGTCTGGTTCTGGTACCGCTCGAGATAGAGCGCCGTCATCCCCGGGTTGTTGGGGTTGTCGAACCATTCCTGCGACCTGAACCGCCTGTTGGCGCGCGTGTCGGCCATCGCCATGTCCTCCCTCACCAGCCGCGGCAGGTTCACCCTAACGGCCATCGGCCGCAAGTGGCCGCCGAAGCCGCGGGAAGACAGGGTGTCGCTCCGACGACGGCGATGCGAAAGCACGAAGCCGCCAGTGGGCCGCAGAACCCACGAGAGCTCAGCCCGGGACGACAGGTGCCGACGCCGGCGTCGCCGCCGGGACCGCCAGCATCAGGCTCGCTTTCCCTCCTCGACCGCGGCGGCCAGGTCCAGTCCGTTGAGCTCGGCGACGAAATCGGACAGCATCGGCACGAAGTCATCGCCCTTGCCCATGCCCTCTGCCATCGTGAAGTAGTGCTTGACGGAAGCACCGATCAGGTTGGCGACCCCGGCCTCCGAAGCCATCGCGGCGAGGTAGCGCACATCCTTGCTGGCATTCGTGATCGAGAACTTGTGGGCGTCGCGGTCACGCTCCACCGCATAGCGCATGAACGTGTCGAAGAATGCGTTCGTGAGCCGGCTGCCCCCGATCACGTCGCGCACAGTCTGCGGGCTGAGGCCCGCCTTCGTCGCGGTTACGACGGCCTCGGAGTAGAGCGCGGCGTAGCCCATCGAGATGAAATTCATGATCAGCTTCATCTTGTGCCCGCTGCCGGTCGGCCCGGTATGGGTGACGTTGCCGGCCCAGCAATCGACGATCGGCCGAATCCGCTCCAGAACGTCCGGATCGGCCCCGATCATCGCGTCGAGCGTGCCCTCTTCCGCCTCCTTTGGCGTGCGCCCGAGCGGCGCGTCGACGAGCGTCATGCCGGCGTCCGACAGCTCCGCCGCCAGCGCCATGGTGGAGGTCGGGTCGGCGGTTGTGGTGTCGATGACGATCAGCCCGGACTTACCGGAGGAGAGGATGCCGTCCTTGCCGCGGACGACGCTCTCGACCTGTCCGCTGTTCGACAGACACAGATGGACGATGTCGCACGCCTCGGCCATCTCGCGGGCGCTCGCGGCCTCGCTCGCGCCCTTGGAGACCAGATCCTCCACGGGCTGGCGGTTCCGCCGGCCCATGACTTGCAGGGTGTAGCCGCCCTTGAGGATGTTCGCCGCCATTCCGTGGCCCATGTAGCCCACGCCGATGAACCCGATCACGGGCTTGCCGCTTTCCACCATGTGTCCTCCCTGTCGGCGCCCCGCTTTGACGCCCTGCCGGATTGGTATACCGGATGGTCCGCGATGCAACCCGACCACCCATGCTCGGCTACATACCGATCGGGACGGTTGGACGTGCGCGCGCGGATTTGGCGTTCAGCACCTGTGCGCTGACTAGACACCTGGGAGGAGGGGATCATGAACGTCCTGATCATCGGCGGTGGCGGCTTCGTTGGCCAAAAGCTGGCTCGGCGTCTGGCCGAGAGGCAAAGCCTGAGGGGCAGATCGATCTCGCGCTTGACGCTCGCCGACGTCAATGACCCCGCCCCTGTGGATGCTCCATTCCCGGTGGATTTGGTGAGCTGCGACATCGGCGATCCCGCGAGCGTCGCCTCGGCGATCGGACCCGACGTCGACGTCGTCTATCACCTCGCAGCGATCGTCTCTGCCCACGCGGAAGAAGATTTCGAGGCCGGCATGCGGGTCAATCTCCACGGCACGCTGAACGTGCTCGAGCGGTGCCGGGCACTGGAGACGAACCCGGTCGTCGTCTTTACCTCGACGCTGGCGGTGTTCGGCGGCGACGTGCCCGACCCGATCGAGGACTGGACCCTGCCAAACCCACAGACGTCCTACGGAATGCAGAAGGCGGTTGGGGAACTGCTGCTGAACGATTACTCGCGGAAGGGTTTCGTCGACGGCCGCGGCTTTCGCCTGCCGACGATTTCGGTCCGGCCAGGCCGGCCCAACCGGGCGGCCTCGTCCTTCATGTCGTCGATCGTCCGCGAACCCCTGAACGGACAGGAGGCCGTCTGCCCGGTCGAACCAGACTTCCTGCACTACTACCTGTCGCCGCGCCGGTGCGTCGAGAACCTGATCCGCGGAGCGGAGATCGATGCCTCCGACCTCGGCCAGAACCGCTGCATGATGATGCCGGGCCTCACTGCCTCCATCGGCGATATCGTCGAGGCAATGTCGGCCGTAGCCGGCCCTGAGCCCGCGCAGCTGATCCGCTGGGAAGACCAGCCGGAGATCCGGCGCATCGTCTCTGGGTGGCGGTATCACCTAAACCCCCAGAAGGCATTGAAGCTGGGCCTGGAGGCCGACGCAAGCTTCGAGGAGAACGTGCGCTTCTACATCGAGGACGACATGCCGGCGCGCTGACGCAAACGAGGAGGAACGACCAAATGGACACCGTCATCGCGATCGGCCGCTACGAGGACTGGGACATTGCGGCGATGCGAGAAACCTATGACCTGCACATGCTCTCGTCGCTGGCCGACCTCGACGCGCTGCCGCAGCAGGTTCGCGACGAGGCCCGCGTCGTCCTGTTCAAGGGTCATACTGCCTTCGGTGGCGGGGAGATGGACAAGCTGCGCAAACTCGGCCTGATCGCGAACTTCGGTGTGGGATACGACGCCATCGACGTCGCCGCCGCCCGCGAGCGCGCCATCCGCGTCACCAACACGCCGGACGTCCTCAGCGACGACGTGGCCGACCTCGCGGTCGCGATGCTGATCGCGCAGGCGCGGCACCTTGTCGAGGGCTCGGAATGGGTCCGCTCGGGGAAGTGGGCGGCCGAGGGCGAGATGCCGCTGAACCGCAAGGTCAGCGGCACCCGGGTCGGCATCGTCGGACTCGGCCGGATCGGGCGAGAGATCGCCGACCGCCTCGACGCCTTCAAGACGGAGATCCACTATCACTCCCGCTCCGAGAAGGAGACGCCGGGATGGACCTACCACGCCGATCCGGTCTCGCTCGCGGCAGCGGTCGATCATCTTGTCGTCGCTCTCGTCGGCGGTCCCGAGACCGATGGTTACGTCTCCGCAGAGGTCATCTCGGCGCTGGGCGCCGACGGGATCATCGTCAACATCTCGCGCGGGACCACTATCGACGAGGGTGCGCTGCTCGATGCGCTCGAGGATGACGGACTGCGTGGCGCGGCGCTCGACGTCTATCTGAACGAGCCCAACATCGACCCTCGGTTTCTGAAACTCGACAACGTCCTGCTGCTGCCGCACCAAGGCTCGGGCACCATCGAGACGCGCAAGGCTATGGGACAATTGCAGCGCGACAATGCCGCTGCATTTCTTGCCGGCCGTGATCTGCTGACGCCGGTGGCTTGAGTCCTTGGGGCCGCCCTTAAGTCTGTTGCCTCGGGCTCTGTTGCACAAATCGGCTTATGGCCAAGGTTCCCCTTTACCCGGACGGACTCATCCGACGGGCTCTGTGACGGGTATGCCGAGCGCGGTGTAGCCGTTCAGGACGGCGATGCGGACTTGGATCTCGGCAACCTGCCGGTTGAAGTCCCGTGCCATGAGCCGTTGCCCCAGCAGTTTCATGCAATGCATCTTTGTCTCGACGCGGCTCCGGCGGTGGTATCCGCTCCATCGTCGCCAGAGCGCGCGACCGAGGTATTTCGCGGCGCGCAGGATCTCGTTTCGGGCGTGGGCGCCAGCGGTGGCGGTCGTCCATGGTTTCGCATTCTTGCGGGGCGGAATAACCGCATGGGCACCTCGATCCGCGATGGCATCGTGGCCGCGTGTCATAGGCGCCGTCCGCCGTGACACTGCCAATCTCCTGGTCCTCCGAAATCTGGCTGAGGAGGTCAGGCAGGACAGGTGCATCACCGATGTGGCTCCCGGTGATCTCGCGGTGATCTCGCGGTGATCTCGACGGGGCGGATCTCCAGCGTTTCCCCGTCGATCCCGATGTGGATCTTTCGCCAGACCCGCCGTTTTGGGCCGCCATGCTTGCGGGCGTGCCACTCGCCTTCACCTTCGACCTTGATATCCCGTGCTGTCGATCAGCAGGTGCAACGGCCCTCTGGGCCCACGATACGGGATGTTCACGGCGAGGGACGTCTGGCGGCGGGACAGCGTGCTGAACTCAGGCACCGTCCAGTCGAGACCGACCAGCCGCAACAGGCTCTCGACGAAGCCCGTCGTCTGCCGCAGCGCCATGCCGAACGGCACCTTCATCGTCAGGCACCTCTGGATCGCGGTGTCACTGCAGGTCTGCTGACGGCCACGCTTGCCTGTCGGCGCGGCATCCCAGATCATCTCGGGGTCGAACCAGATCGTCAGCGAGCCCCGGCGCTTGAGCGCTTCGTTACAGGCCGGCCAGTTCCTGGTCTTGTAGGTCGGCGGTGGGGGTCTGCTCAGCTACCACACTGGATTCACGAGATGAATCCTTCACGCGATTTTGCAACAGAGCCGTTGCCTCGCCCCAACGCCTTCGCTAGCGTTCAATCCGCCGTCACGAAAACGTGCGCGGCGAACGCGCCCCGCTTGGAGCCGGGCCGACGAGGCGACGCACTAAAATCGTCGCATGGGGAGGAGACCGAATGACCAGCAAGAACAAGATGCTCGCGACCGCCGCAGCCATGGCGCTCGCGATGCCGGCGGCCGCGCAGGAGACGCTGAGGATCCAGACGCACTACGCGCCCGAACAGGTGTCGGGCAAACTCGCGCAGCAGTTCGTCGACGACGTGGAGACGATGTCGGGCGGAGAGATCGACGTTGAGATGTTCTTCTCGTCGTCGGTGGTCGACACCGTCGAGACCTTCGACGCGGCCGCGAGTGGCATCATCGACTGCGACATGACTGGCGGCGCCTATCAGACCGGCAAGAACCCGGCATTTCAGTTCGTCGGCGACATCATGGGCGGCTACGAGACGCCATGGCAGCAATACGCCTGGCTCTACAATGGTGGGTTCGACGCGGCGGACGAGCTCTACAATCAGTTCAACATGAAGCTTGTCGGCTGGTGGATTTACGGTCAGGAGTTGCTGGCATCGGCGAACCCGATCGCAGGTATCGACGATCTCGAAGGGTTCAAGTTCCGTTCACCCCCGGGCATGGAGACGGAGATCTTCGCGGCCCTCGGCGCTAGCCCTGTCGTCATGGATTTCACCGAGGTCTTCACCGCGCTCGAGACCGGGATCATCGACGCGACGGATTACTCCGGCCTCGCCAACAACCAGTCGATCGGCCTCTTCGACCTCGTGAGCCACGCGACGTTCCCCGGCTTCCACTCGATGCCGTCGGACCATCTCGCCTGTCGCCTCGACAAGTGGGAGAGCCTGAGCGAGGCCCACCGCGCGATCATCGATACGGCGATGCAGAAGCTCGCGTTCCAGACCGCGCTGACGTTCGAGATCGCCAACAATCAGGCGGCAGCGGAGCTTCGCGATCAGGGTATCACCCTGCACGACTGGTCGGCGGAGGACCGCGCGACTTTCCGCGAGGCGGCGCAAGCGGCATGGCAGGACTGGGCGACCAAGACGCCCGAGGCAAAGTCGCTGGTGGACAGCCACGTCGCCTTTATGGAGCAGCTCGGCCTCATCTCCTCCGACGAGTGACGCCGCACGCGTGACACGAGCGGCTCCCGACTAAGGGGGCCGCGAGACAGCGGAGGACCAGCGGAATGGAGCGCAATCGCGACGTGGCCGCCAGCGCCATCTGGCCGCTGGTGTTCATCGTCTGCCTCGGATGGCTCGCGTGGTATTTTCCCCGCTTCATTATCGCGCTCGGCTGGGCAAACGACAACTTGAACTCTCAATACCGGACAGCCGGAGCCATCGACTACCTGATGGCGGCCGGCGTTCTGGTTGCGGTCTTCATGGGCGTGCGGACAGAGAAAGCCGGACGCGGTGAACTGGCGCCAGAGAACGCTCTTGACCGCCTGAGCCTCTTTCTCGGCCGGGTCACGATGTTCCTGATCGTGATCCTTGTCGCGGTGATGTTCTATGAGGTCTGCCTGCGGTACGTCTTCGAGAGGCCGACGCTCTGGGCAAACGAGCTGTCGTTGTGGCTCGCCGGGTTCGTCTTCCTGCTCTCTGGCCTCTACGCCATGCAGCAGCGCAGCCACATCCGGATCTTTCTGCTTTACGATATGCTCCCGCGCTCGCTGCAGAGGGTCTGCGACACGATTTCGGCGCTGCTGATCGTCATCTTCGCCGTCGCGATCGTCTGGGGAGGCTGGAATGAGGCGCGCGACAAGTTTCTGAGGTGGGAAACGTTCGGGACCGCGTTCGACCCGCCTCTGCCGGCCACCATCAAGCCGACGGTGCTGCTTATCATCTGCCTCGTCGCCATTCAGGCGATCGTAAATCTGATCGCCGACTGGAACAAGGCGCCGGAGGTGCATGGCGTCGTCGACGAGACCGAGATCGACGACATCGTCGAGAGCGCGCGGCACCAGCATGAAGCGGGGCGGCACGACTAATGTTCGACATCGGCACCATTTCCGCCCTTCTGCTCGTCGCGATAATCGTGCTCCTGGCGATCGGGATGCCGCTCGGTTTCGCCTCCGCCATCTGTGCGGTTGGCGTTCTGGTGATGCGCTTCGGGCCCGAGCCGCTGTTCGGCGACTTCGGGACAGGGCCGCTCAACATCCTGGCGCAGCGGATCTATGGGCTACTGACGGACTACGTGCTGATCTCGATCCCACTCTTCATCTTCATGGCGAATTTGCTCGAGCGGTCCGGCATTGCCGGTGAGATGTACAACTCTCTCAACGTCTGGCTCAGCCGGACGCGCGGCGGGATCGCCATCGTGACGTCGATCATGGCGGTGATCATGGCCGCGATGTCGGGGATCATCGGCGGCGAGGTCGTGTTGCTGGGGCTGATCGCGCTGCCGCAGATGCTGCGCCTCGGCTATGATCGCAATCTCGCAGTCGGGACCATCTGCGCCTCGGGTTCGCTTGGCACAATGATCCCGCCCTCGATCGTCCTGATCATCTATGGCCTGATCACGGAAACGTCGATCAAAGCGCTCTTTACCGCCAGCTTCCTGCCAGGCTTCATTCTGGCCTCGTTCTTCATCATCTACATCATCATCCGTACGCGCCATAACCCCAGCCTGGCGCCCCTGCCGCCGCCACAGCCGGGGGAGGCCGAAGGCCGCGACAAGAGCGCTCTCTTTGCCGCATTCCT
This sequence comes from uncultured Alphaproteobacteria bacterium, assembly GCA_963776845.1. Lineage (GTDB taxonomy): Bacteria > Pseudomonadota > Alphaproteobacteria > Rhodobacterales > Rhodobacteraceae > Roseitranquillus. The sequence goes on along the minus strand of CAVZOJ010000011.1, from coordinate 599,221 downwards.
GACCATCATCGCCGGCGGGTTCTGCGCGGCCCTCTTCCTGCGCGCGCTGTTCTTCACGATGGCCGGACAGAACCAGGTGAGGGAGGGTGTCGACGCGATCACGCTCGGCACGCCCAGCCACGCCGTCGGGTTCGGCATCGCCTCGGTCGCAGCCCTTGCCCTGCTGCTGTTCGTCTTCGGCCGCGACCGCTCTTCCCAGGCGTGGACGATGGGCAAGGGGCTGGTCGGGCCGATGGTGGTGATCGGCGTCGTGCTCGGCTCGATCTATGGCGGGATCACAGGGATCACCGAAGCAGCGGGCATGGGCGTCATTGCCGTCGGCGTCATCGCCGCCCTCCGCGGCGAGATGAGTCTTTCGCTCCTGTGGGAGGCGCTCAAGCGCACGATCAAGTCCACTGGCACGATCATCTGGGTCACCATCGGCGCCACCGCTCTCGCGGGCGCCTATACGATCGCCGGTGGTCCGACCTTCATCGCCTCCACGATCATCGGGGCGGATCTGCCGACGATGGGCATCATACTGGTCATGATGCTGATCTTCCTGGTGCTGGGCGCCTTCATGGACTGGGTCGGTATCGTCCTGTTGGTGATCCCTGTCTTTCTGCCCATCGTCCTGCGCCTGCCGGTCGAGGAGATCGGCCTGTTCGGGCAGCTGGAGCCTTCACACGTTGCGATCTGGTACGGCGTCGTCTTTTGCATGAACATGCAGGTCAGCTTTCTGTCGCCGCCATTCGGACCGGCGGCGTTCTACCTGAAGTCAGTCGCGCCACCAGAAATATCGCTGACGGATATCTTCCGCGGGTTCCTGCCGTTCATCGCGATCCAGCTCGTCGCGCTGTCGCTGCTTCTGATCTGGCCGCCCCTCGTCTCGGTGTTCCTCTGACGCTCTCTTGCGCCCGGCCCTGTGCCATCCCACCGATCGCCGAAACCGCGGGGCAAGTGCCCAACGGCACGCAAAGGGCGCGGCATGAAGCGTATGGCAGGACTTCGCCGATGCAGGCACCGACGAACGCCGCGACCCGATGACCGCGCCGCCGCGTGAGGAGCGCGCGACGCTCGGCCTCGTCCTGATGGCGCTGGCGGTCCTCTGCTTCACCTGCATCGACACATCCGCGAAGTTCCTGATCCAGTCGGGACATGCTGCGCTGCAGGTGGTCTTCGCGAGGTACTTTGGCCACTTCCTGATCTCGCTCGTCGTGTTCCTGCCGAGGGAAGGTCGTGGCGCCCTCCGGTCAGCGCGGCCGCTGCTGCAGGCGTTGCGGTCGTTCTTCCTTCTTGGGAGCACGCTGCTCAACTTCCTTGCGCTCAGCTTCCTGCCGATCACGCTGACCACGACGATCATGTTCGCGGGACCAATCGCGGTCACGTTGCTCAGCGTCCCGGTTCTCGGTGAGCGTATCGGCGCCCGGCGGCTGTCCGCCGTCATGGTGGGCTTCGTCGGAGTGATCGTCGCGGTCCAGCCATGGGGCGCAGACTTCCATCCGGCAATCTTTCTGTCGCTGGGGGCCTTGGTAAGCGCGGCATCCTACTTCGTGATGACACGCCTCCTCGCCGGCATCGAAGGCAATGCGGCAAGCCAGCTGTGGGTCAGCGGTATCGCGTCGCTTGTCGTTGCGCCCATCGCATTGACCCAGTGGCAGTGGCCGGAGACATTTACCGGGTACATCGTCCTCGGCGGGATTGGCGCCTTCGGCGTGATCGGTCATTCACTCGCGACGATTGCGCATCGTTTCGCTGACGCGTCCCTCCTCGCTCCGGTCGTGTATCTGCAGCTGATATTTGCGACGATCGCGGGGCTTTTCGTCTTCGCGGAGTCGCCAACTGTCTGGACACTGCTGGGTGCCGCCATCATCGGCGCGGCCGGAGTGTACATCTGGCAGCGAGAGCGCCGATTCGGAGCGCTCAGGCCAACGGCCCATCAATCCGCTGGGCGACGACCACGGATATAAGCGCCCTTTGTATTGGATGTTCGTATTTCGCGTTGCGGCAAGCCAAGAAATGTTGGCGCTGCGAAGCGCTTTCGTTTTGAGGGGGCTCGCCGACATAGACCGTGCGCGTAACGCCCATATCAGTAACAGGTACAACAAAGGCCAGGCGGTCCGGTTCCGCTCGATCAGGCTTTCTTCGACGGCACGGGAACAGACGGCGATGCGGCTTGTTTCGGCTCCAATCTACGAGACTTGCCCTGGAGCAGCATGATGACGTCGATCCCCCCACAGCATCAGGACAGGATGCCTGCCTTCGAGAACGAGATGCATCCAGCCCCGGACTACACGCCGCGCTATCCGGGTGTTGGAAAGCTTGCCGACAAGGTGGCGCTCGTCACCGGCGGCGACAGTGGTATCGGCCGCGCCGTCTCGATCCTGTTCGCGCGCGAAGGCGCACGTGTCGCGATTGCCTATCTCGACGAGCACGAAGACGCCGAGCAGACAAAGCAGCTGGTCGAGGAGGAAGGTTCCGAAGCCCTTCTGTTGCCCGGCGACTTGGGGAAGAAGTCGCACGCAACGCGCGTGGTAAGGGACACGGTCGAACGGTTCGGTCGGCTGGACGTGGTCGTGAATAATGCCAGCCAGCAGTTTTACGAGACGAAGCTAGAGGATATCGAAGAGGACCAGCTTCGCCATCTGCTGGAGACCAATATCGCGAGCTATTTCTTCGTAACCCAGGCAGCGCTGAAGCATCTGGGCGAAGGCAGCGCCATCGTGAACACCGCTTCGGTCAACGCGTTCAAGGGCAACCCCGTCCTCGTCGACTACTCGACGACCCGCGGCGCGATCACCGCTTTCACCAGATCCATCGCCACGCAATTGGCGCCGCGAGGCATTCGGGTCAACTCCGTCGCGCCGGGACCGGTCTGGACACCCTTTATCCCCGGATCGATGCCAGCAGACAAGGTGGAGGGTTTTGGGGACAACGCGCCGCTCGGCCATCCCGGACAGCCGTGGGAAATCGCTACGAGCTACCTCTTCCTCGTGTGTGAGGACGGCCACTACTTCACCGGTCAGACACTGCATCCGAACGGTGGAAAAATCGTGGGCGCGTAGAGCCGAACAGAGCGGTGTCAGCAGTACATTATTTCTGATGCTCTTCTTCAAATTCTCAGCGCTGGCTCCGATAGCAACGCGCCTCTGAGCGCGTTGCGCATCTGTGCTTTGAACGTTCCGGGGTCGGAGACGCCACCACGGAATGTTCGGAACCTTCTTTCGTCTCACGGTTTCTCAATCAGCAGCACAAAAACGTGCGGAGGAAAACGATGCGAACTTTTGATATGAAGCGCCTGATGATGACAACGGCCTTGACCCTGCCCCTCGCGGCAGTGGCGATGCCGGGCCAGGCGCAAGATCAGGATGCCTGCACCCAGCTCGAACAATATCTCGAGCAGGATATGCCCGAAGGCGTCTCCCAGACCGAAGATGAGCTGAACCAAATCCTTGATCAGCGCGACCCTGAGCAGTGCGCAGTGGTCAATGTCGAACTCGAACGGATCAGGCAGGGTCAAGAGGGGCAGGAGAGCGACACCGCCCAGACCGATGCTGCCCAGCAGGATCAGCAGCAGTCGGAGAGCGAGGACGCCGTGCTGGCGGAATCTGATTCAACGCGCATCCAGCTTTCGGACGAAGTCGTGGTCGAGGGCGAGGTCTTCGTTGATCGCCAGCCACCCGAGGTCGACGTGAACTCCGGCGACACTGAGGTTATGGTCCAGAGCGCGGATCCTGAAGTGACGGTGCGCGAACAGGCCGGCGAGATTCTGGTGCGGCAAGCGCCGGCGACCGTGCGCGTCGACATGCCCGCTCCAACGATCACGATCGAGCAGGCGCCGCCGGAGATCATCGTCACCTTGCCGCCGCCGGGCGTCGACGTCGCCAACGCGCGGCCCCAGGTGGAAGTACGCCAGAGCGAGCCGCAAGTAACGGTACGCGAGACGACGCCGCGCATCGACCTGCAGCTCAGTCAGGCCGAGGATCCGGAAAACGCGCAAGGAGTGAGCGTCCGCGATCAGGCCAGCGGTGAGCAGATGGCACAAGGTGAGACCAGCGAGTCCACCGACGCGCAGGTCAACCTGACGCGCAACGAGCCGGTCGTGACCTACCAGGAGAGCGAAGGCGGCGATCAGCAGGCGAACGTGCAAATCGAGCGCAGCCAGCCTACGGTTCGCTATGAAAGCGCCGAACCTCGGATCGAATTCAACCAGACCGGCGAGCCGCAGGTCGAATTTGCGCAGGCGGGCGAGCCGACCGTGACGTTCCGCGAACAGGGTGAAGACACCCAGCAGGCGGAAGGCCAATCTGCACAGCAGAACCAGCAGCAGGACACCGCGTCCGCGGAAGAGTCGACGTCAGACGAGGCGGTTGCGCTGCAGAGCGCCGAGATCGAACTCGACGGAAGGTGCTGATCAGCAAGAGCCGCAAATGGCCGAGTCCGACGAGCAGCAGCCGGCCGAGACTGACATGGCCGAAGCGGACCAGCAACCGTCGGAAGACACGGGGATGGCGCAGGCAGATATGGCTGAAGGCGACCTCGTGACCGAGGGTGAGGCGACGGATCAAACCGCTCAGGCCGACCAGACCGCGAACCGCCCCGCACTCCAGCGGGAAGGCTACGCGATGGCCGAGGCGGACCAGATCGTCGCCGAGGAACTCGACGGCCACACGGTCTACGGCATGAACGACGAGGACATCGGCGATATCAGTGAACTCGTCCTCTCGTCGGACGGACAGGTCGAGAACGTCATCATTGACGTCGGGGGTTTCCTCGGCCTTGGCGAAAAGCCGGTGATGGTCGACTTCGACCAACTCGCAGTGATGCGCGAGGAAGGCGGTGACGACATCCGCGTCTACATCGACTCGACGCAAGACGAGCTTGAGCAGATGGAACGTTACTCGCAGTAAGCTTCAAGTCCCATCTCAAGAGAAGGTCGCCCACATGGGCGGCCTTTTTCCGTCCAAGTCCTTCGAACGGGTCGCATCACCAACGCCGTCGGATCCCCCAGACAATCACGTTTGAAGCGCCTTCGTCTGCCACTGCTCCAAACGCGCCGGAGCGATGATGTAGACGGGTGAAGATCGAAATAGCCGAGGCCTCAGCGCCGAACTCTGCCTCGAGGGTCCAGTAGGCCATGAAACGCTGGCTGTCTCCGCGGGTCGCGACCTCGTATTCCGGAACCTCGGTCGCGAACGATGATCCAAGCCCAAGTGCAAAGCTGCGAACCAGAGGCGTCTGGGCCGGCAGATCGTACCTAAGGAAGAACGGCAGGTTGAACTCGAAGTGTTCCTGCAGGCCAAGCTGACCAACGGCCTGAAACTCAAGCCCATATGACAGCGCTCTATCTGGATGGCGCCATTCATAGCCAAACGCCACCCCAATCAGCCCGGCCTTGTCGTAGTCGAGTTCGTCCGGCGCAAAGATGACGTCCTGCCACACGTTCTCAACATGGACGCCGCCGAAGATGGAGATCTGCTCGTTTCGCGCGAAACTGGTCACGTCCTGCGCCGAAAGGGTCCCGACGCAGGACATTGTTATCACGAACGCTCCTATAAGCGTTGCAGGCGTCGCGATCACGCCTTCTGCAGTACGCGATTTCCGAGCAGTTCCGCGATTTGCACGGCATTGAGCGCCGCGCCCTTGCGGAGGTTGTCCGAAACGCACCAGAAACTGAGGCCGTTCTCGACGGTCGAGTCCTGCCGGATCCGGCTGATGAACGTGGCGAAGTCCCCGACGCATTCTACCGGCGTGACATATCCGCCGGGCTCGCGCTTGTCGACGACCATGATGCCGGGCGCCTCGCGCAGGATGTCGCGCGCCTCGTCCTCGTCTAGAAAGTCCTCGAACTCGACGTTGACTGACTCGCCGTGGCCCACGAAGACCGGCACGCGGACGCAGGTTGCCGTCACCTTTATCGACTTGTCGATGATCTTCTTCGTCTCGACGACCATCTTCCACTCTTCACGGGTGGAGCCATCGTCCATGAACGAGTCGATTTGGGGAATGACGTTGAAGGCGATCTGCTTGGGATAGACGCTCGGCGCGACCTCCTGCCCCGGCACGTAGACGCCCTTCGTCTGGTTCCAGAGCTCGTCCATAGCGTCCTTCCCCGATCCGGAGACGGACTGGTAGGTCGAGACGACGACGCGCTTGATGCGGGCCCGGTCGTGCAGGGGCTTGAGCGCGACGACCATCTGAGCGGTCGAGCAGTTCGGGTTGGCGATGATGTTGCGCTTGCGCACGCCTTCGATCGCGTCGGCGTTCACCTCCGGCACAATCAGCGGAACATCCGGCTCGTACCTATAGAGCGAGGAGTTGTCGATAACGATGCACCCCGCTTTCGCAGCCTTCGGTGCGTAGTCCTTGGTTGCATCCGAGCCGATGGCGAAGAGCGCCATGTCCCATCCAGCGAAGTCGAACTGGTCGAGATCCCTCGTCTTGAGGGTCCGGTCTCCATAGCTGACCTCCGTGCCGAGTGAACGGCGCGAGGCGAGCGCTGCGACCTCGTCAGCCGGAAACTCCCGCTCGGCAAGGATGTTCAGCATTTCGCGGCCCACGTTGCCCGTGGCACCGACGACCGCTATGCGGTAGCCCATGTCGATCTCCTTCGGATTGACGGCGCGCTGTAGCGGATGGCGGGCCTGTATCGCAAGCCCCGTCAGGTCGCGAGGAGGCGCCGGTAGACAGCTATCAGCGCTTCGGCCTCGCGTTCGATACCGAACGAGGCCTCAACATGAGCCCGGCCGGCGTCACCCATCCGAGCCCGAAGCGCGTCATCGTCCAGCACGACGGCGATGGCCACCGAAAGGGCGTCCAGATCGTCCGGGGGAACGAGGCGGCCGCCACTGGGTGGCACGATGTCGGGGAAAGCCCCGACGGTCGTCGCAACAACCGGGACGCCGCATGACATCGCCTCAAGCGGGGTCAATCCGAAGCCTTCCCATCTCGGCGGTGCCACGTAGAGGTCCATCGCGGCGTGGTGCCGCGCGAGCTCTGGCCATCCGAAGGTCTCGACGAACACGAAGCGGTCTGCCAATCCCGCGTGCGAGATCTGGCCCCGGATCTCCTCGAGAAACGCCTGTTCGTCGGCGCGGCCGACGATGAGACACTTTAGCGTCGGCCGCTGGGGCATCAGCCGGAGCATTGCGCGGACGAGGAGGTCGGTGCCTTTCTGTGCGCGCAGCCGCCCGAAGCTCCCGACCCACGTCCCCGGCGCGAGGCCAAGGTCGCGCTTCAGGCTGCTGCGGTCCTGCGCGGGGCGGAATTCCTCCGTGTCGACGCCGTGGAGGATGACTTCCGCCGACCGCTCGAGATAGCTCGCGGCCAGCGGCGAGACCGCAACAACGGCGTCCATCCGGGAGATCAACCAGCGGGTGAAGCGCGTGTGTCGCCTCTGAGCGGCCGACGTGAAGAGAAGGCGGAGGTTCCGACGAAAGAGATGTCGCAGGATGAGCCCTAGCGTCATCTCGACATTCCGCCGCGCGTGCCAGACGCGAGGACCGCCGGACAGCGTCACGGCTCGAAGGAGTGGGATCGAGGGGACCTCGGGCGGAAGACCAGGGCCGGTTGCCCAAACACCGAACCGGGTATTCTGAACCGGCACGAGTCGAACCACCGTCGCTGTGACTCCCGAAAGCCGGCGCTTGAGGTTGGGACAGATGACGTCGATCTGGTTGGAGCTCGGTTCCACCGCTCGCGGATGACGCGGTGCACCGCGAAAGTAAAGTTGTCCCGGACGCGCGCGTCGGGCGGCGATCCGCCATCGCCGACCGCTCGTGCTTGACAGCCCCTGCTCCAGGCACTTGCAGTGCCGAAAAGGATGAGGAGCACCACTGATGTTTCGTTCGGCACTCATGACTGGAGTGATGGCTATCGCGCTCGCCGCGTGCGCGATCCCTGAAACGGCTTCGCGCGAGGAAACCGTCGAACTTACAGGCGTCGTTCGCGGGATCGACGTCGAGGCGCGCCGTCTCGTCATCGAGGGCGAGGATCGGACCGTCGTCTACCGCGTCAGCGATGAGGTTCGAAATCTCGCTGAGGTCCAAGTCGGCGACGAAGTCGCGCTCGAGTATTATGAGGGCGTGGCTCTGGCGATGGCGGATCCGGCGGACAGCGGAGAGGCCATCACGGACACCTTCGCGGGTCGAGCGCCCGAGGGTGCCCGGCCAGCGGCCGGTGTCGCCTCCGTGACGAGCTTCGTCGTCGAGTTGATCAGCTATGATGGCGGAACCGGCATCGCGACCATTCGCACCCCCGAGGGCGCCGTCACGTCTGTCCGCGTTGCGGAAGAGTTCCGTCGCTTCGCGTCTACCCGTGAACCGGGCGACCGGATCCTCGTCCTGGTCGAGGAGGCCGTGGCGGTCGGGGTTTCACCGGCCTGAAATGTCGCGTCGGCAAGCAGACGCCGGAGTTATGGCGTTTTTCTGTCGCTGGAGTGTACGCAGGTCTATAGTGAATGATGGGCGTATGTTCTCACTGCCCTGACATCGAAGATCGGAGGACTTTTCATGAGTGCTGCAAGAATACTAGTTGCCGTTGCTTTCGCCGCGTCGGTTGGAGCGGCGGGGTGCACCGATAGCCAGGGCGTGAACGCCGCGACGGGGGGCCTCATCGGGGCGGCGGTCGGAAACCAGTTCGGAAGTGGGAGCGGACGAACGGCGGCCACGCTTGGTGGGGCGGCGGTAGGCGCCACGATCGGCGCAAATCAGCCGACCTACCGCTAGGCCGCGCAACGCGATTTCTGGATGCGCCTCGGGCCAGCCATGGCCCGAGAACTCGGTAGCGCACAGCCGGCGCCCTCACAAGAACCGGTTCGTGTAGCGGCTGCGCAATTCGCCTTTCTGGATCTTGCCCATCGCATTCCTCGGCAGATCCGCGACGACCTCGATGAGGCGCGGCCGGCCTTCGATCGCGGCCTCGATCGCCGCGGTGTCGAGGCCTTCTTCATCAGCAACGATCAGCGCGATGACCGTCTCCCCAAGATCCGGATGCGGCGCGCCGATCACGGCTGACTCGGCCACGCCGGCGAGCGTATCGAGGATCTGCTCGATCTCCTTCGGGTATACGTTGAAGCCACCGGAGATGATGAGATCCTTCTCGCGCCCGACGATGGTGACCTAGCCATCGGCATCCAGCCGCGCGAGGTCGCCTGTTTTCAGCCAGCCGTCTGCAGACAAGTCTTCACGCGTTTTCCGAGGCTTGCCCCAGTACCCCTGAAACAAGTTCGGGCCGCGTGCGTAAAGGATCCCCGTTTCATCAGGCGGAAGCTCTCGATCCTCGGCGAGGACCTTGACGGATACGCCTGGCAATTGCGGGCCTACTGTCCCGACGCGTCGCTCTCCCTCGTATGGATTGGAGCAGATCATGCCCGCTTCGGTCATCCCATAGCGGTCGAGGATGAGATTGCCTGTCCGCTCTTCGACCTGGGCGTGGGTGTCTGCAAGCGTGGGTGCGGATCCCGAGATGAAGAGCCGGATGCCTCGGCAGAGATCCACGCGGGGTCGCCAATCAGCATCGCGGCGCCGGAGTCTCGGACGAAGTACTCCATCTCCGATGGGGTGTAAGCCGGATTGAGCGGCAGGAAGACAATTCCGGTCTGGCGCAAGCGGCGTATAGCGCCAGCGCTTCGGGGAACTTGCGGACCTGGACCGCAAGGCGATCGCGCGGCTTCATTCCATGCTCGGTCAGCAGGTGGGCGTAGCGTGCGGCGAGACCCAGAAAGTCGGCGTAGCTCACTCGCCCGCCGTCCGGCAGAAGCAGGAACGTCTCGGTAGAGCCGGCGTGCCGCGCGAAGAGCTGATCCCAGAGTATTTCGTTGAAAAACTCGTGTTGTTTGGCGCGCTGATCTCTGATTCGATTCGCCTATCGGGGAGGCAGCGACGATGATGGGACCGAGACAGGAAGCGCAGGGCGCCTGTTCTACGACTTCTCTCTGGAAGACCACGTGCCTCGGGATCATCTGCTACGGTCGATCGATCGCTTTGTCGACCTGAGCAGGATCCGCCCGCATCTCGCCCCGTACTACAGCCAGACCGGGCGCCCCTCGATCGATCCCGAGCTGCTGATCCGCATGTTGATCGTCGGATACTGCTTCGGCATCCGGTCCGAGCGGCGGCTCTGCGAGGAGGTGCATCTGAACCTGGCGTATAGGTGGTTCTGTCGGCTCGACCTGACCGACCCGGTGCCAGACCACTCGAGCTTTTCGAAGAACCGCCACGGCCGGTTCCGGGAGAGCGGGCTGCTGCGTCACCTGTTCGAAACCGTCGTCGCAAGGTGCATCGAGGAGGGGCTGGTGAGCGGTCAGCGCCTGGCGGTCGATGCCAGCCTGATCGAAGCCGATGCCAACAGGAAGAACTCGGCGCCGCAGGGAGAGTGGGACGCGCAGGCCATCGATCCGGTCGATGCGCCGCGGGCCGTCCGGGAATATCTGGAGGTGCTGGATCATGAGGCTTTCGGGGCGGCCACCGAGGTCGAGCCAAAGTTCACCTCCCACTCCGACCCGGCCAGCCAGTGGACGGCGGCGCGCAAGGGTCCGGCTTTCTTTGCCTATTCCGACAATTACCTGATCGACACCGATCACAGCATCATCGTCGATGTCGAGGAGACGCGGTCGATCGTTTCGGCGGAGGTCGGGGCCGCGCGGACGATGCTGGATCGGACGAAGGAAACCTTCGGGCTGGATCCCGACTGGCTGATCGCGGACACGGCCTATGGGACGGGGCCGATGCTGGGCTGGCTGGTCGACCGCAAGATCGCCCCCCATATCCCTGTCCTCGACAAGGCCAGCCGCGCGGACGGCACCTGGGCACGGACGGACTTCGAGTGGGACGCCGAGAACAACCGGTACATCTGCCCCGAGGGACACGAGCTGAGGCAGTTTAGGCGCAACTACTCCGACCCGAACCGGGGACCCACGGGCAAGGGCGTCGCCAAGTACCGTGCGCTGAAACTGACCTGCCAGAGCTGCCCGTCAAAACCGAAATGCTGCCCCAACGCCGACTTTCGCGCCATCACCCGGGAGGAGCACGAGGATGCCCGCCAAGTTGCCCGCGACATCGCGAAAACGCGGGACTACCAGATCGCGATGAGGCTCCGGAAGAAGGTCGAGATGCTGTTCGCGCACCTGAAGCGGATACTCGGCATGGGACGCCTGCGATTGCGTGGCCCATGCGGCGCCCACGACGAATTCCTGCTCGCCGCCACCGCCCAGAACCTCCGCAAGCTCGCCAAGCTCTTTCCTGCACGTGCAGCATTGCCGGTGGCGCCGTAAACAAAGGCGCTCGCGCCCATTTGCGGCGGCGATTTTCTGCCTCACAGCGCGGAGTTTTTCAACGCGATCAGAGGGGATTGGTCATTCGGCCTGCCCCCTCACCAGAGCATCAAGACCCACCTCCGAAAGCTCCCTTCGCGCCTGTCCCAGGAACAAGAGCGTTGATCGACCGGTGCGAGAGATCAAGCCCGAGCGGTGTTCTCGTCACGACCAGGCGCTTAGTAAAGCGCTGCCATTGTATTGTGATGTGTCAGCCGATACCCATCTTGAACGGAACACATCCGATCATCGTTGCGCGAGGACACATGCACGACGTGGTTCCGACCTTCGGCCCGGCAGAGAAGTGCATCGACTGCCCCATCCGGCATCAGGCCGTCTGCTCGGTGTGCGAGACCGGAGAGTTGGCCGTGCTGGAGCGCATCAAGACGTTCCGCAAGTACGCGCCAGGTGAGACTGTCGTCTGGGCCGGCGACGAGATGCCGTTCGTCGCGATCCTCGTGGAGGGGCACGCGACGATCTCGAAAACACTCGAGGATGGTCGGCGCCAGACGCTGGGCCTTCTCTTGCCGTCGGACTTCATCGGTCGGCCGGACCGGGCACTTGCGCCGTTCGACGTGACGGCTCATTCCGCGCTCACGCTATGCTGCTTCCGACGTACGGAATTCGCGCGGATCGTCGAACGAACCCCTCGCATTGGACAGCGACTGCTGGAGATGTCGCTCGACGAGCTCGACGCGGCGCGGGAGTGGATGCTTCTTCTGGGGCGCAAGACAGCGCGCGAGAAGGTCGCCAGCCTCATCGACATCTTCCTGCGCCGCGCTGCTGGCGCCTCCCGCGTCGAAGCGGTGGAAGGGCGTACGATCGAGCTGCCGATGACCCGCGAACAGATGGCTGACTACCTCGGCGTGACGCTGGAGACGGTCAGCCGGCAGATGTCGGCCTTGAAGCGCGAGGGAATCATCGAGCTTCGAGAGGCGCGAATCGTAGCTGTCCCCGACATGGCCCGGCTGCAGCACGAGAGCGGCGATCGGTGACCGTTCCCTAGCGAACGAGAACCACGGGTACGCGGCACGAGCGGACCATCTCGGTGGTCGTTGATCCGATGATCATGCTTCGTATACGGCTGTGCCCGTATGCTCCCATGACCAGCATGCCAAACCCCTCCGCCTCGACCAGTTCGCCCAGCGCCGTCTCGGGCTGACCGGGGAGGAGGCGTGTCTCGGCGCTCAGTCCGGCAGCTGCGAGCATGGCCTGGGCATCCTCAAGCCCCTTTTCAGCGTTGCGCGACGACGCCCCGACGGTCACGACCGTGACGTCGAGGTCGGCGTAGAGCTGCGAGCGCGCCACGTGGTCGACCGCCCGCATCGCACTCGCTCCGCCGTCGTAGGCGATGAGCAGCCTATCGATCGGCTTGAACGCGCGCGAAGCGACCAGAACGGGCTTCTTCGCAATCCTGACGACGCGCTCGAGGTTCGATCCGAGGTGGCCCTTGGCAAAGTCCGCGGCCTCACCCCTCTTTCCGATAAGAACTAAGGACGCTTCCGCCTCGCGCTCGGACACGGCGTCGACCACGTCGCCGCGCCGGAGGCTCGCAGATGCCTCGACACCCGCCTCTTCAAGGATGGCGCGGGCGTCGTCGAGGATGGCGCGCGCACGCGTCTGAGCCAGCCGGGCGCGCTGCGCGTCGAGCGTGGCGAGTTCTTCGAGCAACGCGCTCCGGGCGCCGAGCGCAATCGTGCCCGACAAATCCTGTCGCTCCGGCGCCTCGCGGCGACCAAGGACGTGCACCAGCTCGACGCCTGAAGCCATCCGCTTGGCTCCCCAAACGGCGTGGTCGCAGACACTTCGTGCGTAGATCGAAGCGTCGACGAGAGCGATGATCTTCTGTCCGGGCATGCCGTACGATCCTGTCAGTGCGCCATCAACTTGTCGAGCGCACCCGGCTTGTCGTGAACGCCGAGCCGGTCGACGATGGTCTCGGACGCTTCGTTCATGCCCGTGATGTCGACCTCGGCCCCTTCACGTCGAAACTTGAGTACGGCCATGTCGAGCGCCTGCACCGACGAGATGTCCCATATGTGCGCGCGGCTGACATCTATGGTCACGCGCTCCGGCGCTTCGCGAAAGTCGAAAGCCTTCATGAAGGCCTCTGCCGAGGCGAAGAAGAGCTGGCCTTCGACGGAATAGGTGCGATGGCGGCCGTCCGGCGACAGCCTAGACGTCACGCGGAACAGTTGCGCGATCTTGCCAGCAAAGAAGACGCCCGAGAGTAGGACGCCCACGAGTACTCCGATGGCTAGGTTGTGGGTGTAGACGACGGTCGCCACCGTCGCCAGCATCACGACGGAGGACGATGTCGGGTGCGTGCGAAGTGTCTTGATCGACGACCACGAGAACGTCCCGATCGAGACCATGATCATGATTGCCACCAGTGCCGCCATCGGGATGACCCGCACGATGTCGTCGAGCGCGACCACCATGATCAGGAGCACGACGCCCGCAGTGAAGCAGGAGAGCCGCCCACGCCCACCCGATTTCACGTTGATGATCGACTGGCCGATCATGGCGCACCCCGCCATCCCGCCGATGAACCCGGTCGCCGTGTTCGCGAGACCCTGTCCGATGCACTCCTGATTCCGGTTAGACGGCGTGTCGGTGAGTTCGTCGACGATGTTCTGGGTCATCAGGCTCTCCAGCAAGCCGACGACGGCGACGGCGGCCGCGTATGGCAGGATGATCGTCAGCGTCTCGAACTCCAGCGGCACATCGGGCACGAGGAACATCGGCAAGGTCGCGGGCAGCTCTCCCATGTCGCCGACCGTCCGGACATCCCAGCCGAACGCCAGTGCGACAAGCGTCAGGACGACAATTGTCACCAACGGGGACGGCAGCGCACGGGTCAGCAGGGGGAACAGGTAGATGATGGCGAGCCCGGCGGCGACCATCGGATAGGTCAGCCAGGGGACACCGATGAGCTCGGGGATCTGGGCCATGAAGATCAGGATGGCGAGCGCGTTGACGAAGCCCGTCATCACTGAACGCGAAACGAAGCGCATCAACTGGCCCAGCCGCAGAAAGCCCGCGCCGATCTGCAGCAGGCCCGCCAGGACCGTGGTCGCGAGCAGGTACTCAAGCCCATGATCGCGCACCAGCGTCACCATCAGAACCGCCGTTGCCGCTGTCGCCGCCGAGATCATGCCAGGCCGCCCGCCGGCGATCGACGTCACGACCGCAATCGAGAAGGACGCGTAGAGTCCAACCTTTGGATCGACGCCGGCAATGATCGAAAAGGCGATCGCCTCGGGGATCAGGGCGAGAGCCACGACGAGGCCGGACAGCAGGTCGCCCCGCAGGTTGCCGAACCATTGCTCGCGGTAGGCGTGGATCGTTGTCATTGTTTCCGCTCCACCTTGCTATTCGATTGCGCATCGTCGGGGTCATCCGGCGACGGCTCGCCCTTCGCGCCGCTTGCTCCGCAGGAGCCTGGTCTTCCCCCACATGGAAAGGATGAGGCTGCGGCCCATAGCGATGGGGCCGGGACATGGCAACCTGCCGACCGTCCGGAGACGCCGACCGATGAAGGTGGCGTCTGCTTGATGCAGATCAAGGAGTACACCGTCCACCCGGGATCTAGTGCACTCGCGAACAGACCACTGCCCAACATTGTCGGGCGGTCAAGGATCCGGGGGATTGTCCATGCCTTTCATCAAGGTCGCGGCCTATGGCGTGATCGCGCTCATCGCGGCGATCGCAGCGAATTGGGGCCGTGATATCGCCTATCAGGCGCACGCCATTCTCATCATGCTGCTCGCCGGCGGGCTCTGTCTGTGGGAAATCCGGCGCATCGATGAACCGCAGCCGGTGGTCGACACGACCGGTTATCTCGACGGTCCGATCCGCTACGGCGTCATCGCGACGGCCTTCTGGGGCGTCATCGGGTTCCTGGCGGGCACCTTCATCGCCTTTCAACTCGCCTATCCGGTCCTGAACTTCGACTGGTCAGAGGGATACATGAACTTCGGCCGGCTGCGGCCGCTCCACACCAGCGCGGTGATCTTCGCCTTTGGCGGCAACGCGCTGATCGCGACCTCCTTCTACGTCGTGCAGCGCACCAGCGCCGCACGGCTTTGGGGCGGCAATCTCGCCTGGTTCGTCTTCTGGGGATACCAGCTCTTCATCGTGCTGGCGGCAAGCGGCTACATCCTCGGCGCGACCCAGTCGAAGGAGTATGCAGAGCCGGAATGGTACGTGGACCTCTGGCTGACGATCGTCTGGGTCGCCTACCTCGCGGTCTTCCTCGGAACGCTCATCAAGCGGAAAGAGCCGCACATCTACGTCGCTAACTGGTTCTATCTCGCATTCATCGTGACGGTGGCGATGCTGCACATCGTCAACAACCTGTCGATTCCGGTGTCGATCTGGGGCTCGAAGAGCGTGCAGGTCTTCGCCGGCGTTCAGGATGCGATGACGCAGTGGTGGTACGGCCACAATGCGGTCGGGTTCTTCCTGACGGCGGGGTTCCTGGGGATGATGTACTACTTCGTTCCCAAGCAGGCCGGGCGACCGGTCTACAGCTACAAGCTTTCGATCATCCACTTCTGGTCGCTGATCTTCCTCTACATCTGGGCGGGTCCGCACCACCTGCACTATACCGCCCTGCCCGACTGGGCCGCGACCCTGGGCATGGTCTTCAGCGTGATGCTGTGGATGCCGAGCTGGGGAGGCATGATCAACGGGCTGATGACGCTGCAGGGGGCCTGGGACAAGCTCAGGACCGACCCGATCATCCGGATGTTCGTGATCTCGCTGGCCTTTTACGGGATGAGCACGTTCGAGGGGCCGATGATGTCGATCCGTGCGGTCAACTCGCTCAGCCACTACACGGACTGGACGATCGGACACGTGCACTCGGGGGCGCTTGGCTGGAATGGAATGATCACCTTCGCCTGCATCTATTTCCTGACGCCGCGGCTCTGGGGCCGGCAGGAGCTCTACAGCCTCAAGGCGGTGAACTGGCACTTCTGGCTCGCGACGATCGGCATCGTTCTCTACGCGGCGTCGATGTGGGTCTCCGGGATCATGGAGGGGCTGATGTGGCGCGAGGTCGACAGCCAAGGCTTCTTGGTGAACTCCTTCGCCGACACGGTGGCTGCGAAGTACCCGATGTACGTGGTCCGGGCGCTCGGCGGGGTGATGTACCTCGTCGGGGCGCTGATCATGGTCTGGAACATGTGGATGACGATCCGGCGCGCGCCAGCCCGCAGTGATGTCGCCGTCCCTGCAGAATGAGGGTTTGAGGAATGGCTGACGAAAAGACACCCGACAACCCACAGGTCACCGACCCGAAGGATGATCCTAAGGTCACGACGCCGGGCAACGACGGCATCCCCAACGAATTGCCGCACCACACGGCCTTCATCAACAAGCACGCGATCCTCGAACGGAATGCGACTCTGCTGCTGGTGGCGAGCTTTCTCGTGGTCACGATCGGTGGAATCGTCGAGATCGCGCCACTCTTCTACCTCGAGAATACCATCGAGGAGGTGGAAGGGGTGAGGCCTTACTCCCCGCTCGAACTGTCAGGCCGTGACATCTTCATCAGAGAGGGCTGCTACGTCTGCCACAGCCAGATGATCCGCCCGATGCGCGACGAGGTGGAACGGTACGGCCACTACAGCCTGGCTGCTGAATTGATGTACGACCACCCATTTCAGTGGGGTTCGAAGAGAACCGGGCCGGACCTCGCGCGTGTTGGAGGCCGTTACTCAGACGAGTGGCACGTCGATCATTTCCGCGATCCGCAGACCGTGGTGCCGGAAAGCGTGATGCCGAAGTACGACTACCTGCTCGACCGGCTCGTCGACGACACTCATGTGGCGGACTTGCTCGAGACACACGCGATGGTCGGTGTTCCCTATACCGAAGAGATGATCGCCAACGCCCGCTTCGACTTCCGCGTCCAGGCGGACCCGTTCGGGGACTGGGACGGCCTCCTGGAGCGATATCCAGGTGCGCAGACGCGCAACTTCGATGGTCAACCAGGCATCAGCGAGATGGATGCGCTGATAGCCTACCTGCAGATGCTCGGCACGCTCGTCGACTTCTCGACCTTTGAACCGGTGGGGGCGGGGCGCTGATGGAGACGTACACACTGCTTCGCCACTTCGCCGACAGCTGGATGTTGCTGTTGCTGACCTTGATCTTCGTCGGCGTGATCTTCTGGGCGTTCCGCCCCGGCAGTCGCGAAGTACATGACGACACCGCGATGGTGCCCTTCCGGAACGAAGACGCACCCAAAGGGGACGAGTGATGGCCACCGACAAGAAAATCGACAAGGAAACGGGGATCGAGACCACCGGTCACAGCTGGGACGGGATCGAGGAGCTGAACAATCCTCTGCCCCGATGGTGGCTCTGGACCTTCTATGCGACGGTCGCGTGGAGCCTCCTCTACGTCATCGCGTACCCCGCCATTCCGCTGCTCGAGCGAGCGACGGGAGGTCTTTTCGGTTGGTCGACCCGCGGCGAGGTGGCCGAAGACATCGCCTCCTTCGAAGCCTCGCAGGCGGGACTGAGGGAATCGCTGGTGAGCGTCGATATGCGCGTTCTGCCGGAGAACGAGGAGCTCTATCGGTACGCTGTCCAAGCCGGTGCATCGATCTTCCGCAACAATTGTTCGCAGTGCCACGGGTCGGGCGCGGCTGGTGCCGTCGGCTATCCCAACCTTCTGGACGATGCGTGGATCTGGGGAGGGACGCTGGACGACATCGTCTATACGGTTCGGCACGGCATTCGAAATGAGGAAGACCCTGACGCGCGCTATTCGGAGATGCCAGCCTTCGGGGAGATCCTTTCCGAGGAGGAGATCGGCGCGCTCGTCCAGTACGTGCTATCGATTTCAGGGCAGGAGCACGATGCCGCCATGGCAGAGACAGGATCGACGCTGTTCGCGGAGAACTGCGTCGCTTGCCATGGTGAGGGAGGGTTGGGGATGCGCGATGTCGGAGCGCCGAACCTCTCCGACGCGATCTGGCTCTACGGCGGAGACCCCCAGACGATCCGGCACTCGATCAATGTCGGGCCGTACGGCGTGATGCCACCTTGGGGCGAGCGGTTGGGAGAGGCAAACGTCCGTGCCGTCGCAGCCTACGTCCACCAGCTTGGTGGCGGCGAAGAGACGGCAGACGAACAATAAAAGGATCCGGGCGCCACGCGCCCGGCGAGCCGCACCGGTCCGACAAGGGTCTGTTCGCGCGTTCCCCCGACAGACCGGTGCGACGGCGGCGGCGGTGTCGATACGACATCGCCGCCAGCTCTTTCCTTATCCTCGCCACAGCGCGGGCCGTCCAGCACGTGAGACGAAGCGTAGCAGCCGGTGGCGTCCGTCAATTTCGACGCAGGACGACGTAGTAGGCGCCGGAGCCGCCGTGACTTCGGTGCGCAGGCAAGATCTCTTGAACGACGGAGCCCAGTGGTGCGCCGGAGAGCCAGTCTGGGACCTGGCGTCGAAGCACGCCGCGCGGGGCGTGCCAATCCGTCTCGCTACCCCCACCCTTGCCGGTGATGACCAGCACGAGCCGGCGGCCGGTGGCGAAGGAGGCGAGGATGAAGCGATTCAGCGCAGGATGCGCCTGCTCAAGCGTCATTCCGTGCAAGTCGATGCTCGCCTCAGGGCGGCGTCTTCCGCGCGACAGATCCTTTTGAGTTCGCCGGTCAATGCGCAAGGGCGGCCGCACATGAACTTTGGGCGGCATCGTCGAGGCCGGTGCCTCACCGATCCGAAAGCTTGGGATGGGGGTTTGAACTTCGGCGACCCTAGGCCTTTGACGAGGCTCGCTCGTCGACGCTTCGATCCGTTCGGGACTCAGCGGCGTGGTGTTGTTGGTCACGCGCCGCCAAAGGTCTATCTCCTCGGGACGTAGACGTCTCACCATCCGACGGCCTCAGCCGCCGGTGGCCACGAGCAGCCAGTTCGGATCGTCCATACCCATCGTGCGGGCGAAAGTCCAGACATCTTTCTGCCGGCGGATCGAGTTCGGATCGCCCTCGACGATATCCCCGTCGGCATTGCGGACGACGGATGTCAGCTCTCCGACGTAGCGTACCGTGAGTTCCGCCTCGCCACTCTCTCGATCAAAGGTCGCTTCGCTCAGGTCGATCTCACGCAGGCCTACGAAGCTGGACTTCGACCGTAAGCCCCTGGTCGGCCCGTGCGTCGATGACCTGCTGGAATGCGTCGGCGACATCGTCCGCCAGAAAGCCCCGAACATCGGAAAGGTCGCCCTTCTCGAACGACATGAGGATCATCTCGTAGGCCCCGCGCGCGCCCTCGAGGAACTCCGACACCGAGAAATCCGATTCCGCCATCTTCATGGCCGCAAGCGCCTTGGCGCTATCGCTTCCGTCGGGCACGTGATCGACGATGTCGCGATCTGGTCCGCCCTCGATGACCTCAAACTCGGGACGATCGCTCCGGCGACGGTCAGACCCCGCCTGGATCGGCGGTTTCTCGAAACCTTCCCGCGTGCCCAGCACGCTGCGTAATCGCAGGATAAGGAACACCGCGATACCGGCGAGCACTAGGAGCTGTATGACGGCAGAACTCATGAGAAGCCTCTCGGGTCGAACGATCCGGTTGATCGCCTACTCGGTGACTACCTATGTAAGGCCGGGCCGGGTACGAGTCCACCGGCGCCGCCTTTTGACCGGAGGTCGCCCATGTGGCTGTTCGTCCCATTCGTTCTCGTTCCGCTGATCGAGATCGCTCTCTTCATCCAGGTCGGCGGGTGGATCGGCCTATGGCCGACGCTCGCGATCGTGGTTGTCACCGCGATACTCGGCACGACTCTCGTACGGCGCCAGGGCGTGCGTGCAATTCAAGAGCTCAGAGGCACTATCAATGCGTTGCGTGATCCGACGGAGCCTCTGGCGCACGGAGCGATGATCCTCGTAGCCGGGGCGCTCCTGTTGACGCCGGGTTTCTTTACCGACGCGCTCGGCTTCGCCCTACTGATCCCACCGGTCCGGTCGGCGGCATACCGTTGGCTGCGGCAGCGAATCAAGGTCGAACGATTCAGCTACGGCGACCCACAGTATGAGCGTGCGTCGCCGCGACCCGACATCATCGACGGAGACTACTACGAGGTCGAGGAAAAGCGGCGCGACGGTTCACGTTCACCATCGGGGTGGACGCGGCATTGAGATGACAGACCGGATCCTGCTACAGACCGGCAACTTTTCACAGACTAGGGGGGCCAAGATGGCCGAAGATGGAAACGGCGCCGCCGACGACATGGGCGCACAAACTCCGCAGCAGGCTCAGGTTCAGATGAAGATCCTGGGCCAGTTCATCCGCGACATGTCATTCGAGAATATTCTGGCGCAGAAACCGGTCGAGGGTCAGGTGCAGCCCGACATCCAGGTCCAGGTCTCGATCGACGCCAAGAAACGCGAAGAGCCACGCTATGAAGTGGTCACGAAGTTCAAGATCACGTCGAAGAACAAGGAAGGTGGCGAGCACCTATTCCTGATGGAGCTCGACTATGCCGGCCTGTTCTCGATCGAGGGCGTTCCGGACAATCAGCTGCATCCGTTCCTTCTGATCGAGTGCCCTCGCATGCTGTTCCCGTTCGTACGGCGCATCGTCAGCGACGTAACGCGGGACGGTGGCTTCCCGCCGCTCAACCTCGACAATATCGACTTCATCCAGCTCTATCGGCAAACCCTTGCGCAGCGGCAGGCCGCGGCCGCTCAGAAGCAAGGCGAAACCCAGCCTAGCTGAGGCGAGCCCACACGGAGTTCTTCGCCGAGGGCGTCAAGGAAAGCGGCATGAGCTGCCGCCTCTGCCTCGGTCAGGCGTGGTGCCAGTGGTGCTGAGCGCGGACGCGGGCGCCAATCCGTCGCCGCGGCCTTTGGTCCCGCGGCGACACCCAGACCAAAATCTGGCTGCCGCCCGCCGATGAGCTCCAGGTAGACTTCAGCGAGGATCTCTGCGTCGAGCAGCGCTCCGTGAAGCGTGCGTGCTGTATTGTCTATTCCAAATCGTCGACATAGCGCGTCGAGTGATGCCGGCGCTCCGGGGTACTTCTTTCGCGTCATGGTGACGGTGCAGACTGAGCGGCCCATCGCTATCGTCGGCAACTTGATCCATCCAAGTTCCGCATTGAGGAAGCGCATGTCGAATTCAGCGTTATGAATGACGAGCTTAGCTTCCCCGACGAAGTCGAGAAATGCCCTGCCGCAGTCGCGAAACAACGGCTTGTCTCTCAGGAAGTCATCTCCGAGACCGTGAACTTCGAATGCAGCGCTCGGCATCGCCCGTTCCGGGTTGATATATTGATGATACGTGCGGCCTGTCGGAACATGGTTCAGAAGCTCTATGGCGCCGATCTCCACGATCCGGTCACCCGTATGGGGATCGAAGCCAGTTGTCTCGGTGTCGAGGACAATCTCACGCATGTCGATCTTCTCTCAGCCTTCGCAATATATTGTGCACCGAACGACGCGCACCCTCAAGGCTGGTAGTGTCGACGACGTGATCGGCGCGGGCGCGCTTTTCGGCGTCGGGCAGTTGCTTGGCGAGAAGCTTCTCAAACAGCTCGGGAGTCATCCCGGTTCGGGAGAGCACCCGCTCGCGCTGGATCTCGGGCGGTGAAGACACGACGACTGTTTGGTCTACGTCGTCGCTGGAACCTGTTTCGAACAGGAGCGGGATGTCGACGACTGCGATATCCGCTTTCGTTCCTTCAAGAAAAGCTCGTCTGTCGTCCGCGACGAGAGGGTGCACCACGGCTTCCAGCCGCTCCAACGCGGTAGGATCGGCTGAAATCCAGACCTTGAGCGCGCTGCGGTCGACGGACCCGTCGCTGATGACATCGTCATTCAGAGCGCGGACTGGCTCCACTGCGGCACCGCCTGGTGCGTAGAGGCGATGGACGGCGGCGTCCGCGTCCCACACCGGCACGCCGGCTTCGGCGAACATTCTCGCCGTCGTGGTCTTTCCCATGCCGATCGAGCCGGTGAGGCCGAGAACGATCGTCATGCCAAGATCGCGCGTCGGACATCCTCGTCGACCTCCGGGCGTTCGCCAAACCAGCGCTCGAAG
Source organism: uncultured Alphaproteobacteria bacterium (assembly GCA_963776845.1). Taxonomy (GTDB): domain Bacteria; phylum Pseudomonadota; class Alphaproteobacteria; order Rhodobacterales; family Rhodobacteraceae; genus Roseitranquillus. Next base: position 576,867 of record CAVZOJ010000011.1, on the reverse strand, counting down.
CCCGGCACAGCTTGCCAGATCAGCATCCCGAGGCCATCCACGGTACTGCATCCCGCAGCCTCGGCAGCGGCGAGAAAGCCCGTGCGCAGGGGAGCGTAGATGAGATCGGTCACTACCATTCCCGGCCGGAACGAGCCGTCGGGCAACCGCAGGTCCGGCCTGCCCGCCATCCCGAGGGAAGACGCGTTCACGACCGTCGCTGCGCCCTCGACCATCGCCCGCCCGTCGTTCCAATCGAATACCGTGAGCCGAGGCCCAAACTCGGCGCGGAGAGATTCGGCGCGAGCGCGGGTGCGGTTGGCGATCCGAATTTGAGGAACCCCCGCGTCCATCAGGCTTGCGACAACCGCGCGGGCAGCGCCGCCGGCACCGAAAATGGCCGCTGGACCGATCGTGGGCTCCCACTCCGGCGCACGCTGGTAGAGATTCTGCAGGAAGCCGTAGCCATCGGTATTGTCGGCGTGGATCCGACCGTCTGGGCGGAAGATCAAGGTATTGGCCGCTCCGATCAGCGCCGCACGGTCCGTGACTAGGTCGGCCATGCCGAGAACGCTCTCCTTGTGCGGAATTGTAACATTGCAGCCGACGAATCCCATCAGCGGCATCGTAGAGAGAACCTGTCTCAGGTCAGCCTGACTGACCTCGAGAGGCACGTAGTGGCCGGCCAAACCCATCTTACGCAGCCAGAACCCGTGCAACCGTGGCGACAGTGAATGCGCAACCGGCGCGCCGACGACACCGGATAGTGGAATGGTATGGGTCGTCATCCAGGGATTGATCCTCTCATCGCTAGCCATGACAGAAGCGGCACCAACGGCAGCCCCATGATGGTGAAGGTGTCGCCTTCGACGCTGTCGAAGAGCCGGACCCCCTCATCCTCGATGAGGTAGCCGCCGACACCGTAGCGAACTGCTTCCCAGTTTCTCTCCACATAATCGTCAAGCCATTCATCGGACATCGCACGAACGTGGAGCCGAGCCTCCTGAACTTGACGCCAGATTGGCCGGCCCTGCTCGGCGACAACCGCGGCAGAGAACAACTTGTGTCGCCTTGAGCGGAGGCGGCGAAGCTGAACTCTCAGCTCATCCGGCGATGCCGTCTTGCCCATGGCCTCGCCCTCGAGGTCAAGGACCTGGTCCGCCCCGATCACGAGCGCCGCCGGGTGACGAGCGGAGACCTTCACGGTCTTTGCCTCGGCCAGAGCGTCAGCGATGTTGCGCGGACCACTACCTTCCGCCGCCAGCGCCGCCCGGATCGCTTCCTCATCGATACGCGCCGGCACGACGTCGAAAGACAGCCCGGCGCGACGCAGCATGCCGATCCGAGCTGGTGACGCGGAGGCAAGGATCAGTGCCTGCATGGAGAGCGCTTTGTGGATATACGGTCGCACATTGCAGTCGACCTGTGTGAACGCTCGGTGGTCTTTCGCCGCAGGTGGTGAATTCTAGTTACGGCGGCGGCTTGCCACGGCAAGATACCCCCGTGGAGAGAAGGGCGGCACGACCTGCGTACGGATTTGGTCGTCCACCGGGAGGAGCCGACCTTTGCGAGATCCGTCCCCTGGTCGGATTTGTCGAAGCTCTTGGACGTGATCGATAAAGCACAAGTATCCACAGCGCCGGCACGTCCCGTCTCGGACTGAACGCGAATGTGGGCGGAACTGGGCATGGCTCGATAATCCCCGTCGCGCACATGGTCTACAATGACATCTTCCTTCTTTTTCTCCTCTTTGAGAAAGAAGGAGGAGAGATGCACATGGATGGGCGACGATGAGTGACATTCTGGCCTCGGTCTATCCGTGGACGAAGGCGCTGCATATCATTGCGGTCGTGACCTGGATGGCAGGGCTGTTCTACCTGCCGCGGCTGTACGTCTACCACGTCGAAACAGTTGCGGCCGGCGGCGAGACGGACGCTCTTTTCCAGACGATGGAGCGTCGTCTCCTGAGGGCCATCATGAACCCCGCCATGATCGCCACATGGACCTTCGGGCTGTTGCTGGTCTGGACGCCGGGTGTCGTCGATTGGCACGCGTTCTGGCCATGGACTAAGGCTGTGGCGGTTCTTGCCATGACCTGGTTTCATCACTGGCTCGCGCGGCGAAGGAAAGAATTTGCGGCTGAAGTCGAATACTCGTGAGGGTCGTAGATATCGCATCATGAACGAGGTACCGACCGCATTGCTGTTCATCATCGTGCTGTCGGTAGTTATCCGGTTCTGAGGATGTTGACCCGCTCTCGCCGGTCGACTAAGAGCGTTTTCGCCGGTCGGCCGATCGGCGTCTTCCCATTCCCTTGCAAGACCGACACCTCGCCGTCGGCACGGGACTATTCGATGAACACCGAACGACTGAACCTGTCTGACCTGAAGGCACAAAGCCCCAAGGATCTTCTCGCACTGGCTGAGGATCTCGAGATCGAGAACGCCTCGACCATGCGGAAGGGCGACATGATGTTCTCGATCCTCAAGGAACGTGCTGACGAGGGTTGGGATATCGGCGGCGACGGGGTGTTGGAGGTACTGCAGGACGGCTTCGGGTTCCTGCGGAGCCCAGAGGCGAACTACCTGCCGGGACCTGACGACATCTACGTCTCACCGGACATGATCCGGCAGCATTCCTTGCGGACCGGCGACACGGTGGAAGGTGTCATCCGGGAGCCAGGCGAGAACGAACGGTACTTCGCCCTGACCAAGGTCGAGCAGATCAATTTCGAGGAGCCCGAGCGGGCGCGGCACAAGGTGGCTTTCGACAACCTGACACCTCTCTATCCAGACGAACGTCTGACGATGGAGGTCGAGGATCCGACGTTGAAAGACCGCTCGGCGAGGATTATCGATCTCGTCGCGCCGATCGGAAAAGGTCAGCGAGGGCTCATTGTGGCCCCGCCGCGGACCGGCAAGACCGTGCTGCTTCAGAACATTGCGCATTCGATCGAAGCGAACCATCCGGAGTGCTACCTCATCGTGCTGCTCATCGACGAGCGTCCCGAAGAGGTGACTGACATGCAGCGGTCGGTGAAGGGCGAGGTCATCTCGTCGACGTTTGATGAACCGGCAACACGGCACGTGGCAGTCAGCGAGATGGTGATCGAGAAGGCGAAGCGGCTCGTCGAACACAAACGAGATGTTGTTATCCTTCTCGATTCCATCACAAGACTTGGTAGAGCGTTCAACACGGTTGTGCCATCATCGGGCAAGGTCTTGACAGGTGGCGTCGATGCGAACGCGCTACAGCGCCCGAAGCGCTTCTTCGGCGCTGCGCGGAACATCGAGGAGGGCGGAAGCCTGACGATCATCTCGACGGCGCTGATCGACACCGGAAGCCGGATGGACGAGGTGATCTTCGAGGAGTTCAAGGGTACTGGTAACAGCGAGATCGTGCTCGACCGCAAGGTTGCCGACAAGCGCGTGTTCCCGGCCATGGACATCCTCAAGTCCGGCACGCGCAAGGAGGAACTGCTCGTCGACAAGGGCGACCTGCAGAAGATGTATGTTCTGCGACGCATCTTGAACCCGATGGGGACCACGGATGCCGTCGAGTTTCTCATATCCAAGCTCAAGCAGACGAAGACAAACGCAGAGTTCTTCGACTCGATGAACGCCTGACGGCATGACGGCAGACCGGGGCGACACGATCTTCGCCTTGGCCAGCGCCAGAGGCAGGGCAGGCATTGCGGTCTATCGGGTGTCTGGCCCGGAAGCGTACAGTATCGCCGCGGCGTTGTGCGGTGACGTGCCTGAGCCGAGGCGAGCGAGGCTAAGGCGTTTGTCGCATGATGATCTGATCATCGATGATGCACTGGTTCTGCGGTTCGATGCGGGTGCGAGTTTTACCGGTGAACTTACCGTGGAATTCCACGTGCATGGCAGCATCGCAGTCATGCGACGATTGGAGTCTGTCCTCGAGTCGTTGCCGAACTGTCGCTTGGCTGAGGCGGGAGAGTTCACCCGACGCGCGTTGGAGAATGGGCGGCTCGATCTGACGCAGGTCGAAGGTCTGGCAGATCTCATAGATGCGGAAACCGACGCACAATTGATCCAGGCTCAGCGGACCTTCGCGGGCGACTTTGGCCATCAAGTCGAGAGGTGGAGGGCGGAGCTTGTCAGAGTCTCTGCCCTCATTGAGGCCAGCATTGATTTTGTGGAAGATGAGGTGCCAGCGGGTCTTGAGGAAGAGGTTCAGTGGTCGCTCACAAGCCTCCTTGCCGAGTGGAAGCGGGAGGCCGCGGGCGCGCTTGTGGCGGAGCGGGTTCGAGACGGCTTCGAAGTCGCTATTGTCGGACCCCCAAATGCCGGGAAGTCTACTATTATCAATGCGATAGCTCGGCGAGAAGTGGCTATTACCTCGGCGCACCCTGGGACGACGCGCGACGTTCTTGAGGTTCGAGTGGATCTGGGGGGACTACCGGTGACCTTCCTCGATACGGCAGGCCTTCGCGATGCCTCGGACGAGATTGAGGCGATCGGCGTTGATCGCACGAAGGCACGCGCAGAGGCATCCGACCTCCGGCTCTTCTTGGGCGAGGGCGCAAAGACTTGTGGTGTGGCCGTTCAGCCGGGAGATATGGCGCTACACGGCAAAAGCGACCTCGGGCAAGGGCCTGGCTTGAACGTGTCAGGACTGACGGGAGCGGGGTTGACAGAGCTGATGGACGCGGTTCGGCAGGAGCTTGAATGTCGGGCACGGGGGCGCGGATTAGCAACGCGCGCCAGGCATGGGAGAGCTCTAGAGAGAGCTTCGACCTATGTGCGTCAGGCTCTTGAACGCATGGGTTCAAATGAAGCGGAACTCGTTGCGGATGATCTGCGTGCGACGAGAGCCGAGCTCGATGCCCTGATCGGCCGGGTGGACGTCGAGGAGATTTTGGGGCATATCTTTTCCTCCTTCTGTATCGGAAAGTGATGTTTCACGTGAAACACTCCTACGACGTCATCGTGATCGGCGGCGGACACGCGGGCGTAGAGGCGGCGGATGTCGCGGCACGGGTGGGTGCGAGCGTTGCGCTGGTAACTCTCAAGACAAGCGACATTGGTACGATGTCGTGCAACCCAGCGATCGGCGGCGTCGGGAAAGGCCATCTTGTTCGCGAGGTTGACGCCTTCGATGGCATAATGGGACGTGCGGCGGACCATAGCGGCATCCAGTTCCGGCTCCTCAATCGGAGCAAAGGCCCGGCTGTACAGGGGCCGAGGACGCAGTCAGACCGCAGGCTGTATCGAGCCGCTGTTCAGGACATACTAAAGCATCGCGAAACCCTCACGATAATTGAGGATGAAGTGGTTGCACTCGACATGCACGCGGATCGTGTTTGCGGTGTCGCGCTGAGAGGGGGGTCGGTCCTTCGGTCAGGAGCGATCGTCCTGACGACGGGCACGTTCCTTGGGGGTCGCATCCATATCGGGGACCGGTCGTTCGTCGGCGGTAGAATGGGGGACTCTGCGTCACTTCCTCTTGCGGCGCAGCTGCGAGAACTCGCGACGGGAGTCGGTCGCCTCAAGACAGGAACGCCGCCAAGACTGTGTGGAAAGACGGTTGATTGGGCGCGCGTCAGCGAGCAGAAGGGGGACGATTCGCCCACGTTCTTGTCGTTCCTTACGCAGGAAGTCGCGTGTCGACAGGTTGCTTGCGGTTTGACCCAAACGAGCGAAGCTGTCCATGACGTGATCCGGTCAAATCTGCATCGGTCTGCTATGTACGGTGGAAAGATCGGTAGTAGCGGGCCGCGCTACTGCCCATCGATCGAAGACAAAGTCGTCAGGTTTTCTGATAAGGGATCGCACCAGGTCTTTCTTGAGCCTGAGGGCCTGGACGACAACACCGTGTACCCCAACGGAATCTCGACGTCGTTGCCGGAAGACGCGCAACTGGAGTTACTGAGGTTGATCCCAGGGCTTGAGAATGCGCGAATACTGCAACCAGGTTACGCGATAGAATACGATTATTTTGACCCGAGGTCCCTTGGACCGGATCTGGCTTTGAATGCGGTGCAGGGACTCTATCTAGCTGGCCAGATTAACGGAACTACGGGGTATGAAGAGGCTGCGGCGCAGGGTCTGGTTGCGGGATTGAACGCGGTCAGATTCACGCAGTCGGAGGGACCCGTAGAGTTCAGCCGTACGACCTCGTACATCGGTGTCATGATTGATGATCTTGTTACGCGCGGCGTGTCAGAGCCATACAGGATGTTCACGTCACGAGCCGAGTACCGGCTTTCGCTCCGAGTTGACAACGCAGATCAGCGATTGACGGGAGTGGCGACCGGCCTTGGCGTCATTTCGAAAGCGCGGCAGAGCGCTTTCTCGCGCAAGATGGACGCGTTGGAGAGGGGCCGATCCGTCCTTGCCGGCATGTCCGCGACGCCCGGAGATTTGACCCGCGTCGGTCTCCAAGTCAATCAGGACGGGAAAAAGCGCGATGGTATGGAGGTTCTTGCACTGGATGGCGCGTCGCGCGCTGCCATTGTGGCGCTCGAAGTCGAGGCGTCTGACATTGCTGATGACACCTGGGTGCAGTTGGAACGTGAAAGCGTGTATTCTTCGTACCTTAGCCGCCAGAAGCGCGATGCCGAAACCTTGCGGCGCGACGAAGCAATGCGGCTTCCGGAAAGTCTCGATTACAGCACAATCTCAAGCTTGTCCTCGGAGCTGCGCTCCAAACTTGAGGTGGTTCGGCCCGTTTCAATTGCCCAAGCCGCAAGGATCGAGGGAATGACGCCGGCGGCCCTCACGCTTCTTTTGAGCACGGCGCGCGCTGCAAGGGCGGCCTGAGCTTGCTTGCTGTTTCACGTGAAACGCAAGCCCGGCTGGGCGCGTACTCCGAACTGCTTCTTGACTGGAACCGTCGTATCAACTTGATCGGCGCACGCGACTCTGGAGAATTTCGAACGCGGCACATTAAGGATTGCCTCCAGCTCGACGCGTTAATTACCGGCTCTCCTTCTCGGATCGTCGATCTAGGTTCCGGAGCGGGCCTTCCGGGTCTTGTCCTCGCCTGTGCCCGGCCAGCGTCGGCCATCGTTTGTGTGGAGAGTGATCGCCGCAAAGCTGCCTTTCTTGCGCACGTTACGCGGACACTCGGGCTCAATGCTGATGTGCAATGCGCCCGGATCGAAGCCCTTGCCCCGCTTTCCGCCCCGGTGGTGACGGCTCGCGCTCTGGCACCGCTCGACAGACTACTAAGCTACGTGGAGCGGCACCTCGCTCCGCATGGAGAGGCCTTTTTGATGAAGGGCCGGCGGTGGCAGGAAGAGCTTGAGAATGCGCGCGCCACGTGGCACTTTTCCTGGGAGGCGGCATCGAGCAGAACACATCCAGACGCCGTCATTCTGAAGATCGGAGGGCTATCCCGTGCCTGACGCCGTGACCGCGTTGCGTCCGAAAATCGTTGCTATAGCAAATCAGAAGGGTGGCGTCGGTAAAACCACCACAGCAATCAACTTGGCCGCCGCCCTGGCCGAGAACGGGCAGAACGTCTTGCTCATAGACCTCGATCCGCAGGGAAATGCGTCGACCGGCCTCGGGATTTATCACGAAAAGCGCCGTGCGACCGTCTATGAGTTGTTGTTTTCCGATGCACATCTACAAGATGTTGTCGTACCGACAGGCATACGGGGCCTCGGCGTCGTTCCGGCGAATTCCGACTTGAGTTCTGCAGATATCGAGATGGCCGCCCATGCAAATCGAAGCAGAATGCTCCGCACCGCAATTCGAGACAGCCCGGTGGCCCGGGATTTCGATCACGTGCTGATCGACTGTCCTCCCGCTCTCGGCCTTCTGACAGTGAATGCCCTTGTCGCAGCCGACAGCCTCCTTGTCCCGCTCCAGAGCGAATTCTTCGCGCTCGAGGGCTTATCGCAATTGATGCTCACAGTGCGTGAGGTGCGAGAAGGACCGAACCCGGATCTCAGGATTGAGGGGGTCCTCCTGACCATGTTCGACGCAAGGAACAACCTTTCCCTTCAGGTTGAGCGCGACGCCAGGGAAAATCTTGGCGGACTTGTCCTCAACACCATCGTGCCTCGAACTGTTCGGCTTAGCGAAGCGCCCTCTCATGCGCAGCCGGTGCTCTCGTACGACACCACATCAAAAGGAAGCGCCGCCTACCGCGCCCTTGCACTGGAACTTGGGAACCGCGACATGAGGATTGCGTCATGAACACGCAGAACAGACAGCGTGGCCTAGGTCGCGGCCTCTCGGCGTTGATGGCGGACGTCGCCGTCGACGGCCAATCGGCGGCGCCAGATCGGAGGGAACTTCGCCGCATCCCGATCGACCGGATTGAAGCAAATCCCGACCAGCCGCGGCGCGCTTTCGACGAGGCGGCCCTCGCCGACCTCGCGGCCTCGGTGCGAGAGAAAGGGGTGATCCAACCCCTGGTCGTGCGACCGCATCCGGGACGAGGAGAGCACTTCCAAATCGTGGCGGGTGAACGGAGGTGGCGCGCGGCTCAACTTGCGCAACTTCATGAACTGCCCGCCATCGTACGGGACTTCGATGACCGTGAGGTCATCGAGGTCGCGATCATCGAGAACGTTCAGCGATCGAACCTGAACCCGATCGAGGAGGCGGCGGGCTACCGCCAGCTGATAGAGCGATTCGGCCACACGCAGGAGCGTTTGTCGGAAGCTCTCGGAAAGAGCCGTAGCCACATCGCTAACCTACTGAGATTATTAGGTCTTCCGCAAGAAATTCAGGACATGGTCATTGTTGGGAAGCTGACCGCCGGCCACGCGCGCGCCCTTATCACCGCCACCGATCCGTTGGCGCTCGCGCAACAGGTCGTCACACGCCAGTTGTCTGTTCGGGAGACGGAGCGCCTCGCCAAGAACGCTGTGCCGACCCCGCGCGAGCGGCCACAGCCACCGACAAAGGACGCTGACACCGCGGCGCTCGAGTCCGACCTCGCCGCGGCGACCGGGCTAAAGGTCTCAATCGATCATCGGACCGACGGCACGGGGACGCTGACGGTGCGTTACCGCAGCCTCGAGCAGCTTGATGACCTCTGCCAGCGTATCGCCAACGCCTAGATCAGTTCGCGCAAGACCGCGTTGAGGAGGGGCCGCCCTGCTGCGGAGAGCCGAAGCTGATTGTCTGCGACGTCGACGAGCCCTGCTTCGGAGAGCTCATCCAAAGTACTTGTCGGAAGAACGACGCCCAATCTGGCTACTTTGGTTAGGCTAACGCCCTCGACCAAACGCAGGCCCATCATCAGATACTCCGTTCCGTGGCCATCGGCAGGTTCCCATGTCGTCGCCCCGTTGCCACCGCGTGCGAGCGACAGCCACTCGCCCGGTACGGATGGGGCGCTTCCCTCCCAGCGCCTTGTCCCGTCGCAGATTCGGCCCTTTGCACCCGGCCCGATGCCGACCCAGTCTCCGGCCCGCCAATAGACGAGGTTATGAGCCGATTCCGCCCCGGAACGCGCATGGTTCGAGATTTCATACGCTGGCAACCCGGCGGCGCCGCACACTTCTTGCGTCAGCTCGAAGAGATCGGCTCCGAGCTCCTCCTCCGGCAGTCCCGGCAGCAGCCCCTTCCTGTGCCGCTCTCCGAAGACGGTGCCGTCCTCAATCGTCAGTTGGTACAGCGAAAGATGCGCAAGCCCGAGGTCCAACGCTTCTTTGAGCTCGTTACGCCAAGCTTGCAGTGTCTGGTGCTGCCTTGCATAGATCAGATCAGCGCTAACTCGCGGAAAAATCGAGTGAGCGGTCTTCAACGCTGCGCGCGCCTCGTCCGATGAGTGGAGACGCCCCAAGCGCCGCAGTTCGGCGTCGTCAAGTGCCTGCGCGCCAACCGACAGACGGTTCACACCCGCGGCGCGGTAGCCGAGAAAGCGCGCCGCCTCGACGGAGGTGGGATTTGCCTCGAGCGTGACTTCTGCAAAATCAGGTAGGGACCAGCAGTCGCTGATCGCCTCGAGGATCGCGCTCACCGTCTCCGGCTCCATCATGCTCGGCGTGCCGCCGCCAAAGAAGACCGACGTCACATCGCGATCTGCGGTCCTCTGCGCAGCCCGCTGGATCTCGCGTACCATCGCCGCACGCCATGCCGCCTGATCGACCCCAGTGACAACGTGGCTGTTGAAGTCGCAGTACGGGCATTTCGACTGGCAGAAAGGCCAGTGCACGTAGACGGCGAAGCCAGCCTCACGCCAGTTAGAGTTGGCGCGCGAATGCGGCGAAGGCGCGAGCGCGGTGATCGATCGCATGCTTCTCCTCCGGTTGCATCTCAGCGAACGTTCGATGGTTTCCTTCTGGGACGAAAACCGGATCGAAACCGAAACCATTCGTCCCCCGCATGGGCCAAACGACGCGTCCGGTGATCGCGCCCACGAAGATCTCGTCCGCACCGTCCGGCCACGCAAGGCACAATGTGCAGCAAAAACGCGCGGCCCAGGGCTCCTCGACGCCCTCCAGCCGTTCTCTCAATCGCGTCATTGCGAGCACGAAATCGCGGCCGCCCGCCGTCTCCGCCCAGTCCGCGGTGTGCACCCCGGGCGCTCCGCCCAGCGCCTCGACCTCGATCCCACTGTCGTCCGATAACGCCGCCTCGCCGGTCGTCCGTGCGGCGGCATGCGCCTTCAGCCGCGCGTTGCCGACGAACGTATCCTCGGTCTCGTCGGGCACGGCCAACCCAAGCTCACCGGCCGACATCGCAGAGATCCCGTACGGCTCTAGCAAATCTTTGATTTCAATCACTTTCCCAGGGTTGTGTGTCGCCAGGACAAGCCTATCAAGTCGCCTCACGCCAGCGCGGCCTGCTGCGCCGCAATGAGCTGTCTGACGCCCCCGGCTGCCAGGTCGAGCAGCGCATCCATCTCGTCGCGTGCGAAGGTCGCACCCTCTGCCGACATCTGAACCTCGATCAGGCGGCCCCCGCCGGTCATCACGAAGTTTCCATCGACGCCCGCCTCGCTGTCCTCGGCATAGTCGAGATCAGCGATCGGCCTGCCGCCGTGCAGTCCACAACTGATGGCCGCAACATGGTCGACGATCGGATCCGAAATCACTGCGCCGGACTTCATCAATCCGTCGATCGCGATCTTCAGCGCCACCCAGCCGCCGGTAATGGCGGCGCAGCGCGTGCCGCCGTCGGCCTGCATGACGTCGCAGTCGACGGTGATCTGCCGCTCGCCCAGCGCGACGCGATCGATACCCGCGCGCAAACTGCGTCCGATCAGCCGCTGAATCTCCTGAGTGCGGCCGGACTGACCACGTTTCGCCTCTCGCGCCATCCGTGTATGGGTCGCACGCGGAAGCATGCCGTATTCCGCGGTCACCCAGCCAAGGCCAGAGTTCCGCAAGAACGACGGTACCTTCTCGTCGACGCTTGCCGTGCAGAGGACATGAGTGTCTCCGACCTTGATCAGACACGACCCCTCGGCATGGCGGGTCACGCCCGTTTCGATCGTGACGGGGCGGATCTCGTCGAGGCTACGTCCGGAAGGGCGCATGGGGCATCGGCCTTTCTGTCTTGGAGGCAGGGCGGGAATAACCGCGTGAGCCCGGGTAGGGCAACCCCGATTGACGCCCGGTGGCGCACTCGTCTACAACGTCACGTCCAGCGCCCAACGACGCACGATGAACGACACCCCCACGATGCTCTCTCAGATGGACGAACGCAGCCGCGAGGTGTTCCGCCGCGTCGTCGAAGGCTATCTCGCCTCCGGCGAGCCGATCGGTAGCCGCACCTTGACACGTTCGATGAGCGAGAAGGTGAGCGCCGCGACCGTCCGCAACGTCATGCAGGATCTCGAGCATCTCGGCCTGCTCGACCATCCGCACGTATCCGCCGGACGCGTGCCGACGCAGGTCGGCCTGCGGCTCTTCGTCGACGGTCTGCTCGAGGTTGGACCGCTGACCGACGAGGATCGCGCCAAGATCGATGCGACCCTTGGCGCCAACGACCAGACCGACAGCATGTTCGACCGCGTCGGCGCCGCACTCTCCGGTCTGACGCAGGGAGCCTCCCTGGTCCTCGCGCCGAAGCACGAGGCGCCGATCAAGCACATCGAGTTCGTCAGCCTCGGCCACGACCGGGCGCTTACCGTTCTCGTCTACGCAGACGGCAATGTGGAGAACCGGGTGTTTAGCCCGCCGCCGGGCCAGACCCCCTCGTCGATGCGCGAGGCCGCGAACTTCCTGAACGCGCTGGCGGGAGGCCGCACGCTGGCGGATCTTCGAGAGGTCATCGGCAGCGAGATCACCGCCCGCCGGCAGGAGATCGACACCCTCGCATCGGCTCTGGTGCAAAGCGGACTAGCGGTCTGGACGACTGAGGGTGATCGCGGCGAAAGGCTGATCGTCCGGGGCCGCGCCAACCTGCTCGGCGACGCCGACGAGACCGGCCTCGACCGCATTCGCGAGCTCTTCGACGACCTCGAGCGCAAGCGCGACATCGCCGAGTTCCTCGAACTCTCCGAGGAAGGCGAGGGCGTGCGCATCTTCATCGGGTCCGAAAACAAGCTATTCTCTCTTTCGGGTTCCTCTCTGGTCGTCTCTCCTTATATGAACGCCGACCGAAAGATCATCGGCGCCGTCGGCGTGATCGGACCGACCCGGCTGAACTACGGGCGAATCGTACCGATCGTGGACTACACGGCGCAACTGGTCGGCAAACTCTTGACCGACCGCTCCTGACGATGGGTGACAATCGAATGACGAACGCTAAGAAGATGGACGACGAATACGACATCGGCCCCGAGAGCGGGACTGAGGACGACCCGATGCTTGACGAGGCGACGTTCGACGACGCGCCCGTCGTCGATGAGCTCGAGGAGTTGCGGGCCGAGCGCGACGCCTATCGTGAGCGCTTCATGCGTGCGCTGGCCGAGGCGGAGAACGCTCGCAAGCGCAGCGACCGCGATCGCCGCGAGGCCGAGCAGTATGGCGGCTCCCGCCTTGCCCGCGACCTGCTGCCGATCTACGACAACCTTCGCCGCGCCCTAGACGTCGCGACCGAGGAGCAGCGCGCCTCTGCCTCGGCGCTGATCGAGGGGGTGGAGCTGACGTTGAGGGAGCTGTTGAACGTCTTCCACAAGCACAATGTGACGCTGATCGAGCCGAAGGAAGGCGAGCGCTTTGACCCGCAACACCACCAGGCGATGTTCGAGGCGCCGGTCCCCAACACCAGGGCGGGTGACATCATCCAGGTGACGCAGGCTGGCTTCCTGCTGCACGATCGGCTCCTGCGCCCCGCGCAAGTCGGTGTCAGCTCAACCCCCGCGGGCGACAGCGCCGCCAAGGACGGGTAAGGCGCCAGTGACGCTTGCCCCCAAGGAGCGCGTCCATGGAGGGTTGAGCGGTTCCGGCACGGAGGGGCAGTGATGGCCGATGAAGCCGAGGTCGTCGGATCTTGGCGCATGGCTCTGGGACCCGCCGGTTCATTGCCACCGGCAGGGTGACCGACGCGATCGGCCCCGATCCGGTCGGGTACATCGCCTATGACGCCGACGGTCGGATGATGGCCTCCGTCTTCCGGCGCGACCGCCCGCCGCCGAATGGCGGAACGTGGAGTGCGGCGGACAAGGCAGATCTGCACGAGTCCATGCTCGCCTATGTCGCTTCCTGGACGCTCGACGGCGACCGGCTGGTCCACCAAGTAGAGGCCGCATGGAACCCGAACTGGCAGACCGACCTCTCGCGCCCCTTGACGGTCAACGGTAAGACGCTGGTGATCAGCGGCGCGCCGGGCATCGACCCTGCGACCGGCGAAGAGGTCGTCTACTGCATGGAGTTCCGCAAGGTGCGCCGCCCGGAATGACGCCAGCTCAGCCGGCCGAACGCAACTGGTCCTCCGCCTGGCTGATCAGCGCCTTAAGCTCGTAGACCAGATCCAGCGCCTCGCGCGCGGTCATGTCGTCGGGGCTGACCCCGCCGAGCCGCTGCTCCACGGGCGATGGCGCCACCGTGGCGGGCGGCACGGGCGGTCGGGCGCGGAACAGCGGCAAGTCGTCGATCACAGGCCCGCCACGTTCCCGCTCGCCCGCCTCAAGCTGGTCCAGCACCGCCCGCGCCCGCTCGATCACCGCCGCCGGCAGACCAGCCAGCCGCGCCACCTGCACTCCGTAGCTGCGGTCGGCGACGCCGTCCCGCACCTCGTGCAGGAAGATGACGTCTCCCTCCCACTCCTTGACGGCCACTGTCGCGTTCGCCACCCCCGGCAGCGTCTCTGCCACCCGCGTCAGCTCGTGGTAGTGCGTCGCGAACAGTGCGCGGCACCGGTTGACCTCGTGCAGGTGTTCCATCGTCGCCCAAGCGATCGATAACCCGTCGTAGGTCGCCGTACCGCGCCCGATCTCGTCGAGGATCACCAACGCCCGCTCGTCCGCCTGGTTCAGGATCGCTGCCGTCTCGACCATCTCGACCATGAAGGTCGAGCGCCCGCGCGCCAGGTCGTCGGCTGCGCCAACACGGCTGAAGAGCTGGCTCACCAGTCCCAGATGCGCGGAATGCGCCGGCACGAACGCACCCATCTGCGCGAGGATCACGATCAGCGCGTTCTGCCGCAGGTAGGTGGACTTGCCAGCCATGTTCGGCCCCGTCAGCAGCTTTATCGCCGCGCCGTCGGCGGGCGTCAGGTCGCAATCGTTCGCCACGAACGACTCCCCCTGCCGCTTCAGCGCCGCCTCCACCACCGGATGCCGGCCTCCAGACACGCGGAACGCGCGGCTCTCGTCGACCGTGGGCCGGACCCAGTCCTGGTCGCAGGCCAGCTCGGCCAACGCCGCCGCGACGTCGATCTCGGCAAGTGCCCGTGCCGCGTTGCCGACCCGCGCCGCCTCGGCCACGACGGCCTGCCGTAGCTCCTCGAAGATCCGCCGCTCGATCTCCAGCGCCCGCGCCGCGGCGTTGAGAATTCGCGTCTCCAGATCGCTCAGGTCCGGCGTCGTGAACCGCACCGCGTTCGCCGTCGTCTGCCGATGCTTGAAATCGTCCCGAGCCAGCATCGCCTTGGCGTGCGTCGCCGTCACCTCGACGAAGTAGCCCAGCACGTTGTTGTGCTTCACCTTCAGGCTGCCGACTCCGGTCCGCTCGGCGTACTCCGCCTGCATTCCGGCGATCACCCCACGCCCCTCGTCCCGCAGCGTCCGCGCCTCGTCGAGATCGGCGTCGACGCCCGTTGCCACGAAGCCGCCGTCGGACACCCGGTGCGGCGGCTCCGCCACCAGCGCCGCGTCCAGACGGTGGACGAGAGCGTCATGTCCCGTCGCGTCGCGCCGCGCCGCCTCGAGCAACTCCGGCGCATCGTCGGCCAGACCCGTAGAGAGCTCCGCCGCTCGCGCCAGCCCGTCGCGGAGTGCGGCGAGGTCCCGCGGCCCGCCACGATCCAGCGCCAGCCGCGACAGGGCGCGGTCCATGTCGGGCACTTGTCGCAGCGCTGCCCGCAGATCGCCGCGTCGCCGGGCGTCCTCGATCAGCCAATCGACGGCATCGTGCCGCGCCCGGATCGCCGCGAGGTCGCACGACGGCGAGGCCAGTCGCCGCTCGAGGAGGCGGGCGCCAGCCGCCGTCACAGTCTGGTCGATGCAGGCCAATAGCGCCCCCTTGCGCCCCCCGGAGATCGCGTGCGTCAGTTCCAGGTTGCGCCGTGTCGCGCCATCGATCCGCATCGCCGTCCGCTGCGTCTCCGCCACCGGTGGGCGCAGGAACGGCAGTCGCCCCCTCTGCGTCAGCTCAAGGTACGCCAAGAGCGCGCCCATCGCTGAAACTTCCGGCCGCCCGAACCGGCCGAACGCCTCGAGGGTCCCGACGCGCCAGAGCTCGGTCAGCCGCTTCTCCGCCCCGGCGCTGTCGAACGCGGCCTTCGGCATCGGCGTGCAGGATGCGCCGACCTCGGCAGCGAGATCCCGCGCCGCCCCCTCGGCACCCTCCGCGACGAGCAGCTCTGCCGGCGCCAGCCGTGAGAGTTCCGGCGCTAGCCGCACTGGCGGGCAGGCCAGCACCCTGATCTCGCCGGTCGAAACATCGGCCCAAGCCAGCGCGCCTTCTCCGCGGAATTCAGTCCAGGCGGCGAGGTAATTGTGCCGCCGCGCCTCGAGCAGGCTCTCTTCGGTGAGCGTGCCGGGCGTCACGACCCGGACCACCTCGCGCTTCACGACCGACTTCGACCCGCGCTTCTTTGCCTCGGCGGGGTCCTCCATCTGCTCACCGACCGCAACGCGAAAGCCCTTGCGGATCAGCTCCAGCAGGTAGCCTTCTGACGCGTGCACCGGCACCCCGCACATCGGGATCGGCTTGCCTTCATGAACGCCGCGCTGCGTCAGTGCGATGTCCAGCGCCTCGGCCGCTGCCACGGCATCATCGAAGAACATCTCGTAGAAGTCGCCCATCCGGTAGAACAAGAGCGCGTCGGAATGCTCCGCCTTGATGGCGAGGTACTGCGCCATCATCGGCGTCGGCCCGGCGGTGTCGGTATTCATGTGGCGTCGGTCCCTGCCGGCAGCGACGCGGAGCGTAGCGGTGTGTGGCACCCGCCGAAAGTCTGTCCACGTCATGACGGACAGGTCCGGGTTGCAAAGACCACAGCGGGCGCGGCAGACTGCCGCAAGGTAAAGCGGCGCAGGAAGGTGCCGCCGACAAGAGGGAGGATACTGGATGACGCCGCTCAAGACGGCCCTCGCGACGATCATGCTCTCCGGAGTGACTGTCGTTCCCGCCGCCGCGCAGGACATCCGCTTCTGGACAACGGAGGAGCAGCCCGAGCGTCTGCAGCAGCAGCAGGACCTCGCGGTCGCTTTCGAGGAGGAGACGGGGATCGCGGTCGAGGTCATCCCGGTGACCGAGAGCGACCTCGGCACCCGCGCGACCGCTGCGTTCGCCGCTGGCGATCTGCCCGACGTCATCTACCACACGCTGCAATATGCGCTGCCGTGGGTTGAGGCCGGCATACTCGACCCCGATGCCGCGACCGAGGTGATCGAGACGCTTGGCCCCGAGACCTTCGCTCCAGGCGCGCTCGCCATGGCCGAGACCGAGTACGGCTGGGCCTCGGTCCCCGTGGACGGCTGGACACAGATGATCATCTACCGCAAGGACCTCTTCGAGGAGGCGGGGCTGGAGCCGCCCACGACCTATGACAACGTCCGCGCCGCGATCGAGGCGCTGCACAATCCGCCCGAGATGTTCGGCTTCGTCGCCGCCACCAAGGTCGACGAGAACTTCATGTCACAGGTGCTCGAGCACGTGTTCCTGGCGAACGGCGCCACGCCGGTCGGCGAGGACGGCTTCACCGGCTTCGAGGTGGAGCACACGGTCGAGGTGCTGGAGTTCTACAAGGCCATCGCCGAAGCCTCGCCGCCAGGCGAACTCTACTGGGATCAGTCGCGCACGATCTACTTCAATGGCGATGCGGCGATGATCATCTGGTCGCCCTTCATCCTCGACGAGCTTGCCGGGCTGCGCGACAGCAACCCCCCGACGATCAACGACGATCCCACCTCGACCGAGCTCGCGTCGAAGACCGGCATCGTCACCAACTTCGCCGGCCCGTCGAATCCCGATGGCGCCGCCTGGGCCGACATCCGCTACTTCGGCATCACCGTCGATGCTGACATCACGGCGGCGCAGGACTTCATCCTCTACTCGATGGACGAAGGTTACACCCAGACGCTCGCAATAGCGCCCGAAGGCAAGTTCCCGGTCCGCCGCGGCACGGCCGAGAACCCGGAGGCCTTTGTCGAGGCGTGGGCGGAGCTGCCGGTCGGCGTGGACCGCAAGGCGTCGATGTCCGAGCTCTATGACCCCTCGATGATCGAGGAGATCGTCGGGGGACTCGACGTCGCCCAACGCTGGGGGGTCGAGGAGGGTCAACTCGCGCTCGCCTCCAAGATCATCAACAGCCAAGTCATAAACCGTCTCGTCCGCGAGTACATCGACGACCGCCGCTCGGCAGAGGAGACGGTCGCGATGATGAACGAGGAACTGGCCAAGATCGAATGATGCCGCGCCGCGCCGTCCTCCAGCGTGCAGCGCCCGGCCCGGGCCCAAGTCGTCTGGCCCTCGACGGCTTCGGCCGGAAGAGACGGACGTGACCGACACTGTCGATCGGCGCGGCAACCTTGCAACGGCCGAGCTGCGTCCGCTCGAGGCGCCTCCGGTGCCGCCCACTGGCCGCGGCGCGCTCGCCAAGCGCGAGGCGCGGCTTGCCTGGGGGTTGCTGCTGCCCACCATCATCGCCGTCGCCACGGTGGTCGTGCTGCCGCTCCTCGCGGTGTTCTGGATCAGCGTGAAGCCCGTCGGCCTCGCCGACCTGCGCCCGCCGGCGCCGGTGGTTAGCGAATCGCTGCGCGGCCGGCCGGAGGCGGCGGGCGACGCGGCGACAGTACAGTACCGCCTGCGCAATTCCAGCCGCGACCAGCCGATCGCGAACGTCATCCTGATCGACGAGCTGCCGGAGGGGCTGGAGCTCGGAGCGGTCGACGAGCGCTGCACCCTCGACGGCCTGTCGCTGCGCTGCGACCTCGGCGACTGGGAGGGCGGGGAGCGCGACGAGATCGAAATCCCGGTCATCGTCTCCCAGGACTTCCTCGATGCGGGCGTCGAGCTCGACGCGGTGCCGGCCGGCATCTCCGGCAACGCCGCCAACATCCTGACCAACTGGCAGTTCACCTGGGAGAACTTCGCCCGCATCTTCGACGGCGACCAGTTCTGGGGCGTCCTCTTCGTGACGCTGTTCTACACGGTCTTCGGCACCATCGGTGCGCTCGTCGTCGGGCTCTTCGCGGCGCTGCTGCTCGATCAGTCTTTCAAGGGCCAGGGCATCCTGCGCGGCCTCTACCTGTTTCCCTACGTCGCGCCGGTGATCGCGGTCGCCTTTACCTGGATCATCCTCTTCGACCCGTTCTCGGGCTCGGCCAACGCGCTCCTGATCCAGATGGGCGTGACCGAAAGCGCGATAAACTTCTTCGGCCAGCGCCCGCTCGCGCTGATCATGGTCACGGTCTTCGAGATCTGGCGCTACTTTCCGTTGTCGTTCCTGTTCATCCTGGCCCGGATGCAGTCGATCGACACCGACATGTACGAGGCCGCCGACATGGACGGCGCCTCGCCCTTCCAGAAATTCTGGTACCTGTCGCTGCCGCAGCTCCTCGGCATCCTGTCGGTCCTGTTCCTGCTCAGGTTCATCTGGACCTTCAACAAGTTCGACGACATCTTCCTGCTGACCGGCGGCAATGCCGGCACCCGCACCCTGACCGTGAACGTCTACGAGCAGGCCTTCGCGCTGTCGAACATCGGCGCCGGGGCGGCGGTCGCGGTTGTGATCTTCGCCTGCCTGATCCTGTTTTCGATCGTGTTCTTCCGCTACGTCAGCCGGGAGGAAGGGCTGTGAGCGTCTTGCGCCACGGATACGTTGTCGGTCCGCTCATAGGCGTCCTGTGGGCGATCACGGTGGGCGTCACGCTGGCCGTGACGATGTCCTTCGCCACAGGACAGGGCTTTCGACCCTCCGCCTACGGGGCGATGCTGTTCGGTGCTCCGATCGGCCTCGTGTCGGTCATGACCGGCGGGCGGCGCCTGACGATCCTGGTCGGTATCGCGCACGGTCTCCTGCTCGCCCACCTGGATAAGGGCGCCATTCAGTTCGGCGACGGGGTGGGGATTGGGACCCGCTACATCGTCGGGGCTGCCTTTGGCTTCGCCACGACCTGGCCGCTCGTCGTCACGATGCGCCGCATTCACGCCGGCGCCTTGACCCGCCACGAGTTCGAGGATGTTTTGATCCGGTTCCTGACCGGCTTCGGCTACATCTTCTTCACCGCGATCGTGGCCATCCCGTTCTACGTGATGGTGATGACGTCGCTCAAGAACCAGTCCGAGCTGATGCAGAACCCGCTCGACTTCTCTATCGACCTCTCGCAGGGCTGGGGCCTTTTCCGCAGCTATTACGAGCTGATGACGCAGTTCAACTTCGGCTCGTACCTCTGGACGTCGTTCTACGTCTCGGTGCTGACGGTCCTGATCACGCTCGCCTTCTCGATCCCCGGCGCCTACGCCGTCGCGCGCCTGCGCTTCCGCGGCGCCGCCGCCTTCTCGCGTTCGATTCTGCTCATCTACATGGTGCCGATGATCGTACTGGCCCTGCCGATCTACATTGCCTTCTCGATGACCGGCCTCCGCAACACCATCTTCGGGATCGTGCTGATCTACCCGGTGACGACCATCCCGGTGGCGCTCTACATGCTGCAGGGCTACTTCCGCGGCCTGCCGGCCGAAATCGAGGAGGCGGGGCTGATGGACGGCCTCTCCCGCCTCGCGGTGATCTGGAAGATCACGCTGCCGCTCTCGCTGCCGGCGCTGGCAAGCGTGTCGCTCTACGTCTTCATGATCGCCTGGAACGAGTTCCTGCTGGCCTTCATGCTGCTCGACGACCCGTCGAAGTTTACCCTGACCCGCGGCGTGGCGATGCTGAACTCGTCGGAGATCCCGCGCCAGCACCTGATGGCGGGCTCGGTGATCGCGACGGTGCCTATCCTGCTCCTCTTCCTCGGGCTCGAACGGTTCATGACGCGGGGCCTGACGGCAGGGAGCGTCAAGGGATGAGCGCCCTCGACGAGCGGGCGCGGGAGATCCTGCGCGGCAACGACCGCGGCGGCTACACGATCCCGACCGAGGGCCTCTACCCCTACCAGTGGAACTGGGACTCGGCCTTCGCCGCCTGGGGCTTCTCGACCTTCGATCCGGATCGCGCCTGGACCGAGCTCGAGACGCTCTTCGCCGCCCAGTGGGAGACGGGGATGGTCCCGCACATCGTCTTCCACAAGGCGGATCCGGGCTACTTCCCGGGGCCCGACGTCTGGGGCACCGGCCGCAAGACCTCCGGCATCAGCCAGCCACCGGTGGCGGCCATCCTGGCGCGCCGGATTTGGGAGGCGGACCGCGATGCGGGCGAGGCGCGGATCGCGGCGCTCTATCCCAGGATGCTCGCCTGGCACCGCTGGTGGCGCGACTGGCGCTGCCCGTCGGGCGTCGCCGCGATCATCCATCCGTGGGAGTCAGGGCGCGACAATTGCCCGGACTGGGATCCGGGGATGGCGAACGTCGACGGCTCGGGCGTCGCGCCCTATACGCGCCGCGACACCGGCCACGTCGACCCGTCGATGCGCCCGACCAAGGAGGACTACGACCGCTACGTGGCGATGGTCGAGTTCGGCCGCGGCTGCGGCTGGGACCAGCGGACGATCCTCGACGACGGGCCGTTCCTGATGGCCGACCCGGCGATCACCTTCATCCTGATCCGCGCCAACCGCGACCTGGTCGAGATCGGGCGGGCGCTGGGAGAGGACACGGCGGAGCCCGAGGAATGGGCCTCCAAGCTCGAGGCGGCGCTGCCCGGCATCTGGAACGCGGATCTCGGCGGCTACGACGCGCGCGACCTGCGGACCGACGCCTTGGCTAACAACCTTGGCTCGGGCGCGTTCCTCGCCTGGCTTGCCGGGATCGAGGACGCCGGGATGGAGCGGCGCCTGATGCAGGTCTGGGACGGCGTCCGCTACGGCATCCCGTCGGCCGACCCGCAAGCGCCGCACTTCAACCCGCGCAAGTACTGGCGCGGGCCGATGTGGCCGGTCGTGAACTCGCTGATCGCGACGGGCTTCCGCGACGCGGGCCGGCACGACGACGCGGAGCGTCTGCGCCGCGAGACGGCGGAGCTGATCGAGCGCCACGGCTTCTGGGAATACTTCGACCCGATCGACGGCACCCCGTGCGGGGGCGACAGCTTCAGCTGGACGGCGGCGATCTGGCTGACCTGGGCCTCGCCGGGAGCGGTCCGGTGAGCCTGCCCAAAAACCTTTCCATTTGGTTAGCGGCGCCCGGAAAGACCAAACGGATCAGTGACTTGAGAAAGTGTCCACGCGTGGACGAACGGGTGAAGGAACGCTGAGATGGGCGCCATCGAGCTCAAGCAGGTCGAGAAGTGGTTTGGCGCGGTCCAGGTCATCAAGGGCGTCGACCTTTCCATCCGCGACGGCGAGTTCGTCATTTTCGTCGGCCCTTCCGGTTGCGGCAAGTCGACCCTCCTCCGCATGATCGGCGGCCTCGAGGAGACCTCCCGCGGCGCAATCGTCATCGACGGCCGGGACGTCACGGCCGAGCCGCCCTCGAAACGCGGGCTGGCGATGGTGTTCCAATCCTACGCCCTCTACCCCCATATGACCGTGCGTGAGAACATGGGTTTCTCCCTCAAGACCGCCGGCCGCCCCAAGGCCGAGATCGAGGAGAAGGTGAACGAGGCCGCCCGCGCCCTCCGGCTCGAGGCCTTCCTCGACCGCCGCCCCAAGGCGCTATCCGGCGGCCAGCGCCAGCGCGTCGCCATCGGCCGCTCCATCGTCCGCGACCCCACCGCCTTCCTCTTCGACGAGCCCCTCTCCAACTTAGACGCCGCCCTCCGCGTCGAGATGCGCTACGAGATCGCGAAGCTCCACCAGAGCCTCGACACGACGATGATTTACGTCACTCACGACCAGGTCGAGGCGATGACGCTCGCCGACCGCATCGTGGTCCTGGAGTACGGCCGCATCGCTCAGGTCGGCACCCCGCGCGAGCTTTACGAGCGACCCGCCAACCGCTTCGTCGCCGAGTTCATCGGCAGCCCTAAGATGAACATCATTCCACTGCGCGAAACCGGTCTGCCCGGGCCGGGCGGGGCTACTTCCCTCGGCATCAGGCCAGAACATCTGACGATTGTCCGCGAGAGGTCTGGTGAGATTGATGCAGCTGTCGACGTGCTCGAGTATCTCGGCGCCGACACGTTCCTGATCGTCGATGCGGGGCCGGCGGGCAGGCTCACCATACGCTCCGACGGGCCGACCGATCTCGAGCCCGGCGACCATGTCGGGCTGACGATATCATCTGCCGACACTCATTTCTTCGACGGTGACGGCCAGGCGTTGCGTGCGGGCGTACAGGGCGAACCGCAGAGTGAGCCTGTGTAAAGGAAGCGACGACAGGATCGGGCTCCGGTTCCTTGCCGAGGCCAGATCCGAATGTTCCCCGTTTCCTTCATCACCCGCCACGACCAGATCAATGCCGCCAAGCGATTGGGCGTCGATGTCGCGGTCATCAAGGCCGTCACCGCCGTCGAGGCGCGCGGCACCGGGTTCATCAAGAACACCGACCTGCCCGCGATCCTGTTCGAGGGTCACTGGTTCCACAAGTTTACCCGTGGCGTGCACGACAACCACCATCCGCATCTCAGCTACCGAAGCTGGACGAAGAAGTACTACAAGGGCGGCCGAGGCGAGTACGACCGGCTGATCGAGGCGATCGGAATCTGCGGCGAACCCGACGCGGCCCTGAAGAGCGCGTCTTGGGGGCTGTTCCAGATCATGGGCTTCAACCACGAGCTTGCCGGGTATCCCGACGTGCAGACCTACGTGAACGCGATAGCGGTCAGCGAAGGAGCGCAGCTCGACGCCTTCGTCAGTTTCGTGCTCGCGCAGCCTGCGATGGTCGACCACCTGCGCGAGAAACGCTGGGCTGACTTCGCGCGTCGCTACAATGGGCCCGGCTACCAGCAGAACCAGTACGACACGAAGCTCGCGGCAGAGTTTACCCGTGCGCGGCATCAGATGACCGAGGCCGAGATCGGTGAGAGCCTGGCGCTCGAGCGTGGTGACACCGCCGCTCTGCAGTCCGCGCTCAACGTCGCGGTCGGGGCCAACCTCGTGACGGACGGCTGGATGGGTGCGCGGACGCGGTCGGCTCTGATCATATTCCAAGAGCGGGAGGGCTTGCCGGAGACCGGCAAGGTCGATCCCGAGACGTGCACACGACTTGGCCTCGATCTCGGCGCCTATGTCGAGGAGGCGGCCTGATGGCACCGTTTCTTGTCCCCTCAGCCATTGCCATCGCGTCGGAGTTCTTTCCGGTCCTTGCCACCAAGCTAGGCGGTACACGCGGTCGGAAGGTGGCTGAGCAGGTTATCCAGGTGGCGGCGACTGTCGCGGGGACACCGAGCGACGCCAACCCGCGCGACATCATTGCGGCGCTGAAGAAGGACGAGGCCAAAGTCGCCGAGCTTCGCCTGAGGCTCGAGGAACTGGACCAGGCCGAGCACCAGCGCATCATTGACGACCGGATGGACGCGCGGCGCTACCAGGCGTCAATCGGGGCGCGGGCGCGGCTCAGGGGCACGCTTATGCTGCTCGGCGTTGTCGCAGGTTTGGTGGCGAGCATCGTTGCGGTGTTCCAGAGTAGCGATCCCGGCGCGCTCGCGCTCATCACCACGATCGCGGGGGCGCTTCTGAAGATGCTGTCGGACGCGTTCGCGTTCGAGTTCGGTTCGTCGGCCGGGTCGAAGGAAAAGGACGCCCATATCGAGGCGATCCAGAAGTCGCTGGTCGACACCGCGCAGTCACGCAGGGACCGGCTGGAGGCGAAGCAGGACGCGGCGCAGGCGGCCCTGGTCTCGGGACTGCCTGCCCGGCCCGTGGGCCTGTCGTCCGAGGCGGGCAACGGAGCCTCCGAGGCCGAGGCCGCGACGGACGCCACCACGACCACCACGACGGTGACGACGCGGATCACCGGCGCGAGCGGCCGCGACTTCGTGTCGGAGCTGGTAGCGCTCAGCGCTTGACGGAACCTCTGCGCCACGCGCTGAATTGCCCCCTTGGAAAGGCGGGCTCATGGACGAATGGTGGCGTGGCGCGGTGGTCTACCAGATCTACCCGCGGTCTTTTCAGGACAGCGACGGCGACGGCATCGGCGATCTGCCAGGGATCATCCGCAGGCTGCCGCACGTCGCGGAACTGGGCGTTGACGCGATCTGGCTGTCGCCGTTCTACCCCTCGCCGATGGACGACATGGGCTACGACGTCGCGGACTATCGCGGCGTCGATCCCATGTTCGGCACTATCGAGGACTTCGACCGCCTAGTCGACGAGGCGCATCGCCTCGGCCTGAAGGTCATCATCGATCAGGTGCTCAGCCATTCAAGCTCGGCGCACAGCTGGTTCCAGGAGAGCCGGGAGAGTCGCTCCAATCCCAAGGCGGACTGGTATGTCTGGGCCGGTGCCAACGAGGACGGCACGCCGCCGACGAACTGGCTGTCGGTGTTCGGCGGCCCGGCGTGGGAGTGGGAGCCGCGGCGGCGGCAGTACTACCTGCACCACTTCCTCACGACGCAGCCCGACCTGAACTTCCACAACCCGGCCGTGCAGGACGAGATGCTGGACACCCTGCGCTTCTGGCTGGAGCGCGGGGTCGACGGCTTTCGCCTCGACGTGGTCAATTTCTACACCCATGACCGTGACCTCCGCGACGATCCCGCGGACCCGACGATGAAGGGTGTCGAGTGGGCCAAGCCCTACGACGCGCAGATGCACCTGCACTCCAAGACGCGACCCGAGAACATCGCCTTCCTCGGTCGCATGCGCAGCCTGACGCGGGAGTATGGCGCCATCCTGATGGGCGAGATCGTCGAGAGCGCAGCGAAGTCGGTCGAGGTGATGGCCGACTACACGCGCGGCACCGACCGGCTTCACATGGCCTACAGCTTCGAGTTCTTGGGGCCGCGCTTCGGGCCGACGCACTTTCGCAACGTCGTCGGCGGCTATTTCGGCTTTACCGATGACGGGTGGCCGGCATGGGCCTTTTCAAACCATGACACGATGCGGCACCGAAGCCGTTGGGCGGGGCATGGCGAGGTCGCCCGGCAAGCGGCGGCGCTTCTCATGGCGCTCCGCGGCACAGTCTGCATCTTCCAGGGCGAAGAGGCGGGCCAGACCCAGACGGAGCTCGCCTACGACGAGATCACCGATCCCGAGGGCCTGCGGTTCTGGCCGCTGATGAAGGGCCGCGACGGCTGTCGCACGCCGATGGTCTGGGACGAGAGTGAGCATGGCGGCTTTACCACCGGCACCCCTTGGCTGCCGGTGAAGCCACCGCAGCTGGAGAATGGGGTTTCGAAGCAGGCTGGAGTCGAGAGCAGTGTGCTGGAGCACTACCGCCGGATGCTGGCGTTCCGACGGGAGACACCGCAACTCCGGACCGGGACGTTGCGGTTCCTCGACGCGGAGGAGCCTGTATTGGCCTTCATGCGCGACGACCTGCTCTGTGTCTTTGAATTGTCGCCGCATGGGCGGAGGTTGAGCCTCGATGGGGCGAAGGAAATCGTCGGTCCTGCCGCCGGAAAGCTGGATGACGGCACGCTCACGCTCGATCCGAACGGGTGGGCGTTCATCCTCACTGAAGGTGACGCCGCGGTTTCGTCCTCCTGACGCTGGCGTCCCCCACGCCCGTGCGGCAGGGTGAGAGAAAACGGGGGGATCAATGGCACGAAAGATCACGCGGGAGGACGCGCTTCAGTTCCACATGGAGCCGCGGCCGGGCAAGTTCGACATCCGGCCGAGCGTCCCGATGGCGACGCAGCACGACCTGAGTCTCGCCTACAGCCCCGGGGTCGCTATTCCGTGCGAGGAGATCGCGAGGGCGCCGGAGACGGCCTACGACTACACCAACAAGGGCAACCTCGTCGCCGTGATCTCCAACGGCTCGGCGGTCCTGGGCCTCGGCAACCTCGGCGCGCTGGCGTCGAAGCCGGTGATGGAGGGCAAGGCTGTGCTCTTCAAGCGCTTCGCCGATGTGAATTCCATCGACATCGAGCTCGACACCTCGGACCCCGACGAGTTCATCGCGGCCGTGCGGCTGATGGGTCCGACCTTTGGCGGCATCAACCTCGAGGACATCAAGGCGCCCGACTGCTTCATCATTGAGGACCGGTTGAAGGAGGTCATGGACATCCCCGTGTTCCACGATGATCAGCATGGGACTGCGGTGATCTGCGCCGCGGGACTGATCAACGCGCTGCACCTGTCCGACAAGAAGATCGAGGACGTCCGCATCGTGCTGAACGGTGCCGGCGCCGCCGGGATCGCCTGTCTGGAGTTGCTCAAGGCGATGGGCGCACGCCACGACAACTGTATCGCCTGCGACACAAAGGGTGTCATCTACCAAGGCCGGGCAGAGGGCATGAACCAGTGGAAATCGGCCCACGCCGCTGCGACGGATCTGCGGACGCTCGCCGAGGCGATGCAGGGCGCCGATGTCTTCCTGGGCGTCAGCGCCAAGGGCAGCCGTGACGACGGCGATGGTCGAGAGCATGGCAGACAATCCAGTGATTTTCGCGATGGCCAACCCCGATCCCGAAATCACGCCGGAGGAGGCGCAGGCGGTTCGCCCCGATGCGATCGTGGCGACCGGGCGCTCGGACTATCCGAACCAGGTCAACAATGTGCTGGGGTTCCCCTACCTATTTCGCGGCGCGCTCGACATCCACGCCCGCGCGATCAACGAGCCGATGAAGATCGCCTGCGCCGAGGCGCTGGCGGCGCTTGCGCGCGAGGAGGTGCCCGACGAGGTCGCGGTTGCGTATGGTCGGAAGCTGACATTCGGGCGCGACTACATCATCCCGACGCCGTTCGACCCACGCTTGATCTGGCGCGTACCGCCCGCCGTCGCGCGCGCAGGCATGGACACCGGGGCGGCGCGCCGCCCGATCGTCGACATGGAGCGCTACGAGCATTCGCTCAGGGCGCGCATGGACCCGACGGCTTCGATCCTGCAGGGGCTGACGGCGCGGGCGCGCAGCGCCCAGGCGCGGGTGATCTTCGCCGAGGGCGACGACGCGCGGGTGCTGAAGGCCGCGGTGCAGTACCAGCGTTCGGGCTTTGGCAAGGCCATCGTCGTCGGCCGCGAGGCGGACGTGAGGGAGAAGCTCGCCGCCGAGGGCATCGCCGAGGCAGCGCGCGAGCTCGAGATCGTGAACGCCGCGAATACGCAACATCTCGATCGCTACAAGTCGTTTCTCTACGAGCGCTTGCAGCGGCGCGGCCACGACGCACAGGACGTTCATCGACTGTCAGCACGGGACCGGCATGTATTCTCGGCGCTGATGCTGGCGCACGGTCACGGAGACGCGCTGGTCACCGGGGCGACGCGAAAGTCGGCGCACGTGCTCGAGCTTCTCGGCCACGTCTTCGACCTGCGCGCCGAAGATGGAGCCGTCGGCATCACAGCGCTGATCCACGGGGGAAAGATCGTCCTGGTCGGCGACACGCTCGTGCACGAATGGCCGGACGAGGAGGAACTGGCCGATATCGCTGTGCATGGCGCTGGCGTGGCGCGTGCGCTGGGGCTCGAGCCGCGGGTTGCGTTCGTCTCGTTCTCGACCTTCGGCTATCCCGTCAGCGAGCGGGCGCTGAAGATGCACCTGGCGCCCGAGGTGCTCGCGCGCCGCGGCGCGGATTTCGAGTACGAGGGCGAGATGACCGTCGATGTCGCGCTCAACATGCAAAAGGCCGCCGCCTATCCGTTCAGCCGGCTGAGCGCGCCCGCGAACGTCCTTGTCGTGCCGGCGCGGCATTCGGCATCGATCAGCGTGAAACTTCTGCAGGAGATGGCGGGGGCCACCGTCATCGGCCCGATCCTGAGCGGCGTCGACCACTCGATCCAGCTCTGTTCCAACGCGACGAGCGTGACCGACATCGTCAACATGGCGGTGCTGGCGGCCTGCAACGTCGGAACGTCCTGACCGCTAGCGGAACGGTCAGCCGGCGAAGGGCGCGTCCGCTCCCCAGAGTTCGCGGATACGCTCGTCGCGGCGGCAGCCCTCGCGATAGAGGTCGTAGGCCACCTGCTTCGATCTCGGGCCGAAGCGCGTCAGGATCAGGTCGTCCTTCTTGTAGTAATCCTGATGGTATTCCTCGGCGTCGTAGAATGCGTCGAAAGTCAGGATCGGCGTGACGATCTCCTGGCCAAGCTGGTCGGCGGCGGCGGCCTTGGCGGCCTCGGCAGCCTGCCGCTCGGCCTCGTCCTTTACGAAGATCGCGGTGCGATAGCTATCGCCACGGTCGCAGAACTGGCCGCCGGCATCCGTCGGATCGACGGAGCGGAAGAACAGGTCCATCAACTTGCGATAGCTGACCTGGTCTGGATCGTAGCGAATCTCGACAGCCTCGTAGTGCCCGGTCCCGCCGCGGACCACCTGCTTGTAGGTCGGGTTCGCCACGTCCCCGCCGGAATACCCGGAGACGACCTCCGAGACGCCCCGGACCTTCTCGAAGTCGGCCTCGACGCACCAGAAGCATCCGCCGGCGACATAGGCGGACTCCGTCGGCGCGGCCTCGGCGCGGTGCGAGGCAAGCGTGACGCCCGCGACAATGGCAGCCGCCAGGACCACTAGCTTCAGGGTCGCGAATGTTTGTCTCATCGAAATCCTCCTGTTGACTGCGAACCTGTCGCGCGCGGCCGGCCTCGGCAACACAACGTGTCGGGATGTCACGCAGTGGTGACGGCGCGGGAGGACTCGTCTGGACCCTCTCCCGGGCAGGGGGTACGTCCGCGCCATGACCACGATCGCAACCGAGGCGGAGGAGCGCAGGGCACAGCTGGGCACGGCGTTCGTGCTGATGATCGCGGCGACGTCACTGCTTCCGGTGGGCGATACGCTGTCGAAATTCCTGACGGACGCGGTGCATCCGCTGGAGGTGACGCTGTGGCGGCTGGTCTTCCAGGCGCTCGCTCTGTCGCTGGCGGCGCTGGCGCTCCGGTCCCGCGTGCAGGGAGCCGTCTTCTCGCCGATCCTCGCGCTGGGCGGCGTGACGACAGCGGCAACGCTGGGCTTTCTGATCTCGTCCTTCGCTGTGATGCCGATCGCGACGGCGATCGCGATCTTCTTCGTCGAACCGCTATTGCTGACCGTCATGTCGGCCATCTTTCTGGGCGAGAAGGTCGGCTGGCGCCGCTATGTCGCCGTCGGCGTCGGCCTCATCGGCGCGGTCGTCGTGATCCGTCCGAACTGGTCGACCTTCGGCATCTCTGCGCTTTTTCCTCTGGGCGCTGCGGTCGCGTTCGCGGCAAACATGGTGGTGATCCGGCTGGCCTCGGAGACGCGTTCGGGGCTGGCGATCCAGTGCGGCATCTCGATCTATGCCGCGGCGCTGATGGTCGCAGCCGTCGGGCTGCTGGCGGTCTCGGAAATGGTTCCATTCGCCGGGCTGTCGGCACCCGGATTCGTGTGGCCCGTTTATTGCCTGATGGGCGCGATCGCGGGGCTGACGTTCCTGATGATTGCCGAAGCGTTTCGCCGTGCCCCCGCCAGCATCCTCGCCCCGGCCCAGTATTTCGAGATCGTCGGTGCCACGTTGCTGGGTTACGTGGTCTTCGGCGATTTCCCAGATGCGCTGACATGGGTCGGGACGGCGATCATCCTGGCGTCCGGCCTCTATGTCTTTCAACGCGAGCGAAAGGTGCAGTCGGCGTAGGATCCGGGCGGGCGGCTGGCGAGTAATACCAGCGCCCGGTGACGCTGACTGACGAAGGGGATTCCGCAGATTGGCGGGGCGTGATTCACCATGGAGAACTGAGGGAGGTTCTCGATGGGAAAGGCGATTGTCCTGCGGGCGGATCATGGAGCTGACGAGGGCGAGCCGGGACGCGATGCAGACGCGACGGCTGCTGGCTCTGGCGATCTGCGACGGCGCGAGCCGAACGGAGGCCGCGCGGGTCGGCGGCGTGGGGCTCCAAATCGTTTGGGATTAGGGATGCGCTTCAACGCGGAAGAGCCCACGGGCCTCTTGGACCGCAAGCCGCCCGGCAAGCCGTCGCTTCTGAAGCTGGAGCAGCGCGCTGCGCTCGCGAAGGCCGTCGAGGACGGACTGAAGCCCGAGCTTCATGGCGTCGTGCGCTGGCGGCTTGGCGACCTCGTAGGCTGGCTGCAGGACACGTTCGAGATCTCGCTCAGCCGGCAGACGCTCGGGCGCGAGCTGCGCCGGATGGGGTTCCGGAAGCTCTCCGCCCCGCATGCCGTCCTCATGCTCGACCAGGCCGGCTGGCACATGTCGAACCACCTCGTCGTCCCGGCGAACATCACGCTCCTGCCGCTGCCGCCCCGCTCGCCCGAGCTGAACCCGGTCGAGAACGCGCGACGATGGCGAAACCCAGTGGCGGCAGCCCGACGCCCTTCTTGTCCCGTTCCGACACGCAGCCCTTGAGTTCGACCAGTCGGTCGCCGTCGTTCAGGGGGAACCAGCGTTCGTCCATGCTGACGTTGGCGAGAAACGTGAGCCGCCGGGTATCATCGAAGCGGTCGTATGCGATGACTGGCGCCACGTCGACATCGTGGATGCGTTCCTCGCCGGTGCGGACCAGCGCCTCGCTCCTCCGCCAGGCTATGAGCGAACGGAAGAACGACAGGACGGAGTCGCTCTTGTTCTCCTGCCGGTCGACGGCCAATGCCACGTGCTCATCCGCCACAGGCAGCCAAGGCGTGTCGGACTTGCTGAATCCAGCGTTCTTGGCGCGGTGCTTCCAGGGGATCGGGGTGCGGACACCGTCGCGTCCCTCGAAGTCCGGCCAGAAGGTCTTGCCCCACGGATCCTGCAGATCCTCGTACCGCAGCTTTGGCTGCGTCAGGCCCAACTCTTCGCCCTGAAAGATGATTCCGCCGCCGAGCAGCGTCGATTGCAGGAAAAGCAGTAACCTGGCTGCCTGGTCCGACTTGCCGTGATCGGCCGCGAACAGCGTGAGGTTCGACACCGCACGCACGGAGTCATGGTTGGTGAAGACGTTCATCATCCACCCCGACGCCATGTAGTCGTTGCGAACGCGCAGGATGTCGCGCCAGTCGTCGAGCGAGGTCGCGGCGTTGATGAGGTCGAAGTCGTAGACCGCGTGCAGCCGCTCGTCCTGGATCGTGTACTTGGCCGAGATGCGCGAGCTGTCGACGTCGGCGAGCTCCCCGATCAGCACGCGCTCCGGCTCGTAGTCGCGCACGGCCTCCCGCAGCGCCTCCAGCACCGGGATCGCCTCGGGCACGTCACGGTCGAAGATGTGCTGCTGGCGCCGGAACGGGTTGTTCGGTCCGCCACCGACCATGACGTTGTGCTCTCCCGGCGGCGAGGGCGGGTTGTCGCGCAGGTTGGCGTCGCAGCACAGGCACTGGATCGCGTCAAGGCGGAAGCCGTCGACGCCCTGGTCCAGCCAGAAGCGGACGACGTCGAGGATGGCGTTCAGCGCCTCGGGGTTCTGCAGGTTCAGCGCCGGCTGACAGGTCAGGAACGGGTGATAGTAGTATTGCGACCGGCGCGGCTCCCACTGCCAAGCGGAGCCGCCGAACGAGCTCAGCCAGTTGTTCGGCGGGCCACCATCGGCCGCCTGGTCGGCCCAGACGTACCAGTCGGCCTTGGGGTTGTCGCGGCTCTGCCGGCTTTCGAGGAACCACGGGTGCTGGTCGGACGTGTGGCAGGGCACGAAGTCGACCAGCATCTTCAAGCCGCAATCGTGGACGGCGCTGAGAAGCTCCATGAAGTCGCCCATCGTCCCGAAGATCGGGTCGACGTTGCAGAAGTCGACGACGTCGTAGCCGAAGTCGACCTGCGGCGAGGGATAGAACGGCGACAGCCACAGGCCATCGACGCCAAGGTCACAGACGTAGTCGAGCTTCTCGATGACGCCCTGAATGTCGCCGAGCCCGTCGCCGTTCGCGTCCCGGAACGAGCGCAGGTATACCTCGTAGAACATCGCGCCGCGCCACCATTCGGCGGGCTGCGGGCGCGGCGGGCGGTGCATCATCGCTTCGGCGATGGCGACGGCGCGGTCGATGTGGCTCATGAGACCGCTCCGAAGAAGGCGCCGTGCGCGGGCAGGCGCAGCTTCGCGCCTTCGCGCGCGGCGCCAAAGCCGTGTCCCTCCATCGGTGTCCCGGCCTCGGCCTCGTCGAGCTCCACGTCTGCTTCGAACGGCGCGAGGTTGAAGAGGCAAGTGACTGCTGCGCCGTCAATACGACGGCGGAAGCCGAGAATGTCGGGACCGGTCGGCAGGAACTCCATTGTTCCGTGGCGGATCGGGGCGACGCCTTTTCGCCAGGCGAGGAAGCGGCGCATCCGGTTCAGCGTCGAGCCGGGCAGGGCGGCCTGCGCGTCGACCGCGCGCTCTCGATGTGACTGCGGGACAGGCAGCCATGGCTCCACTGTGGAGAACCCGGCCTGCTCCGCGTCGTGTTGCCAGGGCATCGGGGTGCGCGCGCCGTCGCGACCCTTGAACGAGGGGTAGAATTCCCGGCCGTAGGGGTCGACGATCCGGTCGTAGGGGACGTCCGCCTGCGGCAGGCCCAGCTCGCTGCCTTGGTAGATGCAGCAAGCGCCGCGCATGCAGGTCAGCGCGGCAAGAACGACGGTCACGGCCTCGGGGTCGTCCTCGCGTCCCAGCCGCGTGACGGCGCGGGCGAAGTCGTGGTTGTCGAGCGCCCAGCACGGCCAGCCGATCCCCTCGTCGTATCCGAGGTGTTCGGCGGTGTCGCGGATCAGATCCGCGCTCATTCCGTCGGCGCCGAGCAGCCAGTAGCCATAGGCGAGCTGCAAGCGGCTATTGGCGGTGTATTCGCGGTGGAGCCGGACCCCGTCGCCCTCGTGAAGTTCCCCCAGGAGTGCCCGGTCCCCGTACTCGTCGCAGAGTGTGCGCAGGCGTTCGAGGAACCCGAGGTTCTCACCCTGCGCGATATCGCGGGTGTGGAGCTGCAGCGAGTAGGGGTTGAACGCGAAGTGCGACCCGGCTGGCTTGTCCGGGTTCGGCGGATTGTCCCGAAGTTGCGCGTCGTGGAAGTAAAAGGCGCAGACGTCGAGCCGGAAGCCATCGACCCCAAGGTCCAGCCAGAACCGGCAGACGTCGAGGATTGCATCCTGCACCTCTGGGCAGTGGTAGTTCAGGTCCGGCTGCTCGCGCAGGAAGTTGTGAAGGTAGTACTGGCCCCGCCGCGGCTCCCACTGCCACGAGCTGCCACCGAACACCGAGAGCCAATTGTTGGGCGGTGCGCCGTCCTCCTTTGGATTGGCCCAGACGTACCAGTCGGCTTTTGCGTTCTGGCGGCCGTCACGACTTTCCAGGAACCACGGATGCTCGTTCGATGTGTGCGACAGGACCTGATCGATGATGACCTTGAGCCCCCGTTCGTGCGCCGCGTCGAGCAGGGTCCGGCAGTCCTCGAGCGTGCCGAACATCGGATCGACTGCGAGGTAATCCGACACGTCGTAGCCGAAATCGCGCATCGGCGACTTGACGAACGGAGAGATCCAGATCGCGTCGACGCCGAGGTCGGCGATGTAGTCGAGCCTCGACGTGATGCCGGGCAGGTCGCCGATCCCGTTGCCGGTCGTGTCGCAAAAGCTGCGCGGATAGATCTGGTAGATGGCGGCGCCCTGCCACCAGTCTCCGGGCTCACTCATGGGTCTCGATCCCTCGTCGACGTCCGGGCCGATGCTGGATTGCGCAGTGCCGATGCTTGGCCGCGGTAGGGCCTGACGGCGACCGATCCGCTGCCGGACCTGAAAATGTTGTGTTTCGATTTCTCCAACGACTCGACGAGCAAGGCGTTCCGACGGACGTCGCGGGTGGATCCGCGTGGGCGGGTTGCACCCCGGTCTTTCACAGGCAAAAGTGAGTCAGGCTCAGGGCGCCATGCGCCCCTTGCCCAAACAAGAGAATTCCCGGCAACGGGGAGGGAGGATACAATGACAGTACGGATCAAGTCGCGCCGCGGCGCGCTAAAGACGCTTGCCGGCGCCGGAGCTGCAACGCTTGCCGCGCCCCACATCGCGGGCGCACAGGCAAACGGCACCACGTGGCGGATCCAGACCTCGTGGCCGGGCGGCGCCGGTCTGCAGATCTTTCGCGACTGGTGCGCCACCATCGAAGAGAAGACGGGAGGTGAATTGGCCTTTCAGCCCTTCGGAGCCAACGACGTGGTGGGCGACTTCCAGCTCTACGATGCCGTCAAGAACGGTGTGCTCGAAGCGATCAATCCGTTCACCATCTACGCCCAGGGCATCATTCCAGCGGCAGTGTTCCTGACGAGCTATCCGCTCGGCCTGCGCAACCCGCACGAGTTCGACACGTTCTTCTATGGCCTCGGCGGGCTCAAGATCGCGCGGGAGCTCTTCGCGCAGCAGGGCATGCACTATGTCGGGCCGATCCAGCACGACGCCAACCTCATCCACTCCAAGGTGCCGATCCGCTCGATCGACGACTTCGCCGGCCGCAAGATGCGCCTGCCGGGCGGCATGGTGTCGGAAGTCTTCAGCCAGATCGGCGCCGAGACGACCGTTCTGCCGGGCTCGGAGATCTTCCCGGCGCTTGAGCGTGGCACGATCGACGTCGCGGACTACACCGGGCCTGCGGTCAACTACGCGCTCGGCTTCAGCCAGGTGACAGACTACATCGTCATGGGCCCGCCGGGCTTCATGTCCGTCTACCAGCCGGTCGACCTGATGGACCTCACCGTCGGACAGGCTGCTTGGGACGCGCTGTCGGACCAGATGAAACAGTTCGTCGAGATGGAGACGCATGTCTATTCCGACATGCACCACGCCGCGATCCAGAAGGCGAACCAGGAAGCGTGGCCGAAGTTCGAGGCCGACGGCACCGAGGTCACCCGACTGAGCCCGGAAGACGTCGAACTGATGACCGAAGTCGCGATTCCGATCTGGTTCGACTACGCCAACCGCGACCCGAATGCGGCGCGGATCTTCAAGATCCAGCTCGACTACATGACGTCGCCGTCCCTCGGCTACGTCGATCCGGCCTTGGTGGAAGGTATGGAGCTCGATCTCTGAGCCAAGGCGACGCCGCGCATCAGCCGCCCCGGTTGTCCGGGGCGGCTGTTTTCTGAACCGAACACCGAGGAGCAGGTCATGCCCGAGCTCAGTTTCACGCTGCCGCACTGGCTCTACTGGGTCGGCCTCATCGTCTTTCCGATCATCGCGATGGTGCTGTCGCGGCGGCCGCGCCCATCGCGGCGCTACAACCTGCCATTGGGCTATGTGATCCTGGTGACCGGCGGCATCCTCGGGCTGCACCGCTTCTACCTCAAGAGCCTGCTGGGCCTCGTCTTCACGGCGCTCTTCCTGTTCATCCTATTCGCCAACGCCCAGGAGCGTGACGCGCGAGAGCTGGTCTCGGACGTCCAAAACGAGGTGACTGTCGCCGAGCGCGTCGTTTCTCGCGAGCAAGCTCGCCTGGAGGAGACGCAGGCTGACCTGCCGTCGCTGCGTCAGAGGGTCGAGGAAGCCGAAGAGGGATCCTTCGCGCTGCGCGCCGCCGAGAACCGACTGGAGCGGGCCGAGGAATCGATCGCAATGAGCGAGGAGCGGCTTTCCGACGCGCGCGCCACCGTCGAGGAGGTGGGGCCGATGCTCGCCTCCGCGCGCGAGGACCGCGCCTTCTGGAGGGGGATGGCGGGGTGGACGTTCTACGGCATTCTTGCGCTTCTCTTGGGCGACGCGATTCTGCTGCCGCGCCTCGTGCGGCGGGCCAATGCATTGACCAAGGGCGAGCCCGAGGTGGCGAACGCCGCGCCCGATTCCGGCAAGCAGGACAGCGACTACGCACGCAACTGGATCGACCGGCTGAGCCTGTTCGCCGGCGAGTTCGTGAGCTACTGGGCGGTCATCGCCGTCATCGTCTACTACTACGAGGTATTGGCGCGGTACGTCTTCAACTCCCCAACGAGCTGGGCGCACGAGGCGATGTACCTGATGTTCGGCATGCAGTACCTGATCGCCGGCGCCTACGCGATGCTGACCGAGAGCCATGTGCGCGTCGACATCTTCTACGCGCCGCTGCCACGCAAGAAGAAGGCGTGGACCGACCTCGTCACCTCGATCTTCTTCTTCATATTTGCCGGCGTCTTGCTCTGGACGTCCTGGACCTTTGCTATGGATGCGCTCGCTGTGCCGACCGGCAACGCCATCGTCTCCGACTGGGCGCGTGGCAATGTCGGCTTTCTCGAGATGCTGGGATCGATGAGTGCCGACCAATGGACCGACCCCCGCCTCCGCTGGGGCGAGATCAGCTTCAACGAGTGGGAGGTGCCCCTCTGGCCGATGAAATGGGTCATGGTGCTGGGCGGGCTGCTCCTGCTGCTGCAAGGGGTCAGCAAGGTGCTCAAGGACATACAGACGCTGATGCGGGGCGATCCGCCGCCGGGTGACGAGCGCTTCTCAGAGCATGCCGCGCGGGAGGCCGTCTGATGGGGATCGAGATCGAGATCGGCTGGCTGACGCTGATCATGTTCGGCAGCCTGCTGGCGCTGCTGATGGCCGGTTTGCCCCTTGCCTTCGTCACCGGCGGCCTCGCCTGCGTGTTCCTCTGGCTCTTGGGCGACGCCAACGCGCTCAACATCGTGCCGAGCCGCATCTTTCCGCTGATGACGAACTACCAGCTGTCGGCGATCCCGCTCTTCATCTTCATGGCCGCGATGCTGGAGCGAGCGGGCATCATCAACGACATGTTCGACGTCATCTACAAGGTGATGGGCGGACTGAAGGGCGGCCTCGCGGCGGCGACGATCCTCGCCTCGACGATCCTCGCCGCGATGGTCGGTGTCATTGGCGCGGCGGTGGTGACAATGGGCATCATCGCGCTGCCGGCGATGCTCGCGCGGGAATACGACCCCAAGATCGCCATGGGCTCGATCATGGCGGGCGGCACACTGGGGATCCTGATCCCGCCGTCGATCCTCGCCATCATCTACGCCGTCGTCGCAGAGCAGTCGGTGGGCGAGCTTTTCATCGGCGCCGTGATCCCCGGGTTGATGCTGTCGGGCATGTATATCGGCTACGTCGTGCTTCGCAGCTACATCAATCCCCGCCTCGGGCCGCCGATCCCCATCGAGGAGCGCATCTCGACGCGCGAGAAGGTCGCGCTGCTCGGCAACATGGCGGCGCCGATCGCGCTGATCGCGATCGTGCTCGGC
Organism: uncultured Alphaproteobacteria bacterium; assembly: GCA_963776845.1. Taxonomy (GTDB): domain Bacteria; phylum Pseudomonadota; class Alphaproteobacteria; order Rhodobacterales; family Rhodobacteraceae; genus Roseitranquillus. The sequence goes on along the minus strand of CAVZOJ010000011.1, from coordinate 539,122 downwards.
GTGATCTTCACCGGTGTCGCGACCCCGGTCGAGGCTGCGGGCATCGGCACCTTCGGCGCCTTCATCGTCGCCGCGATCCATCGCCAGCTCGACTGGCAGACGGTGCGCGAGGCCTGCATCACCACGCTCAAGGCGTCGGCCATGGTCATCTGGATCATGTTCGGCGCGACGATCTTCGTGGGGCTCTACGTGCTCGAGGGCGGACAGCAATTCGTGCAGCAGGCCCTGCAGGGCTTCGGCCTGGGGCCCTGGGGGATCCTGATCCTCATGCAGATCGTGCTGGTGGCGCTTGGCATGTTCCTCGACTGGGTCGGGATCCTGCTTCTCTGCGTGCCGATCTTCGTACCGATCATCCGGTCGCTCGGCGCCGCCGCCTTCGGGCTGGAGTCGGGCGACGATCTCGTCCTCTGGTTCGGGGTCCTCTACCTCGTCAACATGCAGATGAGCTTCCTCTCGCCGCCGTTCGGCTACGCCCTGTTCTATTTGCGGGGGGTCGCACCGCCGGAGATACCGATGAGCGACATCTTCCGCTCGGCGCTGCCGTTTCTGTTCCTGCAGGTGGTGGGCCTTGCCGTCTGCATGATCTTCCCCGGCGTCATCACCTGGCTTCCACGCCTGGTCTACGGCTGACAGCCTGACTGTTCGCGTGACTGCGGGGCCGGCCTTGGCGCGTCACGGGCGGGGGCGGCATTTCGCGGCGGCGGACATTTGCTACATCCTGGCGCTACATTCCGGGTCATGACGCGTACTGCAGTTCTGCGCCTTCTCTCGGTTCTGGTGGCCGCGGCGGTCGCACTGGCGGCGGCCGTCGCGCTCGAGCGACAGCGCGCCGGGCTCGAAGTCGAGCGGATGTGGATCGGTTCGACGCCGGTCACCCTTTGGCGACCCGTGGTCGACGAGCCACGGCCGCTCGTCGTCGTGGCGCATGGCTACGCGGGATCGCGCCAGATGATGCAGGCCGTGTCGATCACGCTCGCGCGGTCCGGCTTCGTCGTCGCGGCCTTCGACTTTCACGGACATGGCCGTCACCGCGAGCCGATGGACGCCGACGTCACCTCCCTCGACGGCGCGACGGCGCAACTCGTGGAGCAGACGCGGGACGTCGTGCGCGCCGTGCGTCGCCTGCCGGAGATTGCGACGCCGGTCGCTCTCGTCGGCCATTCAATGGCCACGGACATCGTGATCCGGGCCGCCGACGGCATCGAAGACGTCGAGGCGGTCGTTGCGATCTCGATGTACTCCGACGCGGTGCGGCCGGAGTTCCCGGAACGGCTTCTCATCATCTCGGGCGCTCGGGAGGCGCGGCTTCGCGAGGTGGCACTCGATCGGATCCGGCAGATCGATGTAACCGCGGGAGAGGGTGAGACCGTGAGCTCGGGCGTCGTCGTCCGGCGCGTCGTCGCCGCGCCGATGGTTGGCCATGTCGGGGTGCTCTACAGCGAAAGGACGCTTTCAGAAGCTCGGGACTGGATGGCGGATGCGATGTCATACCGCGCGACCGGCATGCCCGCGACGGTCGGTCTTTGGATGCTCGCGCTCCTCGCGGCACTAGTCGTGCTTGCGTGGCCGCTGGCGTCGACGTTGGGGGCGCCTCGACCGGCGGCGAGGTGCGATCGCCGCATCGCCCTCGCGTCGTTTGTGGCACCAGTCCTCCCTTCGCTAGCGGCGGCCGTGATCGTTCCGGACGGCGCCCTCGGCCTCAGCGGGTTCGGTGCATTGGCAGCCTTCTTCGGCGTCTGGGGCGTCGTTCAGATGGCGATCCTCTGGCGGGCCGGCATGCGTCCCATACGACCGGATGCCGCAGGCCTCGCGCTACTGCTCGTCTGGGGTCTGGGCATCTTCGGCCTCGCGCTCGACCGATACGGTGCAGCGTTTCTGCCGACGGGGCCGCGCGTGCCGGTGATGGCCCTGCTGCTCGCTGGCACCCTGCCCTTCTGCCTCGCCGACGCAATGCTGGCGCGCGCGTGCTCGTGGTGGCTTCGACTTCTCGTCCGACTATCGCCCCTCGTCGTGCTGCTCGCAGCCATGATGATCGCGCCGCGTCTCGGGACTGCGTTCACCGTTCTGCCGGTCATGGTGCTGTTCTGGCTGGTCTACGGAACCGCAGGACGCTGGGTCGCGGCACGGCGCGGCCCCTCGACCGCTGGTCTGGCTCTCGGCGTCATCCTTGCTTGGGCCCTGGCAGCGAGCACGCCCCTGGTCGCGGCCTGACAAGAAGGCCGGCCCCAGGTCCCTCTATTGTCCTGGGCCGGGAACCGGGCTCGCGTCAGAGGCTGTCTCGAGCGGAACGCAGGTCCGCGCGCAGTCCATCCTCTGCATCTCTGCGCCGCGATAGACGATCACGTCGGTTGCGCCGACGATCACCGACCAGTCCCCAAGCTCGGAGCCGGCATCGTCGAGCAGAACGATCTGCGTCCGCCCATGCCCCTTGCCGGTCAGTGCGATCGTGTCGGTGTCGATCAGGGTCGTGGCGACAACGGTCGGGTCCCCAACGATCACGGTGCCCACAGGCGCTGGCAGGTTCACAATTTCGACGGCACCCGTCGCGATGCGGCGGGTGGAAGACTCGTCGCCGAAGGAGCGCGCTGGCGCCACCGCGGAGATGACAAACGCGAAAATGAGCCAGAGACCATGACGAATAGGTTCGTTTTTCATCGTCTCGCTCCAAGGGTGACGTCAGCACCATAGTTCCGGCGCGTCTGCAGCAGGTAAAGGAAAGCGCCTGCTTCAATAAAGTTTGGCGCGCTTCGGCCCGAAATACTTAAGCGGGTATTTCCAATTCGCTCATAGAAGGAGGGGCGGTGACGTTTTTTCCAGTAACACAAGAAAGGGCCGAGCAATGCTCACTGCCATCATCAAGATGCAAAACCTGATGAACGATACGCGTGATCTCGTTCAGGACCGTCGCGGCGCCACCGCTATCGAGTACGGTTTAATCGCAGGCCTGATCGCCGTCATCATCATCGCGGGAGTTACCCTCATTGGTGACAATCTCTTGCTCAAGTTCAATGCCATCGGCGGCGCACTCGGGTGATTGAATGCATCCGCTCGCCTTAGGGTGAGCGGATGCTCAAGCTGATGTACGGAGAATTCGAGGCATGACGTTCGGGAGGGCCAGGAATCGCGCGGTGTCGGACCGGGACGCTGCGCCCGCAACAATGGAAGTTCGACCGCTGCATGCGGCAAAAAGCACGCAACGCACCGGCGGGGCTCAGTCCCCCCAAGATGTCCAAGCCGAGTTCTTCAAGGCGAAGTCGACTGTCTTCGCAGCCCTCGTCGATGCGATCGACATCTCCCGGATCGCCGACCTCGACCCGGCGCAGGCGCGCGAGGAGATCGCCGCCGTCACGTTCGAGGTCATCGTCGAAAAGGGCATCGTCCTGTCGGTTCCGGAGCAGGACCGCCTGATCGAGGGCATACTCGACGACGTTCTGGGCTACGGCCCGCTCGAACCGCTACTCCGGCGCGACGACATCTCCGACGTGATGGTCAACGGCGCCAACGACGTCTTCATCGAGGTCGGCGGCAAGATCGAGAAGACCGACATTCGGTTCCAGAGCAACACGCAGCTTCTGAACGTCTGCCAGCGCATCGTCAGCCAGGTCGGACGCCGCGTTGACGAAAGCTCGCCGATCTGCGACGCCCGCCTGCTCGATGGGAGCCGGGTCAACGTCATCGCGCCTCCGCTCGCCATCGACGGGCCGACGCTGACTATCCGGAAGTTCCGCCGGGACAAGCTGACGCTCGAGGACCTGGTCGGCTTCGGCTCGATCACGCATGAGGGGGCGGAGATCCTTCGCATCCTGTCGCGTGTGCGCTGCAATGTCCTGATCTCCGGCGGGACGGGTTCGGGCAAGACTACGCTTTTGAACTGCCTCACCCGTTCGATCGACCACGACGAGCGAATCGTGACGTGCGAGGACGCAGCGGAACTTCAACTCCAGCAGCCGCACGTCGTCCGGCTGGAGACCAGGCCGCCGAACATCGAGGGCGTCGGTGCAATCACGATGCGCGACCTCGTGCGGAATTGCCTTCGGATGCGGCCCGAGCGGATCATCGTAGGCGAGGTTCGAGGCGCCGAGGCGTTCGACCTCCTCCAGGCGATGAACACCGGTCACGACGGATCCATGGGGACTCTGCACGCGAACTCTCCCCGGGAGGCGCTGAGCCGGCTGGAGTTGATGATCACGATGGGCGGCTTCAGCCTGCCGGCGAAGACGATCCGCGAGATGATCGTCGGCTCCATCGACGTGATCCTTCAGGCTAGCCGCCTGCGCGACGGCCGGCGCGTCGTCACCCACATAACCGAGGTTCTCGGGATGGAGGGCGAGGTTATTACCACGCAGGACCTTTTCACCTTCGAGATTACCGGAGAGGCCGCCGACGGTAAGATCGTGGGGCGTCACCGATCCAGCGGGATCGGAAGGCCGGGCTTCTGGGATCGCGCTGTCTACTACAACGAGCACGGCCGTCTCATGCGCGCGCTCGATGCATCCGAAGCCAGCGGCGAGGCGAGATAGCGCCGATGGACGAGGCCGCGCCGATCCTGCCCCTGTTGCTCTCTGCCCTGGCCGCGCTCGCCGCGGTGGCGGGCGTTGTCGCGGCTACGTGGCCTCGGCTGCGTGGTCGCGACCCTTTGGATAGACGCATTGCCGCTGTCGCCCGAGGCTTCGCCGCGGCCGACCACGACACGGACGAGGCCGGTGGATCGCGCTCCCACAAGCGATCGGTCAGGGAGACGCTGATGGAGGTCGACGAGGTCCGCAAGGCGCGCAGCCGCCGGGTTCTCGTCCGTCGCCTGCGGGAGGCCGGGCTCGACTGGTCGAAGCGTCGGTACCACGCGCTGTCGCTCGGCCTGGCGCTGGCCGGGGCCGCCGTCGCCCTTCTGATTGGGGGTGGTGTGCTCGTGCTCGTCGGTCTGACGGTCAGCTTCGGCCTCGGCTTGCCGCAACTCGTTCTGTGGTCGCGGCGAAGAAGCCGCGTGAAGGCGATGTCGCTCGACTTTCCGAACGCCGTCGACATCATCGTCCGTGGCGTCAAGTCGGGGCTGCCGCTCACCGACTGCCTGCGGATCGTCGGCACCGAGGTTCGGGACCCGCTGCGATCCGAGTTCGCCAAGATCATCGACGACCTCCAGATCGGCCTGCCGATGATCGACGCGGTCCACCGGTTCGCCGAGCGCGTGCCGATGAACGAGGCGAACTTCCTCGCCATCGTCGTGGCGATCCAGTCGCAGACGGGCGGCAACCTGTCCAATTCGCTGCAGAACCTGTCGAACGTCCTGCGCGAGCGGCACAAGATGGCGGCCAAGATCCAGGCCATGAGTTCCGAGGCCAAAGCCTCGGCCGGCATCATCGGCTCGCTGCCGATCGTCGTGACCGGCGTCGTCTATCTGACCAGCCCCGACTACATCTCGGTCCTCTTCACCGAGACCACGGGGAACATCATCATCCTCTGCTCAGCCCTCTGGATGTCGATCGGCATCCTGATGATGCGCAAAATGATCAACTTTGACTTCTGACGCCATGTTCGACCTGCTCCGCATCGTCATCGAATTGCCCGAAAGCGTGATCCCCTTCGCCGCCGCAAGCAGCGCCCTGGCGGCAGTCATGGCCCTTGCGTGGCCGTACCTCTGGCCGGATCGCCTGGATCAGCGCATCGCTGGGGTGCAGGGCGTGGAGAGGCGATTGGCGACACGTGCGCAGCGCGCACTCGACGGCGTGTCGGAGCATCAGCGCCTGCGGCGCAGCGCGCCGCGCCCCACCTTTCGAGCGATCGTCGACGCGCTCAACCTTTCGGCCAAGCTCGACGATCCCGAGCTTGGCCATCACCTGCAGAGGGCCGGCTTTCGCGGCCGGCACGCCGCGGTCCAGTTCCTCGCGCTTCGCGTCCTCTGCGCGCTCGCGGGCGCACCGTGCGCGCTTTTCTACACCTATGCCGTCCTCGGCCTGAGCTACCCGCTGCCGGTCCACCTCGCGATCGCGGCGGTCGTCGGCGCACTCGGCTACGGCGGTCCGGCGCTCTACATCAAAAACAGGATCACCAAGCGGCAGCACGAGATCCGGCGCAACTGGCCGGATGCGCTGGACCTCATGCTGATCTGCGTCGAGTCCGGCATGGCGATCGAGGGCGCCTTTCGCAAGGTCGCGCAGGAGATGGACAGCGCCCCGTCCCTTGCAGAGGAACTTATGCTCACGACTGCCGAGCTGTCCTATCTCGGCGACCGCCGCGCGGCGCTCGAGGGCCTAGGTCGTCGCACCGACCTCGACGGGGTGCGGAACGTCGTGACCACGCTCATCCAGTCGGAAAAGTACGGCACCCCGCTCGCACGGGCGCTCAAGGTGCTGGCGCAGGAGGGCCGCGATCAGCGCATGGCCGCAGCCGAGAAGAAGGCTGCCGGCCTGCCGCCGAAGCTCACCGTGCCGATGATCATCTTCTTTCTGCCAGTGCTCTTCGCCGCGATCATGTCGCCGGCAATCATGGATATCTTCTGATGTCGCCCGCTCGGCTTCTCTCGCGGCTGCGACGTGACGAGCGCGGCAACATCGCGATCCTCTCGGCGTTGACGCTTCCCATCCTCGTCGGCAGCTTCGGCTGGGGCACCGAGGCGGGATACTGGTATCTTGAGAAACGCACGCTGCAGCTCGCTGCCGATGTGGCGGCGCATGCCGGCGGCGTCGCGCTCAGGGGTGGCGCATCGCAGGCGGCGCTCGAGGCGACGTCCCTCGATATCGCGGGACGGTCCGGCTTTGATCCCGCACTCGGCACGCACACCTTGGTCTCGCCGCCTGCGACGGGCGCCTATGCTGGCGTGGCCGAGGCGGTCGAGGTCAGCCTCGAACGCCAGCAGCCTCGCTACTTTACCAAGATCTATTCCCAGGAGCCGGTCGAGATCGCCGCGAGGGCGGTGGCGCTGATCACCGGCGGGGCGCGTGCATGCCTCCTGGCGTTGTCGCCGACCGGCTCGGGCGCCGTCACGGTCAGCGGTTCGACGACGGTCACTTTCACCGACTGCGACATCGCTTCGAACTCGAACGCGTCCGACAGTTTCCTGATGTCCGGGGGCTCCGCAGTGGTGACGACGGGGTGCGTGCACACCGTCGGTGGCGCCGAGGCAACGGGAAACCTGACACTGACGGATTGTGCACGCCCCCACGAGCAGGCCCCGGTTTCACGGGATCCCTATGCCGATATCCCCGAGCCAGAGCTTTTCGGCACGTGCCAATCTGGCAATATCGGCAGCAACAACAGAACGACGGCCGTGAGCGCAGCGGAAAATCACCCGTCCGGCGTGCTGTCGATGCGCTTCTGCGGTGGTCTGGACCTCCGCGGGACGGTGGAGTTCGCGCCAGGGCTCTACATCGTCGACGGTGGAGACTTCCGTATCAACAGCACCACCGTCTTGCGCGGCACCGGCGTCACCTTCTTCCTGACGAACGGCGCGGAAGCCAACCTGAACGGAAGCGCGACTGTCGACCTCACCGCGCCGACCAGCGGCCCCTTCGCGGGCATCATGATATTCGGTGATCGTGATGATGCGGCTGTCACGCACGTCATCAACGGCAACTCCGCCTCGAGGCTCGACGGCGCCGTCTACACGCCGGCAGCGTCGATCTCGTATTCCGGTAATTTCGGCGGCAGCGGGGGCTGTACCCAGCTCGTGGTCGACAACATCACCTTCACGGGCAATTCCGAGCTTTCGGTCGACTGCCAGGCGCTGGGGACTCGCGACCTGCGGGTCGATGAGGCCGTCGTCCTCGTGGAGTGACTACTCGCGCTCGATGCTCGAGGTGTCGGCCTCGGGCAACTCGGACGTGGTGCCTTCGGCGTATTCGGTCATGATGCGGGCCGCACGGGGACCGTAGGCGCCGGGGTTGGCGCCGCGGCCGTCACCCGCGCCAGGGTTCACCGCCTGTACCAGCATGTTGTGCCGCGGTGCGACGCCGGCGGTCGGCGAGATGCCGTCCGACGTCGACATAGGATCGGCGCAGCTGCCCGCCACGAAGATCGCGACGAGACTGAGGCTACTTCGGAACATCCGCAGCACCAGGAATGTAGTCATGGTTGATGACATGGCCGAAGGGGCCTTCGATCCCCCGGCGGCGCAGTCGCCGCTCCAGCGCGCCACGCGAGATCTCCTGCACGCCGTAAAGAAAGAACTCGCGCTCGTTCGTCAGTACTGCTGTATCGAACGGCGTCTTGAGCTTGCGCGACGGCCCGACCGGCTGGCTGAGGCGGGGCGTCACGATGATGACGAGGTCCGTCTCCTCCTTTTGCCACTCCGAGGAGCGGAAGAGGGCGCCGAGGACGGGCACCTCGCCCAGCCAAGGCACCTCCGCCTGCGCGCGCGCGTTGTTGCGCTGGAGCAGACCGGCGATGGCAAAGCTCTGCCCGTCGCGCAGCTCGACCGTGGTGCTGGCGCGGCGCGTCGTGAAGCTCGGAAGCTGGACCGACCCTAGGTTGAGGGTGTTCGTCGTGTCGAGCTGGCTCACCTCGGGTTCGAGCGTGAGGTTTATCAGCCCGCTGTTGAGGACGACGGGGCGGAACGTCAGACGTACCCCGAACTCCTTGTACTCGACGGTGATCTCGTCTCCGTCCTGCGGGACCGGGATCGGAACCTCGCCACCCGCAAGGAAGCTCGCGGTCTCGCCAGAGAGCGCCGCCAAAGTCGGTTCCGCCAGGTTCCGCGCCAGACCGCGGCTTTCCAGCGCTTCGATGACCACGCCGACCTCGACACCGTCGTCGATCAGCGCCGCGAGGAAGCTGCCGAACGGGACCGGCTCCGAGATCCGGCCGGTCCCGAGATTTCCGGCGCTACGGTGATCTCCCTGATTGTCGGCGCCGGCGATGCCGATGCCGAGTGCACGACCGGCATTCCGCGACGCCTCGATGATGCGGACCTGAAGGAAGACCTGCTGCGGGCTTGCGACCTGAAGCGCGTTGACCAGGTCCTCGGACCCATACTGCTCCGCGATATCCAGGACGCGCTCGAGGGTAACGGCGTCGGGGACGGTGCCGAAGAGCCGGATGCGGCCGTTGACCGATTGGACGCGGATCTGGGCCGACGGCGCGGCGCGGCGTAGCGCGGCAGCGAGGTCGTCGGTGTCGACCGTAACCTCGAGGTCGACAAGTCCGGCGGGATAGTCTCCGCCCGCGAAGACCTGCAGGTTGGTACGGCCCAGCCCCCGGCCGAGGACGTAGAACGACCGAGCGGACGTCAGGACGACGTCTGCCACATCCGGATCGCCGACGACCAGCCTCTCGACATCGCGCTGAGTAGTAAAGACGCGCGACTGGCCTACGGGAACCTGAACCTCTTGCGCGTACCTGTCGTCGAGCCTCAGCGAGATGTCCTGCGTCTGAGCGCTTGTGACGCCGAGCGCCAGAACCGCGACGAGGAGTGCGGCGAGCGCGGTGCGGCGCAGCGCCCTAGCCCGAAGAAACATCGCGAAGGATCTCGAGGTTCGTTCGCACCACGGGGTCGCCCGGCTTCAGCGCTTCCGCCCGCGCGAAACTGACGGAGGCCAAGCCATACTCACCTCTGAGCAGATGCGAGAAACCGACGTTGTTGTGGTAGATGTAGGCATCCTCGCCGGTCTCGCGGCAGGTTTCGTAGGCCCGGTCCGAGAGGTCAAAGCGGTAGAGCCAGTCATAGGATGCCGCCAGCCCCAGGCAGGCGTCGATGCTTTCGGGCGAGGCCTCTGCCGCCAATTCGAAGTAGCGTGCGGCATATCCGAAGTTGCCCGCTTCGAAGGCCGTCCTGGCGGTCGAGAGTTCAGCTCCAACCGGGACGCTCGGGACACTGGCCGGCAGTGAATTGCGTGTCGCGAGTTCCGAGGTCATGCCGCACCCGGAAAGAGTTGCCGCGGTGACGAGAAGCGTCATAGCAACCCCGTGTCCGGCGACGGACGAGTTCTTGCCTGGTCTCACTGTTCTGCTCCGCCTCGTTCCACCTCTGTTCGGGTGGACTGCTTAAACTGTTGAGCATGAGAGTTACTCAATGTCTAGGCGATCGGAAACAACTCTACACAACGTGGCGGATTAGTCTCGCGTTAGGCGCGAAGGAATAGAGCCTTAGCGACGAGGAGCATCGATCGACGTGCCCATATCCGAGACCGTCGCCTTGGCTTCGGCCATTCTCTTCAGCGCCGTCGTGGCGGCCGCTGCGTGGAGCGACCTGCGCTGCCGGGTGATCCCGAACAGGTTCGTGGCAGGGCTCGCGATCGCCTCGACCCTGTTGCTGACCGACGGCCGGATGCCCATCGGAACCTACGGCACGTCCCTTCTCCTTGCACTGCTGACGTTCGTGGCAGGTGGCGCCTTGTTCGTGCGCGGATGGGTCGGCGGCGGTGACGTCAAATTGCTGTCCGCAATGCTTCTCTGGTTTCCCCCGGGTGCGGCGCTCTTTCTGATCGAGACCATGCTTGTCCTCGGCGGCGCACTGTCGTTCTGCGTCCTCGCGGCTCGCAGCCTGGCACGTCGAGGGCTCTTGCCCGCCGGCGCGGTCCAGGCGGCGCTTCTCGCTGAAGATCTCAGCGTCCCCTATGGCGTCGCAATCGCCGGTGCCGGGCTGCTGACGTTCCAATTCGTGTGGCTTTGAAGCGACTATCTTAAGCCGATGTTGGAGCTTCGGCGCCATCCTGTGCGCCATGTTCAGGCTGATCATCCTTCTGGTTGCGCTCGGTGCCGGCGGTTTCGCTGCGTGGCTTTCGGTCCGCTACACTCAAAGCGTGCCGCAGTCAGCGATGGCCGCGCCGCAGGTGCCGCAGGCCGAGGTCCTCGTGCTGGCCGAGATGCTTCCAAGAGGGTCCGTGGTCGACGAACGCAGCCTCCGCTGGCAGTCATTGCCGCTGGAGGCCATTCCCGCAGAGGCGATCCGCCGCGACGAGCGCCCGGCCGCCATCGCCGAGCTTGCCGGACAAGTCGCCCGCTCGGACCTCCTGATGGGCGACGCGCTACGCAGCGCCAGCCTCGTCGAAGGCGGCGCAGGTCTGATGTCGCTTGTCCTCAGGCCGGGAATGCGGGCGGTCGGCGTCAAGATCAGCGACGACAAGATCGCCGGGGGCTTCATCCTGCCTGGTGACAAGGTCGACATCCTGCACACGGTGGTGCGCGATCTTGACGGCGACGGCATCGCGACCGGCATAAGCCGGACCATCTTGACGAACGTGCGTGTCTTGGCGATCGGGCAGACGTCGGCGCAGTCGACGATCAAGAATGCCTCTCAGGGCAACACGGTGGCAGCCGGTTCGGACGTGACGGCCTTTGGTGAGACAGCGACCGTCGAACTCACGCCCGAGCAGGCCGAGATCCTGACGGCAGCGCAGTCGTCGGGCAACATCTCGCTGTCGCTTCGCGCCGTCTCCGATTTCGGTGAAACGGCGGTCGGCGCCGAAGCCATGGTCGAGCGCGCGGCCAGCATCGTGGAACCGGCGCCGGCGCCGGGGGGCGTCGACGACAGCCCAGGTGGCACGGTCAAGATGATCAACGGCGGCGAACTCCTCCTGGTGAAGGTGGATAGCTGAGCCATGGCGCGGCTTGAGACGATCCGCGAGCTCGAGGCCGAACCCGTCGTCGCCCCCGCGACGACGCCGTTCGTACCGCAGATCACCGTGGCGGCCTTCGCGCTGAGCGACGAGATGAGCGCCTGCTTCGAGGAGATGAGCCTCGACCGGCGCATGGTCCGTTGCTCTGTGACGGTACACCTCGGCGGCATCGCCGGTGCGATCTCACTCTTCGAGCAGAGCCCGACGCCGAACCTGATCGTCATTGAGGTAGAGCCGAAGGATGCGAACCTGTTCCCGGCACTCGACCAATTGGCGAGCTTCTGCCCTCCCGACACCCTCGTCCTTCTGATGGGCGCGGAAAACGACATATCCCTGTACAGGCGCATCGTGCGCTCGGGCGTGAGCGACTATCTCGTGACGCCGGTTTCGCCGCTGCAACTGGTCGAAGCGATCGGCGGACTGTACGACGTCGAGAGCAGCGACCGCCGCGGCACCGTGACGGCTTTCGTCGGAGCCCGCGGAGGCTGCGGAGCGTCGTCGGTCGCACAGAACTGCGCCTGGAGTTTGGCGCAAAAATGCGAAACCTCCGTCCTTCTTGCTGATCTCGACCTCGCGGGCGGTACGGCTGCACTGCGCCTGGATCTCGAGCCCGGCCTGACGGTGAAGAACGCGATCATCGAGGGGTCGCGGCTCAATCACCTCGGGCTCGACCGAATGATCGTCCGACGGGGGCCGCGCTTCGGCCTTCTGGCGTCGCCCGCGGATTTGGGCGACGCCGGACCGGAGCAGGCCGAGGCAGCCGCGCATGTGGTCGAGGTTGCGCGCCGGATCGCGGCGCACGTGCTGCTCGACCTGCCATCCGGCTGGTCGTCGTACAACGAACGCCTTATTGAAGTCGTCGACCAGGTCGTCTTGGTGGCGACGCCGGACCTGATCTCGCTGCGCAACGGCGGACGCATGCTTCGCGCGATCAACTCCTGCCGCCCGAACGACCCGCCGCCGCACATCGTGCTGTCGCAGGTCGGTATGTCGAAACGGCGTGAGATCACGGCGGAGCAGTTTGGCAAGGCCCTCGATCGGCCGATCGCCGTCGAGCTGCCATTCGACGCCGGCCTGTTCAGCATGGCGGAGAACGAGGGTCGGCTGGTGGCGGAGCATGGCCGTGCCGGAGTGATCGGCCAGCGCGTAGACGGCCTCGCCCGTACTCTCTGCGGCCGTGCGGAGCGGCGCGGCGGCGGTCGGAAGCTGTCCCTGCGATGGCTTCGTCGATGAGGCGCAGCATCGCCGCACTGCTCAAGTCCCGCTCCGGCGTCGCGGTCGTCGAGTTCGGCCTGGTCGCGCCGGTCATCATCCTGGCCCTTCTTTCGATGATCGACGTCGGCCGCGCGATCCATCAGCGCCTCGCGCTGGGGGCGGCGCTGCAGACGGGCGCGCAGTTGGCGATGTCGGATCCCGGCGCGGAGGCAGTCCGAGCGGCTGTCGAGATGGCCGATACGGCGACCGCGCCCAGCGCCTCGCGCGGACCGCTCAGCATCTCCGTATCGCGGACCTGCACATGCGCCTCGGACACCGGCGTGAGTGTCGACTGCGCGGCGACGTGCCCCGGGTCGAGGCCAACGGAGATCGCCTACTCCCTTCGGGCGGAATCGACGATGGCGGGGATCCTGCTGCCCACCATCAGCTTCAGCGCCGAAGGCCGCGTGCGGGTGCGATGAAATGGCCGGGCATTTTGTTCCACGACGAGCGGGGAAGCTCGGCGCTTGAGTTCGCGATCGTCGCGATGGCCTTCTTCCTCGTCCTATTCGGCACAATCGAGTTCGGCCGACTGCTATTCTACCAAAATGCGCTCGCCGGCGCGGTCGGAGCCTCGGGGCGCGAACTGCTTCTGGACCCCTCGACCCCCAACGCCACGCTCGAGACGATGATACTCGACAGGATGCCGGCGGCCGCTGCCGACCGCCTTACGGTGGCAGTGTCGAACGTGACCCACGACGGCACCGGCTACCATCTGGTGTCGGCCAGCTACAACTTTGAGTTCATCCTCGACACGCTCTTCGACGTCGACGTGACCCTGACCGAGGACCTGTCGGTGCCTCGCCCGGCACCATGACAAGCTGCCGCCCGGCTCTGGCGCCGCTGTGCCCGGCGGCAGCTTGAGCGAAGAAAGAATGGCGTCAGGCGATGGCCAAGTCACTCAAGGTCATCATCACTTGGGCCGTCACTCACTCGCTGGAGATGCGCATCCGAAGAGAGCGGGCGAGGTGCTGGAGTTCGTCTCCACGAGCTTCCCGGTCTGCTCGCGATCTTCTGCACTGCCCGCCGGACGTCCAGCGCGATACCGTCAGCCCAAGCGGCGATTCCTCATCGCCACTAGCTTCAGACGTAGCGCATTGAGCTTGATGAAGCCCTGCGCATCCTTCTGGTCGTAGGCGCCGGCGTCCTCCTCGAACGTCACGTGGGCCTCGGAGTAGAGTGAGTGGTCGGACCAGCGGCCGACGGTGCGGGCGAGACCCTTGTAGAGCTTCAGCCGGACGGTGCCGGTGACGTGCGCCTGCGTATGGTCGATCGCGGCCTGCAGCATCTCGCGTTCGGGGCTGAACCAGAAGCCGTTGTAGATGAGTTCGGCGTAGCGCGGCATCAGTTCGTCCTTGAGGTGGGCCTGGCCGCGGTCGAGGGTGATCTGCTCGAGCCCCCGATGCGCTTCGAGCAGGAGGGTGCCGCCCGGCGTCTCATATATGCCGCGGGACTTCATTCCGACGAACCGCCCCTCGACGAGGTCTAGGCGGCCGCAGCCATGCTTGCCGCCGAATTCGTTGAGCTTGGTCAACAGCGCGGCCGGCGACAGGCGCTCGCCATTCACCGAGACGGCGTCGCCCCGCTCGAAGCCGATCTCGACATGCTCGGGCTTGTCCGGCGCATCCTCGGGGTTGACGGTGCGCTGGTAGACGTAGTCCGGGGCCTCCTCGGCGGGGTCTTCCAGCACCTTGCCCTCGGAGGAGGTGTGCAGGAGGTTGGCGTCGACGCTGAACGGCGCCTCGCCGCGCTTGTCGCGGGCGATGGGGATCTGGTGCTGTTCCGCGAACTCGATGAGCTTCGTGCGCGAGGTCAGGTCCCAGAGGCGCCAAGGGGCGATCACCTTGATCTCGGGGTCGAGGGCGTAGGCCGAGAGCTCGAAGCGGACCTGGTCATTGCCCTTGCCGGTGGCTCCGTGCGCCACCGCATCGGCGCCGGTCTCGTGCGCGATCTCGACGAGGCGCTTTGAGATCAGCGGACGAGCGATGGAGGTGCCGAGCAGGTAGAGCCCCTCGTAGAGGGCGTTGGCGCGGAACATCGGGAAGACGAAGTCGCGCACGAACTCCTCGCGCAGGTCCTCGATGTAGATGTCGTTCACCCCCAGCATCTCGGCCTTCTTGCGGGCGGGCTCCAGCTCCTCTCCCTGGCCGAGGTCGGCGGTGAAGGTCACGACCTCGCAGCCGTATTCGACCTGCAGCCACTTCAGGATGATGGAGGTGTCGAGACCGCCGGAATAGGCGAGGACGACCTTCTTCGGTGCGGACATCGGATTCCCTCGTGCGTGGCGCCGCAGGCTCTAGAGCAGCGGATGGAGACGGGCAAGGTCGCGGGCCGGCACAACGCGTGCTATGCCGGTCCCGTGCAGTGACAGGGGGCCCGATGGCGGAGCGGCTGGAGCTATTGCGCGGGGTGGTCCACCCTTGGCACCTCGACCATTTCGGGCACATGAACGTGCGGCACTACGCACCGTTTTTCGACGATGCCTCGTACCATCTGTGGACGCGTGTCGGTCTGCCCTTTTCGCGAATGCTCGCGGAACACGGCGTTCATTGCGTCACCGCCAGCGCCAAGACCACCTTCATCAAGGAGCTGCAGGCCGGGGACCTGATCCTCATCGAGGGCGCCGTGACCCGGATCGGCAACAAGAGCGCCAGCTTCCTGCTGCAGATGATCCATGCTGACTCAGGCGAGGTGCACGCGACCTGTGAAGTGGTCGAGGTCGTGTTCGACCCTGCCACCCGCGCCTCCGTCCCGATGCCGGACGCGGTGCGCCGGGCTTTGGAACCGAACCTTGCGCTTCATGCGACGAGCTAGGAGGCGGTGAGAGCAGGATTGCGTGGAGCACCCTGCCGCACGGTGCCACTGAGGCCGACGAATCAAAGGCGTAAACCGTGCGCAAACGGACGTCAGAAGCTCGTGGAAGGTCGAGGAACGAGATGAGCAAGACATTTGCCGAGCGGGCGAGGGCGGCCATGGCGGAGATGCGGACGCTGTTCCCTCCGACGCCGATCCAGCACAATCTGTACCTCTCGCAGAAGCACGGCGCCGAGATTTGGCTGAAGCGCGAGGATCTGTCCCCGGTGCGGTCCTACAAGATCCGCGGCGCGATGAACGCGATGCGAAAGGCGGTCGCGCGCGGAGCGGACCATTTCGTCTGCGCCAGCGCCGGCAACCATGCGCAGGGCGTGGCGTACGCGTGTCGGCATTTCGGCGTGCGGGGGACGATCTTCATGCCGGTGACGACGCCTCAGCAGAAGATCGACAAGACAAACGCCTTCGGCGGCGATTCGATCGAGATCGTGCTCGAGGGAGACTATGTCGATGATACGCTCAAGGCGGCGCAGACCGCGTGCGAGGGGATGGGCGCTCGGTTTCTCTCGCCGTTCGACGATCCCGACGTGATCGAGGGGCAGGCAAGCGTTGCCGCCGAAATCCTCGACGACATGGCCGACCGACCCGACGTCGTCGTCCTGCCGGTCGGCGGTGGCGGGCTGTCCGCCGGCACGCGGCAACTTCTGGCGGAAGAGGCCCCCGAGACCGAACTCCTCTACGTCGAGCCATCCGGCGGAGCGAGCCTTGCCGCCGCGCTCAGCGCCGGGCGCCCGGTTCGGCTGGACAAGCTCGACACGTTCGTCGATGGCGCGGCCGTCGCGCAGATCGGAGTGCAACCCTTCCAGGCCCTGTCCGAGATCGATCCGCGCGACCTTTTCACCGCGCCCGAGGACCGGCTTTGCGTCACGATCCTCGAGATGCTGAACGTCGAGGGGATCGTGCTGGAACCGGCGGGCGCGCTCGCCGTCGATGCGCTGGGCGACCTCGCGGATCGCATCGTGGGGCGACGCGTCGTCTGCGTGACGTCGGGAGGAAATTTCGACTTCGAGCGTCTTCCGGAGGTCAAGGAGCGCGGCCAGCGCTATTCCGGGATCAAGAAGTACTTCGTGCTACGCCTGCCGCAGCGACCCGGGGCGCTGCGCGACTTCCTCGACGTCTTGGGGCCACACGACGACATCGCACGGTTCGAGTACCTCAAGAAGTCGGCGCGCAACTTCGGCAGCGTCCTTATCGGGATCGAGGCGCGGCGCGCCGAGGACTTTGCCGGACTCTTCGCTCGGATGGACGACGCAGGCTTCGTCTACAGGGACATCACCGCAGACGAGACACTGGCAAACTTCCTAGTGTGACGCGGAGCCACCGGCATGCCTGCAGCTCGACCGCCGTCAGGCGGCGGCACGACCCGCATCGAAAATGCGTCGCGAAGCCTCGTACGCCTCGATAACGCCCGTCACCTGCTGCTCTGTCAGCGATCCGCTCGCGGCGCTGATCTCGCCATCTGAGCAGAGCTCTCCCAGTGCCGTGAAGCCGAGGTTTAGCGAGCAGCCCTTGAGGAAGTGCATGTCCGCCTCGCGCTCGGCCATGGTGGCCGGCAGGCGCAGCCGGGAGATCGCCTCGTCGACCTCCTCGAAGAACAAGCCGATGACCTCGGCGTAGTCTTCCCAGCCAATCTCCTCGCAGAGCTCCCGCGTGCGTTCCCAGTCGATCATCATCCGGCTCCGTCCCCAGGACCTCCACGGGCCCTACTGCGCATGCAATTAACCATGCGTGAAGGTCGACAGGTTCTTTCACGACTTCATTCGATCTTAAACGAAGCCGCAGATGACGGCGATGCCAAATTGGAGCCGGCGGAGGCAGGATGCCGAACAGCGACGCGCAAGCAATTCTCATCGCCGCCGAGACCGGGGCGATCGACGCCAGTGATCGCCGGACCATACTCGTCGTCGACGACAGCCGTGCCCAGCGGCGCATGCTGGCTTCGTCTCTCCAACGCTGGGGCTACGAGGTCGTCGAGGCCGGATGCGGCGACGAAGCGCTCGCTATCCTCGCGGACCGACCGATCGGCATCGTCCTCAGCGACTGGATGATGCCCGGGATGGACGGCCCGGAACTGTGCCGTGCTTATCGGGAGGTTCGGCGCGACCAGTACGGATATTTCATTCTCCTGACCTCTAAGACCGGGAAGGAGGATGTGGCGCGCGGGCTCGATGTCGGCGCCGACGATTTCCTGTCGAAACCGGTCTCGCCCAGTGAGCTGCGTGCCCGGATTGCCGCCGGCGAGCGCATACTCGCCATGGCGCAGGAGTTGATGGACAAGAACGAAAAGCTTCAGGCGGCGCATGACGCGTTGAACCGCGACCTGCTCGAGGCGCGCCGACTGCAGCAGGCGCTGGTGCCTGAGCGCTATCGCGAGTTCGGAACCGGGCGCATGGCGCTTCTGATGCGGCCGGCCGGTCACGTGGGTGGTGATCTCGTCGGTCAATTCAGGATCAACGAGCACACCCGCGCGATCTATGCGATCGACGTCTCGGGCCATGGCGTCGCCTCGGCGCTGATGACGGCGCGTCTTGCGAGCTATCTGTCGGGCTCGTCCCCCGCGCAGAACGTTGCAATCGCGCCCAATGAACTTGGCATCTTCAGCATGCGGCCGCCCCATGAGGTCTGCGCCGTCCTGAACGAGTTGCTCCTGCGCGAGATGGACACGGATCTCTACTTCACGATGTGCCTCGCAGAGATCGACCTCAGGAGTGGGCGTGTGCGGCTGTGCCAGGCGGGACATCCGAACCCGGCGATCCTCCGCGCCTCGGGAAGGGTCGACTTTCTGACTGACGGCGGCCTGCCGATAGGATTGATCCCAGACGCCGTCTACCAAACCCAGGAATTGCGGCTCGATCCTGGCGACCGCCTCGTCGTCTACTCTGACGGGGTGACCGAATGCGCAAATCCACAGGGAGAGTTCGTCGGCGAATCAGGCCTCGCGGATCGCTTGGAAAAGTCACGCCTGCTTGGATGTACTGCGCTTCTCGACTCCCTGGTGTGGGATCTGGAGCAATTCGTCGGAACAGGGGAGTTCGAGGACGATATCTCTGCGGTCCTATTCCAGTACGATGGCGTCTCTTAGGTTCCGGCGACCCGCTTGAGGAATGCCCGGTCACCAAGGGACGCGACGAGCGAACCGGCGGCGGCCAGTGGGACGACGAGGGCGGTGTGTCCAACCTCGGCCGGGGCCGAAACCGGCGCGACGGCGCGGGCTAGATAGACGGTGCAGATCTTTTCGGCCCATGTTCCGTGCGCCGGCATGTAGCTGAAGCGACGATACGCGCCAAGCCGGCGTGGGGCCGTTATGCGCCAGCCGGTCTCCTCGCGCACCTCGCGATAAAGGGCGCGGATCGGAGGCTCGCCGGCATCGACGCCCCCGCCTGGCAGCTGGATCTCGGGTATCGGCGCCTGCTGGAACGTCAGCAGGACACCTCTGCCCGTCAATGCGATCACGTAGACGCCGTTGCGATGCCGGTAGCGTCGGCCCTGCTCCACCCGCTCGCCGATCCGTCGCATCGAATTGCCCGGTTTTGACCGCTGACCATGGCACCTATATGCAGGGGCGACGGCAAGGCGCCACGGAAAAGCACTCATGTCACTCGTATCTCAGATCGCTTGGGACGATACTGTCCTGCCCTTTCAGCTCGACCGCTCGGACATCAGGGGCAGGGTCGCGCGCCTCGACGGCACACTCGACCGGATCCTGGCCCAGCACGACTATCCCCCCGCCATCGAGGCGCTGGTGGCGGAGGCTGCGCTGCTGACCGCGCTCATCGGACAGACGATCAAGCTGCGTTGGAAGCTCAGCCTCCAGATCCGCGGCGACGGCCCGGCGCGTCTGATCGCGACGGACTTCTACGCCCCTCAGGAGCCCGGACAACCGGCGCGGATTCGAGCGTATGCCAGTTTCGACCGCGACCGCATCACCCACCGCGGCGAACCGTTCGGCCTCATTGGCAAGGGCTACTTCGCGATCCTGATCGACCAAGGCCCCGGCACGACGCCCTACCAGGGCATCACCCCGCTTGCTGGCGGCTCCCTCTCGGCTTGCGCGCAGACCTACTTCGCACAGTCCGAGCAGCTGCCGACGCGTTTCGAGCTCTCCTATGGCGAAGGCCGGCTTCGGGGCGCATCGCCGTCCTGGCGCGCCGGCGGCGTGATGCTGCAACACATGCCCGCCGCCTCGCCCTCGATCTCCGGCGGCGGCTCCGGCGTGGGCGGCCTGCTGGAGCCGACGGACATCCTGGGTGGCGACGAGGCGGAGAACTGGGACCGCGCCAACATGCTCCTCGATACCGTGGAGGACATGGAGCTCGTGGGGCCGCGGGTTCAGCCGACCGATCTGCTCGTGCGCCTCTTCCACGAAGAACAGCCGAGGGTATTCGACGCGCAGCCGGTCGATTTCGGCTGCACCTGCTCTGCCGACAAGGTGCGGCAAAGCCTGTCGATCTATTCGTCGAAGGACATCGGCACCATGACGACCGACGATGGCATCGTCACGGCCGACTGCCAGTTCTGCGGCGCCCACTACGAGTTCGATCCGGCTACGCTCGGCTTCGAGGCCGAAAAGCGGGACGATGACGCCTGACGCCTTTCTCCGCGCGGCCGGCCCCGGTGCGGAGAGTTCGGACTTCGACCTGAACCCGTCGGTCGTCCTCGCAGCCGGGCGCCAGTTGAGGTCCGCTGCGGTACTTGTCGCGATGCTGGACGACGGAAGCGAGCCGTCGGTCGTCCTGACCCGCCGCTCGGCGGCGCTGAAGCATCATCCCGGGCAAATTGCCTTTCCTGGCGGCAAGATCGAGCCGGAGGATGGCGGCCCGAAGGCGGCGGCGCTGCGCGAGGCGCACGAGGAGATCGGGCTGGATCCGGCGAACGTCGAGCTCTTTGGCATGCTGCCGCCCCACGAGACGGTGACGGGCTTCACGGTCACGCCGATCCTCGCCCGGATCCGGCGTCCGTTCGCTTGGCGCCCGGAGCAGGGCGAGGTCGATGAGGTCTTTTGCGTGCCGCTGTCCCACGTCGCAAACCCGGCGAACTTCCGCGTTCAGGCTCGGCGTTGGCGCGGCAGCCTGCGTCGCTACTACGTGGTTCCGTGGGGGCCGTACTACATCTGGGGTGCGACGGCGCGCATCCTGCGGGGACTTGCGGACCGCATGGCGCGATGAGGGTGGGCGGCGAGTGGCTCGTCCGTTCTGAGACGCAGGCGGTCCTGCAGCTGCTGGGTGGGGCAGGATATCGGGCTCTCGTCGTTGGCGGGTGCGTCCGCAACGCGCTGCTCGGTCATGACGTCTCGGACATCGACGTGGCCACCGACGCGCATCCGGATCACGTCGTCGCGCTGGCCGAGGCAGCGGGAGTGAAGTCGGTCCCGACCGGCATCGAGCACGGGACGGTGACGCTCGTCCTGGGCGGCAGGCCCTACGAGGTGACGACGTTCCGCCGCGATATCGAGACCGATGGGCGCCGCGCCGTCGTGGCCTTCTCGAACGACGTCGCCGAGGACGCGGCACGGCGGGACCTGACCATGAACGCCCTCTACGCCGAGGCCGACGGCACTGTGATCGACCCGCTGGATGGACTGCCTGACCTCCTTGCGCGTCGGGTCAGGTTCGTCGGCGACCCGGCGCGGCGGATCGCCGAGGACCGCCTCCGCGTCCTGCGCTTCTTTCGCTTCCACGCCTGGTACGGAGACCCACAGGCGGGACTCGACCCCGAGGGTCTTGCCGCCTGCGCCGACGCTGTGGGGGCACTCGGCGCACTCTCGCGCGAGCGCGTCGGCGCGGAGATGATCAAGCTTCTCGCGGCGCCGGATCCGGCGCCGGCGGCTTCGGCGATGGAGCAGGCGGGGGTCCTCACGGCGATACTTCCCGGTGCCGCGGCGGCCTGTCTCGGGCCCCTCGTGGCCGCGGAGGAGCGTGTCGGTGCCCCCGCGCACCCGCTCCGGCGTCTTGCGGCCATCGGCGGCGAGGATCCCGCACGACGCCTTCGGCTCAGCAAGGCAGACGCCAGGCGCGTCGCGCTCTTGCGAACGGTCGACGGCGGGATCGCGGAGTTGGCCTGGCGTCACGGCCCGAACACCGCGTCGGACATCGCCCTCGTGCGGGTGGCGTCCGGCAGCGATCTTCCGGCCGATCTCGAGGAGCGGATCGCACTGGGTGCGGGAGCAGAGTTTCCGCTCAGCGCCTCCGATCTGCCGTTCGAAGGAGCTGCGCTGGGCCGGGCGCTTGCGGAGGCGGAAAAGCGGTGGATCGCGTCGGACTTCCGTCTGACGCGAGACGATCTTCTATCGGGAACCAACTAGCGGGCACCGGCGTTGCAGCCTGCTGTGCCGACCGCACGGCGGTCTCTTCCGGCCAACATTCCGACGCACGCGATGTGGCCAGGAGGCCGCCGATGTTTCGCTTCTTCGAGGGTCTGGTCGACCCATACGTTCCGTACCGCGAGAACGACACGCCCCCGCGCAAGCTGTGGCCGTTTCTGCGCGAATACTCGCAGCCCTTTCGCCGGGTGTTTGCCTGGACAGCCATCGTCTCGGCCTTGGTCGCTGTAGTCGAGTTGTGGCTGATCGACTATCTGGGGCGAGTTGTCGACCTGCTGTCGGGCGACCCGGCGGAGGTCTGGGCGGATCACGGGCTCGAGTTGATCCTCGTGGCCCTCTTCATCCTCTTTCTGCGCCCGGTCATCCAGGGCCTCGGCGTGCTGCTGCTGAATCAGTCGGTGATGCCGAACTACGGCACGCTGATCCGCTGGCGCTCCCACCGTCACGTCCTGCGCCAATCGGTGGGCTGGTTCGAGAACGACTTCGCCGGGCGCATCGCGAACCGGATCATGCAGACGCCGCCCGCCGCCGGAGAGGCCGTGTTCCAACTCTTCGATGCGATCACGTACTCCATCGCCTACTTCCTCGGCGCGGTTCTGCTGCTGGCGGGAGCAGACCTGCGACTGGCGATTCCTCTGGTGATCTGGCTGGGTCTCTATGCGTGGCTCGTCTCGTGGACGATCCGGCGGGTCGGTCCCGCATCGAAGGCGGCGTCCGACGCACGGTCGGAAGTCACGGGGCGGGTCGTGGATGCCTACACCAACATCCACTCGGTGAAGCTCTTCGCGCATCACGACCGCGAACTCGCCTACGCGAAGGACGCCATCGAGAACACGCGGCGGACCTTTCAGGTGGAAATGCGGATCTACACGATCATGGATATCGCGCTGACGGCGCTGAACGGCCTGCTGATCGTGGGCGTCGTCGGCTGGGCCTTGTCGCTCTGGTTCGCTGGCGCGGCGAGTGTCGGCGTCGTCGCGGTGGCCTCGGCGCTCTGCCTGAGGCTGAGCGCGATGACAGGCTGGATCATGTGGGCGCTCAGCTCTTTCTTCCGCAATCTCGGCGTGGTGTCGGAGGGGATGGAGACGATCGCACAACCGATCGACCTGATCGACCGTCCGGGCGCAAGGCCGCTCCTTCTGCGCGACGGGCGGATCGAGCTGAAGGAGTTGTCGCACCATTATGGCCGTGGCCGTGGAGGGTTGGATCGCATCACGCTCACCGTCGCGCCCGGCGAGAAGGTGGGCATCGTCGGGCGTTCGGGCGCCGGCAAGTCGACCCTCGTCAAGCTGCTCATGCGGTTTTACGACGCAGAGGCCGGGCGCATCGAGATCGACGGACAGGATATCGCGAATGTGACCCAGGATTCTCTACGCGCCGCGATCGGCATGGTCCAGCAAGAGGCGACGCTGTTGCACCGGTCGGTCCGCGACAACATCCTCTACGGCCGGCCTGAGGCCAGCGAAGCCGAGGTTGTCGCGGCCGCGAAGCGTGCCGAGGCGCACGACTTCATCCTCGAATTGCGTGACGCGGCAGGCCGCGCCGGCTACGACGCTCAGGTCGGCGAGCGCGGCGTGAAGCTGTCGGGCGGACAGCGGCAGCGGATCGCGCTCGCGCGCGTGATGTTGAAGGACGCACCGATACTTGTCCTCGACGAAGCGACCAGCGCGCTAAACTCCGAGGTCGAGGAAGCCATTCAGGAAACGCTCTACGGCATGATGGAGGGAAAGACGGTCATCGCCATCGCACACCGCTTGTCGACCATCGCTCGGCTCGACCGTATCGTCGTGCTCGACGGCGGCCGGGTGGCGGAGGACGGCAGCCATCAGGACCTGCTCTCGCGCGATGGCCTGTATGCCGGCTTCTGGCGGCGGCAATCCGGCGGCTTCATCGGAACCGAGACGGAGGAGCGCGCCGCGTGAGGCAGTTCGGCTCGGCCATAGACGCATTTCGCCCCGCCGACGGCCCACCGCCGCGGACGCTCTGGGCATTCTTCGCCTGGGCGTTGTCCGGTGCATGGCCATGGCTCGCCTTCGCAGGCGTTGTCAGCGTCATCGCGGGGTCGCTCGAGGTCGTCACGGCATGGCTGCTCGGTCTCGTCGTTGACTCGGCCGCTGGCACAGGCACTTCGGCCTATTTCGCCGAGAACTGGGTGCTGCTTGCCGCAGTGGCCGCGTTCTTCCTCATCGCGCGCCCCGTGGCGTTCGGCATGTCGAGTGCGACGAACTCGATCATGGTCCAGCCGAACGTCAACCCGTTGGTTCTCAGCCGGCTGCATCGCTGGACGCTCGGTCAGGACGTCACCTTCTTCGACAACGACTTCGCGGGCCGCATCGCGCAGAAGCAGATGCAGACCGCGCGCGCCCTGACCGACGTCGCGGTCGAGGTGATCAACGTCGTCCTCTTTGCGCTTGCGTCGCTGATCGGTTCGGTGCTGCTGCTGGTCTCGATCGACGTTTGGATCGGCGCCGCCCTCGCGGTCTGGGTCGTCGCATACCTGGCGATGATCCGCTGGTTCATGCCGCGCGTCCGGACGCGCTCCAAAGCACGGGCGAACGCGCGGGCGATGGTCTCGGGCCAAGTCGTCGACACGATCACCAACATCAAGACGGTCAAGCTCTTCGCGCACCATGAGCATGAGGACCGCGCCGCGCTCAACGCGATGTCGAACTTTCGCGAGCGGGCGCTGGACTTTGGCGTGCTGTCGGCGGCGTTCAGGTTCACGCTGATGACGATGGCGGGGATCCTGCCGGTGCTGCTGATCGGCGGCGCGCTGTTGCTATGGAGCCAGGGCGGCGCCACACCCGGCGACATTGCCGCGGCCGGAGCGATCTCGATTCGTATCGCCCAGATGACGGGCTGGGTGAGCTTCACGCTGATGGGCATCTATTCCAGCATCGGCGAGGTCGAGGACGGGATGAACACCCTCACGCCACCACACGCCCTTACGGACGCCGATCAGGCCGAGACGCTGTCCCGCACGGGTGAGATCACATTCGACGATGTCAGTTTCGCCTACGGGCGAAAGGAAGGCGGTGGCCTCGACCACGTCACGCTAACCGTGGCGCCGGGAGAGAAGGTCGGCGTGGTCGGCGCCTCCGGCGCGGGCAAGTCGACGATGGTCGCGCTGCTGCTTCGGCTCTACGACGTCGAGAGCGGGCGCATCCTCGTCGGCGGCCAGGACATCCGCGAGATCACGCAGGAGAGCTTGCGCCGGAAGATCGGGATGGTCACGCAGGAGACCGCCATGTTCAATCGGTCCGCGCGGGAGAACATCCTCTATGGCCGGCCGGACGCCACGATGGAAGAAGTCGAGGACGCCGCGCGCAAGGCCGAGGCGCTGAGCTTCATCCAAGGGCTCAGGGACCACATGGGCCGCACCGGCTGGGACGCACATCTCGGCGAGCGCGGGGTGAAGTTGTCGGGCGGCCAGCGACAGCGGATCGCGCTGGCGCGGGCCATCCTGAAGGATGCGCCGATCCTCGTCCTCGATGAGGCGACGAGCGCCCTCGACAGCGAGGTCGAGGCGCAGATCCAGTCCGCGCTCGATCGGGTGATGGAGGGCAAGACGGTGCTCGCCATCGCGCACCGGCTGTCAACGATTGCGAGCATGGACCGGATCATCGTGCTTAAGGACGGCCGGATCGTCGAGCAGGGGACGCATCGCCAACTCCTGGCGGAGGCTGGCGTCTACGCCACCTTCTGGGAGCGGCAGTCGGGCGGCTTCGTCGGCCTGTCGGACGCGGCGGAGTAGATGCCGAGGCGTTCATCCGCGCGGCTTGCCACGAGGTGACCGACGGCGTCGTGCGCGCCCGGATCGAGCGCCTCGGCCATGCGGGGGACGGAATCGCGGCCGGCCCGATTTACGTGCCCCGCACGCTTCCCGGAGAGCTGGTCGAAGGCGAAGTCTCTGCCGGCCGGATGGAGCGTCCCCGCATACTGGAACCCTCGCCGGATCGGGTCGCTCCGCCTTGCCCGCACTACCGGAGCTGCGGCGGGTGCGCGCTGCAGCACGCATCCGACAAGTTTGTGGCACGGTGGAAGGCGGACGTGGTACGCCACGCCCTGTCGGCGCGCGGCATCGACACTGAGGTGGAACCGGTCGACACCTCGCCGCCACGGTCGCGGCGCCGTGCCACGCTCGCGGGCCGGCGGACCAAGGGCGGAAGCCTGGTGGGCCTTCATGGCAGATCGTCGGGCAGCATCACGGCCATCCCCGACTGTCGCCTGCTGCATCCGGACCTCATGGCGGTGCTTCCGGCGCTGGAGCGGATCGTGGAGATCGGCGCGACGAGAAAGGGCGAGATCGCCCTCTCGGTGACGCGTTCGGTCGCCGGCGTCGACGTGGACGTGCGGAATGCCAAACCCGCTGGTCCGCTCGAAGTCGAGGCGTTGGCGCAAATCTCAAGCCGGCATGGCTTAGCGAGGCTTGCGTGGAACGGCGAGCTGATTGTGACGGTGGCGCCGCCAGCCCAGCTCTTCGGTCGTGCAAGGGTGATCCCGGCCTCCGGCTCGTTTCTGCAGGCGACGGCAGAGGGGGAGGCCGACCTCATCGACCACGTGCGGCAGAGCGTCGCGGGCGCCCGCCACGTCGTGGACCTCTTTGCCGGTGCGGGCACATTCGCTCTGCCCATGTCGGAAACGGCGGAGGTCCATGCAGTCGAAGGCGATGCGGAGGCAACCGCCGCGCTCGACTCAGGCTGGAGGACGGCGAGTGGCCTGAAGCGGGTCACGACGGAAACGCGGGACCTATTCCGGCGGCCGCTCTCGACCGATGAATTGCGGCGCTTCGATGCCGCCGTGATCGACCCTCCACGCGCCGGCGCAGAGGCCCAGGCGCGGACGCTCGCGAAGGGTGGGCCGTCGGTCATCGTGTTCGTCAGCTGCAACCCCGCGACCTTTGCGCGAGACGCGCAGATCCTGCTGTCTGGCGGCTACCACATCGGACCCGTGTCGGTGGTCGACCAGTTTCGGTGGAGCGTTCACGTCGAGTTGACGGCGACGTTCTCGCGACCTGCGTAGACGCTGAGCAACAGCGCTGACTCGACGTTACGGTTCCCGGTAGGCGGAAAGTGACGTTGGCGCTATAGGTCCCCCCAACAAGAAACGAAATTGGGGCAGTTTGATGGGCAAGTTTCGAATTGTGCTCGCCGTCGCCATGATGTTCGCGGCATCGGGCTGTGCGTCGAAGTTCAAGACCTACGAGGGGCCGGCCGTGACGCAGGTCCAGGTTTTCAAGGGCTCACGCACGATGTATCTGATGCATCACGATCAGGTGCTGAAGGCCTACCACATCGACCTCGGGTTTGCGCCCGAGGGGCACAAGGCGCAGCGGGGGGACGGCCGTACGCCAGAGGGATCGTACGTCATCGACCGTCGCAATCCCAACAGCAGCTACCACCTGTCGATCGGGCTCGATTACCCCAACTATGGTGACGTGGAGGTGGCGCGCGGTGCAGGGGTAAGTCCGGGCGGGGACATCTTCATCCACGGCGAACCCCGGGAGTTTCGCCGGAAGCGGGACTGGACCGCCGGATGCATTGCAGTGAGCAACAGCGAGATGGAAGACATCTACGCCATGGTCAGGGACGGCACGCCGATCGTCATCACCCCGTGATGGTAACCGGCGCTGTCGTGCCGGTGACGAGCGTCCACCAGATCTTGCCCGTGCCCTCCTGAAACCAGGAGAAGCCGAGATCTGTGGCGCGTGGGTCGAGGATGATGCGCCGCGTGTCTTCCTGATCCATCCATGCCGCAAGCGTCTCGACCTCGCTCTCGTAGGATTCCGAGATCGTCTCGCCGAGGAACGTCCCGCGATAGCCGCTCCGTGCGACACGCTGGAGCGGCGAAGAACCGTCGGAGCCGAAATGCCACGGCCGGTTCTGCACCGACATGTCTCGCGAATGCGTGGCCGCTGCTGCAGTGAGTTCGGCGTTCAGGCGCAGCGGCCCGGCGCCCGACGCCTGCCTCAGGGCGTTTACGGCATCGAGGACGCGGAACTGGATCTCGTCGGCGTCGCCTGCTCGAATCCTGTAGACTTGCGGAAGAGGTCGTCCCTGCGAGTTGACGCGAGGTGCAGTGCCCGGGGCGCATCCGCTCAGGACAATCAGGAGCGCCGCAAGGGGGAGAAACGGGCGGATCATGGCAAACTCTGTCGATGATGTCGTCGGACCCGAATATCGGCGAAAGCCGACGGCATCAAACCTTCTCGCAAGGACAGAGGGTTCTGACGCGGGTTTGAGTTGCCGGAACGCCAGTTGCAACCTAGAGAACACGACAAAGGATGACGTTGGAGTCCGCCACATGAAACGACAAGAGATCGGCCGCCGCGCCTTCGTCGCTGGAGCGGCCACATTCGCAACCGCAGCGATCGCCGCGCCCGTCGTGGCTCAGGAGTTCGAGTACCGGGACGAGCTCTCGCAGTCGGTGCGTCGCAACATCTCGAGCTTCCGCGCTCTCGACTGGCGCCCGTACTTCTCGAATACCGAAAACGGGGCGATCCTTGTCGACACGACGTCGCGTGCTTTGCACTTCTGGTCTGAAGATCAGTCCGTCTACCGGCTCTATCCCACGTCGGTGCCGCTGTCCGAGGAGCTTACGCGGCGCGGCCGGACGAGCGTGGTGCGCAAGGTCGAAGGACCCGATTGGCGACCGACGCCTTCGATGAAGGAGCGCAACCCGGAATGGCCTGACTACATTCCGCCGGGTCCCGACAATCCTCTGGGGACGCATGCTCTGTATCTGTCTTGGCAGTACTACCGGATCCACGGCACCCACGACACGCGCAAGATCGGACGTCGCTCCTCGAACGGATGCATCGGCCTGTTCAATCAGCACATCGCGGAGCTGTACGGGATGGTCGACTCCGGCGCACAAGTGTTGCTGATATGACGACAAAATCGGAATTCGGCGGCTTTGCGCGAGGCTAAAGATTTGCAGATCGCCGAGGATGCTGGTTAGAACGGCGTCACGAGGTACTGTCTTGTCTGCTTGTCGCCGTCCTCAGAGCTTTGGCGCCAGGCGAAAATTGGAGGTCAGAATGAAGAAACTCGCCCTCGCCGCTGCCCTGTCGCTGACTGCTACGTCGGTGTTCGCCGGCGGCCCCGTCGAGCCGATCATGGAGCCCGAGGTGATCGTGGAAGAGACCAGCACCAGCCCTGGTGGCATCGTTGTGCCGCTCGTGCTGCTTGCGGTCATCGCCGCGGTCGCCGCGACGAGCCACTAAACGAAAGCGTTTCTTCTGAATTCGGGAAAGGCGGCGGGCAACCGTCGCCTTTTCTGCTTTGCACACGTCTAGGCGGGAATTTCGACGGCAGCGCTGTCAGTCTAGTCGACCCATCCGGCGAGATTCTGCTCGATCACCTGGGTCAGGGCAGCCACGTGGGCGTCATCTTCGTTCAGACATGGTATGTAGGTGAAGCTTTCGCCGCCGGCCTCCTCGAAGCTCTCGCGGATCTCTTCGTTGATCTCCTCGAGCGTCTCGATGCAGTCGGCAGAGAACGCTGGTGCGACAACGGCAATTCGCTTCTTGCCCGTCTCGGCCAGCCGAGCGACCTCCTCAACCGTGTAGGGCTTGAGCCACTCCTCCGGTCCGAACCGTGACTGGAACGTGGTTACCACGCGTTCCTCGGGCCAGCCCAAACGCTCCCTGAGAAGTCGCGATGTCTTCTGGCACTGGCAATGGTAGGGGTCGCCCTCCAGGAGGTAGCGCTGGGGGACGCCGTGGTACGAGCACACCAGCACATCGGGTCGCGGGTCGAGAACGTGCCAGACCCTCTCGATCGACTGCGCAAGCGCGTCAATGTACGCCGGCTCGGCGAAATAGGCGGGCACGGTCCGCACTGATGGCTGCCACTTCAGGTCGATGAGTGAGCGGAAGAACTGATCGTTCGCCGTGGCTGTCGTCGCCCCTGCATACTGGGGGTAAAGCGGAAAGAAGAGGATGCGGCGGCAGCCCGCCTCAGCCATCGCGTCCACCTTCGATTTCGTCGAGGGGTTTCCGTACCGCATGCAGTAGTCGACAATCACGTCGTCGCCGTACCGCGCGCGCATCGCGGCTGCGACCTTCGACGTCTGGGCCTTGGTGATGGTGGCGAGGGGGCTTTCACCAGCCTCTTCGTTCCAAATGGACTTGTACGCAGCGCCTGACGAGAACGGCCTTTTCGAGAGGATCACCGCCTGCAGGAGCGGTTGCCAGACCCACGGCGAGTAGTCGATGACCCGCCGATCAGACAGGAACTCGTTGAGATAGCGCCGCATCGACCAGTAGTCGTAGCCGTCGGGCGTACCGAGATTTGCCATCAGAACGCCGACGCGCTCCGGCGGGACGCGAGGGTGGTCGGCAGGGGCGTGTGCCGGACGTTCGGCGCCTGCCACCTCGGCTAGTGGTGAGCGGCTCGACTTCGCATCCAGCATCCTATCGGCGTTCCCGGTTCATTCGACAATGGGGGCGGAGATAAAGGTTTCCCGCTGAGGGTCAATCGTGGCCGGGTGCGGCAGGATCGTTCGCCGGCCGCTCCTCCGTGTCGAGCGCGTCGGCGAGGCGCGCTCTTGCCGAGCCCGGACGCAGCGGCTGTGGCTGCCCAGGCGCCGGCGCCCAGCCGGTCAGCCAGACCACCTCGAAGGTTGCCGCGACGCGCCCATCGCCTGCGGGGAACGACTCCGAGTAGATCCGCGCGGCCTCGTCGAAAAGGGCGCGCGGCGCCGGTCGGCGATCACGGTCTTTCAACGCGTTCTGCTCACCCATACCGCGGAGATCCCTCATCAGGTGAAAGGCGGTTTCGTACGTCGCACGGAGCGGGGTGGTGTCCGCCACCGGCAGGGCCAGACCCGCGCGCTGCAGCAGGCCGCCCAGATCGCGGATCTCGCCCATCGGCGCGACACGGGGGGACAAACCGCCAAGGACGCTTGACTCGGCCTGCGCGAGCGCGCTGCGCAACTCACTAAGCGTCCGTCCGCCCAGCGTGGCCGCGAGAAGCAGCCCATCGGGCCGCAGCGCGTGGCGGGCCTGAACGAGCTGGCCGACGGGATCGTTGGCCCAATGGAGCGCGAGCGCATGGACCACGAGATCATGCGCGCCCCGTCCGAGCGGCAACACATCCGCATCCTGCACGATGGTGGCGTCGGGAAGGCGGGCGCGCCAGACCTCAGGCCACGACGTGACGACGGCTGGAGCCGTAAACGATCTGTTAACCTCGCTCAGTCTTTCTTGGACCTCGTCCGCAACGGCGGTGTGCAGGAACAACTCCGGCGCCGTCGAGGCACGGCGGCGGTGTCGGTATATTGCGGCGCGGTCGAAAAGTTCCGGAGGCTGTGACATCGGCCGGAGAGGTAGGGGCGCGGGATGGGATTGCAAAGCCCGGCGTGGTTGAGGGGCGCGATCGACCTGATCCTGCCGAACCAGTGCGCCGCCTGCGGAGAACTGGTCGAAGGCGGTGGCGTCTTGTGCGGCACTTGCTGGAGGCAGACACCCTTCATCTCTGGCTTGGTCTGCGACGGGTGCGGCGTGCCGCTGCCTGGCGCCGACGACGGCAGCGTCCGCTGCGACGAGTGCCTGACATGGCCGCCCGCCTGGAGCCGGGGGCGCGCCGCGATGATGTATCGCGACACGGCAAGGCGGCTGGTGCTGGCGCTGAAGCATGGCGACCGGCTGGACCTCGTGGGGCCGGCCTCTGACTGGATGGTTCGGTCGGCCCGGCCCTTGCTGACCCCCGCCATGATTGTGGTGCCTGTCCCGGTGCATCGATGGCGGCTGATACGTCGCCGCTACAACCAGGCGGCGTTGTTGGCTCACGACATCGCCCGGCGGACCCAACTGACCTGCCTTCCCGACGCGCTGCGGCGGGAGCGGCCGACCGGGACCCAGGACGGGAAGTCGCGGCAGCAGCGCTACGACAACGTCCACGGCGCGTTTTCGGTCACGACGCGCCGCGCGCCGGAGATCGCCGGGCGGATCGTGCTGTTGGTCGATGACGTGATGACGTCCGGTGCGACGCTTACGGGGTGTACCGAGGCCTTGAGATCGGCCGGTGCGGCCGACGTTTCGACCGTGGTTCTGGCGAGAGTGGCGCGCGACGCCTAGATCATCTCCGAAACATTCCGGAGATGTCGATGAACACCGTTGAAATCTATACCAAGCCGACGTGCGGCTATTGCTTCGCGGCCAAGCGACTGCTCTCGGAAAGAGGCGTGAGCTACTCGGAGATCGATGTCATGCGGTCGCCTGAGTCGCGGCAGGAGATGCTACAAAGATCGAACGGGCGTCATACCGTGCCGCAGATCTTCGTTGGGGACATGCACGTCGGCGGATACGACGACTTGTCTTCTCTTGTGCGCGCCGGAAAGTTCGACCAGCTGCTCGCTTCCTGATGCGTGCAGCTCTCATCCAGCTTCGCTCATCCGACGATCCGGCCGAGAACCTCGCGACGGCGGCCAGGGCAGTACGTTCCGCGGCGGCGGATGGCGCTGACTTCGTTCTGACGCCCGAGGTGACGAATTGCATCTCGACAAGTCGGGCCCACCAGAAGGAGGTGCTCCGGCGCGAAGACGAGGACCCGACGCTTGCCGGACTGCGCGAGGAAGCGGCGCGCGCAGGTGTCTGGCTTCTGATCGGCTCGCTTGCCCTCAAGACAGATGGCGACCGCTTCGCGAACCGTTCCTTCCTGATCTCCCCGATGGCGGCATCGCCGCATGTTACGACAAGATCCACATGTTCGACGTTGATGTCAGCGAGACGGAAACCTATCGCGAATTGGCCGCTTTTCGCCCGGGTGATGGCATTGCCATGGACACCGTCATCGGGCTGACGGTCTGCTACGACATCCGTTTTGCGAACCTCTTCCGATCCCTCGCGAAGGGTGGCGCGCAGATCATCGCCGTGCCGGCGGCCTTCTCTTCGATCACTGGCGCCGCTCACTGGGAGACGCTGCTGCGCACCCGGGCGATAGAGACGGGTTGCTGGATGCTCGCGCCCGCTCAGACAGGCGAGCACCAGGCGCGCCAAGGTCGGCGCCGCAAGACCCACGGTCACAGCATGACGATCTCGCCCTGGGGCGAAGTCGTCGCCGTTGCGGGGGTCGAGCCCGGCATCACCCTCGTAGACGCCGACCTTGCGCAGGTGGCCGATGCGCGCCGGCGAGTGCCGTCCCTCCAGCACGACCGGCCGTTCTGCTGAGCCTCGCTCATCTAGCGGCGGATGCTCGTCGTGACGTAGTTGCATGTGAGGTCGCGTTTCGACAGCGACCAGTCCCACGTCAACGGATTGAAGACAAAGCCCGTCCGGTCGACAGGATCGAGGCGGGCTTGTCGCAGCAACTCGTAGAGTTCGTCGGGAGTGATGAACTTGCGCCAGTCGTGCGTGCCCTTTGGCAGCCAGCGCATGATGTATTCGGCGCCGACGATCGCCTGGACGTAGCTCTTGGGATTGCGGTTGAGCGTCGAGCACACCATCAGGCCCCCCGGTCGCAGCAGGTCGTGGCAGGCGCTGAGGTAGGTCAGAGGGTCGGGCACGTGCTCGACCACTTCCATGTTGAGCAGGACGTCGAACGTCTCCCCGGCCTTCGCCAGATCCTCCGCCGTCGTGTGGCGGTAGTCGATATCCAAACCCTGCTTCTGAGCGTGGATTTGCGCGACCGGGATGTTGCGCTCGGCCGCGTCGGCGCCCACGACGTCTGCGCCGAGACGCGCCATGGGCTCCGCGAGAAGTCCGCCGCCGCAGCCGATGTCGAGGATGCGAAGCCCCTCGAACGGGTGCCGCGCCGAGAGGTCCCGCTCGAATTCGGCCGCGATCTGCTGCGTGATATAGTCGAGCCGGCACGGGTTCAGCATGTGCAGGGGCTTGAACTTGCCGTTCGGGTTCCACCATTCCGCCGCCATGGCCTGGAACTTCTCGATCTCGGCGGTGTCGATGGTGCTTGTCTCCGACATGCGCGTCCCTTTCGCTGAAAAGTGTGGTGCGCCCGATGGCCCACGTCGCGCAGCACCTATATAGAGCCGTCATGGACCCCCTCTCAGGACATAAGGGCGCGGCGTCGTTCCTCTACCCCGCGATCGACCCCTTCGATCAGCGCATTCTGGATGTGGGCGACGGACACCGGATCTATGTCGAGCAGTGCGGCCGGCCGGACGGGGTTCCGGTGGTCGTGCTTCATGGCGGTCCTGGCGGCGGCTGCTCTCCCGCCATGCGGCGATATTTCGACCCCGAGGTCTATCGCGTTGTCCTCTTCGACCAGCGCGGCTGTGGCCGGTCGCGCCCCCATGCCAGCATCGAGGCGAACACGACCTGGCACCTCGTCGCCGACATCGAGCGTATCCGGCAGGTTCTGGGTATCGAGACCTGGATGGTCTTCGGCGGCAGTTGGGGTGCGACCCTGGGCCTGATCTACGCGCAGTCGCATCCAGACCGCGTACGGCACCTGATCTTGCGCGGCGTCTTCCTGATGACGCAGCGCGAGCTCGATTGGTTCTATGGCGGGGGCGCGGGACAGTTCTGGCCCGACGTCTGGGCGCGTTTCATCGCGCCGATCCCGGAGGACGAACGCCACGACCTCATCGCGGCGTACAACAGACGCCTCTTCTCGGGGGACATGCCGGCGGAGACACGCTTCGCCCGCATCTGGGCGGCCTGGGAGAACACACTCGCGTCAATTGCCAACGACGGTCCGGGCGGCGAAAGTCCGGCGGAGTATGCGCGCGCCTTCGCCCGGCTGGAGAATCACTACTTCATCAATGCTGGCTTTCTGGACGGCGACGGTCACGTCCTGAGGAACATGCGGCGGATCAGTGATGTCCCCGGAACGGTCGTGCAAGGCCGCTACGACATGATCTGCCCGCCGATTTCGGCGCACCGTCTGCACGAGGCATGGCCCGCATCGACACTGGTAACCGTGCCCCGAGCAGGGCACGCGCTGTCCGAGCCGGGGATCAGCCGCGAACTCGTAAGGGCCACCGACG
The DNA here is from genome assembly GCA_963776845.1 of uncultured Alphaproteobacteria bacterium. GTDB lineage: Bacteria > Pseudomonadota > Alphaproteobacteria > Rhodobacterales > Rhodobacteraceae > Roseitranquillus. The sequence goes on along the minus strand of CAVZOJ010000011.1, from coordinate 504,181 downwards.
CGTTGCGCGAACGCGTCTAGGGGTTGCGGACAAGCAGACCCGGGCGTATATCCCCATCGACAGCGGCGCGTCGGCTTCCAAACCCGATGCCCACCGGATGAAATGACGGGCCGCATGCCCGTTTTTTTTGTTTCCGGAGTCCCATGCACGACCTCGTTGCCAAAGCACCGATCGACCGCCGCATCGCCGAGATCATCGGACCGGTGATCGAGGGCATGGGATTCGAGCTGGTGCGCGTGCGGCTCATGGGCGGCAAGACCAAGACCGTGCAGATCATGGCCGAGCGCCCCGACGGCCGGATCGAGGTCGACGACTGCGCGGAGATCTCGACGATGGTCAGTGCCGTGCTCGATGTCGAGGACCCGATCGATGACCAGTACACGCTCGAGGTGTCTTCGCCAGGCATCGATCGGCCGCTGACGCGCTTCAAGGACTTCAGGGTCTGGGAGGGCTATGAGGCCAAGCTCGAGACGACCGAGATGATCGATGGCCGCAGACGCTTCAAGGGACTGCTCGCCGGGACGGAAGGTGATGAAGTGCTGGTCGAGGTCGAGGAGGGGACGATCGGTCTGAACTTCGACTGGTTGAGCGACGCCAAGCTGGTCCTGACCGACGAGTTGATCCGTGACGTGCTGAAGTCGCGAAAGGATCAGGGCCAGATCGACGAGGCGCAATACGACGAAGTCATCACGGAATTGCCCGAAGAGGGCAACGATAGCGAAGATCAGGACGCCGCCGAGCCCGGCGATGTGAAGGAGCACTGACAGATGGCAATTACCTCCGCCAACCAGCTGGAGCTTCTGCAGACTGCGGAAGCGGTGGCGCGCGAGAAGATGATCGACCCGACGCTCGTCGTCGAGGCGATGGAGGAGAGCCTCAGCCGGGCGGCCAAGTCCCGATATGGCGCCGAGATGGACATCCGCGTCAAGATCGACCGCAAGACCGGCCGCGCCACCTTCACCCGCGTCCGCACCGTGATCGGCGAGGACGAGGAGCTGGAGAACTATCAGGCGCAACTCACTGTCGAGCAGGCGAAGCAGTTCCTAGAGGACCCGAAGCCCGGCGACGAGATCCGTGACGAGGTGCCGCCCGTGGAGATGGGGCGGATCGCGGCGCAGTCGGCGAAGCAGGTGATCCTGCAGAAGGTTCGCGAGGCCGAGCGCGATCGCCAGTACGAGGAGTTCAAGGATCGCGCGGGCACGATCATCAACGGCCAGGTCAAGCGCGAGGAGTACGGCAACATCGTCGTGGACGTGGGCGCCGGCGAGGCTGTGCTGCGCCGCAACGACAAGATCGGGCGCGAGAGCTACCGGCCGGGCGACCGCATCCGTTGCTACGTCCGCGACGTGCGGCGTGAAGCACGGGGTCCTCAGATCTTTCTCAGCCGAACGGCGCCCGAGTTCATGGCCGAGCTCTTCAAGATGGAGGTGCCGGAGATCTACGACGGCATCATCGAGATCAAGGCGGTGGCCCGCGACCCGGGCAGCCGGGCGAAGATCGGGGTGATCTGCGTACGACTCCTCGATCGACCCGGTAGGTGCCTGCGTCGGCATGCGCGGCAGCCGCGTGCAGGCTGTCGTCAATGAGCTTCAGGGCGAGAAGATCGACATCATCCCGTGGAACGAGGACCTGCCGACGTTCCTGGTGAATGCGCTGCAGCCGGCCGAGGTGACAAAGGTCGTGCTGGACGAGGAAGCCGAGCGTATTGAAGTCGTGGTCCCGGAGGACCAACTGAGTCTGGCGATCGGGCGCCGCGGCCAAAACGTGCGACTCGCGAGCCAACTCACCGGGCTCGACATCGATATCATGACCGAGGAGCAGGAAAGCGCCCGTCGTCAAGCAGAGTTCGAGCAGCGGACGCAGCTGTTCATGGACACGCTCGACCTTGACGAATTCTTTGCGCAGTTGCTGGTTTCGGAGGGCTTCAGCAATCTCGAAGAGGTCGCCTACGTCGAGTTGGACGAACTCACTGTGATCGACGGCGTCGACAACGACACGGCCGAGGAGCTTCAGGCTAGGGCGCGCGATCATATCGAGGCGCAGAACAAGAAGGCCTTGAGAGTCGGCCCGCGAGCTTGGGGCCGAGGAAAGCCTGATCGCCTTCGAGGGGCTCAGCCCCCAGATGGTCGAGGCGCTGGCAAAGGATGGCGTGACGTCGCTGGAGGAGTTCGCCCGCTGCGCCGACTGGGAGCTCGCCGGTGGTTGGACGACGGTCAACGGCGAACGCATGAAGGACGACGGCCTGCTCGAGCCGTTCGACGTGAGCCTCGAGGAGGCGCAGGACCTGGTGATGACTGCGCGCGTCCTGCTCGGTTGGGTCGATCCGAACGACCTCGTCTCGGAGGATGCGGGCGCGGAAGAAGTTGACGAGGAAGAGGTGCAAGCCTGACGGAAGGCGACGACATGACCCGCGGCGGCCGCACCAAGGTGCGAGACGTGTCCGAGCGGCGCTGTATCGTGACGGGCGAGACGGGACCGAAGCAGGGACTGGTCCGCTTCGTCGTGGGGCCGGGCGACATGGTTGTGCCAGACGTCCTCGGCAAGCTGCCTGGCCGCGGTATCTGGGTCACCTCGCGTCGGTCGGTGCTGGAGGCGGCCCGGCGCGGGCAGTTCGCCCGAGCGGCCAAGGCGCCCGTAGACGTTCCGGAGGATCTCGTCGTGCAGGTCGAGGCGGCGCTGCTCAAGCGTGTACTCGACGGGGTGTCGCTGGCGCGAAAGGCAGGAGCGGCTGTGGCGGGCTTCGAGAAGGTGAAGGACTGGCTGGCCAAGGGTCAGGCCAAGGTCCTGCTGCAGGCTTCGGACGGATCGGGGCGCGGCAAGGACAAGCTCTGGACGCCGACGGGCGGACGGTTCTTCGGGTGTTTGACTGCGTCGGAATTGGGTTTGGCATTCGGACGCGAACGTGTGATACATGCGGCGCTCGCGGCGGGTGGACTCACGACTAAGATCGTTGAGGATGCCGCGCGGCTTTCGGGCGTTCGCGAAGATGGCGGTGGCGGGGCCACCGGAAAGGACGATTAGACCGTTATGAGCGACACGGACGGCAAGAAGACACTCGGGCTGCGCGGGCCTCGCTCCGGATCGGTGAAGCAAAGCTTCAGCCACGGCCGGACGAAGAACGTCGTGGTCGAGACCAAGCGCAAACGCACCGTCACGAAACCTGCGGCCGGCAAGGCAGGCAATGCGTCGTCTTCGGCGGGCCAAGGCGTGCCGAGCGATCCGGCGAAGAGACCCGCCGGCATCAGCGAGGCGGAGATGGAGCGCCGTATGAAGGCGCTTGCAGGGTACAAGGCGCGGGAGGCCGAGGAAGCCGAACAGCGCGAGCGCGAGGAGCGCGAGCGTGCCGAGGAACGCGAGCGCCGACGTGCCGAGATCGAAGCGAAGGAGCGCGAGGAGCGCGAGCGCGAAGAGGCTGCGCGAAAGAAGGCCGAGGAGGACGAGCGCCGCCAGGCCGAGGCCGCCGCGAAAGCGCGCGCCGCCGAGCAGCCCGCGCCGCCAGCAGCGGCCGACGAGACCCGGCCGAACAAGGCACCCTCGGGACCGCGCAAGCCTGACCGCGAGCGTGACGACCGCCGGGACCGCGCCGGCAAGCCCGAGAAGAGCGATCGTCGCACCGGCAAGCTGACCCTGAACCAGGCCCTATCGGGTGAGGGCGGCCGCCAGCGTTCGCTGGCCGCGATGAAGCGCAAGCAGGAGCGCGCGCGACAGAAAGCCGTCGGTGGCCGGCAGGAACGCGAGAAGGTGACGCGCGACGTGCAACTCCCGGAGGCAATCACGGTTCAGGAACTCGCGAACCGCATGGCGGAGCGTGTGGCCGACGTCGTCAAGTCGCTGATGCAGAACGGCATCATGGCGACTCAGAACCAGACGATCGACGCCGACACCGCGGAACTGATTATCGAGGAGTTCGGACATCGGGTCACGCGCGTCTCGGAATCGGACGTGGAACAGGTGATCGACTCCGTCGAGGACAAGGCATCGGACCTTAAGCCCCGGCCGCCGGTCATCACCGTCATGGGCCACGTCGACCACGGCAAGACGTCGCTTCTCGATGCGATCCGCAAGACCAAGGTCGTCTCGGGCGAGGCGGGTGGCATCACCCAACATATCGGCGCGTATCAGGTGCAGGCGGACAACGGCACGGTGTTGACGTTCCTCGATACGCCTGGCCACGCCGCGTTCACATCGATGCGGGCGCGTGGCGCGCAGGTGACGGATGTCGTGGTCCTCGTGGTCGCGGCGGACGATGCCGTGATGCCGCAGACGATCGAAGCAATCAATCACGCCAAGGCGGCAAACGTCCCGATGATCATTGCGATCAACAAGATCGACCTGCCGGCGGCGAACCCCGACAAGGTCCGGACCGATCTGCTGCAGCACGAGATCATCGTCGAGAAGATGTCGGGCGAGGTTCAGGACGTCGAAGTCTCGGCGGCGACGGGAGACGGCCTCGACGACCTGATAGAAGCGATCGCTGTGCAGGCCGAGGTCATGGAACTCAAGGCGAACCCGGAACGCGCCGCGCAAGGCGCCGTCATCGAGGCACAGCTCGACGTCGGTCGAGGGCCGGTTGCCACGGTCCTCGTGCAGAACGGAACGCTGCGCCAAGGCGACATCTTCGTCGTAGGCGAGCAGTGGGGCAAGGTGCGGGCTCTGGTCAACGACCAGGGCGAGCGGGTCAAGGAGGCGGGCCCGTCGGTACCCGTCGAGGTTCTTGGCCTGAACGGAACACCCGAAGCGGGTGACGTTCTGAATGTTGTCGAGACCGAATCGCAGGCACGCGAAATCGCGGACTACCGCGCGAGCGTCGCCAAGGAAAAGAGAGCTGCTGCGGGGGCCGCTACGACCCTTGAGCAGATGATGGCGAAGGCCAAGGCGGACGAAAACGTCACAGAGATGCCGATTCTCGTAAAAGCCGATGTCCAGGGCTCTGCCGAAGCGATTCTCCAGGCGATGGAGAAGATTGGCAACGAGGAGGTCCGCGTCCGCGTCCTGCACTCGGGCGTCGGCGCCATCACCGAAACTGATATCGGCTTGGCAGAGGCGTCGGGCGCACCGGTGTTCGGCTTCAACGTGCGCGCCAATGCGTCGGCCCGCAACACGGCGAACCAGAAGGGTGTCGAGATTCGCTACTATAGCGTGATCTACGATCTCGTGGACGACGTGAAGGCGGCGGCATCCGGCCTGCTGTCGAACGAGGTTCGCGAGAACTTCATCGGCTATGCTGAGATCAGGGAGGTCTTCAGGGTCTCGAATGTCGGGAAGGTCGCCGGCTGTCTCGTTACGGAGGGCGTGGCGCGCCGGTCCGCCGGCGTTCGTCTCTTGCGCGACAACGTCGTGATCCATGAGGGCACGCTAAAGACGCTGAAGCGCTTCAAGGATGAGGTCTCGGAGGTCCAGTCCGGTCAGGAGTGCGGGATGGCCTTCGAGAACTATGAGGACATCCGGCAGGGAGACGTCATCGAGATCTTCGAGCGTGAAGAGGTCGAGCGTAGCCTCTGACGCCGTCCAGTAGAGCGTCAAACTGAACGGGGGCGCGCAGCTGTGCGGGCCCCCGTGAACAGGAACAGCGATTGGTCAGGATGTTCAGTCAGGCGGCAACCAGCCGGCCCTTGAATATACGTTCGCCAACGCGGACCACGACCCGACCGTCGGCGAGGCTGCGAACGAAAATTCCCTGAACTGACACGCAACTACCGATGAGGATCGTCTTCAGCATCAGGTCCTCCCAAGCGATCTTCGTGAACCCTGAATACTATATCTTCGTTACAAATCACGCTTGAATTGCGTGCAACACGCAAGATCGTGCGTAAATTGTGGACAATCATCCACAATCTCATTCGCTCAAGCCAAAATGGCGCAGGCCGCGCGGGACCTAGATCCAATCGCGCAGGACGGCGACCAGCGGCAGGTCAGCCGGCGGCATCGGATAGTCTCTAAGCGCGGCGGGCCGGACCCACGCCAGCTCCTGGCCCTCACGTGCGGTCGGCTGGCCCTCCCACTTGCGGCACGCGAAGAGCGGCATGAGGAGATGAAAATCGGGATAGGCGTGGCTCGCGAAGCTCAGCGGCGCCAGACAGCTCTCCCATGTCTCGATGCCGATCTCCTCGCGCAATTCCCGCTTCAGAGCGTGTTCCGGCGTCTCGCCGCTCTCGATCTTGCCCCCCGGGAACTCCCAGAGGCCTCCCATCGACTTCTCTGGCGGACGTCGTGCAAGAAGTACGCGGCCGTCGCGGTCGATCAGGGCGACCGCAACCACAAGAACGAGCCTCACGAACGATAGTCGGCGTTGATTTCCACGTAGCGTGCCGTCAGGTCGCAGGTCCACATCGTGGATTCGCCTTCGCCCAGTCCGAGGTCGACGGAGACGACGATCTCGGGCTGCTTCATGTAGCTGGCGCCGTCCTCCTCGCGGTATGTGTCGGCGACCCAACCCTGTTGCGCGACAAGGATTTCGCCAAGATGGATCGTGAGCCGATCGCGATCCGCCTGCGCACCAGACTTGCCCACCGCCATCACGATGCGGCCCCAGTTGGGATCCTCCCCGGCAACCGCGGTCTTGACGAGAGGCGAATTGGCAATCGCCGACGCGACTCGCCGAGCATCAGCTTCATCAGCGGCGCCACTCACACGAATTTCCACCAACTTCGTTGCTCCCTCCCCGTCGCGCACGATCTGGAGAGCGAGATCCATCATGACCGCGTGCAGCGCCTCCCGGAAGGCTCGAAGGGCTTCGCCGGACGAAACATCAACGGCGGAGCGGCCGGTTGCCCCGAGCAGGACAGTATCCGAAGTCGACGTGTCGCCATCGACTGTGATGGCATTGAACGTCGTGCGAACGGCATCCGACAGCGCCGCCTGCAAGGCATTCCGCGGAATCGCAGCATCGGTAAAGATGTAGCCGAGCATAGTCGCCATGTCGGGCGCGATCATGCCCGAGCCCTTGGCGATACCCGCGATCCTGACCCGGCCCCCGTCGACATCGAATTCGGCCGCGGACGCTTTGGGGAAGGTATCCGTGGTCATGATGGCGGACGCCGCCGCGGCCAAGCCGCCCGGATTGAGGCCCTTGATGAGCCGGTCCATGGCGGCCTCGATACGGTCGTGGGGCAGCCTCTCGCCGATGACGCCCGTCGAAGAGGTGAAGACGCGCGACTCTGCAACTCCGAGCCGACGCGCTGCCGCGGCCGAGACCGCTCGCACGGATTCGCGCCCGACGCTGCCTGTGAAGGCGTTGGCGTTGCCCGAGTTTACGACGAACGCGGCCGCGCCCTCGGCCGGCAGTCCAATCTTCGCCTCGCAGTCCAGCACCGGCGCTGAACGCGTCGCCGAGCGCGTGAAGACCCCGGCAATGACCGAGCCGGGATCGAGCACAGCGAGCATCAGATCGGTGCGGCCGGCGTACCTGATGCCCGCCTGGGTCGCTGCGAAGCGCGCGCCCGCGATGACCGGCAGGTCCGGGAACACTGGCGGTGCGAGCGGTGATACAGGTCCGGCCATCCCCTTCAGTCGATCAGGGAGCTGTCGCTGAGAACGCCGGGATCAAGGTCCGAGATGTCTTTCCGCTCTACTGATGCGGCCTCGGCCGCTTCGGCGACGCGATCCTCCACTGCCTGCTGCTGCACCTGCTCGGCGAGTTGCGGCCTGACTTCCTCAAGGCTCGGTGGCTGCTGTTCGCGGACCTCGTTGAGCTTCGCGACGTGCCAGCCGAACTGGGTTTGGAATGGCTCGCTTATGCCGCCCGGCTCGAGGCCGTTCACCGCTTGCTCGAACTCCGGGACCATCATGCCGGGCCCGAACCACCCCAACGTCCCGCCGTTCGGTCCCGACGGACCGGTGCTGCGCTCTCGTGCGAGCTCTGCAAAATCTGCGCCTTCGTCGAGTTCGGCCTTGACTTCGGCGGCGGCCTCTTCGGTCTCGAGCAGGATGTGGGCGGCGTTCCACTCGGTGGTCGTGCCGGCGTCCCCGTAGGCTTCCTGATAAGCCTCATCGATCGCCTCCTCGGTTACGGCATCCTCGGCGACGTCCTGCAGGACGGAGTTCGCCAGCATCGCGCGCCGCTCATTCTCGACGACGAGGCCCGTTCGCGGAGATGCGTCCTCCGCCTGCTGCGAAAGTGCCTCCTGGTTGATGAGCTGCGTCAGGATGCCGTCGAATAGCGCCGCGTCCGGCAGCTGGCTGTACTGCTCCGGCAACCGCTCGCGCAATGCTATCATGTGACCGAGCGTTATGTCCGCGCCACCCACCGTGGCGACTACGGTGTCCGCGCTTGGCGCGTCCTGCGCGGTGACCGGGACGCCCAGGCAGAGAGCGAGACCCGCGACAAGGGTCAGCGTTTTCACGTTCATCTGATTCCTCCCGACGGCCCCCGCGGGGTGCCGTCATTGACTCCGTCAGACCCCTTCTCTAAGTCCGCGTTGCCCGCGCCGAAGGGACCGGTTCCCGGGCATCTCTATGGGGCCGCTCCGGCCGGAGCAAGCACCCGACCCTCACCAAACCGTCAGGCGGAGACGACATGCTTGGTTTCGGATCTCTCGCGAAGAAGGTCTTTGGCACGAAGAACGATCGCACGATCAAGACCGTTGCTCCGATCGTCGACCGGATCAATGCGCTGGAGCCGGAATACGAGACACTGTCGGACGACGCGATCCGGGAAAAGACCGTGGAGTTGAAGTCCCGCGCAGCCGCCGGAGAAAGTCTCGACGACCTTTTGCCCGAAGCGTTCGCGAACTGCCGGGAGGCCGCTCGACGGTCGCTCGGCCTGCGCGCCTTCGACGTGCAGCTGGTGGGGGGATTTTCCTACACCGCGGCAACATCGCCGAGATGAAGACCGGCGAAGGAAAAACGCTCGTCGCGACGTTTCCCGGCCTATCTCAACGCCTTGACCGGACGCGGCGTGCACATCGTAACCGTCAATGACTACCTCGCCAAGCGCGATGCAGAGTGGATGGGCAAGGTCTATGCGGCGCTCGGCCTGACCACCGGCGTCGTCTATCCGCAGCAGCCCGAAGCCGAAAAGAAATCGGCCTATGGGGCCGACATCACCTACGCCACCAACAACGAGCTCGGCTTCGACTATCTGCGCGACAACATGAAGGCAGAGCTCGAGGACATGAACCAGCGGGGGCACAATTATGCCATCGTCGACGAGGTGGACTCGATCCTCATCGACGAGGCACGGACGCCCTTGATCATCTCCGGCCCGGCGCAGGACCGCTCCGAGCTCTACGTCACGATCGACAAGGTGATCCCGCGGCTGACCGAGGAGCACTTCAGTCTCGACGAGAAGACGCGGAACGTGACCTACACCGAAGAGGGCAACGAGTTCCTCGAGCAGGTCCTGCACGAGGAAGGCATCCTGCCCGAAGGGCAGACGCTCTACGACCCCGAGTCGACGACGATCGTTCATCACGTCAACCAGGGTCTGCGCGCCCACAAGCTCTACAACAGGGACAAAGACTACATCGTGCGCGGTCAGGACGTCGTTCTGATCGACGAGTTCACGGGCCGGATGATGACCGGGCGCCGTCTGTCCGAGGGGCTGCACCAGGCGATCGAGGCGAAGGAGGGGGTCAAGATCCAGCCCGAGAACGTCACCCTCGCTAGCGTTACGTTCCAAAACTACTTCCGGCTCTACCAAAAGCTCGCCGGGATGACCGGAACCGCGGCGACAGAGGCCGAGGAGTTCGAGCAGATCTACGGCCTTGGTGTGGTGGAAATCCCCACGAACATGCCGATTGCGAGGGCGGACGAGGACGATCAGGTTTTTCGGACTGCCGGCGAGAAGTACGAGGCGATCGTAGAGGGGATCAAGGAAGCGCACGCCAAGGGTCAGCCGGTCCTCGTCGGGACGACCTCGATCGAGAAGTCCGAGTTCCTGTCGGGTCTGCTGACGAAGGCGGGAGTTCCGCACAACGTGCTCAACGCGCGCCACCACGAGCAGGAAGCGAAAATCGTCGCAGAGGCCGGCATCCCCGGTGCGGTGACGATTGCGACGAACATGGCGGGTCGCGGCACCGACATCCAGCTTGGTGGCAACGTCGAGATGAAGGTGCTTGAAGCGCTGGCCGCGGACCCCGAAGCACACCCCGACGAAATCCGCACCCGGATCCAGGCGGAGCATGCCACCGACAAGCAGAAGGTGATCGACGCCGGTGGCCTTTTCGTTCTGGCGACCGAGCGTCACGAGAGCCGTCGGATCGACAACCAGCTCCGCGGCCGCTCCGGCCGCCAGGGCGACCCGGGGCGTTCGTCGTTCTTCCTGAGCCTCGAAGATGACCTGATGCGCATCTTCGGGTCGGAGCGCCTCGACAAGGTGCTCTCGACGCTTGGCATGAAGGAAGGCGAGGCGATCGTTCATCCCTGGGTCAACAAGTCGCTCGAGAAGGCGCAGGCCAAGGTCGAGGGACGTAACTTCGACATCCGCAAGCAGCTGCTCAAGTTCGACGACGTGATGAACGAACAGCGCAAGGTCATCTTTGGCCAGCGCCGCGAGATCATGGAGGCGAAGGACCTCAGCGAGATCGTGGCCGACATGCGCCACCAGGTAATCGACGACCTCGTCCGCACTCACATCCCGCCCAAGAGCTACGCCGACCAGTGGGAGGTCGAGGCGCTGGGCGAAGAGGTGCGCAAGAGCCTCGGCGTCGACGCGCCCGTCCAGACCTGGGCAGACGAGGAAGGCGTCGACGACGGCATCATCGCCGAACGGCTGGAAAAGGCTTCCGACGAGTTCATGGCCGGCAAGACGGCCCAGTTCGGTCCCGAGAACATGCGCCGGATCGAAAAGCAGCTCCTCTTGCGCACGATCGACTCGAAGTGGCGGGAACATCTGCTACGACTGGAGCACCTGAGATCTGTGGTCGGATTTCGCGGCTACGCCCAGCGCGACCCGCTGAACGAGTACAAGACCGAGGCGTTCCAGCTCTTCGAGTCCATGCTCGACAGCCTACGGACCGAGGTCACGCAGAGCCTCGCGCAGATCCGCCCTCTCAGCGAGGAGGAACAGGCCGAGATGCTGCGACAGATGGAGGCTCAGCGGGCCGCATTGCAGAAGAAGGCGGTGCCTCAGGCGGTGGATGCCGCGGGTGGCGCGGAAAGCGGCCACCAGGACAGCGATCCATCGACGTGGGGCGACGTAGGTCGCAACGATCCTTGCCCCTGTGGATCGGGCAAGAAGTTCAAGCACTGTCACGGTCGCATTGCCTGATCCTTAGAGCAGGCCAGCACTGCGAAACGACAACTCCTTCGACTTTCCGATGATCAGGTGATCGTGGAGAACGAGGCCAAGGACGTCGGCCGCGTCTCTGATCCTGCTCGTCATGGCGACGTCGGCCTCTGAGGGCGTGGGGTCACCGGACGGGTGATTGTGCACGAGGATCAGGGCCGAGGCGTTCAGTTCCAGCGCACGCTTGGCGATCTCGCGGGGATAGACGGGAACATGGTCGACGGTGCCGCGGGCCTGCTCCTCGTCGGCGATCAGCACGTTCTTGCGGTCGAGATAGAGAACCCGGAACTGCTCGGTCTCCGCGTGTGACATGGCCGTATGGCAATAGTCGAGCAATGCCTGCCACGAAGACACGACCGGCCGCTGCATGACTTTGCTGCGGGCGAGTCGCTGGGCTGCCGCCTCGACGACCTTCAGCTCGATAACGGCAGCCTCGCCGACGCCCTCGATCCGCCTCAGACGCTCGGCGGGAGCCGTGACGACACGGTTGAAGTCGCCGAAGGTATCGAGCAGGCGCCGCGCCAGCGGCTTGACGTCCTGACGCGGTATCGCCCTGAACAGGACCAGTTCCAGCAGTTCGTAGTCGGGCACGGCCGCGGCCCCGCCTGTCATGAACCGGTCGCGCAGCCGGCGGCGATGATCCTTGATGTACGATGGCAACCTTGCCGTCGACGCGCCCGCGCGCGGGGCGTCAAAGAGGTTCGGTTCGCTGGCGTCGCGTCCTGGCATGGCCAAAAAATGCCAGCTAGCGGTGAAGACGGGATGAAGTTCAGCCCTTCATCCCGTCCCAGAAGCTTTTCACTTTCGAGAAGAAGCTCGACGCCTCGGGGTGGTTGTCCTCTGACAGCTTCTCGAATTCGCGCAGGAGCTCCCTTTGTCGCGAGGTCAGGTTGACCGGCGTCTCGACCGCGAGTTCGATGTACATATCGCCCGGCAGGCCGCCGCGAAGGGAGGGCATTCCCTTGTTGCGCAGGCGCATCTGCTTGCCCGACTGACTGCCGGCCGGAACCTTCACGCGGCTGCGCCCGCCGTCGATCGTCGGAACCTCGATGTCTCCGCCCAGCGCCGCCTCGGTCATCGAAACGGGCACACGACAGAAGAGGTTGTTGCCGTCGCGCTGAAAGAGCGCGTGATCGGCGACGTCTATGAAGATGTAGAGGTCTCCCGGCGGTCCGCCGCGAAGACCTGCCTCTCCCTCGCCCGCCAGCCGGATTCGGGTGCCGGTCTCGACACCCGCCGGGACGTTGATCGACAGCGAGCGCTCCTTCTCGACGCGACCTGCACCGCCGCACGCCTGGCACGGATTCTTGACGATCTGCCCCGCGCCGGCGCAGGTGGGACAGGTACGCTCGACGGTGAAGAAACCCTGCTGCGCGCGAACCTTGCCCATGCCGGAGCATGTGGGGCATGTCTGCGGCTCGGCTCCGCCCTCGGCGCCGGTGCCGCTGCACACCTCGCACTGTACCGAGGTCGGCACGCGGATCGTCTTCTGGATGCCGACGTAGGCATCCTCGAGATCAATGCGCAGGTTGTACCGCAGATCTGACCCTCGCGTCGCGCGTCGTCCGCCTCGGGCCCGGCCACCCATCATGTCGCCGAACAAGTCGTCGAACACGTCCGAGAACGCCGACGCAAAGTCGCCCGCGCCCTGGGGCCCTCCCCGAGCGCGTCCCGCACCACCCATTCCGCCGTCGAATGCGGCGTGGCCGAAGCGATCGTAGGCGGCCTTCTTGTCGGCGTCCTTCAGGACCTCGTAGGCCTCGTTCGCTTCCTTGAACTGCCCTTCGGCCGAGGCGTCGTCCTTGTTCCGGTCCGGGTGCAACTCCTTAGCTTTCTGGCGATAGGCGCGCTTGATCTCCTCGGTGGACGCGCCCCGAGCAACCCCAAGAACCTCATAATAGTCGCGTTTCGACATCGGATATCCCGTCTTACGCAAACGGCAAGGGCCGACCCACCGGGCCGGCCCATCCGTCAGTAGATCACCCCTACGACGCGCGCTTGTTGTCGTCGAGGTCCTCGAAGTCGGCATCGACGATGTCGTCGTCAACACCACGCGGCTCGTCGGAGCCCTCGCGCGGTTCCTCGCCCGACTTCTCTTGCTCCGCCTTGTAGATCGCTTCGCCGAGCTTCATCGCCGCCTCGGTCACGTTCTGGATGCCCGAGCGGATCTTGCCCGCGTCCTCGGTCTCCATCTGCTCCTCGAGGTTGGAGATCGCGAGTTCGATCGCCTCGACAGTTGTCGGATCGACCTTGTCGCTGTGCTCTTCGATCGACTTGCGGGTGCCGTGGATCAGGCTCTCCGCCTGGTTCTTCGCTTCCACGAGTTCACGGCGCTTCTTGTCCGCCTCGGCGTTGCTTTCAGCGTCCTTGACCATCGCATCGATCTCGTCGTCGCTCAGACCACCCGACGCTTGGATCGTGATCTTCTGCTCCTTGCCGGTGCCCTTGTCCTTGGCGCTGACAGAGACGATGCCGTTCGCGTCGATGTCGAACGTCACCTCGATCTGCGGCAGGCCGCGTGGGGCGGGTGGAATGTTCTCGAGGTTGAACTGGCCGAGCAGCTTGTTGTCGCTGGCCATCTCCCGCTCGCCCTGGAAGACCCTGATCGTCACCGCATTCTGGTTGTCCTCGGCGGTCGAGAAGATCTGGCCCTTCTTGGTCGGGATCGTCGTGTTGCGATCGATGAGGCGCGTGAATACCCCGCCCAGCGTCTCGATGCCAAGCGACAGAGGCGTCACGTCGAGCAGCACGACGTCTTTGACGTCGCCCTGCAGCACGCCCGCCTGGATCGCCGCGCCAAGCGCTACGACCTCGTCGGGGTTGACGCCCTTGTGCGGCTCCTTGCCGAAGAACTTGGTCACCTCTTCGACGACCTTGGGCATCCGGGTCATGCCGCCAACGAGGACGACCTCGTCGATGTCACCCGCACTCACGCCCGCATCCTTCATCGCCGCCTTGCACGGGTCGATAGAACGCTTGATGAGGTCGGAGACGAGGCTTTCGAGCTTCGCGCGGGTCAGCTTCATGACCATGTGCAGCGGCGTGCCGGTATCCTTGTCCATCGAGATGAACGGCTGGTTGATCTCGGTCTGGCTGGAGGAGGACAGTTCGATCTTCGCTTTCTCGGCAGCTTCCTTGAGCCGCTGCAGCGCCATCTTGTCCCGCGTCAGGTCGACGCCGTGCTCTTTCTTGAACTCTTCGGCGAGGTAGTTGACGATCCGCATATCGAAGTCTTCACCACCGAGGAACGTGTCCCCGTTAGTGGACTTCACCTCGAACAAGCCGTCGTCGATCTCGAGGATAGTGATGTCGAACGTGCCGCCGCCGAGGTCGTAGACAGCGATCGTCTTGGCTTCCTTCTTGTCGAGCCCGTAGGCCAGCGCCGCCGCCGTCGGCTCGTTGATGATGCGAAGCACCTCGAGGCCGGCGATCTTGCCGGCGTCCTTGGTCGCCTGGCGCTGGGCGTCGTTGAAGTAGGCCGGAACGGTGATGACTGCCTGCTCGACTTTCTCGCCGAGGTAGCTCTCGGCGGTTTCCTTCATCTTCTGCAGGATAAAGGCGGAAATCTGGCTGGGAGAGTAGGTCTCGCCCCGCGCCTCGACCCAGGCGTCGCCCTGGCCGCCGTCGACGATCTTGTAGGGCACGATCTCGTCGTCTTTCTTGACGGCATTGTCGCCCATGCGACGCCCGATCAGGCGCTTGACGGCGTAGATCGTGTTCTCGGGGTTCGTGACCGCCTGGCGCTTGGCCGGCTGGCCCACGAGACGTTCGTTCTCAGTGAATGCTACGATCGAGGGCGTCGTCCGCGCCCCTTCGGCATTCTCGATTACGCGGGGCTGCGAGCCGTCCATGATGGCGACGCAGCTATTGGTGGTTCCAAGGTCGATACCGATGACTTTGGCCATGCTCATTATCCTCTCTTCGGCGATTTGCAGGACGTGGGCCCGCGGTGCGGCACCCACCTCCGATCCCATGTCCTCCCGGCGGCACCGGGGTGCCGTCTTGGATGCGGAAGTGCATATAGGCAGGGGTCTCACAGCCTGCAAGCGAGGTGCCGAGAATGACCGAAGCATCGATCCACGTACCGCCGCCACACGATCGGGAAATTCGCGGCGTGCGCATTTGGGACGAATTTCTGGACGTTCCGACGCAGCAGGCCATCCTCGCTGACGTCGATGCGATCGCATCTGCCGCGTCCTTCGTCCGGCCAACGACGCCATGGGGCAAGCCAATGTCCGTCGAGATGACATCCGCGGGCCGCTACGGATGGATCACTGATCGGCGGGGCTATCGGTACGAGACCCGCAGAGCGAACGGCGCACCTTGGCCTCCGATACCAGGACGCATTCTCGAGGTATGGCGGGCACTTTCGGGTACGGACAGGCAGCCCGACTGCTGCCTCGTCAACAGGTACGGCCCCAAATCCCGCATGGGATTGCATCAGGACCGCGATGAGGGCGACTTCTCCTTCCCCGTGCTGTCGATCTCACTTGGGGACGATGCGTTGTTTCGTGTGGGCGGAACAGAGCGGCGAGGCAGCACCGAAAGCGCCTGGCTTCGGTCGGGTGACGTAGTGTTACTTGCCGGAGAGGCGCGGCTCGCCTACCACGGGGTCGATCGCATCCGAGAGGGAGCGAGTTCGACTGCTGCCCTCGCCGGGCCGCATCAACCTTACACTCCGCGTGGTCGAGTTCGCATGACAGGCAGAAAAGCATCCGGTGCGAAATGAAGTCGGCACGAATCGCCCGTAGCAGACTGCATGCCGGAAGGCGCCACGGCGCCTTAGCGGAGCGGATCGCGAACCCCGCGGGATTCGTACCGCGTTCGACCATTGGTTCAGCGACAGGGAGCAATTGAAGATGCAACGCAAGGTTTCAAAGGCCGTCTTCCCGGTGGCAGGACTTGGCACCCGATTCCTTCCGGCGACGAAGTCGATCCCGAAGGAGATCATGACGCTCGTCGACCGGCCACTGATCCAGTACGCCATCGACGAGGCACGCGCGGCGGGGATCGAGGAGTTCATCTTCGTCACATCACGAGGCAAGTCGGCGCTGGAAGACTACTTCGACGCAGCGCCAGAGCTCGAGACGGCGCTGAAGGAAAAGGGGAAGACAGAGCTCTTGGCCGCCCTCAACGACACGGTCATGGGCTCCGGTGCGATCGCCTACATCCGTCAGGCCGAACCTCTGGGCCTCGGCCATGCGGTTTGGTGCGCACGGCGTCTTCTCGGGAACGAACCCTTCGCTGTCATTCTTCCGGACGACGTCATTTCGGCGGAGAAGCCGTGCCTCCAGCAGATGGTCGAGGCATATGCTGAAACCGGCGGCGCCATGGTGGCCGCCATGGAGGTCCCCAGGCAGAAGACGAGCTCCTACGGGATCCTCGATGTCGAGAGCGACCGAGAACAGATCCTCAATGTGCGGGCTATGGTCGAAAAGCCGCAGCCCGAAGACGCTCCCTCGAACCTGGCCGTTATCGGTCGCTACATCCTGACGCCGGACGTTCTCGACACCCTTGATGGGCTCGGCAAGGGTGCCGGAAACGAGATACAGCTGACCGACGCGATCGCACACGAGATCACCGCCGGCCGCAATGTGTGGGGATTCCGCTTCCGCGGCCAGCGCTTTGACTGCGGGTCGAAGGCGGGATTCCTCCAGGCCACAGTCGCGTTCGGTCTCGGCCGGGACGAACTGAAAGACGAGTTCTCGGAATTCCTCAGGGAGATGGTCTCCGTCAGGACTGCCGCACAGTAGCGCTACGCGGCCTTCGTCGACGGCGCCTCTGTCAGCATCGCGTGAAGCGCGGCCGGCTCCGTATTCACCCGAAGCTTGCTGCAGAGATTCGAATCGCGCATCGTGCGCGACACGAGCGCCAGAGCCTTCAAATGCTCGACACCGGCATCCTCCGGCGCGAACAGACCGAATACCAGATCGACCGGCTGCCGGTCGACGGCATCGAAGTCAGTGCCTCTTTCAATCCGGAGGAATACGCCGACGACCTTCTCCAGACCTTCCAGCCGGGCGTGCGGCAGGGCAACGCCGTGACCGACGCCGGTCGGGCCCAGGTTCTCGCGTTCGAGGAGCGCATTGACCGCCTCGCCGGGGTCGACTCCCCAACCGGCTGCGGCGAGGTCGGCGACCTCCTGCAGCAGACGCTTCTTGCTTGAGAATGTGTTCGCGACCCTGACGCAGTCAGGCTTGAGGATCTCGGTAAGTTGCATGGCTCCAATGACGCTTGCGCTGGTGCATCCGAAGGGCGCATGGCCTCAATTCGGATCGATCCAACCTATATTCCCATCATCTCGTCTGTAGACGATGTTGACGCCGGACTTCTGCCCCTCATTGCGGAATACAAGGACAGGTGCGCCCTGTAGCTCCATCTGCATCACTGCCTCTCCGACCGACAGAGACGGGACTTTCGTCTCCATCTCCGCGATGATCATCGGCTGCAGCGTTTCCGGTTCAACTTCCTCACCCGTCCCACCGGACGACAGGATATAGGCGGCCGCGCCCATGGACTCAACCGGCTTCAGACGCGATCTGTGATGATCCTTAAGGCGCCGCTTGTAGCGACGGAGCTGCTTCTCCAGCTTTTCAGCACACAAGTCGAAGCAAGCATAAATCTCGGTTGCCTGTGCTTTCGCCTGCGCCGTCAGACCAGTCGAGAGATGCACCGTCGCCTCGCAGCAGAACTCGTGCGCATCCTTGGAGAACACGACCTGAGCGTCGGTCGGGCGGCCGGCGTACTTCTCGACGACCGAGGTAAGTTGGTCGCGCACATGGGTCTGGAGCGCTTCGCCAACGTCGATCTGCTTTCCGCTGATCTGGAAGTTCATTTCAGCTCCTTCTGTGGGAATGGTACAGAATCCCGCGCAGACCGGTCTCTGATCGTGGACCTAGACCACGAGAACCGACCTTGTCGACCGCTGCACGAACCGCTGCTCATTCGGTACATTTGGAGGCATCGCAGGACGGAGTGTCAATCGCCACTCATCCGATGCGGAAATCCTTCCCGAGGTAAACCCGTCTGACATTCTCGTCGCCAACAACCTCTTGGCGGGTGCCGCTCATCAGAACACGGCCCTCATGTAGAATGTAGGCGCGATCGACGATCTCGAGCGTCTCACGTACGTTGTGGTCGGTGATCAGCACGCCGATACCTCGGTCCTTGAGCGCCGCCACGAGCGTGCGGATGTCGCCCACGGCGATCGGATCAACACCGGCGAACGGCTCGTCGAGCAGGAGGTACGAGGGATTGGCGCCGAGGCAGCGTGCAATTTCGACCCGGCGGCGCTCACCCCCGGAGAGTGCCAGTGCCGGCGTCCGGCGAAGGTGCGTGATCGAGAACTCGGACAGCAGTTCCTCGAGGCGATGGAGACGCGCATCGCGATCCTTCACGGCGATCTCCAGGATCGCGAGGATGTTGTCCTCGACAGAAAGGCCGCGAAAGATCGAGACTTCCTGCGGTAGGTAGCCGATCCCGAACTTTGCCCGGCGATACATCGGAAGGCCGGTCACGTCCCTGCCGTCGATGACCACGCGGCCGCTATCGGGCGCGATGAGACCCGCGATCGCGTAGAAGCAGGTCGTCTTGCCGGAGCCGTTGGGCCCGAGCAGCGCGACGACCTCGCCACGCTTCAATTGGAGCGACACGTCCCTTATGATCGGACGCCGTCGATAGCTCTTTCGCAGATTTACGACGCTAAGTCCGCCGGCGCCTTCCTGCACCGACAGTTCCATGGCGCTCATTGCGTGCCTTCGCGGAAGATCGTGCGCACCCGCCCCTCCATGGTTCCAGTTCCGGTGTCGAGATCGACGTCGAGGCGCTGTCCTGCAAGAACGTTCGGACCTTGGGTGACGATGACGTCGCCGGTCATGACGACGGTGCCAAGTGAGACACGGTAGATCGCTTCGTCGCCTTCGGCCGTCTCGATGCCGTTGAACATAGTGACGCCGCCGGTCGCATGAATGAGATCGATCTGCCCCTCGTCCCCGCTTGTGTACTCGACCCGCACACGCGGTGCCGTCAGCCGCATCTCCCCCTGAATCACGACGACGTCATCGATGAACGTGGCAATCCCAGCGTTCTGGTCGACCTCAAGGCGCTCGGACGTCACCTCGACGGGCTCGTCCGGATCCTGCCGGAACGGACCGAACTGAATCCCTTGCCCGAAGGCGGGGAGAGCCGCGACGGCAGCGATGAAAAGCAGAAAAATACGCGGCATCGATACCTCTCAGGTCAAGGATTGTAGACCAGATGGACGCCATCGTCGAACTCCATCAGATAGCTCCCCTCAAGATCCGGCGCGCGCGTGACTAGCATGTTTCCTGCATCCAAGGTTCCGAGCGACCACTCGGTCACCCGCACATCAGAGGGAGAGACCACGCGCGTCCAATCAAGTTGGGCGTCGATCGCCTCGCTCTCGACGAGCCAACCTGAGCCCGTGGTAACGACGACTTTGCTGCGGAGAGAGAGTAGGTCCTCGCTCGGCTTGAGCGTTCCGCTTTCGGCCCGAATGACCATGCGCTCACCGTTCGGCATATCGAAACGAGCCCGCAGTCCAAGTCCCTCGAAGTTGCCACTCGCATTTGCGGTCGGCCAAGCGCTCTCGGCCTCCACGGTGACTTGAGCGCCATCGCCGGTGAGGCCTGTATATTTCGGTCCCGCCACCGTCTCCACGCCGCCGTCCGGCGCGAAAGATTTGTCCGGCATCTCGCGCTGCGCGAGGCGCGTCTCGCGCGCGACCAGAAACAGCGTCGAAAGTATTCCAAGTCCGATCAGCGGAAGCGCGACCTTCAGCCAGTTGACCGCCTTAGAATATCCGTCGAAGTCTCGTGCCACGCCAATCAATGCGCAAAGATGTCCTGCTCGGGCCAGCCGATCAGGTCGAGTCGGGCGCGTACGGGCAGGAAAGCAAAGCAGGCCTGAGCCAAGTCCATCCGGTTTTCGCGAACGAGACGCTCGTCGAGCGCTCGCTTGAGTTCGTGCAGATGCAGGACGTCGGACGCAGCGTAGTCGAGCTGCGCCTCGCTCAGTAGGGCGGCACCCCAGTCCGAAGTCTGCTGGTGCTTCGAGATGTCCATATCGAGCAGCTCACTGACAAGCTGCTTCAGACCGTGACGATCCGTGTAGGTGCGAACGAGCTTTGATGCGATCTTGGTACAGTAAACTGGCTCCGCCAGTGCGCCGAAGGCCTTGTAAATCGCCGCGATGTCGAAGCGGCCGAAGTGAAACAACTTGAGGATCGTGGGGTCTGCCACGAGCCGCGAAAGGTTCGGTGCCGCGCCCTGCCCTCGCGCAATCTGCACAAGATGTGCGTCACCGTCGCCGGCAGACAACTGGACGAGGCACAAGCGGTCGCGGTGCGGGTTCAGACCCATCGTCTCGCAATCGATCGCGACGACGGGGCCGAGGTCGAGCCCTTCGGGAAGATCGCCCTCGTGAAGATGATTTGTCACGCAAACTCCATTTGGACCGGTGCCATCGGACGCAAGGTCATGCCGGAAGTCGATCCTTCCATCAGGCGGCAGCATACACTCTCCCCGCGGAATGACCGCCAACCGCCGATGAGGCTGATTTAAGACTTCCAAGACGCACGGCACAGGTGCGGGGAACTTCAGTCGGCGTCAAGTTGCTCTCGACCATTGAGAGTTCCAGCCACCACTCCGGCCCTTAACACCTAGCCTCCACGCGTCGCTCGACACTTTCTTAATAAGCGTCTGGTCTGGCCGCTACGGCCGGGTGAACCACGGCAAGAGTACGTCGACCTTGGTGATCTGGTAGTCCGGGATGCGCGGGAGGGTGTCGGCGAGCCAGGCCTGCGGGTCGACGCCGTTGAGCTTGGCGGTTTCGATCAGGGTGTACGCGATGACGGCGGCCTTGCCGCCTGAGGCGGAGCCGACGAAGCGATAGTTCTTTCGGCCGAGAGCGATGGCGCGCATCGCGCCTGAGAAAGTCGGCCACGGTAGCGGCGGGATGAGTCCGCGGCGGGCGGCGTAAAAGTCGGCCAGGTTTGCCCTCTCTGGCGGCAGGGAGGGTGGGGGCATTTTCACCGTGGAGCTGTATCGTAAGGTTCGCCGCGCCTACTTCAGGCAAGGCATGAGCAAGCGCGCCATCGCGCGTCACTTCTGCATCTCGCGCGACAGCGTCGACAGCGTCGACAGTTCGGAGGATCAGGGATTGATCCAGTGGATCAATCCCCCGACGGACGATCGTGTACTCCGTGCCGCCGGGCTACCGGCGGACGGCGCCGATCAAGCGGCCGAAGCTGGACGGGTTCACCGAGATCATCGACGCGTGGCTGCGCGAGGACGTCGAACGTCCTCGCAAGCCCACACCGCGAAGCGGGTCCTGGGTCGCCTGCGGGAGGAGCACGGGTTCACCGGCGGCTACACCATCGTGAAGGCCTACTTGCGCGAGCACCAGCGGCGCAGCCGGGAGATGTTCGTGCCGCTGCACCACGCCCCCGGCCACGCCCAGGCGGACTTCGGCGAGGCGCTGGTGGTGATCGGCGGCGTCGAGCAGAAGACGCACTTTCTTGTCCTGGACCTACCGCACAGCGATGCCTGCTACGTCCGCGCCTACCCCGCGGCGACAGCCGAGGCGTGGGCCGACGGCCACGTCCACGCCTTCGCGTTCTTCGGATGCGTGCCGCTGTCGATGCTCTACGACAGTGAGGAGGATCAGGAATCGATCCAGTGGATCGATTCCCCGACGAAACCGCTGCCTGGTGACGCGCATCCTGCCGGACGGGACGCGCAAGCGGGCGACGCTTTTCAGCGGGCTGCTGTCGCAATACGTGATCGAAGATCGCTACGGTCGCCTTGGGAAGGGGAATGACAAAGGTGCCGTCGAGGGGATCGTCGGCTGGTCGCGGCGCAACTTCATGGTGCCGCTGCCGCGGTTCGCGACCTGGGACGAGTTCAACGCATGGTTGGAAGAGCAATGCCGCAAGCGTCTCGCTAATGTTCTGCGCGGCCACGGCGAGACGATCGGGCAGCGGCTCCAGCGCGATCTCACGGCGATGATGCCGCTGCCACCGGCGCCGTTCGAGGCCTGCGACCAGGCGACGGGCCGGGTCAGTTCGCAGGCGCTGGTGCGGTACAGGAGTTCGAGCGTGAAGGCGCTCAAACTTCTTCGGAGCCACCACGCGCATGTCCCGGCATCCTGGAAGAATGCACTCGCAGAATTCCGAAACAACTTCCCTCAGGATTGGGACGAAGACCGCGCGGCCCAAAGCGAGGCGCCTGCACCGCTCGGACCAGAGGATGACGATGACGTCATAACGTCCTGAACCGCGTCGCCGTAGCACATACCGTAGCACAAATGGTGCCTGTGGACGGCGACTGAAGGGTGCTGGTAGCCCTTGTTTTGCTGACGCGAGCAGTGGCCGCGGTGCCTGGAAGGGGAGCTGAACCACCTCTCCTGGGCACCATCCCACAAGCTAACCCTTGGCTCGCATCAGCTTTGTCTCAGGATGAAGCGAGCGTAGCACAGGGTCCCTGCTATTCAGAGCTCGCATCCATTTGCCAACCACCTCCAGCGGGTAGCCGTTGCCGTACCCGTGGCCCACGCCATCGGTCTGCCAGCCTCCGATCTGGTCGACGATGTCGGCAGGGCACTCCACGGCGCGAAGACGGTCCCCCATGGAGTGGCGGAAGCCGTGCATCGTGCATCCTTCTGGTACGTGTGGCTTCATCCATTTGGTGAGTGCCGCGCTCGCCGAGTTGGCGTTCCTCGGCGCGGTCTTGTTGTAGCGCGGGAAGGCGAACTTGCTCTCGGCGGGTTGCGCCAGGAGACGTCCCGCAGCCCACAGAGACGCACCGACCAAGGGGACCAGTCGGCGGCTCCCGGGCGTCGTCAGGCGGCGCCAAGGGTGCTCCTTGATGATGACGTGAGGGACGTCTTCGGCCCTTGAGGTCCTCACGGAGCAGTCCAGCTGCCTCAGCAAGGCGCAGCCCGGTGTCGGACACTAAGGCGACGAGCCAGCGAAGACCTAATCGTGTCGAAGGGCAGAGGGCTGCGGTCCGAAACGCCGGCCTGCCTGTCGTAGTAGACGCCGGTGAAGGGGTTCGTTAGTGTGACCCCGCTCTCTCGTTTGCCGCGAAGTTGATGATGGACCGGACGGTGCCGAAGATGCGAGTGATGCGGCTCTCGGCAAGGCCGCGAGAGACCAGATCGTCGCGGAACTTCGTGGCATCCGCCTTCGTATACGGTCGCTGCGCTCGACGATCTGGATGTAGGACCAGAGTTCGTTCTCTTCGCCTTGGAAGCCTCCTTGAAGGGTATGCAGGGTCTCGATGATGTCTTCCTCGAAGGGGAAGTGCTCCGGCTCGTATGTCAACGGCGGAGCAATATCCGGCCAATGGGCGGCGCAAAACCAGGCCACTCGACGCGGTGCGTGACGATGGGGCTGGATAAGGGCCTCGGCGCGCGCGCTTCCCGGAAAGCTGGCGCGGGTCGAGGCGCTTCGGCCCGCGAGGGCCGACCGGATGGCGTGGGTCAGGTGGCGGCTTTGGCCGTTCGGGAGCGGCTCTGGCTGAGGCGGTAGCTGTCGCCGTTCAGCTCCAGGATGTTGACGTGGTGGGTGAGCCGGTCGAGCAGCGAGCCGGTCAGGTGCTCGGAGCCGAAGACCTCGGTCCACTCGTCGAACGGCAGGTTGCTGGTGATCAGCGTGGAGCCGTGCTCGTAACGCTGGGAGATCAGCTCGAAGAGCAGTTCGGCGCCAGTCTTCGACAGCGGCACGATGCGCGCGGTGACCGTCTCGATCCGGGCGCGCAGATCGCGGAGCTGGCCAGCCAGCAGGTCGAGGGCGGGTCGCGCGGCCTCGGGCGTCTGCTCCGCAGCGGCAAGGAGCCGGTCGACATTCTGGATACCCTTCGCCACCACGATCCCGAACTCGGCGAGATGCGCACGGATCGTGTTCACGGTCTGGGTCTGCTGGCGGATGAGGAAGTCCCGCGCCTTGTGGTCGAGCAGCGCCGCCTGAGCCTCCGCCGACTTCACCGGCACGAAGCGCATCGTCGGCCGCGTCACCGCTTCGCAAATCGCCTCCGCGTCCGCCCTGTCGGTCTTGCCGCGCTTTACATACGGCTTCACGTATGCCGCCGGCATGAGCCGCACCTCGTGGCCGAGCGCCGAAAGCTCCCGCGCCCAATGATGCGCACCGGAGCAAGCCTCCATCCCGATCAGGCACGGATCGAGACGCGAGAAGAAGGTTAGAACCTGGCCCCGGCGCAGCTGCCGACGCAGCACAACGGGCCCATCTACGCTCACGCCGTGCACCTGGAAGATGCTCTTCGCCAGATCGATGCCGATGGTGGTAGGCTGTTCCATGGATGGCTCCCTTCGGTGGACTGTTCAACAACACCCACCGTGGCACATCCCGATGCCGGGAGCGGGAGCCATCCACTCCATCAATGGCGCCTTCAATGGCTCACTCGTTCCCCTTCGCAGGCCGGCCATAGCGGTCGTCGAAAAGGTAGTGGGATTGCAGGGCGGCGAAGAGATGGCTGCGCCTGCGCGTCCCGTCACCGAGGATCTGCGCCACGGCGAGCTTGGTATTATCGTACAGGATCGACTGCGGTACGCCGCCGAAGAAGGCGAAGGCTTCGACATGGCCGTCGCAGAACGCCTCGGCCGTCTCTCCATGATAGGCCTTCACGAAGATCGCGTCGCTCTGCGGTAGGTCCATGACGAAGAACCGGATCTTCTGCTCGACGCCGCCCAGGATCACGACAGCCTCGCCGAAATCCGCTTGGGCATGCCCGGGCGGATGCGCCAGCGGGACGAAGACTTCCTTCCGGACCTGGCGGCGCGAGCGCACATAGTCGCGCACTGTCGAATAGCTCCCGTCGAAGCCCCGCTCATTGCGCAGACGTTCGAAGATCCGCCGGGCCGTGTGCCGCTGCTTCGCCGGCGCCGCCTCGTCCGCGTCCAGGACCTGCTCGATGAAGTCGACATGATCCGAGAGCTTCGGACGGCGCACGGGGATCGTCCGCTGGTATCCAGGCGGCACCGGATGCTTCACCATCTTCGCCACCGTCCCGCGGTCGATCCCGAACCGTCGCGCCGCCTCGCGGTGGCTCAGACCGTCACGCATCACCATGCGGCGCACCAGGCCATACAGGTCCACGCCGTACATCCTCCTGCCTCCGGATCGTTTTGATCCAGAGACTTACAGATGGCGGGATTTTACTCCGCCCGCCCGAGCCGACCCCGGGCGCCAACGTGGCCGATTATTGCGCCGTCATTCCCAGTGACCTGGGACGACCACGAGATCGACAACAACTGGGCCGCCGAGATCGACCAGGACGACACGCCGCCGGAGGTCTTCATCCTGCGCCGCGCCGCCGCCTTCCAAGCGTACTACGAGACGATGCCGCTGCGCCGCGCGCAGTTCCCGACGCCGCGGCACCTGCAGCTCTATCGCGACCTCAAGTTCGGCAACCTGATGGCGTTCAACGCGCTCGACACGCGCCAGTACCGCTCGGACCAGGCCTGCGGCGACGGCACGCACACCGGCTGCGAGGAGGCGCTGGCGGAGAACCGTACGATGCTCGGCGCGGAGCAGGAGGCGTGGCTCGACCAGCGCCTCTCGCAAGGCGACGCGGCTTGGAACGTCCTTGCGCAGCAGGTGCCGATCTTCGCCCGCGACTTCTCCGCGCGCGACGATGGCCAGCAGTACTCCATGGACAAGTGGACCGGCTACCACCCGGCGCGCTCGCGTCTGCTGAACTCCATCGACGAGAAGAGGCTGACCAACGTCGTCTTCCTGTCCGGCGACGTGCACAGCCACTGGGGCGCCGACGTGCCGCTCGACCTCGCCGAACCCGACGGCCGGTCCGTCGCGGTCGAGTTCACCAACACCTCCGTCACGTCGAACGGCGACGGTTCGCACGTGCAGAGCTACTGGTCGACGATCCAGCCGGACAATCCTCACGTGGCCTATCACAGCAACCGCCGCGGCTACGTCGTCTGCGAGGTGACGCCCGAAACCTGGAAGAGCGACTTCATGATCCTCGACCGTGTCGAGGTGCCGGACGGCACGCCGACGCTCGGAGGCAGCCTGACCGTCGAGGCCGGAAACCCATCGGCGCAGTAGTCCTGAAGAATTGGGCCTCGGGCGACCGGGGGTTTCGGTCGCCCATTCTTCTGCATGACGAACCGGATAGCCGCCGCAATCGTACGTTCGTCAGGCCTCTCAGCGCCGGACCTTCCGCGCTTCCCCTAAAATGCCCGATGCTATCGAAGTTGCCAGTCTCAGGGTCGAAGTCTCCCAGCCTGCGCCGAGCTTCTCCACCGTCGCCGATGGCCCAGTCCTGCCCTTCAGTGGTGACGACGCGCTCCGCGACGCAGCATGGTCTGCGACCATTCACGACCGGCGCAGCGAGAAGTCAGCAGGGGAGGTCCGGGAGGCGGACAAACTTGTCGTCGCTGACTGCACGGACGACGTTCGAAATGGCGATTCCGAACGTTCTGGATCACGTATCCGGGCTATCTGCGCGGCGCCGCCTGCCATGTGCGGGATGTTGCCGCCCCGTGCTGCAACTCAACCAACCAGCACACAAAGGGACATCCAGCCATGTCGACCCGCCTGAACTTTCTCTTTCTTCTGACCGCCCAGGTCGCGTTGCCCTTCACCTCGTTCGGGGTCAGCGCCCAGGACGCTGATCAACCGGCCAGCTGGTCAACGAGCGCTGCCGTCCAGACCGAGGCCGGACAGCAGATACCTGCCGGCGCCTTCGGCGTTGCCCAGATCGATGCCCCGCGCGTGGCGGCGCTGCTGAAGCTGAGGGGCATCACCGGACGGGGCACCGTCATCCTCAGAAATGACGAGAGCAATGACTGCCTCGCGCTTCCCATCCGCCTCGTCGCAGGCGACTTTGGCGGCGATGACATCTCGGTCCATGGGACGAGCCCAATTCGGCTGATCCTGCGGAGCGCGCGGGTCGCCGCCGCGTTGGCGCATGGCGACGACGTCGTAAGCGACATGTATCGCGTCAGCAGCCGGCAGGATGACGACGACGCGGACATCATCATCCAGAGCGGATTGAGCGAAAGCCATGGCTTCGTTCTCAATCCGGGTGGTTCCGTCCTTGCCGACGTCTTTGGCGCGACGGCAACCCACACGGCGTGCTCGGAGCTGTAGCGCCGCAAGAACGAGGCAGACGCCGTCAGGCGTCTGCCTTTTCCGCGCGAAACTGCGACGGGGTCTGCCCGACGATCCGGCGGAATTCGGTGTTGAAGCTCGACTTGCTGACAAAGCCCGCGTCAAACATCACCTCGGTGATGGGCAGATCGGTCCCGCGCAGTGCGGCCTGCGCGTGGCGGACGCGAAAGCCATTGATGTAGCGGGAGAAGTTCTCGCCCGTCGCCCTGTTGATCGCGTTCGACACATCCCGGACCGGCACTGACAGGCGCCGCGCCAGCCGCGCGAGCGTCAGGTTGCTGTCGGTGTAGATGTGCCTGTCGTTCATGAGCGCATCGAGCGCGGCCAGCATCGCCCGGTCGCTGTCGGTGGGCACCTCGGCCTTTGGCACATCGTCCTTCGTGATCCGGAGCAACATCGGGGCGCCGACAAGGGCGACGACAAGGACGAACGCCGTCAGCACGCCCGAGGCGCCGCTCAGGAACGTCAGGATGAAGGTATCGCCTGCGAACAGGCTGGCCCCGACGATCGAGAGGTCGGTCGCGACCATCATGCCGAGCAGGGCGATCGTGGCGTAGATCGCCGAGCGCAGGAACCGCATTGCGTGCGGCGCGACGTGCGCGAAGTCATCGGCGTGATGGCGCAGGAGGCGCGCCGTCCGGAAAAGATAGACGCTGGTGATCGCGAGGACGAACAGGTCCGCGGAAACCGGGATGTCCGCCAGGATGGCCAGTTGCGCCAGGGCGACCGGCACCCCGTTCACGAGGAGCGTCCTGCGCCAGTCTCCCACGCCGCCCTGCGTCAGGGCCGCAAAACCGAGATAGGCGGACGGGGCAATCATCACCGCGACCAGCGGCTGGGCGCGCGCGGCCCAGGTCGCGTCAAGCGAAAGCCGGAACCCGAGGAGCAGGCCGACAGCCGCCAGAGAGAGGAGGAAGGTGCAGAGGAACAGGCGCGCCGGAAAGGGCGAGCGGGTGTCCTGCGCCAGTGCGAAGGCGGCGATTGTCGCGAGCACGCTGACCAGCCAGACGAGGGGCAGAGTGAGCATCATTCTTCCCGATGTCGGAGGTGCAAACCCCTGTCGCCGACACACTCCCGTTTCGTCGATAAGCCACATCAGGTCAACGACGGCCCAGGTGAAGGTTTCCTGCCGTTCGACCACCGCGCCGAGCGCCGCGTCACCGCGCGGAATGCGGCCGTTCGTCCAGCGTGCAGCGAGATTGTCCTGACGAGAACTCACGTCGGCCCCATGCGGCAAGGCGATGGCGTGACATCGAGCCATGCCGGTGCGGCAGGCGTCCTTGCAGGCTCCGGTCGCTCTCATGGCTGGTGGCGCGACTTTTCCTTCATCACGCGGCGGACCATCTTTCCGAACGCCCGGTCCTTGGTGCGGCGCTCGGCCAGGCTGGCGGAGTTGAAGGCGTCCTCTGCCTGGAGCTTGCGCCAGCGCGCAAGGCGCGTCGGGTCGAGTCGGCCTGCCGTGACGGATTCCCGAATGGCGCAGCCAGGCTCCGTCTGATGCCGGCAATCGCTGAAACGGCACCGGGCCGAGAGTGCTTCGATGTCCTCGAAGACCTCGGCGATGCCTGACGCGGCATCGGTCAGCTGGAGCTCCCGCATCCCCGGCGTGTCGAGAACGAGGCAGCCGCCGGGGAGCGAATGAAGCTCGCGGCGCGTCGTCGTGTGTCGTCCCTTGGCGTCATCGTCGCGGATGCCTTGCGTGGTGATCGCCTGCGTTCCGACCAGCGCGTTCGCCAAAGTGGATTTGCCCACCCCCGACGATCCGAGGAACGCCACCGTCCGGCCTGGCTTGCACCACTCCGACAGCTTCGTTGTCGCCTCCTCACCCCTTGCGTCGAGGGCGACCACCGCGACCCGGTCGGAGACGGTGCGGGCGGCATCCACGTAAGGCTGTGGGTCCGCGACGAGGTCGGTCTTGGTCAGGACGATCACCGGCTCGATCCCGGCTTCGAAGGCCAGCGCCACATAGCGCTCCAGCCGCGCGATGTTGAAGTCCTTGTTGCAGGACGTGACGACGAAGGCGGTGTCGATATTCGCGGCGATCAGCTGCACCTGGCGGTCGGTGCCCGGCGCGCGGCGCTTGACGAGGCTCTTCCGCGACAGCACGCGGCTCGCCTGGGGCCGGTCGCGGTCCAGCAGCAGCCAGTCGCCCACGGTCGCCTCGATGCCCGGCGGGATGGTCTCGTCGATGCCGTCGCCCGCGATCTGAAGGCCGCTGCGGTGCACAGCGAGGACCCGCACCGGGGGCGTTTCGCTGAGCGTTTCGGCATCGATCTGCTGCGCGAAGAAAGACCCCCAGCCGAGCGCCACGAGCGGCGGCGCGGCGCGGCTGGCCGCGGCAGCATTCGCGCTGGTGGGAAGGAAGGCGGAGTAGTCGCGGACCATGACGGACTCACCCTATCACAAAGCGGGATCGTTGAGCGCCGCGATGCAACGGGAGGAGACTTCCAAAGGTGTGATCTGCCGATCCGTCAGCGGCCGTGCCAGCCCCGCACTGCCGTTCGCCGGTCCGCGCGCAGCCCATAGCCGACTCTCAGCCTGACTCGCGACCGCCGCGCCGCCGCATGGATATCGGTCATTGGTCCTTGCCGCAGCGGAGCCAGCCGCACGAAACCAGGCTTGGCGGACGACCCCGCCATTCGCGGCGCGTGCGAACCCAGCGCCTTTGCCGCACGCAGCGACCTGCGGTGCAGAGATCTCGGAAGCTCGCCGCGGACGCCTGCATTCTGGCCCCTTCATACCATCTGCCTTCGGGTGCGGGCCGGGTCAGTGACCTTCTTAAGCTAAATCTCGAAGGTGAGGCTGGGTTATCGGTTCGGGAGATCTGCGTCGGCTCTGCCTCGCCTTCACGCGATCCGCCGTCGCGTTCGTCGGCCGTTAGTAAATTCGAGCGAGCGCCGCAGGATGTATTGACGCCCTTTCGCAGGCTCCGAGCGAAACGAGTCCATACGTCAGCATGACAGAAAGCAGCGACTCGAGTGCGGTAAAGGCGGAATGCGCATCTCCCTGTGTTCAATCAGTTTTTCGTAGACCTACGTAGTTCAGCCTGAACAATCCGATTAGGCGGCGGCAACACTGTCCTTGGGGGTGCAGTCGGGTCTGAGCGCGCCGAGAATGGCGGCGATCAGGAGGGCCCAAAAGGCCCTCAGGTGGGCGAGGATCTTGCGGAGGTTGTGGCCGCAGGCGCAGAGGACGGCGAAGAGCGCGTCGCCGGCGGTTCCCTTCAGCGGGCAGCGCGTCAGCCGCCCGTCGGTCTTCATGTGGCCGATCTCCGGCTCGATGGCGCTGCGGCGGCGCAGGAGCTTGGCGAGCGGCGGCGTGAGCCCCCTGCGTGTGCCGCTGATCAGCACGCGCGTGGTCTCGACGCCGTGCCCGCGGTAGCCGCGGTCGACGACGGCGAGGGACGGACGGCGATCGGTCAGCACCTCGACCTGCTCGAGAGCCTCGGCGAGGGTGTGGCCGTCGTAGGGGTTGCCCGGCAGCGCCCGCATGCCGACGATGAAGCCCTCGCGGGTGGTGGCGGCGACGCTGACCTTGGTGCCGAACTCGTATCGCACCCGCGCCTTGCCCTTTGAGATGCAGTCCACCTCCGGCTCGTGCAGGCTGTAGAGCTTGCCCTTGTCCTTCGGCTGCTGGTGCAGGAGCCGCGAGGTCAGGACCAGCATGTCGAGGATGCGCTCCCGCAGCGGCCCGTCCGGGATGTCCTCGAGCCGGCGGCGGAGATCGCGCATGACCCGGCCGGTGTAGCCCTTGAGCGTGCGCAGCGCCTTGCGCATCCGCTTGAACTGACGGGCGTGGGCGTACCTGCCGGCCTTCGCCGCCAGCCGCGGCGCCAGGCGCGCATAGCTCTGCCGCAGCTCGATCCCGGCCTCGGCGGCGAGCGCCACCAGCTTCCGCCGCGCCGTCTCGTAGAGCCGGGCGTCGGTCGGGTGGGCGATGTTCTTCTCCATGACCGTGGTGTCGACCGACACCCTCTCGATGCTCTGGTCCTTGACCGTTCCCGAGGCGCGACCGGCCTCGATCGTCGCGGTCAGCAGCCACTCCACACCTTCTTCGCCGATGCGCTGGCGCCAGCGGGTGAGCGAGGACGGATCGATCGGCGGACGATGCTGAAAGAAAGTCTCACCGCAGAAATGCTGGTAGTACGGGTTCTCGACCCACCGCGCGACCACCGCCTCGTCCGACAGGGCGAACGCGTGCTGGAGATAGAGCAGCCCCGCCACCAGCCGCGGCGATGTCGCCGGTCGCCCTTTGCCGGACGGGAAGAACCCTGCCCACTCCCGCTCGAAGAACTCCCAGTCGATCAGCGCCTCGAGCTTCACCAGCTCGTGGCCCATGTCGATCAGGTCGACCAGGCGCGGCCGCAGCAGATCATCCTGCTCGGGGTGGCGGGTCTTCGGTTTCATCGGCGCATCCGAAATCGCAGGGTTCCCGCCGGAATTCTACGAATACCTGCAATCAGGAGCCACGAGAAATTGCGCCTTATCGTGCGAAATCAGAGACATCCGCTTTGTTCAGGCTGAACGACATAGCCGTCGCCAGCGGTTGCTCGAACCGGTGGCGCAACCCTGGCAACTCGCCGAACACCGCCTGCTCGTCGCCCGTGAAGCAGGTCGTCGAACTTCTGGCTGTCGTGCACCTTGGCGGTGCTGGTTTCGAGCGTGTGGACCACGCCGCTGCCAATATCGACGCCGACATGCGCCTTCATCCCGAAATACCAGTCGTTGCCCTTCTTCGTGCTGCTCGTCTCCGGGTCGCGTGCGCCCTGCTTGTTCTTCGTCGAGCTTGGCGCGTCGATGAGCGTCGCATCGACCAACGTTCCCTCGCGCAACAGGATGCCGCGCTCGCGAAGATAGCTGTTGATCGCCTCGAAGATCGCACGCGTCAGCTCGTGCCGCTCCAGCAGGTGGCGGAAGTTCAGGATGGTCGTCTCGTCCGGGATCGCATCGTCGCCCAGCTCGAGCCCGGCGAACCGGCGCATGGCGTCGCTGTCGTAGAGGTTCTGCGCTACAATCGATCCACTGGATCGATTGCTATACGCTTGAACCCTCCGCCGCCGGGTCGGACAGCGCGTACCACTGCTGCAGACAGCAGACCCGCAGCATCACCTCCAGCGGCATCGCCGGCCGCCCGCCCTTCGGTCCCGCCTTCGGGTAGTGCGGCTCGATCAGCGCCGTCAGACGCGCCCAGGGCACCACCGCCTCCATCTCGGCGAGAAACGCCTCGCGGCGGGTGCGCTTCTTCTTCGTCGCATAGGCCAACGACGCGAAGGTGCTCTGCTTCATTGAGGGCGGCTCCATCGAGGTCGCCGCCAGCCTACCAGATCACCGCCCGATGCCGAGGTTCTTCAGAGCTTTCTTTGAGTGTCGTGGCCGCTCGGTTTCCGTGCCTCTGACATGAATGCGCTGGTTGTTGCCTGCGCTGCAATTCGGCACGCAGGTCGGTGCCGTCGAGGCAGTCGTCGGTGCTTTTCGATGATGCTCGCGGTTCTTGCTGCGCCATATCGAAGCTCTCGGCAGGTCCAATGGGCCGCGCAACGTGAGGCGGGCGGCGGAGGTCGGCGGCGTTTGACCGCAGCAGGGAGCGCGTGTCATGCAGCTGCCCTCGGTGTCGTTGGCCGTGCCCTCGGCTGGCGTTCCGGCGCGAAGGTCTCGACGAGGATCAATCGTCCGCCGCAGCACGGACAGGGCAGGGCGAGGATGCGGGGTTGCTCTTCAGCACGGTCACTGGTGTCGCCCCTCCGGTGCTCCTTATCCGGCACCACGTGTTCGAGCAGTTCCCTGATCCTGGCAACATTGGCCGCGCGGTTGCCGTTGCCGAAGAGCCCATAGTGGCGAATGCGGTGCTGGCCCTTGGGAAGCACGTGGAGGAGAAACCGGCGGATGAACTCGTCGGTATCCAGCGTCATGGTCTTGTGCCTGCCTGGCCCCTCGATGCGGTAATCCTTGACGCGGAAGGTGACGTGATCGGCATCGGCGCTGATCAGGCGGCTGTTGGAGATCGCGACACGGTGGGTGTAGCGCGACAGGTATGCCAGCACCGCCTTTGGCCCGGCAAAGGGCTCCTTGGCGTAGGCGACCCAGTCGATCTTGCGCAGCGGCGTGAGCCAGGCGGCGAAGGCACTGCGGTCCGCCAGAGCTTCGCAGTCGTTGAAGAAGACGAGCTTGCCGGCGTCATGCAAGGCAACCAGGCCTTCCAGGAACAGACGCCGAAACAGCCGTGACACCACCCGCACGGACAGGAAGAAGCCCGGACGGCATGACACCCACCGCGTGCCGTCGGCCGAGAGCCCGCCGCCCGGGACGATCATGTGAACGTGGGGATGATGCGTCATGGCGGACCCCCAGGTGTGGAGCACCGACGTGATGCCGATCCGGGCGCCGAGATGCTTGGGGTCGGCGGCGATCTTCAGGGCCGTGTCCGCGCTTGCTCGCATCAAGAGATTGTAGATCGCGCGTGTTCGCCAATGTCTCTCGGACCATTGGCGTTCCATTGGCTCACTCTGGTGAGCGATGTCGGCGATCGGCTTCGGCAGCGTGAAGACCATGTGGAAGTAGCCCACGGGCAGAAGCTCGGCCTCGCGCGCCGCCAGCCATGCCCTTGCCGCACCGGCCTGGCATTTGGGGCGATGGCGATTGCGGCAGGAGTTGTAGGCGATGTGTTCGTGGGCGCAGTCTTCGCACCGGGCGACGTGGCCGCCGAGCGCGGCCGTGCGGCAATGCTCGATGGCGCTCATCACCTTCAGTTGGTCGAGGCTGAGACGGCCGGCATTGGCCGCCCGCCAGGCAGCACCATGGGTGCGGAAGATATCCGCGACCTCCAGCGTGGGACGAGACAAGGCGCGCTATCGGGCCCGCGGTTCGCCCTTCTTGCGCTTGGCCGGTGTCAGATCGTCAAGCGGGCTGTCCACCGCCGCGATCATTCCCGTAGCGACGCTGGCATGAGCCACGCCGTCGTCGTCAGCTTGGTATACCCGAGCAGCGCCTGGATGACCCGGATGTCGACACCGCGCTCCAGCAGATGGGTCGCAAAGGAATGGCGCATCGTGCCGGAGGCGCGTCTTCGACACGACGTGTGCAGCGTCACGGGTTTGGTGATCCCGGCCGCGCGCGCCGCCTCCTTGAACAGTCGTGAAGTCTGGCGTGCGGAGAGGTGCTTGCCACGATATCCGGGAAACAGAAGCCGCGCGTCTCCGGGCACGCCCTTGTCCTGACCGGTCGGGCGTTCGGTCCACCAGTCTCGCAACAGGCCCAAGGATACCTGCGGGCAACATCACGTTGCGATCCTTGCGGCCCTTGGCTTGCACGATGCGGATGCCGGCGGAGGGTCACGCGGAACAGGAACTTCACGCCCGTCATGGTCTGGTTGCGGGTGCAGATGCTGGTCCCGGTCTCGATCAGATGATGCTGGAAATCCCTCACCTCATCCGGTGTCGCCGTCTCCGGAGAGCGTCCGAGCCACGCCGCAAACCGCTTGCAGGCCCGAGTGACTGGCCTGCGATGCCCGGCCAAGACCGCGCGCAGACATGTCCGCGACCATGCGGGCGCGAAGGGGTGTCGTCGTCGGGGAGTGCTGCATGAGAGAGTCCTCTGTCAAGCGAGGCAAGATCGCCTCGAGACAAAGGGGATCAGCCCACAGTCCCACGCCGCAAACGGCCTTGATCCAGCGCCGCCCCCCCCCCCCGCGACGCTCGCCAAATATCGCGAAGCGATTTAGTTCAGCCTGAACAAAGCGGATGTCTCTGATTTCGCACGATAAGGCGCAATTTCTCGTGGCTCCTGATTGCAGGTATTCGTAGAATTCCGGCGGGAACCCTGCGATTTCGGATGCGCCGATGAAACCGAAGACCCGCCACCCCGAGCAGGATGATCTGCTGCGGCCGCGCCTGGTCGACCTGATCGACATGGGCCACGAGCTGGTGAAGCTCGAGGCGCTGATCGACTGGGAGTTCTTCGAGCGGGAGTGGGCAGGGTTCTTCCCGTCCGGCAAAGGGCGACCGGCGACATCGCCGCGGCTGGTGGCGGGGCTGCTCTATCTCCAGCACGCGTTCGCCCTGTCGGACGAGGCGGTGGTCGCGCGGTGGGTCGAGAACCCGTACTACCAGCATTTCTGCGGTGAGACTTTCTTTCAGCATCGTCCGCCGATCGATCCGTCCTCGCTCACCCGCTGGCGCCAGCGCATCGGCGAAGAAGGTGTGGAGTGGCTGCTGACCGCGACGATCGAGGCCGGTCGCGCCTCGGGAACGGTCAAGGACCAGAGCATCGAGAGGGTGTCGGTCGACACCACGGTCATGGAGAAGAACATCGCCCATCCCACCGACGCCCGGCTCTACGAGACGGCGCGGCGCAAGCTGGTGGCGCTCGCCGCCGAGGCCGGGGTCGAGCTGCGCCAGTCCTACGCGCGCCTGGCGCCGCGGCTGGCGGCGAAGGCCGGCAGGTACGCCCACGCCCGTCAGTTCAAGCGGATGCGCAAGGCGCTGCGCACGCTCAAGGGCTACACCGGCCGGGTCATGCGCGATCTCCGCCGCCGGCTCGAGGACATCCCGGACGGGCCGCTGCGGGAGCGCATCCTCGACATGCTGGTCCTGACCTCGCGGCTCCGTGCGGTGGGACGGGCCGCGCCATCGACGTGGTCGGCCCAGATGTGCCATCCGTGAGGCGTCGAAGCCGCTGCGCCGCGCCGGGGTTAGTTGACGTTCATTGATGCACCAGCGATGCTGGTGGTCTGAACTCACGCAGAACGGAGAATGCTGCCTTTGGTCTTGGGCCTTCAATAGATAGCAGCGTTGAGCGTCACGTGGAGAGGTGAGTTTACCCGGAACTGGGCACTGCCGCGCGCCAGAAGCCACTCATCCGCACGCTCCAGGCGCGCAACGATCTGCAGCGTTGGCGAAACATTTGAGGTTTCAGACAGGGAGAGAGTAAAGGCTATCGACTTCGATTTTCCGTCGCTATCGACGCGCATTTCCGCGGCGCGCGCAATGCCCTCGCTGGCAGGGTCCTCGAGATAGATGTCGACATGTCCTGCCGGGATCAATGCGCCACCCTCGTAGGTGATCGTGCCGCGTACATCCGTCGATTGCGCCGTGCCTGTCCCGGCGGCGGCGATGAAACCCGCAGCCACGGCACCCGCTAACACCACGCGACGGCCGGATGGGCGTTTCATCCAAGATTCCCCCCTAATCGCAAAAGAGATTCGCAGGCCCTGATGCGTTGAGCAAGCGGCCGTTTCAGGAGGGCTCGCAAGCACACTCCTGGAATTGCTCAGATAACGATGAAGTCCGCCGCCGAAAGACTCAGGTTCGCGCTGAGCCGTGCAAATTGGACGGCATCATCCTCTCCGGAACCGTCGGCATCGTAGAACAAGGTTCCATCGTCGGTATCGTAGATGATGCGGTCGTCGGCATCTTGGGAAACGCCCGCGGCACTGCCGTGGAACGCGCCGAAGGCAAGCGCGCCGTCGGCGCCCGCGTTTGCGAAGATGAGGCTGTCGAGCAGGATCAGATCCTCGGTGGTATCGAAGTCCCTGATCCAGTCGACGTTGCCGTTCCCGAGTTCCGTGGAGAACCGGAAGGAATCACCGCCGTCGCCGCCGATCAGGATGTCGGCCGCCAGTCCGCCGTCCAGGAGGTCGCTGCCGCCCTCGCCGCGGAGGATGTCGGAGCCCGCATCGCCCGGTTGGGCCGGCGCGGGCGGGGATTCGACCGACACGTTCAACTCGTACGTCGACCCCTCCGGCACGGCTTCGTCCCAGCCGCCGCCCGGAGCCGTTGGCGACCACTGGCCTTCGAGGATGTAGTAGGTCCCGGTCTCCTCGACGACGTAAACCGTGCTCGAATCGCGGGTGCTGGTAGAGCCAGGGTCTCCGCCGCCGTCGTCGTTCTCGGCGACGATGTCGCCATCGCTGTCCAGCAGCCTGACCCAGCTGTCGTGGACATTTGGATCGGCGATCCCGTCGATGTCGATGCTGATGATCGCGCCGGCCGCCAGGTCGATGCGGTAGTATCCACCGAGGCCGTTCCCAGTTGCGTTGATCGTCGTATGAGGGACCGTGGTGGAATCGAAGATGTCAGGGTCCTCGGCCAGGGAGAAATTGTCCGAGATGTCGAACGCGTCCACGATCGAGTTGTTCGTCGCATCCGGTCCGAGCGTCGCGTAGCCGCTACCCATCCCCAGTTGCGGCGGCGCATCGCCCTGATAGGCGAAGTCGCCGAGCAGGGTGTCGTCGCCGCCGCCGCCGCGAAGCGTGTCGTCCCCGCCCTGGCCGGTCAGCACGTTGGCCGCGTCGCCGCCGATCAGCCGGTCGTCAAAGGCCGAGCCGGCCAGGTTCTCGATCGAGATGTATGTATCTCCCGCAGACTTGCCGCGATCCAGTCTCAGCGTGACCCCCCGGGTCGCGTCGGAGTAGTCCGCCGTGTCGCTGCCGGCGCCGCCATCCAGCGTGTCCCGCGAGCCGCCGCCGGTCAGCGTGTCGTCGCCCCAGCCGCCCGAGAGCGCGTTCGCCAAGGCGTTGCCGATGATCCGGTCGTCCTGGAAGGAGCCGACGACATTCTCGAAGCCAACCAGGATGTCATGCCGGATTGTGGTGCCGCGACCCACGATCTGTACCGGGCCGTCACCGTCGCCGCCAATGGCCGTACCGTTGGCGAGGTCGATCGTCACCCCGCTGGTGCTGCCTTCGTAGACAACCGTGTCGATGCCGGCACCGCCTTCCAGATAGTCCTGGCCGCCGCCGCCGATGATCGTGTCGTTGCCATCCTCGCCGTAAAGGATGTCGCCGTCGGCGCCGCCATTCAGGATGTCGTCGCCGCCGCCGCCGCTGAAGTAGTCGCCGCCGCCCAGACCCCAGAAGTGATTTGCATCGGACGTGCCGATGAAGCGGTCGATGCGGTCATCCGACCCGATCAGGTTCTCGATGCTGTAGAAGGTGTCGCCCGAAGCGGTGCCGCCGCTGGCCACGTTGGTGGCGAGGTTGACGAGCAGCTGGAAAGGACTTTCCCGGCTGTAGTCGACGGTGTCTACGCCTGCGCCACCCCGAAAGATGTCGATGCCGTCCTGGCCGCTCATGATGTCGTCGCCGTCGCCGCCGTCGAGGATGTCGTTGCCCTGACCCCCAAAGATCGTGTCGTTGCCGTCGCCGCCGTAGAGTGTGTCGTTGCCGTCATCGCTCTCGGTCTGGTCTTCGAGATCCGCGACGGCGATCGTGTTGTTGATGTCGCGGCTGGCAAGCGAGTCGCGGCCGCCGATGATCAGGTCGTCGCCGCCCTGGCCGAAGATGGTGTCGTCGCCGGCGCCACCGTCGAGCGTGTTGTTCCCCGCGTCGCCGATGATGATGCTGGTCATCGTGTTGTCGCCGACATCGGGCGGGGTTTCGCCGCCGCCTGCCGGCGGGGGCGTCGACGCGTCGGCGTAGATGATGTTCTCGACGTTGGCGATGTTCCGGACGTTCAGGTTCCTGGACATCACGATGACTGTGTCATTTCCGCCGCTCGCTTCCTCGCGCACGATGTCGTCGCGGGAATCGACGAAGTAGACGTCGTCGCCGTCATAACCGGCCATCCGGTCGCCGCCGGCGCGGCCGTCCAGCACGTTGTTTCCGTCGTTGCCGATCAGGATGTCGTCGTACGCGCTTCCGATCCCGATCTCGATGTAGTACCCAGTTTCGTGCGCGTTATGGCCGGCAAAGATCGACACGTTGTTGGAGTGGCCATTCACGCTTGAGAACTTTCCGGCGCGCAGGTCGAGGATCGTGCCCGCCGTGGACCCGGAGAAGTCGATCGTGTCGGTGCCGCCGGTGTCGTGGACCACGAAACCGATGTCGTGCTGCATTCCCGACGAGGTGAGTTCGTAGCCGTACTTCGTGCTGCCGAAGCCGTAGGCGTCGTCGCCCGTGTTGAGGTCGATGGTCTGATAGCTCCGAACCCCATCGTCAACCGTCGAGAAGAAGCGGCGGATGACGGCCTCGATATCGGCGGTGAGTGGGGTGGACGCCGACCAGCGAGTGGTTTCACCGACGTCGATCCCGTCGAAGTAGGACATGACGCTGTATTGCTGGCGGTCATAGATCCAGGTGGCGTTGTTCAGATAGTTGATCTGTATTCCGCCGGGACCGCTGTAATTGTAGAGCCCAGGATGGTTCAGGCCGAACTCGTGGCCGAATTCATGGATGAAGGAATCAAATACATAGCCGCCGATATCCGTCAGGTTGGGTTCCGTGTCGTGGAACCGCTGCCCGATGCTGACGTAACGGTTGGCGGAAAACGCACTTCCGTCACTCGGTTCGCCCAGTTCGGGGCTCACGATCCACATCCAGTCGGTTGCCGGATCGAAGGGCGTGTCGTCGACAATTTCAAATTGCAGGGGGGTGACGGAGGCCCACATCTGCAAGGCGCCGACCGCAGCCGCTTTGTAGTCCGGATGGTCGTTCAGTTCCTCGACGTTGATCCTCAGCAAGTCCGCCGCGATCTCCGGCGTCAGGCTGCGGTTCAGCGCCCCGAGATAGGCGAGGAAGGCATCGTAGTCCTCGCTCTTGTCATATGGGTTGTCCGGCGACTGGTCGTTGACCCACCACTGGTCGGTGGTTTTGCTCGGCTTCGGCATCATGCGCCCTCTACTTGACAACCATAGGCAGCTAAGGCGGTGAGGGTCTGCTGCTACAGACTTGCCAGTATGCGCCGCCTGCGGACCCATCGCATTCGCCGATATTGCTATGGAACCTTACGCATGTCCATGGAATTTCCTGCGGATCCCGCTCGTGATAATGCAGTATATTCAAGGCGATATGCAGCAGACAAAGCCGGTGCCTCTGCCGCGCGAGACCGGCAGTCGGACTGCCTTCAGTGAAGGCAGAAGCGTCGGAGCCGCCTACCGACTTGTTCGGCCAGAAGTTGATTCGGAATGTAGCGCCGCCTGACGGACGCGTGCAGCGGTGGGCCCTTCCGCGCTGCCGCCCTCCAGACGATGATGCTGCGTCTCGCAGTATGGTTGGTGGCGCCGCTTTTGCGGCTTGATCGGCAAGGTGGTGCCGCCAACGAAAATGCGACTGCCGGCTTGGCAGGTGCAGGCGTCATCCTGGTGGCCGTCGGCGCGATGCCACAGGCGACCCTGCCTGTGGACGGATCTGGCTCAACGATGGGTCGCGCACCCGTCGGCGCTTGGAGCGCCCGAACCCGTGAAGGGCCGTTCTGGTGACGGGGTCACGAGCTCTCGCAGCCGCAGAAAACGTCAGCTCTCCTGAAGGTTTTTCGATGCGGGCCGCGGCGTGACGGTGGCCGCTGGCGGGTGCGGCCCGCGTTGACAAACCTCGGAAGGACGAAGCCGCGGGGGTCTGGCGTCGGTCTATGGGGAAAGCGCGCGGGTGTCGCTGGCTCCGGTGCGCCGCCGATTGTCGGGAGGCCGGCTCCGATCCAGACGGAGCTCGTGCCGTGGCGGGATCGGCGACGGGACGCAGGCCCACCGGTCTTGTTGTCGGGGCGCGTTCGTCGAGACGGCCACTGCGGGACGTGAGGCACGGCATTTCCGGACCGCTGGTTCCATCCGGATCGGGTTCGACGAAGGTGATGGCCCTATCATCATGCGGCAGCCCTCCGCGGAGGTGCGCGGGTCTTCGGACGCTCGCCGCGCCTGAAGGTCTCGATAATGCGCATCGGTCCGCCGCAGTCGGGGCACGGTTCCCTGAGGGTGAGCGGGAGGGCTGCGTCGGCATCGTTGGCATCGGATTCCACCGCCGGCTCGACGCCGGGCAGGGCGCGGATGGTCTCGATGTTGCGCCTGCGGCCATTGCCGGCGAGTAGCCCGTAGTGCCGGATGCGGTGGAACCCGTCCGGCAGGACGTGCAGCAGGAAGCGCCTGATGAACTCGTCGGTGGCGAGCCGCAGGACCTTCTGGCGGTCGCCGTTCTTGATCCGGTAGTCCTTCCAACGGAACGCGACGGTCTCGGCGTCGGCGCTGACGAGTTGGCTGTTCGAGATGGCGACGCGGTGGGTGTAGCGGCTGAGATAGGCCAGAACGGCTTCCGGTCCGCCGAAGGGCGGCTTGGCGTAGACCACCCATTCGACCTTGCGCAGCGGCGCGAGCCAGGCGGCGAAGGCGGCGGTCTCTGCCAGCCCCACCAAGTCGCCGAAGAAGGCGAGGTTGCCGGCGCCGTGCAGCGCCGCCAGTCCTTCCAGGAACAGCCGCCGGAACAGCCGCGACAGCACTCGGACCGGGAGGAAGAAGCCCGGGCGGCAGGCGATCCACCGGTTGCCGTCGGGCGAGAGCCCGCCGCCGGGCACGATCATGTGGACATGCGGATGGTGGATCAGGGCCGAGCCCGTCGTGTCGAAGGCGCGCCTCCGGCACGATGTGTGCAGCACGCTGGTCATGCCGATCCGGGCGCCGAGGTGCCGCGGATCGGCAGCGATCGTGGTCAGCGTCTCGGCGGAGGCGCGGAACAGCAGGTCGTAGACCGCCTTCTTGTTCCAGAAGGCGATGCGGGCGATCTCCGCCGGCAGGGTGAAGACGACGTGGAAGTACTCCACCGGCAGCAGGTCCTTCGTGCGGGCAGCCATCCAATCCCGCGCGGCCGGTCCCTGGCACTTCGGGCAGTGCCGGTTCTTGCACGAGTTGTATGCGACGTGCCGGTGGCTGCACTTGGCGCATGCCGCCACGTGACCGCCGAGCGCCTCCGTCCGGCAGGCTTCGATCGCCGCCATGACCTTGAGCTGGGTCAGGCCGACATGACCGGCATGGGCCCGCCGCCACGCGGGGCCATGGGCGCGGAAGATGTCGGCGATCTCCAGCTTCGCCCGGACCACCCCGGCCCGGGCGCTACTCGAGGCCGCGCCTGAGGGTCTGGTCCTGAAGCTGCTTCAGCCGCTCGAACGGGCTCACGGTGTCGCGGATCGTCTTGGTGGCGACATGGGTGTACCGCGCCGTCGTGCTCAGCTTCGCGTGCCCCAGCAGGACCTGGATCATCCGCACGTCGGTGTTGGCCTCGAGCAGGTGCGTGGCGAAGCTGTGGCGGAGCGTGTGCAGCGTCGCCGGCTTGGCGATGCCGGCCATGTGCTTGGCCGAGGTGAACGCTCGATTGAGCTGGCGTGGCGACAGCGGGTTGATCTTCGGCTTGCCCGGAAAGAGCCAGCCCTCGGGCCGGGACTTGCTCCAGTAATCGCGCAAGAGGTCCAGAAGGCGGGGCGAGAGCATCGCCTTGCGGTCTCTGCCGCCCTTGCCGTTGTCGACGTGGATCAGCATGCGGTCGCTGTCGTCGTTTCGAAGACGCGCCTCTGGCACGATGTCCGTGACCTTCATCCTGCCGGACGGGACGCGCAAGCGGGCAACGCTCTTCAGCGGGATGCTATCGCACTACGTGATCGAGGATCGCTACGGTCGCCCTGGGAAGGGGAATGACAAGGGCGCCGTCGAGGGGATCGTCGGCTGGTCGCGGCGCAACTTCATGGTGCCGCTGCCCCGCTTCGCGACCTGGGACGAGTTCAGCATCTGGCTGGAGGAGCAATGCCGCAAGCGGCAATCGGAGATCCTGCGCGGCCACCAGGAGACGATCGGCGAGCGGCTCCAGCGTGATCTCGCAGCGATGATGCCGCTGCCGCCGGCGCCATTCGAGGCCTGCGACCAAGCGACGGGCCGGGTCAGCTCGCAGGCGCTGGTGCGGTACAGGAGTTCGAGCGTGAAAAAATCGATCCAGTGGATCGATTTTAGCGAAGAACGACTACTCGGTGCCGGTCAGCTACGGCCACCGCGAGGTCTGGATCAGGGGCTACGTCGACGAAGTCGTCATCGGCTGCGGCGGAGACGGTGAGCCGCCGAAGGCGCCACCGGTTCGAGCCCGGCGGCGAACGCCCGCCATTCCCGATGCTACGGCCGCGAGGACATGGTCTTCGACCCGATCCATTACCTGCCGCTGCTGGAGAAGAAGATCGGCGCTCTCGATCAGGCCGCGCCGCTGGCGCATTGGGAGCTGCCGGCCGAGTTCCACACCCTGCGCCGCCTGATGGAGGCGCGGCAGTTCAAGGCCGGCCGCCGCGAGTACGTGCAGGTCCTGCGGCTGCTGGAGACCTTCGATCTCGCCGACCTGCACGTAGCGGTGAAGACCGCGCTCAGGATGGGCGCCGTCGGGTTCGACGCGATCAAGCACCTCGTGCTCTGCCAGGTCGAGAGGCGGCCGCCGAGGCTCGACCTCGACGTCTATCCCT
Source organism: uncultured Alphaproteobacteria bacterium (assembly GCA_963776845.1). Classification (GTDB taxonomy): domain Bacteria; phylum Pseudomonadota; class Alphaproteobacteria; order Rhodobacterales; family Rhodobacteraceae; genus Roseitranquillus. The sequence continues at coordinate 460,594 of CAVZOJ010000011.1, read as the reverse complement.
ATCTGCCGCGCGCCAATGTCGGGACCACCTCGGCGGCGAGCTACATGTGCCTCGTCGGCGGCCCGGCATGAGCGACGCGCCGAAGTTGCTGCTCGACCAGCATCTCAAGACGCTGAAGCTGCCGACCTTCCTGCGGGAGTACGCCAAGCTCGCTCGCCCGGCGGCGTAGCCGCCAGAAGTCATGATCTGCGCGCGTTCGCGCGCGGGCGCCGCCGAGGGGCGGGATCACGTGCAGTTCCTCGCCCGCCTGGTCGAGCTCGAGCTGATCGACCGCGAGCGGCGGATGATCGAGCGCCGGATCAAGGCGGCAAAGTTCCCGGTGACCAAGAGCCTCGACACCTTCGACTTCAAGGCGATCCCGTCGCTCAACAAGATGCAGGTTCTGGAGCTCGCGCGCTGCGAGTGGATCGAGCGGCGCGAGAACGTCATCGCCCTCGGCCCGAGCGGTACCGGCAAGACCCACACCGCCCTCGGTCTCGGCCTGGCCGCGTGCCAGAAGGGCCTCTCCGTCGGCTTCACCACCGCCGCTGCCATCGTACACGAGCTGATGGAGGCCCGCGACGAGCGCCGGCTCCTGCGCCTCCAGAAGCAGATGGCGAACCAGAAGCTTCTGATCATCGACGAGCTGGGCTTCGTGCCGCTCTCCAAGACTGGGGCCGAGTTGCTGTTCGAGCTGATCTCCCAGCGATACGAGCGCGGCTCCACGCTGATCACCAGAAACCTGCCGTTCGACGAGTGGACCGAGGTCTTCGGCTCCGAGCGCCTCACCGGCGCTCTCCTCGACCGGCTGATCCGCAGGTGGTACCAGTACTCGTCGAGCTTCTGGGCGGCTCTGGCGGCTCGTGACGCGGCTACTGAAGCCGATCGTGTCCGCAGCGAGTAGGAGATTTTCGGTGACTTGTAGTGGTGGGCGAGGTCACTCGGGACCCGTCGCCTGAAGTAGTAGACGCCCTGTTTGACAAATGCATGGGCTGCTGGGTTGTGCTCCGACATGTGCTACGCTCGCTTCATCCTGAGACAAAGCTGATGCGAGCCAATGGCTTAGCTTATGGGATGGTGCCCAGGAGAGGACTCGAACCTCCACGTCCGTACGGACACCAGCACCTGAAGCTGGCGCGTCTACCAATTCCGCCACCTGGGCCGGTGTCTTGAGCGCGGCTGATAGGACCGGGCCGCCGACGTGTCAACGGGTCTCGCGCTTGTCGCTTCCCGCCACTGCCGCTAGGAACGCCGTGTGACCATGCCGGAGGCGGGAACGATGTCCAAGCTCGTTACGATCTATGGCGGTTCTGGATTCGTGGGGCGGTACGTCACACGCCGGATGGCGGCGTTGGGCTGGCGTGTCCGGGTCGCCTGCCGGCATCCCAACGATGCCTTGTTCGTCCGGACCTACGGCGTCGTCGGGCAGGTCGAGCCGGTATTCTGCAACGTGCGCGACGACAACAGCGTGCGAGAGGTGATGATCGGCGCGGAAAGCGTGGTGAACTGCATCGGCATTTTGGCCGAAGCCGGCAAGAACACCTTCCGCGCGGTTCAAGCCGAGGGCGCTGAGCGGATCGCGCGCATTGCGGCTGAGCAGGGCGCGACCAACTTCGTCCTGGTCTCGGCGATCGGCGCCGACCGGGAGAGCGCCAGCGAGTATGCGCGCACCAAGGCCGCGGGCGAGGAGGAGGTGCTCCGGCACGTCGCGAATGCCGTCATTCTGCGCCCCTCGATCATCTTCGGGCCGGAGGACGAATTCTTCAATCGCTTCGCCGGCATGACGCGCATAGCGCCATTTCTCCCGATAGTCGGGCCGAACACGCGGTTCCAGCCGGTCTATGTCGACGATGTCGCGCAGGCCGTCGTCATGGGCGCAACGGGAGCGGCACCGGCCGGCATCTACGAGCTGGGCGGTCCAGACGTCGATACGTTTCGAGAGCTCATGCAGCAGATGCTGGGCATGATCCGGCGGCGGCGCCCGGTCCTGGGATTGCCCTTCTGGGTCGGTCGCTTGATGGCAGCGGGCTTTTCGGCGCTGAACTTCGTGACCCTGGGGCTTGCGCCGCAGCCCATCACGAAAGATCAGGTCCGCAACCTCGCCAGCGACAATGTCGTTTCGGACGGCGCCAGAACCTTTGGTAATCTCGGCATCATTCCGACGTCGATGGAGGCAGTCCTGCCGTCCTACCTCTGGCGCTTCCGGCCGTCAGGCCAGTACGACGCGATCAAGGAGTCCGCCCGGAACCTGCGTCAGCCATAGGCGACGGCCAGAAGGATCACGCCGAGCGCGATGCGGTAGACCACGTAAGGCGTGAAGTTGACCGACCGCAGCAGGCGGAACATCAAGGCAAGCGCCAATAGCGCCGCTGCGAAGGCGAACGCGGCCGCGACCGCGGCATCGGCGGCAAGCGCAGCGTCTGCATCGGCGGCGACCTCAATCCCGAGGAGAGCGCCAGACGCAAGGATCGTCGGGATGGACATCAGCATCGAGAGCTTCGCCGCGCCGTACCTGTCGTAGCCGAGGAACCGAGCGCCGGTGATCACGATGCCCGACCGCGAGGTGCCCGGTATCAGAGCCACGGCTTGCCAGAGGCCCAGCGTCACCGCATGCCGCAAGCTCCAGCTTTCCGCCGGACGGTCCACCGGGCTCCCGCGATCAGCCCACCAGAGAGCGATCCCGAAGATGATCATCGTCCACCCGATCACCGCGGTAGAACGCAGAAGGAGGTCGGCGCCCGTGATCTTCAGAGCAAGCCCCGCAAGCACGACCGGCACGGTGGCGACGATGAGGCAAAGCGCCAAGAAGGCGCCTTGAGTGTCGATACGGCCCGACAAAAGCCGGCCCAATCCGCACGCGGCCATCGCCACATCGCGGCGAAAGTACACGATCACTGCGCCAAGGCTGCCGACATGGACCGCGACATCGATCGCCAGCCCCTGATCCGCCGTTCCCAAGAGCTTGGGGAGGAGGATCAGATGACCCGAAGATGAGATCGGCAGGAACTCCGTGACGCCCTGGATCACGGCAACAAGGACGAGGTGGAACAGGGCCATAGAGCACTCGGGACGATTCGCTTCGCCCTTGTATCCAAGCGTTGCCATCACCGATAGGACAGCGTTGCTGACAGTATTAGGACCTGGCGAATGGTGACCTAGAGCGGATGCCGCGCGCTAAATCGCGTTTAGGTCAGCATCAATGACTTTATCTGACCTTTCGGCGTCGATACAAGGCAACTGAAAGAGTTGGGAGGGCGAATGGCGGACAATCCAATGCTGAAGTTCGTCAGCGTGCCGCGTGACATGCCCACGAAACGGCGGGCGGACGATCGGACGGCCGACTTCGACGAGATCTATGCCGAGTATGCTGACCGCAAGGCGGCCGAGCAATCCGCTCGGTGCAGCCAGTGTGGCGTGCCCTATTGTCAGAGCCATTGCCCGCTGCACAACAACATACCCGACTGGTTGCGCCTGACAGCGGAGGGCAGGCTGGAAGAGGCCTACGAGATCAGTCAGGCGACGAATACTTTTCCCGAGATCTGCGGCCGCATCTGTCCGCAGGATCGTCTGTGCGAGGGCAACTGCGTCATCGAGCTTTCGGGCCATGGCACTGTGACTATCGGATCGATCGAAAAGTACATCACCGATACTGCGTGGGAGCGAGGCTGGGTGACGCCTGGCAGGCCGGCCAATGAGCGCAGCGAGAGCGTGGGAATTGTCGGCGCCGGCCCAGGAGGCCTCGCTGCGGCGGACATGCTGCGACGCGCCGGGGTACAGGTGACAGTCTACGATCGCTACGATCGCGCGGGCGGGTTGATGACCTACGGCATCCCCGGCTTCAAGCTGGAGAAGCTGGTGGTCATGCGCCGCGTCGAGCAGCTCGAGGCGGCGGGGGTCATGTTCCGCCTCAATTGCTCCGTCGGCGAGGACATCGACTTCGCTGAGCTCCGTCAGACGCACGATGCGGTTCTGATTGCGACCGGCGTCTACAAGAGCCGCGATCTGCAGGCGCCAGGGATCGGTGCGAGCGGCATTGTCCGCGCGATCGACTATCTGACCGCCTCCAATCGCAAGAGCTTTGGCGACGAGGTGCCGGAGTTCGAGTCCGGAGAGCTGAGCGCGGAGGGCAAGCGGGTTGTCGTCATCGGCGGCGGCGACACCGCGATGGACTGCGTCCGGACGGCCATTCGACAGGGCGCCAGGAGCGTCAAGTGCCTGTACCGCCGCGACAAGACGAACATGCCAGGCAGCCAGCGGGAGGTGGCAAATGCCGAGGAGGAGGGCGTGGAGTTCGTCTGGCTGTCGGCACCAAAGGGTTTCACGGGAGACAAGGTCGAAGGCGTGATGGTGCAGAAGATGCGCCTTGGGGCACCCGACGCCACCGGACGGCAGATGCCGGAGGTGATCGAGGGCGCGGATTACGTCGAGGGAGCTGACCTCGTCATCAAGGCGCTGGGTTTTGAGCCCGAGGCGCTACCGAAACTCTGGGGATGCGAGGAGCTCGAGGTCACGCGCTGGGGCACCATCAAGGCTGACTTTCGCACGCACAGGACGAGCCTGCCGGACGTCTGGGCGGTTGGGGACATCGTCCGCGGTGCGAGCCTCGTTGTCTGGGCCATCCGGGACGGGCGCGAGGCAGCGGAGTCGATCTTGGACAACTTCGCCGCGATGCCGGCCGTGGCCGCCGAATGAGCTATGATAGGCAGATGCGCCTTGGTCCGAGGCGTATTCTGACTCGTGCGAGGTGAGAAAGATGAAAGCCACGACCTTCATCGCGTTGCTCGCGGCCGCTCCGGCCTTTCCAGTGTCCGGCGCGGACGCGCCCTATGCCGGCCAGCAGGCGCGGCCTCTCGCTGCGCTCTCGGCCGATGACGTCGAGCAGCTGCTCGCCGGGCACGGCTGGGGCTTTGCCAAGCCGGCCGAGCTGAACGGCTGGCCAGGGCCGGCGCATGTCCTCGAGCTGGCGGAAGAGCTCGGCCTCAGCGATGCGCAGGAGGCGGAGGTCCGCGCCATCTTCTACGAGATGCGTGGACACGCCCGAACGCTTGGTGCGGACTACGTCGCAGCAGAGACGGCTCTGAACGCTGCATTCGCGAATGGCAATGTCGATCCCGAGGAGCTCGTCGATCTGACGACGCACTCCGCGGCGCTGGCGGCGGAACTCCGCACGGTGCATCTGGCGGCGCATATCGCGACCGCGCCCATTCTGAGCCGGCACCAGAAGATGACCTATGCCCGCCTTCGCGGCTACGTCGACGCAGAAGGCACTGGCCACGGAGACCACTAGGAGGGTTCCGCGATGACCTATGACGAACGCTGGGCTGCCGAGGAAGCGGCGAAGCGGGCCTACATGGCCGAGCATTCGCTGTATCGCGAGGATGACGAGAAGAGCTCGTGCGGCGTCGGGCTGGTCGTGTCGATCGACGGCACGCGCAGCCGGCGTGTGGTGCAGAACGGAATAGATGCGCTGAAGGCGATCTGGCACCGGGGCGCCGTCGATGCCGACGGTCGCACGGGCGATGGCGCCGGGATCCACGTCCAGATCCCCCTCGAGTTCTTTCGCGACCAGATCGAGCGCACCGGCCACCGGCCGCGCGCCGATGAGGCGTTGGCCGTGGGCCAAGTCTTCTTGCCCCGCATCGACTTCGCCGCGCAGGAGACTTGCCGGACGATCGTGGAGTCCGAGGTGCTCCGGTTAGGCTACTACATCTACGGCTGGCGCCATGTTCCGGTGAACATCGACGTGCTGGGCGAGAAGGCCAATGCCACGCGGCCGGAGATCGAGCAGATCCTGATTTCGAATGCCAAGGGCTCGGACGAGGAGACGTTCGAGCGCGAGCTCTATGTCATCCGGCGGCGGATCGAGAAGGCTGCCGCGGCAGCGCAGGTTCCGCTCTACATCGCATCGCTGTCGTGCAGGTCGGTCATCTACAAGGGCATGATGCTGGCCGAGCAGGTGGCCGAATTCTATCCCGACCTCCAAGACGAGCGGTTCGAGAGCGCGTTCGCGATCTACCACCAGCGATACTCGACCAATACCTTCCCTCAATGGTGGCTGGCGCAGCCGTTCCGCATGCTCGCCCACAACGGCGAGATCAACACGCTGAGGGGCAACCTGAACTGGATGAAGAGCCACGAGATCCGGATGGCGTCGGCGACCTTCGGCGAGCTTGCCGAGGACATCAAGCCGATCGTGGCGAGCGGGTCGTCCGACTCCGCCGCTCTCGACGCGGTGTTCGAGGTGCTGGTCCGCGCCGGCCGCAACGCGCCGATGGCCAAGACGATGCTGGTTCCCGAGGCGTGGTCCAAGCAGGCTGCGGAGCTGCCAAAGGCGTGGCAGGACATGTACGCCTACTGCAACGCCGTGATGGAGCCATGGGACGGTCCCGCAGCCCTCGCCATGACTGACGGGCGATGGGTCTGCGCCGGGCTCGACCGCAATGGACTCCGGCCGATGCGCTACGTCGTGACGGGCGACGGCCTGCTGATCGCGGGTTCCGAAGCAGGCATGGTGCCTGTCGACGAGGCGCGTGCGGTCGAGAAAGGTGCGCTCGGCCCCGGTCAGATGATTGCCGTCGACATGGAAAAGGGCGGTCTGTTCCATGACGTCGAGATCAAGGACAAGCTGGCCGCGAGCCAGCCCTTCGGCGACTGGGTGGCCAAGGTCACCGAACTCAACGAGCTGCTGCGAGATGTCCCGGAGCGGGAGATGTTTGCCGGTGGCGAATTGAGAAAGCGCCAGATCGCGGCGGGCTACACGATTGAAGAGTTGGAGCAGATCCTCGCGCCGATGGCCGAAGACGGCAAGGAAGCGATTGGCAGCATGGGTGACGACACCCCTGCGGCGGTGCTGTCCGACAAGTATCGCCCGCTCAGCCATTACTTCCGGCAGAACTTCAGCCAGGTCACGAACCCGCCGATCAACTCCCTGCGCGAGTACCGCGTGATGAGCCTCAAGACCCGGTTCGGAAACCTCAAGAACGTGCTCGACGAGGACTCCAGCCAGACCGAAATCCTTGTCCTCGACAGCCCGTTCATCGCGAACGAGGAGTTCAAATGGCTTGAGGAGCGGTTTGGCGATCAGCTCGCGCGGATCGATTGCACCTTCTCGCCCGGCGCCAAACTGCGCGACGAGTTGGCGCGCATCCGGTCCGAGGCGGAGGACGCCGTACGTTCCGGCGCGGGGCATCTTGTCCTGAGCGATCACGGTCAGGGTGAGGGTAAGGTCGGGATGCCGATGATCCTTGCCACTTCCGCAGTTCATTCCTGGCTGACGCGCAAGGGGCTGCGTACATTCTGCTCGCTCAACGTGCGATCGGCGGAATGCATCGATCCGCACTACTTCGCGGTCCTCATCGGTTGCGGCGCGACCGTGGTGAATCCGTACCTGGCGCAGGATTCCATTGCCGACCGGGTGCGGCGCGGGCTGATCGAGGGCAGCCTGATCGACGCCATGCGCCGCTATCGCGCCGCCATCGATGCGGGACTGCTGAAGATCATGTCGAAGATGGGGATCTCGATCATCTCGTCCTATCGCGGCGGTCTGAACTTCGAGGCGGTGGGCCTCAGCCGCGCCATGGTGGCGGAGTATTTCCCCGGCATGCACAGCCGCATCTCGGGCATCGGGTTGTCGGGCCTTCAGAAGCATGTCGAGGCGGTGCACGCGCAGGGCTGGAAGGGAGGCCGCGATATCCTGCCGATCGGCGGGTTCTACAAGGCGCGTCGTTCGGGCGAGACGCACGCCTGGGGCGCGCAGGTCATGCACATGATGCAGATGGCCTGCAACAAGGCCTCCTACGAGCTCTGGAAGCAGTATTCGTCGGCGATGCGGGCGATGCCGCCCATCCATCTTCGCGACCTTCTGGACATCAAGCCGCTGGGCGAGCCGCTGCCGATCGAGGAGGTCGAGTCGATCACCTCGATACGCAAGCGCTTCGTCACGCCGGGCATGAGCCTCGGCGCACTGTCCCCAGAGGCGCACAAGACGCTTAATATCGCGATGAACCGGATCGGTGCGAAGTCCGATTCCGGCGAGGGTGGGGAGGATCCGGCGCATTTCCACCCCGAGCCGAACGGCGACAACCCCTCCGCGAAGATCAAGCAAGTCGCGTCAGGCCGGTTCGGCGTCACCGCCGAGTACCTCAACCACTGCGAGGAACTCGAGATCAAGATCGCTCAAGGTGCGAAGCCGGGCGAGGGCGGGCAACTTCCCGGAATGAAGGTGACCGAGCTGATCGCGCGCCTCCGGCACTCGACGCCCGGCGTCACGCTGATCTCGCCGCCGCCGCACCACGACATCTACTCGATCGAGGACCTGGCGCAATTGATCTACGATCTCAAGCAGATCAATCCTCGCGCGAAGGTTTGCGTCAAGCTTGTCTCGTCGAGCGGTGTCGGCACGATCGCGGCCGGTGTCGCGAAGGCAAAGGCGGACGTCATCCTGATTTCCGGCCACAACGGTGGCACCGGCGCCTCGCCCGCGACCTCGATCAAGTATGCGGGACTGCCCTGGGAAATGGGCCTGACCGAGGCGAACCAGGTGCTGGCGATGAACAATCTCCGTGAGCGGGTGACGCTCAGGACGGACGGTGGTCTGCGAACCGGACGTGACATCGTCATGGCGGCGATGATGGGTGCGGAGGAGTATGGCATCGGCACCGCGGCGCTGATTTCCATGGGCTGCATCATGGTCCGCCAGTGCCAGTCGAACACCTGCCCCGTCGGGGTCTGCACCCAGGACCCGCGTCTGCGCGAGAAGTTCACCGGGAATGCCGACAAGGTCGTGAACCTCATCACTTTCTACGCGCAGGAGGTGCGGGAGATCCTTGCACAGATCGGCGCGCGGAGCCTGGACGAGGTGATCGGTCGAGCGGATCTGCTGACGCAGGTAAGCCGCGGCTCGGCGCACCTCGATGACCTGGACCTCAATCCGCTTCTGATCACGGTCGACGGCACGAAGAACATCCGGTTCGACCGTAACAAGCCGCGAAACGCGGTGCTGGACACGCTGGACGCCGAGATCGTGCGCGACGCCGCGCGGTTCCTGGAGGACGGCGAGAAGATGCAACTCTCTTACGCCGTCCGGAACACGCTGCGGACGATCGGCACGCGGACTTCGAGCCACATCGTCAAGCGGTTCGGGATGCGCAATCAGCTGCAGCCCGATCACCTGCACGTCAAACTGACCGGGTCGGCTGGGCAGTCTCTCGGCGCGTTTGCGGCCCCAGGCCTCAAGATCGAGGTGTCGGGCGACGCGAACGACTACGTCGGCAAGGGTTTGTCGGGCGGAACGATCGTCGTGCGGCCCTCTATGGCGTCACCACTGATCGCTGCAGAGAACACCATCATCGGCAACACCGTGCTCTACGGCGCGACGGCCGGCCACCTCTTCGCTGCCGGGCGCGCCGGAGAGAGGTTTGCGGTGCGCAATTCTGGCGCGCACGCGGTAATTGAAGGCTGCGGGTCGAACGGCTGCGAGTACATGACGGGCGGCGTCGCGGTCATACTAGGTGAGATTGGAGCCAATTTCGGCGCCGGAATGACCGGCGGGATGGCTTACCTCTATGACCCGGATGGCCTCGCCGATTTGCTGCTGAACAAGGACACCCTGGTGACGTGCCCGGTGACGGTACCGCATTGGGAGATGCAATTGCGCAATCTGATCAAGCGCCACTTCGACGAGACGAGAAGCCGTCGTGCAGACGAGATTCTTGCGAACTGGTCGGACACGTTGCCCGCCTTTGTCCAAGTCTGCGCAAAGGAGATGCTACCGAACCTTGCGCATCCTCTCGGCGCCGAAGTGGAACAGGCGGAAGCCACATGAGAAGAACGGCGCTCGGTACTAGGACCGAGCGCCGCATGCCGACGCAGGTTCCTCAGCCCGGCTGAGCCAGGAGTTCCGGATTGTCGATTTCTTCGCCGACGTTCGTCAACGACCAGGCAAGCCCGATCAGGCCAAGAGCCATCGCTGTCATGGCTGACAGGACAAGGCCTGAAAGAACACCAAGAATGATCATGCCCTTGGCAAACATCGCAGCCGTCAGCAGGATCATTCCGCCATAAAACGACACAACAAAAATAAAGCAGACAATCGTACGGAACCAAAGTCGCACAGTCGCGTTCATGTCATTACCCCAATTTCCCCGCGACGATTCTTGCCACCGTGTTGACCGAGTTGTCAACTTTTAAAAGGTACCTGTGGATAACTCGGTCTTGACCGGGCGGCGCATCCGCCCGCATGTGTCGGCGCATGGCAAGAACTCGGGCGGAAGCGCCCCCGATTTCATCGACATTATCTCGGATCCGAGGTGCTGCGCTGTGGTTCCTCGCGGCTGTTGTGTGTTTTTCGACGGGTCTCGTGCTTGCCTACGCGCTCGTGTCCCCGCCGACGACGCCGACGATTCTGGCGGAGCGAATCAGGTTGGGCACGGTGGAGCGGACGTGGGCGCCGATCGAGGCGGTCGCACCGGTTGCTGCGCGGGCAGTCGTCGCGGCGGAGGATGCGAACTTCTGTCGCCACTGGGGCTTTGACATGGCGGCCATTCGCGCGGCGATCCACGATGGCGGGCGGCGGGGTGCATCCACTATTAGTCAGCAGACGGTCAAGAACGTGTTCCTGTGGCAGGGGCGATCCTGGCCGAGGAAGGCGCTGGAGGCGCTGATTACCCCGGCGGTAGAGGCCGTCTGGACCAAGCGGCGCATTCTGGAGGTCTACCTCAACGTCGCCGAAATGGGGCCCGGAATCTTCGGGATCGAGGCTGCCGCACAGCACTGGTTCGCCGCACCGGCGTCGGATCTGACCGCCGAACAGGCGGCGCGTATCGCTGCGATACTGCCTGCTCCGCGCGACCGCTCGCCCGCTGATCCATCTGACTTCGTTCGCCGACGGGCGGCGCAGATCCTCGACGGTGCGGAGACGATCCGCCGCGACGGACGAGCCGAGTGCTTCGAGGCTTGATGCCCGTCGCTGGCCGCGCGAGAGAGAGGTCATGATGCGTCTCTATCATGCGCCCCTGTCACCGTTCTGTCGGAAGGTCCGGCTGACGCTTGCAGAGAAGCGTATCGAGGTGGAATTGGTCGAGGAGCGCTACTGGGAGCGCGACCCGGATTTCCTGCGCCGGTCGGTCGCCGGAAAGGTCCCGGTCCTCAAGACCGACGACGGCTTCATGACCGAGAGCGCCGCGATCTGCGAGTGGATCGAGGAGCTGCATCCGACGCCGCCGCTCATGCCGTCGGATCCGGCAAGGCGATACGAAGTGCGACGGCTCGTCCACCTGTTCGACGATGCCTTCTACGACGAGGTCACGACCAAGCTTCTCGGCGAGCGCGTGAACAAGAAACTGACCGGGCGCGGCTATCCAGACAGTGCGGCCGTGAAGTCGGGGGCGCGTGCGATCAAGACCTACCTCGACATGATGGAGGGTCTGCTCGACGCGCGACGCTGGCTCGCGGGCGACGCCATGACGCTTGCCGACTTCGCGGCGGCCGCGCATCTGTCGGCGCTCGACTACATTTCGGACGTCGACTGGGACCGTGCGGCGAACGTCCGGGACTGGTACGCCAAGATCAAGTCGCGCCCGGCGTTTCGTGGGCTGCTTGCCGACGCCGTGCCCGGCTTTCCGCCGCCGCCCCACTATTCCGACCTAGATTTCTGAGCGGCCAAGAGCGGTCACCGTTTCTGACGAGCGTCCTGCCGGACAGAGTAGGAGACAATGGAATGGACGGGGCGGCGCTGAAGGCTGCGCTCGCGGCGCGGGCCGAGGCCGAAGGCTTCTCTGCCATCGGCATCTGTGCGCCCGACGCGATCCCTGGTGCGGCCGAACGTCTGCGGCGATGGCTGGCCGACGGAAGACATGGCCAGATGAGCTGGATGGAGCGGCGGTCGGGCTGGCGCAGTTCGCCCGGCGCGCTCTGGCCGGAGGTGCGGTCGGTCGTTATGCTGGCGGAGGTCTATTCGCCGGACGTCGATCCGATGGCGACGCTGGCGCAGCGCGACCGGGCCACGATCAGCGTCTATGCGCGGGGGGCGGATTATCACGACCTCGTCAAGAAGCGGCTGAAGCGCGTCGGACGATGGCTGGTGGACGCGGCCTCGGCCGAGATCAAGGTCTTTGTCGATACTGCGCCGGTCATGGAGAAACCCCTGGCCGAGGCGGCCGGGATCGGCTGGCAGGGCAAGCACACGAACCTGCTGTCGCGGACCTTGGGCAACTGGTTCTTTCTGGGCGCGATCTTCACCACCGCCGACTTGCCGACAGACCCACCGGGCGGGGAGCACTGCGGATCGTGTCGCCGTTGCCTTGATGCATGCCCGACCGACGCCTTTCCCGCGCCGTTCCAACTCGATGCGAGGCGTTGCATAAGCTATTTGACGATCGAGCATCGGGGACCGGTCGACGAGGCGCTGCGCACCGGTCTCGGCAACCGCATCTACGGCTGCGACGACTGTCTTGCCGTCTGCCCCTGGAACAAATTCGCCGCGACCGCGAAAGAAACCCGCTACGCCGCGCGCGAGGGTACGGTCGCGCCTCCTCTGCGAGAGCTCGCCGCGCTCGACGAAGCTGGCTTCCGGTCGAAGTTTTCGGGATCACCGATCAAGCGCATCGGCCGCGATCGCTTCGTCCGCAACGTGGCCTATGCGATCGGCAATTCCGGCGACGCGTCGCTGCGGCCGGTGGCGGATCGTCTCAAGGGCGATGCGGATCCGGCGGTCGCAGATGCGGCGCGGTGGGCCTGCGAGCGTCTGGCGCAGACGCCAGGTTCACCATAGGCTCCGACGCAACATGAGCGTGCTGCGGAAGACGGGCTCGCGGCTCGAACGCGGGTGGGAGCGCCTGACGGCGAAGGGGGGCGACCCGGTCCTCGACGCGTACCGGGGCTATGCGACGCCGGACTGCCTGATCGTTCGCGGGCGGGTTCTGACCGCACTGCGCCGCACGGAGCCGGAGCCGGAGACCAGCAAGTGGGCGAACCTCCTGCAGATGGTTGGCCTGTTCCTGACGAGCGAGGTCTCGGGTGTGCCCGTGCATTCGGCCGAGACCGGGCGAGCGACCAAGAGCGACGCGGAGGGCTACGTACGTCTCCCCATCCTGCGGGATGCTCACGAGCCCGGCTGGAACGAGGTTCACCTGCAGATCAGCGGGCGGCCGGCCACTCGCCGCGGCTTTCCCGTCCTCGTGCCGCAGGCGGATGCAGTCCGCGGAGTGATCTCGGACGTGGACGACACGATGATGCGGACCGGCGCATACTCCCTCGCCCGCAACCTTTGGACGACCTTCACCGGGAGCGCATTGACGCGAGAAATCTTTCCCGATGCCGTCGAGCTGGTGTCCCGGCTGCATGAGGGGAAGAACCCGGTCTTCTACGTATCGTCCTCGCCATGGAACCTGCATCACTTCCTGGACGCGGTCTTTGCCCGTGCTGGCCTCGTGCCGGGTCCGATGTTCCTTCGCGATCTCGGACTGTCGGGGAATCGAGGCCACAAGGATCACAAGGGCGCGGCGATCGACGAAATCCTGATGGCCAATCCCGCGCTTCCCTTCGTCCTGATCGGCGACACCGGACAAAAGGACGCTTTCGTCTACCGCGACGCGATCACGCGCCATCCCGGCCGGATCGAGCGGGTAATCCTGCGCGAGCCGGTGGTCGGCGCCCCAAGATCGAGCCTGGACGCGATAGAAGAAATCGAAGCGACGGGCGTTCCGGTGCACCATGGCCGGGACTTCGAGGGCGCGCTTGGAGCCTGAGCGCGGCTCTATGCGCGACAACGCGGCCCCGACGCTTCTGCTCAGCCTCTCAGCTTGCGGAACTTAAGGCGCTTTCTTTGGAAGCTCGTTGCCTCGCGCCAGTCGCCAGCCCAAGTGATCGTCCCGCTGCGGTCTTTAGGCGCGCCGAAGCGCATCCGACAATCGCGAGGCGACGAGAGCGAGGTCTTCCGCTCACGGCGTGCGCGGCGTAGGGCGGCGGCATGAACCCTGTTCCTGCGATCCTGATGAAGCTTGGATCGGTCTTCGTGTTCGTCACGATGCAGGCGATCATCAAGGCGACGTCGGACCATGTTCCGCCGGGCGAGGCGGTGTTTTTCCGGTCCGCCTTCGCGCTGCCGGTCATCGTCATCTGGCTTGCCATTCGACATGAACTCGCGACCGGCTTCCGCGCCACCGATCCTCTGGCCCACGTCTGGCGCGGGCTGGTCGGTGCCCTGGCGATGGGGCTGAGCTTCGCGGGCTTGGGGCTCCTGCCGCTCTTCGAGGTGCAGGCGATCGGCTATGCCGCACCGCTGCTCGTAGTCATCTTTGCGGCGATGTTCCTGGGGGAGCAGGTCCGCGTCTTTCGGCTCGCCACCGTTGCGCTGGGAATGGCCGGGGTGCTGGTGATCCTCGCGCCGCGGCTGACTGCGCTGGGCGATGGCACTCTCGACGCGCGCGAGACGCTGGGCGCAATCGTCGTCCTGATGGCGGCGATCTGCGCCGCGCTGGCGCAGGTCTTCGTGCGCCGCCTGGTCCATACCGAGACGACGTCGTCGATCGTGTTCTGGTTCTCCGTGACCGCGGCGGCCCTGTCTCTGCTGACCATCCCCTTCGGCTGGGTTGTGCCTACGCCAGCGGAACTCGCGCTTCTCATCACCGCGGGCGTTTTGGGGGGCGTTGGCCAAATCTTGCTGACCTCGGCGTACCGGGGCGCGGATGCGAGCCTTGTGGCGCCGTTCGACTACGCCTCTATCCTGCTCGCGCTGGCCATCGGCTACGGGGTGTTCGGAGAGGTTCCGACGGGGCAGATGGTGCTCGGCGCGGGGATCGTCGTCCTGGCGGGCGTGCTGGTTATCTGGCGCGAACGGCGGCTCGGCCTTGACCGAGGGAAGGCCCGCAAGACGATGACGCCTCAAGGTTGACCCTTGGAGATTGCGGCCATGGCACCTAGACTCTGGATACAAGCGACCACGGAGTATCTGGAGGAGATCCATGGAGCGTCACATCGTCGATCACCCAAGGGGCGGCTCGAACCTGCGGCTGCCGCGCTATGTCGAGCATGAGCGGGAAACACGCATTCGTGGCCCGCATCATGCGGTCAACGTGCTTCGCCGGCTGCCACGGGGCTCGGGTTCCGTCAATCGTGTGAAGAGCTACTTGCGGATCGAGCGCGCGTCTGAGGGCGTCTGACGAGCAAGCCGCGGATCGGGCGCACCGCGCCCGGTCTGCCGCCCGAATCAGCGCGTGAGGATCAGGCGATCTCCCGCGATCTCGATGCTGTCGTAGCGCCTCAGATACTCCATTCCCAGAAGCGACACGTTCATCTCGCCCGCGTTGACCTGCGCGCGGACATCCCTGTCAAGCATGGGGCCGACCTCGAACCGTTCGAGCCAGACCGGTGCCGTGCGAACCATGCCGTTCGCGGTTCCGGCGCGGCCGGAGAACATCAGGCCTTCGGTGTCGATGCCGATCCGACTGGCATCTCTGCGCGACAAGACGACGTCGGTGGCCCCGGTGTCGACCAGAAACCGGACCGGCACGCCGTCGATCTGCGCCGCGAGGTAGTAGTGGCCGTCCGCGGCGCGCGGCACCGCGATGGCGCCGTCCTCCGACACGACGGCCTGCTGCGGCACGTCACGGCGGATGTCATCCCAGAGTGCTGCGGCGAGGACCGCCACTGCGAAGATCACGACCCAGCTGCCGGCATGGCGAAAGGCCTGGGACCTGCCTGAGAATCGGCCGCGCACCAGCCAGCCGCCGACGAAGAGCAGCAAGAGAAGCAGGTAGACCAGGTTCGCGATGCCGTCGCCGGATAATCCCATGGTTCATCATATGGGGCGCGGTCTGCCGCGCGGAAGAGGTCAGTCCAGGAAGGCGACGTTCGACAGACCGTCGAGAATGAACTGCACCGCGAGCGCCGCGAGCAGCATGCCGAGGAGCCGCGTCACGACCAATATTCCGGTGTCGCCGAGGACGCGCTCGATGGCCCGCGCGGAGAGAAAGAGCAGCAAGACGATGGCAAAGACCGCGAGCATCGCCCCGAAGATCCCGGCCGAAGCCCAGACGTCGCCGCCCGCCTGGTCGGTCAGAAGGATCATCGACGCGATGCCCCCGGGCCCGGAGAGAAGCGGTATGGCCAGCGGGAAAACCGACGGGTCGTCGTCGGGGTCGTAGTCGTCGGGCGCCTGATCCTTGCGCCGCTGGGTGCGGCGTCCGAACAGCATCTCGATCGCGGTCAGGAACAACAGCAGTCCGCCGGCGATGCGGAAGGCCGGCATCGATATTCCGACGAAGGCCAGCACCGCATCGCCGAACAGGCCGAACAGCAACAGGACGAACAGGCCGATAGCGCAGGCCCTGACGGCGATCGCGCGTCGCCGCGCCATCGGCATGCCTTGCGTCAGGGCGACGAAGATCGGTGTGGTGCCGATCGGGTCGATCACGACGAACAGCGTGACGAAGGCCGTGATGTAGAAGTCGAGGTCGACGGCGCTCAAGCTTCCGCCCGCTCGAGCTGCTCCAGGGCGGCCATCCAAAGGGACTCGGCGCGACCGAGCGCGTCCATCACCTCGGCGTACTTCTTCTGCCACGCCTCGGCCTTCGCGATCTGGTCGGCCTCGTACACCTTGGGATCGGCCAGCCGCTTGGCGAGCGTGTCCCGCATGTGCTCGAGCTTGAGAACGCGGGCCTCGGCCACCTTCGCCTCGGAGCGGAGTTGCGCGACGGCATTCTTGTCGGGTCGTGGCCTTGGCGCGGCCTTCTTGCGCGCCTTCTCTGCCGGACGGTCGTCGGCAAGCAGGTGGCGGCGATACGCCTCCAGATCGTCGCGCCAGACGCTGACGCCGCCCTGATCGACAAGCCAGAGCGTATCGGCGACATGGCTGAGCAGGTGCATGTCGTGGCTGACCAGGATGACCGCACCGGTATAGGCGGTCAGCGCCTCGACCAGCGCCTCGCGGCTCTCGATGTCGAGGTGGTTGGTCGGCTCGTCGAGGATCAGCAGATGCGGCGAGTTGATCGTCGCCAGCAGCAGCGTCAGGCGCGCGCGCTGTCCTCCCGAAAGCCGTGCGGCAACGATGTCGGCTTGATCCGCGGTCAGCCCGAACCCGGCCAGACGGGCCCGCAGCTTGGCCGGCGCCTCCTCCGGCCGCAGGCGGCGCACGTGGTCGAGCGGCGTTTCGTCCGCGTGCAGCTCGTCGAGCTGGTGCTGGGCGAAGTAGCCGATGCGCAATTTGTTCGCGCGCGTGACCTTGCCTTCCATCGCCGGCAACCGCTCGGCGATCAGCTTGGACAGCGTCGACTTGCCCTGCCCGTTGCGGCCGAGCAGCGCGATCCGGTCGTCCTGGTCGATCCGCAGGTTCAGCCGTCGCAACACGGCGCGGCCGTCGTAGCCGACAGAGGCATCGTCGAGGGCGACGATCGGCGGCGACAGCTCCTCGGGCGCGGGGAAGGTGAAGCGGTGCAGCGCCGCCTCCTGCGGCGTGGTGATCGGCTTCATCTTCGCGATCATCTTCAGCCGCGACTGCGCCTGCACTGCCTTTGACGCCTTGGCGCGGAAGCGGTCGACGAAGCTCTGCAGGTGCGCGCGTCGTGCCTCCTGCTTCTTCGCCTCGGCCTCGAGGCCGGCGATGCGGGCGGCCCGGGTGTCGGCGAAGGTGTCGTAGTTGCCCTGGTAGAGCGTCAGCTTGCGATCCTCGAGATGCAGGATCGAGCCGACGGCGCGGTTCAGCAGTCCCCGGTCGTGGCTGATGACGATGACGGTGTGCGGGTAGCGCGCGAGGTAGCTCTCGAGCCACAGCGCGCCCTCGAGGTCGAGGTAGTTCGTCGGCTCGTCGAGCAGCAGCAGGTCGGGCGCCGCGAAGAGCACGCCCGCAAGCGCGACGCGCATCCGCCAGCCGCCCGAGAAGGCCGAGCACGGCATCGCCTGCTCGGCCTCCGAAAATCCGAGGCCCTTCAGGATGGACGCCGCGCGACCTTCGGCCGACCACGCGTCGATGTCGGCGAGGCGCGTCTGCACTTCGGCGATGCGGTGCGCATCCGTGGCATGCTCCGCCTCGGCCATGAGCTCGCGTCGCTCCGCGTCGGACGCAAGGACGGTGTCGAGCAGTGACGTCGCCGAGGATGGCACCTCCTGCGCCACGCCACCGATCCGGGCCCCGCGCGGCAGACCAATCTCACCGCCCTCGAGTGCAAGTTCGCCACGGATGAGCCGAAAGAGCGTCGTCTTGCCGGTGCCGTTGCGCCCGACAAGTCCAACCTTGTGCCCCGCGGGGATCTGCGCCGACGCGCCGTCGAACAACGGGCGGCCGGCCACGGCATAGCGGATGTCGTCGATCCTCAGCATTCCGGGGATGTGAAGCGGCCCGTACCGCCTGTCAATGCGCTGGACGCCCGTATGAGGCGCCGTTTCCAGGCCTGTCGACGCAAGAGGCCTCGCTCATCCACGCGCCGCGCTCGTCGCGGTACGGAGCGGCGTCAGTGCGGAAGATCTCGTCGGAAAGGTCGTCGAGAACGCAGTTCCGCCCTGTGGCCTCCACCAGGACGACCGCGAGGTGCCGCAACGCCGACAACGATCTCCTCGGAAGCGGCTGCCAGATGCCCTCTGCCGGTCATCTCGTGAGGTGCGCTGCCCTGAGCCGGGTTTTCGCACGACCATGCCGCCGGATGCCGCCGAGCTTGCTGCGGAACCACGTCCGCAGGTGTCCTTGGTTCCGCTCCAACCCGACGTCTGCACACCCTGTGCCGTGCTTCCCCTGCGCTGGATCGCATGCTAGGGGACGCGCCGACCGGGCGCGGAGTGCGCCCCTGACGCTTGCAAGAGGCACGGAACATGGCGACGGAACGCACGCTCTCGATCATCAAGCCTGACGCGACGAAGCGGAACCTGACAGGCAAGATCAACACGAAGTTCGAGGAGGCGGGGCTGACGATCGTGGCGCAGAAGCGCATCCGGTTGACCAAGGCGCAGGCAGGAGAATTCTACAAGGTCCACGCCGAGCGGCCGTTCTACGACGAATTGACTGAGTTCATGGCGTCCGGCCCGGTCGTGGTCCAGGTGCTGGAGGGGCCCAGCGCGATCGCCAGGAACCGCGAGGTCATGGGCGCGACCAATCCTGCCGACGCCGAGCCCGGCACGATCCGTGCGGAGTTTGCGGAGTCGGTCGGCGAGAACTCGGTCCACGGCTCCGATGCGCCGGAGACGGCGGCGGCCGAAATCGCTTTCTTCTTCTCCGAGCTCGAGATCGTCGGCTAGTCGGAGCTTTATCCGTCAAGACGCCGCGGCCGGGATCGTCCGGGCGCGGCGTCTATTCTTGAGGGAGGCGCCTGCATTCAGGCGCGGACCAACGCCTCGTATTCCTCGGCGATGTCGCGGGTGATTTGCCCGACCTCGAACGTCGAGTTGCCGATCTGGCCCACCGGGGTGACCTCCGCGGCGGTGCCGGTCAGCCAGCACTGTTCGAAGCAGTCAAGCTCCTCCGGCATGATGTGGCGTTCGTGCACCTTGATCTGGCGGTCGCGCAAGAGGCCAACGACGGTCTGCCGGGTCAGCCCGTTCAGGAAGCAATCGGGCAACGGCGTGTGCACTTCGCCATCCTTGACGAAGAAGACGTTGGCCCCGGTCGCCTCGGCCACGTAGCCGCGGTAGTCCATCATCAGCGCGTCGGAGCAGCCCTTGGCCTCGGCCGCGTGCTTGGACATCGTGCAGATCATGTAGAGGCCGGCGGCCTTGGCGTGCGACGGGATCGTCTCGGGGCTAGGCCGTTTCCACTTCGAGATGTCGAGCTTCGCGCCCTGCATCTTGGCGGCGCCATAGTAAGCGCCCCACTCCCACGAGATCACGGCCATACGCACCGGGTTGCGGCTGGCCGAGACGCCCATGTCCTCTCCGGCGCCCCGCCATGCGACCGCGCGGACGTAGGCATCCGTGGCGTCGTTGGCCTCCAGCACCTCGGCCTTGGCCGCATCAATCTCCTCCACGCTCCATGGCAGGGGCATGTCGATGGCGTCGCCGGAGGCGCGCAGGCGCTCCGAGTGCTTCGTGCCGAGGAAGATGTTCCCCCCGTAGGCCCGCTCCCCCTCGAAGACGGAGCTGGCGTAGTGCATGGCATGGGTCAGGATGTGCACGTTGGCCTCTCGCCAGGGCACCATCTTGCCGTCCATCCAGATCCAGCCGTCGCGGTCGTCGTACCCGGCCATGGCACTTCCTTTCCAGATCTTGCGTGAATGGGTCCGGTGCGGACCCAAAGTTGCGTGAAAGCCTGCGCCGGCTACCAGCGGCATCTTGGAATGTCAACAAGGCTGACGTATAGGGGTGAAGGCAGAACTGCGGGAGGGGCTATGGCCGAGGACGGGGCGCACCAGCATGGAAGCGAGAGCCTTCTCTTCCTCACCGACGAACAGCTGCGAAAGGGCATCGAGGCGATGTTCTTCGCCTACCGGGGCTTTACCGCCGATCCCGACCGGATCCTCGAGAGGCACGCCTATGGACGCGCGCATCACAGGGCACTGCACTTCATCAGCCGCGCTCCGGGTACCACCGTCAATGGGCTGATGACGATCCTCGGCGTCACCAAGCAATCGCTGAACCGCGTGCTGCGCGGGCTGATCGAAGACGGCCTGGTGGAAAGCCGGGTCGGACGGCAGGATCGCCGCGAACGGAACCTCTACCTGACGGAAGCCGGGTCGGTGCTCGAGGCGGAGCTGTCGGAGGCGCAGAGAGAGCGGATGCGCGCGGCGTATCGCCGTGCGGGTCCCGAGGCGGTGGCCGGCTTTCGCCGCGTGCTCGAGGCGATGATGGAGCCGGAGGCGCGCCGCCACTTCGCGGCGCTCAGGGACCGGCCATGAGCGAGCCGGACGCCCACCTGCTGGTCGTCGACGACGACGAGCGCATCCGCGGTCTGCTTCAAGCCTTCCTGCGTCGCCACGGCTTCATCGTGACGGTGGCACGCGACGCACCCCATGCGCGACGGCTGCTGTCCGGGCTGGAGTTCGATCTGATCGTGCTCGACGTGATGATGCCCGGCGAGGACGGCATCTCGCTGACGGCGGCCCTTCGGGTCGACATCGCCACGCCGATCCTGCTGCTGACCGCGAAGGGCGGGACCGAGGACCGCATCCGGGGCCTCGAGGCGGGCGCCGACGACTATCTGCCGAAGCCTTTCGAGCCCAAGGAACTGCTGCTCAGGATAAACGCGATCCTGCGCCGCATGCCCTCGCAACCCGATGCGCTGGGGCCGAAGATCCTCAACCTCGGGCCGGTGCGATACGATGTCGAGCGGGGTGAGATGTGGGAGGGCGAGCGGTTGATCCGGCTGACGGCCACGGAAAGCCAGCTCATGCGCCTCTTTGCGGCGCGCGCCGGCGAGACGCTGTCGCGCACGCGATTGGTGGAGGATCTGGGCCGCGACAGCGGCAAGGACGGCGGGCAGGCGCAGGAGCGCGCGGTCGACGTGCAGATCACGCGCCTGCGACGCAAGATCGAGAGTGATCCGCGGCAGCCACGCTACCTGCAGACGGTGCGAGGCGCCGGCTACATGCTGGCGCCCGATTGAGCTTGCGTTGCGGAGCAGCGCGGCGGCCGCTAGCCTCCCGCAGATGACCATTTTCTACTCGCACGACGATTGCCTGCACCACGTGACGCCACCCGGCCACCCCGAACGGGTGGCGCGGCTCCGCGCCGTCGCCGAGGCATTGGGAAGCTTCGATCTCGATCGTCGCGAGGCGCCTTCGGGCGCCGACGCCGAGATCCTGCGATGTCACCCCGAGAGGTACCTCCAGCGCGTCTCGGCCGCGATACCGGAAGAAGGGTGGGTGCAGCTCGACGCGGACACGTCGCTCTCGCCGGGGACGCTCGATGCGGCGCGGCGTGGCGTCGGCGGATGTGTCGCGGCGGTCGATGCCGTTCTTGCCGGCGAGGCCGCGACCGCGTTCGTCGGCTGCCGTCCCCCCGGCCACCACGCCGAGCGCGCCACGGCGATGGGATTCTGCCTCTTCGGCAATGTCTCGATCGCGGCGAAGCGGGCGCTCGACCACCACGGGCTTGAGCGAGTCGCCATTGTCGACTTCGACGTGCACCACGGCAACGGAACGCAGGATCTGATGTGGGAGGAGGAACGTGTGCTGTTCGTCTCGACGCACCAGATGCCGCTCTACCCCGGAACCGGCGCGACGCACGAGGCGGGGGCGCACGGGCAGATCCTGAACCTGCCGATGGCGCCGGGAACGGGCTCGGCCGAGATGCGGCGGGTGTATAAGGACGCGGTCTTCCCGGCGATCGAGGAGCACGAGCCGGAACTCTTGCTGATTTCGGCGGGGTTCGACGCGCACGCACAGGATCCGCTCGCCAATCTGATGTGGCGAACCCCAGATTTCCGCTGGGTGACCGAGCGGCTGGCGGAGATCGCCGACAGGCACGCCGGCGGTCGCGTGGTCTCGACACTCGAGGGCGGCTATGATCTGAGCGCCCTCGGCGAGGGCGTCGCCGCCCACGTCACCGCGCTCATGGAGGCCGAGAGATGACCGAGGAGGCCAGCTTGGCCGAAGCTTCGATCGAAGGGATGTCGTTCGAGGAGGCGATGGCCGAGCTCGAGGGCGTCGTGGAAAAGCTGGAGAAGGGTGAGGTGCCGCTCGAGGAATTGATCACGCTCTACGAGCGCGGCGCGCGCCTCAAGGCACACTGCGAGGCCAAGCTCAAGGCCGCCGAGGAGCGGGTCGAGCGACTGACGCTGGACCCCCAGGGACGGGCTCAGGGAACGCAGCCTTTCGACGCCGAATGACGTTCGCCAAGTTGCGAGTCGGGGGGCGCCGCGACGGGGCATCGAGCCCCGACACGTCGCCCGCGACCGTCATCGCGGCGGGCGGCCGCGCGTGTGAGCTTCGAGGCGCGGCGCATGATGTGCGCGGACCTCGTCGGCGCGCGCCTTGCACAAGCTTTCGGTGCCCTGCCGCCGTCTTCAATCCGCGACGGGATGGCCTACGCGACCGAAGGCGGCAAGCGGCTCCGCGGTTTCCTGGTCATGGAGGGCGCCGCGCTGCACGACGTCGCCGATGAGGTTTCGGTGGCGACCGCCTCGGCGATCGAGGCGATGCATGCCTACTCGCTCGTGCACGATGATTTGCCGTCAATGGATGACGACGACGTGCGCCGCGGCCGCCCCACGGTCCATCGCGCATGGGACGAGGCGACGGCGATCCTCGTCGGCGATGCGCTGCAGAGCCTGGCGTTCGAGCTTGCGCTGTCGCACCGCGAGCCTCGCGTCGCGCGCGATCTTGCCCTTTCGCTGGCGCGCGCCGCTGGAGCTGCGGGAATGGTGCTGGGCCAGGCGGAGGATATCGCCGCGGAGACAGGCAGAGACCTTGACCTTCCGGCGATCGAGGCGCTGCAGGCCAGAAAGACCGGCGCGTTGATCGGCTGGTCTGCGGAAGCGGGTGCGCGATTGGCCGGTGCCGACATCCGGCCGCTCTCGGCCTATGCCTCGGCGCTGGGGCTTGCGTTCCAGATCGCGGACGACCTGCTCGATGCCACGGGCGATGCGGCACGCACAGGCAAGGCCGTCGGCAAGGACGCGGGCCGCGGCAAGGCGACCTTCGTCGGCCATCTGGGGATCGACGCAGCCCGCAGCCGTGCGGAGGAATTGGTCGAAGAGGCGTGCGACAGGCTCGCACCCTACGGCCAGCGCGCCGATATCCTGCGCCAGGCGGCGCGCTTCGTGGTCTCCCGCGAGTCCTGAGCCGGACGTTCTGCAGCGTCGCCGCGCCGCGCCAATCGTCATTCGCGGGAACTTGCGGGTCCTTCGCGGGCTCTGCTAGCAGAGACGCTGATCTTGCGGAGGCGGAGCCCCATGTCCGAGAGCCCGACGACCCCACATCTCGACCGTGTCCGCTTCCCGGGCGACCTCGACCAGTTCTCGGACGGAGAGCTTCGACGGCTCGCCGACGAGTTGCGGGCAGAGACGATCTCGGCGGTGTCCGTAACGGGGGGCCACCTGGGTGCCGGGCTGGGTGTGGTGGAACTCACCGTGGCGATCCACGCCGTCTTCGACACTCCGCGCGACAAGCTGATCTGGGATGTCGGGCACCAGTGCTATCCGCACAAGATCCTGACCGGCCGCCGCGACCGGATCCGCACGATCCGGCAGAAGGATGGCCTGTCGGGGTTCACCAAGCGGTCGGAGAGCCCTTACGACCCGTTTGGCGCCGCGCATTCCTCGACCTCGATCTCGGCGGCGCTCGGCTATGCGACGGCGCGCGACCTGCAGCGTGACAGCGGCATCGGCGACGTCGTGGCGGTCATCGGAGACGGGGCGATGTCTGCCGGGATGGCGTACGAAGCGATGAACAATGCCGGCCACATGGGCCGACGGCTGTTCGTGATCCTCAACGACAACGAGATGTCGATCGCGCCGCCGACGGGCGCGATGTCGTCCTACCTCTCGCGGCTCTACGCCAATGCTCCGCTGCAGGACATCTGGGCCGGCGCGAAGGACGCTGTCGACCGTCTTCCCGCGCCCATCCGCGACGGCGCGAAGCGCGCCAAGGACATGCTGAAGCATCTGACCGTTGGCGGCACCCTCTTCGAGGAGTTGGGCTTCGACTATGTCGGCCCGATCGACGGCCACGACATGACGCAGCTACTGCCGGTGCTGCGGACGCTAAAGGCGCGGGCGGACAAGCCGGTGCTGCTGCACGTCATCACGCGCAAGGGCAAGGGCTACAAGCCGGCGGAGACAGCGGCGGACAAGGGCCACGCGACAGCGAAGTTCGACGTCGCAACCGGCGAGCAGAAGAAGTCCGCGCCGAACGCGCCGGCCTACACCAAGGTCTTCGCACGCGCGCTACTCGACGAGGCGACACGGGACGACCGGATCGTGGCCGTGACGGCGGCGATGCCGGACGGTACTGGCCTGAACCTCTTCGCGGAGAAGTTTCCGGCGCGATGCTTCGACGTGGGCATCGCCGAGCAGCATGGCGTGACCTTCGCGGCCGGCATGGCGGCGGGAGGTCTGCGGCCGTTCGCGGCGATCTATTCGACCTTCCTTCAGCGCGCCTACGACCAGGTGGTGCACGACGTGGCGATCCAGCGGCTGCCCGTGCGGTTCGCGATCGACCGCGCCGGGCTGGTCGGCGCCGACGGCGCGACGCATGCCGGGGCGTTCGACGTGGCGTACCTCGCCAACCTGCCTGGCTTCACCGTCATGGCGGCCGCTGACGAGGCGGAGCTCGTCCACATGGTGGCTACTGCGGCGCGTCACGACGAGGGGCCCATAGCGTTCCGCTATCCAAGGGGCGAAGGTGTCGGTGTCGAGCTGCCGGAACGCGGAGAGCCGCTGCCGATCGGCAAGGGCCGCCTGATTGCGGAGGGCGACCGTGCCGCGATCCTGTCGTTCGGCACCCGACTTTCGGAGGCGCGAGAGGCGGCGGAGGCCCTGTCCGCGCGTGGCATGACCGTCACGGTCGCAGACGCTCGATTTGCAAAGCCGCTCGACCGCGACCTGATCCTGAACCTCGCCCGACACCACGAGGCGCTCGTCACGGTGGAGGAGGGTGCCATCGGAGGCTTCGGAAGCCATGTGGCGCAACTGCTCGCCGAGGAGGGTGTGTTCGACGTGGGACTGAAGTACCGCTCGATGGTCTTGCCCGACATCTTCATCGATCAGGCGAGCCCGAGTGACATGTACGCCGTGGCGGGCCTCAACGCGGCGGAGATCGAGGCGAAGGTCCTCGCCACGCTCGGCGTTCCATCGGTGTCGAGCATCCGCGCGTAACCGTTAGGTGCCGTGCTGCGACACAGCCTTGGACGCGAGCCGCCGACGGGAGTCTTCTTCCCCTAGTGCGGGCTGGACCGCAACGCGCCGCGTAGCGCCGCCGCCTTCATCCGATCGGAGATGGTGCGGGGCGCGGCGAAGCCCATGCGCTCCAGGCATTCCGCTTCGTCCGCATTGCCGCGACTGCGACCTTTCCAGGCAAGGCGGGCGAGGCCCCGGCGGCTCCGCGATGCTCGCCTGAGCGTCGAGAGGGCGGGCAGCAGGCGCTGCTCGACCTCGGTGAAGTCGGTGCCGAAGGGGAAAACGGGCAGGCGGTCGCGGAACGGGTCCAGCCATGCCGAAACGGTCTCGGGCAGGTTGTCCCGGTGCGCCTCGGGGATCCGATAGTCTTGAGGGAGCTTGCCGGCATCGCGGGCTTGCGCCGCCAGCTCGTCCTGGAAACGGCTGTCAGCGATGGCGAGCATGGCGCTGATGCAGTCGGCATCGCTACGGCCGCGTAGGTCCGCAATCCCGTACTCGGTCACGACGATGTCGCGCATGTGCCGCGGCACACTGACGTGCGGATGCGACCAGACGACGTTCGAGACCAGCCCGCTCTTGCCGTGGCGGGTCGCACGCAGCGTGAGGATCGAGCGCGCGCCCTTCAGGGCGAGCGCTTGGGCGACGAAGTCCGCCTGCCCGCCGATACCGCTGACCACACGACCGTCCGGCAGGAGGTCAGACGCCGCCGCGCCGAGCAGCGTGACGGCCATCGTCGTGTTCACGAAACGCGCCTCGGTCCGTGCGGCGCGCTTCCCGTCCTCGTCGCCATGAAGTGCGTTGGTGAAGCCCACGGGTACCATCGCGATGCGCGCGCGCTGGTCCTCCGGCATGGCGCGCAGTCTGGCGTAGAAGTCGCGGCAGCCAATGAAGAAGCCTGCGTGCACCACGGAGCCACTGACCTGCCGCGACAGGATTCCATCCTCGAGCAGCGGAAGCATCGCGTCCACCAGCATCTCGGTCACTGCGTAGAGGCCGCCGTCAAAGGGCCCGCTTTCGGTGAAGGCGCCGAGGATGAAAGGGCAGGTCGGCCAGATCTCCGCCGCTTCGCCCCTGTGGCGCAGGCGCAGTGCATGAGCGACGGCGTCGCCAGTCGCGCCAATGCCGATCTGCA
The DNA here is from genome assembly GCA_963776845.1 of uncultured Alphaproteobacteria bacterium. Taxonomy (GTDB): domain Bacteria; phylum Pseudomonadota; class Alphaproteobacteria; order Rhodobacterales; family Rhodobacteraceae; genus Roseitranquillus. The sequence goes on along the minus strand of CAVZOJ010000011.1, from coordinate 433,730 downwards.
AGGTGCCACCGTCGCGGACGAGGCGCGAAACGTGCAGGCCGATGGCATGTTCGGCGGGTGCTACCGGGCGCTTGACCACGGAGAACAGTTCGTAGGACCCGGGCGGGTCGAGCCGCAGCGTGACCTCCGCGGGCGCTATTTCGGCGGGGCCAGGCATGAAGGGCAGTTCGGAATTGGTCTCGGCCGCCATCAGGAAGTCGGCCTGTCCCTCGCGACGAAGGCGCAGGAGGTCGGATGTGACGTCCGTGTTGCACGACAGGCTCATCCGGTCGCCATCGGTGGCGAGAAGCTGCAGCACCAGGTTCGGTCGCCGCGACAGGACGAGGTCGAGCGCCTGCGTGTAGTTCACAGAGACGTAGCTCTCCTGCATCGCCGGCACGTCGAGCCAGCGGCCGGCCATCAGGAAGAACTCGCTGACCTCGATGTTGGGCGGCAGGGTGCCGTCGCGCAGCATCCGGGCGTACTCGATCTGAGGGTAGCGGCCGAACAGGCGGTCGAGTGCCGGGTTGAGGAACTTCCGCTCCATCTCCGACTGGGGATCGGGTCGCTCGAGTGTCAGTGCGGTGTGGATCGACAGCCGGATGCCGGGGTCCGCTGCAGCCAAGCGCGTCAGGGCGTTGAGCAGCGTGACCGGCTTGCCGAGGCCGAGCGGCAGGGCGAGGCGGATCTCCGGTCCGACCTTGTCAACGATTGCGCGCGCCGCCGCGTCCGCGTCGGCGAACGCGTGCGGCTCAGGCAAGGTTGGACCAGAAGGGATCGGGTGCGAAGCGCGGGCCGTGACGTTCCGCCAGCTCCTCGAGACGAGCGCGAATTGCGGCCGGGCCACGGGCGTGGGCGTAGTGCATCGGCCCGCCGCGGAACGGTGCGAACCCGGTGGCAAAGATCATCGCGGCATCGACTTCGTCATCGTCGCGCGCGACCTCTCGGCGAAGGCACTCGGCGCAGGCGTCGAGCATCGGCAGGATCAGACGGTCCGTCAGGTCGTCGGGCGACGTACCCTTCGCTTCGGGCTTGGGCGATCCGTCGCTCCAATCGTAGAAGCCCCGACCCGCCTTCTTGCCGGTGTGACCGTCCTCGACCATGCGGCGCAGCCGGTCAGGGATGTCGGGCATCGGCTTTTCGAGATTGCCCTTCAGGCTCTCGGCGACGTCGAGGCAGATGTCGAGCCCGACCTGATCCGCCAGCGTCACCGGCCCCATCGGCATCCCGAAATCCAGCGCTGCGCGATCGACCGTTTCCTTGTCGACGCCCTCCTCGACGAGGACCAGCGCCTCCATCAAGTACGGCATCAGCGCACGGTTGACGAGGAATCCGGGATAGTCGGTGACAGGCGCTGGTAGCCGGTCGATGGCGCCGCAGAAGGCGGCGAGCCCAGAGGCTGTTTCGTCGGAGGTGCCGTCGTGACGAACCACCTCGACCAGCTGCATCTTCGAGACAGGGTTGAAGAAGTGCAGGCCGGCGAAGCGGGAAGGGTCGGGGGCGCCCTCGCGCAGCTCCGTCAGGCGCAAGCTCGACGTGTTCGTGGCGAGGATCGCGCCTTCCTTCATGTTCGAGAGGCTAGAATAGATCTTCTGTTTGAGCTCTGGCTTCTCTGGCACCGCTTCGATCACGAGGTCGGCGCGGGCGATGCCGTGGCCGTTCACGTCAGGGATCATGCGGTCGAGCGCATCCCTAGTTTCGATCGAGCTCAGATGACTGTCCTGACAGACCTTCGCGGCCTGGCTGACGGCGCGGCCGAGCGCTTCGGTCTCTACGTCGCCGAGCGTCACCGTCTTGCCCCGGATCGCCGACCACGCGGCGATCTCGGCGCCCATCGCGCCTGCTCCGACGACGTGCACGTGAGCGATGCCATCCTCTCCCTTGGCGTTCGCCTTGAGCTTCTGCCGCAGGAAGAAGACGCGGATCAGGTTCTTCGCGGTGTCCGAGCCGAGCAGGCGGGCGAACGACTCGATCTCGGCCGCCTGCATCGCCTTCGGGTCGTCGCCATGCTGTTCCCAGAGGTCGATGAGGGCATGCGGCGCGGGGTAGTGCTCCGCCGGCGCCTTCTTCTCCGTTTCCGAGCGCATGCGGCGCGCGGCGAGGCGGCGGGCGGGGCCGAGGCGGAAGGCGCCGGCCTTCAGGCCCTGTGACGGCGCCTCGACCTCGCCCGCGGCGACGGCACGGACAGCGGCGGCGACGTGGCGCTCCTCTGTCACGATGCCGGCGATGCCGAGCTTCTTGGCCTTGCCAACGTGCGCCGTCTTGCCGGTCAGCATCAGCGTCATCGCCTCGGTCGGGTCGATGAGCGCGGGCAGGCGGAAGGTGCCGCCGAGCCCGGGGTGCAGGCCGAGCCGCACTTCGGGAAAGCCGAACGCGGCGCCGTCGATGGCGACGCGGTGGTCGCAGGCCAGCGCGAGTTCGAACCCGGCGCCGAGGGCCTGACCGTGGACGATGGCGATGGTGGGGCACGGGAGTGCTTCGATCCGATCGAGGACGTCGTGACCGCGCCGCAGCATCGCCTCGGCATCGCCGGCCGCCATTTCACCGAAGCCGCCGATGTCGGCGCCGGCGGCGAACCCGCCAAGCTTGGCCGAGCGGATGACCAGCGCCCTCGGCGTCTCCGCCTCGATGCGATCGAGGAGTGCGGCGAGTTCGGTCAGGACCTCCTCGGAGATCGTGTTGGTGCCGGCGTCGCGCTTGTCGAGCGCGAGCCAGCCGATGCCGTCCTCACCCACCGCATAGCGCCAGTGACCGTCGGCGGCGGCGTCGCGGGCGGGGCCGAGCTCCAGCCGGGTCTCGCCGAGGTAGGTCAGGACGGGGCCGGTCATGCCGCCTCCAGCAGCATTGCGCCGCCTTGTCCGCCGCCGATGCACTCCGTCGCAACTCCATACGACATGCCGCGGCGGCGAAGCGCGTTGGCGAGGTGCAGGACGATGCGATTGCCGCTTGTGCCGACCGGGTGGCCGAGCGCGATCGCGCCGCCGTCGACGTTGAGCCGGTCGCGGTCAATGTCGCCGAAGGCGCCGTCCAGGCCGAGGACCTCGCGGCAGAAGGCCTCGTCGCGCCACGCCGCGAGACACGCCAGCACCTGCGCTGCGAAGGCCTCGTTCAGCTCCCAGAGATCGACGTCCGACGCGCCCTTGCCATTGCGGCCGAGCATCGGAGTGCTGCAAAGGACCGGGCCGAGACCCATAACCGCAGGGTCGAGCGCCGCCCACTCGCTGTCGACGATGCGGGCGAGGGGGGTCAACCCGTGGCGCTGCACCGCTTCCTCCGAGGCGAGGATCGTCCAGGATGCGCCGTCGGTGATCTGCGAGCTGTTGCCCGGGGTCACCTTGCCGTACGGTTTCTCGAAGGCCGGGTTCAGCTTGGCGAGGGACTCGGCATCGCTGTCGGGACGGACACCGTCATCATGGTCGTAGGCGTTGCCGTCGCGGTCGAATGCAGGCTCGATCTCGCGCGCAAAGCCAGCCCTCGTCCTGCGCGTGGGCGAGGCGGTGGTGGCTCTCGACGGCGTAGGCGTCGGCGGCCTCGCGGCTGATCTCGAAGCGGTGGGCCAGCACCTCGGCGGTCTGGCCCATGTTGAGGTCGGTGATCGGATCCGTAAGGCCCCGCTCCAGCCCGACCACGGGTTTCAGGAAGCCCGGGCGGAGGCCGGAAAGCGCCTTGGCACGCTCCGTCGTGCTCTTGGCGCGGTTGAGGTCGGCGAACCACTCGACGGCATCCTGGCTGAGGACGAGGGGCGCGTGGCTCAGGGCTTCGGCGCCGCCGGCGAGGATGAGGTCGTGGCTTCCGTCGCGAATGTAACGGAACGCGGTGTCGATCGACTGCATCCCCGAGCCGCAGTTGATCTGCACGGTGAAGGCTAGCTGGTCTGCGCCGAGCCCGAGGCGGAGGGCGGCGACGCGTGCCGGGTTCATCTCGTCCGAGATGACGTTGACGCAGCCGAGGATCACGAGGTCGTAGGCGTCGCGCGGGATCGGCTGGCGCAGGAGCAGAGGACGACCACACTGCACCGCAAGGTCGACCGGCGTGAACGGGCCAGGTCCGCCGCGAACCTTGAGAAACGGCGTGCGGGCGCCGTCGACGAGGTAGACGGGTCGGCTCATTCGGCGGCCTCCTGCGTGCGTGGGGCGGCCGGGTGGCCGGGATACATGTCTGCGATCTCCTCCGGCGAGAAATCGTCGACGGCCACTACCCGGCGAACGGCCTCCGCCGCGGCGTCGAGCCGGGCCCGTTCGTCGCCGGTGATGACTCCCTCGGCCTCCGCCGCCTCAGGTGTCAGGTGCTTGCGGCGGATGCGGGCAGCGATCGGCTCGACTTCGGACACCTGCCGGAAGGCATCGTCGAGGAGGCGGATACCGTCGCGTTCGCAGCCGCCATAGACCCGACCCAGTATGCGGTCCCGGGCCGGCGACGCCTCATAGAGCAGGTCGCTGCACTGGGCGACCAGGCGATCGTCGGGACCGCGCGCAGCGCCGCCCGGCAGGATCGCGGCGCGCAGGATCACGGCCATCCAGCGCGCCGGCAGGTTCTCGATGACGTGGTCGAGTGTCGTTCGGATGCGTGCGAAGCTCTCGGCGGCAGCGTAGCGGAGGAGCGGCAGGTCGGCCTTCTGCCGCCCCTCCGCCTCCCACCGCTTGCAGGCGGCGGAGAGGAAGTAGAGCTCGGACAGGACATCGCCCATGCGGGCGGAGATCATCTCGCGCCGCTTCAGTTCGCCGCCGAGCGTCAGGAATGCGGCATCGGCGGTTAAGGCGAAGCCGGCGGCCCAGCGGGACATCTCGCGGTAGATCGGCGTCGCGGCGCCGGCGTTCGGTGCGGGCGCGAGACGGCTGCCCGACCATGCGCGGATGACGGTGCGGCCGACCGTCCTGAGAGAGTGCCCGACATGCGCCCAGAAGGCACGATCGAACGCCTCGAGCGACTTCTCGTCGTCCTTGATTTCGAGCGCCTGCATCTCGTCGAGGATGTGCGGGTGCGCGCGAATCGAGCCCTGGCCGAAGATGATGAGGTTGCGCGTCATCACGTTCGCGCCTTCCACCGTGATGCCGATCGGCACCGCGCGGTAGAGGGCGGAGAGGTAGTTCATCGGCCCGTCGATCACCGCCTTGCCGGAGTGGATGTCCATCGCGTCGTCGACCGCCTGGCGCATCCGGTAGGTGCCGTGCGCCTTCATGATCGCCGAGATCACCGACAGCGACCGCCCCTCGTCCAGCCCGGCGCAGGTCAGCCGGCGCGCGGCGTCGAGCACGTAGGCATTGGCTGCGAGGCCGCCCAGCAGCTCCTGCACGCCGCCGAACTTGCCGACCGGCAGCCCGAACTGCTGGCGAATGCGGGCGTAGGCACCCGACGTGTGCGCCGAGAGGGCGGAGGCCGCCGCAGACATCGACGGCAGAGAGATGCCGCGCCCGGCGGCGAGCGCGCTCATCAGCATCATCCAGCCGCGCCCGGCATAGTCCGGACCGCCGATGATGTTCTCAAGCGGGACGAAGACGTCCCGTCCGGTTGTCGGACCGTTCTGGAACATCGTCGCGGAGGGGACATGCCGCCGCCCGGTCTCCACCCCTGGCAGATTCGTCGGCACGAGGGCGCAGGTAATGCCGAGCTCCTCCCTCTCGCCCAGCAGGTGGTCGGGGTCGCGCAGCTTGAAGGCGAGACCCAGCACCGTCGCCACGGGCGCGAGCGTGATGTAGCGCTTGGACCAGTTGAGGCGGATGCCCAGTACTTCCTCGCCCAGATACTCGCCGCGGCAGATCACGCCGTCGTCGACCATGGCGGAGGCGTCCGACCCCGCCTCCTCGCTGGTCAGGCCGAAGCAGGGAACCTCGCGGCCGTCGGCGAGGCGCGGCAGCCAGTAGTCCTTCTGCGCGTCGGTGCCGAACTGCAGCAGCAGCTCGCCCGGTCCGAGGGAGTTCGGGACCATCACCGTGACCGCCGCCGCGACCGAGCGAGTGGAGATGTAGCGGACGATCTCTGAATGCGCGTAGGCCGAGAAGCCGAGACCCCCTTGATCCTTCGGGATGATCATCCCGAAGAACTTGTGGCGCTTGAGAAACTCCCAAGTCTCGGGCGAGAGGTCGCCGGTGACCTCGTTGATCGACCAGTCGTCGATCATGGCGCAGAGTTCCTCGCACGGCCCTTCCAGAAAGGCCTGCTCTTCCTCGCTCAACTGCGGCTCCGCGATGGCATGCAGACACGACCAGTCGGGATTTCCGGAGAACAGATCGGCCTCCCACCAGACCTCTCCGGCGTTAAGCGCCTCGGCCTCAGTCTCCGAGAGCGTCGGCAGGGCCTTGCGCGCCCAGCGGTGGATCGGGCGGGTAAGAAACTGCTGTCTGAGCGAGCTCACGATATCGGTTCCTGACCTTGGTCCGCTTGCGGCCGGCGGGCAATGGGGCCGTCCACAGGCCTGCGTTTCGAGCTGCTACGCCGGTGACGTCGATGGCCAACGCGCCATGGCCGCTTGGGTTTCGAGAAACTGTCGCGGCCCCACGAAGAACCACGCCGTTGGTGGTGGAAGTGCCGACTGCACGACCCGCGGATTGTTTCGGCGCTGGCGAAATACCGCTTCGGCCGCAACGCCTCGCCGCATTATGCCGGTGCACAGAGGCTGCGGTCGAGGCGGGGCTGACTTGCGCTCGAACCGAAGCGGCAGTTACCTGCAAGCACGGCACTGCGGTGCATCGCACCGCGTTGGGGTGACAATGGTCGCGGGGGGACGATGCTGAGAAAGATACTCGTTCCGGTGCGGGGCGATGGAATGGTCGCAACCGTGATCGGCCACGCCGCTGCGCTGGCGCGGCGACATCAGGCTCACGTCGTCGTGGCGCATTGTCGCGCGCAGCCGGAAGATATGCTGCCTTACGGTGTACCGATGCCCGCCTTCGCGCGCGAGACCATCCTGCGCCAGGCGCACGAGTTGGCCGACCAGCAGGAGGATCACCTCCGAAAGGTGCTGCGCCGTCTTGCGCAGGAATTCGGGCTGGAGGAGGCCGCGCCGACCTTCGGCGACGCGCCCAGTTTCGAGTTCGTCGAGGAAAAGGGGCGGATGGCCGACGTGGTCAAGCATCACGGGCGACTGGCGGACCTCATCGTCGTTGCCAAGCCCGACCGCGACCGCAATCTCGGCATCAACTCGTTAAAGTCGGGTTTGTTCTCGACTGGCCGCCCGGTCCTGATGTGTCCGCCCCAGCGCGAGGCGTCAGCCGACCTCGGCGCACGCATCGCGGTTGGCTGGAACGGCTCGACCGAGGCCGCGCGGGCGGTGGCCATGACGCTGGACCTGATGAAGGCGGCCGACGAGGTCACGATCCTCACCGCCGGCAAGGGCGAGCCGCACGGCGCCACATCCGAGGAGCTGGTCGACTATTATCGCTTGCGCGGGATCGACGCGCGGACCCGGCGGTTCGAGGCACGCAACGCCGGCGCAGCGCTCTTGCAGCAAACGTCCGAGGCCGGTGCGAACCTGCTGGTCATGGGCGCCTACGGGCACAGCCACGAGCGGGAGACGCTTTTCGGAGGCAACACGCAGACTATCGTCGACACCGCCGAACTGCCCGTGGTTCTGGTGCATTAAGCAAGATCGTGGCGCCCGCAGAATCCTTGTTGAAATTTTGTTAGCGAAAGATAATTTCCCCCTCGGCCCGCCGCTCAGGGTGGCGGTCGCAGTTTTGAGGAGGGTTTGATGACGACAGCGAGACGCACGTTCTTGGGAATTGCCGGTGCCGCCATGCTCGTGACTGCGCCGATTGTGGCACATGCGCAGGAATGGGAGCCGACGCGGCCGATCGACTTCGTCATCATGGCGGGACCTGGCGGTGGCGCCGACCAGATCGCACGGTTCCTGCAATCGGTTGCCGAGAAGAACGACCTGACGAGCCGGCCGCTGGTTCCGAACAACAAGGGCGGCGGATCGGGTGCGGAAGCGCTGCTGCACGTCGCGAACGCGAACGACCCGGACCACACGCTTCTGGTGACGCTGAATTCGTTCTTCACCACGCCGATCCGGCAGGAGAACCTCGGGATCGACATCATGGACTTCACGCCGATCGCGATGATGGGCGTCGATCCGTTCGTGCTCTGGGTGCACAAGGATCAGGGGATCACCACGTTTGAGCAGTTCGTCGAAGAGGTCGAGGCGGCAAACGGCGAATGGGTGATGGGTGGCACCGGTAAGGGACAGGAGGACTCCATCGTCATCGCGTACATGTCGGGGGCCTACGGCCTGCCGATCAAGTACATCCCCTATGACGGCGGCGGCGCGGTGGCCAAGGACCTCGCCGGCAAGCAGATCATGGCGAGCGTGAACAACCCCGCCGAAGCCAAGGGCTTCTACGAATCCGGCGATTTCGTGCCGTTGCTGGCCTTCTCGGACGAGCGGATGCCGGCCTATCCCGACGTGCCGACGCTGAAGGAGAAGGGACACGACTTCTCGTACTACAATCAGCGTGCGGTCGTGGGTGCGCCCGGCATGTCGGAGGAGGCGGCTGAGTACTACCGTGATCTCTTCACGACGATCTACGAGGGCGACGAGTGGCAGGGCTATCTCGAATCCGAGAGCCTGTCGCCACTCTGGATGAACGCCGACGAGCAGAAGGACTACTGGTCGCGGCAGGTCGAAAACCACCGAGATCTGCTCGCGCGGCTCGACGGGTAAGGCGAAAGACGGGGCAAGCGCCGCATGCGCTACGGCGAAATCGCGACCGCGGGGGTACTGGCCCTCTTCTCGATCTACCTGATGTGGAAGAGCACCGAGCTTTCGATCGGCTACATTTCAGGAGAGGGGCCGGGCGGAGGCGCCTGGCCCTTCTGGTTGTCGGCCATCATGCTGCTGTGCTGCGTCATGATCGCCTTCAACTGGTGGCGCCGGACCAGCCCGCCGTCGCAGTCGGAAGAGCCGTTCCTTGACGGCTACGGCTGGCGGATGATTGTTCTCGTCGGCGGCGGCATTGTGGTGTTCGTCGGGCTGATAAACATCGTGTCCCTCTACGGTGCGATCGCGATCTTCTTGCTCTACTACATGCGCTATCTGGGGCGCCATGGCTGGGCCCTGTGCCTTGCGGTCGCGCTGGTGACGCCGGTTCTGTTCTTCTTCTTCTTCGAAGGCGCCATGCAGATCACGATGCCCAAGGGGATGACCTTTACGGATCCCGTCTTCGACGTCCTCTACGAGATCATCTACTGACCTCCTCAAGGAACCGCTTCTGACATGGAAGTCCTGTCCCTGCTCGCCGACGGGATGCTGCTGTCGCTGCAGCCCCTGAACCTTTTCCTGATCTTCGTCGGCGTCGCCGTCGGGCTGTTCATCGGCGCGATGCCGGGACTGGGGTCGGTGAACGGGGTCGCGATACTGTTGCCGGTCACCTTCCTGGTGCCGCCTGGGTCGGCGATCATCTTCCTCGCCGCAATCTACTACGGCGCCATGTACGGCGGCGCGATCTCGTCGGTGACGCTGGGGATTCCCGGCGCCTCGACGGCTGTCGCCACGACGTTCGACGGCAGGCCGCTGGCGCTGCAGGGCAGGGCCAGCCTCGCGCTCGTCACGGCCGCGCTCGCCTCCTTCGTCGGCGGCACCGTGGCGAACGTGCTCTTCACGCTCTTCGCGCCCGTGCTCGCGACCGCGGCTCTGTCGTTCGGACCGCCCGAGATCTTCGCGCTGATGCTGCTTGCCTTCGCCACCTTCGTCGGGCTCGGCGGTGACGACATCGCCAAGACGGTGCTGTCGATCTGCCTCGGCCTCGTCCTCGGCGCCGTCGGGTTCGACCAGATCTCGGGCGCGCCGCGTCTGGTGCTGTTCGACATTTCCGGCTTCCTGCGCGGGATCGGCTTTCTCGTCCTCGCGATCGGGGTCTACGGCATCGGCGAGATGCTCTGGACCATCGAGCAGACCCGCGGTGAGGTGACGACGACGACGCCTAAGATGACGGCGCGCGGCATGATGTCCGACACCAAGGAAGCCGTGAAGCGAGGGTGGAAGGGCACCGGCATCGGCTCGTTCCTCGGTTTCTTCGTCGGCGTCCTGCCGGCGGCGGGAGCGACCCCCGGCTCATTGATGTCGTACGGCGTGGCCAAGATGGTCGCCCGGCGGCCCGAGGAGTTCGGTCGCGGTCATCCCGGCGGTGTCGCGGCGCCCGAAGCGGCGAACAATGCCGCCTCCACCGGGGCGATGTTGCCGATGCTGACGCTCGGCATTCCGGGCTCTCCTACCACGGCGATCCTGCTGGGTGGCATGGTGATCTGGGGCCTGGTCCCCGGTCCGCGCCTCTTCGTGGACCAGTCGGAGTTCGTGTGGGGCCTCATCGGGTCGTTCTACATATCGAACGTCGCGGCGCTTTTGATCAACCTGGCCTTCATTCCGCTCTTCATCTGGATGCTGCGGATGCCGTTCACGATCCTCGCGCCGATGATCTTCGTTCTGTCGATCTGCGGTGGCTACGCCGCGACTCGCAGCATGCACGACGTCTGGCTGATGGTGATCTTCGGCCTTGGCGCCTTCGTTCTGCGCAAGTTCGACTATCCGCTTGCACCGGCCGTGCTGGCCATCGTCCTGGGACCGATCGCGGAGCCGACCCTGCGGCAATCGTTGCTGCTGTCCTCCGGCGACCCGATGATCTTCTTCACGCGTCCCATCGCTGGGCCGATCACGGTGATCGCGCTGATCCTGATATTCCTGCCCGCCCTCAAGCTCCTGCGCAGACGCCGCAGCAAGGCGCCGGCGGAATAGCTCGCACGTCCACCGCTTCGTGACGTTGGGCCGTCGCTGCGCGGGACGCAGAGCAACTCTAAGTGATGACGCGCGCCAGCACGGACAGGAGGTGTGCGTCACGGTAGGGTTTCGCCACATGCGGGGCATTGCCCATTGCGGAGCGGTGCATCTGGGTCTCGCCGTATCCGGTCACGATGACCAAGGGGATCCCGCACTCGCGCAGGTGGTTCGCCAGCAGGGCGCTCAACTCGCCATCGAGGTTGAGGTCGAGCATCACCGCGTCCGGGCGCTCCGTCTCCAGCAAGTCGAGCGCCTGCGCGCAGGAACAGACCGGACCTAGAACCTCGCAGCCGGCATGTACCAGCAGGGTCAGGCCCTCGGCGGCGAAGTCGAGTTCCGCGGTACCCTTGAGCGCGTAGCTCGCGGCGCGCTGGACGAGCGCCGTGCCGAAACCCGCTGGTCCCGGCTCTCCAACCGGCGGGCCGCCTCGCTCCTTCCACTCCAGCAGGAGGAGGGGCGCCGCCTCCCGCGTGTCGATCTGCGACATTACGGACAGGCGCCCGCCATCCGCCGAAAGCGAGCCGTACTTGGCGACGTTCGTCGCGAGTTCGTGCAGGATCAGCGCGAGACCGAGGCCCTGCTTGGGACTCAAGGTTGCCGTCTCGCCGTCGACCTCGATCTTGTGCGTGTCGGTCGCGCCGTATGCCGCCAGCGTCTCCTCCACCAGGCGTCCCAGATCCGCGGATCGCCAGTTCGTTTCGAGCAGCTGGCCGTGCGCCCGGCCGAGCGCCTGGAGCCGCCCGATGAACTGGTCGCGGTATTCTTCGACCGAGGCGTGCCGCGTGCCGGACTGCCGCGCCAGGGATTGCACGATGGCGAGCGTGTTCTTGACCCGGTGGCTCAGCTCGTGCGTGAGCAACTCGCGCTGCTCCTCCGCCTGCTTCCGTTCGCTCACGTCCTTGAAGAGAATGCCAATCCTGTGCTCTTCGACGGCGCCGTAGGGAAAGGCGTAGACCTCATAGAAGCGGCCGAGCGACGCGGCAGGCGCCTCGAAGAGTTCGGCCTTCTGCTCCGTGACGACCCAGCCGTAGTTCTCGTACCAGTGCTCCTCGTAGTCGGGCACGCGTTCGCGCATGCGCTTTCCTGTCACCTCGGCAAGACCGGTCTGCCGCTCGAAGGCGGCGTTGACCTCAAGGAAGCGGTAATCCACCGCCTTGTTGCCCTCGAAGATCATCTCCACGACGCAGAATCCGTCGTCGATCGAATTGGTCCGGTAGCGTTGCTCACTCTCGCTCAGCTGGCGCTTCGCATCGACGCGGGAGGTGATGTCGACGAAGGTCAGCACGACCCAGCTGATCCGGTCCTCGATCGTGCGGTAGGGCCCCGATCGCATCATGACACAGCGTCCATCGCTGCTTTCGACCTCGGTCTCGAGCGGCGTGAGATCTCGCATCACCTCGAGCGCGCGCTCTTCGCCGCCATCGTACGTCAGGCGGTGCGTGAAGTCGGTGATCGCGCGGCCGACATCGTGGCTGGTGACGTTGAAGAGATCCGCGACGGGCGGCGTGAACATCCGTATCCGAAGGTTCGCGTCGAAGAAGAGCGTGCCGGTCTCGGTCTCGGCGGTGAGGTTCTGCAGGTCGCTGTGCGCCGTCGAGAAGCTGTCGAGCTTGATCTTGAGCTCGGCATTCACCGTCTGCAGCTCTTCGTTCGCGGCGCGCAGGTCCTCCACAGCTGTCTCGTGGCCGGAACGACGGGCCGTCAGTGCCTCCCGCGCCGCCTTCAGCTCCGACTGCAGGTGGCGAATCTCGTCTGGCGCGTGACTCCCTGCACCGGCGTCTTCGACGTCTTCGGCCTCGCCGTCGTCGAAGAAGACGACGAGCGCCTACGGTGCAGATGCGCCCTTGCCGCTGACGCGCTCGCATCGAGATTTTCCGGTCCCCCCTTGAAACCGGCGGGATGGGTCGTCGTCACGATGCCCTGGCCGATGGCGCGATCGAGCGCGACCCCGAGGTCGAGCCGCAGTTCGGGTCGCACGACGGCCGACAGACGGCCCGAAATCGTGTCGGCGGAGTGCAGAATGTATTCCCCCGCCGAGGGCGAGAGGTGCACGACATGGTGCGACTCGTCGACCAGGATGCTCGGCGGCGCGGCTTGCTCGAGCGCCTGCGCGTGGGCTTCGACCGAGAAGCGTGCCCCGGCCTCTCCGACCTCGCGCGGCTGCGGCTGCGGCTGCGGCGCCCGGTTATAGCCCGCGGGAAGCTGCGGCAGGAGTGGCAGGTGGCGCGGAGCCTGCGGTCGTGCCCGATAGAGCCGCGCGTCGCGATCGATCGTGACGAAGAGGTCCGTCGCATCGACCGCCTCGGCGGACCCCCGAAAGAGATAGCCCTGGGATTTCAGACCGTAGTGGAACAGCGCGGCAAGCTGCTGCTGGAGCGACCGCTCCAGATAGATCATGAGGTTACGGCAGGCGATCAGGTCGAGCCGCATGAAGGGCGGGTCCTTCAGTACGCTGCGCGAGGCGAACAAGACGACGTCGCGAAGCTGCTTTCGCACGCGGTAGTGTGAGCCCTCGTCCACGAAGAACCGCCGCAGCCGCTCTTCCGAGGCGTCCGCCTCGAGTGAGCGGGGATAGCGTCCCTCGCGTGCGGTCGAGAGCGCGCCCTCGTCGAGCTCGCTCGCGAAGATCTGGATGACCGGCCTGACCTTCCGACGCTCGGCCTCCTCCAGCATCAGGATGGCGACGCTGTAGGCCTCTTCGCCCGTGGCGCAGCCGGCGACCCAGCCGCGGATGCCCTCCTCGGCGACGTCGTCGAAGATCGGCCGGATCACCTTCTCTGCCAGTTGCGCGAACGCCTCGCGATCGCGGAAGAACATAGTCACTGAGATGAGCAGGTCCGAGAACAGGTCCTGCGCCTCCTCGGGTGTGTTCTTGAGGTGCTCGAGAACCTGGTGCAGGTTTCCGGTGCGGGTGACCTGCACGCGCCGCAGAAGACGGCGCATGACCGTCGCGCGCTTGTAGCTGGAAAAGTCGTGTCCGGTTCGCGCCCGCAGGAAGCCCAGGATCCGACGCAACTCGCGGATGGCGCCGTCCGTGTCGATGGACTGCACCGCCTCCTTGCTTCTCGATATCTCCGCTATGCGCTCGACCAAGCTCGCGATCGGTGCGACGAGGTTCGCGGCGCCGGTCGCGATGGCGTTCTGCGGCATTATCGGGAACTTCGCCCAGCCGGATCCTGCACGAAGACGACGCCGCCACCCTCCTGGATGGCCCGGACGCCAAGCGCGCCATCGGATCCAGCGCCGGTCAGCACAACTGCCATGCCGTCGCCGCGGGCCGCCGCGACCGAGCGGAAGAACATGTCGACCGGCGCCCGATGCCCGCGCGGCTCGGAGAAGGGGCGCGCGGTGATGTCGTCGCCCTCGATCACCAGTTCCCGGTCGGGCGGAATGACGTAGACAATTGGGCCGGAGTCTCGTCGTGTCGTCGACCCCGAGCTCCTTCATGCCGGTGCAGTTCTGGAACATCTCCGCCATCGCACTCGGGTGCTCGGGCGCAAGGTGGACAATGATGACGTAGGCGAGGCCGAGGTCATCGGGGATCTGTCTGAAGAAGCTCTGAAGCGCCGCCACTCCGCCGGCGGAGGCGCCAATCGCGCAGATCGGAACCTGCCCCTGAGGGACAGGACTGTCGCGGAGGGTCACGTTCGGCCATGCGGATTCCTGATTGGATGCCTTGGCAGGTCGCGGCCTCCATTGGCGACCGAAGTCCCGAAACGAGACCTTCTCACCGTAAAACTCGACGGTGCGATCGAAAAACGGCGGGTATCACCCGACGTACGCCACGATCCGATCGTAGCTGCGGGAACGGCAGGATCCGGTCTGCTTTCTGGGCATCGGCGGCGCCGACCGTCGGCGCGGCCTCAGGTCTCTGTTGCGAACGGGGCCCCGAGGGGCCCCGCCAGAGACAGGATTTACTGCTCCCAGGACTTGATCAGCTCGTCGTAGCTGATGGTCTGAGGCTCTTCTTCCTCGTTCTCGAGCTTCGCAACCGGCGCGCCCGGCTCGTCGAGCCATTCCTGCGGGTCCCTCGGCTCGTTCATCTTCGGGCCGATGTCGCCCTGAACGCCGGCACGCTCCAGCCGCTCCAGCACGTCCTCCTGCGCCTCGCAGAGTGCGTCGAGCGCCTCCTGCGGGGTCTTGGCGCCGGACATGGCGTCGCCGATGTTCTGCCACCAGAGCTGCGCCAGCTTGGGGTAGTCGGGGATGTTCGTCCCGGTCGGCGACCACGCTGTGCGCGCCGGCGAGCGGTAGAACTCGATCAGGCCGCCGAGCTTCGGCGCGCGCTCGGAGAAGTGGTCCGAGTTGATCGTCGACTCACGGATGAAGGTGAGACCCACGTCCGACTTCTTGAGGTCCACCGTCTTGGACGTGACGAACTGCGCGTAGAGCCACGCGGCCTTGGCGCGATCTTCCGGCGTGGACTTCAGGATCGTCCAGGAACCGACGTCCTGATAGCCGATCTTCATTCCGTCCTGCCAGTAGACGCCGTGCGGCGAGGGGGCCATCCGCCATTTCGGCGTGCCGTCCTCGTTCATCACCGGCAAGCCTTCCTTGACGGAGTCGGCGGTGAAGGCGGTGTACCAGAACATCTGTTGGGCGACGTTGCCCTGCGCCGGGACCGGACCGGCCTCGGAGAAGGTCATGCCCATCGCGGCAGGCGGCGAGTACTTGTTCAGCCACTCGATCGCCTTGGTCACGGCATAGACGGCCGCGGCGTCGTTGGTGGCGCCGCCACGATCCACGCACGAGCCCACGGGCCGCGAATTCTCGTCGACACGGATGCCCCATTCGTCGACCGGCAGGCCGTTTGGCTCTCCGACGTCGCCCATGCCGGCCATCGACATCCACGCGTCGGTGTAGCGCCAGCCGAGCGAGGGGTCCTTCTTGCCGTAGTCCATGTTGCCATAGACCTCGCCGTCGACGCCCATGTGGCTGAGGTCGCGGCCGGTGAAGAACTCGGCGATGTCCTCGTACGCCGACCAGTTGACCGGAACGCCGAGGTCGTAGCCGTACTCGGCCCGGAAGTCCTCCTGGTTCTTCTCGTCGTTGAACCAGTCGTAGCGGAACCAGTAGAGGTTCGCGAACTGCTGGTCCGGCAACTGGTAGAGATCGCCGTCGGGCGCCGTGGTGAACTGCAGCCCGATGAAATCGTCGAGGTCGAGCGTCGGCGAGGTGACGTCGGCGCCCTCGTTCGCCATCCAGTCTGTCAGGTTGCGGGCCTGCTGATAACGCCAGTGGGTGCCGATCAGGTCGGAGTCGTTGACGTAGGCGTCGTAGACGTTCTGGCCGGACTGCATCTGCGTCTGCAGCTTCTCGACCACGTCACCCTCGCCGATCAGGTCGTGGGTGATGTTGATTCCCGTGATGGCGCTGAAGGCGGGGGCCAGGACCTGGCTTTCGTATTCATGCGTGGTGATGGTCTCGGACACGACATTGATGTCCATGCCCTGGAACGCCTCGGCGGCGTCGATGAACCACTGCATCTCTGCTTCCTGTTCCTCGCGCGAGAGGACAGACATGCCGTCGATCTCGTTGTCGAGAAACTCCGTCGCTTCCTCCATGCCAGCGAACGCCGGACCTGCAAGCAGGCCGAGCGCGAGCGCCATGGCGGTGGTCGATTTGATTGATACGTTCATCGTTCCTCCCATTGAACGAGTTCTTGTGTGGGCCGGCCCGGGTTCTGAGCCCGGTTCGGCAGGGGTGATCCCCATCACACCCAGCGAAAGACCGCCGCGGCGAAGATGAGGCAGACGATCAGCGCTGCCCACTGGGGGGCGCTGACGAGGCCGAGCCAGGCCAGATTGATGAAGGCCGAGCCCAGAAGAGAAATGAACAGCCGGTCTCCCCGCGTCGTCTCGATCCGCAGGATGCCGACGCGCGGCGTCTCGGGATAGCGGATCGCGAGGATCGAGAAGATGACGAGAAGCGCCGCGATGACCATGAAGAAGATCGCGGTCGGCCATGTCCAGGCCATCCATGCCATGTCAGAACCTCCTCGTTGCGGCGACGGCTGATGTCGACGCGGTCATCACACCCTCCCCAGGGCAAAGCCCTTGGCGATGTAGTTCCGGACGAACCAGATCACGAGCGCACCGGGAATGATGGTAAGGATTCCCGCCGCGGCCAGCACGCCCCAGTCGATGCCCGAGGCCCCCTGCGTCCGCGTCATGATCGCCGCGATCGGCTTGGCGTTCACCGTCGTCAACGTGCGGCTGAGCAGCAGCTCCACCCACGAGAACATGAAGCAGAAGAACGCCGCGACGCCGATACCCGACGCGATCAGCGGCATGAAGATCCGCACGAAGAACCGCCCGAAGCTGTAGCCGTCGATATAGGCCGTCTCGTCGATCTCCTTCGGCACGCCGCGCATGAAGCCCTCGAGGATCCAGACCGCCAGCGGCACGTTGAAGAGGCAATGCGCCAGCGCCACGGCGATGTGCGTGTCGAAGAGCCCGATCGACGAGTAGAACTGGAAGAACGGCAGCGCGAACACGGCCGGCGGCGCCATGCGATTGGTCAGCAGCCAGAAGAACAGGTGCTTGTCGCCCATGAAGCTGTAGCGCGAAAAGGCGTAGGCGGCGGGCAGCGCGACCGAGACGCTGATCCCGGTGTTCATCACGACGTAGATCATCGAGTTCACGTAGCCCATGTACCAGGCCGGGTCGGTCAGGATCGTTTCGTAGTTCGCGAATGTCAGGTCGCGAGGCCAGAGCGTGAAGCTGTTCAGGATCTCGAAATTCGACTTCAGGCTCATGTTGAGCAGCCAGTAGATCGGCAGCAGCAGAAAAAGCAGGTAGAGCGTCATCACCACCGCCGACCCGTTCGGCCGGAACCGGCTGCGCGTGCGCGTGCGGCGGCTGGGCTCGGAGACGTCGCCCGGGATCGACGCGGCGCCGGGTGCGGATACGGTGTCCGACATCACATCCCCTTCCGGTCGAGGTTGGTCATCACGGTGTAGAACACCCAGGAGATCAGCAGGATCACCAGGAAGTACATGAGCGAGAATGCCGCCGCGGGCCCAAGGTCGAACTGCCCCAGCGCCGTCTTGACGAGGTCGATCGACAGCAGCGTCGTCGCATTGCCGGGTCCGCCGCCGGTGACCACGAACGGCTCGGTATAAATCATGAAGCTGTCCATGAATCGCAGCAGGATCGCGATCATCAGGACGCCCGCCATCTTCGGCAGCTCGATGTAGCGGAACACCTTCCAGCGCGACGCCTGATCGATCTTCGCCGCCTGGTAGTAAGCGTCGGGAATCGACTTCAGCCCGGCGTAGGCCAGCAGCGCCACCAGCGACGTCCAGTGCCAGACGTCCATGACGATGATTGTGATCCAGGCCGCAAGAGTGTTCTGCGTGTAGTTGTAGGACACGCCCATCGCATCGAGCGTGTACCCCAACAGCCCGATATCGACGCGCCCGAAAATCTGCCAGATCGTGCCGACCACGTTCCACGGGATCAGCAGCGGCAGCGACATCGCGACCAGGCAGAACGATGCCCAGAAGCCGCTCTTTGGCATGTTCAGCGCGACGAAGACGCCAAGCGGAATCTCGATCGCCAGGATGATGCCCGAGAACATGAGCTGGCGACCCAACGCGTTCCAGACCCGCTCGCTCGCCAGCATCTCTTCGAACCATTCGAGGCCAGCCCAGAAGAAGACGTTGTTTCCGAAGGTGTCCTGCACCGAGTAGTTGACCACCGTCATCAGCGGGATCACCGCCGAGAACGCGACCAGCACCAGCACCGGCAGGACCAGGAACCAGGCCTTCTGGTTCACCGTCTTGTTCATCAGGCGGCCTCCCCTTCCACACGCCAATTGTCGGCGTAGACGTTGACCCGCGCTGGGTCGAATGTGACGCGGTTCATGTCTGGCCCGACGCTCGCGCTCTCGTCGGCGATGATGCTGATGTCCTGCCCCAAGAGTTCGGCGCGGACGATCTTGTGGCGACCAACGTCCTCGACCCGGCGCACGCGGACCGGCAGCCCCTCGGTTGCAGACAGGCGCAGGAATTCGGGTCGCACGCCGATCTGGACGCTACCCGAAGGCCGGCCGTAGTCGCGGCCAAGTCCGACCTCTGCGCCGTCGACGTAGGCCTTCGCGCCCTCGATCCGCGCAGGGATCAGATTCATGCCGGGCGAGCCGATGAAGTACCCCACGAAGGTATGCTCCGGCCGCTCGAACAGCTCTTCCGGCGTGCCGATCTGAACCACGCGCCCTTCGTGCATGACCGCGACCTTGTCCGCGAAGGTAAGCGCCTCTGTCTGGTCGTGAGTGACGTAGATCATCGTGTGGCCGAACTGACGGTGGAGCTGCTTGAGCTGCGTCCTCAGCTCCCACTTCATCTGGGGGTCGATGACCGTCAGCGGCTCGTCGAACAGCAGCGCGTTGACGTCCTCGCGCACCATCCCGCGGCCGAGGGAGATCTTCTGCTTGGCGTCCGCCGTCAGGCCGCTGGCCTTGCGGTCAAAGCGGTCCTCCAGCCCAATCATCCGGCCGATCCTCTGCACCCGTTCGGCGATGATGCCGGCGTCGATGCCGCGGTTCTTCAGCGGAAAGGCGAGGTTCTCGCGGACCGTCATCGTGTCGTAGACCACCGGAAACTGGAACACCTGCGCGATATTCCGCTCGGCCGTCGGCGACTCGGTCACGTCGACGCCGTCGAACAGGATGTGGCCCCGGCTCGGTATCAGCAACCCAGAGATGATGTTGAGCAGCGTGGTCTTGCCGCAGCCCGAGGCGCCAAGCAGCGCGTAGGCTTCGCCATCGACCCAGTCGTGGTTCAGCTCCTTCAGCGCGTAGTCCTCCTCGCCCTTCGGGTTCGGGCTGTAGGAGTGCGCGAGGTTCTTCAGCGTGATCTTGGCCATCTCTTTCCCTTCACGCCGCGGCGTAGGACGCCGGCGCGACCAGACGACCACCGTCGCCGAACATGTACATGTGACGCGGGTCGAGATAGACGCTCACCCTGTCGCCGGCCTCCACCTCCCGCACCCCGTGGACCAGCGCGATCCAGTCCGCTCCATGGTGATTGAGGTGCAGGAACGTCTCCGACCCCGTCAGCTCGGTGACCGAGACCTGGGTATGGAATTCGATCGCCTCACTGGCAGGCCGGTGCATCTCCATATGGTTGGGGCGAAAGCCGGCCGTGTAGCGGCCATCGGGAAGTTCGGCGAGCCGCCCTGACACCGTCGCTTTCTGTCCGTCGCCGAACCTGATCTCGGCGCCGGATTTCGAGACCTTGAGGAAGTTCATCGGCGGCACGCTGAAGACGCTGGCGGTCGTCATGTCGACCGGTTGCCGGTAAACCTGCGGCGTCGGCCCGAACTGTGTGACGCGCCCCTCCCAAAGGGCCGCGGTCTTGCCACCGAGCAGCAACGCCTCCTCAGGCTCGGTCGTGGCGTAGACGAAGATCGCGCCCGACTCCTCGAAGATCTTGGGGATCTCGACACGCAGCTCCTCGCGCAGCTTGTAGTCGAGGTTGGCCAGCGGCTCGTCGAGCAACACAAGCTCCGCCCCCTTCACAAGCGCCCGCGCCAGCGCACAGCGCTGCTGCTGTCCGCCCGACAGCTCCAGCGGCTTGCGCTGCAGCATCGGCGTCAGCTTCATCATGGCGGCGGTCTTCTGGACGGCGGCGTCGATGTCGTCGCGCTTTCGCCGCATCAGTCGCAGTGGCGATGCAATGTTCTCGTAGACCGTCAGCGACGGGTAGTTGATGAACTGCTGGTAGACCATCGCGACGTGGCGGTCCTGCACGCGCCTGCCGGTCACGTCCTCGCCGTTCCACAGCACGCGGCCCGAGGTCGGGGCGTCGAGGCCGGCCATCAGGCGCATCAGTGACGTCTTGCCGGCCAAGGTTGGACCCAACAGGACATTCATCGTCCCCTTCTCGAGCTCCAAGTCGGTCGGATGGATGTGGGTATCGGAACCCACCCGCTTCGACACGCCCTTCAGAACCAGCGTCATCGTCTCCCTCCCCGGGCCGTTCGTCCGACGCCGCATCGGCGATGTACCGATCCCGCGGACCGGCGCGATGCGCTAATCGAACAGGATCGTGGCGATGATCCCCGTCGACCTACGCGACGGAAGCAAACAGCACTTGCTGCAACCGCACAACCATCTGCTCGAGCGCGACTTTCGAAGCCCTCGACCCGTCGAGTGGTAGCGCCAACGCGCACGAAAGAAAAGACGGATTTTCGATTTCTTTCGTCCTGCTGGGGTTGTCCCCGCCTTCCCTGCTGCACCCACCAGTTTCCAACTACGATCCAACAGAAACGATTTGCGTTTTTGTTCGTTTCGCTGATACATGCGGCGAGGTGCATCTCCGACCGGGCGCGCATGTCGCATGTCTTCCGACATTCAGAGATCCTCGACATCGCGCGCCGCGACGGCAAGGTCACTGTGGAGGGTTTGGCCGCTCATTTTGGCGTCACGCTACAGACCATCCGTCGCGACCTGACCGACCTGGCCGAGGCCGGGCGGCTCGAGCGCGTCCACGGCGGCGCAGTCCTGCCTTCCGGCACCACGAATATCGGCTATGAGGAGCGGCGCGTCCTCCATCAGGATGCAAAGCAGGCGATCGCGCGTTCCTGCGCCGCGCACATCCCCAACGACTGCTCCCTTTTCCTCAGCATTGGTACCAGTACCGAGGCGGTGGCACAGCTGCTTCTGAACCACCGCAACCTGATGGTCGTGACGAACAACATGAACGTCGCGAACATCCTGGTAGCCAATCCGGACTGTGAGGTCATCGTGGCAGGCGGCGCGTTGCGGCGTTCAGACGGCGGACTTGTCGGCAGCCTGACAGTCGAGATCATTGATCGGTTCAAGTTCGATTTGGCGGTGATCGGCTGTTCGGCCCTCGACGAGGACGGCGACATGCTGGACTTCGACATTCAGGAGGTCGGTGTGAGCCAGACGATCATCCGCCACTCACGCAAGGTCTTCCTGGTGGCCGATCATTCGAAATTCTCCCGTTCCGCGCCGGCCCGGATCGCGTCGCTTTCCGAAATCGACGCCTTCTTCACAGACGCGCCCGTTCCCGGTCAACTTGCGCAGCGCTGCGAGGGCTGGGGCGTCGAACTTCACTGTTGCAACTGCGTGGGATAATGTCGGTTGCCGGTCCGGCCTCAACTGCCAAGCAGACCGCGAGGCTACTCGGCGCGATAACAGGCCAGACGCACTGAAGCCGGGAACGGCAGTTGGTGGACCAGGCTCATCGAATGGCTGAGTCCGCGGTGGCCGGAGCTACTGCAGGATCGCCGGGGTTAGCCGCCACGCCGGCGGTTGCCGAGATTGGCATATTCGCCGCAGGGCCGGAACACTCGCACATGCCGAAGACGTTGCGCCGTAACGGTCAGTCACAGGAGACGACTTGAAACGGTTCGGACAGCTGGTGGGTATGCTGGTTCTCGTCGCCGCGTGCGGTGCTGCGGGCCTATGGGGCACTCAGTACCTGCTGGTTCGCGCGCAGGACGGTGAAGAAGAGGACGGGCAAAGGCCGCAAGCCGTGCGTGTGACGGTCACGGCCCCCGAGCCGCGGGAGGTCGCCGACAGCGTGTCTGCCATCGGCACGGTCTACCCGCAAAGGTCGATCGAACTGCGCCCCCTCGCCGCCGGCCGCGTCGAGGAGGTGTTCGTCGACTCGGGCGCCGAAGTCGAGGCCGGCGCGCCGATCCTGGCCCTGGATGCACGCGCCGCCCGCGCCGCCGTCGAGCGCGCCGAAGCCACGCGGGACGAGACCCTGCAGGAGTTTCGTCGCTTCACCGAGCTGAGCGACGAGAATGTCGCGGCCGAGGCGCGGCTGGAAGAAGCGCGGGCCGCCGCCGTGCGAGCCGAGGCTGATCTGGATGCCGCCCGCGCCGCGCTCGAGGATCGACGGCTGACGGCGCCGTTCGCGGGAACGCTTGGCATCGTCACGACCGACCCCGGCGAGTACGTCGACACGTCTACGCCCATCACGTCCCTCGACGATCTGACCAGCGTCGAGGTGCAGTTCGCGATGCCGGAACGCTACTTCGCTCGCGTATCGCCAGGCCAGACCGTCAACCTGAGTACGGCCGTCTACCCCGAGCGGGATTTCACTGGCACGGTATCCGTCCGCGCGGCGGCGATTGACCGCGCCTCGCGAAGCTTCGACGTCCGCGCACGGCTCGACAACCCGCAGAAGCGTCTAGCCGGCGGGATGTTCGTCGATACCGAGATCGTCTTTGGCCGCGACGAGGCACTGACGATCCCCGACGACGCCGTCATCGGCGAGGGGAATACGACGTTCGTCTTCACGGTCGCTGACGGGGCGGCGCAGCGCACCGAGATCGACCTCGGCGCTCGCATCGGGCCGCGCATCGAAGTCACGGCCGGGTTGGAGCGCGATGACCGCGTCATCGTGACCGGCTGGGACGACCTGAGCGATGGCGCGTCCGTGACAGTTGCCGAAGATGCACCGGACGAGGCCTTGAACTGACCCTCTCCGAGCTTTGCCTCCGCCGCCCGGTCCTCGCGACCGTGATGTCCATCCTCATCGTCATCCTCGGGATTGGCGGTCTCACCCGCATGCCCGTGCGGGAACTGCCAAGCGTCGACACGGCCGAGGTCACGGTGAGCGTCACCTACACCGGCGCGAGCCCCGAGGTCGTGGACAGCGAGGTGACGACGTTTATGGAGGGCGCGATCGCCAGCGTGCCAGGGATTGAGCGCATATCATCGGAGGCGGAGCTGTCCGGCAGCCGCACGGTCGTCACCTTTCGCCCAGGCCGCGACATCGACCAGGCAGCGGCCGACATCCGGGCGGCCGTGCAGGCGGCCGCGCCGGAGCTGCCCGAACCCGCCGACGAGCCGGAGGTGGAGAAGAACGACAGCCAAAGCGAGCCGATCATCCGACTGACGATGACCAGCGACCGTCTCTCCGCCTCTGAGTTGACCGACTATGCCGAGCGGAACGTCACGGATCTTCTCGAGACCGTCTCCGGGGTTGCGTCGGTGGGGCTCTACGGCGAGCGTCCATACGCCATGCGGGTCTGGCTCGACCCGCAGGCGATGGCGGCGCGGCAAGTCACGGTTGCCGAAATCAGCGCGGCCCTGCGCGACAACAATCTCGCGCTGCCCACCGGACAGATCGAAACCGACAGCCGGACCTACCTTCTGCGCGCCGAGACGCGCCTTTCGGACGTCGCCGCGTTCGAAGGGCTGACGGTCGCCCGGCGCGGCGGTTTCCAGATCACGCTGGGCGACGTGGCGCGTGTCGAGCTCGGGGTCGAATCGGACGACACCCGCTTCCGCAGCAACGGCGAGACGGCGATCGGACTAGGCGTGCTGCGGCAGTCCTCGGCCAACACCATCGAGATCAGCCGCGAGGTGCGCGACGTCGTCGACGACATCTCTTCCAGCCTCCCTGCCGGCACGACGCTGGAGATCACCAGCGACGATGCGGACTTCATCGAGAACTCGATCAAGCAGGTGCTGACGACGCTGGCCATTGCCGGGGCGATCGTCGTCGGCGTGATCTTCCTCTTCCTCACCTCGGTGCGGGCGACGCTAATCCCGGCCGTGACAATCCCGGTCGCGCTCCTCGGCGCGTGCGCCGGTATCGCGTTCGCCGGCTTTTCCATCAACACGCTGACGCTCTTCGCGCTGATCCTCGCCATCGGCCTCGTCGTCGACGACGCCATCGTCGTGCTGGAGAACATCGAGCGACGGGTGGAGGAGGGAGACGACCCGTTCGACGCGGCGAAGACGGGCGCGCGCGAGGTGTTCTTTGCCATCATCTCGACGTCGACTGCGCTGATCGCCGTTTTCCTGCCGCTGTCGTTCCTGCAGGGCGAAGTGGGCAAGCTGTTCTCGGAATTCGGGATCACCCTTGCCATCGCCGTGGCCGTCTCGACCTTCGTGGCGCTGACGCTCTGCCCGGTCCTTGCGTGGAAGCTGATCGGGGACAAGCGCAAGGAAAACTGGTTCGCCCGGGCCGTCTACGGTGCGACGCGGCGCCTCTCGAACGGCTACCGCGCGACGTTGAAGCGGGCCGTCTGCATGCCGGCGCTGGTGCTCGGGATCGCCGCGCTGCTCACCGGCATGTCCTGGACGCTGTACCAGACGCTGCCCTCGGCGCTGACGCCGGAGGAGGACAGAGGCGTGTTCTTCGTCAGCGTGTCGGCGCCGACCGGTGCCGCGATCGGCTACACCGACGTGGCCGTGCGGCAGGTCGAGGATCTGCTTATCCCGTACCGAGAGGACGGGTCGATCGAAGACGTCATATCCATCGTGGGGCAGTACGGCGAGGCGAGCCGCGCCTTCGTGGTTCCGGTCATGGCGCCGTGGGGCGAGCGGGAGATCGAGCCGCGCGAGATCATCTCGGAGCTCCGCCCGGCTTTGGCCCGCATTACCACTGCTGATGCGCGCGCGTTCGCCCCATCGGGCCTTGGCGCGGGCGGTGGTGGCTCACCGCTCGAAGTCAACGTCACCGCGCCGTCGTTCGACAATGCGGCCGAGTGGTCGCGCCAGCTCGCCGAAGCCATGCGGGCCGAGAGTGGCATCGTAAACGTCCGTCGCGCCTACGAAGTGAACACCCCCGGCTACGACATCACCGTCAATCGCGAGCGCGCGCGAGAGATTGGCGTCGATGCCCGAATGATCGCAGAGAGCGTGCGGACCTTCTTCGCATCGGCGGAGGTGACGGAGTACATCGACCGAGACCGGCAATACCCCGTGATCCTGCAGGCGCCAGACGCGGCGCGCATGAGCGTCGACGACCTTCTCGCCCTGCAGGTCCGCACGCAGGACGGTGAACTCGTGCCGCTCGACGGGCTGGTGAGTATTGAACGCCGCGCCTCGGTCCGGGCGTTCGAGAGGCTCGACCGCCAGCCGACCGTGGAGATCTCCGCCTCTCTTGCCGACGGCGTGGACCTCGGCTCTGCCATCGCGACCGTGGAGAGGCTTGCAGAGGATCTGCCATCGGGGCTCGGCCTTGCGTGGTCGGGGCAGGCGGAGAGCTTTCAGGAGACGTCCGGGGGCCTCCTCGCGACGTTTGGTCTGGCGCTGCTGATCGTGTTCCTCGTTCTCGCCGCGCAGTTCGAGAGCTTCATCCAGCCGGTGGTCATCCTGCTGTCGGTGCCGCTGGCCGTTGCCGGCGCACTCGTCACGCTTTTCGCGCTGGGTGAGGCCGTGAACGTGTACTCGCAGGTCGGCATGGTGATGCTGATCGGGCTGATGGCGAAGAACGGCATCCTCATCGTCGAGTTCGCCAACCAGCTGCGCGAGCAGGGGCGCGACGTGCGGGACGCGGTGGTGGAGGCCGCCACGGTGCGCCTGCGTCCGATCCTGATGACGGTCCTGTCCACGGTGCTTGGCGCCGTGCCGCTGGTTCTGTCGACCGGCGCCGGCGCGGAGAGCCGGTTCTCCATCGGCATCGTCATCATCGGAGGATTCATGAGCGCGTCTGTCCTGACGCTGTTCCTGACGCCGGTCCTCTACGACCTCACGCAGCGAGAGCGCCGCGATACCGCGGCTCAGCCAGCCTGAACGCGGGCTAAGGTCGAGCCGACCATTTGCACGAGCAAGGAGGCGGCGCGGGACTTCAGCGTCAGCTTCATCCCGGATCGGCGCTGCCGCCGGCCGGCTGGGCTCGACCGCGGCCGTCGTTAGCGCCGCTCGGCGGCAAGGATTGCCTGCAGTCCTTCCCGGTAGGTCGGGTAGAGGAGCGCGACGCCGAGTTGGTTCCTGATCTTGTCGTTCCGCACCCGCTTCGACTCGGCGTAGAAGCTGCGGGCCATCGGCGAGAGCTCGGCCTCCTCGAACGGCACCTCCGGAGGCAGGGGCGCGTCGAGAAGGCTCGCTGCATAGGCGATCACGTCCTGTGGCGGCGCCGGCTCGTCGTCGGCGACGTTGTAGGCCCCCGGTGCCGGCGAGGCGATGGACGCGGCGAGCACCTGCGCGATGTCGTCGACGTGGATGCGGCTGAAGACCTGACCTGGTTTGACGATCCGTCGGGCGCGTCCGCTGCGCACCTTCTCGAAGGGACCGCGGCCGGGGCCGTAGATCCCGGCGAGCCGGAAGATGTGCAGCGGTACGCCCAGCGCCCGCCACGCAGCCTCCGCCTCCACCCGCCGCTGGCCGCGCTCGGTCGCGGGCGCCAGCGGGGCGTTCTCGTCGACCCACGCTCCCTCGTGGTCGCCGTAGACGCCGGTCGTGGAGAGATAGCCGACCCAATGCGCCGGCGCCGCCGCGATGGCGTCGCCGAGCTCAGGCAGGACAGGATCGCCGTCGTCGTCCGGGGCGGCGGAGGTGAGGATGTGCGTCGCCTCGCTGATGACGTCGGAGAGGTCGTCTCCTGGCCAGACGCGCATCTCGACGCCCTGTTCATGACGCACGCGGCGCGAGGTTCCGACGACCCGCCAGCCCTCGGCAGCCAGCGTGCGCCCGAGCGCGCGCGCCGAGTAGCCGTGTCCGATCGAGAGCAGCGTCTGCATCAGGAGCGCCTCATCCGCCTGTCGCCACCAGCCACATGACGTGTCGGCGAAAGAAGGTGAAGGCCCCCGTCACGACGAGCGCCAGCCAGAACAGGCTGAGCATCGTCCGGCGATGCGCGGCGACATCGCCCTGCCGAGCCATCCAGACGGCGTAGGCCAGGATGTATCGGGCTCCACCGTCCTAACAGGCGGAGCGAGTGGATGAAGAAGCCGCTGGCCGCCACGCACGCCATGAGTGCGACCCAGATCCACCCGACGAGGCGATGCCGCGGCGTGCCTTTGGTCGCCACCAGCGGCCAGCGGCCGAGGTCGAAGGCCGCGAAAGCGGCTACTGCATGGGCGGGGACCGGCGACGGAGCCTCGAGAAGCGGCTCAAGCGTCACGCCGGAGTTGCGCGTACGGGATTAGGCCTTGCGAAGAACGGTTGCGAAATGAGAGTTAGCGCCATGTCGAGTTCCCCGAAGTCCTGGGCCGAAAGCGCGCTCCGCCTGATCGATGTCGCCGCCGGGCGCGCGCCTGCGGACATCGTGGTGCGCGGTTCGGCATCGGTCAACGTCCACACGCGCGAGGTGGTCGAGGGGGCCGACATCGCCATTGCGGACGGCCGCTTCGCTAGCTGTGGGCCGGATGCTTCGGGCGCCATCGGCCCCGAGACGGAGGTCATCGCCGCCGACGGGCAGTTCGCCCTTCCGGGCCTCTGCGACGCGCATATGCACGTCGAGTTCGGGTATGCTGACGCCAGCCGAGTTCTGCCGCGCGGTAATCCCGCACGGTACGACCACGATGTTCGCGGACCCGCACGAGATCGCGAATGTCCTGGGCCTCGAAGGTGTGCGGATGATGCATGACGAGGCGCTGATGCAGCCCGTCAACCTCTTCATGCAGATGCCGTCCTGCGCACCGTCGGCGCCTGGGCTCGAGACCACGGGGCGCGAGATCGGGCCCGAGGACGTCGCCGAGGCGATGACATGGCCCGGCATCATCGGGCTGGGCGAGATGATGAACTTCCCGGGGGTGATAGCGGGCGACGCCAAGATGCTCGCCGAAATGGCCGAGACGATGCGCGCAGGCAAGATTGTCGGCGGGCACTATGCCTCTCCCGACCTCGCCGGTCTCGCGGCCTATGCGGCGGGCGGGCCCGCCGACGACCACGAGGGCACGCGCGAGGCGGATGCCATCGCGCGCGTGCGCCTCGGCATGGCGGCGATGCTGCGCCTTGGCTCCGCCTGGTACGACGTCGAGGCGCAGATCACGGCGGTGACGAAGAAGGGGCTCGACCCGCGCGGCTTCATTCTTTGCACGGACGACTGCAATGCCGGCACCCTGGTGCATGACGGGCACATGGACCGCGTCGTTCGCCATGCGATCGCATGCGGTTGCGACCCGCTGGTGGCGATTCAGATGGCGACGCTGAACACGGCGACGCATTTCGGCCTGCAGCGCGAGCTCGGCTCGATCGCGCCGGGGCGGCGCGCCGACCTGATCCTCACGGACGACCTCCAGGCGCTGCCGATCCGCCGGGTCCTGGCGCGCGGCGTCACGGTGGCGATCGACGGCGAGTGCCTCGTCGAGTGCCCGCATTACAACTGGCCCGCGGCGGCACGGCAGACGGTCAGGGTGGGCAGGCCGGTGGTGCCTGGCGACTTCCGCGTCGCTGTGCCAGAGGGCGCGAACCGCGTCCGCGTCCGCGTCATCGGCGTTGTCGAGAACCAGGCGCCTACCAGAGCGCTGACCGCAGACCTGCCGGTCGAGGACGGCGCTGTGGTCCCCGAGGGTGACGTGGCGCGCGTCGCACTGGTCGAGCGGCATCGGGGAACCGGCAAGGTGACGTCGGGGTTCGTTTCGGGATTCGGCTACCAGGGACGAATGGCCATCGCCTCGACCGTCGCGCATGACAGCCACCACATGATCGTCGTCGGCACGTCCGAGGTCGACATGGCGGCGGCGGCGAACCGTCTGGCCGAGGTCGGCGGCGGCGCCACAGTCTTTCGGGACGGCGAGGAAGCTGCGCTGGTCGAATTGCCGATCGCGGGCCTGATGTCCGACAGGCCGGCTGGCGAGGTTGCCGCCAAGGCGCGGGCGCTGGGCGAGGCGATGCGGGCGGCGGGCTGCACGCTCAACAACGCCTTCATGCAGCATTCTCTCCTGGCGCTGGTGGTCATCCCGGAGTTGCGAATCTCTGATCTGGGCCTGGTCGACGTGACGCGGTTCGAGCTGACCGACGTGATCGAGGGTGCGGCGTGAACAAGCCCGACCGCGACCAGCCCATCCTGTCGCCGCCGATCCCAGAGCCTCAGGCGTTCGCCGATCCCGACGCGGCGGTGGATCGGCTCGTGGCGCTCTACGACAGCGCGGTCGAATTCCTGACGGAGAACTTCTCCGCCACGGTGAGGCGAGGCAGGCCGGAGGCGCGTTTTCGTGCGTTCTATCCCGAGATCCGGTTCACCACGACGAGCTTCCAGATCGCCGATAGCCGTCTCAGCTTCGGACATGTCGCCAGCCCCGGGACGTACTCGACAACCATCACGCGGCCGGATCTCTTCGGTAACTACCTGCGCCAGCAGATCGGCCTGCTGATCGAGAACCACGGCATGCCGGTGACCATCGGCGCCTCCACGACGCCGATACCGATCCACTTCGCAGTCGCCAACACCGCGGGCGTGGCGGTGCCGCAGGAAGGGGCGCTCGACTTTCCGCTGCGCGATGTCTTCGACACGCCGGACCTGACGACGACGCACGACGACATCGTCAACGGCTTCGGGTTTCACCATCCGGACGGCTCGATGGCACTGGCGCCTTTCGCGGCGCAGAGGATCGACTATTCGCTCGCCCGGCTCAGCCATTACACCGCGACCCGGCCGGAGCATTTCCAGAACCACGTCCTGTTCACGAACTACCAATTCTATATCGACGAGTTCGAGGCCTTCGCCCGCGCCGCGCTCGCCGATCCGGCGAGCGGCTACACTTCGTTCGTCGGCCCCGGCGACCAGGTCATCACGAAGGCAGACGCGCCGATGACGATGCCGGCGCGGCTGCCGCAGATGCCGACGTTTCACCTCACCCGAGAGCAGGGCCAGGGTATCACGCTCGTCAACATCGGCATCGGCCCCTCCAACGCCAAGACCGCGACCGACCATATCGCGGTCCTGCGTCCGCATGCCTGGCTGATGGTCGGCCATTGCGCGGGCCTGCGAAACTCGCAGCGCCTTGGCGACTTCGTCCTCGCGCATGGCTATGTCCGCGAGGATCACGTGCTCGATGACGACCTCCCTGTCTGGGTTCCCATCCCGCCGCTGGCCGAGATCCAGGTCGCACTCGAGGACGCGGTCGAGGAAGTGACCGAACTCGAGGGCTACGAACTCAAGCGGATCATGCGGACGGGGACGGTCGCGACGATCGACAATCGCAATTGGGAATTGCGAGATCAGTCCGGCCCGGTCCAGCGGCTGAGCCAGAGCCGCGCGATCGCCCTCGACATGGAGAGCGCGACGATCGCCGCCAATGGCTTCCGCTTTCGTGTCCCCTATGGCACGTTTGCTTTGCGTGAGCGACAAACCCCTTCACGGTGAGCTGAAGCTGCCGGGCATGGCGTCCGACTTTTATCGAACGCAGGTGTCGCGGCACCTGCTCATCGGCGTTCGCGCGATGGAACGCCTGAGGGAGATGCCGCTTGCCCGCATACATTCCAGGAAATTGCGGAGCTTCGAAGAAACGGCTTTTCTGTGAGGGTGGTGATTCGTCGTCTTGAAAACATGGGAGACTCGCCTCTCCCGCTTGTATCTCGGCGGTGATACACGCTTAAATAGTCTAATCGCCCGATCAACAGGGCCAACGAGGAGACAAGTGATATGGCGACAAAGCCGCTGACCAAGACCCAACTCGTGTCGGCCATTGCCGACAAGATGGGATCGGACAAGAAGAGCGCGGGGGAGGCGCTCGACGCGATCACCGAGATCATCACGGACGAGGTCTCAAAGGGCGGTGCCGTCACGCTGCCGGGCGTGGGCAAGATCTACTGCCGGGAACGGCCCGAGCGCATGGTTCGCAACCCTGCTACGGGCGATCAGATCAAGAAGGATGCCGACAAGGTCGTCAAGATGACGATCGCCAAGGCGCTAAAGGACAGCGTCAACAGCTGATCGGCCAAGGTCGGCTTGGGAGGGTAGCTGCCGGCCGACTTTTCCGAACATCCATGGACCTTCGCGCCGTATTGATGGGCGTCGCTTTTGCGGCGATGTGGTCCTCTGCCTTCACCTCGGCGAGGATCATCGTCGCCGATGCCCCGCCGCTGACGGCCCTCGCGCTGCGCTTCTGGATCTCTGGCGCGGCCGGCGTGTTGATCGCCCTCGCGCTGGGGCAGAGCTGGCGTCTGACACGCGCGCAGTGGCGCGCTACCGCCGCCTTCGGCATTTGCCAGAACGCACTCTATCTGGGTCTGAACTTCGTCGCGATGCAGACGGTCCAGGCCTCGCTCGCTGCTATCGTCGCGTCGACACTGCCGCTGCTCGTCGCCGCTTCCGCCTTTGTCTTCTTTGGTGAACGCTTGCGCCCGTTGGGCGTTGCGGGCCTTGTTGCGGGACTCTTCGGCGTCGTGCTGATCATGGGTGCGCGCCTCAACGAGGGCGTCGATGTGTTCGGGCTGGGCCTCTGCGTCGTCGGCGTCGCGGCTCTGACCGCGGCAACGATGGCGGTCCGCGGCGCGACGTCCGGGGGCAACGTGCTGATGATCGTGGGGCTGCAAATGCTCATCGGCGCGGCGGTGCTCAGCGTCCCGGCCATGTTCGAGCGGCACGAGGTGACCCTGTCTTGGCCGCTGGTGCTTGCCTTCGTCTACACGACGATCGTTCCGGGCCTCGCGGCGACCTTCGTCTGGTTCACCTTGGTTCGTCGTATCGGCGCCACACGGGCCGCGACCTTCCACTTTCTGAACCCGTTTCTCGGCGTCGCGATCGCCGCGGCCCTCCTCGGCGAGCAATTGGGGCCGCTCGACCTGCTCGGGGTGTTGATCATCGCGGGCGGCATCCTGGCGGTACAGGTCTCGCGCATGATCAAGGTCGCCCCGGCGCGATAGCCGACGTCAACGATCGGCCCCAGTCCACTTCCGGGCTGCTGACATGGTCCGGGTCGAAGCGGAGAAAGCCTGCATCGACACCGGCCGTGGTTGGAGCGACTACGCTGCGACGGAGAGAACTCGCACACGTCCGGCCCGACAAGGCGGCATTCGCAATGGGGTAGGACTGTCGGTCAGCCGATCTCGCCGCGCCTCCCGCCGGTCTGTGCGCGGTCGAGGAGCAGGTGATCGAGCAGCACGCAGGCCGCCATCGCCTCGGCCACCGGCACCGCCCGGATCCCGACGCAAGGGTCGTGCCGGCCCTTGGTCACGATCTCCGTCGGCTCGCCGCCCTTGGTGATCGTTTTGCGCGGCGTCAGGATCGAGGAGGTCGGCTTGACGGCGAAACGCACGACGATGTCCTGGCCCGTCGAGATGCCGCCGAGGACCCCGCCCGCGTGGTTCGAGGAGAAGGCCGGCCCCTCCGCGCCCATCGCGATCTCGTCGGCGTTGGCGCTGCCGGTCAGGGCGGCCGCGGCCATGCCCTCGCCGATCTCGACGCCCTTGACCGCGTTGATCGACATCATCGCCGCGGCGAGATCGGTGTCGAGCTTTCCGTAGACCGGCGCCCCGAGACCGGGCGGGCATCCGCGCACCGTCACCTCGATTAGGGCGCCGACGCTGTCACCAGACTTGCGCAGATCGTCGAGGTACGCGGCCCAGTCGTCCGCGGCGCGAGCGTCCGGTGTCCAGAACGGGTTGCGCCCGATCTCGTCCCAGTCGAAGCGCTCGCGGTCGATCCCGTGTGGCCCCATCGCGACCATGTAGCCCGTCACCGAGAGCGCTGGCGCCAGCGCCGCCAGCGCCGCGCGCGCAACTCCGCCCGCGGCGACTCGCGAGGCGGTCTCGCGGGCGCTCGATCGGCCTCCGCCGCGATAGTCGCGAACACCGTACTTCTGCCAGTAGGTGATGTCGGCGTGGCCAGGCCGGAACTTCTCGGCGATGTCGCCGTAATCCTTCGACCGTTGGTCGGTGTTGCGGATCATCAGCTGGATCGGGGTGCCGGTTGTCCGGCCCTCGAACGTTCCGGACAGGATCTCGACCTCATCGGCCTCGCGCCGTTGCGTGGTGTACCGGCTCTGCCCGGGCTTGCGACGATCGAGCCAGACCTGGATCGCAGTGGCGTCGACCTCGATGCCGGGCGGGCAACCGTCGACGGTGGCCCCCAAGGCGGGGCCGTGGCTTTCCCCCCACGTCGTGACGCGGAAGACATGACCGAAGGTGTTGAAGCTCATGAACGCCCTCTATCCCGCCGCGCCCTTGCAGCCAAGCGCCTCGGGACTATGATGCAAGTCGACCTCGGGGTGCCCAAGTCGGGCTGAGACGCGTGACGCGAACCCGTTGAACCTGAACCGGGCAATACCGGCGGAGGGAAGGCGGCGACCGGCAACGGACCTTCCGCGCCCTCCGGATCACCAAGCGGAGGACCCAGATGCGCGCCACCATTCTCGCACCAACACTTGTCGCCACGGGCGCTGCCGCGCAGGACGCACATGTCCTGACCGTCTATACCTACGACAGCTTCGCGTCGGAGTGGGGCCCCGGCCCCGCGATCGAGCCCAAGTTTGAGGCGCAATGCGGCTGTGACTTGCAGTTTGTTCCGGCCGGCGACGGAGCCGCCCTTCTGTCCCGGCTGCAGCTCGAGGGAGATCGGACGCGCGCGGACGTCGTCGTGGGACTAGACACCAACCTCACCGCCGAGGCCGCGGAAACGAACCTCTTCGCGCCACACGGCCTCGACCCTCAGCTGGACTTGCCGGTCGAGTGGGAGGACGACCTGTTCATCCCGTTCGACTGGGGCTGGTTCGCCTTCGTGCACCGCGCCGATTTCACCGCGCCGGCAAGCTTCGAGGAACTGGGCGCAAGCGATGCGTCGATCATCATCGAGGACCCACGCTCGTCCACGCCCGGGCTCGGTCTCGTCCTCTGGGTGCAGTCGATCTACGGCGACCGCGCCGGTGAAATCTGGCAGGCCCTGGCCGACAATGTCGTCACCGTCACCCCCGGCTGGACGGAGGCCTACGGTCTGTTCCTCGAGGGAGAGGCGGACATGGTTCTCTCCTACTCGACCTCGCCGGCCTATCATCTCATTGCCGAGGACGATCCCGGCTACTCCGCAGCCGAGTTCGACGAAGGGCACATGCTGCAGATCGAAGTCGCGGGCAAGATCGCATCCACCGACCGGCCGGACCTCGCCGATGCCTTCCTCGCCTTCCTGCTCACCGATGCTGCGCAATCGGAGATTCCGACGACCAACTGGATGTATCCGGCGTCGTTGCCCGAGGGTGGGCTGCCGGAGGGGTTCGAGACCCTGATCACGCCCGAAACGTCGCTCCTTCTCGCACCGAATGAGGCTACAGAGGTGGCCGAGACCGCGATCGAGACTTGGCGCGCGGCGCTGTCGCGCTGAGTCCGGTGCCTCGCGCCGCGTGGCCAGGCTTGCTGGCTGCAGGGGCCGTCGCGGCACTCGTTCTCGTCTCGCTGGTCGCCGTGGCCGTCCGGGCCGAAGCGCCGGCGGCGCTTGGGCCTGCGGACTGGGCGGCGATTCGCTTCACGCTGTGGCAGGCCGCCGTCTCGGCGGCGCTCAGCGTCGGGCTGGCGATTCCTGTCGCGCGGGCGTTGGCGCGGCGGCGATTCCTTGGGCGCGGGGTGCTCATCACGCTTCTGGGCGCACCGTTCGTGTTACCCGTCATCGTCGCGATCCTGGGGCTCCTCGCGATCTTCGGGCGCGGCGGTGTCCTGAACGCGGGCCTCGCGCAGCTTGGCCTTCCGCAACTTCAGGTCTACGGACCTTGGGGCGTGATCCTTGCGCACGTCTTCTTCAACCTGCCGCTTGCGGTCCGGCTCATCCTCCAGGGATGGCTCGCGATCCCGGCCGAGCGGTTCCGGCTCGCCGCCTCGCTCGGCTTTTCCGCGCGTGACGTCGCCCGGCATCTGGAGTGGCCGCTGCTGCGGGAGGTCGTACCGGGCGCGCTGCTCGTCGTGTTCCTCATCTGCACGACCAGCTTTGCGGTCGCGCTGACCCTGGGCGGCGGGCCGCGTGCGACCACGGTGGAACTTGCAGTCTATCAGGCGTTCCGGTTCGACTTCGATCTCGGGCGCGCGGCCCTGCTCGGTCTCGTGCAGGCGGGCATCGGCCTTGCAGCGGCCCTTCTGGCGCTGCGTGTCAGCGTGCCTGCAGCGTTCGGAACGGGTTTCGATGCCGTGGTCGAGCGATGGGACGCGCGCGGTCGCGCTGCCCGCTGGCTCGACACGCTCATGATTCTCGTTGCGACCGCCTTCCTCGTTGCACCTCTCGCGGCGATCGTGGCGCGGGGTTTGCCCGGGGTCCTCACCTTGTCGCCGTCGATCTGGCTTGCCGCCCTGCGATGTTTCTTCGTCGCCTCAGCCGCGACGGTGCTCACCCTCGTCCTCGGGATGGCGATCGCGGGCGCGGCCGTCGCGGTGCGGCGAATTGCGATGCCGCTCGAAGCGGTCGCTTATATCGCCGTGGCGATCTCTCCTCTCGTGCTGGGAACCGGGCTTTTCGTCCTTCTCTTTCCTATCGCCGATCCGACGTCGCTGGCGCTGCCAGTCACGGCAGTGGCAAATGCGATCGCGGCGCTGCCTTTCGCGGTGCGGGTGCTGGCGCCGGCCGTGGCGGCAGTCGAAAGCGACTATGGTCGGCTTGCCGACTCCCTCGGACTACGCGGCGGGGCGAGAATGCGTCATCTCTGGTTGCCGCGGCTTCGACGTCCTCTGGGCTTCACCGCAGGCCTCGCGGCAGCGCTGTCAATCGGTGACCTTGGCGTCGTGGCCCTCTTCGCCAACCCAAATGAGGCCACGCTGCCGTTCAAGATGTACGAGTTGATGGGTGCCTATCGGATGGCGGATGCCGCGGCGGCTGCCGGTTTGCTTCTGCTCGTCATGGCGCTGCTCGCGCTTCTGGGTGTGCGACCGTGGAGGACGCGCGAATGCTGACCTTTGAGCGCGCCATCATCCGCAACGGGGAGTTCCAGGTCTCCGCCGATCTTCGTCTCGAGCCCGGGTCGCAATGCGCGGTCATTGGACCGTCCGGCGCAGGCAAGTCGACGCTTCTGCACGGTGTGGCAGGCTTCATGCCGTTGGACGCCGGGCGGATCCTCTGGATGGATCGCGACATCGCCCCGCTCGCGCCGGCGGAAAGGCCCGTCAGCATCATCTTTCAGGACCAGAACCTCTTTCCGCACCTCAGCGCGTTCGAGAACGTCGCGTTGGGCTTGCGACCCTCGCTGCGCTTGAGCCGAGAAGAGCGCGCGTCGGTCGAGGCCGTCCTGACGCGCGTCGGATTGGAGGGGCTGGGCGAGCGAAAGCCCCGTGAATTGTCGGGAGGGCAGCAAAGCCGGCTCGCCCTCGCGCGCGTGGCGCTGCGCCGACGGCCGATCCTGCTGCTTGATGAGCCCTTTTCTGCGCTGGGTCCTGCATTACGGCGCGAAATGTTGGACCTCGTGACCAGCCTCGCTGTCGAGGCTTGCACGACTCTTTTGATGGTGACGCATGATCCGGGCGATGCTCGGTACATCGCCGATCTGACGATCGCGGTGAACAAGGGTTTCGCCGCTCCGCCGCAGCCGACACAGGCATTGCTCGACGATCCACCGCCATCGTTGCGCGCGTATCTCGGAGCTCCTTAGGAAGAGGGCGCGACCCGTCGGGGCAGTTGATCATCACGCCCCAGGACGGCGCGAGGATCGCCAAGATGTTCGTACGCGCTGAGCTTCCGATAGCCGTCGAAGACCTCGAGAGGATTGAGGATCATTCGCAGCCGGGACTGGACGAAAGGGTCCTTCCCGGAAGCCCTTGAACTCGTGAGTTGGCACAGACGGAGAATTCCGGCCGCGGCGGCGGATCTTCGCGGAGAAGAGGAAACGATCCGGTGCCCGAGGCCGCTTTCGTGATCGAATTTCCGGATTGCGAACACGCGTGAGCATCCTGGGACTCTGATGAGTCCCCTCGCGATCTATTTGTGGCGCTCCGGCTCCACGCTCGACGCGACCTTTACAGAGCTTGAACGGAACTTGCGTCAGTATCGATCGATCGGCTGACGACCAACGCGACAGCGCCCCCGCAGTTTTCCGCGAGGGCGCTCTCCTTTTAATCTGGTCGATATGGACCACTGCTTGAAGTCTGAGCAAATCTCGCGGCGGCGCTATCCGTCCGTGCAAGTCTGCCGAGACTACTCGGCGGGGGTCTTGCGCGTCGCGTGCTTGATCGGTGCCCAGATCCGCTTGTTGGTCAGATACAGCAAAACGGCGAGCACTGTCAGAAACAACACGGCGGTAAATCCAGCCTGCTTGCGTGCGCCCAGCTTGGGCTCCGCCGTCCACATCAGAAATGCCGCGACATCCTTCGCCTCCGAGACGATGTCTGTAGGAGAGCCATCCTCGAACACCACGTCATCCCCGTAAAGCGGGGGAGCCATCGCAACCCATCCACCCGGGAAAGCCGTGTTCTCGTAGAGTATCGCGCCAGCCTCCTCCCGGTCCTCGCCCGTGTATCCGTTCAGCAGGTTTACGATATATTCCGGCCCGCCCATGCCGCGGAAGAACTGGTTGATGCCGAGGCCGTAGGGGCCGTGGAAGCCAGCACGTGCCTTGGCCATCAAGCTGAGGTCGGGCGCGTTCTCCAGCTGGGACTGCGGAAAGTGGTCCGTCGGCAGGGCCGCGCGGTAATCGTCGAGCTCCGGGTCGAAGACCTCGTAGAACTCCGCGTAGGCGCGCACCTGATCCTGCGGCAGGGACGGACCGCCTTCATAGCCGAGGCTGCGAAACGGCACGTACTTGAGCCCATGACAGGCGGAGCAGATGTTCGTGTAGATCTGCAACCCACGTTGCAGCTGCATCTGATCATAGCTGCCGAAGGGACCCTCGAAGGAGAAGGAGTAGTCCGTGATGTGCGACTCCTCCTGGGCGGCGGAGACGATGCCTGCACCGAGCGCGAGCGTCGCGGCGAGCAGAATTGTTTTGAACATGGTCAACCTCATTCCGCCGGTGTCGGCTGCGCCGCGGTCTTGGTGTCGTCGTGCGGATGGCTCGCCGCGAACTCGTCCTCAATCGTGGCGGGCGTCCTCAGCGGCTTCTCAATCACGCCGAGCAGCGGCAGTATCACCAGAAAGTAGATGAACCAGTACGCCGACGCGACGAGCGAAATGGACGCGTAGGGCTCCTCGGCCGGCATCGCGCCGCACCACATCAGCACGAAGAAGTCGACCACCAGCAGCGCGAACCACCACTTGAACATCGGCCGGTAACGGCCTGACCGCACGCTCGACGTGTCGAGCCAAGGCGCCAGCGCCAGGACCGCGATCGCACCGAACATCGCAAGCACCCCGAAGAACTTGGCGTCGACGATGCCTCCGGTGATCCAGCTTGCCGCGATGACGACCCAGACGTCTCCGGTGAAGGCGCGCAGGATCGCGTAGAACGGCAGGAAGTACCATTCCGGAACGATGTGCGCGGGCGTCTGAAGCGGGTTCGCCTCTATGTAGTTGTCGGGGTGGCCGAGGTAGTTCGGCATGAAGCCGACGATGGCGAAGAACACCGCCAAGATCACCGCGAGCGCGAACAGGTCCTTGATCACGAAGTACGGCCAGAACGGAAGCGTGTCCCGCTCAGCGACGGCCTTGGACTCGCGCCGCACCTCCACCCCGCTCGGGTTGTTGTTGCCCGTCGAGTGGAAGGCCCAGACCTTGAGGATCGAAAGCCCTA
The DNA here is from genome assembly GCA_963776845.1 of uncultured Alphaproteobacteria bacterium. Classification (GTDB taxonomy): domain Bacteria; phylum Pseudomonadota; class Alphaproteobacteria; order Rhodobacterales; family Rhodobacteraceae; genus Roseitranquillus. The sequence continues at coordinate 394,691 of CAVZOJ010000011.1, read as the reverse complement.
GGATCAGGAACGGGAAGAGGTAGTGCAGCGAGAAGAATCGCGTCAACGTATAGTTGTCGACCGCCGGACCGCCGAGGAGCCATGTCTGGATGGACGGCCCGATGAACGGGATCGCGCCGAAGAGGCCGGTGATCACTGTCGCGCCCCAGAACGACATCTGACCCCAGGGCAGGACGTAGCCCATGAACGCGGTGCCCATCATCAGCAGGTAGATCAGGATGCCGATGATCCAGGTGACCTCCCGCGGCTCCTTGTAGGAGCCGTAGTAGAGGTTGCGGAAGATGTGCGCGTAGACCGCGACGAAGAACAGCGAAGCACCATTCGCGTGCAGGTAACGCAGCACCATGCCGCCATTCACGTCCCGCATGATGTGCTCGACCGACGCGAAGGCGAGGTCGACGTCTGGCGTGTAGTGCATCACCAGGACGATGCCGGTGACGATCTGCAGCGCCAGGGTGAAGAACAGCACGATCCCCCAGATCCACATCCAGTTCAGGTTCTTGGGCGTGGGAATCATGATCGTGTCGTAGAGCAGCGCCACCACCGGCAGTCGGCGGTGCAGCCACTTCTCGCCGCCCGTCCGCGGCTCGTAATGGTCGTGGGGAATTCCAGCCATGTGTAAGCCTCCTCAGCCCAGGACGATCGTGGATTCGTCGGCGAACGCGGCCACCGGCACCGGCAGGTTCTGCGGTGCCGGACCGCGGCGGATACGGCCGGCGGTGTCGTAGTGCGAACCGTGGCAGGGGCAGAACCATCCGCCGAAGTCGCCCGCCCCGTCGCCGAGCGGAACGCAGCCAAGGTGCGTGCACACGCCCATCATCACCAGCCACTCTTCGGCCGCATCGCCCTCCACGCCCTCGGGTGCGAGGGCGCGGTTGTCGTCGGTGGCGGGCGCTTCGCCGTCGATGTTGGCGTTTCGCGCGATTGGGTCGGGCAGGCTCGACACGTCCACTTCGCGCGCGGCCTCGATCTCCTCCGGCATGCGGCGACGGATGAACACCGGCTTGCCGAGCCACTTCACGGTGATCTGCGTGCCAGGCTGCACTCCGCTGACGTCGACGCGGATCGACGACAACGCCTGGACGTCGGCCGACGGGTTCATCTGGTTCACCAGCGGCCAGACCGCTGCGCCGGTTACCACGACACCCGCACCGGCCGTCGCGTAGTAAAGGAAGTCGCGTCGGGTGCCTTCGTGATCTTCTGCGTGGGCCACAAGCCGCCTCCGTAAACTCCGAAAAACATCAGTCACCACGACAGAAATCCGCCGCAGGCTTGGCCTTGTTCCTAGCTTCCTGTTATCGGGGCGTCTAGCGGGCAAGTGTCGCAGCCGTGGCTGCGAAGAGCGGGACGCGAGTGCGATGTACCTGACCAAGCGGTGGCGCGAAGCATTGATCGCGGCGTTTCTCGTGCTCTCGCTGCTGGTGACCGAGCGCCGCGCCGAGCCCTACGGTGATACGCTCCAGGTTGTCCTGCCGCTTGCCGCGTGGGGGTGCAGCGCGCTCAACGGCACGGCGCTGGAGTTCTTCGGCCGCTACGCCGCGATGTGGATCACCGTCCGAGCCAGCAAGGCCTTGCTGCCGGATGAGTATGGCGCGCGGCCCCATGGCGGCGAAGAGGGGTTTCCGTCGGCGCATACCTCCTCCGCCGCCTTCGGCGCCTCTTATCTGGTCTTCGCCTGCCTCGAGAGCCCGATCCTCAAGTCGGCGGTCGTCTTTGCCGCGGCGTTCACGGGTGCATCGCGGATGGAGGTGCGCGCCCACGACATCTGGCAGGTTTTTGCCGGCGCGCTTTGGGGCGTACTGTTCGAACGGGCGCTGCGGGGCGGACATCTACGCCGCAAGCTTGTTGGCCTCTGGCCCGGTCGGCGGTCGCCCTAGATCAAGAGGGCTGAGTCGCCTTCATGCTGTCCCGCTCGATGAAGCGCGCGTGCCAGTCGGCCAGCGCCGGGCGTCCGGCGCGCCATTCCAGTTCGGGATGACGGAAGTCGAGATATCCAAGGGCACAGCCGATCGCGATCTGACCGATGTTGAGGCGCCCGCTGAGATGGCTCATCCACCGGTCGCCCACAGCATCGAGCGTGCGTGTGATGCGGCCCAGTTGCGCACGCATCCAGCCCTCGCTCCTCAGGCCCTCGTCGCGAAATCGTCGCTCATAGACCACGAGGACGGCCGCATCCATGATGCCGTCGGCGGTCGCCTCCAGCGTCAGAAGCTCCCAGATCCTGCCCTCCGGGTAGAGCTTGCCGCCCGAGATCGAGTCCAGGTACCGGGTGATGACCCTGCTGTCGTAGAGCGTCGGCCCGTCGTCGCGCGTCAGCGCCGGCAGCTTGCCCAGTGGGTTCGCTTGGGTGAGGTCCGGGCTCTGCTCGAGCGGAGTTGTCTGCACGGGTACGAGTTCGACGCTGTCGACCAGACCGCATTCGCGGACCACGACATTGACCTTACGCGCGAATGGCGACGCCGGTGAGTAGACGAGTTGCAGAGCCAAGGCGATTCCCCGTTCGATTTCGGGAACGCTAGATCGCCGGCGTCTGACTGTCACGCGGCGTCATTGCAACCTTCCACGGCCGCCGGCATTGGGTGTCGAGCTATTTCTTCAAGGAGACTTTCATCCCCTTTCCGGACCTTTCCACCTCGCTGTTATTTGGCATCTTTTCCGTCGCGGGGCTGATCGTGCTCGTGGCGTCGATGCGGATGACCGGGCTTGCCGATGTCATCGCCGATCGCGCGCAATGGGGAGAGGCGCTGGTTGGCGGGCTGATCCTCGGCGCGGCGACCTCTTTGTCCGGTCTGACCGTCTCCGTAAGCGCAGCATGGTCGGGAGACGCTTCGCTGGCCTTCTCGAACGGTGTCGGCGGCATCGCGGCGCAGACCGCGTTCCTGGCTCTTGCCGACCTCTTGTGGCGCCGAGCCAACCTGGAACACTCGGCTGCCGAGCCTGCCAATCTGTTTCAGGCCAGCCTTCTGCTCATCCTGCTGGCACTGCCAATCTTTGCGGCAACGTCGCCCGAGATCGGTATCTTCGGCATTCATCCAATCTCGATCGCGATGGCGGTCATCTACGGACTTGGGGTTCGGTTCGCGAAGCAGGTCCGTGACAAACCCATGTGGGAGCCAGTCGAGACCGGCGACACGCGCCATGACGAACCCGAGGACGATGAGGAGCCGAACCGCAGCGTCTGGCCGCCAGCGCTCCGGTTCGCGGGACTCGCGGCGGTGCTCGCGCTTTCGGGCTGGGTCATCGCGCAATGCGCCTTCGTGATCGTCGCGCGCTTCGGGCTCTCGTCGTCGCTCGTCGGTGCGCTGATGACCGCCGTCGTGACGTCACTGCCCGAGCTCGTCACGACGCTGACGGCCGTGCGCCGCGGCGCACTGCAGCTTGCCGTCGGCGGAATCATCGGCGGCAACACCTTCGACAGCCTGTTCGTCGTCGCCTCCGACGTCGCCTACCGCGACGGCCCGCTTTACAACGCGCTGCAGCCAAGCGACCTCTTCTGGGTCGCGACCGGAATCGCCATGACGGCCATCCTGCTTGCGGGCCTGATTCTGCGGGAGCGGCGCGGACCTGGCGGCATCGGGATCGAGAGCGTTGGCCTGCTTGGCATCTACGTCGCCGCCATCGCCGTCGAAGCGTTCACTCGCTAGCCGTCTCGCATGAGGTGCGCCAGCGCCGCGAGTTCCTGGCCGATGCCGCCCTCAACCTCAGCCGCGGCGGCGTGCCTGACATCCTCGGGCTTGTTCTGCGACAACTTCCAGGTACCCTCGATGCGCTCCACCTTCAGGCGGGCTGGCACGATGGCCCGCATCAGCCGCTCCAGAACGTCCTGGGTCATCTTCTCCGCCGTCCAGGGCCGCTTCGCCAGCCGTCCTTCGTAAGCCGCCGACTGCCGGTCGAGCATGTCGCGCATTTCCGCCTGCGGCAGCTGCTCCAGCATGCCGCGGACGTGCACCGCGACGTAGTTCCATGTCGGAACCTGATCGGGCACGCCGTACCAGTCGGGCGAGACGTAGCCGTCGGCGCCGGTTACCGCGACTACCGCTGGAGCGGGCAGGTCGCGCAGGATCGGATTGGGCCGTGCGAGGTGCAGGTCCAACGCCGCACCATCGTCGGACAAAAGAAACGGGACGTGCGCGAGGATCGGTCCGTCGGTGCCGTTCACCGTCAGCGTACCGAAGCCGCGATCGCGCAGGAACGCGAGGTTGCGCTCTGCCGGTGCCCTCCGGAAGGCGGGGTTTGGGTGCATCAGGCCAGCAGGACCTTGCCGGAATATCCCGCCACAACGCGCTCGACGATCGTGCCTGTCGGAGCGTCGGCAGAAAGGCGGACCTCGGCGAAGTGTTCCGTGCGGCCGGCGCGCGGGCCTTCCATCAGCACCCGGTGACGTTGGCCGGCCTGCGCCGCGAGGTGTCGCGCAACTGCCGAGTCGCCCGCGGCGCGCAGCCGCTCGGCCCTCTCGCGGATTGTCTGGCCCGGGACCTGCGGCATCCGAGAAGCCGGCGTGCCTATCCGCGCGGAGTAGGGGAAGACGTGGAGCCAGGTGAGGTCGCACTCCTCGACCAGGCGGAGTGAGTTCTCGAACGCGGCCTCCGTCTCGGTCGGGAAGCCGGCGATGATGTCGGCGCCGAAGGTGACGTCGGGGCGAATTGCGCGCGCGTCTGCGCAGAAGCGGATCGCCTCTTCGCGCAGATGCCGGCGCTTCATCCGCTTGAGGATCAGGTCGTCTCCGGACTGCAGGCTGAGATGCAGGTGCGGCATCAGCCGCGGCTCGGCCATCGCCTCCATCAGTGCCGGGTCGGCCTCGACGCCGTCGATCGAGGAAAGTCGCAGGCGTGGCAGGCTCGGAATCAGCCGAAGGATCCGCTGCACCAGACCCCCGAGGCGAGGCGCGCCGGGAAGATCGCTGCCCCAGGACGTCAGATCGACGCCGGTCAGGACGACTTCCTTGTAGCCGCGGGCGACCAGCCTGCTGATCTGCTCGACCACGACCCCGGCGGGCACCGAACGCGAGTTTCCGCGGCCGTAGGGGATGATGCAGAAGGTGCAGCGGTGGTCGCAGCCATTCTGGATCTGCACGTAGGCGCGGCTGCGCGTGCCGAAGCCGTCGATCAGGTGGCCCGCCGTCTCGGTCACCGACATGATATCGTCGACCTGCACGGGTTCGGTCTTGCCAATCAGACCGGTCCAGGTCTCCGCCCGCATCTTCTCGGCGTTGCCGATGACGACGTCGACCTCGCCCATCGCGGCAAACGTCTCCGGCTCCGTCTGCGCGGCGCAGCCGGTCACGATCATCCGGGCGGCCGGATTCTCGCGCCGCAGGCGCCGGATTTCCTGCCGCGCCTTGCGGACCGCCTCGGCCGTCACCGCGCATGTATTGACCACGACGGCATCGCCGAGCCCGGCGCTGGCGGCCATCTCGCGCATGGCCTCGGTCTCGTACGCGTTGAGGCGGCAGCCCAAGGTGCGGAAGATCGGGGCGCGGCGATCCATCAGAGCGCCCCGATCCAATCGGGTGTCAGGACGCCGTCGAAGACGTGCGCTGTCGGCCCGGTCATCCATGCCCCGTCCTCGCGGAGCTCGACGGTGAGCCGCCCGCCGTCGAGGTCGATCGCAGCGCGCCTTCCGATGAGCCCGCGCCGGTTCGCCGCGGAGACCACCGCGCAGGCGGAGGAGCCGCTTGCCAGCGTCGGACCCACACCGCGCTCCCACACGCGCACGCGCAGCGTGTCGGGACCGGTCAGCTCGGCGACCTGCACGTTCGTGCGTTCCGGAAACAGCGGATCGGTCTCGTACCGTCCGTGAGCGTCCAGGTCGGCGCCCTCGGCATCGGCGACGAAGAACGTGCAATGCGGATTGCCCATGCCGGTCGCTGCCGGATCCCCGGGGAGTGGCAGGTGGTCGGCGTCGGCCTCTCTGGCCAGCGGAATCTCCTGCCATCGGGTCATTGGCGGTCCCATGTTGACCCAGATCGCCCCGCCCTCGCTCCGGGCCGAGAGGGTGCCACGCGCGGTTCTGATGTTGAGCGCGTCGCGTCCGGTACGCGCCATCTCCCACGCGGCGACGCAGCGGGTGGCGTTGCCGCACGCCCCCGCCTGCGAGCCGTCTGCATTGAAGAAGGTCAGCGACAGATCCTCGCCGGCATCGACGACCGCCAGCTGGTCGAAACCAACACCCCGGTGACGGTCTCCGAGAGCGCGCACCAAACCGGGCGTCACGGACGCCGCGATATCGCGTGCGTCGATGACGACGAAGTCGTTGCCTGCCCCGTGCATCTTCATGAAGCGCGGGGGCGCCTGCTCTGGCCGGTCTCGCATGGGCCGGGCGTATAGCGCTCCTCTCCCGGCGGGGGAAGTGTCAGCCGGTGATCCGGCGCCAGAGCCCCCCGGCGCGCCGGCCGAGTTCGCGCATGTCGGCGCCAAGCGCTTTCAGCGACAGCGCGTCACGCGCCGGGCCGACCCGCAGCAGGTGCCACAGGCCGATCGCGACGAAAGCCGTGAAGAATCCGGCGAAGACCACGTCCGACACGAAATGCCGGCCGGTCAGCACCCTCATGGATGCCGCTGCGACCGCGATGGCCGCGAGGGCCGCCACGACCAGCGTGCGGTACAGGCCAGTCAGCTTCGGCCAGAGAAGGACACCGACGACGATGGCGAGTGCCGCAGCGGCCGAGGCCTCGCCGGAGGCGAAGGAGCAATTGCTCTCGCACTGATCCGAGATGAGGAACGGTCGCGAGAATTCGGCCTCGCCCCGAAAGACGTAGGCCGGTCGCGCGCGTCCCCAATGCTCCTTGAGAATTGCGTTGACCAGCAGCCCGGGACCGATGACGTACAGCGCCGCGATCCAACCCCAGAGCCGTCCCGGAACCTGCGCCGCCCGTCCGAGCGGCAGCCAGATGACCCAGAGCGCTAGTCCGCCGAGCGCGACCAGTGTGGAGGCCGACCAGATCGCGTTCCGCACCGTCTCGAGCGCCTCCGATCCGGCAAGCGGGAACTCCCCGCCGCGGCTGAATGCGCGTGAAGTCCAGAGGTCGAGTTCCGGCATCAGCAGGAACAGCGCCGCCAGCAACAGGAATGCCAAGCCGAGGCGGGCGGTCATCTGCTCCAGCAGTTCCCGGGCACCCGCCACGCGGACTTGGGCCGCTCCGACCAGTAGCCGCTGTCGGGCGCGTAGCGCGCCACCGCGTCGGCGCCTTCGACGCAGTCCGGTGCATCGTCTCCGACGAAGAGCACTGGCGCGTCGCCACCCTCGAAGGCCCAGGACATCGCATAGTGGTGAGGCGGTCGGCCGAGAACGGGAGCTGCACGAAAGGCCAGGTCCAGATCGCGGCCGGTGTAGAACAGGTCGGCCAGAACGTCGCGGTTGCTCGCCACGATGGTGTCGAGCCCCTGATCTTTGGCGGTCCGCACGATCGCCTCGGTCAGCTCCTCCCGGCCGAGGTAGCGTTGCATCGCTGCCTCACGCACCCCTTGCGGTAGCCAGGGGGGCAACGTCACGAAGACGGCAACCGCGAGGCAGATCGCGGCATTGATCGCCGACCCCGAGGATGAGCCACGCGCGTGACCGCTGCAGCAGCCAGAGCACGACGGCGACGGTGCCGGTCAGATACGCCGCCGCGGCCCAATTGGCGTAGGCTCGCGACAGCACCGCCTGCAGGCAGACCAGCAGGATGATCGGGACGGCGAACAGGACGAGCGCCCGCATCTCAGCGGTCAGGTCGCGCCAGCGCACCGCCGCCCAGGCCAGCGCGGGCAGGAACAGCGGGCCGAAGACGATGAACTGCGCAACCACGAACTCGCCAAGCTCGTCCCATTCGAGGCCCAGTCGTGCCGCTGGGTCGCGCGCCCACTCGATATTGTCGACGGTGTGCTGGACGGTGATCAGCCCGTTCGACAGGTTCCAGAGAAGGTTCGGCGAAATGGCGAGGACGAACGCCGAGAGCGCCCACAGCGCGACGCGTGGCGAGGGACGCATCTGCCGGACGAGCACAGCCGCCAGAAGCGCCGCGGCACCGAAGTATATCGCGGCGTACTTCGCCAAGAACCCAAGCCCGAGGGACAGGCCAGCGGCCGCGCCGAGGCCAGGCCGGTCCTCCTCCAGCGCCTCGAGCCAAGCCAGGTAGGCCGCCACGAGAAAGGGAAACATCAGGGTGTCGGTCGTCATCAGCAGGCTGCCGACGGCGACGAGCGGTAGCGTCAGGTACGCTGCTATCGTCCACAGCGCTGCCACGCCTCCGGCCAGTCGGGCGGCGACCATGCCCAGCAGCATCGCCGAGAGGCCGTGCAGCAAGGGGGCCGGCAGACGCACCCAGAAGGGCGCATCGCTGCCGGCGAGGTCGGTCACGCCACGGATCAGCCAGGCGATCGCCGGCGGCTTGGAGAAGTAACCGAAGGCCAGATCCTGCCCCCAGAACCAGTACTGCGCCTCGTCGACGAAGAGCTGCTTCTGATCGAACCACAGCAGGACTATCCGCGCCGCCGTGACGGCGAGAACGAGCAGCAGCGCCGGCCCGGCCCAGCGGACGCCGTCAGAGGCGCCGGCGCTCGCCATGTATGAGGTAGAGGTTGCGTGCATAGATGAGAACGCCTGTGCATTGCCCCAGTATGAAGACTGGGTCCTGGCGATAGATCGCATAGGCCAGCAGCGTCGCGCCACCGGCGATCGAGAAGTACCAGAAGGCGATCGGGATGATCGACCGCCCCTCCTTTTCGGACGCGATCCACTGGATCACGAAGCGCGCCGAGAACATCAACTGTCCGGCGAGGCCGATCGCGATCCACGCGACCTCGTAGCCGGAGTTCACGCCGAACCAGCCGACGAGCGCATCTTTCATCCGGCAGCCTCGGTCCGTGCGTCGCGCAGGGTCTCGGTGGCCGCGGCCTTGCGCCGTCGTCGGATCAGCCATGCGACCCCTAGGACATCGACGGCGCCGACCGTCGCGCGGCCGAAATTGGTGTACTTGGAACGGCCCGAAAGCCGGTCGCGGTCGTCGACGTCGACCAGCATGACCTCCCACCCGTCGCGGCGAAACAGTGCGGGAAGAAAGCGGTGCATGTTGTCGAAGAAGGGCAGGCCCATCCAGCCCTCCCGCCGGAAGCCCTTGAGGCCACAGGCCGTGTCGCGCGTACCGTCCCGGAGTAGGCGCGAGCGGAGGCCGTTCGCGAGGCGCGACGCGACCTTTTTCGACGCCGAGTCCCGTCTCTGCCGCCGCTGCCCGGCGACGAGGCCTAGCCGGCCCTCGCGGTCGGAGAGGATAGGCTGGAAGAGCCGCGGGAGCTCGGCGGCCGGGTTCTGCCCGTCCCCGTCGATCGTGCAGATGACGTCCGACCGTGCGGCGAGAACGCCATTGTGGATCGCCGCGCTCTTGCCCGCGGCTCGGGCGTTGGAGAGGATGCGAAGCTCCGGCCGGCGCGCCGCCACCTCCGCCAGTTCGTCCGCTGTGGCGTCGGTCGAGCCGTCGTCGACGGCAACGACCTCCCATTCCGGCCCGCCACGCATCGCCTCCGCGATCTCGTCGATCACCGGGGCGACGTTGCCCGCCTCGTTCTGCATCGGGATGACGATCGTGACGGAGGGCATCTGGCGCGGCTTCGATTGAGACCTGCGGCCCATAAACCCGTTCGTGCCCCCCTGTCCAGCAAGCCGCTGGCGTTTTGGCTTGACGGTCCCTGGCGGCCCCGATACCTCGGCGCCGTCTGAACGTGCGGTCGGCCGCCTCTTTGGCGCGCCCGATTGCTCGGAAGGGCGGGTAGCTCAGTGGTAGAGCAACTGACTTTTAATCAGTTGGTCGTGGGTTCGATCCCCACCCCGCTCACCAGACATTTCAATGGGCTGCACCCGCGCCGAATTCAGCTCCGCGCGCAAGCGCCCTCAGGTTTAATCTACGGGGTAACCGAAGTTTGCGAGATCTCGTGCCGACCTCAAGCCGTCCCCCCGGCTCTCGGCGGCAGGCTTTGTCACCCAGGATCTCAGTCGGGTGGAGAAATATTTGATCATGTTTTCAGAGACTTTACGTCCCGCGCTCCCGCTAGCGAACGATCCTGATACTGCACGGCGTGCTCGCACGGGCGGTGCCGAGCGCCCGGTCAAAGCCGATGTCCTCGAAGATGAACTGGCCCCAGCTCCCGTCATGCAGGCGCACGATGGCGGTTCCTGACGTGCCCCTGTCACGGCTGCAGCAGGGCTGGACAGGTGAACGGCGCGCGTCCGCGACCGCATGTTTCGGCCGGATGTCGCCGATCGACTAGTTGGCTTTCCTTAAGCAGCGTCAGCGGCAGGGAGGCTGAGCCCACTCGACCCGAGGCCTCCGCCTTCCAATGCATCAAGGCCCATGCTTTCTATTCAACGGGAATGCGGATCGGGCCTGCGCCATGCCCGAAGCATCACCGATCACCCGAACTTCCATGGTTTTGCTCTGGCGGAGGCGGCCTGGCTCGACGAGCTCTGCGGCAATCGACCTGCGGCCCAGGAATGTCTCGCGCGCACCCGTTACGGCTGGCCCGGCTATTCCCTCCAGGACGACACGGCCGCCTTCTTCCGCCAAAGCCCTGGTACCCGACCAGGCGCAGGCGAGCGACAGGGAGCGTTCGACTTGGACAAGGCCGAAGGGCGCGACCGCTCCCCGAGCGCAGCTCTAGCTGACTTGCGGCGCCGGGGCCGTCACGAGCCCGAGGCCCCGGTCGGCTATGTCGGTGCCGGGCGCGAAGAGATCCCGCCGCGCGGTGGCGAGCAGGCGCGCCTCGACCGCGCGGGATGTCAGGGGCGTCCCGGTCTCCTTGATGGCCTGCCACCAGAGCGCCGCGACGCCGGCGGCGTGTGGGCAGGCCATGGACGTGCCGCTGAGCGTGCCGAGACCGCCGCCCGCAGCGGCGGAGACGATATCGACGCCCGGTGCGCTCAGGATCGGAGCGGTGTTTGAGAACGGAGCCACGATCAGCGCGCCTTCCGGGGCACGCTGCAGGGCGCCGACCGAAATCACCCCATCTGCTGCGGCCGGGACGGAGGCCGAGACCTCAAAATCCGGGTCGATCTGCCGCTCGCTCTCGTTCCCGCTTGCGGCCACGACCGTGCGTCCGCCGTCGAAAGCCGCCTGAGCGCGGAACACGTCCATGATCCTGTCGAACATCCTGAGATTCATGCGGTAGCCTTCCAGCGCGACCGACGTCGCCAGGATCACCGGCAGGTCGAACTCTTCCACCAGCTGCTGCGACAGGCCTGGGAAGTCGAAGCCGAGCGACATCGAGATCACCCTGGCGCCTTCGCGCGACGCCCAGTTCAGGGCCTCGAACAGCATCTCGGAGCTTCCCGATCCGTCGTCGCTCAGGACCTTGCCGATCAGCGCCTGGCTCACGCCGGGCGCGACCCCGATCCGCAGGCCCTCGATGTCGCGGCCAAAGATGGTGCCGGCGCAATGGGTGCCGTGCCCGTTTCCGTCTCTTGCATCGCCACTGCCGCCATCGACGAAGCTCCGCTGCGTCAACTCGACCCCAGAGAACGCAGGATGGTCAGCGTCGATGCCAGTATCAAGGACGGCCACCGTCACGCCCGCCCCGCTGAACGGACTTGCGACAGCGCCGACCGTTGCCACACCCCAGGCCGCACCGTCCTCGACAGCGTCAGGCCCAACCGCCTCGGCTTCGCGCGGCTCGATCAGTCTCGTCGGCATGGCCCGCGCGACGCCAAGCACCTCCGGATCATCCTGGGCGAGCCTGTGCGCCTCGCGCGGCGCCATATCGTCCGCCTCCACGCGCGTCTCGGGAGGAACCTCTGACAATCCGCGCAGGGCGCGGTCGAGAGGAAAGGGTTTGCCCTGGCGCAGCTTCGTGTTCGTGTCCTTCAGTACGACGTACCTGCACCTTCTCGTCATATCACCAGACCTTTTCAGCTGACGCCGCGCGTCTTGCCTTTGACACTAGGCCCCCCGAGGCTGGTTTTGCCAGAGTATCGCCCTCACCGTGGTCCGACGCCCGACTGTCCGTACGCTGATGTAAGCCTGCTCGTCGCTACGTGTGACGCTACGTCGGTCGCGGCGGCCGCGACAGCGTGGGTGACTCGGAACGGTGAGCCGCGCCGTCGACCAGGCGACCGACCGAGCGGTCGCCGGCACAGTGGGCCGAACGGCTGGACAGCGACGGCACGCGAGCGACGCGGGATGCGTCGACGGACCCGCCTCCGAAAAGCGCGTCATCGCTCTCCCACGGCGGAGTCGAGCCGGACACGGCATCGTTCCTCCGCAAGTGCGACGGTTTGGTTCCACCCTTTCCGCCAAACTGCCAAATCAGCGCCGACCTGATGGCCGTCTCGCCGACCCGCGGGCCGGTGCGGCGCTTCAATGAAGATGTCGTAGAGCAGGCTGACGACGACGGTAGCGCTGCTTGGCACTTGATCCATTTTTGGATGATCGTCAGGATTTTCAGCCGCCGCTCAGGATGTGACCTTGGCGACGCGACTTGCGGCCATCATCGGCGTCGGCTTCCCGCGCATGTCTGGGGCATTCAGTCTCGGCTCTCTCGGCCAAACTTTTGAGCCGGACGCGTATCGGGTCGTCTGCCCTCCGCCCTCGGTCGGAGCGAAGGCGAGCCGGCGCGCGCGCGAGGCGGCGGAACCCTTCGCCGGCAGACGGGTGCTGAGCCACCGCCGAACGATGTCGCCGGGCGTCAGGCACAACCGCTCTTCTGGCATGCCGCGTACCTTCTCACGGCTTCCGCCTGCGGTCGCGCGTCACGCGGTCAAGCAGATGGGTCTGCGGGCGCAGCCGGCGGCCCGCAGACCGTGCGATCGCCCCGACCGGCAAGCCGCGCGCGGGCCGTGCGGCGAGCCCATGCTCGGTCTTGCGCCAGTGCGACGGGTCGCGGACGAGGTCCAGAAGGGCGAGGCCGAGGGCGAGGGCCTGAAGCAGCCAGTAGAACGGGATCAAGGCCGCTATCCATAGCGGCAGGCGCTGGCGGTGTGCGACCTCGACGTGGAGCGCGACGGTGACGGCATAGCCGGCCAACGCGAGCGCCGCGATGACGCCGTCAATCCGCCCGGTCAGGGTCAGCCACAGGCCGACCGGATGCGCCGCGATGCAGATCAAGGTCGCCGGCAGCTGCGCCACGACCGCGAGCGTGGCGCGGGGACCCAGATCGCGGGCGAGTTGGCGCGGGCGGCCGAAGTGAACCGCCGTTGTCACCGCGAAACCCTTGAGCCAGCGGGAGCGTTGGCCGAGCCACTGGCGGAAATGGACCGGCGCCTCCTCCCATGTCGTGCTGTCGATCACCGTGGAGCGCCAGCCCGCGCGGGCAAGTCGGATTCCGACGTCGGCATCCTCGGTCACGTTGTGCGCATCCCAGCCGCCGACCTCGCGCAGCGCGGACGCGCGGAACCAGTTGCTCGTTCCGCCGAGGAGGAATGGCAAGCCGAGCCGCGCAAGAGTCGGCTGGATCGTTACAAAGAGTACGGCGTACTCGAGCGCCCAGAACCGCGAGAGCGGCGCGGCCGCCCTTCCGGCGTGATCGCAGCCGAGGCGCGCCTGGACCACGGCGAGCCCGTCGTCGGCGGCAAGCGCGGCGACGGCCTTTCTCGCCTGATCGGGCTCCGGCCGGTCCTCTCCATCGAACACGACGATCACGTCTCCTGTCGCGATATGGAGGCCGACGTTGCAGGCGCGCGGCTTGTTCCGCGGTCGACCAGCCGGAACCGCGACGATCCTCCAGGAGGTCGGGGCGCACTGCCGAAGCGCCGAAAGCGTCGGAAGGTCGTCCTCCTCGACCAGCGCGATCACCTCGAGCTGCGCCGCGGGATAGTTCAGGCGCGCAATCGAAGCCACGAGACCGGCGACGACGGGCATCTCGGACCTGAGCGGGAGCAGGATAGAGACACGGGGCAGATCCATCGAGCCGTGCGGAGCGCAGGTCGCGCGGTTGGCGATGACGTCGCACAGCGCCGCCGCACGAAGGAGGACGGCGAGCCCGATCAGGATGCCGGCAAGGATCGACCCGGTCACCGAGAACGGCGCGACGATGCACACAGCGACGAACGCCATCGCCATGGCGCGAACGTCGGATCGCCGGGCCGAGCGGCCGACGGGTACGCTCCTGACCGCCCAAGCGGCCGCAGCATTGAGGTCGCCCGACAGGGAGGGGGCGCCGAATTCATCGAACATCGGGTGACGCAGTCTCTTGCTATGACCGCCGCCCGATAGCCCGCACCGTTCTTTCCGCGCAGGCGATTCCTTAACAATCGGTTAATGCGGGCCAGCCGATGCGGCGAACCGCAGGGTGGCGCGCGGCGCAGGCGCCGCTAGTATCGCCGGGACGCCCAAGAGAGCCCCCGCATGCCATCCGCCGCTTCGTCAGAGACCGAAGAACTCATCGCCTGTCCGCATTGCGATGCGCTGCACCACGCGACCCTGCCCCAGAGCGGGGAGCGGGCGCTTTGCCAGCGCTGCCACGCGGTCCTGATCTCCCCCAGGACCGGCGCATACGCGCACATCCTGGTGCTCGCGGTGACCGTGATGATCCTTATGATCGGCGCGGTGTTCTTCCCTTTCCTGCAGTTGCGGGCCGCAGGGCTCAGTTCCGACGCATCCGTCTTCGATGCGGCGCGCGCCTTCGCCGACGGTGGGACCGCGCCGCTTGCAGTGGCGGTCGCTGCACTGATCGTCCTGATCCCGATCATGCGCGTGATGCTCATTTGCTACGTGCTGGCGCCGCTGGTCCTCGGCCGGGCGCCGGCGCGGCACGCGGCGGCGGCGTTCCGCCTCTCCGAGGACCTGCGCCCGTGGTCGATGGCGGAAATCTTCGTCATCGGCGTCGCCGTCGCGCTGGTGAAGCTCGCCGACCTGGCACAGGTCGTCTTCGGCCCGGCTTTCTGGATGTTCGCCGCGCTCGTCATCGTCACCGTCCTGCAGGATGGATTCATGTGCCGCTGGTCGATCTGGCGGTCCCTGGAGGAACGGCGATGAACGGCCCGACGGTCACCGCGCGCGGGTCAGGTTTGGTCGCCTGCACCCGCTGCGCCCGGGTCTGGCCATGGGGGACGACGACCTGCGGCCGCTGCGGCTCGGTGCTGCATTCGCGCAAGCCACTCAGCCTGCAGAAGGTTTGGGGATGGTGGTTCGCCGGTCTTCTTTGCTACATCCCGGCGAACCTCTACCCCATGCTGAGGACGCAGACCCTGCTTGGCTCTAGTGCGGATACCATCGTCGGCGGCGCGATCGAACTCATCCACCACGGCGCCGTGCCGGTCGCGCTGGTCGTGCTCATCGCAAGCGTGGCGATCCCTGTCGCGAAGTTCTTCGCCATCGCATACCTCGCGCTGAACCTCGGCCACGCTGCGCCGCTCCGCGCGCACCGCCGCCAGCAGCTTTATGAACTTGTCGAGTTCATCGGGCGCTGGTCGATGATCGACGTCTTCGTCGTCGCGATCCTGTCGTCGTTGGTGCAGCTCAACTTCGTGGCGACCATCCATCCCGGCCCCGCCGCGCTGACCTTCGCGATGTCGGTGATCTTCACGATGCTCTCCGCGAAGAGCTTCGATTCGCGGATGATCTGGGACGCCGTCGAGTGACCGATCTGCCGGACCCGGATATCAAGCCCGCGCGCCGCTCCTTGATCGAGCGAATTTCCGTCGTCTGGCTGGTTCCGATCGGCGCGCTTCTCATCTCGCTCGCGATCGCCTGGCAGAACTACGCAAGCCGCGGCCCGCTCATCGAGATCGCCTTCGAGGATGCGGAGGGCATCCGATCCGGCGAGACCGAGGTGCGCTATCGCGACGTGCCGGTCGGGGTCGTCGAGGATGTGTCTTTCGCAGAGGGTCTGGGCTCCGTCGTCGTCAGCGTGCGGCTGGATCAGGAGATCGCGCCCTACGTCGATGCCGAGAGCGAATTCTGGGTCGTCCGGCCGCAGGTCACGGCGCAGGGCGTGAGCGGCCTCAGCACGGTCCTCAGCGGCGCCTACATCCAGGGCTCGTGGGACACCGAGCCCGGCGGCGTCGGCGAGCGCTTCAACGGGCTCGCTTCCGCCCCGGTGGCGCGGCCGGACGTTCCGGGGCTGCGCGTCGTCCTTTCGTCCGAGACCGGCGACGGGCTGCTGCAGGGAACGCCGATCCTCTATCGAGGCGTGCAGGTCGGCGCCGTGTCGACCCTGCAGCTCGCCGCGTCCGGTCAGGCGGTTCTGGCCGATGCGTTCATCGAGGCGCCCTACGACGACCTCGTGACCTCGGCGACACGCTTCTGGAACGCGTCCGGCTTCAGCTTCTCGCTGGGACCGCAGGGGGCGACGCTCGAGGTTTCGTCGCTGGCTGCGCTCGTCTCCGGCGGCGTCTCGCTGGAAAACCTCGTCAGCGGCGGCGATCCCGTCGATCCCGGCACGACGTTCGAGCTTTACGACAGCAAGCAGGAAGCGCTGAACAGCGTCTTCGCCGATCCCGACACCGGCAACCTGGTGACCGTCGGCTTCGTCTTCAGCGGCAACGTCTCGGGTCTGACGGTCGGTTCGTCCGTCGAGTTTCGCGGTCGCGTCGGCGAAATCGTGGCGGTGACCGGCTACATCGACGAGGAGGCCGAGGACCGGCGCGTGCAGCTTCTCGCGACGGCCGAACTCGACCCCGCACCTCTCGGACTTCGCGCCTGGATCGACCGTGGAGGAGACGCTGGATTTCCTCGACCAGCTGGCGCAGAGAGGCGTCAGGGCGACGGTGGAGCGGGGGTCGATCCTGATCGGCGGGCTCAAGGTCGTCCTGTCCGAGGTCGAGGACGTCCCGGAGGAGGGGCTCGACCGCGATGCCGAGCCGGTGCCGATCTTTCCCAGCGTCCCGGCCGATCTTTCCGACTCCGGCGACAGCGTCGAGGCGCTGGTCGCGCAGGCCAACGACGTGCTCGACCGGGTGCCGGCCTTGCTGCAGAACGTGACCGAGCTCGTCGGCTCCGAAGAAATCCAGCAGATCCCCGAGGACGTCTCGGCGATCCTGAGCGACGTACGCGGATCCGTGGCCGACATCCGCGTCCTCTTGGCCGACTTCCGCGAGGAGGGCGCCGCCGCCGCGCTGACTGCGGCCTTGGCCCAAGCCGCGCCGACGCTGGAGACGTTGAACGCGCTCCTGGCCTCGGCGGAGCCAGCGGTGACCGAGCTGCCAACGCTGATAGGTCGCCTCGGAGATGCCGCCGAGGACGTCGCGGCGATCGCGGAGACCGTGGCCAACCTGCCGCTGGAGGATGTCGTAACGTCGGCAGCGGGCACGGCGCGGGCGGCGGAGGCGTTCCTGTCCAGCGAGGGTATCCAGCAGGTTCCGCAGGACGTCGTCCGCGGTCCTGTCGCAGCTTTCGGCGACGCTCGAGGACGTCCGCTCGGCAGGCCTCGTCTCCACCGCGACGACGGCGCTTGCATCTGCCGGCGACGCGGCCGCGCAGGTGGCTGCCGCGACCGACCAGGTTCCGGCGCTCTTGGAGCAGCTTCGCGCGGCGGCGGAGGATGTCGCGACGCTGGCCGAGACCGCGTCGGAGCTGCCGCTGACCGACCTCGCGACCTCTGCCGCCGAAGCGGCGGAGGCGGCGCGTGCGCTGGTGGCGAGCGACGCGATCCAGCAGGTCCCGCAGGACATCTCGACGGTGCTGTCGCAGCTCTCGACGACGCTCGAGGAGGTGCGCGAGGCGGGCCTCGTGGCCGAGGCGGCCGGAGCGGTCGAGAGCGCGGGCGAGGCGGCGACGCAGCTCGCAGTGGCCACGCAGAACCTGCCGCAGCTGATCGATCGGATCGAAGAGGTCGCGGCGACCGTCGCCGCGCTGCCGCTGAGCTCCGCGATCGAGGCGGCGGAGGGTACCTTGGTTTCGGCCAACGCGCTGCTGGGTTCCGAGGGTGTGCAGGCCCTGCCGGCGGAGCTGAACACGGCGCTCGCCGAGCTTCGCGGCGTGCTGGCGGAGTTCCAGGAGTCGGGGCTGGTGACGCAGGTGAATGCGACGTTAACCGAGGCGAGCGACACCGCCGCGACGATCCGCGAGGCAACGGCCGGGGTGCCACAGGCTCGTCGCACGCATCGAGGAGCTGACCGGAACGGTCAACGACCTGCCGCTCGACCGCCTGGTCGAGGATCTGGCCGGCCTCGCGACAGCGGGGGAGGCGCTGCTCGGTGCCGAGGGGGCGCAGGATCTGCCGGCTTCGCTGAACGCGACGCTGACGGAAGTGCAGACGGCGCTCGAGGAACTTCGCGCGGGCGGGCTGATCGATTCCGCGAACCAGACGCTGGCCTCGGCGCGCGACGCGGCGGCGGCGGTCGAGCAGGCGTCGGAGAGCCTGCCGACGCTGGCGAACCGCCTCGACACGCTTGCCGATCAGGCGGAACGTACGCTCGCGGGCTACGACGAGGGCTCGGAGCTGACGCGGGAGGCGCAGACGACGCTGCGCGAGGTGCAGGCGGCGGCACGTGCCGTCAGCGCGCTCGCGCGGCAGATCGAGCGCAACCCCAACTCGCTGCTATTGGGACGGTAACATGCGGTATATACTGGTCTTTCTCATGCTGGCCGCCTGCGGCGGAGAAGCGGTCCGCTATGCTGTTCCGGTCCCCAGGGCCGAGGGCAGGGTGGGGGTCAACGTGCGGTCGCTCGAGGTGCGCGACGCGACGCTGCCGCTCTACGCCGGGCTGGAGGAAATCTTTGTCCAGCAAGAGGATGGCGGGCTCGTGGCGGACACCGACACGCTGTGGGCGGACGATCCGCAGCGCGGCGTGACGCAAGGTCTCGCGAGCGCGCTGGCCGACCTGACGACGGCGCAGGTGGCGTCGGAGCCGTGGCCGCTTGAGGACCTGCCCGATGCGCGGCTGGAGGTGCGGATCGACACGATGGTGGCGCAGGCGAACGGCCAATACGTCGTCGCCGGCCAGTATTTCCTGGCCCGCGCGACGGGGTCGGACAGGACGGGACGCTTCGGCATCTCGGTGCCTTACGAGGCGGGCAGCATGACTTCGATCGCGCGGGCGCAGGGGCAGGCGATCGACCGGCTGGCGCGGCAGATCGCGCGCGAGGCGCTGGGCGCCGCCGGGGTCTGACCGCCAGACGTACGTTTTCGTACGTTTCGCGACCCCCTCTTGTACGTTTTCGTACGTTTCAGGGCAGGGGCCCGAGGGGCCTGCGCCGGCTCTCGGGTTGGCCGTCAGGGTGCCGGGTGGTCGTCGTGGTCCTCGCGCAGGATCCGCGCCGCGTCGCCGTCAGGGTCGTCGTACTGCCGGTGGCGCAGCGTCCAGAGGAACGCGGCGAGGCCGACGAGGCCGAGGGTCAGCGAGACCGGGATCAGGACGGCGAGGATGGTCATCTGAGCCTCATCGCGTTGAGCGAGACGCAGATCGACGAGGTCGACATGGCGAGCGCTGCGGCGATCGGCGTCGCGTGTCCGGAGAGCGCGAACGGGATGGCGACGGCGTTGTAGGCGACCGCGATCCCGAGGTTCTCGCGCATCCGGGCGCGGGCGGCGCGCGCGGTCGCGACGATGCCGGGGACCGGTGCGAGGCTGCGGCTGGTCAGCACGACGTCGGCGACGACGCGCGCGGCGTCGAGGGCCGAGGCGGGCGCGATCGAGGCGTGCGCCGCGGCCAGCGCGGCAGTGTCGTTGAGCCCGTCGCCTATCATCAGCACGTGCCTGCCGGCGTCGCCGAGGGCGCGGACGCGGGCGGCCTTCGCCTCGGGCCGCTCGGCGGCGTGGACCTCGGCGATGCCGACGCGGGCGGCGAGCGCGCGGGCCGCCGCCGGCACGTCGCCGGAGACCAGCGCGGCGGAGAGCCCGAGCCGCTCGAGTCCCGCGACGGCGTCGGCGGCGCCGGTGCGCGGCACGTCGTCGAAGGTGAGGAGCAGCGGCGCGCCCTCGCCGCGATCGAGGCAGGTGGCGGTGCGGGCGGGCGCCTCGGCGCCGATCCAGCCGGGGCGGCCGAGACGGACGCGGCGGTGCGCGGGCGGTGCCGGTGGGCGGGCGCGCAGGGCGGCCCCACCCGCCCACCCGCCGCCCTGCGCGCCCGCGACCTCGACCGGGCGCTCTGCCGCGGCTTCCACGGCGATGCGGCCTTCGATGCCGTCGCCGGGATGCTCGCGGACATCCTCGACGGGGGCCGGCGCGACGCCGCGCACCGCAGCCTCGTCGACGATGGCGCGGGCCAGGGGATGGCTGGAGCCGGCGGAGAGTCCTGCGGCCAGAGCAAGATCCGCGTCCGACAGCTCCTCTCGGAGGTGCAGACGACCCTCGGTCAGGGTGCCGGTCTTGTCGAAGATCACGGCGTCGACCTCGGCGAGGCGCTCGAGCGCGGTGCCGGACTTGATCAGCACGCCCTGTCGGAAGAGCCGGCCGGACGCGGCGGCGGAGACCGCGGGGATCGCGAGGCCGAGGGCGCAGGGGCAGGTGATGATGAGCGTCGCCACGGCCACGTTGAGGGCGTGGCGGACGTCACCCGTCGCCGCCACCCAGCCGGCAAAGGCGGCGAGCGCCAGCAGGTGCACCGCCGGCGCATAGATGCGCGCCGCGCGGTCGGCGAGCGTGACGTAGCGCGAGCGGGCGTTCTCGGCCGTGGCGACAAGGTCGGCGATACGCGCGAGCCGCGTGTCGCGGCCGGCGGCGGTCACCTCGAGCGTCAGCGGCCCGGAGAGGTTCACCTCGCCCGCCGCGAGCTCGGCCCCGGGTGCGACCGCGACAGGCGCCGTCTCGCCGGTCAGGAGCGCGCGGTCGATCTCGGACCGGCCGGCGGTGACGCGACCGTCGGCAGCGAGACGGGCGCCCGGCGGCACCAGGATCAGGTCGCCGGGGACGAGGCTGGCGGCGCGCACCTCGACCCGCCTATCGCCGTCGAGACGGATCGCCTTCGGCACCTCGAGCGCGGCGAGTTCGCGCGCGGCGGAGCGCGCCTTGCCGCGGACGCGGAGGTCGAGGTAGCGGCCGACGAGCAGGAAGAAGGTCAGCGACAGGGCGGCGTCGAAATAGGCGTGCTCGCCGGACTGCGAGGTCTCGTAGAGCGACAGGCCGAGCGCGAGCAGGATGGCGAGCGAGATCGGCACGTCCATGTTCAGCCGGCGTGCCGAAAGCGCCGTCGCCGCGCTGCGGAAGAAGGGCTGCGCCGCGAAGAGCGCGGCGGGGGCGGCGATCAGCGCGGCGATCCAGTGGAAGAGGTCGCGGGTGGCGTCGGTGGCGCCGGACCAGACCGCGACCGACAGCAGCATGACGTTCATCATCGCGAAGCCCGCGACGCCGAGGCGAAGGAGCAGCGCGCGCTCCGCCGGGTCGGGGCCGCCGGCGGCGCTTGCGTCGAGCTCGAGCGCGGCGATCCCGGCGCGGTCGAGCGCGGCGATGAGGTCCGCCGGCTCGACCCACGGTGCGGCATCGATCGCGGCGCGCTTCTGCGTGAGGTTGACGCGGGCCGAGCGGACGCCCGGCGCCGCGGCGAGCGCACGCTCGACCGTCGAGATGCAGCCGGCGCAATGGATGTCCGGCAGGTAGAGGGCGAGCGCCCGCGGCGTCTCGGCCGCCTGCGCGTCGCCCTGCGGCACGGCCTGGCAGCCGGGGCAGGCGACGGTGGCGGTCACGGGCGAGACGCGCCGTGAAGGAGACGGCGGATCATGGGCTGTGAGCTCGGGCTCGCCTCGGGACAGGTGCCTGTCCGCCGCACCGCCGCCGCCCCTGACGCGCCCTGAGCGGGACCGGCGGAGCGGTCAAGGGCAAGCCGCTGGCGCGGTGCTGCGCACCCCTGACCGCCCCGCCGCTCCCGCTCGTTCGGGGCGCAGGGCGACGGCGATCCGACGGACAGGCCGGCCTCCGGAGCGCGCGGGCCGCGGAGCGGGCGGATCACCTGCGCACCCGGATCTCGAGGCGGCGGCGGTAGGGGGTGCCGTCTTCGGCGCGCGCGACGAAGCGCATCGCCCATATGCCGGGCGCGAGGTCGAGGTCGGCAGCGTAGGCGCGGCCGGTCCAGGCGAAGTCCGGGGCCGCATCGTCGGCGACGTGGGTCGTGCGTCCGATGACGGCGGAGACGATCTCGGGCCGCACCGGGCCGTCCGCGCCAGTGAAGGCTAGGGTGAGGCGGCCGTCCTCGTAGGCGAGCGCGCTGTCCCAGCCCAGCCGCTCCTGCGCCTCGCGCTCGGCGTCGAAGACCTGGCTCGCGACGTAGGAGTTCCCGACTTCGAGGCCGGGGAAGGTGCGGACCGCGGCGACCGCAAGCGCGATGTTGACCGCGATGATGATGCCGAAGCCGCCGCCGATGATCAGGAAGACGTGGCGGCCTGTGAGCTCTCTCATGGGGCGGCTCCGTTGAAGAAGGTGTCCTGGTAGGCGCGGTCGCCGCTGACCTCGTCCTCGACCCAGAAGCGGAAGTCGGTGCGCGGCGTGGCGGCGGGGCCGGTGCCGGGTTCTGCGGTGACGTAGACGCGCTGCAGCAGCGTCTCGTCCGGCGGCACCTCGACGGTCAGGTCGTCCTCGCCCTCGAGCGTGATGGACAGGGGCGCCTCGGCGGAGATCGACAGCTCGAACGGGCGCGCCTCGTTGTTCTGGTTGCGCAGGCGGATGTCGTAGGTGTTGCGGATCGCGCCGTCGGCGAGCGTGACGTAGGTCGGGTTGCGCACCGGGGCCACGGTCAGGTCGATCGGCGAGCGGGCGAAGAGCGCCCAGACGAGGCCGACCCCGATCAGCGACCAGAGCGCGAAATAGAGGATGGTGCGCGGTCTCAGGATGTGCTTCCAGATCGGCGCCGGCGGCTCTCCGGCACGCTCCTTCGGCTCGTCGGAGAGGGCGAGGTAGTCGATCAGGCCGCGCGGGCGGCCGATCTTGGCCATGACGTCGTCGCAGGCGTCGATGCAGAGCGCGCAGGTGATGCATTCGAGCTGCTGGCCGTTGCGGATGTCGATGCCCATCGGGCAGACCGCGACGCAGGCGTTGCAGTCGATGCAGTCGCCGAGGGTCTGCGCCGGCATCGACGGCACCGCGGGCTTGGCCTCGGTCTTGCCGTAGACGGCGCCGCGCTCGACGCCCTCGCCGCGGCTCTCGGCGGCGGCCTGCTGGCGGCGCTTGGTGTGCTTGCCGCGCGGCTCTCCGCGCCAGTCGCGGTAGGCCACGGTGATCGTGTCGGGGTCCATCATAGCGGCCTGGATGCGCGGCCAGGGGCACATGTAGATGCACACCTGCTCGCGCATGAAGCCGCCGAAGAGGACGGTGGTGAAGGTCAGGATGGCGATGGTGGAGTAGACGATCGGGTGCGCCGAGAAGGTCAGCAGGTCGCGCGCCAGCGTCGGCGCATCGGTGAAGTAGAACACCCAGGCGCCGCCGGTAGCGAGGCCGATCAGCAGCCAGACGACCCACTTGGAGATGCGCAGCCGCCACTTGCGCGCGTCCCATTTCGCGTTGTGCAGCTTGATCCGGGCGTTGCGGTCGCCCTCGATCCAGCGCTCCACCAGGATCATCAGGTCGGTCCAGACGGTCTGCGGGCAGGTATAGCCGCACCAGACGCGGCCGAGCGCCGAGGTGAAGAGGAAGAGGCCGAGCCCCGCCATGATGAGGAGGCCCGCCACGAAGTAGAATTCGTGCGGCCAGATCTCGATCCAGAAGAAGAAGAACCGCCGGTTGGCGAGGTCGACGAGGACCGCCTGGTTCGGCATTTCCGGCCCACGGTCCCAGCGGATCCAGGGCGTGATGTAGTAGATGCCGAGCGTGACGACCATGATCCACCACTTGAGCGTGCGGAAACGGCCGGAAACACGGCGTGGGAAAATCGGCTCACGCGGGGCGTAGAGCGACGGTGGGGAATCGGTCATGCCTTACCCGGGGGTCTGTTCGCGGTTCGCTTATGGCCCCGCAACGGTCACACCCTCATTGACGTGGATCAAGGGGTATCGGGTCACGCCACCTCGACGGCGCGGGCGGGCAGGCGATGACGGTGGGTCATCACGCCGAAGGCGGCGAAGCTTGCTGCGACCGCGAAGTAGGCCGCGATGAACGGCGTCTGCTGCGGGAACGTGAGGCCGAGGTCGATCAGGGCGCCCGACAGGAACGGCCCGATCGCCGATCCGAAGACCATCGCGGCCATCGCGACGGCCTTGATCGCGCCCATATGCCGCGTCCCGAAGAACTCGGCCCAGAACGCCGCCAGCAGCGCCGAGGCCGCGCCGTGGGTCACCGCCATGAGCGTCATGGAGAAGGCCGCGCCGTAGATCGTCTGCGCGACGCCGAGGAACGCAAAGCCGAGGCCCATCGGCAGCGGGTAGAGCGGCATGAGCCGCGCCGTGCCGACCCGGTCGATGACCCAACCGACGCTGAGCACGGTGACGATCGAGACGACGGTGTAGAGCGGGAAGAGCGCCACGAGCTGGACGTGCGCCCATCCCTTGACCGTCGCGATGTGGACCTGCTGGAAGAAGAAGGCCGTGCCGAAACAGGGCACGCTGAGCTGCGCGGGAAGCGTCAGCCAGAAGAGACGCTCGCGCAGCACCTCGCCCCGCGTCCAGTGGCGCGCATCCATGCCCACCGCCTGCGTCTCGGCTGCGATGGATTGCGGCGTCCGCTCGAGCGCCAGGAGCCGGAAGACCACGGGCATCGCCGCGATCACCAGGACCGCCGCCACGACCCAGAGCACGCGCCAGTCGAACATCGCGAGCAGGGCGACGAAGCCGAGCGGCAGGATTGCCTCGCCCAGCGCAAAGCCGCCCGACGCGATCGAGATGGCGCGCCCGCGGGTCGCGACGAACCACCGCGCCATCGCGACGAGCGAGGTGTGCCCCGCCATGCCCTGCCCGAAGAACCGCAGGCCGAAGACCGCGATGCCGAGAATCACGACGTTCGGCGAGAACGCCATGGCAAGGCAGCTTGCCGCGAGGCCGCAGAGCACCAGCACCCCCAGGGTCCGGACCCGATAGCGGTCGGTCAGCGCCCCGGCCCACACCATCGCGACGGCAGACGTCGTGGTGGCGATGGCATAGAGCGCGCCCCACGCGCCGTGACCGAGCCCGAAGTCGGCGCGGATGTCACCGGCGAAGACCGAGATGAAGAAAGTCTGGCCGAAGCTCGACGAGAATGTCAGCAACACGCCGACGGTCAGAAACGGCGCATTGTCGCGCACGAACTGCAGGAATGTCATAAGGTGGATCTCCGTCGCGGGTCCATTGCGCCTTGTCGCTGCGCGGGAAAAGGGCAAATCGTCGTTCTCGGCGAACGAATGTGGACGACGGTGCGTTCTGCACGGTTGAGCGCGCACGGTTGAGCGCGATAGGCCCGGGGTGACCATGAACATGCAGGCAAAGTCCGATCTTGTCGAAGCAACCCCGGCCGACGCGCCGGACATCTGCGTCATCCTCAACCCGGGGTCGGGCAAGAAGAAGGACAGCGGCGTTCGAGGCCGGATCGAGGCGGCGCTGAAGCGTCATCCCGGACGCTTTCGCCTCAAGGTCGTCGGCAAGGGCCGCAACCTCATCGACGAGATCGAGGCCGCAGCCGACGAAGGCTACGGCACGCTGGTTGCGGCCGGCGGCGACGGCACGATCGGCGCCGTCGCGTCGGCGGCGCTGAAGCATGGCCGGACGCTGGGCGTTCTGCCGATGGGCACCTTCAACTACTTCGCGCGCGGCCTGGACCTGCCGGAGGAGGTGGAGGAGGCGGTCGACCTGATCGCCACCGGCACCTCGCGCACGGTCAGTGTCGGCGAGGTCAACGGCAAGGCCTTCCTGAACAACGCGAGCCTCGGCCTCTACCCGGCGATCCTGGCGCAGCGCGAGGGTACGTACCGGCGCTGGGGCCGGTCGCGCCTGGCCGCGCACTGGTCGGTGCTGGTGACGTTCATGCGCTTTCACCGCCCGATCTCGATGAAGGTGACGGTCGATGGCGAGCCGATCCGGACGCGGACGCCGCTCGCCTTCGTGGCGCGCAGCGACTACCAGCTCGAGCTCTTCGGCCTCGACGGGGCGGAGGACGTGCGGCAGGGGCGCTTCGCGCTGTTCCTGGCGCCGGACTCGACGCGCTGGGGGCTGCTGGTCTTCGCGGTCCGGCTGGCCTGGCGCTCGATGGAGCGGGGGCGCGACTTTGACTTCTTCGCTGGCGAGAACATCGAGATCGAGACCGGCAGCAAGCGCCGGCTGGTCGCCCGCGACGGCGAGCGCGAACGCATGCGACCGCCGTTCCGCTTTCGCATCCTGAAGGACGCCCTCAGGGTCATCGCGCCGGAGGGCGGCGGATGAGGCGGATCCTGCATGTCTCGGACCTGCATTTCGGCCGCGACAGGCCCGAGCTGCTGCGGCCGCTGATCGACACCATCAACGACCTCGCGCCGGACCTCGTGGCCGTCTCGGGCGACTTCACGCAGCGGGCGCGTCTGGGCCAGTTCCGTGCCGCGCGGGCCTTCCTGTCGAAGCTGGAGCCACCGACGATCGCGATTCCGGGCAACCACGACACGCCTCTCGACAACCTCTTCGTGCGACTGGTGACGCCGTGGCGGCGGTACCGGCACTACATCGATCGCCAACTGGAGCCGGCGTGGGAGGATGACGAGGTGGCGGTGATCGGCGTCAACACGGTCAACCATTGGTCTTGGCAGCGCGGCAAGATCGGGCGACACACGGTTCGCCGGATTTGCGGCGCGTTCGAGGGCAACAAGGAGCGACGCATGCACGTCGCGATGCTGCATCATCCGCTGGAGCACGGCCCGGACGTGGAGAAGCGACTGATGCGCGGCGCCCGGAGCGCGCTGCGCCGGCTGGGCGCCTGCGGCGCGGACATCGTCCTGTCGGGGCACCTGCACACCTGGAAGGCGCGTCCCTTCGCCGAGGAGGAGGGGGTGCTGTTCGTGCAGGCGGGGACCGGCCTTTCCACCCGCGTGCGCGGCGAGCCCAACGACTTCAACCTGTTGACCATCGACGGCCGGTCTGTGACCGTCGAGCAATGGACGGCGGGAGAAGGCGAAACCTCGTTTCGGAGCAGCCAGACGGCCCGGTTCGAAAAGGGATCCGGCACGTGGCACCAGGCGGCCTGAGCCTGCCGCCCGACGAACGCGCCCCGGACGGGGGGCCGCGACATGAGGCCTATCGAAACCGATCCCTCGCTCCGCGGCGCTGGCGGATCCGTTGCGGGATGCCGGCGCGGGACGGTCATCGGGAGGATCCCGCGAGCCGCAGCCTCGGCACATTGGCGCTGGTGTCCTCGGCAGCCGGGCTGCTTCTGGCCGATGCGGCCGCTGCGCAGCCGCTGTACGACATCTGGGGCGGACAGGTCGAGTTCTACGGGCAGCTGAGCCCGACGCTCCTGGTCTTCGATGACGGCGAGGCGGCGTACTCGAGGCTTCTCGACAACGATCAGTCTAACAGTCGGCTGGGCTTCAACATCGACCACGAGGCAGGCGGGTTCGACCTGCGCTTCAAGGCCGAGGTTTCAATGGGGTTTCCGTCGACAGGGAGCGTCTCGCAGGTCGACGATCCGCGGTGGGAGTGGAACCGCGAAGACATCCGCAAGCTGGAACTGATCGCCTCGGGTTCCTTCGGCACCGTCGCGGCTGGCCAGGGCAGCATGGCGACCGATGGCGTCGCGGAGGCCGACCTGTCGGGCACGACCATGGTGGGCTACAGCAACAGCGCCTCGGACACCGCCGGCTCGTTCTTTCTCCGCGATGGCGACGGTGCGCTGTCGGACATCACCATCAACGGCGTCTTCAAGAACTTCGATGGCGGCCGCCGGTTTCGCCTGCGCTACGACACGCCGTCGGTCCAGGGGTTCTCGGCGGCATTCGCCTATGGCTCCAACGCGCTCGACGGCGACGACGAGGACATCTACCGCGACCTCGCGTTGCGCTACGGCAACGAGTTCGCCAGCGTCGAGGTCGAAGGCGCGGTGGGATACAGATGGCGCGACCTCGAGGCCGGCGGGACGGAGGAGATCCGGATCGGGTCGCTGTCGGTGGCCCACGGGCCGACGGGCCTCAACGCGACGATCGCCGCCGGCTCGGAGGTCGATGGCGGGGAGTACTACTACCTCAAGGCGGGCTGGATCGCGGGTCTGCTCTCGGTGGGAAAGACCGCGCTCTCGACCGACTACTACCGTGGCGAGGACTTCGTCACCGAAGGCGCCATCTCGGAGCATTGGGGGCTTGAGGTCACGCAATATTTCGATGACCTCGACCTTGAGGGGTACCTCGGCTACCGCCGCTACAGCTACGACGACACGGCCGTCGACTACCGCGAGGCGAGCTCTGCCCTTGCCGGCATCCGTTGGAGGTTCTGAGGGTTCGCTGGCGCGCGCGTCAGAGCACGTAGCGCGAGGTGTCGGCGGACCTCGTCAGTTCTCCGAGGTTGGTGTCGACAAAGCCCGCATCGACGGTCACCGTTTCGCCCGCGCGGTCCGGGGCGGCGAAGGACAGCTCCTCGAACACGCGCTCCATCACCGTGTAGAGGCGGCGGGCGCCGATGTTCTCGACCGACTGGTTCACGTCTGCCGCGATCTTCGCGAGGGCGGCGATGCCATCCTCGGTGAAGCTCACGCTCACGCCCTCGGTGCCGAGCAGCGCGGTGTACTGGCGGGTCAGGGCGTTGTCGGTCTCCGTCAGGATGCGGACGAAGTCCTCCTCCGTCAGGGCGCGCAGGGTGACGCGGATCGGAAGGCGGCCCTGCAGTTCGGGCAAGAGGTCCGACGGCTTGGCGATGTGAAAGGCGCCGCTCGCGATGAACAGGATGTGGTCGGTCTTGATCGGTCCGTACTTCGTCGAGACCGTCGTGCCCTCGATCAGCGGCAGCAGGTCGCGCTGCACCCCCTCGCGGCTGACGTCGGCGCCGGCGCGGCCGCCTTCGGAG
Source organism: uncultured Alphaproteobacteria bacterium (assembly GCA_963776845.1). GTDB lineage: Bacteria > Pseudomonadota > Alphaproteobacteria > Rhodobacterales > Rhodobacteraceae > Roseitranquillus. Next base: position 365,938 of record CAVZOJ010000011.1, on the reverse strand, counting down.
CGGGCGGTCACCTTGTCGATCTCGTCGAGGAAGACGATGCCGTTCTCCTGCACCGCCTCGAGCGCGGCCTTCTGCACGGTCTCGTCGTCGAGCAGCTTGTCCGCCTCCTCCTGAATCAGGATCTCGTAGCTCTCGGCAACGGTCATCCGCTTGCGGACGGTGCGGCCCTGGAACGCCTTGCCGAAGAGGTCGCCGAGGTTCATCCCCTGCATCGCGCCGCCGCCGCCCGGCAGCTCGATCTGCGGGAACGGCGAGGAGGTGTCGGCGACGTCGAGCTCGATCACCTTGTCGTCCAGCTCGCCGTCCTTGAGCTTCTTGCGGAACATCTCCAGCGTCTGGCCGCGGGCGTTCTCGCCGGCGACGGCGGCGATGACGCGGGCCTCGGCATTCTCGTGCGCCCGTGCCTTGACGTCCTCGCGCATGTGCTCGCGGGTCATTGTGATCGACTGCTCGACGAGGTCGCGGACGATCTGCTCGACGTCGCGGCCGACATATCCGACTTCGGTGAACTTTGTGGCCTCGACTTTGAGGAAGGGCGCGCGGGCGAGCTTGGCGAGCCGCCGGCTGATCTCGGTCTTGCCGACGCCGGTGGGGCCGATCATCAGGATGTTCTTGGGATAGACCTCCTCCTGCATCGCCGCGTCGAGCTGCTTGCGCCGCCATCGGTTGCGCAAGGCCACGGCAACGGCGCGCTTGGCGTCCTTCTGTCCGATGATGAAGCGGTCGAGCTCGCTGACGATCTCGCGCGGGGTCAGGTCGGTCATGCGTCCTCCGATGGGGCCGCTGCGGCATTTAACGATCGATGCGATGACTGCAACCGGCCGGCTGCGCACGAGAGGGCGCCGCTCCGCCGCGACGGCGTGCGATCACGTTCTCGCGCACAGGGTGAAGGTGATCTTCACGTAGCGTCAGCGCCACCCCATTTGAGACTTGCCTAGGTCGCGACGTGCCGGCGAGTTGGAGGAGCCGCGACGCGACACTTCGAGACGGCCTTGGCGGTTTGGAACGTCATACAAGCGTTCTACTTGGAGTAACGCGACATGCGTGCTTCTATATTCACCGCAACTGCAATCATTGCTCTTGCGGCCGCATCGGCGGCCTTTCCTGCACAGACGACCAACGGTACCGTCGGCGCGTTCAACAAGGCCGCGAAAACCTTTCAAATCAGCGGGCAGATGTACCAATTGCCCCAGAACGCCGGCCTGAAAGGCCTGAGCAACGGCGACAAGGTATCGCTCGTCTGGGACGGACAGGGCGACGCTCGCCAGGTCAAGGCGTTCAGCATCGAGGGACACTCGGACTGAGAAGAGGATTCTTGCGCGACGAAGAGAGGGCCCAAGGGGCCCTTTCCTTTGCCCGGGGACGAAGCCTAGTTCGACACGGCTTTCAGGCCAATGATCGAAACGATCAGCAGGCCGAGGAAGAAGAGACGGGGCAAGGTGATCGGGTCGCCGTAGGCAACGATCCCGAGGATCGCCGCTCCGAAGGCGCCGATCCCGACCCACACCGCATAGGCGGTGCCGATCGGGATGGCGAAGAGGGATCGGCTCAAGAGCCACATGCTGGCGAGGTTGAACGCCAGGAAGAGGAGCGTCGGGCCGAGGCGCGTCAGCCCCGCCGAGGCGTTCAGCGCGGCGACGAAAGCGACCTCGAAGGCGCCGGCGGCAACCAGATAGAGCCACGGATTCATGCGCCGATGGTCTCCACCGTAACGCTGCCGTTGGTGTAGACGCAGATGTCGGCGGCGATCGCCATTGCGCGGCGGGCGATCTCCTCGGCGGAGTGCTCGGTGTCCATCAGCGCGCGCGCTGCGGCGAGGGCGTAGTTGCCGCCGGAGCCGATGGCGGTGCAGTCATGCTCGGGCTCCAGCACGTCGCCGGCGCCGGTGACGACGTAGAGCTCGGCGCCGTTCGTCACGATCAGCATCGCCTCGAGTTTCTGCAGGTACTTGTCGGTGCGCCAGTCCTTGGCGAGTTCGACGCAGCCGCGCTGCAGCTGGCCCGGCGTCGCCTCGAGCTTGGCCTCGAGCCGCTCGAGCAGCGCGAAGGCGTCGGCGGTCGAGCCGGCGAAGCCAGCGACGATCTCGGACCCGCCGGGCGACAGTCGGCGGACCTTGCGGGCGGTGCCCTTGATCACGGTCTGGCCGAGGCTGACCTGGCCGTCGCCCGCGACGACGACCTCGCCGCCCTTGCGTACCGCGACGATCGTGGTGCCGTGCCAGCCGGGAAACTCGCTCATGTCTCGCTCCTCGTGTTCCGGGCGCCATATGGCCAGAGGACCGGGGCGAGACAACCGCCTGGCTTGCATGACGCCGGCCGAAGGCGGAAGCTGGCCGCGACCAGGAGGCGTTTCGCGATGAAGGTGACGATCGACATCGACTGCACCCCCGAGGAGGCGCGCACCTTCCTCGGCCTGCCCGACGTCAAGCCGATGCAGGACGAGATGATGCGCGAGATGACCGAGAAGATGCGCGCCGCGATGAGCGGGATCGGACCTGAGGAGGCGATGCGCATGTGGCTGCCCGCCAGCATGCAGGCGGCCGAGCAGTTCCAGAAGATGTTCGCCCAGTTCTACGGCGGCAAGAAGGACTGAGCTGCCGCGCCTCGACGGCGTGTCGGGCGCGCCCTATCTCACGCCATCGGCAGGGCGCCTGCCGCGACCGGGCCCCAACAGTCGGATCATGATCCATGACCAAGACCAAGCCCCGGAGCTTTGCCATCGTCGGCCTCGGCACCTTCGGCACGACGATCGGGAAGGAGCTGACGCGCTTCGGGAACTACGTGGCGGGGATCGACCGGGATTCTGCGGTGGTGAACCGCCTCGCCGACACGCTGAGCCAAGTCTATATCGCCGACGGCACCGATGACACGGCTTTGAAGGAGATCGGAATCGGCGACTACGACGTCGCCGTCATCGCGATGGGCGAGGATCTGGAGAGCAGCGTCGTCTCGGCGATCTCGGTCCGCATGGCCGGCGTCGAGGAGATCTGGGCCAAGGCGGTGAGCCGCACGCACCACCGCATCCTCTCGAAGATCGGCGTCGACCGGATCATCAACCCCGAGGAGGAGATGGGCCGGCACATCGCGCAGATGCTGAACAACCCCCTGGTGCGGGACTATGTCAGCCTCGGGAATGGCTATCACGTGGTCAACATCGTCGTCCCGAAGCGCATGGCGGGACAGAAGCTGCACGAGCTGAAGGTCGGCGAGCGGTTTGAGTTGCGCTGCCTTGGCGTCATGCACGGCAGCGAGTTCAAGGGAGACCAGAACCACGACTGCACCCTTGCCGAGGACGACCGCCTGATGCTCCTCGGGCAGAGAGCCAACCTGCGCCGCTTCGCCGACACCGTCTGACGCGTGCGTCGCTCGATCCTCACGCCGAACATCCTGCAGACGCTCACGCTGCGGCGCATGCCGCCGCCCGGTCTGCTGGCGCTTCTCTATCTCGGGCTGATCTTGCTGGGCACGCTGGCGCTCATGCTGCCCTGGTCGCAGTACGGCGATGTCGGCTGGGGCGATGCCTTCTTCACCTCGACCTCGGCCGTGACCGTCACGGGCCTGATCGTCGTCGACCCGGGCACGTCCTTCACGCTCCTGGGCGAGATGGTCATCGCCTTCCTGATCCAGATGGGCGGGCTGGGCCTGATGACCTTTGCCGTCCTGCTGTTGTCGGCGCTAGGAATTCCGATCGGCATGCCCGAGCGGATCATACTGCGCGAGGATCTGAACCAGACGTCGATGTCGAACCTCGTCGTGCTGGTGAAGCAGATCGTCAAGATCGCGCTGGTGGTCGAGGCGGTCGGCGCGGCGCTGCTGGCGTTCGTCTTCGTGCCCGACTTCGGCTGGGGGCCGGGCCTGTGGCACGCGATCTTCCACTCGATCTCGGCCTTCAACAATGCGGGTTTCGCCCTCTTTCCCGACAGCCTGATGGGCTACGCCGCCAATCCGATCGTCAACATCGTGATCCCGCTGATGTTCATCGTCAGCGGCCTCGGCTTCGTGGTCGTGGGCGACATCCTGCAGAAGCGGGAATGGCGCAGGCTGAGCCTGCACACCAAGCTGATGCTGGTCGGCACGGTGGCGCTGATCGTATGGGCCTGCCTGACCTTCGCGGCGCTGGAATGGGACAATTCGGAGACGATCGGCGAGATGGACCTCGGCGCGAAGCTCTGGGCCTCGTGGTTCCAGGGGGTCACGCCGAGAACGGCGGGGTTCAACACGATCGATACCTCCGCGATGCACGACGAAACGGCGCTGATGACGATCTCGCTGATGCTGATCGGCGGGGGCAGCACCTCGACGGCGGGGGGCATCAAGGTGACGACCTTCATCGTGCTGATCCTGGCGACGCTGGCCTTCTTTCGTCGCAGCACCGAGCTTCACGCGTTCGGCCGCAGCATCAGTACCGAGGAGGTGATGAAGGTGCTGGCGCTGACGATGGTCAGCATGCTGGTGGTGATGATCTCGCTCTTCGTGCTGATGGTCCAGGAGGAGGGGGACTTCCTGCAGCTTGCGTTCGAGGTGGCGTCGGCATTCGGAACCGTGGGGCTTTCGATGGGCGAGACGACCAAGCTGGCACCGTCGGGCGAGATGATCCTGGTCTTCATCATGTTCCTCGGCCGCGTCGGGCCGCTGACGCTCGGCTTCTTCCTGGCCACGCGCAGCCAGCCGCAGGTCCGCTACGCGCCAGGGCAGATTTATCTGGGCTGAGCCGTGCGCCGAAAAAGCCAAGGGCCGCCCGATGGGCGGCCCTTGGCAAGAACGCGGCCTGACGGTCGGGGCTCAGATCACTTCCTTGATCCAGCCTTCGAGCGCGGCCTTCGGGGCTGCGCCGACCTTGTTCGAGATCACCTCGCCGCCCTTGAACATGAAGAGCGCCGGGATGCCGCGGACGCCCAGCTGCGCCGGCGCGTTCGGGTTCTCGTCGACATTGACCTTCACGATCTTGACCTTGCCGTCGTACTGGGAGCTGAGCTCTTCCAGCGCCGGGCCGATCTGGCGGCAGGGCCCGCACCATTCGGCCCAGAAGTCGACGACGACGGGAATGTCGGACTGGCGCACCTCCTGGTCGAAGGTGGCGTCGGTGACGGGAACGGTCGCCATGTGCGTGGCCTCCTGAAATCGGACAGACGGGGAACCTATGGTCCGCCACGTCGAGCGTCAAGAAGCGCCGCCGCCGTCAGGTCCGCCGGCAGCGGCATCAGCGTCGCCGTCCGGGTCCACAGGATCGCTGTCTCGATCCGCCGGCCGGGATAGATCTGCGCCAGCGCCGAGGCATAGGCCCCCATCTGCCGGAGGATGCCGTCGGGCACCGCCTCGGGCGCGTGCGGGACCGTCCGGTTCGACTTGAAGTCGATGCAGAGGACGCGGTCTGGCGCGACGATCAACCGGTCGATCGTGCCGCGAAGCCGGGTTTCGGCGAAGCCGGGCAAGGACGCGGAGATGTCGACCTCCGCCAGCGCCTCCGGCCCGAAGAGCGGCGCGAGGTCTGGCGCGTCGAGCACGGCCGCGGCTTCGGCGAGAAGCTCGGGGTCGGGCGCGCCCAGCAGGCGCTCGGCGAGCGCCGTACGGTCCGCCGCCGCGTGGGCAGGCAGGTGTTCCAGCAGCAGGTGCAGCGCGGTGCCCCGCGCCTTGGCCGCGGCCTCGTCGAGCCCCTCGCCCGGAAGCGCCTTGGCGCCGCCGAGATCCGAGGCGCGCAGCGGCTCCGGCCGCGCCGGCGGCGGTGGCGCGGGGAGGTCGGGGACGTCGGCCGCCACCGCGGCGCGCTCCCTGCCCGCGGGCAGAACCGGCCCGGTCCAGTCGCCTCGCTCCAGCCGGCGGCCGTCCTGCCCGTCGACGTCGCAGGGAACCGCGTCCTCGCCGAGGGCGGCGGCTATGGTCGTGTGCCAGTTGCCGCCCTGGCCCCGCTGCTCTCCCGCGCCGCAGACGACGAGCCACGACCTCGCCCGCGTCATCGCGACGTAGAGCAGCCGGTTGCGCTCCTCGCCCTCCGCCCGTTCCTGCTCGCGACGCGCATCGGCGAGGATCGGCGGCTCGTCGTCCTTGCGCATCTTCCAGCACGGGACGCCGTCGGCGAGGACGATCTCCTCCCGCAGCCTGGGCTCCTCGCGGAGCGTGTCGGGCAGGATCACCATCGGTGCCTCCAGCCCCTTGGCGCCATGGACCGTCATCACCCGGATGCGATCGCCAGCAGAATCGGCCTGGCGCTTCACCTCCACGTCCTCGGCCGCGATCCACGACAGGAAGCCGGTGAGGCTGGGAACCTCCGTCCGCTCGTAGTCGAGCGCCTTGTTCAGCAGTTCGTCGATGCCGTCCTCCGCCTCCTCTCCCAGTCGCGCGATCAGCCGTCCGCGCCCGTCATGGCGGACAAGGATGCGCTCGAGCAGGTCGTAGGGCCGGGCGTAGTCGGCGTGGTTCCGGAGGTCGCGAAGGACCGCCCGCGTCGTCTGGTGGTCCGCCCGGTTGCGCAGCGCCGACCAGAGGAAGCCGTCGCGCCCGTGCGCGAGATCGTAGAGCTCCGCCTCGCTCCAGCCGAAGAGCGGCGAGCGAAGGGCGGTGGCGAGCGACAGGTCGTCCTCGGGCAGTGCGAGGAACGAGGCGAGCGCGAGGAGGTCGCGGACCGCGAGTTCCTGCGTCAGGACCAGGCGGTCGGCGCCCGCGACCGGCAGTCCCTCGGCCTTCAGCGCCCGGATGATCTCGTGGAACATCTCGTTCCGGCGCTGGACCAGGATCAGCACATCGCCGGCGGCGAGCGGGCGAAGCACGTGGTCTTTTCCGCCGTCCGGGTCCTTGTCCGGTATCGGCGCACGCTCCGCGATCCGGGCCTTGAGCCAACGCGCAAGGCGGCGCGCCAGCACGACGTGCGCGGCATTGTCCGCCGGCTGGTCCACCGGGCGCGACCACGGGCGCTCCTCCGGTTTGTCGGGCTTGGGCACGATCGGCCAGAGATCCACCCGCCCCGGCAGGGTCTCGTGGAACGCTCGGTGGCGGACCGTGTGGCCAAGCCCCGGCTGGCCGTCCGCCACTCGGTCAACCGTCTCGAGGATTGCGCGGGAGGAGCGGAAAGAGTGCAGCAGCTCCAGCCGCGTCACCCCCGTCGCGAGGCGGGACTGGAACGCCTGCGCCATCCGCTCGAACTCGTCGGGGTCGGCGCCCTGGAAGGAGTAGATCGACTGCTTGAGGTCGCCGACGACGAAAAGCGTGCGGGGCACGTCCTCGCGCGCGCCGCGGCCGGCGGCGAACTCCGCGGCGAGGCGCTCGATCACCTGCCACTGGTCGGGGCTGGTGTCCTGCGCCTCGTCGACGAGAATGTGGTCGATGCCGCCGTCGAGTTGGTAGAGCACCCAGTCGGCGACCGCCGGATCCTCGAGCAGCCGGCGCACCTTTAGGATCAGGTCGTCGTAGTCGACCCAGCCCGATGCCGCCTTGGCCGCAGCATAGCGCGGCAGGAAGACGGACGCGAAGGCTTGGAGCGCCGCCGTCCGCTCGGCCGCCGCAAGCGCGAGGCGCCGCGGCCGGGCCTCGGCGACGCGCTGCATCAGGGCGTCGATCTCGTCATCGGCGGCCATGCGCAGGCGCGTGGCCTTGGTCGGGACCTTCCCCAGCTTCGGCTGGAAGGCTTTCGGGCCCGACGAATTCAGGAACACGCTCTCGAGGAGATCGAGGTCGCCGATCGTCGGATTCCGCCGGATGGATCGTGCCGAGCGCGGCGCAGGTCTTGCGATCGTTCGTCGAGCCCTCGGCGCAGTCTTCCCGAAGGCGCGAAATCAAGGCGCAGGCGGAGGGATCGAAGACCTCGGCCACCAGGCTCTCGAAGCTCTCCGCCGGCGGGACGCCGAAGAGCGCGCGCGCCTGTGCGAGATCGAGCGGGCGGCCGAACGCCTCGCGCCTTGCCGCGACGGCCGCCGCGATCTGACCGACGTCGATCCCGGTGTGGTCGGCGAGCCCGTCGATCACCGCCGCCTCCCGCCCGTCGGCGATCTCGTCGAGCAGCCGTGCGAAGATCGTGCGCTGCACCGTCTCGTCGATCTCGACGAAGGCGGGAGACACTCCGGCCTCCAGCGGAAAACGCCGCAGGATCGAGGCGCAGAAGGCGTGGATCGTCTGGAGCCGCAGACCGCCCGGGGTCTCGATTGCGCGTGCGAAGAGCGTGCGGGCATGATCGAGGTCGAGCGGCCCCGCCACCCCGAGGTCCGCCAGAGCGCGCCGCAGGGCGAGGTCGTCGAGCATCGCCCATTCGCCGAGGCGCGCGAAGAGGCGGTTCTGCATCTCGGACGCGGCGGCCTTGGTGTAGGTCAGGCACAGCACGTGCTGCGGGTCCACGCCCTCCAGCAGCAGCCGCGCCACGCGGTCCGTCAGGACGCGCGTCTTGCCCGAGCCGGCATTGGCCGAGAGCCACGTCGAGGTGCGCGGGTCGGCTGCCTGTCGCTGGCGGAGGGAGGCGTCGTTCACCCGACATCCTCCGGTGCGGCGGTGTCGCTGTCCTCCCACTCGCCGAAGCGGGCAAGGTGGTCGTAGTCGCCGTCCCACGAGATGAACTGCGGCGCGCGGCGTGAGGTGTATCCGGTCCGCCGCTGGTCGTAGGCGCCGATCAGCTCGCGCAGCCCGGCGACAGTGCCTGGCACGTCGAACGCGGCGTCGCGGTCCGCGAACGGCAGCTCGTAGCCCTGCAGCTTGCCCGAGCCGCCGAGCGAGATGTAGCAGACCTCGCGGACCTCTCCGGCCTCAAGCTCGGGGAAGGCGCCCCCCTCGACCATCGCGGCGCCGAGCAGCAACTGGCGGTCGAAGTGCATGACCTCCTTCTTGGACGGGACCTTGCCGGACTTGTAGTCGACGAGCGCGTACCCGCCGGCATGCAGCCGGTCGACGCGGTCGGGCTGCCCGACGAGCGTGAAGCCGAGGGCCGGGACGGGCCATTCCCGCCGCTCCTCGGTCACGGTGGGAACGCCGGCCTGCCGCCGCCTCGCCTCCTCCGCCACGAGCCAGGGCGCGACGCGCCGGAGGCGACCAAGCCACAGGCGGCGCGCGACCGGCCAGGGTACTTCCTCTTCGAGGGCGGCGCGGGCCACGCGGTCGAGCCGGTCGGCGGCAGCACGGACATCGGCATCGGGGCCGTCCTCGACGAATCGCTCCATGATCAGGTGCAGGACCTGCCCGCGCTGGGCGGCGTCGGCCTCGGCCCGCAGCGGCGGCAGGGCGGAGAGGCCGAGGATCGCCTGAGCGTAGACGGCGTAGGGGTCGCGCACCAGGGTCGAGATCCGGGTGACGGAGAGGCGCCGGGGCCGCGCGGTAAGGGGCGGGCGCGGCGAGGGGCGAGCTGCCGGCGTGGCGGCGTCGTGCCGGCCGTGCGCCGTCGCCGCGGCGAGCCATGCCGCGCCGCGGTCGCGCATCGCCGCGAGCGCCGCCGGCCCGCCGACGCTGTCGAGGCCGTTCAGCAGGTTCTGCAGGCGGTTCAGCCAGCGGGAGGGCACCGTCTCCGCCTCGGCATCGCGGAGAGAGCGGGTCAGCATCACCTCGCGCGCCGCCACCGCCTGCTGGAAGTCGTGCGCGGAGAGGCCGACCTGGCGCTCCGGCAGCAGAAGGCCCGCCTCCGCGCGCATGCGGCGGTTCAGCCACGGATCGGGCGCCGGCGTCGGCGGCCACACGCCTTCGTTCAGGCCGCCGAGGATGACGACGTCCGCCCCCGCGACCCGCGCCTCGAGCGTGCCGTGGATCATGACGCCCGGATGCGGGCCGGTCGCCTCCCGCACCTCTCCGGTCAGATGCGCGGCGAGCAGGGCCTCGTACTCGGCGGCGGTCATCGGGCCGCCGGCATCTGCGGCGCGCACCATCTCGTCCATCGCGTCGCGGGCGCGGCGGCCGGCCTCCTCCTCCCAGAGGCGACCCGGCGCCTGCACCGTCCGGTCCGGCGGCGAGAGCTTCGGTCGCCGCAAGGTGATGCGCCACCCGGTCCGCCAGCGACGCTTCGGGATCGAGGTCCGGAAAGGCCGTGGCGGCGACCCAGGCGGACCAGCCGTCGTCACGCCACGCGGCGAGCGCTTCGGGGGTCGGGAAGGGCGGGCCTTTCTTCCTCAGCCGAAGCTCCAGGTTCCGGGTCCGCCGAAGGTGGTCGCCGCGGTCCGACCCGCTGGCCACGAGCGGATGCTTCAGCAGGACCAGCAGCGTTTCCGCGGTGACGCGATGGGTGAAGAGCGCGGCGGCGTGGCGCAGCAGGCGGCCCGGCGCCGACTGGCCCAGCGGCCGGCCGGCACTGTCGTCGGGCTCGATCCCCCAGCGGCCGAGAGCGGCGGTGACGCGCCGCCCGAGCTCCCGGTCGGGCGTGACGAGCGCGGCGGTCTCGCCGTCCGCCACCGCCCGGCGCAGGCGAAGCGCGATGGTGACGGCCTCGAGCCGCGGCGACGGCGCCTCCACCAGCGCGACGTCGCGGGTTGCCGCGTCGAGATCGTGCAGGCGCGGCCCCTCGGTGCGCCACTGGTGGGTCACCGGGGCGCGACGGAGGGCCAGCGAGACCAGCCGGTTGCGTGGCGTGCACGGCGCACCCGCACCGGGCCACGGCTGCACGTCCTTCGAGCGTGAGGCCGAGCCGGTCGAGGAGCCGCGCGAAGCGGTACTGCGGATGATCCTCTGCGGCCGCGCCCGCAGACATCAGATCGCGCCAGACGTCGGCCGGCTGCTCGACGTCGTAGCCGGGCAGGATCAACGCGCCCTGCGGCAGCCGCGCCACCTCGGCCATCAGGTCGAGCACGGCGCCGCGGGAGCCAGTGGAGCCGGCGACGATCACCGGCGTTTCGGGCGGCTGCCCGCGCCACTCGGCAATGCGGGCGTCGACGGCGGCACGGACGCGCGCGCCTTCAGACCCCGCGGGATCAGCGAAGAGCGGCGCGAGCACGCGCAGGAATTTCAGGCTGCGTCCCCAATGCGCGGCGTGCGGCCCGGCATCGAGTCGCTCCAGCACGTCGGGCGCGACGCCCTCCACCTGCATCTCGTCCATCAGCCGCATCAGCGTTCCGGCAAGATCGAAGGCGGCGGCCGGCGGCGCGAGATCGGGCTCCTGTTCGATCAGTGCCGAGACGAGCTGCGCGAGTTCCAGCTTGCGGCGGAGGCTGCCCTGCGTGGCAATGCCCTCGGGCGCGCCGACGAGGTCGATCGGCGGGACCAGGATCGGCGCGTGCGCGTCGAAAGCGTCGCGCAGGCGCCGTCGCATCCGGCCCGAATTGACGAGGATGCGTGCCCGCGCCAGCGCCTCGGGCGGCTGCCCGTGGGCCTGGGCGATGAGGCCGCTGGCGACCGCTCGCCGGAAAGTCCGCGCCGGGGGGCACCGCGAACACTCGCGGGCGGTCGATCCGATCGAACAGCGTCACGATTGCGCCGCGGGGATCCGGAGCGGCAGGCTACGCATCGGCCAGCATCCGCTCGGCCGCGGCGATGCCCTCGGGCGTGCCGACGTCGCACCATGCGCCTAGGTAGAGCGCGCCGAACAGCCGCCCACGCTCGGCCAGCAGGTCCCACGCGCGGTTCAGCGAGAAGACCCGGTCGGGGATCTCGGAGAGAACTGCCGGGTCGATGACCTGGGCGCCGAGATAGGTCAGCGGGCCGCCGCGTGACAGCCGCCCGTCGGCTGCGTGCGAAAAATCTCCGTCACGGCCGGGCACGCGGCCGAGCAGCAGCAGTGCACCCATAGTGCCGGGCCGCCACCCGGCGGAGAGGGCGTCGAACGGGTTGGACCCGCGCCAGACGACGTCGGGATTGAGCGTGAAGACCGGTCCAGGACCGAGCAGGGGCAAGGCCGCGCGCAGGCCGCCGCCGGTATCGAGGATCTCGGGCGCCTCGTGCGAGACGGCGACGCCACGCGGCGCCAGGTGCCGCTCGATCTGGTCGGCGCGGTAGTGCGCGTTGGCGACGATCCGTCCGATACCCGCTGTCTCCGCGAGTTCTAGGGCATGGTCGATGAGCGGCCGGCCCGCCACCTCCACCAGAGGCTTCGGGCGGTCGCGGGTCAGGGCGCCCATGCGCGTCCCGAACCCCGCTGCGAAGACCATCAGGGCGCGAGGACGGTCCGGCATTCGGCCAGTCTGTCGAGTATCTGCGCATCGGGCGGCGGCAGGTCCGCGCGCACGCGCGCCGCGATGTCCGCCGCGACGGGGTGGGCGAGGTCGCGCTCCAGCAGCTCCCACACGCGCGGCAGGAAGGCGAGGTAGCGCGTCTTGCCGTCGCGGACGGCGAGACGCGCGAAGGTGCCGAGGATGCGCAGGTTGCGCTGCACCGACAGGAGCGCGACGTCGGCGCGAAGGCGATCGAGGTCGCGGCCGGTGGCGTCGGCGTACCGCGCCTCCATCGCCGCGCGCAGCGCGGGCGACACCTCCCGCCTGATGTCGGTGAGGAGCGAGGCGAGGTCATAGGCATGGTGCCCGGCAGCGGCGTCCTGGAAGTCCAGCAGGCCGACGCGGGCCGCGCCCTCGCGGTCGGGTAGCCAGATCAGGTTCTCGGCATGGTAGTCTCGCAGGACCAGGGCGTCACTCGACGGCACCTCGCGCTCTACGGTCTGGCGCACCACGGCGGCGAAGCGGTCGCCCGCGCCCGGCCCGTCGGCCTCGCGCACGTACCATTCGAAGGGCAGGCGCGCGGCGCGCGTCATCTCTTCAGGGCCGTAGCTGGGCGCGGGCGGCGGCTGATGGCGGTGCAGGGCGACGAGGACATCGACCGCCGCCTCGTAGAGCGCGGTCTCGGGCGCCGAATCGACGGACAGCACGCGCGCGAACAGATCGTCGCCGAGATCCTCGAGGAGCAGGAGTCCGTGCTCTCTGTCCTCGGCGAGGATCTCCGGCGCGGAGAGCCCCCAACCCTTGAGGAGGCCGGCGACGCGAACGAAGGGGCCGACGTCCTCTCCCCGCTCGGCGGGGGCGTCCATCAGAACGGCGGTGGCGTCGTTCCCGAAGAGCCGGACATAGCGGCGCTGCGAGGCGTCGCCGGCGAGCGGCTCGGGCCGCGCCTCGGCCCAGCCGGCGCGTTTCAGGAACGCAGCGATCAGCGTCTCGCGGTCAGGCATCCTGCACCTGCGGCAGCCGCTCCCGCCAGCTCTCGGGCCCTTCGGCGACGAGAACGCGGCCTTCCCCGGCGACGGCGAAGTCGAGCGTGAGAGCCTGCGGCGGCGGGGTCTCGAGGCGGTCCGGCCATTCGATGAGGCAGATTGCGGTGTCGAATGCGTCCTCGAGCCCCAGCTCCAACGCCTCGCCAGGCCCCGAGAGGCGGTAGAGATCGGCATGCCAGATCTCCAAGCCGTCATCATCGTAGGTCTGGACCAGCGTGTAGGTGGGCGACGGCACGTCTTCCTCCCGCCGCAGCCGGGCGCGGATCAGGGCGCGCGCGAAGTGCGTCTTTCCGGCACCGATCGGGCCGGCGAGCAACAGAGTGTCGCCGCGCCGGAGAGTCGGCGCGATCCGACGCGCGAGCGCCTCGGTCGCTTCGGGGTTGGGGAGGTGGTATCGGGTGCGCACCGGAGGACTTTGGCCCCGCAGCCGGCGCGTCGCAAGGCGCCCCCTGCGTCAGCCCTTGGCGTGGCGCCGGATTTCGGTCGTTCCTTTGGTTTCAGTGGCGGCGAGCTCGTCCGGATCCACCGGCTCGAACGCGACGAGCGTCGCACCGCCGGCAAGCGGCACGACGCGGATCGAAAGACCGCGGCCGTCGTGCAGCCGGACATGGGCGGTCCACGGGCTGCGTTCGTGCATGCGGGCGGTGAAGTCGCGGATCTCGCCCCAGACCGGCGTCGGCGAGGAGCGGGCCAACCAGGTGCGCATCGCGTCCGTGACGGCGATGTCGCGCAGCGACGTGCCGGGATCGTCGCCCCAGAGCGCGACGTACGCCCTGTTGGTCATCGCCAGCACGCCGTCGGAGGAGAACACCGCCACCGCCTCGTCGAGGCTGTCGATCACCGCCTGACCCATCTCCAGCTCGGCGCGGAATTGCCGCGTCAGCGAGATCTCTGCCGAGATGTTCTCGAACAGAAACGCGACGGCGCCGTCGGGATGCGGCCGCCCGGTGACGCGGTAGGTCTGGCCAGACGGCAGCGCCCAGGTCTCGGCGTAGGTGCCCTCCGCCGCGGCCGACTTCAAGCTCCAGCAGCCGCTTGCGCCAGCCTTTGTAGTCCTTCGGCTCGGGGATCATCTTCTTCTCGCGCAGTCGGTCGAGGAACCCGAAGAGCGTCGGCCGCGCGGCGAGGAAGTCGATCGGCAGTTGCGTGAGGTCGGTCAGCGCCGGGTTGAAGAGGGCGAGGTGGCGGGATCGGTCGAAGATCGCGAGGCCGATCGTCAGGTGCGCGAAGGTCTTGGTCAGCGTCTGCATGAACTCGCGCAGCTGGTCCTCGGCATGCACGATCTTGTTGACGTCGAGCGCGATGAAGAGCGCGCCATCCTCGAGCTCGTGGCTGAGGCAGTCGAACCAGAGCTTTCGCTCGGTGCCGGGCAGCGTCAGCGAAATGCGGGTCACGCCGTCGTCGCGACCGTCGACGCGGCGCATGAGGGTCTGCGGCTCGAACAGGACGGGCGGCGGCCAGGTGCCCATGTCCTCGCGGCCCTTCACCCGCTCGACCATGTCGAAGTAGGCACGGTTCGCCCAGGTGACCTGCCCACGCGGGCCCTGTCGCCAGATCAGACTGGGCGTGTGTTCGACGACCTGGCGCAGGGTGACGAGCTCACGCTCCATCGCCTTCATGCCGTGGCGGTCGAGCCCGGACAGACCCGGCGCCGTCTCGAGGTCCTCCAGGGTCAGCCTCACGAAGCCGTGGCGCCATTCCGCGACGAGACGCGTGGTTTCGTCGACCAACTCGTACTCTTGCCGCTCGTCCGAGATCAGCCGTCCGATACGCTCCTCGATCTCGGGGAAGCGCGGCAGCATCAGCATCATCAGCCGCGACCAGTCGCTGCCGCCCGAGGGCGCTGCCCGCAGGAACTGGCGTGCCTGCGGCGAGGCGTCGATCAGCGCCTCGTCGTCGAAGAGAAAAGCGATGTCGGCATCGACCCCGCGTATCAGCTCACGCCGGCGGCTGCGCTTGCGCCTGGCGACGGCGCCGGCGATCGCGAGCGCCAGCATCGATCCGAGGAGCGATGCGGCGACGAGCCCGGTGACGAAACCGATGTCGGTCGCGGCGAGGCCGGTCAGCCAGTCCATGATCGATTTTCCCCCTCTGGTTGAGGAAGACTTCGTTCATGATTGTTAAGGTAGACTTAAGCGCCGCGGTCAAGCCTCGATGGGCTGGTTTCGTCCCAAGGGCTCGCGGCGGGTCTCTTCCTGCGGGCTGATCGAACCGCGCGGCCAGGCCACGAGGACGATCGCACCAAGCCAGGGTTCCTCGGGCAGCGTCGCGTCGCGGGCATTGGCGAAGGTGACCTCGGCGCCGGTGCGCTCAAGGAGCGTCTTGGCGATGAAGAGGCCGAGGCCCATCCCCTCGTAGGCCGGACGCTTGGCACGATCGTCTTCGACCCTGCGGCGACGCACGAAGGGGTCCCCCAGACGACCGATGACCGACGCCGGAAAACCCGGGCCGTCGTCGGCGATGCGGACCGTGATCCTCGAATCGTCCCAGTCCGCGTCGATCCGCACCCGTGCCGCCGAGAAGTCGACCGCGTTCTGCACGAGATTGCGCAGGCCGTGCACGACCTCGGGCCGGCGCAGGACGGTCGGCTGCCGCTTGCCCTCCGGCAGACCATACACGATCTCGCGCCCCCGGTCGGAATGGGGGTCCGCGGCCTCGCGCAGCAGCGCCTCGAGCGGAGCGGTTCGGACGTGGAGGTCTTCCTTGCCGATGCGCCCCATGGAGCGGAGGATGTCGCGGCATCGGTCGGCCTGGTCGCGGATGAGTATCGCGTCGTCCTGCTGGTCTCCGGAGAGCTCGCCCGCGAGCTCTGAGCTCACCAGCTTGATCGTCGCGAGGGGCGTCCCGAGTTCATGCGCCGCCGCCGCCACGACCCCGCCGAGGTCGGTCAGCTTCTGCTCACGCGCCAGCGCCATCTGCGTCGCCGCCAGCGCGTCGGCCATCGCGTGCACCTCGGACGTCACGCGCTGGGCGAACACAGACAGGAACACGGTGGCCAGCACGATCGCAAGCCAGAAGCCTTGCAGGAAGATCGGCGGCATCCGCATGATCGTCCCGTCAGGCGTGTGCAGCGGGATGTGCCAGAGCGTCACCGCGGTGACGAGAGCGATCGCGACCGCGCCGAGCAGGGCGGTCGTCTGCCATCGCAGCGCCGTCGCCGAAATCGTGACCGGGACGAGGATCAGCAACGAGAACGGGTTGTGAAGCCCTCCGGTGAGCGCGAGCAGCCACGACAGCTGCACGATGTCGAAAAGCAGCATCACCGCGACCTCGAGCTCGGTCATCCGCTTGTTCTTCGGGTAGACGAAGAGCGCGACGAGGTTGGCGATCGCCGCGAGCCCGATCGCCGCGAAGCAGAGCCCCAGCTCCAGATTGAGGTCGAAGATCTCGACGCCGACGGCGATGGCGAAGATCTGCCCAGCGATGGCGATCCAGCGCAGCGTCATCAGCGTGTGCAGCCGCACCCAGTTCGGGTGGCCGCGCTGGACGAAGAGGGTCGGTGGAGTGTCGGTCACGGAGCATCCTGGGAACGCTTTCGCCGGACGTTACACCGAAGGCCTCGCCCTTGCCATTGGAGCACTCGTCGCGGGACCTTCGCGCTGTGCGGCCGGCGCCGACTGGGCTGCGCTCAGGTAGCCTGGGTGCCGCGCGCCGGCCGAGTGCGGCGATGACGCCTCGCAGTTCCGCCAGCCCGACGTGGCGGCCGACCAGCGGATAGCCCGGCTGCCCCGCCCGCCTGCGGTCGTCGGTCATGTGCAGGCCGTGATCGGGGCGGAATGGAATCGAGGCGTCGGCACGGCCGGCCTCTCGCCGGCGCGTTTCCTCGGCCAGCGCCGCCTCGACCAGGGCGACCATGTCGACGTCGCCATCGAGATGACCGCTTTCGTGGAAGGAGCATGGGGCCGTGTCGCCCTCACGACGGACGTTCCGCAGGTGGAGGAAGTGCACGCGATCCCCGAGCCGACGCATCATGCCAGGAAGGTCGTTGTCACCGCGCGCGCCGAGCGAGCCGGAGCAGAGCGTGATGCCGTTCGCCGGATCGTCGACCGCCTGCATCACGCGGGCATAGTCGTCCTCGGTCGACATGATGCGCGGCAGGCCGAGGAGCGGGAACGGCGGATCGTCGGGATGACAGCAGATGCGGACACCTGCCTCCGCAGCGACCGGCACCACCTGTTCGAGGAAGTCGACGAGATTCTGCCGCAACCGCTCCGCTCCGATCGAGCGATACGCTGCGAGATGCTCGCGCAACTCGTCGAGCGTGAAGCCTTCTGCCGCGCCCGGCAGGCCGAAGACGACGTTCCGCGCCAGCGCGCGCCGGCGCGGTTCGTCCATCGCGGCGAAGCGGCGCGCTGCCTCCTTCGCGACGTCTTCGGGATAGTCGGCATCGGGGCGTGCAAGGATGTGGATGTCGAAGGCGGCGAAGTCCGCGAGGTCGAACCGCATGCAGGTGGCGCCCGAGTTCAGAGGCCAGTCGAGGTTCGTGCGGGTCCAGTCCAGGATCGGCATGAAATTGTAGCAGACGACCTTTACGCCGGCCGCGGCGAGGTGGCGGAGGCTCTGCTGCCAGGTGGCGACATGGCCGCGCCAATCCCCGCTCTGGCGCTTGATGTCCTCGGACACCGGCAGGCTCTCGACCACGGTCCAGTCGAGGCCGGTGGGCGCGTTGTTTGCACCGGCGATCAGGCGCTGCCGTGCGGCGATCTCCTCCGGCGTCCAGACCGTGCCGGGCGGCAGGTGGTGCAGCGCGGTGACGATGCCTGTTGCACCGGTCTGCCGCACGTCATCGATCGTCACCGGGTCGGCTGGTCCGAACCAGCGCCAGCTTTCCTCCATTCCGCAAAACCCTCCTCTACAGCGCCACCTCGCTGGCAGAACGGCACTTCCTCGGCAAGAGGCGGAGCGTCCTCCGCCTGCGGCTGCCGTTGCTGACCGGTTCGTGAATTGACCGGTCATCAGCCTTTTCTATCTGCTCAACAACTTAGGAGGTTGGAATGATGGAACGCGCGACCACCGAGATCGGCCAGGATACCTCGCTTCTGCTCGTTGACGATGACGAGCCGTTTCTGAGGCGGCTGGCGAAGGCGATGGAGAAGCGGGGCTTCGCCGTCGAGACGGCGGAGAGCGTCGCAGACGGCAGGGCGGTCGCGACGGCCCGTCCGCCGGCATATGCGGTGGTCGACCTGCGGCTCGAGGACGGCAACGGCCTCGATGTCGTGGAGGTGCTGCGAGAGCGTCGTCCGGACGCGCGGATCGTGGTTCTGACCGGCTATGGCGCGATCGCGACGGCTGTCGCGGCCGTAAAGATCGGGGCGACGGACTACCTGTCGAAGCCGGCCGATGCGAACGACATCTCCGCAGCCCTCCTCGCCGCCAATGACGAGCTGCCGCCTCCGCCCGAGAATCCTATGTCGGCCGATCGCGTGCGTTGGGAGCACATCCAGCGCGTCTACGAGCTCTGCGACCGGAATGTGAGCGAGACCGCGCGGCGCCTCTCGATGCACCGCCGCACGCTGCAGCGCATCCTCGCCAAGCGCTCGCCCCGCTGAATTCCACGCTCCTCCGCCCGGCATTGGGGGGGTCCCGCGGGAGGGGCCGCGTCAGGCGGCCCGCCGCAACTGGGCCTCGACGTCGCTGCGCATCTCCTCGGTTATGGTGTCGACGTTGGCCAGGTGTCGGTCGAGCGTACCTTGAAACGCGTCGAGGCGTGAGATGATCTCGTCGAGGCCCCCGTCGCGGTGGCCGAGGCGCCCGCCCTCGACCTTGCACAGCACCCGCGTCACCTTCAGGCCGGTCACGACCCGACGCATCAGCTTGCAGTCCTCGGCGAACTGGCGGAGCCGGTCGGCAATTGCTTCGAGCTCGACCCGGGATTTGGTGCCGTAGCCTCGCTGCGCCGCGAGGTGCGCCATTTCGGCTGCCCGGTCGATCGGTGCGCTCTCGTCCGCCTCCCGCTCGAAGGTCGCCACGATCTCGCTCTGGAGGCGGGCGGTCCCTGCGAGGTACAGGCCCTCGTTCACGCGCCGGCAGACCTCGTGGAGCGAGGCGACGAGCTTTTCGACACCGCCGCGGATCTCTGTCGAGAGCGCGCCGTGATTGACGGCGAGCACCCCGAACGGACCCGCGGCGTCGCCCAGGCGCGTCGCCTTGATCCGCATGTTGTAGGGGACGGTGCGCATCTTCTCGAAGGCCGCGCCGATGGTTCCGGCCTCGACCCTGAGTGCCTCGGCCGACGCGACCATGCGTTCCAATCGCGCGAGACCGTCATCTACCGGCCGCCCGAGGGAGGCGTCGCGGGCACGGATCTCTCGCACGAGCGACTGCGCCATGAACGATGAATAATCCGGGAAGCCGAGCTCGGCGAGGCGCGCAAGAAGCCGCTCGGCACCCGCGTCGGGCGGCAGACCCTCGTCGGTCTCCATCTTCCGGATCTCGGCATAGACATCCGCGACCACCGGCAGTCTGTCCGAGAGCGGCTTGAGGCGCACGGAAAGGTAGCCGCCCTCGACCTGGCTCACGTTCGCGAAGACCCAGTAGAACCGCCCGTCCTCCGCCCGGTTCTTGACGTATGCGCCGATCGGCTGCCCGGCGCGGATCGTCTGCCACATCAGGTGAAACACAGCGCGCGGCATGTCGGGGTGCCGAATGAGCTTGTGCGGCGCACCGACCAGTTCGCTCCACGAATACTGGCTGATCCTCTGGAAAACCTCGTTGCCGGCTCGAATCACGCCGCGTTCGTCAGTGCGGGAGAAGAAGAGTTCCTCGGGCGCGAAGGGCACTTCGGAGTTCACGATGAGGCGTTCGTGTCGGGACATCATTTCCTGCCGGGGCCTGGGTTCCCGGCCATAGACCCCACCGACGGTTAAGACGCGATTTCGGAGCGCTCAGATTTCTTTCAGAAGCACGCCGATCCTGGCCCTGTACGCCTCCCGCGTCTCGGCCGGGGGTCGCAGGTGCAAGGGGAGCGACAGGCAAACCGAGGGCGGCGCGCGAAAGAAGCGCGTGGCCTCCTCCTCGGTGAAGCCTGCGATGCGCACCGCCTCCAGCCAGGCGGAGATGCGGTCGGCACGCTTGATGCGCGCCTTCACCGCCTTCGGCAGTTGCGCCGGAAGGCCGAAGCGAAGGTGGATCGCCTGCGACAGCCGCGCATCGAGCTCGCCGTAGGCGGTGCCCACGGCTGCCTTCACCGGCGAGATCATGTCGCCGATGACATACTCCGGCGCATCGTGAAGAAGCGCGGCGAGGCGCCAGCGCGGGCCGGCATCCTCGTCGAGCAGCGCGAAGATCTGCTCCACGAGCAGCGAGTGCTCCGCGACCGAATACGGCCAGTCACCTCGCGTCTGACCGTTCCAGCGCGCCACGAAGGCAAGGCCGTGGGCTATGTCCTCGACCTCGATGTCGACAGGTGTCGGGTCGAGAAGGTCGAGCCGTCGGCCCGACAGCATCCGCTGCCATGCCCGTGGTTGCCGTGCCATGCGTGGTTCCCCAATGTCGCATCCGCGCGTGGTGGCGTGCCAAGAGGCGACAGGCAAGGACCGGGCGCCTTTGCGCCCAAGGATTCGGCGAGGCCGCCCGGAATTGCGGCAATGACGGGCTTTTCTGATGTGCCGCTGCGAGTGTTCGCCGCCATGTTGCGAAGGCCGCAACCATGTCGAGGCTCGCTCGTTCCGGTTGTGGAAGCGGGGACCTGAGATGGTGGCCGGCCGAGGCGGCCGGCAAGCAAGGAGCAGGACCATGCGCCCACTTATCACACTGGCAGTCGCGGGCTTGCCCGCCACCTCGCTCGCACAGACCAACTGCGACGAGCGCGACATCGTCATCGACAAGCTCGCGAGCGGCTACGGAGAGGCGTTCACCGGTGGAGGACTTCAGAGCACCTCCCGGATCATCGAGGTCTGGACGTCGGCGGAAGACGGCACCTGGACGATCCTGATGACGATGCCCGATGGCCGCTCCTGCGTCATGGCCGCAGGGACGAACTGGCGCGAGGCTCTCCCTGAAGACCGGCTGAGCGGCGTGCCCGGTTGACCGTTGGTCGCGAGCTCGCTGTCACGCGCCGCCCCCTCGGTTCCTTCTGCGACGCACCGCGCATCGATGGCCCGCCAGACGCCTTAGGAAAACCAGCTCAAGACGAGAGCGATGAGGGTGGTCCCCGCCACCGGATAGGCGCCGTCCATCCAGATCAGCGCCCGGTCGCGCTGCGCGAACATCACGTTCGTCACGATCCAGGGTGCGGCGACGAACAGGCCGAGGCCGAGTTCCGAGACCAGCGCCGGACCCGCGGCCGTGATGCCCGCAGAGCCGAGGATGTGCCGGGTCATCGCAGCCACAAGAACCACGCAGACGAAGCTGACGATGTAGGGCTTGGGGTCGCCGCGGTCGATGTCCGCCTCGGTAAGGCCACTTGCGTCCATCCAGCGGGAGCCGATGACGCCGTACCACATGGCGCCGAAAATCCAGGCTGCGCCGGCGGCGACGAGAACCGAGACCACGCCCATCAGTCCCTCCCTGTCAGGCAGGCTTGTCGAGCCCGCCGAGTTCGCACACGACAGCCCATTCCGCCTCCGTCACCGGCTGCACGGAGAGGCGCGTGTTGTTGACGAGAACCATCTTGGCCAGCCGCGCATCGTCCTTGCACTGCGCCAGCGTGACCGGTCGCGGCATCGGCCGGAGAGCCTTGATGTCGACGCATTCCCAGCGGCTGTCGTCGGTCGTCGAGTTCTGGGTGCGCCTCGGCGATGACCTCGACGATGCCGACGACCGCCTTCTCGGTTTGCGAATGGTAGAAGAAGCCGCGGTCGCCCACCGCCATGTCGCGCATGTGGTTGCGGGCCTGGTAATTCCGGACGCCATCCCACTGCTCTCCCTGGTCGCCACGGGCGACCTGGTCGTCCCAGCTCCAGGTGGAGGGTTCGGACTTGAAGAGCCAGCAGCGCATGGACCGATTGCTAGCCCGTGGCGGCGCCGGCGTCTACTCGGTGGTGAGGGGGCGAGACAGCAGCTCGTCCTTGGCGTCGGCGACCGAGAGGTCGCCCCCGGTCACGCGGGCGACCGTCGTGGTCAGCGGCATGTCGATGCCGCGCTCTTCGGCAAGGCGGGCGACGGCGCGGGCGGTCGCCACGCCCTCGACCGTGCGCTTGGGGTCGAGCGGCATGCCACGGCCGAGCTCGAGGCCTGTGAGATAGTTGCGCGACTTCTCAGAGCTTGCGGTCAGCGTCAGGTCGCCGAGACCGGAGAGTCCCATCAGCGTCTCCGGCTGCGCGCCCGAGGCGGCGGCGAAGCGCGCCATCTCGGCAAAGCCGCGGGTGATGATCGCCGCGCGGGCGCTTTCGCCGAAACCGGCGCCGATGGCCATTCCGGCGGCCAGCGCCACGACGTTCTTGAGCGCGCCACCAAGCTCGGCCCCCACCATGTCGGCGCCGAGGTAGAGCCGCAGGACGGGGGTCGCCAGCCGGTGCTGCAACTCCACCCCCTCGGCCTCGTTCCCGCAGGCCAGCGTCAGCGCCGTCGGCAGGCGGCGGGCGATATCGGCGGCGAAGCTGGGCCCGGTCAGGATTGCAGGGATGGCAGCCGGGACGTGGCTCGAGATCACGCCCGTCGGTCCGAGCCCCGAGGCGAGGTCGACGCCCTTGCAGCACGCGACGAGCGCGCCGTCGTGGTCGGGGATCGCCTCCAGCAGCGAGCCGAGCGCCTGCATCGGAACCGACAGCAGCAGGATGCGCGCCTTTGCGGCCTCGGCAAGGTCGGCGGTCAGCGTGACGCGTGTCGGGAAGCTCCGTCCCCGGCAGGCGCGGGTTCGCCCGTGTCGCCGCCAGAGTTCGGACGGCCTCGGGATCGCGCGCCCAGAGGGTGACCGGCCCCTCTGCCCCAAGGACAATGGCCAAGGCAGTGCCGAACGCGCCGGCGCCGAGTATCGCGATGTCGGTCACGGGGCCTGCCTCCTGCAGAAGGTGGACAATAGCGTTCGGCGGCGGCTCTGCAACTCGGCTTCAAAGCGTTCCTCGGCCGCACAACGAGCGGTGAAGTTCGAGCGGC
Source organism: uncultured Alphaproteobacteria bacterium (assembly GCA_963776845.1). Classification (GTDB taxonomy): domain Bacteria; phylum Pseudomonadota; class Alphaproteobacteria; order Rhodobacterales; family Rhodobacteraceae; genus Roseitranquillus. The sequence goes on along the minus strand of CAVZOJ010000011.1, from coordinate 342,817 downwards.
GCCGCTGCAATGAGTTTGACGATGCGGCTCGAAGGCGCCTGCCGGATTGCCTCCGGCGATCTAGCGGACGAGAGCGGGAGGAACCGGCGGTTGGATTTCGGATACGACGCGATGCTCTGGCATCAGGAACCGCCGACCCTTGGGTCAGACCGATCAGCGCAGTGGCTTCGCGCAACCGGTTTCAAAACCGAGACGCCATCGAAGGCGCCACCCGACATCAGCTACCGGCGTCGATCGGACAGAGTCAACGCTACAGAGGCGGCGCGTAAAGGATTGGCTAACGCGTGCCGTGAGTTCGCGCTGCTCGCTAGGCCTTGGCGCCCTTCCGCCCGGCGCCAAGCAGCGGCGCCGCGGCGGCGTCGAGCGGCCAGCGGGGCCGGGCCGCGAGTGAGAGGTCGTCGCGGCATCCGGCGCGGAACAGCTCGATACCGGCCCAGGCGATCATCGCGCCGTTGTCGGTGCAGAGCGCGAGAGGCGGCGTGACGAGGGGAACGCCCGCCTCGGCCGCCGCCAACCGCAGACCCGCGCGCAGTGCGGCATTCGCGGCGACGCCACCGGCCACGGCGAAGGCCGGCGCGTGCGCAACTGCGAGAGCGCGCCGCGACTTCTCGACCAGTGTTTCGACGATCGCCGCCTGGAACGAGGCCGCGAGATCGGCACGGTCCTTCGCCGTCAGTCCGCCGGCCTCCGTGACGGCTTCATCCCGGGCGCGCATCAGCGCCGTCTTGAGGCCGGAAAACGACAGGTCGCATCCGGGACGGTCGAGCAACGGCCGGGGAAAGGCAAAGCGGCCGGCATCGCCTTGCGTCGCCTCCGCCTCCACCGCCGGGCCGCCGGGCTGGCCGAGGCCGAGGAGGCGCGCTGTCTTGTCGAACGCCTCGCCCGGCGCATCGTCGATGGTGCCGCCGAGCCGAACGTAGTCCTGCGGTCCCGCCACCCTGAGAAACTGACAGTGGCCGCCGGAGACGAGGAGCAAGAGGAATGGGTAGGCAAGGTCGTCGGTCAGGCGCGGCGTCAGCGCATGTCCGGCGAGGTGGTTGATGCCGAGCAGCGGAAGGCCTGCCCCCGCGGCGATCCCCTTGGCGGTCATCACTCCGGCAAGGACGCCGCCGATGAGGCCGGGGCCGGCGGTCACGGCCACCGCGTCGATCTGGGCAAGGGTCAGCCCGGCTTCGGACAGCGCCTGCTCGACCGCGATGTCGAGGCGCTCGACATGGGCTCGCGCCGCGATCTCGGGCACAACGCCGCCATAGAGGGAATGCAGCGAGTCCTGACCGGCGACGACGTTTGACAGGATGGTTCGATCCTCGCGGACGATGGCCGCCGCGCTGTCGTCGCAGCTCGATTCGATGCCGAGGACGGTGATCATCGCGGGGCCGCTAGCACCGCAGGCGGGGTGCGGCAAGCATTGTCGGGCGGACGAAGCGGAGGGTAGACGGACACATGGTGACGCTGCTTCTCATCAGGCCCGAGGCGCAGTCCCGGCAGCTGCAGAGATCGCTGGCGGCGCGCGGGCTGCGGCCGCCGACGGTGATCTCTCCGGTGATGGAGATCATGCGCCAGGACATCACCTTGCCGGCGGGCGCGGATCTGGTCCTGACATCGCAGAACGCGGTGGCGGCGGTTCCTGCCGGCCGCTGGCGCGCCTGGTGCGTCGGCGACCGGACGGCCGCTGCGGCGTCGGCCGCCGGTCTGGAAGCGGTGTCGGCCGGGGGCGATGTCGAGGCGCTGCTCGCGCGGTTGGAAGAGGCGCGCCCAGGTGCGCTGATCCATGTCCGCGGCGCGCACGCGACCGGCGATGTCGTTGCACGGCTCAAGGCGGCAGGACATGTGGCCAATGAAGTCGTAGCCTACGATCAGTCGTCTGTGCCACTGACGGCCGAGGCTGCGGCTCTTCTCGGAGGGACGGGGGCGGTCGTGCTGCCGCTCTACTCGCCGCGCTCGGCACGGCTGGTGGCAGAGCACAACGGGCCATGGCGGTCCAAAACGCATGCCGTGGCAATCAGCGAAGCCGCGGCGATGTCCTTCACCCGCCCGGCGCATCTCACCGTGGCGGACGCGCCATCGGGCGAGGCGATGGAACAGGCAATCGCCGAAACGCTTGTCACCCTCGAACGCTCCCGCCTTGTTGACCGGGGTGGGGCGAGCTAAGCTTCACCGGAACTGCTTGCGTCGAAGGCAAAAAGGGGGGCTGCGTGCTGCCACCGGACAAAGAGGACGGCCGCAAAGAGCCCTCCCACGATGAAGCGGCGGAAGATCGCGCCGCGGGCCAGGCCGAAGACACACCTGCGACCGGGTCGTCGGACGCCAGCGGGCTCACCTCCGCGTCGGGAGCCGTCGACGACAAGGATACCGAGGAGCATCCGCGAGGCGACGTGGAAGTCTCCGACAGAGTGGCGCAGACGGAACCTGCAGCCTCTGACGTACCTCCCGGCGAGCCGGTCGGCGATCCGTTCTCGCCGCCCGAGCGTGCGGCAGGCGTGTCGGACGATCCGGTCGAGCACGACGACGCGACGCCGCGCGCGGCCGCCGTACGGGCAGAGCCTGCGGAGGAAGGTCCCAAGCAGGGCGATCCCGTCGTGGACGACCGGACGCCCCCGCCCGCGGCGATGCCGGCCGAGCGGCGGGGCGGCGGCGGCTTCCTGTCGGCGCTGGTGGCAGCGATCATCGGCGGCGTCATCGGCGCCGCCGGCATCTGGTACTATCTCGAGCAGCAGGGCCCAGTCGGCCCGGACCCCGAGATGACAGCCGCACTTCAGGAGCAGGGGGGCCTCGTCGCACAGCAGTCGGCGCGGCTCGACGAGATCCAGGGAGACATAGACGCCCTCAACGACGCGCTCAGCTCAGAAGACCTGAGTGGTGCGATCGAGCAGTTGCGGATGAACGCCGAGGGAGAGTTCAACGCCCTAGGCGAGACCCTCGCCGCGATCGGCGAACGCCTCGACGCGCTCGAGTCGGACGTCGGCGCAGTGCAGGGCCGTCTGGGCCAGGCGGATCAGCAGATCGCGGAGCTCGAAGCCCGTCCGATCGCCGACCCCGAGACCGCGACGGAAGTCCTGCGGTCGGAGGTCGCGAGCATGCGCGAGGAGGTCGAGGCCGCGACCGCCGAGGCGCGCGCCCAGGTTGAGACGATGCGAACGGAGCTGGCCGATGCCGCGGCGCAGACACAGGCCGAGGTCGAGGCTGCGCAGCAGCGCGCCGCCGAGCTCGAGGCCCAGGCGGAGGAGCGGGCGGCGGCCGCCCGCGCCGAGGCGGAGGCGATGGCCCGCGCCGCCGAGGCACGTGCGGCGCTAGCGCAGGTGGAGCTTGCAATCGATTCCGGCGAACCCTTCGCCGATGAATTGTCATTGCTCTCGCAGAACCTCGATCAGGATGTCCCCGAGCCGCTGGCGGCGGCGGCCGACAGCGGGGTGCCGACGATCGCGTCGCTGCGCGAGAGCTATCCCGACGCCGCACGCTCGGCGCTGCGCGCCACTGCCGTCGCAACGACGGAGGGAGAGCCGGGGGATCGCTTCATGGCGTTCCTCCGGACCCAGACGCAGGCCCGATCGCTGACGCCGCAGCAAGGGGACGAACCCGACGCCATCCTGTCGCGCGCCGAAGCGGCGCTCGAGGAGGGTAACGTCGGCACCGCCCTCGCCGAGCTCGAAGCCCTGCCCGAGGACGGGCGGGCCGCGATGCAGGACTGGCTGGAGCAGGCACGGCTGAGGGCCGACGCCGCGAACGCCGCAGACTCCCTGTCCCAGGGCATGAATTGAGGGCACCTCGATGCTTTTCTCACTGATCCGCGTCCTGTTCTATGTTGCACTCGTCGTGCTTCTGGCACTTGCCGCCCGCTGGCTTATGCAGGCCGAGGGAGGCATGCAGATCACCGTCGCGGAGATGGAGTTCACGCTCGGCCCGCTGCAGGCGGTCCTCGCGGCGATCGTCTTCGCGATCCTGGTTTGGCTGCTTCTGAAGGTTCTTGCGCTATTGGTCGCGACGCTGAAGTTCCTTGGCGGCGACGAGACGGCGCTGAGCCGGCATTTCTCGCGCCGGGCGGAGCGCAAGGGCTACGAGGCCTTGTCCGACGGCATCCTGGCGCTCGCGGCCGGCGACGGGCGCGAGGCAATGGCCAAGGCGGCGCGCGCCGACCGCTACCTGCGCCAACCGGAACTGACCAACCTGCTGACCGCCCAGGCGGCGGAACTGACCGGCGACCGCAGCAAGGCCGAGCAGGTGTACAAGGATCTCGTCACGCATGACAGGACCCGCTTCGTCGGCATCCGCGGCCTGCTGCGCCAGAAGCTGGCGGAAGGCGACACGGACACCGCGCTGAAGCTCGCCGCAAAGGCGTTCGCGCTCAAGCCCAAGCATCCCGAGACGCAGGACGTCCTCTTGCGCTTGCAGGCCGAGCACGACGACTGGTCGGGAGCCCGCAAGACGCTATCGGCGAAGCTCAAGCACGGCGCGCTGCCGCGCGACGTCTATCGCCGCCGCGATGCCGTCCTGGCGCTGGGCGAGGCGAAAGAGATCGTCGCCGATGGCAAGACCATCGAGGCGCGCGAGGCGGCGATCGAGGCGAACCGGCTGTCGCCCGATCTCGTCCCCGCCGCGGTTATGGCGGCGCGCGCCTACATTGCCGACGGCAAGCAGCGCAACGCGACGCGGCTCATCCGCAAGGCGTGGGAAAGCCAGCCGCATCCCGATCTCGCCGCGGCCTTCGCCGAGATCGAGCCGAACGAGACGCCTCAGCAGCGTATCAAGCGCTTCGATGTCCTGGTACGCGCGCATCCCGACCACCCGGAGACGCGGATGCTGCTCTCAGAGCTCAACATCGCCGCCGAGGACTTCCCGGCAGCGCGCCGGGCGCTGGGCGACCTCGCCTCGCGCGATCCGACCGCGCGAGCGCTGACGAACATGGCCGCGATCGAGCGCGGTGAAGGCGCGGAGGATCACGTCGTTCGCGCGTGGCTGGCCAAGGCGCTCACCGCGCGGCGCGGGCCGCAATGGATCTGCGACACCTGCCACAACGTCAACGGCGACTGGGCGCCGGTCTGCCCGAACTGCGGCGGATTCGATACGCTCGCGTGGCGCGAGCCGCCGGCGGGGCAGACGCAGGTCCCCGCCGGGCTCGAGACGCTGCCGCTGCTGGTCGGCGGCTCGGACACCGCGACCACCACCGCTCCTACAGGCGACGGCCCCGGCGTTCCAGAGGCGGAAGTCGCGCCTCGGCAGCCGACAGCGGGGCCGGTTCCGGCGGCCGAGGTGATCGAGGAAACGCCGGGGACGGCACGGCGCAATTAGGACTACCGTTCCCCGTTTTCGGCTGCTAAGAGCCCCGCGGCGCCGGTGTAGCTCAGCTGGTAGAGCACGTCATTCGTAATGATGGGGTCGGGGGTTCGAGTCCCTTCACCGGCACCACCCCACTACCTCCCATGGCGCGGCCTCAGATCGCGGCCGAAGGCTGCAGCGTCCTGGTGACAAGACGGCTGGGGAGGTGTTGCGGCAGTTGCCTCACCGCGCCGGCGCGCTCATGGCTTGCGCTCCATTCACCTCCGGGCGCGTCACGCGCTCCGTGCAAGGTGCGCCGGCAGCGCCGCGGCGACCGTACCGCTGTCCGTCACTGTCGCCACATTCTGCATCGCGTAGTCGATCGACGCTGCATGCCAGGCGGCGTTCATTGTCGAGCAGCAATCCTCGGGCACGACGACGCGAAAGCCCTTGTCGGCGCCGGTGCGGGCGGTGTGCTCGACCGACATGTTGGTCCAGGCGCCGCAATTGATCAGCGTATCGACGCCGTGGCCGCGCAGGTAGGTCTCCAGCCGCGAGCTTTCCCACGCACTCATGGTCATCTTCTCGACCACGAGGTCGCCCGGCTCGGGCGCCAGCGCCGGCACCGGCTGCGCGCCCCATGTTCCGCGCACCAGCGCGTTCGAGGCGACCAGCCCCTGGAACAGCGGCGCGTTCGCCAGCATCGACGGATGGCCCGGCTCGCAGACGAACCAGACGTGGATCACCGGGATCCCGGCGCGGCGGCAGGCGGCGGCGAGGCGGCGGGTGTTCTCGATGACGTTCTGCGACCGCGCATGCGCCGGCGAACCGCTGTCGGCGAAGGCGCCGCCCTCCATGATGACGTCGTTCTGCATGTCCTGCAGGATCAGCGCCGTGCGGCCCGGGTCGATGCGCAGGCCGCCCGGCGCTGCGCTCGGCGCGGCGGTGCGGTTGCGCATGAAGGGCTCGTTCCTGGGGCCGACCTTGGTCTGAACCGCGTAGAGCGAGGTCGAGGCGCACATGAAGAGCGTGCGCCAGTCCTCGCCGCCCCAGTGCAGGTTGGCGACCATCTCGGGCACCGAAACCTTGCCGATCAGGCGGCCGGAGGGGGTGTAGACCCAGACGCCGCCCGGCGCGGTGACCCAGACGTTGCCCTTGGCGTCGCACTTCATTCCGTCGGGCACGCCCGGCTTCAGGGCGTCGACGATGCCCGAGGCGAAGATGCGGCCGGGGCCGAGGCGAAAGTCGGGCCGGATCTCGAACACGCGGATGTTGGTCTGCGCGGTATCGTTGACGTAGAGCAGCCTTCTCGTCCGGCGAGAAGCAGAGGCCGTTCGGCTGGCCGAACATGTAGCGTTCCGACACCAGCTGCGGCTCGTCGCCGGGGATGTGGCCGGGGGGCAGGCGGTAGACGCCCTGAAAGCCGAGCTGGGTCGGACGCTCGACGCCGAAGCGGGGCATCCGGCCGTAGGTCGGGTCGGTGAACCAGACGGCGCGGTCGGAGCTGACGATCACGTCGTTGGGGCTGTTGAGCTCGCGCCCCTCGTAGTGCGAGGCGAGAACCGCGCGGCTGCCGTCGACGCCGATGCGGACGACGGACGACGTCGCGTGTTCGCAGACGATCAGGTTCAGCGCCGCGTCGTAGGTCATGCCGTTGGCCTTGGCCGTCGGGCGCAGAACCTCGGTGACGCCGGTGCGGGCGTCCCAGCGGCGGCGGACGTCGCCCGGCATGTCGGAGAACAGCAGGTACTGGCCGACCGGGTGCCAGATCGGCCCCTCGGTGAAGTCGAAACCGGAGCCGAGCTGCCGGACCGGGCTGTGCGCCTCGATCAGCTCGCGGAAGGCGGGGTCGAGGGCATCATGGGCCATCGGGTGCTCCTGGCGTCGTCACGACCACGCCTGGATCAGCGGGCCGCCGGCGCCGTAGACGGGGTCGGTCTCGGGCAGGGGGACGCGGGCAATGCGGTCGTCGGCGTCGCCGCGCGGGGCATCGGCGCGAACGGTGTCGTAATCCTCCTGCCCGGGCGGGTAGCCGCCGCAGACGGCGAAGTCGGACGACGAGTCGAGGCGGCAATGGCCGGTGCCGGCGGGCAGAACCAGCACGTCGCCCACGGAGACGCGGAAGCTGCGGCCGGACGGGCCGCCGAGCTTGAGCTCGGCCGAGCCCGCGGCGACGCCCAGCACCTCGTGCGCGTTCGGGTGGTAGTGGTGGTAGTCGAAGACGGTGTAGGTCCAGGTGCCGCCCCAGCCGTTGCCCTCGAAGAGGGCGCGGATGGCGGCGGCGCCGGTGCCCTCGGGCAGGGCGCCATTCATGATTACCACCGGCAGGCGCGGGTTGTTCGGCACGTCGCCGTCGTCATCAAAGCGCTCATGCGCAACCTCGACCTGGTCGGCGGGGCGGGGCTCGGCGCTCATGCCGGGAACCAGTCGCGGCGGGGCACGGTCTGGGAGACGGGGCCGGGCACCTTGCGGTCGAGCCGGCCGACGACGCGGCCGTTCTCGATCCGCGCCGGCTGGTCGTGGATCGGCAGCAGGTAGCGGAAGTTCATCAGCAGCTTCTTGATCGCGCCCTTCTCGGCCCGCTTGCTGCCGGCATGGTTGCCGGTCACCTGCGGCTCCATGAACTGGGTCTGGCGGACCTGGTTCACGATCTGGTCGGTGAAGTCGTAGATCACGTCGCCGCAGATGCAGGCGAGGCCGTCGGCGGTCTCGACCACCACGTTCGCCGACCCCTCGGTGTGGGCGTTCGCGGGCTCGGCCCAGACGCCGGGAATGATCTCCTCGCCGCCGGTGATCTCGAGGTCGAGAAAGCGCAGCGCGTCCTGGGTGTGCAGCCGCTCGATCAGGTGCTGGATGTCGGGCTTGGGGTATTGCGGGTGCATCAGGCCCGAGACCGAGCATTCGAGCTCGCGCCGGTTGAGGACGACGGTGGTGTTCATCGGGAACACGTCGTCCTTGCCGGCATGGTCGATGTGCAGGTGCGTGTGCACGATGTAGCGGACGTCGCCGGGCTTGACGCCGTGGCGGGCCAGCTGGTTCTCGATCATGTTGTCGTGGTACTGGAGCCCGCGCATGCCGAGGCTTTCCATGATCGCGTTGTCGCGGTAGCCGGTGTCGACGACCACCGGATGCGTCCCCCCGAGGATCAGGAAGCCGTAGACCGGCACCCGGCGCACGCGGCCGCACTCGTGGCCGAGCACGAGAAAGCTCGTCTCGAGCTCGATGTCGCCATAGTCGAGGATGTGGATTTCGAGTGCCAAGCCTGTCCCTCCCTTGGTCGTGTCAGAGCCGGTAGACGCGTGTCGCGGTCCCGGCGAAGATGTCCGCCTGCGCCGCCTCCGGCAGGTCCGATGCCGCCTTGCGGTGCGCGTTCAGCACGTCGACGTAGCTGGCCCAGATCTTCTCGATCGGAAAGTTCGAGCCCCAGAGGCAGCGGTCGGCGCCGAAGATCGCCACCGTCCTCTGCATGATCCACGCGATCAGCGCGGGGTCGTTGCGGTGCACGAAGGTGCCGAAGGCGGAGAGCTTGGTGGTGACGTTGGGCCGGGCGGCGAGGCGGGTCATGCCCTCCTCCCACGCGGCGCGCCCCTCGTCGCTGAGGTCCTCGAGCATGCCGGCGTGCTGCAGGACGAAAGTCACGTCCGGGCAGGCGGCGGCGAGGCCGGCGGCGTCCTGCATCTGCGGCGCGAAGACCTGCAGATCGAAGCTCCAGCCGTAGTCGGCGAGATGCGCGACGTTCCTCTGCAGCGTTGGGTCGGCGGCGAGGTCGGGGCGGGCGGCGAAGCGGTATTCCGCCGTCTCGTGCCAGTGAAGCTGCTGGCGGACGCCGCGCACCAGCGGCACCTCGGCCAGCTTGTCGAGGGCGGGGCGGACGTCGTCGACGGTGAAGTCGGCATAGGCGACGATGGCGTGGGGCCAGCCGCTGTCTTCGGCGACCGACTGCACCCAACGCGCCTCGTCGAGCGCCCAGTTCGGCGCCCAGTTCGCCTGCACGTAGACGGACTTCGTCACGCCGGTGCCTTCGAGGTCGGCGAGGAACTCGTCGATCAGGTAGTCGCGGCGGATCGGCTCGTAGGGGCCGAAGATGCGCGGCTGCATCGGCCCGAGCAGCCAGGGCAGGTCCTTGCGCCGCCAGATGTGGTGATGCGCGTCGACGATGGCGGTCATGCGGTCCCTCCGATAGCGCGCTGCGCCGCCCCGGGGGCGGTCCACCCGCCCGCGCCCGCCCTCCGGGGCGTCGCCGGGCGTCGGTGGGTCGGGTCGTCGAGGAGATGGGCGCAGAGGCGCTGTGTCGTGCTGGCGTCGCCCAGCCGGTCGATGTTGGGCAGGACGGCTGCTAGCGCCTCGGTCCGCGGGGCGTAGTCGGGGTCGGCGGCGAGCGGCGTCATCCAGTCGAGCCGCCAGGCGAGGCGGGAAAGGCGGCGCACCGCCTCGACCATCGCGCGGGGGTCGCCGCGCTCGAGCCCGTCGGAGACGACGATGACCCAGGCGCCGCGGGCGAGGCCGGCGAAGCGCGGCACCGAGAGGAACGCGGCGAGCGCGTCGCCGATCCGGGTGCCGCCGTCCCAGTCGGGCGCGAGGCCGGCGGCCGAGGCCAGCGCCTGCTCGCGGCTGCGCAGCCTCAGCGCGCGTGTGACGCGGGTCAGGCGGGTGCCGATGGTGAAGGTCTCCACCTGCGGCGCGGCGCGGGTCAGCGCATGGGCAAGGCGGAGCACGGCGTCCGACTGCGCCTTCATCGAGCCTGAGATGTCGACGAGGAGCAGGATGCGCCGCTGTCGCGTCTCCCTTGCGAGGCGGGGCAGTTCCATCACCTCGCCGTCGCGCGCGACGGCGCGGCGCAGAGCCTGGCGCATGGCGACGCGGTCGCCGCGCTGGTCGAGCCGGCGCCGGCGCGAGCGGCGCACGGGCAGGCGCGCCGGCGCGGCGCGGGCGAAGCGGCGCAGCGCCTCGGCCTCGGACAGCGCGTCGAGGGCGCGGACACTGAGCGCCTCGGCGCCGGTGGCCTCGCCGCCCGAGGTGTCGAGGTCATCGGCTTCGGGCGGCTCCATGGCGCCGGGCTCGGGTTCGTGGACGACCGTCTCCTCCTCGCCCTCGGCCGCCGGAGCGGCGAGGCTCTGGCCGAGGAAGTGCGCGCGGAAAACCGCGTCGAAGAGCGGTCGCTTGTCGGGCGGCGGCGCGAAGGCGGCGAGTGCGGCAGCGTGCAGGTCGGCCATGCCGCGCGGGCCGAGGAGGTCGACCGACTGCAGGAATGTCACCGTCTGGTCGGCGGCGACGGGAAAGCCTGCGCCGCGCAGCCGCGTCGCGAAGGCCACGAGGGGCGCGGCGGCCTGCGGGAGCGGGCTCACGCCGCTTGCCCCGGCAGGTAGTTGCCGAGGCGGTCGCCGAGGAAGGCGAGGTCGTCTTGGTCCTTGAGCGCGACGCCGATCGACCGGCGGAACGCGTCCGGCCAGCCGGCGCCCTGGGCGTGCAGCAGTGTTGCCGCCTCGGCCCATTCCACCGTCTCGGCGACGCCGGGGGGCTTGGCCAGCGGCTCGGCCCGCAGGCCTGAGACCGCGGCGACGACGGCGTCGGCGGTGGCGCGGGCAACGGACGAGGCTCGCAGCATCACGATCTCGGCCTCGCGCGGGCCGTCGGGATAGTCGATCCAGTGGTAGACGCAGCGCCGGCGCAGCGCCTCGTGCAGGTCGCGGGTGCGGTTCGAGGTCAGGATCACCGCCGGCCGGCCGGCGGCGGAGACGGCGCCACGCTCTGGGATCGAGATCTGGAAGTCGGACAGGAACTCGAGCAGGAACGCCTCGAACTCCGGATCGGCGCGGTCGATCTCGTCGATGAGCAGGGTGGCGGCGTCGCCGGCCTGCAGCGCCTCGAGCAGCGGGCGGGCGATGAGGAACCGGTCCTCGTAGATGTTGACGTAGTCCTCTCCGGCTTGGCGGATGGCGAGCATCTGGCGGGGATAGTTCCACTCGTAGAGCGCGGCCGAGGCGTCGATCCCCTCGTAGCATTGCAGCCGGATCAGGCGGCGGCCGAGGGCGGAGGCGATGGCCTTGGCGGCCTCGGTCTTGCCGACGCCGGGGGCGCCCTCGAGCAGGAGCGGCTTGCCGAGTGCCAGGGCGAGGTAGGACGCGGTGGCGAGGCCGGGGTCGGCGAGGTACTGCGCGTCGCGCAGCGCGGCGGCGAGCGCGTCGGGACCGTCGATGCCGTCGATGGAGCGGCGAACGGTCATGCGGCGCTTTCGGGCGCGGCTGCGCCGCGCGGCGGCCTTTGCCGCCGGAATTGAGCGCGCGGTGCGCGCACGCCTGCCGCGTGGGCCCGCGCCCGTTGGCGCGGTCCGACTGCTCTCCAGGTTAGCAAACCTGTATGAAAGCCGGGGGCGATCCGGGTACCACCGTGGTGCGGGTGGCGCGGGCGGAGGCCCGGCGTGGGCGCGCAGGCGCGGTCGTGCCGAGCCGTCCGCGCGGACGGAGGCGCGACGTCCTTCGGGCGTGCGGCGGTCATGGCCGGCCTCCAGGGCGGGGGCCGCCGTTCTGGCGGAGGGCGCGGAGGACCTTTTCGGGGGTGATCGGCAAGTCGTCGATGTCGACGCCGACGGCGTCGTAGACGGCGTTGGCGACGGCGGGAAGGACCGGGTTGGCGCACATCTCGCCGGGGCCCTTGCCGCCATAGGGGCCGTCCTCGGCCGGACGCTCAAGGATGGCGATGTCGTGAGGGGCGATGTCGCCGGGGCCGGGCATCAGGTAGAGGTTGAAGTCCTCCGGCCCGTGGGCGCGGTCGGGATAGTACGGCTCGGTGGTTTCCCAGAGCGCGTGCGAGGTGCCCATCCAGGCGCCGCCGACGAGCTGCTGCTCGACGAGGCGGGGGTTGAGGGCGCGGCCGACTTCGTAGGCGGAGGTCAGCTTCTCGACCCGGACCTCGCCGGTCTCGTCGTCGACCTCGACGTCGGCGATGACGCAGGCATGGGCGAAGGTCGAGACCGGGGTCATCTCGCCGGTCTCGGGGTCGACGTCGGAGAGCGGGATCAGGAAGATGCCGCGCCCGGCGATGGTGCGCCCCTGCTTGAACTGCGCCGCCTGCGCCGCCGCCATCGTGGTGATCGAGCGGGAGGGGGCGCCCTTGACGTGGATGTTGCCCTCGCCGTCGGTATCGAGGTCGCGCGGGTCGACCTCGAGCTCTTCCGCCGCCGCCTCGAGCATCACGGAGCGGGCCTCGCGCGCCGCCTGGATCACGGCGTTGCCGACCCGGTGGGTGCCGCGCGACGCGAAGCTGCCCATGTCGTGCGGGCCGGTGTCGCTGTCGGCGGTGTCGACGTAAACGTCTTCGATCGGGACGCCCAGCGTCTCGGCCGCGACCTGGCGGGCGACCGACTTCATGCCTTGGCCGAGGTCGATGGCGGAGAGCGCGACCATGAACTTGCCGTCGGGGTTGGAATGCACCAGCGCCTGGCTGGGGTCGCCGCCGAGGTTCATGCCGATCGGGTAGTTGATGGTCGCGCAGCCGCGGCCCTTGTGGAGCGTCATCTAGCGCCTCCTCGTGCCAAGAAGGGGACCGCCGGGGCGCCAGACGCCGCGGGTGAAGGGCTCGTCGGGCTGGTAGGGCCGGTCGCTGCCGGGGCGGGGCGACGGCGGCTGCGGCTGCGGATCGCGCTGGGGCTCAGCCTCGCGGCGGGGAGCCTCGTTGCGCTCGGGTTCGCGCCGGGGCGCGGGCTGCGGCTCGGGCCTGGGCGGCGCGGCTGGCCGGGCAGGGGCCGCCGGTGCGGGTCGCGGCGGGGCGTCGTGAGAGGCCGGGCGCGCGGGGGCGGTCGGCGGGGACGCGCTCCTCGGCGCGGTAGGGGCCGGCGGAGGTGCCGCCGCGCGGTGTGGCGCCGCCGCGGCGCTCGCCGATGCGGCCGTGCTGGTCGGTGGCGGTGCGGGCGGGGAGCTCGCCGCGGGGGCCGCCGCCGCCGGTGAGGCTGGAGAGGGCGCGGGCCTCGGCGGAGAGGGGCCAGCCGGCCTTTTCCGCCGCGACCTGGGCGCATTCGATCAGGGCGCAGTTCTTGGCGACGCGGCGGTGGGCCTTCATGTCGCCGTCGCGGTAGGCGTTGAGCAGCCGCAGTTCGAGCGGGTCGAGGCCGACGGCGCGGGCGACGCGGTCCATGTGCCGCTCGATCGCCCAGTCGACGCCGGTGATGCCGAAGCCGCGCATCGCCGTCGCCGGGGTGCGGTTGGTGAAGACGCAGTAGACGTCGGCCGAGACGTTCGGGATCGTGTAAGGGCCGGGGACGTGGCCGACGCCCTTCTGCACCGCGTAGCTGGAGAGGCGGGTGTAGGCGCCGGCATCGAAGTAGCCGCGGAAGCGGCGGCCGAGGATGCGGCCATCGGCGCCGACGGCGTCGGTCAGGTGCCAGACCTCGGCGCCTCGGGGCGCGCCGACCTGCATCTCCTCCGCCCGGTCGAAGCCGTAGCGGACGGGGCGGCCGGTGGTCATCGCGCCGAGGATGGCGAGCGGTTCGTGCAGGCTGTCGACCTTGCCGCCGAAGCCGCCGCCGACCGTGCCGCCGATGAAGTGCAGCCGCGCCGAGGAGATGTCGAGCAGCTTGGCCGCGGTGCCGAGCGAGAAGAACAGCGCCTGGGTCGAGGTGTAGCAGACCCAGCGGTCGTTGGTCTCGGGCGCGGCGATGGCGCCGCAGGGCTCGATCGGGGCCTGCTCGATCGGGGACATCGAGTAGCGGCCTTCGACGACGTGGGCGGCGCCTCGCGAGGGCGGCGTCGACGTCGCCGAAGCGGAGCTTCTGGTGGTCGTAGCGGTCGTGGTAGTCGAAGGTGTTGTCGGGGTAGGTCTCGTTGACGACGGGGGCGTCGGGGGCGAGCGCGGCCTCGACGTCGAGGACGTGGGGCAGGGGCTCCCACTCGACGCGGACGGCGGCCGCGGCCTCGCGCGCCTCGGCGTCGGTCTCGGCGATGACGGCGGCGACGGGCTCGCCGCGGTAGGAGACCTTCTTCTCGGACAGCAGGGGCTCGTCGTCGCGGCCGAACTGGAGGAGCGACAGCAGGGTGTTGAGGTTCACCGGCACGTCGGCGCCGGTCAGGATGCGGACGACGCCTTCCATCCGCTCGGCCGGGGCAGTGTCGATGCGGCGGATGCGGGCGTGGTGGTGCGGGCTGCGGACGCAGCGGAGGTGGAGCAGGCCGTCGAAGGCGTGGTCGTCGTAGTAGGGCGAGCGGCCGGTGACGTGGCCGAGGATGTCCTGCCGGCGGACGCCCTTGCCGATCACCTTGAGGTCGTCGTCGCGCTCGTCGGCGAAGAGGTCCTTGCGGAGCTCGACACTCATGGGCGGGGTCCTCGGCAGGTGGGGTGTCCACGATGGACGCTTCTTGCAACCGTACTGATTTAGAAATGAAATCCGGATTCCGTTAACCGGATGGAAAGGTCTGTATGCGGCGTGGCGCCGGAGCCGTGGCCGCACGCGGATCATGACGCCGCCCTCCGCGCGGATCCTTGCCGCGGCGAGGATCGCGTCGATGATCGGGGCGTAGCCGGTGCAGCGGCAGAGGTTGCCGCCGATCGCCTCGACCACCTCCTCGCGCGAGGGGTCGGGGTTGCGGTCGAGCAGCGCCTTGGCGGCGAGCAGCATGCCGGGCGTGCAGTAGCCGCACTGGGCGGCGAAGTGCTCCATGAACGCCTCCTGCAGCGGGTGCAGGCGGGGGCCTTCGGCAAGGCCGGCGACAGTGGTGACCTCGGCGCCCTCCACCGTCTCGGCCAGCGTAATGCAGGCGAGTTGCGGCCGGCCGTCGACCAGCACGGTGCAGGAGCCGCAGGTGCCCTGGCCGCAGCCATATTTCGGGGTCATGTCGCCGAGCCGGCGCCGGAGCACGTCTAGCAGGTTCTCGGCAGGGTCCGCGAAGGTGGCGGCCTCGGCACCGTTCAGGCGGAACTGGAGGGGGGTGCGGGACATCAGGCGGGCCGCTCCGTTGCATGCTGGGCCGGCGTCGCGCGAGGACAGTCGGTGGTACGGCGAGACGACGGCCGCGCCCGGCCTTGGGCGGGCGCCGACGCGGCGCATGTGGTCGGCGGTTTATCCCCGAAGCCCCGGACGAGGATCGTACGGCGACCAACATCGCCAAGGCGCCCGCCCGGGGGGAAGGGCGGGCGCGGCCCGGGTTGGTCACCCGGGCCCGAGCTCGAGCGGCGGCCTCGCGCCCGGCTTGCGGTGATACGCAGTTGTGAGGCCGCTGCGACGCCGGGCGCTCGGCAACCGGCACGGATGGCGATTTGTGCCCCAGAATGCTCGATCGCCCGCGACATCAGGCAGCCTCCCCGAGGAGCAGGCGGCGGAGGTGCACCGTGGCCACCTCGCGCCGGTACCACGACGAGGCGATGGCGTCGGTCGGCGGGTCGAGCCCGTCGGTGGCGGCGGAGAGCGCCGCGGCGATGCCGTTGGCGTCGAGGGCGCGGCCCTCGAGCGCACGCTCGACCGCCGGTACGCGCGTCGGAGCCGGACCCATGGCGCCGTAGGCGACGCGGGCGCCGGCGACGCGGCCGGAGCGGAGCGGCAGCAGCGCCGCGATCGACATCACCGAGACGCCCTTGGGGTGGACGCGCGTGACCTTGGCAAAGCGGAACGTGCCCTGCGCCGGCCGCGGCACGACGATGGCGGCGACGATCGGGCGGGGGCTGCGCTCGCGCGCGGCGACGAGCGCCTCGACGGCCATCTCGCGGCCGCCGATGCCGGCGAGGCGGACGCTGGCGCCGAGGGCGATCAGCGCGGCGGTGAAGTCGCCGTAGGGGTGGTGGGCGAAGAGGTTGCCGCCGACCGTCGCCATGGTGCGGATCGCCGGGCCGCCGACGGCGCGCGCCGCCTCGGCGAGAAAGCCGGTGTCGCGGTGCTCGGCCAGCTCGACCATGGTGACGCCGGCGCCGATCTCGACCGCGTCGCCGCGCGCCGAGACGCGGCGGAGCGCGGGATCCCGGACGCGGATCAGGCGGGTGAAGTCGCCCTGCGCATAGTTCACGGCGCGCATCAGCAGGGTGCCGCCGCCGAAGAACCGGGCGTCGCGGTCGCCTGCGGCGCGCGCCGCCTCGTCGAGCGTGTCGTAGGTGGCGACCGTCACCGGCACGGCGCGAGCTCCCTGCATGACGGCGCCGGATCGGGCCGCGGCCAGGCGCGGCGGTGCCGCGCGGCGGCCTTTGCCGCCAACATGAGCGCGCGGGTGCGCGCACGGCTGTTTGGCGCGCGCGTGCGCGCGCCGACTGCTCTCCAGGTAAGCAAACCTGTATGAAGCCGCTTGTGCGCCGCTGCGGGCCGAGCGCTGCCGAGACGGGTCATGCGGCGATCCCCATGTGCTCGCGGACGGCGTCGAAACCGGCCTCGTAGATGTTGGTTCCGACCATGTCGCCCAGCTCGCGCTCGCGGCCCCTGGGAGTGTCGAAGCGGCTCTCCCACTCCCAGAAGCAGAGGTCGCCGTCGGTGACCGGGCTGAGCCGGACGTGGGCGACATAGTTCAGCAGCGGGATCGGCGTGTCGAGCAGGCAGTAGCTGAACGCCATCTCTAGGTCGGAGAGGGTCAGGAGCTGCTCACGCAGCTCCTCGCCGGCGTTGAGGCGGAAGCGGCGGACGCAGCCGATGAGGTCGGAGGGCTCGCCCCGCTCGATCTGGCTGGTGGCGACGGCGGGGTGCCAGCTTTCGTGGCCGTTGAAGTCGCGCAGCACCTCCCACACCGCCTCGGCGGGCGCCTGCATCACCGTGCTCTTGACCACGCGGACCATCAGCGGTTGCCCATCCGGCGCTTGAGCGCGTCGAAGCCCGCCTGGAAGACGTTGCGGCCGATGTTGGTGACCAGCCCCTCCTCGTCGTCCTCGGCGCAGTCGAACTCGGCGGTCCATTCGCCGAAGGTGCGGTTGCCGTCGGTGACCGGGGTGAGGCGGAGGGTGGCGATGTAGCCCGTCAGCGGCATCGGGCTTTCGAGGATGCAGTAGGTCTGGAACATGTCGTAGTCGCTGAGGCCCAGCAGCTTTTCCCGCAGGCGGTCGCCGTTCTGCAGGTGGAAGTCGCGGACGCAGCCGACGCGGTCGGAGGGCTCGGCGTTCTCGATGCGGCTGTCGCGGATCGCCGGGTGCCAGTTCGGCATGCCGTTGAAGTCGCGGACGCGGTCCCAGACCTTCTGCGCCTCGGCGTCGATGACGCTGGAGATGTAGACTCGCGCCAAGGTCAGCTCCGCCGCCCGCGGCCGCGGCGGCTGCCGCCGCCAGCGGAGCCACCGTCGCCGCCGGACTCGCCGCCTGGGTCGCCGTGAGAGGGGTCGTTGCCGCCGGAACTGCTCGGCGCCTCGCCGCCGCCTTCGTCCGAGCCGCCGCCCGAGCGCTGGACGTCGCGAGCCATCGAGGTCATGTCGCGCGCCTCGCGGATCAGGCCGCCCTGCTTGGCGATCGAGGAGCCGTCGATGCCGATGTCGGCGAGCAGGCTGTCGAGCATCGGCGCCTGGACGCGGTAGCGCAGCGCGCTGTCGATGACCTCGTCGGTGGGCGAGCCGCGATAACCGCCGTTGCCGCCGCCGACACCGTCGAGCTGCATGATGCGGATGTCCTGGATCTTCTCCAGCGGTTTGACCGAGGCGGCGACGATGCCTTCGACATGCTCCAGCAGTTTGCGGCGGAAGAGCGAGTAGCGGGCGTCGTCGGTCAGCACGTTCTCGGCCTCATTGAGCAGGCGCTGGGCCTCGGCCTGGACGGCGGCGCGGATCTTCTCGGCCTCGGCGGCGATGCGGGTCTCGGCCGCGGCCTTCTCGGCGATCTCGGTGTCGACGGCGCGGCGCCTCTTGGCCTCCTCGGTGTCGCGGGTGGTCTTGACGCGCTCCTCGGCTTCGGTGGCGCGGGCGCGGGCGACCTCGGCCTCGGCCTGGGCGGCGGAGCGTTCGAGGGACTTCTTGTAAAGTTCGATGGCGCTGGCCATCTGCGCCAGCTCGACCTCACGCTCGCGGTCGACCTCAAGCTTGCGGCGGTCGCGCTCATGCCCGATGCGGGCGTCGTCGAGGCCGCGCTCCGACGCGATGCGGGCACGCTCGATCTCCTCCTTCGAGGCGATCTCGGCCTCGCGGAGCGCCTGGACGCGGGAGATCTCGATCTGTTCGGTGGCGCGCTTGCGCTGCAGGCGGGCGGCGTCCATCGCCTGCTCGCGCTCGACGTCGGTAATCTCGATCCGGCGCTGCGCGGCGATCTCGGTGCGGCGCACCTCGGCCTCGGCCTCCGCGCGGGCGCGCTTCTTCTCGGCAAGCTCGACGACGCGCTCTTCGTCCGCCGCCTCGACGTCGCGGCGCTTCTCGATGTCGAGGACGTCGCGGGTCTTGGACGAGGCGATGCGGTCCCTCTCGATGCCGAGCTCGGTGGCGATGCGCTCGCGCTCGAGCTTGTCGCGCTTTTCCAGCTCGCGCGCCTCGGTCGCCTCCTCGCGCTCGATCTCCCGGGCGCGGGTCTCCTGCTCGGAGGCGATGCGGGCGGCGTCGAGCGCCTTCTTCTGGGCGATGCGCGCCTTCTCGACCGCCTCGTCGGCGGCGACCTGCGCCTCGTCGAGGGCCTCGTTCCGGGCGATCTCGAGCTGGCGCACCTCGCGGTCGCGGACGATGCGGTCCTGCGCGGTCTCCTTCTCCTTCTCGATGCGCTGCTGCTCGACGATGCGGCGGGACGAGACCTCGGCGGCCTCCAGCGCCTCGTTGCGCTCGATCTCGCGCGAGCGGGTGTCGGTCTCGCTCGAGATCTCGCGCTCGCGGATCTGCCGCTGCTTCTCGATGCGCGCGGCCTCGGTCGACTGCTCGGCGGCAACCTCGCGGCGCTGGGTCGACTCGCGGGCGGCGATGCGGTTCTCCTCGATCCGCTGGCCTTGCGCGATGCGGGCCTGCTCGACCGCCTCGCGCGCGGCGACATCGGCGGTGTCGACGGTGCGGTTGCGGGCGATCTCGCGCTCGCGCATGTCCTGCTCGTAGGCGATGCGCTCGGCGGCGAGGGCCTTGTCGCGGGCGATGCGCGCCGCCTCCGTCGCCTCGGCGGCAGCGATCTCGGCGGCCTCGAGCGTGCGCTGCCGCTCGATCTCCATCTCTCGGATGCGGCGGTCGGAGGTGATGCGCTCGGCGTTGACCGTGGTCTCCTGCGCCACGCGCAGCTTCTCGGTCGCCTCGCGCGCCGCGATCTCGGCCTCCTCGACGGAGCGCATGCGGGCGATCTCGCGCCGGCGGACCTCCTCCTCCTGGGCGATGCGGGCGGTCTCGGTGGCCTCGCGGGCGGCGATCTCTGCCTCTTCCACGGCGCGGCGGCGGGCGATCTCGCGCGCCTCGGTATCCTCGCGGCTGGCGATCCGCGCCTCTTCCAGCGCGCGCTCCTGGGCGATGCGGGCGCGCTCCACCGCCTCGCGGGCGGCGACTTCGGCCTCGTCGATGCTGCGCCGGCGCGCGATCTCCTGCGCCTCGGTCTGCTGCTCGTTATCGATCCGGCTCTGGGCGATGGCGCGGCTCTGGGCGATGCGCGCCTTCTCGATCTGCTCGAGCGTGACGATTTCGGCCGACTGCACCTCCTGGTCCCTGGCGATCTCGCGGCGGCGGATCTCGAGCTCGGAGGTGATGCGCGCCTCGGAGATCGCGCGCTCGTTGGCGATGCGGCTGGTCTCGATGTGCTCGCGCGCGGTGATCTGGGCGCGCTCTCCCTCGGTCTCACGCTCGGCCCGCTCGCGCGCCAGCTCGCTCCGCTGCTGGGCGCGGCGGATCTCGATCTCGCGCTCCTGCTCCAACCGCGCCCACTCGCTTTCACGCTCGATGTCGAGCGACTGGCGCTCGGCCTCGAGGTTGCGGGTGCGAATCGCGATCATCGCGTCCTGCTCGACGTCGTTGCGTAGCTTGCGGCGGGTCTCGATGTCCTCGATCAGCCGGGTCAGGCCCTCGGCATCGAAGCGGTTCGAGGGGTTGAAGTAGTCGAGGTCGGTCTGGTCGATGTCGGTGACCGCGACCGCCTCGAGTTCGAGCCCGTTGGAATCGAGCCCGACCTGCGCCGCCTCGCGCACGCGCCGAACATAGTCGTCCCGGCTCTCGTGCATCTCCTCCAGCGTCATCTGCGCGGCAACGGTGCGCAGGGCCGAGACGAACTTGCCGTCGAGCAGCGAGGTCAGCCGCTCCGGCTCCAGCGTGCGCCGGCCGAGCGATGCCGCGGCGAGGCTGACGGCCTCGCGCGTCTGCTTGACGCGGACGTAGAACTCGGCGTCGACGTCGACGCGCATCCGGTCGCGGGTGATCAGCGCGCGGTCGTTCGCGCGCGTCACGGCCAGCTGCAGCGAGTTCAGGTTGACCGGGGTAATGTCGTGGACGATCGGCCAGACGAAGGCGCCGCCGTCGATCACCACCTTCTCGCCCAGAAAGCCGGTGCGGACGAAGGCGTTCTCCTTCGTCGAGCGGCGGTAGAGCCAGTGCATCACCCAGTACAGGATGAAGATGACGATCACCGCCGTGATGAGCCAGAGTATCAGGCTGCCGATGAATTCCCCGGTCATTGTCCTCTCCCTGTCGCGCCCTCAGCCCGTCGGCCGGATGCGCTTGAACTCGCGTGTCGTTTCGGTCAGCGCCCGCTCCGTCGGCAGCCGCTCCATCGAGGAGGCGCCGTAGAAGCCGTGGCAGTGTTTGGTGTTCGCCAGCACGAAGGCGGCGTCGTCGGGCATCGCCACCGGCCCGCCGTGGACCAGCACGATGGCGTCCGGATTGACGTCGAGGGCCGCGGAGGCCCAGGCGTCGGTGAGCCGCGGGGCGTCATCGAGCGCCACGCCCGTCTCCGCGCCGATGGAGCCGCCGGAGGTCAGGCCCAGATGCACGACGATGATGTCGGCCCCGGCCCCGGCCATTGCCGCGGCGTCATCCTCGGAGAAGACGTAAGGCGTGGTGACGAGATCGCGTTCGCGGGCGAGGCGGATCATCTCGACCTCCTGCGCGTAGCTCATCCCCGTCTCTTCCAGGTTGGCGCGGAAGGTGCCGTCGATCAGGCCGACGGTCGGGAAGTTCTGTACGCCGGCGAAGCCGATGGCTTTCAGTTCGTCGAGGAAGCGCGGCATAAGCCGAAACGGGTCGGTGGCGCAGACGCCGGCGAGGACGGGGGTGTGCCTGACCACCGGCAGCACCTCGGCCGCCATCTCGACGACGATGGAGTTGGCGTCGCCGTAGGGCATAAGCCCGGCGAGCGAGCCGCGACCGGCCATGCGGTAGCGGCCGGAATTGTAGATGACGATGAGGTCGATGCCGCCCGCCTCTTCGCACTTGGCCGAAAGGCCGGTGCCGGCGCCGCCGCCGATGATCGGCTCGCCCGCCGCGACCATGCCGCGGAACTTCTCAAGCAGGCCGGCGCGGTCCATCACGCTCTCCTCCGTCGGGGTGCGCCGTGGAGCGCGCGATAGGCCTCGACCACGGCAGTGGCGAAGGCGGGATCGTTGATGTTCTCGGGGCGGCGGATGAGCTGACGCTGGCCGGTCTGGCGCACCGTCTCCTCCAGCGCGCGGAACAGCGCGGCGCGGGCCTGCGCGTCGTCGAACGGCTGGCCGGGGGCGTCGATGGCGCTGACCCCGCCCTCGGGCAGGAAGAAGCGGACCGGGCCGGTCATCTCGTTCAGCCGCTCGCCGATCCAGCGGCCCATGCGGGTATTCTCCTCCGCCGTGGTGCGCATGAGCGTCACCTGCGGGTTGTGCTCGTAAAAGGTGCGGCCCGCGTAGCGGTCGGGCACGGTGTCGGGCGCGCCGAAGTTCACCATGTCGAGCGCGCCGACCGAGCCGACATAGGGCATGCCGGTGCGGATGACGGCGCCGAAGCGGTCCTCCGTCGCGGCGAAGACGCCGCCCATCATCATGTCGCAGACCTCGGTGGTGGTGAGGTCGATGACGCCCTCCAACAGGCCCGAGTTGACGAGCTTCTCCATCGCCTGGCCGCCAGTGCCGGTGGCGTGGAAGACGAGGATGTCGTGATCGGCCTCCAGCATCTTCTGCATCGACTGGACGGCGGTGGTGGTGACGCCGAACATGGTCATGCCGACGGCGGGCTTCTCCGGCCGCCGCCTCGGCCTTGCCCTGCCGCGCCTTGACCATGCCGGAGAGCGCGTGGGCGCCGTTCGACAGCACGGCGCGGGTGATGCGGTTCAGGCCCTGCACATCGGCGACGGAGTAGAGCATCATGATGTCGGCCGGACCGACGTACTGGCCGACATTGCCCGAGGCGACGGTCGAGATCATCACCTTGGGCACGCCCACGGGCAGGGCGCGCATCGCCGGCGTGGCGAGCGCCGTGCCGCCCGAGCCGCCGGCGGAGATGATGCCCGCCACGCCCTCCTGCCGGCGGATCCAGCGCTCGAACGCCAGCGTCATCGCCGCGACCGACGCCCCGCGGTCGCCGGTGAAGACGCCCGCCGCGCCGCGGGGGTGCCAGGCTGCGATCTCGGTCGGCGGCACCTCGGCGCCGGAGGGCTTGCCGGAAGTGGAGAGGTCGACGAGGCGGACGGGCAGCCCCTGCTCTTTCAGGATGTCGCGGACGAACCTCAGCTCGGCGCCCTTGGTGTCGAGGGTGCCCGCGACCAGCACCACCGGGCGGCCGGTGGCGGTCAGCGGGCGCGCCTGCGGCTCCTCCCGCCGCCGGGCCTCGGTGACGGTGCGGGCGTTCCGCTCCAGCACGCGGACCGGGACAGGCTGCGACCAGCGGGTCGGGGTCTGCGGGTTCGACAGGTAGATCCGCCTCGGACCGGCCTCGGCCCGCTCGGGCGCCGCATCGGCCTCGGGCTCCGCGGCGCCGGTGTCGTCGTGGCCGTGGCGGCCGACGCCGAGCAGGCGCTGCTGCAGTTCGCGGTCGCCGGCCAGCACGCCCGACTCCATCACCCGGTTGACGCGGCCGTTGACCATGATCGCGGTCTGCTGCGCGGCGGCAGTCGCGACACGGATGTTCTGCTCGATCAGCAGGACCGAGATGTCGCCCTCCTCCTCGAGATGGCCGATAATGCCGGCGACCTGCGTCACGATGACGGGCGCCAGCCCCTCGGTCGGCTCGTCCATGACCAGCAGGCGCGGGTTGGCGAGCAGCGCGCGGCTGATGGCCAGCATCTGCTGCTCACCACCCGACAACTGTGCGCCACCGTTGGTCTTGCGCTCGGCAAGCCGGGGGAAGGTCGAGTAGATGCGATCGATGGTCCAGGCGCCGTCGCGGGCGGCGAGGCGCAGGTGCTCGTCGACCGTGAGGCTGGGCCAGAGCCGGCGGCCCTGCGGGCACGTAGGCGATGCCCATCCGCGCGACCTCCGCCGCGCCGAGGTTGGTGATGGCGCGGCCGGCGAAGGTGATGGTGCCGCTGCGCACCTGCTTCAGGCCGCAGATCGCCTGGCAGAGCGTGGTCTTGCCCATGCCGTTGCGGCCGACGACCGACAGGACGCCATGCTCCAGCGTCAGGTCGACGCCCTGCAGCGCGTGGCTGTGGCCGTAATAGACGTTGAGGCCGCGGACCTGCAGGACGGGATCAGCCATCGCCGCCCCCCAGGTAGAGGGCCTGCACCTCGGGGTCGTTCTCGATCTCCGCGGGGGTGCCTTCCTTGAAGATGCGGCCGGCGTGCATCATCGTCACGCTCTCGGCGACGCGCAGGGCCACGTCCATGTCGTGCTCGATGATGATCAGGCCCATGTGCTCGGGCAGGTTCGTCAGGATCTCGACGAGGTCGTTGCGGTCGGTCGGCGAGAGGCCCGCCGCGGGCTCGTCGAACAGCACGAAGCGCGGCGCCCCGGCGAGCGCCAGCGCGATCTCCAGCTGGCGCTGCTGACCGTAGGAGAGGTTGGCGACCTGGGTGTCGATGACGTCGGTCAGGTGCACCGCCGCGATCAGCTCCTCGGTCCGGGCCATCAGCGCGTCGTTGCGGCGCGGCCGGATCATTCCGAAGCGCCCGCGGCTGACGCCCCGGCAGGCGAGGTAGACGTTGTCGCGCACCGCCAGACCGCCGAACAGCAGCGAGATCTGGTAGGTGCGGCGCAGGCCCCGGCGGATCCGCTCGTGCGGGGGGAAGGCGGTGACGTCCTCGTTGAAGAACCGGATCGACCCCGCCGAGGGCAGGAAATCACCCGTGATGCAGTTGAAGAGCGTGGTCTTGCCCGCGCCGTTCGAGCCCAGGACCGCGCGCCTCTCGCCCGGCCTGACCGTCAGGGTGATGTCGACGAGCGCCGCGAGCGCGCCGAAGTACCGGCTGACCCCGCGCAGTTCGAGCGCGTTCTCGGTGCCGGTGGCGGTCAGCCGCTCGGCGACGGAGGTGCGGGCCGCGCTCACCGTTCCGCTCCGGTCAGGGGGTCGCGACCGCGGCTCTCGCGCCAGCGCTCCCACAGGCCGAGGATGCCGTCGGGCGAGAAGAACACGATCAGCAGGAAGACCATGCCGATCAGCAGCTGGAACCGCTCGCCCGCGAGACCGACCGCGACCAGCGCGTCGAGCGCGAAGGTGCGCAGGATCACGTAGATCAGCGCGCCGATGAAGGCGCCGATCGGGCGCGACAGGCCGCCGATGACCGCGATGATCAGGACGTCGATGACCGGCTGCACCCCCGCGGTGCCGGGCGAGATCTGGCTGGAGTGCCAGGTCAGCAGGATGCCCGCGACGCCCGCGATCAGCGCGGCAAAGGCGTAGGCGGCGATCCGGTGGGCGGTGACGTCGAAGCCCAGCGCCGCCATCCGCCGCGGGTTGTCGCGGATGCCCTGCAGCGCCAGGCCGAAGGGCGCGCGGGAGACGTAGAGGACAAGGGCGTAGGCCGCCGCCGCCCAGAACAGCGCGAGGTAGTAGAACGGAACCGTCTCGCGCCAGTCGACGCCGAAGAGTCGCGGCGGCAGCACCTGATTGAACCCGGTGAAGCCGTTGAAGATGCCGTAGTTCTGCCGCGTGAAGTAGAAGAACGCCGACGCGATCGCGAGCGTGATCATGATCGTGTAGATGCCCAACGTCCGCACCGCCAGCGCGCCAGACAGCGTGCCGAATAGCACGGCCACGATCAGCGCGATCGGGATCGACGCCCACCACGGCCAGCCGAGGCTGATGGTGTCGACGCCGCTGGTGCCGAAGATCGCGACCATGTAGCCGGCGACCGCGGCCACCGTCATCTGCACCAGGCTGACCATGCCGCCGTAGCCGGCGAGGAACATCAGGCTGAGCGCGATCATGCCCAGGATGAAGGTCCAGCCCATCACCTGGAACAGGATGAAGTCGTTGGCGAAGGCCGGCATGAACAGCAGCACGATGGCGACGAACCACACGGACGGATGCACCCGTTCGTACCACAGGCGCTCGCCACGGCGGGGGATCGGCTCGGCTGGCGGCGTACGGCCATCTCAGGCGCGCCCCAGGATGCCCTGCGGCCGGAAGGCCAGCACGACGACGAGGATCAGGAACGTCAGCACGACGGCGTAGGTCGGCATGTAGACCGAGCCGAACTGCTCCGCGAGGCCGATCAGCAGCGCCCCGAGGGCGGCGCCGGGGATCGATCCCATGCCGCCGACGATGACCACGACGAGGGAGGCGAGCAGGAACCGCACGTCCTCCCCGGGCGCCAGCGACTGGAAGGTGCCGCCGACGACCCCGGCGATGCCGGCGAGCCCGGCGCCGAAGGCGAAGACGCCGACGAAGATGCGCTGGACGCGGACGCCGGAGGCCGCCAGCATCTCGCGGTCGTCGACGCCGGCGCGGATGAACATGCCGACCCTGGTGCGGTTAAGCGCCAGCCACATCGCGACGCCGATGACGATGGCCGCGACGAGGATGACGAGCCGCACGATCGGATAGGTGATGAACACCGGCTCTCCCGACGAGCGCACGGCCGAGACGATGAAGGTCTCCACCGGGCCAGCGAGCCAGTCGGGCGTCAGGATCTGGTAGAAGTCGCCACCCCAGATCCACAGCATCAGGTCGGCGAGCACGATCGAGATGCCGATCGTCACCAGTGTCTGCCGCAGATCCTGCCCCTCCATCCGGCGGAACACGACGTACTGCAGGAAGACGCCCAGCGCGGCCACCACGATGAAGGCGGCGGGAAAGGCGAGGAGCCAAGAGCCCGACCACTCCGCCACCTCGTAGCCGATGTAGCCGCCGAAGAGATAGAGCGACCCGTGGGCGAGGTTCACGTTGCGCATCAGCCCGAAGATCAGCGTGAAGCCCGACGCGACGAGGAAGTAGAGCGCGCCCAGCGTGATGCCGTTGAAGAGGGCGTTGACGAAGATCTTCTTGCTGCGGATCGCGTCCACCAGCCAGTCCGGCCAGACCGCGAGGAGCAGCCACAGGAATACCGCGAGGACGAGCGCGATGATCGCGCTCCACACCGGATGGCGCTGAAGAAAGCGGCCGATCACGCGTACCGCTCCTGTCCTGTGCGCCCGATGCGGCGGCAGCCGCTTCATCCTCGCCGCGCCTCCCCCTTGTCGCCGCCGTCGCCGCGGCAGCCGGATGAGGCTAGCGCGCCGCGGCTGGGGCGTCGGCGTATCCCACAGTCTCATCGCTTGGCGGGGCATCGCCAAAATGTCAGTGCAGGGCGAGTTGCGCGACCCGGCGGTAATCGGTGGGCGGGATGCCCACGTTCGAGGTGAAGAACCGGGTGAAGCTGGCCTGGCTGGAAAAGCCCAGGTGGTCGCCGATCTCGGTCACCGTCGCGCTGGTGCCGGTCAGCCGGTCGATCGCGTGCTCCATCCTCAGCGTGTTGAGGTAGAGGTTGGGCGTGATGCCCATCTGCCGCTTGAAGAGCTTGAAGAAATGCGGTCGCGACAGACCGCTCTCCCGCGCGATGTGCTCGATCTCCGTCGTCTCGGTGAACGTCTCCTGCATCAGCCGGATGGACCGGCGGACGCGGAAATCGCTGACCGCGCGCATGCCAGGCGACGGCGCCGCGCCGCTGCGCCACTGCCACGACTGGTCGAAGCAGGCGCGCGTCAGCTCGTAGAGGTAGCCGTCGAAGAGGTCGCTCGGCTCGCAATCGAGCAGGAGCGCGGTGACGCGGTAGAGCAGGCTGCGGATCTGCTCGGTGACCTCGATCCGGCTGCCGCCGAAGCGCAGCGCGAACTGCGCCATCCGGCTGACCTCCAGAAACCAGACGGGCTTGATGTAGAGGACGAGGTAGAGGCCCTCGGCCCCGTCATGCAGCGTTCGGAAGTCGTGCGGCTCCCACGGGCTGATGGCAACGGCGTGTCCCGGTGCGATCGGATGCATCCGGTCGCCGACCATCATCTCGGCGGGGTTGCCCTCGACGAAGAAGACCAGATGGCTCTCGCGATGCGCGTGCGTCGTCATCGGACGGTTGAGCTGATACAGCGTCGCGCGGCCGAACCGGCCGTGGTGAACGGCCAGCCCCGTACTCATCTCCTCCCCTCCCGCTATTATTATTGTTTGCGGTGACCATGGAAGCCTGCGATGCCGCCCGCCGATCTGACAAGCGTCGAGGCGACAGAAAAAGACGCTGCGTCACGCCCAGTGCCTTGACACTGAGCAAAATCAGTAGGTCGCGCGACCTCCGGACAGGTCGAATACCGCGCCGGTGGTAAAGCTGTTCTCGGCCGAGACGAGCCACGCTACCATCGCAGCCACTTCCGCGACATCCACGAATTGGCCGCGCGGGATCTTCGACAGCATGAAGTCGATGTGCTGCTGGCTCATCTGGTCGAAGATCCGCGTGCGCGCCGCGGCCGGTGTGATGCAGTTCACCGCGATGTCGTGGCCCGCCAGCTCCTTGCCGAGCGACTTCGTCAGCGCGATGACCCCGGCCTTGGAGGCGGAGTAGGCGGCGGCGTTGGGGTTGCCCTCCTTCCCCGCGATCGAGGCGATGTTGACGATGCGCCCGTAATTCCGTGCCTGCATTCCCGGCACGACGGCGCGGTTCACCAGGAACGTTCCCGTCAGGTTCAGCTCCATGATCTCGCGCCAGGCGTCGATCGGATAGTCCGCGACGGGCGCGTTCGGTCCGGCGATCCCGGCGCTGTTGACCAGGATGTCGAGCGGCCCAAGACGTTCCTCCGTCTCGGTCAGGGCACGATCGATCGCGGCGGGGTCGCAGATGTCAGTCTGGATGGCGTGGCCGTCAAACCCTTGAGCGGTCTCTGCGGCAAGCCCGCCGTCCATGTCCCAAAGAGCGACGCGGGCGCCTGATCGGGCGAGCCGATCGGCGACCGCGGCGCCTATCCCCTGTGCGGCGCCGGTGACGGCGGCGGTGCGTCCTGCCAGGTCGATGCTGTTCATGCGTCCCTCTCAACTGCTGACGTAGGCCGTCTTGACGACGGTGTAGAACTCGCGCGCATAGGTGCCCTGCTCTCGCGGGCCGAGGCTCGAGCCCTTCCTGCCGCCGAACGGGACGTGAAAGTCGACGCCGGCGGTGGGCAGGTTCACCATGACCATGCCCGCCGCACTGTTCCGGCGGAAGTGGGTCGCATGCTTGAGGCTGGTGGTGCAGATGCCGGCGCAGAGGCCGAACTCGGTATCGTTCGCGACCGCCAGCGCCTCGTCATAGTCACGTACGCGGATCACGCCCGCGACCGGGCCGAAGACCTCCTCGCGGTTCAGGCGCATGTCCTTGGTCGTCCCGGTGAAGAGCGCGGGCTGAAGGTAGTGGCCCGGCGTCGCGGCGCGTTCCCGCCCGCCGCCGTGCCGAAGCGTCGCCCCTTCGCGCCGGGCGATCTCGATGTAGCGCTCATCCTGCGCCAGCTGCCGCTCGTCGACGACCGGGCCGATGTCGGTCGCGGGGTCGAGCGCATGGCCGACGCGCATCCTGCGCAGCCGATCGGCGCAGGCCTCGACAAAGCGGCCATGGATGCCCTCGGTCACGACGAGGCGCGAGGAGGCGGTGCAGCGCTGGCCGGTCTGGCCGAACGCGCCCTCGACGGCGCAGGCGACGGCGGTGTCGAGTTCCGCATCGTCGAGCACGACGAGCGGGTTCTTTCCTCCCATTTCAAGCTGGACGCGCCGCATCGTCCGGGCGCAGCCCTCCGCGACTTGGCGTCCAGTCGCGACGGAGCCGGTGAAGCTGATCGCGTCGACGTCTGGATTGTCGACGAGCGCTTGGCCAACGGTCCCACCGGGGCCGGTGACGAGGTTGACGACGCCCGCTGGCGCGCCGGCGCGGTTCAGGATGTCGACGATCGCCCAGGCCGAGGTCGGCGCCAATTCGGCCGGCTTCAGCACCACGGCGTTCCCGTAGGCCAGCGCCGGCGCGAGCTTCCATGCCGGGATCGCCAGCGGAAAGTTCCATGGCGTGATCAGCCCGACAACGCCGACAGGTTCGCGCGTGACCGCGACCTCGATGCCGGGGCGGACGGAGTCGCCGGTCTCTCCCGTCAGCCGCAGTGCCTCGCTCGCGAAGAAGCCGAAGATGTGTGCTGCGCGTGTGGCTTCGGCAACGCCGTCCCTTATCGGCTTGCCCTCCTCCCGGCTCAGCTCCCGCCCCAGTTCCTCGCGTCGTGCCATCATCTCCTCGGCGGCGCGGCGGAGAACGTCGTGGCGTGCGAGAGGTCCGGCAGCGGCCCAGCCTGGCGCGACGTCTCGGGCGGCGGCGATGGCGAGGTCCGCCTCGTGCCGCCCGCCCTGGGCGACCTCGGCCACGATGTCGGCGGTGTCGGACGGGTTGACGTTTGGCAGCGCCTGGGTCGTGGCGCACCATTCGCCGCCGATCAGGAGCGGCTGCAACGTCGCCTCCACTCGCGGTCAGAGGGCGGCATGCATGATCGTCCGGTAGTCCTCGGCGCAGGCGTGGCGCGGGTTCGTGCCATTGGTATGGTCGCGTTCGGCCAGTGGCGCCGCCGCCTCGATGTCGTCCTCCGAGACGCCCAGAGCACTCAGGCGCGTCGGGAGCCCGATCTCCTCCGTGCGCGCATGGATCGCCTCGGCGACGTCGCACTGCGGAGGAAGGTCCATCGCCTTGGCGAGGGCCGGATACCGATGCGCGGCGGCCGGGGCGTTATAGCGAAGCACGTGCGGCAGGAGGATCGCGTTCAGTGTGCCGTGATGCAGCCGGCCACCAGCGGCGATGCCCAGCGCGTGGCTAATGGCATGGACGCCGCCCAGGCCCTTCTGGAATGCCAGGGCGCCGTCCATCGCGGCGGCCATCATCTCGCGACGCGCGGCCAGCGAACGACCGTCTTCGACCGCGTGCCGGATGTTCGCCCACGCGCGCGACAATCCGTCGATCGCGATGCCGTCTGCAGGCGGATTGTAGCTCGACGCGATGTAGGTCTCGATGCAGTGCGCAACCGCGTCCATTCCGGTGCCGGCGGTCAGCGCCGGTGGCAGGCCCAGCGTCAGCGTCGGATCGCAGATCGCGGCCGTCGGGATCAGGTGCGGGCTTAGGATGCCCATCTTGCGCCCGCAATCGAGGATGATGAGTGCGCCCCGCCCGACTTCGGAGCCGGTGCCTGCGGTGGTCGGAATCGCGAAGTGCGGCGGCATCCTGGCGGTGATGCGGTTCATCCCGCCTTCGACCGCTGCATAGCGCAGCAGGGGCCCCGAGTGCGTCAGCGCAAGACCTGTCGCCTTGGCAAGGTCGATGGCCGAGCCGCCGCCGAGGCTCACCAGGCCGTCGCAGTCGGCGTCGCGGTACAGTGCGGCCGCGTCGCGCACGGCTGCCTCGGTCGGGTTGGCCGGCGTGCCGTCGTATATCGTTGGGGCCAGTTCCTTCGGCAGTGCTTCGAGCAGGCGATCGAGCAGTCCCGCCGCCGCGACGCCCTTGTCCGTCACGATGAGGGGGCGGGCCATAGACGCCGCCTCGGTCTCCGCCTTGAGCGCGTCCTCGAGGACGTCGTCGGCGAAGTGAATCCGCGTGAGGTACGTGATGAGCGTCATACCCGCTCCGCCGAGGAACGATTGCAGGAGGCGGGTCCGGACCGGGCGCGCCCGATCCGGACCCCTTTTCCTCAGCCCTCCGGCTGGAAGTCCTCGCAGACTGGAGTGTCGCGAGACGGCAGGCCGATCTCGGCGAACTGCTCCTCGGTCAGACCGAGGCGCTGATCGACGCCCTCGACCACCTTGACGAGTTCGTTCACGAGATTGCCCTCGTCGTCCTCGACCACCTCGGTCACGAAGTTCGTGCCGATCGCCTGGCGGTTCTCGTCGAGCGTGATGCGGCCGTTCGGCGCATCGAGTTCGACGTTGGCCAGCGCCTCGCGGAAGGCCGCCTGCCCGTCCGACAGATCGCCGCCCACTTCCTCGAGCGCAAGCATCACCGCCGAGGTGGCGTTGTAGTAGCCGGTAGCGAACAGCGACGGCACCGGGAAGCGGGTGTCCGGCGGGAAGAACTCCTGGTACTGGCTGACGAACTCCTGCCAGTTTGGATCGTCCCAGGTGTCGGCCTGCGGCCCCGAGGACGGGGTGCCGCGCAGCGCTTCTTTGGCGCGCCCGCGCGAGGTCAGCACCGTCTGGTCGACCATGATCGTGCCGCCGATCAGGTTGGCGCTGCCGCCGGCCTGCTGGTACTGGTTGAGGAAGTTGACCGCGTCTCCGCCGCCGAGGCCGAGATAGATCGCGTCGACCGTGTCGGGCAGCGCCGCGATGATCGAGGCGAAGTCCTTGGTGCCGAGCGGCACCCAGAAGCGCTCCTCGATCGTGCCGCCCGCCTGGCAGAAGCCGAGCGCGAAGCCGAGGAAATTGGTGTAGGCGAACGAGTAGTCCTCGGCGACCGAGGCGACCGTCTGCCAGCCCTTCTCCTCGACGACGTACTGGCCGAGGCCCGCGCCCCACTGCGCGCCGTCCATGTTGAAGCGGAAGAAATTCTCCGCCGGGTCCTGCATCGTCGTCTCCTGCGCGCCGGAGATGCCGTTGACGATGGTGACCTCGGGCACCGTCTTGGCGTAGTCGCGCAGCGCGATCCCCTCGGACCCCGAGAGCGGGCCGACGATGATGTCGACGCCGTCCTGCTCGACCAGCTTGCGCGCCTGCCGCACCGCGGTGTCGGGCGTGGTGTCGGTCGAGGCGACGACATGCTCGACCGGGTGCCCGGCGACCTCGCCGCCCCATTCGTCGACCGCCAGCTCGAAGCCGCGCACGCCGTCCTCGCCGAGGACGGTGTAGGTTCCTTCGAGCGTCGCGAGAACGCCGATCTTGATCGGCTCATCCTGCGCGGCCGCCATGCCCGCGAGGGCGGTGGTTGCGGCGACGCAGGACGCCAGTCCAAACTTTCTCATTCGATCCTCCCTGCCAACCGGCGGCCGGAACACCAGGGTCGCCGGAAATCTTCCCGGCGCGACCGTGCACGACCGCAGAGTTCGGACAGTGTGGCCCTTGCAGTGCGCACGCCCGGATACCTCAGGAGGCCGTTCCATATCGGAAGGTCTGATTTTCGCGCGCCGGGCCAGTGCTGGCCGCGGCCGCGGCGCCGCAGGGTCCGGTTTCATGTTGTCCGCGAGGCGGCGGCCCGCTTAGTGTCGGGGCGCAGCCGCATGTTTCGCGAGAGCATGAGGCCAAAAAACTTCCGCGGCGCATTGCTGCGGATCGACCATAAGGGAGGATACCGATGCGAAAGAACACGGTACGAAGCGCGCTACTGGCGACATCCGCGGGTGCCCTGGCGCTCTCGGCGCTGCCCGCCGCGGCGCAGGAGACGACCTTGAAGTGGGCCCACGTATACGAGGCGAGCGAGCCCTATCACACCTGCGCCGTCGCGACGAACGATGCGCTGATGGAGGCGACGGATGGGCGCTATGGGGTCGAGGTCTTTCCGGCCTCGTCTCTGGGCAAGGAGGTCGACATCAACGAGGGACTGGGCCTCGGCACCGTCGACATCATCTACACCGGTCAGCTGTTCGCCGGCCGCGCCTACGGTCCCATCGCGATCGGCGGCGCGCCGTACATGTTCCGCGACTACGAACACTGGGACCAGTTCCGCAACTCGGACCTCTTCGGTGAGCTGAGCGATGGCTACACCGACGCGACCGGCAACCACATCGTGTCGATGACGTACTACGGCAACCGGCATGTCACCTCGAACAAGCCGATTACCCAGCCCGAGGACATGGAAGGGCTGAAGATCCGCGTGCCGAATGCGCCGCTCTACATGATGTTTCCCGGAGGCGGCGGGCGCCAACCCGACGCCGATCGCCTTTGCCGAGGTCTACCTCGCGCTGCAGCAGGGCACCGTCGATGCGCAGGAGAACCCGCTGCCGACGATCCAGGCCAAGAAGTTCTACGAGGTCCAGTCCGACATCAATCTGACGGGACACATCACCGACGCACTCCTCACCATCGTCGGCGGCCCGGCCTGGAACAGCATGGACGAGGCCGACCGCGAGGCTCTGACC
Source organism: uncultured Alphaproteobacteria bacterium (assembly GCA_963776845.1). GTDB lineage: Bacteria > Pseudomonadota > Alphaproteobacteria > Rhodobacterales > Rhodobacteraceae > Roseitranquillus. The sequence continues at coordinate 309,311 of CAVZOJ010000011.1, read as the reverse complement.
GGCGTGCTCGAGGAGGCGGCGGTCTGCGCCACCGACCAGATCAAGCAGCAGGAGCAGGAACTGGTGCAATGGTTCCGCGACGAGGGCGTCAACGTGAACGAGGTCGACCGCGGCCCGTTCATCGAGGCGACGAAGAAGATGCACAACGGCGACATGGCCACCTGGGACCAGGAGACCTACGACCGGCTGCAGGCGATCGGACAGTCCGGCGGCTGACCGCGCGCGGCATGATTGACGGCCTACCGGCGGCGCGCCCCGCGCCGCCGGCGGATCCACGGCGGGAGCCCTCGGATGACCGATGACAGCCGCGGCGATGAGGCCGAACGCCACGAGCCGAGCATCCACATCGACGAGGACAGCATCGACCTGTCGGACCTTCGCTGGGACGACACGCTGGTGCTGGTGGTCTTCTGGGTGCTGGCCTTCGTCGTCTTCCTGCAGTTCTTCACACGATACGTCCTGAACGATTCCCTCGGCTGGACCGAGGAGATCGCGCGCTTCCTGCTGATCGCCGTTACCTTCATCGGCTCGATCATGGCGGTGAGGAAACGGGCGCACATCGCGGTCGAATTCCTCTACCGCTGGATCCCGCGGCGCGGCCGCCGCGTCGCCCAGGGTGCGATCGACCTTCTGTGCATCGTCTTCTATGGCGCGCTCTGCGGCCTGTCGGCGCAGCTGGCCGGCCGGACGCAGCAGATGATGGTGTCGATCGACGTGCCGAAGTCGCTCGTCTACTGGGGCGTGTCGGCGTGCTTCGCCGCGATGACGCTCTACGCGGTGCGCAACGCCTGGCAGCACCTGCGAACCGGAACCAGCCCCCTCATCGATCCGGAACAGCATCTCGCTGCCCGGCCCGGCATTGACTAGGAGCGCCCGCTTGGACATCGCATTCCTCTTCCTCATGCTGTTCGGGATGCTGGTCTTCGGCGTGCCGGTGGCGATCGCGCTCGCCGGTGCTTCGGCGATCTTCATCGTGGCGAGCGGGACGCCGCCGCCGATGGTCGTCGCGCACCGCATGGTCAACGGGGTCGACAGCTTTCCCCTGCTGGCGGTGCCGTTCTTCATCCTGGCCGGCAACCTGATGAACGTCGCGGGCATCACCGAGCGGATATTCAACTTTGCCCTGTCACTGGTCGGCTGGATGCGCGGCGGGCTGGGGCACGTGAACGTCGGCGCGTCGGTCATCTTCGCCGGCATGTCGGGCGCCGCGGTCGCGGACGCCGGCGGATTGGGAGCGATCGAGATCAAGGCGATGCGCGACGCGAACTACGACGCCAAGTTCTCGGTCGGGATCACGGCGGCGTCCTCGACCATCGGGCCGATCATCCCGCCCTCACTGCCGATGGTGATCTACGGCGTGGTCGCCGGTGCCTCGATCGGGCAGCTCTTTGCCGCCGGGTTCATTCCCGGCATGGTGATGGCGTTGTCGCTGATGCTGATGGTGGCGTGGTTCGCGCGCCGCCGCGGCTTTCCGCGCGACCAGGCGTTCGAGATGCGGCGCCTGTTCGTCACCTTCCGGCATGCGTTCCTGTCGCTGATGACGCCGGTCATCATCGTGGGCGGCATCCTTTCCGGTGCCTTCACGCCGACCGAGGCCGCTGTCGCCGCGTGCGCCTGGGCGCTCGTCCTCGGCCTGATCGTCTACCGGACGCTCACCTGGCGGCGCTTCCTGCGCGTCAGCTTCGATACGATCGAGACGACGGCCGTGGTCCTGTTCGTCGTCGGAGCGGCGGCGATCTTCGCCTGGATCCTGACCTCGAACCGGGTACCTGAACAGGCCGCGAGCCTGCTTCTGTCGGTCTCGGACCGGCCGTGGATCATCCTGCTCCTGATCAACCTGATCCTGCTCGTCGTCGGCTGCTTCATGGAGACGGTGGCGGCGATCACCATCCTCGTGCCCGTGCTGCTGCCCGTCGCGGTGGAGCTCGGCGTCGACCCCGTGCATTTCGGCGTCATCATGGTCTTGAACCTGATGCTGGGGCTGCTGACGCCGCCGGTCGGCATGGTCCTCTACGTGCTGTCGCGGGTCGCGAAGGTCCCGTTCGAGCAGTGCGTCGTCGGCACCGCGCCGTTCCTCATCCCGCTCCTGCTGGTCCTGTTGCTCATCACCTTCGTTCCGGCGGTGACGATGTGGCTACCGACGCTGATCTACCGCTAGAGAGCCGCCCGGCACGTCGACCCGCAGGCTTCCGGATGATCCTTTCGGACGGGCCGGCGGCACCATCGGCGACGGCGCATCCACCATGATCCGTGCGTCAGCCGCCGCACCATTTCTGCGCCAGCGCGGCAGCGCTGCGGCGGAGCAGGACGGCGTCGACGTCGACGGCCGTGAAGAGGCTGCCCGCCTCGACGCATTCCTCCAGGAACTCCGGGTCTAGCGTCAGGATGCCGGCGGGCTTGCCCGCGGCCCGGATGCGCCGGATCGCATCGAGCACCGTCGCCTTCACGGTGGGATGTCCGGGATTTCCCGCATGGCCGAGACTGGCGGCGAGGTCGGCCGGCCCGATGAAGATGCCGTCGATGCCAGGCACCGCGGCGATATCCTCGAGCGCGTCGAGCGCAGCCGCGGTCTCGAGCTGGACGAGCAGACAGATCTCGTCCCGCGCCGCGGCGTGATAGCCCTTCACGGTCCCGAAGCGCGACGCCCGGGTCGCGCCGGCCACACCGCGAATGCCGCGGGGCGGATAGTCGACCGAGGCGGCGGCGAGGCGGGCCTGCTCGACCGTTTCCACGTACGGCACCAGGATCGACTGGGCGCCGACGTCGAGGATCTTCTTGATCTCGGCAGGGTTCAGGGCGTCCGGGCGGACGATGGCGTGCACCGGATAGGGTGCCACGGCTTGCAGCAGGGGCAGGACATGCACCTCGTCCAGCGCCGCATGCTCGGTGTCGAAGAGCAGCCAGTCGAAGCCGCAGCCGGCCAGCATCTCGGCCACGCCGGAATCCGGGATCGCGCACCATAGGCCGATCTGCCGACGGCCCTCCGCCAGCGCCTTCTTGAAGGTGTTCTTCGGAAGTTCCATGCGGCCCCTCGCCTGTCTGCGCCCTGGTCGTGTCGTGCGGTGTTGGGTCACGCAAATCTGCGCGGTTATCCCGCCGCCGTCGAGGGGGCGCGGGGCGGTCGAGACGCAGCCCACGAGGTCACCCCGCTGTCAGAGTCAGGATGCGGCGGACGGCCGCCTCGTACCCTTCGATCCCAAGTCCCGCGATGACGCCGTCGGCACGGAGCGACACGTAGGAGTGGTGGCGGAAGCTCTCTCTCTTGTGGATGTTCGAGATGTGGACCTCGATGACCGGCCCCTCGAACGTGGCAAGCGCGTCGAGGATCGCGATGGAGGTGTGCGTCAGGGCGCCGGGATTGATGACGATTCCGGTCGCGGCGTCGCGCGCGTCGTGGATCCAGTCGACGATCTGTCCCTCGTGATTGGACTGGAGCATGTGCAACTCGGCGCCCTCGGGCAGCAGGGACCGGCAGTTCGCCTCGACATCGTCCAGCGTGTCGCTCCCGTAGATCTCCGGCTGCCGCTTGCCGAGGAGGTTCAGGTTCGGGCCGTTTAGCACGTAGATCGTCTTGTTCATCTCTGTCCCATGGCGACGGCAACGTTGCGGCGGCACGATGGCGCATCGGCGGCGGGATGTGAATTCGGCTCGCGCCGGCCGGCGCTCTTTCCGTTGATCCCCGCAGCGTCGGCGGCCATGGTGGCGAAAAAGAACGACATCAGCGGGAGGAGAAGAGATGCTACCATCAACCACGCGACGGGCGCTCATCGCAGCAGCCGCCTGTGCGACGATGTTTGGAACGACGGCCCATGCGCAGGACGACAAGGTCACGCTGCGCCTCAGCTCGCCCGCGTCCGAGACCGACCAGCGCGCCGTCGCGCTGACCGAGGTCTTCGCGCCGGCGATCGCAGACTTCGCGACGTTCGAGCCGCACTGGAACGCCACGCTCTTCAAGCAGGGCACCGAGCTTGAGGCGATCGCGCGCGGCAACCTCGACATGTCGATCGCCTCGGCGCAGGAGCTCGCGGTGTTCTTCCCCGAGTTCTCGATCTTCACCGCCGGCTACGTGCACCAGGACGCCGACCACCAGGTCGCCGTCTTCAACGACCCGCTGATGGACCCGTTCAAGCAGAAGGTCGAGGACGAGCTCGGCGTGAAGCTCCTGACCGTGATGTATCTCGGCGAGCGGCATGTGAACGTGAAGGGCGACGACAAGATCATGACGCCCGAGGATCTGAACGGCGTGAAGCTCCGCATGCCCGGCACCGACGCCTGGCAGTTCCTCGGCCGCGCCCTCGGCGCCGACCCGGTGCCGGTGGCGTTTACGGAGGTCTATACGGCGCTGCAGACAGGCGCCATCGACGGGCAGGACAACCCGCTGCCGACAGTGGTCGACGCCAAGTTTTACGAGGTGACGGACCAGATCTCGCTGACCGCGCACCTCGTCGACCTGAACTACCTCGCGATCTCCAAGGAGGTCTGGGACGGCCTGACGCCCGAGCAGCAGGAGACGCTGCAGCAGGCCGCCGACGACGCCGCGGAGAGCGGGCGCCAGAACCAGCTCGCGAAGGAGGAGGAGCTGGTGTCTTTCCTGCGAGAGCAGGGCCTCGACATCTACGAGCCGAACCGCGACGCCTTTCGCGAGCGCGTGCAGCAGATGTACCTCGAGAGCGAGTATGCCGAGACGTGGCCCGAGGGCGTGCTGGAGCGGATCAACGAGCTCGGCTCGGACGGCGGCGCCAGCTAGGCTGCAATGAAGACCGCGATCCGCTGGATCACCAGGGGGTCCGAGGCAGTGGCGGCGGGCCTGCTCGCCGCCCTTTTCCTGACGTTCATGCTGCAGATCGTCTCGCGCTACCTGCTGGGCGGCACCTTCGGCTGGACGCTGGAGCTGTGCCTCGTGCTCTGGGTCTGGATCGTCTTCTTCGGCTGCGCGACGATCGTGCGTGACCGCGATCACGTCACCTTCGATCTCATCTACCTCGCCTTCCCAAGCAACATTCGCCGCGTGCTGGCGCTGATCACCGCGGCCTCGATCGCGCTGGGCCTGCTCTGGTCGCTGCTTCCGACCTGGGACTACATCGACTTCCTCGCGATCAAGCGAAGCTCGACGCTGCGCATTCCGATGCGGACGATCTTCTCGATCTACGCCTTCTTCCTCGTCGTCGTCGCCCTCCGGTACGCCTGGGTCTTCGTCCAGGTGATCCGCAAGGGCCCGCCCGACGAGGCGCACGAGGTCCACGTAGGCGAGGAGGGATGAGCCTCGGCCTGTCGCTGTGCCTGCTGGTCCTGTTCGGGCTGGCGGCGATCGGTACGCCCATTGCCTACGCCATCATCCTCGGCGCGCTCGTCTACCTGGCGATAAGCGGCCAGGACATCGCGCTCGCCGGCGAGCAGATCCTGCAGGGCCTCTACGACAGCTTCATCCTGCTCGCGGTGCCGCTGTTCATCGTCGCTGCGAACATCATGAACGCGGGCACCATCTCCGAGCGGCTGCTGCAGTTCTGCGTCGCCGCCGTCGGGCGCTTTCGCGGCGGACTCGGTCACGTCAACGTCGTCGCCTCGCTGATCTTCTCGGGCATGTCGGGCTCCGCCGTCGCCGACGCGGCGGGCATCGGCAAGATCATCATCGGCATGATGACGAAGTCCGGGCACTATACCCGTGGCTATGCCGCGGCCATCACCGCGGCCTCGGCCACGATCGGCCCGATCATCCCGCCGTCGATCCCGATGGTGCTCTATGCGCTCGTCTCGAACAGCTCGATCGGCTACCTGTTTCTAGGCGGCATACTGCCCGGCCTCCTGATGGGGGCGGTTCTGATGGCGATGAACACCTGGATCTCGGCGAGGCGTGGATTCGCGATGGAGGATCCGGTGCCGCTCCGCGAGTTGCCGCGGAAGACGGCCAAAGCCTTCCCGGCGCTCCTGATGCCCGCGATCCTGCTCTATGGCATCTATGGCGGCGTCACAACGCCGACCGAAGCGGCCGCCGTCGCCGCCGCCTACGCGCTCCTGCTCGCAGCGCTGTTCTACCGGGCGCTGTCGTTCCGCGCGCTCTACGGCATCCTCGTCGAGAGCGCGCGCGCGTCGGCCGCCGTCGGCCTCGTCATCGGCGGTGCGCTGATCCTGAACTACGTTGTCGCGTCGGAGAACATCCCCTCGATGATGGCGAGCGCCCTCGTCGGGCTCGACGTGCATCCGCTCGTGTTCCTGCTCGGCGTGAACGTGACGCTGCTGCTGCTGGGCTGCGTGCTCGACGCGACGACGATCATCCTCGTCATCATCCCGCTATTCCTGCCGACCTGCCGCGAGCTCGGCATCGACCTCGTGCATTTCGGCGTCGTCGCGGTCGTCAACTGCATGATCGGGCTGATCACCCCGCCCTACGGCATCCTGCTCTTCGTGATCAATGCGGTCACAGGCATCCCGCTCGGCGAGATCATCCGCGAGATCTGGGCCTTCCTTGCGGTGCTGGTCCTGGCGCTCCTGCTGCTGATCCTGTTGCCCGGCATCGTCCTCTTCCTGCCGCGCCTGCTGGGCTACCCAGGCTAGACGCGACGGATCGGCAGCGTCCAGGCGGCCGCGGCGCCGATGGCGGCGAAGAACGCGGTGCAGAGGAACAGCAGCGCGTACGCCCGGTCGACGGCCGCCCGCATGACGGACAACTCGCCCGGCGCCACATCGGCCAGCGCCTCGGGCCCCTCCCTGATGATCCGCCCGAAGGTCTCGCCGGTCTCGGGGCCTGCGGCGGAAATTGTCACGAAGAGCAGCGTGCCGACGATGGCCGTGCCGAAGGCCGCGCCGAGCGAGCGGGAGAACTGGACCGTCGCCGCGCCCGCGCCGAGGCTCGCCGCGCCGGAGGCGAGTTGCACCGTCACCTGGACGACGCCCATCACCGTCCCCATGAAGAGCGACACGACGCCGAACGCGAGCGAGATCGTAGTGGCGCCAAGCGACGCCGCGATGGCGGCCATGCCGACCAGCAGCACCGCCACGACGCTCAACCCGATGGAGGGGAAGATCGCGCTGCGTCCGGTCCGCCCGACGATGCGCCCGGTCGTCAGGGAGCCGATCCCGATCGCAATGGTCAGCGGCAGCAGGAGCAAGCCGATCCGTGCGGGGGAGGCGCCGTGCTCGATCCGGTAGTAGAGGGGCAGGAAGGTTATCAGCGACACCAGCGTCGCCCCATGGCACGCCGCCATCACGTCGCAGCGCCAGATCGCGGGGTGCCGCAGGATCGGCAGCGGCAGCAGGGGCGAGGCGACGCGACCCTCCTGCCGGACGAGCAGGACGAGAGCCACGACCGCCGCGCCCGCAAGCACCGCCACGTTCCACCACGAGCCGTCCACAACCGCCTGCGCCCGCTCCAGCGCGATCAGGGTCGCCGCGATGAACCCCGCGAAGAGGGCAAAGCCGGTGAAGTCGAAGCGGAACGCTTCGCCGCTTCCCCGGGTCGGCGGCAGCCGCAGCAAGAGGATGGCGGCCAATGCGGCCGTCGGCAGGTTCACCAGGAAGATCGACCGCCAGCCGAACTGCTCCGTCAGGATGCCGCCTGCCACGGGTCCGAACGCGCTGGCGGAAACCGCTACCGCCGCGAGGTATCCCTGATAGTGCGCCCGTTCCCGCGGCGGGATCGCCTCTCCGACCAGCGCCTGCGACAGCGTCATCAGGCCGCCGCCTCCGGCGCCCTGCACGACGCGCGCAACCGTCAGCATTCCGATCGACGTCGACACCGCGCAGAGGACGGATCCGGCGGCGAAGATGCCGAGGGCCACGAAGATCAGCCGTCGCCGCCCCAATGCATCGCCCAGACGCCCGTAGACCGGTGCCGCGATCGTCGTCGCGACGAGGTACGACACCACGACCCAGGACAGCCGTTCGGCCCCGCCGAGCCCGCCCGCGATCGCCGGCAGCGCCGACGCGACGATCGTCTGGTCGACGACGGCCAGGAACATCGGCAGAACGATGGAGGGAAAGAGCCGGAAGAAGCGCGGGCGCCCCGCCGCCTCTGTCACGCGGACCGACAGCCGGTGCATGCCGGCGAAAGTCTGCTTGGGTCGCGAGGCCGGAGGGTGCACGATCGTTGGGGCTGCATACGGAAGGACGAAGCCATGAAGTCGATTCTGGTTCCGGTCGGACAAGGCGACGAGGCGGCGCTGCACCTCGCGGCGCGCGCCGCGATCCGCTTCGGCGGTCTGGTGGAGGGTGTGCCGCTGCGGGCGCCGGTCATCCCCAGCCTCGACTGGGGGATGATCGGCACGGTGACCGTGGAAGATCCCGGCATCCCGCCACAGCAGGTCGCCGTGGAGGCCCGCGCTAGTTTCGTCGCCGCAATGCGGGAACATGGCCTCGCGATCGTCGAGGATGGCGAGGACATGTCGCACGAAGCGCCGTTCGCGGTCTGGAATGGAGATGCGCTCGTCGGAAACGACCTGATCGGTCAGTACGGTCGCGCGTTCGACCTGACGTGCGTGACACAGCCGTCTCGCCGTGCGGGGTCGATCGCGACGCTGGAGACGGCGCTCTTCGACAGCGGCGGTCCGCTGCTGATCGCGCCGCAGCCGCAGATTGCCGAGTTCGGTACGGCAGCCATGGTGGTCTGGAACGGCAGCGACGAGACGGCCCGGACCATCGCATTCGCGCAGAGGCTGCTGGCTGCGGCCGATCGCGTGCTGATCGTCGGTGACCGGGAGGGGCCGCGCGCGCGGCCGCCAGCGGCGCTGATCCAGCGGAGGTTGCGCGTCCAGGGCGTCGACGCAGAACTGCGTCTCCTGCCGGAAGGCGGTGTGCTGTCAGGAGAGACGATCCTCGACGTCGCCACGGAGTGGGGCTGCGACGTGCTGGTGAAGGGCGCCTACACGCAGAGCCGCATCCGCCAGATCATCTTCGGCGGGGCGACCAAGCACATCCTCGCCAACGCGCGAATCCCGGTTTTCACCGCGCATTGAGCGGGCGCGGACGGCCCGCGCCTGCCGAGGCTCATGCGGATAGACGGACGTCGTCCACTCGCGACGGCTCAGCGCCCGCGTCCCTCTCGAGAGAGAACCGAGCGATCATCTCGGCAAGGCTTCTCGCCTCATCGGTCAGGATGCGGCTCGCCGCGGTCGACTCCTCGAACATCGCAGCGTTCTGCTGCGTTGCCTCGTCCAGCTGGCTTGCCGCGGTGTTGATCTCGGTGATGCCGGTCGCCTGTTCCCGCGCCGAGGAGGCGATCTCGCTCACGTGACGCGAGATCTCGCCGATCGAACCGATGATCGCCTGCAGCGCGTTGCCGGCCTCGTCGACCAGCGCGACGCCGCGCTCGACCTGGCTGTTGCTTCGCGAAATGAGGCCGTTGATCTCCCGCGCCGCTTCGGACGATCGCTGCGCCAGCGCCCGGACCTCGGACGCCACGACGGCGAAACCGCGGCCTGCGTCGCCCGCCCGCGCGGCCTCGACTCCGGCATTCAGCGCGAGCAGGTTCGTCTGGAACGCGATGTCGTCGATGACGTCGATGATCTTGGCGATCTGCTTCGAGGACTCCTCGATCTCGGACATGGCAGAGACGGCCTCGCGCACCACCTCCGAGCTCTTCTCGGCGCTGGCTTTCGTGCCCTGCACCGTGCGGTCCGCCTGTCCCGCGCCCTCGGCCGTCGCGGTAACAGATGCGGTCAGCTCGTTCAGCGCCGCTGCCGTCTCTTCCAGCGTGGCGGCCGAGTGCTCGGTCCGTCGCGACATGTCGACGGCGGCGGCCGATATCTCGCCTGAGCTGAGGTCGATCTTTCCCGCGCTCTCGGAGATGTCGCAGATCAGGTCAGCGAGGGTTCCGATCGCCCCGTTGAAGTCGACGCGCAGCGCCTCGTAGGCTTCGGGGAATGCTTCAGCGATCCGGTATCCCAGCTTGCCGGCAGCGAGGTGCTTCATGCCCTCGGCAAGCTGCGTCACGACGCGGCTCTGCTCGGCGGCATGCTTCTGGCGCTCGGCCTCCGCGGCGGCGCGCGTCTCCTCGCGCGCGCGAAGCTCTTCTCCCTCCCGCTCGAGGCGGTCGCGCTCGGACTGCTCTTCCCGGGTCCGCTCGGCCTGCGCCCGCTCGCGCGCCTCCCGCTCCTCGCGGGCGGACCTCGCGCGCTCGGCGGCCTCGCGTTCGGCTTCTTCCCGCTGCAGCCGCGTGCGCTCGATCATGCCATCGCGGAAGATGCGTAGCGCGGCCGCCATGCGACCGATCTCGCCGCCCTGGCGGTGGAAGCCATCGACCGGCGCCAGGTCTCCTTTCGCCAACCGCTCCGTCACTCGCGTCACGGCGAGAAGCGGGCGGACAATCAGCAGCAATGTGAGGAGCGGCGCCGCGAGCAGCACGACGACGCTGCCGAGGGCGATCGCAGACATCTTGCGTTCCGCGGCACTTGCTTCGCCCCGCAGCGTCAGGCCCGCCGCCGCGATGTCGGCCACGGCTTCGGAGCCCAGCCGGCGTGCATCCTCAGTGATCCGGCTGACGGCCGCCGCCGCCTCGTCGGAGGTTGCCGCGGCCGCATTCCGTGCGTCGATGACCCGCGCCCGCGACGCGAGAAGGCCCTCCCCGGGGTCGGCATGGGCGATGATGTCGCTCATCAAGTCCTTGAGCTCGTCGCTCACCGCGACGCGCCCAAGCAGGTTGGTGATTTCACGCGCTCCTGCAGCGAGCTCTGCCTGGGCCGCCACAACGCCATCCATCTCGTCGGCCGCTGCGCCATTCAGGGCCGCCGCGAAGAACGAGTTCACGGCCAGGTCAAGGGCGCCGGCCATGCGGATGTTCTCGACCTGGTTGTCCAGCAGCCCGCGGATGGCAGCTTCGTTGGAGCCGGCGACGTCCTCGCTGCGCATCGTCAGCTCGAAGGTGATATCGTCGATGGCCGACGCCAGTGCCGCGTCGCTCTCCTGGCGCAGGGCCACGATCTCGTCCGTCAGGTCGCGGCGGAAGGTGAAACCACCTTTGGCGAGATCGCCGAAGAATATCTGCGAGGTGCGGATTGGCTCGACGTAGGGAGCGACCATCTCGTACTGCGCGAGCTCTTCGACGTTTTCGCCGAGTTTCACGGCGCTTGATGTCGCGACGTCGACCATCATCGTGATGACTGCCGGGTCCGTGACCTGCGACAGGGCGTGGGTCATGCCGGTCAGCAGGTAGATCTCCGCCCGCGTTTCGAGCGCCAGGCGGAGGAGGCCAAAATCCTCTCCGACAAGCTCCTCGAGGGTCGATGAGACCACCGCCACCGTCTCCTCGCCGCCGTCGATCACGGCGTCGAACGCGCGATCAGTCAGGGCAAGCGTAAGTGCGCCCGCCTTTGCAGTCTGCTCGCTCAGCGCGTTGGAGGCCTCGACGGTCGCGGCATCTTGAACGAGCTCCTCCGACCGCGCTGCGACGACCTCGTGGATCGAGGCGCGGACCTCTTCGATCCGCTCTTCAGCTAGCGCGCCGCTCCCAGCACCACCCGACGGTACGCGCAGCTGGTCGATCGCGGTATCGGTGGCGCGCTGCTGAGCGGCCATCCCTTCCACGTCGCCGGCAACGAGGATCGCCGAGAGCCTGTCGGCAACCTCTCCCGCTGCGGCGATCGTCTCGGAGCTTCGCTCCAGATTGGGGACGAGCACATCATGAAGGTGGTCGAGAGAGCCGCTGAACGAGCGGAACACGACGAAGCCGACGAGAATCGCGGCCACCGTCATCGCGCCCATCGCGAGAAGGATGGCTGAGACCTTGACTGCGACGCTGCCGGAGAGGCGCACGAATATCTGGGTCATTCATCTAAACCTTTGCGGGCAGGCGGCAGCCCTGCGTCTGGGGGTGTCGGTCAGCCGTCGAGGCCGGAAGGCGACGCCTCGACCTGCTCAAACGTTCCGTCGCCGGCGATGCGGGTCATGAACACGCTGTCCGAGCCCTGGTTGTCCTGCGCGCCGTAGCTCAGGCCGAAGCCGCCGAGATCGACGTCGCGCAGTCGGGCGAGCGCATTGAGAAAGGCTGGGCGCGAGAGGGCCGGTCCCGCCTCCTGCAGCGCGTGCAGGGCCAGGCGGCCAGTGATGTAGCCTTCGAGCGAGACGAACCCGATCTCGGCCTCCGCGTCGTTCGCCTCCATGGCGGCTTGGTACTGGGCGACGAGTGGCAGGGAGGTATCCCAGGGGAAGGGCACGACCTGGCTGACGATGACGCCTGCGCCGTCGGACCCAAGCTCTGCGGCGAGCGCCTCGGAGCCCACGAACGAGATGTTCACGAAGGTCGGTGCGAAATCGAGCTTGCGGGCGACGCGGATGAACTCCGCCACCGGCTTGTAGGCGCCCACCATCACGACGGCCTGAGGCGCCGCCTTGCGGATGTCGAGAAGGGCGGTCTTCACCGCAAGGGTGTTGCGGGTGTAGATTCCCTTCTCCACAAGCTGCATGCCGCGACGGTCGAGAGCTGCCTCGACGCCTTCGAGGCCGACCCGGCCGAAACCGTCGTCCTGATAGAGGATCGCAATCTCGCGCATGCCGAGTTCGTCGACAAGGTGAGCGATCCATTCCTCAGTCTCGGCGGCATAGGTCGCTCGGACGTTGACGACATTCCGCAGCTTGGTGTCGCGGAGGAAGCCGGCGCCGGTGAAGGGGCCGATGAACGGAAATCCCGCCTCTGTCGTGATCGGCTGCGTCGCCTGCGCCGTCGGCGTGCCCACCGAGCCAATGAAGCCGATATGGTCGTCTCCAGCGATGATCCGGCGGACTTCGGCTGTCGCCCGGTCCGGTTCGTAGCCATCGTCGAAGCTTTCGAGCTCGACCCTGCGACCATGGATGCCGCCCGACCGGTTCGCTTCCTCGAATGCGGCGAGCAGGCCTGTGCGCATCCCCAGCCCGAGGGCGCCCGCCGGACCGTCGAGCGCGGCGACCTGCGCCAGACGCACCGATCCATCGGACACGCCGTCGTTGGCTGCGGCGATGATCGGCACTGGAAGAAGGCAGATCGCCAACGTGGCGAGGCGGAGGATTTTCACGTTGCAGTCTCCCGGCACGGAATCATCACCGGGAGGTTCAATAGGCGGCGCGCTTTAAGAGGCGGTTGACAGCGAAGCCAACCGGATAGCCCAGGATCACGGCCTGCGCATCCGATACCTCCGGAGCGCGCAGCCGCATGCTATTTCGCTGCGATCTCCGCTGCCTTCTTCACCAGCACCTCGGCCTGGCGGATGGAGGCGTAGTCGATCAGGCGGCCGTCGAGCGATACGGCGCCTTTCCCCTCCGCCTCGGCCTGTTTCATGGCTTCAAGAATGCGCTCCGCCTTGGTCACGTCGGCATCGCTGGGGCTCATGACCTCGTTGGCGAGCGCGATTTGGCTGGGATGGATCGCCCACTTGCCCTCGCAGCCGAGCACCGCCGCGCGCCGCGCCGCGGCCTTGTAGCCTTCGGGATCCGAGAAGTCTCCGAATGGCCCGTCGATCGGGCGCAGGCCGTTCGCCCGCGCCGCGACGACCATCCGCGCGATCGCATAGTGCCACATGTCACCCCAATGGACCTCCCGCGTGCCGCCGTCGTCGTCGGTCAGCACGGAATAATCCGGGTTCGCGCCGCCGATCCCGACGGTCCGGGCCCGGGTCGATGCGGCGTAGTCGGCCACGCCGAAATGCAGGCTTTCGTTCCGCTTCGACGCAGATGCGATCTCGTGCACGTTCTGCATGCCGAGCGCCGTCTCGATGATGTGCTCGAAGCCGATCCGCTTCTTCAGGCCCTTCGCATCCTCGATCTGGGTCACCAGCATGTCCACGGCGTAGACGTCCGCCGCGGTCCCGACCTTGGGGATCATGATCAGGTCCAGCCGCTCGCCCGCCTGTTCGACGACATCCACCACGTCGCGGTACATGTAGTGCGTATCGAGTCCGTTGATCCGGACCGACATCGTCTTCTTGCCCCAGTCGACCTCGTTCAGCGCCTTGATGATGTTCTTGCGAGCCTGCGCCTTCTCGTCGGGCGCCACCGCATCCTCGAGGTCGAGGAAGATCACGTCGACCTCCGCCGCCGCCGCCTTCTCGAACATCTTCGGCTGGCTGCCCGGCACCGCGAGTTCGCTGCGGTTGAGGCGGGCGGGCGCTTGGTCGACGACGTGAAAGCTCATTTGCGGCTCCTCGGGAATCGGCTCGCGCGACGTTTGCAAGCAATTTTGTTGCGCGCAAGCCTCAGCGGCGCGGAGCACCGCCCGAGCCGGACGCCCCTCGAGAAGAATAATAATAGGCTATGGCCTGGGCGCGGTTCCTGACCTCGAGCTTGTCGTACAGGTTCGACAGGTGGAACTTCACCGTGTTCGTCGAGATCCCGAGCTCACTTGAGAGCTCGCGGTTCGTCAGTCCCTTGGACAGGGCCGAGAGCAATGTCCGCTCGCGCCGCGACAAGCGCTCGAACGGGTCCGCCTTCAGATCTCGGACGTCGAGATATGGAAAGACCATCTGCCCTTCGGCCACATCGCTGCAGGTCCTCAGCAGCGTCTCCACGGGCGCGGCGCGATCTGTGAAGGCCGCCGCGCCGGCGGCCATCGCCTGCCGGGGCACGTCGCCGGCGGGATCGCCGTAGACGATCAGGCGCGGCGCAGACGCCTGCTCACGCATCACCTCGATCAGACGTGCGCCACCGAGCATCGGGATCGTCCAATCGATGACGCCGACGCGCGCCGGCACACGTACTGCGGTCGTCAGGAACCCTTCTGCCGTGCCGGCCGTGGCCACCAGCGAAAACCGCCTGTCGCGCTCGAAGACCTCGGACAGCGCCGAAAGCACCAGCGGGTTGCCGTCCGCAAGGATCACAGGGATGGCCGACATCCGGCAAAACTACCAATTTGGGTAGTTCCGACAAGCTACAATCGGCGCCATTGAGCTTTCGGGTGGGGAAGATCCAGACTTTTGGGTAGGGATCTGTAGTACGTTCGGGCGTTGCCGGGCGCCTGACGCAACGGTATCCGTCTGGTCGACAGGGAGGCGAACGCATGGACATCCATGAATACCAGGCGAAGGAGATTCTGGCGCGCTTCGGCGTCGACGTCCCGCCAGGCGCCCTCGCCTACAGCCCCGAACAGGCGGCCTATCGGGCGCGGGAGCTCGGCGGCGACCTCTGGGCAGTCAAGGCGCAGGTGCACGCCGGCGGCAGGGGCAAGGCGGGTGGCGTCAAGCTTTGCAGGACCGATACCGAGATCCAGGAAGCCTGCGAGGCGATGTTCGGCCAGAAGCTCGTCACCCATCAGACGGGGCCAGAGGGCAAGGGCATCTACCGCGTCTACGTCGAAGGCGCGATGCCGATCGAGCGCGAGATCTATCTCGGCTTCGTGCTCGACCGCACCAGCCAGCGCGTGATGATCGTCGCCTCCGCGGAAGGCGGGATGGAGATCGAAGACATCTCCGCTGAAAAACCGGGCTCGATCGTCCGGGCGCTGGTCGAGCCGGCGGTCGGCCTTCGCGACTTTCAATGCCGCGAGATCGCCTTTGCGCTGAACATCGAGCCGGCTCTCGTGCAGCAGATGGTCCGCACCCTCAAGGGATGCTACCGCGCCTTCCGCGACCTCGACGCCACGATGGTGGAGATCAACCCTCTGGTCGTGACCGGGGACGGCAGGATCGTCGCGCTCGACGCCAAGATGACCTTCGACGACAACGCGCTCTTCCGCCATCCCCACATCGCGGAGCTGCGCGACAAGAGCCAGGAAGATCCGCGGGAGTGCCGTGCCGCGGACCGGGGGCTGAACTACGTCGGCCTCGAGGGCAACATCGGCTGCATCGTGAACGGCGCCGGCCTCGCCATGGCGACGATGGATACCATCAAGCTCGCGGGAGGAGAGCCTGCGAACTTCCTGGACATTGGCGGCGGCGCGACGCCCGACAGGGTCACCAAGGCTTTCCGGCTGGTCGTGTCCGACAAGAAGGTCGAGGCGATCCTCGTCAACATCTTCGCCGGCATCAACCGCTGCGACTGGGTGGCCGAGGGTGTCGTCCATGCGCTCCGCGAGACCGAGATCGACCTGCCGGTGGTGGTTCGCCTCGCCGGCACGAACGTCGAGGCGGGCCAGAAGATCCTCGCCGAGAGCGGCCTGCCGATCATCCGTGCGGGAACGCTGCTCGAAGCTGCGGAGCGCGTGGTCGCGGCATGGAAGAATGAACAGAACCGGGTGAGGGCGGCGGAATGAGCATCCTGATAGACGAGAAGACCCCGGTGATCGTGCAAGGCATCACCGGCAAGATGGCCCGGTTCCATACGCTCGAGATGCGACGCTACGGCACGAACGTCGTGGGCGGCGTCGTGCCAGGCAAGGGCGGAGAGGAGGTCGACGGCCTTCCGGTCTTCGACACCGTCAAGGATGCGGTGAAGTCCACCGGCGCCGAGGCGAGCCTCGTGTTCGTTCCGCCCCCATTCGCCGGAGACTGCATCATGGAGGCCGCGGATGGCGGCATCCGCTACTGTGTCTGCATCACCGATGGCATCCCGGCGCAGGACATGATCGCTGTCAAGCGGTACATGTGGCGCTTCCCGCGCGAGCGGAGGATGGTGCTGACCGGACCGAACTGTGCCGGAACTATATCTCCCGACCGGTCGATGCTGGGGATCATGCCCGGGCACATCTATCTCAAGGGGCCGGTGGGCATCGTCGGCCGCTCCGGCACGCTGGGCTACGAGGCGGCAAGCCAACTCAAGGAGCTGGGGCTCGGGGTCTCCACCAGCGTCGGCATCGGCGGCGATCCGATCAACGGCTCGTCCTTTCGCGACATCCTCGAGCGCTTCGAGGAGGATGGCGAGACGGAGATCGTCTGCATGATCGGCGAGATCGGCGGCCCGCAGGAGGCAGAGGCGGCCGAATACATCCGCGATCACATGTCTAAGCCGGTGGTGGCCTACGTGGCGGGGCTGACCGCACCCAAGGGCCGGACCATGGGCCACGCAGGCGCCATCATCTCGGCCTTCGGAGAGAGCGCGAGCGAGAAGGTCGAGATCCTCACGGCGGCCGGGGTCACGATTGCCGAGCATCCGTCGCAGATCGGAGAGACGATCGCGGGACGTCTCCACTGAACCGCCGCGGACGCCGCCAGGGAACTTGGCAGCCCTTCGACCGTTCGCTCCCGACAATGGGCTCGCAGGGGCCCGGCACGCATGAGCGAGGAAACGGGACATGGAAGGCGTAGGCTGGTTTGCCGCAATCATCATCGGCGCGATCGCAGGGTGGATCGCGGAGAAGATCATGGGGGCCGATCACGGCCTTCTGACAAACATTATCCTCGGGATCGTGGGCGCACTCGTGTTGAACGTGATCCTCGTGTTCATCTTCGGCTCGACGCTCGGCGGCTGGATCGGCCAGCTCATCGTCGGGGCGATTGGCGCGTGCATCCTGATCGCAGCCTATCGCGCATTCAAAGGCAGAGCGTGACCAAGCCTGCCCCCGGCACGACGCCGGGGGCACGGGTGCACGTTCTAGTGGTGGAGGTCGGCCGCAAGAAGGGTGACGGCCTCCCCGATGGCGCAACCGGCGCGGCACTCCTCTGCTATACGGCCGCCCGCGATGAGGCCGAGGCCGTGCGAGAGACCGTTTCGACCCTCAAGCAGGCCGGCCTCTCTCCGCTCGAAGTCATTGCCGAGGATATCGCGCCGGACCCCGATCTGGTGCAGCGCGCGCTTGACGAAGACGCGGTGGTCGTCGCGCAGATCACCCATTTCAAGGACTGATCCTGGCCTGACGTTTCTCCTGCTCGTGGTGCACGGCGGCGCCAATGGCGGTCGAGCTGAACACGCAGTCGGACCTCTTGCATTTAAGGAGCGTTCCGGCCTCGCCTCGCCTCGCCTCGCCTCGCCACGCCCGCGTTGCCGCCGGCGGCGGGGAGCGGTGGCGCTGATGGTGGCGTCGTCGCCGACCGCTGATCGGTTTGGCCGCTGCCTGCTTACGCCGCTCGTGGGTCTCGGCGTGTTGATGGCAGCGAGAGAGCTCGTCGGCCCCATGCAGCGGTCACGGTTCTCAGCAGTATCGTCGCGATCACGCGCTCTAGAGAATTCGGCGGTACAGCTTTCCGTCGGGCAGTCGTGCGGATTTTCGGGGGCTGCGGCGCGCCGGCGGTCGCGACTGCGGCGCTAATCCTCTGCGATGACACGCCATCCCCTAGCATCTCCCCGGATCAGCGTGGATTGCGCCGACGCCCGGCGCGGGCTAGGCGAAGCGCCATGCCACTCGACCCCGTCGACCTGTCCGCCCGCCTGATCCGCTGCCCCTCCGTCACGCCGGAGGACGCCGGAGCCATTCCGCTACTCGACGAGACCCTCTCGGCCGCGGGGTTCGAAACGTACCGCGTGGATCGTGGGGGCATTGCCAACCTCTTCGCACGTTGGGGTCCGAAAGGACATGAGCGGACCTTCGGGTTCAACGGCCATACCGACGTTGTGCCTCCCGGGGACCCGGCGACGTGGTCGGTCGACCCGTTCGCCGGTGTCGTGCGCGACGGCGCGCTCTGGGGACGCGGTGCCGCCGACATGAAGTCGGGCGTGGCCGCCTTCGTCGCCGCTGCGTGCGGGCCTGGTGCAGCACGGGGTGGCAGACGGCGCGATCCTGATCACGGTCACGGGGGACGAGGAGGGGACCAGCGTCGACGGCACGCCGGCGATCCTCGACTGGATGCGCCGGAACGGGGAGACTATGGCCGCCTGCCTCGTGGGCGAGCCGACGTGCCCCGAGACCATGGGCGAGATGATCAAGATCGGCCGCCGCGGCGCGCTGACAGGCTCCTTCACCGCGACCGGCGTGCAGGGCCATGCCGCGTATCCCCACCGCGCGAGGAACCCTGTATCGGCGCTCTGCCGCCTGATGGACCGCCTCGCCTCGACGACGCTCGACGAGGGGACGGAGCATTTCGACCCGACCACGATCGCCGTGGTGTCGGTCGAGACCGGCAATCCCGCGGTCAACGTCATTCCGCGAACCTGCCGCGGGACGGTCAACATTCGCTTCTCGGATGCGCAGACATCCGACACCGTCGTGGCCTGGCTTCGCGGCGAGGCAGCTCGCATCTCGGAGGAAACCGGCGTCGGCATTGAGGTCGAGGTCCGAGTCTCCGGCGAGAGCTTCCTGACACCGCCGGGCGAGCTTTCCGAGCTGGTCAGCCGCGCAGTCACAGACGTCACGGGCATGATCCCCGTCCTGTCGACATCCGGCGGCACCTCCGACGCGCGGTTCGTGCGCGCCATCTGTCCGGTGGTCGAGTTCGGCCTGGTGGGCGCGACCATGCATCAGACCGACGAGCATGTCGCGGTCGAGCACATCCATCAGCTCACGGCGGTCTACCGCCGCATCCTGGAGGCTTGGTTCGCACGCTGAGCCAGGCGTCAGAGGCTCTGCCGGAACTCGGCCGCAAGCTGACGGACCAGGTGGCGCAGCGCCTCGGGCATGTCGGCGCCGCCGGCGACGGCATCGGCCACGACCTTCCTCTGCCGCGCCGCACTCCCGCCCGAGGCGGCGATGTCCTGTATCCGGCGCAGCTCCGCCCCGCACGCGCCGCGCCCGCGACCGGCTCGCGTGGACGGTGATCCATCGGCGTGCTAGCTCCCGCGGATGAGCCGCATCCCGACAAAGGAGGAGATCCTCGCCTGGGTCTCCGACAATCCCACGCAGACTGCCAAGCGCGATATCGCCAAGGCATTCGGCATCAAGGGCCAGGACCGGATCGACCTCAAGCGCGTCCTGCGGCAGCTCGAGGATGACGGACATCTGCAGAAGCGCGGCAAGACGTACCGCGACCCCGAGAAGCTGCCGCCAGTGACGATCCTGCAGATCGGGGAGCCGGACGATGACGGCGACCTCACCGCCCGGCCGCTGGAGTGGCAGGGTGAGGGGCCGGAGCCGCGGATCCTGCTGATCCCGCGGGAGTCCGACCCGGCGCTGGCGCCCGGGGATCGGGTTCTCGCCAAGCTGACCGAGGTCCGGGCCGACGACCACCGCTACGAGGCGCGGCTCATCCGGCGCATCGGCGCCAACCCGCGCCGCGTGCTGGGTGTCTTCCGGAAGGCCTCTGAGGGGGGGCGGATCCTGCCCATCGACAAGGGCGCCGAGCGGGAGTGGCGCGTCTCTCACGGCAACACCCACGGCGCGAAGGACGGCGAGCTGGTCGAGGCCGAGGCGGTGGGGCCAAAAGCGCGGATGGGCCTGCCGCAGGCGCGCATCGTGACGCGGCTTGGCGATCCGTCCGAGCCGAAGTCGGTCTCACTGATCGCGATCCACCAGCATGGCATACCCGATGCCTTTCCCGAGGAGGTTCTGGCCGCTGCCGACGCCATCAAGCCCGCTGGCCTGAAAGGGCGGGAGGATCTGCGCGACCTGCCCCTCGTCACCATCGACCCCGAGGATGCGCGCGACCACGACGATGCGGTCTGGGCGCACGCCGACGACGCCCCGGCGAACAGCGGAGGGCACGTCCTCTGGGTTGCGATCGCCGATGTCGCGCAGTACGTGGCGGAGGGTGGTGCGATCGACCGGGAGGCGCGCAAGCGCGGCAACTCCACCTACTTTCCCGACCGCGTCGTCCCGATGCTGCCGGAGCGGCTCTCGGGCGACCTCTGCTCGCTGCACGCGGGCGTTCCGCGCGCCGTCATCGCGGTGCGGATGCGCATCGACGCCGACGGCAACAAGATCGACCAGAAGTTCGTGCGTGGCCTGATGCGGTCGGCGGCGAGCCTCACCTACGAGGAAGTGCAGGCAGCGATTGACGGACGCCCATCCGACCGCGCCGGATCGTTGCTGGAAGACGTCATCCGCCCGCTTTACGCCGCCTATGCCGCCTTGCGGGCGGCGCGGGAGCGGCGGGAGCCGCTCGACCTCGACCTGCCCGAACGTCGAATCGTCCTCGACGAAGACGGCCGGGTGACATCGGTGGCCTTCCGCGACCGGCTGGATGCGCACCGGCTGATCGAGGAGTTCATGGTGCTGGCCAATGTCGCCGCCGCCGAGACGCTGGAGAAGAATAAGTCGCCGCTGCTCTACCGCGTGCATGAGGAGCCGCCGCCGGAAAAGCTCGACGCCCTGCGCGAGACGGCGCAGGCGTCGGGCCTGACGCTGGCCAAGGGGGAGGTGCTGAAGACCGCGCACCTCAATCGCCTGCTCGATCAGGCGGCGGGCACGGATGCGGCCGAACTCATCAATCTCTCGACCCTGCGGTCAATGA
Organism: uncultured Alphaproteobacteria bacterium; assembly: GCA_963776845.1. Classification (GTDB taxonomy): domain Bacteria; phylum Pseudomonadota; class Alphaproteobacteria; order Rhodobacterales; family Rhodobacteraceae; genus Roseitranquillus. The sequence goes on along the minus strand of CAVZOJ010000011.1, from coordinate 288,162 downwards.
CGCAGGCCTACTACGCGCCGCAGAACTTCGGACATTTCGGTCTCGCGCTGCGGTCCTACGCGCACTTCACCTCGCCGATCCGGCGTTACGCCGACCTTGTCGTGCATCGCGGCCTGATCTCGGCGCACCGGTGGGGCAATGACGGCCTGTCGGCCGACGAGATCGAGCGCCTCGAGGCGACCGCCCAGCACATCTCGGAGACAGAGCGGCGCAGCATGGCGGCGGAGCGGGACACCACCGACCGCTACCTCGCCGCCTACCTCTCTGACCGCGTCGGGACGGAGGTTTCGGGGCGGATCTCGGGGATTGCGCGCTTCGGCGCCTTCGTGAAGCTGGACGAGACCGGCGCGGATGGATTGGTCCCGATCCGGTCGCTCGGGCACGAGTACTTCCACTTCGATCGGGAGGCGCAGACGCTGATGGGCGCCGATTCCGGTCGGACCATCGCGCTAGGCCAGCGGGTCGAGGTCCGGCTGGTCCAGGCGGTGCCAGTGACGGGCGGCCTGATGCTGGAGCTTCTGTCGGTCGAGGGCGAGGGGGTGGCGTCGGGCCCGCGCCCGGGGCGCGGCCGCAAGCCGCCGCGGCGCGCCGAGAACAAGGCCAAGGGCCGCGACAAGGCGCGCCGGAAGGTCGTCCGCCGAAGGCGATGAGGGGTCTTGCCCGAATCGAGCGTTCGCGTAGCCTCTCGGTTGAGCAGACCGAGAACGAGAACAGGTGACTTCATGCGAATCTTCGGAGCGACGGTGGTCGCGATCGTATTGCTGTCGCACGCCGCGGGGGCGACGGCACCGCAACTCTCGCCACGACCAGCCGCGCGCGACGGCGCACCGATGCCGGCCGTGACCACGGCCGAGAGCGCCGAGTTCTCGGCATGGCTGACCGGCTTTCGCGATCGCGCCATCGCAGGCGGTATCCGTGCCGACGTGGTTGACGCCGCAATGTCAGGTCTCCAGCCCGACGCGGAGATTATCGCGCGCGATCGCAACCAAAGCGAGTTCACCAAAACGATCTGGGAATATCTCGACAGCGCCGCCAGCGACGTGCGCATCGGCAATGGCCGTGCCGCGCTGCGCCGCCACCAGGACACTCTCGAGCAGATCGAAGCGCGCTACGGCGTCGACAAGGAGGTCGTTGTCGCGGTCTGGGGCCTGGAAAGCGCCTACGGCTCATATCGCGGCTCAACCCCCATCCTGCAGGCTCTGGCGACTCTCGCCTACGACGGTCGCCGCGGGGAGTTCTTCGAGGAGCAGCTGATCGCGGCGCTGCAGATCGTTCAGGCGGGCGATGTCAGCCCCCGCGACATGACGGGTTCATGGGCCGGTGCGATGGGCCATACGCAGTTCATCCCGACCTCGTATCTCTCGTATGCCGTCGACTTCCACGGCGACGGGCGGCGCGACATCTGGGCGGAGGATCCGACGGATGCGCTCGCCTCGACCGCGGCCTACCTCGCCCGCTTCGGCTGGGAGCGGGGGCGGCCTTGGGGAGTTGAGGTCCGTCTGCCGAAGGACTTCGACTTCACCCGCGCAAGTCGCAACGTGAAGGAGATGCCGTCGCATTGGGCGGAACTTGGCGTCGTCGGCCTCGACGGGCGACCGGTGCCAGATCATGGCCAAGCGTCGATCCTGCTCCCGGCGGGTTCGCGAGGCGCCGCGTTCATGATCTTCAAGAACTTCGAGGTGATCGAGCGCTATAACACCGCGGATGCCTACGTGATCGGGGTCGGGCATTTGGCCGACCGTATCCGCGGCGACGGTCCCATCGAGACGCCCTGGCCGCGCGGCGAGCGCGCGCTGGGCTTTTCGGAGCGGCGGGAGTTGCAGCAGCGCCTGACGGAGGCAGGGTTCACCACGCAAGGCGTCGACGGCAGGATCGGGCCGAACACTGTCGATGCGATCCGGTCCTTTCAGCAGTCTGCCGGGCTGGTGCCTGACGGTTACGCTTCCGAGGATCTGCTGCGGCGCCTCCGCTGAGGCGCCGCATACCGCCGGATCAGGCGGTGTCGTTGCCGTACCAGTTGCCCATCCGCACCTCGCTGTTCTCCACCAGCGAGGCAAACTCCTCGAGGTCGGAATCGCGGTAGTGGTAGGGATAGACGTAGGTCGGTGCGAACTCGCTCACCGCGTCGGCCGCCTGCTCGACGTCCATCGTGTAGGGCAGGTTCATCGGCACGAAGGCGATGTAGATGTCCTCCAGCGCGCGCATCTCCGGCGTGCCCTCGGTGTCGCCCGCGATGTAGATGCGGCGGCCGCCGATGGTCAGGATGTAGCCGTTGTCGCGACCTTCCGGATGGTACTGCAGTCGGTCCTCGGTGATGTTGTAGGCCGGGATCGCCTCGATCTGCATGTCGCCCATCGACGTACCTTCGCCGTTGGCGATGGAGGTCGCCTTGGCCTTCAGGTCCTCCGGCAGCATGTCGTAGACGGCGGGATTGACGAGAAGCTGAGTGTTCTCGCCCGCGATCGCCTGCAGCGTCTCGGGGGCGTAATGGTCGCCATGCTCGTGCGTGATCAGGATCAGGTCTGGCGTGGGATAGGCGGAGTAGGCCGACGGCTCACCGACCGGATCGTTGTAGATGGTCATGTCCGGCGTCTCCATCACGAAGGAGGCGTGGCTGACCGGGTGGATGACGATCTCGCCGGCGTCGGTCTCGTAGGTGTTCGAGCCGCCCGCTTGGGCCATCGCCCGGTAGGGCAGGACTGTCGAGGCCCCGATGGCGGTGGCGGTCGTCACGAAGGTGCGGCGCGAAATCATTCTGAACTCCCTGATGTTGAATGTGGCTGGCAGTTAGCGCGACCGGGGGCCGCGTCAGCCGACCTCGCGCCGCCGTTACTCGCGGGTGGTGCTGCAGCGCATGCCGCCCGCCTGCGGGTCTGTGTCCCAGAACTCGCTGCGGATCGTGCCACGAACGTCGCCGAAGCTGCGTTCCGTGGCCCCGCGGAAGAGGTCGACGTTGCGCGGATGCCGCGCCGTCGGTGCCGGCAGGCGCGAGATCGCGGGCTCCGGCTCGTTGTCGACGGGGGGTTCGAGCGGCGGCGTGCCGGGCGTCAGGATGTGGCGGAGGAGCGCCATAGGGTGCGCACGCAGCGTCAGGCGGGTCGCGACGTAGTCTTCCACCACCTCCTCGCCGAGAGTCATCTGCGGCAGACAGGCGGGGTCTTCGACGATGCCCTCGCCGTCCATGTCGCCTGAGAAGAGCGGCAGCGGCTTTTCCGACGCGATGGCGCGCGCGGACCAGAGCGCGTCGCGGCGCGACAGATCGAGCGAGGCAAAGGCGTCGGCCTCGGCCAGAACGCGCAGGATGCGGGGGGAGGTCCCGGCGCGGCGCCAGACGTCCTCGACGGAGCGGTAGCCGTTGCCGCGGGCGGCGGCGATCCAGTTCGCCTCCTCCTCGGCCGCGGCCTTGATCTGGCGGAATCCCAGGCGCAGGGCGAGGTCGCCGCGCGGTCCCGGCTCCATCGTGCAGTCCCAATAGCTGGCGTTGATGTCGACCGGGCGGACCTCCACCCCGTGCTCGCGGGCGTCGCGGACGATCTGCGCCGGGGCGTAGAAGCCCATCGGCTGCGAGTTGAGGAGCGCGCAGGCGAAGATGCCGGGATGGTGCCGCTTGAGCCAGCTTGACGCGTAGACCAGAAGCGCGAAGGACGCGGCGTGGCTCTCGGGGAAGCCGTAGGAGCCGAACCCCTCGATCTGGGAGAAGCAGCGCTCGGCGAAGTCGAGGTCGTAGCCGTTGGCCTCCATCCCGCGCAGGAAGCGGTCGCGGAACTCGCTGACATTGCCGTGCTTCTTGAACGTCGCGAGCGAGCGGCGCAGGCGGTCGGATTCCTCGGGCGTGAAGCCGGCGCCGATGATCGCGATCTGCATCGCCTGCTCCTGGAAGAGCGGCACGCCGAGCGTCTTGCCCAGCACCTCGCCCAGCGCGTCGGAGGGGAACGTCACCTCCTCCTCCCCGTTCCGGCGGCGCAGAAAGGGGTGCAGCATGTCGCCCTGGATGGGGCCGGGGCGGATGATCGCGACCTCGATGACGAGATCGTAGAATTTGCGCGGCTTCATCCGGGGCAGGAAGCTCATCTGCGCCCGGCTTTCGACCTGGAAGACGCCGATCGTGTCCGCGCGGCAGAGCATGTCGTAGACGGCCGGATCCTCGGGCGGGAGCGTGGCCAGCGTGTATTCGGTGCCGTGGTGCTGGCGGACGAGGTCGAAGGCCTTTCGCACGCAGGTCAGCATTCCGAGCGCCAGAACGTCGACCTTGAGGATGCCGAGGGTGTCGATGTCGTCCTTGTCCCAGCAGATGACGGTGCGGTCCTCCATCGTCGCGTTCTCGATGGGCACCAGTTCGTCGAGCCGCCCCTCGGTGATGACGAAGCCGCCGACATGCTGGGAAAGGTGGCGCGGAAAGCCCTGGATCTCGTGGACGAGGGCGAGGGTCTGGCGCAGGCGGGGATCCTCGGGGTCGAGGCCGATTTCGCGCAGGCGCTGGTCCTCGAGCCCCTCGGTGGAGAAGAAGCCCCAGAGCTGGGAGGAGAGGGCGCCGATGGTGTCGTCGGTGAGGCCCATGGCCTTGCCGACCTCGCGCAGGGCACGCTTGCCGCGATAGTGGATGACAGTGGCGCAGAGGCCGGCGCGGTGGCGACCGTAGCGTTCGTAGATGTGCTGGATCACCTCCTCGCGCCGCTCGTGCTCGAAGTCGACGTCGATGTCGGGGGGCTCGTTCCGGGCCTCGGAGACGAAGCGCTCGAACACCATGGTGCCGATCTCGGGGCTGACCGAGGTGACGCCGAGGCAGTAGCAGACGACGGAGTTCGCCGCGCTGCCCCGCCCCTGGCAGAGGATGCCGCGCGATCGGGCGAAGGCGACGACGTCGTTGACCGTAAGAAAGTAAGGCTCGTAGCCCAGCTTGGCGATCAGCCGGAGTTCGTGCTGGAGCGTGGCCCGGACCTTGTCGGGCGCGCCCGAAGGATAGCGCCAGGCGAGCCCCTCATGGGCGAGGCGGCGCAGGCGGTCGGCCGGGCTCTCTCCCTCCGCGATCTCGGAGGGGTATTCGTAGCGCAGTTCGTCGAGCGAGAAGGTACAGCGGGCCGCGATGTCGCCGGCGCGGTCGAGCGCGTCCTGGTGCGGGCCGAGGAGGTCGCGCATCTCGGCCTCCGACCGCAGGCGACGCTCGGCGTTGGCGAGGGCGGCGCGGCCGAGGACGTCGACGCGGGTGCCGAGGCGGATCGCGGTGAGGACGTCGGTCAGCCGCCGGCGGCTGCCGTGGTGCATGATCGGCGAGGCGGCGGCAACCGTCTGGATCCGAAGGGTTTTCGCGAGATGCTCGAGGCTGTCGAAGCGGGCGGCATCGTCGCCGGCGTAGCGGGGCGCGAGGAGGAGCGAGACCCGGCCGGGGAAGCGGCGCGTCAGCCGCTGCGCCCGTGTCAGCCATTCGCTCGCGCCGCGCGGTGACGTTGGCGCCTGTGATGGGGGGCAGGTGCCGGGGGTGGTCTCTGCCCCCGACGGAGGACGTTCGGGGAGCAAGGAAGGCGGGTGGAGGAGGAGTTCGTGGCCCTCGGCCCAGTCGAGGATGTCCTGCAAGCCTATGTCGCAGTTGCCTTTTTTGGCCCTCTGGCGGCCCATGGAAAGTAGGCGGCAGAGGCGGCCCCAGGCGGTGCGGTCGGTGGGCAGGGCGGTGACGGTGAGGCCGTCGCGGGTGACGAGGCGGGCGGCGGGGATCAGCCGGGGGGCGATGCCGGTGGCCGGCGGCTCGGCCGGGGCGGAGGGACCGGAGCGGGAGGCGTCGGCGAGGCCGGGGTAGCGTTCGGCAGGCGTGTCGGGCGCGCTCCAGCCGGTGCGGGGCGCCTCCGGATCGGCCTCGCGGCGGGCTATCTCCTTGATTTGACTGTGCGCTCTGACGATGCCGGCGACGCTGTTCTCGTCGGCGATGGCGATGGCGGAGAGGCCGAGGAGGGCCGCACGCTCCACCAGTTCCTCGGGGTGGGAGCCGCCGGTGAGGAAGGTGAAGTTGGAGGTGGCGTCGAGCTCGGCAAACATGACTCGGGCAGGATATTCACTTTTTGTTCTCGTTGCGAGTCCCGAGCGCGGACATTCCGGACCCGGTTCTGTACGAAAACGTACGTTTCAGACCCCCCATTTGTACGGAAACGTACAAAACGTACGTCGCCTCCGCGCGTCGCCCCGAGCTTCCCTTCAGAGGGAGAGGCGCGGGCCGAACGCGGCGAAGACCTGCTGGTAGACGCGCCGCTTGAACGGGACGATGGCGTCGAGCAGGTCGGGCGGGGTCATCCAGCGCCAGCGGGCGAACTCGACCTCGTGCACGGCGAGGTCGATGGCGTTGTCGGGGCCGTCGTAGCGCATCAGGAACCAGCGCTGGGTCTGGCCGCGATAGCGCCCCTTCCAGACGCGGCCGACGAGGTCCGCCGGCAGCTCGTAGTCGATCCAGTCGGGCGCCTCGGCCTCGACGGCGACGGCGTCGGACGAGAGGCCCGTCTCCTCCATCAGTTCGCGCAGGGCAGCGTCGCGCGGCGTCTCGCCCCGGTCGATGCCGCCCTGGGGCATTTGCCAGGCGCCGGGGGTGTCGACGCGCTCGCCCGCGAAGACGAGGCCGGAGGGATTGGCGAGGCAGACGCCGACGCAGGGGCGGAGGGGCAGCTCGGAACTCATGGTCGGAGAGTAGGCCGTCGCGGCGGCAGAAGGAATGTTTGACATGTCCTAGTGAATCACTCAGGAATTGGATCGACGACGATGGAGGGTGCCATGCAACGAGCATTGCAGGATCGCGGACCGCTTCGCCGCTACCGGACGGGAGTCCCGCGATGAGCGGGATGGACCCGCGGGGCATGGTGCCGGTCGCGACCATCGACGACCTGCCGCCGCTGGAGGCGACGCTGATCTGCTGCCTGCGGCTGTTCTACGACACCGAGAGCTCGCGGCTGACGCTGGAGCGGAGCCTGCAGGCGAGCTTCGGTGCCAGTCGCGGCGCGGACCTCTTCGCGCGCCTTGGCGAGCTCTGCGAGATGGCGCGGCGGTTCGCGCGGCGGCCGCTGATGCGGCGCCACGCCGGCTGCGCGGCGGCGGGCGCGGACGAGACGGCGTTCGCCGCGATGGTCTCGGCCGCGGCGGCGCAGGAGCGGGAGGACGCGATGCTGATCGCGGTCTGCCTGGTCCGGCCCGACGTGGCCCCGCCCCTGGTCGCGCTGGCCGAGCAGGTCGGGCTGGGCCTGCAACCCCTGGTCCCCGCCGTCGCGAGCCGAGACGCACGGCGCCTGCACTAGGGGCGGCAGCACCGCGAGCGAGCAGCGCATCTCGCGGATCGCAGCCAATTCCGGGCTGTGGAACGACAGCTACTTCTCAGTAGGTTAGGGGGCGGCGACGTGCGGACGACGCGGCTCGCCTGCTAGCGGCCGTGCGCGGCACACACTCTTCAAAGAAAATGGCGGCCGCCGTTCACTGCAAGACGTTGGCCCGTGATGAAATCGGCACGTTTGGACGCGAGGAACGCCACCGCGCCCGCTACGTCCTCGGGGCGCGCGAGCCGGCCCAAGGGTACGCCGTCGCGGTATGCCTGCAATTCCTCCTCGGACACGTCGGCATGACGCGCCACCGGTGTGAATCCCGGCTCCACCAGGTTCACCGTGATACCGTCCCCGCCGAGCTCGTTCGCCCAGGACCGCGTCATCCCGATCATCGCGCTCTTGGCGGCCGCGTAGTGCCCGAACTCGGCCGGTCCGCTTTCAGCAGCCTCGGAGCCGATATTGATGATCCTCCCGCTGCCGCGCGCGCGCCAGTCGGAAATGCAGGCCTTGAGCAGCAGGAGCGGCGCCTTGACGAAGAAGACAAGCTGGTCGTGGTAGATCTGCCAGCTCTGCTCGGACAGAGGCATGTTCGGTTGCGGGCCAGTGGCATTGTTCACGACGAGATCGACCGGCCCGAGCGCCTCGCGGATCTGGTGCAGGCCTGTCTCTATGGCATCCGCGTCCGTCACGCTGAACTGCGCGAGCGCGGCGTGGCCGCCATCGGCTCGAATGCCCTCCACGACAGCGGACGCGCTTTGCGTATTGCTGCTGTAGTTGACCGCCACCGCCCAGCCGTCGCCGGAGAGGGTCCGCGCGATGACGGCACCGAGACCGCGGGACGCACCCGTCACGAGCGCGACCTTCATCGGGTGCGTCCGTGGGATCGGGAAAGGACCTTGAAAGACGCCACTCCGCCTCGCAGCCATGGTGCAGGAACGATCTGATCCTGTCGGGTCGTGTGCGGCATGTCGAGACCTGCTGACCGTTGGTGCCTCTGCGGGCGACGGTGACGAGCGGTCAAGCGGCAGCTTGGTGGTGTGCCTGGGGCCGGACGATCACCCGCATTCGCTTCTGAAGCCGGGGTACGAGCCGGGCGAGGTGCCGCTGGTGCAAGGCATATGGCCGGGTCGGGCGAAGGGCGCCCAGCGGTAGAAAGACGACCGCGCCGGCGTCGCGGGGCCTCCTTGACTGCGAACCGAGATTAATTGACGCAGCGTCAACTTCAGTGCCATCCTTTCTGGTGGAGCGGCAGTGCCGCTTCATCCATCAGACGGGAGGACGAGGGTCATGACGGATTTCAGAAGGACAGCTTGCGCCGTTTCGGTCTTTGCAGCGCTGGCGGCACCCGCTTTCGCTCAATCGATCGAGGACGAGGTGACCGAGGCCTACGGCGCGTGGGACAGCGCGTTCAATGCCGGCGACGCCGAAGCGGTTGCGGCGGCCTACACTGACGACGCGCTGTTTCTGCCTGCGACGCACGACGTCATCACCAGTCCCGACGGCGTCGCCGAATTCTTCGGCACGCTCTTCGCGATGGGCGTGACCGGGCACGAGCTGAGCCTGATCGAGGCGCGAGACCGCGGAGACGCGATCGTGGCGGCGGCGAACTGGTCGGCGACCGGCAAGGACGCCGAAGGGGCGGACCAGCCGTGGGGCGGTATCGCGACCACCGTCTTCGAGCGCCAGGACGACGGATCGCTCAAGCTGACGCTGCACACCTTCAACTGAACCTAGGGGAAAGCGGGCGGCGGATCGGTCTTCGCGCCGCGGTGGACTACGCGACGTGGCGGGCAGGCGTGGACCGGGCGTACCGCCCCGTGTTTCGGACGATCACCCGCGTTCCGTTCCGAAGCCGGGCGGCGAGCCAGGCGAGGTGCCGCGGGTGCAGGGCGATGCAGCCGGCGGTGGGGGCGCCGGGACGGCGCCAGCGGTGCAGGAAGATCGCCGAGCCGGCGCCGGGTGCGCCCGCCGCGTTCCAGTCGGTGAGAAGGACGAGGTCGTAGAGGCGGTCGGCGCGGCGCAGACGCTCGTGCGAGAGCGGGTGCGGCGCGCGTACGAGGCGGTTGTAGGCCGGGTCGGCGGGATCGTCGGACCAGAGGTCGCGCGGTCCGATCGGGCGCGCCCATGGCGCCGGGCGGGCGATCCGGTCGGCGCGGTAGAGCATGCCGGTGATCCGCATCGTGCCCGTGGGCGTGCCGCCGTCGCCCTCGCGCTTGGCCGCGACGATGCCGCCGCGGCCGATGGTGCAGGGGAGGCGGCGGCCGAAGGCGCGCAGGCCGGTGGGCGTGAGGACGAGGTCGCGCGGGGTCACAGGATGTGGCCGGACTTCCTGGCCTTGACGTCGAGGTAGCGGGCGTTGAGCGGGTTGAGGCCGGCGACGAGCGGCACCCGTTCCGTCACCGCGATGCCCGAGGCCTGCAGCATCGCCACCTTGGCGGGGTTGTTGGTCATCAGGCGCACGCGGCCGAAGCCGAGCCGGGCGAGCAGCGCGGCGCCGATGCGGAAGTCGCGCTCGTCATCCTCGAAGCCGAGCCGGTGGTTGGCCTCGACGGTGTCGAAGCCCTGATCCTGCAGGGCGTAGGCGCGCATCTTGTTGGCGAGCCCGATGCCGCGCCCCTCCTGGTTGAGGTAGAGCAGGATACCCTCGCCCGCCTCGCCCATCGCGGCGAGGGCGCCGTCGAGTTGCGGGCCGCAGTCGCACTTGAGCGAGCCGAGGACGTCGCCGGTGAAGCAGGCCGAGTGCAGCCGGACGAGCGGCGCGCCGGCGCGGTCGGGCTGGCCGATCTCGACGGCGTAGTGCTCGACCCCGCCATCGTCGGGGCGGAAGACGTGGACGCGCGCGCGGATCGCGAGGCGCAGGGGCACGCGGCCGGAGACGACGCGGACAAAGTCGGGCGCGGCCGGCAGGATGTCCCCGGTGGCGAGCGCGGTGAGCCCGTCGGTGGCGGCCGGCGCCGGGGCGACGAGGACGGCGGGCAGGAGTTGCGCCGACTTCGCCAGTCGCAGCGCGGCGCGGTGGACCGTCGCGTCGCCGCCGCGGACCAGCTCGAACGGCCCCTTGAGCGGCGCCGCGAGGTCGAGCGTCGGGTCGGCGACCGACCGCAGCCAGTCGGCGGAGGCGTCGCGCGGCACCGCGATCCGCGCGAGGTCGCCGTCGTAGACCGATGCCTTGAGAGTCGCGGCCCGCCGCGCGGTGACGGCGAGGGCGGCCTCGCCCGGCGCGACGAGGGCGCGCACGCGGGCGTCGCCCAGCGTCTCGACCGCCGCGACGACGGCGCCGTCGAGCAGCACCGGCAGCCCGATCCGTAGGTCGGCGCGCGCCCGCGCCAGCCGTTCACGATGGGATGGCCCGAGCGTCATCCGCCGTCCTCGCCACATTTTCCCCTGCGTGCGTAGCCTTGTCTGACATCGGTTGAAACATCCGGCGGTGATTCGACACGTCCGCGTGAAGGCAATGCAGCATTCCTTGCTGGCGTCCGCGCCGCCTCGCATCTGCGTGAGAGCAAACGTGAGGTGTGCGAAAGATGCCCAATCTCAAGAAGATCCTGCTCGTCGACGACGACGACGACCTGCGCGAGGCGCTCAGCGAGCAGCTTGTCGCGACCGAGGACTTCGACGTGTTCGAGGCGGCGAACGGCGCCGAGGCGATGGTGCGTTCGAAGGAGGCTTTCTACGACCTCGTGATCCTCGACGTTGGCCTGCCCGACACCGACGGCCGCGAGCTGTGCCGGCGGATGCGCAAGAACGGGGTGAAGTGCCCGGTCATCATGCTGACGGGGCACGACAGCGACGCGGACACCATCCTCGGCCTCGACGCGGGCGCGAACGACTACGTGACGAAGCCGTTCAAGTTCCCGGTGCTGGTGGCGCGGATCCGGGCGCAGCTGCGGCAGCACGAGCAGTCGGAGGACGCGGTGTTCCAGCTTGGGCCCTACACGTTCAAGCCGGCGCAGAAGATGCTGCTGACCGAGGACGAGAAGAAGATCCGTCTCACCGAGAAGGAGACGAACATCCTCAAGTTCCTCTACCGCGCGACCGAGGGCGTGGTGGCGCGCGACGTGCTGCTGCACGAGGTCTGGGGCTACAACGCCGGCGTCACGACACACACGCTGGAGACGCACATCTATCGGCTGCGGCAGAAGATCGAGCCGGATCCGTCGAACGCGCGGCTGCTGGTGACCGAGAGCGGCGGCTACCGATTGGTGGCGTGACGCTCTAGCGCGTTTCGCGGGGCTGCATCTGGGTCTGGAACGTGCCCTCGATCGTGGCGGCGTCGGAGGTCTGGTCCGGGGGCAGTTCCGCCGAGAAGGTGCCGGAGGCGGCGATCCCGTCCTCACCCGATTCGAGGCGGTCGAGGGTGACGCCGGCCGTGGTGCCACGGGTGCGGCTCACGCCGGTTTCGTCGCGCTGGGAGTAGCTGAGGACGGACCCGGCGCGAACCTCGGCCCCCTCTGCGGCGGTGAAGCGGATCTCCAGGCTCTCCTGCGTGTCCTTGGGCGCCATCGGCGTGGTGCCCGGCACCGCGACCAGCGTCAGCACGACGTCGCCGCCTATGGTGCTGTAGCGGCTGCCGGGCGTCGGCCCTTCGATCCCTTGCACCAGCACGAACTCCCGCTCCTCGCCGCCCAAGGTGACGGTCATGCTGCCGACGGATTCCTGGGCCCCTCCGGCGAGCGGAAGGGCGGCCGCGAACAGGGCGGCTGTGGCAAGGCGTTTCATGACGGCTCCTCGGAATGCTGTCCGGGGAACGCTAGCCGACGCGATTGGTTCGCGCATCCGCGAATCGTGCGCGGGTGCCCGCCGCCTAATCCGTTTCGCCGAAGTCGACCTGGCGCAGCGAGGCCTGGAAGTCTCCCTCGATCGCGAGGTCGGCGAGGCCCTCGTCGTCGGCGCGGAGCTGCGAGGAGAAGTTGCCCGAGGCGGTGACCTCGTCCTCCTCCATGCCGTAGGCGGTGAGCGAGACCTCGGCCGCGCCTTCGCCGGTATCGAGCGTCTCGCCGTCCGGGCCGGTGTAGCTGACGGTCGCCTCGGTGGCGTCGGCGGTCGGGCCCATGCCGGTGACGGAAAAGCCGATCTCGAGGACCGGGGTCCGTTCGGTCGCCGTCCGGTCGGGGCGGGCGACGATGCGGACATCGACGACGCCGTCGCGGCGTTCGAACCCGCTCGACGGGCTCTCGCTCGAGGGGCTCTCGCCCGGCGGAACCACGACGAAGGTCATTTCCTCGCCGTCGACCGAGGCGGTGACGGAGCCGACGACGTCCTGGTCGGGCTCCTGCGCGACGGCGGGCAGGGTGAGAGCGACGAGGGACAGGGTTCTGATCATCATCCGGGCTATCTCCTTTTCTCGTCGGCCCAACGGGCGAGGCGGCGGTCCGGTCCAACTCCTTGTCGCCGCAGGACCGGGCCGCTAGGCACGCCGGATGCCGCTGACCGTCGCCACCTGGAACATCAACTCCGTCCGCCTGCGCGCCGACCTGGTGCGCCGCCATCTTGCCGAGGAGGCGCCGGACATCCTGTGCCTGCAGGAGACGAAGGCCCCGGTCGACAAGCTGCCGGACTTTGCCGAGACCGGCTATCGCTGGTGCGTGGCGCGCGGCCAGAAGAGCTACAACGGGGTCGCGATCCTGTCGCGCGTGCCGATCGAGGATGCCGGCGCGCTCGACCTCTGCGGTCACGGCCATGCCCGGCACGTGGCGGCGCGGACCGCGTGCGGGCTCGTCATCCACAACGTCTACGTCCCGGCGGGCGGTGACGAGCCGGACCCGGCGCTGAATCCGAAGTTCGCGCACAAGCTCGACTTCGTGGCGCGGCTGCGGGACCGGTTCGCCGCCGAGCGCCCCCTGCGGACGCTGCTGGTCGGCGACCTCAACGTCGCGCCGCGCGAGGACGACGTCTGGAGTCACAAGCAGCTTCTGCGCGTCGTCAGCCACACGCCGGTCGAGGTCGCGGCGCTGGGCGCGGCGCAGGCGGCGGGGGGTTGGGTCGACGTGACGCGGGCGCACATCCCGGAGCAAGCCCCTTACCAGATGTGTTGCACCAAGAGGCCAAAGGTGCGGCGGAGTTAGCATTCGACAGCCAAACGCCCTCGCGGATTTCTGCGAGGGCGATTCTTAGCGTAGCGGCTCTTTTCGGGGGCACGTTCAGGAATACCCGGCTTCTTTCTGATGCCGGATTGCGAGGATCGTCACCGCAGCCTCGTCGATGCGATACCGAACCACATAGCCGCTGTCACCGAAGTCGATGAGCCATTCCCGGAACTCTTCAGGAAGATCATCGACCATCCGCCCGAGGCGGGGGTGCTCACCGAGTATTTTCACGCCCTGCCGAATAGCCTCACCGGCCCGACGCGCAGCATCGTGGCTCTTGGGGTGCAGGAAATTCCTCAGCCGTTGCAGGTCCCGGATCGCCCGAGGGGCGAATATCACTTGTGGCATTCAGGGGCAGGCACTTCGTCTTCAGTTCCCCAGCTCGCCAGCCACTGATCGACCTCTTCAGCGGTCGCATGCAGACCCGTTTCCCGGAACTCTTCCCACGCCTCGAGAGTGTCTCGGCGCAATGCCTCGCGCTTTTCTTCGCGCTCGACATACTGTGCAATGGCTTCGCGCATGATCCAGTGAGACGTGCGCCTGCGAGAGTCCGCAAGCTGCTGAACGCGCTCTTTCATCTCGTCATCGAGCTTGATGGATGTCGGGGAGGCCATCTGGTGCTCCGGCTAACAGGTATTACCTATCTCTATCATATAGCGCGAGCAGCCGCTTGTCCACTGGGCCAACCACCAGAACTGCACTCGAAGCCGTTTTGACGAGTGGACTCAGGCAGATCCAAGCCAGCAACATATCTGGTAATGGGCTTGATCCCGCAGGGCCGGCTCTATTCCTGGTGGTCGTACCGCGCGCCGGACTGGCGGAGGGCCGACAAGGGCCGGCGGCTCGACCACATCTGGTGCTCCGCCGACCTGGCCGGATCGGCGTCCGGCTCGCGGATCCTGAAGAACGTGCGCGGATGGGAGCGGCCGTCGGACCATGTGCCGGTCATGGCGACCTTCGACGTCTAGGCGCCGCGAGGCGTGGCCGGCGCAGGGTCAGGGAAACCCGATCCGTCGGCGCGATTGACGCGGCGAACGTCCCTGCGGCGGCGCGGTGCCATCCGTTCGATGCGGCAGCCGGTTTGCGGAGGATGCCGTTCGCGACGCCGGGCGCACCCGAGGGCGACCGCGCGTCAGGCGTCGGAGACGGGCCGGCTCGGCTTGAAGGGCTGCATGCCTTGACGGGCGAGGGCGTCGGCGCGCTCGTTCTCGGGATGGCCGGCGTGGCCCTTCGTCCATTCCCAGGTGACGTCGTGGCGGGCGCGGGCGGCGTCGAGGCGGCGCCAGAGATCCTCGTTCTTGACCGGCGCGCGGGCGGCGGTGCGCCAGCCGTTGCGCTTCCAGCCGGCGAGCCAGCTCTCGATGCCGTTCTTCACGTAGGCGCTGTCGGTGACGATGGTGATCTCGGTCGGGCGCTTCAGGCTCTCGAGCGCCGAGATCGCGGCGAGGAGCTCCATGCGGTTGTTCGTGGTCTGCGCCTCGCCGCCCGAGAGCGCGCGCTCGCGCAGCACCTCGTCGCCGGCGCGCGCGACGAGCAGCGCGCCCCACCCGCCGGGGCCGGGATTGCCGCTGCAGGCGCCGTCGGTATAGGCGAAGAAGCGGGCCATCTCAGAGCACGATCGGCAGCAGGCAGAGGACGACGCCCGCCGTCAGGATCATGCGCAGCGCCATCCACCAGCGGGGGGCGAGGCCCTGGCTCCAGAACATCCAGTCGAGCCCCAGGATGCCGACGAAGCCGGCGATCAGGTAGATCGCGGCGGAGACCGGCCCGCCGCCGACGAAGAAGAACGCCCAGAGGGCCGGCAGCACCGACAGCGCGTAGCCGGTGGCGGCGACACGCCCCTCGGCGCGGGTGGCGAAGCCCCAGAGCGCGCCGCCCATGAAGGACAGGATGACGCTGCCGTAGCTGAGCTGCACGTAGGGGCCGACGAAGCGGGGGCCGAGCGCGCCCGCGCCCCAGATCGCGAGGCCGTCGGAAAGCATCGTCGCGGCGCCCCAGGCGAACGGGATCAGGCCGGCGAGGCCGAGGATCAGGGGCACGCGCGGGATCATGCCGCCTCAGGCAGGCTCGCGGAGGGCGCGGGGGATCTTGAACTCCACCCGCTCGACGGCAGTCTCGACGATCTCGACGGTCACCTCGAAGCGCTCGCGAAAGGCATCGACGACCTCGTCGACCAGGATCTCCGGCGCCGAAGCCCCGGCGGTGACGCCGATCGCGCCGACGCCGTCGATGGCGCGCCAGTCGATGTCGGCGGCGCGCTGGACGAGCTGCGCATAGGCGCAGCCGGCGCGGCTGCCGACCTCGACCAGCCGGCGGGAGTTCGACGAGTTCGGCGCGCCGATCACCAGCAGCGCGTCGATGTGCGGCGCCATCGCCTTGACCGCCTGCTGCCGGTTCGTGGTGGCGTAGCAGATGTCTTCCTTGTGCGGCCCGACGATCGCCGGGAAGCGGTCGCGCAGCGCCGCGACGATCTCGGCCGTGTCGTCGATGCTGAGCGTCGTCTGGGTGATGAAGGCGAGCCGCTCGGGATCGCGGACCTCAAGGGTGGCGACGTCCTGCGGCGTCTCGACCAGGAGGACCTCGCCCGGCGGAAGCTGGCCCATCGTGCCCTCGGTTTCGGGGTGGCCGGCATGGCCGATCATCACCATCTGGCGCCCCTCCTCGGAGTGGCGCGCGGCCTCGATATGGACCTTGGTGACGAGCGGGCAGGTGGCGTCGACGTGGATCATGTTGCGCCGCCGTGCCTCGGCCGGGACGGCCTTTGGGACACCGTGCGCGGAGAAGACGACCGGCCGGTCGTCGGGCGCCTCCTCTAGCTCCTCGACGAAGACGGCGCCCTTGTCACGCAGGCCGTCGACGACGTAGCGGTTATGCACGATCTCGTGCCGGACGTAGACGGGTGCGCCCCATTTCTCGAGCGCCATCTCGACGATCTTGATGGCGCGATCGACGCCGGCGCAGAATCCGCGCGGCGCGGCGAGATAGAGGGTGAGCGGCGGCTTGGTCATCGTTTGGGAGGGGTAAGCATCCAGGGCGGCCTCGTCCAGTGCCGGAGCCGCGGAAAACGCCCGTGGCAGCCTGCCGCAGGGCAGGTGCTATGCGACGGCCCGGGCCGTGATCCAGGCGAGCGCGAGGTAGCGCCCGGTCTTGGCGAGCGCGACAAGGGCGAGGAATAGCGCGAAGCGGGTCCGCATGATGCCGGCGACCACGGTGAAGCCGTCGCCGTAGGGGGCCCAGCTGAGCAGCAGCGTCCAGACCCCCCAGCGCGCGTACCAGTCCTGCGCGCGGTCGAGCTGGCGGTCGGTGACGGGAAACCAGCGGGAGCCGCTGAAGCGCTCGACCCCCATGCCCATCGCGTAGTTGACGACGGAGCCGAGCGTGTTGCCGATGCTCGCGACGACGACCAAAAGCCAGACTGGCGCCGCTTCGCGCACCTGCAGCGCGACGAAAACGATCTCGGACTGGAACGGCAGGATGGTGGCCGCGCCGAACGCGGCCGCAAAGAGGCCGGCCAGCGCGGCGATCACCGGGACGCTTGGCGCGCGCTACTGTTCGGCGACGCTCGGCGTTCGTTCGTTCGTGTCGCGCTCGCGCGGTTCGCGCGGCGGCCGGCCGATGACCTCCTTGAGCTCGTCGAGCTCGATGAAGTTGTCGGCCTGCCGGCGCAGCTCGTCGGCGATCATCGGCGGCTGCGACCGGATCGTCGAGACGACCGAGACGCGGACGCCCTGCCGCTGCAGGCTTTCCACGAGAGGTCTGTAGTCGCCATCGCCGGAGAACAGGACCGCGTGGTCGAGCCGCGGCGCGAGTTCCATGGCGTCGACCGTCAGCTCGATGTCCATGTTGCCCTTGACCTTGCGGCGCCCTTGGCTGTCGATGAACTCCTTGGCGGGCTTGGTCACCATGGTGAAGCCGTTGTAGTGCAGCCAATCCACGAGCGGGCGGATTGGCGAATAATCCTCGCTCTCCAGAAGAGCGGTATAATAGAATGCCCTGATCAGCTTGCCGCGGCGCATGAATTCTTGGCGCAGAAGCTTGTAGTCGATATCAAAGCTCAAGGACTTCGCGGCAGCGTAGAGGTTCGCACCGTCTATGAAGAGGGCGAGCCGCTCGTCACGATAAAACATCGAATTCAGATCCTTCCTCGGCCGGCCCCCTCATCCCAATGGCACCGGTTTGTCTCAAGGTAGGAAGTATCTGACGGGGAGCAACGGCAGTCGATGCGACACGCCCTGATTGCCGTCGGGTCAAACCTGCCTGACGGCGAGATTTCGCCAATCGAGATCATCAAATCTGCGGGACTCGCGCTAGAGAGGAGGGGCTGGAAGGTCCTCTCGCGCTCGCGCCTTTTCCGCAATCCGGCGTGGCCGCCCGGCTCCGGCGCGCCGGACTACGTGAATGCGGCGATCCTCCTCGAAGCCGACGGGAGCCCCGAGCGCCTGCTGGCGGACCTTCACGAGATCGAGCGGCAGGCCGGGCGGCGCAGGGTCGAACGCTACGCGTCGCGTACGCTCGACCTCGACCTGGTCGGGTGGGGGCCGGAGATCCGGCCGGATGCCGCGACCGCCCGCCGGCACATCGAGGCGACGGGAGCGGCGCGCGACGTGGCGCCCGACGAGCTGATTCTGCCGCATCCGCGCATGCACGAGCGCGCCTTCGTGCTGGTGCCGCTGGCCGAGATCGCGCCGGACTGGCGGCACCCGGTTCTGGACCTGACCGTGGCGGAGCTGGTCGGCCGGCTGCCGGCGGGGACGCTCGATGACCTTCGGCCGCTGGAATGACGCGCTTCGACGGGTTGTCAATACCGATCTGTGGCTATAAGCAGAATGCTTACTTCCGCGAACGACGAATGGAGCTTTCATGGCCCGCGTGACGGTAGAAGATTGCGTCGACAAGGTCCCGAACCGGTTCGACCTGGTGATGCTCGCGGCGCATCGCGCGCGCGAGATCACTGCTGGCGCATCGATAACGGTCGACCGCGACAACGACAAGAACCCGGTCGTCGCCCTGCGCGAGATCGCCGACGAGACGCAGCAGGCCGACGACCTGCACGAGCGGATGATCGAGAGCAACCAGACCCAGATCGAGGTCGACGAGCCCGAGGAAGATGCGATGGCGCTCCTCATGGGTGCGGCGCCCGATCGCCCGGCGGTCGACGATATGTCGGAGGAGAAGCTCCTGAGGGCGCTCATGGAAGCGCAGAAACCGCAATAGAGGCGCTTCTCCGCCCGAAAGACCGGGGCGACATGATCGATGTCGATGATCTTGTCGCCCTTGTCCGCAACTACAATCCCCGAACCGACGAGGACCTGCTGCGCCGTGCCTACGCCTATGGCGCGGAGATGCACGAGGGGCAGACGCGGCATTCGGGCGATCCGTACTTTACCCATCCGGTGGCGGTCGCCGCAATCCTGACCGAAATGCAGCTCGACGATGCCACGATCGTCACCGCGCTGCTGCACGACACGATCGAGGACACCCCCTCGACCCATCGCGACCTGACCGAGAAGTTCGGGCGCGACATCGCCAACCTCGTCGACGGCGTCACCAAGCTTACGAACCTGCAGTTGAGCTCGACCGAGACCAAGCAGGCCGAGAACTTTCGCAAGCTGTTCATGGCGATGGCGCGGGACCTGCGGGTCATCCTGGTCAAGCTCGCCGACCGCCTGCACAACATGCGGACGATCAAGTCGATGCGCGCCGACAAGCAGGTGCAGAAGGCGCGCGAGACGATGGAGATCTACGCGCCGCTGGCCGGGCGGATGGGGATGCAGTGGATGCGCGAGGAGCTCGAGGATTCTCGCCTTCCGCGTGCTGAAGCCGGACGCCCGGTCGTCGATCATCCGCCGCTTCATCACGCTGCAGCGCGAATCGGGCGACGTGATCCACCGCATTTCCAACGATATCCGCAGCGAGCTCGAGAAGGCGAAGATCGAGGCCGACGTGTTCGGTCGCGCCAAGAAGCCGTACTCGATCTGGCGCAAGATGCAGGAGAAGGAGCAGGGGTTCTCCCGCCTGTCCGACATCTACGGCTTTCGCGTCATCACCACGAACGAGCAGGACTGCTACCGCGTGCTGGGCGCGATCCACCAGCGCTGGCGGGCGGTGCCGGGGCGGTTCAAGGACTTCATCAGCCAGCCGAAATCGAACGGCTACCGGTCGATCCACACCACCGTATCGGGGCGCGACGGCAAGCGGGTCGAGGTGCAGATCCGGTCGCGCAAGATGCACGAGGTGGCCGAGGCGGGCGTCGCGGCGCACTGGGCCTACCGCGACGGGGTGCGGGCGGAGAACCCGTTCGCCGTCGATCCGGCGAAGTGGATCGCGAGCCTGACGGCGCAGTTCGAGGCCGACGAGGACCACGACGAGTTCCTCGAGGCCGTGAAGCTGGAGATGTACCAGGACCAGGTGTTCTGCTTCACGCCCAAGGGCGACGTGGTGAAGCTGCCGCGCGGGGCGACGCCGATCGACTTTGCCTACGCGATCCACACGCGGATCGGCGACGCCTGTGTCGGGGCCAAGGTCGACGGTCTGCGCGTGCCGCTCTGGACGCGGCTGAAGAACGGCCAGTCCGTCGAGATCATGACGGCGGAAGGGCAGCGGCCGCAGAACTCGTGGGCAGACATCGCGTTCACCGGCCGCGCCAAGAGCGCGATCCGCCGCTCGCTGCGGGAGGAGGACCGGGAGCGCTTCGTCAAGCTCGGCCGCGAGCTGGCCCGCGTGGGGTTCGAGCATGTCGGGCGGCGCGTCACCGACAAGGCGCTGGCGACGGCGGCACGGCAGATGGGCCTTGGCAACGCGGAGGATCTGCTGGCCCAGATGGGCGCGGCGGAGGTCACCGCCCGGCAGGTCATCGGGACGCTCTACCCGGAGCTCGCGGCACGCTCGGGCGAGGAGGTCGAGGCGGCGCGCGCCGTCGTCGGGCTGGAGCCGGGGCAGACTTTCCAGATCGCGCAGTGCTGCCAGCCGGTGCCGGGCGAGCGGATCGTCGGCATCACCTACCGCGGCCGAGGCATCGTGGTTCACGCCATCGACTGCGCGGTCCTGTCGGAGTTCCAGGATCAGACTCACCGCTGGGTCGACCTGCAATGGCACTCCGGACGGCACCGGCCGGTCCATGCGGTGAGCCTCGACCTCACCCTGTCGAACGACGCCGGCGTGCTGGGACGGATTTGCACATTGATCGGCGAGAAGGGGGCGAATATCTCGGATCTCCGGATGCTCGACCGAAAACCGGACTTTTACAGAATGGTGATTGATGTCGAGCTACGCGACGCCGAGCATCTGCACGCCGTGCGTCTGGCGCTGGAGGCGGATAGCGACGTCGCTGAGATCTCGCGGCTGAGGGACGTGTCTCGCCGCCCGTGACGGAGAAGGGATGTTCAAGCGGCGTACCCCGCTCAGCTACTCCGAGATTGCCGCCGGCTGGTTCTATCCGCGCGGCGGCTGGCGCCGTGCCTTCCAGTATGTCGGCTACCGGCTGCGGCGGCTTCCCGACCCGGCCCACAAGATCTCGCGGGGAATAGCCTGCGGCGTCTTCGTCTGCTTCACGCCGCTCTATGGTCTGCATTTCCTGCTTTCGGCAGGTCTTGCCTGGATGATCGGCGGCAACATCCTTGCGGCGCTTTTGTCGACGTTCTTCGGCAACCCGATCACGTTCCCGATCATCGCGACGCTCTCGGTTGAGCTTGGCGCCTGGATCCTCGGCCTCGAGCCGGTGCCGCTGCCACAGATCGTCTCGTCCTTCTCCTACGCCTCGGTGGAGCTGTGGGCGAACTTCGCGGCCATCTTCACGCCGGAGACCGTGAGCTGGGCGCGTCTCGCGACGTTCTTCGAGCGCGTGTTCTGGCCGTACCTCGTGGGCGGGCTGGTGCCGGGCCTGGCGGCTTCCGTGGTCGCATACTACGTCAGCTTTCCGCTGATCCTGGCCTATCAGCGGGCGCGGATCACGCGATTGCAGCGCAAGATCGCCAAGATGCGCGCCGCCCAGGACAAGGCTGACAGCGCCGCGGGTGCCCGCTAGGGTCCGCCGGCGATGCGGGAGAGGATTCGGATGGCACGAAGGCTGAGGCTGGGCGTCAACATCGACCACGTGGCGACGGTGCGGAACGCCCGCGGCGGTGCCTATCCCGATCCGGTCCGGGCCGCGCGGATCGCCGTCGAGGCGGGCGCGGAGGGCATCACGGCGCACCTGCGCGAGGACCGTCGTCACATTCGGCGACGCCGACATCGAGGGCCTGGCCGCGCTGGGCGTCACGCTGAACCTCGAGATGGCGGCGACCGACGAGATGCAGGCGATCGCCCTTCGCCACGCGCCACACGCGATCTGTCTGGTTCCAGAGCGGCGCGAGGAGCGCACCACCGAAGGCGGGCTGGACGTCGCTCGCGACGCCGAGCGCCTTACCCGGTTCGTCGCGCCCCTTCGTGATGCCGGCAGTCGCGTCTCGCTGTTCGTGGCCGCCGAGGAGGCCCAGATCGAGGCGGCGGCGCAGATCGGCGCCGCGGTGGTCGAACTGCACACCGGCGCCTATTGCGACGCGCTATGCGGAGGGCCGGACCGAAGAGAAGATGGCCGATCTCGACCGGATCGTCGACATGGCGGCACATGCCGCCGATCTTGGCCTTGAGGTTCATGCCGGGCACGGGCTGACTTACGACACCGTCGGCCCGATCGCCGCGATCCCCGAGATGGTCGAGCTGAACATCGGGCATTTCCTTGTCGCCGAGGCGATCTTTCGCGGGCTGCCCGAGGCGATCGCCGAGATGCGCCGCAGGATGGACGCGGCGCGTAGCTGAGCGGAAAGCGCCGGTCGCGGAACCGCGGCGGCGCCGTCGGGCGCTGTCCTCAAGGCGGCCGCGACCGGTCGTCGCGTAGGAGGAGTTCATCCGATGCTGCATCACGTCCGCACCGCACTTCCCATGCTCGCGCTCGTGGCCGGGCCTGCCATGGCGCAGGACGCCGACGGCGCCGCGATCTTCGAGCAGACGTGCGCCGGGTGCCACGGCGCCGACAGCGAGCTTTCGGCGGCGTCGATGGCCGGGCTGGAGCAGGAGGCCTTCGCCGAGGCGCTGGCAGGACATCCCGGAGGTCGGCGGCGTCGCGGACCTCAGCGAAGACGACATCTCGGCGCTGCACGCGTACGTCGCAGGCGAAGGTTAGGTCCGGGCCACCCGAACGGTCGATCCGCGCGGCTTTCTTGCACGAGGCGCGCGGGCGGCCTAGGTCCGCCCGATGATCTTGGGCATCGGTGTCGATCTCTGCAACATCGAGCGTATCGAGGCGACGCTCGAACGCTTTGGCGATCGCTTTCGCCACAGGGTCTATACCGAGACGGAGTTCGCGAAGGCGCGACGCCGGCCTGACGAGGCGGCGACGCTCGCCAAGCGCTGGGCGGCGAAGGAGGCCTGCTCCAAGGCGCTCGGCACCGGCCTGCGGATGGGCATCGCCTGGCGCGACATGGCGGTGCGCAACCTGCGCACCGGCCAGCCGGTCATGGAGGTCACCGGATGGGCCGCCGACCGCCTTGCCGCGATGACCCCCGGCGGCCACGAGGCGACTCATTCACGTGACGCTCACCGACGATCATCCCTGGGCCCAGGCGGTCGTGATCGTGGAGGCACTGCCGCCGCGGCCAGCTTGAACTCGTGCCGGGCGCGCGCTCATCAAGCGCCGGGTTCGCGAAGGGGATCGTCATGATGGCCGACAAGGCGGAGAAGAAGGAAGGTCTGGTCGAGACGGTCAAGACGATCGTCTACGCCCTGCTGATTGCGGGGGTGTTCCGGACCCTGTTCTTCCAACCCTTCTGGATCCCGTCGGGATCGATGAAGGACACGCTGCTGATCGGCGACTTCCTCTTCGTCAACAAGATGGCCTACGGCTATTCGCAACATTCCTGCCCGTTCTCGATGTGCCCCTTCATCGACGGCCGCTGGTTCGGCGGCGAGCCGGAGCGGGGCGACGTGGTGGTGTTCCGTCACCCGGTCGCGGGCACCGATTTCATCAAGCGGCTGATCGGACTGCCGGGCGACCGTATCCAGGTGCAGGACGGCCTGCTTTACATCAACGGCGAGCTGGCGCCGCAGACCCCCGACGGCGAGTTCATCGAGACCTACGAGCGGCAGGGGCCGGCCGGCAACCTGCCGCAATGCGCCAACGCTCCGGTCCAGCCGGGCGGCGACTGCATCAAGTAGCGCGCGATCGAGACGCTGCCCAACGGGTCGCAGCACGCCGTCCTCGACATCCGTCCGTCGCGGCTCGACGAGACGCCGATCTACACGGTGCCCGAGGGGCACTACTTCTTCATGGGCGACAACCGCGACAACTCCACCGACAGCCGCGTGCCGCAGGCGGCGCTGGGCGTCGGCGCGGTGCCCTACGAGAACCTGATCGGCCGCGCCGACCGGGTGATGTTCTCCTCCGCCGGACGCTCGATGCTGTTCTTCTGGACCTGGCGGGCGGACCGGTTCTTCGAGGAGATCGTGTGAGGCTGTCGGCCGAACTCAAGGCGGTCTCGCGCCGCATCGGCCATGACTTCTCCGACCCGGACCTGCTCGTCACGGCGCTGACCCATCCCTCGATGTCCGGGTCGGGGCGCATCGACAACCAGCGGCTGGAGTTCCTTGGCGACCGCGTCCTGGGCCTGATCATGGCCGAAGCGCTGCTCAATGCGGACGAGGGCGCGTCCGAGGGCGTGCTTGCGCCGACGTTACAATGCACTGGTCCGGCGCGAGACATGCGCCGATGTGGCCCGCCAGATCGACCTCGGGTCCGTGCTGCGCCTCGGCCGGTCGGAGGCGATGACGCGGCGGCCGGCGGAAGCAGGCGCTGCTCGCCGACGCGATGGAGGCGCTGATCGCGGCGGTCTATCTCGACGGCGGGTTCGACGCGGCGCAGGCGATGGTCCACCGGCTCTGGGTCGACCGGGTGGCCGCGGTTGAGGAGGATGCGCGCGACGCCAAGACCGCCCTGCAGGAGTGGTTGCAGGCGCGCGGCGAGCCGCCGCCTGCCTATGTCGAGCTCGAGCGGACCGGCCCCGACCACGCGCCGATCTTCACCATCGAGGTCCGCGCCGAGAGCGGCGGCAGCGCCAGCGCCAAGCGCCACCTCCAAGCGCGCGGCCGAGCAGCAGGCGGCCGGCCTCCTGCTGCGCCAGATGGAGCAACAAAAGCACGACGTCTGACGCCGTTCCGTGTTATGACGCGAGCGAGGTGGAGCGATTTTCGGCAAGACCTTGGTGTGCAGTTGCTGCGTCTTGAGGGAGGAAATACCATGGCCAGGCTCTTATTGGTCTCGGCGTCCGCCGGTCTGCTTGCCGCATCCGTTCAGGCAGCGGAAGTCTCTCGAGAAGTCGAGTTGAACGCACCGGCTGACGAGGTGTGGGGTGGTGTCGGGGAGTTCTGCGCGATCGCCGACTGGCACCCCGGTGTCGCGACCTGCTCGGAGGAAGAAATCGACGGCGCCACGCACCGCCGGCTCGTCGGGGGCGACGGCTCGGAGTTTCTGGAACGGCGAGAAGACGTTGCCGGCGCGGATCACGCCTACGGATACGAGATCATCGAAAGCCCGCTTCCTGTCGCGGACTACCACTCCAAGTTCATGGTGCGGGAGGCCGGTGACGGATCGGTCCTGACCTGGTCGGTAGAGTTCGAGCCCGAAGGCGCCTCCGAGGAGGAAGCAGTCGAGATCATCACCGGGATCTTCGACGCGGGCCTCGAGCAGATTGCCA
The DNA here is from genome assembly GCA_963776845.1 of uncultured Alphaproteobacteria bacterium. Taxonomy (GTDB): domain Bacteria; phylum Pseudomonadota; class Alphaproteobacteria; order Rhodobacterales; family Rhodobacteraceae; genus Roseitranquillus. The sequence continues at coordinate 263,061 of CAVZOJ010000011.1, read as the reverse complement.
GCCAGTACGGCGGGGGCTGACGACCAGACTGGCCAAGACCTCGGCTTTGCTGTAGCCCGACGCTTCCAACCGTCGGGGCAAGTATGAGCAACACGCGGTCCGGCTTCGTGGCGCTGATCGGCGAGCCGAACGCGGGCAAGTCGACGCTGCTGAACAGGATGGTCGGGGCGAAGGTCTCGATCGTCACGCACAAGGTGCAGACCACCCGCGCCCGGATCCGCGGCGTAGCGATGGAGGGCGAGAGCCAGATCGTCTTCGTCGACACGCCCGGCCTGTTCCGGCCGCGCCGCCGGCTCGACCGGGCGATGGTCGCGGCGGCGTGGGGCGGGGCGGCGGATGCCGACATCGTCGTGCTGCTGATCGAGGCGCACCGCGGGATCACCGAGGGCGTCGGGACGATCGTCGAGACCCTGTCGGAGCAGGCGGCCGGGCGGCGCATCGCCCTTGCCATCAACAAGATCGACCGGGTCGAGGCGCCGGTCCTGCTTGGCCTGACGAAGGAGATGAACGCGCGGCTGGCATTCGACCGGACCTTCCTCATCTCGGCGGAGAAGGGACACGGGGTCGACGACCTGCGCGCGTGGCTGGCGGCGGAGCTGCCGGAGGGCCCATGGCTCTATCCCGAGGACCAGATCGCGGACCTGTCCGAGCGGCTGATCGCGGCCGAGATCACGCGCGAGAAGCTGACGCTGCGCCTGCACCAGGAGCTGCCCTACCAGCTGACGGTCGAGACCGAGGCGTGGGAGGACCGCAAGGACGGCTCCGCCCGGATCGACCAGGTGATCTACGTCGCGCGTGACGGGCACAAGGGCATCGTGCTCGGCCACAAGGGCGAGACGGTGAAGGCGGTGGGCCAGGCGGCACGCGCGGAACTCGAGACCTTCCTTGGCCGCCGCGTGCACCTGTTCCTCCAGGTCAAGGTGCGGCCGGGCTGGCTGGACGAGCAGGAGCGGTATCGCCAGATCGGCCTCGACTGGGCCGAGTGATGGCGCGTCTGACGGCGGATTTCTGGGTCCGGGCGTATCTCAACCGGCTGCGGCTGGCGGCGATCCCCGCCTATGTCACGGCGCGTGGCGATGCGACCGCGGGGTCGGTGATTGTCAAGGTCGCGACCCTCGACGGACAGGCGCAGGCGTTGCAGAGATCGTTCGACCTGATGAGCGGAGAGCGGACCTGGATGACCCTCGCCGAGGGCGCGGAGGCCGAGGTCGACGAGATGCTGGCGCGGCAGCGCGCCCGCGACCGCGACCTCTGGATCATCGAGGTCGAGGATCGCGCGGGCCGGCATCTGCTGGACCAGGAGGGGCTCGACGGATGATCGAGTGGCGGGACGAGGGCATCGTGCTCGCCGTCAGGCCGCATGGAGAGAACGCGGCGATCGTCGAGCTCTTCACCGCCGGGCACGGTCGCCATGCCGGCGTCGTGCGCGGCGGGACGGGCCGCCGGATGCGCCCGATCCTGCAGCCCGGCAGCCTGCTCTCGGCGGAGTGGCGGGCGCGACTCGATGACCATATCGGCGCCTTCACCCTGGAGCCGGTGCGAACCACCGGCGCATTGCTGTCGGACCGCGCGGCGCTCGCCGGCATCAACGCCGTGACAAGCCTGCTCCTCGTGTCGCTGCCGGAACGGGACGCGCATGCCGAGCTTTTCGGCCGCACGCTCGCGCTGTTGTCGCGTCTCGGGGCTGTGGGCTGGCCGGCCGACTATCTGCGGTGGGAGCTGCGGCTTCTCGAAGATCTGGGCTACGGCCTCGACCTTGGATCCTGCGCGGTCACCGGAAGCGCGGAGGACCTGGCCTTCGTCTCGCCGCGAACGGGGAGGGCGGTGTCCCGGCGCGCCGCGGCGGAATGGGCCGACCGGCTGCTGCCGCTGCCGCCCGTGATGCTGACCGAGGCCCCGGCGGAGATCGGGGACGTGCTCGACGGGCTGCGGACGACCGGCCATTTCCTGACGCATCTGGCGGCGGATATCGGGGACCGCCCCCTGCCGCCCGCCCGCGAGCGCCTGGTGGGGGAGATCGCGCGGCTGGCGGCTAGAACGGAACGGGCGCGTTGAAGGTCACGGGCTTGCCGCCGTCGGGGTGCCGCAGGCGCAGGCTCTCGGCGTGGAGCATCATGCGCGGCGCATCGCGCGCTTCGCCGGTCGCATAGAACGGATCGCCAAGGATCGGGTGTCCGATCTCGCGCATGTGCACGCGCAACTGGTGCGACCTGCCGGTCTTGGGGAACAGCCGGATCCGCGTGGTCCGGTCTTCATGGCGCGCGACGCGCCATTCGGTCAGCGCCGGCTTTCCACGCTCGAAGTCGACCATCTGCAGCGGGCGGTTCGGCCAGTCGACGATCAGCGGCAGGTCGACCGTCCCGGTCTTCTCCGCGACATGGCCCCAGACGCGGGCGACGTAGGTCTTCTTGGCGTGTCGCCGCTCGAACTGCAGACCGAGATTGCGCTGCGCGTTGGGCGTCAGCGCAAAGACCATCACGCCTGACGTGTCGCGGTCCAGCCTGTGCACGAGCAGCGCCTCGGGGAACGCCGCCTGCACCCGGGTCAGCAGGCAGTCGGCCAGGTGCTCGCCCCGCCCGGGAACGCTGAGCAGGCCCTCTGGCTTGTCGACCAGCAGGATCTCGTGATCGGCGTGCAGGATCGTGAGCGGAACGTCTGGCGGGTCATAGTCGCTCATGCCCGGGCCGGTGTAGCGCCAAGCGCGATGCCGTAGCCGACGAAGAGCACGGCCATCCCGCGCCGGAGCCAGACGTTCATCAGCGCGCCGAGGGCCATCCGGCCGAGGCCCGCGCCGATCGCGACGTAGCCGGTGTAGCTGAGTGCGGTCAGCGTGAGCGCGGTCGGCATGATCGCCCACATCTGCTGGGCGATGGGCACGTCCTGCTGCACGAAGGCGGAGAAGGCGGCGAGGTATCCGGCGAGGCTCTTGGCGTTGATCGTGGCGATCAGCAGCGCCCGCACGTAGACCGACCGGCTCGAGGCCGGGACGTCGACCGGCTTTCGCGCATTGATCCAGCCGCGCAGGCCGAGCCAGACCAGCATTGCAGCCCCGACGAGCTTGGCCCAGCCGAAGATCGTCGGCGACGTCGCGATGAGGGCGGTGACGCCCGCCGCCGAGAGCGCGAGGAACAGCGAAGCCTGCGTGAGAATGGCGAGGACGCACGTCATGGCGCGGCGAAATCCGAGCGCCATCGCCGTCTGCACGCAGTTGACCGCGTTCGGCCCTGGTGTCGTGACGAAGGCCGCCCAGAAGGCGGCGAAGACGAGCCACCCCTCGAAGCTCATCTGGCGAAGGTGGCGTCGAGGATGGCCTCTAGCCCTGCCGCGTCGGACGGGCCGAAGGCGTCGGGCCTGTCGCTGTCGATGTCGAGCACCGCGATGACGGTGCCGGAGCGGTCGCGGACCGGCAGCACGATCTCCGACCGGGTGGTGGCGGCGCACGCGATGTGCCCCGGGAAGGCGTCGACGTCGGGTACGATCTGCGTCTCGCCGGTGCGCGCGGCGGCGCCGCAGACGCCACGGTCGAACGGGATGACGAGGCAGCCGTGCCCGCCCTGGTACGGCCCGATCTTGAGGATCGCCGGGCGCCGTGACGCGGTAGAAGCCGGTCCAGTCGAACCGGTCGTCGGAGTGGTGGAGCTCGCACGCCAGCGTCGCCATCAGGGACACGACGTCATCCTCTCCCTCGGTCAGGGCCGCGATGCGGGCCGCGAGGTCGCCATAGTTCGCGTTGGTCACGTGCCCGCCTCCGAGGCGCGGGCGGGGTGGTGGCGTCCGGCTTCCGTACCCGCCGTCACGGCCGCTCGATCGCGATCGCGGTGCCCTCTCCGCCGCCGATGCAGATCGCGGCCACGCCGCGCTTGAGGTCCCGCGCCTCGAGTGCGTGGAGGAGCGTCACGATGATCCGCGCGCCGGAGGCGCCGATGGGGTGGCCGAGCGCGCATGCACCCCCGTTCACGTTGAGCCTTTCGCGATCGATCCCAGTCTCGGCCATGAAGGCCATCGGCACCACGGCGAAGGCTTCGTTGACCTCCCAGAGATCGACATCGGCAATGGACCAGCCGAGGCGGTCGAGGAGCTTTTTCGCCGCCGGCACCGGTGCGGTGGTGAACCAGCCGGGCGCCTGGGCGTGCGTCGCGTGCCCGAGGACGCGGGCGCGGACAGGGAGACCCGATCCCTGTGCTGTCAGGACAAGCGCCGCGGCGCCATCGGAGATCGAGGACGCGTTGGCCGCGGTCACGGTGCCATCCTTGCGGAACGCGGGCTTCAGCGCGGGGATCCGGTCGGCGCGTGCCAGCGCGGGCTGCTCGTCGTGCGCCACCACCGCCTCGCCCTTGCGCGAGGTGACGGTGACCGGCGCGATCTCGTCCGCGAAGGCACCCGACGTCTGCGCGCCGAGGGCGCATTCGAGGGACCGGATCGCGTATTCGTCCTGCGCCTCGCGCGTGAACTGGTAGCGCTCGGCGCAATCCTCGGCGAAGGTGCCCATGAGGCGGCCCTTGTCGTAGGCATCCTCCAGCCCGTCGAGGAACATCGAGTTCGACCACCGCGCCGTGGCCCATACGGGCGCCGGCCGCGCATCTTCGGCAGCAGGTACGGCGCGTTCGTCATGCTCTCCATCCCGCCGGCGACCATCGTCGAGACGCGGCCCGTGGCGATCGCGTCGAAGGCGTCCATTGCCGCCTTCATGCCCGACCCGCACATCTTGTTCAGGGTCGTGGCCGGCACGTCGTCACCGAGCCCGGCGGCGAAGCCCGCCTGCCGCGCCGGCGCCTGGCCCTGGCCCGCGGGCAGGACGCACCCCATGACGACCTCGTCCACGGTCTCGAGCCCGGCGCCGGCCAGGGCTTGGCGGATCGCCGCGCCGCCGAGCTCCGGCGCCTGCGCGGCGGAAAGCGCCCCCTGGAAGCCGCCCATCGGCGTGCGGGCCGCACCTGAGATAATGACGTCCTGCAAGTTCACCTCCTCGAGCGGATGCACGCGTCCTTACCGGATCGTAAGACACCGCGTCTAGACGAGGGCGCAGCGAGGTTGTTGCCATGGATATAAAAACCGAAGCACGCGGTCCCGACTTGATTCTCACTCTGGAGGAGTTGCGGATCGATGCCGCATCGGCCGTCCTTTTCAAGGACACCGCACGCACGCTGGCCGGCGAAGGGACGGGGCGCATCGTTCTCGACATGTCGCGCGTCAACTTCATCGACAGCAGCGGCCTCGGGGCGATCGTCGGCGTCATGAAGCTGCTCGGCAAGGACCGGCGTCTCGAACTCGCAAGCCTGACGCCGAACGTCACGAAGGTATTCCGACTTACGAGAATGGATACCGTCTTCGCCATTCATGCATCGGTCGAAGACGCATTTTCGGGTCTGGAACATGCGTCCTGAGGCGGCGAAAGTCGTGAAGGACGGGGAGCAGCCCCGAAGCGAGCCGTATCTGAAGGTCGCCCTCGACAGCTCCGCCGTCTCGGTGCGCTCCGCCCTGGCCGAGACCCGAAAAGGATTGCACGCCCTGCATCTCGAGGCCGAGGTGGCCTGGACGGTCGAGCAGGTGCTGGCGGAAATGATGAACAACGTTTGCGAGCATGCCTACCGCGCGCGCGGAGACGGCCGGATCGAGCTGACGGTCTGGGCCGATCGCGACGAGTTGACGTTCCAGATGCGCGACGACGGGCATCCGATGCCGGATGGCCGTCTCCCGAGTGGCCTGCCGGCCTCACTCGACTGCGCCTTCGAGGATCTGCCGGAGGGGGGGTTCGGCTGGCACCTCATCCACGAACTCGCCGCCGACCTGTCCTACGTGCGGGAAGGCGCCACGAACGTGCTCCGCGTTTCGGATGCGGCGGGACGCGAGACCCGCCCGCCCCTGAAGCGGGAACACGAGAACTCCGCAATCTCGCCCCAATCTCGCCACACTCCCGCGCTAGCTGCAGGCTGTCGGTCCGGTGGACCCGCCCGGCACCGCGCCTCGACTGCCCCCACCGTATGGCGCGGTGCCGGCTCTTTCCACCTCTGGTCACGCCTCGCCACGCCCGATAAACGGGCTCGTCTGCGGGAAGAGGCTGGAAATGCGCGATCTTCAACTGCCGGGACGCTCCCCGGTGATCTCCACCAACGGGATGTGCGCCACCTCGCATCCTCTTGGCCGCGAGCGCAGCCATCGACATCCTGAAGTCCGGCGGCAATGCCCTCGACGCCGCGATCGCGGGCGCCGTGCTCCTCGGCATCTGCGAGCCGCAGAGCACGGGCATAGGCGGAGACTGCTTCGCGCTGATCTCCAGGCCGGAGGAGCCGGTGGTCGCGGTCAACGGATCCGGCCGTGCGCCCCGAGCGTTTTCGGCGGCGTCGCTGCGGGAGGCGGGTCATGTCCGTATCCCGGCCGGCAGCGGCCACGCCGTCACGTTGCCCGGCGCGATCGACGCCTTCTGCCGCATGTCCGAGCGCTACGGCTACCTCGGGCTCGACCGCGTCCTCGCGCCCGCTATCCGCTACGCCGACGAAGGCGTGCCGGTCGCGCCGCGCGTCGCGTTCGACTGGGCGCGGGCGGCCGATGCGCTGCAGGGCGAGGCACGGCGGCACTATCTCTTCGACGGCGAGGCCCCCTCGATCGGCACGCTGTTCCGCGCGCCGGGACAGGCAGAAGTCCTGCGCCGCGTCGCCGACCGCGGGCGCGACGCTTTCTACGAAGGCGAAGTGGCCGAAGACATGCTCGCCGCGCTCGGTGAAAGCGGTGGATTGCAATACACCCGACGACTTCGCCGAGGTCGAGGCAAGCTGGGGCGAGCCCGTCAGCGGCACCTATCGCGGAACGGAGATCCTGGAGCATGCGCCAAACGGCCAGGGCGCGGCGGCCATCCTGCTGGCGCGGATCCTGTCGCACTTCGACGTCGCCGCGCTCGACCCCTTCGGAGCCGACCGGGCGCACCTCGACCTCGAGGCGACGAAACTCGCCTACGACGCGCGCGATCGGTTCTTGGCGGACCTCGACCACGTGACGCGGCTGGCGCACATGCTGGACCCCGCAACGGCCGAGCGCCTTTCGGCGCTGATCGACATGAAAAAAGCGATCCCGGACGCCGCGCCGGTCAGCGAGGCGGTGCATCGCGACACGGTCTACATCACAGTCGTCGACGCGGAGCGGATGGCGGTCTCGCTGATCTACTCGATCTTTCACTCCTTCGGCTCCGGCATCGCGTCGCCGAAGTTCGGGATCCTTCTGCAGAATCGCGGCCAGGGGTTCTCGCTGGAGCAAGGGCATCCGAACGAGGCCACGGGCGGCAAGCGTCCGATGCACACCATCATTCCCGGCATGCTCGCGCGTGAGGGGCGGGTCGTCATGCCGTTCGGCGTCATGGGCGGACAGTACCAGGCGGCGGGCCATGCCCGCTTCGTCAGCAACGTCGTCGACTTCGACATGGACCCGCAGGAGGCGATCGACGGCCCACGCTGCTTCACCCAGGACGGCATCGCGACGGTCGAGCGGGGCTATTCCGATGCAGTGAGGGCTGAACTCGCGGAACGCGGGCATGTCGTGGAGGTGCCGCAGGCGCCGATCGGCGGCGCGCAGGCCATCCTGATCGACGAGCACGCGGGCACGCTGACTGCCGGCTCCGACCCGCGCAAGGATGGTTGCGCCATCGGGTACTGACGTTGTGCGCCGCTGTCGCGGGACGATCCACGGTCGGCCGGGACGCACGCGGCGTCCGTCGTGTCAGTTCAGGGCGAAGTGAAGGGGGTAGCGCCCATCCTCGAAATCTCCGAAGAGGTCGTGCACGTCGGGATGGTCGACCGGCCCTCCGGCGCTGTCTGGCAGCAGGTTCTGCTCGGACACGTAGGCGACGTAGTAGCTCTGCTCATTCTCGGCCAGGAGGTGATAAAACGGCTGGTCCTTCTTCGGACGGCTGTCCTCCGGCAGGGCGTCGTACCATTCCTCGGTGTTCGAGAACATCGCATCGACGTCGAACACGACACCCCGGAACGGATGCTTGCGGTGACGGACGACTTCACCGAGACTGAACTTTGCCCGCGTCTTGAGCATGGAGCACTCCTTCGGGCTAGCCTAATAGCTTCGTTGGGCGAGCAATGTCCATGAGACGCGTCGACTTTATCGGAAACCTGCCGTGAACCTGATCCTGACGGTCGCCGAGGTGGTGGCCCCCGTCTTCCTGCTTGCGACCATCGGCTACGTCTGGATGCGGCTCGGCCTCGAGTACCGGATCCAGTTCGTCACCCGGCTGGCGATGACGCTGGGCGTGCCGTGCCTGATCTTCGTGTCGCTGATGCGCACGGAGATCGAGCCCGTCGGCGCTGACCACGCTGTCGATCGCCGCGCTGTCGGCATACGCGCTGGTCGGGGTCGCTTCGCTGATCCTGGCGCGCCTGGCTCGGCTCGACCTTCGGACCTATCTTGCGCCGATCATCTTCGGAAATACCGGCAACCTCGGCCTGCCACTGGCGCTCTTCGCCTTTGGCGACGAGGGCCTCGGCTATGCGGTGGTCGTGTTTGCGGTGATGGCGGTGCTGTCCTTCACCATCGGGCTGTGGCTGGTGGCGGGCGGCGGCAGCCTGCTGAAGGTGCTCTACGAGCCGCTGCTGGGCGCCACGCTGCTGGGCGCGCTGTTTCTCTGGCAGGGGTGGGAGACGCCGACGTTCCTGACCAACACGCTGTCGCTGGTCGGCCAGCTTGCCATCCCCCTGATGCTCATCACGCTGGGCGTCGCGGTCGCCCGGCTCACTCCGGGCCGGCTGGGGCGGTCGGTCTGGATTTCGCTGGCGAAGGCGGCGATCTGCGTCGCGGCGGCTTGGGCGGTCGGCCGCTGGTTCGCCCTGCCGCCTGTCGCCTTCGCGGTGCTCGTGCTGCAACTCGCGACCCCGGTCGCGGTGACGTCCTACCTTCTTGCCGAGAAATACGGCGCGGACAGCGACTCCGTGGCCGGGCTCGTCGTCGTCTCCACTCTGCTTTCGGTTGTGCTTCTGCCGGTGCTTCTCGCATTCATTATGTGATGCGTGTTCCCTCATGGCCGGGATTGCGCTAGCGTGGCCGGAAAACGAGCAGGCAGATAAGAGCGTGAGGCAGATGGGCAGTTGGATTCGTGCGGCCATGGTGGTCGCGCTGGTCGCAAGCTGCGGAAGCGGGAACTACTCGGCTCCGCGCGACCTGGACAATGCGTGCAGCATCGTGGCCGAAAGGCCGAACTACTTCCGCGCCATGCAGCGGACGCGAGCGGCGATGGGGCGTTCCGATCCACGTGCAGATGGCGACGATCCACCAGGAATTGAAGTTCGTCGGCAATGCCAGGACGCCGCACCGCTATGCGCTTGGCATCATTCCGATGGGGCGGCAAAGCTCGGCCTATGGCTACAGCCAGGCGCTTGACGGCACGTGGGACGAGTACCGGAGCGAGACCGGCCGCCGCCGGGCAAAGCGCGACGACATCAGCGATGCGACCGACTTCATGGGTTGGTACATGACGCAGACGCGGCAGCGGAACGGCATCAACCTCGATGACGCGTTCAACCAGTACCTCGCGTACCACGAGGGGCACTCGGGCTACGCGCGCGGCAGCTATCGCGGCAAGCCCTGGCTGATCGACGTCGCGCAAAGGGTCTCGACGCGGGCGGAGTACTACCGCGGCCAGCTTCGCTCCTGCGGCCGCGCCTAGCGGTCGCGGCGTCTCACCTCAGCCTCGATGCTGAAGAGGCGGGCGGAGAGGTTGCCGCCCGGTTGCAGCGGGCCGAGGGCGACCGTGGTCCGGTTGCCGCCGCTGTCGGTCACGATCCACTGCCGCAGTTCCACCGGATCGTCGGTGAACTTCAACTCGATCGACCCGTTCTCGGGGCGCGCCGGGTCCTGCGCCGTGACCGTGGTCGCAGTGCCGTCGTAGCCGTGTCCAGTGACCATGCCGCGGCGTGACAGGTCGACGTTCCGCTCGAGGATCAGGTTCAGGGGCGTCTGAGCCAGCGGATACTGCTCGGGCGTTGAGATGTTCGACCCGCCGTCGAAGACCGCGACCGTCCCGGCGCCCGCGATGACGAGCGTGTCATCGGGTTCGTTGTATTCGAACCGCATGCGGCCGGGCCGTCGGATGTAGACGGTTCCGGTGGAGATCGTCCCGTCCGGGTTGATCTGCGTGAACTCGCTGCGGACGCTCTGCAGCGAATTGAGATAGCGGCTGATCTCGTTCAGCGACAATTGCTGAGCACTCGCGGGAAGAGCGAGGACCAGCAGGACGAGCGGGGCGAGGAATCGCGCGAAATCGTCTCATGCCGCCAAGATAGGCGCTATGGGAGCGGCGCGCACGGGCGATCCGCGTCACGAACTGGCGAGAGACGTGGTCGCGGCCGTGACACACGAAGGAACTGTTGGTGTACTGAGGTGTTTGCCGCCACAGGGTGGGGACACTCCGGCCTGACAATCCGCAAGCGAATGGAGCGAGACATGCCAGAAGCCTTCGTCGAAGGACTGACCGAAGACACGCGCAAGAAGATGATCGATCTGCTGAACGCGCGCCTCAGCGACACCATCGCGCTGACGCTGGCGGTCAAGCAGGCGCACTGGAACATCAAGGGTCGCGGGTTCATCGGCGTCCACGAACTGCTCGACGAGGTGGCGGACCGGTTGCGCGACGCCGGCGACCTGATGGCGGAACGTGCCGTCATCCTCGGCGGGCAGGCGCACGGCACCGTGGAGGTCGTGGCGAAGGGGTCCAACGTCGAGCCGTATCCGACCGATATCGAGGACATCCAGGACCACATCGTGGCCCTGACGGAGCGCTTCATGGCCTATGGGTCGAAGCTCCGCGACGCGATCGACCAGGCCGACGATGCCGACGACGACGATACCGAAGACCTCTTCACCGAGGTGAGCCGGATCGTCGACAAGGACGCCTGGTTCATCGGCGCGAACGCCGAGCGCGCGGGCTGAACCGTTCGCGGATGCGCGGCGCCGACGATGCGCGTCAATTCAGGTCGACATCGACCCAGTAGCGTGTTCCGGCGGCCGTCGCCGACACCTTCCATCCGCGGTTCGTCAGGTAGAAGATCGAGCGACCGTCAGCGAACTTGACGGTCGCCCTCTGCTTGTCGTCGCCGAACATGGTTCCGGCTTCGGCTGAAGCGTCCAGTCCGCGGGTGACGAAGTCATCGTACGACCGCGTCGGTCTGAAACAGGATGACCACCTGCGTCTCGAACCCGCCGAGGCCGAACGACACGCCGACGCCGCCCAGCCCCATGTTCATGTAGACCCGCTCGTCCCGTGGTCTTGCTCACCGCAACGCCGCGGCCGGCACCGGCGGCCACGCCGAACATCATCCGCCGCGTGTCGAAGACCGCGTAGCCGGCGCTTTCCTCGAAGAGCGGGATCGCCTCCGGCCGTTCGGCGAACAGCCGCTCAAGCGTCTGAAAGGCCATCTGGTCGAGTTCGGCCGCGCGTCGCCTCGGGCGTCGCCTCGTCGGTGAGGAGGTCGACCGAACCTTCGATCGACCGCTCGACATTCTCGACGACGCGGCCGGCGCCCTCTCGCGATCTTGTTCACGCCGGTGGCCAACCGATCGCGAAGCGTCTGTGCCGTCGCGATCTGAGCGCCGGAAAAGAGGGCGAAGAGGGCCGCTAGGACCAGATACTCGGTTCATCCGGAGGCTCCGCTGATGCAACTCGCGCCAGCATAGCCGAGGTCGGCGCCTTGGCTAAGCGTTAGCCGGTCACCCCTGCTCGGGCACCAGGATCTCGCGCTTGCCGACGTGGTTGGCGGAAGTGACGAGGCCCTGCTCCTCCATCTGCTCAACCAGCCGCGCGGCCTTGTTGTAGCCGATGGCGAGCTTGCGCTGGATGTAGGAGGTCGAGCACTTGCGGTCCTGGATGACGATCGCCACGGCCTGGTCGTAGAGCGCATCCTCGCCGTCGGTGTTGCCGCCGAGGCCGAGAACCGCGTCGATGTCCGCGCTCTGGTCCTCGTCCGGACCGTCCTGCACGCCGCCGACGTAATCCGGCGGCCCGAGCGACTTGAGGTGGCGGACGACGTCCTCGACCTCCTCGTCCGAGCAGAACGGGCCATGCACGCGCGTGATCTTGGAGCCGCCGGCCATGTAGAGCATGTCGCCCATGCCGAGGAGCTGTTCGGCGCCCTGCTCGCCGAGGATGGTGCGGCTGTCGATCTTGGACGTGACCTGAAAGCTGATGCGGGTCGGGAAGTTCGCCTTGATCGTGCCGGTGATGACGTCGACCGACGGCCGCTGCGTCGCCATGATCAGGTGGATGCCGCTCGCGCGCGCCATCTGCGCCAGGCGCTGGATGCAGGCCTCGATCTCCTTGCCGGCGACCATCATCAGGTCGGCCATCTCGTCGACGATGACGACGATGTAGGGCATCGATTCCGGCGCGAACTCCTCGGTCTCGAACACCGGGTCGCCGGTCTCGTCGTCGAAGCCGGTCTGCACGGTGCGGCTGAACATCTCGCCCTTGGCCAGCGTCTCCGCCACCCGGCCGTTGTAGCCATCAATGTTGCGCACGCCCATCTTCGACATCTTGCGGTAGCGATCCTCCATCTCGGCCACGACCCATTTCAGCGCCACGACCGCCTTCTTCGGGTCGGTGACGACAGGGGACAGCAGGTGCGGGATGCCGTCGTAGACGCTGAGTTCCAGCATCTTGGGGTCGATCATGATCAGCCGGCACTCCTCCGGCGAGAGCTTGTAGAGCAGTGACAGGATCATCGTGTTGATCGCCACCGACTTGCCCGAGCCGGTGGTGCCCGCAATGAGAAGGTGCGGCATCCGGCTGAGGTTGGCCACCACCGGCTCACCGGAGATGTCCTTGCCCAGCGCCAGCGGCAGCCGATGCGTGCCGTCGCCGTAGTCGCGCGCCGACAGGATCTCGCGCAGGACCACGCGCTCGCGGTCGGCGTTCGGCAGCTCGATGCCGATGACGCTGCGGCCCGGCACGGTTGAGACGCGGGCGCTGAGGGCGCTCATCGACCGCGCGATGTCGTCGGCGAGCCCGATCACGCGACTGGCCTTCAGCCCGGGTGCCGGTTCCAGTTCGTACATGGTGACCACGGGGCCGGGTCTCACGCTGACGATCTCGCCCTTGACGCCGTAGTCGTCGAGCACGGCCTCGAGCATGCGCGCGTTCTCCTCCAACGCCTCGTTTGAGGGACGGCGGCGGGTGATTGTCGCGGGGTCCGTCAGCACGCCCAGCGGCGGCGCGGCATAGCCTTCCGCCCGATCTTCGAGCGGCAGCGTCGGCTGAGCCTCCGCCTGCGCTTTGCGCGACGGCTTCGGCTTGGGGGCGGGCGGCACGACCTCGGCCTGGCGCGGTGTGAATGCAGGCGCTTCGATCCGCTGCGGCGGCACCAGCTCCGGCTCCGGCAGCGCCGGGCCGCGTGGGCCGCGAACGAGCGGCGGCTCGGCTCGCACCACCGGCGGCACGGGGGCCTGGCGCACCGGCGCGTCAGCCGGCTTGCGGCGGAATCGGGAGAGCAGGCCCGCGCGCTCGGCGCTTTCGGGTGCATCCGCCATTGGCCTCGGCGTGTCTTCGAGAACGTCGGGCTCTGCCGCCCGTTCCTTGCGACGCGGGCGCACGGCGCGGGTCAGGGATGACGCGACGCCCCGCATCAGGAGCCAGGCGGCCGCCCTCACCGCGCGCAGGACGAGCGTGGCGGCGGCGCGGACCTCGCCAAGCCGGATGCCGGTCACGTATCCCGCCATCGCCAGGGCCGCGACGCCCGTCGCCAGGGAGACAAGCCGCATCGAGACGCCTGCGCCTGTCGGCAGCAGCCCGAGCAAGGCGCCCAGCATCGTGTCGCCGAAGAGACCGCCGAGGCCGAACGAGTGGCCCCAGGAGGAACCGGGCGGGAAGGTCGCGGCGAAGACCGAGACGAGCGCCACCGCGATCGGGGCGAAGATCAGACGCGGCCAGCCCTCGCCTCCCCGGTGGAGCACCAGGCGGACACCCCACGCGACGAACGCAGCCGCGATCACCCAGGCGGCAAGACCGACAATCACGATCAAGGGGGAGGCGATCGACGCGCCAAAGGCGCCGAGGGCGTTCTGGATCGGTGCGTCGGTCGCGGCGAGCCAGCTCGGGTCGGACGGAGAGTAGGTGGCCAGGAGCAGCGCGGTGGCGATCCCCGAGGCCGCAGAAGGCAAGGCCCGCCAGCTCGCGCCCGCGCCTCTCGAGGACCGCCTGTGTCTCGCTGTCGAAGAGCGGGTCGCGCCGCTTGGTCTGATAGGCCATCGTCCGAAACTCCTACTCGAAAAGCGTCTCGCGGATCGCGGTCAGGCCGCGCCGCACCTCCTCGTTCGCCGCGACCAGAGCGACGCGGATGTATCCCGCGCCGGGGTTCCGCCCCTCCACGTCGCGAGCGAGGTAGGCGCCCGGCAGAACCCTGACTCCCGCGCGCCGCCACAGGTCGAGCGCCGCCGCCTCGCCGTCCTCGACCGGCAGCCAGAGGAAGAAGCCGGCGTCAGGGACGCGCGCAACGTCGCCCAGTATCTCCGTGGCGATCTCGTACTTGCGCGCGTAGAGGGCGCGGTTCTGCTCGACGTGCGCCTCATCGGCCCAGAGACGCTCGCTGACACGCTGGATCGGCAGCGGCAGGGGCGCACCGGCGTAGGACCGAAGCTGCTTGATCGCGGCGATCGTCTTCGGCCCGCCGGCGACGAATCCTGACCGCAGACCGGGCAGGTTCGACCGCTTCGAGAGCGAATGGAACACGGTGATGCGCTCAGGGTCCGCGCCCATGCCGGCCGCGATCTCCAGCGCGCCGGCGGGTGGCGCGCCGCGATAGAGCTCGCTGTAGCACTCGTCGGCGAAGACGCGGAAATCATGCTTCTCGGCCAGCGAGATCAGGTCGTGCCAATAGTCCGCACCGGCCACCGCGCCTTGCGGGTTCGACGGAGAGCAGAGCCAGGCGACGGACGTTTGATCGAGGACCTGCGGCGAGACGGAGGCGAATTCCGGCAGGAAACCCGTCTCCGCCGTCGCCGGCAGGTAGACGGGCCGCGCGCCAACGGCGAGCGCGCCCACGGCGTAGACCTGATAGAACGGGTTCGGCACGAGCACGTTCGCCCCGGTCGGGCAGAGCGCGATCATCGCGTTGAAGAGCCCCTCTCGCGTGCCGTTCAGCGTCGAGATTTGGGTGTCGGGATCGACGGAGACGCCGTAGCGCCGCTCGAGCCAGCCTGCGATCGCCGCGCGCAGCTCCGGCGTGCCCTCGTTCGGCGGGTAGCGACCGAACTCCGGCGCGTGCTCGGCGATCACCTGTGGCACCCAGTTCGGGAACGGATGTTTCGGCTCGCCGATGGACATGTGAATGGGATCGCCGCCCGGAGAGTGGGCGTCGAGCAGCGCGCGGAGGCGCGGGAAAGCATATTCCGGCAGGTCCGAAAACCGCTCGGGAAACGTCATCGCTGCCTCAAGGTCGGGGTCTGGGGCGCCCCATTCGAGCGGCACCGTAGTGCCTCTGCCACGGTCCGGTCCAGACCGGCGTGCCCGCGATGGCACGAGATGTGACCGTCAGGACAACGCCGCCTCAACAGCGGCACCCAGCCGGAGCAGCCGCGCGTCGGATCCGGCGGGAAGCTGGAACAGGATGCCGGCGGAGGGAGCCGCGGGCACGGTCAGGCCGCACAGGTTCAGGAGGCTTCCGATCCGTGTGTTCCGCAGCGTCTTGAGATTGCGCTCGGCGAAGAGGTCTGCATCGGCCTCGACCGCCGCACGGTTCGGCGGTGCGATGGCGCACGTCGGCAGGATCACGGCGTCGAAGCCTGACGTGGCAGCGCGATACTCCCGCCGCAGGTCGTCGAGGCGAAGCCAAGCCGCGACGTAGTCATGGGCGGCGATGCCGGCGCCGCCGCGAAAACGTTCCCGCACGGGACCGTACATCGCGCCGGGATTTGCCTCGATGGTCACGCCCCAGACGCCATAGGCCTCCGCGGCGAAGATGATCGCCGCGAGATCGACAGCCTCGGCGACGGCCGGCACCTCGATCTCGATCAGGCTGGCGCCCGCGGCCTCGAGAAGCCTGCATGCGGAAGCGAAGGCCTCGGCGGGACGCGCCTCCACATCGTCCATGGCGACGGTGCGAAGCACCGCCAGCCGGGCGCCCGCTAGCGTCGCGCCGGAGAGATCGGGCGCCGGTGCGCCCGCCATGGCGGCGGTGAAGAGGGCGGCGTCCTCGACGGTGCGGGTCAGCGGGCCGATCGTGTCGAAGCGCGGGCAGAGCGGCAGCACCCCCTCGAGGCTCAGCCAGCCGTGCGAGGTCTTCAGCCCGACGAGGTCGTTCCATGCCGAGGGCACGCGCACCGAGCCCGCCGTATCCGACCCGACCGCGGCCGCCGCGAGGCCGAACGCGACCGACGTTGCCGCGCCCGAGGACGAGCCGCCGGGCAGGGCCTCGACATCGTTGACGCAGGGTGGCGTCGCGGTGATCGGATTAAGGCCGAGCCCCGAGAAGGCAAGCTCGGTCTGGTGGGTCTTTCCGAGGCAGACGAGCCCTGCCGCGGTGGCGTTGCGCAGAACCTCGGCATCGTGGCTCGGCACCCTCCCGGCCAGCAGGGCCGAGCCCGACTCCGTCTCGGTGCCGGCGGTGTCGACCAGGTCCTTCCACGAGACCGGCACGCCATCGAGCGGGCCGTTCCGACATCCCTCGCGCGCCCGCGCCTGTGCAGCCTCTGCCTCCGCCCGCGCCCGCTCGGGCATCGTGCGGGCGTAGATCGCGGTGCCGTGCGGGTGATCGGCGATGGCCGAGAGAAAGCTCTCGGTCAGATCGACCGGGTCGATCCGGCCCGCCTCTATTCCGCGGCCGAGGTCCGCCGCGCTGCTTGTCTGCCATGCGTCCATCTGCGCGACCGTAGCGATGGGCGGGATGGTGGACAATGCCGGGCTCGCGCGCATAGTGCCGGCCATGGACGCAGACGTCATCATCGCCGGCGGCGGGCTGAATGGCGGCAGCCTGGCACTGGCTCTCGGCCAGGCCGGATTGTCCGTCATCCTTGTCGATCCGGCGCCTCGCCGCGGCGGTGCCGAGTTCGACGGGCGGTCGACGGCGCTGGCCCTGACATCCCAGCGCCTGCTGAGGGCCCTCGGCCTGTGGGACCATCTGGCGCCGGAGACGCAGGCGATCCGGCATATCAAGGTCAGCGATGGACGACCGGGCGAGGCGCCGTCTCCTCTCGTGCTCGAGTTCGACAGTGCCGAGATCGAGGACGGACCCATGGGCTACATGGCCGAGAACCGGCACCTGCGCGCCGCGATCGGCGATGCCGTGGCGAGTGCCGACCGCATCAGCACGGTCGCGGGGACCGTGACGGACCACAGACCCGACAGTGGCGTGTCGGTGGCCACCTCGACGGGACAGCAGCTTCGCGGCCGCATACTCGTCGGATGCGATGGCCGCGACAGCCCCAGCGCGCGACGCGCCGGCATCCGCAAGGTCGCCTGGCGCTACGCCCAGACCGCCCTCACCTGTGCCGTTGCGCACGAGAAACCGCACGAGGGCATCGCGCACCAGCTCTTCCTTCCCGAGGGGCCGCTGGCGATCCTGCCGCTCAAGGGCAACCGGTCGTCGATCGTGTGGTCGCAGCCCGACGCGCAGGCGCGCAGGGTGATGGCGATGGACGAGGCCGGCTACCTCGCCATGCTGCGACCGCGCTTCGGTGACTTCCTTGGTCCACTCTCGCTTGCCGGAGAGCGCAGCGCCTGGCCGCTCTCGCTGTCGATCGCCCACACTTTCGTGGCCGACCGGCTGGCGCTGGTCGGTGATGCCGCGCATGTAGTCCACCCGATCGCGGGCCAAGGCCTGAACGCGGGCTTGAAGGACGTCGCCGCGCTGGCCGAGACGTTGGCCGACGCGTCCCGCCGTGGCGAGGATATCGGCGCCCCGGACGTGCTGCTCCGCTACCAGAGATGGCGGCGCTTCGACGTCACGGCGCTGGCCGTCGCGACCGACGGGTTCGCGCGGCTGTTCTCGAACGACAACGCGCTCCTGCGGTTCGGGCGGGACCTCGGTATGGGGATCGTCAACGCGCTGCCCGGCGCGCGCCGGACCGCGATCCGCGAGGCGGCAGGCCTGACCGGAGACCTGCCGCGGCTCCTCCGTGGACGGCCGCTCTGAGGCAGCCGCCCCGGGATCAGTCGAGTTTTCGCGCCTCGTCCGCCAGCATCACGGGGATCCCGTTCCGGATCGGGTACGCAAGGTGGGCGGCGCGCGAGATCAGTTCCTGCCGTTCGGCATCGTAGCGCAGCGGCGCCCGTGTCTCGGGGCACACCAGCGCTTCGAGCATCCGACGGTCGAACTGCGGTTTGCCCTGTTCGCCGTCATCCATCGCGTCACGCATCCCACTCGGGCGCCCAGGCCCCGTCGACCAGCCGCTCCCCGCGGTCGAGGCCGCGGATCGTCTGCATATCGTCGGCCGAAAGCGTCAGGTCGGAGGCAGCGAGGTTCTCGGCGATTCTCTCTCGCTTGCTGGAAGTCGGGATCACCGCGTGCCCCTCCGCCATGAGGAAGGCGAGAGCCACCTGCCCCGGAGTCGCGCCGTGGGCCTCCGCGATCTGCTGCAGCGTGGCGTCGTCCGCCACCTCGCCGCGCGCGAGGGGCGAGTACGCCGTCAGCGGGATGCCCTTCGCCTGGCAGTGCTCGACGATCGGGCGGTTCTGCATGAAGGCGTGGATCTCGACCTGGTTCGTCGCGATCGGCCTCTCTCCGAGGATTTCCAGCGCACGATCGATATGCCGCTTGGTGAAGTTCGACACGCCGATATGAGTCGCGAGACCCTCGTCGTTCACTTCGGCAAGCTGCCCCAGATAATCTTCCATCTCGTATTCGTCGCCGATCGAGGGCCAGTGGATCAGCAACAGGTCGACTCTGTCGACTCCCAGTCGATCAAGCGACGCGACCACATGCGGCCTGATCTCCCCCGGTCCCAGATGCTCCGGCGACACTTTGGTCGTCAGGAAGATGTCGTCGCGGGGAAGATCGCATCCGTTGATCGCCCGGCCGACCTCGGTCTCGTTGCCGTAGCCCTCGGCGGTATCGACGTGCCGATACCCGGCTTCCAGCGCCCAGAGCACAGTCCGTTGCGCCTCGTCGCCGTTCCGCTTCCATGTTCCAAAGCCGATCTGCGGCATCGGACCGATCATCGCTTGTGTCATCTCTCCTCCGCGGGCGTGCCCTTCCACGCCCAACGTCCGGGGCGGCAGAAGGTCCCGCTATTGCATCAATTCTTCGCCGGAACCGCCGCGGAGGGAAAACTCGATGAGGGTCACCAGCGTCTCCCGCCGGGTGGAGAGTGACGGCGCCTCGAGCAGCGCCTGCTTGTCCTCTGCGTCGAAGGGACACAGCATGGAGAGCGAATTGACCAGCAGTTCGTCCTCCGCCTCCCGCAGCGAATCCCAGTCGGTCGACAGCGACTGGGATTCGAAGTACCGGCCGAGCAGGTTCAGGAAGCGGTCGCGCCGTAAACCCGGATCGTGCTCGGTATCGCCGAGATCGCGGGAGAAGCCGTCCCACGAGACGTCGCACTTGATGTAGGGCGTGAACCCCTCGACCACCTTGTTGACCCGAAAGCGGGACATGCCGGCGAGCGTGATCATGTATCGGCCGTCTTCGGTCTCGGAAAAGGCTGTGACACGGCCGGCGCAACCGATGGAATGCAACCGGGTTTCCTTGCCGTTCGGCACGTCGCGCGGCTGGATCATTCCGATCAGGCGGTGCGACGTCTTGAGCGTATCGTCGAGCATCGCAAGGTACCGCGGCTCGAAGATATGCAAGGGAAGCCGAGCCCGCGGTAGAAGCAGGGCACCCGGCAACGGGAATACGGGAATGCTCGACGGAAGGTCGGCGACGCTGTGCATGCCAGTGCAGTTAGGTCCCGCCTAGCCACGTGGCAAATACGCCGGACCTGTCTTCTGCACGATGCACAAAGAAAAGGCCCGCGCAGGTCCGTCGGCGGCAGCTCCTAGACGAAGATCATGGAGGAGAGGCGCCGACGACCGTTCAGTGCGATCGGGTCCTGCGGCTTCATCGCCTCGAAGATGGTGAAGAGCTGGGTCTTCGCGGCGCCGTCGTTCCACTCCCGGTCGCGCTTGAAGAGCTCAAGCAATTGATCCACCGCCTCCTCGACCTCGCCGCGGGCGTGAAGCGCCTGCGCGAGTTCGAACCTTGCCTGATGATCGTTCGGATCGGCCTCGACCGCCGTCCGGAGCTCGGTCACCGGTCCGGCACTCTCGGCCTGGCGGGCGAGTTCGAGCTGCGCGCGCGCAGCCTCGAGTTCCGGTGCGCCGGAGATCTCCTTCGGCGCCGAGGCGAGCAGCGCCTCCGCCCGCTCGGTCTCGCCCATGGCGATGTGCGCGCGGACCATCCCGCCGTAGGCAGCGGCGTTCTGCGGATCCTCGCCGAGAATGGCAGCGAAGGTCTGCACGGCGTCAACGGCCGCTCCCTCCGCCAGCATTGCTTCCGCCGCCTCGATGGCCTCGGCCAGGCCGTCGCCTCCACCGTCCCCGGCGAGCTTCGTCAGCCTCTCGATGAAGGCCTTGATCTCGCTGCCCGGCACCGCGCCCTGGAAGCCGTCGACCGGCTGCCCCTGCCAGAAGGCATAGACGGTCGGGATCGACTGGATGCGCAGCTGCGCCGCGATCTGCTGGTTGCGGTCGACGTCGACCTTGACCAGCTTCACCTTGCCCTTCGCCGCCGTCACCGCCTGTTCCAGCGCGGGGGTCAGCTGCTTGCAGGGGCCGCACCACGTCGCCCAGAAGTCGACGATGACCGGCACCTCGCGGCTGGCCTCGACGACGTCGGCCATGAACGTCGCTTCGGTGGAATCCTTGATGATGTCGCCTGCGGGAGCGGGGGTCTCTTTCTGACCGAACTGCAGCATCTCTCTGGCCTCTTTCGCTGGATCGCTGCCTATATGCGTCGCCGTCGCCGCGAGGCCAAGGGGATCAGGCCAGCCGATCGGGCAGATCGGCGCCGCGCAGCACGTCCTCCGCGCTCATCGGCCGGCGACCGGCGCGTTGCGCCTCGACGATCTCCACCGCGCCCTCGCCACAGGCGATGGTCAGGCCGGAGAGACGCCGCCCAGCCGCGCCGTCGCCAGGCACGACGCGGCTGCGGAGGAGCTTGATCCGCTCGTCACCGGCGAGACACCACGCGCCGGGAAAGGGCGAGAGCCCGCGAATGAGCCGATCGACCTCCGCTGCGGGTCTTGCCCAGTCGATCCGCGCCTCGTCCTTCAGGATCTTCGGCGCGTACGTCGCCTGCGCGTCGTCCTGCGGCATCGGGGTCAGGTCATCGTGTCGCGACAGCGCCTCGACGATCATCTTGGCACCCATGGCTGCAAGGCGCTGGTGCAGGTCACCGGTGGTCTCCTCGGCTCCGATCGCCGTTGCGCGCCGCAGCAAGACCGGGCCGGTATCGAGACCCGCCTCCATCTGCATGATGCACACGCCGGTCTCCGCGTCGCCGGCCAGCACGGCGCGATGGATCGGCGCCGCGCCGCGCCACCGCGGCAGCAGCGATGCGTGGATGTTCAGGCAGCCGCGCTTTGGCGCGTCGAGCACGCCCTGCGGGAGGATCAGTCCATACGCCGCGACCACCGCCGCCTCGGGCCGGAGCGCTGCGAACTCCGCCTGCGCGTCTGCGTCTTTCAGGCGTGCCGGGTGCCGGACACAGAGGCCCAGAGCCTGCGCCCTCGACTGGATCGGTGACGGGCGGTCGCGCTTGCCGCGGCCGGCCGGGCGGGGCGGCTGGGTGTAAACCGCGACGACCTCGTGGCCTGCCTCGACCAGCGCATCCAGGGCCGGCACGGCGAAATCGGGAGTTCCCATGTAGACGATCCGCATGCGGCCTCTCATACCGGGCCGGTGTTGAGGCGCAACCGCCGCCCCTTGCGCGGCCTGAGCGACGGGCCTAGGGCGCGAACGCCCCGGCGCTCTGCTTCCGCTCTCCTCCAGGTTCGCCCGATGTCCAGACGTGCCCTCCTGCCGCTCCTGTCGTTCCTGGCCTTCATCAGCCTCGGGCTTCCGGATGGCCTGCTCGGCGTCTCGTGGCCGTCGATCCGCACGGGATTCGGCCTGCCGCTCGACGCGCTGGGCGTCCTGGTCGCATCGACGACCGCGGGCTACCTGACGTCGAGCTTTCTCGGCGGGGCCATCCTCCGGCTCATGCCGATCGGCAGCGTGCTGGCCGTCTCGACGCTGGCCGCCGCGACTGCTTTGCTGGGTATCGCGTTCAGCCCCGCATGGCCGGTCATCGTCGCCCTCTGTCTGCTCGCGGGTCTTGGCGGCGGCGCGGTGGATGCGGGTCTGAACGCCTACGGCGCCCGGCATTTCAGCGCGCGGACGCTGAATTGGCTGCACGCTTTCTTCGGCCTCGGCACGACGCTGGGGCCGCTGATCGTGACCGGCGTGCTCGGCGCCGGTCTGGTCTGGCGCTGGAGCTACGGCATCGCCGGCACTCTTCAGCTCCTGCTCGCGATCACCTTCCTCCTCACGCGCCACCGCTGGCGCGACGACGCGACGCTCGATCCGGCGCCGCCGGTCCCGCATGCCAGCACGCTCCAGACGCTCGGGCGCTTCGAGGTCTGGCTCGGGATGCTGGTCTTCTTCGTCTATTGCGGCGTCGAGATCGTGACCGCGCAATGGAGCTATACCCTTCTCGTCCTCGGCCGCGGGGTGGCCGAGACGACGGCCGGCCTCTTCGTCACCGCCTATTGGGGCAGCCTCATGGCAGGGCGGATCGCGTTCGGCTTCGTCGCGGACCGCGTCTCCCTCCCGCCAACGCTGAGGCTCTGCATGCTGGGCGCTGTCGTCGGGGCACTGCTCTTCTGGCTGGCTCCGGTGGCCGCGCTCTGGTTCGCCGGCCTCGTCATCACTGGCTTTTCGATCGGGCCGATCTTCGCATCGCTCATCAGCCTGACGCCGGCTCGGGTCGGCGCGGCTCATGCCGATACAGCGATCGGCTTCCAGATTGCCGCGTCGGGTCTTGGCGCCGCGACGCTGACCGGGGCGGTCGGTATTCTGGCACGCGAAGTCGGGCTCGAGGTGATCGGCGGCGCGATTTTCCTCCTCACCGTCCTCTTGCTGGCGCTCTACGAAGGGCTCGAGTGGCGTTCGTCCCGCCGGGCCGCGAGGGCAAGCTGAGGCACGTCAGGCGCGGCGCTGCTCGCGCTTGAGCTTCTGCATCTTGCGGGTGATGAGCTGGCGCTTCAGCGGCGACAGGTAGTCGATGTAGAGCCGGCCGTTCAGATGGTCGAGTTCGTGCTGGACGCACACGGCCGAGAAGCCGCCGAACGTCTCCTCGTACTCCTCGCCGTCGAGGCCGATCCAGCGCATCGTCACCTCCGCCGGGCGTTCGACGTCTGCGAAGATCTCGGGGATGGACAGACAGCCTTCCTCGAAGACCTTCCGCTCATCCGAGCTTGAGACGATCTCGGGATTGACGAGCGCCATCGGGTGCGGGTCCGTGCCCTCCTTCTTGGCGCAATCCATGACGAAAAGACGCTTCAGCACGCCCACTTGCGGCGCGGCAAGGCCGGATCCCGGCGCGTCGTACATCGTCTCGAGCATGTCGTCGGCAAGCCGGCGGAGATCGTCGTCGATGTCCGCGACGGGGTCGGCCACCGTCTTCAGGCGCGGGTCGGGGTGGATCAGGATGGGTCGGATCGCCATGCCCGACGATTTAGGCGATGCCCTGCGCCGCCGCAACGGCGCCGGTTGCGGCAGGAGTTGTCGCGACGGCGGGGATTGCGCCCGGAGCCAGTCCGACTAGCTTGCCTGCCAACGACAAGGAGGATCCATGAGTTTCGACATGCCGGTCGACCGCCACGGCACGCGCAGTGCCAAGTGGGACGCGATGGAGGCGCGCTGCGGCGTCACGGGCGACGACGCGCTGGCGATGTGGGTCGCCGACATGGACTTCCGCTCGCCCGAGGTCGTCCAAGACGCCGTGGCGGAAATGCTCGCCCATGGCGTCTACGGCTACCAGGGCGACGACAGTGCCTATCGCGAGGCGATCCGGTGGTGGATGGAGCGCCGCCACGGCTGGCAACTCGATCCGTCCCACATCCTGACGACGCACGGGCTGGTGAACGGCGTCGCGATCTGCATCGACGCGTTCAGCGACCACGGTGACGGGATCGTGCTGATGACGCCGGTCTACCACGCCTTCGCGCGCGTGATCCGTGCCTCCGGCCGAGAGATCGTCGAAATGCCGCTGAGGAACGAGGGAGACGTCTACGGGCTCGACATCGCCGGGTGGGACGCCGCGATGACGGGGCGCGAGAAGATGCTCATCCTGTGCTCGCCGCACAATCCTGGCGGCCGCGTCTGGACAAACGAGGAGCTGCGCGAGATCGCAGCCTTCGCGCAACGCCACGACCTGCTGCTGATCAGCGACGAGATCCACCACGACATCGTCTTCCCCGGCGCCACCCACGTGCCGATGCCTGTCGCGGCGCCCGATGTCGCGGATCGGCTCATCATGCTGACCTCCGCCAGCAAGACGTTCAACATCGCGGGTGCGCATACCGGCCAGGTCACGATATCCGACGAAGAATTGCGCCGCCGGTTTGCCGCCCGCCTCGCGGCGCTGGGACTCTCGCCGAACAGCTTCGGGCTGGAGATGACCCGCGCCGCCTATTCGGTCGAGGGAGCCGCCTGGGTCGACGAACTCGTCGCCTACCTCGACGGCAACCGGCGGGTCTTCGACGACGGCATCCGCGAGATCTCGGGCGTCCGCTCCATGCCGCTCGAGGCGACTTACCTCTCGTGGGTCGACTTCTCGCGCACCGGGATGGAGGTGGAGGAATTCACTCGCCGCGTGCAGCAGGACGCACGCATCGCGGTCAACCTCGGCCCGACCTTCGGCAAGGGCGGAGAGTCGTGGCTGCGGTTCAACGTTGGCACCCAGCGCGCCAACGTGGAAGATGCGGTCGCACGCCTGCAAGCGGCCTTTTCGGACCTGCAGTGAGGTCGGAATCTTCACGCCGACTCTCACAAAGGGTCTTCCGCTGGACCGATCTTCTTGGAATGCTGCACGGACGACGTTGCCAGTGAACCATCTAAAGGGAGAATGGAATGGCTTGGATTCTCGGGGTTATCATACTCGTGCTGATGCTTGCGTTCTGCGTGTATCAATTCCGGGAGGCGACATCCGCGGCCGATCGCTTCGACCTGTCCAAGCGGGATTGATCGCAACCGCCATCGAGAGCAGCAGGCCGGCTTGAGCGGCAGCGCCTGCCGGTCGCGCGCCCGCTGTATCATCGGCGCGACCGGCTGTTCGAAAAAACGGGAGGAAACTCACGATGCGTCTGCGCATCCTGCTCTCTGCGATAGCTTTGACAGCGCTCTCGGCGTGCGGGGACAGCGTTCCGATCATCCCTTTCATTTGAGGCTGCAGGCGTGGCTCTTGCGGTGGCGCGGTGTCTCGCCATCGATCATGATGCACGGCGAGTTTGGATAGGCCGCGGCCACGCGGCGGAAAGGATCGACGTCAATATGTGCAGGACTATCGCCTCGCTCGCTGCACTGGCATTCGTCGTATCGTGCGCATCGGCGGACACTTCCGGAATCGCGCCTCCGGGCGACGAGCTTTCCGACCCCGCGCCCAGCGAGGTCGTACTGGAACCGTAAGCGGCATTCTTGAGAACCTGACACACCGGCTGCGCTCGCCGGCCGTCGGTCAGGTGGTGCGCCCAAATGGCTGCCCTTTCCTTCTTGGCGAGACTATCGGCGGGACGATGAAGCGCGCCGCTCGGCCGACGACCGTGACTTCATCACAGCTAACGCTTGCTGGGGCGAGGGTGCGCGCCCCGGTCGATGCCAAGCGATACCGCGACGCTCGCGCCATCGACGGGATCAGGCACGGCGCCGGCAACGCGGGACGCTGCTGAACAGCGTCGCCTAGCCGATATCGTCTGGGTGGCGGCCCGGGCGCGAGCGGTAGCGCGGCAGCGTCCATCCGAAGTGCAGGGCGCCGCCCCGCACCGCGAGCGCGAGCACGAAGCCCGTGATGGCGGCCGCCTGAAGACCGGCACCCAGCCGCTCCATCAGGATGAAGGCCGCGCTGCCCGCGATCGCCGCGGTGACGTAGATCTCCTGCCGCAGCAGGACCGATGGTTCACGCGCCAGCACGTCGCGCAGGATGCCGCCCACGGTCCCCGTCATCACCCCCATGATGATTGCGGTGACCGGGGAATCCGTGATGGCAAGGCCCTTTCGCGCGCCTAGGACGCAGAACGCCGCCAGCCCGATCGCATCGAGCCAGAGCAGGAGCTTGTATCGTGACTTTAGTGCTGGCGCGGCGAAAACCGCAGCGACCGCGACCGCGGCGCACACCAAAACGTACGCGTGATCCTCGATCCAGAACACTGGCACGTCGAGGATCAGGTCGCGTACCGTTCCGCCCCCGACCCCCGTGACCGAGGCGAGGAACAGAAACCCGATCAGGTCGAGCTCCTGCCGCGAGGCGGCGAGGGCACCCGTTGCCGCGAACACCGCGACGCCGGCGAAATCGAGCAGCGTGATCGGCTCCATGCCTCGTCTCCGGATCTGAAATGGGATCCTTCCTGTCACTCCGATGCTGCGGGGACAAGCGAAGGCGAGCGCCGCCGGGACCCTTTGGCCAAGCCGCCACGTTGATGCCTGCCCGTCTGCGGAGGAGCCATGCCGGATCTCTGGTACAAGAATGCCGTCATCTACTGTCTCGACGTCGAGACCTTCATGGACGCCAACGGCGACGGCATCGGTGATTTCCGCGGCCTGGCCGACCGCCTCGACCACCTCGAGACGCTGGGCGTCAGCGCGGTCTGGCTGAACCCGTTCTATCCCACCCCGAACCGCGACAACGGATACGACATCACCGACTTCTACGACGTAGACAGCCGGCTCGGGAGTCCCGGCGACTTCGTCGAGTTCGCGCGGGCCGCGCGCGACCACGGCCTGAAGGTCATCGTCGACCTGGTGGTCAATCACACCTCGATCGACCACCCGTGGTTCAGGTCGGCCCGTCAGTCGAAGGACAGCCCCTACCGCGACTGGTACGTGTGGTCCGACGACAAGCCAGAGGACATTACCGACGGGATCATCTTTCCCGGCGTGCAGGAGGCGGTCTGGACGCGGACCGAAGAGACCGGCGCCTGGTACATGCACCGTTTCTACGCCCATCAGGCCGACCTCAACATCGCGAACCGCCAGGTACGCGAGGAAATCATGAAGGTGATGGGCTTCTGGCTGGAACTCGGGCGTGGCGGGCTTCCGGATCGACGCGGTGCCGTTCCTGATCGAGTACAAGGGGCTGAAGGAGGAGCCGGACCGCGACCCCTACCTGCTGCTGTCCGAAATGCGGGACTTTCTGTCCTGGCGGCGCTCCGAGGCGATCATGCTGGCGGAATCCAACGTGCCGCGCGAGCGGGCGCGGATGCATTTCGGCGGGCGTCAGTACGACGCCGACGAACGGATGCACATGATCTTCGACTTTCCGCTCAACCAGCGCCTCTGGCTCGCCATGGTGCGCGAGGACGCCCGACCTATTGTCGAGGCGCTGCGGTCTCGAGACGACGAGATGCCCCAGCAGGCGCAGTGGGCGACCTTCCTGCGCAACCATGACGAGCTTTCGCTCGACAAGCTGAGCGAGGATGAGCGGCAGGAGGCTTTCGCCACGCTCGCTCCCGACGCGGGGATGCGGATCTACGACCGCGGCGTGCGGCGGCGGATGGCGCCGATGCTGGGTGGTGACGATGCACGGCTCAAGCTCGCGCACTCGCTTCTCATGGCGCTGCCGGGAACGCCGGTCATGTGGTACGGCGACGAGATCGGCATGGGGGAGAACCTGTCCCTGCCCGAGCGCTATCCGGTACGGACGCCGATGCAGTGGTCGGACACCAAGAACGGCGGCTTCTCCGACAGCGACGGAGACCTGGTCCAGCCGATGGCGGAAGGTGATGCTGGGCTTTTCGGACGCGGAACGTCGCCTCCCAGCGCGACTGTCCCGGCACCCTGATGGAGGAGGTGGCGCGGCTCGTGCGGCTGCGGCGCGCCTGCCCCGAGATCGGCTGGGGGCGGACGAGATCGTGGAGACCGGAGAGGAGAGCGTGCTCGGGCTTGTGCTCCGAGTGGCGGAGGGCTGTGTCCTGACGCTGCACAATCTCTCCGGCCGTCGCGCGGGAGGTGCGGCTCGACCTCGGGCCGCTGACGCCGCTCGTCGGCGAGGACCGCGCGGCCGTCGAGGCGGGGAGATCGGATCACGCTGCCGCCCGTTCGGCTACCGCTGGTTCCGGGTCGGCGGCGAGCGTCGGTGAACGCTCCTAGCGGCGTGCGAAGTGGGAGGAGCAGCGGACGCCGCCCGTCACGGTCGAGAAGCCACACCTCGCGTCCCTCGAACACCGCAGCGGCAAGAGGGTTTCCGAACGCCGCTCCGCCGTCGAGGTCGACTCTGTTGCCGAAGTGCGCGGGCTCGGGCAGCGCGGTGTGGCCGTGAACGACCAGCCACGGATGCGGCCGCGTGTGTTCGAGGAATCCGTCGCGGATCCAGACCAGGTCGTCCTCTCTCTGCCTCGCGAGGGGCAGGCCAGGTCGGATCCCTGCATGGACGAACAGGAGTTCGGGCGTCTCGTACCAAAGCTGCAGCGAGGACAGCAATTCGACGTGGCGGCGGGGCACCGCCTGCATCGCTTCGGTCTGGATCTCGTCCTGGGCTCGGCCCGCCACCTCCACTCCGTAGGAGCGCAAGGTCGCCGCACCGCCGAGCGAGGGGTGGAGCCAGTTCAGGTCGCTGCGCAGACGTCCGTCCGTGGTGCGCCCGTCGGCGACGAACTCGCGGAACATCCGATCGTGGTTGCCAAGCAGGATGAGCCAGTGTTCGCCACGCTCGCGGCCCTCGATCAGAAGATCGAGGACGCCGCGGGTGTCCGGGCCGCGATCGCAGAGGTCGCCCAGGTGCACGACAGGAGCGTCGCGCGCGCCCTCGCGCGCCCGATCGGCCGCGATGAGCTCGTGCGCCTCCTGCAGCTTGTCCTGGTGCCCATGGACATCGGCAATCGCGTATATCGTCACGCCGTCACCTCGATTGGGCGACGCCCGCAGGGCGCCGCAAGCCTCTTCTCTCGGTACCGCAACAGCTGCCGCAGCACCTAGGACGTCACGCCACGTCGAACTCCAGTGGCCGCACCTGCTGGAACTTGCCGGTCGCGCGAAGCTTTTCGAGTACGTGCTCCGGCACGCGGTCCATCAACACTGAGCAGGGCGATCGCGTTCTGCCCTTTCTCGGTCCGGCCGAGGGTGAAGTTCGCGATGTTCACGCCGTCATCGCCCAGCGTGTGCCCCAGCGTGCCGATGATGCCCGGCACATCGTTGTTCGTGGTGTAGAGCATGTGCCGCGCGATCTCGGCGTCGATCATGACGCCCTTGATCTGGATGAAGCGCGGCTTGCCGTCCGAGAAGACGGTGCCGGCGATCGACCTCGTGCGCTGGGGCGTCTTGATCGTCAGCTTTATATAGCCCTCGAAGATCCCCGTCTGGCCTTGCGTCGTCGTCGAGGTGTCGACGCCCCGCTCCTTCGCCATGATCGGCGCGGAGACCATGTTCACCTCGGGATTGCTGGCCTTGAGGATGCCGGCGACGGCCGCCGCGTTCAGAGCAGCGGTATTCATCTCGGACGCGACGCCGTCGTAGATCAGGTTGATCGCTTCGATCGGCTCGTCCGTGAGCTGGCCAGCAAAGGCACCGAGATGCTCGGCGAGCTTGATCCAGGGGCCCATGACGCGCGCCTCCTCCGCCGTGACGGAGGGCATGTTGAGGGCGTTCGAGACGGCGCCGGTCAGCAGGTAGTCCGACATCTGCTCGGCGACCTGGATCGCCACGTTCTCCTGCGCCTCGGTCGTGGAGGCGCCGAGGTGCGGGGTCACGACGACGTTTTCCATGTGGAACAGTGGGTTGTCCGTCGCCGGCTCCTCGGCGAAGACGTCGAGGGCGGCGCCGGCGACGTGGCCGGACGTCAGCGCCTCGGCCAGCGCCGCTTCGTCCACCAAGCCGCCGCGGGCGCAGTTGATGATGCGGACGCCCTTCTTGGTCTTGGCCAGCGCCTCCCTCGACAGGATGTTCCGCGTCCTGTCCGTCAACGGCACGTGCAAGGTGATGAAATCGCTGCGTTTCAGAAGCTCGTCGAGCTCCACCTTGGTGACGCCGAGCTGCATCGCCCGCTCCTCCGAGAGGAACGGGTCGTAGGCGATGACGCGCATGTGCAGGCCGACGGCCCGCTCGCAGACGATGCCGCCGATGTTGCCGGCGCCGATGACGCCAAGGGTCTTGTTGAACAGCTCGGTGCCCATGAAGCGGGATTTTTCCCAACGTCCTTCGTGGGTTGAGGCGTTTGCCGCAGGGATTTGGCGGGCCACGGAAAACATCATTGCGATGGCGTGCTCGGCGGTGGTGATGGAGTTGCCGAAGGGGGTGTTCATGACGATCACGCCGCGGCGCGAGGCGGCGGGGATGTCGACATTGTCGACGCCGATGCCGGCGCGGCCTATCACCTTGAGATTGCTCGCCTTCTCCAGGACCTTGTCGGACACCTTGGTGGCCGATCGGATCGCGAGGCCGTCATAGTCGGCGATGACGGAGAGGAGCTTTTCCTTGTCCTTTCCGAGACTTGGGTCGAACGTCACGTCGATGCCGCGGTCGCGGAAGATTTGCACGGCGGTCTCGGAGAGCTTGTCCGAGACGAGAACCCTGGGAGCCATGGGAGCCATGGGGCACTCCTGAATTTGTACGTTTTCGTACGTTTCGGAGGGCCGGTTTGTACGTTTTCGTACAGAAGCCCGGCCCGATTTGTACGTGATCAGGCGGCCTCGGACGCCGCCACGCGCTCCGCCGCGTAGGCCCATTCGAGCCACGGCATCAGCGCCTCGAGGTCTGACCGCTCGACCGTGCCGCCGCACCAGATGCGCAGGCCCGGAGGCGCGTCGCGGTAGGCGCCGATGTCATGGGCCACGCCCTCGGCCTCGAGCCGTTTGGCGACGGCCTTGGCGAAGGCGGCGGGATCCGAGACGCCGGCATCGGTGAACTTGAGGCAGACCGAGGTGTTCGACCGGACCGCCGGATCGGCGGCGAGGAAGTCGACCCAGTCGTGCGCGGCGACGAAGTCGGCGATCACGCCTGCGTTGGCGTCGGCCCGCGCGGTCAGCCCGTCGAGACCGCCCGCGGAGCGCGCCCAGGCCAGGGCCTGCAGGTAGTCTTCGACCACCAGCATCGAGGGGGTGTTGATGGTCTCGCCGCGGAAGATGCCGTCGATGACCTTGCCGCCCTTGGTCAGCCGGAAGATCTTGGGCAGCGGCCAGGGCGGCGTGTAGCTCTCGAGCCGCTCGACCGCGCGCGGCGACAGGACCAGCATGCCGTGCGCCGCCTCGCCGCCGAGGACCTTCTGCCAGGAGAAGGTGACGACATCGAGCTTGTCCCAGGGCAGCGCCTGGGCGAAGGCGGCGGAGGTCGCGTCGCAGATCGTCAGCCCCTGCCGGTCGGCGGGGATGGGGTCGCCGGACGGCACGCGGACGCCGGAGGTCGTGCCGTTCCAGGTGAAGACGACGTCGGCGTTCCAGTCGACGTCGGCGAGGTCGACGATCTGGCCGTACGTCGGCCTCGCGCACGGTGGCGTCGGACAGCCTGAGCTGCTTGACCGCGTCCGTGACCCAGCCGGCGCCGAAGCTTTCCCACGCCAGCATCTCGACCGGGCGGGCGCCGAGAAGCGACCACATCGCCATCTCGACCGCACCGGTGTCCGAGGCGGGGACGATGCCTACAAGGTAGTCGTCGGGAACGCGCAGCAGCTCTCGCGTCTCGTCGATGGCGGCCTTGAGGCGCGCCTTGCCGATCGAGGCGCGGTGCGACCGTCCGAGCGGCGCGTTCGCCAGCGCATCGAGGCTGAAGCTGGGATATTTCGCGCATGGCCCGGACGAAAAGTTCGGGTTCGCCGGGCGCGTTGCCGGCTTGACGGGGTCTGGTCATGGTACCCTTCCAGATATGCGCCCCTCGGTGGGGAGGGGTGGCCCACCTGCGCCGTTACTCGACCGTCCGTTGCAAGGCAAGTGGCAGCCGCGGCGGAAATGCGGAGAATCCGATAGGGTGCGTCCACACGCGCATCGAGTTGTGGAGGTGGCGTGGCACCATGGGCATGGAGACGCCGGACGACGGGCGCGGCCATGATAGACGTCGCGGACGTGCCGGCGGTCGGCAGAGCCAGGACGGCGAGCGGTCTTGTGCGGCTCAGTCGAGCAACCCCTCCGGGATGGGGACGTCCTTTCGTTCCTTGTCCCACCCCCGCGCCGCGCTGCGCCAGTCGCCGTCGTCCTTGATGAGCAACAGGGCCTCGATCGCCCGGTCGGGCGGGGCCCCGCCTTCACGCTGCTCGCAGACGGCGAGGGCGACGGCCACGTTGCCGTAACGCAAAATCTCCACTCCCAGGAGCGCCTCTTCGAATACCGGCATTGTCGAACCTGCCGCCGACTTCATGCGCTCGACGAAGCTGGGGACCGACATCGGCCGGACGGGCCGCGCCGCGGGAAACAGCGATGCTCCGGATACGAAGTCCGCCGAGAATGCGTCCCACGCGCCGGTGCGATCGGCGTTCCAGCTGAGGTTCTCGAATTGCCGGGCGATCAGGGTTCGGATCGCCTCGCGATCGGCGTCTCTGTCAACCTTTTCCATGGCATCCTCCGATGTTCGGGAGGCCCGGCTGGTCCTTTGCGCATCGGAGTCTATCGGGTATGCGATCCGTCACAAGGTCCGGCGCCATGTCGGCCCGCCATGGGCTGGCCGAACGTCTAGCGCGAACAGTCTGAATAACTACTCGTATAGGTTGAAGAGCTCACCAGATCTGGTGAACCGCGACGCGGGTTTCGGCGTGCTAGCGTGATCCGATGACCTCTTGTGCCAAAGACACCCGGAAAGCGCGCGTCGTGCATGTCGACTTTGCGGCAAGGCGCGGCAGGACGATAAAGACGCCAGACGCCGAGCATGTGCCACCGCGCCGATCGCAGGCGATGCCGACGACGCCGGAACCGTCGACGATCACCGCCGTGGCGATACTGATCGCGGAGAACGCGTCCGGCGCGACGATCGACAGCGACCTGGATTGGATATGCATCCTCCTGCGCGAGCGGTGCCGCTGGGGCGAGGACAGCCTGTCGCGGCTGCGCCGTGTCGCGACTCTGGCCGCACGCGCAAGCGAGCCGGGGCGCGACGTCTCGTCCGCCTGACGCGGAGGCGACAAGCCGTCTCGGACACGCTTTCGCTTGGCGCGGGAGCTCTCTATGCATCCGGTCTTGCGCGAGGGAGGCTCGTTGATGATCGTCACGCTGATCGCGAAGCCGGAGGGGCTGGAGCCTGCGCTGGTGGAGTCGCTGAGGAACGCCTGGGGCGGGGGCGACGCGCAATGGCTGTCGCCCGACGAGGCGGCGGAATTCGCGGTGCCGGCGCGACCGGACAACGAGGCGGAGGTGCGGGCGGAGCTCGACTCGCGGGGCGTCGATGTCGTGGTGCAGCCGGCGGCGGGGCGGCGCAAGCGGCTGCTGATCGCCGACATGGACTCGACGATGATCCGGCAGGAATGCATCGACGAGCTGGCCGAGGTCGCCGGGGTCGGCCCGCGCGTGGCCGAGATCACGGCGCGGGCGATGAACGGCGAGCTCGACTTCGAGGCGGCGCTGCGCGAGCGCGTCGGGCTGCTCGCCGGGCTCGACGAAGGCGTGATCAAGCGCGTGCTGGCGGAGCGGATCACCGACGCGCCGGGCGGCCGGACTCTGGTCGCGACGATGCAGGCCGCGGGCGCGCGGACGCTGCTGGTCTCGGGCGGGTTCACCGCCTTTGCCGACGTCGTGGCGGCGCGCCTGGGCTTTGACGCGGCGCGGGCGAACGTGCTGGAGGTCGAGGCCGGGCGGCTGACCGGGCGGGTGGCCGAGCCGATCCTGGGGCGCGACGCCAAGGTCGCGGCGCTGCGCGAGACGACGGTGGAGATGGGCCTGTCGCCGGCGGACGCGCTCGCGGTCGGTGACGGGGCGAACGACCTCGGCATGCTCGAGCTCGCCGGGACGGGCGTGGCGCTGCACGCCAAGCCCGTGGTGCAGAAGGCGGCGCCGCACGTCATCAACCACGGCGATCTGACGGCGCTTCTCTACCTTCAGGGCTGGGCGCGGGACGAGTTCGCGCGCGGTTGAGCACGGGGTCGAGGAGCGCGCCCAGACCCTCGCCGTCCGTCCATTCGAGGCGCACCGGCAGGGTCAGGACCTGCTGGCGGAACGCCTGCGGCAGGCGCGCGGCGTCCTTCTCGGTGGTGACGAGCTGGGCGCCGGCCGACCTCGCCTGCCGCTCGAGGCGGGAGAGGAGTGCCGGGGTGAAGCGCTGGTGGTCGGCGAGCGGGATGGCGTGGACGAGCTCGGCGCCAAGGCCGCGCAGGGTGGCGAAGAACTTCTCCGGCCGGCCGATCCCGGCGAAGGCGACGGCGCGCAGGCCGGACCAGTCCATGCCTGTCGCGAGCGGCGCGAGGCGCGCGTCGAGGCGGGGCAGGGCGTCGATCTCGGGCCAGCGCGTGGCGAGGCTGGCGCGGTGGGCGGGCTCGCCGATGACGACGACGGCATCGGCACGGGAGAGACCGGCGGCCACGGGCTCTCGCAGTGGGCCTGCAGGCAGGACGCGGCCGTTGCCGAAGCCGGTCGCGGCATCGACGACGACGAGGTTCAGGTCGCGCGCGACGGCGGGGTTCTGGAAGCCGTCGTCGAGGAGAATTGCCTCGGCGCCCCGGTCGAGGGCGAGCCGTGCCCCGGCGGCGCGATCGCGCGCGACGACGACCGGCGCGAAGGCGGCGACGAGCAGGGGCTCGTCGCCGACCTCGGCGGCGTCCATCGCGCGGGTCGACGAGGAGCGGACCCGGGGCGCGCCCGCCGTAGCCCCGCGTGACGACGAAGGCGCGGAGGCCGCGCCGCGACAGCTCGGCGACGAGGGCGATGACGGTGGGCGTCTTGCCGGCGCCGCCGACGGTGAGGTTGCCGACGCAGACGACGGGGACGTCGGGCCGGATGCTGGGAGGTCTGGCGACGCGCCGCGCCGTCGCGGCCGCGTAGAGGCGCGAAAGCGGCGAGAGGCAGAGCGCCGGCAGCCCCGGCGCGTGCCGGTCCCGCCACCAGAAGTCGGGCGCCCGCATCAGCCCGGCCCGTCGAGGAGCCGGATCGCGGTGTCGGCGACAAGGTCGGTCGCCTCGGCACCCTCCGAGACCACCGACCAGGCGCGGTGCGCCAACGTCGCGGCGAGGTCTGGCGAGAGCATTTCGGACACGACATGGCCAAGGCGCGCGGGATCGGCGACGGGACGCGTCGCGTTCGCCGCGCGCAGGGCCTTGAAATGCGCCTCGAACGGCGCTTCGAGCGGTCCATGCAGGATGGCGGAGCCGAGCGCGGCGGGCGCGAAGGGGTCCGCCATCGCCTGCGGGCCGAGGAGGCTGCCGCCGATCAGGCTGACCGAGGCGAGGCGGTACCACAGGCCGGTTTCCCCAGGCAGGTCCGCGACGAGCGCTGCGGCACCGGCCGGGGGCGCGCCGGTCGTCGAGCGGCGTGCGCCGAAGGCGAGGACGCATGCCGCGTTCGCCTCGGCGTCGGCAGGCTCGACGATCAGCAGCAGTCGGTGCGATGCGCCTTGACCGATGGCCTGCGCCCGCCGCAGGGCGTCGACGTCGGGCCGCGTGACGCCTGCCGCGAACCATACCGGGCGGGCGTCCAGCGCCTGGCTGAGCCGCCGGTATTCCCGCTCGTCGTGGTCCAGGGGCGGACTCGATCTCTGCAACCGGCCCAGCGCCGCCGGCGCCGGCGCCGTCGCGCGTTCCATCGCCTCTCCGTCGGCGGCGCTGGAGGCGACGACGAGCTGGAAGAGCCCCAGCAGGTCGCGTGCCGGAACGCCGCGGTGCCGCGACGCCTCGGCGGAGGTTGCGTTGGCAAGGATCATCGATACCCCGGCTCGGGCCGCCCGCGCTGCCAGGACGGGTCGAATCGGACCCCCAATCCAGATGGCGACGGCAGGCCGCCAGTGCGCGAGGAAGGCATCGACGACGCGCGGGAAGTCTGGTGGCCTCTCCACCCAGATGAGATCCACCCCTGAAGCATCGGCCGTCGGTCCCTCGGTGGTGACGACGAAGCTCGTTCGGATTCGCTCGTCGGCGACCCGCGACGCCAGCGTGGCCGCGGCTTCGGCCGGCTGACCGGCGGAGAGGTGGATCCAGAGCACGTCTCCGGGAGGACGTGCGGGCCAGGATGTCGCTGAACCATCGCCACCTCCGAACGCCTCGGCGCGCCCGGCGGCGAGCAGATAGAGCGAGAGCGCCGACGTCATCGCGCGCCCGCGGGCGCTACGCTTCAAGCTCCTCTGTCGGCGACGCCTCGCGCTCCTCGTCGCGGAGGCGGTGGATGTGGGCGATGAAGTATCGCATGTGCGCGTTGTCCACGGTGCGCTGCGCCTCCCGCTTCCAAGCGTCGTAGGCGGCCTGATAGTCGAGAAACATGCCGACGATGTGCAGATTCTCCACGTCCTTGAAGGCGGTCGAACCCGGATCGACAAGTTCGCCTCCGAACACGAGATGCAATCTTTGCGTCATGGCCGATCTCCGAGCTGGTCCGCCGTCAGCCTAGGCGCGCCGCGGGGGCGGTCAACCATCAGTAGTCGCTGTAGTCGTAGCCGGCGGGGTCGAGGTACCTGCATTTGTTCAGGATGACGCCAAGCAGCGACGTCTGGCTTGCCAGATCGCGCTCGCAGACGTCGACCTGTGCGACAGTCGTGCTCTCCGCCGCCGCGACCAGCAGCGCGCAGTCGACCTTGTCGAAGAACGCTATGTTGTCGTCGGTGACCAGCATCGGCGGCATGTCGAACATGACGATATCGGGCTGGTAGGTCGCCTCGATCTGCTCGATCACGCGCTTCATCGCCGAGTTCGCCATCAGCTCGGATGGCTCCGGCGCCGGGGCGGTGTTGACCGAGACGATGACGTTGTCGTTGAGCTTGACCGCCTGCTCACCGAAGCTGACCCGGCCCTCGACCACGTCCCAGAAGCTGGGACGGTCGCGCAGGCCCAAAAGCTTGGCCATCGCGGGACGTCGCATGTCAAGATCGAGCAGGACCGTGCGGAGTTCGCTTTGGCGCGCCATGCTCGCCGCGAGATTGATGGCGACCGTAGTCTTGCCGCACGCGCTGCCCGGCGACGTGATGGCGACGCGGCGCCAATTGTTCTGGCGCAACTGCTGCAACATCTTCGTGCGAAGCATGTCCACCGCGGATGAATCTCGCCCGCCTGCCAGGGCGACGATCCTGTTGCCGCGCATCCGGTCGGCGCGAACGGGGTGGTGGTGGACGGCCGCCCAGGCCTCCTCCACGGCCGCGGCGCGCGGTCGGTGCGGCGCGGCGCGCTGCTGTTCCGGACGCGGCGAGGCGGGGCCTGTCCTGGAGGCGCGGGCCTTCTCGAGGGCCGCTTGAAGTCTTTCCATCTTTCG
Source organism: uncultured Alphaproteobacteria bacterium (assembly GCA_963776845.1). Taxonomy (GTDB): domain Bacteria; phylum Pseudomonadota; class Alphaproteobacteria; order Rhodobacterales; family Rhodobacteraceae; genus Roseitranquillus. Next base: position 225,555 of record CAVZOJ010000011.1, on the reverse strand, counting down.
CTCCGGGTGGGTCGGGACGGATCAGTCGAGCACGCTGTCGAGGATCCTGTCCACGAGGACGTCGATCGGCATGAAGTAGGTGTGCACTGCGTAGATGATCGCGGGACCGCCGATCACCACGACCGCCATGATCGCGATCAGGATAAGCCGCTTCCAGATCACCTCGCGCCGTGTGCGGATGTAGGGCAGGGTCGCGATCGGCGTCACGCCAAGCTGCCGCTCGAGATCGATCGGGCGACGGATGGACTGGTTGAGAAGTTCGAAGAGGAAGATGAGCGCCGTTCCGAGGACGACTCCTGCTGCGGCGCCGGCGCCGGCGATCATCGGACGGTTCGGGCTGGTCGGAGTGCTAGGTACAGACGCATTCTCGATCACCGTGATCCGCTCGCCCTTGGACAGGAGTTCGATCCGCTCGCCCTGCGCGGCGGTGGCGAGGCGGCTGGCGGCTTGGTTATACTGCGTCTGGATGTTCGCGTAGTCCCGCTCGAGGCTTTCGATGGCCACCGAAATCTCGGGCGTCCGCTCGATCGAGTCGTTCAGCTCGACGAGCTCGTCGTTCAATGAACGTCCTCTGATCGATGAGGTTCTGTCGCCGCGCCTCGATCTCCGAGACCTGCATATTGTACATGGTCAGTCGCGGATCCTCGGGCTCCGTGAGCGGGTCCTCCCCGGCCTCGGCAGAAGCGAGGATTCTGCTCCTCGACTTGCTTGATGCGGCGCCTCCAGCAGCCGGACACGCGGATTCGTCGGAGAGTAGACGGCGAGCGCCGAATCGAGGTCCGCGCGCAGGCTGGCGAGGCGCTGAGCTTCCGGTGACGTCGGCGGTCGCCTCATCGATTTGCCCGCCGGCCTTGAACACCTCCTCGAGGCGTGCCTCCTGGTCGTCGAGGAGGGTGAGCTCGCGCTCGATCTGGTTCACCCGCTCCTGCAGCGCAAGTCGTCGGTCCTGGCGGAACGGAGGCTCTGCGGCAAGGCGTCGGCGTTCTGGCGCTTGAAGCTGACGATCTCTTCCGAGCGCCGTCCCAGCTCGCCGCTCAACCGCTGCGTCTCCTGCTCGAAGAAGTCCATGCGTCTGTTCGGCGAGGTCGGTGCGGAGCGACCGGTTCTCCTCGAGAATGCGCGTGACGTACTCGTTGACGATCGCCGCGGCCTTGTCCGGATTCGGACCGGTGAAGCTGACGTCGACGAAGGTTGCCTCGGACCGCCGATCCGACTGGTTGATCCGCGTGCTGCTGCGCATCTCCGCGACGATCTCGTCCGCAGATCATCCGCCCGATCTGCGGGAAGGCGTTCGATCTGCCGTGCGATGGCAGCAGATTGTCGCGCGTCAGCAGGCGCTGCTGATGATCTGCAGCTGCTCCGACGTGGCCACCTGCACCGTCGAACTCGCGAGATTCGTGGGAATCTGCGGCGATTCGACAAGCAGCCTCGCGTTCGGCGCGGTACGTCGGCGGGCAGCTGCAGTGCGACGTAGGTCGCCGCCGCCGTCAAGCCCACGGCGACGATGACCATGATGTAGATGCGCCGCAGGAAAACGGAGACGTAGTAGGAGATGTCGAGGTTCATTCTGTCAGATTCCGGTCTTTGCCTCGGCATGGGTCGTCCCGAGGAACAGGCCCTCGGACAGGACGAGCGACACTATATCGTCCGTGATCGAACGGCTCTCCTGCGTCCACGCGTATACCATGGCGATGTCGGCGAGTTGATTAACAAGTCGGGGAATTCCCTCGGTCGCTTCGGCAATCATCGCGCAAGCCTCGGTCGTGAACTCGTCGCCACGGCCGCCGGCGACTCGCAGGCGGTGCGAGATATAATTCGGCGACGGTTGCAGGGTCCATTCGCGGCAGATGGAAGTTCGCGGCGACCCGCTGCGCGAACTGGCGCAGCTCTGGCCGCATCACCATCGCGCGCAACTCCGGCTGGCCGACGAGGACCAGTTGCAGCAGTTCGTCCTTGTTGGAGTTGATGTTGGTGAGCATCCTGCAGCTCCTCCAAGCCTTCGAGCGACAGGTTCTGCGCCTCGTCGAAGATCAGGATGACGCGCCGGCCCGAAGCGTATTCCTCGATCAGCAGATCCTGCAGCATCCGGAACATCGCCACGTAGTCGAGATCGCGCTCCACCGCGACGTCGAGCGCAGACAGGATCCACGCCACGAGCTCGCCGCGACCGCCTTGCGCGTTCGACACGAGGCCGATCGTGACGTCGTCGTCGACGTTCCTCAGTAGCGCCTGCAGAAGCGTCGTCTTGCCGGCCCCGATCTCACCGGTGATCAGCGTGATCGGCGCCCGCGACAGTATCCCGTACTCGAGCACGGCGAATGCGCGCTTGTGCTGCTCCGACCAGAACAGGAAGTCGGGGTCGGGAAGCAGGGTGAACGGCCGCTCGTCAAGACCGAAAAAATCAGTATAGAGGCCGGGATCTGACCACATGCTCATGCTGCCCCATGGCTTCGTCGGTACGCCGTCCGACACTCGTCACGTCGCTCGTCACATTCGACTTACGTACGGCAGAGCGCCTACATCACAAGTCGTTAAGCAAATATATAGCCCACGGCGCGACAGCTGCACGAAGTCGTCGGCGCTGTCCGGTCCACACTGGTTTCGATCAGGGGTTGTGCGGGTCTGTGCGCAAACAACGAAGAAGGAGAAGCGAGCCGGGATCGGAGTGAGTTCGTGCGGATCCTGCAGCTCACAAATCCATCAAACGCATCAGAGACTTGGCCGAAAGTTACGCAATCGTCATACCGAGGTCGTAACCAAGTCGCGAAGATTTCATGGTCTCCCCAAAAATCGTCCTATAATTTACGAGAGGTGGGAGTACGGCGGGGTCTTTGTCCGCCCTGTAGCGCGTGAAGAGTTGAGTGCAGTGTACGGAGCGAGTGTATATGTCTATCCATTTCTCGAATGAGTTGGGTGCCTTGAAACACAGCCGCCCGGCCGACTTGCGTTCGGCTCGTCGGGGTTTCTACAGGGACTTCGGCAAGCACTTCGTCGACACTGCCCTAGTCCTCGCATCAGCAATCTTTGCGGTCCCCATCGTGGCGGTCCTTGCCGCCATCCTGGCCCTCGACGGCGGAAATCCGTTCTACAAGCAGAAGCGTGTTGGACGTAGCGGTCGCATCTTTACCATCTGGAAGCTGCGCACGATGGTTCCCGATGCCGAGTCGCGCCTGGCGGAGTACCTGTCTCTCAACCCTGAGGCCAAGGCCGAATGGGAGAATACGCAGAAGTTGAAGAACGATCCTCGGGTAACCCGATTCGGGCGCCTTCTGCGCAAGACGTCTCTCGACGAACTTCCACAGCTGCTTAACGTCGTGATGGGGGACATGTCTCTGGTCGGTCCCCGTCCAATAATGCTCGATCAAGAGACGTTGTACCCCGGAACATCCTACTTCGCGCTGCGGCCTGGCATCACCGGGCTTTGGCAGATATCGGAGCGCAATCACTCCAGCTTCTCGGAGCGAGCGATGTACGACAACCGCTACGAGGCGTCGCTGTCCATGGGCCTCGACATCGCGATTCTCTTTCGGACCCTGCGCGCCGTCGCGAGGTGCACCGGCTACTGAGCCGGTACGGCGCCAGTCATCACGGGCAGTTGTCTCCGTTTTCGGCATCTGTCCGGAGATGAGGCTTTTTTTAACGCGTTATGCTATCGTATGAAGCCGACGCGGCGCGGTGGGGACCGTGTTCGATATTCGGGGAGAGGACATGTTGAGATCAGTATCTGGCCTGGCGCTGGTGTGCGCCCTGCTCCTCACCGCCGCCTGCGAGTCCTCGGAGGAGCGCGCGCAGCAGCACTTCGAGGAGGGCATGGCGCTCCTCGAGGCCGGCGATGTCGATCGTGCGATCGTCGAGTTCCGCAACGTGTTTCGCCTCGCGGGGACGCACAAGGAGGCGCGTCGTGCCATGGCGCAGGCGGAGATCGATCGCGGCAACGTCGGCGCCGGGTACAGCCAGTACCTGCGGCTCGTCGAACAGTACCCGGAAGATCTCGAAGCGCGCCGAGAACTTACGCGCCTTGCGCTCGAGAGCGGGGAATGGAGCGAGGTCGCCAAGCACGCGCCCTTCATCATAGAGGCGAATGCCGAAGACGACACCGCTCGGCTTGCGGACCTCGGAATGCGCTATCGTGCCGCGCTGGAAGCCGAGGATGAAGCCGCTCAAGCGGACGTCGCTGCGGAGGCGGCCGCGCTGAGCGAAGTCATTGCCCGACGAGCCGATCCTACATGAAATGCTAGCCGACCATTATGTGCGCACCGAGCAACGCGAGGACGCTCTCCGCGAGATCGAGCGCGCCATTGAGGCCGGTGGCGATGAGCGCCGCCTTTACGGGATGCAGCTGTCCCTGCTGCAGCAGATGGGCGACCTCGACCAGCTGGAAGCGACCCTCGTCGAGATGGTGCAGCGGTTTCCCGAAGACCAGACGGTCGCGGCGACGCTGCTTCGCTGGTATCTCTCTCAGGATCAGATCGACGACGCCGAAGCGTTCCTGAGGGAGCGCGCGGAGAGCGGCGACAATGCTCAGATGATCGACCTCGTCCGGTTCATGATCGAGTATCGCGGACGCGACGCCGGCCTCGCCGAACTCGACAGGCTCATCGAAATCCAGCCCGACAGCGCTCCGCTCTTCCGTTCGGTTCGCGCAGGTCTCACTTTCGAGGCAGGAAACCAGGAAGAGGCGATCTCGGAGCTTCAGTCGATCCTCGACGAAGCGCCGGAGGAAACCGATCAGACCAGGAACATCAAGGTAGCTCTCGCGCAGATGCTGCAGGAGACCGGCAACAGCGTCGGTGCGCGTGCATTGGTCGAGGATGTGCTTGCCGCCGACGCCAATCATACCGAAGCGCTCAAGATGCGCGCTGCGTGGCTGATCGAGGCAGACGAAGCCGACGAGGCGATTCTCGCGCTGCGGACGGCCCTCGAGCAGAGCCCAAGGGATCCCGCGCTGATGACGGCGATGGCGCAGGCCTACGAGCGCGCCGGCAATCGTGCACTGATGGCCGAGATGCTGTCGCTGGCAGTCGAAGTTTCTAACGGCGCACCGGACGAGACACTGACGTATGCGCGGTATCTGGAGTCCGACGGGAAGACCGAAGTCGCGGAGCGAACCGTCGTCGACAGCCTGCGCCTCAATCCAGGCAATCCCGAACTGCTGCGGTATCTTGGTGCCCTCTACACCCGCCAGAAAGATTGGGCGCGCGCGAACCAGGTGATCGACAGCCTCGAAGAGATCGATACGCCGGAGGCACAAGCCTCGGCAAACGCCATGCGGGCAGAGGTCATGGCGGGCCAAGGTCGCAGCGACGAGGTCGTAGACTATCTCGCCGACCTCGTGGACCGGGGAGAGGGAGGCGTAGGCGCCCAAGTCGCGATCGTTCGGACGCACATTCAGAATGGCAACCTCGACGCCGCCATGGACTATGTCGAGCAAGAACTCGACCAGGACCCGGAAGACCTGCGCCTTCGCTTTCTCAAGGGAAGCGTGCTTGAGGTAATGGGTCAGACCGACGAGGCGGAGACGATTTTCTCCTCGCTGACCGAGGAAGATCCGAACCTCGTGCTGGCTTGGCGCACGCTCTATCTGATGCAGCAACGCAGCGGCCGTTCTGAAGAAGCGAGCGCGACGCTCGACGCGGCGCTGGAAGCGAACCCGAGGTCCCCGGACCTGCAATGGATCAAGGCATCCGAGTTGCAGCGGGGCGGAGACCTGGAGGGCGCGCTGGAGATCTACTCAGAGATGTACGAGGCCAACAGCTCTTCGCCCATCGTCGCCAACAACTACGCAAGCTTGCTGACGGCGTTGCGGGATGATGAGGCGTCCATCGAACGAGCGTATGCGGTGGCGCGCCGCCTGCAGGGCGCCGATGTGCCGGCGTTCATGGATACCTACGGCTGGATAGCCTATCTGCGTGGCGAGGTGGAGACGGCGATCGAGTATCTGGAGCCTGCGGCCGAGGCCCTGGCAGGAGATCCGAGCGTCCAATATCATCTGGGGATGGCCTATGACGCGGCGGGGCGCAGTGCGGACGCCGCGGAAGCATTCCAGCGCGTGGTAGCTCTCGTCGATGATGGCGCACTCTTTTCTGAGGCCGATACCGCCCGGCAGAAGCTCGCCGAACTTCAAAACGCCTCGGAGTAGACTTCCGCCGTCCGCACTGTGTCTCGGCCGTAACAGCATGCCGATTTTCCGGCCTCCGCTGTCGCGTTGAGGGCAGCTTCCCTTTAGCGCGCAGCAGAGGTTGAAGTAGCATGCAAAAAAAGATGGGCAGGTCACAGACATGATCCGTTTTCTTCTCGGAGCGCTCGTCGCGCTCGCCTTTTCTGGTGCGGCGTCTGCCCAGAGCACGTACCAGATCAGCCCGGGCGACGTTCTTCAGGTCGAGGTACTCGAGGATCCGAGCCTCAACCGCAGCACGCTGGTCCTTCCGGACGGATCGGTGACATTTCCGCTCGCCGGGACGGTGCAAGCGGGGGGACGCACGATCGCTTCGTTCCAATCGGCTCTGACGTCAGCGCTCGCGCCGAATTTCGCGGTCGATCCGACGGTGTTCGTGACGGTCTCGCGCTTGGCGCCTTCGCTAGAGGCGGCTCCGGAGACGACGGCCGACACGGTCGATGTGTATGCGCTGGGCGAATTCAACAATCCCGGACGCTTTGATCTGGAGCCCGGTACATCGCTCCTGCAGTTCCTCGCCGCATCGGGCGGAGTCACGCGGTTCGCCGCGACCAAGCGCATCCAGCTGCGGAGACGCGACGCCGCCACCGGGCAGGAGAGGGTCTACCGCTTCAACCTCAACGCGGTCGAGCGCGGGGGCCGCATCGTCGGCCAGTTGATCCTGCAGCCGGGCGACGTGATCGTGGCCCCGGAACGCCGACTCTTCGAGTGACATTGTGAGTCTTCACCGATCCGCGCTGCGCACAGGCGTCGGCGGTGCGATTGCTGTCGCACTGGGAGTTGCTCAGACGGCGTCAGGTCAAGTTACCGAGGAGCCGGCAGGCTTTCGGGTCATCGTCGACTATTCGCTCGGCTTCGACATCGACACGAACCGGGAGCTCGATGACCCGTCCCCAGGAACGTATTCCGCGCTGGTTAACGGGTTCGACTTCGCGATCCTGTCCAATACCAGGACGCAGTCGCTGGCATTGACCTTCGGCACCGACCTTCGCCTCGAGTCCGATCCGGGTAACGACGAGAGCGACCCAAATCTCGATTGGACCGATCCGGCGTTCAACCTGAACTACACGCGTCAATCCGCGAATTCCAGGCTTGGCGCCTCAGCTCGCCTGCGTCAGCAGGACGTCGATGATGTCCAGCCGTTCTTCATTGACCTCAATGGGGATACGATCATCGACGAGACCGGGTTCGAGGCGTCGCAGGGAACGCTAACCGAACTCGGCGGCAGCGTGACGCTGGAGACCGGGATCGACGCGCCGATCGGCACCACCTACAGCGCGTCATACTCCTCTCGCACGTATCAGGACGTCGTGGACCCCGAGCTCTACGACCGTGTCGAGTACCGCTTGGCCACCTCGACGCGCCTGCGGTTCTCGGAAGTCTCCGTCGGGCGGATCAATGCCGCCGCGACCCAGTACGAGTATTCCGAGGGACGCGAACTTGACGGAGAAACCTTGTCCTTGAGCGTTGGTCTCGCCCACCAGGTCTCGCCGATCCTCGCCTTCGACGTTTCGGCCGGCTACTCCAAGTCCAGGGAAGAAGAGCTGCTGAACGACGAGACCGTTACCGACGTCGAGCAAGGGCCGAACTTCGCTGCGCAACTCACGCGGGAGGTCGATGACGGCTCGTATTTTGCCTCATTGACCCGCAACCTCGTCGAAGACGTCTTTCGCACCAACCTCTCCTTCGGGCGCAACCTTTCCATGCGCGGCTACGACTTGCGGGCGGAGTTCGGTGCGACGGCGCTTGACGGCGGAGAGGCTTCGCCGACTTTCGGACTTGTCTTCTCCCGTCCGCTTCCAGACGGCCAGTTCTCGGCAGCGCTGAGCCGGACTGTGACGCTGAATACCGACGACGAGGAGCGCGAGCTGACGTCGGCGGCGATCAATTACTCTTGGCAGATCAACGATAGGTCGTCGGTCAATTTCGGCTTCGACTACTCGCTTGTCACCAATCCGGGCGGAGAGGAGACGGATAGCGACCAGACGCGCACCACCTTCATCGCCAGCTACAGCCATGCGCTCACGCGGGAGTGGGACCTGTCCGTCGGCTATCGAGGGCGCTCCCGAACGCAAGGCGACGAGGATGCGTTTTCCAATGCGGTGTTCATGGACATCGGCCGCAGCCTGATATTTCGGCCTTGAGCGGCGCACCTTGCGCCGCGTTGCAGTCAGAGACAAGTGTCAGGCATGGGGGACGAGGTTCAGCGAAATCGGCGCAGACGCGCGCGAGCCATCCGCATGACTGTTCTGCCGCGTCGACCGTGGAGCGTGATCTCGCTGATCGCCATTTGCGCGTTGATCGAACTCGTGCTTCTCGCCGCCGATCTTGGCTGGATCGCCACGCCGCGGCTGAGGGTCTTGGCTTACCAGAATGGCGGGTTCTGGGTGGGCCTTCTCGGAACGTGGAAGCCGAACTATCCCGCCCAGCCCTACCTGATGTTCCTGACCTACGCGTTCCTGCACGGCGGACTCGTGCACCTGGTCGTCAACATGATCACGCTCTACTCGCTGGGCCGCCTCGTGATCTCGCGGGTCGGTCAGGGCCGCTTCCTGGTTCTCTATGCCGTCTCGGCCCTTGGCGGCGCACTTGGCTTCGCGCTCCTGTCGTCCGCCCTTCAGCCGATGGTCGGCGCTTCGGGGGCGCTGTTCGGGCTGGTCGGAGCCTGGATCGCCTGGGACTACATCGACCGGTTCAGCTTCTCCGAGCCGCTGCTGCCGGTGCTTCGTCCGATCCTGATCCTGATCTTCCTCAACGTTGTGCTTTACTACGCAATGGGCGGCCATCTGGCTTGGGAGACGCACCTTGGCGGGTTCCTCGCCGGGTTCTTCGCGGCGTTCCTACTCGACCCGAGGCCGGGCCGGCAGGACGCCTAGATCGGCGCGAGAAGCGAAGAGTGCAGCGCCGGCGCCGCAGCGACGATGCCTGGCGTGCGGGCCAGAGCCGAGTTGAAGACCAGCGGGGCCCCGGCGCGGTCGCTGACGATCGCGCCCGCCTCCGTCGCGATCAGGCCCCCCGCCGCGATGTCCCATTCCCAGCAATCGCGGAAGGTTATCATCGCGTCGAAGCGTCCCTCCGCCACCAGGCAGAGCCGGTAGGCGAGGGAGGGGCGAAAGTGCCTCTCCACAGGCGGTACGCCGCGCTGCCCCCACGTCTCGGAAGTCAGCGCAATTTTGGGGGCGAGGACCAGAGCGGAATCGATTCGTTGACGGCGGCTGGCTTTGACGGGCGTGCCGTTGCAATGCGCCCCGCCGCCAATGACGGCGGTATAGACACGCTCGCGCATCGGTAGCGCGACCACGGCCGTTTCCACCTCACTGCCGCAGGCGACGGCGATGGAGATGGCCCAGGTGCGGCGTCCCTCGAGATAGCTGCGCGTGCCGTCGATCGGGTCGACGATGAACGTCCGGCTGGCTGCCAGACGGGCCTCGTCGTCCTCCGTCTCCTCGCTGAGCCAGCCATAGTCTGGTCGCGTCGAGCGCAAGACGTCAGACAGCACGGCGTTTACCGAGAGGTCGGCCTCGCTGACGGGGCCTTGGCCGCCGCCCTTTTCCCAGGCATGCGGCGATGCGCGCCAGTATCGTAGCGCGGTCTCTCCCCCGAGGCGGGCCGCCTCGATCAGCAGCGCAAGGTCGTCAGCCGCCGGCAATCGTCATGCCGCCGACCAGGACCGAGGGGACGCGCCGCGACTTCCAGGCAGGTGCGTCGTTGGCGGGCCGAATGGTGAGGAGCATGTCGCGCAGATTGCCTGCGATCGTGCATTCGTTGACCGGGTAAGAGATGCGGCCATTCTCGACCCAGAAGCCGGCGGCGCCGCGCGAATAGTCGCCGGTCGTCGCATTGACCGAGGCACCCAACATCGATGTCACGAGCAGGCCGGTGCCCATCTCGGAGAGGAGGTCGTCGCGGCTTGCAGCGCCTGGCGTGAGGTCGAGGTTCGTCACCGTCGGGCTCGGCGGTCCCGACGGGCTGCGAGCGGCGCTGCCGGTGCTCTCAAGCCCGAGCCTGCGCGCGGCGCCGAGATCGAGCGTCCAGCCGGTCAGGATGCCGTCGTCGACGATGGCGCGGGGCCGCGTCGGCAGACCCTCCGCGTCGAATGGGCGGGAGTTACCGGTGCGGCGGCGGTGCGGGTCCTCGACGAGCGAGAGACTTGCCGGCAGCACCCGCTGTCCGAGGGCATCCCGCAGCCACGAGGCGCCGCGCACGATCATCGCGCCATTCACCGCCTGCACGAGGTGGCCGATCAGAGCCCCTGCGACCCGCTCATCATAGAGGACGGGATAGGCGCCTGTCGGCGGCTTGCGGGCGCCGGCACGGGCGACGGTGCGTTCGCCCGCGATCCGTCCGATCTCGTCTGCGGCGGGCAGTTCGTTTCGGAACACGCGCCCCTCGCCGTACCAGTCGCGTTCCATCCCGAGGCCGTCGCCGCAGATGGCGATGCAACTGATGCTGGTGTCGGTCCGGTCGTAACCACCCGCGAAGCCGTTGGTGGCCGCGGTCCAGCCGCGCCGCCGCTGGTGCGCGGCCGAGGCCTGCTCGACCTGGGAGACACCGGCGACGGCGCGGGCCGCCGCCTCGGCCCGGAGCGCGAGGTCGGACAGCTCGGTCGCGGCGGGTTCCGCCGCGCCGTCGGCGATCTCGAGGCCGTTCGCGTCGCGGACGTCTGCCAGCGCATCGGGATCCGCCAGGCCGACCGCGGGATCGTCGGGGGCCGCGCGAGCCATCGCGACCGCGCGCTCCGCCATGCGCCGGAGCGTCTCCGGGCGGCTGTCCGAGGCCGCGACGCAGGCCTGGCGCCGGCCGACGATCACTCGCAGGCCCAGCTCCATGCCCTCGGCGCGTTCGGCCTGTTCAAGCGCACCGCCACGAACGTCGATCGAGAGTGCGGCGTCGGAGATCGCGACGACATCGGCGGCGTCGGCCCCGGCGCGGATCGCGAGGTCGAGGGTCTGCTCAGCCAGCGCCGGAAGGTCGGTCGCGGTCATTGCACCATCCATCGGATCATTGCACCTGCTGGTCGTTGATGAAGATGCGTCCGTCCTCGGTCAGGCGGATGTTCGACACGAGCTCGCCGTCGTTCGCACCCGGCTGCGCGAACATGCCGATCATCATCTGGGCACCCATCGCCTGTTGCTGCGGCAGGATACCCGCCTGCACCAGGCGCGCGAGGAGATCCTGCACGCCCGTGAGTTCGAGGTCGACCTCACCCACGGGCCGTGTCTCGCCCTCATCGGTTTCGACGAGGTCCAGCAGGCCCGTCGCCAGCACCTCGGCGCCGGCGAGTGCGATGCGCAACGTGTCGAGCGACAGCGTCTGTACCTCGCCGCCCGCATCGGCCATGTCGGCGGCCCCCACGTCCTGCTCGACGAGGATGTATCCCGAGACGTCGAGGACGATCGCTCCGGGGTCGCGGGGCAGGATGCCGGCGGGGTCGACCATGTTCCACAGGCCTTCGTCGACTGCCACCTCGAGCATCGATATGCCGAGGGCATAGGGCTGCGCCTCTTCATCCGCGATGAGGGGCGCGGAGAAGTCGGAGGCGAGCGTACCGATCTCGATGGCGATCTCCGGCAGCGGAAGGGCACTGCCACTGACGGCGAGCCGCGCCGCCTCGCTGGCGCTTTCGTAGGTCAGACCTTCCGGGACGACGAGCAGGCGCGTCTCTCCCGCGCCCATCGTCAGGTCGAGCGTCATTTGCTCGCCGTCGCTCTCGCTGTCGAGCCGGAAGGCGGTCGAGCCCGATGCAAGCGTGCCGAGCCGCGATGATCCCTCGGCCAAGCCGCGCGCGACCTCCGCCATCTCCGATCCGGCGAGTTGGAGCATGTTCGAGCTGTCGATGTCCTCCATCGAGAACGCGACGTCGAAGTCCCCGCCGCTGTCGGTGTCGGTTCCGGACAACTCCACTGCAAGTCGCGCCGCGGTCAGCGCGCTTTCACCTTCACCGGCATCGGCGACGTCGTATCGGCCTTCGGCTTCGAACAAGGTGGCGCCGCCGTTTATGTCGATCGGCTCTCCGTCTTCGGTCGCTTCCTCGAGCGTGACGCTGATCCGGGGAGCGACGAACGCGTGCATCCTGACGCCGTCGTCGTCCGAGACGGTCATCTCCAGATCGGGGTGGCGCACCAGAAGCCGTGTCTCCCGCAGCTCGCCGTCGTCCCCGGTATCGGTCAGGACGATCGGGTACTCGGGCGACGAGGTCACGCGGACGGTGCCGTCCGGGTTCTGCATCAGCGAAACCTCGTCGACGGAGATTTCGTAGCGTTCGGTATCCTCGGAGCCCGCGATCATCGACAGTCCGCGGATGACGAGCCCGTCTGCCGTCTCGTCCACCGCCTCCGTCGAGATCTCGGCATCGTCCTGTTGCACGGAGGCGACCCAGTCCTCCCAGACCTCGCGCGGCGTGATATCGGCGGTCGCCGGGGCGGCAGCCAGCAGAAGCCCGGCAAGGGCGGGAGTCGAAACGCGGCATCTCGGTACCTTCCTGTCGCTCTGGCTCTTCACTTCGACCGCGGCGTGCCGCGGGTCAAGGGCATCCACACTGGACCGTCTGTCGCCCCCGGGATACGCCACGTGAAAAGAGGGAGATCTGGATGGCCGATCAGACAGGCCGCACGGTCGTCGTGACGGGCGCGAGCAGCGGTATCGGAGCGGCTGCGGCGCGCGCGTTCGCCGAAGCGGGCGCGAACGTCGTGCTGCTCGCCCGTCGCGAGGAGAACATCGCCGAGATCGCCGGCGAGATCGGCCCCGACCGCGCCCTTGCCGTACCATGTGACGTCACCCGCTTCTGGGAGGTGGATGCGGCGATGGACGCGGCGCTGGCGACCTTCGGCGGTCTTCACGTTCTGATCAACAATGCGGGTGTAATCGAGCCGATCGCGCTGATGGAGGCGGTCGATCCCGAGGCGTGGGGGCAGGCGATTGACGTCAACCTCAAGGGCGTCTTCCACACGACCCGCGCGGCGCTGCCGGTGATGCTGGAGCATGGTGGCGGCACGATCATCAACATCTCGTCAGGCGCGGCATCCGGTCCGAACGAGGGTTGGAGCCAATACTGCGCGTCGAAGGCGGGGGCGGCGATGCTGTTGCGATGCGTCGACCGGGAGTACCGCGAGAAGGGCATCCGCGCCATCGGCCTTTCGCCCGGGACCGTCGCGACCGAGATGCAGCGGCAGATCAAGGCGTCCGGCATCAACCGCGTCAGCCAGCTCGACTGGAGCGACCACATCCCGCCCGAATGGCCGGCGCGGGCGCTGGTCTGGCTCGCCGGCCCCGCGGGCGAGGAGTTCGTCGGCCAGGAGGTGAGCCTGAGGGATGAAGGCATCCGCCGCCGCGTCGGCCTTGTCTGATCCGCACCGCGTGATGCGGCCCCGGGCTCTCGGCTGCACAGGCGTACCACCCCGACGCGCGCGGGCCTGGGACAATCGGTGCCGTCGACTCGGTGGCCATCATCGCGCCCATCGGCGTCAAGTGAAGGAACGATGTTCGCGGACCAATGGCCCGGCCCCGGAGCAACCGGTGGTCCAGCCAAGGCGCTCGCAGTTATCTGCGCTGGCTGCGAGCGGCACGCGCTGGGCCCCGTCGACAGCTGCACCCCCGTGAGCGGCTCAGCGACGGCCACGTCTTGCCGTGGGTGCGTGGAAGGTCGGCGGCCTCTTCCTCAACCAGCGGACGAACCGGGACAGACGCGGATGAGCGCGCAGCGCCTCGGGCGTCGCGTAGGCGCGCGCGAGCTCCGTCTCGCTCAGCGCCGCGTGAATCTCGTTGTGGCAGATCTGGTGGAGGAGCACCGTCGGCCCGCCCTTGCCGCCGCGGAGCTTTGGGACGAGGTGATGCAGGCTCTGGCGCGCCTCGGGCGGAATCGGGCGGCCGCACAGGGCGCACGTCGGGTGATCGGGCTGGGCCATGGCAGCGGAGTCTGGGCCTGAGCGCCGCCGCGGCAAGCGGGGCGGAGCGGGTCGATGCGCTCGTGATCGGCGGGGGGCCGGCGGGGCTGATGGCCGCCGAGATGCTGGGCCGCGCCAAGCTGGGCGTCCTGCTCGCCGACGCAATGCCAACGGTCGGCCGCAAGTTCCTGATGGCCGGTAAGGCCGGTCTGAACCTCACCAAGATGGAACCTGCGGACCGGTTCGCCGCAGCCTACGGCGAGGACAACCTTCTGTCCGCCCTCTCGGACTTCGGACCAGAGGCGGTGCGGCGGTGGGCGGAGGAACTGGGGCAGGAGACGTTCGTCGGCTCGACCGGGCGCGTGTTCCCCCGCGCTATGAAAGCGTCGCCTCTCCTCAGGGCGTGGCTCTCGCGGCTCGATGCGCTGGGGGTGCACATCCGAACGTCCTGGAGGTGGGACGGCGACCTCGCATCCCCGACATTCGAGACGTTCGAGGGGCGCAGGGTCGTTGAGCCGCGGGCCATTGTGCTCGCCCTCGGCGGTGCGAGCTGGCGGCGTCTCGGGTCGGACGGTGCCTGGGTGCCTTGGCTTGCCGCAAGCGGGGTGCCAGTCGTCCCCTTCCGTCCGTCCAACGCCGGCATCGACATCGCGTGGAGCGACAAGATGGCCGGGCAATTCGGCACGCCCCTGAAAGCAGTGCTGTTCCGGGCCGGCGGGTTGGAGAGCCGCGGCGAGGCGGTGATCTCCGCACGCGGGCTCGAGGGCGGCGGCATCTATCCCTTGACGCCGGCGCTGCGCGACGCGGCCCCGCTCACGATCGATCTCGTACCGGACCTCTCCGTCGAGGCCGTCGCCGCTCGGCTGGCACGGCCGCGCGGCAAGGCAACCACGTCGGCGCATCTCAGGCGGGCACTGCGCCTTGATCCAGCCCGCCTTGCGGTGCTGCACGAGTTCGGGCGCCCGTTGCCAGACGGGCCGGCACTCGCCGCTTTGGCAAAGGCGGTGCCGGTCGCCTACGCCGGTGTGCGCCCGATGGACGAAGCGATCTCCACCGCCGGAGGCGTCGGGTGGGGCGGCCTCGACGATCGGTTGATGCTGCGGGACGCTCCGGGCGTCTTCGTGGCCGGAGAGATGATCGACTGGGAGGCGCCGACCGGCGGCTACCTGTTGACGGCGTGCCTCGCCACGGGGCGCCGCGCCGGCCGGTCCGCCGCGGAATGGGTGCTCAACGCCGAGCCATCATCGCAAGGCGGATCAGCGCCCGCTCCATGACCGCCATGGCCGGCGCCTGCGAGGATGAGCGCAGCGTCAGGTCGGTGTCCACGATCAGGCGGATCGCTGCGTCGAGTTTCGTCGCACCCCAGTCCGTCGCCTGGCGGCGCATCCGGTCACGCCGCACGCCCCATACCGGGGGGCGCATCCGCCCCAGAGCCGCCGCGGGGCCGGCGGGGTCGGCCGCGGCGACGAAGAGGCTGCGGAAGTGCCGGCCGGCGGCGATGCAGATCGCGACCGGGGTGGTGCCTTGCGCCTCAAGCCTCTGCATCAGCGGCCCGAGCTTTTCCACCTCTGCGTCGGCGGCGGCGTTGATGGCGTCGTCGAGAGCAGCTTCGATGGTCGCCGGCGCCATCAGCTCGACCTCGTCGGGCGTCAGCGGGGCGTCGTCGGAGAGCTTGTAGAGCGCGATCTTGTCGAGGGTCTGCCGAAAGTCCCCGGGATCGAGCGATTGCGCCAGAGCGAACAGGGCCGTCTCGGCTTCGCGCGAGGCGGCGATTCCCGCCTGCGACAGGAGCGTATCGATCTCCGCCCGGTCAGGCGGGTCATCGAAGACAGCCATCGCCGCTGCAGAACGATGCCCCTCGAAGAGCTTACGCAGGGCGGAGCGCGCGTTCAGAGATCCCGCCGTCACGATCAGTGTCGCATCGGACTCCTGCCAGCCGTCCAAGGCGCTTGTGACCGCGACCGCGTGCGCGTCCGCAGCGCCGTCCAGGACGACCACCCGCCGCCCGGAGAAGAAGCCCAAGGCCCTTACCTCGTCCGCCAGGCGCCCTGGACCATCCCGCAGATCGGCGGGAGAAAGGTGCGTCAGGCGCATCTCGGCCTCGCCAGCCGGGCCGACCAGCGCGCGAACGATCTCTTGCCGTCTGCAGTGCGACGCGCATCGCGTCGGAGCCGTAGATCAGGGCCGCCGGCAGACGATGGCGCGGGTCTGGCGCAGAAGGCCGCGATGTCGCGAGATGCGACCTTCAAATGCGCCATGCTCCCGCCGTGGCGAGGAGGTCCGCGACAATTCGATCCGCGAGGATGACCATCAGCCGCCGCTCGGCGTCTTCGAGCGCCGCCCGCGTCGCCGCGGTGGTCGATGTCGACGACAGTCCGGTGAAGCTCTGAACACTTCCCTGTCGCAACACGGCGCCGGTGGCGATGTCGACGACCGAGTACTCGGCCTCGCCGATGATATTGGCGCGTGCCGTGACGTTGTTTGCCGGTATGCCGGTGACTTGCGCCCCTTGCGTGATCGCGACCTGAAGCCTGTAGGTGGGTGCTTGCGGCAACCCCAACTGATCCTCGAGCTCGCCGGGTGAGGAAAAAGCCGGGCCGCGTCGCGGGGACGGCATACTCGAAAGCGCCGCGGAACCCCGTTGCAGGTCCTTGCGGCGCCAGCGCTGGCGTGAAGCCGCAGCCAGTGGCCAGCGCGAGGGCGAGCAGGACGCCGCGCCTAGACCACGACATTGACGATGCGCCCGGGCACGACGATGAGCTTTTTCGGCGCACCGCCGCCGAGGGCGCGCTGCACGACATCGTCGGCGAGCGCCTTTGCCTCGATCGCGGAGCGCTCGGCGTCCCGCGGGACGACGATCTCGGATCGGCGCTTGCCGTTGATCTGAATCGGTAGCGTCACCGTCTCGTCGACCAGCAGCGCCGCGTCGGCGACCGGCCAGTCCGTCGCCCCGACGAGCCCCTCTCCCCCGAGCATCGACCAGAGGTCCTCCGATAGGTGCGGCGTCATCGGCGACATGAGCTGCGCCAGCACCCGCAGCGCTGTCCGGCGGGCACCGTCCGGCGCGTCGGACCTGGAGATGGTGTTCGCGAAGGCATAGAGCCGCGCGATCGCGGCGTTGAAGCCGAAGCTCTCGATTCCCACTGTCACGTCGTGGATTGCCCGCGCCGTGGCCCGTTCGAGATCGGGATATGGCGCGTCGTCCGTTACGTCGGCAAGGTCGAACGCCATGCGCCAGACCCGCGAGAGGAACCTGTTCGCGGCTTCCGCGCCTGCGGCGGTCCATTCCACGTCACGCTCGGGAGGGCTGTCGGAGAGCACGAACCACCGCACCGTATCGGCGCCGTAAGCGCGGACGATGTCGTCGGGGTCGACGACGTTCTTCTTCGACTTCGACATCTTGGCCGAGGGGATGACCTCGACCGGCTGGCCGGTGGCCTTGAGTTGCCCGCCCTCTACCTCCGACGGCAGGTGGTAGACGGGCCGGTCCTTTGTGTCGCGCGTCGCGTAGATTTCGTGGGTCACCATTCCTTGAGTGAACAGCGCGTCAAACGGCTCGATCGCGCTCGCCGGCAGGTGGCCGGTGAGGTGCATCGCGCGGGCGAAGAAGCGCGAGTAGAGCAGGTGCAGGATCGCGTGCTCGATGCCGCCGATATACTGGTCGACGTTCATCCAGTATGACGCGTCGTCGATGTCCGTCGGGGTGGCGGCGCGCGGTGACGTGAAGCGGGCGAAGTACCATGACGAGTCGACGAACGTGTCCATCGTGTCGGTCTCGCGCCTTGCTGGTCCGCCGCAGGCGGGGCAGTCGGTCCTGGACCAGGTCGGATGCCGCGCCAGCGGGTTTCCCGGCTCGTCGAGGGAGACGTCGCGGGGCAGCTCGACCGGCAGGTTCTCCTTCTTTTCCGGGACAATGCCGCAGGAGTCGCAATGCACGACCGGGATCGGGCAGCCCCAGTAACGCTGGCGGCTCAGCCCCCAGTCGCGCAGGCGGAAGCGGGTGACACCCTGGCCCACGCCGTGCTCCTCGCAGAAGGAGATGGCGGCCTCGATCGCCTCGTTCGCGGTCTGCAGCTCGGGGCCGGCGAGCGCGCGCGTGTAACGCACAGTCTGGTCCTTCGCCGGCACGAGGGCCTCGTCCTCGACCGGCTTCGGACCATCCACCGCCTCGAAGGTCTCGATCACCGGCAGGTCGTACTTGCGCGCAAAGTCGAGGTCGCGCTGATCGTGCGCCGGCACACCGAAGATGGCGCCCGTGCCGTATTCCATCAGCACGAAGTTTGCGATGTAGACCGGCAGCTCCCACTCGGTATCGAACGGGTAGCGGGCGCGCAGTCCGGTATCGAAGCCAAGCTTCTCGGCCGTCTCGAGCGCCTCCTCCGACGTGCCGAGTCGCCGGCATTCGGCGCAGAACTCCGCCACTTCCGGCCGCTCTGCTTCCAGCGCGCGGGCGAGAGGGTGGTCAGGCGCCACGGCGATGAAGGACGCGCCGCGCAGCGTGTCGGGACGAGTGGTGAAGACCTCCACACGCTCATGGCCGTGGAACGGCTCGACGAGGCCGAAGGAGAGCTGCAGCCCCCGGCTCTTGCCGATCCAGTTGCGCTGCATGAGCTTGACCTTCTCGGGCCAGGCGTCGAGGCCGTCGAGCGCCTCCAGCAGCTCGTCCGCCATGTCGGAGATGCGGAAGAACCACTGGGTCAGTTCCCGACGTTCCACCGGCGCGCCCGAGCGCCAGCCCTTGCCGTCGATGACCTGTTCGTTGGCGAGCACGGTCATGTCGACCGGGTCCCAGTTCACCATCGCCGCGCTTGCGGTAGACGAATCCCGCCTCGAGCATGTCGAGGAACAGCGCCTGCTGCTGGCCGTAGTATGCGGGGTCGCAGGTGGCGAACTCGCGGCTCCAGTCGATCGAGAAGCCGAGGGGCTTCATCTGCGCGCGCATGTCGGCGATGTTGCCGTAGGTCCAGTCCGCGGGATGGCCGCCGCGTTCGATCGCCGCGTTCTCCGCCGGCATCCCGAAGGCGTCCCAGCCCATCGGGTGCAGGACGGCGTGGCCGGTGGCACGCTTGTAGCGGGCGATGACGTCGCCCATCGTGTAGTTCCGCACGTGTCCGATATGGATGCGCCCCGACGGGTAGGGGAACATCTCGAGCACGTAGTATTTCGGACGGCTGCGGTCGCGACGTGCTGCGAAGAGCTCGGCCTCGTCCCACGCGGCCTGCCATTTCGGTTCGATGACGGCGGGATCGTAGCGGGACATGCTGAGGCTTTGCGTGAGGACGGACCGGCGGCGGTGATAGCCGCTGCCGGGACGCGGGTCCAGAGGTGCGGGTCGGCTGGCGCCTAGAGCCCGGCGTCCCGCGCCCTGCAGCTGGCGCGCGCGCGTCAGGATCGCGTCCTCGACGGTGCGCTGGGTCTCGAGGCTGGCGGGGCCGCCGCGCGTCTGGATCGCGACGCTCAGCGACCGCGCGTCGAGCGCCGGGTCGCGCACATGGACCGTCGCCCGATAGGCGCTGCCCGAATCCCGGCGGCGTGCCGTAGCCGAAGACGATCACGCCCGAGAACGGATCGGCGGTCTCGATCGGCATGAAGTCCAGGACTTCGAGGCTGGCGTTCCAGAGGTAGCGGTTGACCGCGACGGTGACGTTGGGGTCCGGCCCGCCGCCGAACAGGTCCCAGATCGTCTCCCTCCGCTCCGGCGGCTGCGGCAGCTGGTCGGCTTCGGATCCGACGCGGGGGCTGCAACCGGCCGCGACCGCGGAGGCCGCGATCAGGGCGATGATGTTCCGTCGCGCGGGAATGCTCATGTTACGCAAATTCCACCGTCCCAGTGCGGTGTTTGACTAACGGCGGGTTCACCCGGCGACAAGATCTTTCCCCACGAAACGGGCCTGTGTCTTTGCTGCACCAACGTTCGGTCTTCGCTGGCCGGGGCAACCGGGTCCGCTTGCTTGTGGCGGCTCCCGCCGCGCATAGGAGGTCATCCAATTCGGTTTTCCCCGGATTGGGGTGCATCTGAAATGAATGAGGGAAAACCAAATGAAGAAGGTTCTTCTTGCCTCGACCGCCCTGGCCTTCTCGGCCGGCTGGGCGACGGCGGACGTGATCAACACCGGCTCCGATGCGGGTGCGACGATCGAGCTCGACGGCTTCGCGGAAATGGGTGTCTTCGGCAACGACCTGACCGACGATTCCGACCTGCAGTTCCACACCGACATCGACCTGCAGTTCATCTTCTCGGGCCAGACTGACGGCGGCCTGGAGTTCGGCGCGAACATCGACCTCGACGAGACCGACGGCAGTGAGCGCGGCATCCGGCTCATCCGGGGCGAAGACGGTGAGATCGAGGACATCCAGATCAACGAAGGTCAGATCGTCAACCGCCCCGAAGGCGGCAGCATTCGCGACGTGACCTTCGGCGGCTCACCGGCGTTCGATAATGCCCTTCAGGGCGGTGAAGAGATCTACATCCGCGGTGCGTTCGGTGCCCTGTACATGGGCGACGTCGACGGCGCGCTCGACTGGGCATTGACCGAAACGTCGATCGGCGGCTCGCTCACCGACAACGAAGAGAACGCGGGCTGGAACAGCAACGCTGGTCTCGACGGCTTCTACGACGGTCAGATCGCCCGTTATGAGTATGCATTCGGCGACTTCGCTGTTGCGATCTCGGGCGAGATCGACGACCTCGGCAACAGTGACCCCATTCTCGGCCTCGGTGCCAAGTACTCCTACGCCGGCAACGGCTTCGACATGACGGTCGGCGCTGCTGTCCAGACGATCAGCGGCGCGCTCAATTCCGTCGTGTCCGGCTCATTGGACGAACTCGACGACGAGGACGAGTACGACTCCACGATCTGGGGTATTTCGGGCGACTTGGCGATGTCGAACGGTGTCCAGGTGATCGCGAGCTACTCGAACCGTACCAACGACAGCGACGTGAACGAAGATGACGGCACGTACTA
Organism: uncultured Alphaproteobacteria bacterium; assembly: GCA_963776845.1. Lineage (GTDB taxonomy): Bacteria > Pseudomonadota > Alphaproteobacteria > Rhodobacterales > Rhodobacteraceae > Roseitranquillus. The sequence goes on along the minus strand of CAVZOJ010000011.1, from coordinate 204,532 downwards.
CGGCTTTGCCGTCGGCTACGAGTGGGACGCGCTCCTGGTTTCGGCCAACTGGGGTCACTTCGAAGACTGGGGCGTGATCGGGTTCGACTCCGAGGGTTACGGCCTGATCGCGAACTACGATCTCGGCGGCGGTGCCGAGCTGCAGGCGGGCTACAGCCATAACACCATCGGCGAAACCGACTTCTCGAACTACTCGTTCGGCGTAGCGATGAACTTCTGATCCACCCGGATCGGTTCTTTGGAAAGAGCGGGCCTCGTGCCCGCTCTTTTCTTTTCCGCCCCCGCGTGCTGACCTTCCGCGCATGTCGTTGAAGCACATCAAGGAGCGGATCGGCGCCGCAGAGGCTGCCGCAGGTCGCGAGGCCGGTTCGGTCCAGCTGATCGCGGTGTCCAAGAAGCAGCCGGCGGATCGCGTCGTCGACGTGCTGGAGGCCGGCCATCGGCTCTTCGGCGAGAACCGCGTCCAGGAGGCCGCCGAGCGCTGGCCGCCGCTCACCGAACGGTTCGAGGGCGTCTCGGTGCATCTCGTCGGCCCGCTTCAGACCAACAAGGCCCGCCAGGCAATGGACCTGTTCGAGGCGATCCACTCGCTCGACCGTCTCAAGCTAGCCAAGACCCTGGCCCGACTGGCGCACGAGACCGGCGCATGCCCGGACCTCTTCGTCCAAGTGAACACCGGGGACGAGCCGCAGAAGTCAGGGATTTCCCCCGGCGACACAGATGACTTCGTGGCGCAGTGCCGGTCGCTGGAGCTCCCCGTCGTGGGACTCATGTGCCTGCCCCCGGCGGAAGAGGATCCGGCGACACACTTTGCGTTGCTCGCGACCCTGGCAGAGCGCAACGGTCTGAGCGGTCTGTCCATGGGGATGAGCGGCGACTTCGAGTCTGCTATCGCGGCAGGAGCCACGCACGTCAGGGTCGGTTCGGCGATCTTCGGCGAGCGGCCAACGGACTAGATTCCGAGCTTCCATAGGCGCGCGCCTGCGGTTGTTTTAGCCTTGGGCTTGCAGGCGCCTTCGGTCAGCCGCCTGAAGCCTGAAGCTGGGAGCCGGTCGGGCATCGCGTGTGGCGGTGATTGCCCCGATGATACCGAAGCATTCCTCGCCGTCCGCCCCATGCACCCACGAACCCATTCGGTCCCAGTGTCTTGTCGTCAACGGACCAAATCGCGGCGCGCCGGCGATGGCCGAGAAGCCGTGCCGCCGGCGACGCGCGGTCTCCGCATTGGCCCCGCGTCGCCCGCCCGGTCAGTTTTCGGCGCGCGCCGCGAAATCCTCGCCGTTGAGGGCCGTCAAACCTTTCAGGATGTCGATCGCGTAGGCGAGCTGATAGTCCTCTTCGCGCAGCTGTGCCGCCTCTTCCGCGGCCTGCTGCTCCTCGAGCGCCTGCTTACGTTCGTCCTCGGTCATCGAATTGTTCTCGAGGCTGCCGCGTAAATCGCTCTCCGAGCGTAGCGGACGCGCGTCCACCTCTGGCTCGGCTTCATCTTCCTCGGACGCGGCTGGGTCGGTGGGCGGTTGCTGCACCACGATATCCGGAGAAACGCCGAGCGCCTGGATCGACCGTCCCGAAGGCGTGTAGTAGCGCGCCGTGGTGAGCCGCATCGCGCCGTCCCCCCGCAGCGGCATGACGGTCTGGACCGACCCCTTGCCGAACGACTTCGTGCCGACAACGATCGCGCGACGATGATCCTGCAGCGCGCCCGCGACGATCTCGGACGCCGAGGCCGAGCCGCCGTTGATCAGGACGACTATGGGCTTGCCGTTCGCGAGGTCGCCCTCGGTCGCGTTGTAGCGTTCCCCATCCTGGGGGTCGCGGCCGCGTGTCGAGACGATCTCGCCTTCGTCGAGGAAAGCATCCGAGACCTTGATCGCCTGCGTCAGGAGGCCGCCGGGGTTGTTCCGCAGGTCAAGGACGAAACCGTTGACGTTCTCGAAGCCGCCCAGCGCCTCCACCTGCTCGGCAAGACCTTCCTCGAGGTTCGGGTAGGTCTGGTCGTTGAAGGTCGTGACCCGCAGGACCACGCTGTCGCCCTCGGTCCGCGTACGGACGGCGGTCAGGGTGATCGTGTCGCGCACGATGGTGACGTCGAACGGCTCCTCCCGGCCCTCACGTACGACGGTGATTACGATCTCGGACCCGACGGGTCCGCGCATCATCTCGACCGCGTCGTCGAGTGTCAGGCCCAGCACCGATTCGCCGTCGACATGGGTGATGAAGTCGCCAGCCTCGATCCCCGCCTCGTCGGCCGGGGTGCCATCGATCGGCGAGACGACTTTGACGAAACCCTCCTCCTGCGTGACCTCGATGCCGAGGCCGCCGAATTCGCCGCGCGTCTGCACGCGCATATCGTCGGCGTCATCCGGGGACAGGTACGAGGAATGGGGGTCGAGCGAGGTCAGCATGCCGTCGATTGCCGCTTCGATCAGGTCGCCCTCATCCACCTGCTCGACATACTGCGCACGGATCCGCTCGAAAATGTCGCCGAAGAGATCGAGTTGCTCGTAGACGGAGGCCTTGCTCTCCTGCGCAAGCAGGGGGCCGGCGACCTGGGTTGTGGCGACTGCCCCGACGAGGGTGCCCACGACCGCGGCGAAGGCTAGGTGTTTCATGTATGTAAAATCTCCCATGCGGGCGCAGGCGCCCGGCTGCCGGCAGGACAATAGTGCTTGATCGCGCCGGCAAGAACCGTCTTTTCGCCGCGGCGAGGGCCACGGATCATCACAATCACGTCGCAACCCGGCCTGCGAGCAGGCTGGTGCCGGTCATTTCCTGCGGCTGATCCAGCCCCATGAGTTCCAGCAGCGTTGGGGCAAGATCGGCGAGGCGCCCCTCGCGCAGGGTGGCGCCCTCAGGTCCGCCGACCAGAATCACCGGGACGGGGTTGAGCGTGTGCGCCGTGTGGGGCCCGCCGGTCTCGGGGTCGACCATCGTCTCGCAGTTGCCGTGGTCGGCGGTGATGATGGCCGCGCCGCCTTGCCTGGCCAAGGCGTCGAGCGCGCGACCCAAGCCTTCGTCGACGGCCTCGCACGCCTTGATAGCAGCTTCGAGGCTGCCGGTGTGGCCGACCATGTCGGGGTTGGCATAGTTGATGACGATCAGGTCGTAGTCCCTACCGATCGCCTCCACGAGCCTGTCGCTGACCTCCGGGGCCGACATCTCGGGCTGCATGTCGTAGGTCGCGACATCGGGCGACTTGGGCATGCACCGATCCTCCCCGACCTCCGGCTCTTCCTTGCCGCCGTTGAGGAAGAAGGTCACGTGCGGATACTTCTCGGTCTCAGCCAGCCGGAATTGCTTCAGACCATGCTGCGCTACCCAGGAGCCGAGCGTGTTCTTCAGGTCCCTCGGCGGGAAGACCGCGGTCATGTAATGGCTGTGCGCCGTGGAGTACTCGACCATACCGAGCAGGTGCAGCCTTGGCCGGGGAGCATCGAAGGAGTCGAAGTCAGGGCCGCCGATCGCGGCGAGGATCTCACGCGCGCGGTCGGCTGCGGAAGTTCAGGCAGAACAGGCCGTCCCCGTCCGCCATCCCGGCGTAGTCTCCGATCACGGTCGGCGCGATGAACTCGTCCGTTTCGTCGCGGGCGTAGGCGGTCGTGACCGCGTCCCCAGCTGTCTCGGCGTGCTCGCCTTCTCCGGAGACGATGGCGTCGTAGGCCCGGCGGATCCGTGACCAGCGATTGTCGCGGTCCATGGCGTAGTATCGTCCCACCACTGTCGCGATCCGCGCGCCCTCGGGCAGTGCAGCAGCGAGATCCGACACGTAGCCGTCGGCGGATTTCGGCGGGACGTCGCGACCATCCGTGATTGCATGCACGAGGCAGGGGAGGCCCGCTTCGACGATCATCCGTGCTGCAGCAACGATGTGGTCGAGATGTCCATGAACCCCTCCGTCGGACGCGACACCGAAAAGGTGGGCCGTGCCACCGTCGTGTTTGACCGCTGCAATCCAGTCGAGGATCGCTTGCTTCTCGAAGAACGAGCCGTCCTCGATCGCCAGACTGATCTGGCCCAGATCCATCGCGACCACGCGTCCGGCACCGATGTTGGTGTGCCCGACCTCGGAATTTCCCATCTGGCCGGTCGGGAAGTCCGACGTCGGGCCCATGGGTCACGAGCGTCGAGTGCGGACACTCCGCCCAGATCCGATCGAAGGTCGGCGTGTTCGCAAGTGCCGGCGCATTGGCCTCCGTTTCCTTGCGGAGACCCCAGCCGTCGAGAATGCAGAGCATGACAGGCTTTACCATGTGTCGTCCCTACAGCGCCGTGCCTGACGTTGGAAGCGTGAAGGCTCGTCGCATTCCCGCCGCGGGCGGACTGAGACGTCGCTCCGGGCCTGCGAAGTGCGAAGGTGCGCTGTCGCACCATTGCGCTTGCCGCAGCCTGCAAGTGACTTCAGTGGCGATGGTACGGCATGCCGGCGAGGATCGTCGCCGCGCGATAGAGCTGCTCCGTCAGCATCACGCGCGCGAGCATATGTGGCCAAACCATGCAGCCGAGAGACAGACTAAAATCGGCCGCCTCGACAAGCGCGGGAGTCAGTCCGTCGGCACCTCCGATGAGGAACGCGGTCGAACTGCGCCCTTCATCGCGCCAGCCCGCCAGCATCGACGCGAACTCTGGCGAGGCCAGCTGCCGCCCACGTTCGTCGAGGGCGCAGATCGCCGCGCGTTCGGGTATCGCTCGCTGCAGCGCCGCTGCCTCCGCCAGCGGACTGCCAGCCTTGCGATCATCGATCTCGACGATTTCTATCGGGCCGAGTCCCAGTGTACGGCCGGTTTTTTCAAGCCGCCTGGACCAGTCCGCGATCAGGTCCAGCTCTGGGCCGCCGCGCAGGCGGCCCACCGCACAGATGCGGATCCGCAACTCTTCAATCCGTCAGGTGCGGGCAGTCGCCCTCTCGGCGGCTTGGGCCGGCGACAGCCACATCTTTTCGAGTTGGTAGAAATCGCGCACTTCCGGCCGGAAGACGTGGACGATGACGTCGCCGGTGTCGATCAGCACCCAGTCCGCGGCGTCCTTGCCCTCGACCTTGGCCGTTTTTCCCGTCGCCACCTTGACGCGCTCGACGAGCTTCTCCGCAATCGCTGCGACCTGTCGCGACGACCGCCCGGAGGCGATCACCATCCAGTCGGCGATCTCGGACTTGCCGCGCAGGTCGATCTCGACCACGTCTTCGGCCTTGTCGTCGTCCAGAGATGTGCGAATGATCTGCAGGAGCTCGTTCGGCTCCTGCGTGTCGTGAAGCTGGCTCAAGCCTGGCTTCCAAGCGGTTCCGGAGTGGACCGCACCGTTGAACTGGGACAGAACATCGTACTCCTGTGCAGCGCGCCTGATCTCGCTTCGGCGCCAAGCATGCAAGGAATTTAGCACCTGCGAGCTCGGATCTCAATGTCTCGGCGTGTGAGTCTATCCCACCCGTGGTCGATAGGCGCCCGTTCGGTATCCTGGAAGACGGGCCTTTGGATCGCCACCCGCGCTGCACTTTTTCGAATGCCGGACTATTGTGAACAAGAGGCCGCAGAAGGACCGCTGCGTGACGCAGAACGGCATGGACAGGCTGAAGGAACTGTGGGACGCGTTCGGACGCGCGATGCAGGAGCTCAATGAGCGAAACATCGGCCTCATAGCTGCCGGCGTCGCGTTCTGGGGGATGTTCGGCCTTTTTCCTGCCATGGCGGCCATCATCGCGCTCTGGGGGTTCATCGCCGACCCCCTCGTCGTCGACGAGATGCTGGGCGTGCTCGAGGATTTCCTTCCGCCCGACGCGTTCCGCCTCATCGACCGGCAGGTGATGCGCCTGGCGACTGCGAACACCTCGACCCTCGGCTGGACCACGGCCGTCTCGACCGGCGTTGCCCTATGGTCAAGCCGTGCCAGCACGGAGGCGCTGATCCGTGGGCTCAACGCCGTCTATCGGCGTTCGAACCGCATCGGGATGCGCCAGTGGCTCGCGCCCGTGATGCTGACGCTCGGGATGCTGGCTGTCGCGCTCGTCGCGCTGGCGAGCGTCGTCGTCACGCCAGTCGTGCTGTCGTTGCTGCCGCCTGGCACTTGGACCCAGTCGATCCTTTCGGCGTCGCGTTGGGCAATTGCGGCTGTCGTCATGGTCTTGGGACTGGGCATCGTCTATCGATATGGGCCGAACCGCGACGGGTTCCGACGCGGCCCCTTGCTGACGCCGGGCGTCTTCGTCGCCCTCGGGATCTGGATCGCGGCATCGTGGCTCTTTTCGTCCTACATCCAGAACTTCAATCGATACAATGAAATATACGGCACCCTCGGCGCCGCCGTCATCTTGCTTCTGTGGCTCTACATCTCGGCCTACGCCGTGCTTCTTGGCGGCGCTGTCAACGCCAAGCTCGAGCGCAACGCGCGGAGGCGCAAGGAGCGGGCGACCCGTGGCGTGGAGACTCGCGAGCCCCCTCCACCACCTGTGCCGGACGACATGTAGGGTTCAGACAGCCTGCTTGAGCGTCTCTGTCGACGAGAAGAACATAGCCTGGCTGACCGCAGCGCGGACTTCATCCTCGCTGTATGGCTTGGAGATCAGGAATGCAGGCTCCGGCCGCTCGCCCGTCAACAGGCGCTCGGGGAAAGCTGTGATGAAGATCACCGGGATCTCGCCGAACTGCTTCAGCAGATCGTTGACTGCATCGATGCCAGACGACTTGTCGGCCAGCTGGATGTCGGCGAGGATGAGATCAGGCTTGTCGCGAACACCCATCTCGACGGCTGCATTTCGCGTGCGCGCGATCCCGGTGATCTCATGGCCCATCTCCGAGACGATGGAGTGGATGTCCATCGCAATGATGGCCTCGTCCTCGATGATCATGACCTTGCCGCGCACGGAGGATTCCATTTCGTTCACCGCAATCGAAACAAGCTCCTGAGCCTCAGACGCGTCAACCTGCATGATCGCCCCGATCTGCTCGTGACTGAAGGCCTCGATCGTGTTGAGCAGAAGTGCCTCACGCGCATTTGGCGTCAGCGATGCCATGTGATCCTGAGCTGCCGCCTCTAGCCGAGTGATCTCTTCGCCCGTGCTCTTTGTCGGCTGGCCGGCGCTGGCCCAGATCGCGTGAAATGCCTTGAACAGAGCCACGCGCGGTTCAAGCGAGCCGTCGAACACGTCGCGGTCCTCGACAAGCGCCTCTAGTGTCGCTGCGGCGTAGGTGTCGCCGGTCGTCTGGCTGCCCGTCAGCGCGCGAGCATATCTGCGCAAATAGGGTAAATGCTTGGCAATTGCCTCCGAAAGGCCTTGGTCGGCCGGTCCGTCCATCGGTCGTGTCCCCGAGAAATTGTCTATGTTGTCGGAACCAAAGCGCGAGGCGACGGTTTGTTCCGGTGCGGGGGCGAAAAATGGCGTGTTGGGGCGCGTGAGGGTGACGGTAACTCTATAATGGACGAGCGGAAAAAGGGCGCTGATTGGATGCGTCAGATCGACGAGAATTTGCGCCGCGTCTATGACGAGACGGCCAGCGAGGCCGTTCCCGACAGATTTCAGAAGCTGTTGGATAAACTCAAGGAGCGGGACGCAGGCGAATGAGTGCAGACTTCGTCGACCCGCGGGACGAGTTGGTCGAACACCTCCCCGCGCTGAGAGCGTTTGCCTTGTCGTTGACGCGCAACGCGGCGGCGGCGGACGACCTCGTGCAGGACACGATCGAGAAGGCGTGGTCGAATCTTTCCAAATTCGAGCCCGGGACGAACATGCGCGCCTGGCTCTTCACGATCCAGCGGAACACCTTCTACTCCGATCGGCGCAAGGCGAAGTTCGAGGTGGCGGACGTGGATGGGCACTTCGCGGCAGCCTTGGCGGAGAAGCCGGCGCACGACGGGCGGCTCGCTTTCAAGGATTTTCGCGTTGCCTTCAACAAGCTGCCGGACGAGCAGCGAGAGGCTCTCGTCCTAGTCGGCGCGTCCGGGTTCTCTTACGAGGAGGCGGCAGAGACCTGTGGCTGCGCCGTAGGGACCATCAAGAGCCGAGCCAACCGCGGCCGGAAGCGGCTGGCCGAATTGCTCGGGCTTGGTGAGGATGATGACCTGACCATCACCGACAACGCCACCGTAGCCGTGATCGCGACGGGCCCTTCGCAGGTTTGAAACCGCCATGATGGCAACCGGCGGCGTCGGGTTCGGCAGGTTGGATTCTCTGGGAACACGAATCGCCGCGCTGCTGTCGCTGGCGCTTCTTCCGCTCGGCCTGATCGCAATTGTGCAGACTTACCGAGTTCTGGACGAAGCTACGCAACGCCTTGATGTCGCGCTGCTCGGGGAGACATTGCGCACGACGCGCGACGAGCGCGGCGTGATCCTGTCCGGGATCGGGACCGCACAGACGATTGCGGCAGGCTTGCCCGATTTTGTCGACGACCTCGACGGCTGCCAAAACTTCCTCCGCGACGTTGTGGAGGGGCGGCAGAACGTGCACTTCGCCGGCTTCACGCGTCCCTCGGGAATCATGGAATGCGCATCGGTCGACGGCATAGTCGACTTTTCCGAATCCGAGGTGTTTCAGGATGCCATCGCGCGGCCGCGGCTCGTCGTTCGAGCCACGGCAGATGGGCGGGTCACAGGCCGCCCTGCCGTTCTCATCTCGGTGCCCGTCGTGCAGGACAACGCGGTGCTGGGAATCGTCACCGTATCCCTGACGCACAACAGGCTGAGGAGCGACGCGAGTTCGGACCCAACCTTGGTGCCGATAGACATCCTGACCTTCAACGAGATGGGCGAGGTCCTGACCGCGACCAACGAAGATGTTGTTCAGTCTCTCATTCCGGCCAACCGGTCACTACGTGCCCTCGTGGGCACCGGCCCGATCCTTTTCCGCGACAATTCCGCCGGCGGCGAAGACCTCATCTATACGGTAACGCCCATCGTTGAGGGCACCGTCTACGCCATGGCGATCTGGCCCACCTCGCTCGGGCCGGGTCCAGGCGACCTGATGCGATGGACGCTTCCGACCATCGTCCTGCCGGTCCTGATGTGGATCGCAAGCCTGTCGGTGGCGTATTTCGCGGTCCACAGACTGGTGATCCGTCACATCCGGAGGCTCCGCCAGCGGATGCGACTCTTTTCGCGGTTTCGCCGCATCGACACCGAGCCGGAGGACGAGACGCTGCCTGCCGAGCTCAGAGAAGTGACTGATACGTTCATGACGATGGCCCACACCATCCAGCGCGAGGAGGCGGAACTCGAGAATTCCCTCCGCGAGAAGGACCTGCTGCTACGCGAGGTCTATCACCGCGTGAGGAACAACCTTCAGCTCATTTCCTCAATGAACAACATGCAGATCCGAGCCGCGGAGGCGGCGGAGACGAAGCGGACGCTGAGGCGGCTGCAAGATCGGATCATGGCGCTTTCGACGATCCACGCCGCGCTCTACCAGGCGCCGGCCCTGTCGAAGATCCGCGCCGACGATCTGGTGGTCGCGCTCGCCAAGCAGGTCGCCGCCAAGGCCGCCAGCGGCACTGCGGTCGACGTTACGGCCGATGTCCGCGAGATCCGCCTCTATCCGGACCTCGCCGTCCCATTGTCGCTTCTTACCGTGGAAGCGGTCACGAATGCGACGAAACACCTTGGCGCTCCCAAAGGCGGCGGACACCCCTGGATCGAGGTCCGGCTCAACGAGAATGACGGCCTGGTGCGGCTGGAGGTCAGCAACAGCGTCGGCCCGGGCATCGGCTCGGAGCGGCAGCCGGAAACGGGCGGCCTTGGGCAGCAACTCATCGACGCGTTCACCGTCCAGCTGGCCGGACAGCTGGAGATCGTCGAGAGCGAGGAGAGATACACGCTGAGTGTCGAATTCCGGCCAAGCGATTACGGTGAGGAACACACGATCGTCTGAGCGGAACGGGGTGAAACGCGACGTTCCGCGTCGCCGAGCGGACGTTTTCGGCCTGTTGCAGCGTCGTTCGTCCGGTTAAGCCCGGGTCCGAGATCAAGATAGGAGTCGCGCCATGAAGGTCCTCGTACCGGTCAAGCGCGTGATCGATTACAACGTGAAGGTCCGGGTCAAGTCGGACGGGTCGGGTGTCGATCTCGCCAACGTCAAGATGTCGATGAACCCCTTTGACGAGATCGCCGTGGAAGAGGCGATCCGGATGAAGGAGAAGGGGCTCGCGTCCGAGGTCGTCGCCGTCTCGATCGGCGTGAAGCAGAACCAGGAGACTCTGAGGACCGCGCTTGCCATGGGCGCAGACCGGGCAATCCTGATCATCGCGGCCGACGACGTGCATAACGATATCGAGCCGCTCGCCGTCGCAAAGCTGCTCAAGGCGGTCATCGACGAGGAAAAGCCAGAACTTGTGATTGCCGGCAAGCAGGCCATCGACAACGACATGAACGCCACCGGCCAGATGCTGGCTGCGCTTCTCGGCTGGTCGCAGGCAACCTTCGCCAACACGGTCGAAATCGCCGACGGACACGCGACCGTGGCGCGGGAGGTCGACGGCGGGCTCCAGACGGTCAAGGTCAAGCTGCCGGCGATCATCACGGTCGACCTGCGCTTGAACGAGCCACGCTATGCCAGCCTGCCGAACATCATGAAGGCCAAGAAGAAGCCGCTCGACGAAAAGACGCCGTCAGATTTCGGCGTCGATGTCACGCCGCGCCTGTCGGTCGTCAAGACGACGGAGCCCGAGGGACGGAAGGCCGGCGTGATGGTGGGGTCGGTGGACGAACTCGTCGCGAAGCTGCGTGACGAAGCGGGGGTGATCTGATGGCGGTACTGCTGATCGGCGAAGTGACGGACGGCGAACTGTCGGTCGATGCGACGGCCAAGGCATTGACGGCCGCGAAGGCGCTGGGAGAGGTCACGATCCTCTGCGCCGGCGCAAGGGCGGCCGCAGCGGCCGAGGCTGCAGCGAAGCTGGATGGCGTCGCCAAGGTCCTCTGCGCGGAAGACGCATCGCTCGGGCATCGCCTGGCGGAGCCTACGGCAGCCCTGATCGTGTCGCTGGCGGGGGGCTACGATCACATCGTTGCTCCGTCCACGACGGACGCAAAGAACATCATGCCGCGGGTGGCCGCGCTGCTCGACGTGATGGTGATTTCTGACGTGAGCGGTGTCATCGACGCCGACACGTTCGAGCGTCCGATTTATGCCGGGAACGCGATCCAGACGGTGAAGTCGGCGGATCCGAAGAAGGTCATCACGGTCCGGACCTCGTCGTTCGAGGTCGCTGGAGAAGGCGGAAATGCGCCCGTCGAAGCGGCACCCGCGGCAGAGGATCCGGGCCTGTCGGAGTGGGTCTCCGACAAGCTGGCCGAGAGCGACCGGCCGGAATTGACCTCCGCCAAGCGCGTCGTCTCCGGGGGGCGCGGCATCGGTTCGTCGGACGACTTCGCGATGATCGAGAAGCTTGCCGACAAGCTTGGGGCCGCCGTCGGGGCGTCGCGTGCGGCAGTCGACTCGGGCTATGCGCCGAACGATTGGCAAGTCGGCCAGACGGGCAAGGTCGTCGCGCCTGAGCTCTATGTCGCTGTCGGCATCTCGGGTGCCATCCAGCACCTCGCCGGGATGAAGGACAGTAAGGTCATCGTCGCGATCAACAAGGACGAGGAGGCGCCGATCTTCCAGGTGGCCGACTATGGCCTTGTCGCCGACCTCTTCCAGGCGGTGCCGGAGCTCACTGAGAAGCTTTGACCTAGAGCAGGGGCGGGAGCCGGAGCGCCAGCGCTTCGGCCGCTCGACCGTGCATGCGTGGGCCAGGGAGACATTCCGCGACGGGCCGCTCGAGTTCGGGAAATATCATCCCCTCCGTCTCCGCCGGGCCATAGCGATGCGGTGCGACGACCTCGACGATGTCGAGCACGTCCTGGCGCACCGCTTCAAGCATCTCGCGGGTAACGAAGAGCGGGCCAGACGTCGAGCGATTGGTTGGCTGCGCCCTCCGGCTGACGATCTGACATCCACAGCAGGACGACCCTTCCGCCGATATCGCGCACCATGCTCTTCATCCGAGCGACCCACGCCTCTGACAGTTCCTGACGCAGCATCTCGAAGCGGTCCGGCGAAGACGTCGCGCAGCGTCTTCAGCAAGTGGCGCGTGAAGTGGATTTCGCTGAAATCGACGTCGGGCCAGATCTCGGTCATCCGACGCGCCGGGCGGAGAAACCGGTCGTTCCGGCGCGGATGCACGGTATAGAACCTGTTCGACATGTTCTGGGCGCCGACGATCTGCACGACCGTCAGCGCCGCCTGCGTGCAGGCTCGCATGATCACGGGATCGTTGATGAAGACGTCGAGGCCCGCGTTCATGCAACCAAAATTCACGGTCGTGCGATTCAGACGGCGCTCCAAGAGGTCGGGAAAGGGCTGCTCGACAAAGCGCCCATAGACCTCCGTCCCGCCGAGGACAGCGACATACCTGCCGTCGAGGGACTTGGCCGGACCGCGAAACAGGGTACGCGAGGCCCCGTACCTGCACGGCTGATAGTCGAGCCCGACCCTCTGTTGATCTTGCAGAATCATCGCACCCTCGTCGGCTCGCCCGGGGCGATTCATGACAGCAACCCGTTTCCTTTCTGCTAATATCGGGTAACTGCCCGACCGCTTGCCTCGCCCCGGCTACGCTGCCAAATGTCGCCGGCAAGGAATGCAGAGGGAATGTCATGGAGATCTCAAGGATCGGGATCGTCGGCGCCGGTCAGATGGGCAGCGGGATCGCACACGTCTTCGCCCTCGCGGGGTACGACGTCCTGATGAGCGACGTAAGCCGAGACGCCCTCGACAAGGCGATCGAAACTATCGAGCGAAATCTCGACCGTCAGGTGCAGCGCGAGAAGATCTCGGAGGACGAGCGCGCGACGGCGCTCGGCCGGATCAGCACGACGATGACGCTCGCTGATCTCGGGAAGACGGACCTCGTGATCGAGGCCGCCACCGAGCGGGAGACGATCAAGACCGCGATCTTCGAGGATCTCGTACCGCACCTTCAGCCGCACACGATCCTGACCTCCAACACATCGTCGATCTCGATCACGCGGCTCGCCAGCCGTACGGACCGGCCAGAGAAGTTCATGGGCTTCCACTTCATGAACCCGGTTCCGGTCATGCAACTCGTCGAGCTGATCCGCGGCATCGCCACCGACGAGGAGACGTATCGGACGCTGCTCGGCGTGGTCGAGAAGCTCGGCAAGACCGCCGCCAGTGCCGAGGATTTTCCCGCCTTCATCGTCAATCGCATCCTGATGCCGATGATCAACGAAGCGGTCTACACACTTTACGAGGGGGTGGGATCGGTTGGCTCGATCGACAACGCGATGAAACTTGGCACCAATCACCCGATGGGACCGTTGGAGCTTGCCGATTTCATAGGACTGGACACCTGCCTTGCCATCATGAATGTGCTTCATGACGGGCTGGCCGACACCAAGTACCGGCCGTGTCCCTTGCTGACGAAGTACGTTGAGGCTGGCTGGCTTGGTCGCAAGACGCAGCGCGGCTTTTACGACTATCGCGGCGAGACGCCGGTGCCGACCCGCTAGCCGAGCGCCAGCGTGTGTTCCCGGAGCCAAGCCATAAAGGTCCGAGGATTGGCGATCCGCCGGGCAATCTCGTTTGCGTCGACGGGTGTACCGATCATCGGGGCTTGTGGCCGGTTCAGCGCATGCACGACCTCATGCAGCAGCAAGCCCTGCCGCACTGTCGGTGAGACGAGGCTCGCAAGCTGGTACCAGCGCGAATTTTGACCAGAGAAGCGCACCGGCAGGACCCGAGCGCCTGATCGGTGGATCAGCTTCGCCGTAAAGGGGCTCCACTCAGCCTCGATGGCGGGCCCAAAGGGCGTTCTGGCCGAGGCTACCGATCCAGACGGAAACAGGATCACGGCCCCGCCCTCGTCGAGGTGACGCATCGCGCGCCGACGCATCTCGAGGTTCCGCTCCAGCGCGTCCGGCTCATGCGGGAACGGCACCGGGATCAGATATTGCGCCACTTCGTCCACGCCGCTGAGGAGCGATCGGACAAGTATCTTGTAGTCGCTTCGGACCCGCCCGATCAGTTCGGCAAGGATCATCCCGTCGACCAGCCCGTGCGGATGGTTCGCCACGACAATCAGCGGGCCTGTGCGCGGAATGTGAGCAAGCTGCTGCTCGGGTGTCTCGACGTCGATCCCCATATGGGCGAGGGCGCTGGTCCAGAACGCCTGCCCGGACGCGACGCCCTTACGCTCGAAACTCCGGATCAGCCGCAGCAAGGTGATCTTGCCGGTCATCCATTCAATCGCCCGGATCGTTCCCGCTTTTACCGGATCGGGGAATGTCGTCGCATAAGACAGCTTGCGCTTCTCATATGGCCGGTGTGCCTGCGGCGTTTCGGCCTCAATCTCGTGGTACGTGTCCGCCACCAGATATCTGTCCCTCGTCGCTGGAGATGCATGCACGAGCTACCGCCCCTCTCCGAAGCAGTCGGCCACAAGGGCGGCGATCGCATCTGCCAGCGCCTCGGCCTCCGGGCCGCTCGTCCGCACGTCGATACAGGTTCCCTTGGAAGCTGCCAACATTAATAGGCCCATGATGCTATCACCGGACGCATCAAGGCCGTCTCGCGAAACAGTCGCCTGCGCGTCGAAACGCTCGACGATCTCAACGAGTTGCGCCGAAGCCCGCGCGTGCAATCCCTTCTCGTTGATGATCGGCAGGCGCCGCAGAGCGCTCATCGAGTTCCGGCGGCATCGAAGCAATCAATGTACTTCCGGCCAGCGACCAAGGCGTGATCCACGGCTTCCTGAACAGGGATATGCCGCGACTTCGCGAGCTTGATCAGCATCGGAAGATTTGCTCCGTACAGAATGCGGCGATCTACCGCGGAGCAGGCGCGCAACGACAAGTTGGAAGGAGACCCGCCGAACATGTCGGTCACGACGACAACGCCGTCGCCCGCGTCGACGCTGTCTGCGGCGTCGCAGATTTCCGCCTGCTTGGCTGGCCGGTCGTGCTCAGCCTCGATCGAGACCGCACGGATGCCCGGCTGTCGACCGATCACGTGCTCGACTGCCGCCAAGTATTCATTGGCCAGACCGCCATGCGCGACGATCACGATCCCGATCACACTCGCAACCCCGACTGCCGGGCCGCCTGAGGCGAACACCCGGATTCCCTGAACGATGTTGACACCCGTCGGAGCGGAACCGCAAGCGCCGTAAGGTCACAGGGCATCTCTTCTACCTTCAGGTGTGGCCCTGCGACCCAAGCCGGCTCGACGTCGAGCCGCCCGACCGAAGCCAAAGGACCAGTGCCGCCGCGAACCAGGGCGCTTCGACCCGGTGGATGAGAGGCAGAGAAAAGCCGAGGATGTCCCGGAAGCGCGGCGCGGGAAGCCGGGCGGCCTCCAGGAAACCGAGGTCGAGGATCGCTGCAAGCCGGGCAGACGTCACGACCGGAACTTCGATCAGGCCGAAACCCCGCGCCTCGATAAGGCCGGAGATCGCCCGCGGAGCTTCTGCGAGCGGCGGTCCCTCGTCCGGTCGCGAGAGCACGGTTCTGTCGTCCGCCACAAGTTTCGCGCCCGAGGCGATCATCTGCAGAGCAATGCCTGACTTGCCCGATCCGGACGGTCCGAGGATGGTCAGGCCGGCACCGTCTACCGACACGGTGGTCGCGTGGAGGATCATTTCCGAGGAAAAATGGCGTGGTCACGATCCACAGTGTCTTTCCGGTCTTTCTCTTGACAGAGGTGGAGGCGTTCGAGCGGCGACGCAAGCCTCTGTCCAGCCCGAGAACAGTCACGACCGCTTGACGCTTGGCAAGAGGACGGCGAAGCGTGCTCCCAGAGGCTCGGAGAGAAGGTCGCTGTCGGTCGGGCGAATGTTCTCGGCCCAGATGGCGCCGCGATGTGCCTCGACAATGCGCCGCGCAATCGACAGGCCCAGTCCGCGGAGCGTGCCGTGCTCTTCTGTCTGGCGGCTGGAATAGCGACGCCGGAAGATAGTCTCCGCGGCGCCGGTGGGAATTCCGGGTCCGGTATCCTCGACAGCGAGGAGGACATCGTCGGAGCGCCTTCGCGCCCAAATGCGAACCGCGTCGCCAGGCTCCGAGAATGACAGCGCGTTGTCGATCAAGTTGACCAGGACCTGCGCAATCCGCGCCTCGCTGCCAAAAATGAGCATCGGGTCGGTCGGCATGTCGAGGACAAGCTCGACTCCATTGGATCGCGGAATGCGCGATTGGTGCGCGACCACTTCACTGATCGTCACGGCGAGGTTGAACTCGGTTGCATTCTCTTCGTGCAGGTCCGCCTTGAATTGCTCGAAAGCAAAGACCTCTCCGACGAGGCGATCCAGTCGGCCGACGTCTGCGTCGATGACAGCGAGCAGCATGTCTCGGCGGGCGGGCTCCGCATTGCGAAGCGCCTCTGCCGCCGTCCTCAAGGAGCAGAGCGGGTTGCGGATCTCATGAGCTAGGTCCGCCTGCGCCGCCTGTGCATCGGCGGACTGTCGCGAAACAGCAGTGGCGAGCCTTCGTACTGAGTCCTCGAGCCTAGAGATCTCGTCGTGGTTCTTCGTCGGGTCAGATGCGTTGTGCGCCCGCTCCCAATTCAGGTCGTCGATTGTGCGCGCAAGTGCTGCAAGCCGGTCCGCGAGTCCTCTGCGCGTCCAGAGGCCGACGCAGGCTGCGGCCGCGGCGCCTGCAAGAAGCGTGGCAAGGCACGTGATCGCCGGGTTTCCGCTCAGGTCGTCGATCCAGACGGCGCCAATAGCCGTGGAGGTCACCACGGCGAAGCTGCCCGCCGCTGCTGCGACTCCCATGCTTGGCTTCAGTCGTCCGGAGTTGTAAAAGACGCTTGAAGTGGCAGACCTGACGTTCGCGGCGCAGACGCTCATGGCTGGCCGAACCTGTAGCCGATGCCGTAGATCGTCTCGATTGCTGCAAAGTTTGCATCCGCTGTCCGGAATTTCCGTCGAAGCCGTTTCACATGGCTGTCGATGGTGCGATCTTCGACATAAACCTGATCGGCGTATGCGGCATCCATCAACTGATCTCGGCTCTTCACGTGACCGGGGTGCATGGCCAGGGTCTGCAACAATAGGAATTCGGTCACTGTGAGGCGGACCTGCATGCCCTTCCATGTGACCTCGTGGCGGCGCGGATCCATTTGTAACGCGCCACGGGTGACCAGCTCGTCGCAATCGTCTGCCGACGCTCCCGCCGGTTCCGTGCCGCGACGGAGAAGCGCCCTGATCCGCTCCAGCAGGAGCCTCGACGAAAACGGCTTTCGCACATAATCGTCGGCACCCATCCTGAACCCGAGGACTTCGTCCACCTCATCACCTTTCGTCGTCAGGAGGATCACCGGCAGGACGCCCCGACCTCGAAGACGTTGCAGAAGCTCCAGGCCGTCCATCCGAGGCATCCTGACGTCGAGGATAGCGAGGTCGGGCGCGCCGCGGACGAATGCGTCGAGCGCGGCCTGCCCGTCGCGGTGGCACTCGACCTCGTAGCCCTCCGCCTCGAGCAGCAGCGAGAGGGACGTGAGGATGTTCCGGTCGTCATCGACGAGGGCGATCTTCGCCATTCCGCTTCTCCACATGCGAGCGTCGCCGAATCGCGCCCGCCACGGCACGAGCGGACACGAAAAACCCGAAGGAATGGCTAATTCGTGCCTCATTGAGGCAGGCACGAGGCATCATCCGGTGCATGTGGAGAAGGTGTTGGCGCTAACGTTTGTGCGGTGGCGCTAACAGTGGACCTCTTTAGTAGCTTTCCGAATTTAGCTCGATATACCGTGCCTGACGCCGCGCAGACCGGCGCAGTCGAAGGTTCCACACGGCACCGTTCGAAGCGAGTTGATCAGAGGTTGGGAGGAGGAGGCTGAAGATGCCCGATACGGGACACGTCAATCCAAACTGTCGGATCGATCGACAGGGACTGACCGGGGTTGCACACGCACACTACAACCTTCCCGAGCCGGCGCTGATAGAAGCCTCCGTCACGCGCGGCGAGGGACATATCGGCCTCGGCGGAACGCTGCTGGTCAGCACAGGCAAGCACACCGGCCGTTCGCCCAAGGATAAGTTCGTCGTCAAGGCGCCGTCCATCGCCGACTCGATCTGGTGGGAGAACAACCCGCCGATGGAGTCCGAAGCATTCGAGCGGCTGCGCAGTGACATGATGGATCACGTCGCGGGCGGCGAGGTCTTCGTTCAGGATCTCCTCGCTGGCGCCGACCCGGGCCATCGCCTGAACGTCCGCGTGGTTACGGAACTCGCGTGGCACGGCCTCTTCATCCGCCACCTGCTGCGGCGCCCCGACAGGACTGCGATCGAGAACTTCGAACCCGACTTCACGATCGTGAACTGCCCCTCGTTCAAGGCCGACCCCGAGCGTCACGGCTGCCGAAGCGAGACCGTGATCGCGCTCAACTTCGAAAAGCGCATGATCCTGATCGGCGGCACGGAGTACGCTGGCGAGAACAAGAAGTCGGTCTTCACGGTGCTCAATTACCTTCTGCCGGAGAAGGGGGTCATGCCGATGCACTGCTCTGCTAACCACGCGCCCGGCAATCCGATCGACACCGCGATATTTTTCGGCCTGTCCGGTACTGGAAAGACGACGTTGTCAGCCGATCCGGAGCGGGTGCTGATTGGCGATGACGAGCACGGCTGGTCCGACCGCGGGACGTTCAACTTCGAGGGCGGCTGCTACGCCAAGACGATCAACCTCAGCCCCGAGGCGGAGCCCGAGATCTATGCGACGACCTCCAAGTTCGCCACGGTCATCGAGAACATGGTCTACGACGAGACCACTCTCGAACTCGACTTCGACGATGACAGCCTGACACCGAACACCCGCTGCGCGTATCCGATGGAGTACATCTCCAACGCGTCCGCAACTGCGCTGGGCGGACATCCCCGCAACATCATCATGCTGACCTGCGACGCCTTCGGCGTGCTGCCGCCGATCGCGCGCCTGTCGCCGGCGCAGGCGATGTACCATTTCCTTTCCGGCTTTACATCCAAGGTCGCCGGAACTGAACGCGGCGTGACCGAGCCGCAGCCGACATTCTCGACATGCTTCGGCGCGCCGTTCATGCCGCGCCGGCCAGAGGTCTACGGCAACCTTCTCCGCAACAAGATCGAGCGGCACGGCGCAAGTTGCTGGCTGGTGAACACCGGCTGGACCGGCGGCAAGTACGGGGAAGGCAGCCGGATGCCGATCAAGGCGACGCGCGCGCTGCTGTCGGCGGCGCTGGAGGGCGAGCTCGACAAGGTCGAGTTCCGCAAGGATGCGAACTTCGGCTTCGATGTGCCGGTGCGCGCACCGGGCGTCCCGAACATTCTGCTCGACCCGCGTCGAACGTGGGACGATCCGGAAGCCTACGACCGACAGGCGGAGAAACTCGTCCGCATGTTCGCCGAGAACTTTGCGCAGTACGACGCCCATATCGACGACGACGTGCGGTCAGTCGCAATCGGATAAGGTCAGGGAGGAGGGGCGGACGGCCTTGCGCCGTGTCCGCTACCCCTGGAGCCCGCGCCGGATCAGGTTCAGGCCTGCGACGATCAGGACCGCCATCGTCGCCTTCCGAAACTTCTCCTGGTCGAGGCGATTGCCGATCGCGAACCCACCCCACATCCCGAGTAGGGCAGGCATGACCAGAAAGGCCGAGAAGGGCGCAGTTTCGGCGTTGAGAATCCCTGACCGCAGGTGGCCTGCGAGCAGGGTGAGTGATCCCACGCCGTAGACAACGCCCTGCACCACCATCTGCCGTGCCTTGGGCGTGTCGAGCGCGAGCAGATAGAGGACGGTGGGCGGACCCCAAGTGCCCGCGAGCCCGCCCATAATCCCTGCAGCCAGCGCAATGCCGACTTCTGCGGTGCGGCGCCAGCCTTCCACGATGCGGAAGCGCAGGCCCGCGAGCTGGATGACGGAAAACAGCACGACCGGCACGCCAAGCAGAATGTACATCACGTGTCCCGGGACGAACGTCACGAACTGCGCCGTCACGAAGATCGCGGCGCAGACGACGCCGATATAGATGGCGTGCTCCCGAACCGCATCGCGCGCCTCGCCGAGGCCGCCGCGAACCGTCTGCAGGACGTTTGACACGACGATGGGCAGGATGATGCCTGCGATCACAAGCCGCGGATCGAGAAAGACGCCCATGCCGGAGATCATGATGAGCGGCATCGCGAAGCCAACCGCCCCTTTCACGAAACCGGCGAGCAGCGTCACCAGCACGGCTCCGATCCAGACAGATGCAGCCAGTTCCATCAACCCGCGCTCCCCCGCACCAGAGCGGCATATCGCGACCCAAGGCGAGGTGCAGCCGAAAATCATCGCGACATTTTAGGGTTGCAGCCGGGTGATCTTGCGCAATCTTGTTGCGCTGCAGGTGCAAAGACAATATCGCCTGCGCAAGGTTCAAGAGGTAACGTTATGGCCCACGACGGACAGGACGCGGTGCTCGAAGCCGCTGGTGCAGACGAGGCCGCCAGCCCGGCAGACGGTGCCGCGGCTGTGGAGGCGGCGTCATCGCTTCTCGATGCCGCCACAGTGGCGGTACGCGCCTTGGTCGCGCCTCATGGTCGGGTCGACGCCGAATTGCTGGAGCGTCATCAGAGCGCGGCGCATGCGCTCGCCTGGTTCGCGACCACGGTCGAAAGCTTGCGCCAGATGCAGGCCTGGGCCACGGCGCTGCAAGAACGGGGTGAGTTCGGTGAACTCGAGGTTCTCCTCCACCGGATCGCGCTCGGCGAGTATCTCTGCCAGATCGCGGGCGGCATCCCCATGAGCCAGGGCGAAATCGCTCGGCCGCAGGATATGGGCGTCGGTGGTGAGGTCGACGCATTCAGCGGCAATCCCGCGGTGCGGAGGCTGATGCGCGAAGGCAACGCGCCTGAGGCGCGCCATCGCCTCGTCCAGTTGATGAGGGAACGGCGGGCGGACACCATTTTCGGCCGCTCCGGCCTCGACGACGAACTCGAGATGATCCGCGAGCAGTTCCGGCGCTTCGCACGCGACCGCGTCGAGCCGAACGCGCATCAATGGCACCTTCATGACGAACTGATCCCGATGGAGATCATCGGGGAAATGGCTGAGCTCGGCGTCTTCGGCTTGACGATCCCTGAGGAATATGGCGGCCTCGGCCTGTCCAAGGCATCGATGTGCGTCGTCTCCGAGGAACTCAGCCGCGGCTACATCGGCGTCGGCTCCCTCGGCACCCGGTCCGAGATCGCCGCCGAGCTCATCCTGTGCGGCGGCACCGAAGAGCAGAAGCGGACCTGGTTGCCCGGCCTCGCGTCCGGCGAGATCCTGCCCACCGCGGTGTTCACCGAGCCGAATACCGGCTCGGACCTCGGCGCGTTGCGGACCCGCGCCGTTCGCGAGGGCGAAGACTGGCGCGTCACCGGCAACAAGACCTGGATCACTCACGCCGCGCGCACGCACGTCATGACTCTGCTGGCCCGGACGGACCCAAAGACGACCGACTACCGCGGGCTCTCGATGTTTCTGGCCAGCAAGACGCCGGGCACCGACGAGACGCCGTTCCCTGATGAAGGCATCACGGGCGGCGAGATCGAGGTGTTGGGCTACCGCGGGATGAAGGAGTACGAACTCGGCTTCGACGGCTTCCGTGTCGCCGGTGAGAACCTGCTCGGCGGCACCGAGGGGCAGGGGTTCAAGCAACTGATGCAGACGTTCGAGAGCGCGCGGATCCAGACTGCCGCCCGGGCCGTCGGGGTCGCTCAGTCCGCCCTCGACATGGGCCTCGCCTACGCCGAGGACCGCAAGCAGTTTGGCAAGAGCCTGATCGAGTTCCCGCGCGTCGCAGGCAAGCTGGCGATGATGGCCGTCGAAATCATGGTCGCCCGTCAGCTGACTTACTTCTCTGCCCACGAGAAGGATCGGGGACGACGGTGTGACCTGGAGGCCGGGATGGCCAAGCTCCTCGCTGCGCGCGTCGCCTGGTCGTCGGCGGACAACGCGCTGCAGATCCACGGCGGCAACGGTTTCGCTCTTGAGTACGGCATCAGCCGCGTGCTCTGTGACGCGCGCATTCTCAACATCTTTGAGGGCGCGGCGGAAATCCAGGCGCAAGTGATCGCGCGTCGACTTCTCGGTTGACGCGCTCCGGTTGCGGGGCCCACAAGTGAACTGATCTGTTCAGATCGGAGGGTTCATGCCGCAGGAAACCGTACTTGTCACTGGAGCGACCGGGTTCATCGCCAAGCATGTCGTAGCCGCCCTTCTGAACTCTGGCTACAGCGTCGTGGGCTCCTCCCGCTCGCTCAGGCGCGAGTCCGAGATGCGGGATGCGCTCACCCCCGCGCTCGACGACGAGGCCGCGCTCGAGCGGTTCCGTCTTGTCGAGCTCGACCTCGGCTCGGATCAAGGTTGGACGGCCGCGATGGATGGCGTCGACGTCCTCGTCCACACGGCATCGCCCTTTCCGCTGGTGCAGCCCGACGATCCTGATGTGGTGATCCGCCCTGCGGTAGAGGGCGCACGGCGCGCACTGAGGACGGCGGAGGCCGCTGGTGTGAGCCGCATCGTGCTGACGTCGTCGGCCGCCGCGATTCTCGACGCGAAGCTGCCCGCCGGGCGGACCGCCTATGACGAGAGCGACTGGACCAACGGCGACGACGCCCGCCTCACGCCTTATGTCCGTTCCAAGACGCTGGCCGAGCGAGCGGCCTGGGAGTTCGCCGAGAGCCACCCTGACCTTCGGCTGACGGTGATCAATCCAACCCTCGTGCTTGGACCGCCGCTTGACACGAACTTCGGCACATCGATCGAACTCGTCGAGCGACTGATGAAGGGCCGCGACCCGATGTTGCCGAACTTCGGCCTGCCGGTCGTCGATGTCCGGGATGTCGCCCTGATGCACCTGCGCGCCGTCGAGCGGCCGGAGACCGCAGGAAAGCGCTACATCGGCGCGGCCTCGTTCCTTTGGTATCCCGAAATGGCGGAGATACTGGCGGAGGAGTTTCCAAGGCGAAAGATCACGACCCGCCGCGCGCCAAACTTCGCCATCCGGCTCTTCTCGTTCTTCGACAAGAGCGTTCGGGTCATCCTGCCCGATCTCGACAAGCGCAAGGACGTATCGAACGATCGCGCGACCGAAGAACTGGCGGTGGACTTCCGTCCGGCGGCGGACGCGGTGCGTGCTGCTGGGCACTTTCTTGCGGATAGCGGTCGCGTTTGAAGCGGTTCGCGCTCTTTTTCCTTTTGGCCGGATGCGTCGACGAGACGGTTTCCGGTTATGCGGCCACAGGACCTTGACCATCGTCTCGGCGATGCACCACATGTGCAGCGAGCTAGGGATCAGGATCGTCGCCGAGGGAATCGAGACGGCGAGCGAACTCGCGATGCTGCGCGAGATCGGGATCACTTTCCTGCAAGGATACTACCTCGCACGCCCTCAATTCGAATCTCTGCAGACGCGGCCTGACATCTCGCTCTAGGGCCGCCAGTCAAGACGCGGGACATGGGGCACGCTCGCGCGCGTTACACACCACATCGTTGTTGCGCGGGCGCGCAGGCGTGAAGATTGGCGGCTGTCTGCGTAGGGATCCTGCGGAGCGGATTAAAAACAGGGCAGCCGGGTCGCCTTCGCACTCGCAGAAAGAGAATCTGCGGTCGGCTCGCATGACTTCAGGAACCACAGCGTCATACCGTCATTAACGATACGGCTAGCGAGAGGGTTTTGAGCAACTCATGGATGAAGTAGACCCGACGTTGCGTAAGACGAAAGCCGGATGATCGGCGTCCATATTCTGCGCTGCGGCGTGCGCCGGCCCTTGAAGCGTTGTGTGTGCGCTCTGGCGCACGTTCCTGTCAGTGGAGTACGTGAGAGATGACGAATGCGAGAGTGAGAACGGCGATATTTCCCGTCGCCGGGCTTGGTACGCGCTTCCTTCCCGCAACCAAGGCCACGCCGAAGGAGCTTTTGCCGGTCATCGACCGTCCGCTGATCCAGTATGCAATCGACGAGGCGCGAGCCGCGGGCGTCGAGCGTCTCGTCTTCGTCAGTCACCCGTCCAAGACCGCGATCGAGCGTTACGTTAAGGCCGATGCCGAGCTGAGCGAAACTCTGCGCGACCGTGGGAAAGGTCAACTCGCCGACGCTCTCGAGGCTGATGCACTCGACACAGAACTCTCACGATGTCGTGTTCGTCATG
The DNA here is from genome assembly GCA_963776845.1 of uncultured Alphaproteobacteria bacterium. GTDB lineage: Bacteria > Pseudomonadota > Alphaproteobacteria > Rhodobacterales > Rhodobacteraceae > Roseitranquillus. The sequence goes on along the minus strand of CAVZOJ010000011.1, from coordinate 180,398 downwards.
CAAGACGAACCGCTCGGCCTGGGGCATGCGGTCCTATGCGCCCGCGATCATGTGCTCGACGGACCCGTGGCCGTGATTCTGCCAGACGACCTGATGGTCTGCAGCGGCTCTGGCTGCCTTGCCGAGATGATTCAAGGCTATCACCGGTCTGATGCCGGACACATGGTCGCGGCCATCGAAGTCGCACGCGACGAAGTGAAGAGCTATGGCGTCCTCAAGGTCTCGGGGCGCGACGGACAGATCGTCCGGGCGAGCGGGATGGTCGAAAAGCCCGATCCGGACGACGCGCCTTCGCGTACGGCTGTGGTGGGTCGCTACATTCTCGCGCAGTCGATCTTCGAAGCCCTTGCAACGCAGGAGCCAGGCGCCGGCGGCGAAATTCAACTCACCGACGCGATCGCTCGTCAGACACCAACGGTTGGCCTCGCCGGCTTCACCCACTCGGGGCGCCGGTTCGATTGCGGCTCGAAGCAGGGCATGCTCGCGGCGACGCTGTTCTTGGCGAGCCGCGATCCTCAATATGCGGCGGTGCTCTCGGAGTTCATTGGACAGCACGGGCTGGACGTCGCAGCGTAAACCCGCAAACCTTCGACATGAAGGTGCCGCTGGCGAGGGTCAGGGAGCGCGGCGCCTTGCAGGCATTAGCGGATTGGTAGTGCACGGGCGTTAGCAGGCGTCTGTGCCCTACCGCATTCAATGGGAACGCACCAAATGACCCACGGACTCGACGTCGCCGTTGTCGAACGGCTCAAGTATGCATTGGGCAAGGATACCGCCCACGCAACCCTCCTCGATTGGCGCATGGCGCTGTCGCTGGCGGTCAGAGACAAGATCGTCGATCGCTGGTTCGCTGCGACGCGCGCCAGCTATGCTGCTCGAAAGAAGCGCGTTTACTACCTGTCGTTGGAGTTTCTGATCGGTCGCCTGCTGGAAGACGCGATCAAGAATCTCGGCCTGCTGGAAGAGGCGGAACGCGCCCTTCGTCCGGCGGGCCTGTCGCTTGCGGAGGTGTTCGCCGACGAGCCCGACGCGGCGCTCGGCAATGGTGGACTCGGTCGCCTTGCGGCCTGTTTCATGGAATCGCTCTCGTCGATCGGCGTGCCCGCGATGGGCTACGGCATTCGCTACGAGCACGGGCTCTTCCGACAGCGATTCGAGGACGGGCGCCAGATGGAGGAGCCGGAGGACTGGCTCACGCAGGCGCATGCATGGGAGTTCGAGCGGCCCGAGGCGGCCTTCATGATCGGATTCGGCGGCGATGTGCGGCATGACGGCAACAGTATGATCTGGTCGCCCGGCGAGAGTGTCGTTGCCGAAGCGTACGACACGCCGGTCATCGGCTGGCAGGGCCGATGGGCGAACACGCTCCGGCTGTGGGGCGCGCACCCGACCAACCTCTTCGACCTTGGACGCTTCAACCGAGGGGACTTCGCCGCCGCGGCTGAGCCAGAGGCCTTGGCGCGCACGATCAGCCGCGTGCTGTATCCAGACGATACGACCACCCAAGGCAAGGAACTGCGGCTGAAGCAGGAGTACTTCTTCACCGCAGCATCTCTGCGTGACATCCTCCGGCGCTTCGAGAGCGAGTATGATGACCTGCGCATCCTGCCGCAGAAGGTCGCGATCCAGCTCAACGACACCCATCCGGCGATCGCCGGTCCTGAACTTGTGCGGCTCCTGCACGACGAGCGCGGCATGGCGCTCGACGAGGCCATCGTCACCGCTCGCGGATGCCTCAATTATACGAACCACACGCTGCTGCCGGAAGCGCTGGAGCGCTGGCCGGAGGAGCTGATGTCCCGCCTGCTGCCGCGCCATGTCCAGCTCATCGAGCGGATCGATGCGGCGCACGCCGCGGCGCACCCGGACCGCAAGATTGCGATCCGCAGTCATGGCGACATCCGCATGGGCGAGCTGTCGTTCGTGATGGCCGACCACGTCAACGGGGTATCGGGCCTGCATACGGATCTGATGAAGCGGACCGTGTTCGAGGATCTGCACCGGCTCCACCCACAGCGCATCGTGAACCAGACCAACGGCGTTACGCCGCGCCGCTGGATGCTCTCGTGCAATTGGCGACTGTCCTCGCTCGTGACCGAAGCGATCGGGACGGGATGGGCCGAGGATCTGGAGGAACTCCAGGAACTTGAGCAGGTCATCGACGATCCCTCCTTCCTCGAACGGTATCGGGCGGCGAAGAAGGCAAACAAGTCCGACCTCAGCGACTGGCTGGCCGACACGCGCGGCGTCCGTGTCGATCCGGAGGCCATGTTCGATATCCAGGTGAAACGCATCCATGAGTACAAGCGCCAGCATCTGAACATTCTCGAGGCGATCGCGCTCTGGCAGGAGATCAAGGACAACCCGAACGGCGACTGGACACCGCGGGTCAAGATCTTCGGCGGCAAGGCGGCGCCCGGATATGTCTTCGCCAAGGAGATAATCCACCTCATCAATTCGGTCGCGCGCGTCGTGAACGCCGATCCGACCACCAACCAGTTCCTGCAGGTGGTTTATCCGTCGAATTACAACGTGAGCCTGGCCGAACGGCTGATCCCGGCGGCCGACCTCAGCGAGCAGATCTCGACCGCCGGCAAGGAGGCGTCGGGCACCGGCAACATGAAGTTTGCCTTGAACGGGGCGCCGACGATCGGGACGCTCGATGGTGCCAACGTCGAGATCCGTGAGCGCGTCGGGGAAGAGAACTTCTTTCTGTTCGGCATGACCGCGGACGAGGTGGTTGAGCGGCGTCAGGTCGAGTGGCATGCCAAGCGGGCTATGGCCGACGATCCCCGGCTGGCGCGTGCGATCCAGGCGATCGAGGACGGCACGTTCTCGCCCGACGATCGCGGCCGCTTCCAGGGCATCGCCCGGAACCTGACGGATGCGGACTACTTCCTCGTCTGCTCGGACTTCACCGACTACTGGCGCGCCCAGCGCGAGGTTGATCGCGCCTTCCGCGACGCTGGCCGCTGGACGCGGATGGCGGCGCTGAACACGGCACGCTCGGGCTGGTTCTCCTCGGACCGCACGATCCGCGGATATATGGCTGAAGTTTGGGGTGCCGAGGCGATTACCGACGCAGAAGGTTCATGCGACAACTTGCCGTCGGAAAGGAACGCCATACCCTTGGCCGTATGACCGACACAGCGCGCACAGCTGCCCCCGCCAGACATTTCTCGGACACCGACATCGAGCGTATCAATGCCGGCGTCCATGATGACCCATTCTCCGTCCTCGGACCTCACGGAAGCGGCGCCGACCGAACGGTGACCGCCTTCGACCCGGGGGCGGAGCGCTTCTGGGCCGTGACCAGCGACGACCAGCACGAATTGCAGCGCGTCTCCGGTGGCGTGTTCTCGGGTGCGGCACCCGGCGACGGCGAATACTGGCTTCGCGGTGAAGGACAGGGCAGCCAGTGGGAGTACGAAGACGCCTATCGCTTTGGCCCCGTCGTGGGGGAGCTTGACGAGTACCTCCTCGGCGAAGGCACCCACAAGCATCTCTGGAAGGTGCTCGGCGCCCACGTGATGGAACATCAGGGCAAGTGGGGCACGCACTTTGCGGTGTGGGCGCCCAACGCCCGCCGCGTCTCCGTCGTCGGCGGCTTCAACGGCTGGGATGGCCGCCGGCACCTCATGCGCCGCCGCGGCGCGACCGGGGTTTGGGAGATCTTCGTTCCGAATGTCGGTGAGCCTGAGGCCTACAAGTACGAGATCATCGGTGCCCAGGGAAACCTGATGCCGCTCAAGGCTGACCCGGTCGGCTTCGGCAGCCAGCACCCGCCGGAGAATGCGTCCCTCGTTCGCCATATCCTCGGCTATGGCTGGAAGGACGACGAGTGGATGAGCGGTCGCCGCGACCACAACGCCCGCACGGCGCCAATCTCGGTCTACGAAGTGCATCTCGGCTCGTGGCGCCGGCGCGTGCACGACGGCAACCGGCCGCTCAGCTACAAGGAGGCGGCGGAGGAGCTTGTCGGCTACGCCAGCGACATGGGCTTCACTCACCTGGAGTTCCTGCCGATCAGCGAGTTCCCGTTCGACGGTTCGTGGGGCTACCAGCCGGTCGGCATGTTCGCGCCCACGGTGCGCTTCGGCCCCCCGCACGAATTCCGCGATCTCGTCGAGGCGGCACACGCCGCCGGCATCGGCGTGATCCTCGACTGGGTGCCGGGCCACTTCCCGACCGACCCGCACGGGCTCGGACGCTTTGACGGAACCGCTCTCTACGAGCACGCCGACCCGAGGGAGGGATTCCACCAGGACTGGAATACGCTGATCTACAACTACGGCCGGACCGAGGTGTCGAACTACCTCGTTTCAAACGCGCTCTACTGGCTGGAGGAGTATCACGTCGACGGCCTCCGCGTGGATGCCGTAGCCTCGATGCTCTACCGCGACTACAGCCGGAAGGAGGGGGAGTGGGTTCCAAACGTCCACGGCGGGCGCGAGAACTACGAGGCGATCGACGTCCTGAAGCGGATGAACGTCACTTGCTACGGCGAGCGGCCGGGCATCATGACGGTGGCGGAGGAGTCGACCTCCTTCCCCGGCGTGTCGCGCCCGGTCGACGACGGAGGGCTGGGCTTCGGCTACAAGTGGAACATGGGGTGGATGAACGACACCCTGAGTTACATGCAGAAGGACCCGCTGTACCGCCGTCATCACCATCACCAGATGACCTTCGGCCTGCACTACGCCTTCAGCGAGAACTTCATCCTGCCGATCAGCCATGACGAGGTCGTCCACGGCAAGGGGTCGATGCTCGACAAGATGCCGGGCACCGAGTGGGAGAAGTTCGCCAATCTCCGCGCCTACTACGGCTTCATGTGGGGGCACCCGGGCAAGAAGCTGCTGTTCATGGGCCAGGAGTTCGCGCAGCGGGCGGAATGGAACCACAACGCCCAGCTCGACTGGGATGCATCGCAGCACGGGCCGGGCGCTGGGCTAAAGCGCCTCGTCCGCGATCTCAACACGCTCTACCGTTCCGAACCTTCGCTGCACGTCAAGGACTGCGAGCCTGAAGGGTTCGAGTGGATCGAGGCGAACGACGCCGACGCGTCGATCTACGCCTGGCTCCGCAAGGGCAGCAAGGACGACAGGCCGATCGCGGTGATCTGCAATTTCACTCCTGTCGAACGCCGCGACTGGCTGTGTGGTCTGCCACTCGAAGGCCGGTGGTCCGAGGCGATGAACACCGACGCTGAGATCTACGGCGGCGGAAACCGAGGTAACATGGGCGGCGTCGTCGCGACGGCGAAAGAGCATCATGGACGCCCCGCCTCCGCTCCCGTTACGCTGCCCCCGCTATCGACCGTCATCCTCGCCTATGAGGGCGGGGCCTAATCAAGAACGGCGCAGGGGGACGAGATGCTTCAACCAAGCCAGCGGCTGTCCAGCCGGACAATGGCCTTCGTCCTTGCGGGCGGGCGCGGGAGCCGCTTGAGGGAACTCACCGACTACCGCGCGAAGCCTGCGGTGCCGTTCGGCGGCAAGGCTCGGATCATCGATTTCGCGCTTTCAAACGCGCTGAACTCCGGCATCCGCAAGATGGCGATCGCGACGCAATACAAGGCGCATAGCCTGATCCGGCACTGCCAGCGCGGCTGGAACTTCTTCCGCGCCGAGCGCAACGAGTATCTCGACATCCTGCCCGCCAGCCAGCGGGTCAGCGAGACACAATGGTATCTGGGCACCGCGGATGCGGTGACGCAGAACATCGACATCGTCGACAGCTACGACGTCGACTACATCGTCGTCCTTGCCGGCGACCACATCTACAAGATGGATTACGAGATCATGCTGCAGCAGCATATCTCGACCGGCGCGGACGTGACCGTTGGCTGTCTGACCGTGCCGCGGATGGAGGCGGTAGCCTTCGGCGTGATGGCGATCGACGCGGATGACCGGATCACGTCGTTCCTGGAGAAGCCGGCAGACCCGCCCGGCACCCCCGACAATCCCAAGGTCGCGCTCGCCTCGATGGGCATCTACGTCTTCGAATGGAAGTTCCTGCGCGAATTGTTGCGGAAGGACGCCGAGGACCCGAACAGCAAGCACGACTTCGGCGGCGACATCATTCCCCAGATCGTCAAGAATGGAAAGGCGATCGCGCATCGCTTCGACGAAAGCTGCGTTCGGGCCGAAGGCGACCCAGCCTACTGGCGCGACGCCGGCACGGTCGACGCATTCTGGAAGGCCAACATCGACCTCACGGACTTCGATCCCGACCTCGACCTCTGGGACAAGGAATGGCCGATCTGGACCTATTCCGAGCAGATGCCGCCTGCGAAGTTCATCCACGACCAAGAGGATCGGCGCGGCGTCGCCGTCAGTTCGCTGGTCTCCGGGGGATGCATCATATCCGGATCGCAAATCCGCGAGTCACTGCTCTTCACGATGGTCCACACCAACAGCTATTCGTCGCTCGAGCGCGCCGTGGTTCTGCCGCGGGTCGAGATCGGACGGAACGCGCGCCTGAAGAACGTCGTCATCGACAGCGACGTCTCCATCCCGCAGGGGCTCGTCGTCGGCGAGGACCCGCAGGAGGACGCGCGCTGGTTCCGCGTCACCGAAGGCGGCGTCACGCTGATCACCAAGGATATGCTCGACAGACGAGCCGCGCACGCATGACGTCGATCGTCTCGGTCGCGTCGGAGTGTGCGCCGCTGGTCAAGACCGGTGGGCTCGCCGACGTGGTCGGGGCGCTTCCGAAGGCGCTGGAGAAGCTCGGCCACGACATGCGCGTGGTCCTCCCGGCATACCCCATCGTCGCCGCGATCGTCGCCGACGGGCGAACGGTGATGGAGGAGGACTATCTTTTCGGCGGTCCGGCCCGGCTCTTCGCGAGCGAGGCGGCGGGGCTGAGGCTCTACCTGGTCGACGCTCCACACCTCTTCGAGCGCGACGGAGGCATCTACAACGCCGGCGGACGCGACTGGCCCGACAATCCCGAGCGGTTCGCGGCTCTCTCATGGTTTGCGGCGCGCCTCGCGGCGGAGGGAGACGGTGAGTGGCTGCCGGAGCTTCTTCACGCGCACGACTGGCAGGGCGGCTTCGCGCCCGTCTACCTCGCCGGTCGGCGGCCGAGCGTCATCACCATCCACAACATCGCCTTCCACGAACTCGTTCCGGCAGAGCGGCGGCACAGCCTCAAGTTGCCCGAAGACGGCTTCACCATCGACGGGTACGAGTTCTGGGGGCAGGTGAGCGCTCTCAAGGCCGGAATCGTCTGGTCGGACCGGATTACGACCGTAAGCCCCACCTATGCGGTCGAGTTGATGACCCCCGAATTCGGCATGGGCCTCGATGGACTGATGCGCCACCGCGCCGACAGCCTCGTAGGCATCCTGAACGGCATCGACGCCGATGTCTGGAACCCCGCCGCCGACCCTCACATCGCCGTCTACGACCGGCCGAAGGCAAAGGTGGCGGCGCGCGAGGCGCTTCTCGCCGAGGTCGGCCTGTCACCGGGGGAGGGACCCGTGGCCTGCGTGGTATCGCGGCTGACGTGGCAGAAGGGTCTCGACCTGCTCTACGACTCGATTGGCGCTCTGCTGGAGCGTGACGGCAGGCTCGTTCTCCTCGGCACCGGAGAGCCGGATCTTGAGGACGCCTATCGCCGGCTTGGCGAAACGCATCCGGGCGTCGCCGTCACCATCGGTTATGACGAGGCCTTTTCGCACCGCATCATCGCGGGGTCAGACGCCATCATCGTGCCATCGCGCTTCGAGCCGTGTGGCCTAACCCAGCTTTACGGGCTGCGCTACGGGACCGTTCCAGTAGTCGCGCGTACGGGTGGGCTGGCCGACACGGTGATCGACGCGAACCCGCTGGCGCTTCGCTCGGGACTTGCGACCGGCCTTCAGTTCAGTCCGGTGACGGCGGATCGCCTGTCCGCCGCGCTGACCAAACTTGCAGACCTCTTCGCCAATCGAGACGGTTTCCAACGGATGCAGGAACAGGGCATGCGGCAGCCGGTTGACTGGACGGCCTCTGCGGCGGAGTACGCCGCGATGTATGACGGGATGATCCAAGCCGCATGACGAAATACAGCGTGACTGCCGGGCGCGCCGCGCCCCTTGGCGCCACCTTCGATGGCGACGGCGTCAATTTTGCCATCTTCTCGCACTACGCGGAGAAGATGACGCTCTGCCTCTTTTCCGAGGACGGGAAGCAGGAGGTCGAGCAACTCGACCTGCCGGAGCGCGATGGGGAGGTCTGGCACGGCTATGTCTCCGGCCTGCGTCCCGGGCAGTTCTATGGTTATCGCGCCCACGGTCCGTTCGAGCCCGAGCAGGGCCACCGGTTCAATGCGAACAAGCTGCTCATCGACCCCTACGCCAAACGGCTGACCGGCCACCCGGAATGGCACGATGCTCTGATGAGTTACGAGATCGGGCACGAGGACGAGGACCTAAGCTTCGACACGCGCGACAGCGCCCCCCACATGCCGCGATGCGTGATCGAGGATCCGGCATTCTCTTGGGGCGAGGACCGGCATCCGCGGACGCCGATAGACGAGACGATCGTCTACGAGGCCCATGTCAAGGGGCTGACGGCGCAGCATCCAGGCGTCGACCAGCGCGGAACGTTCCTCGGCATGGCGTCGGACCCGATCCTCGAGCACCTGACCAACCTCGGCGTCACGGCGGTGGAGTTGCTGCCGAGCCAGGCGTTCCTCAACGACCGCTTCCTCACGGACAAGGGGCTGACGAACTACTGGGGCTACCAGACCTGGGGCTTTTTCGCACCCGACCCGCGCTACCTGGTCTATGGCCAGATCAGCGAGTTCCAGCAGATGGTCGCGCGGTTCCACCATGCCGGGCTCGAGGTGCTGATGGACGTGGTCTACAACCACACCGGCGAGGGCAACGAGATGGGCCCGACGCTGGCTTTCCGCGGGCTCGACAACGCCAGCTACTACCGGCTGCTGCCGGACAACCCGCGCTACTACATCAACGACACCGGCACCGGGAACACGGTCAACGTCGACAACCCCATGGTTCTGCGGATGATCATGGATTCGCTGCGCTACTGGGTCGAGGTGATGCACGTCGACGGCTTCCGCTTCGACCTCTGCTCGACGCTCGGGCGTGTCGACGAGGGCGGCTTCGACCGGGGCGCTGCCTTTTTCGACGCGCTGCGGCAGGACCCGACGCTGAGCCAGGTCAAGCTGATCGCCGAGCCATGGGACATCGGACCGGGCGGCTACCAGCTTGGAGCGTTCCCGCCACCGTTCCTGGAATGGAACGACAAGTATCGTGACGGCATCCGACGGTTCTGGCGTGGCGAGTCCGGCATGACGCCCGAACTCGCGAACCGGATCACCGGCTCGGCGATCCAGTTCGACCATTCCGGCCGGCCGGCGACGTCATCGGTGAACCTGCTGACGGCCCATGACGGCTTCACGCTGGCGGACGTGGTCGCCTACAACCAGCGCCACAACGAGGCCAACGGCGAGGACAACCGCGACGGCCACGGCGAGAACTACTCCGACAACATGGGTGTCGAGGGTGAAACCGATGACGCGGAAATCCTCGCCAAGCGGGCGCAGCGCCGCCGGAACCTGATGGCGACCCTGCTGCTGAGCCAGGGCACGCCGATGATCCTCGGGGGAGACGAGCTCGGCAACTCGCAGCATGGCAACAACAATGCCTACAATCAGGACAGCGAGATCTCGTGGATCGACTGGTCCGACGTGGACGAAGAGTTCTTCGAGTTCACTCGAAAGATGATCGAGCTTCGCCGCGAACATCCGATCCTCCGCCAGAAACTGTTCCTTCATGCGCAAGAGCGCGAGGACGGCCAGCAGGACCTGTTCTGGCGCCGACCCGACGGCCACACGATGACTCAGAAGGATTGGGACAACCCCGACCTGCAGGTTGTCTGCGCCGAGATCCGGACCGCCGGCGGAGCACCGGCGTATTCGACACTGGAGGACGCAATCTTCATCGTCTTCAACGCCGGCGCGGCAGTCAGTGTCAAGCTGCCCTTAGCCGCGAACAAGCGACATTGGACGTGGCACATCGACACCGCCCGCCCGGCGATGCGCGCGACGCTCACGCGAGGCAGCGCCAAGGTCGCCGGACACTCCGTCGCGGTATTCCTCAAGAGTGCCAATGGGGACTGACGCGATCACGGAGCTCGCGCGCCTGGCCGGCGTCGCCACGACCTACACCGATCAGATGGGGCAGGAGCAGCGTGCCTCTCCCGAAACTCTTCGCGCTGTTCTGGCGGCACTGGACTACGAGGTCGCGACCGACGCCGAGGCGGCAGAGAGCCTCGACGATTTGCGTGCCAGCCACGCCGCCCGGATCCTTGCCGCCGTGGCAGGTCATTCCGGCGGGAAGCTTCCGTCCCGACCGGGAGGGCTGGTTCGTCGAGCTGGAGGATGGCGAGGTCCGGCAGGCAGGCCAGGGAGAGGCGATCGATCTCCCGGTGGGCTACCACCAGCTTCGGGTCGGTGCCGAGGTTTCGCTGCTGCTGGCCGTCCCGCCGCGGCCATCGGTGCCGAAGCGAAGCTGGGGCATCACGGTGCCTCTTTATGGCTTGCGCACGGCCGATGTCGGCGGAGTTCGGCGACTACGCTGATCTCGCGCGCGCCGTCCGCTCGCTTGGCGAGCGGGGGGCCAGCTTCGTCGGCGTCAACCCGATCCATGCCGGCTTTCCGACCGACCCCTGGGCCACCAGTCCGTACTCGCCGTCACACAGGCGCCGGTTCAACGTCCTGCATATCGCCACGCACGAGGCGGAGCCACCTGGCGAGCCGCTCATCGACTATCCCTCGGCAAGTGCGCGCAAGCTCGAGGCGCTGGCGGCTTCCTATCGTGACTTTCGGCATGCCGGCGGCGACCCCGCCTTCGACGAGTGGCGCGCGGCCGAGGGTGAGGCGCTGGAGAGCTTCGCGCTCCACCAGGCGTTGTCTGAGCAGCACGGACCCTACTGGTCGGGCTGGGACGAAAGCCTGCAGGACCCCGCGTCGCCCGATGTGGAGCGGTTCGCGTCGGATGCGGCCGACCGGGTGACGTATCACGCATGGCTGCAATGGCGCGCGGTGCTTCAGCTCGCGGCTGTCGGCCGTGCGGCGGACGAGGTCGGCATGGCTTACGGCCTCTACCTCGATTTGGCGGTCGGAACGCATCCGCACGGGGCGGAGACTTGGGCCGAACCCGAGGCCTTTGCGCGCGGCGTGTCGCTGGGCGCGCCGCCCGACGCCTTCTCCGCCGACGGCCAGACGTGGGGTCTGGCACCGCTGTCCCCGCGCGGCCTAGAGAAGCTGCAGTTTCAGCCGTTGATCGAGACGTTGCGGACGCAGCTGCGCTATGCGCGTCTGTTGCGGATTGACCATATCCTGGGCTTCGACCGTGCGTTCTACGTGCCCGAGGGCCTGCCTGGAACCTACGTCCGCATGCCGCGCGAGGCGATGCTGGCAGTCGCCAGGATCGAGGCGCATCGCGCGGGTGCCGTGATCGTGGGCGAGGATCTGGGCAACGTGCCCACTGGCCTGCAGGAGGGGTTGAGCGAGGCAGGCTTGCTCGGTTGCAGGCTCGCGATGTTCGAGCGCGGTCCCGACGGCCGCTTCCGACATCCGGAGGGCTGGGAGGAGCGCGCGCTTGCGTCCTTCACCACGCATGACCTGCCGACCTACGAGGGGTGGCGCCTCGGCCGCGACCTCGACTGGCGCCTGCATGTCGGCGGCATCGACGAGGAGACCGCCGCCTCGGCCAAGGCGGAACGGCAAAGCGAGGTTGCGGCGTTTGATGCGGAAACGGGTGGCGCCGGCATCGATCCGATGCACGCGCATCTGGGCCGGCTCGCTTCCGCACTGGTCGCGCTGCCGATCGAGGATATCCTTGGTCTCGAAGAACAGCCGAATCTGCCGGGCACGACCGACCAGCACCCGAACTGGCGGCGTCGCCTTCCGATCGGGCCTGACGAGCTGGGCGAGCATCCGGCGGTCCAGCGGGCCGCGGAGATCATGGCGCGGGCGGGCCGCTAACCGAAGAGGGACGCAATGGAACCGATGACGGTCGCGACCGAGCCGATCGAAGGCCAGAAACCCGGCACCAGCGGGCTGCGCAAGAAGACCCACACCTTCATGGGTCACCACTATCTGGAAAACTTCGTCGAGGCGATCTGGTCCGGCATCGGTGGCGCCCGCGGCAAGACGCTGGTCCTTGGCGGAGACGGGCGGTTCTTCAACGATCGGGCGGCGCAGGTGATACTGCGGATGGCAGCCGCCTCGGGCGTGGCGAAGATGATCGTCGGGCAAGGCGCGCTGCTCTCGACGCCCGCGGCGTCGCATCTGATCCGGAGCCGCAAGACGGATGGCGGCATCATCATGTCCGCCAGCCACAACCCCGGCGGTCCGGAGGAAGATTTCGGCATCAAGTTCAACATGCCGAACGGGGGACCGGCGCCGCAGGAGGTCACCGACCGCATCTTCGAGGCGACGAAGACGCTGCGCGAGTACCGTATCGTCGAGGCGCACGACATCGACCTGTCGGCCATAGGAGATACGACCCTGGGCGACATGGCGATCGAGATCGTCGATCCGGTCGCAGACTACGCGGAGCTCATGGAGGAGCTCTTCGACTTCGGCGCGATCCGTGACCTTCTCACCGGCGGCTTCCGCATCCGCTTCGATGCCATGCACGCCGTGACTGGGCCCTACGCGCGCGAGATCCTCGAGCGCCGGCTTGGCGCGCCCGAGGGGAGCGTGGTGAACGCCGAGCCAAAGCCGGATTTCGGCGGGGGCCATCCCGATCCCAACCCGATCTGGGCCAAGGACCTCGTCGACGCGATGATGCCAGACGGCGCACCGGACTTTGGCGCGGCGTCGGACGGCGACGGGGACCGCAACATGATCCTCGGCCGCGGCATCTATGTCACGCCGTCCGATAGCCTGGCCGTCCTGGCGGCCAACGCGCACCTCGCGCCCGGCTACGCTGCGGGGCTGAAAGGCGTGGCCCGCTCGATGCCGACCTCTCGCGCGCTTGATCGCGTCGCGAAGGCCAAGGATCTTTCCTGCTACGAGACCCCGACGGGCTGGAAGTTCTTCGGCAACCTCCTCGACGCTGGGCGCATAACCCTCTGCGGCGAGGAAAGTGCCGGCACCGGCAGCGACCACGTGCGCGAAAAGGACGGGCTCTGGGCCGTCCTGCTCTGGCTAAACATCCTCGCCGTCCGCAAGGAGTCCGTCGCCGACATCCTGCACGCGCACTGGGGAGAGTACGGGCGAAACTTCTACTCCCGGCACGATTACGAAGGCGTCGATGCGGACGGGGCGAACCGCATGGTGGACCGCCTGCGCGGGATGCTCGCCGATCTGCCGGGCAGGAGCTTTGCCGGCCGCACCGTTGAGAGCGCGGACGAGTTCGCCTATGACGACCCGATCGACCACAGCCGGGCCGAAGGGCAGGGGATCCGCGTCAACCTGGAAGGCGGCGGGCGCATCGTCTACCGCCTTTCGGGCACCGGCACCGCAGGCGCGACCTTAAGGGTCTATCTCGAGGATCTCGCCGAAGATCCCGCGTCTTTCGAGCTCGGGCCGGATAAGGCGCTGTCAGAGATCATCGAGGCGGCACGCGAGATCGCCGATATCGGAGGCCATACCGGCCGCAAGGAACCGGACGTCAGAACATGACCGAGCATGCCGTCGACCGTGTTCATCCGCTGACGGACGTCGCCCGATCCATGTCCGCGAAGGCCCGCGAGGCGATGACCATGTCGCCGACCGGCTTCGACGCCTGGCAGTCGATCGCCGAGTACCTTGGCGGACGCTGGCTGAAAGGTCGCGCGGAATTCGGCTTCTGGACGCCAGAGCTTCTCGACCACCGGGTTCCGGACGGGGACGTGTTTCTCGAGGTGCTCGCGCCGGTCGAACCTCTGGATCTCACCCGGTCCTATCAGGGTGTCCGCTTCGACCGCCTGCTCCTGCCGGTCGCGCGCTATGAGGGACTGACATTCGCTGCGGCCGAGGGCCTTCGTCCTGGGACGCGGGTACGCGTCGGCGACTTCTATTCCCTTGTCTGGCGAGACGCCGAGGGGGCGTGGCATCGCATCCTCGATCCGCTCGCCGCATCGCTTCCGTTCGGCGCCTTCGCGCCGGCGGAACTCTACGATGTCGACGGAATGCTGGCCTCGCGCGGCGACGCGGATTACTGGCGCGGCCTGGCGCAGGACGAGCCCGTCAAGCTGGGACCGCCCACAAACATCCTGCAGATACACGTGCCGACGGCCACTGCGGGCGGCACGATCGCGAGCCTCGCCCGCTTCTACGAGCGTCTCGGCCAGCGTCTGAGGCAGGACCTGCCGAAGGAGCCGGCAGACGAGATCTTCCTCGGCTACGACGCCGTTCAGCTCCTGCCGATCGAGCCGACGACGGTCTACGAGACCGGCCCGGCCTTCTGGCGCGAGGGCGAGGAGGCGGATGGCACGGTCGAGGTCTCCCTGATGCGGCCCGACACGACGAACTGGGGCTACGACGTCGTCATCGCGGGCATGGCGGCGATAAATCCCGTGCTGCTCGAGAGCGGGCGACCGGACGAAATCCTGGATCTCGCGGCGGCGCTACACAATTTCCCGAACGGCCCGAAGAAGCTCGTCTTCGATGTCGTCTATGGGCATGCCGACAATCAGGGGCTGAAGGCGCTCAATCCGCACTTCTTTGCCGGGCCGAACATGTACGGCCAGAACCTGGACTACCGCAACCACGCGGTGCGGGCGATCCTGCTGGAAATGCAGCGGCGCAAGGTGAACCTCGGCGCGGACGGCGTCAGGGTCGACGGCGCGCAGGACTTCAAGTGGTGGGATGCGCATGGCCAGCAGCTGCACCACGACGACGACTATCTGCAGAGTATGTCGGACATCGTGCAGGAGGTCTCGGGGACGAAGTACCGCCCCTGGTTCGTCTTCGAGGACGGCCGCCCCTGGCCGCAGGAGGACTGGGAGCTCTCCTCGACCTACCGCGCGGTGATCGAGGGGCAACGCGACGACGATGTGTTCCAGTGGGGTCCGCTGACCTTCGCCCACAACACGCCCTTCCTCTACACCTTCTGGCTGTCGAAATGGTGGCGCATTCAGGAGGTGCTGCAGCATGGCGCGAACTGGATCAGCGGCACTGCGAACCACGACACGCTGAGGCGCGGCACCCAGGTCAACCCGGAGCTCAACATCAACACGCGCCTCGGCGAGACGCGGATGGAGATCCTCGACAAGGCCTACGACAACCCCGCGGTGGCGATGCTGACCTACGCCGCGCTGCCTGGCGTGCCGATGGACTTTCTGAACGCGACGTCGCGCGCTTCCTGGGGCTTCATTCGCAACCAGGACGACACCTACGGTGTCAAGGTCGTCTCGGAGGAGGCGATCAGCCTCAAGTGGCAGGTCGACGAGTACTCCTATTCGGTCCCACAGAACTTCCGGCGGCTCAAGGAGCTCGGCTACGAGACGCGGGCCGACCTCGCGCGGTTCTTCGAGTTCCTGCCGGCGCTGGTTCAGGTGACGGATTACGACCTGCTCGAGATCGCGAAGCTCCTGAACGCCGTTGAGCCGCCGCTCGCCGGCCCGGAGCGCTACACCGTCAAGGCGCTGAAGGACGTCGCGCGAGCCTGGATGGACGACATGCACGACTACTGCAACGTGTCGAACTCGATATCGCACCTCGTGCCGTCGCAGACGTCCTACATGCTTCGCCTCCGGAACTTTCGGCGGCAGAATCCGTGGCTGCGTCAGAATCTCGGGCCCGATGACCGGTTCGACTTTGTCCGCCCGATCGACGGCCGCACCGTCTTCACATCGCTGCGTCACGCACCGGACGGTCGAGCATATTACGTCGTCGTCCACCTCGAGGGCGGTGCGACCGAGGACGTCGACCCGCTCGAGCTGATGCAAGGTATGCCGCGCGACGGCTGGACTCCGGCGCTGACCACCCCGAACATCGGAAGCGATTACCAAGGTGGGCCGCTGATCCTGAACGACAGCATGGGGGTCATACTGGTTCGGGATCAGGCGAACGGGTCGAGCGGATAGCGCACCCCGACAAGGCAGAGGCCGCGCGGCGGTGCTACCGGCCCACAACGCGCACGGTCGCGGGCCGCGAGCGCATCGGCCACCCGCGCGGGCGGCCAAGACCCGGCACCGACGCGCTCGAGCGTGCCGGCGAAGCTTCGGACCTGGTTGTGCAGGAAAGAGCGTGCCCGGACGTGGATGACGATCTCCCGTCCCGTGGGCAGGTCCTGCGTCTCGATGCGAACCTCGTCGACCGTCTTGACCGGGCTGTCGGCCTGGCATTCGGTCGATCGGAAGGTCGTGAAGTCGTGCCGCCCCTCAAGGTGCCGAGCGGCCTCGGCCATCGCATCTGCATCGAGAGACTTGCGCACGTGCCAGACCAAGCGGTCGAGGACGGGAGGCGCCCTGCGACAAAGAATGCGATAGGCATACCGCCGCTCGATCGCCGAGAAGCGGGCGTGCCAGTTGTCCGGCACCGCCGCCGCCGCCGTCACCGCCACCGGATGCGGACGGAGGTGGTGGTTAAGCGCCTCCATCAGGCGAAACGGGTCCCATGGCCGCCTCATGTCCGCGTGCGCGACCTGGCCGAGAGCGTGGACGCCTGCGTCGGTTCGGCCGGCGGCCGCGACATCCGCCGGTTCGTGCTGGAGCCGCGCCAGCGCTGCCTCCAGGGCACCTTGGATGGAGGGAAGGCCCGATTGCCGTTGCCAGCCGTGGAACGGCGTTCCGTCATACTCGAGGCGGAGGGCGTAGCGCGCCATTGCGCGCATCTAGCCCCGGCGCCAGGCGCCCGCAACGGTGCGTTGCCCCCGTCCGGCGCCGCACCTATGTTCGGCGGCCAGGGACGGAGGCATACTGCTTGATCATCGGCGAAATCGCGGACGGGTTGACGCGGGGGGTCGAGCGCATCGGCGGCACCGTGTCGGAGGCATTCCTCGAGCCCGTCATCCGCCTTGGCGTCACGGGCCTCAGCCGATCTGGCAAGACGGTGTTCATCACCTCGCTCGTCGCGAACCTGATCGACCGCGGCCGGATGCCGGGCCTGACGGCCGCGGCAAGCGGCGCAATCCGCGCGGCCTACCTGCAGCCCCAGCCCGACGACACCGTACCCCGCTTCGACTACGAGGCACACCTTGCCGCGATGACAGGCCAGACGCCGCATTGGCCCGAAGGCACCCGCGCAATCAGCGAGTTACGCCTGTCGCTGCGGGTCCAGCCCGGCGGGATTCTGGGCGGCTTCCGTGGGGAGCGGACGGTGCATCTCGATATCGTGGACTATCCGGGGGAATGGTTGCTCGATCTGTCGCTGCTCGAGCGCGACTTTCGCCAGTGGTCGGACCAGACTCTAGCGAGGGCTGAGAGCCGGGACGCAGCCCGCCCTTTCCTGGCCGCGCTGGGTGCCGCGACGCCGGATGCGCCGCTGGAGGAGAGCAACGCGAGAGCGCTTGCCGGTGCGTTCACGAACTACCTGCAGGCGGCGCGCGAAAGTGGGTATTCCGACTGCACGCCCGGACGCTTCCTGCTTCCGGGAGAGATGGCCGGATCGCCGGCGCTGACCTTCGCGCCGCTGAGGCCGGGACCGAGCCCGCGCGGCAGCCTCGCGCGGGAGTTCGAACGGCGGTACGAGGCCTACAAGCGCGAGGTCGTGAAGCCCTTCTTCCGCGATCATTTCGCCCGGATCGACCGGCAGGTGGTGCTGGTCGATGTCCTTGGCGCCATTCATGCGGGGCCAAAGGCAGTTGATGACCTGCGCGCGGCGATGGTCGACATACTGGGCGCCTTCCGCCCGGGCAGGAACCGCTGGCTCTCCTCCATCCTGCTCGGGCGTCGGGTCGAGAGAATCCTGTTCGCCTCCACCAAGGCGGATCATCTGCATCACAGACAACACGCGCGGCTGACGGCGATAATGGAGGCGCTTCTGGCCGACGCCAAGCGGCGCGCCGACTTCGCCGGGGCCGAGACGGCGGCGATGTCTATCGCGGGGCTCAGGGCAACGACGGAGGACAGCGTGGACCATGGCGGCAGGATGCTCGACGTCGTGCGCGGGACGACGACGGCGGGGCGCAACGCAGCGTTCTATCCCGGTGCCCTGCCCGACGATCCGGCGCGCCTGCTCGCCCCTGCGCGAGAGGGGGCGGAGGCCTGGCTGGACGCCGACTACGAGGTGATGACCTTCAGGCCCGCCGAGGTCCGGCTGAAGCCGGGGGAGGGGCCGCCGCACATCCGCCTCGACCGCGCGGCGGAGTTCCTGATCGGGGACCGCCTGAGATGAGCTGGCGGCTGGATGAGGGCCGCCCCGAAGACGGCGACGCGCTTGGCGCGATCCTGTCGGACTGGATCGACGAGACCGAGTGGATGCCGCGGCTGCGCACGCGGGAGGAGGATCGGGCATTCTGCCTCGACCTGATCGCCGCGGGACAGGTGCGCCTCCTGCGCGGCGCGAACGGCATCGCAGGCTTCCTCGCGCGCGAGGGCGATGACATCCCGGCGCTCTACGTCGGTGCCCCGTGGCGTGGCCAGGGCTTTGGCGGACGCCTGCTCGACGACGCCAAGGCCTTGTCGAGGGGTACGCTGTCGGTCTGGACGTTTCAGGCGAACGAGGGCGCGCGCCGATTCTACCAGCGTGCGGGCTTCCACGAGATCGAGCTGTCCGACGGCAGCCGCAACGACGAGGGCCTTCCCGATGTCCGCCTGACGTGGCACGCGCCATGACGCGGCGCGACGGCCCGGTCCTGATCGACCTCGACGCCGCGCCGGACAGCCCGGCCGACGCGCCGCCGGTTCCCGACGCGGGTCCCGTGGACCGACCGAGCGGGCAGGCGATGCGCACGGTCGCCGCGCTGGCCGCGCGTCGGCGGTCGCGCCTGTCCCGATGGTTCTGGCGGCTGCTCGCCGCGATCCTGACTTTCGCGGTCTCGGTGGCGGCGTGGGACTTCGTGACGGGCCTGATCCTCCGCAACGCCATCTTGGGCTGGATCGCGATACTCCTGCTAGGCGCCTTCGTGCTGGTGCTGGTGGCGATCGTCATCAAGGAGATCGCGGCGCTGTCGCGGCTCGCCCGGCTCGACGACCTTCACAAGGATGCCGATGCAGCGCGGGCCGCCAACGACCTTGGCGCGGCGCGGAAGGTGGCGGACCGGCTGGCGTCGCTCTATGCCGGTCGGGAGGAGCTGAGGTGGGGTCGCGACCGCTTCATCGAGCGGCGGGGCGACGTCTTCGACGCCGACGCTCTCTTCGATCTGGCGGAGGCGGAGCTGCTCGCGCCGCTCGACGCAGCGGCGCGGATCGAGGTGGAGGGGGCGGCGAGACAGGTTGCCGCCGTCACGGCCGTCGTTCCGCTGGCGCTGGCCGACGTGCTCACGGCACTGGCCTCGAACCTCCGCATGATCCGGCGGATCGCCGAGATCTACGGAGGTCGCGGCGGCACGCTCGAGGCCTGGCGGCTGACCCGTGCGGTGATGACCCATCTTGTCGCCACTGGCGCGGTGGCGGTCGGCGACGACCTGCTCGGCTCGATCGGCGGCGGTCACGTGCTCAGCAGGGTCTCCCGCAGGTTCGGCGAAGGCGTCGTCAATGGCGCCCTGACCGCGCGCGTCGGCATCGCCGCGATGGAGGTCTGCCGCCCGCTGCCGTTCCACGGCCAACGAAAGCCGCGCGTCACCAGCTTGCTGCAGCGTGCGCTGACCGGCCTATTCCCGAGGAGCTAGCCGGCCCCCTTCGCGTGGCTGGATAGCATGCGTGGCATACGGAGGCTGGGAGCACTCGCTCGCACAGGATCTGGCGCAGATGCAGCGGACGCCCCTGGCGGACTTGCACGTGGCGCGGATCCGTCAGATCGGCACGAAGCGAACCTGTTCGGCCGGCCAGTACATCGCGCGGTCGGGCGATCCGCTGGAGGAGTTCATCGACGTCGAGGACGGTGCCGGACCCAAGGTCCCGGTTTCGGAGATGAGCAATTGCGAGAAGGGGTTCGTCAAGACCGGCGAGGCGATAGTGCATCCCTTCGAGACCTCGGCGCCCGTCCGACTCGGTCAAGCGCGTCGCGTCCTCGGTCGGTGTGGGCTTCGTGGTGATCTCCAAGGTATGGGAGTGGGTGGACGGTCTCTGGCATCACGCTGCCGTGTGCGGCGGCCGTGAAACTCTTCGGCCGTGGCCACCGTGACTCTGCGCATTGGAGAAACCACACGCCCGCGCAGCCGGGCAGGAAGGACAGACCAATGCGCAAGACAACGACGATGGCGATTGTTGCCCTGGCACTCATCGCAGGCGGGGCGAATGCCGCGACCTTCAAGGCGACGCTCTCCCCGCTCAACGCAGGCGTCGACGGCTCGTTTCTCGACGTTTCCGGCTTTGCCGAGGTGACACGAAACGGCAAGGACACGCTAACCGTCTCGATCGAGGCGAAGGGCCTTGCTCCGAACCAGCGCCACGCGCAACACATCCACGGTGTGACGGGCGGCGATTCCCGAACGCCGACCCTGGCCGACGATGCGCGCGGCGACGGCGACGGGGTCATCGAGCTCCTCGACGGCGTGCCGGCCTACGGACCGGTGATCCTGCCTCTCTTCGACACAGACGGGATGTTCCCGCTCGTCGGCGATGACGGCGTCCTGTCGTTCAGCCGCACGTACGACTTGACCACGGCGATGTTCAACACCGGCTTTGCGGCCGGAGACCTCTTTCCGCTCGCGTTCCGCGAAATCGTGCTTCATGGCGGCGTCCTGGGTGCCGTTGGCTTCGACGCCGGCCGCGCCGTGGAGGAGGCTGACGGCACGGCAGGATACAAGGGATTCCTGCCTGTCGCGGCGGGCGAACTCGCCCCGGTGCCGCTGCCGGCAGCAGGCTGGCTGCTGCTTGCCGGCGTCGGAGGGCTCGCCGGGTTAGGGCGTCGGCGCCAGGCCTGACTTCCGGCGGGGCTGGAGGGCAGACGGCCCTCCAGCCCCACTATGGCGGTGCCCCAGACCTTCGCAGCCGAAGGCGATTGGGGCAAAGAAGCGGCAGCCCTCATCGGCGGGCCGACCCGCTGGACTGCACCGACGCGTCCACCTATAAGCCGGCGGCATGTGGACCGTGGTCTCGATCGGCATTCGAATTACCGGCCCGGCGCTCTGACCCGAGCCGCCGGGACGAGGCGCATGGAGGCATCCGCGCCGACCACACCCTGAGATCCGACCGACCCGAGGACGCTAGAGATGTGCGCCGACACGACGCTGACGCCGGACTACCGCGATAGCCTTTTCCTGCCGCAGACCGAATTTCCGATGCGGGCCGGCCTGCCCACACGGGAGCCTGGGTGGCTCGAGCGGTGGGAACGGCTGGCCATCTACGACAGCCTCCGCAAGCAGACGGGGCGCGAGCCCTTCATCCTGCATGACGGACCGCCCTACGCGAACGGGCATCTCCATATCGGCCACGCGCTGAACAAGATCCTCAAGGACATGGTCGTGCGCTCGCAGCAGATGATGGGCCGCGACGCCCGCTACGTGCCCGGCTGGGACTGCCACGGCCTGCCGATCGAGTGGAAGATCGAGGAGCAGTACCGCGCTAAGGGCCTCGACAAGGACAAGGTCGACGTCGTCGACTTCCGCCAGGAATGCCGCCGCTTTGCCGATGGCTGGATCGACGTCCAGCGGCAGGAGTTCAAGCGCCTTGGCGTCACCGGCGCCTGGGACCGGCCCTACCTGACGATGGACTTCCATGCCGAGCGGGTGATCGCCGAGGAGTTCATGAAGTTCCTCATGACGGGCACGCTCTACCAGGGCTCGAAGCCGGTCATGTGGTCGCCGGTCGAGAAGACCGCCCTCGCCGAGGCGGAGGTCGAGTACCACGACAAGGAGAGCTTCACCGTCTGGGTGAAGTTCCGAGTTGTCGATCCGGACGGAGGAGGCAGCAGCGACCTTGCCGGCGCCAGCGTCGTCATCTGGACCACGACGCCGTGGACGCTGCCGTCCAATCGCGGGATCGTCTACGGGCAGGACATCTCCTATGGCCTCTACGAGGTCACCGGGACGCCGGAGGAATGCTGGGCCGCCGTTGGTGACCGCTACCTCCTCGCCGACGCGCTCGCTGCCGACGTGATGACACGGGCTCGGCTCGATGAGGGGCAGTATCGGCGCGTGCGAGACGTGGCGGCCGCCGATCTCGCCGGATTGAAGCTTGCCCACCCGCTCGCCGGCACCGAAGGCTCCGAAGGCGAGTGGGACACCCCCCGCGACTTCCGCACGGCTCCGTTCGTCACCGACGAGGAGGGGACCGGCTTCGTCCACTGCGCGCCGTCGCATGGGATGGAGGAATACGAACTCTACCGCGACGCCGGGATGCTGGCCGAGGTGATCACGCACAACGTCGTCGAGGATGGCAGCTTCCGCCCGGACCTGCCCTTCTTCGGCGGCAAGCGCATCCTCAAGGATAACGGCAAGGAGGGGGACGCCAACAAGGCCGTCATCGACAAGCTGGTCGAGGCCGGCGGCCTGCTCGCGCGCGGCAAGATCAAGCACTCCTACCCGCACAGCTGGCGGTCGAAGGCGCCCGTGATCTTCCGCAACACGCCGCAATGGTTCGCCGCGATCGACCGTCCCGTCGGCGACGGCCAGGACCAGTATGGCGAGACCATCCGGCAGCGCGCGCTGACCTCCATCGACAAGCTGGTGACGTGGACGCCGAGGACCGGGCGGAACCGGCTGCACTCGATGGTCGAGAACCGTCCCGACTGGGTGTTGAGCCGCCAGCGGGCCTGGGGCGTACCGCTGACCTGCTTCGTCCGCAAGGGCGCCAAGCCCGGCGACGCCGACTTCCTGCTCCGCGACGAGCGCGTCAACGCCCGCATTGCCGAGGCGTTCGAGGCCGAGGGCGCCGACGCCTGGTTCCGCGACGACGCGGCCGAGCGGTTCCTGCGCCCCGACCACGATCCGGCGGAGTGGGAGAAGGTGTCCGACATCCTCGACGTCTGGTTCGACAGCGGCTCGACCCATGCCTTCGTCCTGCGCGACCGGGAGGACGGGGCGGCGGACGGCATCGCCGACCTCTACCTCGAGGGCACGGACCAGCATCGAGGATGGTTCCAGTCCTCGCTTCTGCAGGCCTGCGGCACCAAGGGGCGGGCGCCCTACAAGGGCGTCCTGACCCACGGCTTCACGCTCGACGAGAAGGGCCTGAAGATGTCGAAGTCGCTCGGCAACACCATCCTGCCCGAGCAGGTGGTCAAGCAGTACGGCGCCGACATCCTGCGGCTCTGGACGGCGCAGTCGGACTACACCGCCGACCAGCGCATCGGCGACGAGATCCTGAAAGGGACCGCCGACAGCTACCGGCGCCTGCGCAACACCATGCGCTTCCTGCTCGGCAACCTCGCCGGCTGGGACGAGGCCGAGCGGATCGCGCCGGAGGAGATGCCGGAGCTCGAGCGCTGGGTGCTTCACCGCCTGGCGGAACTCGATGCGCAGGTCCGCCGCGGCTACGCCGCCTACGACTTCCAGGGCGTCTGGCGCGCGGTGTTCGAGTTCGCGACGGTCGAGCTCTCGGCGTTCTACTTCGACATCCGCAAGGACGCGCTCTACTGCGACCCGGCCGACGCGCCGCGCCGCCGGGCCGCCCGCACCGTGCTCGACCTGCTTTTCCACCGGCTGACGACCTGGCTTGCGCCGATCCTCGTCTTCACGATGGAGGAGGTGTGGCTGGAGCGATATCCAGGCGACGAGAGCTCCATCCACCTCGTCGACTTCCCGGATACGCCGGACGGTTGGCGGACGACTTGCTGGCGGCAAAGTGGGCCCGCATCCGAGCCGTGCGTCGCGTGGTCACCGCGGCGTTGGAGATCCAGCGGCGGGAGAAGACGATCGGAGCCTCGCTGGAGGCCGCACCCGTGGTGCACGTGGAGGACGCGGAGACGTTGGATGCGTTGAAGTCCGTCGCGTTCGAGGATGTCTGCATCACGTCGGCCTTGACGCTGTCGGGCGATCCGTCGCCGTCGGAAGCTTTCCGCCTGCCCGAGGTTCCGGACGTCGGCGTCCTGTTCGAACGAGCTGATGGCGAGAAGTGCCAGCGTTGCTGGAAGATTCTTCCAGACGTCGGGCACCACGGGCATCCGGGCGTCTGCGGACGATGCGATGCCGCCCTCGGATGAGGAGATCGCCGCGATGCTGCTGGCGCTCGGCTTCGGTTCGCGTTGATGCGTCGCGTGGGCCGATCCGTCTCTCCCTCGCTTGACGGTTCGGGTCCTGGCGACGAAGTTCGCCATGAAGGTCGCACTGCGGGGAAGACGAGCAATGGTTTTTCGATCTCCAGCACTCGCCGCCGGCATCTTTCTCGCAGCCGCCGTGCCGCCGGCGCTCTCCCAGGAGCGCCTGACCGGCACCTGGGTCGTCGAGGATATCGCCAGGCGGGGCATCATCGACGCCTCCAGGATGACGCTCGAGTTCGATGAACCGGGACGGATCGCGGGTTCCGCAGGGTGCAACCGCTACACGGCGACGCTCGCCATGGATGACGGACTGTCCATCGGCCCGATCGCCGCGACGCGCCGCATGTGCCCGGAGGCGCTGATGACGCAGGAGCAGCGGTTCCTCGATGCGCTTTCATCGGTGAACCGCTACGAAGTCGACGAGACGGGCGCGCTCCTCTTGTCCGCTGAAGGAGAAGAGTCGCCGTCCATCATCGCCCGAGCCGAATAGCGCCGAGTTCAGACGTCCGCGCTGCGCCGTTCCGGCAGGACCTGCTGCAGGATGCCGGCCGACACGAGCCAGAGAGACGTCACGACGAGCCCCCAGTGCGCCCAGCTCCCGGTGGCGAAATCGACCATGGCAGCCCAAGCCGCGAACGCTGTCCAGGCGAACGCTACCGGCAGCGTCACAACTCGCCAGCGTGCCGTGCGGACGGGATGGACGAACTTGAGGTTGGTGAACATTGCGGCGGCGAGGACGACCACCATGCCGAGGATGATCCAGTACCCCGGCTCGGTGGCGAATAGGACGAGCACGACCATGTTCCAGCAGCCGGGAAAGCCGGAGAAGGAGTTATCCTTGGTCTTCATCCGGGTGTCGGCGAAGTAGACTACGCTGGCGTAGGTAATGACGATGATCGCGATCCAGCCCGTCCAGCCCGGCAACAGGTGCGACTTGAAGAGCGCGTAGGCCGGGATGAAGACGTAGGTCAGGTAGTCGATGATCAGGTCCATCAACTCGCCGTCGAGTTGCGGCGCGTTGCGACGCACCTCGAACCTGCGCGCGAGCGGGCCATCGATGCCGTCGACCGCGAAGGAGACGACGAGCCAGAGGAACATCAGGCTCCACTCTTCCTCGACCGCGGCAAGCATCGCGAGCATCGCGAACACGGCGCCGGTGGCGGTCAGCAGATGAACTGAGAGTGCGGCGAAGCGGGGTGACATGACTTCGTCATGAACGAAACCGGCGCGGCGCGCAAACTGGGTCAACCGATGGATGCACGCGCACGCGGATGCGCCGCATGGTAAACTTCCACGAGTTGCGCCCCATCGACGGCGGTGTAGACCTGCGTCGTAGATAGCGAGGCATGGCCAAGCAGTTCCTGGATCGTGCGCAGGTCTCCACCGGCGTTCAGAAGGTGCGTCGCGAAGGAATGGCGCATGGCGTGCGGAGTGGCGGTGGCCGGCAGCCCCAGGCCCATCCGAGCGCGCGCCATCGCCTGCTGCACCAGCCGCGGCGACAGCGTGCCGCCTCTCGTACCTCGGAAGAGCGGCGTGTCGGTCGCCAGCGGCCAGGGGCAGATGTCAGCGTAGGCGGAGACTGCGGTACGCGCAGCGGGCAAGACCGGAATCACGCGCTCGCGGCCGCCTTTTCCCTTGATCCGCAGGGTCTCGGGCAAGGGGTGGTCGGCCCCGGTAAGGCTGAGCGCTTCGGATATGCGGAGGCCGCAGCCCCAGAGCAGGGTGACGACGGCAAGATCCCGAGCGGCAACCCACGGCAGGGGCGCCTGTACCTCGAGTGCGTCCAACATCGCGTGAGCGGCGTCGGGCGCGAGCGGCCGAGGCAACTTTCGCTTGAAGCGCGGGCTGCGCGCCGAGAGAATCGCCGTGGGATCGAACCCGTCGCGCTCGGCGAGCCAGCGGGCAAAGGTCTTCACCGCGGAAAGCGAGCGCGCCAGCGAGCGTGCGGAGAGGCCGCGGCCCCGCTCACGGGCCATCCAGGCGCGCATGTCGGTGATCGTGACGCGCGCCAGCGCCGTGCGGCCGAGGCTTTCGCCGTGGTGGCGCGTGACGAACGTCAAAAAGCCGCGGAGGTCGGCGGCATACGCGCCGACCGTCCGCGGAGAGGCCCCCTCGATCGCTTGAAGCTGGGCCAGCCAGGTGTCGAGCGCGTCGCGAAGGCCGGGCGACATCAGCGCACGAGACGGGCCAGGACCCGCTCCGCGACGGCCGCCAGGAATTCCATAAGATCGGTGCCCTGCCCGTGCTGGTAGTGCCGCGCATCGCCGACGCCCAGCGCCAGCAGCGCCGGCAGCCGCGTCGGGCCGAGGTCCAGCGACAGACACGCCTCGGACCCGTCGAAGTCGGCGCCATAGATGCCGGCGCGGGCGGGGCGGAGAGTGACGTGGCGCGGCGTATCCTTGGACCCGGGGGCGAGGTAGTGTGCGATCCACCCCGGTTCCGCCCTCCGGAAGCCGCCATGCCCGGGATCCCGCCCGCCTTCGAGGACGAGCACGGCGCGGTCGACGCCCAGCGCTTCGGCCAGTGGGCCGCCGAGCAACGCCAAGAGGTCGTCCTCGTCTTCCACCGCCAGCATGGCGAGGACGGCGCGATGGATTAGCCGGGTTCCGGCGAGGTTCTCGTAGGCCGCGGCGACGACGCTCTGGTGCGTGTTCTCGAGCCGATCGAGCCGTTCTTCCAGCCGCCGCATCGCCGCGCCGCGCATGTCGACCACGTTCTCGCCCAGTGTGGAGTTGTTCGCGGCGACAAGCGCACGCAGAACGTCGCGGTCCTCGAACACCGCATTGGGACGCGCGAGCAGCTCCGCCCGTACCTCCTCCGGCAACCTAATCGCTTCAAGTCCGTCCTTCATCCGCCTGCCTCCGTTCGTTTTTTTGAGACGTTAACGAGCTTGTGCAATTCGGTCATCAAGAAAAGTTCGCCCACGAGCTAGCTGCGGCACGTCTGCATCAGCGGCTCGCGTCACGTCCGGAAATGTCGTACCTCGCCCCCGATGTCCCCCGATCTCCTCAGCGGCCTGCTTCAAACCTTCCGACGGTGCTTCGCCCGTTCGATTCGAGCCGGGCGACCTCGTCGCGGTCCTGACGGCTCAGCCGCTCGACCGGACGCTGGACTACAAGGCTCCCGCCGGTGGCTGCGCGCCGGGCGACTTCCTCGAGGTTCCTCTGGGTCCTCGGGCCGTGCTTGGCGTGGTCTGGGGACCGGGCCGCGGTGATTTCGACGCGTCGAAGGTCCGCCCCGCGACGCGGGTGCTCGACGCGGTGCCGATGCGCGAGCAGATGCGTGCCTTCCTCGAGCGCGCGGCCGAATACACCCTTACGCCGATGCCGGCGATGCTGCGGCTCGCGACGCGGACGCCAAGCCTCGGCGGCGGCGGAGCCACGCGAAGGATCTATCGTCGTGCCTCGGGCGAACCCGAACGGATGACCGACGCACGGCGGCGCACCCTGGCCGCCATCGAGGAATTCGGGGGCGCGCCCGTTACTCTGGGCGAGCTTTCTGCCGCGGCAGGCGTATCAAGCGGCGTCATCAAGGGCCTCGTGGCGCAGGGCGCGCTCGTCGAGGACGAGGCGCCACGCGACACCAGCTATCCAGACCTCGACCTCGACGCCGAGGGCCTGTCCCTGAACCCCGACCAGCAGTACGCGACCGACGCGCTGCGCGGCGCGATCCGCGAGGGCAGATACGGCACGACGCTGCTCAAGGGCGTCACCGGGTCGGGCAAGACGGAGGTCTACCTCGAGGCGGTGGCGGAGACGCTGCGGGCGGGGAGGCAAGCGCTGGTTCTGCTGCCGGAGATCGCCCTGACGGCGGAGTTCCTGACGCGGGTGGAACGACGGTTCGGCGCGCGCCCGGCTGAGTGGCATTCCGGCGTCACCCAGACCGAGCGACGGCGCTGCTGGCGCATGACGGCCGAGGGCCGCTCGCAGCTTGTCGTCGGCGCGCGTTCGGCGCTGTTCCTGCCGTTCCGCGACCTCGGTCTCGTCGTCGTCGACGAGGAGCACGACACCTCCTACAAGCAGGAGGATGGAGTGCTTTACAACGCCCGCGACATGGCCGTCCTGCGCGCTTCGATCGAGGGCGCCCACGTGATCCTCGCCTCGGCCACCCCGTCGCTGGAGACGTGGGCCAATGTCGAGGCCGGCAAGTATGGTAAGCTGGACCTGCCGCAGCGCGCCGGCGCTGCGACGATGCCGCGGATCGCGACGATCGACATGCGACGCGAGAAGCTGCCTTCGGGTCGCTGGCTGTCCGCACCGCTGGTCGACGCCATCGAGAGCCGGCTGGCGGCAGGCGAACAGTCTCTCCTGTTCCTCAATCGTCGAGGCTATGCGCCGGTGACACTGTGCCGGGCGTGCGGCAAGCAGGTCGGCTGCCGGCAGTGCGATGCGCGGATGGTCGAGCACCGGTTTCGCGGACGCCTCGTCTGCCACCAGTGCGGCGACAGCCGACCGGTGCCCGAGGTCTGCCCCGAGTGCGGCGTCGCAGGCAAGCTGGCGGCCGTCGGCCCCGGTGTCGAGCGGGTCGCGGAGGAGGTTGCGGAGCGGTTCCGCGAGGCGCGCGTCGCGGTCCTGTCGTCGGACCTCTTCGGCTCGGCGCGGGCGCTCAAGGCTCGGATCGAGGCAATCGCGGCGGGTGAGGCCGACATCGTGATCGGAACCCAGCTTGTTGCGAAGGGGCACAACTTTCCGCTGCTGACGCTCGTCGGCGTGGTCGACGCCGATCTTGGCCTGCAGGGGTCGGACCTGCGCGCGGCGGAACGAACCTTCCAGCTAATGCGCCAGGTCGCCGGACGTGCAGGCCGCAGCGACCGCGAAGGGGAGGCGCTGCTGCAGACGTGGCAGCCGGACCACCCGGTGATCAAGGCGATCGTCTCGGGCGAGGAAGACTCGTTCTGGCGCGCGGAAGCGGCCGAGCGAAGGGCGCTCGGCATGCCGCCCTACGGGCGGATGGCCGGTATCGTGCTGAGCTCGATCGACATCGCGCAGGTCTTCGACGTCGGCAACGCACTCGCACGCGCCGATGCGCCGCTTCGCCGCGTCGGCGCCGAACTCTGGGGTCCCGCGCCGGCGCCGATCGCCCGGGTCCGCGGGCGGCATCGGGTGCGGCTGCTCGCCAAGGCGCCGCGGACGGCACCGCTGCAGGCGGCGCTTCGCGAGTGGGCGGCGCAGATCAAGCTTCCGACGGGATTGAGGATGTCGATCGACATCGACCCGCAGAGCTTCCTCTGAAGAACCGGAGCCTGTCGCTTTGCACCCCTCTCGGTGTTGGTCTAAGCGATGGCCCGTTCTGTTTCGCACGGGGTGTCCGATGCGCGTGATGTCGAAGCTGTTCGCCGCGCTTGCCGTCGTCATCGTTGTCGCTGCATGCCCGGCCGGGGCGCAGACGATACCCGGACTGACGGGTGGTGGATCCACACCGGAACCCGAGGCAGAGGCTTCGGCGCCGACTGATCCGGTCGAGCTCTTGCTGCAGATCTTGCAGGACGAGGCAGCGCGCGCTCAACTCGTCGAGCAACTCCAAGCCGTCGCAGCGCCCGAGGAGGAGGAAGCGGCGGCGCCCGAGCAGGTAGACGAGCAACCACCGACTTTCGGAAGGCGGATCGCCGACCTCTCGCGGGGTCTCGCGACGGCCGCCATCGAGAGCGCGACTTCGATCATCGCTGCGATCACCCGGGCCCCGGCGGCACTCTCCGGCCTCAGTGGAGAGGATTTCGCTCTTCTTCTCGAAGCCTTGAGCTCACTGCTGCTTACGATCGGTGCCACCGTGGCGGTGTTCGTGGCGCTACGAACGGCGGCGATCCCGTTCTATCGCAGGATCGGCGCGCGGGCGGCCGAACGCACGATGATCGGGCGGATGATGTTGTTCATCGGTACCGGCTTGATGGACTTCGGCATCGTCTTCCTCGCCTGGGGGATCGGGTATGTCGTGGCTTGGCTTTTCTTCGGCGAGGCGAACGCACTGGGGCTGAGGCAAGTTCTCTATCTCAACGCGTTTCTGGCGGTCGAGTTGACCAAGGCCGTGCTCAGGCTCCTGCTTTCGCCGTCAGCCGGCGAATTCCGAATGGTCAACCTTGGCGACTGGGGAGCGCGGCGCCTCTATCGTGCGATCCGGGGCGTCATCAGCATCGTCGGTTACGGTTTCCTCCTGATCCTGCCAATCGTCGATGAAGAGGGCGGGTTCCAGGCCTTGCGAAGCGCTACGCGGATCATGTGGCTGCTTGCGATCATCTACCTTGCCGCCATGACCATCTACTACCGACGCGCGGTGGGCGATTGGCTTTTCTCGCAGTTGGGTGGGTCTTCGACGACGGGCACTGGAACCGTCGAACAGGGAGCTGAGGATACGAGTCGCCCGCCGGAGTCCGTGCCGACCACCAGCCGGAGGACCGAATTCGTTCGGTCCGTCACACGCGGTTGGTACTGGGTTGTCCTCGTCTGGCTCGGATGGCTGATGCTTGTCGTCATCAGCCGACCGTCATGGGTGGCGACGTATGTCCTCTCCGCCTCAGGGCGGATCGTTGCGGCAATCTCGCTCGGACTGCTTTTCTCGGGGCTGCTGGGCCGGCTGATCAAGAGCGGCATCACGCTACCGCATGGCGTCACGGCGCGGGTACCGCTGCTGGAGACGAGGTTGAACAGGTATGTTCCAAAGATTCTGCTGGTCCTGCGCCTCATCATCCTTGCGTCGGTTCTCGTCTACATCTTCCAGGTGCTGAATTTCATCAACGCAGGCTGGGTCGCCAGCGAGATGGGTGTCCGCTTCGCGGGAGCGCTCGTAAGCGTCTCGCTGATCCTGCTCGTCGCATTCTTCCTGTGGCTCGCGTTGACCTCTTGGGTCGACTACCGCTTGAACCCGTCCTTCGGTGACGTCCCTACGGCGCGCGAGCAGACCCTTTTGAGCCTGCTGCGGAACGCCGCGACCATCGCCATTCTCGTGTTGGCACTGATGTTCGCCCTGTCCGAAATCGGCATCAACATCGGACCACTGGTCGCATCTGCCGGTGTTGTCGGGCTCGCCATCGGTTTCGGCGCGCAGAAGATGGTTCAGGACATCATCACCGGAATCTTCATCCAGTTCGAAAAGGCGATCAATGTGGGCGACGTGGTCGCGGCCGGGGGCATTACCGGCTCGGTGGAGCGGCTAACGGTGCGCTCCGTCAGTCTACGGGACCTCAGTGGGATCTATCACATCATCCCGTTCTCTTCGGTCGATACCGTGTCGAACTACACGCGCGACTTCTCGTACTACCTCGTCGACATGGGTGTCGCGTATCGGGAGTACGTGCCGGAGGTGAAGCAGGCGATGCACGATGCCTTCCAGGAGCTCCGCTCGGACCCGGCGCATGGTGCCTTCATCCTTGGCGACCTCGAATGGTTCGGCGTCGATGCGTTCGGCGACAACGCGGTCGTCGTGAAGTGCCGGATCAAGACCTGGCCGGCGAAGCAGTGGGGCGTGGGCCGCGCCTACAACGAGATCGTCAAGCGCATCTTCGACGAGCGCGGCATCGAGATCCCGTTCCCGCAGCGGACGATGTGGTTCGGAGAGAGCAAGGAGGGAAGCGCGCCGGCCCTGCGGATCAGCGGCCGGATGGACACGCGGACCGAGACGATCCGGGCGGCGCGCGCGGCGCAGGGGAAAGCGGAGGACGACACCCCCCGGATCACCGCGCCGAGCGACGACGGGCCGGCTTCCGACCCCGACTGACCTCGCAACTCAGGCTGCGTTGGCCGCGAAGTCAGGCCCTGCGTCGCCGATCAGAAAGCCATTGGGACCAAGCGAGAGCCTTCCGTTCGCGATCTCGGCCCGCTTGGCAAGTGCGGGATCCAGCGTCCCGGAGAGCTTCAGGACCACGGGATCTGGCGATAGGTTGAAAGCGCAGAACGTCGTCTCTCCGCGACGAAACGCCAGCGCCGGCTGCGGCAGGTCGAAGAATCGCGTCCGGCCGGTCCGAAGGTCCGGCCGCGACCCTCTGAGCGCGATCATGCGGCGGTAGAACGCGAGGACGGAGTCCTCGGCCCCCTGGGTGTCGACGGCTCGCCGGACGTGCGTCTCGCGGATCGGCAGCCAGGTCTGCTCCGCAGTGGAAAAGCCGGCATTCGGCGCGCCGGCCTCCCACACCATCGGCGTGCGGCAGCCGTCTCGCCCCTTGTTGTTCGGCCAGAAGGTCAGCCCCTCCGGGTCGACGAGCTCATGGTACTCGAGCTCTGCCTGCGGCAGCCCCAGCTCCTCCCCCTGGTAGAGGCAGACCGAGCCCTGAAGCGAGAGAAGCAGCGCGCAGCAGAGCTTCGCGAACGCGTCCTCGTCCGCAGCATGAGCCGCCCACCGCGTCGCATGCCGGGGAACATCGTGGTTGGAAAAGGCCCAACAGGGCCAGCCGGTGAAGCCCTCGGAAAAGACGTCCTCGAACTGGCGGCGGATGAAGGAGGGCGAGAAGTTCGCCTCCATCAGCGCGGTGTTGTAGGCCATGTGCAGGCGGCGGCCGACCGTGTACTCGATCAACCGTTCGATCTGGTGATGCAACTCGCCGATCTCGCCGATGAAGCAGCGCCCCTCGTACTCGTCCAGCGCCGCGCGCATGCGCTCCACGAACAAGACGTTTTCGGGCTGGTTCTTGGAATACAGCGGATACTGCATCTCGTAGGTCTTGTAATCGGGCGCAGATTTCTCCCGGTGATCGACAGGGTTGTCGCGCAGCTCCGCGTCGTGGACGTAGTGGTTCACCGCATCGAGGCGGAAGCCGTCGACGCCCCGCTCCAGCCAGAAGCGCAGCGTATCCAGCGCCCACTCGTGAACCTCGGGATTGTGGAAGTTGAAGTCCGGCTGCTCTTTCAAGAAATTGTGGAAGTAGTACTGGCGCCGCCGCGTCTCCCACTCCCACGCTGGCCCGCCGAAAATCGCCTGCCAATTGTTCGGCGGCATCCCGTCAGGCTTCGGGTCGGCCCAGACGTACCAGTCCGCCTTTGGCCCGGTCCGCGATTCACGGCTTTCCAGAAAGTAGGGATGCTTGTTCGACGAGTGCGAGAGCACCTGATCGATGATGACCTTAAGTCCCAGGCGGTGCGCCTCGGTCACCATCGCGTCAAAATCCGCAAGCGTCCCGAACGTCGGGTCGATGTCGCGGTAGTCCGAGATGTCGTAGCCCATGTCGGCCATCGGCGACGTGAAGATCGGCGAAAGCCAGATCGCGTCGACTCCGAGATCGGCGACGTGGCCCAAGCGCCGCGTGATGCCGCGCAGGTCCCCCATGCCGTCGCCGTTGTCGTCCTGGAACGACCGCGGATAAATCTGGTAGATGACGGCGCCCCGCCACCATTCTGCTTCCTGCGGCATCGACCCTGTCCCGTACGCGCTTTCGTTGACTCGCTGGCGGCGAGCGGGCCTACTCTCGCGAAACGCCACTGCGCGCTCAAGCGCAATTGCAAGGGAGGTCCCCGGATGCCGCATGCTCAATCTGCGCGCGCCGCCGTGACACCGTTCATCGTCGTGATCGCCGCTGCGATGGCGCCCGGCGCCGTCGCACAGGAACTCTTCTCACCGATCGGGGAGGGGCCGTTCTCGTGGGACAGCTACGAGGAGTTCGACGCCGAGCACGACTATTCCGGCCAGACGCTGCAGATCACCGGCGCGTCCACGGGCGACGACAAGATCAAGCTCGACAACATCTTCGCCTATTTCGCCGAGGCGACTGGAGCGAACGTCCTCTACTCGGGCTCCGACAGTTTCGAACAGGACATCGTCATCTCTATCGAGGCGGGGTCGCCGCCCGACATCGCGATGTTTCCTCAGCCGGGTCTTGCCAGCGATCTCGCGGCACAGGGGGCGCTCGTCGCCCTGGGCGAGGAGCAGCGGCAGTACTTCGAGGAGAACTTTGCGGCGGGATCGTCCTGGGCCGATCTCGCGACCTTCGAGGGTCCGGACGGCGAAAAGAACACCTACGGGACGTTCTTCGGCACGGACGTCAAGTCGCTGGTCTGGTACTCGCCCGAGGCCTTCGAGGAGGCGGGATACGAGATCCCTCAGACGATGGAGGAGCTCAAGGCGCTGACCGACCAAATCGTCGCGGATGGCGAGACGCCGTGGTGCATCGGTCTGGGAGCGGGCGCCGCTACGGGTTGGCCTGCGACCGACTGGGTCGAGGACATGATGCTCCGAACGCAGCCGCCCGAGGTCTACGACCAGTGGATCACGAACGAGATTCCGTTCGACGACCCGCGCGTCGTGGCCGCGATCGAGGAATACGGGTACTTCGCGAAGAACGATGACTATGTCGTCGGCGGTGCCAGCAACGTTGCTACGACGGATTTCCGGGACAGCCCTGCTGGCCTCTTCACGTTTCCCCCCGAGTGCTACCTGCACAAGCAGGCCTCGTTCGTGCCGAACTTCTTTCCCGACGAGGTCGTGGTCGGAGAGGACGCCGACTTCTTCTATTTCCCGGCATACGAGAGCAAGGACCTCGGAACGCCGATCCTCGGTTCCGGCGGCCTTGTCGCGATCACCAACGACACGCCGGTGGCGCACGGATTCATCGAGTTCCTCAAGACGCCCTTCGCGCACGAGATGGGGACGGCACAGGGCCAGTTCCTGACGGCGCATCTTGGGGCGAACCCCGAGGCCTACGCCAACGATGTGGGCCGGGCGCAGGGCGAGATCCTGACAGGTGCGACGACCTTCCGCTTCGACGGCTCGGACCTCATGCCCGGCGAGATCGGCACCAACGCGTTCTGGAGCGGCATGGTCGACTATACGACCGGCGCCAGCGCCGAAGAGGCCGCCGCGGCGATCCAGAGCCGCTGGGAGTCGATCAACTAGCGAACCGGCGTGACACGCCGCGCCCGGCCGGCTCGGCCTGGCGTGGTGCTTTCGCTCACCTGCTCGCGCCGGCGCTCGAGAGCGCATCGAGGATCCGGACCCAGGAGCGGATGCCCTTGCGGTAGGACGACAGGTCGTACTTCTCGTTCGGCGAGTGGATGCGGTTGTCGAAGCGCCCGAACCCGACCAACAGGCACTGCGCTTTCAGGCGGCGCTGGAACTCGCCGACGATCGGGATCGAGCCGCCTGTGCCGGCGATCGCCGCCTCCGTCTCCCACTCGTCGGACAATGCGTCCAGCGTCGCCTCGATGAAGGGCCCGGACATCGGCATCACCGTCGCGGCCGACATGCCGTGATCGCTGAAGGTCACGCTGCAATCCGGCGGCAGTTGCTCGCGGACGTGCGCCTGGAAGGCGTCGCGCACGGCGTAGGGGTCCTGTCCCGCCACGAGTCGGAAGGACACCTTCGCATGCGCCTCCGCCGGGATGACGGTCTTGAACCCCGGATCGGTGTACCCGCCCCACAGGCCGTTGATCTCGCAGGTCGGCCGCGCCCAGATCTGCTCCAGAACACGGCGGCCGGCCTCGCCCGCGGGTTGCGTCAGCCCAACGTCAGCGAGGAACTTCGTTTCGTCGAACGGCATCCGGTCCCATTGCGACAGGACCTCGGTCGGCAGGTTCGAGACGCCATCATAGAACCCCTCGATCGCGACCCCGCCGTCGGTTCGGCGCAGCGACGCCAGCACGTCCGCCATGACCTTGAGCGCGTTCTGCGCCGCCCCGCCGTAGATCCCGGAATGCAGGTCGCGTGATGCGGCCGTGATCGTCATCTCCTGACCGCAGAGACCGCGCAGCATCGTCGTGACGCAAGGCGTCTCGCGGTCCCACATGTCGGTGTCGCAGACGAGGACGACGTCGCTGGCGAGTTCCTCCGCCGTCTGCTCGAGGAATCCGGGGAGCGAGCGCGAGCCGGACTCCTCCTCTCCCTCGAAAAGGAAGGTGACATCGCAGGGCAGCGGCCCGCGGACCTCTGTCCAGGCGCGCGCAGCCTCGACGAACGTCATCAGTTGGCCCTTGTCGTCAGATGCACCGCGGCCGACGATCCATGTTTCGCCATCCTCCTGCGGGCTGATGCGCGGCTCGAACGGGTCGCTCCCCCACAGATCCAGCGGGTCGGCGGGCTGCACGTCGTAATGACCGTAGAAGAGCAGACGAGGGCCTCCTCCTCCGCCGGCCTTGCCGACGACCATCGGGTGGCCGTCCGTCTCGCGTAATTCCGCGTCGACATCGAAGGATTTCAGGTCGTCAACCAGCCATTCGGCCGCGCGCCTCACGTCGTCGGAGCGGTTCGGGTCGGTGGAGATCGATGGGATCCGGATCAGGTCGCACAGCCGTTCGAGGCGGTGGTCGATGGTCTCGTCGACGCGGGCGAGGATGTCGGAAACGTCGCTCATGTGGAGATGTCCTGTCGCTCTGCTTCTTGCCGAACACCTGCGCCGTTTGGGCGTCGGCGGCAAGGATGCGTCACGGGATCGGACAGCGCTTGCGGTCCGGCGGGTGAGGCGGACCTATGTTGGGAGAATCTCGGTGAGTTCGGCGGTCAGGACGTTCCGCCTGCCGGTCCGGCAGAAACGCTCCCACTTCGCGGAAGCCATTGTCGGGGCGGCGCATGCGTCCGCCCCGACTCGGTTCTTGTCGTATCGGCGCGGTGGTGCGCCGTTGCACGTTCAGCGTTGGCCGTAGGCGGCGTCGCGGGCGATATCCGCGATCTGAAGCCGTGAGATGCCGATGTCGGCAAGTTCCCGGTCGGTCAGTGTCATAAGTTGCTCGTGCGTCTGGCTGTAGACGCGACGGCGCTTCATCTCGGTGCTCAGGTCGCGGCGGAGCCCCTGGAACCAGGCGCCGATGGACGCGGTGGGGCGGGCATTGGTCTCGATGGTCGCCATGTTTCGTCTCCTGCTCATGGCCTCGTTTACGCTAACAAGAGTGGCGTCTTTCTGCGGATGCACAATGGACAAGGCTGAATTGCTGCTCTGCAGCATGCGCATGGCGGATCCTACGAAGTCTGCGTCGGCGGAGACGCTGAAAAGCTCTTCTTTCTATCAGTGGGTTACGTTGTTTTCTGCGTGACTTCGCATCATCGAAGAGGTTCGGAGAAGCGCTTAATGGTTGCGGGACGGTAAAGATCTATCCGCCATACGAGTGCTTTCGGGGCTGCAGGCTACCGGGCTCAGCTGCATGTCGGTCTCGGAGACCCGCCACGCGCAAGGGGGAGCGGTCCGCGCTCTCTGCCGGTCTAGCCGCCAGCCACCCCGACCTTGCGCGAAGCTCCACCGGCTTTCCACGCCTGCGGCGATGCCTTCGGGCGTCAGGATGAGGCCCAGGGGGGGCGACCCGCCTGCTGCGCCGGCCTCGGCCGCGAGATGCAGGCGTCGAACCGGAGTGAGGGCGGGGGGGGCGGGCAGGTCGACGACCATCAGAGGGACCGCGCCCGAGCGCAACGTCTCCTCTGCGCACCAGAGCAGATCCTCCGCCCGCCGGACGGTGACGAAGATCAGCCGCGCGGGGTCCAGGAAACCAGCCACGCCGTCACCATGAAGGCGATCGAGTTCCCACGAGGGGCGGATCCAGAAGACCTCGCCCTTGCATTCGCGCGCAACGATCAGGGCGAGTGTCCGACGAGCCGGGCCGCAGAGTTCATGGACCCGGCCAGGGACGAGGCGGAGACGACCGAGAAACCGGACGCCATCCTCCGGCCCGTCGTATCGGCGGCGAGTCAGAAGATGATGAGCGACGGCAGTTCCCATGCGCCAAGGATACATGTTCTTCAAATGTTCTCAAGGCGGGTCGCGGGGCTCAGCCTGTCGTGGCGACTCCGCCGTCGACGACGAGAGCCTGGCCCGTCACGGCATGACTCGCGTCAGACGCGAGAAAGAGGCAGGGGTCGACGACGTCAGCGGCCCTGAGCGTGTCGGGCAGGCACTGACGCTCGAGATGGGCGGCGAGTCCCTCCTCGGTGATCCAGAGCCTCGCCTGCCGCTCTGTCAGGATCAGGCCGGGTGCGAGCGCGTTGACGCGTATCCGATCGCCCCCGAACTCACGTGCGAGGGATCGCGTCAGACCGTTGATCCCGGAATTGGCGGTCGTGTACGCGGGCAGCCCCGCCATTCCCATCATGTAGCTGATCGACGACAGGTTGACGATCGCGCCGCCGCCCGCGGCCCTCATGCCGGGGACGACGGCCTGCGCAGCAAAGAAATAGTGCTTGAGATTGACCGCGATCGACCAGTCCCAGAACGCCTCGTCGACGGTGAGCGTCTCGTGCCGCTGGTCGTTGGCGGCGTTGTTGACGAGGCGGGTGACTGGTCCGTGTACCTCGGCGGCGCGACTGATGGCGGCCCGCAGCGCGTCAATGTCCGTCACGTCACACCGCAGGAAGAGCGGCCGCGTCCCGGTTTCCCGTTCCATCTCGTCGACGAAGGCAGATGCGTCTGACCTCTGCACGAAGGCGACACGTGCGCCTTGCCGCAGGAACCCTTCGGTCAACGCGGCTCCGATGCCCGACCCTCCGCCCGAAATGAACACGGAGGCGCCCTCGAGGTCCGGAAAGGATGCTGTCATTCGCGCCTGGCCGTCCTTGCTTGCCGATCCAAGCCTGAACATGCACGCGCCGTGCGACGCGGCGCAACGCTCCGTCGCTAGAGGCTCCGCAGCAGGCGGCGTGCCTCCGCCCGGATTTCGTCAGCGGTCAGGATGAAGGCGTCGCTGCCGACCCCCGGGCTCGAGCCGGGTCTCAGCGCTGTCACCATCCCGAAGAGCCGCCCGTCCGCGTCGAACACCGGACCGCCCGAGAAGCCACGGCGGATACCCGGCATCCGTGCGATGACGCCGGGGCCGTAGGGGGCCAGCGTACGCTTTTCCGACGAGACCCGCCCGGTGACTGTCATACGTGTTCCAGCTCCGGCAGGTCTTGGCGCGGTGCCGGCGGCGACCAGCGCCCGACCGCGCCCATCGCGGGCTCCACCCGAGGGAGCGACCGGCAGGAAATCGGCGCTCACGCTCAGCAGGGCCAGGTCCATGCGATGGCTCACGGCGAGGACTGTGGCATTTGCGCGGCGCCCCTGCGCGCCCGGGATGACAAGCTTGACCGTCGCGCCGGGCCCGCGCCCCTCGAGCACATGAGCGTTGGTGACCACGATGCCCTCGTCGATCATGAAACTCGACCCGGTGCGCGTCCCGTTGACGACGGTTGCGTGGTAGTCCAGCGGCGAGGGACGGACATCCGCCGTGGCTGTGGTAGCGGCCAGCATGATCGCCAGGACCGGCGCGAGAATCCGCGCCCGCGCAGCGCCGGTCTTTATCCAGTCCAGCAATGTTCTC
The DNA here is from genome assembly GCA_963776845.1 of uncultured Alphaproteobacteria bacterium. Classification (GTDB taxonomy): domain Bacteria; phylum Pseudomonadota; class Alphaproteobacteria; order Rhodobacterales; family Rhodobacteraceae; genus Roseitranquillus. The sequence continues at coordinate 141,012 of CAVZOJ010000011.1, read as the reverse complement.
GCTCCGTTCGGCGCAGCGAGGACATCGCCGCCGTGCAGTCAACAACTTGTCACGAAGCGCTTACCGTCACGCTAACGCGGGCAGACGGGCCTAGAATTCGAGCAGTCGCTTCGCCCCAAGGCCACTTCGGCCAGCCGTCGGAGGTGGGCGCAACGGCACCGGAGAGCAGCGTTTCTCGTTCCACAGTTCTTCTGCCGGCAGATCGGGACGCGAAAGAACGACCGCGCCTGTCCTTTTGCTTGTCCGCTGCGTCGGAAGAGTCGATGGAGCGCCTTGCGCATCTTGTCCCGCCCAATGACGGGCCGGCTCGCTTCGGTTCGAGCCAGGAAAGAGGCTCACCGCGCTCGCGCGCTCCTTAAGGGCTTGTTAGCGATGCGTACGGCACAAGGCGCTCAACGATTTCATGGAGCGCCAGATGCCCAATCGCCTTGTCCTTGTCTGTTCGTTCCTGCTGTCGCTCGCGGGCGCGACGGCTCCCAGCGTCGCTTCGGTGATCACTGAGGAAGACGCGCAGTTCAGCCGTCACTGGAAGAGCCCGACCGAGATCGGTTTCGGCTACGATACGGTCCTCGGCACGGCGGAGAAGCAGAACGCGCACGAGTTCATTGCCTTCAGCGCGCTTGCGCAAGGTGCGCAGGTTCTGAGCTTCGAGTTCACGATACCCGACGACGCTCTCCTGTCAGACAGCTACTCCGGTGGAGGAAAGGTCTTCTGGAGCTCCACGCCTTTCAGGCACGCTTGGGACGGTGAAATCGCCGGGAGCTTCCAGCTGGACCGCTGGTCGCCGAGCGCGACCGTCGACGTACTTCTCAGCGACGAGTTCGACGGTTCGCTTTATCTCGGCGTCTACTTCACGCACGGCCGCGACGTGAGATGGCAGCTCTCTGTGCCCGGAAACGTCGTGCCTGCCGTGGAGAACCCCGAGTCCCTCAACAACCTCGTTCTCATTGAGCAGGCCGGGGCCGCGAGCCCCGCCCCCGCCCCCGTGCCGCTTCCGGCGGGAGTCTGGTTCATGCTCGGCGGGATGTCGCTTCTCGGTGGACTGAGCCTGCGAAACGCGCGCGGTCGCCACTGCGTCGCCGCCTGAGCCGCCGATGCTCCCTCGCGGGCGGAAGAGCAAGGTTCCCCAACCTCGATCCGCTCTCCCGCCCGGCCCGGCCTTTGGCCGGGTCTCGTGTCGCCGCGTCCGGGCGCCAGTCGCTGTCGAGTTCGTCATCGTTGTCGCACGAGGTTACCACGCCGGTAACGCAGCGACTCCTCGCCAGTTCGGGGTGGCCCATGAGGTTAGGCCCTCCACGAAACTGAACGCTTTTCCCTGGCGCAGCCTCGCGCTAGGCAGACCATGAAGAGGGTCTGCAGAGATGAGATGTGTTTTCGTCCAGATACGGTGCGAGCCCGGCAAGACCTACAAGGTTGCGCAGGACGTCGCCCTCCGCGAGATCGCCTCGGAACTCTACTCGACGAGCGGCGACTTCGACCTCCTAGCCAAGGTCTACATCCCCGACGATGAGGATATCGGCGTCTACCTCAACGAGGGACTGCTCGACATTCCGGGCATCGTCCGATCACTGACGACGATCACGTTCAAGGCGATCCGCGCCGGAGAGGATTGAGCTCGGTCACGGGCCGTCCGGCATCACCGACGCGCGAGAGGACGTCACTCGCCCGATCCGCTTCGTCTTGGCGATGGCCGAGACGATCCCGCGCCATCCTAGCGTCGCGCCGACTCGGCGCCTGGCACGATCGGCGAAGCTGCCCCGCATCGCGCCGCACCCCTCCTCGTCGCAAAGCTGGAGGTGCCCCGCAGAGGCGATCAGCGCAAGGTGGGTGAACGCCTGAGGAAAGTTGCCGAGGAAGAGGTCGTTGGTCGGGTCGATCTCCTCCGCGAAGAGCCCTACGTCGTTCGCGCGCTCGACCAGACGGTCAAAAAGTGCGACCGCTTCGGCACGTCGTCCCGAGACGAGCATTGCGTCGACCAGCCAGAACGAGCAGATCAGGAAGGCGCCTTCGCCGCCTGCCAGTCCGTCCTCCGTCTGGTAGCGGCGCACGAAGTCGCCGTCGCGAAGCTGTCGCTCGACTGCGGTGACAGTCGCGGCAATTGCTTCCTCGGACATGGCGAAGCCCATCATTGGTGCGAGCAGCGCCGAAGCGTCGACACCATCGTGGCCGAAGGCCTGGATCATGTGACCGTCTTGCGCGAAGCCCTTCTCCGCGATCTCGGCTGCGACCTCGCCGCGCGCCTCAATCCAGTTCGGCCTTTCCTCCAGCAGGCGGATCGCGCGGTCGAGCGTCACCCAGCTCATCACCTTGCTGTGGACGTGGTGGCGCGGCTCGCCGCGTATCTCCCACAGCCCCTGGTCGGGCTCCTTCCAATTCGCGGCGACGTAGTCGGCCACGTTGGTCAGCATGGCGGTGGCGTCGTCGTCGATACGCCCTCCGATTGCGGTGAAGATCTCCGCCCAGTCCAGGAGCTCGCCGAAGACGTCCATCTGGCGCTGGCCGTGCGCGCCGTTGCCGGCGCGAACCGGTGCGCTCGCCATGTGACCCTCGAGATGCGGAAACTCCCGCTCCTCGAGATCGCCGTCGGCTTCGATACCGTACATGATCTGCGGTATGGGGTCTTTGCCAGTGCCGGCGCTGACCAGGAAGTCGCTAAAGCGCCGCGCCTCCCCGCCATAGCCGGCCATCGCAAGGGCATAGAGCGCGAGGACCGAGTCGCGCAGCCAGCAGAAGCGATAGTCCCAGTTGCGGCCGCCGCCGATCTCTTCCGGCAAGGAGGAGGTCGGCGCCGCGACGAGAGCGCCGGTGGGCGCATAGGTCAGCATCTTCAGCGTGATCGCCGAGCGCCGCACCATCTCGCGATGCGGTCCGTTATAGCGGCAGAACTCCGCCCACTCCCGCCAGAATGCGCAGGTGACCGACAGCAGCGCGTCGGCTCGGCCGAGCGGGTCGTCGTCGACTGGTGAGGGGGCCAGAACGAAGGTCAGCGCGTCGCCGGCCGCCATCTCGAAGGTCGCCGTTGCGGTGTCGCCTTCTATCGCGACATCGCTCAACCCGTGGTGCAGCGCTATGCCCGAGTTTGCCATGACAAGTCCGTCGCGCTGGCTCAACGCTTCCGGCTGACGCGCCCAATCGGCCGACGGACGAAAAACCAGCCGCATGCGCACCGTGCCGGACGTGCATTCTGCGCGGCGGATGATCCAGTGCGGCGCGCTCAGCCGCACGTAGTCGAATATGCCGTTCTCGGCGCGGCGGCCGACCGGCATCGCGTCCTGCAGCTTGACCTCACCTCCGTCGGTCGCGAACGTGGTGGAGAGGATGGCCGTATTGTCGAGATACGTCCGTTCCGCGCTGTATTCGCCGTCGGGCGCGAGTGAGAACGAACCGCCGCGCTCGGCGTCGAGGATCGACAGGAACGTCGGATCGGCGTCGAAACGACCGAGGCACGCCCAGTCGATACCGCCCGCGCATGAGACCAGCGCGGCTCCGTGGCAATCGCCGATCAAGGCGTAGTCGCGTATCGGTCGATACCGCTTGTTCTTCATGTATTCTCGCCGATCCTTGTCTGTCGCGGGCCAACTACCTCGCTCTGCCGTCACGTCCAGCCTACCTCGCGGCAAGCTGATGGGTCTTGTCCAGAAACGCGTCAACCGTCAGCGTCTTGACCCTCGGCCGGGCATCGGATGATCTCCCGCGACCCAGCTCGGAGCGTGCGATGAAGACTTGGTTCAGCGAAGATCACCGCCTCCACTTCCCGCAGGGCGAGTTGTCGGGTGGCGAACTCGTCACGCCTTTCGAGCGACCGAGCCGCGTGGAGTACGTCCTCCGCCGCCTTGCCGAGCGCGGGTTCGAAGCACCTCGGGCCCCAAGCGAGCCGGACATGGAGCCGATCCGTGCCGTCCACGCCGCGGACTACCTCGCTTTCCTAGAGGAAGCCTGGGTGGAATGGGTTGCCGAAGGCTTCCGGGGCGAGGCCATCGCCGCCAATTATCCCGCCCGCCGAATGCAGACGACGCGTGCACCACGCAACATTGACGGCAAGCTCGGCTACTATGCTCTTGCTTCCGAAACCGCGATCACGTCCGGCACCTGGCGCGCGGCGCTCTCGTCGGCGGCAAGCGCGCAGGCCGCCGCCCAGGACGTCGCGGACGGCAACAGCGCAGCCTTCGCTCTCTGTCGTCCGCCCGGCCATCACGCATCGCGCGACCAGTTCGGCGGCTACTGCTTCATCAACAACGCCGGCGTCGCTGCAGAGGTATTGCGCAGGCGAGGGGCCGACCGCGTGGCGATCCTCGACATCGACTTTCATCACGGGAACGGGACACAGGACATCTTCTACGACCGCGGCGACGTCTTCTTCGCCTCCCTTCACGGCACGCCGGAAGACGCCTTCCCCTATTTCCTCGGCTACGCGGACGAGACCGGCGCGGGTGCGGGCGAAGGCGCGACCGCTAACTTCCCGTTGCCGCCCGGAACGGGGTGGGGTGCCTGGTCCGAGGCGCACGATGCGGCGCTCGGCCGAATTGCCGAATTCGGCGCTGAGGCACTGGTCGTCTCCCTCGGCGTGGACGCGTTCGAGAACGACCCGATCAGCCTATTCAAGCTGACCTCCGACGACTTCACCCGCGCAGGCCGGCGTCTCGCCGAAGCTCGCCTGCCGACCGTCTTCTGTCTCGAGGGCGGCTACGCGATCGAAGCCGTGGGCCTCAACGTCGTCAATGTGCTCGAAGGCTTCGCGTCGAAATGAACCGGTGCCGACCCGTGCCTGACGGCCCGAAGCCTGCGGCCTGACGCGGCGGTGGCAGCTCCGGTCATCAACCCGGCTGTGACGGCATGGCTGTGGCGTTGGCGCGAGGCGCTTGCCGCCTCGGCGGCGACCGCCCTCGGCGCGTGGTGGTTCCTGACTTCGGGTGGCCTGCTGGCCTGGGCCGGCGCGGCCATAGCGCTCGGCGGTGCGGCGCTTGCGGCGGCTTCGATCCAGAGGGCACGCTTCCGCTCGCGGGGGGGTGGCGTGGGCGTGGTGCAGCTCGACGAGGGGCGCCTGACCTATTTCGGCCCGTTGACCGGCGGTTCGGTCGACCTGCGCGACATTGACGAAGTGGTGTTCGATCCGCAGGGCCGACCGGCGCACTGGGTTCTGAGGGCCGACGAAGACGATCTGGCGATCCCGGTCGATGCAGAGGGGACAGAAGCGCTGTTCGATGTCTTCTCGCAGCTACCGGGTCTGGACCTTCGTGCAGCCACGGCGGTCGGACAGCACCCGCCCGCGGTGCCGAAGACGCTTTGGCGGAAGGGTGGACCGGCGCCGGCGTCGCGGCGCTTGCGCTGAGGTCAGCGTTCCGTCGAGCAGCGCCAGCGTGTGCCGGGCGATCATCAGTTCCTCGTCGGTGGGGATGACAAGGAGCGCCAGACGGCTGTCCGCCGTCGAGATGCGCGTCGCGCCCCGCTCGTTCGCGTCCGCGTCGAGTTCTGCGCCGAGCCACGAGAGGCGCTTGGCAAGCTTCGCGCGGATCGCGGGTGCATTCTCCCCGATCCCGGCGGTGAAGACGAAGGCGTCGAGCCCGCCACAAGCCGCGGCCAGAAGGCCGGCGTGCAGCGCGCAGCGGTGGACGAAATGCTCGATGGCCAGGGCGGCGCCCGGCTGCGTCGCTTGCCAGGAGTTCCCGCATGTCGCTGGAGACGCCCGACAGACCCTTCAGCCCCGACTCGTGGTAGAGCAGGTCCGAGATGTCCTGCCGGACGCATCCCCATCTCTTCCGTAAGGTGGAGCACCACCCCGGGATCGAGCTGACCCGGTCGGGTTCCCATGGGAATGCCGTCGAGGGCGGTGAAGCCCATCGTGGTCTCGATACTGCGGCCCGCCTTCAGCGCGCACATCGAGGCACCACTGCCAAGGTGCGCCACGACCACGCGGCCCATCGCGTGATCCGGCGCCACGGTGTGCAGCCGCTCGGCGATGTACTCATACGACAAGCCGTGAAAGCCGTAGCGACGCACCCCCGCCTCGAAGAAGCGGCGCGGCAGCGCGTAACAGGCATGAGCCTCAGGGCGCCCCGCATGGAACGCGGTGTCGAAGCAGGCCACCTGCGGTACGTCGGGCCTGATCTGCATTGCGCGCCGAATGGGGGCCAGATTGTTCGGCTGGTGCAACGGCGCGAGGTTCTGGAACGTGGCGAGCTGCTCCAGCACCTTCTCGTCGATAAGCACCGGCCGGGCGTGGTCCGGCCCGCCGTGGACGACGCGATGTCCGACCGCCCGGATGCGGACTCCCTCCAGGCCAAGCAGCCAATCCTCGCAAACGGCAATTGCGCTCGGCAGGTCGGGAACGTCGTCCCGCGCGTACGTCCGATCGACTGTCTCGGCACCGTTGCCGTCAGCAGCCTGGAGATGCGGCGCGACGCCAATGCCCGACATCTGGCCCTTGAGCCTGCGCCGGAGCCTGTCGCCCTCGATGCCGAAGAGCTGGAACTTAAGGCTCGATGACCCAGCATTTATGACCAGGATCGCGTCGGTCATCGCCTTCTCGTTATTGCCCCAGGGCGGGGGACGCCAGTCTGATATTGCCTCGCGGCTCTCCTCGGCGGCTCCCACAGGGCAACCGCGTGCCGCGACGCGCCGGAGCTACTTCGAGGGGGCGAGGGATGCATAGTACGCAGCAAGAGCGGCAATGTCGGCGTCGGTGAGGTCACGCGCAACGACATGCATCAGGTTGGCCCGTGCTCCTCCGCCGCGTCGACCTTCTCTCCAGAGCCGCAACTGCAGCTCCAGGTACGGGCGGTGCTGGCCGGAGAGCGACGGGATGGTCGCGGCCTTCCGCGTGGGCTCGGGGCCATGGCAGGCCCGACATGCGGGTACGTCGTCGTCAGCCGTCGCTGCCGCCGCGAGCGCCTCGCCCTCAGCGATTAGGCGCGATTCCGACGGCTCCCCCGCCATCCCGCTCGCACCCGCCGGCTGTGCGGCGTAGTGGTCCGCCGCAAGCGCCAGCTCCTCCGGCTTAAGTCTGGACGTGGCGTGCTGCATGATGCCGCTCTGACGCAGGCCCTCGCGATAAGCCTGCAGGCTGGCGGCGATATAGGGCCGGTCGAGGATGTCGAGCCGCGGCACATGTGGCGCCAAGTCTCCCACTCCGTCGCCGCCATGGCAGCCCGCACAATAGGCGACTGTCGGATCTTCGATGTCGGGCGTGGCCGTCAGCGCTGCGTAAGCGTCGCCCGACATGGCCTCGACCTCCGAGAGGAAGGCGACGACCGGCCACACCTCGTCAGGGCGACGTGCAGGCCAGCCGGGCATGCCACTCATCTTCACGCCTTCGAAGACGATCCACTGCAGGTGCCGCGGCGCCCAGTGGTCGACCGCGTCCTGGACGTGCGGCGGTTCGGGCGTCATCGAGAGAGCGGTTTGGGTCCGGATTTCGCCCGGGGCTGCGTGGCAAAAGCTGCAGGCGGCGTCGAAGTGCATCGCCCCGAGCGCGACCATTGCCGGGTCCGAGATGTCCGGCACCTCGGACGCCGATGGTGCCCGTAGGCGGACGGAATTGCGGTAGGTCGTGTGCAGGACCCAGGATACTCCGGGCCAGTGACCGACCCGCGCCGAGACGTTGTAGAGCCCCAGCCCCACAGTCGCGCCCGCGCCAATGAGGCCGAGCGCGGCCAAAACGGCAAGCGTTTTGAGCACGGTCCTCATGCCGGTGCGTCCTGGAGGAGCGCCCGCCGTACCAGCCATAGCCCGCCTGAGAGATAGACCGGGGTGCCTATGCCGAGCATCAGAAGGCCCCCAAGCTGCTGGGCGCCGAGGTTGGGCTCGGTCCCGCAGAGGGCGGCGTAGAGGTCGCGGGGCGCGAGGACGAGAACCGCCCCGAGAAGAGTCATGTGCATCGACGTCAGCAGCAGCCCGCCAGCCCCCGCAAGCGGTTGCCGTGTGCCGAACGCCCCAGCCCATACCAAGATGCCCGAAAGCAGGAAGGCTGCCTGTTCCGCGAGGAATGCGGGAACGGTCAACCGCGCTGCCGCATGCAGCGCCGGCAGGTGCCATGCCCAAACCACAGCGAACTCCACGACCGCCGCCGCCAAAGGCGATATCGCCAGCGGCGCGAGGAGGTGCGGGAAGCCGAGCGCCAGCAGGGGCGCGACGACCGCGACAAGACCCATGTGCCGCACCATGTGAGCGGGGAAGTCAGCCGCCATCGCCTCGAGCGGCAGCAGCCAGAGCCCGGCGAGCAGCGCGAGGCCCATGAGCCCCGCCGACCTCACCGGCAGCTCCCGATCAGCGCGACCGGCAGTCCGGAGTAGACGACCGCGACGAAGGAGATGACCGACAGCAGGAACGCCGCATGGCCGAGGAACTGGTGCCGCGGCTCCTCCTCCTCCACCAGATCCTCGAAGATCTGTCGCGTGCTTCGCCCGACATCCGCGTCCCACTGCTGCCACGACCGCCAGCCGAGCCACGCGATCGCCGCGAGGACGGCTATCGTCGCAATGCCGCCTCCTATCCGGAGCACAAGAATGCTCTCGCCATCGTCTGCCCACTTGGCGCAATAGACAGCCGTCGCCGCATAGGAGAGCGCGAAGTGCAGCGCCCAGAGTGCCGGGGCCAGCGTGATGCGGATGAGGCTTTCGCTCTCTTCCGAGAACTCCTGCGGATCCTGCCTTTCACTTCCGGCCATCAGAGCATCCTCGGCGCAATGCCCATGACCGCGCCGGTCACCAGTGCGGTGAGGCAGACGAAATGCCAGAAGAGCGTCACATTCCTGAGGTCGGCGTCGTAACGCGGCGTCATCCGGCCGGCGAGGCTACCCGCGAGACAGTAGAGCTGCATGATGATCCCGGCGCCGACATGCGCCACAAGCCACACCATCAGCGCCCACATCACCGCCGGATAGACGTGGCTCGTCGGCTCGAGCTGCAGGACCGACAGGATGATCGCGGCGATCGCGGCGGCAGACGCGATGGCGGCGACGAGAAGGCTCGCCCGCGCGACGGCCACGCCCCCGCGCGCGTTGGCCTCGCGTGCAAGGACGGTCAGCGCCCAGGACGCTGAGAAGCCGGCGGTCGCCGCGGCGACGAGCCAGCCGGTCGCGTGCGCTGCGCCCGCCGGCGGGAACGAGGCGCTCGACGTCCAGTAGAAGAAGAACCCGAAGATCAGGCTGGAAAACGCGGTGGCGTCGCCGAGCATCGTGATCCAGACGCCCCACCAGCCGACGGCGTTCGGCCCAGAGACATAGCGCGGAAGCCTGAGCCCCAGCCCGGCATCGCCCATGTCCTCTTCCGGAACCTGCGCGGTCGAAGTCCAGAGCCAGTAGATGATGCAGCCGATGGCGAGGATGCCGCTGACGATCGCGGGCGAGTACAGGTGGAACGTCGGGAAGATGAAGGCGCCGCCGGTGAAGATCGCCGCCCATATCGTGATCCATGCGGGGCCGGTGACGCGCAGGATCTGGATCGGGGTCGCGTCGATGACGCTGGTCACCAGCGTCTCGCGCCGTTCGCCCTCGGCGTCGGGCAGGTAGTAGCGGCCGGCATCGATCCTCTCGACGATGCCTTTCTGGTCCCAGAGCGGGTAGCGGCTCTCGATGTAGGGGATGGAGCGGACGCCCCACGCCTCCTCGGGGACATCGTGGCTCCATTCCAGGGTTCCCGCCTTCCACGGGTTGCGGGGGATCCGCGCCTGGCGGCCCTTCGGCCGGACGAGGTCCCAGGCGAAGACGAGGATACCCGCCGCAATGATGAAGGCGCCGGCTGAGGAGATCATGTTCAGAGCGGTCCAGCCGAGGTCCCCAGGATAGGTGTAGACCCGCCGCGGCATGCCGAGGAGCCCCGTCAGGTGCATCGGCAGGAACGTGACATTGAACCCGATGAAGGTCAGCCAGAAGCTGATCCTTCCGAGCCGTTCGGACATCAGGCGTTTGGCGAAGAACGGGTAGAAGTAATAGACGCCGCCGATCACCGGGAAGATCATGCCGCCGAAGAGTGTGTAGTGCAGGTGCGCGACGATGAAGTAGGTGTCGTGGACCTGCCAGTCGAACGGCGCGATGGCGATCATCACCCCCGTCAGCCCGCCCCCGGTGAAGATGGCGATGGCGCCGGCGAGCCAGAGCATGGGGATGCTCATCGTCACCTTGCCGACGATCAGCGTGGCGAGGAACGCGAAGAGCTGGATGCCGGTCGGGATCACCACCGCCTCCGACGCGGCGGAGAAGAACCCGAGCGAAAGCGCCGGAAGCCCCGTCGTGAACATGTGATGCACCCAGAGACCGAACGACAGGAAGCCCGTGCCGACGGCTGAGAGGACGATCCACGAATATCCGACGATGGGCGTCTGCGCGACGGTCGGGATGACCATCGCGGCGATGGCGATCGAGGGCAGGAAGACGATGTAGACCTCCGGATGACCGAAGATCCAGAACAGGTGCTGCCAGAGCAGCGGGTCGCCGCCGCGCTCGGGGTCGAAGAACGGCCAGTCGAACGACCGCTCGAGCTCGAACAGGAAGTCGCCCGCGATCAGCGGCGGGAAGGCGAAGAGGATCATGCCGCCGACGACCAGCACGTACCACGCGTAGAGCGGCATCAGGTTCACCCGCATCCCCGGCGGCCGGCACTTCAGCGTGCCGACGATCAGCTCGACTGCCGCGGCGATCGACGCGACCTCGATGAACGACAGCCCCAGCAGCCAGATGTCGGAGCCGATGCCGAGTTCCTGCGTTGCCAGCGGCGGGTACATGAACCACCCCGCCTTGGGCGCCGCGTCGAACAGGACCGAGCCGAAGACGAAGACGCCGCCGATGACGAAGCACCAGAAGCCGTAGGCCGAGAGCCGCGGGAACGGCATGTCGCGGGCCCCTAGGAACGCCGGCAGGATCAGGATCGAGATCGCCTCGAACATCGGCACGGCGAAGAGGAACATCATCGCCGAGCCGTGCATCGTGAAGAACTGGTTGAACCTGTCAGCGTCGAGGAAGTCGTTGCCCGGCACCGCGAGCTGGATGCGCATCAGCAGCGCTAGCACGCCGGCAGCGAGCATGAAGAAGAACGCCGTCAGCGAATACCAGACGCCGACCTCGGAATTGTTGACCGCCGACCAGTAGCGCCAGCCGGGCGGCGTCTTCCACGCCGCCCGCAATCGCGCCTTCTGCGCCTCCTGAACCTCGGGGGCCACCGGCTCGTCCAGCATCTCGGGCGTCGGCGGGTAGGGACCGCTTGGCGCGAGGTCCTCGGCGAGCGCGGCGCTCTTGATGCGTCCTGCCGTGGCGTCGGTCATCGCAGACCCTTCAGGTATGTGCCGAGGGCGGCCAGTTCGTCCTCCGGCAGATGGTCGTAGGAGGGCATCTCGACGCTGGGCTTGATCGCTTGCGTCAGGCCGATCCAGTAGGCGAAATCCTCGACCTCGGTGCCGAGGATGCCGGCGCCGAGTGAATGACGCCCGCCGACGTTGGTGAGGTCCGGTCCGACGTTGCCCTGCGCCGGAGTGCCGCGAACCCGGTGGCAGGCGCCGCACCCCTCGCGCGCGAAGATTTCGGCGCCGCGTCGGGCGACTCGAATCCTGTGGCTCCGCGGCTGGTGCGGCGATGGAAGCCAGCCAGGCGTCGAAGTCGGCCTGCGGCATCACGACGGTCTCGAAGGCCATGAGTGCGTGGCTCGCCCCGCAGAACTCCGCGCACTGGCCACGGTAGATGCCGGGCGTCTCAGGTGCCAGGGTGAGCCGCGTCTCGCGGCCGGGGAACATGTCCATCTTGCCGCCGAGCGAGGGGACCCAGAAGGAATGGATGACGCTGTCGGAGGTCAGCACGATGTCGCTGCGCCGGCCCGCCGGCAGGCGCACCTCGTTGGCCGATATGATCGGTGCATCGGCGCCCTCGGGCCAGTACTCGACGCGCCACCACCATTGCTCGCCTGTCACGCGGACAACGAGGCCGTCCCCCGGCGCCCGCTGGTCTGACATCATCGAGAGCCCGTAGCCGAGGAGTGCCGCGAGCACGACGCTCGGGAACGCGATGCCGCCGACGATGATGAGGGTCTCGGCGAAGCGCCGCGACATCTGCCGCGGCCGCACCTGGGTGACGAAGAAGAAGCCGCCATTGACCAGCAGCCAGAGCACGATGGCGGCGCAGAGCATGACGATGAACAGCGTGGCCAGCGACGCCGCCGGTTCTCCCGCTGGTGCGAGAACGGACTGCCGGCCCGAGCAGCCGCCGAGCGCGCTGAGCGCGAGGAACGCACGCGTTCCGGCTGTCAGCCCTTCGCACTTCACCCGCATGCTGCCGGCAGACAGGAGCATTCGCCGGATCCGCGAGGAAGACCGGCGGGCGACCTCTCTCGATGGGCGCTCCAAACCCGCACGGCTGCGTAACCGGCGACGACAAGCGAGGGTTCCCGCGGGCGCGAACGTTCTAGGTGCGCGCCGTGCGGGGCATCGAGCCCCGCCCGGCGCGCGGCGGCTGACCGCCCGGCGCCCACCTCAGCCGCCGTGGCGGCGTCCGGCGATCCAGACCTCACGAACGGCGCGGTCGTCACCCATCATGATCGTGGGAAAGATGGCCTCCCACGCATCACCGGCGTGGGCGGCACGTTGTGCGATTGCGGGTGTCGAGGCGAGGTCCCAAACGACGAGATCCGCCATCCGCCCCGGGGCCAGCGCACCGATCCGGTCGTTCATCCGCAGGACCCGGGCGGAGCCCTCGGTCGCCAGCCACCAGAGGGCGGCCGGGTGGATCGGGCGCCCGCGGAGCTGGCCGATTTCGTAGGCGGCAGCCATCGTGCGCAGCATCGAGAACGACGAGCCGCCACCGATGTCGGTGGCGAGGCCAACGGCGACACCGGCCTCGTGCAGCCCGATGTCGAAGAGGCCCGACCCGATAAACGTATTCGAGGTCGGGCAGTGCACCACCGCCGAGCCGCTGTCGGCGAGACGCGCCCGCTCGCGCTCGCTGAGATGAATCGCGTGGCCGAACATCGCGCCGGGGCCGACGAGCCCGGCGGCATCGTAGACGTCTAAGTAGTCGCGCGCCTGCGGATAGAGCTCGGAGACCCACGCCACCTCGTCGGCCTGCTCGGAGAGATGGGTCTGCATCGGGCAGTCGGGATGCTCGGCCCAGAGGGCGCCCAGCGCCTGCAGTTGTTCGGGGGTCGAAGTCGGCGCGAAACGCGGCGTGATGGCATAGACCGCGCGCCCCTGTCCGTGCCAGCGCTGCAGCAGGGCCTTGCTCTCGTCGTAGGCGGCCTGCGGCGTGTCGGTCAGGTCCGTCCGGCGCGTTGCGGTCCATGCAGGTCCGACCCGCCGGCGACGGCCATGCCGCGGGTCTTCGCCGCCTCGAAGAACGCGTCGACGCTGACTGAGTGGGTGGTGCAGAAGCTCGCGACGGACGTGGTGCCGTGCGCCAGCGCCAGATCCAGGAACCGACCAGCGACTTCGGCGGCGTAGGGCGGATCGCCGAAACGCATCTCCTCGGGGAAGGTGTAGGTGTTCAGCCAGTCAATCAGCCGCTTGCCCCACGACGCCACGATCGCCGTCTGAGGGTAGTGCGCGTGCGCATCGACGAACCCGGCGGAGATCAGCGCGTCGCCATGGTCGACGACTTTGGCGCCAGGGTGTCGGTCGCGCAGGCGGCGGGCTCCCACCTCCACGATGCGGCCCTCGCGGATCAGGACGGCTTCGTCGAAGCGTGCCGCGTCCGGGCCTTCGATCAGCGGGTCGCCGGTGAAGGAGAGCACACGGCCAAGGATCAATGTCTCGTCCATCGCCCCTCGTGCCTCGGACCGGCGGGACCCTACGGCGCCGGCCAGTCGGGGTAAATCTCTCCTCGACCCTGTGCGCCGGTGCCGCGTCGCCCTATGGTCCCCGCGACCTGCAGGGGAGAATGATGGCAGACGCCGACGTCGAAGAGCCGGAGACCCAGGACGAGGAGATCGACCGCCTCGACGCGCGCAAGACGGCGCAGATCCGCGAGGCGGTGGCCGAGCAGGACGCCGCGCGCCTCACCGAGCTGATGGAGCCGCTGCATCCGGCGGATATCGCGGACGTTCTGGAGCAACTCGACAGTCCGGAGCGTCTCGCCCTCATCCAACTCTACGGCAAGGAGTTCGACGGCGAGATCCTGTCCGAACTCGGCGAGGGCGTGCGCGAGCAGGTGATCGAGGCGCTGCAGCCCGATGTCCTGCAGGAGGCGGTGCGCGGCCTCGAGTCCGACGATGTCGTCGACCTGCTTGAAGATCTCGGACGAAGAGCAGCACGCGGCGATCCTCGAAGCACTGCACCCGTCCGATCGCATCGCCATCGAGCGGGCGCTGTCCTACCCGGAATACTCCGCCGGGCGCCTCATGCAGCGCGAGGTCGTGGCGGCGCCGCAGCACTGGACCGTCGGCCATATCATCGACTTCATGCGCGCCCACGAGGATTTGCCGGAGCAGTTCTATCACGTCATCCTCGTCGATCCGGCGATGCGGCCCGTGGGCTACGTCACGCTTGGCAAGATCATGTCGTCGCGCCGTCATGTCAGGCTGTCGGACCTCGAGGAGCCGTCGTTCCGCACCTTCCGCGTGGACGACGAGGAGGAGGAGGTCGCCTACGCCTTCAACCAGTACCACCTGATCTCGGCGCCGGTGGTCGACGAGGGCGGCCGCCTCGCCGGCGTCATCACCATCGACGACGCCATGCGCGTGCAGTCCGAGGAGGCGGAGGAGGACATGCGCCTGCTCGCCGGCGTTGGTGAAGAGACGCTGCAGGACCGAACGCTGGAAATCGTGCGGCAGCGCTTTCCCTGGCTTGCCGTGAACCTGGGCACCGCGATTCTCGCCTCCCTGGTCATCGCGCAATTCGAGGACACGATCTCGGCCATCGTGGCGCTCGCCGTGCTGATGCCGATCGTCGCCTCGATGGGCGGAAACGCGGCGACGCAGTCGCTGACCGTGGCAGTCCGGGCTCTGGCGACGCGCGACCTCACCGGGTCGAACACGTTGCGGGTGCTCAGGCGCGAGGTCACGGCGGGGCTCATCAACGGGCTGATGTTCGCCGTCATCATCGGCGTCATCGGCATGTTCTGGTTCGGCTCGGGCCTTCTGGGCGTGGTCATCGGGGTCGCGATGGTCATCAACCTTGTCTGCGCCGGCCTCGCCGGGATCGGCATTCCCATCGTGCTGGAGCGCGCCGGAGTGGACCCTGCGCTGGCGTCGGGAACCTTCGTGACGACCGTGACCGACATCGTGGGCTTCTTCGCCTTCCTCGGCCTCGCGGGGATCGTCCTTCTGTGAACGAAAAGGCGAGCACTCCGCCGCGAGGCCTGGCACGGCGCGCAGAGGCACACGCCTCGATCGACCAGCATCCCGGCGGTCGAGCGGCTTGACGACGAGATCAAAGCCTTCGCGGGCCGCCCGGTTTCGTTCTACATGCCGATGCGAACCGAGATCGATCCACGGCCGGCCATGGTGCGGGCGGTGCTGCGCGGTCCGGTGCTGCTGCCGGTCACGATCCGCGGGCAGCCACTCGTCTTCCGGCACTGGCAGCCGGGCATGCAGATGGTGCGCGACGGCTTCGGCGTCGAACATCCGACCGAGACAGAGGCGGAAGGCACGCCCGAGGCGCTGGTCGTGCCCTTGCTGGCCTTTGACGCCATGGGACAACGGCTCGGCTACGGCGGCGGGTTTTATGACCGCACTCTTGCCGCGCTGCGCGACGCCGGTTCCATCACGGCGATCGGGTTCGCCTTCGCGGCCCAGGAGATGGAAAAGCTGCCGGCGGACGCCACGGACCAGCGGCTCGACGCAGTTGTGACGGAGAAGGAGGTGCGCTGGTTTCGCTGACCGCTCCTCATCCGTGAGCCTCCTCAGGGCCGATCGCCGCAGCGTGACGCGGGACATCCCGCTTGCGCTTCCGCCGCGGCTTACCTAGGCGTCGCTCGATGCGTATTCTGTTTCTGGGCGATGTCGTGGGCCGATCCGGCCGAACCGCGATCGTCGAGCGTCTGCCGGTGCTGAGGCAGGAGCTGCGGCTCGATTTCGCGGTGGTCAACGGCGAGAATGCGACATCGGGCGCCGGGCTTTCCGCTGCACATGCCAGCGACCTTCTGAAGGCCGGCGCCGACGTGCTGACGCTGGGCGACCATGCCTTCGACCAGAAAGAGATGCTGGACTTCATCAAGTCCGAGCCGCGCATCATCCGGCCGATAAACTACTCCCGCGCCGCGCCGGGAGTCGGCGCGCGGATCTTCGACGCTCCCGGGGGGCGCAAGGTCCTGGTCGCCCAGGTCCTCGGTCGGGTTTTCATGAAGCAGCCATTCGACGATCCGTTCTCGGCCATGGAGCCGGTCCTGAAGACGCATCCGCCGGGCGGCCTGGTACAGGCGTCGCTGGTCGACATGCATTGCGAGGCCACGTCGGAGAAGGCCGCGATGGGCTGGTTCTGCGCCGGCCGCGCGTCGATCGTCGCGGGCACGCACACCCATGTCCCCACGGCCGATGCCCGCGTCCTGCCTGGGGGGACGGCCTACATCACTGATGCCGGCATGTGCGGCGACTACGACGGCATCATCGGCATGGACCGCGAGGAGCCGATGCGTAGGTTCATCACGGGAATGTCGCGCGGCCGCTTCGCGCCCGCGAATGGCGCGGCCACGCTCTCCGGTCTCCTGGTGGAGACGGACGATCGTACCGGGCTCGCCCGCTCCGCCACCATCTTTCGCGAGGGCGGTGCTCTCGACACAGCCGCGCGCTGATCGGCAGAGCGAAAGGCGCCACGATGGTTCAGGACAAGCTCGCTGAGCGGGTGGTGTCCCGGCCGTCCAGGTCGGCTCTCCACCCGCCCGGGTTGCGCCGGCCCGGCCCGCGTCTGCATCGGCGGCATCGGCGATCCTGTCGCGGGAGAGAGGCTGTGCAGATGCTCTTGAGGGCCTGGCGGCACTGCCTGCGTTGCAGTTCGCAATTCGAGGGCGCCGCAAGAACGCCGGACGCCAATGCGGCCGACGCCGGTCTGACCGAGGATATTACGTGAGAGGCGCTCCAGCCGGGACTGGTCGGGACCTCGCACTGCTCGCACTCGTACTGGTGGGCTTGGGGGCGGGCTGGGGGGCGACGCAGCCACTCGCCAAGATCGCCGTGAGCGAAGGGTATCGCCACTTCGGCCTGATCTTCTGGCAACTGGTCATCGGTGCTGCGCTTCTTGGCACGGCCCTGGTCCTGCGCGGCCGCCCGGTCCCACTCGGCCGGGCGCAGATCGGGATGGCGACGCTGATCGCCTTCGTCGGCACGCTGATCCCGAACGCCACGAGCTTCGAGGCTGCGGTCCATCTGCCGGCTGGCATCATCTCGATCCTGCTGTCGCTCGTGCCGCTCTTCGCCTTGCCCATCGCGCTCGGCTTCGGCATCGACCGTCCGGGACCGTGGCGCCTCGCGGGCCTCGTACTCGGTCTTGGCGGTGTGGCACTGATCGTGGGGCCGGATGCCGGATTGCCGCAGCCGGGGATGGCGGCGTGGATCCCACTCGCCCTCGTCGCCCCTGCGCTTTACGCGCTTGAGGGAAACCTCGTCGCGCGCTTCGGGACCGCGCAGCTCGACCCGGTTGCGCTCCTCTTCCTGGCGTCCATCATCGGCATTCCGTGCGCAGCGATCCTTGCCGTGGCAAGCGGCCAGTTCATCGATCCGCGACCGCCCTGGGGCGCGCCGGAACTCGCACTCGTGCTCCTCGCCGTGATCCATGCGGCCGTCTACTCCGGCTATGTCTGGCTGGTCGGCCGGGCGGGCAGCGTCTTTGCGGCGCAGGTCTCGTACCTCGTGACGGGTTTCGGCGTGCTTTGGGCCATGCTGCTTCTTGGGGAACGCTACTCCGGCTGGGTGTGGGCCGCGCTGGTCCTGATGATCCTCGGGCTTTCCCTCGTCCAGCCCCGACCGCCGCTTGCAGCCTTCGACGTGTCCGGCAATGATGCGCGCCGGAAGATCCGCGGGACGCCATGATCGACATTCTCGGCCCTGATGCGCTGGCGTTGGCGGCGATCCTCACGATCGCGGTGATGTTCTCCCTGTTCGTGCTGGAGGTCTATCCGACAGAGGTCGTGGCCATCGGCGGGGCAACCGCGATGTTCGTCCTGGGCATCCTGCCGTACGAGGCGGCGCTCGACGTCCTCTCCAACCCGGCGCCCTGGACGATTGCGGCGATGTTCCTGGTGATGGGAGGGCTCGTCAGGACAGGGTCGCTACAGGAACTGACCGACTGGGTCGAGCGGCACGCCGGCAGCCGCCCGGTGATGACGCTCTGCATCAGCCTCGGCGCCGTCGCGGTGGGCTCGGCCTTCATGAACAACACGCCCGTGGTGGTCGTGATGATCCCGGTCTTCGTCCAGCTGTCGAAGCGGATTGGCGTCGCGCCGTCGAAGCTCCTGATCCCGCTCAGCTACGCCGCGATCCTCGGCGGAACGGTCACGCTTCTCGGCACCTCGACCAACCTTCTCGTCGACGGGGTTGCGCGCACCCAGGGCCTTGAGCCCTTCACCATCTTTGAGATTGCCCCCCTCGGCCTTCTGCAGGTCGCCGTCGGGGCGATTTACCTGGCGCTCGTCGGCCGGCATCTGCTTCCCGTCAGGCAGTCGCTCGGACAGATGGTCGATGATCGCCAGAAGATGCGGTATTTCACCGAGGTCGCGATCCCCGAAGGCTCGGCCCTGATCGGGCAGGATCCGCGCAAAGCGGAGGCGTTCAAGCGCGAGGGGATGCGGGTCATCGACGTGCTGCGGGGCGACGCGTCGCTCCGCCGCGACATGACCAACGTCGTCCTCGAGGCGGGCGACCGCATCGTGCTGAGGACCGAGATGGCCGAGCTCCTCGGCCTGCAGCAGAGCCGCGACCTTCGGTCGGTCGACAAGCTGAGTTCGGTGGCGACCGAGACCGTCGAGGTTCTCATCACGCCGGGGTGCCGCATGATCGGCCGCTCGCTCGGGCAGATGCGCCTGCGCCGCCGCTACGGCGTCTATCCGCTTGCCGTGCATCGCCGCAACCAGAACCTCGGCCGGCAGCTCGAGGACGTGGTCGTGCAGGTCGGCGACACCCTGCTGCTCGAGGGCGCGCCTGCCGACATCCAACGCCTCGCCACCGACATGGAGCTCGTCAACGTCGCCCGGCCCTCCGCCCTTGCCTACCGTCGGGGCCGCGCGCCCATCGCGATCGGCGCGCTCATGGGCATCGTCGTGCTCGCCGCGTTCGGCGTCGCCCCGATCTTCGCGCTTGCGGTGCTGGCGGTCGCGGTCGTCCTGCTGACGCGCTGCATCGACGCCGACGAGGCGTTCAGCTTCGTCGAGGGGCGTCTCCTCGCGCTGATCTTCGCGATGCTCGCGGTGGGTGCCGGGCTCCAGGAGTCTGGAGCCGTCTCGCTGATCGTCAGCGCAATCGAGCCGTTTCTTACCGGCCTTCCGGCGGTCGCGGTGATCTTCTGCGTCTACATCCTTGCCTCGACGCTGACCGAGCTCGTGTCCAACAACGCCGTTGGCGTCATCCTGACACCGATCGCAATCGAGCTTGGCCTGGTCGTCGGCGTCGATCCGCGCGCGCTGGTCGTAGCCGTGATGTTCGCCGCCTCGGCCGCGTTCTCGACCCCGATCGGATACCAGACGAACATGATGGTCTACGGCCCGGGCGGCTATCGGTTCTCGGACTTCATGCGGGTCGGAATTCCCCTGAACATCCTGCTCGGGATCACCGCCTCGCTCGCCATCCCGCTCGTCTGGCAAGTCTGAGCCGCCGGAGAGGTCCGTAGGTCGAACGGTCGTGACGCGCGGGATCGGACTCGCGGCGATCTTTTCCTTCTTGCGCCATCCCGCGCGCGATCCTCGCCTGCGCCGTCTGTTTCAGATCAGCAGGGGCCCGGCCTGGCCGGCCAAGGCGGCGTCTCCGCTACCGCTCGCTTTGGGGCGCGTACCGGAGGTCGACTGGCGACTTGCCTCGGGACCGGTGCAGCGGATACATGACGGCTCGCAACGAAACGTGGTCCGAGGAACGCCATGGCCGGCCATTCGAAATGGGCGAACATCCAGCACCGCAAAGGACGGCAGGACGCCGCGCGCTCCAAGCTGTTCTCCAAGCTCTCCAAGGAGATCACGGTAGCCGCAAAAATGGGCGACCCCGATCCCGACAAGAACCCGCGCCTGCGCCTCGCGGTCAAGGAGGCCAAGGCGGCGTCGGTTCCCAAGGACGTGATCGACCGGGCGATCAAGAAGAGCCAGGGTGGCGACGCCGAAAGCTATGAGGAGATAAGGTACGAGGGTTACGGTCCGGGCGGCGTGGCGATCATCGTCGAGGCGATGACCGACAATCGCAACCGCACCGCCTCGACCGTCCGCTCGACGTTCGGCAAGAACGGCGGCAACCTCGGCGAGACCGGCTCGGTCGCCTTCATGTTCGATCGGAAGGGTCAGGTGATATATCCCGTCTCCGCCGGCTCGGCGGACGACGTGATGATGGCGGCGATCGAGGCGGGTGCGGAGGACGTCGAAAGTTCGGAAGAGGGGCACGTCATCTGGACGGCGGACACCGATCTCGCCGCCGTCGCTGCCTCGCTCGAGGAGCACCTGGGCGAGAGCGAGACGGCCAAGCTCGTCTGGCGGCCGCAGACAACGACGGAGCTCGACCTCGAGACGGCGCAGAAGCTGATGCGCCTCGTCGAAGCGCTCGAGGACGACGACGACGTGCAGACGGTGACGGCGAATTTCGATGTCTCCGACGACGTGATGGCCGAACTCTCGGCGTGAAGCGATCGAGGCGCGGGCGGGGCGGCGCGACACCGAGCAGAGCCGTTGGCGCCCCTCATCTGCATTGGTGCCGTCGGCGTGGACGCTGATGCTAAGCGGGTCTCATGCCGGTTGCAGCCCCCTCGGATACGGGCTCGCGCATCGGCGCGCGAGGTTCCCTCGGTCGAGCGTGTCGACGAGGCGAAACTCAGCCCTTCGGGTGGAGCGCGGAGCCACCTCCTTTTCGGTCCGCGCGGGGAGCCCCGCAGGCTGTTCCAGCAGCGTGCCGGGGGTTGGCAGCTGCAACCATAAGCGGCGAAAGGTCACAAGGCGAGGAGGGTGGAGCCGAGCGGTGGCCATTGGGTCCGGAACGAAATAGGTAGGAATCATCTTTGATACTGGCCTGTTGGCTCGCCGCGCGACGAGGACCGTCAGATGGAAGCTGTACTGAGGACGTTTCGTAGTGGATGTGTACTGGTCTCGCTCGCCGTGAGCGGCCTTGCGGCGTGCGCGCCGCAGGAGCCGGTCTCGAGAGGACTGCCGCCCGATGTCATGCAACTCTACGGCCCCGTGCAGGATGGCGACATCATCATACCTGCGGTCCCGGAAACCGCGTTGTCGGAGCGTAATGTCAGGCAGGTCGTCGACTACTGGAGTCCCGAGGAGCCGGGCAGCATCGTCGTCGATCCCGGCGCCAAGTTCCTCTACTACCTGCTCGGGGGCAATCAGGCGATCCGCTACGGAATTGCGGTAGGCGAGCAAGGCTACGGCTTTTCCGGACGGGCCGTCATTCCGCTCAAGCGCGAGTGGCCCGACTGGACCCCAACGCAGAACATGATCCGCCGCGACCCCGAACAGTACGGCCCGTGGGCCGGCGGCATGGAAGGTGGCTTGAGCAATCCGCTCGGGGCGAGGGCGCTCTATCTCTACCAGAACGGCCGTGACACGATGTACCGGATCCATGGCACCAACGACGTGTACTCGATCGGTCAGGCGACCTCGGCGGGATGCATCCGGCTCTACAACCAGGACAGTCTGGATCTCTATTCGCGCGTGGAGCCGGGCACGCGGGTCATCGTCCTGCCCGAGATCCAGGCCGGCCGCTGGACTATCGCGCCGGGCGAGGGTGGCGACCTGCTGGAGGCGGCGTTCACCAACTGAGTGCGGCGGCACCTTCCGCCTACCACGTCGGCCGGGGCCACGCGGCGGCAAACTGCATCCCTTGCTCTTGGGCACATCAAAACATTGCCCTTGGAAACAATCTGTTGCGCGGGTTTGCCAACACGAGACCCGGTGGTCGGGGGGTCATCTCGTAGAGTCTCGGTCTCTTGTTTCGGCAGCAGTTTCACGGTGCTGCGCAGGGTGGAGTACCGGTACTGCATCGAGGGGGCCAGTGAGTAGGGGTGCATCGCTGGCCATGGATCGCTTCGCGGCTGCCGATCTCGAGGAGGCGACCGGCACACAGGATCGCCACGAGACGATGGCGAGGTCGTGCGCAGAGAAGAAGTAGCTCCTCCGCTCGCTCTGCTGCAGGTATTGCATCAGGTTCACGATCTGGCCCCGGACCGTACGTAGCGGTCGACGATAAGACGCGCTGCGGTTGTTCGCCGGAAAAGGCGTGCTGACAGGTTTCCAGCTATCGCTCAGCGGTCCGCACTCGTTGGAGGAGATCGACCAAGCGCTCCCGCATCTCGACCTGCTACGCGGGATCGTAGGGCCGGACGAGTGGCGGCTCCTTCATGCGCGTCTCAATCAGGCCCGGCGGGACTCCCTCTCGGACGACCTGCGCGCGGCAGGGACGACGTCGCCCTGAACCTCGCCGATTTTGCGATGAGCCCACAGGCGATAGTCGCCGCAGCAAGGGCGCGTTCGGCGCCGGAAATCATGTCTTGAGCAACTCAGGGCAAGGGCCGAAAATGGCCGGCCGTTCAACGTCGCGTCGATCGTGGAGCTCCGGGATCTCGGCGACCGGCGGCTCGGTCTCGAGCGACGCCAAATCAATGCCGCCACGCTCTCGCGACGCTGATGCTCGCGTTCGGCTTGGCAATTCCGCGCACGTGGTCTCCGAGCTCGCAAACACGGAGCAGGTGGCGCGAAGGCACCACGGCAGGGACAGCGGCGAAGCCGCGGCCATGGCCATTCGCGACGCGTTGCTCGCGCACCACCCCGACATCTTTGCGCGCATGAAAAAAAGAACATGACATGACGGCCGATCTTGCCGCAGTTCCAAAGGAGGCGTCGGCGGTCGTCCGGCGCGCCAAACTCGACGATGAGCCGTATCTGGCGCCGGGCGCGGCCCACGTCATGGGCCGGTTCTGGTCTGCGGTCCGCGCTCGGAAGAGCAGCCTGACAATGCCTTCCGTCGAAGCCTACCGAGACGCAGCGCCTGCTTACAGTAGCTTAAGCCATGGCAGTTGATACTGGGGTCACTCGCCCTCACCAGGCAGGAACGACTCTGGACCCGCTGACCGATATCGCCCGCGACGGTGCGCGGCAGATGCTGGCCTTCCGAACGAGCGGCATGGCGCTCTCGGCATGGAGGTGCGGGACCGTGCCGCCGGCGTCGAGACGCGAGCAATTTCGCTCGTACCTTCACGTGGCGGGCGGGCGGGCGCCTCGCCAAGCCCGCACCAGCACGCATCCGTCGGCCGAGACTGCGGGGCGCCAGAACGGCGCGAAGTGGGCAGAGAGGGCCGCGATAGACAGCGACGGTGGAAGCATCCCGGCATGAAGGCATTCCGGGCATGTCCGAGGAGACTTCCGCGTGAGAAGCATGGGCGTCAATGGGTCGGAGGAGAGTGAGGGTGGGACGTATCGGCCCGGCGCACTTCGTCTGGAAGTTGCAGCATGAAGCACTTCTGGTTGAAGGCTGGCGCGGCGGTGGTCGGTTTTGGCGTGATCGGTGGCGTCGGGGGAATTCTCTTCATGGATTTCTTCCCCCAGGACGTGCCGGTTGAACTTCAACGGCTTGGCGGGGAGGTGGTCGAGGAAGCCAGGACGCTGAATGCGCCGAAGGGTACGCTGAGCACCGAAATGAACGATGCCTACCAAGTCACTTCGGACACACGAGCCGCCGCATCGTCGGACCCGGCGCCGACTGACTGGCCAGGCTACAACCGCACGCTTGACGGCGACCGCTATTCGCGCCTGACCGAGATCACGACGGAAAACGTCAGCGAGATGAAGGTGCTCTGCACCTATGACATCGGCGTCGAAACCGCGTTCGAGTCCGGCCTTGTCGTGGTCGGCGACGCGCTGATCGGGACCACCGAGTACGACACCTTTTCGCTCGACCCCTCCACCTGCGCCGAAAACTGGCGTGTCAAGGAGGAGTATCCGCCGAGCATCCTCGGCGTAAATCGCGGCGTCGCCCACTTGGACGGCGCGCTGTTCCGCGGTCTGCAGGATGGCCGGGTCGTCGCCTATGACCTCGAGACCGGCGCCAAGCTCTGGGAGACGGAGGTCGCCGACCCGTCGATGGGAGAGACCGTACCGGCCGCGCCGGTCGCCTGGGACGGCATGGTCTGGATCGGACAGGCGGGCGGGGACTACAAAGGCGTGAAGGGCCGGATGTACGGGCTCGACGCCCAGACCGGCGAGATCGTCTGGGAATTCTATCTCGTCCCCTACCAGGAGGGCGACAAGCTGCGCGGTCCGCTCGTGCAGAACCCTCTCAGCGGCGAGACCTGGAACAACGCGCCCGGCATCCCGATCAGCGGCGGCGCCACCTGGACGTCCTATACGATCGATCCTGACACGGGAGAGCTGTTCATACCGGGCGGCAACCCCGCGCCGGACTACGACATCATGGTGCGGGAAGGGACGAACCTATACGCGGGCGCGGTCGTGGTGCTCGACGCCAAGACCGGCGAGTACCGCACGCATTACGAGATCACGGGTGACGACTGGCATGACTGGGACGTCTCGAACCCGCCGATCCTGATCGAATCCAGGGCCGGGAAAGAAATGGTGATCGTCACGCCGAAGGACGGCCATGTCTACGGCTTCGATCGCGAGACCGGGACGCGCCTCTACAAGGTCCCGGCCACCCAGATCGTCAATGCGGACGCCCCCTTCGAGGTCGGCAAGGCCGTGCGGTTCTGCCCCGGCTCCGTCGGCGGCGCGGAGTGGAACAGCGCGGCCTACGTTCCCGAGACCAACCTGATCCTGACCGGCCAGGTCGACTGGTGCTACCAGGTCACGATGTCGGACGAGAGGGAACTCGAAACAGTCCCGATCGGCGCGCCTTGGATGGGCATGGCGACGCTCGATCCGTTGTACGCGCTCGGCGAGCCGGTCCAGGGCGACGAGGACTGGCACGGATGGGTCTATGCCGTCGACGCCGATAGCGGAGAGTGGGCGTGGCGGGCCGAGCTCAACTACCCGGTGGTCAGCGGGATGACCCCGACCGCCGGAAACGTGGTCTTCTTCGGGGATGTCGGCGGCAACTTCTATGCGCTCGACAGCACCACCGGCGAACAGCTCTGGACAACCGAGATCGACGGCGGCATCGGCGGCGGCGTGATCACCTACATGGCGGGTGGCGCGCAGAGGGTCGCCGTGGCGGCCGGCTTCACCTCGCCGGTCTGGCCGACCAAGCAGACCACCGCCAAGGTTCTCGTCCTCGGCCTCGACGACGGGGCGGCGAGCGAATGATCCGTAGCGCCATCGTCCCGGACGGAGCAGCGGGAAGCTCCTCGCCCTGCCCGGTCTGCCTCCGTCGCGCAGGTCGGGCGGCCTGACGTGGACATTTTCGATCCGGTGACGCTGTCGCGCATTCAGTTCGCCTTCGTCATCAGCTTTCACATCATCTTCCCCGCCTTCACCATCGGCCTCGCGGCGTGGCTCGCGACGATCGAAGGCATGCGTTACTTCACCGGCAATAAGCTCTACCGACGGATCTTCGATTTCTGGCTTCGGATCTTCGCTGTCTCCTTCGGAATGGGGGTGGTGACGGGCATCGTCATGGCGTTCCAGTTCGGCACCAATTGGGGCGTTTTGGCCGAGCGGACGGGGCCCATCCAGGGGCCGCTTCTGGGCTATGAATCCTTCACCGCGTTCATGCTCGAGGCGAGTTTTTTCGGCGTCATGCTGCTCGGCAGGGACAGGGTTTCACAAGGCTTCTATTTCTTCGCCTGTTGCATGGTGTCGCTCGGGACGATGTTCTCGTCGTTCTGGATCCTTGCCAACAATTCATGGATGCAGGTGCCTGTCGGCCACGAGATCGTCGATGGCAGGATCGTCCCGGTCGACTGGATGCAGATCGTGCTGGGCGAAGTGATGCTGGTGCGATGGCCGCACATGCTGCTGGCCGCGTTTCTGACCACGGCGACGTGCGTCGCGGCCACGGGGGCGTGGTACCTGCTTCGCCGGGTCCATCTCGCAGAGGCTCGCGTGATGATCCATTGGGGCCTCGGCCTGGCCGCGGTCCTGATCCCGGTGCAGCTGTTTTTCGGGCACCTGACCGGCCTCTACGTTCTAAAGCACCAGCCCGCGAAATTCGCCGCGATCGAGGCGCGGTGGGAAAACCAGCAACCCGCATCGGAAGTGTTGCTCGCATGGCCTGACGCCGGGGAGCGGCGCAATCTCTTCGCGCTCGAGATCCCCAAGCTCGGAAGCTTCATCGCCTCGGGCAACTGGACGTCCGAAGAGACTGGACTCGACGCTTTTCCGCTCGAGGATCAGCCGCCGGTCCTGATCCCGTTCTTCGGCTTCCGCATCATGGTCGGAATGGGGCTTGTCATGCTGGCCATCTCGTGGGGAGGCAATCTGTTGCGGCTCCTCGGGCGTCTCGACAATACGCGCTGGTTTCTCTGGCCCACATTCCTCGCCTTCCCCAGCGGCTTCATCGCCATTCTGAGCGGCTGGTACACCGCCGAGGTCGGGCGCCAGCCCTGGGTCGTCTACGGATTGCTGCGCACAGAGGATGCGGTGACGCCGTCCCTCCAGACCGGCGACGTCCTGATCTCGCTTCTCGCCTACTTCGTTGTCTACGCGGTCTTCGTGAGCTTCGGAATCTGGTACATCTTCAAGCTGCTGCAGGCAGGGCCGGATCAGACGTCGCTGGCGATCCCGGGCGCGACTGCGAGCCGCCCGATGGCCTTCGCTGACGATGCCGCCACCGCCACCGGATCGGAGAGGCACAAGTGACCGGCGCGGAGCCCAGCGATCTGGCGCTGTTCTGGGCGGCGGTGATCGCCGCCTCGATCCTCATCTACGTGGTGCTCGACGGCTTCGACCTCGGTGTCGGAATCCTCTTTGGCACGACGCGCGACGAGGATCACCGCGCGCGCATGATGGCGAGCATCGCACCCTACTGGGACGGCAATGAGACCTGGCTCGTGGTTGTCGGAGCATCGCTCTTCGCGGCATTTCCGGCCGTCTACGCCGTCTTTCTCGGCGCATTCTACCTGCCGGTCCTTGTCATGCTCATCGGTCTCATCTTCCGCGGGGTGGCTTTCGAGTTCCGCTACCGGAGCGGGCGCCTTCGTGGCATGTGGGACCGCGGCTTCTTTCTCGGATCGGTCGCTGTCGCGTTTGTCCAGGGCGCGGCGGTCGGAGCCATGATGCGCGGAATCCCGGTCAGGGACGGGCAGTTCGCCGGGAGTGCTTTCGACTGGCTGCATCCGTTTCCCATACTGACCGGGTTCGGACTGGTCGCCGGCTATGCCCTGCTCGGAGCCTGCTGGCTGATGCTGAAGAGCGAAGGAAGCCTCCGGGATTGGGCCTGCGACCGGGTGACCCGGCTTGGCCTGACGGTGTTCGCCTTGCTGTCTGCGGCGCTCGTGATGGCCTTCACGCTGGACGTCAGTCCTGGGCTGCGGCAGGCAGCCGCAAGGTTCGATACCATCAACCTGGTCCTCTCGGGGGTGACGCTCCTCTCCTTGATCGGGGTGCTCGCCCTCGCGAGCGGACCGCGCGACTGGATCCCGTTCGCGCTGACGGCGGTATTCTTCACGGCGGCTTTCGCGACGCTGGCCCGGCTGATGTGGCCCTACATGATCCCCTTCTCCCTAACCGTGGCCGACGCTGCTGCCCCGGACGCTTCGCTGCGCTTCTTCTTCTACGGTGGTGTCGTCGTTCTGCCGGTCATCCTCGTGTACACGATCGGCGTGTACTCCGTGTTTCGGGGCAAGACCGGAAGGGTCTGAGGCGCATGGTCTT
This sequence comes from uncultured Alphaproteobacteria bacterium, assembly GCA_963776845.1. Lineage (GTDB taxonomy): Bacteria > Pseudomonadota > Alphaproteobacteria > Rhodobacterales > Rhodobacteraceae > Roseitranquillus. The sequence goes on along the minus strand of CAVZOJ010000011.1, from coordinate 113,153 downwards.
GCGCCGGGCATCGTCACTTCGGGAAGAGTAACGTCACCTGAGCACGAACGCCCCATCCGTCTGGACCCTCTTCGGGCGCGTCTGCCCAGTATCTTGCGCCGAGGCCGAGCTGGACCGGCTGCTTGCCGAACTTGACCACCTGCGACACGACGAAGTTGATCGGAACGGACCACTCTTCCGTCTCCCAGTTGTAGGTGCTCTCGGTATTCAATGAGAACGACGTCGCCTTCGGCGTCGTGTAGGCCAAGAACGGTTGGAGAAACGTCGCGGACTGATCTCCGAACTCATCGTCTCCGCTGATCGACCAGACATGGTTGGCAAGCCCGCCGATAGTCCAGGGACCGGTTTGCCTCAAGGCGACCCCGGTGATCCCCGCGCCCCATTGGTCGGGGGCAATGTCGTCACTGGCAGTCGGAAGCTGAAGAACGGGCCCGACGCCCCAGACCAGACCGCCGGCTGTCGGCTTCTTCGGTGAAAAGAAGAAGCTTTGCGTGATGTTTCCGAACCCGGTTTGTGAGCCGGAACCGGGCGCGAGATCGTCCTGATCGACAAGCGGGATGATCGTGCGGGAGATCACGTTCCAGTTCGGGCTGATGGAGATCGGGATCACCGGCTGGATGTTGATGTAGCTTTGCTGGCCGGACCCGTCACCATAGCCATCATTGTAATTGTACTGGAACGGCACGCTGATCAGGTCCGCGACCGGGTTCGAGAGCTTCTTGGCGAGATCTGCGCCGTCGTCGGCCCCGCTCGTTGCATCAGCGGTCTGCGAAATGGCAACAGCCGGTCCTGCGAGGCAGGCGAGCGCGGGTAGAACGAACTTCAGCACATTGGCTGCTCCTATAAATTGTTGAAGGAACGCAGCCGCGACGCGGCTGGCTGCACCTTCGCTCGTCAATAAAGCGCTGCGCGTCGGAACGCGCGTCTCCGCGCACCCGCGACCGACACCGGCGTCAGCGGCATACCGATGACGTCGATGAAGACCGAGACGTTCTCACCCGTGATCGGCATGTCGCCGTCGATGATCTTCACGGTGTAGTGCAGGTCTCCGTTTTCGAGCACCGGATCGTCCAGGACCACGACGGTCTGGCGGAGCGTGCCGTCCTCGAGGATCGAGATGTCGGCGTTGGGCGGATCGCTGAGGAAGCTGTCCTTGCCTTCGCTCCAGAACGGCACGAACGACTCCGTGGTCATGTTGCCGGCAATTCGGTCCGACCGGTCGGAGAAGAAAAGCGTCGTCGGGCCGACGTCGCGAAGGGTGAGGCGATTCTGGTCGGCGTCAAAGGCCATGGAGTTGGCGGTCTGGACGAACAGGAAGTCGGCGCTCGCTCCGGATGCGTCCTGAGCAGATGCCGCTCCCGGAACGATCAAAGCACCGGCGAGGCCGGTGGCGCCGGCAAACAACTGCCGCCGATTTGGCCCTGACGCAGCGCGCGAGGTGTCTGAAGATGTCATCGAGTTTCCTTCTTAGTTCAGCCTGAACAAAGCGGATGTCTCTGATTTCGCACGATAAGGCGCAATTTCTCGTGGCTCCTGATTGCAGGTATTCGTAGAATTCCGGCGGGAACCCTGCGATTTCGGATGCGCCGATGAAACCGAAGACCCGCCACCCCGAGCAGGATGATCTGCTGCGGCCGCGCCTGGTCGACCTGATCGACATGGGCCACGAGCTGGTGAAGCTCGAGGCGCTGATCGACTGGGAGTTCTTCGAGCGGGAGTGGGCAGGGTTCTTCCCGTCCGGCAAAGGGCGACCGGCGACATCGCCGCGGCTGGTGGCGGGGCTGCTCTATCTCCAGCACGCGTTCGCCCTGTCGGACGAGGCGGTGGTCGCGCGGTGGGTCGAGAACCCGTACTACCAGCATTTCTGCGGTGAGACTTTCTTTCAGCATCGTCCGCCGATCGATCCGTCCTCGCTCACCCGCTGGCGCCAGCGCATCGGCGAAGAAGGTGTGGAGTGGCTGCTGACCGCGACGATCGAGGCCGGTCGCGCCTCGGGAACGGTCAAGGACCAGAGCATCGAGAGGGTGTCGGTCGACACCACGGTCATGGAGAAGAACATCGCCCACCCGACCGACGCCCGGCTCTACGAGACGGCGCGGCGGAAGCTGGTGGCGCTCGCCGCCGAGGCCGGGATCGAGCTGCGGCAGAGCTATGCGCGCCTGGCGCCGCGGCTGGCGGCGAAGGCCGGCAGGTACGCCCACGCCCGTCAGTTCAAGCGGATGCGCAAGGCGCTGCGCACGCTCAAGGGCTACACCGGCCGGGTCATGCGCGACCTGCGCCGCCGGCTCGAGGACATCCCGGACGGGCCGCTGCGGGAGCGCATCCTCGACATGCTGGTCCTGACCTCGCGGCTCCTGCACCAGCAGCCGAAGGACAAGGGCAAGCTCTACAGCCTGCACGAGCCGGAGGTCGACTGCATCTCCAAGGGCAAGGCGCGGGTGCGACTCACGAGTTCGGCACCAAGGTCAGCGTCGCCGCCACCACCCGCGAGGGCTTCATCGTCGGCATGCGGGCGCTGCCGGGCAACCCCTACGACGGCCACACCCTCGCCGAGGCTCTCGAGCAGGTCGAGGTGCTGACCGATCGCCGCCCGTCCCTCGCCGTCGTCGACCGCGGCTACCGCGGGCACGGCGTCGAGACCACGCGCGTGCTGATCAGCGGCACCCGCAGGGGGCTCACGCCGCCGCTCGCCAAGCTCCTGCGCCGCCGCAGCGCCATCGAGCCGGAGATCGGCCACATGAAGACCGACGGGCGGCTGACGCGCTGCCCGCTGAAGGGAACCACCGGCGACGCGCTCTTCGCCGTCCTCTGCGCCTGCGGCCACAACCTCCGCAAGATCCTCGCCCACCTGAGGGCCTTTTGGGCCCTCCTGATCGCCGCCATTCTCGGCGCGCTCAGACCCGACTGCACCCCCAAGGACAGTGTTGCCGCCGCCTAATCGGATTGTTCAGGCTGAACTTCTTAAAGTCCGGTGGTTGCGCCGACGCTGGTTCGTGGCGGTCGCACGCTTCCACCGGAAAGAGGTGGATGGATTTGCAGCTCAGAGCCTCCGTGGCGCTGGGCAATGGCAGTGACGCATTAATCCACGACCTCGATCTCGCTGATCTGCCACGACTTGTCGAAGAAGGACGGCAGCGGGCTGTAGAGGCGCAGGATGGTGAACCAGCCCTTGTCCGGGTCGGTCTGGATCCAGTTGCCGCGATCTACGCCGTCGGGCTGCTCGGGGCTGAACCAGACGGTCGTAGCGCCGTCATCGGCAGCTTCGGCCGCCGGCGAGGGATAGCTCTGAGAGCCGGCGCGCGGATACTTCTGCGGTGTCTGCAGCATCGAGCGGGTCTGGTTGTCGTAGACGGTGAGCGACCAGAACGCCTCGGCCGGGATGTCCTTGGGCAGCGTCACCTTGTAGGTCTTGCCGCCGTCGAACGCGTCGCCGGCGGGGTCAAGGAACGCCATCAGGTACTGCGATCCGACACCGGGGATGTTCATGATCATGCCGGGGCTGTCGAGCGTGTAGCCATAGTAGAAGGCCGTGCGCGAATTGAGCGTCCGCGCGCCGGTCGGCGGCAGCGGCGTGAACACGCCGTCTGCGAAGACGGGCGGCGGGGTCTCGAAGAAGGCACCGCCTTCCCAGAGCATGCTGCCCCACATCGAACCGTCGTAATAGGCCCAGTCCGGGTGTTGCGAATAGGGGCGCCAGTTCAGCACCCGGCCGGCCGCCTGGCCGACGGCGGCGGCGTCCGACAGGATCTTCTTCATTCGGTCGTCGGGGGCGAATTCCTTGCCCTTGACGATGCCGATGGCGGCGAGTTGCCCGGCGAGTTCCACGTCATAGCTGGTGGCGGGCTCGGCCTGCACGTTCTCGTTGATCCACTCGTAGAAGCCGATATCGCTGGGCGGGATGGTGTTGAACGACACGCCGCTCGCCTCGACGAACTTGGTTTCTGGAACCTTCGCGTCCTCCCCAAGGCGGACGGCGCCGGTCAGCGCCTCGGCGATGCTGGTGCCGAAGCCGCCCTCCGAATACGGGTATATCTTCATGTTGGCCTTGATGTTCTCGACCGCCGGCTCGGGGTCGCCGTTCACCAGATAGGCGCGCGAAGCGTAGAGGATCCGATTTGTCTTCGAGTGGGCGACGAAATAGCCACCCTCCGGCCGGGGGCCGTTGTAGTCGGGTCCGACGATCAGGTACTTTCCGCCCTGGCCGCGATCCGGCCCCGGGCCGCCGACATCGATGATCCAAGAGAACCACATGTCGTTGATGGTCCCAACGCCGTCCGAGGGCTGTTCGATCACCATCGGCCCCTTCGAGAGGTCGATGACGGAAAAGTAGTAGACGGTGTCGGCGTTGCCGGTCAGGAACAGCGACGTTGAGTTCATTAGTTCGGACATGATGACGACGTCGTTCAGTCCGGCGCCGATGCTCTGGAAGCCCTTCTGCCATCCCAGCGCCGACGCGCCGCGAAAGCTGTTGTTTGTAGACGTTCAGCGCGCGGGTGAAGTCGAGCGCGTCGAAGACCTTTTGCGCGGTTTCGGCGCTCGGCGCGCCGTCCTTGAAGTCCAGCGTGCCGATGGATGTCTCGACGCTGTCTGGCGCGCCAAGCGCCTTAACGGTCTCGTCCGATACATCGGCCCGAGCGGTCGCGGCCAGCGACATCGCCAGGACAAGGCAACTCGTCATGGGCATGCAAAGCATGGTGCATCACCTTCATTGGCTGCGCGCCACCGGCGGCCCAGGGAAAGTCCAGGTGCCGTCCACGATGGACTGTTCGGGTTCATACATGCGGACGGCGTAGTTCCAGCCGTCCATTATGGGCAGGCAATTCTCTACCCCTTCACCACAGCCACCGAAGCGGATGGTATAGGAGCCGTCACTGTTCGGCTTGGCGGTCAGATTGTTCAGGCTGTAGGCCTTGAGGTCGTTTTCCTGGAAGTAGCCCTTGGCGTTGTAGAGGCTGATCGACCAGAACCCCTTGACTGGCACGTCCTTGACGGTGAGCGCGTATTCTCCGACAGGCAGGTCCGGCTGCACGTTGACATAGACGGCGTCCTTGTCGGGCAGTCCGCCCCAGGCCGAGGCCGTGCCGATCATGAAGTGAACCGGATCGACATCGTCCTTTGCGCCGAAGGTATCAACGTAGCGCTTCAAGCCTTTCGCCAGATCGAGGATCGGTTCCAGCGTCGCCTCGTAGCTCACCTTGTCGTAGTCTGGCATCGCGAAGGCCGTATCTGACCCGGCGGAGATCTCGATCTTGTCCTGCAACGCGTGCGCCGCGGCGAGATCGGCCTGATCCTCGGGATTCGCGAGGGTGCGGATCACCAGTCCGACCACAGGGGTATCGAACTTGTCCACCGTCAGTTCATGAGCGCCACCGCCGTAGAAGACCTCGTTCACGTAGCCATCGTTGTTGATGACCATCAACGACATATAGCGCTTGCCGGCATCGGGCAGGGTAACGGTCGCGCCATCGGAAATGTCGACGACCCCGAGACTGTAGAGCGTGTCGCGGTTCATCCGAATGACGTTCTGCTTGTCGATCGGCGTTGGCGTCCGATTGTGATGCAGCGCATTGATCCCACCCGCCAGCTTGATGATGCCGTCGAACTCCATGTCGGTCTGCGCCCGGTCGAAGTTGTCGACATTGACGGTGATGGCGTCCGCCGCGGCTGCGAGAGGCACCGACGCGGCGGCGATCGCGATCGCCAGCGAAAGAGAATAGAGGTGAGTCATTTTGATCGAGCCCTTGTTCGGCGTGTAAGTTGTGGCGATGTTGGAGCGTCTTTCCGTCAGCGTCCTACTGCGCCAGTTCGATCTCGCCGGGACGCCAGGTCTGGTTGATCCAGGGCTCCAGCGGGCCGTACAGGCGGAGGATCGTGAACCAGCTTTTCCCCGGTACTGTCTCGAGCCAGTTGCCTTCCTTGCCCTCTGGCGCTTTGGGACCGAAATAGAGGTCATAGGAGCCGTCGGCGTTCGCGGTCAGTCCCTTGCTCTGGCTGCCCACGGTCGGGAACAGCTGGCCGGTCGGCAGCATGGAGCGCGTCTGGGTGTCGTAGAGCGTGACCGCCCAAAAGTCCTTTGCCGGAACGTCCTTGGGCAGATGCAGCGTGTAGGTCTTCGACCCATCGAACGCCTGCTTGTTGGCGTCCAGAACGGCCAAGGCGTAATCCGAACCTCTGCCGGGCCTCGTAGCGACCATCGAGGGGGTCACGCCGCCCGCATTGAAGTAATGGAGCACCCGCGCGTCTAGCCCCATCGTTCCGTCGGATTCGAAGCTGGTATTCTTGTTGGCGAAAGCCGTGGTCCAGATGCTTTTCGGGTCGTCCGGATAGATTTTCACACCTTCGATGCGGGGCTGATACAAGATCGCTCGGGCCGACGCGTCGCCGAGCGTGGCGGCCTCGGTCAGCAGTTTGGTCATCCGGTCGTCGGGGGAAAAGGGCTGACCCTTGACGATGCCAATGGAGGCGATGGCGCCGCGAACTTCTGGGCTAATCGCCGCGATCGGTTCCTCCTGGATGATCTCGTTGAGATCTTCGAAATACGAGAAATCGCTGGGGAAGACCGTGCTGAACGCCTTGTCGGACATGTCGACGAATTCGGTCTCTGCCGGGCTCGCCGCGTCCTTCAGCGGATAGACCCGCAGATGCGAGATGATATTCTCGACCGCAGGCTCAAGCCCGTCATTCAGCAGACCCCGCAGAAACACGAAGTTCCGGTTGGTCGGCGGCTTCAGCGGAAAATACCCGTCGGGGATGTCGCCGGTGTATCCCGGCGGGATCACGAGATATTTGCCGCCTTTGCCCTCGTCCGGCCCGGTGAGACCAATGTTGCCGACAAAGCGCTGCCAGGCATCGTCGAGAAAGCCCAGTATCATGGGCGGAACCTCGATCACCGTCGTTCCTTGGCAAGGTCGGTATAGGTGAAGGCGTAGAGCGTCGAGGAGTTGGCGGTGACGACGAGTGTCTGGGCATTCATCAATTGCTTGAACAGGGCGATTTTGTTCGCGCCTTCGGCCCCGGCATCGGCCAGCCCCTCGCGCACGTTGTACATCGACACGGCGCCGACGTTGTCGAGAAAGACCTCCATGCCGCGCATGCGGTCGAGATTGTCGTAGACGGTCGCGACGGTGCCGTCGGTCGGCACGCCGTCGAAGAATTCCAGCGTGCCGATCGCTGTCTCGACCTTGTCGGGAATGGAGATCGACTCGAGCTCTGCAGGCGAGACCTGCCCGAGGGCGGGCCCCATGGCGACGATGAGTCCGAAAGAGCTGATGGCGGTCAGGCGGGTCATCCATTGTTCTCCTCGGACAGGCCTCGGTTGCTGCCGAAGGTTACGCAGTGTCCGGCGCCGCTTCCTGCCCTTTTCGCGCCATTCTGCCGCTCCGTGGTAGCGACCCGTGCAGGCACCTCAAAGCAGCCAGCCCATTTCGTGAAGGCACGGTCGAGGGCGCTTGGCGTGCCGTAGCCAAGGTCTGGCGGCGATGTGCTCGCGACCCTGCCTTCGGCACCACCAACGCCTCTTATCCGGCCCTCCGGTCCAGCCTTCAGCGCAAGAAGAATGGGCTCAAGCTGGCTGCCGGAGACAGGGTAGGTCAGCCCGCGATGCCCGCTGCGCTCGTCTCGTGAAAGCTATAAGCGGCTGTCTTCGACTGCGCATCTAGTTCGGAGACATGTTTTCCCCGCGCCCATCGCTTGTAACGAGAAGACTATTCGTCGACCGGAACATCCTGCACGGCGAGCGGCAATTCGGACATGATGAGCCCGACGTTGCTGTCCGGTTGCCGGCTGCAACGCTCCGCCACCATCGTCTCGATTTCTGCGTTGGTCGCCTCGGAACCCTCGGCGCCCATCGTGTCCATCAGGAGCGCCTCTACAATCTCCATCCGCTGATCCGGTCCCATGCCGACGAATTCGGAGCAGCCCGTCGAGCCGCCCTGCGCGAACGCCGGTGCGGTGCCGAGGGATGCCAGCACGGCGGCTATCGTGATTGTTCTGGTCTTGAGCATTTCTGAAACCTCATTTCGTTGCGGGCATTCGCGCCCTGATGGTGAGAAAAAGGAGCCCTCGGGCGTCCTGCTCTCGCTGGCCAGCCCGGCTGCGGATCAATCTCCGCAGACCGGCCTGCCCGGCGGGACTATTCGACCTCGGCGAGGATGGCGGAAATCTCGTCCTGCTTGGTCATCTGGTCGCCCTCGCCCCCGACGACCGCCTCGATCCGGGTGAGCTGCTCTTCGGACGCATTGTCGATCTTGTCGACCTCGCTCGACTCCATGCCGAGTTCGATGAGCTGAGGCTTCAACTCGTCCGCAAGCTGGCTCTGGGCGAGCGCGACCATCGGCGCGGACAGGGTGAAGCCGGCGATCGCTGCGGCTATGACGATTGACTTGATCATGTTCAGGCACTCCTCCATCCCGGATCGAGCTGATTGACGGTGCGCAGCAACGGCTTCGCCCACGTCGCACCGCCATCATCGGTCGCGAGCTCCGGGTATCGCTCGCAACACGCTGGACCTCTTCGAGCCGCCGGCTGCCGTTGGGCCTCGGATGCGGTCCACCGGGGCGGTGGTATTCCCTAAATCTCCCTTCGGGGATTTGCCCAGCCATGGACGATGCTATGGATGCCGCTGCGTCAGTTCTGCCCATTTCGCGCCAAGTTCAGGTATTGCGCCGGCGCCGCGCGGCGCTGCGATATGCCATCGGCGTGCGGCCGGCCCACCGGGCGAAGGCCCGCGTGAACGCGCCAGGCGAGCGGTAGCCGATCTGCGCCGCGATCTCGTGGACGCTCAGGTCGGTCTTTTGCAGCAGGGCGCCCGCGATATCGAACCGGCTCGCCTCGACGATGCTGCGGAACTGGACGCCGCGCTCGCGCAGGTGACGCTGCAGAGAGCGCGGGCTGGTCCCGAGATGCCGGGCGGTCTGCTCCAGGGACACCTCGCCCGACAGGGTCAGCCCCGCCACGACAGAGCGCACCTGCGGCAGGCCCGGACCGTGGCACTTCGTGTTACGCGCCATTTAAGTTATGAGGCGGTGGGACGCATGGTGCTGTCACGTTGGCGGCCCGCAATATCCAAGTCAGACCAGTTCGCGCCAAAGTGGGGCTCGGGCCAACCGGTGGGGAGGGAGGACGTTGAGTGGCAGGCTCGCAATCACTAGGGCTGCGCATCTGATGGACTACCTCGCCGTCATGCGCGAGGCGGGGATCCCGGTGGATCGCGACCTCGCCCGATCACGCCTGCCGCCCCGGATCGAGGAGACGCCGGACCTCTACATCAGCATTCCGCTGGCCCTCCATTGGATCGCGCGGAGCGGCCACGACATCGAACCAATGCATCTGGGGTTTCTCGCGGCGCGACATGCCTCGATGGCCTCCCTGCAGACATCGCACGCCGCGAGGATCCTCGCCGCGCCAACCGGCCTGATGCGGCTCGAGAGGTTGGCCGACATCGCGAACCGCGAGGACAACGTCCTGGTAGCGAGCATGACGACCAAGGGCGCCCAGGTCCGCATGGCCCTCGACTTGGCCGGATTCGGCAGCCACCCGTTGATCTGCCTTGCGGAATGGCTGAACCTCCAGAGCATCATCTCGGTCGTGCGCAGCGCCGCGGGTCCGGACTGGTGTCCGCGCGAGATCACCTTCCAGTCGAAGTACGCGCCGTCCGCCGCCGCCCGCGCGGCCTTCCCGGAAACCCGCATGCTGATCGGCCGGAGGCACACCACGATCCTGATCGACACAGTGGTGCTCGCGCGCCCGACGGCCGTGCCGGCACCTGCCGGGCGGCTCGCCGACGAGGTGTACCAAGACGTCGAGCCGTGGACCTTCGCGACGCTCCTGCGCTCCGCGATCCAGCCGTACTTCAACGGCGGCCAGCCCGACCTCGCGCTCGCCGCCGAGATCGCGAGCATGAGCCGGCGGTCGTTGCAGCGCACGCTGCGTCTGGGCGGCCAGTCGTTTTCCGAGATCGTGCAGGAGGCGAGGTTCGAGTATGCGCGGGGCCTCCTCGCCGAGCGATCGGCCAAGATCATCGATGTCGCAATGATGTCGGGCTATGGCAGTCCGCAGCACTTCTCCCGCGCCTTCCGCAAGTTCACCGGCGTAACTCCGACGAGCTATCGCCGTGCCGCGGCGGTCGGCGAGTGAGCCTCTGCCGCCGAGAGAGCAGCACATGCGTCTGCGTCCGTCTTCCGGCGGCCGCGACCCCGTCTTTTGGCGCGCAATGGTCAGATCCCCGGACCAAGGACATGCAGCGTTGCCGCGATGCGGCGGTCGCGACGGGGGCGTTTTCCATGAACACGAAGGTGATTGCAGGCGGCATGCTGCTGGCTGCAGGACCCGCATCCGCACAGGACTGGACGTTCTCCGCCTCCCTCTACGGCTGGGTTCCGGGCTTGTCGGCGAGCGTCGACACGCGGTTCGGCGAGGTCGAATCGGAGGCCAGCGGCGGCGACGCGCTCGATGCGCTCGATGCGGCGTTCATGGGAACGCTCGAGGCGCGGAACGACCGCTGGGGCCTGATCGGCGATCTGCTCTACGCCAAGCTCTCCACCGATGCAGACTCGCCGCTCGACCTGCGGTTCAGCGATGCGGACCTCGAGACGGAGGTCACCGCCTTCAGCGGCTACGCCCTCTACCGCACCTACGAGGACGCACGTGTCACCCTGGATGCCGGCGGCGGCGTCCGGGCCTTCGGCGTCGGCGTCGACGTCCGTCTCGACTCCGCCGACAGCCGCCCGGACTTCGATGTGAGCCGGGACGAGAGCTGGGCGGTGCCGCTGGTCGCCGCGCGCGCCATCGTCCCGTTCAACGACAAATGGTTCGCCACGGCCTTCGTCGACGGCGGGCTGACCGCGGACAACACCACGTGGCAGGTGTTCGGAAGCGTCGGCTACCGTTTCGACCAGCGCTGGTCGACGCAGATCGGCTACCGCTACATGGAAATCGAAAAGGACTTTGGCGACAACGATGTCACCATCGACCTCTCCGGACCGCTGATCGGCGTAACGGCACGTTTCTGAGGCCTTGGGGCGATGGCGGCAGCTGCGAGAGGAACGCATCCGTGCTCCGCAAAACTCACGCGCGACACGAGGGATGCGACGGCCGGTAAGAATGGCATGCACGACCGATCAGAGGTCAGGAATGTCACGAGGACTGGGATGTATCGAAACCGCCGATCCTGATCGAAACCGGGGCCGGCATGGACAGCCGAGAAGGGGGATCCGGAAATGAGCAAGCTCGCTCACCGCCTTGGTGGTCGGCTGATCGTCGAGGGAGCAATTGGCGCGGTGATGATCGCGCTGGCATTCGTCGCTATTGCGAGTTCGGATGTTTCGGTGGCGTCCACTCCGGCTTTCTGGACGATCCTCGTCGTCCTGTTCGCCGCCATCTCCTTCGCTTCCGTTCGACTGCATTCCGACCGGGCGCACGGCAGCAGGCTCGACGCCGTCGCCATCCTGGTCCACTGGATCGGCGTTTTCGCGGCGATACACTGCGTCTGCCTCTTCGTGAGCACCGGAGGCATGGCCAATGCCGACGCCGGTCTCACGAGCGGGCTGATCCTCGCCTTGGGCACGTTCACCGCAGGGGCCTTCGGGAATTGGCGGTTGATGATCGTCGGCGCGGCGCTTGTCGGTGCGACGTTGGTGGTCGCCCTTTTCGAAGAGTACGTCTGGCTCCTGTTCGGCCTGGCTGTGCTGGCCGTGATCGCATTGGTCCTCGGGTCAAGGCTGATTGGCCGAAGACGCCATGTCGGCGTCTGAGTACGTCCACCAGGCGTTAAGCGATGCGCCCTCGGTCGCAGGAACGGAACGCAGCCCGGACCGGTTCGCGATCGAACTGACGATCAAGATCGGCCTTCTCGTGGCCTTTCTCCTGGCCGCCGAGGCCGTGATCCGCCCGTTCCTGTCGGTGCTGATCTGGTCGGTGATCCTCGCGGTCGCGCTCTTTCCTCTGTTCGACTGGACACGGAGACACCTCGGCGGACGGGATTGGATCTCTGCCGCGCTCGTGGCGCTCGTCGGACTCGCGATCGTATTCGGCCCAGCGGCCATGCTGAGCGCGAGCGCGGTGGGATCGCTGGAGGCGCTTGCGCGTCACGTCGGCTCCGGAGAAACCGCGCTGCCACCGGCGCCAGAGGCAATTGCCCAGCTGCCCGTCATCGGCCCTGGGATCCATGCCGCCTGGGCGGATGCAGCCGGCGACACATCCGCCTTCGTCGGCAAGTACGCTCACACCATGGTGCTGCCCGGGGAGTGGCTGCTGAAGGCGGTTGCCGCGCTCGCCGGCAGCATGCTCATGGTCGCTGCCGGGACGCTCGTCGCCGCGCTGCTGCTTCCTGCCGGCCCGCGATTGGTCGCGGTGATCAACGACGCCGCGTTGCATCTGGTCGGAGACCAGGGCGCGCGCTTCGTGCAGGTCGCCGGTGCCAGGATCCGCAACATCTCGCGTGGCGTCATCGGCGTGGCGGTGCTTCAGGCCCTGATCGTCGGGGTCGGTCTTCTTTGGTGTGCCGCATGCGGGCCTGCTCGCCCTGGCGGTTCTCGTGCTCGCCATCGTGCAGATCGGACCCTGGCCGGCGGTCGCGCCCCTGATCGCCTGGTTCTGGATTGTGCATGGCCCTTCCGGCGAGGCAGTCGCCTTCAGCTCCGTCATGGTCGTCGCTGCGAGCACCGAACACGTCGTGAAGCCTTTCGTGCTCGGGCGCGGGCTCGAGACACCGATGCCGGTGATCCTCATCGGGCTACTTGGCGGCACACTGGCGTTCGGGCTGCTCGGGCTTTTTCTCGGGCCGGTTCTGCTGGCGCAGGCCTACAAGCTTCTTGTCTTCTGGTGGCAGTCGATCCGCAATGACCACCGGCAGCCGGCCCCTATCCTCGACGTGCACGCCGCCGCCAAGGCCAACTCTGCGCCATGAACAAGGGCGTCGCGAGCCACAGCTGCAGACCGGCTTCGGTCGACACCGCGAGCGCCATCTGGCCGAGCAGCCGATGTCTGAGACGGTGCGTGAGAAGTCATCGCGGCGTGATACGCCCGAGCATCTGGCTGCACGCGGGTAGCGAGCGTCCATGTCGGGCCTTGCGCCCACGTGACGGTCGGGCTTCGCCGTGTCTCTTGGTGTGTAGCAGATCCGGAGGTCCACCCTGACCTCACAATGCGAGAGACGCGGTAGACCTTCGCGTCTCCTCGTCGAGCAGTCCCATGACGTGACTCGGGCTTGCTTCGGCTTCACGGCGCAGGTGGTGGCAAGCGGACCGACCGCCCGGCCTTCGTTCGTGCCGGAGATGTTCGAAAGCGTGATGTTCGGCGCGCGCAGGGAACTGGTGATCGCGACACCTTACTACGTGCCGGACGCCGCCTTCTGCGGCGCCGCCAATCACGGGGTCGCCGCCACAATCGTCTTCCCGGCGCGCAACGACGATGTCGGGCAGGGCGACGAGCCGGTCCTACTACAATGTCCTGCTGACAGTTAAAGTTAAGATCCGTGCTTCTGCGCACCAGCTCCATGACAGCGGACGGAGAGCTCACTCTGATCGGATCGCTGCGAACGTCCGGTTCGGTGAAGATCGGCCAGCTTCATGCGCCTGCAGAGAATGACGGGAAGCCGCCCTTCGCGCCCACGTTGCGTCGCAGCAAGCGGGCCCCTCACCAGCGACAACATCCGCCCTCCACAACGCTTGATGTGCGGCCTCCTGCTCCAGAGCCAACTCGGGACCTGCAGCAAACTGGCGGCAGCCGGTTGTCATCCCGCCGCGCGCTTGGCTGCGCATGCGAATCTTCAGAGTTCGCCCACGGCCTCAGAGAAGCAACGGACCTCGTCGCCGTACTGCTCGTAGAAAACCTCGCAGGCCGGAGCCGTGGCTCTGCGGAAAGCAGATCAGTCCGGCAGCGCGTAGGCGACGACCTGGTCGCCGACCTCCGGCTTGAGGATTGTGTTGCCGCCGGCGACGAAGACCACGTACTGTCGGCCCTCGTGGACGAAAACGGCGGGGTTCGAGACCGAGGGCGCCATCACGTTGTCGCGCCAGAGTTCCTCGCCCGTCGCGGCGTCGAGGGCGCGGACGCGGGCGTCCATCGAGGCGCCGATGAAGATCAAGCCACCGCCGGTCGTCACCGGGCCGCCGATCGTCACAGTGCCCCAACTCGCCGGCATGTAGAAGCCGTAGCGCTGGATCTGGCCGAAGGGCCGCTGCCAGACCTTTTCGCCGGTGGAGAGGTCGTAGGCGTTCATCGTGCCGAATGGCGGCTTCCAGCAGGGCATCCCGGCCCAGTTCTGGAAGTTCACCAGGTACATGCCGTAGGGCGCCCCCTCCTGCGGGTAGTAGCCCTGCTCGTTGCCGCTTCCGCCCTGGATCTCCTCGTACTCCTCCCGCGGGATCAGGCGGTAGATCTGCGCCACGGTGGAGGCGTTGACATAGAAGAGCCCGCTCTGCGGGTCGTAGCTGCCGCCGCCCCACTGCATGCCGCCCGCGGTCGCCGGATAGGCGAGCGTCCCCTGTTCGGTCGGCGGGGTGTAGAGCCCATCGTAGACCAAGTCGTCCGCCCGGCGCGAGCAGCCGCCGAGACTGACGAGATCGGCCAGCCACCAGACGCCGGGCCAGGCGTCGGGGTCGTTGGCGGGCGGCGGGGTGGTCGGCACCGGCTGGGTCTCGGCCGCCACTTCGCCCTGCGCCGTCGAGGGCGGAACCTCACGCTCCTCGATTGGCCAGATCGGCTCTCCGGTCGCGCGGTTGAGCACGAAGAGCAGGCCCTGCTTGGTCGGTTGCACCAGCGCCGGCACCGTCTCGCCGTCCCGCTCAATGTCGACGAGCGTAGGGGCGGAGACGGTGTCGTAGTCCCAGATGTCGTGGTGGACGAGCTGGTACGACCACGCGACCTCGCCGGTCTCGACCTCCACAGCGGTGACGGAGGTGGCGAGTGGAATCTCTTCGGTCCGGTTGCCACCCCAATAGTTCGGGCTTGGCGAGCTGACCGGCATGTAGACGAGGCCGAGCTCGGGATCCGCGCTCATCGCCGTCCAGACGTTGGCGGTGCCGGTGCGCTGGCGGATTTCCTCGGGGATGAAGTTGACCTCCCAGAGCTTTTCGCCGGTGCGGGCGTCGAGTCCGAAAACCGTGCCGGGAGGCGCCACGGAATCGGTCCAGTCCATGCCGGCCCAGCCCAGCACCAGCACGTCGCCCACCACCGTCGGCGGCTGCAGCAGCGACAACGGCCAGCGGTCGTTGGTCGTGTTCCACTGGTTGACGTCGAGGATGCCGTCCTGCCCGAAGCTGGCGCAAGGCTCCCCGGTATCGGCGTCGACCGCGTGCAGCGTTGCCTCCATCGTGCCGAGATAGACGATCTTCTGGCAAGGGGCGTCCGGCTCGGCACTTTCGGTTTCCCAGTAAGCCACGCCGCGGTTCTTCAGCGCCGGCTGGGTCAGCGCCTCGAGCCGCGATTTACTATCGTAGCTCCAGAGCTGCTCGCCGGTCGCGGGATCGAGCGCGAGGATGCGGTAGAATGGCGTGCCGAGATAGAGCGTCTCGTTGGCATAGATCGGCGTTGCCGACCAGACAGTCGCCGGAAGCTCGCCGCTGCCGTCCGAGACGTCGCCGGTGTGGAACTCCCAGACGCGCTCGAGATCGTCCACGTTCCCTACGGTGATCTGATCTGCAGGGGCGTACTTCTGCGCCGAAAGGTCCCCGTGGAAGCTGTCCCACCGTTCCTGGGCGACGGCAGGCACGACCGCGATTGCCGCGCAGAGGGTGGAGAAGAGGGCGCGGCTCACAGCACCATCCTCCGCCCCGCGGGCCTGCAGAGCGCGGCGACGAGGGCGACCACGCCCGCCCACGCAATGGCGGGCCACATCAGCATGTACCCCGCCAGGGCTGTCCCGGCGGCACCGAGCGCCAGGAGAACCGTCCCGACGCCGCCGAACAGGCGATCAGCGGCGTGCGAAAGGAGAAAGAGCGCCGCAGCGATGATGAGAGCCGCGTTGCCGAAGCACGCGAGCAGCGCGCCAGCGCTGCCGCTGACGCCGCCGCGCGGCCAGGTGTAGGCATAGATCGAGAGTGCCAAGCCGACCACGCCGGCAATCAGGATCACGAGGTCCGCGACACGTTTGCCTGACATGTCTCAATTCTCCAGCTAATCACGATCAAGACGCAAACCCTTCTCTTGTTCCAATCGAGACGACACCTTGGGTCGGGTCGACGAACCTGAAGTCCGCAGACGAGGCGGCGTTGACCGGCTGTCGCTTCCACGGACCGCTTCCGGCATCGCTGGGGTGCTCGTTCACGGCGACCGACACGGGCTGTCGGGGCGCGAGGCCCATCGACCGAGGCCGCCCCCATCTGATCGGCGCTCAGCATGAACCCGGCGATGAGGATGATGGCGTAAAGCGTCGCCGAGGAAAACTCCACCACGACAGTGAGCCAGCCCCAAGGGCAGACAAATTTTAGCGTTGGCGCGCGGAAGCCCGCAGTCTCACCTTGCGTCGAGCATACCGGCTCAGACTGTCGTCATCCGGGCTACTTCACCAGACAGTAGCGGCGGGTCATCGGACCTGCCACGCGCCACCGGGAACGACTCCCGCCCGCGTGCCAAGGGATGCGCGCCCTGCCTTGCGCAGCCTGCGCCACCACCGCCGCTGCGGACCTCTGCCCCACGATCTGATCCTGTGCCCGCCTCCCTACCGACGCCCGCGGTGCCGATAGCGAAAATACGAGCAGGTTTGTTGAGGGGAGGGTGAACGCAGGCACCGGCTCGAGTTGGCGGGCGCGGCCGATTCAGATGAGAGGTCTGTGGAGCGCGAGCACCCGCAGTCATTACCACCGACACCGCCCACGCCACGTCGTTGGAGAAGATGTCCCGGCGGATGGCCGGTTTTGAGGACGGGGTCCAAGATTGTTGACAGCCGCAGAGAACGGCGGCTTTCTGAACCGCGCCGGGTTTGCCGGAGGCGTCCGCCTCCGTCCCGAAGGATGTCGAACTCGCCCTTGGTCTCCCAGGCGGGTATCGGAGTGTTGCGTTAGGTCGTTGCCTCCAGACTCGGGTCGTAGACGGTGCCGTCGCGCCAGATGCAATGCAGGATGACCGCGAGCTTGCGCGCCGTTGCGACGGCGGCCTTCTTGAAGCCCTTCCGCTCCTGGCGGCGTTTGGCCCAGGCCAGCAGCGGGGATGGCTTCCGAACCTGGGTGATCAGAGTGGACACAGCCGAATAGAGCAGGCGCCTCAGGTCGCGGTCACCGCATTTCGAGATGCGCCCGGACCAATCCATCTCGCCGGATTGATGGCGCCTCGGCGTAAGGCCGAGGAAGGCGCCGACGTCTCTCGACCGCCTGAAGCGCTTTGCATCATCCAGTGTTGCGATGAAGGAGAGCGCGACGACCGGACCGACCCCCGGCACTGTCATGAGGCGCCGGGCGAGGGCGCTCTCACGGGCAATGGTCTTCAGCTCTTCATCCATGGCGTCGGTGGCCACGCAGAGCACCTCGTGGACCGGGTTGAACATCTCGGCATGACGTCGATCGCCGGATCGGTCGCGGTCGCCTCGGCAAGCTGATCGCGAAACCCCTGCCGAAGCTTCGTGCGACGCAGGCACCCATGCAGACCCCGAAGACCTTCAGGACATCGCGCACGTGCCCCTCCAGATCCCCGTGCATCCGGATCAGGCGCTCCCGCGTGCCGATCAGGACGCGGACACGCTCGGATGCTTCGCTTCTGACATGAACCGTGCTGAACCAGCCGGTGCGCGCGAGATGCGCCAGGCCTTCGGCATCCCCGGCGTCCGATTTGTTGATCCGACCGGACAACGCTTTGTGGGCGAGACCAGCATCGATGCACCCGATCGGCAGGCCGCGCTTCTCGAGCTCGCGGGTCAGCCAGATCGCGAGAATGCCGCTCTCATGCACGACACGGTCTGCTCTCGGCGCATGCTCGCCAATGAAGGACGAGATCTGATCCGGATCGGCGCTCGTCTCGCCCCGCTGGATTACGGCGCCTTGGGCGTCGACCACGCAGATCGACACGGATTTGACGGATACATCAAGACCAACATACTGCGACATGGCCGCTCTCCTCGAAGGCTTGCGGTTTGTGAGGTCAGGATACTGGACCTCGTTCGCCACCGGAGAGCGGCCACCGCAAACACACCATGTCGTTCGTACAGCGTGCAGCGAGATTGTCCTGACGAGAACTCACGTCGGCCCCATGCGGCCGAGGCGACGGCGTGACATCGAGCCATGCAGGTGCGGCAGGCGTCCTTGCAGGCGCCGGTCGCTCTCATGGCTGGTGGCGCGACTTCTCCTTCATCACGCGGCGAACCATCTTTCCGAACGCCCGGTCCTTGGTGCGGCGCTCGGCCAGGCTGGCGGAGTTGAAGGCGTCCTCTGCCTGGAGCTTGCGCCAGCGCGCAAGGCGCGTCGGGTCGAGTTGGCCTGCCGTGACGGATTCCCGAATGGCGCAGCCAGGCTCGGTCTGATGCCGGCAATCGCTGAAACGGCACCGGGCCGAGAGGGCTTCGATGTCCTCGAAGACCTCGGCGATGCCTGACGCGGCATCGGTCAGCTGGAGCTCCCGCATCCCCGGCGTGTCGAGCACGAGGCAGCCGCCGGGGAGCGAATGAAGCTCGCGGCGCGTCGTCGTGTGCCGTCCCTTGGCGTCATCGTCGCGGATGCCTTGCGTGGTGATCGCCTGCGTTCCGACCAGTGCGTTCGCCAAAGTGGATTTGCCCACCCCCGACGATCCGAGGAACGCCACCGTCCGGCCTGGCTTGCACCACTCCGACAGCTTCGTTGTCGCCTCCTCACCCCGTGCGTCGAGGGCGACCACCGCGACCCGGTCGGAGACGGTGCGGGCGGCATCCACGTAAGGCTGTGGATCCGCGACGAGGTCGGTCTTGGTCAGGACGATCACCGGCTCGATCCCGGCTTCGAAGGCCAGCGCCACATAGCGCTCCAGCCGCGCGATGTTGAAGTCCTTGTTGCAGGACGTGACGACGAAGGCGGTGTCGATATTCGCGGCGATCAGCTGCACCTGGCGGCCGGTGCCCGGCGCGCGGCGCTTGACGAGGCTCTTCCGCGACAGCACGCGGCTCGCCTGGGGCCGGTCGCGGTCCAGCAGCAGCCAGTCGCCCACGGTCGCCTCGATGCCCGGCGGGATGGTCTCGTCGATGCCGTCGCCCGCGACCTGAAGGCCGCTGCGGTGCACAGCGAGGACCCGCACCGGGGGCGTTTCGCTGAGCGTTTCGGCATCGATCTGCTGCGCGAAGAAAGACCCCCAGCCGAGCGCCACGAGCGGCGGCGCGGCGCGGCTGGCCGCGGCAGCATTCGCGCTGGTGGGAAGGAAGGCTGAGTAGTCGCGGACCATGACGGACTCACCCTATCACAAAGCGGGATCGTTGAGCGCCGCGATGCAACGGGAGGAGACTTTCAAAGGTGTGATCTGCCGATCCGTCAGCGGCCGTGCCAGCCCCGCACCGCCGTTCGCCGGTCCGCGCGCAGCCCATAGCCGACTCTCAGCCTGACTCGCGACCGCCGCGCCGCCGCATGGATATCGGTCATTGGTCCTTGCCGCAGCGGAGCCAGCCGCACGAAACCAGGCTTGGCGGACGACCCCGCCATTCGCGGCGCGTGCGAACCCAGCGCCTTTGCCGCATGCAGCGACCTGCGGTGCAGAGACCTCGGAAGCTCGCCGCGGACGCCTGCATTCTGGCCCCTTCATACCATCTGCCTTCGGGTGCGGGCCGGGTCAGTGACCTTCTTAAGTTAAATCACGAAGGTGAGGCTGGGTTATCGGTTCGGGAGATCTGCGTCGGCTCTGCCTCGCCTTCACGCGATCCGCCGTCGCGTTCGTCGGCCGTTAGTAAATTCGAGCGAGCGCCGCAGGATGTATTGACGCCCTTTCGCAGGCTCCGAGCGAAACGAGTCCATACATCAGTGTGACAGAAAGCAGCGACTCGAGTGCGTTAAAGGCGGAATGCCGCCAGCGTCACGCGGTGGCACCAAGGGCAGTTCAGCGCGACGAAGAGCGCCCCGGGCTCTGCCGGGACGTCCGGGCCGCCATGCCGGAATCCGCTGACGCCGCGCACGAATTCACCCCGTCCGCGGCGGGCGGCGGCGTCCTTCTGGTCCTCTTGAACCGAGGCATCGTCGCCTCTTCTGGTCATCGCCGTCTCCTCATCCCGGCAGACGGTGATGCAGGATGATCGGCACGGCCAGCTCTTCCTCGTCGGTCAGGTGCCGCGCCATAAACGCCTCGATGGTCTCGGCCACCCCGTGCAGCCGACCGATGTCGTCGCGCGCCTGCGCCTCGTCGAGCTGGATCAGCTTGATCGCGCGGTTCGCCGTGCCGGTGAACACGTCCAGTACCCGATCGAGATCGGCGTGGTCCTGTTCCAGCACGTCGAGCCCCGCATGGAAGCGTGGATCGGCGCCGGACAGCTCGGGGAAGTAGCTGCGATCCTCCCAACCGTGATGGCCGTGCAGGTTGCCGACCAGCGCTCCACCGACATGCGACAGGCGCCCAGCGTAGTCCTGGGGCGCAAGCTGTGCGTCCAGATACTTCTCGGCGTCGCGGCGAATGCTCTCCGCCATCTGGCGAAACATGCGATGTGCGCCCAGCCATTGGCGGGTCTTCTCGCGAAAGCCCGGATGCGCCGCCCAGCTGTCGCGCGGATAGGCTTCCAGCAGCAGGCGCATCTCGTCGGGCAGGCCCTGGGGGCGTACGGTCACGGGGGTGGTGACGGCGTCGAGCATGGCACTCTCCTTTCCGCACCTATCTGGCGATCGGATTGACAACGCGTCAGCCGCGTTCGTGCATTCCGGCCATGCGCGGGACGCTCAGCCGGACACGCCCGCGAAGCGCAGCCCGCTGAGATCGGCCATCTCACGCTTCCAAGTGGTCAGGTCCGACGCGCGAAACTCCGACAGGCCCGCATGACCGCAGGCGCGGGCGAGCACCTGCATCAGCGCCACGCTGGCGCCGAAATACCGCGCGAGGCGTTCCGCGCCGACCTGCACGTCCAGTCGCTTGCGTAGCTCCGGTTTCTGGGTGGCGATGCCCACGGGGCAGTTGTTGGTGTTGCAGATGCGTGCCGCGATGCAGCCCACGGCCTGCATGGCGGAATTGCTGACGGCCACCGCGTCCGCGCCCAGGGCCATCGCCTTGGCGAAATCCTCTGCCACGCGCAGCCCGCCGGTAATGATCAGTGTCACCTCGCGGCCCGCCCTTGCATCGAGGTGCCGCCGCGCCCGCGCCAGCGCCGGGATGGTCGGCACCGAGATGTGATTGCGGAAGATCAACGGCGCCGCCCCGGTGCCACCGCCGCGCCCGTCGAGGATGATGTAGTCCGCTCCGGCGTCCAGCGCGAAGTCGATGTCGTCCTCGATGTGGTTGGCCGAGAGCTTGAAGCCGATGGGGATGCCGCTCGAGCGTTCGCGCACCTGATCGGCGATGTGCCGGAAATCCGCCGGGCTGCGAAGGTCCGGGAAGGTCGCAGGGGACACCGCGGCCTGGCCCGGTTCCAGCCCGCGTACCTCTGCGATCCTGCTCTGCACCTTGTCACCGGGCAAGTGCCCGCCGGTCCCGGTTTTGGCGCCCTGTCCGCCCTTGAAATGGAACGCCTGCACCCGCGCCACGAGGTCCAGATCCCAGCCGAACCGCGCAGAAGCGAGTTCGTAGAAATAGCGGCTGTTCTCGGCCTGCTCCTCCGGTAGCATCCCGCCCTCGCCCGAACAGATGCCCGTGCCCGCCATCTCGGCCCCACGGGCAAGCGCCGTCTTGGCCTCTTCCGAGAGCGCACCAAAGCTCATGTCCGAGACGAAAAGCGGGATGTCGAGCGTCAGGGGCCGCGCGGCGCGCGGCCCGATGGTCACCGAGGTCGCCACCGGCACCTCGTCCAGAAGCGGCTTGCGCGCCAACTGGGCCGGAAGGATCTGGATATCGTCCCAATGCGGCAAGTCCTTCCGCGGCACGCCCATTGCGCCGATCTCGCCATGATGGCCGAGGGCCGACAGACCATCCTTCGCCAAAGCGTGGATGCGCGCGACGGTGGGCTCTTCGGGCGTGGGCGTGGCGGTCGGCCCATCGGACTTCGGTTCTGGCGCTGCATCGCCCGCCTCGCGATCGCCCAGCCGCGTGTGCGAGCCATCGCAGAACGGCGCAGTCCCGGTCGCCTTGCAGCGGCACAGCACGGCCGGCCCGGTCTTCTCTGCGGCGAAGGCCAAAGGAGTGATGCCAGTCCCGGCATGCGATCCGTCGCAGAACGGCTGAGATCCAGAACGTCCGCACCGGCACCAGGAATATCTCTTGCCGCTCTCCAGATCGACCTTGGCCGGAGATGTGGCGGCGATGATGGGAACCTCTGTCATGTCGGGCCTTCTGCCAAGTATCAGGTGCACTGTGGGCGGCACATGGCCGCCCACGCAATGAGTTTACCTCAGCTCCCGACAGGCGGCCGGAACATTCAGACCGGGGTGGACCCATCCGAAGGGGGCGTAGGCTTCGAAACCAGTGACGTCGACGCTGGCGATGGTGTCGTCGAGCCGCGGCCGCCGCTGCCGCCGCTGCCGCCGCAGCGAAATGAGGCTCAGAGCGCATGTTCGAGAGCAGTGTGCCGGCCCTCGCTGCGGCGCTCATGGGGAGTACTAGCGCCGATGCAATACTGACCCGGGTCGTCGAAGTGAACCTGGCCCACTTGTGGGATCGATCTCCAAGACGGCGAGGAACAGTGCTGACGGGACAAGGGGTCAGCGTTGAAACTGGCGCGCGGATTTGAGGCACCTCAGCATGGCCTGCACCTTCTCGGTACGGTGAAGATCGACGTGCGTGACCAGCCACAGGGGAACCGTCCATGCCTCGTTCTGTGGCAGGACGCGATTGAAGCCTCGACGTGCCTGCGCCTCGTGATCGCTGAGGAACCCCATGCCAAGGCCCGCCGAGATCGCCTCGGCACTCACCCAGATGCTCCGTGTCGAAAGAGCGATCATCTCGGGGCGGAGATGTCTGTCGATCCATGGCGCGAACGGCAGCCTGGTGTTCCTGTCCTTGGGGACGATGAACATGTGCCCCTCCAGGTCGTCCTCGCTGGTCGGCAACCCGTGGGCCGCCCCGTAGTTGTCATGCGCGTATAGGTTCAGCCAAGCGCGGCCGAACGCGCTCACTACGTAGTCCGGATGATCGGGCATCGGCCCGGCGCGCAGTGCTATGTGCGCCTCGCCGTATTCCAGCCGTGCAAGGTCCTCGCTGGCATCGACATGGACGAGACAGTTCGGGTTCCGCGCCCTGAACTCCGCGATGGGCTTCATGATCAGACCCGCGAAGGGTTCGAGGGTCGTCAGCTTGATGTGGCCTTCAATCAGGGACTTGGCACCACGCGCCCTGCCCGCGAGGTCGTCGACCAACTCCTCTGTCTTCTGCGCGACGCGCAGGAGGTCCTCCCCAAGCTTGGTCAGCGAGTAGCCCCGTGCATGGCGGATGAAGATGCGCCCGCCCAGTTCGTCCTCGAGCAGGTCGATGTGGCGATTGACCGTCGCCCGGTGAAACCCGAGCACGTCCGCCGCTGCGCTGACCGTTCCCAGCCTGGCGACCTGGTAGGCCGTCCTGAGCTCAGCCCATCTGTCCATCGCCTCCATGCCTCAATAGCGCGCATATCATGCGGATATCTGCGCATTGCGAGCGCCCATTGAGCATATCAGTTTCCGTCCATCAGGAGCAATCCACCGAGGACACCAGCAATGACCTACTTCTCTTGGCCTCCGGGCCCTTCTGACATGCGCCTTCCTCGCTGCCGACGGTGCGAAGCTCTTGGGCGTCGACGCGATGGTCGAGACGTTCGGCCAGATCGGCCTCGGCCAGTGGCTTCGATACGCCACCGGGATCATCGAGGTCGGCGGGGCCGTCCTCCTGTGGCTGCCGGGCCGCCAGGCCGTTGGGGCGTCGCTTCTGGGCGGAACGATGGTCGGCGCGGTGCTGACACACCTGCTGATCCTTGGCCCGTCGATGCTGCCCGCAATCGTTCTGGGCCTGCTGTGCAGCGCCGTGCTCCACCCGCATCGCGATCAGGTTGCGGCGCTTCTGGAGCGGTCTGCCAGCCCTCGGCAAGAGACGAACTGATGTCGACAACAACCCCATCCCTGATGCTCAGGATTGCGGCCTGTCTCTGGGTTGTCTGGGGCCTCGTCCACATTCTTGCAGGCGTCATGACGATCTCGCAGGACACGCCGGCGGCCGTCTCGTCCGTTGCCGACGCCGTCGACCCCGCGCTGCTGAGGGGCTCCTTTCACGAGGCAGTCGGCGCCGTGATAAACCAGCACGGCTTCAACCTGCTCTGGATCGGCAGCTTCACATTGGTCGGCGCCTTCTTCATCTGGCGCCAGTCGGTGACCGCAATATTTTTGACCGCGGTTGTCGGTGGCTTGGCCGATGTCGGATACTTCCTCTTCATGGACCTGGGCGGCTTCGTGCGCTTCATGCCGGGAACGGTCATGACAATCGTGTCCTCGGCCGCGATCATCATCAGCCTGTCGGCATACGTTCTGAGGTCGCGGGCAAGAACCTGGTCGACCGAGTAGACGCGCTCAAACCGTCATTCTGCGGGCAGCCCCTGACAGCCTTGCAAGATCTGGAAAATCGTGCGGTAACAAGCTTGATCGTCCTGCGCGACCACTGCCGCCCTTGCGATGCGGTCTTGGCAGTCTGTCTCGCACGGCAGCGCGCGTGAGTTCACCCCTGCGGCGTCGCCGCAGCGTGGACGAACGTCTGTTTCCAACGCCGCGTCGCGGCGGCTCCGGAAATCGTCCAAGGTCCGGGCCGGGCCACCCGCTTCCGAGCGGCCCCTGCGGTCAGATCTCCACGGCCTCTGAGATCGCCAGCGCGTCTTCGAGCTTGACGTCGAGGTAGCGCACCGTGCTGTCTATCTTGGTGCGCCCGAGCAGCAGCTGGGCGGCGCGCAGATTGCCCGTCTTGCGGTAGATCTGCGCCACCTTGGTGCGCCGCCGCGAGTGGGTCCCTTAGGCGCTCGGCTCAAGCCCGATGGAGGTGACCCAGCCGCGCACGAGCCGTGCGTACTGGCGGGTCGAGATGTGAGGCCGACCGTGAAAGCGCCCGGGCCAGAGATGCTCGGAGCCGATCATCGCCGGGTCCTCGAGCCAGGCCGCGAGCGACGTCCTCGTGCACCCGCTGATCTCGAAGCGGACCGGCGACCAGGTCTTGCTCTGGGTGATCGAGGTGCGCTCCTTGACCTGACCGGCGGCGAAGACGTCAGCCACCTTCAGCCTGACGAGATCGCAGCCGCGCAGCTTGCTGTCGATTGCGAGATTGAACAGCGCCAGGTCGCGGACGCGGTCGGCGATCTCGAGGCGAACACGGACCGCCCAGACATGTTTCGGCAGGAGCGGGCGCTTCTGCCAACAATGCGCCCCCTTTCCAGGCGGCTCGAACGACGCGGATAGCAGGTAAAGTCTAGAATTCATGGCGGTTCCTCCGATCCGCCGCATGCCACCTCATCGCCGCGCCAATGCCGGCGCCTCACCATAGCACAGGGCACTGCCGCGTCGCCGCAGGTCGGCTCCAAGCCCACATCAACGAATGCGCATCACGTCCTACGAGTCCGCCTATCTCTCGATCGTCGAGTCTGGGAAGCTCTGAAGAACCTCGGCATCGGGCGGTGATCTGGTAGGTTGGCGGCGACCTCGATGGAGCCGCCCTCACTGAAGCAGAGCACCTTCGCGTCGTTGGCCTATGCGACGAAGAAGAAGCGCACCCGCCGCGAGGCGTTTCTCGCCGAGATGGAGGCGGTGGTGCCCGGGGCGCGTCTGACGGCGCTGATCGAGCCGCACTACCCGAAGGCGGGACCGAAGGGCGGGCGGCCGGCGATGCCGCTGGAGGTGATGCTGCGGGTCTACTGTCTCCAGCGCGCCGGTGCGCATGCCGAGCGGCTGCTGACAGGCTTCGAAGGGGTCCTGCAAGTCGACGGCTACGCCGGCTACAAGCGCCTCGCCAGGGACGACCGCGAGGGCGGCCGACCGCTCGTGCTCGCGCAGTGCTGGTCCCACGCGCGGCGCAAGCTGATCGATGCCACGCCGAAGGCCGGCTCGCCCGTGGCCGAGGAGGCGCTTCGGCGGATCGCCGCGCTCTACGCCATCGAGGCGGAGAGCCGCGGTCACGGCCCCGAGAAGCGTCACGCCGCCCGCAGGCGCGGTCGAAGCCGCTGACGGGCGCGCTCGGCGCATGGCTGCGCGCCCAGAAGGATCGCCTGTCCGGCGCCAGCAAGATGGGCGAGGCCGTCCGCTATATCCTCAAGAGCTGGGAGCCGCTCTGCGTCTTCCTCGAAGACGGCCGCGTCGAGCTGGACTCGAACAGGGTCGAGAACCTGATCCGGCCCCATGCCCTCACGCGCAAGAATGCGCTCTTCGCAGGCCACGACGCGGGCGCCGAGGCCTGGGCCCGCATCGCCTCGCTGATCGGGACCTGCCGCGTGAACGGGGTCGAGCCCTACGGCTACACGAAGGCGGTGCTCGAGGCGATCGCCGCCGGTCACCCCATGGCGCGCATCGACGATCTGCTTCCCTGGGCCTTCGCCAAACCCGCCGCAAACGCCGCCGCCTGATCGCCAACCGCGGCCATCGTTTCCAAAGAAATTTGCACTCTTGTCCGGAGATCAGCGTCGTAGGCCCGTCAAGCCGACACCGCTATGCCGCAAGCGGCGCGCTTACTCTCCAGCAGTGGTACGCGCTGTCCGACCCGGCGGCGGAGGAGGCGCTCTACGACAGCGACGACCTTCAGCGGGCAGCGCGTCAGCCGCCCGTCGGTCTTCATGTGGCCGATCTCCGGCTCGATGGCGCTGCGGCGGCGCAGGAGCTTGGCGAGCGGCGGCGTGAGCCCCCTGCGGGTGCCGCTGATCAGCACGCGCGTGGTCTCGACGCCGTGGCCGCGATAGCCGCGGTCGACGACGGCGAGGGACGGGCGGCGATCGGTCAGCACCTCGACCTGCTCGAGAGCCTCGGCGAGGGTGTGGCCGTCGTAGGGGTTGCCCGGCAGCGCCCGCATGCCGACGATGAAGCCCTCGCGGGTGGTGGCGGCGACGCTGACCTTGGTGCCGAACTCGTGAGCCGCACCCGCGCCTTGCCCTTGGAGATGCGGTCCACCTCCGGCTCGTGCAGGCTGTAGAGCTTGCCCTTGTCCTTCGGCTGCTGGTGCAGGAGCCGCGAGGTCAGGACCAGCATGTCGAGGATGCGCTCCCGCAGCGGCCCGTCCGGGATGTCCTCGAGCCGGCGGCGGAGATCGCGCATGACCCGGCCGGTGTAGCCCTTGAGCGTGCGCAGCGCCTTGCGCATCCGCTTGAACTGACGGGCGTGGGCGTACCTGCCGGCCTTCGCCGCCAGCCGCGGCGCCAGGCGCGCATAGCTCTGCCGCAGCTCGATCCCGGCCTCGGCGGCGAGCGCCACCAGCTTCCGCCGCGCCGTCTCGTAGAGCCGGGCGTCGGTCGGGTGGGCGATGTTCTTCTCCATGACCGTGGTGTCGACCGACACCCTCTCGATGCTCTGGTCCTTGACCGTTCCCGAGGCGCGACCGGCCTCGATCGTCGCGGTCAGCAGCCACTCCACACCTTCTTCGCCGATGCGCTGGCGCCAGCGGGTGAGCGAGGACGGATCGATCGGCGGACGATGCTGAAAGAAAGTCTCACCGCAGAAATGCTGGTAGTACGGGTTCTCGACCCACCGCGCGACCACCGCCTCGTCCGACAGGGCGAACGCGTGCTGGAGATAGAGCAGCCCCGCCACCAGCCGCGGCGATGTCGCCGGTCGCCCTTTGCCGGACGGGAAGAACCCTGCCCACTCCCGCTCGAAGAACTCCCAGTCGATCAGCGCCTCGAGCTTCACCAGCTCGTGGCCCATGTCGATCAGGTCGACCAGGCGCGGCCGCAGCAGATCATCCTGCTCGGGGTGGCGGGTCTTCGGTTTCATCGGCGCATCCGAAATCGCAGGGTTCCCGCCGGAATTCTACGAATACCTGCAATCAGGAGCCACGAGAAATTGCGCCTTATCGTGCGAAATCAGAGACATCCGCTTTGTTCAGGCTGAACGAATTATGGTGTCGGCCTACACCTCGCGGCTGCGCCTGACGCTGGCCAGCGTGCCTGCCGACCGGGGCGCGGAACTGGACGCCGCCCTCGAGGTTCTCGTGCTGGTCGCGCTGAAGGGCAAGGGCGTGACAGCCGACGCGCTGCACTGCAATCGCCGCACGGTTGCGGCGATCAACACGGGGCGGCGACTGGTGCCTGGCTGAAGGCCAATCAGGACTCGCTCCTGTCCGATGCCCGAGCCTGCTTCGGGACACTGCACGCCGGTCATCCCGTGGCCCGCAGCGAGGAGGCCGGCCATGGCCGCAAGGAGGCCCGCACCGCCACGGTCGTCTCCGCCAAGGGACTGGCGGAGCATCATGATTTTCCCGGGCTGAAGGGCTTCGGCAGGATTGAGGCGAGCCGCGGGACCGAGGGCACCGTCACCTCCGAAACCCGCTTCTTCGCGCTGTCCTGGTTGCCGGCGCCAGAGGTCCTGCTGACCACGGTACGCGCCCACTGGGCGATCGAGAACGCCCTGCACTGGCAGCTCGACGTTTCGTTCCGCGAGGATGCCGCGCACAGCCGAGAGGACAACGGTCCCGGCAACATCGCAGTCCTGCGCCGCCGCGCTCTCGACGTCGTCCGCAGGGACACCTCGAACGGCTCGCTCTCCATCAAGCTCAAGCGCGCAGGTTAGGACGACGCCTTCCTTCGCAGCATCCTCAAGGGCTTAGCCAGCGCGTGAGCCAAATGCGATTGCCCTGACCGCCGTGGCCTGACCACTACCGGCAATGCCGGAGCGAATTCGCGGGTTGTCTGGCTGCGACCGCCTCTGGAACGCTTAATCGAGACCGATAAGGCTGAGCCAGCGCCAACCGGAAAATTTGTCACCCTTCTTCTTCAGGTGCGTATAGCGCTCGAGGGTCGGCCAGTGCTGGTGTCCGGTCACTGATTTAACCTCGGGAATACCCAGGTCCATCTCAAAGAGCCGCGAGATGCCTTCGTGCCGAAGGTCGTGGAAGTGCAGATCCTCGATGCCAAGCATCTTGCACGCTTCAGTGAAGCGACGGCTGATCGTGTCGGGGTGGTAGGGAAAGATCCGGTCCGAAACCCGCGGCATGGCGCGGATTACAGCCAGTCCCTCCTCCCGGACCTGAACCTCCACGTCGTTGCCTTTCTTCTTGCGCGGGTGCTTCATGTCGCGGATCTTCAGCGCAGCTTCGATTTCGTCGAGGTCATCCCAAAGCAGCCGCGTATGTTCACCCTGTCGATACGTGAGAAAAAGCGCTGCAAGGACTAACATGTGCATGGGCACGGCGCGCGGGTCCTCTTCGCTGAACTTCACGAAATACTCCACGAGTGCGTCCAGCTCTTCCAAGGTAGGGCGACGCGTTCTTTTATCCGAGGCTCCGATGAAGCCGCTATGACGGCAGGTTTCCATAGCCTCCTCGAATTCCGACTTTGGTAGCTTCAGGTCCACCAACGGGCCGCCGTGGCGGATCACGACCCCGAGGTGCGACATGTAGCCGGCGACAGTCTGAGGGAGGCGAGGCTTCAGGTCATAGTAGTCGAGAGGGGCCTTTTCCGGATCGATGGGCGACGGCTGCACGCCCTTCAGCAGATCACGCGCGAAGTTCACAAGATCGATCGCGGCAAGAAGCGTCGCGTCACGCTCCGCGAATTCGAAGCGGCACGTGGCTTGGAGGTTCTGGAGCTTGGAGCGGCCAATCCCACCTTCTTGGGCTGCGATGTACGCTTCAATGACGAACCGGAGGCTACGCGATCGCTTCTTCTTCGCGAGAACTGTTCTCAGCCCATCCGGCTGAGCCAGTTCCTTTTCCTTCCGTTCGATCCAGGCCGTGGCCTGCGAGCGGCGATCGAACGTCTCCGTCAGACTCAGGATTGTCGTGCCGCCCTTCTTCCGACGCACTTGTGCTGTGTATGCGCTGGAGCCGTCTTTGCGTTTGCGCTTGATGATCTGGCCCATGTGAACCGCTCGTCCTTCTTCGTTCGCGTTGGGAGGGACGTCGGTTCGTTCGATCTGGCGCGGAAATTGCCCGCTGCGCGAAGGAGCCGACGCGTGCACCAGGCGACGCGTCGGCTCCTTGGCAGCGACGGCAGGAGGTGAGTTTGCCTGCCTGCAGCGCGGCTGATAGGGGGGCTCCAACTTGGGACTACAAAGACACGAGGAGGGCCTACAATTATAGGCCCGGGCGCCGAAATAGCGGTCAATCAGGGCAAATCACCGGGAATTGACCAGTGGCGAACGGCCGGGGACATCAATGAAACAAGGGCAAACTGAAGCATCGGCTGCCGCTCGCCTGTCCGTCGCGCCGATGATGGACTGGAAGTCGAGGTAGGGGCGGTCTCGCGCAAGCCACTGATTACCATGAAAAATTTCCGGTGCCAAGCCCCAGGTTGGCACAGTTTTGGCACACATCTCCGGCTGGCGGTCTTCGGAAAGAGGCGGCCTTCTCAAGCCGCCCTGGATGGCTACCCGGGGCTCAGAGGTTGATGCGGCGCACCCGAAGGCGCGATGTTCCGGATCGATCGCGGCCGGTGCATTTACGACTACGGAAATCCCGTGTCCGAGATCTGCCGGCCATGGACGCGTTCTGTCGATGTCTGCATGACCTGCGCCGCCTGCGGCCAATCCGATTGTGGCCTGTGGATGCGTCGACCGATGTTGAAACTGAAAGTGATTATTGGCCATTTGCCGGCGCGTTTTGGCCATTATGCAAGCAAAAGCTGGCCATCGCCTGAAGCGCCGGCTTTCGTTCCTGCCGAGCACGTACTCAGGTCTCAGTGGTTCGAATCTCCCGATTAGATAGGATGATGGCACCGGTCAGCAAAGGCTCCACCGAGGAGATTCCTTTGGCTCCCTTAACCGTTTCCTTCCGCCTGCGTCGGAGCAGCTTGGTGACCCCAAGGCCCAAACACAAAAAGGCCGCGGGCGACATGCGCCCGCGGCTATGGCCTTGCGGTCCGTTGTGGCTCAGGCCAACGCTTCGAATCTGGTTCTGAGCTCGGCCAGACGCGCTCCGTACCAGCGCGTTGCCGCGCCGACGTCGGTGCCCCAGTAGCGGCCCAGCCGATCGGCGTCAGGTATCGACACGCGGGACAGCGCCTCCAGGATCGTTTCGATCGCCGTCCGCAAGACGCTCGGACAGGGCGTCGTCGCGTTGAGGTTGGCTGCCAACTCGCACAACGCGTCGATGGCACTGGTGTCGGCGAGGATGTCGACGAGGTCGGACAGCCCCGTCCCGTGCTCGCGGACAAAGGCCGATGTTGCGCGCATGAGATCGACGGATCGCGAAGCCGACGGGATGGCGGGCAGAGGTGCACTCATGAAGAGTCCTCCTGACGTCCAGCTCGCGACCACCGGGCCGCGCATTCCTGGCTGGCGTCAAGTGCATCGCGAGCGCAGGAGGTCGCTCGCGATGCCTGTGGTTCAGTCCTCCCGTCCGATGAAGGGATCGAGGTCTGCCGACCGTAGCGCCTGGCACAGCTCGTCGGTCAGCAGGCAGAGGTCATCGACGATCGGGTCCGCGGGGTCGATCGCTGCGAACCGGCTCGCCTCCTCGCTGTCCTCGTCGTGGACGTTGCGCAGTGCGAGGATGTCGAACAGCTGGAAGAGCCGCGCGGCCATCCAGCGCGAGATCGGTCCAGGCTGCTCCAGTCCAGACCGGATTTCTTCCACAATTCTCGCTCCTTTCCGGCCCGCGAGGACCGCGGCCCCGGTAGCAAGAGCATGATACCGCGCTTCGAAGAAGCTCCGAAGGCCGGTCTCGCTGTTGAGCCTCAGGTCGACGCGGGCAGTTGCGATGATGGGTTCCTGATACATGACATCTCCTATGGTGTGGGGTCCGAGACTCGGCTCGGGTCAAAGAGGTCGATGCCATCTGGAGCTGCTGCCGCTGCCGCTGGGGGTGCACCTCGCGCCGAGGGTGCAGCCAGAGCTGGAAGGGGCAGCAAGCTTAGGCTCCTTTCTTGTGTGTTCGGTGTCCTTCTGGGTGCTGGTAACCCGGAGATTGGCTCTTCTTTGGGAAGACGAAGAAGAAAGATCGAATTTCTTACTGCGGGTCGTAGACTTTGCGCGGGCAGGTTACCTCGAGAGACCCGTCGAAACCGGCAGCAAGGTTGAGCTGAGTTCTCCTATCTTGTTCGTCGTCGGTGTTGGCCTCGGTGCTGGTAGGCTGAACATTGGTCTGTTCCCCGCCAGACGAAGAAGAAATTGTGGAGGGCTGCTCGGGCCGATCTTCTCGTACAGGCCGTGAGCAAGCCGGGCCCAGGGGCGCGCATCCTCGGTCACGGGCAAGACCCTCAGAGGCGCTCCTGCCGGAGCGACTGCGCGCTCACTTGTTATGCCCTCGGCTTCCGAACCTACGCCTCAGGCAGGCGTCTTACGCGTGCCATCGTCCCGTTCGGCCGGGTGCCTCCGCAGCACGCTTTATCGTTGATCACGGCGACTTCCGCGCCGTCACCGCAGGCAACCCTGCCCCGGCGACACGGGTTAGTGATTTTCACCGGCGCAGGTTCGCGTCCGGGTCGTCCGTCCGTCGCGAAGGGCGGATGGACTAAGCCGCTCTCGCGGCATTGGCGCCTCTGGCTGACGGCGGATGCTGCCCTGAGCTCTGCGCTTCTCTGATCGGGCTTCCCGGACTGACGATTGGGACCTTCTCAATCGTCAGACAGGAGGTTCCCGTGAAAGAGGAGAGGACCACGCCGCTGCGCGAGCGGATGATCGAGGACATGCGCATCCGTGGCATGGCCGAGAAGACGCAGCAGGCTCATATCCGGGGTGTCAGGGACTTCGCCGCATTCCTCGGACGCTCGCCGGACACGGCGACGCCGGAGGAACTGCGGGCTTACCAGCTTCACATGACGAATACCGGCGTGTCGGCGCCGACGTTCAATGTGCGTATCATCTCGCTGCGATTCTTCTTCGGCGTGACCTGCGGGCGCGAGGAGATGAAGCGGTACATGCAGTTCCGCCGGCATCCGCGGAAGCTGCCGGTCGTCCTGAGCGTCGAGGAGGTTGCCGACCTGCTGGCCGCGGTTCCCGGTCCGGGCCTGACGTACCGAGCGGCGCTCGGCATCAGTTACGGGGCGGGGCTGCGCGCCTCGGAGGTCTGCAACCTGAAGGTCACGGACATCGACAGCGACCGCATGCTGATCCACGTCGACAACGGCAAAGGCGGCAGAGACCGCAAGGCGATGCTCTCGCCCCGCCTTCTGGACCTCTTGCGCGATTACTGGAGCGAGTCCCGGCCCGAGGGCTGGCTCTTTCCGGGCAAGCCGAAGATCAACCCGCTGTCGCCGCGCCAGCTCAACCGGGCGTTCACCTCGGCCAAGCACATGGCGGGCATCGCCAAGCCCGCCACCCTGCATACGCTCCGCCACAGCTTCGCCACGCACCTGCTCGAGGCGAACACGGATGTGCGGGTTATCCAGGTCCTGCTCGGCCACGCGAAGCTGAGCACGACGGCGCGGTACACCCATGTCGCCACCAAGACGATCCGCGACACCGTGAGCCCGTTCGAGCGGCTGAAGCAGCTTCAGGACCAGACCCTCAGGCGCGGTTTGGAGTAGCGCCCGGGGCCGGGGTGGTCCGGGCGAAGCTGGAGATCGCCGACATCTTCCGTGCCCATGGTCCCGCGTGGCGGCGGGCCCATGCCGGGCATGTCTGCCTGACCCAGCTCAAGGTGATGTCGGCGATCGAGGCCTGCCGGACGGAAGCGCTCGGCGGGCACGTGGCGGCGTGCATGAAGTGCGGCCACCGACACGTCGCCTACAACTCGTGCATTATGGGCGGATTCCGTAATGGGGAGTTGGATTGGCGGTGTCGGCTTTTCCCTGTGAATCTTGACGCGTCTTGTCCCCATAAATCGCGTTCCTGCTCCTCTTGTCCCCTCGGCCATCGATGGCTGATCACGCAAAGGGGACGAACATGTTGGAGACCTACTTCTCGTCGTCGAAGATGTTGGAACATCTGCGTAGCGGGCCAAGCGGCCCGCACCTCGACGGCTTCGCGGCGGAGCTCGAGCGGCGGGGTTACAGTCCCGCGACGGCGGTCCGATATTTGCGGGCGGCCGCTCATGTCGGCCATGTCATGGCCGAGCAAGGCGCGAGTCCGGACGACATCGATCTGGCGGCGTTTACCGAGCACCTGCGTATCTGTCGCTGTCCGCGCGCCAGGGGAGGCCGTCGCAATCACCACACCGTATACGGCGCCAGGCTCTTTCGCCGACACCTCGTCGAGGGCGGCGCGTCTCGGCCACCCGTCGTGGCGACGGCGCCCGCCGAGCCGCATCTGGTCACCCGCTTCAGAGCGTGGCTGCGCAAGCATCGCGGGGCGTCCGATCCCACCATCACGCTCTACGCTCGCGCCGCCGCGCAGATGATGACGACGCTCGGCGGAGATCCGGCCGGCTGGTCGCCGGCGGACGTTCGCAGCTACGTCATGGACCGCGCCAGCGGTTCCGGGAGTGGAACCGTCGAGAAGCTGACGACCAGCTTGCGAGCGTTCCTGCGGTATCTCGCGGTCGAGGACCGCTGCCAGGTCGGTCTCGACCACGACCTCCCGACTTTCCCGGAAGGCGCCCTACGCCAGCTGGCGCGAGACAGCGCAGCGTCAGGAGGCTCCGGCCTCGTCGATGAAGCCGAGAGCTTGATCAAGCACGGCGTTCCAATGGCTCACCGGTCCGCCGTGGGCTGCGCCCTGGATCACGCGGATCTCTGCGTTCGGTAGGCACTCAGCGACCGCATTGGCGGCCGCCTCAAAGAACGGCAGGGTCTCGCTTCCGAGGAGGACGAGTACAGGCGCTTCGATGCGCCCGAGATCCTCGCAGGTCAGTGGCGTTGGCGCCGGCATTCCGAACTGCATCGGGACCGTGTGAGCGTTGTCGAGCGCCACGGTCTGGTTCAGTTCGGGAAGCGATTCAAATCCGTCCTCGAGACTGAGCACGTATTCGAGGCTCGAACGGAGCGCCTGGTCGAGATCGCCCTGTTCGATCGCCCCGGCGGCGGGTGCGAAGCCGCTTCCGAACTCCTGAAGGATTTTACCTCCGTCGGGCTGCGCGGCAACGAGTTCGGGATGCGACGGCTCGTAAAGCACGACGCTCTCGACCAGCTCCGGCCTGTCGATCGCGGCCTGTAGCACTACCGGGCCGCTATAAGACCAGCCGACGATGTGCATCGGTTCGCCCCAGGCATCCAGCAGGGCGGCGAGATCGGCTGCGTGTGCGTCGCGGTCGTAGCCGGGCGTTTCAGGCCAGTCGCCGGTGCCGAACTGCCGCTGCGTGTACGCAAGAAAACGGTGGTCCTGAGCGACGGTCTCGCGCATCGGCTCCCACACTCGATGGTCCGCGAAGGCGCCATGCACGAAAAGGACTGGCTCGCCCTCGCCGGACTCGGTGTACGGGAATGAAGTCCCGGACACTTCGACATGCTCGACCGCGGAATCTTGCGCGAACAACGGAGCCGCGCTTGTCATGGCGATGATTACCAGTGCTGGTGCACGTGCGATTTTCATAGCCTCATCTCCTCCTCCGTCAGCTGACCTGGGTCAGCGAATGATGCGCCCTCTCGGCGAGTTGCGCGAGGTTATTCCGTCCTCCGGTTCAGCAAAGGCAGTGCGTGGAGATCCGAACAGTATCCTCCTCGGTACCGCACGAGAGGCGCACCCGGCCTCGCCCCCATAGGAACCAGGAGACCCCGATGCGACAGGATTTCCAGGAGGTGATCGCCACCCGCGAACGACTGCGGGCGATCGTCAAGGAGCCGAGCCGGAAGGTCAGTCACAAGGCCATCGACCACATCGACGACATCTGCGCGCGCTTCATCGCCGCCTCGCCCTTCGTCGTCGTCGCGACCCGCGGCGGCGACGGCCGGCTGGATGCCTCGCCCAAGGGCGACCCGGCGGGCTTCGTCGCGGTGCTGGACGCCAAGACGCTGGCGATCCCGGATCGGCTCGGCAACAACCGCGTCGACGGCTTCGAGAACCTGCTCGCCGATCCGGCGGTCGGGCTGATCTTCATGATCCCCGGCAACGGCGACACGCTGCGGGTCAGCGGCACCGGCCGGATCGTCCGCGACCAGCCCTTGCAGGAGCGCCTCGCCGTCAACGGCCGCCCGCCGAACCTCGTGTTGGTGGTCGAGGTCGAGGAGGCGTTCATGCACTGCCCGAAGGCGATCGTCCGCTCACGGCTCTGGCAACCCGAGCACTGGCCCGACACGACCGACGTGCCGACGCTGGCAGAGGCAATGGTCGAACACGGCCGCCTCTCGGACACGGTGCCGGAAATGCAGGCGATCATCGACAACGATGGCCGCCAGCGGCTCTACTGAAACGCCGCCTGCGGAGCCGCCGCCTTCGCCGAAGTCTGTCTGACTCTCGGCGGAGGCACCGTCGGAGTGCCACCCTACGCCGTGCTTTTGCCCGGCGCGTGCCGAGCAGCCTTGCTCTGTCCGGGCAGCCCACGCTTGGCCAGCGGAAAGCCGCCAGTATCTGCCGCCGGCTCCGGGCGAAGCACCGACTGGATCAGCCGGAGGTTCAGAAGCAGCGCCGAGGCGAAGACGCCGACCCCCAGGCCGCACCAGATCCCGAACACGCCGAGATCGAGCCCGAACCCGAGGAGCGCGCCGACGGGCATGCCGACCGTCCAGTAGCCCGCGAGCGACAGTTGCGTCGGGATGCGCGTGTCCTTGAAGGCGCGCAGGATCGCCGTGGCCGGCCCGGCGAAGCCCTGCGCCAGGTGCAGCACCCCAAGCAGAAGGAGCAGGGCCGACGCCGTCGCCGCGAAGGCGCCGCTGTCCGGAATGAAGAGGCGCGGGATCACGTCGGCCCCTGCGGCGAGCGCGATGCAAATCAATGCGCCCGAGACGACTCCGATCGCCATCGTGGAGCTAACGGCGCGGTTAAGTCGCTCGGGGCCTCCGGCTCCGATCGCCGTGCCGACGCGGACCGTTGCGGCCTGGGAGAGGCCCGTCGGAATCGCGTAGACGATGCCGGCCATGCGCAGCGCTATGGCGTGCGCGGCGAGTGCCTCGGCGCCGAACAGCGAAATGACGACGGTGGCGATCAGGAACAGGCCGACCTCACCGAGGGTGAAGACCCCAATCGGCAGGCCGAGCCGGAAGATCTCTCGCAAGTCGCCCGCTGCCACGCGCCAGGGCGCGCGGAAGAGGCGGAGGCGACGCAGCTCCGGGTCGAGAAATGTGAAGGCGGCGAAGCCGGCGAGCAGGGCGAACGCGACGAGGGCCGAGGCGATGCCGGCTCCGGTGACGCCGAGGGCCGGGATCGGCCCCCAGCCGAACATCAGGACGAGGTTGGCCAGAGCGTTCAGTGGCAGGGCGGCCGAGATCGCGAGCAGGAAGATGCGCGGCCGCCCCAGCGCGCCGAAGAGGTTGCGCCCGACGGTGACGAACAGCATCGGCACCAGCGTGATCGCCATCGCGCGGGCGTAGCCGCGCCCGAGGACCGGGACGGCGGGATCGACGCCCAGCAGCCGGACGAAGTCGGCGGCATGCCAGACGGCGGCGACACCGGGCGCCAGCAGGAGGAGCGCGGCGGCGAAGCCGGCCCGAACGGCGCGGCGCACGCCGTCGGGCTCCCCTGCGCCGACGGCGCGGGACGCCAGGACCGCGACGATCGAGAGCGTTCCAGCGGCGAGGTAGAACACCAGCGAGTAGAGGTCGCTGACGACGGCCCCGGCGGCGAGCGCCGTCGGCCCGATCCAGCCCATCATCAGCGTGTCGGTGATCGACATGCCCATCCCGACCAGCGCGGCGCCGGTCATCGGGGCGGCCAAGGCGAGCAGCGCTCGGATTCTCATGGCGGTCGGGGCCGGGCCAGGGCAGCCGGAACGGAACGGGTTGGCGCATGGGGCGCGAGACGGCGGTGGACATCGAGGGTCTCCTGGTTCGGGCGGACGCGCGGCTCCGCCACTTCGGAGGCGCCCGCGCGTGCTCGTGGGTGAAGGTGAGCGCGCCGCTGCCGGATCACGCGGCGGCGCGCGGGCGGCTGACCGCCCGGACGAGTGTGAGCGCGGTCAGTGGACGAGCGCGGCGGCGCGGGCGCGGGCCATCATGCGGCCGGCCTCGGTCGGCAGGTCGAGCCGGTCGTAGATCAGCGCGAGCTTGCCGTAGGCGGGCTTCGCCTCCGGGCTCGCCTCGCGGCGCTGCTCGAGGATGCGCTGCGCCGCTCCGAGCCGGCCGGTCCGGATCAGCGCGTCGAGCCAGATCTGGTCGAAGAGGTCGCGCTGCGCATGACTGCCGCCGATCTCCGCCAGCCGCGGCAGGACCGGGCCGAGCCTGCGCACCGTCGTCTCCACGTCGCCGCGGGCGTGGGCGAGCAGCGCCTCGCAAAGCGGCACCGCGACCTCGGTCCAGACCGGACGGATGAAGTCGGGCGCGGCGGCGGCGTGCGCGCGGATGCTCGCCAGCATCGCGTCAGCCTCGGGCCGGCCGGCGCGGGCGAGGCCGTAGAGGTACTGCGCGCTCACGAACGGCTGCACGTGGTCGTCGACGCGCGCCGTCAGGTACTGCCCGAGGTCGCCCCAGCGGTCGCCGACGTCGACGCCGACGAGCTCCAGCCGCGCCAAGAGCGACACCGCGCCGATCTGGTCCTGCGAGTACTCCTTCCAGAGGCCCCAGATGTTGCGGTCGTAGAAGCCGAGGATCGCCTCGCTGTCGCCCTGGTCGATCATCACCAGCGCCATGTGCCACCAGTTGTGGCTGAACATGAAGGAGTTGAGGTCGGTCCAGGTTTCCTTGACGTCCTCCAGGAACCCGCGCGCCTCGGTGGTGCGGCCCTGCGCCAGGAAGACGTGCGACAGCGCGTGGTGCGCCCAGGGTTCCTTGCGCTTCAGAGTGATGGCGCGGCGGGCAGAGGCCTCGGCGTCCTCGAGCAGGTGCGCCTGCTCGTAGGCGAAGGCGGCCATGCCGTGGGCGTAGGAAAGATCGTCGTTGGCGGCGCCGATCTTCTCGGAGATCCGCAGCATGCCCGCCGCGTCGCCGAGGTTGAAATAGTGATACTGCGTCACCTTGGCCGTCGCGATCTCGCGCGGGTGGCTGGCGGCAAGCTCCTCGCCGACGGCGATCGCCCGGGGCATGTCGCCGGCGGCCCAGGCGCGGGCCGCGTCCAGCACCAGCCGCTCGCGCGCCGTTGCGTTTTTCGCCGCGGCCTCGGCCCGGGCGATGTAGCCGGCGGCCATGCCCGGCGCCTCGCGGCTCTCCAGGAACATGCAGAACATCGCCGCGTAGGCGTTGGCGAGCGTGCTCTCGGCATCTGCATCGGCCGCGGCGACGATGGCGGCGGCCTTGTTCTCGTAGCCGAGCAGTCCCTCGACGAAGGTGTCGATGGCCTCGACGGTGGCGTCTCCGCTCGCCGTCACCGGCAAGCCTCTCCAATCGGTCAGCATGAGGGTCTCCAAGGGTGGGCGCCGTCTCGGCGCGTGTCGGGTCCGCCTCGGCGCTCGATGGCAGCTTCAGCGGTGGCCCTGTCGTACGCGGGTGCCCGCCATGGCCCCACGGCCGCCCGTGCCGCGATCATGGCCGATCGTCCGGATCGGACTTCGCCTGCCTTAGCGAGTGATCGGGCGACGTGGACGGCGAGTTCGCGCGCAACGGCGATTTCTGTTACGCTGCGTCATCCAGCGCGAAGGACATGGCTCGGATGAGCGCGGACATCCTGTCGGACGTCCTGAAGGAGGTGCACCTGTCCGGCGCGCTCTTCTTCGATGTCGAAGGCTGCGCGCCGTGGATCGCCGAGGCGCCGCCATCGTGCGAGTTCAAGGCGCTGATCATGCCGCGCGCGCAGCACGTCATAAACTACCACGTCGTCGCGAATGGCGAGTGCTGGGTCAGGCTGCTCGACCGCGAGGAGGAACCGATCCTGCTGAGGGCCGGCAGCGTCATCGTCTTTCCCAAGGGAACGACCCACGTGCTGTCAAGCGAGCCCGGCATGCGGGCGCCGTTCGACCCGGCGATCTTTGACGCGCCGCAGCCCGAGGGCCTCAAGCCGCTGATGCTCAGCCGCAACGGGGACGGTCCGCAGACGGTGCGCCTGATCTGCGGCTTCCTCGGCTGCGACGTGCTGCCGTTCAACCCTCTGCTCGAGGCGCTGCCGCGGATGCTCGTCATCACCGACGGCTACTCGGAGCGGGACGGCTGGCTCGCCAGCCTGATCCGCGCGGCCGCTTCCGAAGGCAACGACCGCCGCGACGGCGGCCGCAACGTGCTGTCGCGCCTGAGCGAGCTGATCTTCATCGAGGCCGTGCGCATCTACGCCGAGCGCCTGCCGCAGGACGCGCGAGGCTGGCTCGCCGCGCTGCGCATCCCGCATGTCGCCCGCGCCATCGCGCTGCTCCACGACGACCCGGCGCGGGCATGGACGCTGACGTCGCTGGCGCGAGCCAGCGGCGTCTCCCGCACCGTCCTCGCTGCGACGTTCAAGGAGACGCTGGGCGTGCCGCCGATGAGCTATCTCGCCAGCTGGCGCATGCAGCTTGCCGCCGGCCTGCTCGCCGACACCGACACGCCCGTCTACACGGTCGCCGAGGCGGTCGGCTACGAGTTCGAGGCCTCCTTCAGCCGCGCATTCCGACGCGCGACCGGCCTCTCTCCCGGCATCTGGCGGTCGGACCGCCAGCCGAATGAAGAGCTCGAGGACCGCCTCCAAGCGTCCGTTTCCAGCCTCTGATCCTGGCGGAGGCCGACGACCACCGGAAACAGGCAGCGTAAAAGACAGTTGCTACAACCTGCCTCAGTCCCTGTTCAGCGACACGATGACCGGTGAGGCAGCCCCTTTGTCACCGCGGTACTTCATCTCCCCGCCCCTCCTGAAGATCACCTCGCAATCGACGCCGAGGTCTTCGCCACCCAGGCTGGCGCGTCGGCAGAAGAGGCCGTCTCGCCAGGTCCACTCGCCGGTGAGCTCGTTGCCGTCGATTGTCCCGGTGAGCCGCCCGGACGCATGGATCGTGAAGACCATCCCCTCCGACCCGTAGAGCGGCCGGTCCGCGAAGGCCGAGACGAACGCTTCGCGCGTCTCGATGCGCAGCCACGCCGCTCCGGTGTGCTCGTCTGTGCCGCTCGTCGCCATCGCCCGCCCCGCTGACGGCCTGTCGCGCCAGGCCTCGTCCCGGACGCGCGGACGTGTGTGCCGAACGCCGGATCATTCCGCGACTCCACCCTGCGCCTTAGGCACGTTCTCGGGAAGCGCCGGGCGCAATGACCGGCCTCCCGATGGAGCGCGTGACGATCGGCCGGAGACGATCAGCCGGCCTCGCCACCACGTCCACCCAAAGAGGCCCCGGCCTTTGTTTCCGCCGTCGCGACGGCATCATCCGCGGACGGCCGAGCGCCTCCGCACCTGAGGAGATACCGACATGAAGAAGCTCGCCATCGTCGTTCGCGACGATTCCTACGACCGCATGCTTACGCCGCTGACCTTCGCCTACACCCAGGCGCAGAAGGGCGTGGAGGTCGACGTCCTCTTCACCCTCTGGGCGGTCCGCGCGTTGACTGCGGAGGGCGCGGCCGCGCTTGAGGTCACCCACGGCCATGCGGAGGACGCCGCCTGGCTCCGCGGTCGCCTCTCCGACACCGGGATGCCGACCGAGATCGCCGACTGGCTCGCCATGCTCGCAGACACCGGCCGGGTCCGCCTCTACGGCTGCCGCTACGCCGCAGGCACCTTCGAGGTCGATCCCGACGCGCTGGTTCCGGCGGCCGAGGGCATCGTCGACCCCGGTTGGTTCCTCGCCGAGAAGGCGCTGGCCGCCGACCACACGCAGTACTTTTAAGCCTGCACGATCGAAAGTCGCGACAGCGGGCGGTCCTCCGAGCCGCCCGCGGAGATCCTGCGCTGCCGGAAAAGTTTGCTTTGCGCGCGCAAAGTCGAGTGCCCCATCCAAACCACGGTCGGTTTCCTCTTCCTTTCCGAGTTCCGGACGATCGGCAGTCCATCGCGGACGGCCGGCAATTCCGGCAGGCCGGCCTTGGCAATAAGTCTCGCTAACGACCTGCGGCACCCGAAGCGGCAGACAGAAACAGCGTCACCCGCGCAGTGGAAGTGCCGCGTCGGCTTCTCGAAAGGAGAGCAAGATGAGTGCCTACGCCGACTACATGAAGCTTGCCTCCGGCCAAAGCCGTCGCGCTTCCATTCCTCTGGCAGCGACCTCGCGTTTCGCCGCCTTTGCTCAGGCCCTGAAGCGGCGCGGGCTCGCAGCGCGCATTCGCAATTCTGTACGCGATCTCGAACGGCTCGATGACCGTCTGCTGAACGACGTCGGGCTCCGCCGAGAGCGCTTCCCGAGTGGCGCGACGCGTGTCGTGCGCTTCTGACGCCGGCCAATCCTCAACGCCTGGAGCATCCAATGCAAACCTACAGAACGATCATCGTCGGGATGGCGGCCAGCGCTCTGGCGCTGGTCGCCGTCGCCGCATCCACCGAGCGGGCACTGTTCGTCCCTCACGGGAGCCAGCGCTACGATCGGAGCCAGCAAGACCTCTCCGTCGGTCCAGCGGCGGCGCAGGTGATCCCGGCGCACGACGTGACCGTGGGCGC
This sequence comes from uncultured Alphaproteobacteria bacterium, assembly GCA_963776845.1. Lineage (GTDB taxonomy): Bacteria > Pseudomonadota > Alphaproteobacteria > Rhodobacterales > Rhodobacteraceae > Roseitranquillus. The sequence continues at coordinate 70,551 of CAVZOJ010000011.1, read as the reverse complement.
GAGAGCGTCCTCGTCCGAGACGCCGGACGAATGGATGCCGCGCCGATGGGGCGGCTGAAAGACCTGCGGCTCCGCCGGCGCAGCCACGACCGGAAGCGCGGGCCAGCCGCGGGACACCGCAAGGCGCCGACAGCGTCGCTTGACTCAATCAAACCAGGAGAGACCACAATGAAACGCTACAGAACCACGCTCCTCGCCACCGCCACCAGCGCGCTCGCTCTTTCGGCCAGCGGCGCGGCGGCCGAGCAGACCGCCCTCGTCCTTTACGAGACCAGGGGCGCCGACCAGAGCCAGCGGCAGGACGGCATCGCCTTCGTCGAGCTCGATCCGAGCTCGAAAGACTACGGCCAGATCCTGGCGCAGATCCCGCTGCCGCCGGACTTCCACTCGCACCACATCTTCTACAACCCCGCGCGGACCAAGGCCTACGTCACCTCGCTCGCGACGCCGGAACTGCGCGTGCTCGACGTCAGCGCGTTCCCCTACCGCCACACGTCCGTCGAGGTGACGGACTGCGAGGTGGGCGAGGACGTCTCGTTCTCCGAGGCGCAGGGGAAGTGGTACCTGACCTGCATGGGCTCGTCGGTTGTCATCGTCGGCGATGCCGAGACCGACGAGGTGCTGGAGACGATCGAGCTGCCCGCGCCCTGGCCGCACGGCATCGCCACCAACGACGCGATCGACCGCCAGCTGGTGACGAGCACCGCCAATCCCTACTCGGAGGCGCCCGAGTGGGGCGAGGAAATCGTGGTGCTGCAACCGAGCACCGGCGAGGTCCTGTCGACGCACAAGGTGTCGACCGCGCCGTCGCCCTCGGGCGCGGGGCCGGTCGAGGCCTTCTTCGTACCCGGCGTCGAGCCGCCGCTCGTCTACATCACCAACATGGAGGGCAGCCTCTGGCTTGCCGAGTGGCAGCCGGACTATGAGGAGTTCGCCTTCCGCGAGGAGTTCCGCTTCGACGAGCTGGGCCAGGGCGTGACACTCGAGGTCTACTTCAACGCGGCTGGCGACCGGGCCTACATCACGTCGGCGATGCCGGGGCACCTCAATGCCTTCGACATCTCCGACCCCCACGCGCCGCAGCACCTCTGGGCGGCCGAGGCGGCGGGCGGGGCGCACCACCTGGTGTTCTCCGAGGACGGCAGCCGCGCCTACGTGCAGAACAGCCTGCTCAACATCGACGGGATGAACGACGGCTCGATCTCCGTCATCGACCTTGAGACCGGCGAGAAGACGGGCAGCATCGACACGTTCAAGGACGCGGGCCTGACGATCAACACCATCGTCCTGACCCCCGAGGCCGAGGACTTCCACTCGCACTGAGCTCCGGCAACTGATGATCGCCGGACCGACAGCGGGGCCGCCGAAGCGGCCCCGCTTCGCACGTGGGCCGTCCAAGCCGGCAAATCGCCCGGGCCTCTCCCCTCCCGGGAACCGCTCTACGAGCCTTCGAACGCAAGGTGGTCGAGGGCACGGCTCACCCGTTCGCGTTTCGCGGCAGAGAGCGGCAGGATCGGTCGAGGCGGGGGCAGGTCCGAGAGGCCGAGAATCTGCGCTGCGGCATACATCACGCGCAGGCTGCCGAACTCCCGAAAGAGCTCCCAGAGCGGCGCGAAGAGCGCGTCGAGACGCGCGACCTCGCTCCGATCGTCCGCCTGGGCCGCACGCGTCAGCGCCAGCGCCGGTGCTGGCAGCAGGCCCGCAACGACGCTGTACCAGGAATCACCGCCTGCCAGCAGCGCCGCCGCGCAGTTCCAGTCCCCGCTATAGCCGATGGAGAAGCCCTCCGGCAGCCTTGCCCGAAGGTCCTGGATTTCGGCCGCGACATCGTCCGTCGGCCCGGCCGGGTTCTTCAGCGCGACGATGCGGGGCGTCTCCGCCAGCCGCGCGACAAGTTCGGCGTCGAAGGTGAACTGCGTGGTCGAGGGATTGTTGTAGATGCAGAGCGGCAGGCCGCTCGCCTGTGCGACAGACCGGAAGTGGTGGAAGACCTCCTCGTCGAGCAGCGGCGTGTAGGAGACGGGCGCGAGCAGCACGCCGTCCGCGCCGGCCTCCTCCGCGTCGCGCGCCAGGGCCTCCGCCTCGTCGGCTCGCAACGCGCCCACGCCGACAATCAGCGGCACCCGGCCGCCGAGACACTCGACCGCGGCCTCGACCGCGCGCCGGCGCTCTGCGCGCGAGAGGTAGGCGTAGGTGCCCGTGCTGCCGAGCAGGCCCACCGAATTGACTCCCGCATCTCGAAGGCGCGACAGCAGACGGCCGAGGCGCTCGACATCGACGCGCCCGTCTGGGTGCGCCGGCGTGATCAGGAAGGCCGCGAGGCCGCGGAACATACGCCTCGTCGCGTCTGGCGTCATGCGTCCCTCACGACATCCGTGTCTTGAGAACTACGAGCCCCGTCGCGCCGCCCGTCAAGCTCAAAGGGCTGTGCAGGCGCGCCGGCACCGGGCGACGCCGGGCTTGGAACCCCGTCGCTCCAGCAAGACGGCTGCCGGACGCAGGCCGCGCTGAAGCGGCCACCGAAGCATTGCGCCCGGAATGACGCTGCTCGACGCACGACCTTCGCCGCGTGGGAGCCGACCCTGCGTGAACCAAGACTGTCTTTGGTCGCCGGCAAATGCGAGGGTACTGGCGAAACTTGTTCATGGTGGCATTCTTTCGTTTCCGAGCCGTCCGGGTCCGCGCGACGCTTCGACCGGCGCCCCGCATGCTCGCCCGAACTCGTTCCGCGCGAGGACATGGCGTGACCGATCACGACTTCCTGTCGGAGATGCTGCGCAGCGTCCGCCTGTCGGGCGCGATCTTCTTCGAGGTGGACGCCACGGCGCCCTGGGTGGCCGCCGCGCCGCCCAAGGAGAGCATCGCGCCCACCGTGGTCTCAAACGCGCAGCACGTCATCGAGTATCACGTCGTCGTCGAGGGGACGTGCTGGACGCGGCTGACGAACCCCGACGGCCCGCCGATCGCGCTGGCCCCGGGCAGCGTCGTCGTCTTCCCGCATGGCGATACGCACGTCCTCGCGAGCGACCCGGGGCTCGACGCGGAGCCGAGCCTCGCGGCCTTCGACGAGGTCGCGCGCGGGCGGTCGCTGCCCTTCCACATCGACTTCCGCGGCGGCGCCCGGGGCGAGACGCGACTGCTCTGCGGCTTTCTCGGCTGCGACGTGGCGCCGTTCAACCCGCTGATCGCGGCCCTGCCGCGGGTGATCCACGTCCCCGACGGCTTTTCGAGCGGCGACGGCTTCCTCGGGCAACTGATCCGCGCCGCGGCGCGCGAGACCGGCGCGGAGGGCGCAGGCAGCAGCGGCGTGCTGGTGAAGCTGAGCGAGCTGATCTTTACCGAGGTCGTCCGCAGGTACGCCGCGACCGTGCCCGCCGACGCCGACGGCTGGCTCGCCGGTCTGCGCGACCCGGCGGTCGGCCGGGCGCTGCGGCTGCTGCACCGCGATCCTGCACGGGCCTGGACGGTCGGCGACCTCGCGCACGAGGCGGGGCTGTCGCGGACCATCCTCGCGGAGCGGTTCGCCGCGCTTCTCGGCATGCCGCCGATGGCCTACCTCGCGAGCTGGCGAATGCAGCGCGCGGCGAGCCTCTTGCGCGAGGGGGCGATGCCGCTCGCCCAGATCGCCGTGGAGGTCGGCTACGAGTCCGAGGCCTCGTTCAGCCGCGCCTTCAAGCGGACGACGGGCCTGTCGCCGGCGCACTGGCGGCAGCAGCCGCGCTGACGCGGCGGTCTGGTTCAGCGGCGGCGCTCAGGCGGCTTGGTCCGCGCCGCGCGCCGCAGCGATCATCGCGCCCGAGAGCGTGGCATAGGCTGCGATCCAGGCCTCCCGTGCCTCCTCTGTGAAGCCGTTGCCGAGCCCCTGCTCCAGCGTCCAGATCAGCGCCTCGCCGACAGCCGCGTAATGATCCGCCCGCGCTCCGTAGCCGACGTGGCGGACGGCCAGCGCCTCCATCTCGGGCAGGATGCCGTCGAGGCAATCCAGCTCGCGCACGACTACGGCCAGCGCCGCCATCAGCTTCGCGCCTTGGGCGGTCACGTCACGCGGGAAGAGCGGCCGCACCTCGGGCGCGATTTCGAACAGGCGCGCGTAGAACAGGGTCGCCGCGGTCTGCCGGATCGGCACGACGAGGGCGAAGCTGTCGCGGACGAGCGCGATCTGGCGCGGGGTCATCGTCGGCGCCTCGGCGGGTTTCGGTCGGGTCATGGTGGCAATCCTTCTTAGATGCGCAGGTCGTGCCAGGCATGGCGGTGGCGCTGCGCGGTGGAGCCTGATCGGCACGCCTCGGCATAGCCTCGGCCGGGCAATCGGTGGAATGACGGCGCATCCGGGTGTCTTGACCGCGCGTCCGGACCAACGCCAAGCGCCGCATCCGGACGACGGGTCATGCGATCCGGGGGCCGAGCCATTCCGGCGGCGAACCGACCGCGCGAGAAGGGAGAAGGGCCGAGCCCACTTGCCGCGCCCGCGGATGCCGCAGGAGGCACTCGCGGAGGCGAGGCGAGAGGCGCCAACAGGATAGGAACGCCAAATGAGAAACGACCTGACGCGGATGCTGGGGATCGACATGCCGATCGTCCAGGCGCCGATGGGCGGGGCCGTCGGGCCGCGCCTTGCCGCTGCGGTCTGCAATGCCGGCGGCCTCGGTACGCTGCCCCTGTCGGCCAAGGACGTCGACGAGGTGCGCCACCAGGTGAGCACGCTGAAAGCGCTCACATCGCGGCCCTTCGCCGTCAACCTGAACGCCTCCAGGCCGCAGGAGGCGCGTCTCGATGCGTGCCTCGAGGAGGGCGTGCTGGTGATCTCGCTCTTCTGGGGGCAGTCGGCGGAGCTCGTGGCGCGGGCGAAGGCCGGCGGTGCGCTCGTCATGCAGACGGTCGGGTCGGCGCGGGAGGCCCGCGAGGCGGTGGACCTCGGCGCGGACATCATCGTCGCCCAAGGCTGGGAGGCCGGTGGGCACGTCGGCGGCAGCGTCGCGACGATGGCGCTCGTTCCGGCGGTGGTCGACGCCGTCGGTCCGGCGCCGGTGGTCGCGGCGGGCGGCATCGCCGACGGGCGCGGCATGGCCGCGGCGCTGGCGCTCGGCGCTTCCGGCATCTGGATCGGCACGCGCTTCCTGGCCTCCGACGAGGCCGAGCTCCACCCCGAGTACACGCGGCTCTTGCTCGCGGCCGACGAGACCGGGACAGGCCGATACGAGGACCTCTTCGACATCGGCTGGCCCGACGCGCCGCACCGCGTCCTGCGCAACAGCACGACCGCCGCGTGGGAGGCCGCCGGCCGCCCACCGAACGGAGACCGGCCGGGCGAGGGCCAAGTCGTCGCCATCTCCCCGTCTCGCGGCGAAGTACATCGCTACCAGTGCCTATCGCCGGGACCGGACCTCAGTGGCGACGTCGAGGCGCTCTCGATGTGGGCCGGCCAGGGCGTCGCAGCCGTCCGCCGGATCATGCCCGCGGCCGAGATCGTCCGCGAGATCGAAGATGAAGCGCGTTCGGTCGCCCGCCGGCTTGCGGCGCTCTGCGGCGCCGAGCCCCAGTTCCACGCCCTACCGTGAGACGCGCGCAGGATGAGGTCGACGACATGACGGACCCGTTCCCGCTCGAGGGCGGCTGCACCTGTGGCCGCGTTCGCTACCGGATGGAGGCGCCGCCACTCTTCGTGCATTGCTGCCACTGCACCTGGTGCCAGCGCGAGACCGGCAGCGCCTTCGCCCTCAACGCGCTGATCGAGGCGACACGGCTCGTCCGGCTCGGTGGGGACGTGCTGCGCGTCGCTATCCCGTCGGCGAGCGGGCGCGGCCAAAGCATCTGCCGCTGCCCGGGCTGTCGCGTCGCGCTCTGGAGCACCTACGCGGATGCAGGCCCCGCCATCCTGTTCCTGCGGGTCGGGACGCTCGACATGCCGTCTCTCCTGCCACCTGACATCCACATCTACACCTCGACGCGACTGCCCTGGGTGCAACTCCCGCCCGACACCCGCGTCGTGCCCGCGTTCTACGTCCTTCGAGACGCTTGGCCGGCAGACTCTGTCGCCCGATACGGTGAGGCTCGTTCCTCAACGCCGTTGTCGTCCCCGGAAGTCATCAATTCGCACGATCAGCCTCTGACCCTTCGAGGTCGCTCTGAGGGCACGAGCGGAAGCTTCGCCGCCCTTCAACGGCGACCGAGGACGTGAAGCGGCGCCGAAGTCCGGACGAACGGCCGCGTGTTCCGGACGCGCGGTCATGGGCGGGATGGCGCCTGCCGGCGTATCCGGATCTCCATCAAGGGCGGCCCCATCGGTCGCGCGCCGAGAACACCGGAAGACGGAACGTCCGGAGCGCTCGGAGGCGTTGACTGACCGAGCTCGGATCGAGGTCCAGCGCCTGCGCCGCGGCCGCGAAGCTCGCCTCCCGCTCCATCGCGGCGAGCAGCAGGACCGAATGCATGAGCCGGTCGAGGCCGGCACCGTCGTGCTAATTCGTGAATCCGGTCCATGTATTGGTGAGCTCGGCAGCCTTGGTCGTTCTGGGGCTTCGTAACAGGATGCATTATCGCTCAGAGGAGGTCGAGCAATGGCGAAACATGAGCATGCTGCAACATCCGACGTGACCCTTCACATCGTGAACGCGTTCACGAAGAACGGCACCGGCGGAAATGCCGCGGGCGTCGTACTCGACGCGGACGCGCTCGGCGCGGCGGAGATGCAGGCCATCGCCACCCGGGTCGGCCTCGCCGAGACCGCCTTCGTGTCGCGCTCGGCCACCGAGGGGGCGCGGCTCGACTTCTTCACTCCGACCCGGCGGATCGCGCATTGCGGCCACGCCACGATCGCCGCGTTCTCGCTGATGCTGTCGCAGGGGCGCATCCGCGAGGGCATCACCTCGAAGGAGACCATTGAGGGCCCGCGGCGCATCATCCTGCGCGATGGTCTGGTCTTCATGGAGCAGCTGGCGCCGGTCTACCGTGCTTCGCAGGACTGGAGTTGGGACGGCGTCGACCTTGGCTCGGTGCTCGGCGCTCTCGGGCTCGACGCGTCACGGCTCGACGCGAGAGCGGAGCCGCAGGTGGTCAGCACCGGCAACGCCTTCCTGGTTGTCGGCGTCCGGAGCGCCGGAGACCTCGCGGAACTGACACCCGACTTCGAGGCGATCGAACGGATCAGCGACGCGCTGGACCTGATCGGCTTCTACGTCTTCACGACCGATGGCCTGGAGCCGGGGGATGACGCCACCGCCCGCATGTTCGCCCCGCGCTTCGGCATCCGAGAGGAGAGTGCGACCGGCATGGCCGCGGGACCGCTGGCGTGCCTTCTGCACGACCATCTGGGCGTGCAGCGGTCGCGTCTCGTCGTCGAGCAGGGCCGCTACATGTATCCCGCCGCTCCCAGCCAGATCCTCGTCGATCTGGAAATTGGTCCCAGAGGTGTCTTGCGTCTGATGGCTGGGGGCTTCGGGCAGATCAGCAAGACGATCAATCTATCATGGTGAGGCTGCTCCTTTCGCGTTGACCGCCCGCCGGCCTCTCGTTCCTCATCATGCGCGATCCTCATCTCGATGCCGCGAAGCCCCGGCACGGACCCTGGCGGCCAAAGCCCCTGGCAGGAGGGGGAAACCAGCACAATGCGGCGACAAGCCCAAGGCGCGTGACGGAGCGCCATCAAGCGCGGCGCTCCGTCGTAGGAGCCACGGTTTGCCGTCTGATGTCCGCTGGTACCGCTGCGCCGCGGCGGCCATTGGCTCAGCCGAAGGGACGTTCTTGGCCGCTCGCTTCGGCGGCTCGTCCCGCCGCGCGGTTGCCGCCGCGCCGCATTGCGCTCTGAGCCCCAAGCGTCGCCGCGAGGTCTCTTAGCCAATGTCCGCATCCGGCGCGCGTGGCCGCGGGCGAGTCCTTCATGGGGATAGAAGAGGATGTTGAAGCCTGCCTTCGGCGCTTTGCCGGCGGCGACGATACAGCGGAGCTGCGGCCATCGCTCGCCGCAGCTCCAAAGTCTGTCAATTCTGCCTTTGATCGCGGCAGAACCTGACGCGCTGCGGTTCCGATAGAGGCGGAACCGGCTGGTCAGACAGTCGCGGCGAGGCCCCGCGGGGGGACACCTCTCGCGACTGCCGCGTGCTGAGCTTCTCGGAGTAGGGTCGACAGCCGTGAGTTGCGACGTGCGATGAAGTCTTCGAGAAGCTCGGAATACGCGATGGTAACGGCATTCGCGACGGACGGCCTGTCGGTCAGCAGCCGACGCCACTGGGCCACCTTTGGCAAATCGGTCAGAATGCCGAAGTTGGCGATCCGGTCGAAGGTGTCGAAGTACCGGAACACCGGCCCGAACACGGCATCGACGAGGCTGAACCTTGTGCCGGCGAAGAACGGACCGGCCCCGAGCTCCGCTTCCAGCCGCGCGAACTTCTTGCGCAGGTCGTTGCTCTTGACCGTCAGGGCTTCGGCATCCGGAGCGTTGTAGAAGCCGGCGATGCCGTTGAGCACGGCCGAGCCGAACTCGATCCACGCGCGGTGCTGGGCGCGAAGAAGAGGATCCTGCGGATGCAGCGGATTCGGCTGTGTTTCCTCCAGGAATTCCAGGATCGGTCCCAACTCGAAGATCGGCGTGCCGTCGACCACGAGAACGGGCGTCTTGCCGAGCGGCGAGATCTCGAGGAACCAGTCCGGCTTGTTGCCGAGGTCCACATCGGTCCGCTCGAACGGGACGTCCTTTTCCGTGAGGCTGATGACCGCCCTCTGCACGTAGGGACAAAGAGCGTGGCTGATGAGGTGCAGCTTCATGGCTGTGCTTCCCTGGTCGGAGAGTGCAGGAACATCGGAGACGACCGCACCAGAGCGTGCGAGCCATCGCCAAGAAGGGCCTGAACGAACGCGAGCAGCGTCAGGAGCGCCGGATACTCCCACCCGCCGCTCTCGTTGGCGAACATCCAGCCATTGCCCCAGTGCGCCCACGTCGCGCCCGCAAGGATCGGTATCGTCGCCAGCGCCACCCAGCGTGACTGGATGCCCAGGACGAGGAGCACCGCGGCAACTGCTTCGACAGTGAACACGAGGTAGGCCATCCATCCGGGCAACCCAATGAAGGAGAAGAACTGTGCAGTCCCCGGCAGCGTGAAGACGAACAGCTTCAGAACCACGCTGTGGGCAAGGAACATGAGACCGAGCGCAACCCGCAGCAGCGAGGCGGCAAGGCGGTCGAGAGAGGTCTGAGACATGCGCTTTCTCCTTCGGTATAGATGCACTTGCATCTACATGCCATGTCGGCCCATCAGAGTCAATCTTGATGCACTTGCATCTTTGTGCGATGGCTCTTGGATGCAGCTGGACCGCTCAACGATCACCGCATGGACGGCTCTCGTCTCGGCGAGCCGGGTTCTCATCGAAAAGGTCGAGGCGGCGCTCAAGTCCGAGGGGCATCCGCCGCTGGCGTGGTACGACGCCCTCCTCGAAGTCGAGAAGGCCGGTAGCGACGGCCTCCGTCCCTTCGAGATCAAGGAGCGATTGCTCCTGCCGCAATACGGCACCTCTCGGCTGCTCGATCGCCTGGTCAAGGCGGGGTTGCTGGAGCGCGAAGCTTGTGCCGACGACGGGCGGGGCCAGGTCATTCGCATGACCGAGAAAGGCCGAACCGTGCGGCGGGCGATGTGGCCCGTCTACGCCAGGGTTCTCTCGGAAGAGTTCGAAAGCCGGCTTACAGCGAAAGATGCGGCGCAGCTCGGCTCCTTGCTGACGAGATTCCGCAATTCGTCGTGACCGGGTACGACAAGGACGTCCATGAACTGCCATTCGACGTGCGCCGCCAAGGGACGACTTGTCCCGCGTTGCTCGAGTGCACGTTCGGACGCGCTCGGTGCACCGCCGTTCGATGGAAGCGATCCGCGCTGCGGCTCGACGGTGCCGAAGTGGCTGGAGGTTCGGTGAGGGACCGTCCATCGCCGCGTTAGCGTGGAGTCGACGGAGGTCTCGGAGTGGTGCGACTTCTAACTCCAGTTCGGAGCCTCACGCTCACGGCCGGCCATCTCTCCCGGTCAGGCAACAAACGTGCCGAAGGCGAGTTTCTCATCGGAGCAACGGAGCCGAACTCATGGAAGGCGACTACGAGAGAGGCGTGCTTCAGGCCCGCCTCGAAGGCGCGAGCGCGAGTGAGCGCCGATCGGCAGGTGCCTCGGCTCTTGGGCTCGGAATGGACAGGGACGGCATCGTGGTCGTGCCGTCCGGGGCCGAGGATGGCCCGGTCCCGCTGGTGATCATGCTGCATGGCGCCGGCGCGACCGCGTCCGACGAGGTGCCGATGGTCGCCGAATGCGCGGAGCGACGCGGCGTGGCGATCCTTGCTCCAGAACTCGAGAGGTCCGATCTGGGACATGATCCAGCGGGAGTACGGACCAGACGTCGCCTTCCTCGACCACGCGCTCAAGACCCTCTTCGCCGGGATCCACGTCGATCCGAGGAAGATCGCGATCGCCGGCTTCTCTGACGGCGCCTCGTATGCGATCTCGCTCGGACTGACGAACGGTCGGCTGTTCAGCGACATCCTTGCTTTCTCGCCAGGTTTCGCGGCGCCAACCAGGACAGCGGACGCGCCCCGCATCTTTGTGTCGCACGGCCGGGAGGACCCTGTCCTGCCGATCGGGCGCTGCGGACGCCGCGTTGCGGCGGGCCTGGAGGAGGCGGGCTACGACGTCGACTACCGGGAGTTCGCGGGCGGTCATGTCGTGCCGTTTGGACGTGGTCGAGGCCGCCTTTCGCGCGGTTCCTCGGCACGGGACAGTCGATGGCGGTGGCGTCGGACGAAGCGCTTGCCCGGACCCTCGCCCGAGCCCCGCATGGTCGTCCTGGGGGCAGTCGACGTCGGCAAGAGAAGTTTTTGCCTGACGCTGATCGCAGCCGCCCCGGAACATGGCCGCCCTGCCGTGCTGGTCGACAGCGACATTGGCCAGAAGATGGTTGGACCGCCGGCCGCCGTCACCTGCTCGGAAGCGGGTCATGCTGACCGTCTTGCCCAGTTGGCGTTCGTGGGGACGACGGACCCTGTCCGGGGCGTTTGCCGAACTCGTCCGCGGCACCGGCGAGCTGGTGAGACGCTTGAGGCGGACCTGATGCGAACTTCGAGGCAGTATCGCTGCCGCCCCGGTGAGGTTCCAGGGGCGCAACATGAGTGCTCGGCGCCGTGGATTCCGTTAGGCCAGCCGGAAGCTGCACCTCCCATGGAGAGGCCCTTCGGCACCAGCCCGAGCGTAGGAAGCAATTGCCGCCGTCGGTGATGGATGGCCGGAAGGTCCCGCTGCCAACTTCGCAACCGCTCTCCGCCATTCCTCTGAGGTCTTTGCAGGCGCAGATGATCTCGAACGAGTGCATCGATCGGCAGAAAGGTCCCGCATCGCATGAGTTCAGGTCGACCTCGTTGCTGCACCGCGTTCCGATGGCCGAAATCGCCGCCGCGACGCGGCGGTGCCGGAACGCGCTGAAGGTCGGCACAGGGCCGTCCTTGACGGCCGGCAGTCCCGTCGCGGAGCGCCAGGAATTGCCGTTCTCTGCCCGAGCGAGAGCCAATGGCGATGCTGAAGAAGCGGACCTTTTCGTCATTGGAGGTGCCCCGAGACATTCGGGCCCGGTTATCGCGACGTCGGATGGAGACCGGAGCGCAATCCAAGCATGCGGAAGGCCTGAACCAGGCCTCCCGCATTGTTCTCACGCCGCCCGCGCCTCGAGGACGAGGTTGAGCGGCGTGGCGGCGGCGCGGCGCAGCGAGGCGAAGCCGCCCTGGTCGACGACGACCTCGCGCAGCCGCGCCTCGCCCGCCTGGGCGCCGAGGGCGGCGCCGCCCGGCTGCGCCAGCGCGCCGGGATGCAGCTCATCGTCGAGGCGGCGTAGCTCATCCGGCCGATCGGCGTGAAGTTCGCCTCGAGCCGGTCCTCGGCGAAGGGCTCGACGATCATCCAGGCGCCGCCCGGCGCCAGCGCCGCCCTGATTCGCCGCGCCGCGCCGACCGGGTCGCCCATGTCGTGCAGCGCGTCGAAGCAGGTGACGAGGTCGAAGCCCTCGCCCGCGAAGTCCTGCGCCGAGCCGAGCTCGAAGCGGACGTTCTCCACCCCGTGCTCGCGGGCATGCGCCCGCGCCGCCTCGATCGAGGGCTCGTGCACGTCGATGCCGACCACCTCGGCGTCCGGGAACGCCTGCGCCAGGATCAGCGTCGAGTGCCCGTGGCCGCAGCCGATGTCGGCGATGCGGCCGCCCGCGGCGAGGCGCTCGGTCATGCCGTCGATCGCCGGCAGCCAGGCCTGGATCAGGTTGGCGCGGTAGCCGGGGCGGAAGAACCCGGCCACCGAGCAGGCGATGCAGCCCGCCTGGTCGCCCCAGTGCACGCCCTCGCCGGTGCGGAACGCCTGCGCCACCGCCTCCATGTTCTCCGAGAACGCCGCGGCGGTGGAGAAGCCGTGCAGGATGTGCGCCGGGCTCTCCGGGTCGGCGAGCGCGAAGGCGTGCTCGGGCGGCAGCGCGAAGCGGCCCGTCGCGGGGTCGTACTCGACGTAGCCTGAGGCCGCCTGGTGGCTGAGCCATTCGCGCAGGTAGCGCTCGGCGCAGCCGGTCGCCTCGGCGAGCTCGGCGGGCGTGACTGCGTCCCGCTCCGCCATCGCGGCGTAGAGCCCGAGCGCGCCGCCGATGCGGACCGGTGCGATGCTGAACGCGCCGCCGAGATCGGCGATGACGCGCCCCATGAAGACGTCGAGTTTCTGCATGTCCATGCGTGTGTTCCTTTGTTGCTTGGCGGCCATCCGGCCGCTGGTGTCAGTGGTCGGCGAGCGCCGGCGCGTCTGGCTGCTCTGGCGCCAGTCCGAGGGCCCGCGCCGCGCCCATCGCGACCGAAAGGTCGCGCAGCGCCGGCGCGCGGGTGACCCGGATGTCGGTGATGCCCGGATGGGCGCGGAGCCGCTGCATCGGCTCGCCTGCGTCGAAGTCCCGGGCGGCCTCGTCGGTCTCGAAGAGGTAGAGGCCGAGGCCGACGCCCCACTCCGCGTCGATCGCGGAGATCTTCCACGAGAGCCCAGGCGTGGCGGCGATGAAGGGCGCCGCCGCCGCGAACTGGTCCTTGAGGGCGCGCGCATCGTCCTGCCGCGTCGCCTCGTCGAGACGGTAGGTCACCGCCATGGCCGTCTGTGTCATCCGTCGCTCCATTCGCTTGGGTGTAGCGGCTGGATAGACGCAGGCGGCCGATGGGATCATGATCGGGCGATGAGAAAGCGATGAGATTGGATCTCATGACCGGGCCCACCATCGCCGACCTGATCCGCCGCGAGAGCCGCGCCGGCCTGCGCGGCCGCGACCGCGAGCTGTCGCTGCTCGAGACGATGCTGCGCGAGGACGGCCCCGCGGTCGGCCTACGTCCACGGGCCCTCGGGGATCGGCAAGACCGCCCTCCTGCGCGCCTTCGAGGCGACGCTCGACGACCGCGGCGTCGGCCGCCTGCGCATCGAGGCCGGCGCCGTCGAGCCGCGGCCCGAGGCAATCCTCGCCGCGCTCGCATCGGGCTTCGGCATCGAGTCCGGCGACCTTCCCGAGATCGCCAGCGCCTGGCGGCCCGTCCGGGCCCGCTGGTCCTGACCATCGACGACGTCGACACCTGGCGGCTCGCGGCGAGCTGGCTGCGGCTCGAGCTCGTTCCTCGGCTGCCGGCGACGATGCGCGTCGTCCTCGCCGGGACTGCGGCGCCGCCGCGGCGAGTGGGCGGACTACGGGCGGCTGTTCCTGGACCTGCGGCTGGGGCCGCTCGCCCGCGCGGACGTGGACGCGCTGGCCGCCGGCGGAGGGGCTCGACGCCGGCCGCCGCCGAGCGGGTTTGGGACGTCTCCGCCGGCCATCCGCTCGGCGTACGCCTGGCCCTCCACGCGGCCCGAGCCGGGACGCTGGCGACGCGCGCGGGACGCCGGCGAGGTGGCGAACGCGATCCTGCAACGCGATCGGCGACGCGGAGCTGCGCCGCACGACCGAGGCCTGCGCCCTCGTCCGCCGCGCCAGCCGGTCGCTCGTCTCCGCGATCCTCGGCGCCGCCGAGCCGGTCGAGGCCGAGCTGATGGAGCGGGTCGAGGCGCTGCCCTTCGCCGACCGCGACGCCGAAGGCCTCTTCATCGCCGAGCCGGTCCGCCGTACCATCGTCGACTGGATGTCGGGGCTCGAGGCGGAGCGGCATGCCCTCTGGCGCGAGCGCGCCGCCGACTGGATCACCGCGCGGCTGCGCACGGCGCCGCCCCGCGACCGCTGGCGGCACATGGCGGACCTGCTGCACCTGCTCGACCAGCCGGCTCTCCGCAACGCCTTCTTCCCGCCCGACGGACCCGCGGTGCCGGTCGAGCCGGCGCGACCGGCTGACCATGCCGCGATCCTCCGGCTGACCCAGGCCCGGCATGGCGCCGACGAGCGGCGCCGCATCGCGCTCTGGCTCGCGCGCGTCCCGCACCGCTTCAACGTCGTTCGGTCGGCCGAGGGCGAGGTCGTCGCCTACTACCTCCACGCCCGGCCGGACGACCCGCTCGACGGCCTCGCCGAGGCCGACCCGCTCTTCGCGGCGTGGCTGGAGCACCACGCCGCGCATCCCGCCCCGGGCGAGGTCCTCTACGTCCGTCAGATGCTGGCCCGCTCGCCGGACGCGCCGGAGCGGCTGGCCTGCAACCTCGACCTCAAGCGCAACTACATCGAGCGCTGGGGCCTCGCCCGCATCTACACCTGCGCGATGGAGGAGGCGCTGGCGGGTCCGCTCCTGCACAACCTCGGCTTCCGGCCGCTCTTCCCGCCGCGCGACGGCGTGCCCGGCTCGATGATGCTCGAACTGCCGGGCGCCGACCTGATCGGCTGGGTGTCGTCGCTCGTCGGCGCCGCCGATCCGCCGCGCCCGGTGCAAGCCGGCCTCGACTTCGCGCGCGACCGGCGCGAGGTCCGCATCGGCGACTGCACGGCGGCGCTGACCCGGCTCGAAGCCGAGGTGCTCGCCGCGCTGATCGATGCCGCCCCGGACGTGGTCGGCCGCGAGGCGCTGATCGAGACGGTCTGGCGCCGCGCCTTCGTCGGCAGCAACGTCGTCGACACCGTCGTCCGCACGCTGCGGAAGAAGCTTGGGCCGATGCGCGACTGCATCCAGACCGTCCCGAAGGCGGGCTACCGGTTCATCGCCCCGCAGGAGTAGTAGGCTCCGCCCCCGGGGGGCCGCTCAGCGCCGTCGATGGACGCACCGCAGTGGAAACCTTCTCCGGGGTCGCCGAAACGTTCAGTCCGGCCAGTGGCGGCGGAGCCTGGCGAGGCTCAGGGCGGCGGCCAGGGCGGTTCCGAGGGCGAGCGCGAGCCAGACGCCGACGATGCCGAGCCTCGCCTCCTGCCCGAGGACCAGCCCGAGCGGCGCGCCGACCGCCCAGTAGCCGACGAGGGCGTAGACCATCGGCGCCCGCGTGTCCTTGCGGCCGCGCAGCAGGCCCGCCGCGACCGACGCGGCCGGGTCGTAGAGCTGCATCACGCCGACCAGGACGAGGAGCACGGCGGCGAGCTCGGCGGCGGAATATCCCTCCGGCGCCGCCTCGAAGAGACGGCTTGAGATCGGACCGGCAAGCATCGCCAGCACGGCGCAGAGCAGGACGCCCGCGACAGCCGCCAGCGCCAGCGAGGTCGTGATCGTGGCGCGTCGGGCGGCGGCGCAGCCCTCCGCCCGCGCCGCCCGGACCATCGCGGCCTGGAGCAGGCCGCTCGGCAGGGCGTAGGCGAGGCCCGCGGCGCGGATTGCGACGGCGTGGGCGGCGACCTCGGGCGCGCTCAGGGTGGCGGCGAAGAGCGTCGCGCCGAGGAAGATTCCGACCTCGGCCACCGTCGCCACGCCGATCTGGAGCCCGGTGCGGACGACGTCCAGCACCTCGCGCCAGTCGATCGGCTCTGCCGCGTCGCGCTCGGCACGCGCGCGGCCGACGATGACGAGCGCCGCAGCCATCGCGCTCGCCACGAGGAGGGAGGCGAGGCCGGCGCCGGTGATGCCAAAGCCGGCCCAGCCGCCGATGCCGTACATCAGGACGTAGTCAAGGACGGCGTTCAGCGGGACCGCGGCCAGGGTGACGCGCAGGATGACGCCCGGCCGCTGCTCGGCCGTGAGCCGGGTGCGGAACAGCATCACCATGAGCATCGGCACGAGCGTCGCCGCCATCGCCCGGGTGTAGCCTGCCCCTCGCGCCAGGAGATCCGCGTCGAGGCCGAGGAGCGCGAGGAACGACGGCGCGAACCAGACCGCCGGCACGCTCGCCACCGCGTTGAGGCCGAGGAGCAGCCAGCCGATCCGCCGGACGCTCCGCCGACGGGCGGCGGAGCCGGAGGCGAGCACCTGTGCGTAGAACGGCCCCAGCCCGCCGATGACGCCGGCGGCGAAGTAGAAGACGATGGAGTAGAAGTCGCTGCCCACGGCGACCGCCGCGAGGCCCTCGGCGCCGAAGCCGGCGGCCATGACCGTGTCGGTCACGCTCATCGCCATGTTGACCAGCGCGACGAGCGCGATCGGCGTCGCCAGGCCGAGGAGCGCGCGCGCCTCGGAGGGTTGGACGTGGGCCGGCCACGGCGTCGGGGCCAGCGCGGTGGGGCGAGAAGCGAACTGTCCGGCGGACATCGGCGGCTCCTGTCGAAGTCGGGTGCGCGCCGCTGCGCGCACGAGATGGGCTGCGAGCGGCGGCCGGGGACCGCCGCTCGTGCTCGGGTCAGTGGGTGTGGGTGTCTTCGGCCTCGGGCGTCAGCGCGATCATGTTGACCGTGAAGCCCGCGTCCTTGAACGTGTCGATGCTGCCCGTCTTCTCGCCGGTCTCGAGGTCGATGACGGAGATCGAGCCGTCGTTGATGCCTTCGATGTTGGCGAGGCCGTTCTGCACGTAGGCGCGGGTGCCGTCAGGCGAGAACACCAGGTGATGCGCGCCCGGCGCGGCCTCGGCGGCCCAGAGATGCCGCGGCGCGCGCGGGTCGCTGATGTCGAACGCGTTGAGGTGCCCTGGCGCCGCCGTGGTGACGTAGGCCCGGTCGCCGGCGGCGTTGAAGTAGACCTCGAGCGCCACGCCCTGCCCGAGCGTGCCGAAGTCGAACGCCTCGGCGAACGCGAACTCTTCCGCCTCGGGCTGCCATTCGCCGAGCCAGAGCGTCCCCTCGGTGGCGGTGGTGACGTAGGCGAGCGGCGGCTCGGCGCCGGGCACGAAGAAGATCTCGACCGGCTCGGCCCGCGACGGCGAGGGCTTGTTCGACACCTTGTGCGTCGAGAGCACCTCCTCGGTGCTGGCGCGAAGCACGGTGACTGTCTCGCCCGCTTCGGAGAAGTCGACCGGGTTCGAGGTGCTGGTGAGCAGGATGCGGTCGATCCCGTCATGCACGGTGATGCCGTGCGGGTACGGCTCGGGCAGCGCAATGGTGCGCAGCGGCTCGTCGGTCTCGGCGTCGCCGACGACGACGTTGGAGCTGCCCATGCAGCTGAGATACCAGCGGCCGAGCGCCTCGGAGAACGTGACGTCCTCGAGGACGACGCAGTCCGGCACCGGCACGACCTTCGGCCGGTAGGGGAACTCCGTGACGTCGAACACCCAGAGCTCGGAGCGGCCGAGCGACGTGACGTAGGCGCGGTCGCGCGCCGGGTTGTAGAAGATGTGGTGCCCGATCAGGTCCGGCGGCAGCTCGATCCGCGCGAGGATCTGGCCGTAGTCCGGCGCCTCGGGGTCGAGCTCGACGAAGGCCAGGCCCTCGTGCCGGAGCGGCTGGCTTCCCTTGGTCTCGTAGAGCACGAGCGCGGTCTGCTCGGCCTCGGCGGCGGGGGCCGCGAGGGCGAGGGTGCCGAGCAGGGCGGCGGTGAAGGTCGTGCGTTTCATCTTGGATCTCCGTGGTTGAATTCAGGGGTCAGAAGGGCGTCGGCAGTCGAGGCGGGCGATCGAGGTCGGCCAGCTCGCTTCGGGTCAGGCCGATGTCGCGCAGGATGTGTTCGGCGAGATGCATCAGGCCGCTGATCTGGCGCTGACGCGACGGCGGCGCGCGTCCGCCGAGGTGCCGGAGGACGCTCTTTGCCAAGGCAGGGCCGACCGGCCCGGGCAGCGGGTCGATTGCAGGTCTCATTTCGAAGCTCTCTTTCTTTCGATTGCGGCGCCGCCTTCAAAGCGGTGCGCCGAGGGGGCGACCGCGGATTACGCCTTCGCGACGAACCAGACGTTCATCGGGTCGTGCGGCAGGACGTGGCGCGCCACGTCGGCGAAGCCGGCGTCGTGCAGCATCGCCTCGGCGGTCTCCCAGCCCCACATCGTGCCGAGCCCTTCGCCGCCCTGGCCGAGCGAGACCGGCGTGCAATGCGCGCAGGAGATCGCGTAGAGGAATGCCGCCATCGGGAAGTCGAGGTTGTTCTCGAGCCGCGCCGAGCCGCCGATGTCCTGCATCAGGTAGACGCCGCCGGGCCTTGAGCGCGCCGTGGAGGCCGCGGATCAGGCCGGCCGGGTCCTTCTGGTCGTGCACCGCGTCGAACGAGGTGACGAGGTCGAACCGGGCGCGCTCGTCGTAGCCGGTCAGGTCGCGCGCCTCGAAGCGGACATTGTCCAGACCGGCGCGCCGCGCGACCTCGGAGGCATGGACGATGGCCTCTTCCTCCAGGTCGTAGCCGGTGAAGCGGCTGCGCGGGTAGCGTTCGGCCAGCGCGATCAGCGCCGAACCCTGGCCGCAGCCGGCGTCCAGCACGTCGATGCCGGCCTCGAGCCGGGCGTCGAGCCCCGGCGCCAGCGGCAGGATGTGCTCGAAGAGCCCCGCGGTGACGGTCTGGCCGCTGTCCTCCGCCATCATGTGGTGGAAGCACGGGTAGTCCTCGTAGCGGGTGCCGGCGCCGGTCTCGAAGCATTCGAGCACGCAGTCCTGCACCTGCCCGAGCAGCGCGACGTGCTGCGCATAGACCGCCATGTTGCCGAGCGCGCCGCCGCGGGTCAGGCTCGCCGCGTGCTCCGGCGGCAGGCGATAGGTGCCGCGCGCGGGGTCGTACTCGATGATGCGGCCGGTCACCATGACTGCCAGCCATTCGCGCACGTAGCGCTCGGCCAGGGCGGCCTCCTCGGCGATCTCGGCGCTGGTGGCGGGGGGCATCCCGGCCAGCGTATCGAAGAGGCCGGTGCGGTGGCCGATGGAAATCATCGTCGCGATGGCGCCGTCGTTGACGAGACCGGCGACGCGGTCGAGGAACGCCTCCGCGCGGGCGGCGTCGAAATCGGTCGCGGGGATGTGCTGTGTCATATCCGTCTCCAGGCATTCAGGTGTCGATGCGCTGGAGTACGCGGGTGCGGCCGTGCTACGAAGGGGCGTTCGTGACGCAAACGGGTCGAATCCGCCATGACCGGCACGGCCTCCGAGCCCACCTTCGCGCTGCTCGTGCTGCCGGAGAGCACGCTGGCCTCGATCTACGGGCTCTACGAGGTGTTCCTCTCCGTCGGCCACGAATGGGAGGGGCTGACCGGCGAGAAGCCGACCGGCGGGCGCATCCGGCCCCGCATCGTGGCCAAGGACGGCGTGCCGCCGCCCAGCCGCTACGGCGTGCCGATCGCGCCGCACGAGGGCCTGGGCGAGGCCGACGTGGTCGTCGTCACCGACCTCGCCTTTCCGCCCGGCTTCGACCCGCGCGGGCAATGGCCGGTGGAGACCGCCTGGCTCCGCGAGCGCTACGCCGCCGGAGCCATGGTCTGCTCGGTCTGCACCGGCACGGTGCCGCTGGCGGAGGCGGGCCTGCTCGACGGCGAGACCGTCACCACGCACTGGGCGATCGTCGACCTCCTGAAGCGATACTACCCGGAGGTGCACCTCGCGCCCGAGCGCATCCTGACCGCCTCCGGCGAGGGTGGCCGGATCGTGACCAGCGGCGGGTCCTCGGCCTGGGCGGATCTGGCGCTGCACCTCGTCGCGCGGTTCTCCAGCGGCACCGAGGCGGTGCGGGCCGCCAAGATCTTCCTCCTCGGCGACCACAGCGAGGGGCAGCTGCCCTTCGCCGGCGCGCGCAAGCCGCAGCGCCACGACGACGCCATCGTCGCCGACGCGCAGACCTGGATCGTCGACAACTACCACCGCGACAACCCCGTGGCGCTGATGACGGCGCGCTCCGGCCTGCCGTCGCGGACCTTCACGCGCCGCTTCAAGGCTGCGACCGGCTACACGCCGATCGACTACGTCCAGACCCTGCGCATCGAGGAGGCCAAGCAGCTGCTCGAGACCGGCACCGCCCCGGTCGACGAGGTCGCCTTCGACGTGGGCTACGAGGACCCGAACTCGTTCCGCCGCCTGTTCAAGCGGATGACCGGCGTGACGCCGGCCCGCTACCGCCAGCGCTTCTCGCGCATCGCGCGCGTCGGCAATCCCCATTGAGCGTCTCGCGTCACGCCGCCTGAAGCGGCGCCGACCTGGCCGTTACTCCCTTGCCCGCGCCGTGCCCCCGGCGTCGTCCGCCGAGCGCGCTCCGGCGATCCAGGCGCAGCTGAGTCCGAGCTTCTCCTCGGACCCGAGCCCCAGGGCATCGAGCGCCGCCCAGGTCGGGAAGGCGAGCGCGTGGCGCAGCGTGAGGCGGGCGAAGCGGCCGAGATCGGCGCCCAGTTCACCGGCGAGGGTATCGAGGTAGCCCGCGAACGCGGCCATGGGTTCTTGCAGCGCCGGCACCTGCTCCACGTCGCGGTGCGAGGCCGCCCACATCGCGCGGGTGCGGCCGTAGTACGCGTCGAACGCCGCGAGCCCTACGGCCCGCCGCTCGTCGGGCGTGGCGGCATCGGCCCAGTCCTCCGGACGCGGGGGCGGGTTTAGCGACAGCCAGTGGCTGGTGCAGGCCTGAAACACCGCGGTCTCGTCGGGGAAGTGGCGGTAGACCGTCAGCCGCTGCACGCCCGCGCGCTCGGCAATGGCGCTGATCGTCGTTGCCCGCGGCCCCACCTCCTGGTGCAGCGCCATCGTCGCCTCGACGATCCGCTGGCGGGTCTCGGCCTGCGCCTCGGCGCGCTTCTTCTGCTGGTATTTCCGCTTCTCCGTCATTCGATGAACATTAGCGTTCACCGAAGTCTTGACAAGAGGCGAGTCGCTCCCATATACGCCGCCTCACTCCAACGAACGCACATGTTCACCGAAATGGAGAAACGGAGATGAGCCATGAAGACGCTCCGGCCATGCAGCCCAGCCGCCACGTCACCGGAAACTGGACGGTCCTGCCGTCGGTGCTCCCGGTGCCGGGTCTCGGCGGACTTCCTGTCAACGCCTTCCTCTGGAAGGGACCCGAGCCGATGCTCGTCGACACCGGCCTCGCCGCCCTCTCGGACGGCGTCTGCGATGCGCTGGCCGCCGAGATCGACCCCGGCGACCTGCGCTGGATCTGGCTGAGCCACACCGACGCCGACCACATCGGCAACCTCGGCGCGATCCTCGCGCGGGCGCCAAGGGCGCAGGTGGTCACGAACTTCCTCGGCATGGGCAAGATGCAGCTCGCCGGGCACGACGTGAGCCGGGTGCACCTGCTGAACCCGGGCGACGCGCTCGAGGCCGGCGGCCGGCGCTTCGTGCCGGTGCGGCCGCCCTACTACGACGCGCCGGAGACGATGGGCTTCTTCGACCCGGTCGACCGGGTGTTCTTTGCCGCAGACGCGTTCGGCGCGCTGCTGCCCGAGGCGCCGCCCGAGATCGACGCGCTCGACGCATCGACACTGCGAGACGGGCTCGTCGGCTGGTCGGCGATCGACGCGCCCTGGCTCGGCCAGATCGACCGCGCCGCGCTGGGGCGGACGCTCGCCGCGATCCGCCGGCTCGACCCCGAGATCATCCTCTCGGGCCACCTTCCGCTCGCGCGCCGCGGCGCCGGGCGGCTCACCCGGATCGTGGCCGAGGCCTACGGCCGGGGCACCACCGCGGCGGCGCCCGACGCGCTGTCGCTCGACACCCTGATCGACGGGCTCGCCCCCGTTCCGATGCACTGAAGGAGACCACCATGACCGACATCATCCAGACGAACCGCGCCACAGTGGAGAAATTCCTCGCCGGCACCCACTCGAACGACCTCGCCGACCTGGCGGTGATCGACGAGACGGTCAACGAGGACATCGTCTGCCACGGCTTCCCGGGCTTCAACGCGGCCGACCGCGAGGGCTACAAGGAGTGGTTCCGATCCTTCCGCGGGCCGTTCTCGAACATGGGCTTCGAGACGCCGATCATCGTCGCCGACGCCGACCACGTGACGGTGCGCTGGATCGTCCACGTCGACCATACCGGCGAGTTCGCGGGCATCCCGGCCACCGGCCGCCGTGTCAGCTTCGACGGCGTCGCAATCTACCGGATGCGCGACGGCAAGATCTCCGAGACGTGGCTGCACCCGAACCTCGAGGCGCTGATCGCCGGCATCTCCGGCCAACTCCAAGCCGCGTGACCATTCCGGGGCGCCTGTGCGGCGCCCCGGACCGCCTCGATCGCGCTTCCGAGACGCCGGACCCCCTGCGCGGCCATCCTCGATCAGAATGGGAGTGTAGGCAGTACCATCCGACGATCCCTTCGCCGCAGATAGCGGCACTCAAGGACCCCCGTCTTCTGGTATGGTGACGCCGCCATGGTCCGCGACTACTCTGCCTTTCTGCCCGGCGGCGCTAACGCAACCGCAGCTGGCCGCGCCCTGCCTCCGATCGAGACGCTCGGCTGGGGGCCCTTCTTCGCCCAGCAGATCGACGCCGACGCACTGAACCGAACGCCCCCGGTACGGGTCGTCGCGGTGCATCGCAGCGGCCTCCAGCTCGCGGGGCGACGGCATCGATGACACCATTCCCCCGGGCATCGAGGCGACCGTGGGCGATTGGTTGCTCTTGGACCGCGTCCGGCCCAGGGCGAGCCGCGTGTTGGCGCGAAAGAGCCTCGTCAAGCGCCGCGCGCCGGGTACCGACCGCCAGGTGCAGCTGATCGCCGCGAACATCGACACCGCCTTCGTCGTCACCTCCTGCAACCAAGACTTCAATATCGCGCGGCTGGAGCGCTACGTCGCGCTCGCCTTCGAAGCCGGAATCGAGCCGGTGATCGTCCTGACCAAGGCCGACCTCGTCGCGGACCCCCAGCCTTACGCGGACGCGGTCCGCACCGTCTCTGACCGCGTTGCGGTCTTGGCCCTTGACGCAAGGGGCGAGGAGGCGAGAACGAAGCTGTCGGAGTGGTGCAGACAGGGTCGGACGGTGGCGTTCCTCGGATCGTCCGGCGTGGGCAAGTCCACGCTGGCGAATGCCCTCTCCGGAACGCAGGCGATCCCCACGCAAGGCATCCGCGAGATGACGCCAGGGGCGCCACACGACGACGCGCCGCGAACTTCACCTGATCCCTGGCGGCTGCCTCGTGCTCGATACGCCGGGGATGCGGGAGCTCCAGCTGACCGATGCCGCGTCGGGCATCGCCGATGTCTTCGAGGACATCGAGGCGCTCTCGGCCCGGTGCCGCTTCGGTGATTGCCGGCACGAGACCGAGCCTGGCTGCGCCGTTCGCGTCGCCATCGAGGAGAACCGGCTCGACCCCGCGCGCCTCGCGCGCTGGCGCAAGCTCCAGGCAGAGGACGCCTTCAACTCCGCCAGCCTCGCCGAGCGCCGCACCAAGGACCGGGCGTTCGGAAAAATGGTCCGCCGCGTGATGAAGGAGAAGTCGCGACACCGGCCGTGAGAGCGACCGGAGCCCGCAAGACGCTTACCTCACCTGCATGGTTCGATTTCACGCCGTCGCCTCGCCGCGTGGGGCCGACCTGTGTCCTCGTCGGGATAATCTCGCTGCACGCTGTACGAACGGCCGCGATCCACGCGGCGACGCGGCGCTCGCCGCGGTGGTCGAACGGCGGCTCTGGGCCGGCCCCGACGTCGGCTTCGCGCGCTGGTTCAGAGGCGATTGCCGCGACGCGAGGAGTCCGCCCCGAGCCCTTCCATGCGCCGCGGCGAATGCGGCGCCCAGGCATCAGACCCGCGGATCGCGCGTCGCCGAGGGGCGGAAGGTCTGGTCTGTAACGATGGCGGGTGCCGCGAGCGGCTGCCGCTGGGTGCGACGCACCATCCGGCGCCCAGCCCAGACGCCGAGCGCCGCGATGCCCACAGCCAGGAGGATCGTGCCGAGGCCGGCCACCTCCAAATGATAGGGCTCCGCGACGCGCTTGCCGGTGTGCTTGACGCGATCCTTTGGGCGGACGCGGTTGCGCGGCCATTGGCGCGGATCGAAGATGCGGGAGTCTGCCAGCACCCGTTCCAGAGGGTCGAGTGGCTGGGGCTCGATCGGGCACAGGCTCCGCCCTTCCGGCGTCCGCAGCGCCTCGACCGCATCGAGAAGCGAGCCCCGCTCCTCCCAGGCCGCGTTCACGTCAGCGGCGCTGCGGTCCAGATGCTCTGCCAGCAGCGACAGCGTGAAGTTCCGGATCAGGGCGCGTTCCGCCTCCGAGGAGGCCTCGATGGCGATGTCGCATTCCGTGTCGAAGCCCATGGAGCGGTTGTCGATATTGCTCGATCCGATCTTGAGGAATCGGTCGTCGACGACGAATACCTTGGCATGAACGTAGATCGGCACGCCGTCCGCATTCGCAGGGTGGAAGATCGAGAAGCGTCTGCCGCCGCGCTCGGCCGCATCCCGCAGGCGCTCGATCATGCGCGAGCGGACCGAGTGCATGGCCTCGTCCTCCAGGAAGCTCTGGGCCGACTGCGGATTGATCATCACGATCTCGGGTCCGTCCGGCTCGGCCAGCCGCGCCTCCATCTCCTCGCACAGAGAGCCGGCGGCGAGATACTGGCTCTCGATGTAGATCGTGCGGCGGGCGGCGCGGATTGCTGCGAGGTAGAGTTCCTCGATCTCGTTCACCAGCGGTCTGTCGTGATAGCGGGGCGCGGTGCGGGCGATGCCGACCTCGACATTGCAGATGTCCGGCTCCAGATTGTCTGGCCAGGACGAGGAATTGCCGCCTTCGGGCACGGGCAGCGCCTCTCCGGTAGCCCGTTCCCAGCGCGTTCGCGCCAGATCGCCAAGCGCTCCGGCCACCGGCCCCTCCAGCGCGGTGGTCACGTCGTGCCAGGGCTGGTGCAGCGACCCGTCTGGATCGACCCGGCGCTCGTCGTCCGGCGTATGGTCGCGGGTGTCCCAGCGCCCGGTGGTCACGTCGATGCCGCCGCAGAAGGCGAGGCGGTCGTCGATCACCACGATCTTCTGGTGATGGCAGGCGCCTGCCGGATGATGGCTGTCGAGTGCGAAGCGGATGCGGCCCGAGGCCATCTTCAGGCTCAGCGTCTCCCAAGCCTGCGTGGCGAGCTCCGCAATCATCGCTCCGTCCCACTTGAGGATATGCAAGCGCAACTCGGGCTGCCGGGCCACGATCGCTTCGAGGAAGGCTCCGAGATGGTTGGGCCAGCCGTCGGGCGCGTTGCCGTCCGCGTCGCTCTGGCCGGGCATCATCTCGATGCGCAGGTCGAAGTCCCAGCCAATGAGGTAGACCGCCCGCTCGGCGCGGATGAGCGCCGCCCGCAGGTGCATGAAATAGTCGGCCGCGTCGATGATCAGCGCCGCGCGGGTCGCGCGCGCCTTCCGCCAGCAGGTGGAGCCCGGACGAAGGAGGGTGTCGGTCGGATTGTCGGTCGTCGGCATGGCTGTTCCCAGATATCTCGCTGCGGGCGGTTCCGGCCGCCGGTCATCGTCTTAACGGCAGCGGAGCGGGTTCGATCCACCCATGGCTCGGTCGAACCCGGATAAGCAACCTCGCAGAAGCGAAAGCCAAGCAGCCGCGGTAATGTCGGCATTGTCCGCCTGCGTGGTTCACGACCAGATTCTCGCTGCACGACGCTCGAATGGCTGCAATTGCCGCTGCTATGCGGCGGGGCCGGAGAGTGCTGAGAGTCAGCAACTGGCCGGGCGCGTCGGTGCCGAGTGAGAGCGTCGCCACCCGGTTGGTGCGGCGGCACGAACGGCTCCAGAACCCGATGATCCACCCGGTCTTCGTCCGTCATCGAAGGCACCTTTTTAGGTCCGCTTGCGCGCCATCAGGGTGACGAAGGGCAGGAACCCGTAGAGTGATCCCTCGGCCAAGCGTCGGTCATGCTCGGCCAGGAGCGCGTCGGCCAAAGGCCGGCCGATCACGCCCCGCTCGACCATCTGGTCTCCGCTCATCTTCACCCAGACTGCCATCTGAGCAGTTTCAGACACGAGGCGGCTGGTCACGCGGTACCGAAACGTGTCGAGGCCGTGCGCGGATACGAGCGAGCGGAGGCGCCCGGTGAGGTGCGCCTCGCTGACGAAGTTGCGAATGAAGTGCTCGGCACACCCCTGCAACGGATCTCCCGCCGCGTTCGCAAGAGAGGCCTTCGAAAAGTCCGCGTCGCAGATGACGAGGGTGCCGCCCATAGCGAGGACGCGCGCCCCGTCGGCGACGATTGCGTCCGGTTCGGCCACGTGGCTCAGCACCGTGTGCATGACGACGAGGTCGATGCTCGCGTCCTTCAAAGCCAACTTGGCTCCGTCTCCAGCCTCGAAGGATAGATTGTCGGTGCCCGCCGCCAGCGTCCGCGCATGCTCGACGAGCTGAGGTGACGGTTCAACGCCAAGTACGCGCGCTTGCGGAGCGCGGGCGGCAATCATCCGCGAGACTGCGCCCGTCCCGCTGCCGACCTCGACCACGCTCGCCACTTCCGGCCAGTCGATTTCGTCCAAGTAAGCCTCGATGATCGGAAGCATCGCCGGGTCTCGCGCCCGATCCTCCAGCAGTTTCACGACCTGATCGATGAATTCGGGCGAGGCTTTAGCAAGGCTCTGGAACGGGTCGCTCATCAATTCCTCCCGTGGCTCGCGTTGGAGAGTGGCGCTTTTAGCCGCCGTCGATCAACTGCAACCTGAGCTGATCGGCGGGCCGGAGGTGCACATCGCACGGCAGCCTGCGCCCCACCTCATCGCTCAGATGGCCGCTTTCGCCTCTGCACCGCGGCGGCTGTCCCCTAAGCCGAAGGTCCAGACAGGGCCGTCCACGAAAGACGGCCCGGCCGATCAGATCTCCACTGCTTCCGAAATAGTCAGTGCATCCTCCAGCTCGACGCCGAGGTAGCGGACCGTGCTGTCCATCTTCGTGTGGCCGAGCAGCAGCTGGACGGCGCGCAGATTGCCGGTCTTGCGATAGATCAGGGCAACCTTGGTCCGACGCATTGAGTGCGTGCCGTAGGAGCTCGGCTCCAGGCCGATAGTCGTCACCCAGTCCCGCACGAGGCGGGCGTACTGGCGCGTCGAGATATGCGGCCTCTCATGAAAGCGTCCGGGCCACAGATGTTCTGAGCCGGTCATCGCCGGATCCTCAAGCCATGCGGCAAGAGATTTACGGGTGCCTTCGGTGATCTCGAAACGCACCGGCTTCGATGTCTTGCTCTGGATGATCGCGCCGCGTTCCTTGACTTGGCCGGCGGCGAAGACATCCGCGACCCTCAGCTTCACGAGGTCACAACCACGAAGCTTGCTGTCGATGGCCAGATTGAAGAGCGCGAGATCACGGACCCGGTCTGCGATCTCGAGACGCACCCGGATCGCCCAGACATCCTTCGGAAGGAGTGGGCGCTTCTGGCCGACGAGACGGCCCTTGTTCCAGGCGGGGCGGCAGGCCCGGATAGCAGGAAGGTTTGCGGTAGACATGGCAGCTCCTCCGATCCGCCCCGCGCCACCCGACCCGGCTTGTGCCGTCAGCTGGCTATACCATGCCGCGCCGCCGCAGGTCCGCTCAGGAGCCCTTTGCGGACCCCCTCTGTCGTCTGCCCTCTCGCAGCCGCAGTATCGTCACGCAAGTCGAGGACGGCCCAGAACTGCCGTTGGCTGCCAACGACGGCCGCCGCGCCGCAACATGGTTCTCGGCCATTCGTGCCACATGCGGCGAAGATGTCCGAAGTAGTCAGACATCGGCGGTGCATGCACTCGGGTCTCGGGTCCTCGGATGGCGTTGCGGACGCCGTTATAGCCGGACTTGCGCTGTCGAGGCGGTGGCGATCGCGTTGAGGTAGAGGAGCGTCTCGCGAGTTGCGCCTTCGAGGTCGCGTGCGGCCTTTCTCGTGGGGTGCCAGGTTCCTGCCGCGTCCAGCTCGATCCAGCCCTTCCGTTCGAGGATGGCGAGCTTGCGGCGGACGCTCTCGCGCGGGATGCCCGACAGATCGGCGATGGACTGGCTGTTGGTGGGGCGCTCCTCCGTTTCGGGCCTCGCTTCGGTGAAGAGCGTGGCGTGCCAGTCTCGGCTGCGCGCGCCTTCGCCGACGATCGCCATGATCAAGAGAGGTCGAGGTCGCCGTCAAAATGGCGCCGCATCTGGCTCAGGAGGCGGGTGAAGGCCGCGACGTGCACGGCCCAGATCGCGGTCAAGCTCGCACCTCCGTCCGTGTCCCGGGGACTCCTGCTCGTCATCGTAGTCGCGCCTCCGAGGCTCGTCCCGGGAAGGTCGCCCAAAATGGGCGGCGACTGCGTTGACCGAACGCAATGCGTCGCGCTCATTCCTTCGCGCCTTTCTCGGCGAGACAGGGAGTTCGGAATGGGCTTTGCGAAGTCCGCGATCACGTTCGCCCACGCGCTCATGCTGGCTTTGGCCTCAGCGGCGTGGATGGTTCCCGGCACGGGCGCGGCACAGGGCATCTCCACCGCCGACCCCTACACCGACGCCGTCCTCGAGACCGTCGACATCCGCATCGCCAATCCCTCGCGCGACGCTGCCCTGAACGACCGCGTCGAGGACGCCATCCGCCGCCGGCTGGAGCTGTTCCCCGGCGCCCGGTTCTCGCGCGACCGGATCGAGTTCCTGCTTGTGGCCACCACCGGTCCCGGCACCGCGTCCTTGCGGATGCCGCTCGGCACGGCTTGCGGCCCAAGCGGTCGCACCGGCCC
Organism: uncultured Alphaproteobacteria bacterium; assembly: GCA_963776845.1. Lineage (GTDB taxonomy): Bacteria > Pseudomonadota > Alphaproteobacteria > Rhodobacterales > Rhodobacteraceae > Roseitranquillus. Next base: position 41,700 of record CAVZOJ010000011.1, on the reverse strand, counting down.
CACGCGCACCTCTGAAACCAGGAACTCCGCCATATTGGGAACAGCGATGCCCGCAACGGACACCAGGCGCAACACCGTGGTTATCTTGGACGGGCTGCTCAGCGGCATGGACGCCCCACGGCCGGAGGCGTAGGCTCGACGCGCCGCAGGCGCCCGTCCACACGGACAGGCCGACGCCATCAATGGACACCGCATGATGCTGCATCGGGGCCGCATCGGACATTCCGCCATACGGTTCTTCGAGCCGGAGGCGGCGGCGTGGCGCGGGGAGACGGACCTCGCGACCATCTTCTGGGGCTACGGCGTCTTCGGAAGCTCGGTTCTCATCGTTCTGCATGCCACGGCCCTTCTGCTGCGGCAGGTCGCGCTGCAGGAGCTGCTGATCGTGACATCCGCGCTCTATACTGTCTGGATCCTCGTCGCGATCTGGCGGTGCTCGGCGCGCTCGCATCCTTACTGGGGGACGCTGGCGCGATGGCTGACGGTCGCGTGGGCGCTGAACAGCGGCCTCCTGCTTGCCTTTCTGCAGGTCGAGCTGCTTGTGCGGATCGTCGGCCAATAAATGTCGGGCCCAGCTTCACAGATCGCTTACGCGATGGAAGGCGTGCGGCGGCTTTTTCCCGGATACTTCGCCCTCGTCATGGCGACGGGGGTTATCTCGATCGCCTGCGAACTCCTCGGGACGCGGCCGATCGCCATGGTGCTCGTCGGCTTCAACTGGATCGCCTACCCGGTCCTCTGGGCGTTGACGCTGATCCGCATCGTGCGGTTTCCGAAGTTGCTCATGCTCGACGTCTTCGATCACCAGAGGGCGCCGGGCTTCTTCACCATCGTCGCCGGCACCTGCGTGCTCGGAACCCAGAACATGGTGGTGCTCGAAGCGCGGGGCGTGGCAGTGACGCTCTGGTGGTTCGGGCTCGGGCTCTGGTTCGTGGTGATGTACACGTTCTTCACTGCGGTCACCGTGCGCGCACGCAAGCCGACACTGGCGCAGGGCATCAACGGCGCCTGGCTCATCGCGGCGGTGGCGACGCAGTCGATCGTGGTGCTGCGGGCGGTCGTTGATGCCGGCGCGCCGCCGCAAGACGCGATCCAGTTCCTCGTCATCGCGATGTTCATGATCGGCTCGATGCTCTACCTCGCGATCATCCCGCTGATCTTCTACCGCCTGACCTTCGTCGCGCTGACCCACGCCGAGTTCAGCCCGCCTTACTGGATCAACATGGGCGCGGTCGCGATCTCGGCGTTGGCGGGGTCGCTATTGCTCCTGCGCAGCGAGGTCTGGCCTCTCGTCGGTCCGCTGGTCCCGTTCCTCCGCGGCCTTACGTTCTTCTTCTGGGCGACGGCGACGTGGTGGATCCCGTTCCTCTTCGCGCTGATGACTTGGCGCTACGTCTGGAAGCGCGACCGCTTCGAGTACGAGCCGGCGGTCTGGGGCATGGTGTTCCCGCTCGGGATGTACACGACGAGCACGTTCCAGTTCGACCGGGCGATGAGCTACGGCTTCCTCGACCCGCTTCCCGGAACGCTGGTCTTCATCGCCCTTGCGACGTGGATCCTCGGGGTAATCGGACTGGCGCGCCGGCTGATGGCACTTGTCACCGGCTGAGCCGCCGCGAGGCCTTGCGTCGATGCCGAGCATGCCCTCCGACCGTCCTCGCGGAGGTCAGAAGAACAGGATCCAGACCGCGATCAGGGCGCCCAGCACTGCTACCACCATCCACACGATCGGCCAGCCGCGCCCTTCCTCGCGCTGGACCGAGGCGGTCTCGACCGGCGGGCGGCTCGATTCCGAGGTATCGTGGCTGGCGTCCGGGCGGGTCTTCAGCGCCGGGTTCAGGCCCTCCGGTCCTTGCCGGCCTTCCGGATTGTCGCTCATCTTCGTCTCCCTACAGTGCGGCCGGTTCGGCAGCCGGTTCGGCAGCGGCGGCCAGGCGCCAGCGTACCATCACTATCAGGCAGGCGGTGCCGGGATCCTCGCTGTCCCGCATCCTCGAGACAAGGGTGGACCAGTCCTCCTCGAACGCGAACCGCGAAAAGTCGGCGACGGCGACGCGGACGAAGGCGGTGGGCGTCGTGACCTCGCGGTCTGCGGCCGCGGCGATCTCGTCCGCGAGGTCCGGGTCGACGGCCCGGAGCCAGCGCGCGAAATCGCCCGATGCATCGCGTGCCGCAGCAAGGATGTCGCCCAGCATCGGCATCAGAGCGCCGCCGCCTCCGGCGCGGGCTCGACCACGATCGCCCTCGATCTCGGACCGCGCGGCGAGGTCGGCGACGTAGCGGGTCGCGGCGACCGTCCAGCTGCGCGCGGCCAGCATCTCGGCGATCTTCCCGCGTACCGCCTCGAACGGCAGGACCTGCCCTTCAATGCGCCGGTGCAGGCGGATCACGTGCCAGCCGAACTCCGAGCGGATCGGGCGGCGATGGGTTTCGCCGGGGCCAAGCGTCTCGATCACCTCCTGCACCTCCGGCACCAGCTCGCCGCGGCGGACCTGCCCCAGCGAGCCGTCCTGCGCCGCCGACGGGCAGGCCGAGACCTCGCGTGCCGCGGCGGCGAAGGCCGCCGGGTCGTCCGCCGACCTCGCCGATCAGGGCGCGTGCCTGGATGCCGGCGGCACGCCAGGCGGCGTCGTCCTCGCCCTCGGGCTCGAGCAGGATGTGGCTGACCTCGAAGAGATCGGCGGTGCGGAACCGCTCGCGGCGGGCGTCGTAGTAGCGCCGGCATTCGTCCTCGCCGGGCAGGTCCGGATCCACCTCCCGGTCGAGGAGCTCGGCCACCGTCGCGTCGTCGTCGGTCTCGATCCTGCCTGCCTCGTCGGGCTCGGGGTCGGCGTCGATGCCGAGGCGTCGCGCCTCCTGCAGCAGCAGCTCGCGGATGGCGAGCGCGCGGGCGGCCTCGGTCCAGGCCGCTTCGGGGCTGCCGGCGGGATGGTGCTGGATCTCCTGCGCGATGGCCTCGGGCTCGATCTCGACTCCGTTCACCCGCACTTCCGAGAAGGTCGGCGGCGGCGAGCGTGCGCGGCGCCGGGCCGCTGCAGCCGCGCGCCTGGCAGGCGCTCGGCATCTCCGGCTCGGGGCGCGGGTCGGGACGCAGGCGGGGGATCTCGAGGTGGTCGCTCATGTGCCCGCCTGCCCGGCCTCGGCCTTCTGCCGCGAGACGGTGGTGTCGGCATATTGCGGCGCGGCGGCGTAGATGTCGCCGTCCGCTTGCGCTTCGGCGACGCCAGCGAGCGGACGATCTGGTAGCCGGGCCGGAACAGAAACCAGACCGGCGCGCTCCAGATGTGCACGAGGCGGGTGAACGGCGTGATCAGGAACAGCGTCAGCCCAGGATGATGTGCAGCTTGTAGATCGATCGCCACCTCGGAGAGCAGGCTCGGCGCCGACGGGTCGAAGGTGACGATGGCGTTCGCCCAGCCCATGAAGCGCACCATCTCGTGCCGTCGAGGTGCTGCATGGTCCAGTAGGTCGTGCCGACCCCGAGCACGAGCTGCAGCCAGAGCAGCACCAGCACCGCGATGTCGCCGATCGACGAGGTCTGCCGCATGCGCGGCTCGAACAGGCGGCGGTGCAGGAGCAGCGTCGCCCCGACGAGCGCCGCGATCCCGGCGATGCCGCCCACGACCAGCGCCGACCAGCTGCTTGAAGCCGTGGCCGATGCCGGCATAGTCGAAGACGTTGATCGGCGTCAGCAGGCCCGACGAAGTGACCGAAGAACAGCACCAGCACGCCGATGTGGAAGAGGTTCGAGCCCCAGATCATCTGCTTGCGGCGCAGGAACTGGCTGGACTGCGACCGCCAGGAATACTGGTCGGCATCGAAGCGCAGGATCGAGCCCACGATCAGCACCGTCACCGCCAGGTACGGGTACCAGCCGAACGCCAGTTGGTTGAGGAAGTCGTTCATCGGGATCCTCCGCTTCTGCGTGCCGCGACCATCGCCTTGCCCGCGGCCCTGAGCTTCGCCGTCATGCCGGTCGGCCCGCCCATCTCGTGCTGGGTGAAGGTGACCGGCGCCTCCTCCCACTCCTCGTCGATCCGGGCGGGATCGTCGGAGGGCGCGTTCTCGCTGCAGCTCGCTCAGCGCGTCGCTGGTCGAGGCGCCCGTCGCCGAGGATGACGAGCGCGTGGAACACCGCGGCATAGTCCGAGCCGCGCTGCGCCAGCCGCTCCGCGAGCGCGGCGAAGACATGGGCGGGCTGGCCCAGCGTCTCGCGCGCCTCGGCGGGCTCGAGGCACGAGGCGTATTCCAGGAACACCGGCACGAAATCCGGCAGCTCCTGGCTCTCGAGCAGGCAGCCCGCTGCCATGTATTGCTCGCCGAGGTCGATCATCGCCTGGCCGCGCTCGCGGCTGTCGCCGTGGACATGCTCGAAGAGGTGCAGCGACAGCGAACGCGAGCGGTCGAAGAGCTCGCTGTAGGCCGCCTGCAGGTCGAGCAGGTCCTCGCGTCTCCAGCGCGGCGATCAGCGGGTCGAGCCGCCGCCGCGCCGCCCGCGGCAGCGCCCCGTCCTGCGCCAGCGCCTCGCGGATCTCGCCCGCATGCGCCTTGAGCTCGGCCGAGGGGTAGCCGAGCAGGGCGGCGAGCGCGCGCAGCGTCAGCCTCATGTCGGCACGTCCATGTAGGGCTTCCTCGGCGTCCGCTTGGCGCCGCCGAAGAGGTTGGTCTTGCTGGCCCCGCCGGTGCCCTCGTGCAGGCCGAAGCCGGCCGAGCCGCGCAGGACGTAGGCGTCCTCCTCCAGCTCGCGGTGGGCGGTCGGGATGACGTAGCGGTCCTCGTAGGCGGCGAGCGCCATGATCTTGTACATCTCCTCGATCGTGGTGCGGTTGAGGCCGACGCGCTCGGGGATCCTCTCGTCGATCCGGCCCTCGACGCTCTTGGCGCGCATGTAGGAGCGCATCGCCAGCATCCGCTCCAGCGCCGCGGCGACCGGCGCCTCGTCGCCCGCGGTCAGCAGGTTGGCGAGGTAGCGCAGCGGAATCCGCAGCGAGCGCACGTCGGGCATCCCGTCGATGGCGCTGATCTTGCCCGCCTCGTGCGCCGACTGGATCGGCGAGAGCGGCGGGACGTACCAGACCATCGGCAGGGTGCGGTATTCGGGGTGCAGCGGGAAGGCGACCTTCCACTCGATCGCCATCTTGTAGATCGGCGAGCGCATCGCCGCCTCGAGCCACTGGTCGGGGATGCCCTCGGCCCGCGCCGCCGCCTGCACCTCCGGGTCGTGCGGGTCGAGGAACACGCCGAGCTGGGCCGGATAGAGGTCCTTCTCGTTCTCGACCGAGGCCGCCGCCTCGATCCGGTCGGCATCGTAGAGCATGACGCCGAGATAGCGGATGCGCCCGACGCAGGTCTCCGAGCAGACGGTGGGCTGGCCGGTCTCGATCCGCGGGTAGCAGAAGATGCACTTCTCCGACTTGCCCGTCGACCAGTTGTAGTAGATCTTCTTGTAGGGGCAGCCCGAGACGCACATCCGCCAGCCGCGGCACTTCTCCTGGTCGATCAGCACGATGCCGTCCTCGGCCCGCTTGTAGATCGCCCCCGACGGGCAGGAGGCGAGGCATGACGGGTTGAGGCAGTGCTCGCAGAGCCGCGGCAGGTACATCATGAAGGTCTTCTCGAACTCGCCGTAGATCTCCTTCTCGATCGCCCTCGAAGTTGTAGTCGCGGCCGCGGGACGAGAACTCGCCGCCCAGCATGTCCTCCCAGTTGCCGGACCACTCGATCTTGTTCATCACCTCGCCGGTCAGCAGCGAGCGCGGCTTGGCCGCCGGCTGCGCCTGCAGCTCGGGCGCCTTCTGCAGCCACTCGTACTCGAACGTGTAGGGCTCGTAGAAATCGTCGATCTCGGGCAGGTGCGGGTTGGCGAAGATCTTCGACAGGATCCGCCACTTCGAGCCCTGCTTGGGGACGATCTTGCCGTTCTTCTTGCGGATCCAGCCGCCCTGCCAGCGCTTCTGGTTCTCCCAGTCCTTGGGATAGCCGATGCCGGGCTTGGTCTCGACGTTGTTGAACCAGACGTATTCGACGCCCTCGCGGTTGGTCCACACGTTCTTGCAGGTGATCGAGCAGGTGTGGCAGCCGATGCACTTGTCGAGGTTGAGGACCATCGCGACCTGTGCGCGCACTCTCATTCGGCGGCCTCCTTCCTGTCACCCGTACCCCAGTCGGCGGTGCCGGTCCCGGCCAGCTCGTTCTCGTCCGCCGCCTTGTCGAACCAGTTGATCTCGCTCATCTTCCGCACGATCACGAACTCGTCGCGGTTGGCCCCCACCGTGCCGTAGTAGTTGAAGCCATAGGCGAGCTGGACGTAGCCGCCGATCATGTGCGTGGGCTTCATGTTGATCCGCGTGACCGAGTTGTGGATGCCGCCGCGCTGGCCGGTGATCTCGGACCCCACGGTGTTCACCAGCTTCTCCTGCGCGTGGTACATGATGCAGGAGCCCGGCATGATCCGCTGGCTGACGATCGCCCGCGCGGTCAGCGCGCCGTTGACGTTGAAGACCTCGATCCAGTCGTTGTCGACGATCCCCGCCGCGCGGGCGTCGTCCTCGCTGATCCAGACCGCGGGCCCGCCGCGGTTGAGGCTCAGCATGATCAGGTTCTCGGTGTAGGTGGAGTGGATGCCCCATTTCTGGTGCGGCGTCAGGAAGTTCAGCAGGATCTCCTGGTTGCCGTTCGGCAGCTTGCCGAGCGCCGCGGCGACCGCTGCGCGTGTCGATCGGCGGCCGCCAGGTCACCATCGCCTCGCCGAAGGCGCGCATCCAGTGGTGGTCCTGGTAGAGCTGCTGCCGTCCGGTCAGCGTGCGCCACGGGATCAGTTCGTGGACGTTGGTGTAGCCGGCGTTGTAGCAGACCTGCTCGCTCTCGAGCCCCGACCAGGTCGGCGACGAGATGATCTTGCGCGGCTGGCTCATCACGTCGCGGAAGCGGATCTTCTCCTCCTCCTTGCCCTCGGCGAGATGCGCGTGGCTGCGCCCCGTCATCTTCGACAGCGCCGCCCAGGCCTTGACCGCGACCTCGCCGTTGGTCTCGGGGGCGAGCATCAGGATCGTCTCGCAGGCGTCGATGTCGGTGTCGATCTTCGGCCGGCCGGTGGTCGGGCCGTCGAGCGACGGAGCCGTTCAGCCTGCCGAGCAGCTCGACCTCGTGCTCGGTGTTCCAGGTGATCCCCTTGCCGCCGTTGCCGAGCTTTTCCAGCGCCGGGCCGAGCGAGGTGAAGCGGGCGAAGACCTCCGGATAGTTCCGCTCGACCAGCGCGACGTTCGGCATGGTCTTGCCCGGCACCGGCTCGCATTCGCCGCGCGCCCAGTCCTTCGGCTCGTAGGGCTGGCCGAGTTCGCCCGGAGTGTCGTGCTGGATCGGGGTCAGCACCAGGTCGTGCTCGACCCCCAGCACCTCGGGGCAGATCTCCGAGAACTTCTTCGCGATGCCGCGGAAGATGTTCCAGTCGCTGCGCGCCTCCCAGGCCGGGTCCACCGCCGCGGTCAGCGGGTGGATGAACGGGTGCATGTCCGAGGTGTTGAGGTCGTGCTTCTCGTACCAGGTCGCGGTCGGCAGCACGATGTCGGAGTAGATCGACGTGGTCGACATGCGGAAGTCGATGTTGACCATCAGGTCGAGCTTGCCGATCGGCGCGTCGTCGCGCCAGACGACCTCCTGCGGCCGGTCGATCTCGGCCGCCTGATCGGTGCCGACGACGCCGTGCAGCGAGCCCACGAAGTGCTTGAGGAAGTATTCGTGCCCCTTGCCGCTGGCGCCCAGCACGTTCGAGCGCCAGAAGAACATGTTGCGCGGCCAATTCACCGGATTGTCGGGGTCGGCGCTGGCGAACTTCAGCGCGCCATCCTTCAGCCTCCCGGCGATCGTCTCGCCGGGGTTGCCGCCCGCCTCCTTCAGCTCGCGGCCGATCTCGAGCGGGTTCGCCTGCAGCTGCGGCGACGACGGCAGCCAGCCCATCCGCTCGGCTCGCACGTTGTAGTCGATCATCGACCCCGACCAGTCGCCCGGCGGCGCCAGCGGCGACAGGATTTCCTGCGGCTTCAGCGTCTCGTAGCGCCACTGGTCGGTGTGCGCGTAGAAGAAGCTCGTGCCGTTCATCTGCCGCGGCGGCCGGCTCCAGTCGAGCGCGAAGGCCAGCGGCAGCCAGCCGGTCTGCGGGCGCAGCTTCTCCTGGCCGACGTAATGCGCCCAGCCGCCGCCCGACTGGCCGACGCAGCCGCACATCACCAGGAGCTGGATGATGCCGCGATAGCTCATGTCCATGTGGTACCAGTGGTTGAGCCCCGCCCCGAGGATCACCATCGACCGGCCGCGCGTCGTCTCGGCGTTCTGCGCGAACTCGCGCGCCACCTGCATGATCGCCTGCCGCGGCACGCCGGTGACCTTCTCCGCCCAGGCCGGGGTGAAGGGGCCGTCCTCGTCGTAGCTCTTCGCGACGTTCTCGCCGCCGAAGCCGCGGTCGAGCCCGTAATTGGCGCAGTAGAGGTCGAAGACGGTCGCGACGCGGACCGTGCCGCCGTCGGCCAGCTCCACCTGCTTCAGCGGGATGTTCCGCATCAGCACGCGCTCGTGCTGCGTCGTCGCCCAGTCGTGCGGCGCGGTGCCGCCGAAATAGGGGAAGGCCACCGGCTCGATCGCGTCGTGCGCGTCGGCGAGCGTCGTCCGCAGGCGCACGTCGCGGCCCTTGCCGTCCTTCTCCTCGAGGTTCCACTTGCCCTGCTCGCCCCAGCGGAACCCGACGAGCCGAGCGGCGCGACCAGCTCGCCCGTCGTCTCGTCGTAGGCGACCGCCTTCCAGTCGGGGTTGTTCGCCTCGCCCAGGTTGTCGGCGAGATCCGCGGCGCGCAGCATCCGGTCGGGCACCAGCCGCCCGTCGCGCTCGACCACCGTCACCAGCAGCGGGAAGTCGGAATATTTCCGCGTGTAGTCGGTGAAGTATTCCGACTGCCGGTCGAGATAGAACTCGCGCAGCACGACGTGGCCGAAGGCCAGCGCCAGCGCCGCGTCGGTGCCCTGCTTCGGGTGCAGCCAGATGTCCGAGAACTTCGCCGCCTCGTTGTAGTCGGGCGCGATCACCGCGCTCTTGGCGCCGCGGTAGCGCACCTCGGAGTAGAAGTGCGCGTCAGGCGCCCGCGTCATCGGCACGTTCGAGCCCCAGACCAGCAGGAAGCCCGCGTTGTACCAGTCCGCGCTTTCGGGCACGTCGGTCTGCTCGCCCCAGGTCTGCGGCGAGGACGGCGGCAGGTCGCAGTACCAGTCGTAGAAGACTGAGCAGCGTCGAGCCGAGCAGCGACAGGTAGCGCGACCCGGCGGCGTAGGAGATCATCGACATCGCCGGAATCGGCGAGAAGCCGGCGATCCGGTCCGGCCCGTACTCCTTGATCGTGTAGGCGTTGGCCGCCGCGATCAGCTCGTTGATCTCGTCCCAGCCGACGCGGACGAAGCCGCCGCGGCCGCGCTTGGACACCCAGTCGCGCCGCTTGGCCGGTGTCCTGCGACGATCGCGCGCCAGGCGGCGACCGGGCGTCATCGTCGCCCGCGCCTCGCGCCAGTGGCGGATCAGCCGGGCGCGGACCAGCGGGTACTTGATGCGCGTTCCGGAGTAGAGATACCAGCTGTAGCTCGCGCCGCGCGGGCAGCCGCGCGGCTCGTGGTTCGGCAGGTCGGGGCGGGTGCGCGGATAGTCGGTCTGCTGCGTCTCCCAGGTGACGATGCCGCCCTTGACGTAGATCTTCCAGGAGCACGAGCCGGTGCAGTTCACCCCGTGGGTCGAGCGCACGATCTTGTCGGCCGCCCAGCGCTTCCGGTACGCGTCCTCCCACGCGCGGCTCTCGTTCGTGGTGATGCCGTGGCCGCCCGAGAACTTCTCCTGCTCACGCCGGAAGTAGGTCAGTCGATCGACGAAGTGGCTCATACCGGGCTCCTTCCGGTTGGCGAATGTCTTCACGGCGCGCGAGCGCTGCTCTCCAGTTGGCGGCGAGATGACTGAGCGGGGCTGCCGAGAGCACTTGCGCAGCAGATCGGAACGCAGGGCCCGTCGCGGCGAAGCCTGCTCCGGTGCGTCGGTTTAGCCTGCAGTCGAACCGCACCACATGCCTCCACCCTCTACCACTTCCGATTGTTTTCAAGGAGAATTTTTGCGCAGCCCGGGACGGGTGGTTGCGGCCGCCCAGTCGCGGGCCTTGTCTCGGTGGGCCCGGCGGGACCGCGCCGCATCACGCCGGCTGCGGCGTGGCGATGCGACGTGCCCGCCGCGTTCGATCTCGTGCAGCAGTCCGCCGGGACGGGTGTAGTAGACCCAGGTGATGGCGAGGCAGATCACGTAGAAGCCGAGAAAGCCCCCAGAGTGCCGCGACCGGCCCGCCGGTCATGGTGATCGAGGTGCCGTAGGCCTTGGGGATGAAGAACGCGCCGTAGGCCGCGATGGCGCTGGTGAAGGCGATGATCGCCGCGCTCTCGCGTTCCGCCTGGCGCCGCCGCTCCTCCGGCGGCAGCTCCGGCATCAGGCGCGGCACCTCGCGCCCCATGATGATCGGGATCATCTGGAAGGTGGAGGCGTTGCCGACGCCGGTCAGGAAGAACAGCACCATGAAGCAGGCGAAGAAGCCCCAGAACGCCGCCTGCCCCGTGCCGCTGCCGACGAAGTAGATCACCCCGAACACGGCCACGATCATCCCGACGAAGGTCCAGAAGGTGACCCGCGCGCCGCCGTACCTGTCGGCGATCCAGCCTGTCCCGGCGCGGCTGAGCGCGCCGACGAGCGGGCCGAGGAACACGAACTGCAGCGCATTGACCTCGGGGAACTGCAGCCGCGTCAGCAGCGGAAAGCCCGCCGAGTAGCCGATGAAGCTGCCGAAGGTGCCGGTATAGAGGATGCACATCAGCCAGTTGTGCTTGCGGGTGAAGATGATCGCCTGCTCGCGGAAGCTCGCGCGGGCGTCGGCGATGTCGTTCATCCCGACCCAGGCGGCGACGGTCGCGGCGATGATGAACGGCACCCAGACGAAGCCCGCGTTCTGCATCCAGAGCTGGCCGCCCTCGGTCGTCTCCTGCGGCGCGCCGCCCAGCGCGCCGAACACGCCCGCCGTGATGACGATCGGCACGAGGAACTGCATCACCGAGACGCCGAGATTGCCGAGCCCCGCGTTCAGCGCCAGCGCGTTGCCCTTCTCGGCCTTGGGGAAGAAGAACGCGATGTTCGCCATCGACGAGGCGAAGTTGCCGCCGCCGAGGCCGCAGAGCAGCGCCAGCACGAGGAAGATCAGGTAGGGCGTCTCGGGGTTCTGCACGGCGTAGCCGATGCCGAGCGCCGGCAGGAGCAGCGAGGCGGTCGACAGCGTCGTCCAGAGCCGCCCGCCGAAGATCGGCACCATGAAGCTGTAGAAGATCCGCAGCGTCGCGCCCGAAAGCCCCGGCAGCGCCGCCAGCCAGAAGAGCTGCGACGAGGTGAAGTCGAACCCGATCGACGGCAGCCGCGCCACGACGACCGACCAGACCATCCAGACCGCGAAGGCGAGCAGCAGCGCCGGGATCGAGATCCAGAGGTTGCGGCGCGCGACGCGCCGGCCCTGTCTCGTTCCAGAACACCGGGTCCTCGGGACGCCAGTCCTCGATACTGCGCGGCATCGCCGTCCGCTCCGGGATGATGGATCTCCTGCATCTCGGGCAGTTCCGGCAGCATCCGCGAGCGCCTGGCCCTGCGCCGCCCGCTCCATGGCGCGGATCGACACGTGCATCCAGACGAGCGCGATGGCGACGAGCAAGAACAGCAGCACGAAGCAGCTGGTGTAGATGCCGGTGAGGTCGAGCAGCGCGCCGAACGCGATCGGCAGGACGAAGCCGCCCAGGCCCGCCGATCATGCCGACGAGCCCGCCGACGGCGCCGACATGGTTCGGGTAATAGACGGGGATGTGCTTGAACACCGCCGCCTTGCCGAGGCTCATGAAGAAGCCGAGCGCGAAGAGCGTGATGACGAACGGCCAGAGCCCCATGCTGGTCGAGAAGGTGATCGGGCCGTCCCTGCCCGGAGATCGTGTATTCGGTCGGCGGGTAGGACAGCATGAACAGGAAGACGAGCGAGAAGCCGAACGTCCAGTACATCACCGGCCGCGCGCCGAACTCGGTCCGACAGGTGCCCGCCATAGGCGCGGAACAGCGAGGCCGAGAGCGAGAAGCTCGCCGCCGCCATGCCGGCGGTGCGCACGTCGACGCCGTAGACCTCGATGAGGTAGTGCGGCAGCCACAGCGCCAGCGCGACGAAGGCGCCGAAGACGAAGAAGTAGTAGAGCGAGAAGCGCCAGACCTGCAGCCGCCTCAGCGGCGCGAACTGCTCGGCGAAGCTCGGCGGCTTCGCCCCCGACCTGCGCGGCGCGCGACGAGCTGCGGGTCGTCCTTGGCGAGGACGAAGAAGAGCGACCGCCATCAGCGCGAGGGCGGCCGCCCAGACGTAGGCGACGCCGTGCCAGCCGTAGGCGACCATGACGAAGGGCGCGACGAACTTGGTCACCGCCGCGCCGACATTGCCCGCCCCGAAGATGCCGAGCGCGGTGCCCTGCCGCCCCGCCTCGTACCAGCGCGAGACGTAGGCGACGCCGATGATGAACGAGCCGCCGGCCAGCCCGACGCCGAGCGCGGCGAGCAGATAGGCGAATAGCTGTCGGCGAAGGTCAGCGCCCAGGTCGCCAGCGCCGTCAGCAGCATCTGCGCCGGAAAGACGATGCCGGCCGCCATACCTCTCGGTCCAGACGCCGAGGAACAGGCGCGTGACCGAGCCGGTGAGGATCGGCGTCGCGATCAGCAGCCCGAACTGGAATTCGGTGAGGCCGAGCTCCTCCTTGATCGCCACGCCGATGATCGAGAAGATCGTCCACACCGCGAAGCACGCGGTGAAGGCGACGGTGCTCAATCCGAGGGCGCTGGTTCTGCTCCTGACGCGTAACGGGATCGTCCGCCAACATATCGGACTCCTGCGGTTCGACTGCGCACAACCTGCACGATCCTACCCCCGGACCTTGATTCAGGTCAAGACATTGACTTCGCCAGGTGCCGGCGGAAGCCTCTGACGCGAGGACAGGCAGGCACATGTGGGAAAGCGGCATGGAAGGACAGCGCGGCACACGAGGGAATGACATGAGCGACAGCAGGTCTTCTCGCGGTTACGCGTCCCCGCCCTGCCTCGCGCACGAGCTGGACCCGTCCTGTTCCGATCCCCATGCGGTGGACCCGCAGGCGATCGACGTCGCCCGCTGGCGCAGGGCCGAACGCATGCGGCTGAGGGCGGAGCGCGCCGCCCTGTCGGTCAGTGAGAGAGCCGATGCGGGGCAGGCGCTGGCCGGCCACCTTGACTTCCTTCTGGCGGAGCGGGGACTCGCCGTCGACGGTCTTATCGTGTCGGGATATTAGCCGATCAAGGGCGAGCCGGACCTGCGCGGATGGCTGGCGGCACAGCACGCGCGCTGCGCGATCACGGCGCTGCCGGTGGTCCAGTTGAAGGCAGCCCCGCTCGTGTTCCGCGCCTGGGCGCCCGAGACCAGGATGGTGCGGGGGACTGGGACATCCCCGTGCCGCCGCCCGAGGCGGCGCGCGTGTCGCCCGCCGTCATCCTGGCACCGCTGGTCGGCTGGGATGGTTCGGGCTACCGGCTCGGATACGGCGGCGGCCACTTCGACCGGACGCTCGCGGCGCTGTCGCCCCGGCCCTACGTGATCGGCGTCGGCCTGCAGCAGGCGCGGCTCGCCACGATCTATCCGCAGCCGCACGACGTCCGGCTCGACGCGATCGTGACGGAAGCGGGCGTGCAGGTCCTGGCGAAGCCCTGACGCTACCCGTCCTGCTTCAGCCGCTGGAGGCTTCACCGGATAAACGGCCTTGCCTTCGGGGTTCGCTCCGCCCCGGGCGTGGGCGTCGCGGGCTCTTCGCGCCCGTTGCCCATGAGGTGCACCACTTCGTGCCCGTTCAGGAGGAGGTGGTCGGCGACGATGCGGCGGTGGCACCGCCACCAGACCGCCTCCGAACACATCATCGCCACCCGCTGCGCGCGGCCGAGGTCCAGCAGTTCACCGAGAGCGGCGGCAAAGTCCGGCGACAGCGCGTAGTCGGCGTAGTTGTGGAAGCTGCGGTTGCGCCAATGGGCGTTCACCTCCTCCGGCACCTCCGGCTGCAGCTTGCGCCGGCCGCCGAGCGCGGGCAGGTGCCCGTAGGCGATCTGGTGGTCCGCCAGCCAGTCTGGCAGTGTCTCGATGTTGTAGCCGGGTTGCTGCGCGACCGCGGAAAGCTGCGGACATCGGCGACGAGGCCCACCTCGGCCGCGCGGAGGATGTCGGCGAACTCCTCCGGCGCGCGGTTCGAATGGCCGACCGTGCAGAAACGCGGGGCCACGTCAGCGGCAGCCACGGCAGATGGAGTTCATCGCCCGGTCCGCGGCATGCGGCAACATCTCTCGACCTACATCAGTCTTCGGTCAGCCGTCGAAGAGGATCGTGAGAAGCAGCGACGCATCCTCGATCCCCTGCACCGAGTGCGGCTCGTCTCCTTCCAGATAAAGCCAGTCCCCCGCCGCGAGCTCGACCGAAGCATCGCCCAGCCCGAGCGCCACCCGGCCCTCCAGGCAGTGGAGCATGATCCGCCCCGGGACCTTGTGCGTCGGGATCTCGGTCCCTGCGGAACCACCAGGCGAATCGCCTCGAAAGATGGCGTGCTGACGATGGCGCTGGTCCTCGTCTCCGCAAGACGCTCCCCAAGTGGCCGGAGATCGACCACCTCGTTGGGCTGCGCATGTGTCAGGGCCATCTTCTCCTCCTGCTTCGGGCTCGCCGCCATCCGCCTGCCCTGGGACGACCTAGTGCGGTCGGCGCCGGAAGAGGAACATGCGGATGCCTCGATCCTGCCGCCGGCGGCGTCCACCTTCCGTGGCCGCCATCCGAGGTTACGGCAGGAATCGCCAAGCACGCCGACGCCCGCGAGCCACGGGTGCAGCAGGATCAGGACGACCACCGCCGCCAAGGCGCCGACCACGCGGCAGTACGGCATCGCCGGGCGGCACGACACGGGCGCGGCGCGCATCTGCGCCACCGTCCGCCGCCAGGCACTCCTCGCCCATCTCGCGCCGGCGGCGGCGGTCGATCATCCGCATGCCGAAGCAGCGCGAACGCGGCGAAGCTGCCGAACATCAGGACGTGCGCGAGATCGCCGTTCGCGACCAGATGCGCGACCGACCACAGGAAGAACGCGGCGAGGACCGGGTGGCGCACGAAGCGCAGGATGCCCGGGTGCCGCGGGTCGAACGTCCTCGTTGCGCTGCCCCCGAAGGAGAGCGGATTGGGCCGGAAGAGGCCGAAGGCCAGGATGAGGCCGGCCGCTGTCATCGCCGCCAGCACCAGCCAGTGCGCGCCGGGCGGCTCGGACCAGAGCGGCACGTAAGGCGCGCGGTCCACCGCGACGAAGAGCGCGGCGAGCATGGCGAGGGACAGGGCCGAATAGGCGATGCCGAAGCCCGCGTGCCCCAGCCGCGCCACCAGCCATGGCCGCACCGGCGGACGCACCGGGACCGAGTGCAGGACGTAGAAGCCCACGAGAGACCGCGATGAACCCGATCCAGCCCATCGCTCAGCGCTCCGGCCGGGCTCTCAGCAGGTGGCGCCCGTAGAGGACCGAGAAGCTGCCGAAGGCGGCGATCCAGGCGAGACCCGACAGGCCGTGCAGCGCGGGCGCCAGCCCCGGCAGCGGCCCCGCCAGAACGCGGGCCGCGACCGACAGGACCAGCAGCAGATAGATCGCGACCGTGCCCGCGCCCGCCGTCAGCGCCTGCCCGGTATGGCCGAGCGTCGCCCGCGTCATCACCGCCAGCGTCATCAGGCCGAGGGCGCCCGCCATCCAGACATGCTGCGCGGCGGCCGTCCCGACCGTCCCCGGCCAGAGGATCGCCGCCGCCGACCGCCAGCGCGCCGAGCGGCACGAACGCGTAGCCGGCATGCAGCACCAGCACCAGCGGCTCCGCCCCGGTCCGGTGCCCGGCCCAGCGCGCCAGCCGCCAGAAATGCAGGCGCCGCCGCGACGAGCAAGCGCCCGCCAGTGGCCGCCGCATCGGGCACCGCGACCCAGAGCAGGAGCGCGAGCGCCGAGTACCAGCAGCGCCAGCCGGTCGAACCGCTGCATCGGCGGCGCCGGCAGGACCGGACTGCCCCGCTTGACCAGCCAGTTGCGCGTGAAGGACGGCACGATCCGCCCGCCGATCACCGCGACCATCATGATGCCGGCGCGCGAGGCCCGAGGCGCAGCCCGGCTCCTTGGGCCGCGTACTCGCCCCGCGCCGCCTCCCAGTGGAAGATCGCGTTCCCGAGGATCAGGACGGACAGCATCGCCAGGACGATCAGGTTGCGCCAGTTGCTGCCCCCGCACGATCTCGCGCGCGATCGGCGGCCGCGAGCGCGACCGGAAACAGCAGGTCGGCCGACCGCGACGACCAGCGGCGGCATCCCCGCCGAGAACGGCGACCGCAACCCGGCCGAGGACCCAGAGCGCGAACAGCCCGCCGAGCGGCCAGCCGACGATCGGCAGCCGCCCGGTCCAGTTCGGCACCGCGGTCAGGAGAAACCCCGCGACGACCGCCCCGAGATAGCCGAAGAGGAACTCGTGCGCGTGCCAGGAGACCGGGTCGAAGGCGGTGGGCAGGACGACGAGCCCGCTCAGCATCGGCACCCAGAGCAGCATGGCGACGACCGCCCAGACGCCGGCGCCGAGAAAGAACGGACGGAAACCGTAGGTCAGGAGGGCCGGGCCGCGCCAGGCGCGCATCTGTTCGGCTGTGGTGCTCATCTCGATGGTCCTTGCACGTGCCGCCTCAGTATCAGGCGTCGAGCGCGATAGTCGCGCAGCACCACAGACCGGTTCTGGCCGCGATCCTTCGTGCGAAGAGCAGCGTGATCTGCCCTTTCGGCATCAGGCGAGACGGCGTTCCACCGCCTCGGCGTTGCTCGCCCGCATCGCCGGTGAGGGTGAACCAGCTCGATCTTGGGCTCGGCAGTGGGCGCGACCTCGCGGGTTCACCCGGTCCGTCCTGGCGCCGCTGCGCGGCCACCCCGGTCTTCCGGAAGCCGGGCGCCGGTCATCGCGTCGGGCATATCGTGAACCCGAGCGATCTGATGTTCCGGCGCCCGGCTCACTCCTCCCCGGAGTCCTTCAGCAGGTCGAGGGTCTTGGCGGAATGGGCGAAGGCCGCGCCAGCCCGCATCTCGGCGGCGACCCAGATCGCCTCCATGATCTCCTCCGCGCTCGCTCCCTCGCGCCGCGCCGCCTTCACGTGGCCCTCGATGCACCAGGGGCACTGCGTCACGTGCGCCACCGCCACCGCGATGAGCTGCTTGGTGCGGGTGTCGAGCGCGCCTTCGGCGAACACCGCCTTGCGTGAAGGCCTTGAACGCGTCGTCGGCCTCGGCGCAAGCGCGTGGCGACGCTCGGCCGTCTCGCGCGTAGGTTTCGGAAAACGGATGTCACGACATGCCGGCCTGCGGTGGCGCGAGACTAGTCGCGCCAGTAATCGTTGGCGGCCGCGATCGTCGCGAAATAGTCGGCCACGACGCCCGAGACGTCGATCAGGCTTTGCGGATCGTGAGAATAGTTGGGCCGCAGCGCGTGCAGGATCTCGATGTCCGTCTGCGTGGTCGTGACCGCCTTGCGCGCCATCGAGACGGCGAGGTCGAACCCCTCGGCCGGCGTGTCGGTCAGGAGGCTCGGCAGCCAGGAGGCTGCGGCGGCAGAGTCCCCGGCGGAGCTCCTCGGACGTGTCCTGCGCGATGGCAGGCGCGGCGACAAGCGCGGCGAGGCACAGGATCGTGGCGGGAATCTGTCGCATGGTTCTGGCTCCTTTCTGGCTGAACATCTGTGACGACTCGACGGTCCCCGCTCAGGCCGCTTTCTCGAACCGCGGGAACAGCACGTCGTTCTCGAGACGGATATGCTCCGTCAGGTCGTCGACGAACTCGGCGAGCCCCGCGTAGAGCGTCGTCCAGCTGGTGCAGGCGCGTTCGGGCGGGGTCAGGTCGTGCGTCAGGCGCCGGATCTCGGCGAGCTCGCGGTCGTGAACGTCGTGGTCGGCGCGCATCGCGGCGATTGGCTCGCCGATGCCGGGGCCAGCGCCCCGGCGGATGGCGGGAAAGAGGACAAGCTCCTCCTTCTTCATGTGCACCTCCATCTCGCCGATCATCCGGTGCAGGAGGTCGGAGAGGCCGTGCGGGCACGCCCTCATCGCCGAAATGCAGATCCTCGACCATCTCGGCCAGCTTCGCCAGAGGCGGAAGCTGCTCCCGGTGGCGGGCATGATAGCGGGTCTCGATGTAGCGGGTCAGCTCGGCCGCGTCGTGGATCGGGACAGTGTCGCTCATCGGAACCTCCTTTCGTCAGCGCAGATCGGGGAACGGCCTCGGGCGGCGCCTGCGCCTCGCCCACGGCGATGTGCAGCGAGCGCGCGATGCGCTCGGCGCGCTCGATGACGTGGGCCGCCCCCT
This sequence comes from uncultured Alphaproteobacteria bacterium, assembly GCA_963776845.1. GTDB lineage: Bacteria > Pseudomonadota > Alphaproteobacteria > Rhodobacterales > Rhodobacteraceae > Roseitranquillus. Next base: position 23,200 of record CAVZOJ010000011.1, on the reverse strand, counting down.
CAGGCGGGCAGGTCTCTTGTGCGGTCTCGCGGAAGAGCGCGAGCCAGCGCTCGAAATGCGTCCAGGTCACCGGCAGGTCCGCGTGCTTGGGCACCGGCGCGCCGTGGTAGCGCCCGGTCATCAGCGCGACCGACGACCAGAAGCTCACCATCCGCTCGAGGTGCGGACCCCAGTCGCTCGATGCGCTCGGCGAAGATCGGGCCCAGCACGTCATCGGCGCGGACCTTGTCATAGAAGCGGTGCACCAGGTCGGTCAGCAGCGCCTCGTCGAGCCCGGTCCGCGCCATCAGCTCGGCGGTGATGGCGGGCCGGGCCGAGCGGATCGGCGGAAGGTCTGCGGCAGCCCGGGTCATCGGCACCTCGTCACGTCGGGGTTGCAATGTGCTGTAGATCGTTTAATAGGTACTGTAAATACCGATTAAGGCTCGCCTGCCGCTCGTCGGCGCGTTGCCGGAGGGCCCGACGAGCTGCGGGAGATGCCGATGTTGAGCCTGAAGCTTTGCAATGACCGGACGGAGGTGGACCTGGACAGGCTCGCGCAGGCGTTCTCGATCAGCCGCAGCGAGCTGGATGACTGCCTGCGGCTGGGAACGATCAGCTATTGGTACGAGCTCGACGCCAGCGATTACGACACGCCGCAGATGGTCTTTCGCTCGAAGGAGACCGGACGCCGCGTCGCGCTCGATCGCGTCGGGAACGTCGTTTCCGGTCAGTACGAGGGCTCGATCCGGGAGCCGCCGCGTTTGGATAGCAGGACGAGCGGGTCTGGCACCCTGCGGCCGAGCGACGTCGCCAAGAGACCGCGGCCGCGGCGCCCTTCCGGCGCGGTGGGTGTCGAGGCGGATCGGCGAGTGGCTTGAGCAGAGCGGCTGCAATTAGGGCAGGCCCTTTCGTCACGGATCTCGCGCTCTCCCGCGTAGCCTTACGGCCTCGCGGCGTCGGTCGAGACCATCCACCAAAAACCGATCCGCGAACCCAAACATGGAGCACCTGATGTCGTTAACCAAGATAATGCTTTGGCCGGGCACAAAGATCTGTGAGCGATTGGGAGTTGAACCGGAGAGTGACGCCGGGCTGATCCGGTCGATGTTCAACATGATCGTGTACCTGGTCGTGATCTTGGGAATCATGTGGGCCGTTATGGGATGAAGCTATCGGCCCGCGTGATGGCGAGGCGAATTTGACGGAGGCAAGGATGGAGCGTGAAGACCAGGTGCTTTAGCGCCGAGCTACCGACAATGCTGTCGTCTGCCTCTGCCAGATGGGCGCTGCTCGCGGTGCGCTTCGCTTGCTGCGCTGGCGGTCGCGACTGGTCGAGCTCTTCACGATCGCGGGGACGTCCTGGACCAAAGCGCGAGAGCTGCGAGAAGACTGCTGTTGGCGGGCGCGCCGTCGCAGTGCCGATAGGGGCAATACTTCCACATCATCGCCTTGATAACTGCGCGGGCAGCTGAGCAGGTCCGGCTTCGGCGTGCAGCTGATCGATTGGCAGCCTCTCGGCCACTTAACTCATCGAGTTTGTGCCGACATCCAACAGGATGCGGGCACCAGCTGAGCGCCGGGGAGAAGCGATGGCGCTGGCACAGACGCGGGAAAGCAGTCCGACCTACCTCATAATCTTGGCGGTCAGCATCTGCCATCTGCTGAACGACGTGATGCAGTCGGTGCTGGCGGCGATCTATCCGCTCCTGCGGGCCGAGTTCGCGCTGGACTTCTGGCAGATCGGCCTCTTGACGCTTGCCTTCCAAGCTACCGCATCGCTCCTCCAGCCGCTCATCGGCCTCTACACCGACCGGCGACCGGTGCCGCGGTCGCTGCCACTCGGAATGGGCGCGACCCTCTGCGGCCTGATGCTGCTTGCAACGGCTTCCAGCTATCCGATGCTTCTCGTCGGGGCCTCGCTCATCGGCATCGGTTCGGCGGTGTTCCACCCCGAGGCGTCGCGCGTCGCGCGCCTTGCCGCTGGCGGGCGCTATGGAACCGCGCAGTCTCTCTTCCAGGTCGGCGGCAACTTCGGCACCGCGATCGGGCCGCTGCTGGCCGCGTTCATCGTCGTGCCGCTCGGTAGGCCGAGCATCGCGTGGTTCTCGCTCGCGGCGCTCCTCGGGATGGTGATCCTGTGGCAGGTCGGCGGGTGGTATGGCCGCTACCGTATGGCCAATGCAGGGCCGAGCGGGAAGATTGAGGCGCCACGTCTGCCCCGCAACCGACTGGTGCTGGCAATCGTCATCCTCGCGATCCTCGTCTTTATCAAGAACATCTACACGGCAAGCTTTACCAGCTACTACACCTTCTTCCTGATCGAGCGGTTCGGGCTCAGTACCCAAGGCTCGCAGCTGATGCTGTTCGTGTTCCTTGGCGCGATGGCGGTCGGGGTGGCGCTCGGCGGCCCCATCGGCGACCGCTTCGGCCCGCTCACCGTCATCTGGATCTCGATCGTCGGTGTGCTGCCGTTCACGCTGGCGCTGCCTTACGTCGATCTCTTCTGGACCGGTGTCCTTTCGGTCGTGATCGGCGTGATCATTGCATCGGCCTTTCCTGCGATCGTCGTCTTCGCGCAGGAACTCGTGCCGGGCCGGGTAGGAATGATCGCCGGGATCTTCTTCGGCTTCGCATTCGGCATGGCCGGCATCTCGGCGGCGGTTCTGGGCGTGCTGGCGGACCTCAACGGCATCGAGTTCGTCTTCCGGATGTGCAGCTTCCTGCCGCTCCTGGGAGTGCTCACGGCGTTCCTGCCCCGGCTGGGCGACCCCGCCGCGTCCTACTGATAGCGGACGTGAACATCCGGATGACGTGAGGTTCCGGCAGCAAGAGAGCAGCGAAGGAGGTCGCCCAAGGCAAGCCAGTAAGCCGCGCCGGCGATTGACGTCATCGAAATCCTGGCTGCGGATCACAAGGGGATGGTCGATCTCCTCGGCCAGATCGAGAACTCGTCGGATGCCGGCAAGCACAGGGGATCTTGCCGACATGGTGATCGGTCATGCGTCACGCCGCTGCGGAGGAGATGAACGTCTATCCTGCGATAGAGGAGCACGTTCCTCGCGGCGCAGGGGACGTCGCTCGCGACAAGCGGGAGCACGACGAGATCGGCCATGGGATGAAGCAGAGGAAGAGCGTCCGCGCGTTCGAACCGAAGTTATGGAGCTCATCGTCGCTTTGAGGGGCTGTTGCGCCACCTCGCGCAGGTGACGAGGGCGACCAGTTCCCAAATGCGCGGCCACATTTTCCTGGACGACGGTCGGGCCGGGTGTAGGCATGGTTGGCCGGCTTCGCGACAAGCTCACGAGTTGACGGATGGGTTGAACCTCCAAGGCCACCAACGGCGCACCTGCGCCAGCCTGATAGACGTTCGCTATTACCAGGTAGCGGGCACATATCTCCCGATCGACAGTCAACCTCTGACAAGGAAAGAGCGAGGTGGCACTCAGCGCATGACCGCCGCTGCGCCATGCCGTGCGGTTCAGCCGAGCGGCGGGATGTCAATTTCGGCCGCCGCGGCTCGCAACTCCTTGCGGAACTCGTCTTCGTCAAATCCATACTCGGTGCAGGAGTTGATCACCGTATGGAACGGTGCGATCGGACAGCCGAAGCAGAGCATGCGGCGGCCGAGGAAGACGCGAGCGGTCCCTGGCCAGCACTCAAACAGCCGGAGTAGCGGCAGGTCTGGATCGTCGATGTCTGCTTGGCGGCACATGATCCGAGCCCCCCTGGTTGACGTAAGGTCTGGCCGATTCGACCATTCTGTTCTTTGCGCTCCCACAACATTCGGCCTGTGCCGCCGCGGTATCTGGCCCTCGCTGGGAACATCAGAGGAAGGCCGAGAGACGTGGAGATCCACAGCCGCATCGCGTTCGTCGGCGAGACCCGGTGCGTTAGGCTGGTCGTCGATGCCGACGGCGAAATCAGGCGCAGCCGCATTCTTCTGGCGCCGACCGCCAGCCAAACCGAACACCGCCGGGAGAGACTGAGCGATGAACCAGGTTGACGAGAAGCTGGAGCCGATCTTGAACGAGGTGCTTCGCCGCAATGCCGGCGAGACCGAGTTCCACCAAGCCGCGCGTGAGGTATTGGAAAGCCTTGGGCGGGTCGTCGCGAAGCATCCGGGCTACGCAGAGGACGCGCTGATCGAGCGCATCTGCGAGCCGGAGCGGCAGATCATCTTTCGCGTGCCCTGGATCGACGACCGGAACCAGGTACAGATCAATCGCGGCTTCCGCGTGCAGTTCAACTCGGCGCTCGGCCCCTACAAGGGCGGCATTCGGTTCCACCCGTCGGTCAACCTGGGGATCATCAAGTTCCTCGGGTTCGAGCAGGTCTTCAAGAACGCGCTGACCGGCCTGCCGATCGGCGGCGGCAAGGGCGGATCGGACTTCAACCCTCGTGGCCGATCGGACCGCGAGATCATGCGCTTCTGCCAGTCGTTCATGACCGAGTTGCACCGGCACGTTGGCGAGCACACCGATGTCCCCGCAGGCGACATCGGCGTCGGCGGGCGCGAGATCGGCTACATGTTCGGCCAGTACAAGCGGCTGACCAACCGCTACGAGGCCGGCGTCCTGACGGGCAAGGGGTTGAGCTTCGGCGGCTCGCGGGCGCGAACGGAGGCGACGGGCTACGGCGCCACCTATTTCGTCCAGTGCATGCTCGAGAGGCGCGGGACGAGCTTCGACGGCAAGCGCGTCGTCGTCTCGGGGTCCGGTAACGTCGCGGTTTACACGATGGAGAAGGTTCTCGAGTTCGGCGGCACGGTCGTGGCCTGCTCGGACTCCGGCGGCTACATCGTCGACGAGGGCGGCATCGACCTACGCAGCATGGCTCGGTCATCGGGAACCTTCACACAACTGCCTCGCCCTCGCGTCCCAAACTTGTGCCGCAGATCCACATCCCACCGAACCGGCGCGCACCCATCCCCGGTCCACGAAGGGAGCCGATCTCGCAGCGCCCTGCCTCCCGCGGCAGCAGACATCGCGTCGTCTCCTTCGGAAGTACAAGCAGCATATTGGCCCTTAGATGCTTCGACGAGGCCAGGATCGGCAATGGCCGGCCCAGCTGGCGGCTTGGGCGAGGACGGCACAGTATCATGACGGAACTGCGGAGGTCCCTCGCGGCACATCGAGAGGGCCCAGATCCGGATCAAGCTCAATCCGCCGCATCGGGCCTGCCACCGACCGCTGCGAGGACTTGGAGCCGCTGATGCGCTGACGCCCGCTCCCACCGATGTCGCAGCACCGACATTGCGGTGTTGAGCGCCCGTTGCTGCTCCCACGCGCAGGTCGGATCGTTGTAGTGTTGGATGAGGATGAAGAGACTGCCGTAGTAGACCTCGCGGACGTGGGCGCCGTCAGGCTCGAACCGGAAGCGCGCGGGGTCAATCTCAAGCTCCATGGCGAAGCCCGTCCTGCCGTCGCGCGAGAAGCGCCAATCGCCCGAGGACCGACATTTCTTTTACCCTGAGAGCCACCGTCCTGACCACACCAACGAGTTCCTCGATCATCACGTCCGCCGCATCCGCAGACCGCTTCTCCTGCGCTGCCGGAGGCTTCTGCCGCGGCGCGGCGGGCACGCCGCGATAGTGCCAGCGGACGGTGTAAGGCGGCGGCAGGCGCATCTCGATCTCCATAGCCATTTCGAGCAGAACATTGGCCGCTACGAGCGCCGACGAAATCCTTGGTCGGAAGAGGCTGCGCCAACTGCACTGTGCGCTCAGGTCCGAAGCCGCGCAGGCGATCGCCCGCAGGCAGGATGATGCTCAAGGTTGTTCGTTCCTGGGCATCGACGACAGGCGGTCGAGCGCCTCCTGCGCCAGCCTGCGCGTCAGCTCCGCCGCCGACATCTCACGGCCGAGCCCGACTCCTTCCCCGCCCAGAGGGACATGAAGTCCGCGGATCCGGCCGGCTCCGTTGCCGATCGTAGTGGAGCGAGTGCGCCGCCCGCCAACGGGAACGCTGGTGCGAGCGGCGACATCGGCCCGACCTCGCGAACGATCCGGTTGACAATGCCGCGCGCCGGACGGCCGGTGAAGACGTTCGTCAGGACCGTGTCGTCGGCCTGACCTGTTCGCAGCGCCTCCCGATGCGGGGACGCCACGGTGGCTTCTGGGCAGAAGAGGTATGCCGTGCCGATCTGAACGGCCGCCGCTCCCAGCGCCAGGGCAGCGGCGATGCCGCGACCGTCGGCGATGCCGCCCGCGGCGATGACCGGGACCTTCACCGCGTCGACGACCTGCGGCACCAGGGCCATGGTGCCGACCTGGCGCTCGATGGCCTCGGCGAGGAACATGCCGCGGTGCCCGCCCGCCTCGGCGCCTTGGGCGATGATGGCGTCGCATCCAGCGTCCTCCAGCCATCTGGCCTCGCGGACCGTGGTGGCGGAGGAGATGATCTTCGGGCGCCGGTCACGCGAACGCGGTCCAGCAGCCGCCGGTCGGGAAGCCCGAAATGGAAACTGACGATCTCGGGGCGAGCTCCTCCACCATTTCCGCAGAACTCGTCGTCGAAGGGCGCCCGGTCGGAGGCGGGAACCGGGGCGTCCTGGTCGAGACCGAACTCGACGTAGTAGCGCGCGAGCTCCTGTCGCCAGGCCGCCTCGCGCGCGGGGTCCGGCTCGGGTGGGCGATGGCAGAAGAAGTTGACGTTGAGGGGCCGGCCGGTGCGCGCGCGGATGGCGCCGAACTCCGCCCGGAGCTGGTCCGGCGACAGCAGCGCGCAGGGCAGCGAGCCGAGGCCGCCGGCTTCTGCCACCGCTATCGCCAGCTCGGAGCGCTTGGCTCCGGCCATCGGCGCCTGGATGATCGGCAGCTCGATCCCGAAGAGGTCCTGTATCCGTGTGTCCGGCCACATGATGCGCTCCTCCGCGACAACTCTGACGCGGGCATTCTCGTCCTCGGCGGGACGCACGTCAAAGCTGCACCCGGCGGCATCGCATCTGGACGAAAGCGTGCAGTTCGATCGGGCGGCAGCCCGGCTCTGCGCTAAGGTGACGGCTCAACTCGCACAGGAAGGTACAAGGATGATCGGAAAAGCCGAGAGGGAGCGAGGACCGTGGGGCCGCTGGCGGGTCGCGGGCTGGGGCGGGGCGGCGGCGCTCGTTCTGCTCCCCTGGCTCGCGATGCAGGTGAGCGACGAGGTTAACTGGAGCTCCGCCGACTTCGTCATCGCCGGCCTGCTGGTGGCCGGTGTCGGAGCGATCCTCGAGGCAGCGGTGAGGAGGACGGAGAGCCGCTGCTACAAAGCTGCCGTGGCCGTCGCGCTCGCGGCAGCCTTTCTCCTGATCTGGGTGAACGGCGCCGTCGGCATCATCGGCAGCGAGGACAATCCAGCCAACCTGCTCTACGCCGGCGTGCTGGCGGTCGGCATTGTCGGCGCCGTTCTGGTCCGTGGACGGCCCGCCGGAATGGCGCGTGCGATGTGCGCGACGGCAGTCGCCCAGATGTTGATCGCGGTGACGGCGGCGATCCTGGGCTGGGGCTCGCCGGGCAGCGAGGCACTGGAGATCCTGGCTCTGAACGGCGCCTTCGTGGTGCTGTGGTTGGTGGCGGCATGGCTTTTCCGGGCGGCCGCTCCGGCGGGAACCTCTGCGGCGAGCCGTCCGTGAGTCCTGCGGGCACGCAGGGCGCTCCGTGGTGGGTCTGGTGGGTGGCGCGAAGGACGACGGTGAGGAGCGGCTTCCTTGGCAGAAGGAGTTTGAGGAAGATGAGCAACCCCATCCGTTTCGGACCTAAGCTGATGGTCTGTTTGATCAACCCGGATGGGCATGGCGATGACTGAGCACTCCGACGTCCTGGCGCGGCTGGCGACCTCGCGCTTCCGGAGCCGCTTCCGTCTCGGGGCGCGCGAGCGTGCCTATGCCGAAGCGAAGGGGCGCGACACCATCGAAAGGCATGCCTGCGACTTCATCGCCCAGAGGCTCTTCCCGGCCCTTCCACGCAAGGATGGGCGGCAGACCCCGATGCGGGGACATCCCGTCTTCGTTGCCCAGCACGCCACGGCCACCTGCTGTCGCGAATGTCTGGAGAAGTGGCACGGCATCCGGCGCGGTCGCGAGCTGACCGCAGGCGAGCAGGCGCGAGCTGTCGCCCTGATCATGGTCTGGATCGAGCGCGAGACAGGTGCTGAGCTGAGCCGAATGAGCGCGGCGGCGGGCGGACGGCGAAGAGGTAGCGGATGATCCCTGAGCGAATGGCGGCGATGCAGCTGGTGGGGCACGGCGGCTTGGACAGGCTCGTCTACCGCACCGATGTGCCGGTGCCAGAGCCGGGCGCGGGCGAGCTCCTCGTGAAGGTCACGGCGACGGCCAAGAACAACACCGACCGCAAGGTCCGGGAAGGCCTCTACCCGACGGAGCACGGCAGCGACGTGACCTCGTTCCAGATCGGCGGCCGACCGACGCTTGAGTTCCCGCGCATCCAGGGCGCGGACGTCGTGGGGCGGGTGGCTGCCGCCGGACCCGGAGCCAGCGAGGAGCGGATCGGCGCGCGTGGCCTCCTCGACTTCAATATCTACCCCGATAGCCGGCGCGACCTGAACCTCGTGCCCGACTACTACGGCCACGGCCGCGACGGCGGCTTCGCCGAATACGTCGTCGTCCCGGACGACCAGTTCCACGCGATCGAGAATGTGGACCTGGCGGATGCCGAGCTGGCGGCGCTCGGGATGTGCTCCTATCAGACCGCCCTGCACATGCTGAACGTCGCTTCGGTCCGCGCCGGCGAGCACGTTCTGGTGACCGGCGCCAGCGGCGGAGTCGGCACGGCGCTGATCCAGCTCTGCCGCCTGCTCGGCGCCATACCCCACGCCGTCAGCAGCCCCGGAAAGGCGGACGCGCTGAAGGCGCTCGGCGCCGAGAGCGTCATCGACCGCAGCGCCGTCCGCGACTGGCGCGCAGCGGTCCGCCAGGCGACGGGCGGCCGCGTGATCGACGCGGTGATGGACCTCGTCGGCGGCGCGCTGACCAGCGCGCTCATCGACGTGATGACCGAGCGCATGGCGGAGCGCACGACCTATCCCCGGCTGTCGATCGCGGGGGCGAGCGCCGGCAACACGACCGAACTCCTCTGGACCCGGATCTATCTCTACCAGGTACAGATCTTGGCGTGTCGCACGGGACGCGGGACGAGGCCGAGAAGCTGATCGGCTGGATCAGGGACGGATCGCTGCGGCCGGTGTTGCACAGAACCTTCCGGCTGTCGGACCTGCACCGAGGCGAAACCTACTTCGCCGACCGCAGCGCAGACTTCGTCGGCAAGATCGTCATAGTGCCGGATGCCGAATGGAGCCGACACGGGGAGCGCTTCGCGCTCTGAGTTGTCGAAGAGGCCGGACGAACGATCTCGATCGACCACGTTCCGGACGACGAGCCGCTGCTCGAGACCTCTCTGCTGATCCGGGGCTTCAAGACGGCCGCGCACATCGAAACGGCGGCATCGGCCTGACCAAGTCCGGTGTCTTCAACCTCAAGTTCGTCCATTGGGCCGCGGCGAACTTCGACTGGGCCGGTTACTCGCTTGGGGCCCGCTTCGTCGCGCGTAGGTCGAGCGTCAGGACGGTCCGGGCTGCGGCACCGCACCTGCCGCTTTGGCAAGTCGCGCTCGTCGGACAAGGGAGACCGTATAGATTCCAAGCGCAGCCCAGATCATCGGGAAGGCGATCATCCTCGGCACACCGAAGTCTTCCCCGAAGACGAACACGGCCGTGAGGAAGATCATCGTCGGCACGATGTACTGCATGATGCCGATCGTCGAGAGGCGCAGAAGCTTCGCCCGTTCCCGTAGAACAGGAGCGGCACGGCGGTGATCGCGCCGCAGCCGAGCAGGAGCCAGGTGCTTGTCCGCGTCGCCGGCCAGGAAGTGGTCCCGTCCCGTCACAGTGAGGTAGACGAGGTATGCTGCCGCGAAGGGGGCGAGGAGCAGAACCTCGAGGAAGAAGCCCTGGTTGGGTCCGATGGGCAGCGACTTCTTCAGGTAGGCGTAGAGGCCGAAGCTGAGCGTCAGCCCGAGCGCGACCACCGGAACGCGCCCCGTCGCCAGCGTCAGCATCAGGACCGCGCCGGCTGCCAGTGCAACTGCCAGCGCCTGCGCCGGGCTGAGACGTTCGCGCAGCAGGACGGCGCCGAGCAGGATGCTGAAGAGCGGATTGATGTAGTAGCCGAGGGCGGCATCCAGCGCATGGCCCGCGCCGATCGCCCAGACATAGATGCCCCAGTTGATCGAAATCAGCGCCGCTGTAGCCGCGCCCATCAGGAGGGTGCGGGGCGAGTGCAGTGCACGCTTCAGGTCGCCCACGCGCCGCGTCGCCCAGAGTACGCCGCCGGCGATCGGCAGAGACCAGATCACCCGGTGGCCGATGACCTCCATCGGAGGGACGTGCGCCAGCGCTTTCATGTAGATCGGAAGCAGGCCCCAAAAGGCCGTGGAAGCGTAGACGAAGCCGCGCGGGCTCTCTTCGGCGTGGGTCATTCGGATGAACTCGGAATGGGATGCAGGCTTCCCCGCCCGCCACTACTCGTTTCCACCACTTCGGCGGCGGAGGCCAGAGCCGCCGCTGCGCGATTGACGCCGTCCGGTGCCGGGCCGGCGGTTCGCTTCCGATCCCGGGGAACCGGCCGCACGACAAAGCGCTGATGCAGCACTGCTTGGCATCGGTTGTGAGTGAAGCCGTGCGCTCCGCCACGCCGCGCGGGTGCCGGAGGCTGTAGGTGTGGAGCGGTCCGATGACCTCGAACGTTTCCGGCTCAGGAGCCGTGGTGACCTCCGCATGAATACGCTGCTCATCTACGGGGCAACAGGCTTCACCGGCAGATTGGTCGCCGAGGAGGCGGTACGGCAAGGCCTGCGCCCCGTGCTCGCAGCCCGTAGCCGCGAGAAGTTGGAGCGCCTTGCCATGAAGCTCGGACTTCCCTGCCGGAGCTTCGGGCTGGGCGAGCCGGCGCAGGCTCGCGCCGGGCTCAAAGGTGCCGGAACCGTCCTGAACCTCGCCGGCCCGTTCTCAACGACGGCAGCGCCGATGATCGACGCCTGCCGCGCCGTCGGCGTCCATTACGTCGACGTGACCGGCGAGGCGGCCGTTCTCGAGGCTGCGGTTGCCTGCGACGCCGAGGCGCGGCGGGACGGCATCGTCGTGCTGCCTGGTGCAGGCTTCGACGTCGTGCCGAGCGACTGCCTGGCCATGCACCTCAAGAACCGGCTGCCGGAGATGGAGCGCCTGCGCCTGTCCATCTCCGGGCTGACCCGCGCGAGCCGTGGCACGATCTTGACGGCCATCGAAGCGCTCGGGCGCGGCACGCTGGTTCGGCGTGAGGGCAGGATCGTCGAGCTGCCGAGGCCGCCGCGCGCGGAGGCCGACTTCGGCAAAGGTCTGCGACCGACCGTGGCCGTGAGCTGGGGCGACGTGGTGACGGCTTGGCACACCACCGGCGCTCGCTGGATCGAGGTGCAGTTCCAAGCCACCCCAGCGCTCTCCGCCGTGGCGCGCGCGCCGGCACCGGTGGGCCGGGCGCTGCGGTCGCGGGCCCTCAAGGCAGTTCTGAAGGCGATCGCGCGGCGCGCCTTCTCCAACCCCAGCGAGCGGCAGCGAGCGACGGGAGAGGCCCGGCTCCTCGGCGAGGCGTGGGACGCGTCCGGCCAGCGCGTCGCCTCGCTGATGCGCACGCCGAACCCCTACAATCTGACCGCGGTGACATCGCTCGCGGTCGCCTTGCGGGTCGCGGATGGTGCCGTGCCGCCTGGCTTTCACACGCCCGGCACCGCGTTCGGCGCCGATTTCGTGCTCGATTTCGACGGCGTCACACGACACGACACTGCCTGAAGCTTCGGATCCACGGGCGACGGCAGGTTGGCAAAGATCAACTCGAGCAGACGTCCGAAGGTTGCCGGTAGCCATCGATCGCGTCCACAGCTCGGCGCGGATATGTGTTTCTCTGGAGCCGCTGCCGAGTTCGGCACAGCCAATCGCATGGAGGCCAGCGCTCACCGTGTTCCATTCGTGCGATGGCCACGACGCCTCCGGTCTGATCAGCCGGCTTTCAGATCGGATCTCGTCCTCCTCGTCAATTCACGCGACTCCGAGCTCAATTGGCCAGCTATCCGGGCCGAGGCCGAAAGCCTCCAGATCGAAGAGCGTTATTCCGGACATGAACGTCACCCACGATCATCTGTCCCATGACCTGACATATTGGCCGTTCTTGCGGATGACAAAGTCGGCGAGCGGCTTTTTTAAGTACTACAGCGCACGCGGCGCATGTTTATCGCGATCGAGCGGCGCGCCATCCGGCAGCTTGAGCTGCCCCCTCGTCGCAGAACCAGCGCTCGCCTTTTGCGACATCGATCCGTGTTCGGCTGTACCAGCGTGACCACGGCGTGTGATAAATCTGCTCGCCGGAGCCGGAGATGTTCCCCTTGATTGGACACCCGTCGGGCGCCTCAGCAACTGCGCGCTCCCAACGATCCTCGCGGTACTCCCACGGCGGTTGTGTCTCGGCTTGCCAGACACCGACGCGTGCGGCGCGCGCCTCTAACTCGTGGCCTACGTAGTCCGCGCTGTATCTCGTGAACGCCCAGGCGAGGCCTTCGTAGGCCAACGTGCCCGCGAGATCGGCGCCGCCAGCCGTACATCGGGCGACGATCCGGCCATACGCATCCCTGTCCAACGGCTCGCATTCGACCGTATGGTGGCTGATCAGCACCTCAAGGCGCTTGCTCGCTTCCTCATCGCATGGCCAGGAGCCACCTCCGGCCTGCGCGCAGCTCTGGCCCGCTTCTGGGGCGTCGATGCCGTGAAGACGAATGGCTACGGGTCCGATGGCAAGCCCGTCGCCGTCGATGACCTCCGCAGTTCCGGTGACGGAAGCCGCCTGATCGGCATGGGCCGAAATTGCCCCGGCAAGAGCGCTGGCCCAGAACAATAGGGCGAGTGATCGTAGAAACCGCATGCGTTCCAACCCCCGCGACCGGCAATAGCGGGAGCAAGAACGGAGCGGCAACTAAATTGATGGGTGGTGGTAAACTCGTCACGCCGGCTGCTTGTCGGCGTCACTGTCTTCGTTCTCGCAGGTGGACTGCGCGCCCGCAACCGCGCAAGCTTTAGATGCCACATTGAAAAGCCGGCCAAGCGTCCGCCGTCGGAGTGACAGGCTCGAGATGACCGAAACCAGTCGCAGCGCCGCCGTTCGCCTTGCCGCCCTGGAACATGTGCGACGGCTCTCGCGACGCTTCGACGTGCTGACCGCCGAACATCTGCGCGCCGGCTTCACTTTTGAAGGCGAGCGTGTTCCCCTGATCAATCCGCAGCGCGGAATCTTCAAGCCGCGCATCATGGACCGGCTGCTGTCGATCCGGACGGTCTTCCCAAGGAGCGGGGCGCGGATCTGGTACGACGACCAGCGCCGAGTTCATGAGCAGCTCTACAGCAGCCGCGAAACAGTCGAGTACGCGTTCATGGGCGAGGATCCCAATGCCGCCGACAATCGCTGGCTCAGGGAGGCATACGAGGACCAGACGCCGATCATCTACTTCCTCGGGGTTGCGCCGGGTCAGTACCAGGCGGTCCTGCCTGTCTTCATCGCTGGCTGGAATGCTGGTGCCTTAAAGGCCGAACTCGCCTTCGGAGAGGCGAGCACGTTGACCGAGAGCCCGCAGACGGACGCCGAGCGCCGCTACGGTCTGCGGCAGGTGAAGCAGCGACTCCACCAGGCGCAGTTCAGGGCTGCCGTCATCTCCGCGTATGAGGGCCGCTGCGCGCTGTCGCGCCTGCCGGAGGCGCGCCTGCTCGACGCGGCTCACATCGTCGCCGATGCGGACGAAGCGTTGGGGCAGCCGGTGGTGCCGAACGGCCTGCCGCTCTCGAAGATCCACCACGCCGCGTTCGATGCGCATCTCATCGGCATCGATCCCGACTACCGTCTCCACGTCTCCGCAGTGCTGATGGACCAGACCGACGGTCCCGTCCTCGAGAACCTCAAGGCACTTGAAGGTCAGGTGATCCATCTGCCTGCGCGCGACCGCGACAGGCCAGATCGCGACAGGCTCGCGCAGCGGTTCGAGGTCTTTCGGTCCGTCGCATGAGCACGTCGGGACGGATCGGCGCTTATGAGGGCGAACCCGGTCGGGCGCTCGTGGCAGCGTACGAGAAAGCGTCGCCGGCGCAGATGCATGCTTGGATGAATGAGTTTCTGCCGTCATCCCCGGGTGCGATTCTGGACGTCGGCGCCGGTTCTGGCCGCGATGCCGCGTGGCTGGCGGCGCAGGGGCACGAGGTCGTAGCGGTCGAGCCGTCGGAGACGATGCGCAGCGCGGCGCAATCGCTCCACTCCGATCCGCGCATCACCTGGCTCGACGATCGGCTGCCAGGTCTCGACAAAGTGCTGCGCCTTGGCATCGCATTCGACGTCATCCTGCTTTCCGCGGTCTGGATGAATGTGGCCGCCGCCGATCGTGCGAGAGCCCTCCGGAAGCTCCTGACGTTGCTCAAGCCGGGCGGGATCGTTGCCATCACCCTCCGGCAGGGGCCAGTGGACCCGTCGCGCCAGATGTATCCCGTCTCTGTGGAGGAAGTGGAGCGTTTCGCTCGGGCGCAAGGCGCGGTTATGGTCCACGAGAGCGAAGCCGCGGATGCTCTCCACCGACCTGACATCTCGTGGCGTCGTCTCGCTCTTCGCCTTCCCGACGATGGAACCGGCGCCCTTCCTCTCCTCCGCCACGTCGTCCTGAACGACGCCAAGGCATCGACCTACAAGCTCGGGTTGCTCCGAGCAGTGGCCCGAGCCGCCGACGGCGCCCAAGGGATGGCGCACATTCAGGGTGAGGATGCGGTCACGGTCCCCCTCGGACTGATCGCGCTGAATTGGTTGCGCCTCTACGTGCCGTTGATCCGCGCCGGACTGCCTCAGACGCCGACGAACGCAGGAGCACAAGGTCTCGGCTTCACGCGTCATGGCTGGGGCGGAATGGAGAACATAGCGCCGCTCGACCTGCGCGTGGGCAGCATCTTCACCGGGGCAAGGGCAAGCGACCTTCACGCTGCGCTGCGGGCGGCTTCGAACACGATCACCACCATGCCGGCGCGTTACATGACGTTCCCCGGGACGTCGGCACGCGTCATGGTCGCACAGAGGGAGAGAGCCGGACGGGCACCCGATCCGCTAATCCTGGACAAGTCGTACCTACAGAGGTTCGGCTCGTTGACATTGCCGGTGAAGCTCTGGCGGTCTCTTACCCGCTTCGACGTCTGGATCGAACCTTCCCTGGTTGCCGAGTGGCAGCGCCTGATGGCGCGCTACGCCGAACGTCAGGGACGGAGGCTCGACCCTGCGGCCGTCTCGCGTGCGATGACCTGGCACGACCCTTCCCGTGACGTGGGCTTCGTTCGTCAGCTCGCCCACCGCGTCATCGACCAGGATCAAGTGTACTGCGTCTGGAGCGGGCGGCGCCTCACGCGGGAGCGCCTCGACATCGATCACTGTCTGCCCTGGTCTGCGTGGCCCTGCGACGATCTCTGGAATCTCCTGCCTGCCGACCGCACCGTCAATCAACGACACAAGCGGGATCGGCTTCCGTCCGCCGCTCTCCTGGAGCGGGCACAGGATGCGATCGCCGACTGGTGGGATCGAGGCTACGGCCGGGGCGACGCGACTGCGTACCGGTTCCTCTCGGAAGTGTCCTCCACGCTTCCGAACGTGCTGGGTGACAGACCGGGAGCCGACGAAATCTTTGCCGGACTTCAGCTTCGACGTTCTGCCATCCGCACGGATCATCAGGTCGCACAATGGGACGGGCCTGCACGCGAACGGCCGTAGGCTCAGCGCAGACGATTTACCACGAAGCATCGAGATACTTGTCCAATCGCGGCTGCCGGCGATAGTTCGCTCCATGATCCAGTGGCTCCGATCAGCAATCGCCAAGCACCGCGCGCCGATGTTGGAGGCCGAGCGGATCGTGTACGCTCAGGATCAAGGTGCGCTCTCTTTCGCCGCGGCGCTCGCGGCGAACACGGCGGCGGGCTTCGAGGAGCGCCGTTACCATGCCCGCGTTCTGCGTATCGCCATCGAACGCGAAGCATTGATGCGGGGCGTTGATCGCCGCACCCGCGACTGTGTGCTTGAAGGCTGGGTAAACCGTCGTGGCTCGCTGATCCGCTGAGCAAGGGCAGGATTCTCGGCAGCGAGGGACCGTGAACTTGCGCCGGCAAGCAAAGTGACTAACGTTCTGATCGCACATGTCAAACGCTTTGCCTCCCTCCTACCAGATGAGTGAAGCATGCGCCCGACTGGCAATGAGAGGTCGCCATCGTTCCCTCACGGATCGATGCCTCTCGATCGACCTCGAAGTCAATCCGAAGACGGCGGACGTTTTCGCCCTCGCGGCAGTCACGCGTGGTGGAGCCGTTGCCATTCGTGGGAAAGGCGAAAATCTCGATAAGACTTTGGACCGGCTGGAGGACGCGCTCGACAGCATCGCGCACCCGATCGGCCATAACTTCCTTCGGCATGATCTTGCCCACCTCGTCGCGGCGCGGCCGCGTCTTTCCCGGATCATGCAGGCCCCGATCGACACGCTCTGGCTGAACCCCCTCGCGTTTCCGCGAAACCCCTATCACCATCTCGTAAAACACTATCGGGACGGGCGGCTTCAGGCCGGACATTTGAATGATCCCGAGCTCGATGCGAAGCTCGTGTTCGAGGTGCTGACGAACCAGCTCGGTGCCTTCGATGAACTGAATTCGGAAGCACCCGATGCGCTGATCGCCTATCACTGGCTGACGACCCGGTGCGATATGCGCGAAGGGTTCGACGCCGTCTTTCGTCATGTGAGAGGGGCTGAGACCCCAAGGCAGGAAGACGCCTTCGATGCCATTCGCCGGCTTCTTCAGGACAAGGCCTGTGGGACACGGCTCGAGCAGACCTTGGCTCGGCTTCGCGATCCCGAACTCGGCTGGCCTATGGCCTATGCGCTGTCCTGGGTCTCGGTCGCGGGCGGGGATTCCGTCATGCCGCCGTGGGTCCGCGCCCAGTTCAAAGAGGCCTCGCTGATTGTCCGGCACCTGAGAGACACCCGCTGCCAAGATGCCGCTTGCCACTGGTGCGCGGAGATGAACGATCCGGTGAAGGCGCTTCGGAGGTGGTTCGGTTTCGAGGCCTTTCGATCGCATCCCGTCGATGAACGTGGCCGTCCGCTTCAGGAGCAGATCGTAGACGAGACGATGCGCGGGCAGAACGTGTTGGGCATCCTGCCAACAGGGACAGGCAAGTCCGTGTGCTACCAAATCCCCGCATTGTCGAGGTTCGACAAGACGGGCGCCTTGTCCGTCGTCATCTCCCCTCTCGTGGCACTGATGGCGGACCAGGTTCAGGGCATGGAGCGCGCCGGGATCGCCTCGGCGGTGACGATCAATGGCATGCTGTCGATGCCGGAACGCCAGGACGCGCTTGAGAAGATCCGAATGGGCGACGCCGCTATCCTGATCATTTCGCCGGAACAGCTCCGTAGCATATCGATCAGGACGGTCCTCCAGCAGAGAGAGATCGGCCTCTGGGTTCTCGACGAGGCTCACTGCGTCTCCAAGTGGGGCCATGACTTCAGGCCGGACTATCGGTACATCGCGCGCTTCATCCGGGAGTTCTCGGGAGATGCGCCAGCGCCCATCCTGTGCCTCACGGCCACTGCAAAGCCTGATGTCGTGAGCGACATTCGGGAGCATTTTCAGAGCCGTGTGGGCGTCGATCTGGCCCTGCTGGATGGCGGCGCAGTCCGCACCAACCTCGCATTTGAGGTGCGCCCGACGCGCAGGGAAACGAAGCTGTCCGACGTCTTCGACGTGATCTCAGAGCTGCTTCCCAGGGAGGGCCGTTCCGGCGCTGTGGTCTATTGTGCAACCAGAAATTCCACCGAACGCGTCGCGGATTTCTTGAAGCAACAAGGAATGGCGGCAGAGCATTTCCATGCCGGACTCGCCGCTGAAGACAAGAAGGAGATCCAGGAGCGGTTCCGGGTAGGGGACTTGCGGGTCATCGCTGCCACCAACGCCTTCGGAATGGGGGTCGACAAGCCGGACATCCGGCTGGTTGTGCATTCCGAAATACCCGGATCGCTCGAGAACTACCTCCAGGAAGCAGGGCGGGCAGGTCGGGATCGGGCTGATGCGAATTGCGTGCTTCTCTACTCGACCGATGACGTCGAGCGACAGTTCCAGCTCTCGGCGCGGTCACGCCTCGCACGGCATGAGATCGGTGCAATCCTGAAGGCGATCCGGCGGATTGACGAGTGCACCGGGAAGGCCGGGAAGGTCGTCGCCACCTCCGGCGAAATCGTTCGCGAGGAGAAGGATCAGGAGTTCGAACGCGACAGCGCCACCGATGACACGAGGGTGAGGACGGCCGTCTCCTGGCTCGAGGAGGCTGCGCTTCTGACGCGCGAGGAAAACCGCGTGCAGGTCTTCCCATCGTCGCTGACGATCCGAACGCTCGGCGAAGCTGAGGCGCAGCTCGACGGCGCCCAGATCAGTGGGGCACGCCGCAAGGCGCTCCTGTCCATCGTCCGGCACTTGATGAACGCGCCGGCGGATCAGGGCCTTTCCACCGACGAGCTCTCCGGCGTCAGTGGGCTGGCGCCAAGCCAGCTGAACAGAGCCTTGGCCGATCTCGAGAGCCTGGGCATCGCGCGCAACGACATGGCCATCACGGTGTTCGTCCATGTCGGCGTCGAGGGACAATCCACCTCGCGCTTCGCGAGAGCATCCGAGTTGGAGAAGGCGCTGATCTCGGCGATGCGTGAAGCGGCTCCTGACCTCGATCTGGCCGATGCCGTCCCGCTGCACCTCTCGGAGACCTGCCAGGTCCTGCGTGACCGCGGGCATGTTCAAGCACGTCCGGACATCGTCGAAAAGCTGCTGCGCGGGATGGCGCGGGACGGCCGCGATCAGGACGGCGGGCGCGGCAACATTCGTCTCAGAAAGGCATCCCGAAATACGCTTGCCGTCACGCTCCAGCGATCGTGGAGGACCATCGACCAAACCGCCGACGTCCGATGGAAGGCGGCAGCGAGGCTTCTCGATCTCCTCACCGGCAAGGTCGCAAAGGGCATCCGAGGCAAGGACATCCAGGTCGAGACCACCGTCGGACGATCTCTGAACACCATGGATGCCGACATCGAACTCAAGGCGAGCGGCGTTCGGGACATGACGAAGCTCATGGAGCGCGCACTGCTCTGGCTGCACGAGCAGGAGGTCGTGAGGCTTGGGAAGGGGCTAACGGTGTTCCGCCCTGCCATGACCGTCCACCTCAAGCCGGCCGGAGGACGCTTCACCCAGAAGCATTTCCTGCCGCTGGAAGACTACTACACCGAGAAGACAATGCAGACGCATGTCATGGCCGCTTATGCGGAACACGGGCTCGTCGCCATCGACGAGGCGAAGCGCCTCTCCGAGGACTACTTTCGTCCTCGAGAAGGACAGTTTTCTACGCCGCTGGATGCCCGGACAGGGGCCGGAACTCCGGCGGCAGACGACAACCGCGCTCCTGGAAAGCGATCGTCGACGCACTCGGCAATCCGGTCCAGCAAGGGATCGTCACGGATACGCGTGAACAAACAAATGTTCTGGTTCTCGCCGGTCCGGGATCGGGCAAGACGCGGGTCCTGGTCCATCGGATCGCTTTCCTGCTGCGCATGCGACGCGAGAATGCCAGGGGAATCCTGGTTCTGACCTACAATCGTCACGCCGCGACCGAGATCCGGGCGCGGCTGCGCCAGCTCGTCGGGGAGGATGCCAATGGAGTCACCGTGTCGACCTGTCATGCGCTCGCTATGCGGTTGGTCGGCGCCAGTTTCGCCGGCCGGAAGTCCGAGGCCTACGACTTCGACGGCATCGTCATGGATGCGGT
The DNA here is from genome assembly GCA_963776845.1 of uncultured Alphaproteobacteria bacterium. Taxonomy (GTDB): domain Bacteria; phylum Pseudomonadota; class Alphaproteobacteria; order Rhodobacterales; family Rhodobacteraceae; genus Roseitranquillus. The sequence goes on along the minus strand of CAVZOJ010000011.1, from coordinate 3,334 downwards.
TCGCCTGCTGAACGGCGAAGGGTTGAGCCGAACTGAGGCAGAGGCGCAGCGGGACGCGCTGATCCAGGGCTATCGATGGATTCTCGTAGACGAATATCAGGACATCGGACCTGAGGAATATGCCCTGATCTCCGCGGTGGCCGGTCGGTCGCTCGAAGATCCGGATCTTCGTCTCAGCCTTTTCGCGGTGGGAGACGATGATCAGAACATCTATGCATTTGCCGGCGCCTCGATCGATTTCATCCGGAGGTTCGAGGAGGATTACCGCGCGCGCCCGGAGTTTCTGACCGAAAACTACCGATCGACCCGGAACATCATCGAGACCGCAAGCTCGACCATCCGCCCGGCGTGTGATCGAATGAAGGCTGGTCATGACATTACCATAGATCGCGACAGGAGGTTGGAACCTGCTGGAGGGGGCATAGCCGCTCACGATCCCGTCGCACAGGGGCGAGTCCAGCTCCTGGACTGCCCGAGCGGAGAGGTGTCTCACGCTATTGCCGCTCTGGACGAGCTGAACCGGTTATCCAAGCTCGATCCAGATTTCCGCTGGGACCGAACTGCCATCATCGCGCGAGAGTGGAAGCGACTGGAGCCCGGTGCGGTCTTATGCCGAAAGCCTCGGGATCACGGTCGAGTTGGCCAACGAGGATCTTCCCAGCATCTGGCGCTTACGGGAAATGCAGACCCTTGTGTCCACCTTGCGCGGAGATCCTGCAAATCTGGTGACCGCCGAGGAGCTCACCAAGCTGCTGAGCGCGCAGCGCGCAAATAGGTGGACCGACCTTATCGCAGAAGGAATTGCCTCTCTGGCTCGCGAGTTGGGATCGGCTTCGATGCCCGCTCTCGACGCCGTTGAATGGCTGGCCGAATGGTCGCGGGAGACGCGGGGAGACCAGCGAAACTTGCTCTTGCTGACGGCCCACCGCGCCAAGGGATTGGAGTTCGATCACGTCGTTATTCTTGATGGCGGCTGGGGAGCCACGTCTCGAGGCGAAGATGAGGATGCACCGCGGCGACTCTTTTACGTCGCCATGACGCGCGCGCGAAAGACGCTCGCTGCGACGACCACCGGAGAACATGGCTTCCTCAAGCCGGGGGGCAGCGGGGTGCTCCTGCGCCAAGTGAGCATCGACCAGAAGACTTGCGCGCCTTGCCGGCATTATGAATTGCCGAGCCTTGGGACAGTTGACCTGTCCTTTGCCGGTCGCCTCGGGCGCGGTCATGTCGCCCATGAAGCCATAGCTTCCGCCGAGGTCGGAGACGAGCTTAGATTGGTCCAGGAGGGCGGCGGCTGGGCCCTGTACGACTGTCACTCTCGGCCGCTCGGCCGCATGTCAAAGGCATGGAAGCCGCCAGCGGGAATGATGCTGACGAAGGGAACCGTTGGAGCGGTCGTGCGGTGGCGGAAGATCGACAGCGATGAGGCTTACAGAGACTGGATGAAACGAGACGAGTGGGAGACGGTCCTCCCAGAGCTTGAATTCTCCACGGGACCCGTGCGGGTGGGGCGGCAAGTTCGGTCCAAGACGGACCCTTGACCGTCGTGGTCGCCGCCGCGACGCCGTGAGGAGATCGGCCATTCGCGCAATACCCGGTGAAGTCACAAGGCAACTCGTTCGGAGCGTGGACGTCGCGACCGTTCGCTTCGCGCGAGCGAGCTTGGCTGCGCTGCGAACCGACCAGGGAAAGGGGAGAGTAAAGTGCGCGGCGCGAAGCCGGGAGTACCGCAGTCGGTCGCGAATTTCTTGCAGCCTGTTCAAGCCGCTTGCGGCGCCGAGCGAGCGCGTCCGAGCACCGGCGACAGCACCGCGATCAGCAGCGCGAAGAGGCCCACCAGCACGAAGGACACCCGCAGCGAACTGGCGTCGGCGATGAAGCCGATCGCCGGTGGCCCCATCAGCATCGCGCCGTAGCCCAGCGTCGCAACCGAGGCGATGGCCTGGCCGGCCGGGATCTCGGGATCGGCCGCCGCGCGGCTGAAAGCCAACGGGATCACCGCCGCATAGCCCATGCCCATCAGCACGAAGCCTGCAAGCGCCACAGGCAGCGCGCTCGACATGGCGCAGAGCAGGTAGCCTGAGGCCGCCAGCAGGCCGCTGGCCAGCGCCACCCTCTGCGGTCCGTGCCGTGTGATCAGCCGGTCGACGCAGAGCCGCATCGCGACCATGGTGACCGAGAAGGCCGCATAGCCCAGCGTCGCATGGGCCTCGGCGGCGCCGAGCACATCGGCCAGGAAGACCGCGCTCCAATCCACCGCGGCACCTTCGCCGAGCCCCGCGCCGAGCGCGATCAGACCGACGAAGACCAGCGCGCCGCGCGGGAAGGCGAAGACCGGATCGCCCGCGCCGCCCGTTGCGGTCCGCGAGGTCCAGTCGATCCGCAGGAAGGGCCCGAACAGCAGCGCCGTCAGCGCCGCGGCCAGCACGAAATGCAGCGAGACCGGCGCGGCGAGGCTCGTGGCGACGAAGCCGCCCGCGGCCCCCAGCCCCGCACCGAGGCTCCACATCGCGTGGAAGGAGGACATGACCGACCGCCCCATGTGCCGTTCCACCTCGGCGGCCCAGGAGTTCATCGTCACGTCCATGGCGCCGTGGCACATGCCGAAGAGGAACAGCGCCAGCCCGAGCGCGGGCACCACCGGCGCCAGCCCGACCAAGGCGATCGAGACGAGATAGATCGCCGCGATCCAGCGGGTCACCCGCACCGCCCCGAAACGATCGGCCAGCTTGCCGGCGATCGGAAAGGAAACCAGCGCCCCCAATCCCATCACCAGGAGCAGCAGCCCGAGCGCGCCTTCGTCCAGGCCGAAGCTCGCGGCGACCGCCGGCACCCGCGAGGCCCAGCAGCCCAGCAGCACTCCGTTCAAGGCAAAGGCGGCGGCAACACTGCGCCAGGGTGTGACGATACCCGACATTCACTTGTCCCAATCCGGTAGAGGCCAAGGGCGCCTTCGCCCGCGCCTTCCAAGCCCTGCTTGGTGCCGCGCTCCTCGTCGAAAGGCAACGGCCTCGCCGCCTGCCGGTTCAGTGCCGTTTGGCCGAAGCCTTCATCTGTCGCAGACAGGCGCCACTCCGCACGTGCAGGACGCGATGATTGATGGATCCCCGTGTGCGAGGCGGCGAGAAGCGTCTCTGGAGCGATCTGCGGAGACGCTCGTGACATCTTCCGCTCTTCACGACGATCCCGCCGTCGACGCCCCAGACCATGCTGGCCCGCTTGAGGATCGCCGCAAGTGCGGCGCGAGCGGCTCTCAAGGGTGCAGAGCAGCCACGGAAGTTACCGACCTCAACGGAGGAAAGGAGCTCGGAACCGCCTTGCGGCGCCGCGGCTA
>CAVZOJ010000010.1:0-85097 GCA_963776845.1 uncultured Alphaproteobacteria bacterium | reverse complement strand
CGCGACGGCCTATATCGTGGGTCTCGTCGAGAACGGGGAATACGGCGTCGCCATCGCCTATTCCTCGGTCCTGATCCTGGTGATGATTGCTGTCATCGGCAGCTTCCAGCTTCTGGTCGGCGAGCGGCGGCTGCGCCGCGGCGAGATCGGGGCGCGGAAGGCGGCGGCGCGGCGGACGGAGGAGGTCCCGGCATGACGACGGCACGGCGCGGCGAGGTCGCGTTTCGCGGCGTCCGCAAGGACTTCGGCGCCTTCACGGCGATCAACGATCTCGACCTGGCGATCGCACCTGGAGAGCTCGTAACGTTGCTCGGCCCCTCGGGCTGCGGCAAGACGACGACGCTCAGGATGCTTGCGGGTCTCGAGAGCCCGAGCGCGGGCCGCATCGAGATCGGCGGGCAGGACGTCACGCGCCTGCCGGCCAATCGCCGGGACGTCTCGATGGTGTTCCAGTCCTACGCCCTCTTCCCGCACATGAGCGTGGCGCAGAACGTCGCCTACGGCCTCGAGTTGGGCGGCATGAAGCCGCGCGACGCCCGCCCCGCCGCCGAGCGCGGGCTCGACCTCGTGGGTCTCGGCGGCATGGCTGACCGGCTGCCGTCAGAGCTTTCGGGCGGCCAGCAGCAGCGTGTGGCGGTCGCCCGCGCCCTGGTGCTCGAGCCGCAGGTCCTTCTTCTCGACGAGCCGCTGTCGAACCTCGACGCTCGCCTCCGTCGCCGCGTCCGCACCGAGATCCGCGAGCTGCAGCAGCGCCTCGGCCTCACCGCCGTCTATGTCACGCATGACCAGGAGGAGGCGCTGGCCGTCTCCGACCGCATCGTAGTCATGCGGGAGGGGCGCATCGCCCAGCAGGGCACGCCGCGCGAGCTCTACGATGCGCCGGCGTCAGAGTTCATCGCGGACTTCATCGGCGAGGCGAACGTGATCGCCTGCGAGGTCGAGCATGTCGCCGCCGGCACCGCCACAGTCGCCGTCGGCGGACTGCGGCAGCCGGTGCCGGCGCGTGCCGCCACGACCGGGCCTGCCCGGCTCGCCGTCCGCGCCAACGCGATCCGGCTCAGAGCTGGTGACGGCCCACTCGCCGGCCGCGTCCGCTCGGCCGCCTATCTCGGCGACCATATGGAGTACGAGATCGACACCCCGCTCGGACGGCTCTTCGCCATCGACGCGAACAGCGAGTCGCCGCACCCGCAGGGCAGCCGCGTCGCGCTTGAATTCCGTTCCCGCGGCCTCGCCCTGATCGATTGAGGAGCCCCATGGATTTGTTCACCCGCCTCAGCGTCGCCGAGGACATCGCCCGCCGCGCCGGTGCCCTCGCTCACCGCTACTTCCGCGACCGCGACAACCTGCAGGTCGAGGCCAAGCGCACCCTGCAGGACATGGTCTCCGAGGCGGACCGCGAGGTTGAGACGCTGATCCGAAGTGCGCTGGCCGAGCGGTTCCCCGACGACGCCCAGCTCGGCGAGGAGCATGGGCTGAGCCCCGGCACGTCCGGCCTGACCTGGGTGATCGACCCGATCGACGGCACTGCTCCATTCCTCGCTGGCCTGCCCGGCTGGTGCGTGTCGATTGGAGCCTGCGATGCCGAAGGCCCGGTGATCGGCGTCATCCACGCGCCCGTGCTTGACGAGACCTTCGTCGCCGCGCGCCGCCACGGCGCCCGCCTCAACGGCGTGCCGATCCGCGTCACTGACCGTTTCGATCTTGCCACGGGCCTCCTCGGCGTGGGGGCGAATGACCGCGTCCCGGCCGAGCGCGTGGGTGAAATGCTGGCCGTCCTGATGGCCGCCGGCGCGAGCTGGACGCGCTACGGCTCGGGTGCGCTGATGCTGGCCTGGGTTGCGGCGGGCCGCCTGGTCGGCTACGCCGAACCCCGGATGAGCGCCTGGGACTGCATGGCCGGCTATTGCCTGATTGAAGAAGCGGGCGGACGGACCCTAGCCTTTCCAGGTGGCGATGGCCTAATCCAGCCGGCGCCGATCCTCGGCGCCAGGCCGGGCACTTACGAGACCCTTCTGGATCTCACCCGGCTCGGCGACGACGCGTTCTGGGCCTAGCGCGGTCGATTGGCCTTTTCCTTCAAAGACGTGCTTCCCGAGAGGGAGCGCTGCAAAAATAGCATTTGCTGACCCATCTGCGGCGCGGCGGTATTGGGACACGATGGGCATTTCAGGTTGCAAGTCCGCAGCGATGCGGCTCTTGAGTTCAGCCTGAACAATCCGATCAGGTGGCGGCAGCGCCGGTTGCGGGAGGGCGGTCGGCTCTGATTGCCCCGAGGATGGCGGCGAATAGGAGCGCCAAGAGCGCTCTGAGGTGGGCGAGGATCTTGCGGATGTTGTGGCCGCAGGCGCAGAGGACGGCGAAGAGCGCGTCGCCGATCGTGCCCTTGAGCGGACAGCGGGTCAGCCGGCCATCGGTCTTCATGTGACCGATCTCCGGCTCGATGGCGCTGCGCCGGCGGAGGAGCTTGGCCAATGACGGCGTGAGCCCCCTTCGGGTGCCGCTGATCAGCACGCGGGTGGTCTCGACCTCGTGCCAGCGGTAGGCGCGGTCGACGACGGCGAGCGAAGAGTGTCAGGCGACACGACAAACTGGCCCTCTGGCGACATGAGGAACTGGCCCGCTTCGTGGGCTGAGAGGAGGGTCTGGATGACCGACGAGATGACGAGGACGCTTCCGTGGACGGTGGGTCTGCGGAGGGACGAGATGCTGGAGCCGGACGATGTGTCGGCGATGCTGAAGCTGAAGGCGCTTGGCTGGGGCGCACGTCGGATTGCAGCGGAGCTTGGATGCTCGCGAACGACGGCTCGGCGATGGCTGAGGGAAGGCGCATGGCGCAGGCCTTCGCCGCCTTCGCGCCCGAAGGCTCTGGACGGGCTGGAGAGATGGCTCGAGGACCGTTTCCGCCGTCATGCCGGCAACGCCGACGTGGTCCGCCAGGAGCTTGCCAGCGAGAAGGGCATCGAGGTGGGCCTGCGCACGGTGGAGCGGTCGGTGGCGCATCTGCGCCAGGAACCTTGCCTCGCGACCACGATTTGCCTGCTGTGTCATCATCTGCCCTTGATTGTCTCAAAGGATCAACCGGGCCTGCACGGTTTGGTTGCAGCGGTGCCTCCGATTTCGTCCTGAGCACTGCCCCAATGAATTCGCTGCGCTTACAGCGAGTGGCAGGTCCGCGCGATGCGGGCATCGACACGTTCGTCAGCGGTCTGACAGTGGGCTCTTGCCGCCTGCGCCCAGATGATGACCCGGCGGATCACGTCAGCGATCGATCAAGTTCCGCCTTGAACCCATCCTTTGCGCGTTTCCTCCCAGTGCAGCACTGGATCCATCAGCGGCTTCAGCTCCTCGATCCGCCAGGGCTTTGGAAGCAGTGGTGCTTCTGGGAGATGTTCCGACACGTAGCGCGCCTCATACCCGGAGACGTACACGAACGGCGTGCCGTCTTGGGAGAGCCGTTCCGCGACGGGTGCGGAGGACTTGCCGTCCAAGTTGGCGTCCAGGATTGCAAATGCCACATCGTGAGCGTTGATCAGCGCCATCGCCTGATCGATGGTCGTCGCAGGTCCCAGACACTGGTACCCGTGATCTTGCAGCTCGAGTGACATGTCGAGACCGACGAGGACCTCGTCCTCAAGGATCAGAATGCGCGGCATCGGGATGGTCTTTCTTGGTCCGTCCGTGACGCGTCATGATGAACTCGGTCAAGGTGTCCGCCTGCTCCTCGCTCTCCGCGGCCGACCGCCCGAACCCCGCCGCACTGATCCTCGCGGCCTTCAGGGCGTCGTCAACCAGGCGCCGCAGCAATTCAGCGCGCTCACGAAGGCTCCGCAGAGAGGACCAGAGCGCGACATCAAGCTTCTCGGCCTGCACCTCTGCCAGTGCATCGGCAGTAAAGGCGTGGCCGACATGGCAGCGGAACCTGCGAATGCTGTCGTCGATCTGCCAGAGGTTGCCGTTGCAGTCGGGGCAGGCAAACGGCGTCGGCTCGCCGAGCTGGCGCTCCGCCTCGATCGACTGTCCGCCCGGATCGGCTCCGTCGCCCGACGCTACAGCGGAAACCCAAACCCGATTGTCACCCACGTGAGAACGGCGGTGAGAAAGTCGGCCACGGTAGCGGCGGGATGAGCCCGCGGCGGGCGGCGTAAAAGTCGGCCACGTTTGCCCTCTCTGGCGGCAGGGAGGGTGGGGGCATTTTCACCGTGGAGCTGTATCGTAAGGTTCGCCGCGCCTACTTCAGGCAAGGCATGAGCAAGCGCGCCATCGCGCGTCACTTCTGCATCTCGCGCGACAGCGTCGACAGTTCGGAGGATCAGGGATTGATCCAGTGGATCAATCCCCCGACGGACGATCTTGTACTCCGTGCCGCCGGGCTACCGGCGGACCGCGCCGGTGAAGCGGCTGAAGCTGGACGGGTTCACCGAGATCATCGACGCTTGGCTGCTTGAGGACGCCGACCGCCCTCGCAAGCAGCGGCACACCGCCAAGCGGGTCCTCGACCGCTTGCGAGACGAGCACGGGTTCACCGGCGGCTACACCATCGTGAAGGCATACCTGCGCGAGCACCAGCGGCGCAGCCGCAAGATGTTCGTGCCGCTGCATCACGCTCCCGGCCACGCGCAGGCGGACTTTGGCGAGGCGCTGGTGGTGATCGGCGGGGTCGAGCAGAAGGCGCACTTCTTTGTCTTCGACCTGCCGCACAGCGATGCCTGCTACGTTCGCGCCTACCCGGCGGCGACGGCCGAGGCGTGGGCCGATGGCCACGTCCACGCCTTCGCGTTCTTCGGGCGGGTGCCGCTATCGGTGCTCTACGATAACGACCGCTGCCTGGTGGCGCGCATCCTGCCGGACGGGACGCGCAAGCGGGCAACGCTCTTCAGCGGGATGCTATCGCACTACGTGATCGAAGATCGCTACGGCCGGCCCGGGAAGGGGAATGACAAGGGTGCCGTCGAGGGGATCGTCGGCTGGTCGCGGCGCAACTTCATGGTGCCGCTGCCCCGCTTCGCGACCTGGGACGAGTTCAACATCTGGCTGGAGGAGCAATGCCGCAAGCGGCAATCGGAGATCCTGCGCGGCCACCAGGAGACGATCGGCGAGCGGCTCCAGCGTGATCTCGCAGCGATGATGCCGCTGCCGCCGGCGCCATTCGAGGCCTGCGACCAGGCGACGGGCCGGGTCAGCTCGCAGGCGCTGGTGCGGTACAGGAGTTCGAGCGTGAAAAAATCGATCCAGTGGATCGATTTTAGCGAAGAACGACTACTCGGTGCCGGTCAGCTACGGCCACCGCGAGGTCTGGATCAGGGGCTACGTCGACGAAGTCGTCATCGGCTGCGGCGGAGACGGTGAGCCGCCGAAGGCGCCACCGGTTCGAGCCCGGCGGCGAACGCCCGCCATTCCCGATGCTACGGCCGCGAGGACATGGTCTTCGACCCGATCCATTACCTGCCGCTGCTGGAGAAGAAGATCGGCGCTCTCGACCAGGCCGCGCCGCTGGCGCATTGGGAGCTGCCGGCCGAGTTCCACACCCTGCGCCGGCTGATGGAGGCGCGGCAGTTCAAGGCCGGCCGCCGCGAGTACGTGCAGGTCCTGCGGCTGCTGGAGACCTTCGATCTCGCCGACCTGCACGTAGCGGTGAAGACCGCGCTCAGGATGGGCGCCGTCGGGTTCGACGCGATCAAGCACCTCGTGCTCTGCCAGGTCGAGAGGCGGCCGCCGAGGCTCGACCTCGACGTCTATCCCTATCTGCCGCGCGCCAATGTCGGGACCACCTCGGCGGCGAGCTACATGTGCCTCGTCGGCGGCCCGGCATGAGCGACGCGCCGAAGTTGCTGCTCGACCACCATCTCAAGACGCTGAAGCTGCCGACCTTCCTGCGGGAGTACGCCAAGCTCGCTCGCCCGGCGGCGTAGCCGCCAGAAAGTCATGATCTGCGCGCGTTCGCGCGCGGGCGCCGCCGAGGGGCAGGATCACGTGCAGTTCCTCGCCCGCCTGGTCGAGCTCGAGCTGATCGACCGCGAGCGGCGGATGATCGAGCGCCGGATCAAGGCGGCAAAGTTCCCGGTGACCAAGAGCCTCGACACCTTCGACTTCAAGGCGATCCCGTCGCTCAACAAGATGCAGGTTCTGGAGCTCGCGCGCTGCGAGTGGATCGAGCGGCGCGAGAACGTCATCGCCCTCGGCCCGAGCGGTACCGGCAAGACCCACACCGCCCTCGGTCTCGGCCTGGCCGCGTGCCAGAAGGGCCTCTCCGTCGGCTTCACCACCGCCGCTGCCATCGTACACGAGCTGATGGAGGCCCGCGACGAGCGCCGGCTCCTGCGCCTCCAGAAGCAGATGGCGAACCAGAAGCTTCTGATCATCGACGAGCTGGGCTTCGTGCCGCTCTCCAAGACCGGGGCCGAGTTGCTGTTCGAGCTGATCTCCCAGCGATACGAGCGCGGCTCCACGCTGATCACCAGAAACCTGCCGTTCGACGAGTGGACCGAGGTCTTCGGCTCCGAGCGCCTCACCGGCGCTCTCCTCGACCGGCTGACCCACCACGTCAACATCCTCGAGCTGAACGGCGACAGCTACCGTCTCAGCCAGAGCCGCTCCCGAGCGCAGAAGGCAAAAGCCTGACCCCAGCGCCCCGGGTCGGCCCTGACGGGCCGAAGCGCCTCGACACGCGCCAGCTATCTGGAGAGCGCGCGCGCCGAGGCGCTCATCGCCGAGTGGCCGGGATTTGCGCCGCCCACTGGCCGGTTTTTGCTCCGACGTTGACATCCGGCCCGGCTCATGGGTCTGGCGGAAGATCACCTCCCGCTCCGGCCCATGCAGCGCCCGCCACTGGCGGATACGCCGCTCCAGCGTCCGCCGAACCCCGAGGTTCAGATCGGGATGCCGCCGCATCAACTCCTCGAAGACGGCGACGGGCCTCAGGCCCGGGCACGCCTCCAGCATCGGGACCACCTCGCTGTCGAAGACGGCGGCGAGGGGATCGGGCCGCCGCCGCTCGCGAGGCGCGCGCTTCTCCGACGGCGGCCGCGGGTCTCGGCCTGGTCCTTGGTGACGTAGGCGAGGTCGTCGAGGATCAGCAGGTGATACTTGTCGAGCTTGGCGATGGCGGATTCCAAAGCGAGCTCGCGCCGGGCGACCTGAAGCCTCTGCACGAGATCGGTGGTGCGGGAGAAGAGCACGCGCCAGCCGTTCTCGACGAGACCGAGGCCGATGGCGGCGGCGAGATGAGACTTCCCGCCGCCTGGCGGGCCAAAGACGAGCAAGTTGTCACCCTTCTCGAGCCAGCTGTCGCCGGCGACGAGCGCCATTACCTGGGCCTTCGACAGCATCGGCACGGCATTGAAGTCGAAGCTGTCGAGGCTCTTGCCGGGCAGCAGGCGCGCCTCGGCCAGATGACGCTCGATGCGGCGGCGGGCGCGCTCGGCGATCTCGTGCTCGGCCAGGGCGGCGAGGAAGCGGGCGGCGGGCCGTTCGCGGGTTCTCTCGAACCGATGGCGTTCACCCGCTCACCCTTGTCGGCGCGCTCGGCGAAGCGGGGCCAGATGTGCTTGATGCCCGGCAGGCGCAGGTCGCCGAGCAGGAGGCCGAGGCGGGCCTCGTCGATCGGGTCCGCCGCGGTCATGCCGAGACCCCCTCGACCGGCGCCGCGGTCAGCGCGTCGTAGGCGCTGAGAGGGGTCAGCGCGACGGTCACGTGCGGCAGCGCCTGCGGGTCCGGTGCGAAGCGCGCGCTGAGCTCGGCGAGATCGGGAACGGCGCCGGCATCGAGCTGCGCGTCGATGGCGGCAGCGAGATCGGCCTCGCAGCCGCGCTCATGGGCCAGCGCCAGCGCCCCGACGACGAGCTTGCAGGCGACCCGCTCCGGCAGCGCGGCCATGGCGGCGTCGCAGAGGCGGCGATAGGCGTCGCGGGGGAAGAGCTGGTCGCGGTAGACGAGCCCGGGCAGCGCCGTCGAACCGGAGGTTCGCCTCCGGCGAAACGGCTTGGCCCGGAGCGCATGGATGACATGGCGGTAATCGACGACATGCGCGCGGCGGCGGTCGCCGTAGCCCCGGCCGCGCGGCAGCGTCATCAGATGCGAGCCGCCGAGGAAGACCTCGAGCCTGTCGTCGTGAAGGCGCACGCGCAGCCGGTGGCCGATCAGCCGCGAGGGCACGGTGTAGAAGACCCGCCGCGAGCCATGAAGCCGCCCGAAGAGGTGACGGTCACGATCGCCTCCTCGCCGTCCTCGGCCCGCCGCGGTGGCAGCGGCCGCAGCACGGCGCGCTCGGCCTCGATGCGCTTGCGGTTGCGGGCGTTGCGTCGGCCGATCAGCTCGTCGATGAAGCGGCGATAGTCGGCGACCCGTGTCGAGTCGCGCGAGCCCCGCATGAGGAGCGCGTCCTCAACGGCGAGCTTTACGTGACCGTGGGCCGCCTCGATGCTGCCGTTCTCGTGGGCGACACCGCGGTTGTTGCGGCTGGCGACCATGCCGTAGTGGCTGCACAGTGCGTCGTATCGGAGGGTCCAGTCCTCTTCGACTTCCGGCGCGAGGTTGCGGAAAGCCGCGGAAAGGCTGTCGCTGCGGTGCTCGCGCGGCGCGCCGCCGAGGGCCCAGAGCGCATCCTGCAATCCTGCGGCCAGGGCCTACGAAGCTCTCGCCGCCGAGCACGACATGGGCGTGCTCGAAGCCGCTGAAGGCGAGGCGGAAGTGGTAGAGCCGGTGTGGCAGCGGCTCTCCCGCCACCGTCACGCCGGAGTTGGCCATGTCGGTGAAGTCGGACAGGCCCATCCGGCCCGGCTCATGGGTCTGCCGGAAGATCACCTCCCGCTCCGGGCCGTGCCGCGCACGCCACTGGCGGATACGCCGCTCCAGCGTCCGCCGAACCCCGAGGTTCAGATCGGGATGCCGCCGCATCAGCTCCTCGAAGACGGCGACCGGCCGCAGACCAGGGCAAGCCTCCAGTATCGGGACGACCTCGCTGTCGAAGACGGCGGCGAGGGATCGGGCCGCCGCCGCTCGCGAGGCGCGCGCTTCTCCGACGGCGGCCGCGGGTCCTGCGTGATGCGATAGCCGGTGGCGGTGCTGAACCCGGCGCGGGCGGCGGCGACGGGGACCGGGGCGTTCGTGCGGTGCTTCATGAAGAGCCTCATCTGGTGATCGGTCACGTGGCGGCCGGGCACGAGCGCTCCTCCAAGCAGAGAAAGCACCCGCTTACCCCGACCGGCCGCGATCATCCCGCCGAACCCAACCTCCGGTCGGGCTACGCCCTTCCTGCGGTGCGGGTTCGGACCATCCCTCTCATCCAGATTGCCGCGCGCTTCTCACCCTGATCGACGCGCTCCACGCAGAGAACTCCCGACGGTCTGGGAGGTTTCTGGCCAGGTGATCAGAGACACGCTGGTTGGGCGTCCTGTCCTTCACGATCAAACCGCCAACATCGATAGTCTCGTCGCCTCCGGCGCCTTTGCCTCCACCTCGGAAGTGGTGCGTGCCGGGTTGCGCGCGCTACGGGAACGCGAGGCGGCGGTGGACCGATGGCTCGAGCGTGACGTCGTTCATGTCTACGACGCCGTGCACGACCGCGCCGTACTACTGGAGGCGGCGATGGACACACTGCGCGGCCGTGGCGCAGCAGGAAGCCCTGGAGGTGCTGCCGCGCCGTGCCGACGGCCCGGACTGCCGTCGCGCGCGCCCGCACCAGATCGCGCATCGCCTCGTGGCCCGCGTCCGGCACCCAGACCGCGGTCAGTTCGCCCCCCGTGGAGCTTGGCCAACATTGCGGCCGCCGGAGATTTGTGCCGCCTCCCGGAAAAACTCCTGGGACTCGGGCTCGTCTTCGGCCTGGAACTCCCCTCCCCGATTGTTCAGCCGGGAGGGCGGCGGTCTGCTGTGCCAGGCTCACGTGCGGATCACCGGCTTCCTACTGCATCTCGTCGAGCAGGCCGAGATCGACGGAGTTTGCCATCACCTCGTAGCCCGCGTCGTTCGGGTGCAGGTGGTCGCCCGAGTCGTAATGCGCCCGAATGCGTTTTGGATTCTCGGGGTCCCGCACGACCTCGTCGAAATCGATCACCCCGTCGAAGGCGCCGCTGTTGCGGATCCAGTCGTTGACTGCGACGCGCTTCGCCTCCTTCTCGTCGTTGTAATAGCCCTCGAGCGGGCCGCCGGCGAAGGCGTCCTCGAACGGCGTCAGAGTTCGCGCCGATGATCTTCATGCCGTGGGCATGGGCGCGGTCGATAAGCTGCTGGTAGCCGGCGATCACATCCTCGGCGGCCGGTGCTGGTTCTCCCTCGGGGACGAGGGGAGAATCGGGCCAGCCGAAGTCGTTGATACCCATCATGACGACGACCGTGTCGGCTTTCGGATGGCTCAGCACGTCCCGATCGAACCGGGCCAGAGCGTTGTCGCCCATGCGGTCGCGCAGGACGCGTGCGCCCGATATCCCCTCGTTCAAAACGGCGAGATCCGATCCCGCCTCGACCAGCCGTTCCGCCAGGACGTCGGGCCAGCGGTTGTTCTCGTTCGGCGTGGACGAGTCGCCGTCGGTGATCGAATCGCCGAACAGCACCACGGACCGCGCACCCTCGCCGGCGCCCACTTGGATGCCGCTCAGGAACAGGCGCGAATTCGTCGTGTCCGCTGCCTCAAAGCTCTCGTCCGCCGTGAAGTCACCGTTGCCCGAGATGTAGGCCGTCTGCCGGCCGTCATTGTGCCAGGTAGTCAATGGCGTGACCTCGGGCAGGTAGAGGCTGACGGCCAGCTCATCGAGGTCCTCGACCTGCATGTCGACAGGGTCGCTCCAGACCGGCGCGCCGGGTGGAACGGTGATGCTGTCGCGGCCCGAGAACGTCAGCGGCCGGTCGGTGCCGGCGACGATCGCTCCGTCGTCGCCTGCCATGGCGATGCGGGCGCCGCCGATCACCATCGGAAGCTCGCCGTACTCGTTCGAGAACTCGACGCGCACCCGGTCGCCGCCCTGCGACACCCGCGCGACCTGCCGCACCGTCTGGTCGCGGAGCGCGCGCGGAATGGGTGCGGCAGCGAAGAAGTCAGGCTCCCAAACCGCCTGCGGGCTTGCGGACCAGGTCCCGAGCCAGTCCCCGGCCGCCTGCGACAGCACCGGCGATCCCGCCAGAAGAAGCGGCGCTGCGAGTGCCGCGGCAGCAACACACTTTCGGGCCCGCCATGAACAGGGGCCCGGATGGACGAGTGACATCGAATGTTCCTCCCTCTCGCCTTGGCAGCTCCTTCCTGCCAACGGGCAGTCCAATGCACACTCGGAGGCTTCGCTGTGTCAATCCGAATCTACCGAAGATTGCAGCACCGCCGCTGCCAAGCCTGATGCCGGGGGAAGGGTAGCGTCACTTGCTAGATAGTATCTGGATCTAGGTGATCGGAGGATCTGGACCGGGAGGTCAGAGGTACAGGAGGCCGAGCGAGATCAGGATCCCCGACAGGACGAGGTGGATCACGCAGAAGCCCATGATGTCCTTGGCGCCGAGGCCGGCGATGCCGAGGATCGGCAGCGCCCAGAACGGCTGGATCATGTTGGTCCAGGCGTCGCCCCAGGCGACGGCCATCGCGGTGCGGGCAACGTCGGTGCCCAGCGCCTGCGCCGCCGGCAGGACCACCGGCGCCTGTACCGCCCACTGGCCGCCGCCCGACGGTACGAAGAAGTTGACGATCCCGGCCGAGAGGAAGGTCCAGAACGGCAGGGTGTCGGCCGTGGCGAGCGATACCAGCGCCGAGCTGATCGTCTCGGCCAGGCCCGAGGCGGTCATGATCCCCATGATGCCTGCGTAGAACGGGAACTGGATGACAATCCCGGCGCCGCCCTTGACCGCCTCGTTCAGTGCCGCCAGCAGCCCCCGTGGCGAGCCGTGCAGCAGGATCGCGAGGGTCAGGAACAGGAAGTTGATGACGTCGAGCGTGAGCCCGCCGCCGCCGGAAAAGTGGCGGATCAGGTAGGCCAGCCCGGCGGCGCCGATCAGCCAGGACAGGCCGCGGCTGGTCTCCAGCCAGTCCGCCGGCGTATTGCCGCCCTCGGCAACCTCGGGCTCGTGCAACTGCTCGGCGTCGACGATGACACTGTCCTCCTCGCTGGGCAGCATCATCCGATTGGTCAGCGGCACCACCACGAACAGCATCGCCAGGATCGCCAGGTTGGTGACCGAGAAGATCGTCTCCGAGGTCGGGATGATGCCGATCAGGTCCTGGAACGGGTGGTCGGGCGTCGAGATCGACAGCGGGATCGACCCGGCGAGGCCGCCATGCCATACCAGAAAGCCGGAATAGGCGCTGGCGATCAGCAGCCGGTAGTCGACGCGGATCTGCCGGGCGACCTCCTTGGCGAAGAGCGCGCCGACGACGAGGCCGAAGCCCCAGTTGATCCAGCTCGCCGCCAGCGACACGACCGACACCAGCAGGATCGCCCCGCCGGGGCTGTTGGCGATTCCGGCGAGCCGCCGCAGAAGGCTCTTCACGAGCGGCGTGCTGGCCAGCATGAACCCTGTGACGAGGACCAGCAGCATCTGCATCGAGAACGACAGAAGGTTCCAGAACCCGTCGCCCCACATGCCGACGACGGCCAGCGGCGAGGTACCCTCGATCCCGATCGCTGCGGCGAAGGCGACGAGGGTCAGGATCAGGACGAAGATGTAGGGGTCCGGCAGATAGCGCTCGACGAGGCGAACGAGGGGTCTGGATACGGCGGCAAGCATACGGGATCTCCTCGCGTGCGATCGTGGGTTGTCGGACGGCGGCGGACGCCGGGGAGGCGCGCCACCTCACGCGCGCTCCATTGGGGTGATACCGGCGAGACGTCTGATGTCCAGCCGCGAGCGGCCCATTGATAGCATGGCCGGTGCCATGCGGATCGCGCGGCACTCATCACGCGGAGGCGATGGTCGGCCACGGAGGCCCGCCCGCCTACGGCATTGTCAGGTTGATGGTGCTGCGGAGGCCGGGTAGCCGGCTCACATGCTGAACCTCGACGATCTCTCGCGCTTTAAGGGCCATCGGTTCCCGCGGACCGTCATCGGCTATGCCGTCTGGGCCTACCACCGCTTCGCTCCGAGCCTGCGCGATGTCGAGGATCTTCTCGCGGAGCGCGGGGTCGTCGTCTCCTGCGAGACGATCCGGACCTGGGTCGCAAAGTTCGGAGCGCAGTTCGCCGCGAAGATCCGACGTGACCGGCCCGGGCCAGCCGACAGGTGGCATCTCGACGAGGTCGTCCTCAAGATGAACGGCGTTAAACACTGGCTGTGGCGAGCGATCGACGCGAACGGCGACGTGCTGGACATCCTCGTGCAGGCGCGCCGCGACACCGCGGCCGCCAGGCGCTTCATGCACAAGTGTACCGGTCTACGGTTTTGAGACAGGATTCTTGGGCTCAGGCGGCCCGTTGCATGTTCATGGCTTGCTCTCGTCTTATGGCCGCCGGCGCTCGATGGCGGTGTCGCTCGATCAGCCATTGCTCGTTGTAGGTCTGCTGGAACTCCAGGAGGGCCCGGCGTGGGCTCAGGACCCATTGATTGGCTTGAGGCTGACTTGGTCGCGTGATTCATGCTCCCGGACTGACGGGGGCATCATGAGCAATCTCTTCTGGCTGACCGAGGCGCAGATGACGCGTCTCAAGCCGTTCTTCCCCAAGAGCCATGGCAAGCCGCGGGTCGATGATCGCCGCGTGCTGAGCGGGATTATCTTCATCAACCGCAATGGCTTGCGCTGGAGCGATGCGCCGAAGGAGTACGGTCCACACAAGACCCTGTACAACCGTTGGAAGCGGTGGAGCGAGATGGGCGTGTTCGCCAGGATCATGGCGGGCCTCGCCGCGGAGAGCACCCAGCAGACGACAATCATGATCGACGCGACGTATCTGAAGGCGCACCGCACGGCCTCGAGCCTGCGGGTGAAAAAGGGTGGCGCGGTCGGCTGATCGGGCGCACGAAGGGCGGGATGAACACCAAGCTCCACGCCGTCACGGACGCTCAGGGCCGACCCATCCGCTTCTTCATGAGCGCCGGCCAGGTCAGTGACCACACCGGTGCACGCGCGATGATGGGCAGCCTTCCCGTGGCCGACTGGCTGATCGCCGACCGGGGCTACGACGCGGACTGGTTTCGAGAGGCGTTGGAAGACAGAGGGACACGAGCCTGCATCCCCGGCCGGACGTCGCGCGACACGCCCGTGAGCTACGACAAGCGCCGATACAAGCGCCGCAACCGATCGAGATCATGTTCGGTCGCCTCAAGGACTGGCGCAGGATCGCTACCCGGTACGACAGGTGCCCAAAGGTCTTCCTCGCCGCCGTCGCCCTCGCAGCCGCCGTCATCTTCTGGCTTTGAAACTCAATGCGATGCGGTAACGGGGCCTGCGTCACGCACTGCCTGTTACTGCTTGCGAGATCACGGGCAAGCTGTCGCCGTTCCCGTATAGGATCCAGGAGGAGAATTACGGGATGAGACTGTTCGTCGGTTTGGATGTATCGCTGGCGAAGACCGCGATTTGCGTGGTGAGCGAGCACGGAAAGAACATGAGCGAGACGGAGGTCGCCAGTGAGCCAGAGGCGCTCCTGCGCTGGTTCGAAAACTGGAAGACGGCCGCATCACCGCCATCGGCCTTGAGGCCGGCCCCTTGTCGCAATGGCTGTACCGCGCAATGGCCCAGGCGGGGCTGGCTGTAGTCCTGATGGAGACACGCCAGGTGAAAGGGGCCCTGAAGGCCATGCCAATCAAGACGGACAGGCAAGACGGACAGGCGGGATGCGGAGGGGATTGCGCGCCTTCTTCACCTCGGTTGGTTCCGACCGGTCCACTGCAAATCCATCTCGGCCCAGGAGGTCCGCGCTGTGCTCAGCGCGCGGAAGATTGTCCAGCAGGGCATGATTGCCCTGGAAATGTCCTTGCGGGGGGTATTGCGGAACTTCGGGTCAAAGGTCGGTGCCATCTCCCGTGGGAATTTCGAGCACCGCATCCGAGAATTGGCGGCAGGCAATCCGATGTTGGAGGCCGCGACCGAGCCGATGCTGCGGGCGCGAGCCTCCCTGCGCCAGGAACTGGCAGGGCTCGAGAAGCGCGTCCGACAGCTCGCCCAGGACGATCCGGTCTGTCACCGGCTGATGCCGATGCCCGGCATCGGCGCGGTCGTGGCGCTGACCTTCCGATCTGCCGTCGACGACCCGAGCCGGTTCTCATCGTCGAAGAGAGTCGGGCCGTGGGTTGGGCTGACGCCCTCGCGCAACCAGTCAGGCGAGCGCGATGTCTCGGGCGGAATTACAAAGGCTGGCGACGTCAATCTGCGCCGCGCGTTGTGTCAGGCTGCGACGGTCATGATGAACCGGGGGCGATCGACATGGCTGAGAACATGGGCCGCACAAGTTGCCCGGCGCCGCGGTCGGAAGCGTGCCATGGTCGCGCTGGCGCGGCGCATCGCGGTAATCCTGCATCGCATGTGGCGCAAAGGCACGGTGTTCGAACCAGACGGGCCGGTCATCCCAGCAGCCCCATGACGTCCTGACGCACCAGCCGATGCCGCGGGCCTTCGAGGTCCCCCCAGGGACGCGGTTCCGATGATGCCGTGGTCTAGACTGTTGCCGAACACCAGGATCGAGCACGCCAATGAGATGGGCACATCGGAATAGCATCGAACCAGCATCATGTTGGCAGCCAGAGCGCTGACCACGGACCGAAGCATGCACCCGGGGTGATCTCAAACGAAGGCCGCGACGACAGCACGACGGCTCAGACGATCCGATCTATCCAACCGCTCTTCCGCGGCCGACACTGCGCGCCCAAAAGCCCTTGACCGGGACGGACTGTGGAGAGGCGCGCAATAAGGGTTCTGTCGCAGATTTGGTGCATCGAAGGGCCATCTGACGCTACATTTCGGCGATCTTCATGGGAGGTGGCCGATGATGAGCAGAACGGAGCGGGAGCGATTTCTACCCGACGGCTTGAAGACGGAACGGATTGAGGTTTCCGGAGGCATGGTCGTCGTGCATGCTCGCGCGTCGAGCGCCAGATCGGCGTGCCCGCGCTGCGGCCAGACCTCCGGTCGCCAGCACAGCAGATATCAGAGGCGGCTGGCCGACCTTCCCGCTCATGGTCGCGAAGTCAGGATCGTTCTGGCGGTCCGACGGCTCCGTTGCCGCACACCGCATTGCCGTACACGAGTGTTCGCGGAGCGGTTTCCGGCGTCGCTCTCGATCAGGCCGCGCCGCTGGCGCATTGGGAGCTGCCGGCCGAGTTCCACACCCTGCGCCGGCTGATGGAGGCGCGGCAGTTCAAGGCCGGCCGCCGCGAGTACGTGCAGGTCCTGCGGCTGCTGGAGACCTTCGATCTCGCCGACCTGCACGTAGCGGTGAAGACCGCGCTCAGGATGGGCGCCGTCGGGTTCGACGCGATCAAGCACCTCGTGCTCTGCCAGGTCGAGAGGCGGCCGCCGAGGCTCGACCTCGACGTCTATCCCTATCTGCCGCGCGCCAATGTCGGGACCACCTCGGCGGCGAGCTACATGTGCCTCGTCGGCGGCCCGGCATGAGCGACGCGCCGAAGTTGCTGCTCGACCACCATCTCAAGACGCTGAAGCTGCCGACCTTCCTGCGGGAGTACGCCAAGCTCGCTCGCCCGGCGGCGTAGCCGCCAAAGTCATGATCTGCGCGCGTTCGCGCGCGGGCGCCGCCGAGGGGCAGGATCACGTGCAGTTCCTCGCCCGCCTGGTCGAGCTCGAGCTGATCGACCGCGAGCGGCGGATGATCGAGCGCCGGATCAAGGCGGCAAAGTTCCCGGTGACCAAGAGCCTCGACACCTTCGACTTCAAGGCGATCCCGTCGCTCAACAAGATGCAGGTTCTGGAGCTCGCGCGCTGCGAGTGGATCGAGCGGCGCGAGAACGTCATCGCCCTCGGCCCGAGCGGTACCGGCAAGACCCACACCGCCCTCGGTCTCGGCCTGGCCGCGTGCCAGAAGGGCCTCTCCGTCGGCTTCACCACCGCCGCTGCCATCATCGTACACGAGCTGATGGAGGCCCGCGACGAGCGCCGGCTCCTGCGCCTCCAGAAGCAGATGGCGAACCAGAAGCTTCTGATCATCGACGAGCGGGGCTTCGTGCCGCTCTCCAAGACCGGGGCCGAGTTGCTGTTCGAGCTGATCTCGCAGCGATACGAGCGCGGCTCCACGCTGATCACCAGCAACCTGCCGTTCGACGAGTGGACCGAGGTCTTCGGCTCCGAGCGCCTCACCGGCGCTCTCCTCGACCGGCTGACCCACCACGTCAACATCCTCGAGCTGAACGGCGACAGCTACCGTCTCAGCCAGAGCCGCTCCCGAGCGCAGAAGGCAAAAGCCTGACCCCAGAGCCCCGGGGTCGGCCCTGACGGGCCGAAGCGCCTCGACACGCGCCAGCTATCTGGAGAGCGCGCGCGCCGAGGCGCTCATCGCCGAGTGGCCGGGATTTGCGCCGCCCACTGGCCGGTTTTTGCTCCGACGTTGACAAGACTGCTCTGGCGGACGCGGAACACGTCCTCGCGCTCGCCGCGGACGATCTGGCGCACGAGCTTGCGGCTCAGCCCCGTCAGGCGAACGATCCGCTTGAGGGGCACGCCATCTCCGGCCATCTGGCGGACCATCCTGTTGGTGTGCTGCCGGCGCAGGAAACCCTCGTACTGCAGGCGCTCGGCGGCAGTCAGAATCTCCGGATCGAGCTTCTGCGCCCCGACCGCCTTGCGGATATCGGGCAGCGCGTGCCGAACGGCGGCAAGGAAAGCCGCTCCGGAGTTCTCCAGCAGGTGCCACCTGTCGGCGACCTGCATCGCGTTTGGCAGCGCCCGCGCCACGGCGCTGCCGTCGCTCGAGGTCGCAGATCAACGTGCCGTAGCGCTGGCCCCGTCGCCACGCCCAGTCGTCGATGCCGATCACACGCGGCGGTGAGCCGCCGAAGGCGCCACCGGTTCGAGCCCGGCGGCGAACGCCCGCCATTCCCGATGCTACGGCCGCGAGGACATGGTCTTCGACCCGATCCATTACCTGCCGCTGCTGGAGAAGAAGATCGGCGTCTCCGCCGCAGCCGATGACGACTTCGTCGACGTAGCCCCTGATCCAGACCTCGCGGTGGCCGTAGCTGACCGGCACCGAGTAGTCGTTGGTCCTGTACCGCACCAGCGCCTGCGAGCTGACCCGGCCCGTCGCTTGGTCGCAGGCCTCGAATGATCTCGGTGAACCCGTCCAGCTTCGGCCGCTTCACCGGCGCGGTCCGCCGGTAGCCCGGCGGCACGGAGTACAAGATCGTCCGTCGGGGGATTGATCCACTGGATCAATCCCTGATCCTCCGAACTGTCGACGCTGTCGCGCGAGATGCAGAAGTGACGCGCGATGGCGCGCTTGCTCATGCCTTGCCTGAAGTAGGCGCGGCGAACCTTACGATACAGCTCCACGGTGAAAATGCCCCCACCCTCCCTGCCGCCAGAGAGGGCAAACGTGGCCGACTTTTACGCCGCCCGCCGCGGGCTCATCCCGCCGCTACCGTGGCCGACTTTCTCACCGCCGCTCTCAGGGGTGGCTTGGAACTGCACCTCGATCCAGCGAGCGCCGGTGGTACCACGTCGCCCCAGCTCACGCCCCCGGTCGGCCGTAGGCCCTCGCCGAAGTCGGCCTCCGCGCGGGGCGGCCTCGGCAGCTCGACGATCCTGCCCTCACGCTGAACCAGCGTGCCGCGCCCGAGCGCTTCGATGGCCGTCAGCATCGTGCCGCGGCTCGCGCGGGTCAGCCCCGAGATCGACAGGCGCAGGCGCTCCATCCCCGGCAGCCGGTTCTTGAGGTGCATGGCCAGGCAGTCGCTCGGCACGACGTCGAAACCTGCACCAGGCAGCACGACGATGCCGTCCCGCCGCGCCTCGGCGTCGCAGGCAGCCGCAGCCTCGAGCACGGCGGCCTCGCCGGTCACGTCGACGTAATGGGTCCCGACGGCTCGGCAGGCGTCGATCATCGGCGCTGCCGTCGCCGAGAAGGGGCCGGCGAGGTTCAGGACCGTCCCTATACCCACGAGCCCGGTGCGAGCCTGCGACGGCTCGTCAAGCCCGAAGTTCCGCCACGGGAATCCGACCTTCCTGGCAAGACGCTCCAGCTCCTCGCGGCTGCGGGCCGCGAGCACAGGGCGCAGACCTTGCCGTGCCGCCTCCTCGGCGACCAATCTGCCGGTAAAGCCTGTAGCGCCGTAAATCAGCAGCGTGTCAGATGCCAAGGCGCCTCCCAACGGCCGAGGGCAGAAGTGGGCGTCCGGTCGCGCCGAGCCATCGGTCAGCCTGCCAGATCAATAGTGCGCGTTCGGCTTGCGGCTGGACAGAGTCAACCAGCCGACTCCGAGGGCTATTGGGCAGCCCTTGCGGAGTTTCCCGCCCGCACGGTCCTCCGAAACAGCCACGCCGCCGTCAGCCACAGCACCGCAAACCCGGCGTTCAGCGACAGAACCTCCACCGGCCCGCTTGCCGGCAAGCCCAACCCCGCGACGAGCGCGATCACCGCGACCAGCATCTGGGCGATCGCCGCGGCGATCATCGCACGGGCCATTCCACCCGGCTGGAAGCGTGCGAACATGGCGCCTACGATCGCAACGGCCAGCACGCCATCGAACATCAGGTTGGCGCGATTGTCCTCGCTCCCGATGATGCCGACGGCACCGTTCAGCCAGATCAGGAGGAAGCCGGCAGCGAGCGCGACGGCGACGACTGCTCGGTAGGCGAGATTGCTCGTCGTCTTTGCAACGACCTCGAAGGTCGCTACTCGAGGCCGCGCCTGAGGGTCTGGTCCTGAAGCTGCTTCAGCCGCTCGAACGGGCTCACGGTGTCGCGGATCGTCTTGGTGGCGACATGGGTGTACCGCGCCGTCGTGCTCAGCTTCGCGTGCCCCAGCAGGACCTGGATCACCCGCACGTCGGTGTTGGCCTCGAGCAGGTGCGTGGCGAAGCTGTGGCGGAGCGTGTGCAGCGTCGCCGGCTTGGCGATGCCGGCCATGTGCTTGGCCGAGGTGAACGCTCGATTGAGCTGGCGTGGCGACAGCGGGTTGATCTTCGGCTTGCCCGGAAAGAGCCAGCCCTCGGGCCGGGACTCGCTCCAGTAATCGCGCAAGAGGTCCAGAAGGCGGGGCGAGAGCATCGCCTTGCGGTCTCTGCCGCCCTTGCCGTTGTCGACGTGGATCAGCATGCGGTCGCTGTCGTCGTTTCGAAGACGCGCCTCTGGCACGATGTCCGTGACCTTCAGGTTGCAGACTTCCGAGGCGAGCAGCCCCGCCCCGTAGCTGATGCCGAGCGCGGCTCGGTACGTCAGGCCCGGGCCGGGAACCGCGGCGAGCAGATCGGCAACCTCCTCGACGCTCAGAACCACCGGCAACTTCCGCGGATGCCGGCGGAACTGCATGTACCGCTTCATCTCCTCGCGCCCGCAGGTCACGCCGAAGAAGAACCGCAGCGAGATGATGCGCACGTTGAACGTCGGCGCCGACACGCCGGTGTCCGTCATGTGAAGCTGGTAAGCCCGCAGCTCCTCCGGCGTCGCCGTATCCGGCGATCGCTTCAGGAACGTCGCGAAGTCCTTGACCCCTCGGATGTGTGCCTGCTGCGTCTTCTCGGCCATGCCACGAATGCGCATGTCCTCGATCATCCGCTCGCGCAGCGGCGTGGTCCTCTCCTCTTTCACGGGAACCTCCTGTCTGACGATTGAGAAGGTCCCAATCGTCAGTCCGGGAAGGCCGATCAGAGAAGCGCGGAGGTCAGGGCAGCATCCGCCGCCCGCCGCAGGCGCCAATGCCGCGAGAGCGGCTTAGTCCGTCCGCCCTGATCGACGAAGGACTCGCCGCGGGAGTGGCGAGTGCGCCGGCGGCGGGTTCTTTGTACGAAGCATAAGCAACACATTGGCCGATATGCGCGCCGACGAAATCCGCTGGGAGACGACAACCGGTGCGCCCCGCGGACCATCAGGCGCTGCTGCGGCGCCCCGCCTTCAGGGCACTTGGTGAGAAGCTGCGCAGGGGATGACGGGCTGCGGAGAATAGCTCCAAGCCGGCTACCTTTCTGATGCCACGGACGCCAGCCGGGCGAGAGCCTCCTGCGCCAGTGTCTGGGTCAGCTCGCCTGCGGAAGTTTCACGGCCGAGCCCAATTGCTTGCCCCGCCCAGAGCGACATGAAATCGGGAGAGCCGGTCGGCTCCGTTGCCGATCGTAGCGGAGCGAGTGCGCCGCCCGCCAATGGAAACGCCGGCGCGACCGGCGACATCGGCCCGACCTCGTGGACGATCCGGTTGACGATTCCGCGCGCCGGGCGGCCAGTGAAGACGTTCGTCAGGACCGTGTCGTCGGCCTGAGCCGTTCGCAGCGCCTCCCGATGCGGGGCCGCCACCGTGGCTTCGGGGCAGAAGAGGTAGGCGGTGCCGATCTGAACGGCCGCGGATCCGAGCGCCAGGGCGGCGGCGATGCCGCGACCGTCGGCGATGCCGCCCGCGGCGATGACCGGGACCTTTACGGCGTCGACCACCTGCGGCACCAGCGCCATCGTGCCGACCTGGCGGTCGACGGCCTCTGCCAGGAACATGCCGCGGTGTCCGCCCGCCTCGGCGCCTTGGGCGATGATCGCGTCGCACCCGGCGTCCTCCAGCCATTTCGCCTCGCGGACCGTGGTGGCCGACGAGATGATCCGGGCGCCGGTTGCGCGGACCCGTTCCAGCAGCGCTCGATCGGGCAGGCCGAAATGGAAGCTGACGACCTCGGGCCTCAGCTCCTCGACGATGCCGCAGAACTCGCCGTCGAACGGCGCCCGGCTTGAGGTGGGGATCGGCGGCGCCGGGTCGAGACCGAACTCGACGTAGTAGCGTCCGAGCTCCTGCCGCCAGGCGGTCTCGCGGTCGGGGTCCGGCTTGGGCGGCCGGTGGCAGAAGAAGTTGACGTTGACCGGGAGTCTGCTGCGCGCGCGGATGGTATCGAACTCTGCCCGGAGCCGGTCCGGCGTGAGCAGCGCGCACGGCAGCGAGCCGAGACCGCCGGCTTCCGCTACCGCGATCGTCATCTCGGCCAGGTTGGCGCCGGCCATAGGCGCCTGGATGATCGGGAGCTCGATGCCGAAGAGGTCCTGAATTCGCGTGTTCGGCCACATGGTACGCTCCCTCCGAGACATTCCCGCCGCGGGCATTCTCTTCCACGTGGAAGCTCTCGCCAAGCCGCTTGGGCAGGCAGACACGCCGTTGCGACGGAACACGGTCCGGAGGCCACTTCCTTTCGACCGTCGGGGCGGAGCCCTTTCCGAGGTCGGCGCTTCCGGAAGCCGATTGCTCCTATCTCTCCTGCGGGGTGAGTATGGTGCAGGCCCGGCTCGCAGGCGGAGGCGAAGAGATGCGCGAGTACTCGGATAGTGGCGAAGGACTGAGGCACCGTTGGAGGATCGCGGGCTGGGGCGCCGCCACGGTGTTCATCCTGCTCCCCGCAGTGGCGATGCAGGTGACCGATGAGGTAAACTGGACCCTGGCTGACTTCGTCCTTGCCGGCGCACTGGTGGCGGGCGTCGGGGCGCCCGGGCCGGCGTGGTCCGGGCGAAGCTGGAGATCGCCGACATCTTCCGCGCCCACGGTCCCGCGTGGCGGCGGGCCAATGCCGGACATGTCGGCCTGACCCAGCTCAAGGTCATGGCGGCGATCGAAGCCTGCCGGACGGAGGCGCTCGGCGGGCACGTGGCGGCGTGCACCAAGTGCGGCCACCGGCACGTCGCATACAACTCGTGCAAGAACCGGCACTGCCCGAAGTGCCAGGGACCGGCCGCGCGGGATTGGATGGCTGCCCGCACGAAGGATCTGCTGCCGGTGGAGTACTTCCACGTCGTCTTCACCCTGCCGGCGGAGATCGCCCGCATCGCCTTCTGGAACAAGAAGGCGGTCTACGACCTGCTGTTCCGCGCCTCCGCCGAGACGCTGACCACGATCGCTGCCGATCCGCGGCACCTCGGCGCCCGGATCGGCATCACCAGCGTGCTGCACACATCGTGCCGGAGGCGCGCCTTCGACACGACGGGCTCGGCCCTGATCCACCATCCGCATGTCCACATGATCGTGCCCGGCGGCGGGCTCTCGCCCGACGGCAACCGGTGGATCGCCTGCCGCCCGGGCTTCTTCCTCCCGGTCCGAGTGCTGTCGCGGCTGTTCCGACGGCTGTTCCTGGAAGGACTGGCGGCGCTGCACGGCGCCGGCAACCTCGCCTTCTTCGGCGACTTGGTGGGGCTGGCAGAGACCGCCGCCTTCGCCGCCTGGCTCGCGCCGCTGCGCAAGGTCGAATGGGTGGTCTACGCCAAGCCGCCCTTCGGCGGACCGGAAGCCGTTCTGGCCTATCTCAGCCGCTACACCCACCGCGTCGCCATCTCGAACAGCCGACTCGTCAGCGCCGACGCCGAGACCGTCGCGTTCCGTTGGAAGGACTACCGGATCAAGAACGGCGACCGCCAGAAGGTCCTGCGGCTCGCCACCGACGAGTTCATCAGGCGCTTCCTGCTGCACGTCCTGCCGGACGGGTTCCACCGCATCCGGCACTACGGGCTACTCGCCGGCAATGGCCGCAGGCGCAACATCGAGACCATCCGCGCCCTGCTCGGCGTCGAGCCGGCGGTGGAATCCGATGCCAACGATGCCGACGCAGCCCTCCCGCTCACCCTCAGGGAACCGTGCCCCGACTGCGGCGGACCGATGCGCATTATCGAGACCTTCAGGCGCGGCGAGCGTCCGAAGACCCGCGCACCTCCGCGGAGGGCTGCCGCATGATGATAGGGCCATCACCTTCGTCGAACCCGATCCGGATGGAACCAGCGGTCCGGAAATGCCGTGCCTCACGTCCCGCAGTGGCCGTCTCGACGAACGCGCCCCGACAACAAGACCGGTGGGCCTGCGTCCCGTCGCCGATCCCGCCACGGCACGAGCTCCGTCTGGATCGGAGCCGGCCTCCCGACAATCGGCGGCGCACCGGAGCCAGCGACACCCGCGCGCTTTCCCCATAGACCGACGCCAGACCCCCGCGGCTTCGTCCTTCCGAGGTTTGTCAACGCGGGCCGCACCCGCCAGCGGCCACCGTCACGCCGCGGCCCGCATCGAAAAACATGGTGTGATTGCGGCGCCGCTCTTCGGGGGCGGACGAGGCCCGGTATGCTGATCTCATCGAACAGGAGCCGCAGGGAGAATGGATATGAAATGCTATGCAGGCCTGGACGTTTCGCTGAAGGAGATTTCCATCTGTGTCATTGACCATGATGGACGGATCGTGTCGCGGGGAAGCGCGCCATGCGATCCGGAAGGGGTACAGGGCTGGCTGAGGAACAGATCGCTCACTCCGGACCGGATCGTGCATGAGAGCGGCCAGCTTGCGATATGGCTGCAACGGGGGCTGATCCGGCTCGGACTGCCTGCCACCTGCATCGACGCTCGCATGGCACACAAGAGCCTCTCGGCCCGGCCCAACAAGTCCGATGCCGCAGATGCGGAAGGCCTGGCGCAGCTGGCCCGCACCGGCTGGTTCACCCCTGTCCATATCCGCAGCGGAGAAGCCGACCGCCTGCGCAGTCTGGTCGGCGCGCGCGAGCGGCTGGTTGCGGAAGGAGCTCGAAGGGCACGTTCGCGGCGTCCTCAAGACCTTCGGCATCCGCATGGCTGCGGTTGGCCACGGGCAGTCGAGGCAGGCGTTTCGCGACCAGTTGGCCATCGCGGGCGAACGCGATCCGATGCTTCGTGCCATCGCTGACGCCTTCATCCCCGTGCATGAGACCCTGTGCCGGGCTGCCGCCGATCTCGAGGCGGGCGTGAAGACGAAAGCCCGGCAGCATCCCGTCGCCCGCCGCCTGATGACGATCCCCGGCATTGGCCCGGTCGTCTCGCTCAGCTTCATTGCGTTGGTCGACGACCCGGCCAGGTTCCGAAAGGCGGCGGACGTCGGTGCCTTTCTCGGGCTGACGCCAAAGCGGCACCAGTCCGGCGAGGTGGACTGGTCCGGGCGCATATCGAAATGCGGCGATCGAGCCATGAGGCGCCTGCTCTTCGAGGCTGCCGCCAGCCTGATCCACCGCGTTCAGCGCTTCTCGCCGCTGAAGAGCTGGGCGGTGCGGCTGGCCGGCAGGCGCGGCTTCCGCAAGGCCGCCGTGGCCACCGGCCGGAAACTCGCCGTGCTGATGCTGACCCTGTGGAAGCGCGAAGCCGACTACGCCTGGACGACGGGTGCGAGCACATGATCTGAGTTCCCGCCACTGCGGCCGGGAGAAGGGTCCCGAAGGGACAGCGGTTGATCGATCTCGTTCTGAAGGATGGGACGCGGGCCAAAACCGCGTACCCCGCGAAAAACATCGAAGACGATCCGCCACCGGAAACCATCATGAGGCGCACGGAACGCGACCTCGCAGAGAACCATGCCCCTGACGGACAAACCGCTCTCCCACTTGACATGGCCGCAATCAGAGAACCTTCAGGATAGCGGATATTTCGTTGAAAAACTCGTGTTGTTTGGGGCGCTGATCTCTGATTCGATTCGCCTATCGGGGAGGCAGCGACGATGATGGGACCGAGACAGGAAGCGCAGGGCGCGCTGTTCTACGACTTCTCTCTGGAAGACCACGTGCCTCGGGATCATCTGCTACGGTCGATCGATCGCTTTGTCGACCTGAGCAGGATCCGCCCGCATCTCGCCCCGTACTACAGCCAGACCGGGCGCCCCTCGATCGATCCCGAGCTGCTGATCCGCATGTTGATCGTCGGATACTGCTTCGGCATCCGGTCCGAGCGGCGGCTCTGCGAGGAGGTGCATCTGAACCTGGCGTATAGGTGGTTCTGTCGGCTCGACCTGACCGACCCGGTGCCAGACCACTCGAGCTTTTCGAAGAACCGCCACGGCCGGTTCCGGGAGAGCGGGCTGCTGCGTCACCTGTTCGAAACCGTCGTCGCAAGGTGCATCGAGGAGGGGCTGGTGAGCGGTCAGCGCCTGGCGGTCGATGCCAGCCTGATCGAAGCCGATGCCAACAGGAAGAACTCGGCGCCGCAGGGAGAGTGGGACGCGCAGGCCATCGATCCGGTCGATGCGCCGCGGGCCGTCCGGGAATATCTGGAGGTGCTGGATCATGAGGCTTTCGGGGCGGCCACCGAGGTCGAGCCAAAGTTCACCTCCCACTCCGACCCGGCCAGCCAGTGGACGGCGGCGCGCAAGGGTCCGGCTTTCTTTGCCTATTCCGACAATTACCTGATCGACACCGATCACAGCATCATCGTCGATGTCGAGGAGACGCGGTCGATCGTTTCGGCGGAGGTCGGGGCCGCGCGGACGATGCTGGATCGGACGAAGGAAACCTTCGGGCTGGATCCCGACTGGCTGATCGCGGACACGGCCTATGGGACGGGGCCGATGCTGGGCTGGCTGGTCGACCGCAAGATCGCCCCCCATATCCCTGTCCTCGACAAGGCCAGCCGCGCGGACGGCACCTGGGCACGGACGGACTTCGAGTGGGACGCCGAGAACAACCGGTACATCTGCCCCGAGGGACACGAGCTGAGGCAGTTTAGGCGCAACTACTCCGACCCGAACCGGGGACCCACGGGCAAGGGCGTCGCCAAGTACCGTGCGCTGAAACTGACCTGCCAGAGCTGCCCGTCAAAACCGAAATGCTGCCCCAACGCCGACTTTCGCGCCATCACCCGGGAGGAGCACGAGGATGCCCGCCAAGTTGCCCGCGACATCGCGAAAACGCGGGACTACCAGATCGCGATGAGGCTCCGGAAGAAGGTCGAGATGCTGTTCGCGCACCTGAAGCGGATACTCGGCATGGGACGCCTGCGATTGCGTGGCCCATGCGGCGCCCACGACGAATTCCTGCTCGCCGCCACCGCCCAGAACCTCCGCAAGCTCGCCAAGCTCTTTCCTGCACGTGCAGCATTGCCGGTGGCGCCGTAAACAAAGGCGCTCGCGCCCATTTGCGGCGGCGATTTTTCTGCCTCACAGCGCGGAGTTTTTCAACGCGATCGGGACCTTACTGCCGTTCGCTGCGGATGCGCGGAATCCGCTGTGCATCCGAAGGTCTTTGAGAGGAAGGGCGGCGAGCTGCCATTCCCCGCAATCCCCTTGAACGGCAGCGATATGGCGTGCCCCTGCAACTGATTACGAGGCGGAGCGCCCTTCCTTGAGGACATCGAGCAGCGGGCAGTCAGGGGTCAGGGCTCCCGTGCAGCGAGCGATGGTTTGGGCGAGAATGGTCTCAATCGCCTGAAGGTCCCGGATCTTGGCGCGAACCAGTTCCAGATGGTGTTGCCCCATGCGCTCGACCTCGAAGCAGGTGTGGCTCCCGCGGTCGACCAACGACAACAGGTTGCGAATCTCTTCCATGGTGAAGCCGAGTTCCCGTGCGCGCATCACGAAGCTCAGCCTCTCCACGTGCTCAGTGCCGTAGCAGCGGGGACCGGCGGGGCTGCGCGGCGGATCTGGCGTCAGGCCGACGCTCTCGTAGTAGCGGATCGTCTCGAGATTGCAGCCGGTCAGCCGGGCGAGGTCGGAGCGTTTGAGTGCGCTTGCGGTGGCGTGATCATCGCCCATCGAATTTCGCCTTGATCCTGTAGTTGCTACAGACGCTACCTTGCGGGTCATCACGCTGCAACAAGAGCGGTGTCATGGCGACCGATACGATAGAGACCGAGCGAGATGCCAGGGAGCGGACCGATACGACCGCATGGGCGGCAACGGGCGCCGGGGTTCTGGGCGCGCTGTCGATGACCTCCTGCTGTATCCTGCCGCTGGTGCTGGTGCTGGTGAGCCTTGGCGTCACGGGCGTCTTCATCGACCAACTCACCGCGCTTTACGACTACAAGTGGGTAACCTTTTCGATCGCCGCCGCCGCGCTCGGCTACGGGTTCTGGAAGGCCTACCGCCCGGTGCCCGTCGAGATCTGCGGCACCGGCACCTGCGCCCGTCCGGTGCGCAGCCGCTCAGCAAGCTCGCCGCGATCGCGAGGACGGCGAGCCGCCGCTTCCAGCATTCGGCGTTGGACGTCATTGGCCTTCTCCGTGGTTTCAAGGCGTTCGGCGAGGCGTCCCGCTCGCTCCCCGGAGCGCCGAAGCGAAAGCAGGAACAGGAGCACGGCGAGGACGATGGCGCCGTATCGCAAAGCCGCCCGCGTCCACGGGCTCGTGGCGACCCCGGTGAACAGCCCGTCGATCACCGCCGCCCCCGTTTCCAGTCGTCGAGCCGGGCGTAGATCGTGACCGCTATGCCGCCGAGCGCCACGACGATGAACACCCAGCGGAGCGTATCGAGATACGGCACGAGCGGCAGGATGGCGGTCTGGGTCTCGGCCAGGACGCACTGCGCCACCTCCGCCCCGGCAGCGCCCAGCGTCGCCACTCCGGCCGCGCCACCGCCTTTCAAGGTGCGGCTCCCGGCCAGCACTTCGCGTGCGGGCGGCGTCTCGGCTGCAAATGCCGTCGCCCGGACCGGGAACCGCTCGCCCTACTGACGCGCGGGGCCGAGATCGACATGGATGAACCCCGAGCGCGGGTAAAACCCGAAGCCGAGGAAGCCGATGGCCCGAGCAGCCGCCTCGAAAGCCGCAGAGTCGTGGTTGGCCATGGCGATATCGAAAGCCGCGCCGTCGAGGTGGTTGGATCGGGTCGCGCCGCCGACGGCGCGATTGTGCTCGGGGCTGCGATAGGCGGAGCGGACGATCAACGGCTTGCCCAGCCGGTCGCGCAGCGCCTGCAGCTTGTCGAGCGCGGGCCCGTTGACGAGCAGCTTGCCCGTCCCACGGCAGGCGATTTCGGCCGGGCTGAAATTCGGCCAGCGCCATGCGCTTTCCGGCACGTCGCGCCAATGGCGGTGGAAGGTCGCTGTCATGGGTCCTCCGAAACGAGTTTCCGGCCCCTCGCAGGGGCTCGGTGCGTTCGCCGCTCGGGAAGGTCCACTGGACCTTCCCGTCTGCCTGTCAGGCAGACCACGGCTCACTCCGCCACGAGGGCGGGTGCGGTTGGGCTGATGAATGGGGATGGAGCGCGGCTACGGGCCGCCGCCGAAGATCTTGAGCTTGATGGCGATGCCCGCCAGCAGCGCCAGCATGACGCCGTTGGCGATCATGCGGACGGCGGTCTGCACGGCAGTGCGGCGGGCCAGCCGGATGCAGTCCACCAGGGAGCGCAGATCGCGGATGTCGAGCGCGGCCTCGTCGCCGTCGAGGCCGACATCGGCGAGCGCGCGCTTCGCGCCTTCCTCCGCCGCCCGGGTCAGGATCGCCTCTAACTCGGCGTCGTTGACAGCCCTCTGACGATTCGCGCCATACTTCGCGCGGCCTTCCGGGATGATTTGAGAAACGTGTACGAGCGTGAGTAAGACCGAGCGGGTGGCGCGACGGTGCGGAGCAGCGATTGCCGTCGCCGCTATCCTCGCCACCGCGACAGTCATCACAATTTTACCGCGCCGCCTCCACCTGCGCCAGCGCCGCCACCAGCCGATCCAACAGCGCCGGCGGGTACCGCTTCGTCCGCGCGAACCCCTCGACGGTGAACGCCGGCTCCACGCCGAGGAGCCGGCGCATCGCCACCGCCGCGGCATCGAGCTCGCCGAGGTTGACGTGGGCCGCGACCAGGTAGGCATAAGGCACGCTGAATGCCGGGTTGGCCTGGATCGTCAGCCGCGCGTAAGCCGCCGCCTCCTCGAAGCGCCCGGCAAAGAGCCCGGCCACCGCCAGCGCGCAGAACGGATGGTAGCTAAGCGGGTCGTCGAGCGGGCTTAGCCGCAGCGCCTTCCGCGCATGCGCGACCGCCCTCTCGTCGCGCCCGCTGTGCGCCGCCGCCAGGGCGCTGAACCCGTAGGCGAGCGCCGAGTTGGCGTTGATCGCCAGCGCCCGGTCGAACACGATCAGCGCCGCGTCGTAGTCCCCGGTCAGCATGCCGCGAACGAAGCCGCCGATGCTCATCGCCTGCGGATCGCCGGCGTTAATCCCGAGCACCACCTCGGCGTGCGCCAGCGCCGCGGCGCGATCCGCCGGGTCGAGCCCGCCCCGAAAATACCGCTGTTCGTGAAGCCAGGCGGCGTAGCCGTGCGCCGGCAGCAGCCCGCGATCGAGCTCGAGCGCCGCCCGGAGTAGCCGCAGCGCCTCGTCGGTGCCGCCGACCTTGTTGGTCAGCACCTGCGGCAATGCCCGCAGGTAGAGATCGTAGGCGTCGAGCCGGCCGGGCGCCTTGCGCTCCGCCCGGACGATCTCCGCCCGGCGGAGCGACGGCTCGAGCACCCCGACGATCTGCTCGGAAAGCTCGTCCTGCAGCTCGAAAACGTCCTCGCCCGTTCCCTCGAACCGGCCGGCCCAGATCTCGGCCGCGGTCGCGCCCTCGATCAGGTGGGCGTTGATGCGCAGCCGCGGGCCCGCCCGCCGCACGCTGCCGTCGAGTAGGTACCGCACTCCGAGCTCCGCCGCGATCCGCCGGACGTCCATCGCCTGGCCGCGATAGGCGAAGGACGAGTTGCGGGCGATGACGAACAGCCCCGGCAGCCGCGAGAGCCCGGTGATCACCTCCTCGGCCAGCCCGTCGACGAAGTAGCTCTCGACCTCGCCCCCGGTCGCGAACGGCATCACCGCGATCGAGGAATTGCCCGGCGCCGTCGCGCGATCGTCGGGCAGGTTCAGCCGGTAGCCGCGCCGCGAAACCGTCTGCAGCAGGCTTCGGTCTTCGTCGCCGAGCGCCCGGCGGATGGCGTGGATGCACTGCACTAGGCTGTCGTCGGTCACCGCCACCCCGAACCAGAGCGCCTCGTGCAGCTCGGCCTTGCTCACCAGCCGGTTGGCGTTGGCGACCAGATAGCGCAGCGTGGCGAAAGGCTTTGGCCGCAGCAGCACAGTGCCACCGTCGGGCCGGCGAAGCATATGGCTTTCGAGATCCACCTCGAAGCCGTTGATGACCACCTTGCACGGCAGCGACGAGTTCATCCCGAAGCCTCACGACTCAACCGATCTCCGGCTCGAAGTCTAGTATGAACCGGAACGCGTTCGCCGACATTTCGTCGAACAATCGGAAAACGTTCGCCACTTGCGGCCGTGCGCGCCGCTATCCTCTTCGCGGCATGACTGCATGAGGTGCGAATATGAAACGCAAGTATCTCTCTGGTGTCACCGTCGCAATGGCGCTCGTCGCCGGACATTCCGCGCTCGCCGAAGGTCCCGAAACTCAAAAACTGTTGGCGATGATTGAGTATATCGAATTCATCACTCAAAACTCTTCGCTTGAATATGCCGGTCAGGATCTCCCGGATGTGACGGTCGTGTCCGAAAATGAACTGCAACTGCTGTTTCGTTCATCAGAAGCTGAGGTCTCCGCGAATGAACATGACCGCTCCTTCGCCCCTGTCTCTGCCTTTTACGACCGTTCAGCGAACACGATCTTCTTGGCCGATGTGAACTCAATCGCGGGGCCCGGCTTGTTCCACGAGTTGGTTCACTTTCTCCAGGCCATCAACGACAAGGATGAGATGTTCACCTCCCATCGCGCCTGTTTGGAAGCAGAAGCCTACGAACTACAGGCAATCTGGCAAACCGAGCAAGGGATCGATCTTGCGTCGAAGCCTGAATATGGGTTCGTCATGACATTGTACGGAGCTTGCAACGATGCCGATTTTTCATAGATAGTTCAGCCTTAACAATCCGATCAGACGGTGGCGGCGCCGGCTGCGTGAGCGTTGTCGGGTCTGAATGCGCCGAGAATGGCGGCGATCAGGACGACCAAAAAATGCCCTGAGGTGGGCGAGGATCTTGCGGATGTTGTGGCCGCAGGCGCAGAGGACGGCGAAGGGCGCGTCGCCAGTCGTGCCCTTGAGGCAGCAGCGGGTCAGCCGGCCGTCGGTCTTCATGTGGCCGATCTCCGGCTCGATGGCGCTGCGGCGGCGCAGGAGCTTGGCGAGCGGCGGCGTGAGCCCCCTGCGGGTGCCGCTGATCAGCACGCGCGTGGTCTCGACGCCGTGGCCGCGATAGCCGCGGTCGACGACGGCGAGGGACGGGCGGCGATCGGTCAGCACCTCGACCTGCTCGAGAGCCTCGGCGAGGGTGTGGCCGTCGTAGGGGTTGCCCGGCAGCGCCCGCATGCCGACGATGAAGCCCTCGCGGGTGGTGGCGGCGACGCTGACCTTGGTGCCGAACTCGTATCGCACCCGCGCCTTGCCCTTGGAGATGCAGTCGACCTCCGGCTCGTGCAGGCTGTAGAGCTTGCCCTTGTCCTTCGGCTGCTGGTGCAAGAGCCGCGAGGTCAGGACCAGCATGTCGAGGATGCGCTCCCGCAGCGGCCCCTCCGGGATGTCCTCGAGCCGGCGGCGCAGGTCGCGCATGACCCGGCCGGTGTAGCCCTTGAGCGTGCGCAGCGCCTTGCGCATCCGCTTGAACTGACGGGCGTGGGCGTACCGCGCCGCGCCGCCAGCCGCGGCGCCAGGCGCGCATAGCTCTGGCGCAGCTCGATCCCGGCCTCGGCGGCGAGCGCCACCAGCTTCCGCCGCGCCGTCTCGTAGAGCCGGGCGTCGGTCGGGTGGGCGATGTTCTTTTCCATGACCGTGGTGTCGACCGACACCCTCTCGATGCTCTGGTCCTTGACCGTTCCCGAGGCGCGACCGGCCTCGATCGTCGCGGTCAGCAGCCACTCCACACCTTCTTCGCCGATGCGCTGGCGCCAGCGGGTGAGCGAGGACGGATCGATCGGCGGACGATGCTGAAAGAAAGTCTCACCGCAGAAATGCTGGTAGTACGGGTTCTCGACCCACCGCGCGACCACCGCCTCGTCCGACAGGGCGAACGCGTGCTGGAGATAGAGCAGCCCCGCCACCAGCCGCGGCGACGTCGCCGGTCGCCCTTTGCCGGACGGGAAGAACCCTGCCCACTCCCGCTCGAAGAACTCCCAGTCGATCAGCGCCTCGAGCTTCACCAGCTCGTGGCCCATGTCGATCAGGTCGACCAGGCGCGGCCGCAGCAGATCATCCTGTTCGGGGTGGCGGGTCTTCGGTTTCATCGGCGCATCCGAAATCGCAGGGTTCCCGCCGGAATTCTACGAATACCTGCAATCAGGAGCCACGAGAAATTGCGCCTTATCGTGCGAAATCAGACATCCGCTTTGTTCAGGCTGAACTAGATAGACAGAGCACATACCAACGCCCACAAATGGGCGGGCGCTGACCCAAATCGCGGGCAAATCAGCGACTGTTCAGTCCCACGGTTTGATGGTGTGATCCTTTCGAGGGAATGGAAGGAAGCACTATGGGACAGGTTCGTCACGGGAGCGCCACGACCACGCACGCCGTCAGAACAGCAATACAAGGCGATGATCGTCGCCTTTCGGCGTCACACGCTGCTGCCGCTGGACGACTGCCTCTATGCCCTTCAGCCCTCGATTGCGCACCTGACGCGGTCGGCACTGCACCGTTGTCTTCAGATGCCGTAATGGGCGGGCCGCGCCCGATGGCGAGGTCGGTGGCTGTCCCCCAGGATGAAGGTGCGAACGGGGTCCGCAGAGGCGGCCCCAGGCCAACAACGGGAGACAGCCATGGAACAGTATGTCGGCATCGACGTGTCGCTGGAACAGTCGAGCGTCTGCGTGATGGACCGCGCGGGTCAGATCCTGCGGGAGACGAAGGTTCCGAGCGACCCGGAGGCGCTTCTGCTCTTCCTGGGGCGTCTGGACCATCCAGTCACGCTCCTTGGCATGGAGGCGGGGCCGCTGTCGCAGTGGCTTCATGCCGGGCTGGCGACGGCAGGCGTCGAGGTGGTGCTCATGGAGACGCGGCAGGTGAAGGCGGCGCTTTCGGCGATGATCGCGAAGCGGTCGCCCGAAGGGCGGCGGAACGCGCCAGTGGCGCGTTTCGAGCGCCGCGATGGCCGGAGGCCATCAAGACCGACCGGCGCGATGCGCGCGGGATCGCGCAGCTGTTGCGGATGGGATGGTTCCGGCCGGTGCACTGCAAGTCGGCCTCGGCGCAGGAGGTGCGGGCGTTGCTGACGGCGCGCAAGCTGCTCCAGAAGAAGATGCTCGACATTGAGCTCGGGCTCCGCGGCGTGCTCAGGGGCTTCGGGCTCAGGCTCGGCAAGATCAGCAAGGGCCGCTTCGCCGGGCGGGTGCAGGAACTCGCCAGCGGCAATCCGATGCTCGAGCGGGTGACCGAGGGCATGCTGCGGGCGCGCGACGCGTTGCGGGCGGAGATGACGGCGCTCGACAAGCGAGCACGCGATCTTGCCCGGGATGAAGCATTCCGCGCCCAGGGCAAGCTCTGGGGCGTGATGCGCAAGGCTCCGAAAGGCGGCAAGCTGCATCCGATCGACGAGCGCATCAACCGGATCATCGCCAGCCTGCGGGCCAAGGTCGAGCACCCGTTCCGGGTGATGAAATGCCAGTTCGGCTACCGCAAGACCCGCTACCGCGGGCTGGCGAAGAACGAGGCGCAACTGTTCTCGCTCTTCGGGCTCGGCAACCTGTTCCTGGTCCGACGACGGTTGATAGCCTGAGGCGGAGTCCGCCCGAAATCGGCCTTGCCGCCGCGCGAGCGGCACCTGATCCGCAGACCCGGGGCCGCTTGTCCCCTCGCATCGCCCCGCCGAGACCCTTTCTGGCCGTCATCGCGGCCAATCGGAGCCGTTGATCAGACGTTTCTTAGGCGTATGCTTCGTTTGCGGTGGGGCCTCGCGTTGCGTTGCAGCAATGCGGCGCAGCATGAGATCACAGCCATGCTACCTCCCCTTGGAGAAACTGGCTCACGCGACGGTCTGGCAGCACATTGGCGCGAACTGGGCGCACGATAGTCAGGAGTTCCTCCGATCTGAAAATGGGGTTTAGGCTCAGGGAGTAGCTCGTTGCGCTCGGCATGAACGTCCGGTGACTGGCAGGGCGTCGTGAACGCGCGGGTTCGGCAGACACACAGCTATCGGGAAAGCAACACTCGGAGAATCGCGCACAATCTTATTGCCTAATTCTCCCATACGGTGCACTTGAGACGAAACAATCCGGAGGACCAATGGCCAAGGCGACGAGAAAAGCGGCGACGGCTAAGTCGAAAGCAGCGAAGAGCATCGATCTGAGTACGCTTGACCGTGACGAGCTGCTCCAGCTTCAGAAGGACGTGGAAATTTCATTGCGCAGCCAAGAGAAGCGCAAGCGCGACGAGGCTTTGAACGAGATGCAGAAGGTGGCTGAAAAGCATGGCCTTGCCCTGAAGGATGTCATGAAGGGCGGATCGAGGCGCAGCGCACCGGTCCCGAAGTACAAGCACCCGGAGAATCCGGCCCTGACGTGGTCCGGGCGCGGACGTCAGCCTGCCTGGTTCAAGGAGGCCATGGACGCGGGCAACAATCGGGACGATCTGCTGATCGCCTGAGCTGCGAGCGGCTCGCGTGTGGGATTTCGGCTGCCGAACGAGGACTCCCCGGACGGTCGCCGCGATCAAAGTCAGAGCAAATTGGCGCGGGTTTGACCCGGTTATCCGAGTGTCCTGTCGAATGACTGGTTCGTCGGGATACTGTCAAAGAACTCCGCCAACAGAAAATCGACCAGGAAACTCGCAACACGGTCGCCAAAGGCCGCTCGGCAAACGTTGTTTCAAGAGGGCACGATTTGCGGGAACATCTTCTGCCACCCTGCCTGAAGAGCGGAGTTTTCAACACTATCTCGGCCAAGCGACCCTCCACCACCCGCGTCGGGCCGGTGGACCCTACGCGAGGGCGTGAAGGCAGCAAGCTGCGCCTTCCAGCCATTCAAAGGAGCACGGACCACGCAGGCGCAGCGCCGGTCGAGCTTCTCGACTGGGCCCAGAGCCGACTTCGGACCCGGCGGGCGCCTCCCCATCCAAGCGTAGAGTGCGGACATTCGCTCGATGCTTTGAGGCCTTGCTCCGCCGGCGTGTGTCGCCCGTGCGCCGCTGTGCAATTGCGACAGCCGGTCGCTCGGTGGTACCATGTCGCACTTGGGTCGAGGTATGAAGGGGTGCCGATGAACTGGCTCATCCGAAGCATGATGCTTGTGTCATCGGTCTTGGTCGTCTCGCCCGCCTGGAGCGAGGGCGACCCGACCCGGCGCGCCGAGCGCCTCGAGCCATTGACGCTCGACGCGGATGCGGGGTTTTCCGTGGATCGCTACGAAATCCTCAGCGGCACCTACTATCGCTGGCGGATCGAGAGCGACGGTCTCGAGGAGTACCGCTTGCTCGCCCCGGACCTCTTCCGAGAGAGCTGGATCGATCAGGTTGTCATCGAGGACAAGGAGGTGAAGCCGGCGGGGCTTCATGCCATCGAGTTCGACGACGAGGGAACAATCGACATCTGGTTCATTCCGCAGCGGCCGGGAGAGTACGAGTTCTATATCGACGGGCTGGCGGATCAGGGCTTTCGCGGATCGTTCGTCGTCCGATGAGAGGGGTTCCCGCACTGATCCTCCTGACGCTGGCCTCGGGAGCGGCGGCCCAGCCTGCGAGGCCGGTATGCGAGGCCCTATCCCAACGGATTGCACAGTCTCCGGCTGCGCTCGAGGGCCGAGTGCTGAACGAGACGCTGTTCGAGGCGGCGGCGCTCGACTGCGCCGAGATCGCGGAGGATATGCTGGCACGCGATGCGTCCCCAGCGGCGCGCAACCGCTTCGGCGGGACGCCGCTGAACGTCGCGGCCACTGCGGGGGCGCACCGGGTCGCGACACTGCTGCTGTCGCACGGCGCCGACATCGAGCACCACGGCCTCGACGGCACGACGCCGCTGCTCTCGGCAGCTCTCGCGGGACGCAGGGGCGTGGTCGATCTGCTCATCGAGGCGGGCGCCGATCCCGGTGCGCCGAACCGCCAGGGCGTGACGGCAGTGATGGCGGCGGCCTTCGAGGGCGACCTGCGCATGCTTAAATCGCTGCTGGCGGCCGGAGCCGATCCTCGCTCCGTCGACTCACAAGGCAAGAGCGCGCTGGTCTACGCCGCTGGCCGCGCTTTCCCGACAATCGTGGCGAAGCTCCTCGAGGCCGGTGTCGCCGCCGATCAGGTCTTCGGTCACGATCTGACGGCGCTGATGTGGGCGGCGGGTCACGCGAACGACGCCCCGCCGGCAGACGGCGTGGAGGTGGCACGGACCCTGATCGAAGCTGGCGCGGCAATCGACCGGCAGGACGACCGCGGCCGCACGGCGCTCATGATCGCGGCGGAGCGGGGCCACTCCGCGATGGTGCATTTTCTGATCGAGGCCGGGGCGGATCCGTTCCTGCGCGACCGCGACGGCCTGAACGCGACCGACCTCGCAGCCGACGCAACCGTGCGCGCCGTGCTGCCGTCAGAGTGAGGCGAGGTAACGCGACAGCGCCTCGATCGTGGCGTCGTCGAGCTGCTTCATTGTCGAGATCTTGTCCGGCGCGTTCAGCCGCACCTCGTTCTTGAAGTCCTTCATGGTCTTCTCGAGATACGCCTGCTGTTGACCCGCAAGACGCGGGATGCGGCTGTCGCCCTCCCACTTGCCGTGGCACGCGCTGCACTGGCCGCCGGTCACGCCACGCTCGGCGGCGGTCTGGTCGCCTTCCTGCATCTCGGTCTCTATCTCCGGCCACTGGAGCGCCGCGAAGTGCTCGGCGATCAACTTGGCCTGGTCGCGGTCGTACTCGGCGGCGATCGGGGTCATGATCTCGTTCTGCCGCCGCCCGGCGCCGTAGTCCCGAAGCTGCGTATAGATGTAGAAGTACTGCTGCCCCCAGATGATCGGGTAGTCGCCTTCGATCGGCACGCCGTCCTCACCATGGCATCCCGCGCAGAGGGCCACCGCGCCCTCGAGGTCGAAGGCGTCCTGCGCCGCGGCCGGCAAGCCCACGATCAGTGCCAGGAACAGGATCGGTCGCAGCATTGTGGCTCCACTTTGTCTTGGAAGGGCGGGATAATCCCGCCCCTCCGACTGAAGGTCACATTGGCTCAGTCCGCAAGCGTGAAGGCGATGATGTTGTTGCCGCGCTTGTAGTTCAGCTGCGCATTACCTCCGGCCGCGACGACGACGTATTGCTGCCCGTCGACGGTGTAGGACGACGGCGGCGCGTTGACGCCGGCGCCGGCCTGGAAGCGCCACAGCTCCGAGCCATTGCTGCTGTCAAAGGCCTTGAAGAGGCCGTTACCTTCGCCGGTGAAGACCAGGCCCCCGGCCGTGGCGAGGACGCCGCCGATCATCGGCTGCTCGGTACGAACCTGCCAGCGAATGTCGCCGGTGTCATACTCGACCGCCGTGACGTTGCCCCACTGCTCCTCCTCCGGAATGACGTCGAACGAGCCGCCCAGCCAGAGCTTGCCCTCCGGGTAGGGCGTTGAGCGCACGGTGTAGGTCATCGGCTGGTGAAGGTTGATCGCGTAGGTAAGCCGCTCGTCCGGGTTGATCGCCATCGGCGACCACTCGACGCCGCCGTTGGCGCCGGGCAGCATCCGCGCGCCATCCTCGGTCGGCAGGGTCCACATGTCCTCCTGCGGCACCATCGCCTCGGAGAAGCGGATCAGCGAGCAGTCCTCGGCGTCGTGGACGTAGACGTGCCCGGTCTTGCCGGCGTGGAGGATGCCTTTGACGTCGCTGCCGGTCTCGTCGGCTACCGTCGTGATGATCGGCGGCGAGACGGCGTCGAGGTCCCAGACGTCGTGGGCGATGTACTGCAGGTGGCAGATGTATTCGCCGGTATCGAGGTCCACCGCGACGAGGCTGTCGGTATAGAGGTTGTCGCCCGGCCTGAGCGAGCCGTCGAGGTCAGGCGACGGGTTGCCCACGACGAAATACACCCGCCGCGTCTCGAGATCGACCGCCGGGTTCTGCCAGACGCCGCCGCCGAGGGTCTCGTAGGGGTCGCCCATCTCCTCGAGCGCAGCCTTTTCGGCCTCGATGTCGCGGTGCATGTCGCGGCCTGTGGCGTCGTGCGTTGCCCAGACGCCAACCGAATCCTCCGGGACGGTGTGGAACGTCCAGATCTCCTCGCCGCTCTCGATGTCGAATGCCTTGACGAAGCCGCGGATGCCGTACTCGCCACCGTTCGTGCCGATCAGAACCATGTTCTCGACGACGGTGGGCGCCATCGTCTCGGAATATCCGAGCTCGGGCTCGGCGATCTGCGCCTCCCAGAGCTGCCGCCCAGTCTTGGCGTCAAGCGCCACGAGCTTGGCGTCGAGCGTGCCCATGAAGACCTTGTCGCCGGACACCGCCACACCGCGATTGTTCGGCCCGCAGCAATAAGTCGTCACCGGCCCCATCGCGTGCTTGTGGTGCCAAATCTGCTGGCCCGTCCGGGCGTCGAGGGCATAGACATGATTGAATGCCGTCGTCACGTACATGATCCCGTTGACCACGATCGGCGAGGTCTCCATCGTGTCGACCACTTCGGTCTGAAAGATCCATGCTGGGCGCAGGTTTCTGACGTTCCCGGTGTTGATCTGGCTCGCCGGATAGTACCGCGTCTGTTCGTAGTTCGCATTGGGGTGAAGGAAGTTGTTCCCGTCGCCCGCAGCCCTTTCGAGCATGCTCTGGGTCACGTCCTGCAGGTCGCCGTAGAGCGTTCCCGTCGACGTCTCCTCTTGGGCGTTGGCCTGTCCAACAACCAGCAAAAAGGCAGCCGCGCTGGCGGCGCTTAACATTCCGGTCCTCATTGGGTCTCCCTCCCCGGTCTATCGATTGCTTCGAAATCAATTTCAGTTAACGTACAGGAAACCGGGTCGTCTGGGTAGATTTCTGATGCGGCTCATTTTTCTTGAACCGCTGCTGGTTTCGCTGGCGGTCGCTTTTTCGCCCGCCTGTGCCGCGGCGCAATCCGGACTCGCCATTGTCCCAAACGAGCGGGGCGACACCCTGTCGATCATCTCGCCCGACTTCGAGGTGGTCCGAACCGTGGA
Source organism: uncultured Alphaproteobacteria bacterium (assembly GCA_963776845.1). Lineage (GTDB taxonomy): Bacteria > Pseudomonadota > Alphaproteobacteria > Rhodobacterales > Rhodobacteraceae > Roseitranquillus. Next base: position 45,254 of record CAVZOJ010000010.1, on the reverse strand, counting down.
GACCTGCGCCCGGCCCCGCGGCGTGCATTTCAGCGCCGACCGCAGCCAGTTCTACGTGGGCTGCGCCGACGACGACACGATCGCGATCTACGACACCGATAGCTTCGAGCTCGTAAGCCGCATCCGCGGCGTGCCGGCGCCCGAGACCTTCGACCTCCACCCCGACGGCCGTCGCCTGATCGTGTCGAACGAGGAGGACGCGGTAGCCTCCGTCTACGACGTCACGACGGGGGAGTTCCTGGCCGAATATCTGACCGGGGAGGAGCCGGAGGGCGTTCAGGTAACGCCCGATGGACGGCTCGTCTTCGTCGCGTCCGAGGCGGCCAATCTCGTCCACGTCATCGATCTCGACGCCGATGAGGTCATTGCCGATATCATCGTCGACACGCGCCCGCGCCGCTTTGCGCTGACACCCGACGCCCGTGAGCTGTGGGTTTCCGCCGAACTCGCCGGAATCGTCAATATCATCGACGTCGAGACATTGGAGGTCGTGGCCGATATCCAGTTCCTGCCGACCGGTTTCCGGCCAGAGCAGGTGACGCCGGTGGACCTCGTGATTACGGCGGACGGCAGCCGCGCCTACGTCGCGCTCGGCCGGGCCAACCACGTTGCCGTGGTCGACGTCCCGACGCGCAGGGTCATAGACTACATCCTCGTCGGCAAGCGCGCCTGGGGCGTGGCGCTCAACGCCGACGAGTCACTCCTGTACGTCGCGAACGGCCTCTCCGACGACGTGACAATCATCGATACAGCGCGGCTCGAGCCGATCACCTCGGTGCCGGTTGGCAGGGTGCCCTATGACGTTCTGCTCGACGATCGTTAGAGGCCTTGTCGCGCTGCTGATCCTGGTGAGCGCGGCGTCCGCGAGCGACCTGGCGCGCCTCGTCTACATCGGCGTCGAGGGTGACCCCCGCTACGAGCCACAGCGCGTGTACACCGGGCTCAGCCTCAAGGACCGGCATCGCCCTGTCGACGGGCTGCGCCTCGGCGTACGGGAGTCCCGCGTCCTCGGGCGAGCTCTCGGGATAGAGGTCGTTCTGGAGGAGGTTCTGCTGGCGCCCGACGAGCCGGCGGCTTCCGCAATCCGCGCCGCGAAGCAAGCCGCCCTTGCGGTCCTGCTCGACCTGCCGGCGGACCTTCTCGGTCCTGCTCTCGCCGCCGAGGGGCAAGACGGGCTCCTGATCAACATCCGCGACGGCACGGGCCATTGGCGCGGCGCGGGCTGCGCCCCGGCGCTCCTGCACACGCCGCCCTCCGACGCCATGCTCGCCGAGGCGTTGGCGCAATATCTGAGGTCGCAGGGCTGGGATAAAATCCTCCTGCTGACAGGAGATACGCCGCTGGATGTGTCGCTGGCCGCGGAGGCGCGGCGGGCGGCCTTGAAGGTCGGTCTCGACGTCGTCGCGGAGCGCGTCTTCGAGCTGTCCAACGATCCGCGTCGGCGCGACCGCAGCAATATCCGGCTGCTGACAGGCGGGGCACGCTACGATGTCCTTTGGCTCGTCGACGCCGAGGGTGAGTTCGGACGGTATGTCCCATTCGCAACCTACACCCCCCGGCCCGTCGTAGGGTCCGAGGGACTTCGCGCCGTGGCTTGGCACTGGACGCTCGAACGCTACGGCGCCCCGCAGTTGAACCAAAAATTCCGCAGGCTTGCCGGGCGCGACATGACGTCAGATGACTGGGCGGGCTGGGCCGCCGTCCGTGCCGTCGTCGAAGCCGTTGCGCAGACCGGATCGGCGAACCCTGCGCCGGTACAGGCGGCTCTCAGGTCGCCCGAACTCACGATCGATCTCTACAAGGGTGTTCGCGGCTCGTTTCGGGACTGGAACGGGCAGCTCCGTCAGCCGGTCCTGCTCGCCACCTCAAACGCAGTCATCGCGATCGCGCCAATCGAAGGTTTCGAGCACCAGACAGACGTCTTGGACACCCTCGGCCGCGATCGAACTGAATCTGACTGTTCGCGGTAAAGCGGCTTTCTCCACGGGCATTCGGAATCGGGCGTCACCTAGGCGGCCAATCACCAGCGAGAGGTGCTCCCGCGGGATGATCCGTCGGCTCGAGCGGTGAGCTCTCTTTCGTCGATGTCGTGGGTGACGATCCGAGATGAAGCGGTCGCTGGCCCACATGCCCGGCGTGGCGACGTGGTCAACCACTCGCTGTCAAGACCGTACGCGTCCCGAGTTGTGACCCCCGATCGTGTTTTTGACGCCAAAGGAGCGCTGCTCTTGCTGCTTCGGACTGGCCTAATAGCGATGCGTCGGATGTCGGTGGAAGGGGCGAAGGGTCGCCGTCGGTTTGACGGCGGTCTCACAAACCGCCGACTGTCGCTCGGCTGGTTCATTGCAGGGCCCTGGGCTTGGCACCTTTCCACGCTTTCCCATCGTATGGGCGCCGCACAAGATCCCTATTGTCCGTCCTGCAAAATGTCGAACGACCATCTCGGCCCTCTCAAGCGGGTGAATGGCGGCTTCGGCGCTTCGGCGACGGCCACACTAATCCGAGCGACAACAGAGAAGGTCTGCTGTCCGCCCAGACCGTCGGTCGTAACGGTGAGCAATGACGGCCCGGAGCCGACCTTCCGCTGCTGCATCGTCCGCCGCGCTGCCGCGTGGACTGCGGCCTTTGATGCCCGCAGCAGCAAGACGCTTGGTCCGAGGTACAGCCCGAACTCAGCTTGACAGAAGAGAACCTCCCCCACCGGTCAGGAATGCGTCGCGCTTCGGCACGTCGATGTTGAGCCTGAAGGTTTCGGACAGGGTGCGGGCCTGGTGTGCAAGCATGTCTGCGAGGAGCTTCAGCCTCGGGCCGCGCAGCGCTGAAATCTGAGTGGTCACCGCGGTGACGACCTTGGCTACATCCTGGCGCAGCCGGCGTTCCGCGGAAGTGCCTCGGGCGCGTATCCCGATGTCGTGCGCGAATGCGACAAGATCGGAGGGTTCGAGTTGCTCCGTGCGCGTGGCGCGGCCGATCCGGAATGAGAAGTCGTGGTTTACGTTTCGGTCGAGAAGTACCGGAACCACGTCATAGAGCGGCGCGAGTTCGGGGGTCTCGCCGGTATAGAGCAGCGCATGGTTCTTGCCGTGATTGTCCGTGTTGCCGAGGGCGAGGTTCAGGATCGTCATCGTGAAGAAGTCGCGCCGCGCTACGGCTGGAAGCCTGGTCCGGCCGAGGATCGTCCCTACGCCGGCGGCGGTGAAAGCGCGGTCAGCGCTGCCATCGCGTTCATACTTGAGCCGACGGGGTAGCCCCATGGCCTGGCAGAAATCTTCCTGGTGGATGCGCCGGACGACTTCGTTCGCGACCTCACGGTCAAAGCGGCGGATGAGAAGACCACGGACATCGACGATATCGAGTGGCTCGACGTCCGCGACCGCTCCGCCATGGGCCTCCCGGGCGATCTGCATCAGGCTGAACTCCTGATCGATCAGCGCCTCCTCACCGCGGCGGGGAACCTTGATGATGTGGGTTGTCGGCACGCCGGAGTTGTGACGCGGAAAAGCAAACCGGCCATCCGCAAGTCGAGCGACTGCAATCTTGCCCTGCACACCGGCAAGGGGAGATGGATCGCGGGTGTCTGCAGGCAGCCTCTGCCGGTCGCGCAGGGACCGCATGATCTCGGCGAGGCGGTCTTCCGGGAGCAGATCGTAGTCACGATCGAGAGCGCCCGGGACGTTGCCCGGCGGCTCACCCACGGGCACGCAGGAGATCGCGCCCGGGCAGTCCCGGCCCAGATGGTAGAGAAGGCCCGCGATGTCGCTTCGATCGACGCCATGCCGCGCCATGACGTCGTCGAGCGACGCATTCTCCTGCAGCAGGTTGTCGAAGAACGTCCGGGTCGGTGCGTCGTCGAAGACCTCCCGTTCTCGCGGCAGGGCGAGCGATATCGAACGTGTCCCGTCGGGATCATAGCGGAAGCTTAGGGCGCCATGATCATCGCCGGTCAGACGGCCGATCGGCCCGTCGTGACCCTCGAGGAAAACGTCGATCTCGCGGGTCATGGGCGAGGCTCGAGACGGAGGTCCAGCCCCAGTTCGCTCGCCGCGGTCAAGGCGATGGACAGCGATACCGCGCGGTCGGCGTTCTCCAGCGCGGAGATCAGTCTGCGGGTGGTCCCGGCGGCGATAGCGAGGTCTTCCTGCGTCAGCCCGGCTGCCTTGCGGTGCCGCCGGATCTCGCCACCGAAGTCGGCCGCGGTCTGGACGTTAGTCTGACTTTGCACGGCCTTGGACCTCAACGCTGAGACGAATTTGTCTCATTTATCTGGTTCCATGGCTTGGGTCAAGAGAATGGGACGCACTCGTCGCATTTTCTCCCGAAATGAGGTGACGCGTCCGAGGTGGGACAATATCGTCTCATCACCTGGGGTGATATTGCCAATCTTGTCGGCGCCGCGCCGACGGTGCGGATGGGTGGGAAGGCTGGAGAACCTGCCATGCTTATCTCATCGAACCTGCCCGTGATCCGCCCAAAGAGGCCACCATGGAACAAGGGGCGCATTGTAGGGCAAAAGCGACCGCTCCTGCCGAAGCACGTCTGGGCCGTCCGCGTGCGTCTGGAGCTTGCGAACAACGTCCGCGACCTGGCGCTCTTCAACATGGCCGTCGACAGCAAGCTCCGGGGCTGTGATCTCGTCCGGATGAAGGTGATCGACGTCTTCGCCTCCGGGCTCGTCAAGGAACGCGCCTCCATCGTCCAGAGCAAGACCAAGCGACCTGTGCAGTTCGAGTTGACCGAGGGCACGCGAAATTCCCTGCTTCAATGGATCCAGAGCCCGGCGATGATCGGATCGGAGTATCTCTGGCCGGGCCGTTTCCACGACCGACCACACATCTCCACGCGCCAGTATGGCCGTCTGCTTAAGGAATGGGTTGTCTCGATTGGTCTCGAGCCAAGCGCCTACGCAACCCACTCCATGCGCCGAACCAAGGCCGCGCAAATCTACAGGAAGACCGGCAAACTGAGGGCGGTGCAACTGCTGCTCGGGCACACCAAGATGGCTAGCACCGTCCGATACCTCGGGATCGAGCTCGAGGACGCGCTTGCGATCTCCGAAGCGATCGAGATTCTGACTTCAAGCGGGCCGACTCCGCCCGGAGTCGGCCCAAAGCTCGCATTCGACGCGAGTGCCGGTCGCTGCGTCACAACGTGGAGAACGGCCATTCGTATGGCAGTTAGACGAGACGACCAAACCTGCGTCTCGACGCTCCGCAACACGATATCGACCTCTGGATCGACCCTCGAGTGATCGGTGGCCTCCTGCTGTCGCACCGCATCGGCGACAGGCTCCGCGCGGAGGGTGTCGGCCCCGGATATGGAAATCTTCTCCTGCGCTGACTGACCGAAACGCTATCCCTCAGGACGGCAGTGCTACGGCCTGCTTTCTTTGGTGGATATGCGGGGGCCCTTGGATGGATGCCGGGCGCGCCTGGTCAGTTGGTGTTGGTCCCGGTCAGCATGTTAGGATCGATCGGCGACCAGGTTGGGTAGAGAGAGCCTGGCGGCCGCTCCATCCAGAGCGCCGCGAGGCGAGGAGGTGCGGGCCTGCAAAGAATTTGATGGACGCTGCCCTTCATCATTCCCATGGCGGTGCTGACGACCTTAAACCGGCGGCGGATGCGGTTCGCATTGTTCTTCCGCTCGGGAGATGCATCAGGTCGTGGCGTGAGGATCGGCTTGATCACCATGCCGAAGACCGATCTCGTGCGGACGATCGGCGGAGGATGGACCTGCCCGGAAAGAAGGCTGTGCGCGCGAATTGCGTCAGCGGAGACGCGGAGCGCGCGGCGCTCGAAGCGGAGCTGGGACACGGTGTATTCGACGATGTCCATCATCATGAGCCAGGCAAGCGCGCCGACGGCGCCGTGGATGACGCCCTGGCTGGCGATGGCCATCATCATGCCGAGGAGGTCGGCTTCGATTTCCTCTTCCTGGAGGCGCCAGGTCTCGGCAAGGGCGATCCTGTCGTAGGGGACTATGATGGTCTCGAGGATGTCGTCGAGGTCGGGCCCGGTTCCGGGCGTCTTGCGCATTGGGTTGAAGTGCTCTCCGACGATGTGGGCGATCTCGTGGGAAATGACGAAGGCAAGGATCGACCCGGCAATCGCGCCGATCTCAAAGGCGCGCGCATCGTCGTCAAGTTGGCCGCCTCCGACGGGTCCAGGCCGTCCGGTCTCGAGGATCTCGATGAGGCCGGCTGCCATGCGCTGCATGGACTGGTCCTGGGAGATGACGACGTCGCGCTCGGATTGCGGCGTGGTTTGTTCGTCTTCCTCTTCCTGGATGACCTGCATGATCGGCCCGAGGGTCTTGCCGAGAAAGTTCGCCATTTCGAGGGAAAGCGGGTTGAACAGGATCGCTGAATTTCCCTCGATGTCCTGCCAAGCAATGGCGCCGGTCTGGCCAAGCCTGGCGGTGGCAAAGGCGGGCCAGGCGGTGACCTTCAGTCCGGAGTCGCGCATCTTCAGCCAGATCGGGAAAAAGGCGTTGAACATCATTTCGTGCTCGACGGGGCATTGGTCCGGCGTGACCGGTTCGCCGAATTCCTGTCGCGCGATGCGCCGGGAGATGGTCATGTTCGGATCGCGGTCGGTTGCGGATGCTATCTGGCGCATTTGGCGCGCGGCTTCGCGCGCACGGACAGGATCGAGGCCGTGACCGTTGAGCATTGTGGCGCGCTTCTGGTAGGCGATGATTTCAGCGATGATCGGCGGTTGCGGCGCCATTGTGATCCTCCTGCTGTGACCGTCGCGAGTGAAGGATGAATGGATGGACCTGACAAGAGACACCGAGGCGCTCGGATACCTGGAAGAGGCATGGGACATGCCGCCGCCGCGCGGAGCAGGCGATCTCGGAGCTGGTGAGCGCTACCTGCGCGTGCTTGTCGCGTTGCGCGACAAACTCTGCCCCAAGCTGAAGGACCTGTCGGAGAATTTGAAGAGCGACGAGGCGGCGCTCGTTGCCGGCCTGGTCGACGTCCTGGGGCCGATCGCAAGCGGCAATCCGATTATCGTCGGATCCCTCTTCCGCATGATTGTCGCCTACGGCATCGACAGGTTCTGCGAGAGCCCGGAGGGCGCGCTTGACGCGGCCGCTTTGCCGGCCGGCAGGGAGGACTGAAAGAGGGGCGTCTTCCGCGCGTCCTTGTCCTGGTCGCAGGAGGCGGCGTGGCCGCCTCCGTGCCTTGATAGATGATCGCCGGTCTTGACTGGGATCAGGTGGGGTCGCTGAGGTCCGGAAGGCGCGTCTGCGATGGTCGCCCGGTGCGCGTTATCCAGGTGGATCATGAGCTCGGAGATCTTGGCCTGGAAGACGCTGGTGCCGCGGCCGATTCCGATGGCAGTAGCGATGGTGCGCACCGGGTCGTCATCGTAAGGACGCAAGGTGTCGCGAAGCAGGCCGAGCTTCTCGGGGTGCGGGATGTCGTTCCACTCCCGGCTGTAGCCGTCGAGGTGGAGGCCGCGGAAGTCGACCATGACCGGGGCGTCGACGCGGTCCGGCCAGAAGACCTTGTGGCCATCGGGCGTGGCGTCGTGGCGTCGATGACCGGCACAGGCGCGCCAGACGACGCTCCGGATGACCTTGCCGGTGCGCAGGAGGCCGTGGGCGCGGGCAGTGGTATCGGCGAGGTGCTTGAAGGTCACCGGGCCGGTACGGTCGATGATCTCGATCGCCATGTTGCGGATATCGGGCGCGTATTCCGGATCGTAGAACCGGTCGGGATCGGCCGCGACGGGGCCTGTTGTCGCTTAATCGGGAGACCGGGTCGCGGGCACGCATGGTGCCGGGTCATGGGTTGCGATCGGCGCGCGGGCGACGAGCGCGGTGGTGACGGTGTCGCCGGCAGGACGCGTCGAGCCCGACCAGGGGAGATTGGGGATATCTTCCTCTGCGTCCAAGCTGGCGCCGCTGTAGAGATCTTCGTCCCGATCGACGAATGGGGTGTCTCGTTTGCGGTCTCCGGGAGGACGGCGGCGGCCGCCTCGCGATCCGCATCGAGAAGCTCGGGAGCTTCTCGTGGGGGGCTTCCGACATGGCGTCGGGATCGCGGAAGAAGTCCGTCGACCAGCCGCGGAAGAGGCGCCAGCCGGGTCCCTCGAGGATAATCTGGCGAACCCGGTCGCGATCGCGGGCGGACGGCGAGCTGTGGTAGCTGGCGCCGTCGCACTCGAGGCCGGCGAGGTAGCCTGCTGGCGCTGAGGACGGTTCGCAGGTGGGCAGAGCTGGGTAGCGACCATATCAGTACGCGGAGGCGCAGCAAGGCGAGTAAGTGTCTGCTTTGGCGAGGACTATCGAAATCCTCGCCTCTGCAGAGAACGGCTGGGGGTTGGCGCATCCCGTCCGAGATTGCCTGCGCAGCATTATCGAAGATGCCGCCAAAGGCGAATGGCCGGTCCGACGACGTCGATCGTGATATTCGCACCCGCGGTAAATGGCAGCTCTCCGCCCGGACCGTCGGGCGACCTCGCAGGCGCAGCGTCAAACTACCACGCGCGGTGAAAGGTGGGAGAATCCTCCGACCTGACAGGGTCGGCTCAGGTTTGATGCGCTTTCTCGTGGACAACAGGGAAGAAATTGCTTCCGCTCTTCCCCGACTGGCACGGCCTCCTGTTCATCCGGCGAGAGGCCGGCAGATCCCAAGGAGCACCGAGCAGTGCCGACGGTCACCCAACCTTCCTGGCAGGCGCTCCCCCTGGCTGCCGTCCCAGCGCGGCGGCATCTTGGTTGACTCCCGACCGAGTGAACGATGCAGGGGCGGTATAGCACTGGAAGAAGCTGCCGACGAACTTGACAGCTCCTTGGCCGACGAATTCTCGATTCGCTTCGACCATCTGTCCTGATCTGACCGCCACCGCCCGCGCCACCGACATCGGCTCGAGCACGCTGACGATCGCCACCGCCGCCGCTCGATCCGGCAGAGCACCAGGTGCTTGACTGTGTTACATGCAATGGCGCCGAGGTTGGCCACCGACCGCTCCTCAGACGAGGAGCGGGACGCCGCAGTGGAAAAGAACGCCGGCAAGGACGACGCTGACGGCAACGGCGCGGTGGATGCCGCTGCGGCGCGAGCGACGCAGGTGGCGCGGCCAATCCGAATACGGCCCGATGATCTCGGGCTTCGGGGCGTAGCGGTCGGCGGTTTCGGCAAAGGTCATGGCGGGTCTCCCCGTAGGCTTCGTCAGGTGCGGCGCGGGACGCGGTTCTCGGCTGCGAACCAGCGGGTGAAGCGGGTGCGGTCGGTTGCGCCAACCGCGGCGTCGAAGCCGTCTCCGTAGCTCTTTCTGGTCATCGATCGTCTCCATCGTTGTCGCGGCGCCGTGGGCCGCGAATGGGAGGACGATGGAGGATGCTTGTTTCGGCCCGTTGTCGCGCGAAGGGCCGCGGCGTTTCGATTGTAACGGCGGCTGTTCAGGCAGCAGGCAGGACGATGGCAAAGGCAGCGCCGGAACAGGTGGATGGCTCGAGCGTCAGCGTACCCTTGTGCGCACTGACCACCCGCATGCAGAGCGCAAGCCCGACACCCGTGCCCTCGCCCGGAGCCTTTGTCGTGAAGAGTGGGTCGAAGACACGGCCGCGGATCGCCGGGTCGATTCCGGGCCCGTCGTCGACCACACGCAGCGTTACCTCATTCGGCCGGTCTGAGACGGCGGTGAGCCTGACAGACGAACCGGTTCCGGTCGCCCTGATCGCCTGGACTGCGTTCGTGATGAGGTTGATGAGAACTTGCGCCACCTGAACCCTGTCAGCCTTAAGCTGAGGAAGGTCGGCCGCAAGGTCGACCTGAAGAGCAACGCCGGCGTCGACGGCAAGCTCGGCCGTTGCATCGACGACGCGCGCGGCAAGGTCATCGACCGGCACCGCGGAGAGTTCGAGGGGCTGTTCGCGTGCCATGGCAAGGAAGCTGCGGACGATGCCGACGCACCGCTCCCCCGCACCCATGAGCTTCTCGATCCGTATGGCATGTGGGGTGTCCGCCAAATCCTCGCGCAAGATGCCGGCATTGCCGACGATGATCGACAACGGGTTGTTGAGTTCGTGAGAGACGCCGGCCAGAAGTTCTCCCAGTGCCGACATCTTCTCGGCCTGGAATAGCTGCTCCCGGCTGCGGGCGAGTTCTACATCGATCAAGTGTTCCAAGGTCAGATCCTCGATGCTCGAAACGATGACATCCTCTCCCTGGTAGTCGATCAGGCGGGCGGAGATGCGGGCAGGAAACTCGGTGCCATCGCCGCGAATGCCTGTCACTTGCATGTCGTCGACTCTTCCGTCGGGAAGAAGGGCGGTGATGAAGTCCGCCCGATCGGCGCGGTGCGCGAAGTGCGCGAAACTCGATCTTGCGGTGCCCAGAAGTTCGGTTGCGGCGGAAGAGCGATAGATCACCTGCCCGTCGCCGACACGGGACATCGTCAAGCTGACGGGGCTTGCCTCCAGCACCTTGCGCAAGAGTACCTCTGCCTGGCGCGTGGCGTCGATCTGGGCACTGTTGGCGTCGGTTGATTGTGAGAGGAGAAAGCCCCCGTCGGCCAGCGCGGCGAGCCTGAACGCAAAGGTCCGGCCGCCGGGGAGCGTCCCTTCGACGATCTCGTGGCTACCGGACGCGAGTAGTCCTTTCTCTGCACGGCGCAGCGCCGCGCAGAGCTTGGCCGGGTAGACAGCCTGGCGCTCGGCCTCATGAAGGAAGATGTCCCATCCGGCGCCGGGCACCAAGAAAGCCGAGAGCGCTTGATTGAGCACGACGAACGCCGACGTCGCTTCGATCAGGATGTTGTCCGCGTCAAAGACGGCGGCCGCGACGTCGAGCGCAGCGAGCAGTTCACTGCCGGACGGAAGCCCGTGGGAGCCGCCCGGGGACGGCGCCGTCACGCGCCGCCGAAGGACGCGCGCGCCGGTGCGGCGGCACCAACGAGTTCTTGCTGCCGCGTCTTCCGCGTGCGGTTCGACCGTGAAGTCCTCTCCGAGGCCAGCCGCGGTACCTGCGTCTGAGGCGATGGTCATCGGCCCGGTATCATCCCGCAGGTCTGCCGCGCGGGAGACCGCGGGGCCGAAGACGTCGTAGATGTACTTCTGGTGCCCGACGACCGAGCCAATGACGCTGCCGGACGCAAGACCGATGCGCATCTGCCAGGCAATCGGGTGGCTGTCGTTGCGCTGCTGGATGTAGCGCAGGAAACGGATGGCCGCGCTGGCGACAGCGTCGGCGTGGTCGGCGACGGGGTCGGGAACGCCGGCCACCGCGACGTAGCTGTCGCCGTTGGTGCGGATCCTTTCGCACCCGAACTGTTCGCCGATCCGGTCGAGGGCCGAGTAGATGTCGTTGAGCTCGCTCACGACGACGCCGGCCTCCTGCGTGGCCAGGACATTTTCGAAGTCGGCGAAGTCGAGCGCAAGTATCGAGACTGGCTCAAACAGGCGCGGTGCGACCACGCCAAAGCTCTTGTACTCCTCGTAGGCCGAGCGGGGCATGACGTTCAGAAGCAGCTTCTCGACCTGCTCCTTCTCGCGCTTGATCGCGAGCGTGTTGCGTTCGACCATCATCGAATAGGAGTCGATCATCGCCTCGAGCTCCTTGATGCGGGTGACGTTCTGGCAGACGAGAACGGCAATGTCCTGGCCTTCGGCGACCGCGCGGTTGCAGTCGAGCGCCACCGTCATCGTGCGCCGGCGCAGCTTGAATGAAACCTCAGCCGCAAAGCGCCCTTCGGTTTCCAGCCCGGCCTTCAGGGCATCGACGTCGAGGGTCGGCAAGGTTTCGTCCAGGCGGATTTCGCCTTCGGCCTCACCGAACCACTCGATGAAGGTGTCGTTGCGGAAGCTAAGCGTAAGCGTGTCAAGGCGGATGAGCGCGACGCCCACACCTATCGCGCGCAAGAGTTGCTCGTTGATGGCCTCAATCGACATGCGGTTGCCGGATCAGCAGGGCCCGGCGTGCCTCGAACGCGCCGAGCACGTCGTCGATGTCCGTGCGCTCGATATCGAAGTCGATCAGCGTCTGCTCGACCAAAGCCTTCAACCGGTCGAAATGGCTGTCACCGATCGAGAGGTTGCGATGGGCGGCCGCGATATGCTCGTCGCTGAACGAGGCCGGGCCGCCCATCAGTGACGAGACGAACTTGGTCTGATGGTCGATCAGACGCGCCATGTCCACGTCGTCGAAGAACGGTCCGACGTCATCATCGTCGAGCAGACGGTCGTAGAGCGACATCACGATCCGACTGACGGTGGAGAAACCGCCATACCTGTCGAACGGCGTCTGCTGCATTTTCGGCCTTCCGCTGTCCCCGGGGCCCTAAGCTGCGAGTCTTGTGGAACCCGCGACATCCTGCCACCCCCTGTCCACCCGCGCAAGAAAGCGGCCGATCATTGGATCGACCAGGTGCGGGTCGGTCAGGGGCAGCATGTGGCCCGCACCCTCGATCTCCTCGTGGCGGGCGAAGGGCAGCGCGCGGATCACCTCGTCGCGGACCCGGGCGGTGATCGCGGGCGAGTGCGTGCCGCGCAGGCTCAGGACAGGGCAGACGACGCTGGCGAGATCGTCCCGCGAGGCCCGATCCGATGTGAGTGCCGCGTAGTCGCGGTGCGCGCGTCCGATCTGTTCCGCGAGTGCCTGACGCAGGCGGAAGCTGGTCCGGTCCCAGGCGCCGGCGCCGTTCCAGTAGTCGATGACCTGTCGCGTGCCGTCCCAGGCGTCTCCCTCGGCCAGTGCGATCTTCGAGCGGAGAACGGCGGCAACGAGGCCACGGCTGGCCATGTCGCTCCGAGGCGAGAGGGCGCCAATGACCGGCGGTTCGATCAGGGTCAGGCTGCGCACGTGGCCGGGAAAGTGGCAGGCGGCCTTGAGCGCGACCGCACCGCCAAGGGAATGGCCGACGACGTGGACCGGCGAGTGCCTGACGATGAACGGACGCAAGTGTTCGACCATCTCCTCCAGGCTGTCGGCGGAAACGTTGCGCGAATTGCCATAGCCCGGCAGGTCGACGGCGACGACGTGATGCCGTCCACCGAGCCAATCCGACAGCGAGCGCCATTGCCGCGCGTCGCTAAACGAGCCGTGGAGCAGGACAACCGGCGTTCCGGCGCCGGTTTCGCGGGCGGCCAGAGGCTGGGGGTGAAACGCAAGTGTCATCTTCATGTCCTCGATTGAGTTTGTGCGGCGACACTCGCTCCTTCGTTTTTCCGCTTGATTGCGGGAGCGTGGCTGAAAGGTTTCATTTGTTTCCGGACTCAGGCGGCATGTTGGTGCGATACGCACCTGGAGGCGATCCACGCCTGCTCGTGCTTCAGTGCCTGGTTCAGGCGCAGGTGCAGCGCCTTCAGCTCGTCAAGCGTCCAGCTCATCGCAGCGATCTCGTCTGTAACCGCGAACAGCTCCGCTGCCAGAGCGTCGCGCACCGCCTGGTAGGTCGCGAGCGCCGCGTCGCCGCCACGCAGGACCGCCTCGGCCAGCAGTTCGGCATCGCGGAGCGCGTCGGTCATGCCGTGCGCGGTGACAGGGTCCTTGAAGTACGAGGCATCACCGACCAGCGCCCAGCCGGGGCCGTGGCTGCGCCGGATGTACCCATGTTCGCCGGAGAAGCCGACCGGGCGTTGGACGATCCGTGCGGAAGAGATGGCGTGGCGCAACTCGGGGACGTCACGGGCGATGAAGGCGCGGAATCCTTCTTCCGAGGTCAGCGCGCGTCGCTGTGACAGGAAGGCTTCTGGCTTCATGGACGCCACGATGCAGTGCAGCTCGCCGTTCGTGGGCATGACCCCGACGCCAATGCCCTCGCGGAAGTGCAGATGCGTGCCGTCATCTTCCAGACCGGCGAGATAGGTGTAGGCGTGTGCGGCCGCGTTCCGCGCCCGCTTGAGTACCGGCGCCCCAACGCGGCGTGCGACTGTCGAGCGGCGGCCATCGGCGCCAATCACGACGCGGGCGGCGATTTCGGTCGTCCTGCCATCGGGTCCGATCACGACGGCGCCGATCACGCGCCCCGTGACATCCACCACGAGGTCCCTCAGGGTAAACTCGTAGGCGATCTCGGCCCCGGCACTGCGCGCGGCGTCCGCGATCATGGGATCAAGTACTGTCCGCCGTGGCGCGACGAGACCGTCTATGTGCGCGTCAGGCCGGATCGCGAGCGGCAGGCTTTCGGCCGCGTAGTGCAAGGTGGAGCGGGTGATGGCGGGCGTGCCCGCCGCACGCAGATCGGCCAGCAGGCCGAGCCTCGCGAGCTGCGTCGTACCGGCGCGAGTCAACGCGTGCGTCGACATCGTGTCGGTGCCGGGCGCGGCTCGGTCAACGACCAGGACCCGCGCCCCAGACGAAGCCAGCAGCAGCGCCGTCGTCGCGCCCGCCGTTCTGGCGCCGACGATCAGAGTATCGTAAGTCGTGCGTTCCATCTTCGTCTCCGGTCGGGTTCGGGCTCAGCCCGTTGGCGGGAAGGCATTCGAGGAGGCCAGGTCGGGGCGGACGACCTTCTCTGCCGATGTCTCGTCGCGCAGGCGACTGGCGGCGCGGAAGGCCGCGTGGCCACGCTGGAAGTGGTGAGACATGCTTAAGGGTCCTTGATTGATGTGCCGGCGGCGGAGGACCTTCCGGTCTGGCCGCCACGGCGCAATCAGCGGATCCAGCCCTCGTCCGGGTCGGGCAGGACGGTGGGCAGTCGGAGGGCCGAGTTTGCCTTTCGAACCAGGACGAGCAGCAAGCGGGACATCGGCGTCTCCCGGGTTGGGCGGGCGCCGGATGGACGCCCGCCATCCACGTCAGGCCACCTTGACGTCGACGGACGTGCCGTTGCGGAGGATGTCGAGGACCGCGGAACGGGCCATGGACTGCTCGACCACGCGGGCCATCACCTCGGACGGCGCGTCGCCGTCGATCCGGAAGGTCACGCGGATCGCGTTGAAGCCGTTCCGGACCTCGTCGTTCAGGCCGAGGATGCCCTGCATGTCGATGTCACCTTCGACCTGGCATTCGACCGCGTTCAGCTTGATCTGGCGGGCCGAGGCGATGTTGCCGATGCCGGCGGTCAGGCAGGCCGCAAGGGCGCCGAGCAGATACTCCACAGGAGTTCGGGCCGTTGTCGCCGCCGCAGAGGACGGTGGGGTGGTCAGCGTCGATGGTGAACGGGGCCGTCCGCTCGTGCTCCTGGCCGGCGCCGAAGAAGCGGTTAACGGTCATGCGGCTGTGGGTGCCACGGACCCACTGGCCGTGGGCGCGGAACTGGAAGTTGGCGAGCTCGGGGTTCTGACCGACGACGCCGATGGTGGCGATGAGGGTCGGCACGTCGACGCCGTTGATGGGCTGTTTTGCGGGCTTCTCAGTGGTGGCCGTGGTCATCTCTGGTGTGTCCTTTTCTCGGGCCCTTCCGGGCGGTGGCAGCCGGCAGCGGCACCGGCCATGGACAGAGGGATAGACGCCCTGCGTTTCACTCGGCGGTCGCGGACCGGGGCGCCGGGTTTCGATTGTTTCGGGTTGATTGCGAAACGACCTTGTCCACCGCAAGAATGCCCGAGGTAGCTCGCCGGCGACCGGGAACGGGGAGTGTCCACGCGTGGACGCTTCCTCAACTGTCTGACATGACTGTATATTCCTTGCCGCGTTAACCAGATGGAAAAGGTTCGGAGCCGGATGTGACGATGGCGGTAAGTGCCCGGCCACCGTGTTCCCGCGGACTTCAACGAGAAAGCCCGCCGGGAGCGCCGGCGGGCAGGTCGGCCTTTTCGGCCGGGGAGGAGCGGTGGTCTACCGGGGGTGGAGCCACCTCGGCAGAAAGCTGTAGGCGTCGGCCTCGAGTGCCTGCTTGAACGCGACGCCGCGGGTGAGGAGCCGCTGCTGAAGTGAGCCGTCGTTGTAGGCGTCGAAGGTTTCGGTCGCGCCGCCGATGTGCAGTCCGCCGACGAAGATCTGCGGTATGGTCGGCGTTCCGGAGATCTGATGAAGCGCGGCGCGAAGCTCGCCGCCGAGATTGTCCTTCTGGTATGCAGCGGCGTCGAGGGCGACGTCCTCGTATTCGATGCCCGCCTCGGCGAAGAGCTTGCGGACAGACCAGGAGAACTCGCACCACTCCAGCGCGAACATGACGACGGGCTTTTCCGACACGATGCTTTCGACCATCGCCACCGCTTCGGGCCTGGCGGCCGGCGGAGGAGCTGTCGGGGCCGAAGCGGGAGCCGGCGGAGCGTCGAACCGGGCAGACGGGGTCGAGCAGGAGAGCGCCATCTCCGCCGCGGTCATCTCGGCAGGGATGTCGTCGAATAGCGGCGTCGACATGTAGCGTTCGCCGGTGTCCGGCAGCATCGCCAGGATGCGGCTTCCCGTTGGCGCTGTCTTCGCCACCTCGAGCGCGGCGGCGAGGGTGGCACCACCCGAGGTGCCGCAGAAGATGCCTTCGCGCCGGGCGAGATCGCGGGCGCGTTGCATCGCCGCGCCGCCGGCTACCGGCTGGAAGGCGTCGATGTGGCCGTCCGCCAGCACGTCGGCGGCGAGTTTGGAGATGAAGTCCGGCGACCAGCCCTGCATCGGGTGAGGACGGAAGCCCGGATGGCTCTCGGCCGCGCTGCCGTCAGGGTTCATCGCCTGGACGTGGCCGGAGGCGAGGATGGCGGAGTTGTCCGGCTCAGCGGCAACGATCCTGGTGCGCGGGCCACGAGCTTTCAGGACGCGGGCGACGCCGTTCAACGTGCCCCCTGTGCCGAAGCCCGTCACCCAGTAGTCGAGGCCGTCCTCGCCGAAGTCGGACAGGATCTCCTCGGCGGTCGTTCGGGCGTGCATGTCGGCGTTGGCCGGGTTCTCGAACTGGCGCGCGAGGAACCAGCCGTGTGCCTCGGCGAGCTCGCGCGCCTTGCGCACCATGCCGGTGCCCTTCTCCGACGCCGGGGTCAGCACGACCTGTGCTCCGAGGAAGCGCATCAGACGGCGACGCTCCACCGAGAAGCTCTCGGCCATCGTTACGACGAGCGGATAGCCCTTGGCGGCGCAGACCATGGCGAGGCCGATGCCGGTGTTGCCCGAGGTCGCCTCGACCAGGGTCTGGCCGGGCTTGAGCGTGCCGTCACGCTCGGCAGCTTCGATCACGCCGAGTGCAAGCCGGTCCTTGACCGAACCCATCGGGTTGAACGCCTCGCACTTGACGAAGAGCTCCACGCCCTTGGGCGCGAGGTGCCTGATGCGGACGACAGGCGTGTTGCCGATGGTTTCGAGGATGGAATCGCGGATCATGGCGGCGCTCCTTCGGGTTCTTGCGGGCGGTGACGGTTGGCCTACCAGAGCGCGATTCCGAGCAGCCGGTCACTGGCGCGGCGTGCCTCGGGCGCCATGCGGTCCTCGCGCTCGAGCCCGATGTCGCGCAGCATGGCGTCGCTCAGATGGTTCAGACCGTGAAAGCGGCGCCGGTTGGTGAGGCCCGAGCCTTCGATGTCGGCTGCGACCAGCGTGCGGAGGCGGGCGCGCAGCCGGCTTGCGGGTCTGGAGGTTGCGGCGATCATGAGGGGTCTCCTCAGGGGATGTGCGGTGCTTCGATGCCGAGGAATCTTGCACGCTGCCGTTTCTGCCGAATGTCTGCCGGGGTGCGCCCGCGTTTCAGTTGTTGCGCCGGGTTCCGGTCGGTCGAGGAAGCGTCGAAGCGACTGCCTGACATCAGGATTTGCCTCTCTCCGCGTTGCCTGCGGCGGGCGCAGCGCTGAAACAATTGAAACCTGCGAAGCGGACCGCGAAAATCATCTGAAACGAGGACCTGCTATCGGCGTATCATGGCAAAGCCCCACGCGCTCGCGGCGCCCCGAGAGCAAGACCACCTTCTCCTCCGGGAGACGATCGAGTCGCTTTCGGAGGGAATCGCGATCTTCGGGCAGGATCTTCGCCTGATCGCCTTCAACCGCCGCTATGCCGAGCCGTTCAGTGAGATCCGGCACCTTATTGTTTCCGGCGTCCACTGGACGGAGCTTGTGGATGCGGCGACCGCGCTCGGAGAGTATCCGCCTCCGCCGAAGAAGGTCATGGAGTGGGTCGATGCGGGCGGCACTCCCCGCCAGCCCTTGAGCTTCGAGCTCAGACACGCCAGCGGGCGATGCTATCGCTCGACCTACTACCCGAGCCAGTCGGGCGGGTTCGTCCTGCGCCGGACGGACGTGACCGAGCAGCGGCTGGCCGAGGCGCGCCTGAAGGACAGCGAGACCCTGCTCAAGACCGTCCTCGACACGATACCGATCCAGATCGTCATGGCCCGCAAGTCCGACGGGCAGGTCGTCTACCGTTCCGCCGAAGCGCAGCGGGAGTTCACGTACGAGGTGTCCCAGGATCACTTCGCCGAACCCGCGCAGCGCTGGGATTACGTCGCCGAGCTCGAGCGGAGCGGACAGGTCGCGGACTACCGGGTGGATTTCCGTCGCCAAGACGGGTCGATCTACCACGCCACCCTCACCGGTCGCCTGGTCGACTATGCGGGAGAGGAATACGTCGTCTCGGCCATCCGGGACGTGACTGACCAGCTCGACAAGGAGGAACTCCTGCGCCTCGTGGTCGGCGCCTGTCCGACTCCGCTCACGATGACGCGGGTCGACAGCGGCGAGCTTCTGTTCTTCAGCCCCGAGGCGCAGGCGCTCTTCGGCGACCGGTCGAACGCGGAGAGCTACTACGCCGACGCCGCGGACCGCGCTCGATACATCGCTGCGCTCAAGTCGCTCGGCTTCGTGTACGACCATCGCGTCCGGCTCCGCACGGGGGAAGGGCGGGAGTTTCCCGCCGCGATCTCGGCCCGGCTGATCCGCTACCGCGGCGACGATGTCAGCGTCGCCCACGTCCGCGATCTTACCGACCAGATCGCGATCGAGGAGGAACTGGCCCAGCAGCGCGAGGTCATGTTCCAGACCGAGAAGATGTCGGCCCTTGGCGAACTTCTCGCAGGCGTCGCGCACGAACTCAACAATCCGCTCTCCGTCGTTGTGGGACACGCGCTGATGCTGCTCGAGGACGACGTCGCGCCCGAGGTCCGCCGGCACGTCGACAAGATCAACACCGCAGCCGACCGCTGTGCGCGGATCGTGCGCAGCTTCCTGACCATGGCGCGCCAGCAGCCGGCCCGGATCGAGCGCGTCGACCTGAACGAGATCGTGCAGACGGCCGTCGACGTGGCCCGCTACGGCGAGGGGCACGACATCACGATCGAAACCGCGCTGGAGGCCGAGCTGCCGGTGATCTGCGCGGACCCCGACCAGATCACGCAGGTCATCCTGAATCTCGTCCTGAACGCGGAGCAGGCTATCGTCAGCGCCGGTCGGGGCGACACGATCACCGTGGGCACGAGGCGACGCAAGGCCGGGAATGCCGTGCAGATCTGGGTCGAGGACAACGGACCGGGGATCCCCGCAGCGATCCGCGGCCGCATCTTCGAGCCATTCTTCACCACCAAGGAGGTGGGCGAAGGCACCGGGATCGGGCTCGCCCTCAGCCACCGGATCGTCCATTCGCACGACGGCAGCATCCGCATCGACCCCCGGCACGCTCCCGGGACGCGTTTTGTCATCTCGCTGCCCATCGCCACGTGCGACGTCGAACCAGCCGAAGAGACCCCGATCGACGCTCCGGCGTCCGTCTCGGCCCGCGTGCTGATCGTCGATGACGAGACCGACGTCGCCGAGCTCAACGGCGAGATCCTCGGACGAGAGGGATACGACGTGGACGTCGTGAACACGGTCGCCGCGGCGCTCTCGCTCCTGCGGAAAAACCGGTATGATCTCATTCTCAGCGATCTCAACATGCCTGAAGGCGATGGTCGCGTTCTCCTCGACGCGGTGCGGAACGAGTATCCTGACCTTGTCTTGCGGATCGGATTCGTGACGGGTGACACGATGGGCCGGACCTCTCAAAGCTTTCTCCGCGAGGCGGGGCGCCCGTTTGTCGAAAAGCCTGTGGCGCCGCGCGAGCTTGCGGACTTTGCTGCGCGAGTTCTCGAGGGTACGGAGGCTCAGGAATGACAGCGTCGGCCGATACCATCGTCGTCTGCGACGATGAACCGGACGTCCGTGAGATGGTCGGCGAGTACCTTGCCAGGCGCGGCTTCGAGGTGGCGTCGGCGGCCAACGTCGCTGAAATGCGCGCGAGGCTGGCGAAGGGCGGCGTCTCGCTGATCGTGCTCGACATCGCGATGCCGGGTGAGGATGGCCTCTCGGCGCTGAGGACCCTGCGGGCAACGGATCAGACGCCGGTGGTCATGCTGACGGCAGCCGGCGAGGTCGTCGACCGGATCATCGGGCTCGAGATGGGTGCTGACGACTATCTCGGAAAGCCGGTCGACCTGCGCGAACTCGAGGCACGGATCAAGGCCGTGCTGCGCCGCCGGGCGGGGGAGCCGCAGGAAGAGGCAGCTGCCGCGTCGCGAACGGCGCGCTTCGGCGCATTCACGCTGGATCTCGACGCTGCGAAGCTCCTCGCCGAGGACGGCACCGAGGTGCCGCTGACGGCAATGGAGTTCAGCCTGCTCAAGCTCTTCGCCGAGAATCGACGCCGCGTCCTCAACCGCGACCAGATCCTCGAAGGCGCCCACGACCGGGTGTGGGACCCGTTCGACCGCTCGATCGACATCCGCATCTCGCGCCTGCGCCGCAAGATCGAGCCAAATCCGCAGAAGCCTCGATTCATCCGCACGGTTCGTGGCATCGGCTACATCTACGATCCGGACTAACGACAATCGGACCGCAGCAGTCCGGCTGCAGGTGAAATGTCGCCCTCTCTTGATCAGAGTGACGAAAGGGCGAGCTTCCACTCCGCCAGTGCAAAGGGTGCCCCAGAGAGTTGAGCCATGTGCCAGGCCAGGGTCCGGTTGCTGCTCGGCGCCGGCCTGGACAACTCGGTCTCGAGCCCGCCGATGACGTCCAACGCGCGCAGGTCCGTGCAAGAGACGAAGATCGTGTCTGCTCCGGAACGCGCCGCCTCCATCAAGGAAAGCCCCTGGTGCGCCCCCGAGATGGCCTCCCGCTCCTGCTCGGCGACCAATCGCATGATCCCGACGGTCGGGTCGTTGGCATCCGGCATGTCGGCCGCGACGCGGATATCACGCTGGTTCTGACTGAGGGCATTGCGTGATCTGCGCTGTCCGCGGCCGCACCGCCTTCTCGATGCAGTCGCAGCGTTTCGCGGTGGAGCGGATCGGGTCCGGTGTCCGCGATACAATCGAAACCCGATCCGCGGTTCCGGGACACACAGCTGCACCCTGGGGCGTGCATCTTGGCGCAGTCAGTGCCCGGCTCCGTCACGTGAGCAGCCGGGCGCGTGTTCAGAAAGGAACCACCGCCATGAGCTTCGCTCACTGGTCGATACTCGCTGCGCTGGGAACCGCCTTCGGCGCCTCCTTCGGATTCAACGAGATCCTGCTGACGGCCTATGGTCCGCTGACCGTCTCGGCCGTTCGCGTGACCCTCGGCGCCATCGGATGTTGGGTCTGGGTTGCGGCCACCGGGCGGCGCGTCGATCTCGGCGACGCAGGTCTGATCGCGATCGGCTCGTTTGGCATCATGCAGTACGCGGCCCCCTTCGCTCTGCTGCCGCTCGCCCAGCAGCACGTGAGCTCCTCATCGGCAGGGATTGCGAACGCGCTCACGCCGGTCGCCGTGGTCGTCATTTCCCACCTGTGGCCATCAGGAGAGAGGGCCACGACGACGAAGATGGTCGGCGTCGGTCTCGGCTTGCTTGGGATGATCGTCATGACGGCGCAGGGACAACCCGAGAGCGTGTCGGAACGCCCCTGGCTGCTTGTCGCCGTCCTGGCCCCGGTCTGCTACGGCATCGCGCTCAACTTGGCGAGAAGTCTTCGCGGGCTCGATCCGGTGGTGATGACCGCCTGCGCCATGACGGGCGGCGCGCTGTCCATACTCCCGATCGCGCTTGGTTCGGAAGGCGTCCCGCTCGTGCCCACGTGGCATCTGGCGAGCGCCTTCGCGGTAATCGGCTTCGGTCTCACTTCCGCAGCGTTCCTGATCATGTACTCGATCCTGCCCAGGGTCGGTGCCACGAACCTCTCCCTGGTCACCCTGATCGCCCCGGTCTCGGCGACGCTGATCGGCGTCAGCTTCTTCGGAGAGACACTCGGTGCCGGGCAGGTGATCGGGATGGCGCTGATCCTGAGCGGGCTGATCGCGATCGACGGGCGAGTCTGGAGCGCCGTGGCGCCGTACGCGTCCGGACGGTCTGCATGACCTTGTCCGCGGCAGACCCAATCTCGTTGAGGGCTTCTGGGTGCGAGTGGTGGGCAAGAGTAGCCCATTGAGTTGCTTCCCGGTATCGATTGCGCACTTTCTCCCGTCAGACTTGACCCGTGTCAGCTCGGGCAAGAGCGCCGGCGAAGCAAGCGCCGAAAGGGATTGCCATAAGCAGGCGCCGCCTCGGCCGGGACGATCGCGGCCACCACGCGTGCCGATACTTCAATGCGGTGCTGTCGGACGGGACCGAGGCCGGCAATCGCGCCGCGTTCTTCACCGTCGGCTCCTTCATGGCTGTCTGGACCATCCTCTACGGCGCGGTGCAGGCATACGCGCCGCGGCTCCTGCGCGCCGCTGCCCGGCCCGAGGCCGAGATCGTCGCCGAGGCGCGTCGCTGGGCAGGGCTGCTGCTGGTCATCCCGGCGCTGCTGGCGGCGCTGGTCTGGCTGGCGGGTGCACCAGCGCCGTGGCTGACGGTCGCGTTGGTTCTGGGGCTGCTCGTCTTCGGCGCGGTCTTCGCCGTGAACTCCTCGCTCCACTCCTACCTGATCCTGCACTTCACCCAAGCCGCGCGGGTGACGATGGACGTCGGCTTCTACTACATGGCGAACGCCGCCGGCCGAACTCCTCGGCACGCTGCTTTCCGGCCTGACCTACCAGGCGGGTGGCCTGTCGCTCTGCCTCGCCACCGCAGCGGCGATGGTGGCGCTGAGCCGGATCGGTGCCGGCCGCCTTCGCGCACACGACAAGGAAACCGTACCCGCATGAGCAGCTTCGAACGATACCTTTCCGTCTGGTTCGCGCTGGCGATGATCGGCGGCATCCTGGTCGGCGCCGCCGCCCCGGTGCTGGTGAACGCCGTCGCCGCCGCCGAGGTGGCGAACGTCAACCTCGTCGTCGCGGTGCTGATCTGGGCGATGGTCTACCCGATGATGGTCGGCGTCGATCCAGGCGCCCTGCGGGACGTGACGCGGCAGCCGAAGGGCCTCCTCATCACCCTCGCGGTCAACTGGCTGATCAAGCCCTTCACCATGGCCGCACTCGCCGTGCTGTTCTTCGCACCGTGGATCGCGCCCGAGGACGCGACGCAGTACATCGCCGGGCTCATCCTGCTCGGCGCCGCGCCCTGCACGGCCATGGTCTTCGTCTGGTCGCAGCTGACGCGCGGCGATGAGATCCATACGCTGGTCCAGGTCTCGGTGAACGACCTGATCATGGTCGTGGCCTTCGCGCCGATCGTGGCGTTCCTGCTCGGCGTCACGGACATCGCCGTGCCGTGGCAGACGCTGCTCTTGTCGGTCCTGCTCTACGTGGTATTGCCACTCGTGGGCGGCCTGTGGACTCGCCGGCGCCTCGGCAGTCCGGCCGCGATCGACGCGTTCAAGGCGCGGGTGAAGCCCTGGTCCGTGGTCGGCCTGATCGTCACGGTCCTCTTCGGCCTGCAGGGGCAGACGATCCTCGACCGGCCGCTGGTGATCGCGCTGATCGCCGTGCCCATCCTGATCCAGAGCCATGGCATCTTCGCGCTGGCCTACGGCGCGGCCTACGCGCTTGGCGTGCCGCACCGCGTTGCCGCGCCCTGCGCCATGATCGGCACGTCGAACTTCTTCGAGCTCGCCGTCGCCGTCGCCGTCGCGATCAGCCTCTTCGGCCTGAACTCCGGCGCTGCGCGCGCCACCGTCGTAGGCGTCCTGGTCGAGGTGCCGGTGATGCTGTCGCTCGTCGCCGTCGCCAACCGGACGCGCGACCGCTTCGCCGAGCGCGCAGGGCCCGAAGTCCCGGGCTGACGCGGCGAGCGCCGCCGCTGACCTGCCGAACGTCGACCTCGAGCAGCTCCGCCCCATCGACGTCGGTGCGCTGGCAGGATCCGGAGCGCCACGTCATGCACCGCGCATCCTGCTCCTCTACGCGTCGCTCCGCGAGCGGTCCTACTCTTGCCTCGCGGCCGAGGAGGCGGGGCGCCTCTTGCGCTGGTTCGGGACCGAGACGCAGACGTTCGATCCCAAGGGACTGCCGCTGCCGGACGGCGCGCTGGCCGATCACCCCAAGGTGCAGGAACTCCGCGACCTCGCCACCTGGTCCGAGGGAATGGTCTGGTGCTCGCCCGAACGGCACGGCGCGATGACCGGCATCATGAAGGCGCAGATCGACTGGATTCCGCTGTCGCGCGGCGGCGTTCGTCCGACGCAGGGCAAGACGCTGGCCGTCATGCAGGTGAGCGGCGGCTCGCAGAGCTTCGACGCGGTCAACCAGCGGGAAGGCGCAGAACCCACGCGGTTCCGCAGATCCAGCATTGGCCGATTGCCCGCTGTAGCGCGGCGAGTAGCCCCACAACTGCTGCTCTCTCATCCGCAGTGAATTTCCGGTCTTGGCGCACCGCGACGAACTTTGCCCGCGGGGCGCGGACCGAGGTGAGGTCGCCAGCGAATGTCAGGTTCGGTGAAATCGGTCGTTACCTGCGCAGCCGCAGAGAATGTCTGTCCTGAAGGTTCTCTGATTGCGGCCATGTCAAGTGGGAGAGCGGTTTGTCCGTCAGGGGCATGGTTCTCTGCGAGGTCGCGTTCCGTGCGCCTCATGATGGTTTCCGGTGGCGGATCGTCTTCGATGTTTTTCGCGGGGTACGCGGTTTTGGCCCGCGTCCCATCCTTCAGAACGAGATCGATCAACCGCCGTCCCTTCGGGACCCTTCTCCCGGCCGCAGTGGCGGGAACTCAGATCATGTGCTCGCACCCGTCGTCCAGGCGTAGTCGGCTTCGCGCTTCCACAGGGTCAGCATCAGCACGGCGAGTTTCCGGCCGGTGGCCACGGCGGCCTTGCGGAAGCCGCGCCTGCCGGCCAGCCGCACCGCCCAGCTCTTCAGCGGCGAGAAGCGCTGAACGCGGTGGATCAGGCTGGCGGCAGCCTCGAAGAGCAGGCGCCTCATGGCTCGATCGCCGCATTTCGATATGCGCCCGGACCAGTCCACCTCGCCGGACTGGTGCCGCTTTGGCGTCAGCCCGAGAAAGGCACCGACGTCCGCCGCCTTTCGGAACCTGGCCGGGTCGTCGACCAACGCAATGAAGCTGAGCGAGACGACCGGGCCAATGCCGGGGATCGTCATCAGGCGGCGGGCGACGGGATGCTGCCGGGCTTTCGTCTTCACGCCCGCCTCGAGATCGGCGGCAGCCCGGCACAGGGTCTCATGCACGGGGATGAAGGCGTCAGCGATGGCACGAAGCATCGGATCGCGTTCGCCCGCGATGGCCAACTGGTCGCGAAACGCCTGCCTCGACTGCCCGTGGCCAACCGCAGCCATGCGGATGCCGAAGGTCTTGAGGACGCCGCGAACGTGCCCTTCGAGCTCCTTCCGCAACCAGCCGCTCGCGCGCGCCGACCAGACTGCGCAGGCGGTCGGCTTCTCCGCTGCGGATATGGACAGGGGTGAACCAGCCGGTGCGGGCCAGCTGCGCCAGGCCTTCCGCATCTGCGGCATCGGACTTGTTGGGCCGGGCCGAGAGGCTCTTGTGTGCCATGCGAGCGTCGATGCAGGTGGCAGGCAGTCCGAGCCGGATCAGCCCCCGTTGCAGCCATATCGCAAGCTGGCCGCTCTCATGCACGATCCGGTCCGGAGTGAGCGATCTGTTCCTCAGCCAGCCCTGTACCCCTTCCGGATCGCATGGCGCGCTTCCCCGCGACACGATCCGTCCATCATGGTCAATGACACAGATGGAAATCTCCTTCAGCGAAACGTCCAGGCCTGCATAGCATTTCATATCCATTCTCCCTGCGGCTCCTGTTCGATGAGATCAGCATACCGGGCCTCGTCCGCCCCCGAAGAGCGGCGCCGCAATCACACCATGTTTTTCGATGCGGGCCGCGGCGTGACGGTGGCCGCTGGCGGGTGCGGCCCGCGTTGACAAACCTCGGAAGGACGAAGCCGCGGGGGTCTGGCGTCGGTCTATGGGGAAAGCGCGCGGGTCTTCGGACGCTCGCCGCGCCTGAAGGTCTCGATAATGCGCATCGGTCCGCCGCAGTGGGCACGGCTCCCGTAGGGTGAGCGGCAGGGCCGCGTCGGCATCGGTCGCCTTGGCATCCACCGCCGGCTTGGCGCCGAGGAGGTCGCGGATAGTCTCGATCTTGCGCCTGCGTCCATTGCCGGCGAGGAGCCCGTAGTGCCGGATGCGGTGGAATCCGTCCGGCAGGACGTGCAGCAAGAAACGCCGGATGAACTCGTCGGTGGCGAGACGCATGACCTTCTGGCGGTCGCGGTTCTTGACCCGGTAGTCCTTCCAGCGGAACGCGACGCTCTCGGCATCGGCGCTGATGAGACGGCTGTTCGAGATCGCCACGCGGTGGGTGTAGCGGCTGAGATAGGCGAGCACTGCCTCCGGGCCGCCGAAGGGTGGCTTGGCGTAGACCACCCACTCGATCTTGCGCAGCGGCGCGAGCCAGGCGGCAAAGGCGGCGGCATCCGCCATGTCCCTGAGGTCGTTGAAGAAGGCGAGGTTGCCGGTGGCGTGCAGCGCCGCCAGTCCTTCCAGGAACAGCCGCCGGAACAGCCGCGACAGGACCCGGACCGGGAGGAAGAAGCCCGGGCGGCAGGCGATCCCCCGGTTGCCGTCGGGCGAGAGCCCGCCGCCGGGGACGATCATGTGGACATGCGGATGGTGGATCAGGGCCGAGCCCCAGGTGTGCAGCACGCTGGTCATGCCGATCCGGGCGCCGAGGTGCCGCGGATCGGCAGCGATCGTGGTCAGCGTCTCGGCGGAGGCGCGGAACAGCAGGTCGTAGACCACCTTCTTGTTCCAGTAGGCGATGCGGGCGATCTCCGCCGGCAGGGTGAAGACGACATGGAAGTACTCGACCGGCAGCAGGTCTTCCGCCCGAGCTGCCATCCAGTCCCGCGCCGCGTTCGCCGGGCTTACGCGGCCGCACCGCGGCCACGGTCCCGGCTCACCCTGTTCACTTCGGGCAGTGGCGGTTCTTGCACGAGTTGTATGCGACGTGCCGGTGGCCGCACTTGG
The DNA here is from genome assembly GCA_963776845.1 of uncultured Alphaproteobacteria bacterium. Taxonomy (GTDB): domain Bacteria; phylum Pseudomonadota; class Alphaproteobacteria; order Rhodobacterales; family Rhodobacteraceae; genus Roseitranquillus. The sequence goes on along the minus strand of CAVZOJ010000010.1, from coordinate 18,075 downwards.
TGCACGCCGCCACGTGCCCGCCGAGCGCCTCCGTCCGGCAGGCTTCGATCGCCGACATCACCTTCAGCTGGGTCAGGCCGACATGTCCGGCATTAGCCCGCCGCCACGCGGGACCGTGGGCGCGGAAGATGTCGGCGATCTCCAGCTTCGCCCGGACCACCCCGGCCCGGGCGCTACTCGAGGCCGCGCCTGAGGGTCTGGTCCTGAAGCTGCTTCAGCCGCTCGAACGGGCTCACGGTGTCGCGGATCGTCTTGGTGGCGACATGGGTGTACCGCGCCGTCGTGCTCAGCTTCGCGTGCCCCAGCAGGACCTGGATCACCCGCACGTCGGTGTTGGCCTCGAGCAGGTGCGTGGCGAAGCTGTGGCGGAGCGTGTGCAGCGTCGCCGGCTTGGCGATGCCGGCCATGTGCTTGGCCGAGGTGAACGCCCGGTTGAGCTGGCGTGGCGACAGCGGGTTGATCTTCGGCTTGCCCGGAAAGAGCCAGCCCTCGGGCCGGGACTCGCTCCAGTAATCGCGCAAGAGGTCCAGAAGGCGGGGCGAGAGCATCGCCTTGCGGTCTCTGCCGCCCTTGCCGTTGTCGACGTGGATCAGCATGCGGTCGCTGTCGTCGTTTCGAAGACGCGCCTCTGGCACGATGTCCGTGACCTTCAGGTTGCAGACCTCCGAGGCGCGCAGCCCCGCCCCGTAGCTGATGCCGAGCGCTGCACGATACGTCAGGCCCGGGCCGGGAACCGCGGCCAGAAGATCAGCAACCTCCTCGACGCTCAGGACCACCGGCAACTTCCGCGGATGCCGGCGGAACTGCATGTACCGCTTCATCTCCTCGCGCCCGCAGGTCACGCCGAAGAAGAACCGCAGCGAGACGATGCGCACGTTGAACGTCGGCGCCGACACGCCGGTGTCCGTCATGTGAAGCTGGTAAGCCCGCAGCTCCTCCGGCGTCGCCGTATCCGGCGATCGCTTCAGGAACGTCGCGAAGTCCTTGACCCCTCGGATGTGTGCCTGCTGCGTCTTCTCGGCCATGCCACGAATGCGCATGTCCTCGATCATCCGCTCGCGCAGCGGCGTGGTCCTCTCCTCTTTCACGGGAACCTCCTGTCTGACGATTGAGAAGGTCCCAATCGTCAGTCCGGGAAGCCCGATCAGAGAAGCGCGGAGGTCAGGGCAGCACCCGGCGTCGGCCACAGGCGACAATGCCGCGAGAGCGGCTTAGTCCCTCCGCCCTTCCTTCGGGCCGCACCGCAGACGCAGCGCTGATCTAGGGTCCGCAGCGAACGGCAGGAAGGTCCGCGCAACAGCGTTGGTGCGATGCGCCGCGAACGTCCGGTCCTCACCGGCCTTATCTGATGCCGGGTGGGGTCAGCGGTGAATGTCGAACTCGCAGCGAACGGCAGCAAGGTCGGAATTTCGTTGAAGAAGTCGTCCGAACTCCAAGCGTTCTGGGCCCACGGAGGGCATTGCGCAGCCTCGGGTCCGAGGCGTTGCCCAGCGATGGGCGCTCTGGCGCTTGTCGCCCCCCTCAGATCACATGGTGGCCTCCATTCCGTGCGTCGGAGGTCGAAGCTTGGCCAACTTCCGCAGGTTCTGAGCGATGGCGGCCAGGGTGAACTCGTCTCTTGCCCCGCAGGGTCCCCGGAGCCGAAGTCGGTTGAGGCCCAGGATGCGCTTGAGATGGGCGAAGAGCATTTCGACCTTCTTGCGCCGGGGCCCGGCGATCTTTTTGTAGACCTCCGAGGCGACGCATTCCCGCGCAAGGTCTCGGACGTCTTCATGCTCCGCGAGTGACGTACCTCGCATCAGCGTCCGGGCAGCACCGCAGTTTCGACGGGCATGCCTGGCAGTCGGACTTCAGCGCCCGGTACTTGCGCCGCCCTTGGTTGGGCTTTCCCCTATCCGGGTCCGAGTAGTTGCGCCGGTACTGGAGAAGCTCGTGGCTCTCGGGACAGAGGTAGCGGTCGTTCTCGGGGTCCCAGGTAAAGTCCGATCGCGACCAGGTGCCGTCGGTGCGTGTGGACTTGTCGAAGACGGGGATGAAGGGAACGATCTTCTTCTTTCGAACGACCCAGTCGAGGGTCTCGCCCGAGCCGTAGGCTGTGTCGGCCGTCAGCCATGTGGGTTTCAGACCGAAGCGCGCCTCGACGCGATCCACCATGGTCCGGGCGGCGCCGACCTCGGCCTGCCGGATCGAGCGCGTCGCGTTCGCCTTTCGGCTCACCGTCCAGAATGACGGCATTGTCGGTGTCGATGAGGTAGTTGTCCGAATACGTGAACTCGGCAGGTATCTTCCGCGCTGCCGTCCACTGACTGGCCGGATCGGCATGGGCGACGAACTTCGGCAAGACCGGCGTCGCGGCGCCGAACGCCGCGTCGTCCAGCGTTGCAAGATATTCACGGACTGCCCGCGGGGCCTCCTGCGGATCGATGGCATCGATGTCCCACTCCCTCTGAGGGCTCGAGTTCATCCTCGCGACATCGGCAGTGATCAGACTGGCATCGACCGCGAACCCCGTGCCGCCCACCAGCCCTTCCTCGATGCAGCGGGCGACGACGGCCTCGAAAAGCAGACGGAGCAGATCGCTGTCGCGAAACTTGCCGTGCCGGTACTTCGAGAACGTGGAGTGATCGGGCACCCGGCCGTCAAGCCCAAGACGACAGAACCACCTGTGCGCCAAATTCAGGTGGACCTCTCCGCAGAGCCGACGCTCCGACCGGATACCGGTCAGGTAGCCGATCAGCAGCATCCGCACGATCAGCTCAGGATCGATCGAGGGCCGCCCGAGATGGCTGTAGAAAGGGCGTAGTTGGTGGCGAATATCCCCAAAATCGAGGAAGCGGTCGACCTGTCGCAGAAGGTGATCGTCGGGGACGTGGTTCTCCAGATCGAAGTCGTAGAACAGCTTCGTCGGCGCCGATTGCCTGCCCATCATCGCCAAATGCTCCCAACCACCCGAAAGCGAGTGAATCAGGGGACCTGCCGCGCCGCAACAGAGACTTTTTCAACAAAATTTCGGCGAAGCGACCTTGTGTGCCCGGCGCGACCGTGACGGCCGACCGCCGGCGGCCATGACTTGGGCAACCTGCGCAGAGCGGACCCAGAGACAAACTCGCGTCTTTGCGAGCGCAGCGACATCCCTGAACGTAGAAGTTCCTCAAACCAGCCATTCAGACCGGTCGCGGCGAACGGGGGGCGATAAGCCCGCTGCAGAAGTGCCGAATTCCTGCTGCGCGCGCTGCAAAGCTTCGATCGCCGCAGACCCTCGATAGCGCACGCGCGGCTTCGCCCGCGCCGCCGCATGCCCGACAAAGGCGTCCAGCGTCGCGGGCGCATCGCCGACCCTTCGTCCTCTCGCAGCGGTTCGGGACGCAGGGTCGGGTCGGGCTGAATGTTCATGACCTGACCGATCAGGGACAGGACCACAAGCCGCGCGTCGGACAGCACCGCGCTGAGGCCCGCACAGAATTGAGGTCACCAGGAATTGCTATAATCTACCTGAAGATGAATTCGTGGCAATCTCGCTGGTATCGACGAGAAGGACCGGGAAATGCGGCAAGATAGCGACGCGAGAACCGTCTCGGGAAGCTACTCCGCCGACTTCATGGATGGGCTTCCGCACCTGGATCCAACGGCGCGGTATTCTCGGCAGGACCGTTTCGATACGCTCCGACGGCATCTCGGCATGGACGTCGCCTTCGTAAGCGAGTTTACCGCGGACACTCGCATCGTTCGCTGGACGTCACCCGAAGGCCTGGACAATCTGCGGGTCGGTCGACGCGATCCTGTCGAGGAGACGCTTTGCCACGCTGTCCTCACAGGCAAGGTGCCGGCGTACGCAAACGATGCTCGTAAGCTGGGGGACGTGCATCGCCTCATAGCCGTGCCGGGACTTTCCGTCGGCTCCTACATTAGCGTGCCCATCGTTCTGCCAGGTGGAGAACTGTTCGGTGCCTTCACCGCTCTGTGCTCGGAGCCGAGCGCTTCACTCAACGAACGCGATCTCGCGCTCGCGCAGGAAGCCGCTGCAGTCGCCGGGCGCCGGGTCTGGCGGCGACGCAAGACGGACGCGGAAAGCACCCGATTTCTCGCCGACGTCTCCGAACTGATCGAAAAGAAGGCCGTCGACCTGGCGTGGCAGCCGGTTGTGACCGCGGATGACGGGCTGCCTTTCGGGGACGAAGCGCTCGCGCGGTTTCCGTCTTTTCCCAGGCACGGTCCAGGCCAGTTGCTCATGCGAGCACGACGCAGCGCACCGCATCTGACACTGGATCACTTGGTGCTTGAGAGGATCCTCGACGCCGTGGGCAGCAGATCTCCAGGCCGGATTCTGTTTCGTGAACGTTTGGCCCGATCTGTTGCTCGACACTTCGTTTCTTGAGGTGCTCACGCGCGCGCCACGAAAGATCGTGGTGGAATTGGTCGAAGATGAGGCCAACGTCGAAGCGCATGTCCTGCGTGCTGCCGCGGAGCGCCTCAAGAGCATCGGCCATGCGGTCGCACTAGACGACATCGGGGCAGGCATGTCGAACCTGACGCGACTCGTCGAAGTACGTCCGGACTACCTCAAGCTCGACCGATCACTCGTTTCCGGTCTCGACAGGGACGCCGGTCGGCGCTCGCTTGTCGAGGCTTTCGTTCACTTCAGCGGAATCGTGGGCGGGACGGTGGTCGCTGAAGGAGTTGAGAGGCAGGAAGAGTGGGCCGTCTTGCAAAGTCTAGGCGTTCCGCTCGCGCAAGGGTTCCTGTTCGGACGTCCGCAGGTCGGCGAATAACGTCCGGCCCGATGGTCAACTCGCTGATGATCCTTCGGAACCCGTTCGTCGCCGGTTCTCGCGACGTCGAACGCGAGAGCGTTAAGACAACGAAATAGCTGGCCGCGGGCGAGATGACTGAGGCCGCGTTCGCCCGCGCCTTCCGCAACATGGCCGAGCACAGCGTCGGCGGGTCCATCCACTTCCTCTGCATGGACTGGCGGCACATGGCGGAGATGCTCGCCGCCGGACACGCGGTCTACGACGAGCTCAAGAACCTGATCGTCTGGGTGAAGGACAATGGCGGCATGGGTACCTTCTACCGCTCGCAGCACGAGCTGGTCTTCGCCTTCAAGAACGGCACCGCGCCCCACGTCAACAGCTTCGAGCTTGGCCAGCACGGCCGCTACCGCACCAAGCTCGCAGAGGAAGGCGCGCCGCCCGCTCAAGCCGCCGAAGGAGACCCGCTTCCGCAAGGGCACCTCCGGCACCACGAAGGGGCGCCCCAAGGGAGCCAGGAACACGGCCCCGACGCTCAACGCCGAGCGGCTGAAGGCGATCGTGCGCGAGGAGGCGTATCGTACCGTCGCTCTCCGCGACGGCCTTCGCGACGTGAAGACCCCGATCGCCGAGGCAGTGGTCCGTTCGCTCACGGTCAATGCCGCCAAGGGCAATGCCCGGGCGCAGCGTCTCTTCACCGAGATGCTGTGGTCGACCGAGCGCGAGGACAAGCAGCTGAACGACGAGTGGCTCGACGTGGCGATGAGCTACAAGATCGAGTGGGAGCGCGAGCTCGACCGCCGCGCCCGCCTCGGCATCACCGACCTGCCGCCGCCGCTGCCGCATCCCGACCACGTCGCGATCGACATGGACCGCGGCACTGCCCGCATCATCGGGCCGGCGACGAAGGAGCAGAAGGCAGAGCACGAGATGTGGCTGTCGCGGAAGGTGGACTTCGAGGCGGAGGTCGAGGAGCTGGAGGGCGAACTGGCGACGGCAACGGACCCGAAGATGCGCGAGCTCCTGGAGAACGACCGAACGACCTGCAGCAGACCCTGAAGGTCCTCGACATCATCCGCTGATCGCTGCCGCCGGGTTGATCGGTCTGGAGACAGGGGCGCCGCCTCTCGGCACTCCGCCGCAACGCAGGACTTCGCCGCCGTACCCGTGGTCACCAGCGGATGACCGCAAGCTGCGGTGTCTTGGGCGTTCGGCGGATCGGAGGGGCTGGTCGGTGTCCCGACTTCGCTGCGTTCTCGATGTCGTTCTTCGATTGCAAAGAACTGCGCCTTGCGGACGCTGGCCCGAGTTGCGTCTTTTGCAGACTCAGCATACTCGCGCACGACTTGAACGGACCTGAGCTGCCGTGGGCCGGCACCGAGGGTAGCTGCGGCGCAGCGTGATTTGCTGCCATTTGTGCTTGGTTCGGCAAGCTGCGCGAAGCCTGCACTCGGTCCGCGAATCGCGCGAGATGGAAACGCAGCGGGCGGCCTGCCATTTCGGCGTCCGGCTGCAATCGGGCCATGGTGCAGAAACCTGCGCATTCCGCTTTGCGCCGCGCCCGTGCTGACCAGGAAAACAATGCTGTTCCCGGGGCTGCACGCGTCGGCGGAAACTGGCCGCGGAATGCGCCTTTTCCGACTGTCGCCGGCCGGTGGGGGAACGGTTTTTCGGACCCGGGCGTTTTCGAAAGTGAAGCGCGGGGTTCGAAGATCGGGCACCGGCTTGATCTCAGACGGAGAAGCACGATGACCAATCTGATGCAGAGAGTGAGCGCGCTGACCATTGCTGTCGCACTTGCGGCTGCGCCAGTCGTCGCGACCGCGCAGGAAACGACCGAACCCGAAGCACCCGCCGAGGAAACGCAGGCGCCGGCAGAAACCGAAGCGCCGGCGGAGGAGGCCGCACCGGCCGAGGCCGCGCCCGCTGAAGAAGCGACGCCGGCGGAGGACGCTGCGCCGGCTGAAGCCGCGCCGCTCGATGAGCCCGCGCCTGAGGCCGACGCACCGGCCGCTGCGGTCGAGGAGGAGGCCGAGGCGCCGGTGGAAGACGTCGAGGGCACGATCGTGCTTCAGGATGAGGAACTCGATCCTGGCGAGCGAGTTGATGGGCGCGCGGGTCTTCAATGCGGCGGACGAGACCGTGGGCGACATCAACGACGCAATCATCTCGCTGGACGGGACTGTCGAGGGCGTGGTGCTGGGCGTCGGCGGTTTCCTCGGCATCGGCGAGAAGCGCGTTGCGATCGAGATGCAGCAGCTGAGCGTCCAGATGGACGAGGACGGAGACCCGCGGCTGATCATCGACACGACACGCGAGGCGCTGGAAGAGGCGCCGGAGTTCGTCACCGCCGACGAGCAGCGCCGGGAGCAGGAGGCGCAGGAGATGCAGGCCGAGCAGCCCGCGGCGGACGGCGGCATGGCTCCGGCTCCGGCGGACGGCGACATGGTGCCCACGGAGGGTGACGCGGCGGCCCCGGCAGACTAGGACGCGAACCGGATGCGGATGGGGGAGCGGTCTTCGGCCGCTCCCTTTCCGTTCGGGTGCTCATTTTGAGGAGTCCGGTAAGTATTTGACGTTGAGAAGTCTGAGGCGGTTAGCCACCTGGAAATCCATTTCGCAGACCCCGCGAGCTCAAGGGACGTCGCAGGTGCTGAGGGGCGCGCCCGAGCCTCTGGTCAACGCTGGCGGAGCGCTTGTGACGGGGCGTTTCATTTTAGTTGCCCCGGGCGACGGCGGTGCGGCGGGCGACATCGCCATGGCGCCCTCCCGGGGGGAGGGTCGGGCGTGGCCCGGGCTGGTCGCACGGGCCAAGGAGTGAGGTTGGCGGGCTGAGTGCTGCGTCGAGTTGCGTCAGCTGATTGGCGGTCCAAAGACAAACAAGGCGAGCCTCGAATGCAGCCTACTCATGAAGGACCCTCGTTCACGCCATCGCGGCGTGCTCCCGCGGCGTCGAAGACGGCGTGGCGCCAGTTGTCGTTGCGCAGAAGCTCGGGTATCCGTCACTCCAGCCGTCCTGCCATTCCATATGGCCTCGTTGACGACGGTGGCGACGCGGCCCCTCGCAATCCATGCACGTCTATCTCCAGCGCCACGCGTCCGCCGAGCGACATGCCGACGGCGGAGACGCCTTCGAGGCGTTCGGCGCGGATGAAGTCGGCGATCGCATCGGCGATGCCGCCGAAGGTGCGGGCGTCAGGCGTCACGGGCGACGCGCCATGGCCGGGCAGATCCACCGCGACGACCTCATTCGTCCTCGCCAGCTCGTCGGCTACACCGTCCCAGGAGGCGATGTTGCCGCCCAAGCCGTGCAGCAGCAGGACAGGGTCGCCCGCGCCTTGTCGGGTGAAGTTGAGGGCGGCGGCGGCATGCGTCTCTCGGCGGTCTATGCCTCAAACGAAACGCGGCGTGAAACGGTTCGACCACTTCGCAAGATGCAAGCGACACAAGTGCGCCGCGGCGACCGCGCTCGAAGCGCGAACACGTGGTGCGGGCGGGGAGGCAGACTGCTTCGTGACATCCTGAAGGGCGGACAGCCGCCATTTGCTGCGGGCGGGAAGATTTGAGCCAGCCTCTCCAAACCGGCCATTTACCGTTGACTGATTCAGGTGAGTGCGTTGGAAGTGAAGCCAGTCGTCGATGCGCCATCTTTCCCGAATGCTGCGGGGTGGACGATTGGCAGCTTCCGTGAAGATCGTCGCGACAGCAAAATGACGGTCCATCTGCCTCTGGACCCGCCCTTGGCGACGTTCCCATAATCTGCAACCCACCGAAATTCGACACAGTGAGCGTCGCCCATAGACGTATCTTGGCTGCACCTTACATGACCATTTCCGGAACCAGACCCATGAACCGCTCTACGCCGGTCATAGCGGCCGGAGATCGTCGACCGGGAGCGTGCGCGTGACGCCGGCACCTTGCAGGGCCAGATCCGCATCGAGGGCGTCTATTTCGGCGCGTCCCGGTTCAGCCACAACTGTCCGAGCACGCGCGACGGGGCCGGCAGCACGGTTGGCGAGACGCCGGAGACGCGTACGTAGACCTCCCACGCAAGTAAGACGGCGCCCACGGCGAAGAGCGCGGGCCAGGCGCGCGCAAGGGTCGGGGCGACCCGGCCGACCTTGGCAGGACGCTTTGTGTCAGACCGCGGTCGACTGTTGGCCGAAACCGTCAGGTCGATCGTGACGTGTCCCTCGGGTGGACACGGCAGAACGCCGCGGCAAGCGTGGCGAAGACCGGGCCGGCATCGCCGCGAACGTGACGATTGTCTGGGGGCGCAAGGACCGCCTGCTGCTGCCCCGGCAAGCCGAGCAGGCGATCGAGGCCTTCCCCAACGCGCGGCTCCAGTGGGTGGAGGAATGCGGTCACTACATCGCCTGGGATGCGCCGGACGAGGCCCTGCGCTTGATCAGGCAATGCATCGCTCAACGGAACGCCCCCGCCGGCAGCGACACGACCGTCTGATGCAGCCCCGCATCCCGCGTCTCGCCAGGAGGCGCAGACGCGAGGGGGACGTGGGGATGTCCGGGGCGGTGACGCATCTCAGAACTGAGTAGGCAAGCCGCGTTTTCCGGTCAGTCAGGGCGAGCGTCCCGATATGCCGGACGCCTCCGGCGCTTCAGCCCGGCGCTCCGGCGTCAACGTTGATCGTATCGGTGGGCCTGCCACTGGCGCGGTTTTTTCAGCGCACGGCCGATCGCCGTCCCCGGTGGAGCAGCAGCGCGTTGTTCGCGGCAAGCGCACCGATGACGATCGCGCCGCCGAGGAACGTGGCGCCGGCCGGCTTCTCTCCCAATGCCCACCAGACGAGGAGCGGGCCGAGGATGGCTTCGAGCAGCATCAGAAGACCGACGTCGGCTGCCGGCAGGTAGCGCGGGCCGCTCGCGATGAGCGCGAAGGCGAGCGGCACGACGACCGCGCCCATCAGTACCATCCAGGGCCAGTCGCCCTCGGGCACGGCGACCGTCGGCGCGGCGAGACCGCAGACGAGACCGGCCAGAAGCGCGGATAGCCCCATCACCGGAACGATGCTGCGCTCGGGCCGGACCCTCGCGGCCGAGAACACGATCGCGAGCGAGAGCGCCGATCCGAGCGCGGCGAGGTCGCCGGAAAGCGTACCGCCGCGGCCGAGGCCGCTGCCGGCGGCGATGATCCCGATGCCCGTAAGAACCGCAGCGATACTGACCCAGGTGCGCACCCGCACCTCCTCCCCGAGGGCGAAGCGGGCGATCAGCGCCGCGAAGACCGGCGAGGTCGCGAGGATGAAGAGCGTGTTCGCCACCAGAGTCGTCAGCGTGGAATAGACGAAGAGCACGTTGCTCGTCCCGTAGATCGCGAGAACCAGGAGGTCTGACCGGGACGGCCGGCGCAGCGCCGTCCACAGGGTCCGCCGTGCGAGGATGGCGAACCCGGCGAGGATGACAGTGCCGCTCAGTGTGCCGCGCCAGAACAGCTGCGTCAGCGGCCCGGCATCGACCAGCCGGACGAGGAGCGTGTCCGGCGTCAGCACCAGGACGCCCACGAGCGTGAGGAGAAAGCCCTTCGCGTAGTTCGTCATCCGATCTTCCTGCCGCATCCGCGCGGCAGGGAGAAGGAGCGGCTTGGCGGAACCTCGTCCGCGGTCCTCAACTTGCGAATACTCCACCGTGGTCGAATGACCCCCGCTCAGTCCGAGACCGCCCGGTCGCGCCACTGGCACTCTCCATCGCGGCCAGGGCATGGCTTGAAGGGCAGGATCGGAGGATACTCGCGGCACGTTGTCCGACATCAGGAAGGCGCGGCCGATGCCGACGGTGATCTCGACGCAGTGCTGCATCGTCGGCGGTGGACCAGCCGGCCTGACGCTCGGCTACCTGCTGGCCCGGGCCGGCGTCGACGTGGTCGTGCTCGAGAAGCACGCCGACTTCCTGCGCGACTTCCGCGGCGACACGATCCACCCCTCGACCATGGAGCTGATGCACGATCTCGGCCTGCTGGACGAGTTCCTCAAGCTGCCGCACCAGCGCGTCGCGAAGCTCTTCGCGCAGTTCGGGCCGGATCGCGTGCAGGTCGCGGATTTCTCCCGCCTGCCGCTCCTCGCCCCGTTCATCGCCATGATGCCGCAATGGGACTTCCTGTCGTTCCTGGCGGAGAGGGCGGAGGCGTTTCCGGGTTTCCGCCTGATCATGCAGGCGGCGGGCCGCCGCTTGCTGACGGAGGACGGGCGCGCAGCCGGCGTCCTTGCCGAGACCGAGGACGGTGCGCTGGAGATCAGGGCACCGCTGGTTGTCGCCGCCGATGGCCGGGACTCGCGCCTTCGGGCCGAAGCCGGTCTGAGGGTGCGCGACCTCGGCGCGCCGATCGACGTGCTGTGGTTCCGGTTGTCACGTCCCGCCTCCGACACGGACGAGACGCACGGCCGCTTTGACGCCGGTCAGATCCTCATCATGCTCAATCGCGGCGACTACTGGCAGTGCGCCTACGTCGTGCCGAAGGGCGGCTTCTGCGACAAGAGGGCGTCAGGGATCGCCGCATTCCGTGCCGAGCTTGCACGGGTCGCGCCGTTCGAGCCGGACCGCTTCGACGAGCTGACTGAGTGGGAGCAGGTGAAGGTTCTGAGCGTTCAGGTGAACCGGCTCGAGACCTGGTGGCGGCCGGGGCTGCTCTGCATCGGAGATGCCGCCCACGCGATGTCGCCCGTGGGCGGCGTCGGCGTGAACCTCGCGGTGCAGGACGCTGTCGCTGCCGCGAACCTCCTGGTGAGCCCGTTGCGACGGGGCACGGTCAGCGATCGCGATCTCGCGGCGGTGCAGCGCCGCCGCGCGTGGCCGACGCGTGCGACCCAGAGACTGCAAGTCCTGGCCCAGGACCGCGTTCTGCTGCGAACTCTGCGCAGCAGGTCGACCTTCCGCGCGCCGCTTCTGCTGCGCAGGATGGCGGACGTCCCGCTCCTCCGAGACCTTCCCGCCCGACTCGTCGGAATGGGGCTGCGGCCCGAGCGCCCGAACGCGGAGCTCTTTCGGTAAATCGCGCTCCGCACGCCGACAAGGAAGGCAAAGCCCAAGTTGCATGCCGGCCCTTGGACGAAGCCGCTCGCGCGGCAATGGCGCGAGCTGAGATGGGTGGCTGCTGACCCGACACCTGCGCTTCTCTGATCGCGTCGTCAGGTCTGGCGAACGACGCCGGGACGCTGTAGCGGCTCCGCTCGAAGTTGATAAGGCAGGTCGGCGACACCCGCTTGCTCCGCTCGACGAAGCCGTCAAAGGCCGGCGGTGTCGGCATCAGGGCCGTCTTCTCCGCGTGCCAGACCTCGGCGACGGTCCCCGGCAGCGTGCCATGCGGCGTGCGCTCCCACAGCTCGATGCAGCGCTGCTCGAGCCAGGCATTCAGTGCCGCCAGGTCGGGGAAGTCCGGCATCAGTTGCAAGATCAGGTGGCGGGCATCCTGCACGTTCTTCTCGACCTGTCCCTTCTCCCAGCCGGCCGCCGGGTTGCAGAACTCGGGCTCGAAGACGTAGTGGCTGGTCATCGCCAGGAACCGGGCGTTGACCTGACGCGCCTTGCCGGAGCCGACCCGGTCCACCGCGGTCTTCGCGTCCATTGTCCTCGGACCAATGGCGGATCAATGGACGCTGTCGTAGATGCCCCGCCGCGGCACGCCGCCGAAGACGCGGAATGCGTGCCGGTGGGCATCGAACAGCATCTCGTGGGTCTGCAACAGGTAGGCCCGGAGCAGGAACGCCCGGCTGTGCGAGAGCTTGATGTGGGCGACCTGAAGCTTCGTTTCGTATTCTCCCCGGCAACCGTCGCCCAATCCTCGCTCCAGTCGAACTGGAAGGCCTCTCCAGGCTGGAAGGCCAACGGCACGAAGATGCCGCGCCCGGCGGTCTGCTGTTCGCGCTGGCGATCGGCCTTCCACTTCCGCGCGAAGGCCGCGACCCGGTTATAGTAGCCCTCGTAGCCGAGGGCGACCAGATCGGCGTGGATCAGCTTCAGGGTCCGTCGCCCCTTGCGGGACTTGCCCGCTTCCGTCTTCAGCCAGGCCAACGGCTTGTCGGCGTAGGGATCCAGCTTGCTCGGCCGTTCCGGAACCTTGAAAGCCGGCTCCACCGTCCCCGACCGCAGGTACTTGCGGATCGTGTTCCGCGACAGCCCCGTCCGCCGTGCAATCTCCCGAATCGAAAGCTGATCCCGCAATGCCCATCGTCGGATCACGCTCAGTAACGAAATGTCAATCACTCCGTTGCCCACGCTTCTCCAGCCAGGGGAAGTTCGAACATGGGTCACATCTTAGTGGAAATCTCCCGGCCGCCCGGGTCAGTTCTCAGCGCAAAACAACACATTCAGCCCAACGAGACGCTGGAGGCAGCCGCGCTGAGAATGAAGAAGCACGATGTGGGCTCCCTCGTCGTCTGCGAGGATGAGAGCGTCGTCGGGATCATCACCGACCGGGACATTCTGATGCGGACAACGAGCCCGACGAACAAGCTGTCGCAAGCAACCGTCCGCCGGGCCATGTCTGCTGAGGCGCGCTGCTGCTTCGAAGATGACGACGTGAACGAAGCCGCCGCACTCATGGATCACCTTGAGGTGCGACGATTGCCGGTATTGAGCCGGGACCACAAGCTTGTCGGGCTCGTGTCGCAGACCGACTTGCGCGGAGGTGCGTCCAAGGGTGCCGGCTTCGAGGTGGTCTTCTTCAAGGAATTGTGCAGCAGCAATGGTCAGCCGCACCGTGCAGAGCAGGCGCGTATCTTCGTCGGCTCGGATGTGCGCGAGGAGGAAGCCCCCGCTACCGCCATCGCACAACTCGAACAGGAGTGCCGGAGTGCATGGACGACGGTCGCCGACGGATACGAAGTCATCCGGGAGTCCGGTCCTCGCGACGATCCGGCGAGGGAAGACAGCCGCTCGCAGTAGGAGATTGCGCCACCTGAGCGGATGCGGAGAGGGTACGCAGCCCGCTTGATATGCGATCTTGAACGGCGCAAGATCATCGACCTTCTGCCTGCCCGCAAGCCGGCAACCGTTGCGGCATGGCTGCCTGCGCGGTGTCGCGCTCGACGGCAGCGGCTACCGCGCTGCCGTGGCTCAGGACGGCCGGCGGCGTTGCAGGTCGCGACCCGCTGGCGCCTGTTCGAGGGGATCGGGCTCCGGACTTTGGCAGGTATCGCAACAGTCGACTGGCCTTGCCCGTGCCGCACGGTTCAAGGGGGCACGCCATTCGGGCCGCTGGCGCTGGAGTCACGCGTGCGGCGTGAGAAGACCGCCGGGAGCATCGAAACGTAAGCCAAACGGAAAAGGGGCACGAGCCGAAGCCCACGCCCTCGCACTCGTTGATCCACACCACGAACAGCCCCGGCCAACTCGGGGCGTTCTGTCAGTTAGCGATGGACGGGTTGCCAAAGAGACAATTCGCCGAGAATACCACGAACCACCCCCGTCGCGACTCGCTTTTTGTTTTGCGATTGGCGCCCACCACGTACGCAAGAAGGGGCGCGGACCGCAGCCCGCACCCATCCCACTCTTTACCGGAGGACGGGTCTCCGATCTACTCGTGACTGCCTCTTAGCCTTCCATCGAGATGGTCCCGGCTTCCTGTGCAGCTTGATACTCTTCCGGATCGACCGAACCATCGGCGTTGGTATCGATCGAGGTGAAGGTTTCCTCCGTCAGATCGGTATGGACGGCCTGAAGCTCCTCCATCGAATACATGCCGTCGCCGTCGGTATCGATGGCGGGGTCGGCTTCTTGTGCCATGGCAGAAAAGCCAAAAGTAGCCATCGTGCTGGCTGCGGCAATCATGGTCACTCTACGCATCGCAGATCTCCCTGTTCTCCCAAAGCGAGGGGGCGTCCCTCGCTAATTGCCCAACGATGCGACCAGCGTCGTCGGTCCGACGGCTGTGCGGAGTGCGCTGAATGTGGCGTGGCGGGGGTTCCTGCATGAGCCAGAATTGGCCGATCCGAATTGCGGGTCGGTCGGGCAAGGCTCTATGTGCCGCTTGCCCCGTTTCGAGCGGACAGCCCGGCATGACCATGGAAGGTTCAAACCTGTTCTTGAGTGGATGCTCGTGCCCACGAGTTGCGCCGCGCACGAGATGTACTTCCCGACCTGAGGAGCAGACGGGCTTCGATGGCAGTCAGCGTCCTGTTGGGCAGGTCCTCCACGGGTGAATTGCCGTGGCGCGGCACTAAAACGGTGGACGGGAGCAGGGTTCGTACCGCGGACAGATCCTGAACTTACCTGGAGAAGAACATGACCTCGGGATCGGAAGGATTGGACCGAGCAAGGAGCAGCAGCTTGTGAGCGGCGCGGCGGATAAGGAGGCACTCGAGTGCGTCGTCATCGGTGGAGGACCAGCGGGGCTGACGGCGGCGATCTATCTTGCGCGGTTCCGCCGAAAGTTCGTGGTGCTTGACGCCGGGGCGAGCCGGGCATCTTGGATACCGCTCTCGCACAATCTCCCCGGGTATCCAGACGGCATCGCCGGAACGGAGCTGTTGGAGCGCATGCGGGCCCAGGCCGAGCGCTACGGCAGCGAGATCAGGAAGGCGCAGGTCGACCGGCTTGAGCGGGACACGGAGGGGGGCTTCGTCGCGCGCACGTCCGAGGGGCCGGTGCATGCCGCCAAGGTCCTGATCGCCACCGGCGTCATCGACCGCGAGCCGGACCTGCCGGAGCTCCGGGACGCGATCCAGCACGGCTTCGTGCGCCATTGTCCGATCTGCGACGCGTATGAGGCCAAAGGCCAGAGCGTCGCGATCATCGGCTACGGCAAGTGCTCGGTGCAGGAGGCGATGCTGCTGCGCCGCTACACGACCGACCTGACGCTTCTCACCCTCGGCCGGCCCTTCGAGTTCTCTGACGCCGACAGACGCGCGCTGAAAGAAGCGCAGGTGCGCATCCTTGACGCGCCGGTGCGGCGCCTCGACGTCCAGGGACAGCGGATCGGCTCGTGGCACATGGAGAGCGGCGAGGAACACAGCTTCGAGACCATCTATTCGGCGCTCGGGCACGAGGTACGCTCCGGCCCGATAGAAGGCCTCGGCATCGACGCGGACGACGACGGTGCGATCATCACCGATGCGCACCAGCGGACCAGTCTGCCCGGTGTCTACGCAGCCGGCGACATCGTCCGTGGCTTGGCGCAGATCGCCGTCGCGATGGGACAGGCAGCGATCGCAGCGACAGACATCCACAACAGTCTGCCGGACGAGGTCGAACCTGCGAGACAGCGTCTGGATGACTGATCGCGGCGCACCATCGGCCACCGCCTGCCGGCCTGTGCAGGGCGCCCTTACCTTGTGTTCCTCGACACTCGGTCGGCATCTGCGCGGGGTGCGGCGTG
This sequence comes from uncultured Alphaproteobacteria bacterium, assembly GCA_963776845.1. GTDB lineage: Bacteria > Pseudomonadota > Alphaproteobacteria > Rhodobacterales > Rhodobacteraceae > Roseitranquillus. The sequence goes on along the minus strand of CAVZOJ010000010.1, from coordinate 1,999 downwards.
ATCATACGGCACGTCCAGTACCTGCGGGCGCTCTGGGATGATCTGCGCACGAGCTTCTGGTTCCTGCCGGCGATGATGTCGGTCGCGGGCGCGATCCTCGTTATTCTTGTAATCTGGCTCGACGGCGCGCTCGACCCGCGAGGGCGCCAGGCGTGGCTCGTCTTTGTCGGCCAGCCGGAGGAGGCGAGCAGCCGCCTCGGAACGCTGCTCGCCTCGATGATCACCATGGCGAGCCTAATATTCTCCATCACGATGGTGGTGCTGACGCTCGCCTCCAGCCAGTTCGGCCCGCGGCTGGTCCGGATCTTCATGGCCAGCCTCAAGTCGCAGTTGGTCATTGGCACCTCAGCGATGACGATCGTCTTCTGCCTGCTCTCCTACGGCGCCGTCGGCGCCCAGCGACGGGCAGCAGATCGCGACCGCGACAGTAACTGTCGCCCCCAAGTTCGACAGCAAAACCGCTAAGTAATTGATTGTGTTATGGCGGGATGCGCCATTTTGTGACTACGTGGTTCAGCCTGAACAATCCGTTTAGGCGGCGGCAACACTGTCCTTGGGGGTGCAGTCGGGTCTGAGCGCGCCGAGAATGGCGGCGATCAGGAGGGCCCAAAAGGCCCTCAGGTGGGCGAGGATCTTGCGGAGGTTGTGGCCGCAGGCGCAGAGGACGGCGAAGAGCGCGTCGCCGGCGGTTCCCTTCAGCGGGCAGCGCGTCAGCCGCCCGTCGGTCTTCATGTGGCCGATCTCCGGCTCGATGGCGCTGCGGCGGCGCAGGAGCTTGGCGAGCGGCGGCGTGAGCCCCCTGCGTGTGCCGCTGATCAGCACGCGCGTGGTCTCGACGCCGTGCCCGCGGTAGCCGCGGTCGACGACGGCGAGGGACGGACGGCGATCGGTCAGCACCTCGACCTGCTCGAGAGCCTCGGCGAGGGTGTGGCCGTCGTAGGGGTTGCCCGGCAGCGCCCGCATGCCGACGATGAAGCCCTCGCGGGTGGTGGCGGCGACGCTGACCTTGGTGCCGAACTCGTAGCGCACCCGCGCCTTGCCCTTGGAGATGCAGTCCACCTCCGGCTCGTGCAGGCTGTAGAGCTTGCCCTTGTCCTTCGGCTGCTGGTGCAGGAGCCGCGAAGTCAGGACCAGCATGTCGAGGATGCGCTCCCGCAGCGGCCCGTCCGGGATGTCCTCGAGCCGGCGGCGCAGGTCGCGCATGACCCGGCCGGTGTAGCCCTTGAGCGTGCGCAGCGCCTTGCGCATCCGCTTGAACTGACGGGCGTGGGCGTACCTGCCGGCCTTCGCCGCCAGCCGCGGCGCCAGGCGCGCATAGCTCTGCCGCAGCTCGATCCCGGCCTCGGCGGCGAGCGCCACCAGCTTCCGCCGCGCCGTCTCGTAGAGCCGGGCGTCGGTCGGGTGGGCGATGTTCTTCTCCATGACCGTGGTGTCGACCGACACCCTCTCGATGCTCTGGTCCTTGACCGTTCCCGAGGCGCGACCGGCCTCGATCGTCGCGGTCAGCAGCCACTCCACACCTTCTTCGCCGATGCGCTGGCGCCAGCGGGTGAGCGAGGACGGATCGATCGGCGGACGATGCTGAAAGAAAGTCTCACCGCAGAAATGCTGGTAGTACGGGTTCTCGACCCACCGCGCGACCACCGCCTCGTCCGACAGGGCGAACGCGTGCTGGAGATAGAGCAGCCCCGCCACCAGCCGCGGCGATGTCGCCGGTCGCCCTTTGCCGGACGGGAAGAACCCTGCCCACTCCCGCTCGAAGAACTCCCAGTCGATCAGCGCCTCGAGCTTCACCAGCTCGTGGCCCATGTCGATCAGGTCGACCAGGCGCGGCCGCAGCAGATCATCCTGCTCGGGGTGGCGGGTCTTCGGTTTCATCGGCGCATCCGAAATCGCAGGGTTCCCGCCGGAATTCTACGAATACCTGCAATCAGGAGCCACGAGAAATTGCGCCTTATCGTGCGAAATCAGAGACATCCGCTTTGTTCAGGCTGAACTA
>CAVZOJ010000009.1:0-66363 GCA_963776845.1 uncultured Alphaproteobacteria bacterium | reverse complement strand
GCGCTTCGGCAATCGACCGGTATTCCCTGGCGAACCCGACGACGGCTGCAGTCGCGATTGCGCGCTCCTGGTCGGTCATCGCGATCTCGGAGGCCCGCCTGCCCCCGGCCTTGGCGGAATAGATCTCCTCGAGGCCGGCGGGCTTCATGAAGATGCCGCGTTCGAGCCGGGTCGTGGCATCGAGTGCTACGCCATACTGCCCGGCGATCTCCGCCTGCTTCTCCCGCATGAGCTGCGGCGACATCACCCCGCCCTCCCAGCACGAGAACCATTCGCCCTGATCGCGGCCGCGGTTGTTCAGAACGACATGCGCGTGCGGATGCTCCCGGTCGGTGTGGATCGCGAGCACGTAGTCCCATTCGTCGCCGTAATAGCCTGACTCGAAGAAGTGCTCGCACCAGTCCATCGCGATGTTGCAAACATCCGCGGCGTCTGTGTCGACGGGGAAGCTCAGAAGCATGTGCGACGTGAAGCCGAGCTTCGTCGTGCCCTTCCAGGTCGCCGCCCAATCCTCGACGATCTCGGCCTTCTCCTCGGCGGAGAGCTGATCGCGCCCGCTCAGCGCGTTCGTCATCGTCGACGTCACGAAGAGCGCCTTGTCGTTGATGTAGTCCAGCTGCGCGGTCAGCGACGCCCGGGTCTTGCACCCCCCTGCCCTGATCCGCTTGAAGATCGCCGCTCGGCTGCCGCTCGCGGCCATCATGACGCTGCGCGGCAGCGCCTTGCTGACTTGGCGACGGCGACCGCCCTGGGCTGCCCCGCCGGCACGGCGGAACCGCCCCTGCGGCGCGGCCTGCTCGCGCATCGCCCCTGCGCGGCGCTGCTCCTCGTCCCAGGTCTCGCCCATGACCAGCCGGTAGAGCGCAAGCGCATCAGCCATCTGTCGCCGCCCTTTTCAGCGCTGTCGTCGCATAGCCCCGCCGCGCCTTCGCATCGTCGAGGATCGCCCGCAGCTCGCGGTAGAGCGCGCGGTTGCTGTCGATCGTCTCCTGCAACAGCTGCCGGTCGCTGTCCGTGAGCCGCAGCTTCCCCCGGTGGGTGTTCCGGGCGAGCTGGTTGAGCAGCTGGCCCTGCTTCCCGACGAGCCAGGCGGAGCGGTTGAACGCTGCGATCTGCGCCGGCAGCACTTCGAAGAACCCTGCGGCTATCCGCACCAAGGAACGGAGTGCCTGGCTCCTGCTCCGTAGCCCGGCACCTTCGGCCGCCTGCATGAAGCTGGCAATTTCGCCTTCCGGCAGTCGGACGCTGACGATCGTCGACGGCTCAGCCGCCGCCGCGGTCTCGCCCTTCTCCTCTCCCGCGATCCGATAGACCTGCCGACCGGTGATCGAGAACGCCTTCGCAAGCGCCGGCGCGCATCCCCCGCCCTGAGGCGACGCGCCTCTTCGGCGCGCGCTTCGATCGTAAGGTGGTTGCGCCTCTGCTGCGTCATGACCCCAAATGTCAAACGTGTATACGTTAGGGAAGGTCTGATCAACGCGCGCCCTCGGCATTGCATCGGCGTCGGACGACCGGAACGCCGGGCGGCGCGGCAATTCGAGTCCGCTCGGGGTGCGGTTTGAGGCAGTTCGATGATTTAAGGCGGATTCCGCCTCAGGCCATCAACCGTCGTCGGACCAGGAACAGGTTGCCGAGCCCGAAGAGCGAGAACAGCTGCGCCTCGTTCTTCGCCAGGCCGCGGTAGCGGGTCTTGCGATAGCCGAACTGGCATTTCAGCACCCGGAACGGATGCTCGACCCTGGCCCGCAGGCTGGCGATGATCCGGTTGATGCGCTCGTCGATGGGATGCAGCCTGCCGCCCTTGGGCGCCTTGCGCATCACGCCCCAGACCTTGCCCTGGGCGCGGAACGCCGCCTCCCGCTCGCCGCTGACATAGCCCTTGTCGCCGAACACCGCGTGCTCGTCGCCGTGCAGCAGATCGTCGAACTTCTGGCTGTCGTGCAGCTTGGCGGTGCTGGCTTCCAGCGTGTGGACCACGCCGCTGTCGAGATCGACGCCGACATGCGCCTTCATCCCGAAGTACCAGGCATTGCCCTTCTTCGTGCTGGTCATCTCCGGGTCGCGGGCGCCCTGCTTGTTCTTGGTCGAGCTCGGCGCGTCGATCAGTGTCGCATCGACCAGCGTGCCTTCGCGCAGCAGGATGCCCTGCTCGCGCAGATAGGCGTTCACCGCCTCGAAGATCGCCCGGGTCAGCTCGTGCCGCTCCAGCAGGTGGCGGAAGTTGAGGATCGTGGTCTCGTCCGGGATCGCGTCGTCGCCCAGTTCCAGCCCGGCGAACCGGCGCATCGCGTCGCTGTCGTAGAGCGCCTCCTCCGCCGCCGGGTCCGACAGCGCATACCATTGCTGGAGGCAGTAGACCCGAAGCATGACCTCCAGCGGCATCGGCGGCCGCCCGCCCTTCGGCCCCGCCTTCGGGTAGTGCGGCTCGATCAGCGCCGTCAGCCGCGCCCAGGGCACCACCGCCTCCATCTCGGCGAGAAACTTCTCCCGCCGGGTGCGCTTCTTCTTCCCGGCGTAGGCCAGCGAGGCGAAGGTAGTCTGCTTCATCAGGCGGCTCCATCGAGGTCGCCGCCAGCCTACCAGATCATCGCCCGATGCCGAGGTTCTTCAGAGCTTCCTTAGGTGTTCGGTGCCACGGTTTGATGGTGTGATCCTTTCGAGGGAATGGAAGGAAGCACTATGGGACAGGTTCGTCACGGGAGCGCCACGACCACGCACGCCGTCAGAACAGCAATACAGCGATCGCAAGCTTCGCTCGCGCAGTTGAGCCAGGAGTTGGGCATCAATCCCAAGACGGTTGCGAAGTGGCGCAAGCGGGCGACGGTCGAGGATCTGAAGACCGGGCCGAAGGAGCCACGCTCGACGGTGCTGACCGAGGCGGAGGAGGCGATGATCGTCGCCTTTCGGCGTCACACGCTGCTGCCGCTGGACGACTGCCTCTATGCCCTTCAGCCCTCGATTGCGCACCTGACGCGGTCAGCACTGCACCGTTGTCTTCAGCGATGAGCTATCGTGCGCCATCGGTTCGAGCACGATGGCGAATGCATCTCACGTCTGCCTGACGTCGAGGGCAACAAGCCGAAACGGCAGCGTTTCAAGCGCTATCCGATCGGCTTTTTCCACATCGACATTGCGGAGGTGCAGACCTCCGAGGGCAAGCTCTACCTCTTCGTGGGCATCGACCGCACAAGCAAGTTCGTCGTCACACAACTTGTCAAAAAGGCCGACAGGCGCACGGCCTGGGAGTTCTTGCAGCTTATGCTCGAAGCCGTGCCTTACCAGGTCCACACCATCCTGACCGACAATGGCATCCAGTTCGCCGAGCAGCCGAGGGATCGGAACGCGATCATCGCTCGGCCGATGCGCTTCGACATGATCTGCGAAGCGAACGGGATCGAGCACCGGCTCACCAAGCCGAACCACCCCTGGAGTTTGGAGGATCAGAAAACAGTCCAGTGGACTGTTTTCCCGACAAACGGACAAGTCGAGCGGATGAACCGCACGATCAAGGACGCGACCGTCAAGCGCTTTCACTACGAAAGCCACAACCAGCTGCGCACGCATCTTGCAGACTTCATGGCAGCCTACAATTTCGCCCGGCGGCTCAAGACCCTCGGTGGCCTCACGCCCTACGAATACATCTGCAAGATCTGGACCTCAGAGCCGGATCGATTCATCCTCGACCCGATCAACCAAATGACGGAACTGAACACCTAGGGAAGGATGGCAATGCCAGGGAACGCAATTAGCGTAGCGACGGCGAGCGCTTGCAGCGCAATGAACGGCAGCAGCGCGCGGAAGATGGTGCCGAGACTGATGTCGGGCGGAGCCACGGACTTGAGGTAGAATGCTGCTGGCCCGAACGGCGGCGAAAGGAAGCTCATCTGCATGTTCATGCAGAACAGGACCCCGAACCAGACCGGATCGTAGCCGAGTTGCGTCACGATCGGAACGAAGATCGGCATCGTCAGGAGAGCGATGCCGACCCAGTCGAGAAACATTCCGAGCACGAACAGAATCGCCATCATGAACAGCAGGACGATCAGCGGGTTATCCGAGATGCCGGTTATCAGCGTCGCCACGAACTGTATGCCGCCCATCAGGTTGAACACGCCGACCAGCGCCGATGCGCCGATGCCGATCCAGACGATCATGCCGACGGTCTGCAGTGTCTGCAGCGCCGCGCCCTTCATGAGTTCCAACGTGAACTCGCCCCGGATGATCGTCGAGACGGTCACGCCGAAAACGCCCACCGCCGACGCCTCGGTCACGCTGGCAATGCCGCCGTAGATCGAACCCAGGACCGCGACGACCACGAGGATCGGCAGGAGCAAACCCTTGAGCAGGCGCAGCTTCTCGGTGGTCGGGGTCTTCGGTCCCTCGACCGCCGGCGCGGCGTCCGAGGTGTAGGCGCGGATCAGGACGTAAACGACGTAGAATCCCGCCAGCATGAGGCCCGGAACGAATGCTGCCGTGAACAGGTCGCCAATCGAGACGTTCGCGGTAAGGCCGTAGATGATCAGCACGATCGAAGGCGGCACCATGGTGCCGAGCGAACCCCCGGCACAAACGACCCCGATCGCTAGATTTCGCTCGTATCCGAGACGCAGCATCTGCGGCAGGGCAATCAGGCCGAGAAGCACGATCTCGCCTCCGATGATCCCCGACATCGCGGCCAGGATCACTGCCACGAAGATGGTCTGGATCGCAATTCCGCCCTTCAACCGGCCACCCACGAGGCGCATGGCGTCGAAAAGGTCGCGCGCTATGCCCGATCGGTCGAGGATCGCCGCCATCAGCACGAACATCGGCACGCTGACGAAGACGAAGGACGAGACGAACGAATAGACGCGGCTGGTGATCAGCGGCACCGCCATCGGACCAAACCAGCCGAGAGCGAAGATCAGTGCGACAAGCAGCGTGACGAAGGCCAGCGGGATGCCGGTGACAAGGAGGACCAGCAACATGGCGAACATGACCAGCGTCGCTGTCTCGACCCCCATCGCCTCGAAGCTGCCAAAAATCTCCATCACCTGCGGCCCCGGGCGTAGTTCCAGGCGAGGATGGCGAACTGCACCGTCATGACACCGAGGACCAGCATCATGAAGACCTTGAGAAGGCCCGGATAGACCGGATCCCAGGCGCTTCCCGACCGCTCCAGCCGGAAGCTGCCGTCGGGACGGAACGCCGCACGCTCGACCATCAGCCACGCCGCCCACGCGAAGAACGCGCTGGCGATGCCGCAGACGATCGAGATGACGACGTCGAAGATCCGTCTGAGGCGAGGAGCGAGCGCGTCGTAGATGAGGACGACGCGGATGTGATTGTCACGCGCCGCGGTGTAGAGGCCGCCGTAGATAAAGGCGATGCCGCAGAGAAACACGGTCGTCTCGTGCGCCCAGACCGTCGGGTTGTTGAAGACGTAGCGGAGCACGACCTCCTGTATCAGGATCGCGGCGGCGATGATGATGCCGATGGCGAAGGCCAAGCCACCCCGGTCGATCCACCTGCCGAGTGCGCCGGCCTGCGGGATCGGGCCGCCGGAGTCGCGTTCGGGGACGTCGTGCTGTTCTGTCATGGCAGTGGCGGGCGCCCGGCGTGGGCGCCCGTGCCGGCCTTCAGTTCATCAGGCCCTGTTCCTGCAGGTATCCGGTCAGCGTATCGTAGACCTTTTGAGCGTTCTCTGAACGTTCGGCGACCGACTGCCATTCCCCCGTCGCGATCTCGCGGAAGCGCGCGCGCTCCTCATCCGACCAATCGTGGATGGTGACATCGCCCGAGGCTTCCGCCTCGGCGACTGCTTCCTCGTCGGCCGCACGGAGCGCAGCGACTTGGTTCTGAGCGAACTGGCGCACCGATTCTTCGAGCGCGGCCTGCAGCTCGGGGTCGAGCGCGTCCCACTCTTCCTTGTTCATCGAGACCTCTACGAGCGGCATCGAGTGGAACCCCGGATAGACCGGATGGGGTGCCACATCGTGCAGGCCCTGTGCCTGGTTCGTGGAGAACACGCTGTAATCCGCCGCGTCGATCACGCCCTTGTCGAGCGAGGTGAAGACCTCGGAGCCGGGAAGGTTCACCGGCGCCGCGCCCGCGGCTGCGAACACCTGTTGCACCAGTCCTTCGGGGGCGCGCATCTTCAGGCCATCGAGGTCGTCGACCCCGTCGAGCGGCACCTTGGAGACGAAGGCCTCCAGCCCCGGGGTGGTCGCGCCAATGAACTGCAGGCCGTAGGGATTCAGAAGCTCGTTCATCAGCTCCTTCCCGCCGCCTTCCTCGATGAAGTCGAACATCTCCTGCGGGTCCGACCATGCGCCGACCGGGTTCGCGATCAGGCCGAAGGCGGGGTCCTTTCCTGCGAAATACGAGGTGTCGGTGACATGACCGTCGAGGATGCCCGCAGCGATCGCATCCTGCGTCTCGTTGTGGGCAACGATCGAACTCGACCGGCAGGAGCTCGATGGCGATCCGGCCGTCGGTCATTTCGCCCACGCTCTCCGCCCACTCCTGCTGCAGCACGAAGTTCGGATTGCCGGCGGGGTCCGAGGACTGGAAGCGCAAAGTCTGCTCCTGCGCCGCTGCACCGTACGCGACGAGGCTGAACGCGACCACGCTCGGCGCGAATTTTAGACGTGTCATCGGTTTGTTCTCCCTGAGCTTTGTCTCTCGGCTCTACCCGCACTCAATCAGATCCTGCTCGAACCTCAACCGTTGTTTCAGCCGCGCGTCTCAGTTCGAGACCCTGCTCGAAAGGTCCGGCCGATCGAAGAATTCGGGGCGCAGTTCTGTACCAAGGCCGGGACCAGCCATCGGCAGGACGAAACCGTCCTGTATTCGCGGCAGCTCGGTAACGAGTTCGCGGTACCAGCCGTTGTAGAAGGCGCGGACGCTTTCCTGGATTAGCGTGTTGGGCTGGCTGAACGACATGTGGACGGCCGCCGCAAAGCCGACTGGACCGGTACAGTCATGCGGCGCGAACGGGCGATGGTAGGTCTCGGCCATCGCCGCAATCTTGCGACCCTCGGTCAGGCCACCGGTCCAGCAGAGGTCCGTCATGACCACGTGGCAGGCGTCGCGGTCGAGGTACTCCTTGTACGCAAAGCGCGACCCCAGGGTCTCGGAGGCGCACGTCCAGACGTGGGTGGAGCGTGCGAACTCGGCAAGCGCCTGAGGCGAGGTCATCCGGATCGGATCCTCGATCCAGGTGGGCTCGAATGGCTCGAGCGCGCGGGCGATCCGCTTCGCCATCGGCAGCGTCCAGAGCGAGTGCAGCTCGACCATGATCTCCATGCGGTCGCCGACGGCCTTTCGGATCAACTCGAACGGCCGCAGCGCCGCGTTCATCTGTTCACTGGTGATCGACAATCCGCGATTCTCCATCGCCGGCGGGTCGAACGGCCAGATCTTCATTGCCGTGATGCCTTCGGCGAGCAGATCCTCGGCGAGATCGTCCGCGCGGGACATGAACGCCTCGAGATCCTCGTAGCGCCCGGATTTCCCGGTGTTCCACGTATCGACCGGAAGAATCCGGCGCGTGCCGACGTACCCGCCGCCCGCGCAGGTATTGTAGACATGGATCCGCTCGGCCGTCAGACCGCCCAGCATCTGGTGCACCGGCTGGTCGCAGACTTTGCCGAACAAGTCCCAGAGAGCGATATCGACGGCCGACGCCGCACGATACTCCACCCCGGTGGAGGCCTGCGCGTTCGGCAGATGCAGCATCTCCCGGTGGAGCTTCTCGATGCGCAGCGGGTCTTGGCCGATAAGCCGGGCGGCGAGCGTGTCGTGGATGTGCGCCTCGACAGACGCAGCGCCGTAGAACGTTTCGCCCAGCCCGACGACGCCCGCGTCCGTCTCGACATGAAGCCAGAGGATGTTCGGATAGGCCTCGACCCGAAAGGTCCGAAGCGCGACGATCTTCATGAAGACAGCGTCAATGTCGAAATCCTTGCTCTCAGCAGAACGCTATACGCGGCAGGCCGCACTCGGGCCGGACACGTCGATTGGCTTGGTCCGCGCGATGAGCAAGCGCAGCCCTTCGGTACTTCAAGACGGCGCCTAATATAATTCATCCGGCTAGCGGTCATGCTATACATCCGCGTCCCGCTGTCGTAGCGGAATTTCGAGGACCACGAGCGTGGGATCGAACGAGAAGTGGCTGTCGGTGCGCGACTGGCTAAAGGGGCGTCGCTGCCGCAGGAAGACCTGCTGGCGGCGCCATCCTGCAGGCGGACACGACGCAGTCACCGCTCTATGGCAGCACTGCCACGCTATCTGGTCAGGTGGCCTGCCGATGCGGCGGCCGCTTCCAGCCGTTCCACTTCTGTGGTCAGCCGCCGCGAGAAGGGCCCCTTTCCCGTGCCGAGCGGGTCGAAGCGCTCCGCCAGGGTCGTCATCTCGCTGCGAGACATGTGCATCAGCAAGCGGACGGTCGTGCCGGTTTCTGGCGCGGGGCCATGCTCGAGCTCTTCATCCGTCGCGAGGATGGCGCGGAAGCGCTTGTAGGCGCGCTCGCGCATGACGCGGGATGTCCGGCGTCAGCTTGAGGCGTGCGGCGAGGTGGTGGACGCGTGCGTCGACCGAGGCACACATTCTAGTCCTCAGTTCGAGCCGTATTGAAGGGCTTGTGCGAGCTCCCTCCTTGATCGCTGACACTTCAGCCGACGGCGGGGTCTCTGATCGATAGTCTCCGCCTGCAGCCCGACGAGCGAGACGGAGGGGCCGTCCTACGTGCCGAACTCGCTCGCTTCGACCGCTCCCGTCTCTGAGCTCGCGGGCTCGGCGGGAGCGGCGCCCGCGATGTCCCCTGCCTCAGCATCCGTCCCTTCGGAGGGCATTGGCAGGCAACGCAGGAAAGGAGAAACTGCAGGGGCGAGGAGCTGTGGAGTGTATGAAATGGCATCAGGAGCGTTGGTCAGCATTACGGCGGTCGGAGGCTCAGACGGCCGCCGACCGCTACTCATGGGCGCCATCGCCCAGCCGGGCGTCGGGTTCTTCTATGCACATCTCGACCGCTGGGTCGCCCTCTACGACAATAATCCTCTCGGCAAGCCGGTCCGCCTTCGCGATCCCCGGACGGACTCCTTCGATGAGAACGGGGAGGTCCACAGAGAAGGTCGCGTCGACGTCATTGCTCGTCATCGCGACGGTCACCTTGCGCTGTATTACGGCACACAGGTCGGCCGCACGATCGTGACGCGTGACGATATCGCCGCCCGCGAGGAGTATGATTTGGGAACCGAGACCTTCGGCCATTTCGCCGAAGCCTGCCGCCTGACCGCAGCCAACGAGCGTGCGCTGGGGCGCGTGGTCGCCGAGATCGCGCAGTCTCGCCGAGCGGTCGATCCGGCCAGCATGGTCGTGAACATCGACTTGTGAGGGCTCCTTGACCCGAATGGCCGACCTTGGCCCTGAGGCACAGGAGGCTCCCTATGAACCCATGGATGAGATGGAGGCTGGGCACCGTCAACAACAGCTTGGAGGCGACCCGGGCGTTTTGGGCGGGCATGTTGGGCCAGCGTACGGCAGCGGAGCGGGATCGCACTTCCGCTGCGACGGAGGCTCCCACGGCCGAAGAGTCGAAAGCGTCAGCTCCCAAGGTGTCAGAAGACCCTGCGGCCGAGCTGGTCGAGGCCAGAACTGCAGGAGCGATACGGACGCTCCGGAGGCGCCAAGCGTCACGACTTCACGGAAACCGAGCACCCGCGATGATCCAACGAACATCTCTGCGAGCGAAACGAATGGGCAGACACCGCAGCGATGCGGGGCAAAGTCGTCGGGGGCCGCAGCCGCCAAGCGTGGTCAATCGGAGAGGGAGAAGCCGCACCGCCCGCCTGCCGGGAAGGCGGGTGACCGCGAGCCGAAATACAGGAACCCCGACGATCCGTCGCAGAAATGGAGTGGTCGAGGACGCCGCCCGCGCTGGGTTACGCAGGCGCTCGAAGCCGGGCGCACGCTGAACGACCTGAAAGCCGGAAAGCGCTGAGCCGGGCCTCGGCTGTCTTTCCGCGACAGGCGCTCCCGATGCTGCTGCTTGGCCCAAGCAGCGAGAGGTCAACCCGCCCTTACCGGCCCTGGAGGGGGCGCGTCGAGCGCCGCACCGCGGCAGCAAAAGCGGTCATCGCACTCACCGGCAGCGTCGATGTGCTTCGGATCGCCGCTACCCGCACCCTGGACTACCCCCAAAGCCATTCAGAGCTCGCGACGCAACCGGCATCCGGTGCACCGGCCTTCGGAGTGAAATCAGGGAACGTCTGATCAACGGCTCCGATTGAAGTCGTCCACCACGGCCAGCACTCGTATGCGACGGCCCCAGGAGAGCACGTCGGAGACGAAGTCCAGCGACCAGCGCTGGTTCGGCCCCTGCGGGATCGCCATCGGCGCTCGGGTGCCGGTCGCGCGCTTGCGACCACGTCGTCGGCGGACCGACAGCCCCTCCTCGGTGTAGAGCCGGAACAGCTTCTTCCTGTTCATCACGATGCCTTCCCGTTCGAGCAGGATGCCGAGCCGCCGGTCGCCATGTTGTACTTGGCGCTGACGAGGAAGATCACCGCCGAGATCGAGGTGATCGCCCGCACGAATGAGTAGACCAGCGCGGCGAGGATCGCGGGCCTGAGCAGCGGCAGGATCACCTTGAAGAGGGTGCGCGGGCTGACGACGCGCCGAGCGTAAGCGACGCCTCGTCGAGCGAGTTGTCGAGCTGCGCCATGGCGGCGACTCCGCCGCGTACGCCGACGGGCATGTTCCGGAAGACGAAGCAGAAGATCAGGATCAACGCGGTCCCAGTCATCTGCAGCGGCGGCAGGTTGAATGCCATGATGTAGCTGACGCCGATCACCGTGCCGGGGATGGCGAAGCTGAGCATCAGCGCGAACTCAAAGATGCCGCGGCCGGGGAAGCGCTGGCGCACGATAAGCCACGCCGTGAGCAGGCCGACGGCAGCGGTCAGCGGTGCCGCGATCAGCGCGATCTGCATCGTCGTCCAGAAGCTGTTCCAGGCGACGCCGGTCCAGGCAATACCGTCGCCGAGGGAGACGGAGAAGGCGCGGGCGTAGTGCTCGAGAGTCAGCGTGTGGTCGAGGCCCCAGACGCGGACGAAGCCGCCAAAGACGATCATGCCGTAGACGCAGAGGGTGAAGAGCGCCCAGGCCGCGACCACTGCGACCACCGGGATCGCGACGCGGCGCGGCAAGAGCGCATGCCGCCCGCCGTCGCCCTTGCCCGAGAGGGTGGCGAAGCTGCGCCGGCCGAGCCAGAGCCGCTGCGCCAGAAACGCCGAGAGGGTGAAGCAGAGCAGCACCGCGCCGAGAACTGCGGCCCGCGCGGGATCATGCTGCGCGCCGACGACGGCGAAGAAGATCTCGGTCGAGAGCACGCCGCCCGAGCCGCCGAGGACCAGCGGATTGCCGAAGTCGGCCATCGACTCGATGAAGCCGATCAGAAAGGCGTTGGCGAGGCCCGGCGCCATCAGTGGCAGCGAGACCTTGCGGAAGGTCCGCCAGCGGCCGGCGCGCATGGTCTGGCTCGCCTCCTCCATCGACGGGCTGACGCCCTCAACGACGCCGATGAGCACCAGGAACGCGATCGGCGTGAAGCTGAGCATCTGCGCGATCCAGATGCCGGTCAGGCCGTAGAGCCAGCGGCCGAGCTCGAGGCCGGTGACGTCCTCGATGATCTCGGTGACGAAGCCAGACCGGCCGAACATGAGGATCAGCGACAGGCCGATGACGAAGGGCGGCGTGATGATCGGCAGCACCGTCAGCAGCCGCAGGCCCTTCTTGAAGGGCGTCCGCGTCCGCGTGGCGACCAGCGCGAAGGCGAGGCCCAGCAGCGTGGTGCCGGTTGCGGTGCAGAGCGCAAGAAAGAAGGTCCGCCAGGCAACGCCGCAGCCGCCGGGGCCGAAGACGCAGCGAAGGCTCCAGATCTGCGGGTCGCCGATGTTCTTGGCCACGCCCTCGGTGGTGAAGGCGCCGCGGAAGTCCTGGAACGCGCCGGTGAACATCGACGCGAGCGGGTAGAGGACGAATGTCGCGACCAGCAGGACGAGCAGCGTGATTGCTGAAAGCACGAACGCATCGCCTTTGAGCGCGCCGCGCTCGGCGAGGCCGAACGATACGAGTCCCGCCAAGCAGAGCGCCACCCCGACAGCGCCGGCGCCGAACGCGGGCTGCCCCTCGACGGCACCGAAGAGCGTCTCCCACAAGGACCAGTTCCAGCCACGAAGGCCGACCGCCAGTCCCTCCACCAAGAGCCAGAGGAGGCCCGCGGCACCCAGCGCGACCAGCGCGCCACCGCGCCGACGGCCCGCGGGCAGGACAAGGCGCAGCGCCAGCGCACCCAGGAGCAGCGCCGGCACCGGCCAGAGCCACCAGCGGTCGGGGAAGGTCTGCGCGAGCCCCGGCCAGAGCACGGTGTCGGCGGCCCAGTCCCCCACCCAGCCGAACCCGAAGAACCCGGCCCGGATATGGTACCAGGGCAGGACCACAAAGGAGACGAGCCCGGCGAGAAGCAGGAGGTCCAACCGGCGGTTATCGCTGGTCATCGGCAAGGTCCTCGCGCGGGTGCAGGCAGGAGGCGGTTCGGCCCCCTGCCGCGCGGTCCGCTACTGGGCGGCGACGCCGCCGACTTCCTCGTCCCAGCGAGCGAGCAGCGCGCTCCTCCGGTCGGAACTGCCGTACTGGGCGAAGTCGTAGTCGATGAGCTTGATCTGATCGAGGTCGGGCGCCGCCTCGGGCGGGGTCGCGCTCGCGTTCGAGGGTATCTGGTAGGATCCGGCGTCGGGCATCTTGGACTGCACGTCGGCCTGCAGCACCCAGTCGTAGAAGGTCTTGGCCTCCTCGACGTTCTGCGCGCCCTCGACCAGAGACATCGATCCGATCTCGTAGCCCGTCCCTTCACAGGGCGCGACCACCTCGACGGGGAACCCCTCCTCGGCCTGCGCCACGGCGTCGTGCATGAACACGATGCCGAGGCCCGTCTCGCCGCGCGCCGCCGCCTTCACCGGGGCCGAGCCCGACTTGGTGTACTGGTTGACGTTGGCATCGAGCTTCTTGAGGAAGTCGAACGCCTCGTCCTCGCCCATCAGCTGCACGAGGGTGGCGAGTGTCGTGTAGGCCGTTCCTGACGAGTTCGGGTCGGCGATCTGGATCTCGCCCGCGAGCGACGGATCGAGCAGATCCTCCCAGCACATCGGCGGCTCGATTCCCTTCTCCTCGAACGTCTCGGTGTTGTAGCCCCACCCGAGCGCACCAGAATAGACGCCGACCGTGCGGTAGCCCGAGGTCTCGGCCTGCTGCACGGCCCAGGGCTGCAGCTCCTCGAGCATCGGCGACTGGTACTCCATCGTCAGCCCGTCATTCGCCGCCTGCAGGTGCGGGTCGCCGGTGCCGCCCCACCAGAGGTCGGTCTGCGGGTTGCGCGCCTCGGCCCGGATCTTGGCGTAGGACTCGCCCGAGGACATCCGCACCATGTTGACGCCAATGTCGTGCGATGCCTCGAACTCCTCGACCAGCAGCTCGCAGATCGCCTGGTCGGCCGAACAGATAAGGTTCAGCTCCTGCGCTCCGGCGGCGCCTCCGGCCACGGCCGCCACGCAGCCCAGCAACGTGGTCCTGGTCAATGTCATGGTGTCTCCTCCCTGGATGCTGCGTCGTCGGATTGTTGCACAGCTGTGCAACAGGGTTGCCGGCACGCTGAACCCCTGTCAACAGGCGCGACGGCCTCCCGGCCCTAGGTGCCTCTGGTCGCGGCTTGCAATGCCGTACAGCGGATTTAACGTCAGCCCCGACAGGCGCGAGGAGCCTATGTGATGCAGCAGCGCGGCGCGATCAGCGCCAGGCACGTGGCAGAGGCGGCCGGCGTCTCGCGCGCCGCTGTGTCGCGGACCTTCACGCCCGGCGCCAGCGTCTCGCCCGCCACCCGAGCCAAGGTACTCGAGGCGGCAGAGCGGCTGGGTTACCAGGTCAACCACCTTGCCCGCGGCTTGACCCGCGCCGAGACCGGCATGGTGGCGCTGATCGTGGCGGAGCTCGATACGCCATTCCGTGCCCGCCTGCTCTCGGCGCTGACCGCGCGGCTGCAGGCGTCGGGCAAGGTGGCGATGGTGATCAACACCGACCGCTCAGACGCCAGCGTCGAGCGAGCGCTGCGTCAGGCCATCGCATATCGCACGGATGCGGCGGTGGTGCTGTCGGGAATGCCCGATCCGAAGCTCGCCGATCTCTGTCTTCGCAACGGGCTGCGACTGGTGCTGATCAACCGCGACGAGCAGCGTGCGGGGTCCCTGCGGATCCGCCTCGATGATGCCGGCGCAGGGTCGCTGGCGTTCGATGCGCTGATGCGTGCCGGCTGCAAGCGATTGGCGTTCGCGACGTCGCAAGGTGCGACAACGAGCCTGCGCGCGCGCGAGGAGGGTTTTCTCGCCGCCGCGCAGGCCGCTGGCGTTGAAGTGATGCGCGAGGCGATCGGGACAACTTCATATGAGACCGGGCTCGCCCTCGGCACCGCGCTGCTCGCGCGTCGCGACCGGTCGGACGGCGTGTTCTGCGCCACCGACCTTCTGGCGTGCGGCGTCATCGACGCGGCGCGGCACCGCTTCGGGCTGCGGGTGCCTGACGAACTGTCGGTGATCGGATTCGACGACATCGCCCAGGCCGGCTGGGAGGGCTACCGACTGACCACGTTCTCCCAGCCGGTGGAAGACATCGCCGCTGCAGGAATCGAGTGGCTGACGGCGCCCACGCCGGAGGCTGCACTAGTCTGCCTACCCGCGCGAATAGTCTGGCGCGACAGCGTCCGTCTGGCCATGTCGCAATGAGCCTCGCCTCAGAGAAGAGACATCTGCTGCCCGTCGTCTCTACGGGCTCGGAGCTCGGCTATGCAACCGAATGACCGCGACGGCCAGAGCTGCCGCTTGGCCTTCAATTCCCGCTGCGTTGCGGATTTTTCAAAGCGACCGGCACTTCCATCCGCAAAGCACAAGCCGCGCACAACGTGTCTGCAGCGGCAGAACGGGCTTCAAGGAAAAAGCGCCAGATTCAGCTCTTAGTCGTTCCAAGCTCATGGGTCATGGCAAAGATGTCGATCTCTGTCGCTGCAGGCCGTGTTCAGGCTGCGGATGACGCTACGTGCCGACATCATGATAGGGTCTTCGGTGGCCGACAAGATCGCGAGGCGATCGAAGACAGTCGCGTCTCGAGCCAGAATATCGCGCAGCGCCGCCCCGAACGCCATGCGGAGCTCGGTTCCGATGTTGAACTTGCAGACGGCAGAGCCGGTGGCGAGCGCGCTCCGTTGCGCGATCGGGACGCCGGAGCCGCCGTGGATGACCAGCGGCACGTCTGTGACGGCCTCGATTGCGCGAATGCGCGCTTCGTCGAGCTCCCCGGTGCCGGTCGACTGGAGATGGACGTTGCCGACGGAGATCGCCAGCGCATCGATGCCGGTCGCCGAGGCGAAACGTGCGGCGTCCTGCGGGTCCGTTCCGGCCGAGGCCGCGCCGCCCTGATAGCCGACGACGCCGATCTCGCCTTCGCAGGAGACGCCGGCGGCGTGCGCCATCTCGACGATCGCCGCGGTCGCATCGACGTTCTGACCGAGCGGCAGCTTCGAGCCGTCGAACATGACCGAGGTGAATCCGGCTTGTATAGCCGCGCGGCAGTCCTCCACCGAATACCCGTGGTCCAGATGCACGACGACCGGTACGCGAGACGCCTCCGCCAGGTGCCGCATCATCGCGCCTAGCACAGGGAGCGGCGTGTGCGCCCTGGAACTTGGCCCCGCCTGTAGGATGACGGGCGCGCCCTCGGCCTCGGCCGCCCGCACGTAGGCGCGCATGTCTTCCCAGCCGAGGCAGACGAGACCCGCCACGGCGTACCGGTTGCGCAGCGCCGGCTGCAGAACCTCCGCGAGCGTCGCGAGCGTCACTTGAACTTGGCGACCATGTCCATGATGCCGGGGATGGTCTTCAGCTGTTCGGCATGGGTCGGCTGAAAGTACTGCTTGAGGCTGCGCTGGCTCAGCCCGCCGAGGATAGTGAAGTAGTACATCTCATATCCCGGGAGCACCGCGCAGGGGTGGTAGCCCTTGTCTATCAGCACCGTGGACCCGTCGACGACGTGATAGGCGTCGCCCGGCTCGTTATCGACGCGCTGCAGCATCTGCAGGCCCGCCCCGTACTTCGGCCGGAAGCGGAAGTTATAGGTCTCGTCGTGGCGCGTCTCGTCCGGCAGCCGGTCGGTGTCGTGCTTGTGCGACGGAAACCCGGACCACCCCCCAGCGCCGACGGTGTAGAGCTCGCTGACCAGCAGACGCCCGACGCGCCCGTGCTGGTTGGCGCCAAGGATATGCTTGATCTTGCGATGCGTCTTGGTGTCGTCCGAGCCGTACTGAACGAGGTCGATCTCGTCGGCGCGGACAGCGAAAGGCTCCAGCACCTCATCGTACCTCGCGCCGGCGACGAAGACCTCGGCGGTTTCGCTGTCGCAGGTGATGCGAGCCTGGGCTCCGGTCGGAACGTAGACTCCCTCGGGCTCCCCGTTCCAGACGTCGGCGCCGCGCTGGCCGATGCCGTCGAAGGGCTCGTCGCCGACCTCGACGCGGACTGTCCCGGTCGCAGGGACGACGCAGGTCTCGTAGCCATCTACCTTGTAGTCGAAGGTGTCGCCGCGGCTCAGCTTTACGATGTTGAAGTACGTCAGCGGAACCTTCGGGTCGTCGACGTCGACGATAGGCTCATTGCGGTTGTCGTAGGGGGCGATGTGCATGGCTCGGTCCTTTCAGGGGTCGATTGGCCCGGGATGTTCCGACAGGAAGGTATCCAGCTCCGCCGATGTCGGCATCGCCGGGGCGCATCCGACGCGGGCCACGACGATCGCGGCAGACGCCGAGCCGCGCAGCACCGCCTCCTCCACCTCGCCGCTCGTCGGCCAGCGCGGCGATGAAGCCTCCCATGAAGGCGTCGCCCGCGCCGGTCGGCTTCAGGGCATCGGTGCGGATAGATCCCGGTGCGGATCTCGCGGTTCGGCGGTGAGGGTAACACGCGCCCCTCTCGCCCATCTTGTAGACGACGATTCCGGCGCCTGCGACGATCAGGTCCCGGGCCCGGTCGAGCCCGCGTCCCGAGTGCCCTGCCATCACGCCGAACTCGTCGTCGTTGCCGATGACGATGTCGCAGGAGGCGGCGGCGCGGCCGTAGATGTTCTGCCGCCTCCGCGTCGGAGCGCCAGCTGTAGGGGCGGTAGTCGACGTCGAGGATCACCGGCAGCCCGGCAGCGCGCGCAAGGTCGACGCGCCCGGAACGCGGCCTCGCGGGAGGGCTCGGCCGCGAAGGCGGTGCCGGTGACGATCATCGCCGCGAAGCGGCCGTAGTCGGGCGCCGCCACGTCCTCCGCCGTCATCTCGAAGTCGGCCGCGCCGTTGCGGTAGATGACCGACTGGCAGTTCTCCAGCCGCGTCTCCACCACGCTGAGCGACGTGCGCGCCTCGCCGCCCGCCAGGGTCACATGGGTCCGGTCGACGCCGTACCTGTCGAGCTCGTTCAGGCAGAAACGCCCGACGGCGTCGTCGGACACGCGGGTCAGCAGCGCCGCCTCGCAACCCTGCTTCACCAGAGCGACCGCGATGTTCGCCGAGGAGCCGCCGATGCAGGCGGTGAAGCGCTCCGCCTCCTCGGTGCGGGTTCCGGGCGGGTCGGCGTAGAAGTCCATCCCGACCCTGCCGACCACCAGGAAGTTCCGGCTCCGCAAGCGGAACGGAGCCGGCATCAGACGCCGAACTCCTGATCCGCGCGCCCGGCTTCCCACTCCTCGTGCGCCGCGCGCACCTTGTCGCTCTCGGTGACTTCGGGCGTCCCGATCTCCCACCAGGCGTGGCCCTTCTCGGTCCAGCCCTCGTGCGCGTCGACCTGCATGACGATGACATGGGTGCAGTCGCTCGCCTTCGCGCGCAGGAAGGCCTCGCCTAGTTCTCGCGGGTTGGCGACGTGCTCGGCGACGGCGCCCATCGCCTCCGCATGCGCCCGGAAGTCGACCAGGAATGGCTGGGTCACTGTCGGCGTCCGGTCGATGAGGGTGTTGAAGCTCTCGTTCCCGGTATTCTTCTGCAGCTTGTTGATGACCGCGAAGCCGCCGTTGTCGAGGACCAGCACGATCAGCTTCCTGCCGGTCAGAGCAGCCGAGTAGATGTCGGAGTTCATCAAGAGGTATGAACCGTCGCCGACGAAGACGATGGTGTCCCGCTCGGGCTCCCGCTCCGACTGCGCGATGCGCGCGCCCCAGCCGCCCGCGATCTCGTAGCCCATGCACGAGAAGCCGAACTCGATATCGACGGTTCCGGCCTCGAGGGTCCTCCAGTTGGCGGTCAGCTCGGCAGGCAGGCCGCCTGCCGCGGCGACGATGCGATCGCGCGGGTGGCAGAGCGCGTTCACGACGCCGATCGCCTGCGCGTAGGACGCCGGCCTGATTGCCCGGCGCCACGTTGGACGCCACGTACTCGTCCCACGACGCGCGCTCGGACTGCGCTTCCGCGGCCCAGTCCTCCGGCGCCTGGTAGCCAGTCAGGGCCTCGGAAAGCGCCGTCAGCCCCAGCTTCGCGTCGCCGACCACCGGCAGGGACATGTGCTTGCCCGCGTCGTGCCGCCCGACATTGAGCGAGATGAGCCGGGCGCCGTGGGCGAAGGCGGTCCAGGATCCGGTGGTGAAGTCCTGCAGCCGCGTGCCGACGCAGAGGATCACGTCGGCCCGACCGGCGACCGCGTTGGCGCTGTCCGACCCGGTGATGCCGATCGGTCCGATGTTCAGCGGATGATCGGCCTTCAGGTTGGCGCGACCGGCGATGGTCTCGACGACCGGCATCCGGTGGGTCTCGGCGAAGTCGCGCCAGCTCGGCCAGGGCGCCGGAATACTGCACCCCGCCGCCGGCGATGATCATCGGCCGCTTGGCCCCGCGCAGCGCCGCGGCGGCATCAGCGATCTCGTCCGCGTCGGGGGCCGGGCGGCGGATGCGATGGACGCGCCTCGCGAACAGGCCCTCCGGATAGTCTGCCGCCCATCCCTGCACGTCCTGCGGCAGCGAAAGGAAAACGGGCCCGCAATCGGCGGGGTCGAGCAATGTCGCCAGCGCGGCAGGCAGCGAGGTGACGATCTGCAACGGATGCGTGATCCGGTCCCAGTAGCGGCAGACCGCCTTGAAGGCGTCGTTGAGGCCCAGCGTCGGATCGCCGAAATGCTCGAGCTGCTGCAGGATCGGGTCCGGCCGGCGCGTCACGAAGCCGTCGCCACATAGCAACAGCATCGGCAGCCGGTTCGCATGCGCCAGCGCCGCCGCGGTCAGCAGGTTCGCGGTGCCCGGCCCAGCCGACGCGGTGCAGAACATGAAGCGTCGGCGCAGGTGGTACTTGGCATAGGCCGCAGCGGCGAACCCCATGCCCTGCTCGTTCTGGCCGCGGTAGAGCGGCAGCGCTTCCTGAACCGAATACAGCGCCTCGCCGAGGCACGGGGCGTTCCCGTGACCGAATATGCCGAAGCCGCCGCCGCAGACCCGCATCTCCCTCCCCTCGATCTCGATGAACTGTGCCGAGAGGTAACGCACGATCGCCTGCGCGGTCGTCAGGCGGATCGTTGTAGGACGCCGTGCCATCTTCCCCCCGATCGCGGCGACGCCGAGCCTCCCTTGCTGACGCGCCGGTCACAGCTTAGAAACCGCGAACCTTATTGCAAGGTCGAGGCGGGGTGGGCATGAGCCGAGATCGGCATCGGGATCGTCGGCGGCGGGTACATGGGCAAGGCACACGCCGTCGCCATGTCGGCCGTCGGCGCCGTGTTCGACACCGCCTTGCGGCCGCGCCTCGAAATGGTCGCCGCCACGTCCGACGAAAGTGCAGAGCGCTACCGTGCCGCGTTTGGGTTCCGGCGGGGGACAGGCGATTGGCGCGTCCTTGTTGACGACCCGCAGGTCGAGGCGATCGTGATCGCGGCGCCGCAATCGGCGCACAGGCAGATCGCCGAGGCTGCCTTCGCGCAGGGCAAGCCCGTTCTTTGCGAGAAGCCGCTCGGCGCGACGCTGGAGGACAGCCGGGCGATGGTCGCGGCGGCGGAGGCCAGCGGCCAGGTCAACATGGTCGGCTTCAACTACATCCGCACGCCCGCCAGCCAGTTCGCCCGGCAGCTCATCGCCTCCGGAGAGATCGGCACCGTCACCTGGTTCCGGGCCGAGCATACCGAGGACTTCTATGCCGACCCAGAGGCGCCGGCGACGTGGCGCACCACCGATCCGTCCGCCGGCGCCTTGGGCGATCTGGCCCCACACATCCTGAACGCGACCCTTGCCCTCGTCGGCCCGATCTCATCGCTCGTGGCGGAGGTGGAGACGGTCCACGCGACGCGTCCGGGACCGAACGGGCATGAGGCGGTGCTGAATGATGACCAGGCCCAGATGATGTGCCGCTTCGAGAACGGGGCGATGGGGCACATCGTGGCCAGCCGCGTCGCGACGGGGCGCAAGATGGGCTACGCCTACGAGGTGACTGGCACGCGCGGCGCCGTCCGCTTCGACCAGGAGGATCAGAACGCCCTCTGGCTCTACCGGATGGAGGGCGCCGAGGCGGAGCGCGGGTTCCGCAAGATCCTGATAGGTCCGGCGCATCCCGACTACCTGCCGTTCTGCCAGGGCCCCGGCCACGGCACCGGCTACCAGGACCAGATCATCATCGAAGCCAAGGACTTCCTCGCCGCTATTGCGACGGGCGAGAACGTCTGGCCGACCTTCCGCGACGGGATGGAGGTGAGCCGGCTGGTGCGCGCCGCGTCGGTGTCTTCCGAGCGACGCGAATGGGTCGACATCGCGGACTTCTAAGCCTGTCCTGAAGCTCGATCCACGTCCTCGATAGGCAGTCGACGTTTCTGCGCCGAAGCCCCCGCCGAAACGATATCCCCGGGTGAGTGGATTCCGCCAAGCGCCGCGGCTGCCGGCGACGCGGCTGACTTCAGACATAGCCGGATCCGGTCTGCTGGATCGCGGCGCGACATCAGCCGGCCGGAAGTGCAAGGCGGCTCGAAGCAGGGCAGCCGACCTCTAAGGCTGGCGGAGCACGCCCTGCTTCTCGCCGTCGACCGCAGGTGATGCTCCCGCGCATGGAGAGCCCGCTTCCAAGCCGGCAGAATCGTGCCCCCTTAGGAGCGAACGTCCCGAGACTTGCGCGTCAGTCAGCCATGAACTCCTGCAGGTTGTCCGGCGTGACGAGCTCGTAGGCGATGTAGACCTCGTTAGGCACATCCTCGCCGTTGATAAGGGCGAGTATCGTCTCGACCGTTCCGACGCCCTGACCTGCGGCGCTCTGCAGCACGGTCACATCCATCTCTCCGGCGGCCATCGCGGCGAGCGCGTCCGGCGTCGCGTCGATCCCCGCCACGATGACGTCCGCCATGTCGACCCCCACCGACTTCATCGCCTGGATCGCGCCGATCGCCATCTCGTCGTTGTTGGCGATCACGACGTCTGGCTGGATCCCGGCGGTCATCCAGTTGGTCATCAGGCCCGAAGCCTGCTCGCGCTGCCACATCGCCGTCTGCTCGTCGACGATCTCGACCTCGCAACCGCCCGAGGCCATCCCCTCCTTGACCGAGGACGTCCGCATCCTCGTCGCTGGGTTGGAGAGATCGCCCAGGAGGATGACGCCGGTCGCCGCCTCCTTGCCGGCCGCTTGCAGTTGCCGGCAGATCTCCTCGCCCTGCATGGCGCCGGACTCGGTCTCGAGCGATCCGACGAAGACCTGGTCGTCGGGCAGATCGGCGAGGTTCACGGGCAGGTTGTTCGTGTAGACGACCGGGATCCCAGCCTGTTCCGCCGCCTGGGTCATCGCCACGGTGGACCCGCCGTCGACGGGCGCGATGATCATGCCATCCATTCCCGAGGCGGCGAAGTTCTGCACCTGGCTGAGCTGACGCCCAACCTCGAGCTGAGCGTCCTCGAACAGGAGCGTCACGCCGTTCTCCTCCGCCGCGGCGCTCATCGCCTCGCGCAGGAGCGTCAGGAAGTTGTCGTTGAAATTCGAGATCGTCACGCCGATCTCCTGCGCGGGCGCCATGCCGACGCCAAGACCCGAGGCGAGCGCGGCCGCCGCGGTGCAATTCCAGATCGATTTCCGCATCGAAAATCCTCCCATTCATACTTGCGCTGCACGCGCTCTCAGCCTCCCGCCGGGCGGCTCATCAGCAGTCGATACCATCCTTTCTAACGCGGCGCCTCACAAGTTCGGCCGTCAGGACCCTGTTGACGCGGTCCCGAATGGCGCCGGCAGGTGTGGATGTCCCTGCGCCACCTCACGCGTAGTCGACCCAGACGCCGCCCTGATCGGCAGACCGGACGCAACTGGCCACCCAGCGCACGCCCTCGACGCCCGCGGCGATGTCCGGGTAGCGGACCTGCGAGAGGCGCTCCGCGTCGCCGCGGTCGGCCGCCTCCATCGCCACGGCGAAGCGGTCGTAGAGGTTGGCCCAGGCCTCGAACAGCCCCTCCGCGTGGCCGGCGCCGATCCGGTCCTCGGCCAACGCGGCCGGGTGCAGATAGCCCATGTTGCGATCGAGTATGCGCACCGGCTGGTCCTGCACCTCGAAACGCAGCTGGTTTGGGTGCTCGTCCCACCATTCGATGCTCGCCTTCTCGCCCGTGATCCGCACCTTCTGGCTGTGGGTCGAGCCGGCATTGACGGCGCTCGTCCAGACCGTGCCGAACGCACCGCCCTCGTACTCCATCAGCGTCACCGCGTTGTCCTCGAGCGGCGCGCGGGACTTCACGAAGCTCTGCCGGGCGCACATCAGCCGCTTGATCCTCAGCTCAGGGCAGATCAGCCCGGCGATGAAGAGCGGGTGGGTGCCGAGGTCGCCGAGGACATAGCTCGGTCCCGCGAACTTCGGGTCGACGCGCCAGCGAATCGCCGGGTTCTGCTCCTCGACCGGTGCCGAGTGGAAGCCATGGGCGAACTGCAGGTTGACGAGGCGGATTTGGCCAAGCTCGCCCGCCGCCACCATCGCGCGCGCCTGCTCGATCATCTGGTAACCGGAATAGCCATAGGTGACGCCGACGACGCGGCCCTTGTCGCGGGCGAGCGCCTGCAGCTCCTCGGCCTCGGCGACGGTGAAGGTCAGCGGCTTCTCGCAAACGACGTGAAGGCCGGCCTCGAGCGCCGCCTTGGTGATCTCGTAATGGGTGTTGTTCGGCGTCGTAACCGAGACCGCTCGAATGCCGTCGGGGCGGTCGGCCTCAGCCGCGAACATCTCGCGGTGGGTCGGGTAGCATCGCTCCGCTTCAACGCCGAGCTCGATGCCGAAGGCGCGCCCGCGCTCGGGATCGAGATCGAAGGCGCCCGCCACCAGCGCGAAGTTCCCGTCGCGCAGCGCCGCGCAGCGATGGATGTAGCCGATCTGGCTGCCCCGCCCGCCACCGACCATCGCCCATCGGATGGGCGCCGCCACCTGCCTGCCACCATGGATCATCGTCCGTCCCTCCTCAAAATCCGACGCTCTTCAGGAAGTCTAGGCTCGCCTTGACGTCGGAAAGGCTGCCGCTCGCGTTCTTCGGGTTGCGCTCCTGCTCGACGGTGATGAAGCCGGCGTAGCTTGCCCGCGCCAGCGCATCGCGAACCGCCGGGTAATCGATGGCGCCGCGGCCGATCGGGCACATGACACCCTGCGCGCAGAGAACCGGATGCGCTGACTCAAGCCCCGTAGCCTGCCGCCGCCGCCTCGTCGAGCACTCGCCGCCAGTCCGGCCGGTCGGGGTTGCAGACGTCGTCTACACCCCAGCAGCAGGCGCAGTGGTGATAAGGACAGGCATCCTCCGCTCCCCGATGGTCGTGGCCGATGGGCGGAGCAATAGCCAAGCATGCAAGCTTCCCAAAGCGGCTTCCTGAGGGGATCCTTGGCGACCGACATCGCGGATTCCGGGCGTGCGGCCTACGTCGGGCCGGACGACCGTAGAGCGGGCCGCGTCGCCGGCGATCTGATGGGCGGCTTCGTCGGCACGGCTGGTGGCGACGTGGTGATGCTGCCAGGGCTCGTCGACATCGACGGCCAGCGGGCACGCGAGGCCGGCTTCCGCGAGGTCTTGGCCGAGCGATATCCGCGGCTATGGCTGGCAGGCGTACTGGAGAGCGGCGAGGACGGCGAGCGTGCCGGTCGGATCGCATACCAGGCGCTGCAGTCGCAGCCCGAGCTGCGCGGCATCTATCTGGCCTCGGCCGGCGCGATGCCGGTGGCCGAGGCGCTACGGTATCTCGGCCGGGCGGAGAGCAACGTCCTCATCACGCACGAGCTGACGCTAGACCGCCGTCAGCTCCTGCGGGAGCGCGCAATCGACGCGGTCATCGACCAGAACCCAGAGCTTGAGGCCCGCCTTGTCGTCGAAGCCGTGGCGCGGCTTCTGGGCCGGCTGCAGGGCGAGACCTCGGCTCTGCAGACCGAGATCGCGATCCACACCGCAGAAACTGCCTGAGCGGCTCCAAATTCTCTTGGCATGTTTATTCCACGGTGGCAGAGTTCTTCAGAGCCGGGCACCCGTCACGGAGGACCGATGTTCGAGACCGAAAAGCTGCCCGCCCCCCCTGCAAGCGCCGACGAGGTGCGGGAGCTCACGCTGGAGGTCCTGCAGACCTTACCGAAGCGCCTCCGCCAATGCGCGGACTACGTGCTGAAGCACCCCGAGAAGATCGCCGTCTCGACAGTAGCCGAGATTGCCGCCGGTGCCGGTGTGCAGCCCTCGGCCGTGATGCGCTACTGCCAGGTGATTGGCTTCTCCGGCTTCTCCGAGATGCAGCGGCTCTACCGCGACGACTATGCCGAGCGGTGGCCGGACTACGCGACCCGGCTTGAACGACTTCGCGACCGGGACGGGCACGTCGCGCAGCTTCTGCTCGATTTTGTCGGAGCCGGGCACAAGAGCCTCAACTTGTTGGCAGAAACCATAGACTTCGAGGCGCTCGATCGCGCGGTGGGGTTGCTCAGCGGTGCCGAGACGATCCACCTCGTTGGCCTGCGCCGGTCTTTCCCAGTGGCAAGCTACCTCGCCTACGTGTTCGAGAAGATGCGCATTCCGACGGTCCTCCACGGCGCGCCGGGAGGTCTCGTCTCGGTCAGCGCCGTGCGGCAGGGAGACGTCGCCCTCATCATCACGGTCGCCCCATACTCGCCGGAGGTGATCGAAATCTCGCGAGCCGCCGCTTCGCGCTCGGTGCCAGTCGTCGGCATCACCGACGGCGCTGACAGTCCGCTTGCCGGCGTCCCCGGCGAGACGCTCTGGCTGCGAGAGGTCGATGTCGGAGCTTTCCGAGCGCTCTCGGCGACCCTGACGCTTGCGACGGCACTGGCCGTCGCGGTCGGTACGGAAAGGTCCCGTTAAGTTTTCCCTTGCATCGGTTCGGTAAATGGAATATTCATTCCAAATACACGGGACGGGCATACGACTGGCCAGCTTCGGAGCCGCCGAAGAGTTCGACGACTGTCCCGCCCGCAACAGTAGGAAGACCGCACGACATGCTGCCCTTCGCCATCAACCACATGACCGTCCCAAGCATCGGTTATCGCGACCTCTTCCGGCTCGCGAAGTCGCTGGGCTGCGTCGGCGTCGAGCTTCGCAACGACCTTGCGCGGCCTCTCTTCGACGGTGACGATGCCGGTGCGGTGCGGAGCGCGGCACGTGAAAGCGGCATCCGGATCGTCGGCCTGTCGCAGGTCTATCCGTTCAACTTCTGGACCGATGCCATCCGCGACGAGGTCCGCGTGCTTGTCGACAACGCAAAGGCCTGTGGCGCCGAAACGATCAGCCTGATCCCGCGCAACGACGGCATCGGCATGGGCGACCACGAGCGGCACGACAACGCGCGCCGCGCGCTGGCGGCCGCGAAGCCGATGCTGGAAGAGGCGGAGATGGTCGCGCTGATCGAGCCGCTCGGCTTTCCGCTGACCTCGTCGCTGAGTGACAAGGCCGAGACGCTAGCGCTCATCGACGAGATCGGCGGCGGCGGCGTCTTCAAGCTCGTACACGACACGTTCCACCACTACCTCGCCGGCGGCGGCGAAGTCTTCCCCCAGCGCACCGGAATCGTCCACGTCTCCGGCGTGATCGACCGCAGCCTCCCACTGGAGGAGATCGCCGACGCTCACCGCATCCTCGTTGACGACCGCGACCGCCTGGGCAACGTCGAGCAGATCATCGCGCTCCGCCGCGCGGGCTATGCCGGGCCGATCTCGATCGAGGCGTTTTCGCCCGAGGTCCATGCGCTCCGCGATCCGGAGCGGGCGCTGAGAGAGACCATCGAGCACCTCAATTCGTCGGTCGCCGCTGCGGCCGCCTGAAGTCCGCTCCGCCCCGTGGCGGCGCGATCCGGCAAGTGGTGAAGGTGAGCCGGACACCGATGGAGGAGGAAAAATGAGAAGAACGGTTATAGCGGGGGGCTTGCTGTCGCTTTTGTCGACGACGGCGATGGCCGAAACGATCGGCGTCTCGATGGCGCTCTTCGACGACAACTTCCTGACGGTGCTCAGGAACGGCATGGTCGAATATGCCGAGTCGCTCGATGGCGTCGACATCCAGGTCGAGGACGCGCAAGACGACGTCGCCCGCCAGCTCGACCAGATCAATAACTTCGTCGCCTCGGGCGTCGACGCGATCATCGTCAATCCGGTCGACACCTCGGCCACGCAGGCCATGTCCGATGCCGCCGCCAACGCGGGCGTGCCGCTCGTCTACGTCAACCGCGAGCCGGTCAACGTCGACGCGCTGCCCGACAACCAGGCCTTCGTCGCCTCCGACGAGCGCGAGTCCGGCACCCTCGAGACGATCGAAATCTGCGACATCCTCGCCGCCGCCGGCAAGGATCCGGCGAATGTCTA
This sequence comes from uncultured Alphaproteobacteria bacterium, assembly GCA_963776845.1. GTDB lineage: Bacteria > Pseudomonadota > Alphaproteobacteria > Rhodobacterales > Rhodobacteraceae > Roseitranquillus. The sequence continues at coordinate 39,484 of CAVZOJ010000009.1, read as the reverse complement.
CATCATGATGGGCCAGCTCTCCAACCAGGCTGCCGTGGTGCGGACCCAGGACATCTTCGACGTGATCGAGGCCGGCAACTGTGCCGTCGAGCTGAACGTCATCGACCGCCAGACCGCGAACTGGTCGCGTGACGAAGCGCAGGACCTGATGACCAACTGGCTCTCCACCGGCGAGCCGTTCGACGCGGTCATCTCGAACAACGACGAGATGGCGATCGGTGCGATCCAGGCGATGAAGGCGTCGGGCATCTCGATGGACGACGTCGTGGTGGGCGGCATCGACGCGACACGCGACGCTCTCCTTGCGATGGCCGCGGGCGAGCTCGACGTCACCGTCTTTCAGGATGCGGCCGGTCAGGGCGTCGGCGCCGTCGACGCCGCACTTTCCCTCGCACGTGGCGAGGACGTCGACCAGAAGGTCTACGTCCCGTTCCAGCTCGTGACACCCGAGAACATGTCGGAGTTCACGAGCGAGAACTGATCGCGCGCGCCCGACCATGGGGGCGGCGCAATCCCGCGCCGCCCTGCGACCTTCCGGCGATGGGCCGGGCCGTCAAGGAGGAGGATCCGGGGTGGCAGAATCTACGCATGGAATTGGTGGGCTGAGCTTCGACACGTCGAAGCGCAGCCTGCCGCCTGAGGCCGGGGTCGCAATTGCCCTCGTGCTGATCGTGGTCGTCTTCGAGCTGCTTGGACGGTTCCTGATGAGCGACAGCTTTCTCTTCAACACGCGCGAGAATGTCGAGGGCATCTTCAACGTCGCACGGCTGCAGATCATCATCCTGCAGGTCTCGATCATCGGCATCATCGCCCTCGGCGTGACCCAGGTGATCATCACCGGCGGCATCGACCTGTCGTCGGGCTCCATCGTCGCCGCCACGGCGATGATCGCGATGAGCTTCGCCCAGGTCGGCGAGATCAACGGAATGGAGAATACGCGCGCCGTCTTCGGCAGCGGGTGGGTGGACTTGCCCGTAATCCTTCCCGTCGTCGTGGCCCTCGCCTGCGGCCTCTTCGCGGGGCTGATCAACGGGCTGCTGATCGCCTACACCGGCATCCCGCCGTTCATCGCGACGCTGGGCATGATGGTTTCCGCCCGCGGCGTAGCCAAGTGGTGGACCGCTGGACAGCCCGTCTCATTTCCGACCGAGAGCTACGCCGCAATCGGGTCGGGCATGATGCCGGTCTTCATCTTCATCTTCCTGGCGATCCTGTTCCACCTGGTCCTGCGCTACACTGTCTACGGCAAGCACACCTACGCCATTGGCTCGAACGAGGCGGCGGCGCGGATGTCGGGCATCAAGGTCGCCCGCCACAAGGTGATGGTCTACTCCATCGCGGGCCTGCTGGCCGGCGTCGCCGCGATCGTGCTCAGCTCCAAGAACCTGACAGCGCAGGCCGGGATGGGCATGATGTACGAGCTCGACGCCATCGCGATGGCGGTGATCGGCGGCATCTCGCTCCAGGGCGGCCGTGGTTCGATCCCCGGCACCGTGCTCGGCGCGCTGATCTTCGGCGTCATCATCTCCGGGTTCACGTTCCTGCGCCTCGACGCCTACTACCAGGAGATGGTCAAGGGCGCGATCATCGTCGGCGCCGTGGTTCTCGATCAATGGCGGCAGCGCCGCGCCGCAGCCAAGGCCTGAGGGAGGATATCATGGCAAGCGACATGCAGACCAACATCTCCGGCGCGAGTGCCCCGCACTCCGCCAGCGCCCCGGGCGAAGTGGTCCTCAGAACCGAGGGGCTGACCAAGCACTACGGCGGCGTCCACGCCCTGCAGGATGCGAACTTCGAGGTCCGCCGCGGCGAGCACGTGGCAATCATGGGCGACAACGGCGCCGGCAAGTCGACCTTCGTCCGCCAGATCACAGCGGTCGAGCAGCGCACTTCGGGCAGGGTCTGGTTCGACGGCCAGTACGTCGAGTTCGACGGCCCGCTCGAGGCCCGCGAGGCGGGGATCGAGACGGTGTTCCAGACCCTCGCGCTGGCCGACCACCTCGACGTGCCCGACAACCTCTTCCTCGGGCGCGAGAAGGTGCTGTTCAAGCTCGGCCCCTTCTCGATCCTCGACTACAAGGGCATGCGCGAGGCCACGCGGCGCGGGCTGGAAAAGACCGGCGTCAAGATCCCGAACCTGTCGAACACGATCCAGTACATGTCAGGCGGACAGCGCCAGTGCGTGGCAATCGCCCGCACCGCCACCTTCCACTCGAAGCTCACCATCATGGACGAGCCGACGGCGGCGCTCGGCGTGCAGGAGACGGCGCAGGTCGAGAACATCATCCGCACGCTCAAGGAGCAGGGCGAGCCGCTGATCCTGATCAGCCACAACATGCGGCAGGTGATGGACCTCTGCGACCGGATCGTCGTGTTCCGCCGCGGCAGGATCTGCGCCAACCTCCTCAAGGAGGAGACAGACGGACAGGACGTCGTCGCCTACATCACCGGCGCCAAGACGCAGGACGCCTACGCCGAAGCCGCCTGACCCCGGGCGCCGTCGCGGGCGCCCCCAAACATCCACCACAAGGCGCACCCGCTGCGCTCAACAGGAGAGATTTGCCATGGCCCTGAGTTTCGCCATCCTCGGCGCCGGCCGCATCGGCAAGGTCCACGCCCAGGCGGTCGCGACCACCGAGGGTGCTCGGCTCGCGGCGGTCGCCGACCCGGTCGCTGACGCGGCCGAGGCGCTCGCCGGCAAGTACGGCGCGGATGTCCGCACCATCGACGAGATCAAGAGTGCGCACGACATCGATGCCATCGTCATATGCACGCCCACCGACACCCACGCCGACCTGATCGAGCGCTTTCGCGCGCGCCGGAAAGGCCATCTTCTGCGAGAAGCCGGTCGACCTGTCGGTGGCGCGCGTCCACCATTGCCTCGCCGTCGTCGAGGAGACCGGCGCGACGCTGATGGTCGGCTTCAACCGCCGCTTCGACCCGGACTTCCTGGCACTGAAGGCGGCGATCGACGACGGCCGCATCGGCGAAGTCGAGATGGTGACGCTCACCTCGCGCGACCCCGGCCCGCCGCCCTACGAGTACATCGAACGGTCCGGCGGCATCTTCAAGGACATGACGATCCACGACTTCGACGTCGCGCGCTGGCTGCTGGGCGAGGAGGTCGAGACCGTGCAGGCCGCCGCCTCTGTCCTCGTCGACCCCGAGATCGGGCGCCGCGGCGACTACGACAGCATCAACGTCATCCTGCGGACGGCGAGCGGCCGCCAGTGCACGATCACCAACTCGCGCCGCGCCACCTACGGTTACGACCAGCGGATAGAGGTCCTTGGGTCGAAGGGCGCAATCTCCGCCGAGAACGTGCACCAGTCGCGGACGATGCTGGCCGACGCCGACGGCTTCTCCCGGCCGCCGCTCCTCGACTTCTTCATGACCCGCTACACCGCCGCCTACGCCGCCGAGATCGCGGCCTTCGTCCAGGCGGTGCAGACCCGCGGCACGCCACCGACCACTGGCCACGACGGGCTGATGGCCCTTGTGCTGGCCGAGGCGGCGCTGCGTTCGGCCCGCGAGGGCCGCGCAATCCAGGTGTCGGAGGTCCGCCATGACGAAGCCGCTTGATCTCATCACCATCGGCCGCTCGTCGGTCGACCTCTACGGCGCGCAGATCGGCGGCCGGCTCGAGGACATGCGCTCGTTCGAGAAGTACATCGGCGGCTCCCCCACCAACATCGCTTGCGGCACCGCCCGTCTGGGCCTGAAGTCCGCCGTCATCACCGGCGTCGGCGACGAGCACATGGGCCGCTTCATCCTTGAGCAATTGCAGCGGGAGGGCGTCGACACGCGCGGCGTCAAGACCGACCCCGAGCGACTGACCGCCCTCGTCCTCCTCGGCATCCGCGACGAGGAGCAGTTCCCGCTGATCTTCTACCGTGAGAACTGCGCCGACATGGGCCTGACCGAGGACGACATCGACCCCGGCTTCATCGCCGAGGCGCGCTCGATGGTGGTGACCGGGACGCATCTCAGCCACCCCCGCACCGAGGCGGCCGTCCTTAAGGCCCTCCGTCTCGCACGCGAAGGCGGCGCCCAGACTGCGCTCGACATCGACTATCGCCCGAACCTCTGGGGCGTGGCGGGGCACGGCGAAGGCGAGAGCCGGTTTGTCGCCTCCGAAAAGGTCACCGCAAAGCTGCAGTCGCACCTACACTACTTCGACCTGATCGTCGGGACGGAGGAGGAGTTCCACATCGCCGGCGGCACCACCGACACGCTCGCCGCCCTCCGCGCCGTGCGCGAGGTCTCCGCCGCCACCCTCGTTTGCAAGCGCGGCGCGGCAGGCGCGGCAGCCTTCACCGGCCCCATCCCCTCAAGCCTCGATGACGGCGAGGCCGGGCCAGGATTCCCGATCGAGGTCTTCAACGTGCTTGGCGCCGGCGACGGCTTCATGTCCGGCCTCCTCAAGGGCTGGCTCGACGGCGAAGACTGGCCGACCACACTTAAGTACGCAAACGCATGCGGCGCCTTCGCCGTCTCGCGCCACGGCTGCACTCCCGCCTACCCCTCCTGGGTCGAGCTCCAGTTCTTCTTCGACCGCGGCATCCGCGACCGCGCACTTCGTAAGGACGCCGAGTTGGAGCAGTTGCACTGGGCCACCAACCGCAGCGGCGACTGGCCGGAAATGCGCGTCTTCGCCTTCGACCACCGCATGCAGATGGAGGAGATGGAGGGCGCCACACCCGAGAAGATCGGCACCTTCAAGACCCTCTGCCTTGAAGCCGCCATGCGCGTCGCCGACGGCCGCCGTGGCTACGGCATCCTCTGCGATGGTCGCCTCGGCCGCGAGGCGCTCTACCGCGCCGCCGGCACCGGCCTCTGGATCGGGCGCCCCGTCGAGTGGCCCGGCTCCCGCCCGCTGGAGCTCGAGCCCGAGATCGGTCCCGACTGCGGCGGCCTTTCCGAATGGCCCGCCGACCACGTCGTCAAGTGCCTCTGCTTCTGTCACCCCGACGACGATGCCGACACCTGGGCCGACCAGATCGCCACCGTCACCCGTCTCTTCGCCGCGGCACGCCGCAATCGTCTGGAGTTCCTGCTCGAGGTCATCCCGTCCAAGGTCGGGCCGGTCGACGACGACACGACGGCCATCCTCATCCAGCGGTTCTATGACGCCGGCATCTTCCCCGACTGGTGGAAGGTCGAGCCGTTCCGCACCGACGCCGCATGGGCCCGCGCCTGCGCGGCGATCACCAGCAACGACTCCAACACCCGCGGTGTGGTCGTGCTTGGCCTCGACGCCCCGGCGCACGAGCTGCAGGCGAGCTTCGCCCGCGCCGCCCGCCACCCCCTCGTCAAGGGCTTTGCGGTCGGCCGCACCATCTTCGGCGACGCCGCCCGCGCATGGATGTCGGGCGACATGACCGACAGGCAGGCGGTTGAAGACATGGCCGAGAAGTTCGCGAGCCTCGCCGAGACATGGGGCCGGGCGCGCGCCGAAGGCAGGGAGCAGGCAGCATGACGAACACGATCCGACTGACCGCGGCACAGGCGATGGTCCGGTACCTGAGCCAACAGATGAACGAGGACGGGGTGCCGTTCCTCGCCGGCTGCTGGGCGATCTTCGGCCACGGCAACGTCGCCGGGATCGGCGAGGCCCTGCACGCCGAGCGCGAGAGCTTCCAGACATGGCGCGGCCACAACGAGCAGGGCATGGCTCACGCTGCCATCGCCTATGCCAAGCAGCTCCGCCGCCGCCGGGCGATGGCGGTGACCTCGTCCATTGGGCCCGGCGCCACGAACATGGTGACGGCCTGCGCGCTGGCGCACGTCAACCGCCTGCCGGTCCTGTTCATTCCAGGCGACGTCTTCGCCAATCGCGGCCCCGACCCGGTGCTGCAGCAAATCGAGGACTGGCAGGACGGCACCGTCAGTGTTAACGACGCGTTCCGTCCCATCAGCCGATACTTTGACCGCATCACGCGCCCCGAGCAGCTGCTGACCGCCCTGCCCCGCGCCTTCGCGACGATGACAGACCCGCTCGACTGCGGCCCGGTCACCCTCGCCTTCTGCCAGGACGTGCAGGCCGAGGCGTTCGACTACCCGGCCGACTTCTTCGAGCCGCGCACCTGGCACCGTCGCCGCCCGATGCCCGACGAGGGGGAGCTGCACCGTGCCGCCGAGGCGATCCGAGGGGCTAGGCGCCCCCTCGTCATCGCCGGCGGCGGCGTTCACTACTCGGACGCCTGCGCACGCCTCAAGTCCTTCGTCGAGGTGCACAACCTGCCGGTGAGCGAGACCCAGGCCGGCAAGTCAGCGCTGCCCTGGGACCACGAGCTGAACCTCGGCGGCATCGGGGTCACCGGCTCATCCGCGAGCAACCGCTACGCCGCCGAGGCGGACGTGGTGATCGGCGTCGGCACCCGGTTCCAGGACTTCACGACGGGCTCGTGGGGCGTCTTCCGCGACCCCAAAGTGCGATTCATCTCCGTCAACATCGCCCCCTACGACGGGACCAAGCGCAGCGCACTGCCGGTGGTCGGAGACGCCCGGCGCGCCCTTGACGAGCTGACAGGGCTCCTCGGCGACTACGTCGCTGCGCCGCTGCCGGAGAAACTGAAGTCCGAGTGGTTCGTCGATCTCGGCGACGTCACAGCGCCGCCGAAGGAGACCAATGAAAGGCCGTCCGACCAGCAGGTCATAGGCGCCGTCCAGCGGCAGGCCAATGCCGACACCGTGGTGATGTGCGCCGCCGGAACCATGCCGGGTGAGCTGCAGAAGCTTTGGAAGGCCGGCCGGCCCGGCTCCTACCACATGGAGTACGGCTTCTCCTGCATGGGCTACGAGGTGGCGGGCGGCATGGGCATCAAGATGGCCGAGCCCGAGCGCGACGTCATCGTCATGGTCGGCGACGGCTCATACATGATGCTGAATTCCGAGCTTGCGACGGCGGCGATGATGGGCGTGCCCTACACCATCGTGCTGACCGACAACCGCGGCTACGGCTGCATCAACCGGCTGCAGATGGGCGCGGGCGGCGCCGAGTTTAACAACCTCATCGAGCACTCGTACCACGTCAACGACCGCTGGATCGACTTCGTGAAGCACGCGGAGTCGATGGGCGCCGAGTCGGTCAAGGTCGGCTCGATCGAGGAGCTCGAGGACGCGCTTAAGGCCCGTCACGACAAGACTGTCCCCTACCTCGTCCTGATCGACACCACCCCCTATCCGCCGCGCGAGGTGGGCGGCTTCTGGTGGGACGTCGCCGTCCCCGAGGTTTCCGACCGCGCCGAAGTCGTTGAGGCTCGCCGCGAATACGCGCAACACGTCAAGGAAAGAGCGCTGACATGATCCTGTACGGAACGAACCCGATCGCCTGGTCAAACGACGACGACTGGTCGATCGGTGACCACCTGAGCCTCGAGGATTGCCTGTCGGACTGCCAGAAGATCGGCTTCGACGGCATCGAGAAGGGCCACAAGATGCCCGACGACGGCGCGAGCCTGAAGGCGAAGCTCGGCGAGTTCGGTCTGCGCTTCGCCGCCGGCTGGTTCTCGACCAACCTCCTCGTGAACGACGTCGAGACCGAGAAGAAGGCGCTCAAGGCCTGGATCGACTTCACCAAGGCCGCGGGCGGCGATCACATCAATGCCGCAGAGTGCTCGAACACCGTCCACGGCAACGACAACGTGCCGGTGAACGACCGGCCGATCCTTACCGATGAGCAGTGGGAGCGGTTCTCAAAGGGCTACGAGGAGCTCTCGGCCTTCGCGTCCGAGCAGGGCATGAAGATGGGCTACCACCACCACATGGGCACGATCATCGAGTTGGCGGACGACATCCACCGGTTCATGGAGATGGCGGGTCCGCACACCCGCCTCCTTCTCGACACCGGCCACGCCTGGTTCGGCGGCGCCGACCCCGAGGACCTCGCGCACAAGTACATGGACCGCGTGACGCACATCCACTGCAAGAATGTCAGGCCTGACATCGCCAACCAGGTCCGGGAGGAGAACCTGTCGTTCCTTCAGGGGGTCCGGCTCGGCTGTTTCACCGTGCCCGGCGACGACGAGGGAACGGTCGATTTCCGTGGCGTGCTGCGGGTGGCGGCACAGCACGGCTATTCCGGCTGGATCGTGATCGAGGCCGAGCAGGACTCGGAGGTCTACGAGCCGCTCAAGTACCAGGGCCTCGGCCTACGCACGCTGAAGGACATCGCTCGCGAGGTCGGGCTCGGTAAGACCGGAGAAGCAGCATGACGACACGCATCGTGACCGCCTTGGCGGTCGGCACCGCCCTTGCCGCGCCGGCGCACGCCCAGATGCAGGTCGGCGTCACGATGACGGCGTTCGACAACCCGTTCCTGACGATCCTGCTCGCCGGAATCCGGGCCGGGGCGGAGCGGCGCGATGACGTCACGCTCGCCGTCGAGGATGCCGAGCTCGACGTCGCGCAGCAGTTGAGCCAGGTGCAGAACTTCATCGCGAACGGCGTCGAAGCAATCATCGTCAACCCAGTCGACGGCGACTCGACGCTGGCGATCACGCAGGAGGTGACGCGCGCGGGCATTCCGCTCGTCTACGTCAATCATCCTCCGGCCGACATCGATGCCCTGCCAGAGGGCGCCACTTTCGTCGGCTCGAACGAGATCGACTCCGGGACGATGCAGACCGAGGAGGTCTGCGAGATGCTGGGCGGCGAAGGCACGGCCGTCGTCATGATGGGCCCGCTCGAGAACCACGCGGCGCTGACGCGCACCAAGGACATCCACGACGTCCTGTCCCGCCTTGATTGCTCAGGCATCGAGGTGGTCGAGGAGCAGACTGCGAACTGGTCGCGCGTCGAGGCGCAGGACCTGATGACGAACTGGCTGACCCGCGGCGTCGCCTTCGATGCGGTGATCGCCAACAACGACGAGATGGCAATCGGCGCGATCCAGGCGATGAAGGCCGCCGGCATCGGCATGGAGGACGTGGTGGTCTCCGGGATCGACGCGACCCCGGACGGGCTCATGGCGATGCAGGCGGGTGAACTCGACGTCACCGTCTACCAGAACGCCACGCGGCAGGGCGAGGTCGCGCTCGAAAGCGCGGTGAAGATGGCCAACGGCGAAAGCATCGAGCGCCAGATTCGGATCCCGTTCGAGGCCGTCACCGCCGGCAACATCCAGGACTACCTGAATTGAGGGCGCCCGGCGCCCTGGGAGAACACTAATGAAGATCGCCCTCGACCCCTTCATGCACCGGCATCTGCCGCTGGAGGAGCTGCCCGACCTCGCCGCCCGCATGGGTTACGAGTGGATCGAGCTCTCCCCGCGGGCCGACTTCCTCGAGTGGTTCAAGGCCCCCCGCGTCTTCCCCGACCGGATCAAGGGATTAAAGAAGGCACTGTCCGACGCGGGCGTCGGCATCGCCTCGCTGCTGCCGATGTACCGCTGGGCCTCGAACGACGAGACCGAGCGTCAGGCCGCCGTCCGCCACTGGAAGCGCGCCATCGAGATCGCGGTCGAGATGGGCGTCGACACCATGAACTCCGAATTCGGCCGCGGCCCGCACCCCGACAAGGGCACCTGCTACTGCTGCCATACTGGCTCGATGATCGAGGCCTGCGAGGACGCCTGGTGGCGCTCCATGGACGAGCTCGTCCCGATCCTCGAGCGCGAGGGCATCAACCTCCACATCGAGCCGCACCCCGAGGACTGGGTCGAGACCCTGCAACCCTCCGTCGATCTCATCCGCACCGTCAACTCCAGCCGGGTGAGGTTCCTCTACTGCGCCCCCCACACCTTCTACTTCGGCGACGACGTGCCCGCGATGATCCGCGAATGCGCCGACGTCCTCGCCCACGTCCACGTCGCCGACACCTTCAACCACAAGGCCTCCTCGGGCCTGCGCTACATCATCAACCCGCCGGGCTCGGCCGCGCGCGTCCACCAGCACCTCGACATCGGCCAGGGCGAGGTGCCGTGGGACGACTTCTTCGGCACGCTGGCCGAGGTCGGCTTCGACGGCATCATGACCGCCTGCGTCTTCGCTTGGGAGGAGCGCGCCGAGGAAAGCTCGCGCTTCATGCGGAACGAGATGCAGCGCCACATAGACAAGCACTGGAGAGCCAAATGACCCTTGGCATTGGCGTCGTCGGCACCGGCATGATCGGTCAGGACCACATCCGCCGCATCACCGACGTCCTCGCCGGCGGCAAGGTCGTCGGCGGTGACCGACGCCGACCGCAGCCGCGCCGAGAAGGCGGCCGAGAAGCCCGGCGCTACTGTCCACGACGACGCGGCGTCGCTGATCGCGGCGCCCGAGGTCGACGCGGTGCTGATCTGCTCCTGGGGCCCGGCGCACGAGGAGGCGATCCTGCCCGGCGCTCGCCGCCGGCAAGCCGGTCTTCTGCGAGAAGCCGCTCGCGCCCAAGCAGGAGGCGTGCCTGCGGATCATCGACGCCGAGGTGAAGCTCGGGAAGCGGCTGATCCAGGTCGGCTTCATGCGCCGCTACGACACCGCCTACCGGGCGCTGAAGGAGACGCTGGCGTCCGGCAGGATCGGCGCGGCGCTGATGTACCACGCCGCGCACCGGAACGCCTCGGTGCCGGGGGACCTCTACACCTCGGACATGGCGATCAGCGACACCATGGTGCACGACATCGACGTGGCCCGCTGGCTGCTCGACGACGAGGTGGCGCGGGTGCGCGTCCTCGCCGGCAAGCGGAGTTCCGTCGGCGGCGACCTGCGCGACCCGATCTTCGCGGTGATGGAGATGCGGAGCGGCGTGCTCGCGACCGTCGAGGTCAGCGTGAACATCGGCTACGGCTACGATATCCGTGGCGAGATCTCGGGCGAGAAGGGCACGATCGAACTCGCCGAGGCGAATCCCGTCGTGATCAAGACCGGCGACAGCTTCGCGGGCCGCGTCCCCGCAGACTGGCGCGAGCGGTTCATCGAGGCCTACGACCTCGAGATCGCCGAGTGGATCAAGGTGGCCTCCGCCGGCGGCGTTACCGGGCCTTCAGCGTGGGATGGATACGCGATCACCGCAGTGTCGGACGCCGGTCTGGAGGCGGCCGAGACTGGCGAGCCTGTCGAGGTGAAGCTTGCCGACCGGCCGGGCCTCTACGCCTGATGTTCGATCTAGACCATCCGTTCTTCAAGCCGCTCTGGCTGCGCGTCGTCATCGTCGCCGTGGCGCTCGGCTGGGCGCTGATCGAGCTCGCCGGCGGGTCGCCGTTCTGGGCGATCCTGTTCGGCGCTCTCGGGGTCTACGCGGCCTACAAGTTCTTCTTCGACTTCAACCCGAGGGACAAGCCATGAGCGACCTTCTCCGCAAGCCGCACGGGACGGGCGGCAAGGTCCACGACATCACGCCGCAGAAGGCCGGCTGGTCATATGTCGGCTTCGGCCTCTATCGGCTGCAGCCGGGCGAGGTCGCGTCAGAGGCGACGGGCGACCGGGAGGTGATCCTTGTGCTGGTGGAGGGCAGGGCGAAGATCTCCGGCGGCGGGCGCGACTTCGGCGAGCTGGGCGACCGGATGGACGTCTTCGAGAAGGCGCCGCCGCATTGCGTCTACGTCCCGAACGGCACTGACTGGAGCGTCGAGGCCACGACCGACTGCACGCTTGCGGTCTGCTCCGCGCCCGGCCACGGCGGCCATGATGCGCAGGTCATCGGTCCTGCCGACATCTTGCTGACGCCGCGGGGCAAGGGCACCAACACGCGCCACATCAACGCCATCGCGATGGAGGAGCGGGACGTGGCCGACAGCCTGCTGGTGACGGAGGTGTTCACGCCGGACGGGCACTGGTCGTCGTATCCGCCGCACCGGCATGACGAGGATGACTATCCCCGGATGACCTACCTTGAGGAGAGCTACTACCATCGACTGAACCCGAAGACGGGCTTCGGCATCCAGCGGGTTTTCACGGATAACCTCGATCTGGACGAGACGATGGCGGTGGCGGATGGGGACGTGGTGCTGGTGCCGCGGGGGCATCATCCGTGCGGGGCGCCCTATGCGCACGAGATGTACTATCTGAACGTGATGGCCGGGCCGAGGCGGCAGTGGCGGTTCGAGAACCATCCGGATTTCGACTGGATCGCGAAGCGGGACGCGTCCTGACGGCCGGGTGTCCACGATGGACAGATCCGGCAAGCCATTGTTATATATGCGAAACAGTGGATCCGTTAACCACCTGGAAAGGATTGCGGGCAGTCCTCTTGACATGACCGTGGGCCGCGTAACGGAGGCCCTATCGACAGGGGAAGGGCGGTCATCGAGCACCTCGTTCCGCTGATTTTCGCAGCCGTCATCGTCGGGCTCTCGAAGGGCGGCCTCGCCTCGGCGGCGGCGCTGGCGGTGCCGATGCTGGCGCTCATCATGAGCCCGATCCAGGCGGCGGCGATCCTGCTGCCGGTGTTCCTCGTCACCGACTGGGTGGCGGTCTGGCTCTACCGCCGGACGTATTCGGGCCGGAACCTCGCGATCCTGATCCCGGCGATGCTGTTCGGCATCGCGGTCGCGACCGTGAGCACGCCCTACACCCCCGAAAGCGGTCTGCTGCTTGCCACCGGGCTGATCGGCCTGTGGTACGTCGCGAGAAGCTGGTTCGGACGGGTGGCGCCGTCGCCCGCCGCGGCGCGGATCGCGCCGGGGCTGTTCTGGGGCACGCTGACCGGCATCACCAGCTTCATCACCCATTCCGGTTCGCCGCCGTCGCAGGCGTACCTTCTGCCGCAGCGGCTGCCGCGGCTGGAGTTCGCGGGGACCATCGCGATCGCCTTCGCTGTCGGAAACCTGGCAAAGGTCCCCGGCTACTGGGCGCTCGGCCAGTTCGAGGCGCTGGATTGGTCACTGACGCTGACGCTGATCTCGGCCGGTATCGCCGGAACGGTTGCGGGCCGCTGGATCGTCGGCCGGCTGCACGACGCCACCTACGTGCGGGTGATCGAGGGGCTACTGTTCACTCTGTCGCTGCTGCTGATCTGGCGGGCGGCGACGGTCGCGCTCGGCGGCTGAGGTCAGTCCCGGCGGAAGAGCTGCCTCTCCTCCCGCACGAGCCCATCGATGAGGGCGGCGATGGCCTGAACCCGGCGCGCGACGCGCATGTTCTCGTGCCAGACGGTCCAGTAGGTGCGGGTGGCGATGTCGTCTGGCAGCACGCGCACGAGGTCGGGCACGCCCGCAGCCATGAAGTCGTGCAGGACGCCGATGCCCGCGCCGGAGCGGACCGCCTCGAACTGGCCGATGGCGGTCGCCACCTCGATGCTGGACCGCCAGTCGCGCAGGAACTCCGCCGCGTAGTTCAGCTCGGGGGTGTAGATCATGTCCTCGACATAGCCGATGAGGGCGTGGTCCTTGAGCGCGGCGAGGCTCCCCGGGTGACCGGCCGCGGCGAGGTAGCTTTCGCTGGCATAGAGGCCGAGCGTGTAGTCGGTGAGGCGGCGGACGCGAAGCCGGCCCTTCTCGGGCCGCCCGACCATGATCGCGACGTCCGCCTCGCGCTGCGACAGCGAGAAGCTGCGCGGCACCGGCACGAGCTGGACGTGCAGCTCGGGGTAGGCGGCGGTAAAGCGGCGGAGACGGGGCGCGAGGAACGCGCTGCCGAAGCCGTCGGGGGCGCCGATTCGGATGGTGCCGGCGACCTCGCCCTCGCGCCGCTGCAGGCGGGCGAGGGAGCCGAGCATCTCGGCCTCGATGCGCTCGGCGGCCTCGAACATCGTCTGGCCGTCCTCGGTCAGGGTACAGCCGCGGGTGGTTCGGTCGAGGAGGCGGGTGCCGGTCGACCGCTCCAAAGCGGCAATGCGGCGCGAGAGCAGCGCCTGGCTGACGCCAAGGCGGCGGGCGGCGCCGAGCATTTGCCCGTCGCGCGCGACGGCGAGGAAGTAGCGGGCGTCGTCCCAGTCCATTATCGCCATTCCTGCATAACGGATCACCGTCCGTGGCGGTTTAGTTGCGTCAGCGTATAGGCCATACCGGCGTCAGACCAGAGGAGGCCCCTGATGACCGAGATCGGACATTTCATCGACAACGCCCGCACGGCCGGCACGTCCGGCCGCAGCCAGCCCGTCTACAACCCGGCGACCGGGCAGAGCGACAGGAGCGTCACGCTCGCCTCGACCGACGAGGTCAGCCGCGCCGTCGCGTCGGCCAGGGCCGCCTGGCCGGCGTGGGCCAAGACCCCGTCGCTGCGCCGGGCGCGCATCCTCGACCGGTTCAAGACCATCCTGTGGGAGCGGGCGGACCAGCTCGCCGAGGCGATCTCGGCCGAACACGGCAAGACCCACGACGACGCCGTGGGCGAGGTCACGCGCGGACTCGAGGTGGTGGAGTTCGCCGTCGGTGCGCCGCACCTCCTCAAGGGCGAGATCACCGAGAATGTCGGCACCGGCGTGGACAGTCATTCGCTGCGCCAGCCGCTGGGCGTGGTCGCTGGGATCACGCCGTTCAACTTCCCCGCCATGGTGCCGATGTGGATGTTCCCGGTGGCACTGGCGTGCGGCAACTGCTTCATCCTGAAGCCGAGCGAGCGCGACCCCTCCGCCTCGCTCATGATCGCCGAGTGGCTGGCCGAGGCGGGCCTCCCCGCGGGGGTCTTCAACGTCGTCCAAGGCGACAAGGAGGCGGTCGACGCGCTGCTGACGCATTCCGACGTGAAGGCGGTGAGCTTCGTGGGCTCGACGCCGATCGCGAAGTACATCTACAAGACCGGGACGAAGAACGGCAAGCGGGTGCAGGCGCTCGGCGGGGCGAAGAACCACATGGTGATCCTGCCCGACGCCGACCTCGACATGGCGGCGAACGCGCTGATGGGCGCGGCCTACGGCTCGGCCGGGGAGCGCTGCATGGCGATCTCGGTGGCGGTGCCGGTGACCGACAAGGTCGCCGACGCGCTGATCGAGAAACTGGTGCCGAAGATCGAGGCGCTGAAGGTGGGTCCGGCCTCGGACCGCGCCTCCGACATGGGGCCGGTCGTGACGCAGGCGGCGAAGGACAAGATCGTCGGCCTGATCGACAAGGGCGAGGCCGAGGGCGCGAAGGTCGTCGTCGACGGGCGCGGCTTCAAGGCGCCGCAAGGCTACGAGGGCGGCTACTTCGTCGGGCCGACGCTGATCGACAACGTGACGCCGGACATGACGGTCTGGCGCGAGGAGATCTTCGGCCCGGTCCTCTCGATCGTCCGTCGCACGGACTACGACGCGGCGGTCGATTTGATCGACCGGCACGACTACGCGAACGGCGTCGCGGTCTTCACCCGCGACGGCGATGCGGCGCGGACCTTCGCACACGACATCGAGGTCGGCATGGTCGGGGTCAACGTGCCGATCCCGGTGCCGATGGCGTTCCACTCGTTCGGCGGCTGGAAGCAGTCGCTGTTCGGCGACCACCACATGCACGGGATGGAGGGTGTGCGCTTCTACACCCGCCTCAAGACCATCACCACGCGCTGGCCCTCGGGCGTGCGCACCGACCCCGAGTTCGTCATGCCGACGATGGGCTGACGCCGCTGATGCTGATCCAGTGAAAATGGAAGCTGCCGCCTGCTAGTGCTGGCTGCCGCCGGTTCCCGCTTCACGTGGATGCCAATCGAGCGACCAACAGAGAAGGCCCGTCCGTTTGCGCACTTCAGAAGCGATTGCTTGTGCCGGGGGGGGGCCGAAGCAAGCGTCCTCCGCGGTATGGTTTAATAAGTTCAGCCTGAACAATCCGATTAGGCGGCGGCAACACTGTCCTTGGGGGTGCCGTCGGGTCTGAGCGCGCCGAGAATGGCGGCGATCAGGAGGGCCCAAAAGGCCCTCAGGTGGGCGAGGATCTTGCGGAGGTTGTGGCCGCAGGCGCAGAGGACGGCGAAGAGCGCGTCGCCGGTGGTTCCCTTCAGCGGGCAGCGCGTCAGCCGCCCGTCGGTCTTCATGTGGCCGATCTCCGGCTCGATGGCGCTGCGGCGGCGCAGGAGCTTGGCGAGCGGCGGCGTGAGCCCCCTGCGGGTGCCGCTGATCAGCACGCGCGTGGTCTCGACGCCGTGCCCGCGATAGCCGCGGTCGACGACGGCGAGGGACGGGCGGCGATCGGTCAGCACCTCGACCTGCTCGAGAGCCTCGGCGAGGGTGTGGCCGTCGTAGGGGTTGCCCGGCAGCGCCCGCATGCCGACGATGAAGCCCTCGCGGGTGGTGGCGGCGACGCTGACCTTGGTGCCGAACTCGTATCGCACCCGCGCCTTGCCCTTGGAGATGCAGTCGACCTCCGGCTCGTGCAGGCTGTAGAGCTTGCCCTTGTCCTTCGGCTGCTGGTGCAAGAGCCGCGAGGTCAGGACCAGCATGTCGAGGATGCGCTCCCGCAGCGGCCCGTCCGGGATGTCCTCGAGCCGGCGGCGGAGATCGCGCATGACCCGGCCGGTGTAGCCCTTGAGCGTGCGCAGCGCCTTGCGCATCCGCTTGAACTGACGGGCGTGGGCGTACCTGCCGGCCTTCGCCGCCAGCCGCGGCGCCAGGCGCGCATAGCTCTGCCGCAGCTCGATCCCGGCCTCGGCGGCGAGCGCCACCAGCTTCCGCCGCGCCGTCTCGTAGAGCCGGGCGTCGGTCGGGTGGGCGATGTTCTTCTCCATGACCGTGGTGTCGACCGACACCCTCTCGATGCTCTGGTCCTTGACCGTTCCCGAGGCGCGACCGGCCTCGATCGTCGCGGTCAGCAGCCACTCCACACCTTCTTCGCCGATGCGCTGGCGCCAGCGGGTGAGCGAGGAGGGGTCGATCGGCGGACGATGCTGAAAGAAAGTCTCACCGCAGAAATGCTGGTAGTACGGGTTCTCGACCCACCGCGCGACCACCGCCTCGTCCGACAGGGCGAACGCGTGCTGGAGATAGAGCAGCCCCGCCACCAGCCGCGGCGACGTCGCCGGTCGCCCTTTGCCGGACGGGAAGAACCCTGCCCACTCCCGCTCGAAGAACTCCCAGTCGATCAGCGCCTCGAGCTTCACCAGCTCGTGGCCCATGTCGATCAGGTCGACCAGGCGCGGCCGCAGCAGATCATCCTGCTCGGGGTGGCGGGTCTTCGGTTTCATCGGCGCATCCGAAATCGCAGGGTTCCCGCCGGAATTCTACGAATACCTGCAATCAGGAGCCACGAGAAATTGCGCCTTATCGTGCGAAATCAGAGACATCCGCTTTGTTCAGGCTGAACTAATCTAATCAACAGCTTTCCGGGTGAAACTCATGAGACATCCTCCACTCCTAATCGCGGCTCTGGCCGGCCTATCCATGGCCATGCCGGTTGCCGCGCAGGACGGACCCTTCCGCGATTGCAGAGGCATCCTGTTCTCGACCGAGGAAGACTTCGTCAGCCGGGTCGGCGAAGCCCGAGACGGCAATCCCGTCATCTCCGACGGAGACCTGCTGGCGATGGACCCCAGCTCCGGCAGCGCGTCGATCTGTGCACGCAACGCCGAGCTCCTGCCCCCCGGCACGCTGGTCGAGGTCGGCCAGGCGCTGGGGCTCGACGCGGTCGACGCGATTCTCCCGAGGATCGCCTGATCGCCTTCTCGACCGAGCTCGACGAGCAGTTCGGCCTGTTCGGCCACGGGGACATACTGTTTCCCACGGGCACGGTCATTCCCAAATCGGTGCTGGTTGCGCGTTTTCAGCTTCCCGACAACATGGGGCTGGACGCCCTGCACTTCGTCGGCGACCTCGGCGCGATCGAGAATGCAATCCGCCTCGCCGACGACCTTGGCCGTGAACAGCTCGAGCAGGACCCGAACACCTACCTGAACCGGCTCGAGGCGCTCGGCGTCGACATCTGGTTCTCGCTGGAGGGGACGTCCGATCCTGTGCGGGATCCCGACATCCTCGACGGGGACCTATTGTCGGCGGTCACGGGCAGCATCGTCGCGCCGAACTCGACACTCCTCAGTCCGCCAATTCCGGCGGGCATCATCAACCGCGGCGTCGACTTCGGGCTCGATGCGGTCGTCACCGACCGCGAGGGAAACCGCGAGCGCATCCGCTTCTCGACCGAGATCCTCTATGCAGGCGAGCCTGCGCCGTTCACCGACGGCGACGTCCTGCGGATCGGCGGCGCGATCGACGTGCCGCACCAGAACCTGATCGCCCCATTCGACCCGCGCGCCAGGTTCCTCGGGCTCGACGCGCTCTCGTTCGCCCCGGGTATCGACATCGGAATGGATCCCCATCTCGACTCCCTCTGCGGCCGGCTCTTCTCGGCCGCCGACTTCAGCCCGGACGGCCTGTGGCGCGCCAACACCTTCCCGACCCCGCCGGGTGACCCGCCGCGCCGCCCCTGCGGCCTGTGGGTGCCGATCGACGGCACCTTGCCGCCGGACCTCCTCGCTGAGGACGGGACCATCGCCCGCTTTCGTGTCGTCTTCGAGAGCATGACGATGTCCAGCTTCGACGACGAGATCGAAACCAGTTGGCGCCTGCGCAAGCCTACTGGGCCGGCATGGGCGCCGTGCGTCTGGCAACCCGTCACCGAGAACCTCTCGACAGACGGCACCGACGGCTGGATGGACGCGCAGGACTTCGTCGACGCGATGACTGGCAACCCCGCCGGCATCACCGGCAACGGCTCGATCGGCTGCGCCAACCCGCATCTGCACCTGGCCGTCTGGGCGACCCACAAGCTGCCGGCCGACCGGCAGAACGACCTGATGCGCGTGCACCTGGAATGGGAGCTGACGGACAGCACCGTCATCCCCGCGACGGTTTCGCACGCCATCCAGCTCGACAACATCCTGCCCGAGATGCCGCCCTATCCTGGCGGTTTCGAGGTTCGCCTGATGGACGGCATGACCCAGGTTCCGGCTTGCGGCGAAGCACCGACCGGCGAGAGCGTGTTTCAGGTGTGGGCCGACTTCGCCGACGTGCACTACTGGTTCTTCACCCTGACCGTAGAGGGTGGCGACCCGCCGACGACGCACGTCTTCGGCAGCCCCTCGGGCGACGATCGGCACGAGTACTTCGAGATGCCGGACGACGCCACGGTTCCGCTCAAAAACACCGACGATACCGGCACCATTCCGGACGGATCGCTGGTGCACCTGCGGAACATCGACATGACCGAGCTCGGCGATAGCTTCCAGCGCTGCTGCTACCTGTTGGAAATCCGTGTGTTTGACGCGGCGATCCGGCACGTCTTCGGCGGGTTCCTGCCGTCGAGTTCGCTCGACCTGAACGACACGCGGCGGATCACGACCTTCGAAGCCGGAGGCTGAGGCTTCTTAGCGTTTGGGAAGCGGGCCGGCGAATTGGGCCGGCCCGTTCTTTTTGCCCCCGCCCGCATCGCCAAGCTCGACCGGCTGTCGCGGAATGCGGCGTTCCTGCTAACGCTTCGGGACAGCGGCGTGCGGTTCGTCGCGGCCGACATGCCCGAGGCGAACGACCTGACCGTCGGCATCATGGCGCTGGTGGCACAGCAGGAGCGGGAGGCGATCTCTCGGCGAACGAGGGAGGCGCTCGCGGCCGCGAAGGCCCGGGGTGTGCGTCTGGGCAACCCCAACGGCGCCGCGGCCCTGAGGCGGGCTGGACGGGGCGGACAGCCGCTGAGGGAGGCGATTGCGAGGAATGCGGATCGCCACGCGGAGGACCTGCGGGCAGTCGTCGATGATATTCGCGCTGGCGGCGCGACAAGTCTCCGAGCAATAGCCGGTGAACTGAACGGTCGCGGCATCCTTACTCGCCGCGGCGGCCGCTGGCACGTTTCGACGGTGATGAACTTGTTGAAGTGAATGAGGGCTGAGCCCACGCCTTCAGCGCCTCCGGCCAGCGCCGGTACCCCGCGTCCGCCGCACCACCTCGATCAAACCCATCCCCACCGTCAGCCATGACAGCCTCCTTCCGAAACATCAGAAGGAGGCTCGCCGCTCGCCCGCCAACGCGGAACCCGCGATATCAATGGGGCGTGGGCGGCACTTACGGTTCGCCATGATCGACGATGGCCTCGGCTTCAGCCTCGTCCCGTGGAACGACACGCTTGGGCGCCAGCTCGGGCGGGAGGTATCAGGCATCGGTTTGCCGGGCGGCGGGATTGACTGGACCCTTGGGCGGCAGCGGGGGCTGGGGATTTAGCTAGTCTAGCCGCGATCGACAAACTGCGGACGGTACTCCTTGAACGAGCGTCACCAGAGCGGACGATCGAGACATGGTGCCTCAGAGGTTTCGCAAATTCATGCCGCCATTATAGGCTGCCACTATCGGCTCTAGGCCTAAGAAAGGGCCTCCGGATCGATTGCGTCGGCAAAGACAAGACGTTCTTCGATGACGCGTCGGGGAAAGGTCGAGCTGCCGACCCGCTGGTTGGCCGTGTTGTCGGAGTAGAACCGTTCGAACTCCCGGATCACGACGCGACGCGTGCCGCTGTCGGCGGGCAGTTTGACCTCCGCCTCCCAGAAGGCGGGGTCGAACAGGAACGGGTCGAGGGGCTCGAACGTCCCGGACCCGATCGTAACGTCGCGCGCAGCGTTGGCGGTCATCGTCGCGGCTGCCCGGCTGCGGCTGACGGTGGTGGACACCCCGCCGCGGTCTACGGCCGCAGGGATCGTTGCCGTCCCGCCGGCGGCGCGGCGGACGATCCTCGCACCGGCCTCGGCCATGGTGAGCGACGGTCGCGGGGCGCTGGTTGCCTCCTCGCCAACGACGCGCTCGATCAGCACTTTCTGGTCGCGCCAGCCCAGTTCGCTTTCGATGCCGTCGTCCTGCACCTGCAGCACCAGTTCGACCCGGTTGCGCCCGGTCTCGAACGGGCCGTTGACGAAGGAGATGTTCTGGAACGCCGAGTCCCGGGTGAAGTCCATTGGCCCGCGGCGCGGGTCCGGCCCGTGCAGCGACACCGTCAGCTTCTCGCCGTCGCGCTTCGCCACGAAGCGTCGGCGCGGCAGAACCTGCGCGAAGTCGGCGAAGACGACCTTCGAGATCTTCACCTGCGGCATCGCGTTCGGCTGGTAGCGGACCAGCGCCAGCCGGACGAACGGCATGTAGCTGGCGCCCGGGTCGAGCTCGACATCCGCGTACCAGAGCCCCCGTGCATCGTCCCAGTGGACACGGTGGCCGACGATCCGGACATGGGGCGCCTGCGGCCGCTCCTGCAGCTTCACCGACTCCGAGATGACCCGCGCGGTGAAGTCCGCCTCGCGCGCCATGTTCTTGGGTAGCGTCGTCTCCCAGAGGGGGTCTAGGCCCCACTGGGTGACGAGCGTCTGCATGTCCTGCGGGATGTCCGTGAACCGCCCCGCCTCGGCGTGTATCACCACCCCGAGCAGCTCGCCGTCGCCCGAGGTGAACCACGGCCGGTCCAGCCACACCCTCAACCCGTTGCCGAGCCGGGTGACCGAGTACGGACCGGTCGCAGGCCGCTCGCTCCACCGGAACGTCGGCACCGCGTAGAGGAGCTTCGGGTCCTTCGGCGCCGCGCTGGAGAGCACCGGACTCTGCTCCGTCGAACCGCCGGGATCGAGAAGCACCGGCGCGCCAATGTCGTCCTCGGGCGGCAGGGCGTAGGCAGGCCCCTCCGCCACCGGACCGAGACGCGAGGTCAATTCCGGTTTGGGATACATCGACGGCGGCAGGTACTCGCGGAACCGCGTCGTGGCGCGGGCGCGGTACTTCACCAGCCGGAACCGGGTGTCGCCAAAGTCGTGCACGTCGCCGCGCTTGGCCTCGGGGTCGGCCAGCTGCGCGTTCACCGCCTGGCTCAGGACGAACTCGTTCTCTTGGTTCTCCGCCAGCCGGATCTCGCCCAGCTGGCCGGCGAAGTGGCGGCGCACCGGGCGCGGCTTCTGCGGGTCGTCCACCCATTCGTCCCACTCCGCCTCGATCTCGAACTTGCCGGTCGAGGGCCCGTGCAACCGGACCGTGCGGCAGAGCAGTTGCGCGTCCTGCGCGCCCGCCTGCCCGCGGCTCGGGGTCAGGTTCTCCAGCTCCGGCATGCAGACCGGCTGCTGCGTCGCGTGGACCAGCGTCAGGTTCCGGTACGGCGTCATCAGCCAGTTGGTCCCGGCCATCGCCGTTTCCATGCAGAACTCGGCCTGCTGCTGGCTGTCGGTCCAGCGCGGGATGCCGAAGGCACGGATGAAGTCGGGATGGATGAAGCTCGAATAGACCAGCCGCGCGATCCGGCCCTTCGGCAGGAAGATCGTGAGCGTACGATCCTCCTCCTTCCAGTCCGGCCTGCCGTCGTTGGGGAAGTTGACCATGCACGGCAGCTCGCCGTGGCTCTCCGGCCGCTCGGCGAGGATCAGGCGGAAGCCGTCGCATCCCGGCCAGTCCGCGCCGCGACGGACGAGGATCACCAGGTGCTGGTTGGTCGACATCACGATCTGGCACGACGGTCCCAGCACGATCGGCCCCGAGACGCCCGGAATCGTGTGGCCCTGCGCCGCCCGGATCGCGACGCCACCCGCCGCCCCGTCGGGCAGGTACGGGGTCGCGACGTGGCCCTCCCGGTGGATGATGTACTGCCCGCCCACCATCCGGTCGCCGACGGGGTTCGCTGCGTCCGGCATCGCCGGCGGCAGGGTGCCGGTGGTCGCCGCCTCGGCGACCGACGTCGGCGTGACCAGCTCGATGTCCGAACCCGGCACATCGTCGTAGAGCGTTCCCGCCTCCCGCGCCGCGATCTCGTAGCCGCTCCGGATCTTGTCCCAGTCGGCGAAGAACACGTCAAACAGCCCGTGCGTCTCGCATTGTTGCTGCGACGACTTCGGCGGGACGAAGTGCCGCTGGTTGGTCTCGGTGTACTCGAAGTCCGTCGCCGCGGGCTCCTCGATCGTGTCCTTGAAGTCCTGCGTCTCCAGGTACTCGGCCGCCTTCCTGTTGAAGTTCGAACGGATCACCATCCGCTCCAGCGACTCGCCCTCGCTGATGCGGTTGCGGTGCAGCATCACCGGCGGGTCCACCGGCTCGAACCGCCAGTAGCCGACCGCGTCGCTTGCCTGCTCCAGCGGCTCGATCGACTCGTCGTCGACCGCCAGCGAGTTTCCCGCCAAGTCCACGATCCGCGCGCGGACCCGGTAGAGGCTGCCGAACCGCAAACGCGGCAGCGACCCCTTCGCCGCCTTGAAGCTGACGGCGACGTTGTTGCCGTTCTCGGCGGTGTCGGTTACCTCGCTCGGTACCTCCGCCTGCAACTGGTCGTCGTCGTTGGTCTCGGACTTTAGCGTCAGCCCGGGGCGGGAGGCGACGAGGCTCCAGCCGGTCCAGCGGAACAGGCTCTCGTGCATGTAGTGCTCGTCGGAGCCCTCGCCGTCGCCGGTGACCGAGTTGCCGGAGACGTAGCCCTCGTCCTTCGGGAAGCTCACCTCGTCGCCGGTCTTGAGCAGCCGGTACTCCCCTTCCCGGGCGCAGAGCGTGCGCCAGTCCCCCGGCTGCACGAAGTCCGGCACCCGCGACACGTCCGGCCGGTAGCCGCGATGCACGTCCTCCGAGAACAGCACGACCTTGTCGGCGTTCCCAGCAAGGATCGCCTCGTTCTTCAGAATCCGCCGCCGCCGCTGCCTTGGCGAGGTCCAGGGCGCGGCCGTGCTGCGACACGCCCAGCCCCGCGGACCTCAGCGCCGCGACCGACTGGCGGTTGCCGGTCGTGTAGGTGACCTCGCCGTGCTCCTGCCTGAGGCTCAGGCTCTTGCCGACCAGGTTCTGCGCGGTCAGCGTGAAGTTCACCGTCTTGATCGCGGCGCCGTCGGGATCGACCTGGTAGAGATCGAAAAGGCCCGGCCGCTCGTCGTTGTTGATGTGCCAGCCGTCGTCGCAGTCCTGCAGCCGCAGGAACCCGGTGGCGTGGTAGTTGGTGCGCGGGCGCGGCACGAACCGGTCCTGCCGCGCCAGCCAGGCGGTGCGCGGCAGCGCGTCCTTGCCGGGCGCGCCGCCCGACCAGTCCACGATGAGCTGCATCTGGCCGACGCCTTCGCCGCCACCCGCGTTGATGCGGTCACGGATCTCGGTGTCGTCCTCGATCGCGCAGTCGATCACCAGCCCGAGACCCCGCATCAGGCCGCCGTAGTCGGCATAGGACGCGACGATCCGGTGGAAGTCGTACTCGGGCACGACCGGGGGCGGTGGAACGTCCTGGTAGTCCGGCCGCGCCTTCGCGCGTTCGGCGGCGGTCGGCCGCTTGCGCCGATAGAAGCGGTCCGCCTGATAGAATGTGTATTCGTCAGCGCTCGAGAACTTGTCCATCAGTCCCGCGTCGGGTGCGCTCGACAGCGGCCCGGCCGGCCCCAGCGGGCGCGGGTTCACCCAGTCGGGGCTCAGCGCCTTCCGCGGGGCCGCCTTGGCCGTCGGCGGGAGTCCCTGCTCCTCCGCGTCGGGTCCCGGCACGTCCATCCGGTAGATCCCGCGGCGACCGAAGACCGAGCCCTTTATCGCCTCGTCCGTCTCGCCCTCGAAGAAGCGCGAGAAGCCCGGGTGCATCACCTCGATCTGCCGGTCGCCGAGGTTGATCTTCGTCGTCCTGGTCCCGATGTCCTGCAGCATGTTGCGCAGGTCCGGGTGCGCCTCGTTCCACGGCAGCAGCGTCGGATGGGTCGAGGCCGACTGCACGGCGAGCTGCGCGTAGTTCTTCCGCGCAAAGGCCAGCACGTTCCGCACCGGGTACGAGTGCAGGTTCACCGTGCTCATGTCCTTGTAGACGAACCCGGCGACCGGCGTCTTGTCGTCGAACAGCCGCTTCCACAGGTCGGTATCGGGCCTCGAGATCGGGATCAGCGCGGACTCGCTCGAGCCGATCCTGAGCCCGAGCTTCACGCGGTCCAGCGCGTCGGGCCAGTTCAGCCACTCGCGAAACGCCTCGAGCGTCTGCTCGTCGGCCGCGTCCGGCGTCAGCCGGGGCGAGACCACGATGCTGACGCGATAGCGCCCGTGATGCTCGCCTCCGCGGATGCGTCCGAAGGGCAGTACGGTCCAGACAAGCAGCTGTTGTGCCATCGCCTCCCCTCACGCAAACGCTTCGAGATACTCGCGCCAGGCGTATTCGACCTCGGGCCCGGTGATCAGCGCGAGCTCGTCCTGCAGCGGTATCGTCGGGTCGAGCCCCATCATCTGACGCAGCGTCGGGTCACCGTTGGCCCCCGCGAACTTGCGCTCGCAGGTGATGGTGACGCTGCCCGAGAAGATGAAGACCGAGATCTCGATGGTCAGCTCGGCCCGGCCGGTGCACTTGCCGGACGAGAACTCGTACTCCAGCTCGAGGTACAGCTCGATCGACGCGGTGATCAGGCCGAGAACGTCGACATGCCCGCCCAGCCGGAAGTACCCGGTCAGGCTCGCGTCGCCGAGTTCCATCCGGTAGTAGATGCCGGCCATCACCTCGACACCGCCCGACGCGACGCCGAGATCGATCGACAGCGACGCCCCGAACTCGAACGACGCTTCGAGGATCTGCACCCCCTGCGGGTCGATCGTGACCCCGAAGAAGCCGCCGCCGCCGAACATGTAGACGGTCAGGCAGAACGGCTGTTCGCGGGTGCAGAAGTTGAAACGCGTCGACAACGGCTGGCCGATGAACGGCACCGTGAACCCTGCCCCGAGGCTGAGGTTCGCGATGTTGAGCACGCCGACCGCGATCGATGGCAGCGCGATGTCGAAGCCCGCGTCGATTCCCTCGGTCGTGATGTCGAGGTAGGGCGGGTCGGAGAAGCCATCGAGCGGGATCAGGTCGCGCAGCGTCTCGACAAAGCTCAACGGCCCCACGAACTTGATGTCGTCGAGCACCACGTCGACGTCCATCTTCTGCTGGCTGTCGATGGAGAACACGATCCGGTCGAAGTTCAGCTCGAGGAACTTCGCCGCCCCGATCAGCACCAGGTCGAAGCTGCGGAGCGAGCAGGTGACCGAGATCTTCGGGCTCGACGAGCCGTTCTTCTTGACCTTGCCCTCGACCGCGACCACCAGCCCCTTCTTGTCGTTGGCCCGGAAGATCTCGTTCGGCGGCGCCGGAAAGCTCGCGATCTCCGGGTTCCAGTCGAAGCGGATGGTCAGCTCGTCGCCGGCCAGCATCTCGACCAGCTCCAGCAGGTCGCCGACCGCACCGAGCGCCTCCTCGATGTCGTCGAGGGCGCTGATGATGGCGGCCTTCACCGTATCGTTGATGACGTCGAACCCGTCGATCGCGGCCCGGAACGGCCCGATCGCCGCGATCAGCGCATCGAGCTTCACCTTCAGCGCGCCGGGGTCCGTCAGCAGGTTGGTCAGCACCGTCGGCGACCCGACGATGTCGGCCAGCGCGTCGACCAGCGCCTTGCCCGCGGCGATCAGCGCCTGCAGGTCCTCGAGCCCCTCGAGCAGCGCGTCGAGCGTGTTGGCAAACGCGATGACCTGCTGCCGGAACCCGGCCGGCAGCGACACGCCGCCCACCTGCGCGTTGGCGATGGCCTTCAGCTCCACCACCAGCGCCCGCGCCGCCGCGATGTCCCCCGGCAGCGCCGCGAGGTCCTGGCTGGCCAGGATCGCGTCGAGGTCCAGCCCCTTCAGGTCGTCCAGCCGATCCAGGATGTCGTCGACCGCCGCCATCACCTCGGCGAGCTTCGCCAGCACGTCCGCGACGAGGTCTTCCGCGTAGGCCAGCGCCTGCTGCTCGAGGTCGTCGATCTTCGCCTTCAGCGCGTCGAGCATCGCCGTGCCCAGCGACAGCGGGTCCTCTGCCAGCCGCACCGCCAGCTCGAAGATCCGCACCAGCGTCGAGACGAAGGTCTCGAGCTGCGTCCCCGCCTCCGAGACGAACTTCGGCACCTTCTCCGGCGTCCCGGTCAGGTCGGTCACCGCCTCGATCAGCTCGCCCAGCGGGATGCACCCGAACAGGAGCGGCAGCGGCAGGTCGCCCGGCGAGGTCGGGAACCCGGCACCCTGCGGCATCGTCCCCGAGATGAACTCGCTCACGTCCGACATCACCGGCCCTGCCACCCGCGACAGCGCCTTGGGGCTGAGGTTCGGCTGCATGAAGCCGCCCGACTTGTCGCCCTGCGACGAGAAGTCGAGCACGCCCATGTCCGACGTTGGGATGATGTCGGCAAAGACCTCGCCCACGTTCTTGTTGGTGCCGGTCGGGTTGAACCCGTGGTCAAGGTAGTGCGCGTTCCAGCCGATCCGGTTCGGCTTCGTCGATCCCGTCAGACCGGAGACCGGCCCCAGCCGCGCGTCAGTCTGAACCACCTTCGGCACAAACACCGGCCGGTTCAGCCCGTCGCTGTAGGTGATCAGCGTCTGGTTCTGCTGCTGCGGCGTCGCCGTCTCGACGCCGAAGGTCATGTTGACGACCTCGACCGCCGTGTCCCCGGGCTTCGTCGGCGGCGCCAGCGCCACCCGCTGCCCGTCGAAGTCGGCATGGTTGCGGCTGGTCTGCGCGGCAAAGTCGGCGGCGGCGCTGGTGGCGCTCGCGAACGCGGTGCTGAAGTCCGGCTCCAGCAGGCCGGTGCCGTTGTTGTAGTCCCGGGGGCAGGCGCGAGTGTTGTCGATGAAGATCATCGGCAGGTCGAACAGCGACCGCCGCCCGTCGAGGTCGGTCACCGCGCACTGGAACCGGAACGGCTCACCGTTCACGAACGGCCAGAACATCAGCTGCGACAGGTTGGCGACGTCGGTAGCGGCGGGATCGTCCAGGTCCGGGGTCTTCTCGGTCAGGATCTCGACGCGGCTGAACGGGAACTGCCGATGGAACTTCACCTTGCCGTCGAGGCTCTTGGTGGCGAGGAACGCCGCGTCGTCGAAGGTCCGCTCGCGCTCCCGGATGACGATGAAGAACCGCTGTCGCAGGTAGGCGGTGTTGCCGGGCTCCTGCTCGACGGTCGCCTTTCCGTTGTGGAACTTGCGCTCGGAGATCTTGACCAGCGAAACTCGGTGTCCGAACGGGCACAAGAAGCCGCGGTAGACCACCTTGACGTAGTGGTCCCGCGCCATCGTCGCGCGATGCACCCATTCCTCGACCGACAGTCCCGGCGGCTCCCACGCCCCGCGGGAATCGAGCCACCCGCCGAGCGCGCTCAGCATCAGCAGGTTGGTGTCCACCGGCTGCGGCGCGTAGTTGCCGGCCGAGAAGTTGGCGCTCAGATGCGAGATCTGGAACCGGTCGAAGTCGTCGAGCGGCATCCGGAACGGGCTGTTGTTGGGCACCGGCAGGTCGCTGGAACCCGGAAACTCGCTCTGCATTGGCGGGTTGGCCTGTTCCAGGCCGGAGCCCGACTTTGCCCAGATCGCGCGGATGGTCCGGTTCGGATCCGGGTAGGGGGGCTGGATCTCCGTGCCGTTGGCCTGCGGGGTGACCATCCGCGTGTGCCAGAGTTCGGTGTGGTTGGTCGCCCCGGACGTGACCGGTCCTGCCGCGTGGCGCCACCGGGCGCCGGCATGGGGCGAGACGATCAGTCGCCACGGCATCTCGATTGCCGTCGTGGTGGCCGACGGGTTGGCCGGGCGCGGCCCCCTGAGCGTCCCGATGCCGGTGACAACACGCTCCGGGATCGGCTTCAGCACCCGCGACGGCCCGGTGTTCTGCCGCGCGCGCAGCGTGGTGACGTCGCCCCCCTGCGCCGCGATCCTGAGGTTGCCCACCGCGTGCAGCGCCAGCGCCGTGCGGGACTGCACCGGCAGCTTGCTAAGCGCCGGCTCCTTGAAGAGGTCGCCGATGTCGATGAAGATCCCGCGTGCGGCACGCGGCTTCGCCGACGACGCCACCGCCATTTCCAGCTGCTGGCAGGCGGTGAGGATCCCCTCCAGCGTGTAGGGGATCACGGCGTCGTCCGGCACCTTGAAGACCAGCCGCGACTCGTCAGCAGTCCGCGCCCGGACAGGCGGCTTGCGCAGCGCCTCGCTGCCGCCGCCCGCGGGCTCGGGCTTGTCCTGCTTCTCGGGGTGCGGCGGCTTCTCCCCCGGAATGTCGTCCGGGTTGGCGATGTCGGGAGGAGCCGCCTCGAAGAAGGTCTCCTCGGTGATCGCCTGGGGCGGGAAGTGCAGGATCAGCCGCGCCGCCTCCGATCCCGACTTCGAAAGCGTCGGAGGCTTGCCCTCCTTGCCAGGCGTGATCGCGAGGTTGCGAAGCTCGATCCTCAGCGCCAGCAGGTCGTCGGCCCGGAACACGGCCCGTCCGGGTCGCGAGGCCTCGAAGATGTTTCGAACGACGTCGGGGGCGAAAGGAATGGCAACCAGATCGCCGGGATTGACGTCCGTGGCCGCTACGATGGCTCCCGTTGAGGTCAGCGCTCGCGTCGGTTGAGACACACTCAGAGACGCCGCGGAAACGAAGTCCGAGGACCGACCGGATGGCATGGCGGCAACGCCCGATGATGCTACGAGTTTGTTCGAGCGTACGCCATTTTGCCTCACGTGTCACGCACTTGACGTAGCGGCATCCCCGCCGGCTCGGCCAGTCCTCGCCGGCAGCGCCGCCAAGGGGCCGGAGGCCTTTCTACCAGCGGATGTACGGCCTCTCCTTCACCTCCGCGCCCTCTTTGGCAGTATGCGGTCATGCGCTCGCCGGGGGGTGGGCATCGGGCAGGCCGGACCATGCGGTGCAGACAGTGCCGGAGAGGTGGCATGCACGCTCTTGCACGCCACCTTTCCCGGCACGGCTGGCTCAGCGCCAGCGCGTCTGCAGGCCGGCATTGGCACGCCAGAACTGAAGCAGCACGCGGAATGCGTCGATGTCGCAGGCGGGGCTGGCGCAGGGCGGGTAGTTGCCGCGTCCGCCCGGCACGGTGTGGGCGGCGTCGATCACGTTCAGCCAGACGAGCGGCTGACTGCCGTCCTGTGGCGTTGCCGGCCATTCGCGGCGGACCGTGAACGTCTGAGCTTCCGCGAGGAGCGGAACCGCAACGGCGATCAGCAACGCCGCGATCGGTCGGAAATCCCCAGCCGCGACTCTTGTTAGAAACCAGAGGGGTATCCGCAACCTGCCGTTCTTCGCGCGGCGGTCGATCCCCTTCGACCGCGACACCGAATTCGTCCCTGGCCGCATCTTCAAGCCGAGATCGGGACGCAGACCTGGTTCTGCGATTCCTCAGCGACCTGGCAGAAAGGCTCCGTCGAGAACACCAACCGACGCGCTCGACGAGCCGCGCAGGCTCGATCCCTTGACGATGATCTGCGGCCGCCTCAACGCAACGCCCAGATGGAAGACCCCCGCCGAGGTCTTCCGCGAGAAGATGATGGAGGAGACCTCCCGAGACCCCTACCCTGACACCCGGCAAGAGTTGCGGTTCGCGTAGCGGTCACACCCCTGCATCTGGGCGGAGATGCCTTGACTGTACCCGAGCATGCGGTGACCGTTAGCCGTAGTTCACGAAGGTCTTTCTGACATGCCCATTCTAAGAGTTCCTGGCTCTGAGCTTCGCCGCCGCTCTCGCCGCTGCCGACGGCCACGCACAAGGGACACAGCCCGGGGAACGATGGCAGTTCGCGCGGCAGACCGAGTTCAAGGAGAACATCGCCTGGAACTACGGATGGCAAGACGGCTTGCTGAGCGAGATCGGCGTCACCTGCGGAGATGCAGGGCCTTACGTCTATTTTGCCGATGGTGGATACTACGATGTCGACAGCTACGAGGCCACCTTAATCATATCGATCGACGGGCGGGATTATTCACGCGTCGCGACGTTCATTCCGGACGACACGGGCAATATCTGGCGGATGGAGCCGAGTGACGGGCTTCTGGATGCGCTGAGAAAGGGGAGTACTGCCGTCGCCAGAAGCGAGATGGTCGACGGAGCGATCAGCTTCAGTCTTCGCGGATCGAGCGCCGCCATTGGACAGGTCGTGAGCATCTGTGGGGACGGTAGCCAGGTAACTCGAGCTGTCGGATCCGAAACCCAGGCCACTCGCTCTTCCGATGGCTTGTCGGCCGCTGCGGAGAACCGGGTTCGCATGGCGTGCCAGGGGTCATACAGCGGCGATGGCCTCATTGTTGAAGCGAACGTCGATGGAGACGGAAGCCCGGACTTCCTGATCGATTGGGAGAAGGTCTCCTGTACCAGCACGGCCGTTGGGCGGGGCGGCGGGAACTGCGGTATGCAGATGTGCTCCATCGACGTCTATGCCTCAACCGTCTACGAGCCGGGTGGATGGCCGCAGGCAATCCTCGCGTACAGCTACGAGCTCGCCGAGGCCGGCGATGAGCACGTCATGAGCACGACGGTGTCTGGCGCATCCTGCCCGATCACGCACCGCTGCACGCGCTACTGGGGATGGAACGGCTCCGAGTTGGCGGTGATCAGGAGCGAAGACGTGGACGTCTCGGGCGAAAACTCCACCACCCGGCCGCCACCAGCGAGTTCTCCGGCCGGGCTTGGTGGTGCCGGCAACAATGCGCAGCGACAGGGCGACATCGCGACAGCAGGCTACGTTCCAGGGCAATGGACCGGCCAGGTCACGGAAGGCACATACGGCTTTGCCCATGCCATTTTCTCGGCCGATTCCGGCGACAATTCCTTCACCGTTGTGCTCGCCTGCGGACCGACCTTTCAGCGGGGGCTGAGTACTTCGATTTCCCACGACTACGTGCGTCCGGGAGGAGGCTTCGAACCGGGCGACGTTGCGTTTCTCAGATTGGCCGGAGAGGATTTCAGGATTTTCGTCCACGAAGGCATGAGCACTGTCGTAGACGCGATGGAGCTGCAGACCGAGTGGGAAGGTCAGTCCCGGATGCTCGGTCTATTGAACGCAGGGCATCCTATGAAGATCGTCGTACTGAAAGGCGGAAATCCTGAAAATGTCGTCCAGCTTGCCGAGGTACCGGGATCGGAAGGCAACGTGCAGTACTCCGCTGTCTTGGAGGCATGCGGCAAGGGATCGACATTCAAGGCGCAGGCAAGCCAGACACCGAGGACGCAGGAGACCGCAACAACGCCGGCAGGAGTTCCTGATGGTTTCGTGCGGTCGGTCTTCGAAGAAAATGGATGCGTCCTCTCGGAAGGCCAGCTACTGCAGTTGTTCCAAGATGCCGGATATGGACTGGCTGGAGCGAACAGCGCCGTGATCGCGGTGGCTAACCGACCGGACGTAGACCCGTTGCCGAACGACAGGACATCGTTCCGGTTCGTCGGGTCTGACTACTGTGGATTTTAAGTGTACCATTCAGGTTTAGCCAAGATTTGGATTGAGCTTCGGAGCCTTTTTCTCTTGGCCGGAAGGTACCGGGTCGACCGCTCTCACTCCACCTCGCGGATAAACAGCACAAATGTTCTGGCAAGGGGGTTGCGTCAGCAACGCGGGCCGAGGACGAAGCCCCTTTCGCGGCATTGGCGCTCGTGGGTGTCGTTCGGCACTGATCTGAGTTGCGCGCTTCTCTGATCGGGCTGACCGGTCTGAGGATTGGGGCCTTCCCAATCGTCAGACAGGAGGGTCCCGTGACGGAGGAGAGAACCACGCCGCTGCGTGAGCGGATGATCGAGGACATGCGCATCCGTGGCCTCGGCGAGAAGGCCCAGAAGGCGCACATCCGCGGGGTCAAGGAGTTCGCCAGGTTCCTGAAGCGCTCGCCGGACACCGCCACGCCCGACGACCTGCGCGCCTACCAGCTCTACATGACGAACGCCGCGGTCGCGCCGCCGACGTTCAACGCCCGCGTCACCGCGCTCAGGTTCTTCTTCGACACCACCTGCCGGCGCGAGGAGATGAAGCGGTACATGCAGTTCCGACGGCAGCCGCGGAAGCTGCCCGTGGTGCTGAGCGTGGAGGACGTCGCCGACATCCTGGCCGCGGCTCCGGGACCGGGGCTGAAGTACCGCGCGGCGCTCGGCATCAGCTACGGAGCGGGATTGCGCGCCTCCGAGGTCTGCACCCTCAAGGTCACCGACGTCGACAGCGACCGCATGCTGATCCACGTCGAGCAGGGCAAGGGGCGCAAGGACCGCAAGGTGATGCTGTCGCCCGCCCTGCTGGAGCTCCTGCGCGACTACTGGCGCGAGGCGCGTCCCGGCGGCTGGCTGTTTCCCGGCAAGCCGAAGATCAACCCGCTGTCGCCGCGCCAGCTCAACCGTGCGTTTCATTCGGCCAAGCACATGGCGGGTGTCACCAAGCCAGCGTCGCTGCACACGCTCCGCCACAGCTTCGCGACGCACCTGCTGGAAGCCGGGACGGACGTGCGGGTGATCCAGGTGCTGCTCGGGCACGCCAAGCTCGAGACGACGGCGCGCTACACCCACGTCGCCACCAGAACGATCCGCGACACCGTGAGCCCATTCGAGCGGCTGACGCAGTTGCAGGACCGGACGCTGAGGAACGGGCCGGAGTAGCGTCCAGGCCTCGGTGGCTCGGCCAAGGCTGGAGATCGCCGACATCTTCCGCGCCCACGGCCCCGCGTGGCGGCGGGCCCATGCCGGACATGTCGGCCTGACCCAGCTCAAGGTCATGTCTGCGATCGAGGCCTGCCGGACGGAGGCGCTCGGCGGGCACGTGGCGGCCTGCGCGAAGTGCGGCCGCGTAAGCCCGGCGAACGCGGCGCGCGACTGGATGGCGGCGCGGGCGGAAGACCTGCTGCCGGTGGAGTACTTCCACGTGGTCTTCACCCTGCCGGCGGAGATCGCGCGCATCGCGTACTGGAACAAGCAGGCGGTCTACGGCCTGCTGTTCAAAGCGTAAATTGCGACGCCGAGACCACGACGACCATCGCCGCCGACCCGCGCCACCTCGGCGCCCGGATCGGCATGACCAGCGTCCTGCACACCTGGGGATCGGCGTCGTGCCGAAGGCACGCCTTCGGCCCAACCCCACCATCCGCACGTCCACATGATCGTGCCGGGCGGCGGCCTGTCGCCCGAGGGCACCCGGTGGGTGTCCTGCCGCCCGGGCTTCTTCCTGCCCGTGCGGGTGCTGTCGCGCCTGTTCCGGCGTCTGTTCCTGGAGGGGCTCTCAGCACTGCACCGCGCCGGCAAGCTCGCCTTCTTCGGCGACCTCGAAGGCTTGGCCGATCCCTCCGCCTTCGCCGCCTGGCTCGCGCCGCTGCGCAAGATCGAGTGGGTGGTCTATGCCAAGCCACCCTTCGGCGGCCCGGAGGCCGTGCTCGCCTACCTCAGCCGATACACTCACCGCGTCGCGATCTCGAACACTCGCCTCGTCAGTGCTGATGCCGAGACCGTCGCGTTCCGCTGGAAGGATTACCGGATCAAGAGCGGCGACCGTCTCAAGGTCATGCGCCTCTCGACCGACGAGTTCATCCGCCGCTTCCTGGTCCACGTCCTGCCCGACGGCTTCCACCGCATCCGGCACTACGGCCTGCTCGCCGGCGCAGACCGCAAGGACACCCTCGCCAGGGCTCGGGACCTCCTCGGTACCCAAGCGCCCACGGAAGCCGACCGACCCGACATCGACGTCGCCCCACCGCTCACCCTGAGGGAGCCCTGCCCGGATTGCGGCGGGCCGATGCGGATCATCGAAACCTTCCGGCGCGGCGAACGCCCCACCACCCGAGCACCACCGCGGTGGGCAGCCGCATGATGACACGGCCATCATTCTCAACGTCCCCGATCCGGTCCAGGCATGCGGTCCGGAACCGCGTCAGGCCGTGCCTCCGCTTCGCCCTGCTGCTCCTCCGCTCCCGATGGCGCCGCGCGGAGACGCTCTGTCCATCGCGAACGATGACGAGAACCGCCGTGCCACCCCGCCAGGGCTCACGATTGATCCGGCTTCCGCGCTCACGCGCCGACGTTGACCGCGCGCTTTCCCCATAGGCCTTGCCCAGACCCCCGCGGCTTCCTCCCTGTCAGAATTTTCAACGCGGGCCGACGCCACCTCGAGCCCCACCGTCGCGCAGCGGCCCGCATCGAAAATTCTTAAACGAACCGGCTCTCGCCGCGTCAGGCCGGAAGGTCCGTTTCATCTGGCATACCAATCTGGGACGGATTCGAGTGCTAGCCGTCTGCGCATTCGGCAGAGACGCACCGAGAGTGTCACGCGAAGTGGAACTCGACCCTAGTCGGATTTGGGTGGGACTAGCCGACCTAGCGGTTCAGAATCTCGGACACTCGGTTAGAGTTCGATTGGCCCCACTCCTGATGTGGGACAACATTTGAACGGGGAGGGCGCCAATGCTTCGCATCGCCATCGTATTTCTCATCAGCTGCTGGGCCGCAATTGCGGCCGCTCAGGACTTCACCGATCCAGACGACTTCGCGGATGCGCTCTGGCTCGAAGCGCTGCGCGCGAACCCGACGCTGGCGCAGGGAGAAGACGCGATCGCCTACGCGCAGCGCCGGATCCCGGAGCTCGCCGTGCCGGACGGCGCGACGGTCGCCGAGCGAGAAGAGGCCCGCGACCGCGCTGCCGCCTGGATCGCCGCACGCGTGGCGGAGCCGTCGGCCCTCCCGCTGGAGGCGACGCTCGCCCTGGTCTCGTCGCTCCGCCGGTCCGAGAGCGGGGATTTCGCTCTGGCCGCTGGCAACCTGAACACGCAGGGCCCGATTTCAGGCATGCTCGATCAGCTCACGATCCGCGGTCCCCTGCAATCACCCGCCATCCTGCTGCGCCCGATCCTCGAACTCGACCTGAAGGCGATCCGCCCCCAAGGCGCGGGCGCGGCTCGCCTCGAGGAGCTCGCCGCGACCCGGCAGGGCGCCATGGCCGTCGCCACGCTCGTCGTCGCTGAGGTCGAGAGCACGCAGTCCGGCATCGCCGCCGCCGGAGGCCGGGTAACCGGGGTCACGATCCACGAGCTGACCTCGCCGGAGCGCAACATCTACGCGCCCGGCGCGCCGATCTGGACGCTCCCGCCGCTGGGCGAGGTGCCCGCAATCACCGCCGAAGACGTCGCCCGCGCCTTTCGGCTGGAGCCCGCCGGGAACGGCGACTTCGTCGATCGCTTCGACTACCACCAACCCGGGCTCGTCCGCACGCTGGCCTGGAAGGAGCTGACCGCCCTGCCGCTCGAGACCGTCCGGGCGCGGCGACTGTCGCCAGAGGTCTTCTGGTTCGCCCTGACCCAGATCGCGCCTGACCGGCTCCGCGACAGCCTCGTTCCGCCGCACAAGCTAGAACCGTCGCGCGACCGCTTCGCCGCGGAGGTGGACCTGCTGGAGCGCGAAGCGCTGGAGGACGCCGCTATCGCGGTGCTCTGGCCCCAGATCGCCGCCGCCCTGCCAGAGACGCCACTCTCCGTCACCGTGGTCGAGAGCGTCTCCATTCAGGATTACGACACCGCGCGCGGCGGGTTCGCCGTCGCCTGGGGCGCGGGCGGGTGGCTGCTCGGGACGCAATATCCCGTGCTCTCGGGCCTGCCGGACTTCCTGCCGGTCCCGCGCGATCAGGCCAGCGTCATCCTCGAGCGCATGGACCAGCTCGACGGGCCGGGGCGGCGGGCCGTGTCGGTCCTCGCGCGGATCGACCTGTCGGTCAGGCGCGCCGAGCTGGCGCCGGAAGGGCCGCTGATCGAGCCGCGCCTAACCCTCGGGTTCGACCTGAAGGAGGCGAGCCTCCACGTCGGCCGGACCCATCCCGACCTCGCCTCGCTCGCGGCCAACAAGGCGATGGAGCTTGACCCTGCGCAGTTTCGCGGCCCGGTCCAACCGCTGGCCGACGAGGACGAGCTCGCGCGCTTCGCGGCGCTGGCTGAGGTCCCTTATGCCACGGGCGAGGCCTTCATCGCGGCGGCGCTCTCGGTGGCGGACGATCCGGTCGCCCTCGCGCAGGCGATGAACCGGCAGGGGCGCGTCTCCGATCCGCTCGCGACCGCGCGGGCGCTCCCCGTGCCCGAGCCGCTGATCGTCACCGGTACCGCGCAGTTCGATCGGCGGGCCGAGGACTGGACGCTTTCGGACCTGCGCGTCGGCCAGAGATCGAACGACAGCGGACTGACCACGCCGCAGGTCCAGCTCGCCGATCGCAGCGCCTTCAACGTGCTCACTCTCGATACCGCACAGTCCGAGGCGCTGCAGAGCGTGCGCGGCCGCGTCCGCTTCCACGCCACCGCCACGCCGAGGCAGGCCGGGCTGAACGGATCGCGTCCGGTCGTCTTCGTGGACTTCTCGAATATTACCCTCTTCTCCTTCGAACCGGACCAAACCGGCCTTCCGATCTTCCGGGCCGCCATCGCTGGGGGCGCGGCGGCGCCTGAGCCCTCGACGGCGGACGCGCCGGACGCGGGCGCCGCCATTGACGCGCCGGAGCTCCTCGTCCTCGACCACGATTTGCTCGACCTCCTCCACCTCCGCGAGGCGCCGTTCAGCGTCGACGACGCCACACTCGACCGGATGCTGCTCGATCGGCTTCACAAGGAACTCCGCACGCCCCCGGAGGACCTGGTCTGGGGCCGATTCTTCGATCCGGCGCCGCAGCGGCTCAACCGGGTGGAGCGGGCGGCCCTATGGCCTGCCTTCCGCAACTGGCAGCAGCGGCGCGCTGCCGCCCTCCCCGCCCGGGTCGTGGCGCGCGTGGCGACCAATCCGATCCAGGCGGGCTGCGGGGTGATGGCCTATGCCGATCCGTCGCAGGCGAACCAATTCTCGGCGGGCGTGTCGGCCCAGATGCAGGTTCTCGACTACGCGGCTGTGCGGCAGAGGACCGGCGCGGATCTCGGCATGCTAGAGCGGATGGAGCGCGACGTGCCCGAGCGCGCGCCGCTCCTCGCGCCCCTGCGCCTGACGCAGATGGGCGGGCGGCCGCTCTATGCGCTCTACCGCATGGCCGCGCATCCGACCGCGTCGGCATGCGTGGGCCAAGAACGTTTCGATCCCGTGACAGACGGCTTTGATCCGGCGGCCAGTTCCTACGTCGATGCCGTCGTGGTCCTGCGCGATCCCGTTCTCGTGCCCCAGGAGCGGCGCGGCGTCGTCGAGACGCGCCACATCGGCGAGCTCGCAGTGGTCGCCTTCGCCCCGGCCGAGGAGGGCGGCGTCGGGGCGGGCCCGCGCGTCGCCGGGACGCTCACGCTAACGCTCGCGGTGACGGACAGCGTCTTCTTCGCCGCCGACGCGCTGCCCTCCCGGCATATCCCCAATCCGACCGGGCAGCCCGTCCGATTGTCGGTCGAGGAGGTCCGCGCGCTCGCCGTCGCCGCGCCGGAGGTCACGGACATCACCGGGCTGAGCCTCGGGAGCCCGGATGCCGAGTTCCAAGCGCGGATCGCCGCCGAGGGGTCAGGTCAACGGAACATAAGTCAGTCCTTCCAACGTACCCTCGGGCTGATGAACGTCCCGGGCCGCGGCGAGGTCTTCGGCACCGAGGCGGGCACCGACGCCATCCTTCGCGTCGATGTCCCCGGCGCCGAGATCGTCGCCGCGATCGTCGATCAGAGGCTCGAACGGCCCAGATTCGCGCTCGGGCGGGTGAAGCTTTACGATCCCGCCACGGTGACGCCGGACGGCGTGCAGGCCGCCCTCCTACAGAAATACGGCGACCCCGACTTCGCGGCCGACGACCGGCGGGGCGGGGCGAGCCTGCGCCGGCTTGTCTGGGGATGGTCGCCCGCGATCTCGCGCGAGGAATGCCTGCCGCGCTTTGACCTGCCTGCGGCCCGCATCCTGGGGGATGCCTTCGCGATCCGGTCCGAGGAGGACCGGACCGCGAACACGCTCGCGCAGCGTCTGCCCTGGCCCGTCTTCGAGCCGCTGACGAACGACGCGCTCGGCGCCGACTACGCAGCCTGCGCCGAGGTGATCATCGCAGAGATCTCTGAATTTCTGGGGAACCTGTCCCTCGTCACTTGGGTCATCGATCCGTCCGCCCTCGCGACGATGGACCTCGAGGAGCCGGAACCGGCATCTCCGGAGACGATGCGCGCGAATCCCGCCGACATCGATCTATGATCGGGGCTGTAGGCCTTTCACCCTCGCCGTGCGTGAGGGTTGCATGAGGTGTGCTTTCCTCGGCTTCGGACCTTCTTGCCGCCGGGGCTTTCTGACTTCGTCGTCATTCGCTCCTGCCAGCCTCGCCGAACACACCAGTATCGGCCCCCGCCCTTGTGCTGAGCTCCCAGCGTTCCGGGAATACTCGCGGAAATGAGGCAGCGCGGCTCTGGGGTCAGTAGAACTTGCGGCCCGCCGCCGGGGCGACTCGGGGGCAGCTCGGCGGGTGCCTGGGTACCGTGGCGCACCAGCAGTCCGCAGCGCGCGCACGCTGAGGATGGTCTAACACCGCGAAATTCAGCGCCAAGGGCGCTCTCGGGTCAGATTCCCCAAGGCACATCGGCGAGTTGCACGATGAGGGCGGTCAACCCGACGGCCAAGACCACCACCCCTTCCAGACCTTCGGCTGCCGTTGCCTGAGCTGGAGGCGCGTGTCAGCACTGATTTGCTCCATCTCGGTAAGCCAGCGTGCTCGACGCTCATCCAGGCTCTTGTCATCTTTCGTCATGAGGATCCCCCCGGCTCATTCTGCCTCTCCCCAGGCCAAAACCTGCGGGCGTCGGCGGTCTCCCCCGGTTTTGGCCACCTCGACGAAACCGGAGGTTGGCTATTCGTCTCCACCACCACGTCCTCAGACGCTAACGGGATAGGCCCTACGGCGATGCGCGGCCGTGCTCGGCGATCAGCAGGGGTCTCCTAGGTCTTCAGCACCCTACCCCACCTCCAACCTGAACCAGCAGCGGGAACCGGCGAAGGCGTCAGCCGTAGCC
>CAVZOJ010000008.1:0-282080 GCA_963776845.1 uncultured Alphaproteobacteria bacterium | reverse complement strand
CCGGTCGCACGGCAGACCCCCTCGACAGGTCGAGCCTGTGAGGTGCTGCGAAATTCAGACACCGCCGAATGGGCCGCTCGAGAGCGGCGGCCACGTTAAGCTGTTCAATCCGCTCGCGTGGACTTCGGGCACGAAGGTTCGTTTTCCTTGCTGGCTTCGCTGCCCCGCCGATCAACGGCTGCTTCCGCCGCTGCATCGCGGCAAGAGGTGTCTTTCCCAAGGGACGTTCCGGGCCGGTCGCGTCGCCATCCTCACCGGGCCGTCACCCATAATGTTGGTCTTCTCCGATCATCTTCAGCTTCAAGCGCAGGCGCTGGGTCATGAGGTCCGTCGGGCCGTCCTGATGCGCCAGCCGACGCAGCTCAGCGATAGCCCAGGCTGTCCGATCCATCCGGCGGCTCGCGGCCATGAGGTGATCGACTGCCGCGTCGATTTCGAGCGGGTGTCGCCTCGTAGCCGCGGCCGGCGAGCAGGTGTGCAATGGCGTGCAGCGCCACCTGACCGGCGAAGGCCGGGTTCCTGATGGCGAAATCCCGCGCCGCGCGGATCAGCGTCGCGGGAGCGGCTTCACCGTCTGCGGCGCATTCCAGCGCGATGTCGAGGTAGCCGGCCGTCTTGGCCGCCGCGAACCATTTCCCCTTGCGGCCATGCAGCGCGATCAGGTCTTCCAGCAGCCGCACGGGCATGGCGGTCGGGATATCGCTTGACCAGATCGCGCCACATGGCGAGCCAGGTGTTGCCAGCCGCCGTCGGCAGGCCGAACCGGCGATAGGCCTCGTCGGCCTTGCCCTGCCGCACGAGGATCGCTTCGCAGAACCGCGCGATGTCGTGTCGGCCCCAAGCCTGTCGGTCCTCCTTCAGCAGCGCCGCGGCCCGAGCGAAAGCCGCATCCTCGCGCCCCTGGCGGAGCAGCGCCTCGGCGGCGAACTTCTCGTCGAACCACAGCCGCGTCTTCTTCAGCTCCAGGAGCGCCAGAAGCTCTTCGTGGCGCCCTGCCTCGAGCAGGCAGGAAAGCGTGAGGGTCGCCGTGGCGATGTGAGTGAACCGTGCGTGATCCGCCCACGCCTCCCGGATCAGATCGAGGTCGCAATCGGCGTGCAGGTTCATGAGCGGCGGAAAGGCCGCGATCTCGCCGAAACGATCCGAAATCGGGGCGAGATAATCGACGCCGTCGTCGACGATCGCCTCGCGCAGCCGCTCCAGCCAGTGCGCCCGCATGTGCTCGTCGGCCGGAGCCGAGATCAGGATCGGCACCAGGTCCTCAAGCGTCCGGTGAACCGCGCTGCCGAGAGCGCCCGAAGACGTATCGATATGCTCGAAGGCAGGCCAATCCGCTCAGCCAGCGCAACCACGCCTTCGGCTGCTGCGACCGGGTCGGCGCGGTTGACCGCCCGAATCTCGGTGCGCGCCGATTTCAGCCGTTCTATGGCTTTCGCCGAGCCGCGCCAGCCGAATGCGCCGGCGCGCATGCCAGGCTTGAATGCCCACTTGTGCGATGGCTTGCGCACCATGGCCTTTCCCAACTCCTTCCCGACCCGGCCTGACCGGGAACAAGCCAGTCGACATTGGCAGAGGGGGCGGTGTGGATGAAGGCCTCGAACCTCCTTGCGGAAAGGATTCAACAACGTTCGCCGCCGTCTTCCTGACGGCGGTGGCGAAGGCGTATCCGCCACCGCCGTCAGCTCTCGAGCTCTTCCACGATCAGCGCGTCTGCAAGCCCTCTTGGCGGGCGAGATCCGCGATCGCCGCACTGAAGAGATGCCGCGGTACGTTGACGAGGGCGAAGCGCCTACGTTCCTCCCGCCTATCCTCGCCAACTGCCTCGATGAAGATCTAGACGACCTCGTCGCCGGCGTAAGTCGAAACGAAGATCGGGTCGTCCCCGAAATCGACTTCGCGGCGCAGGTTGGCGCCCTGGATGATCACATGGCTCATGCCTCGTTCCTCTCGTAGCGGTTCCGTCCGGGGCTAACAGTCCGCTGGCTCAGGCGACCATGGCGTCGTCCCATGGCGGGTCGATGTCACAGCCG
Organism: uncultured Alphaproteobacteria bacterium; assembly: GCA_963776845.1. GTDB lineage: Bacteria > Pseudomonadota > Alphaproteobacteria > Rhodobacterales > Rhodobacteraceae > Roseitranquillus. The sequence continues at coordinate 280,050 of CAVZOJ010000008.1, read as the reverse complement.
TCCTCGGACCGGAAGATCGCGCGCCGCCGTCACCGCCGCCGGTTGACGCGTCCTGCGCCTTCGCATTGATGGCGCCCTGGCAGGCGGAGGCGTATTCATGGCCGGTGAGAACGACATCCGGGACAAGCTCGCAAAGCTTGAGGCGCTGTTCGCTCGCGGAGCGACCGCGGGCGAGCGGGCAGCGCTGCGCCTGGCACGAATGTCCGAGAAGCATGCGGCAGCGCGGCGCTCGCTGTAGACGGCCAACGGCAGGAGAGGGCCGTCTGCGAGGGCCAGAAGTCCCGGTGCCGGTGCGCCTCCACCAAACTCGCCGGGGGCCAGGCCAGCCGTTCGACTGGCGGTCGGTACAGACGCTTCATTTTGCGCGAGCGCAGTTGCTGCGATGCGTTCACCTCCGACGGGGTTGCCGTTGAGCTGCACCGCCGAGGGAGCCCTCATTCCCGCTCCCGGTTTAGACCACGGTCTGAGCGAGGTTCTAACTCGACTTGCGCGTACCGCAGGGGCGCACGCACCATGAAACACCTGCGAGGCGGTGGCGTTGGGACCTGAATGAAATAGCAGGGACCATGATGGGCGATGATGAAGCCGGCATAATTCTCGCGAGTGGCGGCGATATGGCCGACCGCTTTCTGCAGCATGCGTGGGCGGAGACCCCACTGGGACCCGTTGACGCTTGGCCGGAGAGCCTTCGGACGGCCGTGAGGCTTGTCCTCGCCAGCCGTTTTCCCATGCTCGTCTTCTGGGGCCCCGATCTGACGGTCGCGGCCTGCAACGATGCTTATTGCCCCCTGCTCGGCGATAAACCGGAGGCGCTTGGCTGCGGATTTCTGGAGGTTTGGTCGGAGGCAGGCGAGGAGATCGCGCCGAAGATTTAGGGGGTGCTTCGGGGTGACCCCGCGTTTCGGAGCGACGCACCCCTCGACCTCCGCCAGCGGGGCGGCAAGGCGGAGATGGCATGGTTCGACTGCCAGTTCAGCCCCGCGTTCGACGACAACGGCGCCGTAGCGGGGGTGCTCAACATCGCGGTCGAGACGACCGATCGCGTGCTCGGTGAGCGCGCACGCGCCGAGGCGGTAGCGGCCCTGCACGAGAGCGAACGGCGTCTTCCCAGCGTGCTCGACGGCATGAACGAAGCCTGCGAACTGATGGACCACGACTTCCGATTCTCGCCCAGAACGAGACAGCGCTGCGCCTGCACGGACGTCCGCGCGAGGAGGTGGTCGGGCGGACCCACTGGGAGGGCTACCCCGGCTTCGAAGGCTCCGAACTCGGCCATCACCTGAAGCGCGCGATGGCCGAACGCGTGCCGGTCACGCTCGAGCATCGGCATGTCTGGCCCCGCGGCGGCGAAAGCTGGCTCGAGATGCGCGCTAACCCGGTGCCCGAGGGTCTCGCGGTGTTCTGGCGAGCGAAAAGCGGCGGAAACGGCCCTGAGCAGGAGCGAGACCAGGCTGCGCACGCTCCTTGAGATCGCGGCCGTCGGGGTCGTGTTCTTCGACCTGATCGGCGGCGTTCTCGACGCGAACGATGCGTTTCTCTCGATGATCGGATATAGCCGTGACGAACTCGAGAGGGGCGAGGTGCGATACGAGCACCTGACGCCGCCCGAGTGGCGCTGGCGGGACGAGAAGACGATCGCCGAACTCAAGGCGATGGGCAAGGCCGGCCCCTTCGAGAAGGACTATACCCACAAGGACGGGTTCCGCATCTGGATACTCTGCGCTGACAAGATGCTCGACGACGGAACTGCGGCGGAGATCGTCATCGACGTGACCGCCCGAAAGCGCAGCGAAGAGCATCAGAACATGCTGATGTCAGAACTCGACCACCGGGTGAAAAACATCCTCGCCCTGGTGCAGTCGATCGCGCGGCAGACCCTCGGTCGCGGCCGAGATGCCGGCCCAGATGCGGCGGACCAGCAGATCGGGCGGATCGGCGCGCTGGCGCAATCTCACCGCCTGCGGGCCAGCAGTCGATGCGAAGGTGCTCGGTTCCGAGATCTGGTCAAAAGCGCCGTCACCCCGTATCGCAGCCAGGTAGCCGACCGCATCGTCGTCGAAGGGCCGGACCTGATGGTGTTGCCTAAGGCCGCGCAGACGCTCACCCTCGCGTTTCACGAACTGGTGACCAACGCGGCTAAGTACGGCTCGCTCTCCCGAGGAGAGGGGCGCGTCTCGGCCGAGTGGCACCTGTCCGGCAGCGGGAGCGACCGGTGCCTGATCTTCCTCTGGCAGGAACTCGGAGGGCCGTCGATCGAGGCGCCGCCGGATCGGAAGGGTTTTGGGTCGTCCCTGATTGAGCGCACGCTGGACTTCGACCTCGAAGGCGATGTGTCGCTGGACTTCGCGCGAGAGGGATTGCGGGCAGAGATCCGCCTCCCGCTCGAGAAGCTACTGGCAGAGCGGCCTGACCGGAGCCGCACCCCGCGCCGCGGAAGCAAGCCCCGGCGCAAAGAGCCGACCACACGAGAAGGCAAGCATGTCCTCGTCGTCGAAGACGAGTTTTTCATCGGAGAGGAATTGGCGGAGGGCTTTCGGTCGGCCGGCTTTTCGGTGAGCGGGCCGGTGGGGACGTTGCCCGAGGCGCTGCGAGCTGCCGCGGCAGAGGACATTGACGCCGCGGTGCTCGACATCAATCTGAGCGGCGACTTCATCTGGCCCGCTGCCCGGGTTCTTCGCGGCCGAGAGATCCCGTTCGTCTTTACGACTGGCTACTCGGGAACCGTCGAGCCTCCACCGGAACTGGCTGAAGTTCCCTGGATCGAGAAACCGCTGGATTTGAACCGGCTCATTGCGACGGTCGTCGGCGTGCTGTGAGTCGCCGCTGCTGGAAGGTCCGGCTGCACGGATCAACGCGCGTTGAGCAAGTGACGTGACACCGGGACAAGTTTTTCGATTGGGATCGCTGTTCGAATGAAGTCGGCTTACGCGCTCACAATGGGCCGCCCGAACACTGCGCAGAAGGTCGATGTCATCTTCAGGCGCTCTCGCGGGCGCAGCGCTCTGATCGAGCGTCCGCAGCGAACGGCAGGTAAGCCCGCTGCGTCGCGGCAGTCACCGACGGCAACCAAGGGCTGGATTGGGCCGGGACTGACGTCGGCGTCGCGCCTGGTTCAGAGGCGATCGCCGCGACTCCGCGAGTTGACTCCGACCCCTTTCATGCGCCGTGGCGAATGCGGCGCCCAGGCATCAGACCCGCGGCTCGCGCATCGCCGAGGGGCGGAAGGTCCGGTCTGTAACGATGGCGGGTGCCGCGAGCGGCTGCCGCCGACTGCGACGCACCATCCTGCGGCCTGCCCAGACGCCGAGCGCCGCGATGCCCACAGCCACAAGGATCGTGCCGAGGCCGGCCACCTCCAGGTGATAGGGCGCCGCGGCGCGCTTGCCGGTGTGCTTGGCGCGGTCCTTTGGGCGGATGCGGTTGCGCGTGTTCAACGACAACCTTGATGTCCGAATGCGACAGTCAAGTTGGCCGGTGATGGCCGCTGCGGCTGACGTTCAGGCGGTGGTGTCCTCCTCGAGGTTGTCGGCCGTGGTTGTCGGCGCGGCGTCAGTCTTCTTGAGCCGGCCGGCGGCTTCGCGTCGGCGGTAGCTTTCGACGTTCATCTCCAGGATGGTCGCGTGGTGGACCAGCCGGTCGATGGCGGCGACGGTGACGGCGGGATCGGGGAAGATGCGATCCCAGGCGCTGAAGGGCTGGTTGGCGGCGATGGCAAGGCTGCGTGTCTCGTAGCGCCGCGCGATGAGCTCGAAGAGGACGGATGTCTCGGCCTGGTCCTTCTGCGCGTAGCCGATGTCGTCGAGGATGATCAGGTCGAAGCGGTCGAGCTTGCCCAGGGCGGCCTCGAGGGCGAGGTCGCGTCGCGCCGCCTGTAGCTTCTGCACGAGGTCCGTGGTGCGGGTGTAGAGCACCCGCCGCCCGGCTTCGACGAGGGCGTGGCCGATGGCGCAGAGAAGATGGGTCTTGCCACAGGATGCGGTTCCCAGGAGGAGCCCGTCGCGCGAGGATCCATGGAACCCGAGGTGTTCGTCAGCCTCGTCCGGATCGACCCGGGCGCGCCCGAGACGCGGGTTGCGCAGCTCTATCGCGCGATCCGCGGCGCCGTACTCAGCGGCCATCTCGCCAGGGGCGAGGCACTGCCCTCGTCCCGCGCGACGGCCGCACTTCTGGGGCTCGGGCGCAACACGGTGAACAGCGCCTACGAGCTCCTCGCCGCCGAGGGCATCATCGAGGTGCGCCCCGGCGCGAGGCCGCGCGTGGCGAACGTTCCAGCCGCGGGGGCGACGCGACCGGACGCGCCGGTGCGGCTCTCCGACCGTGCGGTTCAGACGGGAAAGGTCCTGCGTCGCGGCGCCGCCCAAGGTTGGCTTGCCCCCGGCTCGCCCGACCCCGCGCTCTTCCCCGCCGACGCCTGGGGGCGCGCCCTCCGTCGCGCTGCGCGCCACCGGCAGGACGGAGCCGAGGGTTACGCCCACTACGGCGGGCTGCCGGAGCTGCGCGCCGTCCTCGCCGACCAGCTCCACCGCCACCGGGGCCTGGTGGCCAATCCGGACGACATCGTCGTGACGCCCGGCACGCAGGCGAGCCTGATGCTGGCCGCCGCCGCCTTCGCCGATGCGGGCGAGGCGGCGCTGGTGGAAAGTCCCGGCTACGTCAGCCCACGCGCCACCTTCGAGGCGGCGGGCCTCGCCTGTCGCGCCCTTCCTGTCGATGCCGCCGGCGCCGACCCGGAGCGGGCGGAAATGCGCGGCACGCGGCTCGTCTACGTGACCCCGTCGACGCAGTACCCCACCGGTGTGCGCATGCCGCTGCCGCGCCGCCTCGCTCTCCTCGAGGCTGCACGCGAGGCGGGCGCCGTGATCCTGGAGGATGATTACGACAGCGAGTTCGTCTGGCACGGGCGCGGGATCGCGGCGCTGGCGGCGCTCCCCGGAGCGGGGCACGTCGTCTATCTGGGCAGCGCCGCGAAGAGCCTGCTCCCCGGTCTGCGGATCGGCTGGCTCGTGGCGCCGGCCGGCCTCGCCCCCGAGGTGCGCGCGGTGCAGCGGCGGCTCGGCCTCGCCGCCAACGTCCACGCCCAGGCGGCGCTGGCTGACTTCATGACCTCCGGCGCCTACCGTGCCCACATCGCCACGATCTCGCGCGCCTATCGCGACCGGCTCGCGCTGCTGACCAGTGCGCTGGAGGTCCGCCTCGGCCCGCGCCTGCGGCTCTCTGCGCCCGAAGGCGGGCTGCAACTGACGATCGGCATACCCGGCCTCGACGACGACGGACCGCTAAGCGCACATCTCGGCGAAGCGGGCTTCGCCGTCTCGCCGCTGTCGGACTACCACATCGGCCCGCCCGAGCGCGGCCTCGTCGCCGGCTTCGGCACGGCGACAGCCCGCGAGGCGCGCCGCTTTGCCGAAGCGCTTGCCCGCGCGCTCGGTGCGGCTCCGGTCGCGTGAGATCGCGACCGGCTCCATGAGATTGCAGGCGACTGGCTCTGTTCCGGGACGCCGGTTCAGCCGCAGAAGCACGCCAGGCTCGCCAACACGCGGGTTAGAGCACGGAGACGAACCATGTCGGCAGCAACCATCGGCATCATCGGGCGACCCGTATCCGTCGCTGCGCGTTCGGTCTGGATTGACCGGCTGCGCGTGAGCCTGACGATGCTCGTCATCCTGCACCACGCCGCTATCACCTACGGCGCGAGCGGCAGCTGGTTCTACAAGGCCACCGACGCGACAAGCATGCCGCTGACGTACTTCGCTGCCGTCAACCAGGCCTTCTTCATGGGACTCTTCTTCCTCGTCTCGGGCGCGCTCGCGCCGGCCGCGCTCGAAAGGAAGGGACCTGCCGAGTTTCTTGCCGAACGTGCGATCCGTCTCGGCGTGCCGGTGCTGCTCTTCGGCGTCGTGCTCGGCCCCCTTGCCGTCGCGCTGGCGACGGAGCCATTGGGCGCGATCTCGATCGGGGCCGCCATGCGCCTTCTGTCGGGCGACTTCGTCCTGGGACCGGCCTGGTTCCCGGCCGCGCTTCTCGTCTTCTCCGCGGCAATGGCGCTTTGGCCGGGGCGCGAGGAGGCGGGCCACCCTGTGCCGCCCTTCGGCCGCTGGCTGGCGCTGGCCCTCGCCACAGGCGCGTCGGCGCTGCTGATCCGGCAGTTCGTCCCCGTGGGAGAGGCCGTCCTGGGCTTCCAGCTCGGCTACTTCGGGATCCTACGTCGTGCTCTTCGCGGTCGGGGTGCGCGCGGGGCGGGAGGGCTGGCTCGACCGCCTGCCGCCCCGCGCTCTGCGCCGCGCTACCCTGACCGGGCTCGCGGCGCTGCCCGCCCTGCCCCTCGTCCTGCTCTCGACCGATGCTCCACGGTTCGAGACCGGCTTCTCGGCCGCCGCCGTCGTGTATGCGTTCTGGGAGCCTCTCGTGGCCCTCGGCGCCATCGCCATGATGATCGGCTGGGGCCAGCGCCGCGGCAACCGCGCGCAAGCCGCTTGGGCCTGGGCCGCAGCCAACAGCTACGGCGCCTTCCTCTTGCACGCGCCGGTCCTCGTTGCCGTCAGCCGTGGGCTCGACTCGCTTGGGTCGCCCCATGCGCTTGCGATGCCCGTCGCTGTCGCGGCAACGGCTACCGTCGCCTTCGGCGCGACCGCGCTCTTGCGACAGTCGGGCACGGTACGCCGCGTCATCTGACCGATTCCCGTCCCCCGCTTGCTGCCCGCCAGCACGCTTCACGACCTCCACGGCGACCGCTGTTCTTCGGGAGGTGGTCTCCTCGGGTCGTTCGTGCGGCGCGCAATGGGCCATGCAGTCGAAGACAGCCGCGCGCCGTCCAACGCCAAAGAGCAGAAAGACCAATGCCAATCTACACATGCAGCGAACGTTGGTGTGTGCCGCTCCCCGATCCTCCGAAGCGGCGGGTTCGCTGCACGCGGCGCCAATGGCAGGAAGCCACGCGGCAGCGCAGCATCCGCCGGCTGTGGCGAATGACCGTTTTGGGCCGTCCTCGTCGATGGCACGCTCGGTCTCGGCGACCCTCTTGCCGCGCTGCCGCAAGGGCGGCTCGGAGCCCGAAGCGCCCCGGCTCTGTCTACATTTCGGTTTCTCGAAGACCTCTGCGGCCGCGGGGGCCCCGGGGCCTACCCCTTTCGGTCGCCACCAACCGACCAAGCGCACACGTGATCCACACAAAACCGTGCCCGCAAGCCATCGTGAGCACTGGCGGAACGGAAATCGCGACAAGGTGCCCGCGTGGGCGATCGCTGGGATCGCTCGGAACCCAGGGAGAGAAAGATGCGTCGCAGAACCGGACCCCTCGCCATCGCAAGCCTCATGGGCACGCTCCTCGTCTCACCGCTGTTCGCGCAGGATGCAATGAGCGCGGATACCATGACTTGCGCCGAATTCACGGCAATGGGCCCCGATGGACAGATGGAAGCCATGCAAGCCATGGAGATGGCGCCGTCCGGCGGGATGATGGCCGAAGGCGAGATGGCCGTGGAAGGCATGATGGCCGAAGGTGAAGGCGAGATGGCTGCCGAGGGCGAGATGGCCGAAGGCGGCGACGAGGCCGTGATGGCCGAGGGCGACGGAATGATGGAGGAGCAGATCGCGGCGATGAGCGCGGCGTGCGAAGGCAATCCCGACATGATCGGCGACGGACGCCATGATGTCGGCCACGGATCAATGACCTGACGACCCCGGGGGCGCCGGTATCGTGCGCCCCCGCTTCGGCAAGGAGACATCCGGCATGAGCACCGAAACCATACCGGCTTCCGCTTCGCCCGCTTGCGGCGACCTGGTCCGACGGCACCGATTGTCGACGCGGATCTGGCACTGGATCAATGCCGCGACGCTGCTGGTGCTGCTGATGAGCGGACTGATGATCTTCAACGCGCACCCGCGGCTCTACTGGGGCCAGTATGGCGCCAACCCCGATCCCGCCTGGCTTCAGATCGGATCGACGGAGGATCAGGGGTACCTGCGGATCGGCGACGTGCGGATCGAGACCACCGGCGTCCTCGGCCGCTGGACCGACGGCGCTGGGCGTATCCGAACGCGCGCCTTCCCATCCTGGTCGACGATCCCGTCGAACTACAACCTGGCGCTGGCGCGGCGCTGGCATCTCACCTTCGCCTGGGTGCTGGCGCTCGGGATCGCGGGCTACGCAGCGTGGAGCGTGGTCAACGGCCACTTCCGCCGCGACCTCCTGCCCGAGCGGCGCGAGCTTGCGCCCGGCCACGTCTGGCGGGATATCAGGCGTCACGCGACGCTGAACTTCCCGAAGGGTGCCGCGGCGGCCCGATACAACGTCCTCCAGAAGCTCAGCTACATCTCGGTCATCGTCGTGGCGATCCCGGTCATGGTGCTGACCGGGCTGACGATGTCGCCGTCGATGGTCGCGAGTTGGCCGTGGCTGCTGGACGTGTTCGGCGGCCGCCAGTCGGCGCGCTCGATCCACTTCATCGTCGCGACGCTTCTCGTCCTCTTCGTCATCGTCCATCTGGTCATGGTCGTCTTGGCAGGACCCTTCAACGAGGTCCGCTCGATGATCACCGGCTGGTTCCGCCTGCCCAGGGAGAAGTCCGAATGACCCGCCCCATCACCCGTCGCCGGATGCTCGTCGGCCTCGCGGTGCCGGCGGTGCTCGCCGGCTGTGACCGGCTCGGCCAGGCCGAGAGCTTTCGCAACATCGTGCTCAGCTCGGGCGAGTGGCTGTCCTACCGCGTCCACCGCCTGATCGGGTCGAACGCGATGGCGCGCGAGTACGACCCCTCCGAGATGTCGCCGGACTTCCGCACCAACGGCAACACCCAGCCGCAGGACGCTGCGTACCGCCGCCACCAGCAGGAGGGATTCGCCAACTGGTCGCTGGCCGTCGGCGGGCTGGTCGCCGCGCCGCGAGGGTATTCGCTGGCCGAGCTGAAGGCGAAGCCCGCCCGCAGCCAGATCACCCGTCACGACTGCGTCGAAGGGTGGTCGGCGATCGGCAAGTGGACCGGGGTTCCGCTGGGCGCGCTGCTCGACGAGGTCCGCCTGCAACCGCAGGCGCGCTACATCGTCTTTCGCTGCGCCGACAGCTTCTCGGGCCGCCCGTACTACGAGAGCATCGACCTGATTGACGCCTTTCATCCGCAGACCATGCTCGCCTACGGCATGAACGACGTCGACCTGCCGACAGGCCATGGCGCGCCGCTTCGTCTCCGCGTCGAGCGGCAGCTTGGCTACAAGCACGCCAAGTTCGTCATGCAGATCGAGGCGGTGGCCTCTCTCGACGGCATCGCGGGCGGACGCGGCGGCTACTGGGAGGATGTCGGCTTCTACGACTGGTACGCCGGGGTCTGAAGCCGGATTCTCGGGCTCAGCGAGTCCTAAAGGGGGTCGGCGCTACTCGGGGCGTCAGAGGGTCAAAACGAGTGGCAGGAAGGTCCGCGTAGCGTGAGGTCGTGCTGTTGGCTTCGCTGCGGCGAGCACGAATGGCCGAGATTGCGGCGTCGCGGCGGAGGCCGCGCCGCTGGAAGGGCAGCATATTGGGCCGTCCTCGTTGATGGCACGCCCATCTCGGCGCCCCTCTGGCCGCGCTGCCGCAAGTCGGCTCGAAGCCCAAACTGGCCATGGCTGGCACCCCGAGACCCGTGCGAGCAGAAAAGCGCGGGTCGGCGCGACCGGCGCACTGCTACCTTTTGCCCTGCGCTGCCATGCGGTGCTCTCGCCAACCCCGGCGTTCGTGGCCTCCGGCCAGTTCAAAGTCCCCATGATCTGCCGAAGCCGACGCGCACATTCGCCGTTTGTCCAATGCCCTGCATCCGCGGTGCGGTGCCTTGCTCCGCTATCAATGTTCCCGCCGTTGCTCCACATTGCCGGAATGGATCACGCGACAACCAGAAGGTCCGACTCCTCGGGCGGCTCAAAACGGGTCGTCGTACTCGGCGGTACCGGAACGATCGGACAGGCGACAGTTGGCGCCCTTATCGAGCGAGGGCATCGGGTGATATGCCCTGTTCGCCCCGCGAGCTGCCGCAAGGCTCGACTGCAGGTCCATCCGCACGCCGAAGTCCGGCCGTGCGACGTCACCGATCCCGACGCTCTTGCCCGAGATGGATTTCGCGGTGAAACCTTCGACGTCCTGGTCTCCTGTCTTGCCTCCCGTACTGGTGCTCCGCAGGACGCGTGGGCCATCGACTACGCGGCACATTCCCATGCCCTCCGTGTCGCGCGCGACACGGGCATCTCGCATATGGTCCTGCTCTCGGCGATCTGCGTGCAGCGACCCCGGTTGGAGTTCCAGAAGGCCAAGCTTGCCTTCGAGGAGGAGCTGATCGGGTCCGGCCTGACATTCTCGATTGTGCGGCCGACCGCCTACTTCAAATCGTTGTCGGGGCAGATCGACCGTGTTCGTCAGGGAAAGCCGTATCTCGTTTTTGGGGACGGCCAGCTCACAGCCTGCAAGCCGATCAGCGACAGGGATCTCGGAGCGTATCTTGCGGAATGTCTCGAGGATGAGCATCGCTGGAACCGGGTGCTTCCGATCGGCGGGCCTGGCGCTGCGATCACACCCCTTGCGCAAGGCAAACGGCTCTTCGAGATGCTGAACGACACGCCGCGCATCCGGCGGGTGCCAGTTGTGCTGCTCGATGCCATCATCGTGGTTTTGAATGTGTTGGGAACGATCTCGGGGCATCTGCGAGACAAGGCCGAACTGGCTCGGATAGGGCGATACTACGCGACCGAGTCCATGCTGGTTCTCGATACGGCGACGGGTCGCTACGACGCAGAAGCGACACCTTCTACGGGAGATGACACACTCCTCGATTTCTACGCGGAGATCGTGGCCCAAGACGCATCGGTCGATCTCGGGGACCACGCGGTTTTTTGAAACGCAGCTTTTAGGATCGAGTTTGATCTTCGGCAGCGTGAAAAGGCGTCATGCAGCTCGTTCTTTCGTGACCTTGCAGCCGCAGCGAAGATTGGGCGCGCGGAGCGAACGGAAGGAGGTCCAACCTGCTGACGGGGCGCTCCTCAAGCATACTACGCCTGCGCCGAATGTCGGCTGCTGGAAGCCGCGTCGTAGTGGCAGGAGTATCGTTGAGGTCCGCAATGGGCCAGCGCAGGCCAAGGCGCTTCGGCAGGCTCTGCAAGCTGGAGGCACGGCGGTCAGCCATGCCCAGTCCCTCGAACTCTCGTCGCCCGACAACACGGCGCACGGGACTGGAACACGCTCCATGCCCGTCTCCGCCATCGCAACGCCCCACCAGAACTCGCCCTGGGCACCCGGGTGACGGGCAACTACCTTGGCCAATCCTACAGAGGGAAAATTGTCGCTCTTTCGGGGCCCGCCGGATATCGCCACGTCGAGATCGCGCTGGATCAGCCGGTCGATACCGTCCGGTTCGACAGCTTCTCGAACTGGCGCCATCGCATTCGCGGAACGATCAACAAAGGGGGCCGCAGCCATCGCGAGACATCGGATGGCAAACCACAACTTACCGTGGAGGCGGCGCCATCCTGAACTCGCGCAACCAGCGCAACATCCCTTTGCCAAGTCCTCTCGGGGAGGTTCGGCCGTCCCGCTGAATGGCAGCTCGGTCCCGCGCAGTGTGAGTTGAGCACCAGGCTCTCGCTGCGCCGCGCATCAATGTCCGCAGTCGCCGCTGCCGCGCGGAGGCGCCGGACCGTGTCGAGGGTCCGCTCTGGGCCGCGCGCGGACCGGCGAATGGCAGTGCGGGGCTGGAACAGCCGCTGCCGGATTGGCAGATCGCACCGTTGGAAGGCTCCTCCCGTTGCGTCGCGGCGCTCAACGATCCCGCTTTGTGATAGTGTGAGTCCGTCATGCCCAAGTTCGACAGTTAATCGCGTAAGTGATTGATACTGCGCGCACCGAAGGTGCGTTTGTGTGACTACACGCGGCTTCAGGCCGGTTTTGGCAAGCTCAGTGCGTCGAAGAGTTCGAGTTGCTCCGGGGTGGTCGTGCTGGTTCCGTGAAAGGATCTCTCGCCGATATGGGCGGTGTGTTTCTGGATGCGCGCGAGCAGGTCGAGCGCGGTGCGCGGGCTGGCGCTGTGGCCTCGCGCCTTCAAGCGCATCCGCACCACGCGGTAGAGCACGAGGGCCAGAAAGCAGATCATCGCGTGCGCCCGGATGCGCTCCGGCAGCCGGTGGTGAACCGGCGCGATCTCGATGTCGGACTTCAGGACGCGGAAGCCCCGCTCGATGTCGGCGAGGCTTCTGTATCGCGCGACGGCCTCGGCCGGCGCGATGTCCGAGGCATTGGTCAGAACCGCCAGCTTGCCGTCGAAGAGTTCGGCATCGCGGATCGCCGCCTCGTCGATGGTGTAGCTGAACCTGTCGGCGTGCAGATCGGGCTTGATGAAGCGGGTCAGCTCCGCCTCGGCGACGGCGCGGGCGAAGCGACTGTAGGCGCCGCGATCGGAGGCACGGCGTCCGCGGGTCGTCTGCCCCTCGTCCTGGGCATCGAGCCTGGCCACCAACCTGTCCGCCATCGCCTCCAGCTCGGCGATGCGCGCCCGGCGCCTGTGGGACTGCTCTTCGGCCCGCAGGGGATCATGCGCCACGATCAGCCGGTGACCGGCAAAGGTGCTTTCGGCCACGCCATCGCGAAAGGCGAGGTTCCGGAATGCATCGATCAGCTCGGCGTATCGACGCGCGGGAACGGCGAGGATGAACTCCAGCTTGCGAGCGGAGCGCTCGGCGACCGACGTCAGCTCGGTGATGTTCTCGAGGCTGAGCAGCCCGCGATCGGCCACCAGCACCACCCGCTGGATCGGAAAGTGCGCGAGTACCTTCTCCAGCATCCCCTGCAAGGTCTTCGTCTCGGCGACGTTGCCGGGGTGGACCGTGTGCAGGAGCGGCAGACCTTCGGCGGTCTGCACCACGCCCAGGACGAACTGCCGGGCGATGCCGCCGCGCTCCTTGTTCATGCCGAAGGCGCGCAGGTCATCGGCAACCTCCGCCTCGCCGTGGATGCGCACCGTGGTCAGGTCGTAGAACACGATCGAGAGGTCGCGATCGACCAGGGGGCGGAACTGGCGGCTCAGCGCGGCCTCGACGGGATCGAGGTTGTCCATCAGCGCGTCCATCGCGCGCAGGAGCTGCTGGTGTGTCGGGGTCTGCGGCATGCCCGGCATCGCGACCGTCTCCAGCCAGCGCAGGCAGCCCAGCTTCGACTCCGGCGCGCAAAGCCGGTTGAACACCATCGCCCGGATCAGCGATTCTGCATCGAAGCCGCGCCGCGAGGAGCGCAGGGCCCGCTGCAAGGCCTTGTCGATCCCGAGGTCACGCCAGAGTTCGTGGAGCGCGAAGACGTCGCCGTAGCTGCGTCCGGGTTCGTGGACGACCTCGGACGCGGTGTTCTCAGCGCGGCCCACGGCCCGGTTGAGGCCATTGATCAAGGGATCGAGCATCGAAGGGGTGAGCCTGTCGAGGCGCCCGAGGTTCGCGACCACGCGCACTCGGGACTGGGGGTCTTTCTTCGCGCAGCAGATCGATGCCGAGGCGCTGAGCGAAACGCCCCCGGTGCGGGTCCTCGCCGTGCACCGCAGCGGCCTTCAGATCGCGGGCGACGGCATCGACGAGACCATCCCGCCGGGCATCGAGGCGACCGTGGGCGACTGGCTGCTGCTGGACCGCGCCCGACCCCAGGCGAGCCGTGTGCTGTCGCGCAGGAGCCTCGTCAAGCGCCGCGCGCCGGGCACCGACCGCCAGGTGCAGCTGATCGCCGCGAATATCGACACCGCGTTCGTCGTCACGTCCTGTAACAAGGACTTCAACATCGCGCGGCTGGAGCGCTATGTCGCGCTGGCCTTCGAAGCTGGGATCGAGCCGGTGATCGTCCTGACCAAGACTGACCTCGTCGCACACCCACAGCCTTACGTGGACGCCGCCCGCACCGTCTCCGACCGGGTCGCAGTGGTCGCCCTCGACGCACGGGGTGAGGAGGCGACAACGAAGCTGTCGCAGTGGTGCCAGCCGGGCCGGACGGTGGCGTTCCTCGGATCGTCGGGGGTCGGCAAATCCACCCTGACCAATGCGCTCGCCGGAACGCAAGCGATCGCCACGCAAGACATCCGCGAAGACGACGCCAGGGGACGCCACACGACGACGCGCCGCGAGCTTCATTCGGTCCCCGGGGGTTGCCTCGTGCTCGACACGCCGGGGATGCGGGAGCTCCAGCTGACCGATGCCGCGTCAGGCATCGCCGAGGTCTTCGAGGACATCGAAGCCTCTCGGCCCGGTGCCGCTTCAGCGATTACCGGCATCAGACCGAGCGTGACCCCCGCTTTCTCCTCCATCTGAAGTAAGAGTTCGGCCGAACGAGAGGACCGGACGATGAAGCGATCGAAGTTCACTGTGGAGCAGATCATCGGCGTGCTGCGCGAGCAGGAGGCTGGCGCGACGACGGCGGAGGTGTGCCGGCGGCACGGGATCAGCAGCGCCACGTTCTACGCCTGGAAGTCGAAGTATGGCGGCATGGAGGTGTCGGACGCGAAGCGGCTGAGGGCCGTGGAGGAGGAGAATGCCAAGCTGAAGCGGCTGCTGGCGGACGCTATGCTCGACAACGTCGCGCTGAAGGATCTCCTGACGCGAAAGTGGTAGCGCCCGCCGCCAAGCGGAAAGCTGTCGCCCACCTCGTGCAGGCGCACGGGGTGAGCGAGCGGCGGGCGTGCTCCCTGGTCGGCGCGGACCGGACGATGATCCGGTATCGCCGCCGCCGTCCCGACGATGCCGATCTCCGCGAGCGGCTGCGCGACCTGGCGGATGCGCGACGGCGCTTCGGTTATCGGCGCCTGCACGTTCTCTTGCGCCGGGAGGGTTGGACCGTGAACCGCAAGAAGACCCAGCGGCTCTACCGCGAGGAGGGCCTGTCGGTGCGCCGCCGACGCGGGCGCAAACGCGCGACGCGGCACGCGCGCGCCGATCCTGACGGCAGCGACACCGAACGCGCGCTGGTCGGTGGATTTCGTGCACGACCAGCTCGTCACCGGTTGCCGGCTACGCATCCTCAATGTGGTCGACGACGTCACCAAGGAATGCCTGGCGGCCATCGTCGAGACCTCGATCTCTGGCAAGCGCGTGGCACGCGAGCTGAACGCGCTCGTCGCGATGCGCGGCAAGCCCGAGCTGATTGTCAGCGACCACGGCACCGAGTTCACCTCGAACGCCATGCTCGCCTGGACCGAGGCCGCCGGCGTCGCCTGGCACTTCATCGCGCCGGGCAAGCCGATGCAGAACGGCATCTGCGAGGCCTTCAACGGGCGGATGCGCGACGAGCTTCTCAACGAGAGCCTGTTCTTCGACCTCGAGCAGGCCCGCCGGAAGGTCGCGGCATTGGTCATCGATTACAATCAGTACCGACCGCATTCTGCGATCGGCTACGAGACGCCGGCAGCCTACGCAGCTCGGCTCACCGCAATGGACGGCCGGCTCCGCGGAGCGGAAACGCTCCGCCGGCCGCCCATTGCTCCATCGGCGCACCAGCGCCATTCTGAAGCGCCGACTCTGGCTTCAGCTGGATGAAAGTCGGGGGTCACAGCACGCGCTCCCCGCTTCAACATCAAAATCGGCGCGGGTCTCGGCCGGAAAGTCCCGCACATTATCAGTGACGATGTAGTGCGCCTTGCAGGTGATCGCCGCGGCGACGACATGTCGATCATCGGGATCGGGGAGCTCGATCAGGTCGATATACCGCTCGACGCGCTCGACCCACGCATCCTCAAAGTGCTGGCGCATGAGAGCGTCGGTGCGGTCGAACGCCGCCGCCTTGTCGGGAAACTTTTGCTTCGCGCGGGTCAGCCACTCTTGCTGGATCATCTCGGACCAGCGGGCGCGGTAGAGGTCGGCTTCGAAAAAGCGCAGCAGGATGTCGCGCTTCATGTTCGGGAAGAGAACACTGGCGTCGAGGACGACGGTGTATCGGTTGGCGGCCGGGATCAATGTGTGTCAACGTCCTCCGCGATCTCCTGCATCTCGGTCATCGCCGCGCGTCGACCTTCCGACCGCCGAGCCCTGTACGCGAGGACATCGCCAAGAGCGAGGCGGCGGTGTGTCCCCGTGTAGGTGCAGGGCAACTCTTCCCGCTCGATCAGCTTGATGAGAAACGGGCGCGAGACGTTGAGAAGGTCCGCGGCCTCTTGCGTCGTCAGTTGCCGAGCGAGAGGCGCCAGAGTGACCGTGTCCCCCCGAGCGATGATGCTGAACACCTCCGTGATCAGATCAACGAGGGTGGCGGAGATGCGTGCTTCCTCGATCGTGAGGGTCTTGTCTTCGTTGCGGCTGCGTTCAATAGCCGTGAGCGCCTCCGCCGCGCTCGTGACCTCTTCCGGCGTAGGCATCCGTTCGCCGAAATCGACGTTGGTGAGTGGCGCGGACATGTAAGGTCTCCGTCGCTGCCCTTGTGGCGCCGTTGACCGCGCCCTGAGGACAATATCGGGTCACACGCGAGAGAAATCAATCGAAATAAACGAAGCATCCGAAACTTCCGCAGCGACGTCGTCGCGAGATCTAGTGTGTAGGGGACGCAAGCTGCGGTTGCTATTGCCGAGTTGGTTAGGCTCCGAGCCGCCGTACCGTAAGGCATCGCGGTGCAGTCGCGGCGAGACGGAGACGGCCGATGTTGTTGAAGAAGTCCTTCCAGATTCCGATTGGCGGTGTCTCCCCGTTCGTCAGGAGGCGTATGGCTATTGGCTACGCGCCCGGCGCGTCGCTTAGCGCCGTCTCAGGTCACGCCGCAGCCTCCTTGGCGTCGTTCAGCGGTCGCAGCTTTGCGAGCTTTCTGAGGTTCTGGGCGATGGCGGCGAGGAGGAACTCGTCCTTGGCTCCGGGCGGCCCGCGTAGCCGCAGCCGGGTCAGGTTCAGGATGCGCTTCAGGTGCGCGAACAGCATCTCGACCTTCTTCCGCTTGTCGCGGGACACCTTGTACGCCTTGGTCTTGCGGCTCGACCGGGCGAAGTCCCGCGCGTCCTCGTGCTCTTCGCGGGTGACGTAGCGAGCGTCGGCGTTCGGGCAGCATCGGGGCTTCGACGGGCAGGCCTGGCAGGTCAGCTTCAGGCCGCGGTACTTGAGCCCGCCGTCGGTCGACTTCCCGCGCTCCGGATTGGAGTAGCTGCGGCGGTACTGGCGCAGCGCGTGACCCTCCGGGCAGATGTACTGGTCGTTCTCCTCGTCCCACTCGAAGTCGGAACGCGACCAGGTGCCGTCCTTGCGGATGGACTGGTCGATCACCGGGATGAACGGGATGATCCCGCGCTGCTTGACCAGCCAGCCGAGGTTCTCGCTCGAGCCGTAGGCGGTGTCGGCGGCGAGCCAGTCGGGCCTGATGCCGAATCGTTCCTCGGTCCGGTCGAGCATGGTCCGCGAGGCGCCGACCTTGGCCTGCCGGATCGCGCGCGTCGCCTCCACGTCCATGATGACGGAGCACTTGGTGTCGATCAGGTAGTTGTCGGCGTAGGCGAAGTAGGGCCGGCTTTCCTCGGCGCGGGTCCACTGGGCTGCCGGATCGGACTTCGCCACGAACTTCGGCTGCGACGGTGACGCGGCGCCGAATGCCGCATCGTCCAGCGTCTCGAGATACTCGCGCGCCGCCCGCGATCCGACCTTGCGGGCGACCTCGGGGCTCCACTCGGAAGCCGGCAAGGATCGGGTCTTGTTGGCATCCGCCGGGATCAGGCTGGCGTCGACGGCGAAGCCCTCGCCCGAGACCAGGTTCTCCTTCAGGCACCGCTCAACCGTCGCCTCGAACACCCGGCGCAGCAGGTTGCTCTCGCGGAACTTGCCGTGCCGGTACTTCGAGAATGTGGAGTGGTCCGGCACCTTGCCGTCCAGGCCGAGGCGACAGAACCATCTGTACGCCAAATTGAGATGCACGTCCTGGCACAGGCGGCGCTCGGATCGAATGCCCATCACGTAGCCGATCACCAGCATCCGGACGATCAGCTCAGGGTCGATCGAAGGCCGCCCCATGTCGCAGCTACCACACTGGATTCACAAGATGAATCCTACTTCGGCCTTTGCGCAACAAAGCCGATCCCATTTGGCGAAGAGGACCAACTCATACGCTCCCACGGCCGGCAGGAACGTGTGGACCGAGCGCCGCGTGATCTCCTTGCCGAAAAATTCGGCCTGTCCGTCTTCGTGCCTGCGCCAGGTCCCACGGCTAGATCGCCACGGCAACTGATCTGCATCAATTCGGTCCGCCGCACGCCATGCGAGCATTGTCGGAGCTTTCCCACGGGAGAATTGAAATGTCACGGAATGCGCTCTATCGACTCTCTGTCACCGTCGCGCTGGTCTCCCTTGCAATGAGCGGTTCCCTCGCCGCCGACCCGGCCCTCCGTGAAGATGCGCTCAGCCTCTTCGAGCCGATCCCGCAGAGCCCGGATCCTGCGCCCGATCCTGCCGCGGTCGAGCTTGGCAAGGCGTTGTTCTTCGAGCCCCGGCTATCCGAGGGGCACAACATCAGCTGCAACACCTGCCACAATCTCGGCACCGGCGGCGCGGATCTCGCGCCCGTATCGCTCGGACACCGTTGGCAGAAGGGCGGACGCAACTCGCCCACGGTGCTGAACGCCGTCTTCAACACCGCGCAGTTCTGGGACGGCCGAGCCGCCGACCTTGCCGAGCAGGCCGGCGGGCCGATGGTCAACCCGGTCGAGATGGGCTCGACCGAGGAGCATGTCGTCGAGATGCTGAGCGGCATCCCCGGCTACGCGGACATATTCGCCAAGGCCTTCCCCGACGATCCGGAACCGGTGAATTTCGGCAACGCCGAAACCGCGATCGCGGCCTTCGAGGAGACGCTGATCACCCCGAACGCGCCATTCGACAGGTTCCTGCGCGGCGACGACGCCGCTATGACACCCGAACAGCAAGACGGGCTGCGCGCGTTCATGGATGAGGGCTGCGCGGCGTGCCACAATGGCGTCAACCTGGGCGGCAACAGCTATCAACCTTTCGGCGTGGTCGAGAAGCCGGATTGGTCGATCCTGCCGCCGGGCGACAAGGGCCGGTTCGAGGTCACTCGCGCCGAAGAGGATGCCTATGTGTTCAAGGTGCCGACGCTGCGCAACATCGCGATCACACCACCCTATTTCCATTCCGGTACAGTCTGGGACCTGAACCTCGCGGTCGGGGTGATGGGATCGGCCCAGATGGGGGCGACACTGACCCCGGAGCAGGAGGCCAGCATCGTTGCCTTTCTCGAAAGCCTGACGGGAGAAATGCCGCAGATCGTCTATCCGACCTTGCCGCCCAGCACCGCCGATACGCCCCGACCGCAACAGTAGCGAGACGCCGGAAGGCAACCTATCAAGGGTCGGACACTGACCTCAGGGGCGCGACAGGCGGAGGCCAGCTGATCTTCGGGTCGAAAGGACATCGAGATGACAATTGCCGCCGCTCCGATCCAAGCCGTTCGCGGCTATTCGATCTATCAGATCGCGTTGCACTGGCTGATCGCGGCGCTCGTGATTTCCCAGCTCTTCATCGGCGAGAGCATGGCGGCGTTCGTGGAAGCCGCCGAAGACGACGAACAGGTCTCTTCGCTGGATGCCAGGCTAGCGGAACTGCACTACTACTTCGGAATTGCCATTCTGGCGCTGGTCGGGGTTCGACTGGCGCTGCGCCTCGTGAATGGCACGCCCTCGCCCCCTGAAACGAACGGAAGCCTCGAATTGCTTGGCCGGGTGTCCCACTGGCTGTTCTACGTGCTTCTGGTCGCGGTGCCGGTCACCGGGCTGCTCGGCTATTACTTCGGCGATCCGTACGGCGAGATCCATGCCTGGTCGAAGCCCGTCTTCATCGGCCTGATTGCCCTTCATGTGGTCGCCGCGCTCTATCACCAATTCTGGCGAAAGGACGGCCTGCTGAAGCGCATGATGATCCCGGAGTAGCAGCATGTGCTCGACACCGGTTGTGCGGGCGCCTCAACGAAGGAAGTCGACCATGCCCGATCATTCCAGACCCATCACTCGATCCTGCCACGCGCCGGTGGGTGTGGCGGCGGGCCTGATCCTTTCATTCGTCACGGGGGCGCCTGCCTGCGCGCAGGGCGTCGATGTCACCGCCCTGATCAACGCGGGCACTGACGCGGTGCCCGCCTGCGCAACCTGCCACGGCGAACAGGGCCTGGGCGATGCCGATTTCGGCGCCCCGATGATCGCGGGCTTGGATGCCGGCTACATCGGTCGGGTACTCACGGCCTACGCCGATGGCACGAGGGTCGGCTACACGATGAACGGCATCGCGGCGGAGCTGACCTCCAACCAAATCGGCGCGCTGGCGGCGCATTACGCGGCACTCCCACCCCGCGGCAAGGTTTGGCAGATCGATACGGCCGTACCGGGGCAGGGGCAGGCGATCGCGACCGAGGGTATCATGGCCGCGGGCGTCCCCGCCTGCGTCTCCTGCCACGGGCAGAATGGAGAGGGGATCGGCGTGACCTTCCCACGGCTCGCGGGCCAGCTTCCGGACTACATGGCCGCCCGGATCGACCTCTGGAACAGCGGTGAGGATACGGCCGACACGCCGGAGGAGGCGATCATGGCGCGGATCGCGACCGACGCGCCACCCGAGGACATGAGTGCAGCGATCGCGTATTTCGCCGGGCTCGATCCCGCCGCCGGCCCGAGTAGGGCGTACGGCCGCCTTGACACCGATTGGCCCGTCCAGACCTACAATACCAAGCCTCTGTCCGACGGGATCGACTGGTCACAAGCCGACAAGGCCCATGCAGACCAGCAGACGCGTCTCGCCGACCCGGCGCTCTATGAGCATGTGCCGCCGGACGTGTCCGACATCCCCGAAGGCCCGCTCGGCGACATGATCCGTGTCGGTCGGGAAATCTTCACCAACACCCAGGTCCTGCGCGGAACCTTCGTCGGCAACGACCTGACGTGCAGCAACTGCCACATGAATGCGGGCGGGGATCCGATGTCGGCGCCGATCTGGGCGACCGCGGTCGATTTCCCCATCTACCGCGGCAAGAACAAGCATGTGAACACCCTGCCAGAGCGGCTCGCGGGTTGCTTCAGGTACTCGATGAACGGCACCCCGCCGCCTGCGCAGCACAAGGTCATGGTGGCCTTGGAGAGCTATATGAGATGGCTCGCGACCGGTGCGCCCTCGGGAGCGGTTCAGAAGGCGCGCGGCTACGTCGCCCTGCCGATGCCGGCGCAGACGCCCGACTACGCCCGCGGCGAGACGGTCTATGCCGCACGATGTGCGACATGCCATGGCACGGACGGCGCCGGGCTCAAGGAAGGCGAGCGGGTCGTGTTTCCACCGGTCTGGGGCCCGAACTCCTACAATTGGGGGGCGGGAATGCACCAGATCGAAAAGGCGGCGGGCTTCCTGAAGGCAAACATGCCGCTCGGAAATCCAGACCTCACCGATCAGGAGGCCTGGGACGTCGCGCTCTATATTGACAGCCACGAACGGCCCCAGGATCCGCGCTGGCTCGGCAGCGTCGAGGCGACCCGCAGGGCCTACCACGACAATGTCAGCACCTACGGGCTCAGGACCCCCGACGGCCTGATGGGCGACACGGGCGCGCCGCTGCCCAAGCCGGACCCGCAGCCCTGGGCGAACTGGAGCAGCACATGGAAACCGGCCGAATAGGCCGATAGATGCCACACGAGGAAGCATCCACGCGGCCCTGTCCCGGCTTTGTTGCGCAAATGGCGAGAGGGATTCATCTCGTGACTCCAGCGTGGTAGCTGTCCCGCATGAGCAGATCCATCCCGCCGAGCTACAAGACCAAGAACTGGCCGGCCGACAACGAAGCCCTGAAGCAGCGCGGCTCCCTGACGATCTGGTTCGACCCGGAGATGGTCTGGGTGCCGCCGCCGACCGGCAAGCAAGGCCGGCAGCCTCAGTATGGCGATGCCGCGATCCAAACGTGTTTGACCCTGAAAGTCTTGTTCGGCATGGCGCTCCGGCAGACGATGGGCTTCGAGCCTCCTGCGCCTGGTCGGCCTGGACTGGGCCGCAGCGGACTACAGCACCCTGAGCCGCCGCCAGAAGACCTTGGCCGTGAACATCCCCTACCGTGGCTCGAAGGGCCCGCTGCATCTGCGGATCGACAGCACCGGCATCAAGGCCGAGGGCGAACGAGAGTGGCATGCCCGCAAGCATGGCGGCGCGAAACGCCGGCTGTGGCGCAAGATCCACCTCGGTGTCGACGAGCGGACGCTGGAGATCCGGGCCATCGAACTCACCGGAAGCCATGTCGGCGACGCGCCGATGCTGCCCGAGTTGCTCGACCGGATCCCTGCCGACGTGGAGATCGGATCTGTCACCGCCGACGGCGCCTATGATACGCGCAAGTGCCATGACGCGGTCGCGGACCGTGGCGCCCACGCCGTCATACCGCCGCGCAGGAATGCCAAGCCGTGGAAGCCATCGACTGCTGGTGCCATCGCCCGGAACGAGGCGCTTCGCTCGTCAAATACCTTGGCCGTGCCATCTGGCGAAAGTGGAGCGGATACCACCGCCGAAGCCGCGCCGAGACGAAGATGCATTGCGTGAAGCTGCTGGGCCAGAGCCTCATGGCACGCGACTTCGACCGTCAAGTCGCAGAACTCCACGTCCGCGCTGCCGTCCTCAACGGCTACACCGCGCTCGGCATCCCTGTCACAGAGCCCGCAGGATAAATCCGTCTGGGGAAGGGGGAACCCGCGCTTCACCCCCTTTGCACAACAAAGTCGAGCTTGGTGCATCGATCAGCGTCGCGTCCACCAGCGTGCCCCGCGCAACAGGATGCCCCGCTCGCGCAGGTAGCCGTTGATCGCCTCGAAGACCGCTCGCGTCAGCTCGTGCCGCTCCAGCAGGTGGCGGAAGTTGAGGATGGTCGTCTCGTCCGGGATCGCATCGTCACCCAACTCCAGTCCGGCGAAGCGGCGCATCGCGTCGCTGTCGTAGAGGGCCTCCTCCGCCGCCGGGTCCGACCGTACCATTGCTGGAGGCAGTAGACCCGGAGCATCACCTCCAGCGGCATCGGCGGCCGCCCGCTTTTTGGTCCCACCTTCGGGTAGTGCGGCTCGATCAGAGCCACCACCCGCGACCAGGACACCACCGCCTCCATCTCGGCGAGAAACTTCTCGCGCCGCGTGCGCTTCTTCTTGGTGGCGGAAGCCAGCGAGGCGAACGTGCTCTGCTTCATCGGGCGGCGCTCCAGCGGCTTCGCCGCCAGCATACCAGATCACGGCCCGCCGCCGAGGTTCTTCAGAGCTTCCAAGAGATATCTTCGGTTTGTTCGAAGTTCATTTTCTCCGCCAAATCATCAATGACACTGCTCCTACTCGGAGGCAGTCGGCTGACGGCCACATGCCTGCTGTCCACAGTGCAGATCGCGGCGGGATGGGAACGCGGGCGTGGGCCCAAGGATGTCAAGGTCGCCTCTAGGGTAGGATTCCCAAAAGTTCCGACCAACAACGTAGATCCTGCGCAAGGACAAGGGACGACCTGCTCCAGGGTTAGCGCCTGCGTTGCCACCTGATAGCTTGCCGCCCTCTTCTCTGCTCCTCTCGCGACCGTCTGTCCAAAACTGTGTCTTCACGCCCGGAGCGGCCCAGAGCTGTCGGTGCAGAACATCGATTACTACAAGCTACTCTTCGTCCGCCACGCCGTTTCGCAGAATTCCGACGCCATCGATCTCGACCCGAACGACGTCGCCGGCCTTCATGTAGAGCGGCGGGTCGCGGCGGTCACCGACTCCGCCCGGCGTGCCTGTGGCGATCACGTCGCCCGGCGACAGCGGCGTGAAACCGGTGACGTAGGAGATCAGCCGGGGCAGCGGGAAGATCATCTCGCCGAGCTTCGCCTCCTGCACCAGCTCGTCGTTGAGCCACGTCCTGAGGACGCGGCTGCTGTAGTCGCCCATCTCGTCCGGCGTGACCAGGCAGGGGCCGAAACCGCCGGTCATGGGAAAGGTCTTTCCGGGCGTGAACTGGTGCGTGTGACGCTGCCAGTTCCGCACCGATCCGTCGTTGTAGCAGGAGAAGCCGGCGACGTGCGACAGCGCTTCCTCCTCTGGGATGTTGCGCCCGCCCCGGCCAATGACCACAGCGAGCTCGCCCTCGAAGTCGAGCCGGTCGGTTGAGTGGGGCTTCACGATGTTCTGCCTATGCGCCACCTGGCTGTCGGCGAAGCGGGTGAAGACGGCCGGGTACTCTGCCTCAGCGCGCTTGGTCTCGATCCGGTGCGTCTCGTAATTGAGGCCGATGCAGAGGATCTTGCCCGGGTCGGGTATCGTCGGGAGCAGCGCAACGTCGGAGAGGCGAAATTCGAAGGAGCGACCGCGCACTATCGCCTCGGCCTCCGACAGGACGTCAGCCGCGATCGCCTCACGCAGCGAGTGGACACCTCGCGCGAGCCGGCCGGTCAGGTCGACGACGCCGCCGTCGACCAGGGCGCCGAAGCCGGGCCGTCCGAGCCGTACGAAACTCACAAACTTCATCCTCTCTCCCTCTCGTTGTCGCCCGGGTGCAGGGCTTGGATGTCGTGTCCTTCGGCAGGGTTCGGCGCCGCGGCGATGCGGCGGTAGGCTGCGTGCGCCGCATGCAGATGCAGCGACATCACCGCTTCGGCCCACTCGCCGTCGCCGATCTCGAATGCGGCCAGCGCCTCGCGGTGGTGGTCCTGACTGCGCGCGAGTTCCACGGCGTTCCAGCCGCTGAAGGTCGGCCCTGCAATGGGCCAGCGCGCCGCCGCCCGAACGGTAAAGTCGAGCGTGTGATTGTCCGACTGCCGCAAGATGGCCCAGTGGAAGTCTTCGTTCGCCTGACGGTAGAGCTTGAGGTTTGGCTTGCGCGCATTGCGCGCCTCCTCCATGGTCTCGATCCGCCGCGCCAGAAGATCGAGAAAGTCCCTATCGACCCGCGCCGCCGCCAGCCTTGCGGCCATAGGCTCGAGCCGAGCGCGCACGCGGAAGATGTCGAGGATCGCTTGCGAGTCGACACCGACGAGGTGAACACGCCGGTTCGCCCGCCGCTCGACCACGCCCTCGGCCTGCAATCGCCTAAGCGCCTCACGAACAGGCGTGCGACTGACCTGCAGCCGCTCGGCAAGCTCCTGTTCGGGCATCGCCTCGCCGCCGAGGTATTCGCCCTTGGCGATCAGCTCGCGGATCATCCGATAGACGTCCTGCTTGATCACCGCCGCGCCTCAACGCAGGCCGCGCGCATCGAGCCACGCGATGACCTGCTCCGCCGCTTCGTCGAGCAATTTCGGCTGGCCGACGAAGTAGTGGTTCGCGCCCTCGACGCAGTGCATCGTCTTGTCGGTGCTGCCGACCGCCTCGCAAATGCGCCGCGTGTGGGTCTGCGGCACCGCGTCATCCGCGCCGCACTCGATCGCAAGAAACGGGACCGAAATGTCTGGCCCGCACACGATGCTGTCCGCCCGCGCGTCGTCGATGGACCATTGCGAAAGCCAGCTGCGCAGGGTCGAGAACCGGGCGAGGCCGACAGGCCCACTGTTCACGGTCTCGGGGTGGCCGAGATAGCACCAGAAGGGCTTTCGCCCGTTCGGCTCGATCGTGGTGTCGAGGAAGCGCGGATCGGCCAACGTCCGATAGGTGACGAAGCCGCGCTCGACTTCCGCCCCGCCCCGCCGCCGCAGCATCTCGAGCGTCTCGCGCACCCATGCGGTCCGCCGTCGCACCCGGTCGAGTTGCGCGGCGCGATAGCGGGCGAGGAAGTCGGGCTCGAACCGAACCTCGTCCCGGTCGTAGCCGGGCCGGTAGAGGTCGAGATCGGGGTCGCGGGTGTCCGGATCATTCTCGTCGATGACCGAAGGGTCGATCCACTCGGCAAGAAGCCCGGATCGCGAGGAATGCGCGGCGAGGCTGAGCAGCGCATCCGCCGGGATCAAACCGGCGCCGACGAGGTCTGCCGGATCACCGGCCGGCGTCTCGGTCACCGTCGGCCGCTCCGCCTGGCTTTGGTAGTAGAAGGCCAGCGATCCGCCGCCGCTCCAGCCGCAGAGCGCGACGCGCTCGTAGCCCCACTTCTCCTTCGCCTCACGGATGTAGGCGCCGAGGTCGATCAGCACGTTCTCCATGATAAGTGCGGTGTCGTTCCGCTGATAGCGGCTGCCGGCTGCCAGCACGTGGCAGCCGAGTCGCGCCAGCCTGTTCGGCAGCGGCAGGAGCTGAAGCGTCGAGGCGGGGTGCATGAAAATCATCAGCGTCCGCGACGGCACTCCCTCGGGGCGCAGGAGCACGCCCTCGAGGTTGACCATCCCCTGGCTGCCCGAGAAACCGTAGGTCTCGGTGAAGCTGCCCTGGTTGCGGAAGGCGATGTGCTTCCACAACCGCTCTACGGTGTGACCTTCGCTCATTCCGCCGCCTCTCTCGTCGTGACGCTCTCGTCGTAGAGGACGCAGCGCACGCGCCGGTCCAGCCCTTCGGGCAGCAGGGCGGGCTCGCGAGCGCGACAGACGTCCATCACGTGCGGGCAGCGCGAGGCGAAACGGCAGCCCCGCGGTACGTCGAAGGGCGAGGGCACGTCACCCTCGAGCACGACACGCTCGCGCCGAACGTTCGGATCGACGTTAGGGATCGCAGCCATCAGTCGCTGCGTGTACGGGTGCTTGGGGTCACGCAGGATCGTCCGCACCGGCCCCTCCTCCACCACGCGGCCGAGATACATCACCACCACGCGGTCGCAGATGTAGCCTACCGTGGCGATGTCGTGCGAGATGTAGAGCACCGCGAGGCCCAGCTCGCGCGACAGCTCGTCGAGCAGCTCGAGCACGCCCGCCTGCACCGAAACATCAAGCATCGAGACCGGCTCGTCGGCGACGATGAAGGCCGGATCGAGCACAAGGGCGCGCGCGATCGCCACCCGCTGCCGTTGGCCGCCGGACAGATCACTCGGGAACCGATCCTCGAACTCCTCCGGAGGCAGGCGGACGTGGCCCAGGGCGCGGCGAACCTTCTCGCGCTGCTCGTCTGGGGTGCCTATGCGGTGGATCTGCAAGGGCTCTCGGACGATGGCGCCCACCGTCAGCCGCGGGTTGAGCGAGCTGTAGGGGTCCTGAAAGATGATCTGCGCCCGGCCGCGATAGTCCTTGAGGGCGCTGCCGCCGATCGCGGTAATGTCGCGCCTCTCGTGCAGGATGGTGCCGTCCGTCGGCTCGTGCATGCGCACCAGCGTCATGCCCAACGTGGACTTGCCGCATCCCGACTCGCCGACCAGACCTACCACCTCGCGGGAACGGACCGACAGATCGACACCGTCAAGCGCCCGCGCGATCCGCGCCGGGTGCCCGGCAAGAGCCGCAAAGACGCCGCCACCGACCTTGAAGTGGGTCTTGAGGCCGCGCGCCTCGATCACGAGCGGGCGTTCGGTCTCGGTCGTCACGCTGCGCTCTCCGGAACCTTCCACGTTGCCGGATCTACAGCACGCGCACGAAACTCAGCCGCGCGCTCGGCGTAGTGGCAGGCCGCTGCGTGGTCTTCGGCAAGCTGGCGTAGCGACGGCGGTTCGGCTGTGCAGTGATCGGTCGCAAATGGACAGCGTGGCGCGAACCGGCAGCCGCGCGGCGGGTCGAGCAGGTTCGGCAGCCCGCCCGCGATGGAGATCAGAGGCGGACGCGCATCACCCTCCTCCGGCATCCGCGGGAACGCGTTCTGCAGCCCGATCGTGTACGGGTGCCAAGGCCGCGACAGCACCTCGATGGTCGGCCCGCGCTCGACGATCTGACCTGCATACATCACCGCCACCGTCTGGCAGTTCTCGGCCACAAGCCCGATGTCGTGGGTGACGAGGATCATCGAGCGGTGCAGCAGATCCTGGATCCTCCGGATCCGCGACATGATCTGGTCCTGCATGATTGGATCGAGCGCAGTGGTCGGCTCATCGGCCAGCAGGAGACCGGCGTTGAGGCTGAGCGCCATCGCGATTACCGCCCGCTGCCGCATTCCACCCGAAAACTGGTGCGGGTATTCCTTTAGCCGCGCCGCAGGCAAACCGACGAGGGCGAAGAGCGACGCCGCCCGCGCCCATGCCTCGTCCCGCGTCACATCGACATGGGCGCGGATTGACTCCGCGATCTGGTCGCCCACCTGGATCACCGGATCGAGCGCGTTCATCGCGCTCTGGGTGATCAGCGCGATCTGCGTCCAGCGGACCCTGCGCAGCCCTCTCGGGTCGAGCGCCAGCACGTCGGTGTCATCGAGCAGGACCTGCCCGCCAGTCGTCGCGCTGTCGGGCAGCAGGCGCATGATCGCCTTCACCACCGTGCTCTTGCCGCAGCCCGACTCTCCCACGAGGCCGAGGACCGTACCGGGTTTCACCTCGAAGGAGATGCCGCCCACGGCGTAAAACGGGCCGCGCGGCGTGGCGTAGGTGACTGAGAGGTCTCGCACCGACAGGTGGACCGGCGGCTTTTCGGCAAGCGCTCGGTCAAGGTCGGTCTCGGGGTTCATTACGCCCGCCTCAGGCGCGGGTTCGCCTGCTCCTCGAACGCGCGTCCTATGAGGTAGAGCGCCGAGATCAGCATCACCAGCGCCACCGACGGCGGTACCACCCACCACCAGGCGCTGCGCAGGTTGCCGCTCGCGAAGGCCGTGTTCAGCATCTGCCCCCAACTCACGGTGGACGGGTCGCCAAGCCCGATGAAGCTGAGGCTCGCCTCGGTCAGGATCGCGAAGGCGACCGACATTGTGATCCAGAGGAAGACGACCCGGAAGACATTGGGCAGGATGTGGCGCAGAATGACGTGCAGGTGCGAGGCGCCCGCCGCCCGCGCCCACTTGACGTAGACCCGCTCACGCTCGGTCAGGACGGCGGACCGGATGATCCGCGCTCCGTTTCGCCAGAAGAGGAGCGTGATGACCAGGATGATGTTGTTGATGCTGGGGCCCAGCAGTCCGACCGCGACGATCGCGAAGGGCAGCGTCGGGATGCTGAGCGCGACGTCGGTGATCCGCATCAGCACATCATCGACGAGGCCGCCGAAGTAGCCGGAGACGACTCCGAAGAACGTCGAGATCACGCCTACAGCAATCGCGCCGATCACACCGACGAGGAATGCCACCCGGAATCCCAGGACGAACTGCGAGAATACGTCCGTCCCGAAGGTGGTCGTGCCAAGCCAGTGATCCGCAGAGGGCGGGATCAGCCGCAGCAGACGCCCCTCTGCCGTCAGCGCCGCCTCGTGCGGAGGATGCGTCGCGATCCACGGCGAGAAGAGCGCGATGAGGAGGAAGACGCCGAGGATCACGAGGCCGGCCAGCGCGAACCCATCCTTGAGCAGCAGCCGCAGCGGCTCCGTGAACCAGCCGAAGCGGGACCGTGCGGCGAAAGGGGCGGAGATGTTGGTCACTTGTAGACCACCCTGGGATCGAGCCTGCTGTAGGTGAGGTCCGCGGCGAGGTTAGCGAGAACGATCATCACCGCGAGCAGGAAGAACGCCGCCTGCGCCAGCGGATAGTCTTGACGCGTGACGGCCAGCACCAGCTCGCGCCCGACGCCCGGCCAGCTGAACACGATCTCGATCACCACGATCCCAGCGATCGTCTCGGCGAGGGCAGGAAAGAGCCAAGTGATGAGCGGCAGGAGCGAGTTTCGCGCCGCGTGCCAGGCGACGCGGGTGTCCGAGACGCCCTTGGCGCGGACGAGCTCGATGTAGTCTTCGGTCCGGTTCTCCACCACGCCCGAGCGCATCAGCAACAGGTTCTCGGGAAGGAAGTAGATGACGACGGCGAGCAGCGGCAGGACGAGGTGATAGGCGAACTCCCACCTCAGATACCGTGCGAGGCCCTCGGCGCCGCCTGTGTCGCCCATGCCGAAGCCGGGGAACCAGCCAAGCCAGCTCGAGAATACGGCGAGCAGGAAGATCCCGATGATGAAGCTCGGCGTGCCGCGGATCACCGTCGCGATCAGGATGCCGCCACGCTCCACCGCGCCGCCGCGCCGCGCCCACCCGACGATCATCCCGAGCACCGCCCCGAGCACGGTGCCGAGCAGCAGCCCCGGCAACGCGATCCAGAGCGTGTTGACAATCCGCGGCAGCAACACGTCCCACACCGACTGCCGGTAGAAGAACGAGTCTCCGAAATCTCCGCGGAGGAGGTTGCCGAGGTAGCGGACGTACTGCTCCCAGAGCGAGCCGCTGAGCCCCCAGCGCTCGAGCAGCACCTGGCGTGCTTCCTCGCTCATGCCGCGCTCGACCATCATCGCAGTCGGGTCCGCAGGCACGACGCGGAACATGAAGAACATGATCGTCGTCACCGCGAAGACGACGAGGACGGACTGCGCCAGACGCCGCAGGACATAGGCCCGCATCGCGAGTTCCCTTTTTATGGTCCGCCCCGCAAGGCGGAATGGCCGGCCGCGCGTGACGGCGGCCGGCTGCGGCGCTCACTCGGCAGGCATCACCAGCTCGCCCTGACCGTTCCAGGTGTAGCCTGCCTCCTCCAGGATTGCGCGGGCGCCCTCGATGTCGAACGGCGTTTCCTCTAGGTCGGGATTGTACCAGCGTCCGAGTGCGGTCGGCACCTGCCCCTCGCCGGCGACCGAGCCAAAGCCCTGCCAACCCTCGATGACTACACGCTGCTTGTCCGAAGCCATCCTGAGCGCCTTGCGGAACGCCACGTCGTCGAACGGCGCCTTCTCGTTGTTGAGCCAGACGAACATGGTCGAGTGCGACGGCACCTCGACGAAGGTCAGCGACTCGTTCTGACGCGCCAGATCGTCCATCGACGCGACCGGCAGCACCGTCGTCGCGATATCGCCCGTGCCGTCCAGCATTGCCGCCCTGATCGCGTCGGCCTGCCCCAGCGCCAGCCGGCGGACACCGTCGTACTGCGGCGGATTGAAGTGGTCGGGGAACGCCGCGAGCTCATGCACCTCGTTCACGCGCCAGGTCTGGAACTGGAACGGCCCGCTGCCGACCACGGCGTCGTCGCCCACGACGTCCCATTCGACCGCGTTCTCGGGCGCGTTCGCCCAGACGTGCTCGGGCAGGATGAAGAGGTACGTCAGCACCGTCGTCTCGAATGCCGCGTCGGGCTGCTTCAGCTGTACCCGGAAGGTGTAGTCGTCCACCTTCTCGGCGCCCGCGAGGTTGCCGATCCGCGAGGACATTGCCGGCGGCTGCCACTCGACCACCTTCTGGATGGTGTAGACAGCGTCATCCGCCGTCACCGCCTCGCCGTCGTGAAACGACATGTCGTCGCGCAGCGTTATCTCGACCGTGGTGTCGTCGACCCACTCCCACGACTCCGCAGCCCAGGGCACCGTGTCCCCCTCCGACGTGTTCTTGGCGAACGTGTCGTAGACGAAGCGCATCCAGCCTACCGCGCCCTCCTCGGCCAGCGGGTTGTAGGTACTGACGTCCTCGAAGTACGCCCAGTCCAGCCAGCGGTCGTCGGTCAGCGGTTTCGCCGTCAGCCACGGCCGCACCAGCGCCTCGTGCGCGGCGACGGGCTCGGGGCTCTCGATGCCCTCCCACTTGTCGCTATTGTAGAGGATGCCGTAGGTGCGATTGATCGCCGGCCAGAACGGCATCTGCTCGACGAACATCTCCTGCAGGCGGTGCACCGCCTCCAGCCGCTCGTCGGGGTCGATCATCGACTGCTGCGCTTCGGCGAGCTCGGTGTATTCCTCGTTGCACCATTTCGAGCCGTTGCGGCGCCGGCCGCAGGCGGCGATGTCGTGAACCCAGTAGGCCGGGTCCACCCGGTCGGGGTCGGCACCCACGGTGAAGACGCCGATGTCCTCGAGCTGGCCGCCGACGATGAACTGCGACACGAAGGTGCTGAACTGGACCGGCACGAGCTGCAGGTCCAGCCCGAGCTCTGACCAGCCGTCCGCCAGCGCTCGCGCCGACTGCTCGAATTCCGGGCCCATGTCGGCGGCATAGTAGACGACCTGCAGCTCCGGGACCGGCTGCCCGGCCTCCTGCGCCGTCGCCGCCGTCACGGCGGACGCACTCGCCAAGGTCGCCGCGGCGGCACGCCACGACGCAGGTCTGCGTGTAAACGACATCTCTTCCTCCCTGGTCGCGCGGCCCTCCCGCCGCGTCGGCTCCGGCCGGCGTTCATCCCGTCCGAAGCCGATTGTTTGTATACGTTTTTGCTGGCGTCAATCAGGTTCTTCTCGCGCATCCAAGAAGGCGATGCGCGGCCGACCTTCGCGCTGACGCCAAAGAAATTCGGGCCTATTGCCGCCCTTCTCCATGAAAGTGGCTGCGGAGCGGCTGAAACCGTGATGCAACCGTATGGCGGTCTCCGACACCAACTGCAGCAGATCAATGGGGTGGTATTGGATCCCGTTCGGGCGATCGAGAAACTGGAGAGATAGGATGGAGAGCTGGATCAAATCCGCGAGTACCGAGACGGACTTTCCGCTCTCGAACCTGCCCTACGGAGTTTTTCGCCCGAGCGGAGGTCCGGCAAGATGCGGCGTCGCAATCGGAGATCAGGTCCTCGACCTTGCTGCGCTCGAGGAGGACGGGCTGCTCGAGACGGGGAACTCCGGCCCAGTTTTCGCCGCGTCCGAGCTGAACGGCTTCATGGCGCTTGGCCCCTCTGCATGGCGGCGCGTCCGCGACTGTCTGACCGACCTTCTCACCGATGGCGCCTCCGCCTCGACCGCGCTTCGTGACGACGTTGCGCGGCAGCGGCGGTGCCTGTACCCGGCGGATAGCGTCGCGATGCTGCTACCCGCACGCATCCGCGGCTATACGGACTTCAATGCCGCGCGCCAGCACGCCTACAACGCGGGCGTGATGCTGCGCGGGCAGGAGGATGCGCTGCCGCCGAACTGGCTGCACATGCCGATCGCCTACAATGGCCGCGCCTCGACTGTCGTCGTCTCAGGAACCCCGATCCTGCGCCCTTGGGGGCAATTTCTGCCGGCCGGCAGCGACCGTCCGATCTTCGGGCCGAGCCGGCGCCTCGACTTCGAGCTCGAGCTCGGCGCCTTCATCGGCACGCCCACGCGCCTCGGCGAGCGTGTGGGCGTCGCCGAAGCCGAGGAGATGATTTTCGGCTACGTGCTCCTAAACGACTGGTCGGCGCGCGACATCCAGAGGTGGGAGAGCCAGCCGCTCGGCCCGTTTCAGGGCAAGGCGTTCGGCACCACGATAAGCCCTTGGGTCGTATCTCGAGCCGCGCTCGAGCCGGTGCGCACCGGCCCGCCCGAACGCGAATACCCGCTTCTGCCATATCTTCGCGAACCAGGCCCGATGCACCACAACATCGCTCTGGAAGCGAAGATCGATACGCTGGAGGACCGCGAGGGGACGGTGGTGACGCGCACGAACGCACGACACCTCTACTACTCGATGCCACAGATGATGGCGCACCACTCCGCCTCCGGCTGCACAATGGAGACCGGGGATCTGATCGGCACGGGGACCGTCTCGGGTCCCGAGCCGACCGCCTGGGCCTCGCTCTTCGAACTCTCCCGCGGCGGGTCCGAGGCGATCCGCGTGGGGGCCGGCACTCGCACTTTTCTCGAGGATGGAGACGGCGTCTCGATCTCGGGTTACGGAATGGTCGGCGACGAACGACTTGGCTTCGGCCGGTGCGACGGCACGATCGTGGCTGCGGCGCCAGCTTGATGCGATGCCTCTTCTCCGACGAGCGAGCGGAGCGTCCCACGATCCAAGACCCCGGTGATGGCGCCGAAACCATTCATGTTCGCGCATTTGCTCCTCGCTTCGCCGGTTGGCTCGAGGCGTTGCACTTGCAGCGCAAGATTCGACGGATCAAAAGCATCCGGTGACGCTGAGGCTGACATTCGCGACCTGGGACCACGACCGCACGGCGGCTCTGCACGACGGACGCGTCGGTGTGCCTGGGGTTGAACTTGACTGCGTCACGGCGCCGACGACGACGCTGTTTCCGCTGGCGGCGAGTGAGGCGCGCTACGACGTCACCGAGCTGTCGCTGTCGTCGCACATCCTGCAGGTCTCCCGCGGGGAAGGCGCGTACATCGCGATCCCGGCCTTCCTGTCCCGCGCCTTCCGCCACGGCGGGTTCTTTGCGCGGCAAGGCTCCGGCGTCGAGGCTCCGGGCGACCTGGCCGGCAGGCGCGTCGGCGTGCCCGAGTACCAGATGACGGCCGCGCTCTGGATGCGCGGCATTCTGATGGACGAGTACGGCGTCGCCGCTTCTTCGATCCGCTGGCGGACGGGCGCACTCGACGCGGGGATCCGGCGCGAACGCCTTGCGCTGGCGCTTCCGGAGGGATTCTCGGTGGAGCCGATCACAGAGGGCGAGACGCTGCAGGGCCTCCTCCTCGACGGTCGTATCGATGGTCTGCTCGCGCCGAAGCCGCCGGCAGCCTTCCTGTCTTGCGATCCGCGCGTGGTAAGGCTCCTGCCGGACTACGAGGCGGCGGAACGCGACTGGCATCGACGCACCGGATACTTTCCGATCATGCACGCCGTCGGCATCCGCCGAACCATCGCCGAGGCGCACCCTTGGCTGCCGGCCGCGCTCCTGACGGCGCTCACCGAGGCGCGAGACCTCGCCGTGGCGCGGCTGCGCGAGGTCTGGCTGGGCTCGGCCAACCGGCTGACTCTGCCCTGGCTCGGCGCCACGCTGGAACGGACGGTCGAGACGATGGGAGAGGACTACTGGAGCTACGGCTACCGCGCCAACGCGGCCGAGCTTGCGGCGATGTGCCGGTACTCGCGCGAGCAACACCTCGCCGTCAGGGACGTCGATCCCGAAGAGCTGTTCCATCGATCGACGCTGACATGAGCTGGCTACCGCCGGACCTGTCTCTTGCGGTCACGCTCGCGCTCTTCGCGGCGAGCTTCGCAACGTCCTTCATCACCGCGGCGTTCGGCATCGGCGGCGGCGCCGCGCTGCTTGCGATCCTGGCGACGCTCCTGCCGCCCGCGGCCCTGATCCCGGTGCATGGCGTGGTGCAGATCGGCTCGAACCTCGGGCGCGCGGTGATCATGGTGCGCCACGTCCTCTGGAGCGTCTTTCCGCAATTCGTCCTGGGTGCATTCGTCGGGGCGCTCATCGGCGGCAGGTTCGCCGTGGCGCTACCGCCAGCCGCGGTGCAGATCGGTGTCGGGCTCTTCATACTCTGGTCGGTGTTCTTCACGCCGCCTCGGGTGATGCGGCGCTTCGCCTGGCTGACCGGTGGCATATCGTCGTTCCTAACGATGTTCTTCGGCGCGACCGGGCCGTTCGTGATCTCCTACGTCAAGACGCTCGGGCTCGAGCGGCACGGCGTCGTCGGAACCCACGCGACGTTCATGACCCTGCAGCATGTTCTGAAGACGATCGTCTTCGGAATTCTCGGCTTCGCCTTCGGGCCGTGGATCGTTTTCATCGCCGGGATGATCGCCGCGGGCTTCGTCGGCACGCTGACCGGGCGCGCGGTGCTGACGCGCATCGACGAACGTCGGTTCAAGCTGGCGCTGAATGCGATCCTCGTGATCCTGGCGATCCGCCTGATCTGGTCGGGCGGTGCGATGCTCTAGAGGCCGACGCGCTTCATCCCGCCCGGGGGATAACGGTCGCCGGCCGTGACGCCGGGCGGAAATGCCTGGTCCAGCGCGACGAGCTGCGCGTCCGATAGCGCAAGCTCGGCCGCGGCAGCATTCTCCTCAAGCCAGCGGACCTTCTTCGTGCCCGGGATCGGCACGACGCGCTGTTGCAGCAGCCACGCGATGCAGATCTGCGATGGCGTCGCGCCGAGAGCGCCGCCGATCTCGCGCAGCACGTCAACAAGCCGGGCGTTCTTCTGCATGTTCTCTGCCGCATAGCGCGGGTGGTCGCGCCTCCGATCCTTTTCGCCCAGCGACTCGCGGTCGGGAATGGTGCCGGACAGGTAGCCCCGTCCGAGGGGCGAGTAGGCGACGAAGCCCACGCCGATTTCGCGGCAGGTGGGCAGGATCTCGTCCTCCACGTCGCGCGTCCAAAGCGAGTACTCCGATTGCAGCGCGGTGACTGGATGGACGGCATGCGCCTGCCGAACGGTCTGGGCGCCTGCCTCGGACAGGCCGATGTGGCGCACCTTGCCCGCCTCGACGAGCCTGGCCATCGCACCCACCGTCTCCTCGATCGGAACGTCGGGATCGACGCGGTGCAGGTAATAGAGGTCGATGACGTCGACGCCGAGGCGCTGGAGGCTGCGGTCGCAGGCCTCTGGCACGTAGTCGGGCCTGCCGTTGACGCTCGACTTGCCCTCCGGCGTGCGAATGTTGCCGAATTTCGTGGCTAGCACCGCTTCGGATCTGCGCCCGGCCAGCGCGCGGCCGACCAGTTCCTCGTTGTGGCCCTGGCCATACATGTCGGCGGTGTCGATGAAGGTCATGCCGACGTCGAGCGCGCGGTGGATCGTCGCGACAGATCCCGGCTCGTCCCGTTCGCCGTAGGCCACCGACATGCCCATGCAGCCGAGGCCGATCTCGCTGACCTCCAGATCGCCGAGCTTTTGCGTCCTCATGACCGGTCCTCCGGCATCAGCACCCACTTCGCCCGCACGTCGACGCCGGCATCGCGCATCAGGTTCATGACCGGGCAGCGCGCCTCGACGTTCTTCTGCAGCTGGCGCAGTCGGTCGGGAGTTCTCGTCCGAGGCGATGCGGATCGTGAGAGCGACCCGGTTGAAGTGTGGCCGCACTCCGGCAACCCCGCGCGAGCCGCGCTTGTCGACCTCGCCGTCAGCCGAGATGTCGACGCGGCTGTAGCTGAAGCCCATCACCTCCGCCACGCGGTTGATGATCACCCCTTCGCAGCCGACAAGCGCCGCAAGCGTCGTCTCGAGCGGCGTCGGCCCGGTATCGCCGCCGTCGACCTCGTCGGTGATGACGGTGTGGCCGCGCACCGTGACCTCGGTGCGGGCCGAAGCGTAGTTGACGCCGACCACCTCCCTCACCCCCAGCTTCGGCGTGTCGGGATCGATCGACGGCGGCAGGATGTCGGTGTCGCTCAACCCTGGTGCTCCAGGATGTCGAAGCCTTGGTTGCGGTCGATCACGTAGATCAGGCCACGGTCGTCCAGTTCGATGTCGTTCGACTGCGGGCTTGGAAAACCGCCCCTGGGCTCGGGAATGAAGTGCGCCACCTCCTCGGGCCGGTAGGGATCCTTGCAGTCGATGACGCGGACGCCGCCCGAGAACCAGGTTGCGTGGACGAGGGTCGAATCGAGCTTCTCGCGGAACTGGTGTGCGCCAAACCGTCCGCCTGCGCGTGCCCACGGGCTGTCGCGCTCGGAGACATCGAAGGCCGAGATAGCCTTGATGCTGGCGAGGTCGGTGACGTCGAGCATCCAGATGAAGCCGTGCAGCGCCCCGTGCCGGTGATTGTGCTCCTCGTCTATGGCGACGGCGTAGCGGCGCCCGCCGATCTCGTTGAGGAACGGCAGGACGGTGTGCGTGGGTTCGGGAATAGCGGGATGGTAGTCGAACTCACCCAGTAGCTTCAGGTCCTTGATGTCCGAAGCGTCCAGCACGCGCACGCCCGCATGCCAGTAGCTGCACCAGATCTCGTCGCCGACGCGCATCCCGTGATGCAGGCGGTGACTGTAGCCCTCCCACGTCGGCTTCTCGCCTTCGGCGAGATGCTGGCCGGGGATATGCCAGCGACTGACCTCCTTCGGGCTCGTCGGATCGGCCATGTCGTAGACGACGAGGATGTTGCCGAGGTAGCCGTCCATCTCAGTCGACATGTACGCGTACTTCTCGTCGACATCGAAGCGGTGCACGCCGAAGCCCGCCGTCTTGACGTAGGCGAGTTCCTTGGGGCTCGTCTTGTCGGAGATGTCGTAGACCTTCCAGCCGCCATCCCGGTAGTCCTCGTGGTAGGCGTCCCAGAGGTCGCCCATCCGCTCGGGCGGCACGCCGAGGGCGCGACCGATGTCCTCGTCGCCCGGATCCCGGCCGAGCTCGCCCCGGAGGCTCTCCTTCACCCCTTCGATCTTGGTCGCCTTGTGCTTGAAGTGGCGGTCGTAGCGCTCGACGTTGACGTACATCAGGTCGCCGACCACACGGACCTTGTGGGTATGGGTCGCCCGCCCCTGCCCGTGCAGGTCGAGCTGACAGACGATCTTCGGGTTCTTCGGATCGCTCACGTCGATGATCGAGGTCCCGTTAGGCGGGTCCATGTGCCCGACAAAGGCATAGTTGCCCTGCACCACGACCTGGCCGCCGCCGGCGAGATCGTCGAGCGACCCGAGCCGCTTGATCCGATAGCTCGTCTGCTCGCGTCCGGGATATGTCATGTGCCGTGCTCCTCTGCTTCGGCGCCGGCCTGCTGGGCGGTACGGCCGCGCTTGAACTCGATGACGTAGGGCAGCGCGATCGAGGCCACGAGGGCTACCCAGAGAATGTTGCCGAGGGTCGACGAGAACAGGATCGAGAGGTCGCCCTGACTGATGCGCAGCGCGCGCAGGAAGTATTGCTCGAGCAGCGGCCCGAGGATCACGCCGATCAGGATCGCCGAGACGTGGTAGCCGGTCTTGCGGGCGATGTAGCCGATGATGCCGAAGACCAGCGCCAGCCACATGTCAAACATGTACTCGCGCGGTACGAATGAGCCAACCAGCGTGAAGGCCAGCACGATCGGCGCCATGTAGACGGTCGAGACCATCGTGATCCGGCTGAGGTAGCGCGCCAACGGCAGGATCGTGAACGCCATCAGCACGTAGGTCACGAACATCGACATGATCATGCCGTAGGCGATCTCGGGCGACGACATGAAAAGCCGCGGTCCCATCTGCACGCCGTGGAACTGCATCACTACGAGCATGATGGCCGCCGTCGCCCCGCCCGGGATGCCGAGGACGAGGAGCGGGATCAGAGTCCCTGCCGTGACGCCGTTGTTGGCGGCTTCGGGCGCGATCAGCCCCTCGGGGTGGCCGGTGCCGTAGAGCTCCGGCGTCTTCGAGAAGGTCCGGCTCTGCTGGTAGGCGACGAACGAGGCGATCGAGGCTCCCGCCCCCGGCACGACGCCGATGAGAAGGCCGAGGAGCGACGTCCAGACCACGTGCCGCCACCGCTTGAAGGTCATCCGGACCCCCTCGATGGTCTGGCCCCATCCGCCCTTGCTCATCAGCTTGCGGCCCTCCTCGGTCATGATCGACCGGGCCTCGATGAAGTAGAACGCCTCAGAGACGGCGAAGAGGCCCACGAGCGCGGGGATCAGCGGGACGCCGTCGTAGAGCTCGAGAAAGCCGAAGGTGCCGCGCGGCGTCGCATAGATGTAGTCCGCCCCGATGGCGCCGATCATCAGTCCGAAGAAGCCCGCGATCAGGCCCTTGAGCGTGTCCTTGGCCGCGATGGTCGCGATCAGGGAGATGCCGAACAGCATCACAACGATCATCTCCACCGAGTGCATGTAGTAGCCGACCCGCGCCAGCCATGGCAGCGTCACGAGGGCAATCGCGGTGGTGATGAGCCCGCCGATCGTCGAGGCGACGAACGAAATCGACAACGCCTGGGCCCCCTTTCCCTGCTTGGCCATCGGATAGCCGTCGAGGGGCGTCGCCGCCGCCCCCGCGGTGCCGGGGATGTTGACGAGGATCGCCGGGACGCCTGCACCCATCCGCGACGAGCAGTAGAGCGCGACCATGAACGTGACGCCGATCTGAACGTCGACCGCAAGCGTGAGTGGCAGCAGGATGATGATGGTGTTCGCGGCTGAAAAGCCCGGGATGGCGCCCACGATCAGGCCGAGGAAGATGGCGGGGACGATCACCCACCAGAGAGACAGCGTCTCGGCCAGCATCGCCGGAAGGATGCTGCCGTCGATCATCCGAAGACGCTTCCCAGCAGCGACTCGAGCGGGCCACGCGGAAAGCGCGCGTCGAAGGAACGGATGAACACGAACCAGCCGACGAGCGACAGCGTCGCCGCCACGATGGCGAAGTGCGGCAGGCGCTTGAGGGTTCGATCGGCGTCCTCGAGCAGCGTCATAGCGCAGAAGAGGAACAGGAAGGACGTCAGCGTGAAGCCGAGCCAGTCGATCCCGACGAGGTAGGCGATGGTCAAGCCGAGGACACCGAGCCGCCGCGGATAGATGGTGCGGTCGCCCAGGAGATCCGCGACGCGGAGATCGGCGCGTCCCATCGCCAGCTCGCGCGCTGTCCTGATCAGCAGGATGACGATAAGCAGGATCAGGATCGAGCCGACGAGGAATGCAGCGACCTGGGCCTCCCACGGGGAGGTCCAGATCGTCGAGAAGTAGTAGATGGTGAAGGCCAGTGCCGCGACGGGGAGGATCAGGTCCCCGCCGGCCGGACGCTTGCCGTCGGGCTGCGTCGACATCAGCCGCCGGTGCCGGTGAGCAGACCCTTGTAGCGCTGCGACAGCTCGATCATGCCCTGCACGTACTTCGTGCATGCCTCCCGATCACCATAGTTCAGGATTTCCACCGGCTGGCCGGCCTCGCGCGCGGCCTCTTCCCATGCGGGGTCTTCGGCCGCCGCGCGGGCGGTGTCGGACAGCATCTGGAAACGCTCCGGCTGCTCCTCGATCACCGACGTATGGATGCCGAAGGCACGCGCCGAAACCAGCGACGGGAAGCTGGTACCGAAGTGCTCATTGACCGTCGGCGCGTTGTTGAGCTGGTCCGGCATTGGGTTCTGATCGTCCCAGACCGCCAATGTCCGCAGCGCATCACCGGAAGCTGCGACACCGCCGGACGGCAGCACGCCGAAG
Organism: uncultured Alphaproteobacteria bacterium; assembly: GCA_963776845.1. Taxonomy (GTDB): domain Bacteria; phylum Pseudomonadota; class Alphaproteobacteria; order Rhodobacterales; family Rhodobacteraceae; genus Roseitranquillus. The sequence continues at coordinate 239,419 of CAVZOJ010000008.1, read as the reverse complement.
TCCATCTCGCCCGTGACGACACCGGCGATGGTGTTCCGCCCACCCGAGAGCGGCACGAGGTTAAACTGCGCGCCGGTGTGCTCAGCCAGAAGCAGCGCTCCGATCGAGGCCGGGTGCGGCAGGCGGCTGGTTCCGACGGCTAGTGTCCGCTCCTTGCCCGCGGCGACGACATCATCGACGGTCTGGAACGGACTGTCGGCCGCGACGAACAGGACCGACGGGTCGCTGTCGAGCCGCGCGAAGTACTGGAAGTCCTCGGGGAAGCTGTAGTCCGCATCGGATACGACCATCACGGCGATCTCGGGCCCCATGTTGCCGAAGATCAGGTTGTAGCCGTTCGCCTCGGTATTGCCGAGGTAGACCTCGTATCCGACGCGGCCCGCGGCGCCCGGGTAGAACCCGGGCTCGAGCTGTACGCCAAGCTTCGGCTCCCAAACGCTGGCGAAGGCGCGGAGCAGGCGATCGGCGCCCCCGCCCTCGCGCGTCGGGATCACCACGTCGATGTTGTTCTCGGGGAAGCTCTGGGCGAGCGCGGGTCGTGTCGCCGCAAGCGTCGCCGCCGCTGCCCCGGTTCCGAGAAAGGCGCGTCGCGACTGTCTGATGGTCATCGATGTATCCTCCCTTTCGGCCGCCAAGCACCGGGCGCCCTCAACCAATTAGGTATCTCTTGAACCAATCAGGTCAAACAGGTTTATCTTAAAAGGCAAAAATCACGCGATTTTCCTGGTTGTCGCTCGACCATTGATCGACCAAAGGGCGCAAATGGTGCGACATCAGTCGAAACCGCCCGCATAGTCCGCTGCCGGCCTACGGGTCCAGCTCAGATCGATCTCGACCCCGGCTGCGGTCATCAGGTTCATGACAGGACAGCGGAATTCGACGTTCTTTGCGGGCGTCTGGAGTTGCGCGTCGCTCTCGTCTGAGAGGGTGTGTGAGAAGTCATCTCGGCGTGAGACGGCGGAGCATTTGGGCGGAAGCGGCGATGGTGATCAGCGTCTCTGACGTCTGTACGCGGAACTCGTAGTCCTTCGACATCCTGCGGTGTCGGCTGAGCCATGCGAAGCTGCGCTCGACGATCCAGTTCAGCCCGGCGATCTTGAAGGCCTGCTCCTGGCGCCTCACGATCCGGAGGCGCCAGCCATTCCGATCTTTCATGTCTCCCGCCAAGCCTTTGCTCTCGTAGCCGGCGTCGGCGATCACGGTGTGGATCTTCGGCCAGAGCGGCGACAGCCCATCGGTCAGGTCGCGAGCGGCGCGGCGATCGGAAATGCCAGCCGGTTCGACGCGGCACGAGATGAGAAACCCTTGCGTATCAACGAGCATCTGGCGCTTGCGTCCCTTGATCCTCTTGTGGCCGTCGAAGCCGCGAACGCCCCCCTTTCGGTGGTCTTCACGGACTGGCTGTCCATGATCGCCACCGACGGATCGGGCAGCCGGTCGGCCTGTCGCCGGCGGCGCGGTAGAGCGCGCGGTGCAAGCGGGTCCAGACGCCGTCCAGTCGCCAGCGACGGAAGTACCACCAGACGGTCCCCCAAGGTGGGAAATCGCGTGGCAATAGTCGCCACTGACAGCCGGTGCGAAGCAGGTAGAAGATCGCGTCGACAACGGCTCGCAGGCTCGTTCTGCGCGGCCTGCCGCCCAGCCGCGGTGGCGGAAGGTGCGGCGCTATCAGCGCCCATTGAGCATCGGTTAAATCGGTCGGATAGGCGTGCGGCACCATGATCTCCCTCGTCGTGATCGACAGGAACATGGGCCTCGACGCCACGGTAGCGACTTCTCACACACCCTCTCAGACCCGACGATGGCGTTCTCTACCAGGTCGAAGGAGTATGTGCGCCGGTTCGTGACAACGGTCATGTTGGTCCGCGCCTTGGCGACGTGCGGCTTGATCGTGAGGATGTTGCCGATCTCGGGGATCGGGTCGACCTTGAAGCTTTCGGTGTCGCCGACGATGACGGCCTGGAATGTCTCGCCCTGCCCGAAGTGGATCGTCGTTGCGTGTCGCAGGTCCGTCTCCACGACGAAGACCTGATCGGGGTGGTAGACCGCGTTGCGGATGCGCGGATCGAGCCGACCGCTCGAAGGCGTCGACGCGGCATGAAGCGGCCCCGCGGCAAGGGCGAGGGCGAGGGCGGAGGCGGCGAGCTGTCGGATCATCGGTCAGTTCCCCAGGGTTTCGGCATCGACGCGGTAGCTGGTCACGGCGAAGCCGAGTGGATTGGCCCATACGTCCTGCAGCCGTTTGCGGGTCTCGGGTCGAAAGTCATAGGCCACTGTTGCGGTGAAGGCGCGCTCGACGCTCCTCGTGTCGCGCGGTCGGCGCAGCGTCTTCGTGAACCGTACCTGGGCGACACCGGGCTCGATCTGGTTCACCGACTTCACCGTCACGTCGATCTTCGCCTCGCGGCCGTAGACCGTGATCGGATAATCCTCTGATGCGCTGTTCCAGAGGGCGCGCAAGGTGGCCTCGGCATCCCCGTCCGAGCGTTCGAGCACCGAGTTGATGCGCTTCTCGCCGTCGGTAAGATCGTAGGTCTCGCGATCGTCGACGTATGCGACAAGCTGCGCCTGGATGACGGCATCGCTTTCATCGAGCGTGAGCGGGGCGACATCGGCAACCCTGTCCATGTCGCCGGTTGCCTTGTCCACCACGACAACGACGGTTTCCACCGTCTTCAGAGGCAAGAGCGAGACCGCGCCGCCCAGCCCGCCGAAGCCGACGAGGACGCCAAAGAAGGCGACAACATAGGCGAACCGCTCCCGGCGCCTGGCGCCGAAGATCAGATCGACCTCGAACTCATCCAGCGTCGCGGTCATGCCTTATCCCTTCGGTTGCGAGGCCCAGGGCGAAGAGCGCGCGGCGGCGCCAGCGTTCGCGGTGGCCGTTGACGCGGAAGTAGGCGCGGCGGCGCCAGCCGGCCGGAGCCTGTCCTGCAGATCGAGCTGCCGGTTCGGCGTCACGCGGGGCGGTGCGCTGCCGGCTTGATCGAGATTACTCTTCGCCCGTTCTGTCATCCATTCACCGCCGCGGCCCGCGTGCCCAAGAGTTTGCCGGCCCACACGGAAAGCCGCGTATCCGGCGCCCATCGTGGCGAATTGAGCGAAGCGGTTCAGGCCGGCGGCGTTCGAGGCGACACCGAAGGCGCCGCTCAGGTTCGACGCGATCATCGGAACGGCGGCCATGATGCCGATCGACAGGACGAGCACCGCCATGAAGGGCAGGATCGTGCTGATCGTCACCACGTCGTCAGGGCCGATCGCACTCGCCATGTCCGTGCCGATGGCGAGAACCACGCCCACCGCACCTGCTGCGGCGATCGGCATGAAGGCATAGCCCACCAGGGAGCGTGTCCACGATTGAAAGATGCCGTTCGTCACGGCGAAGAGCGAGCAGGCGATCATCAGCGGCGCGAGGATCACCATCAATGTCAGCAGGATCTTCGCATAAGCGATGATGCCCGCGGCGACGGCGGCGAAGAGCGCCGCGATGAAGTAGAAGAGGGCGGTCATCACTGCGCCGGCCACCCAGCCGGCATTCTCACCGATCTCGTCGCCGTACTCCGTCATCCGCGAAAGCATCGCGTCGAGGGCGGCGTAGAGACCAGTGGTATCGGACAGCCCCGATAGGTCTAGTAGCTCTGTGCCGATGCTTTCCGGGACGTCGGTGATGACTTGGTAGACCGCATCGAAGTTGCTCCAGCTCTGTGCGAAAATGCCGATGAGGGCGACCTTCATGCCGAAGGCGAAGAAGGTCGCCATACTCATCGGACGCACCTGCATGACGGCATTCACGCCGAGCACCATGAGGGCGACGGTCGCGCCGACAGAGATGACATTCCCGACCGATCCTGCCACCAGCACAAAGCCTTGCTGAGCGACTGTCTCTATTGCGCTGTCAACTTGGTCGAGAATGTCCGTGATGACGCCCATTAGCTGCCGCACGCCTCCTCGCGGCGAGCTGAGATTTCTCCCGCCTTGGTTCGGATGTCCGAGACCCGGAACGGGACTAGAGGGTCGCTGGGGCTCTGTTGCACAAATCCTGTGAGGGATTCATCTCGTGAATCCAGCGTGGTAGCTGGACTGCATGAGCAGACCCACAGCCACCGCCTACAAGACCAGGAACTGGCCGGCCTACAACGAAGCGCTCAAGCGCCGCGGCTCGCTGACGATCTGGTTCGATCCCGAGATGACCTGGGACGGCACGCCGACCGGCAAGCGTGGTCGCCAGCCCGACCTACAGTGATGGAGCGATCCAGACCTGCCTGACGATGAAGGTGCTGTTCGGCATGGCGCTCAGGCAGACGACCGGCTTTGTCGAGAGCCTGCTGCGGTTGATCGGTTTGGACTGGGCGGTGCCCGACTTCAGCACCCTCAGCCGTCGCCAGAAGACCTTGAAGGTCAACATCCCCTATCGCGGCTCGCAGGGGCCGCTCCACCTGCTGATCGACAGCACCGGCATCAAGGTCGAGGGCGAAGGGGAGTGGAACGCGCGCAAGCATGGCGGCCCCAAACGTCGCGTCTGGCGCAAGATCCACATCGGGATCGACGAGAAAACACTGGAAATCCGGGCTGCCGAGTTCACCACCAGCGACGTAGGTGACGCGCCCATGCTGCCCGAACTTCTCGACCAGATCCCGCCCGATCAGGAGATCGGCAGCGTCACCGCCGATGGCGCCTTCGACACCCGCAAGTGCCATGAGGCCGTCGCCGCCCGAGGCGCTGCGGCAATCATCCCGCCCCGCAAGAACGCCAAGCCTTGGAAGCCCGACACCGCCGGAGCGATCGCACGAAACGAAGCCCTGCGCGCATCCCGGCGCTTCGGGCGGACCATCTGGCGACGATGGAGCGGGTATCACCGCCGAAGCCGCGCAGAGACCAAGATGCACTGCGTCAAGCTCTGGGCCAACGCCTGACCGCAAGGGACTTCGACCGTCAGGTCGCAGAGTTCCAAGTCCGCGTCGCCGTGCTGAACGGCTTCACCGCGCTCGGCATACCCGTCACGGAAGCCGTGGGATGAGTCTGCCCGGGGAAAGGGGAACCTCGGCCATCAGGCGATTTGCGCAACAGAGCCGGTCGCTGGACGTGACGTATTGTTCCGACGCTGCAACAGCGTCGTCCCAAGTGAAGTCATCGTAGAAGCATTCGCAGGAGCCGGTTTCTTCCCATCGCTCCATCGCGAGGATCACTCTTGTCCAATAATACCCGTTCCGAATGTAGGCGGTGGACGCGAGTTCTTCGGGTGGCTTGACGAGTTCGCACGCCTCCGGCTCGTCGGCTGGCAGCGTCATCTTCATGAAGTCGCGCTCCCGTTCGATCCGTTCTTCGAGATCGGGCGGAAGCTCCGCCTCCTGCGCCAGCGAGGGGCCGGCCAGCAGGGCGACAAGAAGGGCAGGGGCGAGCAAGGTCGCTTTGGGCATGGTCAGGGGTCCACCTTCATCGACATGAACTTGCGCTCCTCGGCGATCGTCGCGGCGTCGATGGCGCCAAGTTGCCCGGCATTAATCCCCGACGCGGCCTCGAGGCGCCACATCTGCGTCAGGATGATCCCCAGCTCGGCGGTGACACGCGTATTGAGATCGACCGCCGCCTTGAGCCCGTCTTGATCGTCGATCAGTCCGACCATCGTCTCAATGCGACCGAGGCTGTCCGCGGCCTCGTCATGCGCCTCCTCGGCCGCGACCGAGAGCATGGCCGACGATCCCGCCTGCGCCGCCGTCCGGCGATCACCGGCAACATCCGACCCGCTCAGCGTCGTCAGCGTGTCCTCGTCGAAGCCACTCGACGCGAGCGCATCCATGATGCGCGCGGCACTCACGTCGGACTCGAGCGCCCCGGCCCAATTCCCCGAAGCGATGTCATCCATGACATCGAGCGGATCGCTCAGCGATCCGAGGAGCTGCTGGAACTCCGCCACGCTCGCAAAGAGCTTGCCGACGCCGGTGCCTTTCACGAGCGCGGTAAGCTGGCTTTCGAGATTGAGAAGCTGGTTGACCTGGGTTTGGACCTGGGTCTTCAGCGCCGCCAGTTGCTCGATCTGGGCGGTGTAGTCTCGCGCCTGGGCTTCGAGCTGGCGGACAAGCTGCGCGATCTGGGTTGCATCCACCGTCGGCACGCCCTGCGCGTGAAGGGGGGCGGACAAGGCAAAGGCGGAGACCGCCCCGAGGATCAGTCGCTTCATGGGGAGACCTCCATTGCCATGAACTGACGTTCGGAAAGCCGATCGGCCGCCATCTGTAGTGCCGCCGCCGATTGGAACTTCGAGCGCGCCGCCATCAGGCGCATCCGCATGGTGATGATCCGGGCCAACTCGATGCGGGCGTAGGTATTCAGCTCCATGGCCGCCTTCGCGTCCGGCTGGCTGTCGATGGCCTCAACGATCTGCTTCAGCCGCCGGGTCGACTGCATAGCCGTCGCGTAGCTGCTCGCCGCATAGTGCATCGACGCGTCAGCGGTGTTGGAGTATTCCGCGAGCGCCATGTCGGCGACGCTGAGCGTCCCCAGGGCGTCGGGGCCGCCCACCGTGGAGAGATAGCCGTTGTAAAAGGCGGTGATGTTGCGGACGTAGCCCTGCGTCTCTGCAAAGGGCGGAATGCCCCGGTACTTGTCGACGTTGCCCGGCCCGGCATTGTAGGCAGCGAGCGCATACGGAATATTGCCGTACGTCGCGAGCTGGGTGGTAATGTAGCGCGCTCCGCCGCGCAGATTGTCCATCGGATCGTAGCGATTGACGCCCATATCCGCGGCCGTGCCGGCCATGAGCTGCGTCAGCCCATAGGCGCCGACATGGCTTTCCGCAGTGACGCTGAAGGCGCTTTCCTGCTTCACGAGCGCCTGGAAAAGACAGCGCCATTGCGTCGGCGAAAGGCCGGCGCTCGCAACGCCGGCCGATCCGGCGAACTCGCCGGCCACCTGCACGATCATCATCTCGACGGTCTCGCGGCCGTCGCCGAACAACCGGGGGTCCATCGGACCGGACGAGACCGCCGTAGGATAGACCTCCTCCGCGCCAGTCGGGGTATCCGCCTCGATTGACATCGGATCGAACCCAGGCCCGGAGATAGCAGCCGTGATCTTGTCGAGAGCGCGGAGCTGTTCGGTATCGAGACGCACCAACTCTGCGCGGGTGTCGAGCTTGTCCCCCTGCGCGACCTCATCGCGCGCCCGCCCCTCGAGGAGCGCCGTGAAGCGCGCGCCTGCGGTCAAATCCACATCCGGCACGCCTTGCGCCGACGCGCCGAGCGCGACGACCGAGACGGTGGCAGATATGGCGACGGTCCGCCTCATTCGGCGTCCAGGTCCACGAAGACACAGCCACCGGAGCCTTTGGTCGAGAGAGCAAGCGTGGCAGGCCGCCACGCATCCTGGCTCACCACCGGGCGGCCCCCAGGCGCGAAGCACGGGGATCGCTTGTCGGTGTATTGCTCGCAGCCGGTCACAAGCATGAGCAGGAGGGCGAGGGGAACAAGACGCATCAGGGCCTCCAGAAGTCGGGCTTGTTGATCCAATCGGCGCCCACGCGCGCCGCTCCGGCGCGACCACCGCCGAGCACGGCGAGCAAGCTGCCAAGGGCGCTGAGATCGACGTTGACGAAGACGCTGTCGCCGGCCGAGCGGACGAGCGCGGTGCGACGGCCGACGTTCGGCTGTACCAACAGCTCGGCTTCCTTCCGCTCGACACGCAAGACCTCGTAGTCTTCCGGGCGGGCGCGATCGTTGGGAAAGAGGACCTGCGTCGGCGCCGTCTCGACGATGGTGCGGCCGACGCGGATGCTGGCGAGCTGCCCTGGGAACTGCGTCATCATGATGACGACCACGTTCATCTTCCGCAGCGTGACCAGCCAGTTTTCGAGGCGGGAGACGAAGTATGCATCGTCAAGCAGCTTCCAGGCCTCGTCGAGCACGATGACTGTCGGCCGGCGATCCTCCACCCGCCGTTCGATGAGCCGGAAGATGTAGCTGAGAACCGCCATCCGCTCTACGCCCATGTCGAGAATCTCGGTCATGTCGAAGCCGAGAACGTCGCCCGAGACATCGATCGCCGACGCGGTGCCATTGAAGAGCCAGCCAAAGCGTCCGCCCGGCGCCCATTCCGCCACGCGCGCGTGAAGATCCCCGCCGTCATCGAGCGAACGGAAAAGTGTCGTGAAGTTATCGAAGCTGCGGAGCTGGGGATCGGCCGCGGCGTTCTGTTCGACGGCCCGCTGCACCTGCCGGGCCTGGTCGCCGGAAAGCTCATGCGCCCGGCTGGCAAGTGCGGTGAACCAGTCGATGAGCCATGCCTGGCCGCGCGCATCGGTCTCGGTCCGCAGCGGATCGAGACCCGTCGCAACGCCGGCCTGGATCAGCCGGTAGCGGCCACCGAGGGCGCGGATCGCCATCTCCAGACCGCGATCCTTGTCGAAAAAGAACAACCGCGCCCCAGCCCGTTGTGCCTGCGCTGCGAGGAACGCAGCCAGCACGCTCTTGCCTGAGCCGGTGCGGCCAATGATCAGCGTGTGGCCGACGGTCGGCTCGTCGTCGGGCGAGCCCGGCTCATGAAAGTTGAACCGGTAACCGGCGGCGCCGGTGGTCGGCAGAACCGTCACGGTCTCGCCCCACGGACTTTTCGAGGCGGGGCGGCCGATGGTCGAGCCATGAAGCGCCGCGAAATCGGCGAAATTCGTCGACGAGATCGGCGCCTTGCGAGCCCGATAGCCATAGTTGCCGGGAGCTTGAGCGAAGTAGATGGCCTTGGCCGCCATACGCTCTCGCACGATGACGGCCATCATCTCCTGGCCGGCCCGACGAATTTCGGCGCCGGCGCGGTCGAGCACGTCGCGGTCGGGAGCGTAGACCGCAATCGAGAGGTGGTGGTTGCCGAAGGCAACCCGCCCGGCCTCCTGATCGTCGGCGGCCTCCATCAGCTCGTCGCGAAGAGACACCGCCGCGTCATCGGAGGCGCGCATCTGGCGGATGATCCGCTGGATGCGCTCGGCCATCAGGTTCGGCGCAATCGGCGTGAAGGAGTTGGTGACGACCATGTCGAGCGGCAGGTCGAGCCGATCGAGCAGCGTCACATCCGTCATCGCCGGGTAGGTCTTTATCGAGAACAAAGCGCCGTAGCGGGTCTCGCGGGTGATCGCGTCGCTGACGACGATCGTGTCACCCTCGAACGTCGTGCGGACGCTGCCAAGGGCGGTCGCGACCGGCAGCAGGCTCCGCCCGAACCCGATCGGCTCGAACCGGCCGGAGAGCAGCGTATTGAGGAAACCCAACCAGTCGCCGCCTTCGGACGTCAGGCGAACGGGGCGGGCAGACGCCAGCGCCGCCTGGAAGAAGCCCACGACGTCACCCAGCTCCTGCAACCGGATGGCGCGGTCGCGTGTCCAGGCACGGCGCGCAAGGCGGCGGAAGAGGGGCATCCGGGCGCCGAGCGCTGGCCGGCGCAGGATCGTGAGATAGAGCTGCCGCCGTTGCAGTGGTTGCCGGGCGACGTGGCTTTGCCAGGCATCGTCGATCGCTGCGGCGAAGCCGTCGCCCTCCACGGGACGCAGGGCGAGATCGGCTTGCGGGATCGAGATGCGATGGACATAGAAGCCAAAGGCCGCGCCGGTCTGGGTCACGATGGCCGCGACCGCGCGCTTGAGTGCATCGAGCACGACGTCCGGCGTGGTCATCGGGTTCATGCCGTCGAGACGCAGCGTCGCCATGAGATCGCCCTCGCGCAGAAGCAGGACGGCGAGGCCGAGAAAGGGCAGGTGCTCGGCGTGGAAGCTCTCGCGGGTGAAGTCGCGCCCGTCGGCTTCGAAGATGGCCGGGCCCGCCCCGAAGAGCGCGCCGGCATCAAGGGCCATAGGAGTCGCCTCCCCAATGCCTGCGGTTGCGGGTCTCGCGAACGCGGCCGTAGCTCACGCGGAGGAGATCGAAGAAGTGGGGTTCCCGTTCGGACAGTACCCATAGGACGGGATAGGCGATGCCGCCGATGAGGAAGAAGACGAAGGATTTGGTCCAGACGAACGGCAGGATGGTGCCGGCCGCCAGGACCATCAGGTAGCCGATCGGCAGCCCAAGATACTTCGGGGGCCGGGTGAGGCCGAGGAAAAGCGGCGACCGATCGGCCATGATGCTCAAGTGAAGCCGCCGACGATCGTGTCGGCCGAGAAGATCAGGACCACGCCGATGGCGACGGAAGCGAACCAGCCCCAATTCAGCCGGCCCATCATGCACATGAACCCCGTGCCGATTAACGCGAGGGTGGCGACGGCAATCCCGATGGGTCCGGTCAGCGCCGCCTCGATCGTTTCGAGCATCGTCTGGATAGGGCTCAGGTCCTGCGCTGCCGCCGGCGTGGCGAGCAGCAGGAGAGGGAGAAGCTGGAACGGCGAGAGGTGCCGGCGCAGCCGAGGAAGCTGGGTCATCATCGAGTGCCTTTGCTGAGGAGATCGAGAGATGGCTCCGCCGGGCTTTTGCTGGAAAGCGTGAGAGCTCCGGTGGAACCTGCTTTCGCGAGGCGCGCATAGATGGTGCCGATGCGGGTGATGTGGCCGCGCGTCTCCGCGAAAGGGGGGATGCCGCTGTACTCGACCACGCGATGCGGACCGGCATTGTAGGCGGCGAGAGCCAGATCGACACGGCCGAAGCGGTCGATCTGCGCGAGCAGATATCGGGCGGCGCCGTCGAGGTTCTGGTGAATATCAGTGGGATCGACGCCGAGAAGCCGCGCCGTCTCGGGCATCAATTGGCCGAGACCGTAGGCGCCCTTCGGGCTGCGTGCGGCGGGCCTGTAGGCGCTCTCCGCTTCGATCATCGCCCGGAAGAGCAGCGCCCAATCGTCAGCGGCGATGTCGAGACGCTTCAGAGAAGGATGATCACCGTGGCGTGCCGCGATGGCCTCGATCGCCCGAAGAATGTCCTCTCGGGGAGGAGGAGGGCTTGAGGCTACCCGACCATGGCGCTTCGCTTGGTCCTGCTCGGCGTGAAATGTCCAGCCGGAGGTTCTAGTCGTCCCGTCCGGGCGGATCACCATCAAATCGGCCGCCGACCCTGATGGAGTAATCACATAGGTCGCGCAGGAGAACGCATATGTGCCGAAAGCTCGGAACGCTGGAGCTGGGTTGCTGCCTCGACGCGATCCAACACGCGGTGAGAACGGTGCAGAAATGCCTTGCGCGAAGCACAAGAAGTTCCGGGCGCACCGGAACAAAAGGCCCGTTCCCATACAGAAGAGACAACTGGAACAGAACTGAATATCTGTAACGCCGAGGCGTCCAAGCGGACCGCCAGAAAGCTGGCGGAGGCCGATCAAGTAGCGGGGCCTGCCGGCCCCGAAGATTGCCTGGAAAACAAGGCTGCGATGGGAGCGGAGCTTCGCAACCCCGATCGCGCGCTTGCCTTGACGCCGCAGGCGCTGCGCGATCTCGCGACCGAGGAGCTGCGCTTCTACATCGACAACGTGCGCGAGCCCGGCACCCCGCGCACGTTGCCCGACATCGAGCAGGCGATTACCTGGCGCTTGCGGGAACTTGGGATCAACCCCTCGGCCTACGAGTAAGCCCAGGAGACGATTGGCTGGTTCGACGCCATGCTCGCGGTCATCGTCATCGACCGGGACCGGAGCCACCCGGCGACGCCGATCCGCAACCCGGGCGGCACGCTCCGAGCCTTCACCCGTCGAGCGAAGGCCGGTGAGCTCAACCTGAGAGGGTGTGTGAGAAGTCGCTACCGTGGCGTCGAGGCCCATGTTCCTGTCGATCACGACCAGGGAGATCATTGTGCCGCACGCCTATCCGACCGATTTGACCGATGCCCAGTGGGCGCTGATAGCGCCGCACCTTCCGCCACCGCGGCCGGGCGGCAGGCCGCGCAGAACGAGCCTGCGAGCCGTTGTCGACGCGATCTTCTACCTGCTTCGCACCGGCTGTCAGTGGCGACTATTGCCACGCGATTTCCCACCTTGGGGGACCGTCTGGTGGTACTTCCGTCGCTGGCGACTGGACGGCGTCTGGACCCGCTTGCACCGCGCGCTCTACCGCGCCGCCCGGCGACAGGCCGACCGGCTGCCCGATCCGTCGGTGGCGATCATGGACAGCCAGTCCGTGAAGACCACCGAAAGGGGGGCGTTCGCGGCTTCGACGGCCACAAGAGGATCAAGGGACGCAAGCGCCAGATGCTCGTTGATACGCAAGGGTTTCTCATCTCGTGCCGCGTCGAACCGGCTGGCATTTCCGATCGCCGCGCCGCTCGCGACCTGACCGATGGGCTGTCGCCGCTCTGGCCGAAGATCCACACCGTGATCGCCGACGCCGGCTACGAGAGCAAAGGCTTGGCGGGAGACATGAAAGATCGGAATGGCTGGCGCCTCCGGATCGTGAGGCGCCAGGAGCAGGCCTTCAAGATCGCCGGGCTGAACTGGATCGTCGAGCGCAGCTTCGCATGGCTCAGCCGACACCGCAGGATGTCGAAGGACTACGAGTTCCGCGTACAGACCGCGGAAACGCTGATCACCATCGCCGCCTGCGCCCAAATGCTCCGCCGCCTCGCGCCGAGATGACTTCTCACACGCCCTCTGAGTTCTTCGAGGTCCGCTTCGACTATCCCCAGGACCGCCGCGCAAGCGCCAGCCAGAGCTTCGTCAGCAAGGGCGCTCCCGCCGTCCGCAATGCGAGCTACAAGCGCGCGGGCGACGGCGATTTCGCCCCCGCTCGGTCTATGACGACGGCCGTTACACCTACTTCGTCTTTCCCGAGACCGCCCGGCAGCCCGCGATCTTCAAGGTCGACGGGCAAGGCCGCGAGCGCACGGTGAACTGGACGCAAGCCGGCGACGTGGTGCGCGTTCTCGGCACGAGCGATTACTGGACGGTGCGGATCGGCGACGAGGCGATCTGCCTCTACCAGGACCGATCCGCCCTCACGGCGGGAAACTGAGCCATGCCCGATCCGGCCACGCACGAAGACCTGCAACAGCGCCTCAAGACCTTCAACCAGGGGCGAACTGCGTCGAAGGGGGATGGCCGCGGCGGTGTCGCGGCCCTTGCGATCATCGTCGCGCTTGCGAGCGCCGCCGCCGCCTATGCACTCGCCTCCTGGAACAGCGATTTCAGGTCCGACAGTCTCCGCACGTCGACGGTCGAGCCGTTCCAGGCGGAGGGCCGCCCTGCGACCGGCCGGCTGGAGTTTCCGGAGGACGAGGTCGAGCAGGTGGAGGAGGCATTGATTTCGCTCGATGCCGGCGTGATCGAACCTGAGCCGGCAGCACCGGACCCAGAGCTCATGGCGGAAGTCGCGCGCCTTCGGAGTGAGCTGGAAGCCGCGCGCGGGGATCGCGAAGCGGAAGTATCCGGAGCGCTCGACGAACTGCGGGCGGCCTTTGCCGAGCAGTCGGCGGCGTTGCAGGCGGCCATCGACGCCAGGGATGCCGAGCTGGAAGAGGCGATGCGCAAGCACGACGAGGAAGTCGCTGCGCTGCGCCGCCAGAGCGCAGCGGAGCGCGACTCCCTGCGGGCCATCCTCGAAGCGCGCCGCGACCAGGACGCAGTTACGCCGGCGCGTTTCGCTCCCGCCTCTGTCGGAGACGGACACGACGCGGAACTGGCGGCGCAACTCGCGGAAGCGGAGCGGCAGCGCCAGCTCGAGGAGGCCGCCGCAGCGGCCGAACGCGACGAGGCGCGGATCATGTCGCCGGCCGTCGTGTACTCGGCGGCCGGGGGGCGGACGAAGGCAGACGCCGTTCCGAGCGGTGGCTATCGGCGGACGGGCAACGAAGCCTGGCTCGAACGCGGCGCGGCGCCGCTCATCGTGCAGGAAGCCGAGCGCTTGACCGATCCCGATCGCACATTGGCCCAAGGCACCGTCATCCAGGCGGCGCTCCAGACGGCGATCAACAGCGACCTTCCGGGAAACGTCGTCGCCGTCGTCTCGGAGCCGGTGCCGGCCTTCTCTGGCAATGACATCCTCATCCCGCGAGGCTCACGCCTCTTCGGGCAGTATCGCTCCGGTGCGGAGGTCAACCAGAAGCGCATCCTTATCCTCTGGACGCGCGTTCTCACGCCCGATGGCACGTCGATGCAGATTGCTTCGGCGGGCGGCGATCAACTTGGCCGGTCGGGGATGCCGGGTCTCGTCGACACCAAGTTCGACGAACGCTTCGGCGGCGCTGCGCTCATCTCCCTGATCGGCGCGGCCCCTGCCCTTGCCGCCAGGCAATCCGATGACTTGGTCATTGCCGGGACGCTCGAAGACATGGGCGACGATCTCGAAGACGCGACCGACAGCGTGATCGCACAGCAGTTCAACATCTCGCCAACGATCCGAGTGGATCAGGGCGCGACGGTGACGGTCCTCGTCGACCGCGACGTGGTGATCTATTGAACCAGGTCGCCTCGCCGGCAAACTACGTCGAGCAATACCTTGAGCCGTTCCGTGCCGTTCTGACCGACCCCACCACGATCGAGCTTGCGATCAACACGGACGGTCAGGTGTGGGTCGAGCACGCCGGCGATGTGGGCATGCGCTGCCTCGATGGCTCTTGCGGTGAAGCCGGATCTGGCCGCCAACCTGGCGACCACGATCGTTGGCGACGCCCAGGCCAAAGTCTCGGCACGCAATCCGCTCGTCTCGGGGAAGATCGTCTATCGCGGGCGGCCGATGCGCATCCAGGTGGTCATGCCGCCGGCAGTTGAGCGCGGCGCCTCGATCACGATCCGCCTCTTCTCGGCGGGGGGCGCCGAAGCCTTCCGTCCCGAGTATCTCTTTGGCGCACAGGTCTCGTTGGAGGAACTCCGCCAGCAGAAGATGCAGGACCTGCGGCGCACGGCGGCCACCGATCTGTCCGGCGCACTCGCCTACATGGTTTCGTCCCGCATGAACGTGCTCTTCTCGGGCGGCACCTCGACGGGGAAGACAACCTTCGCTCGACATCTCCTGCGGTACGTCGATCCGGGCGAGCGCCTTGTGACGATCGAAGATGCGATCGAGCTCTTCCCGACGCAGCCGAACGTCGTCGAACTCGTCGCCGAGCGCGAGGCGGATTCGAGTCGCAGTGCCGCCCGGCTTCTCGAAGCCTCCCTCCGGATGCGGCCGGACCGGATCGTCGTCGGTGAGTTGCGCGGGAGCGAAGCCTTGACCTACCTCGAGGCGATCAACACCGGCCATGGCGGCTCCGTCTCGACGATCCATGCCGAAACCGCTCGCCTCGCAGTCGATCGTCTCGCGATGATGGTGCTCCAGGCGGGCACGCCCCTGACCTTCTCCGAAGTCGTGGGCTACATCGCGCGCTCCATCGACGTCATCGTGCAGGTCGGCCGCGCCGATGGTCGCCGCGGTGTCACCGAACTGTTCTTGCCGTCTGAGCTGGTCCGGTCTGAATGACCGCGAAGTATAGGCAAGGGTCGGCCTTGGGCCCTCTTCATCGGATGCTGCGCGACGCTCCGAGGTCTCAAGAGGGCGGATTCCGGACCGTCGCTGCAGTCGAGGGTGGTTTTTGCCGCGTCGCGAAAGCGGCCGTTCGCAGCGGGGGCGCGTGAGGATAGAGGGTTCTCTTTCGTTTGGTCGATTTTTGGGCCCGTGTCGCGGGGCGGCCGATGATGACCTTCATCGCATGGCGCGGAACGCCTGGCATCGGGCTGGAGGCGTTGGCCCGGTTAGGACCAGACCTGAACGACCTCACAAGGAGACGACGTCCGAGATCCGCATCGGCAGGGCGGTCAGGCGCTTGCCCGTGGCGTGGTAGATCGCGTTGCCGATCGCCGCCGCGGTGCCGACGATGCCCAGCTCGCCGATGCCCTTCACGCCCAGCGGGTTCACGTAGTCGTCGCGCTCCTCCAGCATCTCGACCCGCACTTCGCGGACGTCGGCGTTCACCGGGATAAGGTATTCGGCGATATTGGCGTTCAGGAAGCGCCCGCGGGGTATGTCGGTCTCGGTGATCTCGTGCAGCGCCGAGCCAATGCCCCAAATCATCCCGCCCATGAGCTGGCTGTGCGCCGTCTTGCGGTTCAGCCATGTTCCGGCCGCGAACGCGCCGTGCAGGCGCGGGACGCGGATCTCGTGGGTGTATTTGTGGATGCGGACCTCGGCCATCTCGGCACCGAAGGCGAACATCGCCATCTCGGGCGTGACCGGCCCTGCCGTGCCGTAACCCCCCGCGAAGGTCGCCTGGATCAGCTTGTCAGTCAGTGCGGGGTGGCGGAACTCGCCGATGACCTCGATCTCGCCCTCGGGGATCATCGACAGCGCCTCCTGAAGGCTCTGCCATTTCCCTTCGGGGCCGGTCAGTGTGCCGTCCTCGAGCGTGATCCGGGCGGGATCGACGCCGGAGAGCGGACCCTCGGACATGGCCGCAACCTGCTCGGCCACCTGCCGCGCGATCTTCATGCACCCATCGTGCACCGCGGAGCCGGCGGAGGCCGCGGTGGTCGAGCCGCCAGAGATCGGCGCGACCGGCATGTAGGCCTCGCCCATCACAACGTCGACCGCCTCGACCGGCAGGCCCAGCCGCGCCGCGGCGATCTGCGCCATGATCGTATAGGTGCCGGTGCCGACGTCGTGGGCGGCGAGCTCGACATAGGCGTTGCCCGTGGCGTGCATCCGCACCCGCGCGTTCGAGGCGAGGATGTTCGTCGGGTAGGTTGCTGTGGCGCAGCCGTAGCCCACCAGCCAGTCGCCGTCGGTCATCGAGCCGATCTCGGCGCCCCGATCCGCCCAACCGAAGCTGCGGCTGACGGCGTCGTAGCTTTCCATCAGCGAGCGCGACGAGAACGGCACACTTTCCGTCGGGTGGGTCCTCGTGTCGTTCACCCGGCGCAACTCGACCGGGTCCATCCCGAGCTTCCACGCGAGTTCGTCCATCGCAGATTCCAGACCGAAGAAGGTCTGCATCTCGTTCGGCGCACGCATGAAGCCGCCGGTGTTAGTGTCCGACCGCGACAGCCGCTGCTCGGTGTGGATATTGGGGCAGGCATACATCGCCCGGGTGATGTGCGTGCCCGGGTTCACGACCTGGTCGAAGTGCGGCGTCTGGGCGATTTCGACATGCTCGAAGGCCGTTAGCCGACCGTCCGCGTTGGCGCCGAGGCGAAAGCGCTGCTGGCTTTCCGGGCGGAAGGTCGCGACCGTGTACATCTGCGGCCGCGTCACGATCAGCCGGACTGGCGCACCCACGCCCTTGGCCGCGGCGATGGTCAGCATCGTGTAGGGCGTGATCCCGGCCTTGGAGCCGAAGGCGCCGCCAACGAAGGGCGAGATGACCCGCACGCTCGTCTCGGGCAGGCCGTACGCCGCGGCGATCCCGCCGCGCAGGGTGCGCACCGATTGCGACGGCATCCACACGGTCAGCCGGTCGCCGCGCCATTCGGCGGTGGCGGCGAACATCTCCATCGGGTTGTGATGCTGGAACGGCGTTGTGAAGGTCATGTCGACCGACTGCGCGGCCGCGGCGAGCCCCGCCTGCAGGTCGCCCTTGGTCAGGACCATCCCCTCGCTGTCCTCGCCCGCGCCGACCACGAAGCTGTCCGACGCGTCCATGTGGATGTGCGGCGACCCTTCCTCGTAGCTGACCTCCACCAGGTCCGCCCCGCGTCGCGCGGCGGCGGCGGTCTCGGCGACCACGTATGCGACGGGCTGGCCGGCATAGCGGATCTCGGTGCCCTCCATCGGCCAGAACGAGGTCGAGCCCGGACCACCCACGTAGAAGCCTTTGACCGTCTTGTAGTCGGGCAGCGTCTCGTGGGTGTAGACCGCAACCACCCCCGGCTCGGCTTCGGCCCTCGAAGTGTCGATGGCCGTCACCGTGCCGACCGCGGTGGCCGAGCAGGTCAGAGACCCGTGAAGCATCCCGGCGGGCATCACGTCGGCGGCGTAGGTCGCGGCCCCCGTCACCTTGCGTCGGGCATCGGTGCGGGTCACCTCGGTGTTGATCGTCTGCGCCATCATTCACCTCCCGTGCGGGATTTCACCGTCATCAGCGCGCCGGCGACCACGTCGGCCCCGAGCGCGATCTTGTAGGCGGAGCCTTCCAGCGGCTCTGCGCCCTCGAAGGCGATACGGCCGGCCGCGCGCGCCGTCTCCTCGGTCAGGGGGCCGCCTCTGAGGCTCTCCTCCGCCTCCCTCGCCCGCCAAGGCACCGACGCGACGCCACCGAGCCCGATCCGCACGTCGCGCACGGTATCGCCCTCCATCTCGACGCCGACCGCGGCCGAGGCCGAAGCGAACGCGTAGCTCTCTCGATCACGGGCCTTGAGGTAGTGGCTCGCCGACATCGCCGGGATCACCGGCACCACGATCTGGGTGACGATCTCGCCGGGCTCGAGCACGGTCTCGACCTCGGGGCTGTCGCCGGGCTCGACGTGTAGCTGCGCGAACGAAATCGTGCGGCTGCCGCCGGGACCCTGGGTCATGACCTCGGCGTCGAAGGCGACGAGGACCTGCGCGAAGTCGCCGGGGTACATTGCGACGCAGGCCTCCGACCCGCCGAGTATCGCGTGCATCGCGGTCTCGCCGCCGTCGAGCGCGGCGCAGCCCGAGCCGGGTGCGCGCTTGTTGCACTGCGCATAGGCGGTGTCGCGGAAATACGGGCAGCGCGTGCGCTGCAGGATGTTGCCGCCCAGCGTGGCCACGTTGCGCAGCTGCGGGCTCGCGGCCTTCCACAGCGTCTCGGACAGGGCGGGAAACGCTTCGATCACGGCCTGCGTCGTCGGCAACGGTCGCCATCTTCGCCAGCGCGCCGAAGCGCATCCGGTCAGCACCGACCTCGTAGCCCGAGAGCCGCGAAACGCCGGAGATGTCGACGAGCGCGTCGGGCGAGAGAACCCCGATCTTCATCAGGTCGACCATGGTCGTGCCGCCGGCGATGATCTGCGTTCCCTGCGCGGACGCCGCATCGATCGCGTCGCCGATGCCGCTGGGGCGGGAATAGCTGAAGCTCTTCATTGTCTCACCCCTGCTGGCTGTCGCGGACCTGCTCGATCGCGGCGACGATGTTGGGATAGGCGCCGCACCGGCAGAGGTTGCCGCTCATGTACTCGCGTATCTCGGCGGCGTCGCCCGCATGGCCCTCGTCGATGCAGGCGATGGCCGACAGGATCTGCCCGGGCGTGCAATAGCCGCACTGGAACGCATCGTGCTCGCCGAACGCGGCCTGCATCGGGTGCAGGTCGCCGCCCGGGTCGGCCAGCCCCTCGATCGTGACGATCTCGGCGCCCTCGGCCATTACGGCGAGGGTCAGGCACGAGTTCACGCGCGTCCCGTTCAACAGCACGGTACAGGCGCCGCACTGGCCCTGGTTGCAGCCGATCTTGGTGCCGGTCAGGCCCAGTCCGTCGCGCAGCGCTTCGACAAGCGTGGTGCGCGGCTCGACGGAGACGTGGCGGGTCTTGCCATTGACGACGAGCGAGATGGTACGCGCCTCGGCACTGGCCTCGCCCTCCTGCGCGCCCGCTGCGCCGACGGCCGCGCCAAGCGAGCCGGCGGCGACGGATGTGCCTTGGAGGAACCCGCGGCGCGACACGCCGGGACGGCGCAAAACGGGAGGCGTCTTGGACATTGAGTGATCCTTCGAAGCGATCTTTCAGTGTTCCGAAGAACTATGGTGGCCCGCTCACAAGACAAACGTACCGGGCAGGCACCGTCTGGCGCGCCGCGGAATGCCGCTCGCAAGGCCCAATGGAGCTCTGTCTTTATTCGAACCTGCGGCAAACGGGCGCGGGCTGCCGAGAAGCGCCTGCGGCTCGCCGCGAGCGGGCAAGACACAGACGATTGATTGTTCGGGTGCACCGGCGCCCAGCAGGCGCCGTTCCGGTTTGCGATCCGTCCGCCTTTTCTGGGACCGCCGAGACGGGAGGCGTCAGTACAGCGCGCAGAAATGGCTACGATAGCCGCTGCGGCACGGCGATCGCTTGGTGAGCTGAAGGAACGCTTCGGGCCGGGCCGTTGCTATCGCGAAGCCGGGCATCCCGTTCGGACGGTGCTTCGTCGACGTTCTGACCGTGTGACGAAGCGATCCGGGCAACATCGACCCGGGCGCGAAGTCTCGCGACCTTGCGCTGGACCAGAAGCGTGTCGCTCGGTGGGACGTGAGCGATGTCGCGCTCGGCACCGAGTTCGAGGCCGAGGTCGCGGAGGCGGAGGGCAAGGTCGCTTGTGCCGAAGTCGAAGGGTCAGGTGCGCGGATCGCGGCCATGCCGGTGTTGAACATGCGCAGGATTGTCTCCTGCTGGCGGGTCGGCGTTGCCTCACCCATTAGGCCGACGGCGATGGCGGCCTCGCGCGCGGCGACCACGTCGCGCGACAGGCCGGCGCGCATGAGCCGACGAAAGGCGTCGACCGAGGCGGGCGACAGGGATCGGACAGCGCCGAAATCGAGCAGGACGATCCGGCCCGTCTCGGGCTCGACGAGATAGTTCGCGAAGTTCGGATCGGTCTGCATCGCCTTGAACTCGAAGAGCTCGCGAAGAACGAGGGAGATGAGGCGCCGGGCCACCTCGTCGCGAACCTCCTGCGGGGACGCGGCGAGACCCTCGACCGGGGCGCCGCGCAGGAAGTCCATCGCCAGCACGTTCCGGGTGCAGAAGTCGGGATGGCGGCGCGGCACGACGAATTCGGGCGCGTCGGCCATGAGCCTGCCGAAGAGGTCGAGGTTCTGGCCCTCGCGAACGTAGTCCGCCTCTTCGTGAAGCTGCCGGCGGGCATCCTCCATCAGCGGGCGCAGATCGAGGCCGTGCGGCGTGGCGCCGGACCAGCGGATCAAGCCCGCCATGTTGGCGATGTCGCTGTCGATGCTGGCGCGGATGCCGGGATACAGGGCAAGGTCGCGCCCGTCTCTGGTGCGCGCGCGGTGCACCTGCCCGATCGAGGCGGCGGCAATGGGACGAACGTCAAAGCGGTCGAACCGCCTGATCCAGTCGCGACCCATTCGGCGTCGAGCACGTCGCGCAGCTGGCGCGGCGGCATCGGCTCCGCATCAGAGCGCAGGCGATCGAGGATCGCCGCGATCTCGGGTGGCAGCACTTCGCCGGGCATCCATGGACATGAGCTGACCGACCTTCATCGCCGCCCCGCGCAACCTCGACAGATCGTCCGCGACGCGGCGGGCGTTGCCGGGCGTCAGCAGCAGATCCTCGATCCGGGGGCGCCGCCGGCGAGGCCGCCCATCCGCCCAAGCCGCGACAGCCGGCGCGAGGGGACGGCGACGCCCGGCGCTCGTGCGCGTCATGCCCGGTCACCAATGCTCCGTTCCGCGGCCGCCCTTGACGCGGCCCGCCAGGTTGGCCGTCACCCAGCCGCCGTAGAAGTCGCCCGGCTGCGGGATCACCATTTCGTCGCCGACGAAGCACGCTTCCATGAGACCGGGATAGAAGGCGAGATACCCGGCCAGATAGGCGGTGGCTGGGGCTTCGTAGCTCCATGCGGCGCGCGACGCCGTGGTCCCGTCGACGCTCACATCGAAGTATCGCGTGCGGCCTTTCCATTCGCAGAAGCTGCTGCCGGACGCGGGCTCGAGCCGCGCCTGCACGTCCTCGAGTGGCAGATAATGGGTCGGCGCATGATGCGTCTCGATCACCCGCAGGGGGCGCATGGTGTCGGCAACGATCCGACCGCCGAGCTGGACGACGACGCGGTGGGGCACAGGCTCCAGATGCGGCGGGCGGGGGTGGTCCCGGACGTTCTCGGGCGGCAACATCAACATCAGAAAGGGGTAGTCCATGCCGCCTCGCCGACAAAAGGGACGGAATGGCGCAGTCCGGTCCGGGCCGCTGGTGTCGCCAACTTCGACGAACGGGCCGATCACGCTGCCACGTCAGTGCGCGGGCGCTATCGCGGCGGCCGAGCGCGGCACGCTTCCTGCCTTCGGTGTCCACATCCTCTTGGCGAAGGCAGCACCCCAGAATGTCCTCAACGCCGCGCGGAACATCGAGGAGCGGAGAACACACCCAGTGCAAATCATCTGGAGAAAGCCCGCCGCGTGACGCGGCCTTGCAGGCGGCGGACAGCAGCTGCGTCCCCCGAGTGCTGTGAAGTCCGCATTCCGTAAGGTCTCTAGGAACGTGTCGCTGCACCCTGCACGAATGGCCGCGATGCACGCGGCGTCGCGGCAGCCACCACCGCTGTCGAATGGCAGGAGAGGGCCAACCCCGACCCAGGCCGGCCCCCCCCTCTTTACTGCTTTCAGATCTCGATCGCCTCAGCGATCACGAGCGCGTCCTCGAGTTCGACGCCGAGGTAGCGGACGGTGCTGTCCATCTTGAAATGTCCGAGGAGAAGCTGCACCGCTCTCAGATTGCCGGTCTTCTTGCAAATCTACGCCGCTTTCGTCCGTCGCATGGAGTGGGTGCCGTAGGCGCTCGGCTCGAGACCGATGGAGGCAACCCAGTCTTTGAGCATACGGCCGTACTGGCGCGTCGAGATGTGCGGCCGATCATGGAAGCGCCCGGGCCAGAGGTGTTCGGAGCCGAGCATCGGCGGACTCTGCACCCAGCGGAGCACGGACTGTCTCGTCCCTTCGGTGATCTCGAACTGCACGGGCCGCTGCGTCTTGCTCTGGATGATCGAGGCGCGCTCCTTGACGCGACCGGCAACCACGACGTCAGCGACCTTGTGCGGAACAGGTCGCACCCCCGCAGCTTGCTGTCGACGGCCATGTTGAAGAGCGCGAGGTCGCGAATGTTCGCGGCGAGCTCCAGGCGCACTCGGATCGCCCAGACGTGCTTCGGCAGGAGCGGCCGCTTCCGGCCGACGATCCGGCCCTTGTTCCAGGCGGCGCGCTGGGGGCGGAGCATTGGGAGGTTCGAGAATGACATGGATGTTCCTCCGAACCTCCCGCCCGTCCACATCGCCGACGCCGTGCCGGCCATACATCATAGCCACACCGACTAATCCGCAAGCGCCGGCGCCGTAGCGGTCTCCTCGGGTCCTGAGCGTAGGATGCCGCACCGCGATCCAAGGGAAGGAAAGCCGAAATTTCGTTGAAGAAGTCGTCCGAACTCCGAGTGTTCTGGGCCCACGGAGGGCATTGCGCAGCCTCGGGTCCGAGGCGTTGCCCAGCGATGGGCGCTCTGGCGCTTGTCGCCCCCCTCAGATCACATGGTGGCCTCCATTCCGTGCGTCGGAGGTCGAAGCTTGGCCAACTTCCGCAGGTTCTGAGCGATGGCGGCCAGGGTGAACTCGTCTCTTGCCCCGCAGGGTCCCCGGAGCCGAAGTCGGTTGAGGCCCAGGATGCGCTTGAGATGGGCGAAGAGCATTTCGACCTTCTTGCGCCGGGGCCCGGCGATCTTTTTGTAGACCTCCGAGGCGACGCATTCCCGCGCAAGGTCTCGGACGTCTTCATGCTCCTCGCGAGTGACGTACCTCGCATCAGCGTCCGGGCAGCACCGCAGTTTCGACGGGCATGCCTGGCAGTCGGACTTCAGCGCCCGGTACTTGCGCCGCCCTTGGTTGGGCTTTCCCCTATCCGGGTCCGAGTAGTTGCGCCGGTACTGGAGAAGCTCGTGGCCCTCGGGACAGAGGTAGCGGTCGTTCTCGGGGTCCCAGGTAAAGTCCGATCGCGACCAGGTGCCGTTGGTGCGTGTGGACTTGTCGAAGACGGGGATGAAGGGAACGATCTTCTTCTTTCGAACGACCCAGTCGAGGGTCTCGCCCGAGCCGTAGGCTGTGTCGGCTGTCAGCCATGTGGGTTTCCGACCGAAGCGCGCCTCGACGCGATCCACCATGGTCCGGGCGGCGCCGACCTTGGCCTGCCGGATCGAGCGGGTCGCGTTCGCCTTTCGGCTCACCGTCCAGAATGACGGCATTGTCGGTGTCGGTGAGGTAGTTGTCCGAATACGTGAACTCGACAGGTATTTTCCGCGCTGCCGTCCACTGACTGGCCGGATCGGCATGGGTCACGAACTCCGGCAAGACCGGCGTCGCTGCGCCGAACGCCGCATCGTCCAGCGTTGCAAGATATTCACGGACTGCCCGCGGGGCCTCCTGCGGATCGATGGCATCGATGTCCCACTCCCTCTGAGGGCTCGAGTTCATCCTCGCGACATCGGCAGTGATCAGACTGGCATCGACCGCGAACCCCGTGCCGCCCACCAGCCCTTCCTCGATGCAGCGGGCGACGACGGCCTCGAAAAGCAGACGGAGCAGATCGCTGTCGCGAAACTTGCCGTGCCGGTACTTCGAGAACGTGGAGTGATCGGGCACCCGGCCGTCAAGCCCAAGACGACAGAACCACCTGTGCGCCAAATTCAGGTGGACCTCTCCGCAGAGCCGACGCTCCGACCGGATACCGGTCAGGTAGCCGATCAGCAGCATCCGCACGATCAGCTCAGGATCGATCGAGGGCCGCCCGAGATGGCTGTAGAAAGGGCGTAGTTGGTGGCGAATATCCCCGAAATCGAGGAAGCGGTCGACCTGTCGCAGAAGGTGATCGTCGGGGACGTGGTTCTCCAGATCGAAGTCGTAGAACAGCTTCGTCGGCGCCGATTGCCTGCCCATCATCGCCAAATGCTCCCAACCACCCGAAAGCGAGTGAATCAGGGGACCTGCCGCGCCGCAACAGAGACTTTTTCAACAAAATTCCGACCTTCCAGACGTTCGCTGCGTGCGCACCATTCTCCACCGACCCCGCCCGGCATCACGCCAAGCTGGCGAGAACCGGATGTTCGTCACGTGTGCCGCCAGGGTCGAGTCAGCGGACGCAACGGAACCTCGACGCACTTGCGCAATCACTGCATTGCGCAGTGCCACTATCCGCCCAGATCGCCCTTTTTGAGGCATCCGGCCACCGGCGTGTTGATCCGGGTCAAGGCCCGGCGGACGTGGTGCTGCCATCCTCGGCCACCGATCCATTCATTGCGAGGTATCTCCATGGCGTGCCGGCACATCCTGTCCGGCATCGAGTTCGGCGGGGCGGCGGCCCCACTCGGGGTAATTCCGGTGCTCGGGAAGGATCGACGACCCGTTGACCCAGTACGTCACCGACGTGCGTCGCGTTGCCATCGAGAAATCGAAGATTGCGGAGCCGCATGAGCAATGCGTGCGATGCGACAACTTCAACCCGCGGCCTCGCCAAGGAATTTGCAGATGCCGCGGGATCAACATATCCAAGAGCTACGCGCGCCTGATTTCTGCCGGCATGCAAGATGGGGGACGCCTGATGATGCGGTGGATTGGTGGCTTTCTGTTGCTTGCGATCCTGCTCTCTGCATGCGACGAGGAGACCGAGACCGAGGGTGCGGCCGGTCCGCGGCCGGTCGAGGCGGTCCAGGTCGGGGTGTCGAGCATGCTCGGCGAGCGGCACTTTTCCGGCCTTGCCCGGGCCGAAAGGGAATCTGTCCTGTCGTTCCGGGTACCCGGACGGATCCAAGAAATCCCTGTAAGGGTGGGAGAGCTGGTCGATCAGGGCGCGACGGTGGCGACCCTCGATGACGCCCAGTACCTGTCGGAAGTGACCCGCCTCCAGGCTGAACTTACTGCCGCGCAGGCGGATCTGACCAATAGCGAAGAGCAGTACGTGCGCATTGCCGCGCTTGTCGCGAACGGCACCTACGCCGAGGCGCGAGGGGATGAGGCGCTCGGCGACCGCGACAGCGCGGCAGCACATGTGGAGTTGGTGCGAGCCGCGCTGTCGGGCGCCCAGATCGATCTCGAGAGCACGACGCTCGACGCTCCGTTCAAGGGGACCGTCGTCGCGATCTATCCCGAAACCTTCGAGGAGGTGCGCACCCAGCAGCAAGTGGCCCGGCTTCTCGACATCAGCCGGATCGAGGCCGTGATCGACATTCCGGAAACGTTGATCTCGCTGATGCCTCTGGTCGAAACCGTCGGCGCCCGTTTCGACGCGTTTCCCAACGTCGAGCTCGAGGCCGAGATCGTCGAGATCGGCGCCGAGGCGTCGCAGGTTACGCGGACCTTTCCCGTGACCGTCGTCATGGACCAGCCGGACGGCGCGGTGATCCTTCCAGGCATGTCGGGCAGCTTCTGGGCCAAGACCGTCTCTGCCGGGCAGGCGACCGAAGCGATCGTAATCCCGCCCTCGGCGCTGCGCCCCCGCGAGCCGGGATCGTCGGAGATGGCCGTCTGGGTGATCGACGAAGACGCCAAGACTGTATCGTCTCGTCCCGTCGAACTTGGATCCGTCGTCAAGGGCGGCGTGCAGATCACCAAAGGCCTGTCGGTGGGCGAGTGGGTGGCGATCGCCGGGGCAAACACGCTGACCGAGGGCGAGGAAGTGCGCCTGCCCGACGCGGAGGCGGCCTTGTGAGCCTCGCCAGCGCGGCCGTCGACCGGTCGACCGTCACCTGGTTCGCGGCGGCCCTGATCATTGTCGGAGGCCTCGCGGCGTTCTTCTCTCTTGGCCAGCTCGAAGACCCGGAGTTTACCGTCAAGACGGCCGTCGTCTCCACGACCTACCCCGGAGCCAGCCCCGAGGAGGTCGAGCAGGAGGTGACCGAGGCGATCGAAATCGAGCTGCAGAAGCTATCGGAACTCGAGTCTTTGGAGAGCTTCTCGCGGGCGGGATGGTCGCGGATCAAGGTCAACATCAAGGCCTCCTACGGGTCCGACGACCTGCCCGCCATCTGGGACAAGGTGCGGGCGAGAGTCGCGCAGGCCGCACTCAGATTGCCTCCCGGCGCCGACGCGCCGGTGGTCATCGACGATTTTGGCGACGTCTTCGGACTGCTGCTGGCAGTGACCAGCGACGGGTTCAGCCCGGCCGAGCTCAAGGGTCATGTGGATGACCTGAAGCGCGAGCTCAGTCTCGTCGACGGTGTCGCCCGCGTCGATCTGTGGGGCGTGCAGGACCGGCGGGTCTATCTCGACGTCCGCCAGAGCCAGCTTGCGCAGCTCGGCATCTCCGAAGCCACCATCGCGCGCCAGCTGCAGATCCAGAACGCCGTGGTCGACGGTGGCCGGATGTTCGTGGCCGACAGCCAGATGCGAATATCGCCCACCGGCAGCACCGAGACCGCCCAGGACATCGGCCTGCAGGTTCTGCAGCCGAGCGCGCTGGACCTGGTTCAAACCGTGAGCAGGGGTGAGGAGCGGCCGACCGACGAGATGATCCAGCTCGGCGACATCGGCGAGATCAACGAAGGCTACGCCGATCCGCCGCGCCAGCTCATGCGCTTCAACGGGCTGCCGGCCATCGGTGTCGCCATTACCAACCGGCCGGGCGAGAACGTCGTGGGCGTCGGCGAGGCCGTCGACCGCCGGCTGGCCGAACTGGTGCAGGACCTGCCGATCGGGATCGAGGTCGCAAAGGTCAACTGGCAGTCCGAGACCATCGACCAGTCGGTGCGGGGCTTTTTCGTCAGCCTGTCGCAGGCGATCCTGATCGTGCTTGTGTGTCTGACCGTGCCCATGGGCTGGCGCATGGGGGTGGTGATCGGCACCGCTCTGATGCTGACCGTGATGGCGACGTTCCTGGTGATGGGGATCCTCGGCATCGACCTGCAACGAATGTCGCTGGGTGCGCTCGTCATCGCGCTGGGGATGATGGTCGACAACGCCATCGTGGTCGCGGACGGCTACGCGACGCGGACCGCGCGCGGCATGCCTCCGCGGCAGGCGGCGATCGAGTTCTGCGAGCCAGCCGGCGCTGCCGCTGCTCGGCGCCACGGTGATCGCGGTGATGGCCTTCTACCCGATCTTCGCCTCGACGGAGAGCGCCGGGGAGTATTGCGCCAGCCTGTTCTCGGTCGTAGCGATCTCGTTGCTCGTGTCGTGGGTGCTGTCGGTGACGGTCACGCCGCTCCAGTGCATTGCGATGCTGAAGCCACAAGGCAACGCCACCGATGACCCATACAGCGGCCGCTTCTACCGTGGCTTCGCTGCGCTGCTGTCCGGTGCGATCCGGTTTCGCTTTCTCACGATTGCCGGGGCTGTCGTCCTGCTGGTGGCGTCGCTGTCGGCGTTCGGCGGCGTCACCAAGCTGTTCTTCCCGGACGCCTCGATGTCCAAGTTCATGGTCGACTACTGGATGCCGGAAGGCACCCGGATCGGGCGCGTCTCCGGCGATCTCGCGCGCATCGAGGGGCGGCTGCTGCAGGACCCGCGCGTCACCGATGTGGCGACCTTCGTCGGCGGCGGGCCGCCAAGGTTCTACCTCCCGGTCGAGCCGGAACCCGAGAACCCCGCCTACGGTCAGCTTGTCGTCAACGTCTCCGACTATACCGAAATCGACTCGATCATCGCGGAACTGCAGCCCTGGGTGATCGACAGCTTCCCCGAAGCGCTCGTGCCGCTGCGCAAGTTTACGGTCGGTCCAGGCGACACCTGGAAGTTCGAGCTGCGGATCAGCGGCCCCGGCGACGCCGCCCCGGGAACGCTGCGCGACCTCGGCGAGGAGGTGCTGACGATCCTTCGCGGCAGCCCCTATGCCGGGCTGACGCAGACTGATTGGCGACAGACCGTGGTCGAGGTTCGCCCCGACTACAGCGCCGCCCGCGCCAGCTGGGCCGGCGTCTCCCGCGCCGATGTCGCACGCACCACGCGGCGAACGTACGACGGCCTGCCGATCGGGCTGTTCCGCGACGGAGACGAGATGGTCCCGATTGTCATGCGCAACGTCGAGGAGGAGCGCGGACGGCCCGGAGACCTCGAGGCGCTCGGCGTCCGGCCTGCTTCAGGCACCACCGCCGTGCCTCTCGCGCAAGTGGTCGACGGTATCGCAGTCGAGCCGCAGCAGTCTGTCATCGCGCGCTACGACCGGCGCCGGACGCTGACGGTGCAGGCCACGCCGGCGCTTGGTCAAACGTTCCCGACGCTCTACGCCGATGTGGTGAACAGGATCGACGCGCTGTCGCTTCCGCCCGGCTACCGCATGGAGTGGGGGGGCGAGCAGGAGAACAGCACCAAGAGCCAGGCCTCGCTGATCCCCGGCGCGATCCCGGCGCTGGCCGTGACGGCCTTCATCATGGTCGCGCTCTTCAACCGGCTGCGCCCGCCGCTGGCCATCGCGCTGACCATCCCCTTTGCTTTCGTGGGCGTCAGTTTCGGACTGTTGCTGACCGGTGTGCCGTTCGGTTTCGTCGCCCTGCTCGCCGTGATGAGCCTCGCCGGGATGATGATAAAAAACGGGCTTGTGCTGCTGGACGAGATCAACGCAGGCATGGACAGGGGATTGGATCGTTACGACGCCACCATTGCGGCCGCCGTATCGCGCCTGCGCCCCGTTCTCCTCGCCGCCGGGACGACGGTGCTCGGGGTCATCCCGCTTCTGAAGGACGTGTTCTGGGTCGGATTGTCGGTCACGATCATGGCCGGTCTGAGCTATGGGACGATCCTGACGATGATCCTGTTGCCGGTTCTCTACGCCACGCTCTATCGCCTGCGCCCGTCTTCGAGCGAGCCGGCGCACCCCCGGGTATCGTCGCCGGGTGAGACGCTGGAGGCGGCGCCGTAGAGACCGCAGCCTTCATCTCCCCAGATCAGTCAATTGACGGCCCACATCCCAAACAGTGCTCGGAGCACCCGCTTGCGACCCTTCACGAATGTCCGACGACTGTTCCGCGGCTTTGCACTCGCTCTGCGGGAACCGGCGGTGCAAGGCGTCCTGGTGCTCGCCCTCACGTTGATCATCATCGCCACTGTCTTCTATTGGGTGGTGGAGGGGTGGTCACTCCTCGATTCCACTTTCTTCTCGGTCGTAACCATCGCCACGGTCGGGTACGGGGATATCGTTCCCCAGACCGTGCTCGGAAAGATCTTCACGATGTTCTACATCTTTGCGGGTATAGGCATCTTCGTCGCAGCCGCCACCGCTCTCGCTCAGGCGGTACTGCGGGCGGGCCCGCCGCCGCGCGAGTGAGAGATCGATCCGCGGGAATGGCAGCGGTGCGTCTTGATCATGCGCCTCGGACCGGCTGCCGCCAAACCTACCCCCTGGCGTAGGCCCACCTAACTCAGATCAATTTGCTGGATCCTGTTGGGGAATCGAAGGTGGCATCGACCTTCGTGGAAACGTCTGACGCTGCACAGGCGTCTTTCGGCTCAGGGCGCCATCCTACATTCAAGAAGACCCGCTGCCCGACATTTCACACAGCATCTCGATGCAGGGCCCGACCGCGGCTGCTTCAAGGGGGGCACGAGACATCCGTGACCCGGCGTCAACCGCAACTGCTTGGCCGATGACGGAATTAAATTACGCTCAGGGCTCCGTTGCGGTCGTTGCAACCCCCCCGATTTCGCGGTTGCGGCATGGCCCGATCGTCATGAGGTCCCTCCATGTGAGCCTCGCAGGACCAGCGGGCAGTCCAGCCGTACCTGCTCGCGATCGTTGAGTTCGTCGCCGAGCAGCTTGCCAATCGCCATTTGCCCCATTTCCCGGTGCGGCAGTAGGACGGTGGAAAGTGGCGGTTCAAGATGCTGGGCAACCTCCTGGTCGTCGTAGCCCATCACCGCCACGTCACGACCGACCCGCAGTCCCAGTTCCTTGAGCGCCTCGTAGCAGCCGAGTGCCATGAGGTCGTTGGCACAGAAGATCGCGTCGGGCGGATTTGCGGACGACATCAGGTCGAGCGTCGCCTTCCGTCCGCCGCTTGGCATGAAGTTCCCTTCCACGACCAGCGCCGCATCGAAAGGTCGGCGGGCGGCCTTCAGCGCGCGCTCGTAGCCCTCCTGCCGCTGGCATGAGGCCTCCATCCAGCTTTCGCCGGAGATGAAGCCAATCCGCTCATGACCGGCTCGGATGAGTGCGTCCGCCGCAGCCTCGCCACCGCGCCGTTCCGCCGGCACGATCGAGGCGAAGCGCGCATCGGAGTCGTGGCAGTTGAGGAGGACCACCCGGTGCCGCGCGAGCCCGTCGGGCACCGTCGCCTCGTGCGTCAGGATCGACGTGTATACGACGCCATCCACCCGTTCGGCAGCCCATTTTCGTAGGACGGCCGCTTCATAGCTGCGGTCCCCGCCGGTCATTGCGACCTCGAGCATAACGCCCGAAGACCAAGCGCGCTCCTGCATTGCTTCGATCGAGATTGCGGCGAAGGGGCTCGTGGCGATCTCGTCGACCATGACCCCGATCACTCCTTGCATCCCAAGAGAGGGCGGCCGCCCCGCCGACCGCGGCCGGTAGCCGAGCTCGGTCGCTATCGCCATAACCCGATCGCGTGTCTCGGTGGCGATCCGCATTTCTTCGGCGCCATTCAGCACGAACGACACCGTGGACTGCGAGACACCTGCAGCGCGCGCGACGTCTTTCATCGTGACCCGCATCGGTCG
Source organism: uncultured Alphaproteobacteria bacterium (assembly GCA_963776845.1). Classification (GTDB taxonomy): domain Bacteria; phylum Pseudomonadota; class Alphaproteobacteria; order Rhodobacterales; family Rhodobacteraceae; genus Roseitranquillus. Next base: position 208,242 of record CAVZOJ010000008.1, on the reverse strand, counting down.
TTTCAGTCGCTCATCTTCCATGTCGGCAAAATTAGACCTTGACGGCCAGCTAATAAAGTTTGCTAAAAATATTAGTAACGCTGGGAGGCGAATCTATGGCAGCCATCGAAGAAAGCGTGGCAGTTGCGCCTCGGACGGAGCGGCACCTGACAGAAAAACAGGCGGCCGCGGTCCTGCTGGTCCCGTTTTTCGCGGTCTATCTGCTGTTCCTTGTCTATCCATTCTTCCGCGGCATCTGGATCAGCCTGTACGACTGGAACCTGCTCGAGGTCGCCTTCAACCCTGCGGCTAAGGAGTTCGTCGGCGCCAAGAACTACGTGCGCGTGATGTGGGGCGACGGCATCGTCTGGGGCCCCCTCGCCCAGCCCGTCGCGCAAATCCTCGGCATCGCGGCGGCGGTCTTTGGGACGGTGCAGTTTCGCCGCGGCGGGCTCGACCGGCCCACCGCCCTCGCGCTCGTCATCCTCGGGGCGATCCTGTTCCTGCTCCCGGGCTTTCATCCGGGCGAGGAGGGGCGCTGGTTCGATCGCCGGTTCTGGCCCACGGTCGGCAACACCATCGTCTTCGTCGCGCTCGCGGTGCCCGGCGTCACGATCACCGCGTTGATCCTCGCGGCGATGATGAATCGTGAGACCCGCGCGATGGGTGTCTTTCGCACGCTGTTCTTTCTCAGCCAGGTCCTTTCTGTCACGGTGGTCACGCTGATCTGGCAGATCATGTTCTCGCCGCGACAAGGGCTGATTGCCAACGTCACGACCGCGCTCGGCGGCTCGCCGTTGAACTGGCTGACCGACGAGAGATTCGCCATGGCCGCGATCGTGATCGCGACAATCTGGTGGTCGCTGGGGATCGCGATGATCCTGTTCCTTGCCGGCATGCAGGACATCAACCGCGAGATCTACGAGGCCGCGGCGATCGACGACGCCACCGGTGTCACCGCTTTCCGGTACCTGACGCTGCCGCTTCTGAAGCGCACCATCACGCTCGTCGTCGTGCTGCAGATCATCCTGCACTTCCAGGTCTTCGGGCAGTCGCACCTGATGACCCAGGGCGGGCCCAACGACGAGACGCAGGTGCTGGTCCGCTACATCTATCAGACCGCCTTCCGCGACAGCGAGCTCGGACGCGCCTCGGCGATGGCGGTGTTCCTCTTCGTCATCATGGCGGCGTTCTCGGCGATCCAGTTCACCGTCGGACGGGAGAAGGGCTGATGCAGACAAATCGCAGCTACGCTTGGCTAATCATCATGCTGGCGATCCCGGCCTTCATCTGGCTCGTGCCGACGCTCTGGATGGTGTCGCTGTCGTTCCAGCCGAACGACGTGCTGGCGCGGACCACCGCGACGACGTGGTTCGGCCTCGTGCCGATCCCGTTCACCGCCCAAAACTATGCTGACCTCTTCGCCTTCGGCCAGACGCCGATGTGGTTCCTGAACTCGGTGATCGTGGCGGTCGGGATGACACTCGGCGTGCTGCTGGTCTCGACGACGGCGGGCTACGCCTTTGCCCGGCTGGAGTTCCCGGCCAAGCGCACCCTGCTGGTCCTGACGCTCCTCGGCCTGATGGTGCCCGAGCAGGCGGTGTTCATCCCGCTCTACACGATGTTCTCCGATCTCGGCTGGCACAACAGCTACCACGCGCTGATCCTGCCGCGCGTGGCGGTGCCGATCGGCGTGTTCCTGATGATGCAGTTCTTCCGCGCGATCCCCAAGGACATCGAGGAGGCGGCGATCGTCGACGGCGTCGGGCACCTTCAGAATCTTCTGGCACATCATGCTGCCGCTGGCGCGGCCGGCGATGATGACGCTGGCCATCCTGACCTTCCTCTACGCCTGGAACGACTACCTCTGGCCGCTCGTCTCGGCGCAGCGGCAGGAATTCTTCACCATCACCCTCGGCCTTGCCAGCCTGCAGTCGAACTTCGCGCAGTCCGAGGGGCTTGGCCGGGTCATGGCGTCGGGCGTCATCGCCTCGCTGCCGGTCGTCGTCCTGTTCCTGATCTTCCAGCGGTACGTGGTGCAGGCCATGACCACCGGCGGGTCCAAGGGCTGAAAATGCAATCCATGCTTTGTGGGAGGAAAAAGATGAGACATGTCCTGATCGGAGCCGCGCTCGCGGCCGGCCTCGCCGCGCCGGCCGCGGCACAGACCGAAGTTACGCTCGCCCGCTTCTTCGGCGCCTGCGAGGATGCCGGCAGCGACCCGACGGCGAGCTCGGGCGAGGCCTGCATCATCCAGTCGATCATCAACGCCGCGAGCGAGCAGATCGACGGCGTCACCGTCACCACGCTGCCGACCGATTGGGGCAACTACTATGACCAGCTCAAGGCGGCCTATGCCGGCGGCACGCCGCCCGACATCCACGTCATGCATCGTCATCGGATCCCGGAGTTCGCGGGCTTCGGTGCGCTGTCGGCGATCGGCGACGACCTCGGGAGCGTCGGCATCGATCCGAACGACTGGACCGAGAACGCCCGCGAGGCGGTGACCTACGAGGGTCAGATCTACGGCGTCCCGATGGATTTCCACGCCAACCTCTGGCACGTCAACATGGACCTGATGGAGCAGGCGGGTCTCGTCGAGGACGGCAAGCCGGTGCTCCCCTCGTCGCCCGAGGAGCTGCTCGAGCACGCCAAGATGGTCAAGGAGGCGACCGGCCAGAACTACCTCGCTGCCGACTTCGCCCAGTTCCCGATCGGCGTGCGTCTGGTGCTCGCGCTGCTCTGGCAGCAGGGCGAGAACATCTTCACCGAGGACGGAACGGCGACGATCAACACCGAGGCGGCAAGGACCGCGGTCGAGACCATCACGCAGCTCTTCGACGAGGGGCTCGCCAACCCGCAGCTCAACTACGCCGACAGCCAGCAGGCGTTCCTGAACGGCGAGGCGGCGGTGCTGGTCAACGGCACCTGGGTCGTCGACTTCTACACCGAAGAGGCCGCGAAGGAGGAGACCGGCCTCGACAGCTATTACGCCGCGAGCTTTCCGAGCCTCTTCGCAGAACCCGCGACCTGGGCCGACAACCACATGTGGGTGATCCCGTCGCCGGTGCAGCAGGACGAGGAAAAGTACCAGGCGGCTCTGAAGGTGCTTGCCTTCATCAACGACCACAACATCGACTGGGCGCGGACCGGCCATATGGCCGTGCGGAACTCGGTTCTCGAAAGCGACGCCTACACTGGCCTGCCGCACCGGGAGGAGTACGCCGACACCGCCTCGATCGCGCGCGACACGCCGCCGACGCAGAGCTATGGCGCGATCCAGGACATTCTGAACCGCGAGTTGCAGGCGATCTGGCTGACCAACAAGCCCGTCGACGACGCGCTCTCGGACGCCGAGATCGAGATCCAGGACGAGCTCGACAGCTGAGAGGCGAGGTCCGGAGCGATCCGGGCCGCCGGCAGCCAGCCATGACTGACCAGTCGCTCACCCCCGGACAATGGCCGCGTGCCCGCGCCGTCGCGTGGGCCTCGAGGCACCCCTGGTACTGTGGCTTCAACTTCCTGCCGTCGACCGCCGTCAATTTCGTCGAGATGTGGCAGGCCGAGACGTTCGACGCGCCCACGATCGCGCGCGAACTCGGCTGGGCCGCCGAGTTGGGGCTGAACGCCCTGCGCACCAACCTGCCATTCGTCGCTTGGCAGCAGGATCGGGACGCGCTCCTGTCCCGCATCGACGAGCTGCTGTGGCTAGCCGCTGCGCGCGGTCTTGCCACCGTCCTTTGCCCCTTCGACGATTGCGGTTTCGGCGGCGACGAGCCTGTTCTCGGATCGCAGCCGGACCCGGTGCCCGGGGTCCATAACAGCCGCGCCGTGGCAAGCCCCGGCCGGGCCGTAGTCATGGACCGCTCGACTTGGACCGATCTGGAACGATACGTGCGCGACATCGTGCATGTCTTCGGCAACGACCGCCGGATCCTCATGTGGGACCTCTACAACGAGCCCGGCAACGGCATGGTGTTCTCGGCTCGCGGCTACAGCGATATATCGGCCGACCTCGATCCACACAGCCACGACCTGATGGTGCAGACCTTCGCCTGGGCGCGCGACGAGGAGCCGGTCCAACCCCTGACCGTCGGCGCTTGGCGAACTCCGCTGCAAGGCAGCGGCCTCGACTTCTACGACTCGCATGTCGACCGGGACGCGCTGTCACTTTCCGACGTCGTGAGCTTCCACGCCTACTTGCCGACGCAGCGCACAGAGCGGCTCATCGAGACGCTGGCTGCGCGGGGACGACCCGTCTTCTGCACCGAGTGGATGGCGCGTGCCGTTGCGAGCCGCATCGCCGACCAACTCGACCTCATGCGTCGGCGCGAGGTCGGATGCTTTCACTGGGGGCTCGTCCGCGGCCGGACGCAGACGCACCTGCCGTGGCCCGAGGACCTGCTCCGCGTCGTTGGCGGCGTGCCGGAGCCGACGGGCTGGTTCCACGACCTGCTCGAGCCGGATGGCTCGCCCTACGACCCGAAGGAAATCGAGATCATCCGGCGGTTGGGAAGCCTACCAGCCCGGCCAAAGGACTGACAAGGGAGGAGCGCGAGATGGCGAACCTGAATCTTCAGGACGTCGAGAAAGCCTACGGCAACGTCAAGGTGCTTTCGGACATCAACCTCGACATCAAGCAGGGTGAGCTGGTCGTGTTCGTGGGTCCGTCGGGCTGCGGCAAGTCCACGCTGCTGCGCATGATCGCGGGTCTCGAGCGGATCACCGGCGGCAAGCTCACGATCGACGGGCAGGTGGTAAACGATGTGCCGCCGGCGCAGCGCGGCATCGCGATGGTCTTCCAGTCCTACGCGCTTTACCCGCACATGACGGTTCGCGACAACATGGCCTTCGCGCTCGGCGGCGGACCTCCTTCTCGCCGACGTCGAAGCAGCCCTGATGCCTCTCGTCAACGACGTGAAGGATTTGGGAAGCGGCGTGATCGGTGGCGTCGAATGCGATCATCTGGCGTTCCGGGCAGAAGATGTCGACTGGCAGATCTGGATCAACCAGGGTGACCGCCCGTATCCTTGCCAGTACGTGATCACCGACGTCTCCACGTCCGGCTGGCCGCAATATACGATCGTTGTGCGGAACTGGGCAACCGGGGCGGACGCGGAGACAGCCGATGGCATCGACCTGCCGCCGGACGCGACCGAGGTCGATGTGTCCGAAGTGCCAGACTTCGACGAGTTGGCGGGGATCTACAGCATGGCGGGAGCGAAGTGATGATGAGAAGAATCGGAATTGTCGCGCTGGCGACGTTGCTGGCTTTTCCCTTGCTGGAGATGAGCGAGACTTTCGCCTTGACGGGTAGCCCGGGCCTTGCGCAGGCAGCCCAGGCCCGCGTCGGGCGTCCCCTCACTCCGGTCAGCGTCGCCGGCGTCGGACGCCGGACGGTGCGGCGCTGCGCAGTGGGCGTCTACGACTGTTGACCGTCACCTCCCGGGCCGAGGTACGACCCTGACATGCGAGCGTCGAAGCGGCCGCACATCCCAAGATGTGCGGCCTGTGTCTCACCTGTTCGAACGGACGCTTGCCGGTTGATTATCCATGACCTAGCTGTTCAGTCCCGTCATTTGGTGGATCGGGTCGAGGATGAATCGATCCGGCTCTGAGGTCCAGATCTTGCAGATGTATTCGTAGGGCGTGAGGCCACCGAGGGTCTTGAGCCGCCGGGCGAAATTGTAGGCTGCCATGAAGTCTGCAAGATGCGTGCGCAGCTGGTTGTGGCTTTCGTAGTGAAAGCGCTTGACGGTCGCGTCCTTGATCGTGCGGTTCATCCGCTCGACTTGTCCGTTTGTCGGGAAAACAGTCCACTGGACTGTTTTCTGATCCTCCAAACTCCAGGGGTGGTTCGGCTTGGTGAGCCGGTGCTCGATCCCGTTCGCTTCGCAGATCATGTCGAAGCGCATCGGCCGAGCGATGATCGCGTTCCGGTTCCTCGGCTGCTCGGCGAACTGGATGCCATTGTCGGTCAGGATGGTGTGGACCTGGTAAGGTACGGCTTCGAGCATAAGCTGCAAGAACTCCCAGGCCGTGCGCCTGTCGGCCTTTTTGACAAGTTGTGTGACGACGAACTTGCTTGTGCGGTCGATGCCCACGAAGAGGTAGAGCTTGCCCTCGGAGGTCTGCACCTCCGCAATGTCGATGTGGAAAAAGCCGATCGGATAACGCTTGAAACGCTGCCGTTTCGGCTTGTTGCCCTCGACGTCAGGCAGACGTGAGATGCCATGCCGCTTCCGTAATGGGCGTCCTGCCGTCAAGCACTTCCTCCCGCGAGGGCTCCGCCTGGCGCAGCGTGGGCGAGCGGGGCGCGGAGCCATGCGGAGCGCAGCGCCCCGCTCGCTGTGGTGATGATTACGCCTGTCGCCCTCGCTCTGTCGCGCCGCCGGTTTCATGCTTCCGTCCGTGGTCGGCGCGCGGCCGCCACATCATGCCATCCAGGTGAACCCCGAGCGCCTATCTGAAGAGCGTGCTGCACGTCCGTGGACGCGTCACGAGCGGCCTGCCGGCGTCATCGGAGCTCGCGTCCCGGCGACGGGACCTCGGAGAGCCGGTCGCTCTGCGCCGGCTCGAACTTGTGCTCAAGCGGTCTGGACGTCCTCCTCGCCGAAACGGAAGGCCGTCCCGTCGAGCCACATGCGGTGGAGCACAGTGGCCAGCTTCCGCGCGACGGCGACGATCGCCCGGTTGCGCCCGCGCCGCTGGGCGACCCGCAAGCCCCACGCCCGGAGCCGCGAGAAGCTCTGCGTCCGGGTCAGCATTGCCTGGGCGGCCTCGTAGAGCATCGAGCGGACCATCGCGTCGCCGGCCTTGGTGATCCCGCCGGTGACGTCGGTTTCGCCGGATTGGTGCTTCTTCGGTGTCAGGCCGAAATGCGCTCCGACCCGCTTCGAGGAGCGGAAGCGGCCGGGGTCGTCCACCGCCGAGGTGAAGGTGAGCGCCGTCAGCGCACCGACGATGAGCCATGTCGCGCCATTGGTCCGAGCGACAATGGCGAATGCACCGTCATCAGCCGGCGGCAGGTCGCTTCATCCCGGGCAAGATCGCGTGCTCGCTTGTCGAGCGCCGTCATCTCCGCCCGCAACGCGTCGCGCGCCCGCAGCATGCCCTCGGTCACCCGCTCGAGCATCGGATTGCCGCTGGCGAGTTCCTGCACCCGCCCGGCGAAGCGGCCCTTGCTGATCTTGCCGAGCCTGAGCCCGAAGCCCCTGAGCACGCCGCGGAGCCCGAGCTCAATGTCGAGCATCTTCTTCTGGAGCAGCTTGCGCGCCGTCAGCAACGCCCGCACCTCCTGCGCCGAGGCCGACTTGCAGTGCACCGGCCGGAACCATCCCATCCGCAACAGCTGCGCGATCCCGCGCGCATCGCGCCGGTCGGTCTTGATGGCCTCCGGCCATCGCGGCGCTCGAAACGCGCCACTGGCGCGTTCCGCCGCCCTTCGGGCGACCGCTTCGCGATCATCGCCGAAAGCGCCGCCTTCACCTGCCGCGTCTCCATGAGCACCACCTCGACGCCTGCCGTCGCCAGCCCGGCATGAAGCCACTGCGACAGCGGCCCCGCCTCCATGCCAAGGAGCGTGACTGGATGGTCCAGACGCCCCAGGAAGAGCAGAAGCGCCTCCGGGTCGCTCGGAACCTTCGTCTCCCGCAGGATCTGACCCGCGCGGTCCATCACGCAGACGCTCGACTGTTCCAGCGACACGTCGATGCCGACATACTGTTCCATGGCTGTCTCCCGTTGTTGGCCTGGGGCCGCCTCTGCGGACCCCGTTCGCACCTTCATCCTGGGGGACAGCCACCGACCTCGCCATCGGGCGCGGCCCGCCCATTACGGCATCTGAAGACAACGGTGCAGTGCCGACCGCGTCAGGTGCGCAATCGAGGGCTGAAGGGCATAGAGGCAGTCGTCCAGCGGCAGCAGCGTGTGACGCCGAAAGGCGACGATCATCGCCTTGTATTGCTGTTCTGACGGCGTGCGTGGTCGTGGCGCTCCCGTGACGAACCTGTCCCATAGTGCTTCCTTCCATTCCCTCGAAAGGATCACACCATCAAACCGTGGGACTGAACACCTAGAGCGCTGACCCACGGCTACGCACTGCAGAAGCCAGGATTTCATGAATGATCCGACCCTTAATGGACGGACGCTGCCGCGGTGAGAACGGCGGTGAGAAAGTCGGCCACGGTAGCGGCGGGATGAGCCCGCGGCGGGCGGCGTAAAAGTCGGCCACGTTTGCCCTCTCTGGCGGCAGGGAGGGTGGGGGCATTTTCACCGTGGAGCTGTATCGTAAGGTTCGCCGCGCCTACTTCAGGCAAGGCATGAGCAAGCGCGCCATCGCGCGTCACTTCTGCATCTCGCGCGACAGCGTCGACAGTTCGGAGGATCAGGGATTGATCCAGTGGATCAATCCCCCGACGGACGATCGTGTACTCCGTGCCGCCGGGCTACCGGCGGACCGCGCCGGTGAAGCGGCCGAAGCTGGACGGGTTCACCGAGATCATCGACGCTTGGCTGCTTGAGGACGCCGACCGCCCTCGCAAGCAGCGGCACACCGCCAAGCGGGTCCTCGACCGCTTGCGAGACGAGCACGGGTTCACCGGCGGCTACACCATCGTGAAGGCATACCTGCGCGAGCACCAGCGGCGCAGCCGCGAGATGTTCGTGCCGCTGCATCACGCTCCCGGCCACGCGCAGGCGGACTTTGGCGAGGCGCTGGTGGTGATCGGCGGGGTCGAGCAGAAGGCGCACTTCTTTGTCTTCGACCTGCCGCACAGCGATGCCTGCTACGTTCGCGCCTACCCGGCGGCGACGGCCGAGGCGTGGGCCGATGGCCACGTCCACGCCTTCGCGTTCTTCGGGCGGGTGCCGCTATCGGTGCTCTACGATAACGACCGCTGCCTGGTGGCGCGCATCCTGCCGGACGGGACGCGCAAGCGGGCAACGCTCTTCAGCGGGATGCTATCGCACTACGTGATCGAAGATCGCTACGGCCGGCCCGGGAAGGGGAATGACAAGGGTGCCGTCGAGGGGATCGTCGGCTGGTCGCGGCGCAACTTCATGGTGCCGCTGCCCCGCTTCGCGACCTGGGACGAGTTCAACATCTGGCTGGAGGAGCAATGCCGCAAGCGGCAATCGGAGATCCTGCGCGGCCACCAGGAGACGATCGGCGAGCGGCTCCAGCGTGATCTCGCAGCGATGATGCCGCTGCCGCCGGCGCCATTCGAGGCCTGCGACCAGGCGACGGGCCGGGTCAGCTCGCAGGCGCTGGTGCGGTACAGGAGTTCGAGCGTGAAAAAATCGATCCAGTGGATCGATTTTAGCGAAGAACGACTACTCGGTGCCGGTCAGCTACGGCCACCGCGAGGTCTGGATCAGGGGCTACGTCGACGAAGTCGTCATCGGCTGCGGCGGAGACGGTGAGCCGCCGAAGGCGCCACCGGTTCGAGCCCGGCGGCGAACGCCCGCCATTCCCGATGCTACGGCCGCGAGGACATGGTCTTCGACCCGATCCATTACCTGCCGCTGCTGGAGAAGAAGATCGGCGCTCTCGACCAGGCCGCGCCGCTGGCGCATTGGGAGCTGCCGGCCGAGTTCCACACCCTGCGCCGGCTGATGGAGGCGCGGCAGTTCAAGGCCGGCCGCCGCGAGTACGTGCAGGTCCTGCGGCTGCTGGAGACCTTCGATCTCGCCGACCTGCACGTAGCGGTGAAGACCGCGCTCAGGATGGGCGCCGTCGGGTTCGACGCGATCAAGCACCTCGTGCTCTGCCAGGTCGAGAGGCGGCCGCCGAGGCTCGACCTCGACGTCTATCCCTATCTGCCGCGCGCCAATGTCGGGACCACCTCGGCGGCGAGCTACATGTGCCTCGTCGGCGGCCCGGCATGAGCGACGCGCCGAAGTTGCTGCTCGACCACCATCTCAAGACGCTGAAGCTGCCGACCTTCCTGCGGGAGTACGCCAAGCTCGCTCGCCCGGCGGCGTAGCCGCCAGAGTCATGATCTGCGCGCGTTCGCGCGCGGGCGCCGCCGAGGGGCAGGATCACGTGCAGTTCCTCGCCCGCCTGGTCGAGCTCGAGCTGATCGACCGCGAGCGGCGGATGATCGAGCGCCGGATCAAGGCGGCAAAGTTCCCGGTGACCAAGAGCCTCGACACCTTCGACTTCAAGGCGATCCCGTCGCTCAACAAGATGCAGGTTCTGGAGCTCGCGCGCTGCGAGTGGATCGAGCGGCGCGAGAACGTCATCGCCCTCGGCCCGAGCGGTACCGGCAAGACCCACACCGCCCTCGGTCTCGGCCTGGCCGCGTGCCAGAAGGGCCTCTCCGTCGGCTTCACCACCGCCGCTGCCATCGTACACGAGCTGATGGAGGCCCGCGACGAGCGCCGGCTCCTGCGCCTCCAGAAGCAGATGGCGAACCAGAAGCTTCTGATCATCGACGAGCGGGGCTTCGTGCCGCTCTCCAAGACCGGGGCCGAGTTGCTGTTCGAGCTGATCTCCCAGCGATACGAGCGCGGCTCCACGCTGATCACCAGCAACCTGCCGTTCGACGAGTGGACCGAGGTCTTCGGCTCCGAGCGCCTCACCGGCGCTCTCCTCGACCGGCTGACCCACCACGTCAACATCCTCGAGCTGAACGGCGACAGCTACCGTCTCAGCCAGAGCCGCTCCCGAGCGCAGAAGGCAAAAGCCTGACCCCAGCGCCCCGGGGTCGGCCCTGACGGGCCGAAGCGCCTCGACACGCGCCAGCTATCTGGAGAGCGCGCGCGCCGAGGCGCTCATCGCCGAGTGGCCGGGATTTGCGCCGCCCACTGGCCGGTTTTTGCTCCGACGTTGACACCGCCGCGAAGAAGCGAGCGAAGTTGGGCCGCAGCAGAGGTTGCATCGGAAAATGCGGTTTGCGGTGCAAGAATATCGGTTGCCGCGCGACTTTGCCCGAACGCAACCCGACGTCAGTCTAACGCTGAATGATCGATTCACGCCGGGGGCGGTAGGCCCCGGACGCCGCGGGGCGGGATGAAATGATCCAAGGGTTTCGGACGCGCATTGTGAGCTCGTGCATATGCCGCTCGTTGACCTCAGGGCTGCTTCTCAGCACGGCTCTCGGCGTGGCGGCGCCGGTGCCGGCCCAGGATGCGTCGGGGCAGAGCGCGTCGCAGACCGCACCAGAGGATCGGCAGGCGTTCTTCGGCGAGCAGCACATCCACACGAGCTGGTCCGTCGATGCCTGGCTCTTCGGCAACCACCTGACTGGGCCCGACGCCGCTTTCAAGTACGCGCAGGGCGAGACGATAAAGCACCCGCTTGGCTACGATATCACGCTTGAGCAGCCGCTCGACTAGAGGACGCCAACGGCGACTGGTTCGACGGATCGAAGACCTACTAGGTGACCCTGCCGGAGGGCATCCCGGCCGAGGCGTCCTGGTCCTTCACGCTCTATGACAACCAGACCCGCTCGATGCTGCAGACGCCGCAGAAGGCATTGTCAGGTTGTTTTCCGGTGGACGGACAAGCTGCCGCCCGCGACCGCTCACGCGGACAGTTCGGTCGTGTAGGCTGCCCAGATGTCGAACGCGTCCTGTCTCGCGTGGCGGTAGGACCGGGCGGAGAGGCGGTGCCGGCGCGGACGGAAGATGGCGGCTGTCTGATCGTGGACCGACAGGAACCGCTGGGCATGTCGCGGCGACTTGAACCGCCCCATGATCTTCTCGCGTCGACGGGTGTGCCGGTGCGAGGCTTCGGCGGCGTTGGTTGATCCCCTTGTGCCGGCGATGAGCGACGCCGGGGGCGAGTTCCGCTTCGCGGCCGGATAGGATCCGAGCTTGTCGGTCACCATCACCCGCGGCAGGCACCAACGCTTGAAGAGCTTGCGCATGAACCGCCTGGCGGCCGCGGCGGCGCGCCTGCACGAGGATGTCCAGCACGTCGCCGTTTTCGTCGATCGCCCGCCACAGCCAGTGTCTGACGCCGTTGATCTTGAGGACGACCTCGTCGAGATGCCACCTGTCGGCTGGCCGTGGCCGGTCGCGCCGGATCTTCGCGGCGAACTGCGCTCCGAACTTCGCGACCCAGGTCCGGATCGTCTCGCAGGAGACGACGATCCCGTGCTCCGCGAGAAGATCCTCGACATCGCGCAGGCTCGGAGCGAAGCGGTGATACGCTCAGACGGCGTAGCCGATGACGGTCCGCGGAAACCGATGGCCCTTGAGGCGCGAGAGATCGTCGAGGTTCAGCATGTGAGCCCGGCTACTCGGCCCCAGCGGCACCATCAACCTGACAATGCCCCTTGGAAGGCTCACCCGCGAAGCCCCATCATGCGGCGACCGCGTGTCGACCGCGAAGACGACAGTAGTCTCGGCAAACGACACCTCGACGCCAAGGAAAGGGCTTGCATCTCGAAGAGCGATTAGACGACACCCACTCAGATGTCCCGCCCCTTGTGCCGGGGATCGATCACGTCGCGCAGGCCGTCGCCCATGAGGTTCAGGCCGAGGACAGCGAGCGCGATGACGAAACCGGGAAAGACAGCGATCCACCACGCTTCCTGAACGTAGTTGCGGCCCTCGGCGATGATGTTTCCAAGGGAGGGAGCCGGCGGGGGCGGGCCGACACCAAGAAAGCTCAGGATCGCCTCGGCGATGATCGAGATCGCGAACACATAGGTGAGCTGGACGATCAGCGGCGAGAGCGCGTTGGCGAGGATGTAGCGCGTGACGATCCGGGCATGGCCGGCACCGATCGCGAGCGCCGCCTCGACATACTGGAGCTTCTGTACCACCAGCACGCTGGCGCGAACGATCCGGGCGGTGCGCGGGGTGAAGGTTACGGTCAGCGCGACAATGGCGTTGGTCTCGGATGGCCCCAGCGCCGCAGCGAGTGCTATCGCCAGCAGCACGCCCGGAAAAGCCATCAGACCGTCGAGGGTCCTCATGATCAGGCCGTCGAGCCCGCGCACGTAGCTTGCCAGCGTCCCGAGCAGTGTGCCGAGGATGCCGGTCAGCACCACGACCGAGATCCCGATCCTGAGCGAGACGCGGGTGCCGTAGACCACGCGGCTGAGGATGTCGCGGCCGAAGGCATCGGTGCCGAATGGATGCGCCGCCGATGGCGGGAACAGGATCGAACGGTAGTCGATCTGCGTCGGGCCGTAGGGCGCGATCAGCCCCGCGAAGAGCGCGGTCAGCACGAACACCGACAGGATCGCCGCGCCCACGGCGAAGGATCGGTGCACGAGAAGGCGTCGGGCGAAGCGGGCACGCCGGCGCCGGCGGGCGCGACGGACCTCGGCCGCGATCGAGACGCCGTTGCCGGCCGCCAGCCCGTCAGCGCTCATCCCGCACCCGCGGATCGAACCAGACGTAGAGCAGGTCCACGACGAGGTTGACGAAGACGAAGACGCACGCGGTGATGAGCAGCCCACCCTGGATGATCGGAAAGTCGCGCCGCTGGATCGCGCCGATGATGAGGCGGCCGACGCCGGGCAGCGAGAAGACCGTCTCGATCACCACGGCGCCGGACAGCATCACGCCGGTCATGACGCCGACCACGGTGACGATCGGGATCATGGCGTTGCCGAGCCCGTGGCGGAAGATCACCGTCCGTGCGCGCATGCCCTTGGCCCGCGCGGTGCGGATGTAGTCCTGGTTCAGGACGTCGAGCATCGCTGAGCGCGTCATCCGGGCGATGACGCCCATCTGCGTCAGGGCGAGGGTGATGGCGGGGAGCGCCATGCTCCGCGCCCAGCCAACCGGATCCTCCGTTAGCGGGACGAAGCCGCCGGTCGGCAGCCAGCCCAGCCAGACGCCGAAGACGATGATCAGCACGATCCCGAACCAGAAGTCGGGGATCGACAGGCCGACGAGCGCGGTGACCATCGCGCCCTGGTCCGTCCAGCTGTTGTGGCGCACCGCGGCGAGGATGCCGAGCGCCATGCCGAGAAAGGTGGCTAGAGCCAGCGCGATCGCCGTCAGCGACAGCGTCACAGGCAGCCGCTCCAGCACGGCGTCTGTGACTGGCCGGTTGAGCAGGTACGAGAACCCAAGATCACCACGAAGGACGTCACCGTACCAGGCGAGCGCGCGTTCCCAGAGCGGCCGATCGAGGCCGAGCCGTGCGCGGATCGCCGCCAGATCCTCGGCGCTGGCGTCGGTGCCGCCGATCTCCATCGAGATGTCGCCCGGCACCAGCCACATGATCAGGAACGTCACGAGCGAGACCACGAAAAGCACCGGGATCGCGCTGAGGAGGCGTCGGAGCAGGAACCGGGTCATCGCCGAATCGCGGGGCCGGATAGGCGGCGGAGTGGCGGGCGGCACGGCATGCGCGCTGCCCGCGGATCGGTTCAGTCCTCAAGCCAAACGTCGTAGAGGCGGGGGAAGCGGAACGGCTCGAATCCCTTCACGTTCGACCGCGCCGCCTGCATCATCCCGGTATCGCCGATCTTGATGATGGCGAAGATCTCGTAGAGGCGCTCCTGGATCTTCTTCATCGTCTCCTGCCGCGCCTCGACCGTCTCGCCCGTGATCAACTCTTGGTACAGCGCGTCGAGCTCCTCGTCCGGCTTGACGAAGTGCGGCCGGGCCGGCGACGCCAGCGTCGCGATGAGCGCCGAAGGCCCGACATAGGGCTCGATCCCCATCATCAGCGTCCAGCCGTTCCAGCCCTCGTCCTGAAGCCGGAGGTTCAGGGTCGTCGGCCAGTCCACCTGGTTGATGACGGCGTTGATGCCGACGCCCTTGAGCTGCTCGGCGATCACGACGGCGGCCTTGCCGTGCTCGGGGATGGTGCTGTCGGTCAGGAGCACGAACTCCTCATCCGAATAGCCCGCCTCCTCCAGCAGAGACCTGGCGCGCTCGGCATCGGCCTGGTTGTAATAGTCCTTGCCGATGTCGCCCGCGTCGTAGGTGGTGCCGGGATAGGCCCAGCTGTGGTTCAGCTGGAACAGCCCCTCGGTCGCGATGCCCATGATCTCTTCCATGTTCAGCGCGACCTGCACGGCCTCGCGGAACTTGACGTTGTCGGTGGGCGGGACGTTGGTGTTCAGGATGAATGTCATGAACGCCCACGGCATGTTCTCGTAAAGCGTGATGTCGGGGTTCGACTTCGAGCCTGCGTGCGGACGGCACGGGGATCTGCTCGAGCAGGTGCACCTCGCCGGCCTCGAGCGCTGCCACCTGCGCGCCGGGTTCGGGGATGATGCGGAAGGTCACCCGGTCGAGGTAGGCCGTCTTGTTGCCGCCGAAGCCGTCCGGGCCATCGCTTTCGGTATCCGCCGTGTAGTCGGCGAACTTCTCGAGCGTGACGTGGCTGTCCGGAACGTATTCGACGTACTGGAACGGCCCGGTGCCGATGAGGCTCGTCTCGCCCGCCGCCGCCTCTGCCGTCCTCCTCGGGGATGATGACGGCTGGCGCGCGCGGCGAGGAAAAGCTCTCGAGGAAGGTCGGCGTCGGTTCGACCATGTGGAACGTCACCTCGTAGTCTCCGGTGATCTCGATGTCCTTGACCGGAGCGAGCAGGTTCGCGGTGGCCCCGACCTCGCGATAGCGATCGAGCGACGCCTTCACGTCCCGGGCCGTCATCTCCTTGCCGTTGTGGAACAGCACGCCCTGGCGCAGCGGGAAGACGTAGGTCAGGCCGTCGTCGGAGATCTCGACGCCTTCGGCGAGGATCGGGATCGGCGTGATGTCCTCGCCAAAGCCGTAGAGCGTCTCGTAGATGTTCATGTTGATGTTGCGCGACGCCTGCGAGGAGGTGGACATCGCGTCGAGACTCGGCGGGTTCGAAGCCTGCACGGCGATGAGCTCGCCGCCCTCGGTCTGGGCGAGGGCCGGGAGGCATGCGAGTGAGACCAGCCCTGCGGCCCCGAGCCGCCCGAGCATCCTTGGCAGTCGCGTCAGAGTCGTCATGTGTCCGATCCTTCCCTGCTGAGTGTCCGTCGTCCCGGTTCTGCACGCGGCTTGCTGGGGGAGTGTCTCGAGACTACAACGCCATGGCAGCCAAGATCGTATTAATGTATACGATGTCGACCCCTCAGAATTGTGTCAAGAGGTTCCACCAGCATGCTACCTCAGCCAACGGTCAAGCTCGCCCGAGGGTCGGCAAGTCTCGCCCCGCTCGACTCCAGAACGCTGGTCGAGCAGGTCGTCGACGCCATCGTCGAGGCGACGGCGCGGGGGGTGTTCCTGCCAGGCGACCGTATCGTCGAGGCGGAGCTCGCCCGCTCCCTCAAGGTCAGCAGAATCCCCGTGCGCGAGGCACTGCGGCTCTTGGAAAGCCAGTCGGTCGTGGTGAGCGAGCGCTATCGTGGAATGCGGCTGATGAGCGTGGACATCGAAGGGCTGGAGAAGATCCTCAAGGTACGCCTCGCGCTCGAGCAACTTGCCGGCGCCGAAGCGATGCAGAGGCTCGGCTTGGGCGCCGCCAGCCTCGATGAACTGATCGAAGTGCTTGCGCGGATGCACAAGGCCGCCGACGCAGACGACAGCTTCAGCGTGGCGGAGCTCGACACAGAGTTCCACCGGCGCATGTGCCAGCTGTCGGGCAACGAGGTGCTGGTGCGCAGCTGGGAGCCCTTGTCACGGCAGCTCACCATCATCTTCGGGCTGGCCACCCGGCGCAAACCTCTGAAGGAGATCGTTGGCGAGCACGACGAGGTGATCGCCTCGCTGCGATCCGGTGACCGTGAGGGGTTCAACGGTCTGATGAAGGTCCACATCCTCGATTATAGCAGGGCGGTCGACTACGAGGATCTCGTCGAGCAGCTACGCCGGATCGGAGAGGCCCGGAGCGGCGCCACGCATCCGGCGACGACCACCTGAACAAGGCCCCGACGCGTGCCTGAAGGAGAGCCTGACCCGGTGCTGCGACCCGAGCCGCGACAGAACGAGTCCAGTTCCTCGCCGCTGCTCGAGGTGCAGGACCTGTGCGTGTCGTTCTCCGGCTTCGACATTCTCGACGGCATCTCGTTCTCGCTCGATCCCGGCGAGATCCTCGGGATCGTCGGCGAGTCGGGCAGTGGCAAGAGCATGACGGCGCTCGCCATTATGGGCCTCCTGCCCACCGGCGGCCGCATGCACGCCGACCGCCTGCGGCTGATGGGCGAGGATCTGCTCCGCGCGCGTCCGGACCGGATGGACGCGCTGCGCGGCGCCGCGATGGGCATGATCTTTCAGGAACCGATGACGGCGCTCAATCCCGTCATGACGGTCGGTGAGCAAATCGCCGAGACCGCGCGCCGCCATCTGCGCGTGTCCCGGCGAGAGGCGCGCGACAGGGCGATCGAGGCGCTGAGGCGGGTGGGCATCGCCGCACCCGAGCAGCGCGTCGGCGACTACCCGCACCACATGTCGGGCGGCATGCGACAGCGGGTGATGATCGCGATGGCCCTGATCTGCCGCCCGCGCCTGCTGATCGCGGACGAGCCGACGACCGCGCTCGATGTCACCATCCAGGCGCAGATCCTCGACCTGATGCTCGACCTGCAGGCGGAGTACCGGATGGGGATCGTGCTGATCAGCCACGATCTCGGGGTCGTCTCGGCCTTCACCGACCGCGTGCTGATCATGTATCTCGGCAAGGTCATGGAAGAGGCGCGCGCGGACTCGATCTTCCAGGCGCCGCGCCACCCCTACACGCAGGCGCTCCTCGACAGCATCCCGCAGGTCGAGAGGCCCGCGGACCGCCTGAACGCCATTCGCGGCACCGTGCCGTCGGTGACGGACCTGCCGCCGGGGTGCCGCTTCGCGCCGCGCTGCGACTTCGCCCGTCCGATCTGCGATGCGGCACAACCTTCGCTCTACGAGGTCGGGCCAGAGCACCGCGCGGCCTGCATCCGCAACACCGGCTACCGGTTTCCGGAGCGGCCGTCATGACCCAGCCGCTCCTCGAGGTGCGCGGCCTTCGCAAGCGGTTCAAAGCGCGCGGCATCGGTAAGGCCGGCGGCGGCGTAGTGGCGGTGGACGGTATCGATTTCGACATCGCGCGGGGCGAGACGCTAGGCCTCGTGGGCGAGAGCGGCTGCGGCAAGACCACGACCGGGCGGCTGGTGCTACGCTTGGAGGAGCCGACCGAGGGCCGCGTTACCTTCGACGGCGTGGACCTGCTCACACTCGAACCGGCGGAGATGCGGCGGATGCGGCGGCGGATGCAGATCGTCTTTCAGGACCCGTTCGGCGCGCTCAATCCCCGGATGACGGCCGGCGAGCTGATCGTGGAGCCGCTGGTCGTTCACGGCATCGGCGACATGGGCGCGCGCGAGGCGCGGCTCCGGAGCCTGCTCGACAAGGTCGGCCTCGGCGCAGCGCAGGCGGGCCGCTTTCCGCACGAGTTCTCGGGCGGTCAGCGCCAGCGGGTCTGCATCGCCCGCGCGCTGGCGCTCGACCCGGACTTCGTGGTCTGCGACGAGGCGGTCTCGGCGCTGGACGTCTCGGTGCAGGCGCAGATCCTCAACCTGCTGCAGGATCTGCGGCGGGAACTGGGGCTGACGTACCTCTTCATCTCGCACGATCTGGGTGTCGTGCGGTTCATCTCGGACCGTGTCGCGGTGATGTATCTGGGGCAGATCGTCGAGCTTGCCGGGCGCGACCAGATCTTCGAAGCACCGGCACATCCGTACACGAAGGCGCTGCTCGGCTCGGTTCCGTCTGCGCAGAAGGGACGCCGGTCGTTCTTCACGATCAAGGGGGACATCCCGAGCGCGGGCAATCCGCCTCCGGGGTGCCGGTTTCACACCCGTTGCCCGACCGCGGTGGAGCGCTGTTCGGTCGAGATGCCGCGCCTCAGGCCGATGGGAGACGGGCGGGTCGTGGCGTGTCACCTGGTCGACGAAGTTCCGGGTATGCGGACAGGTGCCAACGACGGAAACGGCGGCTGAGATATCCTTCCCTGCCATACGGAATTGCCGGAGCGGTCATTGCGTCAGGTCAGCGGTGGCGTGACGTACAGCGTCTGACCGCCCACACGGATCTCGGTCTCGACCAGGTACGGAGCGAGCGCGGCGGTGTCGATCTCGATGCCGAGGCCGGGCGCTTCTGGCGCGCGGATCTCGCCCGCCGCGTCGCGTCCGATCGGATTGGCGGCGAGCGCCTGGGCGAGCGTGCTCGGCTGGGCGGGATACTCGCAGATGCGGTCGTCGGCGAATCCGGCATAGGGCTGCAGCGAGGCGCTGAGCGCGAGATGCGTGGTGAAGGTGTGGTTCACGTAGGTGACGCCGCGCGCCTGCGCCAGTTGGGCGACCTCGAAGGCG
The DNA here is from genome assembly GCA_963776845.1 of uncultured Alphaproteobacteria bacterium. Lineage (GTDB taxonomy): Bacteria > Pseudomonadota > Alphaproteobacteria > Rhodobacterales > Rhodobacteraceae > Roseitranquillus. The sequence goes on along the minus strand of CAVZOJ010000008.1, from coordinate 189,021 downwards.
GGGCCGATGCCGCCGATCCGGCCGCAGTCGATCTGCACGAAGCCGACGCGGCCGTAATCCATCAGGTGCCGCGCCATCGCGACGTTGTGCGCAGCCTCGCCGCCGGCGATGCCGACGGCGGAGCGTTCGGAGAGGGCGGCGTAGGCCTCGAACGCGTGGCCGGCGAACGGCTCCTCGAACCAATGGACGCGCGACGTCTCGAGCGCGGGCAGGCGGGCGGCGGCGGCGTCGACGTCCTCGCCAAAAATCTGGCCGACATCGACCATCAGGTGCGCTTCGGGGCCCAGCCCCTCGCGCGCCGCGGCGAACTGGTCGGCGTCGGCGGCGGCAGCGTCAGTTCCGATTGGGCCCCAGCCGAACTTGGCCGCCGCGAAGCCGTCGTCGCGGGCCCCGCGCGCGCGGTCGTGCGTCTCGGCAGGCGTGTCGCCGAAGAGGAGCGAGGCGTAGGGCACCTTGGGCTCCGACCGCGCATGTCCGAGCATCTGCCAGACCGGCTGCTGACGCTGTCGCCCCAACAGGTCCCAGAGCGCCATCTCTATCCCCGAGAGGGTGTGCGCCGCCTGCAGCAGGTCCATGCTGTCATGCGCGACGCGGGCCGAGATCGCGGCGATGTCGTCGGGGCCGTCGATCCAAGCGCCGAGCACCGAGGCGGAGACGGGCCGGCAGGCGCCGTGGGACATCGGGCAGACGAAGGCGGCAATGGAGGGCAACGGTGCCGCCTCGCACTCGCCCCAACCGACATGCCCGCCCGCCGCGACGCGGACCAGCAGTGCGTCCTGGCTTCCGTCGGCGGCGGTCGTGACCTCGGGCATGGAGAGGTAGAAGAGATCGACCGCCTCGATCCTCACGCCGACCTCCTGTCGTAGATGACGGCCCGGGGCTCGAACGCCGCGTCCGGGTCGAGCGGGAACATCGGGCGGTCGCAGATGGTGTGGCCGAGGCTGGGCAGGTCGGCCGAGGTGGCGCCGGGGGCGTCGATGTTGAAGTTCTTCTGCACCCAGGCGTCGTACATGTGGGACTCGGTATGCGGCGACTTGACGACGGTCAGGTCGAAGTCGCGGGGGTCGCAGCCGTTGGCGAAGTAGAGCGCCCGGTCGAACAGGCTGACGGTGCGGCTGAGGACCACGACGGTGAAAGTGCCGAACCTCAGCACCGCGGTCGGGCCGGCGTCGAGCGGGGTTCCCATCGTCTCGAGCCGGGTGCGCCCGTCGGAAAGCAGCGTGACGCGCGCCTCGACCTGCATCGGCGTGTACCGGTCGGGATCGATTGCGCCGCCGAGCGTGGCGCGGATGGTGGCGCCGACGCCCGCCGCGTGGGCGGCCGCCGCGGCGGCGGGATCGACGATCTGCGCCAGCACCCGACCCGGATAACTGGCGTCGCGCAGCGCCCGGAGGATCGCGTTGCTGTCGCCCGTCGCGCCGGAGGACGTGGCGTCCGCGGCGTCGGTGAAGACCACTGGCCACGCCATCGTCCGCGCCTGCGCGATGGCGCGGTCGAGCGGGATCAGCCGGGCCTGCATCCGGTGCCGGTCGGGCCAGAACTCGGCCGCGAGGCGCAGCGCCTCGGCTTCGGCGGTCGCGGGGTCGGCATCCGTCGTCACGAGGACCTGAGTGCAGAGCTCGGGCACGTCGGTGAAGGGGTTGCCGATCATGATGCCGGCGGCGAGCGCGGTGCCGTCGCGCTCGATCCGCTGGCACTCCCGGATCAGGTCGCCGTAGCAGCCGGTCGCGGTGATCAGCTCGTTGCCGCGGACCAGCGCCGGGACGACGACACGCGCGATGACCGGCCTGGGTACGCCCTGCATGATCCCGAGCAGCAGGCGCGCCGCCCGCGCGGCGGTGTCGGCGAAGTCGACGTGCGGATAGGTGTGGTAGAGCGTCAGCCCGTCGATCTGCCGCAGCATCCTGTCGGTGCAGATGCCGTGCAGGTCGAGCGAGATGACCAGCGGCTTCTCCGGCCCGATGATGCGGCGGATCTTGGTCAGCAGGTGGCCTTCGGGGTCGAGCTCACCCTCTGCCCCCATCGCGCCGTGGAGCGAGGCGTAAACTGCGTCCGCCTCTTCCGCGCGGGCCGCCACCGCGTCGACGATCTCGGCCGAGAGCCTCTGCCAGCCGTCACGGGAGAGGATCCCGGCGCTGCCCGCCCGCGCGGCGATGGCGGGGATCACCTCGATCCCCGGTGTCGCGTCGAAGACCGACAGCGCGCCGCCGATCTCGGTGTTGAGGCCGCGATGCGCGAGCATCTCGTCGCCACGCTCGACGCCGAAGCTGTCGTACTGCGAGGGCAGCGGGTTGAAGGACGAGATCTCCTGCTTGCAGTCGAGCATCAGCATCTTCGGCATCGAGGTCTCCTGTGCTGGGGGGTCAGGCAGGTTGCAGGTCGCTCATCACCACCGCCACTGTATCGCCGCGGGCGACCCGGCCCGGCCCGGCGGACATCCAGAGGACCCCGTCCGAGCCGTAGCGGACCTCGATCGGCAGCCGGTCCACATCCTCGACGAAATGGAGCCAGCCGGCGGGGGCGCCGCTCGTAACCTCGTCGCCGACGACGTTGGCGGGTTCGAACGTGCCGGCGGCGGGGGCGAAGGCGTACTGCTCGCGCGAGCGGACCTCCATGTGGCGCGTGCCGGGTGTTCCGTCGCGCTGGACGGTCTCGGGTTCGCCCTCCATCACGCCGACATGGCACAGGAGGTTGCGGACGCCGCGGCGGGCGATCCGCACGCCCTCGATGTTCACGCGCCCCCAGCCACCGAGCTCGGTCCCGAGCGAGAGGATGCCCTGCCGCTCGACGGAGGAGGTGAGCGTCGCGCCCTCGTCCACGCCGCCGAAGACGACGTTGTAGGGCGCGCCGAATGCGGCGGCGGTGGCCAGCGTGCGGTCGAGCATCCCGGGGTCGGCGACTCGGTGCATGTTGGTGGACGGAATCGAGTTCGCCGGAATGACCGGCGGTGTGCAGGTCGAGCGACACATCGACCATCGGAAGGATCACCGCGTCGAGGTAATGCGCCAGCATCTGGCTGAAGCTCCCGCGCGGGTCGCCCGGAAAGCAGCGGTTCATGTCGCGGCCGTCCGCCGGTGACAGGCGCGTGTTGGCCAATACCGCGGGGATGTTGACCGCCGGCATGATGATGACGCGGCCCTCGATCTCGGCGGGGTCGAGCGTGCGGGAGAGTTCCGAGAGCGCGATCGGGCCTTCGTACTCGTCGCCGTGGACGCCGCCGGTCAGCAGCACGGTGGGGCCACTGCCGTGGTTCAGGACGACGATCGGGATCTCGACGATGCCCCAGCCGGAGGTGTTGCGCGACATCGGGGCGCGCAGATAGCCCGCCTGCCGGCCGGCGCGGTCGAAGTCGATGTCCGACGCGATCCGGCTCGCGCTTTCTGCCACTTTTGCCTCCCCGCTCTGCGGGTCGTATGATTGTATACCATCTGAGTGGGTGTCAAGCTGGAGCTTGCGGCATGGTTGAATCGTATGATTGTATACGTTTCAGAGGGAGCAGGACTGGCAGATGACAGAAGACACGGCGCGCCGCATGCCCACGATCCGCATCACCGAGGTCGCCGCCGTGGCGCTGCTGGGAGAGAGCCCGCCGGGCGGGTGGACGAACGAGATCAAGCCCGAGGATTCGATCCACACGCTGATCGCGGTCCATACCGATGCCGGGATCACCGGTTACGGCAGCGTCTTCACCAGCGGCCCACTGACCGAGGCGGCGCTGGCGACGCTGGCGCCGCTCTACCTCGGCGAGAATGCCCTGGAGCCGGAGCGGGTGAGCGAGAAGCTGCACCAGAACTCGTTCTGGTTCGGCCGGGGCGGCACGCTGACCCACGCGATCAGCGGCATCGACATCGCGCTATGGGACATCTTCGGGAAGGCGACGGGGCTGCCCGCGAGCATCCTGCTCGGCGGTCGTCACCGCGAGCGGGTGCTTCCTTACTGCTCGCTCCTGATGGACGAGCCCCCGGCGATGGCCGAGACCATCGCGCGCTACCGCGAGCAGGGGTTCCGGGCGTTCAAGATCGGCTGGGGCCCGTTCGGTCGGCGCGAAGACCATCGGTCGGACGAGGCCATCGTCGCAGCGGCCCGGTCGGAATTGCCCGAGGGCGGCCAGCTGTTCGTCGATGCGGGGGCGAGCGATGCCTATTGGCCGAACGGGCTGAAATGGGCGCTGAGGACCGCCGACATGCTGGCCGCCCACGATGTCGGCTGGTTTGAGGAGGCGCTGGTCCCCGACGCGCTGGACGATTTCGTGACCCTACGCCGCGCGTCGCGGGTGCCGATCGCCGGCGGCGAGGTGCTGACCCGCCGCCAGGCGTTCCAGCCGTTTCTGGTCGGAGGGGCGTTCGACATCGTGCAGCCCGACGTCACCAAGGTGGGCGGGCTGTCGGAGCAGCGGCGCATCGCGCGGATGGCACAGGATTTCGGGGTCCTATACGTGGGCCACGGGTGGAACACGGCGTTGGGACTTGCCGCCGATCTGCAGCTCGCCGCTGCGCTGTCGAACGTGAACCTTGTCGAGTACATCGGCGGCAGCCCCTATCTGGACGACCTGACGGATACGCCGTTTGCACTGGATTCCGACGGAATGCTGGCGATCCCCGACGCTCCCGGCCTTGGAGTGAAGCTCGACCCCGACAAGGTGGCGGCCTACGCGCCCGACGCGGAAAGGTTGTTCCGGACGCATTGAATGGTCTCAGCAGGCGCAATGGCCAACTTCCGGCGGGATCCAGCGGGTGATGATCGCCCACGGCCTCGCTCCCTACGGCAACGGCAAGGCGCGGGCGGTGGTCTGGACCTTCCCCGACCGCGTCCCGCAGGACCGCGAGCCGCTCTTCACCCCGCGCCGCGATCTTCTGCCAGAGTACCAGACTTACGAGGATCAGCGCATGTGGCGTCTGCGGTCCTCTATCGTTCGATGCAGGACGTGAACTACGCCGCCGACTACCCGCTGATCCTGATCTCCGGCCGGCTGGTCGAGTACGAGGGCGGCGGTCGAACAAGTGGTTGGCCGAGTTCCAGCAGCAGATGTTCGTCGAGATCAACCCTGCCGATGTCAGTCTCAGCGAAAATCCCGCCAGTTTGACGGAGCAAAACCCAACCAACCGGGCGTCCTCGGGTCGGCGGGATGAGCGGCCTCAGCCCCGAACTTCGAAGCGGTGGACATGGCGCGAGGCTGGTCGATCGACACCCGGTTCACGGCGACATGGCCCGACGACACGGTCAGGTCCCATAAGTACACGGTGTAGTTGACCAGTCCCTCGTACGTCTCACCACGATAGAAGCCTTCCCCGCCGGCGGCGACGGCGTTGCAGACGTATATTGTGGCAGGCGTTGCGCTTCTCGTAGTCGACGGACCTGGCCAGGAAGTGCCCTGCCGATCGATGAGCGCGCCAACCGTTCCACTGTGAAGAGAGTCCGTCGTCAAACCTGGTAGAGACATGTGGATTGACTGTGCGAACAGCGCCAGTCCCGGACTGCCCGGGACCGGGGCGAATCTCCTGACGCCCCGACACCGAACCTCTGCCTCAGCACACCCTCGGCCAATCCCGGTCCGGTGGGGTCGCGGGACAGACCATGATGGACGACCACCGGCGGCAGTTGTGCAACCCGCCGATAACCGGACCGGGTGGAGAGCGCATGGAGCGACGTCCCTCGCCTCCCAGTCGGCATCTCCCTTGGCGTCGTCGTCCTCCTCGGGTTGTCCCCGCCCGGCTTGATCACAGAGGAGCTAGGTCGAGGGCGCCATCGCACAGACCTCGCCGCACCCGGCCGGATGCTCCTAGAAAAACTCCGCCGAATGACGGCTCGCTGGTTCAGACCGTCGCCTCCGGCGATCGGTCCCCAACGTCGCCCGAGCGCGCGTCAATCAACCAGCGCCTTGGCCATCATCATGTGCACGCCCTTGCAGCCGTTGACCGTCTGCGTCACCCGCAGATCCCCGGCGAGGCTGCAGAGCGTATAGGCGTCCATCTTCGACAGGCCCTTCCCCTGCAGCAGCACCAGCATGTCCATCAGCGCCATCTTGGCGCAGCGGTCGAGGTCGGGATCCTTGCCCATCGTCACGTCGTGGCTTGGCGTCTCCGCCCGCGGATAGGCGAAGTCGAGATCTTCGCGCAGGATCAGCCGGAACGTTCCCTGCAACGCCGTCTCGATTGCGGTCACGCAGACCTCGCCGTCGCCCTGCGCACCATGTCCGTCCCCGCAGGAAAACAATGCCCCCTCGACGAAGACCGGCAAGTACAGCGTCGCGCCCGCCGCAAGCTCCTTGTTGTCCAGATTGCCGCCATGCGCTCTTGGCTGGATCGACGAGATGCGCCCCCAGTGCTTCGGGCGCCTTACCCATGCCGGGAGGCACTGTCAGGTTGTTTCCGGTGGATGGACAAGCTGCCGCCGGCGACCGCTCACGCGGACAGTTCGGTCGTGTAGGCGGTCCAGATGTCGAACGCGTCCTGTCTTGCGTGGCGATAGGAACGGGCGGAGAGGCGGTGCCGGCGTGGGCGGAAGATGGCGGCTGTCTGATCGTGCACCGACAGGAACCGCTGGGCATGTCGCGGCGACTTGAACCGACCCATGATCTTCTCTCGTCGGCGGGTGTGCCGGTGCGATGCTTCGGCCGCGTTGTTGATCCCCTTGTGCCGGCGATGTGCGACACCGGGGGCGAGTTTCGCCTTCGCGGCCGGATAGGATCCGAGCTTGTCGGTCACCATCACCCGCGGCAGGCCCAACGCTTGAAGAGTTTGCGCATGAACCGCCTGGCGGCCGCGGCGGCGCGCCTGCACGAGGATGTCCAGCACGTCGCCGTTCGCGTCGATCGCTCGCCACAGCCAGTGTCTGACGCCGCGGACTTGAGAACGACCTCGTCAAAATGCCACTGTCGGCTGGCCCGGGCCCGTCGCATGAACTGCGCTCCGAACTTTGCGACCCAGGTCCGGATCGTCTCGCAGGAGACGACGATCCCGCGCTCCGCGAGAAGATCCTCGACATCGCGCAGGCTCAGAGCGAAGCGGTGGTAGGCCCAGACGGCCTAGCCGATGACGGTCCGCGGAAACCGATGTCCTTTGAGGCGCGAGAGATCGTCGAGGTTCAGCATGTGAGCCGGCTACCCGGCCTCCGCGACACCATCAACCTGACAGTGCCGTCCCGCAGCGAAATGGCGACCCTTGCGGAGCGCTTCGATCCGCCCAGCACGGGAAAGGTTGCTCTTGCTCTGAAGGGGCCCTTCTCGCGGCTGCTGACCGAAGAGGTGGATCGGCTGGAAGCGGCCGCCGCAGGCTGTGCCCCAGCACATGGTGTAGGAGGCCGCGCGCGGAGCCCCGGCGTAGCGCAGCGCGCGGCCGGGGTGACGCTGGCGGCCATCGCCGGTCTTCGGAGAAGGTTCGGGTTGCAAGACCTGGAACCGGAACGGAGACGACGATGACCGATGAGAGAGTGGTGCTGATCGTGCTGCTCGAGAAGCAGGCCGATGGCGACCTCGTGCGCGAGATGCTGGCCTTCGCGACCGAGCGGATCATGGAAGCGGAGGTCGAGGCGCGCACGGGCGCGGCGAAGGGCGTGCGTTCGCCGCTGCGCGAGGTTCAGAGGAATGGATACTGCGACCGCGATTGGGACACCCGCGCCGGGCGGATCGCGCTGGAGATCCCGAAGCTGAGGAAGGGCTCTTACTTCCCGAGCTTCCTCGAGCCGCGCCGCACGGCCGAGAAGGCGCTCATGGCCGTCATTCAGGAAGCCTACGTCCACGGCGTCTCGACGCGCTCGGTGGACGACCTGGTGAAGGCCATGGGCGCCGGCGGCATGTCGAAGTCCCAGGCCAGTCGCCTCTGCGCCGAGATCGACGTGAGCGTGAACGCGTTCCTCTCCCGGCCTTTGGAGGGAGCCTGGCCCTACCTCTGGCTCGATGCGACCTACCTCAAGGTCCGCGAGGGCGGGCGCATCATCAGCCGTGCGGTGATAATCGCTGTCGCGGTGAACGAGGACGGCAAGCGCGAGGTACTGGGCGTCGCCACCGGACCGTCCGAGGCGGAGACCTTCTGGACCGAGTTCCTGCGCAGTCTCGCCGACCGAGGCTTGCGAGGCGTGACGCTGGTGATCGCCGACGATCACAAAGGCCTGCGCGCGGCCGCCCGCCGGGTGTTCAACGCGACCCATCAGAGATGCCGCATCCACTGGATGAGAAACGCGCTGGCGCATGTCCCGGCCAAGCAGCGCACGGCGGTCGCGGCGATGTTGAAGACGATCTTCGCCCAGGAGACGAAGGCCGAAGCCGAGGCTCAATGGGACACCGTCGCCGACGCGGCTCGCGCGAGAAGAACGAGAAGCTCGGCGCGCTCATGGACGCCCTCCCGCGACGATGTCCTGGCCTACATGTCGTTCCCGCGCGAACACTGGGCTCAGATCGCGTCGACGAACCCACTCGAACGGGTGAACCGCGAGATCAAACGACGGGCCGACGTCATCGGCATCTTCCCGAATGACGAGGCGATCATACGACTTGTCGGTGCGTTCGCTATGGGCCTCGAACCGACGGCGGCCTCATTGCGAACTGCTCGAGACCAACGACGAATGGGCCGTGGCGCGACGCTACATGTCGCTTGAAAGCCTCGCCCGCGTCACCGACACTCCCAACGTCAGGCTGCCAGCCATGGCGTCCTGATCAAGCTCGATCCTTCCGAGGACCGGCGCCCCTACACCACTTAGCGTAATCGCCACGCCCCCATCTGCGGCTTCCGCCGTTGCAGGATGGGTCAGTCGCTCCGGCGCTTGGCCGGAGCCTGAGCAGGGAGAATATGATGGGAATGTTTGCAGCGCTGGACGTGTCGCAGGAGGAGACGGCGATTTGTGTAGTGCGGCAGGATGGGGCGCTCGTGGCCGAAGCGAAGGTGCCGACCTGTCCGAATGCGATTGCCGACTGGCTGGCGGGCCGGACCGATGACCTTGAACAGGTCGGCATGGAGACCGGCCGCTGGCTGTCTGGCTCTGGAACGCATTGACGGAGCGGCAGGTGCCGATCGTCTGCATGGATGCGCGCCACGCCAGTGGCGTTCTGAGGATGATGCCGAACAAGACCGACCGGCATGATGCCCGCGGCCTCGCCCAGATCGTGCGCACCGGGTGGTTCAAGACCGCGCAGATCAAGAGTCATGATGCCTATGTCAACCGGGCATTGCTGACGGCACGCGAGGCGCTGGTTGGCATGCGCGTCAGGCTCGAGAACGAGATCAGGGGACTGCTGAAGACCTTCGGCGTGATGTTCGGCAAGCGGGTTGGCGGGTTCAAGCGCCGGGCCGAGGAGATCATCGAAGGCGAACTGGCGGTCGCCCCCGAACTCGTGCCGATCTTCGAGGCTCTGATGCAGGCCAGGCGCGACATCCTGGCTCGGATTGCCGTGCTCGACAGCCGGGTCCGGCAATCGCCAGGCGCCACGCGACCGTCCGTCTGCTGATGACCGCGCCCGGCGTCGGACCGATCACCGCACTGGCGGTCGTCGCAGCCTTCGACGATGCCTCACGCTTCCGCCGGTCATCCAGCGCGGGAGCCTATCTGGGACTGACGCCAAGGCGATACGAGTCCGGTGAGGTCAGCAGGAACGGCCGGGTCTCCAAGCGCGGGGACAGGTTCACCAGGAAATGCCTGTTCGAGGCGGCGAATGCGATCTTCTGTCGGAACCTCGGCGGTCCTCGCTTGCGCGACTGGGCAAAGGCGATTGCCGAGAGAACCGGACCGCGCAAGGCCAAGGTCGCGTTGGCGCGGAAGCTGGCCGTGATCCTGCACGCCATGTGGCGCACGAACACACCCTTCCGGGAGGCGGCGATGGCATAGGCACAGAAAGAGAAAAGACGCTGATCTTCAGCGCGTCGGAATGCGTCCAGCCGGGACGCGCGGCGAGGGTGAGATCGCTCCCCGGGATGCGGCAACGACCGCGCACACCACTTCGATCCACCCGACCCTGAACGCAAACATGCGGCGTCCAAGCGATGACCGCGGAGAGAACCCCAGAGCCCGGCACGCAGGATGAAGCCCAGATGGATCAGCTCTTGACCAAGGCGATTAGAGAACCGCGCCCGGGGCACGATCCGGCCGCATCGGCAGACCGCCTGACCAGATATTTGGCATTGCTAACATAGAGCGGCGACTGCGTCGTCTCCGCCTGCAGGATGGCGTTGGCTTGATCTACAAAGCGCGTGTCTCTCTTCGACACGCTACGGCACCGTCTCGTGGGTCGGGGCCGCTATCAGGCAAGGTCGCGCGTATCGCCGCAGACCGAGATCGCCTGCCCCGAGATCGTTCGGCCACGCTCTGAGCAGAGGAACACGATCTGGTCGGCAATCTGCGCGGGCGCCACCATCGTGCGCAGCGAGACGCTGGAGAGTGCCTGGTCTTCAATGTCCTTGAAGGAGACGCCGCGGGCCTGAGCCTTGCTCTCGAAGACGCGGCGGATGCGGTCGCCTTCGACGATGCCGGGCAGGATCGCGTTGACGCGGATGCCGTCCTCCCCGAGTTCGATCGCCAGAGATTTGGTGAAGCCGATGACGCCCCATTTCGCGGCGGCGTAGGGAGTGCGGAGGGGGAAGCCAAGACGGCCCGCCGCCGACGACAGGTTGACGACCGAGGCGTTCCGGCTCTGCCGCAGGTGCGGCACGCAGAGGCGGACGAAGTTGAATTGCGAGGTAAGGCAGACCGTGAGGCAACGGTCCCAGTCCTCGACATGAATTTCCTCGACCCGGCCGGTGGGCCCGGAGATGCCGGCGTTGTTCACTAGCACGTCGAGACCGCCGAGCTTGGCAACAGCCTCGCCGACGGTGCGGGCGACGGCGTCACGATCGGCGACGTCGCAGAGCGACCAAGTGACGCCTTCGGACTTCTCCAGTGCCTCTCGGTCGATGTCGCATACGTGGACGTTCGCCCCTTCGCGGACGAAAGCGAGAGCGATCTCGCGCCCGATGCCGCTGGCGCCGGCGGTGACCAGCACGCGCGCGCCGCTGAGGTTCATGTCCATTAGGCGGGGTCCTTTCTTTCGGGCAGGCGACCGGTGCTCTCGATGAAGGCCGCGGCGGTCTCGATGTCCAAGGTGAGAGCGCGGCGCGCCGCGGCGGCGTCCCCGGCAGCGATCGCGTCCGCCAGCCTGATATGGCAGTCGGGCGCCCCGCCCCGCGCCAGACGGTCTGGCGATGACTGCATGTCGAAGTTAAGTACCGGCCCGATGCGCAGCCAGAGCCCTTCGATGATCGTGGTCAGCGACGGCAGGCCCGCGGCTGCGTAGACTGCGAAGTGGAAGTCGCGGTTCGCGCGGACAGCGGCCTGAAGGTCGGGTTCGTTCGTCGTGGCTTGGGCGCGGAAGGCGGCCTCGTGCCTGCGGATTGCCGACAGGTCTGAACCTCCATGCGCGTCGGCAGCACTCTCCGCGGCGAAGCCTTCGATTGCGACGCGGATGGTTGTTAGCTCGCGAAACTTTTCCAGCGTCATCTCCGGCACGCGGACGGCGCGGTTCGGAAGAACCTCGAGGGCCTCGTCGGCGACGAGCCGCGTCACCGCCTCGCGCACCGGCATGACCGACACGCCCAAACGCTCGGCCATCGAGCGCAGCGAGAGCCGTTCACCCGGCGCCATCTGGCCGGCTGCCAGCATGGCGCGAAGCCCAAGGTAGACCTGATTGGCGAGGGTCGCGCGGCGGATGGGAGAAATGTCGGCAAAGGGATCGTTCATCGGGCGACAGAGAGACTCGACAGTGCGGTGGCGATTTGGCTAACGTATCCGTGATCACAGATCACGGCAACTCGCCTGAGTTTAGCCGGGACGCTGACGCTACATCCAGGGAGGAGACGAGAGACATGGCCGTTTCGAACGATTTCAACCGTCGCACGCTGCTAAAGGGCGCAGCCGGGTCGGCTTTGGTCGCGGGCCTCGGCACGCCTACCGTCCTGCGCGCGCAGGACGGGCCGATCCGCATCGGCCACCTGACCCCGCTCACAGGCTTCCTCGGGCCTCTCGGGGAATACGCGCAGATGGGCGTGCAGCTTGCGGCTGACCAAGTTAATGCTGACGGTGGTGTCATGGGCCGGCAGATCGAGCTGGTGATGGAGGACTCGGTCAACCCGCAGACCGCTTCGGCCAAGGCCGAGCGCCTGCTCGAGCGCGACGGCGTCGAGCTGCTGATCGGCGAGATCTCGTCGGCCTCGGGCCTCGCGATCGGCCAGATCGCGGACCGGACGCAACGGATCTTCATCAATACCGGCTGCAACTCGGACGAGCTGCGCGGTGCGGCGTGCAACCCCTACATGTTCCACGTCGAGGCGGCGAACTCGATGATGGTGCGCGCCTGCGGCAATTACCTGATGCAGGCCGATCTCGTGCAGGGCAAGAGGTGGTACTCGCTCACCGCGGACTACGCCTTCGGCCACGACCTCCTGAGCGTCGCACGCACGTTCATGGAAAGCGAAGGCGGCGAGTTCGCGGGCGACGAGCTGGTGCCGACCGACACCACCGACTTCAGCCCCTACATCCTCAAGATCCGGCAGGCGCAGCCCGACCTCGTCGTCTCCAACCTCGCCGGCAACCAGATCACCAACTTCATCAAGCAGTACGCCGAGTTCGGCCTGCCCTACCCGCTCGCCGGCTTCGGCTTCGACACGGTCGTCGCCTGGGGGGCGGGCCAAGGCGCCTTCTCGGGCATCTGGCCGATCGTCTGGCACCACTACGTCGAGGCGCCGGCGGCGCAGGACTACGTCGCCGCGTTTCAGGAGGCCAACGGACGCCTGCCCGACAACCAGTCCTGGGGCGACTACAATGCGCTCAAGATTATCGCCAAGGCGATGGAGGAGACGCAGTCGACCGACTCGACCGAGCTCAGCGACTATCTTCGGTCGGGCGTGGAGTTCGACGTGCTCAAGAACCGACCCGGCTACTTCCGCGAGTACGACAACCAGATGGTGCAGGAGATGTACGCGGTTCGCGGCAAGGACCCGGCGCAGATGGAGGACCAGTTCGACATCTACGAGCCGCTCGGCGTCGTGCCGGAACAGGGGCAGGACCTCGAGCTTCTCGCGCCCGAGAAAACCGGCATCTGCGCGATGACCGTCTAACAGAGGCTTGCCCCGGCGTCTGAGCGCCGGGGCACCTGCGGCAACCTCGAGGTCAACCCGCGTGCAGATCGTTTTCGTGCTTGAGCAGGTCCTGAACGGGCTGCTCGTCGGCGCCTACTACCTGCTGATCGCGCTCGGGCTGTCGCTGATCTTCTCGCTGGGCGGGATCGTCAACCTGGCCCACGGAGCGTTCTACGCGATCGGCGCCTACCTCGCGGTCGTGATCTATCCCTACTTGGGCTTCGGCGGCTCGCTGATCCTGTCGCCGGTGCTGGTGGCGCTGCTGGGCGTGGTGGTCGAGCGGCTGTTCTTCCGCCGCTTCTACCGCGCCGACCCGATCCTGAGCCTGCTTCTTACCTTCGGCCTCGCCATGGTGATCGAGCAGAGCCTCCGGATGATCTTCGGCGCCGCACCGATCCCGTTCTCGATCCCGCCGGCGCTGCGCGGCACGGTCGTTGTCGGCGACTTCCTCTACACGAAATACCGTCTGATCATCCTCGGCATCGCGCTCGGCGCCGTCGCGGCGACGTGGTTCCTGGTATACCGCACGTCCTTCGGCCGCGTCGTGCGCGCCGGCGTGCAGGACCCCGACATGGTCGGCAGCCTCGGCATCTCGCTGCAGCCCTACATGACGGCTATTGTCGCGCTTGCGCTGGGGCTGGCGGGGCTCGCCGGCGTGCTGCTGGCGCCGATCACCGGGGTGCAGCCGGCGATGGGCGCCGAGATCCTCACGGCCGCTTTCGTCGTCGTCGTCATCGGCGGCCTCGGCTCGTTCTGGGGCGTGATCCTTGCTGCGATTTTGGTGGGCGTGGTGCGCGGGCTGACGATCTACTTCTTCCCGCCCGCGGGCGAGGCGTCGATCTACCTGCTGATGGCGCTCGTCCTGCTGATCCGCCCGCGCGGCCTTCTCGGCGAGCGCATCCAGAGGTTCGAGTGAAACGGTTGCCCGCTCCCTCGCTGATCGTCGCGGCCGTGGCGCTGCTGGTGCTGCCGTTCGTCCTCGACGCGGTGGGCCTGCCGCTCCGCTCGTCGATCGACGTCGTGGTGATGGCGGTCGCGGCGATGGGGCTGAACGTGCTGGTCGGGCATACCGGCCTCGTCTCGTTCGGGCACGGCGCATGGTTCGGCCTCGGGGCCTATGCCGCCGCGCTCAGCCAGCGGCACCTCTTCCCCGAGATGATCGTGTTGCCGTCGCTCTTCGCGCTCGGCTTCGTAGCGCTTGTGTCGCTGCTCGTCGGCGCGTTGATCCTGCGGCGGCGGGGCGTCTACTTCTCGCTCCTGACGCTGGCACTCGCAGCGCTCGCCTTCGCGATCACCTACCGCTGGACCAGCTTCACCGGCGGCGAGAGCGGCCTCGGCGGCATCGTCCGCCCAGAGGTGCTGGGCCTCGATCTCAGCGCCGACTGGCCCTACTACTGGGTCGTCGCCGCCATCGCCTTCGCCGCCGTCGCCGGGCTGCACCGCTTCCACCGCTCGCCCGCAGGCACCGTCCTCGTCGCCATCCGCGAGAACGAGCAGCGGGCGCGGTTCCTCGGCTACTCGACCTACCGCTACACGCTCCTCGGCTTCGTGATCTCGGCCACAATCGTCGGGCTGGCGGGAACGCTCGGGGTCTTCAATCACCGCTTCGCCTCGGCCGAGCCGATCGGCGTGCCGTTCTCGGGCGAGCTCCTGGCGATGGTCGTCATCGGTGGGATGCGCAGCTTTCTTGGGCCGGCCCTCGGGGCGCTCTTCTACCTGCTCTTCCGCGAGTTCCTGTCGATCTGGACCTCGGACTGGCTGTTCTACTTCGGCATCCTCTTCGTCGGATTCATCCTGTTCTCGCCCGAAGGGCTGGTTGGCGTGGCGCGCCGCGTGCTGGCGCCGTTCCGCCCCAGGCTGACCGAGGCCGCGGCGATGGCCGGACGCACCCTCAGGGCCGCGCCCCTGCCCGACTTCCTGCGGCCGCAACGCCACGTCGATGGCCCGATCCTCCAAGCGAGAGGGCTCAACAAGAGCTTCGGCGGCCTGAAGGCGGTGCAGAACGTCGACCTCGCCGTGCGCGACCGCAGCCTGCACGCGCTGATCGGACCCAACGGCGCCGGCAAGACCACCGCCTTCAACCTGCTGTCGGGCATGTACGTGCCCGACCGCGGCACCGTCACGCTCGACGGGCGCGACATCACCGGCTTCAAGCCCGAGGCCATAGCCGACGCCGGCATCGGCCGGTCGTTCCAGATCACCAACCTCTTCCCGACGCTCTCGGTCGAGGAGAACGTCCGCCTCGCGATCCAGGCCCGCAGCCAGCACCGCGCCAGCATCTGGCGCGACGCCCGCTCGCTCACCGAGGTCGAGGAGCAGACCGAGGCGCTGATCGGCTATCTCGGCGTGGCGGGGATGGAGCGGGCGCAGGCGGGCGAGCTCTCCTACGGCGGGCAGCGCCTGCTCGACATGGGCCTCGCGCTCGCGAGCGGCCCGCGGATCCTGCTGCTCGACGAGCCTCTGGCGGGCCTCGCGGCGGCCGAGCGGCAGCGGATCGGCGACCTCATCAAGCAGATCTCGGCCGACCTGCCGGTGCTGCTGGTCGAGCACGACATCGACCGGGTCTTCGAGATCTCCGACGCCGTCACGGTGATGAACAACGGCGAGGTTCTGGTCGACGGAACCGTCGACGACGCCCGCACCAGCCCCGAGGTGCAGGAGGTCTACATCGGCTCGGGCAGCACCGCCGTCGCCGCCGCCCACCGCGAGACGGCGGCCAAGCCCGACGTCGTCCTGTCGCTCGAGGGCGTGAACACCTTTTACGGCAAGAGCCACATCCTGAACGACATCTCGATGCAGGTGCGACGGAACGAGATCGTCGCCCTGCTCGGCCGCAACGGCGCGGGCAAGTCGACCCTTCTCAAGACGATCGTCGGCATCGCGCCGCCGGGCTCGGGTTCCGTCCGGCTGGACGAGCGCGAGCTGGCCGGCCTCTCCTCGGCCGAGGCGGCGCGCCTCGGCATCGGCTACGTGCCGCAGGGGCGGCGCCTCTTCGCCGGCATGACGGTCGGGCAGAACCTCGAGCTCGGGCGGCTCAAGCGGCAGACCGGCCATGGCATCCACTGGGACCTCGACCGGATCTTCGACTACTTCCCGCGGGTTCGCGAGCGGCTCGACACCCCCGCCGACTTCCTCTCCGGCGGCGAGCAGCAGATGGTCGCCGTGGCCCGGGCGCTTTCGGGCGACGTGCGGGTGCTCCTTCTCGACGAGCCGTTCGAGGGGCTGGCGCCGGCCATCGTCGAGCAGCTCTTCGAGAGCTTCGACCGGCTGCGGCACGAGGTCTCGATCATCATCGTCGACCACCATCTCGACCTGGCGCTGGCGCTGTCGGACTCGACCGTGGCGCTGGAGCGGGGGGCGGTCATCCATTCCGGCCCCTCGGCGGCGCTGCGCGACGACCTCGACCTGCGCCGCCAGGTGCTCTGGCTCTAGCGGAGGAACGCCATGCCCAAGGTCGCCATCGTCGGAACCGGCCTGATCGGCCGCGCCTGGGCGATGATCTTCGCCCGCGCGGGCTGGGACGTGGCGCTGACCGACCCCGCGCCGGGCGCCGTCGAGGCCGCACTCGTCGCCTGCCGCGAGGGGCTCGAGACGCTGGCCGGCCACGGCCTCTGCGACGATGCCGCCGGCGCCCACCGCCGCATTGCCGCCGCAAACGGCCTGGCCGAGGCGCTGGACGGCGCCGAGCACGTGCAGGAGAACGGCCCCGAGCGGCGCGAGGTCAAGGCCGAGCTCTTCGCCGAACTCGACCGCCTCGCTGCGCCCGAGACGGTGCTGGCGAGCTCGACCTCCGCCATCCAGTGCTCGCTCTTCACCGAGGCGCTGCCCGGCCGCGCCCGCTGCCTCGTCGCCCACCCGGTGAACCCGCCGCACATGGTGCCGGTGGTCGAACTCTCCGGCGCGCCCTGGACCGACCCCGAGGTCATCGCCCGCGCCCGCACCACGTTCGAGGCGATCGGCCAGTCGCCGATCACCGTCCAGCGCGAGGTCGACGGCTTCATACTGAACCGCATCCAGGCGGCGCTGCTGACGGAGGCCTTCCGCCTGGTGCAGGAGGGCTACGTCACGCCGCAGGATCTCGACACGACCGTCCGCGATGGGCTCGGTCTGCGCTGGTCCTTCATGGGCCCGTTCGAGACGATCGCGCTCAACGCCCCCGGCGGCATCGCCGACTATTGCGACCGCTACGCGCCTTTCTTCCGCCGCATCGCCGCCGAGCCGCCGGACCCCGCGGTCTGGGACGAGGCCGCCTACCACCGCGCCGCCGACGCCTGGGGCCCGGCGCCCGAGCCGGACGCGCAGGCGGCACGGACCCGCTGGCGCGACGGCCGCCTCGCCGCCCTCGCCGCCCACAAGAAGAGCCAGCCGCGCAGCTGACGCCAAGGAGACCCCATGCCCAAGAAGGTCATCATCACCTGCGCCGTCACCGGCGCGATCCACACGCCCAGCATGTCGCCGCACCTGCCGATCACGCCGGAGCAGATCGCCGACGCCGCCATCGGCGCGGCCGAGGCCGGAGCGGCGATCGTCCACCTGCACGCCCGCGACCCCGAGACCGGCAAGCCCGACCAGCGGCCCGAGGCGTTCGCGCCGTTCCTCAAGGTGATCAAGCAACGCTCGGACTGCGTCATCAACATCACCACCGGCGGTGCGCCGACGATGCTGGTCGAGGAGCGGGTCAAGCCCGCAGCGACCTTCGCGCCCGAGGTGGCCTCGCTCAACATGGGCTCGATGAACTTCGGCCTCTATCCGATGCTGGCGCGCTACAAGGAGTTCCAGCACGACTGGGAGCGGCCGTATCTCGAGGGCTCGAACGACCGGATCTTCAAGAACACCTTCGCCGACATCGAGTACATCCTGACCACCTGCGCCGAGAACGGCACCCGATTCGAGATCGAGTGCTACGACATCGGCCACCTCTACACGCTGGCGCACTTCGTCGATCGCGGCCTCGTCAAGCCGCCGTTCTTCGTGCAGTCCGTGTTCGGCCTCCTCGGCGGGATCGGTCCGCACCCCGAGGACGTGGCGCACATGAAGCGCACCGCCGACCGCCTGTTTGGCGACGCCTACCGCTGGTCGGTCCTCGGCGCCGGCCGCAACCAGATGCCGATCGCCGCAATGGCCGCCGCGATGGGCGGCAACGTGCGCGTCGGGCTCGAGGATTCGCTTTGGGCGGGACCGGGCCGGCTGGCGGAGTCCAACGCCGACCAGGTGCGAAGCGTGCGGCAGATCATCGAAGGCATTGGCCTCGAGATCGCGCGGCCGGATGAGGCGCGCGAGATCCTGGTGTTGAAGGGTGGCGACAAGGTAGGCTTCTGATACGGTCTGTGAGAAGTCCTCTCGGCGCGAGGCGGCGAAGCATTTGGGCGCAGGCAGCAATGGCGATGAATGTTCCCGCCGTCTGTACGCGGAACTCGTAGTCCTTCGACATCCTTCGGTGTCGGCCGAGCCATGCGAAGCTGCGCTCGACGTTCTGCGCGGCTTTGCAACCACTCTGCCACGGACGACCGGGCCGACAGCCCCGATGCGTCAGGCACCTGCGTGCTCCGCCGCGCACCGGCCGGTGACGGCTGCGGCCAGCAGCGTCGGGGCGATCATGAATGGAGGCCGCGATCCCTCGTGCCCGGCGGCCGTAGCTGACACAGTCATGGACGACGAGATCGACCCCTGCCCGCTTCATTCGCTCAGCCGCGATCTCGGCTGTGGCGTCGTCTGCTTCCGGCGACAGCGGCACGGTCGTCGGCTCGACGCCGTTCCCGCGCCAACGCTCCAGAGCCGCCCGCCGCGGGATCATCCCGCCGCTACCGTGGCCGACTTTCTCACCGCCGTTCCCAGCCGCCTCGCGGTCGACTTCATCCCGCCGCTCAGGCTCCCCCTTCCACGTCGGCCGTCGACCACGGCGGTTCGACCGCCTTGCTGCCGCGGCGGAGGCGCGTTACATGTAGCATGAACTTGTCAAGGAGCCGACGATGCCTGCCTCGATCTCGGAGAGGGTTCGCAAGCGCCGCGACGCGCTGCGCGCGGCCGGCCTCAGGCCGGTGCAGGTCTGGGTGCCGGACAGCCGCGCCGCTGGCTTTGCCGAAACCTGCAGACTGCAAGCCGAACGGGTCGCGGAGGCTGACCGCAGCGACGGCGAACTCAACGGGTTTCTCGACGCTGCACTCGACGACCTTCTCGCCAACGGTGAATGAGACGCGGCGATCTGGTGACGGTGGCCGTCGCAGGAGACTTCGGCAAGCCGCGCCCGGCGCTGGTCATCCAGGCTGACGAGTTCGCGGCCACGGCCACCGTAACGGTGCTGCTTCTGACCGGCACGCTGGTCGAGGCGCCCCTGCTCAGGGTCTCTGCCGAGCCAACCGCTGCGAACGGTCTGCAGAAGAGGTCACAGGTCATGATTGACAAGGCCATGACAGTCCGGCGCGAGAGAGTTGGTCCGGCCTTCGGCACCCTCGACGATGCGACGTTGCTTTCCGTCAGCCGGGCCTTGTCCCTGTTCCTGGGGATCGCGAGATAGTCGCGCGAGAGCTGGACAAAGCCGAGCCGCTCCACACTCAACGCAGGCGAAGATAGCGCGGCTGACGCTCCATTCACGAACGCTTGGCGCGTCGGGGGCGCGGGGAAAACGACACAGGCGGACGCCCTTAGGTGTTTGATCCCACGGTTTGATGGTGTGATCGTTTCGAGTGAATGGAAGGAAGCACTATGGGACAAGTTCGTCACGGCAGCGCCACGACCACGTACGCCGTCAGAGCTGCAATACAGCGATCGCAGGCTTCGCTCGCGGATCTGAGCCGGGAGTTGGGCATCAATCCGAAGACGGTTGCGAAGTGGCGCAAGCGAGCGAGCCTGGATGATCTGAAGACCGGTCCGAAAGAACCGCGCTCGACGGTCCTGACCGTGGCGGAGGAAGCGATGGTCGTCGCGTTTCGGCGCCATACGCTCCTGCCGCTGGACGACTGCCTCTATGCTCTTCAGCCGACGATACCCCACCTGACGCGCTCGGCGTTGCACCGCTGCCTGCAGCGGCATGGGATTTCTCGCCTGCCAGACGTCGAAGGCGACAAGCCGAAGCGGCAGAAGTTCAAGCGCTACCCCATCGGCTTCTTCCACATCGACATCGCCGAGGTGCAGACCACCGAGGGTAAGCGTCCGCCATGGGTCTCGAACCGATGGCGGCACCATGGACGGACCTCTTCGTTGGCATCGACCGGACGAGCAAGTTTGCGGTAGCCCAGCTCGTCGAGAAGGCCGACAGGCGCACCGCCTGGGAGTTCCTGCAGCACCTGCTCGAGACCGTGCCCTACCAGATCCATACCGTCCTGACCGACAACGGCATCCAGTTCGCCGAGCAGCCGAGGAACCGGAACACGATCATCTCTCGGCCGATGCGCTTCGACGTGATCTGCGAAGCGAACGGGATCGAGCATCGGCTGACCAAGCCGAACCATCCGTGGAGTTTGGAGGATCAGAAAACAGTCCAGTGGACTGTTTTCCCGACAAACGGACAAGTCGAGCGGATGAACCGCACGATCAAGGACGCGACCGTCAAGCGCTTCCACTACGATAGCCACGACCAGCTGCGCACGCACCTCGCGGACTTCATGGCGGCCTACAATTTCGCCCGACGGCTCAAGACCCTCGGTGGCCTCACGCCCTACGAGTACATCTGCAAGGTCTGGACCTCAGAGCCGGATCAATTCATCCTCAACCCGATCCACCAGATGCCGGGACTGAACACCTAGGAGCATTCGGACGCAGGAACGGCCCTGCTCGACAGCGCTAAAGGCTGCAGTCCGATCGCTTCAGAGCTCGCCTTCGGGTGACAGGTCCAGGGAGTTCAGCGCCTCCAGCAATTCCAGCAGCTCACTATGCCGGCGGTGTCCAAGCTTGGTCGCTATACTGCAGGTGATCCGCCGCGATTCCAAAGCATTGTCCCGGATCACCGCCCCCCCGTCGTCGGTCAGAGAGATGGTCTGCCGACGCCGGTCGCCGCTGTCCCGGACCCGCAGGACGAAGCCCTTGTCGACGAGCGTCTGCACGATGCGGGTGAGGCTCGGCAACTGAATGCATGCGAGGCGCGCAACCTCCGTCAGCGACATCGCGCCGCCCTCTTCGAGGGTGCGAAGCACGCGCCACTGCTGCTCGGTCACCCCTGCGTCGACGAGCATTGCCCGGATCGGTCGCATGACCTTTTCTCGCGCGCGCAACAGCGAGATCGGCAGAGAGCGCGAGGTGGGCGGGAGACTTGGCGTTCTATCATGTGGCGCCATCTCCGTCATATGCGTTCACCTCTCGCTTGCTCGGCCAAATTCGACTGCACCTGTCCGAACCATGCCGTGCCGGACCGAATGCCGGATCCGATCTGGATTGAGGTGCTCTTGCTCATAGCAGCGCCAGTGAGATGGCTGGAAGCGCGACCAGAAGCGCGAGGCGCACAAGGTCGGCGATCCAGAACGGCAGCACGCCGCGGAAGATCGTGCCGAGTGCGATGTCGGGCAGCGTGGAGCGCAGGACGAAGACGTTCATGCCGACCGGCGGCGTGATCAGGCTGATCTCGGTCACCACGACCACGACGACGGCAAACCAGATCAGTACCATCTCGGGGTCGGCCAGCAGGCCGGTGCCGAAGTCGAGCTGCTCGACGATCGGATAGAAGACCGGGACGGTCAGCAGGATCATCGACAGGCTCTCGAAGACGCATCCCATGACCAGGTAGATCCCGACCATGATGCCGATGACGACCCAGGCGGACACGTCGAGGTCGTAGACAAGGTCGACGAGCGCATCGGGCAGGCCGGCGAAGTTGACGAAAGACGAGAAGATCTCGGCGCCGATGATGATCGCGAAGATCATCGCGGACGAGACGACCGTCTCGCGGCACGCCTCCCAGAACGAGGCCCAGGACAGGCCGCGGGTGCCGACGGCGAGCACCAGGGCGAAGAACGCGCCCATGCCTGCCGCTTCGATCGGGGTGAAGAAGCCGCCGTAGATGCCGGTCATGATGAAGACGAAAAGCGCCAGCGTTCCGAGCACGCCGATCGTGTCGCGGCGCGACATCGGCTCGGGCTCGGTGACCGGCGGCGCCAGCGACGGGTTCAGACGCACGGCGACGACCACGGCGAGGAGGTAGAGCAGGATGCCGAGCAGGCCCGGCAGCAGTCCGGCGATGAAGAGCTTGCCGATGTCGCTCTCGGTCAGCAGGCCGTAGATGATCATGATGATGGAGGGCGGGATCAGGATGCCGAGCGTGCCGCCCGCCGCGATCGAACCCGCCGCGAGGCTGTCGGCGTAGCCGAAGCGCCGCATCGGCGGCATCGCGACCCGCGACATCGTGGCCGCCGTCGCCAGCGACGAGCCCGATACGGCCGAGAACCCGCCGCAGCTCAAGACCGAGGCGAGCGCCAGGCCACCGCGCATCCGCCCGAAGATCCGGTCCGCACCGGCGAAGAGCCCGTGCGCGATGCCGGACTTGGCCAGCACGTTGCCCATCAGGATGAACAGCGGCACCACCGACAGCGAGTAGCTGAGTCCGGTCTCGAACACGACGTTGCCGACCATCGCACCGGTCGAGTCCCAGCCGCGCATCGACGCGAAGCCGACCGCGCCGACCAGCGCCATCGCGAACGCGATCGGCACCCGCGCGAAGACCAGCGTGAGCAGGACGACGAGGCCGATCAGGGAAACTGTCATTGCTCCACGGCCCGCAAGACGCCAAAAAGCGCTGCCATCAGGCATCCGGCGACGCCGAGGGCCGCGAACGGCCAGAACGGCACGCCGAGCGAGACCGAGCGCGAGCCCTCCTGCCACTGCTGGACGCCGAGGATGCCGAGCCGCCAGGCGAAGTAGATGAGGACCAGCGCCGAGATCCCCGCGGCGATGAACCCGAGCGCGCGGTTCACGCGCTCGGGCAGGACCGTGACGAGCAGGTCGACCTCGACGTGGCTGCCGCTGCGGCTGACCAGCGGCAGCGCCGCGAAGACCAGCGCGCCGAGCATCAGCTCGGTCATCTCGAACGCGCCGGACAGCGGCGCATTCAGCAGGTATCGCCCGACCACGTCGATCGCCGTGACCGCGATCAGCGCGACCAGCAGTACGGCCGACAGCGCCTCGAGCAGAATGTGGACGCCGCGCAGGCTCACATTCCGACCCCGGTCATCTCGCGCAGGCGCGCGAGGGCCGCGAGGCCGTCGACCCCATCGCCCAGTTCGTCGGCCCAGGCCTGCTCGAGCTGGTCGGCGTAGATGTTGATCTCATCGAGGACCGGCTGGGGCGCGTCGTAGATCTCGATGCCAGCCTCCTCGATCTCGGCGATCGCGGCTTCGTCGGCATCGTTCCACGCTTGGCCGACCCGCTCGGCGAAGGCCAGGCCGGAGATGTTCTCGATCGCCGCCTGGTCCTCGGGGCTGATCTCGTCCCACCGGTCCTCGTCCATGACGAGGAACCAGGTGGTGTTGTAGATCCCGCCCGGCACCCGCATCGAGTACTTGAGGTCGTCGGTGAGGTTGAACGCGGTCAGCGCCTCGTAAGTGAAGGTCACGCCGTCGATCACGCCGCGCGAGAGCTTCTCGTAGACCTCGGGCGACGACATGAAGAGCGGGGTCGAGCCCAGATCCTCGACCAGCTCGGCGATGTAGCCGCCCGGCACCCGGATCTTCAGGCCCTCGAAGTCGGCGGGCGTCTCGATCTTGCGCACGTTGTTGTGGAAGATGCCGGGCCCGTGGACGAAGAGGCCGAGAAGCTTGGTGCCCTCGTGCTCTTCGTCCGCTCCGAGGTCTTCGGTATAGACGGTCCAGAACGCCTTGGAGGTCTCGACCGCGTCGTCGCCGAGGAACGAGAACTGGCCGACCCGCGAGCCGGAGAAGCGGTCATCCTGGGTGAAGCTGTGCAGGCCGTAGGTGATGTCGGCCACGCCGTCGCGGGCCATGTCGAAGTGCGCCGGCGGGCTGCCCAGCGGCTTGCGCAGCACGCGCACGCTGACGCGGCCGTCGGTCACCTCCTCGACCTCCTCGGCCCAGGGCTCGATGGCGTTGACGACGATCGGGTGTCGCGGCGGCAGCCAGCTCGACAGCACGAGCTCGGTCTGGGCCAGCGCGGGGACCGCGGTGGCGGCAAAGGCGAGAAGGCTCGCAGTGGTCAGCAGTTTCATGGTTGTCCTCCCAGAGGTGTTTGGAAATTGGCGATCAGGGTCAGGCTTCGGCCCGGGCGAGGGCCGCACGCATTCGATCAGGATGTGCGGCGGAAAAGGCAGGATGGTCCGCGCATGTGGCGTCGATCGCAACCAGCCGGGGCATCGCATCGAGATCGACCTCCCAGCGTCGCGCGTTGTAGAGTTGCGGGACGATGCAGACGTCGGCCTCGGTGATCCGGTCGCCGAACGCGTACCAGCTGCCGTCCGCAGGCAGCATCGCCTCCACCGCCTTCAGCGCAGGCGCCAGCGTCGCGCGCACCCATTCGCCGCGCGCTTCCGGCCGCCCGGTCAGCGCCTCGATCCGTTCGAGGACCCGCAGGTTGCAGACCGGATGCATCTCGGCTGCGATCGCCAGCGCCACGGCCCGCACGCGCGCCCGGTCGAGCGGATCGCGGGGCCGCAGGTCCAGCCGGCCAGTGTCCTGCAGGTAGTCGATGATCGCCAGCGACTGGGTGAGCTCGACGCCGTCGATCCCAAGCACCGGCACCAGCCCCTGCGGATTGCGCGCCAGATGCGCCGGCGCCCGCTGCTCGCCTGTCAGCAGATCGACGGGCACGGCCCGATACTCGATGCCGGCGAGGTTCAGCGCGATCCGAACGCGGTAGCTCGCGGTGCTCCGCCAGTAGTCCCACAGCACCACTTCGCCCGTTCCTCTTGTGGTCGCCTCGGGCACCGGCCTACTCCGTCTCGGGGGCGAGGGTCGCGGCGTGGAGTGCCTGGCGCAGCACCTCCCGGTCGCCGACCTGGTTGGCGAGGATCAGGATCAGGCGCGCGTTGAACGCATCGCTCTCGCTCTTCGTCAGGCCCTCGTGCGCCGCCAGCAGGTCGGCGTAGAAGTCGTCAGGACCAGCGATGTTCGGGGCCAGGGTCAAGGTTGCCACAACGTCACTCCTTTCCGGTGGCGCGGCGGATCGCGGCGCGCACGGCGGCTTCGTCAAAGGCGGGCCAGCGTGCGGCGACGTGCTGGTCGGGCCGGACCAGGTACACCGCCGACGGCGCCTCGCCGAGATAGCGCTCTCGTACCGCCCCGGTCGGGTCGGACGCAGCGTCGAGCGCCAGCCTGATGGCGGCGACTCCCCCCTCGTCGATCTGCTCCGGCACGTCCGCGCCGATGGCCAGCAGCGTGAAGCGCGAGCCGAGCCGTTCCAGCAGGAAGCCCTCGTCCAGCGGCGCATCCGGGCACGGCGCGCCCGGCCGGCTGCGGGCCGGACCACCCTCCAGCGCGTCGGGCGTGCTCAGCGGCGAGCCGTCATGCACGCACGGCACCGACAGCCGGCCGGAGTTCACCAACGGCCGGGCGAACTCGTGGCGCTCCGCAAGGTCGAGCACCGCGTCGCGGAAGATCCGGCTCATCTCGGACTTCGGAGTGATGAAGTCGGTCGATCGGGTCGAGTTCAGGATGTTCTCGTCGGCTCGCCTGGATGCGCTCGTCGTCGTAGGTGTCGAGCAGGCTCTCCGGTGCCTTGCCCCCGATCACCAGCCCCAGCTTCCAGCCGAGGTTGTCGACGTCCTGCATGCCCGAATTCGCGCCGCGCGCGCCGAAGGGCGACACCTGGTGCGCTGCGTCTCCGGCGAAGATCACCCGCCCGCGCCGAAAGTGCTCCATCCGCTTGCACTGGAAGGTGTAGATCGAGGACCAGACGATCTCGTACTCGACCTCGCCCAGCATTGCGTCGAGCCGGCGGCGGATGTTCTCCTCCTGCATCTCCTCCTTGCGGTCGACGTCCCAGCCGATCTGGAAGTCGATGCGCCAGGTCCCGTCGGGCTGCTTGTGCAGCAGGGTCGAGGCACCGCCGGCTATGGGGCGGGTCGAACCAGAACCAGCGCTCGGTCGGAAAGTCGGCCTTCATGGTGATGTCGGCGATCAGGAAGCTGTCCCTGAACACCTTTCCGGTGAACCCGTAGCCCAGCATCGTGCGCAGCGGTGAAGAGGCGCCGTCGCAGCCGATCAGCCAGTCCGCCTCGATCTTGTAGGGCCCGTCCGGGGTCATGACCTGCAGGCCGACGTGATCGTCCCGGACCTCGACCGCGTCTACGCGGTTCTTGCCGCGGATCTCGATCGGCGCGCCCTCGGCCTGCGCGGCGCGCAGCCGGTCGACGAGGAACCGCTCGAAGTAGGGCTGCTGGAGGTTGATGAAGGCGGGGAACTTGTGACCATGCTCCGGCAGAAGGTTGAACTCGAAGATCTTGCGGTCGCGGTGAAAGACCTTGCCGAGGTTCCAGACCACGCCCTTGTCCAGCATCGGGGCGCCGCAGCCGTAGCGGTCGGCGATCTCCAGCGTGCGCTTGGCAAAGCAGATCGCCCGGCTGCCCATGCCGATCCCCTCGTGGTCGTCGAGGACCACGACGGGGACGCCCTGCAGCCCGAGGTCGAGGGCGGTGGCGACGCCGATCGGCCCGCCCCCCATCACGACGACAGGGTGACGCACCGGCGTCTCGGCGTCCTGGTCGGACGAGCGCTGGTAAGGGTAGAGCTTGAAGGCAAGCGTGTAGCGGTCCTGGAACATGTCCGTTCTCCTCCCTCGGGCGTCAGCTTCAGCCCTGAAGGGCGTCCCACATTTCCTTGTCGCGCGCGGCGGTCCAGATGCGCGGCGTGTCGATGCCGCGGGCTTCGTCGTAGGCGCGGGCGACGTTGAACGGCAGGCAGTGCTCGTAGATCGCGTAATCGGCGAACTTCGGATCACACTCCGCCCGGACCGCGTCCCAGGCGTCCTTGAGGCTGCCGCCGCGGGCGGCGACCTTCTGCACGGGCTTGTAGGTCGAGCGCACGAAGTCCTCGGTCGCGTCGAGGGCCTTGGCCACCATCTCCTCGCCCACCAGCGCGTCGCCACGGCCGGGCGCGATCGCGACAGGCTCGAAGGCGGCGATGTTGGCGAGCGTCTCGGGCCAGTCCTCGAAGTGGCCGTCGCCGCAGTAGCAGGCCGAATGGTATTCCACGATGTCGCCGGTGAAGAGCACCTGCTGGTCCGGCACCCAGATGACCGCGTCTCCGGCGGTATGGGCGCGGCCCACATGCATGATGTCCACCCGCCGGTTGCCGAGATACACCGTCATCGCATCGGAGAAGGTCGTGGTCGGCCAGGTCAGGCCTGGGATCTCCTCGTGGCCCTGGAAGAGGCGGGGGAAGCGGGCGAATTCGCTGTCCCAGTCCTCCTGCCCGCGCTCGGCGACCATGGCGCGGGCGGTGTCGGACATGATCACTTCACGCGCGCCGTAGGCCGAGGCGCCGAGCACGCGGACGGCGTGGTAGTGCGTCAGGACGAGGTGGCTGATCGGCTTGTCGGTGACGGAGCGCACGCAGTCGATGACCTTGCGGGCGAGGCGGGGCGTCGCCTGCGCCTCGACGACCATCACGCTGTCGTCGCCGATGATGACGCCGGTGTTCGGGTCACCTTGGGCCGTGAAGGCGTAGAGACCCTCGCCGACTTCGGTGAAGCTGGTGGTCTTTTCCTCGAGATCGCTTGCGGAGGCGAATGCCTTCGACATGTCCTGTTCCTTCCTATCGTGCGTAGGGGTGTTCGAGGGCGGGCAGGACCTTGCCCACGCACTCGCCGAACCCGATCCTGTAGCCGTCGCCCTCGGCAGCGCCGCGGAGCGTCAGTTCATCGTTGTCCTCGATGAAGCTGCGGGACTGGCCGCCGCCGATCGCCACCGGCTCCTTGCCGCCCCACGAGAGCTCCAAGAGCGAGCCGAGCATGTCCTTTTCGGGGCCCGATATGGTGCCCGAGCCGAGGAGATCCCCGACCCGCATGGGGCAGCCCGACGTCGTGTGGTGCGCAAGTTGCTGGGCAGCGGAGTAGTACATCTGGCGGTAGTTGGTGCGAGAGATCACGGTCTCGGTGCCGCCCTCCGGCGTCAGCCCCACTTCGAGTGCGATGTCGTAGAGGCCCGGCTTCTGCTCGGCGAGATAGGGCAGCAGCTCCTTCTCGCGCTCGGGCGTCGGCACCCGGAACGGCTCCAGCGCCGCGGCGGTCACGATCCACGGACTGATCGTCGTCGCGGTGGCCTTCGCCTGGAACGGGCCGAGCGGTTGATACTCCCACGCCTGGATGTCGCGCGCCGACCAATCGTTCAACAGCACGTAGCCGAAGATCATCTCGTCGGCCTCGGCCACGGTCACCGGCTGCCC
The DNA here is from genome assembly GCA_963776845.1 of uncultured Alphaproteobacteria bacterium. Classification (GTDB taxonomy): domain Bacteria; phylum Pseudomonadota; class Alphaproteobacteria; order Rhodobacterales; family Rhodobacteraceae; genus Roseitranquillus. Next base: position 160,607 of record CAVZOJ010000008.1, on the reverse strand, counting down.
GCTTGTGGACGGCTGGCCGACGATGACGCCGACCTCGAGCTCGATATCGAAGCGGGCCGATGGCGCAAAGCGGGGGACGTCGTCATTCGGGCCCTTGAGCTGTCCCCAGGGGCGCCGGATCTCGGTGCCCGAAACCACGACCGACGAGGCCCGCCCGTTGTAGCCGATCGGGATATGCAGCCAGTTCGGCGGCAGCGCGTTCTCGGGGCCGCGGAACATCGTGCCGACGTTGAAGGCATGGTTCCGGGAGGCATAGAAGTCGGTGTACTCGCTGACCGAAAAGGGCATGTGCAGACGGACGTCCGCGAGCGGCACCAGATGCGGCCGGACGAGGTCGGGCGCGCCGCCGTCTTCGGACAGGAGCTCGGTCAGCCTGCCGCGCAGCGCGGCCCAGACCGACGGCCCTGCTGCCATGAGCTGGTTCCAGGACGGCGCGGCGAAGTGCGGGCCGGCGTCCAGGTCGATGATCCCGGCGGCCTCGGCCTCCTGCAGGTCCAGAACGCTGTCGCCGATGGCGACCCCGCAGCGCGTGCGCGCCCTCGCCCTTGGAGAAGACGCCATAAGGCAGGTTGTTGACCGGAAAGTCGCAGTCTGGCGCGTTGGCGGCGTCAAGCCAGCTTCGGATCAGGGGCAAGGTCGTCCCTCCCATTCGATCGTTATTTGCGGACGCGCAAGGTTCGCGCGGCCGCGTCGCGGGATCAGTCCCAGTTGCCTTCGGGCGTGCCGTCGAAGCGCTTTTTCAGGCTGTCCCAGCAGTCGATGTACTCGTCCTGCAGGGGCGCCTCCTTGGCAGCGAACTCGGTCAGCTGCTGCGGGAAGCGGGTCTCGAACATGAACGACATCGTCTCATCAAGCTTCTCGGGCTTGAGGTTGGCGAACGTCGCCTTTTCGAAGGCCTCGTTGTCCGGTCCGTGGGGCAGCATCATGTTGTGCAGGCTGATGCCACCGGGGACGAAGCCCTGCGGCTTGGCGTCGTACTGTCCGTAGATGTTGCCCATCATCTCCGACATGACGTTCTTGTGGTACCAGGGCGGGCGGAACGTGTTCTCCATCGTCATCCAGCGCTCTCGGAAGAGCACGAAGTCGATGTTCGCGGTGCCGGCGACGCCCGACGGCGCGGTCAGGACGGTGAAGATCGACGGATCCGGGTGGTCGAACAGGATCGCCCCGATCGGGCAGTAGTTCCGCATGTCGTACTTCACCGGCGCGTAGTTGCCGTGCCACGCGACCACGTCGAGCGGCGAGTGGTCGATCTCGGTGGCGTGGAACTGGCCGCACCACTTGACGATCACGCGGCTGGGGACGTCGCGGTCCTCGTAGGCGGCGACGGGCGTCTTGAAGTCGCGGCGGTTGGCCATGCAGTTGGCGCCGATGGGCCCGCGGCCCGGCAGCTCGAGCTTCTGGCCGTAGTTCTCGCAGACGAACCCGCGCGCCGGCCCCTCGATCACCTCGACCCGGTAGACGAGGCCGCGCGGGATGATTGCGATCTCCTTCGGCTCGAGGTCGATGACGCCAAGCTCGGTGCAGAACCGCAGGCGCCCCTCCTGCGGGACGACCAGCAGCTCGCTATCGGCGGAGTAGAAGTATTCGTCCTCCATCGACGCGGTGGCGAGGTAGATGTGCGACGCCATCCCGACCTGGGTGTTGACGTCACCCGCGGTGGTCATCGTGCGCATGCCGGTGACGAAGGTCAGCGGCTCATCGCCGTGCGGCACCGGATCCCAGCGGTACTGGCCGAGCGAGACGATGTCGGGCAGCACATTCGGCGCCGACTTCCAGTAGGGCATGTCGATCGCGGTGAAGCGCCCGGTGTGTTTCACCGACGGGCGTATCCGGTAGCACCAGGTCCGCTCGTTCTGATGGCTCGGCGCCGTGAACGCGGTGCCGGTAAGCTGTTCGCCATAGAGGCCGTAGCTGCACTTCTGCGGGCTGTTCATGCCCTCGGGCAGGGCACCCGGCAGCGCCTCGGTTTCGAAGTCGTTGCCGAAGCCGGGCATGTAGCCCTCATGGGTTCCGACAGGTGTCCGCGCGCTCCGCAGACCCGAGGATGTGCTGTGGTCTTCCATCGTGGTCTCCCCCTCCAATTGATTGCTTTGTTAAAAGTTGATTTTGTAACTAACAACGGTCAAAACGTACGTCATGACAAAAAAGACCCCCACGCCGCCCGACTTCAACCTGACCGCGTTCCTGCCATACATGCTCAACCAGGCGGCGGAGGCCGCCAGCGCCGGCTTCCAGTCGACGTACAAGGACGAATACGGCATGTTGCGCACCGAATGGCGCGTCCTCGTCCATCTCGGCCGCTACGGGAACATGACCGCGACCGAATTCGGCGCCCGTGCAAAGATCCACAAGACGAAGATCTCGCGGGCTGTCGCCGCGCTGGAGCAGAAGCGCTTTCTCACTCGGACTGCGTCCGGATCGGACCGCCGCGTCGAATCGCTTTCTCTGACGCCGTCAGGCCTCGGCGCCTATCGCAAGCTCTCTCGCACCGCCTCGGAATACGATCGGGCATTGTCCGCACGCTTCACGCCGGACGAAGAGCGAGTCCTCAGGAAATGCCTGACAGACCTCGCCCGGTAGCCGCTTCGCCAGCTCGACAGTCGTATTGCGTCCCCGCAGGAGCCAGCGACCTCGCCGTGGCGGAGCGATGCATCTGGAGCACCGTCCGATCTTGGACGCGAACATCGGCCCGAAGCGGTGCCACCAGAAGCGAACCGCCTCGTGGCTCACGTCGATCCCGCGCTCATGCAGCAGATCCTCGACGTTCCGCAACGACAGCGGGAAGCGGATGTACAGCATCACCGCCAGCCGGATGACCTCGGGCGACGTCTTGAAATACCGAAACGCGCTGCGCTTGCTCATCGCGAGAGGCTAGGCCACCCTACTGCGCGAGGCCGAGGCTGCGGATGTCGGGCGCTTCGCCTACGTTCATGTCATGAATGCCATGGCGGGCGTGCCGCTCGTCGACGCCAAGTCCGCCTTCGTGGACGCGCTTCATGCCTCCGACATGCCTGCGACGGTGATCGCGCCCACCGGCTACGTCTCGCACATGGAAGAGATCCTGGCGATGGCGCGCAAGGGCCGCGTCTGGCTTTTCGGGGAAGGGACGCATCGCCTCAACCCCATTCACGGCGCCGATCTGGCCAGGGCGTTCGCTGACGCGACCGACGCGGGCCGGGTCTGGGCCGAGATCGGCGGACCCGACGTGATGACGCAGGACGAGATCACCCGCGCCGCCTTCGCCGCGCTCGGGACCGCGCCGCGCATCACGCACCTGCCGGACGCCCTGCGTCGCGCTGCCCTCGCCGTCCTGCCGATCCTGCCCCGGCGGATGAGCGGCCCGGCCCGTTTCTTCCTGACCGCGCTCGGCATGGACATGGTTGCGCCTCGGTTCGGGACGCAGCGGCTTACCGATCTCTTCGCGACCCTCGCCACTGAGGTGAAACGCCAACCTGAAGGACCCCGCCCATGACCCTCCGCACAGCCGGCGGCCTCGCTGCTCTGACCTGCGCCGCGACCTACCTTGCGGGCTTCGTCCTGCTTGTCACCGTGCTCGCCCCGCTGCGCTACGGAACGGACGAGATCGACGCCGCCGCCGTCGCAGCCTTCATCGCCGAACGGCCGGGGGTGCTGATCGCCTGGAACTCGCTGATCTACGTGGTGAACGCGCTGGCGCTCGTAGTTCTGGTTGTCACACTCCGCCAGTAGATCGCCCGATCGCACCCCGACGCCGCCGCTGTCACCGGCGCGATCGGTCTGGTCTGGGGCCACGCTCGTGATCTTGCCCCCGTTTCGCCGGACACTCAGGTGGTTGCGGTTTGAGCTGTGATGAATTCGCGAGGCGAGCGCATCTTCAGCCCTGAGTGCGGGTGGTTGTCGTTGTAATCCTCGATCCACCCGCCGACGAGGTCGAGGACGGCTTGAGCGTCCGGTAACGGCGTGACGCGCACGTAGTCGCGCTTCAGCGTGTTCACGAATGCCTCCGAGATGCCGTTGCTTTCCGGGCTCTTCACCGGCGTGAAGCAGGGCCTCAGGCCGAGCTGGCTGGCGAAGATGCGCGTGTCGCGGGCGGTGTAGGGCGAGCCGTTGTCGCTGAGCATCTTCACCGGATGCGGGGCGCGGTGTCCACCGAACCGCGCCGGCCTTTGACGGCTTCGTCGAGCAGAGCAAGCGGGTGTCGCCGACCTGTCTGATCAGCTTCGAGCGGAGCCGCTATAGCGTCCCGGCGTCGTTCGCCAACCGACCGGTCAGCCTGCGGATCTACCCCGACCGGCTCGTGGTCGCGGCCGAGGGGCAGATCGTCTGCGAGCACCCGCGGGTGATCCAGCGCTCGCATCACCTGCTTCCCCGGACGATCCATGACTGGCGCCACTACCTGGCCGTGATCCAACGAAAGCCCGGCGCGCTGCACAGTGAGCCATGGTGTCGCCATCGGTTCGAGACCTATGGCGAACGCGCCTTTTTGCCGAGTTGCCCGAGGCCTTCCGGCGCCTCCAGCAGCATCTGCTGAAACACCCGGGCGGCGACAGGGAGATGGTGGAGATCCTCGCCCTGGTGCTGCAGCACGACGAAGAAGCGGTGCTTTGTGCGGTGGAATTGGCGCTTGAGGCCGGGGTGCCGACCAAGACCCATGTGCTCAATCTGCTGCACCGGCTGATCGACGAAAGCCCTACGGGCACGCCCGAGGTCGCGCCGCCAACGGGTCTGGCGCTGCTCGAGGAGCCCAAGGCGAATGTCGCGCGCTATGACGGCCTGCGCGGCCGGAAACAGGGGGCGCGCCATGCGTCATGATCCCGCCAGCGCCGCTATCGTCATCATGATGCGCAGCCTGAAGATGTACGGGATGGCTCAGGCCGTCGAGGACCTCATCGAACAGGGCTCGCCCGCCTTCGAAGCGGCCGTTCCGATCCTGTCGCAACTGCTGAAGGCCGAGGTCGCTGAACGCGAAGTCCGGTCCATCGCCTATCACCTCAAGGCCGCGCGCTTCCCGGCCTACAAGGACCTGGCAGGGTTCGACTTCGCAGCCAGCGAGATCAACGAGGCTGGTCCGCCAGCTGCACCGGGGCGAGTTTATCGACGGCGGCCACAACGTCGTCCTGATCGGCGGGCCAGGCACCGGCAAGACCCACGTCGCGACGGCGCTTGGCGTCCAGGCCATCGAGCATCACCGGAAGAAGGTCCGGTTCTTCTCCACCGTCGAACTCGTCAACATGCTCGAGCAAGAGAAGGCAAAGGGCATAGCGGGGAAGATCGCAGAGAGCCTCATGCGCGCCGACCTCGTGATCCTCGACGAGCTCGGCTACCTGCCGTTCAGTGCCACAGGCGGGGCCTTGCTCTTTCATCTTCTGAGCAGGCTCTACGAACGCACCAGCGTCGCCATCACAACCAATCTCAGCTTCAGCGAATGGGCCACGGTCTTCGGCGACGCCAAGATGACCACCGCTCTCCTCGATCGCCTGACCCACCGCTGCCACATCCTCGAGACCGGAAACGACAGCTTCCGCTTCAGGGCCAGCGCCGAGGCGGCAAGCAGGAGGAAGGAGGGATGACCGGCATTGACCCAGACCTGAACCGACGACCATAAACCTTCAGGCGCGCCACTTCTCGATGGAAAACCCGGGTCAGTTCTCAGCGGAAAACAACACCTTGTCGGCCCAGAGCGAGGTCTCCTCGCCATGCAGGAGTTCGTCCCAGACCCGGCTGTCATGCACCTTGGCCGTCGAGGTCTCGAGGCTGTGCACCACGCCGCTGTCGGCATCGACGCCGACATGCGCCTTCATGCCGAAATACCAGTCGTTGCCCTTCTTCGTGGACGACATCTCGGGGTCGCGCGCCCCGGCCTTGTTCTTCGTCGACGACGGCGCGTCGATGATGGTCGCATCGACCAGCGTGCCCGAGCGCAGCGTGATGCCCTTGTCGGCCAGGTGCACGTTCACCTCCGCGACGATCGACTCGGTCAGGCTGCGCCGCTCCAGCAGGTGGCGGAAGTTCAGGATGGTCGTCTCGTCCGGTACGCGGTCATCCCCGAGCTCGATCCCGGCAAACCGGCGCATCGCCTCGCTGTCGTAGAGCATCTCCTCGGCCATCGGATCGCTCAGCGCATACCAGTTCTGGAGAAAGTGGACCCGCAGCATCGTCTCCAGCGGCATCGGCGGGCGCCCGCCCTGTGGGCTCTCGCCGAAGTGCAGTTTCTGTACGTCCAGCTTAGGTGCCTGAGCTGATGGCCTCCATCATCTTCTCGCGGAACACCTCGGCCGGTGTCCGGTAGCCGAGGCATTTCCGGGGTGTGGCGTTGAGGCGGTCGCAGATCGACCTCAGAGATCGATCTGTGAGCGCCGTGGGATCGACCTGGCGCGGCAGGTAGCGGCGGAGCCTCCGTTGGTGTTCTCGACGGTGCCTTTCTGCCAGGGCGACTGCGGATCGTAGAACCAGGTCTGGACGCCGAGCCCGGCCTGCAAATGCGGCCAGGCGGTGAACGCGGGTCGCCGCGGTCGAAGGTGATCGAGCGGCGCGCCGTCAAGAGCAGGGCCGCGAGGCCGGAGATCGGCGCCTCCATGACCGGCCTGGACTGCCGGTCGCGGTTTTTCGGCAGGAGCGTGAACCGGCTGACGCGCTCGACCACGGAGGCGAGGTTCGTCTTGCCGAACTCCTTGCGGAACATGACGAGGTCAGCTTCTACTCGGTGCGCCGGCCAATGATATCGGGGCGCTGCGCAATGCTGACCTCGTTGGAGAACCGCACGCCGTGGTGCCGTCGCGCGGCCCGTGGCCGACGTCGCCGGCGGTGCTCCGGGAGGTGGCGGTAGAGCTCCTTGGAGAGGCCGGACTTAGAGGGTGTGTGAGAAGTCATCTCGGCGCGAGGCGGCGAAGCATGTGGGCACACGCGGCGATGGTGACCAGCGTCTCCGACGTTTGCACGCTGTACTCGTAGTCCTTGGACATTCCGCGATGCCGGCCGAGCCATGCGAAGCTGCGCTCGACGATCCAGTTCAGCCCGGCGATCTTGAAGGCCTGCTCCTGACGCTTGACGATCCGCAGGTGCCAGTCGTTCCGATCCTTCATCTCTCCCGCCAGCGCTTTGCTCTCATAGCCGGCGTCGGCAATCACGGTGTGGATCTTCGGCCAAAGCGGCGCGAGTCCGTCGGTCAGGCCGCGAGCGGCACGCCGATCGGAGATTCCAGCCGGATCGACGCGGCACGCAATGAGAAAGCCCTGTGTTTCAACGAGCATCTGGCGCTTGCGTCCCTTGATACGCTTGTGGCCGTCAAAGCCACCCCCCTTTCGGTCGTCTTCACAGACTGGCTGTCCATGATCGCCACCGTAGGATCGGGCCGCCTGCCGGCATGTCGCCGGGCTGCGCGGTAGAGCGCGCGATGCAATCGGGTCCAGACGCCGTCGAGCCGCCAGCGACGAAAGTACCACCAGATCGTCCCCATGGCGGAAAGTCCTTCGGCAACAGCCGCCACTGGCAGCCGGTACGCAGCAAGTAGAAGATCTCGTTCACGACCGCTCGCAGGTCCGTCCGCCGCGGCCTCCCACCGCGCCGAGGAGCAGGAAGATGTGGCGCGATCAACGCCCTTTGAGCATCGGTCAGGTCGGTCGGATAGACAGGTGGTACAATGGTCTCCCGCGTTGTTCTCGACGAGAACATGTGCCTGGACGCCATGGTGGCGACCTTCTCACACACCCTCTAAGGGTCGGATCATTCATGAAATCCTGGCTTCTGCAGTGCGTAGCCGTGGGTCAGCGCTCTAGGTCATGGATAATCAACCGGCAAGCGTCCGTTCGAACAGGTGAGACACAGGCCGCACATCTTGGGATGTGCGGCCGCTTCGACGCTCGCATGTCAGGGTCGTACCTCGGCCCGGGAGGTGACGGTCAACAGTCGTAGACGCCCACTGCGCAGCGCCGCACCGTCCGGCGTCCGACGCCGGCGACGCTGACCGGAGTGAGGGGACGCCCGACGCGGGCCTGGGCTGCCTGCGCAAGGCCCGGGCTACCCGTCAAGGCGAAAGTCTCGCTCATCTCCAGCAAGGGAAAAGCCAGCAACGTCGCCAGCGCGACAATTCCAATTCTTCTCATCATCACTTCGCTCCCGCCATGCTGTAGATCCCCGCCAACTCGTCGAAGTCTGGCACTTCGGACACATCGACCTCGGTCGCGTCCGGCGGCAGGTCGATGCCATCGGCTGTCTCCGCGTCCGCCCCGGTTGCCCAGTTCCGCACAACGATCGTATATTGCGGCCAGCCGGACGTGGAGACGTCGGTGATCACGTACTGGCAAGGATACGGGCGGTCACCCTGGTTGATCCAGATCTGCCAGTCGACATCTTCTGCCCGGAACGCCAGATGATCGCACTCGACGCCGCCGATCACCCCGCTTCCCAAATCCTTCACGTCGTTGACGAGAGGCATCAGGGCTGCTTCGACGTCGGCGAGAAGGAGGTCCGCCGCCGGAAGCGGGCGGTCGTAGGTCTGACGCAGTTCGTCGATCACCGACTCGATCGTGCCCGGCGCCTCGACGCGAGAGTAGACGTTCGCGTCCCTGTTGAGGAACGTGAGCGAAGTCCCGTCGAACGTCGCCTCGACCGAGGCGAAGCCGCCGGTCCGCGTCACGTGAAGCCGGTCGGGTCGCGCCACAGCAACTTTGCCCGAACTTGCCAGCGACAGCTTCTGTCCGTCCGTCGTCACAACCTCGAGGCTCGAGTCGTAGTCGAAGGAAAAGGTGGTCTGTGCCGCGAGATATTCGGACATCGCGCCGAATATCGCGCGAGCGTCGGACTCGTCGGCGCAGGCGTAGCCTGGGATGGCGACCACCGTCGTGAGAGCCAGGACAAGCCCGGCCGTCCGCTCCGCCTGTCTGTGGGTTGCATGCAGCATCTAGGTCCTCGCGTGTTGAGTTGAAGATACGGTGAGACGCTCCGGTTCAGAAACGTGCCGCGACGCCGATCAGCGGTCCGGAGAGGTCGATGGTGACGTCGTTGTCGCCGAAGTCCTTCTCGATCGCCATGTGGCGGTAGCCGAGCTGCGTCGACCAACGCTCGTCGAAACGGTAGCCGACGCTGCCAAAGACCTGCCACGTGGTGTCGTCGGCGGTCAGTCCGCCGTCGACGAAGGCCGTGGCGAACCATTTGTCGTTGAACGGCACGATGGCGCGCGCGGCGACCAGCGGCACCGCCCAGCTCTCGTCCCGGCTCACATCGAAGTCCGGGCGGCTGTCGGCGGAGTCGAGACGGACGTCGACGCCGACGCCGAAGGCCCGGACGCCGCCGCCGGCATCGAGGATGACACGTGCGTCCTCGTAGGTGCGGTAGAGGGCGTAGCCGCTGAAGGCGGTGACCTCCGTCTCGAGGTCCGCATCGCTGAACCGCAGGTCGAGCGGCGAGTCTGCATCGGTGGAGAGCTTGGCGTAGAGCAGGTCGCCGATCAGGCCCCAGCGGTCGTCCCGCGCTTCGAGCGTTCCCATGAACGCCATGTCCAGGGCATCGAGTGCGTCGCCGCCGCTGGCCTCCGATTCGACCTCGCCGAACCGCGTGTCGACGCTCGCCGACAAGCCCGGAACCCAGCCGTAGAGGGAGGCGGAGAACGTCCAGTCCTGTGCGGATGCGGGTCCTGCAGCCAGCAGAATGCCGCCTGCAATCACCTTCGTGTTCATGGAAAACGCCCCCGTCGCGACCGCGCATCGCGGCAACGCTGCATGTCCTTGGTCCGCGGATCTGACCATTGCGCGCCAAAAGACGGGGTCGCGGCCGCCGGAAGACGGACGTAGACGCCTGTGCTGCTCTCTCGGCGGCAGAGGCTCACTCGCCGACCGCCGCGGCACGGCGATAGCTCGTCGGAGTTACGCCGGTGAACTTGCGAAAGGTGCGCGAGAAGTGCTGCGGGAGCTGTCACATTAAGGAACGTCTGATGAACGCGTTCGGCTGCGCCGAGACGTCGACGTGATCCCCCTTGGGCTGGGAAACAGGCTGTGGATGGCCGGTTTCGCGGCTTCAGGGTGGCCACTCCGGCGGTTTGGCGGTTTTTGGACGGACTCGCCCCTCATGCCAGCAGCCGTCGTCTGACCAGGAAGAGGTTTCCGAGCGCGAAGAGGGTGAAGAGCTGGGCACGGTTCTTGGCGAGGCCGCGGTAGCGGGTCTTCACGTGACCGAACTGGCGTTTGATCACCCTGAAGGGATGCTCGACCTTGGCCCGCACGCTGGAAATGATCCGGTTGATCTGCGCGTCGATCGGGTGCAGCCGGCCGCCCTTGGGGGCTTTCCGCATGACACCCCAGATCTTGCCCGGCGCGGCGAAGGCCGCCTCTCGTTCGGCACTGACATAGCACTTGTCGGCCCAGACCGAGTCCTCCTCGCCATGCAGCAGCCCATCCCAGACCTGGCTGTCGTGCAGCTTGGCCGTCGATGTCTCCAGGCTGTGCACCACGCCGCTGTCGGCATCGACGCCTACATGCGCCTTCATGCCGAAATACCAGTCGTTGCCCTTCTTCGTGGACGACATCTCGGGGTCGCGCGCCCCGGCCTTGTTCTTCGTCGACGACGGCGCGTCGATGATGGTCGCATCGACCAGCGTGCCCGAGCGCAGCGTGATGCCCTTGTCGGCCAGGTGCACGTTCACCTCCGCGACGATCGACTCGGTCAGGCCGTGCCGCTCCAGCAGGTGGCGGAAGTTCAGGATGGTCGTCTCGTCCGGTATGCGGTCATCCCCGAGCTCGATCCCGGCAAACCGGCGCATCGCCTCGCTGTCGTAGAGCATCTCCTCGGCCATCGGGTCGCTCAGCGCATACCAGTTCTGGAGAAAGTGGACCCGCAGCATCGTCTCCAGCGGCATCGGCGGGCGCCCGCCCTGTGGGCTCTCGCCGAAGTGCAGTTTCTGTACGTCCAGCTTAGGTGCCTGAGCTGATGGCCTCCATCATCTTCTCGCGGAACACCTCGGCCGGTGTCCGGTAGCCGAGGCATTTCCGGGGTGTGGCGTTGAGGCGGTCGCAGATCGACCTCAGAGATCGATCTGTGAGCGCCGCGGGATCGACCTGGCGCGGCAGGTAGCGGCGGAGCCTCCCGTTGGTGTTCTCGACGGTGCCTTTCTGCCAAGGCGACTGCGGATCGCAGAACCAGGTCTGGACGCCGAGCCCGGCCTGCAAATGCGGCAAGGCGGTGAACTCGGTGCCGCGGTCGAAGGTGATCGAGCGGCGCGCCGTCAAGGGCAGGGCCGCGAGGCCGCAGATCAGCGCCTCCATGACCGGCCTGGACTGCCGGTCGCGGTTCTTCAGCAGGAGCGTGAACCGGCTGACGCGCTCGACCACGGAGGCGAGGTTCGTCTTGCCGAACTCCTTGCGGAACATGACGAGGTCAGCTTCTACTCGGTGCGCCGGCCAATGATATCGGGGCGCTGCGCAATGCTGACCTCGTTGGAGAACCGCACGCCGTGGTGCCGTCGCGCGGCCCGTGGCCGACGTCGCCGGCGGTGCTCCGGGAGGTGGCGGTAGAGCTCCTCGGAGAGGCCGGACTTAGAGTACGCGAAGCGGTAGATCGTCTCGTGCGACACGCGGACCGGATGCCGCTCGAGCCGCATCCGACCGGCGATCTGTTCCGGCGATCTGTTCCGGCGACCAGCCGGCCTTGAGCCGGTCCACGACGGCAAGCTTCAGTGTCGGGTGCACGACCATCTTTCGATGCACGGCGCGGCGACGCTCCGCCATGTCCTGGGCCGCCACCGCATGGTAGCCGTTGAGCTCGGGCAGTTCGACGTCGCGGAAGAAGTTGCGCTTCAGCTCGCGGTAGAGCGTCGAGGCGTCACGGCCGAGACGCAGCGCGATCTCCTTGACCGGGATCTTCGCCGCGCGCCATTCGGCCAGCCTACGGCGTTCGTCGAGATCGAGATGAGCATATGAACGGGGCACCGATCATCCTCCCATGTAACCTTCTGGAAGCTCTGAAGAACCTCGGCATCGGGCGGTGATCTGGTAGTCTGGCGGCGACCTTGATGGAGCCGCCCGCAATGAAGCCGACCACCTTCGCGTCGTTGGCCTATGCGACGAAGAAGAAGCGCACCCGCCGCGAGGCGTTTCTCGCCGAGATGGAGGCGGTGGTGCCCTGGGCGCGTCTGACGGCGCTGATCGAGCCGCACTACCCGAAGGCGGGACCGAAGGGCGGGCGGCCGGCGATGCCGCTGGAGGTGATGCTGCGGGTCTACTGTCTCCAGCAGTGGTACGCGCTGTCCGACCCGGCGGCGGAGGGTTCAAGCGTATAGCAATCGATCCAGTGGATCGATTGTAGCGCAGAACCTCTACGACAGCGACGCCATGCGCCGGTTCGCCGGGCTCGAGCTGGGCGACGATGCGATCCCGGACGAGACGACCATCCTGAACTTCCGCCACCTGCTGGAGCGGCACGAGCTGACGCGTGCGATCTTCGAGGCGATCAACAGCTATCTTCGCGAGCGCGGCATCCTGTTGCGCGAGGGAACGTTGGTCGATGCGACGCTCATCGACGCGCCAAGCTCGACGAAGAACAAGCAGGGCGCACGCGACCCGGAGACGAGCAGCACGAAGAAGGGCAACGACTGGTATTTCGGGATGAAGGCGCATGTCGGCGTCGATATTGGCAGCGGCGTGGTCCACACGCTCGAAACCAGCACCGCCAAGGTGCACGACAGCCAGAAGTTCGACGACCTGCTTCACGGCGACGAGCAGGCGGTGTTCGGCGAGTTGCCAGGGTTGCGCCACCGGTTCGAGCAACCGCTGGCGACGGCTATGTCAGCGGAGAGCGGGAGGAAGCATTCCGCGCCCAGGGCAAGCTCTGGGGCGTGATGCGCAAGGCTCCGAAAGGCGGCAAGCTGCATCCGATCGACGAGCGCATCAACCGGATCATCGCCAGCCTGCGGGCCAAGGTCGAGCACCCGTTCCGGGTGATGAAATGCCAGTTCGGCTACCGCAAGACCCGCTACCGCGGGCTGGCGAAGAACGAGGCGCAACTGTTCTCGCTCTTCGGGCTCGGCAACCTGTTCCTGGTCCGACGACGGTTGATGGCCTGAGGCGGAGTCCGCCCGAAATCGGCCTTGCCGCCGCGCGAGCGGCACCTGATCCGCAGACCCGGGGCCGCTTGTCCCCCGCATCGCCCCGCCGAGACCCTTTCTGGCCGTCATCGCGGCCAATCGGAGCCGTTGATCAGACGTTTCTTAACGAAACGCATCTCGGGCTGAAAAGCTGCAATGACGATCGCCTCGGCATCGGCAGCATCATTCTTCTGGCGCTTCACGAAGGGGCGCACATATTGCGGCGCGATCAGCTTTGCCTCGTGCCCAAGCGCTTCCATCGCCCGCGCCCAATAATGTGCGCTGCCGCACGCCTCGAAGATGACCAGACTGGGCGCCTGCCGCGTCATGAACTCGGAGAACTGCTTGCGCGTGAGCTTCCTGCGGAACTGGACCTCCCCAGTCCGAAGGGCTCCATGGACTTGGAAAACTGCCTTTGCCAGAGCGACCCCGATCATCATATCCTTCATCTTGCCGCCCTCCTCTTCGCGTGGCGTTGAACACCGCGACCTTGGCACATTGCGATGCCGTCTCGGGAGGGCGGCAACCACTCCATCTCGACAGCTTCGACTTCAAGGCGATCCCCAGCCTCAACAGGATGCAGGTGCTGGAGCTCACCCGCTGCGAGTGGACCCTTCGCCGCGAGAACGTCATCGCCCTCGGCCCCAGTGGTACGGGCAAGACCCACGTCGCCTTGGGCCTCGGTCTCGCCGCGTGCCAGAAGGGCCTGTCCACAGGCTTCACCACCGCCGCCGCGCTCGTCCACGAACTGATGGAGGCCCGGGACGAGCACCGGCTGCTGCGCCTCCAGAAGCAGATGGCGAACCAGAAACTTCTGATCATTCGACGGTGAGGCGCGGGCGCGCCACCGGTTCGAGCGCCGCGCCGAACGGCTTCGTGCCGCTGTCGAAGACTGGCGCCGAACTGCTCTTCGAGCTGATCTCCCAGCGCTACGAGCGCGGCTCCACGCTGATCACCAGGCAACCTGCCGTTCGACGAATGGACCGAGGTCTTCGGCTCCGAGCGCCTGACCGGCGCGCTGCTCGACCGGCTCACCCACCACGTCAACATCCTGGAGCTGAACGGCGACAGCTACCGCCTCAGCCAGAGCCGCTCCCGAACGGCCAAAGCCGCCACCTGACCCACGCCATCCGGTCGGCCCTCGCGGGCCGATGCGCCTCGGCACGCGCCAGCTTTCCGGGAAGCGCGCGCGCCGAGACGCCTAACCCATTCTCACCGTCACGCGCCGCATTCGAGCGGCCTGGTTTTGCGCCGCCCATTGGCCGGCTTTTCCTCCGCCCTTGAAACGAGCGCCTTCTCGGCCGTTCGGCGCGGCTCGAGAAAGCTGGGGAAGTAGCTGCCCTTGCGCAACTTCGGGATCTCCAGCCCGATCCGCCCGGCGCGGGTGTCCCAATCGCGGTCGCGGTATCCATTCCTCTGAACCTCGCGCAGCGGCGACCGCACGCCCTTCGCCGCGCCCGCGCCTCGACCTCCGCTTCTCTCACGCACGAGGTCGCCGTCGGCCTGCTTCTCAACCAGCTCGATCAGCGCCATTCTCTCATCGGTCATCGTCGTCTCCGTTCCGGTTCAGGTCTCGCAACCCGAACCTTTTCCGAAGACCGGCGATGGCCGCCAGCGTCACCCCCGGCCGCGCGCTGCGCTACGCCGACGGCTCCGCGCGCGGCCTCCTACACCATGCGCTGGGACACGACCCCGAGTGGCGTGGTCTCTGTGCGGGATAGGGAACAGCATCACTGTCCCAGCTGAGCCTGGATCGAACTGGTCTGACAGCATCCTTTCATCGGCTGCTATCTCGGTGGCGACGCCGCAGAGGCCGACAATGGCAGCGCCGAGGAAAGCGAAACAGCGGCCACCCACTCCAAGACCCCAGACGATCGATCTCGCACCGGTTAGCATCGCCGCGTATGCGTCGCCATCGGCGCTGGCGCATGCGTGGCGGACTTCGCGAGAGGCGTCCTCTCCGGAGATAAGGGCTTCAGGAAGTTGGGCAGCATGAGGTCGAGATTTCATGGCTCACCCTCGGGTGCGGGGTATGCGCCGTCTCCGCCCCATTGAGGTTCCGGTTTCCGGCGCCGCCAAGCTGGTCGGTGCGGTTTTCGTGACGGCTCACAATGAGCTCACCGGGGACTCCCGGGTGAGCTCATTGTGAGGAGTTGGTGGCCGCGGCGTAGGCCCAGGGCATCAGCGCGTCGATGTCCTTTTCGAGGTGGCCGTTGGCGAGCCTGGTGAAGAGATCGACCAGGTAGGCGTAGGGCTCGACGCGGTTGATCTTGCAGGTGCCGATCAGGCTGGCGAAGCGCGCCCAGGAACGGCCGCCCTCGTCGTGACCGGCGAAGAGTGCGTTGCGGTTCATGGCCGGGCTGCGGATGGCGTTCTCGACAAGGTTGGAGTCCATGTCGACGCGGCCGTCCTCGAGGAACAGTCGGAAGCCACCCTGGCGCTTGAGCATGTAGGCCAGGGCCTTGCCGAAATCGGACTTGCGCGACACCCGAGCCGCCTGGGCGGAGAGCCAGGCGAAGAAGTCGTCGACCAGCGGACGCGACTGCTCCTGCCGGACCGCGCGGCGGAGATCGGGGGTCTTGCCGCGGATGGCGTCCTCGATCTTGTAGAATGAGCCATTGTCCGCCATCGGTCCGAGGAAAATGGCGAATGCGATGCGCCGGAGCGCCTCGTCCACGATGGGCGAGCCGGCTTTCGGCCTGGCCGCGATCAGCTTCCTCCTGCCGTGGGACCAGCAGAACGCCAGCGTGAGCGGCGCGCCACCCGTGCGCGTCTTCCGGGCCAGACGGTCGTAGCCGCCATAGGCATCGACCTGGATGGTGCCGTCGAACCCGGCGAGGATCTCCTCGGCATGCACGCCGCTGCGGCCGGGGCGATAGTGGAACACGACGCCCGGCGGTGCCGGGCCGTTCCAGCCGTTCGCCATTGGGCTTGAACCAATGGCGCCTCAATGGCTCACCGTCGCGCAGCACGGCCCAGAGATAGCCGGTCTTCGTCCTGCCGCGGTTGCCAATGTGCGCGCCAATGGTTCGAGCGCCATTGGCGAGTGTCCAGCACCGGCGCCGTGGTCTCGTCGACGTAGAGCCGGGAGCTGCCGGTCTTCAGCAGCAGCGCCATGCGCTCGACCACCGGCGCGATCAGCGCGCCGGTCCGGCCCATCCAGTCGGCCAGCACGGAGCGGTCGATCGGCACGCCATGCCGGGCCATGACCACCGCCTGACGGTTCAGCGGCATGTGCTCGGAATGCTTGGCCACGGCGATCTGGGCGAGCAGCGCTTCGGTCGGCCGTTCGCAGTCCTCCTCGAACCCGTGGCGGAGGCCTGCTCACCCTTCGAGGAGATGCGCCGGCGCCCTGGCCTGCGACACTCCCGCCCGGCCCTTGGGGCAGGCGTATCTGGGCCGGATCGTGACGATCACCTGGTAGCGCGCCGGGACGACGTCGAGCCGTTCCGTGCGGTCCTCGCCAATCCGGACCATGTCGCCGCAGCCACAGGGGCAGGCGATGCTGTCCGGCTCGATCACGCGCTCGATGCGCGGCAGGCTCTCGGGCAGGGCTCGGGCCTTGCGGGGTTTGCTCGGCGGCTTCTTCTCCGGATCGGCCGCGCCGGCGGCGATCTTCTCCTCGACCGTTGTGATCCGCGCCTCGGTCTCGGCGATCGCGGTCTCGAGATCCTCCAGCGCCAGCTCCAGCTGAGCGGGGTCCAGCTTCTCGGACTTGGGCCCGAACTTCGCGCGCCGATACTGCTGGACCTGGCATTCCAGCGTCGCGACCAGCTCCTTGAGTTCGGCCACGATCGCCTGCTCGTGCTGCCGCGCCGCGCGCTCGACCGAGAGCTCGAACCGGACCGCCGCAAAGGCCGTCACCACCTCGGGCGGGAGGTCAGGAAAGCGGCTGAGATCGAAGGGCTGCGACATGCACATTCCTACCGGAGTCCGGCAGGAAAGCCCAACAAAACAAAACCGTATCGGGGGCCTTCTTCATCCCGCCGCAGCCGGCGCCAGCACCCGCTGCGGCATCACTCGGCGCCAATCCAGTCCTTCGAACGAAGGCGTACAGGAATATCCCCTCTGCTGAGTCTGATGAATCTCCGGTCGAGGAGGTCCGGGTTCTGGACCCGCGGCATCCGCTCTACGGACGATCGTTTCGTGTGATCCGGCGCGCGGCCCATCGAGGCGGGAACTTCCCGTCCTCTTTTGAGGTGGAACATTGCAATGGCTCAAGCCTGCTGATCCCCATCGCAGTAACGGAATGGCACGATTTGCCGGGCAGCCGAACAACATTGAGTATAGACGCGTTACGCGAGCTCATAGATGTGGTAGATTGCCTGGACGATCATGGCGATAGACCCGAGAGATCTCTGGACGACGCTGCCGCCGTCTCTGCGGCGTCGGATCGTCGACGACGTCGCCGTGGTCCTGGCGGAGGTCCGTCGTGAAGTCGGAACTGATCATGCCGACCCACTTGGCGCGCAAGGCGGTCGTGTACATCCGCCAGTCGACGCCGCATCAGGTCGTGAGCAACCAGGAGAGCTTGCGCCTTCAATACGCGCTCCGGCAGCGCGCTCGTGATCTTGGATGGCGTGAGGCCGATATCGACGTCATCGACAGCGATCTCGGCCTGAGCGCCGCCTCCACCGCGCAACGGAGCGGCTTCAAGGAACTGGTCGGCCGGGTCGGCCTCAGCGAGGTCGGGCTGATCCTTTCGATCGATGTGACGCGGCTCGCGCGCAACTGCTCCGACTGGTACCCACTGCTGGATATCTGCGGTCTGCGCGGCTGCCTGATCGCCGATCGGGATGGCGTCTATGATCCCGGCAGCGCCAACGGTCGCCTGCTCCTCGGCCTGAAGGGAACCATATCCGAACTGGAGCTGCACACGATCCGGAGCCGCCTGACCGCCGGCCTTCTTGCAAAGGCCGGGCGCGGCGAACTCGCGCTCTCCCTGCCGATCGGTCTCGTCCGCGATCCGAGCGGCGTCGTCGTCAAGGATCCCAATGTCGAGGTACAGGAACGGCTTGGGCTCGTCTTCCAGACCTTTCTCAAGTTCCGCACCATCGCGAAGGTCATGCGCGTGCTGAACGAGCGGGGCCTCGACCTTCCACGCCGCGACCGTTTTGGCGACGTGCGGTGGGCGCGCGCGACGGTCGCCGCAGTGTCGGCGATCCTGAAGAACCCGGCCTACGCGGGCGCCTTCGTCTATGGGCGGACCCGCATGCGCACCGCGGCGCGCGAGGGCGGCTCGCCGGTCAAGACGCCACGGCCGATCGAGGAGTGGCGGATCGTCGTCAAAGACCGGTATCCGGCTTACGTCGACTGGCCCACCTATGAAAGAATCCGCGCCATCGTCAGGGACAACCGGGCCGAATACATGCGCACCAAGACCAGAGGGGCCCCTCGTGACGGCGAACTCCTCCTGCACGGCATCGCCTGGTGCGCGAGGTGCGGCCACAAGATGTACGTTCGGTACAAGGGCGGCGGCGAGTACGTCTGCAATCACCTGCGCACTCAGCAGGGCCTGCCCACGTGCCAGCACATCCGTGCTTCGCAGGTGGACGGGGCGGTCGCGGATGCGTTCCTGACCGCGCTGGCGCCGGCGGAACTCGACGCGCTGTCGCGCGCGTGCCGCACCCAGCACCAAACGGACAGCGCGCTGCGCTCGAGCGCCGAACGTCAGATCGAGCGCAAGCGATATGCCGCGGCGCTGGCCGAACGGCAGTTCAACCGCGTCGATCCGGACAACCGGCTTGTCGCCAGCGAGCTCGAGCGTCGATGGGAGGCTGCGCTGAACGAGGTTCGGCAGGCCGAGGAGGCGCTCGCCCAGCTCTCCGCGCCCAAGCCGCTCTCGCAGCGGATGATCGGCAAGCCGCTCGGCGACAAGATCGTCGTCCTTGCCGGTCGGCTGCCGCACATCCGGGCGGATCCGGCGACCACAGACGCTCAGCGCAAGGCGCTTCTGCGCTGCCTGGTCGAGAAGGTCGTCCTCGACCGCGGTGAGCGCGATGTCGCCCTCGTCCGGATCGTGTGGCGCGGCGGCGCCACGAGCGACCTCGCGGTGAAGATGCGGGTCAACGCCGTCGCCAAGCTCACGAAAGGCGAGGAGATGCGGGATCGCGCACTCGACCTCGCCCGCTCCGGGATCCCTGACGATGAGATCGCCGCGATCCTCTCGTCGGAGGGACACCGCTCTCCCAATTGCGCCGACAGGGTTCTGCCAATCACCGTGCAACGGCTCCGGCTCGGTGCCGGGATCAAGGTAAGCACCCAGCGTACCCGCTGGGACCACGATCGTTCGTTTCTCAGCGCCACGGAAGTGGCTGCCAAGCTGCGCATTCCAGTGAACTGGCTCTACGTGCAGATCAGGCGAAAGCGGCTTCTCATCGATCGCCAACCCAACGGGGCCTACCTGTTCCAGGACACGCCCGTCGTCATCGACGCGGTCCGAGACCTGCGAAACCACGTCGTCGATCGCATCGACCTGAGAATCTGTCAGCCTCACCAGGAGGGGCATCAACATGCATGATCGAACAACACCTCGAACTGCGCCCGCGACAGCCGCATCATCCCGTCCTGGACCTTCGGCCAGGCGAAGCTGCCCTTCTCGAGCACCTTGTAGACCAGCACCAGCCCATTCGCCATTGTCGCTCGGACCAATGGCGCGACATGGCTCATCGTCCCAAACCAGGATCTTCAACCTGTCGCCGCGCTTGGACCTGAAGATTACCGTCACGCCGGAATGCGGATCGAGCCGGAGCGCGTTCTGCACGATCAGCCCAAGCGCCTGATGGCCGCAGCGGAAGTCCACCGGCCGGGTCGCGACCAGGATCGGCAGACGCTGACCGGCGACGATCATGCCGCGCCGCGCAGCGCGCGCACAAGGGCGGCCGCCCGCTCCGCCGACACGTCGCCGGGAACCCGCAACACCAGTCCGTCTCCGATCTCGATCCCAACGACACCTTCAACTCCGTCCGTGCCTCCGGTCGGGGCACCCGCGTCGGCCTCCACCGACACCGGCACAAAGGCTGGGAGCGCGCTATCGGCCAGCCCTTCCATGGCCTCCGCCGGCAGCGCCAGAAGCCCCTGCCGCGCCTGACGCCGCCAGGTCGAAAGCTGATGCGGCGCAAGCTCATGCCGCCGCGCGACATCCACCACCCGCGCACCGGCCTGAAAACTCTCCGCCACGATCCGCGCCTTCAGCGCCTCCGGCCAGCGCCCCGGAGTTCGACACTTCACGAGCTATTTCATCGTCGTGGGCGTGGGCCGGTGACGTAGTTTCAATGACTTGGCGAAGGGATCAACCCGAAAATCGGTGACCCCAGTAGTCACACGCCACGTCGACGATCAGCATTGAAAGAAGATGCACGATGCTGGTAGCTTCGCTACACAATGTATACCCGCGTCACCAAGACCGGCGGCCGACAGTATCTCCAGCTCGTGGAGGCTTACCGGAACGACCGTGGGCAGTCCCGAGTGCGCGTGGTCGCGAACCTCGGGCGCCTCGACAGGCTCACCCCTTCGATGCTCGATCCCTTGATCAATGGCCTCAACCGGGCCGTGGGCCGCGCTGAGAACACCGCGTCCGAGGTCGTCCACGAACCCGGACGCAGCTACGGCGACGTCTTCGCGCTCCACGAACTCTGGCGTGACCTCGGGATCGACAAGGCCTTGCAGCGGGCCCTGCGCTCCTCGCGGCGCGGCTTCGATGCAGAATCGCTGATCCGGGCGATGGTGTTCAACCGGCTTTGCGCGCCGGAGTCGAAGCTGGGCTGCCTGCGCTGGCTGGAGACGGTCGCGATGCCGGGCATGCCGCAGACCCCGACACACCAGCAGCTCCTGCGCGCGATGGACGCGCTGATGGACAACCTCGATCCCGTCGAGGCCGCGCTGAGCCGCCAGTTCCGCCCCCTGGTCGATCGCGACCTCTCGATCGTGTTCTACGACCTGACCACGGTGCGCATCCACGGCGAGGCCGAGGTGGCCGACGACCTGCGCGCCTTCGGCATGAACAAGGAGCGCGGCGGCATCGCCCGGCAGTTCGTCCTGGGCGTGGTGCAGACCGCCGAAGGTCTGCCGCTCCTGCACACGGTCCACCCCGGAAACGTCGCCGAGACGAAGACCTTGCAGGGGATGCTGGAGAAGGTACTCGCGCACTTTCCGATCCAGCGGGTGGTGCTGGTGGCCGATCGCGGGCTGCTCAGCCTCGAGAACATCACCGAGCTGACGTCGGTCGCCGAGCGCTCCGCTCGCAAGCTGGAGTTCATCCTCGCCGTTCCCGCGCGTCGATACGCCGAGCTGATCGATGCATTCCGGAACCTCGCCTTTCGCGATGGCGTGGCCGAAAGCACCTTTGCCGGTCACCGGCTGATCGTGGCGCATGATCCCCTGCGGGCCGAAGAGCAGTCCCACAGGCGCCGGGCGCGCATCGCCGAGCTGGAGGCGATGGCGGACAGGTTGGTGGCCAGGCTCGATGCCCAGGACGAGGGGCAGACGACCCGCGGACGCCGTGCCTCCGATCGCGGCGCCTACAGTCGCTTCGCCCGCGCCGTCGCCGAGGCGGAGCTGACCCGCTTCATCAAGCCCGATCTGCACGCCGACAGGTTCAGCTACACCATCGACGAGGCGGCGACCCGCGATGCCGAACTCTTCGACGGCAAGCTGGCGGTTCTGACCAATGCCTCGGACATCGCGCCGGCCGAGGCCGTCGCGCGATACAGAAGCCTCGCCGACATCGAGCGGGGCTTCCGCGTCCTGAAGTCCGACATCGAGATCGCGCCGGTTCACCACCGGCTGCCGGAGCGCATCCGGGCGCACGCGATGATCTGCTTTCTGGCCCTCGTGCTCTACCGCGTGGTGCGGATGCGCTTGAAGGCGCGAGGCCACAGCGCCAGCCCGCGCACCGCGCTCGACCTGCTCGCGCGCATCCAGAAACACACCGCCCATATCGGCGAGAGATCCTTTCACGGAACCAGCACGACCACCCCGGAGCAACTCGAACTCTTCGACGCACTGAGCTTGCCAAAACCGGCCTGAAGCCGCGTGTAGTCACACAAACGCACCTTCGGTGCGCGCAGTATCAATCACTTACGCGATTAACTGTCGAACTTGGGGACTCCGCCAGGCGACCTCAATCGAACCAGATCACACCCGATTTTGTCGAACTTCGGAAACCCATCCCCACCGTCCGCCATGACACCCTCCTTCCAAAACGTCAGAAGGAGGCTCGTCGCTCACCCGCAAAGGCGGAACGCCGCATATCAATGAGGCGTAGGCGGCGCTTACAGTGCGGGGGCAGTGTCAGAGGAACATTTTTCGAGCGAGGCCGGGCGGCCGCCGAGCGGTCTTCGGATGAGCAAGCGCAGCCCGTTCGGTACTTCAAGACCGGTCCGGAGAGGCCGAAGCGGCCGAGACGGGAGGATCGGATGCGCTTCTGAGTCTACGCTCCGATCACCGCGGATTGCGGCGAGCCGACGGCTCGCAACCAACGGTTCAAATTCCTGTCTCTCCCTTCTATGGGAAGCTCTGAAGAACCTCGGCAGCGGGCGATGATCTGGTAGTCTGGCGGCGACCTTGATGGAGCCGCCCGCAATGAAGCCGACCACCTTCGCGTCGTTGGCCTATGCGACGAAGAAGAAGCGCACCCGCCGCGAGGCGTTTCTCGCCGAGATGGAGGCGGTGGTGCCCTGGGCGCGTCTGACGGCGCTGATCGAGCCGCACTACCCGAAGGCGGGACCGAAGGGCGGGCGGCCGGCGATGCCGCTGGAGGTGATGCTGCGGGTCTACTGTCTGCAGCAGTGGTACGCGCTGTCCGACCCGGCGGCCGAAGAGGCGCTCTACGACAGCGACGCGATGCGCCGGTTCGCCGGGCTCGAACTGGGCGACGACGCGATCCCGGACGAGACGACGATCCTCAACTTCCGCCATCTGCTGGAGCGGCACGAGCTGACCCGTGCGATCTTCGAGGCGGTGAACGCCTATCTACGCGAGCGGGGCATCCTGTTGCGCGAGGGCACGCTGGTCGATGCGACGCTGATCGATGCGCCCAGCTCGACCAAGAACAAGCAGGGCGCCCGCGATCCGGAGATGACCAGCACGAAGAAGGGAAATGCCTGGTACTTCGGCATGAAGGCGCATGTCGGCGTCGATATCGACAGCGGCGTGGTCCACACCCTGGAGACCAGCACCGCCAAGATGCACGACAGCCAGAAGTTCGACGAGCTGTTGCACGGCGACGAGCACGCGGTGTTCGGCGAGTTGCCAGGGGTTGCGCCACCGGTTCGAGCAACCGCTGGCGACGGCTATGTCAGCGGCGAGCGCGAGGCGGCGTTCCGCGCCCGGGGCAAGGTCTGGGGCGTGATGCGCAAGGCGCCCAAGGGCGGCAGGCTGCACCCCATCGACGAGCGCATCAACCGGATCATCGCCAGCCTGCGGGCCAGGGTCGAGCATCCGTTCCGGGTGATGAAATGCCAGTTCGGCTACCGCAAGACCCGCTACCGCGGGCTGGCGAAGAACGAGGCGCAACTGTTCTCGCTCTTCGGGCTCGGCAACCTGTTCCTGGTCCGACGACGGTTGATGGCCTGAGGCGGAATCCGCCTTAAATCATCGAACTGCCTCAAACCGCACCCCGAGCGGACTCGAATTGCCGCGCCGCCCGGCGTTCCGGTCGTCCGACGCCGATGCAATGCCGAGGGCGCGCGTTGATCAGACCTTCCTATGCTCCGATCACCGCGGATTCGGCGAGCCGACGGCTCGCAACCAACGGTTCAAATTCCTGTCTCTCCCTTCCATGGATGACGGGGATGATGAGCCTGAAATCCTCCGCTACTCAACCATGGAGATGCGGCGGCTGAAGGCGATCGAGGGCGAGAACGCCGGGAGAGGAAGCCGCGGCGCAGAGTTTGGCCTCGAGGCCATCAGATTGGATAGCCGTGGCGCCGGGCGGTGGCCCAGAATCGCGCATTGAGATCCGAGAGCTTCCTGAGCGTCTCGTCGATCTCTGCAATCGCCTTTTCGTCAATCTGATGGGCGTCTCCGACCCGGATATCCCTCTTCCGATCGGCGATGCGCATCAGGATGGTTCGTGTACTGCCGCTCTCGGGGTCAAACGCATAGATGCAGTGATTATAGCGGTTCCGCAGCGACGATAGCCGGCTCATCTCCCGCGCTAACTCAAGAATCGTTTCCCGCTCTGCAGGCTCGACGCGCGGGAGCTTTGCGAGACGTTCGACGAGATCGAGCCGCGCCCGCGAGGTGTTGAGCGTCAGGAAGATGATGACTGCCGTTTCCTTGTCGCACCCGGCGAGGCCGGCGATGAAGTGAATCAGCAGGCTTTCCGTATTGGTCCAGACGTAGTTCAGCTTCCCGACCTTGAGCAGGAAACCATCGAAGGTCTCGGAACTACTTGGCGTGCTCGTCGTAACCGACATTTCCGATGCTCCCCACTTGCGACAGGTACCATTTGGTGGCGCCAGTTCGGTTCGAGACCCTGAGCTTGGAATAGATGTTGTGTGTATGCAGCTTCACGGTGTGCTCGGAGAGCCCCAGCTCCGCAGCGATCACCTTGTTCTGCCTTCCATCTGCGATAAGGGACAGAACCTCCTTCTCGCGTGGCGTTAGGTGGATGTCGGCAGATCGACGGGAATCTTCGCGCAGCTCACGCATGGTATCGGCCGGCACATAGACGTGCCCGCTCAGCAAAAGCCGAAGCACCGAAAACCAGACGTCGAATTGCGCATTCATGTTGAGTGCGCTGACAGGCATCGCCAAATCGCAATGCTTGAGCTGCCGAACGACGGCCGCATCCGAGCAGGCCACCGCAAGCAAGGCTCCGGGGAACGTAGCGCGCACCTCTTCGATTCGGGCCTCCAGCTTCGGATCCGTTTCGTGGACGATTACCACGTTGGGAGGTCCATCGACTTCGAGCAGCGCGCGAAGCTCGCAAACGCGCGCGAACTCGACCCCGTCGAACTCAAGCCTGAGGACCCGCACGACCTGGTTTGAGAATTGGACCGACGTTCCCAGCAAGGCGACGAGCGGCTGGGAAGGCTCACCACCAAACACGGCGGTGATGTTGTTGAACTCACGCATAACCTGGCACTCCACAGAAATGACACTCTTAAGTTTCTTATCCTATCAATCTAGCCCGAACGGGCTACACCTACCCCTCCTCATAGCTTAGCCGATGCATTGTTCGATTCCGACAAAATTTTATGCGAGTCGTTAATTTTACAACTATCGATTGACCTCGCCTTCGCCGTCGGCCCAGCGCCGAAACCGCGCACCCGTCGCAATATATGAACTAGCACATTCAGATGATGCGCAACCAAGAGTTGCTCCGCGAGGATGACTCGCGCGGCGGGCTGATGGTGCAGCCCGATCGTCCAGATAGTCACGGAGCCAGGCGGATGGGACCTTTTCACTCGCAACATCGGTGCGACTTGGAACGCGGGCTGTTGTCGGCAAGCGCCGACTTCAAGCCCCCAAGGCCTCACCGATCAAAGCCGAGCGGAGGGGAGGTGGCTGCCGACAGATAGAAGCGACACGCCATAGCAAGTTCAACGAAACTGGCAGAGCGCCGATCTCCGCTTTGGAAATGACTGGCGGAGGGCTGTCTGCTGATTCAAGTGAGGAAGCAATGTCCAATCGTCATCCGAATTTCATCTTTGATGTCGGGGATGTGACCCTGAACGTCGATCCCGAGACGAGCGATCTGTCTCTCAACGGGAACTTGAACGGAAATCTGAACGACAACCTGAACAAGAACAAGAGCGAGAGCGAAACGGACAGCGAGGCTGACGCCAAGGCCGAAGGCAAGTCCGACGCCGACAGTGAGAGCTTAAGCGACAGCACAAGCGGTTCCGACAGCTCGAGCGATAGCGACAGCGACAGCTCCACCGACAGCTCGAGCAACAGTTCGAGCAATGCGAACAGCGACAGCGATACCGACGTCGATGTCGACGTCGACGTTGCGCTCGACACGCTGCCAACCGACGATGATTTCGGCGACTTCGATCTCGATCACAGCGAGATCGATGACATCGTGATGGCTGAGGGCGATGCCGACTATGACCCTGGCCACGACATGGGCATGGGTGACATCCTCACCGGCAACACGTTCGGCGCTGGCAACAACTCGGCGTTCGTGAACGCCCAATCGATCGCTCTCGAGGACAATGACTACCTCGAGGACGCGAAGGTCTCGAACGAATCGGACTTCAAGCAGGACGCCAAGGCCGAAGGCGGCGAAGCGTACGCCGAGGAAGGCATCTCGGTCGACTCGACCGGCGGTGAGGGCGGCAGCGACGCCGAAAGCGAAGGCGGCGACGCAGAAGGCGGCGAGGCCGAAGGCGGCGACGCGGAGGCCGAGGTCGAGAGCGGCGACGCCGAAGAAGTCAAAGCCGAAGGCGGCGACAGCGGCGAGACCGGCGAGATCGAAGCCGAGGGCCATGAGGTCGATGCCGGCGACGTCGAAGCCGAAGCAGAAGGCGACGGCGGCGACAGCGGCGACAACAAGGCGGACGTCAAGTCCGAGAGCGAGTCCGACAACGAGTCCGACGTCGAGGGCGAGGCTGGTGACGGCGGCGATGCCGACTCCAAGAACGAGTCCGAGTCCGAAGTGAAGGCCGAGTCCGAATCCGAGGATAAAGGCGGCGACAGCGGCGACGCCGAGGGCGAGGGCGAGAACGACGGCGACGTGGAGGCCAAGTCGGAGAACGACTCCGACGGCGGCGACAGCGGCGACACCGACTCCGAGTCGGAAGCCGAGGTTGAAGCGAAGAGCGAGTCGGACGCCGAAGCCGAAGGCGGTGACGGCGGCGAAATCGACGGCGACGTCGAGGTCAAGTCCGAAGCCGAAGCCGATGGCGATGCCGAAGGTGAAGGCGGCGACGGCGGCGAGATCGACGGCGACGTCGAGAACAAGGGCGAAGCCGAGACCGACAGCGACTCCGAGGCAGAAGGCGGCGAGACCGGCGATGCCGAGGGCGACGTCGAGGTCAAGGCTGAAGCCGAGACCGACAGCGACGCCGAAGGCGAAGGCGGCGACAGCGGCGACGTCGAGGCCGAGGGCGAAGGCGAAGCGAAGGGCGAGGCCGAGTCCGAAGCCGACAGCGACGCCGGTGACTCCGGCGAGGTCAAGGCCGAAGCCGATGGTGAAGGCGAGGGTGAAGGCGAAGCCGAAGTCGAAGGCGACGTCGAGACCGACAGCGATGCCGAAGGCGAAGGCGGCGACAGCGGCGATGCCGAAGGCGAAGGCGAAGGCGAAGCCAAGGCCGATGCCGAGAACGAAGCCGGCGACTCCGGCGAGATCAACTCGGAGACCGAAGGCGAAGGCGAAGGCGAAGTCTGAGGTGAAGGCCGAGGGCGACGCTGAAGCCGACGGCGAGGCCGAGGGCGAAGGCGGCGACGGCGGTGAGGCCGAAGCCGAAGCCGAAGGCGAAGCCGAAGCCAAGGCCGAAACCGACGGCGAGGCCGACGGCGGCGAATCCGGCAAGATCGAGTCGGAGAACGAGGGCGAAGGCGAAGGCGAAGGTGAAGCCGAGGTCAAAGCCGAAGGCGAAGGCGACGGCGAAGGCGAGGCCGAATCCGAGGCCGAGGGCGAAGGCGGCGACGCCGCCGCAGATGCCGATGCCGACTCCGAAGCCGAAGCCGAGAACGAAGCCAAGGCCGAAGCCGAGGGCGCGCCCGACGCCGAGGAAGCCGACGCTGAGGAGGTCTCTGCCCAGGCCGACACGGCCGACGCCAATGCCGACGGCGACGCCAACGCCACTGGCGGTACCGGCGGCAACGGCAACGGTACTGCCGGCGACTCGACCGGCACGGGGACTGGCACTGGAACCGGAACCAGCAATGGGACCGGCACGGGTACCGGCAACAACACCAGCACGTCGACCAATACCGGCGGTGCCGGTGGCGCCGGCACCAATACGTCCGGCGATGCCAACAACACCGTCTCCGGCGATGCCACCAACACGTCAACCGGCGGCGCTGGCGCAGCCGGCAGCGGCATGGCCGACAACGATGCCACCGGGTCGAACACGGGCACGGGCACGGGCACCGGGACCGGCACCGGCACGTCGACCAACACCAACGGTGATGGCGGCGCAGGCACCCAGACGACGGGTGCGAATACCGGCACCGGCACCGGGACGGGCACGTCGGGCGACGGAGCGGCCGGTTCGGCCACGACCGATGACGATGCCAACGGGACCAACACCGGCACCGGCACCGGCACCGGCACTGGGACCGGCACGTCGACCGGAACGAGCGGCGCGGGAGGAGCGGCGACCACGACAGCGGCGCCGAACACCAACACGTCGTCCGGCACCGGCACGGGCACCGGCACGTCCGGCGCTGCGGCCGCAGGCACCGGCATGACCGATGACGATGCCAGCAACACGGGCACCGGCACCGGGAGCAACACGTCCGGCGCAGGCGGGATGGCATCCAGCCAGACCGACGACGATGCCAGCAACACCGGCACGGCGAGCACCGACTCCGAATCCGGCGCAGGCGCGGCAGGCTCGGGCATGGCCGACAACGACGCGACCAACACCGGGACCGGCAGCACCGACTCCGAATCCGGAGCCGGTGCGGCGGGGACGGCCAACAACGACGCCGACAATACCGGCACCGGCACGTCGACCTCGACGGCGACGGGCGGTGACGGCGGTGCAGGCACCGGCACCTCGAGCGGTACGGCAAGCAGCGCCGACACCGCATCGGGCACCGGAACCAGCGGCGCCGGTGGCTCATCGACGTCGGACACCAACTCGACGTCGACCGGCACCAACAGCGGCTACGCTGACGGTGACGGTGGCTACGGCGGCTTGTCGGAGATCGCGGCCGAGGCCCTGGCGCAGTCGACCTCCGATGTCGACACGACCCAGACCTCGGGTGCGGCCGGAGCCGGCGACGCCATGAGCTCGGCGACGAGCAACGGCTCGGCGACCGGAGACGCGATGGCGTCGAGCGGTGCTTCGGGTCAGTCGATGACCTCGGCAACCGGCGGCACCGGCGGTGCGGCGACTGGTGGCGCGACCACGGGCGGAGCCGGCATGAACGGCGACGTCATGGGTGGCGCAGGCGGTGCTGCGACCAACGGCGCGGGCGGCGCTGGCGGCGAGGCCGGCAGCTGGGGCTCGGGCAATGGCGACGACGGCATCGTCACCGGCGAGTCCTACGCCTCGGCGGCGGCCTCTGCGTCCCAGTCGGCGTTCAACATGGAGATCGTGATGGGCGCGAACGTGCTCGGCAACACGGTCGACATGAACGTCGTCGGCGGTTCGTTCAGCTCGACCTACGCGGGCGAGGACGACGGCGTCTAGAAACGATTGCGCGGGGCCGGATCAATGTCCGGCCCCGCCTGTCCTAACGGACCGCCGATGTTTCGGATCGGCAAGGTAGAGCGGTGACGAGATGAAGATGGACCCGACCACAGAGTTGATCGCGCACTTCATCGGCTTGTTTGATCTGCTGGTAGAAGAGCTTCGCCTCCGCCAAAAGTACCTGGAATTCAGACAGAAGAAGACTGCCGAGGACGATGCGGCGACGATTGAGGCCGGGAGTGTGCGCTTGGACGCACCCTACGCGCTAGGCCGCTTCGATCCTGGTCTTGACTACAAGCCGAACGCGCCCGCACTTCCACCCGTCGTGGACCCGCCATCGGTCGCCGACGCGGCGTATGAATTGGCGGAGCCTCCGGAGCTGGAGCGTGTCGCGCCCGACGAACCCGACGTCGCCACCGTCAATATTCGGATGATCGAGATCGACATCGAGGCGCCGCCGTTCCGCTTTGCGCTTGCGGTGCCGGGCAGCATCGTCGCGGTAACGCTGCAGTCCGTCGGGTTGAATGACAACGATCTGTTCCTGAATGGACTCGGGACGCAGTTCACCGACCCGGCGGTTTTGGAGCAGGCGCTGCAGACGCTTGTGATCGTGGCCGAGACGCTGACCGCGTTCGACGTTCCGGAGCTTCCGCTAGACGGCGATTGGATCGGTTTCGCGCAAGACATGCTGGCGCGCATAGACGCGTCGTCCGTTGCAGGCGGCAGCGCGGAGATCTCGACCTTCCGCGGCGCCGACGCGCACGGGATCATCATCGACGGTGTCGCGGCCGACGAAGTTCCCGACTGGATGGAACTCCTGCCGGAATATCTCCGCCCGGAAAAAGATGAGCGCCTGGAGAGTGCGGCGGAGGAGGTTGAAGGGAACGCTGACCGAGACCCCTCGCAGCCGGCGCCCGACGCGGAAACCGTCGTCTATGCCACGGATGGGCCTGGCGGGACGGGTGAGACCCGCCTCCTTGAGGAGTACGACTTCTCGCGCGATTTCGGGGACGGTACCCCGAACCCGCTTGGGCTTGAGCCGGGCCACAAGATCGTCGCCGGCGCGAACAAGGCGATCAACGAGATCGCGATCGGCTCGCAGTGGATAGATGCGCCGGTCATCGTCGTGCGTGGCGACGTCGCCAAGTTCGATGCGGTCAGCCAGGTCAATGTGCTGGTCGAGCACGACACAATCGATGGTCGGGCGGTGGGACAAAGTTCCGTCGGCCACAACATCGTCGAGATCCTGACGGAATCTTCCGAGGATCCCGGAAAGGCGCCACCACCCGCGGACGTCTTGCCGGAAGCGTGGCACGTCATCCGGGTCGAGGCCGACCTGCTTCAGGTCAACTGGGTCAAGCAGTTCACTTTTGTCACCGACTTCGACCGCGCGGAGGTTACCTTTTCCGGCTCGGCCTCTTTCATCGGCCTCGGCCAGAACGAAATCGTCAATTCCGCCGTCCTCAACGAACTGGGGTATTCCTTTGATCTGGTGTTCGTCGCGGGGGACATGATCGACGGGACAGTTCTGTCGCAGAAGAACGTCCTCCTCGATTCCGACAAGGTGATGACAGGCGCCCCCGAAACGACGCGGGCAAAATTGGACACCCCGACCGTCTCGCCGGTCGCAATGCATGGCGACACCGTCGTGCCGAGCGAGGATGCGCTGTCCGGGCCTGACGCTTGGTTCCGCTCTGGCGAACGGACGGACGAAAGCAGCACGGGCGGGAGTGCCGCAGCTGATGCCCCGCCTCCTCGAATCTCAGCGGGTCCCGAAGTTTCGGAGCCGCAGGCCGAACCTCTGAACGATCCTGTCGGACCTGCTGACGCGGAGGTGGCAACGCAGAGCGGCGGGACCGGGGAAGCTGTCGCTGCGGAGGCGAGCGACGCGCCAGAGATCACTACGACCGTTGAACCCGAGCCTGCGCCGATGTCGCTCGCCGACAACCTGCTGCTCAACAAGGCGACCCTGAAGACGACGGGCGCCGACAGCTTCGTTGAAATGACGGAAGCTTTCGCAGCGACCGCCGAGCAATTGGCGGAGGGAGCCGAGACGATCGCGCGCGAGGTCGCTCAGGACGCTCTCTTCGCCGGCAAGGAGGCCTTGCGTGTCCTGCAGATCGACGGCGACCTGACAAAGCTGAACATCTTGCAGCAGACCAACATCGTCGGCGATGCCGACCAGATCCGGCTCGAGATGCACGCCTTGCGCGATCAACTCGAGGCCGAGATGAAGCTGATCGCCGGCTCGAACGCGCTCGTCAATCTCGCGACGGTGATGAAGCACGGCGTCGATTCCAAGATCATGGCGGGCGGCCACGTCTACGACGACGCCTTCATTCATCAGGCCGAGTTGTTCGACATCGACGCGGCGCCGAGCGGGGTCGCGGTCTCGGGCCTCGCAAAGGAAGCGGTCGCCGCTTTCCTGTCCGACGACATGGTCGCGCTCGCGGAGACGACGGACGAGATCGTTCCGACGAGCAACTACGAGTTCCACGCATCTCGATGTGATGCAGACGGCGCTCACCTGATGCCAGAACGCCGAAGGAGCTTTTCTTGAAGGATTTTCCGAACGACGATCACCGCGCTCCCGCGTCTGATCCGGACGCGTTCCGTCGCGGCGACCTCTTGCGACTGCCGCACGAGGCCAGAGTCGCCGAGCCTCGCCCGATTGCGCGCGACACAGGCAAGCCGGCCGGCACCGGCGCGACGATCGAGGGCTCGACCGGGCCCATCGCGAAGAAGCCCGACCCTCCCGTGTCGGGCGGTGGCGGTGGCGGCGGAAAGGGCCCGGGCTTTCACCGTCGGCTCGGCCCCGAGAACTTCGAGGAGAGCCTGCGGAAGGGCCTGTCCGCCGTGCGAGGCAACATGGCGTACATCATGCTGATGACGCTTGCGACGAACGTCCTGATCCTCGCGATTCCCGTCTATCTCTTCCAGATTTCCGACCGGGTGCTGACAAGCCGCTCGGTCGACACACTGGTCATGCTGACGATCGTCATTGGCGGGGCCGTCATCTTGCAGTCCGTGTTCGATGCCATCCGGCGCTTCATGCTGATGCGCACCGCGGTCGAAGTCGCGGCGCAGCTTGGTGCACCGATCCTCAGCGCGGCGGCGCACGCATCCCTGCATGGATCGGGACGCGAGTATCAGACGCTTGGCGATCTCCAGCAACTTCGTGGGTTCCTGACTTCGGGCACGTTGATCTCGTTTCTCGATGTGCCGTTCGCGCCGCTTTTCCTGTTTGCGATCTACCTCGTGCACCCGCACCTCGGCACGATCGTGGCGGTGACGGCGCTGCTTCTCTTCCTGATCGCCTTCGTCAACCAGAAGCTCACCGAAAAGCCTTTTGCGCAGGCCAACGCGGCCCAGAGCAAGGCCAACCTGCACCTCGACTCGATGTCGCGGAACAGCCAGATCATCAATGCCCTGGCGATGATCCCCGAGGCAGTGGCGATCTGGGGCCGAGATACCGCGCAGTCGCTGACCGCGCAGGTCCAGGCGCAGGACCGTAACATCGTGTCGGCTGCCATCTCGCGCGCGGTGCGCCTCCTGACCCAGGTTTCCATGCTTGGATGGGGCGCCTACCTCGCCCTGGACGGTCAGATTACCGGGGGAATGGTCATTGCAGCGTCGATCATCGCGGGACGCGCCCTTGCGCCGATCGAAGGCTCCATCGAGGGCTGGAACGGGTTCCTCCTCTCTCGCGCCGCCTATGGGCGCATCACCAGGCTCCTGCGCTCATCCGCGCTGCAGTACGAGCGGCTGCATCTGCCGCGTCCCGAGGGGCGGCTCGACGTCGAGCGGCTGCTCTACATTCCGGGCGGTACCAAGCAGGTGGTGCTGAACAGTGTGGGCTTTTCGCTCCATCCGGGCGAAAGCCTTGGCGTCATCGGGAATTCCGGCGCCGGCAAGACAACCCTCGGCAAGATGCTGGTCGGCTCGATCCTTCCGACCTCCGGCAATGTCCGCCTCGACCTCATGGACCTCCGCAACTGGGATCCGCGGCAACTTGGCGAGAACATCGGCTACCTGCCGCAGGACGTGCAGCTCTTCCCGGGGACCATCAAGCAGAACATCGCCCGGATGCGCGACGATGCGAGTGACGAGCAGATTCACGCTGCCGCCGTTCTCGCGGACGTGCACGAGATGATCGCCTCGCTGCCGCAGGGATACGAAACGCGCGTTGCAGCCGACGGCTCGCCCCTTTCCGGCGGGCAGAAGCAGCGCATCGCCCTTGCGCGAGCCTTCTTCGGCAACCCGCGCATGGTAGTCCTGGACGAACCGAACTCGAACCTCGACACCGCTGGCGATCGTGCTCTCGCGCGCGCCTTGGGGCACGCGAAGGAGAACAAAATCACCGTCGTGGTGGTGACGCAGAAGCCGTCGCTGCTCTGTGTCGTCGACAAGATCATGCTGCTCGCAGACGGAAGCGTCGCGATGTTCGGCGAGCGCGAGCCGGTCTTGAAGAAACTCGCCGGCAAGAAAGCGGAGAAGCAGGTGCCTGACAGCGGAGGACAGCAGAATGCGTGAGCTTGTTACGCCCGGCGGCCACGAGCAGTGGTACCGCGACGTTCCGCGGTCGATCCGCCGCCTCGCCATCTTCGGCATCTCGTTGATGGCCCTCACGTTCGGCGGCTTCGGCGCCTGGGCCTTTCGCGCGCCGCTGGCCGCGGCCGTCATCGCTCAAGGGTCGTTCGTTGCGACCGGGCAGAACAAGATCGTCCAGCACCTCGAAGGCGGGATCATCAAGGAGATCCTCGTCGAGGAGGGCGACAGGGTGGAGGAGGGTGAAGTCCTCCTCAGGCTCGACGAGACCGCGTCACTCGCAAACGAGCGCGAATTGCACCTCAGGATGTACAGGCTCGAGGCGACGCAGGCGCGCCTCTTGGCCGAGTTCGCAGAAGACGACGTGCTAGTGTTTCCCGAGTACCTCGAAGCCCTCGGCGATGGAGACGTGGCGGCGGTTCTGGCCAGTCAGACACGCGCCTTCAATGCCTCGCGCCGCGCTTTGGCGCAGGATCTCGACTCTGCTCCACCGCAACTCGGATGCACTGGAAGTCCGCAAGGTCGGATACCAGACGCAGCTTGGTTCACACCACCGGCAGCTGCAGCTTCTGAAGGAAGAGCACGAGGCGAAGGTGGCGCTGTTCGAGAAGGGTCTCACGCGACGGCCGGAAGTCATCTCCGTCGAGCGCGTGCTCATCGAAGCGGAAGGGCAGATCGGCCGCCTCGAGGCGGAGATCGCCGAGATCGAGCAGATGCAGCGCAAGTACGCCGTCCAGATCGAGAAGGCGCGCAGCGAGTACCGTCAAGCGGCGCTAGATGAGTTGCAGGTCGTGCAGTCGGAACTCGAAAGCATTCGGGAGCAGTCTCGCAAGGCGCAAAGCGTGCTCGAGCGATCCGAAGTCGTCGCGCCTGTCTCAGGCACGGTCTTGCGCCTGCACTACCACACGGCGGGAGGTGTCATCGAGAGCGGCAAGTCGATCCTCGAAATCCTGCCGTCGAACGCGCCGCTCATCATCGAGGCGATGATCTCGCGCAACGAGGTGGACAGCGTCCAGACGGGGCAAATGGCGACAGTCCGACTGACGTCGCTTAATCAAAGGACCACACCGGTCCTCGAGGGCGAGGTGTTCTATCTTTCGGCCGACTCCATCGTGGAGGCCGGCGACGGGAAGCCGACCGAAGTCTACTTGGCTCGCGTGTCGCTCGGCTCCAATCAGATTGCCCGCGTCCCCGGCTTCTCGCCGACACCCGGCATGCCGGCGGAGATCATGATCCAGACCGAGGAGCGGACGTTCGCAGAGTACCTCGCCAAGCCGATCGTCGACAGCATGTCGAGGGCCTTCAGGGAGCAATGAGAGAGGCTCGGTCGCTCGGCAAGTGATCGTCTGAACGCCCGACCCGGACTTTCTGCTAGCCTCTTGTTGGCTGTCGAGATTGAGCATGTAAGCGCACGAGGTCTCGCCTATTCGCCCAGGTTTCCCAACGAGCAATCTGCTGCGCCCATGCACGCAGACGGAGATTCGTACTGCCGTAGGCGCAGCCCTCGAGAATCGTCGGGCGCAGAAGCTCGTCAGCGGCGCGCTCGAGCGGCGGCGCACCGCGGCACTCCATGTCACCCTCACTGGCCTGCCCAATCGGGCGCTGCAGGGAGTTCCGCGCGCAGCTTGGAGATATCCAGACCATAACCCCAATGGGCGTGAAGCCGGTTCAGCGGCCGCTCCGGTGTCGGCACCGGCCTACCTGAAAGAATGGGGACGCGGCGGCGGCGAAGCCATCGACAGCGGCCTCAGATTAGGCTGTCCCGACACGACACCGCGCCATTGCGGCCAGGTAGCGCAGCTGACGCAGATCTTCTTTGTGAATCCCGGAGACAAAGTGGGCCACGGAAGCGGTCGGATGCTCTGACCGCCGCGGAGTAAAAGTCCGCCATTCTGCGCCTGAGGCAAACGAGCTGAAGGCGGGGAGATGTACTCTGTGGAACTCTACGCGCGTGTGCGGCGAGCGTGCCATGTCGAGGGTCTGAGCGAGCGAGCGGCGGCCCGGTTGTTCGGGATCGACCGCAAGACGGTGTCGAAGATCCTGAAGCACTCGGTGCCCCCTGGCTACCGGCGATCGAAGCCCCCGGTGCGCCCGAAGCTCGACCCGTTCCTGCCGATCATCGACCAGATCCTGGAGGCGGACCGGGCCCTACCGAAGAAGCAGCGGCACACGGCGCAGCGGATCTTCGAGCGGTTGCGCGACGAGCACGGCTTCACCGGCGGCATCACCATCGTCACCGACTACATCCGGGAGAAGAAGCGCCGGACACAGGAGGTGTTCGTGCCCCTGTCGCATCCGCCCGGGCACGCCAGGTCGACTTCGACGAGGCCCTCGGCGAGATCGGCGGGGTCCGGCGCAAGCTGCATTACTTCGCCATGGCGCTGCCGCACTCGGATGCGATCTTCATCAAAGCGTATCCGGCCGAGACGACGGAGGCGTTCTGCGACGGCCACGTCGCGGCCTTCGCCTTCTTCGGCGGGGTGCCGCTGTCGATCCTGTTCGACAACACCACGCTCGCGGTGGCGAAGATCCTCGGCGACGGGACCGCCCACCCCCTACGACGCCTGCGAGAAGGTCAGCACGCGCGCCACCTCGATTTCGATGGTGCGCTACCGCGGCAACGACTACTCGGTGCCGGTTGCCTATGCCCATCACGAGGTCTAGGTCCGCGGCTATGTCGGCGAGGTCGTGATCGGTGCCGGGACCGACATCATCGCGCGGCATCGGCGGTCCTACGAGAAGGCCGACATGGTCTTCGATCCGCTGCACTTCCTGCCGCTCCTGGAGCAGAAGGTCGGAGCCCTCGACCAGGCGGCGCCGCTCCAGGGTTGGGATCTGCCGCAGGCGTTCGCCACGCTGCGCCGGCTGCTCGGGGCCCGGATGGGCAAGCCGGGCAAGCGCGAGTATGTGCAGGTCCTGCGGCTCCTCGAGACCTTCGAGATGGACCATGTCCACGGCGCCGTGCGCCAGGCCCTCGATCTCGGTGCCATCGGCTATGACGCGGTCAAGCACCTGGTGCTCTGCCGCGTCGAGCGTCGCCCGCCGCGGCTCGACCTCGACTGCTATCCCTACCTGCCGCGGGCGCGGGTCGAGACCACCAGGCCGTCGAGCTACCTCAGCCTGATGTCCGGGACGGCGGCATGAGCGACACGCCCCAGGTGCTGCTCCAGCACCATCTCAGGAAGCTCAAGCTGCCCACCTTCCAGTCCGAGCACGCCAAGCTTGCCCGGCCGGCGGCGTCGCCGCCAGAGTCATGATCTGCGCGCGTCCGCGCGCAGTGCGCCGCCGAGGGCAAGGATCATGTCCAGTACCTGCTGCGGCTCTGCGAGCTCGAGCTGATCGAACGCGAGCGGAGGATGGTCGAGCGTCGCATCAAGGCGGCGAAGTTCCCAACGACGAAGTGCCTTTTGTGATTGCCGCCCGTAATGCAAGGGAAGCTCTGAAGAACCTCGGCAGCGGGCGATGATCTGTTAGGCTGGCGGCGACCTCGCTGGAGCCGCCTGATGAAACAGACTACCTTCGCCTCGCTGGCCTACGCCGGGAAGAAGAAGCGCACGCGGCGCGAGGCGTTTCTCGCCGAGATGGAGGCGGTGGTGCCCTGGGCTCGTCTGACGGCGCTGATCGAGCCGCACTACCCGAAGGCGGGGCCGAAGGGCGGACGGCCGCCGATGCCGCTGGAGGTCATGCTTCGGGTCTACTGCCTTCAGCAGTGGTACGCGCTGTCGGACCCGGCGGCCGAAGAGGCGCTCTACGACAGCGACGCGATGCGCCGGTTCGCCGGGCTCGAACTGGGCGACGACGCGATCCCGGACGAGACGACGATCCTCAACTTCCGCCATCTGCTGGAGCGGCACGAGCTGACCCGTGCGATCTTCGAGGCGGTGAACGCCTATCTACGCGAGCGGGGCATCCTGTTGCGCGAGGGCACGCTGGTCGATGCGACGCTGATCGATGCGCCCAGCTCGACCAAGAACAAGCAGGGCGCCCGCGATCCGGAGATGACCAGCACGAAGAAGGGAAATGCCTGGTACTTCGGCATGAAGGCGCATGTCGGCGTCGATATCGACAGCGGCGTGGTCCACACCCTGGAGACCAGCACCGCCAAGATGCACGACAGCCAGAAGTTCGACGAGCTGTTGCACGGCGACGAGCACGCGGTGTTCGGCGACAAGGGGGCGCTATGTCAGCGGCGAGCGCGAGGCGGCGTTCCGCGCCCGGGGCAAGGTCTGGGGCGTGATGCGCAAGGCGCCCAAGGGCGGCAGGCTGCACCCCATCGACGAGCGCATCAACCGGATCATCGCCAGCCTGCGGGCCAGGGTCGAGCATCCGTTCCGGGTGATGAAAGGCTCTGTTGCGCAAATCGCCTGATGGCCGAGGTTCCCCTTTCCCCGGGCAGACTCATCCCACGGCTTCCGTGACGGGTATGCCGAGCGCGGTGAAGCCGTTCAGCACGGCGACGCGGACTTGGAACTCTGCGACCTGACGGTCGAAGTCTCTTGCGGTCAGGCGTTGGCCCAAGAGCTTGACGCAGTGCATCTTGGTCTCTGCGCGGCTTCGGCGGTAATACCCGCTCCATCGTCGCCAGAGGGTCCGCCCGAAGCGCCGGGATGCGCGGAGGGCTTCGTTTCGTGCGATCGCTCCAGGCGTGTCGGGCTTCCAAGGCTTGGCGTTCTTGCGGGGCGGGATGATTGCCGCAGCGCCTCGGGCGGCGACGGCCTGATGGCACTTGCGGGTGTCGAAGGCGCCATCGGCGGTGACGCTGCCGATCTCCTGATCGGGCGGGATCTGGTCGAGAAGTTCGGGCAGCATGGGCGCGTCACCTACGTCGCTGGTGGTGAACTCGGCAGCCCGGATTTCCAGTGTTTTCTCGTCGATCCCGATGTGGATCTTACGCCAGACCCGACGTTTGGGGCCGCCGTGCTTTCGCGCGTTCCACTCACCTTCGCCTTCGACCTTGATGCCGGTGCTGTCGATCAGAAGATGGAGCGGCCCCTGCGAGCCGCGATAGGGGATGTTGACCTTCAAGGTCTTCTGGCGACGGCTGAGGGTGCTGAAGTCGGGCACCGCCCAGTCCAAACCGATCAACCGTAGCAGGCTCTCGACAAAGCCGGTCGTCTGCCTGAGCGCCATGCCGAACAGAACCTTCATCGTCAGGCAGGTCTGGATTGCTCCATCACTATAGGCGGGCTGGCGACCTCGCTTGCCGGTCGGCGTGCCGTCCCAGGTCATCTCGGGATCGAACCAGATCGTCAGCGAGCCGCGGCGCTTGAGCGCTTCGTTGTAGGCCGGCCAGTTCCTGGTCTTGTAGGCGGTGGCTGTGAGTCTGCTCATGCAGTCCAGCTACCACGCTGGATTCACGAGATGAATCCCTCACAGGATTTGTGCAACAGAGCCTTCCTCTGGAGGCAAGGAGCGCCTCGGACGCATGACCAAGGCCGGTCAGGCCGATATTCGACGCCTTCTGATCGTCGGTGCGATGTCGCGACTGGGCTGGCTTGGGCAGCGTGTAATTCCAAAAGACAGTTGGCTGTCGCGCATGTTGCTTCGCAAGCCCAAGATGCTGGTGGCGATCGCGCTGGCCAACAAGATGGCCCGGCAGATGTGGGCAATGATGATGAAGAACGAGGATTACAGGGATCCGGCGCTGGCACCTGCGGCATGAACCACTTGTCGGAGCGTCAGCGACGGTAGCAAGGGAGTGTGAGAAGGCAACGACCTGAATGGGCAAATGATCGAGCGATCCGGATCGGAAAAACCAGTAAGAGCCCGAGAGCAGAAAGCTCTGTGTCGAGATTTGGACCCGATCCGCTGATTACCATCCCGGCCCGCGGCTTTTGAAATTGCCGCATCGTGAGGCCTGACAAAAGTGCGCACTCGATCACACGCCAAGGGGCGCACATATTGCGGCGCGATCAGCTTTGGGAAGGTCTGATCAACGCGCGCCCTCGGCATTGCATCGGCGTCGGACGACCGGAACGCCGGGCGGCGCGGCAATTCGAGTCCGCTCGGGGTGCGGTTTGAGGCAGTTCGATGATTTAAGGCGGATTCCGCCTCAGGCCATCAACCGTCGTCGGACCAGGAACAGGTTGCCGAGCCCGAAGAGCGAGAACAGTTGCGCCTCGTTCTTCGCCAGCCCGCGGTAGCGGGTCTTGCGGTAGCCGAACTGGCATTTCATCACCCGGAACGGATGCTCGACCCTGGCCCGCAGGCTGGCGATGATCCGGTTGATGCGCTCGTCGATGGGGTGCAGCCTGCCGCCCTTGGGCGCCTTGCGCATCACGCCCCAGACCTTGCCCCGGGCGCGGAACGCCGCCTCGCGCTCGCCGCTGACATAGCCCTTGTCGCCGAACACCGCGTGCTCGTCGCCGTGCAACAGCTCGTCGAACTTCTGGCTGTCGTGCATCTTGGCGGTGCTGGTCTCCAGGGTGTGGACCACGCCGCTGTCGATATCGACGCCGACATGCGCCTTCATCCCGAAGTACCAGTCATTTCCCTTCTTCGTGCTGGTCATCTCCGGATCGCGCGCGCCCTGCTTGTTCTTCGTCGAGCTTGGCGCATCGATCAGCGTCGCATCGACCAGCGTGCCCTCGCGCAACAGGATGCCCCGCTCGCGTAGATAGGCGTTCACCGCCTCGAAGATCGCACGGGTCAGCTCGTGCCGCTCCAGCAGATGGCGGAAGTTGAGGATCGTCGTCTCGTCCGGGATCGCGTCGTCGCCCAGTTCGAGCCCGGCGAACCGGCGCATCGCGTCGCTGTCGTAGAGCGCCTCTTCGGCCGCCGGGTCCGACAGCGCGTACCACTGCTGAAGGCAGTAGACCCGAAGCATGACCTCCAGCGGCATCGGCGGCCGTCCGCCCTTCGGCCCCGCCTTCGGGTAGTGCGGCTCGATCAGCGCCGTCAGACGAGCCCAGGGCACCACCGCCTCCATCTCGGCGAGAAACGCCTCGCGCCGCGTGCGCTTCTTCTTCCCGGCGTAGGCCAGCGAGGCGAAGGTAGTCTGTTTCATCAGGCGGCTCCAGCGAGGTCGCCGCCAGCCTAACAGATCATCGCCCGCTGCCGAGGTTCTTCAGAGCTTCCTTTGCCTCGTGCCCAAGCGCTTCCATCGCCCGCGCCCAATAATGTGCGCTGCCGCACGCCTCGAAGATGACCAGACTGGGCGCCTGCCGCGTCATGAACTCGGAGAACTGCTTGCGCGTGAGCTTCCTGCAGAACTGGACCTCCCCAGTCCGAAGGGATCCATGGGAACGTCTGATCAACGGCTCCGATTGGCCGCGATGACGGCCAGAAAGGGTCTCGGCGGGGCGATGCGGGGGACAAGCGGCCCCGGGTCTGCGGATCAGGTGCCGCTCGCGCGGCGGCAAGGCCGATTTCGGGCGGACTCCGCCTCAGGCCATCGACCGTCGTCGGACCAGGAACAGGTTGCCGAGCCCGAAGAGCGAGAACAGTTGCGCCCCGTTCTTCGCCAGCCCGCGGTAGCGGGTCTTGCGGTAGCCGAACTGGCATTTCATCACCCGGAACGGGTGCTCGACCTTGGCTCGCAGGCTGGCGATGATCCGGTTGATGCGCTCGTCGATCGGATGCAGCTTGCCGCCTTTCGGAGCCTTGCGCATCACGCCCCAGAGCTTGCCCTGGGCGCGGAATGCTTCCTCCCGCTCTCCGCTGACATAGCCGTCGCCAGCGGTTGCTCGAACCGGTGGCGCAACCCCTGGCAACTCGCCGAACACCGCCTGCTCGTCGCCGTGAAGCAGGTCGTCGAACTTCTGGCTGTCGTGCACCTTGGCGGTGCTGGTTTCGAGCGTGTGGACCACGCCGCTGCCAATATCGACGCCGACATGCGCCTTCATCCCGAAATACCAGTCGTTGCCCTTCTTCGTGCTGCTCGTCTCCGGGTCGCGTGCGCCCTGCTTGTTCTTCGTCGAGCTTGGCGCGTCGATGAGCGTCGCATCGACCAACGTTCCCTCGCGCAACAGGATGCCGCGCTCGCGAAGATAGCTGTTGATCGCCTCGAAGATCGCACGCGTCAGCTCGTGCCGCTCCAGCAGGTGGCGGAAGTTCAGGATGGTCGTCTCGTCCGGGATCGCATCGTCGCCCAGCTCGAGCCCGGCGAACCGGCGCATGGCGTCGCTGTCGTAGAGGTTCTGCGCTACAATCGATCCACTGGATCGATTGCTATACGCTTGAACCCTCCGCCGCCGGGTCGGACAGCGCGTACCACTGCTGGAGACAGTAGACCCGCAGCATCACCTCCAGCGGCATCGCCGGCCGCCGCCCTTCGGTCCCGCCTTCGGGTAGTGCGGCTCGATCAGCGCCGTCAGACGCGCCCAGGGCACCACCGCCTCCATCTCGGCGAGAAACGCCTCGCGGCGGGTGCGCTTCTTCTTCGTCGCATAGGCCAACGACGCGAAGGTGGTCGGCTTCATTGCGGGCGGCTCCATCAAGGTCGCCGCCAGACTACCAGATCACCGCCCGATGCCGAGGTTCCGAGGTCTTCGGATCGGAGCGCCTGACGGGCGCCATCCTCGATCGCCTCACCCACCACGTCCACATCCTTCAGATGAACGGCGAGAGCTTCAGGCTCCGTCAGAGCCGCGCAGCCAAAACCTGACCTCCACGATCCACGACCCCCATGAACTGGCCTTCGGCCAGTGCGCCTTGGCTCGCGTCAGGCATCTGCGGGCCACGCGCGCCAAGGCGCACGCCAAACCCGCGGCCATGGCCCAGGATCACGCTGGGCAGTGGCCCCATTTCGGTCCGGGATTGCCACCCAGGCGCTCCTCGGTCACCGCTCACTCACATCGACGTCTCGACGCCTTGGCGGACAGCCTTCGACGACGCGACAAGGCCGCAGTTCCGTGCTCGGGCGGCAGGTGGGCGACGACAGGCCCTTTGGAGTGCATCAGTGCTTTTGGACCCGCAGGTCTTCCAGGGTCCCCCCGGCCTCAAGCGCCTCGGTGACCCAGCGCGGGCGACGTCTGCGGCCGCTCCAGGTCAGGGCTGGATCGGTCGGATGCTGATACTTCCGGACACTGGTCCTCGTCCTCCCCTTTGCGGCTGCAGAACCCGCTGCCTTCCGTTTCGCAGGCGCGGCCCTCGGACCTGCCGCCCCACTCGCAGCGGCAGTCTTTACCGCGGCGGCAGTCTTCTGCGGGGTAACCTGCTTCGGCCGAGCGTTCTTCGTCGAGTCAGTCGCGCCCTTGGCAGCAGCTGCCTCCTTCGACGCCGCCGCAGGCACCCTGGAGCCCGTCCGCGACGGGCTCGTCGGTTCGCTGCGGGCCTTGGATTCCGGAGGCGAGGTCTTGGCGTTCGCGACCGGCTGCTCGCAGGCGGTGTCGGCGTGGTCTCCGCCTTCGGCGGCACCTCCCGGTCGGTATCTTGCGAGCTGTCTGGTTTCATCGCTGGCGCTTGCCCCCGCATCAGCCCGATCCCGGGTGCGGCGATCCTCGGCTGCGCCGGCATGGCGCGCCACCGCCGCCCGCTCGAGGATGCGCTCGGCGTGCCGGTCGATCCGACCCAGGCGGCTGTCGCGATGGCCCTCGGCACCATTCTCGCCGCCACCGTCTGACCCGACCTCGCCTCGAGCTGCCACCAGCCCGCCCGCTCCTTGACCTAGTTCGGTGCGGGCCCCACCCTAGCGGCGCAGCGCAG
The DNA here is from genome assembly GCA_963776845.1 of uncultured Alphaproteobacteria bacterium. Taxonomy (GTDB): domain Bacteria; phylum Pseudomonadota; class Alphaproteobacteria; order Rhodobacterales; family Rhodobacteraceae; genus Roseitranquillus. The sequence continues at coordinate 117,041 of CAVZOJ010000008.1, read as the reverse complement.
CGCAGCCGCGGCGGCGGCCAGCCGCGCCGCGGCTTCGACGGGATCGACGATCGCCAGCGGACTTTCCCGCCGGAGATCAGCCGCGAACGCGCTCATCCCGGCGCAGCCGAGCAGCACGGCGCCGACGCCGTCGTCCCGGCCCGCCGCCTCCACCTCCTCGTGGAGCCGCTGCGCCGAGACCTCCGGCCGTTCCTCCAGCTGCAGGACCGGGATGCCGCTCGCCCGGACCCGGCCGAGCCGCCCGCCCAGGCCGGCGGCCCGGATGTTGCCCTCGATCACCGGGATCGAGACCGAGAGCGTGGTCACGACCGAGAACCGCTCCGCCGCCAGCAGGGCGAGCGCGCACGCGGCCTGGCCGAGGCCGATGACCGGACATCTTGCGAGCGCCCGTGCCTCAGCGAGGCCGGTATCGTCGAAGCAGCCGATCACAATCGCCGCCGCCCCGTCGTCCGATGCCCGCTGCACCAGCTCCAGCAGCGGCGGCACGGCCAGGCGCCCGTCCTCCTCGCCCTGGATCGCGGGCGGCCCCTGATGCGATGTCCAGCCGTCGAACCCGACGCTCGGTGCCGCGTCCGACGCGGCCGCCACCATCGCGTCGGTCATCGCGACGGTGCTGTTCGGGTTGATGAAGACGATCCGGCCGGGCGTCACACCATCCCCTTGCCGGCATCCGAGGCGCGGCGCGACCGCCGCCGCGCCGCCAGACCGACCGCCAGCAGGAAGACCCCGATGACGAGGAACGAGAACACCGTGGTGAGCGTCCCCAGCGCAAAGATCACCGGCGTCGTGACGTTGGTCGTCATCCCGAAGATCTCCAGCGGCAGGGTGTTGTAGCTGCCCGCCGTCAGCAGGGTCCTTGCGAACTCGTCGTAGCTGAGCGTGAAGCCGAAGAGCGCGACGCCGATCAGCGACGGCGCGATGATCGGCAGGACTACGTGGCGCACCGTCTGCCACGCGCTCGCGCCCTGGTCGCGGGCGGCTTCCTCGTACGACTTGTCGAAGCGGTTGAACACCGCGAACATGATCAGCAGCCCGAACGGCAGCGTCCAGGTCAGCTGCGAGCCGAAGCCCGACGTCGCCCAGTGCACGCGCAGGCCCGCCTGGCTGAAGATCAGCCCGACCCCCAGCGAGACCAGGATCGACGGGATCACCAGCGACGTGACGATCAGGTAGAACAGCACCGCCGACCCGGGAAAGCGCTTGCGGAACGCAAGCCCGCCCATCACCGAGACGACGATGGTGGTGACCATGACCATAAGGCCCAGGGCAAGGCTGCGCCGGAACGAACCCCAGATGTCGCCCACGGCCTGCTGTTCGAAAAGGTCGCGGAACCAGTGCAGCGACACGCCGCGCATCGGGAAGGTCAGCCCGCCGCCCGGCCCCTGGAACGACAGGATGGCGATGGTGATCGTCGGCCCGTAGAGGAAGAGCAGGAACAGCGCGAAGAACGCGGCGAGGAAATAGAAGCTGGGCGGCCGGCGCTCCATCAGGCCGTCCCGCCGGATCGCGCCGCCGCGGTCAGGTGTCCGCGTTGGACAGATCCCGCATCTACCTGACGCGAAGAGATATTCTGCATCGCGTTAACCACCTGGAAACCGTTTAGGACCGCCTCGGCGCCCATCTCAGAGCTCCTTCCGGATGTCGACGAAGCGCAGCAGGATGCCGATCACCAGCAGCACGGTGATCAGCAGGATCACCGCCGTCGCGGCGGCCGAGGGGTATTGCAGCAGGCCGATGTCGTTGGAGATCAGGCGGCCGACGTTGGCCGACTGCGAGCCCGACATGAACCGGACCGTGATGAAGTCGCCCATGACCAGCGTGACGACGAAGATCGTGCCGATCATGATGCCGGGCTTGGTCAGCGGTACGATGACGTTCCACAGGATCTGCGGGCCGGTGGCGCCGGCGTCCCGCGCCGCCTCGATCAGCGACTTGTCGATGCGCATCATCGTGTTGAAGATCGGGACGACCATGAAGAGCGTGTAGAGGTGCACGAAGGCGAGGATCACCGCGAAGTCCGAGAACAGCAGCCAGTCCAGCGGCTCGTCGATCACGCCCCAAGAGATCAGCGCCGAGTTGGCGATGCCGTTGCGACCGAGGAACGGGATCCACGAGATCATGCGGATGATGTTCGAGGTCCAGAACGGGATCGTGCAGAGCAGGAACAGCGCGATCTGCCAGGTCAGGCTGCGGACATGGAACGCCAGGAAGTAGGCGGCCGTGAACCCGATCAGCAGCGTGAAAACCCAGGTGATCACCGCGTACTTGAAGGTGTTGATGAAGACCGTCCACGTCACCGGCGAGGTCAGCAGAAAGTCGTAGTTCTCCCACGAGAAGGCGGGGATGATCGAGAACTCGGTCGCCTGCCAGAAGCTGACGATGACGATCATCACGATCGGCAGCACCAGGAAGAACGCCAGCACCAGCGCCAGCGGCGTCGCCAGCAGCCAGCCCGCCAGCTGGTCGGACATCCCGCCCGCCTGGCGCGAGCGCGCCTGGCCCGCGGACGTCCCGGCGGGGCTGGGCGCGGCGCTCTGGTCCTCGATGACGGCCTGGTCGGTCACGCAGCCTCCGGCGAAGGGGCGCCCCGGATGGCCGGGGCGCCGGCAGCGGTCACGCCGCGATGAACTCGTTCCACTTGCGGACCATGTACTGGTTCTCGTCCATCACCGCGTTCCAGCAGGCGACCCGGCCCATGCGCTCGTAGAACGAGCCGCCGTCTCGGACCTCTCCCGGCTGCGCCATGACGTCGCCGAACGGGTTGGTGATGGGCTCCACCGCCTCCTCGCCGTCGAACCAGTAGCCCCACTCGTTGGCGCTCATGTAGTCCTTGGAGGTCTCGGGCACTGCCGAGTAGTAGCCCTGGCGCATCAGGAAGCCGCCGACCCAGCCGTCGAGGTACCAGTTGATGTACTCGTAGGCCGCGTCGAGCTCGAGCCCGTCGAGCGCGGCCGAGAGGCCGATGCCGCCGCCCCATGAGCGATAGCCCTCCTCAAGCGGCTGGTAGACGCAGGGGATGCCGCGGGACTTCACCGCCGTGATCGCCGGCGACCACATCGACTGGATCACCACCTCGCCCGAGGCCATCAGGTTCACGCTCTCGTCGAAGGTCTTCCAGAAGGCGCGGAACTGGCCGTTCTTCTTGGCCTCCGTGAAGATCGCCATGGTGCGGTCGATCTCGTCGCGGGTCATGTTGCCCTTGTCGCCGTAGGTGATCTCGCCCATCGACTCGCAGACCATCGCGGCGTCCATGATGCCGATGGAGCTGATGTCGAGGATCGACGCCTTGCCCTGGAAGGCGGGGTCGAGAAGCTGCGACCAGTTGCGTACCGGCTGGTCGATGAGGTCCGGCCGGATGCCCAGCGTGTCGGCGTTGTAGATCGTCGGGATCAGCGTCATCCAGTTCGTCTGGCTGTCGGCGAAAGTGGTCGCCCCTGGCTCCGGCACGAAGCCCACGGTGTGCGGTGCGGTGCCCTGGGCGATCTCGCTGTCCTCGGTCAGCCTGCCAGACTTGAAGATACCGACGATCTGGTCGTAGCGCTTGATCTTGGAGACATCCATCGCCTGCAGGTTGCCGGTCGGCCAGACCTTCTTGCAGACGAAATACTCGATGTCGGCGATGTCGAAGCTGTTCGGCTGGGTCGCCGCGCGCTGGGTCACGCTGTCGGTGTCGAGCGCGGTCATCGCCAGCGAGAAGCCCAGATCCTCCTTCACCTTCTGCGCCACCTCGTTGAGGTTCGACACGCCGGTGCCGAATTGGCGCAACGTCACGTCCTTGATGTCCTGTGCCCAGATCATCGGCGCCGGGAGCGCCGTCGCCGCGGCGCCCACGGCGGCGCCCTGCAACAGACGGCGACGGCTCCATCCCACTCGTGGCTTCATTGTTCTTCTCCCCTGTCAGGCTGTCAGCTTGTGTAGTTCCTCGGGCACCCAGCTCAGGCCGACCCGATCTCCCGGATGGTGCGGCGCGGCGAAGTAGGCGCCCTCGGGCACCCAGGCGGTGAGGTCCTGGTCCCCGGTGATGCGGGTGGAGAGCGCCACGTGCGTGCCCTGATACTCGATCGCCGTCACCGCGCCCTCGATCCTGCCGCTCTCGGGCGGGCCGACCGTCACCCTATCGGAGCGGATGGCGAAGTGGCCCTCGGGCAGCGCGATGACGTTGTGGCCGCCGATGAAGCGCGCCACGAAGGCGGTCCTCGGCGCATTGAAGACGTCGCGCGCCGGCCCCGCCTGCTCGATGCGCGCGTTGTTCATGACCACAATCTCGTCGGCGAGCGCCAGCGCCTCATCCTGGCCGTGAGTGACGTGGAGAAAAGCGATGCCGAGCTCCTGCTGGAGCTTTCGCAGCTCGGCGCGCATCCGAACCCTGAGAAACGGATCGAGCGCCGACAGCGGCTCGTCGAGCAGGAGCACCTGCGGCCGCGTGATCAGCGCGCGGGCGAGCGCCACCCGTTGCTGCTGCCCGCCCGAGAGCTGCGCCGGCATCCGCTCGGCGAAGGCGGCCATGTCGACGAGATCGAGCATCTCGGACGCTCTTGCGCGCCGCTCGCGCGCGTCGACGCCCTTCATTTTCAGACTGAACGCGACGTTGTCCGCGACCGAGAGATGCGGGAACAGCGCGTAGTTCTGGAACATCATCGCCGTGCCGCGGCGTGCCGGCGGCAGGTGCGAGATGTCGCGGCCGGCCAGCAGGATGGCGCCGTCGCTCACCGCCTCGTGCCCGGCGATCATCCGCAGGGTCGAGGACTTGCCGCAGCCCGACGGGCCGAGCAGGCAGGCGTAGCTCCCGGGGCGGAAATGATGGTTGATGGCGTCGACGGCTACGGTGCCGCCGTACCGCTTGGTCAGCGATACCAGTTCGAGATCCTCGCCCGGCCCGGCCATACGTCCCCCACCTCAGCCCGATCGGGGGAAATTGAGGCGGTGGAGGCGCGCCGCGGCAACGCGCCGAGGAGCGAAACGCGGCGACCGGCCGGGAGTGCCCAAAGAATGGGCGCCGCCTGCCCCCGGTGCCTGCGTCTTGGCCGCTCTCCGCACGCGACGCTCCAAGGCGGGCGCCGTCGCCTCCTGCCGGCCCTGCCCCGCACATGAGGGCCGAGCGCGAGGCAGCTGTGCGATCTCGAGCGCCAGGTCCGCCACGTCGTCGATCTCATCGAAGCCGAGTTCGTTGTCACGCGCCTTCGGAAGGGCCGCGAACGATCGTGAAACGAAACAGAAGCGCCACGGCGCTCCCGTTCATACCGAGATGGAGAGGATCACCATGACCATCACCGTCGGAGACCGCCGCCGCCTGACTTGGCAAGGCGGACTCCCGGACTTCGCGTCAGCCGCCGCGGCTTCAGTCGGGCCAGGACAGGGCGGAGCGGGAACTCGTCTCGGGCGGATCCATCGCTCCCGCAGGGCGGCTCGGGGCGTCGAGCAGCAGGCGGACGGCCGTGGCGACCGTCTCGGCCTCTCCCGGATGCAGGTTGCAGGGGTCGAGGTAGAAGTGCCCGAGCTCCGCCTCGTGGCCGCGAACGATCACCGGCGGATCGCCTGCCGCCAGCAGGTTGGTGAGGCCCGCCGCGGTGAAGCCGCTCTCGGGCGAGACGAAGACCTCCAGCCGGTCGAGGGGGTTTCCCGTCGGGTCGGGCACGATCCGCGGGCTGATGCCCGGCACCCCTGCGAAGGCGTCCATCCAGAGCTCCAGCGCCGCCTGCTCGCGCGCCCGGATCGCCGCGTGGTCCCGCGTCTCCCAGGCGTCGAGCGCGGCCATGACGCCGGCGATGGTCTCCTTGCCGACCTTCATCGCCCGCCCGATGCCGCGGTTCTGCAGGTAGGCCGCGCGCACCAGGTCCTTGCGCCCCGCAACGATCCCGCTCGTCGGACCGGAGAGGAATTTGTGCCCCGAATAGCAGACGATGTCCGCGCCCTTCTCGAGGAACACGCGCAGGTCGTATTCCGAGGCGGCGTCGACGATCACCGGCACCCCCTTCTCGTGGCACAGCTCGCAGAACCGCTCGAGCGGCACCATCCCGTACTGCACCGTGTGGTGCGACACGACGTAGAGCGCGGCGGCCGTCCGCTCGGTGATCGCCTCGGCCACGTGGTAGTCGCGGACCGAGCTCACCGTCCCCGCCATGACCACCCTGCCGCCCGCCAGGCGGATCGACTGGTCGACCGGCGCGCCGTAGCTGACGGAGTGGCCCGCCTGCAGGATCACCTCGTCCTTGAGCCGGTGGTGTCATCCGGCAGCCGCTCGATCGCCAGCAGCCGCGTCCCGGTCATCGCGGCGGCCACCGACAGGGTGATGCCCGCCGCGCAGCAGGCGGTCACGAACCCCGCCTCGCCGCCGGTGAGCCGCGCGATCGTCGCCGAGGCGCGGCGCTGCAGGTCGTCCATCTCGATCCACTCGGGCGCGATCTCGCCCATCGCGGCGATCGCCTCAGGCCCGATGATGGATGCGCCGAGGGCCGTCATCGTCCCCGAGACGTTGATCACGGGGCGCAGGTCCAGGCGGCTGCGGATGTCGCTGTTGCGGCGCTGCGGCTGGTCGTCCATGGGGGGTGTCCTCTAGGTCAGAAATGCGTGCTGCGAAAGCGGGCCAGAAAGGCGCCGAGGCGCGGCGTCTCGTCCGCCTTGGCCAGGAACGCCTTGGGCGGGGCCGAGGCTGCGATGCGGCCGTCCAACATGAAGACGATCCTGTTCGAGGCGTCGCGTGCGAACGCGATCTCGTGCGTCACCATGAGCATCGTCATGCCCTCCGAGGCAAGGCTGCGGACGACTTCCAGCACCTCGCCCACCAGTTCGGGATCGAGCGCCGACGTGATCTCGTCCAGCAGCAGGATCTTTGGCTCCATTGCCACCGCGCGGGCGATGCCGACGCGCTGCTGTTGTCCGCCTGAAAGCTGCGCCGGCAGGCTGTCGGCCTTCTCGGCGAGACCGACGCGGTCGAGCCACCGCTCGGCCGTGGCGCGCGCGTCGTCGCGCGACTTGCCGCGCACTTTGCGCAGGCCCAGCATGACGTTCTCGGCCGCGCTCAGGTGCGGAAAGAGGTTGAAGGACTGGAACACCATCCCGGTCTCGGCGCGCATCTGCGCCAGCGAGCGTTCGCGCCGTCGGCTGCGGCTCCTCGTGTCGGTGTAGCCGACCTCGTTGCCGTCGATGCGGATCGAGCCGCCCTCGTAGGTCTCGAGGAAGTTGACGCAGCGCAGCAACGTCGTCTTGCCGCTGCCGGAGGGGCCGATGACGGTAACGACCTCGCCCCGGTCGACCTCCAGGTCGACGGACTTCAGGACGTCGGTGCCGTCGAAGGACTTGCGAAGGCCCGCGATCGAGAGAAGGGGGACGTCATTCACCGGCTACACCTGCACGTAGGAGAACCGCGCCTCGAGCCGCCGCGACAGCGCCGAGAGCGCGTAGTTGATCGCGAAGTAGATGGCGGCGCCGAGGATGTAGAGCGGCATCGCCTCGTAGGTGCGCCCGATCACCTGGTTGATCGAGTGCATCAGGTCCTCGACCCCCAGCAGCGACACCAGCGCGCTGCCCTTCACCGCGTCGGTGACGCCGTTGATCCAGGGCGGCAGGAACCGCCGGATTGCCTGCGGAAAGATCACCGACCCCAGCCGCTCGCGAAAGGTCAGGCCGATCGCCATTGCCGCCTCGGTCTGCCCGCGCGGGATCGAGGACACCGCGCCACGCACGTACTCGATGACCTGCGCCGTCTTGAAGAGCGTCAGCGCCACGACCGCGGCCCAGAACGCGGCGAAGTTCAGCCCGAACGCGGGAAAGCCGTAGTAGACGAAGAAGATGAGCACCAGGATCGGGATCCCGCGGATGGTGTCCGAGAACACGCGCACCAGGATCCGCACCGGCAGCGGCCCGTAGATCAGCCCGCAGCCGAGGATCACCCCCAGCAGCAGCGATATCGCCACCGTCAGGATCGAGACGAGGACCGTGGTCCAGAGCCCCTCCAGCAGGAAGGGCATCGCGTAGACGATGGCGTCTATCATTCGCGCGCCACCCGGAACCGCCGCTCCACCAGGCGCAGCGCAAGGAGCAGCAGGTAGCCGGTGGCGAGGTACATCGCCGTCACCACCAGGTAGACCTCGACGATGCGGAACGTGTTGAAGTTGATCCACTGCGCGCCGTAGGTCAGCTCGGGCACCGCGATGACCGACGCGACCGACGTGTCCTTGAAGAGCGAGATGAACGTGTTCGACAGCGCCGGCAGCGAGATCCGCGCCATCGCCGGCAGCCGTACGTGCACCAGCCGCTGCCACGGCGTCAGCCCGATGGCGCGCCCGGCGTCGATCTGCCCCTCCGGCACCGCGTCGAGGCCGGAGCGAAAGACCTCGACCAGGTAAGCGCCGGAATAGACCGACAGCGTGAAGACGAACGAGGCCGTCGCGCCGTAGCTGAGATCGACCGCCTGCGGCACGCCGTAGAAGACGATGTAGACGAGCAGGATCAGCGGGACGTTGCGGATCACCTCGACATAGGCCGCGATCGCCGCGCGGCCCCAGCGCCCGGCCGAGACGTAGGCCACCGCCAGCACCAGCCCGATGACGATGCCGATCGCGATCGAGACGACGGCCAGCTCCAGGCTCAGGATCAGACCGTTCCAGAGCTTGTCGAAGTTCCGCCAGATCAGGTTGAAGTTGAGCTCGTAACCCATCGTCGGTTGCGTCGGGCGGCCTCTTCCGCCCGCCCGAACCTGCTCAGATCGCCGGGAAGCCCGGGGTGCGGTTCGGCGGCTCCAGCCCGAAATACTCGGAGAAGGCCTGGTCGTAGAGCTCGGTCTCGTGGCCGAACATGGCGATGGTGAAGACCGTGTTGACGTAGTGCAGCCAGTCGAGGTCGCCCTGCCGCAGCGCCGCGCCGTAGAGCATCGAGAACCACTGCTTGCCCGCGTCGAAGTACCGGTCGGGATTGCGCGAAGCCAGCCAGCGCACCGTCGACAAGTCGACCGCCGCAGCGTTGACCCGGCTCGAGTCGAGCGCCTGCAGCACGTTCGCCTGCGTGTCGAGCTGCATGACCGTGGCATCGGGCAGCGCCTGGTGCACCGAGTCCTCGGCCCCGATGTTCTGCAGGATCGAGACGCGCGCATCCGCCCCCAGCCCCTCGAGGTCCGCGAACGTCTTGGCGTCCGCGTCGGGCCGCGTCAGCAGCGCCACGCCCTCGACGTAATAGGGCCGCGTGAAGTTCACCAGCTGCGCCCGCTGGCCGCTCATCGTCATGAACTGGATGACGATGTCGACCTTGCCCGTGGCGACGTTCGGGATCCGCTGCGCCGGGTCCTGCAGCACGAACTCCACCGCCTCGGCATCGTCGAAGAGGCCCTTGGCGAGGATCCGCCCCATGGTGACGTCCATGCCGACGAGCTCGCCCAACTCGTCCTCGAAGTGCCAAGGCGCGTTGGTCGAGCCGGTGCCGACGATGACGTGGCCGCGGTTCAGCACCATGCGCAGCAGGCTGTCCGACGCCGCCTGCGCCGCCGCCTGCGACGCGGTCAGGACCTGCGCGCCGCCGGCCAGGCCGGCCGCCGCCAGGCCGGTCGCGCCCATCTTCAGAAAGTCTCGTCGAAAGCTGGTCATCTCATCCTCCTGCAGGAAAGGTGATGTACATTATTATGAAAGCCACTCTCTTATTGCAGACAGACTAGCCGCTGATCCTGAGGACACAAGCCCGGCGCGCCGCCAAGCCATGCTCGCCGGTGGCGCCTGCACAGGATTCGAGCATCCCGCTTGACAGGGGCAGGGTTTCATTATTGGGGAAGTCACCGTCGGGAGGACCGAGACCAATGCTGGACCAGGAGCGGCGCAAGCGGACGAGCGGGATCGACAGGTCCCTGCAGGTGCTCGACGTACTGTCCGAGCGCAACGAGGCGATGACCACCTACGACGTCGCCCGCTCGATCGGCGCGCCGGTGTCGACCATCTACCGCATCGTCGACGAGCTGATCGAGCGCGAGATGCTGTCGCGCGGCGCCGGCAACACGGTCTGGCTCGGCCCGCGGCTGATGCGCTACGGCCTAGTCTACCGGGCCAGCCTCGACACCTTCGGCATGGCGCAGCAGGAAATGAACCGTCTCTGCAAGGAGACGCGGGAGACCGTCCAGATCTGCACTCGCGACGGCGGCATGATGCTGGTCATCGGCATGGCCGTGGGCGAGGGGCATTTCCGCGTCGCCTCCGACGTCGGCACCCGTGTGCCGCTGAACTGGACGGCGTCGGGCCGCCTGCTCCTCGGCCACCTTCCGGAAGACCAGCGCCGCCGCGCCTTTGCCGACTGCGCCTGCCCCTCGCGCACCGGCATCGCCGAGACCGACCCGGAGAAGCTCTCCGCGCAGGCGCGGCAGGACTTCGAGGATCGCCTCGCGGTCCAGTTCAACGCCTCCGAGTTCTCCGTCGCCTGCATCGCCGCGCCGATCCGGGACGAGGCCGGGGCCTGCGCCGCCACGATCTCGGTCGTCACCGCCGACCGCCAGGCCGCGCTCCGCCGCGACGAGCTGAGCCAGGCGGTGCGTGCCGCCGCCGAGGCGGTGGAGCGCTCGCTCGGGCACTAGGAGCCGAACCGACGATCCTGCGAAGGATGCTCGGCGGGGGCTGGGCGCCACTTCGCCCGGAAGCAAGCCGAAGGCGCCGGGCGAGCGCCTGCCCGTCCCGGCGGGCTGGCGCTCTTGCCGCCTCCGCGCCCCGTTCGAGCGATGCAGGGTCTTGGCTGCCATAAAGCGCCCCACCCGCAGGTCGGCCGCACCACCCCACGGGCAGGCGCTCGCCCGGCTCCCGTCGCGACCAAGGCGAGGTGCCGCTCCGATCGCCGACGATGCCGAACCGCCGCCCACTACCCCGCCGCCTCCACGATCGCCTCGATCTCGACCGTGATCCCGTTCGGCAGCGAGCTCACGCCGAACGACGTCCGCGCGTGCACGCCGGCGGCACCGAAGACCTGCGCGAAGACGTCCGACGCCCCGTCGATGACGTAGGAATGGCGGTCGAACTCGGGCACCGCGTTGACCAGACCGACCAGCTTCACCACTCCGCGCACCGCGTCGAGGCCGCCGTCTGTCGCCTGCAGCACGGCGAGGATGTTGAGCGCCGCCAGCGCCGCATGCTCGCGCGCCTCCTCGGCGCTCACGTCGCCGCCGACCTTGCCGCGGTGAAAGACGCCGTCCCCGGTGACCGGCCCCTGCCCCGAGACGTAAATCAGCCCTCCGGTCCGCCGGGCGTTGGCGAAGGCCCCGATCGGGCTCGGCGGCAGCTCCGGCAGCTCGATGCCGGCGTCGCGCAGGCGCGACTCGGGGCTCGGGATCTCGGTCGTCGTCATGGAACCTCGGTCACAGGTGGATGCAGTGGGCGATACGGTCGGGTCCCGCCGGCACCGGCGGCGGCACCGCCTCGGCGCAGTCGCGGGTGGCGCGGGGGCAACGGGTGCGGAAGACGCAGCCCGACGGCGGGTCGAGCGGACTGGGGATGTCGCCGACGAGGATCTCGCGGTCGCGCACCGCCTTGGGGTCGGGCTGCGGCACCGCCGAGAGCAGCGCGCGCGTGTAGGGATGCGCCGGGTCGCGGTAGACCGGACGCGCCGGGCCGAGCTCCATCAGCCGGCCCAGATACATCACCGCGATCTGGTCGCAGAGGTATTCCACCACCGACAGGTCGTGGGCGATGAACAGGATCGTCAGATTGCGCCGCTCGCGCAGGTCCAGCAGCAGGTTCAGCACCTGCGCCTGGATCGAGACATCGAGCGCCGAGACGCTCTCGTCCGCGACGATGAACTCGGGCTCCAGCGCCAGCGCCCGGGCGATGCCGATCCGCTGCCGCTGCCCGCCCGAGAACTCGTGCGGGATAGCCGCGATCATCTGGTCGGGCGACAGCCCCACCTCCTCCAGCAGCGCCGCCACCCGGTCGCGCCGCTCGCGCCGCGTACCGATGCCGTGCGCCACCAGCCCTTCGGCGATGATCGCTCTCGACCTTCAGCCGCGGGTTCAGCGACGACACCGGGTCCTGGAAGATGATCTGCATGCGCCGCCGCATCGCCTTCATCTCGGCCGCGGATCCAGCGCCGTTCATGTCAGTCGCCGTCGAAGACCACGTCTGCCCGCCGTCGGCTCGATCAGCCGCAGCAGCGTCCGCCCCAGCGTCGTCTTGCCCGATCCGCTTTCGCCCGACGAGCCCGGTGATCGAGCCGCGCGGATGTCGAAGCTGACGTCCTCGACCGCATGGACCGTCCCGCGCGTAGGTCGGGAACCGCTTGCGTCAGGTTGCGGATCGCAGACAGCGGCTCAGGCATCGCGCCATCGCCTCCTCGGCCCGCACGCAGCGCCGACCCGGTGGCCGCGGCCGCACCTCGCGCGAGCGGCACCGGCTCGTCGCACAGGCCGACATCGCCGCACGGACAGCGCGGCGCAAAGGCGCAGCCCGGCGGCAGCGCCGACAGCGGGCGGCACCGACCCCGGGATCGGCACGCAGCCGCTCGCCCTCCGGCGCGGTCCGGGCCGCGGGATCGAGGCGAGCAGTCCGCGCGTGTAGGGATGCGCCGGCGCCGCGAAGAGCGTCGCCCACCGGCGCCTGCTCGACGATCGCGCCGGCGTACATCACCGCCACGTCGTCGGCCATCTCGGCCACCACGCCCATGTCGTGCGTGATGAACAGGATCGACATGCCCAGCTCGCTCTGCAGCCGGCGCATCAGGTCGAGGATCTGCGCCTGGATCGTCACGTCGAGCGCCGTCGTCGGCTCGTCGGCGATCAGCAGCGCGCGGGTTGCAGACCAGCGCCAGCGCGATCATCACCCGCTGGCGCATCCCGCCCGACATCTCGTGCGGATAGGCGTCGAGCCGCGACGCCGGCGCCGGGATCTCCACCAGCTCCAGCATCTCGACGACGCGCTGCGCGCCGCTCTGCCGCGCCGGCGTCGGTGTGCAGCGCAGCATCTCGCCGATCTGGTCGCCGACGGTGAAGAGCGGGTTCAGCGAGGACATCGGCTCCTGGAAGATCATCGAGATCTCGGCGCCGCGCATCGCCGCGCATCCTGCGCTCGACGGCCTGCGCCAGGTCGACCACCTCGCCGTCGCCGCGCCGGTAAGCGGATCGCGCCGCCCGTGATCCGCCCCGTTCGGCGGCAGCAGCCCCATGATCGCCAGCGACGTCACCGACTTGCCCGAGCCCGATCTCGCCCACCAGCGCCAGCGTCCGCCCGCGTGCAGCGCGAAGCTCACGTCGCGCAGCGCCGTCACGCGCGCCGCGCCGCGCCGCGGAACGCCGACGCGCAGCGCCTCGAGCGTCGAGGATCGGCGCCTCGCTCACGCCGTCCCGCCGCGCCGCCGGCTGCGCCGCCGCGCCGATCACGGTCATCCGCGGCTCGAAGATGCTGGCCGAGCGTCAGGTCGCCCGCCCTGGCTGTCCGGCCGCGACCTGCGTCGCGCTCGACGAGGTCGAAGACGGTGAAGTCGGCCTTCGCACCCGGCGCCAGTCCGTCCCGGCCGCCGAGGCCCAGCACGCCGCGCGGCCGCGCCGTCACCGCCGCGATGCACTCGTCGAACGGCAGCCCGACGGCCAGCAGCTTCGACAGCGTCGTCGCCATGTCGTGCACCGGCCCGCGGATGTTGCGCAGGTGCAGGTCGGTCGAGATCGAGAACGGCCTCAGCCCCTCGGCGATCGCCCGCCGCGCGACGTCGAAGTCTGAACGAGGCCTGCGCCGTGGCCGATGTCCATGCGCACGCCGGCGTCGGCCAGCCGCTTGCGCCTGCGCCAACAGCGCCGGCGTGTCGCGGATCGAGCCCGCCGTCTTGCCGTTGAAGCAATGGGTGACGATGTCGCCCGGCGTCAGGATGTCGAACACCTCGTCGAGCAGCGGCGGCGGCTCGCCCACATGCACCATCAGCGGCAGGCCCGGCGATCTCGGCCACGCGCTTGGCGATCTTCGCCGGCGTGATCCCCCAGGCGCCGACGATCACGCCCGACGCGCGCACCTTGATGCCGCAGATCACGTCGCGGTTGGCCTCGACCACCGCGAGCGTGCGGTCGACGTCGATCGAGCCGCAGGTCGATCAGCTCGGGCACGCGGTTGCAGGCGACGAGACCGATCGAGCCGATGTTGAGGAACGCCCGGATCGTCTCCGCCGCCGGGTCGATGACGTATTCGCGCAGCCCGTGGAAAGCTCGCCTCGCCGGCCGACCCGGCATCGGCCATCGCCGTGACGCCGGTCGCCGCGCCCGGCCTCCGCCGGCGCGGACCGAGATGTCGGTCCCGCCGTGCCAGACATGCACGTGCAGGTCGCACCAGCCGGGCGACAGGTACGCGCCGTTGCAGTCGACCACGCTCGCGCGCCCGCGGGCGCCGTCGCCGACAACCGTGCCGTCGTCGCCGACGTGGATCGTCTCGGCCGGCGCTGTCGAAGCCGATCGGCGCGGAAGTTGCTCAGGCTCAGCGCCATGTCAGAGCTCCTTTGCCAGGCGCGGGTCCAGCGCGTCGCGCAGTCCGTCGCCGATGATCTGCAGACACGAGCACCGAGAGCGAGATCGCGATGCCCGGGAACAGGATCAGGAACGGCGCCTGGTCGATGTACTGCCGGCCCTCGTTGATCATCGTCCCCCAGGTCGGCGTCGACGGGATCGACGCCCACGCCCAGGAACGACAGCCCCGCCTCGGCCAGCATCGCGTAGGCGAAGATGAAGGTGGCCTGCACGATCGATCGGCGACACGATGTTGCGCAGGACGTGGTGGACCATGATCGTCGGCGTCGACGAGCCCAGCGCCCGCGCCGCCTCGACATAGGGCAGCTCGCGGATGACCAGTGTCGAGGCGCGCACGATCCGGGCGATCCGCGGCGTGTAGACGATGGACAGCGCGAGGATCACGTTGACGACCGACCCGCCGAGGATCGCCACCAGCGCGATGGCCAGCAGGATGTCGGGGAAGGCCATCATCGCGTCGATCAGCCGCGACAGCGGCGCGTCGAGCCGGCGGAAGAAGCCGGCGAAGAGCCCGATCACGATGCCCGCCACAGACGACGACCACCGCCACGCCCAGCCCGATCGTCAGCGACACGCGGCCGGCGTAGAGCAGCCGCGAGACGACGTCGCGGCCGAACGCGTCCGCCCCGAGCAGGTAGTCGCCGCCCGGCGGCGTCAGCCGCGCCCGCACCGACATCGCTGTTCGGATCCGCGGGCGCGACCAGGGCGCCAGACATCGCACAACGCCAGGATCACGGCAAAGACGCACAGCGCGACCAGCACCGCGGGACGCGGCCGCCAGCGTCCGCAGGACGCCGGGCTCGTCCGGAAGTCGCCGCGGCCTGGCCATCAGTATCTCACCCGCCGGTCGATCGCGAGATAGAGCAGGTCGGTGACGAGGTTGATCAGGACGTAGAGCACGGCGACCACGATCAGCGTGCCCTGGATCACCGGATAGTCCCGCCGCAGCACCGCGCTCACCACCAGGTTGCCCATGCCCGGAATGTTGAACACCCGCTCCGTCACCACCGCGCCGGAGACCAGCAGCGCGAAGGTCAGGCCGACCACCGTGACGATGGGGATCGCCGCGTTCTTCAGCGCGTGGCGCAGCACCACGCGCCGCTCGGCCATTCCCTTGGACCGGGCGGTGCGGATGTAGTCCTCGCCGAGGACGTCCAGCATCGAGGCCCGCGTGAAGCGCAGGATCAGCGCCGAGTTCACGATCCCGAGCACGATCGACGGCAGCACCAGGTATCCCATCCGGTCGAGAAAGCTCGCGTCCGGGCCCGCCATAGCCCGAGGCCGGGAACCAGCCCGAGCTCGGTCGCGAAGTAGCGCTGCAGCATCAGCCCGGTCCAGAAGCTCGGGATCGACGCCGCCAGCATCGCCACCGTCACCGACCCCTGGTCGAGGATCGAGCCGCGCCGGTAGGCCACGTAGATGCCGATCGGCAGCGCGATCGCCAGCGACGACCAGCAGCGAGAACAGCGCCAGGAACGCCGTCGGCTCGGCCCGCTGCGCCAGCACCTCGGTCACCGGCAGGTCGAAGAAGAGCGACGTGCCGAGGTCCCCCTGCACCGCCTGCCCGAGAAAGCTCAGGTACTGGACGAGGATCGGCCGGTCGAGGCCCAGCCGCGCTCGCAGCTCCGCCGCGTCCTCGGGCGTGGCGTCGGGCCCCAGCATCAGCGCCGCCGGGATCGCCCGGCGCCAGCCGCACGATCACGAAGGCGATCGTCAGCACCAGGAACACGACGACGGCGAGGCCGACCAGGCGCTTGGCGAGATAGCTCTTCAAGACACGGCTCCACGGTCGGCAGGGCCGCTCGGGCGGACCCGGCACGCGGCCGCCGCCCGGCATCCCGCAGGCGGCTGCCCAAACCTTTCCATGTGGTTAACGGCCCTGGATGTCGTATCGAATTCAAAAGCTTGCGGATCTGTCCAACGTGGACACGGGCCGCCGCAGCGCAGACCTGGCAGCGCGGCGGCCCCGTCACTCACTCCGAAAGGGTGGCGTTCCAGAAGAACGGCCAGGGCGATTGCGGCACCCCGCTCGAGCTTCCGCGGCCTGCCCCATCAGCGCGTTGAAGCCGCCGATCTTGATGAAGCCCACATCCTCGAAGTTCTTCTGCTGCAGCTGCCGCGAACAGCTCCTTGCGCTTCTCCTGGTCGGTCTCCTCGGTGAAGGCGACTCGCAGATCTCGTCCTTCGTCCGGCTCAGACCAGCCGATGCGCGAGCTCGGGAACCACATGTCCGTCAGCGCCGGCTCCGGCAGGAACGGCGAGTGGGTGATGTAGATGTCCCACAGCGCCGGGTCGTCGCGCCGCTGACCCAGCGTCGCCCAGTCGACCACGTCCATCTGCACGTTGAACCCGGCAGCCTCCAGCGCCATCTTCGCCACCTCGGCCATCTTGTAGTGGAACTCGTACTGGCGCGAGGTCAGGATCCTCAGCGGCGTGCCGTCGTACCCCGCCTCCTTCAGCAGCTCCGCCGCCTTCTGCGGGTCGTTCTGGTTGTAGAGCTCCGTCCCGTCGCCGGCGCGCCAGGCCCAGCCCTCCGGGTACATCGGCCCGTCGACGACGAAGAACTTGTCGTCCCCGAACGCCGCGAACAGCATGTCGTCGATCGGCAGCGCCGCCTGCAGCGCCTGACGGATCGTCCGGTCCGTCAGCAGCCCGTCCTTGTGGTTGATCGCCCAGACCGGCCAGCCGAACGGGCTGAGCAGCAGCGGCTCGGCCACGTCGCTTTCCTCGATCCGGTCGTAGCCTCCGTCGGCAGCCCGTCGGCGATAGTCGAACTGCCCCGACAGCAGCCCCTCGACCCGCGTGTTCGGGTCCGGCACCGGCACGAAGCGGATCTCATCCGCCGTCTGCTCCCGCTTGCCCGGCATTCCCCGTTGTCGCATTCTCCCGCGTGCGCGTAGTCCTCGAACGGGACGAGCTGCATGTACTGGTCCGGCACGTGCTCGACGACGCTGGTAGGGCCCCGTTCCCACCACCTCCGGCAGCGTGTCGCCCGCGCCCGCCACGATCTCCTCCGGGTAGATCGCCGCGGCGGAGTTCGAGAACGCCAGCAGCGACAGCAGCGGCGCGTAGGGCGCGTTCATCGTGATCCGGACATCGTAGTCGTCCGTCGCCTCGACCGCCTCAACCTTGTCCGCCACGGTCCGCCCGCGGGTCGCGACCTCGAGCCAGCGCTGCAGCGACGCCACCACGTCGGCCGCGTCCATCGTCGAGCCGTCCTGGAACGTCACGCCCTTCGCGGATCGGGATGTCGTAGGTCAGCCCGTCCTCGCGAGATCGTCGGCATGTCCGCGGCCAGCAGCGGCGCCACTGACCAGCTCTCGTCGAAGGTGTAGAGCGTCTCGACGAAGTGCTGCGTGACGATGCTGACGACGTCCTTGGTCGAGACCATCGGGTCGAGCGTGTCGACCTCCCCGATGATCGCCACGTCGATGACCGTCTGCGCCTGCGCCGGCAGCGACAGAGCGGACGCGAGAGCCGCTGCGGCGACCCTACCGTACCAGGTTCTCATCTCGGCATCCCTTATTATGAAAGCTCCTCCACAGTTATACGCTGCGCCCGACGTCGCATGCCTGTCAAGCGCTGCGACGCCCCTAGGTAAGTCGCCCGCGCGAGGTCACCGGCACCACGTCCGCCACCTCCCCGCCCGAGACCAGATGCACCCGGTCGAAGAGGTTGGTGACGACGCAGGCGTGGTTCGGAATCACCCGGACCTTCTCACCGATCGCCGGCCGCGCCTTCGACGGCCCGAGGTCGACCACGCCGTGCTCCTCGCTGAGCTTGGCCAGCACCGCGCCCGGATACTCCACCAGGTGCCCGTGCCCCGGCAGCTCGCAGGTGTCCGCCGCCAGCGCCTTCGACCCCGCATCTAGCACCGCCCGCGTCGGTGTCGGCCGGCTGACCACCGTCGCCAGCACCGTCAGCGCGCAATCCTCCAGCGTCCCCAGTCCCCACCCGACCTGCATCCGGTCCGAATAGATGTACGTCCCCGGTCGATGCTCGGTGACGCCCGCCACATCGTGCGCGGCGTAGAGGTCGGGCGAGCCGCCGCTCGTCACCACCGGCGCCTCGATTCCGTCCTGTTGCAGCAGCGCCAGCGCCTCGGCCAGCCACGCCGCCACCTCGTCCTGACGGCCGCGCGGCGGGTAGGTCATCAGCCCGCCGAAGCGCAGCCCCGGCGCTGCCGCGATCGCCCGCGCCAGCGGCACCACCTCGGCGGGCGTGGTCACGCCGCACCGCCCGGCGCCGGTGTCGCACTCGACCAAGACCGGCAGCGGATGCCCGGCATCCGCGAACCGCGCCGCGTAGCCCGCCAGCACGTCCGAATGGTCGCACGTCACCGACAGCGTCGTCCGCCCGTGCAGCGCCGCCAGGCGGTCGAGCTTCGCCGCGCCGACGATGTTGTAGGGCAGGAAGATGTCGGACAGCCCGCCCTCTGCCATCGCTTCAGCCTCGCCGAGCTTCTGGCAGGTTATCCCGACGGCGCCGAACTCGACCTGCCGCCGTGCGAAACGCGGCAGCTTGTGGGTCTTGACGTGCGGCCTCAGCTTCATCCCGTAGGCGTCGGCATAGTCCTGCGCCCGCCGCAGGTTCGCCTCGACCCGGTCGAGGTCGACGACCAAGGCGGGGGTGTCGATCTCCTCGATCCGGGTCACCGGCGTTGCCCTTCCCGCCCCGTCCGCCGCGTGCTAGCGCCGGCGGAGCCACGGAAAGGACGCCTCGCATGACCAAAGAGCATTTCGGTACCTCGCATATTCCGCTCTCGCCCGCCGTGAGGGCGGGCGACTTCGTCTTCGTCTCGGGTCAGGTTCCCGTCGGCGACGACGGCAAGGTCGTCGGGGGCGGCGTCGGGCCCGAGACCGACCAGGTGATCCGCAACGTCGAGAAGGCGCTGGCTCTGGCCGGGTGCGCGCTGTCCGACGTGGTCAAGACCACCGTCTGGCTGCGCGACAGGGATGACTTCGCCGCCTTCAACGAGGCCTACGGGCGGGCCTTTCCGCAGGACCCCCCGGCGCGAAGCACCGCCGAGTCGCCGCTGATGATCGACATCGCGGTCGAGATCGAGGCCGTCGCCTACAAGCCGCTCTGACCGCAGGAGGCGCGTGGTGTCCACGATGGACACTTTGCCTATCACGCTGGAATCGTTCGACAATCCTTGTGGCGCTAACCGCATGGCAAGGATTTCGCGGTGGCGGATCACTCCGGCACGATACGGAAGTCGCCGCCCTCGGGCAAGATCTGGCCGCCGTCGACGACGATGGTGGTGCCGGTGACGTAGGCCGCGTCGTCCGAGGCGAGGAACAGGTACGCTCCGGAGAGCTCGCGCGGGGTGCCGAGGCGGCCGAGCGGGATCGCGGCCGCCATGCCGTCGATGAAGGCCTGGCTGCGGTGCGCCTTCATGCCCTCGGTCAGGATGTTGCCGGGCTCCACCCCGTTCACTGTGATGCCGTAGTTCGCGAACTCGATCGCCGCGGCACGGATGAAGCCGTTTATCCCGGCCTTGGTCGCCGAGTAGTGGCCGTGGCCGGGGCTGGTGACGCGCGGCCCGGTGATCGACGAGGTGAAGATCATCCGCCCGCCGCCCGCCGCCCGCATGTGCGGCAGCGCCGCCTTGGCGGCGAGGAAGGTGCCGCGCAGGTTGACGCCCAGCACCTGGTCCCATTCCTCGGCGCTGGTGTTCTCGATCAGCGTCCAGGGGTAGATGCCGGCGTTCTGCACCAGCACGTCAAGCCGCCCGTACGCCTCGACCGCCGCCGCCACCGCCGCCTCCGCCCCTTCGGGGCGCGAGACGTCCGCCGCGACGAAGGTGCCGCCGAGGCGGTCCGCCGTTTGCCGCCCCTCCTCCAGCGTGTCGGCGATGGTGACGCGCGCGCCCTCCTCCGCGAAGCGCTCGGCGATTGCGGCGCCGATGCCGCGTGCGGCGCCGATCACCAGCGCCGATTTTCCTTCGAGCCGTCCGGTCACAGGTACCTCCGCCGCAAGCCGTTCTTGGCGGTATCGAGCAGCACCGCCGCCAGCACCAGCAGGCCCTGGATCATCATCGTGTAGTGCGGCGGCATGCCCATGACGTTGATCGCCGTCTGGATCGACGACAAGAGCAGCACGCCCGCGAACACACCCGAGAGCCGCCCGTAGCCGCCGCGCAGCGAGACGCCGCCGATCACCACCGCGGCGAAGGCCTGGAACAGCATGCCGATGCCGAGGTTCGCCGTCGCCCCCGCCGTCCGCGACGCAAGCAGCCAGCCGGCGAGGCCCGCGAGAAGGCCGGAGAGCACGAAGGCCAGGATCACATTGCGCCCGACCGCGATGCCGGCCCGGCGGCTCGCCACCGCGTTGCCGCCGATCATGTAGAGGTGCCGGCCGAACGGCGTCTTGGCGAGCATGAACGCCATCACCGCGTAGACGGCGATCAGCCCCCAGGCGAGCAGCGGGACGCCCGCGATCCGCTCGATCGCCGGCACCCGCAGCGGATCGGGCAGCCCGTAGACCGACCGACCGCCGGACAGCGCCACGACGAGGCCGCGGCCCCAGATGTACGAGGCGAGCGTGACGATGAAGGCGTTGATCTCGAGCCGGACGACCAGCAGGCCGTTCAGCGCCCCGATCATCGCCCCGGCCCCCAGCGCCATCGCCAGCGACACCGGCACCGCCAGCCATTCCGGCGTCAGCGCCAGACCGCCCCCGGCCCCGCCGGTGCCGAAGGTCAGCGCCACCAGCATCGCGGCCAGCGCCATCACCGATTCCACCGACAGGTCCATGTGCCCCGAGATCAGCGTCAGCGACAGCCCGACGGCGATGATGCCGACGAAGGTCGACTGCTCGAGGATGTTGAGGAAGATCCCGATCTGGAAGAACCTCGGGATGAACGCGGCAAAGCAGCCGAGCGCGATCAGCAGGATCAGCCAGACGAGGTTGTCCAGCAGGAAGGTCAGCGCGCGCTTGTAGCGGCGGAGGGGCGGCGGCAACGCCGCCCGCCCCGCTTCGGCATCCGCGCTCATGCGATGGCTGGCCTCACTCCACCGGCTCCACCGGCTCGGTCGGCGGCTGCAGGTTGCCCCAGAACCGCAGGTCGTCGACGTTCTCGGGCGTGATCGCGGCGCCGGGGATCTTGATGTTCGGACCCCAATCCTCGACCGTCAGCTCGGAGTCGAGGCCGGTGATGGTGTAGGTCCCCGGCTCCAGCTCCTCGCCGGCGATGATCTTGTCGGCGAACATGGCGAGCGCCGCGGCCTGGGCGTACATCGGCTGCTCGACCTCGACCTGCAGCCAGCCCTCGCGGATCAGGTCGAGGCCCACCGGCGCGCCGTTCGACGACATCATCATGATCTCGCCCGGCTCCTTGCCCTGCGCCTCGAGCACCGCCGCGACGGCGACAGAGAGGTGCGCTGCGTGGTTGAAGATCAGGTCGATGTCCGGGTCGGTCAGCATCCGGTCCTGGGCGATGGAGCCCGCGTTCGACGCCTCCCACTGCAGCGCCGCCTGGGTGATGAGCTCGATGTCGGGATGCTCGGCCATGATCTCCTCGAAGCCCTGCTGGATCTCGAGGGTGTAGGGGTCGCCCGGGTCGCCGAGGATCTGCAGCACCTTGCCCTCGGCCGCGCCGTTCTTCTCGGTCAGCAGGCGCACCGCCTCCTCCGCCGCGATGTGGCCGATCTCGATCGTGCCTGCGACCGAGGTCAGGTCCGACGGCGACGAGGTGATCTGGCGGTCGAAGATCATCACCGGGATCCCTGCCTCGCGCAGCCTCTCGATGCCCGGCGTGATCGCGTCGAAGTCGACCGCCGCCAGCACCACCGCCGCGGGGTCGAGATTGACCACGTCATCGATCTGGTTGAGCTGCAGGTCCGAGCGGTTCTGCGCGTCGAGCGAGGTGACGGAGTAGCCGACGTCGCCCATGAACTTGGTGATGGCGTCGACCGAGCCGGTCTGGAACTCGTCGAGCAGCGTCGGGACGAGGTAGTAGACCGTCCCCTTCTCCTGCGCCGCCGCGCCGCCTGCCACGCCGGCGGCGAGACCCGCCGCCGCGATGGTCAGAACCACACGCCTGCTGAATGCCGTCATGTCCTCGCTTCCCTCTCTCTTGCAAAATCTCCGCCGCCGACGCGGACGATGTCGCCGGTGATGCAGGCGACGACCTCATCGGGGCTGGTGTCCTCGACCCGGAAGTCGCCCTCGACCCGGCCGTGGCGCATCACCACGATACGGTCCGCTACGGCAAAGGCCTGCGCCATGACGTGGGTGATCAGGATCACGCCGATGCCGCGCTGGCGCACCCGGTCGACGGTCTCGAGCCCGCGCCGCGTCTGCTCCACCCCGAGCGCCGCGAAGGGTTCGTCGAGCATCACGAGCTTGCCGCCCCAGTGGACGAAGCGGTTGAGTTCGATCGCCTGCCGCTGACCGCCCGAGAGATGCTCGACCGCGGTCGTGAGCGACGGGATGCGGGTGCCGCCGGCCTCGAGCGCCCGGCGGGTCTCAACCTCCATCTCGGCGCGGCGGATGATCGGGATGCCGAGCACGCGGCGGGTCAGTTCGCGGCCCATGAAGAAGTTCGCGACGACGTCGAGGTTCGTGCAGAGCGAGAGGTCCTGGTAGACCGTCTCGATCCCCGCCGCCTTGGCCTCGGCCGGCGAGGCGAAGCGCCGCTCCTCGCCGTCGAAGACGATGCGGCCGCGGGTCGGCGTCTGCTCTCCCGAGATGATCTTGACCAGCGTCGACTTGCCGGCGCCGTTGTCGCCGAGGAGCGCCACGACCTCGCCCGCCTCGACGCTCAGGCTGGCCCCGGCCAGCGCCTCGATGGCGCCGAAGGTCTTGGAGATGTCGTGAAGCTCCAGAAGCGGCATCGCGCGCCGGCACCTCGCTCAGGGGAACGTCTCACCCCGAGCATGTGCGACAGCGCGGCGCGGCCGCAAGAACATCGTCCCTGTCCGGCGCACCCGCGCCCGGGCGCGACGAAATCGGAGGCAGCGACGCCTGGACGCGCCACGCACTCTCCTCAACCAGCGGCTCTCGACGACCGCTACGCGTCGCTGAGCCAGTTCTCCACCGCAAGGCCATCGACCCGCTGGAATTCCCTGACGTTGGCCGTGACGACCGTCGCGCCGAGAGCCAGGCCGTGTGCCGCGATCAGGAGATCATTGTGGCCGATGGTCAGCCCCTTCGCTTCGAGACCTGCCCTGACGCTGCCGTAGCGCCGGTCGGTCGGCGCATCGAGGGCAAGGACGCGGAGCTCTGACAGCAGCGCGTCGATCCGGTCCGTCAGCGCTGGTGAGCCTTTCTTCGCGGCGCCGTAGCGGAGCTCGGCGGCGACGATGATGCTGGTGAAGACCGCGTCCTCGCCAACCGCCTCGATGCGACGCATGACCTGCCCGGATGGGTTCCGGACGAGGTCGCTGAGGATGTTTGTGTCGAGAAGGTAGGACGTCAAACAACGTCTTCCGGCTGAACTTCCGGATCCTCGATCTCCGGTAGCGTCTCCTCGATCGGGCCCCAGCTCGCGAGAAGGCCCAGAAGCCCGGCCTTGCGGACCGGCTCGATGACCAGGCGATCGCCTTCGCGATGGATGAGCGCCCGATCGCCAGGAAGCTCGAACTCGACAGGGATGCGGACGGCCTGATTTCTATTGTTCCGGAAGAGCCGGACTTCCCTGGAGTCGGAGTTGGTCATGGGCGCGGCCCTCCTGGCGTATGCCACTTGTATATGCCACGTTCTGACGGACTGCAATCTGCAGGACGGACGGCAAAGGTGCAGCGATGCGGCTGGACTCCCACCGCCTGCCCTTCGATCGGCACTGCCGCCCTCTCCGGCCGCGGCACTCTGCGCCCTCTTCAATCGGGGCCGGCGGCGACGGCTGCGAGCTCCTCGGAAACCCCAACGCACAGCCCGGCGCTGCGACGGCAGCGCGTCAGGACGCAAGTTCCTCGACCTCGGCCGCGTCCTCCTCGGACAGGTTCAGATGCTCGCGAAGGGTGCGCAGGTAGGTCCGGTTCTGCTCGGTCTCGCCGTCGACGGCCGCGCGCGAGGCCAGGTAGAATTCCTGCGCCGTCTCCTCGTCATGCACCTGAGCCAGCAGCTCGTCGAGCGGCTTGGGGTTCGCGATCTCGCGCTCCATCGTCCGCCGGTCCTCGGCGTCGGCATCGGCGTCCTCGATCTCCTGCATGATCCGCGCGCGCTCGTCCTCCGACAGCGCACCGTCGGAATAGGCGGCCGTGATCATCGCCCGGATCAGGAGCAGCGCGGTGTCGTCGCTGAACTGCTCCGCCGCACGCTCCTCCTCCTGATGCTCGGGCGCAGCCGCGGCCTGCGCCTGGTGCGGCGCCTGGCTCGCCCCTCCCACGGTCGAAAGCTTGTCGGCCACGTCCTGAATCATCCCGCCAATGCCGCTGCGGGCGCCGCCGGAGGATGTTCCGCCCCCGCTCGCAGCGGTGCGGGCCTGGTGGTCCTGATAGGCGCGGTAGGCCATGTAGCCGAGGGCGACCACGCCCATCTTGCCGCCGATCCCGCGTCGCCGGCGACCGAGGCCGAGCATGCTGGCAGTTCCGAGACTGCCGCGCCTCCGGCCGCGACCGGCCACGCGGGAGGCGAGCATCGTTCCGAGTATGCGCTTGAAACTCATGATGACTGATCCGTCCTGTTGACCGCGGTCAACGGGCGGTATCATCGGACGTTCCTCGACCTCTCTCGCTGCGCCGATACCCGCCGCATGCCGCCTCTCAGTCCCACATCGCCCGCAGCCTCGCGGAGACATCGACGCTGCGCGGCGCAGGCGCGGGAGCCGCCTGCGGCACCGCCGGAGCCCAGTGCACCTGCTCGAAGTGCTCCAGGATTTCCCTGGGGATGAAGCGGGTGCGCGTGGCGTAGAGATGGCGGTCGCCGTTGCGCCGCTGCTGGGTGACGTAGAAGCGCAGCGGCACCCCCAGCGTCAGGCTGTCCTTGGCGCGGGTCATCGCGACGTAGAGCAGCCGCCGCTCCTCCTCGATCTCGTCGCGGGTCCCGGTGCCGAGGTCGGACGGGATGCATCCGTCGACGCAGTTAAGGACGTGGACCTTGCGCCATTCCTGACCCTTTGCCGAGTGGATGGTCGACAGGATCAGGTAGTCGTCGTCCTTGAGCGGCACGCCCGCCTGCCCGCTCGTCGCGTCGGGCGGGTCGAGCGTGAGTTCGGTCAGGAATCGCTCGCGGCTCGGATAACCCGCCGCGATCTGCTCCAGATGAAGGAGGTCGCCGCGCCGGGTCTCGGCATCCTCGTGCAGGCGCTCCAGATGCGGCTCGTACCAGGCGCGGGCGTGCCCCATCGCGCCCGGCCAGCCGGAGCGTGACGTCAGCACCGCGACCAGCCCCGGCCAGTCGGCCGCAGCCCTCGGCGGCGGCTCCACCGCCGACAGCGCCGCCAGCGGATCGGGTGCGAGGTCGAGCGCATCCAGCACCCGCCCCGCCGACACCGGCCCGACCCCGGGAATGAGCTGCAGCACCCGGAACCCCGCCACCCGGTCGCGCGGGTTCTGCGCAAGGCGCATCAGCGCGAGCAGGTCCTTGACGTGCGCCGAGTCGAGGAACTTCAGCCCGCCGAACTTGACGAACGGTACGTTGCGGCGGGTGAGCTCCACCTCCAGCTGACCGGAATGGCTCGAGGTGCGGAAGAGCACCGCCTGGTCCTTGAGCCGCGTCCCCTCCTCCCGCGCCTCCAGGACGCGGTCGACCACGTAGCGCGCCTGGTCGGCCTCGGCCGCGACCGTGACGAGGCGCGGCTTCTCGGCCGAGGCGCGGTCGCTCCAGAGAGTCTTGGCGTAGCGTTCGGCGGCCAGTCCAATCACTGCATTCGCGGCATCGAGGATCGGCTTCGTCGAGCGGTAGTTGCGCTCGAGCGTGAGGACCTGCGCCCGTGGCGCGAACGCGTCGGGAAAGTCCAGGATGTTGCGCACCGAGGCCGCGCGGAAGGCATAGATCGACTGCGCGTCGTCGCCGACCACCGTCAGGCCCCAGCCGTCCGGCTTCAGCGCCAGCAGGATGCGCGCCTGCAGCCGGTTGGTGTCCTGGTACTCGTCGACCAGCACGTGGTCCCAGGTGCCCCCGACATGCGCGGCAAAGCCAGGATCCTCCATCACCTGCGCCCAGGCTAGCAGCAGGTCGTCGTAGTCCAGCACGCTCTGCGCCTGCTTGGCCACGACGTAGGCGCCGAAGAGACGCCTCAGCTCCGCCTCCCACCCCGCGCACCACGGGAAGTGCCGGGCGAGGACCTCGGCCAGCGGCTCCTCCGCGTTGACGACGCGCGAATAAATGGCGAGGCACGTGCCTTTCGCCGGAAACCTGCTCTCGGTCCGCGACAGCCCCAACTCGTGGCGGCAGAGCGCCATGAGGTCCGCGCTGTCCTCTCGGTCGTGGATGCTGAAGTCGGGCGCGAGGTTGATGGCCGGTGCATGCTCGCGCAGCATCCGGGCGCCGATGGCGTGGAACGTGCCCGCCCATGCCAGCGCCTCGGCGGCGTAGCCGGGGCCGGCCGCATGGTGGGTGATCCGTTCGACCCGGCGCGTCAGCTCCGTCGCGGCCCGCCGAGAAAAGGTCATGAGCAGGATGCGCCGCGGGTCGGCTCCGTTGACCAGCAGGTGCGCGACCCGGTGCGCGATCGTGCTGGTCTTGCCCGATCCCGCCCCCGCGATGACGAGCAGCGGCGGCGGCAAACCTGCGGTTCCGGCACCGTGCACCGCCGCCGCCCGCTGGTCGTCGTTCAGCCCGTCGAGGTACGCCGCGTCCATGCGATCCCAGCCTTCGACCCTACCGAACGAAGAGAGAACAGAGTCCGGTGCTCGTGTCCACCCTCGCACAACAACCTTCGGGCGAGGCCGCGCATGTCGCTGGAGCTGGAGATGTCCGCGAAAACCGATCCGAGAGCATGATCGAGCGTCGCCTATGCGGATCAAGACGTCAGAAACACGGTACTTTATCAGATACTTAGGTGGCGGTAACCGGCCGATTACCCCTCCCGCGGGAAGGGAGGTAACCGGCCGATTACCCACCGGCGGCGGGGGCGTAACCGACCGATTACCTAGCCGTCCAGCGCATCCTTGAAGGCCTTCACGGCGCGCTCCAGGCGGTCCCGCGGCACCTCGGTGAAGTCCACGCGGCTGACGATCCGGCACTCGCGCTGGCGCGCCGTGACCTTCACGTCGCCCACATGGAACTCGAACTTGCGGTTCGGCGCCGCCTTGCGCTTGGGCCTTGCCTGCGTCGCCGAGCCGAGGAACGCCGTCAGCGCCGCATGCTGATCCTCAGCCGTTTCCGCCGCCGCCAGCGCGGCCCGCGCGGCGTCGCGATCGCCCTGCCCCGTCTTCAGCATCCGCGCCACCTCGACGCCGAGGTCCCGACCGATCGCCCGCGGCGCCGGCAGCACGTCGCCGAACTCCTGCAGCAGCGCCACGAAGCTGCGGATGTAGCTGCGCTTCATCTTGTGCAGCGACGCGTAGAGCCGGCCGGTCATCGCCTCGGCATCGCCCTCGACGTCGGGGTCCGCGCCCGCCTGCAGCGCCACCTGCGCCATCTCGGCGAAGGTCAGATCCTCGCGGATCACGTTCTCCTCGACCATGTCCACGTAGCGGTCGATCCGGCCCTCGGCGCCGGCGACCCGCGCCATGACGTGCGAGAAGCCCTCGTCCCCGGTCTCGGCCAGAAGCTGCGTCAGGGCCGTCAGCCGGCGCCAGCCCTTCTTGAGCTGGTAGGTCTCGCCATCGTTCCAGACCTCGATCGGCTCCTTCTGGCCGCGCGCCCGGATCGAGGCCTTGAGCTCCTCCATCTCGTCCGACACCGCCGCCGCCTCGAGGTCCATGCGGTCGCGCGGCAGCGCGTCGGTGCGGACTCGGTCGACAGGAATGCTGACGAGAACCCTGCCCGCCT
Source organism: uncultured Alphaproteobacteria bacterium (assembly GCA_963776845.1). Classification (GTDB taxonomy): domain Bacteria; phylum Pseudomonadota; class Alphaproteobacteria; order Rhodobacterales; family Rhodobacteraceae; genus Roseitranquillus. Next base: position 88,699 of record CAVZOJ010000008.1, on the reverse strand, counting down.
CGCGCGCCGCCCGGTACTCGCGGGCGTCTTCGGCGTTCTGGCGGCGCTGCTCCAGCTTGGCCTCGGTGGCCTCGCTCAGGCTCTCGGCCGCCTCGCGCGCCGCGACGCCCATCGGGCCGCGTTCGCGCGCGCGGCGCATCTCGCTGGTGATGACAGGATCGATCCCGAACTTGTTCTTGCGGCTCATTCCGCGGCCTCCCGCACACCGTCCAGTCTCCACGCCTTGAGCATCGTGTTGCGGAATTCCTCGTAGGCCCGGTCGAAGCTCTGCCGCGCCCGCTTCCAGGTCTCACGGGTCATCTGACGGTAGTCCTGCTCGTAGACCGACATCTGGAACCGGCCCGACTGCTCGACAGCGCGGGTCATCTCGATCGCGTTCTGGCAGACGTCCGCGCCGAAGACGTTGCGGAACGCGTCCATCATCGCCTGGTGCAGCGGGTTCGCGGTCTCGAACCGAGTCATCAGCACGCGGATGTCGCGGAAACGCTTGGGCAGCGAGATACCGGCCTCCGCCGCAATCGCCTCGAACCCCTCGGCGATGTCCTCGAGCGCGTCGCCGAGCTGGCCCAAATAAGAGGTGGTCGAGTCGTACTCCCAGTAACCCGGTCCGCTGGGGATGTAGAGGATGTCGGCGGCAAAGGCTGCGTTCAGCGACTGGTAGCCGATGGCCGGCGGGCAGTCGAAGACGATGAGGTCGTATTGGTCGTCCGGCAGCTCGTCGAGGTAGCGGGCGACGCAGCCGAAGAAGCTCCAAGCCTTGTGCAGGCTGCGGTACTGGGCGCTTGCAAATTCAACGAAGGCGGCGTTGGCGCAGGACGGTATGATGTCGATCGTCGGCCAGCAGGTCTGCTGGATGAAGTCCTGCGTGCGCTGAGCACCGATCGACTGAACGTCCTGCGGCAGCTCGTCAGCGGAGGGGTAGGGGCAGTCGTCGGGGTCGTCGAACGTAGCGGTGATGCGGTCCGCCTCGCGGCAGAGATCGCGGCACATGATGCCCCAGACGGTCTCCCACTCCCTGACCTCGACGATGCCCATCGAGTGCGTCAGCGTCGCCTGTGGGTCGAAGTCGATACAAAGGACGCGGTAGCCGTCGAGCGCGGCGGCGTTGGCCAGGTGCTGCGCCACCACCGTCTTGCCGACGCCGCCCTTGAAGTTCGACACGGCGACCCGCATCGCGCGGCCCCGCGGCCGCTCGGGCAGCAGCGACTTGCCGCGGAAACGGACACGCCGGCGCAGCTCGTTGATCTCCTGGAGCGTGAACCAACGCTGGCGCCCATCCTCCTGCGTCTCGCCCTGGGGAAGGGTGGGGTCGTCGGCGAGCTTCTTGCGCAGGGTGTCTGCGGGGACGCCGAACATGAACGTCGAGATTTCCCAGATGGAGAACGGGCGCAGCGCCTTCACCTCGCCGGGGCTGAACGTCGCCTTGCGCACCGCGCTCTGCTGGGCGACGCTGCGCGCGTTCATCTCCTGAAGGTCTGTGTGGTCCCTCATCGGCTTCCTCGCCTTTTTCTGCTCTTTCGCATGAATAACGGGATTTCATGCCTTCGGCAAAAACCGATTTTCGGATTCGCGATTTTCTGCTGCCGGCGGCGAAGAACGCGACCCTTGCGCCACGGCTGCGCCGATTTGGTGACAGGATCGCCGACGCAGGACGAGATTTGGTGACACGAGACGCCAGAAAGGGTGTCGTCAAGGCTGTCACCCTTATCCTATAACAACCGAAATTCCCGCTTTGCGAATTGGGTAGTCCGAATTCCCGAAATTCGCCGAGCGTTGACACAATACGGGATTACTGCCGTACTGTTGCCACAAGCAGAATCGGTTCGCATCGAACGAGCCGCGACGAGGCAAGGCAGTGATAGACGCAAGGCGGCTTACAGGCCCCGGCGCAGGCGTGGTTAAGTACGACGTCCTGACGGCGCTCGGCATCATCGGCACGCATGGCGAGCGGCCGGACGACATCTCGATGCTGAGGCTGATCTCGGCTGTGACGGCGCGCTACAACTGGCGCTCGGACGAGATGGTCGTGGGCCAGCGCGACCTCGCGCTGCTCTGGGGCGTCACCGAGCGGACGGCCAAGCGCGAGATCAAGCGGCTGACGGTGTCGCGCATCCTGCTGGTGCGGCGACCGGGGGTGCGGGGCAGGGTGACCAGCTACCGGCTGAACCTGGCCGAAATCCTCAGCCGCTCGCAGCCGCACTGGCACGACGTCGGGCCGGACTTTGCCGAACGGATGGCCATGCATGCGCCGGCGGAGGCGACCGTCGTGAAGCTCGACTTCCCCCAGCCAGAGGAGCCGGCGGGGCAGGGGGGAACATGGCGCGCCGTGCGCGCGCGGCTGCGGTCCGAAGGCCCGGCCGCCTTCGCGAATTGGTACGACCAGCTGACGTATCTGGGACGCGACGGTGGTGAGGTCCGGCTGAGGGCAGCCACGCCGTTCGTCGGGAGGTACGTGGAGACGCACTTGGTCCGCCCGCTGGCTGCGGCGATCGAGGATGAGCTCGGCCCGTTCGTCCGCCTGCGCATCGAGAGCAGCGGGTAGCGACGCCGGACTTTGCTGACGTTCCGCCTTCGGGAGATCATGGCCGACAGGCTGCATCAAGGCCGAACGAGCCGCGCGCCCCGCCTTGGCTCCCGACGTTTCGACGCGATCGCGACCTACAGCATGCCGTGCTTCTTCGCTCGTTCGAGCAGCATACGGACGGAGCTCGGCTGCCAGCGGGTGCGGCCGCGCGTGGTGCGCTTGCGCATAGCCTCGAGACGGTCCGCGGTGGCCTGCAGGGTCAGCGACGGGTCGGCGCCGGCGATGCCCGCGACGATGGCCATCAGGCGGCTGTCGGCGCTGCGCGGGCGGGCGCGTGAGAGGACCGAGGCGTCAAGAAGAAGCCGTCGGCGACGTAGGCCTTCACGGCACGGGTGAGGCGCTCGACCGACCAGGCCCCGGGCTGCCGTCGGCGCGGTGGGCGTTCACGAGGCGCACCAGGTCCTCCCACGCCATGCCTGGCCGGTGGCGGCGGACCAGCGGCACCCCGTCGGCGGCCGAGCGGGCGAGGGCATCGTGGTAGCGCTCCTGCCGGGCGCGGTGGAGGGCGCGGATGGCCTCCGGATCGCGTCGTCGGAGGCCGGGATTGCCGCCGACGCGGCCTCTGCACGGGCGGAACGGAGGCCCGCGACCGTGCGCTCGCGGATCTGCGCCCGCCGAACTCGAGACGCTCGATCACCTCCAGGGGATGGCTGAGCGAGCGGGCGAGGCTGTCGATGCGCGCGACGAGCAGGACGTCGCGGGCCGGATGTGCTTCAGCACGTGGCCGAGGACCGGGCGAGCGCGGCTGACGCTCGAGGCGTGCTCGAGATGCGTCTCGTCGCAGCCGGCGGCCCGCAGCTCCTCCACCTGCGGGCGGGTGAGCTGGTCCTCCGTCGAGACGCGGGCGTAGCCGATCAACATCGGAGCGCCGTCACGGCGGCGTTGGGGCAGCGGCGCGAAGGTGAATTACCGGCCGCGGGAGGCGGCCGCTCGCAGGCTACAGGCGGAGGTGCGCGATATACAATTTCATCTAACGCCATGAAACGACCGTTTGCAGGCGCAGGCAAGGGTGCGGGCCCGTCACCATCGACGCGGCGCTGTCGTCGCGCCAGCGGCGTGCGGACCTTGCTGTGCTGCAGGATGGCGGTCTGGCGCACCGATCCGAGCGGCTGGAGGCGATTGTCTGGGAAGGCGGTGGTGCGGTCGATTGGACAGAAGTAGGTCCTGGGCAGCCGAATGTGCTTGGGTAGCGAGCAAAGTCGGTTCATTCTGATCGTATGAAACAACGCAGCTCTGTAGACATGGAAGAGCCCGACGGCGACCCTCAGCCGTCGATCTACGATACGGAGCCGCCGGCGGAGCCGTGGTTCGTGCCTCCCGACCCTGCGGCTGCCGCGTGGGACCTGCCGGGCCCGCATGCGGCGCGGCCGGGGCCGCTCCCCCGCGACTGGCTCGTGGCCGAGGCGCGGCAGGGCAGGGCGCTGGCGCGGGCGGCCGCGGCGTTCGCACGGCTCGACGAGCGTGTGGCGGCCGGGCCTCCGGGACTGGCCCGGCGGCTGGCGCTGGCCGAGGCGTCGGCGATCTCGTGGCAGGCGGGGGGCCGCGTGGCCGAGGACCGGCTGGCGCTGCATGCCGTCGATCGGGCCGACATGGTGCGCGACGATGCCACGGCGCTCGCGGCGGCGCACTGGGCATTCCGGCGGCTGGAGGCCGCGCCGGGCCTGGACGACGCGGCGTTTCTTGGTCGGGACGATCTGGCCGAGGATCCGGCGTGGCTGCGGTGGCAGGCGGGACAGGGAGCGCTCGACGGGGCCCTGCCGCTGGTGCGGGCGGCCGCCGCGTTCCACCTGTGGCGTGCCGAGGGGCTGGGGGCGGAGGTGCTGGAACCGGCGGTGCTGGCGGCGCGGATCGGCGGAAGCGAGGGCAGGGCGCTGCCGTTCCTGCCGCTGGCGCGGGCTACGGCACCCTACGCTGCCGGCGGCGGCGCGGCCGAGCGCCTCGGCGCCTGGGCGGCGGCGGCCGAGACCGGCTGCCTGCGGGCGCTGATGCAGCTCGACCGGCTGGCGGCGTGGGAGGCGCGGGCGCGGGCGGCGACGGCAGGGATGAGCGGGCGGACGCCCGGCCGTCTGATCGATGCGTTGCTGGCATGGCCGGTACTGTCGGCGGGGATGGCGGCGCGGGCGACCGGAGCCTCGGCGCCCGGCATCCGCCGCAACATCGCCCGGCTGGCGGAAGCGGGGCTGGTCCACGAAATCACCGGGCAGGGGCGCTTTCGCTTCTGGCGCGCCGCCGCGTAAGGTCGAGTCTCGAACCTGCGGGCGGCGGGGCGAGGGCCGAACCGGATGCCGGGAAATGGTCGCCGATGACGGTGTAGCGCAGGGGCGGTTGCCTTCAGAATGCGGTCGGTCCGCATCGATGTAGCGTTCCTTTGGCGTCCTTGGGCGCAGCGATCGAGGCGGGTACGTGGAACGAGTCCGTGATCGTCACCGTCTTTCGAGCGGGTCCGGGATTTCGCCGAAAAGCTCGAAGAGAACGACGAGGCGGACTTGCTGCCGATCGGGGCGGGGACGGCACACAAGAGATCGCAGGACCGAAAGCGGCCGGACCCGAGGGGCCGGCCGCGGATTTACAGCCATGGCCACTGGCAGGGTAGGGGGGCCTCCTACGCAGCCACTTCCTCGGTTTCGATCTGGATGGCGTTGCCGCATCGCTCGGTGATGCAGTCCACCGCCGCCTGCGCTGCGCTGGCGGCACGAAAGATGGCCTTCTTCTCGTCGGCCAATGCCTTCAACCAGCCTTCGACGTAAGCCGCGCATTGGTCGATGGTCGGCACAAGGCCTATGGTCGCGAACAGGATGCATTGACCGATTTCCGCGACATATCCTGACAGTCCAGCCCCAAAATCGATCTTCGTGACCTCAGTTCTCCGCGGCGATGTCGCCGCTGATGCCCCCGAGGACCGCCTCGAAGCGGGCGAGGTCCTGACGCAACGCGATGCGCTGGGGATCGGACAGGCGCTTTTCTCGGAGGAGCTTTCGCGCCTCGCAGGCGGCTTTGGTCCAGGTAGGGCGATGCCGAGTGGTGATGCAGGCGTTCGGACAGCGGGTCGGCTGACAGAGCCCGGTGAGGGGAGCTTCCGCTTCCGGCGTGGCGACCTGCTTGAGGCATAGCGCGGTGGAGGGGTCAAAGAAGCAATCGGCGAGAACGCCGACGTGGAGCGTGCGGGCGAGGCTGCCAAGCATCGAGCGCAGACGGGCGCGATCGGCCACCATGCCGGGCAGTGGATCGAGATCGTCGGCAGCGGCGTCGAGCATGCGCGCGACGCGCGGGCCTGCGGGTCCGGAGGGCGTCGCCTCGCCCTGGCGCTCGTCGAAGTAGACGAGGATGTCGTCGAGCTGGCCGAGCCGGCGCTGCGCCTCGACCTCGGCGCAGAACCCCGACGCGCTCGATCCGGCATAGCCCTCGAACGCGGCGACGGAGGCGTGCTTGTACTGGATCATGCCGGCGATGGTCCCGAACGGCCGGTTGGCGATGTGCCAGGCGATCGTGCGCCGGAACTGCCGGGTGGTGAGGCGCCACGGCGCGCCTGACCGGCCCGGCGGGATGATGGGCTTTTTCTACTTCCCGAACAGCGCGTTGAGGTGGTCGCGGTAGGCGTTGAGCTGGCGGACGATCTCCGCCGAGACTCTCTTGGTGCAGGACTTGAGCGACAGGACTGGCCAGAGCGTGTCGAGCCCGCGCGCATTGGCGGCCGGGGCGGTAAGCTTCTCGAGCACCGCAATCGCTTTCGCGACGGGCGCGATGGTCACCCATTCCTCGGCCTCGCCGCGGCTCAGCCTGGCCTGTAGGCAGTCGACTGCACGCGATGGCGCATGATGAGGCCGTCCTCGCTGCGGGTGACGGAGACGCACCCGCGTTGCATCGCCTGCACCTCGCAGTCGCGCATGCCGGTCAGGTAGGCGCAGACCACGTAAGCCGCCGCATGGAGCATGCGCTCCTCGAGCGCCAGCGTCCTGGCGTCGAACCTTGGCCGCCAAGGCCGGCCGCTCTCGGGATCAGGGCTGATGGCGGTGTCCATGCCGCCGATCTCGAGGCCGAGCTCGGCGGCCGCCGCTTCGATAGAGCGGGAGCGCCGGTCGTCAGCTGGATGTGCATGGCGGGCTCCGCCACGGCATCGATACCGACGTGGAGATGCAGCAGGTGGGCGTTGATCGGCGGCGTCACGGCGCCGGAGCTCGGACCGCGCCGCACGGCCCCATTGTGCGCGGTCGTCCAGATCGGCACGCCTCGGCCCTCGCGGCGGCGCAGATCGAAGAAGACGGCGAGCCGCTCGCGGTGGCGGACGCGGCGGGCGTGAACGCCGAGGCCAGCGTCGGCAGCGATCAGTGCGTCGCGATGCGCCTCCAGTCGATCGAGCTCAGCGCGGGCGGCGAGGATGTCTGCGGCGTAGGTGGTGACGTAGCGCAGTGAGCAAGCGAGAAGCGGCGCCATGACCGGCTCGGGAATCCGCGGAGTGCGGTTCTCGCGGGAGTGCCGGTAGCCGGCGACCTCGGCGGGTGCGCGGCCGCCCCACGGCTCGAAGGCCAATCCGCCCGACGGCAGGTGACGCTGATAGGCGTAGAGATCGGAGACGATCTCCAGGAGCTGCCCGACGGCGGCTGCGCTCCGCCGCCGGTCGGACTTAAGCTGGCGAGCATATCCATCGAGCAGCACCTGGTCGACCCGCCTGAGCTCCACCACACCGAGCTGAGCTTGGACGAAGTCGAAGAAGCGGCGCGTCCGATTGAACACCTGGCGCACGCTCGCCGGCGGCAGCACCGGGCGGTGGCCCGGGAGACCGACGTTGAGCCGAGCGTAGAGGAACGCGCGCAGCGCCTCCCGCACACCAGCGTCGTCGATCGGCCCGAAGTGAACCTTCATATGACAGCGACGCGCGTTGTCGCGAAACACCGCCGGGCTGAGATCCCAGTTCGGGTCGCCGTAGCGCGACAGCTCGGCCCGATCGAACCCGGGCCGCAGCGGCGCCGACGCGAGCACCGGACGATCATCGAGTGCCGATCGATCCGGGGCAGGTTGAGCAGCGGCGGTCACGCGCGCGCCTCCGGCGGGAGGTAGAGCTCGTCGGCCGCGGCGGCGCGACGCGCGTCGGCAATGACCGTGTCGGAGAAGGCCGGAAGCACCTGGCAGGTGATGCGGGCGTGGACGCGGCCGAACTTGAGCTTCCAGTCGGCATGCGAGAGCCCGGCCCGCTCGCCCTCGATGAACGCGAGGAAAGCGAGGATCGCTGGCAGCTTGCGCGCGGTGATCACCGCGTTGCCGCAGTCGAGACATCCCCAGAACGGCTGCGGGCATGGCGCTCCGGCCGCGCCATGAGGGCGAAGCACCAGCCCGGGGGCGCCCCGGAGACATTGAGATTGGGTTCGGGGCCATCCTCGACGATCCTTAGCGTCAGCCCCTCCGGCATCACGCGCAGCCGCAACATTGCGCCTACACCGCCGTCTTCATCTTTCAGCGCGATCTGGACGGTGCCTGCCGCATCCTCGGACGGGGCGCCATGCGCCCACGCACGGTTTCCGGCCATTCGATGCATGGCCCGGCCGGGCGGCAACGTTCGCGTCGGCCCGGAGGAGGGGCAGTGGAAGATCGACGGAAGACCGCGATGCACCGGGTTTCCGCCAGCATCGCGCAGCCCGGGGATGGTGAGGCCGGCAGCCAGGAGCATGTCGTGCTGTTCGTGCTCGGCGCCGGTCTCGATCCGCGCCGACCAGCCCGTGACGGACAGCCGCCCCCGCCCCTCGAGCTTTAAGAGGCGCGAGTTTCCGGCGGGCGAGTCCGAGACGATGTTCAGGTGTTCGGTTGTGTGGGGTGAACTCCCCGGGGGGACCAGCGCCCAGACCGCCGGGTCCGGTGTTCGGAACGAACCGTCACCCGCCAATGCAAGCCGGTTCGTCTCGCCGTCCGGGTCCACCCCGTCGGCCGTCCAGAGGCACGCGCCTTCCTCGACCGCGAGCGCCTCTGCCATCGGAAGCCGGATTTCGCCGAGGACGCGGCCATCGGCCATGCCGACGAACGTCGCTGCACTTTCAAGCGCGAACGGGAACCTCGCGGTCCTTGGGCCGCTGAGGCGCGTCAGCCTGACGGCCGCAGCCGGTGCGGCCTCGTCTCGCTCCATCCGCAGCATCAGGTTCGGGGATGCTGCCGCCAGGTCGCCGCTCGGCGCAAGACGCAGCCGTTCTTCAGTGATCGGGGGCGAGATGTGACTGGCCGCAATCAAGGCCTCGGACGAGATCTCGATCGCGGGCGCCCACACTTCGGGGCCGCGGACCAGGAGCCGCCGCAGCGGCAGGCTCGTGGCCACTCCTCGTCGCTGACCCACGACCTGCGCCAGCAGGCGTTCCGCCCCCGCATCGTCCAGTCGTAGCGTGAGCCCGTCCCGCCATCCGGGTCTTGCGGTATCGAGCCAGAGGAGCGCCTTCTCACTATCGACGCTCTCCGGGAGGGCCGCGCGCAGCCCCACCAGCTCTCGCGCCAAGTCGACGAACAGGCGGCGGAACTCCTCGGTCCTGTAGCCGAGCGGAAGGCGAGCCGAGCGGTGGGCGGCGAAGCTGTCGGCGACTTCGGCAGGACAGGCGGGACCAAAACGCTCGAGGTCCGACACGAGCCCGCTCAGAACTTGGGGCCAGGTTCCCGAGCCTGAGAGCAGGGCGACGGGAATGCCGCCCTCCGCAGCGAGGCTCCTGAGATACTGCGTCCCACCAGCGCTCCGATGCAGGTTGCCGCGGCCGAAGTGGCCGAGTCCCCGCCGCGTCAGATCTCGCAGTTCAGCTTGGTCGATCTCGACGTCGAAGGGCTCGGTGAGGAAATCCCACGACAAGGGTCCGCCCGCGTAATCGCGGCGACAGCGCTCGGCCGGCCAGAAAACAAAGCTGGCGGACACACCCGCTCGTTGTCCGCACGCGAAAGCTGCATGCAGTTCAAGTTCAAGGGCGTCCCACGTCCGCTCGTCGATCCGGTAGGCATGAAGCGGCCGCCCATCCCGTTGCGCTGGCAGATGCGATGATTGGTGGTGCCGAAGACGATTGAGCGCAGTCACAGGCGCGACTTGTGCACAGAACAACTAAAAAAAACTTTCGACTGCCCCCACAGCATAGGGCTTTGTGCCCACACGACATTCCGTGGTCAAGCATCGACCGCGACCACTTCGTGGAGAGAATGCTGAAGTCGGGCCTCCCCCATTTGGCTCGTCACCCGCCTGCCGGTGAATTTCTGCCGAGCACGGACCGTGGCGAAGGGCAACTTCGCTTGCGTTTGTCAGCTCACCGCGAGCTCGCTGCACCTTGAATGGATGTCCGAGTTCCATGCGGCACCGCGGCGATCGCCGCCAGAGCTGGAGGAATTGGGCCGACCGTGTCGGTGACGCGCCCCGGCATCCGTCGCTTCTGTGCTGCTGTCGGGAGGCTCCGAGTTCGGGGTGGACCATCCTCGCGGAGCATGAGGAGGTCTTGGGGAGGTCCGGGAGAGGGGGCTGCACCGGGGACCTGCTGCGCCTCGGCGGGGAAGCTTAGCAACTCGGCAAAGTATTGCTTGCGCTCTCAGGTCAGACCAGATAGTTAGTGACATGGCTAAGCATAACGCAGATCTCTCGCTGCTCTTCCATGCGCTGGCCGATCCCACGCGCCGGTCGATCCTGGCACGGCTTGCGGAATTGCCCGCGCGGGTCACGGAGCTGGCCCACCCCACCGGACTGCGACTGCCCACGGTGATGCGGCACCTCTCCGTCCTTGAGGAAGCGGGACTTGTCGCCACGTCCAAGGAGGGGCGTATACGCACCTGCGCCATCGTGCCAGAGGCCCTGGAGCCGGCGCGGACGTGGCTCGATGAGCAGCGGGCCGTTTGGGAGGCCCGGCTCGACCGCTTGGAGGCTTTCGTGATGAAGGCGACGGAGGACAGCGACAGATGACACAGGATCTCGGCGACAGAGAGCGCGCCCCGTGCCGGGGCCGCTGAGGTGAGGAGCCGCTTCGCGACGCTCACATTCGAGCGGCAGGTGGCCGCGCCACCCGACGTTCTCTGGGAGGCGTGGACAGCGCCGGCCGCGCGGGCGATCTGGGCCGCGCCATCGCCCTCGGTCGCCGTGGAATTCCTGGAGGCCGACACGAGGGTGGGCGGCCGCGAGGTCTCGCTCTGCAAGGTCGAAGGCGAACCGGACACCCGCGGCGAGTGTGGCTGGCTGGAGTTGCAGCCCGGGGTCCGCAGCGTGAAATACGAGGTGATCTCGTCCGAGGGCGTGACCCGCTCGGTGGCTCTGGTGACCGCGGACATCTTGGGCGCCCAAGAACGCAGCCGGATGGTCGTGACGGTACAGCTTTCCTCGCTGGCGGACGACATGGAGGCAGGCTACCGACAAGGCTTTGGCGCCGGCCTGGACAATCTCGCTGGCGTGGCCGAACGGACCATGGTGCTGCAGCGGGTGATCCGGGCGCCGCGATCCGCCGTTTGGGGCGCCTGGATGAACCCCGAGACGCTGCCGCAATGGTGGGGGCCGGACGGCTTCTCCTGCCGCACGCAGAGAATCGACCTGCGAACGGGCGGCGAGTGGGTGTTCGACATGATCGCGCCGGACGGCACCGTCTTCCCGAACCACCACCTCTACGTCGAGGTCCGGCCCGAGGAGAGGGTCGGCTACACGCTGCTTTGGGGCGAGAACGGGCCGAAACACGCCGACGCCTGGGCCGCGTTCGAGGATCAGGACGGGACGACGAAGGTCACTCTTGGCATGGTCTTCAGCACAGCTGCCGAGTTTCAGCAGGCGAAAGGCTTCGGCGGAGTGGAACTGGGTCTGCAGACTCTGGGCAAGCTGGACCGCTTCGTCGCATCCCGCTGAGACGCAGCGCCTTTTCGAGCCGATAAGGATTTGCCGGAATGGCGGGCTCAGGTAATTACCTGTCATGGGCCGGCACGGTCCACCGGGAGATCGCCGAGTAGCGGCTGGTCACTTGCTCCAATACGGACCGGCCTTCATCAGCGTCGCCGCGTGAGGCATGAATGGCCGGAAATCACGCGGCGCCGCGGCGGTCAGCACGTTTGTCCAACGGCGGGTCGGGGCCGTGACTTCCGTCGACGAGGAGCCTCAGATCCGGTCGTTTTCCAGCCCGAGTCCAACCCACGTCCATCGGAAGTCGTAGTCGGCTAATGGGGAATCGGTCCGCCTCACGCTGCTGTTCTCGATCAGTTTCAGCCACTCGACCACCTTTCCCCGGCCCGCAGTGCTCGCGTGACGGCGTGTCATGGCGCCGAGCGCCGGGATCGGCTGATCCAGCGTGTCGCGATAGTGCCGGTCGAGATGCTTGTGCGCGATCTGCCGCGCGATGACTCCGGCGCCATCTCGCGCTCGCTCATCGCCCGGTCAAGGGTTCGAATGCTGTTCAGGGGTGGCTTCAGAAAATCGCCGAGCATCTCAAGGATCAGCGCCTTTCCCCACTCCACCCGCGAAGCCGAGTTCACAGACAGCGTGAGGGCCTTGCCCTTCAGTTCCAGCGTGCCCAGGACGGTCGCTCCCGAGACGGTCTTCTGCCCCATCGCCCGCCCCTTTCGTGCGCCTGAGCGTCGAGAACCTGAGCAAGCCGCTCCCGCCATGTCTCGTCGCGGCCGATGGAGCGGATCAGCCCCTCAAGATCGTTGCCCGTCGCCGCCCATTCTCTCTCATGGACCGACCTGCCGGAACGCGCCCCCGATCTGGACCGGACGACGCCTCCGCCAGCGGGTGCCGCGCAGCGGCCGCGGTGCCCCACGCGCTCAGCCCTCCTCCGCACGAGCGAAGTAGGCCCTGAACAAGGCTTCCGAGCGACGCAGACCCTCGTCCGTGAGGACGACCGACTTGGCCTTGCCGACCGGATCCAGGATCATTCCCTTGCCGTGCAACCGCGCAAGTGCAGCCCAGTCAAAGCCCTTCCAGGCGCGGCGCTCATCGTGCAGCGTCAGCCAGAGCAGCGCCAGAACCGCGTCGTCGATGCTGTCCTCGTCGATCTTCACTCTCCGACCGAACGCCATCGTGCCGGGCTCGTCAATTGCACTTCAGGCAGGGACTTGCCAGCGCCTGTGCCGCGGCCCAAACGGCGGCTTTCGCGCCGCTGAACCGTGTTGAGGATAACCTGCAGCACGGCAGCCCAGAGTTTAATGGTGGACAAGCGCCGGCGCGAGCACCCATCCGGCGGGCGGCGTTCAGATGTGTCGATGCCCACTAGCCCTTGCGACGCGTCGACGTCGCAGCGATGCCGACCGTTCGAACTGGAACAAAGCCGACGGAGCGGTCATCCTGCGCCTCTTGCCAAACCTCTCCGACGAGCTTTCCCAAGACGGCCGTGTATTCCGAAAAATCAAGGGCGCATAAACTGCTTCGGCCAATACCATTGTATGCGGTTCACTCCGCGGGCGAGCGCCAGACATCACGCGACAGAATTCTAAGCCTTGGCAAGTCCCGCCTCCTCTGACAGTTCTAGGCAACGCAACCAAAGACCGTGATTATGCAAAACGAAGAACTTTCCGCCGCCCTCTTTTTGGACTTCGACAACATTTTCATCGGCTTAAGGAACATCTCGCCCGAGGCGGCGACAGCCTTCGTGCGCAACATTCAGACTTGGTTGGAATGGTTCCGAGCCGGGCAGCATTCGCAAGGTGATCCGATTCCCCGCCGCCTGCTGGTCCAGCGATGCTACCTTGAACCCGGATCAGCTTGGTCAGCATCGCGGAGCCTTCGTGCGCGCCGGGTTCGAGACAGTCGATTGCCCGGCGTTGACTTCTCAAAACAAGAACTCGGCCGACATCTACATGGCGCTGGATATCATCGATCTTCTGGACCATCGGGTTCACATCGACGAGTTTATCGTGCTGTCGGCCGATGCCGATTTCACGCCTGTGCTGCATCGTCTGCGACTTCACGACCGCATCGCGACTGTATACGCAAATCTGGTCACAGCGGCGGCCTACAAGAACGCTTCGAGCGGGCTGATCGATCAGGATCGTTTCATCGCAGAGGCCTTAGGGCTTGGTTTGGAAACGGCCTCGCTGCCGCGAGAGGATGCCCCGCAGGAACGTATCGCCGATCCGGAAGCCGAGGTCGCCTTCGCTGCGCGATGCATCACGGAGGAGTTGCGTGGCGGGCGAGTTCTGCCACTCAGATTCTCTGGGCGGCCTTTTGAAGCAACACTACCCGCCGTTCGACGACAGCGGATGGCTTGGGAAGGGCACGCTCCAGTCGCTGGTTGACGCCCTTCTTGAGTCATCACCTTCCTTAGAACTGCGTGGCGAAGAAGGCGCGCGAGAACTTGCACTGCGCCCAGTCGAGATCGAAGCCGATCGCGGCAAGAAGGTCCTAAGGTTCATCCATGACGCGATCGCCGCCTCCGCCACGCCGATCGTTTCCGCCCGAATGTTATCAATGGTCAAGGCCGAGTTCGGCATTCATTTGCCGGCTGTCAAGTATTTCGGCACCGGGTCTGCGGCGCAATTCATCAATGGACAGAGCGACGCGACCCTCCGCTTCGACCCCGCTCCCCCAGGCTACATCTACGACCCAACCCGGCATGAACTCCCCGAGAGCACGGTGGCCGCGCGCGAGAGCCTCGAGGGGGTCGAGCAGAATCTGGCAAGTATGATCGAGGACATCTCGGATACGACCGGCTGGCCCGCGTTATCGCCTGAGCAATTGTCCATGATCTTCGAGGAGGGCGCGTCTCTCGTGGCCAAGGGTGTCACTGAACGCAACGAGTTATCCAAGCACATTCGAGATAACATTCAGACGCGCATCGACGGCGGCAACGCCGACCCGCGCCAGGCGGTCGCTCGGGCGCCGATCAGCTTTATTCTTACCTCGGTCTTCATTCGCGGCGGTACGTTTTCGGAAGCTGACACGCCCGAGGCCTTCGCAGAAGCTGCGTGGGACGGATTCTCTCGTCTCTATGAGCAGCGGCTCGAGCCGATGGAGCAAGACCAGAAGGAATATCTGCGGGAAAGTCTGTTCGGAATACCAAAAGGCACGCCTTCGGAGGTCGCTACTTAAATGGGTGGAGTTGGGCAGAAGTGTACTTTGGGAACGTCTGATCAACGGCGGCGGCTTCGCCGCGATGACGTCCAAGGGTCTCTGCGGGGCTATTGTGGGGACAAAGAGCCTCGATTCCTCGAATAAGGTGCCGCTCGTGCGGCGTAACGCCGATTCTAGGCGGAGTTCGCCTCAGGCGATCAGTCGTCGTCGGACCAGAAACAGGTTCCCGAGGCCAAACAGTGAGTAGAGCTGCGCCTCGTTCTTTGCCAAGCCGCGATAGCGGGTCTTGCGGTAGCCGAATTGGCATTTGAGCACCCGGAACGGATGCTCGACCCTGGCCCGCAGGCTGGCGATGATCCGGTTGATGCGCTCGTCGATGGGGTGCAGCCTGCTGCCCTTGGGCGCCTTGCGCATCACGCCCCAGACCTTGCCCCGGGCGCGGAACGCCGCCTCGCGCTCGCCGCTGACATAGCCCTTGTCGCCGAACACCGCGTGCTCGTCGCCGTGCAACAGCTCGTCGAACTTCTGGCTGTCGTGCATCTTGGCGGTGCTGGTCTCCAGGGTGTGGACCACGCCGCTGTCGATATCGACGCCAACATGCGCCTTCATGCCGAAGTACCAGGCATTTCCCTTCTTCGTGCTGGTCATCTCCGGATCGCGGGCGCCCTGCTTGTTCTTGGTCGAGCTGGGCGCATCGATCAGCGTCGCATCGACCAGCGTGCCCTCGCGCAACAGGATGCCCCGCTCGCGTAGATAGGCGTTCACCGCCTCGAAGATCGCACGGGTCAGCTCGTGCCGCTCCAGCAGATGGCGGAAGTTGAGGATCGTCGTCTCGTCCGGGATCGCGTCGTCGCCCAGTTCGAGCCCGGCGAACCGGCGCATCGCGTCGCTGTCGTAGAGCGCCTCTTCGGCCGCCGGGTCCGACAGCGCGTACCACTGCTGAAGGCAGTAGACCCGAAGCATGACCTCTAGCGGCATCGGCGGCCGTCCGCCCTTCGGCCCCGCCTTCGGGTAGTGCGGCTCGATCAGCGCCGTCAGACGAGCCCAGGGCACCAGCGCCTCCATCTCGGCGAGAAACGTCTCGCGTCGCGTGCGCTTCTTCTTCCCGGCATAGGCCAGCGAGGCGAAGGTTGTCTGCTTCATAGAGAGCGGCTCCATCAACGTCGCCGCAAGTCTACCAGATTACCGCCCTATGCCGACGTTCTTCAGAGCTTCCTTTGTTACATTGAGGTCAGACGTAGCGTTGATCAGTCCGGTATTCGGCTCGGGCGCGGCTGCGGAGGACAAGCGGCCCACTCGAGGCGGCGACGAATGAAATGGCTCTGTGGTCCCGGCCATCGCTTGATCTGGCGAGGGTCCGCTCTGCGCAGGTTCCGGCCGCCGTGGCTCCTCGCTGAGCCGTCGGCCCCGTGGAGAGACTTGGAGGGTCGCTTCGCCGAAATTTTGTTGAAAAAGTCTCTGTTGCGGCGCGGCAGGTCCCCTGATTCACTCGCTTTCGGGTGGTTGGGAGCATTTGGCGATGATGGGCAGGCAATCGGCGCCGACGAAGCTGTTCTACGACTTCGATCTGGAGAACCACGTCCCCGACGATCACCTTCTGCGACAGGTCGACCGCTTCCTCGATTTTGGGGATATTCGCCACCAACTACGCCCTTTCTACAGCCATCTCGGGCGGCCCTCGATCGATCCTGAGCTGATCGTGCGGATGCTGCTGATCGGCTACCTGACCGGTATCCGGTCGGAGCGTCGGCTCTGCGGAGAGGTCCACCTGAATTTGGCGCACAGGTGGTTCTGTCGTCTTGGGCTTGACGGCCGGGTGCCCGATCACTCCACGTTCTCGAAGTACCGGCACGGCAAGTTTCGCGACAGCGATCTGCTCCGTCTGCTTTTCGAGGCCGGCGTCGCCCGCTGCATCGAGGAAGGGCTGGTGGGCGGCACGGGGTTCGCGGTCGATGCCAGTCTGATCACTGCCGATGTCGCGAGGATGAACTCGAGCCCTCAGAGGGAGTGGGACATCGATGCCATCGATCCGCAGGAGGCCCCGCGGGCAGTCCGTGAATATCTTGCAACGCTGGACGACGCGGCGTTCGGCGCCGCGACGCCGGTCTTGCCGAAGTTCGTCGCCCATGCCGATCCGGCCAGTCAGTGGACGGCAGCGCGGAAGATACCTGCCGAGTTCACGTATTCGGACAACTACCTCATCGACACCGACAATGCCGTCATTCTGGACGGTGAGCCGAAAGGCGAACGCGACGCGCTCGATCCGGCAGGCCGAGGTCGGCGCCGCCCGGACCATGGTGGATCGCGTCGAGGCGCGCTTCGGTCTGAAACCCACATGGCTGACGGCCGACACAGCCTACGGCTCGGGCGAGACCCTCGACTGGGTGGTTCGAAAGAAGAAGATCGTTCCCTTCATCCCCGTCTTCGACAAGTCCACACGCACCGACGGCACCTGGTCGCGATCGGACTTCACCTGGGACTGCACGCACCGGGGCCATCCGGTCAGGCGTTCCGATTTCATCCGGTCGGTGATTCCGATCTGATCCGGTCACCGATTCCGGGGCATCCGGTCACCCTGCCGGACCTCGGGTAGCGGCACTGCTGGGCGATCCTGCGGCGGGTAGCCTCGCGCTCCTGATGGAGTGCGGGGAGCCCGATGAAGAGATTGCCGATGCGGAAGATCAGGGACGCGATGCGGCTGCGCGCCAGCGGGTTCTCGACGCGGAAGATCGCGGCGAGCCTCGGGGTGAGCCAGTCGACGGCCAGCGAGTACGTGAAGCGCCTGGAGCGGACGGGGCTGTCATGGCCGCTCCCTGCCGAGCTGACGGATGCCGAGTTGGAGCGCCGACTGTTCCACCCGACCGGCGGCGAGACGCGGGCCGTGCGATCCCAGCCGGACTGGGCTGCGGTCCACCGCGAGCTGCGGCGCAAGGGTGTGACGCTGTCGCTCCTTTGGGAGGAGCACCGCGCCGTTCATCCCGACGGCTACGGCTACAGCCGGTTCTGCGAGCTCTATCGCCGCTGGGAACGGCGCCTCTCGCCGACCATGCGCCAGCACCATGTCGCCGGCGAGCGGATGTTCGTCGACTACGCCGGCACCACGCTCGAGGTGATCGACCCCGCGACCGGCGAGGTCCGCACCGCGCAGCTCTTCGTCGCCGCGCTCGGCGCCTCGAACTACACCTACGCAGAGGCGACCTGGACGCAGGGGCTCTCCGACTGGATCGGCGCGCACTGCCGGGCGCTGTCCTATTTCGGCGGCGTGCCGGGCCAGATCGTCTCGGACAACCTCAAGGCCGGCGTCACCCGCGCCTGCTTCTACGAGCCGGCGGTGAACCGCACCTACGCCGACATGGCCGCGCATTACGACACCGCGGTGGTTCCGGCGCGGCCGCGCAAGCCGCGCGACAAGGCAAAGGTCGAGGTCGCGGTGCAGATCGCCGAGCGCTGGATCATCGCGCGGCTGAGGAATCGCAGGTTCTTCTCGCTCTCGGAGATCAACGAGGCCATCCGCGAGCTGCTTTGCCGCCTCAACGGCCGCGTCACCCGGCATCTCGGTGCCAGTCGCCGCGCCCTCTTCGAAGAGCTGGAGCGACCGGCGCTGAAGCCGCTGCCGCAGGTGCCATACGTCTACGCCGAGTGGCGGCAGCGTGCCGTCGGGCTCGACTACCACGTCGAGGTCGACAAGCATTACTACTCGGTGCCCTACGCGCTCCTGCGCGAGCAGGTCTGGGTGCGGATCACCGCGAGGACGGTGGAGGTCTTCCACCGCGGCGCACGGGTCGCGGCGCACGCCCGCACCTCGTCGAACCGGCAGCACACCACCCTGCGCGACCACATGCCGTCGAGCCATCGGCGCCATGCCGACTGGACGCCGGAGAAGCTGCGGCGTCAGGCCGCCGGGATCGGGCCCGGCACGTCGACCCTGGTCGAGGTGATACTGCGCGAGCGCACCCATCCCGAGCAGGGCTTCCGCTCCTGCCTCGGCATCCTGCGCCTGGCCCGGACCCATGGCCGCGACAGGCTCGAGGCCGCCTGCACGCGCGCGCTCGAGATCGGCGCACGCTCCTACACCTCGGTGAACTCGATCCTCAGGAACAACCTCGATCGCCGGCGGCCCGAGGATGCCGCGGACGGGCCGGCGATCACTCACCTCAACATCCGCGGCGCCGGATACTTCCACTGAAGGAGAGACGATGCTCGACCATCCCACGCTCGACCAGCTGAGAGCCCTCCGGCTCGACGGCATGGCCGAAGCCTTCACCGAGTTGCAGGCGCAGGACGCGGCCGGCGACCTTACCCACCCCGAATGGCTCGCCCTGCTCATCGATCGCGAGGTCGCCAGCCGGAACACCAGGCGCTTCCAGACCCGGATGCGCGCCGCGAAGCTGCGCCAGGCTGGCGCCGCCATCGAGGACGTCGACTACCGGACGCCCCGCAAGCTCGACAAGGCGCTGTTCCAGAGGCTGGCGACAGGCAGATGGATCGCCGAGAAGCGCAACCTGCTGATCACCGGCCCCTGCGGCGTCGGCAAGACCTGGCTCGCCAGCGCCCTCGGCCAGAAGGCCTGCCGCGACGACCGCACCGTCATCTACAAGCGGCTGCCCCGGCTCTTCGCCGAGCTCGAGCTCGCCCATGGCGACGGCCGCTTCCCGCGGCTGTTCCGCAGTCTCGTCCGGGCCGACCTGCTGATCCTCGACGACTGGGGACCCGACCGGCTCACCGCCAGCCAGCGCCGCGACCTCATGGAGATCGTCGAGGATCGTTACGGCGCCGGCTCCACCCTGATCACCAGCCAGCTTCCCGTCGACGCCTGGCACGACGTCGTCGGCGAACCAACCTTCGCCGACGCCATCCTCGACCGCCTCGTCCACAACGCCTATCGGCTCGACCTCGACGGACCTTCGATGCGGAAGAAGACCGGGCCGGACGCTGCCTCAGAGATTGACGCGCAGGCCCGTGGCTGACACGACGAAACCAAGCTCAGCGGCGACGCGACCCGGTGACCGGATGCGTCGGAATGGCCGACCGGATGTCGCCGGAACCGCTGACCGAATGCTCCGGAATGCGCACCTGGGACCCCGAGAACGACCGCTACCTCTGTCCCGAGGGCCACGAGCTTCTCCAGTACCGGCGCAACTACTCGGACCCGGATAGGGGAAAGCCCAACCAAGGGCGGCGCAAGTACCGGGCGCTGAAGTCCGACTGCCAGGCATGCCCGTCGAAACTGCGGTGCTGCCCGGACGCTGATGCGAGGTACGTCACTCGCGAGGAGCATGAAGACGTCCGAGACCTTGCGCGGGAATGCGTCGCCTCGGAGGTCTACAAAAAGATCGCCGGGCCCCGGCGCAAGAAGGTCGAAATGCTCTTCGCCCATCTCAAGCGCATCCTGGGCCTCAACCGACTTCGGCTCCGGGGACCCTGCGGGGCAAGAGACGAGTTCACCCTGGCCGCCATCGCTCAGAACCTGCGGAAGTTGGCCAAGCTTCGACCTCCGACGCACGGAATGGAGGCCACCATGTGATCTGAGGGGGGCGACAAGCGCCAGAGCGCCCATCGCTGGGCAACGCCTCGGACCCGAGGCTGCGCAATGCCCTCCGTGGGCCCAGAACACTCGGAGTTCGGACCGCCTGGAAGCTGGTGAAGGACCGCGCCGCATGGGCTCGGGCGAAGTTCGGATCGAGGCGGACGGCCCGCGCGAAATGGTCGGCGGCGATAGCATTGTCGGTTGCGTTGAAGCGGTACATGTGGCGGAGCCCGAGGTGATACAGGCTCCACGCGTCAAGCATTTGCGGTGCGCGCAGCCGTGCGCGTTTGGCCTCGTTGAGCGAGACGTGCAATTCCATCGCCGATGTCACGAGGTTGACGATTTCCGTCCGCATCTGGTGGACGTCATCGATCTTGCCGGACTGGCGATCTCCCCACACGATGCGTCCGTCGCGCGTGTCTGCAAGTTCGACCGTCAGGGCGAGGTCGGACCCGAAGATCTCCACCACACCGGTCAGGCAATAGGTCGCGCCTAGTGTCTTGCGAATGATGTCCATGTCGGGCGTTTCGTCGCGGAACCGAAAGGTGGAGCCGCGCGCGACAACCTTGAGCCAGCGCAGGCGTGACAGCGACGAGATCAGTTCGGACGGCACTGCGTCGGCAATGGCTCCGAAGACCTCGTTCTGGCCGATCTGTCGGAAGGGCAGCACCGCGATCGACGGTTGCTCGCCGGCCTCCTGCACCGGCTCGACGGGCGCGTGGTCCGGCGCGTGGTCCTGCCTGACCTCAGCCGGGACCGTCTCTTCCACCGTGCCTGCGAACCGGAAGCCACGGCCATGCACGGTCCGGATCAGACGTTGCGCTTTGCCGTCGTCGTCGAGGGCGCGGCGCGCGGTCTTGACGAGCGTCGAGATCGCCGTGTCGGTGATAATGCGGCCATCCCAGATCTTCTCGACCAGCTCGTCCTTCGAGATCAGACGATCACGGTTTTCAACCATGTAGCTTAGCAGCGCAAACGCTCGCGGTTCGACCGCGATTTCTTCGCCGTCGCGCGACAACTGGCCGAGCGACAGGTCCAGCGTGAACGTGTCGAAACGATAGATCATGGCCTATCGTAGGAGTTCCCCATGATTTCGTCATGACTTTCTCAGGACGTTCCCAAGCGCCGCAACTGCGGGCGGCGTAATCCATCTCCAGTCGCAACAAGCTTCAGGAGACCAGAAAGAATGACCCTCCCCGCAGTTCCCCACAGTCCCGGCTATGGCAACGGCTTCGACCGGGTTCGGACCATGTCCGCGCCGGAAGACAGCCGGGTCTGGTTCCACCAGACCAATCGGGTCGGAGCGGATCTCACCGCTCCGCGGCCATGATCCCGATGATGCTGCGGCGAGCCGCAGCTGCGGCCTGGGCCGGATCGAGGCCCACGCCAGACCAGAACCACCAACCCTACCAACCCAAAGGAAAGACCATCATGTTCACCTCGCCCACCCCCGCCGTCATCGACAATGGCGTCAATACCGAAGCCCTGATCGGCGCCCGCGGCGCCTTCGCCGAAACACCCGAGGCCGCCGCCTTCACCTGGCGCAGCGTCTGCGACTGGCAGGAAGGCACCTACAGCGTCAATACGATCGACGGCTACTTCGGCCTCGGCCAGGAACACACCCGCAAGCAGTCGTTCTCCATTGAGTCCGATCACCCGGAGGTCTTCGCCGCCGCCGACCGTGCGGTGACGCCGACCGAGATCGTTCTGTCTGCGCTGGCAAGCTGCCTCATGGGCGGTTTGGCCGCCGTCGCCCAGCATCGCAGCATTCAGATCAACTCGGCGCGTGCGGTTGTCGAGGGCGACATCGACGTCCGCGGCATCCTCGGCATGGATCCGGAGATCCGGAACGGCTTCTCGGCCATCCGGGTGATGTTCGAGATCGACGCCGATGCGAGCGACGATGACATCCGCGCGCTGGTTGCCCAGTCGCAGAAGCGTTCGGCCCTGTTCGACATCATCACCAACCCGACCAACGTCGCAGTCAACGTCGCCTGAGTGCCGACACATGGCCAAGGGTGGCCGTCATGCGGCGGCCATCCAACCCCAAATTCGAAACGGAAAGAAATCCATGTTTGCTTCTACCAACGTCCTGCCGGTCAATCCCGGCCGCTCCGTTCGAGACCGCCTGAGGTCCTACTTTGCAGCAGTGCAACGCCATTCTGTAGAGAAGCAGGGGATCACGCAGCTGCACGAGTTGGACGCCCGGCTGCTCCGCGACATCAACGTGTCCCGCGACGAAGCGCTTCGCACGAGGCCGCGTCCGCTTCAGCATTTCTTCTTGTAGTTCCGGCCAGGCAGGGCACGCCCGACGCACTGCCTGACCGCGCCTTCGAAGCCCGTTCGATCCGATTTGACCAGAGCGCCACGCCCAATCTGGAGAGCCCCATGCAGACCATCAGAAATATCGTCATCGGCGCCGGTCAGGCCGGGCTCGCCATGAGCCATTGCCTGACCGCGCAGGCGGAACCGCATGTCGTGCTCGAACGCGGCGTGGTCGGCAATTCCTGGGCGAAAGAGCGGTGGGACAGCCTCAGGCTTTTGACGCCCAACTGGCAAAGCCGCCTGCCGGGCTACAGCTATTCCGGTCCCGACCCTGATGGGTTCATGTCCGTCAAAAACGTCGTTGAATTGCTGGAGCGATATGCCGTGGCCTCGGCTGCTCCGGTCGAGACCGGCGTGACAGTCACCTCCGTCACGCGGGACGCCGGCAGCTACATCGTCACCACGGACAAGGGGATCTGGCGGGCCGCGAACGTGGTCCTCGCCAGCGGTGCGTGCAATCGGGTCAGTCTCCCGCCCTTTGCAAAGGACCTTCCGGACCACATCGCGCAGGTGTCGCCGCTGACTTATCGCAGCCCGTCCGACCTGCCCGAAGGCGGGGTCCTCGTTGTCGGAGCCTCTGCAACAGGCGTGCAGCTTGCCGCCGAGATCCACGCATCCGGGCGGCCCGTTATCCTTGCCGCAGGCAATCACATCCGCATGCCGCGTCATTACCGTGGCCATGACATCCAATGGTGGATGGAACATGCCGGCTTGCTGTCGGCCACGGCGGACACCGTCGATGATATCGACCGCGCCCGCTCCGTTCCGTCCTTGCAGCTTGTCGGCGACCCGGCGCGCCAGTTTCTGGACCTGAACACGCTTCAGGATATGGGCGTCGAGATCGTCGGGCGCTTGGCCGGCGTTCGGGACACGACACTGATGTTTTCCGGCGCGCTGGCCAATGCCGCGTCTCTGTCGGACCTGAAGATGAACAGAGCGTTGTCCCAGATGGATGCCTGGGCGGTGGAGACGGGTCTGCACCTGGACCAACCGCCGACACGCTTCGCGTCGACGCGCCTGCCGACCGTGCCCCGTCTGACGCTGGATCTGTCCGGGGGGGCGATCGGGTCGATTGTCTGGGCGACCGGGTTCACGCCCGATCACTCCTGGCTGCACCTTCCGGTTTTCGACGCCAAGGGACGGCTTCTGCACAATAACGGCGTTGTCGCCCCCGGTCTCTACGCCCTGGGTCTTCCATTCATGCACACCCGCAAATCGACGCTGCTGGACGGCGTCGGGGACGATGCGCGCTGGCTCGCCCGTCACATCACCGCCGCCGCGGACCGCAAGGCGGCCTGAAAACACACCCGAAAGGCAGGAACTCATGACTGATTCAATCAATTCCTTCTGCGAAGGAGGCTGCGCCTGCGGTGCGGTGCGCTATCGCGTGACCTCCGAGCCTTTGGTGGTTCAGGCCTGCCATTGCAGCCTCTGTCAGCGGCAAACCGGCAGCTCCAACGTCGTGAATGCACAGATCGAAGCGGATCGCGTGATCCTCCTGTCCGGGACGATCGAAGAAGCGCTGCTGGAGACACCCAGCGGGCAGGGCCAGCGCGTCGCGCGGTGCGCGTCATGCAAGGTGGCGGTCTGGAGCAATTATCTGATCAACCGACAGGATGACCATCTGCGCTTTCTGCGTGTCGGCACGCTCGACGACCCTGCGCTGATGCCCCCGGTCGTGCATATCCACACCGAGTCCAGACAGCCCTGGTACGTCATCGACGATGCGACACTGGCCGTGCCGCGCTACTACAGACGCGAAGTGGTCTGGTCAGAGGCCGGCCTGCAGAGGCTCAGAGCCCTTTGTGCACAGACCGGTGCGCCCTTCACCTGATCGCGCGGGGCCGCTGCATCCGCTCTGCCTGGCCTTCAGGCGAAGGGGCCGCGCCGCCCGCCGAGACCGTTCGATTTCGATCCTCAACCCGCATTCAAGGGAGCGTCCCATGACACCGATCCATTCCTCCGTCCTGACCACCATCGGCAACACGCCGGTCATTCGTCTCAACGCGCTCGCCCCGGAGGGGGTCGAGCTGTTCGTGAAGGTCGAAAGCTTCAATCCCGGCGGCTCGGTCAAGGACCGCCTGGCCCTCGGGATCATCGAAGGGGCAGAGCGTGATGGCACGCTGACGTCCGGCCAGACGGTGGTCGAGGCGACCTCCGGCAATACCGGCATTGGCCTCGCCATCGTCTGCGCGGCCAAGGGCTACCCGATGGTGGTTGTCATGGCCGAGAGCTTCTCGGTCGAGCGGCGCAAGCTGTTGCGGATGCTGGGGGCAAAGGTGGTGCTGACCCCGGCGGGCGAAAAGGGCACCGGCATGCTGGCCAAGGCGCGGGAGCTGTCCGAGGCGCATGGCTGGTTCCTTGCCCGCCAGTTCGAGAACGAGGCCGGGCCGGACATCCATTCCGCCACCACCGCGCAAGAAATCCTTGCCGGTTTTTCAGATGCTCCGCTCGATTACTTCGTGACCGGCTTCGGCACGGGCGGGACGCTGAAGGGGATCGCCCGTGTGCTCAAGGCCGGAAGCCCGCAAACCAGGGTGATCGCCGCAGAGCCGGAAAATTCACAGCTTCTCGGGTCGGGCATCGGGCAGGCCTACAATCGGGACGGGTCTCCGGCCGCAAGCCATCCGGTCTTTCGCCCGCACCCGATGCAGGGCTGGACGCCGGATTTCATCCCCAAGCTTGCAGGCGACGTGATCGCTGCCGGCCATATCGACGCCATTCAACCCGTGCGCGGCGACGATGCGATCCGCTGCGCCCGCGACCTCGCCCGCAAGGAAGGGCTGCTGGTCGGCATCACGGCCGGGGCGACGCTGGCCGCCGCCCTGAAGGTGGCGCAGGACGCGCCAAAGGGCGCGCGCATTCTCGCCATGCTGCCCGATACGGGCGAACGCTATCTCTCGACCCCGCTGTTCGACGGGATCGCGGAGGAGATGGACGCCGAGGAAGTGGCGATCGCGGCCTCGACTCCCGGCTTTCGCTTCGACACCTCGCCAATTCAGACGGCCCCCGCCGTGACGAAACCGGTGACGCTGGACCCGGCTGCGGTGGCCAATGTCGATGCGATCGTCTCGGACCCGGATCAGCCGGTGGTCATCTTCGCCCTGGAATGGTGCGAATTCGCCTGGGGCGCGAAGAAGTTGCTGACGCAGCTTGGCGTGCCGTACCGCGCGGTTTATCTCGACGGACCCGAGTTTGCCGATCCCCGCTGGGCCACGAAGGTCCGCCGCGCCATGGCCGACCGGGCAGGCGCCATCACGATCCCGCAGGTCTTTGTCGGCGGGCAGCATCTGGGCGGCGCGACCGAGACCTTCGATGCCAGCAACGACGGACGCCTCAAGGCGCTGCTTGGCGCTGTCGGGATCGAGGTAAACCCGGGCAGCGTCGGCGACGCCTATGGCTTCCTGCCGAAATGGGTGCACCCGCGCGGGTCCTCGATGCCGGCCACGACCACTACCGGCAAAGTCGCGTGAACTGGATGGAGACCTCGATGATGACCCGTCCCCAACCTCCATATCGCTGGGTGATCGCGGCGACCTCAGCCGTGATGCTTGCCATATCCATGGGCGTGTTGGTCAACGGGCTTTCCCCTTTCTTCGTGCCGCTGGAGGCCGAGTTTGGCTGGAGTCGGGGCGAAATTGCGCTGATCAATACGTTCGGATTGATCGGACTTGGCCTTGGTGGCATCGTGATGGGCCGCGTCACCGACAGGGTTGGCGTGCGCGGCGTGGTGCTGACCGGCGCGATTGTAACAGGGCTGACGGTGCTGGCCGCCTCGCGGGCTCAAAGCCTTTGGCAGATCTAGGGACTTTTCTTTCTCGCCGGGGCATTCGGCGGCGGCGCGCTTTTCGCCCCGCTCATGGCGGCTGTGGGCAGTTGGTTCCGCACCGGCGCAGGCCTTGCCATCGGCCTCGTCGCAGCAGGCCAGGCAGCGGGACAGGGCGGCATTCCGCTGGCTTCGGCACTGCTGATCGAGGCGGTCGGCTGGCGCGGGGCATTCCTGACGCTCGGGCTGGTGTCTCTGGTCACGCTTGTGCCGCTGGCCATGCTTGTCCGCCAGCCCCCCCGCGAGAGCACAGGCAGCTTCTCCCGGCGATGATGTCCGCACTCTGAAGGCCATCCCCTCGGTGCTGATCATGGGGGCTGCCGTGTTGATGTGCTGTGCGCTAATGTCGGTGCCGCTGATGCACCTAGTGCCCTACGCCCAGGGTTGCGGCATTCCCGCCGCACAGGCGGGCGGGATCCTCACGGTCATGATGCTTGCCGCCATCGTGGGACGCGTCGCGTTTGGCCAACTGGCCGATTGGATCGGCGCTATCCCTGCCTATCTCACAGCGTCCGCTTGGCAGACCACGCTGGTCTTTGTGTTCATCCAACTCGACAGTCTGGATCAACTCATGACCTTCGCGCCTGTCTACGGCTTCGGCTATGCCGGTGTGATGACCGGGGTGCTGGTGACGATCCGCCGTGTCACACCCGTGGCATCCCGGGCAACCTGCACCGGTTTCATCATTGCCTTCGCGTGGGCAGGGCATGGATTGGGCGGAGTGGTCGGCGGGTATCTTTACGACATGACCGCCACCTATGATCTGACCTTTGCCGTGGCTGCGCTGGCGGGCGTCGTGAACCTCGTAATCATCGGCTCACTGGGCCTGTGGCTGTCCCGCCGCAAGGGCGACCCTTCGCTGCAACGCGTGGCGGCAGTCGGATGACCAATTCCTCAGAGCAAAAGAAAGGAACCGGCCATGTGGCCTGACAATCGACTGCGCAATCTGTTTTCCATCGATATCCCGATCATCCAGGCCCCTATGGCGGGCGCCAGCAGTCTTGATATGGCGGTGGCGGTGAGCGCGGCGGGAGGACTTGGCTCGCTGGCGTGTGCCACGCTCGGTGCAGATCGGTTGGGTGTCTTGCTGGCTGATGCAAGAGACAGAACGGACAAGCCGCTGAACTTGAATTTCTTCGCTCATGCCAAGCCGAAGGATGATGCGGAGCATGACACGGCCTGGCTTGGAAGACTTTCGGCCTATTACGCTGAATTCGGGCTGGAGGTCCCCAAAACTCTGTCTGCGGGTCCCGTTCAGCCATACGACGCCGCACGGTGCGCAATCGTCGAGGAGTTCGCACCGTCCGTGGTCAGCTTTCACTTCGGACTGCCTGAACCGGAGCTCGTTTCAAGGGTCAAGGCTGCCGGCTGCAAGATCATCAGTTCGGCCACGACGGTGAATGAGGCGCGCTGGCTAGCCACGAATGGTCGTGATGCCATCATCGCACAGGGCTTTGAGGCAGGTGGGCACCGCGGCATGTTCCTCAGCGAAAGCATTGGCACCCAGATGGGAACGCTGTCTCTGGTGCCTCAGATTGCCGACGCGGTTGATTTGCCGGTCATCGCCGCCGGCGGCATTGGCGACGCGCGTGGCATCGTCGCGGCCTTTGCTCTGGGGGCCAGTGCCGTCCAGATCGGAACGGCCTACTTGTTCACAGACGAGGCCAGCATCAACCCGGTCTACCGACACTCTCTGGAAGATGCGGCAAATGCCGAAACGGTGGTGTGCAATGTGATCTCTGGTAGGCCATCCCGGATTCTGGCCAACCGAATGGCGAGGGAACTTGGCTCGATTGCGCAGGATGCACCGGCATTTCCTAGAGGGTTTGCCGCGACAGGTCCGCTGCGAGCCGCCGCCGAGGGCTGCGGAAAACCAGATTTCAGTGCCCACTACTGTGGTCAATCGGCCCCGCTGGGACACAGGACGACAGCATTTTCGTTGACCCGCGAACTGGCGTCTGATGCGCTACGATACTATGGCGTCCAAGACGCCACGCAAGGATGAATGCCGCTTGAGAGCATGAAGGCGAGACAAGCTTTGCGACGCGGAATTGAGTCTGGCGTGCCGTCGGCAAGCCCGACGGAAAACCAGGTTATGCGGCGAGAAATGTCCTGTTGGCACAGACACCGGGGGGCGATGGATGGTTTGCTTGGTGAAGCATGGCTGCGAATGCTTCCGAATTTGGTCGGGGGAATGCAATTCAGAGCAACTCGAACAAGGTAGTCAGATATCAAGAATCCATTTCCGTTGCGCCCGCTCGGATAATGAACTGTCGGCCTTTCTGAAATCAGAGCCTTAGCATTTGGAGATGTGCGATCCTTGTGCAAACCATTATAAAGATCTGCAAAGCGCAGAAAAGCAGCCATGAGCGCGAACGCGGCGAATTGGCACTTTGTCACCCGTAGAGCAGACCTTCCTGCAGAGCGCAGCAAACGACTGCTCACCGCCCTCCCTTCAGGGCGGCCGCGCAAGCGCAGCGTAAAATCGGCGACCGCAGCGAAGGGCTGGTTGGTCGGGATACTGTTGAAAAAGTCGGCAAGTGTCTCAGCGCGGTTCAAATGCAGACCATCGTTCTCCTCAAGCGTTGCTTATCACCGCTGGCAAGACCGATTGGTCGTTTCTGAGGAACGATTTCCTCGTTCCTAGGCCTCCGACGGCTGACCTCCGAGTTTTTCAACAGAATCTCAGCGAAGCAGCCGTGGCGGCTCGGGCGGCCGGCTTGTTGTGCGCGACGGATCATCAAGAAGAATGTTTTCCATTGCAATAAACCCATCTCCTATGGTCTCTCCGATTCTCTGCGAAACGCTCTGTGTCGCCACATCGTCTTCGTACACGTTGCCAACGCTACGCGGCGGCAATTTAGCGCCAGCCATCTTTGCTGAGTAAAAGTCCGCTTCTCGAATCCGCGAACCCCTGAAAGGTCCGAACCTCTGAGGTCTGCGTAAGCGAATCGAAATCCAGATATGTCGAATTCCCCAAAATCGATACTCCGTAGCGAGGCGCCGACAAAATCAACTTTACGATCCAATCGCGCCTCTTCTAGGAAGATTCCAACAAAGTCGCTTCGTCCAGACATAGCGTATGAGAATTGCCTTTATCGTCTCATCGTCATCAATTTTCAGGATCGTGCTCCTTTGTGATCCTAATTTGTTGCCTCGCGAGAAGCAGCCGACGATGGTCACGAGCGAGAAATTTACTCGCGAGTATTCGCAGTGCTTCATGTTTAAGATGATCTGCGTTTCCATCTTGTTTTTTTAGCATGTCCCTAGCACGCTTCCAGACACTCTTTCGTTGATAAAGCACTTCTAATATTATAAATCGATCACGACTTAAACTTGATGATATCACCGCCGTAAGTTCCGCGGAACCGCCGCTATAAAGGACAGTGCAAAGTATATGCTTAGCGTCTAGGTATTTTCCTTCTAGGAATCCTTCGTCTCCTGCATCGAACCTCCATCGAGCGCCAGGAAGGGCGGATATCCTCCTCGAAGTTTCCTCTGAAACACTGGTTCTCTCTTCGGATTGTGTGCGCGCAGACATCTTTCGATTGCCATGGCCCACTCGAGCATCGGCTGCACTCACTGAAGCGCTGAGTTCGTTGTCAACGCTTCCTTCGGTGCGGTTTTGCCAACTCGTCGTCGTCGACACTGATTTGCTCATCTCCACGGCGCGATCAATGTCACCGTATCGTGGCCCGGAATCTAGTCTGCAGTCTTCAAGCTCAAGGTTAAGATACGCCCGGCTGAGCCCGATCAGAACGCAAATAGTATTCTCCTGGTCAACTAATTCGTCGGTTCCAAACCGAAGCTCCGCGTAAAGGTCGCTGGCTGGTTTGCTCAATTGGTCCCGAGACACCAACGTAAGTTCACAGAGGCGGATATCGGAACGCATACTTCAATCAGGTACCGTAGCTGCCACTGAGGGCAACTCTACATGAAAAGTGGCCTGATCGTAAGGTGCTTCGTTAGGGCAGGAATCAAATGTTCGGCGTCGCAACAAGTGCGAAGCCTATGCAACAAGCGAGACCGCCGACGTTCTGCCTGTCTGCAGATTGCTGCGACACGCGGGAGGGGTACAGACGTCGCGGGCGAAGCGGCCGAACACCAGGAAGACCAGCTCCTCCGATCGTGCCAATGGCTGCAATGCGCATAGGTTGAGGCGGCCTCATATTAAGGCACGAGCGGCAGGAAAGTTCCGCTGCACGGACCATGGTGCGACTTTCGTCGAACGTCCGGTTCTCAGCCCGCTGCCGCAGACTGGGTGAGGTCGGCGGAGAATACTGCACTTGCAGCGAATGTCCGCACGGTCGGGATTCTGTTGAAAAACACCGCTTGAGCAGCGGGTTGGTTGCTGATTCACTCGTTCTTGTTGAGCGACAACCACCCTGGCCGGTGCCGACAGCCAAGTTGGCCGCGGACTTTGGGCGAAGGTCGGGCGTAGCCCGGCCGTAGGCTGAAGTCTGCGGCGCGATCGTCTTCGAGGGAGGTGATGGCGAGGGTGCTGGTCGCTGCGGGCCGGTACGACCGGGATCTCTGTCGTCCAAACGGAGGTCCCGACGTGCCGGGCAAACCCGTCACCGACCAGCAAGTGAGAGCATATATGCAAGACCGACTTCGTCACAGCCAGCACGCCGCGGCCGCCCGCGCCGGGTTCAGCGCACGGACCGCGCGCCGGATCGAGAACGACCCCCGCCTGCCGTCGCAGCGCCGCGCCGAGCGCGGCCGCACCGTCCCCGACCCGCTTGCCGCGGTGTGGGAGCCGGTGCTGCTGCCGATCCTGGAGAACGATCCCGCCGTGCAGGCCGTCACCCTCCTGCGTCATCTTCAGATGGCCGATCCGGAGGCGTTCCCCGACGATCGCGTCCGGCGCACGCTGGAGCGCCGCGTGCGGGACTGGCGGGCGCTCCATGGCGCGGCCAAGGACGTGATCTTCCGCCAGACGCCGGAGCCCGGCCGAATGGCCCTGTCGGACTTCACCGATGCCGCGGAGCTTGGCGTCACCATTGCCGGCCAGCCCTTCGCCCACCGGCTCTACCACTTCGTGCTGGGCTACAGCGGGTGGGAACACGTCGGCATCGTTCAGGGCGGCGAGAGCTTCACCGCATTGGCCGAGAACCTCCAGAACGCGCTCTGGACCTTGGGCGGCGTCCCGCACGAGCATCGCACCGACAGCCTCTCGGCGGCGTACCGCAACCTCGACCGCGAGGCGGCGGAGGACGTGACGAAGCGCTACGACGACTTCTGCGCCCACTACGGGATGGTCGCGAGCCGCAACACTCCCGGCGAAGCGCACGAGAACGGGGCGGTGGAGGCCCACAACCGCCACCTCAAGACCGCACTCGACCAGGCGCTGATCCTGCGCGGCAGCCGCGACTTCGCCAGCGTCGCCGACTGGCGCGGGTTCGTCGACCAGCTCGTGGCCCGGCGCAATCGCCGCCGCGAGGCCGCCGTGCGGATCGAGACCGCGGCGCTGCGGCCGCTGCCGGCCCGGCGCACCACCGACTTCACCGAGGTCGTCGCCCGCGTCACGCGCACCGGCGGCTTCCTGGTGCACAGCGTCTTCTACAGCGCGCCGTCGCGGCTGATCGGCCAGCGCCTGCGCGTCCATGTCTACGACGACCGCATCGAGGCGTGGCTCGGCGGGACCCACGTCGTCAGCCATCCCCGCCAGCGCGCGCGGGACGACGGGCGGCGCGTCCACCGCATCGACTATCGCCATGTGATCCACGCCTTGCGCCGCAAGCCGCAGGCGCTGGCGGGATCGGTCTACCGCGACAGCCTCTTCCCCCGCAGCGAGTACGCCGCCGCCTGGGCGGCGTTGTCCGAGACGCTCTCCAGGCGCGATGCCTGCCGCCGCATGGTCGACCTCCTCTGGCTCGCCCATGACGAGGGCTGCGAGGCCGAGCTGGCGTCGCTTCTCGTCGAGGACCTTGCCGCCGGGCGCCTGCCGGACCCGCGCGACCTGAAGGCGCGGCTCGAACCGCGGCGACGAGAGCTTCCGGACGATGTGCCGGTCGACGCTCACCGCGCTCGCCCACTTCGACGCCCTGCTGGAGGCACGCGCATGACCAGCCGAGCGATCGACGTGCACGCGCTCCCGGCCATGCTGACCGCGCTGCGCCTGCCGAGCTTCCACAGCCACTGGCCGGCTCTGGCCGAGCGCGCCGACAAGGAAGGCTGGCCCGCCGCCCGCTTCCTCGCAGCCCTCGCCGAGGTCGAGATCGCCGAGCGCGAGACCCGGCGCATCCGCCGCCACCTGATCGAGTCCCGACTGCCGGGCGGCAAGACCCTGGCCACCTTCGACTTCAAGGCGCTGCCCAGCGTGCCCCGCGCCCGCATCGAGGCGCTGGCCGCCGGCGACTGGCTCGAGACCGGCGCCAATCTCATCGCCATCGGCAACTCGGGCGCCGGCAAGACCCATCTTCTCTGCGCCATCGGCCACGCCCTCGTCGAGAGCCGGGCGGCGGGTGCTCTACACCCGCACCACCGATCTCGTGCAGAAGCTCCAGGCGGCGCGACGCGACCTCGCGCTCGAGGCCGCCCTGGGCAAGCTCGACCGCTTCGACCTGATCATCCTCGACGACATCGGCTACGCGCAGAAGGACCAGGCCGAGACCTCCGTCCTCTTCGAGCTTATCGCCCGGCGCTACGAGACCCGCAGCCTCGCCATCGCCGCCAACCAGCCCTTCAGCGCCTGGGATCGCATCTTCCCCGATCCCGCCGTCACCGTCGCCGCCATCGACCGGCTGGTCCACCACGCGACCATCCTGGAGATGAACGTCGAAAGCTACCGCCGACGCGAAGCCGCGGATCGGCTCAAGAAGACTGACACCGCGCCGACAGCCACGGCCGACAACCTCGGAGGACGCCCCCGCCTGAACGTCAGCCGCAGCGGCCATCACCGGCCAACTTGGCTGTCGCATTCGGACATTGAGGTTGACGCTCTGCACGTTCCAGAGGGATGGGAGGGTGGCGGCGATGATGGGGCCAAGGCAGGTGGCGCAGGGCTCGCTGTTCTATGAGTTCTCGCTCGAGGACCACGTCCCGCCGGATCACCTGCTGAGGTCGCTCGACCGGTTCGTCGACCTGGCCGACATGCGCCGTCATCTGGGCCGTTCTACAGTTCGACGGGCCGCCCTTCGATAGACCCCGAGCTCATGATCCGGATCCTGCTCGTGGGTGTGAACAGGCGTGGAGAAAGATTGCAAGCCGATTGACAGGCGAAATCCCATTGATGATTTTTGGTCGAAGGTGCACGTCGACGTATGAGGGGCAGAACAGAACTCGAGGACCAATGGCAAAGGCAGCACGAAAACCGGCAACCAGTTCACGCAAGTCCGTGCCGAAAGCACCGGATCGCGTCGACCTGAGTGAGCTCGGCCGCGACGAACTGCTTCAACTTCAGAAAGACGTGGAGGCGTCTTTGCGCAGCTACGAGAAGCGCAAGCGCGACCAGGCACTGAGCGAGATGCAGAAGGTGGCGGAGAAGCACGGCTTTGCGCTGAAGGACGTCATGCAGGGCGGAACGAAGCGAAACGTGCAGGTCGCGAAGTACAAGCATCCGGAGAATCCCGCCCTGACCTGGTCCGGGCGCGGGCGCCAGCCGGGCTGGTTCAAGGAGGCCCTGGAGGCGGGGCACAGTCGAGACCAACTTCTGATCGCGTGATCCAGCTACGTGTTCTTCCTAGGGAGGCGAGGACGCCTTCCTGGTGACGGCCAACTGAGCGGACAAATCCGTCTCCCGTCGCCGCGGCCTGCACTTTGCTGCCACTGTCCGAGTCGCAGGAGCGGGTCGGTGTACGAGAAAGCCGACCTTGCGCGCCGATCCGATCTTCAGGTTATGAGCCTGATACCGCTCTGATTGCATTTCAACGTAACTAGTTCAGCCTGAACAAAGCGGATGTCTCTGATTTCGCACGATAAGGCGCAATTTCTCGTGGCTCCTGATTGCAGGTATTCGTAGAATTCCGGCGGGAACCCTGCGATTTCGGATGCGCCGATGAAACCGAAGACCCGCCACCCCGAACAGGATGATCTGCTGCGGCCGCGCCTGGTCGACCTGATCGACATGGGCCACGAGCTGGTGAAGCTCGAGGCGCTGATCGACTGGGAGTTCTTCGAGCGGGAGTGGGCAGGGTTCTTCCCGTCCGGCAAAGGGCGACCGGCGACGTCGCCGCGGCTGGTGGCGGGGCTGCTCTATCTCCAGCACGCGTTCGCCCTGTCGGACGAGGCGGTGGTCGCGCGGTGGGTCGAGAACCCGTACTACCAGCATTTCTGCGGTGAGACTTTCTTTCAGCATCGTCCGCCGATCGATCCCTCCTCGCTCACCCGCTGGCGCCAGCGCATCGGCGAAGAAGGTGTGGAGTGGCTGCTGACCGCGACGATCGAGGCCGGTCGCGCCTCGGGAACGGTCAAGGACCAGAGCATCGAGAGGGTGTCGGTCGACACCACGGTCATGGAGAAGAACATCGCCCACCCGACCGACGCCCGGCTCTACGAGACGGCGCGGCGGAAGCTGGTGGCGCTCGCCGCCGAGGCCGGGATCGAGCTGCGGCAGAGCTATGCGCGCCTGGCGCCGCGGCTGGCGGCGAAGGCCGGCAGGTACGCCCACGCCCGTCAGTTCAAGCGGATGCGCAAGGCGCTGCGCACGCTCAAGGGCTACACCGGCCGGGTCATGCGCGATCTCCGCCGCCGGCTCGAGGACATCCCGGAAGGGCCGCTGCGGGAGCGCATCCTCGACATGCTGGTCCTGACTTCGCGGCTCTTGCACCAGCAGCCGAAGGACAAGAACAAGCTCTACAGCCTGCACGAGCCGGAGGTCGACTGCATCTCCAAGGGCAAGGCGCGGGTGCGATACGAGTTCGGCACCAAGGTCAGCGTCGCCGCCACCACCCGCGAGGGCTTCATCGTCGGCATGCGGGCGCTGCCGGGCAACCCCTACGACGGCCACACCCTCGCCGAGGCGCTCGAGCAGGTCGAGGTGCTGACCGATCGCCGTCCGTCCCTCGCCGTCGTCGATCGCGGCTACCGCGGCTACGGCGTCGAGACCACGCGCGTGCTGATCAGCGGCACCCGCAGGGGGCTTACGCCGCCGCTCGCCAAGCTCCTGCGCCGCCGCAGCGCCATCGAACCGGAGATCGGCCACATGAAGACCGACGGGCGGCTGACGCGCTGCCCGCTGAAGGGAACCACCGGCGACGCGCTCTTCGCCGTCCTCTGCGCCTGCGGCCACAACCTCCGCAAGATCCTCGCCCACCTGAGGGCCTTTTGGGCCCTCCTGATCGCCGCCATTCTCGGCGCGCTCAGACCCGACTGCACCCCCAAGGACAGTGTTGCCGCCGCCTAATCGGATTGTTCAGGCTGAACTAGGTACAGTCGCTTAGCCAGCATGCATTTGATATTGTTGTGGTTCTTTGCCTCAATTCAGACGCACTCGACCGCACCCATCGGCACAGAACATGAACGAAACGGCGTACGGCTGTTGCCCCTGTGTTGCCCCGCTCTGGGGAACCCGAGGCTGCCTGCTCATGAACGTCGACCCTTGTAAGAGAGAGCAGACGCTCGCAAAGGAGCAGTATCCGGCAACCTGAACAGGGTCGATGCAAACTTGGTGAACCGGGCGCGCGGGACGTTCAAAGCCTGCCGATCAGCGGGCCCTACGCTGTCGAAGCCCTCTCAGGGGGAGGGAGGCGCGGTGGCAAAGGTACGCCTAGCGGGACACGGCCTGTCAGGCAAAAGTCGAAATCGATCCCCGATCAAGGTTCTTGCCAGGCAGATGAAACGAACACTCCACCCGGATGGGCGGAGTGTTCCATGCGCGAAACCTCAGCCGTCGCTTAGTCGAGCTGCATCCATCGGTGCAGTAACGATCGGCAGAATAATCCGTGAATGGTGCTCAGGGTCGTGCAGGATCGTTTGCCGGGCTGTCTGCATATCGGCGCTAAAGCCGAATTCGGCGCCCGTGTTCAGATTGCGTGCATAATGCGGAAAGTTCGAGCTCGAAACTTCGAGCCGGATGCGATGCCCCTCCTTGAAGAGGTTGGAGGTCGGCTGCATCGCAATTCGATACTCGTAGACCTCGCCCGGCTCGATTGGCACGCGCTTCTCAAGCCCTTCGCGCGAGCTCGCCCGGATGATGCCGTTCGAGATGTTGTAGGCCTTGCCGTCGGGATGGACGTCCACGAGCTTGGCGGTGAAGTCGGTGTCGGGGGCAGTACTGCGTGCGTACAGCACCATCTCGACCGGTCCGGTCACCTCTACCTCCTCCTCGAGCGGCGGCGTCGAGTAGATCAGCACGTCGGCACGATCCTCGATCTCGGCCTGGTCGTAAGGACCAACGGGAGCGACATCAGGCGTGCAACAAGAGTGCCCGCCGCGGCTTGGGACCGGGTTCTCCGGATCGTAGGTGAAGCTGTCGGCATCCGTGGCCTCGCCGGGCTGCTCGGTCTCCAGCGCGCCGTTGCCCTTGCGGGAGTTCGCCTCGCCGAGGCTGCTGAGATAGTACGACCGGAACTCGGTTCCCTCGATCGGCCAGCTGTCTGCTTCGCGCCATTGGTTCGCGCCCATGACGAAGACACGGACCGGACTTTCATCCGCCACGCCGTTAGTTTCCCCCTTGAGCCAATGATCGAACCAGCTCAGGTGAAGTTGGTCGATCGGATTGTCTGCCTCGGGGCCAAAATCAATCTCCCCGACTTGGCGGACCCACGGCAGGTGGATCCAGGGCCCGACCACCAAGTGCTGACCGGAGCGGGCCACCTCAGAACCTCCCTGCTGCTGCATCTCGACAAAATTCTCGATGCCGCCGGCGAGGAAAATGTCATACCAGCCGCCGAAATTCAGCGCTGGCACCTGAATCTGATCATAGCGGGTGCGGATGCTCCACTGCTGCCAGTACTCGTCCCAAGTGTCGTGCTCGACCCAGTCGAAGTAGTAGGGAACCGCGTCTCGGTCCGTATCGGTCCCGGGAAGGTATTCGATCAGGGGCAGGCTCTCATAGAGCTCGGGAAGGTCCCCGGCAGCACTGAGAAGTGCATCCATCTGGGCCTGATTTCCAAGCCGAAGTGCCCCGGAGGTTGCGATCGAAGTTAAGGGCCAGGACTGCTTGAATGCTTGGTGGAACTCGCCGCCCTGATAGGACCAGCCGTCGTAATAGTCGGAGGAGGTATGGGCCGGCGCAATGGCAACTAGGGATGGCGGCGCCTCCGCGGCGGCGAGCCACTGGGTCGCGCCAACATAGGAAAAGCCGTACATGCCGACTTTGCCGCTGGAGCCGGGAAGCTTGGCTGCCCATTCTACAGTGTCGTAACCGTCCTTACCTTCGTCCCGGAACGGGTAGAACTCGCCGTCAGACTTGTATTGCCCACGCACGTCCTGGATCACGACAATGTAGCAATGCGAAGCATAGTCCTCGGGATGTCCATAGACGTAGGTCTGCGCAGCGGTCTTGTCGTATGGCAGCCGTTGCAACAGAACCGGGAATGGGCCCTCATCGGTCGGCCGGTAGATGTCGGCCATCAACACCGTCCCGTCGCGCATCTCTGCAGCGACGTCGGCCTCCTTCTCAACGGTGCACTCACCCTTCTCCATGGCCGCGTGAACCGGACTTGCCATGACGACCATCATTGTCGCAGCAGCAGCGCCACTAGTCCCCCAAGCCGAAAGATCGCAGGATCTCTTCATGGCAAGCCTCCCATATGTTCACCCGTTGAAACTCAACCTTAACGGGCTCGCTCGTCCTCGATCAAGCTCCATGCGAGCAACTCTCGACCGGCTCCTCAACGCATCGTACCGAGTGGCCAGCCATAGCGCTTAAGTGCTGGCGAGAAGCCATGGGCCTCATCGATCCAAAGGGCGTTGTTGCGGAACGGTCGCCCGAGGTGTCACCTCTCCGTGTGGTTTAGGCCACGCCAACGATCTAGGGGGTGCCAAAGGCCGAGAA
Organism: uncultured Alphaproteobacteria bacterium; assembly: GCA_963776845.1. Taxonomy (GTDB): domain Bacteria; phylum Pseudomonadota; class Alphaproteobacteria; order Rhodobacterales; family Rhodobacteraceae; genus Roseitranquillus. Next base: position 50,516 of record CAVZOJ010000008.1, on the reverse strand, counting down.
CTCGGTGTGGATCACGGCGGTTCATCGGTCCGGGCGCGCCCGGAACCTGGCGCGGCTAGACCGGTTGGGTGTCCGGACATAGCCTCGCGCGCCGCCACGCGCTACAACACGTTCTGGCATGGTCAATGGTCCAAGCGTCAAGTCGAGCTGGTGTACTGCCACCACGCCGAGAGTGCACTGACGGCCGGCCTATCTGCCGCGTAAGCAACCTTATGTCAACTTGCGGTGCTGCAAAGCGCGGTCGGGGATATTCCCCTGAATGCAGCGAACCCGAACTTCGAACCCGAAGCACTCGGAATGCAGGCGTCTCACGCGCCCCGCGGCGTCTTGTGTTGAAGACAGTCCCGCCCCGCGCAGTGGCGCCAAGCCGCGCAATTGTTCATTTTGAGAATCTTTGTGATTGACGCAAGGTTAAGCGCCGGCCAGTTTGAGCAAACGTTTGCGCAATTCTGTGGCCCAAGAGGAGACACGTTCATGCCGAAAGACGCCATCTTCGAAGTCGTATTTGAATCCGAGGGCGTCTGCGTAGGCAAACTGCGTAACGAGGTGACCAACACCGCACAGAAACCATTCCAGGTCTGCCGAATGCTGGCCACCGACGAAGGCCGTTTCCAAGGGGGCGAGGACACTTCACCCACGCCTCTCGAATTCTTCCTCACCGGGCTCGTTGGCTGCCTGATGACGCAAGTCCGGGTTTTCGCCCGGCGCGAGAAGATCGTGATGCGCGACCTGAAGGTAAGCTGTCGCGCGCACTGGGAGGCGGTGCCAGACCCCGACTGGCCCTACGCGGCCCGGCCCAGAAGCTTCCAAATCGACATTGAGCTTGACAGCGACGCGGAGGAGGACCGGGTGCGTGAGCTCATGGACGGCGCCCGGCGGGCCTGCTTCGTCGAGGCGACGCTCGCCCAGAAGAACGAAATTCGTCACACCCTGCGGCTCAACGCAGGAGAGGCTGTCACGATCTGACTACCCATACCCCGCCCCGCCAGGGGTGCCAATCCAAAGGGAGGAACTTCATGACCAGACACCACGCCCGCATCGGGAGCCTGCTGGCATCCGCGGTCTTCGCCGTCGCGCTGCCGGCACAGGCGCAAGAGGAGATCGACGTCACCATTGTCTCGGGCTTCTCGCCCTCCGTGGCGGTCGTGAAGCTGCTTCAGGAAAGCTTCATGCCCGGCGTAAACGAACGCCTCGCAGAGGGCGGCAATTACCAGATCAATTGGCAGGAGGCCTTCTCGGGCACGCTGGCCAAGCCGGCGGGCGAGCTGGAAGCGATCCAGACGGGGCTGGCCGACATGGGCGTGATCCCCACCGCGTTTCACGCCGACAAGCTGCCGGTCTACCAGATCGGCTACGTCACGCCCTTCACGACCACCGACCTCGTACTGATCCACGAGGTCGTCGACGGCCTGGTCGACAAGTATCCGGCGTTCGACGAAACGTGGGACGCGTTGAACCAGGTCTCGCTCTCGGTCAGCGGCATTCCGGACAACTACATCATCTGCTCGGCCGAACCGATCGAGTCGGTTTCTGACATCGAGGGGCTGAAGGTCGCCGGAGCGGGGCCGAACCTGCGCTGGATCGAGCCCGCCGGAGCGACCGGCGTCACCGGAACGCTGGGCAACTTTTACCAGCTCGTCGAAACGGGGGTGGCCGACGCAATGCTCGTCTGGGGCGAATCGGTGGTGTCGCTGAAGTTCTACGAGGTCTGCGACAACTATTTCAACGCCGAGCTCGGCGGGGTGAACTCCTATGTCATCAACGCCAACCGGCAGGCGTGGGAGAGCTATCCCGACGAGGTTCAGGAAGCGATGATCGCCGCGGCCAAGGAATTCGGCGTGGACCTGGGCGAGTTCGCGGCCGAACTTGGCCAGCAGGCGCGCGATACGGTCCTCGAGAACGGCGGCACCGTGGTGCAGATCGAACCTGCCGAGCGAGAGGAGTGGGCACAGACCCTGCCAAACCTCGCGCAGGAATGGGCGACCGCGCTCGAGCAGCGGGGCGTGCCGGCGCAGGAGATCCTGACGGACTACATGCAGGCCATGCGCGACGCCGAACAGCCGATCGCGCGTCAGTGGGACCAGTGAGCCAGGAGAGCGAGGTCAGCGGGGGCGAAAGCCCTCGCCGAGGCGGACCAAGCGGCGGCGTGCCGGAGCCCACGCCGCTGCTAACGCCGCTGACGACGGCGATGAACACCGCCGGCGCGCTGGTCGTGCTAGGGATGGTTGCGGTCGTCAACATCGACGTGTTCGGGCGTTGGTTGGCCAACTCGCCGCTCGCGGGCACGCTGGAACTGACCGAGATGGGCGTGGTGGCGGTGGTCTACCTGACCATCGCGCACGCGGTCGCGGGCAAGCGCCTCACCCGATCCGACGCGCTGCTCGGACTGGTCGAGCGGCGGGGCAAGCTGCGGACTGGCGCCGCCCTGCGGCTGGTGTTCAACCTCACTGGGGTGGTCGTCTTTGCGCTGATCGCGTGGGGCCAGGCTCCGCGCGTGATCGACGCCTGGGAACGCGGATACTACAAGGGGAACGTCGGTATCTTCACCGCGCCAACATGGCCGCTCGAGGCCATCATGCTGATCGGCGCCCTGGCTGCGGGCCTGCAGTTCCTCGTCCTGGCACTCCGCCGTCTGCGCGACCTGAGGGCGATGCGATGACCGGTCTTGAACTCGGGCTGATCTCGGTCGGCGTGATCGTCGCGCTGATCTACATGGGCATGCATGTGGCGGTGGCGCTGAGCCTCGTCTCCTTCGCCTCGGTCTGGATCCAGAACGGCAGCCCGCTGCTGGCCGCACAGCTGCTGACCTTGGCGGCAGCCGACGGGGTGGCCGACCAGACCTTCGCCGTCATCCCGCTGTTCGTCATGATGGGGCTGATCATGTCGGCCTCCGATGTCGGGAGGGACGCTTACGACGTGGCGGACCACTTCCTTCGTCGCATCCGAGGCGGACTGGGCCTGGCCACCGTCAGTTCGAACGCGGTATTCGCCGCGGTCACCGGCGTGTCGATCGCGTCGGCGGCTGTGTTCACCCGTGTCGCGGTGCCCGAGATGCTGCGGCTGGGCTATTCTCCTAGGTTCGCCGTCGGCACCGTGGCGGGATCGTCCGTGCTGGGGATGCTGATCCCGCCGTCGATCCTGCTGATCATCTACGCCATCCTCACCGAGCAATCGATCGGCATGATGTTCTTCGCCGGGATCGGACCCGGGATCATCCTTTCCACCGTCTACTGCGCCGGCATCATCGCGATGGCCTACCTCACTCCGTCCTTCGTGTTCGACCGGACGGGCCGCTTCACCACGCCCGATGGAGCGGTGGTCGAGGGGGGCTTCGACCCGCACAACATCCCCGCGCCACAGCGCAGCGCGGGCGAGATCCTGGGCAAGTCGGCGCCGCTGATCGGGCTGATCACGATCGTCCTCGGCGGTATCTACGGCGGCATCTTCACCCCGACGGAGGCGGGCGCGGTCGGCGCGCTTGCGGCGCTGATCCTCGCCATCGTCCGCGGCAAGCTGAGTCTTCAGGACTTCTGGGGCGTGCTGAAGGAAACCGGGCATCTCACCGCCGCTGTCTGCTTTCTCGTCATCGCGGCGACGATGTACACTCGCTCGCTCGGCCTCGCGGGCGTCCCGGTGGAGATCGGCGGGCTGGTGCAGACGGCGACCGACAACTTTCTCGTTGTGATATTCGTCTACGTGCTGATTATTCTGTTCCTCGGCACGATCATCGACAGCGTATCGATCATCCTGATCATGGTTCCTCTCTTCCTGCCGGTGATCCAGAACTTCGGCGCCGACCCGATCTGGTTCGGCATTCTCACCGTGATCGCGGTCGAGGTGGGGCTGCTCACGCCGCCTCTTGGGATGGCGTGCTTCGTCATCAAGGGCTGCCTTGAGGACGAGCGGATCACCCTCGGCGACGTCTTTATCGGCGCGGCGCCGTTCGCGCTGATGATGATCTTCGTGCTCGCCCTGCTCACGGCGTGGCCGGATCTCGTGTACATCAACCGCTGGTTCGGCTGACCGACCCTCGGGCGACCCGCATGGCACCGCAGCGATCCGACTTTCAATGACAGGACAGAAGGGCAAATCACTACCTTCGTGGTCGGTCCCGCGCGCGGCGGGCGCGGCGCGCGTGAAGATCATCGACGTGGCGGCGGCGGCGGGCGTTCACCCATCCACCGTGTCGCGGGTACTGCGCGCCACGCCGGATGGTAGAGTGTCGGCCATCGTGGCGAGCCGGATCCGCGAGGCCGCCGACCGTCTCGGCTACCGGCCGGACGTCATTGCGGCGAGCATGCGGACGCGCTCCACGCGTTCCATTGGCGTCATCGTTCACGACATCACCGACCCGGTCTATCCCCCCATCCTCCGCAGCATCGAGACTCGCCTGCTCGAGGCGGGCTTTATGATGGTGACCGGCAATACTGGTTACGATCTGGATGCCGAGGCGGCGATGTTCGAGCAGATGACCTCGCGGATGGTCGACGGCGTCATCCTCGGCACGACGCGACTGAGCGACCCGGTCGTCGACCACGCCATCGCTGCTGGCGTTCCGCTCGTGTCGGTGCTTCGGCGGACCTCTGCTGGCAACTGCAGCGCCGTCGTCAACGACTGCGCTGCCGGCATGCGGATGCTCGTAGAGGTGATTGCGGGTCACGGCCATCGCGACGTCGCTGCCATCGCCGCGCCACAGGATCTCTCGACCGCACGTGAGCGCCTCGACGCCCTGCATGCAGGTCTCGCAGCGCACGGCATCGACCTGCCTCCAGATCGCATCGTTCTTGTATCGCAGATGGATGTGGAAAACGGTCGGCGCGCGGCCCTGGAACTTCTGGACCGGCGCACAAAGCCGCCCCAGGTCATTGTGGGGGTGAACGATCTCGTCGCGGTCGGCGCGCTAAAAGCCTGCCGGAGGCGCGGGCTGTCCTGCCCCGGCGACATTTCCATCACTGGCTACAACGACATCCCGCTCGTAGACATGATCGATCCTCCACTGACCACTGTAAGCATGGATCTCACGGAGATCGGAAGGCGCAGCACGGAGCTTCTTCTAAAGCAGCTTTCCACCACCGAAAGCAAGCCGCAGCTGATCTGTATCCCGCCGACGCTGAAGATGCGCGCCTCACTTGCCAATGCGCACAGACGGACGTGAGCGAGGCGCCGACGTCCGATTGAGAAATGTGCATTGCTGCCGGAGAAGACGGCAGGCGACCCTCCCTTTGACGAACGATGAAAATGCCCCAGGCGTTGACGCCACTTGCAGCGACCATGACGCCACCCAAACACCGCCCGCTGGCGATGGCACGGTAAGTCGTCAATCAAATCCGTCGTGGTGGTCCTGTCCTTCGGTATGGTATCGCCGTACCGCAAGGGGCCCGCCAAGGGCGGCCAAGCGCACCGTCAGTCTGCCTGATGAACCGCGCCGGGTTTCCCGGAGGCGGTTTGGTTTGAGCGTCTACGCCGCCAAGGCGGCCTCCTCCATCTCGGCGTAAAAGCGCGCCTCAGCGTCGGCGGGCGGGATGTTTCCGATCGGCTCGAGGAGGCGACGGTTGTTGTACCAGTCGACCCCTTCGAGCGTGGCGAACTCGACGGCCTCCAGGCTGCGCCACCCCGGGCCGCCCAGGCGAGCAAAAGCTTCTTCCGCCCCGATGTGTCCGACCGTCGCCTCGTCGTCATCGCAACCTCCCAATCCAGAGTGTTGCGACGACCGGTTGAGACCGCCTTGGACGCCGCGGTCGCTGTGGTGGATGAGCCCGCTCTCCGCGCGCCGGCGGGCGTGCAGCGCCTGTTCGAGGGCGTCGAGCACGAACCCGGTCTCGGCGCTGCGGGAGACGCGCCACCCCACGATGCGGCGCGCGAAGGCTTCGATTACGAAAGCCACGTAGACAAAGCCGGTCCAAGTGGCAACGTAGGTGAGATCCGAGACCCAAAGCCGGTTCGGAGCCGGCGCCCGGAACTCCCTGTTCACCCTGTCGCGCGGGCATGGCGCGGCCTTGTCGCTGATCGTGGTGCGCACGGTCTTCCCTCGCACGGCGCCCTGGAGGCCCATCTCCCGCATCAACCTCGCGACCGTGCAGCGGGCGACCGCGATCCCTTCGCGGCCGAGCTGCCGCCACACCTTGCGCACGCCGTAGACTTGGAAGTTCTCGTCCCAGACGCGGCGGATATGCGCCTTCAGGACCGCGTCGCGCCGAACCCGAGGCGGCGCCGTCGAGGGATCGGCGCGACGCGCGAGGTGGGCGCGATAGGTCGACGGGGCGATCGGCAGAACCTTGCAGATCGGCTCGACCCCGTCCGCCTCCCGGTGATCGTCGATGAACGCGATCATGGCCTGAACCGGCGGTCGCGCTCCGCCCGGGCGAAATACGCGCTGGCCTTGCGCAGGATCTCGTTGGCGTGCCGCAACTCGCGGTTCTCCCGCTCCAGCGCCTTCAGCCGATCCCGCTCGTCCGTGGTCAGCCCTGGGCGCGCGCCGCGGTCACGCTCCGACCGTCGAACCCACAGCCGAAGCGTCTTGGCGTTGCAGCCCACCTTCTCCGCGATCGAGCGGATCGCCGCCCATTGCGAACCATGCTCGGCCTCGTGCTCGCGCACCAGTCGGACGGCGCGCTCGCGCAGCTCCGCAGGGTACGGCTTCGTCGTCTTCCTCGCCTCCATGGACCCCATCCTTCCAAAAGTCAGGGCCTCCGGGAAACCCGGCGCGGTTCAAAACGACCGCGCCGTTTTTTGCTGGGCCCCAAGGCACCCCCACGCCGGCATCCCCTCCGGTTAGGCAGGGCCCCGGTATCGTGCTATGCTGCGGGTAATCTCGCGATCTGGTGACCTGGATGGCCAAGGTCTTTTCCATTCTGGCGGCGGCCATCACGGCGACGTGCCTCGCAGTATCGGGTCTCGCTGCGGCGACCTACAACATCGTCGGCAGCTTCTCCGGCGGCCAGCTCGGCGACGTCGCCTTCGATCTCACGGTCACCGCCGACTTCTCCGCCGACATCGCGGCCACCGAAGCGGGCCTGACGATCAACGGCATGACGTCGGTCGTGGCGGGAAATCCCTTCGCTCTGACGCAGCCCCTCACATACGCCTACGGCTTCCTGACCGACCGCTTCGTGATCGGCGGCTTCGCCCCCCTGATCATTCCCCAGACCGAAACCGATTTTGCCTTCCTGATCGACGATTTCACTGGCACGCCGACCGTGGTGACAATATTCGACTCGCTCGCCTCCCAGAGCGACGGCATCGCCCGCGACCTCACCGGCACCCTCGCCGTCACCCAGCTCAACCCAATTCCCCTCCCCGCCAGCGCCGTCCTGTTCCTGACGGGCCTCTTCGCGGCGGCGGGCCTCGGCTACCGGATTGATCGCGCCGTTGATTGAGGGCGCGAAGGAACTCGATGCGCAGGACAAGGCGCAAGAGGGGGAGAATGCCCGGCTGAAGGCCGAGAACGGCGAGTTGCGATGTATGGTACAGAGCTTGTCACGGCGCAGGGATATCCTGGAGGGCAAGGTGCGCCCGCCGCTCCGGCCCTACATTAAATGACATGACGATCAATCGCCGACGTTCGCCTGTACGCGCAGGGCGCCCCTATCACGGCGAGGAGCGCGAAGACCGAGACGGCAACGGCACTCACTCGGCGAGCTCCGCCGCGGCGTTATCCTGCCACGCCCGTTCGCCCCAGGCCGCAAGAAACACCAGATGCAGCGCCGCGTGGCCGGGGTAGCTGTCTGCATCTGTCATGTCGGCCTCCTTGTCCTCGCACAAAGCTGGTGATCGGCGACCGTCGCCGCCACTGGCCAGATGGCCAGGTAGCAGCCGGCAGATTTGCCTTAGGGCATCGTCCGTTGTCGAACGCGAACGGGGTCGGCCCCAAGTGACCCTTCGCCGACGTCGGAGATCGCCGCGATGCCGCGCAGTTCGCTGCCGTTCGTACACGGCGCAGCGACGATGTCTCGGCGAGCCCACGCATTGCGGAAGGGGCGACCAATCCACCGTGACACAAGCCCGAGTTCGCAGACTGCGCACTGCGGACCCTCGCCGAGTCGTAGGTGCAGGTCGGTGTGCTGACGAAGTTGCCGCTCGAACTAGACGCGCGAATGGCGGGTTTGAAGACCCGGGGCCACAAACCTCCCAGAACCTCGACAATTCCGTCCTGGGGTTCTGGCCCAGCGTAAGTCCTTAATCTGGCGGTGCTCCAGCGGCGCGCATAAGTTCTGACGAATTTCACAGAAGCCTTGAATTATCATAGACGAACTAGGCCCAAAGCCACGGCCTTTGCTGTGGCCTCGGCGCGCGTCGTGGCGTGCAGCTTTCGGCATGCATTACGGATGTATTCGTTGGCCGTCGCATCGGATATCCCCATCCGGTGGGCGAGGCGCTTCGTGCTGAGTCCGGCTGCCACCCATGTCAGGCAAGCCACCTCCTGCCGACTCAAGCAAGCTCTCACCGTGTGCCCCGGCGCAGGTTTGCCGTCGATATGCTTCAGCGCGCCGTGGATCGCATGGGCGAGCGCAGTCAGATCCGCAACAGGCATGCCATGCGGTCGATTCGGTGTGTGACGATCAAGGATATAGGTCACATTCCCGAATGTCTGGTCAGCAAACTCGTGGAGCGGAACGACGATACCACCCGTCACCGCAAAATCGCGGCTCAGGTCGTTGACCCGCTGCATCGGCACCGAAAGATCGCCTCCCGCATCGGTGTCGAAGATCATCGGCAGCACGCTCTTTTCGCAATGCCGCACGAATTCGTCGGCAGCATGGAATTGCGGATGCTGGCGAACCGCCTCCATGAAATCCCGGCAGACCAGATCGCCGAACGTCGGACCGCTCGGCAGGCCGGACTTTAGACAGGGCTCGGCCTTGCCGCCGCCCGGCATCCCGCTTTCGTAGTGAACGCTGCGCAGTCCGAGGGGGGCGAGCATTGCAACGAACTCCGACCAGAGCGACGCGGCGTCGCCACAGGCAGCGGCTCCGACGATGAAATCCAGCGCAGCGGGAAACTCTGGTCTTTCCGTGACGTCGCACCCCCGATCCAGCGGATCAGCCGCAACTCGCGCGCAAGATACCGGGCTGACCTATCAACCCCTGAAATATCAGGGGTGGAACCAGTTCCGATTCCTTGCAACCTTAGCATGGTCTCGACGCCTCAAAGAGCTTTTCTGGCGTCGATCACCGGGCTGTGCGTGCCACCGATCCAAATCAGCCGTTCGCTTGAGCGCACATCCAGGACTTGCAGACCGCGCCCAGTTCCACCTTGGCGTTATGTCGGAGGCCGACATGGTTCGTGCACTGGCCCTGGTCTTGGCGCTTCTGTTCGCCGGTGAGACGGCAACGGCACTCATGAACATTAATATTCCCGGCGCGGCCCTCGGACTGGCGGGGCTCGCGCTGCTGCTGGCGACGCGCGGCGGTCCCGACGCGGAGATGGAGCGGCTCTTCGACGGCGTTGCGCCGAACGCGCCGCTGCTGTTCGTGCCGGCGGCGGTCGGCGTGGTCGCCAATCTCGACCTCGTGGCGCAGTTCTGGGCGCATTTCGCTGTCGCGGTTGTCTTGGGAACCAGCGCGACGCTGATCTTGGCGGGCTGGTGCGCGCAGGCGCTGCTGCGCCGGCGGGGCCGGCCGGTGGCGCAATGACCTCGCTCGACGCGGCGCCCCTCGACCTCGCGCTCGCCAACCCGCTCTTCGGCGTTGCGGCGACAGTCTGTGCCTATGCGCTAGCCGCGGCCTTGCACGCCGCGCTCGGGCGGCCGGCGCTCCTGCATCCGGTGCTGACCGCGACGGCGGCGATGGCGCTGGCGCTTATGGCACTCGGCATGAGTTACGAGACGTACTTCGCCCAGGCCTTTCCCTTGCACGTGGCGCTCGGCGTCGTCGTGGTGCTGCTGGCGGTGCCGCTCTACCGCCAGTTTCACCTGATCCGTGCGGCGCGCTGGCCGATCGCGGTCACTCTGCTCGTCGGTTCCTCGGTGGCTTTGGCGACGGCGCTTGCCGCCCCACTCCTGGCCTCGGCCCCGGAGACTCTGCTGGCGACGGTGGCGCCGAAATCGGCGACCACGGCCGTTGCGGTACAGGTGGCCGAGCGGCTGGGCGGCGCCCCGGCGCTGACCGCCATCGTGGTCATTGCGACGGGCATCTTCGGCGCCGCCTTCGGCCCGCCGATCCTGGCGCGCGCCGGCATCGATGACCCCCGCGCCGTGGGCCTCGCGATCGGCGTCGCCTCGCACGTCATCGGGACCGCGCGGGCGTTCCAGATCTCGGACGAGGCCGGCGCCTTCGCCACCATCGGCATGATCCTAAACGCGCTGCTGACCATCCTCCTGGTCCCGCTCGTCCTGGGGGCGTTGTGAGCCCTGCGCAAACTTCGCGGATGACGCAGCCTAGCGTCGGGCGTCTCGCGCGACCAACAGGCTCCCGCGCCAGGTGCAGCGCCACGGAGGTGAACAATGACGACTTTTGGGACGGTCAACGCCCTGTTCGCGTTCTTCAACGCTGTGCGCGTCTTCGCGTACCTCGATGGACCTGATGTCATCGATGCGCCGGCCAGCAACGACGATGAGTGCGGCCGGGCCGACGACCACCTGCTGACCAGGGGCCTTGCGACGACCTCCTCGATGGCGGCGCCGGGAACAACACGGCGTCCCAAATCCGGGCTCGCCGCAACCGCCGCAGCGTTCCTGCTACATACCCTTCCTCTCTCCTCCGCCGTTTCTCTTATTAAGGGGTTGCGTCGATGATAGAGGCACCGTCTCTGGCGCTGGTAGGTTTCGCGTCCCTCATCATTCTTTCGCCCGGACCGCTCAACATGATGGTCCTCGCGCTTGCGGCGACCGGGCAGTGGCGCGCTGCCGTTTCGCTTCTTGCCGGGGGATCGGTGACGTACGCCGCAATCTGGGGCATGGCGGCGGGGTTCTCCCGCGAGATTGCGGAATTGGATCCGACGCTATTTTTTGCTCTGCAGGCCATCGGGCTCGTGCTGGTCGTCTGGCTCGCCGTGATCGTCGCCACGGCACCGCATCCGCGGCTGCCTCCGCGCGGCCGCACTCCCGGTGTCCTGATCGGCGCCGGCATAGTGCTCGCGAACGCCAAGGTGTGGGTGACGGCCTTCATGGCCGGCACGCTCTTCTGTGACCCCCTCCTAAGTCCCAACGCCCATGTCCTTGTCTTCGGCGGGACCATCGGGGTGCTCATGGTTGGCATCTGTGGCGTCTACATTGTGGTCGGCCAGATCGCGCAGGCGCTTCTCGCCCACCCTTACGCGCACCGCGGCTTCAGCCTCGCCGCGGCAAGCGCGATGCTCCTTTCCTATCTGACCGTCCTAACAATCTAGACCAGCACAGCGCGCTTGGAGGCGATGGCGTCCTTATCAGAAGTGCCACCCCCCAGCATCAAGGATGAATGGCAGCTGGAGGGGGGCCTGGCTGCGACCTGCGGCGAATGTCCGGTTCTCACCCTGCTGCCGGAGAGCCGCTGAGGTCGGCGCAGAACCTTGCACGCGCAGCGAAGGTTCGGTCTGTCGGAATTTCGTTGATTTGTGAACTACGGCAGCGACCGCGATGTCGAAATTGGAAACGCGCGCAGGTTTGCCGAGCGATGCCTCGAGCTTGATCCGATGGACCCGTTCGGCAACTTCACCTTCGGTCGCTCATACTGGCTCGAGAACGATCACGAGTCGGGCAAGACGTTTCTCGACCGGGCGATCGGGCTGAGCCCGAGCTTCTCCCATGCCATGTACGCGCACGCGTTCACGAATCTTATGGCAGGTCGTGGCGAACCGGCGATCGCCAAGCTTGACGAGGCAATCAGGCTCAGCCCGCTTGACCCCTTTCTCTACGCGATGCAGTCAGCCAAGGGTTTCTCGCTGGCGCATATGGGAGACATGAAGGGGGCCTGCCATTGGCTCGATGTCGGTTCGCACCAGCCGGGCGCGCACTATCTTGTGTCGATCATCGCGGCGGCCATCAACAAGATCGCAGGGAATGACGACCGGGCGCGATACTGGGCCGAACGGACCCGCGCATTCAGACCGGATGCCACGATCGAGCAGTTCTTCGTGGCCTATCCGCTCCGCGACCAACGCCTGAGACGCGAGATTCACACGGCCCTTCGGGACCTCGGTTTCTCCGAGCGGTGAGATTAGTACCGGTCCTGACGACAATTCGACCTCTCGATGACCTTGACTTGCCACCCTGACCCCGGACCAGAGGCTTGTTCGATTAGGCTGCCATTTTGGTCATCATGTCCACCCTTGCCTGTGCCGGAGTGCGGTATCCGATGCTGGAGTGGCGCCGTTGTCGGTTGTAGAAGATCTCGACGTATTCGAAGAGCGCGGCCTTTGCCTCTCGCCGCGTCTGGAACCTGGTTCGGTGAACCGTTTCGGTTCTCAGAGAACTGTAGAAGCTCTCCATCGTGGTGTTATCCAAGCAATTTCCCTTTCGGCTCATTCACTGCTCGGCAGTGCATGTGGTCGTGTCGCGAATGCTGTGGAAATTCGACAGAGCAACCGTTGGTCTGGAAATTCGGAGTTTACCGGGTCACGCATCAGCTGCACGGGCTGCAGCAGCATAAGCCGAGTGCGCTCATAGTAAGCCGTCGTTCGCCGCAGAGTGATCGAAGGTCCGGTCTGGGCCGGTTGCGTCACCCCGCACGGATGCTGCGAGTCCAGCGCGTTCCTCCTGTCGGACGTCGGGTGTGCGCAGGTTCCGGACACCTCCTCGGCTTCGGCGAAAGCGGCAAGGTTCCGCATTCTGAAGCCGGAGCGGCCGTTCGGCTTCGGCGCTTGACCTTGCTCTAGCCCAGCCCCTCTTCCACCTCGCGACGGTCCCCGGCGGTTGCTTCGAGCCAGGAAGCGGGGGCCGGCTCGGAGGTGTCGTAGGTGATTTCGATCGCCGCGCCGTCGGCAAGCCGCCCCGCAGTACCGCCTTCCGTGGCCAGGACGAAGCGACGAGGGCGTGCGCGGGTTGTCCCGTTTGTGTCCGTGCGCTTCGCATCTCGCGACCGCCGGCCGACCTTCAGAGCTTGTGGCGCCGGTGCGCCGCCATCGCTCGGTGTGTCAGCTGTCGCCTCCTCCTGCTCCGGCTTACCGTCATCCTCCTCCGGCTCCGCGTCCGCTGGACGCCCCATGATGGATTCCGGCGTCCAACGCCTGCAACGGCGGATAAGGAAGCGGGAGCTCGGCTTGCGCCTCCATCATCGGCGCGAAGAGGCGGTCTTCGTAATGCTTGATCCGTTTCACTCGGATCGGCTGCTGCGGCGGGGCCAGCACGACCACTTCGTCAGGGTCCATCATCCGGGCCTCGGTTTCTGACAGAAGCGGCCGCTCCTCGGCGCGGACGCTCTGTGACTTCGGCCCGAAGATGCTTCGGTGCCGGCCGAGATAGGACCGCGTGACCGCCTCACGGGTCGTCTTGCCGACAGCCTGGCTCACCTCTCGCACGGTCCGCTGGTCGCGCGGCGTGATGTAGAGCTTCAGCCCTGCCCCGTTCTCCAGGCTCTCCCGTCCCCCAGGGCCGTAGATGCGGTCGAGCGCGGCAAGAGACTGCGCGATCATCGCGACGCGCCCGCCGTAGCTCGCAAGCGTGTGGATCGCGCGCTCCAGGTACGGCATCGCGCCCATCTGCTGGAACTCGTCGATCATGATCATCACCGGCCACTTCTCTTCCGGGCCGGGCTCCTTCGCCCGGATCGACGCGATGAGGTCGGCGAACATCAGGCGCAGGAGCGGCGCGAGCGTCGAGATGTGGTCCTCCGAGACAGCGATGTAGAGCGATTGCGGCCGCCGCCGGAACGACGCGAAATCGAAGTCGCTCACCTCCGTCGCCGAGCGTACGGCCGGATTGTCCCACTGCTTCAGACCCGCGGTCATCAGCGCCTGGATGTTCGAGGTCAGAAGCCGCTCCGACGCGCTCGCGGCGTTGATCCAAAGCTGCGCCACCGGCGGCTCCTTCGCCTCCGCCGCGTAGGCGCGATACTGCTCCCGCTTCTCCTCGCCGCGTCCGACGATCTGGTTGACCGCTCCCAACGTCGGCGTGCCTCGCTGGATAGCCAGCAGGCAAGCGGCGACGAAGATCGACTTGCCGGCCTCGGCAAAGGTGTCGTTGTGCCTATTGTCCTTGTCGAGAAACAGGTCGCCCAGGATCGAGACTTCCGTGAATTGCGCGGCGAAGCTCGGCAGCTCGGCGATCCGGGCGAGCGGGTTGTAGCGATGGGTCGCGTTCGACCAGTCGAAGGGGCTGAACCGCCAGATCGCATCGCCGCGCTTCATCCGCCAGCGCGCCGTCTTCTCGAAGTTCTCCCCCTTCACGTCGAGCACCACCATGCTGCCGTCGAAGCTCAGGAGGTTCGGGATGACGAAGCCTACGCCCTTGCCGGCGCGCGTCGGCGCCACCATCATGACGTGTGGCACGGCTTTCGACAGCACGAATGGCGCCTTCGAGCGGGGGAGCCCAAGCTTGCCGCAAACGAATCCGCTGCCGATCCGGCCGAGCATGTCGTTGGCCTTCAGGTCACGGCGGGTCTGCCATGCCGCCGCACCGTACTCCGTCGACGGCCGATGGAACGTCAAGGCGGCAACGAGGCCCATGAGCGCGAACGCGGTCGCTGCCACCGCGCCATAGGCAATCCTGAACGCCTCCGGGTTGGCGGCCCGTACCCACCCCGGATATTGCCAGACGCCCAGCATGTTGAAGGCGTCCACACCTTCGCGCAGCGCGAAATTGAGCCAGAGGCTCGCCAGGATCGTGCCAGCGAAGGCGCCCATGACGAACCCCAGCGGCACGGTCGCCCAAAGCGGCGGGGTCCGGCCCATGCTCAGAACTCCATGTCGTCGTCGAGCTCAAGGCCCCTGCCCGGCCGCACGCTTCGCTCCGCGATACGCTCTGCCACGATCGCGTCGATCTTGTCCTGCTGAAGCTCAGCCGCGCGGGCGTTGTAGGTCTCGTCGCCGGTGCGCTCCGCCACGACGCCGAGATATTCCTGCGTGACCGCGATCTGGTCGACCTTGTTCGGCAGGACGTCGGCCAGCACATCCCAATGGCCGCTCTTCAGCTCGGCGACGCCTTCGGTGCCGAGCTCGTTGAAGAGTTCGGTCTCCAACGTTCGTTCGAGGCTGTCTTCTTCCGGCTGGCTCAAGCCGCCGTCGCGGAGCTGATCGGCGAGGCTCTGCAGGTAGCTGCTGGTCGCCTCGGCCCGTTCCGAGCTGCGGGTCTCGTCGCCAGCGTCAGCCCAGGCGCCTCCGGGCATGGCCTCCATGGACGCGGCCCGCGCGGCGATCCGCTCGTCCACGATCGCGTCGATCTTGTCTTGCTGCATCTGGCCGGCTTGACGCACCAGGTTCTCGTCGCCGGTGCGCGCGGCGAGGCCGGCGACATATTCCTGTGCGACCGAGACGCGATCGAGGTCGTTCGGCAGCACGTCGCGGAGCCTGTCGGTCTCGCCGCGCCGGAGGGCAGCCAGGCCCTCGTCCCCAATCTCCTCTTCGAGCACAGCGGTGAGCGCGGCAAGGTCCGCCCTGCCCGTCATCTCGTGCGACGGCCGCTGGCGCAGCTCGACCGCCAGATCGGTGAGGACCTGACGATTGGCGGCCGTCTCATGCTTCCGCCGCAATCGTCTCGACGGCGTCATCGGTCGGCGTCGGCTGGGCCCCTTGGCCCGGGAACGGCACCACTTCGCCGCGCCGCGCGTCGATCGCGTCGAACACCTCGACCTCGATGCCCCGTGCCCGCTCCAGCTCGGCCACCTGATCGGCAATCCGGTCGTTGAAGTCGTCGAGCGCAACCCAGGCGGCGCGCTTGTCGTCCATCGTAGCGGTCTCCGGGTCGACGCCAGCGTGCCGCAGCACCGCATCCACGTCGCGGTCCACCCAGTCCTGCGCCAACCCTGCGTTGCGCGTGCCGCCGAGCTCAAGCCGCGCCCGCTGCTCGTCAGGGTCGAGGCCGATGTCGCGGGCAGTTTCGAGCGCCGCGTCCATCGCTGGCGTCCGCTCCCCGTCCGACCAGACAGAACCCGGCAGCTCTGTCTCCGCTCCCGGCGGATAGGTCGTGTCGAGGTCCGCCCCGTAGCGCGTCCTGCATCTCGGCATCGGGCACCATCTGGCTGAACCCCTCGACGTAAGGCGCCTTCTGAAGCTCGTACGCCACGCGCTCCGCGCCGTGCAGCCCGTCGCGCCATGCCGCGATCTGCTCGAGCCGCTCTTCGGCATACGCCATCGCATCGCCGACCGACTGGATGTCCTTCATGTCGATCTCTCCTCGATCTGACAGTCCCGCACCGCGCCCTGCTTCAACGTCCTTCGCCATCTGCCGCACGAGCTGCGCCAGATGGCTACGATCCGCCCGGTCGAGCGCTTCGGCAATCGACCGGTATTCCCTGGCGAACCCGACCACGGCTGCAGTCGCGATCGCGCGCTCCTGGTCGGTCATCGCGATCTCGGAGGCCCGCCTGCCCTCGGCCTTGGCGGCATAGATCTCCTCGAGGCCGGCGGGCTTCATGAAGATGCCGCGCTCGAGCCGGGTCGTGGCATCGAGCGCTACGCCATACTGCCCGGCGATCTCCGCCTGCTTCTCCCGCATGAGCTGCGGCGACATCACCCCGCCCTCCCAGCACGAGAACCATTCGCCCTGATCGCGGCCGCGGTTGTTCAGCACGACATGCGCGTGCGGATGCTCCCGGTCGGTGTGGATCGCGAGCACGTAGTCCCATTCGTCGCCGTAATAGCCTGAACTCGAAGAAGTGCTCGCACCAGTCCATCGCGATGTTGCAGACATCCGCGGCGTCAGTGTCGACGGGGAAGCTCAGAAGCATGTGCGAAGTGAAGCCGAGCTTCGTCGTGCCCTTCCAGGTCGCCGCCCAATCCTCGACGATCTCGGCCTTCTCCTCGGCCGAGAGCTGATCGCGCCCGCTCAGCGCGTTCGTCATCGTCGACGTCACGAAGAGCGCCTTGTCGTTGATGTAGTCGAGCTGCGCGGTCAGCGACGCCCGGGTCTTGCACCCCCCTGCCCTGATCCGCTTGAAGATCGCCGCCCGGCTGCCGCTCGCGGCCATGATGATGCTGCGCGGAAGCGCCTTCCCGACGTGGCGTCGACCGCCGCCCTGGGCCGCTCCGCCGGCACGGCGGAACCGGCCCTGGCGGGCGGCGGCCTGCTGGCGCATCGCCCCGGCCCGGCGCTGCTCCTCGTCCCAGGTCTCGCCCATGACGAGCCGATAGAGCGCAAGCGCATCAGCCATCGGTCGCCGCCCTTTTCAGCGCTGTCGTCGCATAGCCCCGCCGCGCCTTCGCATCGTCGAGGATCGCCCGCAGTTGGCGGTAGAGGTCTCGATTGCTGTCGATCGTCTCCTGCAACAGCTGCCGGTCGCTGTCCGTGAGCCGCAGCTTGCCCCGGTGGGTGTTCCGGGCGAGCTGGTTGAGCAGCTGACCCTGCTTTCCGATCAGCCAGACCGACTTGTTGAAGTCGGCGATCTGCGCCGGCAGCACCTCGAAGAGCCCGGCGGCGATCCGGACGAGCGATCGCAGCGACTGGCTTCGCGACCGCAGTCCGGCCCCTTTTGCCACCTCCATGAAGTCGTCGATCTCGCTCTGGGTGACACGGAATCCCACCATCGTGCTCCGCTCGGCGGCGGCCGCGGTCTCGCCCTTCTCCTCACCGACGATACGGTACACCTGCCGACCGGTGATCGAGAAGGCCTTGGCCAGCACCGTCGCGCTCTCCCCTGCCCGGAAGCGCCGCGCCACTTCGGCGCGCGCTTCGATCGTGAGGTGTTTGCGTTTTGGCTGCGCCATGACCCCAAATGTCAAACGTGTTAACGTTAAGCATATCCTGCCAACGTCACTCTTTTCCAAAACCCTTCACTTCTCGTCCAGACTTTTCTTCTCCTTGCCGGTGCATTCTTTTCGGCGCTGAGGACCGAAAGGTCCTGCGTCCATGTGGGCATGGGCCTTCGTGGCGTCAGACCGCCAGAGGCGGGCGCTGGACTACGGGCTTCTATTGCAGGGACTCCAGCGTCACGAAGCGAAAGACGCTCGTCAGCGCGCCGGAAATGCGCCTCATGGCAAATGCCATCTTGCCATCTCGCCATTTGCTCATCTTGCCGTAATGCCATTTTGCCGTCTTGCCGTAATGACATGCCGCCGTGCTGACGTAATGCCGCTTTGGCGTCTTGTCGCCTTGTCGTGCTGACGTGCTGACGCCTGGCCGCCTCGGCGTCGCATGGCATGGCGGATGACGTGCCGCCACGTGAGCGTGCGAGCGAGGTCTCGCGCGGCGGCATGCGTCGCGTCGCCGTGATGCCACGTCGGCGTGAGGCGTCCGTCTTCGTATTGCCCTGCCCTCCGCGCTTAACCGGAGAGCGCGGAATTGAGAGTCGACCGGAATTGATCTCCAGCCAAGATCATACGCGATGCGCGGCGCAGACGACTGCCGCAATATTGACTATCGTGCACCATGCGGACAACGTTCCCGTGCACAGCGTCAGGCGAGCGGCAGCCCCGCCGCTAGAGGCAGATCCAGATCGGCACGCGATGCGCGTCATCTCCATGATCAATCAGAAGGGCGGAGCGGGAAAGACGACGATCGCCCGCGGCCTGATCAGTGCTGCCTTGGCACGGACCGAGCGTATCGCCTTCGTCGATACCGACCCCACGGCCAACATGGTCGGCTGGGCGGAGCGGTCGGTCGCGGCCGGGACGTGGGACGAGAGCGTCGCGGCGTTCCACGTCCTTGATCCGGGGGAGGCCCGGGAGACGATCGAAGAGCTCGACAACGACGGGGAAACCGATCTCGTCGTGGTCGATACAGCCGGCCATGCCGACCGATGCACGACGAGGTCATGCTGGTCTCCGACATGGTCCTCTGCCCGATCCAGCCGTCGCCGTCCGACCTCGAGACGGCGCTCGGGACCGCGAACTGGATGTTCCGGTTGCGCGCCCGCGTGAACAGCCCCGACGACCTGCCGCCCTTCCGCGTGCTCCTGAACGCGGTCGGACCGAAGCCCACCCAGGCCGAGGCTGCCGTGCTCAGAGGCATCCAGTCCAGACCCCTCGTCGGCGACGGACGCGACGGCCCGAAGCAGTGGCTGAAGCTCCTCCCGGGTGCGGTCAGGCGGCGGGACGCATACCGGCGCATGGATGCCGAGGGGGGCCCCTGCCGGGCCTGATGGCGCGGGTGCAGCAACGTCAAGAGGCTTTCCTGAGGCACGACAGGAACCTCGAAGAGGCGCTCGTCGAGATGAAGGCGGTGCTCGAGCGGTGCTACGCGATGACGGAGGGTGCGCAATGGCAAGACGCGGGCTGAAGATCACGGGCGGTCGCGACAACATCTACATGCGGGATTACCGCATGACGGACGCCGAGGCAGCGGACATCGCCGACGCCGCTCCCGCCGAGCCCGCCAGATCAGAGACGGGAGCGGTCGAAGCCAGCGAGTTCGGCATGTGCGACTGCCCCTCCGTCTCGCTCGTCGGGCCGCAGGCGGAGGCGATCGATCAGCAGACCTCGCCGTCGGCTGAAGCGTCAGCGATCAAGGAGGGAGCACGCACAAGCCCTTCAATGCGGCTCGAGCTGAGGACGAAGATTGGCGCCTCGGTCGATGCACGCGTCCACCACCTCGCCGCACGCCTCAGATTGACGCCGGACATCTTGCATCGCGTCATGCGCGAGCGCGCCTACAAGCGCTTCCGCGCCATCCTGGCTACGGATGAAGAGCTCGAGCATGGCCCCGCGCCAGAAACCGGCACGACCGTCCGCTTGCTGATGCACATGTCCCGCAGCGAAATGGCGACCCTCGCGGAGCGCTTCGACCCGCTCGGCACGGGAAAGGTCGCCCTTGCTCTGAAGGGGCCCTTCTCGCGGCTGCTGACCGCAGAAGTGGATCGGCTGGAAGCGGTCGCCGCATCGGCAGGCCACCTGACCAGATAGTGTGGCAGTGCTCGACAGGAACATGGGCCTCGACGCCACGGTGGCGACTTCTCACACACCCTCTTAAGGAAACCCTCGGGTCATAGGAGATGGCCTCATCAACGCGCTGAAGACGGATGGCTGACGAAGCCAAGCTTGCCTCTCCGGCGCCGCGGAACCGAAGCGAGCGGCACGCGGGTGTGGCGCATCCAACAGCTGGTCGTCTCCCAATCCTTGTGGTGTGAACAGTGCGAGACGTGTAGGCTTAGGAAACCCTCCAGGTGGTCTCGCATGTCCATCCAGCCGATCGACGAGTCCAAGCTGATCGCGCTGATGATCGCAGGCGCGATCTTTGCCCTTACCGGACTGTATCTCCTCCTACGGCGCCCCGCTGAGGCCGACGCGGCTCGGGTTGAGATGTTCGGGCTCAAGTTTCACGCTTCGTCGACGGGTCTGGTCGTGTTTCTGATCGGCGCCTCACTCTTCGCCGCCCCGCTCTTCGTTCCTGCGACACCCACTCGCGAAGCCGTGGAAGAAAAGCCTTCCCAGCCGGTGCTGCCTGTCGACACTACAGCTTCTGTGACTGGGCCGGCCCCCGGAGATGCGGCGCCGCCGGCCGATCGCTTGGAGCGTGTCCGCGAGGCCGAACCCAACAACTCGCGCGAGACCGCGATGACGCTGTCGCCGGGGACTTACGCCGGCACCGTGTCGGCCGAGGACGAAGATTGGTTCGTGTTCGTACCTGACGACGGTTTCGGCAGCCGGTTTCGTCTAAAGCTCCGCAGCCTCAAAGGGATGATTGGCGCCGAGATGAAAGACCAGGACGGCGGAACCTTGGGGAGTGACGGCGTATATGACGCTGGGCCTGAGGCGACGTACGCAGCTGCAAGCGTTCCCATCGAGTACTTCCTGCGAATAGAACTCCATGCAAGGCGGCACGAACGCCTATCAGTTCTCGCTCGAATACTATGACTGACGGACCCGTGAACTAGCAGCGGAAGGCTTCGCGCCACGCGCCGAGGAGCGATCGAAACGGGCGACAACTCCGCCGCGCCGGCCGCCCCGCCCGGCGAGGATGCCCGCGGCGGAAGATGTGCTCGTCCAGCGCCTGCGAGTGGAGGCCGCAGGCACCTCCACCGCCTCCCGCTCCTCCGGTGCGTCGCCCTCATGGCCGCGACTTCCAGCGAGCCGAAGGGATTGTTCGTGACGCCGACCGGCGGAGAGAAGTCGCTGATCGCCCAGTGCAAGAGCCCGATCGCCGTGGCCGCCGCCTCGACCTGATCCGCTGAAATGACCTCCTGCAGGATCAGGACGTCGACAGGGCCGATCTCCGCGATCAGCCCTCGGGCGCTCGCTCCAACGGCTTCGGCCGAGCGCTCTGCGCCATTGATGTTCCAGGTCGCGATGACCTGATCCTGCGCGAAACCGGCAGACGCAGAGAGCCATGTCGCAAAGAAGAATACCGTGAGATATCGCATGTCGCCGTCCTCCGCTCGGGAGGATGCTACGCAAAGTCCGCGATGCTTCTAGCATTGCAAGCGGCGGAACCAGCCGCGGCCATGAAAGCGTCACGCACGTTCTGGCCGTCAGATCGTTTGTTGGCATGCAGGTACATTGTTCAAACTTCAGGATCGCCGCGAGCGCTTGGCAGTCGGTGCTGCGGGCATTTGCAGTCCTACTTCGCATTCTCAGACAAATATCGTTTTGAGATGGCCGCGCCGAGCGTGTACTTCGGGTCGACCATGTTGCCGAGGCGGACCTTGCCGCACATCGTCAGCAGCATGTAGGCCTCCAGCTCGTCCTGCCCGGTCTCGGCGGCCACCCAGCGCACGAGCTCCCGATAGGCGATCCGCGCCGCGTCCTCCATCGGCCGGGCGGAGCCGATGAACATCATCATCTCCTCGGTCTCGAGCTGCGGCCATGTGTTGCCGTGCGCCTTCACGAGGTCGATCTGCAACTCCACCGTCGCCGGCATCTCCATCGCCACGCCGCATAGTTCCCCGTCGCCCTGGATCGCGTGGCAGTCCCCGAGGTACAGCAGCGCCCCCGCCTTGTTCACCGGCAGGTAGATGATCGCCCCCGGCGCCACGTCGGGCAGATCCATGTTGCCGCCGTAGTAGTCCGGCTGCAGCGACGAGATCGCCTCTATTTCGGGCGATGTCCCGATGGTGCCAATGAACGGCTCGTAGGGCAGCGTGATCTTGTCCGACCAGTATACCCCCTGCTCGTCCAGGCGCACCTTCTTGACCTTCTCCGGCAGCGGCGCGTTCAGGACCGCGGTGTCGCCGGTCCCGACCAGCCCGCCGAACTCCGGCAGCAGGCAGGTGGTGCCGACCGGCTGCAGCCCGCGCGGCTTGACCGAGATGATCCGCACCGCCAATGCGTCGCCCTTCTCGGCTCCCTTGACGAAGATCGGCCCGGTCTGCGGGTTGAGGTAGGGAAAGTTCAGCTTCTCGGCGGGCTTGTCGGACTCGCTGGTGATCTTGCCCTCGAACGCGTCGTGGGTCTCCACCGTGACGACCGCGCCCGGATCGACCTCCAGCACCGGCTCGACATAGGGCCCGTAGACGTAGTGGAACGTCCCCTGGTCCTCGATCGAGATGTGATGGCGATCGCCCGGCTTGCCTTGCGCCACGCCCTTCCGCGCCATGATCGACTGCTCGAACCAACTCATCCGGTTTCCTTTCGGGGTCCTAGTTGCATCAGATGGTGAGGTGTCGGCGCACCGCGTCGCGCGAGGTGATCTCGTCCGGGCCGAGGCTGGCGACCAGCCGTCCCTTCTCCATGACGAAGCCGCGATCGGCGAGCGACACGATGAGGTCGAGGTTCTGCTCGACCAGCAGCACGGCCACGCCGGTCTGCCGGTTCAGCGTGCGGATGTTCTTCGCGATCTCCTTGACGATGGAGGGTTGGATCCCCTCCGACGGCTCGTCGAGCAGCATCAGCTTGGGCCCGCCCAGCATCGCCCGCGCGATCGCGAGCTGCTGCTGCTGCCCGCCCGAGAGCGTGCCGGCGCGCTGCCGCGCCCGCTCCTTCAGGACCGGAAAGAACCCGTAGATCGTGTCGTAGTCCGGCTTGGCACGGCCCCTGCCCGCCGTCTCGCCGACGAGGAGGTTCTCGCGTACGTTCAACTCGGGGAAGACGTCCCTTCCCTGCGGGATGTAGCCGATGCCGGCCCGCGCCCGCTGGTCGGCGGACTGTCCGGTGACGTCCTCGCCCTCAAACCGGATGCTGCCGGCGCGGGCGCCGAGCAGCCCCACCAGCGTCCGCATCAGAGTGGTCTTGCCGACGCCGTTGCGCCCGATCACCGCGACGATCTCGCCCGGGCGCAGGGTCAGGTCGACGCCCTGCAGCACCCGCTCGCCGCCATAGCCGCCGGCCAGCCCCTCGACCGCCAGCAGATCCGCATCCTCAGGCATCGGCGGTCCCCAGGTAGATTTCCTGCACGCTCTCGTCGGCGACGATCTCCGAGATCGTGCCCTCGGCGTAGATCGCGCCGAAATGCAGGACGGTGACGCGCTCGGCGATCTGCTCGACGAAGGCCATGTCGTGCTCGACCGCCAGGATGGTGATGCCGCGCCGGTTCAGGTTGTGCAGCATCTCGCCCGTCCGGCGCGTCTCGTCGGGCGACATCCCCGCCGTCGGCTCGTCGAGCAGCAGAAGCGAGGGCTCCACGCCCACCGCCATGCCGATCTCCAGCCATTGCTGCTGCCCGTGCGAGAGGGTTCCCGCCGGCGTTGCCGCCTCCGATTCCAGATGCGTGAACTCAAGAACCCTCCGGATCGTCTGATCCAGGCCGTGTCCATGCAGATGATGCTGGAAAGCGACTTCGAGGTTCTGCCGCACGCTCAGTGCCTTGAAGATGCCGGGCACCTGAAACTTCACGCTGATGCCGCGGCGGATGCGCTGGAACGGGCGCAGGCCGGTGATGTCCTCTCCCGCCAGCTCGATCGTGCCGCTGTCCGGCGCGTGCTCGCCCAGGATCAACCGGAAGAACGATGACTTGCCGGCCCCGTTCGGGCCGATCAGGCAGTGCATCCGCCCCTTCTCCAGCGCGAAGTCGATGTCCCGCGCGACGGTCACGCCGCCGAAGCTCTTGTTGAGCGACCGGACTCTGAGGATCTCGCTCATCGCGCCCTCCGAAACGGGCGACCCGCCCGGTCCATCAGCGTCGCCACGATACCGTCCGGCGTCAGCAGCACCGTTAGCAGCAACAGCGCCCCCATCGCGATCAGCGCGTACTGGCTGCCGTAGATGGTCAATGACTGGAACCCGAACAGCACCAGGAGCGTGCCCAGCAGCGTCGCGGTGATATCGCGCCTTCCGCCGACAGCGACCCAGACGATCGGCAGCGCCGCCGAGGTCAGCCCCATGCTCGACGGCGTGATGTATTGCCCCCACGCCGTGTATAGGCCGCCCGAAAGCCCCGCCAGCGCACCGCCGAGGCCAAAGGCCAGCGTCTGGTAGACGCGCACGTCGTAGCCCAGCATTTCGGCCCGTTCCGGATTCTCGCGGATCGCGACGAGGACGTTGCCGAAGGGCGCATTCAGCAGCATCCGAAGCCCCAGATAGCACAGCACCACGAGGGCCAGCAGCACGTAGTAGAGCGTGGTCCCGGCGTAGAGCACGATCTCCCCGCCGGGCCAGGGAACCGTCAGCGGGGGCATTCCCGACATTCCGTTGAAGCCGTTCAGCCGCGCGTCGCCCACCCGCCATTGCGGACCGGCCGTCTGTGCCATGAACGTCTCCAGCACCAGCGTCACCGACAGCGTCACGATGCCGATGAACACGCCCCGGATCCGCCCGTAGAACATGAAATAGCCGATCAGCAGCGCGAACAGCCCGGCGACAGCCACCGACAGCAGAAGCGCGATCCAGGTTAGGCCATACGCGGCGCCGAAGTTGATCGTCAGAATCCCGTAGCCGTAGCCCGCGACCCCGAAGAACGCCGTCTGTCCGAAGCTGAGTGCGCCGGCATAACCCCAGATGACGCCCAGCCCCATCGCCATGAAGGTCCAGACCAGGAAGTAGGCGGAGTTTCCAACGGCGTAGGGATTGCTGAAGGTCGGGTATGCGATAGCCGCCAGCAGCAGCAGCGCAGCGATCGCCCAGAAGACCGGACCGCGCCCCATCGTCTGCGGCCCTTCCAGCCGCGACAGCCAGCGCCGGAGGATGGAGCGTCGCTCGATCGGCGCGGTATCGGCCAGCGGAGAGTTGGTGTCGGTCACGAGGTCCTCACTGCGTGCGCTTGAGGAAGGCCGAGAGGCCGCCCGGCATCAGGCGGATCACCACGATCACCGCGACCAGCAGTCCGATCTGACCGAAAAGCTGCCCATACCACGCCGTCAGCGCCGCCCGGATTACCGCCAGGATCGCCGCCGCCGGCGCCGCGCCCACGAAGATGTCCGCGCCGCCGACCACCACGGTCACGAAGCTCTCGACGATGAAGGTCGCGCCCATCGTAGGCACCATCGTCATCGTCGGCGCATAAAGCCCGCCCGCAAGACCGGCCAGCGCCGCGCCCAGCCCGAAGGTCAGCCCGTAGATCCGCCGCGTGTCGACGCCGAGCGCGCGGGCCATCTGCGGCTTCTGGATTGTCGCGCGGGCGATCACGCCGAAGCGGGTGCGGTAGAACAGCAGGTAGAGCCCGCCCAGCAGCGCCACAGCGGCGGCCATCAGCACCAGACGGTAAGCCGAATACGACCGGTCGCCGATTGTCAGGCTGCCCAAGGGCGTCCCGATCCCTTGCATCGTCGAGCCAAGGACGATCAGCACCCCCTGGGTCGCGATCAGGCTGATGCCCCAGGTCGCTATGATCGAGTTCGAGCGGGCGGTGATAGAGGTGCCGAATCACCAGCCGCTCGATCACCATCCCCACGATCCCCGCCACCAGCGCGCCGCAGAGGATCGCCAGCGGCAGCGGCATGCCTGCCCGCGCCACCGACGCGGTGACGTAGGCGCCGCACATGATGAACTCGCCGTGGGCAAGGTTGATGATCCCCATCATCCCGAAGATGACGGCCAGCCCGGCGCACGCGATGATGAGGAACGCGAACGCGTCGCCGAACTGGTAGAAGACAGCGAACGCCGTCGCGAGAAGATCCATTCCAGCTTCCCTGTCTCGGGCTGCAGATCACGCCGGGCGAAAGCCTCCGCCCGGCGCGCGGGCGGCGCCTACTCGGCCGGCGGCGGGTTCGAGGGCGTGTACTGCGCGCTCGGATCGTTCTCCGTCAGGTCGCAGCCGGCATCGCCCAGCCAGTAGGGCTCGATGTTCTCCCACACGGTCGGGAAGGTGATGGAGTGGTCGTCCTCCACCTTCGCCAAGTAGATCGTGTGCGACATGTGCTGGCTCTGCGGGTCGAGGCAGACGTTGCCCGACGGCCCGTCGAAGCAGACGTCGCCCTCCGCGATCACCTCGCGCAGCGCCTCGCGGTCAGTCGAGCCGGCCCGCTCAACCAGCTGCTTGTAGAGGTTCATCGCGATATACGAGTTCGCGGCCTCCTGGTTGATGTAGGGCTCATCGGGGAACATCTCCCGGAACCGCTCGACGAAGTCGTTGGCCGCCGGCGTGTCGATCTCCTCGATGAAGTTCGTGGTGACGTACATGTTGGCCAGGCTCGGCGGCGTGAACCGCTTGTGCTCGTAGCCCTGCCCCACGTTGACCGACGAGGCCATCGGCAGCCCCACATTGGCCGACGCCGCCTGCTCGTAGTACGACGCCTGCGCCGCACCGACGAGCAGCGTCACCACGAAGTCAGCGTCCGACTGCTGGATGTTCTGGATCGTCTGGCTGAACTGCGAAACGCCCAGCGGGATGAACTCCTCGCCCACCATCGTGCCGCCGTTCTCGTCGACGATCTGGCGCACCCATTCGGCCGAGATCTGGCCGAAGTTGTAGTCCGCCGCGATCGTGTAGACGTTAGGCCCGTACTCTTCCATCATCCACGGGATCAGCGTCGAGAACTGCTGTTCCGGCACCGCGCCCGTCACGATCATATTGGCGTCGCAGACGCCGCCCTCGTACTGGTTGTTGTAGAACGCCAGCCCGTCGAACTGGTTGACGATCGGCCGGTACGCCTCGCGCGAGGCCGAGGAGAAGCCGGCGAAGACCACGTCCACCTGGTCCTGCTGCAGCACGCGCCGCATGAACTCCTGATAGCGCCGGTTGTCGGACTGGGTGTCGTAGATCACCAGCTCCACCGGCCGGCCGTCGATGCCGCCGTCCGCGTTGATCTCCTCGGCCGCAAGCTCGATCGCGTGGACCTTGACCGTGGTCGCGGCCGCGAAGTCGCCGGACTGGTCCTCCAGCACGCCGATCTTGATCGGCTCGCCCTCCTGTGCCGGCGCCGGCATCCCCGCGAGCAGGGCCGTTCCGGCGAGCGTCGCTGCCGCGAGGCGGTGCTTCTGTCTCATTGTCATCGCTTCCCTCTCCTGCTTGATCTTCATGTCGTTCACGCCCGCCCGGCAAGCCGCGGCCGGCCGGCATCGGGTTCGTCTCCGTCATCGCCAAGGCGTTCGCGCGCGATCTGGTCGATTGGCACGCGCCGCTCCATCGCCTCCAGGCGCAGGCTCTCGTAGGCCGCGTCCTCATCGATCCCGCAGAGCGCCATCAGGTGCAGCACTGCCTTGATCACGAGCCGCCGCCCGGCCATCCGGTGCTCCAGCACCTCGATCCGCCGCTCGGTGTTCTGCCGCTGTTCGTGCTCGTTCACCGCGATCAGCACCGCCGTGAACACCCCTGCCCCGCGGATCGGCTTCAGTATGTGGCTGGCGCAGCGCATCCGCACCACCCGCGCCAGCCGGCTCGGCGCCTCGTTCCCGACCAGTGCGATATGCGGCAGCTCGCCGTCACCCGCGGGCAGGCCGTCGATTCCCTCGTCCGCGTCGAAGAATACCAGGTCCGCCTCCGGCAACGCGGCCGCTCCCGGCTCCACCGTCGCGACCTCCAGCCCCAGCTTGCCCAGCACGCTGACCAGCGTCCGTCGGTTCGGATCGTCGCGCTGCACCACGGCGGCCCTGAGGCCGCGAAAGTTCATCTTGATCCCGCGTCTCATGTCACCACCCTCAGGCGCGTCGCGGCGACCCCGCCCTTCAGCGGATCGCTCCAGACCAGATACGGGTCGGGCCGCACCGCCGCCCGCTCCTCGTGGACCAGCTCGAACGTGCCATCCGACGTCGACCGCCCGATCCGCGGCCGCATCCAGCAATGCAGGTTCTCGGGATCGACAGTGACCAGCCCCTGCGGCGCGGCGAAGCTCAGGCCCCGGACCGCCTCGCGGACGCTCGGCGCATCGGCCGCGCCGGCCGCCTCGACCGCCGCCGCCATCAGGTGCACCGCCACGTAGGTCGCCTCGGCATCCGCGCAGGCCTGACCCAGCCCGGCGAACTGGCGGTCCCAGGCGCGTGTGAAACGCGAGTTCTGTTCCGTGGGGACTGTCGAGAAGTACACCGAGGACGACAGGTGCCCGGCCGCCGCTGCGCCGAGGAGCGGTAGCTCGACCTCGGACAGGCTGCAGCTCGCCACCGGCAGCTCGCGCGCCTGGTCCCGCCCTGCCCGCTCCGCCGCTTCCCGCAGCAGCCGCACGAAGGCAAAGGCAAAATCCCCGATCAGGGTCATGAACACGAAGTCTGGGCGGTCCTTCAGGATCTGTTCGACCAGCGGCTGCAGGTCAGTCTCGCCCACCGCGAAGTACCGCTCGCCCAGCACCTCGCCGCCCGCAAGCGTCAGCGCCTCGCGCAGGATGCGGTTGTTCTCCCACGCCCAGACGTAGTTCGAGCCCACGAACCAGCCGCGCTTCCCGTGTTGCGCCAGCAAATACCGCGCCAGCGGCAGGATGTGCTGGTTCGGCGCCGCGCCGGAATAGACGACGTTGTCGCTCGTCTCGAACCCCTCGTAGTGCGAGGGATACCAAAGCAGCGCGTCGTGCTTCTCGAACAGCGGCAGCACGTCCTTGCGGCTCGACGAGGTGTAGCAGCCGAAGACATGGGCCAGGCCCTCCTCCGCCAGCAGGTGCCGCACGCCGTCGCCGTAGGCCTCGGTCACCCCGGCCGGGTCGATCGCCACAGGCTTCAGCCGGAATCTGACGCGCCGCATCGCCGTTCACTTTGGCGATCGCCAGTTCCGCACCGGCCAGCATCGCGCGTCCGACCGCCGCATACGAGCCAGTGGCGGAGAAAAGAACGCCCACCCTGACCACATCTCGCGTCATTCCGTTTCCCAACACGAAAAGCCCCCTCGGCGGCGTCTGACCGCGAGGGGGCGAAGATGCCCATCCGCCCTAAAGCGGGAACTGTTAGGATTGATTCAGCCGTCGCCTCGCCGTTGAGGCAAGTCCGATCTTCAACGAACGATCGGTCTCCTGTCAAAACCTAAAATGCCGTGCCTCGGCGCCGACGAGTGGTTTCTGCCCCTTTCTTCGGCAGCACAGAAGCCCGCTGCACGACATCTCATCGCGCGACAGGCCGTGCGGGTGGAAATCATCGACGGCATCTTTGGTATCGCGACGCGCTCCTGCGCTCATGACTGCAAGAAGGGACACAGTGGGGTAAGTCGGTGCCAGGTGTGGCCGTCACGTCGGTCTGGGCGACGGCGCCTCCGCACGATGTCAAGGCCAGCACGAATGCCGGACGGAGTGCTCAACCATGGGTTTGCCGGACTCCCGCTCTCGTGGCAGAATAACCGGATTTGATGCAATTCATAGGGGAGCTGCGGGCATGGTCTGGCGGACGCTCCTGGTGTTTTTCCTGTCGGCGGTCTGGGGGTCTCAATTGCGGCGCAGGACGAGGCGAGCCGGATCGATGCGGCGAATGCCGCGGTCGCAGAGGCGTATCGCGCGGGAGACTACCGCAGGGCGGTCGACCTCGCCGAGGCGGCTCTCACCGAGGCGGAAGCGGTCCTTGGGCCGGAGCATCCCGACACGCTCGTCAGCGTCAACAACCTCGCCTTCCTCTACCTGGCCACCGGGCGCTACGCCGAGGCGGAGCCACTCTTCCGCAGCGCCCTCGAGGCTCGTGAGCGCGTCCTCGGGCCGGAGCATCCTGATACGCTCGGCACGCTCGGCAATCTCTCGGTCCTGCTCGTCCGCACCGAACGTCCGGAGGAAGCGCTCCGTGCGCTGCAGCAACTCGACCAGCGCCTCGGCCAGTGGCTCGATGCCGAGGTCGGATCGACCCGCGCCGCAGCGTTGAAGCGTCAGACCCTCGAGCTGCACAGCATCTATCAGGATGGGAGCTTCAGCCTGGCGCTCCGGTCCCCGTCCGAGGCGGCGGCGACCTTCGCGGCGGATCTCGCGCTGACCTGGAAGAAGCGCCTCGCCCAGGACGACGCGATCCTCAACAACATCGCCCGCGAGAGCGGCGATCCGGGAGATCCTGCAGGCCGTCGCCGCCGTCCGCGACGCCCGCCGGGCGCTCTCAAACGTCGCCTTCGACGACGCCGTGCCGGCCGAGGAGAAGATCCGGCTCGGCGATGCGCTCGAGGCCGCCGAGGCGGAGCTGCGCGCCCGCTCCGACAAGTACCGCCGCTTCCTCGAAGCCAAGAGCGCCGACGCTGACGATGTCCGTCTGGCGCTCGACGACGGCGCCGCGCTCATAAAATATCGCCTGTTCGATCCCTACGACTTCGACGCGGCGAGCTTCGGCGCCACCCGCCTGCTGGCCATCGTCCTGCGGGCCGATGCCGCTCCGGAACTCGTCGACCTGGGCGAGGCGGCAGCGTTCTCCGACCTGCAGGCATTCACCGTCGATGCCGAGCTGAGGGCCGCCGAGGAAGTCCCCTTCGCCGCTCTGATGCGCTTCGGTCACGACCGGCTGATCGCGCCGCTCCTGCCGCATCTCGACGGCATCGACACGCTCTACCTTGCGCCCGACGGGCCGCTGCACGCGGTGCCGTTCGAGGCCTTCCAGGACGCCGATGGCCGCCACCTGATCGAGCGGCTGGAGGTCCGCATGCTGCAGAGCGGCCGCGATCTCGTCGCCCGCGACTGCCGCGCCACCGGCAAGGGCCTCGTCGCGTTCGGCGGCGTCGACTTCGGGGAACTCGTGGCGGCGGCCGCGCCGGCAGAGCTGCAGGCGTCCGACACCGAATTGCGCGCCGCGCTCGACGCCACCCGCGCCCAGATCGCGGGGTTCCTGCCGCTCGACGCCACCCTGGAGGAGGTACGCTACATCGGCGATGCCTACGCCGCGTTCCGCCCCGACGAGCCGGCGCCAGTGGTGCTGACCGGGACCGATGCCACCGAGGCCGCCGTCAAGGCTCTCGCCGCGCCGCCGCGGGTGCTGCACTTCGCCACCCACGGGTACTATCTCGCCTCGGGCTCCGTCGCCGGCCGGCCGCTGCTGCAGTCGGGCATCACCCTCGCCGGCGCCAACCGGGCGCTGCGCGGCGCCACCGGTGCCGACGGCGAGAACGGCATCCTGCACGCGGTGGAGGCGCAGACGCTGAACCTCTTCGGCACCGAGCTCGTCGTGCTCTCAGCCTGCGACACCGGACAGGGCGCGCTCGACTATTCCGAAGGGCTCGAGGGCCTGCCCCGCGCCTTCTACGTTGCCGGCGCGCAGAACGTGCTCGCGGCACTCTGGCCGGTCGGCGACACCGCCGCCCGCGACTTCATGCAGCGCTTCTACGACACCTGGCTCGCGCAGGAGATCAGCGATCCCGCCGACGCCCTGCGCGACACCAAGCTCTGGTACATTGCACAGACCGACCCCACCCTCGGCGACCCACGGAACTGGACACCCTTCGTCCTCTTCGAGGGGTAGGATCCGATCAAGTCCGTATGCGCATCGTGGAAGCTCCTGCGCTACCTTCCGAAACCCCGGATGCCGCGACCGGGTTATAGCGTGCCTGTAAGGTGCTATTATGTCATGATTTATCAGTTCTACGCGGTGTCTCCCGGCAGTCGACGCGGACATGCTCCGGCGGGGCCGGCGCAGCCGCGATCTCGGCCCAGGCGTCTGAGATCTGCGCCAACGGGCCGGCCCAGGAGTAGACAGTGCACACAAATGGTCGAGGGCATCGAGGTGGTAACTGACGCCGCTCCGGCCTGATCCTCGCTACATGGTCAGCGCCCGAGCGTCCTGAAGCGGCTGCGAGAGACTCAGTAGTCGACCCAGCTGCTGCCAGTTCTGCCGCCCCGTCCTGAGCCTGCCGAGCATTTCCGCGCATCCGCTCTTACTGCCGCGATTGCAGGCGCCGGAGCCACTCACCTCGTGATTGTGATCCGTAGTCGGGAGCGGAGCGTTGCTTCCGCCCGGCTCTGACGTGTCGAGACGGATAGCAGCCGCCATCTTCAGACGGAAAGGAGCACTGGAGATGAGCATACGACAGAACGCCAATGCACGAGCCTCCCGGAGGCTTGTCGCCGCGGCCCTGCTTGCAGGTAGCGGTGCAGCGCCCGCCGCCGCACAGGAATTCGACATCGACGAGACGACCATAGCCTCGGTCCACGCGGCCTTCGCCGCCGGAAGCCTGACCTGCCGCCAGCTCGTCGAGGGCTACATCGATCGCATCGAGGCGTTCGACGATGAGGGGGTCGCCCTCAACGCCATCCTGATGGTCAACCCCGACGCGCTCGCGATCGCTGACGAGATGGATGCGGCCTATGCCGCCGATCCGGCATCTGTTGGCTCGTTGCACTGCGTCCCGGTGATCCTCAAGGATAACTGTCACATCCCGCATGATTGTAGGGCTGCTTCCTGAAGAGCTTTGGTCTGCGGCGGTGCCAGTTCTTGAGCGCGTCGATCGGCGTACCTCCCTTCAGTACAGACTGCGGCAGCTGGGTATTGTAGAGGCGGACATAGCGCAGGATGGTCTGCTCGAGGTCCTCGCCGCTGCGGAAGCGGTGGCTTTGCAGGACGTCCTCGATGCGGCCGTTGAAGCGCTCGACCATGCCGTTCGTCTGCGGCCGCCGCGGCGGCGCCAGGCGGTGCTCGATGCTGAACTCGGCGCAGAGCCGGTCGAAGTCATGGTTTCCTGTGGCGGCACGACGGCGCAGGCCGAAGAGCCGGTCGGTGAACTCCTTGCCGTTGTCCGTCAGAACGCGGCTGATCTTCATCGGCGCGGCGCGCTCGAGGTCGCGCAGAAAACGGCGGGCGTTGGCGGCCGTCTTTGCCGGATAGACGCGCACGAAGACCCATCGGGTGGCGCGGTCGATGGCGACGAAGAGAAAGCGGCGCCGGTTCTCGTCGGCCATCTGCGGCAGGTATTTCACGTCGAGATGCAGGTATCCAGGCTCATACGTCCTGAACGGCTTGTGCGTGGGCTTGGCCGCCTTCGGCTTCAGCTCCCGCAGGTTCCCGACGCCATGCCGCCGCAGGCAACGGTCAAGCCCGGAGCGGGAGACGTGCGGGTTGAGGAACTCGCGTGCCACCGCGAGCAGGTCGTCCAGCGGCAGCAGAAGGGTTGTCCGAAGCGCCACCGCAACCGCCTCCTGAGCGGGCGTCAGCGTCGTCTGCAACCGGTGTGCCGTGTGGCTGCGGTCACGCACGCCGTCCCGCTTGCGCCACTTCCAGACCGTCTGCTCGGAGATGCCGTGGCGCTCTGCCAGCATCCAGGCTGGCTCGGTACTCGCCTGGATCGCGGCGCGGACCTTCGGCGTCGTCGTCGCCTGCTTGTGCAGCGAGATCAGCATGTCCGCCTCCCGTCCCGAACTTCACCAAGCAGCGACCGTGCCATGAACAAGGACGAGCGGCGAGGGTCTATGCGATCGTCCGGGATGGGACAGATAACTACGACACCGCCGACATGCCGACGACGGGCGCATCGGCGGCGATGGAGGGGGCGGTGCCCGAGCGCGACGCCTTCGTCGTCGAGAGGATGCGCGAGGCAGGCGCACTCTTGCTCGCCAAGTCGAACCTCACCGAGTTCGCGATGGGCGGCACCACGATCAGCTCACTCGGCGGACAGACCAGCAACGCCTACGATCAGACTCGCACCCCCGGCGGGTCGAGCGGCGGGACGGGCGCGGCGGTGGCGGCGAACTTCGGCCTCGTCGGCACCGGCAGCGACACTGGACAGTCCACGCGCTCGCCCTCCTCCGCCAACAACCTTGTAGGCTTCCGCACGACTCGCGGGCTCGTCAGCCGCGGCGGCATCATCCCGCTCAGCGTGACCCAGGACGAGATCGGGCCGATCACCCGCACCGTGGAGGACAATGCCCGGATGCTCGATGTCTGGGCCGGCTACGACCCCGAAGACCCGATCACCGCCTTCGGGATCGGCAAGGCGCCGGAGACGTATCTCGACGCGCTAGGTGCCGAAGCCCTCGACGGCGCACGGATCGGCGTCATGCGCGACTTCTTTGGAAGTGAGGAAGTCCACGCCCCGGTCAACGCGGTCGTCGATCAGGCGATGATGGATATGGAGACGCTCGGCGCCACCCTCATCGACATCGAGATCCCGGGCATCGACGACCTAGTCTCCGGGATGGGTACCAGCGGGTACGAAACCGGACCCGCAATGGCCGCCTATCTCGAGCGCTTCGGCGAGAACGCACCATATGCGACGCTGCAGGAGATCGGCGCGACCGGGCTCGTCCACCCCGAGATCCAGGAGAGCTTCGATGCGCGCGCCGAGCGCGAGGACCCTCTCTCCGACCCGACCTACCAGGCGATCTTCCGCAAGCGAGACCAGCTGCGGCTCACGCTGATGCAGGCGATGGCCGAGAACGATCTCGATGCGCTCTTCTACCCGCACCAGCAGCGGCTGGTGGTGCCGATCGGCGAGGATCAGCTCGACCGCAACGGCGTCCTGTCGAATGCAACCGGATTTCCGGCGATCACCTTCCCGGGTGGCTTTTCCGAGCCGACGCCGGACGCGCCGCTCGGCGTTCCGGTCGGGATCGAGCTTCTGGGACCCGAATTCTCCGAGCCGCGCCTCTACGCGCTCGCCTACGCCTTCGAGCAGGCCACCGACTATCGGCAGCCGCCGCAGTTCCTCGTCGAAGCCGACTACTGAGACGCCCGCACCGGCCTCGATCGAGGCCGGCCACTCCCGAGGTGATTCTCGCCGCCTACGAGGTGCGGCCGCTACCCTGCGCACAGGGGTCGCATCGAGAGCGCTCAGGGCTGACGGAACCACGGGCAGAAGCACTCGGGGCGATGTCATGTTAACCGATTGCAGGCGAGGAAGACGCTGACATCGAGGATCGTCAGGCCGCAATACCAGCGACCTCGCGCCAGGCGTCGAGCGCCTGGAGGCGATGGAAGCGGGTGGCGAGAGCAGATCGGCGGCGGGCTGGCGGGACGAAGAGGTTGCGGACGGCGGAGAAGACCGAGACGAAGCGCTGCAGCCCGCCCGGCGAGCGGAAGCCCTGCATCTGCCGCTCGCGTTTTCGCAGCGGCACATGGCTGTTCTCGGCGCGATTGTTCAATCTCTTATGGGCGCGGTGCTCCAGGCTCGGCGCCACCTGCCGCTTCGCCACGGGGTAGGACCGAAGTTGGTTGGTCACCATGCGCCGGGGACGCAGCCCTGCTTCTTCAGCAGTGCCCGGAGCAGGCGTTGCGCGGCCTTCGCGTTGCGACGGCGCTGAACGATCTCCTCGAGTACGACGCCGTGCTGGTCGACCGCGCGCCACAGCCAGTGCACGGACCCGCGGATCTACCGCGGGCACGGCGTCGAGACCACGCGCGTGCTGATCAGCGGCACCCGCAGGGGGCTTACGCCGCCGCTCGCCAAGCTCCTGCGCCGCCGCAGCGCCATCGAGCCGGAGATCGGCCACATGAAGACCGACGGGCGGCTGACGCGCTGCCCGCTGAAGGGAACCACCGGCGACGCGCTCTTCGCCGTCCTCTGCGCCTGCGGCCACAACCTCCGCAAGATCCTCGCCCACCTGAGGGCCTTTTGGGCCCTCCTGATCGCCGCCATTCTCGGCGCGCTCAGACCCGACTGCACCCCCAAGGACAGTGTTGCCGCCGCCTAATCGGATTGTTCAGGCTGAACCAATTACAGCTGGAGATTTTGTTGATGCGCGGGGCCGGCGGTGGTTGGTCGAGGACATCCTACCAGGTCCGCTCAAGCGGCAGAGGTTGGTTTGCGTCGATGACGATGCCCAAGGTGAGATCCTAGAGGTAAACCTCGACGTCGAGGTCGCAGCGAATCCCGTGGCGGAGGATGGTTGGCAGCATTTGGCTGCTTCGCAGCCGGATGATCCGATTACTCTTGGTGCCCATTTGCGGGCGATGCGGTGGCGCACTGCATCGGCGGCAGATCGCAAGCTGTTCCAAGCGCCATTCCGGGCAGGCATTTGTCTCGATGCCTATCAGTTGCTACCCTTGCAACGCGCACTCGACCTACCCGGGCGAACCTTTTGATTGCCGACGACGTCGGTCTTGGGAAAACAGTAGAAGCCGGCCTTGTTGCACGCGAACTCCTCTTGCGGCGGCGTATTGACTTCCTTCTGATCGCAGCGCCCTCGTCGATGGTCCTGCAGTGGCAGGACGAGATGGCCCAGAAGTTCGGGCTTGATGTGACGATCCTGGATAGGGAACATCTTCTCCGGACACGACGGGCGCGAGGCTTTGGCGCAAACCCTTGGGCCCTGGGGTCCTGCTTTGCCGTCTCCCATGCGCTTCTGGCCGACGAGACCTATATGGCGCCGCTCCGGCAGATGCTGGGTGAATTCCGCGCCCGCTCCCTTTTAATCCTGGACGAGGCATATCACGCCGCGCCGTCATCGGGTCAGGCTTACGCGGTGGAATCGCAGATGACACGCAGCGTGCGCGATATGGCCCGACGGTTCGAGCACAGACTTTTTCTTTCCGCCACGCCGCATAACCTGTAGCGCGGCAATCTGGGTGAGCTGTAGCGCGGCAATCCGGGTGAGCTGAGCGCGGCAACCTGGATGAGAAGCGGGAGTGTCGCGGGGCTACGCCCTTCCTGCGGTGCGGGTTCGGACCATCCCTCTCATCCAGATTGCCGCGCGCTTCTCACCCTGATCGACGCGCTCCAGCATAACCGGCATTCTAACTCCTTCGCCACGCTTCTGGAAATCCTCGATCCGCAGCGGTTCACGCGGAATTCCCGTGGAAGCCGCCGATCTTGCGCCCGTAATGATCCGCCGCCTCAAGGAAGATCTCCGCCAGCTGGGAGAGCCATTCCCGGAGCGACGAGTGGAACCCATCATAATCGACGGGCTACCCGCGGATGCGCCTGAGTTGCACCTTGCTGAGATGTTGCGAGACAACTGGGACGAGGTTGGCCACGAAAACGGTAACAGGCTATTGCTCGACATCCTTCAACAGCGTCTATTCTCTTCAATTACGGCCTTCCGCCGAAGCTTGCGTGCGCACAGGCGAAGTCTTGCAAGCCGCTCAGAGGCGCAGGCAACCAACTACGAAGACGGGCTTGAAGGCGAGCGAATGCAGGATGACGACCTGCTCGTGGAAGCCGAAACCAAAAGGTCGCCTCACGCGACGGCGCTTGAGCGGATCGATGCCATGCTCAACCTCTGCGACGCGCAGGCGGGCCAGGCAGACGCGCGGGTCGACCACATCCTGAACTGGATCGATGCCGAGATGCTCGATGGGCAGGACTGGCGCCCTCGCAGGCTCATCCTGTTCACCGAGTGGGAGGACACTCGCCGCTGGTTGGTCGAGGCGCTCCGGTGCGGGCTAGCGGCGCGCGGCGTAGATGATTCGGGGCGTGTCGCGGTGTTCACCGGGCAAACTACGCTCAATGAGCGCGACCGGATTAAGCGAGCCTTCAACGCGCCCTTCGAGGCCGAGCCCGTGCGCATTCTCGTCTGCACTGATGCCGCACGCGAGGGTATCAACCTACAGGCTCGCTGCCATGACCTAAGCCATTTCGACTTGTCTTGGAACCCGTCGCGGTTGGAGCAGCGCAATGGGCGCATTAACCGTAAGCTGCAACCGAACGCGACCGTCATCTGCCGGTACTTCGTCTACGCGCAGCGCGAGGAGGATCGCGTCCTAGATGCCCTCGTGCGCAAGACGGAAACGATCCGCGAGGAACTTGGATCGACGGGTCAGGTGATTCAAGACAAGCTCGCAGGTGGCATTGGCAGCGGAGAGGCGGACAGGGCCACCGAGGCCGTTACGGGGGCATCGTCCGAGCGATCTGCCATTGCCAAGCGCGAGATGGGTGACGAGGGGCGTCTCGAACGGCTGAGGGAAGACGAGGCCCGCCTTGCCAAAGCACGTGAGGACGCACGTAGGAGAGTGGGCGTTGAGCCGGGTGATCTGAAATGTTGGTCGAGCTCGCACTTGAACGGATGGGCACGACTATGCGAACGGGCGCGTTCTCGGTCGCAAGGTCGCAATAGGAGCCGGATTGCCACTCTCATGGCAGGACGGCGAGAATTGCCGACGCTGCGCAGGCGGAATACACTGGACACCAGAAGACGGAGTACGAGCATGCCTCTGCTTCGAAACCGGCGTCCGCAACCGGCGCCATCTTTCAGCGCAGGCAGGATGCGCAGCCTCGTGGCGTTGACGAAGCCCCGCGTCATGACCCTCGCGATCTTCACCGCATGCGTCGGGATGGCGATGGCGCCGGGAGAAATGTCCGTGGCCCGGAGCATCCTGTCCGTCGCGGCGATCGCCATGGGAGCCGGAGCAGCCGGCGCGCTGAACATGTGGTACGACGCACCCCTCGATGCGAGGATGGCGAGGACCGCAGCCCGACCTTTGCCATCTGGAAGGATAGGGAGCGGCGAGGCCCTGGCGTTCGGGCTCTCGCTATCGGTGGCAGCTGTCGGCAGCCTCGCGTTGGCGGGAACGGCGCTCTCGGCGGCTCTGCTCGCCGGGGCGATCCTTTTCTATGCCGTCGTCTACACGATGTGGCTCAAGTACGCGACGGCACAGAATATCGTCATTGGAGGCGCCGCAGGCGCCCTCCCGCCGGTGATTGGATGGACGGCAGTCAACGGGACAGCTGATTGGCAAGCGTGGCTGCTGTTCCTGATCATCTTTCTCTGGACGCCGCCGCATTTCTGGGCGTTGGCCTTGCTGAGATGCGCGGATTATTCCGCCGCCCGTATCCCGATGTTGCCGGTCGTGGCGGGTGAGGCCGCGACGCGCCGACAGATCTTGGCCTACGCACTCGCGCTCGTACTCGCCAGCGTGGCTCCATGGGCCGTCGGATTGGTGGGGCCGGTTTACGGAGCCGCTGCCATCGTCCTTGGCGGCGGCTTCCTGCACCGCGCTTGGAAGCTCCACCGCACCCCGATGGCGGTGTCGCGAGCGCCCGCCAAGTCGCTCTTCGCCTACTCCATCTTCTACCTCTACGCCCTATTCGCGGCGTTGTGGATCGACGTTTCGGTGCCGAGCGGCTGAGACAGGCCCCGCTTGTTCTGCTATCATGGCTATGGTGGCCGCGAGTGACGTGGTCGAACGCCCTTCGACCATATCATCGGTCGGCCCCGGAGGCGTGGGCCATGGCGCACTTTCATGTTCTGACGTCGGGCAGGCCCGCCGCGAACCGGATCGAGGTCCGGCGGATCCCGATCCACGACGTGGTGGACGCGCTTCGGTTGGGGCTGCAGGACTTTCTCGAGAGGCCGTCTCACTACTTCATCGCCGCCCTGCTCTATCCATTCATCGGACTGGCGCTCTTCGTGTGGGCTTCGCACGGCAGTGCCATGCACCTGC
Source organism: uncultured Alphaproteobacteria bacterium (assembly GCA_963776845.1). Lineage (GTDB taxonomy): Bacteria > Pseudomonadota > Alphaproteobacteria > Rhodobacterales > Rhodobacteraceae > Roseitranquillus. The sequence continues at coordinate 11,024 of CAVZOJ010000008.1, read as the reverse complement.
TCTACCCGATGGCAACCGGATTGACCCTGATCGGCCCGATCGCGACGCTGGGTTTGTACGAGATCAGCCGGCGGCGCGAGGGCGGCCGGGACGCGGACTGGCGGCACGCGTTCGGCGTGGTCTTCTCTCCCGCGACGCCGTCGATCGCCGCCGTCGGACTGTGGCTTCTCGTCCTGTTTCTCGGCTGGATCCGCGTTGCGGCGGTGATCTTCGATGCAACGCTGGGGGGCGCGGATTACGCGGAGTTCGGCAACCTGCTCGAGGATGTCCTGACGACCCGGCGCGGCTTGGCGCTGGTGGTGTTCGGCAATCTCGTCGGTCTCGCGTTTGCGATCGTCACCTTGTGCACGACCGTCATCGCCTTTCCGCTGCTGCTCGACCGGGATGTGGGCGCGCTCGCGGCCATGCTGGCCTCGGTCTATGCGGTGGCCCGGAACCCGGTGCCTCTAATGGCTTGGGGGCTGATCGTCGCCGGTCTGCTGCTTCTCGGGGCGCTTCCGGCACTCGTGGGGCTGATCGTCGTTCTGCCGGTGCTGGGGCATGCGACATGGCACCTCTACCGCAAGCTCGTCCCGCCCGTTCCCGCCTGATCAGGGTCCGCCGAAGACAGAGGCTCGCGTGAGGAAGGTGTGGTCGGATTCCACCGTCATGATCGCGAGGAAGACGAGCACCGCCGCCGGTGGCAGGAGGATGGCGTAGATCAGCGCCAGCCGCTCGTAGGCCATGTGCATGAACACCGCGACAATCAGTCCAGCCTTGAGCAGCATGAAGGCCACGATGAGCGACCAGCGCAGCATTCCCTCGAGGCCGACATAGTCGACCGTGTAGGAGAACGCGCTGAGGACGAAGAGCAGCCCCCAGACGAGGAAGTAGAGTTTCAGCGGGTGCTGCTGCCCCTCAACGTGGGGCGCCGTGTGTCCGTGTACCGCCGTGTCTGCCATGACCGCCTCACCAGAGATAGAAGAACGCGAAGATGAAGACCCAGACCAGGTCGACGAAGTGCCAGTAGAGGCCCATGATCTCGACCGCCTCGTAGTCGCCGGCGCCGGACTTCAGCCATGACCGGCCCGGTCGGTCGAACGACCCGCGCCAGATCTTCGTGGCGATGACGAGGAGGAACAGCACGCCGATCGAGACATGGGTGCCGTGGAAGCCGGTGATCATGAAGAAGCTCGCGCCGAACTGCTCTGCGCCGAAGGGGTTCGACCAGGGCCGCACTCCCTCGTGGATCAGCTTGGTCCACTCGAACGCCTGCATGCCCACGAAAGTCGCGCCGAGGGCGGCTGTCAGGTACATCAGACCGGCGGTCGCCTTGCGGGCGCGGGCGTAGCCGCAGCGGACCGCCATCGCCATCGTGCCGCTCGACGAGATCAGAACGAACGTCATGATGGCGATTAGCAGCAGCGGCAGGTCGACGCCGCCGACATGCAGCGAAAAGACCTGGCTGGTGTTCGGCCAATCGGCCTGCGTGGACATGCGCGCCGACATGTAGCCCAAGAGAAAGACGCTGAAGACGAACGTGTCGCTGAGCAGGAAGATCCACATCATCGCCTTGCCCCAGGACACACGCTTGAAGACGCGCTGGTCCGAGCCCCAGTCGGCCACAAAACCTTCGAGCCCGTCGGGACGGTTCGTCTGCAAGGTAGTCTCAGCCATTGTCGGACCTCATGTCAGGACGCCACGGCAGATGTCGACGAACTGGTTCGCCCAGCCGAGAAACAGCACCAGCAGGCCGGCCCAGACGACCAGGAGGAAGTCCCAATAGACGACGCAGAGCCCCGCCTTTTGCGCGAGGCGGCGCGTGTCGTTGGCGCCGCCAGCCATGACTAGGCCCAGGGCGGCGAGGCCGCCGATGATGTGCAGCCCGTGCAGCCCGCTCAGCAGGTAGAAGAAGCTCGTCGCGGGCCCGGTAGCGAGGCCGTCGCCCGCTCTCGCCAGCTCTCGCCACGCCAGAAGCTGGCCGACGAGGAAGCCCGTAGTCGCCAGCGCGGCGACGCCGAGGTCGCGCGTCATACGCGGGCGGTCGCCACGCCGGGCGGCCGCGGCGGCAAGGTGGAGGAACAGGCTCGCGAGGATCAGCTGGCCCGTGTTCGCCCAGACGATCGGCGGCAGGCGCAGCGACGACCAGAGCTCAAGGTCCATCCGCATCACGAAGGCGCTGCCGAACAGGGTGAAGAGCGAGCCGACGACGGCGAGGAAGACGCCAAGCCCCACCAGCTCGATCGGCCTGTCTCCCTGCGTCGCGACCGTCGCCGCAGTTCCGGTCTCGAGCCAGGGCTTGGACATGATGCCCTGCCGGAGCAGCCACCAGAACGCCACCGCGATCACCGACAAGAGGAAAGCGAGGATGAGGGTCATGCGTGCGTCCCCCGGACCGGCGTCGGATCGTCTTGCGCGATGAAGTCCTCGGCCGCGCCGGGGACGCTGTAGTCGTAGGCCCAGCGGTAGACGAGCGGCAGCTCGTCGCCCCAGTTGCCGTGGCGCGGCGGGGTGTCCGGCGTCTGCCATTCGAGCGAGGCCGCCCGCCAGGGGTTGCCGCCCGCCGGCCGGCCATGCCGAATGCTCCAGAAGATGTTGAACATGAATAGGATCTGCGCCGCGCCGACGATGAAGGCGGCGATGCTGATGAAGGCGTTCAGGCCGTCCACCGGCGTGGTGATGAAGGCGCTGTCGCCGATCTCGGGGTACCGCCGCGGCACCCCGACGAGGCCCACGTAGTGCATCGGGAAGAAGATCAGGTAGGCGCCGACGAAGGTGACCCAGAAGTGAATCAGCCCCATCGTCTCGTTCAGCATCCGCCCGGTCATCTTTGGATACCAGTGGTAGATCGCGCCGAAGATCACCATCAGCGGCGCGACGCCCATCACCATGTGGAAGTGCGCGACGACGAACATCGTGTCGGAGAGCGGGACATCGACGACGACGTTGCCGAGGAACAGCCCGGTTAGCCCGCCGTTGACGAAGGTGACGATGAAGGCGAGCGCGAACAGCATCGGCAGCGTCAGGTGGATGTCGCCCTGCCACAGCGTCAGCACCCAGTTGTAGACCTTGATCGCCGTCGGCACCGCGATGATCAGCGTCGTCGTGGCGAAGAAGAACCCGAAGTAGGGATGCATGCCGGAGACGTACATGTGGTGCGCCCAGACGACGAAGCTGAGCGCGCCGATGATCACGATCGCCCAGACCATCATCCGGTAGCCGAAGATGTTCTTGCGCGCGTGCACGGCGATCAGGTCCGAGACGATGCCGAAGGCGGGCAGCGCGACGATGTAGACCTCCGGGTGGCCGAAGAACCAGAAGAGATGCTGGAACACGATCGGGCTGCCGCCGCCGTACTCGAGCTGCTGTCCCATCTCGACCAGCGTCGGCATGAAGAACGAGGTGCCGAGCAGCCGATCGAACAGCATCATCACGCAGGCGACGAAGAGCGCCGGGAACGCCAGCAGCGCCATCACCGTTGCCGTGAAGATGCCCCACACCGTCAGCGGCATCCGCATCAGCGTCATGCCCCGCGTCCGCGCCTGCAGCACCGTCACGACGTAGTTCAGGCCGCCCATCGTGAAGCCGATTATGAAGAGGATCAGCGAGACGAGCATCAGGATGATGCCCATGTCCTGCCCTCCGGGCGTGCCGGAGAGGATCGCCTGAGGCGGGTAGAGCGTCCAGCCCGCGCCAGTCGGCCCGCCGGGCACGAAGAAGCTTGCGACCAGCACGAGGACTGCGAGGAGATAGACCCAGTAGCTCAGCATATTGACGAACGGGAACACCATGTCCCTCGCGCCGACCATCAGTGGGATCAGGTAGTTGCCGAACCCACCGAGGAAGATCGCGGTGAGCAGATACACCACCATGATCATCCCGTGCATGGTGATGAACTGGTAGTACGCCTCGGGCGCGAAGGCGAACGTGTCGGGAAAGCCGAGCTGCAGCCGCATCAGCCACGACAGCACCAGCGCCACCAGCCCGATCGCGATCGCAGTGCTGGAGTACTGGATGGCGATGTACTTGGCGTCCTGCGAGAACACCCATTTGCCGATCCAGCTGTGGGCGTGCGGCGGGTGGACGTCCGGCACCTCTGCCGGCGGCAGCTGTGCGTCGGGCCGATCGGTTACGTTGACCATCCAGTGCTCCTCCCTGCCCAAGCGGGCATGGTCTGGCCGGCGGTGGAGCGGCTTTGGCAGCGTCGAGCGGCATCACTGATCGGCGCTGGCGGTCCTCATCCTCCCGTCCGTCGACAGTTCGGCAAAGGTCCGCTGCTCGGCCAGCCAGACCTCGTAATCGCTCTCCTCCACAACTTGGACATAGCCGCGCATGTAGGCGTGCCCGACACCGCAAAGTTCGGCGCAGAGGATCTCGAACTCCCCGGTCCGCGTGGGAGTGAACCAGAAGTACGTGACCATGCCCGGCACCATGTCCATCTTGGCGCGGAACTCGGGCACGTAGAAATCGTGCAGCACGTCGACGGACCGCAGGACCATTTTCACCGGCCTGCCGACCGGCAGGTAGAGGTCGGCCAACTCGACGACGACGTCGTCCTGGCCAAAGCGATCGTGCGGATTGATACCCAAAGGATTGTTGCCCCCCACCAAGCGCGCGTTCGACGTGCCGAGTTCGGCCGTCCTCGCCCGGCAGCCGGAAGCTCCAGCTCCATTGCTGCGCGAAGACCTCGACCTCGGTGGCGTCCTCGGGAACGGTGACGAACTGCTTCCAGACGATCAGGCCCGGCGCCAGCATCGCCGCGACCCCGAGCGCCGTGACGACGGTGAGCCCGATCTCGAGGCGCCGGTTCTCGGGATCGAACACCGCCCTGCGGCCGGGCCGGTGGCGAAAGCGCCAGACGCAGTAGGCCATGAACAGGATGACCGCGGCGAAGACCACACCGGTGATCCAGAAGGTGATGACCAGCGTGGTATCGATGTAGCCCCAGTTCGAAGCGATGGGCGTCCACCACCACGGGCTTAGCATGTGGAAGAGGACGGATCCTGCAACGACGGCGACGAGTGCGAGGACGACCACCATTGGTTCGCCTTTCCGGAAACCGGCCGAACCTGATCGGCCTCGGCCCAGCCGGCACCCTATGGCGAAAGCATATCATACATCTCGACCCTTGCGTAGAGCCAAGGGTGACGCGGGATTGCCGTGCCGACCGAGTCGGTCGTCGCGGGCGGCCGCGCCGTCAGACGCGCCAGAGAACCGCAATCCTCACGCGTTCACGGGCTTCACCGCCCGCCGGTAGAGGTGCCACGTTGCGTGCCCGAGGATCGGGAAAACGAAAATCAACCCCAGGAACAGCGGGATCGTCCCTACACCTAGCAGAACCGCAACAATCAGTCCCCATGTCGCCACTGCGACCGGGCTTTTTCGCGTGACCTCGACCGACGTTCGCACCGCAAGGGGCACGCCGACGTGGCGGTCGAGCAGCAGAGGGATCGAGACGACGGTAGCAGCGAGTGTGGCGGCGGCAAAGACGAAGCCGACACCGCAGCCGACGATGAGCATGGCCCAGCCTGCGCTCGTGGTGAAGACGTCGGTGAGGAACGCCCTTGCCGAGATCGGCGTTTCCGGGCCGAGCGTAAGCGTGAAGATAAGGTAAGCGGTCAGCATCCAGGCGACGAAGACCGGTCTTGCCGAAGTTCGTCGCCCATGCCGATCCGGCCAGTCAGTGGACGGCAGCGCGGAAGATACCTGCCGAGTTCACGTATTCGGACAACTACCTCATCGACACCGACAATGCCGTCATTCTGGACGTCGAGGCGACGCGCTCGATCCGGCAGGCCGAGGTCGGCGCCGCCCGGACCATGGTGGATCGCGTCGAGGCGCGCTTCGGTCTGAAACCCACATGGCTGACGGCCGACACAGCCTACGGCTCGGGCGAGACCCTCGACTGGGTCGTTCGAAAGAAGAAGATCGTTCCCTTCATCCCCGTCTTCGACAAGTCCACACGCACCGACGGCACCTGGTCGCGATCGGACTTTACCTGGGACCCCGAGAACGACCGCTACCTCTGTCCCGAGGGCCACGAGCTTCTCCAGTACCGGCGCAACTACTCGGACCCGGATAGGGGAAAGCCCAACCAAGGGCGGCGCAAGTACCGGGCGCTGAAGTCCGACTGCCAGGCATGCCCGTCGAAACTGCGGTGCTGCCCGGACGCTGATGCGAGGTACGTCACTCGCGAGGAGCATGAAGACGTCCGAGACCTTGCGCGGGAATGCGTCGCCTCGGAGGTCTACAAAAAGATCGCCGGGCCCCGGCGCAAGAAGGTCGAAATGCTCTTCGCCCATCTCAAGCGCATCCTGGGCCTCAACCGACTTCGGCTCCGGGGACCCTGCGGGGCAAGAGACGAGTTCACCCTGGCCGCCATCGCTCAGAACCTGCGGAAGTTGGCCAAGCTTCGACCTCCGACGCACGGAATGGAGGCCACCATGTGATCTGAGGGGGGCGACAAGCGCCAGAGCGCCCATCGCTGGGCAACGCCTCGGACCCGAGGCTGCGCAATGCCCTCCGTGGGCCCAGAACACTTGCAGTTCGGACGACTTCTTCAACGAAATTCCGACTGACCTGCCATTCGCTGCGCCTGCGCGGCCGCCCTGAAAAGAGGGCGGTTTCCAGACCTTCGCCGCAGGCTCGCCGCACCTGGACAACCGTCGTCGAAGCGGCCATTCGCTCGGCAGACGGCGGCGTGCCCCACGCGGAACATGGCATGCGCAGCACCTCCCCCGGAACGACCATCCATTCCGCGTTCTGGCGCGTTGGACTGACACTCTTCGGTGAGCGAAGAGCTGACGAGCTGAGGTGCCTTGAGATCACTCTCACTTCCAGCGCGACGGGTTTGCGATATCTTGATCAGCGGCACGTCCGCATGCTGTCTTGCCTGCAACCAAGCCTCCCTCCACCACTCCGCTCGGGTCATGGAGGGCTCGCTCGGCTGTACGCACCCGCTCCTCCACGTCTTTGCGGTCGTTTGGGTCGTCGATCCGTCGGCCGATCGTATCGCAGAGCCGCTTGAGTTCGGTCGCGAGGACCGCCCGTGCACCTCGGTTCGGACGTGGAGCGCCATACGCGCCACCGCCTCGAGGAGAGTGATGAGGATGATAGGCTTTTCTCCGCCATTCTGGCGGATTTGGCTCAAGGCCGCACCGAAGATGCTCGCGTAGGTCGGTCGCGGGCAGACGAGCCGCCGCCTGCCGCTCTCGTCGCGAAAGACGCCCCCGGCAAATCCCGCCCCATCGGCTGCACCAACGACGACGACAATCGGTTCGTCACCGATACCGCCGTGTAGGGGTAGTTGATGCCTGGAGACAGTGCCCGTACCGCAATCTCGACAAGGTGCCGGATCGAGAACTCCAGATCCTGCACCGGCGTCCGATGCGTGCCGACCGAGATCGCTCGCACGATCTCTTCCCGCAGTTTCGGCGAGGAGCCCTCCACCGGAAAGATACCGATGCCCCGGCCGTCTTGTAAAACGAAGTCACCAGCCTGGAACTCGAGTCCCACGAGCACATCCTCGCGGCGGGCAGCGTCGACGATGCTATCGACTTCGATCGCTTGGATTTAACCGGCCCGCGAGGGACCGAAAAGGTCCGCTCGCTCCCGATAGTCCCCAGGCAGCTCGGCCTCCGGATCGTCGTCCTCTCCCGTGCCGAGAACCGGCAGCGCCGCGATGCCGCGGTCGAGTTCCGCTCCGACCCACTCGATGATCGTCTCCGACATGATCGGACCTGGCGAGCGCGTGGATGTGCATGACAACGAGCGCGAGGCTGAGGAGCGTCAAACCTATGGCGACCCGAAGTTCGACAAAATCGGGTGTGATCTGGTTCGATTGAGGTCGCCTGGCGGAGTCAGATCAAGGATTTAGGAGGGTAGGAAACCGAGAGGTCTGTAGTCACACGTCGAGACCGTTCGCGCCATTGTATCGCGGGGGTTTCCGCGCTATTCAGTAGGCATGTTTGTGCGCATCAACGAGAGCGGTGGGCGGCGCTACCTCCAGGTCGTCGAGTCCTACCGCAACGAGGCCGGCAAGCCCCGCCACCGTGTGGTCGCCAATCTCGGGCGCATCGACAGCATGGAAGAGGGTCACCTCGATGCCTTGATCCGGGGTCTGTGCCGCGCGGCCGGGCGCGACGAACCCGCCGAGGTCGAGATCGCCCACGAGTTGGCACGCGCCTATGGAAACGTCTTTGCCCTGCACGAGCTGTGGAAAGACCTCGGTTTCGACCGTGCCCTCGGACGCGCTCTGCGGTCCGGCAAGCGCAAGTTGGACATCGAGGCCCTCGTCCGGGCGATGGTCTTCAACCGTCTCTGCGCGCCGGACTCGAAGCTGGGCTGCCTGCGTTGGTTGGAGACCGTCGCCATGCCGGCCATGCCCGAGGGCGTGACACACCAGCATCTGCTGCGGGCGATGGACGCTCTGATGGATCACGCCGACCGGCTCGAGACGGAGTTGGCCGGGCAGATCCGGCCGCTGGTCGATCAGGATCTCGCGGTGGTGTTCTACGATCTGACCACCGTGCGTATCCACGGCGAGGGCGAGGTGGACGAGGATCTGCGTGCGTTCGGCATGAACAAGGAGACCGGTGGCATCGCCCGCCAGTTCGTCCTTGGCGTCGTGCAGACCGCCGAAGGCCTGCCGTCGACATTGTCGCTCGAACCATGTGTGGATGGCTCCCGCGGGGCAAGGGCGCTGTTCGGTGGCTGGGTTTGGTCGGTCGCGGCCATGTGTACGGCGTCTGATGTGCAGCGTGGCAGCTGCGCGCCCTGATGAAGTCCGCCGGCGCTCGGGTCCCGATCAATGGCACGCACTCGGAGGTGCTTCGGTTCGAACAGGGTGTCCCGATTGCCGTTTCGCCGTCCTGTCGCCATCACCTCACGTCGCGCCTCACCGTCTCGGAGCCGGTCTGCGCCGGCGTGTTCTGTCAGACCGGGGCTGCCCGGTAGCTTTCGCCGCTCCTGACGAGCGCCCAGACGACCCGCGCCATCCGGTTGGCCAGGGCGATGGCCACCACCTTCACAGGCTTTCTCTCCAGCATCTTCCAAAGCCAGTCGGTCCCGGGTCGTCCGCGGCGCCGGCCTGCGATCTGCGCCATGGCGCCGAGGTAGAGCAGGCGTCGCAGGTAACGGTTTCCAGCCTTCGAGATCCGCCCGAGCCGCTCCTTGCCGCCGCTCGAATGGGGCTTCGGCGTGAGCCCGAGCCAGGCGGAATAGTCTCGCGCGGAGCGGAACGCCGCGACGTCGGGCGTGGTGACGGCGAAGGCGCTCGAGGCAATCGGTCCGAGCCCGGGGATCGTGGCGAGACGTCGGGCGAGCGGGTCGCTCTTCTGCGCCGCTTCGATGCGCGCGGTGACCGTCTCGATCCGGGCGCGCAGATCGCGGAGCTGGCCAGCCAGCAGGTCGAGGGCGGGTCGCGCGGCCTCGGGCGTCTGCTCCGCAGCGGCAAGGAGCCGGTCGACATTCTGGATACCCTTCGCCACCACGATCCCGAACTCGGCGAGATGCGCACGGATCGTGTTCACGGTCTGGGTCTGCTGGCGGATGAGGAAGTCCCGCGCCTTGTGGTCGAGCAGCGCCGCCTGAGCCTCCGCCGACTTCACCGGCACGAAGCGCATCGTCGGCCGCGTCACCGCTTCGCAAATCGCCTCCGCGTCCGCCCTGTCGGTCTTGCCGCGCTTTACATACGGCTTCACGTATGCCGCCGGCATGAGCCGCACCTCGTGGCCGAGCGCCGAAAGCTCCCGCGCCCAATGATGCGCACCGGAGCAAGCCTCCATCCCGATCAGGCACGGATCGAGACGCGAGAAGAAGGTTAGAGCCTGGCCCCGGCGCAGCTGCCGACGCAGCACAACGGGCCCATCTACGCTCACGCCGTGCACCTGGAAGATGCTCTTCGCCAGATCGATGCCGATGGTGGTAGGCTGTTCCATGGATGGCTCCCTTCGGTGGACTGTTCAACAACACCCACCGTGGCACATCCCGATGCCGGGAGCGGGAGCCATCCACTCCATCAATGGCGCAACCATGTCGACTGCACACGGTCCACCCCGGCAACGTCGCGGAAACGAAGACGCTGAAGGGCATGCTCACCGCAGTCCTGGAGCGTTTCCCGATCCAGCGCGTCATACTGGTGGCCGATCGAGGGCTCCTGAGCCTGGAGAGTTGCCCATCGAGGCGCCACCGGTTCAAGCCCGATGGGCGACGGCGAGCTGACGGCGCTGGCAGATCGGGATGACCGGCGGCTGGACTTCATCCTCGCCGTCCCGGCACGGCGCTACGCCGAGCTGGTCGAGACCTTCCGGGGCCTCGTCTTCGACGACGACGGCCTGGCCGAGAGCACCTTCGCCGGTCACCGCCTGATCGTCGCCCACGATCCCCTGCGCGCCGCGGAACAGGGCGACCGGCGCCGGGCCCGCATCGCCGAACTCGAGGCCGTGGCCGAGAAGATGGTCGGCAAGCTCGACGCCCGGGATATAGGGCAGACCGCCCGGGGGCGGCGCGCCTCGGACCGGGGCGCCTACAGCCGCTTTACCCGCGCGGTCGCCGAGGCCGAGATGACGCGCTTCCTCAAGGCCGATCTCACCGCGGACCGCTTCAGCTGGAGCGTCCAGGAGACCGCCATCGCCGAGGCCGAGCTCTTCGATGGCAAGCTGGCGCTGATCACCAACGCCCCCGACCTCGTGCCCGCCGACGCCGTCACGCGCTACAAGGCCCTGGCAGACATCGAGCGCGGCTTCCGAGTCCTCAAATCCGACATCGAGATCGCGCCGGTCCATCACCGGCTTCCGGACCGCATTCGAGCCCACGCCCAGATCTGCTTCCTCGCTCTCGTTCTCCACCGCGTCATGCGCATGAGGCTGAAGGCCAGGGACCATGACGCCAGCCCGCGCACCGCGCTCGACCTGCTGGCGCGCATCCAGCGGCACCTGGCAAAGATCGGCGAGCGATCGGTCGACGGCCTTTCCTCCACGACCCCCGAACAGTTGGAGCTCTTCCAGGCCCTGAACCTGCCCAAACCCGCCTGACAGCCCGCACGT
>CAVZOJ010000007.1:0-267918 GCA_963776845.1 uncultured Alphaproteobacteria bacterium | reverse complement strand
TGAGTTCGTCGAGATATCGCTGCGTGTGGTAGCCCGTGATCCGGTGAAACACACCCACCCGAGCGCGCTCGATGAAAGCTCCGAACGCCTCTGCGGTATTGACGTGCGCGCCAGTCGCAGGAATTGCGAACTGCTTCTTGCTGCGGTATCACGCGGCTGGCGAATCTCAAAGGCCGCCGCCACGGCATCCGAGTACGCCCGCCATCCGTCATCAGCGTCGTATCCGACGCCACCCAGCCCCTGATCAAGGGCTCGAAGTCAGACCCCGCTATCCCGGTCAGCACGGCGGCTCTCGCTTCGCCGCCACGCTCCACGGCCACCATCACGGGCGTCTTCTTGGTGCCCTTACCGCGCTTGTTCTTCTTGCCTTTCTTATACTTGGGCGCTCCGCCGACAGATGTCTCATCGACTTCGACGATACCGGCGAGCAGTGCGTCCTTCCCGTAGTCCTCTCGCATCATCTCTCGGATTGCGTGCCCGATCTTCCAGGCGGCTTTCTGGCTGACCCCGATCATCCGGGCGAGCACCACGGAGGAGATGCCCTTCGACGAGTTCAGCACCGTGTAGATGGCGGCGATCCAGACGCGCAGATCGAGTTTGGTGGCGTGCATCGGTGTCTTGGTGGTGACCGTGAACTGGCCTCGGCAGTCGTTGCACTGGTAGAGCCCCGGACGGTGCGAGACGCCTTTCAGGCCCGTCGATCGAAGGCCTCCGCAATGGGGGCAGACCCGCCCTTCGGACCACATCAGATCTTCGAGGAACCGCCGCGCGTCGTCGCTGCTCGGCATCTTGATGTAGATGTCTCCAATCGACTTCAGTTCCGTGATCATTCATACTCCACTCGGCAGCCAGCGCGACGAGGAACCTTGGCCATTTTTCTTGATGACGGACTAAGGAGCCGAGATTTTCCGGTCTGTGCCTTGATCACCACAAGGGTTTGATCGGCAAGAACCTTCTCTCAGGTGCTTTGCTTGGGGGATAGAGGCGATGTCTTGCCGGCGGCTGCGGCGCGTTCCCCGCGCCGGCAGGGGTCTTTCGGCCGAGCTGTGGCGGTTACGTCGATGCTGATACGAATGCCTGTGCGGCCCAGGCTGCCGCCGGCAAGCTGATGCCGCCGCCCTGACCGAAACGGTTCGCCAGCGCATCTCGGAGCGCTGCTTGGCGGGCGTCGAAGGTTCTTGCAGTAGCCGGGAGCAGGTCCGGCGCCCAGTGTGCACGCCTTGAAGTCCTCGAAGCTGGCGAAGCTGGTGCATCCCTCTACCTATCAAGCCTTGCTTCGGAGAGGCCTGACTCCGTCAGGATCGCCCTCAGTCGCGTCTCGGTGCACATCGAGAACCGGCGAACCTCGTGCAGGAGGACGGCATCCGGATCGAGACCGACGGCCGCCTGCCAGAACGCGTCCACGAAGGCAGGCGATCGGCCGGGATAGTCCCAGACGTAGAAGGCAATGCGGCCGCCCGGTGCCGTTACCCGCTGCATCTCGCGCAGTGCGGCCACCGGATCCGGGACGAAATTCAGCGCGAGGCCGGAGACGATGACGTCGATGGCACCGCTTTCGCAGGCAGCCTCTCGGCCTCGCCTTGGGCGAACGTGACCCTCGGATCGGCGACGTGGACCGTGGCTGAGGCCAGGCAGCCCCGGGAAGGTCCACCGCCAGACCGAGGATGGCGCCGCGATCTGGGCGATGCCTCCGCTCAGCGCTCCCGTCCCGCAGCTCCCATCGAGCCAGGGCGAGTCCTGGTGCGACATCCAGCCACCGCACGAAATCCTCCGCGATGCGGCGGCTCCAGCGCCCCATGTAGCGCTCATAGGCTTCACCGGCACTCCAGGTGTCGAACTCTGCTTCGACGTCCATTCGCTCCTCCGTCTTCGATCATCGGATCGCTGGCCGGGCCGGCAGCCGGCTCAGAAACCTGCGCCATCGGCCTTCGCACGCTCGATGGCGCGGGCGGCGACCTGCTCGGCGAGGCGCTGGCCGGCGGCGACGTCGCTCGGGTAGTGGATGCCGGCCCAGATGCGCGTTGCGCCGGATTCCCGGCCGAGCGCCGTCAGCGCCTCGACATCACGCGGGAAGAGGTGCGCGAGCACGAGTGCCGCGGTCAGCGAATAGCAGGCGTGCGCAGCGGGATAGCTCGGATGGTTCGGCGTCTGGACCACGGTGGTGAAGGTGGGGTCGAGCTGCACCGGCCGGATCGTCCAGTAGGCGTACTTCGCATCCCAGCAGGCGACGCCGGCGTCGTGGAACGCGGCGTTCAGAAGCGCATAGATCCGAGCGGCCCGCGGCGCGTCCGAGGCTTGGCCATACTCCAGAAGAAGCCGCCCGGCCTGCACGTTCCAGTACTCGAAGTTCCTCAGCCCGCCGACCGCGGCCTCCCAATAGAGTGCGGCGGCGTTGGTCTTGGGCGTGCGCTCGAAGGCGCTGATTCCCGCTATCTCCGCCGCGCGTTCGGGCGAGTCCTGGTGCGGGTGGCGGTGCGGGTCGGAACTCGTCGGGGGAAGCCAGGAGCCACGGCCTCCAGCTCGCCGCCTGGGGCATCACCGGGTTCGTCCCGTTCCAGAAGCCGGGTTTCCGCCGGGACCTGTCCCGGGTCCAGGGTAGGGCGAAGCCGTTGCCCTGCGCCCGCTCCAAGGCCGCGGCGGCCGACCTGCCGGCCGAGCGCGCCGCCGGCGGCGACGTCGCTGGGATACGCGACGCCGGCCACGAGGCGCATCTCCGCTGCTTCCTCGGCCATTCGGGCGAAGTCGGCAGCACGCTCCGGGAAGACCACGCCCAGCACCGCGGCGGCCGCCGCACCAGCGGCCGCATGCTCGTCGGGATAGGATGCAGACGCCGGCGTCGCGATCGCAGCCCCGTAGGTCGCGGGACGCGGCCGCTCGTAGGCGGTCTTGCTGTCCCACGTTGCAACCATCGCGTCCGCGAGGGTGGTGTGGAGCAGCGCGAGGTGACGCGAGGCCACGTTCGCGTTCAGACCGCTCCTCAGCATTTCCTCCAGCGCGATCTGCGACCACCGATAGGAGGGCGCTGCGGCATTCCACCAGGCGACGCGAGCCAGGAGCGCAGGCGTACGGGTCGCGGCCAGAGCGTCGAGCTCCCCCGCCTCCACGGCAGTGGCGCTGGCTGTGGGCGGCGGCGGCAGCCGGTACTGGTCGCGGGAGACGAGAACCCAGGTCCGCCAGTGTCGCCGAGACGCGGCGGGGCGCCCTTCTTCGGCGGTCGCGATCGAGCACGAACTCAGGATGAGCCCAGCCAGGGTGACCGAACGACAGGCGCGAGAGAAATCGTCGAGACGGGACATATGGCGCTCCTTCCGAAAGCACCTCGCGGCGGGTGGGGCTCCAAGCAGGGTCACATGTCGCTGCGGCGCTGCTTTCGATGATGCGCCCGTGCCCGCTGTGGTAGAATGGGCAAACGCTGCAAGAGATCGTTCCGCAAACTGGAAGAATGACCCATGGACCGCCTGCGTGCGATGGAGGTCTTGATTGGGTCGCCGAGGCTGGCGCCTTCGCCACTGCGGGCGCACGGCTGGGCATGTCGCCGCCCGCGGTCAGCCGCGCGATCTCTGCGCTCAAGTCGCACCTCGGCGCCCAGCTCCTCAGCCGGACCACTCGACAGGTCAGATTGACAGAGGTCGGCACGGTCTATCTCGAGCGCGCGCGGCGGCTGCTGGAAGAGATCAGGGAGGTGGAGCGGACGGCCGCCGGGGAGGCAGCCGTGCCGAGCGGGCAGCTCACGATGACCTCCTCCGTGATGTTCGGGCGGATGCATGCAGTCGAGGTGATGAGCGACTTTCTTCGTGAGCATCCGCGGATCACCGCATCGGTCCTTCTCCTCGACCGTGTCGTCAATCTCGTGAACGAAGGCGTCGACGTCGCGATACGGATCGGTGCCCTGCCGGAACTCCTCGATGATCGCCGTGCGGATTGGTGAGGTGCGGCGCCTTCTCGTGGCGTCCCCGGACTACCTCGCGCACCGTGGGACACCCGTGTGGCCGGAAGACCTCAAGGCACATGACCTGATCGCCTTGACCGGTCTGATGCCCGGCAAGGATTGGAAGCACGCCACCGAGGATGGGCGCGTCACGACCATGTCGTTCCGCCCGAGATTGCGGGTCAACGATGCGGCCGGCGCACTCGCTGCGGCCGAACGGGGCGAGGGCATCTCGGTGGCGCTGTCCTACATGGTTCAGCCACTCCTGGCGGCGGGCCGCCTGGTTCCGCTGCTCGACGCATTCGCGCCTCCGCCGGAGCCGATCCACGTCGTCTACCCGCAGCCTCGGGTGCTTTCGCCGAAGGTCCGGGCGTTCGTCGATTTCGCGGTGCCGCGGCTGCGCCAGCAACTCGGGCCCTCCGCCGCCGAACCGTCGGCAGGCGGGCCGAACACCGGGACCGAGGGTCGATGAATGCTGTGGAAGGGCCTGGACTGTCCATTCGCCGTGACGGCCGCTACGACAGCGGCGGTCCGGTGAAGACCATGTTGTGGCGCGCAGCGCTGTCCGTCACCGCCGCCATGTCTTCCGGGATGCTGTAGCTCGCCTCGGCCATCTCGGCGAAGAAGCCGTCGAAGCCGCCGGGCGTGAACACGATGAGGTGGCGGCAGGGCTCGTCCCCGACGGCGCGCCAGACATGCTCCGCGCCGCGCGGGATGAACAGCGCCTCGCCGGGCCCTGCGTGGCCGCTGGTGCCGCTCAGCCACCAGTCGATCTCGCCGCCGAGGATCACGAGGACTTCGTCCTCGCCCGTGTGCACGTGGCGCGGCGGTCCGAAGCCTACCGGAGCGGTGCTGTCGATTACCGAAAAAATCCCGCCGCTGTCGGCGGGGCCAGTCAGGGTGCGGAACGTGGTGCCCATCCAGACGTGCGTGGCGGGATCGGTCACGAGGTCTTTCATCGCTGCATCTCCAGGAACGGATCGTCACGACGCCCGGCAGGCGCAAACGACCTGCCGGCAGGACGATCGGGGTTTGCGGGAACCGGGACTTCGCGGGCCCCGGTGCGATCACGACCATGCCGGATGCGGCGGCATATCGGAAATCGAACGACGGTATGGTAGCTATTCGCCGGATGAATTGGGCGAGCTTCGACCTCAACCTGCTCCGCGTTCTCGACGCGCTGCTGCACGAAGGCTCGGCCGTGCGGGCCGGCGACAGGATCGGCTTGAGCCAACCTGCCGTCTCGGCTGCGCTCTCGCGCCTCCGGCACGCGCTCGGCGACCCGCTTTTCGTTCGTCAAGGCGGCGGCCTTGTCCGGACCGACTTCGCCCGCGACCTCAAGCTGCCGCTGC
The DNA here is from genome assembly GCA_963776845.1 of uncultured Alphaproteobacteria bacterium. Taxonomy (GTDB): domain Bacteria; phylum Pseudomonadota; class Alphaproteobacteria; order Rhodobacterales; family Rhodobacteraceae; genus Roseitranquillus. Next base: position 262,638 of record CAVZOJ010000007.1, on the reverse strand, counting down.
GCCGGCTGCTTGACGAGGTCGTCACGCTCTCGACGGGCCGGGGCCGTTCGATCCCGCGCAATCCGACACCATCTTCAAGATCTTGGGCGCGGATTTCTTCTCAGAGTTCCTCGTTCCGGACCTGGTGCGGGACATCGCCTCGAGCGCGCCGGCGATGCGCCTGCAGCTGCTCGATCTCGTCCCGGAGAACCACGCCGCGACTCTGGAGCGGTACGAGGTCGATCTCGCCCTCGTGCCCGAGATGGAACTGCCCGACTGGATCGATCAGCAGCCGGTCTTCGCCTCGTCCTACGTCGTCGTGGCGCGGGTCGGGCACGGCGCAATAGCGGAGGCGGGCGTGCAGCCGGGCGGGGTGCTGCCGCTCGACCTCTACTGCGACCTCGGCCACGCCCTGTTCTCGCCAGAGGGAAAGCTGCGTTCGGTGGGAGACGGGGCGCTTGCCCGGCTGGGCCGAGCGGCGCGTCGTCGTGACGCTTCCGTTCTTCGCCGGCGTCTGCGGCGCCGTCTCGCAGAGCGAGCTTCTCGCCCTCGTCCCGCACCAGTTCGCCGAGCGAATGGCTGGTCGGCTGGGACTGGAGACCTACCGGCCGCCGATGCCGATCGACCCGGTCCGGCTCTCCATGATCTGGCACCGACGCTCCACCTCGAACCACGAATGGCTTCGCCAACGGATCGCGGCGATACTTCTTCCACTGGAGGCGACGCCGCCGAACCCGTGACCTGCGGACGCCGTCGACCCGGTCGCGTCTTTTCGCCCACGGCAACGCCCGCGACACGAAACTGTGTCTTCAACTCGCGCGCGCCCCAGGCGCCGATTTCGGCTTCGCGAGTGGCATGCACCGAACGCGTTCTGCCGCGACGGTGATTGGGTCTTCCGCATCTACTTCGTCGACACGCGGCGATGCGCAGATGGGGCCCACGGACCGACACTCGCGGCCGCGCCGGCCTTCGCGCTCATGCGGTGATCAGCGAGGAACGCGCGGATTGCGCTCTGCTCCCCTGAGCCGATCATCCTGCCAATCCACGACATGACCGCGATGTGCTGGCGACCCTCTTCCACCTGTCGCCCTGGCTGGACTGGGCAGGCCGCCCGTGGGCAACTCATTGTTAGCCGAAGGAGAGCGGACGTGCTTCGGGCTCGTTACGGTGTGCAGGTACAAGGATCGAGGGCTCGGAACTGGCAGCCAACAAGGGACCTGAGGCTCGATCGAGCATGCTCTCCACGCGATCGAGCTCGTCCGCAAAGATGTCAGGCATCTGGTAAATGAGGAACATCGCGGTGCCTGCGACGACACGGGCCGAGGCTCGTCCGTTCTGCTCGCAGAGGGTGATCAAGTCACGGGCAGGGAAAGCGGTGTTCTCAGAACCGTGGAGGAAACGGACAGCCATTCTGCCGGCTACGTCTTCCAGATCTCGCGACCAGTCGCGCGCCCAGAAACCGATATCGCGCGCAACCTGGTCAGGGTTCTCGAAGTAGTACGCAAGGTTTTGTCGCGCGATCTGGTAGTATCTGCGATCGCGCAGGAGGTGTTCGTCGGTCGGGCTGTCGCGGTAGAACGTCTCGATGGCGCGCCGCTCGCCTTGTTTGCTCGCGTAGAAGTCCGACGCGCAGTACCGAAACGGCAGGATCAGCAGTTCCGGAAAGAGGCGCGCCGTGGTGTACAGGGACCTCGGCCATGGCGGCATCGACACGAACTTCGACATGCGGTCGAGCGGTGCGCCGGTGTCGATCAGAAGTAGCCCGCGGAAGCGGTCGGGAGCCTGTTGCGCGAGTTCGACTGCGTAGGCGCCCCCGGTTCGCAGGCCGGCGAGGACGACGCGCCCGAGCGACAGCTCGTCGAGCAGCGAAAAGAACAGAGGCGCCGCTGTACGGGGACTGCACTGGGGCCAGCGTGGCGTGCCCCACGAGCCGGGGCGGACCGGACAGATGACGCGCAGGTTCCGGTCGAAAAGGGCGTCGACCACGTCGCTCGTGAAGTCCGGTCGGTTGGTTGGCGCAAGAAGCAACACCGGCCGGCCATCGCGGGCGCCCATCTCCACGTACTTCAACGTTCCTCCTTTGAGGAGAGCTGCTGAGCGGAGCACGACGCTGCCGCGGCGCGGCGCGCAGAGTGGATCGCCCACGTAGGAAAGCGGCTCCGAAGCTTCCGCGAGATGTGCGAGCGCTGTTACCATGCAAAGGAGCTGGCCTTGCGTCCGCGTGCCGGTCTTCGCCAGCACCGCCCTGAGCTGGGTTTTGATCGTGTTCAGTGATCGCGAGCGGCGGCTCGCTATCTCCCTCAGGGAGAGACCGTTCGTTAGTTCTCGCACGATGTCCTGCTCGGCGGCAGTGAGGCCGAAGGCCGCATCGGTCAGGCGCCAGACGTGAGACGAGAGCCGCGTCTCCGTCGACTTGACGAGTACGACCGGGCCGCTTGGCCGTCGCCGTTCGTCGACATCGCCGAAGTCCTGCCATCGTACGTCGATCACCTGCAGGACGAAGAGAAGGGCGCGATCACCCGCCGAACTCCAGCCGCTGACGACGACTGGCGCGGCCGTGCCCGACCGGCTCACGGTCTTGAGAAAGGTTCTGACCTCGGCATGCGCATCGGCCCGAAGCGGCAGGCCGTCGACCCTGTCGAGCGCACCGAGCATCTCGGTGGCCGCTGGGTTCGACATCACCACCTGTCCGGCTTCCGTCGCGGCCATTGCGGCGAAGGGCTTGGCGGCGAGGAGGCCCTGAAGACGGCTCCGCCGCTCGGGCTGGGTCATCTCGAAGAGCCGGGAGGCGCTCGTCACGTGAGTCGCGAGGCTGGCGAGGTGGGCCGCGACCGGCGCGACATCCCCGTCCCTGGTGACGCCGTCGGCGAAGAGCGCGTTCACGGCCTCAATGATGGCGGTATAATGAGCCGGCTCGAGCACCGCCCCATAGACGGCATCCACGGTTTTGAGCCGCAGCGCGACGTCCGCCTGGTGCAGGTCCTCTTCCATGAGCAGCCCTCGGCCCGGATCGACCGGGCCGACGCACACAGTAGCCTGAATGCCCTCCCGCAGCGAGTCGATCCTCGCATCGCCGCGATTGACGGCGCTGCATCATCCGAACGGATGACGCCACTCCGGGACGCTCGCTCAATCTTGCGGTGCGCTCGAGGATGGACGCGAACCAGGCGATCGATCCCGAGCGAGGAGCACGCAGAAGATCGCGGTTCCGATCGCAGCAGGTTGGACCGGAGGTTCGAGAATGTCCCCGACACGACGTATCATCAATCGCCGAGGCTATCTGACCGAGGTGATCTACGACGCCGAGCGCGGCCGGTTTTGCGAGGTCCCGCTACATGTTCGGGACAAGAAGCCCCCGTCGCCTGCGACCACCGAGCGGCCGCCCGACGTCGCAGCGGTCCACCTCGGCCGGGTGCATCGGGAAACGGAGATGCGATCCGCAGCGCCCATGCGACGCACCTCGGGTATCCGTACAATCTCACGGCGCTCGCAGCGCCCGCGACAACGGGGCTCGGCGGCTACCTCATCAACAATCTCGGCGATCCGTACGTGGGTTCGCACTTCGCGTCGGAGGTCTGCGGACTCGAGCGTGAGGTCGCTGCCTGGCTCATGGACCTGTGGGAGTGCGGCGAGCATGGCGACTTCTGGGGTTCGGTCGGCGCGAGCGGCACGGAAGGGAATCTCTGGGCGCTCTACCTTGCGCGCGAGGCCTTTCCCGACGCCGTGCTGATCCACAGCAGCGAGGCGCACTACTCTGTCCCCAAGGCGGCGCGCATCCTGAGGATGGAGACGGTATCGATCGGCTGCACGTCCGACGGAGCGATCGATCTGGAGGCGCTGGCCGAAGCCGTCGCGCTCCTTGACCGGCCCGTGATCGTCGCCCTCACCTGCGGCACTACGGTCAAGGGCGCCCACGACGACATCGGCGGTGTCCTGGCCTGCCTCGACGCCGCCGGCATCGGACCCGACCGCCGCTTCGTGCTTGTCGACGGGGCCCTGAACGCGATGGTGCTCCCGTTCCTGGACGACGTTCCGTTCGGCATCCGCCCGAGTTTCCGGCACGCGATCGACAGCATCTCCACCTCCGGCCACAAGATGATCGGAACGCCGATGCCCTGCGGCGTCCTCGTGGCGCGGCGGCGACACGTCGAGCGTATCGCCTCCGCCATCGCCTACCTGCGGTCGAACGACACCACACTAATGGGGTCGCGCAACGGCCACGCCGTAGTCTCGATCTGGTCGCGCCTCATCGGCCAAGGCGTCGCCGGCTTTCGGTCGGACGCCCGCGCCTGCCTCGAGCGAGCGGCGCGGCTCACGACTGAACTGCGCGCGGCCGGCGTGCCCACCCTGCATAACCCGCACGCCCTCACGGTCGTTTTCCCCGAGCCCAGCGAGGCGATCGTGCGGACTTACCAGCTCGCCTGCGATCGTGGCAGAGCCCATGCGATCGTCATGCCCAGCGTGACGGAGAGTTTGCTCGCAAGGTTCCGCGACGAGTACCTCGCGTGGTGGCGCGACCATCAGGAGCAGGCCGGCGACGTGCAGGGTCTACTCGAAACCGCAGCGTCTGGCGAAGCGCCGCGGTGTGATTCCGCACCACGCAGCATCTCCGCATGGTAATCTGAAATGTTGGCACGCGCACGGGCGCACAGACGCGCCAGGCGCGTCGCACATGGCTGCAGAGCATTCGAGAAATCAGAATGGGAGGTTCGATCATGTCCGTGAACGGAAGCCGCCGCGACTTTCTCGTCGGCGCAGGTATCGCGGCTGTTGCCGCTGGCCTTGATCCGGCTGCGGTGTCCGCGCAGGAGGCGCAGGCGCCACACGCGGCCATCCCGCTGGAAGTTGTCGATTTCCATAGTCATTTCGTCGGGCCGGCCTTCACATCGCGCGCCGGCGCCGCCGCGCCGGCCGCGCAGAAGGCGCGCTGGGACGAGGTGAACCGGAACCTCTCCGACCCGGAGGCGCTGCTATCGTCGATCGACGCCGCCGGCGTTTCTGCGCGCGTCGTGAACACGCCGCTGGAGTTCATCCGCGGCTCCGACGGCGAGATCCCGGCGGATGCGGACAGGCGCGCCAACGATCAGCTTGCGGAGCTCGCAGGCCGAAACGCCGGGCGGCTTCACGGCCTCGCAACCGTCGACGCCTACGGCGGAGACGCCGGAGCGCAGGAGCTGAACCGCGCGGTGCGCGACCTCGGCCTACGCGGCGTCTTCGTCGAAGCCGCCCGGAAGGATCTGCTGCTCGACGCGCCCGAAGCGCGCCCGACGCTGGCCGAGGCCGCCAACCTCGGCATCCCTGTTTTCGTCCACCCCATTTCGGACCCGCAGCTGCACGGGCGCCTTGCGCGCTACGGTGCTCTCGGAACAAGCCTGAGCCGCGGAACGATCAACTCGGCGGCGCTGGTGGCGCTCCTCGAAAGCGGAACCTTCGACGAGCTGCCGGACCTTCGGGTCGTCGTCACGACGCTGGCCATCGGCGGCGTTCTTCTCGCGGGAGGACTCGGGGACGGGCGGGGGCTGCGTGCCGACACGCCAGAGCTCAATCGGAGGCATGTCTACATCGACACAATGGGGCTCAGCCCGATCCTTGTCCGCAGCGCCGTTGATCTTTTAGGCGCGGACCACGTCCTCGCGGGAACGGACTGGCCCGTCTTCGTCGAAAGCGCCGTGCCGGAACGACTGGAGAGGGCGCTCGCATCTGCCGGTCTCGGTCGAGCCGAGCAGGAACTGGTCGCGCAGGGGAACGCGTTGGCGCTGCTGGGGATCAGCTGACGAACTCCGACCGAAGAACAACGTGGCGGCCCTCACCGCCCGCTTTCCCCGGAGTTTGCGCATCGTAGACAACCGAGCGGTCGAGATTGGGGCAGAAGATCGTCGCCGGGCTGGGCGGTGGTGCCCTTGCGGGAGCGACAGACCCCCTCCGACGCCCCCGAATACCGTGGTGCCGACCGCAGCGTAGTGTCATGCCCGATTTGTCGCACCGAACGCCGGCAATGGCAGCGACTGCAGGGCTTGGACGCCAGCGTCGCCTAATAAGAACGTCTACGCCTGCGCCAGAAACTGGTGGACGAAGGCGATGGCCATGCTGCCTTCGCCGACGGCCGATGCCCCGCGCTTGACCGGGCTCAGCCGCACGTCGCCACAGGCAAAGACCCCAGGCGCGGCCGTTTCGAGCAGATATGGATCGCGCGGTTCGCTCCACTGCCCCGCCTTCTTCACGTCGTCGCCGGTCAGGATGAAGCCACGCGCATCCCTGGCGATCTGAGCGGGAAGCCACTGCGTCTCGGCGTCCGCGCCGATGAAGATGAACACTGCTCCGCACTCGTGACGGCTCACGGCGTCGGTAGACCTGTCGAGGATGTCGATCGCCTGAAGGTTTGCGTCGCCGTGAACCGCCTTGATCTCGGACCGCAGCCGGACGAGGATGTTCGACTTCTTGCCGAGCTGCTCGATCAGGTAGTGCGACATGCCGCGCTCCAGCGCCTCGCCGCGCACGACCAGGGTCACGGTGCTGGCGTGACCGGCGAAGTGCAGTGCCGCCTGGCCGGCCGAGTTCCGGCACCCACGAGGTAGATGTCGAGGCCGTGGGTGGACTGCGCCTCGCTGCGGGCGGCGCCATAGTAATCCCCTTGCCGATGAGCCTGTCGAAGCCGTCCATGCCGAGCCTGCGCCACGAGACGCCTGTCGCGAGGATGAGGCTGCGCGCCCGGATCACGTCGCCGCCGTCGAGCAACACCTCACGAGACTTCGGATCGAGGGCCGCGACCGAGCGCGTGACGAGAATCTCGGCGCCAAGCCGCCGGGCCTGCTGCAGCGCGCGGCTGGCGAGTTCGTCGCCCGAGATGCCGCTTGGGAAGCCGAGGTAGTTCTCGATCCGCGACGATGTGCCGGCCTGTCCGCCAGGCGCCTCGCGTTCGACGACAATGGTGCGGAGGCCTTCGGATGCGCCGTAGACTGCAGCAGCCAGTCCTGCCGGACCACCACCAATGACCGCCACGTCGTACTCGGCCCTCGCCGGTTCGGTCTCGATGCCGAGGCGGCGCGCAACGTCCCTGATGCCCGGTTGCTCGATCACCTCGCCATCTGCGAACTGCACGATGGGACCTTCCTGCGCAGCGCCTGGCAGCGACGCCAGGACGGGCTCGGCCTCTGGCGCATCGGGTGTCAGCCAGGTGAAGGAGACCTGATTCCGGGACAGGAACCTGCGCAGATCGCTGGTTGCCGGATCCCAACGATGACCAACGACGGTCGCTCGCGGCTTTTTCGGCTCGGCGGCGATGTCCTGGAGGCCGCCAAGTCGTTCCCGTGCCAGGGCGATCTGCTTCGCAATCTCGGGTGAGGCGGCCGCCACGGCATAATAGTCCTGGAGTTCGATCCGCATTACGCGGGACGGTTCGGCGGCGCGGTAGCCGCCAGGAAACCGCGTCCCCAAAACAATTGGCACCTCTCCGAAAATGGAGCCGGAAAGCCGCCAGCCGAGCCGCGCTCGAGGCCGTCGATCGTCTTCACCACCTCGATCCTGCCTTCGAGGACCGCGAACAGCGCCCCCTCGCCGCGCTCGTGGACGGCGAATTCGCCGGGACTGAGGTGCAGGTCTGCCGAGACGCGCGCAAGCCGTTCAAGCTCGGGCGCCGGAAGCGCGGAGAATAGTGGAACGCCAGCGACGTCCTCGCTCGTGAGCATCGTGCGCTTCACCGGAAAAGACGCTGCAGACGCAATGTCACCTCTCCATAGCACCGGGCGAGAGGCGCGCGAGAGATTTGTGCTCATCCGTCAGGTTAGGAGCTTTGATGCGCGGAGCCGGAGCCTATAAGCGCCTTGAGCGGCAGTACGGCCAGTTCAGCGAGCCGGCCGCTGCCGGGGCCGTTCGACCTCACCTGCTTCTTCGACTGCCTGCACGACCTCGGCCGCCCGGTCGAAGCCGCGCGCCGTGCGCGCGAGGCGCTGGCGACGGACGGCACGCTGATGCTGGTCGAGCCCTATGCCTCGGACAAGGTGGAGGAGAACCTGAAGCCGGTCGGCCGGATGTACTACGCCGCCTCGTCCACGAGGCGGGCGAGGCGCGGCTCGACCGGGTCTGCCGCAAGGCCGGCCTCTCCCGCATCCGCCGCGCGGCGGAGACGCCGTTCAACCTCATCATCGAGGCGCGGCCGTGATTGCTCACCGGCTGGCGAGGAAGCACGAGAAGACCGTGAGCGCCGACACATCGGCCGCCACGTGGCGAGGGCCGGACTGCCCGAGGTCACCTACCTCCTCGGGATCCGGTCGTCGGCAACGTACTTCTGACTACCTTGGCTTGGCCGATCCGAGTGCGCCTCGCGGGCGCACGACACCGGACTACGCGGAGACGCAACGCCGTCTTGGTCGCGGGGATGAGCGATCACCTCATCCGCGACATCAGATCGACCCGCGGTGAACTCGCCCACGGCTGCCACAGCCCACGCTCTCCTTCGTGAAAGGGACAATGCGACCCCTGAAGCCGCGCACCCCGACGACACACCGCCTCACGATGTGAGGCTCGCCCTCACGCCTTCTGAGGTGAACGACCGTCGGCTTGCCGAGGCAGCGGAACGCGGACGGCACGTGGGAAACCCGCGAGCGCTCGAAAGGGAGCGCCTGCTTGCTCGGCAGAACTTGCAACCACTCAACAGGAGATCAGCACCATGAATCGATTCTTGAGCACGACTGTCTGCGCCAGCCTCATCGGATCCGCCGCGGCCGCGGGCGCGGCAGACGACGCTGTGCGGATCGGCATCCTCCTCGGCTTTACCGGGCCGATCGAGTCGCTCACGCCCGACATGGCCGCCTCGGCCGAGCTTGCCTTCGCCGAGGCGAGCGGGTCCGGTCTGTTCCTCGGAGGGCGGTCGATCGAGGCGGTTCGGGGCGACAGCACCTGCACCGATGCCGCCGCCGCAGTCGCCTCCGCCGAGCGACTGGTCACATCGGACGGCGTTACCGCGATCCTCGGCGCCGACTGCTCCGGCGTCACCAACGCCGTGGCGCAGAACGTCGCGGTGCCCCGCGGCATCGTTTCCCTGTCTCCCGCCGCCACCAGTCCGGCATTGAGCGACATTGCCGACAGGGGCCTCTTCTTTCGCGTCGCGCCGTCGGACGCGCGGCAGGGAGAGGTGCTGGCCGAAGTGACGCTGAAGCGCGGCGTCGACACTGTGGCGGTGACATACACGAACAACGATTACGGCAAGGGTCTCGCCGACAGCTTCACCTCGGCCTTCGCGGCACTCGGCGGCAGCGTGGCGGCAACGGTGCCGCACGAAGACGGCAGGGCGGACTACTCGGCCGAGGTCGCAGCCCTTTCGGCGTCGGGAGCGGGCCATCTGCTGGTCATCGGCTACATCGACCAGGGCGGCCGCCAGATCGTGCAGGCGTCGCTCGACCTTGGCGCGTTCGAAAGCTTCATCTTTCCCGACGGGATGATCGGCGACAGCCTGATGGCGGCGTTCGGCGCGGACCTCGCCGGCTCCTTCGGTACCGTTCCCGGCTCCGACAGCGACGCCGCCGCCCGGTTCGAGGAGATGGCGCACGAAGCGGGGATCACCGGCACCGGCCCCTACCGCGCCGAAAGCTACGATGGTGCGGCCCTCATCGCGCTCGCGATCCAGGCGGCGGGCAGCGAGGCGCGCGACGCCATTGCGGGCCGCATCCTCGACGTGGCGAACGCGCCCGGCGTGGAGATCGGCGTGGGCGAGATCGGCGAGGGCTTACGCATCCTCTCCGAGGGCGGCGAGATCGACTACGTCGGCGCCACCGACGTGGAGCTTTCCACGACCGGCGACGCGGCCGGGAGCTTCCGCGAGCTCGACGTTCGCAATGCGCAGTTCACCACCGTCTCCATCTGGTGAGCCCGTTCCGCCGGTAATCCGGCGGGACCTTCATCTTCAGCGAGGGAACGAGATGCTCGACGCCACTCCCGACTTGTTGCCGGGCCTCGGCCTACGCCGCGCCACGCCGACCGACCGCGACGCGCTCGACCGGCTCCGCAGGCTGTCGCTCCAGCGGCTCATGGCGCCACTGATCAGCGAGCCTCAGCGCAGGACCCTCTGCGAGTACACCGAGTTCGATCCCCGGCTCATCGAGGACGGCACCTACTACGTGCTCGAGGTCGACGGTCGGATTGCCGCAAGTGGCGGTTGGAGCCGCCGGGGCGCGCTGTCTCCCCGGGGAGGGCACGCTGCGCGGCAGGAACGCTTTTCTGACCCGTTGCGCGACCCCGCGGCGATCCGCGCGATGTACACGCATCCGGACTTCGCGCGGCTCGGTCTCGGCTCGGTCCTGCTCGCCACCGCGGAGGCCGCCGCTCGGCTGGCCGGCTTCGCCAGGGCGGAGCTCATCGCGACCTCCGCGGGGCGGGAACTCTATCTCGCGCGCGGGTGGAGGGAGGTGAGGCGGATCACGCTGGGTCCGAACGACGGCAGCGCCATCGAAGCGAGCCTCATGGATCGAGACCTGCGGCCTGCGTCCGCTCAGGCCGGGACGGCGGTCGCCCGCTCTTCGAAGCTCCAGGCGACCGGTATTTCCGGCTGATAGACGCAGAAAGCGCCCGTGCGAACGCCTGCGGCGAGGTGGCGGCCGAGAGCGGGATGCGCCGCCTCGACCTTGCGCACAGCATAGCGGAGGCGCCAGGTCACGGTCGTCCGCGCGCGCTCGGCCAGATCGCCGACGCGCCTGCCGCGGCCACCGAGGCCGAGGGCGCGGGACAGGCTCTCGACGAGGGCGTCCATCTCCGCCCGCGCCCGCTCTGCCCGACCGATGTCGTTCATGTCCTCGGCCTCGGCCAGCTCCTCGCCGAGATCGCGGATGCGGGCCTTGAGCTGGGCGCGGGCACGATCGTCGAGCGCCGCGTCGGCGCCGTAGGTGGTCTCGGACCGCTCGGCGAGGTCGAGGCAGTGCACTTCCTCGCCCGGCCGTTCCAGCAGGCGGCGCAGATCGTGCAGACCCTTGAGGTCCGGCAGGGCGACTCTCTGCCCGGCGAAGTCGGCCTGCCAGCCGATCTCGGTCCGCAGCAGACGTGCGGCTCCGACGCTCGGCGCAGGCCGCGGCTCTACGGGTCGGGCCGCGCCGAGGAGGGCGAATGCCTCGTGGATGAACATCACGTCCTCCGGCCGCCGGAACGGGTTCACGTCCATCAGCCAGCGCAGCGGCGCCTCGGGCTCCACCGGACCGCCGAACGCGATCTTCTCCCGGTAGTCCTCATGGAAACGCGCCAGCTCCGCCCGCGCCTCGTCGATCAGGCCGGCATGCGCCAGCGTCACTGCACCGAAGGCGGCGGCGTCGACGAACGGCGACGAATTCGACTTCCGCTTGAGGGCGAGCGCGCCCTCGATGTCGCGCGCGAAGAGGTGCACCAGCGAGGAGATGCAGAACAGCTCGTTCGGATGCAGCGGGTTCAGCCGCACCATCCGATCGAGGTGCCCGATCCCGATCTCGGGCCGCCCGAGGTACATCTCGCAGAGCGCCGCCTGAAGAAGGAGGTCCGCGTCGTTCGGACAGAGCGCGAGCGCGCGGTCGAGATACCACGACGCCTGCTCGAAGGCGCGCCGGAAGAGCTGCACCTTGGCGATGACGAGGTGGACCATCGCGTCGCCGTCGTCGAGGTCGAGCGCGATGTGGGCGTGGTGATAGGCAAGCCGGCTGTTCGCCTCGAACCGCTCCCAGAACTGGCAGCTCCAGTCGTTGAACCAGCTCAGGGCGATGCCGGCATGGGCGCGCGCGTTGGCGGGGTCGTGCTCCAGAACGTCCTCGAAGATCCCGCGCGCGGCCTCGTCGTCGGCGCGCGTTCCGCGACGCATCAGGTGGAGGCCCTGCAGCACGCGGGCGTAGGTGGCAAGGTCGCCGACCGCGCCACGGCGTGCCGCGGCGAGCGCGATGCCGTCGAGCCGCGCGTGCAGCGTCGACGCGAGGCGGTCGACCAGGTCGTCGCGGAGCGCGGGGATGTCGCTGCCTTCGATCTCGATGCGCTCGTCCCAGAGCTGGCGGGCGTCGGCGCAGGCGACGAGGCTCGCGGAGAGCCGCAGTCTCTCGCCGCGGAACGCCAGTCGGCCCCGCAGGACATGGCTCGCGCCGAGGCGTCGGCCGACCTCGGCATCGTCGCACGAGGCCACCGCCAGCGCCGAGTGCGGCGAGATCACGCCGAGCGAGCGGAACCGGCTGAGGGCGCCGCAGAGATCCTCGTGCAGGCCTTCGGCCAGCGGCTCGGACCCGTCGCCCGCGGTGGCGAACGGCATCACCGCGATGAGCGGCACAGCGGGGCCGGTGCGAAGCGCGGTGTCCATGTCGGGTGCCAGCCGTAGCGGAAGGCCGAACTCTACGGCCTCACGTGCCGCAAAGGAAGCTTCCTCACGATGTGAGGCGCGTTCTCACGCCTTCTGTTGTGAACGCCGAGCGCCGAGCGACGGACGGCCGCACCAGAAGGAACACGACATGACGCTCAAGGACATCCGCGGCCTCGACCTCACCGGGGCCACCGCCGACGCACTGGCGCCTTACGAGGCTGCCGTCGCGGACCTGCAATGCTACCGCGGCGACCCCGTGGCCGGAGCCGACGCCGCGATCGAGGCGGCACCCGGCTTCGCCATGGCGCATGCGCTGAAGGCTTGGCTGCACCTCCTCGGCACCGAGCCGTCGGGCCTGCCGACAGCCCGCGCCGCCCATGCCGAGGCCGCCGCCGCGGCCGGTACGGGGCGCGAGCAAGGCCACGTCGCGGCGATCGGCCATCTCATCGACGGCCGCTGGCATGAGGCGGGCCGGGTGCTGGAGGACGTGACGATCGACGCGCCGCGCGACGCCCTGGCGCTGCTCGCCGGGCACCAGATCGACTTCTTCACCGGCGCGAGCCGGATGCTGCGCGACCGCATCGCCCGCGCCCTGCCGGCGTGGGACGAGGGGGTGCCGGGCTTCCACTCGGTCCTCGGCATGCACGCCTTCGGGCTGGAGGAGACCGGCGCCTACGGCCGCGCCGAGGCCGAGGGGCGGCGCGGTGTCGAGCTCGAGCCGCGGGACGGCTGGTCGCAGCACGCGGTGGCGCACGTGCTGGAGATGCAGAGCCGGCAGGAGGACGGGATTGCCTGGATGCGCGCCAACCCCGCCGCCTGGGCGACCGACAGCTTCTTCCAGGTGCACAACTGGTGGCACCTCGCGCTCTACCACCACGACATCGGCGACCATGATGCGGTGCTCGCGCTCTTCGACGGCGAGATGGGGGGCGGGCGATCGGCCGTGGTGCTCGACATGGTCGACGCCTCGGCGCTGCTCTGGCGCCTGCACCTGCGCGGCGTCGACGTCGGCGACCGCTGGCGGACCGTCGCCGACGGCTGGGCCGGGGCCGCGGCCACCGGCAGCTACGCCTTCAACGACGCGCACGCGGTGATGGCGTTCGTCGGCGCCGGCCGGCGCGACGCGGCGCTTGCGGTGATCGCGGCGCAGGCCGAGGCGATGGCACGCGACGACGACAACGCTGCCTTCACCCGCGAGGTCGGCCACGCCGTCGCCCGCGCCGTCCTCGCCTTCGGCGACGGCGACTACGCGCGGACCGTGGCGCTCCTCCGCCCGGTCCGGTCTATCGCGCACCGGTTCGGCGGCAGCCACGCGCAGCGCGACGTCCTCGACCTGACGCTGATCGAGGCGGCGTTCCGCTCCGGCCAGACGAACCTCGCAGCCGCACTCGCGAGCGAACGCGTCGAGGCCCGGCACGAGAGCCCGCTCGCCCAGCTCTTCATCCGCCGCGCCGCCGGGATGGCGGTGGCCGCATGACATCCACACCGACAGGAGATGAGAAATGCCGACCGATACGTCTGCCGGAACCGGCGGTTGCGCGTCCGTTGCCCCGATGCCGCGCGCTGCGAGGCCCTGGGGCTCGGGACGCTTTCTCGCCGGTCTCGCTCGGTTCGGGACGCTCGGGCACAGGCGATACTCCCTCGACGATCTCAGCGACGACATGGTCGCCGATATCGGGCTGTGGCGAGACCGCAGGCCGATGCGCGGCCACCCGCGGCTCCTCGTCCGGCACTTCCCGTAACCTGACGGCGGCAGGGTCCGTGACGCCAGATGTCCTTCTAAGAAAAGGCAAAGCCCTGAGCCTCCTGCCGACGATCCCCCGCTCCGTGCAGCGGTCCGCCGTACCCGCAACGCGGGTCCCGAGAGAGCGAACTGCGTTCAGGGACCTGCCCGTCCTCTACTCAGCACCGATCAACCAGGAAGGAACTGCACCATGAAACCGAGACAACTCTTTCTTGCCGCGCTGACCGCGACAATCCCGGCTGCCGCGCTGGCGGACGGCGCGCTGTCGGCCTTCGACGTGGCCGAGGACCTCAGCCGCTTCGTCTACGACGAGGCGCCGGTCTTCGAGGACGGGATGCCGGCCTACGGCAACGCCTTTGTCACTCAGGGCTACGTCTATCCCGCCGGCACGCTCGACGGCGATGTCGAGGGGACGATGTCGGACGGCAGCGCGGCCTTTCCCGACAAGGTCATCGGCACCTGGACATGCGACGGCTACTATGTCGGCGACGGGTTTCGTACCCAGACCGGCACCGTCGTCATCACGCGTCAGATCATCGCCTTCGACGACGGCGACCTGCTGATCACCCAGGGGCCCGAACTGGCGGAGACGGACGTCGTGATCGTCCGCGCCGTGACGGGCGGCACCGGCGACTATGCCGATGCTCCGGCAGAGATCCGGCAGACGCTGCTCGGCATGAGCGACGGCTACGGCGTCCGGCTCCAGATGGAGTTCGCAGAGGAGACGGCGGGCAACATGCTCGAGCCGAGGAAACGCACCTTCGCCGAGTTCGACGCCGAACTGGACGCTGCCGACTTCGGCCATCAGGGCAGGTGAGGACGAAAGAGTGGGACCGGCGGAAGAATTCCGTCCGCCGGCCCCCTCGCTGTTTCGCTGGACCATTCTTTCCATGATCGATCCGGCGGTCTGGCCTTCGGTCACGGGCCCTGCTTCCATTGAACCCTTGTTCTCGATATCGACACCCGGATGAAGCTCCACCGCCAGACATCTGGCGTGCGTAGTCGCCAACTCGCGCGGTGAACGGCCGCTTCGACGACGGCCGCCAGGGTACTGCGCGCTCGCGGAGAAAGTCTGCTGTCCGCCCGAAGCGCCTCGAAGGCGTCGTGGCCGTCGGCATGTCGCTCGCGGACGTCTTCGCTGCAATGCAGCGATACGGGGTTGAAATGCTGCGTTGCAGCAATCATCTGTCGGTTAAGCAGGGCGCAACCCATTCCCACTCGGGGGCACGATCATGAACACCGCGCAAGACTTCACCAAGTTCTTCGGCCAACTGCCGTCTGGCCTTCAGCTCGATGGAAGCGCCGCGACCGACGCCATGAAAGTCTGGGCGACCTTTGGCGAGCGCCTCTCGGGCATCACGCCGGAGGCCGCAGCCAAGTCAAACGAGATCGCGATGGCCTCGGCCAAGAAAACCTTCGCCCGCCTGGGTGACGTGACCAAGGTACACCAGGAACCCGCCGGGTACGCGCAGGCAGCTGCCGGTTACGTCGAGGGCCAGTTCGAGCTGTCGCGGCGCACGGCCGAAGCTTTCGCCGGCGTGATGCAGAAAGCGCAGGCCGACACGGTCGAGCTCATCAGCACGACCGGGGAGCGCGTGACCGAACAGGGTGCCGCGACCGCCGCCTCGAAAGCGACGGCGACAAAGTCGAAGCAGGCTGCGAAAGCTGCTTGATAGGCGCAGCATACGGTACTGACGCGTTCATGGCGGGCCTTGGCCCGCCATTTTTGTTTCCGGGTCGGTTGGGTCGAGCCTTTCCCCCATGCTTGATGACTGTGGCGCTGTAGCACACGTTCGGCGTTCGATATAATTGCGAGGCGCTGGCGAACTGGTCGATTCACGCGCCGGATCGCTCGGTCAGCCCCATGCGGCGCACGATTCGACTTCACGAGCCGTGCGGTGCCCGACTTCTACCCGGGACTACGGAGGAGGCGTTGTGGCGGCACTGGGGGACGGCACGATCTTTGCGGTGTCTGTCTTTCCGGAGATCGCCTGAAAGACAGACAGAAAGAAGAGCGCGATGGCAGTTTTCTGGAGGAGTGCACGTAGACAGGCTCCCCGCCCATTCGCGTTCGGCGCGTATCGCTGGGAGCCCGCCGGGATGACGTTCTGCATCCGGCGGTCTACCATCACATCCAATGCTCCGGAGTGTGGACATCATGATGATCTCGGCTGCTCGTTTCCTGCGAGCGCCGGTGCACTGGTCGGCGCTCGCATCGCCAGATCACTGTAGCAGCAGACTCTGGACAAGCCTCAGCGCCTCGATTCGGTCCAGCACCGTGCGGCGCAGCCCAACGTAGTCCTGGAGCGTCTGACGCACGAGCAGCAGCTGCCGGCCGCGCTCGGAGTAGACGGGGACGAGCCGCGTTCGTTCGATTTCCCCGCTCGGGCCAAGATACGGCGCCGTCGGCTCCTCTCGCTGACCCGTGACCTCAGACGCCAGATCCCGCTCGAGAATGTCTCCGAGCGCCTCCAGGCCGCCGTCGTCGCGGCTGTCGAGCACCCGACGCTCGGGCAGGCGCTCGAGGATCCGGGCGACACGGCCGACGATCGTGCCACTGCCGCCGAGATGGCAGCTACGCCCCTGTTCGTAGAGACGGTGCCCGAGGCCGATAAGGTCTGCGATCTGATCCTCGAGCGGTGCCCGCTCGCGGTGCCCGCGGTGAGTGTTGGTCATTCGTGACTCCATGACACTGCGCGCCGGTATGGTCGCGCTCCGTCAAGACCCGGCCGCCGAAGCTGCCGGGAAAGTGCCGAGCTCAGGCTGCGCTCGAGCGAAGAAATGCAGGAACTGCGTTCCGCCGGTCCTCGGCTTCGATCTCGTCGATCGTTTCGATGAGGTCTGCGAGGCTGTCGGTCAGACGGCAGATGTCGTTGACCACGGGCGACGCTGGATCGATCTGCGCGAACAGTCCGGCTTCGATGCTCTCGAGATCGTCGACGCTATCGAGCGATAGCAGCGCCAGCAGGTCTGAGAGTTGACGGCGGATGCCGCGGCTCATTCGATTGGCCCCGGCGAGGGCATCGATGAGCTGCAGGGTGCGGCACGCTGCCTGGCCCCCGCCGAGGAGCTCCGAGGCGTTCAGAAGCGCGTCGGCCTGCTCGTCGACGAACTCGCGCGCGGTCTGCAGCGCGAGGTGATCCCGGCAAAGCGGGTTGAGGGCGAAGTGTTTCATGGTCGTCTCCAGGTTGCGCTGCTCCGTGTCGGCAGCGTCAAGCGCCTGAGTCTCTCCTTCCGTCGCAGGCGTTCGGCAGGCGGGCAGCACCCGAACCTGCATCGTTGTCTGTCTTTCCTCCGTGTCCGCCGGCGGCTCCTGCATGGCTTCGATGAGAGCCACGCAGGAAGCCGCCCGCAGGCACCGGTTCGAGCGAGTGACACAGCCGCGTGGCGCTCGAGCCCCATTTCGCCGGAGGGGAAACCGAGTGTCGCGCGGGCGAGCTCTCCAGCCGCCCGAGCCCGGAGTGCGAAGTTGAAAGTCGGCCGGGCCCCGCTTCCGTCGGGCTGACCGAGACCGCCGGTGCCGCTGACCGTCGCGTTGATCAGAACCGAGGTGCATCCGGAGTTATCTGGAGTGGGATCGAGCGTCGCGCCGACCCCAGAATGCTTGGGCGCGGGCGCGGTTGTCCGGCGCGGCTCGTAGAGAAGCTACGCAAAAGCACCACGCTGCAAGAACGGCGCTCGGCAATTCCCGCCAGCGCGCGGAAGGTTTGCGGATCTGCCCTGCATCCGGAGCGCCTTTGACCCGAGGCGGGGTCAGCCGGCGTGCGGCGGTCCTTCGACATCGCGAGGAAGCGACGCCTGCGCGACCCCGCAGACCTCCGCATAGGGGTCGCTGGCCTCAGCCTGTATGGCGTCCTGCAGTCCCTCCAGCAACTCCGGGTAGTCGTGTCCTGTCTCGCGCCGCAGGTCCTCCCGCAGCCACGCCATGTCTTCCTCGGGCCATGTGTCGAGCGCCACCGTTGCAAGGACGCCCTTCATCATGCGCAGCGTCCGCGGGTTGAGGCGACGCTCGAGTATCAGCGCCTGCTCGATCCGTCCCAGCTGGCACTCTGCGGAGAAACTCATGCACAGCCTGGCGAGGCGCCACAGCGCGTAGCCGTGTGTCTCGAAGTAATCGGCCGCCGGTGTCGGCGCGTCTGGCGGATACGGTCTGACGATCCGCGAATGGATCACGAACTCCATGTAACTCCCTCTTCTCCTGTCGTGTTGCGACCGCGTGCGGCGTTTCCGGCTGCGACCTCGCAGGAGGGGTTGCAGCCGGAAATGCCGCACGCGGTCGCCGATCATGCTCCGGATCGAGACGGTTGTCCTTCCAGAGCATCGCGTCCCAAGCCGTCTCGAGGGGCTCTGAGGAAATCGCGCTCGTCGTCCTTCTCAAGCAGCTTGGGACATGCTGTTCTGGCCCTGGACTTCGATGACCACCCCGGTTAAACTGCTGGTAAATTCAGTTATTTTGCCACCACCGCGGACACTGATGGCTCCAGCTCGAGTGAGTGCGGGGCGGCGGACGCTGGATCCCGACATGCCGGAAGGGGAACCGGGCGCTGAAGTTGAGGCACCGCGGCCTCATAGCTGCTCGTTCAGCTATCTTCCGGGGCGCAGTGGTCGGACGTCCATGGGGCCGGGAGCGTGGCTGCTGACGGCTTAGCATCTCGGCTGTTTCCGAGCGTGGCGACGCCCACGCTTGTCCTTCCGTTTTGGAAAGGTGTTGGCGCCGAGTTCACGGGCGGCGCGTTCCGTGGCAGCCCCGAGCCGTCGAGAGGCGATGATCTGGTCCGCACGCTGCAAGTAGACAGGCGTCGTGCTCGCGCTCCGGTGATTGAGGATCACCGTTGCGAGGGCGGCCTCCTCGGGAACCTGGGCCACGATGAAGTTGGCGACGGAATGCCGGATCGCATGTGGCGTCACTCGTCTTTGGAGCGGCGCTTCTGTCATGTCGCCGAGGCAAGTCGAGAGCTGAGCTGCCCCTATAGGCCCGCCGCGCTCACCCACGAAGAGCCGGGTCGCGCCAGGGCGCGCGATGACTGCGCGATGCAGGCGGATGTACCGCGACAAAGCATCGATGAGCGTCGCGCTGAAGGCGCGGCGATCCGGGGATTTCTCCTTCGTTTCGGACGCATCCAGGAACAGACCGTCGAGATCCGCGAGCAGGCTCTCTCGAAGCTCGATCCTCGCACAACTGCCTATGCGGACCGGCGCCTCGGCGAGCAGGATCATCGTGAGCGCTGTCCGCGCCAGCGTGTGCGCCCTGACAAAGTCTCGGCGGTTGCGTGCCATCGCATGACGGGCGTCAGCCTTGTCGAGGAGTTGCTGCCCTGCGGCCCTGAGTTCCGCCGCGTCCACGGCCCGCGCGGCGTTCCGCGAACCATGATGCTTGGCGACCTTCTTGATTGCGTCCCGCGTGATTCGCAGCCAGGACCAAGAGCGGTCCGGGCGGACCGCAATAGCGAGGCAGGTCAGGCTGTCGAGGTGCGCCGAAGTGCCTCCTATCCGGCGATCCCCACTCTCAACCCTGGCCTGATCCGCGCGCAACTGCGCGCGAACCGTCCCCGGTTTGATGTCGACCTCCAGACCCCGTGCGCGACAGAAATCAAAATAAAGCGCCGCTGCCTGGATGCGCCGGACGATGGTCGCCGGCGCCCACGCCTGGACAAGGATGCCGTCGACGACGGCATCCGGGTCCACATGGAGGAGCGGCTGCGCGGCCGCCCTCCAATCCTCCGGAAAGCGAGCGAGATTGCTTGCAATCTGCCGCGTCAGACGAAGCCGGGCATCGGGCCGCGCCAGCGCCGGCGCGTCGGGTTCGTAGAGGAGCGTTGCGACGGCGGGAAAAATGATGACGAGCGCCTGGCGGACCTCATTCCTCAAGGAACGGGGCAGGCCGGCGGTCTGGGCGAGCCACGTCTCGCGCGAAGCGTCGCGCGGATCGAAGCCGCCGCCCTCGGCGGACTTGAGCCAGCGGCCGAAGGCACCAGCGAGCCGGGTCCGCTGGTGCACGGAAAGCGGATGCGTTTCGAAACGCTCCCGCAGATCGGCGGGCCACGCCTCCGGCGGGAGCGAGAGACGATGCTGGGGCACGTCAAATCACCTCGCCGGTGCGGGGGTCCACGAAAACGAACTTGACCGTCGCCAGTACCCGGCGAGATTGCTTCTCGAGCAGATGGACATAGCGGCGTTGCGCCACAAGTTTCGAGACCTCTGCGTAATACGCCTGCGTGGTCTTGACCGTCTTGTGCCCGAGAATTTCCTGAACGAGCGACATTGCGGACGGATCCTGATCGACGATGATCTTTCCGGCGAGATGGCGCATCACATGCATGCACAAGTTCAGCCCGCAGTACTTCTTCAGGTGCTTCTTGAACGTCCCGTTCAATTTCGTTTTCGTGTGATAGCCAAACCCTGATGCATAGCCCCCGTCCTGTACTTCTTTACCTCCGGCGCCGGGAAAGAGGTGCGGGTTTCCTTTTTCGGCCCCTGCGTGGTCCCGGGCGACCGGAAGGAAATTCTTGATGTAGTATTTCAGCATGCGCACGGTTTCCGGATCGATCTGAACATGAATCTCGCGCAGTGTTTTCCCTTCGTTCGCCGGAATGCGGAGGGTCCCCTCCCTTTCACCGCTCGGCAGCAGAAGATGTCGGTTGTCACCGTCATGCCGCAGGCGTGCAAAGTTCGCGCGCCGCGCCGGAACGACGTATTGGCCGATGCGGGCGATCAGCGCCGAGCGGGCGAGCGCGACGTGACTGATCGTCGGCCTCCTGCCCGCTGCGATCGGTTTGCAGGCCAGCGCCCAGAGCACCGAGGGTGCCTCGAACCAGCGCCTGAGCTGAGAAGGGTCTGAGAACGCCGCCAGCATCCTCGCGTGCCGTGGTCCAATCCGCCGGTCAGCATAGATCCGCTTGACGCCTCCCTCCTTCGTGCGCTTGAGCCCGACAACGAGAGGATCGATGCTCCGCTTCAGTTCCTCGATGGGCTCGAGCTGCTCCGGGTCGATCTGCAGAGCACGTCCAACTGAGCAGAGAGCCTCGACCAGAGTGTGCTCGTAGCGACCTCTCGTCGTCGGGTCGAAGGTCTGGCCTCGCGACTCGAGCCGCGCACGGCGGGCCTTACGGACCCCCGCGACCAGCGCAGTTGCGACCGGCACACCGAATAGATCCGTGATGCAGACCGGATCTGGCGAGACTTTCGGATCGTGTACCGCCGCGTACCAAGCCCGCTTTACCGCATTGCGCCAGTTCTCGCGCGTGCCCGACTCGAGAAGAGGTGCGCCCGGCTGCTCCGCCTCTTCGGCCAGGTCCAGGCGCGGGATGCCGAGCTCGGCATACTCGTCGTCTTGGTCTGGCACCAACGTGCCCCAGTCGCCGAGACTGCGCACCGACACGGCAGTGGCGAGATAGGCGTCGAGCGGGTCGCGGATTGCTGGGGGGACCGCGTCCCACTTCACCTCCGCCTGCCGGTACACCGGGGCGGCGGGCAGAGACAGACGGGAGGCAGGCAGGCCGGCGTCCACGGCGCCGTTCCAGCGCCGGAAGGCGCTGCGGATCTTTTCGGTATAGACCGGACTGTGGGTCTCCAGCTCTTGCCGTGCGAACGCCTCCACCATCGCATCGGTGAGGGATGCGGGGACAGCGCCGTACCCTGCGCTGAAGCGCGCAAGCCGGCGCAGGATTGCCAACATGCTCTTCTCGTGGTCTTTCAGGGGCATGCGCTCCAGCGCCTCACGCCAGACGGCGGGCAGCACCGAGACGTCCGTCTCCCGCGCACCGCTGGCCAGAGGATCGACGAGGCGGACTGCATTGCGGACGAGGGTCCGCTTGTTGTCCAGGGACTTCATGGCTGCGACGTCGAATGTCTCCGGTGTTGCTGCGCGCAACAGCGGCTCCACGGTCGCCAGCGCCGCCGGTATGTCCTCGAGGGCACCGTCCTGCGACCGCGCCAGAGCCTCGAGCGCGCTCAGCACCCGCTTGGCCTCGGTGCCCTTGAGGCGCAGCCCAACCGCGGTCGCTGCGTCGGCGAACGTCGGCACACGGTGGCGCAGGCTCAGCGCCAGCCAGCGCACCGGCAGATCGTCCCAGACCCGAAGGGCGCGGCGGACATCACTTGCCACCGGAATCCACCGCTTCCCTATACGCGCCTTCAGCGCCGGATCGGCCTCGGCAAGCAGCCTCCGAACCTCGGTCACTGTAAGTTCGCGCTCGCCGCTGGCGGCATTGCGGAACGCGCGCAGACTGGTCACCGTGGCGCGACGCGTCGCCGGCGTCACCGCGCTGAGCCAGAGACACCGCTGCAGATCAGCGGTGTCGCCCTCGCAGTCGACTGTATTCGCGGTGGTCGTACTGAGGTACTCATGTTTCATGCTGTTTGGTCCTGTCTCTCTATCTTTCTTTGTTGGACTGGCCCGCGGCCCGGTCGCATCCGAGGGTGGCGTCGCCGGGATCGCCACCCGCGGCTGCGGCCGCCGTCAGGGGCAGCCGTGTTCGGCCATGGATCGACATCCGCAGACACGGGCCGACATCCGCCGCCATCGGGGGATTAGGGGTGGTCGCAATGCCGACGCCGTGGAGACCGCCCTCACTCCTCGGGCGCGTTATGTGGTTCAATTTCCTCACGAAAATTGTCCAGCTCTACGGCACGGCAATATTCCCGCCAGCTCGCCAGCATCTCTTCCTCAATGGCCTTGAACCGCCAGATCTGGAGAGCCGCGACCTTCCACGTTCCAGAGGCTCGGGAGCCTTTCAGTTTGCCGGAAGCGAGGTATCGGTGGACCTGGCGCTCACATACCGCGAGCTCCGAGGCCGCTTCCGCGGCGCTGTAGATTTCGTCAGGGGGTACAATCACCGTTTTCTCCAGTTCCGGGTTCGAAGCGGAATTAGAGAAAGCCATTCTGAGACCAAAACGCCGGTGCGCATTCTCGGCGCCGCCAGACGCTCCGTCTCGACCATGAGCTCCTGTGGACCTGAGTTCTGCAGCTGGTCGACAAGGAGCAGGAGCATGCGACGTCCCGCCTGGCTGGCTTTGGGTCCGAGAATTGCTGCCATGCTCCTCGACCTCCCGGAAGCGGCCGGGGCGGCCGTCAGAAAACGAAGATGGGGTCGCTCTCCGGTTTCCCAAGCCGTCGCCGATGACGTATGGCCAACCCAAGGTTCAGACAGCCTTCGAGTTCTCGCTTTCGTTCAACAGCGGCCGCCCTGGCGACAGATTCAGTGAATTCTCTAATTCTCTTGATTCAGGCTGCCAATTTTCAGTTCTTACACAGTGACTTGCAGGGGTGTCGGACGAGATTGCACCGGACATTGGTCGCGATTGCACCGAGGCAAGGACGAGATTGAGCCGGAGGTCGGACGCGATCGCACCGAGGGACGGACGACGTCTGGCCGGGGATGAGGAGAACAGGAAATGCGCCCGATCAATTTTACGTCATGGCCCTCCACGTGTGGGTGCCGTTAACCGGCAATCCAGGTTTGGACGCCGCGATCCGCGCCGGACAGGGCCTCGGCATCATCAACCTCAGGAGCCGGCGGAGGGGAGGGCGGGAAACCTCCTGCGCTGCTTCGAGCCACCGGAAGAGCTCTGCGCGCCGTACAAGGTGCTCGTCTCCCCGCAGGCTTACCGGCGCCCCGAAGTGAAGGCCTTCACCCGGTTCTTCACCCCGCGCTACGCGACCCTCGTCAAGTGAAACACGTGGAAGAAATGAACCATTGTTGGCTGCCGGAGCCGTATCCCGCCTCGGCAAACCCTTCAAACTTCGGCTGCGGGGCGGTGCTCGCACGTCTGCTTGGACCTCATGATAGCGGAGCGAGTTGACTGGGTCAGTGGTCTCCCCCGCGGCACTTTCCCTTCGAGGATTGCGCCAGGCGGGCTGGCGAGTTGAGAGGCTCGAGGCCAAGGCCGGGCCGATGCACTTCTGCTACGAGGCCGGGCCTTGCGGTTACGGCCTCCACCGGCAGCTGACCGATCTCGGGCATGCCTGCGCCGTGGTGGCGCCGTCCCTGATCCCGGTGAGGAGCGGAGATCGGGTGAAGACAGACCGCCGGGACGCGGCGATGTTGGCCAAGCTCCATCCGGGCGGGCGAACTGACCGCGGTCTGAGTGCCGGACGTGGCGCACGAGGCGATGCGCGATCAGGTACTGGCGCGGGCAACGGCGGTCCGGGTCGTCGGCAAGGCGCGGCAGCATCTCCAGGGCTTCCTGCTTCGCCATGGCCGGATCTATCCTGGAAAGAAGGGCTGGACCGTCGCCTATCGCCGCTGGCTGACGACGGTCCGGTTCGACCACCCCACTCAGCGGATCGTCTTCCAGGACTACGTGCACGCCGTGACCGATGCCGAGGCGCCCCAACTTCGACAGCTACAGCGATAAGTGATTGATATTGCTATGCCCGGGTGAGCCAAAATGTAACTACACGGGCTCTGTCAGGCGGGTTTGGGCAGGGTCAGGGCATCGAAGAGGTCCAGCTGTTCCGGGGTTGGGCGGGTCGTGCCTTCGAGGGTGCGCTCGGCGATCCGGGCCTGATGGCGATGGATGCGGGCGAGCAGATCGAGCGCAGTACGGGGGCTGGCGCTGTGGCCCTTGGCCTTCAGGCGCATGCGCATGACGCGGTGCAGCACGAGGGCGAGGAAGCAGATCAGCGCATGGGCGCGGATGCGGTCGGGCAGCCGGTGGTGGACGGGTGCGATCTCGATGTCGGATTTCAGCACCCGGAAGCCGCGTTCGATGTCGGCCAGCGCCTTGTAGCGGGCGACGGCGTCGGCGGGGTCGAGATCGGGGGCGTTGGTGAGGAGCGCCAGCTTGCCGTCGAAGAGCTCCGCCTCGGCGATGGCGACCTCGTCGACGCCCCAGCTGAAGCGGTCGGCGGTGTAATCGGCCTTGAGAAAGCGGGTCAGTTCCGCCTCGGCTACGGCGCGGGTGAAGCGGCTGTAGGCCCCGCGGTCGGAGGCGCGGCGACCCCGGGCCGTCTGGCCCTCGTCCTGGGCATCGAGCCGGGCGACCATCTTCTCTGCCATGGCCTCGAGTTCGGCGATGCGGGCGCGGCGGCGGTTGGATTGCTCCTCGGCGCGCAGCGGGTCATCGGCGACGATCAGGCGGTGACCGGCAAACGTGCTCTCGGTCAGCCCCTCTGCATCGAAGGCGAGGCCCTGGAAGGTCTCGACCAGCTCGGCGTAACGCCGCGCTGGCACGGCGAGGATGAACTCCAGCCGACGATCGTCCCGCTCTGCAAGGGCGGTCAGCTCGCCGATGTTTTCCAGGCTGAGGAGCCCGCGGTCGGCCACCAGGATGACGCGCTGGATCGGGAAGCGCTCCAGGACCGTCGTGAGCATGCCCTGCAGCGTCTTCGTTTCCGCGACGTTGCCGGGGTGGACGGTATGCATCAGCGGCAGGCCCTCGGCGGTCTGCACGACGCCGAGGACGAACTGCCGGGCGACGCCGCCCACATCCTTGTTCATGCCGAAGGCGCGCAGGTCGTCCGCGACCTCCCCCTCGCCGTGGATGCGCACGGTGGTCAGGTCGTAGAAGACCACGGCAAGGTCTTGATCGACCAGCGGGCGGATTTGTCTGGCCAGTTCGATTTCCACCCGCTTGGCGCGATCCATCAGCGCATCCATCGCGCGAAGCAGATGCTGGTGGGTGACGGTCTCCGGCATGGCTGGCATCGCCACGGTCTCCAGC
This sequence comes from uncultured Alphaproteobacteria bacterium, assembly GCA_963776845.1. GTDB lineage: Bacteria > Pseudomonadota > Alphaproteobacteria > Rhodobacterales > Rhodobacteraceae > Roseitranquillus. Next base: position 236,959 of record CAVZOJ010000007.1, on the reverse strand, counting down.
CAGCGCAGGCAGCCGAGCTTGCTCGTGGGGTCGCACAGGCGGTTGAACACCATGGCGCGGACGAGGGCCTCCACATCGGTTCCGCGACGCCCCGACCGCAGGGCCCGGCCAAGCGCGCGGTCGAGACCGAGGTCCTTCCAAAGCGCATGCAGGGCGAAGACGTCGCCGAAACTGCGCGCGCTCTCCCAGGTGATCTCGGTCTTCGCCGGCTCGTCCCGCCCCGCAGCGCGACTGAGGCCCCGGATCAGGGCGTCGAGTTGGCCGTCCTTCATTCCGTCGACACGCCCGAGATTGGCGACGACGCGCAACCTGGGCTTCCCCGCCTCGTTGCGGAAGGACTCGACGATCTGCAGATAGCGGCGCCCGCCGCTCTCGGTGACGCGCGTGAACATGGAATGCATAGTGCCGAATAGGAAGCTGCACTGCAATGTGCATCAGGAATGAGACGTGTAACTACACCGATTGCAGCGAAATCCACCCCGTACCGCTACCACCCCCTTGAATTCCCGAACACGCCACGCGCCGGAGACACGAAATCTGGTCGGCAATGTCGAAGTTGGGAGGCGCGGGTCGAACGGCTGATCAGGCAGATCGCCGACCTGGTGCCCGGCTGGAGCCTGGGGCCGGTGGTGGAGGCGGTCCAGGCGATGCGCGGCGTGGCCTTCATAGTGACAGTGACGGTGGTGGCGGAGGTCGGCGACTTCACCGCCGCGAGCGGGTCGGGACGCCGACGCTCTCGTTTCGGCTTGGGCTTCGGCTGCGCGGTCGGACGCACCTCCCCCGACTGCCATGCCGTCCGCAGCGCGGCGAGGAAGGTGTCGAGCGACGGCGGCTTCTTCGGAAGCCACGCCGGTCACATCGGCAATGTCGACCAGCCGCTGCTGCGCCGCCCGTATGTCCCGCAGGAGGCGGATCGGGTCCAACGTCATGAGAAACGCCGCGCACCTTGAGGTTCAATGAGGGAACCCAAGTATACAACTATTGATTGTGCGTGAGTGCTTGCGGGCTGGAGGAGGCGCGAACATGGTGGCCACCATACAGGAGCGGTCGAGGCGGGCTGGGAAGCCGAAGTCGTACCGTGTGCAGGTCAGAGGCAAGGGATACGCTTCTTCCTCCGCCACGTTCGACACGAAAGAGGGGGCTCAAGCATACGCTGATGAGGTGAACATCACAGCCCGGCTGCTTTCACGGGTCCATGTTAGCGCAGAAAAGTGGGCGAGGACGGAAGGTGACAGTCCCGAATTCGCGGTTCAGTACGAAGCGCTGTCGACGCATATTCGCGATCTCCAACGTTTCGAAGGAGGCGCGGCATACTGGTTCGACGGCACTTCCAGCAAGAACGGAACGCTGGAGAAGGTAGTGACGATCGCCCATGGGGTGAGGCAGTTCAGAGAAACGAAAGGAGCTCGCTTGGCCAGAGCAGAGAAGACTTCTCTGAAGGTCATCGAGGAAGATCTCGGGCATCATCTTCACGCAGCGATCCAGCCGAAAGACGTCGATGCATTCGTCCGGGGTAGACGCCGGAAACGAAAGGCGACAAGGCGTTCGCAATCCCGCTCGTCGACGCTCCCCGCCCCGTCGACCCTTTCGCTTGATGTGTTTTATCTCGAACGGCTCTTCAAATGGATGCATTCCATTCTGGGCATGAAGGATCACTCTCCGATGGTCAACGAAGTGCGAGAGCTGCTGCACAAAGAGGGCATCGTAGGCAAGTCTCGCAAAGCGGGGCGAGCTCTTTCTCACCCTCAGATTCAGGCTTTGCGCACTGAGATCACGGCGCGGTCAGACAAAGATCTCTGCCTCAGGCGGGCTTCGCTCTTGCAGCACACGGGCATCTTTCGCCCTGATGAGATCAGCGAGATCATCGGCGATGATGTGAGGCTTGCAGACCGAATTGTAGTGCTTCCTTCGCGGAAGAACCCAGAACTCTGACGAGGACGCCGAAGTGCCCCTCGTTCCTGTCTTTCACATCGATCCAGCCGAGATCATAGCAGATCAGATCAGCGATGCCAGAAACAGCGGCAGTTACGAAGGTTCGCAGCCGTTGTTTCCGTATACAACCAAAGAGCTTCGAGGTTTTTTCTATGAGATCTCTGCTGCGTGCGCTCTGCCGCGTTTCGTGCCCTATGACCTACGGCATGCAGGCGTGCGAGAACTCTGCCACCTCTGCAACGGAAACATTTTCCTCGTTCGAAAGATAACGGGCCATCGGGACTTGAATTCGTTAGCGTTCTATTTGAAGATGTCCGCGGAGGAGGCGATTCAGCAGTTTGAAGCGCACCGTGATTGTGTGCTGCCGCGCTTCACCGAAGCAGGGCGCCGCGATCGGACTCAGCGCGCGAAGATGAGCGATCTTGAGACGGCCTACATCGGTCATTTGCCTCTCGACCAAAGGATCAAGATCTGTACTGCCGCCAACTGGAGCGAATACGAGAAGAGAGCGAAGAAGCTGTTGGAGAATCCGAAGATGCGAGCCGCTGTGGATGCGTTCGCCAAGAACCCCATCCATTTGCCATCATAGTCGGGGTTCCCAACAAATTATGTATTCAATCCCTCAAACCGGCGGTGACGACATCGTCTGCGGTCAGGTGCGTGTAGCGAATGAGCGAGTGCACGTCATCATGTCCCGAGATCAGCATGATATAGGGAAGGCTCAGCTTCTTCTTCCGTACATGTGCGGTGATTGCGTCATGCCTCAAGTCATGGAGCCGGATGTCCTGGATTCCGGCGCGTCGACAGGCGCGGCGCATGGCCGCTCCGATCGAGCCTTTCGCGAACGGCAGGACGCGACCGTCGTTCCTTTCGGCCTCGCGCCGTAGCGGCCCGAGGCCGCGGATCAGACGCAGTTCCTCGAGCGGGTCGATGCCATGATTGGGCAGAAGTGGCAGTTCCTTGTCGCGCGGTGCCTTGGGATGCTTTCGCCGCGGAATCAGTAAAACTCGGCGCTGCTCATCGAGGTCCTTCCAGAGAATGCGCAGTGCCTCGCCCTCACGAAGTCCCGTTGCCCGCAGGAAACGCAAGACATGGCGCAGCGGTATCTCGGTGCGATTCTCGGCGGCTGAGCCGAGGATTGCAAGGAACTCGTCGTCCGAAGGCAGGCGCGATACCGTGCGTGCCTTGGCGATGAGCCCCGCCTTGCGCAGGGCGCGACGGGCCAGCACCAGCTCCGTCAGCCGGTGTGCCGTCCCTTCTTCATTGGCGCCATAGTCGAGCAGGTCCCGCAGGTAGCCGATGTCCATCGCGATCGTCGCCGGCGACAGGTGGCTGTCGCCCCCGTTCCTGTGGCGCGTGCGGGCGAAGCTCGTGATGTCCTTGACCGTGAGTTCGCCAACCGGCCGATGCCCGAGATGGTACCGGATGTGTCCAAGGGAGGTGCGTTTGGACCCGGGGAGGCCGGCCGGCCCATCGGCCGATGCGATCTGGCGATCGACGAGTTCGGCGATCGTCATCTCGCGCGTCGCTGCGGGGCCGCTGAGCTCGACCTCGTACTCGAGGCGGCGGGCGATTGCGAGCGCCTCCTTGCGCGTCGGGGCGCTGGCGTGGCGTGGCGGACGGTTGGGGTGCCGGACCTGGACGCGCCACGAGGTGATGCGGCCAGCGGCATTGCGTCGGGGCGTGATCGAGGCCATCAGAGCCTCTTCCCGCGGCACAGTTGCGGCACAGTGCGGCACAGATTCGGCACAGATCCGGCGGCGGGCAGCTCTTGATCCCAGCCGAGAAGAACTACGTAAGGCATTGTCATGGATGACCTTTCCGATCCAGTTAGCGCAAGCCGCCTCAGCGTCGCTCCAATGATGGACTGGACGGACCGGCACTGCCGGTTCTTCCATCGGCAGATGTCGCGACACGTCCTGCTCTACACGGAGATGGTCGTCGCGACGGCGCTCGTGCGGGGTGAGGCGCGGCACTTGCTGGCATTCGACCCGGCGGAGCATCCGGTCGCATTGCAGCTCGGCGGCTCTGATCCGGCCGAATTGGCCAAAGCCGCCCGGATAGGCTCGGATGAAGGATACGACGAGATCAACCTCAACGTCGGCTGCCCGTCCGACCGAGTGCGCTCCGGGTGCTTCGGGGCTGTCCTGATGCGCTCGCCCGACCTCGTGGGAGAGTGCGTCGCGGCGATGGCGGCGGCGGCCTCGGTCGACGTGACGGTGAAATGCCGGCTCGGCGTCGACGAGCAGGATCCGGAGGTCGCCCTGCCCGACCTTCTCGAGCGCGTGCGAGCCGCCGGCGTCCGCCGCGTGACGATCCATGCGCGTAAGGCGTGGCTGAAGGGCCTGTCGCCAAAGCAGAATCGAGAGGTACCGCCACTCGATCGATCGCTGGCGCGCAGGATGAAGACTGTCTTTCCCGATCTCGAGGTGACGGTCAATGGTGGCGTCGACGGCCTCGATACCGCGCTGCAGCTTCTCGATGGCGGTTTCGACGGGGTCATGATCGGCCGCGCGGCGTACGCCTCACCGGCGGATGTCCTTCTGGAGGCGGACCGGCGTGCCTTTGGCGCGGAGGCGCCGACCCAGACGCCGGAAGACGTGATCGCGCGGATGGAACCCTACATCGCGCGACACCTCGAAGCCGGCGGTCGCCTGCACGATGTTACCCGCCACATGCTGGGGCTATACTCCGGGCAGCCGGGGGCGCGGGCGTGGCGGCGCATCCTGTCGCAGGGCGCAACCGGTCGCGACGCGGGCCTCGAGCTTCTGCGGGCGGCGCAAGAGGCCGTTGCCGGCACGGCGGCGTCGCAGGCGGCCTGAAGCTCAAGTCTCGCGGAGACGGCCGTTCCGGCCGCCGCTTCGGCGCCGCAGCCGTGCGGCGCGGTCCGGCAACTCCGCCATCAGGGAGTCGCGTTCGGCGTCCGACATGGTCGACCAGCGGGCGATCTCGTCGCCCGTCCGGAAGCAGCCGATGCAGATGCCCTCGCGCCGGTGCAGGACGCAGATGTCGATACAGGGCGTTCGGATCGTCATGGAAGCTCCAGGTGTCGCAGGCGGTCCAGGGCGCCTTGCAGGATGTAGGCAGCGGCGACTTGGTCAATGACCTCGGCCCGGCGGCGGCGGGAGGTGTCGGCTTCGAGCAACGCCCGTTCGGCCGCGACGGTGGAGAGCCGCTCGTCCCAGAAACCGATCGGCAGTTCTGTCAGGCGCGAGAGGTTGCGTGCGAAGGCACGCGTCGACTGGCAGCGCGGTCCTTCACTCCCGTCCATGTTGCGCGGCAGGCCAAGTACTAGGCCCGAGATCTCGCGCTCGGCGGCGAGAGCCAGAAGTGCCTCGGCGTCGGCGGAGAATTTCCGGCGCCGGAGCGTGGTCAGCGGCGATGCCACAGTGCGGTCGCGGTCTGACACGGAGATGCCGATGGTCCGCTCGCCGAGATCGAGCCCAAACAGCGCACGGCGCGGCGGCAGTCTCTCGGCGAAGCCGGCGAACTCGTCGCTCATTGCGTGACGCCGGCTCGCTCGGCAGCGTCCTCGATCAAGGCGAGGTCCTCGCTGTCCGCCCCGAAGGCCTCCCGTGCCTCGGCATAGATTGCGCCGGCGCGATCAATTTCGCCCAGGACGCCCAGCGCGGTGATGAGCCGGGCCCACTCCTCCGCCGGGCCGCCCTGCTCGGCCAGCCGGCCGGCGAGTCCCTCGACCATGCCCCGGATCATCTGCTGGCGCTCGTCGGGCGTCATGTCGGACGCCGCCGCCATGTCGGCTGCCGTCGGGCCGCGGATTTCGGGCAGCTGGTACTCGACCCCCGCGCTGCGCGCGACATCGGCGATGCGGGCACGGATCGGCGCGCTCCAGGGCGCGCCGCGCGGGGACTCTTCCAGAAGCGGTCGCCAGATACGGAACGCAAGGTCGGGTCGGCCCGTCTGAGCGTACAGGAGCCCGGAAAGATAGCGCGCCGTTCCGTTGGACGGCTCCCGCTCCAGCACCCCGGCGATTGCCGTCTCTGCCTCCGGCGAGACGTAACCGCCCGCCGCATAGACCAGAAGCAAGGCGTAGTCGGCCCAGTCGGCCGACGTGGCCTCGGGCCCCTTCAACTCCAGCACACGTTCCTGGGCCCGCCGCGCCGCGACGTAGTTGCCAAGCCCTGCCTCGTTGCGCGCGAGCAGGACGTAGCCCTGCAGGTCGTCCGGCCGTTCCTCCAGCGCCGCTCGCAGCTCTTCCAAGAGTTCTGCATGACGCGAATCCGCCGGAGCGACCGGCCGCGACAGTGTCGCCTCCGCCTCTGCCATCTGCTGGCCGGGGCGCGTCTCGCGCGCCTCCTCGGCCATCTCGATGCGGCGCTGCACCGGCAGGTCCGGGTAGCCTGGCGCTCCAAGAAGTGCGTAGACGCCGAGGCCGCCTCCGAGCACCGCAAGCGCCGCGACGACCGCTGTAGCCCGTGTCGCGGCTCTGGGGCCGGATCCTGCGGCGGCCGCGGGCTGCGACTTTCGGTCGGCGTCCAGCAGGCGGCGGGAAACCTCGAGCCTCAGCCGTTCCGCTTCCGAGGTATCGATCAAGCCGCGCTCGCGATCGCGCTCCACCTCGGCGAGCTGGTCGCGGTAGACGTCGAGGTCGGTCGCCCCACCGCCAGCCGCACCGTCGCGCAGCATCGCGCGTGCCAGGAGAGCGGCAACGCCTGCCGCCATCGCAACCGCTATCAGCCAGAACACCATCGGATCGAAAATTCCCGTCGCGACCCGTGACGCCGGGCCTTGCGCACCAGATAGCTGACGGCAGGCCACGACGAAACCCCAGGCCGTGTCCCGCGACCTCGGGACGCGATGTCGTCCTCGAGGCACGGCTCCGGGTCGCGCCGAGCCCAGGTGCGGCCAAATTCTGCATCGGGTGCTTCCGAGGGGGGCGGTCTGCATCGGAGAGCCTGCCGCGGGATCGGCGCGCTGCCGCGCGAGGAGTTGATTGCAAAACGAGGGTCAGAAGCACTGCCGCTGCCGAAGCTGGCGCCAGTGTCGCTATCTCGCCGACCTCGCAGGCAAAATGCCGCCGTCGAACGAGACGGGTGCGGCAACCCGCTCGTTGCGGTGCTAATGTCCCTCCAGCGCAACGAGGAGGACCTGAATGGTTCGGAATATCATCATCGCCGTCATCGCGATCATTGTCATCATCTTCATCCTGGTGCTCGCTGGTGTCATTGAACTCGGAGACGAAGCGGTCGAGGCTGTCGACCCTGCGACCGGGACGGAGGAAGTCATCGAGGAGTGAGTAACTTTCGCTGACCTTCCGCCGCTGCGCCGCGTCGCGAGCGGCCGATCGTACCGCCGGCGCGGACTTTTCCGCGTCGGCGCCTTCTCAAATCCTGACCTTCCGCTGCCCCGAACTTGAAGCGTCTGGTATCCCTCGCGGCTTACGTCGGTCACAAACAAAATCGGCAGTTCCAAATCGGGCGGAACGCCGGCGAGGATGCCGAGCCACCCAAATCGGTGTGCATCTCCAGCCGGATCGCGACCTGTAGTTGATCCCCTACAGGGAGGTCCAGACGCCAGTCGCCGCCGGCTTGATCGGGAGCGTCCTCACTCCGCTACCTGCTCGGCCTCTTCGACCGGCCGACCGCAGGCGCGCCCGCGATGGCTATGACGGCTGAACCACGACCGCTTTCTGGGTACGGGACAGACTACTGGGCGCGTATAGCAGGTCCGCTTCGATCTCGGGCACTAAATCGCTTCGCGATATTTGGCGAGCGTCGCGGGGGGCGGCGCTGAATCAAGGCCGTTTTGCGGCGTGGGACTGTGGGCTGATCCCCTTTGTCTCGAGGCGATCTTGCCTCGGTTGACAGAGGACTTTCCCATGCAGCACTCCCTGACGATGACACCCCTTCGCGCCCGCATGATCGCGGACATGTCTGCGCGCGGTCTTGGCCGGGCATCGCAGGCCAGTCACTTACGGGCCTGCAAGCGGTTTGCGGCGTGGCTCGGACGCTCTCCGGAGACGGCGACACCGGATGAGGTGAGGGATTTCCAGCATCATCTGATCGAGACCGGGACCAGCATCTGCACCCGCAACCAGACCATGACGGGCGTGAAGTTCCTGTTCCGCGTGACCCTCCGCCGGCATGACCTCGCGGCCGAGATTTTCCACCTGAAGGAACCGGTCAAGGTGCCGCTCGTGCTGAGCCGCAACGAGGTCAAACGTATTCTGGCCATGGCGCCGGGCATGAAGGCGCGTGTAATGCTCTCGCTGGCCTATGGCTGCGGCATGCGCGCAGGCGAGGTCGTCCGCCTCAAGGTCGGCGATATCGACAGCGCCCAGAAGATCATCCGCATCGTGCAAGCCAAGGGCCGCAAGGATCGCAACGTGATGTTGCCCGCAGGTATCCTTGGGCCTGTTGCGAGACTGGTGGACCGAACGCCCGACCGGTCAGGACAAGGGCGTGCCCGGAGACGCGCGGCTTCTGTTTCCCGGATATCGTGGCAAGCACCTCTCCGCACGCCAGACTTCACGACTGTTCAAGGAGGCGGCGCGCGCGGCCGGGATCACCAAACCCGTGACGCTGCACACGTCGTGTCGAAGACGCGCCTCCGGCACGATGCGCCATTCCTTTGCGACCCATCTGCTGGAGCGCGGTGTCGACATCCGGGTCATCCAGGCGCTTATGGCGCAGCAAGAACCGCGAGCATCATCGAAAAGCACCGACGACTGCCTCGACGGCACCGACCTCCGTGCCGAATTGCAGCGCAGGCAACAACCAGCGCATTCATGTCAGACGCACGGAAACCGAGCGGCCACGACACTCAAATCCCCATAGCCACGGCTGATCCAAAAAATCCCAACCAAGCGATTTCGTGCTCGAGCGCTTCTCCGACGCCAGGCGACGCCCCGCACTCCTCAAACGTTGCGGCGGGCGTCCGAGAAACCTGCATCGCAGCGAACCTTCCGACCTATGCGTCGCCAAAGGTCAGGCGGCGTCGGGATACTCTTGTCGGCGGCGAGCCTGGCGCGGGCCTAATCCTCGTCGCGGACGCCCTTCTTGAATGCGGGGATGCCCGAGCCGCGAGGATCAGGAGCATGCCTGGAGCGCCGATGTTGTTGAGCATGGTGAGGGCGCGGGGGAAGCGGGGCGGTTCGCGCTGGGCCGATCTCTCCGGCCCGACGGTCGCGCCGGGTTCCGAGGAAGAGCAGGATCGGGGTGGCGATGAAGATCGAAGACGTGGTGGCGGCGACGACGACGAAGACGAGCGGGACCGCCAAGCTCGCGACCGCCGGTCCGCCCAGACCACCGTTGGCAGCACCGCGGCCGCGGTATAGGTTCAGCGAGCGAAAATCTGGTTGATGCTGACCTCGATCAGCCGCCTGAGCGGCATCTCTGGGTGCGCCTTGCGGTTCTCGCGCATCCGCTCATAGACCCGGACATTGTCGTTCAGCGAATAGTCGATGATCGTCGGCAGCGCCGGGATTGCGGTCATGTTGAAGTCGAGCCCGGTCAGCGCGAAGAAGTCGACCGTCTTCGTCGTGTCTAGCACCAGCGTCACGATGGCGCCGACCGCGATGTGCCATTCGAACCGGGTCCAGATGTAGATCATCATCGCGAGGGAGACGGCGATCACTGCGCTCCGGGCCAGTTCACCGCTGACCTTCGGCCCGACGACGTCGGCATTTAGGATCTGCGCGTCGGGTTAGAGCTGGCGCATCGTCTCGCGGACGGTCTCGACGGCGCGAGTCTGCGCCGTCTTGCCCCCGGCTGCTCCTGCGCGCGCACCAGCACGCTGTCGCCGCCGCCGGGTTCTGGGGGACGACCTGTCCGAGCCCCGCGGCGCCGAGGTCTAGCCAAGGTTTGAGAGCGAGATCGGATCGGGATTTTTGCCTCCACCTGAATGCCGCCCCGAACGTCGATCCCGTGGTTGAGCCCCGCGCCACGCTAGCCCGACCGCGGCCAGCGACAGGAAGGCCGAGAGGCCGAGAGGCCGATCCGGAGAAAACCGTGCCCGCATGAACGAGATGTTCGTCTCACCCCGCGAGAGCCAGATGAGTTGCTCGAGGTTGACCCGCTTAAGGCCGCCGGTTGACCGCGTGGTAGAGGCGGGAGACAGCGTCGAGGATGGGGAAGAGGCCCTGGTCGCGGGCCTCGACGACGATGCGGGCCTTCTCCCACGGGGAGAGGTCGGCGCGGGTCTCGTTCTCGGCGATCATGCCGGCGAGGGCCTTGGCGTGGGGTGAAGGTGACGTCGGTGGTCTTGGCGGCTCCGGTCTGGCGGAGCCAGCAGAGCGCGGGCTGCGCAGGTTGCGCGGGTGGTGCGAACGGGGCGAGAGGGTGCGCGAGCAATTGCTCGTCTCGGTCGTAGGCGACAGGAGGAGCCCCGCCGGGTGGTGCGGCGGGAGGGGAGGGCCAGAGGGCTTCCGGAGGCGGGGACTGGACGCTTCCCGTGGCCCGGGCGGCGCTGCTCGACCACGAGGCACGGGACTTTCTCATCGGCCAGCAGACCTGAGAGCGGTGAACGCGCTCCGCGCGCATCTCGCCGAGTTCGGGCATCCCTCACCAAGCGTGGTGGCGAAGGGTATCCACAACGTCGACCGGCTGCTTGAAGCCGTGGAGCAGGCGCCAGAAGCGGGCCGGCCAGCCTTCGATCTGCTGGCCGATCAGCTGCGCGACAGGATCGAGACGGTCACGAAGCGCATCGAGGCGGCGCGGACGCCGGCCCGCCGCGCCCGGCCTCCGCGAGTGTGCGAGGATGCCCTTTGTCGGCGGAGGCGAAAACTGCGCCGTCTGGCCCGCCTTGATTCGCCCGCGCGTCAGGCCGAGGGCCCGAGCGTCGGCGCGACCTCGACATTGTAGGCGCTCGCAAAATCCGCGGCGGCCCTGCCGAGGGCCATCGTCAGGCTGCCGGCCGCGTAGAGCGACACCGGCTCGGCGTCAGCCGCCATCGGCGCCGTGGCAAGTGCGACCGCCGCCGGCCAGCGGGCAGCGCTCATCGATCCACCTCCCGTTTCCCGTCATTCAGCGCCCTTCGGCGGCGCCTTCGGGCTGTAGGCGCAGCGGTCGGGCTTGATGTCGATCAGCGGCGTGCCGTCGAGGCAGTCGAGCCCGCGCACCACCAGCACCGGCCCCTCAATCTGCACGAGGCGCACCATTGCGGTCCCGATCGGATTCGGCCGCACAGGCGAGCGCAGGGCAAAGGTTCCGTACGTCCGCTCGTCGTGCCGCGGGTTCTGCCGCACGAGGTCGCGGCGCGAGCGGTCGAGCCAGTAGAGGATCTCCAAGGTCTGGAACTCCTCAAGGCCTTGCAGCGCCGGCACCCACGGCTCGAACACCTCTATCCGGCATTCCGGCCCGTCCTGGCGTCCCTGCCTGGGACAGTCCTCGCGATCCTTCCACGGGGTACGGATGCGACCGATGAAGTGCAGAGCGGCATCATCGAGCGGAGGAGCGTCGACGGCGACTTCGCCCGTTCTGATGTCTGGTACGGTGCTCATGTCGCACTTCCTGCAATTCGACCGATGATGGGAAAGTTTGCATGAAAGCTCGGCCGACGCCATGGCTGGCACAGCCTGACAACCTAATGTGAATGCCTTGCTGTCCTGCGGGAAACGCCTCTACAGTAACTGTCTAATTTACGGCGACAGATTCCGAGGCAGAAGACGTGCAAGATATGGGAGAGGCCCTGCGACTCGCGCTCGCGCTCGTCTTCTCGGGCGATCCCGACCTGATCGAGATCGTGGGCCTATCTCTCCAGGTCAGTCTTTCGGCGACGGCAGTGGCGCTGATCCTTGGGCTGCCGCTCGGCGCGCTGCTGGCGATCACGCGGTTTTGTGGCCGCGGCGCGGTGCTCGTGGTGGTGAACGCGCTGATGGGCCTGCCCCCGGTGGTCGTGGGCCTGCTGGTCTACCTGCACCTCTCGCGCGCGGGGCCGCTGGGGTTCCTTGGACTGCTCTACACTCCCACGGCGATGATCATCGCGCAGACCATCCTCATCACTCCGATCGTCACCGCTCTCTCGCGCCAGGTGCTCGAGGACCTGCATGCCGAATACGACGAGCAGTTCCGTTCATTCTGCCTTAGCCGCCTGGAGACGATGCAGGCGCTGGTCTGGGACGGGCGCTATGCACTGCTGACCGTGGCGCTGGCGGGCTTCGGCCGGGCGGTGGCCGAAGTCGGCGCTGTCATCGTCGTCGGCGGCAACATCGACCATCTGACGCGGGTGATGACGACCGCGATCGCGCTCGAGACCTCCAAGGGCGACCTGGCGCTGGCGCTCGGCCTCGGGCTGATCCTGATGGTCATCGCGCTTGGCGTGAACGCACTGGTGCACAGCCTGCGGATGACGGCCGCGCGCGCCGCCTATGCGTGAGGTGGCGCCAGATCTGCGCGGCGCGACGCCGGCGCTCCTGCCGCTCGCGGTGCGGGGCCTGACGCTCGAGATCGCCGGCAAGCGGCTAGTCGACGGCGTCGACCTGAGCCTCGGCCGGTACGGTATCACCATGGTGATGGGTCAGAACGGTGCCGGCAAAAGCCTGCTGCTGCGGATGCTTCACGGGCTCGTCCGGCCGACGTGCGGCGAGGTCCTTTGGGGCGGCCACACGCTCACGACCGAGGTCCGACGGCGGCAGGCGCTGGTGTTCCAGAAGCCGGTGCTGCTGCGCCGCTCGGTCGCCGCCAATCTCGACTTCGTCCTGCGCGGCAAGGATGTCCCGTCGCGGCGCGAGGCGCTGCTCGACCACGTCGGGCTCGGCGGCCACTCGGGCCAGCCGGCGCGGCACCTCTCCGGAGGCGAGCAGCAGCGGCTGGCGCTCGCCCGCGCGCTCGCGATCGAGCCTCAGGTCCTGCTGCTCGACGAGCCGACGGCGAGCCTCGATCCCGCCTCGGTCCTGAAGATCGAGGAGATCGTGCGGCACGCGGCCGCCAGAGGCACCCGGATCGTCTTCGTCACCCACGATCTCGGCCAAGCCCGGCGCCTCGCAGACGACGTGGTGTTCCTGGCGATGGGCCGCCTCGCCGAGCACACGCTGGCCGAGACCTTCTTCGCCGATCCCGCGTCCGAGGCCGCCCGCGCCTACCTCGCCGGCCGCCTTGTCATCTGAACCAATCCGAAAACGAGGGAGTTCATCGGAATGCATGTTCGCACGCTTGCCGCCGTCGCGGCGCTCGCCGTCGCCGCCACCGGCCTCGCCGCCCAGGAGGAGTTGATCCTGGTGCAGTCCACCACATCCACCCAGGCGTCGGGCCTCTACGACCATCTGCTGCCGATGTTCGAGGAGAAGACGGGGATCACCGTCAACGTCGTCGCCGTCGGGACCGGCCAGGCGATCCAGAACGCGCGCAACTGCGACGGCGACGTGCTGCTCGTCCACGCCAAGGCGCAGGAGGAGCAGTTCGTGGCGGACGGTATGGGCGTCGAGCGCTTCGACCTGATGTACAACGACTTCGTCGTCGTCGGCCCCGCCTCGGACCCCGCCGGCATCGCCGGAATGACCGACGCCGAGGCCGCCGTCGCCCAGATCGCCGAGGCCGAGGCGCCCTTCGCCTCTCGCGGCGACGAGTTCGGGCACGCACACGAAGGAGTTGCAGATTTGGGACAGCGCCGGCGTCGACGTCGAGGCGGCCTCCGGCGGCTGGTACCGCGAGACCGGCTCCGGCATGGGCCAAACGCTGAACACCGCCGTCGGGATGGAGGCCTACGCGCTGACCGACCGCGCCACCTGGATCAGCTTCGAGAACCGCGGCGACTTCGAGATCGTCGTCGAGGGCGACGAGGATCTCTTCAACCAGTACGGCGTGATCCTCGTGAACCCCGAGGCGTGCCCGAGCGTGAACGCCGAGGCGGGGCAGGCCTTCGTCGACTGGCTGCTCTCCGACGCGGGCCGGGAGGCGATCGCCTCCTACCAGTTGAACGGCCAGCAGCTCTTCTTCCCGAACGCCGAAGGCTGATCTTGGCAGTGCGGCCTTGCCGCCTCTGCCTGCATCGCGGAAGGTTGCGGCCATGACCACCGACGCGCAGACGAGGCCGGACTACCTGACCGTCCGCGAGCTCGCGGATCTCCTCCGGATCAAGGAGCGCAAGGTCTACGACCTCGCTGCGTCGGGCCAGGTGCCGTGTATTCGGGTGACCGGCAAGCTGCTCTTCCCGACGGCCGAGATCCGCGAGTGGATCGCGAGCGGCCGCTCCGAAAGCAAGCCGCGCGCCCGCCCCGCGGTCTTCCTCGGCAGCCACGACCCGCTCCTCGACTGGGCGATCCGGCAGTCCCGGTCCGGGCTCGCCACGCTCTTCGACGGCAGCCTCGACGGTCTCGCCCGCTTCCGCTCCGGCGAGGGCATGGCCACAGGCCTCCACGTCTACGACCCGGATTCCGGCGACTGGAACGTGCCCGCCGTCGAGGCGGCGTGCGCTGGCGAGAACGTGGTCCTTTTGGCATGGGCGAACCGCCGTCGCGGCTTGGTCATACACGAGGACGACATCGGGGCGATCCGCGGCATCCCCGATCTGGCCGGCCGAACCGTCGTGCCTCGCCAGACCGACTCCGGTGCGCAGCGTCTCTTCGAGCACCAGTTGGCGGCGGCCGGGGTTGAGCGCGACCGGCTCACCTGGTCGCCGGTGTCACACAGCGAGAGCGACGCTGTCCTCGCGGTGGCCCAGGGCGCCGCAGAGGCTGCATTTGGCCTCGAGGCGCTGTCGCGCCCCTATGGGCTGCACTTCGTCCCGTTGGTCGAGGAGCGCTTCGACCTACTCGTCGATCGCCGCGCCTGGTTCGAGCCGCCGATGCAGCGCCTCCTGACGTTCTGCGCCACGACCGAATTTCGGGACCACGCCGAAACGCTTGCCGGGTACGATCTGACGGTGCACCACAAAGTCCATTGGAACGCCTAACACCCGAGCGGTCCATTCGGGCTCCAGCCTGGCGGCCCCCCCCGTACCGACATCGTGCGAAGTTCCGAATGTTCGTGCCAGACGAATAGCCCTCGCCGACCCCGGCGGCCACGGGCGTAGCCCCCATTTTTCAGGCCATTCATGCGAGCCGCGGCGAACGACTGCAAAGGCGCGCCGCTGCCGACCTGGCCAACGCGGCATTGCCGGAGATGGCGTCGCCGACGAATGGCCGGTCTGTTGGCGTGGCCGCAAACTGTGGCAGCCGCAGAGGAGGGCCGGAAACCGCGCATCGCGCCGAGCGGCCCTGTGAGCCGTGAGCGGCCCGGAGCGTTCCCTTGAAAACACAGCTTCTGCCAGGACGCAGCGGCGGCAGCAGCCTTTGATCGGCGGGGCAGCGAAGCCAGCGAGGTGGAGTGCCCCCCGAGCCGGACACGATCAGGCGGCGCCTTTGACCGGCGGCCGGGCGTGGTGCTTCTCGTACTGTTCGGGGCTGAGGTAGCCAGGCGATGAGTGAAAGCGCCTGGCGTTGTACTTCTCGATGAAGGCCGGGAGTTGCTCGACGACGTCCTCGGCGGTCTCGAACTCGAGCGGGTAGACGCCCCCGACCTTCAGCGTCTTCATCAGGCTCTCCATCATCGCGTTGTCGCAAGGGTTCCCGCGCCGGCCCATCGAGCCGAAGAGCTTCGCCTTGCGAAGGCGGTCGCGATACTTCTCCGCGGCGTATTGCGACCCGCGGCCGCAGGCGTCCGTGGGCGAGCCTCGTCAGGTCGGCGTACGCCGACGGTCCGAAGACAATGGTGAGCGCTACGTGGACGAAGCCGGCTGCCACGCGACGTAAGTGATGTCGACCACCCAGAGCTGGTCCGGGCCGTCGACGATCATGTCTTTGGTCCGGTTCGGGAAGATCGGCTGGTCGTGGTCGCTGTCGGTGGGCGTGACGCAGCGGCGACGGCGTCGGGCACTGATAATGAGCCCATGTTCGCGCATGAGTTGCTTCAGCTTCTTGTGGTTCACGATCCAGCCCTGCTGGCTGTGGGCCGCCTGCATCCGCCGCCAGCCGTAGGCCTCGAACTCGTCCTTGATGGCGTGCATCGCCTCCACGAGCGCGTTCGGCCTTGCCTCACCATCGACAGCTCGCTCCGGCGCGTCGTAGTAGGTGGAGCGCGCGATCCCCATCAGACGGCATCCTTCCGCGACGGAGGCGCCGCGAGGCCGGCGATGACGGACATGGGCGCGCTTCTCGGCCGTGGTACCAAGCGCCGAGCCCCCTTTAGAAACCGTTTAGCCGGATCGGAAAGTCCATGATGTGGCTCTGTGACAGGCGGTCTTCCGAGACGTAGGCGATGCCCTTGCGCATCGCCTCGCGCGCCGAATGGATGAGGACGCGCTCGCCGTCGATGCGGATCTCGCCAGACGTCGGGCGCGTGATGCCGAAGATTGCACGCGCCACCTCGGTCCGGCCGCTGCCGACCAGCCCGCCGATCCCGAGGATCTCACCCTCGCGCACTTGAAACGAAACGTTGCGGTATTCCCCCTCACGAGTCAGGTTGTCGACTTCCAGGACGGTCGCGCCGAGCTCGTGCTCGCGTTCGAGGTAGGAGGCGACGCGCGTCCGCCCGGCCATGAGGTTGATCGCCTCCTGCCGGGTCAGCACCTCCGCCGGTTCCACCGCCGCAAGGGCGTTGTTCGGTAGGTGGGTCTGGTCGGCCGCGGCCATGTGTACGGCATCTGATCTGCAGCCTGGCGGCTGCGCGCCCTGATGAAGTCCGCCGGCGCTCGGGTCCCGGTCAATGGCACGCACTCGGAGGTGCTTCGGTTCGAACAGGGGTGAGGCCCGGTCCGCCACCGGTTCGAGGATCGGGCCGAACGGTTGCCGTCTCGCCGTCCTGTCGCCATCACCTCACGTCGCGCCTCACCGTTCCGGAGCCGGTCTGGGCCGGCCTGCTCTGTCAGACCGGGGCTGCCCGGTAGCTCTCGCCGCTCCTGACGCGCGCCCAGACGACCCGGGCCATGCGGTTGGCGAGCGCGATGGCCACCACCTTCACAGGCTTTCGTTCCAGCATCTTCCAGAGCCGGTCGGTCCCGGGTCGTCCGCGGCGTCGAGCCGCGATCTGCGCCATGGCTCCGAGATAGAGCAGGCGCCGCAGGTACCTGTTGTTCGGCTCCTCTTTCGGACGGGTCGCATTCGGGGCCTCACCCTTCGAGATCCGCCCGAGCCGCTCCTTGCCGCCGCTCGAATGGGGCTTCGGCGTGAGCGCGAGCCAAGCGGAATAGTCCCGCGCGGAGCGGAACGCCGCGACATCCGGCGTGGTGACGGCGTCGTGCCGCAGGCACGCCTCCGGCGTGACGGCGCTCGAGGCGATCGGGCCGAGCCCGAGGATCGTGGCGAGACGTCGGCGAGCGGGTCGGACTTCTGGGTGGTCTCGATGCGCTGCGTCACCGTCTCGATCCGGGCGCGCAGATCGCGGAGCTGACCCGCCAGCAGGTCGAGGGCGGGTCGGGCGGCCTCGGGCGCCTGCTCCGCAGCGGCGAGGAGCCGGTCGACATTGTGGATACCTTTCGCCGTCACAATGCCGAACTCGGCGATGCGCACGGATCGCGTTCACCGCTCTCGGGTCTGCTGGCGGATGAGGAAGTCCCGCGCCTTGTGGTCGAGCAGCGCCGCCTGAGCCTCCGCCGACTTCACCGGCGTCGTGCCGAAGGCACGCCTCTGGCATGACCCGCATCGTCGGCCGCGTCACCGCCTCGCGAGACGCGCCTTCCGCATCCGCCCTGTCGGTCTTGCCACGCCTTGCATACGGCTTCACGTAGACGGCCGGCATCAGCAACACCTCGTGACCCAAGGCAGCGAGCTCCCGCGCCCAATGATGCGGGCCAGAGCAGGCTTCCATCCCGATCAGGCACGGATCGAGACGCGAGAAGAAGGTCAGAACCTGGCCGCGGCGCAGCTGCCGGCGCAGCACGGCCGTGCCGTCCGCGCTCACGCCGTGCACCTGGAACACGGTCTTCGCCAGATCGATGCCGATGATGGTAGGCTGGTCCATGGATGGCTCCCTTCGGTGACGGTTCGAGAACTCCCACCGTGGCACATCGCGATGCCGGGAGCGGGAGCCATCCACCCCATCAATGGCGCAGCGATGGCTCATCGTTCCATCCCACGCCGCGCGGCCGGGCCGGACCCAACCTGCTGGTGACAATCCTCTTCGAGAAGTTCGGGCAGCCTCAACCGCTCAACAGGCAGTCCGAGCGGTACGCCCGCGAAACGGGGCGATCTCAGCCTCTCGATGCTCGCCGACCAGGTCGGCGCCTGCGCGGCGGCGCTCGCCCCGCTGCACGACCGGATCGCCGCGCACGTGCTGGCGGCCGGGCGGCTGCACGGCGATGACACGCCGGTGCCGGTCCTCGCCCGGGGCAAGACCGACACTGGCAGGCTCTGGGTCTACGTCCGCGAGGACCGCCCGTTCGGCGGCGGCGCTCCGCCCGCCGCGCTGTTCCGCTACTCCCGCGACCGGCGCGGCGAGCACCCGAAGACGCACCTCTCGTCGTGGCAGGGCATCCTCCAGGCCGATGCCTATGCTGGCTTTGGCCACCTCCACGCCGGGGACCGCAGCCCGGACCGGCAGCTAGGCGCTGTGCTGGGCCCGTGCCAGGCGCAAGTTCTTCGAGCTCGCCGACATCGCCGCGGCCAGCCGGCGCGGCAAGGCAGCGCCCGCGCTCTCGCCCATCGCGCTCGAGGCGGTGACCCGCATCGATGCCATCTTCGACCTCGAGCGCGAGATCAACGGCGCAGCCGCGGCCGTCCGCCCTCGCGAGCCGGCAGACTGATGTCGCGCCGCTCGTGACCGAGCTCGAAGACTGGATGCGTGCCGAGCGCGAACGCTTGTCGCGGCCTGCACCGGTCGCCAAGGCGAAGGACTACATGCTGAAGCGCTGGAGCGGCTTCACAAGCTCTTCGACGATCGCCGCGCCTGCCTGACCAACAACGCCGCCGATCGGGCCCTGCGCAGCCCGGCGACGAGGCGTTCATTGTGCCCCCCTTCTTCAAGTGTCTGGAAACATGGAGAGTTGGTTCTCGGGATCAGTCCGACACGGGCGGCCTTTTCGTCTCAGTGCGATGCTGACGGCATCGTCTTCGAGGTCAATCGCACGGATCTGATACGGCGCACCGGGCACGACCTGCTCCGCAGGCAGAACGTGGCCCCTGATGAGCCTGCGGATGGTGTGGTTGGTCACGCCGAGCTTCGCCGCGGCTTCGCTCATGGTAAGCCATTCGCCGTTCTTCTCGGCGGAACGGTATGCGTGCATGCCGTGGACCTTGCGGATGGAGCCGACGCGGTGCGGTGTCCAGGTCTTTCCCTGTCCGGTACGGATGCCCATCCGGTTGAGCGAGGCGGCGATGTCGGCGTCCGACCAGCGACCCGCCATTCGCGCCATGACCGCGAGGGCTTCCTCCGGGGTCCGGCAGCCGTGCTCGCCGGTCTTCGGCTTGCGGACGCGCAGCTGTGAGTGCGCGCCGCCGCGCCAGTGGATAGTCAGGATGACCTCGCGCGACGCTTCGTCGACATCGACGATGATATCGGTCACCAGAGCGCGGAGGAGGTGCTGGCGGGCGCGCATCGTGACGCCGGGCGCACCTCCAGGCGGCGGCGAGATCGTCGGCAAGGCCGGTGAAGTCCAGCGCTGGCGCTGTAGGCACCGGGCGCAGCCAGCGCCTCGAGACGTCTGGTACAGGCCTCGACGCGGCGGAGCGTCATCTCCCAGGCGCGCTCGAGCTGCGCCGCGATCAGGCGGTTGTCCGGGTCGCAGGCAGCGTAGCGGCGTTCCGCCAGCGAGGCATCGTAGCGCGCCTGCTGGAGGTCGAGCTCCGCCATCTGCCGTCTCTCGGCTTCACCCTCTTCGTGCATGCGCTCGGCTTCCCGCGCCGCCTCGATCGCCATGGGTTCTACCACGCGCAGGAGCTCGGCCGCGATGGCGGCATCGACCCGGGAGCCGCCGAATGTCATGCAGCGGTCGAGGCCGCGCGCGGTCTGTGCCCGATCGCAGCGATACGTGGGGCGGCCGGGCGGCCTGCCGGCATAGGCGACGGAAAGCGCCCGGCCGCAGCGGCCGCAGGTCAGGATGCCTGCGAGCAGGGCTCTGCCGCCGCGGCCGGACTTCGCGCCACCGGCCCAGCCGTAGGTGTTGGCCGCGAGCGTCTCCTGGTTCCGCTCGAACTCGGCCCATCCGATGTAGCCGTCGTGGTGATCGCGGATCAGCACGTCCCAGGCCGCGCGCGGCCGACCGTGGCCGTAGGTCTTGCGTGCCCTTCCCTCGACCATGACCACTCGCTTCTCGCTTTTGCCGTAGACGTAGGCGCCGGCGTAGAACGGGTTCTTCAGGATCGAGATCACGTTGCGGTAGCGGATCGGGTCCACTCGCGGGAGGTCATCCGCATCGCCATTGTCACTCGGACCAATGGCGTTCCAATGGCAATCGTCCGACGGCCGCGGGAACGAGACGCCGTCGGCTGCGAGCGACAGCAGCGTCTGGCGCGCGCTGCCGAGCTGACGGAATCGCTCGAAGATCAGCCGTATCGTCTGCTGGAGACGCAGGTCGGGATCGAAGCCGAGACCATGATCCCGGTGCCAGAGGTAACCGACGGGCACGCTGATGCGGAGTTCGCCCCGCTCGGCCTTCGAGCGCGCCGCATCGAGCATCCGCGCGCGCAGGATGCCGAGCTCGAACTCGCTGATGCTGCCCTTCATGCCGAGCAGAAGCCGGTCGTTCGGCCGACACGGGTCGTACACGCCGTCGAGGTCGATCACCCGGGCCTCGACCAGACCGCAGAGTTCCAGCAGGTGATGCCAGTCACGGCCATTGCGGGCGAGACGGGACGCGTCGAAGCACAGCACTGCGCCGATCTCGCCGGCGCAGAGCGCCGCCACCAGGCGATCGAAGCCCGGACGCGCCACCATCCCGCTCGCGGAACGGCCAAGATCATCGTCGATGACCTCGATGGCGCGGAACCCCTGACGCCGGGCGACCTCGACCAGCTCGTACTGGCGTCTGCGGCTCTCGAGGTTGGTCTCGACCTGCGTCTGGCAGGATTGCCGGACATAGACCACGGCCTTCCTCTCGAGGACCGTCGCGGGAAGCATCTCAGACGTCGTCATCGCCGCCTCCCGGCGCCGCGGCCTCGACCAGCAGGTTCGCCAAGGCCGTCACCGTGGCCCGTCGCTCCGCGGTGGACATGCCGCGGAGCCTCGTCGCGTCGAACGTCATCATCAGCTGGCGCGGCGGCGCCGGAACCTTGGGATCGGTCATCCTGCTCCTCCTTGGCGATTATCGAGTCGCCAGGAGAGCTTCGCCGGAATCCCACTCGGCTCAGCAGGTCATGAAGATCGCGGAGGGCCGCAAGTGAGACCCGCGGTGGGCCAAGCCGATGCATGCCAGCGCACGCGACCGGATCAAGCATCCAGGCCGGAAGGACGAGAACGTCTCCCGGCCCCGCGACGACATGGACGAAACGGCCGGTCTCGCGCGACTGGCTCGATTCCACCCGAAGAGTTCGGCCGTGGAGAGGATGCCAACGATAGTGGACGACAGCTTCCTGCCCGACATGGGCAGAATGACCAGGTGATCGCGCTCGGAAGAAAAGCCCGGCTCTTCTCCGGCTCCGATCGCGGCGGTGACAGGGCGGCGCTCATGTACAGCCTGATCGCCACCGCGAAGCTGAACAGCATCGACCCGCAGGCGTGGCTCACCGACGTCCTCGACAGGATCGCCGCTACCCCAGCCTCACGTCTCGATGACCTCCTGCCCTGGAACTGGAGCATCGTCGCCGCAAAGCCGCCTGACCGCGGCCTTCGCCGGAGGGCTGCGTTCCATCTGTCGGAGACGCGCTTTTCTTTTGCGAGCCGGTTGGCCAGCCCTCATACCGGTGGACGGCTCCGGGTCTTCCTCAATGACATATCGCAGCCCGCCCGAACCCCCGCCATGATCTTCCTCTTTGCCGCCGTAATAGGTTGCGTCGAGATGAAGCTTCGAATTTTGCGACGCGCTGCGCTAGGCCTAGGTAGAGTTTCTGAGAAAGGGCGAACGGGTCGGCGAAAGTTCCTTGGGCGGCTTTAGGAGCGGCTCTCGTCCTCGAAGGGAACGAAGGATGCGGGCGACATCGAAAGGATCCCGGGCGAGCACCATCTCGAAACCATGGAAGTAGCCGCGGGCGAAGTGGTGATGGGCGAGGCGCTCGCACGCGGCCGACTTCACAGCGAAGCTTTGGCGAGAGAAGAGGAACTCGATCTGCGTTGATGCGGAACGTCCTTGCCACTCACCGCATCGTGCGATCGAGCAGACGAGAAGTGGCTACCACATGCTCGAAGCCGATGCCGGCATCAGCATCGCTGAGTCGATCTCCGGCGCGATCCCCGTCATCTCGCTGCCAGCGGCTCTGAACTGTACGAGGCCTGCTCTCGACGAGAGACTGCTCGCGGCATTGCGCAAGGCACCGGCGATGCGCCCGGGCGGAGGCAGAGGCGCGTCGTTGAGCGAGGCGTCGCGGCCTGAGATCACGCACCTCATTCATGGCGTTCCTGGTGAATGTTGTTCGGCTGGCTGGTGTCGACGGCTTCGCCGCCCTCCTCGTCGATCCGAACGGAACCAGGTGCGGTCGTCGTCTTGCCTTAGGGAGCTTAGGGGAGCTTTCTTCGCCGCGCGGCATCGGCCAATGTGCGCACAGAGTGGGTCGGCGCCGGCCTAGGAACGCCGAGGAGGGTTATAATTCGGTTCTGGACCGCGATCGCGCTGATCTTCGTGCTGTCAGCCGTCGGGCTTACCTATGAAATCGCCGCCGGTCGGGTGCTCGCGCCTTTCTTCGGCACCTCGTTGCTGACGTGGACGGCCGTCATCGCGACGGTTCTGGCCGGCTTTTCGCTGGGCAGCGCGCTTGGAGGATTGGTAGCCGAACGCGACCGCCGGGTCGCGGTCGGTTCCGTGCGCGCCGCTCTGCTCGGCACGGCGGTGCTCATGGCGCTTTCGCCGACCGCCCTCGGCCTCTTCTACGCGCTTGGTGCACGCGGGACGGGCGGGATGCTGCTCAGCGTCTTCCTCGCCTTCTTCCCGGCTTCGGTGCTCGTCAGCGTGCCATCGCCGTTCCTGGCCAAGTGTGCCGTCGAGGCCCGGCCCGGCCGCGAGGGGTCTTCGCTGGGACTCGTCCTGGCGGCGGGATCGGCGGGCGCGATCCTGGGCGCGATCCTCGCGGGCTTCGTCGCCCTGCCGCTGATCGGCTCGGCGGCGACCTTTGCCGGATGCGGCGCCGCGGCCCTGCTCTGCATGTTCTTTGTCCGGAGCAGCGCCCCCCACGGCGGTGAGCGGGTCCGCACGAGCGGCCGCGCGGCAGAGCCAGGCGTCTTGATCGCGGCCGCGGCGTTCATAGCGGTAGCGGGTATCGCTGGCGGCCCGATATGCAGCTACGAATCCGGCCTTTCATGCATCCATGTTCGGCGCCAAGGCGGGGAGGTTCGGCTCATTTCGGACGGAACCACGCAAGCGGCCGAACAGACTGGCCAGAACGACCAGACCGGGAGCGCTCTCGCGCTCGTGCTGCCCTACACGCAATGGATCTGGTCGCGCATCGACAGCGATCTCGGTCCGTCGCCCTCGGTCCTTTTCATCGGCGGGGGTGGCTACACGCTGCCCACGAGGCTGCTCGCCTCGCGGCCCGAGGCGCAGGCGGTCGCGGTCGAGATCGATCCGCTCGTGACGCAGGTGGTGCGCCGGCATATGCCTCGGGCCGGAGCGGCGATCGCACGAACGGGCTACGACGGGAGCGGCGGGGGAGGAGAGAGCGAAGCTGGGGGAGGTCGGCTGGAGATCGTCCACGCGGACGGCCGGGTCTACCTCAACGAGACGGATCGCCGGTTCGACGCCGCGGTCATTGACGCGTTCTCCTCGGGCTCGGTCCCGGCGCATCTAGCCACGCGCGAAACCTACGAACGCCTTCGGGCGATCGTGGGTGGTCCCCTCTACGTGAACCTGATCGATGCGCCCGACGGCCCGCTCGCGCGCGGCATCCACTCTATCCTGAGCGGCCTCTATCCGCACGTCGAGGCCGTTCAGGGATCAATCAGCTCCCGCGGGCGCACCAACGTCGTCCTCGCGGCCTCGCGCACGCCTCTCGCCCCGCTGAACATGCTGCCTGAGGGCTACAGGCCCGCCCGGATCACCCCGGGGCGCGCGTTCACCGATGATCGGGGGTGGGTCGGCCATCGGTAGGACACTCCAGCACGCAGCGAAGCTCCGTGCGAAGCGTTCGGAGGCGCGTTGCACTCGCCGGTCGTTACCTGTCGTTTCTTGACGGTCGCCACGTGACGCTGCTGCCGCGGCGCCCGCAAGACTTGGCCAAGCGCGACCAACGCAGCGAGGTCGGCAAAGGAACTCCTGCAGCGCGGACATCGCTCGCGCGATCGTTTCTACGGGACGAGCGGCGACTATCACTCCCACAGACACCTTCTCCTGCACTTGGCCGACCGAAGCGCCGCGCCTAAGCTGCCGGGCATGGGGTTCGTCACGTCTCTGTTCGCGCGCAAGATGGTTGCCGCCGCGGGGGATGGGGTCGACGGGGCCGAGTTCCTGGCAGGCGCCGGGCTCGATCCGGATGGCACGTGGGACCCGAAGGTGATGATCCCTGCCGCCACCTACTACGATCTGCTGGAACGCATTGCCGAGCGGACCGACGTGACCCACCTGCCGGTTCACGGCGGCGCCTCGATGCGCTGCGACGATTACGGCGCGCTCGGGCTGGCGTGGAAGGCGGCGATCACGCTGCGCGGATCGTTCTCAAGGGTCGAGCGCTATGCCCGCCTCTGGACCAGCGTCGTCAGCTACGAACTGCGCCCCGATCCGCGCGGCACGCTCTTCATCCTGCATCGAGCAGGAGAACGTCGGCTGGGGATGCGCCTGTCGAACGAGGCGACGCTGGCCAGCGGCGTGTCGCTCGCGCGGCAGGTCTGTCCGGTCCCTTTCGCACCGCTGGAAGTCCTGGTCCGCCATCATGCCCCGAAGTCGGTGGCGTTCCACGAGGAGTGGTTCGGCTGTCCCGTCCGGTTCGATGCCGAACTCGACGCGCTCCTGCTGTCGCAAGAGGCGCTGGAGCAGCCGAACATCCTCGGAGACGAGGGTATCTCCAGATACCTCATCTCGCACCTCGACGCGGAGCTGTCGGGCATTGATGACGAGCCTTCCCTCGTGGTGCAGGCCAAGGTCGCGATTGCGCAGGCGCTGAACGAAGGCACGCCCAGGATGGCGGACATCGCCCGGGGCCTGGGCCTCAGTGCGCGATCCTTCCACCGGCGCCTGTCGAAGCACGGGATGAGTTTCCAGGCCCTGACCGAAGAGACCCGGCGCGAGCTGGCCGAGGGGCTGCTGCGCGACGCGCGGCATTCGCTCGCCGAGATCGCGTTCCTGACCGGGTTCTCGGAACAGAGCTCTTTCACCCGCGCCTTCAAGCGCTGGGTCGGTCGAACGCCAGCCAGCTACCGGAGAGACCACGTCGGCCGCTGACCACCACCTTGGCGATGCCGGTCAAAACCGTGGCGAGGCCGGTCAAGACCGTGCCGGCGCACGGCGGCTATGCCTTGGCTGTCAACACGAGCCAAGGAGGCAGTCCCATGCAATCGCAACCGATCCTCGTCATCGGCGCCACCGGCAAGACCGGCAGCCGCGTCGCCGCCAAGCTGGAAGCCAAGGGCGTGGCTCTCCGCCGCGGGTCGCGCACGTCCGCGACGCCGTTCGACTGGGAGGCGCCCGAGACCTGGGCCGCCGCCCTGGATGGCGTGCGCGCGGCCTACGTCACCTACTTCCCAGACCTCGCCTTTCCCGGCGCCGTCGAGAAGCTGGACTCGCTTGGCGAGACGGCGAAGGCCGCAG
Organism: uncultured Alphaproteobacteria bacterium; assembly: GCA_963776845.1. Taxonomy (GTDB): domain Bacteria; phylum Pseudomonadota; class Alphaproteobacteria; order Rhodobacterales; family Rhodobacteraceae; genus Roseitranquillus. The sequence goes on along the minus strand of CAVZOJ010000007.1, from coordinate 211,273 downwards.
GCGTCGACCACCTCGTCCTGCTTTCGGGCCGCGGCGAACACCACGCCCGGCAGGGCGAGGAGGTTGTCCGCAACTCCGGCGTCGAGTTCACCCTCGTGCGTTCGGCCTGGTTTGCGCAGAACTTCAGCGAAGGCTACCTGCGCGACCCGATCCTCGCGGGCGTGCTGCCGATGCCCGGCGGCGACATCGCGGAGCCGATCATCGACGTCGACGACATCGCGGACGTCGCCGTGGCGGCGCTGACCGAAGAGGGTCACAAGGGCGAGCTCTACGAGGTCACGGGGCCGCGGCTGCTGACGTTCGCCGAGATGGCGGCGGAGCTGTCCCTGGCGACCGGGCGGCCGATCCGGCACATCCCGATCTCGTTCGAGGACTTCCACGCCAACGTCGCTCAGGCGGGCGGGGAGTTCGTCGCCGACGTCTTCACCGCCATCGCGCGCGAGACGCTGGACGGGCGCAACGCCCACGTCACCGATGGCGTGCAGCGCGCCTTGGGTCGGCCTCCGCGGAACTTCGCGGAATTTGCGGGGACCGCCTCCTGTTCTGGCGCCTGGGTCTCCGCAGCCTGAGGCCGTTCAACCTCGGCGCGAAAGTGCATCGCGTGTGGCTTGCAGACCTGCAGGAGATCACGCCCGGGTATCGGGCGTGATCGCGCTCAGCATCGGCGTCTTTGACCTCGTCGCCTCGCACGCCTTCACCACCATCCACGGCCTCGCTCTTCGGCGCTATGGTCGGTGATCGGCCGTTCCTTGAAACTTGTTAGTTGCAGGACAGGTGAGAGCAAATAGGTTGAGCTAGGAGGGCGAGAATATCTTGGGAGTTGTATGACAACGGCGCGACTGACAGCTGCGAGGCAGACAAGTCCTCGGCGGAAGATGGCGTATCTGTCGGCCATGCTGGGGATCCTGCTCGTCGGCGTCATTTGCCTGCCCTTCGCCAAGGTTCCATTGCCAGCCCTCCCCGAGTTCAACGTCTTCTACGTAGCCGGTGTGATCTTCGGCGACGTGGCCACGGCCACGCTGCTCTATGCCCAGTTCGGCGCGAGCGGGCGTTCGCCGCTCCTCGTCCTCGGCTCGGCCTACCTCTTCACGGCGACGCTCGTCATTCCGCATCTGCTGTACTTCTCCGAGCTGTCTCCGCAGACCGGCTGGTTCGCAGAGGCGCCACAAACGGCCGCATACTTGTGGCACGCCTGGCACCTCGCGTTTCCTTTCGCGGCGCTGGCCTATGCCGCGATGGTTCGCATCGAGGGACCGCGGCCGCTCCGCCACCGGACAAGAAGCATCTGGCTGGCCGTCGGATCTGTCCTATCCGCCGCCGTCCTCGTGGTACTTCTCGTCACGGCGTTCGAAAGCCGTCTGCCGGAGTTGCACAATGGCCGGACGTGGAACCCCATCACCTTCCAGCTCGGCTGGGTGATGGGCATCGCCACCGTCGCCGCACTTTGCGCGACGTTGTCGCTGAGGAAGCGGCGCGACGCGCTCAATCTCTGGCTGTCGGTCGCACTCGCCGCGTTTCTCGTCGACATCGTCCTCAACATGTTCGCGCTCCAGCGGTTCGCGTTCGGCTGGTATGCGGGACGCGTCAGCGGTCTGCTCGCCGCGTCCTTCCTCTTCGCCATGCTCCTGCGCGAGACAGGATCCCTCTACATTGCGCTCGCCAACGCAATGGACCGGCTATCCCGCGTCAACCGCGACCTCGAGAAGCGCGTGGCAGAACGGACCGAGACGCTCGAGATCGCCAATGCGGAGCTTACCCGGCTGGCTGAAGAGCGAGAGTTTCTGGCATACAACGATACGCTGACGGGCATCCCCAATCGCGCGCGCTTCCTGCAGAGCCTGGATGCTGCGGTCCAGAAGGCGGCGGAAAGCCGTACGATTGCCGGACTGATCCTCATCGACCTCGATCGCTTCAAGGCGGTAAACGACGCTGAAGGTCACCTCGCCGGCGACGATCTCCTGCGCAAGGTGGCGCAGCGATTGCGATCGGTGGTGAGGCCCTCCGACACACCTGCGCGGATCGGAGGAGACGAGTTCGCGATCGTCGCGCCGGACAGGAGCAGCCGGCGCGAAGTCGATGCCCTGGCCGCTGAGCTTCACCAGTCGCTCTCGCGGACCGAGGACAAACTTGCGTTGCGGACCACCGTCAGCATGGGCGTCGCCGTGACTCCGGACGACGCACGGGATGCGGAGACGTTGATGCACGACGCCGACCTTGCTCTTTTCGAGGCGAAGCAGCGCGGGCGACAGCAGGTCTGCTTTTTCGAACCTGCGATGGCGGAAGCCGCCCGCCACCGGGCAGAAATCGAAGCCGAGCTCCGCCAGGCGATCGCGCAGGAAGATCTGCTGCTATATTATCAGCCTCAGATTGAACTGATAAGCGGCGCGACGCGGGCCGTAGAAGCGCTGCTTCGCTGGTCCCGGCCCAATGACGGTTTCGCCGCACCCTCCGAGTTCATCCCCATCGCCGAAAGCAGCGGCCTGATCCGGCCGCTTGGCCAATGGGCGCTGCTGGAGGGCTGCAGACGACAGGCCATCTGGCAGAAGCGCGGTTTCGACGTGAAGATCGCCATCAATGTGTCTCCAGTCCAGGCAACTGCCGAGGAATTCCCTGCGCAACTCGACCAGGTGCTCGAGGAAACGGGGCTGGCCGGCGACGCGCTCGAACTCGAGATCACGGAGGGAATGCTGATGGAGCACGACAGTCTCGGCGTGCGACGGTTCCTCGATGTCTGCCGAGATCGCGCTATAGGGCTTGCCATTGATGATTTCGGCACCGGATACAGCTCGCTTGGATACCTGAAGCGGCTACCGATCTCGAAAGTGAAGATCGATCGTACTTTCGTCAACGGGATCGGAAGAAACGGTGGCGACGCACTGATCGAGACCCTGGTGGAAGTGGGTCACCGCCTCGGAAAGCGTGTCGTGGCCGAGGGTGTCGAGACCAGAATACAGCTGCAGCGCCTGTGGGACATCGGCTGCGATGACGTGCAGGGTTTCCACTTCACGCCGCCAGTCGACGAGGTCGCGATCGAAGCGCACCTTTGATCCTCTCCAGCGGCCACCGTCGGACGGAGTATCTTCGTGCCATCGCGCCGGGAAATGAAGCATCCGGCTGAGCGGCGGCTGACGAAGCGCCACACGATACTCCCGGACCTCTCGCCTGCGCCTCGGTATTCCGACGAACGTGGTCGCCAAGGCCGATGTTCCGTGCTGCGTCGCGGCCCTGTTTCGATTAACGGAGCCTCCCTTGGGACGGTTTGGAGCGGCTGAGGTCGGTCTGACAAAAGACCTTGGCGCAGGGCTACCGACCCCAGATCTCCTCGAGGAGGATCAGCCAGTTGCGGTGGGCAAGCTTCAATATAAGCGTCTCGTCGTAGCCATGCCGGCGCAACGTCCCCAGCAGCTCTGGCAAGCCGCCAGCATCCCGCAATACTGCCGGAACGGTGGCGCCGTCGAAGTCCGAGCCGAAGCCGACATGATTTTCCCCGAGATGCTCGATCAGGTGGTCGAGGTGGCGCAGCATCGGGTCCCAGCCGATCTCTGGGTCACGGCGCCCATCCGGGCTCAGGAAGGCCGCGGCGAAGTTCAGTCCGACCATGCCGCCGGTCTCGGCGATCATGTCGAGCTGTCGGTCTGTCAGGTTTCTGCTTGATGGCGTGACGGCGTGGGCGTTGGAGTGTGTGGCGACCAGCGGCGCATCGCTCAGGCGCGCCACTTCGTCAAAGCCCGCCTCGTTGAGGTGCGAGACGTCGACCAGGATGCGCAATTCGCTGCATGCGCGAACAAGCTCCCGGCCAGCATCTGTCAGACCGGGGCCGGTATCGGGCGTGGACGGGAAGCGGAACGGCACGCCGTGGCCGAAGATTGTCGGACGGCTCCAGACTGGCCCGAGCGAACGCAGGCCCATCTCGTGCCAGATATGCAGCTGGTCGAGGTCGGCGCCGATCGCCTCGGCGCCTTCCATGTGCATGACGCCGGCGACGATGCCGCTGTGAAGACAATCCCGAACCTCGGCCGCGGTGCGGCAGACGCGGAAGGCGCCCTCTGCTGTCCGTTCCATCCACAGCAGATGCCCGGCCGCCGCCATCGCGACGCCCTGCGCATCGCGCATTTCAATCCCCGGCGGCAACGGCACGGCGTAGGGCGGATTCGCCATCGCGGAATCGTAGTCGCTCCCTGCAGGCGAGGGCACGTAGATTGCGAACAGCCCGCCACCGAAGCCGCCCGCTTTCATCCGCTCTAGGTCGAGATGACCGGAGCCGTCGCCCTTGGGCCAGAGGCGCGACCGGTCCGCCTTTGCCTCGTCGAGCCGCAGCAGGAAGTCGTTGTGGCCGTCGAAGACCGGGACAATCTCAGGCATCCTGCCTCCGAGCGCCGCCGCGATCGAAGCCCGCGCTCGCGCGCAACAGACTGCGTGTGTACTCCTGATGTGCCCGACGCGATCGCAGCGCATCACGGCTCAGCTCCTCGACTGTCTGGCCGTGCTGCATGACGATCAGGCGCTCGCACATGTGGGCAACGACGGCGAGGTCGTGGCTGACCAAGATGTAGGTCAGCCCACGCTCATCCCTCAGTCGTTCGAGGAGGTTCAGGACCTCCGCCTGGATCGAGGCGTCGAGCGCCGAGGTCGGCTCGTCGAGCAGCAGACACCGCGGCTCCAGGATCAGGGCGCGGGCGATGGCGACGCGCTGCCGCTGGCCGCCGGAGAGCTGGTGCGGATAGCGGAAGCGAAAGCCGCGGCCGAGCCCCACATCCTCCAGCGCGCGGACAATCCGCGCCTCGCGGTCGTCGAAGCGGTGGATCGCCAGAGGCTCGGACAGCACCTTGTCGACCGTGTGGCGGGGGTGCAGCGAGGCGTAGGGGTCCTGGAACACCATCTGCACGCGGCGGTAGAAGTCGGCCGAGCGCGGCGAGCGGATCGGCTCGCCGTCGAGCGTGATCTGGCCGCCGGTCGTCGGCGCGAGCCCGCAGATCGCGCGCAGGACGGTGGACTTGCCCGACCCGCTTTCACCAACGATGCCGAAGCTCTCCCCTTCGGCGACATCGAAGCCGACGCCGCGCACGGCGTGAACCGCATCGGGTCCGCTGCTGAACGTGACCTCCAGGTCGCGGGCGGCGATGAGACTGCTCATTCGCCCCAGGCCGCGTCGCGCGACAGAACGGGCAGGGGATGGCGCTCGCTCTCGATCGTCGGCAGGCAGTTCAAGAGGCCACGGGTGTAGGGATGCTCGGCATGGGCGAGGTCGGTCGCCGCGATCTCCTCGACCATTCGGCCGGCGTACATCACCAGCACGCGGTCGCAGAAGGACGAGACGAGGCGCAGGTCGTGGCTGATGAAGATCAGGCCCATGCCGCGGTCCGCCACCAGCCGGTCGAGGATGCCCAGCACCTCGAGCTGCACCGTGACGTCGAGCGCCGAGGTCGGCTCGTCGGCGATCAGCAGGTCCGGCTCGCCCACCAGCATCATCGCGATCATCGCGCGCTGCCCCATGCCGCCCGAGAGTTCGTGCGGATAGGCGTTGAACACGCGCTCCGGGTCGCGGATCTGCACCGCCTCCAGCGTCGCCATCGCCCGGTCCTTCGCCTCGGCCTTCGACACGCCGCCGCGACGGCCCGCCTCGACGATCTGGCGGCCGATGGTCATCACCGGGTTCAGCGAGAACTTCGGGTCCTGCATCACCATGCTCATCCGCCGGCCGCGGAGCGTGCGCCAGGTCGCAGCGGAGGCGTTGCGCAGGTCCGTCCCCTCGAACTCCAGCCGCTTCGCCGTGACGCGGCCGGGCGTCAGGCCGAGGATGGCGCGGCCGGTCTGGCTCTTGCCCGAGCCGCTCTCGCCGACGATGCCGAGGCGCTCGCGGCCCAGCGTGAAGCTGACGCCGCGCACCACCTCGACCGGCCCTTGGCGCGAGGGGAAGGCGACGCGCAGGTCCTCGACATGCAGCATCGCGTTCATTTCGCCGCCTTGGGGTCGAGCACGTCGCGGAGGCCGTCGCCCAGCAGGTTGAAGCCGAGGCTGACCACGAAGATGGCGATGCCGGGCATGGTGGCGACCCACCAGAAGTCGATCAGGAACCGCCGGCCGCTGGCGATCATCGCGCCCCATTCCGGCTGCGGCGGCTGCGCCCCGAGGCCGAGGAAGCCGAGGCCGGCGGCCGTCAGGATGATCCCCGCCATGTCGAGAGTCACACGCACGATCACCGACGACAGGCAGAGCGGCACGACGTGGCCCCAGATGATCCGCGGGCTGCGCGCGCCCTGCAGCCGGATCGCGTCGATGTAATCGGCGTTACGGATCGTCAGCGTCTCGGCCCGCGCCAGCCGCGCGTAGGGCGGCCACGAGGTGATGGCGATGGCGATGATCGCGTTCTCGATGCCCGGCCCGAGGGCGGCGACGAAGGCCAGAGCCAGGATCAGCCGGGGGAACGCCAGGAAGATGTCGGTGATCCGCATGAGCACGGTATCGACCCAGCCCCCGAAGTAGCCGGCGCAGGTGCCGACGGCGAGGCCGATCGGCGTCGCGATCAGGGCCACGAGAGCGACCACCAGCAGCGTCAGGCGGCTGCCGTAGACGATGCGGCTGAAGATGTCGCGCGCCTGCTCGTCGGTGCCGAGCAGATGCTCCCACGACGGCGGCAGCAGACGCTCGGTCCTGAGGTCGCCGCCGCGCAGCGGATCGTAGGGCGCGATCAGGTCGGCGAAGATCGCCATCAGGATCAGCGCCACGACGATGCCGAGGCCGAGCATCGCCAGCCGGTTTGATGCGGAACGTCAGCCAGGTGCGGTAGCTCTGCCCGAGCGCCGACTGGCGGCGCGACGTCGGCTCCTCGTCCAGCAGCCATTCGCGGGTCGCGCTCATCCGCGCCGCCTGACGCGCGGGTCGAGCACCACGTAGAGCAGGTCGGAGAGAAGGTTCAGCGCGACGAAGATCACGCCGATCACCAGCGTGCCGCCGAGGACGGCGTTCATGTCGGCGTTCTGCAGGCTGTTCGTCAGGTACTGGCCGAGGCCCGGCCAGGCAAACACAGTCTCGGTCAGGACCGAACCCTCGAGCAGCCCAGCGTAGCTGAGCGCGATCACCGTCACCAGCGGCACCGCGGCGTTCCTCAGCGCGTGCACCCAGATGATCCGCCACTCCGGCACGCCCTTGACGCGGGCCGTGGTGATGTATTCCTGCGCCAGCTCGTTCAGCATGAAGGACCGGGTCATCCGGCTGATGTAGGCCATCGAGAAGTAGCCGAGCAACATCGCCGGCAGCGCCAGATGCGACAGAACGTTCTGGAACGCGTCCCACTCTCCCTGCATGGCGGTGTCGATCAGCAGGATGCCGGTGACCTGAGTGAACGAATACTCGTAGGCGATGTCGATGCGCCCCGGTCCCGCCACCCAGCCCAGCTGCGCGTAGAAGACGAGCAGGCCCAGCAGGCCCAGCCAGAAGATCGGCGCGGAATACCCCACGAGACCCAGCACCCGCACGATCTGGTCCGCCGCGCCGCCCTGCCGGACCGCTGCAAGGACGCCTGCCGGTATTCCGAAAAGCGTGCCGATGATGATGCCGGCCGTCGCGAGTTCCAGCGTCGCCGGAAACACCCGGGCTATGTCCTCGGCAATGTCCTTCTTGGTCAGCAGCGACGTGCCGAAGTCGCCCTGCAGCGCATCGCGGAGGTAGATCCAGAACTGCTGGTAGAGCGGCTTGTCGAGCCCGAGCTCGATGTACATCGCGTCGTAGGTCGATTGCGACGCACGGTCGCCGACCACCGCCAGCACCGGGTCGACCGGCACCACCCGGCCGATCAGGAAGGTGACGAGCAGCAGGCCGAAGAACGTCACGAGGACGGTCGCGACCAGCCGCAGCCCCTTCATCCCGAGGGTCGAGAGGGCGCGCCAGCGCCCTCCCGTGTTGGCTGGAGAGACCGCGCTCACCGGTTCTTCGTGACCTGGGCGAAGGAGTTGTCGTTGAACGACGGGCCGATGATGAAGCCCTCGATGTCCTCACGCATGCCCAGAACCTCGATCTCCTGGAACATGATGATGAAGGGCGACACCTGCTGGTGCTCCTCCTGCAGCGCCAGATACATCTTCGCCCGCTCGCCCGTGTCCTTTTCCAGCACCGCCGCGTCGGCCGCGGCGGTCATCTCGGGGATGTCCCAGGAGTTGCGCCAAGCCAGCGGCTTCGCCTCTGCGTCGTCGGAGTTGTCGGGGTTCCGCGCGAAGGTGTCGGCGTTGGTGTGCGGGTCCTGATAGTCCGGGCCCCAGCGGCCGATGTAGATGTCGTGGTTGCGCGCGCGGTACTTGGTCAGCGTCTGCTGGCCGTCGCCGGGGATCAGCTCCATCTCGATGCCGGCCTCGGCCATCGTCTGCTGGATCGCCTGCGCCATGCCTGTGATCTCCGGCGTGTTGCGGGTGTCCATCGTCACGCTGAAGCCATCCTCCAGCCCCGCCTCTGCCAGCAACTCCTTCGCCTTCTCGACGTTCAGCTCGTACGGCGTCTCCGTCAACGCGCCGAGGAAGCCGTCGGGCAGGAACGCCTGGTGCACCTGCACCTTGCCCGACATGATCGTGTCGGCGATCGCCTGGTAGTCGACGAGATATTTCATCGCCTCGCGCACCTCGGGGATCGAGAGGTACTCGTTCTTCTGGTTCAGGCCCATGTAGTAGATCGAGCCCTTGATGCCCTGCTCGATGTCGATGCCGGGCGCGTCCTGAAGGGCGGCAATCTCCTCGGCGCCGAGGTTGCGCGCGATGTCGATGTCCCCCTGCTCCAGCAGCAGCCGCTGTGTCGAGGCCTCGGGAATGTGGCGGTAGATCGCCCGCATCATCGCCGGCGCGTCGCCCGAGTAGTTGTCGTTGCGCTCCAGCACGATCACCTCGTTGGCACGCCACTCGCGGATGGTGAAGGGACCGGAGCCCGCGTAGTTCGTCTTCAGCCAGTTGTAGCCGAAGTCGCCGTCTTGCTCGTGCTCCATGACCAGCTGCTCGTCGACGATGAAGCCGACGGTCGCCGTCAGGCAGTAGAGCAGAAGCGTCGGCGCGTAGGGCTTGTCCATTTCCAGCTCGAAGGTCATGTCGCCGGTCTGGCGCACCTTCTCGTCGACGTTCTCGGGCGAAAGACCGAACTGCGTCAGGATGAACGCCGGCGACTTGTCGAGCTTGACCGCCCGGCGCAGCGAGAAAACCGCGTCCGACGCCGTGATCGGATTGCCCGAGGCGAACTGCACGTCGGGGCGGATCGTGAAGGTGAAGGTCAGGCCGTCGTCGCTCACCTCCCAGCTCTCGGCGATCTCGCCGTAGATGTTGGTGACGTCATCGACATCGTAGCTGACAAGGCCCTGGTACGAGTTCCCCAGCACCTCGGACGCCGTGAACTCGAACACCTCGGCCGGATCGAGGCTGATGACATCGTCGATCGCCCACGCCTGGATCAGGGTGTCGGCTGGCGTTTCGGCAGAGGCTGGCGGCGCTGCAACGACGCTGAGCGCCGCCAGCGTCGCCGCCACCAGATGGAATTTGAGTCGCAGCATGTTGCTCTCCCTGTTCTCGTTGTTCTTTGCCAATTATCCCGCTTTCGCGCTGGAGGCTCGCAAAATCTCGCAGAACTTTCGTGTGGGGACCGTTGGCGCGACACGAGGATCAGTGCGATCCGGTTGTGAGCGCCGCGATGCTCTGGAGCCGAGCCGTCAAACGCCGGCGGCGGCCACACCGTTTGTCGAGGACGCCGGCACGTAGAGCCCGGGAGGTCACCAATACGTCAATTCGAATAGCAGCCCGATCCTTCCGCTGCTGCGCTCGCTGGCCAAAGATTTGGACCGCCGCCGCAGCGGACCGCCCGACGCCCGGGCCTGCGCCGCAAGAACTCAGGCTGGTTCCGCTATTCATGGACTTCAAATAACTACGAACGGCCTGCGGCTCGAGCGAGACATATCGCGGCAGTCCGATCCGTCGGGACACCACGGTGCCGTCTTTTCCGTCTCGCCGAAAGCTGTAGAGGACCTTCGGCAGCCGAGCTGGCAAAGGCCGCGCCGTCGTCGCCGTCCCCGAGCGCCATGAACTCTCTCTTTGATGGATCGCGTTGATGCCTCGCGAGGCGGTCGCTTCCTTGGCAGGAGCAGGGATGGATTCAGGGGCCTCGGCCAAGGCGGCGGCTCTCCTTTTCCAGCGGGCAAGGGGGCCGATTCGGCCGCGCGAGCGATAAACTGCGGCGGCCTATGTTGAGAGCGCGAACTGCCGCGAGATCGGCGACCGCCTTTTCATCGCGCCCTAGACCGTCGGGACACACGACGATGCACCGAAAGCTCCTCGAACGGTGTGCTTTTGCGCGCGCGTTGACGGCCGACCGGGGCGAAGCGGCCCTCGCGGCGCAGCCTTCGCCCGCGGCGACGACCGGGCCGCTCGTGCATCTCGCTTGGTGGCTGACCTGGTCTTGGACTATCCGGACGCATACCGCGCGGCTCACCGGCCTGATTATTGCGGAGACGCGCGAAAGAGCGCGCCCTCATCGAAGGCAGCGTCCGGCTCTCCCGCACGCGGCTATGTGAGGTTCGCCGCCGCTGGGACGGCGCCGCAGGTCTGGTCCCATCGGCAATCGTCGTCGTGCTGGCCTATTCCGGCGCGGCGGGGCTGCGGAGCTTCCTCGGCCGGCTGCTGCTCTGGCGGTGCCCGGCGGGATGGGCGGCGTTCGTCCTGATCGGGCTGCCGCTCGTCTTCGTCGCGGGGTCGCTGATCAAGGGCGGGCCGGTGCTGACGCCGCTGCCGCCGGAGGGCGCGGGGCCGGTGGTCGCTGTGCTCTTCATGATGCTCTTCCTCGGCCCGATCGAGGAACTCGGCTGGCGCGGCGTGATGCAGCCGCTCCTGCAACGCCACATGGCGCCGCTCTGGGCCGGGATGCTGATCGGCGCGACCTGGGGCTTCTGGCACCTGCCGGCGTTCTTCCTGTCGAGCACCGTCTACGCCACGTGGAACTTCCTGCCGTTCTTCGTCGGCAACGTCGTGCTCGCGGTGCTGGTCACGCCGATCCTCAACCGGACCGGCGGCAGCCTGCTCTGGTCGATTCTGTTCCACTGGCAGCTCATCAACCCGTTCTGGCCGGACGCCCAGCCCTGGGACACCTGGATACTCGTCGGGGTGGCGGTGGTGGTCGTCTGGTGGAACCGCGACACCATGCTGACGCGCGCGGGCGCGGTGACGCGTGTCATCCCTGAATCGGACCAGCCCGCGCTGCGGACGGCAGGATGACGGCGGCGGGTGCGCGACGGCTCGCGGCGGCCGCTCTTCTCTTGCTGGCGGCAGGGCCTGTGGCCGCGGAGCCGGCCGCCGACCTCTCGGTTCAAATCGAAGCCACACTCGACGAGTACCGTGACCACTACGGCTTTCCCGGCGCCACGGTGGCGATTGCGCAGCCCGACGGGACCGTGGCCACGGCAGCGTCGGGCCTCGCCGACATCGAGGCGGGACGACCGATGACGCCGGAGACGCGGATGCTGGCCGCCAGCATCGGCAAGACCTTCGTCGCGGCGACGGTGCTCGCGCTCGAGAGCGAGGGGCGGCTGGGGCCGGCGGACCGGCTCGCCGAGCACCTCGGCGACCGGCCGTGGTTCGCCGACCTGCCGAACGCCGAGAGCATCACCATCGACCACCTGCTGCATCACCGGTCAGGCCTGCCGGACCACCCGCACCTGCCCGAGTTCCAGGCTGCCGCCGCGGCCCGGATCGCTGCCGGCGGCGCCGCCTTCACGCCACAGGAGGTGCTGAGCTTCGTCGCGGGCCGGGAGCCTCTCTTCGAGGCCGGCACGGGATGGGCTTACAGCGACACCGGCTACATCCTGCTCGGGCTGGTGATCGAGGAGGTGACCGGGCGGTCCTACTACGACGTGGTGCAGGAGAGGTTCCTCGACCCGCTTGACCTGGCCGGCACCGTCCCGTCCGATCGTCCGGACATCGCCGGGCTCGCGGTCGGCTACACGGTCCCGCAGAACCCCTTCGGACTGCCGGAGCGGACTGCGGACGTGAGCGGCCGTCTCGTCTGGGACCCCGGCGTCGAGTGGAGCGGCGGCGGGCTCGCCTCCACCTCGCAGGACCTCGCGCGCTGGGGCCACGCGCTCTTCGGCGGCGCGGCGATGGAGGCGCCGTATCTCGACCGGCTGCTCGAGGGCGTGCCGGTCGCGCCCGACGCGCCGGGCATCCTCTACGGCGCGGGCGTCGCGATCTACGCCGAGACGCCGCGCGGCCCGGTCTACGGCCACGGTGGTTGGATCCCGGCCTACGTCTCGAGCCTGCGCCACTACGCCGACCACGGCGTCACCGTCGCCTTCCAGATCAACAGCGACGCCGGCGTGGTCGACGACAGCAGCGACCTCGTGCCGGCGCTGGAGGCGGCGCTGGCCGACCTTGCGATCGACGCGGCGCCGTGACCTCGCGCCGGGCGCTAATCGCCGGCACGGGCAGCCTCCTGATTGCAGGCGGCGCCTACGCCGCCGGGGCATACCGCGCGACGATGGATGTGGCGGCGAACCGGCTCGCGCGGGCCAGCAGCGTCATCGAGACCAGCGCCGGGCCGCTGGAATACGCCGTGGCCGGTCGCGGTCCGCCGCTTCTTATGATCCACGGCACCGGGGGCGGGTTTGACCAGGGGTTGCTCTTTGCCGACCGGCTGCGGGAGAGCGGATTCCAGATCGTCGCGCCGTCGCGGTTCGGCTACTTGCGCAGCGCCGTCCCGGACGATGCCTCGCCGGCGCACCAGGCCGACATCCTCGTCGAACTCCTCGACCATCTCGGGATCGACCGTCTTCCGGTGGTCGGCGGCTCGGCCGGCGCGTTGACGGCGGCGGAGTTCGGGCTGAGGCATCCCGACCGATGCGCGCACCTCTGCCTGCTGGTGCCAGCGGCGAACCTCGCGAACCGCGACCCCGTGGAATTCACCGCCCTCCAGCGGCTTGCCGTCGGAGCCGTCCTGGGCTCGGACCTCGGGTTCTGGACAGCGTCCTCGCTCGCGCCGCGGCAGATGCTCCGCACCCTGCTCGCGACCGATCCCGCCCTTCTGGACCGGGTCGCGCCCGAGGAGAGGCGTCGTGCCGAGCTGATCCTCGCCGGGCTGATGCCGATCGGTCGGAAGTCCCGCGGCCTGCGCACCGACGCCTTCTGGGCCGGCACCCCGTCGCCCACCGCCTACGAGCGCATCGCCGTGCCGACGCTGATCCTGTCCTGCGAGGACGACCTCTTCGGCACCGCAGAGACCGCGCGCCGGCTCGCCGCCCTGATCCCGGACGCCCGGCTGACGATCTGGTCCGAGGGTGGCCACATCTGGCTCGGCCACGACGCGGACGTGGCGGACGAGATCGCCGCCTTCGTTGCAGCCCGAGCCTGACCAACGACGCCCGTGCACCACGGCCCAGATGCAAAGGAACCGCCGAGATGTCCTGGAGAAAGATCGTCCTGACCGAGTTCGGCGGCCCCGACCGCCTCGAGATGCAGACCGTCGACACCCTGCCGGAGCCTGAGGGGGCGGAGGTCCGCGTCCGGGTCCTGGTGACGAGCGCCGCCTTCACCGACGTCATGATCCGCAAGGGCAAGTACCCCGACGTCAAGGAGAAGCCGCCGTTCGCGCTCGGCTACGACCTCGTCGGCGTGGTGGATGCTGCGGCACCCGGGGCGACCCGCTTCAGGCCCGGCGACCGGGTGGCGGACCTCACCACGATCGGCGCCTACGCGGAATACATCTGCCTGCCGGAGGACCGGCTGACGCCGGTGCCGGAGGGTGTCTCGGACGTCGCTGCGCTCGGCGTGATCCTCTCGGCGGTCACGCCCTACCAGATGCTGCACCGCGTGGCGAAGGCGCAGGCCGGGCAGAGCCTCTTGATCCACGGCGCGGGCGGTGCGGTCGGCACGGCGATGCTGCAACTCGCGCGCGACGCAAGCGTCACCGCCTACGGCACCGACGTGGCGGCAAAGCACGACCTGATCCGCAGCCTCGGCGCCACGCCGATCGAGGCCGACGCGTCCGACGAGGCGCTTCATGCCGCCGTCGGCGAGGGCGTCGACGTCGCCTTCGATCCGCTCGGCGGCGAAAGCCTCGGCCGTTCGCTGCACGCGCTGAAGCCGGGCGGCATGCTGGTCGCCTTCGGGTTCCACAACGCGGTGTTGGGCCGCGGCGGGTCGATCCCGCTCGACTTCGTCAAGCTGAAGCTCTGGGACTGGCTGCCGAACGGGCACGCAACCGCGTTCTACTCGATCGGCGCGATGCGGCGGAAGCATCCCGAGTGGTTCCGGGAGGACCTCGCGACGCTCTTCGCGATGCTGGCGGAGGGCCGGATCGACCCGGTGGTCGCCGAGGTCCTGCCGCTCGAGGACGCGCGGCGCGCCCACGAGCGGGTCGAGGCGGGCGAAGTAGCGGGCAAGCTGGTGCTGCGCGTGACGGAGCAATGAGGCGGACAGCGGGGCTACTTGCCGCCGCGCTCCTGGCTTCGGCCGGTGGCGCGGTGGGGCAGACGGAGGCGGTCCTCGTCACGGGCGCTCACGCCCATCCCGAGGAAGTTGGTGACCACCTGCGCCCTTGGTGCCCGCTCGAGGACCGCGACGAGGTTGCCGATGTGGTCGGCGTCGGTGTGGCTCAGCCAGATCCAGCGCAGGTCGCCGGGGTCGATCTCGGCGGCCAGTGCATCGACGACGCCGTCCGAGAGGGCGGCGAGGCCGGTATCGACGAGCATCGGCTCGGGTCCCTTCCAGAGGAAGGCGTTGACAGGAAGCCCGCCGAGGCCCGGCACCGGGAGCAGCGACGGCAGGATTGTCCAGTTTCCGGTGACGTGGCGACTGGGCTGCATGGCGGGGACGTCTGCATGGCTCATCTCCGTTTCTCCATTTCGGTGAACATATGCGTTCGTTGAAGTGAGGCGGCGTATACGGGAGCGACTCGCCTCTTGTCAACAGTTCGATGAACGCGCATGTTCATCGAATGTCCGAGAAGCGGAAGTATCAGCAGAAGAAGCGGGCCGAGGCGCAGGCCGAGACCCGCCAGCGGATCGTCGAGGCGACGATGGCGCTGCACCAGGAGGTGGGGCCGCGGGCGACGACGATCAGCGCGATTGCCGAGCGCGCCGGCGTGCAGCGGCTGACGGTCTATCGCCACTTCCCCGACGAGACCGCGGTGTTCCAGGCCTGCACCAGCCATTGGCTGTCGCTGAACCCGGCCCCGGGTCCGGAGGTCTGGGCCGATGCGGCCACGCCGGACGAGCGGCGAGCCGCCGCGCTCGCGGCGTTCGACGCCTACTACGGCCGCACCCGGGCGATGTGGGGGGCATCACACCGCGACGTCGAGCAGGTGCCGGCGCTACAGGGACCGATGGCGGAGTTCGCGGCGTACCTCGATACGCTCGCCGAGGAGCTTGGTGCCGATCTCGGCCGCTTCGCCCGGCTGACGCTGCGCCATGCGCTCACCTTCCCGACCTGGGCCGCGCTCGACGCGCTGGGCCTGGACGCGGCGGACAGGCTCGCGCTCAGCCGCGCCTGGATCGCCGGCGCGCGCTCTGCGGAAAACTCCGACGCTGCCGAGGACACGGCATGGGGAGGGGATTGATCGGCCGCTCTAAGCTTCTCAGGACGGAGTCTCGCCGAAGACTCAGGGGAGCGGGTCGGCGCGGGCGATGCGGGAGAAGCGCTGGCGGTAGCGCGCCGGCGTGACACCGGTCATCCGCTTGAACAGGCGGCGGAAGGAGTTCGGGTCCTCGTAGCCCACCTCGAAGGCGATCGCGTCCACCGGCGCGGTGCCGGTTTCGAGCAGCTGCTTGGCCTCCTCGATGCGCAGGGTCTGCACGTAGTCGATCGGCGTGTAGCCGGTGGCGGCCTTGAAGCGGCGCGTGAAGGTGCGCGGCGGCAGGCCGGTGCGGGCGGTCATCAGCGCCACCGGGTTGTCGCGGTGATAGTTGTCCACGATCCAGGTCTGCGCGTCGGCGACGATGGCATCGTCGTGGCGCTGCGGCTTGCGGGCGCCGGCGAAGGGCAGCTGGCCCTCGCTGTGGTCGCCGAGGAGGAAGATCTTGGCCGCTCGCACCGCCTCGGTGCCGCTCGAGAACCGCGCGACGAGGTGCAAGGCCAGGTCCGCCCAGGCCGAGGAGCCGCCGCTGGTCACGATCCGGCCAGCCTCGCCGGAGGCGGTCAGGATGCGCTCCGGCGCGAGCTGCACCTCGGGGTAGTGCCGCTTCAGGAGGTCGACGATCGCCCAGTGCGTGGTGACGGTCTCGCCGTCGATGAGGCCCGCCTCCGCCAACGGCACCGTGCCGGTGCAGACCGAGCAGACCGTGGCGCCGGCGGCGTAGCGCTCGCGAAGCCAGGCGGTCTCCACCGGCCATTGCCCGCGGGGGTCGAAGCGCGGGGGAAAGGCGAGGTCGGCGACGATCACCACGTCGGCCTCGCCCAAACCCTCGTGCGGCGCGATCGGCACGCCGTAGCGGCTGGGCGGCGGCACGCCGTCCTTGGCCACGATCCGCGGCCGGATACGCCCGCCGGTCGGCTTCTCGCCCGTCAGCCCCTCCCATTCGTGGCCGACGGAGAGGAACACCTCGTAGAGCCCGTAGATCGAGGCCGGCGTGCTCTCCGGCAGCACGAGCAGCGCGAAGGTAGGCTCGGAGGCCGTGCCGGTCATGGCGGATTCGACCCGTTTGCGTCAGGAACGCCCCTTCGTACCACGGCGCCACCCGCGTACTCCAGCGCATCGACCCACCTTGCCTGGAGACGGACATGACACAGCACATCCCCGCGACCGATTTCGATGCCGCCCGCGCGGAGGCGTTCCTCGACCGCGTCGCCGGCCTCGTCAACGACGGCGCCATCGCGACGATGATTTCCATCGGCCACCGCACCGGCCTCTTCGACACGCTGGCCGAACTGCCTCCCGCCACCAGCGCAGAGATCGCCGAGGAGGCGGCGCTCGCCGAGCGCTACGTGCGCGAATGGCTGGCGGTCATGGTGACCGGCCGCATCATCGACTACGACCCCGCGCGCGGCACCTACCGCCTGCCGCCGGAGCATGCCGCGAGCCTCACGCGGGGCGGGGCGCTCGGCAACATGGCCGTCTACGCGCAGCACGTCGCGCTGCTCGGGCAGGTGCAGGACCGTCTCCTCGCGTGCTTCGAGACCGGCGCCGGCACCCGCTACGAAGACTACCCCTGCTTCCACCACATGATGGCGGAGGACAGCGGCCAGACCGTCACTGCCGGCCTCTTCGACCACATCCTGCCGCTGGTGCCGGGCCTCGCCGCCCGGCTCGAGGCCGGCATCGACGTGCTCGACGCCGGCTGTGGCCAGGGTTCGGCGCTGATCGCGCTGGCCGAGCGCTACCCGCGGAGCCGCTTCACCGGCTACGACCTCGGCGAGGACGCCATCGTCCATGCCGCCGAGGTCGCGCGGCGCGCCGGTCTGGGCAATGTCCGCTTCGAGACGCGCGACCTGTCCGGCTACGACGAGCGCGCCCGGTTCGACCTCATCACCTCGTTCGACGCGGTGCACGACCAGAAGGACCCGGCCGGCCTGATCCGCGGCCTGCACGGCGCGCTGAGGCCCGGCGGCATCTACCTGATGCAGGACATCGGCGGCTCGGCGCGGCTCGAGAACAACCTCGACTTCCCGATGGCGGCGTTCCTCTACGCGATCTCCTGCGCGCATTGCACGCCGGTGTCGCTCGGCCAGGGCGGCGCAGGGCTCGGCACGATGTGGGGATGGGAGACGGCCGAGGCGATGCTGCGCGATGCGGGCTTTGCCGAGGTTTCCCGCCACGTCCTGCCGCACGATCCGATGAACGTCTGGTTCGTGGCGAGGCGCTGACACCGCCGCCCTGAGGCGGCCCATCCCGCCGCCCGAGCGCGGCGCAAGAGAAAGAGAGTCTGACCATGACACATGCAAGCGGACCCCGCCCGGGGGCCGGCGGCCCCGGCTTGCCGGAGCGCCTCATCCGGCACCTCGCGTCGGCGGTGCCGCGCCCTCGCTCCATCGGCCTGGCGCAGTTCAGCGACCACCAGCTGCGCGACATCGGCCTCAGCCGGGACCAGCTCGCCGCCCTCGATCGCCCATCGCGAGCCAGCCTCGCCTCACCATCCAGAAGGAGACCAACCATGAAACGCATCACCTCCACCGCCGCCCTCGTCGCCGCGCTCGCCGTCAGCGGCCCCGCCGCCGAGGCGGAGCAGACGGCGCTCGTGCTCTACGAGACCAAGGGAAGCCAGCCGCTCCGGCACGAGGGCCTGGCCTTCGTCGAACTCGACCCCGAGGCGCCGGACTACGGCCAGATCCTCGCGCGGATCGACCTGCCGCCGGACCTGATCGGGCACCACATCTTCTACAATCCCGCGCGCGACCGGGCCTACGTCACGTCGCTCGGCCGCTCCGAGCTCTGGGTGTTCGACGTCACCGAGTTCCCCTACCGGCCGAAGGTCGTCTCCGTGCCCGACTGCGTCGTCCTTGAGGACGTGACGTTCTCCGAGGCGCTCGGCCGCTGGTATCTCAGCTGCATGGGCAGCTCCAACGTCGTCGTCGGCGACGCCGAGACCGACGCGCCGCTGCGCACCATCGCGCTGCCCGAGCCGTACCCGCACGGCATCACCGTGCATGACGGCATCGATCGCATCCTGCTGACCAGCACCTCGAACCCGGCCGACTTTTCGGACGCGGGGGAGACGATCACCGTGCTCCGGGCCAGCACCGAGGAGGTGCTCTCGACGCACAAGGTCTCGAACAAACCCTCGCCGTCGCGGGCGGAGCCGGTCGAGATGTTCTTCGTGCCCGGGCGCGGAGCCGCCGATTGCCTACGTCACCACCGCCACGGAGGGGACGCTCTGGCTCGGCGAGTGGCAGCCCGAGACCGAGGAATTCACGTTCGCCCAGACGTTCGACTTCGGGTCGCTCGGGCAGGGCGTGGCGCTCGAGGTCTACTTCAACGAGGACGGCGACCGGGCCTACGTGACGACTGCGGCGCCGGGGCACCTCAACGCCTTCGACATCAGCGATCCGCGCGCGCCGCGCCACCTCTGGGCCGCCGAAGCCGCGCCGGGGGCGCACCACCTGGTGTTCTCGCCCGACGGGACCCGCGCCTACGTGCAGAACGGCCTCGCCAACATCGAGGGCATCAACGACGGCTCGATCTCCGTCATCGACCTCGAGACTGGCGAGAAGACGGGCAGCATCGACACGTTCAAGGACGCCGGGCTCACCGTGAACATGATCGCGCTGACGCCCGACGCCGAGGACACCCACACCCACTGACCCGAGCACGAGCGGCGGTCCCCGGCCGCCGCTATACTCCCTGACGCGCGCCCGCAGCGGCGCGTGCGGATGCGACTGGACCCTCCGATTGCTGTGACCCCCGACTTTCATCCAGCTGAAGCCAGAGTTGGCGCTTCAGAATGGCGCTGGTGCGCCGATGGAGCAATGGGCGGCCGGCGGAGCGTTCCCGCTCCGCGGAGCCGGCCGTCCATTGCGGTGAGCCGAGCTGCGTAGGCTGCCGGCGTCTCGTAGCCGATCGCAGAATGCGGTCGGTACTGATTGTAATCGATGACCCATGCCGCGACCTTCCGGCGGGCCTGCTCGAGGTCGAAGAACAGGCTCTCGTTGAGAAGCTCGTCGCGCATCCGCCCGTTGAAGGCCTCGCAGATGCCGTTCTGCATCGGCTTGCCCGGCGCGATGAAGTGCCAGGCGACGCCGGCGGCCTCGGTCCAGGCGAGCATGGCGTTCGAGGTGAACTCGGTGCCGTGGTCGCTGACAATCAGCTCGGGCTTGCCGCGCATCGCGACGAGCGCGTTCAGCTCGCGTGCCACGCGCTTGCCAGAGATCGAGGTCTCGACGATGGCCGCCAGGC
Source organism: uncultured Alphaproteobacteria bacterium (assembly GCA_963776845.1). GTDB lineage: Bacteria > Pseudomonadota > Alphaproteobacteria > Rhodobacterales > Rhodobacteraceae > Roseitranquillus. The sequence goes on along the minus strand of CAVZOJ010000007.1, from coordinate 191,440 downwards.
ATTCCTTGGTGACGTCGTCGACCACGTTGAGGATGCGTAGCCGGCAACCGGTGACGAGCTGGTCGTGCACGAAATCCACCGACCAGCGCGCGTTCGGTGTCGCTGCCGTCAGGATCGGCGCGCGCGTGCCGGTCGCGCGTTTCTTGCGCCCGCGTCGGCGGCGCACCGACAGGCCCTCCTCGCGGTAGAGCCGCTGGGTCTTCTTGCGGTTCACGGTCCAACCCTCCTGGCGCAAGAGAACGTGCAGGCGCCGATAACCGAAGCGCCGTCGCGCATCCGCCAGGTCGCGCAGCCGCTCGCGGAGATCGGCATCGTCGGGACGGCGGCGGCGATACCGGATCATCGTCCGGTCCGCGCCGACCAGGGAGCACGCCCGCCGCTCGCTCACCCCGTGCGCCTGCACGAGGTGGGCGACAGCTTTCCGCTTGGCGGCGGGCGCTACCACTTTCGCGTCAGGAGATCCTTCAGCGCGACGTTGTCGAGCATAGCGTCCGCCAGCAGCCGCTTCAGCTTGGCATTCTCCTCCTCCACGGCCCTCAGCCGCTTCGCGTCCGACACCTCCATGCCGCCATACTTCGACTTCCAGGCGTAGAACGTGGCGCTGCTGATCCCGTGCCGCCGGCACACCTCCGCCGTCGTCGCGCCAGCCTCCTGCTCGCGCAGCACGCCGATGATCTGCTCCACAGTGAACTTCGATCGCTTCATCGTCCGGTCCTCTCGTTCGGCCGGACTCTTACTTCAGATGGAGGAGAAAGCGGGGGTCACAGCACGATGTCCAGGCGGCGCCCGCGACCGCAGGATGTGCGGGGCGCTGATCAGTCGTCGGCCGACCGACCTCCTTCGCGGATTTCTGGTTCTGCGTCGCCGTGGCCTATCCACATTTCTCTTTGGATCCGCGTCATCTTCGAAGTTGCTCCGATCCCAGGGATCGTTCCCGTTCGCGTTCGGATGAGCGCGTCTGCCGGGCATTGTGGCTGCGGAAAAAGGGGTGACGCTGGCCACGGCACCATCTCGGAGCGGGATTTTCCCCGAGCGCGCCCACGTGCTGCGGTATCCGAGGGTCGAGGCGAGGACGAGTGAACCGCTGGGCTTCCATAACGTTGACCGTGAAGGTTGACGACCACGCGGCACCGGAACAGGGTGCCGCGCAATTCATGATGGAGGGAACGACATGGCTTTCACGCTACCCGACCTGCCGTACGCGCATGACGCGCTTGCTGGAAAAGGCATGAGCAAGGAGACGTTGGAGTACCACCATGACATCCACCACAAGGCCTACGTCGACAACGGCAACAAGGCCGTCGCCGGAACGGAGTGGGAAGGCAAGGACGTCGAGGAGATCATCAAGGGCACCTACGACAAGAATGCCGTCGCCCAGAATGGCATCTTCAACAACGCGTCGCAGTACTGGAATCATAACCAATTCTGGGAAATGATGACGCCCGAGGAGAGTAAGATGCCGGGCGAACTGGAGCAGAAGATCGTCCAGGCGTTCGGCAGCGTCGACAAGTTCAAGGACGATTTCGCGGCCGCAGGCGGCGGGCAGTTCGGCTCCGGCTGGGCGTGGCTCGTGGCGGAGTCCGACGGTTCGCTGAAGGTGACGAAGACCGAAAATGGCGTGAACCCGCTCTGCTTCGGACAGACGGCGCTGCTGGGCTGTGACGTGTGGGAGCACTCCTACTACATCGATTTCCGCAACAAGCGCCCGGCGTATCTCAAGAACTTCCTGGACAATCTCGTCAACTGGGAGAACGTGGCGAGCCGCATGCCCGGCTAGTCGCGCCGGGGACGCGGTCCGACACAAGCAGTTCCGGCCAGGCGGCGATTTGAAAGAGGCGCCGCCTTTTCATGTCAAACCTGTCAAGTCGTGAGGCGCGTACTGATGGCTGACCCCGCGTAAATGTTACGCCGAGTTGCGCGGCAAGTTTGCCGCAGACCAGCCAGAAGGGTTTCGCCATGATCAATGCTCTGCGCCTCGCCATGTCCCGCCCGCGCGCCCTGCCGAGCTTCGACCCGGCCGGCATCCTGATGCGGCTTGATTCCGCCTACCGGGAGCGCCGCAAGCTCGAAGAACTCTCCGATGCGCAATTGGATGACATCGGCATCGCGCGGGCGGACGTCGACAAGGTCTTTCGACGCGGCTGAATGCGAGTGGGAAAGCGCTGCAATCTCCGGAAGCGTGTTCGTGCGAACTTGCCGCACGGGCGAGAGATGTCGCGCGGCGAGGCGGGCCTTGCCGAGGCTCGTCGCCGCGCGCCCTACCCGAAGCGGCTTCCGGGCCTTCCTTGAGGCGACTCAACGCTTCCGCGACGTTGTTCCCCGGAACCCGCGCCGTGTCCCGCCGGTTTCTCCCGCGAGAGACGAACGACGGAGGACGACATGGCCGAACGTCAGAGATCGAAAGATGGCAAGCGGGAGACCGACGAGATTCTCGGCACCGAGGGCGAGGTCGAGCAATCGGGCCGAGACGGCGGCAACGTCGCCCGTACGATTGGGTCGGAGGACGAACTGAAGCGCGCCGCGGCTCGTCCGGGCGGCAAGACGCGCGTTCGCAAGTCCGACGAGGAAAAGCCGGGGACGTCGAACCTCGGTGAGGAGAACCGCTGATGCCGGTGCATGATCTCAGCAACGAGACCTGGGTGCTCGTCGCCGACGGCGAAAAGGCGCTGTTCCTCGTAAATGACGGCGATGCGGAATATCCGGTTTTGAACGTCCGTCGACGGGAGGATCAGGACAATCCACCGACCCGAGATCAGGCGGCAAACCGTCGCGGGCGCCAGCAGGAAAGCGTTGGGCCGGGTCGGTCGGCTTACGAGGACACCGACTGGCATGAACTCGCCAAGGACCGCTTCGCCGACCATCTGGCCGAGATGCTGTACGACCGGGCGCATCGCGGCGAATTCCGGCGTATCGTTTTGGTGGCGTCGCCCAGTGTCCTCGGCGAGATGCGCGACAAGCTCCACAAGGAGGTTGCGGACCGGGTCGTCGGCGAAGTCGACAAGACGCTGACGAACCACTCGGTCGAGGACATCGAGAAGGTCCTCAAGTCGGAGTTGCATCCGGCGTGACTGGTCTTATCCGCGGCGGGGGCATACATCGCCGCGGATGACCGAAGCCTCCGAAAGCGCAGCGCGAAGAAGCGACCTGCGGACGATCCGCCGGGTTGCGCCATACCTCTGGCCCGAAGACGACCGGCGTCTGAGGGTGCGCGTCGTTCTCGCGATGGCGGCTCTACTAGTATCAAAGCTGATCGCGGTCGGAACGCCGTTCTTCTACAAGGGCGCCGTAGACGCCTTGGCGGGCGATGCGGACAGCGCCGCCTGGATCATGGCGATGGGGGCGATTGGGCTGACCGTTGCCTACGGCGGCGCGCGGCTGCTCAACGTCGGATTCCAGCAACTTCGCGACGCGCTCTTCGCGGCGGTCGGACAGCGAGCGCTTCGCCGACTGGCGCTCGAGACCTTCACCCACATCCACCGGCTGAGCCTGCGCTATCACCTGACGCGTCGGACAGGAGGCCTCAGCCGCATCGTCGAGCGCGGCGTCAAGGGCGTCGAGTTCCTGCTCCGCTTCCTGCTCTTCTCGATCGGTCCGCTGATACTGGAGCTTCTGCTGATCGCCGTGGTGCTCGCCTGGATCTTCGACATCTGGTACCTTGTCGTCGTCGCTGTGACGATCGTCCTCTACGTCTGGTTCACCTTCAAGGTGACCGAATGGCGGGTGCAGATTCGTCGCCAGATGAACGAGCAGGACACCGATGCCAATCAGAAGGCGATCGACAGCCTGCTGAACTTCGAAACCGTCAAGTATTTCGGAGCGGAGGGCCGGGAGGCAGAACGCTACGACAACGCGATGGCGGGATACGAACGTGCCGCTCTCAAGACGAGCTACAGTCTGGCGTTCCTCAATGTCGGCCAATCGCTCCTCATCACCGCCGGCCTCGTGATTGTCATGGTCATGGCGGCGGCGGGCGTGCAGTCGGGCGAGTTGACCGTCGGCGACTTCGTGATGGTCAACGCCTACATGATCCAGATCACGATGCCGCTGAATTTCCTCGGCACGGTCTACCGCGAAATTCGTCAGGCGCTGATCGACATGGCCGACATGTTCGACCTGCTGGAACAGCCGGCAGAGGTGAACGACAGGCGCGGCGCAAGACCGCTCGATGTCCGGGGGGGCGAGGTCGTGTTCGACGATGTCTACTTCGGGTACGAAGACGTGCGACCGATTCTCAAGGGCGTCTCGGTGCGCGTCGGTCCAGGTGAGACGGTCGCGATCGTGGGGCCGACCGGGGCGGGCAAGTCCACGATCGGCCGCCTGCTCTTTCGCTTCTATGACGTAAGCGGCGGCGCGCTGAGGATCGACGGACAGGACGTGCGGGACGTCACGCAGGAAAGCCTGCACGACGCGGTGGGTGTCGTGCCGCAGGATACCGTCCTCTTCAATGACACGATCGGCTATAACATTGCCTATGGACGCCCGGACGCCTCGGTGGCCGAGATCGAAGGCGCGGCGCGCGCGGCGAAAATCCACGACTTCGTCCGCAGTCTTCCGGACGGCTATGACACACAGGTCGGGGAACGTGGGCTGAAGCTCTCCGGTGGAGAGAAGCAGCGCGTCGGTATCGCGCGGACGTTGCTCAAGGACCCGCCGATACTGCTGCTCGACGAGGCCACGTCGGCGCTCGAACTCCGAGACGGAGGCCGAGATCCAGTCGGAGCTGCGTGCGATGAGCCGCGGGCGCAGCGTCATCGTCATCGCGCACCGCTTGTCGACCGTGGTCGACGCCGACAGGATCGTCGTCCTGCACGACGGCAGGATCGTCGAGCAGGGCCGTCACGAAGAGCTGCTGGCGCGTGGCGAGCGCTACGCCGCCTTGTGGCAGCGCCAGGCCGCGGAAGAGAGCGCGGCAGCCTGAGGCCCGCTCAGGCGCTCTGCAGGTAGACGCTCTCCTCTTCGGTGTTGGCGGAGTTGCAATCCATCGCGAAATCCCATCCGGCGACCTTCGGCCGCGTCGCGACGATTTCCGACGGGTCGTAGATGGCCGCATCGAGGAGTCCGCGTCGCGCCGCGATGAGCACCGCCTGGAAGATCGACTTCACGCCCAGCTTGCGCACGATCTGCATCTGGACGTTCTTGACCGACCCGTACCGGCAATCCATGGAAAGCGCGCGCGCCGGATCCTCGCTGAGCGCCACCAGCCGAAGAAACCTGATCTCCTCGGCCGTGAGTTGCGTCGTCGAAGAAACCCCGACCTGCGAGAAATAGACGAGAGCGTCACAGGTGGCGTAGGCCAATGCCTGCAGATCGTCGCGATACTTCCGGAACTGGCGGCGTGCGTAGTCCGGCGTACGCAGAGTGTTCAGGATAACGGCGGCCGACATGCCCGTCGGATAGTCGATGCGGTAGATGACGCCGTTCGTGCCGATGCCTCGGGCCTGTGCGGCCTTGAGGTAGCGCATGGGCGCGTCATGCGTCGGGATGAGCTCGTCCATGTAGAGCTCGTGCTCCTGCGAGAGGATGCCTTGGATGATCGGGTCGTCATCGAAAAGCCGCAGGCCGTTGTAATCCTCCCACCACTCCTCGGGCAGGCTCGAGAGAACCCGACGCGACAGATATCGCCCACCTTCGTTGAGGATGATGAGGGTGGCCTCATCAAACCCGAACTCCCGCGGCATGGATCCGAACACACCTGCCACCTGGTCAAGCGTCTCTGCATCTTCGATCTGACGCTGCAGGACTTCGGTCGCCTTGTTGCGTGGTGGAAAACCCACCTCCTTGGCGATGCGGTCGCGGGCGCGGCGCAACTCCACCGCTGTGTCACTATCCATCCGCTCGTTCTGAGCGATAAGCTCGTCGAGCATCTCGGCGAACCAGTTCATCGGCAATTCCCCCAAAGCATGTCCCGCGTTGCGAGTTCCGCGGTCATCGCGCTCTGTTTGGTACGGAATTCCTTACCCAGAGGTTAGCGGAACCCGGCAAGTTCTCTGAAACCTGTTCGAAAATCGCCGCGCCGACGCCGGACGCCCGCAGATCACGAAGATGTGTCGCCGGACAGCGAAGCCACGGCGCCTGCGCCGTGCGTGGACGCGGGGTTTCGCACCGTCGAGCGGATCCGCCGACGACGGAAAAGTGCGGAAAAAACGCGCAGGCGGACCCGGTCTAGCCGAAGCCCTCGCCGCTCTGCCACGGCTTCACGAGGTTTCCGAATCGGGTGAAGCGACCTTCGAAGGACAGTTCGACAGTGCCGATGGGGCCGTGGCGCTGCTTTCCGATGACGAGCTCGGCACGGCCGTGCAGCCGCTCCATCCGCTCCTGCCACTTCGCCATCTCTTCAAGCTTGTCGCCTGAGGGCTCCTCGCGTTCTGCGTAGTATTCCTCGCGGAAGACGAACATCACCACGTCGGCGTCCTGCTCGATCGAGCCCAACTCGCGGAGGTCCGACAGCTGCGGGCGCTTGTCCTCGCGCTGCTCGACTTGGCGCGAGAGCTGTGAGAGCGCCACGACGGGGATATCGAGCTCCTTGGCGATGGCCTTGAGCCCTTGTGTGATCTCGCTGACCTCATTCACCCGGTTGTCGCGTGCCGTGGAGGCGCGGACAAGCTGCAGGTAGTCGACGACGAGGGCGTCTAGGCCCCGCTCGCGCTTCAGCCGCCTGGCCCGTGCCGCAAGCTGTCCGATCGGTAGCGCCGGCGTGTCGTCGATGTGCAGCGGACACGCTTCCAGCGCCTTCGCCGCCTCGACGAAGCGGCGGAACTCGGCCTCGGTCATGTCGCCGCGGCGGATCTGCTCGGACGGCACCTCCGACGCCTCCGACAGGATCCGCGCCGCGAGCTGCTCTGCCGACATCTCAAGCGAGAAGAAGCCGACGACGCCGCCATCGACGGTTCCCGTCGTCCCGTCAGGCAGCGTCCCCTTCCTGTACGCCTTGGCGATGTTGAAGGCGATGTTCGTGGCCAGCGAGGTCTTGCCCATGGAGGGACGGCCCGCGAGAATCAGCAGGTCCGAGCGGTGCAGGCCGCCGAGCTTGCGGTCGATGTCGGTGAACCCGGTGGACAGCCCGGCCAGTCCACCGTCGCGCATGTAGGCTGCATTCGCCACCTGCACGGCGTCCCGGACGGCCGACAGGAACGACTGGAAGCCGCGGGCGCTGCCGCCTTCCTCGGCAAGCTCGTAGAGCGCCTGTTCGGCCTTCACGATCTGCGCCGGCGGGTCGTTGTCCTTGGTGAAGTCGGCGGCGCGCGCCGCGACGTCGCCGCCGATGCGCACCAACGCACGTCGCAGCGCGAGATCACGGATCATCACCGCGTAGTCACGTGCCGCGAAGGTCGCGATCGCCGCACCGGCGAGCCGCAGCAGATACTGGGGGCCGCCGAGTTGCTTCAGCCCCTCGTGCGTCTCGAGGACCGGGCGGAGCGTGACGGGCGACGCGAGGGCGTTGGCGCTGATCTTCTGCGCCGCCTCGCGGAAGATGTCGGCATGGACGGGGTCGTAGAAGTGGTGCGGCGCGACGAGGTTCGCGATCCGGTCGTAGACATCGTTGTCGGTCAGCAATGCCCCCAGCAATTGCTGCTCGGCCTCGATATCGTGCGGGACCTTACCGGCCCCGTCCTCTGCCTTCCTGTCCTCGATCCGGGAGATCTCGTTCATCCGCCCCCCTGGCGCTGCTCGCTGCCTGCGGCGTGTACTCCGCCGTTCGAGGACCAACCTAGCGCAATCGAGCGCGCGAACGCAAAATGTATGTTCCCGGGGACAGCCTGTGGACAGATGTGGTTCAACGCGCCGCAGCAGGGCGTTAGCGGGACATCCTCACGCGGACCGGGCCGCCTGCCATCCGCGCGGGTCGGCGAGGAACGCCTCGACCCCGGCGAGGGTGGCGGCGTCGAAGCTCTCGCGTCGCCGTGCTTCGGCGATGACGTCCGCCCAGGTGCAGAGCGCGTGCAGGGCGACGCCGTGGTCGGTCAATGTCGGGATCGTCTCGGGGAAGATGCCGTAAGAGAACAGCACCGCCGTGTGGGCGCAACTCGCTCCGGTCTCGCGGATGGCGTCGACGAAGGACAGCTTGGAGCCGCCGTCGGTGGCGAGGTCCTCGACCAGCAGCACCCGCTGACCCTCGGCCATCGGCCCTTCGATCCGGGCATTCCGGCCATAGCCCTTGGGTTTCTTTCGGACGTAGGCCATCGGCAGCGCCAGCCGCTCCGCCAGCAGAGCGGCGAACGGGATGCCCGCTGTCTCGCCACCCGCGACGACGTCGAATGCTTCGAAACCCGCGTCGCGGAGCACGGTCGCCGCCATGAAATCCATCAGCGTCGAGCGGACGCGTGGAAACCCGATCAGACGGCGGCAATCGATGTACGTGGGCGACGGCAGGCCGGAGGCGAGGATGTACGGCTCCTCCGGCCGGAAGTTGACCGACCGCGTCTCGAGCAGCATTCCGGCGGTCAGGCGCGCGATCGTCTCTGGCGGAGGGAAGGCGGTCGGGATCATGCGTCGTGCCTCTGGCGATGTCGGAACTTGGTCTAGGCGGACGCCCGGCCGCACGCAATCGCGCCGGCTCAATCATCTGGCGCCGTCGGCAGACGCGCACGGTTGCGACGTTTCGCGGCGCCGATCAGCTGAGTGCGGATGAACAACACTTCGTAGAATGGGTCGTCGCACCGCGTTCCGAGGTGCGCGCTGGGTGCGCGCGTCACCCGCTTGCGACGTGCCAGCCGATCGGAAACCCGGGGTCGAAGGTGGTGATGGGACCCTGTGCGGTCTCGGTCCTGGGTGCAACGGGTTTGTGGCCACGCGCCAGCGTCACCGTGTCTTCGTTCGGCTTCACGCCGTACCAGTCAGCCCCATGCAGGGATGCGAAGCCCTCGAGTCGGTCCAGCGCACCTTCCTCGTCGAAGACATGGGCTGCGAGTGGAAGCGCGACAGGGGCGGTGTAGCATCCCGCGCAGCCGCACGCCGCTTCCTTCGCCGCATCGACGTGCGGTGCGCTGTCGGTGCCGAGGAAGAAGCGGGCGTCTCCCGACGTCGCGGCGGCCCGCAGCGCGAGCCGATGCCGCTCCCGCTTGGCAACCGGCAGGCAATAGTAGTGTGGCCGGATCCCTCCGGCGAGCAGGTGCGTTCGGTTCAGCACCAGGTGATGCACCGTGATGGTGCCGGCGAGGTTGTTCTCGGCCTCGCTGATGTAGTCTATGCCGTCCTTGGTCGTGACATGCTCCATCACGATACGAAGCTCCGGCAGACGGCGACGCAACGGATCGAGCACCGTCTCGATGAATGCAACCTCCCGGTCGAAGATGTCCACTGCGGGATCCGTCACTTCGCCGTGGACGCACAGCGGCAGGCCGATCTGCGCCATGTTCTCCAGCACCCGCATCACCCGGGACAGGTCCTTCACGCCCGAGGCGGAGTTCGTCGTCGCACCGTCGGGATAGAGCTTGACCGCGGAGATGAGGCCGATCTCGGCGGCCGCACGCAGGTCGCGCACCTCGGTGTCCTCTGTCAGGTAGAGCGTCATCAGCGGCCGAAACCCGGATCCTCTCGGCTTGGCCGACAGGATCCGGTCACGATATTCTGCTGCATCGGCTGCCGTGACGACGGGCGGAACAAGATTGGGCATGATGATCGCGCGCCCGAAGACTTCTGCCGTCGCAGGCAGTACGGCGGACAGGATCGCGCCGTCGCGCAGATGCAGGTGCCAGTCGTCGGGCCGGCGGATGGTGAGGGTGTCGGTCATGCCACGGACCTAGCCGATGCGCCGCTGCGGGGCCAGCGGCGTCACTCTGCGGGGATCTCGCCGGCGCGGGCCAGAGCGAACTGGGTAAGGAACGGCCCGAATATCTCGAAGACGATCGTGCTCGCGACGGCGATGGCGAGCACCTGTCCGCCGATTTCCGGCAAGCGCTCGACCACGATCAGCGCCATCCCGATCGCGACGCCGGCCTGAGGCATCAACGCCACGCCCATGAGTCCGCTGTCGCGGCCCGACAGGCCGGCCAGTGGCCCGCTGGCCCACCCACCAAGGAGTCGAGCGGCAGCCCGCAAAACTATGTACACGAGGCACGCGAAGCCGGCCTCCAGCATCAGATCGAGTTCGAAAGACGCGCCCGCGAGAACAAAGAACAAAAGCACGAAGGGCCACTCGATCCTCTCGATCTCGTGGAACGGCTGGTCGTGGTGCCGTGCGAGGTTGACGATCGTCGTTCCGGCGACGATTCCTGCCAGGAGGTACGACACCTCGAGCGCTTGGGCGAGGCCGGCCGTCAGGAAGACGATCCCCAGCGCCTCGATCAGCGTCGGCTCGCCTGGCTTGATGCGTCCGGTCAGGTACGCGCCAGGCAGACCAATCGCGAGACCAAGGGCGATTGCGCCACCACTCTCCCACAATCCCGCAAGCAGGGCGTTTTCCGCCTCCGCCACGCCGGCGACGGCCGCCGCGGCGGTTAGGGCGGCGCTGAAAACCAGCAGTCCCCAGGCGTCGTCGATGGCGACAATGCCAAGCAATCGCTCCGCGAAGGGACCGCGCGCGCCGGTCTGCCGGATCACGTCCTGCACCGCCGCGGGGTCGGTGGCCGTCGCGATGGCACCGAGCAGCAACGCAAATCCGATGGGCAGCCCGATCAGCATGAGCCCTCCCGCGACCACAGCCGCGCCAAGAACAACGACCGTCACCGAAATCACGAGGATCTCCTGCCCGTGCCTGCCCAGCGCCGAGCGCTCGAGCGTGCCGCCGAGCAGGAAAGCCACCATCGTCAGCGCCGTCGGCGCCAGGATTTGATTGGAGGCGGTAAACTGATCTGGAAGAAGGTCGAGACCAGGCGGCCCTACAAGGGCTCCCAACAGGATCAGGAGCGTGACGCGCGGCACATGCATGCGCCGCCCCACTGCGTCGAGCGCCAGGCCGGCAAGGAAGACGATGCCGAAGGCGATAAGAAGGGCCGGTGGCTCCACTGTGGATCAGGGGCGGGCGAGATCCGCCGTCTGAACCTCGACCTGGGTCGACAGGTCGCTCAGGCTGTCGAAGAGGAGCTGGAGCACGTAGTGCGGGTTGTGCGCGTAGCCGCCGGGATCCTTGGCGACGAACTGATAGTTGTAGGCGGCGCGCAGCATGCGAGGTGTCCAGCTCTGGTAGCGGTTTGGAAATGCGGCTTCGCCCTCGCCGGCCTCTCCGTCACCGTCCGTGTCGACGAAGAAGTACGGATAGGACTCTGAGGAATATGCCACGGGCGTGCCGGCGATCTCTTCGGCGTAGAGCTGGATCGCCTCCAGCAGGCGATCGTGCAGGGTATCGATCTCGGACGCGATGCCCTCGGACAGGTCGCCATCGCCGTCGACGTCCGTCTGCGTCGACCGGATGGCGGTCGGGTCCGTTACCCCCTGGTGACAGGTCAGGCACGTGTCCGCCGCGACTGTAGTGGCGTGCGGGTCGTGGCAACCGGAGCAGGTATTGAGGTTCGGAACGTGATCGAACCGACCTGCATAGTCTTCGCCACCGTACTGATAGCCGCCGCGCGCCTCGGCGCCGTAGAGCGTTGCCGCCGCGGCACGGTAGTGGATGTTCAGGAAGGCGAGCTCTGCCGACGGCGCGTCGTCATCCAGCCCCGCCAGCGCCTCGTCCACGCTGTCGGTCGAACTCGCGGCCCTGGTGACAGACCGCACATACGGTCGAACTGCCCAGACCGCCCAGTGTCTCTCCCGACGGGAAGGTGACCTCTTCCAGCGCGCCCGTCGCCGGATCGTGGCACACCCTGCAATCTATCGGCGATTCGATGGGAGCCGGCACATCGACGACCCCCACCTCGCTGCCATCGGCGCCGATGAAATCGAGGTAACCCGGGCCGGAATGGCAGACCGCGCAGCTTTCGGGAACGGCGCCCTCCTCGTTCCAGTGGGTAAAGGCTTCCGCACTCGTATCCGCGTGCGGCGAGGCAAGCCAGGCCGCCATGATCTGCTCCGGCGTCGCATCCTGCGCGACTGCGGGCGACGCGAGGGCCGCGAGCGCGAGAGCGGCGGGGACAAGGTGTCGGATCACGAGCTGACTCCTTCGCGAGATTCTGTCGAGTGAGAGGGTAGTCGGCATCATCCCGCCGCGCCTTTGACATTTGTCATCGTCTCCCGCCTTGATCGCCGAGCACTCTCCGCCCGATGGCCATGGGAGCGCGGATGAACTTCTGGAAGAAGCGCGTCGACACGAGGCCCGGCGGCGCGGTCGAGGATCGGCAGGAGATCGGCGAGATCGCGGTGCTGGGCACCGACCTGCCCGGGGTGCGGCCGCGGTTGCTCGTGAGCGAGGGGGACAAGGTCTCGGCCGGTCAGCCGCTGCTCGTCGACAGGCTGCGGCCGCGGATCGTGGTGACCGCTCCGGTCGCTGGGACCGTGCGGTCGATTCGCTGGGGTCCGCGCCGATCACTGGGTCAACTCGTGCTGGACGCGGACGGCGCGAGCGCCGAACGCTTCGATCTGGCGAACGTGCGGGAGGCCATGCTCGCGGCCGGCCTCTGGACCGCCTTCCGCACTCGTCCATTCGGCCTCGTTCCTGACCCCGACGCGCGACCAGAGGCCATCTTCGTCACGGCGACGCCTCGCGGCGGCTCCGCGCCCGACCCGCGCACCGCGATCGAGGCCTCGGGCGACGACTTCGCGAACGGCATCGCCGGACTGCAGGAGTTGACTGAAGGCACAGTGCATGTTTGCCAGACCTCCGGATCGGATTCTGGCTGCCGGGACTCGCGTTCGCTGCACCGTCTTCAAGGACGAGAGGCGGCATTCGCCAAGTGCACAGGTCGAACATGTTCATCCGGTGACGCTCGGTCGGCAGGTCTGGGTGACAGACCACGCCGACGTGATCTCGCTGGGGCTGCTGCTGTCTTCCGGACGTCTCGTGAGAGACCGCGTCGTCACCATCGCCGGCGCCGCGGTCGACCGGGCGCGGCTGGTTCGCACGCTGCCTGGCGCGAGCCTGCGGGAACTGACGAAGCCCTATCTCGCCTTCGACCGGCCGCTCAGCGTCCTCACCGGCCCGGTTGCGGCGCGGCACGAAGCGGCTTGGCTCGGCGCGCTCGACCAGCAAGTAATCGTCGTTCCCCGGCTGCCGCTGCCCGACGAGCCGCGGCGCCTTCGCCCCATCGTGCCGGGAGAGAGACTGGAGGGCACCCTTCCGATCCGCACCCATGCCGTGCCGCTCATGCGCGCGCTCTCCATCGGCGACGTCGAGACGGCCGAGCGGCTGGGCGCGCTCGCCCTCGTCGAAGAAGACGTGGTCGCACTCAACATGCTCTGCACCAGCGGCGCGCGCTACGATCGGCTGCTGCGCAGGGTGCTCGACGATCTTGCAGGGGCGGCATGAGCGAGACCACCGCGATACCGGCGGTCTGGCGCGGGCCGCGTCTGCCGCTGATGCAGGACCCGAACGGCATCGACCTTGCGCAGACGGCGGCGCTGCTTCTGCCGCTGGCGGTCACCGTCGCGGCGCGCGGGGTCGAGACGCTGGAGGTCTTTCTCACGGCGCTCATCGCGGCGCTGGCGACCGAGGTGTCGTTCGCGCTCAGTCGGCGTCGGAGCTTCGGGTGGCACCCGCTGCCGACGGCGCTGACCCTGGCCGTCGCCGTGCCCGCCGACCTGCCGCTCTGGCAGCTCGCGGTTGCGACCGTCGCTGGCACCGTTCTTGCAGACCACGTCTTCGGGGGGCGCGGCTTCGGATTTCTGTCGACCGCCGTCACGGTCCTCGCCTTCCTGGTCTTTTCGTTTCCTGGCGGGGTGATCGAGGGCGGCAGCGTTGCCGTCGCCCTGGCGACGCTCCCCGGCGGGTTGCTCCTTCTCGCGCTGGGGTTCGTCTCTTGGCGGGTAGTCGTTCCGGCGGCGATCCTTGTCGCCGGCTGGGCATTCTGGGGCGGAGGCCCGATCGTTGAGACTCTCGTGGCTCTGACCTTCGGCCTCGTCTTCCTCGCCGGAGATCCGGTCGGCGCTGCGGCGACGCGACCCGGACGCTGGGCACACGGGCTGACGCTAGGTCTGCTGATCATCGTCTTCGGCGGCGCGTCGCCGGTCTCGGTCGTCTTCGCCGCGCTCGTCGCCAGCCTCTTCGCGCCGCTCTACGATCATCTCGCCATCACGCTCTATTCGGCGCGCCGGAGGCGACGCATTGGCTGAGGGGCAGAATGTCTGGGCCGCCTTCTGGGCGAGGCCGAACGACGACCGGGTCAAGACGTTCGGCGTCGCGGCGCTGGTCGCCGTCTGCTCCGCGATCGTCGTCTCGACCGCTTCGGTGCTGCTGGAGCCGCTGCGGGAGGCCAACCTCGCGGCCGAGCGGCAGGCGCGGATGGCGTCCATGCTGGACGAGGTTCCAGGCCTCCGCGACCTGATGGCGGAGACCGGCGTCAATGAACTGGAGCCCCGTACCGTGAACCTCGAGGAGGGAACATTCGCCGAACCGGGGACGGATGGCGTGCCCGTGCCGCTGCCGCCTGAAGCCGACATCGCGGGGCTGGGCGAGCGGTCCAGCCACGCCACCGTCTATGTCGTCGAGAGCGGGGGCGAACTGGCGCTCGTCGTTCTGCCGGTCGCGGGGCGCGGCTATCAGTCCACCATTCGGGCGCTGCTGGCGCTCGAGGGGGATCTCAGGACCGTCGCGGCGCTGACGATCCTCGAGCAGGGCGACACGCCCGGCCTCGGCGCCGAGATCCAGACGCCGCGCTGGCAGGCGCTCTGGCCTGGCAAGGAGGTCGCGGACGAGGACGGCGACATCGTCATCTCGGTCGTGCGTGGCCAGGCGAGCGGCCCCTACGAGGTGGACGGCATCACCGGCGCCACGCGCACTTCGAACGGCGTCCAGAACATGCTGCGGTTCTGGCTGGGCGACTGGGGCTACGGCCCGTTCCTCGATCGGCTGGCGGAGGGTGCGGCGTGAGCGTGCTGCGTTACCTCACCCGCCCGCTCCTCGACGAGAACCCGGTCACGCTGCAGATCCTCGGCATCTGCTCGGCGCTCGCAGTCACGACGACCTTAGCGACATCGCTCACGATGAGCGTGGCGCTGACGGTTGTCCTCAGCCTCTCGTCGGCGCTCATCAGCCTGATCCGTCGGCACATCCCGACGTCGATCCGGCTGATCGTGCAGATCACGATCATCGCCTCCCTCGTGATCGTCATCGACGAGATCCTGCAGGCTTACGCGTTCGAGCTAAGCCGCCGCCTATCGATCTTCGTCGGGCTGATCGTGACGAACTGCATAGTGCTGGGACGCGCGGAAGGATTCGCGATGCGCAACCCGCCGTTGCCAAGCTTTCTAGACGGCCTCGGCAACGGCCTTGGCTACAGTCTAATCCTGCTGATCGTGGGGACTCTGCGCGAATTCTTCGGTGCCGGCACGCTAATGGGTTACGCCGTCGTGCCGACGGTGGCCGAAGGCGGCTGGTTCCAGCCGCTCGGCCTGATGCAGCTGGCCCCGGCGGCATTCTTCATCATCGGCTTTCTCGTGTGGGGCATCCGCTCGCTCTTCCGCAAGCAGGCGGAGACGCCGGACTACAAGCTTGGGGAGGCGCGATGATCGAGCTCTTCCTCACCGCGATCTTCGCCGAGAACCTGATCCTCGTCTTCTTCCTCGGCATGTGCACCTTTCTCGCGGTGTCGCAGCGGGTGGAGACCGCCGCCGGCCTCGGCGTCGCGGTGATCGTCGTGCAGACCATCACCGTTCCGGTGAACCACCTGATCTTCCAGGGCTTCCTGATCGAGGGCGCGTGGAGCTGGCTGGGCCTGCCGGAGGTCGACCTGACTTACCTGCGGCTGATCGCGTTCATCGGCGTGATCGCGGCAATGGTGCAGATCCTGGAGATGACGCTCGACCGGTTCGCGCCCGCACTCTACCGGGCGCTCGGTATCTTCCTGCCGCTCATCACCGTCAACTGCGCAATCCTCGGCGGCAGCCTCTTCATGGTCGAGCGCGACTACACGCTGGCGGAATCCGCCGTCTACGGCGTCGGCAGCGGGGTGGGGTGGGCGCTCGCCATCCTGCTCTTCGCCGCGATTCGCGAGCGGCTGCGCTACTCCGACATGCCCGAGGGCCTGCAGGGGCTCGGCAGCGCATTTCTGGTCGCCGGGCTGATGTCGCTCGGATTCTCGGCCTTCGCCGGCCTCGGGACGCCGCACCCATGACGGACATCTTCGTCGGCACCGCACTCCTCGCGGCACTTCTTCTGACGCTGACGCTGGTGGTGACGCTCGCGCGGGCGGTCCTGGTGCCGCAGCGTCCGGCCACGGTGACGGTGAACGCGCGGCGAGAGATCGCGGCGACCACCGGCGCGAAGCTCCTCGGGGTGCTGAACGACGACGGCATCCTGATCCCCTCGGCCTGCGCCGGGGCAGGGACGTGTGGTCTCTGCCGGGTGCGGGTGACCGAGGGCGGAATGGACGCGCTGCCGACCGAGACCTCCAAGCTGTCGCGATCCGAGCTCGCGAACGGCATGCACCTTGCCTGCCAGGTCGTGCTGCGCGGCGACATGGATGTCGAGGTGCCGGCGGCGCTGCTCGCGGCAGAGAGCTTCACCTGCACGGTCGCCGAGACGCGGCACATGACGCCCTTGATCCGCGAGATCACGTTCGAACTGCCCGAGGGGGTCCGGCCAGAGATTGCCGCCGGCGCCTTCCTTCAGGTCACCGCTCCGACCTACGAGCTGGCCTACCGCGACCTCGACGTCGCAAAGCAGTTCAGTACCTCGTGGGAGCCGCTGCGCGGTCTGGTCGCCAATAATGACGAGGAGACGACGCGCGCCTATTCCATCGCCAACCGGCCGTCGGATACCGAGGCGGGGCGCATCGTGCTCGACATCAGGCTCGCCTTGCCCCCGCCGTCGGTGGCCGGGGCCCCGCCGGGCGTCGTCTCCTCGTGGCTCTTCGGGCTGAAGCCCGGAGACGAGGTGCAGGCATCGGGTCCCTTCGGCAGCTTCCGGGCGCAGCCGACCGACGCCGAGATGATCCTGATCGGCGGCGGGGTGGGCATGGCGCCCTTGCGCGCCATCGTCCACGATCAGCTCGAGCGCCAGAAGACGTCGCGACGGATCAGCCTGTGGTATGGCGCCCGCAGCAAGCAGGAACTGTTCTACACCGAGGAGATGGACGCGCTAGCGACCGCCCACGAGAACTTCAACTGGACCGTCGTCTTGTCGGACCCTTCGCCCGAGGACGGGTGGGAGGGGCCGACCGGCTTCGTCCATTCGGTGGTGTGGCAGCGCTACCTGCAAGAGCACCCGGCGCCGGAGGTCATGCGAATACTACCTCTGCGGCCCGCCGTTGATGATGCGTGCGGTGTTCGCGATGCTCGACGATGCCGGCGTCGACCGGTCGAGCATCTTCTTCGACGATTTCGGGGTGTGAGGGCGATGCGGATCGACAGGCGGATGTTCCTAGGTGGCATGGCGGCGGTCATCGCGACGCCGGCGCGGGCGGGCGTCTTCCGTGCGGGAGGTGCGGCTTTCGGCAGCTCTTGGCGGCTGACAACCGCGACGCAGACTCAGCGAGCGGCGATTTCGGCGGCACTTTGGCGCGTCGTCGACGGCGTCGACGAGTCGATGTCGCCCTGGCGCGCCGACAGTGAGCTCTCTCGCATCAACCGCTCTCAGCCTGGTCTCTACCCGGCGTCGAACCCGCTGCGCCGAGTTGCCGCCATGTCCCTCGACGTCGCTCGCGCAACCGATGGCGCCTTCGACCCGACCGTGGGCCCATTGGTCCGCCGCTTCGGCTGGGGACCGGTCCGGGGTGGCATGCCCGGGTACGAGACGGTGCGGCTGGTGGAGGGCGGCCTCGAGAAGCACCAGTGCCGGCGCGACTCTCGATCTCTGCGCCGTGGCCAAGGGCTATGCGCTCGATCTCGCGATCGACGAGGCGGCAGGTCGTGGCGTCGCGGACGTGCTGATCGAGATGGGGGGCGAGGTCAGGGCGCTCGGCCGGCACCCTTCTGGCCGACCGTGGCGCGTCGCGGTCGAGGCGCCGGGGCGAGGGCCCGCAACGAAGTGCAGCGCATCGTCCAGCCCGGGCAGTCTGGCGCTGGCAACCTCCGGCCTCTCGCCGAATGGCTACCCGGGTGACGGTCGAACCACATCCCACATCGTCGATCCCCGCGCCGGGCGACCTGTGCCGGGCCATCTCGCGCAGGTGACCGTCGCGGCCGAGACGGCAGCGCTCGCCGACGCGTGGGCGACCGCCCTTCTCGTCCTCGGTCCCGACGCGGGGCCTGAAACGGCGGAGCGGCGGGGGCTCTCGGCGCTGTTCCTGATGCGCGACGGCGACGGGTCTCGCTGAATCGCATGACGGCCGATTTCGATCGCCTGGTGGTGGCTTAGATGGCGACGCTCGCGCTCGCCGTGCTGGTGACGCTGCTGGCGGTCGGCGGGCTTGCCGTGGGCGTGCTGGCCGGCCGCGCGCCGCTTCGCGGCTCGTGCGGCGGGCTCGCCTGTTCGGGGGCCTGCGCCTCCTGTCCCAGGAAGCGCGACGAATGACTGCCGGGCCGCGCATCGCCGACCATATGGTGCGAGAGGTCGTGACGCTCGATCCGACGGAAGAGATCAACCGCGCCGTCTCGATCCTCCTCGACAAGGGCATATCTCGGGCGCGCCGGTCGTCGACGCGCAGGGCTGGCTGGTTGGTATCCTGTCGCTGAAGGACTGCCTGCGCGCTGGGATACACGCAGCATATTACCGCGACTGGGGCGGGACCGTGTCGAGCTACATGACGACGCCGGTCGAGACGATCGATGCCGAGCTGGGCCTTCTCGAGGCGGCGGAGCTATTCCTCGATAGCCGATACAGGCGTTTTCCCGTGATTCGCGACGGCCGCCTCGTCGGACAGGTCAGCCGTGCAGACATCCTCGCTGCGATGCGCGCCGAGTGGGGCTGAGCGCGCAGGGCGTGCGTCCGGCGTACGCCCAGGCTGCATCGAAATGACTGCAGACGAAGTATGCGACCGGCGCCATCTTTCCGCCGATCAGCAACGTCTTCGGTGAACACCGACCCGGGCAGGGAGACCGGCGGCTCATGGCCGCCGGAGTTCACACAACTGAAGCTCTGCGATGATGCGAGAGGCTGGTCTCATCTAACCGGGCACGATCCAGAAGGTCATGACGGCGCTTCGACTCCACCGTTGATCAGATCGGCGAGGTTGCTCCGCTCGAGAATTCTGCGCGCGGCGAGAGGCTGGATCGCCTTTGTTCCGCCGGGCGGCGGAACGAAGGCGGCCATCAGATCAGAAGCCAGCCTTGATGCGCTCGAACGCCTCGGAATGCTTCTCGCGCAGATCATTGGAGATCGGCAGTTGTGCCAGGATCGGGGCGTCGATCGGCCCGAGGCCGACCTCGGCCAGCTCCTCCTCTCCGATTTCCGACATTGCGGCGGCATTGGCCGAGCCCCATCCGCCCTCGAGGAGGGGGCGCGTGGAAGTCGGATCAAGGAAGGCGTTGACGAAGGCGTAGGCCTGATCCTCGGACCCTTCGCCATTGGCGAGGTTGCCGTAGCCGCAAAGCCAGAGCGAGGACCCCTCCTCAGGCTCGCGCTGGTAGCCGATCGGGAAGCCCTGCTCGGCCATGGTCGGAAGCGTCTCGTTCCAGGCCCAGGAAATCACCACTGCGCCGCCGCTCATCAATTGCGCCAGCTCGGCGGGGTCCGACCAGTAGGTGTAGACGTTCTGGTGGGCCTCGCGCAGCCAGTCGGTGGCGGCCTGGAACTGCTCGTCCGTGACTCCTTGCCAGTTCGTCACGCCGGTCGCGAGATAGGCGAGCGCGTAGGCGTCGTCGACATTGTCCGGCAGCGTGATCCGCCCCGCATATGCCGGGTTCTGGAAGACCGAGAGAGAGGCCACGTCCTCCTCCGGCACTTCCTCGGTGTTGTAGGCGATCGCGGTCGAACCGTAGTCGGTCGGCAGGAAGTACAGCGCCTCGCTTCCTTCTGTCACGTCCTGTCCGGTGAGCGCGGTATTCAGATCACCCGCCGCGTCGATCCGGCTGCACGTCCCACGGCTCGAGGATGCCCGAGTTGATCCATTTCGTCACCGAGCCGGCGCAGAGGTGGCTGACGTCGGCACGAAAGCCCGAGACGAGCTTCTGGAACGCTTCCTCCTCGTCGCCGAAGAAGGCGAACTCGGGGCTGCCGCCATACTCCTCGACGAACTTCGAATGGTAGGCCGGATCCTCGAAACCGGCATAGTCGAAGACGAGCAGGTCGACGTCCTGCGCCGACGCAGCGCTGGCGAGCGCAATGGCGCTGGCAGACAGCGAAAGGGAACGAGTCATCTGTGTCCTCCATCTGACTTCGGCGCGACGCTAGTGATGACACGGCGCGTTGCAAGCGCGCCGTTCGATGTATGCGGCCTTTCAGCGATGCGGCTCGTCTGGAGCGACTGTGGGCCCGTGCGGCCGTCGCCTCATGCGTTCACGTCGACGACTACGCGCCCGCGCACGCGGCCCTTGAGGATGTCCGCGCCAAGCCGAGGGAGGTCGCCGAGGGTCGCTGGCTCGACCATCGCCTCGACCTTCTCCATCGGCAGATCGCTGGCGATCCTGCCCCACGCCTCGACGCGGTCATCGTAAGGGCGCATCACGCTGTCGATGCCGAGGAGGTTGACCCCCCGCAGGATGAATGGGGTGATCAGCGCGCCCTCGATCGACGCGCCGCCAGCTAGGCCGACCGCGGCCACGGAGGTCCCGTAGCGCATCTGCTTGAGCACTCGACCCAGCATCGCACCGGCGACGGCGTCGACACAGCCCGACCACTTTTCGGCCTCCAGCGGCTTTCGCGTGACCTCCGCGAGGTCTTCGCGGGCGACGATCTCGCTCGCGCCGAGGTCCTTGAGGTAGCCTTCCTGCTCGGGCCGGCCGGTCACGCACGCCACCTCGTAGCCGGCCTTGGCGAGGATCGCCGTCGCGACCGAGCCGACGCCGCCCGCCGCGCCAGTGACGAGCACCGGCCCGGCACCGGGCGTCAGACCGTGCGCCTCCAGCGCCATGATGGCGAGCATCGCGGTGAAGCCTGCGGTGCCCACCGCCATTGCCTGCTGGGTGCTCAGCCGGTCGGGCAGGGGAACCAGCCAGTCCGCCTTGACCCTGGCCTTCTCGGCGTAGCCGCCCCAGTGCGCTTCGCCCACGCGCCAGCCGGTCAGGACGACCTTGTCGCCGGGCTTGTAGCGGGCGTCATCGGAGCTCTCGACCGTTCCCGCGAAGTCGATCCCCGGGACGTGCGGGTAATTCCTCACAAGCCCGCCGCCGGGACCGATGCAAAGGCCGTCCTTGTAGTTCAGGGTGGAGTATTCGACGGCGACAGTGACCTCGCCATCCGGCAGCCGGCCCTCGTCGATGTCCTGAACTGTGGCTTCCGTCCCGTCCTCGGTCTTCTCGACCACGAGTGCGCGCATCTTCGGACCTTCCCTTGGGTTCAGGCCGAGAAAGGACGACGACGGCCCAAAGTGCAAGGCCGGCGCGGCTAATCCGCCCGGATCGCAACCGGCACGACGAGCGGTTCCGGCGTTCCGCGGCCGCCATCATCGTCCCTCTCCGCCATCAGCAGGACCGAGACTGCGGCTTGTGCGCCGGAGAATACGATCCCGTTGAAGAACCAGAGGAGGAACGCCGCGAGGTATCCGCCATCGACGTGCGTGACGAGGTGGCCGATGTGTGCCACGTCCATTCCGACCAGCGCCGCGGTGAACACCGCCGCGAGGACGAAGCCGATGACGCAGGATCTGATGTAGAAGACGACGAGTGGATTCTTCCGGCGCATGACCCATCCTCCGTTGTTCAGAAGAGAGTTTGACACCGAACAGCGCTCAATCAAGGCTTGGCATCAGGAACAGGTCGGTGTCGTCGGGGACCGCGCCCGCGGCGGTCAGCATCGCGTGGACCTGGCCGCGATGGTGGGTCTGGTGGTTGAAGACGTGTGTCACGACCAGCCACACCGGCTTCGCCACATCCTTGCGGGCGGCTCCCGACCACCACTTGAGATCGCCCGCCAGCGCATCGGGAGGCAGGTTCTCGGCCCAGCGGACAATCCGCGCGTCCGAGATGCGGCGCCTGGACTTCATCTCGGCCCAGTCGTCGATCCATGTTCCGCTGCCTGAGAGGCCGACGTCCGGCTTGTCCCACCGGTCGAGTCGCGACATCCACATGTGATCAGCCCACATCAGGTGGCTGAGCGTTGCATGGATGGAGCCGAAGAACGCGCCGCGGTCGCGTCGTCGCTCCGCCTCGCCCAGCGTCTCGGCCGCGTCGTAGAGCGAGCGGTCCTGCCAGGTGTTGTAGCGTGCCATGGTACGGACATGGTCGGGACCGATCACGGGCCGCTCCAGTCGATCGCGCAGATCTCCGCGGACTTTCCGTCGAAGTCCCAGACGCGGCCGTAGTCCCTGATGCGGCTGCGCAAACCGCGCGCGACGACGATGTCGGGGCCCATCCAGTAGCGCGTGTTGGAAACCGTCACCGGATGTTCCGCCGAGTCGCCCTCCACCATCTCGATCTCGCCCTGGATCTTGCGGCCGACCGTGATCCGGCGGCGGCGCCCGTCTCGCTCGATCACGACGGGCGCGCGCTCCGCCCCGAGGATGGTCGATACGAGCATCGTGAAGAGCCCGGTCGTGCCTCCCGCCGCACCCGAGAGGATCGCGAGGAGACCGTCGTAGGCCCGCTGCGACGCCCGCTCGTCGACGTAGAGCGCGACGCGCCAGTCGCCTTCCGCCATCCGGCCCGGTATCTCGGCCAGCAGCCCGACATTGAGGCCGGCGAGGCTTTCGCCCTCGAAGTGACCGTCGTCGATCGCGATCGCCATCCAGGTGCGGCAACTCCCCTCGGTCGGGGGGTGCTTGCCGAGGCTGACGACGCAGGGGCAGAAGAGGGTGCAAGAGCAGTTCAGGAAGAGCTCGCCCCTGATCGCCCAGTCGGTCGGCCGCTGGCGTCGCCGAAGCGGATTGGCCATCTGCTGGATGATCCGGTCGCGGACCCGCAGCTTGTCTCCAGCCATCAAAGCACTCCCCACGCGATGCCGCCCGCGACCATCGCCAGCCCGATCGGGCGCCGCAGCACCAGGCCGACGTCCGGCAGCTTCTCGAGGACCATGAGCAGAGTGGCGGCGCCCATCAAGGCCAGGTTCATGGTGCCGCCCACGAACATCATGACCATGTATGTCCAGCAACAGCCGACGCAGTACGCGCCAAGCCCCGCGCCCATCCGGATGCCGCCGCCAAGACCCGAACGCCAGCGGCCGAGGAACCAGCCCATCGGCGTGAGACAGACGTCGTGACATACTTCCTTGGCGCTTGTGAACTGCCACAAGTCCCGCCGCTACGAGGACGGCGCCGGCCGCCGCCCGAGACGCTAGGGCGCCCAGTTCGTCGATGAGTTCCGCTGCGACCAGGACCGCCTGTGCCGCCGCCAGCACCGCGGCGAAGCCGAGCCAGACCGCGAAGTAGCCCGCGGCGACGCCGATCCATCCCGCTCGCGACCCGACGCCGGGCCGGATGAGCCCTTCGTAGGTGCGGAGGGTCGGCACGAGTGTCGGCAGCATCATGGCGGCCATCATCAGCGCCCACATCCCGAAGAGCGGACCGAACGCCGTCATCGGCATCATGTTCGGGCCGGCGGCGCGCCCGAGCGGGTCCAGGCCCGCCATGTTCGCCATCCGCCATAGCACCGACCAGGCCAGCATCACCGCCGCGAAGAAGCCCAGCCAGAGCGGCGCATGGCGTGAATACGGCGGTTCAGGAAGGATCGATCCGCCTTTTCTCGCTGCAGCACGTCGACTGTCAACGGTGCCGGAGACAGGCGGCGTTTGTGGTTTTGAGCCGATCTGTGTCAATGTGCCAATAGCCGGCAACCACTGGAGGTAGGTCAATGACAGACACGACGCCGGATGAAACCGGCATGATCGAGACCGACTACGAAATCGGTCAGGACAATGTCGAGGGGCAACTGGGTCCCTTCGGTTTCGACATTCACAACCCGGTCTTCATGATCTCGGGACTTTCGATCGTGGCTTTCGTCTTCTACGCCATGGCACTGCCCGATCAGGCCACGGCGGTGTTCTCGGCGATGTTCGACTTCACCACCAAGACCTTCGACTGGTTCTTTCTGCTCGGCGCCGACCTCGTGGTGATCTTCGCGCTGGCGCTGATCTTCACGCCCTACGGGTCGATAAAGCTGGGCGGCAAGGATGCGGCGCCCGACTTCACCTACGTCGGCTGGTTCGCAATGCTGTTCGCCGCCGGCATGGGCATCGGCCTGATGTTCTATGGCGTCTCCGAGCCGATGACGCACTTTTCGACCGCGATGGGCGGCACCGCAGTCGAGAACGGTGTCCGCACGGACTGGGCCCCATTGGGCGGCGCCTCTGGAGACGAAGCCGAAGCGATCCGGCTGGGCATGGCGGCGACGATCCTTCACTGGGGGCTGCACCCTTGGGCCATGTACGCGATGGTGGCCTTGGCGCTGGCGCTCTTCAGCTTCAACAAGGGCCTGCCGCTGACCATCCGGTCGGCGTTCTATCCGATCCTGGGCGATCGGGTCTGGGGCTGGTGGGGCCATGTGATCGACACGATCGCGGTCTTCAGCACGCTCTTCGGTCTGGCGACTTCGCTGGGCTTTCGGCGCGACCCAGGCCAATGCGGGCCTTCACGAGCTTTTCGGAGTTCCGATCGGCACCACGACGGAGGTCATCCTGATCTCGGCGATCACCGCGGTCGCGCTGATCTCGGTGATCCGCGGCCTTGACGGTGGGGTGAAGGTTCTCTCCGAGATCAACATGGGACTTGCCGGGCTGCTGGCGCTCTTCGTGCTCCTGACCGGCCCGACGGTGTTCCTGCTGACGTTCTTCTGGGACAGCCTCGTCGCTTACTTGCAGTATCTGCCGGCGCTGTCGGTTCCGTTCGGGCGTGAAGACGTCAACTACTCGCAAGGCTGGACCTCGTTCTACTGGGCCTGGTGGATCAGCTGGTCACCGTTCGTGGGCATGTTCATCGCCCGCGTCAGCCGTGGCCGCAACGTGCGGGAGTTCATCATCTGCGTCCTGCTCATCCCGTCGACGGTCTGCGTGCTTTGGATGTCGATCTTCGGCGGAACGGCGATCAGTCAGGTGGTAAGCCAAAACTATACCGTTGCGCAGGACGCCGCGTTGGAACTGCAGCTCTTCAAGATGCTGGACATTCTGCCGCTGGCGTCGATCACCTCGTTCATCGGCATCATTCTGGTGATCGTTTTCTTCGTCACCTCGTCGGACTCGGGCTCTCTGGTCATTGACACGATCACCGCCGGAGGCAAGGTCGACGCCCCGGTGCCGCAGCGGGTGTTCTGGGCCACCTTCGAGGGCGCGGTCGCGATCGCGCTGCTGATCGGCGGCGGTCTGGCGTCGCTGCAAGCGATGGTCATCTCGACCGGTCTCGTGTTCACGGTCGTCCTACTCGTGATGTGCTGGGCGATCTTCAAGGGCCTTCAGAGCGAACCCCGTTAGGCCTGCTGGCACGTGCGGGACGAGGCGGCCACCGGCCGCCTCGTGGCTGTTCGGGCCCTTGTGCGTCTCGGTTCGGGCTTTCGCGAATGCACCACGGCTCTGATGATCCGCGCCCGACGTCCCTCCAACACTTCGACGCGGTAGGCACGCTGGCTTGCCTGCACTCTCTTCCGGCTTCGGGGCTTGCGCTTGGCGGCCGGTCCTGATCAAGCAGCGCCATGCTCGACACCGACTACATCCGCAGCCAGTTTCCCGCCTTCTCCGAGCCTGCGCTCGCTGATTGGGCGTTCTTCGAGAATGCCGGGGGATCATACCCTTGTCGCCAGGTGACGCAGCGGCTCGACCGCTTCTACCGCGAACGCAAGATGCAGCCCTATGGCCCCGCCGATCCGACCCGACTGGGCGGGGAGGAGATGGATGAGGCCCGTACCCGCCTCGCGGCGCTCATGAATATCCGGGAAGACGAGCTGTCGTTCGGGCCCTCTACCACCGCGAACGTCTACGTCCTCGCTCAGGCATTCCGGCAGATGATGCGCGGGGAGGGGGCGATCATCGTAACGCAGCAGGACCACGAGGCGAACTCCGGTCCCTGGCGCCGCCTCGCGGAGGAGGGGATCGAGATCCGGGAGTGGCGGATCGACCCCGAGACGGGATCACTCGACACCGCAGAGCTGGAAGAGCTTCTGCCGGGTGCGACGCTGCTTTGCTTCCCGCACGCGTCGAACGTCGTTGCAGAGATAAACGATGTGGCGGCGATCGCAGCCATGGCGCGCGCGGCGGGTGTACGAACGTGCGTCGACGGCGTCAGCTACGCTCCGCACGGCCTTCCCGACGTCGCAGCGCTTGGATGCGACATCTATCTGTTCTCCGCCTACAAGACGTGGGGGCCGCACCAGGGCCTGATGGCTGTGCGTCGTCAGCTGGCCGACCAGCTGCCGGCGCAATGTCACTTCTTCAATGAGAGCGACCCGGTGAAGCGCTTCACGCCAGCGGGTCCCGACCACGCGCAGGTAGCGGCCTGTGCCGGCATCGCCGACTACATCGACGCGCTGCACGCGCACCATTTTCCGGGCGGGGCGGAGCCTGCGGACCGTGCCCGCGCCGTGCATGATGCAGTCCGCGCGAAGGAGGCGGCGCTCGCCGCGCCGCTCCTCGACTGGGCTGCCGAACGGAACGACGTCAGGCTTCTGGGGCCACGGGATCCCTCGCGGCGGGCGCCCACGGTGACGCTCGACCTCGGCCGCGCAGCGGCTCCGGTCGCCGAAGCGCTTGCCGAACGGGGCATCATCGCTGGCGGCGGACATTTCTACGCCTGGCGGGCCCTCAGCGCCGTCGGTGTCGAGCCGGAGATCGGCGCCCTTCGCCTCAGCCTGCTGCACTACACCAGCGAACAGGAAGTGGCGCGTGCGATCGCCGCACTGGACGCCGTCGTCTGATCGCACGTCGATTGCCGCGAGATATCGCTGTCGTTGCGGGCGGCCAGACAGGCGCTCAGTCCCGCGCGGCGGCGGGATAGCTGCACGCTGTCGGGCCTTCACGTGCGTAGAAGTACGCGAGGGTTTGCCCTCTGCAGGAGCCGAACGGTCTGGCCGCCCTCATGTCCATGATACGATCGACGCGGAACATGCGAAAGTCGCAGCGAAGTTCGCACCAGGCGATCAGCGTCCAGACCTTGCCCCAGAAGACGAGGCCGAGGGGGCGAACATGGCGATGTGTCACCGTGCCTTGGCCGTCGCAGTAGTCGAACGCAAGGCGCAGACGTTCGCGCATCGCCGAGTCGAGGGCGTCGAGCCGCGCCCTCGGTTCGTCGTCCAAGTCCGGCATGCGGAAGGCAAGAATGGCGGTTCAGTCTGCAGCCTTCGCGATCTGCTCCGGAACGACGGCGGATATCTTGACCAGGGCGTCGGTCGCGGCGAGCGCCGTGGCTGCGCCACCCCAAGCTTCGACGAGCCGCGCGCCGGTCACGCGACTCCGTCCTGCGTGAACACAAGCGGCGGGACATTAAAACCGGGCCGCATCACCTAGTTCAGCCTGAACAATCCGTTTAGGCGGCGGCAACACTGTCCTTGGGGGTGCAGTCGGGTCTGAGCGCGCCGAGAATGGCGGCGATCAGGAGGGCCCAAAAGGCCCTCAGGTGGGCGAGGATCTTGCGGAGGTTGTGGCCGCAGGCGCAGAGGACGGCGAAGAGCGCGTCGCCGGCGGTTCCCTTCAGCGGCAGCGGGTCAGCCGCCCGTCGGTCTTCATGTGGCCGATCTCCGGCTCGATGGCGCTGCGGCGGCGCAGGAGCTTGGCGAGCGGCGGCGTGAGCCCCCTGCGGGTGCCGCTGATCAGCACGCGCGTGGTCTCGACGCCGTGGCCGCGATAGCCGCGGTCGACGACGGCGAGGGACGGGCGGCGATCGGTCAGCACCTCGACCTGCTCGAGAGCCTCGGCGAGGGTGTGGCCGTCGTAGGGGTTGCCCGGCAGCGCCCGCATGCCGACGATGAAGCCCTCGCGGGTGGTGGCGGCGACGCTGACCTTGGTGCCGAACTCGTATCGCACCCGCGCCTTGCCCTTTGAGATGCAGTCCACCTCCGGCTCGTGCAGGCTGTAGAGCTTGCCCTTGTCCTTCGGCTGCTGGTGCAGGAGCCGCGAGGTCAGGACCAGCATGTCGAGGATGCGCTCCCGCAGCGGCCCGTCCGGGATGTCCTCGAGCCGGCGGCGGAGATCGCGCATGACCCGGCCGGTGTAGCCCTTGAGCGTGCGCAGCGCCTTGCGCATCCGCTTGAACTGACGGGCGTGGGCGTACCTGCCGGCCTTCGCCGCCAGCCGCGGCGCCAGGCGCGCATAGCTCTGCCGCAGCTCGATCCCGGCCTCGGCGGCGAGCGCCACCAGCTTCCGCCGCGCCGTCTCGTAGAGCCGGGCGTCGGTCGGGTGGGCGATGTTCTTCTCCATGACCGTGGTGTCGACCGACACCCTCTCGATGCTCTGGTCCTTGACCGTTCCCGAGGCGCGACCGGCCTCGATCGTCGCGGTCAGCAGCCACTCCACACCTTCTTCGCCGATGCGCTGGCGCCAGCGGGTGAGCGAGGACGGATCGATCGGCGGACGGTGCTGAAAGAAAGTCTCACCGCAGAAATGCTGGTAGTACGGGTTCTCGACCCACCGCGCGACCACCGCCTCGTCCGACAGGGCGAACGCGTGCTGGAGATAGAGCAGCCCCGCCACCAGCCGCGGCGATGTCGCCGGTCGCCCTTTGCCGGACGGGAAGAACCCTGCCCACTCCCGCTCGAAGAACTCCCAGTCGATCAGCGCCTCGAGCTTCACCAGCTCGTGGCCCATGTCGATCAGGTCGACCAGGCGCGGCCGCAGCAGATCATCCTGCTCGGGGTGGCGGGTCTTCGGTTTCATCGGCGCATCCGAAATCGCAGGGTTCCCGCCGGAATTCTACGAATACCTGCAATCAGGAGCCACGAGAAATTGCGCCTTATCGTGCGAAATCAGAGACATCCGCTTTGTTCAGGCTGAACCACATAGCCGACGCCGGCCTCGCCGTCGATCGGCACGCCCGAAGCGATCAGGCCGGCGACATCGCGGTAGATCGTACGCTCGCTGACCTCGAGCCGCTCGGCAAGGCGCCGCGCCTTCGTCAGCCGCCCGCCGCGCAAGAGCTCGGCGAGACGGTAGAGACGGTCGGCGCGGCGTATCGGGTCAGGGCCAAGCTGGTTCGAACTGGGCCGCATGCGCGGCATCGCCTCTGCGCCAACTGATCATCAGCCAACGGAGCTCGCGCAGCGAGGTCACGCCTGCAGCGACATGAAGAGGACTGGCCCAGCGGATCGGATAGCCTCCTAGCCGGTGAACAGGCCGATCGAGTTGCCGTCGGGGTCGGTCGCGTAGAAGAACCGCCCGGAGGGGATCTCGATCACCTCGGACACGACGGTGCCGCCATTGTCCCGGATGCGCTGCATGCAGGCATCGAGGGCATCCGGTGCCGCAAGATGGATCGTTGGGCCGGTCCCCGCGCCGGCGGGCTTGCCTTGGTTGAGGTGACCGGCGACGCCCTGCTCGGCGAGCGGCGCGAACAGGGCCATCGGGTTCGGCCCCTGTTCACTCATCTCGAGGTCTCGCGGCATCACAGCCGAGTAGAAGCTTCGCGCGCGGTCGAGGTCGGTCACCGGTATCTCGAACCAGGCGCACGTGTCATGCGCCTCGATGCCATCGGGGGCGGTGGATTCACATCCGAAGTGCAACTTCTGCAGCAAAACAGAAGGTTACATGGGAGGATGATCGGTGCCCCGTTCATATGCTCATCTCGATCTCGACGAACGCCGCAGGCTGGCCGAATGGCGCGCGGCGAAGATCCCGGTCAAGGAGATCGCGCTGCGTCTCGGCCGTGACGCCCCGACGCTCTACCGCGAGCTGAAGCGCAACTTCTTCCGCGACGTCGAACTGCCCGAGCTCAACGGCTACCATGCGGTGGCGGCCCAGGACATGGCGGAGCGTCGCCGTGCCGTGCATCGAAAGATGGTCGTGCACCCGACACTGAAGCTTGCCGTCGTGGACCGGCTCAAGGCCGGTTGGTCGCCGGAACAGATCGCCGGTCGGATGCGGCTCGAGCGGCATCCGGTCCGGGTGTCGCACGAGACGATCTACCGCTTCGCGTACTCTAAGTCCGGCCTCTCCAAGGAGCTCTACCGCCACCTCCCGGAGCACCGCCGGCGACGTCGGCCACGGGCCGCGCGACGGCACCACGGCGTGCGGTTCTCCAACGAGGTCAGCATTGCGCAGCGCCCCGATATCATTGGCCGGCGCACCGAGTATTGAAGCTGACCTCGTCATGTTCCGCAAGGAGTTCGGCAAGACGAACCTCGCCTCCGTGGTCGAGCGCGTCAGCCGGTTCACGCTCCTGCCGAAAAACCGCGACCGGCAGTCCAGGCCGGTCATGGAGGCGCCGATCTCCGGCCTCGCGGCCCTGCTCTTGACGGCGCGCCGCTCGATCACCTTCGACCGCGGCGACCCGCGTTCACCGCCTTGCCGCATTTGCAGGCCGGGCTCGGCGTCCAGACCTGGTTCTGCGATCCGCAGTCGCCTTGGCAGAAAGGCACCGTCGAGAACACCAACGGGAGGCTCCGCCGCTTCCTGCCGCGCCAGGTCGATCCCACGGCGCTCACAGATCGATCTCTGAGGTCGATCTGCGACCGCCTCAACGCCACACCCCGGAAATGTCTTGGCTACCGGACGCCGGCCGAGGTGTTCCGCGAGAAGATGATGGAGGCCATCAGCTCAGGTACCTAAGCTGGAAGTACAGAAACTGCACTTCGGCGAGAGCCAAGACGCGTCTTGGCTTCGGTCATCGTCATCTTCAGGGTTTCTCCTCGTCGTGCGGGATGGACGACGTTCTTCTAGCGCACCCCTCCTGACAGCATCCTGTCAGGATCCGGTCATTCCGGCAATTCCGACGTGCGGATGATGGGAAAGAAGCGGCCGCCCGACGTCACCCCGAACCAGTCCTCGGCCTCATGCCGGCGATGCTCGCCGAGGTCGACGAGCCGGTAGAAGGTCTTCCGGTCGATCAACGCGTCGAGTCCCGCGCGGACGTGGATGTACGGGCTGGGTTCGCCATCCTGCGCCATCTCGACGCGTATGGCGTGATCTGGCCCGGCGGCGACCCGATCGCCGACGTTGGTCTCGAACACGAGCGTATCGCCGTCCTCCTCCACGTCGACGGCGACGAAGGGGGCGTCCTCGACGCGGATGCCGACCTTCTCGACCGGCGTGACCAGGTAGATGCGATCGCCCTCGCGCCGCAGTATCGTTGAAAAGAGCCGCACCATGGCCGGGCGGCCGATCGGCGTGCCTTCGTAGAACCACGTGCCGTCGCGACGTATCTCCATGTCGATCTCACCGCAGAAGGGCGGATCCCAGAGGTGCACGGGAGGCAGACCGCCCTTCGATGCGGCAGACGCGCTCTGCGCGAGGCCGTCGGCGGACGGTCTCACGCCGTTTTGTGCGGTGTCCTCTTTTGCCATTGGTCGACCGAGCGATACTTGTTGTGCGCAAGGGGACATAGCACGCGGGAAAGGAGAGGTCATGGCCGAAGACCTTCTGGGCCAGATCGACGAACTGGGCGGCAAGCTTGGCGAGGCGCGAACCTCGATCGAGCGGCGGTTCATCGGTCAGGAGCGCGTGGTGGAACTGGTGTTGTCCGCGCTGCTGTGCGGCGGCCATGGCCTGCTGATCGGCCTGCCGGGCTTGGGCAAGACCAAACTCGTCGACACGCTCTCGACGGTGATGGGCCTCGACGGGCGACGCATACAGTTCACGCCGGACCTCATGCCCGCGGACATCCTCGGTTCGGAGGTCCTCGAGACGACGACCGATGGCAGCCGGGCCTTCCAATTCATCGAGGGGCCGATCTTCTGCCAGTTGCTGATGGCCGACGAGATCAATCGCGCGAGCCCGCGGACGCAGTCGGCACTGCTGCAGGCGATGCAGGAGAAGTCGGTGACGGTTGCCGGCGTCCCGCATACGTTGACGCCGCCGTTCCACGTTCTCGCCACGCAGAACCCGATCGAGCAGGAGGGAACATACCCGCTGCCGGAGGCGCAGCTCGACCGGTTCCTGGTGCAGATCGACGTGCCTTATCCCGACCGTGATACCGAGCGCGACATCCTGATCGCGACGACGGGCGTGGCCGAAGACAAGTCGACGCAGGTCTTTCGAGCCGAGGAGTTGATCGCCGCGCAGGTCCTGTTGCGGCGGATGCCGGTCGGGGAGGCGGTGGTCGAGACGATCCTCGACCTCGTGCGTGCCTGCCGGCCGGGCGACCCGACCGCGCCGGAGCCGGTGCGGCAGTTCGTCGGTTGGGGTCCGGGGCCGCGCGCGGCGCAGGCGCTGATGTTGACGGTCCGTGCGCGCGCGCTGCTGCAGGGGCGGCTGGCGCCATCTGCGGAGGACGTGGCGGCGATGGCCGAGCCCGTGCTGACGCATCGAATGGCATTGACGTTCTCCGCCCGCGCGCGCGGCGAGAGCCTGCCCGGTGTGATAGCCGACGTCGCCAGCCGAATAACGCATGTCGAGGCCGCAGCTTGAGCGACCCGGCTTCCCTCACCGAGGCGCGGGCTGCGGCGGCGCGGCTTCGCGGTCGTGCGGAGACTCTCGCGGCGCCATTGCCGCCGTTGCTGGCGGCGGCGGAGCATCTGGCGTCGACGGTGCTTCTGGGCGCGCACGGACGTCGGCGCCCGGGGCTCGGCGACGAGTTCTGGCAGTACCGGCCCGCCCACGGTGGCGACGAGGCGCGGGCGATCGACTGGCGCAGGTCCGGCCGATCGGATGAGCAGTTCGTGCGCGAGAAGGAATGGCAGGCGGCGCAGAGCGTCCTTCTATGGGTCGACGGTGCGGCCTCGATGCGTTTCGCGTCGAGCGACAAGCTGCCTTCCAAGGCGGACCGGGCGCGCCTGCTTTCCCTGGCGCTTTCCGTCCTGTTGATCCGCGGTGGAGAGCGCGTCGGGCTGTCCGGCACCGGGCTGCCGCCGCGCTCGGGTGAGGTGCAACTTCTCCGGCTCGCTGGAGCGCTGTC
Organism: uncultured Alphaproteobacteria bacterium; assembly: GCA_963776845.1. Taxonomy (GTDB): domain Bacteria; phylum Pseudomonadota; class Alphaproteobacteria; order Rhodobacterales; family Rhodobacteraceae; genus Roseitranquillus. The sequence goes on along the minus strand of CAVZOJ010000007.1, from coordinate 158,417 downwards.
GGAGGCGGACGACGCGCGCGACTTCGGAGAGCCCGAGGCGCGGGGCATGCTGCACCACAGCCGCGCGGTCTTCGTCTCGGACTTCCTCGGCGACCCCGAGCCGGTCGAACGGGCGCTGACCAAGGCTGCGGACCGCGGCGTCAAGGGCGCGATCGTGCAGATCCTCGACCCGCAGGAAGAGGCGTTTCCCTTCGACGGACGCACGATCTTCGAGAGTGTCGGCGGCACGATGCGGCACGAGACGTTGAAGGCGGGCGATCTGCGGGGCCGGTACCTAGACCGGCTAGCGGAGCGAAAGGCACGGTTGGAATCGCTGGCGCGCACGACGAGCTGGCAATTCTCGACCCATCATACCGGTGATGCGCCGGCCGCGGCGCTGCTCTGGCTCTATGCCGCGCTCGAGCGGGTGCACTGATGTGGATGATCGGTCCACTGGGATTCACCGCGCCGCTGCTGCTGGCGGCGCTGGTCGCTCTGCCGATCTTGTGGCTGATCCTGCGCGCCGTGCCCCCGGCGCCGATCCGCCGCAGGTTTCCCGGCGTCGCGCTCCTGCTCGGCCTGACCGACGACGAGGTCCAGACAGATCGCACGCCGTGGTGGTTGCTCCTGCTGCGAATGCTGGCGGTCGCCGCGCTGATCATCGGGTTCGCAGGACCGATCTTGAACCCCCAGGTGCAGCGTGAAGGGACTGGCCCGCTCCTCGTCGTGATGGACGGGACATGGGCGGATGCGCGCGACTGGGCCCGCCGGATCGACCGGGCTGAGGCGCTTCTGGATGAGGCGGCGCGGGCGGGACGCACCGCCGCGGTCGTCACCTTGACGGACCTGCCTGAGGACGACGCCGTTGCCTTCCAGGCCGCTGACGCTGCGGCACGGTTGCTGCCGAACGTCACGCCAGAGCCGTGGTTGCCCGACGGGGATGCCGTAGCGACCTGGGCCGCGTCTCTCGACGGCTCGTTCGATACGTTCTGGATGTCCGACGGTCTCTATGCGGAGTGGCGCGGCGACGTACTCGAGGCGTTCGAGGCGCGCGGGTCGGTGACGGTGTTCGAGAGCCCGCGCCCCATCTACGGCCTGACGCCGGCGACCTTCGAGGAGGGTACGATCGTCATCCCGGCGCGCCGTGCCACGGCAGACGGCGCGGCATCGGTGGAGGTCGTCGCCCATGGCACGGATCCCGCAGGCACGCCGCGTGAGCTGGCGCGCGGCAGCGTTGATTTCGCGGACGGCGAAAAGGCGACCGAGCTTGCCCTGTCGGTGCCGCCGGAGCTGAGAAACCGTATTACCCGCTTCGAGATCGCCGCAGTCCGCTCCGCCGCCGCGGTGACCCTGGCCGACGACGCGCTGCGCCGGCGGGAGGTCGCCCTGATCGCCGGAGTGTCCGATCGCGAGGAACTCGAGCTTCTGTCGCCGACCCACTACCTTGAGCAGGCACTGGAGCCGTCGGCGGACCTGATCGGCGGCGCGATCGAGGACGTGCTGCTCGCCAATCCCGACGTGATCATACTGGCGGACGTGGCTCAGATAGACAGTACGGGTGCGCTGCTGGACTGGGTCGACGGCGGCGGCCTGCTGGTGCGCTTCGCGGGCCCACGGCTTGCGGCGTCGGACGTCAGCCGCCGCGAGGAGGACCCGTTGATGCCGGTGCGCCTGAGGGAAGGCGGCCGCAGCGTCGGCGGCGCGATGAGCTGGGGTGAGCCAAAGGCGCTCAGGCCGTTCGGCGAGGACTCGCCCTTCTATGGGCTGGAGACGCGTGACGAGGTGCGTGTCAGCGCCCAGGTGATGGCGCAGCCGGACCCGAACCTGTCGAGCCGCACCATCGCCGCACTGGCTGACGGCACGCCGCTGGTGACGCGAAAGCGGATCGGCCAGGGCCAGGTCGTGCTGTTTCACGTCAGCGCCAATGCGGAATGGTCGACGCTGCCGCTCTCGGGCCTTTTCGTAGAGATGCTGGAGCGGCTCGCGATCTCGACCCGCCCGGCGCAGCCAAGCGCCGACGATCTCGCCGGGACGGTCTGGCAGATCGACGAGGTGCTCAATGCCTTTGGCGGCGTCGAGAGCGCCGGAACCCTGCCCGGCGTCGAGGGGGAAGCGCTGGCCGAAGCGATGCCCGGCCCCGACACGCCGCCCGGTCTCTACGCTGGAGAGGATCGCCGCCTTGCGCTGAACGTCCTCGGGCCAGAGGCGGAGCTCGACCGCGTCGCGTGGCCCGACCGGATTCCGATCGAGGGGCTCGACGTCGCTCCTGAAGTGCCGCTTAAGGGGATCCTCCTCGCGGCGGCGCTGGCGATGCTTTTCGCCGATGTCGTCGCCTCGCTCGCGCTGTCGGGCAGGTTGCGTGGTGCCGCCGCCACCGCGTTGATGGCGCTGGCCTTGATGCCGGGCGAAGGCCGCGCGCAGGGCGAGGACCAAGCGGCAATCGAGGCGACCGGAAGCGTGGTCCTGGCGCATGTCGTCACCGGCGACGCGCGCGTCGACGAGGTCGCGGAGGCGGGCCTTCGAGGTCTGGGACAAGTTCTCTGGAACCGCACCTCCGTCGAACCGGCTGAGCCGATCGCGGTCAACCTCGAGACCGACGAGCTGTCGTTCTATCCGTTCCTCTACTGGCCGGTGACGCCAGACCAGCCACGCCCGTCCGACGAGGCCTACGCCAAGCTGAACCGCTATCTCCGCACCGGCGGGATGATCCTGTTCGACACGCGCGACGCGAATGTCGCGGGGTTCGGCGCGGCGACGCCCGCCGGGCGGCGCCTGCAGGAGCTGGCTGCGCCTCTCGACGTGCCACCGCTCGAGCCGATACCGAACGACCACGTGCTGACCCGAACGTTCTATCTTCTCCAGGCGTTTCCGGGTCGGCATGCCGGTCGGGACGTCTGGGTCGAGGCCGCGCCGCCGGATGCCGAACTCGTCGAGGGCATGCCGTTCCGCAACCTCAACGACAACGTCACTCCGATCGTCATCGGCGGCAACGATTGGGCCGCGGCATGGGCGGTCGACGCGGATGGCGCGCCTCTCTTTCCGGTCGGTCGCGGCTATGCCGGAGAGCGGCAGCGCGAGATCGCGCTGAGGTTCGGCGTGAACCTCGTGATGCATGTGCTCACCGGCAACTACAAATCCGACCAGGTGCACGTTCCCGCCCTCCTCGACCGGCTGGGACAGTAGCGGATGGGCGCCGTGGTCTTCGATCCGCTGGTCTCGTGGCTGGTGCTTGGCATCGCGGCGGCACTTGCGTTGGCGTTCGTGGCGCTTGCCATCGTCCGGCGGCTGCCCGGGTGGTGGCTGCGTGGCCTCGCGGCTGTCGCGCTGCTCGCTGCGATGGCCAACCCGTCGCTGCAGGACGAGGAACGGTCGCCGCTCAGCGATATCGTCGTCCTCGTTGTCGACCGGTCGGCGAGCCAGCGTCTCTCTGACCGTGAGCAACAGACCGAGGCGGCGATCGCGGCAGTCGAGGACGAGGTTGCCGGTCTGCCCAACACGGATCTCCGCATAGTCGAGATGGGGGACGACGCCGAAAACCGCGGCAGCCTGATGATGACGGCGCTGGCCGACGCGCTGGCGGAGGAGCCGCGGGCGCGCATCGCTGGCGCGATACTGCTGACGGACGGTCAGCTTCACGACATCGAGGCGGCGCCCGACCTCCCGGCGCCTCTCCACGTCCTGCTCACCGGACGGGACGACGACTGGGACCGGCGGCTCGTGATCCAGAACGCCCCCGCCTTTGCGATCCTCGGCGAACCCGTCACGCTCAGGATCCGCGTCGAGGATCAGGGAGCGGTGCCCGACGACACTCCACCGGTCGCCCCGCTCGCGATCAGCGTCGACGGCGGTGAGCCCGAGACGCGGCAGGTGCCGATCGGTCAGGACATCGACCTGTCGGTGACGCTGCCGCATGGCGGCATGAACGTGATCCAGTTCGTACTGCCCGAGGAAGAGGGCGAACTGACCGAACGGAACAACGCGGCTGTCGTGCAGATCAACGGCGTCCGCGACCGGCTGCGGGTTCTGCTCGTGTCCGGTGAGCCGCATCCGGGAGAGCGGACCTGGCGCAACCTGCTGAAGTCTGACAGCTCGGTCGACCTCGTGCACTTCACCATCCTGCGCCCGCCCGAGAAACAGGATGGAGTGCCGGTTGACGAACTCAGCCTGATCGCGTTCCCGACGCGCGAGCTCTTCCTCGACAAGATCGACGAGTTCGATTTGATCATCTTCGACCGCTACCGGCGGCGCGGAATTCTGCCGTCGATCTACCTCGACAACATCCGGCAGTACGTCGAGGACGGCGGCGCGCTGCTCATCGCCGCCGGACCGGACTATGCCGCGGCGGAGTCGCTCTACCGCTCGCCACTGTCGGAAATCCTGCCGGCCGCCCCGACCGGGCGCGTAATCGAGGAGCTCTACCTCCCCACCATAACCGACATCGGCGAGCGCCACCCGGTGACGGAGGGGCTGGAGGATCTGTCGGAGGCCGCGAACGGAACCGATGCGCCGTGGGGCCGCTGGGCGCGACAGATCGACGTCGACCCGCAGGCCGGACATACGGTGATGGCAGGCATCAACGAGCGCCCGTTGCTGGTGCTCGACCGCGTTGGCGAGGGGCGCGTGGCGCTGATGGCGTCCGACCATGCCTGGCTCTGGAATCGCGGCTTCGAGGGCGGCGGCCCGCAGCTTGAGTTGCTGCGACGGCTGGCGCACTGGATGATGAAGGAGCCGGAACTCGAGGAGGACGCGCTCTCCGTCACCGCCGAGGGGCAGACGATGACGATCGTCCGCCGGACGCTGGAGGACTCCGTCGGCGACGTCGAGATCACCGGCCCGGACGGCACGACCGAGACGGTCGAGCTGGAGGAGGCCGCTCCCGGCCGCTTCACCTCGGACTGGACTGCGCCGGAGGTCGGTCTCTACCGCCTGCGGGAAGGCGATGCGGAGGCGGTGATCGCGCTTGGCCCGGCGTCGCCTCGGGAGTTCGAGGAGACCATCGCCAGCGGAGAGAAGGCGCTGCCCGCCGTCGACCCCACCGGAGGCGGCATCCGCCGGATCGAGGACGAGGTCCCCGACCTCCGCCAGGTCCGTTCCGGTCGCGCGGCCGAGGGCAGAGGTTGGCTCGGCGTCACGCCGCGCGAGGCCTACGTGACCACAGACGTGTCGATCGCGCCGTTGCTTCCCGCATGGGCGTGGCTGTTGCTGGCATCGGGGCTCATCGTGGGCGCATGGCTCCGTGAGGGCAGGCGTTAAGGGCCGTCTTCCTCGTTAAGCATTAAGTAAACAGAGTGCTTTCCGTACGAGAGGTCCTCCGCTAGCCGTCGCGCCAGTTCCGAGTGAGGTGGTGTGATGAAGGCGGCAATGGTAGCAGCGGTGTTCTTTGCCGGGGTAGCGACGGCAAGCGCCGGCCCGGTGCAGTGGGCGCCAGAGGCTGGAGGAAACGGTCACTGGTACGAGTTCGTCGGCAGCCGGCTTGACTGGGACGCAGCGCGATTGGCGTCGAGGAGCGCAACGCATCAAGGTGCGACCGGTTATCTCGCCACCGTCACGTCGAACGAAGAGCTGATGTTCCTCTCCGGTCTGCGCCCGGACTGGAGCAGCTACTTCCTTGGCGGAAGCGATGCTGACCATGAGGGCGTGTGGATCTGGGTGGACGGCATCGAGGCGGGCGACATCTTCTACACGGCGGCCGATGGCTGCGTCGCGTGGTGCAACTGGTCGCCCGGTGAACCGAACGAGAGTGGCGGTGGTGAGGATTACCTTCAGGGCTGGTTCTCCTCCGGCGGACGCTGGAACGACCTCGGCAGCCGGGCGACCCTCGGATACGTCGTCGAATATAGCGCACCTGCGCCTGCGCCTGTTCCCCTGCCTGCCGCGGGCGCGCTCTTGGTCGGCGGTCTCTGCAGCCTGGCCGCGGTACGCTCCCGAAGGCGGTCCGCCTAGTCGAGGGAGAGCGGGTAGGTGGTGTCGCTCCACCCCTCCACGCTCGTGCGGCTGCGGAGGACGACCTCGGCGCTTCCTGAGGGCACGGGAACGCCTCTCAGGGAACGGGTGAACGGCTGCTCCTCCACGTGCGGATGCAATAGCTCGCGGGTGCCCAGTACCGTGCCGACCGGCAGTTCCACCCGCCAGCCGTCGGCATAGTCTTCCCAGCCGGTGTCGCCATGGCGCAGCGTGACGTCAAAGCGCCAGCCTTCGCCGGCCCGCTGCGCCTCGACCGCGACGATCTTCGCCGGGTCGGCGGCGGCCGGTGCGGCGAGCAGGCAGACCATCATCCATCTCATTCCGTCTCCTCCTTTTCCGTCAGGATACGGTGCGGGTCGGACGCGAACTCCCGCTGCCAGAGCGTGTAGACCGTCGCGAGGGTCGCGAAGATCAGCGGGACGGGGCCGATCATCCAGGTCACCGCCGCCAGCGCGAAATAGATCGCCCTCAGCCCACGGTTGAAGTTGAACGCCGCGCGGATGTTGAGTTCCGCTGCCTGCCGTGCGGTGCGGAATGCGGTGGGATCGTCCGGCGGCGGCACCGCGGCCATCACGACGGAGCAATAGCCGAACACCCGGTTCGCCCAGACAAAGCGCAGGAAGCTCGCGACGAGCAGCAGCGTCACGAGGTAGAGCTTGATCTGGTAGACCTCCACCGGCCTCGGGTCTGCCAGGAGACCCCCGGCGACGGAGCGCAACGCGTCCGTGTTGCCGGCGACCGCGAGCACGCCCCCGATGGCGAGGATCGTCGTGGACGCGAAGAACGACGTCGCAGTGCGAAGGTTGCCGATGATCTGGCTGTCGAAGATGCGCTGGTCGCGCTTCGCAAGTTCACGCATCCACTGATGGCGCACCTCGGCCATCATGACGGTCACGCTGCGGCGCTCGCGACCGGGATGCTCGATCACCCAGCCGGTGCCGTAGAAGCAAGACGCCAGCAACGCGACCGCCGCGAGGTCGAGCGGACTGAAGAGCTGGATCAAGTCGGCGATGTGCATTGCGGCGATCCTACAGTGACGCAGCTTGATGGAAAACGTGCTCGGGGCTACCTCATGTACACAAGGGAGGGTCGTGCCATGGACATGCCGAAACCAAATGCGGGTATCGTTGGCCGAAAGGCGCGGCTGGTGGCGCGACTGGCCAAGGTCCTGCCGGAAGCCGCCGTGATCCATGAGGAGCATGAGGTTCGCGCCTACGAGTGCGACGCCTTCACGGCCTACAAATGCCCGCCACTGGCGGTGACGCTGCCGGTTTCGACGCAGGAGGTCGCTGCGGTGCTGCGCATTTGCCACGAGGAGGGGGTGCCGGTGGTGCCGCGCGGATCCGGCACGTCGCTGGCCGGTGGTGCGCTGCCGACGGCGGACAGCGTGATCCTCGGCGTCTCCAAGATGAACCGCGTGCTCGAGACGAGCTACGAGGACCGCTTCATGCGGGTCGAGACGGGGCGCACGAACCTCTCCGTCACCGGCGCGGTGGAGGATGACGGGTTCTTCTACGCACCGGACCCCTCGTCGCAGCTGGCCTGCGCCATTGCGGGCAACATCGCGATGAATTCGGGCGGGGCGCATTGCCTCAAGTACGGGGTGACGACGAACAACCTGCTCGGCGTGACGATGGTGCTGATGGACGGGACGGTGGTCGAACTCGGCGGTGCCTACCTCGATGCCGGCGGACTGGACCTGCTCGGCGTCGTCTGCGGGTCGGAGGGGCAACTCGGCGTCGTGACGGAAGCGACCCTGCGGATCCTGCCCAAGCCGGAGGGCGCGAGACCCGTTCTGATCGGCTTCTCCTCCAACGAGGTGGCAGGCGCCTGCGTCAGCGACATCATCAAGGCCGGCGTCCTGCCGGTGGCGATCGAGTTCATGGACCGGCCCTGCATCCGTGCCTGCGAGGCCTTCGCGCATGCCGGCTACCCCGACTGCGAAGCGCTGCTGATCGTGGAGGTGGAAGGATCGGACGCCGAGATCGACGAGCAGCTGGGCGTCATCAAGCAGATCGCGCGCGGCCATGATCCGGTCGAGCTGCGCGAGGCGGCGGACGCGGACGAGGCGGCGCGGATCTGGCTCGGGCGCAAGTCGGCGTTCGGAGCGATGGGGCAGATCAACGACTACATCTGCCTGGACGGCACCATCCCGGTGAGCGAGCTGCCACGGGTCCTCGGCGGCATCCGGGAGCTGTCCGGGAAGTACGGCCTAGAGGTCGCGAACGTCTTCCACGCGGGCGACGGCAACATGCACCCGCTGATCCTGTTCAACGCCAACGAAGAGGGCGAGCTGGAGAAGGCGGAGGCGATGGGCGCCGACATCCTGACGCTTTGCGTCGAGGTGGGCGGCTGCCTGACGGGCGAGCATGGCGTCGGCGTCGAGAAGCGCGACCTGATGAACGTTCAGTACGGGCCGGACGACCTGGAGGCGCAGATGCGGGTCAAGGACGTTTTCGACCCTGACTGGCTGTTGAACCCCGCGAAGGTGTTCCCGCTCGCCGCATCGGAGGCGCGGCGGCAGGGGCTCCAGTCCGCCGCCTGAAAACGGCGCACGCGCCGATCATATGTCGCAGGAGGCCGCACGCTTCGACGTCGCGGCCTATTTCGGCGGCTGCTAGGCTTCCGCTGGGTCAACACGAGGGAGCGCAACTGGAATGAACCTGATCTGTCGAAGAGTTGTCACCGCCGTGCTGGCCGGAACAATGACCGTGGGAATAGCGGACGCCTGCACCCGCGGCCTGTTCGTCGGCGAGAACGGCAGCGTCATCACGCTGCGAAGCATGGACTGGAAGAACGACATCGGGACCAACCTCTGGGTTTTCCAGCGCGGGATGGAGCGCAGAGGCGCGGCGGACCCGGACTCGATCACCTCGACATCGGAGTTCGGCAGCGTTTTCGCCAGCGCCTTCGACGTCGGCACCGCAGACGGCATGAACGAGGCGGGGCTGGTGGCGAACCTGCTTTACCTTTCCGATTCGGTCTGTCCGGAGGCGCCACCGGCCGAGGGAAGCAAGCCGATGTCGATCGCCGCGTGAACGCAGTACGTTCTAGACAACTACGCGACGGTCGCGGAGGCCGTGGCTGATCTTTCCCAAGAGCCGTTCTGCGTCGTGCCTGCGGAGTCGCCGGACGGCGCGGCCGGGACCGTGCATCTGTCGATCAGCGATGCCAGCGGCGATTCAGCTTACGATCAGCAACTGGCTCTCGATGCCTACTGGCGCGAGATCGGGGGGCTCACGATGGTGCCCGCCACGAACCGTGCGGCCGACCGCTTCGCGCGCCCCTCGTTCTACATCGACACGCTTCCGAAGGATGTAGACGACGCGACCGCTCGGTCTCGGACCAGAAGAACCTGCGCTATTACCTCGAACTCGACGCGCAGCCCGAACGTCTTCTGGCTCGACCTCGCCGGGCTCGACTTCTCCGAAGGCGCGCCGGTCTTGCGGCTCATGCTGACCGACGGTTCCCTCTACGCCGGCAATGCCGCGGACCAACTCGAACCGACGGACCCTTACGCTTTCCTCGAGGCGGCGCCGGACTGACGCGACATCGACGCGCAACTGCCGACCGGCAGCGGCTGGGCGGGTTGCGTCCCGGCCGGCGTTGCCCGCATGCTCTGACCTGGAGGTATGCATGGCGGAGCATCGACCGGAGAGCGAAGAAGAGCTGGCAGGCGTCGTCGGAGAGGCGGCGCGTAGCGGCCGGCCGATGCGCGTCGAGGGCGGCGGGACGCGGCGGGTCGGCAACCCGACCGGCGGCGACGTGCTGTCGACGGCGGGTCTCGCCGGTGTCGAGCTTTACGAGCCCGGCGCGCTGACCCTCGTTGTGCGGGCGGGCACGCCCGTCGCGGAGGTCGAGGCGCTGCTGGCGACCGAGCGGCAGCGCCTGCCGTTCGAGCCGATGGACCACCGCGCCCTTCTCGGCACCGACGGCGAGCCGACCATCGGCGGCGTCGCCGCGGCGAACGTCAGCGGACCGCGGCGGGTGCAGGTGGGTGCCGCGCGCGACTTCATGCTGGGCGTCCGGTTCGTCGACGGCACCGGCACCGTGATGCGGAACGGCGGGCGGGTGATGAAGAACGTCACGGGCTATGACCTGGTCAAGCTCATGGCCGGATCCTACGGAACCCTCGGCGTCCTGACCGAAGTCGCGTTCAAGGTGCTGCCTGCGCCGGAGGCGGCGGCGACGTTGACGGTCGCGGACCTCGACGTGGCTGCCGCGGTGCGCGCAATGGCTGCGGCCTTGGCCTCGCCCTACGAGGTCACGGGTGCCGCTTATGATCCTGGTCGGGGGGCGCTGATCCGGATCGAGGGGTTCGAGAGCTCGGTCGCCTATCGCGCGGCCGCGCTGACCGGCATTCTGGCAGGCTTCGGCGTGGTGCACCTGGAGCGGGACGGCGAGGCCGTCGCACGGACGTGGCGAGAGGTCAGGGACGCCCTCCCGCTCGCCGGGAGCCAGGATGATGTGTGGCGCATCGGGGTGCGGGCGTCGTCCGCGCCTCAGGTCGCCGAACGGCTCGGCTCGGCGCGTCTGCTCCTCGACTGGGGTGGCGCGCTGATCTGGGCGGGCGTGTCGCCCGGAACCGACGTGCGCTCCGCCTTGGCCGGGCTCGGGGGCCACGCGACGCTGGTTCGGGCGGCGCCGGAAACACTCCGCCGCTTCGGCGCGTTCCAACCCGAGCCGGCGCCTGTGGCCCGGCTGAGTGCCGGCCTGCGCCAGCGCTTCGACCCGCACGGGATCCTCAATCCCGGCCTGATGGACGCGACAACCGAGACGGCACTGAGTTAGATGCAGACCAACTTCACTCCGGAACAACTGCGCGACCCAGCGACGGCGCGATCGAACGAGGTGCTTCGCGCCTGCGTCCATTGCGGGTTCTGCACGGCAACGTGCCCGACCTACGTGACGCTGGGCGACGAACTCGACAGCCCACGCGGTCGCATCTACCTCATCAAGGACATGCTGGAGAACGACCGTCCGGCCGACGCGAAGACGGTCAAGCACATCGACCGCTGCCTGTCGTGCCTCGCCTGCATGACGACGTGCCCCTCCGGCGTGCACTACATGCATCTCGTCGACCATGCGCGCGTCCATATCGAGCGGACATACCGCCGGCCGCCGATGGACCGGGCGCTGCGCTGGACTCTGGCGCGGGTGCTGCCCTATCCGCGTCGCTTTCGGCTGGCCATGCTGGCCGCGCGGATCGGCCGCCCGTTCCGCGGAATGCTGCCCGACTCGCGCCTGCGCGCCATGCTCGAGATGGCGCCGGCCAGGCTCCCGGCGGTCAGCCGCAACGACGAACCGCAGGTCTTTCCGGCCGAGGGCGAGCGGAGGAAGCGGGTGGCGCTGATGACCGGCTGCGCTCAGCGTGCGCTCAATACCGACATCAACGATGCGACGATCCGCCTGCTGACGCGGCTGGGCTGCGAGGTGGTCGTCGCCCGGGGTACCGGCTGCTGCGGTGCGCTGGTGCACCACATGGGCAAGGAAGACGAGGCGCATCGCTTCGCCGCCGCCAACATCGCGGCGTGGATGGCCGAGGTGCGCGGCGAGGGGCTAGACGCGATCGTCATCAACACATCCGGCTGCGGCACCACGGTCAAGGACTATGGCCACATGCTGCGGACCGGACCGAAGGCCGACGATGCGGCGCGGGTCAGCGATCTCGCCGTCGACGTCTCGGAGCTTCTGGCAGTCCTCATGCCGGAGGCCAGCCGGAGCGACGCGAACCCGGCGCGGCGCGCGGTGGCGGGGACGGACGCGGCCGCCGCAGACCGGGGCCACCAGAAGACGTGGGAAGGGGCGGGCATGCGCGTTGCGTACCACGCCGCCTGCTCCCTCCAGCACGGGCAGAAGATCAGGACCCACCCCAAGGCGCTGCTCAGGCACGCGGGCTTCGAGGTCGTGGAGCCGGCCGACGGCCACCTATGCTGCGGGTCCGCGGGGACGTACAACCTGATGCAGCCCGAGATCTCGGCGCAGCTCAAGCAGCGCAAGATCGCGACGATAACTGCCACTGCGCCAGAGGTCGTCGCTGCCGGCAACATCGGCTGCATGATGCAGATCGGATCAGGCATCGACACGCCGGTCGTCCACACGGTCGAGCTTCTCGATTGGGCGACGGGCGGCCCGAAGCCCCCGGCCCTAAGCAGGCATTGAGTGCTCCGCATTCTCCTGTTCTCGGCGTTGGCCTGCCTGGTGGTGGCGCCGGCCTGGGCGGAGGCTCCGGCGATGGCGGCGGTCGGCCTGCTGCGATTCGAGCGAGGCGCCTGCACGGGCGCGCTGATCGCCGAGGACCTCGTGTTGACGGCCGGCCACTGCCTCCTCGACCCTGAAGCGGGTGACGTTCGGCGCCCTAGACGCATGTCATTCCGGACCGGTGCCTATCCCGGGCACAAGTCGGTCAAGTTCACGGTACGCGACCTCGTCGTGCACCCCTTGTTCCTTGGCGCCGCGACCGACGAAGGCGTGGCGCGGCTGCAGCATGATGCCGGCCTCGTCCGCCTGGCCGAACCCGTGCCGCACGAGGTGGCGCGCCCAATTCCTGTCGTCACTCCGGCGGCGGCGATGCCGACCTTCCTGGCCTCGTATCGCGGCGGGCAGGGTGAGCGCGCGCGTGAGCGCCTGTGTCCGATCCTTGCAGACTGGTCGGGCCTTGCGACCCTCAGCTGCGACGTCAGGCCGGGCGAAAGCGGATCACCACTCCTGCTGTCGGATCGCGGCAATCTCAGCCTCGTCGGAGTCCTGTCCGCAAGTACGAAGGTCAAGCGCACCGAGGCCGCCCTCGCGCTCGAGGCGGCAGGCGTGATCAAGGGCCTCGAGGCGATGATGGGGCCCCCCTGACCTCTTGAAATCGCCGGACTCGCTCTCCAGATCAGACGGTGCCGGATGGCCCGAAGTGGCGCTGGCACACGCCCGGCCCCCAATGGGCGGGCATGCATCGTTATCGCTCTAAGAGGATGGCAAAACATGCGTACGTTTGATCTTGCACCGCTCTACCGCGCGACCGTCGGTTTCGACCAGCTCGCCGACCTGATGGACCGCGTAATGGCCGACAGCAATGTCAGCCAGAACACCTATCCCCCCTACAACATCGAGAAGACGGCAGATGACGCCTGGCGCATCTCGATTGCCGTGGCGGGCTTCACCGACGACGAGCTGAACGTCGAGGTGCGGGAGAACTCGCTGATCGTCACCGCCCGCAAGGCCGACGATGACAGCGATCGCAAGTACCTGCATCGCGGCATCGCGACCCGCGCGTTCGAGCGCCGGTTTGCCCTTGCCGAGCATGTCCGCGTGACGGGCGCCAGCCACGTCAATGGCATGCTCAACATCGACCTCGCCCGCGAGGTGCCGGAGGCGCTGAAGCCCCGCACCATTGAAATCGCCAAGGGCGAGACGGTTGAGCACAAGGCCGTCGAGAAGCAAGCCGCCTAAGCGCGGGACTGCTGGCCGCATCCGGTTTGGCCCGTCCAGAGTTCAGGCGCGCGGAGGTTCCGCGCGCCTTTGTTGTTCTCGGGGAGAGATAGTGGCTGACGGCGCGGAGCGGCCGATCACGCTAGCGCAGCCGGTCTACCTGAAAAGAGGTTGGGTCAGCCGAAATGCCGCACCGGTTCCTCGTATCAGGCCGACGAGGACAGCGTCACCAGACACGGACTCGTCCGAAGAGGCGTCGACGCCGGTGTTGGCGGTGGAATTCATGCGGTGCCTTCATAATGGATGGCGAGGCCGATCGACCCGGTCGCGCATGTAGCCGTCGAGGCACAGCAGGCATCAGACACTTGATCGGAAGGCGCGTCATCCGGTGCCCGCAGGGGCAGCTGTTGCGTCGGGACCCTTCGTGCTCGAGGAACCGGCGCCAGAGTTGATGAGGCCGCCCAGGACGGTGGCCGCCTTCGCGCCGGGCACCCGCGTCATGGCGAGCTGCATAGCGGCCTTCCCGGCCTCGCTGTTGGCCAAGCCTACGATGGCTTCGGAATACGCCTGCTGCGCACCAAGCGCGGCTTCGGAGGCGCTCGACGCGCCGCTGGCGGCGGACTCGCCAGCGCCGGCCGCAGCGGAGGCCGCCGCCGCCAGGCCCGACATGTCGCGGAACATCGAGGCCGACTGCATCGCCGAGAGCAGCGCGCCCATGGACGACCCCGGCAAAGCCTGGAGCCCAGGCAGATGGGCGAGGGAGGGATCGAGGCTGCCGCCGGCAAGTTCGATGTCGCGCGCGCGGCTGTCGCTTGCGATCGGCTGGAAATCCGGCGGCAGGATCGGGATCGGAGAGGCGGCCCAGTCCCAGAAGCGCGTGATGTCCAACTTTTCCGCCGCGTTCGACTGTCCCAGAACCGCCTCGGCGAAGACACCGGGGGACGGCAGGACGACCCGCGCCGTCAGCTCGTCGTTCACGTCCTGCTCGAACTTCCGCGAGAAGGCGCGCTCCGCCCGCGCGTCGTTGAATTGGCAGCGGAACGCGACGCGGTTGCCGAAGACGCCGAGCGGATTCGGATCGATCAGCGCGGCGAGGGAGGCGCCCTCGTAGGAATAGGGCGCGACAAGCCTGAAGATGCGGTGCGCGTCGAGGCGCATCCACATCAGCTGGTTCATCACCAGCCGGTCGCGCTGCAGGAATTCGGTCAGCTGCTTGTTCGTGACGTTGACAATGGTGCGCAGGCCCTTGAGCGCTGCGACGACGCCCGCATGCGCGGCCTCTGCTGCCTCGTATTGGCCTCTCAACTGGAAGTAGCGATCCACCCACGATTGCTCGATGATGCCGGTATCCACCGCAGCCTGAAACTCTGCCGCGGCAATCCGGTATTTCGAGCGGTGTTCCATCATGTCAGCGCGGGCCGCGTCCCGCGCCTGGCCCAGCGCTGTGGCACGCTCTTCCACCGCCGCGAGGTCCTTGCGCAGCCCCTGCTCGTCATTGAGCTTCAGAAGCAGTTCGCGCAGGTCGCCAAGACCGAGGTCGGTCGCGATCGCGATCAGCGTTTCCCGGTGCAGTTCGATGTTCTCCGGCGTGAAGTCCATCACCTTCATCGGCACGTAGAGCACGCGCTGGGCCTTGGCGACGCGGGTTTTAAGCTCGTAGACCTGCAGCACCTCGTAGTACTGCACTGTCAGGGCGTGCATCCGGTTGTAATTCGCGACCACGCGGGTCGAGACGTTCTGGGTCTCGCTCTCACTCGTCTCCTTGATCTGCGTCGAGCGGCGTGAGCGCGTCGCCTGCGACAATTCGCCGGTCCGCTGGCTGATTTCACGGCTCGAACTCGGCGGCGAGGCTCCGCGCTCCGTTGCTCATCGAGGAGGCTTGGCCCAGACGCTGCGACAGCGCGGTCGAGGACGAAGCCCCGCCAATCAGGAACCCGACGTTGCCGCCGCCCTGCATCTAAGTTGCGGTCGCGCTGGTCGTCGACTGGCCCGTCTGCCGTTCCTTCGCGACGGATTCCTGCACCTCGCGCGAGCCGAGATCCTGAACTGTCTGCGCCAAGACGCTCTCGGCCTGCGTGGTGCTGTCGCTCTGCACGGCCGAGACGCGCCGCTGCCAGTCGATCACGGCGATCTTGGTTACTTCGCCCGGCGCGAGGCAGAGGGAGTGGAGCAGTTCGCCGAGCGCCAAACCCTTTTGGAACCAACCCTGCTCATGGGTGAGAAGGACACCCTCGGCCACCCGGTCGACACCGGCCCCGGTATCGGGCAGCTTCGCGAAGGCGTCGATCGGCCCTTCGAGGGGGCTCATTTCCTCCTCCCCGGGATCGATGTCGGTGATGAAGAGCGACGAATAGTAGGCGGTGTTGGAAACAGCGTACTCGCCCATCTTCGGCACCAGATAGGTCGTCGGTTCGGCCGTCGTGACGTCTGTCGCGGCGTTGATGTCCAGCATTGGTGGGTCCCCTTACCTGTTGAACGCCGCACACACTGAGGGACAACCCGAAGTGAGGCAATTCAGAAACTTCCGCTACGTCAAGTTGTGCAGGCCAAGAGTGCGGCTGTCGCGCGGTCAGGCAGCCGGCGATCTGGATCGACCGCCGGCGCGGGCACATCGTCGTGCGTCAGACCGAGAGACAGACATATTTGAGCTCGGTGAACTCTTCGATGCCGTGGCGTGAGCCCTCGCGGCCCAGCCCGGACTGCTTGACGCCGCCAAAGGGCGCGACCTCGGTCGAGATGAGGCCCGTGTTGACGCCGACGATGCCGTATTCCAGCGCCTCCTGGACCCGGGTCACGCGAGAGATGTCGCGGGCGTAGAAGTAGCTGGCGAGGCCGAAGATGGTGTCGTTGGCAAGACTGATCGCCTCGTCCTCGGTCTCGAAGCGGAAGAGGGGGGCGAGGGGCCCAAACGTCTCTTCGGTTGCGAACTTCATCTCCTGCGTGGCGCCGGTGAGGACGGTGGGCTGGAAGAAGAGGCCGCCGAGGTCGTGCTTCGACCCGCCGGAGATGACCTTGGCGCCCTTGTCGGTCGCGTCTTCGATGTGGGACATGACCTTGGCCACCGCGTCCTCGTCTATGAGGGGGCCGAGGTCTGTGCCGTTCTCGAGGCCGTCGCCGACCTTCATCTTCGAAAGGCGGTCGGCCAGCTTCTCGGCGAAGGCGTCGTAGACGCCGGCCTGGACATAGATGCGGTTGGCGCAGACGCAGGTCTGGCCGTTGTTGCGGAACTTGCACACGATCGCGCCTTCGACCGCGGCGTCGAGGTCGGCGTCGTCGAAGACGATGAAGGGGGCGTTGCCGCCGAGCTCCATCGAGCACTTCATCACCCGGTCCGCGGCCTGGCGGAGCAGGATGCGCCCGGTCTCGGTCGAGCCGGTGAAGGTGAGCTTGCGCACGGCGTCGTTCTCGCAGAACTCCTGCCCGACGCCCGACGAGTTGGTTGAGGGCAGCACCGAGAAGATGCCCTGGGGCAGTCCGGCCCGATCGGCGAGGACGCCGAGGGCGAGCGCCGAGAGCGGCGTCAGCGACGGCGGGCGGACGACGATCGAGCAGCCGGCGGCGAGCGCGGGGCCGACCTTGCGGGTGATCATCGCGTTGGGGAAGTTCCAGGGCGTGATCGCGGCGGCGACGCCGATCGGCTGGCGCAGGACGTGGATGCGCTTGTCGGGCGCATGGCCGGGGACGATGTCGCCGTAGACGCGCTTGGCCTCCTCGGCGAACCACTCGATGAAACTGGCGCCGTAGAGGATTTCGCCCCTGGCCTCGGCGCGAGGCTTGCCCTGTTCGGCCGTCAGGATGGTAGCGAGGTCGTCGGCGTTCTCGACCATGAGGTCGAACCAGGCGCGCAGGATGTTGGCGCGGTCCTTGCCGGTGCGGCGTGCCCAATCCCGCTGCGCGGTGTCAGCAGCCGAGATGGCGCGGGCGACGTCGCCGCGGGAGAGGTCGGCTACCTGCGCGATCTCGTCGCCGCGGGCAGGGTTGCGGACGGCGAAGGTCTTGCCGCCCTCGGCCGCCGTCCACTCACCGGCGAGGTAGGCGTCGGTCGCGAGGAGGGCGGGGTCGGAGAGAAGGGATGCGAGGTCGGTCGTCTGGTCGAGCATGGGATCCTCCTTGCGCTGGCCGAAGCCTTGGCAAGGGAACGAAGGATCCGCGCCGCTGTTCCTAGTGTCGCTCGGAGCGTGGCGTCAGGCCGAAAGCGCTTGCCTCTCCTCGCAGAGCGCGAGCGCTGTGGCGAGCGGCCCTGGCCGACCGAGGAGCCACCCCTGGCCGCGATGCACGCCGAGCGAGGCGAGCGTCGCTTCCTCCTCCGCGGTCTCGATGCCTTCGGCCACGATGATGCACGCGCTCTCGGCGGCGAAGTGGACCAGCGCCGCGGCGAGCGAGCGCTTGGCGGGATCGCTGTCGATGCCCGAGGTGAGCGACATGTCGAGCTTGAGGATATCGGGGGAGAGCCGGATGATGTGCTGGAGGCCGGAATAGCCGGCGCCGGCATCGTCGATGGCGAGCTTGACGCCACGATAGCGCCACTTGCGCGTCTCCTCGATGAGGCCTTCGTAGTCCTCGACGGAGACGTGCTCGGTCACCTCAAGGACGATCCGCTCGAGCGGGCGGCCGGCGAACGCTTCGTCGAGGCAGCCGAGGGAAACCGTGTCCGGCGAGGCGTTGACCGAGAGGTAGACGTCCGCCGGAAGGTGGTCGAGCAACTCGAGCGCCTTGGCGATCACCGCGACCTCGAGATCGGGGCCGAGCCCGATTGCGGCGGCCTCGGCAAACCACTTGTCGGGCGATCGGTAGGGTTCGGGCCGGAAGCGGCAGAGCGCCTCGAAGCCGGAGGGGCGGTGCGATCCGAGCTCGAAGATCGGCTGCAGGACGATGTCGAAGTCGCGCGCATCGAGAACGTGGCGGATGCCTGCAAGGATCGACTGCGTCTGATCGCGCATCCGGACGGCGCCGTTGATCTGCTCTGCCGTGAGGCCGGCGAAGAGCTCCATGATCTCGAGATCCCGGTCGTTGAGCGTCGGATTCGGATTTGGGCTGAGGCAGCAGAACATGCCGTAGACCTCGCCGTCGTCCTTGACGATCGGGACGCTGACGTGGCTGCCGATGGGCGCGGCCCGGGTGATCGGCATCGACACCGCGAGCGGCAGGGCGCCGGTGTCGGGGATGAGCTTTGGCAGCCGCCCGGCAAGGATGTGCTGGCAGTAGACGTCCCGCAGGTCCTTGCTGTCGCCGGGCTTGATGAGATGCTCGAGGCCGGGTGCGTCGACCGCGCGAAAGACCGAGCGGCCGTCGACGAACTCCGACAGGTACGCGATCTCCATGCCGAGATGCTTGCGGACGGTCGAGAGCGCCTTCTGGATCACCTCCTCGGGTGTCCGGCTGCCGTCCCGCCCTTCTACAACGCTGCGTATCTCGCTCATCCCGTCCTCCGGTTCTGCCTGGCGAGACAGCGACGAGAGCGGGAAACATGGCGTTAAACGACGGCGAGAAAGAGCCTAAAAATCGAGAGGTCGAGGTGCGGGTGGGATCAGCCCGACTCCGTCACCTTGTCTATCCAGGCGCGCAGGTCGTGGGCCTCGGCACGTGCCGCGCGCAGTCCGTCCATGGTCGCCTCGAGCTCGGCGCGGGTCTGCGCGATCTCGCGCAGAAGCTCCGCCTCGCGGACGCGCAGGTAGGCGACCGCCTCGTCCCGCTGCGTCTCGGCGTCGTGAAGTTCCCCTGCGAGCCGGTCGAGTTCGCCGAGGTCGGCGGCGCGGCCCTGCGTCAGGCGATGGACGAGCCAGGACACCGCCCACCCGGCGAGGAACGCCCCAAAGAGGACAAGGGCGGTGGCAACGATGAACTCACCGCGGTCCAACGGAGGCCTCCCCGATTTCCGCGTCCGACCGGATCAGCCGGAACTCGATGCGCCGGTTTGCCTCGCGCCCGACCTCGGTGTCGTTGTCTGCGATCGGATTCTCCTCGCCGTAGCCATTGGCCTCGATCCCGGCGGTGAGGATGCGGCGCGACATCAGCGCCGTCAGCACCGCGTCCGCCCGCTCCTGGCTGAGGGCGAGGTTCATTTCCTCGCGCCCCTGGCTGTCGGTGTAACCGGCGATCTCCATCGGGACCGGGCCGCAGCCGCGCAGGATGGTCGCGATCCGGTCCAGCGTCTGCCGGGTCTCCGGGTCGAACTCGGCGGAGGAGGGGGCGAAGGTGATCTTGCGGTCCGCGGCGGCACCCTGCACGAGCTGGACGCACTCAGCCGGGCTGGGCTTGCCGGCCTCGGGATCATGCTCCTGCACGTAGGCGACGTCGATCTCGAAGTCGGCCGCGCCGCCGAGCTGTTCGGTCAGGAGGCGGGCGATCTCGCGTCTGGCGCCGCTGTCGCCGGTTTCGCCCCGGACGGTGACGTCGTCGGCCGTGATGCTGACCGCGCCCTCGGCCAGATAGCCCAGCGCGTCGAGCCCGGCAAGGACGCGCGCGGTCCACCGGTTCGGGACGTCCTCGTCGATGCGGATGCCCGTCGTCGTCTCTGAGGCGCCGAAGCGGGCCTGGGCAAAGCCCTCGACCACCTGCCGGTCGATCTGCTGGCCGAGGCGGCCACGAATCTGTACCGCCCCGTCCTCGGCGCGGGTGGCCGAGAACTGCGCCGGTCCCGAGCCGTCGTCGCCCTCGGGTGCTGCGGGCGGGGCGGGCAGAACGGCATGGAGCGCGAAGACGGGCGGCAGCGTGTCCTCGAGCGCGCCGACCTCGGCGTCGAAGAGGCCGGAATCCGTGCCCTGCCGCGCGACGAGCGAGACGTCGCCGTCGGAGAAGGTCACGCTGCCGCCGCCCAGCCGTTCGAGCGTTGCGATCGCCGCCGCCACCGCCTCGGACCAGCGCGGCGAGGGTGCGCCGAGGCCCAGCACGCAGTCGATGCCCGGTTCGGCCCCGGCGGCGATTGCCGCCTGCGCGATGCGCGTCGCGCCCTCCGGCGTCGCGGCCGAGCAGGCGTCGAAGTTGGCCCTGCCATCCTCGATGACGAAGCGCGCGCTGAAGGGCGCGATCACCGGGCGCGGCGCGTCGATGTCGAGCCCGAGGGCGATGCCACTGGGCGCGGTGTCCGAGAGGTCGCGCTCAATCCGGCGCTTTTCCTCGGCGCTCTCGACGAGGGCGGTGATCGAGACGCGCTCCGGTGAGATCGAGACGCGGGAGCGGGGCAGGGCCGCGACCGCATCCAAGCCGTAGGCGACGGCCGCATCCCAGCGCTCGGGCTTGGGGCCCTCGGCCGTCTCGAGAAGGTCGGTGAAGAGCGCGGAGCCAGCGATTCGGCGCACCGCTTGGCGGAACGCGTCACGGTGGTCGAGAGAGGGGACGAGGCCGATCAGCGACACGTCATCCTCGTTGCGGAGGATCTCCACCTGGTAGGCCGGCGCCGCCACCTCCTCCGGCGGGGCGACCTGCATCGCGTCGACGATCCGTGCGCCGTCGACCACGTCGCCGGCCACGGAGAGCGCGCGGAACCGCGCCGGCTCGTCCGGGGCGACGCCGGCGAGGATGACGCGCATCCCGTCGGCCTGCGGCTCGACCCATTCCTGGCCGTCATCGGCGAGAGCGACGGCGACGGCGGCGAGCGAGCGATGCTCGACCCAGCCGACGGCCCAGAGGGCTACGGCGAGGCAGACGAGGCCGGAGGCGGCGAGGGCGAGGGCTTTGATGAGGATGGAGCGCATTCAGATGACCGTTGCGAGGGCGAGGCAGGCGACGGGGATCAGCCCGGCGTCGCGGTTGGAGCGAAAGAGGCGGAGGCAGGTGTCGCCGTTGTCGATGTCGAGCTGCGCGAGCTGCCGGGTGAGGTGGGCCCCGAAGCCGACCGCGCCCACGAGCCCCAGGATCAGCGCGGGCGTGTCGCCGCGCAGCGCCAGCACGACGGCCAGCGCGAGAAGCAGCACCGATGCCGCGAGGAACGCCCGCAGCCAGGCCCCTGTGGCCGTGCCGAAGAGCCGTGCCGTGGACTTCACGCCGATCAAGGCGTCGTCCTCCTTGTCCTGGTGGGCGTAGATCGTGTCGTAGAAGAGCGTCCAGGCGATGCCGGCGAGGTAGAGCGCGACAGGTGCCGCCGAGAGCGAGCCTGTCACCGCCGCCCAGGCAAGCAGCGCCCCCCAGTTGAAGGCGAGGCCGAGGAAGATCTGCGGCCACCAGGTGAAGCGCTTGGCGAACGGGTAGATGCAGACGACGGCCAGCGAGCCGATGCCGAGCCAGATCGCAGTGGGATGAAAGGTGAGCAGGATGCAGAACGCGAGGAGCGACTGCGCCACCAGCCAGGCCAGCGCCTGCCGCACACTGACCGCGCCCGACGGGATCGGCCGCGACCGGGTGCGCGCCACAGCACCGTCGAAGTTCCGGTCGGTGACGTCGTTCCAGGTGCAGCCGGCGCCGCGCATCAGGATGGCGCCGATGCCGCAGCCGGCGATCACCCACGCCTCCGTCCAGCCGAACGCGTCCTGAGACGCCGCGGCGAGGAGCGCGCCCCACCAGCAGGGCAACAGCAGCAGCCACGTGCCGATCGGCCTGTCGGCCCGGCTGAGCCTGAGATACGGTCGCCACGGGGCAGGTGCGGCATGGTCGACCCAATTGCCGGATACGGCATCTGCCACCCGGTCGCTTGGCGAAGGCGATGTACCGGACATGAGGCGGTCCCATGGGTTCGAAGGTTCGGCTTTATCTAGATCACCCTCTGGGGGAGGGGCAAACGGTTCGCCTCGATGCGGCGCAATCCCGCTATCTCTTCTCGGTGATGCGGCTCGGGGTCGGTGATGTGGTGCATGTCTTCAACGGCCGCGACGGAGAGTGGCGCGCCGAGGTCGCCGAGGCGGGCAGGAAGGCGGGCACCCTGGCGGTGCGCTGGCCGGTGGCGGCGCAGCGGATGCCGCCGGATCTGTGGCTGCTCTTCGCGCCGCTGAAAAAGCAGCGGACGGACTTCGTGGTCGAGAAGGCGACCGAACTCGGCGCGGCGCGGATCGTGCCGGTGATGACGGAGTTCACCAACGTCGAGCGGGTGCGCCGCGACCGCCTGCAGGCGCACGCGGTCGAGGCGGTCGAGCAATGCGGCGGCACCTACGTGCCCGAGGTCGCCGAGGCTGTTCGGCTGGGCGAGGTGCTCGACGACTGGCCCCTCGCGCGGCGGCTGATGTTCTGCGACGAGGCGCTGGTGAGACCGGCAGGCTCGCTGGAGGGGCCTGCGGGTAGACCCTGGGCGATCCTGATCGGACCGGAGGGCGGCTTTTCCGGCGCCGAGCGCGACCGTCTTCGCGCGATGCCCGCGGCGGTGTCGGTCTGGCTGGGGCCGCGCGTATTGCGCGCCGACACGGCGGCGGTCGCGGCGCTTGTTCTCTGGCAATCGGCCCTCGGCGACTGGTGCTGACCCGACGTCTCCGGGCCTTGCCTCTGCCCGCGCGCGACGCTAGAACGCCGCGCACCGCTGGGGTGTAGCCAAGTGGTAAGGCAGCGGTTTTTGGTACCGTGTACCGTAGGTTCGAATCCTACCACCCCAGCCAGTCTCCCTCAGCCACTACTTTCTCGACCGCCCCCGAGGCGCAGAATTTTGCGTGTGTTTCGAGGGTTGTAGCTGACGGGCTGAATACCACGCGGACCGCGCGCGGCGCCCAAATGAGTCTCTCTCCGCCGATAGTCTCCGAAGCTATATACTTCCGGATTTAGTACACGGATCTGGAAGCTGCTGATCTGCATTGCTTTTTCCAGATTTCGCCGTGCGGTTTGCATTCGCTCCTGTGCCCGTGCGCTCTGGACTGGCATCGAACTTCCGCCGCATCGCGAGGCCCGCGATGCAGCCCCGCAGCAGGGCGATGGTGGCTGTGCTTCGAGAAGAGGCCGGCACGTGGATCTGGCGACGGAGCAGTGGCCCGCGGCAGTCATTGTTCCTCCAGCCGCGCGATCCGCGCGATCCCCGCTTGGCGGGAATAGGGAGACGAACATGAGCTTCGGTAACATCATCGGAAAGATGCTGAACAAGGGCATGTCGAGCCAGTCCCACGGCAGGATGCGCACGGGTATGCAGAACGCCGAGAGCGGCGGCGGGATCGAGCAGATGCTCGGCTCGCTGCTGGGTGGTTCCGGGACCTCGGGTAGGGGCGGCAGTGGCGACCTTGCGCAGATGGCGTGTGACTTCCTCGGCAAGGAGCAGGCAGGCGGCATGAGCGGCGCCAAGATCGGCGGCCTCGGGGCTGCGGCCGGCGCGGTGTTCGGCGGCGGCCTCGGGGGCGCCGCAAAGGGGGGCGCCATGGCCGTGCTCGGGACGCTGGCGCTAAAGGCCTGGCGCGACCACCAGGCGCAGCAACAAGGTGCCGCCGCGGCGCCGGATGCCGAGCCGACGCAGGAGGAGGTCAGGGCGCCTACCGGTCCGGATGCGGAGCGGCTGGTGCTGCGGGCAATGATCGGCGCGGCGCAGGTCGACGGCCACGTGGACGACGCGGAGATGGAGAAGATCCTCGGCCGGATGCATGACGACGAGGTCACCGACGAGGAGCGCCGGGCGGCGCGCGAGGAGGTGCAGCGGCCGGTAGACGTAGAGGCGCTGGGCGCGCAGGTCTCGCGGCCCGAAGTCGCCACTGAAATCTACCTGGCGGCGCTGATGGCGGTAGACATCGACAGCGAGGCCGAGCGGGACTACTTCCGCCGCCTCGCGAAGGCGCTCCGGCTCGAGCCCGAGGTTGTCGCCCGCCTGCATCGGATGACGGGGGCGCCGAGCGTCGATCAGCCCACAGCATAAGCGCTCTCCGTCACGTCCGGGGTGGGAGCGACGGAGTCCGATCTGGGGCGCCGTGGTTATCCCGGTTTCATGCGGTCACCGCGTCGCACCATCGGTTCTGACACTATGCCTAGCGGCGTCCGCCGTTCCGACTCGACCAGTTTGCGAAGCAGACCGTCCGACACCATGCAGCTGCCTCCTCGGCTAGGCGCTGGAAGCGCCATGCCGCCGCTCTTCTGCATGGGCTACGGGCGCGGAGGGTGGCACTGGGTGGCGCGGGACTACGCGCGATGCTAGCGCCAAGCGATGCGGGGTATCGAACTGGACTGGTACCAGGATGCCATCGTTGAACGGTGGCGAGGCGGCAAGGCTCTGATCCCGAAAGAGTGGGTCGACGGTCCGGCCGATGGGGAGGCCCCAACAGCCGAAAGATGACGGCTAGGCGCTAGCCCGCGGGCCTCTGAGCGGCACCATAAGGGCGCTTATGAAGCTGTCAGGACGGACGGCGTGGCCCCCGAGACGCGATCCGAGGGCAGCTCTGCCGAGATGCAGTTGAAAAACCGCGGTTTCTTCGAGTGCGGCGCACGTTGTAGATTGTGTGTTTTTCAACACAGTCCAGACCGATCGGACAGCGGCCCGTCCGGGATGTCCTCGAGCCGGCGGCGCAGGTCGCGCATGACCCGGCCGGTGTAGCCCTTGAGCGTGCGCAGCGCCTTGCGCATCCGTTTGAACTGACGGGCGTGGGCATACCGGCCGGCCTTCGCCGCCAGCCGCGGCGCCAGGCGCGCATAGCTCTGCCGCAGCTCGATCCCGGCCTCGGCGGCGAGCGCCACCAGCTTCCGCCGCGCCGTCTCGTAGAGCCGGGCGTCGGTCGGGTGGGCGATGTTCTTCTCCATCACCGTGGTGTCGACCGACACCCTCTCGATGCTCTGGTCCTTGACCGTTCCCGAGGCGCGACCGGCCTCGATCGTCGCGGTCAGCAGCCACTCCACACCTTCTTCGCCGATGCGCTGGCGCCAGCGGGTGAGCGAGGACGGGTCGATCGGCGGACGATGCTGAAAGAAAGTCTCACCGCAGAAATGCTGGTAGTACGGGTTCTCGACCCACCGCGCGACCACCGCCTCGTCCGACAGGGCGAACGCGTGCTGGAGATAGAGCAGCCCCGCCACCAGCCGCGGCGACGTCGCCGGTCGCCCTCTGCCGGACGGGAAGAACCCTGCCCACTCCCGCTCGAAGAACTCCCAGTCGATCAGCGCCTCGAGCTTCACCAGCTCGTGGCCCATGTCGATCAGGTCGACCAGGCGCGGCCGCAGCAGATCATCCTGCTCGGGGTGGCGGGTCTTCGGTTTCATCGGCGCATCCGAAATCGCAGGGTTCCCGCCGGAATTCTACGAATACCTGCAATCAGGAGCCACGAGAAATTGCGCCTTATCGTGCGAAATCAGAGACATCCGCTTTGTTCAGGCTGAACGAATTAACTCGGTATATGCCTCAAGGTTTGGATCGTCGAACGCTCGGATGTATATATAATCTACGACGATGTTTCGTTGCTGCTCCAAACCAAAATCGCTGAATGGCCTTTTGCCGAAATCGCTTACCTCGTATTCGCCGGTCTCCACGCCATAGCTCGCGTACTCGGCAACATAATCCTGGACGTCCGTAGCATACCCGTTCTGAAACTGCCAGACCTTCAGCAACTCTCCCATGAGAATACTTAGTTCAGCCTGAACAATCCGATTAGGCGGCGGCAACACTGTCCTTGGGGGTGCAGTCGGGTCTGAGCGCGCCGAGAATGGCGGCGATCAGGAGGGCCCAAAAGGCCCTCAGGTGGGCGAGGATCTTGCGGAGGTTGTGGCCGCAGGCGCAGAGGACGGCGAAGATCGCGTCGCCGGCGGTTCCCTTCAGCGGGCAGCGCGTCAGCCGCCCGTCGGTCTTCATGTGGCCGATCTCCGGCTCGATGGCGCTGCGGCGGCGCAGGAGCTTGGCGAGCGGCGGCGTGAGCCCCCTGCGGGTGCCGCTGATCAGCACGCGCGTGGTCTCGACGCCGCGCCCGCGATAGCCGCGATCGACGACGGCGAGGGACGGGCGGCGATCGGTCAGCACCTCGACCTGCTCGAGAGCCTCGGCGAGGGTGTGGCCGTCGTAGGGGTTGCCCGGCAGCGCCCGCATGCCGACGATGAAGCCCTCGCGGGTGGTGGCGGCGACGCTGACCTTGGTGCCGAACTCGTATCGCACCCGCGCCTTGCCCTTGGAGATGCAGTCGACCTCCGGCTCGTGCAGGCTGTAGAGCTTGCCCTTGTCCTTCGGCTGCTGGTGCAGGAGCCGCGAGGTCAGGACCAGCATGTCGAGGATGCGCTCCCGCAGCGGCCCTTCCGGGATGTCCTCGAGCCGGCGGCGGAGATCGCGCATGACCCGGCCGGTGTAGCCCTTGAGCGTGCGCAGCGCCTTGCGCATCCGCTTGAACTGACGGGCGTGGGCGTACCTGCCGGCCTTCGCCGCCAGCCGCGGCGCCAGGCGCGCATAGCTCTGCCGCAGCTCGATCCCGGCCTCGGCGGCGAGCGCCACCAGCTTCCGCCGCGCCGTCTCGTAGAGCCGGGCGTCGGTCGGGTGGGCGATGTTCTTCTCCATGACCGTGGTGTCGACCGACACCCTCTCGATGCTCTGGTCCTTGACCGTTCCCGAGGCGCGACCGGCCTCGATCGTCGCGGTCAGCAGCCACTCCACACCTTCTTCGCCGATGCGCTGGCGCCAGCGGGTGAGCGAGGACGGATCGATCGGCGGACGATGCTGAAAGAAAGTCTCACCGCAGAAATGCTGGTAGTACGGGTTCTCGACCCACCGCGCGACCACCGCCTCGTCCGACAGGGCGAACGCGTGCTGGAGATAGAGCAGCCCCGCCACCAGCCGCGGCGATGTCGCCGGTCGCCCTTTGCCGGACGGGAAGAACCCTGCCCACTCCCGCTCGAAGAACTCCCAGTCGATCAGCGCCTCGAGCTTCACCAGCTCGTGGCCCATGTCGATCAGGTCGACCAGGCGCGGCCGCAGCAGATCATCCTGCTCGGGGTGGCGGGTCTTCGGTTTCATCGGCGCATCCGAAATCGCAGGGTTCCCGCCGGAATTCTACGAATACCTGCAATCAGGAGCCACGAGAAATTGCGCCTTATCGTGCGAAATCAGAGACATCCGCTTTGTTCAGGCTGAACTAAAAATGGCCCGACCCAATAGTTTATGAGAATTGGGCTTGTGAGCAAAACAGTCGCGACCGATATGAGGATTGAAGCGATCGGGAGAGTGCGGTTCCACATTACGTTACGTAGTTGCAATGCCACTGCACGCCTTTCTGAATACCATTGGCGGTTACTGCTCGCCCGCCCGCCTAATCCACGCCCTTCCCCATGGCGGCATCACCACCTGCCCGTCCGGAAACGCCATCGGCGCGTTCGATATCAGCTCATCGTGGGGCTCGGCCGTGTCGAGACCCAGCGCCCCCGCCTCCACGCCTTGATACTCGCCGGTAAAGTTGAAGACGCAGGTGACGGGCCGCGTGTCCGCCGGGCGGCGGAGAGCGAAGAGGGCGGGGTCGGGTTGCTCCAGCACTACCGTCGGGACGTGACTCGCCAGTTCAGGCGTCGCCTTCCTCACCGCCATCAGGTGGCGGACGCCGTCGAGGATCCAGGACCAAGGCGCCTCGCCCGCCTCGGCCAGAGCGACCCGTTGCCAGTCCATCGGCGGGCGATGGGCCCAGCGGGCGTCGTGGGCGAGGGTGGGGTCGTCGAGGTAGCTGAGGTCGTTCAGCAGGCCGATCTCGTCGCCCATGTAGAGGAGGGGGACGCCGCCGAAGGACGCGATCAGGGCGTGGCCGAGGAGGATGCGGTCGACCGCCCGCGCGATGGCCTCTGGATCGTCGTGGAGGAGGGCGGTCTCGAGCCCGGCGAGGGAGGCGAAGCTGCCGCAGGTGCGGCGGTCGCCGGTCTCGGGGTTGGTCTGGAAGTCGAAGCCGCGGGCGAAGGTGCCGGGGTGGCTGCCGTTGTAGAACTCGGCGAGGAAGCCGCGGTGGCCGGGGCCGGTCATCGGCGGGAAGCGCTCGGCATCCTCCTCGGAGATGGCCCAGCCGATGTCGTCGTGGCAGCGGATGTAGGTGCCCCAGCAGGCGCGGCGGAACGCCTGCGGGAAGTAGGTGCCGAGGACGTGGCTCATCAGCCGCGTGTCGCCGCTGGCGAGCGACGACCAGAACTGCACCATCAGGTTGTTGTGGTAGGCGAGGTTCGACACGCGACCCGTGTGCCGGCCGGCGCCGAGATAGGGGACGAGGTCGCGCGCGCCGACGATGGCCTCGGCCTTGTGGATGACGGCGGGGCAGGCGATGCGGGTCGAGGCGGCGATGGCCTGCAGGATGTCGTGCACCTCGGGCAGGTTCTGGCACTGGGTGCCCATCCGCTTCCACATGAAGGCCACTGCATCGAGGCGGAAGACGTCGACGCCGCGGTTGGCGAGCCAGAGGATGGTGTCGAGGACGCGGAGGAAGACCTCGGGATTCTCCCAGTTCAGGTCCCACTGGAACTCGTTGAAGGTGGTCCAGACCCACTTCCGCATCTCGGGGTAGAAGGTGAAGTTGCCCGGCGCCTGGTTGGGGAAGACCTCGAGCAGCGTCTCCTCGAAGGCGTTCGGGATCTCGTCGCTGTCGTACATGCGGTAGAGCGCCTGGTGCTCGGCGTCGCCGGCCATGGCGCGCTGCGCCCAGTCGTGTTCCTTGGCGGTGTGGTTCAGGACGAGGTCGAGACAGACGGAGATGCCGGCCTGGCGCATCTGGCGCGCGACCTCCTCGAACTCGGCCATGGTGCCGATCCGGGGGTCGATCTCGCGGTAGTCCATCACCGCGTACCCGCCGTCGCTGTCGCCGGGGCGTGGCTTGAGGCACGGCATGACGTGCACGTAGGTGACGCCGAGGGACTGCAGGTAGGGGATCTTCGCGGGCAACTCCGCAAGGCTGCCGCAGAAGCGGTCCGTGTAGAAGACGTAGGCGACCATCTCCTCCGACAGGAACCAGCTTGGGCTGAGATCGCGCGCGAGGTCGAGGTCGCGCAGGTCGTCGGGCCGCTCGTCCCAGTGTCGGCGCAAGACCCCCTTCACGCGCTCCAGCGGGTTCTGCGCGCCGTAGATGCGCCCGAGCGCATCGGATAGGTCCTTCCGCCCACGCTCCCAACGAAGATCGAAGAGACGGTCGTTCAGGGCCGGATCTCGCGAGCTCTGTCATCGCACGCTCCTTCGGGCGGCAGATTGGGTCTTCATGCGTCGACGGCGATTCTGAGACGCGCGCGAAAGCCCTCGGGCGGAAATTCTAGCTCCGGGGAGTCGTCGCCGGACATCGGTGCCAGAAGGGCTGAGACGAAGCCGGTTCCAAAACCGGTCCGTCGCTCCGACGCCACCGGCGGCCCACCGCTCTCGGTCCAGCGAAGGGTCGAGAAACCGGCCTCGTCTACGTCCGTCCAGGCGATCTCGACACGGCCCTCGGGGTGCGAGAGAGCAGCCAAACTTGATTGCGTTGGTCGCGAATTCGTGCAGCACGAGGCCCAGAGCCTGGGTCTGCGTGGCCGGCAGCAACACGTTCGGCCCGTCTAGCCCTATTCGGGACCATTCCGGATCCGCGAAGGGCGCCAGCTGGGCCCGGACGAGAGCGCCGATCTCGACGACGCCGCGCCCTCCGGTAAGGGACAGGTCGTGCGAGGCGGCAAGCGACAGGAGACGGTGGTCGAAGCCGAGCAGGAACTCCTCCTTGGTTTCGGATGTTCGGGCAGAAAGCCGCGCCACGGCCTTGATGATCGTCAGAATGTTCTTCATCCGGTGGTCGGCCTCGCGCAGGATCAGCGCCTGCTTCTCCACCGCATGCCAGCGTGCGGTATCGTCAAAGCCGGACACGAGTACCTCGCGGATCTCGCCGTCGTCGCCATAACCCGGCTCGGCGGAAGCGCGGACCAGCACCTCTTCGCCGTCTGCGCGGCGGTTCCAGATGTCCTCCTGTGCGACCTCTCCCTGGAGCGCCCGTTCAATGAGCCGACGCGCTGCCACCTGACTGTCCTCGCGGTGACTGAACCAGCGCGTCTCCCAGAGAGGCTGGCCCAGGACCTCGTCCGCGCTGGCGCCGACGCCCTCGAGCGCGGCATTTGATATGACGACGATCCGGCCGCTCCGGTCGACGACGCCCGCATACACGACCTGCGTCGACTCGAAGAATCGCCGGTAGACCGCGTCCGTTGCCGTCACGCCCAGTCGCCTTCAAAATCCCTCGGGACAAGCAGGATCCCGTTGTCGAGGGTGCGGACGTCCTTTCGACCGCACAGCGCCATCGAAACCTCGAGCTCCCTCGCGATGACGTTGAGCGCGGTCGTCACGCCAGCCTCGCCCATCGCGCCGAGACCATAGACCCAGGCGCGCCCGATCCAGGCGGCATGTGCGCCCATGGCGAGCGCCTTCAGGACGTCCTGACCGGAACGGATCCCGCTGTCGATGTGGATTTCGGTCCGGTCGCCGACGGCCCGCACGATCGAAGGCAAGGCCCGGATCGACGAGAGCGCACCGTCGAGCTGCCGGCCGCCGTGGTTCGAGACGATAATCGCATCGGCCCCGACCTCCACCGCGCGCTCGGCGTCCTCGGCGTCGAGGATGCCCTTCAGGATCAGCTTGCCGCCCCACATCTCCTTGATCCGGCGGACCTTCTCCCAATCGAGCCTCGGGTCGAACTGCTCGTTCGTCCACGACATCAGGGAGGCGGCGTCGGATACGCCCTTGGCGTGGCCGACGATATTGCCGAAGCCCCTCCGCTTGGTCCCCAGCATCTCGAGGCCCCACTTCCACTTCGTGGCAAGGTCCATCATCACCGGGATGGTCATCTTGGGCGGCGCCGAAAGCCCGTTCTTGAGATCCTTGTGACGCTGCCCGAGGATCTGCAGGTCGAGCGTCAGGACCATCGCCGAGCATCCCGCCTTCTTGGCGCGCTCGATCAGTCGGCCGAGGAAATCCTCGTCGCGCATGACGTAGAGCTGGAACATGAACGGCTCGTCGGTGTTCTCGGCCACGTCCTCGATCGAGCAGATCGACATCGTCGACAGGCAGAACGGGACGCCGAACTTGCCCGCCGCGCGCGCGGCCTTGATCTCGCCGTCGGCGTTCTGCATGCCCGTCAGCCCGACCGGCGAGAGGCCGACCGGCATCGCCACGTCCTCTCCGATCATCGTCGAGGCGAGGCTTCGGTCCGCCATGTCCACCGCCACCCTCTGCCGAAGCCGTATCCGGTCGAAGTCGGTCGAGTTCTCGCGAAACGTCTGCTCGGTCCAGGAGCCGCTCTCGGTGTAGTCGAAGAACATCTTTGGGACCCGGCGCTTGTAGATGCGGCGCAGATCCTCGATCTCGGTGATGACGGGCATGCAGGTCTCCTGGCTTTCAGATCGGAGTAGCAACCGGGTCGATAGGTGACAATCGCCCGCTTCGGCGCATGTTGCGCACCATGAGCATCATCTGGATAGGTGCCCTGGCGTCCCTCGCCGCCGGATTGATGACCGCGGTCGGCGCGCTGCCGGTTCTCATCGGCAGGACCCTCTCGCGCCGGGCGCGCGATGCGCTGCTGGGCTTTGCCGCCGGCGTCATGATCTCCGCCTCGTTCTTTTCGCTGATCCTGCCCGGCCTCGACGCTGCGGGAGAGAGGATGAGCGAGGCCGCGGCAGCGCTTCTCGCGGGCGGCGGCATCGCGCTCGGCGCGCTAATGGTCGCCGTGTTGAACGAGACGCTGCCGCACGAGCACTTCATCAAGGGGCGGGAGGGTTCGGACGTCGCGACCCTGGCCAAGATCTGGCTATTCGTTCTCGCGATCACGATCCACAACGTCCCCGAGGGTCTGGCGGTCGGCGTCGGGTTCGGCGGCGGCGATGTGGCTGCGGGCATCCCGCTCGCCGTAGGCATCGGACTGCAGAACGCGCCGGAGGGGCTGGCCGTCGCGGTGGCGCTCGTCGGCCAGGGCTATGGACGGCGGGAGGCGTGGCTGATCGCGCTGGCGACCGGTATGGTCGAGCCGGTCGGCGGGCTGATCGGCGTCGTCGCCGTCCGCGTGAGCGAGACGCTGCTGCCATGGGGCCTGACCTTCGCCGCCGGCGCCATGCTCTACGTCATCAGCCACGAGATCATCCCGGAGACCCACAGACACGGGCATCAAAACCGCGCAACGGCCGGGCTGATCTTCGGGCTGATCCTGATGATGGTGCTCGACGTCGTCTTCGGCTGAGGTCAGGCGCCGTGGGCGCCTTCGGCAAGGCTTGCGACGAAGGCGAGCACCTCCTCGGCGCTGTCGCCGCGCCCGATACGTTCGACGATGGCTGAACCCACGACGACGCCGTCGGCGACCTCGGCCACGGCGCGCGCGGCGTCGGGCGTCTTGATGCCGAAGCCCACGACGAGCGGTAGGTCGGTCTGCCGCTTGATCCTCGCCACCTCGGGTCCAACCTCCGCCGACTGCGCCTCGCCCGCACCGGTGATGCCGGTGATTGAGACGTAGTAGACGAAGCCCGATGTGTTCTGCAGGACCTTCGGCAGGCGCCGATCGTCCGTCGTCGGCGTGGCGAGACGGATGAAGTTCAGGCCCATCGCCTGCGCGGGGATGCAGAGTTCGTCGTCTTCCTCGGGGGGCAGGTCGACGACGATCAGACCGTCGACGCCCGCCTCCTTGGCATCTTCGAGAAAACGCGCAACGCCCCGCGAGAAGATCGGGTTGTAGTACCCCATCAGCACGATCGGCGTCGCGTCGTCGTCGTTCCGGAATGCGCGCACCATCTCCAGCGTTCGGGACAGCGTCTGCCCGGCCTCGAGTGCGCGCTGGCCGGCGCGCTGGATCGTCGGGCCGTCGGCCATGGGGTCGGTGAAGGGAATGCCCAGTTCGACCACGTCCACTCCCGCGCCGGGTAGACCTCGCAGCACGGCAGCCGAGGTCTCGGCATCCGGGTCGCCAGCCATGATGTAGGCGACGAACGCCTTGCGCTCCTCGCGACGCAGCCTGTCGAACATGTCCTCGATGCGGGTCGTCACGGGTCCCTCCCATCCGGCGGGGGCGCTTTTGACGCCTCCCGTGGGCGGACGCAACGACAGACTGGCAGTCGGCGCGCGACGCTCCTATCTACTGGCGCATGAATTACGTGCTCGCGCTCTTCCTGCCCCCGCTGTCGATCCTGCTTGCAGGACGCCCGATCGTGGCGATCATCACGTTCATCATCTGGATTCCGGCGATCATCTTCTCGGGCGGGCTGACCCACCCGATGTTCATCGTGCTCGCCTGGATCCTCATCTACCAATCCCACGCCGACCGGCGGGAGCGGCGGTACTAGTCCGTCCGACCCGTCCGCCGCCGCCGGTTGATGAGCACCCCGCTCGGAAGCCACGTCACGATTTCGCCAGCAATGCGCCTGTAAGCGCGACGGTGGGGCCGCGGCTTGCCAAGCATCGGCGCGCCGAATAGACCGCGCGCGATTTTCTCGACGCAACGAAGGAGAGTTCGCGATGGGGTTTCGCACCGGCATCGTGGGGCTGCCGAACGTGGGCAAGTCGACGCTGTTCAACGCGCTGACACGCACCGCAGCCGCACAGGCGGCGAACTACCCTTTCTGCACGATCGAGCCCAACGTGGGCGAGGTCGCGGTGCCCGATGCCCGGCTCGAGAAGCTCGCTACGCTTGCAAAGTCGAAGGCGGTGATCCCGACGCGCCTGACCTTCGTCGACATCGCGGGCCTGGTGAAAGGCGCGTCGAAGGGCGAGGGTCTGGGCAACCAGTTCCTCGCCAATATCCGCGAGGTCGACGCCATCGCCCACGTCCTTCGCTGCTTCGAGGATCCGGACGTCACCCATGTCGAGGGGCGGATCGACCCTGTCGCAGACGCCGAGACGATCGAGACCGAGCTGATGCTTGCCGACCTCGAGAGCGTGGAGCGCCGGCTGCAGGGGCTTTCGCGAAAGGTCCGCGGCGGCGACAAGGAGGCGGTGCAGCAGCAGCGCCTTCTGGAAGCGGCGAAGGCCGCGCTGGAGGAGGGTCTTGCGGCCCGGACGGTCGAGGTCGCGGCGGAGGACGAGAAGGCGTGGCGCGGTCTGCAGCTCCTGACATCCAAGCCCGTCCTCTACGTCTGCAACGTCGCCGAGGACGAGGCGGCATCGGGGAACGATGCGTCGCGTGCGGTGGAGCGGATGGCTGCCGAACAGGGCGCCGCCTCAGTCGTGATCTCCGCAAAGATCGAGGAGGAACTGGCACAGCTCCCGCCGGAAGAGGCGGAGGAGTTCCTGTCTGAGCTGGGTCTGGAGGAACCGGGCCTCGACCGGATGATCCGCGCGGGATACGGGCTGCTCGGCCTGATGACCTACTTCACGGCGGGCCCGAAGGAGGCGCGCGCCTGGACGATCCCCGCCGGCACGTTGGCGCCGCAGGCGGCTGGCGTCATCCATGGCGACTTCGAGAAGGGCTTCATCCGCGCCGAGACGATCTCCTACGACGACTACGTCACGCTCGAGGGAGAACAGGGCGCCAAGGAGGCCGGGCGCATGCGGGTCGAGGGGAAGACGTATGAAGTGCAGGACGGCGATGTCCTGCACTTTCTCTTCAACGCCTGAGCCTGGCCGAGGCGGGCGCCGGAGCCGTCGCACCGCCGGGCACTGGACGCCCGTCGGGCCCCCGCCGGGCGTACCTTCGCTCGAAGAGCCGCCCGCGTTCGGCGATGAGAACCAGCGCCAGGGCTGACAGCGACAGCACGATGTATCCCGCGAAAAGCGGCACCAGCGTGCCGTCGTAGAGATACCCGACGATCCCGCCGAAGATGCCGCCGCCCAGCGTCTGGCAGAAGCCTAGGACGGAAGAGGCTGTTCCCGCGACGTGCCCGAGCGGGTCCATCGCGAGCGCGTTGAAGTTCGTCGCGATGAAGCCGAAGCAGGAGAACGTCGGTACGATCAGGATATAGAACAACCAGAAAGGCTGCGACGGCCCGAGCCAGAGCGCGACGGCAAGTTGCACGGCGCTGAAGGTGGCAAATCCTATCACGGCTATGTGCGACAGTCGTCGCATCCCGAACTTCTGCACGAGGCGTGAGTTCACGAAGCTGACCCCGGCCATCACGATCGCGACCGCCGAGAACCAGAGGGTGAAGGTCGGCCCGAGCTCGAAGACCCCGGTAAACACCTGCTCCGCCTGATTGATGAAGCCGAAGAGCACTCCGAAGATCAGCGCCGAGGCCAGCGTGTAGCAGAGCGAGGTGCGGTTCGTCAGCACCTCGCGAAAGGCATAGATCGTCCGGCTGACCGTGAGCGGCCTGCGGTTTTCCGCGCGCTAGCGTTTCGGGCAGGCGCAGCGTGGACCAGACCAGAACGCCCATCGCGAAGAGCGCGGTTCCCAGCGCGATCTCGCGCCACGAGCCGAAGAGCAGGATCGCCTGACCGATGTTCGGCGCGATCACGGGGATCGCCATGAACACCATCATCACCAGAGACATCACACTCGCCATCTGACGACCGCCGAAGCAATCGCGCACCACCGAGATCGCGATGACCCGAGTCGCCGCGGCCCCGACCCCTTGCATGAAGCGGCAGAGAAGCAGGAAAGCGAAGCTCGGCGCGACCGTCGAGGCGAGTGCGGCAGCAATGTAGATGCCCAGGCCGAGATACAGGATCGGCTTGCGCCCAAACCGGTCCGACGGCGGCCCGTAGAGCAGTTGCGCGCTGCCAAAGCCCAGCACGTAGCTGGTTATGACGAACTGCCGCTGGTTCGCATCGTCGACCCCGAGCGCGCCGCCGATCTCCTGCAGCGCGGGAATGAAGATGTCGATGGCAGCCGCATTGAGGGCCATGAGGCTCGCGATGATGGTGACGAGCTCCCAGTGGGCGGGGAGGCCCGCTACGGCGCGGGGTGACTCGGACATCGATGGACCTTTCTTCGAAGCTTCCGCCGGTCGATCGGCTCGCCGCAGGCACATGACCTGACGGGTGTCGTCCACGGGCCGTGCCTATGCCGGTTCTAGAGCCCTCCGTCCATACTCCCAGTCCGCTCAGGCGGCACGCAGCTCCGCGAGGTGCGACATGACCGACTCGAGGTCGCGGCGGAACGCGTCGCGCGCCTCGGCCTTCAACGTCTCGTCGGGTAACCGCAGCAGATACGACGGATGCACCGTCAGGAAGACCGGCGTGCCGTCGTCTGTCGCTTCGACGCTGCCGCGTCTTTTCAAAATGCCCTTGCCCGTGCCGGTCAGCGCTTCCGCAGCCGTGGCGCCCAGCGCGACGATCAACTTTGGCTGGACGAGCTGCCGCTCCGCCTCGAGCCACCACCGGCAGGCCTGGACCTCCCCGGCATCGGGCTTCTGGTGGATACGCCGCTTGCCGCGGGGGGCGAATTTAAAGTGCTTCACCGCGTTCGTGACGAAGGTGCGGGAGCGGTCGACGCCCGCGGCCTGCGCGATCTCGTCGAACAGGCGGCCCGCGGGACCGACGAAGGGCCGACCAGCGAGATCCTCCTGATCGCCGGGTTGCTCGCCCACGAACATGAGCTCCGCATCGATCGGCCCTTCGCCGACGACCACTTGGGTGGCATTCTCGTAGAGCGGACAGCGGGTGCAGGACGCAGCTTCGCGTCGCAGCGCCGCGAGGCTGTTGGGGGGCGGGGCGTCTGCTTCGGGCATCGGTCTGTCCTTCACGGCCTTGGCGTATGCGGGTGGCAAGGTCGGCGCGGCGTGCCGCATCGCCTCGGTCCGCGCCTGCGCGCCCGCGATCAGATCAGGAATGGCTCGCGCCTCCGGCATGTTCCGCCAGTATTTCTTTGGCATCTCGGCTTGCATCGCCTTCACCTTGAGACGCGCAGGGTTGAAGATGCTTCGGAAGTAGGTCGTCCATAGCGCTTCCGTCGCATCATCGGGTATGTCCGGGCGCGGACGGCCGGGCTCGAAGGACAAGTTCGCCATTCTCGAATCGGGCGGAGAGGTCGGGGGTTACGATCAGCCAGTCCATGTCGCCGAACCGGCGGGCAAAGAACGGCGCATTCGGCTCGACGATGTGGTGCGTGGGTTCGAACCAGGCGGCGAAGGCGCGACGGGACGCGTCCGGTTCGCCGACCTCTCGAAAGCGCAGGAAGGCCCGCATCTTGTGAATGTCGCGCCGGACAGACTTCTCCATCTCGCGAAGCTTCGCGAGGTCCCGGTCGGCGCGGTCCCCCATGAGCCCCGGCTGATCTCGCAGGCGCCAGAGCAGCGTGTAGAGCCGGGCGAACCGCTCCGATATCGGAATGCCACGCCACGGTCTCGGCGAGCGCGACGAAGGACTTGGGCACCGTGAGGCTGACGCGCGGAGGGAGCGGCGCCTCCATGTCGAAGAGCCCCGGTGCCTCGTCCCCGTAGCGCCACGCGATGTTCTCGGGCGGAACGCGCTGCGCGACGAGCCCGCGCG
Organism: uncultured Alphaproteobacteria bacterium; assembly: GCA_963776845.1. Lineage (GTDB taxonomy): Bacteria > Pseudomonadota > Alphaproteobacteria > Rhodobacterales > Rhodobacteraceae > Roseitranquillus. The sequence goes on along the minus strand of CAVZOJ010000007.1, from coordinate 120,880 downwards.
CGGCATCGCGCCAGGCCTTCGCAGGTACCGATCCGAGGCAGATCGACCGCGCGCATCAGATCAGACGTAGCTGTTCCGGCGCCGGCGCGAACCGCGCGCGGAGGTCGACGCTGTCGGTCAGGGCGCCGGGGCTCCAGCCGGTGAGCGTGATGAACGGGCGGGCCGACTTCATGTTCGCGCCCATCCGCGCGACATCGTCGTAGCGTAGCGTCCTGAACCGCCGCGAGGTCAGGATCCGCTTCACCGTCTTCGTTCCGAACCCGGGGACGCGCAGCAGCAGCTCGCGCTCCGCCCGGTTGACGTCGACCGGAAATCGGTGCCGGTTCGCCAGTGCCCATGCGAGCTTGGGGTCGACGTCGAGGTCGAGCATTCCGCCCCGCGTCGGCGCCGTCAGTTCGTCGAGGCCGAAGCCGTAGAACCGGAGAAGCCAGTCCGCCTGGTAGAGCCGATGCTCCCGCATCAGCGGCGGCCGGATCAGCGGCAGGGCGGCAGAACTGTCGGGAATGGGCGAGAACGCAGAATAGTAGACACGCTTCAGCCCGTAGGATGCGTAGAGCCGGGTCGCCTGGCCGAGGATCGTCGTGTCCCTCGCGTCGTCGGCCCCAACGATCATCTGCGTTGACTGGCCTGCGGGAGCGAAGCGTGGCGGGCGCTTGCCGCGGTGGCTCCGCTCCTTGCGGGCATCCTTGTGCAGGCGCACGTCGGCCATGGTCTTGCGGATCGTCTCGGGATTCTTCTCGGGCGCATAGGTGCGGACAGAGTCGTCCGTCGGCAGCTCCACGTTGATCGACAGGCGGTCTGCGTGAAGGCCCGCCTGCTCAATGAGCGACGGGTCGGCGTCCGGTATGGTCTTGAGGTGAATGTAGCCCTTGAACAGGTGCTGCTCACGCAGCTTGCGCGCGACCTCGACCATCTGCGCCATCGTGTCGTCGGGCGAGCGGATGATGCCCGACGACAGGAACAGCCCCTCGATGTAGTTCCGCCGGTAGAACTCGAGCGTCAGCGTCACGACCTCGTCGACGCTGAACCGCGCCCGCTCCACGTTCGAGCTGACGCGGTTCACGCAGTAGGCGCAGTCGTAGATGCAGAAGTTGGTCAGCAGGATCTTCAACAGGCTGATGCATCGCCCATCGGGCGCATAGGCGTGGCAGATGCCGGAGCCTTCGGTCGAGCCGATGCCGCCCTTGCGACTGTCGCGGCGCGCAGTGCCGGACGATGCGCAGGAGGCATCGTACTTGGCGGCATCTGAGAGAATCGCGAGCTTCTGCTCGAGTGTGCGGCGGGCCATTCGTTCTTCTTACGTTCGCACGCTGACCGCGGCAACGTGCTGCGACAATCGGTCAGGCCTCGGGCTCACGCCAACTCGGTGATGACGTCGTACGCGGTGGCGATGTCTGCCTCGGTGGTGTCCCATTGCCCGGCGGCGAACCTGATCACGATCCGCCCGTCGACGCGCGTCTGGGTCAGGTAGATGCGGCCGTCGTCGTTGACGCGGGCGAGGTACTCGAGCATCGCGGCGTCCGACGCGCCCTCGAGCCGGAAGGTGAAGAGCGACAGGACCGGTTCCGTGGTGATCTCGAAGCCAGGTGTACCGCGAAGGCGCTCGCAAAGCGCCTCGGCCCAGCGGACGTGATCGCGGATCCGCTTGCGCAGCCCCTGAAGTCCCTCGGCCCGGATCAGGAACCACAGCTTCAGCGCCCGGAACCTGCGCCCGAGCGGGACTGACCATTCGGAATAGTTGATGACTCCGTCATGGCCATGGGTCCTGAGATATTCGGGCTGGATGGCGAGCGTCCGGACCAGCGCCTCGGGGTCGGCGACGAAGTGGGCGCAGCAGTCGAACTGCGCGCCGAGCCACTTGTGCGGGTTCCAGACGACGGAATCCGCACCCTCCGCCCCGGCCCAGAGGCTGCGGAACTCCGGGCAGATCATCGCGGCTCCCGCCCAGGCGGCGTCGACGTGGACGTAGAGGCGGTGTCGGCGCGCCACCTCGACCACGGCGGCGATATCGTCGGAGGCACCGGTGCTCGTGCCGCCGGTCGACGCGATGATTCCTACCGGCTGGCGCCCCGCATCGATGTCGTCGATGATGGCGGCATCCAGCGCGGTCGGATCCATGCCGCGCAGCGCGCCGGCGGTCGGCACGCGGACGAGGTTTTCCTGGCCGATCCCCGAGATCCAGATCGCCCGGTCGATGGATGTGTGGACCTCGCCCGAGCAGTAAACGCGCAGCGTTGGACCGCCGGCGATTCCCGTCTTGTTTCCGTGCCAACCGGTCGCGCGTTCCCGCATCGTCAGGACCGCCGCGAGCGTCGCGGACGACGCACTGTCCTGAATCACCCCCGAGAAACGGTCGGGCAGGCCGGTGGCCTGCCGCAGCCAGTCGATCATCCGCGTCTCCATCTCGGTGGCGGCGGGGGAGGTCTGCCAAAGCATGCATTGCGGCGCGAGAATCGCGACGAGCATCTCCGCCAGGACGGAGGGCGGTGCCGCGTTCGCGGGAAAGTAGGCGAAGAATCGGGGATGCTGCCAATGCGTGATGCCGGGCATCACGACGCGATCGACGTCGGCGAGGATGGCCTCCATCGATTCACCTGTTTCGGGCGGCGCGTCCGGGATCAGGGCGGCGGTGGCACCGGGCGAGGTCTGCGCGCGCACGGGACGATCCCGCACGGTGCGCCGATACTCGGCACCCCATCTCGCGATCTCCGCGCCGTGGTGCGCAAATTCGTTCCAGTCCATGCGGGTTCGCTCCAGTGGATGACCGGGGCGAATTCTTCAGGACGCACACTGCAAGCCCGGGCTGGCGCCCGGTACTCGTCTGCCGAGCTCGCCACAAGGTGTGAGCCCCGCCTCACGCTCCGACTTATTCGCGATTCAAGACTGGAAAACTCTACCCCGGATAGGTGCGATCTTGTGCTAGACTAGTAGGATGTTGTTGATTTTATTGTCGGTTGCGAAGTGCAGGGGATTAGGGGGCAGTACATGCCGCAGGGGACGGCCGCAGCGCCGGACGAGCGCTTTCCGCACGAAGAGAACGCCCGGAGGATATTCGACCCGATCCAGTTTCGTCATCTCAGGGCGAAGAACCGGATCTTTCGCTCGAACCTCTCGGGAATGTTCGACGACTACAACGGCCACGGCACCAACGCGCGGCTGAACTGGGAGACGCGCTTCGCCAAGGGCGGAGCAGGCGGCATCATCTCGTCCTTCACGCCGGTCACCGTGCGCGGGCGCATCCTGACGCGCTACGCGATGGTCGACCACGACGACAAGATCCCGTTCTGGCGCAAGGTGGGCGAGCGTGTACACGAGCACGACTGCCGCTTCCTGATGCAGCTCAGCCATTCCGGCCGGCAGCAGGATCTTGGCGGAGTCGAGAACGTCCATCGCCGCGCCCCGAGTTCGACCGACAAGGAAGATTTCTTTCACGGCATCCTCGCCAAGGCGATGACCAAGCCCGAGATCGCCGAGGTGGTGGAGCAGTTCGCGCAGGGCGCGCGCCGCGCCAGGGAGGCCGGTCTCGACGGTGTCGAGCTGCACGGCGCGAATGGCTACCTGATCACGCAGTTTCTGAGCTCCGGCATCAACGACCGCGACGACGAGTATGGCGGCAGTTGGGAGGCACGCTCGCGCTTCGTGCTGGAGATCATCCGGGCGATCCGCCGCGAGGTGGGGCCAGAGTTTCACCTGCAGATGAAGATCAACGGGGTCGACCACAACGACTGGCTCTACCCTTGGCAGAAGAAGGGCAACGAGCTCGACGAGACGCTGAAGATCTGCCGCTTGCTGCTCGACGATGGCAAGGGGGTGGACGCCTTCCACGTCTCCTCCGGCTCGACCTTCCCGCATCCACGGAACCCGCCGGGCGATCTGCCGATGCGCGATCTCGTGCGCTGGTACGACGGACTGCTGTCGCAGGGGGTGCGAACTCATTTCAACTACCGGATCTTCTCGAACCCGATCGGTGCCAAACTGTTTCATCGCTACTGGCTGTGGCGGCGAGGCAAGGTCGTCGAGGGGATCAACGCTGACTATTCCCGCGCGATCACCGAGGCGGTGCGGGCCATCGATCCGTCGGTCAAGGTGCTCTGCACCGGCGGTTTCCAGCACGCGTCGGCGATTGCCGGGGCGATCCGTTCGGACGCCTGCGACGCCGTCTCGATCGGGCGGCCGCTGATCGCGAACCCGGACCTGCCGCAGATCCTGCAGACTGCCGATGGCCCCGCCGCGGGCCGGGAATGCACCTACTGCAACAAGTGCCTCATCAACGACCTCGAGAACCCGCTCGGCTGCTACGAGCTCAAGCGCTTCGACGGCGCGACCTTCGAGGAGAAGTACGAGGCGATGATCGCCGACGTCATGTCGGTGTTCGAACCGCCGACCTACCAGTGACGGCGGGGGAGGGGACGACATGGCAGACTTGAACCGCCCCACACCGGTCGAGGTGGTGCTGAAACGGCGCGCGAGATGGCGCTGGGCGATCATCATCTTGGTCCTGGCAATACTGGCTTGGCGGTTGCTGATCGCGAACCAGTACGTCGTGGCCTACGAAAATCCGGGCGAGCACTTCATGCACGGCTCCATCGGGGCGGAGACGGCGAGCGGGCTGCCGACGAAGGTCTTCCAGGCGCTGCCGGTGATCTACCGCGACAAGATGGGCGAGGCGGGTTGGCGTCACTTCGGGTTCCTCCAGGGCGAGGATGACGATCTGCCAATCGGCTTCTCCCGCCGCGTGGTCACGGGGGTGGAGCGGGTCTGGTTCAACTGCTCGGTCTGCCACGTCGGTACCTACCGGCTGCCGGGCCAGGAGGAGCCGCAACTGATCGTCGGCGCGCCGGCGAACAACCTGCGGCTATACGACGTCATCCGTTTCTTCGTCGACGTCGGCCGCGATTCCGGGTTCAACGCCGACGCGCTGATCGCGGCGATCCAGAGCGACGAGGTCGACGGAACCTCGGCCCCGTCGGCCGGCTGATCTACCGCAACGTCGTCTTTCCGCAGGTCAAGCAGGCGCTGCTCGACCTCGGCGACCAACTCGCTTTCGTCGAGCGGCAGGAGAACTGGGGGCCCGGGCGGGTCGACACCTTCAACCCCTACAAGGCGATACAATTCAACTTCCCGATGGATGTGGCGGCGATCAGCGACGTCGCGCTCAACGGCTCCTCCGACTATCCGTCTCTCTGGATGCAGGCCCCGCGAGAAGGGATGAACCTGCACTGGGACGGCAACAACCCGTCGGTGCAGGAGCGGAACCTCTCGGCTGCACTGGGCGCCGGCGTGACGCCGGTGACCGTCGACCACGAGGCCATCGGCCGCATCGAGGAGTGGATGTGGCAGCTGCCGCCACCGCCCTTTCCCGCGCCCGACACCATAGATGAGGCGGAGGCCGAGCGCGGCGCCGTGGTCTTCGCGGAGTATTGTGCAGGCTGCCACGGCATGAAGACGCCGGACGGCTACGATTACAACTCCAACCGCTACACCGCGCTTGGCCAGGTCGTGCCGCTGCCGGAGATCGGCACGGACCCCGGCCGCTGGGCGTCCTACACGCCGGAATTCTCGGCGGCGCAGAACCTGCTTTACGCGGGCACGCCCTACCGCTTCTCGCACTTCCGCAAGACGGCGGGCTACGCGAACCACCCCCTCGACGGCATCTGGGCGCGCTCGCCGTACCTGCACAATGGCTCGGTCCCGACGTTGCGCGACCTGCTCGAGCCCGCATCGGAGCGGCCTGAGGTCTGGCATCGCGGCAGCGACGATTTCGACGTGGAGCGGGTCGGCTACGTTTCCGACGCCGCCGCGCCGCACGCCTTCCGCTACGACACGAAGGTCCTCGGCAACGGGAACGAGGGCCATGAGGGCGAGGTCTACGGCACCGATCTGCCGGACGCCGACAAGGATGCCCTCGTCGAATACATGAAAACGCTATGAGCAGTTCGTCTCGTCAGTCTCTCAGCCGCTGGAAGCATCGGCATGGCGTGGTGATCGTCATCGGGATCCTTCTGAACTTCGCCTACTGCGTTCCGCTGCTGCTGTTTCCGTCCTGGACTCTGGCGCTGTTCGGCATTCCGGAGGAACTGACGACCTTCTGGCCGCGCCTCGTCGGCGGGCTCCTGATCCTGATCTCGGTCTTCTACATGCCGACCGTGGTCGACCTCGACCGCTATCGGATTGTCGCCTGGCTCTCGATCCTGCCGTCGCGAACGTTCGGAGCGCTGTTTCTGTTCACCGCCGTCCTCGGCTTCGGATATTCCGGCGGCTTCCTCGTGCCGGCCCTGATCGACGCCGGAATCGCGATCGCGGCGCTCTACTGCATGATCAAGATCGTCCGGATCGAGCAGGCGATCGGTGAAGGGCGGATGGTGGCGGCATGACGCTCCGGTTCTGGCGCATCCTGTTGTGGCTTCTGGTCGGCGTCGTCGTCCTTGCGCTTGCTGCGTGGTATCTGCTGCTGCGCCCAGTGCCGCAGCAGGCATCGAACGACCCGGCCTGGATCTTCAACCACGGCTCGATCGGAAACGAGACGGCTCAGGGCCTGCCCTACTGGATTTGGCGCGTGCTCCCGCAGGTGTTTCCCGAGCATCTGCCTGCGAACGGGGACGGGTACGCCACCTTCGGGCTGCACTGGCCGACGGGCGACCCGGTGCCGGTGGGCCTGTCGCAGAAGCGCCTCGGCGTGATCGAGCGCGTCGCGCCCAACTGCGCGTTCTGCCACCAGGGCAGCTACCGTCTGCGGGCAGAGAACCCCGCGCAGTTGGTCAGCGCCGGCGCCGGAACTCGCGCCGATCCGCAGAGCTATATCCGGTTCGTGACGCAGGCCGGGCAGGACCCGCGGTTCACCTCGGACTGGCTGATGGACGAGATCACCGCGATCTACGACATGCCGCTGTGGGAGCGGGCGATGTATCGCTACCTGCTGATCCCGGCGACGCGGAAGGCGCTGCAGCAGCAGGCGGACCAGTTCGCCTGGATGGACATGCGGCCCGATTGGGGGCCGGGGCGCATCGACCCGTTCAACCCCGTGAAATTCGACAATCTCGGCCTCGCTGACGACGGCACGATCGGAAATTCCGACATGATGCCGCTGTGGAACATGTCTAACGTCGCGGCGACGCCGATGCGCCGCTTCGCGCTGCACTGGGACGGGCTGCAGAACGACCTGCACGAGACTGTCGTTTCCGGCGCGATCGGCGACGGGATGGACTATCGAAGCTACCCGCAGACCGAGGAGATGCTGCTGCGGATGGAGCGGTTCATTCAGCGGACGGAGCCGCCGGCGTCTCCCTTCTCCTCGGCGCGTTCCGGGGACGATCCGTTTCATGTCGACCCCGCTCAGGTCGCGGACGGCGCGGAGATCTACGCGGCCGAATGCGCCGAGTGCCACGAGCCTGAGGGCGCGCGCTATCGCGAGCCCATCCCGCTGGCCGAACTCGGCACCGACCGGAACCGCGTCGACATGTGGACGGTCGCCGCGCGGGACGCCTACCAGGCCTACGAGCCGGGCTACGACTGGGGCTTCCAGCACTTCCAGAAGTTCGAGGGCTACACGGCGGTGCCGATGGACGGCCTGTGGCTGAAGGGGCCGTACCTGCACAACGGCAGCGTGCCGAACCTGGGAGCACTTCTGATGCCACCGGAGGAGCGGCCGGACGTGTTCTGGCGCGGCTCCGACCTCGTCGACGCCGAAAACGGCGGATTCGTCAGCGAGGAGGAGGCCGACCCGCAGCGGCCGCTCTGGCGCTACGACACCTCGGAGCCCGGCAACGACAACGGCGGCCACCTGTGGGGAACCGACCTGGAGCCGTCGGAGAAGGACGCCCTGCTCGCCTACCTCAAGACCCTTTGACGCGGAGACAGCCATGCGCGGACTGCTGAATCGGATCGGACGCATCCTTCTGTGGATCGCGGGGATGGTCGTGGCGCTCGGCGTCGTCGCGGCCGTCGTCGGTTTCTTCGTCGTGCGGGGCTTCGTCACGGCGCCGACGGACCAGTTCGGCAACGTCGAGGACGAAGCGAAGCTCGCGGGGCGGACCGTGGAAAGCATGTCCGGCGCGGGCGAGCCCCACTTCGCCGAGATGGACAAGGGTCTGCTGCTGAAGCCCGCCGAGGGCGAGCCGTACCCCGACGAGATCCTCGAGGTGGCGGAGATTTCGGGGCTGGAGGCCGAGGAGGTGCGGCAGGCGGCGTTGCGCGGGCAGAACATGTGGATCGTCTGGACCGGTGGCAACGACCGCTTCTGGAACTGGGCTGCGGCCAACACGATCGGCTCGTTCGACCTGCTCAAGATCGTCTCCTCGCACCCAAGCCAGGCCTATGGGCGCGACAACCGCTTTCGCTATCTGGGCCTCATCAACGAGCCCTGCTTCGAGAAGGCCGAGGGACCTGACGAGGACCATTTCGGGATCTGGATGGATCAGCGGAGCGGGGACTGCCCGCAGGATCCGTTCGCCGATGCCGAGAAATATCCCGGAGTCGAGATCGGCGCGCGGGGCGACACCATCCCGGTCGGTTCGTACTACGGAGAGCCCACGGGGGTCATCGGCCTGCGGCTGTTCCCCAACCCCGACTTTGACGAGGACGCGGCGGAAGCGTGGGACCCGGTTCGCTACTACGAGGACGAGACGTACTTCGACGACGCAGACCTTGTGCGGCCTTACCGCGTCGGCATGTCCTGCGCCTTCTGCCATGTCGGCCCGAACCCGGTGAACCCGCCAGCTGACGTGGAAAATCCGGAGTGGTCGGAGCTGACCTCGAACCCCGGCGCGCAGTACTACTGGGTCGATCGTGTCTTCGTCTGGAACACCCGCCCGCGGGAGGACCCTGCGGTGCCGGCGCCGAACGAGGGGAACTTCCTCTTCCAGCTCTTTCATACCAATCCGCCGGGCGCGCTCGACACGTCGCTGGTGTCGACGGACTACATGAACAATCCGCGCACGATGAACGCGGTCTACGAGGTGCTGCCGCGACTCAAGCTCGCGGTCGCGCAGGGGCGCGAGACGCTGGAGGGCGGCGAGCTCGATAACAAGCAGTTCCAGGACTACGAGCGGACCAAGGCGCTGAGCTCGCTGTTCGACCCCGGGACGGGGCATGTGGCCTCCATGCGGGTGCTCAAGGACGGTGCCGACAGCGTCGGAACGCTCGGCGCGCTGAACCGTGTCTACCTCAACATCGGCCTCTTCAGCGAGGAATGGCTGCTCCACTTCCGCCCGTTCCTCGGCGGTCAGAAGATCTCGCCGATCGAGATCGCCGATGCGCAGGAGAATTCCGTCTACTGGCAGGCGACAGAGGCGCAGTCGCCCGACATGGCGATCTTCTTCCTGGTGGCCGCCCGCGCCGACAAGCTCGCCGACGCGCCTGGCGGACAGCAGGCGCTTGCCGTCGCTGACGATGCCGAGGTCGAGCGCGGCAAGGAGGTCTTCGCCGAGAACTGCGCCGCCTGCCACTCCAGCAAGCAGCCGGAGCCGGAGCCATCCTACGGCGTCGATGGCGGCATCTGCGAGGGCGGTGGAGCAGGGCCGCAGTATCGCGAGTGCTGGGACCGCTACTGGGCATGGACGCAGACGGAGGACTACAAGGCCGAGATGGTCGAGATGGTGAAAGCCGAGGATTTCCTCGACGAGAACTATCTCTCGACCGAGCGGCGGGTGCCGATGGACCTGCTTGGCACGAACGCCTGCACGCCCGACGGCGACGAATGGTCTCGGCGGCGACATCTGGGACAACTTCACCTCCGCCACCTACAAGTCGCTGCCGCCCCCGGGTCCCGTCACGGTGCATCACCCGGAATCGGGCGGGGCGACGGAGTTCCAGGCGCTCGGCAACGGCCGCGGCTACCTGCGGCCGGCGTCGCTCATCAGCCTATGGTCGACGGCGCCATATCTCGGCAACAACTCGGTCGGATACGATCCCGACTACTACGCGCATTACGGCTATCCAGGCCAACCTGAAGCAGGCGACAAGATCACCGACGCCGCAGAGGGCTACGGCGACGACACGCCGGCTGCCGAGGCGATCGCATACACGGCTGAAGATGATGCGGAAGGTTCGTCCCAAGGTACCTCGGTGGCAGATGGCGCCGATACTGCGGGCTACGACAAGATCTCGCCGGAGGCCGGGTACGAGGCCGTCGAGAGCGAGAGCTATTCCGATTATCATGGTCCGCGCTCGTGCCCGTCGGCAAATCCCAACGACCCGAACATGCCGTGCGTCGAGAACCGGCTGAACAACTTCGAGCACTCGATCCGCAAGATGCTGCAGCCGTCCGAGCGTCGCACCGACGGCCTCACGACGGAGCCGGTACCGGGCTACCTCTACCGGACCTCGGCGCCGTCGTGCCTGCTGATTCCACCGGGATTCGTGCCCGACGGCATCGCGCGGTGGACCTGGCTGCTGAGCCGCGTCGCGCCGTGGGCGGTTACGCCCGAGGGCGGCATCGAGGTGGGACCCTTCCCGGAGGGCTTTCCGATCAACGTCGTCGTCAACACGCAGCTTCTGCCCGACAACGACGAGCCGGACATGGCCGGCCACCTGTGGCGGATGGCCAAGGCCGGGCCGACGCTCCTCTCGGCGGTGAAGCAGCTTGGCGGGCAGTGTTCGACCGAGGAACTCGCCGATCCGGGGGTCCAGCGCCACGCCGAGGAGGTGATGCGAGAGACGGGGTTCGTCGACACGCTCGTCGGTCTCAGCAAGTGCCCCGACTATGTCGTCAACCGCGGCCACGAGTTCGGCGCGGACCTGAACGAAGCCGACCGTGAGGCGCTCATCGCCTACCTGCGGCACTTCTAGGGGCGCCGTGGTCGTGGCCGATGAGCGCTTCGATGTCATCGTGGTCGGCGGCGGTGCCGGCGGCGCGGTCCTTGCCGCGCGCGTCGCCGAGGGGGGGCTGCGCGTCCTGCTGCTGGAAGCCGGGGGTGACCCGCTCGACCCCGAGACCGACAGCGGCAGCGACCGGAGCCTGAGGGACGACTACCTCGTCCCCGCCTTTCACCCCTTCGTCTCGGAGCACCCGGGCCTCGCGCACGACTTCTGGGTGCAGCACTACAGCGACCCTGGGCGGCAGCGGCGCGACTGGAAGCACGACGAAGCGAAGGGGGGCGTCCTTTACCCGCGCGTCAAGGCCCTTGGCGGCTGTACCGCTCACCACGCGATGATCGTGGTCCGACCGAACGACGAGGACTGGAACGCGATCGCCGAGACGATGGACGACCCCAGCTGGCGCGCTTCGGCGATGCAGCACTACTGGGAGCGGATCGAGCGGTGCCGGACGCGCTGGCCCATTTGGCGCTGGCTGGCGCGCCTGACGGGCTGGAATCCGACTGGGCACGGCTGGCGCGGCTGGATGCAGACCGAGATCGCGATGCCGCTGCGGCTGCTGGCCGACGACGCGCTTAAGCGCGACCTCAAGGCCTCCATCGGTGCAGCGGCCGACGCGCATCCAGGTCTTGCCGACGACTGGGAGACGACGAACTTCGACCCGAACGGCCGGCCGCTCTGGAATGCCGGTGCCTCGGGAACGAAGATCCCGCCGCTTTCGACCCGGCGGCATGTCCGCTCGGGCGCGCGGGAGCGTGCGCGGGATGCCGAAGCCAGGCACCCCGACCGGCTGACGGTGCGGCTCAACGCGCAGGTCACGCGGGTCGAGGTCCAGGATGGACGGGCGGTCGCCGTCTGCTATCGCAAGGGCGGCGCCGAGCATCGGGCCGAGGCGCGTCACGACATCGTCCTGTCGGGCGGCACATTCCTGACGCCGCAGCTTCTCATGCTGTCGGGAATAGGAGATCCCTCGCACCTCACAGAGGTCGGGATCGACGTCGTGCGGGCGCTGCCGGGTGTTGGTCGCAACATGCAGGACCGCTACGAGATCGGAGTCGTCAACCGCATGAAGGCGCCGTGGAAGGCGCTCAAGGGCATCAGCTACGGCCGCGGCGACTGGACGTTCTGGCTCTGGGACAAGTTCCGCATGGGGAACTACAAGAGCAACGGACTGCTCTTCGCGGCGAAGATCCGGTCTCGCGCCGAACTGACACAGCCCGATCTCTACTGCTTCGCGCTTCTTGCCGACTTCCGAGGCTACTATTCCGGATACTCGGACCGCATAAAGAAGCCCGATTTCCTCACCTGGGCAATCCTGAAGGCCTACACCAGCAACACCGCCGGCACCGTCCGCTTGCGTTCCCCTGACCCCGACGTGCAGCCGGAGATCCAGTTCCGCTATTTCGACGAGGGCAGCGCCGGGGCTGAGGACGACCTCGATGCGATGGTCGCCGCTATCCGGTTCGTCCGTCGCATCTCGGACGCCGTCGACGACAGGATCGCCGAGGAGGAGGAGCCCGGCCGCCATCGCTCCTCCGACGAGTCGTTACGCCAGTACGTGCGGGACCACGCCTGGGGACACCATGCCTGCGGAACCTGCGCGATGATGCCCGAGGAGGAGGGCGGCGTCGTGGACAGCCGGTTCAGGGTCTACGGCGTGGACGGCCTGCGCGTCGTCGATGCATCGGTCTTCCCGCGAATACCGGGCTACTTCCTCGTCAGCTCGGTCTATATGATCGCGGAGAAGGCGGCGGATGCGATTCTGCAGGACGCCCAAGCGGGCCGGAATGAAAAGGTGCGGGCAACACCCGCGCGGACCGATCCCGCCGCGCTCGCCGCGAGCTGAACGCCGAATAATCTGACGCTACGTCAAGAATTGCTTTTGTCGGCGAGCGATTCCGCGGTACAATCGCGATAGTTGTTCTTGACGTTGCATTTGATTTTCGCCGTCCCGGTATCGGTGGTGAAGCATGTTGAATTCGTTCGTGTCCGCTCGAAACTTCGGGCCTTTGATTGCTCATAGGGGCCGAAGATGATCGGGTCGGTTGGCGCCGCGCTCACCGCCCTTCGCGGCGAAATCGCGGCCATGCTGACAGTGCCCGGCGATGCCAGCCTTGCACCCGAGATCCGCATCAGCCCAACCCGCACGGCCCCCGCCGGGATCGGCGGCTTTCTCGGCCTGCACCAGGAACCGTTCGGCGAGATCTATGCCCGCCGCCTCGACGCGCGCGTCGTGGTCCGCGTCAAGGCGGCGTCTCTGGCGGCGCTGGCGGAGGCCGAAGCATTGGCGTCAAGCGACCTTCTTGACGCCGACCGCACCGCGATGCGGGAGCGGGGGGTGCTCCGCCTCACGCGCGATCTCGCGACTGGCGACCGGACGCTGACCGAGGTAGACGGGCTGGCGGTCGCCGCCGGTCGCGACCTGCAGTTCGACGTGATCTACGAGCATCGGGTCCTGCCGGACGAAGGTGGCGGCGTGCTTGACGCCGTACCGGTCGACATGACGAGCGCCGAATTGACCTCCACGAGCCGCCCGCGCTACGCATCGGATTTCGTCGAGGACCCTCTGGCCGACTTCCAGGCCGTCGACCGTCCGGGCGCACCAACGCCGGGCGCCTGGTCCTACGACGCTGCGAGCCAGGAAATCCGTCAGACCTCCCCCGTCACCGGCGGCGCGAACCCCGTCAGTGGAGACAAGCAGGGGACGTACCTCGTCCTCCGCGATGCGGCTCTCGGAGGGTCGGTCTCGGACTTCGTCCTGCATGCCGAGATGCGCACCGACGTCGAGGGCGGGATAGGCGTCGTCTTCGGCTTTGTCGATGCCGGCAACTTCGGCTTTGCCCTGCTGAACGAACCGGGCAGCCATCGCATCATCGGCCGGCTCACCGGCGGCACGGGCGCTCTGCCGGAGGAGGGCGGCGTCCAGGCCGGCGTCGGGTATGTCCCCGGCGCGTGGACCCGCCTGAGGCTTCTGGTCGAAGGGCCGCGGGTGGAGCTGGCCATCGACGAGACGCTCGTTCTCTCCGCGCGCGATCCTGGCTTCGCCGCCGCCGGCACGATCGGGTTTTTCAGTCGCCGGAACGCGACGGCGCGCTTTGGACACCTGCGAGTAACGACGCTTTGAGCACGCGACAGCAAGGAGGCCTCGATGCCGGAAACTTTTGTAGCCTCGTCCCTGGTCTTGCCGGGCACGTACATCCGTGTCCGTGCGGAAGGACTGATCGGGGTCGGCGGCATTTCCGTCGGCAACATCGGCATCGTGGGCGAGGCAGAGGCGGTTTCGACCGAGACGTTCACGATCTCGGCCCTCCCAGAGGCGGAGGCCGCGTTCGGACCTCCGGTCGTCGACGCGGCCGGCACGACGCTGAACCTGACGGCGATGATCGGAGAGATGATGCGCAACGGCGCCGGGGTCGTTTTCGCCCGCGCCGTCACCGACAGCACCGACCAGACCGCCTACAGCGATGCCTTTGCCGAGATCATCAAGGAAGACGTGCAGATCCTCGTCGCGCCGGATCTGACGACGGCGGCGGCGCTGAACGTCCTGCCGCCGCTCGTCGACCAGGCCGAGACCGACCACCAGGACCTGATTTGCGTCATCGGGTCTGACGCGCCGGACGCAAGCGGCGTCGCAGACCAGACCTCCGACACCGGCGACGTGCCTGAGAACGACAGGGTCATCTTCACCGCGCCGGGCTATTCTGTCTTCAACCCAGCCGAGCCCGACGTGCCGCTGGCGCTGCCGGGCAACTACACCGCGGGGCCGGTCGCGGCGAAGATTTCCTCGCTCGCGCCGCATATCAGCCCGACCAACAAGGTCATGTCCGGCGTGAGCGGCCTGACGCAGCGCTTCTCCTACGGAGAGCGGATTACGCTGGTGAACCAGAACGTCCTTGTGCTGGAGCAGCGCGGCGGCACCCGCATCGTCCGTGGCCTGACGCGCGACCCCGGAGGGTTCCGGCAGATCACGACGCGACGGATCACCGACTTTGCCAAGGCCGGCATCCGTCAGGTGTCGAACGCCTTCGTCGGACGGCTCAACAACGAGCGGGTGCGCGCGGCGCTGCACTCGGCGCTCGACGGGTTTCTTACGACGATGCTCGTCGACGAGCAGATCACCGACTACCGGCTGGAGGTGACCGCCACTCGGCGCGACGAGATCGAAGGCCGCGCCATCGTGAACGTCCTGCTGCAGCCGACCTTCTCGATCGACTTCGTCGCCGTGACCATCGTCCTGCAATAGCGGAGAGCGCCAGATGAACACCGATGTCTATACCGGCGCCGATGGCGCGATCCTCCTTTCCTCCGTCCAGACGGCGGAAGGGCAGGCCGCACAGGAAGTGCTCGACGCGCACGAGCTGACGGCAGTCGGACGAATCCAGGACGTCCGCGTCGAAGTGATGGCCGCGGTGCGCGCCTATCACGAGATCGGTCAGCGCTATGCGACGCAGCTGCGGCCCGGCAACGTCAACATCTCGGGCACGATCGGGCGCGCCTACGTCAACGGCGCGATGATCGGGCTGCTCCTGGGTGAGGCCCGGGGCGGCCGGCCTGGTGGCAACTGGGTGCACCCCGCGTTCAACATCACCGTGCGGCTGGCGAACCCGTCGAACGGCGCGCTGAACACGTTGACCTTGCACGACGTCAAGCTCGACCGCTGGGTCTATCACCTGCCGGAGGACGAATTCGTGCTGGAACAGCTTGGCTTCCAGGCCCTCTATCTGACCGTCGCCGAGGAGTAGCGCCATGCTGTCTGCCGAAGACCTGACGGTCGGCGCGGACACGGTCCACGAGGTTGAAATCCCCGAGGAACTGCTGGCCGCGCCCGGCCAAGACGACCGCCGCGTGACCATGCGTCCGCTCACCGTCCGAGACCTGCGCCTGATTGCCCGAGCCACGCGCGATAACGAAGACCTGGCAGCGTCCCTGATGGTGCGCCAGGCGCTCGTCGAGCCACGCCTGACGACCGAGCAGCTGGGGCAGATGCCAGCCGGCCTGATGCAGTTCCTGCTGCGGTACGTAAACCGCATCAGCGGCATTACGGCCACCGAGGACGAGATCCTCGCGGCGATGGAAGACCCGCTGGTCGAGGCCTCGCTGCTCCTGTCGCGAGAGCTCGGCTGGACGCCGGAGGAGATCGGCCGCCTGACGGTGGGCGAGACGATGCTGCACGTCGCCGCCCTGCGCGGCCGCGGCTGAAATGATGGCGGGACAAGGGCCGGGTCCCTCCCTAGCCGTCTGGCGCGCGCTTGCGCTCGGCCGGCGGCTGTCGCTGTCGGGACGCGCGCTGATGGCGACGCTCGACAAGGCCGAGCGGCGGATCGCTGCCGGCGGCGCGTTGCCCTCGAGCTGCGAGTTGGACCCGCTTGCGGCCTTGGCTGCGTTGCTCGGAATGCCGCCGAGACCCTCGGCCGGTGCAGCGCCGTACCGCCGGGCAGCGTCGACCTCCTTCCGTGCGGCTCGCGACGGCATCAGGCCGCCCGCGCACCCGGCTTCGGGGTCGCCGCTGCCGCCGCGCATGACTGCGGACCCAACGTCGTCGCTCCAAGCGGCGGAGGGTCGGTCTTTGGAGCCGAACGTCACATCGCTGGCCGAGCGTCGTGCCGCTCTTCGCCGCGAGACCGCCGCCATCGCGGAGCCGCCCGCTATGCTTTCTGCGAACACGTTGCTGCGCCCCGCCGCGCTCGACGACGCGAGGCGGACGAACGCTTCGCGGGACACCGCGCCGTCGCGACACGGTGCTGCGACCGCATCGCGGCGGCCCCAAGGGGCGAGCGGCGCACTCTCGGAGATGGCCGAGGCCTTACGCGAAGCCGGGCGCGCCGCGCCAGCGCGACGCCGATCGGACGAGACACCCGCGCGGCAGGCGTCGCGGCGGTCTTCGCACAACGTGGGCGACGGTAGAGGAGGGCGGATCCGCGATGCAGACCTTCACCGATCCTCTGGCGCCGCGCCGCGTCCGGACGCCAGCGGGCAGACCGCCGGCGGATCGGTGCACCATTCGGACCCCGAGGATCCGCTCCACGTCCCGGATGTTGATGCAAACATCGCACCCGCGGGGCCGCGAGGGGCCGAGCATGGGCCGATCGCGCCGTCGGCACCCCGGTCCCCGGCCGCCCGGCTTGACGACGAAGACGATGTGCTGCGCGAGGCGGCGTGGCGAAACGGGGTGGACCTGACATGACGGTGACGCCGATGCTGGGCGACTGGGAGGTGCCACGCGTCGCGCTGATGCGGACGGAGGAGGCGCGCAAGCTCGTCGAGTTTCCGGTCGCAGGGCGCAGCGGCAGCGCATATCAGGATCTCGGAACAGCGGCCGCCGCCATCGACATCGCCGGCAGCGTCTACACCGAGGACGAGCGCACCGGCTTCCTCGACGAGGCGCGCAAGCGGTTCCTCGCGGGCGAGCCACTTACATTCGTCGCCGACATCATGCGCGCGACCGACATCCAGTACGTCCTGATCGAGAGCCTGGCCGTCGAGCAGTCGGGCCAACGGCCAGACGAGATCGCCTACCGGATGCGCCTGCGAGAAAGTCCGCCGCCGCCGCCGCCGGGCGACATCCTGGGCGGCATCGACGCCGGCCTGCTCGACGCCGCTGCGGGGTTGGTCGACGGTGTGACCAACGCGCTCGATGCGCTCGACGCGCTGGGCGACATCCCGGACTTCAGCGATCCCTCGGCGCTGCTCGGCGGCACGACGGACGAGGCGGCGGGCGCCATAGCGCGGCTGGGCGAAATCGGCGGTTCGCTGCAAGACCTGTTCGGAGGCGGCTAGGTGGCGAACCTGATCGACAGCCTCACCTCCGGCATCGACACCGGCGATCTCGACCAGCGGCTGGGCGCCCAGGTCGCGCAGATCGTCAATGTCGCGCAAGTCTCGGCGCAACTCGTGGACGCACCGCCGACAAGCGTCGACGACTTCGTCGGGCGGCTTTCCGGCCTGACGCTTCCCGAGCCGCGGGTGGGTGGGGAAGTGCAGGGGGGCTTCGATGCCGCGATCGCAGCGCTGCCCAGCGACCTGGGCAGCGTCGCCGGCCGGGCGACGGGAGAGATCGGACGCTTCGTCACCCTCATCGAGACCGAACTCGCGCCGCTTCTGTCGAAGGCGGTCACCGGCGCACGCGCGATCGAGGGCCTACTTGGCACCGACCTTCGCTGCGGCCACGGACCCGGCGCGGCGGGCAGCGGCGGCTCTGCGGCGGCGGCCGAGGAACCTGCTGCTGCGCCGCCGGCTGAGCGCCTCGCCGCCGTCTCGTCCGAGGTGCAGGCGGTCGACCAGGTGCTGGCGACCCTTCCCAGCCCGCTTACTGCCGGCGCGCTGATCGACGTGCTCGTCGCGCTGATGTCCTCCTCGGGCGCCGCGACCTTTCTTCCCATCCGCCTGCCGGTCGTGGACGATGTCGTGCGACCGCTGCGCACCGTTTCGTCGTGGCAGGCGATGTCCGAAACCGAGGTCGGGACCGATCTGCGCAACAGCCTCGTGCTGCTGGGCGAACGTCTCGCCGCGGCCGGCATCGGCCACCTCGATGCTGCCGCAGCGGACGTCGCGGCGCTCGAGCCGGAGTTTCGCGCGAGCGACCTTGACAACTTCGCATCTGCGTACCTCTCGGACCTCTCGGCGATCCGCGATGCGATCCGCGCAGATGACCCTGCGACGGCGGCAGCGCGCGCCGGTGACCTGGATGCCACGCTCGACGGGTTCGAGACACTCCGGACGCAGATGGAACCGGTGTTTTCCAGCCCGTCCGGTGCAGCGGTCGCGAACCTTCGCGCTGTCCCCGGACGGATGTTCGACGATCTGACGCACCTGCTGGTTCAACTCGAACCGGTGAACCCAGCCGCCGCCGTGCTGCAGATGCTGAGCCTGCCGGCGCAGCCAGAAGGCGAGACGGCGGCGTCGGTCCGACAGGCGCTTTCCCCGGTGACGGACTTCCTGCAGGACCTCGCGGAACTGCTCGATTTCTCGGCTCTGCAATCCGGCATCGACGAGGTCGCTGGCAGGGCGCAGGATGTGGCGACCGAGATCGAGAACGCGCTGAACGGCGTCACCGGCGACGTGCGTGCGGCACTCAACGAGGTCGCGGACGCAGTGGGCGCCGCCGAACTGGACGATGTGGCGGACGAGGCGCGCCAGGCGATCGCCCAGGCCGGCGCCGCGATCGAGCGCGCGATGGCGGAGGGCTTTGGACCTCTGCGCGAGGGTCTTGGCGAGGCGATCCAGACCCTCGGCGACGCCGTCGCCGCTGTCGACGCCCAGGATGTCGTCGCCGCGCTGCAGGACGTGGTCGCGCAGATCGTGGGTGTCCTGCAGGACCCGCAGGTGCAGGCGGCGATCGCGGACATCGGCGTGGCGCTCGACGACCTGACCGGGACGCTGGAGACTCTCGGCTTTGCGCCGGTGACAGATCAGGTCATCGATCTCATCGATGCCATGAAGGACGGCCTGCGCGCGATCGAATCGACGCCGCTCAACGATGCGCTGACCGGTGCGCTCTCGGCCGCGATGGCGGTCCTGCCCGACGACCTCAGGCCGGTCACGGATCCGATCATCGACGATTTTGGCGACCTCGTCGAAAGTGGACCGGTAGAGCTCCTCGAGGCGCTGCGGGAGAAGCCGCAGCAGGTGCTCGACCGGATCCGGACGTTCGAGCCGGGCAAGCTCATCGGCGACAGCCTGGGCGCGCCTTACCGGGAGGCGCTGGCAAAACTCGACGCGTTCCGTCCCAGCGCACTGATCCGGCCTGCCAACGACGCCTTCGAGGCGGAGAAGAGCCGGCTGAAGCAGGAGGCATCGGCCTCCCGCGCGCTGGCGCCGCTGCTCAGTGCCTTCGACACGCTGCTGGAGCGGATCGACGGCCTCTCGCCGGACGCGCTCCTCGCGCCGATCGAGCAGGAGATCGAGAATGCGATCCAGCGGGCGGTCGATGCGTCCCCCGTCGACGAAATCTTCGAGCAGGTGAACGGCGTCTTTGCCACGATCGAAGAGGTGCTCGCCCTGCTGACGGGGTTGCAGCAGTCGCTCGCGCGCATCGGCGACGCGCTGACCGCACTTGGCGACGCCGACGCGCAGATCGACGCATGGCGCGACGCGGCGCTCGCGAAGGTCGAGGCGATGCCGAACCTCGCTGCGCTGACGACGCGGCTCAACGAGTTGAAGAGCACAGTGGCCGACACACGTCACGGCGCGCTGCTTACGCGCTACGATGCCGCCATCACGCCTCTTTCCGACGCGCTTTCGGTGCTAAGCCCGGAGGCACGGGTCAGCGCGATGGTCACCGCGTATCGAAACACCCTGACCGCAGCGCGGGCCATGCCCACAGGCGGCGAAAGAGACATGGTCCTCGCCGCGCTCGACCGGCTGGATCCGCTCGCTGCGGCGGATATCGGCCCGCTCCATGCCGCGTCGAAGCTGGCGGAAGGCTTGGCCACAATGCGCGCGGACCTCGCTGCGCGGGTGACCGACTGGGAGCAGATCATTTTCGATCCTGACGGCGGTCTTGCGGAGATCGAGGCGGCGGCACCGGACCGGGCCGGCCTGCGGGCACTGCTCGAGCCCGAGATCGACCGCGCCATGCTGCCTGTCCGGCACCTCCTGACCCATCTCGGCGCGTTCGGGCCGCCGCTCGGCGCGGTCGTGGCCGAGCTTGCGGAGGTGCAGAACCGGATCACGGCCGGGGTGGGCGACCTGCTGACTGGGCCGAACTCTCTCCAGACGATTTCGGATTCGGTCCAGCAGGTCGTCGACACGCTGCGGAACATCGATGTGGGCTTTCTCCGCGAAGGGCTGCAGGAGGTGTTCGCTACCGTTCGGGGAGAGATCGAGGCGCTGGGACCGCGGCCGCTGGTGAACGCACTCGACCGAGAGATGGCGGACGCGATCGACGCGATCCGTCTCGACGCGATCCTGCCGCAGGCGGAGATCGACCAGCTCGATTCGAGCTACGAGGACATCTTGGAGACGCTGCGGGCGCTCGACCCCGAGACGGTGGTCACTGAAGTGGTGCAACCGGTCTTCGACGAGCAGGTACTCCCTGTCATCGAGGCGCTCGACGTGACGCGGTTCTTCGATGCGCTGATCGCAGCGCTACGCGGAACTCGACGACGAACTGAAGGATGAACTCGGGAGGGTGAACACGGCCTACCAAGGCCTTCTCTCGGCGCGGCCGGGCGGCGGTGGATCCGCCGGATTGTCGGTGTAGCGGCATGGGACTCGCAACCGCATTCCTGCAGCCCCAGGCGCTCCGCGGTCCCGCCGCGAGCGGTGACGCCGCACTGGCCGAGGACATCTCGCGCTTCGTCGCGCTGATTGCCGAGGATGCCGCTTCCGACGGGCGCTTGTCGCGGATCGTCGCCGAGACGGTGGAGGTGCTCGGGCCGCACCTACAGGCACAGATCGAGCCACGCCTCGCGGCCGCCCGCGGCAGGATCGAGAGCCGCATCCTGCCGGTGCGGCAGTTCTTCCAGAGCGTTATCGCCGACCTCGATCCCGAAAACATCGATGTCGCGGCGGTGATCGGCGTCATGCGGCGCCTGCTTGCCGCGCTGGCCGATGTTGCCGACATGCTCACGCTGCCGGGCCTGCGAAACGCCACGCGGTTCGTCGTCGAGCTTGTCGAGACAGAATCTCGGGATGTCGCCGGAGTTCCTGCGTGACACGCTGCGCATCCTGCTCGACGACCTCATCGCGCGGCTGCGTGCTGCCGATGGCGCGGGCACGCCAGACGAACGGCGCCGCCTGCGGCTGGCCGGCACGCTTGCGGCGCGGCTGCGGATCAGGCTCGACGAAGTGGATCTGCCGCGGATCGCGTCGGAGCCGTTCGCTCGCGCCATACACAAGCGCCTCCAGGCGACGGGCGCCTTGGATATCCTGGCCGAGGCCGGCTGCGCGCTCGATGCGCTCGAGGCGTCGCTGGCCGAGGCGCAGGCCGCGGGCGCCGCGGCCCGGCCGACACCTCAGCCGGTGGGCGCGGGTGTCGTTCCGCTCGACGATGCCAGCGCGTTCTCATGGTACGGAAGCTGGCTCTTGCGCGACGAGGACCTGCCCCTCCTCGGAACCGACGACTTCAAGGAGGAGGGGGCGGAGGGGCTGCTCCTCAACATTCGCGAGCCCGCCAACGACCTGCACCGCTACATCCGCGAAAAGCTGACGGACGCCCAGCGCGCCGAGGTCGACGCCGCCTCGGACAACGAGCCACCGCTCGACGTCGTGCGCACGGTTCTCGCCGAGATCAACATGGTCATGCAGCGCGAACCGATCCTCGACCGCGGCATCACCGGCGGGATCGACGCACTGCGGCCGGAACTTCTGACCGACGATATCGAGGAACTGCGTGGCACATATCGCGAGGCCATGTCGCTCCTTCTCTACAATCGCCGGGTCCTGGAGCGGGCCTTCCCGAACTGGATAGAAGAGTTCGGCGGGAAGGCGGGCAACTGGTTCGAGAGATTCATGCTGGGCGCCATCGGCTATCCCCGCAACCAGGTCTTCGTCACGGCGGATCGCAGGTTCGTCATGGTGGACGACAAGCCGATCCTCCTCGGCGAAGACGTGGAATGGCACGAGGCCCCGCTTTTCTCGGAGAGCAACACGGGGCAGATGTGGTTCTCCTTCGAGCTGATCCCGGCGGAGAAGTTCGAGATCACGGTCCAGGTGATCTCGATCCTCGGCGATCTCGGCAAGGCGATCTGGCACAATGTCCAGGCGGCCACCCAGATTCCTGGACATGCGGCCGGGCTCGCGACGGTCACGGCGATCGACTACGCCGACGTTCTGCAGCAGTTCCTGTTCGGCAAGCCGCTCAGCGCCTACACGCTCGACACCGGGGGCCGACATCTGCGGCGCTTCGGCAAGACTTGGGACAGCGCGCTCGGCCTCCGCACGCTGATGACGCTGATCCTGTCGTTCCAGGGGCGACACAGCGAGGCGCCGGGCGGAAACCAGTTCGCGTTCTGGGTGACGGTAATCCTGGGCGACGCGATCCGGACGGCGACGCCCATCCTCTTCATCAACACGCTGCGCGACTTCGTCTTCTCGTTTCTGACGCTGCTCAACTCGAAGACGTCGGGCACCGGCGCCATTCCATCAAACCCGGCGCGTAACCGCCTGAAGCAGGAGCCGATCGCGGCTCTGTCGGACCAGCTTTGGACGATGCTGCACCAGAACCTCTACAACGCCGACGACTACTCGATCTTCATCTGGGATCCCGACGAGGGCACGGGCGAGCAGAAGCTCCGGGCGTATCTCGGCTTCTGGGTTCTCGGCTCGGCCGTCAACGGGCTCGTCTCGGGGGTGACGACATCGCTCGCCTCGCAATTCACCTCGCGCACGGTCGACTTCGGGCTCTTTGGCGAGACGGTCGGCTTCTCTATGCTTCGCACGTTCCTGGGGTTCTGGTTTCAGAACTATCTTCTCAAGGAAGGAGACACCGACGGCGGAACGTACAATCCGCTGAGGACGGCAGCGGGCACGCCGCTCGCGACATCATTCACCGGCTATCCGGCGAAGGCCACGTCGCCCTACCGGCTGCCGCTGGCCAACGACGAGACGAACTATGTCGGGCAGGGCAACCTCGCGCTCTTCAGCCACAACCTCATCCTCAACACCACGACGCCACAGGTCTACGCCTACGACTTCGCGCACGACTTGCAGGGTCCGATCCGCGCTGTCCGCGACGGCACCATCGTCGAGATCACCGAAGGGTTCGAAGATTCCAATACCGAGGATCCGAATAGGCTCGTCATCCGCCACGACACGATCGTGCCGGACCATGACGGCTTCCTCGGGCCGAACCTCAGGACATACGCGATCTATCTGCACCTGGCGCAGAACGGGATCACCAACGCGTTCACGAACCGAGGCGCTCCGGCGCCGTCGGTCGGCGACACGGTCAACCAGGGCGATATCGTGGCGCTTGCCGGCGACACGGGTCTGAGCTTCCACAATCACCTGCACATGCACGTCGTGGTCGAAGCGGGCGTCGGCACCGACACGCGCGGCAACCTGCCGATACCGTGGGTCTTCAGCGACGCGCCGGGTGACGGCGTGTTGAAGGCGACCACTTGGTATCGACCGGATCGGGGGTGACAAGAATGCCGAGCTTCTCCGATATCCTTCCTGGCGGTGCGATGCCGGCGGTGGCTCGTCCGCGCCCGACCATCTCCTTTGGTGGCGGGGCAAGCGGGCTCGGCGGTGCCGTCGGCGCGGCCTCGTCGCTGGCGGGTCTCGATGCCCGGCCCGCTCCCTCCGAGCTCCTGATCTCGATGGAGGTGCGCCGGTCGCTCCTGCCTGGGGTCGATCACGCGACGCTTCATCTCGCGAGGCCGGCCGAGGCGCCGCCGTTGGGCGAGGTCGGGCGGATCGGTGTTGGCGATGCAGGCGCCGAGACGCAGATGTTCGCCGGGGCGGTCGAACTGAGCGAGACGCGCGGCGACGGCACGCTCCGCCTCTCGCTGGGGAATGGCGGCCAGAATCCTCGCCCGGATGCGCGTGAGCCAGAGCTTTGCCGACCAGTCCCCGGGAGGCATCATCGCGGCGCTAGCGTCGGATGCGGGGGTCGAGACGGACGCAGGCGGCGCCGGCACCAGACTGCCGCGGTACGTCGTCGACGAAAGCTGTTCCGTCCTCGATCACATCGCCGACCTGGCGGCGGCGGCGGGCAGGGTCGCTGTCTTCGATGGCGAGGGGCGGCTCCTGCTGGTCGACGATTCCGCGCTCGGCGAGCCCGTGGCCACGCTCGTCCGCGGTGACCACGTACTTGACATCAGGCTCGGCACGCGGCGCCCCCACATCGGCGCGCTGGCCGTGGTCGGCGCCGGCGCGCCGGATGCCGGCGGCAATGCCTGGGCATGGCTGCGGAAGTCGAACGGGCCGCTGAAGGTCGAGGTCGGCGACGGCGCGCCGCAGCGTCGCGTCAGGGACGCGGGCCTGCGGGCGCAACAGGCAGTCGTCGACCGTGCCGGCGCGACGCTGCGTGCCGGCGAGCGTGTCAGTGGGCGCACGCGGATCCTGAGCGTCGGCGTCCCCGCCGCTCAACCTGGCGGCGCCATCGAACTGAGCGGCTTCGACGACGCGGACGGCATCTACTTCGTGACGGCCGTGACGCACCGCTTCGATACCGCAGGCGGGTTCACGAGCGAGATCGAGGCGGCAAGGGCGAGTTCCGGCGGTAGCCTTCTCGATGCGCTGGGCGGATTGGGGGGGCTCATATGAACCTCCATGCCTATGACGACATCCGCAGGATTGTCCGCGAGGAGTTGAAGAGACTGCGGCTGGCCGAACTCGCCGTCGTCGAGGACATTCATCCGCATGCCTCGGAAAGCGACGACGACAACTATGCCTGTACGGTCGCGCTGCGCGACTCGGGACTGGTGCTGGCGCGCGTGCCGATGGCGACGGCGCGCATCGGCGCGGTGTCGATCCCCGCGGTCGGCGATCTGGTGCTGGTGCAGTATGTCGGTGGCGATATCAACGCGCCGATCATCACCGGCAGCCTCTACAACGACGAGGACCGTCCACCGCCGAATGCCGCAGGGCAGGCGACGCTGGTCCTGCCGCCCGCGGCGGGAGAGGGCGAGGGCGTCCACCTCCAGGTTTCGAGCGAGGGTGAGACATCCGCCCGCCTGACGATCGGGTCGTCCTTGACGGTCGATCTCGTCGACGATGATCCCGTCGTCAGCATCGACGTCGCTGGCGCTGCGACGGTGACGATCGCCAGCGACGGCGCAGTCTCGATCGAGAGCCAGACCGGGATCACGCTGAAGGGCGGCGATGTCGCGATCAAGGGCATCAACGTCGACATCGAGGCGGACGCGCAGGTCACCGTGAAGGGCGCCGTGATCAACCTGAACTGAGGGGCGGACGAATGGCACAGCCGGGGGCGAAGCAGGGCGACATGATCCAAGGGACGGACATACACATCGTGATGATCCCGACGCCCGGCGGTCCGGTGCCGACGCCGCTGCCGCACCCATTCCTCGGCCAGCTCGACGGTCAGTTGAGCGCCGACGTGAAGTTCGACGGCAAGGCGGCGGCAGTGGTCGGATCGACCGCGACGAACTCGCCGCCGCACATCCCCCAGGGCGGGCCGTTCCAGACGCCGCCCAAGGACCGTGGCGAGGTGATGCTGGGTTCCACCACGGTCTTCGTCAACGGCAAGCAGGTGGCGCGGAATGGTGACATTGCGCTGACCTGCAACGACCCGGCCGACTTGCCCGCTGGCACCGTCATCGCCGTCGGCACCGTGGTGGTGGGTGGTTGACCATGGCCGATCCGCAGCTCCTCACCGACCTCAGGCTTGACCTGATCGACAACCGCGCCCTATCGATCTATCGCGTCGGCGAGGCGCGGCGGCGGCTGACTTCGGGCGGGCGCGGCGTCAGAGTGCGGGACTTCGCGCTAGCCACCGGCCGCCAGAACCTCGCCCAGGCGCTGATCGCGCGGCTCCTGACGCCGCAAGGGGAACTCGCCGCGCTCGGGCATCCCAGCTATGGCTCGCGGCTGCACGAGGTGATCGGCCAGCCCAACACCGAGACCACCCGCAACCTCGCGCGCCTGTTCGTCATCGACGCCGTCAAGCAGGAGCGGCGCGTGGCCGAGATCGTCGCGATCGAGGTCACGCCGCACCCGGTCGAGCGGGTGCTGGTCCTGATCGCGCTCGAGGTTCTGCCGGTCGGAGAGGACACGGTGCTGGCCGTTCGGGTACAACTGGAGCTGTGAGGGGGACGACGCGATGAGCTTTCGGCGACGCGACTATCCCGAGGTCCTAGACAACGTCCTGACCGCGATGGTCGGCGGCGTCTCTGCCGAGGCGCATCCGTTTCCGCCGCCCGGCCAGCCAACGCGGGTCGCGCACCCGCTCGACAAGCCGCCGGCGCGGCAGATCGTATCGGTCACCGGCACGCGCAATGGCGGGTCGTTCCGCTTCCGCGACGGCGCCGACTACGCGCTCGACCCCGGCGGCGGGACGCTGGTCTGGCAGAAGGGCGCGCAACTGCCGGACCCCGGCACGCTGATCACGGTGAACTACCTCCGCCGCGACGATCCGGCGAGCCTCACCGATCTTGAGGTCGGAGGCGTGGCGCGCACGATCGTGGAGTCGGTCGGGCTCGAGATCGCGCGGCTCTACGCCCAGCTTGAGGCGGTCTACGACGCGGGATTTCTCGAGACGGCGACGGGCGGCGCGCTCGAAAAGGTGGTCGCGCTCCTCGGCATCCGTCGGATCGGCGCCGACCGCCCGACCGCCGAACTGCGCTTCGAGCGGACAGAGGGTACGAGTGGCGCCATCACGATCCCGGCAGGCACGCGGGTGATCGATGCCGAGGCGAAGGTCGAGTACGAGACGGTCGAGGCGGTGACGATGATGCCGTCGCAAGCGCGGATCACGGTCGTCGGCCGCGATGTGGAGCCGGCGAACGATCCGGTCGTGGCGGATGTGCTGGTCACCATGGCGGTGCCGATCGCGGGGATCGCGCGGGTGACGAACCCGGCGCCGGCCAGCCGCGCCGCGACCGCCGAGACCGACGACGAGCTTCGGACCCGCGCCCGCGCCTTCCTTCATGGCAGCGAGCGTGCGACCCTCGGCGCGCTGGGCCACGCTCTCGCCCGCCAGCAGGTCTCGGGCGAGATCGCCGAGCCGGCGGACCGGCCGGGGGTGGTCGTCATCACCCCGGTCAGCGAAGGGCTGTCGCCCGAGCGCCGCGCGCAGCTCTCTGCTGCGCTCGAGGATGTGCGGCCGGCGGGCGTCAGGGTCGAGCTTGCGGGGGCACAGGTGCCCGCCAAGGTGTCGCTCGAGCTGTCGCTGACGACCCGCGAGGGGCTGTCAGCACCGGAAGTGGCCGCCGCGCACGAGGCCGTGCGCGAGGCCGTCTCCGAGCACTTCAAGAGGCTGCCGCTGCGCGAGGACGCGCGGATCAACAAGCTCGTCGGCGACGTGCTGAAGGTGCCTGGGGTCGAGGACGTGACGGTCGTCTCGGCGGACCTGGCCGACGGATTGGATGTCCTCGACCTGTCGGCGGGCGTCATCCGGCTGGCCGACATGCCGACGGTGCTGGGAGATCTCGCCATCGCCGATCCGGGACTTCCGACGGCGGTGGACCTGACGGTCACCTTCCCCGGCACTGCGGCGGTGCCAGAGCGCCAAGCCGTCGTCAGCGCGGTCGAGGTCGCGCTCGCGCACCTCGAGGCCGCGGCGTCCGACCCGGCGACCCCAGCGGCGGAACGCACCCTGTCGATGGGACAGCTGCTGCACTTGCTGCCGCCACCGATCGGGGCGGGCCAGTCGCTGTTCGCCCAGGCCGAGGCAGCGCCGGATCTGCCGTCCACGTCGGATGTGGCGGACTACACGGTCAGCCTCTTCCTGCGGCAGGCGGGGGGGCTGACCCGGGTTCTCGCCAGCGATGGCGATGCCTACGAGGTCACGCCGATGGAGCGGCTGGCGCTGCAGCCCGCCGGGCTGGAGCTGGAGGACTAGATGGCCAGCGCCGAGCGCATCCGCGACCACCTGCCGTCGCTCTACCGGCCCGACCGACTGGTGAACGAGGGGACGCTTCTGGCCGGCCTCATCGACTCCGTTGGCGGCGTTCTCGACACGCTTGGTGTCGAGGCCGGCAACGTCATGCAGGCGCACTGGTCCCGCTACGCCGACAGCGCGCTGCTCGCCCCCTATTCGGCGCGCTACCGGGCGCAGGCGGACCTGCCGCCGCTGGTGCCCGGCGCGGTGGAGGTCGGTCTTTACCCCTACCTTGACGACCTGCCCCGGATCGGCGCGCTGCTTGGCCAGGCGCCCTGGCACGAGCCGCTGGACGCGCGGGAGACGGTGGAGCAGTTCCGCCTTCGGCTGGCGCGGCTGATCCAGCTCTATCGCGACGCGATCGGCACGCGCGAGGGGCTGCGGCAGATGACGCTGATCGCGCTGCCGGTGGCGCAGCCCGACGCGCCCGAGGGCCTGCGGGAGCGGAGCTTTACCGTCGAGGAAGAGGCGCCTTCGCCTTCAGTCTTCCAGCCCGTGACGGCACGCGGCAAGCCGAAGGGCCGCGTCGGTCCGCTGATGCGCTGGACGGTCGATGTGGGCACTCGGCACCCCGTCGTGCCGGAGCTCTACATCACCGGCGTCGCGCCGCAGGCGAACGTCGCCGAGGCGACGCTGCGGCCGCAGATCGAGCGGTTCGATCCAGCGACCGGTACGGGCGTCGGCATCGCCTACGACGGCAGCGTCGAGCCCGGCGTCACGCTGGCGGTGCTCCCCGCCTTCCGCTCTCTCGTCGGCGGCGCCGGCGGCCTTGCGGAGGCTTTGGCAGAGCCGGGCGCTGAGCCCGCCGACCCGACGGCATCAGGACCCTGGTCCGCAGTTGCCGGGTTCGGCGGAGGCGCGGTCACGGCGCTTGCGGTGACCGCCGAAAACTCCGCCTGGGCGGCGGTGTCGGGCGGGGTGCTGCGCCGCCTCGACCGGTCGGGCTGGAGCGACGCGATCTCAGGGCTGCCGGAGGTGCATTGCCTGCTGGCGGAGGGGCTGACCCTATGGGTCGGGCACGCGAACGGGCTCTCGCAACTCGACATCGGTGCGGCGACGCTGGCGCTCGACCCCGATCCCGCGGGGCAGGGCGACGCCGCCGTCTTCGGCATCGCTCGCGGCCCTTCCGGCACGCTCTGGCTCGCAACCGCGACCGGCGCGGCGACGTTCGAGCAGGGTGGCGGAGCGCAGGCGACCGGTCCCGGAGAAGGAGCAGCGATTGAGACGGCGCTCCACTGCGTCTTCGCCGACCGTGACGGCGACGTCTACTTCGGCGGCGACGCCGGGGTCTTCCTGCACCGACCTGTGGACAGGGCGTGGTTCTACTACTCGGGCGCCTCGGCCAGCGACACGGAACCCGACTGGATTCCGTGGGATCCTGCCCTCGATCCGCTTCCGACCGACGACGACGTGCATCTGCCCGGCGTCCGAGCGATCCTGCGCGGCCCGCTCGGCCGGCTCTGGCTCGGCACTGACCGCGGGATTGCAGTCTACCGCGCGAAGCGACGTCGGAACACGTACTCCACACTGCTGGAGGCCTTCCCGCAGTTCGGCGCGAGCCCCGTGCGCGCGATCGCGGAGGATGCGCGCCAGCGTCTCTGGTTTGCCACCGACAGCGGCCTCGTCGTCTTCGACCATACCGATTGGCACCAGGCGCAGGGAGGTACGCTGACGCGCCTGCCCCGCCCGCCCGAAGATCCGCTGGCCTTCTCGCACTGGCGTTTCGACCGAGCCGGCTCGCTGTGGCAGAGGTTCGAGGGTGGTGGGCCGCCGCAGCCGCAGTCGCCGCAGTCACTCGTCACCGACGAACCGGCTGTCGCGGCGCTCGCGTGGCTTGACGGTGCGGTGGCGCGGCTCGGCACGTTCGATGGAGCTGCCTTCACAGCGGATGACAGTGCCACGCCAGGGGCGCTGACCCTCAGGTACAAGCCGGTGCCGACCCGGATCGCGGAGGGCGGGGTTCCGGCTGTACCGCGGGTTCTGCCCGGCGTCAGCGACTGGCGGTATCTCCGGCGCGAGGACGGCACCGAGACGACACCCGGCACCACGCCTGCCTGGACGTCGGAGGGCAGGCTCCTGCCGCCGCCCGACGCGCACCACGCCCCATTCGAAGGGCGCTTCCTGACGAAGGACGCGGTCTTCGATCCTGCCAAGGTCTTTGCGTTCCTGCCCGCCGCCGAGGTCGCCATGCGCCATGCGCCGCGCGCCGGCCTCTCCGTCACGGTCCGGCTGGCGCGTGTCACGCCGGACGAGACCGTCTCGGATGCGGTGCTCGACAGGCTCTGGAAGGGGCTCAACCAGGTGCGCCCCGCGGGCGCTCGCATCCGCATCGCGGTCGGTCAGACCATCGTCAGAGGAGAGCCGCATGGATAGTCTCGTTCAGGACTTCGCCGGAAAGACCGACGGCGAACTCATCAGGTCCAACGACTGGAATGGTCTGATCGAGCGCATCGCGGCCGGTTACGCCGAGCTGCGAGCCGAGTTCGGCGAGCGCCTCGACATGCTCGAGGAGCGCGCCGAGGCGACTGATGCGCGCCTCGACGGAATTGCGACACGCCTCGACGAGGTCCTGACGCTCGCCGACGCGGTGCGGCAGCGCTACCGCAAGCTCGACCTCAGCGCGACCCGCACCCGCTTCGCCATCGGCGAGCGCGCCGAGGTCGTGGCGCGCGTGGCGAACTTCGACGGAAGCGTCCGCGACTTCAGCAATGCAGCGGAGCGTCCATGGATCGACTTCGTCTCGGCGTGGGGGTCGCTGAAGGCCGCGCCCGGCTTCACCTCGCGGCTGGGCGCCGGCAGCCGGACCGTTTCGGTCCGGGTGAACGCCGAGGGCGAGGCGCGCGTCCTGCTGCGCGCAGACCACGCCGAGGCATTCGCCGAGGAGGAGGAGCAGGAGGTCTCCGCCGTGCTGGGCACGATGGTGGCGGGACAGTCGGCGGCGCAGAACATCCTTGCTGCGGCGACGCCGAACGACACCGGGCTGCAGGCGACGTGGCAGAGCATGACGGCGGCCTACGAGCAGACCGACAGCAACCTGATGCGTGCGTACATGGACACGTACTACGTCGCCAACCCGCAACTGTCGTTCCAGTACACCACGCCGCTCTTCTCGTTCCAGTGGCGGGACTACCACGCCACCGTGATGGCGTTCGTCAAGCCCGACAGCGATCCCACGACCGCCGACGCGGCGCAGGCCAGCGGGTCGATCCAGGTGACGTTCCGGGACTGGATCTATCCGTGGATCATGGTCCAGTACATTCCGCCGCAGCCACCTCTCGTGCAGGGCTACCTTGGACAGTTCGCCGCCCAGATCGTGCCGGACTACCAGTCCGCCATCGGCGGCATCTTCGAGGTGGTGAACCAGAACGTCGCGAATGTCGGGCTGATCGGCCAGCAGAGGCAGTATCGCGCCGCGCAGGCGGCGATGGAGCAGCTGAGCGTCGAGAACCCGCCGCCCTTCATGCAGAACCTGAAACAGAACGCGATCGGAGGCCTCAACGTGCAGCAGGCGATCCTCTACAGCCAGTCGGTCTCGCCGGCGGCGGCGAGTGGCGCCCAGGCGGCGATGGCCGTGGGATTGGGCGGCGCGCGCGGAGAGATCGCTGCGGAGGCCGCGGCGACCGAGATCGCCGCCACGACCGACCGGAAGGTGCGCGACGTGGAGGCGCGGATCATCGACGACGCCCGTGCAGAGAACATCGCGCTGCGCCAGGAGCTGCTGGAGGATGGCGGCGTCGTCAAGCAGGCCGAGGCGTTGGCCAAGGACGCCCGCAACCAGGTGCAGCTGCTCAGTGGTCAGATCGAAGGCAAGGCGGACATTTCCCTGCTGAGCCAGATCCTGGGGCAGCGCTAAATCGATGCCAGTGCTCGTCTATCCGTCGGACGTCGCGCCTGCCGCCGCCGCCGACGTCCTCGCGGCCCTGAATGCCGCCGTCGGAGCCGGCGAGCTGGCAGATGCGATCGGATTCTCCGAAGGCGTGCAGGTGGGCCGCCAGCTTTCCACGGCGTTGCTCGCCGCGCGACCCGACGGTGGGTTCGGCGATCTTGCGGCGGTGCTGGCGGTCCCACGGATCTCCACCGCGCGATTCACCGAGATCGTCGCGGCGTTGTCGAGCACCCGGCCCACCGTCGCTGGCGCCGGGCTGCGGCTCGAGCTGCGGGCGCGGCGCGGCGAGCTCTGGCTGGGCCAGGGCACCTCGCTGGTGGCCCGCCTCCTCGACAGCGCCGGCCGCGGGGTCGAGGGACGGCCGGTGACACTGACCGCGAGCCTCGGCGCGCTCTCCGGGACCGACGGCCGGCGCCTGCAGACCGGATCCGCGCTCGTCGTGACGACCGGCCGTTCCGGCCTCGTCGAGTTCTCCTACGGCCCAGGGGTCAGCCCTCCGCTGACGCTGGCCGAGCGCGAGGCGCTGGAAGCGGCTCTCGCGCGCCTGCCGCTGGAAAGTCGCCGGGTCGTCGAGGCGGCGGAGGAGCTCGAACAGCTGGTGGCGCTCTATCGCGGCGGCTCCGGCTCGGACTTCAGGCGCGCCGTCGACCGCCTCTACGCCGCGATGCCCGCCGCGCGCGTCGATCCCGCACAGCTCTGGCCGACGCGCTCGGCCACGATCATCGCGCTGGTCGGCAACTCGGACGCCAGCGCGGGTGCTGCCGAGCTCGTGACCTCGCGTACTCTCATTGTCCGCGACTGGCTCGGCGCCTGGTACACGGCGCTCGAGGGGGCGATCAGCGGCGACCGACGGGCGGAGCCGGTGCTAGACGCGATCTCGAGGGACCGCGAGGTCGACAGGCTGACCCGGAACGTCGTCGCCGTCACCCAGGCCTTCGGCAGCCTGGAGTTTGGGGAATTGGGCGCGCGCCTTCGCGACCGGGCGACGAGCGTCAGGCTCAACCGCTACCTCGCGGCCAGCGTCGACAGCATCGGTGGCGAGGCGTTGACCTCGCTAGTGCGGGACACGGGAAACGCCGCCGAGGCGATCAGGGCCGGCGGCTTGACCGCCTTCAAGGTCGCCGATGCCAGCGCCAAGGTGACCCGTCCCAAGTTCGATGCAGGCGACCTCGGCCTCGAACTCGAGCGCTTCGGCGGACGCCTCGCCGAGGTGGAGCGAACCGGTATAGACCGCGCCGCGCTCGAAGGGTTGCGTTCCGAAATCGAGCGCAGCGTCGGATCGATGGCGGCCCGCTTGGGAAACCTGGAGGAGACAACCGTCGACCGCTCAACCCTCGATGCCCGCTTCGCAGCGTTCGAGGCGGGAACCGACCTGGGCAGCGTGACCGGACGTCTGGATGCGCTGGAGGAGCGGCAAGTCGTCGAAGCGGATCTTGCCGCGCTTGGCCATCGGATCGACGAGGTGGAGGCCGCGCAGGTCCGGCGCGAGGATCTCGTCGCCCTGCGCGACGATCTGGCCGCGCGGCCGACCCTTGCCGACGTCGACGCCCGGATCTCGGAAGCGGCCGTCGATGCAGAGCGTCTGGACGCGATCGGCGGCAGGCTCGAAGCGCTCGAGGCGCCGGGCATCGATCGCGGAGCGCTCGACGCTATCGCGGGGCAGCTTCGCTCCGAATTCGACGAGCGGGTATCGGGAGTGGCGACGAGGGTTGACGACCTCGCGGCGGGGCGCATCACGCGAGACGACATCAATGCTCTCGAGGAACGGGTCGAGGCGCTGTCGTCGGAGAAGATCGACCGCGCAGATCTCGATGTCCGGCTCGGGGAGATCACGACGGTCGCGCCAGCTGAGCTCGTCTCGCTCGAGTCACGCGTTGATGCCGCGATCAAGGTCGCCACAGACGCCCTTCGAAGCGACCTGGGTACAATGGTCGAGCGAACTGTCGAGGAGCTGGACGTCGCCGGCATCGCGCGCCGAACGGATGCCTTGGGCGAACGTCTGGGACAGATCGAATCCGAACGCGTGGGCCGCGCCGACCTCGATCAGCTGACCGACAGAATAGACGCTGCATTAGCAGAGGCGCGGTCGTCGATCCGTGAGGAGCTGACGGGCGAGATGATGCGCACCTTCGAGGCGCGCGCCGCGGCCGATTTGGAGGTGCTGGATGCGCGTCTCTCGGCACTCACGCAACGCTTGCGAGAGGACGCCGCTGCACGGGCCAAACTGGCGGAGCGGCTCGACGGCCTCGAGGCCAGCACCGCCGAGGCGGGCCGGCTGTCCTCGCGCGTGACAGACATCGAGGAGGTTGTCGTGAAGCGCGGAGATTTCGACGCCCTGCGAACAGAGGTTCTCGACGCGGCGCGCGCCGTCGTCGCCGAGCGGCCGAATGATATCGTCCGCCTGGAGCGGACCGTTTCCGAGATGGATGCACGGCTGGCGCAGCTACAAGCTGGTGCCACGGACGAGGAGGCGCTGCGAGCCGAGATCCGCGCCGCCGTCCTCGAGGACGTGCGCGGCGAGACACGAGAACTGATCACGCAGAACCAGCGCGACGTCGAGCGGATGCTGGAGACCAAGGCCAACACCTCCGACGTGGCCCGGCTCGAGCAGCGGCAGAAGCTCACCGACAGCCGCCTCGGCAACATCACCCGGCCGCCGGACAGGCCGCTCCGCTGATGGGCGCTTTGGGTCTCTCCGACCTTGCCGGAGCGGGGGCGCCGCAGGGTCTCGACATCGTCGCGACGCAGCCCGTCAGACGGTACCGCAGGACGTTCCGCCTCAACCTGCCGACGGGTGGCAGGGCTGAGCGCCTTCTGGTTGATGCTGCCGCCTTGCACGCCGTGTTCACCAGCCGCACCCTCGATGTGCGCTCCGAAGTTGCGGCGGAGCCCGTTACGGTGCGCAACCGCAGCGACGGCGTCCACCTGGAACTCAGGGTTGCGCGGCGGATCCGTCGGATTCGTCTGAGCGGGTCCGAAAGCTCCGACCAGATCCGGCTGTTCCGGATCGACGGCGACGACGTTGCCGAGGATCCGGTCGACAGTGACGCGCACGGCAGCTCTGGTGCGTCGTTGGACGTCGTCGGCCAAACCTTCGTCTTGCGCCGGCGCAGGGGCGGGTCTGACACGTCACTCTCGCCGTCGGCGGTGGACGTGGTGGAGGTCGAGATGCCCGCTCTCGTGCCCCGCGTTGCGATCGCGATTTTCGGCGACGCGGAAGGACGGCGCGACCTGCCGCCGCATCCAGAAGCCGCCGACCCGTCAGATTTCGGCGAACGGCTGAAATCAGCGCTGGCCGATCAGGTGGAGCGGTTCCAGTCCGCTCGAAGCGAAGCCGAGCTGCCATCTGTGCTTGAGGTCGACTTGATCTTCGAAGCGGACGCGCCGTGCCAGGTGACCGTCAGCTCTTTCGCGCTTGCCTGGAGGTTCGAGCGAGGCGCACTGACCGAGGCCGGTGGCAAGGTCGTGCTGCGGTTCCCTGGCGGTCGGGCCGAGACGCGGCACCTGGAGATCTCCATACCTTCCGGGATCGAGCTGGCGGATGTGCCGTTCGAGCTTCTCACGCCGCCGGGCGCCGAACGCCGCGGCGTTTTGGACATGCCGGCGGAGGAGGCCACTCCCTTGCCCGCAGGCAATCTTGGGCTCGAGGTCGAGCCTGGGTCGGACGTCGCAATCCCGATAATCTTCGAGCAGCCGCACGCGCTCACCGGCCTAGACGTGGCGCTCGCGGCGTTGGAGGGCGCGGGACGGGCCGCGATCCGACTGCTGGAGGATCTCGACGGGCAGCCTGGCCCGAACATGGCTCAGGAAAGCGAAGTCATCGTTGCCGCCGGACCGTTGTCCATCCATCGGGTGGAGTTCGAGGCCAAGGTCGTCGACGCAGGTCCGGCCTGGGTGGCCGTCCGCGCGGCGAGTGGGCGGGTCATCGTCGGCCTCGCGTCGGGCGCCGGTGGTTCGGTAATGCAAGGCGACGGGCGTGCATGGCGGCCTTTGCGAGCAGCGCAGGGACAATGCGGTATCGTGCGACCCCTCGTCCGCGAGCGACCCCAGCCGTCGCAGGGACTGGCGCGTCCCTCGGCCAGCGTCTTCCTGTCGCTTCAGGGCCTTCCGGTCTCTCTAGAGACCGAAGCGGCCGCAGACGCGCTCGCCGCGAGGCGCCTGCGGGCCGACCTTGCACCGACGATCGCATCGCTCTCTTCCGGCCTGGGCGAAACCACCCTGAACGTCGCGGTCACGTCGACCCTGAAGGGGCCGCACACGATCACTGCGCCGCGCCTGCGATACCGGCTCAGTTGATGTGCCGGCGGATGTGCTCCCCTCTCGGGCGCCTTGCGCTGCACGTGCACCACGGACGACGCCCGAAGGCGTCGCCGTGTCACCGGATCGGCCATCCGAAGATCGGTCCCGTCGAGTTCCGTCACGTCGTGCTCTGCCGTCTCGGCGCCGAGAAGGCGACGGCCGAATGGGCGCGGTGCGGCACCTTTTCAGTCGTGCGCATGGGCCGGTCGAAGAGGGGGAGCGGCGTGAAGCTGACAGACATCGCAATCGTCGGCGTGGGCAAGATCGCGGGCGATCAGCATGTCCCCTCGATCGAGGGTAGCGGAGCCTTCCGGCTCGCCGCCACGGTGAGCCGCTCGGGCGGACTGCCCGGCGTCGAGAACCACGAGACACTGGAGGCGCTGCTGGAAGGGCGTCCAGATATTCCCGCCGTTGCGCTCTGCATGCCGCCGCAGGCGCGGTTCGTCACGGCCGAGGCTGCGCTTTGTGCTGGGCGCCACGTGCTGCTGGAAAAGCCGCCGGGCGCTACGGTGGCCGAGGTGCTCGCGCTGGAGCGTCTGGCGAAGCAGGCGGGGCTGACCCTCTATGTGACGTGGCATTCCCGACACGCCGCTGCGGTGCCGCAGGCCCGCGATTGGCTTGCAGGAGCGCGGGCGCGCCGGGGAGAAGTCACGTGGCGCGAGGATGTGCGTCATTGGCACCCGGGGCAGACGTGGATCTGGGAGGCGGGGCGGTGTTTTCGACCCGGGCATCAACGCCCTGTCGATCCTGACAGAGATCCTGCCCGCCCCGGTGCATCTCACCTACGCCGAACTCGACGTCCCATCGAATCGAGAGACGCCGAGCGCCGCGCGGCTGACGCTCGCCGGCGCCGGCGGGACCATGGTCGCGGCCGACTTCGACTGGCGCCAGGAGGGACCGCAGACCTGGGAGATCAGGATCGAGACCGATAAGGGCGTGCTGCACCTTTCATCGGGTGGCGCGGAGCTTTCCATCGACGAGCAGGCCGTTGAGGTCACGGGGGAGCGCGAGTACCCGTCGATCTATCGCCGCTTCGCAATGTTGCTGGCAGAGGGTGAGAGCGACGTCGACCTGAGCCCGCTGATCCACGTGGCCGACGCGTTCATGCTGGGACGCCGCCCGACGGTCGAGGCCTTTCACGACTCGCATGTCGCGTTCGCTAGCTGTGG
This sequence comes from uncultured Alphaproteobacteria bacterium, assembly GCA_963776845.1. Classification (GTDB taxonomy): domain Bacteria; phylum Pseudomonadota; class Alphaproteobacteria; order Rhodobacterales; family Rhodobacteraceae; genus Roseitranquillus. The sequence continues at coordinate 83,205 of CAVZOJ010000007.1, read as the reverse complement.
TGGACCTCGCCGAGGTCGCCGATGTCGAGAACGGGCGAGGCATCGACCCCGCCGCCTCCGTCAAGCATGGAGGCGACGCGTTCCAGGACGGAGACGAATAGTGCCTGCTCCCAATCCTCCATCGCCTCGAACTGCTTGACGTAGCGCTGCTGCAGCGCGTCCCCCGCCTGCTCCACGGCCCCCATCCCGGCGCTGGTTATCACCACATCCGTCTGCCGGCGGTCGATCTTTGACGGATGCCGCTCCACCAGCGCCTTGCTCGCGAGGCGGTCGAGCAGCGAGCTCATCGTCGGCTGCGACACGCCCATGCGCTTGGAGATGTCCTTGGGCGTCGCGTGGCCCTCTTCAGCGATGATCTGCAGGACGCGGATCTGAGCAGCCGTCAAGCCAGCCGCCTTGGCAAGCTGACGACCGTAAAGCTCGGTCGAGCGGAGAATGCGCCGGATCGCGATCAAGCTCTGGTCCGTTCTGTCCATCATGGCCTCGAAGACGGAACACAAATTTGTTCCGTTAGCCTTACTAAGTAAAAGCGCTGGCGTATGTAAAGAGAAGCTCAGAAAAAGCGCGTAGCGTCACTTTCGGTTCCTCAGGTTTCGGGCTTGACGGAACGATCACGATGCGTAGTTAGTTAGCCTAACGAAGCAACGTGAGGCGACCACTGTGTTCGACAGCCCGACCCCGATGACGCCGCCGACGCGGCCAATCACACTGCGTAAGCCCGTCGACGCCGACGGATCTGCCGTATGGGAGCTGATCAAGGAATGCGCGCCGCTCGACCGGAATTCTATGTATTGCAACCTGTTGCAGTGCGATCATTTCGGCGAGACCTGCGTTTTGGCAGAGCGTGGCGACGACGTCGTGGGTTGGATATCGGCCTACAGGGTGCCAGATGACCCGGAGACCTTGTTTGTCTGGCAGGTCGCCGTCAGCGCGCGTGCGCGCGGACAGGGTCTTGCGCAGCGGATGCTGAAGGAGCTCTTGGAGCGTGAGGCGTGCGAGGGCGTCCAGCAGCTGAAGACGACGATCACCAAGGACAACGAGGCGTCGTGGGCTCTCTTCAGCCGCTTTGCCGAGCGGGAGGGCGCCGACCTCGACAGCGAGGCGCACTTCAAGCGCGACGAGCACTTCGACGGCCGCCACGCGACCGAGCACATGGTCACGATCACCTTTGCGGAGGCGATGAGCGCAGCAGCATGAGCGCGCGCTCCCTCCAATCCTCGAAATCACCCGAGAGGTATTCCGATGTCGACTGTCACGACAGCCGATCAGAAAGCGATTTTCAGCCGCCGCGAGAGCGAGGTGCGCAGCTATTGCCGCTCGTTCGACACCGTCTTCACCAAGGCGAGCGGCAGCACCCTGCGCGACGCCGACGGCCGCGAGTACACCGATTTCCTCGCCGGATGTTCGTCGCTTAACTACGGGCACAACGACCCCGACATGAAGGCGGCGCTTGTCGACCACATCATGTCCGATGGCATCGCCCACGGCCTCGACATGTACACCGCGGAGAAGGCGTCGTTCCTTGAGACGTTCGAGCGTCTCGTGCTTGAGCCGCGGGGCATGGAGCACAAGGTGATGATGGTCGGCCCGACCGGCACCAACGCGGTCGAGGCCGCGATGAAGCTGGCCCGCAAGGTCACTGGACGAAAGAACGTCATCGCTTTTACCAACGGCTTCCACGGCATGACGCTGGGCGCGCTTGCCGCCACGGCCAATGCCGGCAAGCGCGGTGGGGCCGGCGGCGTATCGCTCGGCGACGTGACGCGGATGCCTTACGACGGATCCCTCGGCGACGTCGACACGCTGGCCGTGATCGAGGCGATGCTCGACAATCCGTCGAGTGGCATCGACGCGCCGGCGGCGTTTCTCGTCGAGCTGGTGCAGGGCGAGGGCGGCCTCAATGCGGCGCGTCCCGAGTGGGTCCGCGGGATAGCCGCCCTGGCCAAGAAGCACGGCGCCAAGCTGATCGTCGACGACATCCAGGCGGGCATCGGCCGCGCCGGCACGTTCTTCTCGTTCGAGGGGATGGACGTCGAGCCGGACATGGTTCCGCTGGCCAAGTCGCTGTCGGGCTTCGGCCTGCCGTTCGCGGCGGTGCTGATCCGGCCCGAAGACGACGTCTGGAAGCCCGCCGAGCACAACGGCACCTTCCGCGGCAACACCCACGCCTTCGTCACCGCACGCGTCGCGCTGGAGAAGTTCTGGTCGGACGACCGCTTCCAGCACGAGATCGCGGAGAAGGCTGAAGTCCTGCGCGAGAGCCTGGAGCGCATCGCGTCCCGCATCCCAGGCGCTCGGCTCAAGGGGCGTGGCATGATGCAGGGCGTCGACGTTGGTTCGGGAGATCTCGCCGAGGAAATCTGCGCCGAGGCATTTCGCAACGGCCTCGTGATCGAGACTTCGGGCGCCCACGACGAGGTGGTCAAGGTGCTCGCACCGCTCACCACCCCAATGGAGCAGTTCAAGGCCGGCCTCGCCACGCTCGAGGCCGCCGCCGAGACCTGCGCCCCGATGCCCATGGCCGCGGAGTAACCGACATGATCGTGCGCGACTTCAACGAACTGAAGAAGACCGACCGTGCCGTCTCGGATGCGCACTGGACCTCGGTCCGGATGCTCCTCGCCGACGACAAGATGGGGTTCTCGTTCCACATCACGACGCTCGAGGGCGGCTCGGAGCACACCTTCGAGTACAAGAACCACTTCGAAAGCGTCTATTGCATGTCCGGCCGCGGCTCGATCACCGAACTCGGTACCGGCGAGACGCACGAGATTCCGGCCGGGTGTCATGTACGCGCTCAACCTCCACGACCGGCACACGCTTCGTGCCGAGGAGGAGCTGGTCATGGCGTGCTGCTTCAACCCGCCGGTGACCGGAACGGAAGTGCATCAGGAAGACGGGTCCTACGCCGCAGCAGCGCCCGAGACGGCGAACGCCTGACTCTCGGAAATGCATCGTCAGGCGCCGGGTAGCGCCTCACTGCACAGAAATGCACAGGATCAAACGTGACCGAACATTCCCGAACCCACACCGTCGAGAAGGTTGGCGGCACGTCGATGTCGCGGCTTTGCGAGCTGGTCGATACGCTGTTCAAGGGCGGTCGAGCGGAGTTGGATCTCTACGGACGCGTCTTCGTCGTGTCGGCCTTCGGCGGCATCACCGACCTGCTGCTCGAGCACAAGAAATCGGGTGAACCCGGCGTCTACGCCCTGTTCGCGAGCGCCGACGACGATCACGGCTGGTCTGAAAAGCTGAGCCGCGTCGCCGAAGCGATGTGCGCCGCCCATGCTGGCGTGCTCGACCATGCCGCTGACCGAAGCCTTGCCGACAGCTTCGTCCGCGAACGGATCGAGGGCGCGCGTAGCTGTCTCATCGACCTGCAGCGCGTCTGCTCGTACGGACACTTTCGCCTGACCCAGCATATGGCGATCATCCGCGAACTGCTCTCTGGCCTGGGCGAGGCACATTCCGCCTTCGTGGCTTCGCTGCTGTTGCGTCGACACGGGGTCGCGGCACGATTCGTCGACCTTTCGGGATGGCGTGACGAGGCGGAGGTGACGCTCGACGAACGCATCGAGAAGGGGCTCGGCGATATCGACTTCTCGACCGAGATGCCGATCGTCACCGGCTATGCCCAGTGCAGCGAAGGGCTCATGCGCGAGTACGACCGCGGCTACTCAGAAGTGACGTTCAGCCGCATCGCCGCCCTCACCAACGCGCGGGAAGCGATCATCCACAAGGAATTCCATCTGTCTTCGGCCGACCCGAAGTTGGTGGGTGCCGACGTGGTCAAGATCCTTGGCCACACCAGCTACGACGTGGCCGACCAACTGTCGAACATGGGGATGGAGGCGATCCACCCGTCGGCCGCCAAGATGCTTAGGCAGGCGGGCGTCCCGCTGCGCGTCACCAACGCCTTCGAGCCGGGGCATCCGGGAACCCTGATCGACGACAAGCCGGCCGACGGCCCGGGTTGCGAGATCGTAGCGGGCCGCACCGTGTACGCGCTGGAACTCTTCGAGCAGGACATGGTCGGCGTGAAGGGCTACGACGCCAAGATCCTGGACGTGCTGACGCGGCACGAAGTCTACATCGTCTCGAAAGTTTCAAACGCGAATACGATAACGCACTACGTCGCCGCTCCCCTCAAGCTGATCAGGCGGGTCGAGAGGGAGCTTCAGGCGTCGTATCCGCAGGCGGACGTGACCGTCAGGGGGCTAGCCATCGCATCTGTCGTCGGGCGCGACCTCGGAGGATTGAAGGTTCTGTCCCGCGGGCTAGACTGCCTCGAGGAAGCAGGGATCGAGGCGGTCGCGGCGCATCAGACCACTCGGTGCGTCGACGTCCAGTTCATCGTGCCGCGGGGGAGCCTGGACGATGCGGTGCGAGCGCTCCACACGCTCGTCGTTGCGGACGCACGGCCGCGAACGCTGCAGGCGGCTTGAACAGCTGCCGATCTCTGAGGCGCCTGCCAGCGCGCCGTTTTTATTGCCGTCGCGTCAGGACTTGTCCGTCAGCAAACGCTCCATACGGTCGAGAAGCGCGTCTTCCTGAGGGCGGTCGAGAAGGTCGAGGCCGAAGAGCCGCTGGCTCTTGAGCCCCTCGAGGGCGAAGAAAAGGATCTTCGACAACTCCGGGTCAGCCGACGTCTCCAATCGCTCGACGAGCGTTTCCTGGTGCCGTCGTAGTGGGCATAGAAATTCAGGGTTCTCCGCCACCGCCGCCATCAGGCCGGAGGCGCGCGGCACGACCTGACTACGTTCGCAGCGATACGCCTCGACAAGGGCGACAGCCAGCGCGTTCGGTGCCGTCTCGTCTTGCGCGAGACTGGCCTCGATCCGGTCGAGGCTCGCTTCGACATGCGTGCTGACGAGCGCCGCTAGAAGGTCTCCCTTGGTCCGGAAGTGGTAGAGGACGCCCCCCTTCGAGAGCCCGGCCTTGGCAGCCACGGCCTCGATCGAGATGTTCCCCGGTCCCCGCTCACGCGCCAGTTCGCCCGCCGCGACCATTATTCGTGTTCGAGCGTCGGACCGCTGCGACATCTGGCCCTCTCGTTGACAATACCGTCCGGACGGTACAGTAATCCCCGGGCGCCGGCGGCTGCAAGTGGCGAGGCGGCGCCAGTCCGTTCGGCCGCCCACGGGTTCGTCATGATCAAGCGCTTCGTCATCGCTATCATCCTGCTCGGCCTCGTCGCCGGAGGCGTGGTCGGCTTCAACACGTTCCGCGACCAGGCGATCCAGGACTTCTTTGCCAATCGTCCCGTTCCCGCGCTGCCGGTGGATACCGTCGTCGCGGAGGCGGGAGAATGGGTGCCGGCGCTGGAGGCGATCGGAACGATCTACGCGCGGCGCGGGATCGAGCTTGCGGTCGAGGGCGGCGGCGTCATACGCGAGATGAACTTCAGCGCAAACGACGAGGTCGATCAGGGTCAGGTGCTCGTCAGGATCGCCGACGAGGTCGAGCAGGCCGACCTTGCTTCGGCCCGCACCTCGGTGCGGCTCGCCGAGCAGCAACTAGGGCGGATTTCGTCGCTTGGAGATCGCGGAATTGCCTCCGAAGCGACCATCGACGAGGCGCAGGCGGCGCTGGCGACTGCACAGGCACAGGTGCGCAGGATCGGGGCGTTGATCGACCAGAAGGTTCTGGTTGCGCCGTTCGCAGGCGTCATCGGAATTCCGCAGGTGGAGGAGGGTCAGTTCGTCACCGCCGGAACCGAAATCGCGACGCTGCAGGATCTCGAGACGCTGCGTGCCGACTTCTCCGTCCCCGAGCAGAGCCTGCCGCTCATCGAGATCGGACGACCAGTCGGGATCACCGCCGAGACGGGCGCGCGCGCAACCGGCTTCATCACCGCGATCGAACCGCGAGTAGAACCGACGACGCGCCTTGTCGCCGTGCGTGCCGAGATCGACAGCGAGGACGGCATCCTGAGTCCCGGCCAGTTCGTTCGCGTCCGGGTCGCCCTGCCGGCGGAGGAAAACGTCGTCGTGCTCCCGCAGACGGCTGTCGTCACCAGCCTCTACGGCGACTACGTCTTTGCCGTGGCCCCGGCGGAGGATGGAGAGCGCCTCGTCGCCCGCCAGGTTTTCGTCGAGACCGGCACCCGGCAGGAGGGACGCGTGGAGATCGTCAGCGGGGTAGCGGCCGGAGATCGGATAGTGATCGCGGGCCAGAATCGCTTGTCCAACGGCGCTCCCGTCGATCCCGGCGACGCGCAGGAGGCTCCCTCCGATCCAGCCGTCGCGGCGCCTGAGGAGTCCGAAGAGGTCACCTCCGAAGACTTGCCCGCCGGCGCGGCTCAGGCTTCGGAGGCAAGCGAGTGAGCCTTCCCGAGCTGTTCACGCGGCGCCCTGTGCTGTCGACGGTCCTCGGCGCCCTCATCATGCTGCTCGGCCTGCAAGGACTGCTGAACCTGCCTGTCCGGCAGTACCCCGAGGTCGAGGAGACGGTGGTGACGATCACGACCACCTATCCCGGCGCCAGCGCCGACCTCATTCAGGGCTTCGTCACGGCCCCGATTGCCCGTGCGGTCTCCACCACCGAGAATGTCGACTACGTGACATCGCAGAGCCGGCCCTCCGTCAGCACCGTCACGGTGCAGATGCAACTCGGCGCCGACCCCGATGTCGCGCTGACGGAAGTCATGTCCAAGGTCCAGCAGGTGAGGGGCCAGCTTCCGCAGGAGGCCGAGGACCCGGTGATCGTCAAGGGAACGGGCCAGCAGTTCGCGATCATGTACCTCGCCTTCCAGAGCGAGGGCATGTCGCCCGAGCAGCTGACCGAATATCTCGAGCGCGTGATCCGGCCGCGGATGTCGACCATCGAGGGCGTCGCCGAGGTTCAGATCCTCGGCGCCGCAAACTACGCGATGCGCGTCTGGATCGACCCTGTTCGGCTCGCCAGCCGCGGTGTGACGGCGTCCGAGGTCCTGTCGTCGATCAACTCCTCGAACTTCCTGTCCGCGCCGGGTCGTACGCAGAACGAACTCGTCACGTACTCGATCACGCTCCAGTCGACGCTGCAGACGCCAGAAGCGTTCGGCGCCCTGCCGATCCGCGCCGATGGCGACGATGTCGTCCGCCTGAGCGACGTCGCCGACGTGGAGCTCGCAGCCGAGAGCGACGATACGATCGTTCGCTTCAACGGCGATCCGGGGACCTTCATCGGGGTATTCCCCACCCCGGCCGCCAACCCGCTCGACGTCGCGGCCGGCGTTCTCGAGGAGCTGCCCGAGCTCCGCGAGACGCTGCCGGAGGGCATGACGGTCACCATGGTCTACGACGCGACCGAGACGATCTCGGCGTCGATCGAGGAGGTCTTCAAGACCATTGCCGAGGCGGTGGTCATCGTCGTCCTCGTGATCCTGCTGTTCCTGGGCTCCTTCCGCTCGGTCCTGATGCCGATCGTGACGATCCCGCTATCGCTGGTCGGCGTCTGCTTCTTCCTTTGGGCGATGGGATATTCGATCAACCTGCTCTCCCTCCTCGCGATGGTTCTCGCGATCGGGCTTGTCGTCGACGACGCCATCGTCGTGGTCGAGAATATTCATCGCCATGTCGACGAGGGAATGAAACCGCTCGACGCGGCGATCCAGGGCATGCGGGAGATTCTGGCTGGCCGTCGTCGCGATGTCGCTGACGCTCGTCGCGGTCTTCGTCCCGATCGGGTTCGCTGGCGGTCTCACCGGATCGCTCTTCCGGGAATTCGCCTTCACGCTCGCCGGAGCCGTGCTGATCTCCGGCATCATCGCGCTCACGATCACGCCGATGATGGCGGCACGCCTGCTGAAATCCGGCGGGCACAGCCGCTTTCAGAGGGCGGTGGATCGCACCTCCGACCGCGTGTCGAACTGGTACGAACGGCGCGTCGAAAGCTCACTCGACTATCGCCCAGTGACGCTCTTGATGGTCGTGGTGCTCGTCGGCCTGACGGGATTCATGTTCACCAAGACCTCCGGCGAGCTGGCACCCGAGGAGGACTCCGGCGCGCTCTTCTCCGTCCTGACGGCGCCGCGCTATGCGACGAGTGACTATACCGCGCGCTACGCCGCCGAGATTGCCGAGCGAACGGCCGACCTCGAGGAGGTGCGCGCCCAGTTCCAGATCGTCGGCATGGGCGGCGAGACGAACTCGGGCTTCGCCATCTGGGGCCTCAAGGACTGGTCTGAGCGGGAGCGGTCCCAGGCGGAGATCCAGCAGGACATCCAGGGCCGCATCGCCGCCGTGGACGGGGTCCAGGCGTTCGTCTTCGCTCCTCCCTCACTTCCGGGCGCTGGCGGGGGGCTGCCGATCTCCCTGGTGATCCAGTCCACCGGCGACCCTGCGCGGGTGTACGAGGTAGCCGAGGAGATACGGCAGGAGGCTCAGGCGTCGGGACGGTTCATCGTCGTCCAGAACTCGCTGTCGTTCGACGCGCCGCAGATCACGGTCACAATCGACCGTGACCGCGCTGCGGCTCTCAACGTGCCGGTCGCTGACATCGGCACCACCCTCGGCGTGCTCGTCGGCGGCGGCGCGATCAGCCAGTTCGACCGCGAGAGCCAGAGCTACGACGTCATCACCCAGGTCCCGCAGGAGTTTCGACGTGGGCCGGAAGCGCTCGGCGACTATTTCCTGCGCGCGACGACCGGCGAGATGATCCCGCTTTCGTCCGTTATCGACGCAACGATCGGAGCCTCTCCTGCGGCGATCGAGCAGTTCAACCAGCTCAACTCCGCGACGATCTCGGCGCTGCCGTTGCCCGGCGTGACGACGGGCGAGGGGCTGCAGACCATCGCCGACATCGCGCGCGGCGCATTGCCCGATGGCTTCTTCATCGACTATGCCGGCCAGTCGCGACTGGAGGTCACGCAGGGTAACACCATCCTCTTTGCCTTCGGTGCGGCCGTGATCGTGATCTACCTTTTGCTCGCCGCGCAGTTCGAGAGCTTTCGCGATCCGTTCATCATCATGATGTCGGTCCCCCTGTCGATCTTCGGGGCGATCCTGCCGTTGAACCTGGGGCTCGCCACGCTCAACATCTACACGCAGGTCGGGCTCATCACACTGATCGGCATCATCACCAAGCACGGCATCCTGCTGGTCGAGTTCGCGAACCAGCGGCGCGACGAGGGAATGACCATTCGCGAGGCCATCGTGCAGTCCGCCAAGGTTCGTCTGCGCCCGATCCTGATGACCACGGCGGCGCTCGCGCTGGCGGTCGTTCCGTTGATGATCGCCGAAGGTGCCGGTGCCGCAGCCCGCCAGGCGATGGGCATCGTCATCTTTGCTGGGCTGATGGTCGGGACCTTCTTCACGCTGTTCGTCGTGCCGATGTTCTACACCTTGATATCCGCGCCGAACCGGGGCGCAGCCGTCGAGGCGGGCGGGATGAGCGAGAGCGTCGCGCCTGCGGAGTAGGGCGGCCGTCCTGTAACCGGTCCTGATGAGGGTCGAGTGCGACAAGGTCGAGGTCTGCGGAAACCGGCGCGCGGCGGCGACGCAGTCCGCTCGTCAGAGTTTACCTGCGAGAAGATGAGCGACGCTTGCGCCGGCCGACCTGCGCGCAATTCCTGATGCACGTCGAGCGGGGGTCGTAATGGCGCGTTTCCACGGCGGGTGGGCCTCGCTTCGCTAATCGCCCTGCATGGATTGAACATGCGGCGAGGGTGGTGTCTCCGTCGACGCGGATGCCAGCATGAGCTAACGGCCGGTATCGCGCGAGAAAGAGGAGAACTGGTCATCACCGCCTACGTCACCGGCCTATTCATCCTGACGCTGCATCTGACGGCGATCCGGGTCGCGTTCAGGGCCATGCGGGTTGCGCGAACGCCGCAGAGCGCGGTGGGCTGGGTGCTGTTTCTCGGTCTTCTTCCCTACGTCGCTCTGCCGGTATGGCTTTTTCTCGGCCACACGCGCTATCCAGGTTACCTCTCGGCGCGCCGAACCTCGAAGGAGTCCGTGGTCCGTCTTTTTAACCCGATGAAGCGGCAGGCGGCGGCACTTTCGCAAGGCCAGCCAAGGTCGCATCTGGAAGGGTTCGAGCGCTTGGCGGGAATGCCGATCACGTCGGGAAACTCTGCGGCGCTGCTCGTGGACGGGCAGGAGACGTTCGACGCGATCCTTGCTGCGATAGAGCAGGCACGCTCCTACGTGCTCGTCCAGTTCTACATCATCCGAGACGACGGACTCGGCCGCGATCTCAAGGAAAGCCTGATCCGCAAGTCGCGCGAGGGATGTGTGGTGCGGCTCCTGTACGACTCGATCGGAAGCTACGGCCTGCCGGATCGGTACTTGCGCGACCTGCGCGCTGCAGGCGTGGCGTGCGCGAATTTCCACTCGATGCGCCAGCCGCACAGCCGGTTTCAGGTCAACTTCCGCAATCACCGCAAGATCGTCATCGTCGACGGCCAGTCCGGCTTCGTCGGCGGGCTGAACGTCGGTGACGAGTACATGAGCCGGGATCCGAGCTTCGGCCGTTGGCGGGACACGCATCTGGCTGTACGCGGCCCGATCGTCGCGCAGCTCCAGCTCATCTTCGCCGAGGATTGGAACTGGGCGACGCAGGAGCGGCTGAAGCTCGCCTGGGAGCCTGCACTACAGCCGGAGGACATGACCGCGCTCGCCCTCGGCGCCGGGCCCGCGGACGACCTTGAGACCGGGAGCCTCTACTTCTGCAACGCGATCAATGCCGCGCATCGCAGGATCTGGATCGCCTCGGCCTATTTCGTACCCGACACGGACCTAATATCGGCGTTGGCGCTGGCGTCGCTGCGCGGCGTCGAGGTGCGCGTGCTCGTTCCCGACAAGCGCGACCATCTCTTCGTGTGGCTTGCCGGGTTCGCCTACTTCGATGAACTGAGGCGCGCCGGAGTAGAATTCTATCGCTACACCGACGGTTTCATGCACCAGAAGGTCATTCTCGTCGACGATGAGCTTGCTTCCGTAGGCAGTCTCAACCTCGACAACCGCTCCTGCCGGTTGAACTTCGAGGTCACGGCACTGATTTGGGACGTCGGATTCGCCAGCAAGGTCGAGGCGATGCTGCTGCAGGATTTCGATGGAAGCGTGCAATACACCACGCAGCTCGATGATCTCGACAGCCCGTTGAAGCGCTACGGTGCCCCGATCGCGCGGCTGATGGCGCCGTTGCTGTGAACGAGGGGAAGGACGGCAACGAGCTGCGGCTCGTGAGCTACAACATCCGAAAGGCGGTGGGCCTCGACTGGCGGCGGCATCCGCACCGGATCCTCGATGTCCTCAACGCACTGCATCCGGACGTGGTGCTGCTCCAGGAGGCCGACAGGCGTCTCGGGCCGCGTCCATCGGCGATTCCGAGGTACCTGATCGAGGCTGAGACCGACTTCGTTCCCGTCGATCTGGCGACAAACGACGTAAGCCTGGGCTGGCATGGAAACGCGATCCTCGTGCGGCAGGGCGTCGAGGTCGCCGGCATCGACCGGATCGAGTTGCCCGGCCTCGAACCCCGCGGGGCGGTGATGGCGCGATTGAAGACGACGGACGGTCCGCTGGTCGTGGTCGGCGTCCATCTCGCGCTCTTGCGCAGGTGGCGCAGGTTGCAGCTCGCCACGATCCGAAGCCGATTGGCGGGCGACGCGATGTCGTGCTCCGTCGTGGCGGGCGACTTCAACGAATGGTCGCCTGCCGCGGGCACCGAAGCGCTCGAGAGCACGCATCGCGTGGTCTCGCCAGGTCACACATTCCATTCGAGCAGCCCGCGTGCCGGTCTGGACAAGTTCGCCATCGGGCCGCTGGTGGTGCCGGTTGCGTGCGGCGTGGACGAGTCGCTGCTTGCGAAGAAGAGTTCCGACCACCTGCCGATCTGGATTGACGTCAAGCTGAACGCGGCGGCTACCGAACAATGAAAGAGGGCCGGCGGAGAGCCGGCCCTCGAAGTCGAGTCAGAACCGCAAGTTACTCGCGCTGGCCGAGGAACTGCAGAAGGAACATGAACAGGTTGATGAAGTCGAGGTAGAGCGCGAGAGCGCCCATGATCGCCGACTTGCCCAGCCATTCGCTGTCCGCGGTCTGCGCATGCTGGATGTACTCGTTCTTGATCCGCTGCGTGTCGTAGGCCGTCAGAGCCGCGAAGATCAGCACCCCGATCACCGACACCGCGAACGCCAAAGCGGGCGAGGCAAGGAAGATGTTGATGATCGACGCCACGATCAGGCCGATGACGCCCATGATCAGGAACGAACCCCAGCCCGATATGTCGCGCTTGGTGGTGTAGCCCCAGAGGCTGAGCCCAGCGAAGGCGGCCGCGGTCACGAGGAACGTCTGCACGATCGAGACCCCGGTGAACACCAGGAAGATCGACGAGATAGACAGCCCCATCACAGCAGCAAAGGCGTAGAACACGGTCTGGGCCGTCGCGGCCGACATCCGGTTGATCCCGGCCGAGAAGCCGAAGACGAAGAGAAGCGGCGCAAACATGATCAGCCACTTCAGCGGCGAGGCATAGAGCGCGACCCCGAACTGTGTGAGGTACGTGTCCGCGTTGATCTGGGCTCCTGTCGGAACCGTCGTCGTTGCCAGCCCAGATATGGCCCACGCGGCGAGCGCTGTAATCAGCATCCCGACCGACATGGTGCCGTAGACCTTGTTCATATGGGCCCTGAGACCCTCGTCAATCTGGGCCGTGCGGGCACCGGCACCGGCCCGGATCGTCTGATATTCAGCCATGTGTCGCCTCCGAAAATGATCCGAGGCGGCCACCCGGACGGCGACCGCCTTCGCAAGACAATATCGGAGAGCGCGGGCCGCAGTTCAAGATTTGTCCTGCGACGTATGGTCCGTCTTGGTCAGATCCTTAGGTGGCGCTCAGGCGCGCCACCAATCCGGAACGTCCCACGAAGCGCGATTGCCTTCTCTTTCAGCCTCGCTGCGGCTGATCCCAATGTCCGCGAGCAAGTAGTCCGGCAACTCGCGCAGCCGGGCGCGGGTGCGCCCGAGCTCGTAGGAGGCCCAGAGGCGGGAGAGGAAGGACGGTCTGCGGTGCCGGACGATCGTCGTGCCTGCCAGAGCGGACATCACTGGTTCCTTTCAGGAAGCTGAAGCGTTACACATTTCTCATCACGTTCCTTGATCCAGATACGTTAACGAGTAGTATACTAAAAACGAATGTTTATGACGTGAAGCATCACGTGTGGTGATATGCCAAGAAACCTCGACCTTACGGCTCTGCGCTCGTTCGTCGCCGTCTCCGACGCTGGTGGCGTGACACGGGCGGCGAGCTTCCTGAACCTGACGCAGTCCGCCGTTTCGATGCAGCTGAAGCGACTGGAAGAGGCGACGGGCCTTGCGCTCATCGATCGCACTGCTCGGACCGTGTCTCTGACCGCGGCGGGGGAGCAGTTGCTTGGCTACGCGCGGCGCATGCTGGACCTCAACGACGAGGTCTATGCCCGCATGACGCATCAGGCCTTTGAGGGAGAGGTCATCCTTGGGGTGCCCCACGACATCGTATATCCGGCCGTGCCGAGGGTGCTGCAGCGTTTCGCGGCGGATTATCCGCGGGTGCGGGTCAACCTCGTTTCGTCGATGACGCGCCGATTGACACGGCAGTTCGCACGAGGCGAGTGCGACATGATCGTGACGACGGAGGACGAGTGCGGCCCGGGCGGCGAGATACTCGCCGAGCGGCAACTCGTCTGGGTCGGCGCGCAGGGAGGAAACGCGTGGCGGCAGCGACCCCTGCGCCTTGCGTTCGAGGAGGGCTGCATCTTCCGGCACGATATCCTGAAGTCGCTCGACACCGCCCGGATACCTTGGGAGATGGCCGTGGAGTCAGACAGCTATCGCACCGTCGAGGCCACGGTGAGCGCCGATCTCGCCGTACACGCACAGATGGACGGCATGGAAAGTGCGCTGCTCGAGCGCATCCAGCATGGCGGTGCGCTGCCCGATCTCGCAACCAAGCGCATCAATCTCTACGTCTCGGAACTTGCTCGTGGTCAGCCAGCGATGGAACTGGCCGGGCTGATCCGACAGGCGTACCGCAGGGACTGACTCAGGGCTTCACCACGACCTTGCCGGTGGACGACCGCGTTCGGAGCAGTTCGAGACCCTCGGCCGCGCGGTCCAGCGGCAGGATATGGCTGACGTGCGGCTTGAGGCGCCCCTGGCAATGGAGATCGAACAAGCGGGACAGGCTGTCTCGGACGACGTCCGGTCGAAACGCCATGTAACCGCCCCAGTAATGGCCGATCAGGCTGATGTTCTTGACCAGAAGATGATTGGGCCGCACCTCCGGCAGGCCGCCGGCAAATCCGATCAGGAGATACCGCGCCTCAGGCCGGCAAGCGCGTAGCGCCGCTGAAAAGAGCGGAGCGCCGACCGGGTCGTAGACCACGTCCGCGCCGCCGAGGGCCTTGAGTGCAGCGGTCAGGTCGTCCGTATCGGCATCAATCACATGCGTGGCGCCTGCGCGCCTCGCGACGTCGAGTTTCTCGGAGCCTCTGGCCACCGCGATGACTTCGGCGCCCATCAGTGCGCCCAGTTCTACCGCCGTCAGGCCAACCCCGCCGGCTGCGCCTAGAACGAGGAGCGTTTCGCCCGGCCGAAGGCGCGCACGATGCGAGAGCGCCACGTCGCTCGTCCCGTATGCGATAGGAAAGGCGGCAGCGTCGACCGCGCTCATGGTCTCGGGAAGTGGGATGCAACGCTCCCACGGCACGGCCGCGAACTCGGCGAGCCCGCCGCGGCCGGCGAACGCGACGACCCTCATTCCGATGCGGTCCGCGTCCACGCCATCTCCGACCTTCTCGACGGTGCCCGCGATCTCCATACCGAGCGCGAACGGCAGCTCGGGGCGCTCCTGATACTCGCCGCGTGCCATCAGAAGATCGGCGAAGTTTAGCCCACACGCCTCGACTGCGATCACGACTTCGCCCGATGCGGGTGAAGGTGACGTCAACTCGCGTAAAATGGGTAGTGAGTTGTACGACTCGACGACGAAAGCGCGCATCGCTGATCCCCCTTGCCGGCCCGGAGCGGGCAAGCGATTCGGTACTGTAGTCGCCGAGGTTGTGCAATTTGCGACGCAGATTCAAACACGCTTAAGGCGAGTTCGCAAAACGCGAATCCGCGAGCTGCTTGATATCCACGATTGTAGAGATGTCGTGAAAGATCCTTGTTAAGCGCCAGAATTGGCGCATCTTCTGGGAAGATTAACCTAACTTTTCGACAGGTTGCCCAACGGCCGTAATTTGGGGGCATATACACTGGTAGTTGTAACAAGGGGACCAACGATGAGACATCCTGTAGACGTACACGTGGGCAAGCGCGTCCGCCACCGCCGCTGGATGGTCGGCATGACGCAGCAGCAGCTCGCGGAGCGCGTCGGTATCAAGTTCCAGCAGATCCAGAAGTATGAGACCGGCATGAACCGAATCAGCGCATCGCGCCTTTGGGACATCTCTGCAGCACTGGGTGTGCCGGTTGCGTTCTTCTTCGAAGGTCTTGGCGAAAACGGCGACGAGGCGAAGCAGAACTCTTTGCCGGGCGACATCCTCGCGGACAAGGAGGCGCTTGAGCTGGTGCGCTCCTACTATGCGATTCCCGAGACGCAGCGCCGTCGTCTCTTCGACCTGGCCCGCGTGCTCAGCGACGCAGCCTGACCTTCGTGCCGGCGGAGAATCCGCCGCACGCCGACACCCGGCGGGACGCAGCCCTCTGAACGTTGACCCGGTGGTGCACCCTGCCTATCGCTAGCTGGTGCGAAACGATCCTCAGCTGATCGACTCTCTGGCGAAGCTTGCCGGCGCGCTGGCCGATGCCGCAGCGGCCGAAACGCTGCCGATGTTCCGGCGCATCGACATGGATGTCGAAGACAAGGGGGACAGCGGCTTCGACCCAGTGACGGCGGCCGACCGCGCAGCTGAAGTTGCGATGCGCGACGTCCTCGGCAAACATCGGCCCCATGACGCTATCCTCGGCGAGGAATTGCCTCCGGCGCCCGGCAGCAGCGGTCTGACGTGGATACTTGACCCTATCGACGGCACGCGGGCATTCATGGCTGGCGCCCCGAGCTGGGGCACTCTGATCGCTGTCGCTGACGAAGACGGCCCGTTCCTTGGAGTGATTGACCAGCCTTACATCGGCGAACGGTTTGTCGGCGTGTCCGGCGAGGCGCGCCTGACAGGCCCCAGAGGCACGTCAACCCTCCGCACGAGACCGCCGCGCGCCCTCTCGGAAGCGATCCTGTTCTCGACCTTCCCGGAAATCGGATCGCTTGAGGAACGCCGCGCCTTCGAGGCGGTGTCGCAGCGCGTTCGCCTCACGCGCTTCGGGTTCGACTGCTACGCTTACGCGCTGATCGCTGCCGGCCAGATCGATCTGGTGATCGAGGCTGGCCTCGCCGCCTACGACATCGCCGCCCCGATCGCCTTGATCGAGGCAGCGGGTGGTATCGTCACGTCATGGACTGGGGGTAGGGTCGATGAGGGCGGCCGCGTAATCGCGGCGTCGTGCGCTGAAGTGCACGGGGAGGCCCTGCGGCACTTGCAGGCGGTGCTTCCGACCTGACGCACCGAGGCCGAGGGAGGTCGAGGTGGACCAGTACGGGTACGAGCTTGGCGGGCACACCTTCCCGGTCACGACGGCATCGCCACAGGCTCAGATCTGGTTCGACCGTGGCCTGACCTGGACCTACGGCTACAATCACGAAGAGGCGGTGGCCTGCTTCCGCCGCGCGCTGCAAGCAGACCCGGACTGTGCGATGGCGCACTGGGGTGTCGGCTACGCCTCGGGCCCCAACTACAACATGCCGTGGGAACTCTTCGACGACGCGGGCAGGGCCGAGGCCCTCAAGGTGGGCCACGCGGCCGCGGCGGCGGCGCTTGCGCGCATCGAGAACGTGACGGATTGGGAGGCGGCGCTGATACGCGCGCTGCCCGCACGCTATCCGCAAGAATTGTCCGTCGAAGACATGTCGCCGTGGAACCAGGACTTTGCCGATGCGATGCGGCAGGCGTTCGAGGCGCAACGCTCCAGTCACGAGGTCCGGACGATCTTCGTCGAATCCCTTCTCAACCTGACGCCTTGGCAAATGTGGGACCTCAAAGCGGGGACGCCCGCCGAAGGTGCCCACACCGTCGAGGCGAAGGCTGTTCTCGAGGAGGCGCTGGCAGGGGAGCCGACGGCGATGCGCCATCCCGGCCTGCTTCACCTCTACGTCCACCTGATGGAGATGTCGCCATTCCCGGAACGCGCGCTGAAGGCCGGCGACGCGCTGAGGACGCTGGTCCCCGATGCCGGCCACCTGGTGCACATGCCGACGCATATCGACGTGCTCTGCGGCCAGTACCGCGACGTGGTGCATTGGAACCAGGTGGCCGTGGCGGCCGACGAGAAGTACTGGCGCGAGCACGGCGCCTTCAACATCTACTCCGGCTATCGCCTGCACAACTATCATTTCGTGATCTACGGCGCGATGTTCTTGGGCCAGATTGCGCCGGCACTCGAGGCTGTCCGAGGCGCCGCGGCGACCGTCCCGGAGGAGATGCTGAGAGTCGAGAGCCCGCCGATGGCAGACTACTTCGAAAGCTACCTTGGCTTCGAGCCCCACGTCCTCGTGCGCTTCGGCCGCTGGCGCGAGGCGGTGAACTTTCCATTGCCGCAGGACCAGCGCCTGTACTGCACCTTGACCGCCAACGCACACTACGCCCGCGGCGTCGCCAACGCCGCATTGGGCGATGTCGCACGCGCCGAGGAGGAGGAGCGTCTTTATCACGCGGCGGTGCAGCATGTCCCCGAGACGCGGCTGCTGCACAACAACCGCGTGATCGACCTGCTTGCGATCGGGGCCGAGATGCTGCGTGGGGAGATCCTCTACAGGAAAGGTGACATCGAAGGGGCGTTCGCCGCCCTGCGCCGCTCGGTCTCGCTCGAAGACGAGCTTCCGTACGACGAACCCTGGGGCTGGATGCAGCCGACCCGACACGCCCTCGGCGCTCTGCTGCTGGAGCAGGGGCGCCGCGACGAGGCTGAGGCCGTGTTCCGAGAGGATCTCGGGCTCGGAGAGCAGCTGTCCCGCGCGTTGGTTCATCCCGACAATGTATGGAGCCTCAAGGGCTTGCACGACTGCCTCGATGCGCGGGGCGAGACGGCCGAACTCGCGCACGTTCGCCAAAGGCTCGATCTCGCCCAGGCTCGCGCCGACCGCACCGTCGCGTCGTCCTGCTTTTGCGCGCAGGCGGCGCTCAGCGCGGCCGAATGATGGCAGGCCGCGCCTGCTTCCTGAGCAAAACGGTCCACCAGACAATCACCGCTCCCATACCCTGACGGGTGCGTGCCCCTAGGCCCCTCCTTCAGGTTCCGTCTTGCAGCGGGCGGCCGAGGGCAGGGTCCACCGCAGATCTCTGGATTGGCTTCTATAGGAGCGCCTCGCGGTGGTCGGATCGCTTCTTTTCCGCAGGGTCTCGATATCCGGCGGCCGGCGATCTATGAGGCACCGCGCCCAGCATCGCGACGATGGCCTGTGGACGCTCGGCAGCTAGGCGGGTCATCGATGGTAAGGACGATCGCGATCTTTCTCCTGGTGCTTTGGACAGGCTCCTCCGAGGCGCAGGAGCGCTTTGCGGTTGGCGTGGTCGAAACGCCCCCGTTCGCGATGCGGACCGACGACGGTGCCTGGACTGGCATGGCGATCGACATCTGGCGCATCATCGCCGAGGATCTCGAACTTGCTTACGAATTCTCGGCCGTCGAGGGAGCGATGGCGCTGGAGACCGGAGAGGTCGACCTGGTGCTGCCAATCTATTCGACGCCCGACCTCGCCCAGCGTTTCGATCTCAGCCAGCCGATCTACACCGCCACGCTCGGCCTCGTGTCGCGGCAGCAGGGTCACATCGTTGCGGTCGTTCGGGGGCTGGCCTCGTGGGCATTTCTTCGCCTCGTGCTCGGGCTGTCGGTGCTGCTGCTCGTCGTGGGCGCGGTCGTTTGGCTCCTCGAACGTCGCCGCAACGAAGGTCAGTTCAATCGCCGTCCCGTCAAGGGCCTTGGCGACGGTTTCTGGTGGGCTGGCGTGACGCTGACCACCATAGGCTATGGCGACAAGGCGCCCGTGACGCTGGCAGGTCGCGCCGTCGCGATGCTGTGGATGCTCGTCGGGCTTGCCGTCAGCGCGGCGCTGACGGCTTCGGTCGTGACGCTTTCGGGAGTACAACGCGAGGTCGACGCGCCGGAAGCCTTTGCATCGCAGGAGGTGGCTGCGGTGGAAGGCGACGCTGCGGCGGTGTTCCTGCGGCGCGAGGGGGTCGAGCCGCGGCTGTTCACCGACGTTGCGGCGGCTCTTCGTGCGCTCGATGAACGCGAAGTGGAGGTCGTGGCAGCGGCAGCGCCGGCTCTGCGCTACGTTGTCAACGAGACCCGCGGCTTCGATTTCATCGTCCGCACGACGCAGCTCGACCCTCACTACGTGGCAATCGCGTTCCCGGCGGGAGCCGCGATGGCCGAACGGGTGGACGTGTCGCTGCTCAGGCGTTTGACCTCTGAGAGTGGCTGGGATGTGATCGAGAGGTATCTTCCGCGGTAACGTGTGGGCACCCGCATCGAAATCGGATGCGCTGCGGTGACGCCGGCGGGGCGTGGCGGCGCCTCTCCACCATTGCTTTACTCGGACGCGTCAAGACACGCTGCATGGACCGACTCGCGATCAGGCCAACCGCAATGCGTGACGAGTGCCGGCCGAGGTGCCAGCTTGAGCGTTTCGAGGCCAACCACAGCCCCGAGGGACTGTTCGCCCGATATGCCCGCGGGCGGATCGCGTCGTTCTGGATGCGGCAGGTCTTCTCGCTGGCCGGCGTGCTCGCGCTGTCGTTGCTGTTGGGTCCAGGGATCGCTCTGGCGGCGCTGGTCATGTTCGTCGGTGGCGAGGCTTTGGAGTGCCTGATGCTCCGGCGCCTCATCGAACTGCACCCGGACGGGAAGCTGCCATACCAC
This sequence comes from uncultured Alphaproteobacteria bacterium, assembly GCA_963776845.1. GTDB lineage: Bacteria > Pseudomonadota > Alphaproteobacteria > Rhodobacterales > Rhodobacteraceae > Roseitranquillus. Next base: position 63,259 of record CAVZOJ010000007.1, on the reverse strand, counting down.
CAGCGCGGTGTGCCCATGCTGGCGGCGATGACGCAGGCGCTGACCGGCGTCGGCGCGGTCTGGCTCATGTTCTGGAACCTGGAGGAGCCTTCCGGCCTTGCGATCCTGATCGTCATTATTGCCGGCGGCGCGTTGAACGCAGGCGTGACCTTCTCTCACGTCCCCCGTCTCGCAGCCTCACGGTTCGGGGTCTACTTCATCGCAGCGATCACCATCCTCATTACGGACCTGGCAACCGGCGTCGATCCGCGTCTGTTCGCAAGCGAGGTCACGGCGGTCATGGTCGCATCGCTGCTTATCTGGCTGGCCACGGTCAACTTTCGCACTGGCTTCAAGCGTGGGGTCGCGTCTCGCCGCGATTTGTTGCTGAAGTCGATCGAGGCCGAAGAGGCGCAGCAGAGACTTGCGGAGCGCGAGGCCGAGAACTGTCGGCTTGCGCAGGTCGCGCGGCATGCCAGCGACAGCGTCTTCATCACCGGCGTCGACGACAGGATCGAGTACGTCAACGAGGCCTTCACCTCGATGTTCGGCTACACCCAGCAGGAGGCGCTCGGGCGCCACCCGCGGGATCTCTTTCCCAGCGACGACAAGGCACGGGCCGAAGACATCGAGGCTGCTGTCGCTGCGCGACATCCGATAAGAACAGAGATCCTGACGCGCGCCAAGGGCGGCCGCCTGGTCTGGAACGAAATCATCATTTCACCTCTCGTCGACGACCTGGGGCAGCCGGACGGGCATGTCTGCGTATGCCGCGACATCTCGGAAGCGAAGGCGCGGGAGGAGCAACTGCAGCGAGCTTCGCTCGTCGCCAAGCACGCGAACGACGGCATCCTCATCGCCGATAAAGCGGGTCGCATCGAGTACGTCAATGATGCGCTGTCGCACATGACCGGATTGGCGCACCACGAGATCGTCGGCCAGAAGACGATCGGCTTCTTCGCCGACCCGCCCAATGATCCCGACATGCGCCAGAGAATCTCGCGCTCGATCCGCGACGGCACGTCGATCCGGGCCGAGCTTCTGCTGCTTCGAAAAGACAAGGAACCGATCTGGATCGAGTTCGAGCATCACGCCGCTGACGGACGACGGCGGCAACCTGTCAGGCCACATCAACGTGACGCGTGACGTCTCGGAGGCCAAGCGTCGCGAGGCCGAACTTGCCGAGGCGAAGACCGTGACCGAGGAGGCGCTGCAGGCGAAGACCCAGTTCCTCGCGACCATGAGCCACGAGATCCGCACCCCCTTGAACGGCATCATCGGGACGGCGGATCTGCTCGCGGAGGGTCAGCTGGATGCAATGCAGAAGGACTACGTTTCAACCCTCGTGCAGTCCGGCGAGGCGCTGCTGACGATCGTCAACGACATCCTGGAATTGACACGTCTGGAGGCGGGGCGCGTCGACTTCGTCGAGGAAGGCTTCGACGTGGCCGAGACCGTGGAATCCGTCGTTCGTCTGATGCGCCCTGCAGCCGCGCGAAAAAATCTGCGGATCGGCGGCGGCGTGGCACCGGATCTCCCGTGCTCGTTTTCCGGCGACGTCGGGCGCCTGCGCCAAATTCTGCTGAACCTCACGGGGAATGCCATCAAGTTCACCGAGAGCGGCAGCGTCGAACTTCATGTCAGGGCGGCGCCGGACGGCATGGTGGAGTTCCTTGTAACGGACACCGGTATCGGGATCGCACCTGACCGGGTCGAGGCGGTATTCGAAAGCTTCACGCAGGCCGACGGCCTGACGAGCCGCCGCTTTGGCGGAACGGGGCTCGGCCTCACGATCTCCCGGATGCTCGCGCGCGCGATGGGGGGCGACATCGTCGTCACATCGCAAGACGGCAAGGGATCGACTTTCAGTGTTCGCCTGCCGCTGCTCGAGGCAGAGAAGACCCAGACTCGTGGTGCGCCGTCCAACCGCGCGGGTGCGGGCGATCTGTCAGGACGGAGCGTCCTGGTGGCAGAAGACAACAAGACCAATCGGTTTCTGATCGCTCGTTTTCTCGCCGACGCAGGCCTCGACGTCCGGTTTGCGGAGAACGGACAGGCCGCCGTGGATGCCTTTGTGGCCGCGCGACCAGACGCGATCCTGATGGACGTCTCGATGCCGGTGAAGGACGGTCTGACGGCGACTCGGGAGATCCGCGAGTTGGAGCGGGGGTCGGCGTCGTGCCCGGTGATCGGGCTGACCGCCAACGTCTTCGAGGAGGATCGGAGGCGCTGCTTCGATGCGGGCATGACCGCTTTCCTGCCAAAGCCGATCAAGCGGGCGGAACTGATCGCGGCCTTGAACGAGGCAGTGTCGGCGGCGCCCGGCAGCCGCTACGCCGCCGAGTAGGAGGTATCGCCCGCCACCCCGGGAGGCGCAGACACCGCATCCGGATTCGGCTAGGATGGTGCCATTCAGGCTCCATGGAGGGCGCGGCATGTCGCGGATCGGGTTCTTCGGTTGGCTGGTCCTCGCCAGCACCCTTAAATCGGCGGCATCGGCGGCATCGGCGGCATCGGCGCAGGTCGAGAGGCTATCGGTTTCGGGCGCCGCCGGATACGTGGTGGCGGACGTACTGGACGATGACCTCATTCACTTTGAGGTGTCCGCCCTCGGCACCCGGCCTGGTGAGGGCGAGGCGATCTACGCCTCGCCGATGATCCTGAAGATGAGCCATGAGGGCGGGACGGACGTTTCGGTCGACGGCGCGCGCATCGAGACGGCCGAGCTTCGTGTCGAGATAGATGCCGGCAATCTTTGCATCCGGCTCGAGCACTTGGAGCAGGGGTATCTGACGACGCTCTGCCCGGCGGCGCTCACGCAACCTCTCAAGGGCTTGGACATCGACCCGAGCGAAATCCAGCACGTCTACGGACTGGGGCAGCAGTTCAAGGAACCGGGGAGTTCCGACGGCGACTGGACATCGCTCGGCGTCCGTCAAGGAGAGGGCTTGTTCGGCAACGGATTCATGGGTTTCGAGCAGGCGGCCGTCGGCAACGTCCAGATTCCCGTGATGTATGCAGTCGGCGATGGGCGGAACTTCGCCCTGATGATGGACAACGTCTACAAGCAGACGTGGGACTTCACCGCGTTCTGGTGGCAAGCGCGGATGTTCGGCGACCACCTGCGGTTCTACGTGATGGCCGGGCCGGACCTGCCCGACCTGCGCGCGGACTACATGGAGCTGACCGGCCGCCCTCCGGTGCCGCCGCGCAAGGCCTTCGGTCTTTGGGTCAGCGAGTTCGGTTACGACGGCTGGGGCGAGATCGACGCGCTGCGCGACGGGCTGAGGGCGGCGGAGTTCCCGGTCGATGGCTTCGTCCTCGATCTCAACTGGTTCGGCGGCGTCGTTCCAACGGACCCGAGCGAGAGCGAGATGGGCCGCCTCGACTGGGACGAGGATCAGGAGCCCGGGCTGGCGGACAATCCGTATTCGTTCCCGGACCCCGGCGCCCGGATAGCGGAATACGCGGCTGACGACCTCGGCCTGGTCGCGATCGAGGAATCCTACATCGCCAACACCACCGACACCTTCGCCGAGATGCCGGCGGACCTGACCGCTTACCTGCGCACCGACGGGCGCTGCGACCCCGCGCGGCAGGGGCAGCCGGCCAGCGGCATCTCCGGCTTCTGGGGCGTCGGCCGGATGGTCGACTGGTCCGACCCCGAGGCAGGCGCCTGGATCCACGAGGAGCGGCGACACCCGAACCTCTCCGACCTCGGGCTGACCGCGCACTGGACCGATCTCGGCGAGCCCGAGACGTTCGATCCGGCCGCCTGCTACGACGGCGTCGAGCCCGGCAAGACCGATCACGCCGACATCCACAACCTCTACAACCTCATGTGGAACAAGGCGATCTGGGATGGCTATGCGGCGCGGGCGGGGGAGGCGAACGGCCTCGGTGTGGTGAACCCCCGGCCGTTCATCTTGACCCGCTCGGGGGCCGCCGGGACGCAGCGCTACGGCGCGGCGATGTGGTCTGGGGACATCGCCGCGAACCTCTACTCGCTCGCAACTCACATGAACGCGCAGATGCACATGTCGATGTCGGGTATCGACTACTACGGCGCCGACATTGGCGGCTTCCGGCGCGAGACGATGCCCTATAACGACCGGCATGGCAGCTACCGCGGGTATCAGGACGAACTCTACACCCAGTGGCTGGCGAACGGCAGCTGGTTCGACGTGCCGGTCCGGCCGCACACCGACAACGAGTTCGTCGTGGTCGACCCGCCCTATGACACCGCGCCCCACCTCGTCGGCCACGTGGCGAGCAACCGCGCGAACCTGCGACAGCGCTACGAGTTGATCCCGTACTACTATTCGCTCGCCTACCGGGCGCACCTGTTCGGGGAGCCGGTGATGCCGCCTCTGGTATTTTACTATCAGGACGACCCTGTTGTTCGGCGCGTCGGACACGAAAAGCTCATCGGCCGCGACATCCTTGTCGGCATCGTCGCGCAGCACGGAGAGTACCGCCGCGACGTCTACCTGCCCGCCGGGCGCTGGGCGAACTATCACACCAACGAATGGCACGGCGGCGGACAGGTTGCCGGCGTGCCCACCTACCGCGACGGACTCTTTCGGCTGCCGACCTTCGTCCGCGCGGGGGCGATCCTGCCTAAGATGCTTGTCGATGTTGCAACGCGGGACGCGTTTGGGACCCGAGATGCCGGCGCGCCGAACGACGACTTGATCGTGCGGGTCTACGCCAGCTCCGAGCCGACGAACTTCACGCTGTACGAGGACGACGGCACGACCTTGGGATATGACGATGACGGGCGTCCGACGTATCGATACCGAACCACGGAACTGCGCCAAGGCAGCGGCGAAGGTTCCGCCCGCGTGACGATCGGCGCGGCCTCGGACGTTGGCGGGCGTTTCCCGGGCGCGTCGGTGGAGCGGTCAAACATCGTCGAGTTCGTCGTCGACGGGCTGGAGGCGACCGGAGTCACGCTCGACGGTCTGCCTCTGGCGGAGGTCGATGATCCAGATGCCTTCGCGGCATCGGACAGCGGCTGGCGCAACGCGGGGCCGAACCTCGTCATCGCGAAGTCGCCGCCGCTGCCGGTCTACGGCACCGAGAAGATCTTTGAGGTCGTCTTATCGCCGGTGGCGACGTCGGCTTCGGTCAATTTCGTCTGCGATCGCGGCAGGACGGTCCCGGGCGAGAGCGTCTATGTTGTCGGCTCGCTGCCGGAGCTCGGCGCATGGGATCCGGCCGGGGCGCGTCGACTCGACCCCAATGTCTACTTCGATTACATCGTCAACCCGCCGCCGGCGCACTTCGGCCCCGGACCGTCGGAGCCGGTCTGGACGGGCGTATTCGATGGTCTTCCGCCGCGTACCGCCTTTGAGTGGAAGTGCCTCCGCAGGCGCGAGGACGGCAGAGGTTCGCCCGACTGGCAGCCGGGAGCCAACAATCGCCACGCAACCGCGGCGTCAGGCTTCTCGGGCAGCACCTACGGCTCATTCTGAAGCACCTGTTCGCTCGGTCGCCGACGAATTTGGCGCACCTTGACTAATCGTGCCGTGCGTCGTCGGCTGGAGACGTCGGCACGAGTGGCCTGCTGGCAGCTGACGCTTCTTCGCGCCGCTCGCTTCCGCGAAGATGTGCGCGTCTACTGAGGCGAGAGACACGGTAATGCTGAAAGTGGCCGAGCACGGCTCAATCGGAGATTACGGGCTCCTCGCCGATGGCCGGTCATGTGCGCTCGTTTCTCGCAGGGGCTCCATCGACTGGCTCTGCTGGCCGCGCCTCGACTCTCCGGCATTCTTCGCCGCGCTCCTTGGCACGCGCGAAAACGGGCGCTGGCTGCTGTCACCGACGGACGAGCCTGAGACCGAGTGGTGCTACGAGGGCCACTCGATGATCCTAGCGACGACGCACGCGAGCGAGGGCGGGAAGGTTCGCGTGCTCGACTTCATGGCGATGATGGAGGGGACGCCCGCGCTGATCCGCCGGGTCGAGGGGCTGAGCGGACGGGTCGAGATGGAGTGCGACCTCGCCATCCGCGCCGACTACGGCCGGACGGTGCCGTGGGTCGAGCACGTGCGACCGCACGAGTGGCACGCGATCGCCGGACCGGACATGTTCATTCTCCGCACCCGCGTCGATCTGCACGGGGAGGACCTGCACACGGTCGGCACGTTCACGGTCGCCGAAGGCGAGGTGGCGGACTTCGTGCTGTCGCACGGCCGCTCCTATGGGAAGGAGCCGTCGCCTGTCGATGCCGGTGCCGCCCTGGAGGAAACTCGCGCCTACTGGGACGCGTTCACCGACCGGATCACCCTGCCGTCGCGAATGCGTCCGCACCGGCGACAGGCTGTGCTCCGCTCGCTCCTGACGCTGAAGGCGCTGACATACATTCCTTCGGGGGGCATTGCCGCAGCGGCCACCACGTCGCTACCCGAAGAGATGGGGGGCAGCCGGAACTGGGACTATCGCTTCTGCTGGCTGCGCGATTCGGCCTTCACCCTGCAGGCGTTCCTGGAGACCGGCCTCAGACGCGAGGCACAGGCCTGGCACAACTGGCTCGTTCGCGCCGTTGCCGGGTCGCCCGACCAGCTGCAGATCATGTACGGCCTCGCCGGAGAGCGGCTGCTGACGGAGTGGCAGGTCGACTGGCTGCCGGGCTTTGCCAACTCGGCGCCGGTTCGCGTGGGTAACGCGGCCGCCGACCAGTTCCAGCTCGACGTCTACGGCGAGGTTGCGGACGTGCTGGCCCTCGCCACGCGACGCGGGCTGCCGCCGCACCCGCGCGAGGCCAGTTACCGCCGCGTCATCATGCAGTTTCTCGCAGACTCCTGGCGCAAGCCCGACGAGGGCATCTGGGAGGTGCGCGGCGACCGGCAGCACTTCGTCTACTCCAAGGTGATGGCGTGGGTCGGCTTCGACCATGCCGCCAAGGCCGCGAGGTCGGTCGGTGACGCGGCGGAGGAGCGGCGGTTGCGCGACCTGGCCGAAGAAATCCATGCCGAGGTCTGTGCCCGCGGCTTCGATGAGCGGCTGGGGACGTTCACGCAGTACTACGGCAGCGAGACCGTCGACTCGAGCCTTCTGATGCTTCCGCTCGTCGGCTTCCTGCCGCCGCTCGACCAAAGGATGACCGGCACCGTCGGCGCGATCGAGCGTGAACTCGACATCGGCGGCTTCCTGCTGCGCTATCAGACCGACGGCCACGACGGGCTCGAGGGCCATGAGGGGGCATTCCTGCTCTGCTCGTTCTGGCTGGTCGAGGTCTACGCCCTGCAAGACCGCGTCGCCGAGGCGGAAGCGCTGCTCGACAAGCTGATCGACGTCTCGAACGATCTCGGCTTGCTGGCCGAGGAAGTCGACGTCGAGACCGGCGAGATGCTGGGCAACTTCCCCCAGGCCTTCAGCCATGTCGGGCTCGTGATGGCCGCCCTTGCCCTCTGCCGGCGCCGCGGCCGCGGCGAGGTCCCGCTGCATCAGTAATGCGGAAGACAGTCGGCGATCTAGGCAGTTTCGGGGGGTGATGTGACCGACGACACGAGAACGATCGACTGGCTTCTGACCGCAATCGAGCATGCTATCCTGCCGAAGACGCGCGAAGGCGTTGCGGCCGGCAACAAGGTCTTCGGCGCGGCGCTCCTTGATCGCAAGACCGGCGAGGTGGTGCTGGCCGAGACCAACCACGAGACCGAGAACCCGCTGTGGCACGGCGAGATCCATGCGCTCAAGCGGTTCTACGAGTTGCCGCGCCAGCACCGTCCGGAGACGTCTGCGCTGCTGTTTCTGTCGACGCACGAGCCCTGCACGATGTGTCTTTCGGCGATCACCTGGGCGGGGTTTGACAACATCCACTACCTCTTCAGTCACGAGGACAGCCGCGACAAGTTCGCGATCCCGCACGATCTGCGCATCCTGGAGGAGGTGTTCGGACTCCAGCCCGGGATGTACCGGCGCAGCAACGCCTTCTGGACCGCGCGACAGATCTCCGATCTGCTGCCGCGTGCATCGCCACAGAGAGATCAGCTTGAGGCTCGGATCGTCGCGATCCGAGGCGAATACCGCCGCCTCTCGGACCGGTATCAGGATGGAAAGAGCGGAAACGAGATCCCCCTGAACTGATCGCGTCTTGAGGCATTGGCGAGACATGCAACAAGCGACTTTCCTGCTTCGACTGGTGTGGGTCACGCTCGCGGCGATCGTCGCCGTCTCGGTCTGGCAGAGCGTGCCGTTGATCCAGTCGCGGCTGCTGTCCGGTCAGTCGGAGCCGCGCGTCATCGCGGCTCGGGGAGAGCTCGCGGCCGACGAGCGTGCGACGATCGCCATCTTTCGCACCGCGCGTGACAGCGTCGTCTTCATTTCGACGGCCGAGCGCGTGCTGGACCGCTGGACGCGCAGCGCCCACGAGCAGCCGCGCGGAACCGGCTCGGGATTCGTATGGGACGATCTGGGGCACGTCGTCACCAATGCCCACGTGCTGGAAGGCGCCTCGGCAGCTACTGTGCGTCTTGCCGATGGTCGCAGCTTTCCGGCATCGCTCGTGGGCGCCAGCCCGCGCCACGACCTCGCCGTTCTTCGGATCGGGGTGAGCGCCTCCCGGCCCAAGCCCGTCTCGGTCGGCACCAGCGCCGATCTTGAGGTCGGACAGACCGTGTTCGCCATCGGGAACCCCTTCGGCCTCGACTGGACGCTGACGAAGGGGATCGTCTCGGCCCTCGACCGCGAGCTGTCGACGGGACGCGGCATGGTCGTCGAGGGGCTGATCCAGACGGACGCGGCCATCAATCCGGGCAATTCCGGCGGCCCGCTCCTCGATAGCGCCGGGCGCCTCGTCGGGGTCAACACGGCCATCTTCAGCCCCTCGGGGGCCAGCGCGGGCATTGGCTTCGCGGTGCCCGTCGACACGGTGAATCGCGTCGTGCCGCAACTGATTGCGCGCGGTCGCTACGCTCCACCCACGCTCGGCGTACAATCTGACCCGCGGGTCGACGCGATGGCGCGCCGGCAGGGTTTCGAAGGCGTCGTCATCCTCGGAGTGACGCCGGGTTCAGCCGCTGCGGAGGCGGGTCTCGAGGCGGCAGAACTCCGTGGTGACGGGACGATCCGCGTTCGCGATGCGATCGTGTCGCTGGACGGCCGTGTGATCGCCTCGACGCAGGACCTGGTTGCGGCACTCGACGCGCACGAGGCGGGGGACGAGGTGCAGCTCATCGTCCTCCGCGACGGCCGCCGCCGCGAGGTGACGGCGACCCTCGACGGCTGAAGCGACCTAGGGCACGAGATGGCGCGCACGGGCGCCGCGCTCGATCGCGGCGGCATGCAGCCGATCGACTTTCAGCTCGTGTCGGATTTCCTCGAGCAGGCGAAGTTCCATGTCACCGAGCCGTCCGTCCGAGACGGCGACGTCGCAGGCGAGGGCATAGGCCGTCTCGAACAGCCGCTCCGGCAGCACGCTGCGGATCAGGTCGAAGAGCTGCTCCAGCCCATCATCCTGCGCGAAATAGTCGAAGACCACACTGCTGACGTCGGGCAGCCGCGACTGGTCGTAGTTGGCGAAGGCCGGAAGGTGGTTCACGATCCGCTCGATCGTGACGAGTTCGACCGTCTCCATCCGCTCGTCGCTCGCCGAGACGGCGATCATCACGGCGACGAGCGCGTCCTGCGGCGTCATTGTCTCGGCGAAGTTCGTCACGACATGCATCCTTTCCTGGATCGTGGCGGACATTATTGACGCGGGGAGGCACCGGCAATAGTTGGGCGCGTTCCGAAAGGAGGCAACGATGACCGATCTCCGCGACGCCGCGATGCAGTCCAAGGCCTGGCCCTTCGAGGAGGCCCGCCGGGTGCTGAAGCGCTACGAGCAGGCACCGCCGGAGAAAGGCTACGTCTTGTTCGAGACCGGCTACGGCCCCTCGGGTTTGCCACACATCGGAACCTTCGGGGAGGTGATGCGGACGACGATGGTGCGGCGCGCGTTCGAGATCATGTCCGACATCCCGACGCGCCTCCTCTGCTTCTCCGACGACATGGACGGTCTGCGCAAGGTGCCGACCAACGTCCCGAACCAGGAGCGCATGCGCGAGGACCTGCATCTGCCCCTGACCAAGGTGCGCGACCCGTTCGACGAGTACCCCAGCTTCGGCGAGCACAACAATGCGCGGCTGCGCGCTTTCCTCGACGGCTTCGGCTTCGAGTACGAGTTCGCATCCTCGACCGACTACTACCGGGAAGGTAGGTTCGACGAGGCCCTGCTGACGGTGCTCGAGCGGTTCGAGGACGTTATGGCGATCATGCTGCCGTCTCTCGGCGGCGTCGAGGCGAGCCGGCGCGAGACCTACTCGCCCTTCCTGCCGGTCAGCCCCAAGACCGGCCGCGTCCTGCAGGTGCCGACGCTGGAGCGGCACATGCAGCGCGGCACCATCGTCTACGAGGAGCCCGACGGCGAGCGGATCGAGGTTCCCGTCACCGGCGGCCACGTCAAGCTGCAGTGGAAGCCCGACTGGGGCATGCGCTGGGCGGCGCTTCACGTCGACTACGAGATGTACGGCAAGGACCTGATCCCGTCGGCCGAACTCTCGGCGCGGATCTGCAAGGTGCTCGGCGCGCCGCAGCCCGAGCTTCTGAACTACGAGCTGTTCCTGGATTCCGAGGGTCAGAAGATCTCCAAGTCCAAGGGCAACGGGCTGTCGATGGAGGAGTGGCTGACCTACGCCAGCCCCGAGAGCCTCGGCTACTTCATGTTCCAGAAGCCGAAGACGGCGAAGCGGCTGCACTTCGACGTGATCCCCAAGGCGGTGGACGAGTACCATCAGCAGCTTCGCGCATACCCCGATCAGGATACGACGCAGCAACTGGCGAACCCGGTGTTCCACATCCACGGGACCAACGTGCCGGAAAGCGACATGGTGGTGCCGTTTGCGATGCTGCTGAACCTCGCCAGCGTATCTGCCGCACGGGACAAGGAGGCGCTGTGGGGCTTTATTCGCCGCTACGCCCCCGACGCCTCACCCGAGACGCATCCGGGGCTCGATGCGGCGGCAGGCCATGCCGTGCGCTATTTCAACGATGTAGAGAAGCCGCAACGCCAGTTCCGCGCCCCGACCGAGCAGGAGCGCGCGGCGATCGAGGAGTTGCGCGACAAGCTGCGCGCCTGGGACGGCCCGCGCGACGCCGAGACCCTGCAGTCGGAGGTCTTCGCCGTCGGTAAGGCGCACGGGTTCGAGCCGCTGAGAAACTGGTTCAAGGCGCTCTACGAGGTGCTTCTCGGCGCGAGCCAGGGACCACGCTTTGGCGGCTTCGTGGCCTTGTACGGCACCGGCGAGACGGCGGACCTCATCGACGCGCGGCTCGCCGCCTGACGCGAAGCCGGTGCAGCGCGTAAAGCGCGGGGGCGGCCGCGCCGTCGTAGGCCAACCGGGCGAGGGGTCTCACGACGGGCCGGTCGATCGCCTCCGCTAGCCAACGCCAGCGGGGAAGGCGGCGCCAGACGACGAGAAACGCGTCGAGCCCGGAAAAGAGGCGGCCGTCTTCGACAACGTGAAAGCGGCGCGCCGCCTCGTCCGTCGTCAGCCCGAACCGCTCCGCCGCCGCCAGACCGTCGAACCCGAAGTCCGCTCCCGCGCGCTGTGCGGCACGCCGATAGCTGGCGACCTCGCGAGAGCAGATCGGGCAGGTGTCGTTGTAGATGATTGTCGCCATGCGGTCGTAGATAGCGCCAGCGCACTTTTCGGCAGCGCGGCTTCGCGTGGCTGTCAGTCGCGCCATGCCTTCCACAGCTCGCCCCAGCGGGCGACGAGGACCTTTGGCTTGTCGACCAGGAGCCGGTCGGCAATTCCCCCGGCCCCTTCCAGTATCTCGTCCTTCCGCGCGGCGATCAGCCCGCGCAGCACGCGATCTGCCTCTTCGCTGAGCGGCCCCTTTTCGACTTCGCCCTCCAGCACCACGAGATCCTGGTAGAGACCCATGTCGTCGCTGATCTTGTCGGCAGCGGCCTCGCGTGCCTGCATCGCCTCGGGCCAGATCTCCTGCAGGAGACGAACGTGATACCAGTGGTACTTCAAGCGCTTGCGCCAGTCGTGCAGCTCGTCGTCGCTCTTCGCGGCCTGCCGCTTGCAAGCGCGTTTGTAGGTCTTCTTCAAGCCGCCGGCGATCGCATCCCAACCGGTATCCTGCAATGTCCACTCGTCAGCGCGCGCCCGCGCCCGCACAAGGGCGTCGCGTGCCGGCGCCAGGTCCACCTCGTTCGGCTCATCGCTCTTCGCATCCACCCGTCCGCGGAACTCGGCGAAGGAGTTGAGGTCGAGCGGCTCCTCGTGGCTCTCGAGCAGCCGGTCCAGCGTCTGCCCGATGACATGGGCGTCCCGCACCCCGGAGATCGAGCGCGCCGTATCGCGGAAATGCGCGTTCTCCATCTTGTAGTCGGAGAATGCCGGGCGGACGAGGCGGATCAGGCCCCTCAGCTTCTTCATCCTCTTGCGCGACGTCATGTACCCGCGGCTCGAGTTCCCCCTTCGCGTTGATCGACGCAATCGCCCGCTCGATCTGCTCCGCGCCGATCCGGCGCATCCCATCGATGACATCGTGGTCGCTTTCCTTGAACCGGTAGGGGATGGTCATCTCCTCGCGCGTTCGCGAGGAAACATCGACGCGCGCGTCATGGTTCCTACAGTTAATGCGTCTCGGCGCGCCACTGCGCCCTGCTCGGAAGGAGACGCCAATGCAACGCATCCTCGCCGCACTCGTGATCGTCCTCGGGCTTGCCGGCCCTGCGCTCGCCCAGCAAGACGAGATCGAAGGCGTCATCCGTCGCCAGCTCGACGCGTTTCTCGCCGACGACTTCGCCACCGCGTTCACGTATGCCTCACCGGCGATCAAGCGGATCTTCCAGAACCCCGGCCGCTTCGGGTCGATGGTCCGGCAAGGCTATCCCATGGTCTGGCGCCCCGCCCACGTCACCTTCCTCGAGCTTGAGCAACGCGGTGCCGCAATGGTGCAGAAGGTGCTGATCCGCGACGAGGAGGGCGCGTTGCACGTCCTTGCCTACCAGATGATCCCGACCGAGGACGGCTGGCAGATCGACGGCGTCCAGCTCCTGCAGGCCCCTGAACTCGCCGCCTAGAAGTCGATCCATAGGGCAAGCGCGCCCGCCAGCCGCGTGTCGTTGTAAACGCCCGCCTCGAATTCCGCCTGCACGCGCAGACGATCGCTCAGGCGCACGACGGCAGAGGGAGCGATGCGCAGGTAGGGGTCGATGCCCGGGTAGTCCCCGGCGCGCCCCTGCAGGACGAACGCCAACCTGTCGCCGAGGTTCAAGCCGATGGTCGCGTCGAGCTTGAAGGCGGGATCGTCGCCGTTGTCGTAGACTTCCGCCTGACCGTCGACCTCCATCCAGCCAAGGCCGAACCGGCTCTCATAGCCGCGGCCCCATGCAAGTCCTGGACGGATGTAGCTCACGTCGTACTCGAACGCGTTGCCGCGTTGCCCGGCGCCCAGCTCGGCGGAGACCACGTGCGGCCCGCGTTCTAGAAAGGTGTACCGCGCGAAGCCCCGGATTTCGGTGATCGGCGCGATGTCGGGGCCTGCGCGCGAATACTCTCCGCCGAAGGTCAGGCCCGGCGCGACGCCCCACTCGGCGTAGCCCTGAAACAAATCCTCGCGCGTGAAATCAAGAAGAGCGATGTCCTCGCGGTCCCATCCGCCGGTGTACTTGAGCGAAAGGAATCCGTTACCCGATCCGCGCGGCCAGGCTCCCCCAAGAGCGGGTCCGGCAGCGCAAGCCAGGGCGAGCAGGGCGAGCGTCAGGCGCATGTCCAGACCAAGGCGAGACAATCCACGGCCTAGCCGTCTACAACCATCGCGGGTGGCGGGAAAGCGCGAAAGCGATGTGCGCCATCTTCTTCCGCATGCTAGGGTTTTTTCGGAAACGCGTGGCGAGACAGGGAGCGAACGTCATGGAGGGATTTCTCGATGCGGTGGGCGCCTTCAGCCTCATCGTGCTGATCGTGATCGGACTCTTGGCAGGCTGGGTCGCGGGGCAGATCACCGGGCGCAACACGGTAGGCTATATGCTTCTCGGCATCATCGGCGCGGTCGCGCTCCCCTTCGTCCTCGCCGCGCTCGGGATAGGCATCATCGCGGCGGGCGGGCTGCTGGTGCTTCTGATCATCTCGGCGATCGGTGCGATTGTCCTGATCGCAATCGGGCAGATGATCTTCGGACGGAGTCGCCGATGACCGATCAGACCGTCATCACGACGTTCGAGGTAACGCCTGGAACGTGCGACGACCTACTCGACGAGCTACGGTCGGCCTATGCCGAGTTCATCTCTCGACGCGAAGGGTTCCTGCGCGCGCGCCTCCACGTCAACGATGCGCAGACGCGGATTGCCAACATCTCGCATTGGCGGGACCGTCAGGATTTTCTTGCGATGCTGCGCAGCGACGAGATGCGGGAGCGGAACCGGCGAATCTCGAAGCTGTGCCGCAGCTTCGAGCCGGTTCTGTATGAGATAGCGGCCGAGTTCTAATCCCGCGCACGCTCGTCCGCGTTGCTCCAGCTGCTGCCGCGATGACTCCGCCGCCTGCCGGGTCGAATCTTCGAGCCGCCGCGATATTGGAATGCGGCTCCGCCAGAATTTCAGTTCATTTTCAGATGGGAGGCCGCGGATGGCACTGGTGAGACCGTTGGAGGAGGGCGAGCTGGAGGCGGGGCTGCGGGAGGAGGTGCAGTTCTTCAAGGGGCCGTTGGGGGTGATCCCGAACAGCGTACGGACGATGGCGCACCGGCCGGAGATCGCGCGGGCGTTCACCCAGCTCAACATCGCGGTGATGGCCGACAATGGCGTCGTGACGCCGGAGCTCAAGCGGCTGATCGGCTACGTGTCGTCCTTCGCGTCGGGGTGCCTCTACTGCCAGGCGCACATGATCCTTGCGTCAGAGCGCTTCGGCGCCACCGAGGAGCGGTTGGAGAGCGTCTGGAATTTCGAGCAATCGCAAGCGGTTACCGAGGCCGAGAAGGCGGCGCTCGGCTTCGCGCGGGCCGCCTCGTCGGTGCCGAACGCCGTCGATGCGGAGGTCTCGGAGCGGCTCCGCGCGCACTGGTCGGACGAGGCGATCGTCGAGATCATGGGGGTCGTCGCGCTGTTCGGCTACCTCAACCGGTGGAACGACAGCATGGGGTCGGCGCTCGAGGACCTGCCGCGGAGCAAGGGCGAGGCGCGGCTGGGCGCGACGGGCTGGCGCGTCGGCAAGCACGGCTGAGGGGCCAGTTGTACGTTTTCGTACGTTTCGCGACCCGCATTTGTACGTTTTCGTACAGAACGTACGTTTCGGCGGAGGGCCGGTCCCGCGCCTCGCGGGCGCCCGCTCCGTGGTGGAGCGCGTCCCGGACGTCGGGGTCGGCCGACCGAGCGGGCGGTCGTCGGTATCGGCTCGACGCGCGCCCTGGCACGGGTCCGCAGGTCAGGACCGGCAGCGCGGGTCGGAGGCGCGTAAAGCTCCGAAGAATGGCCCGGGCGGCGGGCCCGGGCCGCGCCTCTGGTCACTCGACCGGGCGGATGGCGACCTTGCGGAACTTGATGGTGCCGGAACCGTGCTGGAGGCCGATCGGTCCCTCCTCGAAGAGGCCGCTGCGGAGGGTGGCGGTGGTCTCGCCATTGAGCTCGACGGTGATGTCGCGGCCGTCGGCGCGGATGAGGTAAGTGTTCCACTTGCCGCCCGCCTTGGGCATCGGGTCGACCTCGGCGTGGCGGACGATGCCGCCGGTGCCGTAGCTGGGATCGGGGCGCTGGTCGAAGATGTTGGCCTCGTAGCAGCTCATGTCGGTGATCGACTGGGGGTCGGCGCAGCGGAAGAAGATGCCGCTGTTGGCGTCGTCGCTGGCCCAGAACTCGACGTTTAGCTCGAAGTCTCCGTAGCTGTCGGGGGTGACGAGGAAGGCGGGGCCGTCGCCGGTGTTGTCGTCGGCCACGACGGCGCCGTCCTCGGCGTGCCAGTTGGTCTGGCCGAGCTCATTCCAGCCGCTCATGTCCTCGCCGTCGAGCAGCGTGGTCCAGCCCTCGCCCTCCTGCGCCGCGGCGGGAAGCGCCAGGGCGAGGGTGACGGCGATGGTCGTGATGGTGGGTGCGCGCATCTCGAAACCTCCCTTTCGGTTGCACCCCGGAACGGTACGCGTCCGGCGCGAGAGCGCGAAGGAAAATCGGCAGGTCCGGGACGAACGACTCAAGGGCGGTAGGTTGGCACCCAGCCTATTCGCTGCAGACGTAGACCGCGCCGCCGACGGCGACGAGCGAGACGGTTGCCGCGGCGGCTGCGACCGGGGCGCCGAGCGTGGCGGTGACCGCCGTGCCGAGCGAGGCGAGCGCCGAGGAGAGGTAGCTGCTGGTGCCGGCGACGATGACAGCGCCGGAGCCGCCCGAGACCTCGCGCGCGTTCCCGGCGAGGCGGGGGAGGGTGCCGTCGGCGGGGTCGGCCTGCCGGAGACCGGAGATGACGAGGGCGGCATCGCGGGAGTCGTTGACCCGCTCGCAGAGGGATTTCGACTCGCGGCAGCCGAGCCAGGCGTCGCGCCGGCCCTCGGCGAAGCCGGCATAGGTCTCGGCGTCCTCGTCCCAGAGCAGGCAGAACGGGTCGCGCTCGGCGTCGTCGAGCTCGGGCGTCAGGTAGCGGAGGGTGACGAAGGCGGGGCAGGTGTCGCGTCCGCCGAACATGGCCTCGCGCCGGGAGCGGTTCTCGGCGATCTGCTCGTTGGCGGCGTCGTAGGCCAGGTCGACGGTCTCGCCCCGGATCGAGGTCGAGCAGGGGGTCAGCTCCTGCGCCGCCGCGGCGGCGGGAGCGAGGAGAGTGAGGGAGAGGAGCAAGCGTAGCACTGATCAACCCCTGGTAGGTCCGGTCAGGCCCGGCTGTTAGACGAAAACGCGGTCCACCGCTAGGGAGTGGGCTGGCCCCCGGAGGCTGCGGGCCGGGTGTGTCGAAGTTGGACGCTTAGGTCATCCCATTCGGTTGGGGTCGAGCAGGTGAAAAGGATTGGCCGGTTTCACGCCAGGATGTAGGCTCGGATGGTCGCGGCCCGGACGGGTAGGGTGCGGAGGGGCGCGCCCGAGCCTGGGTGGGCGCTGGTGGGGCGGTCGTGGCCGGGCGGTTTATCTCGAAAGCCCCGGACGACGGCGGGGCGGCGGGCGACATCGCCAAGGCGCCCTCCCGGGGGGAGGGTCGGGCGCGGCCCGGGCTGGTCACCCGGGCCGAGGGGTGAGGTGGGCTGGGCGGTCTGGTGTGCTCGAACGCGTTGTATTAGCCACGAGCTAGCAAAAGCTTGTCAGCCCAACTCGCCGACGCACTGTTCCCATATATTGATGGCGTTGGCAGAGCCACGCAGGCTATATACAATCATCCTCTCTCGGCGGGAGAAATAGCGAACAATTCTCCTTCCGCTAGGTACCGCACGGACCCGTCGGACAACTCTTCTCCACGATCAAAGCGGCCAGTTGGAAGTTCGGTGTAGTCACCAAACATGATAAAGGGACCCGTTAATCCCTTTCTCTCGATAAGCGACTGCAGCGGAGAAATCCCCCAACGCTCGCCCCAGCGTTCGAGTGCGGCCGCGAGCGAGGGCTCGGCTAGGTCAAGAATGTTGATTGAGAGTAGCGGCTCCACATTCTCGCCGCCGCGAACGGCGATAAGCATCAACCGCGCAGCTTCAAACGGGAATTTGCCTTGGACTGGATCAGTGTAGGCCAGGCAGCCATCAAGGATCCCGTTAGCCTGCCTTTCTTCAGCGACGGTCCAATCTCCCGACCGCTCGACACTGGAAATCGCTGCCGCCACTGGGTTCGATAAAGCAAAGGCTGAAATAGCTAGAAGTATTCGGCTCAACATTGCAACACTCATTCTTGTCGCTGCGGGTACATCCGACTAGCTTCGGCGTGTTGGCTTGTCTACCGCTTCCGCCGCTAGCAAGGCGCTTGATCTCGTCGCGGAGGCGGGCTGGCGACTCATTCCTGTTTCGGGTGCAGGATATCCATGACCTGCACTGTGTCGCTGACGATGCGGTAGATCACCCGATAGCGATAGCGTCGGGTGACGTGGTAGCGGAGGGACGTGCTTTCGATCCGCCGTCCCATCTCGGGAAAGTCAGCGATCAAAGCAGCAATGCTTTCGATCTCTGAGAGAACGGCGTCCGCAGCGGCGGGGTTGCGAAGTCGGAGATAGTCGTCTTGTCCGCGGAGGCTAGCGAGGGCTCGGCGCGACCAGCGGAGGTCAGCCACGCCGGGCGAAAAAGGCGGCGATCTCGGCGGGGTCCACGGCGTCGAACGGCTCGGTGTCAAGCCGGGCGAGGTGGACGCGCTCATCTTCGGTAAAGGGCTCGTCGCCTTCGTGCGTGGCCAGGAAGGACTCGAGCAGGGCCGCGAGCTTGTCGCGGTCCTTCGCCCCGAGGCGAGCCTCGGCGTTCTCGATGAGGTCGTGCAGGTGCGCGTTCATGGAACGAATGTATAGCGACGGCGGCGGCTTCGCTACCGCTTCCGCCGCTTCACGTTCCCGCCCCGCTGCCCCGGCCGTCCGACTGTTGACCGGCCGCTGCCCTTGACGGCGGCCTCGCTCGCCTTCTCCACCGCCTGCTGGCGCGCCAGCGGGTCGTCGGACACCGCGAGGTCCACCGCCTCCAGGCGCTTGACCTCGTCCCTCAGCCGGGCGGCTTCCTCGAACTCGAGGTTTTCCGCCGCTTTCCGCATGTCGGTGCGGAGGCCGTCGAGGACCGCCTGCAGGTTGCCGCCGTGGAGGGGCTTGTCGATCTTGGCCGTCACGCGGTTCATGTCGACGTCGCCCTTGTAGAGGCCGGCGAGGATGTCCTCGACGTTCTTGCGGATGGTCTGCGGGGTGATGCCGTGGGCCTCGTTGTAGGCGAGCTGCTTTTCGCGGCGGCGGTCGGTCTCGCGCATGGCGCGCTCCATCGAGCCGGTGATGCGGTCGGCGTACATGATGACGTGGCCCTCGACGTTGCGGGCGGCGCGGCCGACGGTCTGGATCAGCGAGGTCTCGGAGCGCAGGAACCCCTCCTTGTCCGCATCCAGGATGGCGACGAGGCCGCATTCGGGGATGTCGAGCCCCTCGCGCAGGAGGTTGATGCCGACGAGGACGTCGAAGGCGCCGAGGCGGAGGTCGCGCAGGATCTCGATCCGCTCGATCGTGTCGATGTCGGAGTGCATGTAGCGGACGCGGATGCCCTGCTCGTGCAGGTACTCGGTCAGGTCCTCGGCCATGCGCTTGGTCAGCACGGTGACGAGGGTGCGGAAGCCCGCCTGGGCGGTCTTGCGGATCTCGTCGAGGAGGTCGTCGACCTGCATCTTGACCGGCCGGACCTCGATCGCGGGGTCGATGAGGCCGGTGGGGCGGATCACCTGCTCGGTGAAGACGCCGCCGGTCTGCTCCAGCTCCCACGCGGCGGGGGTGGCGGAGACGAAGACCGATTGCGGGCGCATCGCGTCCCACTCCTCGAACTTGAGCGGGCGGTTGTCCATGCAGGAGGGCAGGCGGAAGCCGTGCTCGGCCAGGGTGAACTTGCGGCGGTAGTCGCCCTTGTACATGCCGCCGATCTGCGGGACCGAGACGTGGCTCTCGTCGGCGAAGACGATGGCGGTGTCGGGGATGAACTCGAAGAGCGTGGGGGGCGGCTCCCCGGGCGCGCGGCCGGTGAGGTAGCGGGAGTAGTTCTCGATGCCGTTGCAGGAGCCGGTGGCCTCCATCATCTCTATGTCGAAGGTGCAGCGCTGTTCCAGGCGCTGGGCCTCCAGCAGCTTGCCCTCGGAGACGAGCTGGTCGAGGCGCTGGCGCAGCTCGTTCCTGATCTGGATGACGGCCTGCTTGAGCGTCGGGCGCGGCGTGACGTAGTGGCTGTTGGCGTAGATGCGGACCTTGTCCATCTGGCCGGTCCTGGCGCCGGTCAGCGGGTCGAACTCCTGTATGCCCTCCAGCTCGTTGCCGAAGAAGGAGAAGCGCCAGGCGCGGTCCTCGAGGTGGGCGGGCCAGAGCTCGAGGCTGTCGCCGCGGACGCGGAAGGAGCCGCGCTGGAACGCCTGGTCGTTGCGGCGGTACTGCTGCGCGATGAGGTCGGCCATGACCTTGCGCTGGTCGTAGTCGTTGCCGGCGATCGAGGTCCTGGGTCATCGCCGAGTAGGTCTCGACCGAGCCGATGCCGTAGATGCAGGAGACGGAGGCGACGATGATGACGTCGTCGCGCTCCAGCAGCGCCCGGGTGGCGGAGTGGCGCATCCGGTCGATCTGGTCGTTGATCTGCGACTCCTTCTCGATGTACGTGTCCGAGCGCGGGACGTAGGCCTCCGGCTGGTAGTAGTCGTAGTAGCTGACGAAGTACTCGACCGAGTTCTCGGGGAAGAACTGCTTGAACTCGCCGTAGAGCTGCGCGGCCAGCGTCTTGTTCGGGGCGAGGATGATGGCGGGGCGCTGCGTCTCCTCGATGACCTTGGCCATGGTGTAGGTCTTGCCGGTGCCGGTGGCGCCGAGCAGGACCTGGTCGCGCTCGCCGCCGGTGACGCCCTGGGCGAGCTCGGCGATGGCGGCGGGCTGGTCGCCCGCCGGCTGGAACTCGGTGTGCATGACGAATCGGCTTGCCGCCTTCGAGCTTGGGGCGGGTCAGCACGTCGGGGCGGGGGGTGAGCGCGTCTGTGGTGTTGTGCGGCATCTTAGGTCCTCGATCAGAGTCCTGATGTGCGGTTTCGGGGCTGCCGGACAAGACCGGCAGAGCAACATGCAACTGATGTGCGATTTGCGTCTCTATCTGAGAAGTTTTGACTTGCATGCGCCACAACCTAAGGTAATGTGGGTCTGCAAGCAGCAGAACGGCTGCCGGTCGTCGCGCACACCCACCCCACCCCTCGCTCCCTCGCGCAACGACCGGCAGTCACTTCCGGGACCGCTTGATCTCGCGCGCTGCTTCCTCCAATTCAGGGATGACCCGAACGAGGCGAGGATCCGATGCGCGCACGAATCTACAGGCCTGCAAGGACCGCGATGTCTTCCGGCACGGCGCGGACACGGCGCTGGGTCCTTGATTTCGGCCGCGACTCCAAGCGGGAGATCGATCCGCTGATGGGCTGGACGTCGTCCGACGACACGCAGGCGCAGGTGCGGCTGAATTTTGCGACGAAGGAAGCGGCGCTCGAATATGCCGAGGAGCACGGCATCGACGCCATCGTCATCGAGCCGAAGAGCCGCCGAGCCAACGTTCGACCGCGGGGCTACGGCGAAAACTTCGCGACCGATCGCCGCGGTTCCTGGACGCACTGACCACTTGTAAATCCAGATCAAGTTGCGGCCGAATGGGCCATAAGATTCGGCCGAGCCCTTTTTTTTGTGCGCTGTGCCGGGGCAGCCATGAGGCTGTTTCTCGGCGTCTCCGTGGTAGACTGACAGCCATGAACTCAGACAACCCGGCACCGAGCTTCACCGCCGACGCGTTCCTCGAATGGGCGCTCGAGCAGCCTATGAAGGGGTCGGGCTCGTGAACGGCCGGGTCGCTCAATGCCCACCGCTTTCCTTCGGGCATCTCACGGCGGGAAAAGATGTCGCCTGCGCTCTTCGCGATGCGATCGCCGCCGTGGGTGCTGGCTGCGAGGTCTTCCCGCGCGGAGCGGGCGTCCGCGTGGACGATCTCAACATCCACGGGCCTGACGCGCTCGTATGCTGCGGACCGAGCATCCCTGGAGACGCCGTGGCCTCGTCGACCCGATCATCGTCGTCGAGATTGCCTCCCGCTCGACTGCGTTGAGCGAAAGGGGCTAGAGGCAGCGCGCCTACTTCAAGCTGGGCAGCGTCCAGCACTAGCTAGTCGTCGACACCGGCGCACGCATCGTCGTTCATCACTTCAGGGATGATGCGGGTGCGGTGCAGTGCCGGCTGGTGCGACAGGGGATGGTGGAATTGGCGCCGCCCGGTCTCGCGCTCCGCGCAGATGCGCTGTTCGCCTCGCGCGGCGGATAGACCCTGCCTTGCCTTGCACGCATGGCAGAGGCAGACGGCTGCGGGTCCCGCGTGTCGCTCCGGCGAAAGTTGCTCCCAAATCGGGCAAATTTGTCCCGATTACGGGCAATGATCGTCCCGACGGGCCCTCGTGGACAGCAGAACCTCCCTGAGCGGGAGGCCCCCACGTCGCGATAACCGCTTCCTGTACGGGACTGACCATCGGGCGCTTCGGCCCGTCAGGGCCGACCGGAAGTGCCGGAGTGGCGTGGTAGTTTCAGGCACAGAGGCTCGGTCTATGATGTTCAACGGCGGTTCGGGCCGGGAGCAGGGGTGGTTGACTCCTTTTGGCAGCTCACTCCCATGAAGAAAATGTGCATGGTCGAGGGCTGCATGACGTGCGCCGCCTGCGGCCACTCCAAGTGCGGCTAGCGACCAGCAGAGCTGGGACCTCGAGGGCGGCGTCCAGTTCCGCGCCCCGGTCGGCAGGCACGCTGGCCAGCGTCAGGCGCAGCCGCGAGGCATACGCCGACACCATCATCCGCGTTCGCGCGCTCTCGCGCCTGTCGCGCGCGCCCCGCAGCGCCTTGCCGTCGACGGCTATGACATCGCCCTCGCGGAGCAGTGCAGCCACATCGGCCAGCAGCCGCCCGAAGGCGGCGTCGAGGGCCTTCGGATCGATGATCCGGAACACCGCCGAGAACGTGTCGTGCGACGGGACGGCATGCTTGAGCTTCAGAAAGTGCTTGAAAATGCTTGCCTTTGCACGCCCAAAGGCCGCCATCTCGGCGCAGGACGTCGCGCCGCAGAGCACCGAGACGAAGGCGATGACAAGCAACTCGCCAAGGTCGTGGCGCGCGTTGTCGGCGCGGGGATCGGGGATGTCATCGAAGGCGGTGAGGAAGATGTCCATGGCGGCACAGGGCTCCGAGCGATGAATCTCCATCCAGAATCCGATCCCGCCCTCCGCCTCAAGGGCAGTGGCTCACGCCCTCAGAGCCAAACGCGATTCCCCTGCCACATCGGGTGTTCTCGGCGGCGCAGAGTCCCTTGGGTATTGAGTTCGTTCTTTTGTTTAGGATGACCCATTCGGTTTCCCAGCGACCCCGCATCCCTCGCTCATCTTGCTAGGACCGATCTCTGGATGTGATCGCCTCCCGCTCGTCAGAGACGTTTTGCTCGCCAGCTATGCCTCTCCAAGACCAGGGTCTAATATGCACTGCGTCCTTTTCTCAGACGCAGGGGCGCCCTGGTGCCGGAAACGATTCTTCACCTCAAGCCGAGCCTCAATACGGCGATCATCACGGCCGCAATTGCAGTCCTTCGGTCAATTCAGCGCGTCCGCCCAGACCTGCGGGACGCCACGCTCGCCTTCACCTGGAGCGACTGCCAGTACGACGAGAACGGCGACCCGCTCGGCGCCGACGGCATCATGTACTGCGGGTCGATCCCGTCAAAGAAGCTTGTCGTCGTCGTCTTGGCTTCGTGCGCCGTGACGCCGGACCTTACGACCTCCTGCTGACCTGAGACCCGCCCAAGGCCGTCGAGGGCCTCGGCTACGGCACGATGATCCGCGCCGATGCCGTCCGCATGGTGTTGGCCGCCGAGTGCCTGCGGACGATTGGCGAGGTCGACCGCAGCACGTTGGCGGCGGTGCTCGACGCGATGGGCCTGACGACCGATGCGGTGGGGGCCGCGGCGCGGACACTCGGCGGCGCGGGCGGCTTCAGTTCCCAATCAGCGACGGAGACACGCGCATAAGCACGCCGACGATGGCAACTATCGAGATCCCTGCTCCGCACCAGGACCCGGCGACGCTCTGCCTCCACGCGAGCGGGACGTTGAGCGTGACGAGGAGCACGTACGGCCATTGGCGGCAACGCCGGAACACCGGCCTCCGCGCCGTCCTCGAGAAGCTGAAGTTTCCGTATTGGCCCTCGCCTCCTGAAAACCGCAAAGACGTTAAAGCCGAAGCCGAATATCGACGCGCGTGCGAACGAGCGTTCCGGCGCGGACGCGACCGGCGCCGGTCCCTGCAGGCGTTCCTGATGGACCGAACCGACCGCCGCATCACCGCCGGTACGGACGAAGCTGCTCGCTCGTTCAGATTGGCAGCCGCCGTCCTGCGGGGCGAGCCTGTCTCCCGCGCCGCCCAACGTGAGGCAGACACGGATTTGGTGGACAAGGCGGGTGCCCTGACGGACGAGATCGACACGCTCGGCCTCGCCGATGACCCCGCCGTGCGGGAGCGTCTGCAGGCGCTTATCGCTGATCTGGAGCGGCAGGAGGCCGAGGTCAAGGCGGCGCTGGCCGAGATTGATCGGTACTTCGGGGAAGACCAGAAGCTGGTGGAGCGGGTCGGCCTCAAGGCGGCTGCCGTCTTCGCGAGAATCGATGCCCACCATCAGGGCCTGAGTGACGAGGCCGCCGAGCTGCACGCGAAGAAGATGCTGGAAAGGTGGAGGGCCGCATGATGTTCGACAGCCGCAAGAGCCGAGGCGGATACGCTGAGGATGTGGCGGAGCGCACGCCGCGGAGCCGCACCGATTCCGGAGCGATAGACGCTGCGATCGCCGCTGAGCGTGCCCGAACGGCGAAGCTGGTGGCAGCGAAGGTTCAGCAGGCGTAAGCCGCAGTCGCCGAAGCCGTCGCGCGTGTGCTGGATGAGGAACGCGCCCTGACGGAGAAGCTGACGAAGGAAACGCTGGAGAGGCCGTGCGGCAGGCGGTGGAACATACCGCCGGTGACGCTCGCGCCGCTGTGGCGCAGGACGTCAAGCGGCTCGCTGAAGTCGCTGCCGACCTCTACGACCAGCGCCGCCGGAACCTGCTCCTCGGCATCGATGGGTTAGCCGGACAGCTCCGAACGTATTCGGCGCCGCCGGAGATGACAGGAGCGAAGTGGCTGCTCGACGCCGACCTCGATGGCGACGGCCAGGCGCCGGCGAGGGCATTGCTACCCAAGTCCTGGGGCAGGGTTGTCTACGAATGACGGAGGCAAGAGGATGATTGAACCGACGACGAGGCATCGCTCGGCCAAGCGGAAGCCGACGGTGCAGGACCGGCGGATCGCTGAACTCGACCGGATGACTGACAACAGCATCTGGGCGGAGCGTGCCGCTTGGAAGCGGAAGGTGTTCGGCATGCCGACGCTCCGGCAGTCAAAGGCGAAGGCGTCGAAGAAGGCGCTCGGCAAACGTCCTGCTCTGCGCCGTCTGATGGCGGAACGAGTGACGTAGCGCTTCGCCTTTGGGCCGTCCTGGCGCCGAGATCGAGCTGCCGCTCGCAGCCGTCAGCATGGGAGAACACGCCGACGGAACCCGTACTTCCCGCTCTCGCCCGCGCGCGAGGTCCTGCTCTCGACCGTGTGCGCAAACTGGCAAATCAAGAACGCGCGGCACTGGCAGCTGAACGTCTCGTTTCGCGAAGACGTCGCGTGCAACCGCAAGGTTTAGGGCCCGCACAACATCGCGTCCTGCGCCGCCGGGCAATCGCCATCGCCCGGTGGGATACCTCGAAGGGCACCCTTTTGATAAACTTGAAGCGCGCCGGATGGGGGACCGCTTTCTTCTTAGCCTTCTCAGATAGTTAACTAGCGCCTGATCCAAATGTGATCGCCCTGTGACTGTACCCGATATACGGTTTGCCGGCTTCATGTTAAACTACGTCTTCAACGAAGGAGACTTGTTATGAATTCGGTTAATGTCTCTGAATTGAAGGCCGACCCGATCACACAGGCGCGGGTCAATACCAAAGGCAAAGTGACACCATTATCCGGCTACATTCATAGCGCCTGCGACGAGTTCATCAGAATAAGCACCAGTCGCGGAAGCCAAAGCCACATAGAATGTCCAAGGGCGGAGGTTCTTGCCGCATTTGAGAGCGACGAAAAATCTGGAAAGATAGTGCTGATTGTTGCGAGTGACGCTAAAGTGCGCGTCATCAGTTATTTCAGTGCCCAGGAGCTCAACGATAAGAAACGATGTGACTGTAACAATGACGCGGGCGTCGCGGAAGCCCGTCCATTGGGTTCTATTCATCCGGCATTGGCGCAACTTGCCGCAGAGATTCTCTTGGTTAAAGGAATGGTGGGAACCGGACCTGGGGCGAGGGAACTTCGTTGTGCGGAGGCGCACCATGATAGCATAATCAATGGCGGAAATGTTGCCGACGCAGATTTCAACAGAGCTCTTTGTCTGGCTGGTATAGAGGTGTAGTCTTAGCGCGTCCATCAAGGACGCGTTCACGCGATGCGGCCCTTTGTTGTCGCACGAATGAACTACTTGAGTGGTTAAAAGCGTCGTCGACGAAGCACAGCGGACACCGGCTTTCGGACGCCGGTAGGGACGGTAGACTGCGTTCCTACTCGTGCGGGCAGTGCCGCCGGGTCGTGCAGAGCAGTAGCCTCACCGACGCCCAGCGACCACCGGCTACATCCCAGCGATGCGTTCCAGCTCTGCCGTCCAAGCCTCGAAGGATGGGAACGTCTCCTCCAGCGTCTCGTCGTAGAGCTTGCCGTCGTTCCGGATCTCAAGGCTGGTTGCGAACCCGCCGCCCATGCTCGGGACCGGCGCCACCCATTTCACCATGCCACGCTCAGCGGTTGCCGTTCCGGGTTGAGCCACGCCGATGTCCACTCCGCGCAGGTTCAGCCACGCGATGATCTCGTCTGCGGTTGCCACTGATCTGTCTCACCTGCTTGCCGTGTACCGAACCCGGTTCCTTGGACAGTCGGTTGCGTTACGCGGCCATGGGCGTGGTCGCAAGGTCGTGCTGTCGGCGTAGTGCGTGCGGGCTGAGGTAGCGGTTCTTCTCGATCAGCCACTCGGCGTTGTAGCGGGCGATGAAGGCGCGCACGGCGTCGCGGACGTGCTCGAGGGTCTGGAAGATGCGGCCGTGGACGATCTGCTCCTTGAGGGTGCGGAAGAAGCGCTCGATGACGCCGTTGGTCTGGGGTTGGCCGACGAAGGCGTAGCTCGGCGTCATGCCCCAGGCCCTGAGCTGGGTCTGGAAGTCGTCGGCCATGAAGCAGCTGCCATGGTCGTGGCGGAGCTGGACGCCGCGGGCGGCGTCGCGGCCAAGATGGCCGTGCTGCTGCTGCACGGCCATGCCGATCGCCTGGAGCGCCTCGCGGCGCGTGCCGCGCTTGCTCACATGCCAGCCGAGGGCCTCCGCGTTCCAGTGCTCGGCTGTGGCGAAAAGCCAGACCTTGCCGTCCTGCACGGTGGTGATCTGCGTGCCGTCGATCGCCCACATGATGTTCGGCGTATCGGTGACGATCCGGCGATCGTGCGCCGCGTCTTGCCGCGTCCTGGCGCGGTGGGGCGAGAGCAGGGCGTTCTCGCGCATCAGCCGCAGCACCCGCTTGCGCGCGGCGCGCAGCCCGTCCTGCACGCGCAACCGCGCCCAGACCTTGCGTTCGGCGGGCGGGCCGTCCACTGGACGCCCCGCTTTCCCGCCTCACCCCCTCGCCCGACCAGGGCGAGCGGGCGAGGTCGGCCCGGATCGCAGCCAGCAGCGTTGCGTCAGACACCGCCGGCTTCGGCCCGCGCCGGCCTCTCGGGCGCACGGGTGCCGGCTCCGCGGTCTCCCGTCGGGCGGCGTAAAACGACGACCGCGGCACGTCCCAGACCTGACAGACCCGCGCCACGCCATAGCGCCGGCCGGTGGCGGGCGAGACCGTGTCGGCCATCACCGCCACCGCTTCCGGGCCAAAGGGCCGGGCGTCCGCCCCATCTTCGCGCGCAGCAGTTCGTTCTCCATCGTGAGCTCGCCCACCCGTTGCAGCGCCGCGGCGAGCTCGGCGCCGCCGGTCTCGGCCTCGCGCTCCTTCAGCGCGCCCTCAAGCGCAGCCTCGGCCTTCTCGCGCCAGCGCTCGAGCTTGAGGACCGGCACGCCGATCTCGCGCGACACCAGCTCCACCGGCTCGCCCGCGATCAGCCGCAGAACCACCGCCCGCTTGCGCGCCACGCTCCACCGCTGGCCCGGGCCGAGCGGCCCGGCCGCCGCCGGCGTGCTACCGCCTGTGGATAGCGTGGACGGGCAACGCCCGCCCACCCTGCCCACAGGCGCATCATCACCATCAACCCTCTCCGGCGTCTCTCGCTCAGGCATCTCGGAAACATCCATCCTCGGTCCTTCGACAAATGGATGTCCAAGGAAACAGGGGCCAGCTCATCTCCTGCTTGCCGCAGCCTGCGCGGCTGCATCGATGATGTCCGCATGGAGCCAGCGGGTTGAACCGCCCCGGGTTTCCCGGAGGCTCCGCACTGTGAGAGGACGGAGCCATGACGGGAAAGACATCGGTGAGATATGCGCCCGAGGTGCGCGAGCGAGCTGTGCGGATGGTCGGCGAGCATGCCGAGGCGCATGGAAGCCAGTGGGCGGCGATCCAATCGATCGCGCCGAAGATCGGCTGCACGGCGGAGACGCTGCGACGATGGGTGCGCGAGGCGGAACGCGATGCTGGTGTCCGCGCCGCTCCGACGGGCGAGGAGAAAGCCCGCATCAAGCAGCTCGAGCGGGAGAACCGCGAGCTCCGGGAGGCCAACGAGATCCTGCGTAAGGCCAGCGCGTATTTTGCCCAGGCGGAGCTCGACCGCCCATCGAAGCGATGATCGCGTTCATCGACGATCACTGCGCCGTCTATGGGGTCGAGCCGATCTGCCGCTTCCTGCCGATCGCCCCGTCGACCTATCACGCGCATCGGGCCAAGCGGGCCGATCCGTCGCGACGGTCCGACCGTGCCAAGCGAGACGCCGAGCTGCGCTCCGAGATCGCCCGCGTTCATGCCGAGAACTTCGGCGTCTATGGGGCGCGCAAAGTCTGGCGGCAACTACGACGCGAGGGCTCCGAAGTGGCCCGCTGCACGGTGGAGCGGTTGATGCGTGCGATGGGTGTTCAGCGACAACCCTTCTGACCGGCGCCGACAGCCAAGTTGGCCGCAGACTTCGGGCGAAGGTCGGGCGTAGCCCGGCCGTAGGCTGAAGTCTGCGGCGCGATCGTCTCCGAGGGAGGTGATGGCGAGGGTGCTGGTCGCTGCGGGCCGGTACGACCGGGATCTCTGTCTTCCAAACGGAGGTCCCGACGTGCCGGGCAAACCCGTCACCGACCAGCAAGTGAGAGCATACATGCAAGACCGACTTCGTCACAGCCAGCACGCCGCGGCCGCCCGCGCCGGGTTCAGCGCGCGCACGGCGCGCCGGATCGAGAGCGACCCCCGCCTGCCGTCCCAGCGCCGCGTCGAGCGCGGCCGCACCGTTCCCGATCCGCTCTGCGAGGTGTGGGAGCCAGTGCTGCTGCCGATCCTGGAGAGCGACCCCGCCGTCCAGGCGGTGACCCTTCTACGCCATCTTCAGATGGCCGATCCGGAGGCGTTTCCCGACGACCGTGTCCGGCGCACCCTGGAGCGCCGCGTGCGGGAGTGGCGCGCGCTGCACGGCGCGGCCAAGGACGTGATCTTCCGCCAGACGCCGGAGCCCGGCCGCATGGCGCTGTCGGACTTCACCGACGCCGCGGAGCTCGGCGTCACCATCGCCGGGCAGCCCTTCGCGCACCGGCTCTACCACTTTGCACGCACCGGGGCCATCCGGTCAGGCGTTCCGATTTCATCCGGTCGGTGATTCCGATCTGATCCGGTCACCGATTCCGGGGCATCCGGTCACCCTGCCGGACCTCGGGTAGCGGCGCTGCTGGGCGATCCTGCGGCGGGTAGCCTCGCGCTCCTGATGGAGTGCGGGGAGCCCGATGAAGAGATTGCCGATGCGGAAGATCAGGGACGCGATGCGGCTGCGCGCCAGCGGGTTCTCGACGCGGAAGATCGCGGCGAGCCTCGGGGTGAGCCAGTCGACAGCCAGCGAGTACGTGAAGCGCCTGGAGCGGACGGGGCTGTCATGGCCGCTCCCTGCCGAGCTGACGGATGCCGAGTTGGAGCGCCGACTGTTCCATCCGACCGGCGGCGAGACGCGGGCCGTGCGATCCCAGCCGGACTGGGCTGCGGTCCACCGCGAGCTGCGGCGCAAGGGCGTGACGCTGTCGCTCCTTTGGGAGGAGCACCGCGCCGTTCATCCCGACGGCTACGGCTACAGCCGGTTCTGCGAACTCTACCGCCGCTGGGAACGGCGCCTCTCGCCGACCATGCGCCAGCACCATGTCGCCGGCGAGCGGATGTTCGTCGACTACGCCGGCACCACGCTCGAGGTGATCGACCCCGCGACCGGCGAGGTCCGCGAGGCGCAGCTCTTCGTCGCCGCGCTCGGCGCCTCGAACTACACCTACGCAGAGGCGACCTGGACGCAGGGGCTCTCCGACTGGATCGGCGCGCACTGCCGGGCGCTGTCCTATTTCGGCGGCGTGCCCGGCCAGATCGTCTCGGACAACCTCAAGGCCGGCGTCACCAAGGCCTGCTTCTACGAGCCGGCGGTGAACCGCACCTACGCCGACATGGCCGCGCATTACGACACCGCGGTGGTTCCGGCGCGGCCGCGCAAGCCGCGCGACAAGGCAAAGGTCGAGGTTGCGGTGCAGATCGCCGAGCGCTGGATCATCGCGCGGCTGAGGAACCGCAGGTTCTTCTCGCTCTCGGAGATCAACGAGGCCATCCGCGAGCTGCTCGACCGCCTCAACCACCGCGTCACCCGGCACCTCGGCGCCAGCCGGCGCGTGCTCTTCGAGGAGCTGGAGCGACCGGCGCTGAAGCCGCTGCCGCAGGTGCCATACGTCTACGCCGAGTGGCGGCAGCGTGCCGTCGGGCTCGACTACCACGTCGAGGTCGAGAAGCATTACTACTCGGTGCCCTACGCGCTCCTGCGCGAGCAGGTCTGGGTGCGGATCACCGCGAGGACGGTGGAGATCTTCCACCGCGGCGCACGGGTCGCGGCGCACGCCCGCACCTCGTCGAACCGGCAGCACACCACCCTGCGCGACCACATGCCGTCGAGCCATCGGCGCCATGCCGACTGGACGCCGGAGAAGCTGCGGCGTCAGGCCGCCGGGATCGGGCCCGGCACGTCGACCCTGGTCGAGGTGATACTGCGGGAGCGCACCCATCCCGAGCAGGGCTTCCGCTCCTGCCTCGGCATCCTGCGCCTGGCCCGGACCCATGGCCGCGACAGGCTCGAGGCCGCCTGCACGCGGGCGCTCGAGATCGGCGCACGCTCCTACACCTCGGTGAACTCGATCCTCAGGAACAACCTCGATCGCCGGCGGCCCGAGGATGCCGCGGACGGGCCAGCGATCACTCACCTCAACATCCGCGGCGCCGGATACTTCCACTGAAGGAGAGACGATGCTCGACCATCCTACACTCGACCAGCTGAGAGCCCTCCGGCTCGACGGCATGGCCGAAGCCTTCACCGAGTTGCAGGCGCAGGACGCGGCCGGCGACCTTACCCACCCCGAATGGCTCGCCCTGCTCATCGATCGCGAGGTCGCCAGCCGGAACACCAGGCGCTTCCAGACCCGGATGCGCGCCGCGAAGCTGCGCCAGGCTGGCGCCGCCATCGAGGACGTCGACTACCGGACGCCCCGCAAGCTCGACAAGGCGCTGTTCCAGAGGCTGGCGACAGGCAGATGGATCGCCGAGAAGCGCAACCTGCTGATCACGGGCCCCTGCGGGGTTGGCAAGACCTGGCTCGCCAGCGCCCTCGGCCAGAAAGCCTGCCGCGACGACCGCACCGTCATCTACAAGCGGCTGCCCCGGCTCTTCGCCGAGCTCGAGCTCGCGCACGGCGATGGCCGGTTCCCGCGGCTGTTCCGCAGTCTCGTCAGGGTGGACTTGCTGATCCTTGATGACTGGGGTCCCGACCGGCTCACCGCCAGTCAGCGGCGCGACCTCATGGAGATCGTCGAGGACCGATACGGCGCCGGCTCCACGCTGATCACCAGCCAGCTTCCCGTCGACGCCTGGCACGACGTCGTCGGCGAACCGACCTTCGCCGACGCCATCCTCGACCGCCTCGTCCACAACGCCTACCGGCTCGACCTCGACGGACCTTCGATGCGGAAGAAGACCGGGCCGGACGCTGCCTCAGAGATTGACGCGCAGGCCCGTGGCTGACACGACGAAACCCAGCTCAGCGGCGACGCGACCCGGTGACCGGATGCGTCGGAATGGCCGACCGGATGTCGCCGGAACCGCTGACCGAATGCTCCGGAATGCGCAACCACTTCGTGCTGGGCTACAGCGGGTGGGAACATGTCGGCATCGTGCAGGGCGGCGAGAGCTTCACCGCGTTGGCCGAGAATCTCCAGAACGCGCTCTGGACCCTGGGTGGCGTCCCGCACGAGCACCGCACCGACAGCCTCTCTGCGGCGTATCGCAACCTCGACCGCGAGGCGGCGGAGGACGTGACGCAGCGCTATGACGACTTCTGCGCCCACTACGGCATGGTGGCGAGCCGCAACAACCCCGGCGAGGCGCACGAGAACGGGGCGGTGGAGACGCACAACCGCCACCTCAAGACGGCGCTCGACCAGGCACTGATCCTGCGCGGCAGCCGCGACTTCGCCAGCGTCGCCGACTGGCGCGGGTTCGTCGACCAGCTCGTCGCCCGGCGCAATCGCCGCCGCGAGGCCGCCGTGCGGATCGAGACCGCGGCACTGCGGCCGCTGCCGGCCCGGCGCACCACCGACTTCACCGAGGTCGTCGCCCGCGTCACCCGCACCGGCGGCTTCCTGGTGCACAGCGTCTTCTACAGCGCGCCGTCGCGGCTGATCGGCCAGCGCCTGCGCGTCCATGTCTACGACGACCGCATCGAGGCATGGCTCGGCGGGACCCACGTCGTCAGCCATCCCCGCCAGCGCGCGCGGAACGACGGGCGGCGCGTCCACCGCATCGACTATCGCCACGTGATCCACGCCCTGCGCCGCCAAGCCGCAGGCGCTGGCGGGATCGGTCTACCGCGACAGCCTCTTCCCCCGCAGCGAGTACGCCGCCGCCTGGGCGGCGTTGTCCGAGACGCTCTCCAGGCGCGATGCGTGCCGCCGCACGGTCGACCTCCTCTGGCTCGCCCATGACGAGGGTTGCGAGGCCGAGCTGGCGTCGCTTCTCGTCGAGGACCTTGCCGCCGGGCGCCTGCCGGACGCGCGCGACCTGAAGATGCGGCTCGAGCCGCGGCGACGAGAGCTTCCCGACGATGTGCCGGTGACCCTCACGGCGCTCGTCCACTTCGATGCCCTGCTGGAGGCACGCGCATGACCAGCCGAGCGATCGACGTGCACGCGCTCCCAGCGATGCTGACCGAGCTGCGCCTGCCGAGCTTCCACACGCACTGGCCTACCTTGGCCGAGCGTGCCGACAAGGAAGGCTGGCCCGCCGCCCGCTTCCTCGCTGCCCTCGCCGAGGTCGAGATCGCCGAGCGCGAGACCCGGCGCATCCGCCGCCACCTGATCGAGTCCCGGCTGCCGGGCGGCAAGACCTTGGCCACCTTCGACTTCAAGGCCCTGCCCAGCGTCCCCCGCGCCCGCATCGAGGCGCTGGCCGCCGGCGACTGGCTCGAGACCGGCGCCAATCTCATCGCCATCGGCAACTCGGGCGCCGGCAAGACCCATCTTCTCTGCGCCATCGGCCACGCCCTCGTCGAGACAGGGCACCGAGTGCTCTACACCCGCACCACCGATCTCGTGCAGAAGCTCCAGGCGGCGCGCCGCGACCTCGCGCTCGAAGCCGCCCTCGGCAAGCTCGACCGCTTCGATCTGATCATTCTCGACGACATCGGCTACGCCCAGAAGGACCAGGCCGAAACCTCCGTCCTCTTTGAACTGATCGCACGGCGCTACGAGACCCGAAGCCTCGCCATCGCCGCCAACCTGCCGTTCAGCGCCTGGGACCGCATCTTTCCCGATCCCGCCGTCACCGTCGCCGCCATCGACCGGCTGGTCCACCACGCGACCATCCTGGAGATGAACGTCGACAGCTACCGCCGACGCGAAGCCGCCGACCGGATGCCCAGCAAGGCCAACGCCGCACCGACAACCTCGGCCGACAACCTCGAGGAGGACGCCACCGCCTGAACGTCAGCCGCAGCGGCCATCACCGGCCAACTTGGCTGTCGCCCCCGGACAACGAAGTTGACGCTCTACACGATAGGCCGTTTCTGCGCGATCCGGACGCCCGCCGGATCGCGGCCTTCGCACGCACACCACATCTTGTTGCGCTAAACTAGAACCGGCCTCAGACCTTCAAACCTCTCCTTCGCCGTGGTCCAGATCCGTTCCGGTGCGGAGGCGGCTCCCGGCACCAAGACCTCTTCAGTGAACTATCACCCGGTGTAGGTCATTGGCTGAGTTAATCTGGCTCAGTGAATTCGCCCTCCGGCGCGGCAAGCCTCGTCGATGCGCCAGCCGGAGTTCGACAAATAGAAGGAGTCCGCTCCTGTTTCCCGGTCAGCGCTTCTGCGCGCGACCGACCTGATCGCCTGCGCGACCTCGGCGGCGAGAGCGGCATCAGACCCTGTGTCTACGGTGACTATGTAGACATCGGGCCGGCTGGCGGGGCCGGTGCGGGCGATGTAGATCGGCAGGCCGCTGGCAGGCCCGCCTGAAAGCAGCTTCTGAAATTCAACCGCGTCATCGGTAGCAAAGCGGCATCCCCCTGCGTCCGGACTGTGCGAGGCGATCAAGGCGTGCCACTCACCCAGCCGCTCAATACTGGCGTCAAATTCCACGGCCGCGTCGGTGGCAAAAAAGTACGGGACGAGGAAGAACATGACGTTGGCCGTCCTGGCAAATCCCAAGCCGGTCTCATACGCAAAGTCCTGCGCCGCTTGTGCCAGTGGGTCGGAATCGACCTTAGGGGCGATGAAGGCGAGGGCGCGGAACTCCCCTGCTGCCTCCACCATCTCAAGTGGCGTGCCCGCGCACATAGAATATTGCGGTGTCTGAAATGCCGATGTCACGACGAGCGGCGTGCCCAATCGGTCGCGGAATTCATCCAGATCCCGTAGGACGGGGATCAAGTTGGGCCAGAATTCCTCGGGCGGGTAGGCGTTGTAGCGGGCGCAACCCGCGCCCCGCCTTGTTACCCCTCCGAGTTGAAACACTTCCGCTGGACTGAAATACCGGATTTGCCTCAAAGCGCGCTCGAAGAATGTAGCGAAAGCCGCGCGCTTCACCTCCTCGCCCGCATCGGAAGCCAGGAACTCTTCGGGCAACATGGATAAGGCGCCTTCGAACAGAGGACCAAGAAGGGACGGCGGTAGGTCAAACAGATTAGTGCGCTCCGACGCGGGCAGACCTATCGCCGCAGCGTAACGGTCCAGCGCGCTTAGCGTTGAGACGTCCTGAGCGCCGTCCACAACCCCAGTCAGGAAGCCCTTTTCCACAAGCCGCCGTTGAACTGCCGACGTTAATGCGGCCTCCAGACGCGCTGCGTCACCCTCGTCCCGACGGACTACGTTTGAGGCGCTCAGTTCAGCGCAATTCAGCACGTCAACGCCGTCCGTGGTCAGGATCGCAAGCCATTGCCCGTCCGCAGTCACGTCGAAGTCGACGATAGCGCCATCGGCCCTCAAGTCTGCAACTCGGTTTAGGGACTTCCCCTCTCGTCTAAGCGCGTGCACCACGGTCCGCTCGCGTCCGCCGATCAACACTATCGACTGGTCGTTGCTGGTCGCGACCCGCGAAAAAGTCGATGGCCCGTCCCCAGACGTGGAGGTGCCTGCCGAGAGGGCGACGGTGATCGGCGCGTGTACCGTCGTAAACTCGCCCAAGTCCAGCGTGCCCGTCGGACGCCATTCCTGAAAGTCGGGATCGATCTGGAGCAGTGACACGGTGCCTGCCTCGGGCGCGCTAAGAAACACCGTCGAAACTCCGTCCTCGGTACCCAGCGCGATTTCAACATCCATGGGACCGTAGGCCCCCTTGACCAATTCTTCCTGAAGGGTCTTCCCGAAGCGCGTGTCGAAGGACCGAACTGTATCGTCGTTCCAGTGCGTTGAAATAGTTAGGTTCGCGCCCGGATCGACAACGAAGTCGCGGATCGGTGGACCATAAACCCCGTAGTTTTCAAAGGTCGGGAGGCGGGACGCAATGCCGCGGCACAGATCGATCAGATCGCACAGGTTGATCGTCCGAAACACCGGCCAGCCACCGTCGGCTAGATATAGAAGGCCGGGGTCTCCGACATGCGCAGCCGCGGCCGGGGGCACGTTCAAGACACTGGACTCTGTCCGCCCCGCCTCGAAATTGCCGGAAATCAGGATCGTTTGACCGTCCTCCCCTTCAGTGCCGATCGCGATCCAGCGTCCCTGCGACATCGGGAAGACGTCCGAGATCTGTGGCAGGTCGTCAACCAGACGCAAGACATTCGTATCGCCTGGTCGCATGTAGCCCGCCCTGCCGGTCCGTGCATCCAGAAGGACCACGAAGTCGCCATCGTCAGCGATCCGGATGCGGCTCCACTGCGCCTCAACCCGTGTCGCGAAAGTGGCCGCGAAAACAAGTGCCGAGCAGGCGGCCAGGATGCGTATGCAAGTCATCGGTCCTCCTGTCTGCATCTCGATCCCGGTTCGATGTCACTCAGATCGACCAAGATCGGGATTTCGATCCGCCACTTCCGGCTGGGCGGACTTTGTCCGCGCCAAGTGTTAGGCTTCTCAAACTTCGGCTGCAGAGTGACCCGGATCCGCGAGATAGAACTGAATCCCAGGTTGAGGGCGCATTGAAACTGCTCCTCGGCCGAATAGTCGATGAAGTTCAAGCTCGAAATCGACATCCAGATCGTCCTTGGCATTCGCCGTATCTGTCGGTACAGACACGCCCGGCTCACCTTCGGGATCGACGCCCCAAAGCCGGGTCGAGGCTTCGACCGTGTCGAATTTCAGCCTGTCGGTGTCCTGATCGAAAAAGAACCGTATGTCGTACTCTCCCGGCTCGTCGTTAGGCAGGATCTGGTAGGTCCAGTTCATTGCCGTGCTGACATCCTCGCTGATGGAGATGAGGTTCTCCATCTCGCGAATAATCCGGGCGATAAAGACCTGCGACATCAAGGTATCCGCGAATTCGATCGGCAGATAGCGCGTGACATTCCCCGTTCGACTTTCGACGATGCCCACAAGCGCCCCGGTTTCCGGCGCGATGACTGCGCCGCCCAGTTCGCTAATGTCTGCGGTGTGGTCGACCTCCCAGCGGATGTCGCCGGTCGAGCGGGCCTGAAGCGGGCCGGTCGCCTCGTTAGGATCACCGTCGCGATAGCCCAGAAGGCACACCAAGCCCCCGGACTTTCCGCTAAACCCGGCTGCTGGGGCCGGCACCAGGCCCAACCGGGCAACATCGTCCTCTTGGATTTTAATGAGAACTAAGTTCCTTGGCCAATCGTGCCCGATGATAACACCATTCGCGGTATCCCCATCTTCCTTCGTCGAGACATTCACACTCAGGTCGTCAATCTGCATCCCCAGCATGTCCACCGCGCTTGGGTCATTTGGCGCGCCCGGACTGTTCACCCGCCGGACGGTAAGGATAAGTCCTCTGTCCGAAACGAGGATCCCGGTCCGCGGCGTGGACAAGAATGAACCTGCGTCTCCAGAGGACACCATGACGACATGCCTGCTAATTTGATCGTCGATAGGTTCGCTGTCGCCCAGCGCGCAGCGCGCAAGAGCCGCCGGCGCCAACCCGACGACCATCAGCGTCAGGGCAACAACGGCGACAACGAGACGACCTGCCCGCCGGAAGCCTTGCGAGCTACTAGAACCGCATACACTGAGCAAACGCGCCATGTGGACCGCTCCCTCCGTTGTCCCCACGCAGGAAATATTCGCCGTCTTCAACGGTCACCTCGACCCGGTCTTTTGGATCATCAAAATACCCCCAGACCGAGACGATATAGCACACCCCCTCGTCGGACGAGAACTCTAGCGGCAGAGCATCATCGGTCGCCTCCCACGGCCGAGCGCCGACTGAACCGAGCATTGGAGTGACACGTGCCCGCGCGGCACAGCCTTCCTCATCTTCGGAAAACCCCCAGTCCTCAAACTCGCTGGCCAGCACCTGTGCCGAAAGAACGCGATAGTTGGCCGGCAGCCCGTTAAAGTCCGGGTCTTGGCCAGAAACGATGCCGATCAGGTTGCCGTTCTCGGCGAGCGTAACCATGCCGCCGCTCATTCCAACCGTCGTAGCGCTGTCTGTCTCGACCACTCCGTCGCTGTCTGGTTGCACTGTCGACAGCACGCCGACCCGCGACGAGGGCACTCCAGTCCGGCTGGACAACGGAAACCCTGTAGCTGTGATCCAAGCGCGCTGAGATCTAGGTTCAAGCCGGCAATAGCGTTGGAACGGCAAACCAGTGTCGGGATACTTCATCAGGATGGCGTCATAGCGCAAACTGCTGTCTTGCGGGAACATTCTATTACGCGCCCGGTTGGCATTTCCGATGGCTCCGGTGCACTCGGTACCGGACGGCATCGCGTCCGCGTCGCCGTAGACGACATGCTTGGCCGTCAGGACCAGCCCGTCGCTCGTGACGAGCACGCCACTACCCTTTCGAGGCGCTTTTCCAGGTGTGACGCACTCAATGTAGACAATGGTCTCATCAATGCTGTCTGCCGGCGCAGGAACGGCGCCAAGAGTCGACAGAACAGCCAATACCAAAGAGACAGCCCTTTTCGATCTCACAGGATTGTACCTTTTCATTGGCCTAACCATTCGGCGATGGTTGCGAGCCGCTCTGCAGTGATCCTTGTGCAGGCGTTGTTCTCGCTCCACGGCGGGGCGTCGCCGTACAGTCCATTGGTATGAACGCAAAAGATGCTCGCTTCCTCGCCGGTCACGACGGGCGAGCCGCTGGTCCCGCCGAAGGTGTCGTTCTGGTAGAAGGCCTTGAGCTGATGCAGCTCCCTGACCTGATCGACGCTGATCCATTGCCGACCCTCCGGCAGCTTGTCGTCGGCATAGCCTTGGACCGTGGTTTGCGATCCGAGCTCCGCGTCCTCCATGGCACGCACGCCGAACCAGCCGGTGCGGCGCCCCACCTCGCAATCGAGCCGGATCGCCCCAAGGTCATAGTTCCGCGCTTCGGTACTGGTCGCCGCGTCTGTCCAGCCGCGCAAGGCCATCAATCGCGTACCCCGACAGGACCCGAAGGGCTTGCGAAGGGTGTTGCGTGCAGGAATGGCAGTGAACTCCTGATACCACTGCCCAAAAGCCGTGCCGCTGTGCACGCAATGGCCGGCGGTCAGGACAACATCGGGCGCGATCATGGCGCCGGTGCAAAGGCTGCTAGGCTGACCGGAGCGTTTCCGAAATAGAATCTGAACGATGGCGCGAGGTGGATAGAAGTCCTCAGTATTGCACTCTTCTTCATTTTCTTCGTTGGAGCATTCCTCAGTATTTAGGACGGCCTTTCGATCGTCCGAACCGATCACTGTGAACGGGATGAACTCTTCGCCCTCGTACGAACCCGTCGCCATCTCGTACTCAGAATAGGTCGCCGTCGCTGCGGCGAGCTCCGCCTGTTCGTCCGCGCCAAGCCTTTCATCTCCGGTTTCGCCTGTGCCAGGCTCGGACGTCAGCGCCGCAGGCTCCACGGCTTCCAAGGCGAAGGAGGCAGATCCATTGGGGTTGGCCAGCGGAACCGAGGCGAACTCTTGCTGTTCCAAGACTCGCCATTCTGACGGATCGGTCAGCGCATAGAAAGTATCCTCGTCAACCGTCCCGGTCTCTTCCAATCCACGGCTGGATTGGTAAGCGCGCAAGGCATAGGACAAGGCGCCGGCGTCAGAGGCTTCGGCCGCATCATCCGACAAGAACCCCTCTTCCACCAGAATTGCCGCGACCGCGTCATCTGTGTCTCCCGTCGGGACAATATCGGTTTCCTCGACGCAAGCCAGCAGTTCCCGAGCGAATTCCGGTCGGTCGGCATACATTGTGGTCCATATCCTATTGAACCAAGCGATTGCCGCGTTGAGACCATGGGCAGCAGGTCCATTTACCAGTACCCGGACTTCGCGCCGTTTGTTGCAATCCGCGGGCGCGTTGATGGCTCGCGCCCTCCAATAGGCTGTCGCCGCCGTGAGGCCAGTAATAGGCCCGCGCGCAATTTCGGGGCTCTCCTCCAGCGGCTGCCCGATCTCGGCGCCGCGACGTAGGAAGTTATCGCGCCCGGTGAGTTGGATGTATCCCGACCCGCGAAAATTCCACCCGTCATCAGTATGCCTGCCCCGATTGCCCAACCTATTGCCATAGACCCAATTTGCGATGAGCCGCGGTTGGCGTTCGATCTCTAGCGCCTTTTCCGGTGTGATCACCCGCCGGCTAAAGACCTGGGTTAATCGCGCAGCAGAGTAGTTCATATTCTCGTCCAAGCGCCTCAAACCACCTGTCTCGGTCATTACTTGGGCGAGAAAATGTGCAACCCGCAATCGTGATTCGATCTCTGCCG
Source organism: uncultured Alphaproteobacteria bacterium (assembly GCA_963776845.1). Classification (GTDB taxonomy): domain Bacteria; phylum Pseudomonadota; class Alphaproteobacteria; order Rhodobacterales; family Rhodobacteraceae; genus Roseitranquillus. Next base: position 22,961 of record CAVZOJ010000007.1, on the reverse strand, counting down.
CCTCAAGCACGTGCTGGTTTTCCACGAGAGCTCGAACCAGTGCGGGGTCTGCTTGCGGCGTGATGCCAAGGAGTTCCTGCTCCGTATAGAATTCCTCTGCCGAAACAGAAGAGCCCAGCAGCCCAAGAAAGAAAAAGCATAGAAAGGTATCTCGAAACCTTATCATTTGACTTCAATCCCCTTCTCTTTAGTTATCGCCTTCGTTAGGGAGGAGCACGACGGTCGCGACATCCTCGCTTGTCGAAACTGTGTCTTGCGGTGCCCTTGTCGCCGCAACATCATCGCTCTGGAAACAGTCGGCAAGTGCAATTCTTAGGGAGGTGGCGTTGTCGCTTACCGGTGCGCTCTCAAGCCCCAAGCTACCGGCACCAAGCCGGATTGCCTTCGAAAGATCGATGTAATCGGGTTCAGAGCGCTGCAGAGCTGCGCGCAATCGTAACTCCGTCTGCCGGATAAACTGAATGATCACGGCGCTCGCTGCAATATCGTCGTTTGTGGCATCACTTCCCAAAACTTCGACCGAAACGGATCCGATACAGACCATTTCTGCCGAGGCTTTGAAGAACGCCCCCGCGGCGCTGCCAGAATCGACATACTTAGCGGCCTCGTTCAGTGTGAGACCGCCAATCGCGACAGCCGCCGCTTCCGCAACCGTAACACTGGTTGTGTTCGCCAGGGTCGCAGCACCGGCCGCGAAAACCAGCGCCGCTGATGTGGCGTCTCGGTTGCGTGTGGCCGCATCACCCAGCGCCTTGTAATGGTCACTTAACCTGATGGCATAGCGCGCCGCGGTGAGGGGCGATGCCGCCAAAAAAGCGTCCGTCTGTCCGTCCTAACTCGTGAGCGACACCACCTCCGCACTCTCGATCTTGCCCGCCTGCTGTTCATAGGCACAGCCGGCCACTCCCATCGCCGCAATCTCAATCATGATCGTAGGCAAAGCAATTCGAGACATACGAAACGTTTAGCAGCTGCGCCGTCATCTCGCAGCTGCAACCTGCGCGGACCATCATACAGGAAACTGGTCGCCAAGCGCCTGCGGCTTGTGGAAGCATCAGCTGATGCGCAGCAGGGTGCCGCTGCACGCGATCTCGCTCAGTCTTGAGTTCGACCAGCGCTAGGCATCGTCCGGCGCCACGTTCCAGTTGTCGTAGAGCACCGTTTGCGCTTGTGGATCCCCCTCGAAGTCAGTTCGTTGCGGATAAGTGGATCAGGCCGAAAATTTGTAGATTCCCGTCGGCGCCAGCACGACGCCGGTGGTCATACGTGCGAGGGTGCGGTGGCAGAGCTGGTGGTCCGCTGGACCATGCCGCCGCGACGAGATCGGGCTCTTCTTCCCTCCGGCGTGTCCGGACACACGCAGGCAAAGACGACGCAGCGCTAAGTCCACCTGGCCAGCCAACCGCTTTAGACCCCATGATCGCTTGGTGAGCTGACTGGGTCGGCGGCCTCTCCCGCGGCATTCTCCGTTCGAGGATTGCGCGCCAGGTTGGCTGGCACAGAGCCTCAAGAATGGGGGAGAGACCGGATGCAGGATAGCATTTTTATCGGGCTGGATGTGCACAAGGCGACAATCTCAGTTGCCGTGGCGAAAGGCGAACGTGGTGGCGAGGTGCGCCACTGGGGCACGATCCCGCATCGCGCCGATCAAGTCAGAAAGCTTGCAGAGAAGGTGGGCGCGGGTGGCCGTCGGCTGCACTTCTGCTACGAAGCGGCGTCTCGTAGCCGATCGCAGAATGCGGTCGGTGCTGATTGTAATCGATGACCCATGCCGCGACCTTCCGGCGGGCCTGCTCGAGGTCGAAGAACAGGCTCTCGTTGAGAAGCTCGTCGCGCATCCGCCCGTTGAAGGCCTCGCAGATGCCGTTCTGCATCGGCTTGCCCGGCGCGATGAAGTGCCAGGCGACGCCGGCGGCCTCGGTCCAGGCGAGCATGGCGTTCGAGGTGAACTCGGTGCCGTGGTCGCTGACAATCAGCTCGGGCTTGCCGCGCATCGCGACGAGCGCGTTCAGCTCGCGTGCCACGCGCTTGCCAGAGATCGAGGTCTCGACGATGGCCGCCAGGCATTCCTTGGTGACGTCGTCGACCACGTTGAGGATGCGTAGCCGGCAACCGGTGACGAGCTGGTCGTGCACGAAATCCACCGACCAGCGCGCGTTCGGTGTCGCTGCCGTCAGGATCGGCGCGCGCGTGCCGGTCGCGCGTTTGCGCCCGCGTCGGCGGCGCACCGACAGGCCCTCCTCGCGGTAGAGCCGCTGGGTCTTCTTGCGGTTCACGGTCCAACCCTCCCGGCGCAAGAGAACGTGCAGGCGCCGATAACCGAAGCGCCGTCGCGCACCCGCCAGGTCGCGCAGCCGCTCGCGGAGATCGGCATCGTCGGGACGGCGGCGGCGATACCGGATCATCGTCCGGTCCGCGCCGACCAGGGAGCACGCCCGCCGCTCGCTCACCCCGTGCGCCTGCACGAGGTGGGCGACAGCTTTCCGCTTGGCGGCGGGCGCTACCACTTTCGCGTCAGGAGATCCTTCAGCGCGACGTTGTCGAGCATAGCGTCCGCCAGCAGCCGCTTCAGCTTGGCATTCTCCTCCTCCACGGCCCTCAGCCGCTTCGCGTCCGACACCTCCATGCCGCCATACTTCGACTTCCAGGCGTAGAACGTGGCGCTGCTGATCCCGTGCCGCCGGCACACCTCCGCCGTCGTCGCGCCAGCCTCCTGCTCGCGCAGCACGCCGATGATCTGCTCCACAGTGAACTTCGATCGCTTCATCGTCCGGTCCTCTCGTTCGGCCGAACTCTACTTCAGATGGAGGAGAAAGCGGGGGTCACAGGAGAGGCAGCGCGCCTACTTCAAGCGGGACAGCGTCCAGCACTACCTAGTCGTCGACACGGGCGCACGCACAGTCGTTCATCGCTGCAGGGATGAAGCGGGTGCGGTGCAATGCCGGACGGTGCGACAGGGAATGATCGAACTTGCGCCGCCCGGTCTCGCGCTAAGTGTCGACTCGCTGTTCACGTCGCTGGGCAGATAGACCTTGCACGCACGTGGCGGCGAGCGCCGCGGCCTCGACCAGGTCAAGCGCGAGAGCTGGCGTGAGCAGGGTGTTCTCGCCGTCGCCGTCGACGACGAACGGCTCTCTTGGCCGGAGCAGGAGCTGGTCCGCCAGCTCGGCGAAAAGCTCGACGGCAAGCGGGAGGCGCGCCATGGCTGAGTGGGCGATGGCCCGCGTGCGGGACCGGCTGGAGAGCGCGGCCGACGTGATGCGGCAGCTGCCGGGCGTCAGGCCGCAGGGCTACTTCAACGCGTGGCCCGAGTACTTCCACAGCTTCGCCGACAAGGTCGGCGAGGAGCCGCGAATGCGCCGGCCGCGGCCGAGCCCGCGGGCGATCACCGAGGCCGAGGAGGCGCTGCTGTGGCTCCGCTGGCTCGAGCCCGAGGAGGCCGCAGCTGGTCTCCCAAGTTCGACAGCAAAACCGCTAAGCAATTGATTTCGTTATGGCGGGATGCGCCATTTTGTGACTACGTGCGGGCTGTCAGGCGGGTTTGGGCAGGTTCAGGGCCTGGAAGAGCTCCAACTGTTCGGGGGTCGTGGAGGAAAGGCCGTCCACCGATCGCTCGCCGATCTTTGCCAGGTGCCGCTGGATGCGCGCCAGCAGGTCGAGCGCGGTGCGCGGGCTGGCGTCATGGTCCCTGGCCTTCAGCCTCATGCGCATGACGCGGTGGAGAACGAGAGCGAGGAAGCAGATCTGGGCGTGGGCTCGAATGCGGTCCGGAAGCCGGTGATGGACCGGCGCGATCTCGATGTCGGATTTGAGGACTCGGAAGCCGCGCTCGATGTCTGCCAGGGCCTTGTAGCGCGTGACGGCGTCGGCGGGCACGAGGTCGGGGGCGTTGGTGATCAGCGCCAGCTTGCCATCGAAGAGCTCGGCCTCGGCGATGGCGGTCTCCTGGACGCTCCAGCTGAAGCGGTCCGCGGTGAGATCGGCCTTGAGGAAGCGCGTCATCTCGGCCTCGGCGACCGCGCGGGTAAAGCGGCTGTAGGCGCCCCGGTCCGAGGCGCGCCGCCCCCGGGCGGTCTGCCCTATATCCCGGGCGTCGAGCTTGCCGACCATCTTCTCGGCCACGGCCTCGAGTTCGGCGATGCGGGCCCGACGCCGGTCGCCCTGTTCCGCGGCGCGCAGGGGATCGTGGGCGACGATCAGGCGGTGACCGGCGAAGGTGCTCTCGGCCAGGCCGTCGTCGTCGAAGACGAGGCCCCGGAAGGTCTCGACCAGCTCGGCGTAGCGCCGTGCCGGGACGGCGAGGATGAAGTCCAGCCGCCGGTCATCCCGATCTGCCAGCGCCGTCAGCTCGCCGTCGCCCATCGGGCTTGAACCGGTGGCGCCTCGATGGGCAACTCTCCAGGCTCAGGAGCCCTCGATCGGCCACCAGTATGACGCGCTGGATCGGGAAACGCTCCAGGACTGCGGTGAGCATGCCCTTCAGCGTCTTCGTTTCCGCGACGTTGCCGGGGTGGACCGTGTGCAGTCGACATGGTTGCGCCATTGATGGAGTGGATGGCTCCCGCTCCCGGCATCGGGATGTGCCACGGTGGGTGTTGTTGAACAGTCCACCGAAGGGAGCCATCCATGGAACAGCCTACCACCATCGGCATCGATCTGGCGAAGAGCATCTTCCAGGTGCACGGCGTGAGCGTAGATGGGCCCGTTGTGCTGCGTCGGCAGCTGCGCCGGGGCCAGGTTCTAACCTTCTTCTCGCGTCTCGATCCGTGCCTGATCGGGATGGAGGCTTGCTCCGGTGCGCATCATTGGGCGCGGGAGCTTTCGGCGCTCGGCCACGAGGTGCGGCTCATGCCGGCGGCATACGTGAAGCCGTATGTAAAGCGCGGCAAGACCGACAGGGCGGACGCGGAGGCGATTTGCGAAGCGGTGACGCGGCCGACGATGCGCTTCGTGCCGGTGAAGTCGGCGGAGGCTCAGGCGGCGCTGCTCGACCACAAGGCGCGGGACTTCCTCATCCGCCAGCAGACCCAGACCGTGAACACGATCCGTGCGCATCTCGCCGAGTTCGGGATCGTGGTGGCGAAGGGTATCCAGAATGTCGACCGGCTCCTTGCCGCTGCGGAGCAGACGCCCGAGGCCGCGCGACCCGCCCTCGACCTGCTGGCTGGCCAGCTCCGCGATCTGCGCGCCCGGATCGAGACGGTCACCGCGCGCATCGAAGCGGCGCAGAAGAGCGACCCGCTCGCCCGACGTCTCGCCACGATCCCCGGGCTCGGACCGATTGCCTCGAGCGCCTTCGCCGTCACCACGCCCGACGTCGCGGCGTTCCGCTCCGCGCGAGACTATTCCGCCTGGCTCGGGCTCACGCCGAAGCCCCATTCGAGCGGCGGCAAGGAGCGGCTCGGGCGGATCTCGAAGGCTGGAAACCGTTACCTGCGACGCCTGCTCTACCTCGGCGCCATGGCGCAGATCGCAGGCCGGCGCCGCGGACGACCCGGGACCGACTGGCTTTGGAAGATGCTGGAGAGAAAGCCTGTGAAGGTGGTGGCCATCGCCCTGGCCAACCGGATGGCGCGGGTCGTCTGGGCGCTCGTCAGGAGCGGCGAAAGCTACCGGGCAGCCCCGGTCTGACAGAACACGCCGGCGCAGACCGGCTCCGAGACGGTGAGGCGCGACGTGAGGTGATGGCGACAGGACGGCGAAACGGCAATCGGGACACCCTGTTCGAACCGAAGCACCTCCGAGTGCGTGCCATTGATCGGGACCCGAGCGCCGGCGGACTTCATCAGGGCGCGCAGCTGCCACGCTGCACATCAGACGCCGTACACATGGCCGCGACCGACCAAACCCAGCCACCGAACAGCGCCCTTGCCCCGCGGGAGCCATCCACACATGGTTCGAGCGACAATGTCGACGGCAGGCCTTCGGCGGTCTGCACGACGCCAAGGACGAACTGGCGGGCGATGCCACCGGTCTCCTTGTTCATGCCGAACGCACGCAGATCCTCGTCCACCTCGCCCTCGCCGTGGATACGCACGGTGGTCAGATCGTAGAACACCACCGCGAGATCCTGATCGACCAGCGGCCGGATCTGCCCGGCCAACTCCGTCTCGAGCCGGTCGGCGTGATCCATCAGAGCGTCCATCGCCCGCAGCAGATGCTGGTGTGTCACGCCCTCGGGCATGGCCGGCATGGCGACGGTCTCCAACCAACGCAGGCAGCCCAGCTTCGAGTCCGGCGCGCAGAGACGGTTGAAGACCATCGCCCGGACGAGGGCCTCGATGTCCAACTTGCGCTTGCCGGACCGCAGAGCGCGTCCGAGGGCACGGTCGAAACCGAGGTCTTTCCACAGCTCGTGCAGGGCAAAGACGTTTCCATAGGCGCGTGCCGACTCGTGGGCGATCTCGACCTTGGCGGGTTCGTCGCGCCCGGCCGCGCGGCACAGACCCCGGATCAAGGCATCGAGGTGACCCTCTTCCATGCTGTCGATGCGCCCGAGATTGGCGACCACCCGGTGGCGGGGCTTGCCGGCCTCGTTGCGGTCGGACTCGACGACCTGGAGGTAGCGCCGCCCACCGCTCTCGTTGATGCGCACAAACATGCCTACTGAATAGCGCGGAAACCCCCGCGATGGCGCGAACGGTCTCGACGTGTGACTACAGACCTCTCGGTTTCCTACCCTCCTAAATCCTTGATCTGACACCGCCAGGCGACCTCAATCGAACCAGATCACACCCGATTTTGTCGAACTTCGGTTCAATGGCTCGGGCCGTCACGAAGGGCGGGAAGCGATAGCACCGCGGCTTAATGGACTTGGAAAACTGCCTTTGCCAGAGCGACCCCAATCATCATAAGCTGGCGCGGGGGGAGTTCATCGACCGCCGGGAGAACGTCATCGCTCTAGGACCGAGCGGCACAGGCAAGACGCACGTCGTCCTGGGGCTCGGCCTGGCCGCCTGCCAGAAGGGCCGGAAGGTCGGCTTCACCACCGCCGCGGCCTTGGTTCACGAGCTCATGGAGGCTGTCGACGATCGCAGGCTCCAGCGCCTCCAGAAGAGCCTTGCCACCCATGACCTGTTGATCATCGACGAGCTTGGCTTCGTACCGCTCTCCAAAACCGGCGCCGAGCTATTGTTCGAGGTCATCTCCCAGCGCTACGAGCGCGGCTCGATCATCATCACCTCGAACCTGCCCTTCGACGAATGGACCGAGGTCTTCGGATCGGAACGTCTGACGGGCGCCATCCTCGACCGCCTGACCCACCACGTCCACATCCTCGAAATGAACGGCGAGAGCTTCAGGCTCCGTCAGAGCCGCGAAGCCAAAACCTGACCTCCACGATCCTCGACCCCCATGAACTGGCCTTCGGCCAGTGCGCCTTGGCACGCGTCAGGCATCTGCGGGCCACGCGCGCCAAGGCGCACGCCAAACCCGCGGCCATGGCCCGGTATCACGCCGGGCAGTGGCCCCATTTTGGTCCGAGATTGACAGAATGCTGGGCACCTGCGCACAGCGGTGGAGCCTCTGCAAGCAGTGGGGCTCCCGGCGACGCTGCGAGTTTTGTTCGCAGCATGAAGCCGAAGCCGAAGCCGAGGAACCCGACTTCCCGCGCCGCAGCCTCTAACGCCGTCGGGTTGTGGTTCGTCATGGCGATGTCGAAGGCGGCGCCGTCGAGATTCTTGGGTTTGCGCCGCCGACGGCGCGATTGTGCTTGGGGCTGCGGTAGGCCGAGCGGACGATCAGCGGCTTGCCCAGCCGGTCACTCAGCGCCTCCAGCTCGTAAAGCGCGGGCTCTTTGAGCATCAGTTTGCCAGTTCCCCGCGCAGTGATGGCGGGGACCGGACAACAGCACCACTTCCGAGCGCGGATATCGCGGGGCCGTCTCGAAGGCGGGTCTGCAGGTTACCCACAGCCTGATCGTTACCGCTGCCTCGCTTTGCGATTGGCGTAGCGCCTGTCGCGTTCGGCTTTCCTGGCGGCCTCATCCTCGATGACGCGCGACACTCGGTCGTTCAGAGCCTTCTCGCGGGCATCGACCTCGGCTCTGGCTGCAGCATCGGCGGCCGCCTGATGTTGGGCCGCCTCCGCTTGCGCACGCTCTTGTTCGTCGAGCTTTGCTTGTACGCGCTCAGCACGCCGTTCTTCCCTGGCTGCGGCTACCGCCAGACGTTCGTCCTGCCGCGCGACGCGTGTCGGCTCTGCGGCCTCCTTTGCGGCACGATGGGCTTGAAGCAGAGCCGCTTTAGCATCGGCAGCAGCGCTACGGCGATCGGTGAGATCATTGTCTTTGGGCTTTCTCATGTTCTCTTTCGTTGGGAGCGTCGTCGCTCGGAATCATGCCTTCTGCCCCTAGTATAGTGGTGGTTCAGTACAATTCTAGGCGAGCCCCGCGGCGGCAACTGAACCACCTTGCGACACTCGCGGAATCGCAGTTCGAGGACGAGCCCGACATCGGTGATGTCGCGAAGGAGCAGTGGCACGCGCGAGAACGTAGTATGAACTTCGGGCGTCCACCATGCTTCGCGTCCGCGGTTGCCCGGCCAACGACGTCGGTCTACCGCGGCCCTCATGCTCCGTTGGCTCATCATTGCATATGACGAGTGGCGCGCCCCGATGCTCGAGGCCGAGAAGCTCGTCGTCGAGCAGGATCATGCAGCCCTGTCTCATGTCGCGGCCCTCGCGGCCGCTCCTAACCAGACGTACGACGTGCGGCGGTCCAACGCGCGGGTGTTGCGGATCGCCATCGAGCACAAGGAGCTTTCGCGAGGTGTCGACACCGGGACCCAATACTGCCTGCACGAGCACTGGCGATCCGGCGCGGATCGCTGATCCGATAGTGTCTGTTTCCCCAGCCGCCAGGCTATCACGCCTCCGACTTTCGGGATTGCTTGATCGGCCGATGCGTCCTCCACTGACCTTTGAGGGGTCATTAGGAGCATGGGGACCAATGGCGAGGCGCGCCTTTCTCTTGGGAGCTCTGTGTGCCGCCGGCGCGGGCGCACCGGTGAGGGCCTCGGAAGGTGTCGAGCCAAGCATCACCGTGTCAGGGATCGCGGAGGCGATGGACGGCGACGGGCTTGCGATGGGGCCGGTTCCGATACGCCTGCACGGGATCGACGCGCCGGAGAGCGGTCAAGAATGCAGTCGCGCAGGTGGCGGCACGGGGGCGTGTGACGAGGCCGCCCTGGACCACCTCGCGGGTCTTGTCGACGGCAAGCGCGTTGCGTGTACGGTCCTCGAGCGCGACCCCTACAGACGGCTCGTTTCGCGGTGCCGCGCAGGCGATACCGACATCTCGGAGTCACTGGTCAGGGATGGCCTCGCCTGAGCATTCACCAGGTACAGCTCCAACCAAGTGGACGCCGAGACCGAAGCGCGAAAAGCGCGTCGGGGGCATCTGGCAGGCAGACACATAGACGCCGTGGGACTACCGGGAGGACCGCTGGGCCCGAGCTGTCGCGGCGTCGCCGCGCGAAGGGTGCCCCATCAAGGGCAACATTAGCGGGTCCGGCGAACGCCGCCTACCACACCCCTGGTCGAGCTTCTACGACCGCACGAAGATCGACGTGTCAGCCGGTGAGCGCTGGTTCTGCGACGAGGCGGAGGCAGTACAGGCCGGGTGGCGACCGCCACGATCGCGGTGACGCGAGTGCTTGCGGCAGGAATGCGGAGCTTTTAGTACCGCTCGCCCTGGTCCCGGTGCCGGCCGCTTCCTGCGCATTGCCGTCATTGGCTCGGATGCGCCGCTTCGCGGATGCAGCGGTAGCAACGGGAGCGCCCAGCCCCAGACCGGACTTTGGCGGAGAACCCGATGAACGGTGGTCCAGAGACCCTCTCCCATCTTCGACCAACGTGCCGCAAAAGGAGCGCGCCAGGTGGCTTTGTTGCGCAAATGGCGAGAGGGATTCATCTCGTGACTCCAGCGTGGTAGCTGTCCCGCATGAGCAGATCCATCCCGCCGAGCTACAAGACCAAGAACTGGCCGGCCTACAACGAAGCCCTGAAGCAGCGCGGCTCCCTGACGATCTGGTTCGACCCGGAGATGGTCTGGGTGCCGCCGCCGACCGGCAAGCAAGGCCGGCAGCCTCAGTATGGCGATGCCGCGATCCAAACGTGTTTGACCCTGAAAGTCTTGTTCGGCATGGCGCTCCGGCAGACGATGGGCTTCGTCGAGAGCCTCCTGCGCCTGGTCGGCCTGGACTGGGCCGCAGCGGACTACAGCACCCTGAGCCGCCGCCAGAAGACCTTGGCCGTGAACATCCCCTACCGTGGCTCGAAGGGCCCGCTGCATCTGCGGATCGACAGCACCGGCATCAAGGCCGAGGGCGAACGAGAGTGGCATGCCCGCAAGCATGGCGGCGCGAAACGCCGGCTGTGGCGCAAGATCCACCTCGGTGTCGACGAGCGGACGCTGGAGATCCGGGCCATCGAAATCACCGGAAGCCATGTCGGCGACGCGCCGATGCTGCCCGAGTTGCTCGACCGGATCCCTGCCGACGTGGAGATCGGATCTGTCACCGCCGACGGCGCCTATGATACGCGCAAGTGCCATGACGCGGTCGCGGACCGTGGCGCCCACGCCGTCATACCGCCGCGCAGGAATGCCAAGCCGTGGAAGCCATCGACTGCTGGTGCCATCGCCCGGAACGAGGCGCTTCGCTCGTCGAAATACCTTGGCCGTGCCATCTGGCGAAAGTGGAGCGGATACCACCGCCGAAGCCGCGCCGAGACGAAGATGCATTGCGTGAAGCTGCTGGGCCAGAGCCTCATGGCACGCGACTTCGACCGTCAAGTCGCAGAACTCCACGTCCGCGCTGCCGTCCTCAACGGCTACACCGCGCTCGGCATCCCTGTCACAGAGCCCGCAGGATAAATCCGTCTGGGGAAGGGGGGAATCCGCGCTTCACCCCCTTTGCACAACAAAGTCGAGCTTGGTGCCGCGGGAGACGGTCCCTTTTTGCCGCCAGTCGATCTCGGCTCGCCGCGTCTCGGCGTACGGAATGCCGGGTCTCAGCCAAACCCACGCCTTGCGTCCGGTGCGGTGCCAAAGTGCGCAGCGTTCCGTGGATCAGCGATCCCTGTCCGCGCGGACCCATTGGTGATCGCTTCGCGCGGATGATCAGCGCATCTCGATCGGCAGCGAATTCGCTTTGACCGCGCCATGACCGTCGCATAGCCTCAAAGCACTGGTGGCGGCATCGCGTCTTGTGACCTTGATCGCGATCAGGGATCGGACCGATCTATATCGGTCGGGGAGGAGACCAACATGTTGGAACGACAAACGCGACTTCTGTCCGCGACGGCTCTGGTATTTGGCGCATGCACCACGCTTGCGACAGCACAGGACACCGAGGGCGGTGCCATCGACGACGTGACGCCGGTTACCGACGAGATGCTGCTCAACCCGCCGGACGGCGACTGGTTGATGTGGCGACGCACCTACGACGGATGGGGCTACAGCCCGCTCGACGAGATCAACAAGGAGAACGTCGGCGATCTGGAGCTGGCCTGGGCCTGGAGCATGACTCCGGGGCGGACGCAGGAGACCCCGTTGGCTCATGACGGGATCGTCTACATCCAGAACTCCGACCACGTGATCCAGGCGCTCGACGGGGCCACGGGTGACCTGATCTGGGAGTACTTCTACGAACTGCCGGATGGCGTCGATCCAAGGGGCATGCGTAACAAGGCGATCTACGAGGACAAGCTGATCGTCGCGACCCGCGACGCGCATCTGATCGCGCTAGATACCAAGACCGGGCAGCTGATCTGGGACAAGCAGGTCGCCAACTACGAGCACGGCTGGGGCTATACCAGCGGACCGATCGTGGCCAACGGCGTCATCGTGCAAGGCATGACCAACTGCAGTAACGCCCAGCCGGGCGGCTGCTTCTTCACCGGCCACGACCCGGATACCGGTGAGGAGCTCTGGCGCTTCCACACCATCGCCCGCGGCGAAACGCCCGAGGGCAACAGCTGGAACGGCGTCCCGCTCGAGAGCCGCTTTGGCGCGTCGGCCTGGATCCCGGGCACCTATGACCCCGAGCAGAACCTGGTCTTCGCCGGGGTCGGTCAGCCCTATCCGTGGAACCTCGAGATCGCGGGGTTGCTACCCGCTAGCTCGGACCCGAACGTCACGAACGATGCGCTCTACACCAACGCCACGCTCGCCCTCGATCCGACCACCGGTGAGCTCGATTGGTACTTCCAGCACCTGCCGACCAACTCGCTCGACCTCGACTACGTCTACGAGCGGATCCTAGTGGACCTGCCGGTCGACGGCGAGGAGCGGCAGCAGTCGGTGACAGTCGGCAAGACCGGCATCGTCGAGTCGATCGATCGGACCAGCGGTGAATGGCTGTGGCACGTCGAGACCGCGCCGCAGAACGTGGTGCTGTCGATCGACCCGGATACCGGCGAGAAGGAGATAAACCCAGAGGTCATTCCGGTGATCGGCGAGAGCGTCTTCCACTGTCCGGCGGACCCGGGCGCCAAGGCCTGGCAGGCGGCATCCTATAGCCCGCGGACCGAGACGCTTTACCTGCCCACAGTCGAGTTCTGCTCGAACACCACGGTGAACCCGCTCGATCCGGGCGAGATCTACACCGGCGGAGGTCTGCAGACCTACTCTCGCGTGCCCGTGCCTGACAGCGACGGCAACATCGGCCAGGTCCGTGCGATCAATCTGACCGACCACTCGGAGACGTGGCAGTACCGGCAGCGCGCGCCCGTCACCAGTTCGACCCTGCCGACGGCAGGCGGCGTGGTCTTCGTCGGCACACTCGACCGGAAGCTCATCGCGTTCGACGACGAGACCGGCGAGATCCTGTGGGAGAGCGGTAAGCTGAGCAACTCGCTGGAATCCTTCCCGATCACCTACACGGCGGACGGAAAGCAGTACGTCGCGATCACCGCGAACTTCGCCTCGGGCCTGGGACGCCTGGCGTCACTGACCCCTGAAGTGAAGCTTCCGGCGAACGACCCGATCACGCTTTACGTCTTCGCGCTTCCCGACTGATCGGCGGGGCGCATCTCAAAGTCTGGCCCGGGCGGAGCCCAGTCCGCCCGGTGCCCATGTGAGGTCAAACGATCTTGCCTGAGGCTCTCCCGACCCCGGCTTCTGTCGTCCTGCGCCTGGCTCTGGCTCTGGCGGTCGCGACGCTGGCGCAAGCGCCGGTCGCAGCGCAGGAGCCGGAATTCTATGACCGGCCCTACGCCCAGAACCAGTGGACCTACGGCCGAAGACTGGACGAGTCGCAGCTTCGCTATTGCGTGGACCGGCGCGACCCGGATTGGGAGGTGGCGGGCGAGATCGCCGATGCCATTGCCCGGGGCCTGCTGCTCGAGCCTCAGCGATACGTGGTCGAGATCGACATCGTGCAGGAGGACATCACGAACGTCTACGAGATCCTGCTGAAGCACTGTGACATGCACATGGGCTTCAAGCTGATCCCGCAAGGCTATTCCACTTGGGCGACGGTCACCCGGGCGTACTACGAGAGCAAGTACGCATATGTCACTGACGACCCCGCGGTCCGTTCGCTTGCCGACCTCGCGCCCGGGCGGGCGATCGGCGCGACGATCGGAAGTCAGGCCCACCTCCGGCTGGTATCTTACCTCTCGGCGCTGCACCGCGAAGAGCGTTGGCCGGCGTACCCGATGGGGACCAGCGACCTCGCCCTCGCCGCGCTTCTGGCGGGCACGGTCGACGTCGCCGTCGTCTGGGCCCCGACGCTCTGGGCCAAACAGCGCGAGGATCCCGCCTATGCCGATCTTCGCGTGATCGACCCGAAGCCCCTGCCGCCCACCACCCTCGGTGTCGGCGCGCTCATGCTCTCGGACGAGACCTTCCTGCGGACGGCCGTCGACGAGGCGATCGCGGCGCTGACTGCCGACGGGACCATCGAGGCCATCCTCGACGAGTACGGATTCCCTGCGAAGGCCGAGCCCTGATGCCGGGGGCCGCCGCGTCCGCGCCCGTCATCCGGGTCGACAACGTGTCCAAGCGCTACGGGCGCACGCTGGCCCTCGACGAGGTCAGCTTCGAGGTTCGCGACAGGGAGCTGTTCGCGCTCCTGGGACCCAACGGCGCCGGCAAGACCACCCTCCTGCACATCCTATGCACTATTCTGCGCCCCGACAGCGGCGTGGCGATGATCGGTGGGTTCGACGTGGTCCGGCAGCCCCTTGCCGCCCGCCGCCGCCTCGGCATCGTCTTCCAGGAGCCGAGCCTCGACGACCGGCTGACAGTCGAGGAGAACCTCAACCTGCACGGGCTGGTCTACGGGGTCCCGCGCAAGCTCCGCCGGCAACGCATCGAGGAGATGCTGGCGCTGGTCGAACTGACGGAGTGGGCGAACAAGCCCGCGCAGACGCTCTCTTCCGGCATGAAGCGCCGGCTGGAGATCGCCCGTGCCCTGATCCACGATTCCGAGATTATGCTGCTCGACGAACCGACGGTCGGGCTCGACGCCCAGACCCGCGACCGGCTTTGGTCCTATGTCCACCGCCTGCGCGACGAACGGCGGATCACCGTGCTGGTGACCACGCACTACATCGAGGAAGTCGAGCGTAGCGACCGGGTGTGCGTCATCGACCACGGCAAGGTCCTTGCTCTCGACACGCCCGAGGCGTTGAAGCGTGACCACGGACAACAGTTGCTCCGGATCGTCCCCAAGACCGATGACGATCGCCACGACATCCTGAGCCGCTACGGCGATCGGATCGCCGGCGAGGCGCACGACAGCATCCTGCTGACCTCCGACGACTCCCTCGTCGAGGAGGTCCTGACCGACTACGGCGGCCGCATCCGCTCGCTCGCGGTCGAGGTACCGAGCCTCGAGACGGTGTTTCTGTCGCTGACCGGCCGGCAGCTCCGCGACCAGGCAGCCGGCGCGCGCGAGCGGACATTCGCCTTCGGCAAGCGTGGAGGAGAGCACACCCGATGACCGACAGCGCCGCGGCACCCGCCCGCCGATCGCCGCTCCTCGTGCAACTCGGCGGCCTCTACGGCATCTGGCTGCGCGAGGTGAAGCGCGCCATCCGCGACCGCGGCCAGCTCGTCGGCGGCATCAGCCGCCCGATCCTGTGGGTGCTGATCCTCGGCATCGGCCTCAACCCCTACTTCCGCGGCGAGGTCTATGGCGAGGTGACCTTCGTGGTGCCCTTCACCTACCTGCAGTTCATCTTCCCCGCCGTCGTCGCGCTCAACATCATGTACACGTCCGTGCAATCCGCCGTCTCCGTGATCTGGGACCGCGAGTTCGGCTTCCTGCGCGAGGTGCTGGTGTCGCCCATGTCGCGCGGCATGGTCCTGCTCGGCAAGGTTCTGGGAGGCGCCACGGTGGCGGTCATCCACGGCTGCTTGGTGCTGTTGCTGGCGCGCTTCGCCGATGTGCCGCTGACCTGGCCCGACGTGTTCAGGGCGCTCGGCCTGATGGCCCTCCTCGCGTTCGCGCTGACGTCGCTCGGCGTCGTGATCGCCAACCGCGTCCGCAGCTTCGCGGGCTTCGGCGTCTTCTCGAATGCCGTCATCCTGCCGCTCTACTTCACTTCGAGCTCGATCTTTCCCCTCGATCCGGCGCTGACGCGCGCGCAGACCCGGGTGGTCTATCCCGAGTGGCTGGTCACGCTTGTGGAGTGGAACCCGCTGACCTACGCTGTGGACGCGCTGCGGGGCGTGCTCATCAACTACAACCAGTTCGACCCGCGGCTCGGCATCGCGGTGATGGTGGTCGCGGGCGTGGTCCTGTTCGCGATCGCGCTCTTCGACTTCCGCAGGGCGTGAGCTCTGGCGATGCCAACGCTCCGCAGCCTGAGACGCGACCTTGGCGGCCTCGCCGTCGTCATCGCCCTGCTCCTCGCCGTGACCTTCCTGCCGCCTGACACGTCGCTCAGCGAGGTCGAAGCCAACGACGCTATCCGCGCCTGCGTCCCGAGGAGTTATCCGCCGCTCGTCACCGGCGACCCCGACCGCCCCGGGATCGACATCGAGATCCTCCGCGCGGTCGCCGACCATCTCGGAGTTGACCTGCTGCTGGACCCGAACGACGCGATGGGCCGCGACTTCAATCCACGCAATTGGGCCATCAACCGCGGCAGGTGCCAGATCCTTGCCGGTGGCGTGGTCGATTCCACTCTGACGCGGTCGTTTCTCGACATCGGCCCGCCCTACGCCGAGACCGGCTGGGCGATCGTGGCACCGGCGCCGCTCGAGGATATCGGCGGCCGCACCATCGGCGCCCTGACCCTGGTCTCCGGCCTCGACCGCATCGGCCTCTCCAGCTACCTGCGCCGCGAGGACGTTGCCGTCCGCATCGTGCGCAACGCGGAAGCGTTGGTCGACGGCATCGCCGGCGGTGAGTTCGACGCGGGCATCACCGAGGCGCTGCTGGCCGGCGGGATTGCCGCCGACAACGACTGGTGGGTCGCCTACATGCCGGGCGAGCTTGCACGCCACAATCTGGTCTTCGGGCTATGGAAGGGCGACCTCACGCTGAAGCGTGAGATCGTCGAGGCGTTCCGGCAGCTCGAGTCGGACGGAACCCTCGACGGCATCCTCGAGCGCTACGGCGCCGCACCAATGGCGCAGGACGGCGCGGTGCCTACGCTCTGAGAGCCACTCAATCGCCGATAATGGCCGTCGCCAGCACGGCGTGAGCCGGGGCGAGGAACTGGCGAACGACGCCCATGGCCACCGCCACGAGCAGCAACGCAGCGAGGATGACCTTCGCTTGTCGCGGGACTCTGACGCCCGCCGCCTCGAGGAGCATCCCGCCGGTGAGCGGTGGAATGGGGATGAGGCTGAACAGGGCGATCCAGACGCAGAGATCAGTGGCGAACCGGAGAAACGCGGCCGTCGTCAGCGCCGCAGTGTGCGGCAACACCGTGAGCGCCGGGAGGATCAGCGCGGCGAGGAGCGCCGCGGTAATCACCAGGGCGACGAAGCCGGCAGCCACGACCACGAGAGCGCTGACGCGGCCGATGCGGAATTGCCGTGCGTCGACGTCGACCGGCTTGGTCCAGCCAAGGCCGAAGACGACCAGGCTAATCGCGCCGACAAGATCGATATGACCGGCGGGGCTTACCGTCAGGCGGCCGTCGTATTTCGGCCCCTTGTCGCCCAGAAAGACCGCCGCGCCCGCAATTGCCGCCCCCTGCACCCCGGCAATGATCAGTAGCCCCAGGACTCGGAAGCCGATCAGCTGGAGCGTTAGGTTGAGGTCCGGCAACTCCACGGTCAGCGGTCCGTCAGCGCCGACCTGGTGTCGCCTGTCATTTCTCCATGATCAGGAAGCCGAGTTCATCGGGGTCCGACGGGAGCGGGGCGCCGGGCTGAAAGCCGTTCCGCTTCAGAATATAGGCCATCAGGTCGGCGTACATGCTTGCGGGATAGCGCCCTGGCGAGTTCGGCGGCATCTCGCTGCTCATGTACGCGAACAGCAGCGAGGCCGGCAACCCGTCGATATACTTCTCCTCGAAGGCCAGTCCACTCAGCGGCGCACCACCGTTCAGACCGCCCCTCAGGTCGTCCCCATGACATTCCTCGCAATCGCTCGCGTATCTCTCCTCGCCGCGATCGGCCTGATCCATCGTGTACGAAACCGGTCGTTCGGCCGGATCCGCATTGGCCTGGGCGAGATGGACGCGGTCGGGCTCGGCCAAGATCGCGGACCCGAACGGCAAAGGCGACTCGACGCCGGATGTCGATGCCGAGGGGGCCAGCCAGACGGCGGCCGCGAGTCCCGCGGCCAGCGCAACGCGCCCCGCAGGACCGGAAATGGTGGGTTTCATCGGTTCCTCCCAGTACTCGCGGGTCGCCCCGATCCCAGGCGTGAAGACATCCGCGCCTGAAGCGAATAGATTTGTGGACGATCAGCGAAGCCGACGCGGGCGGCGTTTGCAAGAGCAATGTTTGCCGTCCCGAGTCTGATCTACCATGTCGGTGCGGAGCCGCGATGTTCGCGGCTCATGGGCGTTTGCAAGTGTCCGCTGGCCTTCGGCACGTCGCGATGGGGCCACGGTTCACGATGCAGGCTAATCATGGATGCAACAAGTGACAGCTTCTTCCTCAGCGCGATCAGCCGCAAACGTTCGGTTCTCGCCCGCCTAACCGAATGCAGGGCGAGGTGGTCGCGGAATGCCGCAGTCGCAGCGAAGGCCCGGTTCATCGGAGAAGCGCCCCTTCGGCGCCGTTCCGGGCCGGCCGCCTCGCGCGGGGGACGCGACGTCCGCACCCTGCAGAGCGGACCCAGAGACAAACTCGCGTCTTTGCGAGCGCAGCGACATCCCTGAACGTAGAAGTTCCTCAAACCAGCCGTTCAGACCGGTCGCGGCGAACGGGGGCGATAAGCCCGCTGCAGAAGTGCCGAATTCCTGCTGCGCGCGCTGCAAAGCGTCGATCGCCGCAGACCCTCGATGGCGCAGGCGCGGCTTCGCCCGCGCCGCCGCATGCCCGACAAAGGCGTCCAGCGTCGCGGGCGTATCGCCGACCCTTCGTCCTCTCGCAGCGGTTCGGGACGCAGGGTCGGGGTCGGGCTGAATGTTCATGACCTGACCGATCAGGGACAGGACCACAAGCCGCGCGTCGGACAGCACCGCGCTGAGGCCCGCATAGAATTGAGGTCACCAGGAATTGCTATAATCTACCTGAAGTTGAATTCGTGGCAATCTCGCTGGTATCGACGAGAAGGACCGGGAAATGCGGCAAGATAGCGACGCGAGAACCGTCTCGGGCAGCTACTCCGCCGACTTCATGGATGGGCTTCCGCACCTGGATCCAACGGCGCGGTATTCTCGGCAGGACCGTTTCGATACGCTCCGACGGCATCTCGGCATGGACGTCGCCTTCGTAAGCGAGTTTACCGCGGACACTCGCATCGTTCGCTGGACGTCACCCGAAGGCCTGGACAATCTGCGGGTCGGTCGACGCGATCCTGTCGAGGAGACGCTTTGCCACGCTGTCCTCACACGCAAGGTGCCGGCGTACGCAAACGATGCTCGTAAGCTGGGGGACGTGCATCGCCTCATAGCCGTGCCGGGACTTTCCGTCGGCTCCTACATTAGCGTGCCCATCGTTCTGCCAGGTGGAGAACTGTTCGGTGCCTTCACCGCTCTGTGCTCGGAGCCGAGCGCTTCACTCAACGAACGCGATCTCGCGCTCGCGCAGGAAGCCGCTGCAGTCGCCGGGCGCCGGGTCTGGCGGCGACGCAAGACGGACGCGGAAAGCACCCGATTTCTCGCCGACGTCTCCGAACTGATCGAAAAGAAGGCCGTCGACCTGGCGTGGCAGCCGGTTGTGACCGCGGATGACGGGCTGCCTTTCGGGGACGAAGCGCTCGCGCGGTTTCCGTCTTTTCCCAGGCACGGTCCAGGCCAGTTGCTCATGCGAGCACGACGCAGCGCACCGCATCTGACACTGGATCACTTGGTGCTTGAGAGGATCCTCGACGCCGTGGGCAGCAGATCTCCAGACCGGATCTGTTTCGTGAACGTTTGGCCCGATCTGTTGCTCGACACTTCGTTTCTTGAGGTGCTCACGCGCGCGCCACGAAAGATCGTGGTGGAATTGGTCGAAGATGAGGCCAACGTCGAAGCGCATGTCCTGCGTGCTGCCGCGGAGCGCCTCAAGAGCATCGGCCATGCGGTCGCACTAGACGACATCGGGGCAGGCATGTCGAACCTGACGCAACTCGTCGAAGTACGTCCGGACTACCTCAAGCTCGACCGATCACTCGTTTCCGGTCTCGACAGGGACGCCGGTCGGCGCTCGCTTGTCGAGGCTTTCGTTCACTTCAGCGGAATCGTGGGCGGGACGGTGGTCGCTGAAGGAGTCGAGAGGCAGGAAGAGTGGGCCGTCTTGCAAAGTCTAGGCGTTCCGCTCGCGCAAGGGTTCCTGTTCGGACGTCCGCAGGTCGGCGAATAACGTCCGGCCCGATGGTCAACTCGCTGATGATCCTTCGGAACCCGTTCGTCGCCGGTTCTCGCGACGTCGAACGCGAGAGCGTTAAGACAACGAAATAGCTGGCCGCGGGCGAGATGACTGAGGCCGCGTTCGCCCGCGCCTTCCGCAACATGGCCGAGCACAGCGTCGGCGGGTCCATCCACTTCCTCTGCATGGACTGGCGGCACATGGCGGAGATGCTCGCCGCCGGACACGCGGTCTACGACGAGCTCAAGAACCTGATCGTCTGGGTGAAGGACAATGGCGGCATGGGTACCTTCTACCGCTCGCAGCACGAGCTGGTCTTCGCCTTCAAGAACGGCACCGCGCCCCACGTCAACA
The DNA here is from genome assembly GCA_963776845.1 of uncultured Alphaproteobacteria bacterium. Lineage (GTDB taxonomy): Bacteria > Pseudomonadota > Alphaproteobacteria > Rhodobacterales > Rhodobacteraceae > Roseitranquillus. Next base: position 2,677 of record CAVZOJ010000007.1, on the reverse strand, counting down.
GCTTCGAGCTTGGCCAGCACGGCCGCTACCGCACCAAGCTCGCAGAGGAAGGCGCGCCGCCCGCTCAAGCCGCCGAAGGAGACCCGCTTCCGCAAGGGCACCTCCGGCACCACGAAGGGGCGCCCCAAGGGAGCCAGGAACACGGCCCCGACGCTCAACGCCGAGCGGCTGAAGGCGATCGTGCGCGAGGAGGCGTATCGTACCGTCGCTCTCCGCGACGGCCTTCGCGACGTGAAGACCCCGATCGCCGAGGCGGTGGTCCGTTCGCTCACGGTCAATGCCGCCAAGGGCAATGCCCGGGCGCAGCGTCTCTTCACCGAGATGCTGTGGTCGACCGAGCGCGAGGACAAGCAGCTGAACGACGAGTGGCTCGACGTGGCGATGAGCTACAAGATCGAGTGGGAGCGCGAGCTCGACCGCCGCGCCCGCCTCGGCATCACCGACCTGCCGCCGCCGCTGCCGCATCCCGACCACGTCGCGATCGACATGGACCGCGGCACTGCCCGCATCATCGGGCCGGCGACGAAGGAGCAGAAGGCAGAGCACGAGATGTGGCTGTCGCGGAAGGTGGACTTCGAGGCGGAGGTCGAGGAGCTGGAGGGCGAACTGGCGACGGCAACGGACCCGAAGATGCGCGAGCTCCTGGAGAACGACCGAACGACCTGCAGCAGACCCTGAAGGTCCTCGACATCATCCGCTGATCGCTGCCGCCGGGTTGATCGGTCTGGAGACAGGGGCGCCGCCTCTCGGCACTCCGCCGCAACGCAGGACTTCGCCGCCGTACCCGTGGTCACCAGCGGATGACCGCAAGCTGCGGTGTCTTGGGCGTTCGGCGGATCGGAGGGGCTGGTCGGTGTCCCGACTTCGCTGCGTTCTCGATGTCGCTCTTCGATTGCAAAGAACTGCGCCTTGCGGACATTCACTGGAGCGTCGGAGGTTCCTCGGTGTTCAGTCCCACGGTTTGATGGCGTGATCCTTTCGAGGGAATGGAAGGAAGCACTATGGGACAGGTTCGTCACGGGAGCGCCACGACCACGCACGCCGTCAGAACAGCAATACAGCGATCGCAAGCTTCGCTCGCGCAGTTGAGCCAGGAGTTGGGCATCAATCCCAAGACGGTTGCGAAGTGGCGCAAGCGGGCGACGGTCGAGGATCTGAAGACCGGTCCGAAGGAGCCACGCTCGACGGTGCTGACCGAGGCGGAGGAGGCGATGATCGTCGCCTTTCGGCGTCACACGCTGCTGCCGCTGGACGACTGCCTCTATGCCCTTCAGCCCTCGATTGCGCACCTGACGCGGTCGGCACTGCACCGTTGTCTTCAGATGCCGTAATGGGCGGGCCGCGCCCGATGGCGAGGTCGGTGGCTGTCCCCCAGGATGAAGGTGCGAACGGGGTCCGCAGAGGCGGCCCGAGGCCAACAACGGGAGACAGCCATGGAACAGTATGTCGGCATCGACGTGTCGCTGGAACAGTCGAGCGTCTGCGTGATGGACCGCGCGGGTCAGATCCTGCGGGAGACGAAGGTTCCGAGCGACCCGGAGGCGCTTCTGCTCTTCCTGGGGCGTCTGGACCATCCCGTCACGCTCCTTGGCATGGAGGCGGGGCCGCTGTCGCAGTGGCTTCATGCCGGGCTGGCGACGGCAGGCGTCGAGGTGGTGCTCATGGAGACGCGGCAGGTGAAGGCGGCGCTTTCGGCGATGATCGCGAAGCGGTCGCCCGAAGGGCGGCGGAACGCGCCAGTGGCGCGTTTCGAGCGCCGCGATGGCCGGAGGCCATCAAGACCGACCGGCGCGATGCGCGCGGGATCGCGCAGCTGTTGCGGATGGGATGGTTCCGGCCGGTGCACTGCAAGTCGGCCTCGGCGCAGGAGGTGCGGGCGTTGCTGACGGCGCGCAAGCTGCTCCAGAAGAAGATGCTCGACATTGAGCTCGGGCTCCGCGGCGTGCTCAGGGGCTTCGGGCTCAGGCTCGGCAAGATCAGCAAGGGCCGCTTCGCCGGGCGGGTGCAGGAACTCGCCAGCGGCAATCCGATGCTCGAGCGGGTGACCGAGGGCATGCTGCGGGCGCGCGACGCGTTGCGGGCGGAGATGACGGCGCTCGACAAGCGAGCACGCGATCTTGCCCGGGATGAAGCGACCTGCCGCCGGCTGATGACGGTGCATTCGCCATTGTCGCTCGGACCAATGGCGCGACATGGCTCATCGTCGGTGCGCTGACGGCGCTCACCTTCACCTCGGCGGTGGACGACCCCGGCCGCTTCCGCTCCTCGAAGCGGGTCGGCGCGCATTTCGGCCTGACACCGAAGAAGCACCAGTCCGGTGAGACCGACGTCACCGGCGGGATCACCAAGGCCGGCGACGCGATGGTCCGCTCGATGCTCTACGAGGCCGCCCAGGCGATGCTGACCCGGACGCAGAGCTTCTCGCGGCTCCGGGCGTGGGGCTTGCGGGTCGCCCAGCGGCGCGGGCGCAACCGGGCGATCGTCGCCGTCGCGCGGAAGCTGGCCACTGTGCTCCACCGCATGTGGCTCGACGGGACGGCATTCCGTTTCGGCGAGGAGGACGTCCAGACCGCTTGAGCACAAGTTCGAGCCGGCGCAGAGCGACCGGCTCTCCGAGGTCCCGTCGCCGGGACGCGAGCTCCGATGACGCCGGCAGGCTGTGGAGAGGCGCGCAATA
>CAVZOJ010000006.1:0-277321 GCA_963776845.1 uncultured Alphaproteobacteria bacterium | reverse complement strand
TCCTTCTCGGCGATGCGGGCATAGGTCCAGGCGACCGATGCGCCATAGTTGATCGGGCGACCCTCCGCAGCCGTGAGGTCGTAGTAGCGCGAGATCGGGAGAAGGCCGGATTCCAGCTCCAGTGCGGTGGTGACGCCGTCGAAGGCCTGTACCCAGGCGGCGGGTAACTGCTGGCCGTGGGCATGCAGGTCGATGAAGCCCGGGCGACGATCATCCCCGAGGCATCGAGGGCCTCCGCCCCGTCGAGCGGCGCCTCGGAGATCGCCGCCACGCGGTCGCCCTTGATCCCGACATTCCGGACCGCATCGAAGCCCGTCTCCGGGTCCACCACCCGTCCTCCGACGAGCACAAGATCGTAGGGCCCGTCCTCGTTCGGACGCATCTGCATCTGTTGCGCCCGGGCTGCGGTCGGCAGCGTGATGGCGCTGGCAGCACCGAGGGCGAGAAGCGTCCGGCGATCGAGTTCAAGTTCTGTCATGGGATCCTCCGAGAGTGGTTATCTCTGATGGCGCCGTGATCCTCTTCTCTATGGGCGACCCGAGCGGGCGCAGGTGGTGTCAGGCGGGCTCTCGTACGAACGCGCCGTTCTTCATGATGGCGGTGAGGTGCCGCTCCGGGGTGGCGAAGACGGACAGGTCCGCCGTGGGGTCGCCGTCGACGAGCAGGATGTCCGCCCAAGCGCCCGGTTCGATTACGCCGAGCGACGCCGGGTAGGGATTCCGCGTCCCGCACTCCGCGACGTACCGCCCGGCGATGGAGGTGGCCTGCTTCAGGACGTTGATGTTCGAGAAGAACGGCCCGAGCTTCGCCAGCATCTTGCCCTGCCGCGTGGCGAGGTCGGGGTCGAACAGAACGTCCGTCCCGAAGGCGATGGAGATGCCGTGCTTGCGCGCGAGTTCATAGGCGCGGGCGGTGCCTTCGGCCACCTGAAGCTGCTTGGCGCGCGAGACCGGATCGGAGAAGGGGATCACGTCCTCGTCGTCGAAGAACGGCTGAACCGACCAGAGCGTGCCCGTCACGGAGATCATCTGGGCGGTGGCGTCGTCGATCAATTGCCCGTGCTCGATGCAGCGCACCCCGGCGCGGATCGCCCGTTGGACGGCCTCGGGCGTGTAGGCATGGACCATGACGTAGGTGCCGTAGTCGGACGCCGCCTCGACCGCTGCGCGGAGTTCATCCTCGGTGTACTGGACCACCTCGATGGGATCGTAGGGCGAGGCCACGCCACCCCCGGCGGCGAGCTTGATCTGGGTTGCCCAGCATCAGCTGCTCGCGCACGCGGCGCAGCACCTCGTCGCGCCCGTCCGCGATGGCCCCGCCGCCCACGGCCTCCATGTGCGTCGGACCGGTGTTCGGAAAGCGTGGCAGGTCGTTCGTCGACCGGAAGTCGCCGTGGCCCGAAGTCTGCGAGATCATCGCGCCCGACGGATAGATCCGCGGCCCGGTCACCTTGCCCTCGTCGATCGCGCGCTTGAGCGCGAAGGACGGCCCCGCGCAGTCTCGAACCGTGGTGAACCCTCTCAGCACTGTTCTCTCGGCCTCTTCGGCGGCGACGATATGCATGTAGCCAGGATCGGCGGTCAGCGCCGTCGCCTGCGGGACGGCCGCGAGAACTGCGTGCCAGTGGGCGTCGATCAGCCCCGGCATGAGGACGCCGCCACGGCCGTCGATGACGCGGGCGTTCTCGGGCAACGGCGCGGCCACATCCTGGACGGCGCTGACCTTGTCGCCCTCAACCACCACGGCGCGCCCGTCGCGAAGTGCGTCCGACGTCCCGTCGAAGAGCCGAATGTTGGTGAAGACCGTCGGGCGCGGGCTCTCGGCGGGCTGCGCGCCCTGCGCGCACGCCGAGCCGTAGACCCCGAGGCCCACGGCGGAGGCCGAGGCGCCGAGCCCCATCACCATCGCGCGGCGCGAGAGGTCGGCCGTGATCCGCCGCGTGAAGGCTAGGGTGAAGGGGGTGCAGCACAGGCATCCCATGCTATGCGTCGGAATGGAGCTGGTCCGGGACGTTCCGGGAAAAGCCATCATTCAATGCACTCCAAGCGAACGCCGACAGACTTTCAGACTATGCTCCACCTGTCATCACTGGATCTCAGCTCCTCAAGCTACCGCGACAGGGGGTAAAGCTTTCCGGCGCACCCAGAGCGACTGCCGTGACGTTGGAATCAGACGACCCGAGCCCACACCGGCTCACCCTGGCCGGAGACGAGTTCGAGGGGCGCCATCGGCTCGCGCTGTACCAGATCGTCAACACGCTGGTTCACCTGACCTCGGACATCCAGAAGACCCTCCATCTCCGGCCCGAGGCCTGCCAAATCTACCTCGTGATCGCCGTCGCGGTCGTGCAGCGGTATGCTCGCGAAGCGTCCGGTGGCGAACATCACGGCGTGGACCCACTCCCCTTACCGTTGAGCGGATCGGTTTCCCGGCGGCGCATTCGCACATCACCGGCATTCCGCGCGAGACGGTCGCCCGGCACATCCGGCACCTGATCGACCGCGGGTTTCGTGGCTGAGATCGGCACCGGGAGGTTGATCACCCCGCCGGAACTTCTTGCGGGACATCGGCCCGTCGGGACTTCCGGATCGGCTGGTAGCGGAGTTCGTCACAGTGGCGCACAGGCTTATCCAACTGGGTGTCGCCGGCCTCGAGGTGGAAGGCGGAACGGACCGCAGGTCTTGAGCGCATGACGGTCTCAAGCGAGACTTGTCGGTCAGGGAGATTCCGCCCGAGCATCGATCCGAATTGCGGACGCTCAGGAAGCGCCGGGTTAAGGCCCGCAGTGGGCCTGTCACGACGGTGATGCTGCTTCGGCGAAGGTTCGAAAAGTCCCGCAGAGTGCGAGTTCGCCCCAACATCGTCGCTGCATCTGACACGAATGGCCGAGATCCATGCGGCGCCGCGGCGGTCGTCGCCGCAGTCGAAGCATCATTGGGCCGACCACGTCGATGGCGCGACCCGCCCCACCGCACGGATCGCCGCGGCGCCGCAAGGCGGCTCGGAGCCCTGAGCGACGGTTGCCGCGCCCTCTGCGATCTTCGCCAACTGCCTCCTCCGCGCGTTCGACGCGGCAGGGGCGAGAACGCGTTGCACCGGTGCGACGGCACTCGCCAGGCGGTCCCTGGCAACTCCGAGTCGCAGCCAGCTGCCGGCGATGCGATCGAAATGCTGACCCCGGGTGGGGGTGCGGGGGGCGCGTGTAGCTTGAACGACAGCAGGAGGCGCCCTGCTGGCCGACGCCAGCGTCGCGTAGAGATGTCTCGTGTGCTACACTTGACGTAGCGGAGGCACTCGGAGTCTTGATCAATGCGAGGCAATCTCAAAGCTGCCCGGGAAGTAATTGGGCTTGTGGTCGCGATGACGCTTGGCGCGTCTGGATTGGCGTATTGTCAAGTCTGGAGAGAAATTCTCCCTCGCGGAGAAATATCCTTCCCTGACGCAGTCGTGGAGTACAATATCCCCGGCGGGCCCTTCGGGATAGACCGAGTTGAGGATATTCTGAACCCGCCCAATTATGTAGAGCCCGGACGCGGAGATGCAGTGACATTGGGCTGTGGCGGATATATCATTGTGCGGTTTGACGACAATGCCGTCATCGACGTGCCGGGCACCGACCTGCACATTTGGGAAGTTGGGCCGCCATTCGAACCTACGTCGTTCAGCTTGTCAAACGACGGTCGCGTATGGGAGAATATTGGATAGATTTCAGGTGGGGCGGTGGAGCTCGATATCGGCGAATACAACCTTCAGCGCAGGAGCTACAGATACTTGAGGCTTCAAGACATGCAAACCGACTGTAATAACGAATTTCCAGGGGCCGATATTGGTGCGATCGGTGCAGTCGGTTCAGCTGAACGTTTTGTACTTTCCAGCACAGTGCTCTTCGATTATGACGAGTCCGCCTTGCGAACAGAGGCGCAAGGAATCTTGAGTAAGTTTGTCTCTGAATTTGATGTAAGTCGATTGGCCTGGATCGATGTGGAAGGGCACACACCTTCTTCAAGGGTCGGAGGCCTACAATTTTGACCTTGGTGAGCGACGAGCGCAGGCAGTTACTTCGTTCCTGACTCAAATCAATCCGGATTTGACGGATCGTATCCAGACTCACAGCCGCGGTGAACTGGAACCTATCGCATCAAACACTTCAGACAACGCCCGTCAAACAAATCGTCGCGTTGACTTGATCGTGAGCGACGAATAATCGGCGAGTACTGGATCAACGGATCAACCGTCGATACCGAGAAGCACCAACGGTCCGGCATCGAGCCGAAGGCGCCGCTCCGCCAACAGACGGCCTCTGCTGCTGGACACGCCGCGACGCCGAAGGTCAGTAGTTCAGCCTGAACAAAGCGGATGTCTCTGATTTCGCACGATAAGGCGCAATTTCTCGTGGCTCCTGATTGCAGGTATTCGTAGAATTCCGGCGGGAACCCTGCGATTTCGGATGCGCCGATGAAACCGAAGACCCGCCACCCCGAGCAGGATGATCTGCTGCGGCCGCGCCTGGTCGACCTGATCGACATGGGCCACGAGCTGGTGAAGCTCGAGGCGCTGATCGACTGGGAGTTCTTCGAGCGGGAGTGGGCAGGGTTCTTCCCGTCCGGCAAAGGGCGACCGGCGACGTCGCCGCGGCTGGTGGCGGGGCTGCTCTATCTCCAGCACGCGTTCGCCCTGTCGGACGAGGCGGTGGTCGCGCGGTGGGTCGAGAACCCGTACTACCAGCATTTCTGCGGTGAGACTTTCTTTCAGCATCGTCCGCCGATCGATCCGTCCTCGCTCACCCGCTGGCGCCAGCGCATCGGCGAAGAAGGTGTGGAGTGGCTGCTGACCGCGACGATCGAGGCCGGTCGCGCCTCGGGAACGGTCAAGGACCAGAGCATCGAGAGGGTGTCGGTCGACACCACGGTCATGGAGAAGAACATCGCCCACCCGACCGACGCCCGGCTCTACGAGACGGCGCGGCGGAAGCTGGTGGCGCTCGCCGCCGAGGCCGGGATCGAGCTGCGGCAGAGCTATGCGCGCCTGGCGCCGCGGCTGGCGGCGAAGGCCGGCAGGTACGCCCACGCCCGTCAGTTCAAGCGGATGCGCAAGGCGCTGCGCACGCTCAAGGGCTACACCGGCCGGGTCATGCGCGATCTCCGCCGCCGGCTCGAGGACATCGCGCAGGGGCCCCTGCGGGAGCGCATCCTCGACATGCTGGTCCTGACCTCGCGGCTCTTGCACCAGCAGCCGAAGGACAAGGGCAAGCTCTACAGCCTGCACGAGCCGGAGGTCGACTGCATCTCCAAGGGCAAGGCGCGGGTGCGATACGAGTTCGGCACCAAGGTCAGCGTCGCCGCCACCACCCGCGAGGGCTTCATCGTCGGCATGCGGGCGCTGCCGGGCAACCCCTACGACGGCCACACCCTCGCCGAGGCTCTCGAGCAGGTCGAGGTGCTGACCGATCGCCGCCCGTCCCTCGCCGTCGTCGACCGCGGCTACCGCGGCCACGGCGTCGAGACCACGCGCGTGCCGATCAGCGGCACTCGCAGGGGGCTCACGCCGCCGCTCGCCAAGCTCCTGCGCCGCCGCAGCGCCATCGAGCCGGAGATCGGCCACATGAAGACCGACGGGCGGCTGACGCGCTGCCCGCTGAAGGGAACCGCCGGCGACGCGCTCTTCGCCGTCCTCTGCGCCTGCGGCCACAACCTCCGCAAGATCCTCGCCCACCTCAGGGCGCTTTTGGGCCCTCCTGATCGCCGCCATTCTCGGCGCGCTCAGACCCGACTGCACCCCCAAGGACAGTGTTGCCGCCGCCTAATCGGATTGTTCAGGCTGAACTCAGTAAACTACCGCAGCGAAAGCCCGTTTTGTCCCGTGTTGCGTGAGTTCAGGTCGGTCCCGTTGCTGCGCTGCGCTCCAATGGGCGGAGACACCGCCCCAATGCGGCGGAGCCGGAGCGTGCTGAGAGTTCCGCGAAGAGCCGTCCACGTCGATGTGGCGGCCTCTCTCGGCACTCCGCTCGCCGCGCTGCCGCAGGTCGGCTCCGATGCAGGTTTCTCGGACGCCCGGCGCAACGCTTGAGGAGTGCGGGGCGTCGCCTGGCGTCGGAGAAGCGCTCGAGCACGAAATCGCGGGGATGGGATTTTTTGGATCAGCCGTGGCTATGGGGATTTGAGTGTCGTGGCCGCTCGGTTTCCGTGCGTCTGACATGAATGCGCTGGTTGTTGCCTGCGCTGCAATTCGGCACGCAGGTCGGTGCCGTCGAGGCAGTCGTCGGTGCTTTTCGATGATGCTCGCGGTTCTTGCTGCGCCATATCGAAGCTCTCGGCAGGTCCAATGGGCCGCGCAACGTGAGGCGGGCGGCGGAGGTCGGTGGAGGTCGGCGGCGTTTGACCGCAGCAGGGAGCGCGTGTCATGCAGCTGCCCTCGGTGTCGTTGGCGGTGCCCTCGGTTGGCGTTCCGGCGCGAAGGTCTCGACGAGGATCAATCGTCCGCCGCAGCACGGACAGGGCAGGGCGAGGATGCGGGGTTGCTCTTCAGCACGGTCACTGGTGTCGCCGCTCCGGTGCTCCTTATCCGGCACCACGTGTTCGAGCAGTTCCCTGATCCTGGCAACATTGGCCGCGCGGTTGCCGTTGCCGAAGAGCCCATAGTGGCGAATGCGGTGCTGGCCCTTGGGAAGCACGTGGAGGAGAAACCGGCGGATGAACTCGTCGGTATCCAGCGTCATGGTCTTGTGCCTGCCTGGCCCCTCGATGCGGTAATCCTTGACGCGGAAGGTGACGTGATCGGCATCGGCGCTGATCAGGCGGCTGTTGGAGATCGCGACACGGTGGGTGTAGCGCGACAGGTATGCCAGCACCGCCTTTGGCCCGGCAAAGGGCTCCTTGGCGTAGGCGACCCAGTCGATCTTGCGCAGCGGCGTGAGCCAGGCGGCGAAGGCACTGCGGTCCGCCAGAGCTTCGCGGTCGTTGAAGAAGACGAGCTTGCCGGCGTCATGCAAGGCAACCAGGCCTTCCAGGAACAGACGCCGAAACAGCCGTGACACCACCCGCACGGACAGGAAGAAGCCCGGACGGCATGACACCCACCGCGTGCCGTCGGCCGAGAGCCCGCCGCCCGGGACGATCATGTGAACGTGGGGATGATGCGTCATGGCGGACCCCCAGGTGTGGAGCACCGACGTGATGCCGATCCGGGCGCCGAGATGCTTGGGGTCGGCGGCGATCTTCAGGACCGTGTCCGCGCTTGCTCGCATCAAGAGATTGTAGATCGCGCGTGTTCGCCAATGTCTCTCGGACCATTGGCGTTCCACTGGCTCACCCTGGTGAGCGATGTCGCCGAAGTTCGACGTTTGCCGGCCGGATTTCGTCTATCCGGTGCGCGCCGTGTTCGGGAATTCAAGGGCTTGGTAGCCGTGCGGGGTGGATTTCGGCCCAACTCGTGTAGTTACACGTCGTTGCCCTAGCATGCATTGAGATGCGGGTGCATCTGAGGCATCTTGCATTCCATGTTTACACGCGTCACCGAGAGCGGCGGGCGTCGCTATCTGCAGATCGTCGAGTCCTTCCGCAACGATGCCGGAAAGCCCAGGCTGCGCGTCGTCGCCAACCTCGGGCGCGTCGACGGAATGAAGGAGGGCCAGCTCGACGCCCTGATCCGGGGCCTCAGCCGGGTTGCCGGGCGGGACGAGCCGGCGAAGACCGAGATCGCCTGGGAAGGCGCGCGCAGCTACGGTGACGTCTTCGCCCTGCATGCGCTTTGGAAGGGCGACGTGGCCGCCGAGCGCGGCCGTGCGGCCGTCCTTGGTGAGGCGCTTGTAGCCGGCATAGCCGTCCACTTGCAGGACGCCGTCGAAGCCTGTGAGCAGCCGCTCGGCATGCGCGCCGGCGCGGCCAGGGGCGTAGGTGAACACGACGATGCGCCATGTCGCGCCATCGGTCCGAGCGACAATGGCGCATGCGGGTCGCCGCCGCCCCAAGGACGGTCGTCCCTGGCCATCGCCCAGAGACAGCCCGTCTTGGTCTTGCCGCGGCCGGGGTCGAGCACCGGGATCGTGGTCTCGTCCATGTAGAGCTTGCCCGACTGCTTCAGGAGCTCGGCCATCCGGTCGACGATCGGGCGCAGATGCCAGGCGGCGACGCCCATCCAGTCCGCCAGCGTCGAGCGGTCCACCGTCACGCCGTGGCGGGCGAGGACCTGGCTCTGCCGGTACAACGGCATGTGCTCGGAGAACTTGGCGACCATGACGTGGGCGATCAGCGGTGAGCCATTGATGCGCCATTGGTTCGAGCACAATGGCGAACGTCGGCAGACCGCCCTCGATCAGGTGCGCCGGCGCCGGCGCCTGGGCCACCCCGGCGCGGCCCTTCGGGCAGGCGTAGCGCGGGCGGATGGTGACCAGCACGCGATACTGCGCAGGCACGACGTCGAGCCGGTGGGACCGATCCTCGCCGATCCTGACCATCTCGCCGCAGCCGCAGGGGCAGAGCCTCGGTCTCCGGTTCGATAACCCGCTCGATGCGCGGCAGATGGGCCGGCAGCGCGCGATGGGGCTTCGGCCGCTTGGGCGCGTCCGCCGTCGCCGCCTTGTCGGCCGCGGGGCGCTTCTCGTGACCGGTCTTCGCCTCGGCGATGGCGGTCTCGTTCGCCATCGGGCTCGAACCGATGGCGCCTCGATGGCTCACCCTCGAGCGCCAGCGCGAGCTGGTCGGGGTGGAGCTTCTCCGAGCGCGGCCCGAACCGGGCGCGGCGCATCTCGCGCAGGAGCGTCTCCAGCCGCGCCGCATAGGCCTTCTGGTCGGCCATCTCCGCCTCGAGGTGGAGACGCGCTGCGCGCTCGGCGGCCAGTGCGCCGCGCTCCGCCACGAGCGCTGCGCTGCAACGCGGCGATCTCGGCGATGTCCGCGGCGGCGGGCATGGCCGCAGATTACCAGAGCCGATAGCACGGGCAATAGAAACGCATTAAGAGTCAGTGATTTGGAGCTACGCCGCCGTCTCCGGCGCCCGCACCCGCCGCGGCGTCACCCGCCGCCAGTCGAGCCCCTCGAACAGCGCCTCGAACTGCGCCCGCGACAGACGCATGACGCCATCCTTCACCGCAGGCCAGGCGAACCGCCCCTCGTCGAGCCGCTTGTAGATCATCACCAGCCCATTCGCCATTGTCGCTCCGACCAATGGCGCGACATGGCTCATCTCCCACACCAGGATCTTCAACCTGTCGCCGCTCTTTGACCTGAAGATCACGGTCAGACCGGAATGCGGGTCGAGCCCGAGCTCGCGGCTCGCACCGTCGCCGCCAGCCCGTCGTGACCGCGCCGGAAGTCCACCGGCTTCGTCGCGATCACGATCGGCATCCGCTGCCCAGGCGTGATCACCGCCGCGCTCCGAGCGCCGCCGCGATCTCCGCGATCCGCGCCGCCGGCGTCGCCCCATCGAGACGGATCAGGATCTCGCCCACGACGATCTCCACGGCCGGCGCCGGCGCGGCGCTCTCCATCCTGGCCGTTGGCGTCGGCTCCTCCGCCACCACCAGCGCCGCGAAGCCGAAGCCGTCCTCCGCGACCGGCTCCTCCGGCAGTGCCAGCCGACCCTGCCGCGCCGCCCGCCGCCATGTCGTCAGCTGCTGCGGCGCGATCCCGTGCCGGTGCGCGACATCCTTCACCGACGCTCCGTGCTCCAGGCTCTCGCGGACGATCCGCCCCTTCACCGCCTCCGGCCACTCACGCCGGCCCGTCGCACTCTCCCGGACCTCGATCCGCCCCGCGAACCCCGATCTCCAGCCGTCGCCCCCGCCCGAGCCGTGTTTGCCCATGCCAAACCCTCCGAAAAACTGGGCGGAGCGTCAGGCAGCCAGCGCATGTGCCGAAGGCCGAAGGCTTATGGGGCGTCCGGCGCGCTTACGTTGATCCCGGCTCAAGCCTGCAAAGGAGTTCTCGTTTGCCCACTGAAAACGCATAGCCGGCGCTTGTTGTCGCAACTGCTTCGAACCCGGGACTCGCAAGCGTACGCAGCTTTTGTTGGGGCTGCGCAGCCGCCGCGCAACCGAGGGCTGATAGGCTTACTACAGTCCGTCGACCATTTCTCGCAAAGCAGGCCTGCGGTTCAGCCCGTCGTCGATTGCACGGCGCCATTTAGGATCCCGATTGCGGGCCGCTTCCAGCGCATCGGCAAGCTCGAACGGGCGCGACTCAGCCAGCACCGAGATCAGCCATTCAGCCTGCGCCAGATCTTTCTCAGATTTGGCCCGATAAGTCCCGCGGCGCGCCGAAGCCACGATCAGCTTGTGGACGGCAAATCGTTCCGGTGAGGGAATCCTTACTGGTATTCCCTCCCTGTAAAGGACCACGGCGTCGATTGGATCCTCGATACTGAAGTCGAGGTAGCTTAGGGCCTGAGCCCATACGCCGAGACCCTCAAGCCTGATTGCCGGCTTCCCGCCGCGTTGCTTTGGCGCCAAGACATCCAGCACGATACCGTCATCGGTTTCCCATCTCACCGGGTTCGACTCGTCCGGGCCGGCGATCGGCTTCAGGCCGATGCCCTCGAGCGAAGTCGCCAAGCTCGTGGTGCCTTCCGAGATGATACTGACCGATTTCGCCGCCGCGACATCCACATCCTCCGTCATTACGAGGTTATCATCCGGATAGGCACCCAATTCGAGGCCGTAGAGACCGTAGGCATGCGTCCCCGCAAGCACGCCGCCGGCGCGGAAAAGCCCGGCGCGTGCCAAGGCGTTGATCAGCTTCCCGGTGCCCGGCGTCGGGGTCGGCATGCCTGCAGCCCTGAGTTGCGCAACGAGTTGTCCGGTTTCGCGCGACCAGTCCCGCAACGCATCGTTCTGGCGACGCAGATCTTCGATCTTCTTGCTGCTGGTGTCGCTTTCCGGACCGATGCGCGTCTCTATAACCCTCGCACCGATTCTTCTGCGTGCGACCCAGTAGCGACCACCCTTGTTTTCCACAGGCAGAATGCTGCCCTCAATTTCCGGTCTCGGGCGCCGCTCCTGGCGCTCGAGGAGATCGCGATAGGTCGTCTGGAGACTCAGCGGGATGAGGCGGGCCATTGATACCTACACAGAAATATTCTTCGTGTAGGTATATGGGTCGACGACGTCAACCGCGAAACGCCCAGCACGGATTGCGGACATCACCCTCGCAAGCAAGAGTTCCGAACCGGCATCCCACGAGTTAGGGATGACAAACGCCTCCTCCCGATAGCGGAGCAATCTGAAAGTGTCGAACTTCGTCGGCTTTGTTGCGCAAATGACGAGAGGGATTCACCTACAACGAAGCCCTGAAGCAGCGCGGCTCCCTGACGATCTGGTTCGACCCGGAGATGGTCTGGGTGCCGCCGCCGACCGGCAAGCAAGGCCGGCAGCCTCAGTATGGCGATGCCGCGATCCAGACGTGTTTGACCCTGAAAGTCTTGTTCGGCATGGCGCTCCGGCAGACGATGGGCTTCGTCGAGAGCCTCCTGCGCCTGGTCGGCCTGGACTGGGCCGCAGCGGACTACAGCACCCTGAGCCGCCGCCAGAAGACCTTGGCCGTGAACATCCCCTACCGTGGCTCGAAGGGCCCGCTGCATCTGCGGATCGACAGCACCGGCATCAAGGCCGAGGGCGAACGAGAGTGGCATGCCCGCAAGCATGGCGGCGCGAAACGCCGGCTGTGGCGCAAGATCCACCTCGGTGTCGACGAGCGGACGCTGGAGATCCGGGCCATCGAACTCACCGGAAGCCATGTCGGCGACGCGCCGATGCTGCCCGAGTTGCTCGACCGGATCCCTGCCGACGTGGAGATCGGATCTGTCACCGCCGACGGCGCCTATGATACGCGCAAGTGCCATGACGCGGTCGCGGACCGTGGCGCCCACGCCGTCATACCGCCGCGCAGGAATGCCAAGCCGTGGAAGCCATCGACTGCTGGTGCCATCGCCCGGAACGAGGCGCTTCGCTCGTCGAAATACCTTGGCCGTGCCATCTGGCGAAAGTGGAGCGGATACCACCGCCGAAGCCGCGCCGAGACGAAGATGCATTGCGTGAAGCTGCTGGGCCAGAGCCTCATGGCACGCGACTTCGACCGTCAAGTCGCAGAACTCCACGTCCGCGCTGCCGTCCTCAACGGCTACACCGCGCTCGGCATCCCTGTCACAGAGCCCGCAGGATAAATCCGTCTGGGGAAGGGGGAAATCCGCGCTTCACCCCCTTTGCACAACAAAGTCAACTTCGTCTCTCGATCCATTGAGCCCTCTCCATACTTCAAGCTGTTTCCCAGCGTAGAACGTATAGAGAACTTTAGGAACGTCTGAAGAACCTTCGGCTTCTTGCATGATCTGGTAGGGTGGACTGACCTGACGAGGAGCCCGTCCGATGCCGAAGCAGCGCGCCTTTCCCAGCTTGACCCACGCAATGAAGAAGAAGCAGACGCGGCGGGAGCGGTTTCTGTCGGAGATGGACGCGGTGGTGCCTTGGGGGCGGCTGCTCGGTCTAATCGAGCCGCATTATCCGAAGGCCGGGTCGAAGGGCGGGCGCCCGCCGATCCCGCTGGAGACGATGCTGCGGGTCTACTTTCTCCAGAACTGGTATGCGCTCAGCGATCCGATCGCCGAGGGTTCAAGCGTATAGCAATCGATCCAGTGGAGAGATTGTAGCGCAGAACCACTACGACAGCGAGGCGATGCGCCGGTTTGCCGGGATCGAGCTCGGAGACGACCGCATACCGGACGAGACGACGAGCCGCCGAAGGCGCCACCGGTTCGAGCCCGGCGGCGAACGCCCGCCATCCTCGGTGCCATGGCCGCGAGGACATGGTCTTCGACCCGATCCACTATCTGCCGCTGCTGGAGCAGAAGATCGGCGCCCTCGACCAGGCGGCGCCGCTGGCGAGCTGGAAGCTGCCGGCGGAGTTCCACACCCTGCGCCGGCTGATGGAGGCGCGACTGCCAAGGCCGGCCGCCGCGAGTACGTCCAGGTGCTGCGGCTGCTGGAGACGTTCGAGCTCGCCGACCTGCACGTGGCGGTGAAGACGGCGCTCAGGATGGGCGCCACAGGCTTCGACGCCATCAAGCACCTCGTGCTCTGCGAGGTCGAGAGACGGCCGCCGAAGCTCGACCTCGACGTCTATCCCTACCTGCCGCGCACCAAGGTCGGGACCACCTCGGCGGCGAGCTACATGTGCCTGGTCGGTGAACCGGCATGAGCGACGCCCCGAAGCTGCTGCTCGACCACCATCTCAAGACGCTGAAGCTGCCGGCCTTCCTGCGGGAGTACGCCAAGCTCGCCCGCCCGGCGGCGTAGCCGCCAGAGTCATGATCTGCGCGCGTTCGCGCGCGGGCGCCGCCGAGGGGCAGGACCACGTGCAGTTCCTCGCCCGGCTGGTCGAACTCGAGCTGATCTCGCAGCGCTACGAGCGCGGCTCCACGCTGATCACCAGCAACCTTCTTCGTGGAGCTTGGCGCGTCGATGAGCGTCGCATCGACCAACGTTCCCTCGCGCAACAGGATGCTGCGCTCGCGAAGATAGCTGTTGATCGCCTCGAAGATCGCACGCGTCAGCTCGTGCCGCTCCAGCAGGTGGCGGAAGTTCAGGATGGTCGTCTCGTCCGGGATCGCATCGTCGCCCAGCTCGAGCCCGGCGAACCGGCGCATGGCGTCGCTGTCGTAGAGGTTCTGCGCTACAATCGATCCACTGGATCGATTGCTATACGCTTGAACCCTCCGCCGCCGGGTCGGACAGCGCGTACCACTGCTGCAGACAGCAGACCCGCAGCATCACCTCCAGCGGCATCGCCGGCCGCCCGCCCTTCGGTCCCGCCTTCGGGTAGTGCGGCTCGATCAGCGCCGTCAGACGCGCCCAGGGCACCACCGCCTCCATCTCGGCGAGAAACGCCTCGCGGCGGGTGCGCTTCTTCTTCGTCGCATAGGCCAACGACGCGAAGGTGGTCTGCTTCATTGAGGGCGGCTCCATCGAGGTCGCCGCCAGACTACCAGATCACCGCCCGATGCCGAGGTTCTTCAGAGCTTCCACAACTAAGGCCGCGTTGAGGAACGTGTGGCCGTGCAGGGCGGCTAAGGGCCGAGGCTGTGTAGAAAGCCTGATCTGCTGCATGCTTTGCGGAAAAGGCAGGTTGCAGATTTGCCCCCACGAGCCTGCGCTATCTGATCGCCCAGGCGGACGAAGGGTCAGTCGCCACGTCCTTCAGCGCGCAGACCGTCAAATGCAGCAGGTCGCGGCGCGCCGGCCCTAGCGAAGCCGCCGGAGAGGGCGGCCAGGATCTTGTCGGAAGCGTGATGCCGGCGCCATCCGACGAGGGGATTGGGCCACATCGCCGGGTAGACGCTTGCCATCCGCTCAAGCGACGCCTGAGCGCCCGGCATGTCGCCGGATTCGGCCTGAGCGATGGCGAGGAGCGAGTTGCTGATGCCTGACCCGTCGATCATGGCACGCCGGGCTAGCGCCAGCATGAGGTCGATGTCTCCGTCGAGGTAGGCCTTGACCGCCGGGAGATGAAAGTACCAGCCGGGAGGCCGGATCGACCTCTCGATGGCGCTTTCGATGAGCGGGATCCCCTCTTCGAAGTTGCCTCGTACGGCTATCCTCCAACCGAGTTGCACGAGTGCGTCTGGATCGTGGGGATTCTGCTCGACCGCGCGGCGCGCCCATCCCTCGGCTTGGGCGAAATCGGCCTGATAGAAGTGGATCGCTGCCAGCGCCTTCATCGCCAGTCCGTTCTGGGGATCGATCGTGACGCCGTGCAATGCGGCCTCGACGGCGTGGGCGAAGGCCGCCGGCCTGTCCGCCTCGGTGACGCGACCGAAGCGGGCAGCGTCGAGCCGCATCCAGGCAAGCATCGCCCACGCCTCGGCATATTGGGGTTCGCGTGCGACCGTCGCCTCGAGGCACGCCTCGACGCGGGGCACGAGAGCGTCGGCGAAGGTGCGGCGGTACTCGTAGCCGGCGAGCACACATTCGTAACTGTCGAGGTCGGGCGCGTGTCCGGCGGATGCCCGCTCGGTGAGATAGTTCCGCACCGCCCCGTAAGGTTGCCCTACCGCCGTGGCGATCGAGGAGGCGACCTCGGACTGAATGGAGACGATGCCTTCGACGCTGTAGGGCCCCTCGAAGGTGTCGCTCCAGAGTACTCTCCCGTCGCTGACGTCGATCAGCCGTGCGGTCAGCGTGAAAGCGTCCTCGGACGAGGTCGTCGTGCCTTGAACGACGAAGCGGACATCCTCCGGCACGTCCTCTTCAGGCGCCCGCGCATAGACCCGGAGGTCCGGAAATCGCATGAGGTCTGCTACGACCTGATGATCAAGGCCGCGCGCGACATCTGCCTCAGGCGTTTCGGCATTCGCGAATGGCTCGACGGCGACCCCAGGATACTTCGACGCCATGGCGGATGCACCGCCAGGGATGCTTCGACCGATGTAGGAGGCGAGGAAAACGATCGCGAGCGCGCACAGCGTCGCCGCGATGATCCAGGTCCTGTTCCGGGGAGGAGGAACCGCTTCGGGCTCAGCTGCGGGTTCCGGCAATGGCGTTGGCCGTCCTGATCCTGTGGGCGTGAACCGCGCGGCATAGCCGCCCTTTGGGATCGAGATGCGCCAGCCGTTCGCCGCACCGGGACCGGCGTAGTAGCTGTCGAGGTCGCGCCGCAGGCGACGCGCCTCGATCCTGACGACGGGATCGGCCTTGGCATCGAACGCCTCGTCGCGCCCGAAGACATCCGTCGCGATGACGAAACCCTTCAGTCGCGATCCGCGACCGGCGAGCGTTTCCTCGACCAGAAAGCGGAGCAGATTGCGGCGTCGCGTCCCTTCGGCAAAGGCCGGATCGGAGAGGACCCGTTCAAGCTCCTTACGCGTCGCTGCTTCGTCGGGCTGATCCGCCGCGGCGTTCTCGGAGCCCGGTGCAGTCGCGCTTCGCATGGTTGCTTCCACCTTCGTCCCCAATGATACCGCCGATTCCGGGGTGTTCGAACATGTTCGCAACTCTCTTTGCCGCTGTCATGGCAGTAACTTTCCGAGGCGTCAAACTGGCGCACTGCAGGCAAGGGCTTGAGCCATGGCAGGTCTCGATGCTTTCGACAGCCGGCAGGAGGTGGTTCGTCGCCTGTATTGGAGAGATCCGCGCTTTCGCGAGCTCTGGGATGATCTGAGGGATGCCGAAGGGGCGATGCTTCGGTTCCAGACCGCGGAGCTCCGCAATGCCGCCCGGGCAGAGGAGTTTCGCCAGCTGCGCGACGAACTCGCCGAGGAGGTCGAGTGCTACATCGCGCGACGCGACGAACGTGACCAAGACAATCGCAAATCGATTTGACGTCAGTAAGGAGAAGTCAATGCTGAACACTCACAGACTGTCGCTTGGACTGGCGATGGTCGGCTGCGTCGCCCTGCAGCCTGCGTTCGCGCAGGACGCCACGGACGATGGCGCACCGCCGAACATCCTCGTGATCTGGGGCGACGATATCGGCCAGACGAACCTGTCGACCTACAGCTCCGGGTTGATGGGCTACGAGACGCCGAACATCGACCGCATCGCGATCGAAGGGATCAAGTTCACCGACTACTACGCCGAGCAGAGCTGCACGGCGGGACGGTCGACCTTCATCACCGGCCAGTCGACGCTGCGCACAGGCCTGTCCAAGGTCGGCCTGCCCGGTGCCGATATCGGCCTGCAGCCCGACGACGTGACCATCGCCTCGGCGCTCAAGGATCTCGGCTACGCTACAGGACAATTCGGCAAGAACCATCTCGGCGACAAGGACGAGTTCCTGCCGACCAATCACGGTTTTGACGAGTTTTTCGGCAACCTCTACCACCTCAACGCAGAGGAAGAGCCGGAGAACTTCAACTATCCGCAGGACCCGGCATTCCGCGAGAACTTCGGGCCGCGCGGCGTGATCCGCGCCTCCGCCGACGGCGAGATCGAAGATACCGGTCCACTGACCAGGCAGCGCATGGAAACCATCGACGAGGAGACCTCGGCCGCCGCCATCGACTTCATGCAGCGGCAGGTGGACCAGGGCACCCCGTTCTTCGTGTGGATGAACACCACGCGGATGCACTTCCGCACGCACGTGAAAGAAGAGAACCGCAGCGAACCTGGCCTGACCGCGCTGACCGAGTATGCCGACGGCATGATCGAGCATGACGCGATCGTCGGCCAGATCCTCGACGCGGTCGACGAGATGGGCATCGCCGACAGCACCATCGTGATGTACGCGACCGACAACGGCCCGCACCAGAACACGTGGCCTGACGCCGGCACGACGCCGTTCCGCAGCGAGAAGAACACCAACTGGGAAGGCGCCTTCCGCGTGCCCGCCATGATCCGCTGGCCCGGCCGCTTCGAGCCCGGCACGGTCAAGACCGGCATGTTCTCGGGCCTCGACTGGTTCCCGACGCTGCTGGCTGCCGCGGGTGACGAGGGCATCAAGGAGCGTCTGCTCGACGGCACGACGATCCACGGCAGCGAGTACAGCGTCCACCTCGACGGCTACAACCAGCTGCCGTACCTGACTGGCGAAACCGACGAGAGCGCGCGGAATGAGTTCTTCTACTTCAACGATGACGGCGCGATCGTCGCCCTGCGGTACGAGAACTGGAAGGTGGTCTTCGCGGAGCAGCGCGAGACCGGCACGCTGAACATCTGGGCCGAGCCGTTCACCCAGCTTCGCGTGCCCAAGCTGTTCGACCTGCGGGCAGACCCCTTTGAGCGCGCTGACGTCACGTCGAACACCTACTACGACTGGTTGATGGACCACGTCTTCCTGCTGACGCCGGCGCAGGTCGAGGTGTCCAGGTTCTTCTCGACCTTCGAGGAGTATCCGCCGTCGCAGGGCGCGGCGAGCTTCTCGGTCGACCAGATCCAGGAGGATCTCGAGAGAACCTTGAGCGGCATGGCCCAGTAGAGTCCTTGACGAACCGGCTCGCGGGGATGAAGTCTCCGCGGGCCGCCCTCTAGCACACATTTCGAGGTCGCCATGCGCAGCACCATCGCCGCGGTCGCACTGACTTTCCTGCCTGCAGCCGTTCTCGCAGATCCCCTCCCGTCCTGGAGCGACACCGACGCCAAGGCCGCCATCATCGCGTTCGTCGAGAGCGTCACGGATGCCGGCGCCGACACGTTCGTGCCCGAGGACGACCGCATCGCCGTCTTCGACAATGACGGCACGCTATGGACCGAGCAGCCGGCCTACTTCCAGCTCCTCTATGCCCTCGACATCCTGCGCGAGAGGGCGGCGTCGGATCCATCGATCCTCACCTCCGACGTCCTCCGGGCGGCAAACGAGGGCGACATGGAGGGCATGATGGCGGGCGGCGAGGCGGGTCTCGTCGAGATCATCAACGTCAGCCACGCGAACATCACGCCCGAGGACTTCAAGGCCAGCGCGCACGAGTGGCTAACCACCGCGACCCACCTGACCAGCGGCCTGACCTATGCGCAGATGACCTACCAACCCATGCTGGAACTGCTGCGCTACCTCCGGGACGAAGAGTTCCAGACCTACATCGTTTCGGGCGGTGGCATCGACTTCATCCGCGCCATCGCCGGAGAGGCCTACAACATCCCGCCCACTCAGATCGTCGGCAGCGAGGGCAACACGTCCTACGCCGTCTCCGACGACGGCACCCCCACGATCACCAAGGACGGCGGCGTCAGCTTCGTCGACGACGAGGAGGGCAAGCCAGTCGGCATCATGCGCCACATCGGCCAGCGCCCGATCTTCGCCGCCGGCAATTCTGACGGCGACTTCGCCATGCTCGAATGGACCACCGCCGGCGACGGGCCGCGCTTCGGCATGCTGATCCACCACACCGACGCCGCGCGAGAGTTCGCCTACGACCGCGAAGGCCACATCGGCGTGCTCGATCGCGGCCTCGACGAGGCGGAGGGCCGCGGCTGGCTGCTGGTCGACATGGCCGAGGACTGGGAGCAGGTCTGGCCGGATGGCGAATGAGATGACGGCCGCTCGCAGCGAAGCTTCCGGCATCCGAACGAGCACCTCGATGCCGTGCGCGTCATCCGCACCGATGCTGCGGCGCGGCGAATAATTCCAGTTGCAACGGTGTCGACGCTGGCTCGCTTCATCCTGCTCGTCGTGCTTATCGGCAGCGCCCCGGCTCAGGTGGGGGCGCAACTGGCTCCGGGGGTGGCGATCCGCCGCCGCCGCCGGTCTCGACCGAGGACGTTCGCGCCGCGCTCGAGGAACTTCTGACGGCCGGCGGCGAGGAGCCCGAGGCGATCACCACAGGCGATCCCGAGATCGATCCCGGCGCGCTTGAATTCCTGCTCGAGCCGTTGACCCTCGACGAGCTCCGGCTTGAAATGTCGTCGTGGAGCGGCCTTCTGCGCGAGGCAGTGGCCAGGCTCTATGTCGCCGAGCTCGAACTCTTCGAATTCAATACCGCGCAGGCGGAGGCGGCCGAGGCTGCCTCCGAGGGAGGACCGAAGGTGAGGCCGCCGATCTGGGGAGTGCCCCGGCCGCGGCCGATTCCGAGCTGACCGCCAGCATGAGACGCTGGTCCAGCGTTTCTCCTGGAGTTGATGGTCAACGTCGACATCGAGGAGATTGCGAAAGACTTGTGGTGCCAGCGCAGCTCCTTCACTCCCGCGGAGACCGCTCCGTCGCGGCCGCCGAAGGCCGCCGACTGGCAGCGATCATGCCAAATGCAGAAATCGTCCTTCTTGAGGGCGACAACCATATCTTCCTGCCGGGTACGCTTGGATTTCGACAGGCAATCGAGGCAATCCAAAGCTTCTTGTCGCGGCGAGGTGGAGACTTGTCCTGAAAAAAACACCTTTCAAGCGGATAGTTCTACGAAAGGGCGAGCGGCGAAGGTCCGCTCCGCCCCGCACGCCGATCAACCCGTCCGACCGGACCAATGGCAGGTTCGCGCATGCTTCCGGCCGTCGCTGAGCTCGGTCTGGGCCGTCGCGCCCCGGGCGGCCGCAGGGTCGCTCCGCCGGAATTTCGTTGAAGAGGTCGTCCGGGACCGAAGCGTTTTCGGGCCCAGGGAGGGGCATTTTGCAGCCTCGGCTCCGAGCGTCGCCCGGCGCTCTTGCGCTATTCGCCTCCCTCAGATCACACGGTGGCCTCCGTTCCGGTCGTCAGAGGTCGAAGCTTGGCCAACTTCCGAAGGTTCTGGGCGATGGCGGGGGTCGCTGCGCCGAACGCCGCATCGTCCAGCGTCGCAAGGTATTCACGGACTGTCCGCGGGGCCTCCTGCGGATCGATGGCATCGATGTCCCACTCCCTCTGAGGGCTCGAGTTCATCCTCGCGACATCGGCAGTGGTCAGACTGGCATCGACCGCGAACCCCGTGCCGCCCACCAGCCCTTCCTCGATGCAGCGCGCGACGACGGCCTCGAAGAACAGGCCGAGCAGATCGCTGTCGCGGAACTTGCCGTGCCGGTACTTCGAGAACGTGGAGCGATCGGGCACCCGGCCGTCAAGCCCCAGACGACAGAACCACCTGTGCGCCAAATTCAGGTGGACCTCTTCGCAGAGCCGCCGCTCCGACCTGATACCCGTTACACCAGGCCGGAACCTTGGACGCCCTCGAAGCGGCGCGCCGCCGGGCTCAATCCATAGCAGACGACCCATCGTCAGAAGAAGCCTTTCAAGCGCCGTCGGCTGTCAGGGCTTGCCTGGAAGGATCGGAGGACGCGCGCCCTCCGCCGAGCTCAGGACAGCATTATCCCGCCTTCAGCGGCCGCCAAGTCCGTTGCGGCGCCCGCCAGTCGATCCCCTCGAGCGAAGGCGTACAGGAATATCCCCTCTGCTGAGTCTGATGAATCTCCGGTCGAGGAGGTCCGGGTTCTGGACCCGCGGCATCCGCTCTACGGACGATCGTTTCGTGTGATCCGGCGCGCGGCCCATCGAGGCGGGAACTTCCCGTCCTCTTTTGAGGTGGAACATTGCAATGGCTCAAGCCTGCTGATCCCCATCGCAGTAACGGAATGGCACGATTTGCCGGGCAGCCGAACAACATTGAGTATAGACGCGTTACGCGAGCTCATAGATGTGGTAGATTGCCTGGACGATCATGGCGATAGACCCGAGAGATCTCTGGACGACGCTGCCGCCGTCTCTGCGGCGTCGGATCGTCGACGACGTCGCCGTGGTCCTGGCGGAGGTCCGTCGTGAAGTCGGAACTGATCATGCCGACCCACTTGGCGCGCAAGGCGGTCGTGTACATCCGCCAGTCGACGTCGCATCAGGTCGTATGCAACCAGGAGAGCTTGCGCCTTCAATACGCGCTCCGGCAGCGCGCTCGTGATCTTGGATGGCGTGAGGCCGACATCGACGTCATCGACAGCGATCTCGGCCTGAGCGCCGCTTCCACCGCGCAACGGAGCGGCTTCAAGGAACTGGTCGGCCGGGTCGGCCTCAGCGAGGTCGGGCTGATCCTTTCGATCGATGTGACGCGGCTCGCGCGCAACTGCTCCGACTGGTACCCACTGCTGGATATCTGCGGTCTGCGCGGCTGCCTGATCGCCGATCGGGATGGCGTTTATGATCCCGGCAGCGCCAACGGTCGCCTGCTCCTCGGCCTGAAGGGAACCATATCCGAACAGGAGCTGCACACGATCCGGAGCCGCCTGACCGCCGGCCTTCTTGCAAAGGCCGGGCGCGGCGAACTCGCGCTCTCCCTGCCGATCGGTCTCGTCCGCGATCCGAGCGGCGTCGTCGTCAAGGATCCCAACGTCGAGGTACAGGAGCGGCTTGGGCTCGTCTTCCAGACCTTCCTCAGGTTCCGCACCATCGCGAAGGTCATGCGCGTGCTGAACGAGCGGGGCCTCGACCTTCCACGCCGCGACCGTTTTGGCGACGTGCGGTGGGCGCGCGCGACGGTCGCCGCGGTGTCGGCGATCCTGAAGAATCCGGCCTACGCGGGCGCCTTCGTCTATGGGCGGACCCGCATGCGCACCGCGGCGCGCGAGGGCGGCTCGCCGGTCAAGACGCCACGGCCGATCGAGGAGTGGCGGATCGTCGTCAAAGACCGGTATCCGGCCTACGTCGACTGGCCCACCTATGAAAGAATCCGCGCCATCGTCAGGGACAACCGGGCCGAATACATGCGCACCAAGACCAGAGGCGCCCCCCGTGATGGCGAACTTCTCCTGCACGGCATCGCCTGGTGCGCGAGGTGCGGCCACAAGATGTACGTTCGGTACAAGGGCGGCGGCGAATACGTCTACAATCACCTGCGCACTCAGCAGGGCCTGCCCACGTGCCAGCACATCCGTGCTTCGCAGGTGGACGTGGCGGTCGCGGATGCGTTCCTGGCCGCGCTGGCGCCGGCGGAACTCGACGCGCTGTCGCGCGCGTGCCGCACCCAGCACCAAACGGACAGCGCGCTGCGCTCGAGCGCCGAACGTCAGATCGAGCGCAAGCGATATGCCGCGGCGCTGGCCGAACGGCAGTTCAACCGCGTCGATCCGGACAACCGGCTTGTCGCCAGCGAGCTCGAGCGTCGATGGGAGGCTGCGCTGAACGAGGTTCGGCAGGCCGAGGAGGCGCTCGCCCAGCTCTCCGCGCCCAAGCCGCTCTCGCAGCGGATGATCGGCAAGCCGCTCGGCGACAAGATCGTCGTCCTTGCCGGTCGGCTGCCGCACATCCGGGCGGATCCGGCGACGGCAGACGCTCAGCGCAAGGCGCTTCTGCGCTGCCTGGTCGAGAAGGTCGTCCTCGACCGCGGTGAGCGCGATGTCGCCCTCGTCCGGATCGTGTGGCGCGGCGGCGCCACGAGCGACCTCGCGGTAAAGATGCGGGTCAACGCCGTCGCCAAGCTCACGAAAGGCGAGGAGATGCGGGGTCGCGCACTCGACCTCGCCCGCTCCGGGATCCCTGACGATGAGATCGCCGCGATCCTCTCGTCGGAGGGACACCGCTCTCCCAATTGCGCCGACAGGGTTCTGCCAATCACCGTGCAACGGCTCCGGCTCGGTGCCGGGATCAAGGTGAGCACCCAGCGTACCCGCTGGGACCACGATCGGTCTCTTCTCAGCGCCACGGACATGGCTGCCAAGCTGAGCATTCCAGTGAACTGGCTCTACGTGCAGATCGGGCGAAAGCGGCTTCTCATCGATCGCCAACCCAACGGGGCCTACCTGTTCCAGGACACGCCCTTCGTCATCGACGCGGTCCGAGACCTGCGAAACCACGTCGTCGATCGCATCGACCTGAGAATTTGTCAGCCTCACCAGGAGGGGCATCAACATGCATGATCGAACAGCATGGCGAGCTGCGCCGGCGTCAGCGCCACCTTGCCCTCCTTCGCCGAGGGCCAGACGAACCGACCTCGTTCCAACCGCTTTGAGAGTTGCCATTGGAGCGCCATTGGTCGGAGCGACAATGGCGATGCAGGCCCCTTGGCCGTCCCACCAGATCACCTTGATCAAGTCGCCGCGACGGCCGCGGAAGACGAAGAGGTGCCCCGCGAACGGGCCCTGCTTCAGCGTCGTCTCGGCCTGCGCGGCGAGTGTCGCAAAGCCGCGCCGCATGTCGGTCACGCCCGCCGCCAGACAACCTTCGTGTTCGCCGGGACCGGGATCACGCCGAGAGGACGCGTATCAGGCGCGCCAGCGCATCGGGATCGTAGGCGCCGCTGATCTTCAGGTTGTGCCCGCCCGTCAGCTCGATCTCGATCCGGTTCTCGCAGTGGTGAACGGCAGGGCGCCCGCCGTCGTCCTCGCCGACAATCTCAACCGGCATCCTCGGCGACATCCTCCACCGAGAAGCGCGGGTCACGCAGCAATTTGAAGACGAGGTTGGCGTTCACGTCATATCGCCGCGCCACCTGGCTCACCGAGACGCCCGGCCGCCGCGACTGACCGCAGATCAACCGTTTCTCGTCGTCGCTCCAGGCGGCCTTACGCTTCCGTCGCCCGTCATTCCGCAACCTCGATGGTTTCCACTAGCCCCTTGGTGGACACTATCGAGTGTCGGCTCTGCCCGTCAGGGCTCCGGGACCGGACGCTTACGCTCCTTCGCTCCGTCGGCAGAGGTCAAGGAGGAGCCGCTCCAGGCGCCCGTAGCCAGCCTGGCGCGTGAACTACTGCATCGCACCCGGACAGCCGCGCAAGCCGCAGGAGCTCGGCGTCGAGCCGGTCCCGCCGCCGCTTCCGCAGGGCGATGTCCGGCTCCGGCCAGAACGCGGTGACGTGCAGGACGCCTTCCGCGCGCCGGGCGCGCGCGTCGAGGCGGCCGATCAGCCGGTCGCCCTCCAGCATCGGAAACACGTAGTAACCATACCGGCGGCGCGCCTCCGGGACAAAGACCTCGATGCGGTAGTGGAAGCCAAAGAGCCGCTCGGCGCGAGCGCGGTCGCGGAGCATCGGGTCGAACGGCGAGAGGATGCGCAGGCGGTTCGGCGGGGACGGGATGTCTGCCGTGGACTCCGCGAGGCCCGGGCGCGCGACGTGCCGCCGAAGCGCGCCGTCGGCCCCCTCGACCTCCACCGGCTCGACCTCGTTCCGCTTCAGCGCCGAGGTAGTCCACGTCTTGGCCTCCTCCGGTCGGACGATGCCCCAGAACGCCGCGATCTCGCCCGCCGTGGCGAAGCCGAGACGGTCGAGCGCGGCGTTGCAGGCCCAGTCGATGGTCTGCTCCGCAGAGGGCGGCTTCACGTCCGGATAGACCCGCTCCGCCAGGTCGTAGACCTTGGCGAAGCCGTCGCGCCGCGTCACGGCGAGACGGCCGGATCGCCAGAGGTACTCCAGCGCGGTCTTCGACGGATGCCATTCCCACCAGCCACCACGGCGCGGCGCCTCGCGCTCACCGATGTCGCCGCTGGCCACCGGGCCGTCCTCGGTGATGTGACGGATGACGTCCTCCAGCACCGTCTCGAACTCCGGGCCTTGCCAGCTCCGATAGCGACCGCGGAGGCGCGCGGCGTCGCGGGCGAAGCGCAGGCGCCAGTGCGGCAGGAACTCCATCGGGATGATCGAGGCGTCGTGGGTCCAGTGCTCGAACACCGCCCGGTCCCGTTCGTGCAGCAGGCGCAGCTCCTTCGGCCGGTAGGACGGCCGCCGCGACCAGAGGATCATATGGTGCGCCCGCTCGACTGTGTTGATGCTGTCGATCTGGACGAAGCCGAGCCGGCGGATCAGGCGCAGCAGC
Organism: uncultured Alphaproteobacteria bacterium; assembly: GCA_963776845.1. Taxonomy (GTDB): domain Bacteria; phylum Pseudomonadota; class Alphaproteobacteria; order Rhodobacterales; family Rhodobacteraceae; genus Roseitranquillus. Next base: position 252,206 of record CAVZOJ010000006.1, on the reverse strand, counting down.
TCCGCCCCGCGCGCCGGACCGGCCGGCGATTCCGCCAGGGCGTGGCGGTCGAGGAAGATGCGCCGGGCGTCGCCGTTGGCGATCCGCCGGTGGCTCAATGCGGCGCACCGGAGTACCGGGAGGGCTTGCGGTCGTGGTCGGGCATGTCCATCCGCACTTCCTAGCGGGCTGCGACCCCGGATGCCAATTTGTCTGCGGGAGTGCCCTCGTCGTGGACCGGTGCCAGGAAGGGCACAATCGCGCAACGCTCTTCGGCCTATCTTCGTTTTTCGCCATTCCTTGTGCCGGTCTGCGGAACGAACCCTGATGCTGGCGCGAGAGGAGGGGCCGCGACAGGGATGTCCCGGCGGTTCGCTCGATCGGGCCGGACGCGCAGGCTCAGCTCCTCTTCGGCATTGAGCTCCCGATCGTGCGGGAGTTGATTGCGGCGAAAACCGCGGATCGGGGAGGCCGTGATCGGTCAGCCTACTTCAAGGTCCGATGTGTGGCGCGCCCTACATGAAGTACCGAGCCAAATGCGACGTTCATGCAAAGGTGGAGCTGCCCGTCAGGTCAGGACGGAGTGACCGACGCGATCGTCTATGCGACGGCCAGGAATCAGTCGAAGAGCTGCTCGCCCTGCTCGTCGATCATCTGCTTCGCCTTCGCCGTCGAGACTTCCATAGCGCTGTCCCGATCATCGAGCACGTCAGCGCGTATCATCCTGTGCGTCCTTTTCTCTCCGCCCACCGCCTTGTCAATTGTTGCAGCGACCCGGTAGCGCGCCTTTTCGCTGATCGGCCGGGCACGATGGTGAAGCCGTGATAGACGACCGGCTCGGGCTTTGGAGGCGAGCCCTTCCCGCTGAGCAATCGAGACAAGAGTGACATCGAATACTTCCAGACTAAGTGTCGTCGTACAGATTAGTCGCTAAGGGCCGAGGGGTGAAGCTGAGCCCGATCTCCGAGCGTCCACGGAAGCCCTGCGTTTCGCTCGGACAGGGGCGACTGCGCGGTGGTGGTTTTTGTCGCTCAGTTGTGGAAGCGACGGTATGACGATCCGGAATTCCTGACCCAGAGCCCCCGCGGCGCGGCTCGCGGCGCGCGCGCAGTATCATGATGTCTAGGGACATTCGCGCGGTATCTCCGGCCTGGATTGCCAGTTCTCATGATCCCTCCCGCCATTTTGTTCCGACCGAGATTGGCCGGAACGAGCAAGGCGAAGGGACGTCACGCCGCCACAATGCCGAGGGCGCGCTCTCATCGAGAGTCCGACACAGCCCGTATGCCGCCCCTATGTCGGCGAAGGAACCGGCGTTCGCCTGCCCATGCGTCATCCGGGACGATCGGGAGTGTCGCGGCGCGTCTGCCCGACCCGTGACGTCCGCCTCGATCGGCTGCCCCCAACATTGGCGCCGCCCGAGACACAAGCTACAGTCACGCTCAATTCACTCGCTTGGGTCATCAATGCCGCCAGAAGCCTCCGCCCCCATCGCCCGGATTATCGCCACAGACATCGGCGCCCGGCCGGATCAGGTTGCCGCAGCGATCGCCCTCCTTGATGGCGGCGCGACGGTTCCGTTCGTCGCGCGCTATCGCAAGGAGGCGACGGGTGGGCTTGATGACGGCCAGTTGCGAAACCTCGAGGATCGGCTCGGCTACCTGCGTGAGCTCGAGGCGCGGCGGAAGACCGTGCTCGACAGCATCAGCGAGCAGGGCAAGCTGACTGAGGCGCTCGAGGCGCAGATCGTCGCTGCGACGACCAAGGCGGTACTCGAAGACCTCTACCTGCCTTACAAGCCAAAGCGACGGACGAAGGCCGCGATCGCGCGCGAAAAGGGGCTGGAGCCGCTGGCCGGTGCGATCCTGGCCGATCGCCGCACGCCGCCGGAGACACTTGCAGCCGCGTACCTGACGGAGGAGGTGCCGGACGCGAAGGAGGCGTTGTCAGGCGCGCGCGACATCATCGCCGAGCGGCTGGCGGAGGACGCGGGCCTGATCGGCCGCCTGCGCGAGTTCATGCAGAAGGAGGCGTTCCTCACTGCCCGCGTGGTCGCGGGGCAGGAGGAGAAGGGCGCCAAGTTCTCCGACTACTTCGCCCATGTCGAGCGCTGGCGTGACGTGCCGAGCCACCGGGCGCTGGCCATGATGCGCGGCAGCGCCGAGGGGGTGCTGACCCTCGAGATTGCACCCGACCTGGAGACTGGGCGGGAGCGCGCGGAGCGCGCGGTGGCCACCGCGCTTGGCGTAGCCGGCGAGGCGCCCGGCGACCGCTGGCTGCGCGAGGTCGCGGGCTGGACCTGGCGCGTCAAGCTGAGCCTGACGATGAGCGTCGACCTCATGGCCGATCTGCGTCGCCGCGCGCATGAGGAGGCGATCCGCGTGTTCGCCCGCAACCTCAAGGACCTGCTGCTGGCGGCGCCGGCAGGGGCGCGGCCGACCATGGGGCTCGACCCCGGCATCCGCACCGGGGTCAAGGTCGCAGTCGTAGATGCTACCGGCAAGCTCCTCGACACCGCCACCGTCTACCCGTTCCAGCCGAAGAACGACATCCGGGGCACACAGGCGGTCCTCGCGAGCCTGGTCCGCAAGCACGGCGTGGAGCTCGTGGCGATTGGCAACGGCACCGGCAGCCGCGAGACGGAGAAGCTGGTGGCCGAGGCCCTGAGCGAGTTGCCGGCGCCGAAGCCCACCAAGGTCATCGTCTCGGAGGCCGGCGCCTCGGTCTACTCCGCCTCCGAGCTCGCGGCGCGGGAGTTCCCGGAGCTCGACGTCTCGCTCCGCGGTGCGGTGTCGATCGCGCGGCGCTTGCAGGACCCGCTGGCCGAGCTCGTGAAGATCGAGCCGAAGGCGATCGGTGTCGGTCAGTACCAGCACGACGTCGACCAGAACCGCCTCGGCCAGGCGCTCGACGGCGTGGTCGAGGACGCGGTGAACGCGGTCGGCGTCGACCTCAACATGGCCTCGGCGACGCTCCTCGCCCGCGTCTCTGGCGTGGGCCCCTCCCTCGCCGAAGCGATCGTCGCGGTTCGCAACGAGAAGGGCGCCTTCCGCAAACGCAAGGACCTGCTGTCGGTCCCGCGGCTCGGCCCAAAGGCATTCGAGCAGTGCGCGGGCTTCCTACGCATCGAGGGCAGCGACGAGCCGCTGGACGGCTCGGCCGTCCACCCCGAGGCCTACGGCCTAGCGCGGCGGATCGTGAAGGCCTGCGGCACCGATCTCAGGACGCTGATGGGAGACGAGGCGCGCCTGCGCGGGCTCGATCCGGCGGACTTCGTCGACGGCACCTTCGGCCTGCCCACGGTGCGCGACATCCTGGCGGAACTGGGCAAGCCGGGCCGCGACCCGCGGCCCGACTTCGTCACCGCAACCTTCGCTGAGGGCGTGGACGACATTCGGGACCTCAAGCCCGGCATGCAGCTCGAGGGGACGGTAACCAACGTCGCAGCGTTCGGAGCCTTCGTCGATATCGGCGTTCATCAGGACGGGCTCGTGCACATCTCGCAGCTCGCCGACCGTTTCGTGAAGGACCCGCACGAGGTGGTGAAGGCTGGCGATGTGGTGAAGGTGCGCGTTGTCGAGGTGGATGTGGCGCGCAAGCGGATCGGCCTTTCGATGCGTCGCGACAGCGCGAAGGCCGACGCCCAGAGCCCGAGGACACAAGAGAGCCAAGGGAGGACTTCGAAGGTCGCGAGCGCCCAGGGTCTCCGCGCACCAAGGGAGGAGCAGACCGGGTCACTCGGAAACGCATTGCTCGACGCCATGAAGCGGAGGTAGTTCGCGTGTTTACCGCGGTAGCCGACGGCGGCTCAAGCTCGCCGTCGGGCTTCTGTCGGCCCACGATCGACGGATTTGCGGACTTGAGGTCGGGATGGCACGCGCGATCCGCCCGGCGCAGCGGCGGCGGTTCTCGGTGCTGCTGGCGTCGGCGCTGGACCGCGGCCGGTTAAGAACATCCGCTCCGACACCTCGAGCGAAGCCGCATCGCACAACCTGGCGTTCCTCTTCACCGACCTTGCCTCTCCGCAACCCGTTCTGGGGGGGGCCGTCGTCGCCGCGGCCTCGAGATGTTCCGCAAGGGGCTTGCCACAGCAGAGCCGGGCCGCGCCGCGGTTTCCTCCCGCGTTCGTGCATGCGAACTACGCCAGCATCATCGGTAGCCGACATGTGGCGGCGGCCGGCGTCGGTATGCACTAGCTCCAGCACGCGTTCCGGGTCGTCCGCGGGCATTCTCCGCGCGAGGCGCTGAACCGGGTGCGGATGCAGGAGGGATGAGGGCGATCGAGATGCGGCGTACGACCGCGTTCGGAGCCGGCGTCCCGAGGTTCCTTACGTCGTCGAGCTTGTCGAGCATCAGGTCGCGGATGCGCAGGCGCTTGTCGTGGTCGGCCTGGAGCTCGTTGGCATATCGGCGATTGAGATGGAGCTCTGCGCGGCTTTCTGCACGAAGGCTTCACGCACCCGCTGTTTGTCGCGCATCCAGCAGGGATCGCGAAGGCGTGGCCGCGAGGCAGTCGACGCCGCGCAGGCTGAGGTCGCCGAAGAGCGCCCCTTTCGGATCGGGGCCCTCCGCCTCGACGATCCCGTCGCCCTAAAAGGACAAGCAGGGACTGGAGGAGCAAATCGGTGCGCTCGGGCGCGCGCTGCCAATCATGGATCGCGCCGACTTGCATCGCGTGCTCCGTTAGCACGGTTCATGTGCGCGCCGTCCCGCGTCGCCGTACGCCGAGCGACCGTTTCCTCGAAGACGGCCCTGCGCCGCTGCGCGCAGGCGACCTCTTTGCGCACCAAGGTCAGCCTCCACGAATAGCTGCCGCGGCAACCGCGCGTCGCGAATATCGAGCAGCGTGTAGGCTTCGGCGCACTCGAGGATCGCGATGTCCGCCTTACAAACTGCCCTCCGGTGCCACGCGTCAAGCCTGCGCGCACCGCCCGGGCTCGACATGCATGCGCGTCGCGCGCCGGAGTTCGTGAGCGTTGCGACTGCGCCGAGCGCGGCTCCCTCAGGTCGCCGACGCTGCCGAGGATGATCTTGGTATCTCAGCCTCCTCGGCGCGCCGCGACGAGCAGGAGGCGAGATCACGGGTCAATGGCCGGTTCGGTTGACCGCAACCCTCGCGAGCTCGCGGCTCTCCGCCCTTCGACGTCGTGAGCACGCCTGCGTTCCAGCCGGTACGGCATGGTGGTGGTCCGGACGTCACCGGGTACTTCTGTCGCATGCATCCGTGAGAGCCGACGAACCGTTTGCCGCTTCGCTACGTTGTGAGGCATGGACCGCCGAGAGACGCATACCGCCGCCGCCGTCAACTTCACCCGACAAGGCGCGGGCGATCCGATCCTCCTGCTGCACGGTCTCGGCGGCAACACGGCTTCCTGGGATGGTGTCGCCGACGAGCTGGCGAGGACGAACGAGGTCGTCGCGGTGGATCTGCCCGGCCATGGCGCGTCGCCCGTGAGGCGTGACGCCCGCACCTTCGGCGGCATCGCCGATGCGATCGCCGACTTCATCCGCGCCGAACGCCTCGAAGGCGTCTCCGCCGTCGGCATGTCGCTCGGCGGACGCGTGGCGCTGGAGATGGCGCGCCGCGGCCTCGTCGGCGCCACCGTCGCACTGGCTCCGGGCGGTTTCTGGAACGACAGGGAGCGGCGGTATCTGAAGGCGTCGCTCCTCGCTAGCGGCAGGCTTGTCCGCCTGGTGCGCCGCGCGCTCCCGGTCCTGACGCGCACCAAGGCGGGCCGCGCCGCACTGCTGGCGCAGATCTCGGCAAGGCCGGGGCAGGTCCCTCCGGAGATGGCCCTGCGGGAGCTTCGGTCCTTTGCGGCGACGCCGACGTTCATCGATCTGGTGCGCGATCTGGCCGAGGGACCTGTTCAGGAGGGAACGGAGAGCACACCCGGCCTCGTGACGATTGTCTGGGGGCGCAAGGACCGCCTGCTGCTGCCCCGGCAAGCCGAGCAGGCGATCGAGGCCTTCCCCAACGCGCGGCTCCAGTGGGTGGAGGAATGCGGTCACTACATCGCCTGGGATGCGCCGGACGAGGCCCTGCGCTTGATCAGGCAATGCATCGGTCAACGGAACGCCCCCGCCGGCAGCGACACGACCCCATGACGCGGCTCCGCGTCCGAAGTCTTGCCTGAGCGACGTGGGGTGGTGCGGGAGCGATTGACAGAAAGGTCGTCCGTGAAGTTCAGCGCGAAGAGAGGGCCGCTATGCTGCGTTGCAGCGAGATGGGGTTGAAATGCTGCACTGCAGCAATCATCTGTGGGTCAAGCAGGACGCAACCCATTCCTCATCGGAGACGACATGATGAACACTGAACAAGACTTCACCAAGTTCTTCGGCCAGCTGCCGGCTGGTTTTCAGTTCGACAAAAACGCGGCGACTGATGCCCTGCAGACTTGGGCAACCTTCGGCGAGCGCCTCTCGGGCATCACGCTGGAAGCTGCGGCACGGTCCAACGAGATCGCGACGACCTCGACCAAGGAAACCCTTGCCCGCCTGGGTGACGTGACCAAGGTCCGGGACGAACCTTCGGAATATGCACAGGCCGCTGCCGACTACGTCCAGGGCCATTTCGAGCTTTCGCGCCGTACGGCCGAGGCGTTCGCGAGCGTCGTGCAGAAGGCGCAGACCGACACGGTCGAGCTCGTCGGCACCGCCGGAGAACGCGCGACCCAGCAGGTTGCCGCCGGCGCCGGGTCGAAGAAGACCACTAAGGCCGCCAAGCCGAAGCAAGTTGCGAAGACCGCGAAGTAATCGTAGCGGTTTCTGACGAGTTCATGGCGGGCCTCGGCCCGCCATTTTTCCTTTCAGCGTCTGCTTGTCAGCTCTCGATGCCCGGATCCCGCCGCAGCGCACCCAGCCCGGCTTGGCTGCTCCGCTGACCCGGACCGGCTCAGTGTCGGGCCGATCGCCTTCCGCCGCGAAGCGCCACCGCGTTGTTCGCGGCAAGCGCGCCGATGATGATGGCGCCGCCGACGAACGTGGCATCGCTCGGCTGTTCTCCTGAAGCCCACCAGACGAGGAGCGGGCCGAAGATCGCTTCGAGCAGCATCAGGAGGCCGACGTCGGCCGCCGGCAGGTAGCGCGGGCCGGTCGCGATGAGCGCAAACGCGAGCGGCACGACGACCGCGCCCATCACCCCCATCCCGCAAACTGCTGTGCCACCTGCCCCGGAACCATCATGAGCGACGGCACGGCCGACACAAACTCATGCAAGGCAAAATCGCGCTCAGTGCGGCATGCCGCCGATGGCATGATCGGGGAAGAGGTGGGCGCGGCTCTCGTCAAATGACAGCCCGATCTCAGTGCCGGGTTTTAGGACGCGGTCCTCGCCGAGGGCGGCGATGATGTTGGTGCCGTCCCGCAAGGCGACCTCCACCACTGTCTCGCTGCCGAGGCGCTCGGTCAGCGCGACGTTGCCGTGGAGCATGCCGTCGGCCGGGTCGGTGGTGGTCAGGTACTGAGGCCGGACGGCGAGGATGGCGTCCTCTCCGGCCCGGAACGAGCGCCCCTTCGTCGACACGCGGATCGGGTCGAGCGAGGGGTTCTCGACCGTCGACAGGTCCGCATGCGAGTCGCGCACTTTCACCTTGATGAAGTTCATGGACGGGGCGCCGAGAAAGCCCGCCACGAAGAGGTTCGCGGGGTTGTGGTAGAGCTCCATCGGCGAGCCCACCTGCATCACCTCGCCGTCCTTCAGCACCACGATCTTGTCGGCGAGCGTCATCGCCTCGACCTGGTCGTGGGTGACGTAGACCATCGTTGCGCCTAGGTTCTGGTGCAGCTTGCCGATCTCCATCCGCATGTCCATGCGCAGCGCCGCGTCGAGGTTCGACAGCGGCTCGTCGAAGAGGAACACCTTGGGGTCGCGGACGATGGCGCGGCCGATCGCCACCCGCTGGCGCTGCCCGCCCGAGAGCTGTGACGGCCGGCGGTCGAGCAGATGCTCCATCTGCAGGATGCGCGCGGCCTCGGCGACCTTCTCGTCCTTCTCCGCCTTCGGTGCGCCGGCGATGGTCAGGCCGAAGGCCACGTTCTCGCGCACCGTCATGTGCGGGAAGATGGCGTAGGTCTGGAACACCATCGCGATGCCGCGGTCCTTGGGCGGCAGGTCGTTGACCACCTTGCCGTCGATCTCGAGCGTGCCGCCGGTGATGTCCTCGAGCCCCGCGATCATTCGCAGGAGCGTGGACTTGCCGCAGCCCGAGGGGCCGACGAAGACGACGAACTCGCCTTCGGCGATGTCGATGTCGACGCCCTTGATGACCTCGACCGCGCCGAAGCTCTTGCGGACGTCTCTCAGTCTGACATTTGCCATCGCCTTTACTCCGTCGTCTCGAGGGCGCCGACATGCAGCCGCCCGTCTGCGTCCATGGTGATGGGTTCGGGGTCCATGACGTGGCCCAGGAAGTCGCCGTGCGGCCGGTCGGCGAAGCCGAGGATCACGAGGCCCTCGCCGGTGTCGAGGATGCGGGCCGCGTAGCGCCGGCAGGGCAGGGCGCCGTCGAGGAAGCCCTCCGCCACGCGCCACGGTCCGCGCGGGCTCTCGCCCTGGAGGTAGTGGTTGCCGGTGACCGGTCCGCCCGGGGTCTCCTGGGCGAGCTCGGCCGAGAAGTGCTCGGCCGAGGTGCAGAAGAGGCAGAACCAGCGGCCCTGATGCTCGAACACCTGCGGCACCTCGAGCTGGCCGTAGCCGCCGACGAAGACCGGGGGCTGAAGGGTCCAGTCATGCAGGTCCGGCGAGGTCGCGAAGCCGATCGCGCCGCCGGCGTTCGGCTCGGCGACGCCGGCCGCCCGGCTGGTGAAGAACATGAGCCAGCCGTCGCCGTCGGGCGCGCGCATCACCCAAGGATCGCGCATCGCCCGGTCGTGCCAGAGGCTGTGCTCGAAGTCCGCCTCGTAGTGCTCCGCCACCGGTCCGGCGAGGTCGAGGCAGAGCCCGTCGCCCACGCGGCTCCAGTCGTGCAGGTCCGGTGAGGTGGCGTGCCCGATCCGCTGGTAGAGCCCGTCCTCGCTACGGCTCGAGCCGGTATAGAACAGATGCCAGAGCCCGTCGTAGCCCCGCACGACGGAGCCGGTCCATGTGGTGTAGTCGTCCCACGCCGGCCCCTCGGAAGGCTGGAAGCAGGTCCCCAGATGCTCCCACTCCGTCAGGTCGCGGCTGACGGAGTGGCCGACGCTGACGTTCCAGTGCCGGAGTTCTGGGTCGCCAATCGACTTCGGGGCCTTGAGGTAGAAGGCGTGCCAACGGTCGCCGTCATGGACATACCAGCTGTCCCACACGAATTCGTCGTCGAGCTTGAGCATGATTATCCCTTCACTCCAGTGGAGGCGATCGAGGCGATGAACGCGCGCTGCAGGACGAGGTAAAAGGCCAGCACCGGCACGGTGATGACGGTGAGGTACGCCATCACCTCGCCCCAGGCGACGTTGAGCTGGAAGAAGTAGCCGAGGCCGACCATGACCGGGCGCACGCTCTCCTGCTGCACCACGATCAGCGGCCAGAGGTACTGGTTGTACATCACCAGGAACTTCAGGATCGCCGCAGTCGCGACCACGGGTCCGGCAAGCGGCATCACCACGCGGCGGTAGATCTGCCACCAGCTCGCCCCCTCGACCCGCGCCGCCTCGATGAGTTCGCGCGGCAGGTCCTTGAAGTACTGCACGAAGAGGAAGATCGTCAGGCCGTCCGCGATCCACGGGATGATCTGCACGCGGTATGTGTTGAGCCAGCCCATCTCGAACCCGTCGAGCCCGATCCATGGAAGCTGGCTGACGATCAACAGGAGCGGAATGGCGATCGTCTCGAACGGGATGATCAGCGTCGCGATGATGATCGACAGCAGCACCTCGCGCCCGCGCCAGTGAAGAAAGACGAACGAGAAGGCGGCGAGCGAGCACACGAAAAGGCTGAAGATCACCGTCAGCCCAGTGACCAGCACCGAGTTGAAGACGAAGGTCGCGACCGGCGCCCGGCGGAACGCGTCGCGGTAGTTGTCGAGGCTGATGTCGCCCACCGGCAGGAAGGCCCTGAGCGACGAGGTGTCGGCCAGAAGCTGCGCCTGCGGCTTCAGCGACGACATCACCATGAAGAGCAGCGGAAAGACGAAGATGATCGCGACGAGGACCAGCACGAGGTAGCGCAGCGCCAGCCGCACGCGACGCCGGCGCCGCTCATCCGGGTCTCCGGCCCAGACCTCGGCCGGGTGCCGTGCGGTCTCGGTCGGAGCTCTGGCGAGATCGGAGTTTGTCGAGCTCATGTCACTTCCTCTCCCGCGTCAGCCAGCGTTGCGTGAGCGAGATCGTCAGCACGATCAGGAAAAGGATCACGCTGATGGTCGAGCCGCCCGAGATGTCCTGCCGTCCATAGCCGCGCTCGACCGCCTGGAAGACCAGCGTCTGCGTCGAGTCGAGCGGCCCGCCGTTGGTCATCACGTCGATCTGCGCGAAGAGCGCGAAGGCCTGCATGGTGATGACGATCAGGATCAGCACCGCGGTGTTCCTGAGCCCCGGCCAGGTCACGTAGCGGAACCGCTGCCAGGTCGAGGCGCCCTCGATGTCGGCCGCCTCGTAGAGCGTCGGCGAGATCGTCTGCAGCCCGGCGAGCCAGATCACCATGTGAAAGCCCACCGCCTGCCAGATCGACATCGCCATGATCGCGGGCAGCGCCGTCGAGGTGTTGCCGAGCCAGTCGACGGGCTCCCAGGCGCCGAAGCTCAGCCATTCGAGGATGTTGTTCAGAAGGCCGCTGTTGCCGTCGTAGATGAACCGCCAGAGCAGCGAGACCACGACGATCGAGACCACGACCGGCATGAAGTAGATCGCCCGGAAGAAGTTGATGCCACGGAGCTTCTGGTTGATGAGCAGCGCCAGGCAGAGCGCCAGCGTCGCCTGCACCGGGGCGACAACGAGCACGAACAGGAAGGTGTTCGTCAGCGCCTTCATGAAGACGACGTCGCGGGCGAGCACGACCGTCCGGTTGTCGCCCGACTGCCACGAGAACCACTCGCGCATTCCCTCGTACTGCGGGTAGTCGTCGGAGCGGGTGAACGACCGGACGCGCGGGTACTCGATCGCGCCGTCGTCGTCGCGGACGATCTGGCCCGCGTCGTCGCGATCGGGCTCGAGCGTTAGTACGCCCACGCCGAGCAGGCTGCGGTAGTTCTGCATGCCGACCCACTGCGTCGGGTTCGGTGACACAAGCCGCTGGTCGGTCAGCGAGAAGTAGAAGGCGAAGAAGAACGGCAGCACGATGAAGATTGCGATCAGCCCGAAGCCGGGGATCGCGAACGCCCATCCCGCCCTGTTCGATGTCGTGAGTTTCGAGGCCATTGGGTGTCCTTCCGCCTGGAGCAGTCGCGGATACGGGGCCCCCGCCTCGGCAGGGACCCTGTCTCGTCACTCGTGGCCGTAGCCCTGGTTCGCCTCGATGTCGGCGTCGATCTCGTCGACCGCGGCGTCGAGCGTGTCGGCGACGTCCGCTCCGTTGGCGATGTCGGCCATTGCCTTGGTGAAGATCTTGGACTGCACGACGTAGCCGGGCGTAACAGGGCGCACCCGTCCCTGATCCTCCGACAGGTCGAAGAACACGGCGAGCGATCCGCCGTCGGCGTAGTTCTCGGTCATCTCCGCCGCGGCGGGCGTCGACGGGATCAGGCCGATGCCGTCCGAGAACGCGGCGAGATATTCGTCTTGCAGCGCGAACTCGATGAAGGCGTTGGCGCCCTCCGGGTTCGGGCAGGATGCCGAGACGCCGAACTGCCAGGAGCCCGCGCCGATGTAGTTACCCTCGCCGAAGTCGGGGGCGGGCAGGAACACCACGTCGTCGACCTCCTCCATCGTGGCGACCGCGCGCCAGTTGCCGTTCCACTGGAATGCGAAGCGCCCGTCGATGAAGCCGCGCTCCTGGTCGGAGGGGGCCTCGCTGGTGCCGGGCGCGTAACCCTCCTCGAAAAGCCGCTGCCACCACTCGCCGAACTCGATGGCGGCGTCGCCGTTCAGGAAGCCCTCCGCGCTCTGGTAAGAGTCGCGGTCCACGAGGCTGCCGCCGTGTGACCACAGGAACGGCAGGAACGCGTAGGGATACCACTCGCCTTGGTCGTTCATGCCGAGGTCGAGCGGATACTCGTATTCGCCGCTCTCCTTGGCCGCGTCGAGCGCCGCCATGAACTCTTCGCCGGTCCACGGCTCCTCGAGGGTCGGCGTGCGCAGCCCCCAGGCATCGAGATCGGACTGGCGGGCGTAGAGCGCGACCGCGGCGTCCCATAGTCCCACCGAATAGAGCTGGTCATCCCAGTAGCCGAGGGTGCCGGGCAGGAAGCCGTCGATCGCGCTCTCGTCGATCGTGAGCGGCTGCATGTAGCCCGACCACGCCCAGTTCGGCATGATCGGCCCGTCCACGTCGATGATGCAGGGCAGGTTGTTCGACAGCGCCGCCGCGACGATCGAGTCGTTGTAGGACGCCTGCGGGAAGCTCTCGACAGCGACGCTCCAGTCCTCCTGACTGGCGTTGAAGTCCTCAACGATCTGGTTGAGCAGGCGGCTCTCCACCTCGTTACCGGCGCCGTGGTACCACATGCTGATCTCGGTCTGCGCGCTGGCGGCCCCCGCGAGGCTGGTGCAGGCGAGCAGCGGTGCGATGAGAGCTTTCCGTTTCATCATTTGTATCCTCCCTTGGATGACTTCGTCGTGGATCAGGTCGAGACGGGGGCGACGCTGTTGCGCCAGCGGACGGGGCCGCCCACCTCGAGCGGCCTCGGCGGAGCTTCGGGCGAAGTCAGCAGTTCGGCTGCGCGCCGGCCGATGGCTCGATAGGCCAACTCGACCGTGGTGAGCGTCGGGTAGAGCGTCTCCGACACCAGTCGGTGATCGTCGTAGCCCGCGACCGACATGTCGTCTGGAATGCGCAGGCCGCGGGTGCGCAACATGCCATAGACGGCGATCGCCATCCGATCGTTGCCGCAGCAAATTGCGGTCGGGACGGGATCCGCCGCGAGGACGGTCTCGATGGCGCTGTAGAGCGTTGCCACGCGAAGGTCCGGCGCTCCGTCGCCGACGTCGGCCGGGACGACGATGGCAGGATCATAGCCAATGCCCGCCTCGCTCAGCGCATCCCGGTAGGCGCGGGTTCGATGGCGCGTCGCCTCCAACTCCGGCGGCAACTGGAGATACGCGATCCGCCGGTGGCCGCGCGCGACGATCCCCGCCACGAGTTCCTTCTGCCCGGTGTAGTCGTCGGGGATCACGGCCGGTGTCCCCGCCGCGTCGAAGCAGTTCGCGAGCACCAGACGCGGCGTGGTCGGCAGCGGCAGCCGGACCTGCTGATGGAACGGCGCGACGTAGATCACCCCTTCGACGCGGTGCTCGGCCAGGACCCTCAGGAGCTCCGGCGCGCGATTCCGCTTTCCGCCGGCGTCGGCCAAGAGCAGCGACCGCGCCGATGCATTGAGCACGTCCTGAACGCCCCGCACGATCAGGAGTTCTGGCAGGCCCGACAGCTGCGGCTCCTCGTCCGCGTCCGACACTGCACCCGAGATGACTCCGACGAGGCCGGAGCGGTTGGACCGGAGGCCGCGTGCAGCCAAGGATGGAACGTAGCCGAGCTTGGAGATAGCCTCCTCGACCTCCTGCCGCGTCCGTTGCCCGACCGGTCCGTCGCCGTTCAGCACCCGGCTCACCGTTTTCGGCGAGACCCCCGCAATCCTTGCCACGTCGTAGATCGTGGTCATGGCTCTCCGCGCCTATGACACCGGTGTCATGACATCGATGTCACAACGCAACGGTCCTTTCAAGCGCCAAGACAGCTGATCAGTTGCAAGAGCTGCGGCAGTCGAACTGCGGTTCTGCATCCGCCATCCCGGCTGACAGCCGACCTGCGGCAGCGCGCTGAGCGGGTTCTTGATGAGAGCGGCACCACCGCCGCGGTCTGGCCGTTGCGGCGTACAATGCTGCCGCGAGCTGCCACGGCGCAGCGGATAAGGCCATCTTCGCCCGAGTTGCAGTGGAGCCGGCGACACCTCGTACTTTATAAGCCGCTGACGTGCATTAACGCGTGCGGGAACCTGCTTCGCAAGGAAAGCGGTTTGGCCCCATCCGGCGCTCGGACTTCCACCCGCTCGCATCCCGGTTCCGAGGCTCCCAGCTGACGCCGCGGACCCTCCAGCGAAGACAGCCTCATCCTTAGCCGCGTCGCTTCCGTCGTGGGCAAATCAAAGGGTTTCCACCGAAACCGCATGGACATTGTCGCGGGCGTACGTGCCTGCGGCGACGGCAGCGGCGACCAATCCGTGCAAGGCTGCGGCAAGCGGGAAGTTCAGAAGGCGAGGAAGCACGTTTCATGAATCAGGTTCTATTCGGTGTCTGGGCGCTTCTGCTGGGCATTGTCTTGATCATGCTCGGCAACGGCATGCATTTCACACTCATCGGCCTGCGCGGCGGCATCGAGGGGTTCTCGGCAGCGGAGCTCGCCGTCGTCACGTCGGGCTACTTCGTGGGCTTCCTGTCGGGCGCGCGCGTGGCGCCAAGGATGATCCGACGGGTTGGACACGTGCGTGTCTTCGCCGCCCTCGGCAGCTTCATGTCGGCCGGGCTGATCGCACTTCCGCTACTGACCGAGCCCTGGGCCTGGACGCTCCTGCGCCTGCTCATCGGCTTCTGCATGTCCGGCGTCTACGTCACCGCCGAGAGTTGGCTGAACGACGCGGCCACAAACCAGACGCGCGGCAAGGTGCTATCGGCCTACATGATCGCGCAGACGCTGGGCATCATCGGCGCGCAGGGACTGCTTACGTTGGGCGATGCCGGGACCTCGGTGCTCTTCATCGGCGCGTCAATACTGGTGTCGATCTCCTTCGCGCCGATCCTGCTGTCGGCCACCTCGGCGCCGCGGCCCGAGGTTGCGCGACCGATGCCGCTCCGCACCCTCTTCGTGGGCTCGCCGCTCGGCACGGTCGGGATCTTCCTTTTGGGGAGTGTCTATGCGACGCAATCGGGCATGGGTGCGGTCTTCGGCACCCAGATCGGCATGACCGCGGCGCAGATCTCGCTCTTTGTCGCGATGCTGTTCGCCGGAGCGCTGGTGCTGCAATATCCGCTCGGCTGGCTGTCGGACCGCGTGGACCGGCGGAAGCTGATCTTCTGGGCGTCCGCCCTCGGCGCCGCCTCATGCGCGGCGGGATGGGCGATGGGCGGAGGCCTATGGCCGCTGATGGCTGCGGCCTTTTTCGCCGGCGGGGTGACTACGCCGCTCTACGCCCTGTTTCTCGCCTACACCAACGACTTTCTTTCGGCCGAGGACATGCCGGCTGCGTCAGGAGGACTCGTCTTCACCTTCGGGCTCGGTGCCATTGCCGGCCCTCTGGCGGCGGGTTGGGCAATGGAGCAACTCGGCCCATTCGCGTTCTGGCTGGTGCTGGGGGCAACCTTCGCCGCCATAGCTCTCTACGCACTTTATCGCATGACGCAGCGGGCCGTCGTGCCGGTGCAGGACACTGAAAGCTACCTTGGCGTGCTGCCGACAGCATCCCCCGTCGCGGTCGAGGCGGCCGGCGCGTGGGCCGCAGAACAGGCCGATGCGGCACGCGAGGCCGGCGGACGATCCTGAACACGCGGCTCAATCGCGCGAAGAGGCGCTCAATGAGAAGGCACGACGCTGGACCGCGCCATCTTTGACTTTAGCAGGGCGCTGAAGAACTCGCCGCTCGACCCGGTTTGAGGAACATGATTTACCGCTCCTGGGCAGCTGGGGGGCGGTGATGCGCGGGACGGACGAAACGACGGGTTCGCTGTTCAGCTACGTGGACCTCGAAGAGCGCATCCCCACGCGGCATCCGCTGCGGAAGGTCCGTGAGATCGTCAATGATGCTCTGGCCAGCATGGATGCTGAGTTCGGCCGGCTCTATGCGAAGGAAGGTCGGCCTTCGATCGCGCCGGAACGGCTGCTGCGGGCCAGCCTGATCCAGATGCTGTTCTCGGTCCGGTCCGAGCGTCAGCTCATGGAGCAGGTGCAGTACAACCTGCTGTTCCGCTGGTTTGTCGGGCTCGGCATCGACGACACGGTCTGGGGTGAGGTGCGCCCGGAAATCAGCCCAGTGGGCTGATTTCAGCACCGAACGGGCGAAGCCCCGGGGCAAAGCCCGACGGTGTTCTCGAAGAACCGCGACCGGCTGCTGACCACCGACATCGCCCGCAAGTTCCTGGCCGCGATCCTCGCCCGCGCAGGTCGCGCCGCTCCTGTCGGACGAGCATTTCTCGGTCGACGGCACGTTGATCAAAGCTTGGGCTTCGATGAAGAGCTTCCAGCCGAAGCCCGATGGCGTTCCGCCCGACGGCGACAGCGGCCCCGGCGATCCGTCGTCCGCCCGCACCGAAGACGCCCCCGAACAGATCAAGCCCGAGACCACCGAGATGACCCGCCCCACTTTCAGAGATCGCAACGCCGAGGTCGACTTCAGAGGGGAGAAGCGATCGAACGCGACGCATGCCTCGGTCACCGATCCCGAAGCGCGGCTCTACAGGAAGTCGCCCGGCGCCGGCGCGATGCTCTGCTTCATGGGCCACACTCTCATGGAGAACCGCAATGGCCTGGTCGTGCAGGCCGACCTGACGCCGGCCGACGGCCGCGCCGAACGGCGCGCCGCCATCGACATGATCGACCGGCATTCTCCGGGCTCCACACGCCGCCTCACGCTCGGCGCCGACAAGGGCTTCGACAGCGCCGACTTCGTCGCCGACCTGCGCCGGATGTGCGTGACCCCGCACGTCGCCCGGAAGGCGCGTCATTCGGCGATCGACGGGCGCACCACGCGCCATGCCGGCTACGCGGCTTCCCAGAAGCGCCGCAAGAAGATCGAGGAGCCCTTTGGCTGGGCCAAGACCGTGGGCGGCATGGCGCAGACGATGCTTCGCGGCGCCGAACGGGTTCGTGCCCGGTTCACCCTCACGATGGCGGCCTGCAATCTCGCCCGGTTGCCCCGCCTGTTGGCCGCATGAAGCCGAGGGTCGCTATCGCCAGCGTGCCGACGCGAAGTCTCCGAGACCCCGGTCCGCCAGAAACCGGAACAACAGCCTACGAGGATGCCTTCTTCAGATGCCGTAGTGGGCGGGCCGCGCCCGATGGCGAGGTCGGTGGCTGTCCCCCAGGATGAAGGTGCGAACGGGGTCCGCAGAGGCGGCCCGAGGCCAACAACGGGAGACAGCCATGGAACAGTATGTCGGCATCGACGTGTCGCTGGAACAGTCGAGCGTCTGCGTGATGGACCGCGCGGGTCAGATCCTGCGGGAGACGAAGGTTCCGAGCGACCCGGAGGCGCTTCTGCTCTTCCTGGGGCGTCTGGACCATCCAGTCACGCTCCTTGGCATGGAGGCGGGGCCGCTGTCGCAGTGGCTTCATGCCGGGCTGGCGACGGCAGGCGTCGAGGTGGTGCTCATGGAGACGCGGCAGGTGAAGGCGGCGCTTTCGGCGATGATCGCGAAGCGGTCGCCCGAAGGGCGGCGGAACGCGCCAGTGGCGCGTTTCGAGCGCCGCGATGGCCGGAGGCCATCAAGACCGACCGGCGCGATGCGCGCGGGATCGCGCAGCTGTTGCGGATGGGATGGTTCCGGCCGGTGCACTGCAAGTCGGCCTCGGCGCAGGAGGTGCGGGCGTTGCTGACGGCGCGCAAGCTGCTCCAGAAGAAGATGCTCGACATTGAGCTCGGGCTCCGCGGCGTGCTCAGGGGCTTCGGGCTCAGGCTCGGCAAGATCAGCAAGGGCCGCTTCGCCGGGCGGGTGCAGGAACTCGCCAGCGGCAATCCGATGCTCGAGCGGGTGACCGAGGGCATGCTGCGGGCGCGCGACGCGTTGCGGGCGGAGATGACGGCGCTCGACAAGCGAGCACGCGATCTTGCCCGGATGAAGCGACCTGCCGCCGGCTGATGACGGTGCATTCGCCATTGTCGCTCGGACCATGTGTGGATGGCTCCCGCGGGGCAAGGGCGCTGTTCGGTGGCTGGTTTGGTCGGTCGCGGCCATGTGTACGGCGTCTGATGTGCAGCGTGGCAGCTGCGCGCCCTGATGAAGTCCGCCGGCGCTCGGGTCCCGATCAATGGCACGCACTCGGAGGTGCTTCGGTTCGAACAGGGTGTCCCGATTGCCGTTTCGCCGTCCTGTCGCCATCACCTCACGTCGCGCCTCACCGTCTCGGAGCCGATCTGCGCCGGCGTGTTCTGTCAGACCGGGGCTGCCCGGTAGCTTTCGCCGCTCCTGACGAGCGCCCAGACGACCCGCGCCATCCGGTTGGCCAGGGCGATGGCCACCACCTTCACAGGCTTTCTCTCCAGCATCTTCCAAAGCCAGTCGGTCCCGGGTCGTCCGCGGCGCCGGCCTGCGATCTGCGCCATGGCGCCGAGGTAGAGCAGGCGTCGCAGGTAACGGTTTCCAGCCTTCGAGATCCGCCCGAGCCGCTCCTTGCCGCCGCTCGAATGGGGCTTCGGCGTGAGCCCGAGCCAGGCGGAATAGTCTCGCGCGGAGCGGAACGCCGCGACGTCGGGCGTGGTGACGGCGAAGGCGCTCGAGGCAATCGGTCCGAGCCCGGGGATCGTGGCGAGACGTCGGGCGAGCGGGTCGCTCTTCTGCGCCGCTTCGATGCGCGCGGTGACCGTCTCGATCCGGGCGCGCAGATCGCGGAGCTGGCCAGCCAGCAGGTCGAGGGCGGGTCGCGCGGCCTCGGGCGTCTGCTCCGCAGCGGCAAGGAGCCGGTCGACATTCTGGATACCCTTCGCCACCACGATCCCGAACTCGGCGAGATGCGCACGGATCGTGTTCACGGTCTGGGTCTGCTGGCGGATGAGGAAGTCCCGCGCCTTGTGGTCGAGCAGCGCCGCCTGAGCCTCCGCCGACTTCACCGGCACGAAGCGCATCGTCGGCCGCGTCACCGCTTCGCAAATCGCCTCCGCGTCCGCCCTGTCGGTCTTGCCGCGCTTTACATACGGCTTCACGTATGCCGCCGGCATGAGCCGCACCTCGTGGCCGAGCGCCGAAAGCTCCCGCGCCCAATGATGCGCACCGGAGCAAGCCTCCATCCCGATCAGGCACGGATCGAGACGCGAGAAGAAGGTTAGAGCCTGGCCCCGGCGCAGCTGCCGACGCAGCACAACGGGCCCATCTACGCTCACGCCGTGCACCTGGAAGATGCTCTTCGCCAGATCGATGCCGATGGTGGTAGGCTGTTCCATGGATGGCTCCCTTCGGTGGACTGTTCAACAACACCCACCGTGGCACATCCCGATGCCGGGAGCGGGAGCCATCCACTCCATCAATGGCGCGACATGGCTCATCGTCGGTGCGCTGACGGCGCTCACCTTCACCTCGGCGGTGGACGACCCCGGCCGCTTCCGCTCGTCGAAGCGGGTCGGAGCGCATTTCGGCCTGACCCCGAAGAAGCACCAGTCCGGTGAGACCGACGTCACCGGCGGGATCACCAAGGCCGGCGACGCGATGGTCCGCTCGATGCTCTACGAGGCCGCCCAGGCAATGCTGACCCGGACGCAGAGCTTCTCGCGGCTCCGGGCGTGGGGCTTGCGGGTCGCCCAGCGGCGCGGGCGCAACCGGGCGATCGTCGCCGTCGCGCGGAAGCTGGCCACTGTGCTCCACCGCATGTGGCTCGACGGGACGGCCTTCCGTTTCGGCGAGGAGGACGTCCAGACCGCTTGAGCACAAGTTCGAGCCGGCGCAGAGCGACCGGCTCTCCGAGGTCCCGTCGCCGGGACGCGAGCTCCGATGACGCCGGCAGGCCGCTCGTGACGCGTCCACGGACGTGCAGCACGCTCTTCAGATAGGCGCTCGGGGTTCACCTGGATGGCATGATGTGGCGGCCGCGCGCCGACCACGGACGGAAGCATGAAACCGGCGGCGCGACAGAGCGAGGGCGACAGGCGTAATCATCACCACAGCGAGCGGGGCGCTGCGCTCCGCATGGCTCCGCGCCCCGCTCGCCTACGCTGCGCCAGGCGGAGCCCTCGCGGGAGGAAGTTCTTGACGGCAGGAGGCCCATTACGGAAGCGCCCTGTTAGAGCGATAGCAGGATGCGCGCGGTAGTCGCGAACGGCGTCATTCACCTATTCAGCCACCTCGTGGGCGAATGCAGCGCCCATCGCAGCCACGGCGATGACTTGTTGACGTGGATCATCTCGCGGCAGCGTCGACTTGGCTAGCAGACGATGCCGGAGGTCGGAAGGCCCGGCGAGAGGGCTGTCTCGCTCCGCTTGCGCATATTCCTCACGATCCGACCACTTCCTCAAAGGTCGCGTCGGAGCACGTAGGCAACCTGCGGACCCGACCCGACATCACTACCGGGGAACCGATGGACGCACAGAACGACCATGATCTGGATGGCGAGCCGAGACAGCAGGACGCGGCGTGGCATGCCCTTGACGCTGCCGAGGCTCTGACGCGCCTTGACGTCGACCGCGAGGGCCTGACACCGGCGGAGGCGGAGCGCAGACGTGCTCGTGCAGGGCGGAATGCGCTGCCTGAGCCGCCGCGGCGCAGTGCGTTCGATCGTCTGATGCGGCAGTTCAACAACCTGCTGATCTACGTCCTGATCGCCGCAGGACTGGTCACAGCCATGCTCGGCCACTGGACCGACACGATCGTGATCCTCGCTGTCGTGATCCTCAACGCCGCAATCGGGTTCTGGCAAGAAGGCCGGGCCGAGGATGCGCTGGCCGCGGTGCGCGACATGCTGTCGGCCGAGGCGACCGCGCTACGCGACGGCGCCCGGCAGACGCTGCCGGCGGCCGATCTGGTGCCCGGCGACATCGTGCTGCTGGAGGCCGGCGATCGGGTGCCCGCAGACCTGCGGCTGCTCGAGGTCAGCGGGCTTCGCATTCAGGAAGCGGCGCTCACCGGCGAGTTGGTGGCGGTGGTCAAGGCTGTCGAGCCCGTCGATGCGGAGGCGCCGCTGGGCGATCGCGCCTCAATGGCGTTCTCCGGCACGCTGGTGACTTCGGGGCGCGGTACCGGACTGGTCGTGGCGACCGGCCCGGAGGCGCAGGTCGGTCGGATCGGCGCCATGCTCGGCGAAATCGAGGAACTGACGACGCCGCTGTTGCGTCAGATCGACCGCTTCGCACGCCTCCTGACCCTCGTGATCCTCGCGCTCTGTGCGGCCGTCTTCGGCTATGCAGTTGCGGCGGCCGGTTACGCCGCCGACGAGGCGTTCTTGGCTGTCGTGGCGATGGCGGTTTCGGCGATCCCCGAAGGCCTGCCGGCGGTGCTGACAATTACTCTGGCCCTCGGCGTGCAGCGGATGGCCGGGCGCCACGCCATCGTCCGGCGCCTGCCGGCGGTCGAGACGCTGGGGGCGGTCTCGGTGATCTGCACCGACAAGACCGGCACGCTGACGCTGAACGAGATGGCGGTCCGCACGCTTGTGACACAACCGGAGGGGGCGGCGACCCATGTGACGGGCGACGGCTATGCCCCGGATGGCGAAGTGCATCACGCTGGCGCGCCCGACGGCGCGGAGGCGCTGATCCGCACTGCGCTGCTCTGCAGCGACGCGCATCTTCACCGCGACGAGGACGGGCGCTGGCAGGTCACCGGCGACCCGATGGACGGCGCGCTTCTGGCGCTGGCCGGCAAGGCCGGGTTCGACCCGCAGGAGGTGCGCGCGCGGCAGCGGCGGATCCGCGACATCCCGTTCGACGCCGCCTACCGCTTCATGGCAAGCCTCAACGAGGAGGGGGGCGAGCACCACATCCACGTCAAGGGCAGTCCGCGGCGCATCCTCGACATGTGCGACCGGCAGGGGCCGGAGGGCACACCGCTCGACCGCGCCGGCTGGGACCGACGCGCCGACGGACTGGCAGCCGAGGGGCAGCGCGTCCTCGGCTTCGCGACCAAGCCGGTCGGCGATCAGGCATCGCTCGGCATGGACGACATGGATTGCGGCTTCACCTACCTGGGCCTTGCGGGCTTCATCGACCCGCCCCGTCCGGAGGCGGTCGCGGCGGTGGCCGAGTGCCATCGGGCCGGCATCGACGTAAAGATGATTACCGGCGACCACGCGCTGACGGCGCTGGCGATCGCCGAGGAACTGGGGCTGGAGACGGCCGACGGCGCCTTGACCGGGGCGGACCTTACGTCGATGGACGCCGCGGAGCTGCGCGCCCGCGCCCCCGAGGTTGACGTCTTCGCCCGCGCCGCGCCCGAGCACAAGCTGCGCCTGATCGAGGCGCTGCAGGCAGAGGGCCGGGTGGTGGCGATGACCGGCGACGGCGTCAATGACGCGCCCGCCCTCAAGCGCGCCGATGTCGGCGTCGCGATGGGACTGAAGGGTACCGAGGCCGCCAAGGACGCCGCCCGCGTCGTATTGGCCGACGACAACTTCGCCACCATCGTCGCCGCGGTGCGCGAGGGGCGGACGATCTATGACAACATCAAGAAAGTCATCGCCTGGAACCTGCCGACCAACGGCGCTGAATCTCTTATCATAATCGCGGCGATCGCCTTCGGCATCATGCTGCCGATGACCCCGGCGCAGATCCTGTGGATCAACATGGTGACCGCCGTGGCGCTTGGCCTGACGCTGGCCTTCGAGCCGCCCGAGCCCGCGGTGATGCAGCGACCGCCGCGAGACCCCAAGGCATCGCTTCTCGACACCGAGATGATCTGGCGCGTCATCCTCGTCTCTGTGCTTGTCGCCCTGATCGTCTTCGCCGTCTTCTTCCACGTCCAAGCGCGTGGTGAGAGCCTGGCCTACGCCCGCACACTCGTCGTCGACCTTATCGTGGTGCTCGAGGTCTTCTACCTGTTCTCCGTGCGCTACCTGCACCTGACCGCGCTGACTTGGAGCGGCGTCCTTGGGACCCCCGCGGTCCTGGCCGGCGTGGTCGCCACCATCACCTTGCAGGCCGCCTTCACCTACGCGCCGATCCTGCAGCGACTCTTCGATACCCGCCCGGTCTCGTTTGCCGATGGCGCTCTGATCGTTGGCATCGGCGCGCTGCTGCTGCTCGTGCTCGAGGCCGAGAAGTGGCTGCGCCGCGCCTTCGCCCGAAGTTGAGGCCGATCAGCGTCGCTGCATCACGCGACCCGCTGCCTGCTGAAGCACATCTTGCCGAACGGGACGCGAAAGCGAACGGCGCTCTTCAGCTGCACGGCTACCGCCGGCACGGGAAGAGCAACGACGAGTTGATGCGGCACCATCGGCTGCGAGCTAAAGTGCCTCCTCGCGGTGCGGCATGAGCGACCAAGGCAAGAACCCGATCCATGCTCACCGTCGGCCCTCGTTCCCCACCGGGCCATACGCGACAAGCCACGAGCGCTCTACCTGCCGGATGCTCCTTTGCTTGTGCATCGCCGCGGTACGGGCATCAGGGCGGAGAGCCAACCTCGCCCGGCTCTCGCTGGATGGTCTGATGATCTTGGTCGACGAGTTCGAACGCCGCCATCGTGACCAGAGCTGCCACTGTAGCTGTGGCGCCAGCCTGCCAGGAGCGCGGGAGAGACGGCAAGGAGTAGTTGTGTTTCACCCTGCGCTTGAGAGGGCGCGCCCGGGCCGTCGAAAGACGCTCCGGCCGCGCTGGGCGCCGCTCGAACAGCGCCAGGATCTCGCCGGGCGGAAGCGAGCGGGCTCCGACGCCCAGCAATCGGCAGATTGTCGCGGCCGCGATAGCAAGCACCAACGCCGCTGCGATCGGCCATGCCGCATCGAGCACCGGCCCGGATCGCGGCGACGCCTGCGCAGTCAACATGGGCCAGGCGCTGGGCAGAGCGACGGCAGCGGCGGAGAGACCGAGCCAGGGCGTGGCGAGAGAGGGGCCGCCCCCCTTGCGGCGGTAGGCGAGGAACAGGAAGCGCGCCATCAGCAGGGTCGTGGCGGCGCTGCTCAGCGTCAGGACGATCAGCGCAAGCTCGGTCGGGCCGGCGCTCGCGATCCCCTCCTTGAGGCCCGACTTCGCGAGCGCGCCTGCGGTGAAGGGGGCGGCGGCGAGCGCGGCGGCGAGGACAGTGAGCACGACCATGATGGCGTGGCGCGAGGCGCGGCGTGATGACCCTGCGAGAGCTCCGACGCCGAGAAAGAGCGCGCCCTTGGCCAGCGCGTGGTGCGCCGCGAAGAACAGCAATGCCGGAAGGATGACCGGCCACGCCTGCGGTGCTTCGAAGGCCACGCCAAGTGCCACGGCGGCAAGCCCCATCTGACCGATGCTGGAATAGGCAAGAACGGACTTCGCGTCACGCTGCGTGACGCCGATCGCGGCCGCGAGACCGATCGAGACGGCGCCCGAGAGCAACAGGACATTGCCCGCCTCCGGCAGCGCGCTCTGGCCGAAAGGCAGGAGCACGATCAGCCCGAAGAGGCCGGCCTTGATCATGGCGCCACTAAGCACGGCGCTGGCCGGGACCGGCGCCGCCGCGTGGGCGAGCGGCAGCCAGAGATGCAGCGGCATGATGCCGAGCTTGACGCAGAGGCCGGCCATGATGAGGGCGATCGCCTCGGGTGGCAGCCCGGCGGCACGCATGTCGGCGAGGAGCGTCGAGTTCGCCGCGTGCGCCGCAAGTCCAAGGCCGGCGAACAGCGCGAGTTCGCCGAGCACGACGAACGCGATGTAGACGCGGGCCGCGAAGCGGGCCTCGGCGCCGCGAGCGTGTACGACGAGGGCGTAGGAGGCGAAACTCATCAGCGCGAAGAGCGTGTAGAAGCTGAACACGTCGGCGGCGACGAGGAGGCCGAGGTTGCCAGCCATCGCCAGAAGGAAGCCGGCGAAGAAGCCGGTGCGCCGCTCGTCGGCCGCCAGGTAGCTCCGCGCCGCGAGGCCGGAGATGAACCAGAGCAGGCCCGAGAACAGAAGGAACGCCCGCGCGGTGCCGTCCGCCCGCAGCTCGGTCCCGAGAAGCAGCCACGGCGCCGACAGCGCGCTCTCCGGACCAAGCGCGACTGCGAGCGCCGGCAGCGCGCCGCAAGGGGCAAGCGCGATCGCCGCTGTCCGCAGCGACGGCGCGAGGAGCGTCGCCGCAAGGACCAGGGGAAGGCCGGGGACGGTGAGGAGCAAGAGGTCTGTCATCAGAGGTACTCGAGCGCGATGATGAAGCGGGTCCATCCCAGCGGACTCACACCCGAGTTCGCGAGCAGGCCCGCGGCGAGCACCAGCGAAGCGGTGGCGATGGGCGGCACCGCCAGCATCCAGCCAATCCTCCGGCGGACCGGCCGCAGGTCTTCGGGTTCGCCGAACCAGGCGGCGTGCAGGATGGGCAGGAAGTAGAGCGCATTGAGGAGCGAGCTGCCGAGCAGGACCGGCATCACCCATTCGTGCCCCGCACCAAGGCTGCCCGCGGCGAGGTGCCACTTGCTGACGAACCCCGCGAGCGGCGGCAGGCCGATCATACCGAGCGCGGCGATTGTAAAGGGGATCATCGTGCCGGGCATGATGGGGCCGATGCCGGACATCTCGCTCACCTTCTTGATCCCGCGTGCCTCGGCGAGGTTTCCGGCGCAGAGGAAGAGGGTGATCTTCATCAGCCCCTGATGGATCAGGTGCGCGAGACCGCCCACGGCCGCGAGCGGACTGGCGAGCGCGACGCCGAGGGTGATGTACGAGACCTGGCTGACCGTCGAGTAGGCCAGCCGTCGCTTGAGGTCATCCTGCGTCAGCGCCCTGAGCGACCCGTAGAGGATCGTTGCCGCCGCCGCGGCGGCGAGCGGTGCGGTGACGCCGAGGCCGATGGCGAGATCCACCCCGTAGACGTCGTAGACGACGCGCATGATGCCGAACGCCCCTGCCTTCACGACGGCGACCGCATGAAGCAGCGCGCTGACCGGCGCGGGCGCCACCATCGAGATCGGCAGCCACGAGTGCAGCGGCACCAGCGCCGCCTTGACCCCCAGGCCTGCCACGAGGAGCAGGAAGATGAGCTGGAGCTCCAGCCGATGCTCCTCGGCGAGATGCGCGATCGAGCCTTGGGGGACGAAGTCGTTGGACCCCGCAAGCACCCAGAGCCAGATGACGCCGGTCATCAGCAGGAGACCGCCGCCGAGCGTGTAGGCAAGGTAGGTGCGTCCGGCGCGATGCGCCTCCTCCGTTCCGCGGTGGACGACGAGGGGGAAGGTCGCGAGCGTCGAGAATCTCGTAGAAGATCAGGAAGGTGAAGAGGTTGCCGGCCATCGCGATACCGACGGTGGCGCCCACGCAGAGGCTGAAGAAGCCGAAGAAGCGGCTGCGGTGGTCGCCCGCCTCGAGGTAGCCTACCGCGTAGATCGTGGTCAGCAGCCACAGCACCGCCGACAGTGCGAGGAAGAGGACTGAAAGCGCATCCGCCTGCAGCACGAGGTCGAGGCCGGGCATGATGGGAAGGCGCGCCTCGAAGAGTGTCCCGCTCGCGACCTCTACCGAGAGCCAGGCGACGAGCCCGAGTTTCAGGGTCGCCGCTCCGAGGTTGAGCGTCGTGCGCAGCCGCACGCTCTCCTCGCGCAGCAGGAACAGGATCGGCGCGAGGCCGAGCGAGGTGAAGAGGATGGCGAGGGGCAGGATATCGGTCATGGGACAAGCTCCAGCGGGCTGCCGGCGGCGAGGAGCGCGAGCGGCCATGCCGCCGTGATCCCGAGGCCGAGCGACAGGAAGGCGAGGGCGAGTGGCGCGACGTCGGCGAGGGCCCATGCGGCCGGCAACGGTTCCGGCGCACGGTCGACCCGCAGGAACCGGGCGATGACGCGTACGAGATAGGCGGCGCTGAGAGCGGTGCCGGCGACGAGGACCGCCGCCCAGGCCCAGGCATCCGACAGCATGGCGCCTTCGAGGAGGAGCCACTTGCCGACGAAGCCGGCGGTCGGCGGCAGGCCGATGAGGCTGATCGCAGCGAGCGTGAAGGCGACCTCCGCCGGACCGGGTCGGACCGCGGTCCGGTCGAGATCGGCGATCCGGTCGTGGCCAGCGCATTCGGCGATGCGGCCCGCCGCGAGGAACATCGCCGCCTTGGCCACGGCATGCGCAAGCATGAGGTAGACGGCGCCGCGGAACGCGGAGTCCGACCCGATCTCGCCCGTGAGCGCGAAGGCAATCGCCATCATCCCGATCTGTGCCACCGTCGAGTAGGCGACGAGGAGCTTCAGCCGCTCAGTCCGCAGCGCCTGGATCGAGCCCCAGAGCACCGCGCCGGCGCCGAAGAGGCCGAAGAGCGTCGCCAGCGCGTCCGAGGGCGAGAACATTTCGAGCCAGAGGCGCAGCGCGACGTAGAGCGACGCCTTGAGGACGAGCCCGGAGAGGATCGCGCTCGCGGGCGGCGTCGCGCTCGAATGCGCGGCCGGCAGCCAGAAGTGCAGCGGGAAGATCGCCGTCTTGAGCGCGAGGCCGGCGAGCATCAGCGCCAGCGCCGCCGATGCCAGGGGACCGGAGACGGGTGCCAGGCCGGCGAGGTCGACGCGGCCGAAGCCTGCGTAGAGAAAGTGCACGCCGAGCAGGAACAGCAGGCTGCCGACGAGGCTCGCGAAGAGGTAGGTGAGGCCGGCGCGCAGGGCTGCGGCGCTGCCGGAAGCGACGGTCAGCCCGACCGCGGCGAGGCCGATGACCTCGAGCGCGACGTAGATGTTGAAGATGTCGCTCGAGAGGTAGATCGCGTTCAGGCCCGCGAGCAGCACGAGCCAGAGCGGCCAAAATGTGGAGGCGCGCCCGAACCGTGGATCGACGGCGACGGAAAGGCTGACGAGAGCGCCCACGGTCGAGGTCATCGCGACGAGGAGCGCGGAGAGGCCATCGACGCGAAGGTCGATCCCCAGCGGCGCGCCCCAACCGCCGATTGCTGCACCGATGGGTCCCTCGGCTGCGACACGCCCGGCGAGGATCAAGGCGGCGGCGGCGACGGCCGCCCCTGTCGCCAGGCCGACCGCGCGGGCAGCGCGCGGCACGGCGAACGTCGCGAGCGCGGCGAGAAGGGGTGCGACGACCAGGAACGCCGGCCAGTCGACAAGCGGCAGATCAGTCATCGCGATGGTCCTCATGCAGGCGGCGGATCAGGGCGAGCGCCACGGCAGTCGTGCTGACGAGCACGACGATGCCGGTCAGGACGAAAGCCTGCGGCACCGGGTCGCCGGCCGCGGCGCCGGTCGCGAGCAGCATCGAGGCGATGCCCGTGGCGAAGACGTTGATCGCGAGCACGCGCCGAAGCAGGTCCTCCGTCACGACGGCTCGGTAAAGGCCGATCGCGACGAGCGCTGCGCCGCCGAGGGCGTAGATGAGGTCAGGCGTCATGCGCGCCTCCGTGTTCCTGACAGGCCGTGGAAGAGGCCAACGAGTGTCGCCGCGGTAGAGAGCGCGACGAGCGCCTCGATCGCCAGGATCCACGCCTTGGCCCCGGCGAGTGGGTACTGCAGCACCGCTCCGCCCGCCGCCCAGGCGAGCACGGCCGCGAGCCCGAACCCGCCGACTCCGAGGCTCACCGCGATCCGCGCCGCCACGAGTTCGCGCCGGCTGGGGCGCCAGACGCCGCCGACGAGCAGGAGGATCCCGGCTGCGCCGAGGAGCGCGCCGGCCTGGAACGCCCCGCCCGGCTCGACGGCGCCGATCCAGAGCAGGTAGCCGGCGACGAGGATGAGCGGCGGGACGGCGAAGCGGAGGAAAGCGAGGAAGATCGGGCCGAGGCCCTGCCGTGCGCCGGCACCCGGGCGCGCCGAGAGGTGCGCGACGAGGACCGCGGCCGCGAAGAGCACCAGCACTTCGAGCAGCGTGTCGTAGGCGCGGAAGTTCAGGAGCACCGCCGTCACCGGGTTCTCCACGCCGCTCTCCGCGAGACGCGCGGTCACCGCCTCCTCGAGCCGCGTCTCCGGCTGCGGCAGCAGGGTCGCGATGAACAGGAGACCCGCGACCGCAAGCGACAGCGCCGCGGGCACGACGCGGAACGACGACGTGGGAGCCGGCTCATGCCGCGCGGCAAGCGCGGCCCAGGTGCGGAGCAGCAGGGCGCCCGTGACGCCGGCTCCGACTGCGGCCTCGGCCAACGCCACGTCGGGCGCGCCGAGCCGCGCCCAGGCGAGCGCCAGCACGAGGCCCATCACCATGAAGAGCACGATCGCGGCGAACGTGTCCGTGGCCGCAAGCGCCGCCCATGCAAGCCAGATGACTGTGGCAACCAGGACGAGGTCGAAGACGAGCCAGGCGGTCACGACCGACCCCTCCGCCGGCGGAGGACGTGGCGCGCGATCAGGTGACCGCCGGTGGCGCTGGCGAGCGCCACGAAGACCCAGATCAAGGCGAGCTTCACCCCGGATTGCCACGAGCCCATCAGGATTCCCGCCCCCAGCGCGACGAGACCGAGGCCGAGCGTGTCTGCCTTCGTCAGCGCGTGCAGGCGCGTCGGCGCGTCGGGAAAGCGGAGCAGTCCGATGCTGCCCGCCGCGAAGAAGACGAGGCCGGCGGCAATGGCGGCGAGGGCCAGGTAGTCAGCGTAGGTCGTCATCGGAATTCCCATCGATTGCGGCGAAGCAGGCGACCGCGACCAGCGCGAGGATCGCGAACACGAGCGCCACGTCGAGGAGCGGCGGCGCCGACATCGCGGCCGACATCAGGATCAGGATCGCAACGGCGCCGGTGCCGAGCAGCTGCGCGGCGAGCATCCGGTCGGCATCCTCGGGTCCGCGCAGGATGCGCACGAGGCCGGCCACGAGCGTCAGCATCAGGACGACCATCAGTGCGGTCAGCACGTCGATCATCGCGAGGCCTCCTCGCGGAACACGGCGCGCACCCGTGCCTCGAGCCGCGCCAGAATCCGCGTCGATGTCGGCGTTGCGGTCGATGACGTGGATGGTTGCCCGGCTTCCCTGCAGGTCGGCGGTCAGCGTTCCAGGCAGGAGCGACAAGGCGTTGGCGAATAGGATGCGCGGTGCGCCGGGGGGCAGGTTGACCCTGATCTCCACGAAGCCGGGATCGAGCGCAGACCGGATTCCTACCGCGCGCAGAGCGACATCCGTGGCTCCCCGCACCGCTTCGACCGCGAAGAAGAGTGCGAACCGCAGGACACCCGCTGGCGAGATGCGAGACGGTCGGGCGGGCGCCATCGCTTCGCAGAGCGCGGCACCGGCGGCGACGCACGGGCCCCCGATGATCCAGGATTCGAAGATCGCCGGGATTGAGAAGCGCCCATAGGGCTGCCAGCACGACACCGGAGCGGAGGACGGTGCGCGTGCGTCGCGGGCGTGAAACGGGGCGCGGCAGGAGCGCGGGCGCCGCGGCGCGCTGCGGTCTCAGCTCGAATCGATGGCGGATGAAGGCGGGGTCTGCGCCCATGCGGCTCTCCAGCTGGTGAAGAGGTCCGACATCACGCGCAGCGAACGGCTGAGCGCCAGAGGGGCCCGGATCCTCGAGGTTCCTTTACGTTGCGAAACACCTGCAACCGCACCGTCGCGGCTCGGCTGTCACACCAAGGACGCGCCGCATGCGGGTTTCATCCGCCCGCAGGAAAAGAAAGAGCCGCCTGGAGGCGGCTCAGAGGGGCAGTGCAGGCATCCTGCTCAGGGCGCTGGCGTCGCGCGGTCGTCGTCCAGCGGCGTGTCTTGGCGCGTGATCCTGACCGTCCGCGCAGGCGGCCAGAACGCCCGAGCAAGAAACGCGGCGCCGACGAGAAGATGGAGCCAAGTTGGCGTGCTCGCCGCTGAGAAGCCGGAGATCCAAGGCATCGCGGCGATGGCCGCACCGACTGGGGCTATCAGCCAGGCGTTCCAGCGGTCCGGGCGCAGCAAGAGCTTCCCGGCCACCGCGACCCCGATAAGGCCGAGGATGTAGGCGCTGACCGTCGCCGCGCCCGCGGATGCAGTAAAGACAGGACTGGCGAAGAGCAGCAGCGCCGCCGCAAGGATCAGGGTTGTCGGCACGTCGCGCCGGAGTGTGTCGAGTTTCACGATGCGTTCTCCTCGTCCGATGTGGGGGCGAAGTCGATGCCGTCTCGCGCCATCTCTCGCGCTGCGGCCACCGCAAAGACGAGGCCCATCGCGATGCTGTAGACGCCGAGGATCAGCGCGACGAAGTCGCTCATCAGGAAGAACAGGAACGACATCGTCAGGGCCGGCAGGAAGAGGCCGGTCGCCATCTTCGGATACCGGCCGAGCATGTACGCCAGATGGCGAAGGCCGGTCCGGTCGATCGCACGCCAAAGGGCTTGCTTGAGGAGCGCTGGCGGATCGGGTTCCGCGATGGGCGCGGGACGGGCTTCCGCGGTGGGCAGAAGGCGGACGCTGGGGACGAGCGGACCTTCAAGCGGCCGGAGATTTTCACCGGCATGGCGCTGACTGGCGGTGCCTCCCCCTGTTGGCGTGTGCGGCTCTTCGTGAGCCTCGAACATCAGCGCAGTCGCTCCGGTCATGTCGCCCTCCTTCCACCGCGGAACCGTTTGCGGCAGCGGGCGAAATCCCCGTTGCCGCTGTAATGGAAAGACGCGCATGTCGGGAACTTCATCCGTGTTCGGAAGACAAAAAATCGCGCGTGGTCCAGACACAGGAAGGCCGCCGGAGTGGTTCTGCGGCGGCCTACCTCGATAGCGTCGAGTGGCAGTCAGAACGTGACCGACTGGTCCACTTCGGCAGCGATCTCGCGGACGGCGCTGTCGCTCTCGGCCACCAGCGCATAGTCCAGGCTACCGGTGCTCCAGTAGCCTACGTGGCGCCCGTGGTCGCCGTATGTGGCGAACTTGACCGCCGGTTCTCCGTCGGGATGCCGCGAGAGGGTCAGCGACACGCGGGTTCCGTCGGGCTTTTCGTAGAGGAAGTAGGCCAGCGCCCCCTCCGCCGTGCCGAGGAGGCGCAACCCGACGAGCTCGAGCCCGACGGGGCCAAGCGCCGGGACCTCGACCGACTGGCCGAGCTTGGTCGACAGCCAGGCCAGCGCCTCGTCGTTCACATCCGGCCCGAACTCAGCTGGCCGGATGAAGTCGTGTGCGAAGACTTGATGCGCGCCCAAGGCCTCGGCCACGTAGCCCGGCTCGCCGTCCGCACTGGGGGCATACTGCGCGTGCCCGATCCATCCCGCCGCCACGAGGGCGACGGCGGCGGCGATCTGGAGCGGTACGCCGCGCCACGGCCGCGCTGCACCATGTGCAGCGCGGCTCGAGAGCTTGGCGGCGAGCTGCCGTTCGAGCGCTGCGGTCTTCAGGTCGGTCACCTCGGGTGTGCCGCTTCCCCCCGCCTCGCGGATCAGGTCCTTGTGCCTTGCGTAGTGCTCGAATCGCGCCATCGCCTCGGCGTCGGACTGCAGGTACGCTTCGACCTCGGCGGCCTCGTCAGGTCCGAGTTCGCCATCGAGGTAGGCGTGAATGTCCACGCTCGGGTCGCGTTCATTGGTGTGTTGGGGTACCATCGTCTGGTCCTTTTCGGTCATCAGATCACCAGGCGCAGCTTCGAGCGTGGCGTGTCCATCATCTTTCGGAGCGCCTCGCGACCTCGTCCCAGCCGTGAGTAGAGAGTGCCCAGCGGCACGCCGAGCGTCTCCGCCGCGTCGGCGTAGCTCATCCCCTCGAGCGCGATGAGCATGATCGGCCGGCGCTGCGCCTCGGGCAGTTCGTCGAGCGCGTCGAGCACCTGCCTGAGTTCGATGCGCTTGACCTGATCCGCCTCGACCACCGGCTCGGGCAAGTCGATCTGCGCCTCGCGCCGGACCTTCCGCTTGCGCAGCTCGCTCACGTGCGTGTTGTGAAGAATGCGGAAGAGCCACTTTCGCATGTCGGCGGTCTCGTCCCAAGTATCCGCCGCGGCGATCGCCTTGACCAGGCACTCCTGCACAAGGTCCTCCGCGTCGGCCGCGTTCCGCGTGAGCACAAGCGCGTAGCGCCGAAGTCCGGCGATATGCTCGTGAAGCCTCTCGGCAATGACGGCCTTCGGTCTCATCTCCTCTCCCTCGCTATCCGTCGCACATACGCGCCACGCGCAGGATTCATCCGCTCGATCTTTAGAAAGGTGGCGGATTTTCGGGGTGGCGGCATGCCGCAGGTGCATCCGCCGAAGAACCGTCGCGATACGGGGATGAAAACCCGAGCGCGCGCGTCGGTTAGGGCGAAGCATTCGAGACACACCAAGGCGCCCCGGCGCGAGAGGAGTAGCAATGTCGCTGCCTGCGATCTACGAGTCTGCCGCATCCGAAGCGGAAGCGCCGGCCGCCGCGCGCCGGCCGCGGCGCCGGCTCAAGGCGCTTCGGCGCGCGCCGCTCGTCCTCCTCGCCATGGGCGCCCTCTACTATGGCGTGTGGGGCAATTCGCTGGACCGGATCGACGACGATCTCTCCTTCGCGCCGGTTGATCAGGGAGGAAGCGCCGCCGCCGCCATGACTGCCGCGCTGATCGACCGCGAGGTGAACCAGTATCGCTGGACACCGAACGACCCGGCAATCGCCCCCACCGCCTTTCTGGATAACATGCCGAACTATCAGCTCGGCATCCACCGTGCCGTCGGACGGTTCTCGTTCGAGCTCCTCGACCAGATCGCCCGGATGCGCGGCTCGTCGCGGACGGATCCCGACCTCGAGCGCGCGGCTGGCCTTCTCCAGTTCCCCGGCGACATCTGGATCTTCAACTTCGAGAAGTCGATCCTGCCGACGATCCCGAGCGAGGACCAGTACCGCGCCGGCCATCGCTCCCTCGTGCGCTACAGCGACCGGCTGGCGCGCGGCGAGGCGATTTTCGAGCGCCGTACCGATGCGCTGGCGACGACCCTCAGCCGGATCACTGCCGACCTCGGCTCGCAGACGGCGCAGCTCGACAGCGTGCGACTGCAAAGCGGCTTCTGGATCTTCAGCGGGCGCGCTGACGACATCTTCTATCAGAACAAGGGCAGCCTCTACGCCTACCGCATGATCCTTGGCGCACTCGGGCAGGACTTCGAGGCGCTGATCCGCGAGCGTGGCGTCGCGGCCCTCTGGGCGCAGGCGCTCGACAGCCTCGAGCGGGCGTCCCAGCTCCACCCCGTGATCGTGCTCAACGCGCCGAGCGACACCAGCATCTTTGCAAACCACCTGATGCTGCAGGGCTTCTACATGAAGCGCGCGATCCTGCAGCTCGACGAGGTGGCGAGCGTTCTCGCGGTCTGACCCGCGCACTCAACCCAGCAAGGAGGAGACGAAAAATGATCGCTACCCTGATCGACACAGTAACGGACGGAAACTGGCGGCGCGCGGCGCGTGGCGCTGGCTGGCGCGGCAGGATCGCTGCGGCACGCGCCGCCTATCGCGAGCATGCGAGCGAGAACCGCGCGGACAAGGATGTTGCGGCGATTGCCGCAGCCCTCTCTCGGCTCTCGTCTCGCCGCCTCGCACTCATCGGCGTGCGGCATGACGGGCTGCTCCACGACGTGGCGACGCTGATCGACCGGAGGCGGCAGTCCCTTCAGGAGACGGACGAGATCCTCGCGATCGTCGACGGCTCTCCTGCCGAGCGTCGGCGCCATGATGAAGTGAACCCCGCCGATCATCTTCCGCTTCATCCCCGCGCCGTTTCCGCCGACCGACAAGCGGCGTGAAGACTTTGCTTCGGGCGCTGGGGCCCAGTGATGGGCCCCGGTGCTGCCTGGGACCGTCTCGGTCCAGCATGTCGTGCGTTTGCGTACCTGATTGCCCGATTCCGCAACACAGCAACGTCAGTGGCGGATCCCGGATTAGGCTCTGAGGGATTGGCCGAACATTGTATGATGCTTGCCGCTGTTTCGCGGCCTCTAGGTGAGCGCGGCCGTACTCGTTGAGTGGCGAGCGAACCCGGTAGCGGCCGTCAGACGACGGCCTTGGTCTCTCTGCGGCGCCCCTCGTAGAGGTCGCGCCCTTCGGTCAAGCGCGCGGATCTTGGCGTCGGCGATGCTGCGCTTCAGCATCCAGAAGCCGCAGTCGGGATGCACGTAGCGGATGCGCTCGGGGCCGAGCAGCTCTGCTGCACGCTCGATCGACCGGGCGATGTCCTCGGCCGTCTCGACCTCGGTGCGCTTGATGTCGACGACGCCGAGGCCGAGGCCGATCTCCGGGCGCAGGCCCTTGAACGCCACGACCTCCTCGGGCGGGCGGTGCGCCATCTCCATGACGATGTGATCGACCTTCAGCGCGTTGAGGAATTGGATGAGCCTGTCCCAGGTGCCCTTCTGCACGCTCTGCCCGCCGTAATTGCCGAAGCAGAGGTGGATCGCCGGCGTCGTCCGGACGGCGGAGAGCACGACGTTCGCCGCCTCGGCCGCCCACTCCCACTCTTCCGGATGTCCGGGCAGGTTCGCCTCATCGATCTGGATGACATCGGCGTCGCAGTGCGCCACCTGCTCGGCCAGCGCCTCCGCCAGCGCCATCGCGAGCTTGGGCGTGCTGCCGTAGTGCCGGTCCGACAGGGTCTTGGCCAGCATGTGCGGTCCCGTCAGCGTGAACTTCAGCGACCGCGTCGCCAGCGCCTTGGCGCGCGCACATGCCGCCGGCAGGTCCAGCGTCCCGCCGCCGATTAGGCCGTCGACGATGCCCGCCGGACGTGCACGGAAGCGCATCCCGGCCTGGGAGCGGAAGCCCTGTATCTCGTCGAAGGTGAGCGCGGTGCGCACCCCGGACATCGGCTGCACGAAGTACTCGATCATGCCGTTGGTCTCGGGGTGGTTGACGTCGAAACGGTACATCTCGCCGTCGCAGACGAGGTCGATGCCGGCGCGCTCCTGGGTGTGCAGGACGACGCGGGTGGCGTCGATCACCGCCTGCTCGCTGGGACGCGCGGCGAGCCAGTCGGGAATCGGATAGGAGCCGACGACGGTGGTGAGGATCCGTGGTTCCGACATGAGCTCTCCCTCTCTCCCGCGGGCCGTTCTTGACGGGGCTTACCTGCCACCGGATTATCCAGACGGTTAATACAAGGGGGCCGGGAATGCCGCAACAGACCGTCGTCGCCGGGCGCGGCGAGCCGGACGCCAAGGCCGAGCCGGTGCCGGGGGCGGCATCGCGGCTGATCGGTCTCGTCCGCCGGTACTGGGTCGCCGTGGCGGCGCACCTCGCGGTGATCGTGGCCTGGCAGCTCTGGGTGACGCTGGGGGACGTGCCCGGCTACGTCATGCCGAGCCCCCTCGAGACGATCGCGGCATTGTGGGAGCAGTACGACTGGGTCCACAACACCATGGTGACGGCGGGAGAGATCCTGGCGGGCTACGCGCTGGCGGTGGTGTTCGGTGTCGGCGTGGCGCTGCTGTCGTCGTGGTCGCGGCTCGTCGACCAGGCGGTGATGCCGCTGATGGTCAGCCTCAACATGATCCCGAAGGTGGCGCTGGGGCCGCTCTTCATCGTCTGGTTTTCCTACGGGTTCACGCCGAACGCGCTGATCGTCTTTTCGATCTGCGTGCTGCCGATCCTGCTCACCACGGCACGCGGCCTGCGGGAGGTCGAGCCGGAGCTGTTGCAACTCGTACAGGCGCTCAAGGGGTCGCGGTGGCAGGTCTTCACCAAGATCCAGCTGCCGAGCGCGCTGCCCTACGTGTTCTCGGGGATGAAGGTGGCGACGGTGCTCGCGGTCGCGGGCGCGGTGGTGGGCGAGTTCATCGCCTCCGAGGCGGGGCTCGGCTACCTGATGCTGCAGGTGCAGGTGACGCTCGACACCGCGGCGATGTTCATGGCGGTGCTGCTGATCACGCTGATCGGCGTCGCGCTCTACGGCCTGGTGCAGTTGGTCGAGTACCTGACCGTGCCGCAGGACAGCCGCGTCTCGGCCTGACGTCGCGATTAGACCGTGCGAGGGCTGTTTGTAACTGTCCGGTTACTCAGGCGAGGGGAGCGAGGGATGGACGAGGTCACGGCGCCGGAGCGGCTGACGCGGGAGGGGCTGCCCGCGCGGATCGAGGACGAGGCCGCGCTCGAGGAGCTGATGACGCGCCCGTCCGAGGCGCTGACAGCCGATCTCGCCGCGGTCGAGGGCGACATCCTGGTGCTCGGCGCCGGCGGCAAGATGGGGCCGACGCTATGCCGGCTCGCGAAGCGAGCGGCGCCGGACAAGCGGGTGATCGCGGTGGCGCGCTTCTCCGCAGCGGGGCTGCGCGACGAGCTGGCCGGCCACGGCGTCGAGGGCATCGCCTGTGACCTGCTCGACCGCCGCGCTGTCGAGGCGCTGCCGGACGTGCCAAACGTCGTGTTCATGGCCGGCTTCAAGTTCGGCGCGACGGGGCGCGAGGCGATGACCTGGGCGATGAACGCGCTGGTGCCGGCGCACATCGCCGAGCGCTTCCGGGCTTCGCGCATCGTCGCGATGTCGACGGGCTGCGTGTACCCGTTCGTGCGCATCGCCGACGGCGGCCCGACCGAGGAGGTGCCGCCGGGTCCGCCGCCGGGCGAGTACGCCTGGTCCTGCCTCGCCCGCGAGCGGATGTTCGAGCACGGCTCGCAGACCCACGGCACCGCCGGCCGGCTGATCCGCCTGAACTACGCGATCGACATGCGCTACGGCGTGCTGCACGACGTCGCGACGCTGGTCGCGGCCGGGCAGCCGGTCGACGTCACCATGGGCCACGCCAACGTCATCTGGCAGGGCGACGCCAACAGCCAAATCCTGCGGGCGCTGCGCCACGTCACGACGCCGACCTCGCCGCTGAACGTCACCGGCCCCGAGACGGTGTCGGTCCGTGAGCTGGCCCACGCCTTCGCTGTGCGCCTCGGCACGGAGGCGCGGATCGCGGGCGAGGAGGCGGAGACCGGCTGGCTCAACGACGCGAGGCAGGCGCACCGCCTCTTCGGCGACCCTATTGTGCCGCTCGAGCGGATGATCGACTGGCAGGCGGACTGGATCGCCCGCGGCCTGCCGTCGCTCGGCAAGCCCACGGGGTTCCAGGTCCGCGACGGCAAGTTCTAGGCTCCAACTCATTGATTTTCAAAGCCAGAAGATCACGGTCGCTGCGAGGGCGACGGCGGAGAGGAAGACCTTCGGGCACCTGTCGTAGCGGGTAGCGATCCTGCGCCAGTCCTTGAGGCGGCCGAACATGATCTCGATCCGGTTGCGGCGCTTGTAGCGACGCTTGTCGTAGCGCACGGGCTGGTCGCGCGACTTCCTGCCCGGGATGCAGGCGCATATCCCTTTGTCTTTCAATGCATCCCTGAACCAGTCGGCGTCGTAGCCCCGGTCGGCGATCAGCCAGTCCGCGAGAGGCAGACTGCTCATCATCGCGCGAGCGCCGATGTAGTCGCTGACCTGGCCTGCGCTCATGAAGAACCGGATCGGCCGTCCGATCGCGTCGGTGACGGCGTGCAGCTTGGTGTTCATCCCGCCCTTCGTGCGACCGATCAGACGCCCACGCCCCCCTTTTTCAGCCGCAGGCTCGAGGCCGTGCGGTGCGCCTTCAGATAGGTCGCGTCGATCATGACCGTCGCCTGCTCGGCGCTCTCGGCGGCCAGCCCCTCCATCATCCGAGCGAACACGCCCATGTCGCTCCACCGCTTCCAGCGGTTGTAGAGCGTCTTGTGGGGGCCGTATTCCTTCGGCGCATCGCTCCAGCGCAAGCCATTGCGGTTGATGAAGATAATCCCGCTCAGCACGCGCCGGTCATCGACCCGCGGCTTGCCATGGCTCTTGGGAAAGAACGGCTTGAGACGCGCCATGTGCTCGTCGCTCAGCCAGAAGAGATTGCTCATAAGGCCCCCGTCAGTTCGGGAGCATGAATCACGCGGCCGAGTCAGCCTCAACCCAATCAATGGGTCCTGAGCCTAGGGCGTCGGCACCACGATCGACGTGTCGAGATACTCGTTCGTCACCTTCTCGCTGATGTCGAACGGCTGCTCGAGCTCGAAGTAGGTTTCGGTCAGCTCGTAGTCCGCCTGCAGCCGCTCCGGGTCGAAGTAGCCGAGCCCCTTCGTCGTCGAGCTCTCGTCCGTTAGCAACTCCACCACCAGCGCCCAGTTCTGCAGTTCGTTCTCCGTCTGCAGCCCGGTATTGGCGGCGACCAGCGCGTCGACGCAGGGCTCCGGGTTCTCGACGCAGAAGGCAAAGGCGCGCTGCGTCACCTGCACGAAGTCACGAACCGCGTCGGGGTGCTCATCGAGGAAGCCGGAGTTCACGATGATCGAGTTGCCGTAGGGGTTCACCCCGTATTCCTTCCAGGCGAAGTAGCCCATGTCGTCGCCGAGCTCGCGCTCGAAGATATGGTGGATGTTGTAGAACGACGTGGTGATGTCGAAGGCGCCGGACTTCAGGCCGGCGAGCTTGGCATTGGGCTGCACGTTGACCCAGTCGACCGCCTCGGGCTCCATCCCCACCGCCTTGGCGAGCGCCGGCCACATCGCGCGGGCGGCGTCGGAGGGCGGGTTGCCGATCTTGCGGCCGGCGAAGTCCTGCACGTCCTCGATCCCCGACGACTTCAGCCAGTACATCCCGTAGGGCGAGTTCGCGTAGATGTTCATCACCGCCTCGAACTCGGCGCCCTGGCCGAGGGCCAGCAGAGCGGTCCCGAGATCGGCGAGACCGACGTCCGAGGCGCCGACGCCGGTGCGCTGCGTCGCCATGGTGGAACCCTTGCCCTGCTCGATGTTCAGGTCGATCCCCGCCTCCTCGTACCAGCCCTGCTCCTTGGCATAGTAGTAGGGTGCGTGGTCGCCGCCGGCGATCCAGTTCAGCACGAAGTCGATCTCGACCGTCTCCTGCGCCCGCGCGAGCGGGGCAATCAGCAGCGCCGCCGCGCCCGTCGTGATGGCGATCCTCATCATCCTCGTCGTTCTCCCTCCTGCGGTCCGAGCGGTCGGCGATTGACCGCCGTGACGCGTTCGGACAAAGTAACTTTATGGTTACTACACGGTGCGGTCGGTGACTGCCTCTGTCAACGACAAAGACCCGGCCGCCGCCCCGGCGCGCAAGCCTGTGAGACGGGACCCGGACGGCACGCGGCGCCGAATTCTCGATGCCGCCTCGGCCGACTTCGCCGCGCGCGGCCTTGGCGGTGCCCGGATCAACGACATCGCCGAGCGGGCGGGCGTGAACAAGCGCATGCTCTATCACTACTTCGGAGACAAGGACGGGCTGTTCCTGGCGGTGCTGGAGGAGTCCTACGCGCAGATCCGCCAGCGCGAGCGCGACCTGCAGCTCGACCACCTGCCGCCGGTGATGGCGATGCGCCGGCTGGTCGAGACGACCTGGGACCACTACCTCAAGCACCCGGAATTCATACGGTTTCTGAACTCCGAGAACATGCACAGGGCGCGCCATCTGCGGCAGTCGAGCCGCGCGCGCGAGATGCACTCGCCCTTCGTCGAGATGATCGGCCAGATCCTCGACCGCGGCGTCGAGGAAGGGGTATTCCGCGAGGGCATCGACCCGGTCGAGCTCTACATCTCGACCGCCGGGATCGGCTACTTCTATCTATCGAACCGCTTCACCCTGTCGGTGATCTTCGACCGCGACCTGGAGCAGCCGGACCTTCTGGCTCGCTGGCGGACGCTGATGGTCGAGATGGTGCTCGCCTACCTGCGCCCGGCCGAGGCGGCACGGGCATGACCGCCTTGTGCCGCTCCAGTTACTTGCGGGGTCGGCGATGACGGCGCACTGGAGCGACATCTCGGCCGAGGTGCTGGGGACCCTGCGCACCGGCGTCGCGATCCCGGCGCATCCGCTGGCGCTGACCGAGGGGCGCGAGCTCGACGTCCGCCGGCA
This sequence comes from uncultured Alphaproteobacteria bacterium, assembly GCA_963776845.1. Taxonomy (GTDB): domain Bacteria; phylum Pseudomonadota; class Alphaproteobacteria; order Rhodobacterales; family Rhodobacteraceae; genus Roseitranquillus. Next base: position 211,649 of record CAVZOJ010000006.1, on the reverse strand, counting down.
GCGGGCGCTCAGCCGGTACTACCTCGCCGCCGGGGCAGGCGGCCTGGCCGTCGGGGTCCACACGACGCAGTTCGCGATCCGTGACGCCGGGCTCTACGAGCCGGTCCTGCGCCTCGCCGCCGAGACCGCGGCGGAGGGCACCGGCGCGCCGGTGATGATCGCCGGCCTCTGCGGCGCCACGGACCTGGCGCGGCGGGAGGCGGCGACGGCGCGCGCGCTCGGCTACCACGCCGGGCTCCTGTCGCTCGCGGCGATGCCGCGGGCGTCGGAGGACGAACTGGTCGCGCATTGCCGCGCGGTCGCGTCCGAGATCCCGCTCGTCGGCTTCTACCTGCAGCGCGCGGTCGGCGGGCGCGACCTCTCGGCCGGGTTCTGGTGCCGCTTCGCCGGGATCGAGAACGTCGTGGCGATCAAGATCGCGCCGTTCGACCGCTACCGCACGCTCGACGTCGTCCGCGGCGTGGCGGAGGCGCGGGCGGAGGACCGGGTGACGCTCTACACCGGCAACGACGACCACATCCTGCTCGACCTGCTGACGCCCTACCGCATCCGTCGCGGCGACGCGGAAGTGACGGTGCGGATCCGCGGCGGCCTCCTCGGCCAGTGGTCGGTCTGGACGCGCGCCGCGGTGGAACTGCTGGAGCGCGCGCGCACGGCGGCGGAAGCGAGGACGATCCCGGCCGAGCTGCTGACGCTCGACGCGCAGCTGACCGACGCGAACGGCGCACTCTTCGACGTGCGCAACGGCTTCGCCGGCTGCATCGCGGGCTGCCATGAAGTGCTGCGGCGGCAGGGGCTGCTGGAGAACCTCGTCCTGCTTGACCCGGAGGAGGGGCTTGGGCCGGGGCAGGCGGCGGAGATCGACCGGGTGCTCGCCGCATACCCGCACCTTACCGACGACGCCTTCGTCGCGGCTCGTCGGGAGGAGTGGCTGTCGTGATGGACGCCGTGCCCGGGCCGCGCCCTTTCATCCGCCTGCAGAACGTGCGCAAGGTCTACCGCAGCGGCGGACAGGAATTCGTCGCGGTGTCGGACGTCACCATGAGCGTGGCCGAAGGCGAGTTCGTCTCGCTGGTCGGGCCGTCCGGCTGCGGCAAGACGACGGTGCTGAAGATCCTCGCCGACCTGCATGGCTACGAGGGCGGCAGCGTTGACATCGGCGACCCCGCGCACCCGTTCACGCCGGGCCGCGACGTCGGCATGGTGTTCCAGCAGCCGCTGCTGCTGAAGTGGCGCAACATCATCGACAACGTGCTCCTGCCCGCCGAGATTCTCGGCCTGCCGATGAAACCTGCGCGGGAGCGGGCGCGCGACCTGCTGAAGCTCGTCGGACTGGAGGGGTTCGAGGACAAGCAGCCCTATGAGCTCTCGGGGGGCATGCAGCAGCGGGCGGCGATCGCGCGGGCGCTCTTGCACGACCCAAAAGTCGTGCTGATGGACGAGCCGTTCGGCGCGCTCGACGCGCTGACGCGCGAGCGGATGAACCTCGAGCTGCTGCGCATCTGGGACGAGAGCCGCAAGACTATCCTGTTCGTCACGCACTCGATCCAGGAGGCGGTGCTGATGGGATCGCACTGCGCGGTGCTGACGGCGGGGCCGGCGCGCATGGCCGACTACTTCGCCATCGACCTGCCGTATCCGCGCCGTCTCGACATGCGGCAGTCGCCCGAGTTCGGGCACTACGCCCGCCGGATTTACGACCTGTTGGGAGTGGACTGATGGCGGCGGTGCGAGCCGCCGCAAGAAAAGCGAGAGGGGAGGACGATGCGATGAAGCAACTTACACTGAGCCTGCTGGCCGCGACCGGGCTGGCGCTGCCGGCGACGGCGCAGGACTATCCGTGGCAGCCGGAGAAGCCGATCACCATCATCGTGCCCTGGGGCGCGGGCGGCGCCACCGACCAGGTGACGCGGATCACCGCCGGCGTGCTCGAGGACGAGCTCGGGCAGAGCATCGTGGTGGTGAACCAGCCTGGCGCCTCGGGCGCCATCGGCAAGAAGAGCGCCTGGGAGGCCGAGCGCGACGGCTACACCTGGGCCGCCGGCGCGCCGAAGCAGCTCGGCACCTACCAGCTGCTCGGCCAGTGGGACACCTGGATCGACGACTGGCGGCTCTACAACACCGTCACCAACGTGCCGCTGGTGTCGGTGAACCCGGACGCCCCGTACCAGACGATGGACGACTTCGTGCAGGCGATGCAGGAGGGCGACGGTGACGATCGCCACCGCCGGCGCCGGCTCGTCCGGTCACGCCGCGGCTGAGGCGCTGAAGGGCGCGGTCGGCGGCGAGTACAAGCACGTCACCTATGACGGCGGCAACCCGGCGGTGGTCGCGACGGTCGCGGGCGAGGCCGAGGCGACGACGCAGCTCGCCTCCGAACAGGCCGAGATGGTCCGGGCCGGGCGGCTGCGGCCGCTCGCGGTCCTGGCCGACCAGCCGCTCGAGATCGAGGGGCACGGGACGATTCCGCCGGTCACCGACTTCGTCGAGGAGGACCTGCCGATCCTGTCGACCGCCTTCGGCATCTTCATCCCGAAGGAGGGCACGCCGCCCGAGGTGATCGAGACCTTCGACCGCATCTGGGCCGAGGTGATCCCGAACGCCGAGCCGCTGAAGCAGTACGCGCTGGAGAAGGGCGCGCTGTTCACGCCCGCGGCTGGCGACGAGGCGCGCGAGAGGGTGTGGCCCGAGGTGCAGGCCGACGCCTGGTCGTTCCACGCGGCCGGCCGCACGACGATGTCGCCGGAGGAGCTGGGCATCCCCAAGCCCTGACGGCGATCGGGCCGCGCACTTCGCGGCCCGAGGCTGCGACGAGGCCGCATGTTCCGGACCGCCGACTTCTGGTTCGCCCTGATCCTCACGCGCCTTCGGCGGCGCGGTGGTCGTCGAGTCCTGGCGGATGCCCCGGCTCGCGGAGCTCGGCGTGGACCCGATGAGCGCGCCGGGACTGACGCCGGGCCTGCTCGGGCTGGTGCTTGCCGGCCTCGGCCTCGCGCTGCTTTCGCGCAGCGCGTGGACGGACGCCGCGCTGCCGCGCCGCGGGCGAGGGAGGCTGGGGCCGGCTCGCGATCACGTCCGCCCTCTGCCTCGTCTACGCCGCCGGCCTGCTCGGCCGGGTGCCGTTCTGGCTCGCCACCGCCCTCTTCGTCGGAGCCTTCGCGCTGGCGTTCACCTGGCGCGGCGGCTGGCGCGCCGTGCTCTTCGCGGCGCTGCTGGCGCTGGCGACCGCCGCGGCCGTCTCGACGCTCTTCCAGGAGGTGTTCCTGGTGCGCCTGCCGTGAGGACCGGATGGAGACGCCTGACGGCCCTTGCCACGGCCGTCGCCGCGCTGGCCGAGCCGGCAAGTCTGTTCGCCGTGTTCTGGGCGACGCTGCTCGGCATGGCGGTGGGCATGCTGCCGGGGCTGACGGCGACGCTCGGCATCGCGCTGCTGACGACGCTGACCTTCCGGATGGCCGCCGGCGACGCGATCCTGATCCTGATCTGCATGTATGTCGGCGCGATCTACGGCGGCTCGCCGCACGGCGATCCTGCTCAACATCCCCGGCACGCCGGCCAACGCCGCCTCGAGCCTCGACGGCTTCCCGCTGGCGCGCGCCGGGCGCGCCGGCGAGGCGATGGGCCTCGCCACCGTGGGCTCGTTCTTCGGCAGCATCATCGGGCTGCTGCTGCTGGCGCTGATCGCGCCGCAACTCGCCGAAGTTCGGCCTGCGCTTCCAGTCCTACGAGTTCTTCTGGCTCGCGGTCTTCGGCGTCGTGATCTCCGGCCGGCTGACGGCGATGGACGACCCGATCAAGGGCTGGATCGCGGGCTTCCTCGGCCTCTTCCTCGCGCAGGTGGGGCAGGAGGGGATCCACGCCTACCAGCGCTTCTCCTACGGCTCGGTCGAGCTCGCCGGCGGGCTCGGCCTGCTGCCGGCGCTGGTCGGCGCCTTCGGCTTCGCCGAGATCCTCTGCGTGATGAAGCAGCCGGCCTACGAGACGGTGCGCGACGTCGGCGGCCGCGTCCTGCCGCGGCTCGCGCGAGGTCGGCCGACGCTGGTGGACGATCCTGCGCTCGGGCCTCATCGGCACCAGCATGGGCATCGTTCCCGGCGTCGGCGAGGACATGGGCGCCTGGGTCTCCTACGCCGCCGCGCGCCGGGCGAGCGCGACGCCCGACCGCTTCGGTCAAGGGCAGCACCGAGGGCCTGATCGCCGCCGAGACCGGCAACAACGCCGCCGTCCCCGGGCGCGATCATCCCGGTGCTGACGCTCGCCGTCCCCGGCTCGGCGCCGGCCGCGGTCCTGCTCGCGGCGATGTTCATCCACGGCGTCCGCCCGGGCCCGCTGATCATGATCGAGAACCCGACCTTCGTGTTCGAGGTCGCGGCGATGCTGTTCTGGGCGTCGCTGGCGATCCTGATCCTCGGCCTCGCGCTGACACGGCCGATGCTGTTCGTGCTGCGCGTCCCGCGCGAGTACCTGATGCCGGTCATCTTCGTGCTCTGCGTCGTCGGCTCCTTCGCGATCGCGAGCCGCATCTTCGACGTCTGGGTGATGCTCGGCTTCGGCATCTTCGGCTTCGCGCTCCGGCAGATGAACTACCCGATGGCGCCGCTGGTGCTCGGCATCGTGCTGGGCGACATCCTCGACAAGAACTTCCGCCGCGGCATGGTGCTGTCGGACGGCTCGTTCGAGCCGTTCGTCACGCGGCCGATCGCGGGCGGCGCTTGCCGCCCTCACGCTTCTCACCGTTCTCTGGGGGCTGGCGCCGGTTCGCCGCGCCGTCTCCCGCATGACAAGGAGGTTCAACTGAAACTCTCGCTCTGCAACGAGGTCATCCGCGACCTGCCGTTTCCCGCGCAGTGTGCCTTCGCCGCCAGCGTCGGCTATGACGGCCTCGAGCTCGCGCCCTTCACCCTCTCGGACGACCCCGAGACGCTGGGCGAGGCCGAAGCGAGGCGCGTCCGCGCCGCGATGGAGGCCGAGGGGCTGGGCTGCTCCGGCCTGCACTGGCTGCTGGTCGGGCCGGAGGGCCTGTCGATCACCTCCGAGGACGCCGGCGTGCGGCGGCGGACGACGCGACTACATGCGCCGCCTTGTCGACTTCACCGCGGCGCTGGGCGCCGACCGGCTGATCCACGGCTCGCCGCAGCAGCGCATCGTGCCGCAGGCGGCAGGAGGCCGAAGCCCGCGCCCGCGCCGTCGAATGCTGGGCCGCCGCTGGCGAGGCGGCGGAGACGGCAGGCGTCCTCTACTGCATCGAGCCGCTGTCGCGGCGCGAGACGCGGCTTGTCAACACCGTCGCCGAGGCGGTCGAGATACTCGAGGAGGTCGGCAGCCCCGGCCTGGGCACCATGGTCGACGCCTCGGCCACCGGGCGCGACGGCGGCGACGTCGTCGCGGTGATCGACGGACTGGTACCCGCGCGGCCGGATCGCGCACGTCCACCTCAACGACCCGAACCGCCGCGGGCCCGGCGAGGGCGAGATGCGCTTCGCCCCGATCCTCGCCGCGCTCGACCGCCAGGGCTACGCCGGCTGGGCGGCGGTCGAGCCGTTCGACTACCGCCCCGACGGGACAGCCTGCGCCGCCCGCGCCGCCGGCTACCTGCGCGGCCTGCAGGAGGCCCAGGCATGAGCGACCGACCGACCCTGCACTCTTGTCGACGTGGAGTTCTACGAGCGCGACGTGCGCCTGCGCATGCCGTTCCGCTTCGGCGTCGTCACGCTGACCGAGGCGCCGCAGACCTTCGTCCGCGCCCGCATCCGCACCGGCGACGGACGCGAGGGCTGGGGCATGGCCGCCGAGCTGCTTGCGCCGAAGTGGTTCGACAAGTCGCCCGAGCTCTCGAACGCGGACAACTTCGACCAGCTCCGCCAGGCGCTCGACATCGCGGCCGATGCGTATCGCGCCGAGACGGCGCCGCGCACCGCCTTCGGCCTTCACGCCGCCTGCGCGCCCGCCTGCTATGAGGCGGCGGAGGGCGCGGGCCTGCCGCCGCTTGCCGCCGGGTTCGGGCCGGCGCTGCTCGACCGGGCGATCCTCGACGCGCTGCTGCAGCTCGAGGGGGTCAGCGTCTTCGAGGCGGCGCGACGGAACCTCTTCGACCTCTCGGCGGCGCTGACGCCGGACCTCGCGGGCTTCGACCTCGATGGCTTTCTCGCCGGCCTCCGACCCTCGTCGCACATCGACCTGCGCCATACAGTCGGCCTCGTAGATCCGATCGACGCGGACGACATCGCCGGCCGCGACCGCGTCGACGACGGTCTGCCGGAGACGCTCGACGAGGTGATCCGTGACACCGGCGTCACGCACTTCAAGCTCAAGGTCGGCGGCGATGTGGCCGCAGACATCGACCGGCTGATGCGGATCGCCGCGCGCTCTCGAGCCGCTGCCGTCCTACCGCGCGACGCTCGACGGGAATGAGCAGTACGCCGATGTCGACGGCGTGCTGGAGCTCTGGCGGGCGATCGAGGCCGCGCCCGAGCTCGCGCGTCTGCGCGACGCGATCCTGCTTCGTCGAGCAGCCGATCAGCCGCGCCAAGGCGCTGGAGCGCGAGGTGACGCCGCTGGCGCGCGCTCAAGCCGGTCGAGATCGACGAGTCCGACGGCACGCTCGACGCCTTCCTCGCCGCCAAGGCGCTTGGCTACACCGGCGTCTCGTCGAAGTCCTGCAAGGGCTTCTACAAGTCTCTCCTCAATCGCGCCCGCTGCGCCGCATGGAACCGCGAGGCAGGCGAGGAACGCTACTTCATGTCGGCCGAGGACCTGACGACGCAGGCCGGCCTCGCGGTGCAGCAGGACCTGGCGCTGGCGACGCTGATCGGCTGCACGCACGTCGAGCGCAACGGCCACCACTACGTCAACGGCATGGCGTCGGCGCCCGAGGCCGAGCAGGCGGCGTTCCTCGCCGCCCATCCCGACCTCTACCATCGCGGCCTCGGCGCCGTACGGCTGAAGATCGAGGGCGGCGCCCTCAGCATCGGCTCCCTCGACTGCCCGGGCCTCGCCTCGGGTGTCCGACCCGACGTCGGGTCGCTCAGCCGCTGCACCTACGAGGCCGGCGGGTGAACCGCGTCGACAAGGCGCGTCGGCGCCAAAGCGACGCGCTCGCCACCTCGGCGCAGGCCGTCGCCTGGCACGAAGCCTTCGCGGCGCGGAATGCCGAACTCGTCGTCTCTGGCAACGAAGCGTCGATCGAACTCCACGGCGCGGTCTCGATACCGACGGCTCGAGGGGTGACGCGCCGGGCCCATGACCCGGAGGCGGTCGGTGCCAAGGTCTGAGGCAGACCGAGGCGCGGCGTCCAGCACTCTGGTCGAGCGGGCGCTCGCGGCTGACGATGTGCCCGAGTGTCTGCTGCTGTCGAGCGAGGCGGGGTGGAACCAGACGGCCGCCGACTGGCAGCTGATCCTGAACGTCGGGCGCGGTCGCGGTATCGTCGACGGGGCTCGCCTGGTCGCGACGGCCGCCGTCATGCCCCTTGGCGATCGGCTCGGCTGGATTTGCATGGTGCTGGTCACGCGCGACGCCAGACGGCAGGGGCTGGCCACGCGCCTGATGCGTTGGGCCGTCGACGCACTGGCAGCCGAAGGGCGCGTCGCCGGCCTCGACGCGACGCCAGCCGGACGGGAGGTCTACCGCCGGCTCGGGTTTGCCGGAGGTGGGACGATCACGCGGCTGATCGCGCAGGACGTCGACCGGCGCGACCTCAAGTCTGGCGGGGTCCGCCATTTGACGCCGGATGACATGCAGGCTGTTGTCACCTTCGACGCGCAGGCGTTCGGGGCCGAGCGTGGCGCGATCCTCGCCGACCTCCGTCGGCGACAGCCGGAGCTTGCCGCAGTGGCAGGGGCGCGAGACCAGATCAGCGGATATCTCGTCGCGCGAGAGGGACGGTTCGCAACTCATCTCGGGCCTGTCGTCGCAGATGATGCCGCGACCGCGCGGGCGCTCCTGTCCCAGGCGCTCGCACGGGTCGAGGGACCGGTGCTGATCGATCTGTCGGACCGCCATGAGAGCCTCCGGGCCTGGCTCGATGCCCGGGGCTTTGTCGCACAACGCGGCTTCACGCGGATGTTGAACGGAGACGCTGGGGGCGGAGACCCGGCGCGCCTTTTCGCCATCGCCGGGCCCGAGCTGGGCTGAGGCGATCTTCAGGCGTCCGGGCGGCTGGCCCAGGCGGTGATCGCCGAGAGCACCTCGTCGCCGCTGCGTTTCCACCAGGTCTCGGCCGAGAAGATCTCGACCTCGTTCAAACCGTCGAAGCCCTGGGCCTCGACCTCGCGGCGGATCTTCTGGATGTCGATCACGCCGTCGCCCATCATGCCGCGGTCGGTCAGCAGGTGCGTGGTGGGGTTCAGCCAGTCGCAGATGTGGAACGCCAGAAGGCGCTCCTTGCCGGCCCGCCGGATCTGCTGGCTGAGTTCGGGGTCCCACCAGACGTGGTAGACATCGAGCGCGACGCCGATGCCGTCGCCGAGCTGGTCGCAGAGGTCCAGTGCCTGTCCCACCGTGTTCACGCAGGCCCGGTCGGCTGCGTACATCGGGTGCAGCGGCTCGATCGCGACGGGCATGCCGACAGTGCGCGCGTAGTCGAGCGTGTCGGCCAGACCCTCGGCGACGATGCCGCGTGCGTCGTCAATGTCCTTGGAGCCCGGCGGAAGGCCGCCCACGACCATCACGAGACAGGCGGCGCCGATCGCGGCGGCCTCGTCGACGGCGCGGCGGTTGTCGTCCTTCGCCGCCTGGGTGAGACGCCCCTCGGCGGTGTACCAGCCGCCGCGGCAGAGGCCGGAGACGGCGAGGCCCGCGTCGCGGATCATCCGCGCGCCCTCGTCGACGCCGGCCTCGTGCAGCTTGTCGCGCCAAGGGCAGATGCCGCCGAGGCCGTGGCGCAGGCAGCCCTCGACCGCCTCGGCGAGCGTCCACTGCGCCGAGACGGTGGCGGTGTTGAGCGAGATCCGGGACGGGTCGATCATCTCAGACCTCCACTCCACGCGCCGCGAAGACGGGCCGGGCGCGGGCCGCTACCGCTTCGGGGTCGGTGAAGAGCTGTGCCGCGTCGGCGAGCCGGATCAGCTCGGCGAGGTGCAGGGTCGAACGCGTGCTCTCCTGCCCGCCGACCATGGTGAAATGATCCTGGTGGCCGGTGAGGTAGGCCATGAAGACGACGCCCGTCTTGTAGAACCGCGTCGGTGCCCGGAAGATGTGGCGCGAGAGCGGCACCGTTGGCTCGAACGCGGCGCGGTAGCCGGCGTCGTCGCCCGCGGCGAGCGCCGAGAGAGCGCGGGCCGCGGCGCCCGCGATCGGGTCGAAGATGCCGAGGAGGGCGTGGCTGTAGCCTTGCTCGTCACCGGCGATCAGGTCGGGGTAGTTGAAGTCGTCGCCGGTATACATGCGCACACCCTCGGGCAGGCGGCGGCGCATGGCGACCTCCTTCTCGGCCGAGAGCAGCGAGATCTTGATGCCGTCGACCTTCTCGGCGTTGTCGGCGATCACCGAGAGGCAGGTTTCCATCGCCTGCATGTGGTCGGCCGCGCCCCAGTAGCCGGCAAGGGCAGGGTCGAACATCTCGCCCAGCCAGTGCAGGATCGCCGGCCGCTGCAGCCCGCCGAGGACCCGACCGTAGACGCGGGCGTAATCCTCGGGGCCGCGGGCGGCACGGACCAGCGCACGCGAGGCCATCAGGATCACCTGTCCGCCGGTCGCCTCCACCGCCTCGCACTGCTCCTCGTAGGCGGCGGCGACGTCGTCGATCGTCACGTCAGACCCTGGCGCTAGGTGGTCGGTGCCGGCGCCGCAGGCGATCAGCCGGTCGGTGCCACGTGCAAGCTCCATGCTGCGGCGGATGAGTTGCAGCGAGGTCGGCCAGTCGAGGCCCATGCCGCGCTGTGCGGTGTCCATCGCCTCGGCGACGCCGAGGCCGATGTCCCACAGGTATTCGCGGTAGGCGAGGGTCCGGTCCCAGTCGATGGCGACGTCGATCCACGGATCGACCTCGGCCAGCGGGTCGGCGACGACATGCGCCGCGGCATAGGCGGTCCGGGTGAACGCGCCCTCGGCGGGGGCGGGGGCGGGACCGGCGGTCAGCTGCAGCCGCTGGGTTCCGCCGCCGGGTACGGGCAGGTCGAGTGTCGCCACGGTCAGACCTCCAGCGCCGGAACGTCGAGCCAGCGCCGCTCCTTCCAGCTCTGATAGCCGAGCTCGGCGAGTTGGACGCCCTTGGCGCCTTCGGCCAGCGTGTAGGACCAGGGTCCGTCCTCGGCGACGTGGCGGAGGAACTGCTCCCACTGAACCTTGAAGCCGTTGTCGAAGACGGTGTTGTCCGGCACTTCCTCCCAGTCGTCGAGGAAGTCCATCACCTGCGGCTGATCGGGGTTCCAGACCGGCTTCGGCGTGTTCACGCGGTGCTGGCTGACGCACCTGTGCAGCCCCGCCACCGCCGAGCCGAGGGTGCCGTCGACGTGGAACGTCACGAGGTCGTCGCGGCGGACGCGGGTGCACCAGGACGAGTTGATCTGCGCGATGATCCCGCCCTCGAGTTCGAAGGTGGCGTAGGCGGCGTCGTCGGCGTCGGCGCCGTAGTGCTCGCCCGTCTCGTCCCAGCGGTCGGAGATGTGCACGGCGCCGAGGCATGAGACGGCCTTGACCGGCGCGATGACGTTGTCGAGCACGTATCGCCAGTGGCAGAGCATGTCCGAGATGATGCCGCCGCCCTCGTCCTTGCGGTAGTTCCAGGACGGGCGCTGCGCCGGCATCCAGTCGCCCTCGAACACCCAATAGCCGAATTCGCCACGCACGCTGAGGATGCGGCCGAAGAAGCCCGAGTCGCGCAGGCGGCGCAGTTTCAGCAGGCCGGGCAGGTCGAGCTTGTCGTGGACGATGCCGTTCTTGACGCCGGCCTTCCTGGCGTAGCGTGCGATCTCGAGCGCGTCCTCGAGCCCTTCCGAGACGGGCTTCTCGCAGTAGACATGCTTGCCGGCGTCGATCGCCTTGCGCAGCAGCGCAGGGCGAAGCTGGGTCGAGGCGGCGTCGAAGAAGATCGTGTCGTCCGCGCTGGCGAGCGCCGCGTCGAGGTCGGTCGACCAGCGGCGGATCCCGAAGCGCTCGGCCAGCGCCTCCAGCTTCGGGCCGCTCCGTCCGACGATGATCGGGTCCGGCACGAGCCGCGTGCCATCCCGCAACGCCAGCCCGCCCTCATCGCGAATGGCAAGGACCGAGCGGATCAGGTGCTGGTTCATGCCCATCCGTCCGGTCACGCCGTGCATGACGATGCCGATGCGCTGCTCTTTCATCTCTCACTGTCCTTTCGTGTTGTCGTGGGCGCGCTACGCGGGCTACGCGGCGGCCGAGGCAAGAGAACGGGTCATTCCGGCGGACCCTCCGTCGGCCGGGGCCGCAGGAAGCCCAGCACGAGTTGCTGCGCATCCCGCCGACGCCGCTCGAGCCAGGCCGGATCCTCGATGGAGCGCTTGAAGACCACGCCGAGCGTGTGGGTGTTTGAAACCGGAAAATAGCAGAGCGACGCCACGGTGATGTAGAGATCCACCGGATCGACCCCATCACGAAACACGCCCGCCTCGGCGCCGCGGCGCAAGACCTCACCAAGCTGCGTCAGCAGGTGCGACTGGATCTCGGCGGCGTCTCCGATCTCGCGGATCGTCGAGCCGCCGCGCAGGTTCTCGGTGTTCAGCATCGAGATGAACCAGGGCTTTCCGATGAAGTGGTCCAGCGTGAAACTGACGAGCGCGCCGATCGCCGCCTGGGGGTCGAGATCCTCCAGATGCAGCTCCGCTTCGGCCTCGCGGATTTGCACGTAGGCTTCGCGCAGAGCCGCGGCATAGAGTGCGTCCTTGTCGCCGAAATAGCTGTAGAGCATGGGCTTGCTCATGCCGGCTCGGGCCGAGATTGCGTCTATCCGTGCGCCGGCATGACCGTGCTCGGCGAATTCCTCGAGCGCGGCCTGCAGGATCGCGCGGCGCGCCTGCGCGGAATCGTTCCGGCGCTTCGGCGCCGCCGGACTCATCGCGTGCCGCTCCGCGCTGCGGCGTCTGCGAACGGGTTCAGCCGCGACAGCTTGCGGCGCACGGCGGGGATCCCGACGATGATGCTGAGCGCGATGATCACGGCAAATGCCGCCGAAACCGGACGCGTGAAGAACGGCGCGAGGTCGCCGTCGCTGAGCGTCAGACCGCGCCGCAGGCTCTTGTCGAGCAGGTCGCCGAGGATGATGCCGAGCACCAGAGGCGCCACCGGGTAGTTCATCTGCCGCAGCAGGAAGCCCAGGATCCCGAACGCGACCATCACCCAGACATCGAAGAGCCGTTGCGTCAGCGCGTAGGGGCCGATCACGCAGAGGGTAAAGATCACCGGCATCAGCCACGCCCGCGGGATGCGCAGCACCTGGATGAAGGCGCGCGTCAGGCTGAGGCCGAAGATCGCAATCGCCAGTGTGGCGAAGACCAGCATCGCGGCGACCGAGAAGATGAAGTCCGGCTGCTCGATCATGATCATCGGCCCGGGGCGGACGCCATGGATGAAGAGCGCGGCGATCAGCACCGCCGCCGGTGCCGACCCCGGCACCGCGAGCGTCAGTGCCGGGATCAACGCGCCAGGCACTACGGCGCTGTTGCCGGTCTCGGCCGCGGTCAGCCCCTCGGTCGAGCCCTTGCCGAACTGCTCCCGTTCGGAGCTGATCTTGCGCGCGACGGCGTAGGAGGCCCAGGCGCCGATGTCCTCGCCAACGCCGGGGATGATGCCGACAAGAGTGCCGATGACGCCGGACCGGCCGATGGTGAACTTGTAGCGCCAGAGGTCGGCGAGCCGCGGCAGCACGCGGTCGGACTTGTCGCCACCGGGCGCCATGGTCGGCGTGCGCTGCCACATCACGGTCAGCACCTCGGCGAAGCCGAAGGCGCCGACCATCGCCGGGATCAGTCCGATGCCACCGTTCAATTCGTCCCATCCGCCGGTCAGGCGGATGTGGGCGTGGATGCCGTCGGAGCCGATCATCGCCACCATCAGCCCCAGGATGCCGGCGATGTAGCCCTTGAGCGGCGAAGCCCCGCCGGTCAGCTGCCCCGAGATGACGATGCCGAAGAGCGCGAGCCAGAAGAACTCGAACGAGCCGAAGTTCAGCGCGGCCTCAGCCAGGGGTGGCGCCAGCAGCACCAGGAGCAGGATGCCGACGAGCGTGCCGAGCGCCGATCCGGCGGTGGCGAGCGCCATTGCATAGCCGGCCCGTCCCGCCCGGGCCAGCGGAAAGCCGTCAAGTGCGGTCGCGGCGGAGGCTGGCGTGCCGGGGATGTTGAGCAGGATCGCGCTGCGCGACCCGCCGTAGATGGCGCCGACATACATGCAGATCAGTACCAGGATCGCGGCGTCGCGATCGAGCGAGTAGGTGAGAGTGGTCAGCAGAGCGACGCCCATCGTCGCGGTCAGCCCCGGGAGCGCACCTACGAAGATCCCGAGCAAGGTTGCCCAAGCCGTGTGGAAGAGCATCATCGGCTGCGACAGGCGCAGCAGCGCTTCGGCAAAGGCGGCGAATCCTTCCATCAGGGCAGCCTGACCAGGAACGCGTAGCGGAAGAGGGCCGAGATCACGCCGGCGCTGACCGTTCCGAACAGCACGGCGAGCAGCACCCGGCGCACGAGGGAACCGCCGCGGTCGAAGAGCAGCACGAAGCCCCCGATGTAGATCGCCGTCGCGAGCGGGAAGCTCACCCGCCCCACCAGTCCCAGCGCGAAGACGATGCTCCAGAGTGCCGCGAGGCCGAGATCGCCCCACGATCCGGCGGCTGCGGGGGTGCGTCCCTCCTCCCGCGCGCTGAGGAACAGGAGCGTCGCGCAGACCGCCATCCCACCGCCGAGCATCATCGGCACGAGGCCGGGGATTGAGGCGGGGTGGATCTGCCGGAACTCGAGGCGATCCATCGTGTAGCCGGCCCAGAGCATCGTGATGCCGATGCCGAACAGCACCACGGCCGTCAACCGGTCGGCGCGGCGGGAATCGAAGCGCATTGCCAGTCGCCCTTGTTTTGCGGGAACGGCTGCGCGGGCGGGCCGCGCAGCCGCTTCGTTCACTGCGCCTCAGGGCAGTCGATGCCGAGCTCGGACGGTGACACGACCGCCTCGCCGCGCGCCACGCGGGCGCAGGCCTCGGCGACGATCACGGGCATCGACTTGGCCATCGCCTCCTCGCCATAGGCCGGGGCGAAAACCGCGCCACGCTCCCGGGCGTAGGTCTTCAGCGCGTCCGAGGTCATGACGTGCTCCTGCCAGACCTGGTCGACAGTGTCGTAGACCTCTTCCGGTGCGCCCTTCGGGATCAGGATGCCGAAGTAGTCAGGCGCGGTGTGCATCTCGGGCAGCCAGTTGGTGATCGGCGGAATCGGCTCGAGCCCCTCGATCTCGAGCGGCTGGTCGGAGAGCACCGCGAGCGGGCGGATGCGCCCACCCTCGATCATCTCGGCCTGCTCCACCGCGAGCTGGGTCGTGGCCGCGACCTCGCCCGAGGCCGCCGCGATCACCGCGGGATTGCCGCCGTCGTAGGTGACCATGCGGGCATTGAACGGCTCGCCCACCGCCTCGCGCAGCGCCGCCAGCGCCATGCCGCCCGACGAATTGACGCCCGCGGTACCGACGGTGACGTCCTCGGTCTGCAGCGCCTCGAGCAGATCGCCGAAATCCTGATAGGGCGAGTCGGCGTTGACGCTGACCACCGGCACGTTGGCGACCGAGAGGTAGATTTCGTAGTCGTCGACGGACGTGTCCTCGATCAGTCCCGTCACGGCGTAGGTGGCGTTGTTGGCGATCGCGTTTGCGGTCCAGGTGTAGCCGTCGCGCTCGGCATCGAGCGCGGCCTTGGTGCCGATCGACCCCGACGCGCCGGGCTGGTTCACCACGACGACATCGGTCCCCAGTGCCTCGGACAGGATCGGCGCCACGACGCGCGTCACCTGATCGGTCGAGCCGCCAGCAGACCACGGCACGATGATGTTGATGGGTCGATCCGGTTGCCACTGCGCCAGCGCCGCCGGTGCGGCGAGCACGAGCGCCAGGGCAGCAGTGACGCTTCCAGCGGCCCAATTTTTCAGGTCCATGTATCCCTCCCTTCAAGACGCTACCAAACGGTAGGAAATGCGCCCGCCTGTCAACCCCCCGTCTCCGGAGGCGTCTCGGCCACATGCCGTGGCGGCTTGCGGGCGACCTCTTGGACGAAGGCCATCTCAGCCTCGCGCTTGCTCGGATCGCGGTCGAGTTCCAGCCGGATGCGCGCGCTGCATGGAGTGGCGCTCGCGCGGGGTCGGTGCCTCACGCGTCGTGGGCCGTTGCGGAAGCCGCACCTTTTTGCCGCGGCCACATCCGCGGCGGATCGGACCGGCGCGGAACATGTGCCGCTCGGAAGACTTTGGTGAAGACATGCAGCAACCGGAAGGCGCGTCCGTGCAGCACGAGATCGGCGTCATCACCGTGGTACAGGAGGGGCGGTTCCGTCTGTCCTCGGATGATGGCAGGTCGCTTCTCTTCGTCCTCGACCGCCACGCCGCCATCGAGCCGCAGGACCTGCCCGCGCTTCAGATGCAAAGGGTCACGGTCGCCTACACGACGCCGCAGGCGCGAGAGGCGCTGGCAGCGCATGCTATCCACCGGCGCGCCGCACCATGAGCCGTCGCATTTCAGGCCCCGGTCGCCGCGCCCGCCACTTCCTGCGCAACTGGTCGCTGCCGCGGCAGGCCAGGGGGCAGAGCCACCGATCAGACGCAGCCCGCAGCGAGATGTCCGAGGGGCTACGCCCGCGGCTGGAGCAGGCCGACGACGTCGGCGTCAGTGTCTGTCCGTACTGCGCCGTAGGCTGCTCGACGCTGATGTACGCCAAGGACGGCCGGCTCATCCACGTCGAGGGCAATCCCGAGAGCCCGATCAACGCCGGCACCCTTTGCCCCAAGGGTGCCACGCTTTTCAGTCTGCACGCGAGCCCCAGGCGCCTGACCAAGGTGAAGTACCGCGCGCCCTACGCGACGGAGTGGGAGGAGGTGCCGCTTGACTGGGCGATGGAGCGCATCGCGCACCGCGTGAAGCAGACGCGCGACGAGACCTTTGTCGAGGCGCTGCCGGACGGCACCAAGGTGAACCACACGCTGGGCATTGCCTCGCTCGGCGGCGCGACGCTCGACAACGAGGAGAACTACCTGATCAAGAAGGTCCTCGGCGCGGGCCTCGGCATGGTCTTCATCGAGAACCAGGCTCGGGTCTGCCACTCGAACTCCGTCCCCGGCCTCGGCGCCTCGTTCGGCCGAGGGGCGGCGACGATGGCGCAGTGGGACCTCGCGAACTCCGACTGCGTGCTGGTGATGGGCTCGAACATGGCCGAGGCGCACCCGATCGCCTTCCGCTTCGTGATGCAGGCCAAGGAGCGGGGCGCCAAGCTCATCCATGTCGACCCGCGCTTCACCCGCACTTCGGCGCTCGCCGACATCCACGCGAGCATCCGCACCGGCACCGACATCGCCTTCCTCGGCGGGGTGATCCGGCACCTGCTGGAGAACGACCTCTGGTGGCGCGACTGGGCGATCCCGTACACCAACCTCGCCACCATCATCGAAGAGGGGTTCAAGAGCCCCTCCGAACGTGAGGACGGCCGCTTCTCCGGCTGGAACGACGAGAAGAACGCCTATGACTACGATAGCTGGCAGTACGAGGGGCTGGTAGTGCCCTCGGCGCTCTCCGAGCACTACCTCAACACCGCCGAGTCGTTCTCGGAGATGACCAGCCGGCTGACCGACAAGCCGCCGCGGCAGGACCTGACGCTGCAACACCCGATGTGCGTCTACCAAATCCTGCGCCGGCACTACGCGCCCTACACCCCCGAGATGGTTGAGGAGGTCACGGGCTGCCCCAAGGACCTGTTCCTCAAGATCGCCGACACGCTGGCTGAAGCGTCGGGGCCGGATAAGACCGGCGCCATCGCATATGCGGTCGGCTGGAACCACCACACGGTTGGCGTGCAGATGATCCGGTCGGCGGGTCTCGTGCAGTCACTCCTTGGCAATGTCGGGCGGCCCGGCGCGGGGATCATCGCGCTCCGCGGCCACTGCTCGATCCAGGGCTCGACCGACATCCCGACGCTCTACAACATGCTGCCAAGCTACCTGCCGCAGCCGAACGGCTTCAAGCCACAGGCGAAAAGCTACGCGCAGTTCCTGGAAGACGAGACCATGCCGACCGGCTGGTGGCACAACTTCCCCAAGTACATGACGAGCCTGCTGCGCGCCTACTACGGCGACGCGGTCAGCGAGGAGAATGAGTGGGGCTACAATTGGCTGCCAAAGATTGTCGGCGACCACAGCCAGCTCGCGCTGACGCTGGCGATGAATGACGGCGTGGTGAAGGGCCTGTTCCTGATGGGCCAGAACGTCGTT
The DNA here is from genome assembly GCA_963776845.1 of uncultured Alphaproteobacteria bacterium. Lineage (GTDB taxonomy): Bacteria > Pseudomonadota > Alphaproteobacteria > Rhodobacterales > Rhodobacteraceae > Roseitranquillus. The sequence continues at coordinate 194,242 of CAVZOJ010000006.1, read as the reverse complement.
ATGGGGGGCTCGAACAGCCAGATGGTCCAGCGCGGCCTCGCCAAGCTCGACTGGCTGGTGGTGCGCGACACCGACATGGTCGAGGCTGCGAACTTCTGGGAGAAGGGCCACCCCGTCCGCAACGGCGAGATTCGCCCCGAGGAGATCGGCACCGAGGTGTTCCTGATGCCGGCCGAACTCGCCGGCGAGAAGGGCGGCACCTTCACCAACACGCACCGCCTCGTCCAGTGGCACGACAAGGTCGTCGACGGCCCCGGCGACAGCCGTTCCGAGCTCTGGTTCACCTACCATCTCGCCCGCCGGGTGAAGGAGCTCCACGCCGGCAGCGACCGCGAGAGGGACCGGCCAATCCAGGCGCTGACGCTGGACTACGACCTGGTGAACGAGCGCGGCGACATCGACGGCGAGGACGTGTTGAAGGAGATCAACGGCTACACCTGGCCCGAGCGCCGCCAACTCGAGGACTTCAAGGAGCTGAAGGACGACGGCTCGACCGCCTGCGGCGCGTGGCTCTACTCGGGCTGCTATCCCGGCTTCAACAAGACGCGCGAGCGCAAGGCCGACGGACTGGCCGGCCCTGGCAGCCACCTCGGCTGGGCCTTCGCGTGGCCCGACAATCGCCGCACCCTCTACAACCGCGCCTCCGCCGACCCGGAGGGGCGCCCTTGGTCCGAGAGGAAGCGCCTCGTCTGGTGGGACGAAGAGAAGGGCGCTTGGCAAGGCACCGACGCCATCGACTTCGAGCCGAAGAAGCGCCCCGACTACCGCCCGGACTGGGAGCGGACCTGCACCGGCATGGACGCCATCAGCGGCGCGGAGCCCTTCATCATGATGCCGGACGGCCGCGCGGCGATCTACTCGCCATCGGGCCTCAAGGACGGGCCGCTGCCCACGCACTACGAGCCGGTGGAGAGCCCTGGCCGCAACCCGCTCTACGCACAGCGGCAGAGCCCGGTCGCCAAGATGTTCGCTCGCGACGACAACCCGCTGCACGAGCCGGGCGACCCCCGCTTCCCGCACGTCCTCACCACCTACCGCCTGACCGAGCACCATTGCGGCGGCACCCCGACCCGCGGCGTGCCGCACACCGCCGAGCTGCAGCCCGAGGGCTTCGCCGAGCTGCCGCCGGAGCTTGCCGCCGAGCTTGGGGTCGAGACGCTCGACTGGATCGTGATCTCGACCGCCCGCGGCGCCATCGAGACCCGCGCGATGGTGACGGAGCGCCTGCGCCCGCTGCGGTTCGACGGCCGCTGGATCTACCAGGTCGGCATGCCCTGGCACTTCGGCTGGGAGGGCGAGGCCACGGGCGACATCGCCAACGTCCTCACCGCCGCCGTCGGCGACCCGAACACGTCGATGCACGAGAACAAGTCGCTCACCTGTGCCGTCCGCCGCGGCCGCCTGATGCGAGGAGTGGCCGCCGAATGAGCTTCGACCTGCCCCACGAGGCCCGCAAGACGGCCGGCACCGAGATCGAGGCCGGCCGCGCCTACGGCTTCTTCACCGACACTTCCGTCTGCATCGGCTGCAAGGCCTGCGAGGTCGCCTGCAAGGAGTGGAACCAGCTGCCGGCCGAAAAGGACGGCCTTTCCGGCTTCAGCTACGACAACACCGTCGACCTCTCGGCCACCACTTGGCGCCACGTCGCGTTCATTGAGCAGATGGACCACCGCCCCGACGGCGAGACGCCGGACTTCCAGAGCCGCTGGCTGATGTCCTCCGACGTCTGCAAGCATTGCGATCCCGCCCCCTGCCTCGAGGCGTGCCCCACCGGCGCCATATTCCGCACCGAGTTTGACACCGTCGTCGTGCAGCAGGACATCTGCAACGGCTGCGGCTACTGCGTGCCGGCCTGTCCCTTCGGCGTCGTCGACCTCGACGAGGTCGACGGCAAGGCGCACAAGTGCACCATGTGCTACGACCGCCTGAAGGGCGGGATGGAGCCCGCCTGCTCCAAGGTCTGCCCCACCGAACTCGATCCAGTTCGGCCCCCTCGACGAGCTGATCCCACGCGCCGAGGACCGCGTGGCCGCCCTTCACGAGCGCGGTACCACCGACGCCTACCTCTACGGCGCCCCGGGCCATCCCGGCGCCACCGGCGGTATAGAGAAGCTCAACGCCTTCTTCCTCCTCCTCGACCGGCCGGAGGTCTATAACTTCCCGGCCGCGCCGACGCGGCCCGCCTCTCGCATCGCGCCCGCCCTCGGCACCGGGCTTGCCGTCTTCGCCGGTCTCGCCCTCGCCGCCACTGCGCTGCTGGGGGGCCGCAGATGACAGCGCCCTATCCGCTCCGCTCACGGCCGTCGCGCAACTCCGTCCGTAATCTTGAGGAGCCTTGGAGCGGCGAAAGCTATTACGGACAGCCGCCGCTGAAGAACCCGCAATGGGACTGGAAGGTGAGCGGCTACATCGCGTTGGTCGGCGGCGCGGGTGCGGCGCAGGCGCTGTCCTTCCTCGGCTCTCTCCGCGACCGCGCTGGGTTCCGCCAAGCGAGGCGCAACGCGAACGTCATCGGACTTGCGAGCGCTGCCACCGGCTCGGCGCTGCTGATCGCCGACCTCAAGACGCCGCGGCGATTCTACAACATGCTGCGCATCCTGCGGCCGACCTCTCCGATGTCCATCGGCACCTACATTCTCGGGCTCTTTGGCCTCTCGACCATCGCTTCGGCTCTCGGCGAGTTCCCGGCCGTGCGCCGCCGGCCGCACTTGTCCCGCCTGGCCGATGCCGCGCAGGCCGGGGCAGCGCTGTCCGGCGCCGGCGCGGCCACCTACACGGCGGCGCTCATGTCGGCCACGTCCAATCCGTACTGGGCCGCCGCGCCCCGCGGCCTCGGCGCCCAGTTCGCCACATCGTCCGTCGCGGCCGGGGCTGCGGCCCTGGCCCTCGGCGAGCGTGCCGGAGGCCGCGCCGACACCGCCGCACGCTTGGAGGATGTCGCGGCGTTGGCGTGCGCCGCCCATGTCGGTGCCAGCCTGCTCGCTGGCCGCCGCCGTCGCGAGACAGGGGTCGAGTCTGCTGTGGCGAAGATGGCGCGCCGATCCGAAGCCGCCGACCTTTTGCTCGCGGGCGCGCTGCCGATGGCCGCCTTTGCGCTGAACCGGGCTGTGCGGGGCCGGGCGCCCGCCGCTGCCATCGTCGGATCGGCGGCCATGATTGCGGGCTCGTTCCTTATGCGGAATGGCGCTCTGAAAACCGGAAAAGAGGCGGCGCGCCGCCCCGATGCCGCCTTCGGCCTCGCGCAGCCCCGCCGCCTGCCCGGCACCTCGCGCCGTCGGATCAGGAGCGGGACGTGATGGACGCTGTCCTGCAGCAGCACGCGCGCGAAGCGATCGACCGCCTGCAGCACGTCCTCGACCGCGGTTCGGAGGTTCATCACTCCGAAATCCAAGCCGCGGTTCTCGCCGTCACGGCCTTCCGCAATCGTGCGATCGAGAGACATCGAAGGGGCACCGCCTCGGACGCCTGTCTCGCCCAGGCGAACGCGCTCGTCAGCTTGGCCTACGGCGCCGAGTTCCCGTTGAGCGGCCTGCACTCTCGCCGGATCACCGAGACCTGCGAAGGCATGCGCAAGCTGCTCGCCAGCGAGACGACCGTGCTGCCGACTCAAACCGACATGGCCGGCGTTCGCGAAACCCGCGCCTGAGCAGGATATGGAAAGCGGTGCCTAGCCACAGGCGATCCGGAACGGCGCTCTGGAACAGCAGAGAGCAGCGTCGCGTCGCGCCTCGGGATCGGATGTCGCCCGCCCCACATATGAACAGAGCCCGACAATGATAGACACGCCGAACGACGTTGCAGACACGCACTTCCCCACCGCCGCGGGGATCTTCTTCGGTCTCGGAATCGGCGGCTTCTTCGACGGCATCGTCCTGCACCAGGTGCTGCAGTGGCATCACATGGCGTCGAGCGCCGGCGTGCCCGTAGACACCGTCGAGGGGCTGAAGCGCAATACCGTCCTGGACGGCTTCTTCCACGCGACGACCTACATCTTCGTCATTGCGGGGCTCATCCTGCTCTGGCGCTCGGCCCGGCGTCGGCACCTGCGCTGGTCCAGCCGCCTGCTGACCGGCACCCTGCTGATGGGCTTCGGCCTCTTCAACCTCGTCGAAGGGATCGTCGACCACCACCTCCTCGGCATCCACCACGTCAACGAGAGGGTGCCGCGCGACCAGTGGATCTGGTGGGACTTGGGCTTTCTGATCTGGGGCGCGGTGATGCTTGCAGTCGGCTTCTGGCTCTGGCGCCGCGTGCCGGCAATCCGCCGGTGACGGACGCCGTGTTTGGCTACCCACCGTTCGACGTGCCGACCGGCTCGTGACGAGCTACGTGGTCTCGTCGCCCGGCGTCGCGAAGCTGGGCGGGCCCGGGCAGAGGCTTCACGCGAAGTGGCACACGGCACCTCGGGCCCGGGAACATCGGCGCCACTCCTCTGTTCGGAGGGGCAGATCGGAAGGCGTCACGCCAATGAGTGATCGAAGAGACCAGGAGCGGCCGCGCCGCAACAACGATCCGGTCACCGCGCCTGACGCGCCGCGCCCGCGCCCGCGCCAAAGCGAGCTGAACGCAAGAAGAACGCCCTTCTAAGAGGCGTCCTCAAGGGTGCACCCCACGAAATCCGGCCGCGGTGCCGCGAAGTGGTTCGGCATCGTCCTGGCCGCGATCGTTGTCATTCTCGTCCTTTCGGCATTTTCGGCGGCGCCTCTCTTTGGGGTCCCGGCGAGGTTGAGACGGAGGTCGAGGAGGTGGAATAGCGCGTCCGGGCCGCCCGCGCAGCAGGTCGGACAGCCAAGAGGCGGCTCGGTCCGATGTGCGCTGGCGGTCTGCGCCAGCCGTCGCACGGGCGCACCGCCAACCGTCGCGCGGTGACAACGGTCTCCTCACACGATCCGCGGCCGAAGGTTATTCGCGGCTGACGAACTTGTTGAACCGGCTCGTGCCGCTGTCCGCCTCGTCCTGGTGCAGGAAGGCAAGGCGGCTCTCCTCGAAGATCTCGAAGAAAGTGTCCCACGATATCGCCTCGAGCGACTCCTCCGGCTCGCCGAAGTCGATGCGCAGGATGCCGCCCGGCTCGCTGCCGCGAACGCGCGCGGGAGTGCCGTCGCGTTCCTCTATCCAGCGGCGGATTTCGTCATGATCGGTCGTCGTTGTCGCTTCGCTCATCGCTGTGTCTCCTTCTGCGATATCGCCTCGCGGGCGTCTCGACGGCTCTGAACACTGCTGGCCGCGCCATGTTCCGCGCATTGGGAAAAAATCAGCTGAGGATCAGCGGGAACATCAACCGCCGAAACTTGTTCGGAATCTTCAGAAACAGCAATCAGAGGCGGCCAGGCAGATGCCCACTTACCTCATCACCGGCGGCTGCGGCTTCATCGGACGCGCCCTAGCGCGAGAGTTGATGGCCAATGGCGCAGAAGTGCGCGCGCTGGACGCGCTTGTCCCGCAGGTTCACGGCGAAGAGCCGAAAATCGAGCCGGGCGTCGAGTTCATCCGCGGCGATGTGCGCGACGCCGACGCGGTGGCGCGGGCGACGGCAGGTGTCGACGGCGTCTTCCACCTCGCCGCCGAGGTCGGCGTCGGCCAGTCGATGTACGAGATGAGCCGCTACGTGGGCGCGAACGACCTCGGTACTGCGGTCCTGCTCGAGACGCTGATTGATGCTCCCGTGGGCCGCTTGGTCGTTGCCTCGTCGATGAGCGTCTACGGCGAGGGTCTCTACGAGGATTCGGCGGGAGAGCGCGTCAGCGAAGCGCGACGAGATCCGTCCCAGGTGCGCCGGGGCGCGTGGGATCCGGTGGACCCGACAGGGACGCCGCTGCGCCCGATCCCGACCGACGAGAGCAAGCCTGTCGACCTTGCCTCGATCTACGCGCTGACGAAGTACGCGCAGGAGCGCGCCGCGATGATCTATGGTCAGGCGTTCTCGACGGAGGTCGCGGCACTCAGGCTGTTTAACGTGTTCGGGCCGGGGCAGGCGCTGTCGAACCCCTATACGGGGGTGCTCGCCAACTTCGGTTCGCGGCTGGCGAACGGGCAGCGGCCGACCGTCTTCGAGGACGGACGCCAGAAACGAGATTTCGTGCATGTGCGGGACGTCGCGCGCGCCTTTCGCCTGGCTATGGAGACGGCCGGCGCCGCGGGCGCGGTGCTGAACGTCGGCAGCGGCAGATCATATGCGATCGCGGACATCGCGACGATGCTGGCCGAGGCGATGGACCTTCCCGATCTCGAACCGGAGATCCTCGGCAAGGCTCGGTCCGGAGACATCCGCCACTGCTTTGCCGACACGACGCGCGCCCGCGAGGTGCTGGGCTTCGAACCCCAGCACCCGCTGGAGGAACTCGATGGACGAGATCGTCGAGTGGATCCGTGGAGAGACCACGATCGACCGGGGCCCCGAGATGCGCCGACACCTCGAGGCGCGGGGCCTGGTGTCATGAGCCAGCAGCCGCCGCCCTTGGGGTTCGTGGAGTGGTTCCGGCCGGGCGAGACGGACCACGCAGAGGCCGTCATCCGGGAATTGCGCGATGCCGGGATCGAGCATCTGCGGACGCAGCTTTCATGGGCCGAGTGGCATGTCGCCGAGGGACCCGACTGGTACGACTGGCTGCTGCCGAAGCTCGGCGAAGCATTCGACGTCACCGTCTGTGCGGCCTACACGCCGCCGTCGATTTCGCGCACCGGCCGCTCGTCCGGCGCACCGCTGCGCCTGCGCGACTACGCGGATTTCATCGACGTGATGCTGACGCGCTACGGCGATCATGTCGGCACCGTCGAGCTGTGGAACGAGCCCAACAACCTGCTCGACTGGGACTGGCGGATCGACCCCGACCACGCGCTCTTCTCCGAGATGGTGATCGACGCCGGCCACTGGGCGATGCAACGCGGCTTCAGGACCGTGCTTGGCGGTCCGTGCCCGTTCGATCCGGTCTTCCTCGACCAGATGGGCCGGCATGGCGTGCTCGACGTCGTCTCGGCGGTCGGGCTGCACGGCTTTCCCGGCACCTGGGACAGCACCGCCGCCGGCTGGCGCGGCTGGCCGGAGATGGTCGGCGAGATGCGAGAGGTGCTGGAGCGCTGGAAGAGCGGCCTCGAGGTCTGGATCACGGAGGCTGGCTATTCGACATGGCGACATGACGAGGTCGAGCAGGTGCGCCGCTTCGCCGACTTGCGCTCGGCGCCGGCCGAACGGCTCTACTGGTACTCGTGGCGCGACATCGATCCGCGTATCGCGGTCCAGGAAGGCGCGTGGTTCGACGCACGGCACTATCACCTCGGCGCTGTCGAGGCAGGCGGGCGGCCGAAGCTCCTGGCGCGTCTCCTGGCCGAGCGCGACGCGGGTGCGGTGGACCGTGTCCTGGCGCTGACTGCGCCGGCGCTGCGGGGCGAGGCGTCGCGGCCGGTCGTCATCACCGGCGGCTGCGGCTTCATCGGCTGCAATCTCGCCGACAGCTATCTGTCGGACGGCGACGAGGTCGTGGTTCTCGACAACCTCAGCCGGCCGGGGGTCGAGCAGAACCTTGCCTGGCTGCGCGACGCACACGGACGGCGCGTGCGGGCCGAGATCGTGGACGTCCGCGACCAGCGGATGCTGGCGGCGGCGCTGGAGGGTGCGCGGGCGGTCTTTCATCTCGCGGGCCAGACCGCGGTCACGACGAGCCTCACGGATGCGGAGTACGACTTCGAGGTCAACGCCCGCGGCACGTTCAACCTGCTGCAGGCGGCACGTGAGGCGGCGGCGGATGCGCCGGTGATCTTCGCCTCGACAAACAAGGTCTACGGCGACCTCGCCGACCTTGATCTCGAGCGCGTTCCAGGACCGTATTCTGCCGCGCGACGCCGGCATCCGCGCCCGCGGCATCGACGAGGCCCGGCCGCTGCAGCTTTCGCACGCCCGTACGGCTGTTCGAAGGGCGTGGCGGACCAGTACGTCCTCGATGCCGCCGCCTCCTTCGGCCTCAGGACTGCCGTACTTGCGGATGAGCTGCATCTACGGGCCGCGCCAGTTCGGCACCGAGGATCAGGGGTGGGTCGCGCACCTGATGCTGCGGATCCTCGCGGGAGAGCCGGTGACGATCTTCGGCGACGGGCGGCAGGTGCGCGACATCCTGCATGTCGGCGACGCCGTCGCCGCCTACCGCGCAGGTTCTCGACATATCGACGAAATCTCGGGGCAGGCGTTCAACCTGGGCGGTGGGCCGGCGAATGCCGTGAGCCTGCTGTCGTTTCTGGCCGAGGTCGGGCCGCGAGACCGGCAGCACGCCGCTGGTTCGGCACGCCGAGACGCGGCCAGGAGACCAGGCCTACTTCGTCGCCGACACGCACAGGATCGAGGAGGCGATCGGGTTGGCGCGCCGAGATCAACTGGCGCGCCGGCATCGCCGACCTGCGGGCATGGCTCGAGCGCCATCGCCTCGCCTCGCCTCCACCGAAGCTCAAGGTACTTGCATGAGAGTCGCGCTGGTAAACCCCTGCTGGAGCTACGACGGCAGCATCTATTTCGGCTGCCGCGAGCCTCACCTGCCGCTCGAGCTCGGCTATTCGCGCGCCATGCTCGAGCGGGACGGGCATGAGGTGCTGATGCTCGACGGCCAGATCGAGGACAAGGACAATGCCCGCCTCGCCGAGGAGACGGCGGCGTTCGGGCCGGACATGACGGTCGTCACCACGGCGCCGACATACCTGTTCTGGCGCTGCGCCCCGCCCGAGCTGCGAGTGCCGCGGCAATTCCTCGACGAGCTGGGCGGCGAGGGCGGGCGCACCGTCGCGGTCGGGCCGCACGCCTCGGCGACGCCCGGCTGACGACGCTGCGCAAGCTCGGCGCCGACATCGTCGTCCGAGGCGAGTGCGAGGAGGTGATCGCTCGCCTCGCCAACTCGCGCGGCTGGACCGACGTGCCGGGGACCGCGTTCATCCGCGATGGCGAGGCGGTGACGGTGGGCCGCTCCGGCGATCAGCTCGTTCGTCGAACATCCGCCGCTCAGCTGGCCGGCGTCGTGGACGCGGCGGCACCGGCACCACCACCACCGCTTCGACGCGCCGCAGCGCGGGGCGGGGGCGGAGGTCGAGGCGTCGCGCGGCTGCCCGTACGAATGCAGCTTCTGCGCCAAGCTCGACTACCGCGACGCCTACCGGCGGCGGAACCTGGACCACGTGATGGAGGAGATCGACGGGCTGATCGCGCAGGGCGTCGGCTACATCTACTTCATCGACGAGATCTTCCTGCCGTGGCCGGAGCTGCTGCGCGCGCTGGCCCAGCGGGACGTCGTCTTCGGTGTGCAGACGCGGATCGACCTGTGGAAGCCGAAGCTGCTGGAACTGCTGGGCGAGGCGGGCTGCGTCTCGATCGAGGCGGGGCTCGAGAGCCTCACGGTCGAGGGACGCGCCGAGCTCGCCAAGCGCTGCCGGCTCGACACGCCGGAGCTTGCGGAGCTCTTGATCAAGGCGCGGCGAGCACGTGCCGTTCGTTCAGGCGAACCTGATCGGCGTCGTCGAGGATGACCCGGAACTGGTCGCTTACTGGCGCGGGAAGCTGATCGATGCTGGCGTCTGGGCCAACGAGCCGGTGCCGCTCTACCCGTATCCGAGCTCACCCGACTACCGCCGCCGCTGGGGCGAGCCTGACGAGCTTGCGTGGGAGCGGGCGCACGAGCACTACCTGGACGCTTTCCGGCGCTTCAGCGACATCCAGGAGAGCAAGCCGCTGCCACTGGCCGAGCTGGAGGAGGCGTGCCGTTGACCCGCCGGATCCTGCTCACGACGGATACGGTCGGCGGGGTTTGGCGGTATGGCCTCGACCTCGCGCGCGGGCTCTCGGCAGCCGGTGTCGAGACGACGCTTCTGGGCTTTGGCCCACGCCCTGACGCCGCGCAACGAGCCGAGGCGGAGAGCGTCGCGGACCTCGCATGGGCCGACTTGCCGCTCGACTGGGCGTGCGACTGTCCGGAGGAACTCGCTGGCGTGCCGCGGGCGATCGGCCGCCACGCCTCGGCCGCGTCAGCCGACCTGGTGCAGGTCAACGTACCCTCTCAGGCCGCCGGACTGGACCTCGAGATTCCGGTCGTCGCAATGGTGCATTCCTGCGTCACGAGCTGGTTCAGGACGGTACGCGGCAGCAGTCCCCCGGGCGGATGGAACTGGCAGCAGCCGCTGACGCGGGCCGGCCTTGACCGCGCTGATGCCGTCGTCGCGCCGAGTCATGCCTTCGCGCGGCTGCTGGCAGAGTGCTACCCCGGCCTTGGTCGGGTGGCGGTGGTGCCGAACGCCACGACGGTGGTGCCGTCTCAGGCCCACAAGCAGCCGTTCGCGTATGCCGCGGCGCGGTGGTGGGACGAGGGCAAGAACGCCACCGTCCTCGATGCGGCGGCCAAGTTCTGCCGCGCGCCAATCTTCGCCGCCGGCGCGACTACGGGACCGGGTGGTGCGCACGTCCACTTTCGCCATGCTCGGGACTTGGGACGCCTCGATCAGCAGCGCCTGTGGGAGCTTGCTGGTCGCGCCGCGGTCTTTGTCTCGCCCTCACTCTACGAGCCGTTCGGCCTTGCCGCGCTCGAGGCGGCGCGTGCCGGCGCGGCGCTGGTCCTGGCGGACATCCCGACCTACCGCGAGCTGTGGGACGGCGCCGCGCAGTTCGCCGACCCGCGGGATCCGCGCGCCTTTGCCGCCGGAATCGATCGGTTGATCGAAGACGATAACCTGCGCCACTCGACCGTGGCAGAAAGCGCCGCGCGCGCCGCGACCTTCACAACCGAGGCGCAGGCGGCTCTCATGCTGGGTCTCTATCGCGCTCTCGCCCCGCAACGCGAAACGATGGGAGCCGCCTGATGCGCTTCGTCTTCTACACCCATTCCCTCGTCTCGGACTGGAACCATGGCAACGCGCACTTTCTGCGCGGGGTGATGAGGGAGCTGCTGGATCGCGGCCATGAGGCCGTTGCGCTCGAGCCCGAGGACGGCTGGAGCCGTCGCAATCTCGTCGCCGATCAGGGTGAGGGGGCCGAAGAGGCCTTTCACGCCAAGTTCCCGGAATTGCGCTCGCAGGTCTACGGCGCGGAGGCCGACCATGCGGCGTTGCTCGACGGTGCCGATGTCGTCGTCGTCCACGAATGGACCGAGCCGTCGCTGGTTCGGCGCATTGGCGAGCTGAAGCACCAATTCGGCTTCACGCTGCTGTTCCACGATACGCACCATCGAGCCGTGTCCTCGGACATCGCCATCGCCAGCCTCTCGCTCGCGGACTACGACGGCGTGCTCGCCTTCGGCGAGGCGCTGAGAGAGCGCTACCTGGCGCAGAGCTGGGGTCGGCGGGTCTTCACGTGGCACGAGGCGGCGGACATTCGGCTGTTCCGGCCGCACCCGGAGGTCGAGGCCGAGCGCGACCTGATATGGGTCGGCAACTGGGGCGACGGCGAGCGCGCGGACGAGCTCGAGGCGTTCCTCGTCGCGCCGGTCGAGCGAATTGGCATCGACGCGACGGTTCGCGGCGTCCGCTACCCCGACCATGCCCGGGCGAGGCTGGCCGAGGCCGGCATCGCCTATGGCGGCTGGATCGCCAACGTCGACGTGCCGGAGGCGTTCGCGCGGCACCGTGTCACCGTCCATGTGCCGCGGCGGCCCTATGTCAGCTCGTTGCCGGGCATCCCGACGATCCGCCCGTTCGAGGCGCTGGCCTGCGGCATCCCGCTTGTCTCGGCGCCGTGGCAAGATACCGAGGAGCTGTTCAGGCCCGGCAAGGATTTCCTCTTCGCCCGCGATACCGAAGAAATGACTGCGGCGATCCGGCGCGTCCTGGCCGATGGGGATCTGGCGCGCTCGCTGACCGAAAGCGGGCTGGAGACGATCCGCACGCGCCACACCTGCGCGCACCGCGTCGACGAGTTGCTGGACATCCTCTCGCAGATCGACGGACAGTGTATGGAGGCGGCGGAATGAAGCTCGCGTTCTACGGCTCGAGTCTGCTGTCGGCGTACTGGAACGGTGCCGCGACCTACTATCGCGGGATTCTGCGGGCGCTCGCGGCGCGGGGCTATGAGATCACCTTCTACGAGCCAGACGCGCATGACCGGCAGAAGCACCGCGACATCGAGCCGCCGGAATGGGCCCGCGTCGTCGTCTACCCGGCGACGGATGCGGGCGTGCGTAGCGCACTGGCCGGAGCGGAGACGGCTGACATCGTTGTAAAGGCGTCAGGCGTTGGCTACGCCGACGACGCGCTTCTTGCAGGCGTGCTGGAGGCAGGCCCGCCCCACGCGCTGAGGGTCTTCTGGGACGTCGACGCACCGGCGACACTCGCCGAGATCGACGGGTCGCCAGAGCATCCGCTGCGGCAAGCGCTGGGCGCGCTCGACCTGGTTCTCACCTATGGTGGCGGTCCCCCGGTGGTGGAAAGCTATCGCCGCCTCGGCGCCCGCGAGTGCGTACCGATCTACAACGCGCTCGACGCGACGACGCATTATCCGGTGGCGCCGGACCCGCGCTTCGAGGGCGATCTCGGACTGCTGGCGAACCGCCTGCCGGACCGCGAGGCGCGGATCGAGGCGTTCTTCCTCGATGCGGCACGGCACCTGCCGGACCGGCACTTCCTGCTCGGCGGCTCGGGCTGGCGCCAGGAGCAGACGCCTCGTAACGTGCGGGTGCTGGGCCATGTCGGGACCGCGGACCACAACGCCTTCAACTGCACCCCTCGCGCAGTGCTGAATGTCAGCCGCGAGAGCATGGCGCGCAACGGCTACTCGCCCGCGACGCGGGTCTTCGAGGCCGCCGGAGCCGGAGCGTGCCTGATCTCGGACGACTGGGAGGGGATCGACCTGTTTCTTGACCCGGACTCGGAGTTCCTGGTTGCCCGCGACGGAGCCGACGTCGCCGAGATCCTTGCCGGTCTCACGCCGGAACGAGCAGCGGAAATCGGGAGGGCCGCTCATGCGCGGGTGCTTTCGGAGCACACCTACGAGCGCCGAGGTGCGGATGCGGCCGCGGCCGTTGAGGCGGCCTTAGCGCGTCGAAGGATGGTTGCCGAATGAGCGAGAGACTGAGCATCATCATCTTCGGGCTGTCGCTCAGCTCATCCTGGGGCAACGGCCACGCGACAACCTACCGGGCGCTGATCCGGTCGCTGTCGACCCTCGGTCATTCCGTCACGTTCTTCGAGCGCGACGTGCCTTGGTACGCCGGTCAGCGCGACCTGCCGGCGCCCGACTTCTGCCGGCTGGTCCTCTACGAGGATCAGCAGCAGGCGCTTGTGCACCATGCCGATGTGATCTCTGCGGCCGATGCCGTGATCGTCGGTTCCTACGTGCCACAGGGCGTCGAGTTGATCGATGCGCTGTCGCAGCGGCACCCGCGGCAGCTTTGCTTCTACGACATCGACACCCCGGTCACGCTCGCCAAGCTCGAGCGCGGCGACGAGGAGTATCTGGCGCGACGCCAGGTCCCGCTCTTCGACACGTACTTCTCGTTCAGCGGCGGCGCGGTCCTCACGCGGCTGGAACAGGCTTTCGGCGCGCGGCGGGCAGAGGCGCTCTATTGCTCGGTCGATCCCGAGCGGTATGCCCCCACTGCCAAGACGCCGGAGTGGGACCTGGGCTATCTCGGCACCTACAGCCCCGACCGGCAGCCGACGCTGGAGCGGCTGCTGATCGAGCCGGCAAGGCGTCTTCCGCACCTGCGGTTCGTCGTCGCCGGACCGCAATATCCGACGTCGATCGACTGGCCGGCGAACGTCGAGCGGATCGAGCATCTGCCGCCCGACGCGCATGCCGACTTCTACGGCAGGCAACGGTTCACGCTGAACGTGACGCGCGCCGACATGCGGCGCGCCGGCTGGTCGCCGAGCGTCCGCCTGTTCGAAGCGGCCGCCTGTGGCACCCCGATCATCAGCGACACGTGGCCTGGGCTCGCCGAGTTTCTGCCGCCCGGCGAAGCGATCCTGACGGCGCAATCTAGCGACGAGGTGGTGCGAATCCTCGAGGCACTGGACGAGGGCGCACGTTGTGACGTCGCCGCCAAAGCCCGCAGGATCGTCCTTGCCGACCACACAGCCGACGTGCGCGCGGCCGAGCTCGCGTGCGCACTGGCCAAGCCGGCGATGCCGTCGGCCGAGGCCGCGAAGTCTGAACCCGAGCGGAGAGCGATGTGATGAGAGACGACGTTTCAGTCAGTGAACGTTCAAGTATCTTGGTGGCAGGAGGAGCCGGCTTTGTCGGCTCTCACCTCTGCGAGGCGCTACTCGGGCAGGGACACGAGGTGATCTGCCTCGACAGCTTCCTGACGGGGTCCTTCGGGAACATCGCGCACCTGGCTGACGACCCTCGCTTCTCTCTGGTCGAGCTCGACATCTGCGATCCGTTCGAGCCGGAAAAGCCGGTGGACCGCATCTACAACCTCGCCTGCGCGGCGTCGCCCCGGCGCTACCAGGCCGACCCGGTCCACACGATGATGACCAGTGTCGCGGGCACGCATAACCTGCTGATGCTGGCGGAGCGGCAGGGCGCCCGCTTCCTGCAGGCCTCGACCTCGGAGGTCTATGGCGATCCGCTGCAGCACCCGCAGCAGGAAAGCTATGCCGGTCACGTCAATTGCACCGGGCCTCGAGCCTGCTACGACGAGGGCAAGCGCGCAGCGGAGGCGCTGTGCTTCGACATGCTGCGCCTCGGCCGGGCGGATGTTCGGGTTGCGCGCATATTCAACACCTACGGGCCGCGAATGCAGAAGGACGATGGGCGCATCATGTCGAACTTCGTGGTTCAAGCGCTGACCGGACGACCGCTGACCGTGTACGGCACCGGCCAGCAGACGCGTTCCTTCTGCTACGTCAGCGATCTGGTGTGGGGCCTACGCGCCCTGATGGAACGAGTTGCGCCCCCCGACCAACCGGTCAATCTCGGCAATCCGCAAGAGATTTCGGTGCTGGATCTCGCGCGGACGGTGCAGCTGCATACCGGGGCGGGGCGGATCGTCTTCGAGCCATTGCCGGTGGACGACCCGCGCCGTCGCCGGCCCGACATCTCGGCGGCCGCGAAGCTGCTGGGATGGGCACCCGAAGTCGAGTTGCCGAAGGGGCTGGCGGCGACCGTCGACTACTTCCGGTCGGCGCTGCGGGAACAGCGGAGGCCGGCTGCGGCGCAGCCCGATAAAGAGGGAGCGATCGCCGGAGGTGGTACGGCTTTGACCTCGATTCAACACCGCATCCAGGATCTGGGCCCGTGGTTTCACAACCTGCGCATCGACGGCGTCGAGACGGCGCCCGAACACTTCCTTGGCGATTTTCCCGCCGCCAAGTGGCGCGGATTTCGCGACGCGCTGCCGGACGATCTGGAGGGTCGAAGCGTCCTCGACATCGGCTGCAACGCGGGCTTCTACGCGCTGCAGATGAAGGAGCGGAACGCCGGTCGCGTCGTCGGGATCGACAGCGACCCGCACTACCTGCGGCAGGCGGAGTTCGCCATCCGGCACGCCGGAGAGGATGTCGAGCTACGGCAGATGTCGGTCTACGACGTCGGCCGGCTCGGCGAGAGGTTCGATCTCGTGATCTTCATGGGCGTCTTCTACCATCTGCGCCATCCGCTTCTGGCGCTCGACCTGATCCACGAGCACGTGGCGGACGACCTGATGCTCTTCCAGTCGTTGCAGCGCGGTGCACCGGGAGAGGCCCGGGTGAGCGAGAACCATCCGTTCGAGGACGAGGCGATCTTCGAGCGTGAGGATTTCCCCCGTCTCCACTTCGTCGAGCATCGCTATGCCGACGATCCGACGAACTGGTTCATTCCCAACCGCGCCGCCAGCCTCGCCATGCTCCGCAGCGCGGGGTTTTCCCCATGCGACACCCCGGACCCGGAGGTCTTTCTCTGCCGTCGCACGGCGCGGCCGCCCTTTGTCGACCCGCCGCCGATCTGCGACACGTCCGGAGGGCGACGGCCTAGGGAGACGAACGTCAGCCGCTTTGGTTTCTAGGGCGCCGTCGGCAAGACTGCTGGCAGTCCATAGCAGCGACAGTATGCGCTTCTGAGGTACCTCGTGATGACGTTGCGGCATCGGATGCGGATCGCCACGACAGTCCGCGCGACGGGCGCATGCGCGATCCATGGCGCGGTTCCTGTCGGCGATGACCTTCCTCCCGCACCCGACGCACACCTGAAGGCGATATCGGGCCTTGCCGTCCACAATCGGCCAAATGCTCGGGTGCAGGAGCAGGAACCGAGACAATCTGGGGGCGTTCGGATCCTGGGGTGGTAGCGAGGTCGAGCGGTGGATCCTCAGGTCGAAATCCGTGGGATGGTCGAACCGCTCGAGGTCTTTGTGCGCCGCTTCTACCGCGACTCCTATGATGCCGAAGACCTCGTGCAGGAGACCTTGCTTCGGGCGCTTGCCAACATCGACAGCTACACGCCCGGCACCCGGATGAAGTCGTGGCTCTTCACAATCATGCGGAACACGTTCTACAGCCGCTCGCGTATCTACGATCGCGAGAAACCGGCGGCCGCCGAGTGCGTGTCGGAACGCGGATCGTCGGCGGCGACACAGGACATTGCGGTGGAGTACATGCAGGTTCTGGCCTCGATCCAGGGCCTGCCGCTGGATCAGAAGGAGGTCGTAATTCTGATCGCCATCCTTGGCATCAGCTATCACGACGCCTCCGAGATCTGCCGCTGTCAACTCGGCACGGTGCAGAGCCGGCTGTACCGCGCGCGGACCCGTCTGGGGAACGGCTCGGCCGCTGCCTGGTGTGAGCCGACTGCGACCTCAGCCGCGGTTCGACGGATGTTGCGCTCAGAGGTCTCCGCGGGTGAAGCCGCATGTGGTGACCGGGCTCGACGCCACGAGCGAGCCGTGGCGCATGCCGACGCCGGCCGAGGCCGCGAGCCGACATGCCGCGCGCGGCACGATCCATCGCGAGCACGACAGCGTCGGGAGGCGCCAAGGGGTGGCCTGCCCGCCTTTGCTCAATGCGGAATAGGGGCGCCCGTCGATGACCGTTCCGAGGACCCCACGCGCCTATCGGAGGCCGAAGTCGCCGACGGCAAGCGCGCCGAGCTTCTTGCGCTGCTCTTCCGGCGCAACGTCCCCAGGAAGGAGGAGATCCTGCGCCTGAAGGAACTTCTACGCGAGCTCTCGCGGGAGGGCACGCTCGCGTCGCCGAGTGGCGAGGCTGAAGAGGCCTTCATCTCGGCGTACCTCGATTTCTGCCTTGGGCGCATGACGGGCGAAGCCGCCATAGCGAGGGCCGGCCTCCGCCGGTGTCTCGACTGCCTCGTGGTCTCCGGTGACGATGAGGCGGAAGCCCTGCCGCCGCTTCAGGACAGCCCGATAATTCAATGACATGGCCCCTGCGACCCATGGCGCGGGCAGTGTCGCGGACGGGAGACGCACGGATGTCACGACCTGGCGCACACGCCTTGTCGCGGACCCCTCTCCGCACCACCGGAACGCGGAAGCCTTGGGGCTGGACAGTGTCGGCGTGGTCGCCGACCATCGGGACGTGCGGCTGGTAAAAATCTCGGCTCTCCGACATGACGACCATGGTCGCGTGAGGAGTTCTTGCTCCCGCCGCATCGCAGGCGGCTTGCGTCGCGCCGCTTTTATCCACCGCAGCACGGCCGGGAGGCCGCTGAGATGACCGACGCCGTACCTCTGCCCGACCGTTCGGACGTCGTCGTGATCGGCGGCGGCATCGTTGGAGTGACGGCGGCGATCTTTCTGGCCGAGGCCGGCATTTCGGTGACGCTGGTGGAGAAGGGCAGGATCGCGGCGGAGCAGTCGTCGCGCAACTGGGGCTGGATCCGGAAGCAGGGCCGGGACGTCCGAGAGTTGCCTCTGATGCTGGAGAGCACGCGACTTTGGCGCGACCTCGGCGGGCGGGTCGCAGACCGGATACAGTTCGGCACGCCGGGAACGACGTATCTAGCGAAGAACGAGGCGGAACTGGCGACGCGCGCCTCTTGGCTCGAATCGGCACGTGACTATCAGCTGGACACGCGGCTCCTGAGTGCGGCCGAGACTGACGAGTTGCTCGGCCGCGATGACCGGCGGTTCGTCGGCGCGCTGCACACCCCGTCGGACATGACGGCTGAGCCGCGGCTAGCCGTTCCGGCCTTTGCCAAGCGGGCGCGCTCGGCCGGGGCGGTCCTGATCGAGGGCTGCGCCGCGCGCGGCGTCGAGACGTCTGGCGGAAAGCTCACCGGAGTGGTGACGGAGCGAGGAACGATCGCGTGCAGTGCTGCGATCCTGGGCGGCGGGGCGTGGACACGGACGTTCCTTGAGAACCTGCGGATCTTCATCCCGCAGCTCGCCATACAGTCCACGGCATTCCGCACCACCGCGGCGCCCGAGATTCATCCTGGCGGTCTGGGGGCGACCGGCGCGTCGCTCAGGCGGCGCGGCGATGGCGGCTATACCGTCGGGCGGACCAACGCCGCGACGTTCCAGATCATCCCGGCCGCGTTCCGTCATATGGCGGCGTACCTGCCGATCCTGAAGCAGCGCTGGGGGATCATGAAGATCCGGGCTGGGCGGGACTTCTTCGGGCCGTTGGGGCACGCGCGATGGAAGGACGACGAGGTGACCCCTTTCGAGAGGACGCGAGTTCCTGGATCCGCGACCGGACAAGGGCCTCGTCACCGACATGCTGGCAACGGCGCGGCGGCTGCAGCCACGGCTTGGCGACATTCAGGTGGTGGAGGCGTGGGGCGGCATGATCGACGTGACGCCGGACGAGATCCCGATCATCGACGCGGCACCCGGAATTCCGGGCCTCTGGATCGCGACCGGCCTGTCGGGTCACGGCTTCGGCGTTGGCCCGGGGGTCGGGCAGATGGCGGCGCAGCTCGCCACCGGACGGACGCCGATCGTCGATCCGGCGCCTTTCGCGCTGTCGCGTTTCGGGACCGGAGCGTGATCGCGCCCGACGTCCTCATCGTCGGCGCCGGGATCACCGGGGCGTCGGCGGCGCTGGCGCTGGTCGAGGCAGGCGTGACGGTCGAGGTCGTGGATGCCTATGGCCCGGCGGCGATGGCGTCAGGCTGGACGCTTGCCGGCGTGCGGCAGTCGGGGCGGCACCCCGCGGAGTTGCCGCTGGCGCAGGCTGCGGTCGCGGCTTGGCCCGGCCTGTCAGAGCGGCTCGGGGCCGAGACCCGCTATCGGCAGGATGGAAACCTTCGGCTGGCGCGGAATGAGGCGGAGCTGGAGGTCGTCCGGGCACTGGTGGTGGAACAGGGTGCAGCAGGGCTGGCGCTGGAGCTCCTGGCGCCGGAACAGGTGCGCGCAGTTGCGCCCGCACTCTCGCACCACATCGTCGGCGCCTCGTTCTGTGCGACCGATGGGCACGCCGACCCGGCCGCGACGGTCGACGCATTCTTCGTTGCGGCGCGCCGGCTTGGCGCGACCGTGACGACGGGCGAGAGGGTCGAGCGGCTGGAGACGTCGGGCGGGCGCGTGACGGTGGCAGTGACGGCGCAGCGGCGGATAGAGGCGGGCGCGGTGCTCCTTGCCACCGGCATTTCGGTCAATGATCTGGTGCGGCCGCTGGGCGTCACGGTGCCGCTGCGGGTGCCGCTGGTCACGGTGATCCGGTCGGCCCCGATCGCGCCGGTGCTGAAGCCGGTGATCGGGGTCGCCAACGCCGATCTCGCCATCCGGCAGCAGGTAGACGGCGCGCTACGTTTCACGAGCGGCGCCGAAGACTGCTCGGGCGAGATGTCCGAAGAAGCGGGCAGGCCGCTCGTCAGGCCGCCGCTTGGCAAGGTGGCGGAGACGGTTCGCAAGGTGGCCGAGGTGCTGCCTGCGGCGGTTTCGGCACCTGTCGCTGCCGTGTGGGGCGGACTGCTGGACCTGACGCCCGACGCGCTGCCGGTCATCGACCGACACCCGGAGTTCCGGAACCTGGTGATCGCCGCGGGCTTTTCCGGGCATGGCTTCGGGATCGGGCCGGTGACGGGACCGCTCGCCGCCGACCTCGTGCTGGAGAGAGAGCCGGGGCACGCGATCGCGGCGTTCCGGCTCGCACGTTTCGCCAAGGGAACCGTCCCCGCGGCAAAGTTGACGCTGCACGGATGAGCATGTGGGCGTGGAACCCGCACCTGGTTCGATCGGATCGAACCCGCGAGGCCCTCGCGCGCGGAAAATCCGGCGGCATTCGATGGCCGTTTTCCGGCGCGAGGGTAAGTCTTCCCGACAGGCGGTCGCGCGCTTCATGCGGTTCAAGGCGCAGCCGATGAGCCCGGCGGATATCGGTGTCGTCGGTGGCGGGCTGGTCGGCAGCGCGCTGGCATTCGGTCTGACGAAGCGGGGCGCGTCGGTCGTGGTCTTCGACGCGGATGAGGACGACCTGCACGCGTCGGCTGGCAACTTCGGCCTGGTGTGGGTGCAGGGCAAGGGGCTCGGCGCACCGGACTACGAGGCGCTGACGCGGCGATCGGCGACGGCATGGTCGGCCCTTGCGGACGAGCTGGTCGAGCGGACGGGTCTCGGCCCGGAGTACCGGCAGACAGGCGGCCTAAAGATCGCGCTTTCCGAGGAGGAGCTGCAGCAGCAGAAGGACGCTGTGCATCGGCTGCACAACCAGAGGACGCCGGGCGCCACCGACCCCGAAGTGATCGACGCGTCACGACTTCGCGCGCTGTTGCCCGACGTGGGACCGGAGGCAGCTGGGGCGACGTGGTGCGCTGCGGATGGCCATGCGGACCCGCTGACCACCTTGCGTGCGCTGCGCTGCGCCGCGGACGCGACGGGGCGGTGCCGGCGGATTGCGCAGCGCGCCCACCGGATCACGCCGCGCGGTGGCGGCTTCGACGTCGAGACCGCGACCGGCAGGCATGCGGTTGGCCGCTTGGTGATCGCGGCGGGGCTGAGCTCGCCGCAGCTTGCGGCACCGCTCGGGATCGATGTCCCGCTGAGGCCGCAGCGTGGGCAGGTCCTCGTGACGGAGCGGATTGCTCCGTTCCTCGACGTCGCCTGCCACAATGTCAGGCAGACCGGCGCCGGCACCGTGCTGATCGGCGACTCGAAGGAGGATGTGGGCTTCGACCGCGGCACGCTGCCGGATGTCGGCGGCGGAATTGCGCGGCGTGCGGCGCGGATGTTCCCGCGCCTCGCAAGTGTTCGAATTGTGCGGCACTGGGGTGCGCTGCGGGTCATGTCGCCCGACGGCTTGCCCGTCTACGCGGAGTCGCAAAGCTACCCCGGCGCCATGATGGTGAGCTGCCATAGCGGCGTCACCCTTGCCGCCGCCCATGCCGGAGAACTGGCGGAGGCGGTGCTCGCAGGGCGTCTGGCAAAGGACTACGCGGCTTTCTCTCCTGGCCGGTTCGCGGCGGTGGAGGCATGAGCGGCATGCGCAGGCGTTCGGACGCAAGGGAGGTGACAATCATCGTCGACGGCACGCCGATCGCGGCGCGGGTCGGCGACAGCGTGGCGGGGGCCCTGCTGGCGGCAGGGCACACCGCGTTCGGCGCGGCGCGGCCAGGGCAACCGCTGCGCGCGCCATACTGCCTGATGGGCGTCTGCTTCGGCTGCCTCTGCCGGGTAGACGGACGGCTCGGCGAGCAGTCGTGCCTCTGGCAGGTGCGCGAGGGCCTGATCGTGGAGACGACCGGTGACTGACGTCGACGTCGCGGTGATCGGTTCGGGACCCGCGGGCCTTGCCGCGGCGCGGGTCGCCGCCGAGGCCGGTCTGACGACGTTGGTGCTGGACGAGCAGCCGACGCCCGGCGGCCAGATCTGGCGCGCGGCCGAGGCGGTTCTGGGTGACCGGCGTCGGCGCGAGATGCTCGCCGCGAGCTATGGTGGGGCGGCCGAGGCGATCGGCGCGGCGCGGGCGGCGGGGGCCGACCTGCGGCTCGCGTGCGACCTGATCGATGCGAGCCGGGACCTCGAGATCGTCTGGCTCGACCGGAGCGTCGGCCGGATCGAGGAGGCGCGGGTGCGGGCGCTGATCGTCGCGACCGGCGCGATGGAGCGTCCGGTGGCGTTCCCCGGTTGGAACCAACCCGGCGTTCTGGGCGCCGGCGCGCTGCAGGTCGCGCTGAAACAGGGCGGCGCCGTGCCGGAGGGGCCGGTGGTCCTGGCGGGGCAGGGGCCGCTATTGCTCCTGGTGATGCGGCAACTCTTGGTGGCCGGCGCGGATCTGCGTGCGGTCCTGGCGACGGAGACGAGGGTGCCGGCGCTCCGGGAACTGGCGGCGGCGCTCGCGTCGGACCCGGCACTCGTGCTGCAGGGGGCAGGCCTCGCGGCGCGACGTCGGCTTGCGCGGACACCCGTGATCCGCGGCGTGCGAGGCCTCGAGGCACTCGGCGAGGGGCGGCTTCAGGCGGTCGCCGTCAAGACATCGTCCGGCCGACAGGAGATCGCCTGCGACTGGCTCGGCGTGCATGACGGGGTGATTCCGAACGTACAGGTGACGCGCCTTCTCGGCGTGCCGCACCGCTGGGACGACGCGACCGGCGCCTTCGTCCCGGAGACGGGCGAGGGCGGACGACTTGGCGACAGCCACGTCTGGGTTGCCGGCGATTCCGCGGGAATAGGCGGCGCGAGGCTCGCCGGTCTCCGCGGGGCACTGGCCGCGCAGGCAGCGGCGGCGGCGCTTGGCAAGGGCGGCGCCGATGCCGCACTGCGCCGGCGGGTGCGAAGGCTGGGCCGCGCGCGGCCCCTGGTGGAGCGGCTCTATCCGCCGTTGCCGGTCGCGCGGTTCGCCGACGACGACACGGTACTGTGCCGGTGCGAAGGCGTGACGTTCGGTGATGTGCGCAGCGCGGTCCGAGACGGTGCGACGGGACCGAACCGGGTGAAGGTGTTCACGCGCTGCGGCATGGGTCCTTGCCAGGGACGCATGTGTGGCGGCCTGCTGACCCGGCTCGTTGCCGAGGAAACAGGTCGGCCGCCGGAAGAGGTCGGTGCGCTGCGCATCCGCCCGCCGCTGAAGCCGGTGCTGCTTGGCGACTACGCGAAGCTCGGGACATGAGGGGCTTGGGCGGCAATCATGCGGCCGGTTTTTCCGCTGCAGACCTGATCGTTGTCGGCGGCGGGCTCATGGGGCTCGCAATCGCTGTCGAGGCGGCCGATGCGGGGATGCGTGTGACGCTGCTGGAAGCGGAGCGTCTCGGGCGGCACGCCTCATCCGCCAGTGCGGGCGGGGTGAGGAGCCTCAACAGGCACCCGGCCGAGATCCCGCTCGTCCGTGCCGCACTGCCGCTCTGGCGCGAGCTTCCGACACGGCTCGGGAGCGACGTCGGCTTCGCGGCGTCCGGCCAGATCAGGGTGGCGGAAACCCCTGCGGCAATGGCGGCGCTGGAGGCGCGGGCGGCGCGCGTGCGCGCGCTCGGCTACGACCACGAGGAACTGATCGGTCCGGACGAGCTTCGACGCCTGGAGCCGCGCTTGGTCGGGCATTGCCTTGGCGCGCTGATCGTGCGCGACGACGGCTTCGCCGATCCACTCAAGGCGCTTCGCGCGTGGCGCGCCGCCGCTCTCGCGCGCGGCGTGGAGATCCGCGAGACCACGCCTGTGCATGCTGTGGCGCGCGCCGGGGACGGCGTCGCGGTACAGACCGCGGCGTGCGAGCTGCGGGCACGGTCGGTCGTGAACGCGGCCGGCGCCTGGAGCGCGGAACTGGCAAGTGCAGTCGGCGACCGGGTCGAGGTGGTGCCGCGAGCGCTGCAGATGTCGGTCACCGCGCCGGTGCCGCACGTCGTCAACGGCGTCATCGGGACGGAAGGGCGAAAGCTGTCGCTGAAGCAGATGCCGAACGGCAACGTCGTCATCGGTGGCGGCTACGAAGGGCCGATCGATGCCGAGGCGCGGGTCGGTCGGGCGCTGCAGCGGAACGTCGCGGCGAACGTCACGACCGCAGCCGGTCTGTTCCCGATGCTGCGCCAGGCGCGCGTTGCGCGGAGTTGGGCGGGGATCGAGGCATGGACGTCGGACGGCCTGCCGGTTCTGGGCCCAAGCGCGCGTGTTCCCGGGCTGGTTCATGCCTTCGGCTTTTCGGGGCACGGCTTTGCCCTGGTGCCGCTCGTCGGGCAGATCGTCACCGCCATGATCGAAGGGCGATCGCTGAACCTGCCGTTGGACGCCTTCACGCCGGACCGTTTCGCAAGGGAGACACAGGATGCTTGATCCCGAAGGCCGCGTCGTCATGGTGACGGGCGCCAACCGGGGCATCGGCCGTGCAGTCGCCGAATGCCTGCACGCCAAGGGTTACACAGTCAGCGCCGGGGCGCGCGACGTCGAGGCGCTGGAGGGCGAGCTTCGGCACCTCTCGGGCGATCGTCTGATCTGCGGCCGGTACGACGCGCAGGATCGGGCAGGCAACGCGACCTGGGCGGAAGAGACGGTGGCGCGGTTCGGGCGGCTCGACGGGCTGGTGAATAACGCCGGCACATCGAACACCTTTTCGATCGAGGTGGGTGACGAGGCGGAACTGGACGCCCTGTGGGAGATCAACGTCAAGGGGCCGCTGTTCCTGACGCGAGCGTGCCTGCCGCACCTCAGGGCCGCCGGGTCCGGACGGATCGTCAACGTCGCCTCGCTGTCGGGCAAGCGCGTCAAGAACGAGAACGTGGCCTACGCGATGTCAAAGTTCTCGCTGATGGCGATGACGCACTCGACCCGCCGCATCGGCTGGGAGCACGGAATTCGGGCAACGGCTGTCTGCCCGAGCTTTGTCGCCACCGATCTGACCTCGAACGTCATCAAGGTGCCGCGGGAGGAGATGATCGCGCCGGAAGACCTTGCCGAGCTTGTCGCGACCGTGATCGCCTTGCCGAACACCGCGACAATCGCGGAATTGTTGGTGAATTGCCGTCTTGAGGATACGCTTTGAAAAACGGGACAACAGAAAGGGGATGACCATGACCAGATCGACCTTGGCCTGCAGCCTTGCGGCGCTGATGGCGGCGGGCGCGGCCAATGCCGCCGGAGACACGCTGAACGTGGGCATGGCGAGCGCCGACGCCGGAACGCTCGACCCGCACGTCGCGACCACGACGCCCGACAAGGGCCTGCTGCACTGGATGTTCAACGGCCTCGTCCGGATCGAGCCGGGCAAGGCCAGCCCCGAGTTCATCGAGCCCGACATCGCCGAAAGCTGGGAATTGTCGGAGGACGGGCTGACCTGGACCTTCAGTTTGCGCGACGACGTGGAATGCCATGGGGAGTACGGCAACCTCGACGCCGCCGACGTGGTCTATTCGCTGCAGCGGTCGATGGACCCCGACATCTCTGCCTTTGCCAAGGACTATTCCGCGATCTCGTCGGTCGAGGCGACCGGCGACTACGAGGTGATGATCACCCTGAGCGAGCCGGTACCGAGCCTCCTGGGAATGCTCGTGCCCTACCACGGCGGCAACATCGTGTGTCAGGACGCGGTCGAGGCGCTGGGTGACGACTTCCAGAGCCAGCCGGTGGGCACCGGACCGTTCATGTTCGACGAGTACCAGCCGCAGCAATACGTCAAGCTGGTGGCCAACCCGGACTATTTCCGCGGCGAGCCCGCGATCAAGGAGATCTTCTACCGCTACATCCCGTCCGACGCCTCGCGCGACCTGGCATTCCAGTCGGGTGAGATCGACATGATCTACGGCAAGCAGGACCAGACCTGGGTCGACCGGATCTCGCAGATTCCGAACACCAAGGTGGTGGTGATGACGCCCGGCGAGATGTCGATGATCCACCTCAACATGGCGATGCCGCCGCTCGACGACGTCAATGTCCGCCGCGCCATCGCCCATGCGATCAATCGCGACGCGATGGTCCAGTTCAAGGGCGAGGCGGTGACGCTGCCCGCGATCTCTCCGGTGCCGGAGGGGTATCTGGGCTTTACCGACGACGTGCCGACCTATGACTTCTCGGTCGAGACGGCCAAGCAGATGCTGGCCGATGCGGGGCATCCCGACGGCATCACCATCCAGGCGATCCACACCACGCTGCCGGGGATGCTGACGACGATGGAGGCGCTGCAGGCGCTGATGCGGGAGGCCGGGATCGACATGCAGATCGAGACGGTGGAGCACGCGACGTTCCACGAGCAGATCCGCGACGATGCGAGCCAGGTGGTGCACTATTCCGCCGCGCGCTTTCCGGTGGCGGACGTCTACCTGACGCAGTTCTTCCACTCCGACTCCATCGTCGGCACGCCGACTGCGGTGACGAACTTCTCGCACTGTTCTGTCGCCGACGAGGAGATCGAACAGGCGCGGGTCGAGCCGGACCAGGACACGCAACTCGAGCTTTGGGCCGAGGCGCAGCGCAAGATCATGGATCAGGTCTGCGCCATCCCGATCTACCAGAACCTGCAGCTCTGGGCGTGGAACGAGAACCTCGACCTCGGCGTCGACATCGAGGGCTCGCTGAACCTCAGTCCCGCCGTCACGGAGAAGGCGAGCTTCGCGGAATGAGCGGGGCGGGGCGCGGCGGTGACGCCGCGCCAACCACATGACCGCGTTCTTCCTCAAGCGCATCGGCTTTGCCGTCATCACGCTCTTCGGCGTGCTGACCATCGTGTTCTTCATCGTCCGCGTCCTGCCGGGCGACCCGGCACTGGTGATCCTCGGCGACCAGGCGAGCCAGGCGGCGATCGAGTCGCTTCGCGAGCGGCTGGGGCTCAACGACCCGCTCTTCGTGCAGTACCTTCGCTTCCTCGGCGGCGTGATCGTGGGCGACTGGGGCGTGTCGATGGTGTCGGGCCGCCCGGTGATCGAGGAGATCATGAAGGTCCTGCCCTCGACCATCGAGCTGACGGTCGTGTCGCTGATCCTCGGCGCCATCGTGGGCATCCCGCTCGGGGTCTGGTCGGCGATCCGGCGCAACGAGCTGCCAGACTACATCGTGCGCGTCGCCTCGCTGCTGGGGCTGTCGCTGCCGGCCTTCGTCTCGGCGATCCTGCTGCTGATGGCGTTCGCTATCCAGCTCAGGTGGTTTCCGGTGATCAGCTCGGGGCAGGGGGACTCGCTCTTGGAGCGGGCGCGGGACCTGGCGCTGCCGGCGATCAACCTCGGCCTGATCATGGCGGCCTACATCACCCGCGTCGCGCGCTCGGCGATGCTGGAGGTGTTGAACCAGGACTACGTGCGTACGGCGCAAGCCAAGGGGCTCAGGTTCGCCACGATCATCTGGCGGCACTGTCTGCGGAATGCGCTGATCCCGGTGGTGACGGTGGTCGGCCTCTACCTCGGCATCCTGATCGGCAACTCGGTCCTGACCGAGATCGTCTTCAACCGCCCCGGCCTCGGCAAGCTGATTGTCGGCGCGCTGAACCAGCGGGACTACACGATGCTGCAGGGGATGATGGTGATCTACACGCTGATCGTCGTGCTGGTGAACCTGATCACCGATCTGGTCTATGGGCTGATCGATCCGAGGATCCAGTATCAATGAGCGCTACCGTCACCCGCAGCGCCTACCTGCGCCGCTCGCTCTCGGCGATGGGGCAGGGGCTGTTCAAGGCGTTCAACGCGAACAAGACCTCCTGGATCGGGCTGGGCATGTTCCTGGCGGTGGTGTTCCTGGCGGTTTTCGCGCCTTGGATCGCGCCCTACGATCCGATCGACCAGAACATCCTCTACCGCCTGCGCCCGCCGACTGCGGATCACTGGTTCGGCACGGACTTCTACGGGCGCGACACGCTCTCGCGCATCCTGTGGGGCGCGCGGATCTCGCTGACGATCGGGCTGATGGCGATCGTCTCGGCGATGCTGATCGGCTCGGCCATCGGCCTCGTCGCAGGGTACTACGGCGGTGTCGTCGACATCATTATCATGCAGATCATGGACGTGTTGCTGGCGTTCCCGTCGCTGATCCTGGGCCTGATCGTGGTCGCGATGCTGGGCCCGTCGGTGACGAACCTCGTCATCGCGATCTCGCTGACGGCGATCCCCCCCTTCGCGCGCATCGCGCGGGCGCCGACCATTTCGGTCAAGGAGCGGGAGTTCGTCGATGCAGGCCGGGCGCTCGGCTATTCCGACCTGCGGCTGATGGGCGGGCACATCCTGCCCAACATCCTGCCCGAGATCCTGGTGATGGGCTCGCTCTGGATGGCGACGGCAATCCGGGTCGAGGCATCGCTGGCATTCATCGGCCTCGGCGTCTCGCCGCCGACGGCGACCTGGGGCGGGATGATCCGCGAGGGGTTCGAAAACATCCTCGACAGCTTCTGGCTGGCGTTGTTTCCGTCTCTCGCGATCCTCGTCGTGGTGTTCTCCCTGAACCTCCTCGGCGACGGGCTGCGCGACGCCATCGACCCGCGCCTGAAGGGCGAGGGATGAGCGCGCCGGCCCTCTCCGTCAGCGAACTCTCGGTGTCGTTCCGGAGCGAGGGGGAGTGGAGCACCGTCGTCCACGACTTCGGCTTTCAGATCGGCCGTGGCGAGACGGTGGCCATCGTGGGGGAGTCCGGGTCGGGCAAGTCGGTCACGGCGCTGTCGATCATGCGGCTCCTGCCGCCAAGGCAGAGCCGGGTCACGGGGTCGATCCGCCTGTCCGACCGCGAACTGACCGCGCTGTCGGAGGACCAGATGCGCGATGTTCGCGGCGCCGAGATCGGGATGATCTTTCAGGAGCCGATGACGAGCCTGAACCCGGTCCTCACCACCGGCTATCAGGTCGTCGAGACGCTGCGCCGCCATCGCGGAATGGACGGCGCGGCGGCGCGGGCGGAGGCGAGTAGGCTGTTCGACCTAGTGCGCATCCCGGACGCGGCGCGGCGGCTCGACGAGCATCCGCACACGTTTTCTGGAGGCCAGCGGCAGCGGGTGATGATCGCGATGGCGATGGCCTGCCAGCCGAAGCTGCTCATCGCCGACGAGCCCACGACCGCCCTCGACGTGACGATCCAGGCGCAGATCCTCGAGCTGATCCGGACGCTGCAGGACGAGATCGGCATGGCGGTCATGTTCATCACCCACGACATGGGCGTGGTGGCCGAGATCTCCGACCGGGTCGTGGTGATGCTCAAGGGCGACCGTGTGGAAAGCGGCGACGCTGGTCCGCTTTTCGCGTCGCCGCAGCACGCCTACACGCGCAAGCTGCTCGCCGCCGTTCCACGCCTCGGCGCGCTCGCCGGAACGGCGACGCCCCGGCGTTTCCCCGACCTAGAAGGCAGCGATCCGACGGCGGCCCCCGCGCCTGAGGCCGACCGCCGCGGCAAGCCGGTTCTGGAGGTTGAGGGGCTGACCACGCGGTTCGACATCAAGGGCGGCGTCTTCGGTCGCGTGCAGAAGCGGGTTCATGCGGTCGAGGACGTGTCCTTCGTCGTGCGCGCCGGAGAGACGCTGTCGCTCGTCGGCGAGTCGGGCTGCGGCAAGTCCACGACAGGCCGCTCGATCTTGCGGCTGGAGACGCCGAGCGCCGGCCGCATCATATTCGAAGGTCGTAACGTCGCCACTGCCGACAAGGCTGAGTTGCGCGACATCCGCCGCCGGATGCAGATCGTGTTTCAGGACCCGTACGGCTCGCTCAACCCGAGGAAGACCATCGGCGCGGCGATCGGCGAGCCCCTGCGTGTGCACGGCCTCAAGAAGGGCGCCGCGGTGGAGGAGGAGGTGATCCGCCTGCTGGAGCTCGTGGGTCTGACGCGCGACCACCTGCTGCGTTACCCGCATGAATTCTCGGGCGGCCAGAGACAGCGCATCTGCATCGCGCGCAGCCTCGCGCTCGACGCGACGCTGATCGTCGCGGACGAGTCCGTCTCGGCCCTCGACGCCTCGATCAAGGCGCAGGTGGTAAACCTGATGCTGGACCTGCAGCGCGACCTCGGGCTGTCCTACCTCTTCATCAGCCACGACATCTCGATCGTCGAGCGCGTGAGCCATCGCGTCGCCGTCATGCTGTCGGGCCGGATCGTCGAGGTCGGTCCACGCGAAAAGGTGCTGGGCGACCCGCAGCATCCGTACACCAAGAAGCTCATCGCGGCGGTGCCGATTCCGGATCCGGAGCGGCGGCGCCCGCGCCGCGGCCTGATCGAGGAGGAGTTGCCGAGTGTCGTCCGCCCGCTCGACTGGCAGCCACCGCCAAGCCGGATGCGGGAAATCGGAACCGACCACTACATCCTCATGGATACGGCGGGGTAAGCGAGCGCATCGGGTTATTGCAGATGTCTAGCAAAGCCCACTTCAGTCACGTCGGTACGATCTGGATTGGTCGCGGCGGCGACATCGCGCCTTCGCCTGCCGCGCCGAAGACGGCCGACATCGACGTCGATCGCGCCGCGTCAGAGCGTCTTGAGATACTCGATCAGGGCCGCCGCCTCTGCCTCGCTGAGGTCATTGCCATAGGTGTGACCCATGTTGCCGTAGCCCCTAATCGTCGTGTCGTAGATGTAGCGGCTGGCCTCGGCGTCGGCCTCTGCCGTCTGCTGGGCGTCTAGTTCCAGGTACTCCCAACCGAGCGCATCCGGATCGTAGCGACGCGGCTCAATTGCGTGACGCCAGTATGTCGGCCGATCCCCCGACAAGAGCGCCTCTATGCTGGGGATCGAGCCGTTGTGCAGGTACGGCGCCGTCGCCCAAAAACCATCGAGCGGCGGAGCGATGTAGCCCCGTGCAGGCGCGGCGCTCTCGGCGTTGCCGTAGGGAGACCGGGCAACCCACTGGTAGAACCTGTCGCGGGAACCATCCGTGGCTTCGGTGGCGTAGACCGGGTCGGTGCCGACCTCGTCAATGCCGTAGACGCGATTGGGGTAGGTCTCCTGCTCGCCATACGTGCCGTGGCACGCGCTGCACTCGCGGCCGAAGACGATTTCGCCATCGGCCGCGAGGTCGTGATCGATGGAATAAGGATACTCCGGCGCCTCGAGTGACGTAATGAACGCCCGAACGTCAGCCGCGTAGGCGTCGATCTCCGCGAGTTCGTCCGTGTCCTCGACGCACATCATCGAGGCGAGCAACATGAAGTGCGCCTGATCGCCTCGGCCGATGGTCGTGTAGAACATCGCGTTCTTCTTCTGCATGCCCCACCAGGGCGGAACGCTGATCGGCAGCGGATCCTCCGGAGGCGGCTCCAGCAAGGGATCCTCCGACCATTCGAGCGTCTCGGGGTCGCGATGCGCCATGAGCGCCCAGGTCAGGTTCGGAGCGGGGTTCACGCCGACCGTCTCCGTCCGGATGTATGGAGCGATGCCATCCAGCCTCTCGGCCCAATGCTCCCAAGCCGCGATCTCGGCCTCGCCGCGGACATAATTGCCCGCCTGCAGCGCAATCCGCGTCGGATCGGTGGTGAAGTCGCCGAACTCGTTCCCCAGCCCGACGATCAGCTCGCCACCGAAGCGCGCGGCATGGCAGGTCAGGCAATTGTTGGAGACGATCTCGACGCCATCCTCGTTGACATGCGAGGTCACCGGGTAGGGCAGCTCCGCGTTCCGGCCCGCGCGCCCCGGCAGCAAGTCGACTTCGGCCGTCTCTGGGGCAACGCGGCGGTAGGCATCGTAGGGGATGCCGCATGAGACGTAAGGATCGTTGACGAGCGCGCGATAACCCGCTTCCGGATCGCCCGCCCGCTGTTCGGACGCGGCGACGACACCGATGTCGGAGCGGTTCTCTTCCGCCGCCTCCCCCGCGTCCTCATCCTCGCATCCAGCGAGAAAGAGCAGGAGAAATCCCGCCAGAAGCAGTCCTTCCAGTGCCGAGAGCGAAAGTCGCCCGTGCCGAATGCTCATCGATCCTCGTAGCCCGTCATCTGCAGCGTTCCCAGTCCGCTCACCGCTTCTCCGTCTATCTGACCCTCGGCACGCACCAGTCCGGTCAGTCCGGCCAGTGGCGAGGCGCGCCCCGGGTCGTCGCTCGCCATTTCAACATCCAAGATGATCCCGTCTGACGTGACGTTCCACGCGACGGGATACCGCGCCTCTCCGTCGCCAGAGGTCCAGAAGGCGGTTGGCATCAATTCCAGATCGTCGTCGCCAAGCGTCCTTGCAAGCCCGTCAGGCGCGATGGCGAGTCCATCGACGACCGCCGAGCCACGACCCTGCCGGCGGCTCGTCCGGACAAGAGACAGGTCGGTGCGATCATCGAGCTGCAGGATGAGACGGTCGTAGACGAGGGGGCCGCCGGGCAGAGGCAGTTCACCCCACGCCCTGTCGATCCATGCCGTGCCCGTCACGCTGTGCCGGGTGCCGCCGACCTTAATTTCGCCATCGACGGACAGACGCGGCACGACGAAGCCGCGAAAGGGGGCGGAGTCGTCTCCGCCGATCTGCACTGCACTCTTGACCGGCGTCAGCTCCAGACCTGCGACGACGTCACCAAAGCTCACCGAAAGCCCAAGCTCGTGGCGACCGGTTTCGTCGCCGTATGACAGGATCCAGTCGTCGAGCCAAATCTCGTCGGCGGTAGCATCATGGCCGGCGGTCCCAGCACCGCGGCTGAATCGCTCTTCGGCGATTACCTCCTTGCCATCTCCGCGCGTCAGCGCGACCTCCGCCCGGTAGATCGATCGAGGTTCCCAAGACGGGGCTTCTGCGCTGGCAGCCCCGGGCTTCAGGCCGAGCCGCGTCAGTGAGAAGTGCAAGCCCATCACCTCTCCATCGCCATCGTCGACATGGGCGGCGATCATCCAGGTTTCACTGCGCGCGCCCGCGTGGCTGCCGTAGTCGGACGGCAGCGAAACGTCCCATGAGCCGGAGGGCCGTTCAAATGCGTCTTCCCCGGCACTTTCCAGCAGATCCTGCAGCATCTCCTTCGAGAACAGACCAGTTCCTGGACTCGCGGTGGCATCGGTCCTGTCGTCGGTCCGAAACCATCCGAGTGCCACGATGAGTGAGACGGCCGCCAGCATCGTCGCAGCCACTAGGAGCCCCCGCCACCGCCGCATTTTTGCGAGCCGATCTTCGTGCGGCCGCGTCACTGTAGCGAAAGTCGCATCGGGCTGGCTTCGACCGGCCAGCGGCCGGACTCGGGTGCCGCGCCATCGGCGAAGATCACGAAACTCTGGTTCCCGTAATACCGCAGCGCCGGGAGGCGCTCGCCAAGCGTGGAGAGATCGTTGGCGGAGACGAACAGCCATATCCGGCCGGAACCGTCCTGCTCGGCCCAGGCCCGGCTGTCACCCGCCCGCGCGACGTCCGGCGCGCGCCCTCCAAGTCGCCTCTCTTGGAAGGAAGCGATCTCGTCGGTGCCGCCAACAGCAACGACGATGTCTGAATGCGGAGGCGGTGCGGCCAGTGGCTTGCCTGGCAGATCGCCCTCGAAGAGCGTCCTTGCCATCTCCTTGCCCGCCGCCGCCGCTCCCTCTCCCAGCATGAGGGCGGGAGTTCCGGCTCGCAGGGCATCGCGCAAGGTTGCAGGCAATTCACCCTTTAGGAGCCGACGCGCGACGTCGAAGTCGGGATCGGCCGCGATCGACAGCGGGCGCGCGTCGACCTCGATCTCGAATATCTCGGCGGACGCGTCGAGGCGGAGTGTCTCGACGACGGCGCCATCCTCTGTTTCCACCGTGATGGGTACCGAGACGTCATAGACGTCACCTTCCTGCGCAAGCGTGAGGGCGACCAGGAAACCATCGCCAGTTGGCGTCGCCTCCGCCGAGAGAGGCCGCACCTCCGGCAATCCGGTCCGGTCCAGCCACTGCGAGAAGAACGGTTCCAGATCCTCGCCCGACGCCGCCTCAAGGGCCGTCTGCAGATCGGCCCAGCCAGCGACCTTGTTCCGATGCGTCCTGTAGAAAAGCGAGAGACCGGCGCCGAACGCCTCATTGCCGAGGTGGCGGTTCAGCATATGGAACACCATCGCCGTCTTGCCATAGCCGATGGACTGGTCCCGATCGTGGCTGGCCGAGACGAACGACCGCACCGGCCGGTCGGACCGGACGGGCAGCGAGGTGAGGGAAGACAGCCAGTCGCGCCGCATGGCTTTCGCGGCCTCCGGGTCGCGTTCGGCGGCGAGTTCGTGATCGGCCTGATAGGTCGTCAGCCCCTCGGCCCAGTTTCCTGTCGCGTAGTTTACGCCGACGGCGCCGCCCCACCATGCATGCAGTACCTCATGCGCGAGAGACCGGCCAAGCATGTAGGGATGACCGAGGATCTGCTCGGCGATGTAGGTCGCGCCCGGGAGGCCGAACCCGACCGGGATCGGCGCAGAGATCACAGCGAAGCTATCGTAGGGATATGGCCCGATCGTGGCGTCGTAGCGGCCGAGATGGCGACCTGCCGCCTCGAGGTATGCCCCGGCATGCTGCGCTTGATCGGCCCTGAAGTAGGTGCGCACCGGGACGTCGCCCCGCGTGGTCGCCACGACGTGCTCCGAGACGACGTAGGGGCCGAAGAACACGCCCCACTCACCAGGAGCGCCGTAGAGACGAAAGCGCGCGAAATAACCGTCGCCCGTTGCGCCTTCCGATAGCAGTGCGCCGGTCGCCACACCGCGATGCGAGGCCGGCGCCGTCAATCGGATCTCGGTCGGTTCGCCATGATCTGTCGGCAGCCAGTCGAGCGCGCCAAGCAGAAACGCCTCGGTCTTGGTCGCGCCGACACCAGGAAGGCCGTCTCTGGCGTCGGGCAGAGTTCCCGAGAACATTGCCGTTCCATCGACCGCGCCAGGGACGGGCACAAGCCAGTCCGGCAGATCCAGAATTCTGTCTGCGCCGCTTGCGCTTGTTGGCACAACAATCGTCAGGCTCTGCTTGTCCGGCAGGTAGGACAGCTCGACGGCCGCGGGGCCTCCGCGGACGGCCGTGCCAGATACGCAGACCAAGAGGACAAGCGCGACCAGGCTTCGGTCTTTGCGCCGCGGCCTTAGTGCATGTGTCATCGTGGAACCCTCATAGCCTGGCTTGAGGTAATCCACGCCGCGTAGGAAACCATCGCGGCGCGGTGCCGCGAGTTCAGGAAGCAGATGTACGGCGATCCGCCTCTCTTCGCGGCCGAGTACCTTGGCGATGTGGAAACCGTCTCGTTTCAGGGTCGCGCGGGAGGTTGCTCGGCCAGGACGACGGACCCTTGCCGAACATGTCGAGCGCGATCACGAAGTACCGCTCCGGGTCGAGGGTCCTGCTCGACCCGTCAGCCACGTCTCGATCCTCGACCGCAAAGGAGGTCGGGTAGATCACGGCATTCGACCGGTCGGCGTCCAGTGTGCGTGGGTAGTGTGCGTGGGTCCTGCAGGCAATCCGGGCGATTGGCAGCACTTGGCCCGAGTGCAGGCGGAGGTCCGGGATTTCGTTTGTGATGGAGCTCGGGCAAGGCTCCCCTCATGCATCGACGTCCATCGGTTCCGCGACGCAACTGGCGTGGCTAGCTAGCGGATCATGCCAGGCTGTTTCACCATCGCGATGCGCTGGTCCAGCATGTGCGTCATGAAGCGAGGGAGATGACATGATCGAGACGGCACTGGGATTGCGGAGCGCGTTCTCCGCGCCGCACCGCCTGGCGACCAAGGCGGGGGCTGATGTCCTCGCCGAGGGAGGAAGCGCGGTCGAGGCGATGGTGGCCGCCGCAGCGACCATCGCTGTCGTATATCCGCACATGAATGGCATCGGAGGTGATGGATTCTGGCTGATCCACCGCCCAGGCGAAAGGCCGACAGGCGTCTTTGCCTGCGGCCAGGCCGCGGCTCTCGCAACGCCGGAATGGTATGCCGAGCGCGGCCATTGCGAGGCGCTTCCGACACGTGGCGCCGAGGCTGCACTGACGGTGCCCGGGACGATTGGAGGTTGGGACGTAGCGCTCCGGTTCGCGGGAGACGGGTCGCGCCCGTTGCGCGATCTGCTGGCACCGGCGATCCGCCTCGCGCGAGACGGCATCGCCGTGAGCCTCAACCAGTCGGCTAAGACCGACGAGAAGGTCGAGGGGCTGCGCGACATTCCGGGTTTTGCGGAGACCTTTCTTTCAGACGGCAAGACACCTGCGCCGGGGACGAGGCTGGTCCAGGAAAGACTTGGCGGAACGCTCGAACGCTTGGCCGAAGCAGGAACTCGACGACTTCTACCGGGGGGACATCGCCGCGACCCACGCGCGATTTCTGCGCGACGCCGGCAGTCCGCTGAGGGCGCAAGACCTCTCGACATACTCGGCGCGGCAGACGAGCCCCCTGTCGCTCCGCACGTCCTGGGGAACGCTCTACAACATGGTCCCGCCGACGCAGGGCATGTCCTCTCTCGCGATCCTCGGCGTGTTCGACCGGCTCGCCGTGACCGAGGCTGAAAGCTTCGCGCACTGGCATGGCCTCGTGGAGGCGACCAAGCAGACCTTCGCGGTTCGCAACGAAGAGCTCGGAGACGAGCGCGGGATGCGGCGCCCGGCCCGTGACTTCCTGTCTGAGTCGGATCTCGACCGCATGGCGGCGGCCATCGACATGGTCCGTGCCGCACCCTGGCCTCACGCCGCGAAACGGGGCGACACGATCTGGATGGGTGCCGCCGACGAAGATGGCACTGTTGTCAGCTTCATTCAGAGCGTCTTCTGGGAATTCGGCTCAGGTCTCACCTGTCCGGAGACCGGCGTCTTCTTCCAGAACCGAGGTGCCGGGTTCTCGCTCGCGCCGGGACCGAACCAGCTGACGCCCGGCCGATACCCCTTCCACACCCTGAACCCCGCCATGGCCGAACTGCACGACGGCCGGATGCTCTCGTACGGCACGATGGGGGGCGAGGGCCAGCCACAGACGCAGGCGGCGCTCTTCACGCGACACGCCGTATTCGGCCAACCGCTCCAGGAGGCCGTCACCCGACCGCGCTGGCTTCTCGGTAAGACTTGGGGAGAAAGCACCGAATCCCTCAAGATCGAGGCCAACGCAGAATCCGGCGATCGTCGGAGCACTTCGACAGGTGGGTCACGACGTCGAATTGATCGACCCGTTCTCGAGCCTCGTCGGCCATGCCGGCGCCGTCGCCCGTCACTCAGACGGCCGCACCGAGGCCGCGAGCGACCCGCGAAGCGACGGGTGGGCTTTCGCGGACTGAAGGTTGCGCGAGGAATGGAGACTGGAGCAGGCGGCCGCTTGCCGCAGCTCGAGGCGAAGTCCCGATCGCTCGCTCTCCTGAAGGAGGAGGAGCCCCGGGTTTCACATTACTGTCACATGAGCGTTACATACCTGTCTCGACTCAGGCCTACCCCGCCAGCGTGAAGCCACTCCAGAAATCAGGGAGCACACTAATGGGGATCCTAAAGGCGACCGCCTCGGCGGTGGCACTTGTTGGTGCCACGACCACGATTGTTGCCGCGCAGGGGCGGGAGCAGATCAGCATCGTCGGCTCTTCGACCGTTTTTCCATACACGCAGGCCGTTGCTGAGCGCTTTTCCAACATGACCGGCGCTCCGGCTCCGATCGTCGAATCCACCGGCACTGGCGGCGGCATGCAAATCTTCTGCGGCGGCATTGGCGAGCAGCACCCCGACCTCACCGGCGCCTCGCGCTCGATGCGCCCCTCCGAGTTTGAGCTCTGTCAGGAGAACGGCGTCGAAGACATTACCGAGGCGCTCATCGGCTACGACGGTCTGTCGATCGCGATTTCGCGCAGCAACGATTACGACTGGGACCTGACCCTCGCCGACGTCTACCAGGCGCTCGGCGCGCAGGTGCCCGTCGATGGCGAGTGGGTGGACAACCCGCACCAGAACTGGTCGGACATCAACCCCGATCTGCCCGACACTGAGATCCTCGTCTACGGACCGCCGCCGACGTCGGGGACCCGTGACGCGTTCGTCGAGCTTGCCTTGCTCGAGGGCTGCTCGCAGTTGCCGTACGTACAGGAGGGTGGCTACGACGACGACTGGATAGAAGAGAACTGCTCCCGCATGCGGCAGGACGGGCCATTCGTGGAGGCTGGTGAGAACGACAACCTGATCGTGCAACGTCTCAACGCCGATGCGGACGCGATGGGCATCTTCGGCTACTCGTTCCTGTTCGAGAACTTCGACACGCTGAAGCCCGTGCTGATCGAGGGCGTCGAGCCGAACGAGGACACGATCGCCGACTTCTCGTATCCGATCGCGCGGCCACTGTTCTTCTACACCAAGAACGCGCACCGCGGAGTGATCCCTAACTATCAGGAGTTCATCGAGGAATACATGTCCGAGGACGCACTTGCGCCCGGCGGTTACCTTTCCGAGCGTGGCCTCGTGCCGCTCAACGAGGAACGCCGCGCCGAGATGCAGGAACGCGTGATCAGCGGTGCCTCGATGGAAGCCCCGAGCGAGTAGACGCAGATTGCGCCGTCCGGACGGTCCGGGCGGCGCGCTTCATTTCCGAGGCGCTGGACATGGCCACTTTCGCATTCTTCCTGTTGTTTGCCGCAGCGCTGTTCGGATACGTCCTGAATCGGCGGGCGGCGCTGCAGATACGCGACGGTGGCGCCCGGCTGCACTCGCTCGGCAGCTTCCACGGCGGCTACTCGTTTCTGATCGTCGCGCTACCGGCCTTCGTGCTCGTGCTGCTCTGGCTGCTCCTCCAAGGCGCAGTCATTGACCGCATCGTTATGGCGTCGGTTTCGGACGAGACGTCCGGCATGGCGTCGGGGCAGGTGCAACTCGTCCTCGCGGAGATCAAGTCGATCGCCGGCGGGCGCATCTTCGGCGAGCCGGAACCCTGGAAGCTGGCGGCTGCGGACGGCCTGCTGAACTTGCGCAGCACGTCGTCGGTCCTGATGTTCGTCGTGCTCTCGGTGCTTCTGCTCGTCACGCTGTGGCTGGCGCGTCGCAGCGTCTCAGCCGAATTCCGCGCGCGCCAGCGCGTCGAGAGGATCATCACGGGCCTGCTCATCTTCTGCTCGGTGGTCGCGGTCTTCACGACCGTCGGGATCGTGCTGTCCCTCATGTTCGAGACCCTGCGCTTCTTCAGCATGGTCCCGGTGACAGAGTTCCTGTTCGGCACCAACTGGGAGCCGCAGATCCCGATCCGCGAAGATCAGATTGCTGCCGAGGGCGCCTTCGGGTGGCTGCCGGTGCTGGTGGGGACGCTTGTGATCATGACCGTCGCCCTCGTCGTCGCGGTCCCCATCGGCCTTCTCTCGGCGATCTACCTCAACGAGTTTGCCTCGAGGCGGGTCCGGCAGGTGGTGAAGCCGGTCCTGGAACTCCTCGCCGGCGTTCCGACGGTCGTGTATGGCTTCTTCGCCATCCTTGTCGTGGCGCCGGCAATACGCGACTTCGGCCAGTCGATCGGCCTCGACGTGTCGCCCAACACCGCGCTGGCGGCGGGCGGGGTGATGGGGATCATGCTGATCCCGTTCATCTCCTCGTTCACTGACGATGCTCTTTCTGCAGTGCCGCGCAGCCTTCGGGACGGTGCGCTCGCATTGGGCGCGACACGCGGCGAGACGATGATGAACGTCATGTTTCCCGCCGCCATCCCCGGCATTGTCGGTGGCGTCCTGCTCGCCGTGAGCCGAGCGATCGGCGAGACTATGATTGTGGTGATGGCGGCCGGCCTCATCGCCCGGATGACGATCAACCCGCTCGACTCCGTCACGACGATCACGGTCCAGATCGTGACGCTGCTGATCGGCGACACGTCGTTCGACAATCCCAAGACGCTTGCGGCCTTCGCGCTTGGAATGATGCTGTTCCTGGTGACCCTGGCCATCAACATTCTCGCACTGCGCATCGTGCGGAAGTACCGCGAAATCTATGACTGAGGCGGCCAGATGACCGACGTTGCACCCTCCTCTCGACCGACGAACTGGCGTTCCGACGAGTCGAACGCGCGCGTCAAGGCGCGGCACCGAAAGGAGGCCAGGCTCAAGATCGCGGGACTGGTCTCGATCGGAATCGCGTTCCTGATGCTGGGGATCCTGCTCGTCTCGATCGTTTCGAGCGGATACTCTGCGTTCATTCAGACGCATGCCGACCTCGAAATTTACTTCGACCCTGAAGAGGTGAACGAGGACGACCTTGCGCGCAGCGACTTCCGCGGCATGATCGCAGCCTCGATGCAGTCGCAGTTTCCCGACGTCGACGAGGCGGAGATCCGCCGCCTGACGGGCATCCTCAGCGACGGCGCGCAGTTCCAGGTCCGCGACATGCTTGTCGAGGACCCCAGCCTCGTCGGCGAGAGAGTGTCGGTCACCGTGCCGGTATCGGACCCTTACGACCAACTCTACAAGGGTGCGATCGACGTGAACACGCCGGAGCAGTTCCGGCGCCTGGACGACGCGCAGGTCGGCTACTTCCAACAATTGCGCGAGAGCGGCAGCATCGACGGCAAGTTCAATCGGGCGCTGTTCACCAACGCCAATTCCCGCTTTCCCGAACTCGCCGGCCTAAAGGGCGCCATTATCGGCTCGTTCTACGCGCTCCTGACGTGCTTTCTGCTGTCCTTTCCGATCGGCATCGGTGCCGCCATCTATCTCGAGGAATTCGCGCCCAAGAACCGGATGAGCGACCTCATTGAGGTCAACATCAACAACCTCGCGGCCGTCCCCTCGGTCGTGTTCGGGCTTCTTGCTCTGGCCGTTTTCCTTGGCTGGTTCGGCCTGCCCCGCTCCGCGCCGTTTGTGGGAGGAATGACACTGGCTTTGATGACGCTTCCGACGATCATCATCGCGACGCGCGCGGCATTGAAGGCGGTGCCGCCATCGATCCGGGAAGCGGCGCTGGGAGTCGGCGCGTCCAAGCATCAGGTCGTCTTCGGCCATGTGCTGCCGCTGGCCATGCCGGGCATACTGACCGGAACGATCATCGGCCTCGCGCAGGCGCTGGGCGAGACGGCGCCGCTGCTGCTCATCGGGATGAACGCCTTCATCACGTCGCCGCCGGCAGGACCCTTCGAACTCGGCGACGGCACTGCCGACTCAGATCTTCATCTGGGCAGACAGTCCCGAGCGCGGGTTCGTCAGCCGGACATCGGCCGCAATCATGGTGCTGCTGAGCTTCCTCATCGTGATGAACGCGCTCGCGATCTATCTCCGCAACCGCTTCGAACGCCACTGGTAGGAGGCCCGATGTGAACGATATGCGATTGGCAAAAAGGGCCGTGGGAATGAATGAGGCGAAGATCTCGGCCAAGAGCGTGGACGTCTTCTACGGTGAGACACATGCGATCAGGGACGTCAGCGTCGACATCGAAGACAAGACGGTTACGGCTTTCATCGGGCCGTCAGGCTGCGGCAAGTCGACGTTCCTGCGCTGCCTCAACCGGATGAACGACACGATCGACATCGCTCGGGTCGACGGCACGATCCTTCTCGACGGAGAGGACATCTACGATCCCAAGGTCGATCCGGTGCAGCTGCGCGCCAAGGTCGGGATGGTATTCCAGAAGCCGAACCCGTTTCCGAAGTCGATCTACGACAATGTCGCCTACGGTCCGAAGATCCACGGCATGGCCAGGAACAAGACCGAACTCGACGACATCGTCGAGCGGGCGCTGAAGCGCGGCGCGCTCTGGAACGAGGCAAAGGATCGCTTGCAGGAGCCGGGCACCGGTCTTTCTGGCGGCCAGCAGCAGCGCCTGTGCATTGCGCGGGCGATCGCGACGGAGCCAGAGGTCCTGTTGATGGACGAGCCGTGCTCCGCCCTCGACCCGATCGCGACGGCGCAGGTCGAGGAGCTGATCGACGAGCTCAAGCAGAACTACTCGGTCGTGATCGTGACCCATTCCATGCAGCAGGCCGCGCGGGTCAGCCAGAAGACGGCGTTTTTTCATCTGGGCAGCCTCGTCGAGTACGGGGAGACGGGGGAGATCTTCACGAACCCCAAGGACTCGCGGACCGAAAGCTACATCACCGGCCGGATCGGCTAGGGGGACATAATGTCGGATCAACACATCGCGTCGGCATTCGACCGCGATCTCGAAGCGGTTCAAGCTCATGTCATGAAGATGGGGGGCCTCGTCGAGGAGGCGATCCTTGAGAGTGCGCGTGCCCTGGAGCAGCGGGACGAGGAGCTGGCGGAGCGCGTCCGCAAGGCTGACAAACGGATCGACGAGCTCGAGATGCGTGTGAACGAGGAGGCGGCTCGGGTCATCGCGCTGCGCGGACCGACAGCATCGGACCTGCGCGTCCTTCTGACGGTCATCAAGATCAGCGCGAACCTCGAGCGTTGCGGCGACTATGCCAAGAACATCGCCAAACGGACGACGGTGCTCGCGCAGACGCCACCGGTCGGCAGTGCGCCGAAGTCGATCCGGCGCATGGCACGCGAAGTCGAGTCAATGCTCAAGGACGCGCTCGATGCCTACGTCCATCGAGATGCCGAGCTGGCTGAGTCCGTACGGGAACGCGACCAGGAGATCGACCAGATGTACACGTCGCTCTTCCGCGAGTTCCTCACCTTCATGATGGAGGACCCGAGGAACATCACCGCGTGCATGCACCTGCATTTCATTGCCAAGAACGTCGAGCGGATCGGCGACCTCGTCACCTCGATCTGCGAGCAGGTCATCTACCTCGTCACGGGCGAAATGCCGGAGGACGATCGGCCGAAGGGCGATCGCACCTCCTACATCGGAGGCTCGGCAGCTTCATGAACGGCACGGCACGGCCGAAGGTTCTTGTCGTCGAGGACGAGCCGGCGCAGCGCGAAGTGATCGCCTACAACCTCGAGGCCGAGGGCTTCGCCGTCGCGCGTGCCGA
This sequence comes from uncultured Alphaproteobacteria bacterium, assembly GCA_963776845.1. GTDB lineage: Bacteria > Pseudomonadota > Alphaproteobacteria > Rhodobacterales > Rhodobacteraceae > Roseitranquillus. The sequence goes on along the minus strand of CAVZOJ010000006.1, from coordinate 151,764 downwards.
ATCCGGTGACGAGGCCCTCCTGCTGATCGAAGAGGACGCTCCAGAATCTCTTGCTGCTCGACTGGATGCTGCCGGGCGTCTCCGGTATCGAGATCTGCCGTCGGTTGAAGATGCGCGCCGAGACGCGGGATGTCCCCATCATCATGCTGTCGGCGCGGTCCGAGGAGGTCGACAGGGTCAGGGGCCTTGAGACCGGGGCCGACGACTACGTGGTCAAGCCCTATTCCATCGTCGAACTCATGGCGCGCGTCCGGTCGCAACTGCGTCGCACACGCCCCGCGTCCGTCGGCCAGCGCCTGCAGTTCGAGGACATCGTCCTCGATGCCGAGACCTACAAGGTCACTCGCGGCGATCAGCCACTGAAACTCGGGCCGACGGAGTTCCGTCTGCTGACGACCTTCATGGAAAAGCCGGGCCGCGTCTGGAGCCGGGAGCAGCTGCTCGACCGGGTCTGGGGCCGCGACATCTACGTCGACACCCGGACTGTCGACGTGCATATCGGGCGCCTGCGCAAGGTCCTGTGCCAGTATGGCGGGCCGGACCCCGTCCGGACAGTCCGCGGGGCGGGCTACGCCTTGGGCTGAGCCTACTTCAGCCCGTGGCCCCCCCGGGGGCGGGTGCCGCGCTTCTTCTGTCGCGATACGCCGGCCGACCTCTAGTCGCTTCCGCCCAAAGGCACGTTGTAGACACGAAAGAGCGTCGCGTGCGGTTCGGCCAGCTCGTCAGTGGCAAACGTCGAGAGGTAGGCGTCGCGTACGGTTCCATCGGTAAAGAGCTCATAGAGGCCCGCTACGAATGCGCGTCGGAAGTCCGCATCATCGCTGGGGATCGCCAGCGCGTAAGGTTCGTAGACGCCGAACTCCGCCGGCCTGCGCGCCCTGCAATCGTCCCGTCGACCCACCTCTTCGCGGATGATGTCGAGATCGCCGAAGTAGTAGCTCACCCTGCCGTCGCAGAGGGCATTCACCCCGTCCGCATGTGTCCGAAAGAGAATTCGGCAGACCGCGTGGTCGAGGCTGGATCCCACCAAACCGCGCGATTGGGCGCGATCGAAGGTGGCGCTCGCAGTCGTCTCTCCGACCAGCCCGACCCCAACCAGCCTGCGGTCAGGGTCTCCGCTGTGCAGCTCCGCGCACTCCTCAAAGGACGAGACATCGTCCATCTCGAACCGCGCAAAATCCTCGGCGTCCAGGTAATGAAGTTCGGCGCTGGTATAGAAGCCTGAATTGGCGATGAAGACGATGGGAGAGAAATCCACATTCCGCGCCCGCGCAAGCGTGACGGTCATCGGATCGCAGATCAGATCGACTTCCTCGTCATCGATCGCGGCGGCCCTGTCGGACGCCAGGATTCCGCGGCGCTCACGCACCTCGTAGCCTGCCCTCGCGACGGCGGCCTCACAAATTTCGACGAGAAGCCCGCCAAAAGAACCGTCGGCGGATTGCTCGGCGAACGGCGGTGCGTCCTTTCGGATTGCAAGAACGACGCCGTTGGCGTGCGCGATCGCGCCACCACAAGCCGCCCATGCCGCGATCAGGGTGCCGATTGCCAGTCTCATGGCACGCTCCCTTCTACCGTCTCCGTTCCGCGCGCGGATCCCAGAGAGGCGGGCCCGAGGAACAGGGTCAGCGCGACGCTGGTGAAGAGTGCGATGAGGCCGAGATCCACCGCGTAGAGCATCTCGCGCATCGAGCGGATTTCGTCGAAGCTGGTCGGATAGTAGTTCCCGAGCAGGTAACCGAGCACCATCATCGCCGCGATGTAGCCGCCGGCGACGAAGAGCCAGCTGCGCGCCTCGGCCTTCTTCTCCCCCAGGTCCATCATCAAGGCGACCGCCAGACCATGAAACCCGCCGATGATGGCAAAGAGAAAGCTCAAGCTCGACTGACGGGCAACGTTCTGCCACCAATCATTGTCACGTGTGCCGAATGGGTCCCAGCCGGGCGATAGCGCAAGCTGGTAGGTCAGATAGACGCTGAACACGAGCAGTCCGAGGACGCCGAAGACCAGGACGAGCTGCCCCATCGGTGGTATTCGCGAGCGCTCGAAGGCATTGCGCCAGTGTCCGCGTTTCTGCAGTCGACGTCGAATATCGAGCGCTGCCCACATCGACAGCCCGTAGACCAGGAGGGACGACAGCATGAAGTTGCGTGCCGTCACGAACTTCGCGAATTGTGGGTCGCTCGGAGGGACCTGGTTCGGCTGCGGGCCTATGAGGCCGAGGTTGTTCGCGATCCCCTGAAGCCATGCTGCGTGGGTGTAGCCCGCAACGAAGCTGACGATGGCGCTGATGAACAGCAGCAGGATCGCGACGTTGATCTGAAAGACCTTCGCCTCGTCCTTCGCGCGAACGCTCTCGAGGAAGGCGCGCAGGCTGATCGCGCCTGGCTTGTTGTCTTCGGGCCAGTTCGAATTCTGGTCGTAGAGGGCCATCATGGCGGCCATCTTTCGCGCGAGATCCTTTGATTGGGTGGCCTTGAGCTCCCACAACTCCCGCCGCATGCGCCGCTTTTCCGTATGGTCGCCGCCATTCTCCATCGCGTCGTTGGAACTCGAAAGCAGGTCACAGTCCTTGAACAGCGTGTTGATCTGATCTGACAGTGGGTCATTCAGTTCGCGGAAGAAGTGGTAGCCGCTGCGGAAGTCGGCAGAGGGCCAGATCTTCACTTCGTTGACCCAGAGCTGGTACGCCGCGAGCTTCGACAGATGTGCCGAAAAGTCGGTGACGTCTCGCCCGTTGACTCCCGCGGCCTTGGCGCTCTGCTCAAAATTCCTGATGCGGTCCTGGAGTCGGCCGACTCCGTCGTTCGATTCGATCTCGGCCTCAACCGCCGCGAGGTCCATTGGTGTGTCCTCGATCTTCTGGCGGAGGCGGTGCGGTATCCAGGGGATGCCGAAAAGACGCTGCGCGGTCGATCGCAGCAACACCTCGATCCGGCGCACCAGCGGAAAGCGCAGTGCCGTAACCATCATGACGCTGACGACGAAGGGCTCGGACGCTTCGTCGATGGCGCTGCGACCCTGGTCGGTGCTCGGCACGTCCGTTGCCGGAGTGTTGCCCGCGGTCGTCGCCGCTTCCGGGAGGCCGCCACCCGGAGGAGCGGCGTCGGACCGGAAATTGATGATGAAGTCGAGAACGTTGTTGACCGCCTCGCTGGTCGTCAGCAGAACGTAGATGGCCACGATTGCGAGGATGTAGACGAGTTCGGCGGAAAAGTACGCTGAGCGGTTGCGTATCTCCGACGGCGACAGCGAGAAGATGTAGTCGATCTTCGCATTGCCCGCGGCGTCGTCTTCCGACTTCGTATAGGCAGGGTGATTGAATTGCCGATGAGCCTCGAAAAGCAAGATCCCGAGCCCAATCGCAAAGAAAAGCCAGAACTCAATTGGCATGAGGAGCTCCGAATCTGGCGACAGTCAATCGATCAACGAAATGATTACCGGCGCGCAGAGAATGTTGCGCGCCGGGTAAATGTCAAAGGCAGGTTTGCTCGCTCGGATTGCACGGCGAACTCTGGGCAGCGGCAGGTTCTGGCGTCGAAAGAGCCAACGCCGTCACCAAGGCCGAGGCAAGTAGGAACGTCGGCGTAGCCAATTTCCTCATGGTACCTCACGGTGACGATTTGCTTGAACACTCGTTAACATACAACATTGTCTCGCGTTTGGAAACGACGGCGTCGTGCGCGCTAAGCGTGGGGTCGCCGTCGACAATTCGCCCACATGTAGTGTAGAGAGCGCTATCGTTGAGGGCGAATCGCTCATCAGCAGAATCGACCCAAGGTACACTCAGCCGCGCGCTCGGAGACCAGGAGCCGCGCGGGAACACCGACTTCAATCTGGCGCGCTCAACGTTGCGCCGTGGCCCAGCGCGGGTTGATCCACGGCTCGAGGTTCGATGGCGGGAGGGGCGCGCGTCCCAGAATATGGTCCGCAGCCTTTTCGCCGATCATGATGGTCGGTGCGTTGAGGTTTCCGTTGGTGATGACCGGCATGATCGAGCTGTCCGCGAGGCGGAGGCGGTCGACGCCGATCACTCGCGCCTCCGCATCGACCACGGCACCGGCGTCGTCGCGGCGCCCCATCCGGGCTGTTCCGCAAGGATGGTAGGCGCTCTCGACGTGCTCTCGTACGAAGCCGTCGATCTCGTCGTCCGAACGCACGTCAACACCCGGACTGATCTCTCGCTCGGCGAATGGTTCGAAGGCGGGCTGGGCGAAAATCTCTCGCGTCAGCCGTACGCACAGACGAAAGTCCTCCCGGTCGCTGTCTGTCGACATGTAGTTGAAGAGAATGAGCGGTCGTGTCTCGGGGTTTCTGGAACGCAACGTGACGCAGCCGCGCGAGGCGCTGCGCATAGGCCCGACATGCGCCTGGAATCCATGCCCCTCGACGGCGGCCCGGCCATCGTAGCGGACCGCCATCGGCAGGAAGTGGTACTGGATGTCTGGATAGTCGATGCCGGCGCGGCTCCGAATGAAGGCGGCGCTCTCGAACTGGTTCGACGCGCCCAGGCCGGACCGCAGGAACAGCCACTGCGCTCCGATACGAGCCTTCGCGATAAGATTATAGTGGCGATAGAGCGTGATCGGCTCTCGCGAAGCCATCTGGATATACAGTTCCAGGTGGTCTTGCAGGTTTCGGCCGACACCGGGACGGTCGGCAACGACCTTGATGCCGTGCTCGGCGAGGTGCCGCGCCGGTCCGACGCCCGACAGCATGAGGAGCTTCGGCGAGTTGATGGACGAGGCGGCGAGGATGACCTCGCGGCGCGCCCGGACCACCTCGATCCGGCCGCCGCGGGAGATCTCGACGCCGGTCGCGGCGCCGTCCTCGATCATCACCCGGCGCGCCATGGCACGGACGATATGGCAGTCTGGCCGACGCAGCGCCGGCCGGAGATAGGCGCTGGCGGCCGACCACCGGCGGCCTTGCCAGACGGTCTGCTCCATCGGGCCAAAGCCCTCTTGCTGAGCACCGTTGTAGTCCGGCGTCACCGGATAGCCTGCCTGGCGCCCTGCCTCGACGAAGGCGGCGTGGAGCGGGTTGTCGCGCGGTCCCCGGGTGACGTGAACAGGACCGTCGGTGCCGCGCCAGCCATTGCTGTTGTCGGGACCATGCCAGCTTTCCATCCGGCGGAAGTAGGGCAGGACGTCGGCGAAGGCCCATCCTTCAGCACCGGCGTCGGCCCACGCGTCGAAATCGCGCGCGTGTCCGCGGACGTAGACCATGCCGTTGATGGAAGAGGAGCCGCCGATGACCTTTCCGCGCGGCGTCGCAAGCACGCGTCCGCCCAGATGCGGCTCGGGCTCGGTGCGAAAGCCCCAGTCGTAGCGGCGCATGTTCATCGGGTAACTCAGCGCTGCCGGCATCTGGATGAACGGGCCCCAATCTGAACCGCCGTGCTCGATGACGAGCACGGACCGGCCTGCCTCGCTGAGCCGGTAGGCCATCGCGCTGCCCGCCGAGCCGGCACCGACGATCACATAGTCGGCCGCGGCGACTTCAGTTGGGCGCTTGAACATCGTTCAGCGACGCGTGGATCGCGTCCTTCGAGCTCGATCGTCGGTTGCCGGAGACGCTGACGCCCCCGGCTCGCCCTTCGACCAGCGTCAGGTGGTAGGTCTTGATGCAGCGCGGTTCTGACACGAGCCGCCAAGTGTTGGCATCGCCGCGAGCCGCCGTCCGGTCCCCGTCGTCGAAGCTCGGGATCGCAGACATGACCTCGGCGGCGTTGTCCTCGACCCGCGTCCGTCGTGGCGGCAGCCCCGATGGGAAGGCACCCTGTCTTGGAGCGAAGGGCGTGCTCAAGCCGGCGCCTCTCGCAGACGGTTCAGGCAGTCCATGACGAGGTCCTCGGGGGCCGCGGCATCGACCTCGTCATGCAGCGCTCGTCGAATGTAGAAACCGTCGATCATTGCCGCGACGATCTCCGCTACGTCGCGGCTGCGATCTCCGACGAGCGGCCGCAGATCATGGCTGAGGTTTGAGCGCAGCCTCTTGCGGTAGATGGAAAGAAGCCGCGCTGCGTCTGGCTCGGTCTGCGCCGTCAAGTAGAGGACCAGCCACGTCTGCACGACGTCTGGCCGAAAATTCTCGCGCGCGAAGCTCGCGCGGACGATGCCTGCGACGCGCTCCTCGGGCGAGCTTGCTGCGCGTAGCTCGCGGCGAACCGCTTCGCTGTAGTCCGTCAGGATCCGGCGCATCGCCGAGACCAGGAGGTTCTGTTTCGTCCCGAAGTAGTGGTGCGCAAGAGCGCTGGAGACGCCCGCGCGCCGCGCGATCTCGCCGACGGTCACTTTGGACGACCGTCTAATACCGATTTCCGCTATCGCGGCATCGAGCAAGGAGGCGCGCCGCAATGTCTCTCGCTCTCGCATGGCCACAGATCGGTCCCGGTGTTCGACACCATTCTGCGCGAGAATTGACTGACCAGTCAATCAATCAAGCCCGGCCATCCTGTTCGCCATGGCGGATGCACACTCACTTGCCTTGGACGGCTAATACGCCGAGGGGAGAGCAGCGACTTCAACCCAACTGGCAGTCCTCAGGAAGTCGCGGCGGGTAGGGATCAGAACCGCCAAGTCATCCCGCGTAGGCGAGGTATCCGGCCGCTAGGTCGCTGGTTGTGCCGCGCGAGACGTCGGCGAAAAGCCAGGTGTCCCAGGAAGATGTCACTGTCGCGACGCGCCAAGCCGGGATGAAGAAGGCGGCATCCGGAACGACGATGACCTTGGACAGGTGTTCGTCGAACTCAAGCTCGGGCGCGTTGCTTCCGGAGCGGAGGGTGCCGCGGATACCGGTGCCCAGACATCAGGCGTGACCTTCGCCCCGCGCGGACTGCGCAGCCGTAGGACAGGGCGCCATGGCCGGTGCGGCTACAACGCCGCCCGCCACGATGGCGGCTCCGTCAGTCGTCCGCATCAGAGTGTGTCCTTCGCGATGCGGCCGCCCTTCATGATGAGACGGAGGTTGGCGCCTGGGTCTTCCAACCAGGATAGGTCTACCTCAGGCTCGCCATCGATCACGAGGAGGTCGGCGTGCGCCCCCTCGGCGATAACGCCCAGGCGACCGGAATAGGGCGAGCGGTCGCCCGAGAGCGCCATGAGCTCTCCGGCCGCACCGGTGGCCATGTTCAGCGCCTCGAGAGGTGACATGAAGCGCGTGAGCTTCGCGAGCTGGCGTCCCTGGCCCGAAGCACCGGCTGGATTGAACAGGATGTCGGTGCCGAACGCCATGCGAGTGCCCAATGCCCGCCCCAACTCGAACGCACGGACGGTTCCGGTGGCGACCTCCATCTGCTTTGCCTGCTGCCGCGGATCGGATCTCTGGATTGGCGTCCTCGTCGGCCAGGAAGGGCTGGATGCTCCACCACGCACCGGCGTCGGCCATCATCCGCACAGTCTCTTCGTCTGCGAGCTGCCCGTGCTCGATCGACTTTACACCGGCGACGATGCACCGCTGGATGCCCTTCGGCGTGTAGACGTGGGCGCAGACGTAGGTGCCCCAGTCACTTGCGGCCTCGACCGCGGCACGTATCTCATCCTCGGTATACTGGACCGTGTCGAGCGGATCGTAGACCGAAGATACGCCGCCGCCCGCCATGATCTTGATCTGGCTCGCGCCCTTCATCAGCTGCTCGCGCGTGCGGCGCAGCACCTCGGCGCGGCCGTCGGCGATGGCGGCCGTTCCCTCACGCTCGGTGAGGCTTGCCGCGTCCCCGGGCATCCGCGGCAGTTCGCTCAGGAGGCGGAAGTCGCCGTGCCCGGAAGTCTGGCTCAGCATGGCACCGGAGGGGAAGATCCGCGGGCCCTCGACCACGCCCTGGTCGATGGCCATCTTGAGGCCGAATGCCGGCCCACCGGTGTCGCGCACCGTCGTGAAGCCGCGCATCAGAGTGGCACCGGCCTCGCGTCCGGCCATCAGGTGGACCCAACCGACATCTTGCGTCAGCGCGGCGACCTGGCTGACGCCGACGAGTGTCGCATGCCAGTGTGCGTCGATGAGCCCGGGAATGACGGCCCGGCCAGCGCAATCGACGACCTCGACGCCATCCGGCCGCTCAGCCCGGGGCGGCAGGCCGGCGATGCGGCCTCCCTCGACGAGAATGTCGATGCCGTCCTGCATGGCGAGCGTCTCGCCGTCGAAAAGCCGCAGGTTCGTGAGCAACAGTGGACGGTCGGACGCTTGAGCTCTGGCGCCGCGCGGTGCGAGGCCGAAACCGGCGAACATGGCGACGACTGCTGATACACCACCGAGGAACTGGCGGCGGGAGATGTCCGAACTCGAGGCGCCGCATTGCGGCCTGTGTTTTCGGGGCGCCGCAAAGGCAGTGGTCGATGCCCGAGGGCGAAGTGTCGAAACTACTTAAGCACGCCGTGCACATCCGATCCCCGCTAGAAAAAACTTGCGTTGGAAAAACCGTGGTCCTTTAGTCGCTCAGTGGTCACGCCTGTTTGCATGCGCCGGTGCGCGGCGAATGACCGCACCATCCCGCCCGCTCCGCCTCATTTCGCGTAGACGGAAAGGAACTCATCGACGAGATGTGCTGCCGCGTCGCGTTGGTCTGGCCGGAACTCCAAGGTCGAGAGAGCAGATTTTTCCCGCTGGTCGAAGCCATGGTCCGCGTCCGGGATGACGGCGATCTCGACAACGCTCTCACGGCGAAGCGCCTCCGCCCTCTCGAGGCAGGACGGCGTGCTGACGATCGTGTCGCTCTCGGCGAGGATCATCTTCGTTGGCGGCGCCCCGCTCCAGTCCTCGGCGTCGGCCCCGTTCAGTATTCCGCAGTATGGGTAAAGCAGGATCAGCGCAGATACCTTGCGCAGCAGCTCTTCCGGTGGTGCGGGCCAGCGGGAGAGCCCCGGCGGAACGTCGCCGTTGATCGTATGCGCGACGAACTCCATCGCCGCCCAGCCCCCATGCGACGCGCCGAAGAGCACGACATCGCCCGATACGTCGTCCATGGCTTTGAGCGCTTGCAGCGCCACAGCAATGTCGCCGGCACGCTCCCCTCCATCGAGCGCGAGACCTGCACAGACCAGACGCCAAGAATCGAGGCGGTGGAGACCGCGAGGCGTGTGACTATCCACGATCAGTGCCGCGTAGCCGCGTGCGATGAAGCGCTCCGCCCAAAAGTCCATGTTGTCGCGCACGCCATCGCAGCCGGACAATAGTATCGCCGCCGGATGCGGCCCGGGACCCGCGGGCAGAAGCAGGCGCCAATCGGCAGCCAGGCGCTCTGCCCGTTCGGCCGGCGTCTCCGTCACAAAGGTCAGGCCGTAGGCGTTTCGAGCAGCGCCGAGCATGACCAAGGCGAGCAGCACACCCGAGCACAGGATGGAAACGCGCGTTAGTCTCTGCACCCGAGACCCCATTCGACACCGCACCACTCCTTGAGTCGGAGCGTATCGTCCGCGCTCCATCCTTCCGGTGCGGTCACTGCGATCCAGGCATCGATGTAGTTTTCGGCCTGATAATTGTGGCCATAGCCCGGAGGTGTCGCGAGCGAGAAAGCCATGTCGACGGCCAGCTGGAACTGGGTCACGAGCGGGACGAACCGCATCTCGGGCGAGACGTCGGGCGCGGGCGGCTCTCGCATCCACTGCGGCTTTCGCCATAAGGACGTCGGCTCGTAGAATATGATCGGGTCCGATGCGTGCTGCATGTAGACCACCCGAAGTCGGCCCCAGTCGGCCGTTGCGCGGTCGAGACCGCCGAACTGCGAGGTGAAGCGCACGAGCGTTCCCTGGCCGACCGTTGGCAGCACGTAGGGCGACCCTGGGTTGCGGGCTGACACTGCCCGGTTCCACAGTGCCGATGGGAACGGGGGCCCGGTCCAGAGCGCTCCCTGGATCGGGTCGTTGATGATGGCGAAGATGTCGAAGGCGTACATCGACGACCACGCGCCAAGGCTAATGCCGTGGAGATAGAACCTTGGCCGGTCATCTTCCGGCAGGCTCGACCAATAGCTGTAGACGGCGCGCATGGTCGCCTGCGCCTGATCGAGGCCCGAGCGGGTCTCGAAGATCAGCGCCAGCGGTGATTGCAGGTAGGAATACTGCACGGCCACCGTCGCGACGTCGCCGTCGTGCAGGTATTCGAGTGGGCCGTAGCTGCCGGGATCGAGCCAGCCAGTGCCGGTCGGGCTGGCAACCACGAGAACCTCGCGCGAGAAGCCGCCGAGGCGCTTGAGTTCCTCTAGCGCTATCCGGGCGCGCTCCTCGGGCGTCTCGCCTTGCGCGCGTCCCACGTAGACCCGGACCGGATCCTTGGCCGGTCGTCCGGTAAAGGCCGTGATGGCCGCGGCGTCGGGGCCCGCCGTGACGAAGTCCCGGCCGGGCTGCCCCATCGCGTCCCATTCGACCAGCGAACTCGGCCCTCCAGGGACGCTACCTTGCGTCGGTGCGGCGGGGGCGGTAGCGAAAAGGCGCTGTGCCGTTTCGTAGGACTCGTCGAGAGCGTTGAGCCCCCACGGCACGAGACCGTCCCGGGTCACGCCTGCGACGATGATGACCGCGAGAATAAGTCCAAGGACGTTTGCGGTGCGGGCTGGCATGATGCGGTACAGTCTTCGGCGAAGCAGGTCGAAAAGCGACTGTATCGCCCAACCGATGGCAAAGAGGACGGCGAAGACCACGGCTGCCAGGCAGACGATTCCGAGGGTGTGGTGGACCTCGGTCGGCTCCATCCCGACGCGGGTGCGGATCGTGTCCTGCCAGTGCGCGGCATAAGCGAGAGCGTAAAGCAGAAGGGCCCCGACGGGCAGCGCGAGGATCAGGTGCGCCAGCCGGGCTCGTGAACCTGCAAGGCGTGGCAGTTCGAGCGCCCGCCAAGCCGTCAGAAAAAGCTGGCCGACCATGTATCCAAGCGCCATGACCAAGCCCGCCAGCGCTCCCTGCACGGACCAGGGCCGGGGGATCAGAGACGGCGTCAGAGAGAGCGCGAACAACGCCAGACCCAGCAGCAAGGGCAAGACTGCCAGCCCGATTACTCGCACTTCAGCGTGGTCACTCTTCATCGCAGTCAATCTCGATCAAAGCCGCTTGTCTAGAATGCCACGTTCGGCGCGCGGGACAACACGCGCCGCAGAGCCGTGGGTGGGATCCTACCGTCACCATCGGCTCTGCGAGTGGCCATAGTGGTCACCGATCAGCCATGGCCAAAGCGGACACGTTGCCGCCACCGCCGCTCCGAACACACCGGAAGCAAAGAACCATCTAGGCCGCGGTGGGGCTGCCAGAGCCGCATCCAACTCGTCCGGGTGGGCACCCCCGCAGTCCGCTAGGCCCCGAAGCGTCGCGCGAGCAGCTTGGCAGCGCCGATCGCGATGACGATCCGGGCGACGTGGTGCGCCGTGACATAGAGGATGCTGACCTCGAGCGAGAGCGCCACGAGCGACATCTCGGCAATGCCGCCCGGCGCGAAGGCGAGCACCACGGCCTCCCACGGCTCGCCCACAAGGCGGGGCAGGGTCAGCGCGGCGATGCCGGCGAGCGCCAGAACCAGGGCGAGATTGGTTGCCGCCAAGCGGAAGGCGGTGCCGACGAGGGCGGGTGCGAGTCCGGCAAAGCGGCAGCCGAGCGAAACGCCGATCACGAGCTGTGTCAGGTCGATGAGCCAGCGCGGCGGCGCGCCGTGGACGAGCCCGGCGAGGTGTGCCGCTCCGCTGACGAGGAGCGGACCGGTCATGACTGCGGCGGGCAGGCCGACGCGGCGGCCACCGAAAAGGCCAACGACACCGCAAAGGGCAAGGATTGCCCAGTCGAGCGGCCTGAGCGGCACGGCGCCTCCGATCACCGCACCGGAACCGGAGCCCACCGCCTCGCCCGTGGCGATGGTGAAGCCCAAGGGGATCACGATGATGCACAGGATCAGGCGCAGGAACTGCAGGATCGTCAGGACCGCGACGTTGGCGCCAGCCTCCTCCCCCAGCATCACGCTCTCGATCAGGCCGCCCGGGACGGAGCCCCAGAATGCCGTCGGCGCGTCCAGACCGCCGCGGCTGAGCGCCCAGAAACAGGACAGGTGCGCCACCGGAATGAAGATGCAGAGAGCGAGCAGGCTGGGCCACCAGCGGCCGAAGTCACCGAGGATATCGGGCGTGAACGCGGCGCCGATGGCGACCCCGATCACGGGAACGAACCCCATCCGCAGGTTGCGCGGCACGTCCGGCCGCAGCTGCGTGAACATCGCGGCACCGCCGACCGCCAAGACGCTGCCGAGGAGCCACGGCAGGGGAGCGCCGACCCATAGCGCGGCGCCGCCACCCGCGGTGCCGAGCGCGAAAGCCCAGACGAAGCGCGTGAGGGTGACCCGGTCCGGAGCCAGGCGCGGAAAGCGGAGCCGGCCTACCAATGCGGTGGGGGGGTGTCGGCGAGCGGAACCTGCGTCTCGGCCTGACGCTCGGCCTCGCGCTCCATCAGGAGGGCGATGCGGCGGCTGAGCACATCGAGCTCCCGCTCCTGCCTGGCGACGATTCCGGAGAGGTCGTCGACCGCGCGGACGAGGTGCGCGACGCGCTCTTCGATATCGATCAGCCGGTCCATCGTCGTCCGCCTACCACGCAGGCCGGCGCGCCACCAGTTGCGGCGCTTGCCGCCTCTGGTGCCTTCGGATAGACGGCCGGCGCGAGGACAGGACCGCCTCGGAGGATCGTCATGGCGAAGGACAAGAGGGGCCGACCCCGGGCCGAGACGCCCAAGGGGTTCCGCGACTATTTCGGCGCGGAGGTGACGGAGCGGGCCGAGATGCTGCGCCGGATCGCCGAGGTCTACCACGCCTTTGGCTTCGACGCGTTGGAGAGTTCCGCGGTCGAGACGGTCGAGGCGCTGGGCAGGTTCCTGCCCGACGTCGACCGTCCCAACGAAGGTGTCTTCGCCTGGCAGGAAGAACAGGACTGGCTGGCGCTGCGCTATGACCTGACGGCGCCGTTGGCGCGGGTCTACGCCCAGCACCGCAACGACCTGCCGAACTCCATACCGGCGCTATGCGATGGGTCCGGTCTGGCGGAACGAGAAGCCGGGTCCGGGCCGCTTCCGCCAGTTCTACCAGTGCGATGCCGACACGGTGGGCGCGCCGAGCGTGGCGGCCGACGCCGAGATGTGTGCGGTGCTGTGCGACGCGCTGGAGGCCGTCGGGATCGAGCGCGGCGACTACGTGGTGCGGGTAAACAACCGCAAGGTCCTGAACGGGGTGATGGAGGCGGCGGGTGTGCTCGACCCGGATAATCCCGACGCCCACTCGCGCGAGCGCGGCATTGTCTTGCGGGCGATCGACAAGATGGACCGCCTCGGCGACGAAGGGGTGCGCGCGCTCATTGGCGCGGGACGGAAGGACGAGAGCGGCGACTTCACGGGGGGCGCCGGCCTCAGCGATGATCAGGCGGACATCGTCATGGCCTTTGTCGGCGCAAAGCAGCCGGATGCGGCTGCCACCGTCGGCCGCCTTCGCGAACTCGTCGGCGGCTCGAACTTGGGCGGCGACGGCGTGGCGGAACTCGAGCAGATCGGCGGGCTCGCGGCGGCGCAGGGCTATGCGGCGGATCGGATCGAGATCGACCCCTCGGTCGTGCGCGGCCTCGGATACTATACCGGGCCAGTATTCGAGGCGGAGCTGACGTTCGAGATCACGGACGAAAAGGGGCGGCCGCAGCGGTTCGGTTCTGTAGCTGGCGGCGGTCGCTACGATGACCTGGTAAAGCGGTTCACGGGACAGGCGGTGCCAGCGACCGGCATCTCCATCGGCGTCGACCGACTGCTTGCAGCGCTGCGGGCCAAGGGGCGGACGGGTGGCGAAGCGCGCGGACCGGTGGTCGTGACGGTAATGGACCGTGACCGGATGTCGGACTATCAGGCGATGGCCAGCGAGTTGCGGCGCGCGGGAATCAGAGCCGAGGTTTACCTTGGAAATCCAAAGAACTTCGGAAATCAGCTCAAGTACGCCGACAGGCGCGGCAGCCCGGTCGCCGTGATCCAGGGCGGCGAAGAGGCCGATCGCGGTGTGGTTCAGGTCAAGGACCTCGTGCTCGGTGCCAAGATCGCCGCGGAAGCATCTGTCGAAGAATGGAAATCCCAGCCCGCGCAATTCGAGGCGCCGCGGGGGGAGCTGGTGGCGGCGGTACGCCGCTGCCTCGGCTAGAGATGGACGTCAGCCCGAACGCCAAGAAGGCCGCCGTCCGGGCCGAGGCGGCGCGATATCTGGACGCGTTCGTCGCGGCGGGTGCCGAGCCGATCGAGACCGACATCCTGGTGCCGGCAGAGACGCTGCTGGATCTCTATGGCGAGGACATTCGGGCGCGGGCCTTCGTGACCCCTGACCCGATCCGCGGCGAGATGATGCTGCGCCCCGACTTCACGCTGCCGGTGGTGCAGGCGCACATGGCAGGAGGGCCGACGCCGGCGCGCTACGCCTATGCCGGCGAGGTGTTCCGCCGGCAGGAAGAGGATCCGGAGCGGGCCTCGGAATACCTGCAGGTCGGCTACGAGGTCCTGGGCGCGGATGTGCCGGCGCGGGCTGACGCCGAGGTCTTCGGATTGTTCTCCGAACTTCTGGAGCCGCTCGGCTTGCGCGCGGCGACCGGAGACATCGGCCTGCTGACCGCGGCGGTCCGCGGCCTGGCTACCTCGGAGCGGCGGCGGGCAGCGCTCCTCCGCCACCTGTGGCGTCCGGCGCGGTTCCGGGTGTTGCTGGAGCGGTTCGGCGGCCGCGCGCCAGTGCCGCCGGGACGCGCGGCGCTGCTGTCCGCGACCCATCCGATGGAGGCGGCGGGGCCGGAGATCGGCCTGCGCGACCGGGCGGACGTCGAGGCGCGGATCGAGTTGCTGCGCGCCGACGCCGCCGAACCTCCGATCGCGGCTGGGCAAGTCGCGTTGCTCGATGAGATCCTGTCGCTGCGGGAGACGGCGTCGAACGCGCTGGAGCACCTGCGCGACCTCGCGGTCGACATGGAGGGGCTCAGCGCCGCGATCGACAGCTTCGCCATACGGCTGGACGCGCTGAGTGAGCGCGGCATCGATGTAGAGGCGCTCGACTTCGAGGCGAGCTACGGGCGCACCACGCTGGAATACTACGATGGCTTCGTCTTCGGCTTCTACGCGGTGAGTCGGCCCGATCTGCCACCGGTGGCCACGGGAGGCCGATACGATGCCCTGACCGTAGCGCTGGGCGGCGGGCGCGGCGTGCCGGCCGTCGGCGGCGTGATCCGGCCGGGTTTGACAGTAGAGTTCGCGCGATGACGCTCCGCCTTGCGGTGCCGTCTAAGGGGCGGCTGATGGAGAAGACTTTGGACTGGTTCGGCGCCCGCGGCCTCGGCCTCACCCGCAGCGCGGAGGTCCGGGAGTACGCGGTCGAGGTTTCTGGCGCACCGGTCGACCTCGTAATGTTGTCGGCAGGCGAGATACCGCGCGAACTCGCGGCCGGGCGCGTCCATCTGGGCGTGACCGGCGCCGACATGGTGCGCGAGCGGCTGTCCGCTTGGTCGAGTTCCGTCGTGGAGATCGAGAGGCTGGGCTTCGGCCACGCCGATCTCGTGGTCGCGGTGCCGAAATTCTGGGTCGACGTCGACACGCTCGACGATTTGGACGCCGCGGCGTGGGACTTTCGGCGCCGGCATGGCCACCGGCTGCGGATCGCGACCAAGTATCACCGGCTGGTGCGCGAGTTCCTCAAGGGTGCCGGCGTCGCCGACTACTTGCTGGTCGACAGCCAGGGCGCAACCGAAGCGACCGTGCGCAACGGAACGGCGGAAGCGATCGCCGATATCACGACCACGGGTGAGACTTTGCGCGCGAACCACCTCAAGGTGCTGTCGGACGGGGTGATCCTGCGCAGCCAGGCAACGCTCTTCAAGGCGACGGGCGCGCTCTGGGACCAGACGGCGACCGAGGCGTTCCACCGCCTGGAAACGCTGCTCGGGAGTGAGCACTTGTAAAGGTTGAGCGAACCGCGCCGCAACAGCGCGCGACGTATGCGGTTTGGCCGCATCTCAGCATGTGGGCTGCCAGAATCTCCCATGTTGCAGTCGCGGTCGTCTTTGGAGGAGCACCCTGAGCCGCCGGCGCCGCAGGCAACCTTCGCTTGACCTTTTCGTCTGCCGCTTCTTCTCAGCGAACGCCGATCTCCGAAAGGGCTGCCTCCAGCCGGGGCGGCAGGTCGCCGGCGGCACGACCCTCGGACAGGTCGGCGGGCGCATCGGCGGCGGTCAAATATCGCCAGCCCTGGAAAGGACGCCGCATCCGCGCTTCTGTCCTGACGATCGTCGGGTCGAGGGCGATGCCACAGCGGACGATGCCATCGCCGCGATCAACCTCGTCAAGGCGCACGATCCGCTGCCGGCAGAGCAGCACGCCCTTGATCACCCAGTACAGCGAACCGCCGTCCAGTAGTTCCCCGGCGCGCCTGGGCCACATCCGGGTTACGTGCCGCGGCAGTCCGTCGGGACCATGGGCCCGCGGCTGGCGCTGCCAGTCGATCAAATCCTCGACGCTCTCGGCGCCGACGCAGAGCTTGAGGAGGTTGAGGGGACTGCGATCCGTCATGCCGGCTTAATTTCGCTCAAGGGATTGGGTTCCACAAGAGACACGACGCCACATGCTGTTACCCACAGCTTGCCCACGCGGTCTACCGCAGTTATCCTCCGTGTCTCCCCGACCCAACGACGGAACGGCCCATGTCGAGCTTCGCCGCGCCAATCGCAGAGCAGATTTGGGACTCGAAGTACCGACTCAAGGATGCGGATGGCACCGCCCTGGATTCTTCTGTCGAGGACACGTGGCGGAGGATCGCGCGCGCGCTCGCCGCAGTGGAAGCTGATCCGGCAAGATGGGAGGCGGAGTTTTACGCGGCGCTCGAGGGGTTCAAGTTCATGCCGGCTGGTCGAATCACGGCGGGCGCGGGGACCGAGCGGAGCGTGACACTCTTCAACTGCTTCGTCATGGGGACGATCTCCGACAGCCTCGAGGGCATCTTCCAGGCGCTGAAGGAAGCCGCGCTGACGATGCAGCAGGGGGGCGGTATCGGCTACGATTTTTCGACCATCCGGCCAAAGGGTGCGGTGGTGAAGGGCGTGGCGGCCGACGCGTCCGGCCCGCTGTCGTTCATGGATGTCTGGGACGCGATGTGCCGGACGATCATGTCGGCGGGCTCGCGCCGGGGCGCGATGATGGCGACGCTGCGCTGCGACCACCCGGACATCGAGGACTTCGTGGCGGCGAAGTCGGACCCCGCGAGGCTGCGCAACTTCAACGTCAGCGTCCTGGTGACGGACCCGTTCATGGACGCGGTCAAGGCCGACGCGGCCTGGGATCTGGTGTTCGACGGCACGGTGCACCGAACAATACGGGCGCGCGACCTGTGGGACCGGATCATGCGCGCCACCTACGACTATGCCGAGCCGGGGGTGATTTTCATCGACCGGATCAACGCTATGAACAACCTGCGGTATACCGAGACCATCGCCGCGACGAACCCCTGCGGGGAGCAGCCGTTACCGCCCTACGGCGCGTGCCTGCTGGGCTCGATCAACCTCGCGCGGCTGGTGCAGCGGCCGTTCGAGGCGGATGCGGCGGTCGACGAGGACGAGTTGGAGCGGCTGGTCGCGGTGGCGATCCGGATGATGGACAACACCGTCGATGCCTCGCGCTTTCCGCTGCCGCAGCAGGCGGAAGAGGCGTCTAACAAGCGACGCATCGGCCTCGGCGTCACCGGACTCGCCGACGCTCTGATGATGACGGGGCTTCGCTACGACGCCGAGGAGGCGGCGCGTCAGACGGAGCGCTGGTTGGGGGCGATCGCCCGCGCCGCCTACCGGGCGTCGGCGCATCTGGCGGCCGAAAAGGGACCGTTCCCGCTGTTCGACCGCGACGCGTACCTGGCGAGCGGGTCGCTCGCCGAGATGGACCCGGATGTGCGGGCGCTGATCGCCGAGCATGGGGTGCGGAACGCCCTGCTGACCTCGATCGCGCCGACGGGCACGATCAGCCTCTATGCCGGCAATGTCTCGTCGGGGATAGAGCCGGTCTTCGCGCCGGCCTATACGCGGAAGGTGCTGCAGAAGGACGGTTCGCGGGTCGAGGAGGAGGTCGTGGACTACGCCGTGGCGCTCTGGCGCGCGCGGGCGGGCGAGGACGCCGACCTGCCGGACTGGTTTGTGACGGCGCAGGACCTGTCGCCGCTCGACCACGTGCGGATGCAGGCGGCGGCGCAGCGGTGGGTGGATTCGTCGATCTCGAAGACGATCAACTGCCCGGCGGACATCGCGTTCGAGGAGTTCAAGGACGTCTACATGGCGGCCTGGGACAGCGGGTGCAAAGGCTGCACGACGTATCGGCCGAACGCGGTGACGGGCAGCGTGCTGAGCGTAGCGGAAACGCCGAAGCCAGAGGACTTTCCGGCTCGCCTGAACGCTACGATGAGCGCTAAGGGCAAGAACGCTGCCGTGTTGGCCCGTGAGGCCGGTCTAAATCCGACCGCCGTCTATGACATCCTGAGCGGAAAGAGCCGAAATCCTCAGATCAAGACGGTCGAAAAGATCGCGACCGCTCTCGGAGTACCGCTCGCGAATGTTATCGGGTCGGCGGAGTTTGGTGAACCCGCTGAGGCTAGTGTTAAGGGCATCGGCGCCTCGGGACCTGGCGCTGACGTTGTCTACATGACCGAGCCTCTGGACCGGCCGCAGGCGCTGGAGGGGCAGACCTACAAGCTGAAATGGCCGGCATCGGAGCACGCAATCTACATCACGATCAACGACATCGTCACGGACGGGCGGCGGCGGCCGTTTGAGGTCTTCATCAACTCCAAGAACATGGAGCACTTCGCCTGGACCGTGGCGTTGACGCGGATGATCTCGGCGGTGTTCCGGCGTGGCGGCGACGTCTCGTTCGTCGTTGAGGAGCTGAAGGCGGTCTTCGACCCCCGTGGCGGCGCCTGGATGGCGGGCAAGTACGTCCCTTCCATCCTCGCCGCGATCGGCGGCGTTATAGAGCGGCACCTCATTGCCATCGGCTTCATCGAGGGCGAGGGCCTCGGCCTCAAGTCCGACCCACGCGCGATCGCGGTGGGCTCCCCCGGCGTCCCCTGCCCAAACTGCGGCCAGTACGAGATGCTCATGATCGAAGGCTGCATGACCTGCGCCGCCTGCGGCCACTCCAAGTGCGGTTGAGCGTGCGAAAGGCTGCTGCTGCAGAAGAGCTGCTGTATGTGTGCTCGGTACCCAATAATTGGCCATTATGCAGGGTTTCGTGGCCATTCTATACCCATAAGGTGGCCATCAGGATCTTTTGGCGTGCGCCGTCCCGGCGAGGGCCAGCGGGTGTGGCGGCGACACGTTCATGGTGTGACGGGCGCGGTCCGAACGCGGTGGGCGGCGGACGCTGCAGAGTAAGCGTCGTTCAGGACGCGGCGTGATGGGATCAGGGCGCGTGCCGGCTGCGACCGATTGCGGAGGTCGGCGAATATCGGGACGTTACATAGGTGCCAAGGCCGGGGACGGCGGACGCCTTGATTCTGCGAGGTGATCCAAGAGGCGCTTACAAGGTCCTACTCGCCGGTGCTGGACTCGGGCGTTGGGGGCGCGCCGGCGCAGCGGAGCCTCGATCAGAGGCCGTACTGCTCGCGGGCGTAGTCGCCGAGGCCGACCGCGTCGAGCTTGGCGAGCGGCGCGAGGAAGGTCACCTGGATCACGCCCGGCGCACGGCCGATCTCGATGGCGCCGTTGATGGTGGCGCGGTTGCGCACCTCGGGCACGGTCATGCCGAGCAGCTTGGCGGCGCGGGCGAGCCCGTTCTCGATGGCGTCGTTGAGGTTCGCCGCGGTGCCGATGACCGAGATCGGCGCCAGCGGCTCGACCTCTCCCACGTCCCACTTCTTCGCCAGGCGCTGCCCCTTGGCGATCTTCCGTGGCACTGAACGGGCGCGCCATCGGCGGCAGGTCCTCGACGAGCGGGAAGAGGACGGGGCCGTCGATCGGATAGCCCTTCACCACCTCGACCTGCAGGCTGACGCTGCCGGCGACGTCCATCGTATGGCCGGCGATCTCGCCGTCGCCCTGGCCCGCGTGCATGTCGCCCATGTAGAGGCCGGCGCCGGGCACCTTGACCGGCGCAACGAGGATCGCGCCCGCGCGCACCGCGTCGATGTCCATGTGGCCGTCGGTCTTGTGCTGCGCGAGCTCCTCGGCCGTCAGCGCGTAGTCGTGCGGCGCGCCGACGAGGAAGGCGCCGAAGTCGCCGGCGTTGTGGCTGTCGGGCATCGCCTTCGACGGGCAGGTGCCGAGCTGGCCGAGGAAGGGACGCATCCGCACCAGCGTCCCCGGCATGTCCGACGGCGCATAGGTCAGGATCGAATGCTGGCGGCTCTCTTCGGGAAGCGCCGCGTAATGGTCGGCGTCACGGGCGATCGTCTCGGCGGCGGCCTTGGGCAGGGTCAGGCCTACCTCTCGCGTCTCGTCGAAGGTGACGGTGTAGCCGTGGACGATCTCGAACGGTTTCACCGCATTGCCGCACTTGTCGCAGCGGACGGCGTCCTGGCCGATCCCCTCGATGTGGGTGGCGGGCCAGACGGCGTCGCAGGTGGGACAGCGGGCGGCGACATAGGGGTCGCCGAGGCAGAATCCCTCGGGCGAGCTGTCGTGGCCCGACGCCGTGGCGATCTGAGGTCACGGTGATGTCGCGGATGCGGATGGCGAGGCCGTCACCGGGCTCTGCGCCCTCGATATGGACGGGCTGCGTCACCTCGTGACCACCGCGCAGTGAGGGCGTGATCATCGGCCCCCAGCACCCCGGCGCGGTGTTGGCAATGATTGTCCCGCCGTTCTCGAGCGGACCCAGCATCGGCGCGTCGGGGTCGAGCACGCTGTTGGTGTAGCCTTGAACAACGATGCTGCGCTGAACCCTTGAGGCTGTCTTGGTTCCATCAGGCATGTGTCCGTCCTCCGAATCTGGCGTGTGCAGCGAAGCTCCGCTGAATGTGTAGCCAGATGTCCGAGATGGGAAACGATTTGATCGCGTTCGGGCTCAAACCGTTGGTGGGGCGTTGACCGATGGCGTTGGTCGCCGTCGTGCTGCCCGTGCCATCGGCCCCCGTGCCCGCAACGTGCTTCATCTCAAGGCGGTGCAGTGTTGTGTGCAGCGCCCGGCTGATCGACGTCTTGCCGGAGGTCCGGAAAAAGACGGACGGTTCCCGCGCTGACTTCCGCACCTCAACACGAAATCAGCCGATAGACTTTCCTTCGGCAGCGGCGCGGAGGGCAACCTTCTGATGTGCGCTCATCCGATCGACCAGCGACTGTATGATCTCATCCATGCGGTGCATCGACCGCGCGGCGAGGGCCGGATCGTTCCAGTCGTCGCAGAGCGCGATCAGCATCCCAGCGTCGCCGTAGCAGACCCACCGGGCGTGAGGGTCGGTCGGATGCGGTCGGACATTGATCAGACCCGGATCAATCCGCATTGTCGCTGGTCCGTTGCAGAACACGCATCCTTACGCGCTTGGTCTGCGACCAATCAGCGTTGGCCGCCGTGGCGCCTCTGACGGCAGACGCAAGCCGCATGCGATCATGCGCGGAAGTCTTCGCGGGACGATCCTCTATAGCTGAGGCAGCGTGGTAGCGAGCCGTGCTGACACCGGCGGCGGGCGGCAGGAAACGAAACAGCCCCCCACCGGAAGGCCAGCATAGTAGATTTGACTGAGCCCGGACTCGGGGTCAGGCTCGTCGAACTCGACAAGGTCTGGGTCGACCGTCATCATTGTTGGCATTGTCCTCCACGGCGTGTGGCAAGAATATTGGCCGAGACAGGAGGAGGCGAAGCGGCTTGATGCCGCCCGTCGTGGATCGGTTGAGTACGGCCCTGACCCGCCGTTGGGCGCCGCGACTGGATGCTGCGTCGCAGCTGCGATAGCCGTCGTTCGCCGTTGCCGCATTGACTTCTCCGATCTCGCTCCGACTGGGGCACCCGCGTCGCCGCGCGCCCATGACGTCGGCATTTTTCCGTAGAAGCGTTGAAGTGTGGCTCGGCTATGGCCTGGCTGGTCTGACGCCGTGCGGGGACGTCTGAATGCGCCTATCATTCCGACGCTCTCAGGATCGACAAGCGCTCGTGAGCGGAGAGCGGGCGGCTCTCGACTCTTCCAGCTCTCGTGCCCTTCTCGGTGCCGACCGTGAAGACCTCGAGAAGGTCGCCGCCGCGTCGCCGACCGACACGGAGCCCGCCGAACCAGATCGGCAGATCTTCGATGTACAAAGCAGATCCATTCAAGTGCATTCCGTGCCGCATGCAGAGACGTACGTAATCGTCGACGAAAGACTGCATCTCGGTCGCGCTGCGCTTCGAAGGTTTCACCGGTCACCTCTTGGAGAACCGCCGCAAATACTGGCGAGTACCTCAAGGCAATCTTGGCCGCTTCTTCGCACGGCGAAGCACAGGATGGCGGACCCCGGGCCTGTCCATCTAACTGCCGACACGTTCAGCCGGCAGCCACCCCTCCGCAGCGGGCTTGCGCTCAACGCGATTGTCGCGACCGTGGTCATGGCGACGTTCATCGTCGGACCGTTCTACTCGACGGTCGGACTCGGCTTGGGCGTTGCTGAGCTCGGAGAGGTGATGTTCGTCGGGCCGGCCAGTGGGGCTACGGACCACCCCCGGCCAAACCATGCAGCTCACCGAGCCTCGGTTCTTGTGCCTCGCATCGTCTCCGCGTCCATGTGAAGGTGTCCAAGTTTGGACCAAAAGGACGTTCGCACCTACGCCACTGCCGTTGCGGGGCGGGCTGCTCGCGCATCTGCACGCGCCGGCCCCGATTTCGCGGGTGCTCATCTTCAACGTGTATGCTTGCCTCTTTCAGCAGGGAAATCACCAATGTCCACGGCAGATGATGCCCGCTTCTGGGATCGAGCTTCACGGCGATATGCGAAAGCAAAGATCGCGGACCAGGCCGGATACGAGCGCACGCTGGTACGGACTCGCGCACTGCTGGCCCCGGAGGCCCGGGTGCTCGAGCTGGGCTGCGGCACGGGATCGACCGCCTTGCGCCTTGCCGATGGCGTGGCAAGCTATCTTGCCACGGATATCTCGGAAAGAATGATCGGGATCGCGGAAGACAAACGTGCCGCAAAGCCGGTCCCGGGCCTCGCCTTTCGCACCGCGACGGCAGAGAGCATCGCCTCCGAACCGGAAAGGTTCGACGCGGTTCTCGGGTTCAACTACCTTCATCTCGTCCGCGATCCGCAGATCGCGCTGCGCCAGATTCACGACCTGCTCGTGCCCCGAGGCCTGTTCATCTCGAAAACGCCTTGCCTTGGGGACATGAATGTCCTCATCCGCGGTGTTCTGCTGCCGACCATGGGGGCGGTCGGCTTGGCGCCGCATGTCACGGTCTTTAGCGCGCAGGGCCTGGTCGAACTGATAAATTTTGCGGGGTTCGAGATCGTCGCGACCGAAGGGCACGCCACGAAAAACAAGGACACGCGTCCGTTTGTGCTGGCCTGCAAGGCGTGAAGCGGCCTCTTCCGCAGGACCCACCTGCGATGGAGCCGACTCCCAGTACACTGGCGATCGGCAGCCATGCGTAGCAACCGATCATTGCACGCCATCTGGGCCCCGACCCACAGCACGGGTG
Organism: uncultured Alphaproteobacteria bacterium; assembly: GCA_963776845.1. Taxonomy (GTDB): domain Bacteria; phylum Pseudomonadota; class Alphaproteobacteria; order Rhodobacterales; family Rhodobacteraceae; genus Roseitranquillus. The sequence continues at coordinate 128,154 of CAVZOJ010000006.1, read as the reverse complement.
GGCGCCGGGCCCGCTACTCGACGAGAACAGTCCGCCTGCGCTCAGACCGGAGCCGGCCTGTCCACGCGTGGGCGCGAGCGGGAGAGGATCAGCAGCATGATCACGACGTTCACTCCGTTGAAGGCGATGCCATTCAGGAAGGCGACATCGTAGCTGCCGGTGGCGTCGTAGATCCAGCCCGAGATCCAGCCGCCGAAGGCCATCCCGAAGATCGTCGCCATAAGGACAAAGCCGATCTTGCCGCCAGCCTCGCGGGCCGGCAAATATTCCCGCACGATCAGCGTGTAGGCGGGCACAATGCCGCCTTGGCTGAGCCCAAACACGACGGAAACCAGCGTAAGCGAGACCAGACTGCCCGCGGGCAGGTAGAGGAACAGCGCCAGCATCTGCAAGACCGAGCCGATCAGCAGAGTGCGCACCCCGCCCAGTCGGTCGGCGACGAGGCCGGAGATGAGGCGCGAAACGACACCGCCGAGAAGCATCAGCGACAGCATGTGCGATCCGACGGCGGGGCCGTAGCCGAGGTCGGTGCAGAGAGCGACGATGTGGACCTGCGGCATTGACATCGCGACGCAGCAGCCGACCCCGGCCAGGGCAAGGAGCCAGACCAGGGCGCTGTTCGAGAGCCCGGCGGCGGCGATCGGACGAGCGTTGACGGCGGTGGCGGCGCCGGCCTCGGGGACGCGGCGCCGGACCAGAAGCGAGAGCGGCAGGATGGTCAGGATGGTGATGACGGCGAGCGTTTCATAGACGCTGCGCCAGCCCGCCTCCGCAAGCGTTCCCGCCAGCAGCGTCGGCCAGATCGCCCCGGCGAGGTAGTTGCCGGACGCGGCGACGCCGACCGCGATGCCCCGGTGGCGGAGGAACCAATGCGAGGTATCGGCTATCAAGGGGCCGAAAGCGACCGAGGTGCCGAAGCCGATCAGCCCCTGGACGAGGGTCAGCACGCCGATCGTCGGGGCAAGGCTGGCCAGCGTGTAGCCCGAGGCGATCAGGACGGCCGAGCCCGCAAGCGAGACCGCAAGTCCAAAGCGGTCGACGACGCGGCCGATCAGCCAGTTGCCGAGAGCGAAGCCCACCATTGTCGCGGCATAAGGCAGGGAGGCCTCGGCGCGGTCGGTGCCGAACTCGGCCTGGACCGCTGGAAGGATGACGATGATCGCCCACATGCCGGCATTTCCCACCACGCCGATCAGTAGCGAGAGGGCGAGGCGGACCCATGAGGCGCGGCTGTCGTGAAGCTCCATCGGTGGCGACGCTAAGTGCGGGTCTGGGGAGTGTCCATCCGGGCCCGGCAGTGGCGGGAGGCAGTGGCTCGCCGAGCAGCACCAGACCCGCAGAGGCAGCGGGAGGTCGGCAAGAAGATCTCGAGCTATGACTGAATTTGGGTGACGCGGCCTGATCAGGCGGCGCGGGTTTCGGCATCGCTGAGGGCGATGCCGTCGGTGAACTTGATGCCATCGACCACGAGAGGCAACTGGTTGGCGCCGTTCAGCCGGCGCCATTTATTCGAGGCGGCGCGGACCAGGGTGAAGACCATCAGCTTCGCGGTCTTCTGCGAGAGCGCACCCTTGGTCCGAACGGTTCGGTGGCGGACCGTAGCGAAGACGCTCTCGATCGGGTTGGCTGTCCGCAGATGATCCCAGTGCTCGGCGGGGAAGTCGAAGAACGACAGCAGCGCCTCGCGGTCCTTGACCAGGCAGGCGATGGCCTTGTCGTACTTGGTGCCGTACTTCTCGGCGAAGGTGTCGATAGCGGCCTCCGCGGCGGTCCTGGTCTCGGCCTGCCAGATGTCGCGCAGGTCGGACTTCACCGTCGGTGCCATGGACTTCGGGAACTTGTTCAGCAGTTCGAGGTCTTGTGCACCCAGCATCTTTGATGACGCGTGCCGGGGAAGTGCTCATCGAGCGCCTTCCAGAAGCCGAGCGCGCCATCGCCGACGGCGAGTTCGGGCGCGACGGCGAGGCCGCGGGCCTTGAGGTCGACCAGGAGCTCGCGCCAGCTCTGCGCACTCTCGCGTCTACCGACGTAGAAGCCGACGAGCTCCTTCTTCCCCTCCGGCGTGGCGCCGATCAGGACGAGGATACACTCCGCTTCAGGCTCCATTCGGGCCTGGAGGTAGACCCCGTCGGCCCAGATGTAGACGTACCGGCGCGCAGAGAGGTCGCGGTGCTGCCAGCGCTGGTACTCCTGCTCCCACCCCGCTGTGAGGCGAGCGATCACGCCTGGCGACAGGTTCGGCGCGTCCTGCCCGAGCAGCGCCGAGAGCGCCTCCTGGAAGTCGCCGGTGGAGATGCCGCGTGAGGCGAGAGAACCGGCAGCAGCGCATCGAGGCTCCTTGAGCGCCGCGCCCACCTCGGCAGGATGCGCGATGTAAACCGGACCCTCTCGTCACCCTCCACGTCCGCAACGCGGTCCCGGACCTTCGGCCGCCTGATCTCGAGCCCTCCGATCCCGGTCTGGATCGTGCGCTCGGGTCCGTGTCATTCGCCAGTGGACTTGAACCAGTGGCGTCGCACTGGCTCATCGAACGACGCGCTGGCGGCCATCCGGCAGTCGCTCCTCGGAGAACTGGCCGACGAAGGCCTCGACCTCGGCTTCGAGTGCGGTGGCGAGCATCCGGCGCGCACCTTCCCGGGCAATCTCGGTCAGCGGGTCCTCAACCGATCCCGGCTGACGGAACTCGATGATGCTGGTATCTTCCTTCACGGCGTATCGCTCCTTCTGGAGGTTCTGGCAGGCTTCGACACCCGCCACGATACGCCGCCCTCTCAGCTCGCATCACCCAAGTTTGGCCATAGCTCAAGAAGATCGCCATGCCCTTTGATGACCGCCCAGGACGTGCCGGAATCGGATGAGGCTTCTGTCTTGCTCTTGAACCGCCTGTCCGACGCAGGGCCAGCCAAGCCAGCTACCGGCCCATTGTTGCCGTTCCCTGCTTTAGGGGCGCTGCGGTGCGGCGTCCCCCCTACCGTCGGTCTCGCAGCATGTGCGCGGCTCAGGTGCGCTGCGCTCGCATCCGCCGCCGTCCACAGGCGCCAATGCCGCGAGAGCGGCTTAGTCCGTCCGCCTCGCGGCAGCGCGGCAAGAGGCGCGCCGAGACGGGGCTTGCCATCGACGAGGACGGCCCTATCCCGCCGTTCGACCGCGGCGTCGCGCGCCGCGACGCCGCAGGGATTCCAGCCATTCGTGCCGGGCGCAGCGAGGACATCTCGACGAACTCCCCCTGTGCGGGATATTTCGTTGAAAAACTCGTGTTGTTTGGGGCGCTGATCTCTGATTCGATTCGCCTATCGGGGAGGCAGCGACGATGATGGGACCGAGACAGGAAGCGCAGGGCGCGCTGTTCTACGACTTCTCTCTGGAAGACCACGTGCCTCGGGATCATCTGCTACGGTCGATCGATCGCTTTGTCGACCTGAGCAGGATCCGCCCGCATCTCGCCCCGTACTACAGCCAGACCGGGCGCCCCTCGATCGATCCCGAGCTGCTGATCCGCATGTTGATCGTCGGATACTGCTTCGGCATCCGGTCCGAGCGGCGGCTCTGCGAGGAGGTGCATCTGAACCTGGCGTATAGGTGGTTCTGTCGGCTCGACCTGACCGACCCGGTGCCAGACCACTCGAGCTTTTCGAAGAACCGCCACGGCCGGTTCCGGGAGAGCGGGCTGCTGCGTCACCTGTTCGAAACCGTCGTCGCAAGGTGCATCGAGGAGGGGCTGGTGAGCGGTCAGCGCCTGGCGGTCGATGCCAGCCTGATCGAAGCCGATGCCAACAGGAAGAACTCGGCGCCGCAGGGAGAGTGGGACGCGCAGGCCATCGATCCGGTCGATGCGCCGCGGGCCGTCCGGGAATATCTGGAGGTGCTGGATCATGAGGCTTTCGGGGCGGCCACCGAGGTCGAGCCAAAGTTCACCTCCCACTCCGACCCGGCCAGCCAGTGGACGGCGGCGCGCAAGGGTCCGGCTTTCTTTGCCTATTCCGACAATTACCTGATCGACACCGATCACAGCATCATCGTCGATGTCGAGGAGACGCGGTCGATCGTTTCGGCGGAGGTCGGGGCCGCGCGGACGATGCTGGATCGGACGAAGGAAACCTTCGGGCTGGATCCCGACTGGCTGATCGCGGACACGGCCTATGGGACGGGGCCGATGCTGGGCTGGCTGGTCGACCGCAAGATCGCCCCCCATATCCCTGTCCTCGACAAGGCCAGCCGCGCGGACGGCACCTGGGCACGGACGGACTTCGAGTGGGACGCCGAGAACAACCGGTACATCTGCCCCGAGGGACACGAGCTGAGGCAGTTTAGGCGCAACTACTCCGACCCGAACCGGGGACCCACGGGCAAGGGCGTCGCCAAGTACCGTGCGCTGAAACTGACCTGCCAGAGCTGCCCGTCAAAACCGAAATGCTGCCCCAACGCCGACTTTCGCGCCATCACCCGGGAGGAGCACGAGGATGCCCGCCAAGTTGCCCGCGACATCGCGAAAACGCGGGACTACCAGATCGCGATGAGGCTCCGGAAGAAGGTCGAGATGCTGTTCGCGCACCTGAAGCGGATACTCGGCATGGGACGCCTGCGATTGCGTGGCCCATGCGGCGCCCACGACGAATTCCTGCTCGCCGCCACCGCCCAGAACCTCCGCAAGCTCGCCAAGCTCTTTCCTGCACGTGCAGCATTGCCGGTGGCGCCGTAAACAAAGGCGCTCGCGCCCATTTGCGGCGGCGATTTTCTGCCTCACAGCGCGGAGTTTTTCAACGCGATCGGGACGAAGCTGCCGTTCGCTGCGGGCGCAACCTCGTGCTGTTTCGCAAGGTGACCGCGGGGGATTTGCCGGATCACGGTCACTCTGGCAAAGCGTGCCCCCCAAGTTCGACAGCAAAACCGCTAAGCAATTGATTGTGTTATGGCGGGATGCGCCATTTTGTGACTACGTGCGGGCTGTCAGGCGGGTTTGGGCAGGTTCAGGGCCTGGAAGAGCTCCAACTGTTCGGGGGTCGTGGAGGAAAGGCCGTCGACCGATCGCTCGCCGATCTTTGCCAGGTGCCGCTGGATGCGCGCCAGCAGGTCGAGCGCGGTGCGCGGGCTGGCGTCATGGTCCCTGGCCTTCAGCCTCATGCGCATGACGCGGTGGAGAACGAGAGCGAGGAAGCAGATCTGGGCGTGGGCTCGAATGCGGTCCGGAAGCCGGTGATGGACCGGCGCGATCTCGATGTCGGATTTGAGGACTCGGAAGCCGCGCTCGATGTCTGCCAGGGCCTTGTAGCGCGTGACGGCGTCGGCGGGCACGAGGTCGGGGGCGTTGGTGATCAGCGCCAGCTTGCCATCGAAGAGCTCGGCCTCGGCGATGGCGGTCTCCTGGACGCTCCAGCTGAAGCGGTCCGCGGTGAGATCGGCCTTGAGGAAGCGCGTCATCTCGGCCTCGGCGACCGCGCGGGTAAAGCGGCTGTAGGCGCCCCGGTCCGAGGCGCGCCGCCCCCGGGCGGTCTGCCCTATATCCTGGGCGTCGAGCTTGCCGACCATCTTCTCGGCCACGGCCTCGAGTTCGGCGATGCGGGCCCGGCGCCGGTCGCCCTGTTCCGCGGCGCGCAGGGGATCGTGGGCGACGATCAGGCGGTGACCGGCGAAGGTGCTCTCGGCCAGGCCGTCGTCGTCGAAGACGAGGCCCCGGAAGGTCTCGACCAGCTCGGCGTAGCGCCGTGCCGGGACGGCGAGGCTGAAGTCCAGCCGCCGGTCATCCCGATCTGCCAGCGCCGTCAGCTCGCCGTCGCCCATCGGGCTTGAACCGGTGGCGCCTCGATGGGCAACTCTCCAGGCTCAGGAGCCCTCGATCGGCCACCAGTATGACGCGCTGGATCGGGAAACGCTCCAGGACTGCGGTGAGCATGCCCTTCAGCGTCTTCGTTTCCGCGACGTTGCCGGGGTGGACCGTGTGCAGTCGACATGGTTGCGCCATTGATGGAGTGGATGGCTCCCGCTCCCGGCATCGGGATGTGCCACGGTGGGTGTTGTTGAACAGTCCACCGAAGGGAGCCATCCATGGAACAGCCTACCACCATCGGCATCGATCTGGCGAAGAGCATCTTCCAGGTGCACGGCGTGAGCGTAGATGGGCCCGTTGTGCTGCGTCGGCAGCTGCGCCGGGGCCAGGTTCTAACCTTCTTCTCGCGTCTCGATCCGTGCCTGATCGGGATGGAGGCTTGCTCCGGTGCGCATCATTGGGCGCGGGAGCTTTCGGCGCTCGGCCACGAGGTGCGGCTCATGCCGGCGGCATACGTGAAGCCGTATGTAAAGCGCGGCAAGACCGACAGGGCGGACGCGGAGGCGATTTGCGAAGCGGTGACGCGGCCGACGATGCGCTTCGTGCCGGTGAAGTCGGCGGAGGCTCAGGCGGCGCTGCTCGACCACAAGGCGCGGGACTTCCTCATCCGCCAGCAGACCCAGACCGTGAACACGATCCGTGCGCATCTCGCCGAGTTCGGGATCGTGGTGGCGAAGGGTATCCAGAATGTCGACCGGCTCCTTGCCGCTGCGGAGCAGACGCCCGAGGCCGCGCGACCCGCCCTCGACCTGCTGGCTGGCCAGCTCCGCGATCTGCGCGCCCGGATCGAGACGGTCACCGCGCGCATCGAAGCGGCGCAGAAGAGCGACCCGCTCGCCCGACGTCTCGCCACGATCCCCGGGCTCGGACCGATTGCCTCGAGCGCCTTCGCCGTCACCACGCCCGACGTCGCGGCGTTCCGCTCCGCGCGAGACTATTCCGCCTGGCTCGGGCTCACGCCGAAGCCCCATTCGAGCGGCGGCAAGGAGCGGCTCGGGCGGATCTCGAAGGCTGGAAACCGTTACCTGCGACGCCTGCTCTACCTCGGCGCCATGGCGCAGATCGCAGGCCGGCGCCGCGGACGACCCGGGACCGACTGGCTTTGGAAGATGCTGGAGAGAAAGCCTGTGAAGGTGGTGGCCATCGCCCTGGCCAACCGGATGGCGCGGGTCGTCTGGGCGCTCGTCAGGAGCGGCGAAAGCTACCGGGCAGCCCCGGTCTGACAGAACACGCCGGCGCAGATCGGCTCCGAGACGGTGAGGCGCGACGTGAGGTGATGGCGACAGGACGGCGAAACGGCAATCGGGACACCCTGTTCGAACCGAAGCACCTCCGAGTGCGTGCCATTGATCGGGACCCGAGCGCCGGCGGACTTCATCAGGGCGCGCAGCTGCCACGCTGCACATCAGACGCCGTACACATGGCCGCGACCGACCAAACCCAGCCACCGAACAGCGCCCTTGCCCCGCGGGAGCCATCCACACATGGTTCGAGCGACAATGTCGACGGCAGGCCTTCGGCGGTCTGCACGACGCCAAGGACGAACTGGCGGGCGATGCCACCGGTCTCCTTGTTCATGCCGAACGCACGCAGATCCTCGTCCACCTCGCCCTCGCCGTGGATACGCACGGTGGTCAGATCGTAGAACACCACCGCGAGATCCTGATCGACCAGCGGCCGGATCTGCCCGGCCAACTCCGTCTCGAGCCGGTCGGCGTGATCCATCAGAGCGTCCATCGCCCGCAGCAGATGCTGGTGTGTCACGCCCTCGGGCATGGCCGGCATGGCGACGGTCTCCAACCAACGCAGGCAGCCCAGCTTCGAGTCCGGCGCGCAGAGACGGTTGAAGACCATCGCCCGGACGAGGGCCTCGATGTCCGACTTGCGCTTGCCGGACCGCAGAGCGCGTCCGAGGGCACGGTCGAAACGAGGTCTTTCCACAGCTCGTGCAGGGCAAAGACGTTTCCATAGGCGCGTGCCGACTCGTGGGCGATCTCGACCTTGGCGGGTTCGTCGCGCCCGGCCGCGCGGCAAAGACCCCGGATCGAGGCATCGAGGTGACCGCCTTCCATGCTGTCGATGCACCCGAGATTGGCGACCGCCCGGTGGCGGGGCTTGCCGGCCTCGTTGCGGTCGGACTCGACGACCTGGAGATAGCGCCGCCCGCCGCTCTCGTTGATGCGCACAAACATGCCTACTGAATAGCGCGGGACCCCCGCAATACAATGGCGCGGACGGCATCGACGTGTGACTACAGAGCTCTCGGTTTACTACCCTCCTAAATCCTTGATCTGACTCCGCCAGGCGACCTCAATCGAACCAGATCACACCCGATTTTGTCGAACTTCGGGAGCCCACACCTGCGCATTGACGAGTGCATGATTGTCTTCCCTCTGCGGGCGGGCCGGGCTATTGACGTAGGGTCAAAAGAGGGCAGGGAGAAGCCAAATGCATATCGGAACCGTTCTGGCGGCCTTGGCAGGTGTGATCGCCGTCGCTGGATTGAATGCCACGGCTGCAGCGCAGGGCGCGGCCGGGGCACCGAATGCGACCACCACTCTGAACGGCCTGCAGCTGCCGCCACCGCCGTCGCCATTCGGCGGTGAGATCGCGACCGACGCCGACGAGTCGACGCCGTGGTGGGCGCCCCGCGTGGTTCCGCCAGAGGAGGCGCCGAACGTCCTGCTGATCATCACCGACGATTCCGGCTGGGGCATCCCCAGCACCTTCGGCGGCGTCATTCCGTATGAGACGATGGACGCCCTGGCCGAGGACGGCATCAAGTTCACCAGCATCCATTCCACATCGCTCTGCTCTCCCACGCGGGCGGCGCTGATCACCGGACGAAACCACCACAACGTGGGCTTCGGCGTGATCTCGGAGCAGTCGACGGGATATCCCGGCTACAACAGCATCATCGGCGAGGACAAGGCGACGGTCGGGCGCATCCTGCTCGACAACGGCTACAACACCTCGTGGTTCGGCAAAGACCACAACACGCCGGCGTTCCAGGCCAGCCAGTCCGGGCCGTTCGACCAGTGGCCGACCGGCATGGGCTTCGAGTACTTCTACGGCTTCGTCGGGGGCGACGCGAACCAGTGGCAGCCGAACCTGTTCCGCAACACCACCCAGATCTATCCCTTCGATGATGCCGCGGGCGAGTGGAACCTGGTGACCGCGATGGCCGACGACGCCATCGACTGGATCAGCCGGATGCACCAGATCAACCCGTCGAACCCGTTCTTCATCAAGTACGCCCCCGGCGCCACCCACGCGCCGCACCACCCGACCAAGGAATGGGTCGACAAGATCGAGGCGATGAACCTCTTCGACGCCGGCTGGAACGAACTGCAGAAGACCATCTTCGAGAACCAGAAGAAGATGGGCTACTTCCCCGATGACGCGAAGATCACGCCGTGGCCCACTGATTACATCAAGGAATGGGACCAGCTGACGGACGCCGAGAAGAAGCTCTTCATCCGCCAGGTCGACGTCTTCGCCGCCTACTCGGCCTACTCCGACCACGAGATCGGACGAATTGTTCAGTACCTGAAGGATATCGGCGAGTACGACAATACGCTGATCATCTACATCAACGGCGACAACGGAAACAGCGCCGAGGGTGGCCTGCTGGGCACCCCGAACGAGGTTGCGTGGTTCAATGGCGTGGCTCAGATGCCCGTCGAGGAGCAGATGAAGTGGTACGACGTCTGGGGTACCGAGGCCACCTATAACCACATGGCGGTTGGCTGGACCTGGGCCTTCGACACGCCATTCCCGTGGACGAAGCAGGTGGCGTCGCAACTCGGCGGCATCCGGCAGAACATGACGGTCACCTGGCCTGCTGGGATCACCGACAAGGGCAGCAAGCGCGACCAGTTCCTGCACGTGATCGACGTCGTGCCGACGATCCTCGAGGTTGCCGGGATTGCACCGCCGCAGGCTGTCGACGGGATCACGCAGGCGCCGATGGACGGCAAGAGCTTTGCCTATCTGTTCGACGCAGCGAACTCAGACGCCGCCCCGCCGCGCGATACCCAGTACTTCGAGATGATGGGGCAGTGGGGCCTATGGCAAGACGACTGGTTTCTCGCCACGAAGGTGAACCGCGCCCCTTGGGACGGGTTCGCCACGCCAAACACGGATCCGCTGAACAACCAGGTTTTCGAGCTTTACGATCTCTCGACCGATCCGACGCAGAGCACCGACGTGGCCTCGGCCAACCCGGACAGGGTGCAGGACATGAAGGAGACGTTCATCCGGGAGGCGACGAAATACCAAGTGTTCCCGCTGGACGCTTCGGTCGCCACGCGACTGGCGGCGCCGCGGCCGAACATCACCGCCGGGCGGACGGAGTTCGAGTACACGCGTCCGATGACCGGGCTGCCGCAGGGCGACTCGCCCGGCATTCTCAACGCATCCTACACGATCACCGCCGAGATCGACGTGCCCGACGGCGGGGCCGAGGGCATGATCCTGACCTCCGGCGGGCGTTTCGCGGGCTACGGGTTCTACCTGCTGGAGGGCAAGCCCGTGTTCCTGTGGAACATGCTCGACCTTGAGCGGATCAAGTGGGCGGGCAAGGACGCGCTGAGCCCGGGAAAGCATACGGTCGAGTTCGACTTCGTCTATGACGGGCTCGGCGCCGAAACGCTCGCCTACAACGACATGAGCGGGGTCGGCCGGTCCGGCACCGGCACGCTCAAGGTCGACGGCGCGGTGGTTGACACCAAGAAGATGGACAAGACCATCCCCATCATCCTGCAGTGGGACGAGGCCTTCGACGTCGGCTCGGACACGCTGACGGGCGTGAACGACGACGACTACAAGCCGCCGTTCCCGCTGACCGCAACACTGGACAAGCTGACGATCAAGGTCGACCGGCCGCAGCTGAGCGATGCCGACAAGGCGAAGATGGAGGCGGCGCTACAGAAGGCCAGCGACTGACGGCGTGAAGGCGCGCGAAGACTGACCCAGCGGACCCGGCCGGCCGCCGGCCGAGTCCCGGCTGCGTATGCTGTGACTGCAACAAGGCATTCCGTCGGAACGACTGAAGAGGGCTCGGAGCCGACCTGCGGCAGCGCGGCGAGTGGAGCGCCGAGAGGGGCCGCCCTTCGACGCGGACGGCCCTGAGCGCCCCTTCGTCCGCCGCGTGGTCGCCGCAGTGCGACAAGGAATGCGGACATCTGTGCCTTGCGCAGCGTAGACGCTGGCCCGAGGGTCAGGAGCGCAGGATATTTCGTTGAAAAACTCGTGTTGTTTGGCGCGCTGATCTCTGATTCGATTCGCCTATCGGGGAGGCAGCGACGATGATGGGACCGAGACAGGAAGCGCAGGGCGCGCTGTTCTACGACTTCTCTCTGGAAGGCCACGTGCCTCGGGATCATCTGCTACGGTCGATCGATCGCTTTGTCGACCTGAGCAGGATCCGCCCGTATCTCGCCCCGTACTACAGCCAGACCGGGCGCCCCTCGATCGATCCCGAGCTGCTGATCCGCATGTTGATCGTCGGATACTGCTTCGGCATCCGGTCCGAGCGGCGGCTCTGCGAGGAGGTGCATCTGAACCTGGCGTATAGGTGGTTCTGTCGGCTCGACCTGACCGACCCGGTGCCAGACCACTCGAGCTTTTCGAAGAACCGCCACGGCCGGTTCCGGGAGAGCGGGCTGCTGCGTCACCTGTTCGAAACCGCCGTCGCAAGGTGCATCGAGGAGGGGCTGGTGAGCGGTCAGCGCCTGGCGGTCGATGCCAGCCTGATCGAAGCCGATGCCAACAGGAAGAACTCGGCGCCGCAGGGAGAGTGGGACGCGCAGGCCATCGATCCGGTCGATGCGCCGCGGGCCGTCCGGGAATATCTGGAGGTGCTGGATCATGAGGCTTTCGGGGCGGCCACCGAGGTCGAGCCAAAGTTCACCTCCCACTCCGACCCGGCCAGCCAGTGGACGGCGGCGCGCAAGGGTCCGGCTTTCTTTGCCTATTCCGACAATTACCTGATCGACACCGATCACAGCATCATCGTCGATGTCGAGGAGACGCGGTCGATCGTTTCGGCGGAGGTCGGGGCCGCGCGGACGATGCTGGATCGGACGAAGGAAACCTTCGGGCTGGATCCCGACTGGCTGATCGCGGACACGGCCTATGGGACGGGGCCGATGCTGGGCTGGCTGGTCGACCGCAAGATCGCCCCCCATATCCCTGTCCTCGACAAGGCCAGCCGCGCGGACGGCACCTGGGCACGGACGGACTTCGAGTGGGACGCCGAGAACAACCGGTACATCTGCCCCGAGGGACACGAGCTGAGGCAGTTTAGGCGCAACTACTCCGACCCGAACCGGGGACCCACGGGCAAGGGCGTCGCCAAGTACCGTGCGCTGAAACTGACCTGCCAGAGCTGCCCGTCAAAACCGAAATGCTGCCCCAACGCCGACTTTCGCGCCATCACCCGGGAGGAGCACGAGGATGCCCGCCAAGTTGCCCGCGACATCGCGAAAACGCGGGACTACCAGATCGCGATGAGGCTCCGGAAGAAGGTCGAGATGCTGTTCGCGCACCTGAAGCGGATACTCGGCATGGGACGCCTGCGATTGCGTGGCCCATGCGGCGCCCACGACGAATTCCTGCTCGCCGCCACCGCCCAGAACCTCCGCAAGCTCGCCAAGCTCTTTCCTGCACGTGCAGCATTGCCGGTGGCGCCGTAAACAAAGGCGCTCGCGCCCATTTGCGGCGGCGATTTTCTGCCTCACAGCGCGGAGTTTTTCAACGCGATCCGACGTGACCGGTCTTTCGCTGCGAGTGCGCGACGAGCGCTGCGCCTGCGAGGTCACCCGAAGGAAGGCCGACAGCTGCCATTCTCCGCGGGCGCAAAACCGAGGTCCCTCTCACTGAACCGGCCATTGCAATGACGGGCCGCAAGGCTGTTTTGCTCGACGACCGTCTGATGAAACCGATTTGCCACATGGAGGGCGTGGCGCCGCAGACGTCGGTCTCGAGCGTGTCGATGGCATCGAGTCCAGCCTCGTCCAGCCGGATGAAGCTCAGCAGGGTGTGGTCGCATTGGCGGTCAGCGTTCACGCCAAACTCCGTACGTGCGGGCCGCAGTCTCGCCGCAAGCAGATTGGAGAGTTCAGCCACGGCGCCGACGGGGTCAGCCGGCGCTTCCCGAAGACGCTGTCGGTGCCGTCGGCGCCCGTGCCTGCAGTGCGTCCCGGATCTCGATGATGCGAGTTCGCCATCGAATGTCCGATTTGGTGAATTCGACTGAGACGTACGCAGCCGCAGAGAATTCACACTTTCCGCCCTACGCGTCGGTCGTGCCGGTGATCAAAGACGGCCCGATGCGGCCGCTCGGCAGGACCAAGGAACGCTGCGTCGCGGCAAGGTTCGCGGCCATTCCCCGGACGCGGAGCTGGCAACGCGGGACTCCGCGAGCGGGAACCTTGTTGGGGCCAATCATGCGCTCACAGGGAGCCGGCCCCTTCCTTTGTGGGGCCTACAAATTCGATGATCCGGTAAGCGTTCCCTTGCTGACCGGCTCGCCCCCCTCCGCGATCTTCTTCTAAGCCGAGGCGAGGATGTTGCCATGGTCCATGCAATCGGCGACCTGCGTCGGATCGTCTGGCTCATGCGTGACTGCGGGCCCGCGTGGCGGCGGGCCCATGCCGGGCACGTGAGCTTCGCCCAGCTCAAGGTCATGTCGGACCAAGGTTGCCCAGATCTATCGCAAGACTGGCAATCTGCGCGCCGTCCAGCTGCTGCTCGGCCACACGAAGATGGACAGCACGGTCCGCTACCTCGGCGTCGAGCTGGAGGATGTATTGACCATATCGGAAGCGGTGGAGATCTGATCGGCTGGGCCGTCCTTCATGGACGGCCCAGTCCTGCCCCCCTCAGTGGTGACGATGCGCTCCGCGACGCAGCATGGTCTGCGGCCATTCACGACCTGCGCAGCGAGAAGTCAGCAGGGGAGGTCCGGAGCGCGGACAAGGACGAAGCCGCTTTCGCGGCATTGGCGCTCGTGGGTGTCGTTCGGCACTGATCTGAGTTGCGCGCTTCTCTGATCGGGCTGACCGGTCTGAGGATTGGGGCCTTCCCAATCGTCAGACAGGAGGGTCCCGTGACGGAGGATAGAACCACGCCGCTGCGTGAGCGGATGATCGAGGACATGCGCATCCGTGGCCTCGGCGAGAAGGCCCAGAAGGCGCACATCCGCGGGGTCAAGGAGTTCGCCAGGTTCCTGAAGCGCTCGCCGGACACCGCCACGCCCGACGACCTGCGCGCCTACCAGCTCTACATGACGAACGCCGCGGTCGCGCCGCCGACGTTCAACGCCCGCGTCACCGCGCTCAGGTTCTTCTTCGACACCACCTGCCGGCGCGAGGAGATGAAGCGGTACATGCAGTTCCGACGGCAGCCGCGGAAGCTGCCCGTGGTGCTGAGCGTGGAGGACGTCGCCGACATCCTGGCCGCGGCTCCGGGACCGGGGCTGAAGTACCGCGCGGCGCTCGGCATCAGCTACGGAGCGGGATTGCGCGCCTCCGAGGTCTGCACCCTCAAGGTCACCGACATCGACAGCGACCGCATGCTGATCCACGTCGAGCAGGGCAAGGGGCGCAAGGACCGCAAGGTGATGCTGTCGCCCGCCCTGCTGGAGCTCCTGCGCGACTACTGGCGCGAGGCGCGTCCCGGCGGCTGGCTGTTTCCCGGCAAGCCGAAGATCAACCCGCTGTCGCCGCGCCAGCTCAACCGTGCGTTTCATTCGGCCAAGCACATGGCGGGTGTCACCAAGCCAGCGTCGCTGCACACGCTCCGCCACAGCTTCGCGACGCACCTGCTGGAAGCCGGGACGGACGTGCGGGTGATCCAGGTGCTGCTCGGGCACGCCAAGCTCGAGACGACGGCGCGCTACACCCACGTCGCCACCAGAACGATCCGCGACACCGTGAGCCCGTTCGAGCGGCTGACGCAGTTGCAGGACCGGACGCTGAGGAACGGGCCGGAGTAGCGTCCAGGCCTCGGTGGCTCGGCCAAGGCTGGAGATCGCCGACATCTTCCGCGCCCACGGCCCCGCGTGGCGGCGGGCCCATGCCGGGCATGTCGGCCTGACCCAGCTCAAGGTCATGTCTGCGATCGAGGCCTGCCGGACGGAGGCGCTCGGCGGGCACGTGGCGGCCTGCGCGAAGTGCGGCCACCGGCACGTCGCCTACAACTCGTGCAAGAACCGCCACTGCCCGAAGTGAACAGGGTGAGCCGGGACCGTGGCCGCGGTGCGGCCGCGTAAGCCCGGCGAACGCGGCGCGCGACTGGATGGCGGCGCGGGCGGAAGACCTGCTGCCGGTGGAGTACTTCCACGTGGTCTTCACCCTGCCGGCGGAGATCGCGCGCATCGCGTACTGGAACAAGCAGGCGGTCTACGGCCTGCTGTTCAAAGCGTCGGCCGAGACCACGACGACCATCGCCGCCGACCCGCGCCACCTCGGCGCCCGGATCGGCATGACCAGCGTCCTGCACACCTGGGGATCGGCGTCGTGCCGAAGGCACGCCTTCGGCCCAACCCCACCATCCGCACGTCCACATGATCGTGCCGGGCGGCGGCCTGTCGCCCGAGGGCACCCGGTGGGTGTCCTGCCGCCCGGGCTTCTTCCTGCCCGTCCGGGTGCTGTCCCGGCTGTTCCGGCGTCTGTTCCTGGAGGGGCTCTCGGCGCTGCACCGCGCCGGCAAGCTCGCCTTCTTCGGCGACCTCGAAGGCTTGGCCGATCCCTCCGCCTTCGCCGCCTGGCTCGCGCCGCTGCGCAAGATCGAGTGGGTGGTCTATGCCAAGCCACCCTTCGGCGGCCCGGAGGCCGTGCTCGCCTACCTCAGCCGATACACTCACCGCGTCGCGATCTCGAACACTCGCCTCGTCAGCGCCGACGCCGAGACCGTCGCGTTCCGCTGGAAGGATTACCGGATCAAGAGCGGCGACCGCCTCAAGGTCATGCGCCTCTCGACCGACGAGTTCATCCGCCGCTTCCTGGTCCACGTCCTGCCCGACGGCTTCCACCGCATCCGGCACTACGGCCTGCTCGCCGGCGCAGACCGCAAGGACACCCTCGCCAGGGCTCGGGACCTCCTCGGTACCCAAGCGCCCACGGAAGCCGACCGACCCGACATCGACGTCGCCCCACCGCTCACCCTGAGGGAGCCCTGCCCGGATTGCGGCGGGCCGATGCGGATCATCGAAACCTTCCGGCGCGGCGAACGCCCCACCACCCGAGCACCACCGCGGTGGGCAGCCGCATGATGACACGGCCATCATTCTCAACGTCCCCGATCCGGTCCAGGCATGCGGTCCGGAACCGCGTCAGGCCGTGCCTCCGCTTCGCCCTGCTGCTCCTCCGCTCCCGATGGCGCCGCGCGGAGACGCTCTGTCCATCGCGAACGATGACGAGAGCCGCCGTGCCACCCCGCCAGGGCTCACGATTGATCCGGCTTCCGCGCTCACGCGCCGACGTTGACCGCGCGCTTTCCCCATAGGCCTTGCCCAGACCCCCGCGGCTTCCTCCCTGTCAGAATTTTCAACGCGGGCCGACGCCACCTCGAGCCCCACCGTCGCGCAGCGGCCCGCATCGAAAATTCTTAAACAAACTTGTCGTCGCTGACTGCAGGGACGACGTTCGAAATGGCGATTCCGAACGTTCTGGATCACGTATCCGGGCTATCTGCCCGGCGCCGCCTGCCATGACCCCCGCTCAGTCCGAGACCGCCCGGTCGCGCCACTGGCACTCTCCATCGCGGCCAAGGCATGGCTTGAAGGGCAGGATCGGAGGATACTCGCGGCACCTTGTCCGACATCAGGAAGGCGCGGCCGATGCCGACGGTGATCTCGACGCAGTGCTGCATCGTCGGCGGTGGACCAGCCGGCCTGACGCTCGGCTACCTGCTGGCCCGGGCCGGCATCGACGTGGTCGTGCTCGAGAAGCACGCCGACTTCCTGCGCGACTTCCGCGGCGACACGATCCACCCCTCGACCATGGAGCTGATGCACGATCTCGGCCTGCTGGACGAGTTCCTCAAGCTGCCGCACCAGCGCGTCGCGAAGTTCTTCGCGCAGTTCGGGCCGGATCGCGTGCAGGTCGCGGATTTCTCCCGCCTGCCGCTCCGCGCTCAGCTCCACGCTGTCGGCCGCGTCGTAGTAGGCCGTCTCCTGCAGGGCCTTCGACAGTCGCCGGCCTGACGACCTGGTCGCCGTCGACGACCAGCACCGACCATTGCCCGCGCAGCCCCTCCTTGAGGCTGGTCGTTGCCACCCACACGCCCTCGGCCTCGACGGTCTGGCGGACGACCAGGCGGGCTGTCTGGCCGAAGACCGACCGTTCGGTGGCGTCGAACTCGAAGAGCGCCGTGCGCGTTCGCGTCACCGGGTCGACGTCGGGCCGCAGCGTCAGCAGCCGCGCCCGGAGAGGCGTTCCGCCGATCTCGATCAAGGCCTCCGCGAGAGCCTCCTCGCCGACATCGAGTGGAACGCCGACACGAGCGCGGGGCGCCTGCAGCTGAACGAGTGCGACGATGGTCTGGCCCGCCGCCAGCGTCTCGCCACCGTCGACCAGACGCTCGGTGACGCGACCGGCGAACGGCGCTCGCACCTCGGCCTTGCCGTGTCGCAGGCCGTTGTCCGCCAGCGCGGCGTCGATCTCCGCGATGCGGGCCACCAGTTCGTCGAGCCTTGCCAACGCCTCGTCGAGACTGGCCTCGCTGTTGAAGCCGCGCGCGCTCAGCGCCTCGGTCCGCTCCACCGTCTGCCGGGCGAGGCGCAGTGCGCCTGCACCGACCGGCGCGACGCCGCGAGCCGGGGCCTGTCCGTCTCGAGGAGGGCCGTGTCCTGGCGGGCGAGGACCTGCCCCTCCGCCACCTCGTCGCCCTCGTCGAAGAGGATTTCGCCCAGCCTGCCGGGCAGCTCGAACGAGACGAGCGCGGACCTCTGCGGCTCCACCTGCCCGATGAATGTGCGGGTCACCGAGTAGCCGACGCGCCGGTCGACCGGCGTCGCAGAGACCGGAATCGTCTGGGCGGGCTCCGGACCTTCGGCGGCCGCGGCGCGACGCTCCAGACCGGAGGTGCCGAAGTGCA
Organism: uncultured Alphaproteobacteria bacterium; assembly: GCA_963776845.1. Lineage (GTDB taxonomy): Bacteria > Pseudomonadota > Alphaproteobacteria > Rhodobacterales > Rhodobacteraceae > Roseitranquillus. Next base: position 110,225 of record CAVZOJ010000006.1, on the reverse strand, counting down.
CGGTCGCCGCCGCAGTCGCGACGACGCCGAGCGTGACGGCCAGGTTTCGGGCGGCGCGCCCACGGCCGGCCCATTTGCGAGCCTCACCTTCCGTACCGTCAGAACCGTCTGCCGCCATCTCAGTGCCCCCTCCAAGTTAGCACATCTAACATTATGTTAGAATCTCTCACTTTGACAAGGGGCAGCCTGTCTGCGAAGGTTGGCGCGATGGAAAGCGACGAGAAATCAATGGCAACGCGAGGGGGAGCGGTTGACGGGAAGCCGCTGCGGAAGGCGCGGTACCACCACGGCGACCTCCGCTCGAGCCTGATCGAGGCGACCCGCCAACTCGTAGAGGAGAAGGGGCCGGAGGGCTTCTCGGTCAGCGACGCCTGCCGCCTCGCCGGCGTATCGACCGCGGCGCCCTACAAGCACTTCAAGGACAAGCAGGACATGCTCGTCGCCGTCTGCCTCGAGGGAATGGCGCGGTTTCGCGACAACAGCCTCGCGGCCCTCGAAGGCATCCCGGAAGGCACGCCCGAGCGGGTCAAGGTGATCGGCCAAGAGTACGTCAGGTTCGCCCTCAACGAACCCGGCGTGTTTCGCCTCAAGTTCGGCGGCTTCACCGACGGCATCGACGACGAGCAGCTGCAGGCCGCCGGCGAAGCGTCCTTCGGCCTCCTGCTCACGGAGGTCGCGAAGTGCCTCGGTACGAGAGAAATAACGCCGGAGGTTCGCCGCCGCGGCATGATCCTCTGGAGCTTCGTCCATGGCCTTTCATTCATCCTGAACGACGAGCGTCTCTGCCGGATGGCCGGCGATTTCGCGCTCGAGCCGACATTGGACGACATCGCGAGGAAAGTCCTGGCCTGACGAAGGTCCGGTTCAGGTGGAACACCCACAGGATCTTTCCGCACTCAGAAGGTAGGCTCGAGCCACGAAAAGGGCTACGGCCAGCACGAGCGTGCCGCACAGGACGACCATGCTGATCTGGAACATGAGCGGCTTCAGCCAAAGCGCCTTGCCGTTGAGAACCCTTGGGTCGATGATGATCGGCGCGAGACTTGCAGGGACGAAGGCCAGGAAGATAGCTGTTGCCCGGGCGAGGTCCGAACCGGTCGGGAGATCGCCCGGCGGTGTGGGACCGTCCCGCAGGTCGCTGACCGTCATGTCCGGTCTCCGTTTCTTCCGGTGGACGTGATAGGCTCGCGTTCGGAGACCGACGTTGGACGATGCTGACCTGCCCGCCCTGCTGCGCGCCGAGCTCGCCGCGCGCGCCTCACCGCTCGTGCCTGCGCCCCGCGCGGTGGACCGGCTGCTGTCGCGCTGCCGGGTGCGGCGGCTGAACAAGGGTGGAACCGCGCTGGAGGCGGGCATGGTGGCCTCCGAGGTGCTGTTCGTGGGGCCGGGCCTTCTGCGGATGGTCACGGCGGATCCGGAGACGGGCGCCGAGCGGACGGCCCAATTCTTCGACGCGGGCCAGGCGATCACCGATCCGGTCTCCTTCCTGACGGGAGCGCCGAGTGTGCAGCGGATCGAGGCGGTCGAGCCCCCGGCGATGCTCACGATCCCCAAGGGTCCGCTGCTCGCCGCCTATGACGAGGATCACGCCATCGAGCGGTTCGGGCGTCTCCTCGTCGAGGAGGCACTGCTCGGCACGCAGCGCCGCGCCTCGCGGCTTCTGAACCTCTCGGTCGAGGAGCGCTACGAGACCTTCCTGCGCACGCGGCCCGAAGTCGCGCGGCGGCTGCCGCAATACCTCATCGCCTCCTATCTGGGCGTCACCCCTGAGGCGCTGAGCCGGGTGCGCGGACGCAGGGCGAAGCGTTAGGTCATCCTGGATGGCGCAGGCCATCCGCGCCCCAGCCCGCAAGCGTGTCGCGCAGGGCGGCGTCCCACGGCGTCGGCGCGCAGCCGAAGGCGTCCCTCCAGTCGGAGGCATCCATGTGGAACGGCGCCTCGAACTGGTAGGCCATCTCGGCCACTTCGCGCATGAGTGGCGAGACGAGGGCGAGGCCGGTCAATGCCCACCGCGGCATCGGCCGGATGCGCGGTGGTGCCTGCCCGAGAATGCGTGCGGCGTGGTCCAGCACCTCGCGCGGCGTCCGGTTCGGGGGCGACGGGACATGCCACGCCCGGCCCCAGGCGGCGGACTCGGCGCCCGCCCGCACCAGGGCGCGGGCGTAGTCGGGCAGGAAGGTGAAGGTATGCGCCGCGTCCGGGTCGCCGATCCAGCCCACAGGACGGCCTCCGATGAGCGCGGGCCAGACCCGCTCCCCCAGGGCGCTCGCCGCCATGTCGGGGCCGAAGAGGTCGGCGGCCCGCACCGCCACGGTGCGGAGTTCGCCCGCTGCGCGCGCGGCCATCAGGCGCGCGCTCATTTCGGCGCGCACCAGTCCCTTGCGGGTGCCGGCCGAAAACGGATCCGTCTCGCGCAGCGTCCCGGCCCGACCGTAGCCGTAAAGGTTCTCCACCGCGACGAGGACGGCACCCGTCTCCACCGCGCCGCGGACTGCGGCCTCCTGGAGGGCGGGGAACTCGGCGCGCCACCGCGTGTAGGCGGGTGCTGCGGCGAAGGTCACGGTGGCCGCGCCCTCGCAGACGCGCACCGTCGCGGCCGGGTCCAAGAGATCGACGGCCACCGCCTCGGCCCCCATCACGGCGCGCCCTGAGCGCGAGGCCAAGCGCAGGTGCGTGCCCGGATGGCGCAGGATCTCGGCCGCCACGGCGCGGCCCACTGGGCCCGCGCCCAGGACGACGTGCAGCCCTTCCACCGGCGCCCTCATCGTGCAGCCTCCCGCCAGAGCGATACAGCGAGCGCTGCGGTCCAGAGCTGCCAGACGATGCCCGACAGCGTCAGCAGGATCGGGCTCTCGAGACCGAGCACCGAGGGCAGCGTCGTGAAGAGGCCCAGGGCGGCGACCAGCCCGGACCAGCCAACGATCGCGTTCCCGCGACGCAGGAGCGTGACGGACAGCAGGACCGTCCACACCCCCGCGAAGAGCCCCACACCCATCAGCTCTCCCACGCCGCCCGCATACGCGTTCAGCGCGTCGAAGGTGACCAAGATTGCGGCACGCACCGCGTCGGTCGCCTCGGGGGCCGCCCAGGCGACGGCGAGCGCCGGCATCACGAACAACCAGCGCACGATACCAAGGCACTTGGCGACCCCCGCCAGCACGCCGAACGCCGTCGCCGTACCGCCTACGACGCCGCGCAGGTCCAGCGCAACGTGCAGCGCGACCGCGACCGGCACGAGAAGGACCGCATGCGCGAGGTAGAGCGCGTAGCCCGAGAACACGAAGCCGAACTCCTCGAGGAGGAGGGGCAGCATCTCGGAGGCCGGCAGGCCCAGCGAGGCAGGCCAGTCTATCGAGGGCGCGAGCACGAAGAACGCCCCCCACATCGCGCAGAACTGCAGGAGCAGCAGGACCGCTGCAGCGCGCGCGGCAGTCGGCATCACGCCGGTGCGCAGCTGGGACGAGGTCGCTGCCAGGCGCGGCTGGGGGTCGGCATAGGTCATCGGATGCCTCCATTGGGACGCGAGCATCGCGCCGTGTGCCGAGGAGGATCGGTGGAGCCGGGTCCAATGGAATTGATCGCAGTTAAGAAATAGAAGGCACGGTCACGCGCAAGCTGCTTCCGTAAATGTTGCTCCTGGACCTTCGTGGGGCGATAAAAGGACCAATCTTGCGTACGCGCTGCTCGAAGAAATCCGCGGAAGCGTCGGCAGACCGTCCGCGGCCGGCTGAACTCGCATGAGACGAAGAGGATGTGCTATCTTGACGCCCAGACACCGTAGGTCCGCCATGACGACGCAGCCTCTTCCGTCGAACTTCAGTGCCGACACCTTCATCGTCTGGGCGCTCGAACAGCCTCAGGGCAGCTTCGAACTCGTCCAGGGCGAGGTGATCGCCATGTCGCCCGAGCGCGCAGGACATGCCCGGGCCAAACTCGGCATCGTCAGCGCTCTTGCGTCCGCGATCTCGCGGGCCGGCCTCGACTGCGAAGCCTTCACGGACGGAATGACGGTCCGCATCGACGACTCCACCGTATACGAGCCCGATGCGCTCGTCCGCTGCGGGCCGCGGGTGCCTGACGATGCCATCGAGATCCCTGACCCGACGATCGTCGTCGAGGTCGTTTCTCGATCGTCACGATCGACCGATAGCGGAGCGAAGCTCAGCGACTATTTCACGCTTCCGAGCGTACGACACTACCTGGTCGCGAATGCCGACACGCAAATCATCACGCATCATCGCCGAAGCGAAAGTGGCGACATCTCGACCCGCATTCTTCGAGAAGGCGAGCTTGTCCTTGATCCGCCCGGACTGGCGCTCGACGTCGCCAGCCTCTTTGGCTGATCGCCGCGATCTCGCACCGCAACATTTCAGGAAACGGCTGGGGTCACGCGGGGTCGCGTTCGACTTCGGAGCGCTCACGTCCAGGTTCGATTGAAGCGCTCAGCCGTCAAAAAGCAGCGCCTTTCGTAGATGTCGGAAAGCTTGGATAGGATGCCCGAATCTATATACGCAACACGCCGTCACAGCAGAGCAGAAGGTGCCATTCACGCATCGTGCGGCATCGATGGAGGTGGGCTCGATGCGGACTTGCGCCACTGCGGCGGTCGGATCGGTCACACAAGCGGCGGCGCCGGTGACGGCGCATTGTTGCCGTTCAGGTTGACGCCTGCGCCGCGGCTTGCGGAAGCAGACCTTCGATGGTCGCCGCGAATTTATGACCCGAAGACGTCAGGTAGCGGAGGCAAAACGTGTGCCAGGATTTCCACGCCCTCACGAGCCCTCAGTGGCGCGCAATGAAGTCGGTAAGTCCGGCGGCAAGCTCGTCGGGCAGCGCCTCGGGGATCCAGTGGCCCGAGTCCATCGCGCGGCCCTCGACGATCGCTGCGATGGGCTCCATCGAGTCCCGCAGGTAGGGGAAGGGCGCGAGACGCGCGGCGTTCAGCGCCAGCACCGGGACCTCGAGCGTCGTCTGCATGAAAGCGGCGTTGTCCTCCGCGTCCCGTTGCATGGTGCAATACCACTCCAAGCCGGCGCGGGTGGTCGCGGGGTCGCCGTAGGCCTCGACCGAATACTCGATCTCGGTCTCGCCCATCGCGCCCGTGCCTGCGTCCATGGTGTGGATGAAGTGGCCGTAGTAGAACGCCTCGCGTCCGGCGATGAGCGTCTCCGGCACCTCCGGCGCGCTGTGGAAGGCGAAGTGCCAGGCGCGCGGGTCGTGGCGGATCTGGTCGAAGACCGGCGTGCCGGGGATCGGCGCGTCGATCAGCGTGACGGTTGCGGCGCGCTCGGGCCATTGCTGGGCGAAGGCGAAGGCGACCATGGCGCCGATGTCGTGACCGACAACGTTCGCCGTCTCGATGTCGAGCGCGTCCATGAGCGCCAGCAAGTCGCCCGCCATCGTCTTCTTGTCGTAGCCATTCTGAGGCTTATCAGAGCCGCCGACGCCGCGCAGATCGACCGCGATCACGTCGAACTCGTCGGCGAGCAGCGGCATGACCTCGATCCAGGAGGACCAGGTCTGCGGCCAGCCGTGGAGCAGGATGACAGTCTCGCCGGCGCCACCGTCGCGGACGTAGCGCAGGTTCACCTCCGCACCCTCCATCCGGTCCGAGGCGAACCCCTCGGGGATCGGCGCCTCGGCTCGGGCCGCGCCGGCCGCGGCCAGCAGTATAGCGGTCGCGAGATGTCGCATTGTCGTCCTCCGTCTCGGGATCATGCCGACCAGGCCGTCAGGTTCTCGCCGGTGAGGCGCCCGACCTCTTCGGCGTCGAGCGCGTCCATGGCATCGGAGAAGAGCTCCGGCCCGACCGACGCCCACGCGCCCATCTCCTTGAGCACGGCCACGGTCCGCGCCAGGTCGAAGGAGCCGTCGCCCGGCAGCAGCCGGTGGTGCAGGAGGTCGTTCAGCAGGTCGCCCACGGGCTCGGCCGCGCCGTCGACGAGTTGCACGTCGAAGATCTTGCCGGCCGGAATGGTGGCAAGCAGATCGTGGTCGGGCTCAGATCGCCAGAAATGCCAGGTGTCGAATGTCAGCCCGAGGCTGTCGTGGTCGACGGTGCGGACCAGGTCCCAGCCGTCGGCGAGCCGCGGGATCGACGAGATCGGCATCGGCTCGTGCCCGAGCCTCAGGCCGCGCGCCGCCGCCCGTTCGGCCAGTCCGCCGAGCGCATCGACCAGGGCCGTCCGCTCATGTGGCTGGTCCAGCCCCTCGACCACGTTCATCTGCGTCGCGCCGAGCGCCTCGGCGATGGTGAAGGCCTGGTCCTCGTCGGTATCGATGAAGGCCACGTTCTCGGCCGGGTACCCGGCGGGGATCGCGAAATCCGGCGTCCACTGGACGTACGGGTCGAGGATATCGGGGCGAACACCGGCATCGGCGCAGCGCGCGCGGATCTCGGCCGCGGTCATGCCCTCGGCCCGCCAGGCCTTGTAGTCGATCGGGAACACCGACATCGCGTCGTAGCCGCCGGCGTTGGCGGCCGCGAGCCGCTCGTCCAGCGATTTTGTGCGGACGTTGGCCGCCCACAGAACGCGGCGCGACGGCTCTTGCTGCGCGCTGCCGCGTCGGACGGCAGCCATCGAGGTTGCCGCAACCGTCGTGCCGATGAAGGGTCTTCTCTGCATGGAGCCCCCGGCCTGTTTCGTCGCTTCGGGAAGGTGGCGCCCGCAGGCACCCTTGATTAGCCGGCGGTTGCGGATATCACCTATCCATGAGCGGATTGATCGATGCCGACGTCGCGGACCTCGCGCTCCTCGTCCGGGTGATCGAGGCGGGCGGCTTTCCGCCGCGTCGCGCATGACCGGTACGCCCCAAGCCACCGTCAGCCGGCGGATTTCCGAGCTCGAGGTCCGTCTCGGCGTGCGCCTGCTCGACAGGAGTACGCGCCGCGTCACGCCGACCGAGGCCGGCCGCCGCGTCTACGCAGAAGCCCGCCCGATGCTCGACCGCGCCGAGGCCGCGCGCCACGCGCCACGCGCTGAGCGACCTCTCGGACGAACCCTCGGGCGCCCTGTGCATCACCGCACCGCTGATCCTCGGCCAGGCGTTCCTCGGGCGGATCGTCACGCGGTTCATGGTGCAGCATGCGAAGGTGAAGGTCAGGCTCTACCTGACCGGCCGCGTCTCGTCGTGGCCTGCGGACGGCCGTGAGCTCGCCCCGCCGCAGCGAACCCGCCTGCCTCGACGACCAGCGTGAAGAGGGCGAGGTCATCGAGGCTCACTTCGTCCGATCCATTCATGGATTGACGCTATCCATTTCCGGCCACTTTTCCAGTTTTATCGGTACCGTACCTTGAAGCGCGAAGAAATCGAGGCGAGGGCTCGCGATGAGGACAGTCGAAGACGACGCAGGCACCAATCGCCCGGCGCGCCACGCTCGCGACGTTGCCTTAGGAAGGAGCGCGCCATGCGGTTGGTCCTGATCGCGGCGGCGCTGGCCGCCCTCCCGCTGGCGGCGGTGGCCGATCCCGACCCGGCGACCAGGGTCGAGATCGAGCAGATACTCGCCCAGATGAACCAGGATCTCGATGCCGAGGAATACGACGCGTACGTGAGTGTCTGGGCCGACGACGCCGTTTTCGAAACCGGCATCTCGGAACCCGTCATTGGCGTCGATGCCGTCATGGATTACCTGCGCCAGAACCAGGCGGCGGGCTTCATCACCGGCAAGCGGCACTTCATCTCGAATCTGACGCTCGAGCATGCGGGCGGCAACGTCATTGCCTCGTACTACCTCGCCGTCTTCGAGCGGGAGGTGGCACCGGCGCTGGTCGCCACGGCTTTCATCACGGATGAATTCGCCGTCGTGGATGGCGAATGGCGCATCGTTCACCACGTGACGTCGATCGACCCGGCGATGATGAACGCGATGGGCGGCGACGACGAGTAGGCTTCAAGCGGTCCATGCCCGCCCGCCTGCTCGCGAAATCGCGGGATGGCATCGCGGACTTGGACGGAGAGACATTTTCGGGCGCGACGCCCGGAACCGATATTGGGGAAGGTAACGAATGCACACGATCAACACGCTGACGACCGACAACTCCGCTCTCTGCCTGATCGACCATCAGCCTTGGGTCGCGTTCCCGATCAACTCGATCAGTCCGGAGCATCTGACCAACAACGTCATGGGCCTCGGCAGGGCGGCAAAGTCGCTTGGTGTGCCCACGATCCTCTCGACGATCAACGGCGAGGGCGGGCCGCTCCGGGATCCGCTGTTTGCCGGACTGCGCGAGCTTTGGCCGGAGGTGCTCCCGATCGATCGCACCAACACCAACGCCTGGTCCGATGCGGCCTTCGTCGCCGCGGTCGAGGCAACCGGACGCCGCAAGCTGGTGATGGCCGGCCTCTGGACGGAGGTCTGCCTGGCGCAGACCGCAATCTCGGCGCTCCAGGCAGGCTACGAGGTGTTCTTCGGCGCGGATGCATCCGGCGGGCTCAGCGTCGAGGCACACGAGCGGGCGTGTCAACGGATGATCCAGGCCGGCGCCGTTCCGTTGACCTGGTTCGCCACCGTGGCCGAATGGTGTCCCGACAACACCGCGGCGGAGTATCAGGGGATGTATCCGATCACGCTGGCCCACGGCGGTGGCGTCGGCTGGGCGGTGGAATACATCATGGCGAACCTTCCAAAGACCGGCGAGGCCGCATGAGCGAGGTACATAGGGTCGGCCTTATCCTGTCCTCCGCCCGCGAGGGACGGTTTGCCGACAAGATCCTGAAGTGGGTGCAGGCCCGGCTCGCCGGCGACGGTCGCTTCGATCCGGTGGTGATCGATCCCCGCGCCCATCGGGTGACGCTCTGGCATGGCGACATGGCGCCGGACGACCTCGCCGGCCTCAAGGCCGAGCTCGACAGGTGCGACGCGTTCATCGTGCTGACGGCGGAATACAACCACTCGTTCCCGGCAGCGGTGAAGTCGCTTATCGACGCCGGCAAGGCCGAGTGGGAGGCCAAGCCCGTCGCCTTCGTTTCCTACGGCGGGGTCTCGGGCGGCCTTCGCTCGGTCGAGGCGCTGCGCCTGGTCTTCGCCGAGCTCCACGCCGTGACGCTCCGCGACACGGTAGGCCTCGCGATGCCGTTCCGGCGCATGTCCGAGGAGGGCGTGCTGGCCGACGGCGAGATGTCGGAGCAGGCGATGTCGGCCTTGCTGAACCGCCTTGTATGGTGGACCGCGGCACTCTCGGCCGCGCGCGCCGCCACCCCCTACGCCGCATCGGCACCGGGGTGACCGAGCCGGAGATCCATCTCGACGAGCGCGAGACGAAGGGCCGCTACTGGCTGCGGGGCGGTGCCGACCTTCCGATTGCCGAGCTGACGTTCTCCAAGGCAGGCGAGACCCTGATAATCATCGACCACACCGAGGTTCCGGACGCGTACCGAGGTCGAGGCATCGGCGAGGCACTTGTCGCGCGCTCGGTCGCGGATGCGCGGGCGAGCGGTCGGCGCATCTTGCCACTCTGCCCGTTCGCCGCGGCGCAGTTCCGCAAGCACCCGGACTGGCATGACGTCCTCTCGCGCTGACGCTGCCGCCACCTGCACCGGCAGGGAGTGCCTCACCGCCCGTCCAAGCGCTAACTTGAAGGGCTTGCCCGACCCGTCGCAGGGTCGGAAGGCTACGCCAAGGCCACCCCGCCCCTGAATCTGGAGAGCTGCCATGTCCTGGTCGCCGTGCCCCGATCCGACGTTGGGCGATGCCGCGAGCGTCGATGCCGTCGAAACACTGATCGTCCCGCGGGCCGTCGATCTGGGCGAGATGCAGGTCCGCCGCGCTCTGCCCTCGGTCAAGCGACAGATGGTGGGACCGTTCATCTTCTTCGACCAGATGGGGCCTGCCGAGTTCCTGACCGACCAGGGCATAGACGTGCGCCCGCACCCGCACATCAACCTCGCCACCCTGACATACCTCTTCGAGGGCCAGATCGTGCACAAGGACAGCCTCGGGACCGACGTCGCGATCGAACCCGGCGCGGTGAACTGGATGCGCGCTGGCCGCGGCATCGTCCACTCGGAACGCACCGCGCCAGGACGACGCGCGTCCGGCCAGCGCCTTTTCGGGCTGCAAACCTGGGTGGCGCTGCCGGAAGATCAGGAGGAGTCGGAGCCGGACTTCATCCATTGCGGGAGGGACGACTTGCCGGTGGTCGAGGACGGTGGGATCAACGCGCGGCTGATCGCCGGCCGTGCCTGGGGCGTCGTGTCACCGCTCAGGACCGCCTCGGAAACTTTGTACGCCGATGTTCGCCTTGCCGACGGGGCGACCCTGCCCATCGATGCCGATCATGAGGAGCGGGCACTCTATTCGATCGACGGAACGATCGAGGTCGGCCCGGACCGATTTTCGCCCGGCCAGCTCCTCGTCCTCAGGCCAGGCGATGCTCACAGGGCCCGGGCCGTGGACGGTCCTGCACGCGTCATGCTTTTTGGCGGAGCCCCGATGGGCGGCCCACGCTGGATCTGGTGGAACTTCGTCTCCTCACGCAAGGAGCGGATCGAGCAGGCCAAGGAGGAGTGGCGTCTCGGACGCTTCGAGACCGTCCCCGGCGACGAGACCGACTTCATCCCGCTGCCGACGACCAGCGGCACCCCGCGTCGCGCCGAAGGTTCTGTTCGGTATCCGTAGACGCGCACGAACAGGGGCTTTTCTCTCGAGCGAGAGACGCCGCGCAAGGATGTCTCCGCACCGCCTGCAGCCCCTGGGGACGGCGGTGGTGATCCGAATGATCGCTCACAGGCTCAGCCCGACATCGCAAAGGATAGTTCCGGTCCGCCGTCCGCCCTTCGGAACCGCTGGCGAGTGCGAGCTTTGTCAACAGAGGCATCGCGAGCATGCATCGAGGACGTCGCACCGATCTCCGCGACGCCCGGAAGCGGTTCCTTAGCATGGCGAACCGCCTTCTTTGCGAGCAGCGTCCTGCAAGCCATGTGAGACGCCGCGGCGCTTGGTCGACCGCAGTGGATGCGGTAAGATGCAGAGGCCACGCGCGAGGCGGCGTCCCGGTCCGCGGAAAGCTCCCGTCAGAGCACCTCGTCAGGAAACCGATCATCTCGGTTTTCACCGCGCCCAATCGGCGGACCACGGGCGATGACGGGAGAACCGACCCATGCCATCGAGACCGATCGACCGCCTGCGCCAGGACGCCAAGGCGCTGAGGAAGGCGTTCGCTGCCGGGAATGCCGAGGCCCACGCCCGGGCGACCGCCGCGCTTGGCCGCCACGAGACGCTGAAGCACGCCGACGCGCTCCACGTCATCGCGCGCGAGGAGGGCCACGCAAGCTGGCCGCGCCTCAAGCTCGCCCGCGACATGGCGGCGATGGCCCATGCCGCGCGCGCCCATCGCCTCAGGGTGGCGCTGTTCCACGGCCAGCACTGGGTGACGGAGATGCTGCTCGACGCCGACCCGGGCCTCGCCCGCGCCGATTTCGGCCTCGCCTGCGCGCTGTTCGACCGCGATGAGGTCGAGCAGGTGCTGGCGGCCGACCCGGCGGCCGCAACCCGGGCGGTCGGTCCCCGGCGGCCGATCCTGCACCTCGCGTTCTCGCGCTGGCACGAGCGGGCGGGCACGGAGGCGCAGATTGCCTGCGCCGAGCGCCTCGTCGCCGCCGGGGCCGACGTCAACGACGGCTACCCCGCCGAGCCGCGCAGCCCGCACACCCTCTCGGCGCTCTACGGCGCCCTCGGCCATGCCGGCAACCTCGCCCTCGCCGAATGGCTGCTCGCCCGCGGCGCGGACCCAATGACAACGAGTCGCTCTACCATGCCACCGAACTCGGTCATGACGACGGGCTGCGGCTGCTTTTGAAGCACGGCGCCGAGACCCGCGGCACGAACGCGCTGCCGCGGGCGATGGACTTCGACGACCTCGAGACAATGCCGGGGAACATCAGGTGCTCGTTGGGCGGCGGCTCGGGGTGCCGCTCGCGTGGTTTCCGCGGCTGATGCGGGCGACGGCGGAGGCGCGGGAGGCGGTGGAGATCAGCATCTACGGCCTCCACTGGGAGGCGCTGGACGAGGACATCTCCGTCGCGGGTCTCTTCGCCGGGAGCTGGCAGACAAACTCTAAGCTGTCTCTGGCCGCTGCGAAAACGCGAGCGGCAGATGCAGGGCTTCCGTTCGCCGGGAGGGCGGCAGCGTTTCACCGCGACCTTCTCCACCGTCCGCAACATCTTTGTCCCGCCCGCTCGACGCCGCCGATCCGCTCTCGCTAACCGCCCATCGCCTCGAACGACTCGACGTGTGGCGGCAGGCCGCTGGCCTTGCCGCTTGATGCTGCTGGAGATCAGCGCCTTCCATGCCAGCAGCCGGTTAACTTGACATCGCCCGGGCGCCGGGCCCGTCCACAGCATCACTCCAAACTTGGCTGACTTTTGCGCCGCCCGCCGCGGGCTCGTCCCGCCGCTACCGTGGCCAACTTCCTCACCGCCATTCTCAGCTTGGCTCACGAAAAGCAACTCCAGCTGTGCGCCTACGCCAGGAACTACACCTAAAAGCCCAACTGATCGGGGGGTGCAGGCCGCGCGAAAAGATAGCCCTGAAACTCAGGACAACCCAGCCGCAACAGTTCCTGATATTGCTGTTCAGTCTCCACGCCCTCGGCCGTGATCGCAATATCCAGGCGCCTTGCCAGATCAACAACCGTGGACACGATCGCGAGGGTCGGCTCATCGTCCAGCATATTCGCCACGAAGCTACGATCGATCTTGATCTTGTCGAAGGCAAAGCGGCGCAAGAAGCTGAGGGAGGAATATCCGGTCCCAAAATCATCCAGGACGATCTCGACACCGAGCTGTTGGAGTTCGTGTAGGATCTGAAGATTGGTCTCACTATGCTCCAGGAGGACCGACTCCGTGATTTCCAGCTGCAACCTCTCGGGCGCAAGGCCGCTTGCCTTAAGGCAGTTGGACACATGCTTGACCAGGGTGCTGGATCGGAACTGCACGGTTGAGAGATTGACCGACACCGTCGTTGTTATCGGCCAGGCAAACGCTTGGCGACACGCCTCATGAAGCACCCATTCGCCAACGGCGGTGATAGCACCGGTCTCTTCGAGAAGCGGAACAAAGACGTCGGGCGAAATGCGCCCGTGGTTGGGATGCTGCCACCGCAGAAGTGCCTCGAAGCCGACAGGTTCTGATGAACCCGCCACCACGAGCCTTTGATACTCCAGGACGAACTCGTTCCGCGACAAGGCACTGCGAAGGTCCATGATCAGCGAATGCCGTTCTTCAATAGTTCGTCCCATCTTCTCGTCGTAGACATAGCTCGTGCCTGACTGGCTCCGTTTGGCGGAATAGAGGGCGATGTCCGCCTGCCGAAGCACATTGTCTGCCGAGTCCGCACTCAAGCGAGTGATGCCAATGGATGCTGATATCGTGACGAGGCGCCCTTCGAGCTTGAAGGGTTCGCAAAGCCTTTCGATCATCCGCGCGGCCATGGACCTGCCAACGGAAATCGGGGCGCCTCGGAGAAGTACGGCAAATTCGTCCCCACCAAGTCGTGCGACGATATCGGCGCCTCGAACACATCCCTTCAGGCGGAGCGCAGCCTGCCGGAGAAGCTCATCGCCGGTGAGATGACCAAGGAGGTCGTTGACTGCCTTGAAATCATCCAGGTCGATAAGAAGCGCCGTGCCATCTTCTCCGGCATCCATGACCGCTTTCAGCGCCTCGCGATAGACCACCCGGTTCGCGAGGCCGGTAAGGGGGTCGGTGAAGGCGGCGCGCTCGAGCGTTTCTTCGGCAAGCTTTGCTTCGGTCACGTCGCGAGCGATCGCGAGAACCTTCTGGCCGCCGTCCCGACGGACCAGGAAGCTCGACACTGATACGTCCCACCAAGTCTGGACGCCATTTTGCCGCTCACGAGATGTGGTGAACCGGGTCGAAGCTCCGGGGCGCACTCCCAAGATGGCTCTCGTCGCCACCTCCCGCGCGCTTTCCGGCCAGAGATCGAGCCATGGCCGATGCTTGACATCTCCCAATACGGCGATGTCAAAGGCTTTCTGACCGCGCTCACTCAGGAATTCCAGACGCCATTCGTCATCGACGACCATGATCACGTCCGGGCTATTCCTCAGAATACTACGAGAGAACGCCTCACTCTCGCGCAGCGCTGCGTTGATCAGTTTCCGATCGTGGATGTCCTCGGCCGCACCGTACCAGCGCAGGATGTTGCCCTGCTCATCTCTCAGCGGCACCGCCCGTGCGCGGAACCATGTGTACGACCCACCAGCAGATCGGAGCCGATACTCCATATCCAGATGATCGCCAGTCCGGAGACACCGCTGCCACTCGCTCAGTGTTGGTTCCACATCGTTAGGGTGCAGCGCGGCCATCCATCCAAGCCCAAGGGCCTCATCCAGAGTGAGGCCAGCCCAGTCCAGCCAAGTCCGGGCGATGTCGCAGAGTTGCCCTTCCGCGTCCGTGATGAACACGATCTGGGGGTTCAACTCGATGAGGTTCCGGATGTGGGCCTTCGCCGCCGCGAGTTCTTGTATCAGCGCGTCTTGATCAGGACCCGTGCGCCCGCTTTCTTTGGTCGAGTGGCGAAGCTGCGAATTCGCAGGCAAGTCTGCACTCCAAGGACGAGCAATAGCTGTGGCGACGTCGCCTTCTGCATATGAGAAAGACTAGCGAAGGCTCGTCCACCGCTGTTAAGAAATGATTAAAAGGTCGTTTTTTTGTAGTGCGGGGGCACTCTGGAGGCTCTTCCTTGAGGAGGACCGTACCATTTGTCAGCGCGACAAGGCAGCATCTTTGGGATCTCCATCGGCGCGCCCGCCTTCGCGATCGTCATGCGCGGTCTCGGCGACGACCAGATGATCCAGAGGGCGCTCTCGCGATCCTGTTCGGCGCGGTCGTGATCATCCCAACCTGCTCCTCGGGCGACTCCACGCAGGGCGAGGTGCCGCTCTGGTTCGCACGGCCGAGACCTTGGCAGACGGCGGTGTCGGTGGCGAGCGGCGCCCTGCTGCTTGCAACCCCCAAGATCATTCAGGTCGACGCAATAGAGCGAGGAGAAGGACGATGCCGGCCAATACTGGCAGGGTCGCCGAAAGCCGCGCAGGTGACCTCCGAGGCACTCCAGGCAGCCGAGCGCGACCGCGGGCGAGGCCCGTTCCGCGATCCAGTCGTAGATCTTTTCCAGGTCTGCCTGCGCTACCGGAGAGAGAACGACCTCGTAAGTTCTCACGCGTGCCGCGATCGTCCTCCTGCTGTGACCCCCGCTTTCTCCTCCATCTGAAGTAAGAGTCCGGCCGAACGAGAGGACCGGACGATGAAGCGATCGAAGTTCACTGTGGAGCAGATCATCGGCGTGCTGCGCGAGCAGGAGGCTGGCGCGACGACGGCGGAGGTGTGCCGGCGGCACGGGATCAGCAGCGCCACGTTCTACGCCTGGAAGTCGAAGTATGGCGGCATGGAGGTGTCGGACGCGAAGCGGCTGAGGGCCGTGGAGGAGGAGAATGCCAAGCTGAAGCGGCTGCTGGCGGACGCTATGCTCGACAACGTCGCGCTGAAGGATCCTCCTGACGCGAAAGTGGTAGCGCCCGCCGCCAAGCGGAAAGCTGTCGCCCACCTCGTGCAGGCGCACGGGGTGAGCGAGCGGCGGGCGTGCTCCCTGGTCGGCGCGGACCGGACGATGATCCGGTATCGCCGCCGCCGTCCCGACGATGCCGATCTCCGCGAGCGGCTGCGCGACCTGGCGGATGCGCGACGGCGCTTCGGTTATCGGCGCCTGCACGTTCTCTTGCGCCGGGAGGGTTGGACCGTGAACCGCAAGAAGACCCAGCGGCTCTACCGCGAGGAGGGCCTGTCGGTGCGCCGCCGACGCGGGCGCAAACGCGCGACCGGCACGCGCGCGCCGATCCTGACGGCAGCGACACCGAACGCGCGCTGGTCGGTGGATTTCGTGCACGACCAGCTCGTCACCGGTTGCCGGCTACGCATCCTCAACGTGGTCGACGACGTCACCAAGGAATGCCTGGCGGCCATCGTCGAGACCTCGATCTCTGGCAAGCGCGTGGCACGCGAGCTGAACGCGCTCGTCGCGATGCGCGGCAAGCCCGAGCTGATTGTCAGCGACCACGGCACCGAGTTCACCTCGAACGCCATGCTCGCCTGGACCGAGGCCGCCGGCGTCGCCTGGCACTTCATCGCGCCGGGCAAGCCGATGCAGAACGGCATCTGCGAGGCCTTCAACGGGCGGATGCGCGACGAGCTTCTCAACGAGAGCCTGTTCTTCGACCTCGAGCAGGCCCGCCGGAAGGTCGCGGCATGGGTCATCGATTACAATCAGTACCGACCGCATTCTGCGATCGGCTACGAGACGCCGGCAGCCTACGCAGCTCGGCTCACCGCAATGGACGGCCGGCTCCGCGGAGCGGGAACGCTCCGCCGGCCGCCCATTGCTCCATCGGCGCACCAGCGCCATTCTGAAGCGCCGACTCTGGCTTCAGCTGGATCTTTGACGCGACGAGGCGATGTGAGACGAGTATGTCGGAGAAGATCGTACTCCGACGGCGCAGTGATACCGAGAGCCGCAGTTGGTAGAGTCTGACCTGCCAACGGGCGTAGCCAGTAGAGTCAAGCAAGGGGAAGGCTGAATGGGTCTGATCGGTATCGTCTTGTCTTTGGGATTGCTCATGTACCTCGCCTATCGAGGTATCAACGTGCTGATCCTCGCCCCCATACTGTCGACCCTCGCGGTCCTGATGTCGGGCGGGTTGCCGATCCTGGCGACCTATACGCAGGTCTTCATGGAGGCGCTGGGTGGGTACGTGATCACCTACTTTCCCCTGTTCCTGTTGGGCGCGATCTTCGGCAAAGTCATGGCCGACGGCGGCGCAGCCCGCACGATTGCGGAGCGCATTGTGAACTGGGTCGGCGCGGACCGCGCGATCCTAGCGATCGTGCTGGCCTGCGGCGTGCTGACCTACGGTGGCGTATCGCTCTTCGTCGTGGCCTTTGCCATCTACCCGATCGCCAACGCGTTGTTCCGCAGGGCCGACGTCCCCAAGCGGTTGCTTCCTGCGGCGATCGCATTGGGGTCGTTTACCTTCACGATGACCGCATTTCCCGGCACGCCGGCGATCCAGAACGCCATCCCGATCCCGTTCTTCGGCACCAACGTCTTTGCCGCGCCGCTGCTAGGCACCCTGGCGGGACTGATCATGATGGGGGGCGGGGTGCTCTGGCTGAACCGGCGCTCCGCGGCCGCGCACCGGCGGTCCGAAGGCTACGGCACGCACGCCCGCACCGCGGCCGACAGCGCTCTGCCCGAGGATACCGAACTGCCGACGTTCGCGATCGCGATCCTTCCGGTCATCACGGTCATCGGGCTCAACGCGCTCTTCACCTATGCCGTGTTTCCCAACATGGACGCGGCCTATCTGGCCGATCCCGACTACGGCGAGACGACCCTGCGCTCGGTGGCAGGGATCTGGGCGATCATCGGAGCCCTCGTCCTCTCGATCGTGCTGGCCGTTGCTCTCAACTGGCGCCGGTTTCTCGACGTGAAGGAGACGGTCAACGCCGGGACGATGGGCTCTCTCCTGCCGATCTTCAACACCGCTTCGGAGGTGGGCTACGGCGCGGTCATCGCCTCGCTTCCCGCCTTCCTGCTCATCCGCGACGTCGTGCTGGGTCTGTTCCCCGAGAACCCCCTCGCGTCGCTGGCGGTGGCGGTCAACGTCCTCGCCGGGATCACCGGATCGGCCTCTGGCGGCATGTCAATCGCGCTGAACGCGCTCGGCGAGCAGTTCGCCGCAATGGGCCAGGAGCAGGGTGTGAGCATGGAACTGATGCACCGTGTCACCGCCCTGTCCTCGGGGGGCTTCGATGCGCTGCCTCACAACGGCGCGGTGATCACGCTGCTGGCGATCACCGGGTTGACCCACAAGACGAGCTACGGCGACATCTTTATGGTCGCCGTGGCGATCCCGGTCCTGGCCACCATCACCGTCATCGTCCTCGGCTCGATGGGGCTCTGAGCCGTGCCGAACAAGGTCGTTCCCGCCGCCGACGCCGCCGCGCTCATCCATTCAGGCGACACGATCACGACCTCTGGCTTCGTGGGCGCCGGGGTCCCCGACGGGCTCCTCAAGGCGCTCGGCGACCGGTTCGCCGACGAGGGTCATCCGCGCGACCTGACGCTGCTCTTCGCGGCAGGGCAGGGCGACGGCAAGGGCCGCGGGCTCGACCGGCTCGCCGCGCCCGGCCTCGTGCGTCGGGTCATCGGGGGGCACTGGGGCCTGATACCGCAGCTTGGCGCGCGGGCGTTGAACGGCGAGATCGAGGGCTGGAACTTCCCGCAGGGCGTGATCTCGCATCTCTACCGCGATATCGCCGCCGGCAAGCCGGGCACGATCACTCATGTCGGGCTGGAAACCTTTGTCGACCCGCGGCTCGGTGGCGGACGGATCAGCGCGGCCGCGAAGGACGATCTCGTCGAGCTGTTGACGATCAGGGGGGTCGAGTGGCTATTCTACAATGCGATGCCGATCCAGGTGGCGCTGCTCCGGGGCTCGACCGCGGACGAGCGCGGCAACATCACCATGGAGCGCGAGGCGCTTATCCTCGATAACCTCGCCCAGGCTACGGCGGCCCGGAACTCGGGCGGCGTGGTGATCGTGCAGGTCGACCAGGTCGTGGCCGGTGGCACGCTGCCCTCGCGCGACGTGGTGATCCCGGCCGCCTTGGTGGATGCGGTGGTGGTCGCGCCGCCCGAGTTGCATCCGCAGACCTACGCCACGCAGTACAACCGCTACTTCACCGGCCGCTACCGCGCGCCCACTGAGGGAGTGGCGTCCCTGCCGCTGACCGAGCGCAAGGTCATCGCCCGCCGCGCTGCCTTCGAGCTGCCGATCGGCGGCGTGGTCAACCTCGGCATCGGCATGCCCGAGGGCGTGGCTTCGGTCGCCGCCGAGGAGGGGCTGCTCGACCACATGACGATGACCGCCGAGCCGGGCGTCGTCGGCGGCCAGCCCGCGTCCGGCCTCGACTTCGGCGCCGCGGTCAACACCGACGCGATCATCGCCCAGAACCAGCAGTTCGACTTCTACGACGGCGGCGGGCTCGACCTTGCCTGCCTCGGCATGGCGGAGGCCGACGGTGAGGGCAACGTCAACGTCAGCCGCTTTGGCCCCAAACTCGCGGGCGCCGGCGGCTTCATCAACATCAGCCAGAACGCCCGTCATCTGGTCTTCACCGGAACCTTCACGGCGAGCGGCCTTGCCACCCGGATCGGCGACGGGCGGCTCGAGATCGCCTCCGAGGGTCGGGCGCGCAAGTTCGGTGCCCGGGTCGAGCAGGTGACCTTCTCCGGCGAGCGTGCGCGTCGGCTGGGCCAGCCCGTCCTCTTCGTCACCGAACGCTGCGTCTTCCGCCTCGAGCCGGAGGGCGTGCGCCTGATCGAGGTGGCGCCGGGCATCGACGTCGAGCGGGACGTCCTGGCCCTGATGGGCTTCGAGCCGCTGGTTGGCGGCTTGGCGGAAATGGACGCCCGCATCTTTCGGGACGCGCCCATGGGCCTGCGCAATGAGCTGCTGACGATCGGCTTCGACCGCCGCATCGTCTGGGACCCGATCAGGGAGATCCTGTTCGTCAACCTCGCGAGGCTTTCGATCCGCTCGCTGGCGGATATCGAGGCGATCCGCGACCGCGTGAGCGAGGTCGTCGGACCGCTTGGGCGCAAGGTCGACGTCGTTGTGAACTACGACCAGACGCGGATCGACCATGAGATCGAGCGGGGCTGGTCCGAGATGGTGGACGACCTCGAGACCCGCCTTTACGCCCGCGTCTCGCGCTACTCGCACTCGGCCTTCTTGCGCCGGAAGCTTGGCCGCACGCTGGAGAGTTGGCGTCGGCCGACTATCCACGAAAGCGAGAGGGCCGCGACAGCGGCATTGAACAATCGCTGACGCGGAGAATACCCCCCGTCCGCGGATCGCCTCTTCAGCTTGCGGAAGGACCTGGGAGGCCCAAACGCGTTTGCGATCACGATCGAAAAGCGGATATGGGATCATTCTTCGCCGCGCGTGCGCAGCTGAGGCGGTGAATGCGCGGTGACGGAAGAGGCGTCGGATCGCTCCGCCAATGGCTGCCTACCCCTCTGCCTTGTAGCAACCGCTTCCCCTACTGAACGACCGCAGTGGGCCGACCACGTTGCCTTTGGGGCCCTGCTCTGCGCTGCCGGGAGACAGCGCCGAGCCCTATACTGACCCTGCATCATCCAGGCGGAGTCTCGCGATCGGCCTTAGAGGTCGGGGCAATTCGAGATAGACTTTGGGATCGACATCGGCCTCCAGCCGATCAATCGGCAAGCTTTCGAATACTTGGGGAATGACCGCGCTCAATGCCTCATGGGCCAGCCCCTTGCCCCAGTGATCGGGATGCAGAATGAAGCCAATCTCGCCAAAGCGCCAGCAGCCTGCCTTGCCGATCACTCGGCCGTGGTACTACACGACGAAGTCGTCGGTTTCGGCCGGAGAGAACGCGACCATGCCAGCCAACCATCGCCTCGTCTGCTCGGCGTCACCATGGGGAAGACTGTCCCAGTAGCGCATTGCCTCAGGGTGCGAAAAGACGGCATGCAAGTCGTCGAGATCGTCCATCCGCGCGCGTCGCAGAAAGAGCCGCTCGGTCTTGATCATACCGATCTCCGTGTACGAGGTGCTTCTAAAAGGTAGCGCAATCCGAGTTCGAGTGCGCGAGCGTGTTCACAGGACGCCACGGATGCGCCGCTTGGTCCCGCGCCCGTGTGAGGCCAAGCTCTCGCTGCGAAACCCTCGAATGACCACGACTGATGCTGCCGTGCAGCGATTCGGGCACGTGCTGAAATTCTTCTTTGGGCCGACGTCGCAGTAGAAGACGTTCAAGATTTGAGTGGCGGCTACTGAACTGCGCTCCGTCCTCAGATAGCGGCCGGCCTCGGCAGCACCGTCCGGCCTACAAGACAGCCTGCGAGCGACAGGAGCGCAACCGAGCCCGTCTGCCAGACGAGCACCATCAACGCCGCGTCCTGGGAATGGAAGAAGCGCAGCCCCACATTGCCGATGGCCGCGGCTGCCAGAGCAGCCATGGCCAAGCTGAACCTCGGGCGACCGGGTACGCCCCGCCGCAGCATCGCCACGAGGGCGAGCGCGGGTAGCGAGCCGGTCAGGGCAATGAGCACAAGACACTCGGGCTCACCGGAGATGCCTGTTCCGGCGCCGCTGGCAAGATCGGCGATGCAGCCGAAGCCCTGGGACCCGAGCCAGAGGCCCGCGGGCAGCAGCGGTGCGAGTGCGACGCGCCGGGTGGTCCCGGGGATGCTGAGCGCGAGCGCCGCATGCGCCGCCAGGATAGAGGTCGCCAGCGCCGCGAACTGTTCGACCTAGAACCGCACGTTGCGTGCTTCTTCGGCCAGGTCGGGGCGCGGCGACATCATCAGCACGACCCCGGCCGCGAACGTGGCCGCTGCGGCGAACCACAGCACCGTGCGCAGCCAGGCGGGAGGCAGCGGGCGCACGGGGCCGACCTCGTTGGCAAGCTCGTCGATGAGGTCCTCGGTCCGCATCAGAGGCGACCCTCCCAGACCAGGGCTTGCAGCTTGCGGGCGGCGCGGTGGACGGCCACTTTCATGGCGGCGACGGTTGATCCGCTGAGAACCGCAGCCTCCTTGAGCGACAGGCCGCGCAGGCGAACGAGCGCGAACGCCCGGCGCTCGGTCTCCGACAGATTGTCCATCGCGCGTGTCATCGATATGCTGTTGATGACCTCCTCGGACGGTCGGTGCGGGCCGGACATCCCGAGGGTTTCGGCGATCCGCGACACCTCGTCCGTCAGCCGGCCGGCGCGGCCGCGACGGCGGAGATGGTCCGCCAGCCGGTAGCGCGCGATCGCCGCGATCCAGGGCAGCACCGGCCGCGACGCATCCCAGGTCGCGCGGGAGGCATGCACCGACAGCAGGACCTCCTGAACAGGTCCTCGACATCCGCGTCGTCGAGCCCACGTGTGCGCGCCCGCATCTGCCTGCGCAACCGGCCGCTCAGCTCCGTCAGGAAGGCGCGGTAGGCCACCCTGTCGCCATGGCGACCGCGGCGCAGCAGCCCGGCGAGGCGCGCGTCGTCGTCGAACGCCTCGTCCGTCGTATGCCGCCCGTGACTCGGCATGAATGCGCAGCCCTCGCCATGTCTGACGCGGCCAAGCCTGCACCCCGCCTCTCCGACTCGAAAGGAACTTTTCTGTAACCAGCAGCCGCCGGTGAGCGAAGACCGAGATGTCAGGAGAAAAAGGGCCGAGCCAACAGGGAGGAAGGGCCGAGCCAACAGGGAGGAAAGCATGCAACGCACGACGACACAGATCGCTGGGCTGGCGGTGGCATCGACCGCTGCCTTTGCGCAAGGCTTCGGGACCGAGGCGGACGTGGACTACGCGGCGGACCTCTGGCAGGCGATGGTCGAGGCCGGGCTTGCGGGGGAAGGCGCGGTGCAGGCGCTGCCCTACGAGGGAGTCGAGCCCCACGGCCTGATGCTCGAGACATCTTACACGCGGGCGACGATCGACGGGCAGGACGGCGCGCTGGTGGTCAAGCGCAACTACGGGCCGGAGGGCGTGACGGCCGACGAGGTCATGTCGGACCGGATGGGCCACCTTGCCGAGGTCACCATCATGTACCGGCGGGCCGAGGGGTATGACGACGAGACCGGGAACTGGTTCTACGCCAAGTACCTCCCCGACGGCTCGGTCGAGCCGAACCCCGCCGGCGTGCCGCTCGCCGGGCTGGTCGGCAAGGGCGGCGATGCGGGTTGCATCCCCTGCCACGAGAATGCCGGCGGCGACGACTATCTCTACACCACGGACGGCGAGCTGGAGTGACGGGTGACAGCGCTGCACCACCTTCCGCGGCCAGAGCCGCGATCGCGCCCGGATCCCGGTGCGGCGTCGAGAGCGTCGCGAACAGCGAGCGTTCTTTGCCTCGCGGCGGCCATGGCGCTCGCCGCCGGGGTCACGCTCGCCGACCCGTCGCAATGGCGGCGCGAGTGGCCGGACACCGACTTCTCGCGCAGCGTCGTCGACTTCGACGAGATCATGTCCGGCGGACCGCCGAAGGATGGCATTCCGGCAATCGATGCGCCTCGCTTCGTTCCTGCACAGGGCGAAACGCGGCTCGATCCGCGCGAGCCGGTCCAGAGCTATGACCATCCGGACGCGCCGGCGCGCGCCTATCCGATTCGCTACCTGGTCTGGCACGAAATCGTGAATGACGAGGTCGCGGGACTGCCGATCGCCGTCACCTACTGCCCGCTCTGCAACAGCGGCATGGTGTTCGACGCGCGCATCGGCGGCCGACCCCACACCTTCGGCGTGACCGGCAAGCTGCGCCACTCGGACATGGTCATGTACGACCGCCAGACCGAGAGCTGGTGGCAGCAGGCGATTGGCGAGGGGATCGTCGGCACGTACACCGGCCGGCGGCTGACGCAGCTGCCCGCCCGGATGGAGAGCTGGGAGGCGTTCCGCGACTCCCATCCCGACGGCCTCGTGATGGACGAGCCTGACTGGCGGCGCGGCGCGCGCCGGCCGTTCCTCTACTCGGGCGAGGACCCGCCGCACGACATCCTACCGCTCGCCCGCGTGGTGCGGGTGGGCGAGCGCGCCTGGCCGCTCGAGCGGGTCCGAGAGGAGGGCGAGATCCGCGAGGCTGGTCTCGTCCTGCGCTGGCGCGAGGGACAGGCCTCGGCGCTCGATGCAGCGCGGATCGCCGCCGGCCGCGAGGTCGGCAACGTCGTGGTGCAGAACCCGGCGGGAGAGGACATACCTCACGATATCCCGTTCGCCTTCGCCTTCCACGCCTTCTACCCGAACGGCGAGTGGATGCTTGGCGGGTCCTGATCGTCGGTGTCGCGACAGCAAGATTGGGAATAGAACACGGCGATGCGGACGAGCTCTCCGTCATCCGGCGCACGGCCCTCGCGGTACCGTGGACGGCCGCGACCGCCGCCGTTGCGCGGCGGACGCGGAAGCCAGCGGGGGTCTGGATTGGGCCGTGTCGATTGGACTGGGAGGAGAAATTCCGGCCCCTGAAACCGAATTCACTGAGCGAAGTCGGCCACGCGCTTTCGAGTTCGACGGCATTGTACCCGACATGCCATGATCGACGAGGTCCGGAGGCGGCAGATCGTGATGAAACGGCTGTTTGGGATTTCGCGATACCCGTCCCTGCTCGTCTTCGCGCTGGCCGGGCTTTCGGCCGTGATCGTCGCCTACGCGTCCTACAACCTTCTGAGCACAAGCATGGCGAACCTGCGGTTCCTGCGGCAGCACGGCTGGCTTGCCTTCACCTCGGGCGGGTTCCTCCAGCTTCTCCAGATCGCCGCCAACGGCATCGCGGCGCTCGCCTTCTTCCTCATATTCAAGATCTGCGAGTTTGAACTAGTGATCCGCTACCGTCGGTGGCAGGACAGGTAGGAGGAACGGGCTCCTGCAGCAGACAGGGTCGAGGCGACAGCTGGCTCAGGCGTGGGAGTCTTCCGAACGGCCGCGCCCGAGGGCACGCTGCACGAACTCGGATCGAAACTACCTCTGCCGACGAAGCTGTCGGATGGTCTGCACCTGCCGTTCCCAATGGTGAACGTGCGAAGGGACCGATTGCTCTTTTTCGGTCACCGTGGGGCCGAACGGCTTCGTCGGCGCCGACCTGGTAATCGAACTGAATTGTGACGCGGCCCACGACATTGCGCTGGTGGTGCCGGCGATCATCAAGGCCATGATCGCTGAGCTCTCCAGGCTGGCGTGGGGGCGCGAGTTCGGGTCGGTCGCGTGAGCAGCATCTCGTCGTGGACGGGATTTAGCGACCCCAGTAATCGAGGCGTTCGGAGCCGATGTGGCCCGCCATGCCCGCTCGTCGGTGGGGCGGCCGTGCTACCGCTCTGCTCCCAATGGACATTAGAGGCGAAGTGCTGATCCGCCGAGCCGTCGAGGTCCGCTCCGTCGGCGTTGCTTGAGTTCGTGCTGCTGGTTTCACTGCGCCCAGAGCGAACGGCCGAGATCCTCGCGGCATCGCGGCGGCGGCCGCGACGATCGAACGGCTGCACTGGGCCGAACATGTCGACGGCGCGGCTCGTCCCGCCGCCGGGTCGCCGCGGCGCCGCGAGGCGGCTCCGAGCCCCTACCAAGCGCCCGATGAACGGGAGTCTTGGCGCTTTCAGCATCGCGGGTTTCGACGCAGACGGTCAAAGACTGGACCACCAGAACGGGCGCCGCGATGCCACGCGGCGGAAACAGCCGACCTCCCTTCTCAAAGAAGAGACGGTGGTCCGGCGGAGGGTGTCATGCGTCGGGTTCGCGTGCCACGAGAACGGCGCAGTGGGCGTGGCGGACGACGCTCTCGGCGTCGTTGCCGAGGAGGATGCGGCTCATCGCGTCGCCGGAGCGGTTGCCGATCACGATCATTCCCACGTCCAACTCTTCGGCGAGGCTCATGATCTCGGCGTCTGCGCGGCCGTACCGCAGATGGCTTCGGGTGATCTCGACGCCGCGTTCCTTGGCGCGGCGTTCCTCATCCTCAAGCCGCTTCTGCGAGTTGGCCTTGATCCGTTCGACCTGTTGCTCGGACAGGAGGTCGGGATAGATCCACTTCGAGATCAGCGTCACGTGCAGGACGTGGAGCTCGGACCCGGTCTTGGCCGCCAAGCTGCCTGCGAGCCGGATCGCAGCATCCGAGGGGCCGGAGCCGTCGCTCGCCACGAGGATCCGCATCGGGAAGTCTTCTGCTGCCATGGCTAAGGTCCCCCGTCAGTAGCGATGGTTGTGGACGATGGTCTGGAGCTCCTCGGCGGTCTGAGCGACCGCGGCGGCAGGGTCGCGTTCACCCGAAAGCACGCGGTTGAACATGATCGCGACCCGGGGGGAGAGGAGCGAATAGATCGGCGAACTCGGCCGGGCGCGCGCCGAGAGTACCGCCTCCTCGCCGAGGGCGATGACCGGCACCGCGTCGCGCAGCTCGGGGTCGTCATAGAGCGGGGTGAGCACGGGCAGGAAGCCGCCCGTCTCAGCCATAAGCCGTTGCTGCTCCGGCTGGATCGCGTAGCGGATGAAGTCCCAGGCGGCGGCGGGCTGCCGCGAGCCGCGGCTGATCGCGAGGTTCCAGCCGCCGAGGCAGCTGTAGGACGGCAGGTCCGGCCGCAGCGTCGGGATGCGGGCGACGCCGACCTGGTCTGGCGTCACCGGCCCGAACTCGTCGGTCCCGAGGAGGCCGTAGGCGAAGGGCCAGTTCCGCATGAAGACCGACTCGCCCGAGGCGAAGACCCGCAGCGCCTCGCGCTCGTCGAAGTCGGTCACCGCCGGCGGGATCACGCCCGCCTCGACCATCTCGCGCGCCTTGGCGAGCCCGGCGGCAGCGGCGCGGGAGTTGAGCACGATGACGTTCGACTCGGTCGACTGCACGCCGAACGCGGCGACTTCGCTCTGCCCGGTCCAGACACGCCCGCCGCCCGACCAGATGAACTCGAGCGCGTTGGTGACGCCGCCCTCGTAGCGCGCCCCCTGCAGCACCAGGCCATGCGGCACGCCCGACGCCTCCATCACCGTTTGCGCGACGGCCGACAGGTCGTCCCAGGTCGACGGCGGCTCGGTGATGCCGGCCTCCTCCAGCAGGTCGCGGCGGTAGAACAGCATGCCCGCGTCGGTGTACCAGGGCACCGCCCAGAGGCGATTGCGGTAGTAGGCCGAGTTGAGCGCGGCCGGCAGCAGTGCGCTGGTGTCGATCTCCCCGAAGGTCTGCCGAGACAGGTCGCGGACCCAGTCGTTCGCGGCGAGTTCCGCCGTCCAGATCACGTCGGAGCCGAAGACGTCGATGTCGGTCGCCCCGGCCTCGAAGTCCGAAACCATGAAGCGGAAGAAGTCGTCGGAGTTCTCCGGGGCCTCCAGCCAGGTCACCTCAATGCCGGCGCCGTTCGAGCTGTTGAAGCCGTCGATCAGCGTCTGGATCGCGCCGGACTCGTCGGGCGCGAACGCGAACGTCAGGGGTGCCTGCGCCTGCGCGAGCACCGCGGGCGCCTGCAGCGCGCTGGTCGCGACGCCGACGGCCGTGCCCGACAGGAAGTGGCGTCTCGAGATGGTCATGGTCGCCTCCTTCCCCTGCTCAGCGGTAGATCCAAACGATGATCGCCGTCGTGATGAGCAGGATTATCGAGAGATAGCGGTAGTTCTTGTACCACGGCGTGCCGCGGAGCGCCTCGGATTCCTCGTGCCAGAGGTGCGGGCTCCAGGTCATTTCTCTCGCAATCTCGGCATCGGGCGGCGCGGTCATGAGGCTGACCGCGACCATGACGATGGCGGAGAAGACGCAGAGAATGCCGTTGGCGTAGAGGAAGTGGATATCGAAGAGGCCCATTGCCTCGTTCGTCATCAGCCCGAGGATGCCTGTGACGATCCCGATGACCAGCGTCGCGAAGGCGCCGGTGCCGTTGCCGCGCGGCCAGAAGACGGCTGCGAGGAACACGACCAGCACCGGCGGCGTGATGTAGGCCAGGATCGACTGGAAGTAGGTCCAGAGCGACGGGAAATTGCCGATCTGCGGCGCCCACAGCACCGCCACCACCGTCACGATCAGGGTGGTGATGCGGCCGACGAGGACCAGTGTGCGGTCCGGCGTGTTCGGCCGAAGCGGCCGCACGAGGTCCATCGTCACCAGCGTCGAGGACGAGTTCAGGATCGAGTCCACCGTCGATGTGATCGCGGCCACCAGCGCCGCCAGCACGATGCCGCGGATGCCGATCGGCAGCAGATCGAACGCCAGCGTCGGGAACGCGAGGTCCGGCGTCGCGAGGTCGGGGTAGAGCGGGATTGCCATCACCCCCGGCAGCACCATGATGAACAGGATCGGCAGCTTGAGGAAGCCCGCGAAGATCGACCCCCAGCGGCCGTGGTCGATGTTCTTGGCGCCAAGGACTCGCTGCACGATGAGTTGGTTCGTCATCCAGAAGTACATGCCGATCGGCAGCACGCCGACGATGAGGCCGAGCCACGGCAGCCCCGGGTCGTCGAGCGGCCGGATGATCGAGAGCGCGCCTTCGGGCGCCGTCTCGCGCACCGCCTCCCACGACGGGATCGCCGCCCAGGCCGCGAAGAACACGATCAGCCCGCCGATGATCAGCACCACCGCCTGGATCGCGTCCGAGATCACAACGGCACCGAGGCCGCCCGTGACCGACAGCACCGCCGCCAGCAGCGCGAGCCCGAGGACGCCCCACCAGAGCGGCCATTCGGGGAACAGGACCTGGACCACGAGCCCGCCGGCGTAGAGCGTGCCGGCGCAGTCGAGGAAGATGCCGAGGAGCAGCAGGAGCACCGCGAAGAGGTAGCGCGAGCGCCGGTCGTAACGCCGCTCGAGGAACTCCGGCATCGTGAAGATCTTGGTGCGAAGGTAGAACGGCAGCAGGAACAGGATGAAGAACACCAGGATGATCGCCGCCATCCACTCGTAGGAGTAGACCGCGATCCCCGAGCCGTAGCCGGCGCCGGCGAGGCCGACGAACGATCCGCCCGACATGTTCGTTGCAAAGAGCGAGAAGCCGATCAGCGGCCAGACGAAGTTTCGCCCGCCGAGGAAGAACCCGTCGGTGTCCTTCGACCCGCCGCGGACCAGCCACAGCGCCAGCACCCGGCTGAGAATGAGATAGGCGACCAATATCGTCAGGTCGATAGCAGAGACTTCGAACTGTCCCGGCATCCATGTCCCTCCCTTCGTCGAGCCGTTGCCCGGCTCTCTTGGAAGGGCCCGCCGCACCGTCTTTGAGTGCGTCCAGAACCCACTCTACCCGTGCCTCGTCCGGGAGACCTCGAACCCCTCACGTGAAGGCCTTCGACCCTGACGCCTCCTCGGTCGATCCTCCGGTAGTTCTTCAAGCCTCACGGGCCAATTAGGTTCCAAAAAACGTCGAGCCGCCTGACAGGCCCGCGGTAGCTTCGCCAACGGTCGGACATGCTCTCGCGAGCGTCCCGAGGGTCCGGATGGGCGCGCATCCTCATATGAACTGCAACCGCCGCGAAAGTCAGCTTCGTTTAAGAATTTTCGATGCGGGCCGCTGCGCGACGGTGGGGCTCGAGGTGGCGTCGGCCCGCGTTGAAAATTCTGACAGGGAGGAAGCCGCGGGGGTCTGGGCAAGGCCTATGGGGAAAGCGCGCGGTCAACGTCGGCGCGTGAGCGCGGAAGCCGGATCAATCGTGAGCCCTGGCGGGGTGGCACGGCGGTTCTCGTCATCGTTCGCGATGGACAGAGCGTCTCCGCGCGGCGCCATCGGGAGCGGAGGAGCAGCAGGGCGAAGCGGAGGCACGGCCTGACGCGGTTCCGGACCGCATGCCTGGACCGGATCGGGGACGTTGAGAATGATGGCCGTGTCATCATGCGGCTGCCCACCGCGGTGGTGCTCGGGTGGTGGGGCGTTCGCCGCGCCGGAAGGTTTCGATGATCCGCATCGGCCCGCCGCAATCCGGGCAGGGCTCCCTCAGGGTGAGCGGTGGGGCGACGTCGATGTCGGGTCGGTCGGCTTCCGTGGGCGCTTGGGTACCGAGGAGGTCCCGAGCCCTGGCGAGGGTGTCCTTGCGGTCTGCGCCGGCGAGCAGGCCGTAGTGCCGGATGCGGTGGAAGCCGTCGGGCAGGACGTGGACCAGGAAGCGGCGGATGAACTCCTCGGGCGAGAGGCGCATGACCTTGAGGCGGTCGCCGCTCTTGATCCGGTAGTCCTTCCAGCGGAACGCCACGGTCTCGGCGTCGGCGCTGACGAGGCGGTGGTTCGAGATCGCCACGCGGTGAGTGTAGCGGCTGAGATGGGCGAGCACGGCCTCCGGGCCGCCGAAGGGTGGCTTGGCATAGACCACCCACTCGATCTTGCGCAGCGGCGCGAGCCAGGCGGCGAAGGCGGAGGGATCGGCCAAGCCTTCGAGGTCGCCGAAGAAGGCGAGCTTGCCGGCGCGGTGCAGCGCCGAGAGCCCCTCCAGGAACAGGCGCCGGAACAGCCGGGACAGCACCCGGACGGGCAGGAAGAAGCCCGGGCGGCAGGACACCCACCGGGTGCCCTCGGGCGACAGGCCGCCGCCCGGCACGATCATGTGGACGTGCGGATGGTGGGGTTGGGCCGAAGGCGTGCCTTCGGCACGACGCCGATCCCCAGGTGTGCAGGACGCTGGTCATGCCGATCCGGGCGCCGAGGTGGCGCGGGTCGGCGGCGATGGTCGTCGTGGTCTCGGCCGACGCTTTGAACAGCAGGCCGTAGACCGCCTGCTTGTTCCAGTACGCGATGCGCGCGATCTCCGCCGGCAGGGTGAAGACCACGTGGAAGTACTCCACCGGCAGCAGGTCTTCCGCCCGCGCCGCCATCCAGTCGCGCGCCGCGTTCGCCGGGCTTACGCGGCCGCACCGCGGCCACGGTCCCGGCTCACCCTGTTCACTTCGGGCAGTGGCGGTTCTTGCACGAGTTGTAGGCGACGTGCCGGTGGCCGCACTTCGCGCAGGCCGCCACGTGCCCGCCGAGCGCCTCCGTCCGGCAGGCCTCGATCGCAGACATGACCTTGAGCTGGGTCAGGCCGACATGTCCGGTATGGGCCCGCCGCCACGCGGGGCCGTGGGCGCGGAAGATGTCGGCGCTCTCCAGCCTTGGCCGAGCCACCGAGGCCTGGACGCTACTCCGGCCCGTTCCTCAGCGTCCGGTCCTGCAACTGCGTCAGCCGCTCGAACGGGCTCACGGTGTCGCGGATCGTTCTGGTGGCGACGTGGGTGTAGCGCGCCGTCGTCTCGAGCTTGGCGTGCCCGAGCAGCACCTGGATCACCCGCACGTCCGTCCCGGCTTCCAGCAGGTGCGTCGCGAAGCTGTGGCGGAGCGTGTGCAGCGACGCTGGCTTGGTGACACCCGCCATGTGCTTGGCCGAATGAAACGCACGGTTGAGCTGGCGCGGCGACAGCGGGTTGATCTTCGGCTTGCCGGGAAACAGCCAGCCGCCGGGACGCGCCTCGCGCCAGTAGTCGCGCAGGAGCTCCAGCAGGGCGGGCGACAGCATCACCTTGCGGTCCTTGCGCCCCTTGCCCTGCTCGACGTGGATCAGCATGCGGTCGCTGTCGATGTCGGTGACCTTGAGGGTGCAGACCTCGGAGGCGCGCAATCCCGCTCCGTAGCTGATGCCGAGCGCCGCGCGGTACTTCAGCCCCGGTCCCGGAGCCGCGGCCAGGATGTCGGCGACGTCCTCCACGCTCAGCACCACGGGCAGCTTCCGCGGCTGCCGTCGGAACTGCATGTACCGCTTCATCTCCTCGCGCCGGCAGGTGGTGTCGAAGAAGAACCTGAGCGCGGTGACGCGGGCGTTGAACGTCGGCGGCGCGACCGCGGCGTTCGTCATGTAGAGCTGGTAGGCGCGCAGGTCGTCGGGCGTGGCGGTGTCCGGCGAGCGCTTCAGGAACCTGGCGGACTCCTTGACCCCGCGGATGTGCGCCTTCTGGGCCTTCTCGCCGAGGCCACGGATGCGCATGTCCTCGATCATCCGCTCACGCAGCGGCGTGGTTCTATCCTCCGTCACGGGACCCTCCTGTCTGACGATTGGGAAGGCCCCAATCCTCAGACCGGTCAGCCCGATCAGAGAAGCGCGCAACTCAGATCAGTGCCGAACGACACCCACGAGCGCCAATGCCGCGAAAGCGGCTTCGTCCCCGTTGGCCAGAAGCGGCCGCTCCAACCGAAGCACGTCTGGGCGATCCGCGTGCGCCTGGAACTTGCCGGCAACATCCGCGATCTCGCGCTCTTCAACATGGCCGTCGATAGCAAACTGCGGGGATGCGACCTCGTCCGGCTCAAGGTCGCCGACGTCATTGTCGCGGGTCGCGTCAAAGAGCGCGCCTCGATCATCCAAAGCAAGACACACCGGCCAGTGCAGTTCGAGATCACCGAGGGGACAAGGCAGTCCCTTCTTCGCTGGGTGGAGAGCCCGGCGATGCTTGGTTCCGAGCATCTTTGGCCGGGCCGATTCTACGATCGGCCGCACATCGCGACACGCCAATACGGCCGAATGCTCAAGGTCTGGGTCGCCTCGATCGGCCTTGAGCCGAGCGCCTACGGGACGCATTCAATGCGACGGACCAAAGCGGTGCAGATCTACAAGAAGACCGGCGATGTCCGGGCGGTCCAGCTCCTCCTCGGTCATACGAAGATCGACAGCACCGTCCGCTACCTCGGCATCGAACTCGAGGACGCGCTCGCCATCGCCGAAGCGATCGAGATTCTGAAGGAGCCAAGAGGGGCCGCCCTCCGGCAGGGGTCGGCCCGAAGCTGCCGTTCGTGCGCTCCGCCGGCCGCCGCAGTGCCGCAGGGTTCGCAGCCATTCGTGACGTGCGCAGCGAGGCCGCCGGTCCGATGGTCCGGAGCGCGGACAAGGACGAAGCCGCTTTCGCGGCATTGGCGCTCGTGGGTGTCGTTCGGCACTGATCTGAGTTGCGCGCTTCTCTGATCGGGCTGACCGGTCTGAGGATTGGGGCCTTCCCAATCGTCAGACAGGAGGGTCCCGTGACGGAGGAGAGAACCACGCCGCTGCGTGAGCGGATGATCGAGGACATGCGCATCCGTGGCCTCGGCGAGAAGGCCCAGAAGGCGCACATCCGCGGGGTCAAGGAGTCCGCCAGGTTCCTGAAGCGCTCGCCGGACACCGCCACGCCCGACGACCTGCGCGCCTACCAGCTCTACATGACGAACGCCGCGGTCGCGCCGCCGACGTTCAACGCCCGCGTCACCGCGCTCAGGTTCTTCTTCGACACCACCTGCCGGCGCGAGGAGATGAAGCGGTACATGCAGTTCCGACGGCAGCCGCGGAAGCTGCCCGTGGTGCTGAGCGTGGAGGACGTCGCCGACATCCTGGCCGCGGCTCCGGGACCGGGGCTGAAGTACCGCGCGGCGCTCGGCATCAGCTACGGAGCGGGATTGCGCGCCTCCGAGGTCTGCACCCTCAAGGTCACCGACATCGACAGCGACCGCATGCTGATCCACGTCGAGCAGGGCAAGGGGCGCAAGGACCGCAAGGTGATGCTGTCGCCCGCCCTGCTGGAGCTCCTGCGCGACTACTGGCGCGAGGCGCGTCCCGGCGGCTGGCTGTTTCCCGGCAAGCCGAAGATCAACCCGCTGTCGCCGCGCCAGCTCAACCGTGCGTTTCATTCGGCCAAGCACATGGCGGGTGTCACCAAGCCAGCGTCGCTGCACACGCTCCGCCACAGCTTCGCGACGCACCTGCTGGAAGCCGGGACGGACGTGCGGGTGGCCCGGAGGCCGTGCTAGCCTACCTCAGCCGATACACTCACCGCGTCG
Organism: uncultured Alphaproteobacteria bacterium; assembly: GCA_963776845.1. Classification (GTDB taxonomy): domain Bacteria; phylum Pseudomonadota; class Alphaproteobacteria; order Rhodobacterales; family Rhodobacteraceae; genus Roseitranquillus. The sequence goes on along the minus strand of CAVZOJ010000006.1, from coordinate 76,908 downwards.
CGATCTCGAACACTCGCCTCGTCAGTGCTGATGCCGAGACCGTCGCGTTCCGCTGGAAGGACTACCGGATCAAGAGCGGCGATCGCCTCAAGGTCATGCGCCTCTCGCCCGAGGAGTTCATCCGCCGCTTCCTGGTCCACGTCCTGCCCGACGGCTTCCACCGCATTCGGCACTACGGCCTGCTCGCCGGAGCGGGCCGCAAGGACACCCTCGCCAGGGTTCGGGACCTCCTCGGTACCCAAGCGCCCACGGAAGCCGACCGACCCGACATCGACGTCGCCCCACCGCTCACCCTGAGGGAGCCCTGCCCGGATTGCGGCGGGCCGATGCGGATCATCGAAACCTTCCGGCGCGGCGAACGCCCCACCACCCGAGCACCACCGCGGTGGGCAGCCGCATGATGACACGGCCATCATTCTCAACGTCCCCGATCCGGTCCAGGCATGCGGTCCGGAACCGCGTCAGGCCGTGCCTCCGCTTCGCCCTGCTGCTCCTCCGCTCCCGATGGCGCCGCGCGGAGACGCTCTGTCCATCGCGAACGATGACGAGAACCGCCGTGCCACCCCGCCAGGGCTCACGATTGATCCGGCTTCCGCGCTCACGCGCCGACGTTGACCGCGCGCTTTCCCCATAGGCCTTGCCCAGACCCCCGCGGCTTCCTCCCTGTCAGAATTTTCAACGCGGGCCGACGCCACCTCGAGCCCCACCGTCGCGCAGCGGCCCGCATCGAAAATTCTTAAACACACCAGTCATTCGCTGCTAGCGCGAAAACTCGACCTTCACGGCTGCAGAATACGCGAGGAGTGCCCTCTTTGCCGAGACAAAATCGGCCGACCGTGCGACCGGGCGGACCTGCGGAAGCACCAGCGGCAAAAGCTATGGAAAGCGTGACCGCGCCCGCTCAAGTGCCCAGACTCCCGCAGGCGACTGTGCCAAGGAGCGCAGGAAGATGATGCAGCGCCCGTTGGCGCTGCATCGAACTGACCGCGATCAGTTTTCGGCGTGCTCGCAGGTGACATTCGAATTGAATGGCATCAGATCTCCCATCGGGTTTTGGCGGAAGAGCCAGACGTGCTGGTCATAGTGCGGCATGAATCCGTGCGCCTCATCACCCTGAGTGTTTGGATCGTCGGCCATGTGATCCCAAGAACGGCCGTTCAACACCAGTTCCTCGCCGATTGCGGCCGCATCCCAAACTGCTTCAAATACCAGGTTTTCGACAGCGACTAGTTCCAGCGAGCCATCAGCCTGCGGTTCGTAAATCAGGATCGAGGGCTGCGACCAGTCCGTATAGGTAGAGTCGCCGTTCACCCGCGGATCAGTACCAGTGATTTTCAGTATTGCAGGGTGAATGTAGTGGATACCCATGGCCCCAAGTTCCGGCGGCAGACCCTCGCCTTCGGCCGACACGCAATGGTTGTCGGGCGTGATGTATCCGGCCGCCAAGGCGACGTCGATGTCCTTGTATTTCTCAACGCTTGCGCGCATTACGTCCAGATCGACGTCTTCGGCCCAAAGCGTCATTGGAACGCAAGTAATAAGAAAAGCCAGTACTCCAGCGGTTTTCATATCATCCCCCCGATGATCTTGTCCGGGTGAGTCCTCCCCGGCGGAGAATTTTACCATAGATTTCGACTGCTGTGATGTATTCTTTCGGAAGCTCATGCCGAGCGTGACGCATGTCTGCAGGGTGGAGGAGGTAGCTTTGAGACCACAACTGCTTGTCGGCCTGCTTGCGCTTCTCACCGTGGTCACCGGCGCAGTCGCCGGTCAGGCCAGCGGTAGGTCGCCCGGGTGGCCAGAGGTCAGCGCGATATTCACTGAACGCTGCGTGATGTGTCACTCGGCGGTTGCCGGTGCCTCGAAGGGCTTGCGGCTGGACGACTATGCCGCTGCCTTGAAGGGCAGCGAGCGAGGGGCAGTGCTGATCCAAGGGGACGTCGGCGGCAGTGAGTTAGTTCGGAGGCTGCGTGGCGAGAGCGTACCACGGATGCCGTTTCTGAGCCGTCCGCTGCCTGACGACCAGATCGCACTGATCGAAAGCTGGATCGTGGCGGGCCTTCCAGAAATCGGCGAGGCGCGATGAAGGACACTACTGCCAAAGGGACTCCCTGCGATTGCGGCCCTCCGCACAATTTCTGCGCGAGTGTGTCGTTGGGACACGGAGTTTCACGGCAATCGACGGCATTTTCGACTTCGGGAACCCGCGGCCTCCAGTCGGATGCTGCATCAGCGAAACATGCAGGTTTTGCGAATGACAACTTCGCGCAGCTTGCAGTCGTCAGGTCCTCGCTGGCCGGCGCCATCCGGCCTGTCAGGCCATAAGAAGGATACTTCGGATTCCCTCAGCATGAAGTGTGGTAGCATCACGCCGACTAGGGAAGGACACCCAGTGACCGGAATCGACGCCTTTGCTGCTCTGGAGAAGCGCGAGTGGGCGGATGCGAATGTGGCGCAATCCTATGCTCGTGACTTCACCCAAGCCTCCGACATGGTGGTACCGCATATTGTTGCGGCTGTCGCGGTCGAGCCGGGCATCGAGGCGCTCGATCTGTGCTGCGGACATGGCAATGTGGCGGCCGAGTTGGTCTGTTTGGGAGCAAGGGTCACCGGCGTTGATTTTTCCCTCGCTATGCTCGCGCTTGCCCGAGAGGCGGTACCAGAGGCGCACTTCGTCGAGGGCGACGCAACGAGCTTGAATTTCGGTGACGCGGAATTCGACGCGGTCACAATCGGCTTCGGGATTCCGCATGTCCCTGACCCACCATGGTCTTCAAGGAAGCGCGGCGGGTGCTTAGACCCGGGGGGAAACTGGCGTTCTCAGTCTGGTGCGGACCGGAAGTAGATACCGCGCTTGGATATGTCTTTGGCGCGATCGAGGCGCACGGGCACCCTGACATTGTCCTGCCGCCGGGGCCCGGGGCAAACCACTACGCTGATCCCGCGCTGTCCTTCCCGGAACTGGAAGCCGCCGGCCAGCGGCCGCCCCGTCGGTGCTGGACATCCGACATTCGGGGAAGCGGCTCTCCAGCTCTTGAAGAATGGCTATTCGCCGCTGCCGATCCGACCGGGAGAGAAAAGACCGGTCCTGCGCGGGTGGGCCTCGGACCCGATCGACGCCCGGAAGATCGAGCAGTGGTGCGGAGAATTCCCGGACTGCGGCATCGGTCTGCGCACTGGCCAACTTGTCGCGATCGACATCGACATCCTCGACGAGGAGCTCGCTGACGCCGCCGAGCAGCGGGTTCGATCGCGGCGACACGCCGCTTCTCCGTGTCGGCCGCTGGCCGAAGCGGCTCCTGCTCTACCGGGCCGCCGAGCCGTTCCGGAAGCTTGCCGCCGACGGGATCGAGGTCCTCGCCAGCGGCCAGCAGCTCGTGGCCTTTGGCGTCCACCCCGAGACCGGACGCCCGTATTCATGGCCGTCCGGCAAGACGCCGCTCGATCTCGCCGAAGGGGATTTGCCTGTCGTTGATGCGGCGATGTGCCGGACATTGCTCGACATCCGGACGCCGCCGCCGAGGCGCGCCTGCAGCAGACCCCGGAAGACCGCGCACCAGGTTCGGGGACCGACAGAGGCGGTGCGGGACGCGCACGGGCTGGTCGTCGACGGGCGCGACTCCTGGCTGTCGCGGATCGCCTTCCACGTCCTGCGCGACACGATGGACGCTGGACGGCCGCTCGACGTCATGCCCATGGCCCGGGCGGCCTGGTCACGGTTCGAAAGCACGACGGACCTCTCGCGCGGGCGCAAGGGCGGAGGGCTTCGCTATGGACCGGTCGATGCCGAGCGCAAGGTCGAGGACAAGCTCCGCCTCCACTGCGAGGGCCGGCTGCCGCCGCGCGGCGAAACTGCCGAGGCAAGCTACGAGGCGCCAGCCTTGTCCGCCCTGGAGGCGCGCGCGAAACTGGACCGGCTACTGGGCGACGCGTGCCGCGCCATCGAGGACTGGCACGACAACCCCGCCGGTCCGGCGCCGCAGATCGGCATTCGCGCCACCGTCGGCCTCGGCAAGACCGTCCGCGCCCGCTCGCGGGTCCTGGCGCTGCGGGAGCGGCTGCAGCAGCAGGAGAAGCCGTCGCGGATCATGGTGGTCACCCCGTCGCACGCGCTCGCCGAAGAAGCAGCCGGCGGCTGGCGGAGGAGCGGACTGCTGGTCGGGGTGCTGCGCGGCTACCATGCGACGGCTCCGTCAGGCGCGCCGATGTGCCGCGACACCGACGCGGTCGACATCGCCATCGAGGCCGGCATCGACGTGCAGGAGTCCGTCTGCATCAACCGCGCGGGGCAGACCTGTCGGTTCCTGGAGGGGTGCCTGAAGCAGCAGAACCTCCGCGAGGTCGCTTCCGCCGACGTCGTCATAGCCGCCTACGACGCGCTCTTCACCGGCTTCTGGGGCGACATGGACGGCGTGGGCATCGTCATCGTCGACGAGGGCTGCTGGTCCCCGGAGTTCGACACTTCACGAGCTATTTCATCGTCGTGGGCGTGGGCCGGTGACGTAGTTTCAATGACTTGGCGAAGGGATCAACCCGAAAATCGGTGACCCCAGTAGTCACACGCCACGTCGACGACCAGCATTGAAAGAAGATGCACGATGCTGGTAGCTTCGCTACACAATGTATACCCGCGTCACCAAGACCGGCGGCCGACAGTATCTCCAGCTCGTGGAGGCTTACCGGAACGACCGTGGGCAGTCCCGAGTGCGCGTGGTCGCGAACCTCGGGCGCCTCGACAGGCTCACCCCTTCGATGCTCGATCCCTTGATCAATGGCCTCAACCGGGCCGTGGGCCGCGCTGAGAACACCGCGTCCGAGGTCGTCCACGAACCCGGACGCAGCTACGGCGACGTCTTCGCGCTCCACGAACTCTGGCGTGACCTCGGGATCGACAAGGCCTTGCAGCGGGCCCTGCGCTCCTCGCGGCGCGGCTTCGATGCAGAATCGCTGATCCGGGCGATGGTGTTCAACCGGCTTTGCGCGCCGGAGTCGAAGCTGGGCTGCCTGCGCTGGCTGGAGACGGTCGCGATGCCGGGCATGCCGCAGACCCCGACACACCAGCAGCTCCTGCGCGCGATGGACGCGCTGATGGACAACCTCGATCCCGTCGAGGCCGCGCTGAGCCGCCAGTTCCGCCCCCTGGTCGATCGCGACCTCTCGATCGTGTTCTACGACCTGACCACGGTGCGCATCCACGGCGAGGCCGAGGTGGCCGACGACCTGCGCGCCTTCGGCATGAACAAGGAGCGCGGCGGCATCGCCCGGCAGTTCGTCCTGGGCGTGGTGCAGACCGCCGAAGGTCTGCCGCTCCTGCACACGGTCCACCCCGGCAACGTCGCCGAGACGAAGACCTTGCAGGGGATGCTGGAGAAGGTACTCGCGCACTTTCCGATCCAGCGGGTGGTGCTGGTGGCCGATCGCGGGCTGCTCAGCCTCGAGAACATCACCGAGCTGACGTCGGTCGCCGAGCGCTCCGCTCGCAAGCTGGAGTTCATCCTCGCCGTTCCCGCGCGTCGATACGCCGAGCTGATCGATGCATTCCGGAACCTCGCCTTTCGCGATGGCGTGGCCGAAAGCACCTTTGCCGGTCACCGGCTGATCGTGGCGCATGATCCCCTGCGGGCCGAAGAGCAGTCCCACAGGCGCCGGGCGCGCATCGCCGAGCTGGAGGCGATGGCGGACAGGTTGGTGGCCAGGCTCGATGCCCAGGACGAGGGGCAGACGACCCGCGGACGCCGTGCCTCCGATCGCGGCGCCTGCAGTCGCTTCGCCCGCGCCGTCGCCGAGGCGGAGCTGACCCGCTTCATCAAGCCCGATCTGCACGCCGACAGGATCAGCTACACCATCGACGAGGCGGCGACCCGCGATGCCGAACTCTTCGACGGCAAGCTGGCGGTTCTGACCAATGCCTCGGACATCGCGCCGGCCGAGGCCGTCGCGCGATACAGAAGCCTCGCCGACATCGAGCGGGGCTTCCGCGTCCTGAAGTCCGACATCGAGATCGCGCCGGTTCACCACCGGCTGCCGGAGCGCATCCGGGCGCACGCGATGATCTGCTTTCTGGCCCTCGTGCTCTACCGCGTGGTGCGGATGCGCTTGAAGGCGCGAGGCCACAGCGCCAGCCCGCGCACCGCGCTCGACCTGCTCGCGCGCATCCAGAAACACACCGCCCATATCGGCGAGAGATCCTTTCACGGAACCAGCACGACCACCCCGGAGCAACTCGAACTCTTCGACGCACTGAGCTTGCCAAAACCGGCCTGAAGCCGCGTGTAGTCACACAAACGCACCTTCGGTGCGCGCAGTATCAATCACTTACGCGATTAACTGTCGAACTTGGGTGTGCGGGATCCCGACATCCTCGACGGGGACCTATTGTCGGCGGTCACGGGCAGCATCGTCGCGCCCAGACGGCACCGACGGCTGGATGGACGCGCAGGACTTCGTCGACGCGATGACTGGCAACCCCGCAAGCATCACCGGCAACGGCTCGATCGGCTGCGCCAACCCGCATCTGCACCTGGCCGTCTGGGCGACCCACAAGCTGCCGGCCGACCGGCAGAACGACCTGATGCGCGTGCACCTGGAATGGGAGATGACGGACAGCACCGTCATCCCCGCGACGGTTTCGCACGCCATCCAGCTCGACAACATCCTGCCCGAGATGCCGCCCTATCCTGGCGGTTTCGAGGTTCGCCTGATGGACGGCATGACCCAGGTTCCGGCTTGCGGCGAAGCACCGACCGGCGAGAGCGTGTTTCAGGTGTGGGCCGACTTCGCCGACGTGCACTACTGGTTCTTCACCCTGACCGTAGAGGGTGGCGACCCGCCGACGACGCACGTCTTCGGCAGCCCCTCGGGCGACGATCGGCACGAGTACTTCGAGATGCCGGACGACGCCACGGTTCCGCTCAAAAACACCGACGATACCGGCACCATTCCGGACGGATCGCTGGTGCACCTGCGGAACATCGACATGACCGAGCTCGGCGATAGCTTCCAGCGCTGCTGCTACCTGTTGGAAATCCGTGTTTGACGCGGCGATCCGGCACGTCTTCGGCGGGTTCCTGCCGTCGAGTTCGCTCGACCTGAACGACACGCGGCGGATCACGACCTTCGAAGCCGGAGGCTGAGCCTTCTTAGCGTTTGGGAAGCGGGCCGGCGAATTGGGCCGGCCCGTTCTTTTTGCCCCCCAAGTTCGACAGCAAAACCGCTAAGCAATTGATTGTGTTATGGCGGGATGCGCCATTTTGTGACTACGTGCGGGCTGTCAGGCGGGTTTGGGCAGGTTCAGGGCCTGGAAGAGCTCCAACTGTTCGGGGGTCGTGGAGGAAAGGCCGTCCACCGATCGCTCGCCGATCTTTGCCAGGTGCCGCTGGATGCGCGCCAGCAGGTCGAGCGCGGTGCGCGGGCTGGCGTCATGGTCCCTGGCCTTCAGCCTCATGCGCATGACGCGGTGGAGAACGAGAGCGAGGAAGCAGATCTGGGCGTGGGCTCGAATGCGGTCCGGAAGCCGGTGATGGACCGGCGCGATCTCGATGTCGGATTTGAGGACTCGGAAGCCGCGCTCGATGTCTGCCAGGGCCTTGTAGCGCGTGACGGCGTCGGCGGGCACGAGGTCGGGGGCGTTGGTGATCAGCGCCAGCTTGCCATCGAAGAGCTCGGCCTCGGCGATGGCGGTCTCCTGGACGCTCCAGCTGAAGCGGTCCGCGGTGAGATCGGCCTTGAGGAAGCGCGTCATCTCGGCCTCGGCGACCGCGCGGGTAAAGCGGCTGTAGGCGCCCCGGTCCGAGGCGCGCCGCCCCCGGGCGGTCTGCCCTATATCCTGGGCGTCGAGCTTGCCGACCATCTTCTCGGCCACGGCCTCGAGTTCGGCGATGCGGGCCCGACGCCGGTCGCCCTGTTCCGCGGCGCGCAGGGGATCGTGGGCGACGATCAGGCGGTGACCGGCGAAGGTGCTCTCGGCCAGGCCGTCGTCGTCGAAGACGAGGCCCCGGAAGGTCTCGACCAGCTCGGCGTAGCGCCGTGCCGGGACGGCGAGGATGAAGTCCAGCCGCCGGTCATCCCGATCTGCCAGCGCCGTCAGCTCGCCGTCGCCCATCGGGCTTGAACCGGTGGCGCCTCGATGGGCAACTCTCCAGGCTCAGGAGCCCTCGATCGGCCACCAATATGACGCGCTGGATCGGGAAACGCTCCAGGACTGCGGTGAGCATGCCCTTCAGCGTCTTCGTTTCCGCGACGTTGCCGGGGTGGACCGTGTGCAGTCGACATGGTTGCGCCATTGATGGAGTGGATGGCTCCCGCTCCCGGCATCGGGATGTGCCACGGTGGGTGTTGTTGAACAGTCCACCGAAGGGAGCCATCCATGGAACAGCCTACCACCATCGGCATCGATCTGGCGAAGAGCATCTTCCAGGTGCACGGCGTGAGCGTAGATGGGCCCGTTGTGCTGCGTCGGCAGCTGCGCCGGGGCCAGGTTCTAACCTTCTTCTCGCGTCTCGATCCGTGCCTGATCGGGATGGAGGCTTGCTCCGGTGCGCATCATTGGGCGCGGGAGCTTTCGGCGCTCGGCCACGAGGTGCGGCTCATGCCGGCGGCATACGTGAAGCCGTATGTAAAGCGCGGCAAGACCGACAGGGCGGACGCGGAGGCGATTTGCGAAGCGGTGACGCGGCCGACGATGCGCTTCGTGCCGGTGAAGTCGGCGGAGGCTCAGGCGGCGCTGCTCGACCACAAGGCGCGGGACTTCCTCATCCGCCAGCAGACCCAGACCGTGAACACGATCCGTGCGCATCTCGCCGAGTTCGGGATCGTGGTGGCGAAGGGTATCCAGAATGTCGACCGGCTCCTTGCCGCTGCGGAGCAGACGCCCGAGGCCGCGCGACCCGCCCTCGACCTGCTGGCTGGCCAGCTCCGCGATCTGCGCGCCCGGATCGAGACGGTCACCGCGCGCATCGAAGCGGCGCAGAAGAGCGACCCGCTCGCCCGACGTCTCGCCACGATCCCCGGGCTCGGACCGATTGCCTCGAGCGCCTTCGCCGTCACCACGCCCGACGTCGCGGCGTTCCGCTCCGCGCGAGACTATTCCGCCTGGCTCGGGCTCACGCCGAAGCCCCATTCGAGCGGCGGCAAGGAGCGGCTCGGGCGGATCTCGAAGGCTGGAAACCGTTACCTGCGACGCCTGCTCTACCTCGGCGCCATGGCGCAGATCGCAGGCCGGCGCCGCGGACGACCCGGGACCGACTGGCTTTGGAAGATGCTGGAGAGAAAGCCTGTGAAGGTGGTGGCCATCGCCCTGGCCAACCGGATGGCGCGGGTCGTCTGGGCGCTCGTCAGGAGCGGCGAAAGCTACCGGGCAGCCCCGGTCTGACAGAACACGCCGGCGCAGATCGGCTCCGAGACGGTGAGGCGCGACGTGAGGTGATGGCGACAGGACGGCGAAACGGCAATCGGGACACCCTGTTCGAACCGAAGCACCTCCGAGTGCGTGCCATTGATCGGGACCCGAGCGCCGGCGGACTTCATCAGGGCGCGCAGCTGCCACGCTGCACATCAGACGCCGTACACATGGCCGCGACCGACCAAACCCAGCCACCGAACAGCGCCCTTGCCCCGCGGGAGCCATCCACACATGGTTCGAGCGACAATGTCGACGGCAGGCCTTCGGCGGTCTGCACGACGCCAAGGACGAACTGGCGGGCGATGCCACCGGTCTCCTTGTTCATGCCGAACGCACGCAGATCTCGTCCACCTCGCCCTCGCCGTGGATACGCACGGTGGTCAGATCGTAGAACACCACCGCGAGATCCTGATCGACCAGCGGCCGGATCTGCCCGGCCAACTCCGTCTCGAGCCGGTCGGCGTGATCCATCAGAGCGTCCATCGCCCGCAGCAGATGCTGGTGTGTCACGCCCTCGGGCATGGCCGGCATGGCGACGGTCTCCAACCAACGCAGGCAGCCCAGCTTCGAGTCCGGCGCGCAGAGACGGTTGAAGACCATCGCCCGGACGAGGGCCTCGATGTCCGACTTGCGCTTGCCGGACCGCAGAGCGCGTCCGAGGGCACGGTCGACACCGAGGTCTTTCCACAGCTCGTGCAGGGCAAAGACGTTTCCATAGGCGCGTGCCAACTCGTGGGCGATCTCGACCTTGGCGGGTTCGTCGCGCCCGGCCGCGCGGCACAGACCCCGGATCAAGGCATCGAGGTGACCCTCTTCCATGCTGTCGATGCGCCCGAGATTGGCGACCACCCGGTGGCGGGGCTTGCCGGCCTCGTTGCGGTAGGACTCGACGACCTGGAGGTAGCGCCGCCCACCGCTCTCGTTGATGCGCAAAAACATGCCTACTGAATAGCGCGGAAACCCCCGCGATGGCGCGAACGGTCTCGACGTGTGACTACAGACCTCTCGGTTTCCTACCCTCCTAAATCCTTGATCTGACACCGCCAGGCGACCTCAATCGAACCAGATCACACCCGATTTTGTCGAACTTCGGGCGGACTGGCCGGCCGGGTGCACATCGTGAAGAACTGCGCGGTGATCGCAGAACACCCCCGCGGTGGCACGGCGTTGATCGTGATCGACGACGCGCATTACGACGGCTGCTCCACGGATCGCGTGATCGCGCCGCAGCCGTTGGGCCGGATGGGCCGGCGGCTGCGCGAGATTGCCGCGAGCGGGGTGCAGCAGCGGTCGGTCGACCTCTATGCCCGGCTGGCGGAGGTGGCGCGATGACGGCGCAGCGGGTGAAGCTCGACATCGACGCCACGCGCGAGAAGCTCGCCGCGCTCGGCCTCGGCTACGCTGTGGACGCGCTGGAGGGCCTGCTGGCCGAGGCGGTGCGCGCCGAGACGCCTGCCCATGTCTTCCTCGACGGGCTGCTGGAGGCGGAGCGATCCGGCCGGGAGGAGCGGCGCATCAAGACAATGCTGAAGACCGCCAAGATCCCGACCGGCCAGACGCTGGAGAACTTCGACTTCGCCTTCCAGCCGGCGATCGAGCGGTCGCGGATCGACACGCTCGCCACCGGCGCCTGGATCCGCAACGCCGAGGTGGTTCTGATGCAAGGCCCGCCGGGGGTGGGGAAAAGTCATCTCCTTTGTGGGCTTGGCATCCGGGCGATCCAGCTCGGCTTCTCGGTCCAGTACTTCCGCTTCGACGAACTGCTGACCGCGCTCAGGACCGACGCCCACCTGCCGCCGGCCCGGCTCAAGGGGCGGAAGTACATGTGAGCGCCCTGCTGCTCGTCGACGAGATGGGCTACGACCCCATGAGCCGCGAGGAGGCCAGCCTGTTCTTCCGGCTGGTCAGCTACCGCTACGGCCGCGGCGCCATGGTCATCACGACAAACAAGAGCATCCGCGACTGGACCGAGTTGCTGGCGGGGGACGAGGTGCTCGCCACCGCCATCCTCGACCGACTGCTCCACCGCTCTCATGTCCTCAACATCAAGGGCCGCAGCTATCGGCTCCGCGATCTCGAGGACGCTCCGAAGACCTGAACACCACCGCCGATGCTCCAGCGGCCCGCGGCCGTGGAGGGCGCGCTCTGAACTCTTGCGGTCAGCGCGCCCTCCGCGACCGCTACCGTCGCGCCAAGCCTCGTAAAGGTGGGTGTCGCCTTAGCTCGTAAAACTGGGTGTCGCTTGACAATCCGCGAAGCGGTGACGCGCCCGACAATGCGGTTCGTGCCGGTTTGTTGCGCAAATGGCGAGAGGGATTCATCTCGTGACTCCAGCGTGGTAGCTGTCCCGCATGAGCAGATCCATCCCGCCGAGCTACAAGACCAAGAACTGGCCGGCCTACAATGAAGCCCTGAGGAAGCGCGGCTCCCTGACGATCTGGTTCGACCCGGAGATGGTCTGGGTGCCGCCGCCGACCGGCAAGCAAGGCCGGCAGCCTCAGTATGGCGATGCCGCGATCCAAACGTGTTTGACCCTGAAAGTCTTGTTTGGCATGGCGCTCCGGCAGACGATGGGCTTCGTCGAGAGCCTCCTGCGCCTGGTCGGCCTGGACTGGGCCGCAGCGGACTACAGCACCCTGAGCCGCCGCCAGAAGACCTTGGCCGTGAACATCCCCTACCGTGGCTCGAAGGGCCCGCTGCATCTGCGGATCGACAGCACCGGCATCAAGGCCGAGGGCGAAGGAGAGTGGCATGCCCGCAAGCATGGCGGCGCGAAACGCCGGCTGTGGCGCAAGATCCACCTCGGTGTCGACGAGCGGACGCTGGAGATCCGGGCCATCGAAATCACCGGAAGCCATGTCGGCGACGCGCCGATGCTGCCCGAGTTGCTCGACCGGATCCCTGCCGACGTGGAGATCGGATTCTGTCACCGCCGACGGCGCCTATGATACGCGCAAGTGCCATGACGCGGTCGCGGACCGTGGCGCCCACGCCGTCATACCGCCGCGCAGGAATGCCAAGCCGTGGAAGCCATCGACTGCTGGTGCCATCGCCCGGAACGAGGCGCTTCGCTCGTCGAAATACCTTGGCCGTGCCATCTGGCGAAAGTGGAGCGGATACCACCGCCGAAGCCGCGCCGAGACGAAGATGCATTGCGTGAAGCTGCTGGGCCAGAGCCTCATGGCACGCGACTTCGACCGTCAAGTCGCAGAACTCCACGTCCGCGCTGCCGTCCTCAACGGCTACACCGCGCTCGGCATCCCTGTCACAGAGCCCGCAGGATAAATCCGTCTGGGGAAGGGGGGAATCCGCGCTTCACCCCCTTTGCACAACAAAGTCGCGCCAGGTGGAAAAATAGCGCCGCCGATCCAAAAGCTCGAGCGAATGAAAACAATGCGTTAGCTCGCCACTGGTGGCAGAGAAGGTGCCGCCGGAACAATGATGATGTGTTCCGGCGGGGGCAACTTTGCCAAATTGAGCGTTTTGGCGTGTCTTCTCCGGGGCATTTTTTACCACCAGCGTGTAAGTCATTGTAGGCAAGATCAATCCTGCGATGCCCCTCGAAAGAGCGCAGCTCCACCGACGTGGCTGGGCCGGCTGCAGAAGACAAAGATTGGCGTGATCCCGGCTCAGCATTGGGGCCGGCGCTCTAGTCGTCACCCTCTCCACGTACCCAGGATAGCACTTCCTCGGTGTCGGCGCCGAAGACCGGAGGCGGCCTCAAGTAGCGGACAGGGGTCCGCGACATCTTGAGCGGGTTGCCAAGCAGGCGGACGGAGCCGCCGCGCACGCCCGGGTGGTCATGCGCCACGACCGTGCCACGGGCTCTGGCCTGTTCGCTGGTCAGTGCCGCGTCGACGGTCTGGATCGGTCCGACCGGCACGCGGCGAGCTTCGAGACCCGCGATGACTTCGGCCGTCGTACGCCCGGCAAGGCTTGTGGCAATCGCCTCCGTCAGCGGACCTCTGTTGGCCAGTCGATCGGAGTTCGTAAGGTAGAGCGGCCACTCGGCCATGTCCGGCGCTCCGAGAAAATCGCAAAAGCGCCGGAATTGCGCGTCGTTTCCGACGGCGATGATGACGTGGCCATCTCGCGTCGCGAAGACGTCGTAGGGTACGATGTTCGGGTGGGCATTGCCGCGCCGCACCGGCACTTCGCCCGACGTAAGGTAATTGACTCCTTCGTTGATCAGCCAGGCCATCTGCGTGTCGACGAGAGAGAGGTCGATCTGCTGTCCTTCACCTGTCCGATCGCGGTGGCGGAGCGCGGCGAGCACGCCGATCGTGGCATACATCCCACACATGACGTCGGCGATCCCGACGCCGACCTTCATCGGCGCCCCATCGGGCTCGCCCGTGAGGCTCATGATGCCGCCATAGCCCTGCGCCATCAGGTCGTAGCCGGGCTTCTCCCGATTGGGACCGGTCTGCCCGTAGCCGGAGATCGAGCAGTAGATCAGGGACGGATGGTTTGCGGAGAGGCTGTCGTAGTCGAGGCCGTACTTCGCCAGCCCGCCGGGCTTGAAGTTCTCGATGACGACATCGGCCCGTGCCGCCAACCGCCGGAGCACGTCGCGACCCTCTTCGGAGGTGAAGTCGATCGCTACGGATCTTCTTGTTGCGGTTGGACGACATGAAGTAGGCGCTGAGGTCGCTGCGCCCGCCGTCTGCGGACGCCGCAAAGGGCGGGCCCCACGTCCGCGTGTCATCGCCGCCGGTGGCCGGGTTCTCGATCTTGAGGATAGTCGCGCCCAGATCGCCCATGAGTTGCGTTGCCGTGGGCCCGGCGAGGATGCGCGTCAGGTCGAGGACGAGAACGCTCTCGAGGGCACCCGTACTCTTAGATGCGTCCGTCATAGTCCCCTCGCTCAATCTCGACCGCGATCACGGTAAAGCGGTCGGCGTCCTGTGCGTCCGCGACCGCAGCGCGGAGTGTCTCCCTGTCGCGCGCGGTGACGCCGTGCCCGCCAAAGGCTCTGGCGGTCGCGGCGACGTCGGGCCGCGCAAAGTCGACACCGACGTTCCTGAACCCCCGACTGCGCTGCTTCAACCCGATCAGTGCGAGGCGGGCGTCGACGAACACGACGATGATCGGACGGACGCCGAGCTCGGCTGCCGTCGCGAGTTCGCCCGCGACCATCAGAAAGCCGGCGTCGCCCGTGAAGGCCACCACGCATCTGTCCGGCTCCGCGAGTGCGGCGCCGATCGCCAGCGGGACAGCACACCCCATCGTGCAGAACGCCGAAGACTGCATCAGGCCGCGGGGCTTCCGGCAGACCCACATCTGAGAGAGCAGGATCCGATGCGCTCCGCTGTCCGCGGTCGCAAGCGTGGAGGTCGGGAGCGCCTGCCAGCACTCGTCGATCGCCGCCGCCGGCCCCCACGCCTCGTCCCGCGGAAAGGCGATCGCCAACGCGGCCTTGGCTTTCGCGGGTTCCCGCGAAAGCCAGGTCTCGCGCGGTACGAGGCCGTCGGTGATGGCACGCAGAGTCTCGGCACATCCGGCGACGAAATTGATGCTGCCCTGGTGCATGAAATGACGGTTCTCCGCAGCGGCGATGTCGATCACCTCCTGCCGACGCGGATCCACGGCGTTGCGCCAGCCCGCCCGCATTTCGATCGGGTCGTATCCGACGCAAAGAACCGTATCGGCGGCCGCGACGAGCGGCAGGAGATGCGCGTCGGCCAGCGGCGACAGTCCCGCTCCGCCCATAGCGAGAGGCTCGTCCTCGCTCATAAGTCCCTTTGCCTTGTACGTCGTGATGAGCGGAACGCCGAACCGGCGGCACGTGTCGGCGACCGCCGCGCCCGCGTGCTCGTTCACCGCATCGAGGCCGGCGATCATCAGCGGCCGACAGGCGTCGGAGAGGGCTCGACGTGCCCTCTCCAGCGGCGGACCTGGCGCCGGCGCGACAGGCGACGAAGGCGCGCGGCCCGGTATATCGGCGGCGTCGACGCGCGCGTCCGCTACGCCGATGGGCACATCGACGTGGACTGGGCCCGGTCGTGGGTCCGTGGCAATCGCCACCGCCTTGTCCGCTATCGCAAAGGCAGCGTCGGACGTGAAGCGCAAGGAGGCCTTTGTCACCGGCGCGAAGACCGCGCCGTGGTCCATCACCTGATGAGTGTAGGTATGGGCCTCGTCCGCGTCGACAGCGCCCGTGAGCACGATCAAGGGAACGCGATCCTGAAGAGCATTGGCGACGACATTGACGCAGTTCATCGCGCCAGGGCCGATCGTCGCGACGAGGATTCCGGGCGCGTCGTCGCGATGATGCACGCCTTCCGCCATGAAGCCGCCAGCATTCTCGTGCTTGACCAGGATGAAGCGGATACCCGCGCCTTCGAGCGCATCGATGAGGGTCGGACCTCGCCGCCCGGCATCCCGAACGCATGTCGGCATCCGGCCGCGTAGAGGCGGCGCGCGAGCACGTCCGCGGCGCGCACCGAGCTTTTCCCGCCATCCTCGATCACTCGGAACCTCCAACTATCCATCTCGCGAACATGGCGCTGCTTTTCGCAGATGAAAACGCTTCCCATGGCTGTTGATTTGCGCTGAGAACTGACCCGGGCAGCCGGCAGATTTCCACTGAGAAGTGACCCATGTTCCAATGCCCCCTGGCTCGAGAAGCCGGGGGCAACGGGGTGATCGACATGGCGTTAATGAGCGTGATCCGACGAGGGGCATTGCGGGATCAGCTTTCGATTCGGGAGATTGCACGGCGGACGGGGCTGTCGCGGAACACGATCCGCAAGTACCTGCGGTCGGGAGCGGTGGAGCCGGCGTTCAGAGTTCCGGAACGGCCGAGCAAGCTGGATCCCTTCGCCGACAAGCTGTCGGCCTGGCTGAAGACGGAGGCGGGCAAGTCCCGCAAGGGGCGACGGACCCTGAAGCTGATCCACGCCGATCTGGTCGCCCTCGGCTACGAGGGCTCCTATGGTCGGGTCGCGGCCTTCGCACGGAAGTGGAAGGCCGACCGCCAGCGCGAGCAGCAGACCGCCGGACGCGGCACCTTCGTGCCGCTGGCCTTCCAGCCCGGGGAGGCCTTCCAGTTCGACTGGAGCGAGGATTGGGCGACGATTGCCGGGGAGAATACCAAGCTCCAGGTCGCCCACATCAAGCTCTCGCACAGCAGGGCGTTCCTGCTCCGGGCCTACCTGCTGCAAACCCACGAGATGCTGTTCGACGTTCACTGGCACGCATTCCGCGTCTTCGGCGGCGTGCCGCGGCGGGGCATCTACGACAGCGTCCATTGATCCGCCATTGATGGAGTGGATGGCTCCCGCTCCCGGCATCGGGATGTGCCACGGTGGGTGTTGTTGAACAGTCCACCGAAGGGAGCCATCCATGGAACAGCCTACCACCATCGGCATCGATCTGGCGAAGAGCATCTTCCAGGTGCACGGCGTGAGCGTAGATGGGCCCGTTGTGCTGCGTCGGCAGCTGCGCCGGGGCCAGGTTCTAACCTTCTTCTCGCGTCTCGATCCGTGCCTGATCGGGATGGAGGCTTGCTCCGGTGCGCATCATTGGGCGCGGGAGCTTTCGGCGCTCGGCCACGAGGTGCGGCTCATGCCGGCGGCATACGTGAAGCCGTATGTAAAGCGCGGCAAGACCGACAGGGCGGACGCGGAGGCGATTTGCGAAGCGGTGACGCGGCCGACGATGCGCTTCGTGCCGGTGAAGTCGGCGGAGGCTCAGGCGGCGCTGCTCGACCACAAGGCGCGGGACTTCCTCATCCGCCAGCAGACCCAGACCGTGAACACGATCCGTGCGCATCTCGCCGAGTTCGGGATCGTGGTGGCGAAGGGTATCCAGAATGTCGACCGGCTCCTTGCCGCTGCGGAGCAGACGCCCGAGGCCGCGCGACCCGCCCTCGACCTGCTGGCTGGCCAGCTCCGCGATCTGCGCGCCCGGATCGAGACGGTCACCGCGCGCATCGAAGCGGCGCAGAAGAGCGACCCGCTCGCCCGACGTCTCGCCACGATCCCCGGGCTCGGACCGATTGCCTCGAGCGCCTTCGCCGTCACCACGCCCGACGTCGCGGCGTTCCGCTCCGCGCGAGACTATTCCGCCTGGCTCGGGCTCACGCCGAAGCCCCATTCGAGCGGCGGCAAGGAGCGGCTCGGGCGGATCTCGAAGGCTGGAAACCGTTACCTGCGACGCCTGCTCTACCTCGGCGCCATGGCGCAGATCGCAGGCCGGCGCCGCGGACGACCCGGGACCGACTGGCTTTGGAAGATGCTGGAGAGAAAGCCTGTGAAGGTGGTGGCCATCGCCCTGGCCAACCGGATGGCGCGGGTCGTCTGGGCGCTCGTCAGGAGCGGCGAAAGCTACCGGGCAGCCCCGGTCTGACAGAACACGCCGGCGCAGATCGGCTCCGAGACGGTGAGGCGCGACGTGAGGTGATGGCGACAGGACGGCGAAACGGCAATCGGGACACCCTGTTCGAACCGAAGCACCTCCGAGTGCGTGCCATTGATCGGGACCCGAGCGCCGGCGGACTTCATCAGGGCGCGCAGCTGCCACGCTGCACATCAGACGCCGTACACATGGCCGCGACCGACCAAACCCAGCCACCGAACAGCGCCCTTGCCCCGCGGGAGCCATCCACACATGGTTCGAGCGACAATGGACGCGAAGACTGCGGTGGATCGGGTCGGCTCCGGCAAGGCGCGTCAGGTCAATGCCCGGTTCCTGGCGATGATCAGTCACTACGTCTTCGAGCGGAGTTCTGCAATCCGGCGGCCGGCTGGGAGAAAGGACAGGTCGAGAAGAACGTGCAGGATGCCCGCCACCTGGTTCTGCACCTGATGCCCGACTTTCCTGATCTGGCGGCACTGAATGCCTGGCTCGAGCAGCGCTGCATCGAGCTGTGGGAGCGCACACATGGCACGCTGTCGGGGACCATCTCGGAGGTCTGGGCCCTTGAGAAGATGGCCCTGATGCCGACACCGCCGGCCTTTGACGGCTTCGTCGAGCAGAGCAAGCGGGTGTCGCCGACCTGTCTGATCAGCTTCGAGCGGAACCGCTATAGCGTCCCCGTGTCCTTCGCCAACCGCCCGGTCAGCCTGCGGATCTACCCCGACCGGCTCGTGGTCGCGGCCGAGGGGCAGATCGTCTGCGAGCACCCGCGGGTGATCCAGCGCTCGCATCACCTGCTTCCCCGGACGATCCATGACTGGCGCCACTACCTGGCCGTGATCCAACGAAAGCCCGGCGCGCTGCACAGTGAGCCATGGTGTCGCCATTGATGGAGTGGATGGCTCCCGCTCCCGGCATCGGGATGTGCCACGGTGGGTGTTGTTGAACAGTCCACCGAAGGGAGCCATCCATGGAACAGCCTACCACCATCGGCATCGATCTGGCGAAGAGCATCTTCCAGGTGCACGGCGTGAGCGTAGATGGGCCCGTTGTGCTGCGTCGGCAGCTGCGCCGGGGCCAGGTTCTAACCTTCTTCTCGCGTCTCGATCCGTGCCTGATCGGGATGGAGGCTTGCTCCGGTGCGCATCATTGGGCGCGGGAGCTTTCGGCGCTCGGCCACGAGGTGCGGCTCATGCCGGCGGCATACGTGAAGCCGTATGTAAAGCGCGGCAAGACCGACAGGGCGGACGCGGAGGCGATTTGCGAAGCGGTGACGCGGCCGACGATGCGCTTCGTGCCGGTGAAGTCGGCGGAGGCTCAGGCGGCGCTGCTCGACCACAAGGCGCGGGACTTCCTCATCCGCCAGCAGACCCAGACCGTGAACACGATCCGTGCGCATCTCGCCGAGTTCGGGATCGTGGTGGCGAAGGGTATCCAGAATGTCGACCGGCTCCTTGCCGCTGCGGAGCAGACGCCCGAGGCCGCGCGACCCGCCCTCGACCTGCTGGCTGGCCAGCTCCGCGATCTGCGCGCCCGGATCGAGACGGTCACCGCGCGCATCGAAGCGGCGCAGAAGAGCGACCCGCTCGCCCGACGTCTCGCCACGATCCCCGGGCTCGGACCGATTGCCTCGAGCGCCTTCGCCGTCACCACGCCCGACGTCGCGGCGTTCCGCTCCGCGCGAGACTATTCCGCCTGGCTCGGGCTCACGCCGAAGCCCCATTCGAGCGGCGGCAAGGAGCGGCTCGGGCGGATTCTCGAAGGCTGGAAACCGTTACCTGCGACGCCTGCTCTACCTCGGCGCCATGGCGCAGATCGCAGGCCGGCGCCGCGGACGACCCGGGACCGACTGGCTTTGGAAGATGCTGGAGAGAAAGCCTGTGAAGGTGGTGGCCATCGCCCTGGCCAACCGGATGGCGCGGGTCGTCTGGGCGCTCGTCAGGAGCGGCGAAAGCTACCGGGCAGCCCCGGTCTGACAGAACACGCCGGCGCAGACCGGCTCCGAGACGGTGAGGCGCGACGTGAGGTGATGGCGACAGGACGGCGAAACGGCAATCGGGACACCCTGTTCGAACCGAAGCACCTCCGAGTGCGTGCCATTGATCGGGACCCGAGCGCCGGCGGACTTCATCAGGGCGCGCAGCTGCCACGCTGCACATCAGACGCCGTACACATGGCCGCGACCGACCAAACCCAGCCACCGAACAGCGCCCTTGCCCCGCGGGAGCCATCCACACACGGTTCGAGACCTATGGCGAACGCGCCTTTTTGCCGAGTTGCCCGAGGCCTTCCGGCGCCTCCAGCAGCATCTGCTGAAACACCCGGGCGGCGACAGGGAGATGGTGGAGATCCTCGCCCTGGTGCTGCAGCACGACGAAGAAGCGGTGCTTTGTGCGGTGGAATTGGCGCTTGAGGCCGGGGTGCCGACCAAGACCCATGTGCTCAATCTGCTGCACCGGCTGATCGACGAAAGCCCTACGGGCACGCCCGAGGTCGCGCCGCCAACGGGTCTGGCGCTGCTCGAGGAGCCCAAGGCGAATGTCGCGCGCTATGACGGCCTGCGCGGCCGGAAACAGGGGGCGCGCCATGCGTCATGATCCCGCCAGCGCCGCTATCGTCATCATGATGCGCAGCCTGAAGATGTACGGGATGGCTCAGGCCGTCGAGGACCTCATCGAACAGGGCTCGCCCGCCTTCGAAGCGGCCGTTCCGATCCTGTCGCAACTGCTGAAGGCCGAGGTCGCTGAACGCGAAGTCCGGTCCATCGCCTATCACCTCAAGGCCGCGCGCTTCCCGGCCTACAAGGACCTGGCAGGGTTCGACTTCGCAGCCAGCGAGATCAACGAGGCTGGTCCGCCAGCTGCACCGGGGCGAGTTTATCGACGGCGGCCACAACGTCGTCCTGATCGGCGGGCCAGGCACCGGCAAGACCCACGTCGCGACGGCGCTTGGCGTCCAGGCCATCGAGCATCACCGGAAGAAGGTCCGGTTCTTCTCCACCGTCGAACTCGTCAACATGCTCGAGCAAGAGAAGGCAAAGGGCATAGCGGGGAAGATCGCAGAGAGCCTCATGCGCGCCGACCTCGTGATCCTCGACGAGCTCGGCTACCTGCCGTTCAGTGCCACAGGCGGGGCCTTGCTCTTTCATCTTCTGAGCAGGCTCTACGAACGCACCAGCGTCGCCATCACAACCAATCTCAGCTTCAGCGAATGGGCCACGGTCTTCGGCGACGCCAAGATGACCACCGCGCTCCTCGATCGCCTGACCCACCGCTGCCACATCCTCGAGACCGGAAACGACAGCTTCCGCTTCAGGGCCAGCGCCGAGGCGGCAAGCAGGAGGAAGGAGGGATGACCGCCATTGACCCAGTCATGACCCGCAGACCATAAACTTCAGGCGGGTCACTTCTCGATGGAAAGCCCGGGTCAGTTCTCAGCGGAAAACAACACCAAGGCAACCTGGCGGTATCAGCAAGCGCTGCGCAAGAAGTCGCAGCCTTCACGCCAGGGAACTGGGCCCTGAACGGCCGAGCTCGGCATTGACGCCGGCGGCACGGACGCGGGTCGTCGATCGGGGATGCTGCTGGGAGACGATCACGCCGGCAAGCTTCTAATCACGAGGCCGGCGAGGTGGGATGAGCAGCACTCTCGGCAGAGGGCGTCAATCAAGCATTGCCCGACAGGATCGGAACCCGCATCACTCACTTGATGCGCTATTCCGCGGCGATCCCGATCGTTGGCAGTTCCGGCGCGGAGACATGTACGCGCGTCAGGCTGAGGCCGATCGCTGGCAAGAGTTCCTCCAGGTCGTCTTCCAGGCGCTTCAATTGCGAACGCGCGACCGCCTCGTCCACCTCAACTCTCTCGAGCCAGCGTCTCAAGCCATGACAAACCGAATGTGCCGTCCCGATTTGCTCCTGGAGCTTCTGCGCCTCCTCCTGGCGCTGTTTGAGAAAGCCACGGGCGCGCTCTACCCGGTCGCAGGAATACGTCTCGGCCAAAGCCCGGCTTTCGTAACTCATTTGAGCGGCCAGTTCGAGGAGTTCAGGTTCGAGGTCCCGCAGGTCTGGGTGCTTGAGGAGGTAGGTCAGCCGATCCCGCACGCTGTCGTACTCGCTCCGAAGTTCGAAAGCGCCGTCGCGGTCGGCGGCATGAACGGCTTGGTAAGCGGCGGCAACGTCTTCCATCGATACCTTGAATGCTCGGTGGGACCGCTCGAGCGCCATGACGCGCGCGTTGGTCGGAAGGAAGAAGCAGAGCCCGACCAGGAACAACGTGAGCACTGATTGGACGACCGGTCCTGCACCGACGTCGCTTGTCCAGCCGAGATCCACGTGCATCCACGGCGCCCATCCAAGAAGTGCCGCGACAGACCATGCTACGCTTGTGGTGGCGAGTGCTATGACGATGGCTAGCGCGACCCGCTGCATGACCACCTGAGAAAAAGACAACAGCCCATGAATGCTTCCGCGCATCGAACCTCTCCCCCCACTACTCCAAATGCAATTGTATCAGATTCTCTGCGAATTGCGTGAGCGGATCGATTCAAGGTTACCAGGCTCGGCCGAAATAAGACCGCGACCGCTGCTACGAGGCTACGACCGACAACGGCGATTGCGCGACGAAACCTCTCCACGTTTGCCTGCGAGAGCGCACAAGGCACCATCGCAGCGGTTCGTGGCCCGCGTTCCGCACCCGCGTGCAGTCAGGCTCTCTAGTGTCGGGAATGGCGCAAGCGGCAGTCTGGTCGTGGTGACTGCAATCAGCCTCAGCTTGGGATTCGCTGCCGCGCTAGCTCCTGCCACGAGTGTGGTGGGTAACAAGGCGCGGCAGCGCCCGTCAGGCGGCGGTCAGCAGGTGCACGCTGAAGAGCCTCTCCGGGTCGGTCCAGACCTCGTGCGGCACCCAACCGGCGTCCCCGGCGAGCGTGCGAAAGCCGTCCACCGTGAACTTGTGCGAGTCCTCGGTGTGGATGCTCTCGCCCTCGGCAAAGACAAATCGTTCGTTTGCCACCGTGACTGTTTGCGGCCGAAGGCTGACGAGGTGCATCTCGATGCGGCTCTGTTCCGGGATCCAGCGCGCCTCGTGCCGGAATGCTTCCAGGTCGAAGTCGCCCTCCAGCTCGCGATTCATCCGTGCGAGGAGGTTTCTGTTGAATGCGGCGGTCACGCCGGCCGCATCGTCGTAGGCTACGATCAAGCGGCCCGTATCCTTGACGAGGTCGGCACCGATCACCAGCCCGGCCAGGCGTGGCAGCCGGCGGAGCCGCTGCATCAGCGCCTGCGCCTCGGGCAGGGTGAAGTTGCCGATGGTAGAGCCAGGAAAGAAGAGGAGCTTCGGCACCGTCTCGATGTCGCGCGGCAACGCCATCGCGTGCGTGAAGTCCGCGACCACCGGCCGTACCCGCACCTTGGGATAGTCAGCCGCGATCCGCTTCGCCGCGGCGGCAAGATGCTCGCTCGAGATGTCGAGCGGCACGTAAGTCGCGACGTCTGGCAGCGCGTCCAGAAGGAGCCGCGTCTTGACGCTCGAACCGCTGCCAAGCTCGACGAGTGCAGAGCCCGGCGGCAGGATCTCCGAAACCCGATGCGCATTTTCCCGCAGGATGCGCGTCTCGGCCCGCGTCGGGTAGTATTCCTCCAACTCGCAGATGCGGTCGAAGAGGCGCGAGCCTTCCTCGTCATAGAAGTATTTGGCCGCAAGCCGCTTCTGCGGCCGGCCGAGCCCATCGACGACGTGGGCGGCAAAATCGGGATCCGCGAAACCCTGCGGCTTCGCCCGTGCCGCGCCGCTCACGCGTCGTCCGCCAGGCGCAGACCGGTCATCTGCCAGCGCTGATGCGGATAGAAGAAATTGCGGTAGCTCGGCCGCATCTGCTCGAGCGGCGTCGCGCAGGAGCCGCCGCGCAGAACGAACTGGTTGCACATGAACTTGCCGTTGTATTCGCCGATGGCACCCTCCGGCGGTCGAAAGCCCGGGTATGGCGTGAACGGGCTCTGCGTCCATTCCCAGACGTCGCCATAGAGTTGGCGCTCGCCCGGACGCGGGGGCAGGGGCCGCAATGCGCCAGATTCGATGAAGTTGCCGTGGATTGGCACGCCGCGCGCGGCAACCTCCCACTCGGCCTCGGTCGGTAGGCGCTTGCCGGCCCAGCGGGCGAAGGCATCGGCCTCATAGTAGCTGACATGAACCACGGGCGCGTCGAGGTTGACCGGCTGCGGTCCCCGGGCGGTGAAGGTCCACCATTCCCCGTCCTGCTCCCACCAGTAGAGCGGGCTGTCCCAGCCTTCGCGCTGCACGGCCGCGGAGCCGTCCATCAGCCAAAGCGGCGCGCGGGTGTAGCCGTCGTCCTCGATGAAGGCGATCCAGTCGCGGTTCGTCACTGGCCGCGTCGCAAGGCGGTACGGGCGCAGCAGCACCTCGTGCCGAGGCCCCTCGCAATCGTAGGCGAAGCCGTCACCGTCGTGACCTATTTCGTAGATGCCGCCCTCGTGCTCAGTCCAATCGAGCGGCGTTTCGCCGGCGGTCGGCATCGGCTCGGGAGCGCGTATCGCTGGCAGGAGCGGGTTGAACGACAGCGCATGCAGGAGGTCCGTAACAAGCAGCTCCTGGTGCTGCATCTCGTGGTGGCAGCCGAGCACCGTCAACTCCGCCACCTCCGGGGATGGATCAGTGAGCAGGTCGTCCATCGCCGCGTCGATGTGCTCGCGAAAGGCCATCACGTCGTCAACCCCCGGACGGGTAATGAGTCCGCGCTGAGAGCGGGCGTGCCGCGGTCCGGCCTGCACGTAGTAGGAGTTGAAAAGAAACGCGAAGCGGTCGTCGACGGAGGTGTAGTCGGCGCTGTGCTCGCGCAGGATGAACTGTTCGAAGAACCAAGACGTATGCGCAAGGTGCCATTTAGTGGGGCTGGCGTCCTCCATCGATTGGACCGTCATGTCCTCCGGCCTGAGCCCGGCGACGAGCTTTTTCGATCGCTCACGCGTAAGGTGGTAGAGTTCGCGGGCATGGCTCTCGAAGCGCTGGCGCTCCTGCACGTGGGGCATTCGGTCTCTCCAGATTGTGCTTTCGGCCGCGTGTGTGTGCATGACTCCCACGGCCAGATGATCGCTCAGTGGACTTCAGGAAGCGCGGCTTGGCAGGCTTTCTCGCATGATCTGCACAACTCGGCGCAGGCCCGGCAGTGGGCATGCATCTCGGCGTGCCGCTCGCATTCCTCTGCGCACAGCCTGCAGGCTTGCTCGCAAACCTGAACGACAGCGCGGAGCACATCGACGTTCGACCCGGTTCGCCGCGACGCGATGGTTCCTCCAGCGGCACAGATGTCGGCGCAGTCAAGGTCCAAGCGGATGCATTGCCTCAGATCGCTCACCATATCCTCCGCCAAGCATGCGTCAGCGCAGGCGGTGCAAGCCTGTACGCACTTGAACGCCTCCTCGATGAACTTGAGCAGGTTGTCGGCAGTGCTGTCCTGCACGTGTGGATGCCCGCTCATCATTTCCTGAACACGCATTTCCAGTCTCCCCGAACGGTTTCCTTTTTCGAACATGTCGGCGCCTGGAAGGTTCCGCCAACTGGTGCGGCGTGGTATCGCTTCTTCATTTCCTCGGCATCTTCGAGAGGGCGTGCCATTGGGCCGCAGCGCTGCGCGTCGGTTCCCTAGATGTCACATCCCGCATGATTGTAGGGCTGCTTCCTGAAGAGCTTTGGTCTGCGGCGGTGCCAGTTCTTGAGCGCGTCGATCGGCGTACCTCCCTTCAGTACAGACTGCGGCAGCTGGGTATTGTAGAGGCGGACATAGCGCAGGATGGTCTGCTCGAGGTCCTCGCCGCTGCGGAAGCGGTGGCTTTGCAGGACGTCCTCGATGCGGCCGTTGAAGCGCTCGACCATGCCGTTCGTCTGCGGCCGCCGCGGCGGCGCCAGGCGGTGCTCGATGCTGAACTCGGCGCAGAGCCGGTCGAAGTCATGGTTTCCTGTGGCGGCACGACGGCGCAGGCCGAAGAGCCGGTCGGTGAACTCCTTGCCGTTGTCCGTCAGAACGCGGCTGATCTTCATCGGCGCGGCGCGCTCGAGGTCGCGCAGAAAACGGCGGGCGTTGGCGGCCGTCTTTGCCGGATAGACGCGCACGAAGACCCATCGGGTGGCGCGGTCGATGGCGACGAAGAGAAAGCGGCGCCGGTTCTCGTCGGCCATCTGCGGCAGGTATTTCACGTCGAGATGCAGGTATCCAGGCTCATACGTCCTGAACGGCTTGTGCGTGGGCTTGGCCGCCTTCGGCTTCAGCTCCCGCAGGTTCCCGACGCCATGCCGCCGCAGGCAACGGTCAAGCCCGGAGCGGGAGACGTGCGGGTTGAGGAACTCGCGTGCCACCGCGAGCAGGTCGTCCAGCGGCAGCAGAAGGGTTGTCCGAAGCGCCACCGCAACCGCCTCCTGAGCGGGCGTCAGCGTCGTCTGCAACCGGTGTGCCGTGTGGCTGCGGTCACGCACGCCGTCCCGCTTGCGCCACTTCCAGACCGTCTGCTCGGAGATGCCGTGGCGCTCTGCCAGCATCCAGGCTGGCTCGGTACTCGCCTGGATCGCGGCGCGGACCTTCGGCGTCGTCGTCGCCTGCTTGTGCAGCGAGATCAGCATGTCCGCCTCCCGTCCCGAACTTCACCAAGCAGCGACCGTGCCATGAACAAGGACGAGCGGCGAGGGTCTATGCGATCGTCCGGGATGGGACACCTAGACGTAGTGGTGGCTCGACGCGCGGATCGGTGCGACTTTCGAGCAGGCGCGTTGCGGACAGCCGGGCTGCTTCAGGATGTCAGGCCGACTGTCCTCCGCCATCCGCGCAACAACTTAGTCCTATTGACCCCTCTCAATGGTGGAATTGGAGCACAGCTCGTAGCTTGGCCATATCCGCGTCGGACAGCTGCGGCCGGTTCACCTTGACCGTCAGCTTGTCGAGCGTCGTGGTAAGGGGGAACGGTGGCTTGTAGTCGTCGTCGTTGACGCCGGTCAGCGTGTCCGATCCATGTCGTAGCTTTCGTCCCACTGCAGGATGATCGGGATCGTCTTGTCCATCTTCTTGGGGCTCTGTTGCACAAATCGGCTGATGGCCAAGGTTCCCCTTTACCCGGAGGGACTCATCCGACGGGCTCTGTGACGGGTATGCCGAGCGGGGTGTAGCCGTTCAGGACGGCGATGCGGACTTGGATCTCGGCAACCTGCCGGTTGAAGTCCCGTGCCATGAGCCGTTGCCCCAGCAGTTTCATGCAATGCATCTTTGTCTCGACGCGGCTCCGGCGGTGGTATCCGCGCCATCGTCGCGAGAGCGCGCGACCGAGGTATTTCGCGGCGCGCAGGATCTCGTTTCGGGCCTGGGCGCCAGCGGTGGCGGTCGTCCATGGTTTCGCATTCTTGCGGGGCGGAATAACCGCATGGGCACCTCGATCCGCGATGGCATCGTGGCCGCGTGTCATAGGCGCCGTCCGCCGTGACACTGCCAATCTCCTGGTTTTCCGAAATCTGGCTGAGGAGGTCAGGCAGGACAGGTGCATCACCGATGTGGCTCCCGGTGATCTCGCGGTGATCTCGACGGGGCGGATCTCCAGCGTTTCCCCGTCGATCCCGATGTGGATCTTTCGCCAGACCCGCCGTTTTGGGCCGCCATGCTTGCGGGCGTGCCACTCGCCTTCACCTTCGACCTTGATACCCCGTGCTGTCGATCAGCAGGTGCAACGGCCCTCTGGGCCCACGATACGGGATGTTCACGGCGAGGGACGTCTGGCGGCGAGACAGCGTGCTGAACTCAGGCACCGTCCAGTCGAGACCGACCAGTCGCAACAGGCTCTCGACGAAGCCCGTCGTCTGCCGCAGCGCCATGCCGAACGGCACCCTCATCGTCAGGCACGTCTGGATCGCGGTGTCACTGCAGGTCTGCTGACGGCCACGCTTGCCTGTCGGCGCGGCATCCCAGATCATCTCGGGGTCGAACCAGATCGTCAGCGAGCCCCGGCGCTTGAGCGCTTCGTTACAGGCCGGCCAGTTCCTGGTCTTGTAGGTCGGTCGTGGGGTCTGCTCATGCATCCCAGCTACCACACTGGATTCACGAGATGAATCCTTTGCGCGATTTGTGCAACGGAGCCCCTTACGCTGCGTCAAGCGAAAGCGCTCACGAGGCAAGTGCGCGTCCGCCGGGAAACGCCGCCCGCTGGCCAACGGCGCGCCACGTGCAGTGTCGCTTGCCGCTGATCTTCACGAACATCCCGTCGAGGCAGCAGCGCCGGCCGCTATGTCGCATGCCGTCAGGTGATGTTTTCGGATGTAGGCGGCGGACGACCAAGCTCATCGCGGCTGGAACGGCTGACCAAAATTCTTCGTGATCTTCTCACGAGGGACGGGCTGAGCGATTTGGGCGCGGGCAGTTTGGTCTCTCAGCGCGCCGGTGGCTGAACGGTACCGGCTGCGGCTGCACGCGATCGACTAGCGCAATTCACGACGAGCGCGGAATAGCGGCGCAAATGATGGCCACGGAGGCCGCCAGTAGGACCCGCGTCTTCGTTCCGGCGCGGCTCTGCACCGGCCACGACCGCGAGGCACCGCCGAGTTCGGCATCGTCGACATCTACGATGTCGTCGATCTTCGGCAGACGCTTGTCGCGATCGTCCATCAGCTCGCGGATGGCGTGACCCATCTTCCAGGCGGTCTTCTGGTTGACGCCGAGAATGCGCGCCATGACGACCGACGAGATCCCTTTGCTCGACGTCAGCACGAGGAACATCGCGGCGATCCAGATCCGCAGATCGAGCTTCGTCGCGTGCATCGGCGTGCGCGTGGTGATGGTGAACTGCCGCCGGCAGCCCCTTTCTCCGCATTGATAGAGGCCGGCACGGGCGGACTCTCCGCGGATCTCGTAGGAACGGAGCGAACCGCAGTGCGGGCAATGGCGATCACCGCGCCAGATCAGCTCCTCCAGAAACACCCGCGCGTGATGCTCGCTCGGCATCTTGCGCCAGACGTCCCTTACTGATTTGATCTCGTCGATCAATCTCCACCTCACCTGTCACCCCGGGGAAACGGCGATGTTGGCCGGTTCCCGGCGGGACGAAGCCGCCACGCGCAATTTGCGCGGTTTGGCGGCGAAGCGTTGAGATGAGGGGAGCCGTCATGGGCTTACGCAGACACCGGCTTCTTCTGTTGGATAAGCGGCCGTTCTTCTGCGACAGAACCGTCCCGTCGGTCATGTCTCCCGCGACGAACATCAGATCGAAGCCACCCGAGTTCGGTGAGGACGACGGGATTGACGATGTCGTTCTGGCCGAGGCCGATGAAAGAGGCCGAGCCGAGGCTGAGAGGATCGGACAGCCGATGTGCATCTCCGTCGTCGATAACGACAGCAACCTGCTGGCCTTTGCGCGCACGCACGGCTCGAAGGCGCTGTCGTTCATGTCCAGCCGCAACGAGGCGGTGACTGCGCCGCTGTCGCCGATCCGACGAGCAGCCGAATTCAGATGTCGGAACTACAGGTGACGTTCGGAATCGAGAACATGTGGATCAACCTGATCGCGGGCATCGCGTGGTCAACGGTTACGTTCTATGCGCCGTCGCCGTCGGGACCGTTGCACGGGGCGGCGCCGCCGCGACCCCTGGAGCCGAGATGTTCGTGGAGTTCAAAGCCTATGGGGGCCGACGACAGCGCCCTCTTCCGCGGCGCAGTGGCGGTCGCTCCGCATGTCTGACCCGCTCGTGGACATTGACCGGCACGTCGGCGACCGGGACCGGAGTGGATCTGATCGCCGAACTAGTTTGAACGCTTGGCGCAACATCGGCGCGGGCTAGTTCAAGCGGCCAGCCAACTCTGAGACTGGTTTGCATTGATGCAACGTCACCGCCCCGGCGCGAAGATAGACGGGAAAGCGGAGGCCAAACCGTGCGCCGATCCCCTCGAACCGTCGAACGGCAACTGTTTTGATGCTTGAAGGTTGTCGAACATTCCTCTTGTCCAAATGACTGAGTTGCCGAAATGGAAAACGCGACGGCGATCGCCGTTCTTTGCATCGTGTTCGGCGGCTTCGCCTCGCAGTGGATCGCGTGGCGGCTCGGCGTCCCGGCAATCGTCCTGCTGCTGGGCGTCGGCCTCGCCGTGGGACCCGGCCTGCAACTCGTCGATCCGAGCCAGGCCTTCGGAGAGACGCTGCAGCCGCTGATCGGCCTCGCCGTCGCCATCGTGCTCTTCGAGGGCGGCCTGGCGCTGAACTATCGCGAACTGCGCGAGGCGGGCTCGGGGATCCGGCGGCTGACGCTGGTGGCGGTGCCGCTGAGTCTCGGGCTCGGGACGCTCGCCGGCTACGTCATCGCGGACATGAGCCTTGGGGTGGCGGTGCTCTTCGGCAGCATCCTGATCGTAACCGGCCCGACGGTGATCATTCCGCTGCTGCGGCAGGCGCGGCTGAAGCCGAGGCCCGCGTCGTTCCTCAAGTGGGAGGGGATCGTCAACGATCCCATCGGCGCCGTGCTCGCAGCCGTCGCTCTGGAAGTCCTGGTCCTGCGCCAGCACGCAGAGGACGAGTACAGCGGGTTCTGGGGAGGAACTCGTCGCCGGCCTCGCGATCGCCGTCGCGCTCGGCGTCGGGTCGGCATGGGTGACGCGCTGGTCGTTTCGCCGCGACGCGGTCCCGGAGGTGCTGAAGTCGCCGATGCTGCTCAGCCTGGTGCTGACGATCTACGTCCTTTCGAACGTTGTCATGCCGGAATCCGGTCTCGTCGCGGTCACCGTATTCGGCGTTGTGCTCGCGAACATGGGTGTCGCGGGACTTGGCGACCTGACGCGGATCAAGGAGGCGCTGGTCATCCTCATCGTCTCGGCGCTCTTCATCGTGTTGGCCTCCGATCTCGACGCCGAGGTGCTCGCCCGTCTGTCGCTGCCGCTGCTCGCGGTTACGGCGGCGGTGGTGTTCCTCGTCCGTCCCGCCGCGATCATGCTGGCGACGATCGGCTCTGGCATGACTTTGCAGGAGCGGATCCTGGTGTCGTGGATCGGCCCACGCGGCATCGTCGCCGCCGCGGTTGCGGGGCTCGCCAGCATCAAGCTCTCGGCCGAAGCCTATCCGTCGAGCGAGCTTCTGCAACCGGCGGTGTTCGCCGTCATCACCGCCACCGTCCTGCTGCACGGCTTCACGCTCCGGCCGCTGGCGCGGCGGCTCAACCTCATTTCGCAGGTCCGGCCCAGCATCGCGATCATCGGGGCGTCGCCCTGGTCCATCGATCTGGCGCGGGCTCTTCATGACGTCGACGTGCCCGCGACGCTGGTCGACATCCACGCGGAGCCGCTCAAGGACGCGCGGAGCGCGGGCATCAAGGTCCTGCGCGTCGATGCGCTCGCCGAGAAGGGAGGGGAGACGCTCGAGCGCCATCCGCACGACTATATCCTCGCCGCGACGCCGGACGAGATCTACAACGCGCTGCTGTGCGCGCACATGGCGCCTGAAGTCGGCAGAGAGCGGGTCCTGCAGATCGCTGCAGGCGACGGACGCCTGCTCGACAAGAGGCGCGGTCTCAGCCGCGACATTCGCGGCAAGATCTGGGCGGACGCCGACTTAGACTACAGCGGCTTCGAGGAGCGCCATGAGGCCGGCTGGCGGTTCCGGAGCGTTGCGGTCGAGGAAGACGTGGAGCCGGATGACCTGCCGCGATCTCCCTCAGTCGTCCCCGCAGTGATCGTGCGCGCTGACGGGTCACTGTCACTGGTTTCACCGGAAGGCACCAGCGGCGCGTCGGTCGTTCGCGGAGACAGCGTAATCGCCTTCTTGGCGCCGGATCACCGGCAGGACGACGTGGATCGGAGTTCGACCTGAGGAGACTGGACCTCGAGGCGCCTCGAGGACCAAAATGAGTAGCGCCGCCGCCTCTCGGCCACCGAGTAGAAGCGCCTGCCTGGTCGATCCGGCTGCCGCCGACGCCGCTGGGTGCCGTCAGTAGTAGGTGAGGTCACGGGCCTTGCCGCGGAAGACGGTGTAGCTGAGCGCCGTGTAGCCGAGGATCATCGGCAGCACGAAGCAGGTGCCGACGAGGATGATCGCCAGGCTCTCGGGAGCCGAGGCTGCTTCGTAGAGCGTCAGCCGGTCAGGAACGACGTAGGGATAGAACGAATAGGCGAGGCCGAAGAAGGCCAGGATGAACAGCACGACCGTTCCGGCGAACGGGAACCAGGACCAGCCGTCGTCCCGCGTCGGCAGCACGCGGAGCGCCAGCATCAGCAGCACGGCGAGCAGCGCGAACATCAGGGGCATCGGAGCCAGCAGCACGATCTCGGGGAATGCGAACCACTTCTCGAAGATCCGCGGAGACACCAGCGGCGAGGCCAGCGACACGAGACCGAGGCCGCCGAGCATGCCCCAGATGCCGCCCCGCGCCCACTGCACCGCCTTGATCTGAAGCGCGCCCTCGGTCTTCCAGATCAGCCAGGTGGCGCCGATGAAGCTGTAGCCGACGGTCAGACAGATGGCGGTCAGAGACGCGAAGGCCAGCGCCGCGGGCGTCCAGGCGAGGCCCATGACGTACATGCCCAGCATGAAGCCCTGTGACAGCGACGTCATCAGCGAGCCGGCGAAGAACGCTCGGTCCCAGCTGCGCTTGTGGCCGGACGGCGCCTTGACGCGGAATTCGAAGGCGACGCCGCGCAGGATCAGGCCGATCAGCATGACCGCGACCGGCAGGTAGAGACCCGACAGGATCACGCCATGCGCCGTCGGGAAGGCCACGAGCAGGAGACCGATGGCGAGGACCAGCCAGGTCTCGTTGGCGTCCCAGAACGGGCCGATCGAGGCGATCATGCGGTCCTTCTCGGCGTCGGACCCGAGCGGTGTCAGCAGGCCGACGCCGAGGTCGAAGCCATCGAGGACGACGTAGATCAGGATCGCGAGCCCCATCAGCGCGGCGAAGGCCGCCGGAAGCCAGACAGTGGGATCGCCGAAGATGGTCATCATGCGCTCAGCTCCTTCGTGTTCGAGGGGGCGGCGGGCGACGGGCGCCCGCCGCGAGGCCTCAGGCGGTGATCGCCTCGGGGACCGCGTCGGGCTGCGGCTGCGGCAGGCGATCGCCGTGGGCAGCCTTGCGCGCGAGGTAGAACAGGACACCGACATAAGCCGCGGTCAGCGCCACGTAGATCGCAAGGTAGGCCACCAGCGTACCCAGCACCATCGGCGCGGGCACGTCGGCCACCGCGGCCTCCGTCCTCAGCACGCCCGACACGAGCCAGGGCTGCCGGCCGATCTCGGTGACGTACCATCCCGCGAGCGTGGCGAGCCAGCCCGAGAAGGTCATCGCCAGCGCCGCCCAGATGACGGGCCGCGGCAGCCCGCCAAGACCGGCGCGCGTCTGCCAGAAGCCGCCCGTCGCGCCCGGCTGGCGGCGCAGCATGAGGGCGGTCGCGCCCCAGCTCAGCGCCAGCATGGCCATGCCGGTGCCGACCATGACGCGGAAGCCCCAGAAGACGGGCGACACGCGCGGATGCAGGATCTCGCCTTCCTCGGTGACGAAATCGTTGAGGCCCGGCACCACGCCCTCCGGCTTGTGCTTGAGGATCAGGCTCGCGCCGTTCGGGATGCCGATCTCGAAACGGTTCGCGCGCAGCTCCTCGTCCGGCAGCGCGAAGAGCAGGAGCGGCGTGTTCGGCCCGGTCTCCCAGTTGCCCTCCATCGCGGCGACCTTGGCCGGCTGGTGCTCCAGCGTGTTGAGCCCGTGCATGTCGCCGGCGACGATCTGGAGCGGGATCAGGACGGCACCCGTCAGGAGGCCGAAGCGCAGCGTGGTGCGCACCCCCTCCGACCGGTCGCCGAGCAGCCAGCGGAACGCCGAGAGGCCGGCGATCAGGAACGCTACCGTCAGGCCGGAGGCCAAGAGCATGTGCGTCAGCCGGTAGGGCATCGAGGGGTTGAAGACGATCGCCATCCAGTCGGTGGCGTGCGCGACGCCGTCGCGCAACTCGAAGCCGGCGGGGGTGTGCATCCAGCTGTTGAGCACGATGATCCAGAACGCGCTCATCGTGGTGCCGAAGGCCACCAGGAACGTTGCGAGCGTGTGCAGCCAGCCCGGCGCCCGGCGGAAGCCGAAGAGCATGATGCCGAGGAACACCGCCTCAAGGAAGAACGCGGTCAGGATCTCGTAGGCCAGCAGCGGCCCGGCGATGTTGCCGACACTCTCCATGAAGCCCGGCCAGTTGGTGCCGAACTGGAAAGACATGGTGATGCCGCTGACCACGCCCATCGCGAAGCTGAGCGCGAACACCTTCACCCAAAAGCGGTAGGCGTCCATCCAGCGCTCCGCACCCGTGGCGTTGAAGCGCAGCTTGAAGAAAAACAGAGCCCAGCCGAGGGCGATGGTGATCGTCGGGAACAGGATGTGGAACGAGATGTTCGCGGCGAACTGGATCCGCGACAGCAGCAGGGTCTCCATCATTTACGGCTCTCCTTGTCCTTGAGCGGGATGACCCGGCCGGTGGCGGTGACGAATTTCGTCAGCTTGGCCCCGGCCCTGAGCAGCGCCACGAGGCGCTCGGTCTCGATCCGCTCCATGTCCTCGTAGAAGGCGGTCATCGTCTCGATCAGCTCGCGCAGCTCGCGGATCCGCCGGTTGGCATGTCCGTCGCCGTCGGCCTCGAGCTCGAGCTCGCGCAGCTTGGTCAGCGTCGGGTCGATCTCGCGCTTCTTGCGTTCCGAGATCAGGGTGCGGACGATCTGCCAGAGATCGGCGGGCGTCTCGAAGTGGTCCCGCCGGTCACCCTCGATGTGACGCAGGCGTACGAGGTTCCACGCCTGCAACTCCTTCAGCCCCATCGAGACGTTCGAGCGCGAGAAGTGCAGGCGCGCGCAGATGTCTTCGGCACAGAGCGGCCGGTCTGCCAGGAACAGCAGCGCGTAGATCTGCCCGACCGTGCGGTTGATCCCCCAGCGC
This sequence comes from uncultured Alphaproteobacteria bacterium, assembly GCA_963776845.1. Taxonomy (GTDB): domain Bacteria; phylum Pseudomonadota; class Alphaproteobacteria; order Rhodobacterales; family Rhodobacteraceae; genus Roseitranquillus. The sequence goes on along the minus strand of CAVZOJ010000006.1, from coordinate 42,212 downwards.
GATCCCATCTCGCCAAAATGCAGGATGAACTCGGTCTCGATCCGCTCGCTCATCTGATGTTCCTAGTTGTTCAGTAATTACTGAAATGAATGTAGGGATCGCCATGAGAGGTGCCATTAGGCGCGCCGCCTTGTCGCAATTGCCGGAGCTCTCGATGGGGTCCAAAGAGGGGCTCCACGTCGACGCCGGCCTCTTCATGTACCGGCGGACCTACGGCGCCCAATCTTGCATCGTGGCCGCGAGCTTCTCGCGCGAGGCCCGGGACCTCTCCGCTCGGGGCGAGGTGCTTCTCTCCACCGCCGCCAGGGAGCAGAAGCCGCGATATCGCCTCCTACCGCTGGAGGGGAGCATCCTGCGTCCGACGGAATAGCGGCGAGGAGGGTTCCTCTCAGGAGGCCGCAGCTGCCGTGCGGCAGCGCGGCTCGTAGGGTTTCAGCGGATCAAGCTTCGTCGCGGCCGGCCCAGTGCTGCTTTCCGAGCGGCGCGGCCGCCGCCGCGGCGCCGCATGGGTCTCGGCCCTTGCGCTCCTCGCAGCGGAGCGAAGATTACGCAACCCGCTCAGCGCAGAAGGGCCGACGATCAGTCAGACACGCTCGACTTCGGGTTGCCACGACACCGCATCTTTGCGCTGGTGAATGCAAGATCTGAAGGAAGCGCGCCGCGTGTTCCAGTTCCTTAGGCGAAACATACTCCTGAGCGTGGCGTTTGCTGCCGCGCTTGCAATCACGCTCAATTTCGCCGTTAGGCTCACCGTCTCTACGATCGTCTGGTCCGACCCTGACCGTCACGAGCAGCCGATCGCCGGGTGGATGACCCCCCGCTACGTGTCCAAGTCGTGGAACCTCGAGCCGGACGTTGTCGCGGATGCGCTGGGCCTCGAAAAAGAGCGCAAGATACGCAGGATTACGATTGACGAAATTGCCGCCGCGCGGGGACGGAGCGCGGATGAACTGATACTCGGGCTGGAGTCCGCACTCGCGGACGCCCGGGACGATGAAGATGACTGAGACACTGTTTGGCTACGTCTCGACATATGGCCTGCCGGTCATCGCCATCTCCGCGTTCCTTTCCTGCCTCGCCGTACCCATTCCGACCTTCGCCGTAATGTTGGCGGGCGGGGCATTCGCCGCGTCGGGGGACCTGGTGCTCTGGCAAGTGCTGGCCTGCGCATATGTCGCCGCCCTGCTCGGTGATCAGTCAGGGTTTCAGATCGGACGCTGGGGCGGTCCGGCCGTGATCTTCGCCCCGCTCGGGCCGTGGGTGAATCTGGTGGCCGGAGCCGCGGGCATGGCGCGGCTTCGGTTCTCTGCATGGGATGCAGCCGGCGAAGCGATCTGGGTCGCGGGCTATGTCTTGCTCGGCTTCCTCTTTGGCTCGCGCCTTCCCGAGTTGGCAGACCTCGTCGGGGACTGGGCCGGACTGGTTTCCTCCGCCGGCGTCACCCTCGTGCTTGGCGTCATCCTTGCGCGGGGAGCGATCCTTCACCAACGCCGCCACAGAACACCCGGAACGACTTGAGGACTGTCGCTACAGAGTTTGCCGCCGGAGCCAGCAATCCGCTCAAGTATCTGACCACATCAGAAAATCTTGGTCCCGCATCGCTCTGTTGCATAAATCGCGTGAAGGAATCATCTCGTGAATCCAGTGTGGTAGCTGGGATGCATGAGCAGACCCCCACGATCGACCTACAAGACCAGGGACTGGCCGGCCTGTAACGAAGCGCTCAAGCGCCGGAGCGCGCTGACGATCTGGTTCGACCCCGAGATGATCTGGGATGCCGCGCCGACAGGCAAGCGTGGCCGTCAGCAGACCTGCAGTGACACCGCGATCCAGACGTGCCTGACGATGAGGGTGCCGTTCGGCATGGCGCTGCGGCAGACGACGGGCTTCGTCGAGAGCCTGTTGCGACTGGTCGGTCTCGACTGGACGGTGCCTGAGTTCAGCACGCTGTCTCGCCGCCAGACGTCCCTCGCCGTGAACATCCCGTATCGTGGGCCCAGAGGGCCGTTGCACCTGCTGATCGACAGCACGACTGTAAGCGCGCCGGACGCCCCATAAGCCTTCGACCTTCAGCACATGCGCTGGCTGCCTGACGCTCCGCTAAGTTCTTTGGAGGGTTTGGCATGGGCAAGCACGGCGCGGGCATGGGCGACGGCTGGAGATCGGGGTTCGCGGGGCGGATCGAGGTCCGGGAGAGCGCGACGGGCCGGCGTGAGTGGCCAGAGGCGGTGAAGGGGCGGATCGTCCGCGAGAGCCTGGAGCACGGAGCGTCGGTGAAGGATGTCGCGCACCGGCACGGGATCGCGCCGCAGCAGCTGACGACATGGCGGCGGGCGGCGCGGCAGGGTCGGCTGGCGCTGCCGGAGGAGCCGGTCGCGGAGGACGGCTTCGGCTTCGGGCGCTGGTGGTGGCGGAGGAGCCGACGCCAACGTCCCGGGTGGAGAGCGCCACGCCGGCGCCGGCCGTGGAGATCGTGGCGGGCGAGGTGGTGGTCCGTCTCGACGGGGCGACGCCGGCGGCGCGGATCGCGGAGATCGCGGCGGCGCTCGGAGCGCGGCGGTGATCACGCCTGGGCAGCGGATGCCGATCGTGATCGCGACGAAGCCGGTGGACTTCCGGCGCGGTCACGACGGGCTGGCGGCGACGGTGCGAGCCGCGAGCTCGGGCTCGACCCGCGTTCCGGTCTGACCGTGATCTTCAGGTCAAAGAGCGGCGACAGGTTGAAGATCCTGGTGTGGGACGATGAGCCATGTCGCGCCATTGGTCGGAGCGACAATGGCGAATGGGCTGGTGATGATCTACAAGCGGCTCGACGAGGGGCGGTTCGCCTGGCCCGCGGTGAAGGATGGCGTCATGCGCCTGTCGCGGGCGCAGTCCGAGGGGCTCCGAATCGGCGATGGCGTCCTCGTCCGCGAACCAGCTGCAAGCGCCGCCTACGCCTCATTAAGACTGGGGGTCCGCCTTGGCGGGCGAGCGGCGCACCTTCTTGGGACGATTTGGCGGCCGGTGGGGATAGGTTTGGTGGCTGCATCGAGGTGGTGCGTCGGACGCAGGGTACCGGCGCTGGCCGGAGGCGCTGAAGACGCGGATCGTGGCGGAGAGTTTTCAGGCCGGTACGGTGGTGGTGGACGTCGTGCGGCGGCATTAGCTTGCGCCGCATCAGCTTTCGACTTGGCGGCGTCAGACGCGGCAGGGGCTTCTGGCGCTGCCGGCGGAGGTCAGGGACAGGTTGGAGAGTGACGCGCTACCGGCCTGGCTCATGCCGAGGCGGCGTCCGGTGACGCAAACCCGGCCGAAGGGGAGCGTCGGGATCGAACTCGGCGACGGGCCAGTGGTTCGGGTTCCCGGCGACGTGTCGGCGGAGCGGGCGGCGGCCTTGGTGCGCGCGCTGCGTGGCGCGGCATGATGTAGCGATCGGCCGTATGATCGGCCTTGGGTAAGCGCGTATGGTCGGCTCGACGACGGTGAAGCGGCTGTAGGCGCCGCAGTCGGAGGCGCGGCGACCCTTGGGCGGCCTGGCCTCTCAATAGGACTGCAACTAATCGGGCGCCGATCCCGCGGATCATGGGGCCAAGGTCGAGCAAGACCCTCCGAACAGCATCGCGGGCGCGCGATAAAGCGCCCCGGCTCGGCGGATCAGGCGGCGTTGGCGGCGACACTTCTCGAGCGGGACGCGTCGGGGGGCGCCCTGCTCGAAGAGGCACAGGACGAACGCTGCCACTGCTCGCCCTCGAGGCATAGCTTCGGCCCCAAGTCGCCGTTCAGCGTCGCTGGTGACCGCTGCGCCGCCCCATGGATAACGGCCATTTGTGCTTGTCTCGGCGGAGCCAGCCAAATGAACGCGACGCGGGACCGACCAGACCTTCTGGCTCAAGCTCAGCGTCTTCGCCGACATCGAGCGGGAAGACGAAGTTTCCGTTTGATACGCCCCGGGGCTGCTGCCTTGCCCTCCTTCTCCCAGGCGTAGCCGGAGACGCTTTGCGAGCGTGTGCCGCGGATGCCGTCGAAGGAATCCTCGATCGGCATGCTCTCGCTCGGCGGCGAGATCGCGCGCCGGCCCGTCGAGGCGACGCCCTATCCGCATCGTGACGCGGAGTGGGTGCTCAACATCCAGGCCCGTTGGCGCGAGGCTGACGATGACGCGGCGAACATCGTTTGGGCGCGCGAGACCTTCGAGGCGATCGCGCCGCACTCAGCTGGCGGAGTCTACGTCAACTTCATCAGTGAGGATGAGGGGGAAGGAAGGGTACACCAAGCCTACGACGCTGCGATCTACCGCCGCCTCGCCGCCCTGAAGTCGGATTGGGACCCTCGGAATCTTCTTCACCTCAACCAGAACATTCGGCCTGTAATCTAACTTGGCAGGAGACACCGGCGCGGGCGAGATGTGCCCGCGCCCGCAAGACGGGCCCTCCAATGCGACCGCCCCTCCGTACTCTCGCCGTTGCGCAGGCCGCGAAACCGGCGAACCGCAGTGATGCGCTCGGAGACAACTTGCGGCAGCGCCGCCAAGGTTGCCGGTTGTTCAATCTCGCCCGTCGATTACCGGCCCAGTCCTGCCGTTCGACCAGGGAGGCGAACGCTGCGACGCCGCGTGCATCACGGCCGTTCGCGTGGCGTGCAGCGAGAACGTCCCGACGAAACCACAGGAGGGCCTCAATCCGGCCGTGCGGCGGCGTGAAATTGGAACCGTGCAGCCGCGCCTGGATCGCCGGCGCGCGCTCTGCGGAAAACTCCGACGCTGCCGAGGACACGGCATGGGGAGGGGATTGATCGGCCGCTCTAAGCTTCTCAGGACGGAGTCTCGCCGAAGACTCAGGGGAGCGGGTCGGCGCGGGCGATGCGGGAGAAGCGCTGGCGGTAGCGGGCCGGCGTGACGCCGGTCATCCGCTTGAACAGGCGGCGGAAGGAGTTCGGGTCCTCGTAGCCCACCTCGAAGGCGATCGCGTCCACCGGCGCGGTGCCGGTTTCGAGCAGCTGCTTGGCCTCCTCGATGCGCAGGGTCTGCACGTAGTCGATCGGCGTGTAGCCGGTGGCGGCCTTGAAGCGGCGCGTGAAGGTGCGCGGCGGCAGGCCGGAGCGGGCGGTCATCAGCGCCACCGGGTTGTCGCGGTGATAGTTGTCCACGATCCAGGTCTGCGCGTCGGCGACGATGGCATCGTCGTGGCGCTGCGGCTTGCGGGCGCCGGCGAAGGGCAGCTGGCCCTCGCTGTGGTCGCCGAGGAGGAAGATCTTGGCCGCTCGCACCGCCTCGGTGCCGCTCGAGAACCGCGCGACGAGGTGCAACGCCAGGTCCGCCCAGGCCGAGGAGCCGCCGCTGGTCACGATCCGGCCGCCGTCGCCCGAGGCGGTCAGGATGCGCTCCGGCGCGAGCTGCACCTCGGGGTAGTGCCGCTTCAGGAGGTCGACGATCGCCCAGTGCGTGGTGACGGTCTCGCCGTCGATGAGGCCCGCCTCCGCCAACGGCACCGTGCCGGTGCAGACCGAGCAGACCGTGGCGCCGGCGGCGTAGCGCTCGCGAAGCCAGGCGGTCTCCACCGGCCATTGCCCGCGGGGGTCGAAGCGCGGGGGAAAGGCGAGGTCGGCGACGATCACCACGTCGGCCTCGCCCAAACCCTCGTGCGGCGCGATCGGCACGCCGTAGCGGCTGGGCGGCGGCACGCCGTCCTTCGCCACGATCCGCGGCCGGATGCGCCCGCCGGTCGGCTTCTCGCCCGTCAGCCCCTCCCATTCGTGGCCGACGGAGAGGAACACCTCGTAGAGCCCGTAGATCGAGGCCGGCGTGCTCTCCGGCAGCACGAGCAGCGCGAAGGTAGGCTCGGAGGCCGTGCCGGTCATGGCGGATTCGACCCGTTTGCGTCAGGAACGCCCCTTCGTACCACGGCGCCACCCGCGTACTCCAGCGCATCGACCCACCTTGCCTGGAGACGGACATGACACAGCACATCCCCGCGACCGATTTCGATGCCGCCCGCGCGGAGGCGTTCCTCGACCGCGTCGCCGGCCTCGTCAACGACGGCGCCATCGCGACGATGATTTCCATCGGCCACCGCACCGGCCTCTTCGACACGCTGGCCGAACTGCCTCCCGCCACCAGCGCAGAGATCGCCGAGGAGGCGGCGCTCGCCGAGCGCTACGTGCGCGAATGGCTGGCGGTCATGGTGACCGGCCGCATCATCGACTACGACCCCGCGCGCGGCACCTACCGCCTGCCGCCGGAGCATGCCGCGAGCCTCACGCGGGGCGGGGCGCTCGGCAACATGGCCGTCTACGCGCAGCACGTCGCGCTGCTCGGGCAGGTGCAGGACCGTCTCCTCGCGTGCTTCGAGACCGGCGCCGGCACCCGCTACGAAGACTACCCCTGCTTCCACCACATGATGGCGGAGGACAGCGGCCAGACCGTCACTGCCGGCCTCTTCGACCACATCCTGCCGCTGGTGCCGGGCCTCGCCGCCCGGCTCGAGGCCGGCATCGACGTGCTGGACGCCGGCTGTGGCCAAGGTTCGGCGCTGATCGCGCTGGCCGAGCGCTACCCGCGGAGCCGCTTCACCGGCTACGACCTCGGCGCGGACGCCATCGTCAATGCCGCCGAGGTCGCGCGGCGCGCCGGTCTGGGCAATGTCCGCTTCGAGACGCGCGACCTGTCCGGCTACGACGAGCGCGCCTGGTTCGACCTCATCACCTCGTTCGACGCGGTGCACGACCAGAAGGACCCGGCCGGCCTGATCCGCGGCCTGCACGGCGCGCTCAAGGCCGGCGGCATCTACCTGATGCAGGACATCGGCGGCTCGGCGCGGCTCGAGAACAACCTCGACTTCCCGACGCCCGACGCCGAGGACACCCACACCCACTGACCCGAGCACGAGCGGCGGTCCTTGGCCGCCGCTCGCAGCCCATCTCGTGCGCGCAGGTCTGGCGCGCACCTCTTCAAGAGGAGTCACCGATGTCCGCCGGACAGTTCGCTTTCCGCCCGACGGCGCTGGCCCCGACGTCATGGCCAGCCCACGTCCAACCCTCCGAGGCGCGCGCGCTCCTCGGCCTGGCGACGCCGATCGCGCTCGTCGCGCTGGTCAACATGGCGATGAGCGTGACCGACGCGGTCATGGCCGCCGGCTTCGGCGCCGAGGGCCTCGCGGCGGTCGCCGTCGGAAGCGACTTCTACTCGATCGTCTTCTACTTCGCCGCCGGCGTGATCGGCGGGCTCGGTCCGTTCTACGCACAGGCGGTCGCGTCCGGCTCCACCGCCCGCCAGCGGAGCGTCCGTCGGATCGGCTGGCTGCTCCTCTGCCTCACCGCGGCGGCGAGCATGCCGGCGGTCTGGTTCGCCCCGTCGTTCCTCGCGCTCCTCGGTCTCGACGCGGATCTCCTGGCGCGAGGGGCAGGCTACACCCGGGCAATGGCTGCGACGCTCGTGCCGATGCTGGTGGTGATGCTGTTCTGCACCCGCCTCACCGCGGAGCAGCGGCCGGGCGTCATCCTGCGCGTCACGCTGGCCGCGGTGCCGCTGAACGCCGTGCTCGACTATGCGCTGATGTACGGCATCGGCGGCTGGGCCGGCTTCGGCCTCACCGGCGCCGGCCTTGCCTCCTTCCTCGTCGCGAGCGCGATGGCGGCAGCGCTCGCGTTCGTCGGGGGCGCGCCGCCCGAACGCGATGCGGTGGCGCCGATCGACTGGCACGAGCTTCGAAACGTCGTCCGCACCGGGCTCCAGATCGGCCTAGCAACGGTGGCCGAGGTCGGCCTCTTCCTTGGCGCGACGCTCTTCGCCGCCGCGCTCAGCGCACCCGAGGTCGCCGCTCATGCCGTCGCGATCCGCGCCGCAGGCCTCGCCTACGCGCTGCCGAGCGGGCTGCTCCAGGCCGCGATGGTCCAAACAGCGCGTGCGGAGGAGCACATCGCCGCCCGACGCACCACGATCATGACCTCTCTAGCGCTCGCGGCTGCCGCCGGCCTCCTGCTCTTCGCCGTACTCGCGCTCGCCGCCGGACCGCTGGCGAGCCACCTGTTCCACTCCGCACAGGAGGGACGAGCGGCCGCCGAACTTGCCGTCGCGCTCCTCGTCCTCGTCGGCGTGATGCAGCTCTACGACCCGGCACGGCGCCAGACGGTCTCGATCAGCGCCTCGCGGCCGACTACACCCGGGGCGGCGTCGATAAGCGCGGCCAGCACCTCGGCTTCGAGCCGGGTCAGCGCCGCCGTGCGGTCGCCGATGCGAACCTCGCGCCGGTCGCGGGCGAAGTCGAGGGCAGCTGCGGCCGGGCGCGGGACGTCGCTCGCCCCGACCAGCGACGACACCCAGCCGATCAGGTCGGCGCCCGGCAGGTCGAGCAGCATCGAGCCCGGCACGTCGACCCGCGGCGGGAAGAGCGGCCGGAAGCCGAGGTTGTGAAGGAGCGGGCCCGCCAGCGCCTCCTCCATCGCGCAGGTGTAGATGCGGGCGAGGCCCCAGCGGTCGATGTAGTTGCGCTTGAGGTCGAGGTTGCAGGCCAGCCGCTCCGGCGCGTCCGGCGCGCGCGCCAGCATCTGGCGGAGGTGAAGGACCTCCCCCGGCGCCGGCTGCGCGGCGAGATGCTCCTGCCACGCCGCGAAGAGCGGGTCGGCCTCGGCGAGATGCCTACGAGCACGGGTTGGAGAACGTCCGCTTCGAGGTCGGCTCGGCGCGGAACTTCCCGGGCGCGGGCTTCGACCTCGTCACCTGCTTCGACGCGCTGCACGACATGGGTGACCCGGTCGGCGCGGCGCGGCGCGGCGGATCAGGGCGGCGCTGGCGCCGGGCGGGGCTTGGATGATCGTCGACCGAGAAATGGCTGGAGGCGAACTTCACGCCGATCGGCCGGATGAGCTATGCCGCCGCGACGATGAGCTGCGTCCCCGGCACGCTGGCGCAGCAAGGCGGCGCCGCGCTCGGCGCCCAAGCAGGCGAGGCACGGCTACGCGAGGGCTGCGCCCTACATCGCGCGCGCCGAGGCGGCGGCCGCGCAGGCGACCGGATGGTGCTCGACGCCGTGCGCGCCTGGGTGGCGAACGACATGCCGCACGCGCTTGCGGTCAGCGAGGAACTCGCCTCGCGCTACCCGCGCGAGCTCGCGACGGCCAAGGCGGCGCAGTACCACTACTTCAACCTCGGCGACGCACCGGGGATGCTGCGCATCTCGGAGAAGATCGGCGCGGCGAACGACGACCTCGCCTACACCCACGGCATGGCCGCCTTCGCCTACGAGCAGGCGCCCATGATCGAGGATGCCGAGGCCGCGGCGCTGCGGGCGATCGCGCTCAAATGCAAGGAGCCGTGGGCGCACCACGCGCTGTCGCACGTGTTCCTGGCCCAGGGGCGGACCGGCGAGGCGCGGGCCTTCCTCGACGACGTCAAGGAGACCTGGACCGACCTCAACTCGTTCATGTTCACCCACAATTGGTGGCACATGGCGCTGGTGCAGATCGACCAGGGCGAGACCGGGGCGGGGCTCACGACCTACGACCGGGCGATCTGGGGCGTGTGGAAGGATTACTCGCAGGACCAGGTCAACGCGGTGTCGCTGCTCGCACGGCTGGAGCTGGTCGGCGCCGATGTCGGTGACCGCTGGGCCGATCTCGGCGCGCATCTGGCGCCGCGGGTGGCGGACGTCGTGCAGCCGTTCCTGACGATGCACTACGTCTACGGCCTTGCCCGCGCCGGCCGTCCCGAGGCCGAGCGGCTGGTCGAGCGCGTGCGCGAGCACGCCGCGACGGCGCCGACGCTGCGGAGGGTTTGGGCGGAGGTGGCGCTGCCCGCCTGCCAGGGCCTGCTCGCGCACGCCAAGTGGCGACTGAGAGACGGCGGTGCGCCGCCTCGAGCCGATCCTGCCGCGGATGGCCGAGATCGGCGGCAGCCACGCACAGCGCGACCTCTTCGAGCAGAATCCGGCTCGACGCGCTGATCCGGTCGGACCGTCTGGTTCAGGCGCAGCGCGTCCTCGAGCAGCGTCGCGAGGCGAGCCCTGAAGCCAAGCCCGCCTACGGTCAGCTCTCGGTGATCTACGACCGGCTCGACCTGCCGGCCGAGGCCGCCCGCGTCATGACCCGCGCCCGCGGCGCCGCCCTGAGGCACTGAGCGATGTGCACAGTCGAGGGTAAGACCGGGGGCACCGGGTGCCGGAAGTGTCCTCACCCTTGCCGGAGACCCGGCGAGGTGCCCCCGGCTGAAGCCTCCGCCCGATCATGACGCGGCATGGGAGCCGGCGCCGGTGCGCGCCGGCTCCGGATGGGCCGCTGCTGGTCGCGTTAGGTGCCGCACCAGCGCCTCAAGGAGCACCGGAAAGACACGCTTGGCCGACCCGACGAGAGCACGCTTGGCCGACCGGCGAGAGCGCGGGGCCGAGCGTCGGCGAGCCGCCTTCGACGGCTGCCTCTCAGCACAACCGGGGGCGACCATCGCCGTCGATGATCGCCTCGACCTCGGGTGCTGTGTCAGCCGGGCGACCGTCGCCCACCCCTGCGTCCGGGCCCGACCTGCGCCATTCAGTGGGTGCCATGCCGGTGGCGCGCTTGAACGCGCGGCCGAAGGAGGCCTCGGATTCGTAGCCGACTCGCTCAGCCACCTGTGCCACCGTCAGGGCGCCGGAGGTCAGGAGGCCCGCGGCGATCTGCATCCGCCAGGCGGCGAGGTAGGCCATCGGCGGCATGCCGAGGTGCTCGGCGAACCGCTCGGCGAGCGCGGTGCGCGAGGCGCCGGCCGCGCGCGCGAGTTCCGGCAGCGTCCAGGCGCGGCGCGGGTCGGCGTGCAGCGCGCGCAGCGCCCGGCCGACCAGCGGGTCGCGCAATCCGACCAGCCAATTCCGCGCCTCGTCGGGCTGCGTCTCGGCATGGCGGCGGATCGCCTCGATGAAGATCAGCTCGGCGAGCTTCGACAGCACGCCGCCGCCGCCGAGCCGTTGCGTCTCGCTCTCGCGCACCGTCGCCTCGATCAGCGTGCCGAGCAGGCCGCCCTCGGCGCTGGCCCCGTCGGCCACGTGCAGCACGCGGGGCAGCGCCTGGAGCAGCGGGTTGAACGGCCCCGCGTCACAGCCGAGGAAGCCGCAGATGATCCGCGCGCTCTTCGGCCCGTCGCCGCCCGGGTTGAGGAAGAACGGCCGAGGGTTCTCCGGCGTCCCCGGCGCGAAGGTCGAGAGGTCCGGCGTCGCGCGGGCGTTCGGCTGGCTCGACATCGCGTGCGGGTCGCCGTGCGGAAAGATCAGGATGCTGCCGGGGCCGAGCTCGACCGGCGGCACGCTGCCATCGGTCAGGGTGGCCCAGCACGAGCCGCTGACCAGCACGTGGTACTCGATCAGGTGCTGCGCCTCGGGCACCACCAGCGCCCGGATCTCGCGGCTGTGCGGCGCTTCCGACGCCCAGGGGCTGGCGTCGTGGACGTCGAAGAAGATCGCGCCGGAGATGTGCACGGCGCGCAGGACGTCGGTCAGGATGTCGCCGTCCATCCTCCCGCTCTCCCCCCTGCTGTTCCGGACGAACGGCAGCCTCTCCCGGACGCCCGGCAATTCCGGGAATCGGCGGCGCCCCGTAGCACAGCAAGTGGCATGAGGGGAAAGGAAGTTCTTCTCTCCGAAGGACGCGCGAGGCGTCGGTTCAGTCCATGCCGGGTCGGCCTGCCACCGTGAGAAGGCGGCAGGCGACGTGTTTGCTCCATTCTCAGTGCGTCAGGAAGACCTGTTGGTACTCGTCGACTTTGTCCCGGATCGCGTCGAGTTCAGTTTCCGTCGGATTGGCAGGGTCGGAAGGCACAGGCAGCGCCCCGAACTTCAGCAGGCTCGCCATCAGAAGCATCCGCGCCTTGGTGGCGGTCAGGTTTTCGCCCTCGATCGACAGGTCGCTCGGATTGACGGCCGTGAAGCCGCCGGAGTCGCCGCGACCGACCCGCACGACCGGCATTCCCCGAAGTGCTGCCCAGTCGAGCGCGGCCATCACAGGCTCGTTGCCGCTGCCGTAGGGCGCGATGCCCTCGAGCACGAAGCCGTTGAGCCCATACTCCGCGAGGTCCGCGACCCGTTCGGTCAGGATCTGAGCAGGCGGGTTCTCCTGTTCGCGTAGGTTCGTCTCCGCATAGCGGCCATGCTTGATCATGTTGACCTGCGGCATGGCCGAGGCAAGGAGCCGACCCTCGCCGTCCTTGATGTCGACGGTAACGGGCGTGACTGCGCCGTCCTCGGTGACGTGGGTGCCTGGAACCGAGGCTGGAAGCTGCAATAGCGTCAGGTCAGATCGATGCGTCTGCTTGCGGGCTGGTACATAGGTCAGCTTCATTGGCCCGGTGCCGCCGACGATGCCGCCGTGGCCGCCGGTTGCGACGTAGCCGCCGGGGCGATCGTCTGCCTTCTGCACGTCGCGCGCGGAGAAAACCTGCTCCTCCTGGATCATCACCGCGCCGACGCGATCCGAACCCGCCTCATCCTGCCAGATTCCGGAGGTGAGATAGCCGACGGCATCGACAATATTGCGTGCCCCATCTTCACTGAGCTGGCCGTGCGTGCGCTGCGCGGCAAGGCCGATGAGCGGTTTGTTGGTGTCGGTGAGGAGGCCGAGGAAATAGATCGTCTCCTCGACCGTCGGACTGCCCTCGAGCCAGAGCCCGCCGATGTAGTCGCCGCTCGCCATCGCCTCCTGCACGACGTTCACGCCCTCCGCCAGCGTCGAGAGACCCGGCCGGGTGGAGTACGGCGTGTAGGTGAAGAAGTCCTCGCCCCAGACCTCGGGCGGAATGTCGCCCTCACCCATGTCAGTGCGCTGGGCCTCGGGCTGTCCATTGCGGTATCCGCCTGATGGTGCCGCGCGGTAGAAGTCGTACTCAGCTTGGCTGGCAAGCAGGTTGTTGCGGCCCGCGTAGCCGACGCCGAACCGGTCGATCTGCTCGAACATGCGCGAGGCGTCGGGATAGAAGGGGACGCGGCATTCGTCCATGGCTGCGCCGGAGCCGGTGCAATAGCCGTCCCAGGCAGAGCCGTCGGCCTGTCTGGCCATGTAGGGCAGCATATAGAGTCCGTCCTCCGGCGCGAGCGTGGCGACGTAGACGGGAGTATCCTCATCGCTCGTCCGGGTTTCGCTGAACTCGCCCGTCTCGGCACTGATGTACCCGTCCGGATCGGCATAGAGGTCGGCCGCGTCTGCCTCGAGCGGATGCCCCGAGAAGGCTTCGATGTAGACTTCGACCGGCGCGGCGATCCTTTGCGGGCGGAGCCCGTCGAAGCCCGGTCCGTCCGAAGCTTCGAGCCCATATTTCTCGCGCGCCTTGTTGCTTGTGAGTAGTGGCTCGCTGTTCTGGATGGTCGCCGTCGGACCGGAGAAGACAGCGACCCTCGGCAGGTCTCCTTGATCCTGCGCCTGCGCGCTCGTCGCCGTCAAAACAAGCACTACCGCCAACGTCCTGGCACACGCGCGGCCGGCACTTCGATCTGGATTGAAATTGAGCTGAGACATAACTTCGATTGCTCCTTTTTTAGCACAGCCCGGCGCACGATTGAGATCTTGGTGAGAAGAGCCGTGACGTGGTCGGGCTGGATCGAAGGACGCGAGTTGCAAGCTGGCTCGTCAACTTCTGGCAGGCGCACTTGGGTGTGGTTCGGAGGGGGTGTCTGATCTTGATGCTGCAACGATGACGGAAAAGGCGTTGGAGGAACCCTCGGGCGTCTTATGCGCCACGAACGGATACTTCGCCGCCAACCATTGGGAGGATGTCGGCTTCTACGACTGGTACGCCGGGGTCCGACGCCGGATTCTCGGGCTCAGCGAGTCCTAAAGGGGGGTCGGCGCTACTCGGGGCGTCAGAGGGTCAAAACGAGTGGCAGGAAGGTCCGCGTAGCGTGAGGTCGTGCTGTTGGCTTCGCTGCGGCGAGCACGAATGGCCGAGATTCATGCGGCGTCGCGGCGGAGGCCGCGCCGCTGGAAGGGCAGCATATTGTGCCGTCCTCGTCGATGGCATGCCGCGTCTCGGCGCCCCTCTGGCCGCGCTGCCGCAAGGCGGCTCGAAGCCCAAACCGCCATTTTTGGATCGGCGGAATTACTGACTATTGTTCGCCCAGTTCAATCAGCATCCGCGCGACAAGGTACAGGCGCGGTTCGATCGAACTCCGTGACGATGTGCTCGTTGTCGCCGTCTCCGCGCGGCCCGAAGCTGTCCAGGATCGCCGCGTCGCTTTCCAGGGCGGCGTATCCGGCATCGGTCGCGCCCGCTATCACATCTAGTTCAGCCTGGCAGACAGAAGTGATTGTTCATATTTCGCCCCGGCGCTCGACCCGGCGTGGCGAGCGGCGCAGACTGAGCCGATGAACATCAAGGCGCTGAAGCTCTTTCGGCAGATCGTGCTCTCGGGGTCGCTTGCAGAGGCGTCGGACAGGATCGGGCTGTCGACGCCCGCCGCGAGCCGGCTGCTCTCGCTCTTCGAAGCGGAGATCGGGCTCCAGCTTTTCAGCCGGGACAAGCGGCAGCTGTCGCTGACCGAGGAGGGCGACGCGCTCTACCGGCGGCTGGCGCAGACGCTGGACGGGCTCGAGGAGATCGGGACCGTGGCGGCGGACATCCGCAACCGGTCGCACACCTGGCTGTCGGTGGTCACCGCGGCGCCGCTGGCGACTGCGCTGGTCTCGCCGGCGCTGGCGATCCTCGACCGCGAGCGGGAGGACTTTCACTGCGCACTGAACGTCGAGACCCGGTTTGACATCGAGAGCAAGGTGGCGGCGCGGGGGTACAACCTCGGGCTCATCTCGCTGCCGGTGGAAAACGCCATCCTGCAGCTGGAGGTCGAGCCGTTCCTGCGGGCGCGGATCGAGGTGCTGGTGCCGCGGCGCCATCCTCTGGCCGGGCGCGATGCGGTGAGCCTGGCCGAGGTCGCGCAGGAGCGCGCGGTGGCGCTGAAGCGGCGGCAGCGCTGGCGGGACCGCATCGACGCGATGACGGGCGAGGCCGGACTGCAGCCGCGGGTAGCGTTCGAAACGACCTCGACGATGGTTACGCTGCAGATGGTGCGGGATGGGCTGGGGATCAGCTTGGTGGACCGGGCGTCGGTGCGGCTTGGGCCGGACGACGGGGCGGTGCTGGTGCCGCTCGAGGAGGAGCGGTGGTCGACCTACGCCTGCATCCATGCGGCCGGGCCGCGCTCGCCGCTGGCCTCGCCCTTCCTCGACGCGGTAAGCGCGGTGATCGAGGAGAGGCGCGCGGCCGACCCGGGGGCCGCGGCGGCGCTGGAGTTGATCTGAGCGACTTCGCTGCTCAAACTTGAGAAGGCGCGTAAGGTGTTGATGCTTATGGGAAACCTGGGCGCCGTTAACCGCGTGGAAAGGTTTGCGCGCCGCCCCTTCATCATGCGCCGCGCAGGCCGTCTGCGAGGGAGTCGGCGCGGGCGGCCGCTTGGCGGGCCATGTCGGCGCTGCTGCCTGTATAGGTAGCGGGGTCGAGCAGGCGGCGCACCTCAGCCTCGCCCAAGGCCGCCACCTCGGGCTCGGCCAGGAGCGCCGTGACCGTTTCGGTGCGCTGTTGGCGCGCCGCATCGAGGGCGTGGTGGACGATATCGTGGGCGCGGGCGCGGCCGGTATTGGAAGCGAGCGCCATCATCAGCTGCTCGGTGGCGAGCAGCGGACCGCTGGCGGCGAGGTTCCTCGCCATGCGGGCGGCGTCGGGTTCGATCCGGTCGAGGAGCCCGGCAAAGGTGGCGGAGAGGCGCCAGGCGAGCGGCGCCGCCTCGTCGACGACCGACGAGAGGAGCTGGTTCGCCGCGGCGTCGCCCTCGTGGCTGGGCAGCCCGCCCTCCATCGCCGGTGCGGCGAGGCCGCGCAGACGCGCGGCCAGCGCGATCACCTTGACCACGTGCTTGGGGTTGACCTTGTGCGGCATGGTCGAGCTGCCGACGACGCCGGGCTCCAGTACCTCGCGGATCTCCCCCACTTCCTCGGTCATCAGGAGGTAGAGTTCGCGTGCCACACGCTCGATGGTCATCGCCAGCAACGCATGGGCGACGACATTCTCGACGAAGAGGTCGTTGACGGTGCGGCTGGGCACCATCAGCTCTGCGAGGCCGAGCTCCTCCGCGAGCGCGCGCATCAGTGCGGGGCCGTCGTCGCCATAGCCGTGATGCGCGCCGACCGCACCGCCGAAGGGCAGCGAGAAGGTGCGCGCCCCGGCCTCGTCGAGACGGGCGGTGGCGCGGGAGAGCTCGTCGATCCAGCCCGCGACCTTGAAGCCGAAGGTGACGGGCAGGGCGTGGCGGCGGTTGGTGCGGCCGGCCATCGGCGTCTCGGCATGGGTCTCCGCAAGGCGGCCAAGTCGCTCCATAGCGCGGGCGAGGTCGGCGCGGATCGCCCGTTCGGCCTCGCGCAACAGCAATAGGCGCCCGGTCTGCATGACGTTCTGCGTGGTGGCGCCCCAGTGGACGTAGCGGCCGGCCTCTCCCGCGGCCGCGGCGAGGCAGCGGGTCAGCGACAGGACCGGCGCCATCGTGGTGGCGATGGACGCGCGCAGCTGGTCGGGGCCGATGCGCTCGAGCTGGGCCGCGTCAGTGATGCCCTCCCCCGCCTCGGCCGGGATCATGCCGATGCGGGCCTGGGCGCGGGCCAGAGCCGCCTCGACATCGAGCCAGGCCTGCCACTGGCTCTCCTCGGAAAAGAGCGTATCGGGAGTAAGCTCCCGCGCGACGTTGTCCTTCATGCGGGAACCTTCGTCTCTTCGAAGCGGGGCGCGGCGGCGAGAAGCGTCCGGGTGTAGTCGCTCTCCGGCGCAGTGAGGACGCGCTCCGCCGTGCCCTCCTCGACCAGGCGGCCGTTCAGCATCACCGCTATACGGTCGGCGACCTGGTGGACCACGGCCATGTCGTGGGTGATGAGCAGGCAGGTCAGGCCGAGATCACGCTGCAGGCCCGCGATCAGGTTCAGGATCTGCGCCTGCACGCTGACGTCCAGCGCCGAGGTGGGCTCGTCGCAGATCAGCATGCTGGGCTCGGTGACGAGGGCGCGGGCGATGGCCACGCGCTGGCGCTGGCCGCCCGAGAGCTGCGACGGGTAGGAGTGCAGGAGGCGGGCGGGCAGGCGCACGCGCTCCATCATCTCCTTGGCGCGGGCGAAGCGGTCGGCCGCCGTGCCGTCGCCGCGCAGGGCGAGCGGGCGGGCGATGATCTCGGCCAGCGTGCGGCGCGGGTTCAGCGACGAGTACGGGTCCTGGAAGATCGGCTGCACCAGGCCGGCGCGGCGCATCGGCGGCATCTCGGCCACCGGCGTGCCGTCGAGCAGGATCTCGCCCGAGGTCGGCGCGTCGAGGCCGAGCAGGATGCGGGCGAGGGTGGACTTGCCGGAGCCGCTCTCGCCCACCAGCGCCAGCGTCTCGCCGCGGCGGATGTCGAGCGAGACGCCGTCGACGGCGCGGGTCTCGCGCGGGGGGCCGAAGAGGCCGCGGCGCGAAGTGAAGACGCGGGTGACGTCGCGGGCGGAGAGGACGACGTCCTCGTCGGTGTGGGCGGCTCGGACCAGCGGCTCTGACCGGTCGTCGTCGAGGGCCGCGACCTCGGCGTCGGTCAGGACGCAGCGGCGGCTGTGGACGTCGTCACCCTGCTCGGGCGGCGGGGCGCGGTGGCAGACGTCGCGCGCCTGGGCGCAGCGGGGGGCGAAGATGCAGGCATCGGGGATGCGCATCATCGACGGCACCGTGCCGGGAATCGCCTGCAGGCGGCGCGGCGTGCCTTCGAGCCGCGGGATCGCGCCGAGAAGGGCGCGGGTGTAAGGGTGTGCGGGCTGGCGCAGGACGGCCTCGGTGGTGCCCTGCTCGACGACCTCGCCCGCGTACATCACAGCGATCCGGTCGACGTTGCGGGCGACGACGGCGAGGTCGTGGGTGATGAGGATCATCGCCATCCCCATCTCGCGGCGGAGGTCGGCAAGAAGCTCCATGATCTGCGCCTGGACGGTGACGTCGAGGGCGGTCGTGGGCTCGTCGGCGATGAGGAGCTCGGGCTCCTGCATGAGCGCCATGGCGATCATCACGCGCTGGCGCTGGCCGCCGGAGAGCTGGTGGGGATACTGGCCGAGGCGCGTCTCGGGGTCGGGGATGCCGACGCGGTCGAGGAGGTCGAGCGCGCGGCGGCGGGCGGCGCTTGCGTCGAGGGTGCCGTTGCGGACGGAGGCTTCGGTGAGCTGGCGGCCGATCGAGTAGACCGGGTTCAGCGATGTCATCGGCTCCTGGAAGATCATCGCCATCCGCGGACCCTGGTAGCGGCGGCCGAAGCTCTCGTCGTCGACCGCGGCGAGGTCCTCTCCGTCGAAGCGGAGCGCGTCGGCGCGGATGCGGGCGCTGCCCGGCAGCAGGCGCATGAGGGCGAGCGCGGTCATCGATTTGCCGGAGCCGGACTCGCCGACGATGCCCAGCGCCTCGCCACGGCCGAGGCTGAGGTCGAGGGCGCGGACGGCGCGCAGGTCGCCCGCGGGGAGGGAGAGGGAGACGTCGAGGTTGCGGATGTCGAGCATCAGTTCCTCCCTTCCGGGGCGGTGACGTCGCGCAGGCCGTCGCCGGTGAGGTTGGCGCCGATGACGAGCGCGAAGAGGCAGAGGCCGGGCAGGACGACGAGCCAGGGGCGGTAGAACATCGCCTGCTTGCCCTCGGCGATCATCAGGCCCCAGGAGGGCATGGGCGGCTGGATGCCGACGCCGAGGAACGACAGCGACGCTTCGGCGAGGATCGCGATGCCGACCTCGAAGGTGAAGATGACGATGATCTGGCTGACGAGGTTTGGCAGGATCTCGTGCCGGATGACCTGCCCCGACGTCGCCCCCGACGCGCGCGCCGCCGCCACGAAGTCGAGCGAGCGGATGCGCTGCGTCGCGGCGCGCGTGACGACGAGGTAGTAGGTCCAGTGCAGGACGCCGACGATGCCGATCACCACCCAGACCGACGGGCCGATGATGAACACCAGTGCCATGGCGAGGAGCAGGCCCGGGAGGGCGAGCTGCGCGGTGAGCAGGAAGCTGACGGCGTGATCGACCCAGCCGCCGAAGTAGCCGGCGACGACGCCGAGGGTGACGCCGATGACCATGCCGATGGCGGCGGCGCCGAGGCCGATCAGGAGCGAGATGCGGGCACCGTAGATCAGCCGGCTGAGATAGTCGCGGCCGTTCTGGTCGGTGCCGAGCAGGTAGTCGGGGTTGCCGCCCTCGGCCCAGGCGGGGGGCAGCATGCGCGCGCTGAGCGTCTGCGCGAAGGGGTCGTGCGGGGCGATCAGCGGGGCGAAGACGGCGATCAGGGCAAGGATGATCAGGATGCTGCCGCCAATGACGAGGCCGCCGTGGGCGCGGGCGCGGCGAAGTGCGAGCCGGCGCGGGCTGGGCGGCATCTCCTCGACGACGGAGGGCGCCTCGGGCGGCAGGTTCTCGGCGGCGGTGCCGACGGCGGTGTCGTGGGCCTGGGTCATCCGATCCGTATCCTCGGGTCGAGAGCCGCGTTCAGGATGTCGGCGAGGAGGTTCATCGCCACGAAGACGAGTGCGAAGACGAAGATCAGCATCTGCACGGTCGGGATGTCGGAGCCGAGGATCGATTCCAGCGCCAGGCGGCCGAGGCCGTTGATGGCGAAGATCGACTCGGTGATGACCGATCCGCCGAACTTCTGCCCGAGCTGCACGGCGAGGACCGAGATCACCGGCAGGAGCGCGTTCCTCATGGCGTGGCGGGTAAGCAGCGGCATGCCGCGATAGCCCTTGGAGCGGGCGGTGCGGATATAGTCGCTGTCCATCACCTCGATGAGGCCGGTGCGGGTGAGGCGCATGACCGCCGGCACCGAGGAGGCGCCAAGGACGAAGGCGGGCAGCACGAAGTGCCGCCAGGTGTCGTCGCCCGAGACCGGGAAGATCGGCATGTTCACAGCGAAGACGATGATGACGATGAGGCCGAGCCAGAAATTCGGCACCGCCTGCGCCGACACCGCGACGCCGAGCGCGACCCGGTCGGCCCAGGAGTTCGGCTTGAGCGCCGCCCAGGCGCCGAGCGGGATGGAGATGAGAATGGTCACGGCGAGCGCCGAGAGGGCGAGGACGATGGTGACGGGCGCGCGTTCGGCGACCAGCGCGGCCACCGGCTTGTGCCAGTAGTAGCTCTCGCCGAAATCGCCGGTCAGAACGCCGCCCAGCCAGTCGAGGTAGCGGACGGCAATCGGGCGGTCGAGGCCGTAGCGGGCGCGGATCGCCTCGATCACGTCGGGGGTGGCGTCCTCACCCGCGATGGCATGGGCCGGGTCGGTTGCGAAGTTCAGCAAGAAGAACGTCGCGAGCGACACGGTGAAGGCCACCAGCAGCGCCAGCACGGCCCGTTGTGCGATGTATCTCAGCATGGATCACCTCCGGCTCGCGGCCGGCGGAGACGCGCTCCGCCGGCCGCTGGGATCACTTCCAGGAGGCGTTCTGCAGCCGCGGCAGACCGTCGGGGTCGAGCGGGAAGTCCAGATCCGGCGACACGAGATAGTTCGCCGAATAGGTGAAGAGCGGCGCCCAGTAGGCCTGATCGGCGATCCGGGTCAGCGCTTCGGTGTAGATCTCGGCGCGCTCTTCCTGGTCGGCGGTCTGCTCGGCGGCCAGCACCGTCTCCTGCAGGGCGTCGTCGCCCGAGAGGTTGCGGTCGCTGTCGGCGAAGTGGATCCGCGCGATGGCCGCGGTGTCGGCGGTGCCGCCCGAGCCCCAGGTGCCGATATAGGCCGCGATGTCCTGGTTGGCGCGGGCCTGGTTCAGACTCTCCAACTTGACGTAGCGCAGGTTCACGTCGATGCCGATTGCGGTCAGGTCGGACGCCACCGCCTCGGCGACCGGCTTCTCGCGGTAGGCCCAGAGCTCCAGCGGAAAGCCGTCGGGGTAGCCTGCCTCGGCCAGCAGTTCCTTCGCCCGCTCGGGGTCGTAGGGGTAGTCCTGCACCGAGGTGTCGCAGCCGAACTGCGCCGGGTGGCAGGCGGTGTTGATGGGCTCCGCCGAGCCGCCGATCAGGTACTCTGCCATCTCGGACTTGTTCAGCGCGTGGTTGATGGCCTGGCGCACCGGCAGCTTGGTCAGCGGCCCGTCCTCGTCGGTGTAGCCCGCGGCGTCGAGCACCACGAAGGCCACGCGCAGGTCGGGGCCGGCCAGATGTTCGGCCATCGGCGTCGCGCCGAGGCTCTGCGCCAGGTCGAGCGGGACGGTGAACATCCAGTCGACGCCGCCCGACATGAGCTCGGCCTGCTGGGTGCCGATGTCGGGCAGGTTGCGCACGACGATGTTCTCGATCGCGGGCGCCTTTCCGAAATAGCCCTCGAACCGCTCGAGCACGAGCTCCTGTCCGGGCTCGAACGAGACCACCTTGTAGGGGCCTGCGCCGACCACGTTCTGGGCCATCGCGTCGCGGTCGATCTCGCCGCCCTCGTCGTAGGTGCCGGCCTTTCGCAGCGGAATGCGGGCGCCCATGTCGCGCAGGACAAGCGGGTATACGGACTTGAGGTGGAAGCGGATGGTGTTGGGGCCGGTGACCTCGGCGTTGTCCAGCCAGCGCTCGACGACGCCGGTGGCGTTTGCCTCGCTCTCGGCGCTCGCCACCCAGTTGAAGGTGTAGGCGACGTCCTCGGGCGTGAGCTCGGTGCCGTCGTGGAACATCACGTCGTCGCGGATGGTGATGTCGAGGGTGGTCTCGTCGACGAACTCGTAGTCGGTGGCCACCGACGGCTTGGCCTCCGCCGTCTCGGGGTCGATGTCGAAGAGCGTGGCGTCGGTCAGCTGCGCGAGGATGATGTATTCACGCTTGGTGGTGTAGAGGTAGTCGAGGTTCAGGATCTCCTCGGCCATGGCGACGCGCAGGGTGTCGTCCTGCTTGCCGGCGATGGCGGGGGCGGCAAACGCCGCCGCAGTGGCGAGCGCGATGGCCGCGACCGTTCCTTTCAGCATGGGTCTCCTCCCAGAGTTTCTGAACGAAACGTATAGGAGGTGTCCGGTGCCGAAAATTAGACTGTTACGGGCTTCTGTTCCATTTTTTGGAAGTTTCCAGGCCTCGGCCGAGCCCAGACGGGCAAAGGCACCGGGCGGGCCTGGAGGTCCGCGTCGGTGCCCTGCTCCACCACGCGACCGTCTTCAATGACCACCATGAGATCGGCGCGGCCGAGGGCGTAGAGCCGGTGGGCGACGACGAGTGTGGTGCGATCGGCGGAGGGACGCCCGGACCTGCCGCTCGGTCGCGGTGTCGAGGGCGGAGGTCGCCTGGTCAAGGATTAGGATCGGCAGGTTCTTGAGAAAGATGCGGGCGATCGACAGGCGCCGCTTCGGCCCGCCCGAAAGCGTGACGCCACGCTCGCCCACCACGGTGTCGATGCCGTCGGGCAGGGTCGCGAAAAACTCGCCGAGGCGGGCGCGGTATGCCGCATCTGGAGCGCTTTGTCAGCACCGAGGATGAAACTCTCGCTGCGTTGTACTTGAATGGCCGCATACGCCGCTGCGGAGCGGCAGCAGCACACGGCGCTCAAGGTCTCCTTCGGGCCGAGCCTGTCGTTGCTGGCGCAGCGTCTACGACCTGATGCATGGCGGGCGGTATCTCGTGGCGGCGTGGCGCCACGGGATACCGAAGGACGGCGGCTTCGGCTGACGTGATGCCACCCGACAGGATTTGGAGAGAAGACCCGTCTCGATTCGGCGGGCTTTGGTATAAGATTCCCTTACGGAATCCTGGGAGGAGGAAATCGTCATGGACGCGCAGCAGATTGATCGCAGGACAGTCTTGTCGGGCGGGATCGGTGCCGTCGCGGGATCGGGGTTGTTCGGTTCCGGGCTTCTGGCTCGGGCCTTTCCCTTGCGCGAAGGTGAGGTGGTCGTGCCGTGGGCGGATCGCCGCCCGGAAAATCCGGTCCCAGACATCGTTCCCAACCAGCTCGACTGGGAGCAGTTGGATACCTGGATCACCCCGATCGACCAGTTCTTCGGCGTCGGTCACTACGGCTGGCCCGAGATCGATGCCGTCGCCTGGCGCCTCGACATCGGCGGCCTCGTCCGCCAGCCGATGACGCTCGACATCGAGGCGGTGCGCGCACGGCCGCGGCAGGAGGTCGTCTTCACGCTCGAGTGCGCGGGCAATCACGGGCTGCCCTTCTTCACTGGCGGCGTAGGCAACGCCCGCTGGGCCGGCACGCCGCTTGCCCCGATCCTCGAGGAGGCGGGTATCGAGGACGGAGCCGTCGAGATCGTCTTCTTCGGCGCAGACAGCGGTACCGAGACGTTCCACGAGGTCGAGTTCAGCGAGAACTTCGGCCGCTCGATGACTGTTGCGGACGCGATGAACCCCGAGATCCTGCTTGCCTACGAGATGAACGGCGAGGACCTGCCGGCGCGCCACGGCCACCCCGTTCGTCTCATCGCGCGGGGCTGGTACGGCGTCGCGAACGTCAAGTGGCTCGAGCGCATCGAGGCGCGCCCGCGACCATATGAGGGCCGGTTCATGGCGCAGGACTACGTGACGCTCCGCGCGGAGGACAGGAACGGCGGCACGCTCTGGACCCGCAACTCCGTCGGGCCGAACCGCCTGAAGTCCGTGCCCGGCCGCGTCACCATGGCGGACGGCGTCCACCGCATCACCGGCGCCGCCTGGGGCGAGCCCATCGAGCGCGTCGAGGTGCGGATCGACGACGGAGACTGGCAGGAGGCGACGCTCGACCGCTCCGAGGAGGCCGAGCACGCGTGGACGATCTGGTCGTTCGACTGGACGGACCCCACGCCCGGCGAGCACGCCGTCACGTCGCGTGCGATAGACACGAGCGGCAACGTCCAGCCGGCGCCGGAGGACCCGTTGATCGCGAACAAGCACACCTACTGGGAAAGCAACGGGCAACTGACGCGCCGCGTCGCCATTGAGTGAATGAGTTCGCCGGCCGCGTCCGCTCGAGCGCGTAAATCACGGGGTCCCGGGCCGGACCTAACGGCCGGCACCTTCCCTGACGCGATCAGAACGACGGCGCCATTATGCGATTGGTTGAAGCCTCACCGCTCAAGTCCAACGCGAGCGGTCGCGCGGCGCTGCATGTCTCGTGAAGCTGAAGTGACGGAGACCGCGGCCGTCGGGCTGCTCGCCGTGGCGGCGTGAACCGCAGCCGAGGCTCTCCGCCAGCCGGCGCTCCTGAACCATCGACCGAGACATTCCTGCCCGCACCGCAGCATCCGACCGGAAGAATTGACTACTTGCGAATGGAGTTCGCTGCCTGAATGAATGTCCGCTTTCCTCTCTGCGCCGCGGCGCCCATCGGCTCGGCCGAACGGTCGCTCTGGGCCGTCCACGTTGATGTGGCGGCCTCTTTCGGCTCTCCGCTCGCCGCGCTGCCGCAAGGCGGCTCGGAGGCCTATTTGTCGAAGGCTTCGTAGCAGACGCACGGTTTTTTGAGTTAAGGCGCCATGAACCGCCGTCTCGCTTCCACGGCGATGTTGTAGCGCTGCTGAAGGTCGGCGATCAGTGCCATCGCGACGCGTTTCGCCTCGTCGCCCTCCGCCTCCTTGTAGTTCTGCTTCGCCGCTTCCAGCAGCTTCTTGATCTTGAACTCCTCGGGCAGCGCACCTGCTTCGGCCATTATGCGAGCCGCCACTGCTGTAGCCATGTCGGTGAAAGCCTCGCCTGAGCGGTCGGGCAGCGGCTTTCCCTCGCCTTCAAGGCCGCGCAACTTGCCCTCCGCGAGAGCCTTCTGGATTTGCCTCTCCACAAGGCGGCCGAAGGATTGGGTCATGCTAACTTTCTACTTTGCGCCGATGCGACGCAGACAGAGGCTCGGCGTGTCACTGAACATATCGTCTTGAAACAGAGGCTGACATCTGAAGACCTGCGGCGAACGTCAGCTTTATCCGCGTTGCGTGAGTTCATCGCGGCATCGTCGCTGAACTTGGCACGAATGGCCGAGATCCACGCGGCGTCGAGGCCGTCGTTGCAGTCGAAGGGCAACAAAGGTGAAGATGCTCCGATATGGGGCCGCGGCGGGCGCGTGGGTCCGGTCGTTGACCTCGGCCCGCGTTGGAAAACCTCCCAAGGAGGAAGCCGCGGGGGTTTGGCGATGGTCTATGGGGAAAGCGCAGCGGCGTCGCTTGGGTCGGTACGGGATCTCGGGAGCGATAGGCGGTCTGGGAGCAGCGGCGGGACGCTGTTCCGCATGCTGGGCGAAGCGTGCTGTAGGGTCGCGCTGCCGGATCGAGGCCGGCATTGCGGCACGGCGGAGCGGAGGCGCAGCCTGAGGTTGTTCCGGACTGACGTGCTGGTCCGGAGCGGAGTCATCGGCGGTGATGGCCCTGTCATCATGCGGCAACCCTCCGTGGTGGAGCCCGGGTCGTCGGGCGCTCGCCGCGCCGGAACGTCTCGATGATCCGCATCGGCCCACCGCAATCGGGGCAAGGTTCTCTCAGGCTCAACGGCGGGGCGGTTTCGATGTCGGCCGCTGCGTCGGCTTCCGCGGGCGCCCGGGCACCGAGAAGGTCTCGGACTCTGGCGAGGGTGTCCTTGCGGCCCGCTCCGGCGAGCAGGCCGTAGTGCCGGATGCGGTGAAAGCCGTCGGGCAGGACGTGGACCAGGAAGCGCCGGATGAACTCGTCGGTCGAGGGCCGCATGACCTTGAGGCGGTCGCCGCTCTTGATCCGGTAATCCTTCCAGCGGAACGCGACGGTCTCGGCGTCGGCGCTGACGAGGCGAGTGTTCGAGATCGCGACGCGGTGAGTGTATCGGCTGAGGTAGGCGAGCACCGCCTCCGGGCCGCCGAAGGGTGGCTTGGCATAGACCACCCACTCGATCTTGCGCAGCGGCGCGAGCCAGGCGGCGAAGGCGGAGGGATCGGCCAAGCCTTCGAGGTCGCCGAAGAAGGCGAGCTTGCCGGCGCGGTGCAGCGCCGAGAGCCCCTCCAGGAACAGGCGCCGGAACAGCCGGGACAGCACCCGGACCGGCAGGAAGAAGCCCGGCCGGCAGGACACCCACCGGGTGCCGTCGGGCGACAGGCCGCCGCCCGGCACGATCATGTGGACGTGCGGATGATGGGGTTGGGCCGAAGGCGTGCCTTCGGCACGACGCCGAGCCCCAGGTGTGCAGCACGCTGGTCATGCCGATCCGGGCGCCGAGATGCCTGGGATCGGCGGCGATGGTGGTCAGTGTCTCGGCGTTCGCCAATGTCTCTCGGACCATTGGCGTTCCATTGGCTCACCCTTGAACAGCAGGCCGTAGACCGCCTTCTTGTTCCAGTACGCGATCCGGGCGATCTCCGCCGGCACGGTGAAGACGACGTGGAAGTACTCGACAGGGAGCAGGTCCTCGGCCCGCGCCGCCATCCAGTCCCGCGCCGCGTTCGCCGGGCTTACGCGGCCGCACCGCGGCCACGGTCCCGGCTCACCCTGTTCACTTCGGACAGTGCCGGTTCTTGCAGGAGTTGTAGGCGATGTGTCGGTGGCCGCACTTCGTGCACGCCGCCACATGCCCGCCGAGCGCTTCGGTGCGGCAGGTCTCGATCGCCGACATGACCTTGAGCTGGGCGAGGCTCACGTGCCCGGCATGGGCCCGCCGCCACGCGGGGCCATGCTCACGGAAGATGTCGGCCAGCTCCAGCCTGGACCGGGCCACTCCGGCGGACCGTCACTCCAAACTCCGCTTCACCGTCTCATGCTGGAGCTTTGCCAGCATGTCGTAGGGGCTGACCGTGTCGCGGATCGTCTTGGTGGCGACATGGGTGTACTGCGCCGTCGTCGTCAGCTTTGCATGGCCGAGCAGCACCTGGATGACGCGCACGTCGGTGTTGGCCTCGAGCAGGTGCGTGGCGAAGCTGTGGCGGAGCGTGTGCAGCGTCGCCGGCTTGGCGATGCCGGCCATGTGCTTGGCTGACGTGAAGGCGCGGTTCAGCTGCCGCGGCGAGATCGGGTTGATCCTGGGCTTGCCGGGGAACAGCCAGCCCTCGGGCCGGGCCTCGCGCCACCACGCGCGCAGGAGGTCCAGGAGAGCCGGCGACAGCATCACCTTACGGTCCTTCCGTCCCTTGCCCTGCTCAACGTGGATCAGCATCCGATCGCTGTCGTCGTGTCGAAGACGCGCCTCCGGCACGATGTCGCCGATCTTGAGGTTGCAGACCTCGGCGGCCCTGAGACCGGCGCCGTACGAGATGCTGAGCGCGGCGCGGTACTTCAGCCCCGGTCCCGGCGCGGCCATCAGCAGGTCGTTCGGGAACATGCCCCTCACCCTCCTCGACGCTGAACACCACGGGCAGCTTCCGCGGCTCGGTGCGGAACTGCATGTACCGCTTCATCTCCTCGCGGCCGCAGGTCATGCCGAAAAAGAACCTGAGCGCGATGATCCGGGCATTGAACGTCGAGGGCGTGATCCCGGCGTCGGTCATGTGCAGCTGGTAGGCCCGCAGGTCTTCCGGGCCGGCGGTATCCGGCGAGCGCTTTATGAACGCGGCGAAATCCTTGATCGCCCGGATATGCGCCCGGCTCGGGCCTTCTCGCCCATGCCCCTGATCCGCATGTCCTCGATCATCCGCTGCCGCAGCGGCGTGGTCCTCTCCTCTGTCACGGGAGCCTCCTGTCTGACGATTGAGAAGGCCACAATCGTCAGACCTGACGACGCGATCGGAGAAGCGCAGGTGTCGGGTCAGCAGCCACCCATCTCAGCTCGCGCCATTGCCGCGCGAGCGGCTTCGTCCAAGGGCCGACTGCTACTTCGCGCGTTGCGCAAGGCCGTCCCGGATGGTCTCGATTTCATCTTCGAGGTGCGGGCCGCGATAGACAAACGACGTTTCATGCCGGGCGTATTGCCCGTTCCGATCCGCGCTGAGCCAGTTGAATGATCCAGCACAGAGAAGCGCTTTGTCGACGGCCACGATTTTGCTGTGGAGTTTCGGGACACGGTGAACCGCGACACCGATCGCGGAAAGCCTGCGTTCCACGGCTTCCATCTGGCTCAGCCCACCTGCCGCCGAGCCGGTGTTCAGCAGCGGGTCGGCAAAGACTTGGATGTCTGCCCCACGCTGGCGAGCGGACGCCATTGCGTCCAACAGGCCAGTCCGCTCGATCGTTCCAGCAACGACCCACGGGCTGACGATCATGTATTTCCGCCCCTCGCCCTTTAGTACACTCAAGAGGAAGGCATCGTGCTCAGCGGAGTGCTGAAGCATCTCGATTTGAGCGTCGCCGCGGGTCAGGTCCTCGCGCGGCTCCATGGCAAAATCC
Source organism: uncultured Alphaproteobacteria bacterium (assembly GCA_963776845.1). Taxonomy (GTDB): domain Bacteria; phylum Pseudomonadota; class Alphaproteobacteria; order Rhodobacterales; family Rhodobacteraceae; genus Roseitranquillus. The sequence continues at coordinate 14,040 of CAVZOJ010000006.1, read as the reverse complement.
AACGCCTTGCCCTTGGCCGCAAGGAATTCGGACAGCAATGCGCGCGGAGAACCGCTGCGGGCGATGGCCAGGATGTTCATATCGCCGAAGACGAGGCAGCTATCCTTGGCCCGCGACACCGTCACGTTCAACATGCTGGGCGAGGCGTCGATGAAACCGCCATCCGCGTGTTTGGAATAGACTGGCGAGAAGATCACCACGGGCCGTTCGGCTCCTTGCAGCGCGTGCACGGTGCCGATGGTCATGCCTTCACGACCGGACACGGTAATGGCGCGTGCGGTGCAGGCGTCCCGGATGGCGCGCACTTGCTGGCCAAAAGGCGTGACGACCCCGACAACCTGCTCAAGCGGAAGACCGTAGCGGCCTTCCAGACGCGCGCGGTTTTCCTCCAGCCATGCTGCGATGGTATGGGCCTCGACCGGGTTGGCGCGGCTGCCACCGTTCGCGAAGGCGCGGCCTTCGACATGCAGGTAACCCAGTGCGGGAAGGGGCGCGTCCGCCGGTGCGGGGCCGCGCATCGGGCGCAATTTGCCCTTGTAGCATAGGGCATTGCTGAAGCCGATGATCTCGTCATGGCAACGGCGATGTTCAAACAAATAGAGCCCGCGATCCAGCTCGGGCCAGGGCGCGACTTTGCAGGCCTGCTGCGCAAGACGCATGGCGCTGCCGTCGTTGGATCGGATGCCGCTCGCGGCCAAGTGATCGGGCACCTCCTCGCCGTCGATCAACCCGCTGTCCTTGAGGTTGCCGATATCGACAGGCCCGGGCACGGCCGAAATCGGCTCGATCTGCTGCGTGTCGCCGATAACCAGCGCGCGTTTAGCCAGGGCGAAAGAGGCGCCAGCGACCTCGGGCAGGACTTGCCCAGCTTCATCGACGATCAGCAGGTCGATAAAATTGTAAAGGCTTTCGGACGCGAACTTGCCGCCTTGGTAGCGGCTGCACGAGAGCTTCCCCGGCAGGCTGGCAAAGGTGGCCACGGCGCAGGGTGTCAACATCATGCGACGTTGCCAGCGTGGTTCGACGGCCTTTCGCCCGGTCTTTTCATGCGACGTGGTGATGGTGCCGAGATCGGCTTCCATCGCCATCAACCACCGTCCTTCCCAGTAGTGGGTCGCGAGCAGGAACAAGTCAAAACGTGTCCCGAGATCAGCCTGCCGCTCCAGCGCGTCCAAGTCATCCGAACCCCCGAAGGCCTCAGCCGCCCTGCGCCACGCCAATTCGCTGCCCGTGGCCTGCTGTCTCAGGCCCTCTGCTCGGGCCAAGAGCTGTTTGGCAGAGCCAAGGCTCTGCTGCCCCTGTCTCAGGGCATCCGCGACCCGCGTTTCGATATCCTCGACACGGGTCACGTCCTGCAACCCGTCCAGCCTTCAAAGCGCGCTTGCGCTTGACCGAAGAAAATGAACCCGAAAAGACCGGTGAGCCAAGATTTGGAGGCAAAATAGTGATCCAGCGCCGCGCGTGCGGCGGCCAGTCGATCCGCCTCTTTCTGACTGGCGCGGAGCGTATCCGCGCGACGTGTCTGCTCTGCACCCGGATCTTCGCCCAGCTCGGACAGGAGGGCGGCGGCGCAGGTTCTGCGGCGGCCCAAAGCCTTGTCGAGCTGTCGGAGCTTGTTGGCGTCCTCGCTCAGCCGATCTCGGAGCTGCGCGACAACCCGGCGACGTCTGCGTCCTTTACATCCGGAAAGCCAAGTCAGGACCTGCCGTTGTTGTTCGGCCAGGGGGAAGTGCGGGTTCGAATGCGCAAGGCGTCGAGAAAAGTCCTTCTCGATGCCGTGGTCCATCGCGATCTCAGGGCGATGGGGCAACGCAATTTGGCATAGAAGTGGCGTGTCCGGCTCATTGGCCAGCAGGTTGTCGTAGAGATCCAGCATCCCGCGCACCGTTGCATCGGCGCTTTCCGATACCTCGATGAAACCGCTCCCGGTCGGCAAATATTCCTTCTCGTCAGAGGGCCGGCCCGGCGCCAGGGCGTCGACCATCTGACGGCAATGCTGACGGTAGTCCTGCCAGCCGTCGGCCGTCGTCACTTCGGGAAGGGGCGTCGTCGTCAGAAAATCGTCGAGCGCCTCCACCGATCCAAGGGCAAAGACACCTCGGGGCAAGGGTGTCAGCAAGTCGCGCGCAATGGCATTGCGCGTCGGCACGATCCGCCCCGCCCGATCCACGAAGCCCTCGGTGACCACGGGGGCGACGATCTCCGGCATCCCATCGACGCGAGACGCGGCATGTGAGGCTTTGCGGGCTGTCACCAGGGGCCAGAAGCGGACCGAGACCGTTCCAGAACCATCTCTGCCCCGGAACAGTGTCTGGACCAGCTGCTTGGAAAGGCTACCCGTCTTGAGCGCGTCATTCGGGAGCACGAAAAATCTCTTTCGATCCGCAGCCCGGAACGTCCCTTCGCCAAGTGCACCATCCGCCAGAGATGTCCGCCAATACCGCAGGACGTTGGTTAATGTTGCGGCCACGAGGGGATCACCGTGAGACTGTTGCGGGCAGAAAACTGAGCAAGCTCTATGGCTTGCTCAGAGATTTCCTGATTAGTGGCCCTTTGAAGATGGGAGGGCAAGTGCGGGCCTGCCAGTCTCCGGCCGGTCGACGCGCGGCGTCGGTCTGCAACTCCGAAAGCCCCCTCCGTCCCGCGCAGTGTGAGTTGAGCACAAGGCTCTCGCTGCGCCGCGCACCAATGTCCGCAATTGCCGCTGCCGCGCGGCGGCGCCGGACCGTGCCGAGGGTCCACTCTGGGCCGCGAGCTAATCCTCGCCGGCTCCCTCCGCTTCACTGACGATGAGCGACTACGGCCACCACCGCGCAGTCGCACCCGTTGCCCCCGCCGGGAGGAAGAGCTCAAGTGGAAGCTCTACCACCCGGCTCGATTTCCTGCGCGGAGGCCAGAAGCGACGGTAGGAGCGCCCCAACTGGCGCCACGGTCTCGCAAAGGAAGCTTTTGTGGTCGTCGACTGACCGCAGCCAGAACTGCGCCTCGACCCTTGCGGTTCAGAGTTGGAACTCCGCTGTCTGGGATAGACGGCCGATCTGTCCCCGAGCTTACAAGGCTGAAAAGCCGCCCCGTCTCAAGACGTCCGGCGATCAGGTCACGCCAACGCGTCGGCAAGCGCGTTGAAGACGGCCCGGCAGCGGGGGCTGGCCCGAAGGTCCTCGTGCATCACGACCCAGGTTGACAGCTCCCGGGAGCGAGCTCGTCGGCGAGGAACCGCACCAGCTGCGGGTCGCGCTCCGCGATGCACGTCTGGCATACGCCGATGCCGAAGCCGGCCGGGATCGCCCCCAGTTGCGCGAGCTGATTGTCCGCGCGCAGAGTGAACGTGTCGCGCGAGAGGCCGGGCACGCCTGCGAGCAGGACGCGCAGGGCGGTCGTCTCCCGGTCGTAGCCGATCAGGTCGAAGCGCCGCAGGTCGGCGAAGGTGGCGGGCGCGCCGCGGCGGGCGAGGTAGTCGGCGCGGGCATACAGCCCCAGCTCGGCCGACGCGACGCGGCGCGGCTACAAGGGCCTGCTGGACGGGGGCCGTCATCCGCAGCGCGATGTCGGCGTCGCGCCGGAGCAGTTCGTCGACCTCGTTGCTGACCACGAGCTCCAGCCCGAGCGGAGGGTGCAACCGGCGGATGTCGGCCATGGTGAAATCCTGCAGTAGACGAAATCCCGAGTAGTGGTCTGCGCTGCCGCGCAGATCCGAAGGAGTATGGCTCGAATACCGCTCCAGCCTCATGTGACCCGACGAACAATGGGATCCGCTTTCCGGCTAAGCGAGCATCGGCACCGCACCTTGGAGACGTACAAGTAATTGATTTTAAACGTAATGTTAGATTTCCGCAGAGGTTCCTTCCGGCAAAATCCGATCGACCAATCTCCTCGACAGTTCGAGGGCGGAAGCTTGCCCTCGGCGACGCAGCAAGGGGCTAAGCACCGCAGTCCAGAGGAGAGCGAGCGTGTTGGAGATGCCGGCAACATCGTGCTTCCCCGTCCCCCGAAGAACGCGAGGAAGGTCGCGAAGGGTCGACGGTCCCATTTCACTGGCATGGACATCGAGAGCTATACGGAGCTTCAGGTCCTACTGCCGGCGTCATCGGAGCTCGCGTCCCGGCGACGGGACCTCGGAGAGCCGGTCGCTCTGCGCCGGCTCGAACTTGTGCTCAAGCGGTCTGGACGTCCTCCTCGCCGAAACGGAATGCCGTCCCGTCGAGCCACATGCGGTGGAGCACAGTGGCCAGCTTCCGCGCGACGGCGACGATCTCCCGGTTGCGCCCGCGCCGCTGGGCGAACTGCCGCAGCGCCTGCGCGACAGGACGGAATGTCCTGGGCAATGACCGCTGTCATCAAGCGGCCCCCCGAGGATGGGAGGCCGTTTCGTTGCGTGCTATGCCGCTCTCGAGGCGTGCGTCGCGAAAGACCGGCGGATCCTGTCGACCTCGTCGACTGCATCACGCAGGCCATCGGTGAGCAGGCAGATCTCGGCCACCGCTGGATCTTCGGGATCGATCGGCACAAAGAATCCGCAGGTGCATGTCCCGTCGTCGACCGGGTCGAGCGCGAGCAGGGCGAGCAGCTGGTCGATCATGATGCGGACGCGTCGTGTGACGCTTCGCTCCTGCTGCAGGGTATCGACAAGGCGGTCGACGAGGCGCGCCTGTTCGTACCCGCCTATGAGGCGGGCGGCGTGCCAGAGAGCGCTCTGGTGCTCACCTATGAAGGCGAGAATGGGCGCCGCGGCGGTCTGGTCTTCCACCCGGGTACCGGAAGGAATTTCGGTGTAGATGGTCATGTGCTTCTCCAGCGGTTGGTTGTCCCGGTATCTCCGGGTTCAAGGGGCGTCCGTGCTGGAGTGGCGGGCGGTGCGGACTGCCTTCGCCGAGAGGGGCGGAACGGGAACCCCCATGATGCTATTGGTTTAGATGTCGTGGCGCCGGTCTCAGGGTCAGATCGGTCCTTCCGTCTTCCGAGGGCAGTGGGTGGTCGGGCGCGGCTTCTCGAGAAGAGCCGCGCTCCGACCACTCACCCGCCCGCGGGGTTCTCGGTCAGGTCATGGCGCGCCATCGGGCCGCGCCGACCAGGCGCCGTCCTTCGCGCGCTGCGCGCCGGCGGGCGCCCTCTATCCGGTAGGGCTTTGCTGTCTTCTCGGCGCGCTGACCGCAGAGCGCCAACGCCATCCACGTAAGATCCCGGTCGCTCTCCCAGGCCGTCTGGTGCCAGAGCGTGCGCACGATGTGTGCGCCGCACCCGACATGCTCTTCCCAGACGTCCGAGATCCAGTCGCCGCTCAGGCCCGTCCCCCCGAAATCGGCGGAGAAGAGCTTGGTGCCGACCCGGGCGTCGTACCCGGCCCAGAGGTCCCCGCCTGGTGCGTCGACCTCGAGCAGCACATCGAGGAATGGCGTCAGCTCGGGCCAGAGGTCATCGCGCGCGTAGTCGCCGCAGGTCTTCGACGTCAGGATGCGCAGCGACCAGCCGCGGGCGTCGCGGGTGATGCTCTCGCCGATGACCAGCCGGTGCAGGTCGCCGACGGTTACTGGTCGGACGTCTCGAAGATCTTCGAGACGTCCGACTTCGGCTATCGCGAGATCCGGGTCGAGCGGCCCTTGCGCCTGCGGTTCGAACTCACGAAGGAGGCGATCTATCGGCTGCGGGATCAAAAGCCGCTCCAGAACCTCGACGAGGCGACGACAGAGGCACTCTGGGCTACGATCCTGACCAACTTGGATGGCCATGTCTGGGTGGACCGCGCGTCCTTCCTGAAGGCGCTGGACAAGGCGCTGAAGAACGCAGGCGTGAAGGTGGGTGCACCGGTCAAGAAGGCCACTGTCGCGGCGCTGGGTGAGCGCGACGAGGAGGCCGAGATTTGTCGAGACAAGGACGGCAACCCCGAACCTGACACCGGTCTGCGGGATCATGAATTGGTGCCTCTGGACCAGGACTGGAGGGACTACTTCGCGCGCGAGGTTTCACCCTTCGTGTCCGACGCCTGGGTGGACGAGAGCCACCGCGACGCCACCGACGGCGGGGTCGGCCGCGTCGGCTACGAGATCAACTTCAATCGTTACTTCTACCGCTACGTCCCGCCCCGTCCGCTGGAGGAGATCGATAGCGAGCTGAAGCTGAAGGAGGTGGTCGAGTGAGTCCCCTCCCGGTCGGTTCGGTTTCTTGTTGCTTCGTTAGGAAGCCCGCCCTATATCTCATCGCAACAAGACCCGCCACGCCTCGGGCAGAGCCTCGGCTCTGCACTGCGCACCTTGGCGGGTTACTCGTTTTTCGGGGCGGGTTCTCGCAGCATGGTGCCGCTGCATGAGGTTCGCCAAACCATCCACATCCATCCCGGACCAGATAGCTCTTCTCCGCCACCGCGGTATGGTGGTGGAGGATCAGGCACGTGCCGAGCACTACCTTCAGTTCATCTCCTACTACCGGCTTCGGGCCTATTGGCTTGCCTTCGAGGTGGCGGCGGATGAGGGCGACGATCATGCTTTCCGAGAAGGCGCGAGGTTCGAGGACGTCCTGACGCTTTACGTCTTCGACCGCCAACTCAGGCTGTTGATGCTGGACGCCATCGAACGGGTCGAGGTCGCGATCCGGGCTCAGTGGGCGCACCACATGGCGATGACGCACGGTCCGCACGGTTACTTGGATCAGCATCTATACAAACGTCGCGATCGTGACGGGCAGGCAGTCGCGCGTCTGACGGATGACTTCACCTACTCTCGTGACACGTTCGCCGAGCATTACGCATGAAATACAGCAGCCCGAGCCTGCCGCCGATCTGGATGACGGCTGAGATCATCTCCTTCGGACAGCTGTCGAAGTGGCTCTATAATCTGAAGGCGCGAGCGGACCGGAACGCCATCGCGCGACCATTCGGCTTGGATGAGCGCATACCTCTACGAGAACCTCCCCAGATCAGCGGCCGTCTTCTCGCGCGACGTGTTCCTCGACCTTCTCGGCCGATTCATCCACCTCGAGAAAGGAGAGGGCCGCGAGATGATGATCTTCCCGCGGTTTCATCAGCTCGACGCCGTGCGCAACATCCTTGCCCATGCACAGATCAACGGTGCCGGGGAGAACTACCTGATTCAGCACTCGGCAGGATCGGGGAAGTCCAACACGATCGCCTGAACCGCGCACCAGATCATCAACCTGCATGACCATGCAGATCAGCCGGTCTTCGACACGGCCATCATCGTGACTGATCGGGTGGTTCTCGACCGGCAGCTCCAGAACACCGTCGCGAGCTTCGAGAAGACCAAGGGCGTTGTGAAGAAGATCGACGGCACATCGCGCGACCTGAAGGCCGCGATCCAAGGTGGCGCGCGGATCATCATCACGACGATCCAGAAGTTCGGCACCGACCACCTCCAGGAGCTGTCGGGGCAGTCCGGCCGCCAGTTCGCGGTGATCGTGGACGAGGCACACTCGTTTCAGTCCGGCAAGTCGGCGCAGGCCATGACGGACGCGCTGACGCGCGAGGCGAGTGACAGCGAGGACGTAGAGGATCTGATCCTCGAGTATCAGCGCGCTCGAGGCCCGTACGCGAAGGCCATGGTGGTGACGCAGAGCCGCGAGCACGCGTTGCGCTACTGGCAGGGCCTCGGGCGCTACATCGAGAAACAGGGATATGGCGGTTTGAATGCACTGGTTGCGTTCTCGGACACGTTGGAGATCGACGGCGTTCCGTGGACGGAGGCCGAGGCGAACGGTTTTCCGGAGACGGAGCTCCCGCGCAGGTTCGAGGGCGACGAGTTCCAGATCCTCGTGGTGGCCGAAAAGTATCAGACTGGTTTCGACCAGCCGAAGCTCTGTGGCATGTATGTCGATCGTCCGCTGCATGGCCTCCGGGCCGTGCAGACGCTGTCGCGGCTCAACCGAGCCGCTCTTGGGAAGCGGCGAACCTACGTTCTCGACTTTCGTAACACGCAGGAGGAAATTCAGTCCGCGTTCAAGCCGTTCTTCGAGGTGACACAGCTCGAGGACAGGTCGGACCCGAACCAGATCTACGACCTCTCGCAGCGGATCATGTCGGCGTCCTACGTCGATCCGGACGAAGTAGAAGCATTCTCCCGGCTGTTCTTTTCGGGTCCCCTCGCGACTGCTGACCGCATGGCGCTGGAAGGGTATGTTCGCCACGCGGTCGAACGCTTCCTGCTGGACGAAGATGACGCCGCGCAGGAGGAGTTCCGGCAACTCCTGAAGAGCTTCATGCGGTTCTACGTCTTCGTCGCGCAGATCATCCGGCTGGAGGACACCGACCTCGAGAAACTCTACGCCTATGTGTCATGGCTGGCGCGGCTGTTGCCTACCCGCGATCGTCCTCCTGATATCGAGATCAGCGAAGACATGCTCGATCTCGAGGCGTTCCGGGTGGATCGCACAGCCGACGGCTCCGCCTCCTTGGCGCCGGGGGACACTGTGCCGCTGCAACCGATCACGGAGTTTGGCGCCAATCCCTAGACCGAAGAGGAAGAACGGTCTCTCTTTCGGAGATTATCGAGAGCTTCAACGGACGCCATGGCACGACGTTCGCGCCCGAGGACTTCTTGTTTGGCGAGCAGGCGAACCGGGAACTTCTGGACGGAGACATGATGGAGATGTTGCAGAACAACCCGGCGAACGTCGTCTACGGCGCCTTCTCGCAGGAGTTCATGCGCCAGATGATCAGGCAGTTTCAGAAGAGCAGCCAGATGCGCAGCATCGTCATGAGCGACCGCGCAGCGCGAGAACAGCTAACGCGGCACTTCTTTCAGCGGGCGCAACGAACTGCAAGGGACACAGGACGGCCGCAAGGCGCTCCGTAGCGGCGGCATGCCGCAACAGCCCCGGTGTGGTAGACCACCGAAAGCTTTCCTTGTTGCGACTGGGTTCTGGGGGGTTCCGTAAGATACTGAGGTACCGCACAGGTTCTCGCTGGAGTTTTCGCGTAATTTTCAGAGGGTTGCCTCAGCGTCCGCGGCAAGATCCGGTGACTCGGAGGCACATTTGCGGGGAGCTCAGCCGGATTGACGTCCTTGCTCGACAGGACATGCGGGTCGCGACGGCACGCATCCCTCCGATCCGTCCACGTTCCAAGAACCCTCGGGCAGATTCTACGGGACAGCTGGTCCCTTCTTTGGACAGATCAGCATTTTTTGCGGAGCTGCTTCGGACCTACTTCCTCCTCGCACCAACCGAAGGAGGACGCCTTGTCCAGACCCAGCGAGTATCTTCTGCCTGAAAAGGCAGTCACAATCGTCGAGCAAGCCAACCCGCCGCTCTACGCTCTTCGTCTTTTCCACGCCTGCTACTGCTACATGGATCGCGATCCGAGACTTGCGATCGAGTACATGAGCTTAGGAGGTGATCGTGCGTGTCACGCCCTCTGCTGCGAACTCAACGCCATTACTGGTACCCCGGGATCAAACGACAACACCATGATCCTGAACGGGATCAGCGCGCTTCAGGACATCCGGCTTTTCGAGACCCTGAGGTTGTCAGACTGCGGTAGGGTTGTGATCTTCCAGATCGCTCGGAAGTTGGCTGCTGAGGCACGAAGAAGCAAGGGTGATAAGTTCGCAATGGTGGACGCGGACGAGATCGGCGCCCTTGGCTCCCCAGCTCAGATACTTTTTTATACTCGAGCAGTCATGGCGGAGCGTGCCAATCACCTCAGCTTTTACCTTCCGAACTGCGACTTTAAGAGATGACCTCATGGGGGGGCGCAACCAAGAAGAGTTGGTTGAGGGTGGCCTCCCGCATCGGCAAACGCCTGAACCAGCACTACGTTATCGCTCCAGAGCTCGATCCTTTTCGCCGTTGTGTTGCGAGGGTGAAGGTCAAAATCGTGACTCCGCGTTCGGCTTGGTCTTTAGGATGCCTCTTCCCAAAGCGAACTCCTGTTTCTGTCAGCATAGGAAGGTCTGATCAACGCGCGCCCTCGGCATTGCATCGGCGTCGGACGACCGGAACGCCGGGCGGCGCGGCAATTCGAGTCCGCTCGGGGTGCGGTTTGAGGCAGTTCGATGATTTAAGGCGGATTCCGCCTCAGGCCATCAACCGTCGTCGGACCAGGAACAGGTTGCCGAGCCCGAAGAGCGAGAACAGTTGCGCCTCGTTCTTCGCCAGCCCGCGGTAGCGGGTCTTGCGGTAGCCGAACTGGCATTTCATCACCCGGAACGGATGCTCGACCCTGGCCCGCAGGCTGGCGATGATCCGGTTGATGCGCTCGTCGATGGGGTGCAGCCTGCCGCCCTTGGGCGCCTTGCGCATCACGCCCCAGACCTTGCCCCGGGCGCGGAACGCCGCCTCGCGCTCGCCGCTGACATAGCCGTCGCCAGCGGTTGCTCGAACCGGTGGCGCAACCCCTGGCAACTCGCCGAACACCGCGTGCTCGTCGCCGTGCAACAGCTCGTCGAACTTCTGGCTGTCGTGCATCTTGGCGGTGCTGGTCTCCAGGGTGTGGACCACGCCGCTGTCGATATCGACGCCGACATGCGCCTTCATGCCGAAGTACCAGGCATTTCCCTTCTTCGTGCTGGTCATCTCCGGATCGCGGGCGCCCTGCTTGTTCTTGGTCGAGCTGGGCGCATCGATCAGCGTCGCATCGACCAGCGTGCCCTCGCGCAACAGGATGCCCCGCTCGCGTAGATAGGCGTTCACCGCCTCGAAGATCGCACGGGTCAGCTCGTGCCGCTCCAGCAGATGGCGGAAGTTGAGGATCGTCGTCTCGTCCGGGATCGCGTCGTCGCCCAGTTCGAGCCCGGCGAACCGGCGCATCGCGTCGCTGTCGTAGAGCGCCTCTTCGGCCGCCGGGTCCGACAGCGCGTACCACTGCTGAAGGCAGTAGACCCGAAGCATGACCTCCAGCGGCATCGGCGGCCGTCCGCCCTTCGGCCCCGCCTTCGGGTAGTGCGGCTCGATCAGCGCCGTCAGACGAGCCCAGGGCACCACCGCCTCCATCTCGGCGAGAAACGCCTCGCGCCGCGTGCGCTTCTTCTTCCCGGCGTAGGCCAGCGAGGCGAAGGTAGTCTGTTTCATCAGGCGGCTCCAGCGAGGTCGCCGCCAGCCTAACAGATCATCGCCCGCTGCCGAGGTTCTTCAGAGCTTCCCTGGAAAGGCGCAACTGGACCAAGGTAACGCAATTCCGACAGTTTGAGAAAGGTGGAGCGGCTGACAGTATTCAGTCCAAAGCAGATGCTGCTGACGTGGTGCCTATTTGACCGACCGGGCGCTTCGGTCTTGGTGGTGGCGTGGCTACCTGACGTCTCTGCCCAGATGCGTTGTGCCTGGACCGAGTAGCAGTTCCGTATACCTCAAGGCCCATCCCGGTTCGACCGCCGCTCTAAGATCCACTTCGAGGTGGCACCGGATATTCTTACATTCTTAAACCTCAACGAGCGGAGCGAAGTTGTGGAGGTCAACTCCAACGGCGGACTCGACCGTTAAACGGATAGCGGCACCACGGCCGGCGCAGCCTCGAGCACATCCCGGACACCAAGGAACCCACAATGGAGGCGGCGCTGCTGCCCTACGTCAGCCTGGATGCGGTTCTCTGCACCGACGGCGGCATCCAGTACGAAAGGATCGCCAAGGTGCGCGGGCTTCGAGCACTTCGTCTTCGTTGGCGGCCGGCGAAGCGCCAGCGCCCTTCGCTCTCACCACATCAACACCGTCAACAACGCGCACGGCCAGTATCGGAGCTCTATTCGCCGCTTCCGCGGTCCGCGACCCATTACCTGAACCTTGGTGGTTCGTCCGCACGCACACGAAAGGCGCCGACTACAGAGAGATCTTCCGGCGCCTGTTGGGCGTGCCTCAGTCAGCCACCACGGTATGCTGACACGGGTCCACCGTCCGTCGAGTGGATGGACCTCATCTTGGAGCATGAGGCCGCCTGCTGGACCGATCTGCTGTCGTACGTCAACGTACGAACGTCCACGAGCAGACGAGCGAGGATTGTCATCGCCTTCTCGAAAGCCATCGAACTGTTGCGTCTCGCAGATCTCGCGACGTCACGATACCGCGGCGTCACTCTTGACGACGTTGTGGAAGCTTTCGCCGTGAGCCACCGGACAGCGCAGCGGATGGTGCAGGCGCTTGCCGCCGCCTTCCCCCATGCGGTGGAGGTGACGGAGGATCCGGACCGCCGGCGGCGCTGGGCGATGCGGGAGACGCCGCTTGCCCGCCTGCGGCTCGGCGGGGCGGAGGAGCTCGAGGCGCTGGAGATGGCGGCGGCGCGGCTGCGGAGCGACGGCGACACCTTGCAGGCGGTGCATCTCGAGAGCCTGCGCGACCGACTGCTGGCAGCCCTGCCCTCGCCGGATGCGCGGCGGGCAGAGGCGGATGCCGAGGCGATGCTGGAGGCGCATGGTGCCGCGACGCGTCCGGGGCCGATGGTGGCGATCGACGTCGCCACGGCGGAGGTGGTGGCGCGGGCGCTGCGCGGGCCGTTCCACCTGCGCTTCCGCTATGGCGGTGAACTGCGGCTGGTGGAGCCCTACGGGGTGCTGCTGGGCGCGCGCCGGTACCTGGTGGCGCGGCAGCCGGCGAAGGGACGGGAGCTGCGGCACTTCCGGCTGGACCGGATCGAGGATGCCGAGGCGACGGAGGAGTGGTTCGCGCGGGACGCGAACTTCTCCCTCGCCGATCACGCTGCCCGCGCCTTCGGGTCGTTTCAGGACGACAGCCAGCATGCTGAGGTGGTCTGGCGCTTCGCTCCGCGCGCGGCGGACCGGGCCGCAGAATGGCGGTTTCATCCGCGGCAGACGGCGCGGCGGCTGGAGGATGGCAGCCTCGAGGTCCGGTTCACAGCGGGCGGCTGGCTCGAGATGGCATGGCACCTCTACCAGTGGGGCGATTCGGTGGAGGTGTTGGCACCGGAGGCGCTGCGGCGCATGGTCGACGGCTGGCAGCGCGAGGATTTCGACGCACTGCCCTGAAGTTCTTCTTCCGTTCCCAAATGGTCAATGAGAAGGTCGGCCTGCACGCCCGTCTCCGCGACAGCTTCTGTCGCCCTGCGAGATTATTAACGGTGCGTTCGCTGCTGTTGCATTAGGGGGCCTGCCATGACCGCATTTCGATTCATCCATACTGCCGACCTGCATCTCGGACGCCGCTTCGGAATGTTGCCGGAGGAGAGGCGCGGCCGCCTCGTCGAGGCCCGCCACGAGGCCATCCGGCGCGTTGCCAGTGCCGCCTGGGCGCACGAAGCCCGGCACATCCTAGTCGCGGGGGATTTATTTGATACCGAGACACCGGCGGATCACGTCCGCCGTCAGGCACTCGCCGCGATGGGGGCGGAGCCGGAACTCAATTGGTGGCTGCTGCCGGGCAACCATGACAGTCTCGCCGCCGAGGCGCTGTGGGAGCGGATCGTGCGCGAGGCGCCACCGAACGTGACGCCGATCCTCACGGCTCAGCCGATCGAACTCGACGACGAGGTGACGTTGCTGCCCGCGCCGGTGACGCAGCGCCGTCCGGGCCGCGATCTGACGTCGCGGATGGCGGCGGAGGAGACGGACCCGCGGCAGATCCGCATCGGCCTGGCGCACGGGGCGATCCAGGATTTTGACGAGGACGGCGACCCGGCGACGATCCCGCCCGACCGGGCGCGGACGGCGCGGCTGGAGTATCTCGCGCTCGGCGACTGGCACGGGCGGATGCGGGTGTCGGACCGCTGCCACTACTCCGGCGCACCGGAGCAGGACGGGTGGAAGCACGATGCCCGCGGCGCCTGCCTCGCCGTCACCATCGACGGGCCGGGCTCGGTGCCGAAGGTCGAGACGGTGACGACCGGCACGTTTCTCTGGACCGACGAGGTGCTGCCGCTCCTGCCGGGGCAGGACGCTGCCGCGGCGCTGGCGGCGCTCTTGCCGCGGGCCGACCGGCGCGACGTCCTGATCCGCATCCGCGTCGAGGGGCGCGCCAGCCTCGCCGAGCAGGCGGCGCTTTGCCGGGCGCTGGAGGAGGCCGCGCCGGACTTCTGGCACATGATCGCGGTGACCGACGGGCTCGCGACCGAGCACGAGGCGAGCGACCTGGACGAGATCGCGCCGGGAGGGG
>CAVZOJ010000005.1:0-244348 GCA_963776845.1 uncultured Alphaproteobacteria bacterium | reverse complement strand
CGCGACTCTGATCGGGCTCCCCGGGCTGACGATTGGGACCTTCTCAATCGTCAGACAGGAGGTTCGCGTGAAAGAGGAGAGGACCACGCCGCTGCGCGAGCGGATGAGCGAACTCGTAAGGGAAAGCTGGCCCTTCATCGCAACGATGTGCCTGGTGCTGATCCTTTGCATCCTGTTTCCCGCCCTCGTCACGAGACGCACGACGGCGACTGACCTCGGCTCGAAATGCTGTCTATCTGGCTTGCCGATCGGGGCCGAACCATCTCGCGCGGATCGCGCCCTTCAGAACCGCATTGGGACCGCGTGTTTGATATGAGAGGCTCATTGCCTGCGCGTTGCACCGTTGCGCCCGTTCGCGCGAAGGTCCGGAGTCCCGAAGCCGCCGGCTCGGTGCCGAGGAGGTCGCGGATGGTGTCGATGCTGCGCCTGCGGACGCCGCCGGCGAGTAGCCCGTAGTGCCGGATGCGGTGGAATCCGTCCGGCAGGACGTGCAACAGGAAGCGCCGGATGAACTCGCCAATGAGGAGACGCATGAGGTCCGTGATGTCGTCCACGCCGTCGGAGAAAGTCGCGTTAGCGAAAACTCGCCGCGGATCAGCAAAGAGAGCCTTGGCCTAACTTCCTCTGGGAGGGAGACGGTCTCGGTACCAACGCAGCTCCGGACTTCGAGAATAGAACGAGAACAGAACAACACTGTGGGAGTCGGGTGTGGGAGTCACCGTCCCAGAACACCCCGCCGAGAACAAGGCAAACGCCAAGTTTACGTAATAATCAATCTGGTACCCGAGGTCGGACTCGAACCGACACGCCTTGCGGCGGGGGATTTTGAATCCCCTGCGTCTACCATTCCGCCACTCGGGCCTTCGGCGCCCTGACTACATCCTGACGCGCGCGCGGCCAAGAGCCATCAGAGATCGCTCGTGCCGAACGTGTCGCAGTCGCGCAGGTCGCCGCTCAGATAGCCGGCCTCGAACCAGCGCTGCCGCTGATCGCTGGTGCCGTGGGTGAATGTGTGTGGCCGTACGACACCGCTCTGGCGGCGCTGCAGCGTGTCGTCTCCGATCTGCTCGGCCGCGTTCATCGCCTCCGCGATGTCGCCGCGTTCCAGCGTGCCGAACTGACGATCTGCGTGATGCGCCCAAATCCCCGAGTAGCAGTCGGCCTGGAGTTCGACGCGAACGCTGATCGCGTTCGACTCCGCCTCGCTCACCTGGCGGCGGATCGAGTTCGCCTCTCCTAGGATACCGAGCTGGTTCTGGACATGATGCGCGACCTCGTGCGCGACGACATAGGCCGCCGCGAAATCGCCGCTGGCCCCGAGTTGCCGCGACATGGTCACGAAGAAGTCCGTGTCGAGATAAACTTGCCGGTCGCCCGGGCAGTAGAACGGGCCCGTTGCGGCGCTGGCGCCACCGCATCCGCTTTGGGTCACACCTGAGAACAGGACGAGCATCGGCGGCGAATAGCTCTCGCCGACTTGGGTGAGGAAGATGTCCGCCCACACCTCCTCGGTATCTGCCAGAACCACACTCACGAATTCGGCGGCCTGCTCGTCAGCCTCGGTGACCGTGCCCTGCCCGCCTTCCGACGGCACTCCCCCCTGCAGAAGCGGAGTGAGGTCGATGCCGAAGAAAAGGCCTATCAGCACGACGATGACCAATCCGATGCCACCGGCGCCACCCACGACGCGACCACCACCTGCGCGGCGGCGATCCTGGATGTTGCTGCTGCCCCTGCGACCCTGCCAGCGCATCACGCTCCTCCGGCTTGACGAGACCGTTCGAAGACTTGCATAGGGGCCTGCGCTTTGGAAGGCGAGCATGATCCGACCGCTCTACGACTGGACCCTGAAGCTCGCCGAGACACGCTACGCGATGTGGGCGCTGGCAGCGGTGGCGTTCATCGAATCCTCGGTGTTTCCGATCCCGCCGGACGTCCTGATGATCCCGATGATCCTCGCGCGGCCGAAGCGCGCCTGGGAGATCGCAGCGCTGGCAACGCTGGCGTCGGTGCTGGGCGGTCTCGCCGGCTACTGGATCGGGGCGTCGCTGTTCGAAAGCGTGGGCCGCCCGGTCCTCGAGTTCTATGGCAAGGAAGAATACTTCGGCACATTCCGTGAGCGCTACAACGAGTACGGCGCGTGGGCCGTTCTGATCGCCGGCGTGACGCCGTTCCCCTACAAGGTCGTGACGATCCTCTCCGGCACGACCGGCCTCAACCTGACGGTCTTCGCGGTGGCCTCTGTCGTCGCACGGGGGCTTCGCTTCTTCGTCCTCGCCGCTCTTCTCTGGAAGTTCGGGCCGCCGATCCGCGACTTCATCGAGAAAAGGCTGGGGCTTCTCTTCACGCTCTTTTGCGTGTTGCTCGTCGGAGGTTTCGTGGTTCTGAGAATTCCTGTGAGCAGGCGCGGCCTCGTCGCTGCCGCCGGGCTCGGCTCGCTGCTGCTGCTGCTGGGCGCCTGGGGCTTTCAGGCGGCAGGCTATGCGCCCTGCAAGATGTGCATCTGGCAGAGGTGGCCGCACGGTGTCGCAGCGCTGGTAGGCGCCGTCGGTTACTTCATGCCGCTCGCCGCCCTTGCGGCCGCGGGTGCCCTTGCGGCGCTGACGACAGCTTCCATCGGAATTTACCACGTCGGCGTGGAACAGGGCTGGTGGGCCGGGCCGGCCACTTGCACCGGGACCGGGTTGAGCGGGATGTCGGGCGCGGACCTCCTTTCGACAGGAGGCAAAGTCGACATCGTCATGTGCGACGAGGTCGTGTGGCAGTTCCTCGGCATCTCGATGGCCGGATGGAACGCGCTTCTGTCGCTCGGCCTCGTCGTGATCTGGGTCGCAGCCCTGCGTGTCAGTGCACGGTGAACTCGCCTGTCACGTTCCTCCACTCGCCGGGAGATATCTGCTTGCGGTGCACGAAGCGTACCGAATGCAGCGGACCCTCGATCTCCTCCTGCCAGAACTCGATGAACTTGAAGAGCCTGGGGTGATCCGGGGCGAGGTCGTAGTCCTGCCAGATGAAGGAATTGAGGATGCTCTGGAAGTCTGGCATCCGGTAGAAGAACTCAGCCGTCGTCAGGCCATAGCCCTGCAGCATGAGTTCGGTTTCGCGACTGTCCATATGTCACTCCGAACTGATACGCTCGAATTGAGCCACGCACTTCGTCTCCGATCAATGAAAACGATGCCGCAGGTCGCAAAGGTCCCGACATCATTGTCGCAGATGTGGTGTCGTTGCACATTGGGCAGGCGCTCTGCTATCAGCACACAATGATGTGGCGCACCAGCGCAGCCCCCCGAGAGATGGCGTGACCGACACCCCCGATCCCCCAGACGATCTCGACGACGACGGAACCGACCGGCCCTCCGGCCCGTCGATCTCCATCTCCAAGGAGATGACGTCGTCGTTCCTCGACTACGCGATGTCGGTGATTATCAGCCGCGCGATCCCCGATCTGCGCGACGGGCTGAAGCCGGTGCACCGCCGCATCCTCTTCGCGATGCACGAGACGGGCAACACATACGACAAGGCCTACCGCAAGTCGGCGCGGCCGGTCGGCGATGTCATGGGCAAGTACCACCCGCACGGCGACAGCGCGATCTACGACGCGCTGGTGCGGATGGCGCAGGACTTCTCGATGTCCCTGCCCCTGCTCGATGGCCAGGGCAACTTCGGCTCGATGGACGGCGACAATCCCGCTGCCATGCGCTACACCGAGGTGCGGATGGACCGGCCGGCGCAGGCGCTGCTGGCGGACATCGAGAAGGAAACCGTCGACTTCCAGGACAACTACGACGGCAAGGACCGCGAGCCCGTGGTCCTGCCGGCGCGGTTCCCGAACATGCTCGTCAACGGCGCCGGCGGCATTGCCGTCGGCATGGCAACGAACATACCACCGCACAACTTGGGCGAGGTAATCGACGCCACACTCGCGCTGATCGAGGATCCAGACCTCGAATCGGCACAGCTGATGGAGTTCATCCCGGGCCCCGATTTTCCGACCGGCGGCGTGATCCTTGGCCGCTCCGGTGCCCGCAAGGCATACCTCGAAGGTCGCGGCAGCGTCATCGTGCGCGCCCGGACTCATGTCGAGGAGATCCGAAAGGACCGCTTCGCGATCGTCGCCGACGAGATCCCCTACCAGGTGAACAAGGCCTCGCTGGTCGAGAAGATTGCCGACCTCGTGCGCGAAAAGCGGCTCGACGGCATCTCGGGCATCCAGGACGAAAGCGACCGGGTCGGCGTCCGCGTCGTCGTCGAACTGCGACGCGACGCAACGCCCGAGGTCGTGCTGAACCAGCTCTTCCGCTTCACCAACCTGCAGATCAGTTTTCCCTGCAACATGCTGGCGCTGAACGGCGGACGGCCGGAGCAGCTGACCCTCCGCGATTTCCTGACGGCCTTCGTGGCCTTCCGCGAGGAGGTCGTCGCGCGACGGACCGCCTTCGACCTGAGGAAGGCGCGAGAGCGCAGTCACATCCTGTGCGGCCTCGCCGTCGCCGTCTCCAACGTCGACGAGGTGGTCGCCACGATCCGCTCCTCCGCCGACGCCGCAGAGGCCCGCGCCCGGCTGATGGAACGTCACTGGCCCGCCGCCGATATCGCGGAGTACATCCGGCTGATCGACGATCCCGGTCACACCGTGAACGAGGACGGAACCTACAACCTCTCCGAAGTACAGGCCCGCGCCATCCTCGATCTGAGGCTGCAGCGCCTGACTCAGCTCGGCGTCAAGGAAGTGACTGACGAGCTTCAGGAGCTCGCCGGCAAGATCAAGGATTACCTCGATATCCTCCGCTCGCGCGAGCGGATCATGTTGATCATCTCCGACGAGCTGCGCGAAGTTCGCGAGCAGTTCGCCGTCCCCCGCCGCACCGAGATCCAGGATTGGGCCGGCGACGTCGACGACGAGGATTTGATCGAGCGCGAGGACATGGTGGTGACCGTCACCCAGACGGGCTACATCAAGCGCACGCCGCTGACGGAGTTCCGCAGTCAGCGCCGCGGCGGCAAGGGCGTCGGCGGCATGGCGACGAAGGACGATGACGTCGTCACGACGCTGTTCGTCGCCAACACCCACACGCCGCTTCTGTTCTTCACGACCGACGGGATGGTCTACAAGCTGAAGACCTGGCGTCTGCCCGTCGGCAGCCGCAACGCGCGGGGCCGCGCGATCCGCAACGTGATCGAGAGCATGTCCGAAGGCACGTCGATCGCCGCGATCATGCCGGTCGACCGGGACGAGGAGGAATGGGATCAGCTGCAGATCGTCTTCGCCACCTCGGCAGGCGACGTCCGTCGCAATCAGCTCAGCGATTTCACCAACGTGATGCGCAACGGAAAGATCGCCATGCGCCTCCCCGAAGGCACCCACCTCGTCAACGCCAGGATCGCGAGCGAGGAAGACGACGTGATGCTCGTAACCGCAAGCGGGCGTGCGATCCGGTTCCCGACGACCGACGTTCGCGTGTTCCGCGGGCGCGAGTTGACCGGCGTCCGCGGCATCCGATTGGGCCGAGACGACATCGTCGTCTCCATGGCCGTCATCCGCCACTTCGAGGCGACGCCGGAGGAACGAACATCGTACCTCAAGCAGCGCCGCGCGGTCGAGGGGCTGACCGAGGAGCCAGAGGCCGACGCAGAGGATGAGGAGGCAACGGGCGAAGCACAGGAATTCAGCGCGGCCCGCTACGCAGAGATGTCAGCGGCCGAGGATCTGATCCTGACCGTCACCGAGAAGGGACTTGGCAAGCTGTCATCCTCCCACGACTACCCGGTCCGCGGGCGCGGGGGTCAGGGCGTGCGCGCGATGGACGCCGGGATGCGGGGCGGTCGGCTGGTCGCGTCTTTCCCGGTGGAATTGACGGACCAGATCATGCTCGCCACCTCCCGTGGCCAGTCGATCCGGGTTCCAGTCCAGGGGATCTCGTTCCGCTCCCGTTCTGCAGGGGGGGTGAAGATCTTCAACACCGGCACCAGCGAACAGGTCGTGTCCGTAGCTTGGATCGCCGATCCCGAAGACCAGCCGATGGAGCCGACGGAATGAGCGAGCGACTGCACATCGTCGGTGGGGGCATGGCCGGGTCGGAGGCAGCCTGGCAGGCGGCCGAGATGGGCGTGGATGTCGTCCTGCACGAGATGCGCCCCAAAGTCGGCACCTTCGCGCACAAGACCGGTGACCTTGCGGAACTCGTCTGCTCGAACTCGTTCCGCTCAGACGACGACGAGCACAATGCCGTCGGGCAGCTTCATTGGGAAATGCGACAGGCGCGCGGCCTCATCATGGAGATGGGCGACCGCCACCGTCTGCCAGCGGGCGGGGCGTTGGCGGTCGACCGCGAGGCGTTCTCGGCCGGCGTGACGGAGCGCATAACGGGACACCCGCGCATCAGCGTCGAGACCTCCGAGATCGACGAGCTCCCAGCCGAAGGGATTCGGATTCTCGCGACCGGCCCGCTCACGTCCCCGCGCCTCGGCGAGGCGGTCCGTCGTGCGACGGGAGAGGACGCTCTCGCCTTCTTCGATGCCATCGCTCCGATCGTCTATGCCGACTCGATCGACAGGTCCATCGTCTGGGCGCAGTCGCGCTACGACAAGGGTGCGACGGAAGCCGAGCGCACGGCATACCTCAACTGTCCAATGACGCGACCCGAGTACGAGGCGTTCATCGACGCCCTGCTCGAGGCCGACAAGACCGAGTTCCACGAGGGCGAGACCGCGGGATATTTCGACGGCTGCCTGCCAATCGAGGAAATGGCTTCACGAGGACGAGAAACGCTGCGCTTCGGGCCGATGAAGCCGATCGGGCTGACCAACTCCCATAGACCTTCTGAAAAGGCGTACGCCGTCGTGCAGCTCAGGCGGGACAACTCGCTTGGCACGCTCTACAACATCGTCGGCTTTCAGACGAAGATGAAGTACGGCGCGCAAGCCGACGTCCTGAGGATGATTCCTGGACTTGGAGAGGCGCGTTTCGCGCGGCTCGGCGGGATCCACCGCAACACGTTCCTGAATTCTCCGCGGCATCTGGACCGGTGGCTGCGTCTCCGCGCGCAGCCGAACATCCGTTTTGCCGGCCAGATCACGGGCGTGGAGGGTTATGTCGAGTTGGCGGCGATGGGCCTTCTCGCTGGACGCCTCGCCGCGACCGAATTGCTTGGTCGTTCGCTGCCGGAGGTCCCGCCAACGACGGCAATTGGGGCGCTTCTGACGCACATCACCGGTGGCGCGGAGGTAGACACGTTCCAGCCGATGAACGTCAACTTCGGCCTTTTCCCGCCAGTGGATGCGCGGGGCGGCCGCAGGAACAGGCGCGACAGGTACCTCGCCTATACCGAGCGCGCGAAGGCCGACTGGCTGGGATGGCTGAGCACGCCGGATCGCGCCGCCGCCTGACCCGGGTGATCAGAACACGCTTCGCGCCCTCTCCGACAGGTCCTCTGCATCTCGGGCATGCCTTGTCGGCAATGACGGCGCATGACTTCGCCGTCGCGCGGCATGGGGTGTTTCTCCTCCGGTTCGAGGACATCGATCGCGCGCGCTGCCGCCCGGAGTTGGAGGAGCGCATCCTTGAGGACCTCGCATGGCTTGGGGTCCGCCTGTCCGAGCCACCCCTGAGACAGTCGGACCGAATGCGTCTCTACGGGGCGGCGCTCGACCGCCTGTGGAGCGAGGGGTTGCTCTTTCAGTGCCATTGCACGCGAGCGGACATCCGGGCCGCACTCTCGGCGCCGCAGGAGGATATCGTGCCGGTCGGACCGGACGGCCCCGTCTATCCCGGCACGTGCCGCGGCACGTCCAGGACGGGCCCGCGCCCAGACGGCGTGCTCCGGCTGGACATGCGTCGCGCGGTCAATCTCACCGGCAGTGTCGCCTTCCACGAGATTGGAGAAGCGCGCGACATCGACGTTTCGCCAAGGAACCTCATCGAGACCGTTGGCGACGTGGTTCTGGCGCGGCGCGGAATGGGGACGTCTTATCACCTCTCCGTCGTGGTGGACGACGCCGCGCAGGCCGTCACGCACGTGGTCAGAGGACTCGACTTGTTCGAGGCGACGGCGATCCACGTCGTACTGCAGCGCCTTCTCGGGCTGCCGACGCCGGTCTATCTGCACCACCACCTGGTCAGGGATGCCGTGGGCAAGCGGCTCGCGAAGCGGCATGATGCAAGGGCCATCAGCGCCTATCGCGAGGCAGGCGCCAGCCCCGCCGACCTCCGGCGCATGGTCGGCCTTCCCTACGCAACGGGCGCGATATCGACCTCTTCGTTCTCGCGGATTGCCGAGTAGAAGCATGTGCGCCGCCCGGTATGGCAGGCGGGCCCCGTCTGGCGGACAATGAGGAGCAGGCAATCGCGATCGCAGTCGACGCGCATCTCAACGAGGCGCTGGACGTGGCCGCTGCTCTCGCCCTTGCGCCAGACTTCACCCCGAGAGCGGGACCAGTAGACTGCCCTCCTCTCGCTCAGACTGAGCTGGATCGTCTCCGCGGACATCCAGGCGAGCATCAGGACTTCCCCGGTGTCCTCCTCCTGCGCGATCGCAGGGATCAGGCCGGCGTGGTTGAAGGCCAGAGTCGTGACATCGAAACGCATCCGCACACCCTTTTCCGAGACGATCCGAGCGTCTAACTATTCGCGACAGACAGCGGGGAAAAGTCATGTCGGACGCCGATCTCATCAAGCTGTATTCCGGACGGATACTCGAGCTGGCTGCTTCGATCCCTGCGGTCGGTCGGCTCGATGCGCCGGATGCGTCAGTGCGACGGCGTTCGCCGCTCTGCGGTTCGACGGTCACGGTCGATGTCAATGTGGCGGATGGCGCGATTTCGGATTTCGCGCAGGACGTGAAGGCCTGCGCTCTGGGACAGGCCGCGGCATCGGTGATCGGACGGGTGGCGGTTGGCCGTACACGCGAAGAGGTGGAGCGAGCGCGTGATCAGCTCAAGGCGATGCTCAAGGAGGACGGTCCCGACCCGAGCGCCCCGTTCGAGGAACTCAGCGTCCTCAGACCTGCGCGGGACTACAAGAACCGCCATGCCTCGATCATGCTGACGCTCGAAGCGCTTTCCGAGGCAATGGCCGAGGCGGAGACGCACGTTGCTGCAGGCCGAGGTTAACCGCCGCGAAACTGGCGTGGTCTAGTCACTCACAGCAGGACTGGAGTGGCAAATGATCAATGTCCCGAACCTCGACGCAGACCCGCGCTTGACAGAACTCGCGCAGATCGCCAGCGGCCTTGGCCGTGAGGTCGTCGATGTGGCGGGATTCCTCGATCAGGTCGAATCCTCCTCGCTGCACCAGCTGGAGGTCCTACGCAGCGCGCGCGAGACCGCGAGCGAAGTGATGCGCGGCAACCATCTGGTGCGGTCGACCTTGGGCGAGGTGCGCGAACGCACATCGGACGCGCTGGACGCTGTGCAGGGCTCTTCCGAGGCCATAAAGACGGCAGGTGCGGAAACGCGCGCGGTTGCGACGTGGGTTCGTGCGCTGGTGGACCGGATGCGCAAGATCGAGGATGTGCTCGAGCTCGTCGAGCAGAACAACCGCGACATCGCGTCGATCGCGACACAGGTTAACATCCTCGCCATCAACGCCAAGATTGAAGCCGCCCGCGCAGGCGATGCCGGTCGCGGGTTCGCCGTCGTCGCCGAGGCGATCAACGAGCTGTCGCGAAAGACCGCTGGCGCGGCGGACGGCATCGAGGGAAGCGTCGCGCAGCTCTCGAGATGGTTCGGCGAACTGTCAGCCGAGTCTGCGAAGGTCGGCTGTCAGGCCGACCGCGTTCTCGAAGGTGCGAGGGAGACTGATGCGGCCCTGTCCCGCGTCTCCGAGTTCGTCAGCCGAAGCGACGCCTCCGCTCGCGCGATGGACGACGCGGCAAAGACGGTCGAGCAGGCCGGAGCAGCTCTAGTGCCTGTCTTCGACCGGATCGGCGACGCCGCGGACGAGACCGCGTCGGGCATCGCGACGTCGCGACAGCGCGTCCACGCGCTCATCGATTCGAGCGAGCGGATCGTCGTCGGCACGGTGCTGCTCGGCGGCGCGTCGGACGATGCTGCCTACATCGAGCGCGTGCGGTCTGACGCGGCTCGCATCTCCGAGATCTTCGAGGCAGCGGTGGCACGCGGAGAAATCTCGGTCGGCGACCTGTTTTCGGAGCGGTACACGTCAATTTCCGGCAGCGATCCTGCCCAGGTGCTTGCTCCGTTCACCTCCCTGACCGACCGCGTTCTGCCGCCGGTGCAGGAAGCGGCTCTGGAGCTTGGCGATACGCTGTTCTGCGCGGCCGTCGACCGCAACGGTTATCTACCGACCCACAACCGCAAGTTCTCGCAGCGGCAAGGCGCCGATCCGGTGTGGAACGCCGCCAACTGCCGCAATCGTCGCATCTTCGATGATCGCGTGGGGCTGAAGGCCGGCCGCAGCAGGGAACCGTTCCTGCTGCAGGTCTATCGTCGCGATATGGGCGGCGGGGTCTACAAGATGATGAAGGACGTCTCGGCGCCGATCGTCGTCAACGGCCGCCATTGGGGCGGCCTGAGGCTCGCCTACGCGTTCAAGTCCTGAGAAAAAGCCGCCGCACCCTCAATAGGCGCGGCGGCAGTAACGGCGGGTCGATCGCAACCTCAGGGCAGAGAGGCCGGTCCGGGGGAGCGATTGCAGGCGATCGACACCGCCGCTGGGCAGATCAGACGAGATGCGGCAGGTAGAGCCCGACGAACAGCAGAACGGTAAGCGCAACCATTCCTGCAAGATCCGCGGCGAGAAGCGAGCCGGTGGATGCCTGTTGCTTGCGGGACATGACGACCTCCTGTTTCCACTTTGTTCTCCTTACCGTTCTCATAATGGAAACAGCCTGTAAAGAACTTTTTAGGAACATCACCCGATCCGCAGGTATCCGATCGCTCTGTCCTGCCGCATCAGCCACAGGAGAGTTCGCACTGCCCTTCCCCGATCGCCGCTCAGGTCCGAATCACCTTCGACGAGACGCCGCGCGTCGCTCTGGGCCATGGCCAGCAGCCCGGTCTGACGCTCTAGGTCGGCGATCATGAAGCGCGGCAAGCCGCTCTGGGCGGTTCCGATCAGGTCTCCGGCGCCGCGCATAACGAGGTCTTCCTCGGCGATGCGAAAACCGTCTTCGGTCTCGCGCAGGATCTCCAGCCTGCGCCTGCCAGAATCCGTCAGCGGCGGCTGGTAGAGCAGCAGACAGCTCGACGCCGCATCCCCCCGTCCGACCCTGCCGCGAAGCTGGTGGAGTTGCGCCAGGCCGAACCACTCGGCCCGCTCGATCACCATGATCACCGCCTCCGGCACGTCGACGCCGACCTCGATCACCGTCGTGGCGACGAGGATCTGGGCGCGGCCGCTGGAGAAGTCGGTCATGGCGGCGTCACGCTCGGCACTCGGCATCTGACCATGGACGAGGCGCACGACGTCGCCGAACGCGGCTTGCAGGTGCGCGTGGCGCTCGGTCGCAGCGGTCAGGTCGCTCACCTCGCTGTCCTGAACGAGCGGGCAGACCCAGTATGCCCGCCGACCCTCGGCCACTGCCCGGCGCAGGTGATCGATGACCTCGTCCAATCTCGTCACGGGGAGCGTCGCGGTGCGGATCGGCTGGCGGCCCGGCGGCTTCTCGTCGAGGACCGAGACGTCCATGTCGCCGTACTGCGTCAGAGCCAGCGACCGCGGGATCGGCGTCGCCGTCATCACCAGAACGTCCGCCCTCTCGCCCTTGGCGCCGAGGCGCATGCGTTCCGCGACACCGAAGCGATGCTGCTCGTCGATGATTGCGAGGCGAAGATCGGAAAACGTCACCTCCTCCTGAAAGAGTGCGTGGGTCCCGATGAGGATCCCGGTCCGACCCTCTGCCAGGCTCGCCAGCTTGCCGCGGCGCTCCGCCGAGCCGTCGCGTCCGGTCAGGACATCGACCCGGACGCCGAGCGCGGCTGCCTCAGGCGCAAGCCGTTCGGCATGCTGTCGCGCCAGGATCTCGGTCGGCGCCATCAGGGCCGCCTGACCGCCCGCCTCGACCGCAATCAGCATCGCGAGAAACGCCACCAGGGTCTTCCCGGCGCCGACGTCGCCTTGCAGCAGCCGGTTCATGCGGTGAGGCGCGGCCATGTCCGCCCTTATCTCGTCCAGCGCACGAAGCTGTGCCCCCGTAGGCGCGAATCGCAGCCGCGCAAGCGCCTTGTCGCAAAGGTCACCGTCCGCCGTAGTACGGCGCCCCGCCGCGCGACGACGTCGAGCGCGGGCAAGCGACAGCGTCACCTGGTGCGCAAGGAGTTCGTCGTAGGCGAGCCGGCGGCGCGCCGGCGCGTCAGGCGAGCATTCAGCGGCGGTTCCGGGCCTGTGGGCCTGCCGCACCGCCTCGCTCCAACGTGGCCAGCGCTCACGCGCCGCGAGGCCCGGATCGATCCATTCGGGCAAGTCGGGAAGAGTGTCGATAAGCGGCATCAAGGCCCGCATCAGCGCCTTCTGCGTGACGCCCTGCGTCAGCGGATAGACCGGCTCGCTCGTCGGGATCGAGCCCGCCTCCTCGAGCGGCACGACATGCTCGGGGTGAACGATCCGCGCGAGGTTGTCGTAGTGCTCGACCTTGCCTGAGACGAGCCGCCGCGCACCGATGGGCAGAAGCCGCCGCAGCCACTCGCCTGAGGCATGGAAATAGACCAGCTGGAACGACGTACCGGGATCCTTGACCGTGACGACGTGCGGCCGGCCCTTCCGCACCGCCGGCGCGTGGCGCAGGACCTCGACCTCGACCGTTACGACGGCGGGCGGCGTCACGTCGCGCACAGACCCGACAGGCCGCCGGTCGATGACGCCTGTCGGCAACTGAAAGATCAGGTCCCGCGGCGCCTCGACTCCAATCCGCAACAGCGACTTGGCCGTCTTGGCTCCGATGCCGTCGAGCGAGGTCAGGTCGGCGAAGAGCGGATACAGGACCTCGGGCCGGCCAGTCATGCGCGATCGAGGAGCGCGAGCCAGCCCTCCTCGTCGATTGTCTCGATGCCGAGTTCGGCGGCCTTCTTGCCCTTCGAGCCCGCTCCGGGGCCAGCAACGACGAGGTCCGTGTTCGACGACACCGAGCCGGCAACCTTTGCCCCCAGCGCTTCGGCGCGCGACTTCGCCTCGGCCCGGGACATGCGTTCCAGGCTGCCGGTGAACACGACGGTCTTGCCCGCGATCGGGCTCTCGGACACCGGCGGCTCAGGTTCCAGTATCCGCCTCAGCTCTCCGACAAGCCGGTCGATCGAGGCGCGCTCCGCCTCCTGAGCGAGGCTCGTCGCGAGCGACAGCGCGACGACGGCGCCGATCCCGTCTATTCCGACCAGATCATCCCATGCCGAACGCGCGTCGGACGGTATGGACGGCTCCTCCGACCATGCCGCCTCCCGAGCGCGCTTCGGCTGAGCGCGCCGCCCCTCCTCCGCGGCGGCCGCCCGCTCCGCCGCCTCGGCCGCGTTCGCAGCGAGATATCGCTCGGCTGCCGGATGCGCGGCATCGACACCCGCAACCAATGCGCTCCACGAGCCGTAGTGTCGCGCGAGGTCGGAAGCGGCGACCTCTCCCACATGCCTTAGCCCGAGCGAAAAGATCAGCCGCTCCAGCGCAATCTCCCGGCGGGCATCTATCCCGTCGAAGAGGTTCCGCGCCGACCGCTCTCCCCAGCCGAGTTGCTCGGCGAGCGGCGTCCGACTGCGCGCCTCGTATCGATCCCGCACTTCCGCCGCATCGATTGCGTCGATGCCGAGCGCCTCGGCGAGCCGTCGTCGCGCTGCTCCCCGCTCATCGTCGACGACCAATGCGACCGCCGTCTCCGCATCGACCAGAGCCTTCGCTCCTGCGGCGTCGCGCGCCTCAAGGGTGAAGATGTCGGCCGGCTCGCGAATCCAGCCAAGCAGATGGAACTGCTCGACCTGCTTCGCGCCGAGACCTTCGATGTCGAATGCCCCTCGGCTGACGAAGTGGCGCAGCTTCTCGACGGCCTGCGCGGGGCAGATCAGCCCGCCGGTACAGCGGCGAACCGCATCGCCCGGCTCGCGAACCGCGTCAGACCCGCATTCGGGGCAGAGCTCGGGGAAGCGATACCGCTCCGCACCCTCCGGCCGCTTTTCGAGATCCACGTCCGCCACCTTCGGGATGACGTCGCCGGCGCGATAGATCTGGACCCAGTCCCCGACGCGGATGTCCTTGCCGTCTCGGATCGGGTTTCCCGTCGCGTCACGACCGGCGATGTAGTCCTCGTTGTGCAGCGTCGCGTTCTGCACGACCACGCCGCCGACGGTCACCGGCGCCAGTCGGGCAACCGGACTCAGCGCGCCGGTGCGCCCGACCTGGATGTCGATCGCTTCGAGTCGCGTCCACGCAAGCTCGGCGGGAAACTTGTGCGCAATGGCCCAGCGTGGCGTCGTCGAGCGGAATCCCAGCCGCCTCTGCAGCTCAAGGTCGTTGACCTTGTAGACGACCCCGTCGATGTCATAGCCGAGCGTCGCGCGCTGCGCCTCGATCTCGGCATACTGCGCGAGCGCCTCGTCCACGCCATCGCACAGGCGCGTCAGGTCGTTCGTCCTGAACCCGAGATCTGCGAGCCGCGAGAGCGCGGCGGCCTGCGTCTCCGCCAACGGTGCGCTGACCTTGCCCCAGGCATAGGCAAAGAACCGCAGCGGGCGGGATCGGGTGACTTCGGGGTCGAGCTGGCGCAGCGATCCTGCGGCAGAGTTCCGCGGGTTGGCGAAAGTGCGCAGCCCCTGCTCCTGCTGCCGTGCATTCAACGCGGCGAAATCGTCGTGGGTCATGTAGATCTCGCCCCGCACCTCCAGGACGTCCGGCGCGTCGTCCAGCGCCACCGGAATGTCGTCGACGTGTCGCGCGTTGGCGGTTACGTTCTCTCCGATGGCGCCGTCCCCTCGGGTCGCCGCGACCATCAACCGGCCCCCCTCGTACCGCAGACTTAGGGAGAGGCCGTCAATCTTGGGCTCGACCGTGTAAGTGATCGGACCTTCGAGGTTGAGGTACCGCCGCACCCGAGCATCGAAGTCGCGTATGTCTTCCTCCGCGAAGGCGTTCTCGAGCGACAGCATGCGGACGGAATGCCTGACCTTGTCGAACGTCTCGCCAGGCGCGGCGCCGACGCGCTCCGAGGGGCTGTCGATTCGCTTGAGTTCGGGGAAGCGGTCTTCGATCTCACGATTCCGCCGCTTGAGCGCGTCGTACTCGGCATCGCTGATCGAGGGGTCGTCTGCACCGTGGTAGGCACGATCGGCTTCGGCAAGGCGCTCGGCGAGGATTTCAAGCTCCCGTTCGGCCTCCGCCGCGTCCAGTTCCTCGACGGATTTGTCTGCACCCATGTCGCGCTCCGGCTCGTCGCGTCCCTGATATGAAGGGTACGAGCCATCGTCCAGACAAACGAAAGCGGACCCGGAGGCGCGCTCCGGGTCCGTTCATCCCCGTTGGGTGGAAGGCTATTGGCCGACGGCGATCTTGCGCGGCTGGCTCGCCGTCTCGGGGTCGCGCAGGACATAGCCGCGGCCCCAGACCGTCTCGATGTAGTTGTCGCCGCCCGTCGCCTGGCTGAGCTTCTTGCGCAGCTTGCAGATGAACACGTCGATGATCTTGAGCTCGGGTTCGTCCATGCCGCCATAGAGGTGGTTGAGGAACATCTCCTTGGTCAGCGTCGTGCCCTTGCGCAGGCTCAGGAGCTCCAGCATCTGGTACTCCTTGCCGGTCAGGTGTACCGCCTGCCCTTCGGCATCGACCGTCTTGGCGTCGAGGTTCACCGCGATTTTCCCCGTGCGGATAATGGATTGCGCGTGACCTTTCGAGCGGCGGATGATCGCATGAATCCGGGCGACCAGTTCTTCGCGATGGAAAGGCTTCGTGAGATAGTCGTCCGCACCGAAGCCGAAACCCTTGAGCTTGTTCTCGGTGTCGTCGCTGCCCGACAGGATCAGGATGGGAGTCTCGACCTTTGCGGTGCGAAGCTGACGCAACACCTCATGGCCGTGTATATCTGGCAGACCGAGGTCCAGCAGGATCAGGTCGTAGTCATAGAGCTTGGCGAGGTCGATGCCCTCTTCGCCCAGATCAGTGGCATAGACGTTGAGGTTCGCGTGCGTCAGCATCAGTTCGATGCTCTTTGACGTCGTCGGATCATCCTCAACCAGCAAGACGCGCATTCCGGGTACTCCGCAATCAATCCTTGGATGGGCGTTAACCTAAACGCGCGATGGTTAATCGCGCGTTACCTAGTAAGGAAGATTTACGTCGACAACTCAGAGTTGTCTATAGCGCTGCAGAGACGTGGCCTTCAGCGCCGCCTCCCCGTGCTGCACCACGGCATCACGCCAAGCCTGTAACTCCTCGTCAGACAAGGAATATGTCGTCTTGGCCTCGGTGTCGGTGATCAGCCCGAAGTCCACCGCACGCACCACCGCCGCCTTGCGGCTGGCGACCCAGCGTCGTGTCGAGGGGTCCGGAAGGTCCGCCCTCGTCATGATCCTTCCGTCCGGCAACGTGATCGTGCGCGGACCATCCACCTTGCGCAGGTACATCTGCTCTACCCCGTACAACAAAACAGGGTGAACAGATGCGCCCGCGCCGCTTACCCTCCCGTAAATCAGCGTCTTGAGAGTGTTTCGGATTTTCCTATATTGCGCGGCGTTCACCTCATCGGAGCCTCTGAAATGGCGCTGGACGACCATCAGCAGCTCAACTCGCTCGGCCTGCCGAAGCCGCCGGCTCAGACGCGCGTTGTCGTGGCGATGTCGGGCGGCGTCGATTCTTCGGTTGTTGCGGCGGAGCTTGCGGCCGAAGGGTACGATGTCGTTGGCGTCACGTTGCAACTCTACGATCACGGAGCAGCTCTGGCGAAGGCGAAGGCCTGCTGCGCGGGACGCGACATCCACGACGCGCGGCGCGTGGCCGAGCGCATGGGCTTCCCTCACTACGTTCTCGACTACGAGAGCGTCTTCCGCGACGCGGTGATGGACGACTTTGCCGACACCTATCTCGGCGGCGCGACGCCGGTACCATGCATCAGGTGCAACGAGCGGGTGAAGTTCCGTGACCTGCTGGAGACGGCGCGCGACCTCGATGCCGACTGCATGGCAACAGGTCACTACATCCGCCGTTTCGCCGGTGCCAGCGGGCCGGAATTGCACGTGGCGGCGGACCCGGCCCGCGACCAATCCTACTTCCTGTTCTCGACCACGTCCGAACAACTCGATTATCTGCGTTTCCCGCTCGGCGAGCTCGTCTCAAAGGCCGAGACGCGCTCGCTCGCCGTTAAGCATGGGCTGCCCGTGGCAGACAAGCCGGACAGCCAGGACATCTGCTTCGTACCGAATGGCGACTATGCCGAGGTCATACGCAAGTTGCGGCCCGGCGCCGCCGAGCCGGGAGAGATCGCCCACGTCGACGGCCGCATCCTCGGCAGCCACGACGGGGTCATCCACTACACGGTGGGTCAGCGCCGCGGCCTCGGCATCGGTGGGCTGGAGGAACCGCTCTACGTCGTGCGGCTGGATATGGAGAACAGACGGGTCATTGTCGGGCCGAAAGCGATGCTGGCGACGCGCCGGGTGCCGGTCGCCGACATCAACTGGATCGGTGACGGCACGTTCGAAGCGGGTGAGCGTGAGATTGCGGTCAAGGTGCGGTCGACACGCCCCCCACGCGAGGCGATCCTTCGGCCTTTGGGTCCACGTCGCGGCGAGGTCGAGCTGGTCGCTGCCGAGGAAGGCATCTCACCCGGACAGGCCTGCGTCTTTTACGAGACCGGCGGCACTCGCGTGCTAGGCGGAGGTTGGATCACGCGCGACTGAGGCCATCCAGAACCGCGCGCGCGGCTCGAACGCCCGGCGCCTCTCCCCCGCGGCCGAGGCGCTGCATCGTCAGATCGAGCGCCGCCTGCTGCGTTTCGGGGCGCGCAATGAGTTTCAGCAAGGCGGGGGCGATGAGTTCTGCGCGGCAATCGCGCCCCAGAAACTCTGGCACCGCACGCGTTTCCGACACCAGATTGACCAGCGTCACGGTATCGGTGCGCAGCATTTTCCCGATCAGCCATCTCGACACCGGGTTCATGTCGTACGCGACGACCATCGGCGTGCCGGCTGACGCGAGCTCCAGTGAGACCGTCCCGGATTTCGCCAGTGCGACGTCGGCAAGCCAGAATGCCGCGCGACGGTCACCAGACGAGGTGAGGACCGACGGCGTTCCGGGCCAGTTCGCGGTTCGCTCGCGCACGAGGTCGGCCAGGTGGGGCACCGCGGGCACGACCACACGCAGCTTCGGGTGCTGGGCGACAACTGCCGAAAGCGTTTCGCCGAAGACCGGTACGAGGCGTTCCACCTCGCTCCGGCGTGATCCGGGCAGCACGATGACCCGTGGCGAGCCATCCAGCCGCTCTCGCAATGCGGCGATCTCGTCTCGCGGTGGCGGCGGCTCGACGGCGATCGGATGACCGACGAAGTCGCATCTCAGCCCCTCCGCCTCGAAGTAAGGTGGCTCGAAGGGGAACAGAGCCAGCACCTGATCGATGAGCTTGGCCAACCGCCGCGCGCGACCGGGGCGCCACGCCCAGACTGTCGGCGCGACATAATGCACGATACGTGCCTGGCTGCGCCGCCGCAATTCGCCGGCCACGCGGAACGCAAAGTCGGGGCTGTCGACGGTCACCACGACGTCAGGGCGCCATTCCGCGGCAGACTTCGCCGTCTCCCGGATCCGCCGCTTGAGATGGAAGTATTTCGGCACGATTTCGGCGACCCCCATCACCGAAAGCTCGTGCATCGGAAACAGGCTGCGGAGGCCCTCGGCTTCCATCAATGGCCCGCCGACTCCTGCGAGCTCTAGTGGATCCACGAAGTGGCGTAGTCCCGAGATGAGAGCGGCACCCAGCCTGTCGCCCGAGGGTTCGCCCGCGCTAATGAAGAGCTTCACTGCTCCCGCACCCAGATGAAGAGGCCGGCTTTGTCAGCCGCGGCAACGGCCATGTCGCGATCGATCAGCAAGACGCCTCCGGCGTCGATGGCAATGCCGCGAAGCCCGGCGGCCTGCGCGGCGCGGACGGTGCCCGGTCCAATGGCGGGAAGGTCGATCCGCCGATCCTGATCAGGCTTCGGCGCCTTCCAGAGCACCCCGCCTGATGGTCGTCCCGGCAGGTCGCCGGCGAGGGTCTTGAGCATCCAGTCGGTGCCGCCAAAAGCCTCGATCGCCAGAACCTGCCCCCCGGCAACGACGCTGGCTTGACCGATGTCGAGCGACCCGATCGTGTCGAGCAGGATGCGCGCCCGATCTGCGTCGGAGATGTCCTGATCTTCCGGGCCACGGCATGTCAGGATGCCCGGCGTTGGAAGCAGGGCGGGAACAATGTCATCAGCGGAAACGACGCCAAACCCGGCGCGCTCGAAGACGGATACGACACCGCGGAGGACGGCGTCGTCGCCGTCCGACAGCGCCGGCCCGATCTGCATGAGCGCATCACGTGTAAAGTCGTCGAGCGCCCCGAAGTCGAGCCTCGGTCGACGCAGCGCCCCCGCGAAAGCAACGCGATCAACTCCAGCCTCGCGCAAGTCGTCGACCAGAACGCCGAGCCGTTCATACCGAAAGTCGCGCGCTGGATGCGTTCCGGTGCCGAACTGGGTGCCGACTGGAGCCCACCGCAGCGCCGATGGCTCCGCCTCGCAAAGGATATCAGGTAGGCGCCCGGATCCGCCGACGATCGCCAACATTCTTCAGGTCGGCGTGAGAAAGGAGCGATCGCTCTCGCTCAGAATGAAATCCGTGATCGTCCGGACGTAGTCGCTCTCTGTCTCCTCGGCGAGCCGTCGGGCGCGGTCCACGAACGCACCCTCGCCCTGCGCAAGCATCTGGTAGGCTGCCCGGAGCGCCGTGATGTCCGACCGCGGCACACCGCGTCGTTTCAGGCCCACGAGATTGAGGCCGTCGAGCTGCCCGCGCGGCGCCTGCACGAGGCCGAAGGGGATCACGTCGTTCGTCACCATCGTCACCGCGCCGATGATGGCGCCGCGTCCGAGCCGGACGAACTGATGAATGCCCGAGAGACCACCGATGATGACGTCGTCGTCAACGACCACGTGTCCGGCCAGGGCTGACTGGTTCGCCATGATGACGCGATCGCCCACCTGGGCGTCGTGGCCGACATGGGCACCGGTCATGAAGAGACAATCCTCGCCGACGCGCGTCATGCCACCACCCCCGGAGGTGCCGGTGTTCATCGTGACACCCTCGCGAATGCGGCATCGTGCGCCGATCACAAGCCGCGTTTGCTCGCCGCGGTACTTCATGTCCTGCGGGATCTCGCCAATCGTGGCGAATGGAAAAATGACCGAGTCCGCGCCCACCTCGGTGTCGCCAGAGATGACCACGTGGCTCTTGACGACGACGCCGGAACCAAGACGTACCTTCGGTCCAATCTGGCAGAATGGTCCGATATCGACGTTGGAGCCGAGTTCCGCGCCGTCCTCGATCACAGAAGTGGGGTGCACCGAAGCGGTGGGATGGAACTTGGAGTGGGTCACGACTTCGGTAGATCGATCATCGCGGTGAACTCGGCCTCGGCGGCGAGGTCGCCATCCACCGTTGCCCGGCCACCGAACCTCCAGACCCTGCCGCCGCCGCGGCGGGTTTCGATCTCCAGCCTCAGGACGTCCCCCGGCTGAACCACACGCCGGAACTTCACGCCGTCGATGCCCATGAAGTAGACGAGCAGCTCCTTGTCGGCGAGGTCCTTGGCGACACCGACCATCACGGCCGCAGTCTGGGCCATCGCCTCGACGATCAGCACGCCAGGCATGACGAGCCTTTGCGGAAAATGCCCCGTGAAGTGCGGCTCGTTGGCGGTCACGTTCTTGATGCCGATGGCGCGCTCGGTTCCCTCGATTCCCTCGACCCGGTCGACCAGCAGAAACGGATAGCGATGCGGGATGATGCGCTGGATCAGGGAAATGTCGGCGGCGAGAAGATCGGTCATCTGCGTCCTCCTTTCGGCCACTCGAGCGTCGTAGCAACCGATCAGCAGCGCGGCAAGGCACGCGCAGTCAAAGGGATCAGTCCGCCTGCTCCGCCTCCGGCTGCGGAGATTCCTCGTTCGGCAGCGTCGCGTCGGCGCCAGGGACGTTCCCGGTGCCGACACGAGAATCGATCTCGGCGATGAGCTCCTCCGTCACGTCGATGCGCTCGGCCGATGCGACGAGCGAACGGCGATCGAGCATCACGCTCGCCCCGCTCTCGCGCATGAAGTCGAGCAGGATCGACCCGACTGCGCTCGTGAAGCGTTGCCGCTCGGCGTCGCGCAGTGCCACGAGTTCGCGCCCTTTTGCGTCTTGTTCCGCCCTCAAGCGCTCGACCTTCTCATCGAAGGCGTCCGCCAGCCTTCGGAAGTCAACGGGGTCGATCTCGGCTCGTCTCTCCGTTAGGCTGCGTTCCTCGGCGACGAGCTCTGCCTCGATCGCGCGATTTTCTGCAGCGAGTGCATTTGACCGCTCTTCGAGTTCCTCGGCGATTTGCCGTCCCAAGAGGCTTTGCTCGAACAGCTGCTCCTGATCAACGACGACGATCATTGGAGGGTCCTGCGCAAGCGTTGCCTGCGGAGTTAGCACGAGCGTCGACGATGCGATCATCAGCGCCGTATTGATGCCAATCCGCCGTGCTGCCATCAGAACTGCGTCTGGAAGGTGAATGCAAAGTTCTGCGGCTGGTCGTAGGGCTCATCTAGAAGGACTGTCGAGAAGTTGAAGCGCAGCGGGCCGAACGGGGTGTCCCAGAACAGCGAAAGGCCGATTGCCGATCTCAGGTGGAATGAGTCGTCGACCAGCTGTTCACCGTCGTCGCCGCTCACTCCGCCGTCGTCGTCGTTCAGCCCCCAGACCGATCCGAAGTCGAGGAAGGCGCCTCCGGTGATGCCGTACTCGTCCGGCAGGCCAAGCGGAAACTCCGATTCGAAACGCATCGCGGCGTAGTAGTTGCCGCCGAGCGATTCCTGATCCTGAACGTTGAGATCGCGCGGTCCGACGCCGCGATATTCGAATCCGCGAAGTTGCCGCGTGCTCAGATAGTAGCGCTCTGTCACACGACTGTCCGTGTCGTCGAGCATGTAGAGCGCCCCACCCTCGACCGTCGCCCGGAGCGTCACTTCCTCGTTCCAGACCAGCATCTGTCCGGTGAGCTCGGCCTCGGTCCGGATGTATTGGCTGTCGCCGCCGAGGCCGGCGAAATCCTGCCCGAAGCTGAAGAGCACGCCAGCCGTCGGATTCAGTCCGGTCCGCCGCGTGTCGTAGGTGTACACGTAGCCCACCTCGGAAACCCAGAAGTCGCCCTCCTCCTCCTTGATGATGGGGGAGCTGTTCTCGGCGACGTCGTAGATGTCCTCGTTGGCGAGACGGTAGCTCAGGGTCAGCCGCCCGTTTTCGCTGATCGGAAAGTTGAGGCTCGGCTCGAAGCTGTAGATCGTCGTGTTGTAGAAGGCGTTGTCGTAATCGGTCGTCTGGTAGACGGTCGAGAACCTGAAGCGCAGGTCGCGCCCCAGGATGTACGGCTCAAGGAACACCAGGCGCGCGATCGAGTTCTCCGTCCCGCTTTCGATGTCGAAAAGCAGCGTCTGACCGCGACCGAGGAAATTTCGCTCGGAGAACCCGATGGCCAGGGCCACCCCGGTCTCCTCGCTGTAGCTTGCGCCGAAAGTCAGCGAGCCCGTGGGCTGCTCCTCCACGTTGACGTCGACGACGACCTGATCCGGCGAACTGCCCTCGCGAGTGTTGACCTCGACTTCGGAGAAGTAACCGAGCGCACGCAGACGCTCCGCCGTGGCTCTGATCTCTCTGGGATTGAATGGATCGCCTTCGACGGTCGTGAATTGACGACGGATGACCCGGTCGAGAGTCGTCTGGTTGCCCTCGATGTCGATCCTCTCGACGAAGACCCGCGGCCCGCGACTGATGATGAAGTTGACGTCGAGGGTGCCGGTTGCATCGTTGCGCGTGACGCGCGGCTCGATCCGGACGAAGTCGCGGCCCTGCTGCACCGCCAACCGCTCCATCCTCGCGATGGTGTTCTCGACTGCCGCGGGAGAATAGGTCTGCCCACTTCTGACACGGTTGACGGCAAGATATTCCGCCGCGCTCAGACCGGCGATCTCGCTTGCCGCGGTGATGCGGCCGAAGTCGAAGCTGCGCCCCTCCTGAATGTTCCACGTCACGAAGGTTGCGTCGCGTTCCCGCGAATATTCCGCATTCACGTCGAGGATGCGGAAGTCGACATAGCCTCGGCTCTGGTAGAAGTCCCTCAACAACTGGCGGTCGAGCTCGATCCGCTCTGGGACAAAGACGTCTCGGCGGATCAGGGCGCGGAGAAGCCCTGCCTGCGTCGTCTCGAGCACGCGCCGCAGACGGCGGTCGGAAAAGTCCCGGTTGCCGACGAACGAGATCCGCTCGTTTTCGACAACGCGCCCCTCGGTGACCTCGAAGACGAGGTCGACGCGGTTGTCGGACCGCCGGATGATCTGCGGCTCCACCGTTGCCGCAAGCCGACCTTCCACACGGTACGCATCGGCGATGCGCTGGGCGTCCTGCTCCGCGAGAGACGGAGAAAACACCCGCCGCGGCTGTGACTGGATCACGGTCTGGATCTGCTCGTCGCTGACGCGGCGGTTCCCCTCGATGGCGATCTGGTTGATCGTCGGGCGCTCGACCACGCGGATCAGGAGCGTGTTGCCCTGCGGAACGAATTCCACTTCCTCGAACAAGCCCGATCCAATCACGCGCTGGTAGGCGGCGTTCAAGTCGCCGGCGGAAACGGCCTGACCCCGGCTGATTTCCGCATAATCAAGGATCGTGCCGGCCTCGATCCGCTCGTTCCCCTCGACGGTGACCTGGCCAAAGCTGAAGTTCTGCGCAATGACCGGTGAGCACAGACTGAAAACAGCGACGACAAGTGCCGGGAAGAGGCTGAAATAAAACGGCTTCTTGCCGCGCCCCGCAAGTCTTCGCATCGTCCTGCCCCGCCCGTTCTGCCCCTTTTGCTGACGGTTATCCGCAACGCCCGACGATGTCAAAAACCCGTTAGGGGCAAAAGAGATCGTTGGTGACCGCAAAGGCCATCAAGGTCAGCAGCAGCGCCAGCCCGATGCCCATCAGCACGCGCATCGCCTGATCGCTCGGTGGCCTTCCCGTCACCGCCTCGTAGGCGTGAAAGACGAGATGCCCCCCGTCGAGGATCGGGATCGGAAATAGGTTGAGCAGACCCACCGCCGTAGAGAGCACGGCGATGAACCAGATGAAGCTCAGCCCGCCCTGGCTCGCCGCTGCCCCACTCGTCTGGGCGATACCGATCGGGCCGCTAAGGTTGCAGGACGAGATCGCACCCGCCGCCATGTGGTAGATGCCGGACAAGCTTGAGCGGATGATGAAAACGGTCTGGTCCAGCCCGTACCCGAGCGCGGCGATGGGACCGGGTGTCTCGGTCCGCGGCTCGAAGAAGAGGCCGCCGGACAGACCGACCAGCCAGCGTGTCTCAAATCCGCCGTCGACGGGAAGGTCGACGCGACGCGGAACGACCACGGCGTCCACCTCCTCCCCGTCCCGCCAGACGCGGAGGAGGATCGGGTTCCCGTCCGAAGCGCCGACCAGATCGCGCAACTCACCGAAAGTCGCGATCGGCTCTCCCTCCACGGCGAGGATGACGTCGCCCTCGCGCATGTCGACGTCGGCCGCCGCCGAGTTCGGGAGAGACGCCGACGACAATTGGCGGATAGGGGTGCGGCGCGTCGACCGTCACCTCTCTCCCGTCCCGCTCTACCGTGTAGGACAGCGTCGTGCGTTCCGGCAGGTCGCTCACGAAGCCCTCGATCTCATCGATCGGCGGGGTCGGGCGACCCTCGATGGCCTCTATGACGTCGCCTGCCTGCAGGCCGATCTCGCCCGGCATCGGGCGCAGCTCACCGACAGTCAGCGGATCCGCCGCGATGCCGCGGATCATAAGAACGGCGGCAAAGACGATGATCGAGAGCGCGAAGTTGAAGACGGGACCGGCCGCAACCGTTGCCGCACGCGCCCACAGCGGCGCACCGTGCATCGTCTGCCGCAATTCCGACTCGTCGATGGTGTTGATGAGAGCGGCGTCACGCCCGCTCGCCGCGTCGGAGTCACCCAGGAACTTGACGTATCCGCCCAGCGGCAGGGCCGCCACCTGCCACCGCGTTCCCCTGCGATCCTGCCGCGAGTAGAGGACCGGCCCAAATCCGAGGCTGAACACCTCGGCGTGGATCCCGGTCCAGCGGCCGACGATATAGTGGCCGAATTCGTGGATCGCGACGATGACCGAGAGCGCGATGATGAATGCCGCCAGCGTCCACAACGCGCTGCCGAAGGTCGGGATCAGGTCGATCATGGGTATTCGCTCGCGGCGTGATGTCTTTCGCGGATCACCTCGACCGCGTGCTTTCGCGCAAGTTGGTCCACCGCCAGCACGGCTTCAAGGGTGACGTCCGACCGCATGCCGGCGTCGGCGCTGGACAGGTCGAGCACGCGCTCAACCACGCCCGCCATCGCCTGAAAGCCGAGCTCGCCCGCGATGAACGCGTCGAGCGCCGTTTCCTTGGCGGCATTGAACACGGCACCGGAGAGGCCGCCTGCCGACATCACCTCCCGCGCGAGGCGAAGGGCAGGCCAGCGCGTCTCGTCAGGCGGCCGGAAGGTGAGGCGCCCGATCGCGGCGAGGTCCAGCCGCTCGACCGGCAGCGCCCGACGCTCAGGCCAGTGCATCGCGTAGCCGATCGCATGGCGCATATCGGGCGGCCCCAGATGCGCCATCAAGGCACCGTCCGAAAAGCCGACGAGCGCATGGATCAGGCTCTCCGGGTGGACGACGACCTCGATCTGCTCGACGTCGAGGTCGAAGTACTCTTTTGCCTCGATGAGTTCCAATGCCTTGTTGAACAGGCTCGCGCTGTCGATCGTGATCCGCTGGCCCATGTCCCAGTTCGGATGGCATGCAGCTTCGGCGGGCGTCGCCCGCGACAGCCGCTCCACCGGCCAGTCGCGGAAGGCACCGCCCGAGGCGGTGATGATCACGCGCTCGACGCACGCGGGATCCTCGCCGCAGAGCGCCTGGAAGACGGCCGAGTGCTCGCTGTCGACCGGCAGCAGGGTGGCCCCCGCCGTGCGCACCGAGGCCATGACCAGGGGTCCCGCAGCGACGAGGCTTTCCTTGTTGGCAAGCGCCAGCGTTCCGCCTTGGGCGATCGCCCGCAGACCGGGCTCTAGCCCTGCCGCGCCGACGATCGCCGACATCGCCCAGTCCGACGGCCGGTCAGCCGCCTCGAGCACGGCGGCCCGCCCGGCCGCTGCTTCGACGCCCGTTCCCGCCAGCCGCTCGCGCAGTTCCGGCAGCATCCGTTCATCGGCGATTACCGCGATCTCCGGACGGACGCGGCGGGCCTGCTCGGCCAGCGACGCGGCATTGGAGCCTGCGGTCAGCGCGACGACGTCCCAGCGGTCGGGGTCGGCGGCAAGCAGATCAACCGTGTTCCGACCGATCGAGCCGGTCGAGCCGAAGATCGTCG
Source organism: uncultured Alphaproteobacteria bacterium (assembly GCA_963776845.1). GTDB lineage: Bacteria > Pseudomonadota > Alphaproteobacteria > Rhodobacterales > Rhodobacteraceae > Roseitranquillus. Next base: position 217,769 of record CAVZOJ010000005.1, on the reverse strand, counting down.
CCCTTCTCACAGCGCGAAGGGCGGGAAGTCGACGAGCTGCTCGATCAGGAGGAAGAACACCGCCGCCCCGAGCATTCCGTCGAAGCGGTCGAAAAGTCCGCCATGCCCCGGCAAAAGTGTAGACGAGTCCTTGACGCCCTGTCGGCGCTTCATCGCACTTTCGGCGATGTCACCCAGCTGGCTCGCCATCGAGACGGCGACACTTACGCCGACGAGCTGCGCCGATGCTCCGGTCGACATCACGAAGACCGCACCGACCGCGGCGGCACCCAACCAGCCTGCGATCGTTCCCGCCCATGTCTTCTTCGGGCTGACCTTTGGCCAGAATTTCGGGCCGCCGATGAAGCGCCCGGCGAAGTAGCCGCCGACATCCGTCACAACCACCACTGCGACGAGCCAGAATACCCACAGGAAGCCGAACTCTATCCGCATCGCTGTGAGGCCATATCCCGCCACCAGGATCAGCGTTGCGAAGCCCGCAAATGTCGTCCGATTCCGCTCCAGCCAGCTGATGCCGATCATCGCGGGCGCAAGCAGGAACGGCATCGCCCATCCTGGCGGCAGAAGTTCGGCGAGTAGAATGACGCCCGCGCCGATCACCGCCATCGGCAGCGCCATCCGGCTGCCGGCCTTGAGGATCTGGACAAGCTCCCAGATCAACATCGCGCAGACGACCGCGACCATCACCAAGAAGGCGATGCCGCCGACGCGCACGACCAAGAGCCCCACGGCTGCAATCACCGCGCTCGTCGCCATGCGGGTAGCGAGATCGTCCCACCGGCCCGAGGCGTCGCTCATGTCAGGACGGCGCCGAACCGTCTTTCGCGGGTCGCGTAGCGAGCAACCACCTTTTCGAACTCGACCCGCGTGAAGTCCGGCCAGAGCGTATCGACGAACTCGTACTCTGAATAGGCCGACTGCCAGAGAAGGAAGTTCGAGATCCGCGCCTCACCGCTCGTGCGGATCACAAGGTCGGGGTCGGGCAGGACGTAGGTGTCGAGGTACCGCGCCAACGTCTCGGCATCCACCTTCTCGGGGTCGACACGGCCGGCTGCCACCTCGCGCGCCAGACGCTTCGTCGCGCGGGCGACTTCATCTCTGCCGCCGTAGTTCAGCGCGACCGTGAAATGCAGCAAGTCATTGTGCGCGGTCATCAACTCGAGTTCGTCCATTAGCCGGACAAGCGTCTCATCGAGGCGTATACGGTCGCCAATGAACCTCACGCGGACACCTGCCCTGACGAGATCGGCCGCTGCGCGCTCTGCGTAGCGGCGGAACATCTTCATGAGGCCCGAAACCTCGGCCTGCGTCCGCTTCCAGTTCTCGGTCGAAAAGGCAAAGACCGTCAGGTACTTGATCCCAAGCTCCGGGCACGCCTCCATAACCTCCTTCACGCGGTGACCGCCCGCGTGATGGCCGTAGAGACGCGGCTTGCCGCGGGCCTGCGCCCACCGCCCGTTGCCATCCATGATGATGGCTACGTGCCGCGGCGCCTTGGGATGTGGGGCTCCGTCCACTCGGACCTCCTGACGCGGGTCCTCAGACCTGCATGATCTCGTCCTGCTTCGTCTCCAGGGCGCTGTCGACCGCCTTGATGTAACTGTCGGTCAGCTCCTGCACCTCGTCGCTCCAGATCTTGTGGTCGTCCTCGCCCAGCCCATCGGCCTTAGCCTTCTTGAGCTGCTCCATCCCGTCTCGCCGGATGTTTCGGATCGCCACGCGAGCGTTCTCTGCATAATGCGCGGCAACCTTTGACAATTCCCTTCTCCGCTCCTCATTGAGCTCGGGAATCGGCAGGCGGATGATCGTGCCGTCGGTCTGCGGGTTGATCCCGAGGCCGGATTCGCGGATCGCCTTCTCCGCCTTCCCGACCATCGACTTGTCCCAGATGTTGATCGTGACCATCCGCGGCTCGGGAACGTTCACGGTGCCGAGCTGGTTCAGCGGCGTCTGCTGCCCATAGGCCTCGACCGTCACCGGTTCCAGCATGGACGCCGAGGCGCGGCCGGTCCTGAGGGAGGCGAATTCCTGCCTCAGCGACGCCATTGCGCCGTCCATCCGGCGCTTGAGGTCGTCGGTGTCGAGCTCGAAGTCTTCTGCCATTGGATCTCTTGTAGCGGCTCCCTGTCCGGGCGCCTCTATATCGCCATCAAGAGACGATTGTATAGGTGCCTTGCCCGGCAAGAATGCCCCTGAAGCCACCAGGCTCGTTCAGGCTGAAAACAATGATGGGAAGCTGGTTGTCGCGCGCCAGCGCAATCGCGCTTGCGTCCATCACCGCGAGGTGCTGCGCCAGTACGTCGTCATAGGTGATCTTGTCGTAGCGCGTCGCGTCGGGATCAGTCTTGGGGTCACGGTCGTAGACGCCATCGACCTTCGTGCCCTTGAAGATCGCCTCGCACCCCATCTCGTTCGCACGCAAGGTCGCCGCGGTATCGGTGGTGAAGTACGGATTGCCGGTGCCGGCGGCGAAGATGCAGACGCGCTTCTTCTCGAGGTGCCGCACCGCCCGCCGCCGGATGTAGGGCTCGCAGATCTGGTCCATCGGGATCGCGCTGATGACGCGCGTATAGACGCCCATCGCCTCGAGCGCCGACTGCATGGCCAATGCGTTCATCACCGTCGCGAGCATCCCCATGTAGTCCGCTGTGGTCCGCTCCATCCCCTGCGCCGAGCCCTGCAGCCCGCGGAAGATGTTGCCGCCGCCGATGACCATGCAGATCTCGACGCCGAGATCGTGAACGGACTTTACCTCGTTCGCGATGCGATTGACCGTCGGCGGATGCAGCCCATAGCCGAGATCGCCCATCAGCGCCTCGCCCGAGATCTTCAGCATCACACGGCTGTAAGCCGGATGGGGGGGCGGCGTCGTGCTCTGGTTCATTCGCCGTCTCCCGATGCTTTTGCGTTCGGCGCGAAACTGTCGGAAAAGCAGCGAAGGTTCAACACGGGGTCGCCGCTCATGCGGGAGCTTCTTCGGTCGATCGACTCCGAGCGACCCGTTCTGATCGCCGGCCCGACGGCGTCCGGCAAGTCCGCGCTCGCCTTGGAGATCGCGGAGGCGCGGGGCGGCACCATCGTCAACGCCGACGCGATGCAGGTCTATTCGTGCTGGCGCGTGCTGACCGCGCGCCCGACTCCCGCAGACGAGGCCGCCGTCGCGCACAAGCTTTTTGGTCACGTCGCGGGCATTTCTGCCTATTCCGTGGGCGAATGGCTGAGGGACATCACGCCTTTGCTAGCCGGTCCGCGGCCGATCATCGTCGGCGGGACGGGCCTCTACTTCACACGCATGACGCGCGGCCTCGTCGAGATCCCGCCGATCCCGGCCGAAATCCGGGCGGAGGCATCACGGAGCGAGCCCGCCAGCCTTCTGGCGGAGATTGACGCCGCGACTGCGGCACGTATCGATGCCTCCAACCCCGCACGTGTCAGGCGCGCCTGGGAGGTCGAGCGTGCGACAGGACGTCCATTGCACCTTTGGCAAGGCGAAACGCCACCACCGCTTTTGCCGCTCGCCCGCGCCCAAGCGTTCGTCCTCGAAATGGACAAGGACGTCCTGAACCACCGTATCGCTCAACGTGCGGAGAGCATCATCGCTGGAGGCGGTATCGACGAGGTGCGACAAGGCCTCGCAACGTTGGGGCCAGACGCCCCGGCCATGAGGGCGATCGGTGCCCGAGAGATCGCTGGTCACATCACTGATCACATCCCTATCGAGGACGCGCGCGACAGCTTGGTCACAGCCACGCGCCAGTACGCCAAGCGGCAGAGAACATGGTTCCGAAACAACATGCGGGGTTGGGGAGCGCTCGCGCTCGCTTGACGAACTGTCACGTGCATTGCGGGTTGCCACATCGGCGAAAGATGGCTTTCATGAAATTCGTATGCTCGCGCCGGCAAGAAAGCATCTCGGAACGATAGATCGTTCGGCGCGCGTCCCGCTGCCAATGCGCAGTGGACGACATCGACACAGGGAGCCATCAGAATGACAAGGACGAACGATCGTCTTCACCCCGCGGCGTTGATGTATGCCGCAGAGCATCGGGCCGGCAAGCTGAGCCGCCGCGAATTCCTGACGCGCGCCACCTCCCTCGGCGTTGCGGCACCCGCCGCCTACGGCCTGATCGGACTCGGCGCGCCAGCCGCCCAGGCGCAGGAGGTGCAGGAGGGAGGCGAGCTCCGGATCCAGATGGAGATCCATGCGCTCAAGGACCCGCGCCTCTTCGATTGGTCCGAGATAGCAAACTTCTGCCGCGGCTGGCTGGAATATCTGGTCGAGTACAACCGAGACGGGACATTCCGTCCCATGCTTCTCGAAGATTGGGATGTCAACGACGACGCGACCGAGTACACGCTGCACGTCCGTCCCAACGTTACATGGAATAACGGCGACACGCTGACGGCCGAGCACATCGCCCACAATTTCCGTCTCTGGTGCGACGCCTCGCTCGAGGGCAATTCCATGGCCTCGCGCATGGGCGACCTCGTCGACCCCGAGACCTCGCAGATGCGCGAGGGCGTGATGGAGGTGATCGACGACATGACGCTTCGCGTAATGCTCCCATCGCCCAACATCGCACTCATGGCCAACGTCGCTGACTATCCTGCCGCGGTCGTGCATCCGGACTTCCCGGGCGGCGATCCTGCGGAAAATCCCATCGGCACCGGGCCGTACCTGCCCGAAAGCTACGAGGTCGGCGTCCGCGGCGAACTCGTCAAGAACACCGAGCACGACTGGTGGGGCAAGGAAGTCTACGGCGGCGCCACGCTCGACCGGATCATCTTCGTCGACTACGGCACCGATCCGGCGGCATGGCTCGCCGCGATCGAGTCCGAGGAGGTCGACATGCTCTACGAGAGCGTCGGCGAGTTCATCGAGATCATGGACTCCATCGGTCTCGTGAAGTCCGAGGCGGTGACAGCAAACACCCTCGTCATCCGTCCGAACCAGCGGGCCGAGGTCGACGGACAGCAGCCCTATGCGAACGCCGACGTGCGCAAGGCGTTGCAGATGGCGGTCGACAACTCGGTTCTGCTCGAGCTCGGGTACTCGAACCTCGGCATCGTCGCGGAGAACCACCACGTCTGCCCGATCCATCCCGAGTATGCCGAGGTGCCGCCGCCGGTCTACGACCCCGACCAGGCACGGGCGATGATGGAAGAGGCCGGCATGGCCGACTTCGAGCACGAGTTGATTTCGCTCGACGATGGCTATCAGCGCGACACCTGCGACGCCGTCGCCGCGATGCTGCGCGACGCCGGCATCCCGGTACGGCGCACCATCCTGCCCGGTTCGACCTACTGGAACGACTGGAACAATTATCCCTTCTCAGCGACCGAGTGGAACCAGCGGCCGCTCGGCGTGCAGGTCCTGACCCTCGCCTACCGCTCCGGTGAGCCGTGGAACGAAGCCGGGTTCGCGAACGAGGAGTTCGACAGCCTCCTGTCTCGCGCGAACTCGATCGCCGACGCCGACGAACGGCGCGAGGTCATGGCCGAGATCGAAAAGCTGATGCAGGACGAGGGCGTCATCATCCAGCCCTACTGGCGCTCGACCTTCCGCCATTTCACCGAGCAGGTGACCGGCGCGGAGATGCACCCGACCTTCGAAATCCACGTCTACAAGCTCGGCCTCGCCGCCTGACCGTAATCCGGACCGCGGGGGATCCTCCCGCGGTCCGCCGAGACGACGGAGAGACAGCGCATGGCCGTCTTCATCCTCCGCCGCGTTGCGGTCATGATCCTGACGGCGCTCTGCCTGACCTTCATGGTCTTCTTCCTGACCAACCTCGGCCCGAACCTCGAAAAGCTGGCAAAGACCCAAGGGTCGGTCCGCATGTCCGACGAGGCGGTGCAGTCCTGGCTCGACGCGCGCGGCTATCTCCAGCCGCTACCGGTCAAATATGGCCAATGGCTCGGCGTCCTGCCCGGCTGGGTCGAGCGGGGTGAGGACGGCGACATCGTCGGAGGGCGTTGCGCCACGTCGGGCGCGCCGCCGGAGGCGTGGCCGCGCTTCTGCGGCGTCCTTCAGGGCGACTGGGGAACGTCGACGGTCTTCCGCGACGACGTCGGCGATATCGTCTTCACGCGTCTTGCCCTGACTGGAAAGCTGATGTTCTGGGTCATGCTGCTGATGGTGCCGGCGGCCCTGCTCGTCGGTGTCCTTGCTGGGATGCGCGAAGGGTCCAAGCTCGACCGCTCGCTCTCCACCTTCTCGATCGCGACCACCGCGACGCCAGAGTACGTCTCGGGCGTCATCTTCATCACCGTCTTCGCCTCGTCGGCCATGGGCCTACGCTGGTTCAAGGGAACGGCAACGTCAGCGGCGGAGGACGCGACCTTCGAGAACTTCTTCCTGCCGGTCCTGACCATCGCGCTCTACGGGATGGGCTACATCGCGCGAATGACGCGCGCCTCTATGACCGAGGTGATGACGGCGCAGTACATCCGCACCGCACGAACTCAAGGGCGTGTCGTTCCGCAACATCGTCCTCAAGCACGCGCTCAGGAACGCGCTGATCGCACCGTTCACGGTGATCATGCTGCAGTTCCCGTGGCTTCTGAATGGCGTCGTCATCGTCGAGACCCTGTTCAACTACAAGGGCTTTGGCTGGACGCTCGTGCAGGCCGCCTCGAATAACGATGTCGAGCTGCTGCTGGCCTGCTCGGTCGTCGCGGTGTTCGTCGTGCTGATCACGCAGCTCATCTCCGACATCGGCTACGTTTTCCTCAATCCCCGCATCAGGATCGCGTGACATGGAACCGTTGAGCTGGACAGGGATCCTCGGCACAGTCCTCGACCCGCTGCTCCTGGCGTCGTTCGCGGTGATCGCTCTCGGCACCGTGACACAGGTCGGTCTAGGCCTCGTCGGCTTCGGGGCGAACGCCGACGGGACCGCGACCCGCACGCCGGCCGACTATGCCGGCACGGCCACGCGCTTTGCCGCCGTCCTGCTTGTCGCGGTGCTCCTCGGCTACGTGGTGGGCGGCGTCATCCTGCGCGAAGCGGCGGGGATCGTCGGGCGGATGTCATGGCAGTTCCTGCCGGTTTGGATCGGCCTGATCGTGACGTTTGCGCTGTCGATCACGTTCAAGCGCCGCCTTGGGCTATACGGAAAGCTCTTCGACTCTCCGATCGGCATGGTGGGCTTCGGCCTCGTCATGTTCTGGGCTTTCACGGCACTCTTCGCCGACCTGATCATCACGCATGGTCCATTGCTTCAGGTCTCAGGCCTCAAGAATGCCGTGCCGGGAACGGCGGTGCCCGAGGGCACCGCCGGGTATGAGTACTACCTGCTCGGCGGCGACAACCTGGCTCGCGACGTCTTCAGCCGCATGGTCATGGGGGCTCGCCGCGTCCTCGCGATAGCGCCGGCGGCGACGCTCTTCGCCTTCATGGTCGGCATCACGCTGGGTGTTCCGGCGGGATACTTCGGCGGCAAACTCGACACGGTCCTGACCTTCCTCGCGAACCTGGTGCTGGCGTTCCCGGTCATCCTGCTGTTCTACCTGCTGGTGACGCCGGAAATCCGCGTGACCGGAATTCCCACGATCCTCGCGGCGGTCCTGTTCCTGTTCCCGATCGTGTTCCTGGTGATCCTCTGGAACAGCCGGTTCTACACGCAGCCGAGCAAGCGCAACATCTACATCGGCGTTACGCTGCTCCTCGGGCTCTGGGCCTATTCCGGGCTTGCATTCAATGCCGATCCGCTTGGCGTCTTCGGGATGGACCCCAACCTGCTCAACGTCTTCGTCGCAGTCGTCTTCGTGAACGCACCGACTGTCTTTCGGATCGTGCGTGGCCTCGTCCTCGACATCCGTACGCGGGACTACGTGGCCGCGGGGCAGACCCGAGGCGAAGGACCTTGGTACATCATGCTGTGGGAAATCCTGCCGAATGCCCGCGGACCGCTGATCGTCGATTTCTGTCTGCGCATCGGCTATACGACGATCCTTCTGGGCACTCTTGGCTTCTTCGGACTTGGCGTCAGTCCAGAAAGCCCTGATTGGGGATCGACGATCAATGACGGGCGCAAGCTCCTGTCGATCTATCCACATCCCGCGCTCGCGCCGGCCGTCGCGTTGATGAGCCTTGTCCTTGGGCTCAATCTGCTCGCCGACGGTCTGAGGGAAGAAAGCCTGCGCGACTGATCAACGCTCCGCGAGCGCCGCCTCGAGGGTGGTGCGGATCACGCTGGCGTCCGTGTCGCTTGCGACGAATGCCTGCCCGATGCCGCGCGCCAGCACATAGCGCATGCGCCCCGCTACCGCCTTCTTGTCCTGCGCCATCAGCGAAAGCAGCCTCTCCGCCCCCGGCAACTCGCCCGGCACGTCGCCGAGAGTCGCGCGGCAGCGCATCGCCCTGAAATGCGCGCGCACCCGAACCGGATCCTCCTGCGAGCAGAGGCCAAGTCGGGCGGAGGCATCGAACGCAAGCACGCAGCCAATGGCCACGGCCTCGCCGTGGAGCAGGCGGTCCGAGTATCCTGTGGCCGTTTCGAGCGCATGCGCGAAGGTGTGGCCGAGATTGAGGAGCGCCCGGTCTCCGGCCTCCGTCTCGTCGCGCTCGACGATGCGCGCTTTCGCAGCGACCGAGCGCTCGACCGCCCAGCTGCGCAGGCCTCCGTCGCCGGTGGCGAGCGCGGGACCGTCACGCTCCAGAGCCTCGAAGAAGTCGGCGTCGCCGAGCAGTCCGTACTTCGCAACCTCGCCGTAGCCCGCCAGGAACTCGCGTTCCGGCAGTGTCTCCAACGTCGCGATATCCGCGAGGACCAGGCTGGGCTGGTGGAACGCGCCGACGAGGTTCTTGCCATGGCTGGAATTGATGCCCGTCTTGCCGCCGACGGAGGAATCCACCTGTGCCAGCAAGGTCGTTGGCACCTGCACGAAGCGCACGCCGCGACGCAGGATCGCCGCGGCGAAGCCTGCGAGATCACCGATCACACCGCCGCCAAGAGCGATGATCACATCCTGCCGTTCGATACGCTGGGCAAGGAGCCACTCCACGGTCTGCGAGAGATGCTCCCATGACTTCGTTGACTCCCCTGCCGGCAACGCCAGCGACGTCACGTCAACCCCACGATCCTGCAAAGATTGCTGAAGCTTGCTGAGATGTAGCCGTTCTACGGTCTCGTCCGTGACGACCGCGACTCGTGGTCGGTGGAGGAGCGGTGAGATGAACTCGCCAGCGCGCGAAAGAACACCGTGATCGATGACCACATCATAGGCGCGCGCGCCGAGATCCACACGGACCGCCTTCACGCCAGGACGTCCGACCGCTCGGCAATGGCACGGTGGATCTTGACCGCCATCTCTGCCGCGGATGTGTCGGCGCGGCTGTCCACCACGACGTCGGCCAGGGAATAGATCGGTGCCCGCTCGTCCACCAGGCGCTGCAACGTGCCCTTGGGGTCCGGAGTCTTGAGCAGAGGGCGCGTCGTCTTGCGCTTCACTCTCGGCCACAATACCTCGACTGTCGCTCGCAGCCAGACCGACACGCCGTGTCTACCGATCGTCTCGCGGTTGCCGGCCGACAGGAACGCGCCGCCGCCGACCGACAGTACACCATGCGGGCCTTCGAGAAGCCGGGCGATGACCTGCGCCTCTTTCTCCCGAAAGAATGACTCTCCGTCGCGCACGAATATCTCGGTGATCGACAGGTTCGCCGCCCGCTCGATCTCCACGTCGCTGTCCGCGAACGGGACGTGCAGCTGGCGCGCCAGCACCTGTCCAACCGCCGTCTTGCCGGCGCCCATCATGCCGACAAGGACAATCGTTCGTTCCAGATGCTGTCGCAATCCGGCACCGCTCCGCGATATCGTCTTCGAAGCCCTTGAATGGCGCGTTCCGTGGTGGAACACCATATCCGAATGACACGCGTCGGGCCTCTGCCCGCGAAGAGCGTGCGCGAGGCAGAGGAGCAGTGGCCGCTCATGGGCCGCATCTGGAAGGTCATAATCTTGCTCGTCCTTCTGGGCCTGCTCGGACTCGTGGGATTTGCCTATTTCGGCGACCTCACGCCCGAGACGCAGGACGTGACGCAGCCAGTGACGCTTGATGTGGATTAGGATCACGGTCTGCGCGCTGCTGCTCGGCGGACCCGCGGTCGCTGAGGATGCGCCGCTGTCGGCAATCGACTGGTTGTCGGACAGCGTCGCGATCGAAGAATCCGAGCAACCGATAAGTGTCCTGCCGCTGGAGCCTTCGCCGAGGACGCTCGGTATCATGTCTCCTGCATCGGTCGGACTGCCGGCCGATATCTGGTTTGCCTCCGAGAACGAGGTTCTCGTCTCACTCCTGCGCGAGATGCCGACAGAGATGCCGCTGCCGATGCGCGAGGTTCTTGCAACCCTCGTGTCCGTCGAGGTCCCGACCGCCGGTGGGGACTGGGCATTTCTTCTAGCGCGGATCGACGCCTTACTGGCTCTTGGCCGCATCGATGACGCGCGCCGTCTCGCCGACGCCGCCGGCGGCGATGATCCGGCGCTGTTCAGACGACAGTTCGATATCGCGCTGCTGACGGGGCATGAGGACGAAGGCTGCCAGACGCTGGAGGGTCGGCCGGACATGTCGCCGACCTACCCCGCCCGCATCTTCTGTCTCGCGCGCCGCGGCGACTGGCCTGCGGCCGCGCTCACGCTTGGTACGGCCGAGGCCTTGGGTGTCCTGCAGCCGGCTGAAGCGGAACTGATCGGGCGCTTTCTCGACGACGGGGAAAGCGACCTCCTGCCGCCACCGGAACGCCCCGACGTCGTCACTCCCCTCATGTTTCGTCTCTTCGAGGCGATCGGCGAGCCGCTTCCGACGCGAACGCTTCCGTTGGCGTTCGCCCATGCGGATCTGCGCCCGCAAAACGGCTGGAAGGCGCGAATCGAGGCCGCCGAGCGCTTGTATCGTGCCGGCGCGATCGACGATGCCCGCCTGCTCGGCATCTATCTCGAGCGCGAGGCCTCCGCCTCGGGCGGAACCTGGGACCGAGTCGTCGCTGTCCGCGAATGGCACGAGGCAGAGACACCCGAGCGCACCGCCGCCACGATCGCCGCAGCGGAATTACTGGTCCCCGCCGGGCTTGGTGGCCTCATCGATGCGCCCTCACCGCCGGCCGAGCTGGCCGCGTCCATAGACCTCGACGCAGACCCCGATGCCGACCTTGCTGCAATGATTGCAGAAGGCCGGCGAGGAGAGGCGGCGTTGCACGCAATAATCCGCGGCACGGAAGCTTGGGACGGCGATCCCGACGACTTGTCCCGCGCCCTCGCGGCATTGAGTCTGGCCGGCGTCGAAGTTTCCGGGCCTTTGGGCGCGCCTTTCTGGGTCTCCAGCCGATGAGGGCCCTTGAATGAGCCTTGATGGCGCCGCGGCGCTCCGGATCGAAGCCTTCCTCGAGGCACAGGCGGCCGAACTCGGTGCCGCGCTGAATACCCGCCTCGCCTATGCGCGAGATCTCCGCGACTACTGGATATGGCTCGACGGCCGAGGGCTGACGCTTGAATTGGCGGAGCGGTCGGACGTGGAGGATTATCTGGTCGACTGCGACATGCGCGGACTATCGCGCGCGACGCGCGCGCGTCGCCTCTCTGCCATCCGACAGCTCTATCGGTTCGCGTTCGAGGAAGGATGGCGACCGGACAATCCCGCGATCCAAATCCGCGGTCCGGGCCGCCAGCGCCGCCTACCTTCCACCCTCTCCGAGGACGAGGTCGAGCGACTTCTGGCCGCCTCTCGCGACGTTGGGCGCAGCGAAGAGGATCGCATCCGCAATGCTTGCCTGCTGGAGTTGCTTTACGCCACGGGAATGCGCGTGAGCGAGCTTGTGGGATTGCCGGTCGCGGCGGCGCGGGGAGATCCGCGAATGCTGCTGATCCGGGGCAAGGGAGGGCGTGAGCGCATGGTGCCGCTGACGGACCCGGCGCGCGGCGCGCTCGCACATTGGCTCGCAATAAGGGACACCGGTGCTGGCAAGGCCTCGCGCCACCTGTTTCCGTCGCGCAGCAAGGCGGGCCACCTCACGCGGCACCGCTTCTACATCCTCGTCAAGGAGATCGCGGTGCGAGCCAAGATCGACCCCGCGCGGGTCACCCCCCACACTCTGCGACACGCCTTCGCGACGCACTTGCTGGCGGGAGGCGCCGACCTGCGCTCGATTCAGACGTTGCTCGGCCATGCGGACGTCGCCACGACGGAAATCTACACTCACGTGCTCGAGGCGCGGCTGCGGGAGCTAGTGCTGACACACCACCCGCTCGCCGAGAAGCCTGCGGGTTGAAGCGGAGACGGCGCCGAACGATAACGTCGCTCGACCCCGTCTCATACGGACCTGAAAGATGCTCGACACGGCCTTCTGGTTGACTGCAGGCGCGATCCTGATCCTGCTGCTACTCTCGGCATTCTTTTCCGGCAGCGAGACGGCACTCACCGCGGCGTCCCGCGGCAAGCTGAGGGCGCAGGCCGATCGTGGCTCCCGCGGGGCGCAACGCGCGCTCATGATCACCGAGGACAACGAGAGGCTCATCGGCTCGGTCCTGCTCGGCAACAACCTCGTCAACATCTTGGCGACGTCCTTGGCCACGGCACTCTTCACACGTGTCTTCGGCGAATTGGGCGTGGCCTTGGCGACACTTGTCATGACGTTGCTCGTCCTGATCTTCGCCGAAGTTCTGCCGAAGACGTATGCCATCACCAATGCCGAGGTCGCCGCCTCGCGCGTGGCGCCGATCATCCGCTTCGTGATCCTGCTCTTCGCACCCGTCGTCTCGGCCGTCCGAGCCTTCGTCCGGGTCATTCTGCGCGTGTTCGGTGTTCGCGCCGATCCCGACAGTCAGATCCTTGCGGTTCGCGAAGAGATCATGGGCGCGCTTTCGATCGGTCATTCCGAGGGCACCGTGGAAAAGGAAGACCGCGACCGGATCCTCGGCGCGCTCGACCTTGCCGACCGGATGGTCGAGGAGATCATGCTCCACCGCAGTCAGATCGAGATGCTGGACGCGAACCTGCCGGCGTCCGAGATCGTCGCCCGCTGCTTGGAGAGTGCGCATACGCGCCTGCCGCTCTACCGGGATGAGGCAGAGAACATCGTCGGCGTCATCCACGCCAAGGACCTGCTCCGCGCGATCTATGCCCGCCGCGAAGTCGCCGGGAAGGAAGACCTGACCGAGTTCGACGTCCTGGACGTGGCGATGGAGCCGTACTTCATTCCCGAGACCACGACCCTCGACGAGCAGATGCGGCAGTTCCTCGTCCGTCGCACGCATTTCGCCCTCGTCGTCGACGAATACGGCGCGCTTCGTGGGCTCATCACGCTCGAGGACATTCTCGAGGAAATCGTGGGAGAGATCACCGATGAGTTCGACCGCGAGGAAGACGCGCTGATCCGGCGCACCGAAACCGGCGACTGGCTCGTCGACGGCGGCATGACGATCCGCGACCTCAATCGCGAGACCGACTGGAACCTGCCCGACGATGAGGCGAACACCGTCGCCGGCCTGGTGATTTACGAGGCACAGATGATCCCGACCGCGGGACAGGTCTTCTCTTTCCACGGCTTTCGGTTCGAGGTTGTCGCCCGCAAGGACAACCGGATAACGCGCCTTCGGATCCGTCCTCTCTGACCCACCTCTAGCGAGACGGAATGTTGGTCGTGTCGATCCTCACCGTTACGGGATAGTGGTCCGAGATCGCTTCGAAGGGGATGCCGCCGAGGGTCGAACGCGGAATACGGGCCCCGGCACACCATCCATCCGGCGCATTCCGCGAGTAGAGGATGTGGTCAACCCAAGCGGGATGCATCACCCGGTCGGAAATCGGGTCGGGGAACTTCATCGTCCACAGATCGCGAAAGGTGTCGGGAGCGGAATGTGACTTGCCTGTCGCGTCGAACAGGGCGTTTCCCATCGTCAGTTGCGGTGCCCAGACCGACCCCATGAGTATCTCGGCCGCACTCAGTTGCCCACGGGGATCGCAGACCTCGGAGCCGGGCCCCTCGTTGATGCCGCCCATGACAAGTAGCGGGATCCCTCGCGTCATCGGGTCGGTCAGGTAGATGTCCAGGAAGTCCTGCCGGAGACGTCGTGCGAGAGCGGAGAACCGGCTGCGGTTTGCTTCGGCCTCGACCAGCCATCGCGACCACTCGTAGCCGCCGAAGAACCCGCGGCTCTTGAGATGCACGCCGAGGATACGGAATGGAGTCCCGGCCACCGGGCGGACTTCGGCGTATAAGGGACGGGTCTCGAAGCGGAACCACTCCGTTGTCGAATTGCGGGTCCATTCCGCAAAGAAGGACTTCGTGGCACGGTGGAAGACGCCGGACGCCTGATCCTCCGCATCGAAGAAGGCGACGGGCTCAGTGGCGAACCGCGATGTATCCGTCCGGACAGCCAGCCCGACACAGCGGCTCGTCTCCTTGACGGCCCCGCCGGGCAGATGGACGTACCGCGATCTTTGCGCGTAGCACGCCCATTCTCCGTGACCCAGAAGGTCGAAGAAGAGCTTCAGCGCCTCGCTTCGGCCAGGTCCCTCCAGGAGCACGATGATATCCGGGTCGATGTCGATGATCGCCTTCTTCAGAAGACGCAGGCGGTGCGCCACGGTTGGACCTACGCCCGGCTGGTTGGCACGGGAGGGGCCACGCACGATCATATCGTCGGGCTTGAGGATCGGGCGACCCTCCTCGTCTTCGGCGAAGAGGTCGGCGAACCAGTCCATGTTCCAGCAGACCAGCTTGAGCCCGTGCCGCATCATCGGGTCGTGATCGACCGGGTCCTTTGGCCAAGGCTGAGTGATGTGCCCTCCCGACCCGAAATCGGTGTCGGGGCGGTTGCGACACAAACCGCCCCGCGGCCCCCTGCGAGAGGGTCCGAGTACCGCCATGGTGCCACCTCCGTCAGCTGCTCGGAACAGCGTGCGGCGAGGATGTTAGCGCGAGTTCACCAGACCGTTCGCTTCAGAAGGCATCCGGCTGCGCCTCGCGCGCCATGTGGTCCAGGACGGCGTTGACGAAGCGCGGCTCCCGACCCTCAGGGAAGAAGGCGTGGGCGACGTCCACGAATTCGTTGATGACCACGCGCGGGGGCGTCTTGCTGCCGAGGAGCTCGGCGCCGGCGGCGCGGAAGAGCGCCCTCAGCGTCGGATCGATCCGGTTGATCGGCCAGCGCTCCACCAACGCCCGGTCCGTCATCTGGTCGATTCTCGCCTGGCGCTCCACCGCGCCCTCGAGCAATTGCCGGAAGAGATCGACATCGCCCTCCGCCATCTCTGCATCGTCAAGCTTGGCGCCGAAGCGATACGTCTCAAATTCCTGCCGCACGCGGTCCAGGCCTTGTGAGGCCGCTTCCATCTGGAACAGCGCCTGCACGGCGTAGAGCCGCGCCGCCGACTTCATCTGGCGCGTGCTCATTCCGAGGATCCGGACCTGAAGCCGATGCCCTGCGGCTCGCGCCGTATCCGACGACCGAGCGCGATGAGGTGGAGCGCTGCCGCCGCGGCTCCCCCGCCCTTGTCCTGATCCTCCGGATCGGCGCGGACCACGGCTTGCTCGTGATTTTCCACCGTCAGGATGCCGTTCCCGATGCATGCAGAGTTTAGGCCGAGGAGCATCAGCGCGCGGCTGGAATCGTTGCAGACCGTGTCGTAGTGCGTCGTCTCTCCGCGAATGACGCAGCCAAGCGCTACGAAACCGTGCCACTCGCCCTGGCGAAGCGCGATCCGGATCGCGATCGGAACTTCCAGTGCACCCGGAACCTCGATCGTCTCATGCTCGGCGCCCGCCGCTTCCAGCGTCTTTTTCGCACCGGAGAGAAGCGCATCCGCGACATCCCGATAGTATGGTGCCACGACGACCAGCACCTTCACCGGCTCATCGAACGCGGGCAGCGGCAATACATGGTGTGTCGGTCCAGCCATCGTCAGCCCAACGGAACGCTGCGGGTACCCTCGATCGACAGACCGTAGGCGTCGAGGCCGACGATTTTGGGCTGCGGCGAGTTGCTGAGGAGGATCAGTTCAGACAAGCCGAGCGACGAGAGGATCTGCGCGCCGAGGCCGTACTGTCGAAGCGTCTGAGGCGACACGGTGTCTTCGAGCGCGATTTGCATGTGAAGGTCTCGCAGCAGCACGAGAACACCGCGGCCTTCTTCCGCGATGAGGTTCATCGCCTGACCGAACTCGCGCGTCCGACCCGGAGCGCCCACGCCCACGATGTCGAGCAGGGGGTCGAGTGCATGCATCCGGACGAGCACAGGATCGGGCCCGGAAATGTCGCCCTTTACCAATGCGATATGCTCCGCCCCCTGCGTCTCGTCGATATAGACGTGCAGGTCCCACTCGCCGCCGAACTCCGACATGATGGTGCGTCGCGCATGCTCGCGCACCAGATTGTCGTGGCGGCGCCTGTAGGCGATGAGGTCGCTGATGGTGCCGATCTTGAGATTGTGGCGTTGCGCGAAGGACACGAGGTCCGGCAGACGCGCCATCGTCCCGTCCTCGTTCATGATTTCGCAGATCACGCCTGCTGGCTTCAGTCCGGCAAGACGAGCCACATCGATCGCAGCCTCGGTATGGCCGGCGCGGACCAGGACGCCACCGTCTCGCGCCCGCAACGGAAAGACGTGCCCCGGGCTCGCGATGTCGGCTGCCCCCTTCTCATCGTCGATCGCTACGGCGACCGTCCACGCCCTGTCGGGGGCGGATATGCCGGTCGTCACACCTTCGCGCGCCTCGATCGACACGGTGAAGGCAGTCTCGTGACGCGACGAATTGTGCGCCGCCATCAACGGCAGGCCAAGTGCGTCGATCCGCTCGCCAGTCAGCGCGAGGCAGATCAGTCCGCGGCCGTGCGTCGCCATGAAGTTTATCGCCTGCGGCGTCGCCATCTCGGCGGGGATCACGAGGTCACCTTCGTTCTCGCGGTCCTCGTGGTCGATCAGGATGAACATCCGACCTTCGCGCGCGTCGGCTATGACCTCCTCGATCGAGGAGATCGCGATTCGTATCCGGATATGTCCGTCCTCGGCTATCTCCCTCAGGAAGAAACTGAACTTCTTCTCCGGTGAGTTGCTGCCGACCTTCTGCTGCAGCTTGTCGAGGCCGATGCGGAAGGGCCTACCCTGATCGCCGACATGCTTGCGCGCGATCTCGTAGATACGCCGCTCCAGCGGCCGGCGCAGCCGGAAATAGCTCGGGTTGATCGTCAGGACTTCCATCCCCTGCACCGCGCGGAAGGTCCAGTCCGAGACCCTGATCCGCACCCGCATCATCCGCCCGAAGGCGGACTCCTCGCCCTCCTCGTCGCGGCGAGTGATCTCATACTCGTCGATCAGTCCGAAGCCGCGGACCTGCGCATGGCTCACCCGTCTTGATGTTCGTCTTGATCGTCGTGCCCCGCAGCCGGTCCAGCGCATCCTCGAAGCGCTGGTAGCTCTCGCGGTTGGTCCGCCAGTTCGTCGCGACCATGACCTCGTGCGCGGTCAGCTCGACCCAAGGGGTGATCTCATGGCCCGCGTTCAGCTGATGCACCAGCTTGCTGATGCAGTAGAGCAGGATGTCCTTGTCCATGATCGTCGCGAGGCCCTTGCCGCTCGGCACGACCACGATCCGCTTGCCGTCATGCTCATACTCGAGCTCGCGCATGTCCGGCTTCACCGACAGCGAGAAGACAGGATGCTCCATCGACGCCATGTCATCCTTCGGCGCGGCATCGGAGACGTCGAGGATGAAGAAATCCCGGTTGGGATGACGGTCCGGCAGCAGGTTTCCCATGGCAGGCATGGCTAGCGCCAGTTCGTCGCTCAAGGAACCCCAATTCGTCGGTCTGGGAACCACAGAGCAGCGCATTCTCTTCGTCGGTCTAGGAACCTAGGTTATTCACAGACAGGCTGAAACTGATCCGCCGGGATTCGCCCCTCTGGGAACCAATCTTCGCCCCTCTGGGAACCAAGAATTCGCCCCTCTGGGAACCAATCTTCGCCCCTCTGGGAACCGGACAGCGACGAAATAGCCTGTTTTATGATGCGCTATCAATTAGATAGCATTAGCACCGCGCCGCGTAACTTACTAACACCCTACTTAACTTATAACATAGAAAATTCGGAGGAGTTCTCCGACCATCCCCTGGAACTCCATCGGCGTAGTAGAGCTTCTATACGTGGTCGGATGGACTTAGAGCTCCTTCAGCTAGCTACATGTCCTGCAGGATCGGCCAGAGCTGGAGGCCGTAGCCCGCCATCAGCCCCATGGCTCGCCACGGCCTCCAGGCGGCCCAGAGCAGCGAACTCGTCAAGAAGGAGCAGCACCGGCCTGCGGGCGTCCCTGCGCCTCCTAACCCGAACGGGTCGAGCACGTGCAGCGGCCCCATCCGCTCGCGGGCGTCGCCGGCGATGCGCGCGTTCTCGCCCTTGGGATCGATCACCAGCACCGAGCGCTCCGCCATCAGCAGGTTCGGAATGACGGTGCCGACGCCCTTGCCCGAGCGGGTCGGGGCCAGCGTCAGCAGATGCGCCGGCCCGTCGTAGCGCAGCAGCCGCCCGGTCTCGGGTTGCGGCCGATCAGCAGGCCGTCGGTGCCGCCGAAGTGCGGCGAGCTCGTCGCGCCCGGCCTCCAGCCGGGCGGAGCCGTGGCTGTCGCCGGGCGACCCCGGAAACAGGCCCGATGTCGAAGCGCTCGTACCAGATCGATCCCGGCCATGAGCACAAGGCCGTGCAGGCCGTAGACCAGCACCTGTCGAGGACGACCGACCGGGACCGAAGCCTGCGATGCCGAAGCCGGCCTCGCGGATGATCGCCGCGACGACGACGCTCGCCGACCACGGCTCACGAAGCTGGCGGTGAAGACAAGCGAGGAAGCACGAGCAGGGGCATGGCGACGCCGAGCCTGAACCAGCGTCAGGCCGAACGGAGACTTGCAATCGAGCGGCTCCCAGGGCGGTCATGGCTAGGCTCCGCTGGAGTACGGATCGGGATGTTGCGATCAGCGTTCGAGACCGGCCGGCCCGGTCGCCGTCGCGATCTCGGGCGCGTCCGTCCCGCGATGCGCTCATCAGAGCCGGACAGTCCGGCATCGCCACGCTCCGCGCCGCCAGAGCTTCACCGCCATCCGCCCCGGACACCGCAGCTCCGTTCCCGCCACGCCCCGGCGGCGTCCAGTCCGCGAACACCGCCCGGTCCTGGTCCCGCACCAGGTTGCGCACCAGCCGGTCGAGCATCGCCCGGGCACCGTCGTCGCGTTCCGCGAGGTCCATCAGCGCCCCGCCCAGGATCACCTTGCGCCGCGTGTCGAGCTTGCGCTGCTTGTCGGCTTCCCGGTTCTTCAGCGCCTGCAGCCGCGCCTTGGCCTGGGCGTAGCGCTTCTCCGCCTTCTCGAGGCTCGGTCTCGGTCATCGTCTGTCCCCTTTTTGTTCGTTCACGCTAAAGGAGACTTGCGGACAAATTCCTGGCAACGGCAAGCTGAATGATGCCGCGACGTCAGAGGGCTGTCCGAATGGTCAGTCCGAGGCGCTCCCCCGGCGGACGACCGAAGGAAGGACAAGGGCGCACCTATGCAAACTCTCCGCCGCCTGCGGCGCCTCCGAGATTTGCGTGCGATCTCCCCGGGGGCAGAGCCCCCCGCCGATGGCGTCCCCCGTCCGTCGCGATCCGCGACGGAGCAGAAAGGCCTGCCCGGCCTCTCGTACTCTCCCGGGCCAACCTGCGCCGTTGGATCGCGTCCGGCGCCGCCCGCTCGCCCTGTCGAACGGCGGGACCGCGCGCTCCGGACCTCGCCCACGGCCAGCTGCGCGGCCGGGGCTGGTCCTTCGCGCACCTGCGGTCCCTCTGCATCGGTCGGGTGTGCGGCGCCGGCCGGTCCCTCGCGCCTTCTGCGATGCGCCGCTCCCGCCCTTGCCTCCGTCCTGGATGTCGGGCACTTCCGGAGCGGGCTTATCCACGGCGGCGCCGGCCTTCATCCGGCAGGGCGCCGCGGTGGGTAAGCCTGCGGTCCGCTCGCGGGTCCTTCTGGGACCCCCTCCCGGCCCGCGTCCGGCCGCCGCCCCGCCCAGCGTTCTGGGCGCGGCGAGGCGGCGGCCGGACGGTTGCGCTTCGTGCCGTCACCGGGAGCGCCTGCTGATGGCGAGCTACCACCTCCAGGTGAAGACCATAAAGCGCAGCGCCGGGCGTTCGGCGACGGCGGCCGCGGCCTACCGCTCCGGCGAGGCGATCCTCTGCCAGCGCGAGGGGCGGCTCCACGACTACAGCCGCAAGGGCGGCATCGAGGAGACCTTCCTCGTCCTTCCGGAGCGATGCCCCCGACTGGGCGGGCGACCGGCGCAGCTCTGGAACGAGGCCGAGGCGCGCGAGACCCGCCGGAACTCCGTCACCGCCCGCGAATGGGAGCTCGCGCTTCCGGCAGAGCTGCCGGCGGCGGAGCGGCGCGCCCTGGCGCACGACTTCGCGCGAGGCGCTCGTCGCGCGCTACGGCATCGCGGCCGACGTGGCGATCCACGCGCCGCATCGCGACGGCGACGAGCGCAACCACCACGCCCACATCCTGACCACGACCCGGCGGCTCGAGGCGGACGGTCTCACCGACAAGACCCGCGTGCTCGACGCCGCCCAGACCGGCGGCCCGGAGATCGAGGCGATGCGGGCGACCTGGGCGGAGATGCAGAACGACGCGCTCGAGCGGGCGGGGGAGCTCGACCGCGTCGACCATCGCTCGCTGGCGGACCAGCGGGTGGATGCGCTGGCGGCCGGCAACGCGCTCCTGGCGGAGATCACTCGACCGGGCGCCGGAGGTGAAGCTCGGGCCGGCGGCGAACGCGATGGAGCGGCGCGCCATGCGGGCGGCGGAGCGCGGCGGGCACGAGTACGAGCCGGTGACGGATCGCGGCCGCGCCGTGCACGAGGCGCGGACGCTCCGGGCGCTCTACGTGAAGCTCCGACGGCCGGCATCCAGTATAGTGCAGCGTCTCGCAGAGCGTGCGGTCCCGGCCGCCATGGCGTCGGGCGGCGGCCAGGAAGGCGGCGCGTTCCTCGGCGTTCAGATAGAGCCTATTGCCGGCGGCATCGTAGAGGCGCATCTCGCTCATGGTAAACAGTTTGCGCGAAGTCTGTTCCGTGGGGAAGCGAAAACCGGTCCCCTGCCCTGTCGACGCGTGGCGGCTGGACGACGGCCAGCGCTCGGATATCGCTGCAGAACCTGAGGGATAGCGATCAGCATCGCGCTTCGCTCGACGTCCGGTCTGCCGGTCTTGGCCGTCGAGGGCTGAACCCAATAGCCAAGTGAGTTAAGCCCCCTGCCCTGCCAGGCTCTCTAACCAACCTCGGCTGCTCATGCTGCGGCGGCAGTGTCTCCTTCGTCGGCAGATGCCGGATGGTCTCGCCGGTCGCCTCCTCCGCGGCCGCCAGGTCAAACTGCGCCTGAAGGCTGATCCAGAACTGCGGGTCGGTGCCGAACCAATGCCCGAAACGCAGAGCGGTGTCGCCGGTGATCGAGCGCTTGCCCGCGATGATCTGGCTCACACGGTTGGCCGGCACGTCGATCTGACGCGCGAACTCGGTCGGCGTGATGCCGAGCTCCTCGAGCTCGTCTTTGAGGACGACGCCCGGATGTACTTTTCGCTTGAACATGGCCCTTCCTCCTTTCTCGTTAGTGGTAGTCCACGATCTCTACGTTCCTTGGTCCCAGTCCTCGCTCCGACCACTCAAAGCAGACCCTCCATTGCTGGTTGATGCGGATGGAGTACTGCCCTGCCCTGTCGCCGCGCAGCGCCTCGAGCCGGTTGCTCGGCAGCCCTCGCAGGTCGTTCAGAGAGGTCGCGGCGTTGAGGATCGCCAGCCGCTTCTCGGCCTGCTGCGCAAAGCCCTGGAAGTCTTTGACGAACTCACCTGATGCGAACTGCTCAGTCTTCCGGTCTCGGTAGCTCAGGATCATTATTGTCTATCATTATAAGCTACTTGACGATGTACGTCAAGCGTACACAAGCCTAGTGTTCATAGCCTCTTCTAGATCACCCTGTTCTTTTTTTTTTTTTTTTTTTTTTTTTTTTTTTTTTTTTTTTTTTTTTTTTTTTTTTTTTTTTTTTTTTTTTTTTTTTTTTTTTTTTATTAACCCTGATCTCATCTCTGCCTAAGCGTTCGCGTTGAGGCGCGGTATACGGCCCTCGTTGTTCTTCGTCGAGCGAAGGACAGATCGAGAGGCCTGATCGTTGGAATTCTTACTGCTCTTCTTGTTGCTCGCGGGCGTCGCAGCCGTCCTCATTGGCAGGAGGCGTCCGTCCACTAAGCACGCGCCGCCCATCGAAGCGACGCCTCATCGATCCGATAGGGCGGAGGTTGTGCCCTTCGACGCGGCGACCGCAAGACCCAGGCCAGACCATCCGGCCTTGGAAGGCTCGGCATATGTGATCGATGGCGACACCCTGGTCATCCAGAAGACGCAGATACGCCTGTTTGGTGTTGATGCGCCTGAGCTGAACCATCCCTATGGCAAGAAGGCCAGATGGGCTCTGGTGTCCCTGTGCAAGGGCCAGACAGTCCGGGCCGAGATCACCGAGCAAGATGCCCACGGCCGCGCTGTGGCTCGCTGCTTTCTGCGCGATGGTCGCGACCTCTCGGCTGAGATGGTGAAGCTCGGTTTGGCCATTGATTGGCCCAAATTTTCGGGCGGTATCTATCGGTCACTGGAAGTGCAGGATGCGCGCAAGAAGCTTTGGCTGGCCGAGGCCCGGCAGAAGGGCCGCATGCACGTGTGGGAACAGTTCGAGGCGCGCGAGCGGTTTTTGCACCCGTGATAGTGTGCACACGTGAAGACGTGAAACCGCGCACACGAAGGAGCAGTCATGAAAACCGTCGCCATCATCAGTCAGAAAGGCGGAGCCGGTAAGACCACCCTAGCGTTGCATCTTGCCACATCGTCGGCCCTTGCAGGTCGCAACACCGCAATCATCGACCTCGACCCTCAAGCTTCTGCCGCGAACTGGAGCGACCGCCGGGACGCGGACCTACCCGTAGTCCTCTCGGCACATGCCAGCCGCCTGGCCCACAAGATCCGCCGCGTAGAGGAAATGGAGGGTGATCTGCTCATCATCGACACTGCCCCGCATTCCGACAGTGCGGCGCTCGAGGCCGCGAAGTCTGCCGATCTGATCTTGGTTCCTTGCCGGCCGGCGATCCTCGACATCGAGGCGATCAGCAACACGCTCAACCTCGTTAAGACGACGGGGACGCCGATCTTCGTCGTCATGAAGCCGTATCCCCGCAAGGCAACGAGGCGGCAGAGGCCGCGGAGCGATCTCCGATCTCGATGTTGGCGTCTGTCCGGTCAGCTTTTTTTTTTTTTTTTTTTTTTTTTTTTTTTTTTTTTTTTTTTTTTTTTTTTTTTTTTTTTTTTTTTTTTTTTTTTTTTTTTTTTTTTTTTTTTTTTTTTTTTTTTTTTTTTTTTTTTTTTTTTTTTTTTTTTTTTTTTTTTTTTTTTTTTTTTTTTTTTTTTTTTTTTTTTTTTTTTTTTTTTTTTTTTTTTTTTTTTTTTTTTTTTTTTTTTTTTTTTTTTTTTTTTTTTTTTTTTTTTTTTTTTTTTTTTTTTTTTTTTTTTTTTTTTTTTTTTTTTTTTTTTTTTTTTTTTTTTTTTTTTTTTTTTTTTTTTTTTTTTTTTTTTTTTTTTTTTTTTTTTTTTTTTTTTTTTTTTTTTTTTTTTTTTTTTTTTTTTTTTTTTTTTTTTTTTTTTTTTTTTTTTTTTTTTTTTTTTTTTTTTTTTTTTTTTTTTTTTTTTTTTTTTTTTTTTTTTTTTTTTTTTTTTTTTTTTTTTTTTTTTTTTTTTTTTTTTTTTTTTTTTTTTTTTTTTTTTTTTTTTTTTTTTTTTTTTTTTTTTTTTTTTTTTTTTTTTTTTTTTTTTTTTTTTTTTTTTTTTTTTTTTTTTTTTTTTTTTTTTTTTTTTTTTTTTTTTTTTTTTTTTTTTTTTTTTTTTTTTTTTTTTTTTTTTTTTTTTTTTTTTTTTTTTTTTTTTTTTTTTTTTTTTTTTTTTTTTTTTTTTTTTTTTTTTTTTTTTTTTTTTTTTTTTTTTTTTTTTTTTTTTTTTTTTTTTTTTTTTTTTTTTTTTTTTTTTTTTTTTTTTTTTTTTTTTTTTTTTTTTTTTTTTTTTTTTTTTTTTTTTTTTTTTTTTTTTTTTTTTTTTTTTTTTTTTTTTTTTTTTTTTTTTTTTTTTTTTTTTTTTTTTTTTTTTTTTTTTTTTTTTTTTTTTTTTTTTTTTTTTTTTTTTTTTTTTTTTTTTTTTTTTTTTTTTTTTTTTTTTTTTTTTTTTTTTTTTTTTTTTTTTTTTTTTTTTTTTTTTTTTTTTTTTTTTTTTTTTTTTTTTTTTTTTTTTTTTTTTTTTTTTTTTTTTTTTTTTTTTTTTTTTTTTTTTTTTTTTTTTTTTTTTTTTTTTTTTTTTTTTTTTTTTTTTTTTTTTTTTTTTTTTTTTTTTTTTTTTTTTTTTTTTTTTTTTTTTTTTTTTTTTTTTTTTTTTTTTTTTTTTTTTTTTTTTTTTTTTTTTTTTTTTTTTTTTTTTTTTTTTTTTTTTTTTTTTTTTTTTTTTTTTTTTTTTTTTTTTTTTTTTTTTTTTTTTTTTTTTTTTTTTTTTTTTTTTTTTTTTTTTTTTTTTTTTTTTTTTTTTTTTTTTTTTTTTTTTTTTTTTTTTTTTTTTTTTTTTTTTTTTTTTTTTTTTTTTTTTTTTTTTTTTTTTTTTTTTTTTTTTTTTTTTTTTTTTTTTTTTTTTTTTTTTTTTTTTTTTTTTTTTTTTTTTTTTTTTTTTTTTTTTTTTTTTTTTTTTTTTTTTTTTTTTTTTTTTTTTTTTTTTTTTTTTTTTTTTTTTTTTTTTTTTTTTTTTTTTTTTTTTTTTTTTTTTTTTTTTTTTTTTTTTTTTTTTTTTTTTTTTTTTTTTTTTTTTTTTTTTTTTTTTTTTTTTTTTTTTTTTTTTTTTTTTTTTTTTTTTTTTTTTTTTTTTTTTTTTTTTTTTTTTTTTTTTTTTTTTTTTTTTTTTTTTTTTTTTTTTTTTTTTTTTTTTTTTTTTTTTTTTTTTTTTTTTTTTTTTTTTTTTTTTTTTTTTTTTTTTTTTTTTTTTTTTTTTTTTTTTTTTTTTTTTTTTTTTTTTTTTTTTTTTTTTTTTTTTTTTTTTTTTTTTTTTTTTTTTTTTTTTTTTTTTTTTTTTTTTTTTTTTTTTTTTTTTTTTTTTTTTTTTTTTTTTTTTTTTTTTTTTTTTTTTTTTTTTTTTTTTTTTTTTTTTTTTTTTTTTTTTTTTTTTTTTTTTTTTTTTTTTTTTTTTTTTTTTTTTTTTTTTTTTTTTTTTTTTTTTTTTTTTTTTTTTTTTTTTTTTTTTTTTTTTTTTTTTTTTTTTTTTTTTTTTTCGCGCCAGTTTTGCTCATCCATGGGGCCGGTCATGCGTGTCAACATTGCCGCGCCCCCGACTGCCCGCCGGAGCAGAGGAGGCCCTGATCGGCACCAGGCATCAATCGTCTTCCGTGATCGAACGCCGTCCCGAGCGACGCTCTACCGCGACGACGATACCGTTGGTCGCGCCGGGCGGCCTTGGTCGTTCGACGCCGACGGGCTTGCTTCGCCTCGTACTGAGCAACCGCATCAAGCTGCCCACTACTTCGATCCTTATCTCGCCATCCACACCAGCCTCGTTGATGCGCTCCCGCACCAGATTTCGGCTGTCTATGCGAAATGCTGCCTCGCCAACCTCTCCGTTTCCTGCTCGCGACGATCCCGGTGCGGCAAAACGATCATGGCCGGTCTGCTCATGAAAGAGCTGATGCGCGCAGCGATCTCGATCGCTGCCTGTCGTAGCTCCGGAAGTCTTGTCGAGCATGGCAAGACGAACTCGGCGAAAAATTTAATCTCGAATTCATATCCTCACGCGGGACATGATCGAGACGTCACGATCGGGAAATCCGTTCAATGATCGCAATCGCCTGATCGTTCGCCTCGACGTGCTGGCGCAAACGAGAGCTCCAGGAAAAGTGATGAAGTCGCAGGAATGGGACCTCTTATCTGCGACGAAGCACACAGGATGTCCGCCACCTACTTTGGCGGCGATGTCAAATACACCAAACGCTACCAGGTGGGCCAAAAGCTCGGCCAGGTTTGCCGCCATCTTCTTCTCATGTCCGCCACCCGCACAACGGCAAGGAAGAGGACTTCCAGCTGTTCATGCGCTGCTCGACAGCGATCGCTTCGAGGGCCGCTTCCGTGACAGCGTCCACTACGCGACACCGAAGACATGATGCGCCGTCTGACCAAGAAGAGCTGCTCCGTTTCGACGGTCGCCCCTCTTTCCCAACGCTGCGCCTACACGGTGCGCATTCCGGAGCATTCGGTCAGCGGTTCCGGCGACATCCGGTCGGCCATTCCGACGCATCCGGTCACCGGGTCGCGTCGCCGCTGAGCTTGGTTTCGTCGTGTCAGCCACGGGCCTGCGCGTCAATCTCTGAGGCAGCGTCCGGCCCGGTCTTCTTCCGCATCGAAGGTCCGTCGAGGTCGAGCCGATAGGCGTTGTGGACGAGGCGGTCGAGGATGGCGTCGGCGAAGGTTGGTTCGCCGACGACGTCGTGCCAGGCGTCGACGGGAAGCTGGCTGGTGATCAGGGTGGAGCCGGCGCCGTAACGATCCTCGACGATCTCCATGAGGTCGCGGCGCTGGCTGGCGGTGAGCCGGTCGGGTCCCCAGTCGTCGAGGATCAGCAGGTCGGCCCGGACGAGACTGCGGAACAGCCGCGGGAAGCGGCCGTCGCCATGGGCGAGCTCGAGCTCGGCGAAGAGCCGGGGCAGCCGCTTGTAGATGACGGTGCGGTCGTCGCGGCAGGCCTTCTGGCCGAGGGCGCTGGCGAGCCAGGTCTTGCCGACGCCGCAGGGGCCGGTGATCAGCAGGTTGCGCTTCTCGGCGATCCATCTGCCTGTCGCCAGCCTCTGGAACAGCGCCTTGTCGAGCTTGCGGGGCGTCCGGTAGTCGACGTCCTCGATGGCGGCGCCAGCCTGGCGCAGCTTCGCGGCGCGCATCCGGGTCTGGAAGCGCCTGGTGTTCCGGCTGGCGACCTCGCGATCGATGAGCAGGGCGAGCCATTCGGGGTGGGTGAGGTCGCCGGCCGCGTCCTGCGCCTGCAACTCGGTGAAGGCTTCGGCCATGCCGTCGAGCCGGAGGGCTCTCAGCTGGTCGAGTGTGGGATGGTCGAGCATCGTCTCTCCTTCAGTGGAAGTATCCGGCGCCGCGGATGTTGAGGTGAGTGATCGCCGGCCCGTCCGCGGCATCCTCGGGCCGCCGGCGATCGAGGTTGTTCCTGAGGATCGAGTTCACCGAGGTGTAGGAGCGTGCGCCGATCTCGAGCGCGCGCGTGCAGGCGGCCTCGAGCCTGTCGCGGCCATGGGTCCGGGCCAGGCGCAGGATGCCGAGGCAGGAGCGGAAGCCCTGCTCGGGATGGGTGCGCTCGCGCAGTATCACCTCGACCAGGGTCGACGTGCCGGGCCCGATCCCGGCGGCCTGACGCCGCAGCTTCTCCGGCGTCCAGTCGGCATGGCGCCGATGGCTCGACGGCATGTGGTCGCGCAGGGTGGTGTGCTGCCGGTTCGACGAGGTGCGGGCGTGCGCCGCGACCCGTGCGCCGCGGTGGAAGACCTCCACCGTCCTCGCGGTGATCCGCACCCAGACCTGCTCGCGCAGGAGCGCGTAGGGCACCGAGTAGTAATGCTTGTCGACCTCGACGTGGTAGTCGAGCCCGACGGCACGCTGCCGCCACTCGGCGTAGACGTATGGCACCTGCGGCAGCGGCTTCAGCGCCGGTCGCTCCAGCTCTTCGAAGAGGGCGCGGCGACTGGCACCGAGATGCCGGGTGACGCGGCCGTTGAGGCGGCAAAGCAGCTCGCGGATGGCCTCGTTGATCTCCGAGAGCGAGAAGAACCTGCGATTCCTCAGCCGCGCGATGATCCAGCGCTCGGCGATCTGCACCGCGACCTCGACCTTTGCCTTGTCGCGCGGCTTGCGCGGCCGCGCCGGAACCACCGCGGTGTCGTAATGCGCGGCCATGTCGGCGTAGGTGCGGTTCACCGCCGGCTCGTAGAAGCAGGCGCGGGTGACGCCGGCCTTGAGGTTGTCCGAGACGATCTGGCCGGGCACGCCGCCGAAATAGGACAGTGCCCGGCAGTGCGCGCCGATCCAGTCGGAGAGACCCTGCGTCCAGGTCGCCTCGGCGTAGGTGTAGTTCGAGGCGCCGAGCGCGGCGATGAAGAGTTGCGCGGTGCGGGCCTCGCCGGTCGCGGGGTCGATCACCTCGAGCGTGGTGCCGGCGTAGTCGACGAACATCCGCTCGCCGGCGACATGGTGCTGGCGCATGGTCGGCGAGAGGCGCCGTTCCCAGCGGCGGTAGAGTTCGCAGAACCGGCTGTAGCCGTAGCCGTCGGGATGAACGGCGCGGTGCTCCTCCCAAAGGAGCGACAGCGTCACACCCTTGCGCCGCAGCTCGCGGTGGACCGCAGCCCAGTCCGGCTGGGATCGCACGGCCCGCGTCTCGCCGCCGGTCGGGTGGAACAGTCGGCGCTCCAACTCGGCATCCGTCAGCTCGGCAGGGAGCGGCCATGACAGCCCCGTCCGCTCCAGGCGCTTCACGTACTCGCTGGCCGTCGACTGGCTCACCCCGAGGCTCGCCGCGATCTTCCGCGTCGAGAACCCGCTGGCGCGCAGCCGCATCGCGTCCCTGATCTTCCGCATCGGCAATCTCTTCATCGGGCTCCCCGCACTCCATCAGGAGCGCGAGGCTACCCGCCGCAGGATCGCCCAGCAGTGCCGCTACCCGAGGTCCGGCAGGGTGACCGGATGCCCCGGAATCGGTGACCGGATCAGATCGGAATCACCGACCGGATGAAATCGGAACGCCTGACCGGATGGCCCCGGTGCGCGCAGCCCGGAACGCTTTGACTGGCGCCGGCCGCCTTTGCGGTTCAAATCGACGAAGCCGGCGGCACGTCGGCAAAATACCGGTCGTCCGGAAGAAAGGCGGCGAGGCGTGCAGCCTCGGCCCAGCTCCTCTCGTAGCCGGCCGCGCCCACCAAGACCACGGAGTCCGCGGCACGCGGCCGGATTGTGTCGAGGATGCGCGCTCGTGCGGTCGCCCACCGCGCCAGTGCAGGCGGGGCGGGTGAGACCGGCAGGCCAAGGGCATCAGCAAGCTTTTCCGCATCATGCGGCGCTTGCGCCAGCACGTAGAGATCGCAACGACGCACTGCGCGCATGCGGGCCAGCCTCTCCCCGGCTGGCGATGAAGAGCGTTCCATCCTCAGAGCGTTGCTCGAGAAGAGGAACGCCACGACGTCGCGCCCTGTCGTCGCCCGTATCCCCGCGTATGACTTGTAGTCGAGGCCGAGTTCGGCGGCGCGCGCTACCCGCCGCCGGACCACCTCGAGCGGCATCTTCGGCAGAAGGCGTGCCCGCGCGTGCGTCCAGCAGTGGCGGCGCCAAGCCGCGCCGGTCATCTCGGGGCCGCCATTGTGCCCGATCCAACTCATGCTGCAGCCTCGGCCAGGCGGGCAACATATCGCGCGAGCGTGTCGATCTCGATGTTGGCCAAGTCTCCTTGGGCGGCGTCGCCCCAGGTCGTGACTTCCTTCGTGTGCGGGATGAGATTGATGCCAAAGCGCACCCCGTCGACCTCATTGACCGTCAGCGAGGTCCCGTTCAACGCGACTGACCCCTTCGGCGCGATGAACCTCGAGAGTTCGGCCGGAACCTCGAACACGATCCTCGTGCTGTCGCCGTCGTCTCGCATCGACACGATCCGCGCCGTCCCGTCGACGTGCCCCGAGACGATATGACCGCCCAATTCGTCTCCCACCCGCAGAGAACGCTCCAGATTGATGCGGCGCCCATCGGTCCATGCGCCGAGGTTCGTCTTGCTCACAGTCTCGGCGGAGACCTGAACCTCGAACCAGGCCTCAGGCTCGAGACCTGTCGCAACCACCGTGAGGCAGACTCCGTCGCACGCGATCGAAGCGCCCAAGTCGATGGCCGAGACGTCATAGGATGTCGCAACCCGCGCCCGGAGGTCGGCTTGCTGCTCCACCCGAAGGACGCGGCCGATATCGGTGATGATGCCGGTAAACATCAATCTCTCCCGTCTCTTCGATCCGACGTAGCGGGCCACGGCGCGGCGGGCAAGCGCGGCTCAGAACCGCTCCCATTCATGGAAGACGTCTCCGCCGATCTCTCCAACCTCAAGGAGCCGGAAGCGTGACGCATCGCTCAGTGTTTCAAGGTCCAACGGGCCAACAGAAGGCCGCCCCCCCGCACCGAGTACAAGCCCGGCGGTCACGCCGACCAGACGGTCGACCTGACCAGTCTGGATGAGCGAAGCGGCAAGCGCTCCTCCCCCTTCGCAGAAGACGCGCGTCAGACCCGCCGCCCCAAGCGCCGCGAGCATCGCGGCAGGATCAAGCGCCTCGCCAGTCTCTGGCACCTCGAAAAGGCGCGCGCGCGCCTTCCAATCTGCCATCGTGGTCACATCGATGGCGCCGTGAAGCAGCCAGAGCGGCCCCGCCCCCTGGCCCTCTGCCAGACGCCCGTGCCGCGGCAGGTCGAGCCGCCGTGTCGCGACCACCCTGACCGGCTGGCGAACGGGCCCAAACCCACGGACCGTCAGTGCGGGGTCGTCCGACCGTGCAGTCCCAGCCCCGACAAGGATGGCGTCATGGCGCATTCGCTCCCCGTGAACCCATCGTCGCGCCTCCGGGCCCGTGATCCAGCGGCTCTCCCCCGTGGCGGTCGCGATACGCCCGTCGAAGCTCGTGGCGAGCTTCAACGTCACGCACGGCCGGCCGCTTCTGACGCGGCTTAGAAAACCCGCCTGGTCACGCTGCGCGGCAGTTTCGAGGATGCCAGAGAGCACCTCGATCCCCGACTGCCTCAGGATCTCGTGCCCGCGCCCGGCCACCCTTGGGTCCGGATCTGTCATCGCCGTCACGACCCTCGCAACGCCCGCGGCCACAAGCGCCTCGGCGCAGGGCGGCGTCCGACCGTGATGCGCGCAGGGTTCGAGGGAGACGTACACAGTCGCTCCCTTCGCAGCATTGCCCGCCTGCGCGAGGGCCCGTGTTTCGGCATGCGGTCGGCCACCGTCCGCAGTCCAGCCGCGTCCCACGACACGTCCCGCCTTCACGAGCACGCAACCCACCGCGGGATTGGGCCATACCCGCCCCAGGCCGCGCCGACCCAGGCTCAGCGCCAGTGACATCCAACGGACGTCGTCGACGCTCATCCCTGAGCTTTTGGCCTGAGCTCACTCACGAACTTGTCGAAATCGTCCGCCGCCTGGAAGTTCTTGTAGACGCTTGCGAATCGGACGTAGGCGACGGTGTCGATCCGGGCCAGCGTCTCCATCACGATCTCGCCGATCACCTTTGACGGGATGTCGGTCTCGCCCATGCTCTCGAGCCGACGGACGATACCCGAGACCATCTGCTCGATCCTCTCCGGCTCGATCGGCCGCTTTTGCAGCGCGATCCGGACCGATCTCTCCAACTTGTCGCGGTCGAACTCCTCGCGCTTGCCGTTGGTCTTGACGACGACGAGATCGCGAAGCTGCACCCGCTCGTAGGTGGTGAAGCGCCCGCCGCAGGCCGGGCAGAAACGACGGCGCCGGATCGCGACGTGATCCTCCGCCGGCCGTGAATCCTTCACCTGCGTGTCGGTATTGCCGCAGAACGGACAGCGCATCCTCGTCCCCCTCGCACGGGTCAAACACCGGGACTATAGGGACGGCGCCAATAGTTGGGTAGCCCCACGACGTCACCCCAAGATGATGAGGAGCCGAACCCGTGTGCCTTGCGCCACAGGCACGCTACCTCTGCGGAAGGAAATTCGGGGGTACAGAATGGCGAAGACAATCTTCATCACAGGCGCGTCGTCCGGGATCGGTGCGGCAACCGCACGCGCCGCGGCGACCGCCGGCTGGCGTGTCGGCCTCTTCGCGCGCAGCGAAGACAAGCTCGTCGCACTTGCGGGCGAGATCGGAGATGGCGCGACTCCGCTTCCCGGCGACGTAACGTCGCTTGAAGATCTCTCGACCGCCTTGCAGCACTTTGTCGACAAGGAAGGCGGGCTGGACGCCACCTTCGCCAACGCCGGGAAGGGCCTAGAGACGCCGGGAACAGAAAACGGAGATATCGAGGAGTGGCGCCAACTCATCGATATCAACGTGATGGGCGTTCTCTACACCGCCCGCGCCGCGCTCCCGCATCTGCGCGGGCGCAAGGGGCATCTGATCATCACCGGCTCTGCCGCGGGACGCCGGCACATTCCGGGATCAATCTACGGGGCCACCAAGTGGTTCGTCCACGGCTACGCGGGCAACATGGCGGACGAGATGCGGGAGTGGGGCGGTCGTTGCACCGTGATCGCGCCGGGAATGGTCGATACGGCCTTCTTCGACAGCCCAAAGCCCGAGAAACTGCATCCGGAGGACGTCGCCGACGCCGTGATGCATGCGCTGAACGCACCAGATCGCGTCGGTGTCCGCGAGATTTTCCTGATGCCACAGAACTGAATTCGGAACAGGCCGCACGATCGTCGGTTGATTGATGGCGATAACAAAGGAGTGAGATATGAGCGTTGCACGTGTAACGGAGATCTCCGCCACCTCGACCACCAGCTTCGACGATGCTGTCGCAAAGGGCATCGAACGCGCCGCGAACACGCTGCGAAACGTCAAGAGCGCGTGGGTGAAGGAACAAAGCGTGGCGGTAGAGAACGACAAGGTCGCACACTACCAGGTCAACCTCATGGTGACGTTCGTGCTCGACGGCGACTAGGTATCCGCCAAGGTGGGCCGCGACCTCACGCCGATGCGGCTGGGACCTGTGCTCGACGAGAAAGATAACTTGCCAGGTGCCTAGCCGCATCCGACCACCGCTTACCGAAATCTGGAGCCTGACGGGCAGCAGCGCCGCCTTGATATGGGCCGGCATGTCGTCAGCACCCTCGAACCTGGGCCGGAGATACTTCATCTCCTCCCGGTCGGCCGGCGGGACCAGTCGCGCTAGGAACGACTGAAGGTCCCGCTGGACGTCCGGGTCAGCATTTTCCTGGATCAGCAGCGAGCAAGACGTGTGACGGAGAAAGAGCGTCAGAAGGCCGTCGCCCCTGACCCATTCAGCGACGGTCGAAGTCATCTCGTAGGAACTGAGAACGGCGGTGAGAACGGCGGCCATGGTAGCGGCGGGATGAGCCCGCGGCGGGCGGCGTAAAAGTCGGCCAGGTTTGCCTTCTCTGGCGGCGGGGAGGGCGGGGGCATATTCACTGTGGAGCTGTATCGGAAGGTTCGCCGTGCCTGCTTCAGGCTGGGCATGAGCAGCGCGCCATCGCGCGTCACTTCTGCATCTCGCGCGACAGCGTCGACAGTTCGGAGGATCAGGGATTGATCCAGTGGATCAATCCCCCGACGGACGATCGTGTATTCGGTGCCGCCCGGCTACCGGAGGACGGCGCCGATGAAGCGGCCGAAGCTGGACGGGTTCACCGAGATCATCGACGCGTGGCTGCGCGAGGACGTAGAACGTCCTCGCAAGCAACGTCACACCGCGAAGCGGGTCCTGGGTCGCCTGCGGGAGGAGCACGGGTTCACCGGCGGCTACACCATCGTGAAGGCCTACTTGCGCGAGCACCAGCGGCGCAGCCGGGAGATGTTCGTGCTGCTGCACCACGCCCCCGGCCACGCCCAGGCGGACTTCGGCGAGGCGATGGTCGTCATCGGCGGGGTCGAGCAGAAGACGCACTTCTTGGTCTTCGACCTGCCGCACAGCGACGCCTGATACGTGCGGGCGTATGCGATCGTCCGGGATGGGACATCTAGCCCCGGCCCAAGACGCTCCGGTGTTCGCGGACGGTACCGCTCGGTAATCTTCTACGTTGCTGAAGCGCATGTCGGACCGCGCGGCGGTGGCACTGGGCCCTCAGTGACCGCGCGGGTCGCCTGCGCTAATGTTCATCTGCGACCTAGCCTTGGGGATATTCACCATGCGGTTCTCTCAATCCGCCGCGATCATCGTCCTCCTCGCCGGATGTGTTGAAGCCAGGTCGGCGTCGCATGCCGATCTGCGTGCCCGCCAGGAGTCGGCCTGCGCCGCAGTGATAGCCGAGCATGTCGGCCGCCCTCTCTCAGAGGTAATACCTCGCTGGGTATCGGCAAACGACGGCATTGCAAATGTCGAAACACTGGATGGCAGCCGACTACATGTTTGCCGAGTGGACTCCGCGGGCAGAGTTCTCGGTTATACTCACCCCGGCGGCTAGCAGCCGTTTCCCACTGACCCGATCCGCTGCTGTCGCCAGCATTGCGGAAACGGCTCCAGCGCCGGCGCCAGCGTCACCTCCGTCCTATGTCGGCCGTCCAGGATCGCCTCGATGGTGTCGGGCGCCAGCAAGGTGAGCCGCAGGACGCGGGTCATGTAGAGTTAGAGTAGAAGGGCGCGATCCCCTCGCTCTCGGCCCGTCGCGGCTACGTGACGCCGTCGTCCAGCGTGCAGCCGACGAGCGATCTGCTCCGAAATGTTCCCGCGCGACGTCGCCGAACCCGCGGCAGTCACCCGCCGAACACGGTGATCCGATCAAGGCTGAGCATTCGGTCTCCCGCTGGATGAGTGTAGGCCAAGAGGGGACCGCCTAGCCCGACTGAATAGTCGAGACACAGCGCATTGAGCGACTGCAGCACTGGTGTGCCTTGTAGCCAGTAGTGCCCGAAGAATACCGGCGGAGCGTCGGGAGGATATGCCGCGTTCAGGACTTCGACCGGCGGCCTTGTATCGGGCAGACAAGTCTCCGGCTCAGGCACGGAAGCGGTAATGCCGCTCCAGTCTTTCGCCGCATAGTTCCACCACGCGAGGCGGACCTCCGTCCGAAAGTGACCGCCCTTGTCACGGAAGCCATAGCCCTTGGGCAATTCGGTCTCCGGACCCTTTACGACCGTCGCGAGCGCGCTGCTGAGACGGTCCGCGTCATGTTCGGCGCTCCGGACCAATAGATCGGGCGTGAGCCGGTCTTCGGCGCAGAGTGCGCGCAACTTCGCGATCGAAGGGCCGTGCCAGCAGGCGTGCACCGCCCGAAATGTCCCGAGGTCGAGAAACAGCGGCAGGTCCAGCATCCAGGCGAGGACGTCCCGTGCCTCTCGGCTGCCCAAGGGGAACTCTGCCAAGAATGCCTCATGCTGGCGAATGTTCTTCGGCGAGTGCGGTCGCAGCGGCAGACCGGTCTCGGGGTGCGGTGTCGCAAAGTGAAGGGCGTTGAGCTCGTGATTTCCCATCGTGGCCAAGGCCTCGCCTTCACCGGTCATCCGGCGCGCGACGTCCAGAACTCTGGCATTGTTCTGGCCACGGTCGATGAAGTCGCCGAGGAAGAGAGCCCGACGCGAGGGGTCCTGATGCCGGTACGCGCCGCGCTGTTCGGAATAACCCAGGGTGGCCAGAAGGCCTTCGAGCTTCGCAGCATGTCCGTGCGTGTCCGGGATGATGTCCCAGATGGCCGTGCTTTCTCTCAAGGATATGTCAATCACTTCTATGCTCATTCTCGCCTCATTCGGGACATGTCGGACGTGCCGGATCACCTTGGCAAAAATGGCCCAATGCGCCTCCCATGCCACCGGACACGGCTCAAGCACCCGCGCCCGCGCCAGCGTCAGGGTCCGGCCCCTGCTATCCAGGATCGCCTCATTGATGTCGGGCGCGAGCAGCGTGAGGCGCATGACGCGGGTCATGTAGGAGGGCGCGATCCCCTCGCGCTCAGCCAGTTCGGCGCCCACCGCGCTTCACTACCCTGAACGGGACGTGGAGCGTCACCGTTTCGGGGATTGCGGCTCCGCGGGTCACGCTGCTTCTCCGATGACGCGCGCCAGCATCTCGCTCGAGGCTACCGAGGCCGGTCCACCCGGAGCCGCATGTTGAGCCCGCCCGTGCCGATGTCTACGCGCTCGACCACCAGCGCCATGAGGCACGACTGCTTGGAGGGGAAGACCTAGTCCCGCTGGCTTCCGCCTTTAGCCGCCCTCCTCTCGTACGCAGTGGACTGTCATCCACCCGAGCGTGTCGAGAATCTCGACTACCTCCTCCGTTACGGTGATCCGGCATCGCCGTGAGTGCTGTGTCCCGCCGATCTCAATCCCCGTGAACACGAAGTCCACCGACGCATCCTCCAGAACCAGACGCAAGAAGGCCGGCCACGCGAGGACGACCGCCCGTGCGTCCTCGTCGTCAAGTGGCGCCCCGGGGAAGGCGGCGAATGTCGTCTGGTGGCTGGCCACACCGGCACCCGGTACGATGAAGTCGTGCGCCGGGGTCGCGTCGCTCGCAACCGCCGTCCTGTCCTCTGGGTCTGGCAGCAGGTTCTCGAAATGAAGCCAACGGTACTCATATGGCTGCCGCTCGCCGAAGAAGATGTGCAGGATTTCGTTTGTGACGATCGCATCTCGCCCGACCGCGCCGCGATTGACGTAGCTAAGTCGGGCGTTGACCTTGAGGAAGAGCACGCCGGGCCGCGTCGGGTTGCTCTCGAAGAGCAAATTGAGCCGGTCCCCGATTCTGAGCTCTACTTGCGGCCCCCGATAAAGAGTCCAAGCTTGCCAGCCGAGGCTCGAAAGGGACAGGAAGAGCGCGATGAGCGCGATCACGTTGATCTCGCGCGAAAGCGAAAAGCCGAAGATCCTGGGCTTTCCCCCTTCCGCCACGCCGTCAGTCCCCGGCCTCAGGCTCCGCATCCACTTCCGGCTCCGGCGCAGCGCGGGCGCCCGAGGCGGCGACGCCGTCGCTCTCGGATGCGGGTTCAGATTCGCCTTCGCACTCGACGAACGTCACGGACCAGTCCGTCAGCTCGACGGCGTGGAACATCGCTGGCTCCAACTCGTCGGGAGGCGTGAGCCCGGCGAAGACGAAGTCGCCTGCGGGGTCAATCGCTAGCTCGTAAGTCCCATTCAGGTCCGGCGCCCGAACCCGCATCTCTGGAGAGTCCGCGATGTAGGCCACGAACTGTGTGGCGGAATGGGAGACGAGTTCCGAGCCCGGTTCCAAGCTCCACCAACCCTTGGTGACGAGTTCTCCGTCGGGCGCGTAGTGGAGCGCGACACGGATCGGCGCTGAACATTCGTTGACGAGCGTCCAACCGAAGAAGCCGGGCGGCGGCGCGAGGTCCTGAGCGTCGGCAGGCGGCACGGCAGCGAGACATGAAACCAGCAGCATCGGCGGCGCAAGCCGGCGGACCACCGATCTGGTCGGACTACCGATCGCAGTGCTGGGCATGTCTTCCTCCAGGCGCTTAATTGGGACGTTACCAATGCTCATCGTAGCACAGACGGCGCAGAAGTTCTGTATCTGACTGAACCACTGTTACTACTGCGGATCTTCACCACGGCCGTAGATTTGCCAGCCCTCCAAGTTCAACTGAAACCCCTTCACACAATTTCCAGCTGCAACTCCGCGCAATCTTATTGACGATTTCTCTCCGAATGTGCACTTGACGCGATGAGTTAGCAAAGCGAACGGAGGATCAATGGCAAAGGCAGCACGAAAACCGGCAACCGGATCACGCGCGGCGAAGTCGAAGTCAGCTGAGCCGGCGCAGTCGGCGGCGGCGATCGACGTCGATCTGAGTGCGCTCGATCTCGGTGAGCTTCTCCAGCTGAGCAAGGACATCGAAAACGTTCTGAAAAGCTATGAGAAGCGCAAGCGCGAGGAGGCGCTCCGCGAGATGGAGCTGGTGGCTCAGAAGCACGGGCTTGCGCTGAAGGACGTCGTGCAGGGCGGATCGCAGCGGAACTTGCAGATCCCGAAGTATAGGCACCCGGAGGATCCCTCCCTGACCTGGTCCGGCCGCGGACGTCAACCCGACTGGTTCAAGAAGGCCATGGATGCGGGGCACAGCCGGGATGATCTTCTGGTCGCCTGACTCCGACGGAATTAGTCTCGCTGCGTCGACCTGCTCGGCCGAGAAGTAGCCCGGCGCCGCGTCGGTCCCCAGCAGCTCGTCGCGGGTGTAGCCCAACTCGCGCGCCACGAAGTCGTCGATGTCGCCGGCGCGCTGCTCGAGGTCGTCGAGCGCTCGCGTCATGCTCTGCTGCATGTTCTTGGGCACCAGCGTGCCGACGAAGAAACGGGCGTTGGAGCGCGGCGCGTACTGGACCTGAAAGGCGCTCTCCGCCTCGGTGTTGTCGCGGACTACACGATCCCGCGGTACAGCTCCCCCAGCCACTCCTCCAGCGTCGTCTCCGCGATCAGCTCCGGCGTCAGCTCCGGGTCGCTCTGTGACCGCTGCACGCACCGGGGCCATCCGGTCAGGCGTTCCGATTTCATCCGGTCGGTGATTCCGATCTGATCCGGTCACCGATTCCGGGGCATCCGGTCACCCTGCCGGACCTCGGGTAGCGGCGCTGCTGGGCGATCCTGCGGCGGGTAGCCTCGCGCTCCTGATGGAGTGCGGGGAGCCCGATGAAGAGATTGCCGATGCGGAAGATCAGGGACGCGATGCGGCTGCGCGCCAGCGGGTTCTCGACGCGGAAGATCGCGGCGAGCCTCGGGGTGAGCCAGTCGACAGCCAGCGAGTACGTGAAGCGCCTGGAGCGGACGGGGCTGTCATGGCCGCTCCCTGCCGAGCTGACGGATGCCGAGTTGGAGCGCCGACTGTTCCATCCGACCGGCGGCGAGACGCGGGCCGTGCGATCCCAGCCGGACTGGGCTGCGGTCCACCGCGAGCTGCGGCGCAAGGGCGTGACGCTGTCGCTCCTTTGGGAGGAGCACCGCGCCGTTCATCCCGACGGCTACGGCTACAGCCGGTTCTGCGAACTCTACCGCCGCTGGGAACGGCGCCTCTCGCCGACCATGCGCCAGCACCATGTCGCCGGCGAGCGGATGTTCGTCGACTACGCCGGCACCACGCTCGAGGTGATCGACCCCGCGACCGGCGAGGTCCGCGAGGCGCAGCTCTTCGTCGCCGCGCTCGGCGCCTCGAACTACACCTACGCAGAGGCGACCTGGACGCAGGGGCTCTCCGACTGGATCGGCGCGCACTGCCGGGCGCTGTCCTATTTCGGCGGCGTGCCCGGCCAGATCGTCTCGGACAACCTCAAGGCCGGCGTCACCCGCGCCTGCTTCTACGAGCCGGCGGTGAACCGCACCTACGCCGACATGGCCGCGCATTACGACACCGCGGTGGTTCCGGCGCGGCCGCGCAAGCCGCGCGACAAGGCAAAGGTCGAGGTTGCGGTGCAGATCGCCGAGCGCTGGATCATCGCGCGGCTGAGGAACCGCAGGTTCTTCTCGCTCTCGGAGATCAACGAGGCCATCCGCGAGCTGCTCGACCGCCTCAACCACCGCGTCACCCGGCACCTCGGCGCCAGCCGGCGCGTGCTCTTCGAGGAGCTGGAGCGACCGGCGCTGAAGCCGCTGCCGCAGGTGCCATACGTCTACGCCGAGTGGCGGCAGCGTGCCGTCGGGCTCGACTACCACGTCGAGGTCGAGAAGCATTACTACTCGGTGCCCTACGCGCTCCTGCGCGAGCAGGTCTGGGTGCGGATCACCGCGAGGACGGTGGAGATCTTCCACCGCGGCGCACGGGTCGCGGCGCACGCCCGCACCTCGTCGAACCGGCAGCACACCACCCTGCGCGACCACATGCCGTCGAGCCATCGGCGCCATGCCGACTGGACGCCGGAGAAGCTGCGGCGTCAGGCCGCCGGGATCGGGCCCGGCACGTCGACCCTGGTCGAGGTGATACTGCGGGAGCGCACCCATCCCGAGCAGGGCTTCCGCTCCTGCCTCGGCATCCTGCGCCTGGCCCGGACCCATGGCCGCGACAGGCTCGAGGCCGCCTGCACGCGGGCGCTCGAGATCGGCGCACGCTC
Source organism: uncultured Alphaproteobacteria bacterium (assembly GCA_963776845.1). GTDB lineage: Bacteria > Pseudomonadota > Alphaproteobacteria > Rhodobacterales > Rhodobacteraceae > Roseitranquillus. The sequence continues at coordinate 177,911 of CAVZOJ010000005.1, read as the reverse complement.
CTACACCTCGGTGAACTCGATCCTCAGGAACAACCTCGATCGCCGGCGGCCCGAGGATGCCGCGGACGGGCCAGCGATCACTCACCTCAACATCCGCGGCGCCGGATACTTCCACTGAAGGAGAGACGATGCTCGACCATCCTACACTCGACCAGCTGAGAGCCCTCCGGCTCGACGGCATGGCCGAAGCCTTCACCGAGTTGCAGGCGCAGGACGCGGCCGGCGACCTTACCCACCCCGAATGGCTCGCCCTGCTCATCGATCGCGAGGTCGCCAGCCGGAACACCAGGCGCTTCCAGACCCGGATGCGCGCCGCGAAGCTGCGCCAGGCTGGCGCCGCCATCGAGGACGTCGACTACCGGACGCCCCGCAAGCTCGACAAGGCGCTGTTCCAGAGGCTGGCGACAGGCAGATGGATCGCCGAGAAGCGCAACCTGCTGATCACGGGCCCCTGCGGGGTTGGCAAGACCTGGCTCGCCAGCGCCCTCGGCCAGAAAGCCTGCCGCGACGACCGCACCGTCATCTACAAGCGGCTGCCCCGGCTCTTCGCCGAGCTCGAGCTCGCGCACGGCGATGGCCGGTTCCCGCGGCTGTTCCGCAGTCTCGTCAGGGTGGACTTGCTGATCCTTGATGACTGGGGTCCCGACCGGCTCACCGCCAGTCAGCGGCGCGACCTCATGGAGATCGTCGAGGACCGATACGGCGCCGGCTCCACGCTGATCACCAGCCAGCTTCCCGTCGACGCCTGGCACGACGTCGTCGGCGAACCGACCTTCGCCGACGCCATCCTCGACCGCCTCGTCCACAACGCCTACCGGCTCGACCTCGACGGACCTTCGATGCGGAAGAAGACCGGGCCGGACGCTGCCTCAGAGATTGACGCGCAGGCCCGTGGCTGACACGACGAAACCCAGCTCAGCGGCGACGCGACCCGGTGACCGGATGCGTCGGAATGGCCGACCGGATGTCGCCGGAACCGCTGACCGAATGCTCCGGAATGCGCAGTGACCGCAGCGTTGGAGCCGGGATTGGCCAGTCGGTCGCCATCATCCCCGACCGCTCGATCAGGGTCTCGCTGTCCCACACCAGTATCGTCCCGAGCTGGCTCAGGGCGTCGGGGACCAGTTGCGGCTCCGCCGCCCCCACCGTCGCCTCGATCGCCGCCCGCGCGTCCTCCGGGTCGTCCGCCGACACCAGCCGGTCGATCCGGCCCGCCAGCTCGCCGCGCAGTTCGTGGCCTGCCCCCTGAGAAGGGGTCCTCCCTGAGGTATGGCTTTCGAGCCAAACGGAGGACGGGCCAGGAAGAGGTACAAGCCCGAGGAGATCGTCGCGAAGCTGCGGCAGGTGGACGTGCTGGTGTCGCAGGGGCGATCGGTGGCTGAGGCAGTGCGCTCGATCGGCGTGACGCAGTTCACGTATTACCGCTGGCGACGGGAGTATGGCGGGCTGAAGACCGATCAGGTGAAGCGCCTGAAGGAGCTTGAGAAGGAGAACCAGCGGCTGCGTCAGGCCGTGTCGGACCTGACGCAGGAGAAGCTGATCTTGCGCGAGGCGGCATCGGGAAACTTCTGAGCCCCGCCCGCCGTCGCCGCTGCGTCGAGCACGTCATGGCAAAGCTGCACGTTCGGAACGGCTCGCGTGCCGCGTCCTCGGGCAGCATCGCTCGACACAGCGCAAGGTGCCGCGGGGCCGCAGCGACGAAGCCGCCCTGACCGCAGACATCGTGACGCTGGCCAGCCGGTACGGCCGCTACGGCTACCGCCGGATCGCGGCGCTGCTCCGCGATGCCGGCTGGGTGGTGAACGTAAAGCGGGTCGAACGTATATAGCGACGGGAGGGGCTGAAGGTGCCGCAAAAGCAACCGAAGAAGGGCCGCCTATGGCTGAACGACGGGTCGTGCATCCGGCTGCGGCCGGAGCATCGCAATCACGTCTGGTCCTACGACTTCGTCGAGGATCGCACCCACGACGGACGGAAGTTCCGAATGCTCAACGTGATCGACGAGTTCACCCGGGAGTGCCTGGCGATCCGGGTCGACCGGAAGCTCAGATCGACCGATGTCATCGACGTCCTGTCGGACCTGTTCATCCTCCGCGGCATTCCCGGGCACATCAGATCCGATCATGGCCCCGAATTCATCGCCAAGGCCGTGCGGGACTGGATCGCGGCCGTCGGCGCCCGGACCGCATTCATCGAGCCCGGCAGCCCGTGGGAGAACGGCTACTGCGAGAGCTTCAACTCGAAGCTCCGCGACGAGCTCCTTGACGGCGAAATCTTCTACAGCCTCGCTGAGGCGCGTACCGTCATCGAAGCCTGGCGCCGACACTACAACACGAAACGCCCACATTCATCGTTGGGATACCACCCCCCAGCGCCCGAGGTCGTGCAGTGGCCGGCTCCGCCATCCGGACCCGCTGCGCCGGTCACACCGATCGTGGCCCCGAGACCCGTCATGCACTAAGAATGAACCCGGACCACCCGATGGGGGCAGGCCAGTGCGCGAGACCGGGATCGAGAGCATGCTCTCGGCGCTCATGGCGGGCGTGGTGGCGGCGCTTTTCACAGTTCTCTTCGATCTCTGGCCGAGCACGGCCGGCGCCCTTCTTGTCGCGGCGCTTCTCGGCCTCCTAGTCGTGCCCCGCGCGTTCGAGGGCCGGCACCGTGGAGCCGCTGCGCTGGCGATACCGCTGGTCTGAGTGCTGAACGGAACCGCCGAGAACGAGCTATCGAGGAGTATCGATTGGGTCCTCTACTCGCTCCTCGGCGTCCTGTATGTGGTCTGGGCTCGGGCGTTGATCCTGCGTCTCCTTGGCTGGAACCGTGTTGCGCCTGCCCAGCAGGCATAGCGACGGCGAAGCGCCCGGTTCAAGCGTGACGGGACGCCGCGAATTTGCCAGTGCAATGTACGTACGGTTGGCGCACCGCGCCAGTGCACCTCGCTTGGTCCCCGCCATCCACTGCCGCTGCGGAAGCCCATTCCGTTAGTTCGTTGTGGCGGCCCCTCTGCACAAGAAACCAACGACTTGGAACTATGCGGCATCGCGACAGGACGAAGGCGGCGAAGGAGCACTTTGGGCCATGTGTGTCACCCGGACCGATGCTGCGCGCGCAACGCGATCCTCTTGTCGGACGGCCGTTTGCGCAGTTCTTTGCAATCGAAGAGCGACATCGAGAACGCAGCGAAGTCGGGACACCGACCAGCCCCTCCGATCCGCCGAACGCCCAAGACACCGCAGCTTGCGGTCATCCGCTGGTGACCACGGGTACGGCGGCGAAGTCCTGCGTTGCGGCGGAGTGCCGAGAGGCGGCGCCCCTGTCTCCAGACCGATCAACCCGGCGGCAGCGATCAGCGGATGATGTCGAGGTCTGCTGCAGGTCGTTCGGTCGTTCTCCAGGAGCTCGCGCATCTTCGGGTCCGTTGCCGTCGCCAGTTCGCCCTCCAGCTCCTCGACCTCCGCCTCGAAGTCCACCTTCCGCGACAGCCACATCTCGTGCTCTGCCTTCTGCTCCTTCGTCGCCGGCCCGATGATGCGGGCAGTGCCGCGGTCCATGTCGATCGCGACGTGGTCGGGATGCGGCAGCGGCGGCGGCAGGTCGGTGATGCCGAGGCGGGCGCGGCGGTCGAGCTCGCGCTCCCACTCGATCTTGTAGCTCATCGCCACGTCGAGCCACTCGTCGTTCAGCTGCTTGTCCTCGCGCTCGGTCGACCACAGCATCTCGGTGAAGAGACGCTGCGCCCGGGCATTGCCCTTGGCGGCATTGACCGTGAGCGAACGGACCACCGCCTGGGCAATCGGGATCTTCACGTCGCGAACGCCGTCGCGGAGAGCGACGGTACGATACGCCTCCTCGCGCACGATCGCCTTCAGCCGCTCGGCGTTGAGCGTCGGGGCCGTGTTCCTGGCTCCCTTGGGGCGCCCCTTCGTGGTGCCGGAGGTGCCCTTGCGGAAGCGGGTCTCCTTCGGCGGCTTGCCGTAGCCGACCTCGTAGTTGCCTCGAGACGGCAGTCCCGGGTCGAGCTTGCGCCCGGGATCGGATCGCCTGCCGGTCATTCCGCGGCCTCCAGGCGGCCCTCGCCGAAGAAAAGCCCGCAGACCAGCTGCAAGCCCCTTACCAGATGTGTTGAAGAAACTTCTTCGGTTGGCCAATAAATGGCCAACCTTTTCCTTGCAGACCTTGCTTGACGAGAACTCGTGATGGAGATGTCAGGTGAAGTCTGTCTCGCAAAAATCTGCGACAGGCGTGAAACGGCGCCTTCCACTCCCCTGCTTGGGAGTGGATGTGAACTTCTGCCGGAACGCGCAGTGCGCTCAGTTCGGCATCCATCCTGATCCGCGCGATGGTCGTGGGCTGAGGTTGTCGCCCGCGAACGCCAACTTCCCCCGTGGCACGGTCGGCGGCTCCGGCGACAAGAAAGCCTTCACCTGCGGGTCGTGCGGACAGGAGTCCGTCATCAAGAACAACCGTGCCATCGTTGAAGAATACACTCGCCTGCGACGATCGCAACGGCCAGATGGCAAAGGGCAATCTTGCTCGAAGGCGGACTGCCTATCCCACGGCAAGGCAGTCGTGGATCGGCCGGAGCTCTACCGGAAGTCCGGCCGGACCTCGGCGGGCCATCAGCGATACGTCTGCAAGAGCTGCGGCTCGACCTTCACCGTCGGGCACCCTGCGCGAAATCATCGACGCCAATCGAAGAACGGGCAGATCCTCAAGCTTCTGGTGCACGGGACCTCCCTGTCGAAGATCGCGGAGATCGCCGATCTGGCCCCACGGGATGTCTACCGAAAGCTGGACTTCGTCCACGAACGCGTGCGGGAGTTCACGACGCGTCGCGAGAACGACCTGCGCGACACCGACTGGGATCGCTATGGCCGCCGCTTCGCCACGGACAGACAGACGCTGACGCTCAACTGGCCGAACCGCAAGAAGCGAGCTTCGGTGTCCGTGCAACACCTCTGCACCGCACACGCGAACTCGGGATACATCGTTTTGGGGCAGCTCCAGTTCGACCCGGCGGGCGACATGGAGAAGGTCGAGATCGACATGGCGATCAACGGGGACCTCGCCAGAGACCGCTGCTGGCGACGATACGGGCGCCTCTGGACCGCGTCGGAGTTCAAGCAATATCTCGACGACATCACGGCCGGCGTCGAGCTTGATCCCGAGATCGCGCCCGAGGTCGATCTGGGTCTCCAGCTACCGCACGAGGGCGGCCTGGTGCGGCAGGACATCCAGCAATACGCCCACGCCCTGATGCTCCGGCGAATGGTCTCGAAGTCGGACGGCCGCTTCTACTTCGTCCAGGATGGAGACGCCGGTCTCAGCAAGGCATTCCTCGCGGCATTCGCACCCGAGGTGCAGGCGGGCCGCGTAGATGTAGCCACCGTCGCCTTTGCGAAATACGAGATGAACGACGCCCGCGAGGCTCTCTGGGCGCAGGGGCGCAGGCAGCTGCGGACCGACCTCGGCCTGACTGCGCACCAGCTCGACTGCCTCCCAGAAAAGATCCTGAACGAGGAGATCGACCGGGAGATCGTGAAGCGGCTTGCCGGGCATCGTCTCGGGACGCCCTATGCCTGGCCGTATCACACGAAGTCCGAGCCGTCTCGGGTTGTCGACTTGAAGACCGACCGACCGGAGCTCTCCACGGAGAGATGCGCGAGACTGATGCGCCTCGCCACGCTGCGCAGCGTGGACAGCTACTTCCACAAGATTAGAAGCAATGTGCGCCCCGCATCTCGCCCGGTGTCTACGCCGAGCGGGAACGGCCGGACCTGGGACCGGCACTTCCTCTACAAGCCCGAGATGCTGGCGAAGATCATCGAGATCTACCGCTTCCATCACAACTGGATGGGGACGCGCCAGACGACGCGGACGCCGGCGATGAAGCTGGGCCTGGCCAAGGGCCGGATCTACGAGCGCGATTTGTTCGGAGAATGAACGAGAAAGCGCGCCGCCGAAGCGACGCGCAATCTGCAACACATCTGGTAAGGGGCTTGGACCAGCTGCTCGGCCTCGTCCTTCGCGAAAGCCTCCCAGCGGGCGAGGATGCGGTCGCAGTAGACCGGGTCGAGCTCGCAGAGGAAGGCGCGCCGCCCGCTCTTCTCGGCGGCGATCAGCGTCGAGCCCGAGCCGCCGAAGACATCGAGGACGATGTCGCCGCGGCCGGAGACGTCGCGGATCGCGTCGGCGATCATCTGCCCCGGCTTGACGGTGGGGTGCAGCTCGAGCTCCTGCATCCGTCCGGCGCGGCGGGTGTTCACGCCGCGGTACTGGCAGACGTTGGTGCGGTAGCGGCCGTGCTGGCCAAGCGTGAAGCTGTTGACGTGGGGCGCGGTGCCGTTCTTTAAGGCGAAGACCAGCTCGTGCTGCGAGCGGTAGAAGGTACCCATCCCGCTCCGTAGCTGATGCCGAGCGCCGCGCGGTACTTCAGCCCCGGTCCCGGAGCCGCGGCCAGGATGTCGGCGACGTCCTCCACGCTCAGCACCACGGGCAGCTTCCGCGGCTGCCGTCGGAACTGCATGTACCGCTTCATCTCCTCGCGCCGGCAGGTGGTGTCGAAGAAGAACCTGAGCGCGGTGACGCGGGCGTTGAACGTCGGTGGCGCGACCGCGGCGTTCGTCATGTAGAGCTGGTAGGCGCGCAGGTCGTCGGGCGTGGCGGTGTCCGGCGAGCGCTTCAGGAACCTGGCGAACTCCTTGACCCCGCAGATGTGCGCCTTCTGGACCTTCTCGCCGAGGCCACGGATGCGCATGTCCTCGATCATCCGCTCACGCAGCGGCGTGGTTCTCTCCTCCGTCACGGGACCCTCCTGTCTGACGATTGGGAAGGCCCCAATCCTCAGACCGGTCAGCCCGATCAGAGAAGCGCGCAACTCAGATCAGTGCCGAACGACACCCACGGGCGCCAATGCCGCGAAAGCGGCTTCGTCCTTGTCGGCGAAGCGCCCCTTCGGCGCCGTGCCGGGCCGGCCGCCTCGCGCGGGGGACGCGACGTCCGCACCCTGCGCTTTGCTGCCGCTGGCCTCGTCGGAGGAGCGGCTGCTGTGCGACGGAGCTGTCGTTCGCTGCAGTGGCGTGCCCTGCGCTTCAGGCGAGCGGAACGAGGCGCTTGAGGCAGGCGACGCGTCGGCGTGGCCTCGAACGAAAATGGCACCTCAGCCGCTCGCTGCGCGAAGCGAAATCGGGCGGAGTCGCGAGTCCCCTCATGTCTTCGGCCCGATGGTCGGACCGATAAAGAAGCGTGCCGCTCGTGATGGATCGCGAAACGCGCGCACGACGGCGTGCGGCAGGGCGCGAAGTCGTGGCCAGCCCATCCGCCCTCCCGCGATGCGGCGGCAAGCCCATGCCAGATCGCCGGCGCGCCGGAGCGGAGCGCCGAGTGTCGGGTGGAGCAGCGGCAAGAGACGACGGCGGTGGCGTAGCGCCTGCACGATCGTCCGGCCGCGGGGGAGCGGCACGTCGATTTCGAAGAGGCATACCGCCATCCTGATGGCGTCCTCTAGCGCGTCGCGTTCGCGCCATCCGCGAGGGGTGGTGCGCAGGGCGCCCCAGTCGACGTCGCCGCGGAGTATCTGGGTGATGTCGTAGAGGTGCCGCAGATCTACGCTTCCCCGCCAATCGTCGCCTTCCTTGATGTGGTCGTGAATGACAAGGTGGAGGATGCGCAGGTGCTCGGCCGGAACGCGGACGCGAGCGTTTCCAAGGCAGGCTTCGATCGCTCCGGTCTCCATGCCTGTGAGGTGCTGGTAACGCCTATCTGGCGCGGGGGGCCACCCGTGCAACTCGAGCGCGCCGGCATCATCGGGCCTGCAGAGGGCGGCAGGGTTCGCCGCGTCGATCCCGCGGTAACCCAGCGTTCCCATCACCGCGCGGGCGGTTTCCAGCTCTTCGTTGCGGGCAGGCAGCAGGAGGTCGAGGTCGGTGACAAGCCGCGCACCGAGCCGGTCTCCGCGCTGGCGGACGAGGTCGACCGCTCCCTTGACGACAGTCGGAACGATGCCGACCGCATTGAGATCCCGCACGGCTTCCCTCAGTTGAAGCCGAAGCCGCCGGTTGCGCGTGAGGTTTCGGGCATGGATGAAGCGTAGGTAGTCCCGAACCTCGTCGGGGGCGGCGACAAGTGTCCTGGCCTCCTTGAGCGACACGAAGACCTGCGGCGTCATCCAGGTCTGGTTCGCGAGAGAAATTAGCGCGTCCCAGTCGACGCGCTCAGGCAGCTCGCCCCGGATGCAGGCGGCCAGGGCGATGGCTGGCGGAGGAGCCCTCACTCGATCGGCTCCCTGCATGCGCGGGTCACAGCGGCCACCGCTTCAGATACCGGGCCGCGGGACAGAGCGTAGCAGCGCGCGTTTCTCACGAGAATGGCGAGCGCGGCGAAGGCTTCCTCGCTCAATTTATCACCCGGCGCAGAGGCGCCGGCGAGGAGCGCGGCGAGGGCGTCCATGCGGTCGATCGCCGTCACACGACACGTCGCACCATCGCGGTCGGAAAGAACGACTATGTAGCCGACCGGATGACGCGCTCCCGTGACCTGCGGGCCGGGCGGCATGTAGCGGACAGCCTTTCCATCCGGACGGCGATGGACTTGATCGCTGCCCGGCATGCCGAGCTCCCCGTTAAGAAGGGGCCATGCGCCCTCTTTGAGCGCCGGCCAGACCGGCACCCCGCAGGCCGCGCCATCGGCATTGAGAAGGACCACGTCGTCGGCGGCGAAGCCGTGGCCGACGGCCAGAAGTGCGGCGGCGAGGGTGCTCTTGCCGGCACCGGAAGGCCCCGCGACGAGCAGGAAACAACCATCCACGATCAGCGCTGCGGCGTGCAGCGCCAAGACTTGGGAACCATGCTCCAGCACGTCGGCGATCAACTGCAGCTTGATTGCGGGCACGACCTCATCCCTCGCGCATCGCCGTACGAGCCGGCGTCCCCGCCTCAGTTCGAAAGCGCCGGATTGCGGATCGTTCGACGAAGACGAGGCTTCCGCCTTCTTGCCCTTTACCGGTCGATCGGTCTCGCGGATGGAAAGGACGACCTGTGGGTCTCGGTGGCAATCCGGGAGCTGCGCAAGATAGGGCCACACGTCGGCCGAAAGCGCTGGACTCACATTGAGCCTCACCGCGACCGAGCCGATGGCGAAGTTGCGCGACAACAGGCTCCTACCGCAACGGCCGGACGCTGAAGCGTCGTCAGCATCGGAAGCCACCTTCGCCGATGGGCGGATCAGGCCCGTTCGCGCCCACTCGGCCAGCACCTCGGCCGCGGCGCCGCTTTGGTGCGGGTCACACGAGTCCCCAAGCGGCTGGCCCGCTTCGAGGCGCCTCCACAACTCTGCAGCGCCGTCGTTGAGCGCCACGAGCGCTTGAGTCTCTTCGCTGAAGAGGACGGTCTGGCCATCGATCTCGGCCTTCCGGACACGGGCCGTACACCAACTCAATTGCGTTATTACCTCTTTCTGCCGACCTGACCTGGCGGCGCGCCCCCCCGACCTGGCGGGAGCCCGCCCGTGCGACCAGGCGCATTTCCGCTGCGGCCCGGCAAGCCGCCGGAAGCGGCGATGGCGCTTGAAGACAACGTCGTCGAGAGAAGAGCTGTGATGGCGGGAGGCGTCAGTGCGGCGAACCTGCCGCACCCTTCGAGAAATTCCCGGCGCTCCACGCTGCCTGGAGTCGTGCACTCCGTTCGGTCCGGTTTCTTCTCCATGTGCTGATCCTGCTGCGCAATCTATGATGATGAGATCATATCGCAGATGTGCCCACGGGCCTCCTTCCCAATTGGGCCTAGGAGACCCTATCCATACGGGCGATGCTGCCTCCCGTCTCGCCCACTCGCGATGCGGAGCGGTAGCGTCTAGGCCCGCCGGCAAGGTGAAACTGCCGCTAGATGCGCGGGTAAATCACGCCCCGTGTTCGGTGCTCGTTCTGTTTCTCAGGATGCAGCACACACACAAGCATGAGGTTCTGCGACTGCGAGCAAGGCACGCAATAGCCACGTCCGCAGCGGGCTCAATCCGGTCATCTGACTGAATGACTCGGATGACCGGTCCGTTTAAGAATTTTCGATGCGGGCCGCTGCGCGACGGTGGGGCTCGAGGTGGCGTCGGCCCGCGTTGAAAATTCTGACAGGGAGGAAGCCGCGGGGGTCTGGGCAAGGCCTATGGGGAAAGCGCGCGGTCAACGTCGGCGCGTGAGCGCGGAAGCCGGATCAATCGTGAGCCCTGGCGGGGTGGCACGGCGGTTCTCGTCATCGTTCGCGATGGACAGAGCGTCTCCGCGCGGCGCCATCGGGAGCGGAGGAGCAGCAGGGCGAAGCGGAGGCACGGCCTGACGCGGTTCCGGACCGCATGCCTGGACCGGATCGGGGACGTTGAGAATGATGGCCGTGTCATCATGCGGCTGCCCACCGCGGTGGTGCTCGGGTGGTGGGGCGTTCGCCGCGCCGGAAGGTTTCGATGATCCGCATCGGCCCGCCGCAATCCGGGCAGGGCTCCCTCAGGGTGAGCGGTGGGGCGACGTCGATGTCGGGTCGGTCGGCTTCCGTGGGCGCTTGGGTACCGAGGAGGTCCCGAGCCCTGGCGAGGGTGTCCTTGCGGTCTGCGCCGGCGAGCAGGCCGTAGTGCCGGATGCGGTGGAAGCCGTCGGGCAGGACGTGGACCAGGAAGCGGCGGATGAACTCGTCGGTCGAGAGGCGCATGACCTTGAGACGGTCGCCGCTCTTGATCCGGTAATCCTTCCAGCGGAACGCGACGGTCTCGGCGTCGGCGCTGACGAGGCGAGTGTTCGAGATCGCGACGCGGTGAGTGTATCGGCTGAGGTAGGCGAGCACGGCCTCCGGGCCGCCGAAGGGTGGCTTGGCATAGACCACCCACTCGATCTTGCGCAGCGGCGCGAGCCAGGCGGCGAAGGCGGAGGGATCGGCCAAGCCTTCGAGGTCGCCGAAGAAGGCGAGCTTGCCGGCGCGGTGCAGTGCCGAGAGCCCCTCCAGGAACAGACGCCGGAACAGCCGCGACAGCACCCGCACGGGCAGGAAGAAGCCCGGGCGGCAGGACACCCACCGGGTGCCCTCGGGCGACAGGCCGCCGCCCGGCACGATCATGTGGACGTGCGGATGGTGGGGTTGGGCCGAAGGCGTGCCTTCGGCACGACGCCGATCCCCAGGTGTGCAGGACGCTGGTCATGCCGATCCGGGCGCCGAGGTGGCGCGGGTCGGCGGCGATGGTCGTCGTGGTCTCGGCCGACGCTTTGAACAGCAGGCCGTAGACCGCCTGCTTGTTCCAGTACGCGATGCGCGCGATCTCCGCCGGCAGGGTGAAGACCACGTGGAAGTACTCCACCGGCAGCAGGTCTTCCGCCCGCGCCGCCATCCAGTCGCGCGCCGCGTTCGCCGGGCTTACGCGGCCGCACCGCGGCCACGGTCCCGGCTCACCCTGTTCACTTCGGGCAGTGGCGGTTCTTGCACGAGTTGTAGGCGACGTGCCGGTGGCCGCACTTCGCGCAGGCCGCCACGTGCCCGCCGAGCGCCTCCGTCCGGCAGGCCTCGATCGCAGACATGACCTTGAGCTGGGTCAGGCCGACATGCCCGGCATGGGCCCGCCGCCACGCGGGGCCGTGGGCGCGGAAGATGTCGGCGATCTCCAGCCTTGGCCGAGCCACCGAGGCCTGGACGCTACTCCGGCCCGTTCCTCAGCGTCCGGTCCTGCAACTGCGTCAGCCGCTCGAATGGGCTCACGGTGTCGCGGATCGTTCTGGTGGCGACGTGGGTGTAGCGCGCCGTCGTCTCGAGCTTGGCGTGCCCGAGCAGCACCTGGATCACCCGCACGTCCGTCCCGGCTTCCAGCAGGTGCGTCGCGAAGCTGTGGCGGAGCGTGTGCAGCGACGCTGGCTTGGTGACACCCGCCATGTGCTTGGCCGATGAAACGCACGGTTGAGCTGGCGCGGCGACAGCGGGTTGATCTTCGGCTTGCCGGGAAACAGCCAGCCGCCGGGACGCGCCTCGCGCCAGTAGTCGCGCAGGAGCTCCAGCAGGGCCGGCGACAGCATCACCTTGCGGTCCTTGCGCCCCTTGCCCTGCTCGACGTGGATCAGCATGCGGTCGCTGTCGATGTCGGTGACCTTGAGGGTGCAGACCTCGGAGGCGCGCAATCCCGCTCCGTAGCTGATGCCGAGCGCCGCGCGGTACTTCAGCCCCGGTCCCGGCGCCGCCTTCAATACTTCGGAGACTTCCTCGACGCTCAGCACCACCGGCAGCTTCCACGGCTGCCGTCGGAACTGCATGTACCGCTTCATCTCCTCGCGCCGGCAGGTGGTGTCGAAGAAGAACCTGAGCGCGGTGACGCGGGCGTTGAACGTCGGCGGCGCGACCGCGGCGTTCGTCATGTAGAGCTGGTAGGCGCGCAGGTCGTCGGGCGTGGCGGTGTCCGGCGCGCGCTTCAGGAACCTGGCGAACTCCTTGACCCCGCGGATGTGCGCCTTCTGGGCCTTCTCGCCGAGGCCACGGATGCGCATGTCCTCGATCATCCGCTCACGCAGCGGCGTGGTTCTCTCCTCCGTCACGGGACCCTCCTGTCTGACGATTGGGAAGGCCCCAATCCTCAGACCGGTCAGCCCGATCAGAGAAGCGCGCAACTCAGATCAGTGCCGAACGACACCCACGAGCGCCAATGCCGCGAAAGCGGCTTCGTCCAGGTCGGCTTTCCTTCCCTTGGATCGCGGTGCAGCATCCTATGCACAGGACCCGAGCAGACCGCTACGCGCCGGCGCTTGCGGATTGTCGGTGTTGCTATGATGCGGTGCTGGCACGACGTCGGCGATGCGGAAGGGCGGGAGGTTCGGAGGAACTTCCATGACTTTCTCAGACCTGCCGATGCTCCGCCCGCCACGCGTGGCCTGGAACAAGGGCCGGATCGTCGGCCAGAAGCGGCCGCTCCTGCCGAAGCACGTCTGGGCGATCCGAGTGCGCCTGGAGCTCGCCGGCAACGTCCGCGATCTCGCGCTCTTCAATATGGCCGTCGATAGCAAACTGCGAGGGTGCGACCTCGTCCGGCTCAAAGTCGCCGACGTCGTGGTCGCGGGTCGCGTCAAAGAGCGCGCCTCCATCATCCAGAGCAAGACACTCCGGCCGGTGCAGTTCGAGATCGTCGAGGGGACAAGGCAGTCCCTTCTCCGCTGGGTGGAGAGCTCGGCGATGCTCGGTTCCGAGCATCGCCGGGCCGCTTCCACGATCGGCCACACATCTCGACACGCCAATACGGCCACATGCTCAAGGTCTGGGTCGCCTCGATCGGCCTTGAGCCGAGCGCCTGCGGCACGCATTCCATGCGGCCGACCAAAGCGGCGCAGATCTACAAGAAGACCGGCAATCTCCGCGCGGTCCAGCTCCTCCTCGGGCATACGAAGATGGACAGCACCGTCCGCTACCTCGGCATCGAACTCGAGGACGCACTCGCTATTGCCGAAGCGATCGAGATCTGACGAGAATATCAGGGCCGGCCAAGCGCGGTCGGCCCTTTGCGGTATTTTTTTGGCCGATAGAAACGCTGCGCAGCGGCAAGGTTGGTTGCCGTCCACCCACACAGCAGCGACACGCTCCGCCTGAAGTCCCCATGGGTGGATAATCATTGTACCCAAACCGGTTCATGATCTCTGGTCTCGCGGTGCCTGTCGTCGTGGCGCTCCCGGCCCGGCGCCTGCGGCGTGACAGGCGACCGCCTCGCGACAGATATGGTATCGGCCGGGTGCGCGCGCACGACGGACGTGGAGCGGCGGTCTACACGAGCCTGGAGAGGAAATCCGATCGCTCGTCGATCGCGATCGCGGCGGCCAGCAAGCCTGCCGCGGCATAGCTGCGGATCAGCCGACGCAGCATCGGGTCGGGCCGGACCAGGAGCAGACAGAGGACCAGTACGAAGAAGGTGACGAGCGTACCCCAAAGAGCGGGGATGATCAGGCAGGTGAGCGCGGCGAGAATTGCAGCCAGAGCCAGGAGCAGGTGGAGGGCGATGACCGCGACGAGATGCCAGTCCCGCTCCCTGCCGCGCATGCGAGGTGCGGAGCGGTCCCGCAGGAGATGCGCGGAGATGAGGATCTCGGACCGCGACATGAAGAACAGCGACGAGAAGGCATAGATCGAGAAGACGCCGACGATGGCGATGAACCAGGGGTCCGACGCGGCGGTCCCGACCGCTTCGGCGTTCAGCCAGTAGCGGCCGACTGCCGTGCCGATTGCGTCGCGCGCTTCGATGATCGAGGGCGTGAGGGCAAAGAAGATCATGAAAAGAAGCAGGGGACCGACGGCTTTCGCCTGCCTGTGGCTGAGCACGTTCGGGGATTGGGGTCGCTCGAGGCCGAAAGCATGACGACGAAGAGCCCGATCGAGAGGGCAGACCGCACCTCGTCTGTGATGGAAAAATCGAAGATCCAGGGCAGGACTGCGTCCCACATCGCGTAGAGCAGGTCGCGCCACCATCGAAATAGCCGCGCGACCAGCCCGGAAAGGGACAGGATGGCGGCGAAATTCGAGACGATCGTCACCGCGAGGCCGATGGTCGCCACCCAGAAGTAGAGCTCGCTCTGGAGAATGCGCTTCATGACCGGAGATCTCGCTGCCGAAGTGCGAGGCTACGAGGCGTATCCCGGCAGGACAACCCGGAGAAGTTCCGGCCAGCGCGTACAGAAGGAAGGCCTCTTCTGAGGTTGCCGGGGGAGGCCTTCCGGAAAGGGTCCTGGCTGACAAAGCACTCGTCGAGTCTGGCTCGGGAGGGAGCATCTGGTGTGCCTCCGGCGCGCCAGCATCCAAGAGCACCGAGTGCAGCGACGGGCTTTTCGTCCCGGCCTCACGCTCGTGGAACGCCTCGCCGAGCAGCGCCGCATTGATGCGGCCGCCGTTCGGGATGTCCTAAAGGTGCAGGTGGTAGCACGCAATCGAACAGCTAACACGATGAGCGTCCGTCCTGCGGAAAGATGCGTTTTGCGCACAGACCGACAGCCTTCGTGTCTGCGGCGCACCGTCAAATGAGGTGATTCTGATGTCCGGTGCGGAAGCATCGATCAATTTCATGTCGCCAGCGGAGACGACGGTTCTCCGCTCGTCCCAAAGGATCCGGACGCTGGAGTACTCTTGGGAGGCGAATGACCGCTTCGGCGACGAGCCAAACAGAACGAGCGACCGCAGAGAAAGTCCGCTCTCCTGAAGGTTTTTCGATGCGGGCCGCGGCGTGACGGTGGCCGCTGGCGGGTGCGGCCCGCGTTGACAAACCTCGGAAGGACGAAGCCGCGGGGGTCTGGCGTCGGTCTATGGGGAAAGCGCGCGGGTGTCGCTGGCTCCGGTGCGCCGCCGATTGTCGGGAGGCCGGCTCCGATCCAGACGGAGCTCGTGCCGTGGCGGGATCGGCGACGGGACGCAGGCCCACCGGTCTTGTTGTCGGGGCGCGTTCGTCGAGACGGCCACTGCGGGACGTGAGGCACGGCATTTCCGGACCGCTGGTTCCATCCGGATCGGGTTCGACGAAGGTGATGGCCCTATCATCATGCGGCAGCCCTCCGCGGAGGTGCGCGGGTCTTCGGACGCTCGCCGCGCCTGAAGGTCTCGATAATGCGCATCGGTCCACCGCAGTCGGGGCACGGTTCCCTGAGGGTGAGCGGGAGGGCTGCGTCGGCATCGTTGGCATCGGATTCCACCGCCGGCTCGACGCCGGGCAGGGCGCGGATGGTCTCGATGTTGCGCCTGCGGCCATTGCCGGCGAGTAGCCCGTAGTGCCGGATGCGGTGGAACCCGTCCGGCAGGACGCGCAGCAGGAAGCGCCTGATGAACTCGTCGGTGGCGAGCCGCAGGACCTTCTGGCGGTCGCCGTTCTTGATCCGGTAGTCCTTCCAACGGAACGCGACGGTCTCGGCGTCGGCGCTGACGAGTTGGCTGTTCGAGATGGCGACGCGGTGGGTGTAGCGGCTGAGATAGGCCAGAACGGCTTCCGGTCCGCCGAAGGGCGGCTTGGCGTAGACCACCCATTCGACCTTGCGCAGCGGCGCGAGCCAGGCGGCGAAGGCGGCGGTCTCTGCCAGCCCCACCAAGTCGCCGAAGAAGGCGAGGTTGCCGGCGGCGTGCAGCGCCGCCAGTCCTTCCAGGAACAGCCGCCGGAACAGCCGCGACAGCACTCGGACCGGGAGGAAGAAGCCCGGGCGGCAGGCGATCCCCCGGTTGCCGTCGGGCGAGAGCCCGCCGCCGGGCACGATCATGTGGACATGCGGATGGTGGATCAGGGCCGAGCCCGTCGTGTCGAAGGCGCGCCTCCGGCACGATGTGTGCAGCACGCTGGTCATGCCGATCCGGGCGCCGAGGTGCCGCGGATCGGCAGCGATCGTGGTCAGCGTCTCGGCGGAGGCGCGGAACAGCAGGTCGTAGACCGCCTTCTTGTTCCAGAAGGCGATGCGGGCGATCTCCGCCGGCAGGGTGAAGACGACGTGGAAGTACTCCACCGGCAGCAGGTCCTTCGTGCGGGCAGCCATCCAATCCCGCGCCGCGTTCGCCGGGCTTACGCGGCCGCACCGCGCCACGGTCCCGGCTCACCCTGTTCACTTCGGGCAGTGGCGGTTCTTGCACGAGTTGTATGCGACGTGCCGGTGGCCGCACTTGGCGCACGCCGCCACGTGCCCGCCGAGCGCCTCCGTCCGGCAGGCTTCGATCGCCGACATCACCTTCAGCTGGGTCAGGCCGACATGACCGGCATGGGCCCGCCGCCACGCGGGGCCATGGGCGGCGCAAATCCCGGCCACTCGGCGATGAGCGCCTCGGCGCGCGCGCTCTCCAGATAGCTGGCGCGTGTCGAGGCGCTTCGGCCCGTCAGGGCCGACCCCGGGGCGCTGGGGTCAGGCTTTTGCCTTCTGCGCTCGGGAGCGGCTCTGGCTGAGACGGTAGCTGTCGCCGTTCAGCTCGAGGATGTTGACGTGGTGGGTCAGCCGGTCGAGGAGAGCGCCGGTGAGGCGCTCGGAGCCGAAGACCTCGGTCCACTCGTCGAACGGCAGGTTGCTGGTGATCAGCGTGGAGCCGCGCTCGTATCGCTGGGAGATCAGCTCGAACAGCAACTCGGCCCCGGTCTTGGAGAGCGGCACGAAGCCCCGCTCGTCGATGATCAGAAGCTTCTGGTTCGCCATCTGCTTCTGGAGGCGCAGGAGCCGGCGCTCGTCGCGGGCCTCCATCAGCTCGTGTACGATGGCAGCGGCGGTGGTGAAGCCGACGGAGAGGCCCTTCTGGCACGCGGCCAGGCCGAGACCGAGGGCGGTGTGGGTCTTGCCGGTACCGCTCGGGCCGAGGGCGATGACGTTCTCGCGCCGCTCGATCCACTCGCAGCGCGCGAGCTCCAGAACCTGCATCTTGTTGAGCGACGGGATCGCCTTGAAGTCGAAGGTGTCGAGGCTCTTGGTCACCGGGAACTTTGCCGCCTTGATCCGGCGCTCGATCATCCGCCGCTCGCGGTCGATCAGCTCGAGCTCGACCAGGCGGGCGAGGAACTGCACGTGATCCTGCCCCTCGGCGGCGCCCGCGCGCGAACGCGCGCAGATCATGACTTCTGGCGGCTACGCCGCCGGGCGAGCGAGCTTGGCGTACTCCCGCAGGAAGGTCGGCAGCTTCAGCGTCTTGAGATGGTGGTCGAGCAGCAACTTCGGCGCGTCGCTCATGCCGGGCCGCCGACGAGGCACATGTAGCTCGCCGCCGAGGTGGTCCCGACATTGGCGCGCGGCAGATAGGGATAGACGTCGAGGTCGAGCCTCGGCGGCCGCCTCTCGACCTGGCAGAGCACGAGGTGCTTGATCGCGTCGAACCCGACGGCGCCCATCCTGAGCGCGGTCTTCACCGCTACGTGCAGGTCGGCGAGATCGAAGGTCTCCAGCAGCCGCAGGACCTGCACGTACTCGCGGCGGCCGGCCTTGAACTGCCGCGCCTCCATCAGCCGGCGCAGGGTGTGGAACTCGGCCGGCAGCTCCCAATGCGCCAGCGGCGCGGCCTGGTCGAGAGCGCCGATCTTCTTCTCCAGCAGCGGCAGGTAATGGATCGGGTCGAAGACCATGTCCTCGCGGCCGTAGCATCGGGAATGGCGGGCGTTCGCCGCCGGGCTCGAACCGGTGGCGCCTTCGGCGGCTCACCGTCTCCGCCGCAGCCGATGACGACTTCGTCGACGTAGCCCCTGATCCAGACCTCGCGGTGGCCGTAGCTGACCGGCACCGAGTAGTCGTTCTTCGCTAAAATCGATCCACTGGATCGATTTTTTCACGCTCGAACTCCTGTACCGCACCAGCGCCTGCGAGCTGACCCGGCCCGTCGCCTGGTCGCAGGCCTCGAATGGCGCCGGCGGCAGCGGCATCATCGCTGCGAGATCACGCTGGAGCCGCTCGCCGATCGTCTCCTGGTGGCCGCGCAGGATCTCCGATTGCCGCTTGCGGCATTGCTCCTCCAGCCAGATGTTGAACTCGTCCCAGGTCGCGAAGCGGGGCAGCGGCACCATGAAGTTGCGCCGCGACCAGCCGACGATCCCCTCGACGGCACCCTTGTCATTCCCCTTCCCGGGCCGGCCGTAGCGATCTTCGATCACGTAGTGCGATAGCATCCCGCTGAAGAGCGTTGCCCGCTTGCGCGTCCCGTCCGGCAGGATGCGCGCCACCAGGCAGCGGTCGTTATCGTAGAGCACCGATAGCGGCACCCGCCCGAAGAACGCGAAGGCGTGGACGTGGCCATCGGCCCACGCCTCGGCCGTCGCCGCCGGGTAGGCGCGAACGTAGCAGGCATCGCTGTGCGGCAGGTCGAAGACAAAGAAGTGCGCCTTCTGCTCGACCCCGCCGATCACCACCAGCGCCTCGCCAAAGTCCGCCTGCGCGTGGCCGGGAGCGTGATGCAGCGGCACGAACATCTCGCGGCTGCGCCGCTGGTGCTCGCGCAGGTATGCCTTCACGATGGTGTAGCCGCCGGTGAACCCGTGCTCGTCTCGCAAGCGGTCGAGGACCCGCTTGGCGGTGTGCCGCTGCTTGCGAGGGCGGTCGGCGTCCTCAAGCAGCCAAGCGTCGATGATCTCGGTGAACCCGTCCAGCTTCGGCCGCTTCACCGGCGCGGTCCGCCGGTAGCCCGGCGGCACGGAGTACAAGATCGTCCGTCGGGGGATTGATCCACTGGATCAATCCCTGATCCTCCGAACTGTCGACGCTGTCGCGTGAGATGCAGAAGTGACGCGCGATGGCGCGCTTGCTCATGCCTTGCCTGAAGTAGGCGCGGCGAACCCTACGATACAGCTCCACGGTGAAAATGCCCCCACCCTCCCTGCCGCCAGAGAGGGCAAACGTGGCCGACTTTTACGCCGCCCGCCGCGGGCTCATCCCGCCGCTACCGTGGCCGATTTTCTCACCGCCGTTCTCACCTGGTCCGCCGGATTCACGACCTTCACCGAAAAGTCGGCGTTCGCGCACCGAACGACAGCAGTTTGCCAGGCGCGGCGGCGGTGCAGGGGTGACGACCCCGCGCCTCGCGGCATAAGAAACCCTCGGGCACTTGGTTTAGAATCAATGACTTACACGCTGATGGCAAAAAATGCCCCAGAAAAGACACGCCAAAACGCCCAATTTGGCAGAGTTGCCCCCGCCGGAACAATCATCCCCTTAGGGGTGGCATGGTAGGCCCGGAGGGACTCGAACCCCCAACCAAAGCGTTATGAGCGCTCTGCTCTAACCAATTGAGCTACAGGCCCAGCCGCATCTCGATTATCAGAGACGTCCGGCGGGTCAAGTCACGGCAGATTGCCAGCGCGTGCCTCTGTTGGTACGCGATCGGAATACCGAGGGGCGCGCGAATGGGACGGAACGGTCTGACTTACGCCGATGCGGGCGTCGACATTGCGGCGGGCGACGCGCTGGTACGGCGCATAGCACCAGCGGCACGTTCAACCGACAGGCCAGGCGTGATGGGTGCTCTCGGAGGATTTGGCGCACTCTTCGACATCGGTGCGGCAGGCTATCGCGACCCGATCCTGGTCGCCGCGACAGACGGCGTCGGCACCAAACTGAAGGTCGCCATCGAGGCAAAGCGGCTGGCTGGCCTCGGCCAGGATCTCGTGGCGATGTGCGTGAACGACCTCGCCTGCCAAGGAGCCGATCCGCTGTTCTTCCTCGACTATCTGGCAACCGGGAGGCTAGACGTCGACCAGGCGGCCGAACTCGTGGAGGGCATCGCCGCGGCCTGTGCGGCAGTCGATTGCGCGCTGATCGGCGGCGAGACGGCCGAGATGCCAGGGCTCTACCGCCCGGGCGAATTCGATCTTGCGGGTTTCGCCGTGGGCGCCGTCGAGCGCGACAAGGTGCTGCCGGCTGGGGTCGGGGTGGGAGACGTGCTCGTCGGACTGCCCTCTTCGGGGCTTCACTCGAACGGATACTCGCTGGTTCGGCGGCTGGTCGAAGACGAGGGCCTCGATTGGGCGGACAAGGGCCCCTTCGGCGAAAGCGGGCTTGCCGAGATGCTCCTCGCGCCGACGCGGCTCTATGTCCACGCCATCCGCGCTGCGCGAGCTGCAGGGGGCCTGAGGGCTGCCGCGCACATCACTGGCGGCGGCGTTACCGAGAACCTTCCGCGCGTCCTGCCCGACGGCTGCGGCACCGTCGTCGATCTCGACTCGTGGACACGCCCGGCAGTGTTCGGGTGGATCAAGGCCGCCGGTTCCGTCGAGGCGAGCGAGATGCTCAAGACCTTCAACTGCGGAATTGGTATGGTGCTGGTGGTTGATCGTGGCGCCGTCTCGGCGCTGGTCGGTGCCCTTGCGATGGCTGGTGACGCGCCGATGCTGATCGGGACGGTCGAGGACGGCGCAGGGGTCCGCTACAGCGGCGAATGGTGAGACGCACGGCCATTCTCATCTCGGGCGGCGGCTCGAACATGGTGGCGTTGGTGCGGAGCATGACGCGCAGCCACCCAGCCCGGCCAATCCTGGTCCTGTCGAGCGATGCGGCCGCGTCAGGCCTTGACCGTGCACGTGCCCTTGGGGTGCCTGCGCGCGCCGTGGATCGCAAGACGCAGCCGGGCCGAGCAGCTTTCGAGTCTGCCATCTCAGCCGAGCTTGCTGCGGCGGAGATAGACCTCGTGTGCCTCGCCGGTTTCATGCACGTCCTCTCGCCGGGATTCGTGGCGCGCTGGGAGGGGCGGATCCTCAACATCCATCCCTCGCTCCTGCCACGCCACCGCGGCCTACACACACATGCCCGGGCGCTGGCCGCTGGCGATGCCGAGACGGGATGCACCGTTCACGAGGTCACCGCAGCGCTCGACGACGGGCCGATCCTCGGACAGGCGCGGATGCCGATCCTCGCTGAGGACGACCCGGACAGCCTCGCCGCCCGCGTCCTGGGGGCAGAACACCTCCTCTACCCCGCTGTCCTCCGCCGCTTTGCGGCTGGTGACCGCACGCCGCTCAGTCTCCCCTGAGCCTTTTCTTCACCCCGCGCAGCGCCTATGAGCAACGGGATGCTCGGCGGGCCGAGAGAGGAAAATGCAAACAATCACAACGACCGGCGCCCTCGCCGCCTTCTGTGAACGTGCGGCCGGAGCGCCCTATGTCACGATCGACACCGAGTTCCTGCGCGAGCGCACATACTTCGCCAAGCTCTGCCTCGTGCAGCTCGCGATCCCGGGTGCGGACGAGGAGTCGGCCGTGCTCATCGACCCTCTGGCCGACGGCATCTCGCTCGACCCGCTCTTCGCGCTGCTCGCCGACCATGGCGTCCTGAAGGTTTTTCATGCGGCGCGGCAGGACCTCGAGATCTTCTTCGTCGATGGCGGGGTCGTGCCTGTGCCGCTCTTCGACACGCAGGTTGCGGCGATGGTGTGCGGCTTTGGCGAGCAGGTGGGCTACGAGACACTGGTCAAGAGGATCGCGCGGGCGAACCTCGACAAGACATCGCGTTTCACCGACTGGTCCCGCCGGCCGCTGACGGATGCGCAAAAGGCCTATGCGCTGGCGGACGTCACGCACCTTCGCGTGATCTATGAGCATCTCTCGGCTGAGCTCGACCGCACCGGCCGCCGAGGCTGGGTCGAGGAGGAGTTGGCGACGCTCACCGATCCGGAGACCTACATCGTCGAGCCGGAAGAATCGTGGCGACGGGTAAAGACCCGCACCACGTCTGGCAAGTTCCTGGCGGCCGTGAAGGAACTGGCGGAGTTTCGGGAACGCCATGCCCGCGACCGCAACGTGCCGCGCAGCCGGGTCTTCAAGGACGAGGCGCTGATCGAGCTCGCCTCGACCAAGCCGCGTGACCTCGACGAACTCGGACGTTCCCGTCTGCTACTGCGCGAGGCGCGGCGTGGCGAGATCGCGGACGGCATCCTCGCCGCGCTCGACCGTGCCCGCAACTACTCGGCGGAGGACTTTCCGGAGATCGATCGGAGTCGCGAGAAGCAGCAGGTCAATCCCGCCCTCGCCGACCTGCTGCGCGTGCTGCTCAAGGCCAAGTCGGAAAAGGAAGGCGTGGCGCAAAAGCTGATAGCATCCGCCGCCGACCTCGATGCGATCTCGGCCGGCGAGCGCGATGTCCATGCGCTCAAGGGCTGGCGGCGCAAGGTCTTCGGTGAAGACGCCCTCAAGCTCTGCGCCGGCGAGATCGCGTTGACGGCGCGAAACG
This sequence comes from uncultured Alphaproteobacteria bacterium, assembly GCA_963776845.1. GTDB lineage: Bacteria > Pseudomonadota > Alphaproteobacteria > Rhodobacterales > Rhodobacteraceae > Roseitranquillus. The sequence goes on along the minus strand of CAVZOJ010000005.1, from coordinate 155,269 downwards.
GCGCGGTCGAGCCTGTCGTCCTGAGCTAGCGTCGCGAGGCGAGCGCGTTCAACTCGCCCGCGACGCGGATCTCGCGAACGCTTGCGAGCCGCCCTTCGCTGACGAACTCCGCCACCGTGATTTCACGCGACCGCGGGGTTGAGACCGCGGTCTGGTAGGCCGGCGGCCAGGCCCTAAGCTGGTAGGCCAGCACGCCCGGCTCGGCATTCGGCACGCGAACGAGGCGCGCATCGTACCAGCCCTGCCGGGGCGGCAGACCGGTGGCCCGGATGATCGCGCCGGACGGATGCCTATCGACCTCCAGCCGCGTGACCTGCGGCACCAGCGGTCTCGGGTCCAGCGCGAGCTGTGCAGATTGGACCGTCCCATTCTGTTCAGCATCGCCAAACCAGTTGAAGGGATTGAGGTTCGTGCTGCATCCGGCGAGAGCCGTGAACCCAGCAAGTGCGATGAAGTGCCGCCGCCGCAATCGATAGTCCCCCATCTCGACTGCCAAGGGCGTAGCCGAAAGCGTGGGGCTTGAAAAGGCGGCCGGACTGGACAGCCTGCGTCCGAGGCCATAGCTCGACGGGCGGAGGTGACGCGTATGGCAACCCCTGCATTCGAAGAGATCGCGGAGACGTTCGAGTTCCTGGACGACTGGGAGGATCGCTACCGCCACGTCATCGACCTCGGCAAGGCAATGCCGCCGCTGGAGGAACTCGGTCCGCGTTCCCGCCACGAAGGTGGAGGGCTGCGCGAGCCAGGTCTGGCTGGTCCCCGAGCTCGAGGGCGGAGGCAGCGACGCCCGGCTGAGCTTCCGCGGCGACAGCGACGCGATGATCGTGCGCGGTCTGATCGCCATCCTGATCGCGCTCTACGGCGGACTTCCCGTGCGGGAGGTGCTGAACGTCGATGCACAAGCCGAGCTCGGCCGCCTCGGGCTCGACGACCATCTGTCGGCGCAGCGGTCGAACGGTCTCAGGGCGATGGTCCAGCGGGTACGGAATATCGCCGCCTCCGCGGAAGCGGCGGCCTAGGTGTTCTAGAGGCGGCCTAGCGCCTCGGCGAGTTCTCCGTAGCCGGTCATTCGACGCGAATAGTCCAGCCCGAGCCTTTCGGCGTGACGGCGCGCCAGATCATCCAGGGCGGCGTTCTCCGTCTGAGCGAGATAGACCAGCCGCTCATAGTTGCCGAAATAGAGGTCGCGCAGGTCGGCGTGCCTGTCGAGCCCGAGGGGCCGCCACACGAAGGCATCGAACTGCCGGACGAGAAAGTCGGTAAGGTAGAAAGACGTCACCTCACCACGATCCTCGAACTGCTCCACCCCATCGAAGAATGCGTAGCAATGGGGTCCGCGCATCATCTCGACGCCCAGCCGCTCGCATGTCCGCGCCAGCTCGCCCCCGGTGCCGCAGTCGGCGTAGGCGACGAAGATCTCGTCGTAGCGTGGGCGATGCCGCGTCACGGCGTCCTCAACGGCGGCGGCAATGCGCTCGGGCCGGTTGTGCAGGATGGCGGGCAGGCAGGCGAGATCGAGATGCTTCCAGCCGTTCGTATCGCGCAGCGCGACGATCTCGTGCGCCAGCGCCCCGCACGCCACCACGAGGACCCTCCCCTGACGTGCCGCGGAGAAGCCCTCGTCCCGCAGGACCGCGTCGGACGGCAGCGCGTTCACCGCAACCGCACCGCAGTGCCGTAGCAGACCACTTCCGACGCGGCCTGCTGGATCTGCGACGTCTCCATCCGCACCGCGACGACAGCGTCGGCGCCGAGGCCTCTCGCCTCCGCCACCATCCGGTCGAGCGCCTGCTCCCGCGCGCCGGCGAGGAGGGAGGCATACTCGCGCACCTCGCCACCGACGAGGTTCCTCAGCGAGGCGACGATGTCCGCGCCAATGTGCTTGGCACGCACGGTCGAACCGCGAACCAGCCCAAGCGCCTCGACGGTCTCTCGCCCCGGCACGCCCTCGGTCGTCACGACCAGCATGTCATTTCTCGATGCGGTCATAGTGCCCGTCGTCGCCGCTGCGCACGCGGTCCCACACGACCCTGACGACGACGTAGGCGACGAGGACCGCCGGTATCGCCGCGAGAAGGCCGACCAGCGGCGCATCGACGGCGGCAGCCAGCAGCGCGCCGAGCCAGACGGTCGCCGCGGCGGCGACGATCACAAGCACGACGATCAGTACGAAACGCGCGATGGGCATGGGATACCTCCTGACGGTCAGAGACTATGCTCTCGCCGCCAGGATTTCACCCCGGCTCAGTGCGCCAGCAGCAGCGGCGTCTTCGACTCCGCCAGCATCCGCCGCGTCGTGCCGCCGAACACGGTCTCGCGGAAGCGGGAGTGACCGTAGGCCCCCATAACGATCAGATCGGCGGAATTGTCGGTGGCGTGGCGCATCAACGCGTCCGAGATGTGCGGCAAGGTGAGCGGAAGCATGACGACCTCGGTCTTCACCCCATGCCTCGACAGCATCAGCGACACGTCATGGCCCGGATCGGGGCTGTCCTGGGAATGCCGCGGAGGGTCGACGACGACGATGTCGACCCGCGATGCGCGCTGAAGCAGCGGCAGCGCGCCGCGCACGCCGGCCAGCGCCTCCGGGCCGTCGTCCCAGCCGACGACGATCCGCTCCGGCCATCCGGCCGCCGGCGCACCCCTAGGTACGACGAGCGCCGGCAGATGGGCGGCGAAGAGCGCGCCTTCGACGATCATCTCGTGGAGCCGCGGCCGGTCGTCGGCCGGAGCCTGACTGAGGATCGCGATGTCGGCGAGGCGACCTCGGTCGGCAAGCACGTCGCCGATCCCGCTCAATCCGGCGACCACCGCGCGCGCGGTGCACTCCACGCCCGTAGCCTCAAATGCGGACAGGACCTCCTTGCGGACCGCGACCGCCTCCTGCCGGGCCTTGTCTTGGCTCTGCTGCAGGAGCTCGAGGCTGGCGGATCCGTAGTGATACGCCGGGTAGGCACGGTCGATGCCGTAGCACAACGCTTCGACATGCGCCCCGTGCGCGTCTGCGAACGCCACGACCGGGGACAGGACCCCGTCCGCCACGTCCCCCTTGGTCACAGCCGTCAGGACCGTCTTGTAGGCCACGCCTCTCCTCCATCTCTCTGTCGCGGCGACATCTTGAGGTGTAGGCGGTACCGGGCGAGCGCGCTTTGATCGCCGTCAAGCCTCGAGGCCAAGCTGCGCATTCCGGAGCATTCGGTCAGCGGTTCCGGCGACATCCGGTCGGCCATTCCGACGCATCCGGTCACCGGGTCGCGTCGCCGCTGAGCTTGGTTTCGTCGTGTCAGCCACGGGCCTGCGCGTCAATCTCTGAGGCAGCGTCCGGCCCGGTCTTCTTCCGCATCGAAGGTCCGTCGAGGTCGAGCCGATAGGCGTTGTGGACGAGGCGGTCGAGGATGGCGTCGGCGAAGGTTGGTTCGCCGACGACGTCGTGCCAGGCGTCGACGGGAAGCTGGCTGGTGATCAGGGTGGAGCCGGCGCCGTAACGATCCTCGACGATCTCCATGAGGTCGCGGCGCTGGCTGGCGGTGAGCCGGTCGGGTCCCCAGTCGTCGAGGATCAGCAGGTCGGCCCGGACGAGACTGCGGAACAGCCGCGGGAAGCGGCCGTCGCCATGGGCGAGCTCGAGCTCGGCGAAGAGCCGGGGCAGCCGCTTGTAGATGACGGTGCGGTCGTCGCGGCAGGCCTTCTGGCCGAGGGCGCTGGCGAGCCAGGTCTTGCCGACGCCGCAGGGGCCGGTGATCAGCAGGTTGCGCTTCTCGGCGATCCATCTGCCTGTCGCCAGCCTCTGGAACAGCGCCTTGTCGAGCTTGCGGGGCGTCCGGTAGTCGACGTCCTCGATGGCGGCGCCAGCCTGGCGCAGCTTCGCGGCGCGCATCCGGGTCTGGAAGCGCCTGGTGTTCCGGCTGGCGACCTCGCGATCGATGAGCAGGGCGAGCCATTCGGGGTGGGTGAGGTCGCCGGCCGCGTCCTGCGCCTGCAACTCGGTGAAGGCTTCGGCCATGCCGTCGAGCCGGAGGGCTCTCAGCTGGTCGAGTGTGGGATGGTCGAGCATCGTCTCTCCTTCAGTGGAAGTATCCGGCGCCGCGGATGTTGAGGTGAGTGATCGCCGGCCCGTCCGCGGCATCCTCGGGCCGCCGGCGATCGAGGTTGTTCCTGAGGATCGAGTTCACCGAGGTGTAGGAGCGTGCGCCGATCTCGAGCGCGCGCGTGCAGGCGGCCTCGAGCCTGTCGCGGCCATGGGTCCGGGCCAGGCGCAGGATGCCGAGGCAGGAGCGGAAGCCCTGCTCGGGATGGGTGCGCTCGCGCAGTATCACCTCGACCAGGGTCGACGTGCCGGGCCCGATCCCGGCGGCCTGACGCCGCAGCTTCTCCGGCGTCCAGTCGGCATGGCGCCGATGGCTCGACGGCATGTGGTCGCGCAGGGTGGTGTGCTGCCGGTTCGACGAGGTGCGGGCGTGCGCCGCGACCCGTGCGCCGCGGTGGAAGACCTCCACCGTCCTCGCGGTGATCCGCACCCAGACCTGCTCGCGCAGGAGCGCGTAGGGCACCGAGTAGTAATGCTTGTCGACCTCGACGTGGTAGTCGAGCCCGACGGCACGCTGCCGCCACTCGGCGTAGACGTATGGCACCTGCGGCAGCGGCTTCAGCGCCGGTCGCTCCAGCTCTTCGAAGAGGGCGCGGCGACTGGCACCGAGATGCCGGGTGACGCGGCCGTTGAGGCGGCAAAGCAGCTCGCGGATGGCCTCGTTGATCTCCGAGAGCGAGAAGAACCTGCGATTCCTCAGCCGCGCGATGATCCAGCGCTCGGCGATCTGCACCGCGACCTCGACCTTTGCCTTGTCGCGCGGCTTGCGCGGCCGCGCCGGAACCACCGCGGTGTCGTAATGCGCGGCCATGTCGGCGTAGGTGCGGTTCACCGCCGGCTCGTAGAAGCAGGCGCGGGTGACGCCGGCCTTGAGGTTGTCCGAGACGATCTGGCCCGGCACGCCGCCGAAATAGGACAGCGCCCGGCAGTGCGCGCCGATCCAGTCGGAGAGCCCCTGCGTCCAGGTCGCCTCTGCGTAGGTGTAGTTCGAGGCGCCGAGCGCGGCGACGAAGAGCTGCGCCGTCGCGGACCTCGCCGGTCGCGGGGTCGATCACCTCGAGCGTGGTGCCGGCGTAGTCGACGAACATCCGCTCGCCGGCGACATGGTGCTGGCGCATGGTCGGCGAGAGGCGCCGTTCCCAGCGGCGATAGAGTTCGCAGAACCGGCTGTAGCCGTAGCCGTCGGGATGAACGGCGCGGTGCTCCTCCCAAAGGAGCGACAGCGTCACGCCCTTGCGCCGCAGCTCGCGGTGGACCGCAGCCCAGTCCGGCTGGGATCGCACGGCCCGCGTCTCGCCGCCGGTCGGATGGAACAGTCGGCGCTCCAACTCGGCATCCGTCAGCTCGGCAGGGAGCGGCCATGACAGCCCCGTCCGCTCCAGGCGCTTCACGTACTCGCTGGCTGTCGACTGGCTCACCCCGAGGCTCGCCGCGATCTTCCGCGTCGAGAACCCGCTGGCGCGCAGCCGCATCGCGTCCCTGATCTTCCGCATCGGCAATCTCTTCATCGGGCTCCCCGCACTCCATCAGGAGCGCGAGGCTACCCGCCGCAGGATCGCCCAGCAGCGCCGCTACCCGAGGTCCGGCAGGGTGACCGGATGCCCCGGAATTGGTGACCGGATCAGATCGGAATCACCGACCGGATGAAATCGGAACGCCTGACCGGATGGCCCCGGTGCGCGCAGGCTGAGCGGCTAGAACAGTTCCACGTCGTTGCCGACGGCTTGCACCGGCCGGACCAGCTCCGGCGCCTTTTCCGCCAGTCTCTGGCGCGCGCGGCCGGAATGCGGCCAGAACCTTATCATCCGCGCCTGGTGTCCCCCCAGACTTCTGCCGTCAATCGGGATCCGCTCTCGCTCGAGATAGTCGACGATGAACTCGATGTTCCGCTGCCCAATGTCGGTCAGACCGGCGATCATGTTGGCACCGCCAAAAACCTTCGCCCGCAGCCGGCTGCGGGAGGCGCCTTCGCGCAGGAGGGCATTGATCAGACGCTCCATCGCGGAGGCGCCGTGCCCCTCGATCGCGATCCCGTCGGTCGTTCGGTCAGGCAGGATGATGTGATTCATGCCGCCGACGTGGACCTCCGGATCCCAGACGCATGCCGAGACGCACGAGCCGAGGATCGTGCCGATCACCATGTCGGGATCACGGCCGATGGCCTGTTCCCCCTGGCTGACATGGACCGTGACCTTGATGTGCGTCTCCGCTACGCTCATGCCGGCGCCCTCGACCGATTGCAGGCGCCCAGCAGCACTTGCGCAATGTCGTCGAGGTCGGCGACGCGCATCGCCGCACCGATTTCGCGTGCGACCCTTGGCATGCCATCGACCACGGCCGTCCGCCCGCTTTGCGCGACGGTCAGCGCACCGGCCTCGCGCAGGCGCAGCATCCCCTCGGCGCCGTCTCGCCCCATCCCGGTCAGGATCGTGGCCACGACCCGGCGGCCGCGCGAAACCGCGCTTGCAAAGAGCATGTCGACGCTCGGGGTGTGGAGATGGGTGCCGTCCTCCTCGACCAGCCGCGTCGTCTTGCCGCTCGGCGCGACGGTCAGGTGCTGCGTTCCGCCCGGAGCCAGCAGGATGGTGCCCTCGCGCAACTCGGTGCCGTCCTGCGCCACCTGGACCGAAGGCCTAAGCGTGTCGTTCAGCCGCTGCGCAAAGCTCTTGAGAAAAGCCGGGGGCATGTGTTGCGCGACAAGAGTGGCAGGGCAATTCTGCGGAAAGCGCGAAAACACGCGCTCGAGCGCGTCGACCCCACCTGTCGAGCTGCCGATCAGCAGGAGCTTCCCGTTCGGGACGAACCCTTCGTAGGCGGGCGTGATCACGTGCGGGTCACGCCTCGCCTGGACCTGTGCCTTGGCCGCAGCCCGGACCACGGCACAGAGGCGGGACGCGCCTGCGACGTCGCGCCGGATCTCTTCGCGATCGACGCAGTCGACCGCCCCGAGCGAGAGTGCGCGAATCGCGGCCCGACTGCCCTTGCTCGTCAACGACGATACCATGACCACGGGCATCGGGCGCAGCCGCATCAGATGGCCGAGGAACTCTAGTCCGTCCATCCTTGGCATCTCGACGTCGAGCGTCAGAACGTCGGGGTTGAGCGCCTTGATCGCCGCCCGCGCCTCGTAGGGGTCAGCGGCCTCGCCGACGACCTCGATCGCCTCGTCCCGCGACAGCAGGGTCCGCACGATCGTGCGAATTGTCCTGCTGTCGTCGACGATCAGTACGCGGATCTTCGACATTCCATCTTCTACCGCGCCGTCTTGGCTCAAAATTCGGCCCAGCCATCGTCGCCGGCGGCACCTTGCGCGGGGCCGGCATTCACCGCCTTCGGGAGGGCAGCGGCCGGGGTCTTCTGCGGCGCGGCGGTGCGCGCCCTCGACGTGGACTGCATTGCCTGATCTACGCTCGCCTTCTGCATCTCCGGGCGCCGGAACGGGATCGGCGCACTCGGGCTCGCATCCGTACGGAAGCGTTCCACCGTCATGGAAAGCGAGGAAGCCGCACGACCCAGCGCATGGCTGGCAGCGTTGGTCTCCTCGAACATCGCGGCGTTCTGCTGCGTGACCTGGTCGAGCTGCATCATCGCCTGATTGATCTCGCCAAGCCCCTGGGACTGCTCGGCGGACGAGCTCGCGATCTCGCCGACATAGTTCGAGATGTCGGCGACCGAGCTCGACGATGCGCTCCAGCGCCCTTCCGGCTTCGCCGACGAGGCCGACGCCGCGCTTGACCTGCGTCCCGGACGAGGAAATGAGGCCGTTGATCTCGCGCGCGGCGTCGGAAGATCGTTGCGCAAGCGCCCGAACCTCCGACGCGACCACCGCGAAGCCACGGCCGGCGTCGCCGGCACGCGCTGCCTCGACGCCCGCGTTCAGCGCAAGCAGGTTGGTCTGGAAGGCGATGTCGTCGATGACGCCTATGATCTTGGAGATCTGATCGGAAGAGGTCTCGATTTCGCCCATCGCGGCAACCGCCTCGCGGACGACGCTGCCCGACTCCTCGGCACTCGACCGCGCCTCTCCGACGACGCGCGCCGCCTGCGACGCCCGCTCGGCCGAAGACTTGACGGATGCGGTGAGTTCGTCAAGCGACGCCGCCGTCTGCTCCAGCGTAGCGGCCTGGTTCTCGGTCCGGGACGACAGGTCGTTCGCCGCTTGGGTGATGCTTGCCACCTCGCCTGTAATCGCGGACGAGTTCTCCACCACGGCGCACATGGCCGTCAGCAACTTGCCCACCGCCCGGTTGAAGTCCTGACGAAGGCCCTCGTATTCCGACGCGAATTGCGCATCGAGCGAGATGGTCATGTCGCCCTCTGAAAGCTGCTCCAGAGCCCGACCCAACGCCTCGACGACCTTCGCCTGGGCTTCGGCCGACGCCTTGCGCTCGGCTTCGGCCGCAGCAACGGCGGCTTGAGCCTCGGTGATGTCGCTGGCGATCAGGACGTGCCGCGTGACGCGGCCGCGGCCGTCGACGATCGGCGTGACGCTGCCTTCGATCGTCGCCGTCCGGCCGTCGAGGGTCAGGTCGAACCGTCCGGCGTAGCTGCGGCCGTTCGCGACGGCGTCGTCATGTTGGGTGCGGTCGCCCGCGACGTCGATGATTTCCTCGGCGCGACGTCCGACGGCCTTGTCCTTGGTCGTCTGCAGCATGGCGCAGAAGTTGTCGTTGACCGAAACGATCTGCCCCTTTTCGTCGGAATCGATCCAGACCTGATTGGAGTTGATCGCGCTCAGGATCGCCGAGTTGCGGCGCTGGCGTGTCACGTCCTTCCATTCCAGCACAGCGCCGCCAAAGCTGCCGTCCGGACCCTGCACCGCGGCGAGATTGAGGTCGAGGTAGACGTCGCCGATCATGAAGCTCGCCGTCATCGGCATCCTGGAGGGATCGAGCATCGCGCGCTGGTGGGCCGGGTCGCGATGGAACACGTCCATCGGCTTGCCGACGAGTTCGCTGGGTTCGAACGACCCGAAATGGCGCCGGAACGCGTCGACGTTCGTCTCGAACAGTTCGGTCATCGCGCTGTTGACGAACGTGATCCGGAAGTCGGTGTCCACGATCATCATCGCCGACGATGTGTTCTCGAACGCCGCCTGCTTCGCGTTCGCCTCCTTCGACAGCTCTTCGGCCGTTGCCAGGGACTGGCGAAAGTCCTCGAGTGTGGTGGCAATGGAGCCGATCTCATCGTGACGCTTCGTCTGAGGCACTGCGATGCCGAGATCTCCGGATGCGACCGAGCGCATCGCCGCGTCGACGGCGAGCAGCGGCTTGGTGATCGTGCGGCGCATGATCCAACCGGTCGCAACAAGAGACGCTACGAAAAGCGCCAGCGCAACGAGCGCGGCGCGCATCTGCTCACTGCGGATCTCGGCCAGAAGCGGAGCCGGCGTCCAGGAGGTCGCAAGACCGCCAATGACGGCGTTTTCCTTCCCGAAATGGACCGGCGTGCCGATCGTGAAGCCGTCCTCGCTCCGGACGACGTTGCCGGCAGCCGCCGCTTCGGACGCGATCCGCTCGAGTTCGGGGCGGGCCGCGTCATCGCCGACGAAACTGACCTTGTTGCCTTCGCCATCGACCGCGATGCCGCCCCGCATCGCCCCGTCGGAGTGATCGACGACGGCGCCCATGGAGTCGGCGATCGTCTCTCCCTTGCCGAACATCACGGCACCGCCGCTCTGCGAGGCGACAAGGTAGGTCACCTCGATGGCCCCCATCTGAACGCTTCGCCTGGCGGTGCGATCTGCCGTCAGCAGCGACATCGCGCCGAGCGTGACAGCTACGACACCCGTCGACACGGCGAGCAGCACCACGCAGCGGACGAAGACCGAGCGCGATGTGAAATCGATTTTCCCGAGCAACTTCGGAAGGGACATGTGGCACTCCATCGGAATACGAGCGGCGGGCTCGGTGCTGGTCGCCTGCGCGACCGGTAGCGCCGCCCGATCCGGGCGGCGCGGAAGGGAATCAGTAGAGGGCCTCGGGGTTCACACCGACCGTCAGCGCGCCAAGCAGCACCTGCGTCACGGGGTCGACGATCGCGACCGACACTTGCGCCTGATAGGTCTGCGTCGACTCGTCGAGCTCGACCTCGCCGATGTGGACGGCTTCGGGGCCGACATCGAAGGTCTCCTGGAACTTCGCCTCGTCGCCTTGCCAGAAATCGGACGTGACGTCGCTCGCAGCGGCGTTCAGACCGCGGGCGTCCATGATGAAGGCTTCGGTCATCGCGCCGTCGGACGCCGCAACCCGCTCACGCAGGAAGTCGGAGGCCGCGTTGACGAGGATCGGCGTGATCGTCGGCGTGTCGGCCGAGCCGATCTCGGCGCGCCAAGTCGCATCCAGCGCGTCGATGTCGGCCTGACTCAGCTCTTCAGTCTCGGAATTGCGTGATTTGAGCGTGTCGATCAGGACCGGATCGGCGGCCCATCCGGCGATTTCCGTCGCCAGGTACTCGCGCATGGTGATCTCGAACTCATTGGCGGCGGCCGGAACTGCGAGGGCGATGAGGGCAGCGCCGAGGATAGCGTGCTTCATGGTGTCTCTCCTTGTCGATGTCGCGCGTGCGACAATGCAGGCGGCACACGCCGCGGCGGAGAGATAGACTCAGAGCTGTTGAACCACCCTTAACGCTGATGGAGTGCGCCGCGCGCCTCAGCCCGCGTGGCGGCGGGCATACTCGACGAGCATCGCCGTCGACCCATCCTTGCCCTCGGTCCCAGCCTCCCCCGACAGAACGGGCTCCAGCGCCTTGGCGAGCTCCTTGCCGAGCTCGACACCCCACTGGTCGAAGGAGTTGATGCCCAGCATCGCACCCTCGACGAAGACCCGATGCTCGTAGAGCGCCACGATCTGCCCCAGGATCTCCGGCGTCAGCTTGGGGTAGATCAGCGTCGTCGAGGGCCGATTGCCGGGGAATACGCGATGCCGTGCCTGTCGCTCCAGCTCGACGCCCTCGAACTTGTCGGAAACGATCCGGCGCGCCTCGTCAAGGCTGCGGCCGCGCAGCAGCGCCTCTGACTGCGCGAGGCAGTTGGCGACGAGCAGCCGATGCTGGTGGACAAGTTCCGGCTCGTGCCCCTCCGCCGCCACCATGAACTCGCAGGGCACGATCCGCGTCCCCTGATGGATGAGCTGGTAGAAGGCGTGCTGGCCATTCGTCCCCGGTTCGCCCCACACCACGGGGCCGCTGTCGACCGACAGGTCGGCGCCATCCATCGAGACGCGCTTGCCATTCGACTCCATTTCCAGCTGCTGAAGGTACGCCGGCAACCGCGACAGGCGCTGGTCGTACGGCAGCACCGCGCGCGTCGCGTAGCCGCAGCCCTGATTGTGCCAGATCCCGACGAGCGCCAGCAGGACCGGAAGGTTCTGATGCGGCTCGGTCGAGGTGAAGTGGCGATCCATCGCCTGCGCCCCGCGCAGGAACGCGCGGAACGCCTCCGGACCCACCGCGATCATCAGGGCAAGGCCGATCGGCCCCCACATCGAATACCGACCGCCCACCCAATCCTCGAACCCGAAGACGCGCTCCTCGGGGATCCCGAAGGCCGCCGTCTTGTCGAGCGCCGAGGAGAGGGCGGCGAACTGCGCGCCCGGGTCTTCGACCGTCTCGCCCATCCATGCGCGGGCGGTCGCAGCGTTGGTCATCGTCTCGATCGTGGTGAAGGTCTTTGACGCGACGATGACCAGCGTCGTCGCCGGGTCGAGGCCGCGCAAGGTGTCGGCGATATGCGCGCCGTCGACGTTCGAGACGAAGTGACAGCGCGGCCCGTCGTGATAGGGCGCCAACGCAAGCGTCGCCATGGCCGGCCCGAGGTCGGACCCGCCGATGCCGATGTTGACCACGTCGGTGATCTGGCCGCCCTGCCCCGAGAAGGCGCCCGAGCGGACCGCGCCCGCGAAGGCCTCCATCCGCGCGAGCGTCTCCTTGACGCCGGGCATGACGTCCTTGCCGTCGACCAAGACCGGGCCGCCATCCAGATTGCGCAGCGCGGTATGCAGCACGGCGCGCCCCTCGGTCTCGTTGATCGCGTCGCCGTGGAACATGGCGTCGCGCCGGGTCTCCGCTCCGCTCTCCCGGTACATCGAGAGAAGGAGGTCGCGCGTCTCGTCATCGACGCTCGTCTTGGAATAGTCGAAGAGCAGATCTCCGAAGCGCGCGCTGAACTCCTCGGCACGCGTCCCGTCGAAGAGGTCGATAATGCGGCGCCCGGCTGCCCGGTCCGCGGCCTGCTTCAGCTTGCTCCAGTCCATTCGCCTACTCCGCCCAGTGCACGGTTGCGTCCGGCAGGATCGCCGCCACCGGCGCCTCCTCCGGCTTCATGTGGCGCACCCGCTCCAGCGCCTCTCGCTTCTCCTGGCCAACGATGAGAATGTGCGTCGACATCGCGCCCAGCAGGACCGGCAGGGTCAGCGTCACGCGCGGCTCCGGTGCGCCCGGTGCGGTGATCGCCATCAGCGGCGGGGCGTCGTGCGCCATGGCCTGCTTCAGCTGGTCGGCACCGGGAAAGAGCGAAGCGGTGTGCCCATCCGTCCCCATGCCGAGCAGCAGCACCGTAACCGGCAGCTCCGGCAGGATCGCCTCGGTCAGCTTCGGGATCGCATCCTCGGCCTCCATCCCCTCGAGGTAGAGGGGCACCAGCGTCGCGGCCGCGGCGCGCTCGACCAACAGGCGCTCCCGCACCAACCTGGTGTTCGAGCGGTCCGACGTCTCGGGCACCCAGCGCTCGTCGTTGAGGAAGACGTGCACCCTGCCCCAATCGAGATCGGCGGCACAGAGAGCGTCGAACATAGGGCCAGGAGTGCTGCCGCCCGGCACCGAGAGCGACGCTTGATCGTGGCTCCTCAGGCAGCTTCCGATCTCCCCCGCGATCTTGCTCGCAAGGTCGATCATCATCATGTCGCGATCGGGATACTCGATCAGGTTCACGCCTTCACCTCGCGCCACTTGCGGTTCTCGCGGTGCAGCATCATGGCAGCGTCCTCGGGACCCGAGGTGCCCGGATCGTAAGCCTTTGGCACGTCGTTGCGCGCCTCCCACGCCGCGATGATCGGGTCGGTCCAGGCCCAGGCCGCCTCGACCTCGTCGCCGCGCATGAACAGCGTCTGGTTGCCGCGGATCACGTCCATGATCAGCCGCTCGTAGGCCTCCGGGATCTCGGCGCTCTCGGGGCCGAGCGCATCCTTGAACGTCATGTCGAGCGGCACGTCGACCAGCCGCATGCCGCCCGGCCCCGGCTCCTTGATCGTCACGCGCAGCGTCATTCCCTCGTTCGGCTGCAGGCGGATGACCAGGACGTTGCGGTGGAACTCCGTCTCTTCTCCAAAGATCGAGTGTGGGGCGTCCTTGAAGATCACCGCGATCTCCGAGGTCCGGGCCCGCAGTCTCTTGCCCGTCCTGATGTAGAAGGGCGTCCCCGCCCAGCGCCAGTTCGAGATGTGAAGCTTGAGCGCGATGAAGCTCTCGGTCCGCGTCCGGGGCTGACCGACCTCCTCCCGGTAGCCGGGGCCGTCGCCTTCGTCGTACTGGCCGCGGACGATCTCGTGGGGCTTCACCGGCTCGAGCGCGCGGATCACCTTGAGCTTCTCGTCGCGCACGGCATCGGGCTGGAACCGCGACGGCGGCTCCATCGCGATGAGACAAAGAAGCTGCATCAGGTGGTTTTGCACCATGTCGCGCATGGCGCCCGACTTGTCGTAGTAGTCGCCCCGGCCGCCGACGCCGACCGTCTCGGCCACGGTGATCTGGATGTGGTCCACGTACTGGCTGTTCCAGAGCGGCTCGAACAGGACGTTGCCGAAGCGGACAGCCATGAGGTTCTGTACCGTCTCCTTCCCCAGATAGTGGTCGATCCGATAGATCTGCTCCTCGCGGAAATGCGCGCGAAGCGTCCGGTTCAGGGCCTGAGCGCTGGCAAGATCGTGGCCGAACGGCTTCTCGACGACAATGCGCGAGTTCGGGTCCGGCAATGCCGTGCTGGTGCAGACGTTCGGCGATGTCGCCGAAAAGCGATGGCGAGACCGAAAAGTAGAACGCCTGCACGACGTCGGGCCGCACGAGTTCCTTGAGCTCGGCCCATCCATCGTCGCCGCGCGCATCGATCGCGACGTAGTGCATGGCGCCGAGGAAGGCATCGAGCCGGTCCTCCGGCATCGCTTCGCGAGAGACGAACTCGTTCAACGCATCGCGCACATGCGTTCGCCAGCTGTCGGCGTCCATCTCTGATCGCGCCGCGCCTATGACGCGCGCCCCATCCGGCATCTGTCCTGCAACGAAGCGATGAAAAAGGCCCGGCAGGATCTTCCGCCGCGCGAGGTCGCCTGTACCGCCGAAGATCACCAGGTCGAACGGATCGACCGGGATGACGCGAGAGACCATGTCGCGTGCTCCACTTGCCCACTTCGCGCTTACCTAGCGTCCGCCACGAAGTCCAGCAGCGGGACACCTATGGGATCGCAAGCTGGCGCCGCGATGAGATGCAAGCGACGAACACTCCCGCTTTGGCGCGCTCGTCGCCGAGAGGCGTCGCCGCGCCCGCTAGAACGCGCCACAAGAAGTCAGGACGGCGGCAGGGATGTCCGCTGCCGCCGTCCACCGCATTAGCGAGGTTGACCAGCAGTGCAGCGCGGGACGCGGCCGAGAGCGGCCCGCGATATTGCCAGACGTCACGCCTCTAGCTCGGCATCCCAATACAGGAAGTCGAGCCACGTCTCGTGGAGGTGGTTCGGCGGGAACTTTCGGCCCTGGTTGCGTAATTCCTCCGAGGCCGGCCGCATCGGCTTGCGCCGCAGCGACATCCCAGCCTGCCTGAGGGAGTAGGAGCCCTTCCGCAGGTTGCAGCGGGAGCACGCGGCGACGACATTCTCCCAGGTCGTCCTGCCGCCGCGCGAGCGCGGCACGACGTGGTCAAAGGTCAGATCGCCGCGGGCACCGCAATACTGGCAGGTGAACTCGTCCCTCAGAAAAAGATTGAAGCGCGTGAAGGCCACGCGCTTCTGAGGTTTCACGTAATCCTTTAGCACCACGACCGACGGTATTCGGATCACGGTGGAGGGACTGCGGACCACCTGATCGTATTCCGCCACGATCTGCACCCGGTCGAGCCAGGCTGCCTTGATCGCCTCCTGCCAGGGCCAGAGCGACAAGGGGTAGTAGCTGAGCGGGCGGTAGTCTGCATTCAGGACCAGAGCCGGGTGATGCCTCAGGCCAGAGGGCTCCCGCACGAAACTCGTTCTGAAATCACCATCCATCGCCGCCGCTCCGCCCCGTTCCCGCCCCGGAACTTACCACCGTGCCTTCGACTATATATGTCGCGTTCCACCTGGCAAGGCCCACGACATCGTGTGCGCGACGCGCCTAGCCGACCTCCGTGACACGCGCGTGACGATCAGGCGAAGCCTAGCCTCTCTCTGATCCATCCGACCGCGACGCCAAGGCCGTCGGGCGCAATCCCGTGGGCGGTACCCTTCATTACGAAGGCCGAGACGTCAAACCCCGCCTGCTGCAGGGCCTCGGCGGCCTCCGGCATGCTTTGCGGCGGCACCACCTCGTCCGCGTCGCCGTGGATCAGCAGGACCGGCGGGCGTGACACCGCCTCGGCCGCAAGCCGCTCGGGACCGAGCAGGCGGCCCGAGAACCCGACCAGCCCGGCGACGGGCTCGGCGCGGCGCGGTGCGACATGCAGGCTC
The DNA here is from genome assembly GCA_963776845.1 of uncultured Alphaproteobacteria bacterium. Taxonomy (GTDB): domain Bacteria; phylum Pseudomonadota; class Alphaproteobacteria; order Rhodobacterales; family Rhodobacteraceae; genus Roseitranquillus. The sequence continues at coordinate 139,492 of CAVZOJ010000005.1, read as the reverse complement.
ATCATCGTTCCCTGGCTGAATCCGAAGAGGATCAGCCGCTCGGGAGGCAGCCCCTCGTCGGCGAGGACCTTGTCGATGAAGCCGTCGAGGTCTGCCGCGGACCGCGCCATCGACGTCTCTGCCGCGGCTTGCGTCGACCCGTCCAGCCACGGGATCGGAAACCACTGCTTGCCCATCGGGTTGCCCATGCAGGGCTCTGGCGCGTCCGGCGCGTAAAATGCGACGCCCGGCAGATGCGGTTCCAACGGCTGGGCGAGTCCCAGCAGGTCCGCACCATCCGCACCGTAGCCGTGCACGAAGATCACCGCCGCATCGGCATCCGTCGGCCCGCGCCGTCCGCTCTTGAGCTCTCGCGTCACCTGATCCCCTCTCGATCCTTGGCGACGCGGTAGTAGGACCACAGAAGGCGGGCCGCAACGCCCCGCCACGGCGACCAGGCCGCCGCCATGACGCGCAATTCCTTCTCGCCCGGCCGCGCCTCGAGATCGAAGAGCAACCGGGCCGACTCCTGCAAGGCAAGATCGGCGGGCGCGAAGACGTCCGCCCGACCGAGCGCGAACATCACGTAGATCTCCGCCGTCCATCGGCCGATGCCGGGCACGCCCACCAGCGCCGCCACCACATCCTCGCTCGGCGCCTCGCGCAGGGTGCGATACGGCAGGCGGGCTTCGGACAGAGCGCGCGCGTAGCGTACCTTCTGCCGCGACAGGCCACAGGCGCGCAGCTCCTCGTCGGTGGCGCGGGCGATCCTTCGCGGCCCGGTGAGGCCCGCGGCTTTCAGTCGTCGCCAGATCGCGTCGCCCGCGGCGACCGAGACCTGCTGGCTCACGATCGCTGACAGCAGCGCCTCGAACCCGTCCTTGCGCCGGCGCAGCGGCAAAGGACCGGTAAGCGCCAGCGCCTGCGCGAAGCGCGGCTCGGCCTCGGCAAGCCACAGCGCGCCCTCCGCGACGCAGTCCGGCGACAGGATCACCCGCTCGCCCGCGGCGAACCGCCCGTCCGTCACAGCTTGCGCCTGACCCACGCCAGCGCCGCGGCCACCGTCTCGACCCGCGGCGCTTCGGGCTGCATAGGCCTGCGGATCATCGCGACGTTGAGGCCGAGTTCCCGCGCCGCGTCGATTTTTGCCCGGCTGGTGCCGCCGCCGGAATTGCGCACCACCAGCCAGTCCGTCGCCAGCTCGCTCAGCAGCTTCAGCTCCGAGGCGAAGGTGAAGGGCGGACGCCCAAGCAGCCAGCGGCCGTTCTGCAGCGGAAACGGCTCGGACGTCTGCGACAGGATGCGGCAGACCACGTACTGCGTCTGAAGCCCTGCATATCGCTCGATCGTTCCCCGCCCCGTGGCAACGAAGACGCTCACGCCCGGCGGGATGTGGCGCGCCGCATCCTCCTCGGTGTTCAGGAACGTCCACCGGTCGCCCGGCCCCGGCAACCAGGCGCGGCGCAGGAATTGCAGGTACGGAACGTCGTGCGTTCGACAGTACTCGGCGGTCCGGTGGCTGATCCTGCTCGAGAAGACGTGCGTCGCGTCGAGAACAGCGTCCACGCCCTGGTCCACCATGTATTCGGCGAAACCTTCGTCACCGCCGAAGCCGCCGATCCGCACCGGCATCGAGTAGGCACCGGGCACCCGCTCGGCACGAGCGAGCGAGACCGTCATTCGCAAGCGCCTCTCGGCCACGAGCGCGTTGGCGATCTGGCGCGCCTCCTCGGTTCCGGCGAGCAGCAGCAGCCTCACGAGGCGACGACCCGGCAGGCACTATTCACCGCGCCGCTCGCGCAGGCTCCTCCGATGGCGTTCTCATGTCCCCGCACTGTGTTGCCGCTACCCGTTCCTGCCCCGATGGTCGAGATGAACCGCAAACCCTCGTCTGCACGACTGCGCGAGTGTCGGCAGTACCTCCGAGGCGTCTTGCCGGCAACGTGCCGCTGGGCTAGCCGGTCCGCATGGCTGAGACCGATGCAAGAACGCGACGAAATGTCGGCGTATTGGTAGCTGCGCAGGCCTTCCTGGGCGCGCAGATGCCGATGGTCATCATCGTCGCGGGGCTTGCCGGGCAGTCGCTCAGCCCGAACCCCTGCCTCGCGACGCTGCCAGTGACGGTGATGGTCGCAGGCTCGATGGTCGCGGCACAGCCGATCGCCGCGCTGATGCAGCGGCGCGGCCGTCGGGCGGGTTTCTGGGTGGGCACGGGCGCGGGCGCGCTCGGCGGCGCACTCGGCGCGGCGGGTCTATTCACAAACAGTTTCGCGGTCTTTCTCGTCGGCGCCTTCGCGACCGGCATCTTCATGGCCTCGTACCTGTTCTATCGCTTCGCCGCTGCCGACACGGCGTCGGAGGCGTTCCGGCCCAAGGCGATCAGCTACGTCATGGCCGGGGGCCTCGCGTCCGCGCTGATCGGTCCGCAGCTGGTGAAGCTGACGACCGGAGCATACGTCGTGCCCTTCCTCGGGACGTACCTCGCCGTCATCGCGCTCAATGTGGTCGGCTCGCTTCTCTTCCTCAGGCTCGACATCCCTCGCCCGGCGCCGCCGGCGCAAGACGCGCCCCTCGGCCGGTCGAAGCGAGAGTTGCTGGCGACGCCCACGATCGCCGTCGCGATGATCTGCGCGATGGTCACCTATGCCCTCATGAATCTCGTGATGACGTCCGCTCCGCTCGCCGTCGTGGGCTGTGGCTTCACCCAGTCGAACGCCGCAGACGTCGTCTCCGGCCACGTTCTCGCGATGTACGCGCCGGCGTTCTTCACCGGACATCTCATCACGCGCTTCGGGGCGGAGCGGATCGTGGCTGTGGGCCTGTTTCTGCTCGCCGGAGCCGGCGCGGTCGGCTTGGCCGGCGTCGAACTCGGCAACTTCTTCGGCGCGCTGGTCCTCCTCGGCCTTGGCTGGAACTTCGGCTTCATAGGCGCGACGTCGATGCTCGCCTCGGCGCACCGGCCAGAGGAGCGAGGGCGGGTCCAGGGCTTGAACGATGCGCTGGTCTTTGCCTGCGTCACCATCGCGTCGCTCTCCTCGGGAGGTCTGATGAACTGCGCCGGCGGCTCTCCGGTCGAGGGGTGGCAGGCGGTCAACATCGCCATGGTCCCGTTCCTGACGCTGGCGGGCGGCGCGCTGATCTGGCTCGTCCTGCGTCCGCGGACGGCCTGAGTCAGACGCGGCCCGTCGCGGCGGCGCGCATCAGGCCGGTGCGGCGGCGGAACTCCGACATCTCGAGCGTGCCCGCGTCCGCACGCGCCGGATCCGCCTGTGCGCGTCGCAGGATGACCTCCGTCTGCCACGCGAACAGCAGCGCGGGCGCCGCGGCCGGCTCGCGGCCTTGCCTCCCGCGCTGAAGCCGCTGCAGTCCCTCCGCGGCAAGCCAGGCTGCGTCGGTCCCCTCTGGCAGCGCCTGGCGTCCCAGCGCCTTGAGCCGCGGGATGGCACGCAGATAGTTCGCGGCCGCGGCGGCCCAGGCGACGTCGCGCACGCCGTCCTCGCGCGACGCGCCCAGCGCGCGCGCTGCGGCCCAGGCGAGGTTGCCGCCCGTCGCGTCAAGATAGTTCGCGAGTGCGGCGGCGTTCGCCGGTGGCTCGCGCTCCGCATCCTCGCGCCGCGCCGCCACCAGCGCATCGAGCAGGCGCGCGCCCTCGGCATCGATGACTTCGGCCAGCGGCTGGGTCACCTCGTGCCGCCGGACTTGTCCGCCCGCGGCGATCTCGTCGAGGACGTCGCGCCACCATTGCAGGCGCATCTCGACGATCAGCGGCTCCTGGCTGACCCAGGGTGCGCGTGTCACCTCGACGTTGAAGGCGTAGAGCGGGAACAGCACGCGGCGCGCCGGGGCGGGCGCGGCCATCGCGGCGAGGAACCGGTCGGGGTCCCCGCGCCGCACGATCTCGGCGCACGCCTCAAGCGTCATGCGGGCCGAACGACCGAGAGGATGTAGCCGAAGGCGCGGCGATGCCTGCGCCAGAGGGCGATCTCCCGCTCCTCCTCGTCCCAGACGGGCGACGACGCGGTCTCGCGCAGCTCGGCGATGCGCCGCTCCATCGGTCCGAAATAGGCCTCCCAGGCGGCATCCGACAGAACGCGCGTGCCAAGCGTGCGGTAGCCCGCCTCGCGGATACGTGCCTCGAGCCCGGCCTGCCCGGTCATCCGCGGATAGCGCTGCCAGTGGGTGCGCGCCTCCTCCGGCGGATCCTCGACCAACCAGCAGAGCTCGCTGAACGCCACCGCGCCGCCGGGTGCGAGCGCGTCGCGCCACTGCCGCAGCCCCTCGGAAACGCCAAGGAAATAAAGCGATCCCGCCGCCCAGATGAAGTCGTAGGGGCCCGTGATGTCGGCGGCGTCGCCCTGCCTGACGACCACCCGGTCGAGGCGGCGGGCCGCGGCGGCCTCGACGAAGTCGGCATGCTGCTCGACCCCCGTCACGTCGCCTTCCGGGGCCGCCGCCAGCAGCGCCTCGAAGTCCGCGCCCGGGCCGCAGCCGGCGTCGCAAATCCGCGCGTCGGGTGCGAGCCCCGCGACGCCTGCGGCCCAGGCGACATCGGCCGGCTCTCCCGGCCCCTCGCGCGGCAGTCCCTGGTGGACGGCCCAGAACGCCTCCTCCTCGGTCACGCCGTAGCCTCGATCGGCAACTCTCCGCAATCGCGGACCAATTTCCAGTTGATCCCGTCGAGCAGCGCCTCGAACGAGGCATCGACGATGTTGGGCGAGACGCCGACGGTGGCCCAGCGGCGCCCCTGCCCGTCCTCGTAGTCGATGACGACGCGGGTGACGGCCTCGGTACCGCCCTGGGTGATCCGGACCTTGAAGTCGACCAGGCGGATATCGTCGATAAACTGCTGATATGGCCCGAGATCCTTGCCGAGCGCCTTGGAGAGCGCGTTGACCGGGCCACGGTCGGTCCCAGCTGCGTCCATGCTCTCGGAGACCGACAGCATCTTGCGGTCGCCGACCTTCACCACCACGACCGCCTCTGAGAGGCTAACCATCTGGTTGTACTTGTTCTTTCTCCGCTCCACCGTGACGCGGTAGCGCTTGACCTCGAAGAACTCCGGCAGGCGGCCGAGTTCCTGCCGCGCCACCAGTTCGAAGCTGGCCTGTGCGGTGTCGTAGGAATAGCCCGTATCCTCCCGGTCCTTCACGGTTTTCAGGATGCGGGCGAGGGCCGGATCGCCGGTCGCGACCTCGAGGCCCATCTCGACGAGCCGGGCGCGCAGGTTGGACTGCCCCGCCTGGTTCGACATTGGAACGATGCGCGCGTTTCCAACGGCTTGCGGGTCGATGTGCTCGTAGGTCGTGGGGTCCTTGGCGATGGCGCTGGCGTGCAGGCCCGCCTTGTGCGCGAAGGCCGAGGCGCCGACATAGGGGGCCGACACGGGTCGGGACCCGGTTCAGGATGTCGTCGAGCATCCGCGAGGTGCGGGTGAGGCCCGGCGAGCGCCTCTTCCGTGACGCCGATCTCGAAGCTGTCGGCGTAGGATTTCTTTAGCAATAACGTGGGGATGAGCGACGTGAGGCTGGCATTGCCGCAGCGCTCTCCCAGGCCGTTGAGGGTCCCCTGGACCTGTCGCGCGCCGGCGTCGACGGCGGCGAGGGAGCCTGCCACCGCCTGCTCGGTGTCGTTGTGGCAGTGGATGCCGAGGCGGTCGCCGGGAATGCCGGAGGCGATCACCGCTTCGGTGATGCGCGCGATCTCGGACGGTAGCGTGCCGCCGTTGGTGTCGCAGAGGATTATCCAGCGGCTTCCCGCGCTTAGGGCGGCGTGCAGGCAGGTCACGGCGTAGCTCGGGTCGGCCTTGTAGCCGTCGAAGAAGTGCTCGGCGTCGAACAGGGCCTCGCGGCCCTTGGATGCGACGTGAGCGAGAGATTTCTCTATGTTCTCAACGTTTTCGTCGAGGGTGCAGCCGAGCGCCTTCTCGACGTGGTAGTCGTGGGTCTTGCCGACGAGGCAGACCGCCGGCGTCCGGGCGTCGAGGACCGCGGCGAGGACGTCGTCGTTCTCTGCCGACCGGCCGGCTCTGCTTGGTCATGCCGAAGGCGCAGAACGTCGCGGAAGTCTCTGGCGCATCTGCGAAAAACGCGCTGTCCGTCGGGTTCGCGCCGGGCCAGCCACCCTCGATATAGTCGACGCCGAGACGGTCGAGCGCCTGGGCGATCCGGGTCTTTTCGGCCGCCGAGAACTGCACCCCCTGGGTCTGCTGACCGTCGCGGAGGGTGGTGTCGTAGAGCCAGAGCCGCTCGCGGGTCATTGGTCGGATCCTCGCCTCTTGTACGTTTTCGTACATTTCGAGACCCGGCTTTGTACGTTTCCGTACAGAACGCGGGCGGGATTGTACGTGCGGTCGTGTGGCGAGGCAGGCAACGCCCGTTGCCTGTTCCGCCCGCGACCCGCGCGCGTCACAGGTGTGTCCGGCAACGGATTGGAGGCGGCCCATATCCGCGCTTCGAGCCGAGGTGCCGGGCGGAGAGCCAGGCGCAGGCTCCGACCCTGCCCCGGCGCGGGCGACCAGCCCGGGCCGCGCCCGACCCTCCCTCCGGGAGGGCGCGTGGCGATGTCGGTTGCCGCTCCGCCGTCGTCCGGGGATTGGGGGATAAAGCGCCGACGACGGGCCCTCGGCAGGCGCCCTCCCAGGGTCGGGCGCGGCCCTCTGCGCTCGGTTTGAGCGAAGTCATCGCGTGATCTCGGACTTGGTTGGGTCGACCATAGTTTGGATCTCCGAACTTCCTCGATCGAGTGATCCCGGAGCGCGACCCATTCAAATCGACCATTCGGATAATCCGTCACCACGATACCAGCCCTGCTGAGTTCACCGCGAAGCTGATCGGCTTTCTCGTAATCCTTCTCCTCCCGTGCCTTTGCCCGCGCAGCAGCAATGTCTCCGACCAAGTCATCAAGTTCGTCTTCGTTCTCAATTGTGTCCCAGCCGCCCATCTTAGGCTCCAGTAGCCCCAAGAGATTGGCGCCGGCGAGTAGGTCGGACGCAGCCCCTTTCCGGGCGAATTTACCCAATTCTGCGATGGCTTGCGGGGTGTTGAGATCGTTCTCCAATGCTCGGAGGATTACATTCGGCGGATCCCGATGCTGCAGCCGGAAGCCTGTGATCTTCCGTCGCCAGTTCCGCAGAGTGGCCTCCGCCTGCCGAGCCTTTTCAAGGGTCCAATCCATCGGCTTCCTGTAGTGCGTGCCGAGGAAGACCAACCGGATGACTTCGCCGGGCCAGCCCTGTTCGAGGAGGTCGCGGACGGTGAAGAAGTTGCCGAGGGACTTCGACATCTTGCGGCCCTCGACCTGGAGCATCTCGTTGTGCAGCCAGACGTTGGCGAAGGGGTCGCCGGCGGAGTGCGACTGGGCGATCTCGTTCTCGTGGTGCGGAAACATCAGGTCGGCGCCGCCGCCGTGGATGTCGAAGCGATCCCCGAGGAGGTCGCGGGCCATCGCGGAGCACTCGATGTGCCAGCCGGGGCGGCCGCGGCCCCAGGGGGAGTCCCAGCCGGGCTGGTCGGAGGTCGACGGCTTCCACAGGACGAAGTCCATCGGGTCGCGCTTGTACGGCGCGACCTCCACCCGGGCGCCGGCGATCATGTCGTCGACAGAGCGGCCCGAGAGCGACCCGTAGTCGGGGTCGGAGGCGACGGAGAAGAGGACGTGGCCCTCGGCCTGATACGCGTGGCCCTTACGGATCAGCTCCTCGATGAAGGCGACCATCTGCGCCGACATGGCCGGTGGCGCGGGGCATGTGCGTCGGCTGCAGCGTACCGAGGGCGGCCATGTCGTCGATGTACCAGCGCGTCGTCTCGTCGGTGATCTGGTCGATCGGCCGGCCGGTCTCGTTGGCGCGGACGATGATCTTGTCGTCGATGTCGGTGATGTTGCGGACGTAGGTGACGTGATCCTCGCCGTAGACGTGCCGGAGCAGGCGGAAGAGGACGTCGAAGACGACGGCGGGCCGGGCGTTGCCGAGATGCGCGCGGTCGTAGACGGTGGGGCCGCAGACATACATCCGCACGTTCGACGGGTCGATCGGCTGGAACACCTCCTTGCGGCGGGTCAGCGAGTTCGTCAGGCGGATCTCGGTCATCGGGCTTCCCTTGGTGGGGCGGGCCATACCGGATCGTGTGGGTTTGCGAAAGTCGACCGGCCCGCCGAGGATCAGCGGGTAATGCAGGACGCGATTGCGGCGGCGCGGGTCATGGACAGAGCGTGTATCGCGCCCTGGCGCCGCTGCCAATAGAAACGTGGGCAGGCGGAAAGGAGAGCGGGATGGATCAGGGGCGGCTCGACATCATCGTGGCGTCGTGGCCCGGAGCCGAGCGGAGCGAGCCCTTCGGGCCGGGCACTTTCGTCTGGAAGGTCGGCGGCAAGATGTTCTGCATCTGCGGCGAGGGCGGGGTGACGGTGAAGTGCCGCGACGAGGGCAGCGCCGAGTTCCTGATCGACCTGGGGCTGGCCGAGCGCGCGCCCTACCTGAAGCGCGGCGGCTGGGTGCGGCTGCGGTGGGACGATGACGCGCTGGAGGAGCGGCTGCGCGCATCGTACGAGACGGTGCGCGACGCGCTGCCGAAGCGCCTGCGCCAGGCGCTGGGAGGAGCCCCGGCGGCCGCTGACGCTAGAAGCGGAAGGTGACGCCGGCCTCGACCGTGGTCGCGTCGAAGTCGCGCCCGGTGTCGCCAAGCTCGCCGAAGCCGTGGTGCAGCACCTCGGCGCCGATGGCGAAGCGGTCGGTGACGAGGTAGTCGGCGCCGACGCCGCCGAGCCAGCCCCATTCGTCGTAGTCGTCGCCCTCGAACTCGGCCCGGGCGTAGCTTGCGCCGAGCGTGCCGTAGAACAGCCACGGCCCGACATCGTAGCCGGCATCGACCTTGAGCTGGCCGAGGCCGTCGACCGAGCCCTGACCGTCGCCGACGTCGAGGTCGGTCCAGTCGTACTGCGCCTCGCCGCCGAGGACGAAGCTGCCGAAATCGTGACGGTAGCCGCCCTGCACCCCGACGGCCGTGCCCTTGCCGTCATCGCCGCTGCTCATGTCCGCGATGCTCTGGCCGAACTCGACACCGGCGTAGGGTCCGGTCCAGTCGACCTCGCCGCCCATGCCCTGTGCCGCGGCCGGTGCGATGCCGGAGACCGCCGCGACCGTGCCGGCGAGCGCGGCGACGCACGAAGCTTGGAAAAGACGCTGAAACATCGGCGGATCCCCTGTCAGGCCGGTGCGCGACACATCGCTTACGACCGTTGCCATGCCGATGGATGTATCTTCATCGCGGGAAAGTCAATTCACGCCGCCGTCACGTGACACAAGACGCCCCGGACCTGCCGGGGCGTCTTTTTCGACGAGCAGATCGCTCAGAAGCGATACGTCACTTTCGCCTGGAACGTCGTCGCGTCGAGGTCCGATCCCTTGAACCCGAAGTCGCTGAACTGATGATACATCAGTTCGCCACCGATGGTGACGTTGTCGCGGATCATGTAGTCGGCGCCGGCACCGACCAGCCAGCCGTCGGCGTCTGCATCGTCGCCGCCGACCTCGCCGCTGGCATGGGCATAGCCTGCCGAGCCGTAGATGAGCGTGCGGCCGAGGTCATAGCCGGCGATGCCCTTGACGCGCCAGATCGAGTTGAGCGAGCCGGCCTCTTCCTCGAGGTCGATCTGCGCGTCGATGTCGGTGGTGTTGATGTCGAGCTCGTCGAACTCGTTGTGGGCCCAGTCGTACTGAACCTCGCCGCCGGCGACGAACTGTCCGAAATCATAGCGGTAGCCGGCGGTGAAACCGCCGATGACGCCGTTGCCGTCAAAGTCGGCGTCGACGTCGCCGTCAAAGCCGAAGTCCGACCCGTCGAGGTTCGAGTCGCCGCTGATCCAGCCCCACCCGAGCTGGCCGCCGACATAGGGACCGGTCCAGTCCGTCGAGGGCATCATCGGAGCGGGCGCCATCACGACCGGCTCTTCCATGACCGGAACTGGGCCAGCCGCGAAGGCGGGAGCGGATGCGCCGACGGCGAGGGCGAGGGCCGTGGCAGCGGACGAAACCAATGCGAGCTTCTTCATGGAGAACTCCGTTATCTGACTGAGGCGCGTGCAGCGACACGCCCTGCGTGCGCACTAAATGCCGGCCCCATATGCAACGCGCCGAAGTGCCTAGCAAGGATTCGGTAACGCCTTGCGAGCCGAAATTCACATAGCGTTGCGATTTTGGCGCGAACTGGGCAAGTTTTGGCGCACGTCCTCCGTGCGGGGCCTGCCGGATCAGGCGTCGGCGCGCTCCTCGAGCTCCAGCCACTCCTCCTCGGCGGCGGCGAGCGCGGCCTGACGCTCGGCCAGCGCGTCCGTCGCCTTCCGCGCCTTGACCGGTGCGGCGGCATAGAGGTCGGCGTCGGACAGAAGCTCCGACAGGCGCGCGATCTCCGCCTCGAGGCGCGCGATCTCGGCCGGCAGCCGCGACAGGCGGTGGCGCTCGGTGAAGCTGAGCGGCCGTTGGTCGGACGTCACCGGCGGGCCTTCGGCCGCAGGGCGCGCGGGTGCCGGCGCGGGCGGCGGCGTCGCGGTGGCCGGGAGCGGCGTGAGGCGGGCGCCCTGGGCGAGGGCGTCGGTCCAGCCGCCGGCATAGACCGTGGCCTCGCCATCGCCGCGCAGCAGGATCGTCTGCGTCGCGATTCGGTCGATGAAGTCGCGGTCGTGGCTGACCATCAGCACGGTGCCGTCATAGTCGCCCAGCACCTCCTGCAGCAGATCGAGGGTCTCGAGGTCGAGGTCGTTGGTCGGCTCGTCGAGCACCAGCAGGTTCGAGGGCTTCGCCATCAGCCGGGCAAGCAGCAGCCGCGCCTTCTCGCCCCCCGAGAGGGAGCGGACCGGGGCGCGGGCGCGATCCTCGTCGAACAGGAAGTCCTTGAGGTAGCCGACGACGTGGCGCGGCTGGCCGCGGACCATCACCTGGTCGGAGCGACCCGAGACGCGGGTCTCAGGATCGCCGGTCAGCGATTCCCACAGCGAGGCGTCGGGGTCGAGCGCGGAGCGGTCCTGATCGAAGACGGCGATCTCGAGGTTCGCGCCAAGCGCCACTTCGCCCGCGTCGGGCGCGAGCCGGCCGATGAGCAGGCTGACGAGCGTCGTCTTGCCGGCGCCGTTCGGGCCGACGATGGCGATTCGGTCGCCGCGCATGACCCGAAGCGAGAACGGCCGCAGGATCACCCTGCCCGCCTCGTGCGAAGGACCGCGGGCAGAGCGCGGGTGGGTGGGCGGGGCGCTCTGCCCGCGGTCCGGCCCCTCCGCCCGCTCCGCCGGGAAGGTCTTGGCGATGCCGCGCGCCTCGATCACGCGGCGGCCCGAACGCGGCCCGGCGTCCAGCGCCAGGTCCGCGGTGCCGGCGCGGCGGCGCTGCTCGCTGCTCTCCTGCCGCAGGGCGGCGAGCGCGCGGACGCGACCCTGGTTGCGCTTGCGGCGGGCGGAGATGCCCTCGACCGCCCAGCGCGCCTCGGCCTTGATCTTGCGGTCGAGCTTGTGGCGCGCCTCGTCCTCTTCCTCCCATGTGCGGTCGCGCCAGTCCTCGAACGCCTCGAAACCGCGGTCGAGCCGGCGCACCTGGCCCCTGTCGATCCAGAGCGTGGCGCGGGTGAGCCGGCGCAGGAACGCCCGGTCGTGCGAGATCAGCACGAAGGCCGAGCCGGTCTCGGCCAGCCGCTCCTCCAGCCAGGCGATCGCCGCGATGTCGAGGTGGTTGGTCGGCTCGTCGAGCAGCATCAGGTCCGGCGCGGCGGACAAGAGGCGCAGAAGCGCGGCGCGCCGCCGTTCGCCGCCCGATGCCGCGGCGACGGGCGTGGCCGGATCGAAGGCCAGTCCTTCGGCCGCGGCGTCGGCGCGCCACGAGTCCTCGGGCGCGAGATCGGCGGCCGCGACCTCGCCGAGCGTTGCGAACGCGCCCAGATCGGGGTCCTGCGGAAGGTAGCCGACGGTTGTGCCGCTGGGCACGATGCGATCGCCATGGTCGGGCGCGACGAGGCCCGCCATCACCTTGAGCAGCGTGGACTTTCCCGCGCCGTTCCGGCCGACGAGCGCGACGCGGTCGCCCTCCTGCACGACGGCGTCGAGGCCATCGAAGACAGGCTCGCCGCCGTAACCGAGGGCGACGCCGGAAAGCTGGAGCAGGGGCGCGCGGGGCATTCCCGCGAGCTAGCGGCGCCCCTGCCTCTGCGCAAGGGACTGCGTGCAGCGGCGCCCGCGTGGCCAGGGTGGGCCGGTCAGTCGGACAGGAACTCGGTCGCCGCGGAGACGAGGTGCTGCCAGGCCGGATCGTGCGGCAGCGGCACGTGGTTCCGGCTGTCGAGGATCATCAGTTCGGCGTCGGGGATGCCCGACGCCAGGACCCGCGCCTGTGACGCCGGGTGAACCGCGTCGTCCCGCGCGTGCAGGATCAGGGACGGTGCCCGGACGCTTTGCAGCAGCGCCGAGACGTCGAATGCATCGATGGCACGCCACAGGGCGACGGCGTTCCCGGGCGTCGCGGAGGCCAGTTGCATCTCGACCATTGCGGCCAGCTCCTCGGGCCCTGCGTCGGGCATGTAGAGCGTCGTGAACGCCTGCGCGAAGGCGCCGCCGGATCGGCCCCAGCCGTCGCGGATGATCCGCAGGATCGCATCGGCGCGCTCGGCGTCCTCGGGCGTGCCCCGAACGCTTCGCCCGCGCGCATAGCCGCCATAGAGCGCGAGGCGCGTGACGCGGTCGGGGCAGCGCGCCGCGAACGCGATGGCAATCGGCACGCCCTGGGACGCGGCGAAGATCGGGAACCGGTCGAGCCCCGCGGCGTCCGCCACCGCCTGCAGGTCGTCGACATAGGCCGAGAGCGACGGCGCCGGGGGCAACGCGTCGGATAGCCCGGTGCCGCGCTGATCGTACCGCGTCACGCTGAAGCGCCCGCCCAGACGGTCGAGCAGGGGCCGCCAGACCGGGCTGCGCCAGTCCGCCTCGAGGTGGGTGAGGAAGTGGCCGGCGCGCATCAGGGGCGGTCCGCTCCCGGTCGTCGTGAAGGCGATGGACGCCCCGTCGCGCGAGCGGGCCATGCGGACATGCTGGCGCACCTCCGCCGGAGCCGCCGCGGGTGCGGCCGGCGCCTCGCCCGTGACGGTGACCTCGGGAACGAGCCGGAAGCCGCGGCGCTGCACCGTGCGCAGGATGCCCTGCCGCTTGCCGTCGTCGCCGGTGGCGCGGCGCACCGCGGCGATGCGGGAGGCGACGGCCGAGTCGGACACGATCCGGCCGCGCCAGACCTCCTCGATCAGTTCGTCGTGACCGATCACCTCGCCGGCGCGGCGGGCGAAGAGCGCGATGAGATCGAAGACTTGCGGCTCGAGCTCGATGACCTCTCCGTCGCGGCGGAACACACGCCGCGCCGTGTCCAGTTCGGAGCCCGCAAACCTGTAGATCATGGCGCTGCCGAGCGTAGCGCCGCCCGCTCTCGACCGGCAAGCACGGCAAGGGGTCCAGGCGAGAAACACAAGAACTTCTGGAGAGCTTCGCAAAGCGCGCGCGCCGCTTTTCGCGGAGGCTGCATCGCGTGAACCGATGGAGGCTTTCATGACCGACCCCATTCAGCGCAGCCCCGACGGCTCGATCGACGCCCGCCACTACATCGCGCTCGGCCACAAGGCGCGTTCGGAGCAGGCGGCGCGACTGCTGCGCGCAGGACGCGGACCGCGCGCCGAGGATCAGCCGCCGCTTCCCGAATGGTACCTGCCCTGACCGCGGCTGCGGGCGTCCGGCTCAGGCCATGCCGGCGCGCAGGAACTTCGCCCGTGCGGCGGGAATCGCCTTCGTCTCGAGCGCTGTGAAGACGTGCAGCGTGTCGAGGTCGCGATCGATCACCGCGTGGTCCGACACCCAGCCGCCGAGGGTGAGGTAGAACCGCAGAAGCGGCGGCATCGTCCGCATCGCCCTCTGCGGGTCGGGCCGGCGACGGCGGCGGCCGAAGCGGAAGACCTGGGGCGCCTTGACCCGCGGCAGCCAGCGGCGCGGGGCGAGATGGCGCTCGCTGAGGAGCGCGAAGGCGTCCTCGTAGTCGCCCGGCTCGGTCCCCCGGAACGAGGAGCAGCCGAAGAGCAGCCGGACGTCCGCCTCCTCGACCATGCGCGCGATGGCGCCCCAGGCGACGCGAAGGACGTCCGGATCGGTGACGCCGGGGCGGATGCAGAAGCGGCCGATCTCCATCATCGGTCCCTCGAACGCCTCGAGCGCGGCGAGACCGTAGTGCCGCGCGGCGTAGCTGCTGCCGATCTCGGCACCGCCCTCCATCGGCAGCATCCGGAACGTGCAGACGAGGTCGGCCGCCGCATCCTCGACCAGGACGTGCCGGCAGAGCGCGTCGTGATCGTCCGTGTCGCGCTCGCCCGAGCGCGGGGCGGCGCCGGTCGCGGCGATGAATGCGGCGTGGCGCAGCCTTTGCGCCCGCTCGATGTCATCCGGGGAGGCGGCGACGCGCGCCGTGTACCGTACCTGCGTCACGGGCTGCTCCCTCCTTGGATGCGCGGGTGCCGCGCCTAGATGATGTGCCCAAGGCCGTCTGGCGGCAAGACATGACAGCGGAGCAACGATGATGGACAAGGTGGTGACGGACCGGGTCGAGAAGAGCGATGCGGAGTGGCGCGAGCAGCTCGACCCCCTGGCCTACAAGGTGACCCGCAAGCATGGCACCGAACGTGCCGGCACGCATGACGATTTCCCCAAGGAGCCCGGGACGTTCACCTGCGTCTGCTGCGGCGTCCCGCTCTTCGACCAGGCCCACAAATTCGAGAGCGGCACCGGCTGGCCGTCGTTCTACAAGCCCGCCGACGGCGCGCCGGTGGGCGAGAAGGAAGACCGCTCGCTGTTCATGCGCCGGACCGAGGTGCACTGCGACCGGTGCGACGCGCATCTGGGCCATGTCTTTCCCGACGGGCCGCAACCCACCGGCCTGCGCTACTGCATCAACGGGGTCGCGCTGAACTTCGAGCCGGAGCGCTGACGGGCGGCGGCGCAGCATTCGAGTTGCCAGATATTGCGTCAGAACTACCTCTTCGAAAATTTTATTTTCGGGAGGAACGATTGTGGATCGATTTCGGAGTACTTTGGCGGCCGCTCTGTTGTTCGCTGCCGGTCCCGTCCACGCGGCTACGATCAGCCTGACCGATCCAAACTCGGTAGATCGCTTCATCACGCCGGACGGCTCGGTCGTTGTGGAGCTGAAACCGCTTCAGGCGCTCTCGTCGGCAGACTTCAACACGAGTTCTTTCAACAACTCGTACGGTGGGCAGTTCAGCGGTTACACGATCAACCAGGGCGGCAGCACGGGCGATGCGATTACCGTCGACACGTATGACGCGGGAAGCACCGGCTCAGCAGGCAACGGCCTGCCCGTCGTAGGTGGCAACATCAGACTGGTCTATCAGAACGGTACGGCGCCGACGAGCACGCCGCACTTTACCCAGTTCGTCGACACCAACCAGCCGCTCGGCGGCGCAAGCCCGCCCTATCTCGACCCAGCGCCGAACGACGACAACCTGCCGTTCTACTGGACGGAAGCGGAAAGGCCGGGAGTTCAGTCGGGTTCGATGCTTGCCTTTCGCGACTTCTCGAAGCGGAGGACGGACGAGTTGTTCGGGACCCCGGCGGCGAAGGACTCGATCGACTGGGAAGCAGATCTGTTCTACGGTCAGTGGGACGGCACGACCACGCTGAATGTCGAAGGCGGCGTCCGTTGGGGATGGGAGGCGAAGTCGGCCACAAAAGGCACTGCGGCAGCAAGCTTCATCAACCCCACCCCCGGCAGCGCCGTGACATCCGGCGTCGGAACGTCGAGCTTCGCGTGGGGCAGCGGGCAGCCGTCACAGCTGTCTTTCTCGCCCGAGACCTTCAATCCGAAGCCGAATGAGCCATTCTCGCTGGGACGTCTCACGTACTTCAACGGTGCGATCACGAGTGGGACAGGTGCGGATAGCGTCGATCTGCAGCTCGACCTCGGCTTCGACAATGCGCCGGAGAACGACAAGACGGACACCGTCGGCTTCTCGCTCGTCAACACGCCGAACACGGACGATCCGCAGGCGAGCGCCGACTTCGTCTCATTCACCTTCGGCAACCGGACGACCACCTTCAATGTGCTTGAAGGGCTTACGGCTTCGGCCGACCTCGTCGGTATCTTCCGTGGCGGCAGCTTCCAGCAGTCGACCGTGGCGAACCAGACGGGCAAATCCCTGGCAGACCCGCTCGACTTCCCGGCGATCTCCACCTTCGGATTCGACGTCGTGGGCTTTGGCAATCCGTCCGATTTCGGCTTCGTGACGACGAGCGCGATACCCCTTCCCGCCACAGGGCTGCTGCTGGTGGCAGGGCTGGCGGCGCTGGGAGCGACAGGCCGCCGCCGGCGGTGATGAGGGCCTGGCGTATGGCGTGCGCGGTCCTCTGCCTCGCCGCCGCGCCGGCATTCGCGGGAGAGCGTGCGATGCCGATCTGCCTCGTCCACGCAGGGCCTTCGGACAAGAGCTTTCCGGTGGTCTGCCTGGGCGGCACCCCTTCGGACGATCCGCTGCGCATCGTCGTGCCGTCGAGCGATGAGAACGCGGCGCTGTTCGACGCGCTACTGGCCGGGGCGGGAGGAGCGGACTGCGCCGACGACCCGGGCGCGTATCGCGTCGAAGGGTCGGAGACATTCGTCTGTGGCGGCGCATGGCGCGCCTTCCTGGCGGACCTAGCGGACTTGACCGGCGAGTCCCGGGTCGAAGCACTTCACGCACGCCTTCGCTGACCGGACGGGGCGAGGACCGCGCTACTCGTCGTCGTCGAAGAACTGGGTCGGGTCGATGTTGCCGATGTTGCCGAAGAGCTGCCGCAGCAGCGAGATGCCGGCGGTGTTCTGGTCGGTCACGCGGCGGCTGAGCGGCACGACGCGGCCGTCGCGAAGCCCGAATTGCTCGATATTCGTGACCGAGTCGCCGGCGAAGCTGACGACCACGACCTCGCGATCGATCTCCACGGGCGCGCGCCACGCATAGTCGCGATAGCGCGAGCGCACGTAGAACCAGCCGTCGTCCTGCAACAGCGTCGTGATCGACGGGCGGCCGATCATCGTCGCCACCTCCTCGCGGCTGTCGCCGACGTCGACCCGGGCGAGTTGATCGTCGGGCGGAACGTAGCCGTGGTTGCGGAACTGCTGTGTGCAGGCGGTGACAGCGACCAAGCCGAGAACGGCGAGGAGCCGAAGAGCCCAAGTGCCCGATCGCATCCGCATCCTCATCAACGGTCCCCTTCGTCCGCCTGCCGACTTACATAAGGGTATCAGAGCGATCAAGGACGGAGCAGACCCATGCGCACCCCTCCCCGCCCATTGGAGCCATGGAGCCATAGGGTTCGCCTCGACGATGGCAGCCGCGCACCCGAGACATTCGATCTGTCGCCCGACGCGGAGGCGCGCGCGGCGCTGGCTGACCGGCTGGGCATCCTGGGGGTGCGGAAGCTGCGCTTTGCCGGGCAGTTGCTGCCGGAGGGCAAGCGGGACTGGCGGCTGGAGGCGGACCTCGGCGCGACGCTGTCGCAGGCCTGCGTGGTCACGCTGCGGCCCGTCTCGACGCGGATCGACGAGTCGGTGGAGCGGCGGTATCTCGCCGAGATGCCGGAACTCCCGGACAGCGAGGAGGTGGAGATGCCGGACGACACGCTGGAGCCGCTGCCCGCGACGCTCGACGTCGGCGTCGTGATGGCCGAGGCGCTGGCGCTGGCGCTGCCCCCATGGCCGCGGGCGGATGGCGTGGAACTGGGCGAGCAGATCTTCGCCGAGCCGGGCAAGACGCCAATGACCGACGAGGCGCGGCGCCCCTTCGCCGGCCTGAAGGACATGCTGGGCGGCGACGGCGAGAAGGAATAGGCACGCCGCTAAAGGGGGTTGCGCAACAGACGAATCCGTCTATGTTCCGCGCTTCGTTCGCACCGGGGCGGTTCCCGCACCGGGCTTCGGCGCGACCAACCGCTAATACGTACCGACCCAAGGATCTGGACATGGCCGTCCCTCAGAACAGAGTCACCAAGTCGCGCCGCAACATGCGCCGGGCGCACGATGCGCTGACCGCCGCGAATCCGGCGGAATGCCCGAACTGCGGCGAGCTGAAGCGCCCGCACCACATCTGCCCCGACTGCGGCCACTATGCGGAGCGCGAAGTGGTGGCGAAGGCCGACGAGATCGACCTCGACGACGACGCGGCCTGACGGCTGGCGGCTGCCTGATCCGATGGCGCCAGAAGGCTCCCCGTCCGGCGCGGCGCATCCGGGCCCCTCGAACTACGTGATATCGGTCGACGCCATGGGCGGCGACCTCGGTCCCGCCTCGGTGGTGGCCGGAATGGCACGGTCCGCGCAGAAGAACTCCGAGATCCGGTTCATCGTGCATGGGCCCGCCGAAGAGCTGAGGCGCCTGATCGCGAAGCGCAAGCTGACGGCGATCTGCGAGGTCCGTGACGCACCCGACGTCGTGACGATGGACGCCAAGCCCAGCCACGTGATGCGCCACGGCAAGGGCACCTCGATGTGGTCGGCGATCCAGGCGGTGCGCAACGGCGAGGCGCAGTCGGTGGTCAGCTGCGGCAACACCGGGGCGCTCATGCTGGTCTCGGTCGTTGTGCTGAGGAAGCTGCCCGGCGTCGATCGACCCGCCATCGCCTGCCTCTGGCCATCGCGCAATCCCGGCGGTTTCAACGTGATGCTCGACGTCGGCGCCGACATCCGCGCCGATCCGCGTGACCTGCTGCAATACGCGCTGATGGGCGCCTCCTACGCCCGCAACGGTCTGGGTGTGGAGCGGCCCCGGGTCGGCCTCTTGAACGTCGGCACCGAGGAGCACAAGGGCCGGCCGGAGATTCGCGGCGCGCACGACCTGATCGAAGCGGCGGCGCCAGGGGCGGAGATCGATTTCGTCGGCTTCGTCGAGGGCGGCGACATCCCTTCGGACCGGGTCGACGTGATCGTCACCGACGGGTTCGCCGGCAACGTCGCGCTCAAGACTGGCGAGGGCACGGCCAAGCTGATCGGCGAGCTGCTGCGGGAGGCGTTTCAGTACACGCCGCTCAGCCGGATCGCGGCACTGCTGGCGCTGACCTCGCTGAAGCGCCTGCAGAAGCGGATCGACCCGCGCCGCGTCAACGGCGGCGTCTTCCTGGGCCTCAACGGCACCGTCGTGAAGAGCCACGGCTCGGCCGACGAGATGGGCGTCTCCTCGGCGATCAAGCTGGCCTTCACGCTGGCGAAAAGCGGCTTCACCGAAAGGCTTGCCGCCCGGGTTGCAAGCACCGTCGCAGAAGCCCAGTCTGCAGGCGTGGGCGGGAAAGGCGGATCCGAAGCATGACGACGCATGCAGTGGTGCGGGGGGTCGGGCACCACCTGCCGGAGCGGGTCGTTCCGAACACGGAGTTCGAGAAGAGCCTCGAGACGTCCGACGAATGGATCCGCGCCACGCACCGGCATCGAGCGACGGCACTTCGCCGCCGAGGGCGAGACCACCTCGGACCTGGCGGTGAGGGCGGCCGAGGCGGCGCTGGCGGATGCCGGGCTGTCCGCCGCTGACCTCGACGCGATCATCGTTGCCACCTCGACGCCGGACCTGACGTTCCCCGCGACGGCGACGATGGTGCAGGCGCGACTCGGCATGTCGAACGGCTTCGCCTTCGACATGCAGGCGGTCTGCGCCGGCTTCGTCTATGCGCTCGCCAATGCCGACGCTCTGATCCGGGCGGGCCAGGCGCGGCGGATCCTGGTGATCGGAGCCGAGACGTTCAGCCGGATCATGGACTTCACCGACCGCACGACCTGCGTCCTCTTCGGCGACGGGGCCGGCGCGCTCGTCCTCGAGGCCGAGGACGCAGGCACGTCGTCCGGCCGCGGCGTGCTGTCGGCGGACCTGCACTCCGACGGGCGCTTCCGCGAGATCCTCTATGTCGACGGCGGCGTCTCCACCGGGACCAGCGGACACCTGCGGATGCAGGGCAAGGAGGTCTTCCGCCACGCGGTGGAAAAGCTCGCCGAGACCGCCCACGTTGCGCTCGACCGCGCGGGCCTCGCGCCGGCGGACGTGGACTGGATCGTGCCGCACCAGGCGAACCTGCGGATCATCCGGGCCACGGCGGCACGGATGCACGTGCCGATGGAGCGCGTCGTCGTGACCGTGCAGGACCACGGCAATACCTCGGCCGCGTCGATCCCGCTGGCACTGTCGGTCGGCCGCGCCGACGGCAGGATCAAGCAGGGCGACCTGCTGGTGCTCGAAGCGATCGGCGGTGGTCTGGCCTGGGGCTCGGTCGTCCTGCGTTGGTAGGAAGGGTTCGCTTGCGCGCCCAACACGTTGATTGACAGAAAAAAACGTCACGCGCTAACGTGGGGTGGCTGCTGGGGAGAGCGCAAGATGTCGGATAAGACCCTGACCCGCATGGACTTGAGCGAAGCCGTCTTCCGCGAGGTCGGTCTGTCGAGAACGAATCCGCGCAACTGGTGGAGAGCGTCCTCGCGCACATGTCGGACGCCCTGGTGCGCGGCGAGACGGTCAAGATCTCGTCGTTCGGGACGTTCACCGTACGCGACAAGGCGGCCCGGATCGGGCGCAATCCCAAGACGGGCGAAGAGGTGCCGATCCACCCGCGGCGGGTCCTGACCTTTCGCCCCTCACACCTGATGAAGGATCGCGTCGCCGACGGCAACAAGGGCTGACTCCAGCATGGCGAAGTCGCCCGACGCATTCCGCACCATCAGCGAGGTCGCCGACTGGCTGGGCGTCGAGGCGCACGTGCTTCGCTTCTGGGAGTCGAAGTTCACGCAGGTGAAGCCGGTGAAGCGCGCGGGTGGTCGTCGCTACTACCGCCCGGCCGACATGGCGCTGCTCGCCGGCATCCGCCAGCTCCTCCACGAGGACGGTCTGACGATCCGCGGGGTGCAAAAAATCCTTCGCGAGAAGGGCGCGGGCCATGTCTCGGCACTGTCGCCCGAACTCAGGCTTGACGGCGACGCGCCTGCGGACCGGCCAGGCGCTGCTAAGGCATCGGGTCGGCAGGCGGCCGAGCCTCCGGCGGCACACGCGCCAGAACGCGCCGAACGGCAGGATGCGCCGCCACTGCCGTTCGACCTGCCCGACGCGCACAATCCGGCGACGGAGCATCACTCGGCCGCGAACCCGCTGCCGGAGACGGACCTTGCGACGCATCCGGCGACCGCCGAACCGGACGCGGGCGCTGACAGCGCCAGACCGGCCGCGGGCATCGCGCAGCAAGAAGTACTGCCGACGGACGCGGCTGGCGACGAGATGACGCCTGGCGCCCCCGTGCCGTCTGGGGTTCTGCGACGGTCGCGGGCTCGGCGGCTCGATCCCGACGCGGTCGCGCCGATCCTGGAGCGGGCGCGCCGCCTGGCGCAGCGCCTCAAGGACATCCCGGAGTGATGACGACGCGTCCCGGGCCTTGCCCCCGTGTGCCGAAAATGTATGAAGGCGCGGTGTCGGGCTATAGCGCAGCCTGGTTAGCGCGTCCGTCTGGGGGACGGAAGGTCGCAGGTTCGAATCCTGCTAGCCCGACCATCGACATCCCGTGAACGCCGGGGCCGGCGGCCTCCTTCCCGACAGGGACATCCGTGCGCTTGTGGCGTCCGGCGCCGTCACGGGCGCCGTGGTGCCGGACCAGATCCAGCCGGCGTCGCTGGATCTGCGGCTGGGGCCGCGGGCGATCCGGGTGCGCGCGTCGTTCCTCGCGGGCCGCGGCCGGCGCGTCATCGACCGGCTTGCGGACTTCCAGATGCACGAGATCGACCTCACGGCGGGTGCCGTGCTGGAGAAGGGCTGCGTCTATCTCGTCGAGATCATGGAGTCGCTGGCGCTGCCCGACGGCGTGTCCGCAGTCGCCAACGCCAAGTCCTCGACCGGCCGTCTCGACCTGCTGACGCGCACCGTGACCGACGGCGGGACGGAGTTCGACCGGATTCCGGCCGGCTACCATGGGCCTGTCTATGCCGAGATCTGCCCGCGCTCGTTTTCGGTCCTGGCGCGTGCAGGTGACCGCCTGAACCAGATGCGGTTCCGGCGCGGCCATGCGGCGCTGACCGACCGCGAGCTCGTCGAGCTCAACGCGCGCACGCCGCTCGTGGACCGAGAGCCGGTGATCGCCGGCGGCCTGGGGTTCTCCGTCGACCTTGAGCCCGGCGGCGGCATTGCTGGCTGGCGCGCGAAGCCGCACACCGGTCTGATCGACCTGTCCTTGCTGGCGCACTATGACCCGGCCGAGTTCTGGGAGGCGCTGTCGCCGAAATCGGGGCACATCGTCCTCGACCCCGGCGCGTTCTACATCCTCGTCAGCCGCGAGGCGGTGACCATCCCGCCCGACCACGCCGCTGAGATGGCGCCGTACCTCGCCATGGTAGGCGAATTCCGGGTGCACTATGCCGGCTTCTTCGACCCGGGATTCGGCTGGGCCGAGTCGGGCGGAGCAGGATCCCGCGGCGTGCTGGAGGTGCGCTGCCACGAGGCGCCGTTCGTGCTGGAGCACGGTCAGACCGTGGGGCGGCTGGTCTACGAGCGCATGTCGGCGGTGCCGGACACGCTCTACGGCGCCGGAATCGCCTCGAACTACCAGGGACAAGGACTGAAGCTCTCGAAGCACTTCCGGACGTAGTCACGCCAGGCGCGTTTCGTCGCCGAGGGAACCGGCTCCACGTCGCGCCGTTAATGCGGCGCGAGGCGCCCTCGGCCGGGAGGCCCCGGAGCCCGCTTTTGCCCCGCCGCAGCGCCGACCGTAGAGTTCCGCGCCGCTCAGTGCCTCCCGGAACCCGTGAAGCGGCGCCTCGAATCCTCGGTGAGAGGAATGGCGCGCAACCGATGCCGTCGGGACGGCACGCCATTGGAGAATGCAGAGCGAAGGTCGAGGAAGCGCACCGCGCCGTTAGGGTTCTCTGCCGCGTCGAGGTGCATATCGCGCCGCTAATCGTCCTCCTCGCCGTCGAACATGCGGCCTTGCCCGTCATCGCCCTCAGGAGCCTCGTTTCCCGGGGGTGGACGGTTCTCCAACAGGCCCGCCTGGCGCAGTTCCTTGAGGCCGGGCAGGTCTCGGGCGGAGGAGAGGCCGAAATGGTCGAGGAAGGCCTCGGTCGTCACGAAGGTCACCGGGCGGCCCGGTGTCTCTCGCCGCCGACCGAGACGGACCCAATCCAGCTCGAGAAGCTGGTCGAGGGTGCCGCGGGAGACGGTGACGCCGCGGATCTCCTCGATCTCGGCGCGAGTCGCGGGCTGGTGGTAGGCGATGATCGCCAGCGTCTCGATCGCGGCGCGCGAGAGCTTGCGCTGCTCCACCGTCTCGCGCCGCATCAGGAACGCGAGATCGGCGGCGGTGCGGATCGCCCACGACTGGCCGACGCGGACGATCTCGACCCCCCTGCCGTCGTAGCGCTTGGCCAGCTGCTCGACGGCCGCGGCCGCATCACAGCCATGGGGCATCCGGGCGTTCAGGTCGGCGACGCTGACCGGTTCGGCCGACGCGAAAAGGATCGCCTCGACCATCCGCTCTTGCTCCGCGAGCGGCGGAGCGTCGAAGAGAGGGCGCTCCTCGGACATGCGGTCAGGCCCGGGCGCGGACCCGGATGGGCGCGAACGCCGCCTCCTGCCTGATCTCGAGCGCCCCCTCCTTGGCAAGCTGCAGGGCCGCCGCGAAGTGCGCCGCGGCCGCGCTGCGCCGGCGCTTGGGTGCGCCGGTCCATGCCGCTGGGAGCCAGGCGGCGAGATCGACCCAGTCGCCAGCGAACCGGATCAAGCCGCGCATCCGCTCCAGCGCCTGCTCCAGCGTCAGGACGTCCTCGCGGTCCATCGCGTAGGGGCGGAACTCGTCCTTGGTGCGGAGCCGGGCATAGGCCTGCATCAGGTCGAGCAGACCGGCCGAGTAGCGGACGTCGCGGGTGCGCTCGACAGCCTCGGGCATGCCGCGGGCAAACCGGTCGCGGCCGATACGGTCCCGTCCCATCAACCGGCCGGCGACGTCGCGCATCGCCTGCAGCCGCTCGAGCTGGAAGGCGAGGTGCGCCGCGAGCTCGTCGCCAGATGGCCCCTCATCCTCGGGGTCGGGCGGCAGCAGCAGGCGCGACTTGAGAAACGCGAGCCAGGCCGCCATCACCAGGTAGTCGGCCGCAAGCTCGATCCGAAGTGCGCGCGTCGTCTCGACGAAGGCGAGGTACTGCTCGGCCAACCGCAGGACCGAGATCCGGCGCAGGTCGACCTTCTGCGTCCGGCTGAGCGTGAGGAGCAGGTCGAGCGGCCCCTCGAACCCGTCGACATCGACGATCAGCGCCTCCGCCGCGAGGCGGTCGGCGACATCCGGGGCCAGCCCGCCGTCAGGCACGCGGCAGTCCCCGGCGTGCGATCATCAGCAAGTCGGCGCGTCGCAGGACGGCGCGCCGGCAGGCGTCGTAGTGATTGCGGTGGCACAGGCCCGGCATCAGGCCGAGACCTTCGCAGCCATCGACCCCGTCGAGCAGCGCCTCCACCGCCCGCCGATCTGCCGCCTCGCTCCGCTCAAACATGGGCCACCTCCGGTCTCTTCGCCAGCGCCCGGCGCGCGCGATCGAGCGCAATGCCTGCCAGGACTCCCGCCTCGGTCGCGACAGCCTGCATTTCAGCCAGCTCGCCGTTGCAATGCAGGATCACGTCGCATCCTGCAGCCAGCGCATCGCGCGCGGCCGCCGCCGGCGTGCCGCCAAGCGCGCCCATGCAGATGTCGTCGGTCATCAAAAGGCCATCGAAGCCTATCTCCTGCCGGATCACGCCGATCACATCGGGCGAAAGGGTGGCCACCCGCGCGTCGTCGATCGCCGTGTAGACGACGTGTGCCGTCATCCCGAGGGGAAGATCCGCCAGCGCGGCGAAAGGCGCGAAGTCGATGCGCCGCAACTCGTCGAGCGGCAGGTCCACGACCGGGACGCTTTCGTGGCTGTCCGTCCGGGCCGCGCCGTGGCCCGGAATGTGCTTGAGGACGGGCAGGACGCCGCCGTCGAGGCAGCCGTCCGCCACCGCACGCGCCAGGGACGCGACGCGTTCGGGATCGTCGTCGAGACATCTGTTGGCGAGGAAGGGATGGGTGTCGTCCCGCGCGACGTCGGCGCAGGGTACGCAGTTCACGTCGATACCGTAGTCGCGCAACTCGCGGCCTATGGCGGAATATCTGTCGTGGACCGCTATGGCCCCGCCCGGACCCGCGGCATGCTCGCGCGGCGGCAGCCAATCCCGCGCCAGTGGCGGGCGCAGCCGGGCGACGCGGCCGCCCTCCTGGTCGATGAGGATCGGCGCCTCGTGTCCCGCAACTTCGCGGAGCCGTCGCGTCAGGGCGCGGATCTGCTCTGCGTCGCGCAGGTTGCGGTCGAAGAGGATGAAGCCCCACGGCCGCGCCTCGGAGAAGAAGGCGACTTCGTCGTCCGACAGGTCCGGGCCGGCGCAACCGAAGATGGTGGCGCCCAGCGCGCTCATCTGCGCACCACCGGAATGCATTCCGCCTGTCCGGCGGTCAGCGCGGCACAGACCCGGCGCGCGTCGGCGATGTCGGCGAAGCCGCCGGCACGCAGGCGCCAGAAGGTCCGATCCTCGCGCTGGACCTGCTCGATCCGGCGATCCGTGCCCTCGAGGAGGTCGGGGAAGCGGTCGAGGAGATCGCGCCACTCCGCCGCCGCCATCTGTTCCTCCGGAAAGGCGCCCAGTTGCACCAGTTCCCCGGGAGAGACCGCCGGCGCGACGCTCGCGAAGGCAGCGCGCGTGGCGGGACGCGGCAGCGGCCGCGGGCCGACGGGGGCGCTCGCCTTGATGATGGTTGCGGCGTCAAGCCCGAGTGCCTCGGCCACGGCAAGGTCCATGGCGTCGATCGCTGGCTGCTCCGGCACGTCCGGTTCAGGCAGATCCTCGGGCGTCAGTTCGACCGTGCGCGGCGCGAGGCGAAGTTCCGACGCAGGAGAGACTTCGCCTATTCCGGCGGCGATGCGGCTGACGGAGAGCCCCTGGTGCTCGGCACGGTCGCCGCCCGGCTCCTCGGGCGCCAGGCGCATCGGGCCCTCGGCGGCGCGAATGATCGGGATGCCGACGGCCTCACGCTCCATCAGGCGCCAACCCCAGACGCCCGCCCCGACGACGAGGGAGAGGGATATGGCGGCCCCTGCCCTGACTGCAACCGTGCGGATGCGTACAGAACTCGTGCCGACTGTCCCGGCTTCGCTCATGCTTGTGCCTCGATGACTGCTCGCGGCCTCTGATCCCCCTGCAGCCCGTGCGTCAGCGCATCTCTTCTGCTGGGGTCACGCCGAGGATACCCAATCCCGTCGAAATGACAACGGCGACGGCGCGGGGCAGTGCCATTTTTGCCGCGGAGCGTGTCTCCTCGTCCTGGATGAAGCGCAACTCGGGGTTGTCGTTGCCCCGGTTCCAGAGCGCGTGGAAGGCGCTGGCCAGCTCGTAGAGGTAAAACGCGATGCGATGCGGTTCGTGGTTGCGCGCCGCGATCTCGACCAGGCGCGGCCATTCGGAGATCTTCTTGGCCACCGCCACCTCGGATTCGTCCTCCAGAAGCGGAACGTCGGTGGTCATGATCCCCAGCCCCTCCGCCTTGCGCCAGAGCGAGCGAACGCGGGCATGGGCGTACTGCACGTAGAAGACCGGGTTGTCCTTGGACTGCTCGGTCACCTTGTCGTAGTCGAAGTCGAGCGGCGCGTCGTTCTTGCGCGTCAGCATGTGGAAGCGGACGACGTCGGGTCCGACCTCGTCGACGATCTCCCGCAGCGACACGAAGTTGCCGGAGCGCTTGGACATCTTGACCGGCTCGCCGCCCTTCATCAGGCGGACGAGCTGCGTCAGCTTGACGTCGAGCGGCACAGCCCCGTCGGACAGCGCCGAAACCGCGGCCTCCATGCGCTTGACGTAGCCGCCATGGTCGGCGCCGAAGACGTCGATCAGCTCCTCGAAGCCACGCTCGATCTTGTCGTAGTGGTAGGCGATGTCTGGGGCGAAGTAGGTCCACGCGCCATCGGATTTCTTCACGGGACGGTCGACGTCGTCGCCATGCTCGGTCGAGCGGAAGAGCGTCTGCTCCCGCGGCTCCCAGTCCTCGGCGGCGCGGCCCTTGGGCGGCTCTAGCGTGCCGCGATAGATCAGACCCTTGCCGTCGAGGAGCTTCAGCGCCTCCTCGATCCGGCCGGTGCCGTAGAGCGACTTCTCCGAGTAGAAGACGTCGTGCCGGACGCCGAGGGTCCCGAGATCCTCGCGGATGAGGTCCATCATCGCGGCGGTGGCGAAATCGCGCACCTCCGGCAGCCAGTCCTGCTCGGCCTTGCCGACATAGGCGTCGCCGACCTTGTCCTTGAGCGCCCGGCCGACGTCGACGAGGTAGTCCCCCGGATAGTGCCCCTCGCCGAACGAGACCTCTTCGCCGTGGGCTTCGAGGTAGCGCAGATATACCGACCGCGCGAGGGTGTCGACCTGCGCACCGCCGTCGTTGATGTAGTATTCGCGCGTGACGTCATAGCCGGCGAAGCGCAGGAGCGATGCCAGCGCGTCGCCGAAGACGGCGCCCCGGACATGCCCGACGTGGAGCGGACCCGTCGGGTTCGCCGAGACGTATTCGACATTGACCTTGACCCGCGCGCCGAGGCCGGAATGGCCGAACGACTTTCCCGCATCCAGCGCCTCGGTCACGACGTCCGTCCAGACCGACGGGGAAAGGCGCAGGTTCAGAAAGCCCGGACCGGCGACGCCGGCCGCCTCGATCCGCGGATCGGAGGTGATGCGTTCGGCCAGCGTCTGGGCGATCTCGCGCGGCGCTCGGTCGGCGCGGCCGGCAAGGACCATCGCGGCATTCGTCGCCATGTCGCCATGGCCCGGGTCGCGCGGCGGCTCGACCGTGACTTGCCCGTAATCCAGCCCGGACGGCAGATCGCCGTCGGCCACCATCGCATCGAGCGTCTCGAGAACGGCCTTCCGGATGTCAGAGAATATGTTCATGGGAGCGGCGTCAGCCTCGTTTTCGGGGCACCTAGCATGGCGGGTCGGGCGCTGCCAATGGCCGCGGCGCCAAGAGGTGGCTAAACGGCGACCAGTCTCGAATGCTCGCTGAGGGCGAAGCGGTCCGTCATGCCGGAGATGTAGTCGGACACGAGCCGCGCCAGCGCGGTCTCCCCGCCCGCCTCCGACACGGCTCCCTGCCACTCTGCCGGCAGGAGGTCGGGCCGCGCAACGTAGAGCGGAAAGAGGTCGTCGACGACGCGGGTCACGTCGGCCCGCATCTGCATCACGCTCGGCGCACGATAGACTCGCTCGAACAGAAAATGGCGCATCACCGCGAGGTCGTCCCAGACGCCTCGCGAGAAGCGGATCAGCGGTCGCCCGGCGCGCCGCACATCGTCGGCACTCTGCGGGTCGGCCTCGGCGATCAGCGCGCGGGACGTGGCGAGCACGTCCTCCACCAGCGCACCGAAGACCCGCCGCAGCGCCTCGTGCCGCCGTCTGGCGCGCTCGATGTGCGGCCACTCGCGGTCGGTCTCGGCGAAGGCGTCGCCAACGATCGGCAGCCGCGAGAGATCGTCCTCGTCGAAGAGCCCCGCACGTAGACCGTCCTGCAGATCGTGGTGCATATAGGCCACGTCGTCGGAGATCGCCGCCGCCTGCGCCTCTGGCCCGGCGTGCGTCTCGAGCTCGAGGTCGTCGACGCCCTCGTATTCCGCCAGCGCCCACGGCGGGTCTGGCACCGGGCCGTTGTGCTTGGCGATGCCTTCGAGCGCCTCCCATGTGAGGTTGAGTCCGTCGAATGCCGCGTAGTGGCGCTCCAGCGTCGTCACGATGCGGACCGCCTGGGCGTTGTGGTCGAACCCGCCATGGGGTGCCATCAGCCGGTCGAGCGCCTCCTCTCCCGTGTGGCCGAAGGGCGGGTGGCCCAGATCGTGAGCCAGAGCCACCGCCTCGGTCAGGTCCTCGTCGAGGCCGAGCGAGACCGCGAGGGTCCGCGCCACCTGGGCGACCTCCAGCGTATGCGTGAGACGCGTCCGGTAGTAGTCTCCCTCATGCTCGACGAAGACCTGGGTCTTGTGCTTGAGGCGACGGAACGCGCTGGAGTGGATGATCCGGTCGCGATCGCGCGCAAAGCAGGTGCGAAACGTGCTGTCGGCCTCTGGCACGCGCCGGCCTCGGCTTTCGGCCGGGTCGCTGGCATAGCTGGCGCGCATGTCTGCCCTTCTTGTCGCCCCGCCCCTCGAGCCTCTATATTGCAGGGCGTCTTCGAACGGAACCGTGTGCACCCATGATGAACGTCCCACCAAAGGTTACCGACCGCGCCTATGCCCGCCTCGCCGAGATCAACGAGGGTCAGGATGCGCCGCAGGCGCTTCGCGTTGCGGTTGAAGGAGGTGGCTGCTCCGGCTTTCAGTACGACATCAAGCTCGATGCGCCGGCGGAAGACGATCTGGTCCTCGAGAAGAACGGTCAGAAGGTGCTGATCGACAACGTGTCGCTGCCATTCCTGGCAGATGCCACCATCGACTTCAGCGAGGAACTGATCGGCGCGCGCTTCACGATCGAGAATCCGAACGCCACCGCCTCGTGCGGCTGCGGCACGTCCTTCTCGATCTGACGACGGGTCACGTTTTCCCCACTAGTGAAGAGTGCCGCGGGCAACGCAGTGTCGACCCGACAACACCAGTGGGGGACGACCCATGTACCAGCCCGTGCCGAAGCAATTTGACCGCGAGGGTCCGCGCGCGCCGCTGCCTCTCCCCGCACCGCAATTCGACGGGGCGCTCGACGTGATCTGGCTCGCACCCAAGCCGAGCAGCTGAGCGATCAGAGCGGCGTCCGCGTCACCTCGCGAAAGAAATCCGCGGTGTCCTTCGGCTTGCAGAGATCTGTATCCGGCGTCGTCACGGCCGATGCGGCCGCGGCAGTGCCCCATGCACAGGCCGTCACCGGGTCTTCCCCCTGGGTCAGCGCGTTGGCGTAGGCGCCGATGAAGCTGTCTCCGGCGCCGACCTTCGACAGGGGCACGACCACGGGCGGACGCGTCAGACCGACCCAATCCTCGCACACGATGACGGTACCCTGGGCGCCCGCGGCGATCAGGACGTTCTCTGCGGCACCCTTGTCGCGAAGCGAGCGGGCAAGTTGTGCCACCTCCTCGATATGGACGAGAGGCTCGCCCGAGAGTTCCCGCGCCTCGGCCAGGTCCATGCGCACCGTGAAGAGCTTCGCACCCGTCGAGGCCACCCGGCTCAGCGACGGTCCCGAGGTGTCGATGATCATCCGCCCGCCATGCTCGGCGACCTCGGCGTTCAGCGTCAGGAAGAAATCGTCGGGAAGACCCGGCGGGTTCGAGCCCGAGACGACGATCAGGTCTCCCGGTCGCGTCTCATCGGCGATTGCCGTCCGCGCCGCTTCGCAGTCCGCGGGTGTCCAGGGTGGGCCCGGCATCATGAAGCGGTACTGCAGTCCGTTCGCCGCGTCGCGCACCGTCACCGACTGACGCGTCGGGTAGGTCACGCCAAGCGAGAGCGGCTCCAGCCCCTCCTCCCGCAGCATCTGGACGAGCATTTCGCCGGTCGGCCCGCCATAGGCGATCAGCGTCCGGCTGTGGCCGCCGAGGTTGGCGATGGCCCGGCTGACGTTTACGCCGCCGCCACCCGGCTGCACCCGCGGCGCCGTACAGCGCAACTTGCGGTCGGGCACGACCGCCGGCGCCTCCGTCGAGAGGTCGAGGGCGGGGTTCACGGTGATCGTCAGAATCTCTGTCATGCCGCGCGGACGCTAGCGGTGCGCGGGCCGGGGGAAAAGCCCGTGCGACGACGGCGCTTGCCGATCCGGACGCGATCGCCGAAGAGGATGCGATGAAGATCGCGACCTTCAACATCAACGGCATTCGTGCACGTGCCGAGGCACTGGTCGCCTGGCTTGACGAGGCGCAGCCGGACGTAGCGCTTCTGCAGGAGATCAAGATCGTCGACGACGGCTTTCCGCGGGAGCCGCTCGAAGATCGTGGATATAGAGTCGAGACGCACGGTCAAAAGGGCTTCAACGGGGTCGCGATCCTGTCGAAGCGCCCGCTGGAGGACGTCTCGCGCGGGTTGCCCGGGGCAGATGACGACGAACAGGCGCGCTGGATCGAGGCGGTGGTCGGCGGGCCGAGGCCGGTTCGCGTCTGCGGCCTCTATCTGCCGAACGGAAACCCCGCGCCCGGTCCGAAGTACGACTACAAGCTGTCCTGGATGAAGCGCTTGCAGGCGCGTGTCGGCGCGATCCTCGCCGCGGAGGAGCCGGCCGTCATTGCCGGGGACTACAATGTCATTCCACAGGACGAGGATGCTGCCCGCCCCGACGCCTGGCGCGACGACGCGCTGGCGCTGCCGACGACGCGGGACGCGTTCCGGCGGCTGGTGAACCTCGGACTGACGGACGCCTACCGCGTCCGCAATCGCGGCGGCGGGCGCTTCACCTTCTGGGACTACCAGCGCAACGCGTTCGAGCGGAACGACGGGATCCGCATTGACCATGCGCTGCTGACGCCGCAGGCTGCGGACCTTCTGCTCGATGCTGGGATCGATCATGAGATTCGCGGCCGTCCCAAGCCATCGGACCACGTGCCTGTGTGGCTGACGCTCGACGCCTGACAATTCTACGCCATTCAACGGCAGCAGGACGACGCGTGTTGCGCTATTGTGTTCTTGTGGCCCACACCGGCCCGGACCGACCCAGGAGATAGGACGATGCGTAGCCTGATCATCATCGCCGTTGCGCTCGCCGGCGCGACCGCCGCAGAAGCGCAGGTCGGATGTCGAGGCGAGACGCTGAGCGAACTGAACGCATGCGTGGAGGCAGCGACACCGTCGCAGGCCCCACCGCAGGGAGGCTCAATGGATGTCGCTCCGCCATCGCGGCGCTCTCTCGGCGGCTCGCTTCAGCCGCGGGACATGCGCGCCGCGCCACCTGTCGCCCGCCCGCAAAACACGCCCGTTGCGATCGGGGAGCCGCTGCCGCAGCGGGCGGAGGCGCTGGATGCGCCGGAACGCTACGGGCTGACGCGCGACGGGGCGTCGGATTACTACGAGCTCGACGGCAGCGTCATCAGGGTAAATCGCACGACGCGGGAGATCATCGACATTCGCCCGTTCGCTGGCGCGGCAACGGGATACGACAGGACGAACCCGGTCGCTGGATCGTTCGACAGCCGCTGAAGCTGCCTATTCCGCGGCGAGCCGGCGGGGATTGAGAAGGGGCTTGAGGTACTGTCCGGTATAGCTCTCGCCGACTGCGGCGATTTCCTCGGGCGTGCCGGTCGCGACCAGCGTGCCGCCGCCGTCACCGCCCTCTGGGCCGATGTCGATCACGTGGTCGGCCGTCTTCACGACGTCGAGATTGTGTTCGATGACGACCACCGTGTTGCCCTGCTCGACGAGTTCGTGAAGCACCTGAAGGAGCTTTCGCACATCCTCGAAATGCAGCCCCGTCGTCGGCTCGTCGAGGATGTAGAGGGTTCGTCCGGTCGACCGCTTGGCGAGCTCCTTCGACAGCTTGACCCGCTGCGCCTCGCCGCCCGAAAGAGTCGTCGCCTGCTGGCCGACCTTGATGTAGCCGAGGCCGACGCGCACCAGCGCATCCATCTTCTCGCGGATCGACGGCACCGCCTTGAAGAACTCCTGCGCGTCCTCGACCGTCATGTCGAGCACGTCGGCGATCGATTTGCCCTTGAAATGCACCTCCAGCGTCTCGCGGTTGTAGCGCTTGCCGCCGCAGGTCTCGCACGTGACGTAGACGTCGGGCAGGAAGTGCATCTCGATCTTGATGACACCGTCGCCCTGGCACGCCTCGCAGCGGCCGCCCTTGACGTTGAAGCTGAACCGCCCCGGCTTGTAGCCGCGCGCCTTGGCCTCGGGCAGGCCGGCGAACCAGTCGCGGATCGGGGTGAAGGCGCCGGTGTAGGTGGCGGGGTTCGACCGCGGCGTGCGGCCGATCGGGCGCTGGTCGATGTCGATGACCTTGTCGAGATGCTCGAGCCCCTTGATCGTATCGCAGGGCGCCGGGGTCTGTCGCGCGCCGTTGAGCCGCATCGAGGCGGTCTTGAACAGCGTCTCGATCGTCAGCGTGGATTTTCCACCCCCGGACACGCCGGTGACGCAGACGAACTTGCCGAGGGGAAATTTCACCGTCAGGTCGCGCAGGTTGTTGCCAACCGCCTTCACCACCTCGATGGACTTGCCGCTACCACCGCGACGGTCGGCCGGGATGCCGATCTCGCGGCGTCCTGCGAGATAGTCGCCGGTGACCGAAGCGGGGTTCTGCATGATCTCCGACGGCGTCCCGTGCGCCACCACCTCTCCGCCATGGACGCCGGCGCCGGGGCCGATGTCGAAGACGTAGTCGGCTTCGCGGATCGCCTCCTCGTCGTGCTCGACGACGATCACCGTGTTGCCCTGGTCGCGCAGGTTCTTGAGCGTGGTGAGCAGGCGGTCGTTGTCACGCTGGTGCAGCCCGATCGATGGCTCGTCGAGGACATAGAGCACGCCGGTAAGGCCCGAGCCGATCTGGCTGGCAAGACGGATCCGCTGGCTCTCCCCGCCCGAGAGGGTGCCGGCATTCCGCGACAGCGTCAGGTATTCCAGACCAACATTGTTCAGGAAGCCGAGCCGTTCGCCGATCTCCTTGAGGATGGCGCGCGCGATCTCGTTCTTCTGCTTGGAGAGGCTGGAGGGCACGCCCTCGATCCAGTCCGCCGCCTCGCGGATCGACTTCTGGACGACTTCGCCCACGTGCAGGCCGCCGATCTTGACGGCCAGAGCTTCGGGCCGCAGCCGGAAACCGTGGCAGACGCCGCAGGGACGGTTGTTCTGGTAGCGCTCGAACTCCTCCCGCACCCAGGCTGAGTCGGTCTCGCGGTAGCGGCGCTCCATGTTCGGGATGACGCCCTCGAACGGGCGGCTGACCTCGTAGACCCGCCCGCCCTCGTCGTACCGGAACTTGATCTGCTCATCGCCTGAGCCGCGCAGAAAGACATGCTGCACGTTCTCAGGCAGGTCCTTCCAGCGTGCGCTCTTGTCGAAGCCGTAGTGCTTGGCCAGCGCGGCGATCGTCTGCGTCACGTAAGGGCTCTTGCCCTTGCGCCAGGCGGCGATGGCGCCGTCCGCGACCTTGAGGTTCTGGTCGGGCACGATCAGCCGCTCGTCGAAGAAGAGCTCGACCCCGAGGCCGTCGCAGGCCGGGCAGGCGCCGAACGGCGCGTTGAAGCTGAAGAGTCGCGGCTCGATCTCCGGGATCGTGAAGCCGCTCACCGGGCAGGCGAAGTTCTCCGAGAAGGTGATCCGCTCCGGTTCCCCCTCCCCCTCGCGCGGAGCGGTCTCCAGGATGGCGATGCCGCTCGCGAGGTCGAGCGCGGTGCGGAAACTGTCGGCGAGGCGTGTCTCGATCCCCTCGCGCACGACGATCCGATCGACCACGACATCGATGTCGTGGCGGAACTTCTTGTCGAGCTTTGGCAGACTGTCGAGCTCGTGGAACTCTCCGTTGACCTTGACCCGCTGGAAGCCCTGCTTGCGCAGTTCCAGCATCTCCTTGCGGTACTCGCCCTTGCGGTCACGGACGATGGGCGCCAGCAGGTGGCCTCGGGTCCCCTCCGGCATCTCCATCACCCGGTCGACCATGTCCTGCACCTGCTGCGCCTCGATCGGCAGGCCGGTGGCCGGCGAGTACGGCGTGCCAACCCGCGCGAAGAGCAGGCGCATGTAGTCGTAGATCTCGGTGACCGTGCCGACGGTCGAGCGCGGATTCTTCGACGTCGTCTTCTGCTCGATCGAAATCGCCGGGCTGAGGCCGCTGATATGGTCGACGTCCGGCTTTTCCATCATGTCGAGGAACTGCCGCGCATACGCGCTGAGCGACTCGACATAGCGGCGCTGCCCCTCGGCGTAGATCGTGTCGAAGGCGAGCGACGACTTGCCCGAGCCGGAGAGGCCCGTAATCACCACGAGTTCGTTCCGCGGAATGTCGACGTCGATGCTCTTGAGGTTGTGCTCGCGCGCGCCGCGCACCTCGATATGGGTCTGCTCGGCCATTCTGACCTCAAGGTCCGGGGGTCACCCTCGACATAGCGGATGGACGGAGGAGCGCCACATCGAAGAGTCGGAACGTAAGTGGAACATCTATCACGACCAGCGCCGCCGGCCAAGGCGGCTAGTTGCCTCTCCTGCCACCCGACGACAATCCCGCTCACGCAGGTGTCATCGACCCTGGCCGCCGACACGTTACTCTGACGTCGACAACCAAGGAGGATGACAGATGCGACCGACACGACGGATCATCCTGACCGGCCTCGCTGCATTCGCAGCCACCCCAGCGCTCGCCCATCACGGCTGGCGATGGACCGACGGCGGCAAGTTCGAGCTGACCGGGATCGTCACGCATGCCGATCTCGGCAATCCCCATGGCGTGCTGACGATCGAGACCGACGACGAGCTGTGGGCGGTCGAGGTCGGTCAGCCTTGGCGCAACGATCGCGCCGGCCTGACCGATGACCTGCTGTCGGTGGGCACCGAGATGACGATCATCGGGGAGCGTTCGGCCAACCCCGAGCAGCTGCGGATGAAGGCCGAAGCCATCGTCATCGCGGGCGAGACCTATCCGCTCTACCCCGAGCGCCTTTGAACGAGCTCGCCGTCGCGCTGGAGGCGACCCAGGTCGCCCAGTTCCTCAAGGTCTCACGTTGGGTCTATCCTCTGGTCAATACCGGCCATGTGCTCGGGCTGGCGCTGCTGATCGGGGCAATCGTGCCCATGGACCTGCGGCTGCTCCGCGGTGGCGCGGAAGCCACCTGGCTCCGCCGCTACGCCGCCGCGGGGCTGGCGCTTGCCGTTTCCTGCGGCGCCCTGCTTTTTCTGACCCAGGCCACCGACTACGTCACGAACGGCTGGTTCCGGGCAAAGATGCTGCTGCTCGCCGCGGCCCTTGTCAACGTTGCCGCCCATCCCCGCCTCGCGGCCCTGACCGAAACGCGCAGGCGCCTGGCCGCCACTGTCTCCCTTGCCCTGTGGCCCGCCGTCCTGATCTGCGGGCGGATGATCGGCTACAGCTAGCTGTGCTCGTCCACTCGTCGGGCGGCGGCGCCCCGCCAATTCCGTCGAGTCACGGGAACGCCTGAGGGGGTCCTGCAGTTGTTGCGCCGAACCGCCAATGGAGGAATGACCAATGGCCAAGCAAAAGCACTTGAACGACCTGTTCATCGACACCCTGAAGGACGTCTACTACGCCGAGCGCAAGATCGTGAAGGCACTTCCGAAGATGGCCCGCGCGGCGCAGTCAGACGACCTCAAGGCCGCATTCGAGAAGCACCTCGAAGAGACCGAGGGCCAGATCGAGCGGCTGCAGAAGGTCTTCGAGATCATCGGCAAGCCTGCGCGCGGCAAGACTTGTGACGCGATCGAGGGCATCATTGCCGAAGGCGAGGAGATCATCAACGACTTCAAGGACAGCCCGGCCCTCGACGCGGGGCTGATCTCCTCGGCGCAGGCGGTCGAGCATTACGAGATTACCCGCTACGGCACGCTTCACCGCTGGGCCAAGGAATTGGGCATGAACGACGCGGCGGACCTGCTCAACGAGACGCTGCAGCAGGAGTCGAAAACCGACGAGGATCTGACGAAACTCGCCGACGCTTCGATCAACGAACACGCCAAGGAAGCCGCCTGATCAGGCTTATGACGCCGCTCGGCCCCGTCGGGGGCCGAGCCAGAAGTCGAGGGCCGAGCCAGAAGTAGTGCGGCGAAGCCGCTCCGCCCGCCTCAGAAGTGGATCGCCCGCCCGTAAGCGTCCAGCACCGACTCGTGCATCATCTCGCTCAGTGTGGGGTGCGGGAAGACCGCAGCCATCAGGTCCTCCTCGGTGGTCTCCAACTGGCGGCCGACCACGTAGCCCTGAATAAGCTCGGTCACCTCGGCGCCGATCATGTGCGCGCCGAGCAGTTCGCCGGTGTTGGCGTCAAACACGGTCTTGACCATCCCCTCCGGCTCGCCGAGGGCGATGGCCTTCCCGTTACCAATGAAGGGAAAGTGCCCGACCCTGACCTCGTAGCCGAGATCCTTGGCCTTGGCTTCGCTGTAGCCGACGCTCGCGACCTGCGGGTAGCAGTAGGTGCAGCCGGCGATGGACTCGGGTCGGACCGGATGAACGTCGTTCTTGCCGGCGACAAGCTCGGCCACCATCACTCCTTCGTGGCTGGCCTTGTGGGCGAGCCACGGCGCCCCCGCGAGGTCACCGATCGCGTACAGCCCCTCGACCCCAGTGCGGCAGTATTCGTCTACGATGGCATGGGTCTTCTCGACCTTCACCCCCGCCTCCTCCAGCCCCAGCCCTTCGACGTTGCCGACGATGCCGACGGCAGAGATGACGGTGTCGAACTCCAGCTTCTCCGTCTTCCCTCCCAATTCGATCTCGGCCAAGACCTTGTCCTTCTGCCGGTCGAGGCCCTTCACGATCGCTTTCGGAAGGATCTTCATCTTCTGCTTCTCGAACTGCTTGCGGGCGAAGGCCGAGATCTCGGCATCCTCGACGGGCAGGATCCGGTCCATCACCTCGACCACCGTCGTCTCGGCGCCAAGCGTGTTGTAGAAAGCTCGCGAACTCGATCCCGATCGCGCCCGAGCCGATGACCAGCAGCTTCTTCGGCATATGCGGCGGCACTAGCGCGTGCTTGTAGTTCCAGACCCGCTCACCGTCCGGCTCGAGCCCCGGCAACGAGCGCGAGCGGGCGCCGGTGGCGAGAACGATCGCCTTGGCCTGCAACTCCTGCTCGCCCTTGTCCGACTTGACCGTGACCTTGCCCTTCCCGGCCAGTCTGGCCTCGCCCATGATCGCCGTCACCTTGTTCTTCTTGAGCAGGTGCGTGACGCCTTGGCTCAGCTGCTTCGCCACCCCGCGCGACCGCTTGACCACCGCGTCAAGGTCGTAGCCGATACCGTCGGCCTTAAGCCCGAAGTCCTGCGCGCGGTGCATCAGGTGAAACACTTCGGACGAGCGCAGCATCGCCTTTGTTGGGATGCAGCCCCAGTTGAGGCAGATGCCGCCCATGTGCTCGCGCTCGATGCAGGCCACCTTGAGACCGAGCTGTGCACCCCGGATTGCCGCAACGTAGCCACCGGGCCCAGCTCCGATGACGATCATGTCGTAGGTGTCGGCCATGTCGCCCCTCCTGCAGTCTGCGTTGCGACCTGACTACAGGGGCGGGCGTCCGAACGACAGAGCTGGCGTCACTTCGCCCGGCCGCGCATCCAGGCAACCACAAGGCCAGCCGCACCGATCAGTGACAGGAAATATCCGAAGGGCACGATGATCGCGGCGCCCATGCCGCCGACCTCGTCCGGGGGGACCTCGCCCACCAGGAACGGATAGATGACGAGGATGGCGATACCGACGAGGAGGACGACCGTCCAGATAATCATGTTGCGTGTCATGAGCGCCTCCCTTCGCGGCTGCGGAGGAAACGCCGTCGCGCCACGATCGGTTTCGTCGTCAGGACGGCGAGGCCGGTTGGAACTCGCGAAGGATGGCCCCATAGCCCCCGCCCTCGAGGAACGCGGCCTCGGGCTTCGTCGTCGATCTTCCCAGGGGCTGATTGCGGTACGGGAAGCGGCCGTAGCGCCGGATGATCTCACGGTGCGCCCTGGCGTGCCGCAGGTTGTCTGTCTGCTCGGCAAGTCGCGTCTTCATCAGCCGCACGCAGCGCTCCTGATCGCTGAGGTTCTCCGAGTGCATCATCGGCAAGTAGAAGAACTGCCGCGCCGGCGGATCGATCTTGAGGTCCCAGTCGCGGCCAACGGCCATCTTCGCGGCGGCAAGGGCGACCGCATCGGTGGAGAATGCGCGCGGATCGTCCCTGAAGAGGTTTCGCGGGAACTGGTCGAGCAGGATGATGTAGGCGAGAGACCCGGACGGATAGGTCAGCCACAGGCTGTACGAGCCGGCGCGCCCCTGCTCCCAGGCGTCGAGGAAGCGCTCGCGGATCATCGCGTCGAGCTCATCGGACGCCTTGTACCATCCTTCCGGGCCGACCTCGTCGAGCCAGAAGTCGAGGATATCGTCGGGGCGGTTCATGCGCGGACCTCAATTGCCAGACCGGTCACTCGTGTCCTCCACGTTGTCGGCGTAGACCTCCTGCACCGCCTCGAGCACGACCGGCGTCGCAGTGGCGAAGACCGGCGCGTACGACGCGGTATCCGCCGACGAGATGGCAGCGCGCCGAGTCGCTCGCCATGATGCATACAGCGCCAGCGCGAAGAGTAGCACGGCGATCGTCGCAAAGTACCCACGCGTGCCTACCTGAGCCATCGCGAAGCCCAGCAACAGGGGGCCGATGACCGCCCCGACCCCGTTGATGAAGAGAAGGCCGCCGGATGCGCCGGCCATGTCCTCTGGCTGGAGGTAGTCGTTGGTATAGGCGAGAAGAAGGGCGTAGAGCGGGTTGACGAGCCCTCCCACCAGGAAGCCTGCGATAAGCAGGGCGCCGTAGGCACCAGAGAAGACGACGGCAAGCGCCGCCGCGAGACCGCCGAGGGCGGCAACGACGATGATGAGCCGCCGCCTGTCCATGCGGTCGCTGATCCAGCCGATCGGAAACTGCATCACCAGCCCGCCGATGTAGAACGAGGCGACGAAGGTCGAAATCTGCGGGACCGTCAGCCCCTTCAGAGAACCGTACACCGCGGACATCCCGAACATCGCGGAAAAGACACTGCCGGCGAAGAACATCCCGACGCAGCCGGTCGGGGACGTACGGAACAGGCGGCCGAGATTCATCGGCTTGGTCGAGCTGAACGCCGGAGAGGGTGCGACGCTGAGCAGGATCGGCGCGAACGCGACAGAGACCAGCACGCTCGGGATCACGAAGAGGACGAAGCCGGAGGGGTCGCCGAACACGAGCACGTATTGAGCCGTCACGATGCCCGCCATCTGCGTGATCATGTAGAGCGACAGGAGTGTCCCGCGCGTCTTGTTCGTCGCCTGATCGTTCAGCCAGCTCTCCGCCGTCACGTAGACGCCGCAGAAGCAGAAGCCGATGAGGACCCGAAGGGTGACCCACGCCCATGGCTCGGTGATCGTCGGGTAGAGAATCAGGATCGCCGAGATGAACGAGCCGAGCGCCGCGAAGACGCGGACATGGCCGACGCGCTGGATCAGCGCCGGAGTCAGGCGCGAACCGCCGAGAAAGCCCAGGAAGTAGGCTGACATCACGAACGACATCTCGGACGTGGAAAAGCCCTCGATCCCGCCACGAATGCCGAGGAGCGTGCTCTGCAGACCGTTGCCGATCATCAGCAGGAGCATCCCGAGAAAGAGTGGCCAGGATCCCAGAAGAGCCGTCATCGTGTCCCCGTCCAATTCGACGGCGCCGCAATACGCCGCCGGACGCCGCCGCG
This sequence comes from uncultured Alphaproteobacteria bacterium, assembly GCA_963776845.1. Taxonomy (GTDB): domain Bacteria; phylum Pseudomonadota; class Alphaproteobacteria; order Rhodobacterales; family Rhodobacteraceae; genus Roseitranquillus. The sequence continues at coordinate 99,076 of CAVZOJ010000005.1, read as the reverse complement.
CCAGCGTAGACTCGGGCGGGCTTCAGTCCAACCCGCCCGGAACAAGGAGCGATGCGTCGCCGTAGCTGAAGAACCGGTAGCGCGACGCGATGGCGTGCGTGTAGATCTGGCGGACCCGGTCGAGCCCCATCAGCGCCGACACCAGCATCATCAGGGTCGACCGCGGCAGGTGGAAGTTCGTCATCAGCGCGTCGGTGACCCGAAATACGTAGCCGGGCGAGATGAAGATGTCGGTCGCCCCGCGGAACGGCCCGATTTCGCCATCGGCGGCCGCCGACTCGATCAGGCGCAGCGCCGTGGTGCCGACCGGAATGATCCGGCCGCCTGCGGCGCGGGTTGCCGCGATCTCGGCCGCGGCCGCCTCGGTGACCTCGCCCCACTCGGCATGCATCCGGTGATCCGCGATGTCATCGACCTTGACCGGCAGGAACGTCCCGGCACCGACGTGCAGCGTCACATGCGTCGTCGCGACTCCTCTGGCGGCCAAGGCCGCAAGAAGCGGCGCATCGAAGTGAAGCGACGCAGTCGGCGCCGCGACCGCGCCGGGCCGCACTGCCCAGATCGTCTGGTAGTCCTCGAGATCCTGCGCATCGGCAGGCCGTCGCCCGGCGATGTAGGGCGGAAGCGGCATCGCGCCCCCACGCTCAAGCGCCGCGTCGAACGCCGCCCCCTCGACATCGAAGACGAGGTGGGCCGAGATCTCGTCCCGGCCAGTCACGGTCGCGGAGAGGCCCCCTTCGAACTCGATCATCTCGCCGTCGCGCACCTTGCGCAACGGCTTCAGGAGCGCCCGCCAGCCGCCGGACGGGTGCGGGTCGATCAGCGTGGCCTCGATCCGCGCCGCGCCAGTCCCGTCGGGACCAGGGCGGCGGCGAATGCCGGCAAGGCGCCCGGGAATCACCCGCGTGTCGTTTAGCACGAGACGATCGCCGGGTCGCAGCAGCGAGGGCAAATCGAGGACGCGCAGATCGCGCACGTAGCGCGCGTCGGCGGCGAGCAGACGCGCCGAGGAGCGGGGCCGCGCAGGGCGGACCGCGATCAGCTCTTCCGGCAGCTTGAAATCGAAATCGTCGACCCGCATGGCTGCGCCGGCTATGTCGGCGCCTGTCGGGCTGTGCAAGCCCCGGCGGCGGCCTAGAACACCGCTGGCATCAGCACGGAGGAACGCTGCACATGCTCGACACAGGACAGACCGCGCCGGACTTCACCCTGCCCCGCGACGGCGGCGGTGAGGTGACCCTCTCGCAACTGCGGCCGAAGAAAGTCGTGCTCTACTTCTACCCCAAGGACGACACGTCGGGCTGCACCAAGCAGGCCATCGCGTTCTCGGAGCACGTCGCGGAGTTCGATGCGGAGGACGCGGTCATTCTCGGCATCAGCCGCGACAGCGTCGCCAAGCACGACAAGTTCCGCGACAAGCACGAACTCAAGGTCACGTTGCTCGCCGACGAGGACGGAAAGACCTGCGAGGACTACGGCGTCTGGGTCGAGAAAAGCATGTACGGCAAGAAGTACATGGGCATCGAGCGGTCGACCTTCGTCATCGATGGCGCCGGCCAGATCAGGCAGGCGTGGCGCAAGGTGAAGGTCCCCGGACATGTCGAAGAGGTCCTCTCGGCGGTGCGCGAGATTTGACCTCCGATCGGCGGAAACCTGCCATCTCGGACGCTTATCAGGCGTTCTTTAGCTTGATCGCCGCGCACTTGGTTGCCTGCCCCCGGCGTACCCGTTAAGCGCGACAGAAGAGGCTCGCGCCATGGTTAACGGGACGCAGGGCCCAAAGAACGAATGGGCAGATCGGGGCAGCGACGTGGCGACACAGACGACGAGTTGATTCGCCGGGGGCATCAGGCGCCTCCTCTCTGAAAAAGAAATCTTCCTGAAGACCGGGTCCGGAACGCGATACGTTCGGCTCACGGGGCCGACGCAGGCGGTCGCGATGGGCATCGGCGGCGCCTTGATCGCCTGGTCGGTCTTCTCGGCGGCGCTTTTCGCCTTCGATGCGCTGGCGACCGGCTCTCTGCGCGAACGTGCCGAGAGGGAGCGCGAGGTCTACGAGGCCCGGATCGCCGAAATCGCCGAGGAGCGCGACATGCGTGCGGCCGAGGCGCGGCGGGCGCAGGCGCGCTTCACCTCGGCGATGCACGCGGTTTCGAGCATGCAGGGCGAACTGATGTCCGCCGAGGAACGGCAGGCGGAACTTGCCTCCGGGCTCGAGACGCTGCACGCGACCCTCCGCCGCACGATGCAAGAGCGCGAGGCGGCGAGGGACGAGGCCGCGACCATACTGGCCAAGCTCGAGTCGACGTCGGAAGTGACGGGCGATGATGCGCGGCGCCTCGAGGAGGCGCAGGAGTCGCTCGCCCTGCTCTCCGACGTGCTCGCCCGCACTGCGGCGGAGCGCGACGCCATCGCGACCATGGCCGCAGAGGCGCGCTCGCACATCGACGGTCTGGTGCTCGAGCAGAAGCTCCAGACCGAGAAGAACGATCGCATCTTCGGACAGATCGAGGATGCGATGGAGGTCTCGGTCGAGCCGCTGGAGGACATGTTCCGCAACGTCGGACTTAACCCTGACACGATCATAGCGGCCGTACGGTCCGGGCGCGGCACGCCGGACGCCCTGGGCCCGATCCGGATGTCGACCAAAGGGATGCCCGAGGATGCCGATGCGGCCCGCGCCAACTCGATCCTGTCCAGCCTCGACGACATGGACGTCTACCGTGAGGCGACCGAGCGCACGCCGTTCTTCAAGCCGGTGAGAGCCCGCGTCAGGGATACGAGCGGATTCGGCCCGCGGTGGGGACGGATGCACGAAGGACAGGATTGGGCAGGTCCTCACGGGACCGCCATCCACTCCACCGCCGATGGTGTCGTCATCCACGCCGGTCGCTTGTCTGGCTACGGCAACCTCATCAAGATCAAGCACCAGTTCGGGATCGAAACCCGCTATGCCCACCTGTCGCGAATCCGCGTGGAGGTGGGGCAAAGGGTATCGCGTGGCGAGCATATCGGTGATATGGGAAACACCGGCCGGTCGACCGGAACCCACCTCCACTACGAGGTCAGGATGGACGGCCGTCCCGTCGACCCGATGACCTATATCAAGGCTGCGCAGGATGTTCTCTAAGAGCAGGATCAACGACAGCGGGCAGAAGACGCCGGAGGGCGAGTCGCACCGCCCGGCGGAGGCTGCGAAGCCCGCCCCCGACTACACGCCAAGTGCGAACAAGCCGAAACCGGCGCCGTCCGTCCTGTCGTCCGATCTCACGATCAAGGGCAACATAAAGACGACGGGCGACGTCCAGATCGAAGGGACGGTCGAGGGCGACATCCGAGCCCATCTCTTGACAGTTGGAGAGGGTGCGACCGTCAAGGGCGAGGTCATGGCCGACGATGTCGTGGTAAACGGCCGGATCGTCGGCCGCGTACGTGGGCTCAAGGTCCGGCTGACGTCGACGGCGCGCGTCGAGGGCGACATCATCCACAAGACGATCGCGATCGAGAGCGGTGCGCATTTCGAGGGGTCGGTGCAACGCCGCGACGACCCGCTGAACGGCCAGACCGCGACCGGATCGCAACGCGTCAGCGCGGTGACCTCGCAGGCCTCCCAAGGATCGAAGGGCGGAGACGTCCAGCCTTCGCAGAGCGAACCCGCAGCCGCAAAGGGCTGACAGCCCGATGACGGACCCCGCCGCGGCTGTTCATGCCGCCGCGGCCAGCGTATGTCGCGGTCGACAAATAGGGCAGCAGGCCGCAAAGGTGAGGGCCGAGTAGCCCGCCGGTACGGCAGGCTATGTGTCGCCGCAAGCCCGGAGCCTTCGTCGCCGTCGCGGCCGCTATCTTGGCCGCGGCTGCCGTGACCCCCGTTGTGGTGCTCGAGCCCGCCTTCAGAACGGCGTGCTGCTGATCGCGTTCTCGATCGCGGCTTCGATCATCCTCAGGCAGGCGGGCGTCGAGAACCGGTGGTCGGCGCCCTTGACCAGCGTCAGCCGGATGTCCTCCCCTTTGGCATGATCGAGTGTCCTGAGTGCGACCGACTGCCTGACATCGGCGTCTTCGGTCCCATGGAGGAGCCTCACGGGAAAAGGCAGCGGCAGGGGCGCGCGCAGAACCAGCCGCTTGCGCCCGTCCTCCAGCAGCCGGCGGGTGATGACCATCGGCTCGCCGTAGTCCGACGGTCGCTCGATCCGGCCGTCGCGGGCCATAGCCGCCTCTTCGTCTTCGGTCAGGGACGGCACCATGTCGTCCTCGGTGAAGTCCGGTGCCGCGGCGATGCCGACGAAGCCCGCCACGCGCTCCGGCATGGCCCGCGCGAGCAGCAGCGCGATCCAGCCGCCCATAGACGAGCCGACGAGCACCTGCCGCCCCACGGTCAGCGCCCCGAGCACCGCCGCGGCGTCCTCGGCCCAGCGGCCTATCGTGCCCTCTTCGAACGCACCGTCCGAGGCGCCGTGGCCGGAATAGTCGAACCGGAGGAAGGCACGCTTCTGCGCCCTTGCCCACCCCTCGAGGTGAAGCGCCTTCGTCCCCTCCATGTCGGAGCGAAAGCCGCCCAGGAAGATCACGCCCGGGCCGCGCCCGCGGGTCTGGTTGAAGGCAATGCGCCGCCCCGAGTCCGTCTCCAGATAGTCCATCAGCCACCTCCGCCGCGGCAACGCGCCACGCCCAGCCCACGCCGTCAAGGCGTCATCGCCCGGTAGGCGGCCGAGATGCTTGACCTGCACGATTGCCGGCGCCAAGCCGACCCGATGGACATCCGATCAGCGACACGACGAGATGACGTCTGGCCCGTCCTGATGCCGACGATACGGGCGGGCGACGCCTATGCGCTGCCGTCCGACATGACGCGGGACGACGCGGTGGAATGGTTCTTCGCAGCAGGGAACCGCCCGTTCGCTGTGACTTCCGAGGGGCGGATCGTGGCGGCCTTCTATCTGCGGGCGAACGCCCGAGGCGGAGGCGCGCATGTCGCCAATGCGGGGTTCTTCACACATCCGGAGGCGCGCGGGCGCGGCATCGCCTCGGCCATGTGCGAACACGCGATGCAGGCCGCCCGCGCCGCGGCGTATCTCGCCATGCAGTTCAACTTCGTCGTCGCGACGAACCCGGCGGTGCGCCTGTGGCAGCGGCATGGCTTCGACATCGTCGGCACACTGCCTGCGGCGTTCACACACCCGACGAAAGGCTATGTCGACGTTTACGTCATGTACCGGCGCCTCTAACTCGGCTGAAGGAATCCAGTCGATGACGCCGCTTGAAGGGAGCCTCTGCCGCCACCTCCGATCCGCGTTGCGGAGACTGGACAAGCGGGCAATGTCCAGAGCCGGCTCGTGCTCCACCCCGTGCGCGGCTTGACAAGGCGCTCCGCCGTGCTCATGCAAACTCCGCCAAATTAACCCGCAACCGGGCGTTCCGTAGGCGCCAGACTGACGAGGAGGGCCCGATGGCCGACCAGATCTCCCTGACATTCCCAGATGGCAACGTGCGCGGATTCCCGGCCGGCAGCACCGCCGCGGACGTTGCGGCCGCGATCTCTCCGTCGCTGGCCAAGAAGGCGATCTCGGCTCGAGTTGACGGTACGCACTGGGACCTTCAATGGCCGATCGATCGCGACGGCGCGATCGACATAAAGACGCTGCAGGACGACACCGAGGCGCTGGAGCTCATCCGCCACGACGCCGCGCACATCATGGCGCGCGCGGTCCAGGAGCTGTGGCCGGACGTCAAGGTCACCATCGGCCCAGTGATCGAGAACGGCTGGTACTACGACTTCGACCGCTCCGAGCCGTTCACGCCCGAAGACCTCGGCGCCATCGAGACCCGGATGAAGGAGATCATCAACGCGCGGGACGAGGTCCGGACCGAGGTTTGGGATCGCACGGATGCGATCTGCCACTACGCGCAGCGCGGCGAGCCTTACAAGGTCGAGCTGATCGAGGCGATCCCCGGCGATCAGCCGATCCGCATGTACTGGCACGGCGATTGGCAGGACCTATGCCGCGGGCCCCATTTCCAGAACACCGGCCAGGTCCCCGCCGACGCCTTCAAGCTGATGCGCGTCTCAGGAGCCTACTGGCGGGGCGACAGCAGCCGGCAGCAGCTGCAGCGCATCTACGGCGTCGCCTTCAAGAACCGACAGGCGCTCAAGGACCACCTCACCTTCCTCGAGGAGGCGGAGAAGCGCGACCACCGCCGCCTCGGACGTGAGATGCACCTCTTCCACTTCCAGGAGGAGGCGCCGGGCATGGTGTTCTGGCACCCTGACGGCTGGACAGTCTACCGCGTGCTAGAGGACTACATGCGCCGCCGCCTGACCGCGGCCGGCTACCGCGAGATCAAGACGCCCCAGGTCATCGACCGCAAGCTGTGGGAGGCCAGCGGGCACTGGGCGAAGTACCGCGAGCACATGTACATCACCGAGATCGACGAGGAGCACGCGAACGAGAAGCGCACTAACGCGCTCAAGCCGATGAACTGCCCCGGCCACGTCCAGGTGTTCAATCAGGGCATCAAGAGCTACCGCGACCTGCCCCTCCGCCTCGCCGAGTTCGGCTCCTGCCACCGGTATGAGCCGCACGGCGCGCTGCACGGCCTGATGCGCGTCCGCGGCTTCACCCAGGACGATGCCCACATCTTCTGCACCGAAGACCAGATCGAGTCAGAGTGCGCGAAATTCATCGACCTGCTTTCCGGGGTCTACCGCGACGCCGGCTTCGCCCAGTTCGACATCAAGCTCTCCACCAGACCAGACGTTCGCGTCGGCTCGGACGAAGTGTGGGACAAGGCCGAGCAGGCGCTGGAGAAGGCGATCCTGTCGGTCCGAAACGACTACGAGGTCGATCCTGGCGAGGGCGCCTTCTACGGGCCGAAGCTCGACTTCAAGCTCACCGACGCCATCGGGCGGGAGTGGCAGTGCGGCACCTTCCAGGCCGACTTCAACCTGCCCGAGCGCCTCGACGCGTCCTACATCGGCGAGGACGGCGCCAAGCACCGCCCGGTGATGCTGCACCGCGCCATCCTCGGCAGCTTCGAGCGGTTCATCGGCATCCTGATCGAGAACTACTCCGGCCGCCTGCCGATGTGGCTCGCCCCCCGCCAGGTCGTCGTCGCCACTATCGTCTCGGACGCCGACGACTACGCGCTTTCCGTCGTCGACAGGCTGCGCGCCGCGGGCCTCCGTGCCGAGGCCGACGTCCGAAACGAGAAGATCAACTACAAGGTGCGCGAGCACTCCGTCGGCAAGGTCCCCGTGATCCTCGCCGTTGGCCAACGTGAGGTCTCGGACGGCTCGGTCAATCTCCGCCGCCTCGGCGAGAAGCAGACCCAGACCGTCCCCCTGGACGTCGCCATCAGCGAGCTTCAGGCCGAGGCGGTACCGCCCGACCTGCGCTGAACGCCGCTGCCTTCGCGCAGCCGGCCTGTGCCCTAGTTCGGGCCGCGCTCCCTCACATTCCGCTCGCGCCGCTGCGAGCGGGCGCAACATCGTTTCAATCCCACACACGTCGGTGAAACACGGGCCTGTCAGTGGCCCGTGATCGTCTGTCGCACCTACCAAGGGGGCGCCGCCTTACGCGGCGTCACAAGAACCCCAAGGGAGACGAGAACGATGTCCGACACCAGACAGAGCCTCGCCATCGCAGGCGCGCTCGCCGCCGCGCTTTCTGCCCACGCCGCCGGCCCCGCCGCCGCGCAGGAGCAGGAAAAATGCTACGGCGTCAGCCTCGCGGGCGAGAACGACTGCGCCGCCGGCCCCGGCACCACCTGCGCCGGCACCTCGACCGTCGACTACCAGGGCAATGCGTGGACGCTGGTGCCCGCCGGCACCTGCGCCGAGATCGAACTGCCGGGCGATCGCATGGGCGCCACCGCGGCCGCGCTCGATGACGAGGGCTACACCGGGCTGAACCGGGACCTGCCGGAGGACGCGCCGACCGACTCGCTGAAACCTGTCTGAACCAGATCGCACGGGATGGGCGGCCATCGCCCATCCCGCATCCCGGAGGTTCCCATGCTCGACACGACATCAGACCTGCCCCTGGCGCCCGGCGTCGGCTACAAGCCGCAGCACTACGCCGACCTGATGGCCGATCCCGGCCCGGTTGGCTGGCTCGAAGTCCACGCCGAGAACTACATGGGCGACGGCGGCCGCCCGCTCGCCCAGCTCCGCGCCCTCTCCGAGCGCTTTCCGATCTCCGTTCACGGCGTCGGCCTCTCCATCGGCGGCGAGGGGCGGCTCGACCCCGACCACCTCGACCGCCTCAAGCGCCTCGTCGGCTGGCTCGCGCCGGCGAGCTTTTCCGAGCATCTCGCCTGGTCGACGCACGAGGGCGCGTTCCTCAACGATCTTCTGCCCCTGCCCTACACCGCCGCCACGCTCACCCGCGTCGCCGATCACGTCGACGAGGTGCAGCAGACGCTTGGCAGGCGGATGCTGCTGGAAAATCCGTCGAGCTACCTCGCCTTCGCCGAGAGCACGATGAGCGAGACCGAATTCCTTGGCGAACTCGTGCGAAGGACTGGATGCGGCCTGCTGCTCGACGTCAACAACGTCTTCGTATCGGCGGTCAACCTGGGCTACCAGCCCTGCGCCTACATCGACGCGTTTCCGCTCGACGCCGTTGGCGAGGTCCATCTCGGCGGGCATGACGAGGACGCCGACGAGCACGGCCAGCCGCTGCTGATCGACAGTCATAGGCGCGAGGTCGCGGACCCGGTCTGGGTGCTCTACGCTCACGCCCTCGGGCGCGGCGGCCTGCGCCCGACGCTGATCGAATGGGATAACGACGTGCCGGCATGGCCGATCCTGCGCGAGGAGGCGGCCTGCGCGGCGGCGCTGCTGGCAGCGGCATGACCGATCAGGCCACGCTCTGCCGCGCGATCCTCGATCCACTGGCGTCTGTTCCGCCGGCGGGCCTGACCGACGGGAACGGCCGGCCGATCCGGCGCCGGCTCGACGTCTATCGCAACAACGTCGCTGTCTCCCTGATGGAAGCGCTTGAGACGGCTTTCCCTGTCGTCGCGCGCCTCGTCGGGCAGGAGTTCTTTCGCGCGATGGCAGGCATCTTCGTCCGCCAGTCTCCGCCCCGGTCGCCCCTGATGATGCTCTACGGTACGACCTTTCCGGCTTTTCTTCGCGCTTTCACGCCGGTGTCATACCTGCCCTACCTTGCCGATGTGGCGCGATTGGAACAGGCGCTGAGGGAAGCCTATCACGCGGCCGACGCGAGCACCTGTCGACCCGCAGTCCCTGGCGCGCGCGCCGGATGCCCTCGCCCGTGCGCGGGTCCATTTCGCGCCTGCAGTCCGGCTCGTGCGCTCGCCCTACCCGATCCACGCCATCTGGCACTCCAACACGGTCGGCGGACAAATGACCAGCGCAGGGGCGGAGGACGTCCTGATCACGCGACCGAGGCTCGACCCCGTCGCGACGCCCCTGCAGAGCGGCGCACTCATCCTGTCGGCGCTGCTCGAAGGCGCGCCAATTTCGGCCGCCGCCGCCGCCGAGGATGAGAGCGCCCTCGCACCCCTGTTCTCGGCGCTGCTTGCAGGTGCCGCCATCGTCGCCATCGAGGAAGGAGAGCCGCAATGATCGGCGTGGCAGAAAACCTGACTCGCGGGCTCGACCGGGCGGCCCACATCGTTCTTCCGACCACCGCCCGGCTGGTCTTTGCCGGCGTTCTCTTCGCCTACTTCTGGGGCTCGGCCATGACGAAGATCGGTGACGGCCCCCTCGGCCTCTTCCGACCCGCCCTCGGCGCCTATGCCCAGATATTTCCCCGCCAGATGGAAGCCGTGGGCTATGACGTCTCGCAGCTCTGGCTCTGGCACTGGGCGGTCGTCGTGGCCGGGACCTGGGCGGAGATTCTGCTGCCGGTGGCGCTGGTGCTGGGGCTCGGGACACGCCTCGCGGCGCTCGGCATGATCGGCTTCGTGCTGGTGCAGAGTGCCACGGATATCGTCGGGCACGGGTTGGCCGCGCAGGATGTCGGCCGCTGGTTCGACCGCGTTCCTGACGCGGTGATCGCGGACCAGAGGGCGCTGTGGATATTCCCGCTGCTGGTGCTGGTCCTGCGCGGTGCGGGGCCGCTTTCGCTCGATCGGATGATCAAGAGGTGGGCGGCCATCCCCGCGGAGACCGGCGCAAATCAGCGGCTCTAGCGGTTGTCATTGATTTTTTGTTCTGCTGTGGCAGTCTCGATTCCGCGACCGACTTTCCAATACCGCTCCCTCTTCCACGGGGCAGCCGGAAGGGGACAGGCTGCGACAAAGGGCCTGCGAAGGCAGGCGAAGGAACTGAAGGAGAGAGCGATGCCGACTGGCACCGTGAAGTGGTTCAATACGACCAAAGGCTATGGCTTCATCGCGCCCGACGATGGGGGCAAGGACGTATTCGTACATATCTCGGCCGTGGAGCGGGCGGGGATGACCGGGCTGGCCGACAACCAGAAGGTCGAGTTCGAGATGATCTCTGGCCGTGATGGCCGGCAGAGCGCCGGGGACCTCAGGGCCCTCTAATACCCTGAGCACATTCAGGTTTTGCGGGCTCCACTGAGGAGCCCGTCTTCGTTTCAGGACATCAGCGCGCGGACGATCAGGACGCCGAGCCATGCCGAGAGGCCGGTCAGGATTGTGCCCCAGACGAAGTCGAGCGCTACCTGTTGTGGTGACCAGGCGCGCAGGGTGGCCCAATTGGTGAATTCGTACGTACCGTAGGCGAGAGCGCCGAGCAGCATGCCGTTGCCGAGCGCGATGCGGGGGCTGTCCTGCAGCCAGGCGGGCAGGCCGGCGAACCAGACGACGCCCGCGACGTAGAACAGGTAGAACCCGACGGCGGGCAGAATCCTTGGTGAATCAAGGAGCTGGTCGCCGAGGTGCCGCTCGAACACGGGCTTGATCACGGAGCGCAGCATCAGGGCGTCGGCGGTCAGAAAGATCACCGCGGTCGCGATGTAGAGGATGAGGATCGACATCGGGGGCTCCGTCGTGGGTCATCTCTGGTACGGACCGAGGTGCCGGTCAGATGTCGCGCGCGGCGATTTGTACAGAAACGTACATCTGGGAAGCCGCATTTGTACGTTTTCGTACAAAACGTACGTTTCGCCGGCGCCGGGTCAGGAGGCGAGCTTACGCCGCGTCAGCTCACACCGCTCGCCGTCGTGGAACGCGCCGAGGATCTCGCCGAAGACCGGGTCGCCGCCGGCCGCCTCGAAGAGGGTGGCGGAGGACCGCAGCTTCATCGCGTCGACGCCGCCCAGGACCTCCGCGAGGTCGCGGTCGCGGTGGGCGAGGACGGCGCGCGCCGCCTCCACCAGTCGCGGGCCGAGGACCGGGTCGGCGAGGTAGGCCCGCGCCTCCTCCAGCCCGTCGATGCCGTAGTGCTGCGCCGTGGGCGAGCGGCCGAGGCCGCGCAGCTGCGGGAAGATGAACCACATCCAGTGCGTCCGCTTGCGGCCGGCGCGCAGCTCGGCGAGCGCGGTGTCGTAGGTCGCCCCCTGCGCCTGATGGAAGCGCGCGAGGTCGGTCACGGCGCCGGGATCGGCTCGCCCGACGGTGCGATCAGGAGCCATTGGCCGCCGTACGATTCGATGCCGTGTCCCTGCGGCTCGTCGGTCATCGGGTTCTGGTCGAGATTGTAGTGGTAGATCGGCCAGCCGTCGTAGAGCGTCACCTGCATGTCGAGAAGGTCGGTGGTGCCCAGCAGGTCGCGCTGCACCTCGTCCTCGACCATGACGCCGCCGATGACCAGCGGCCAGAGGTCCAGGCACTCGGTGCTGGTGCAGGTGACCACCGCCTCCTGGTCCTCGGTCCGGGGGGTGTCGGTGGTGAAGATGTAGATCGGCCGGCCCTCGGTCCCGCGGCTGCGCTCGGTCGCGAGGTACTCGCCGTACCGTTCGCTCTCGGCGACCACGAGGGTCCATTCCCGCTGGTTCTGCGCGATCGCCGGTGCCGCGATGGCAAGCGCCGCCGCGGCGCTGATGAGCGTTCTCATGGGATGTCCTCTCGTCTGCAATGCCTTTGCGGCGTCAACAGACGGGAGGCGACGGGTGTTCCTGCCCTCAGGGCAGCGTGATCTGGCCTGCGCCGGGAAAACGCGGATCTCGGGACATAGCGCCCCGGCCGGTTTAGGGCCGTCCGGAGGCAGTCCGGTGGACTGCCTCCGGCAAGAACGCGCGGAGCGCAGCGGCCGGACGCGTCCTAGCCCTGGCTGCGGCGCAGGCGGACCAGGCCGAACGCCCCCAGCCCCGCGGCCAGCAGCGGCAGCCCGGCCGGCAGCGGGATGGGCGACGCCGGCGGGATCTCGAACCGCGTCCAGTCGAAGAAGTAGTCCTGCTCGGGGCCGAAGGCCTGCCGCACGTCGACGAAGGACGAGCCGCTGAAGGTCTGGGTCGGCGACGAGCCCGGGCCTGCCACGATGAACGGATACACCTTCTCGCCCGGGATGAAGTAGTGGTCGGTCGAGCTGGTGGCAGCCGCGTTGTCGATCCGGATCTCGAAGTAGCCGGTGATGCTGGTCAGCGGGTTGACGAACTGCAGCGTGACCTCACCGGCGCTGCTGCCCACCTGTTCGACGTAGAAGAGCCCGCTGTCGTAGTTGTCCTGGTTCGTGCTGTAGGTCGTGTCGGTCGACGGCGACGGCACCGGCAGCGAACTGTCCGGCGCCGGTGTCCCGAGCACGGCGGCCGAGGCTGTCCCGGCCCCGATCGCGAGTGCAAGCGCGGCGGCTGCCGCGCGCATGGTCTGATGTCCCCACATGGAATTCTATCCCCGTTTAATATCAATTGCGTCCCCAACGGAAAGGCTAGCCGGCCACCCCGGTTGTCGCAAGCTTCCGCGGGCACACGCGGCGCGGGCGGGTGATAGGCGCGGAGGGGCGCGCCCGAGCCTGGGGGGGCGCTGGCGGGGTGGTTGTGGTGGGCGGTTTATCTCGAAAGCCCCGGACGGTCCGAGCTGTCTCGGAAACGGTCCAGTGGACCTTTTCAGGCGAGGACGCGCGAAGCGCAGGGGCGGCGGGCGACATCGCCACGCGCCCTCCCGGGGGAGGGGTCCAAGCCGTCTCGGAAAAGGTCCAGTGGACCTTTTCAGGCTTGGACGCGCGGAGCGCGGGACGCCCCAGCCCTAGCGGCCCGGGCGGGTCATGGGCGCGGAGGGGCGCGCCCGAGCCTGGGGGGGCGCTGGCGGGGCGGTTGTGGTGGGCGGTTTATCTCGAAAGCCCCGGACGACGGCGGGGCGGCGGGCGACATCGCCACGCGCCCTCCCGGGGGGAGGGTCGGGCGCGGCCCGGGCTGGTCGCCCGGGCCAAGGGGCGAGCGGGGTGCGTAGGGTGATCGGCGGATTGCTAGAACCCGGATGAAAGGCAGCTTTCCTGTTCCCGTGCCGAAATGAGGTGATGCTCGAGAATATTCTCGACGAATTGAAGACCACCCGATAAGTCCCGTCGATCAGGATGTCTGAATCTTTCTCCGGCGTGGCTCGTTAAAGTCAACGATGGCCAGGCCATTCTCCGTCTCGTGAACATTGCGAGTTACAGCTAGCTTGAAGGCTCGCATGGCTGTGTGCGCTCAATCATCCGTAGGCCCCTACATAGCGTCGTGTGCGCCGAGAAGTCTAAACTTCTCCTCCACCGATAGCTTAGGCCTCCGTGCTTTCGATGAAGCGCAAGCTGTCGTTCATGATCGGCTACGCCATCTTCGGCTCCAGCCTTCTCAGCTGGGACGCCGAGAAAAGGGTTCTGGCCCTTCTTTGCCTCCCTTAGAAGGAAAAGCCACTCTTTCGTATTCGCGAACAACACATTGCTTATATGGGACGCGTCAGCATCAGAAGAGCGCGCATCAACATCCGACTCGATCATTACGCGGAGCAGTGGGTAGCCCCCGTAGCTAAGTGGCGCTTCAAAGGAACGGATATTGAGGCGCCATCTCGAGTCGAGCGGAAAGATGCGTTCGATAAAACTGGAGTTCGAAGTCTTTTGAAATCTGATCTCTTCAGCTCGCGGAAGCGCCTTCATTTCAAGCAGTCGCCGCTGATCGTCCGCCGTGATATCTTCGCACGTCGCTGGTCCCATGACTAGAGATCGGGCCGTCTTCATGCCTCATCGACTCCAACATGCTCCAAACTCCCGCCACTCCCTCCCGCTCATCCCGCTCGTCTCCTGCGTGACCTCCTCGCCCGCCAGCATCCGCCGCACGCAGTCCAGCATCTGCGCCGAGAGGTGCGCGCCGCCCATCCGGTAGTCCTGGAAGGCGCGCCAGGAGAGCGGCACCCAGTCGGCCACGACGCCGGCGATGGCGTCGGCGTAGGCGCGGATCTCCATCTGGGCGTGGGGGTCGGCGCGCAGGCGCAGGAAGTGGAAGAGGTTGTGCAGGTCGGTCTTCCAGTACCACTGCGTGTAGACGTTGGCGGGCAGGACCATGCGGGCGAGCTCGCGGGCGAGGCCGGTGTCGTCGCCGAGCAGGCTCTCGTAGGTGGCGTAGGTGCGGGTGGCCTCGTCGCGCAGCAGGTCGAGGACGCGGGCGGCGTCGGGCTCGGACAGCGGCTCGCCGCGGCCCTGGTTGTTGACGGCGGATTGCTGCGCCAGGGCCGAGGGGTCGGGCAGGTAGAACTCGCGGTCGAGGATCGAGTAGCGGGCGGAGATCTCGTTGACGTTGGCGGTGCGGTGGCGGATCCACTGGCGGGCGACGAAGATCGGCAGCTTCACGTGCAGCTTGATCTCGGCCATCTCGAACGGGGTCGAGTGCCAGTGGCGCATGAGGTAGCGGATCAGCCCCTCGTCGCCCGACACGGCCTTGGTGCCGGCGCCGTAGCTGACGCGGGCGGCCTGCACCACGGCGGCGTCGTCGCCCATGTAGTCGACCACGCGGACGAAGCCGTGGTCGAGGACCGGGTGCGGGACGTGCAGGTGCGCCTCCATCCCCGGGGCCGTGGCGCGGTGGGTCGCGTGCGTCGTCTCGCGGAGGCGGGCGGATTCGGCGTCGGGCGTCAGGGGCGTGTCGGTCATGTCGGTCATCTCGCGAGCCTCCCTTGGGGTCTTGGGATGGTCGCGCACAAGATGTGGGGCCGTCAAGCGGCGCTGGGCGAATAGCTGGGGATAAGCAGGCGGGGGCGTTTCCTCTCACGCCGGAGCGGGCTAGGTCACGGGGCAAAACGGAGGAAGCGATGAAAGTCGAGTACCTGCACACGATGGTCCGGGTGAAGGACCTGGAGAAGTCGATCGCCTTCTACGAGATGATCGGCCTGAAGGAGCGGCGGCGGAACGAGAGCGAGAAGGGCCGCTTCACGCTGGTCTTCATGTGCCCGCCGGATCAGGACGACGGCCGCGCGGACGTCGAGCTGACCTACAACTGGGACGGCGACGACGCGCTGCCCGACGACAGCCGCCATTTCGGTCACCTCGCCTACCGGGTCGAGAACATCTACGAGATGTGCCGGAAGTTGCAGGACGCGGGCGTGACGATCAACCGGCCGCCGCGGGACGGGCACATGGCGTTCGTGCGAAGCCCCGACAACGTATCGGTGGAGCTGCTGCAGATGGGCGACGCGCTGGAGCCGGCGGAGCCGTGGGCGAGCATGGAGAATACCGGGCATTGGTGAGGCGCCGGGCGTCTGTTCCGTCCGGTCAAAATAAAGGCGCGCAGCGGGACCGCTGCACGCCTGGGTCTTTACGCTTTCGGCCGGATCAGGCGCGGTTGCGGCGACGCAGGGCAGCGAGCCCCGCCACGCCGCCTGCAAGCAGCCAGCCCGCCGCCGGAAGCGGTACGACCTCAGGGTTCACCGGCGCAGGCTGCGGATTGTAGAGGACCTTGTCGCTGCCACCGTCGGCCAGGCCGCGGAAGCGGACCGCGGCGTCGATGGAGCCGTCAGCGAAGCCGGTCGCAAACGCGCTCTCGAGCGTTGCCGCCGACATGATCGATTCGGTGTCGAGCAGGAAGCTGAACGTGCCAGTCGAGCCTGCGGCGATGCCCTGGTTGGGGTTGCCGCCGCCCTCGAACTGACCGTTCGTGCCGAAGCCGATGTCGAAGTCGTCCGTGTCCGGATCGTTGTCGAACGGATTGACGGACGGGCTGTTGGTGAAGGTCAGCTCCGACCCGGTCTGCGAGAGGTCGTTGGCATAGGTCGTGTCGCCCGGAAGGCCGAACACGATCGACGTGAGATAGCCGCCAATCTCGGTCGAGGTGGTATTGTCCACGGAGAGATTGACACGCACGTCTTCGCCTTCGTCGAAGAAGTCGAACGTCGCCAGCGCCGAGGCGCCGGTGTCCTCGGTGGAGGTGCCGTCGTCGAAGTTCAACACGACAGAGGCCTGGGCCCCGGCCGCTCCAAACGCCAGTAGCGCCACAGTACACAGCGCCGCCCGCGTCGGATTGGGCATAATGGTCGTCATACTCTTACTCACTCCCAAAGTAGTCGTCAGTGGAAACCCAACACTCGCCGCAGCGCCTCGTTCCTGGGCAGCAGCAGATCTTCCACCTACAAACTCGGCTCGGCAGAATTGCGCCAGTCGACGCGCGCAGCGGAGGGTGCGAGACTGGTCGCGTCACTGCCGCGGGAGGCGCAGATGAGCCACTCGATCGACGGTTGCGCCACGTTGCTCACGGCCGGCGCGGTCTGGCTTCTGGCGGCCGTCCCCGCGGCGGCGTGCAGGCTGGCGCTGGTGCTGGCGCTCGACGTGTCGGGGTCGGTCGATGCGCGCGAGTACGACCTGCAGACAGAGGGCGTCGCGGCGGCGCTGCGCGATCCCGAGGTGCGGTCCGCCATCCTGTCCGACGTGGAGACGCCCGTGGAGCTGGCGATATTCGAATGGTCGGGCTCGCGCTTCCAGCGCCAGATCGTGGACTGGACGCGACTGACGACGCCGGCCGCCATCGACGCCGTCGCCGCGGCGCTGAGCGGCTGGAACCGGATGCAGGCGCCCGAGGCGACGGGCATCGGCTCGGCCATGCGCGTCGCCGCCGGCCAGCTGGCGGACGGCCCGGCCTGCTGGCGCCACGTCCTCGACATCTCGGGCGACGGCAAGAACAACGACTGGCCGTCGCCGCGCCAGGTGCGCGAGGCGGGCACGATGGGCGGCGTGACGGTCAACGCCCTCGTCATCGGCAGCGCGCCGCTGCACGGAGAGAGCCGGTCCGAAGCGATCGCGGAACTCGTCGCCTACTTCCAGGCCGAAGTCCTCCACGGGCCGGGCGCGTTCATCGAGACCGCCCTCGGCTACGAGGACTATGCCGACGCCATGAAGCGCAAGCTGCTGCGGGAACTGCAGACACTCGTGGTCGGCGCCGCCGACGACTGAGCCTGCGTCGGCCGGCGGTCGGCATAGTGCATGTTCGCCGCCAACGCCGATGGCGGCCTGGTTGCCGGCGGAGGCAGCCATGTTGGTGATTGTCGCCTTTCGCGTAACGCGCCCGATGCAAGGAAAGCGCCACCTCGGGGCTGCGAACGGCTTTGGCCTGCGGTAAGATCGTCCTCGCGCGCGCCGCCGTCACTCAGCGCGAAGCTGCTTCGATCGTCATCGTGATCTTGGGCGACGATGCTTTCGCGCGGTGTCGTAGCTCGATGCGCAGCACGGCGCGATGCTGCAGACAGCACAAAGCGGCGCGAGAAGCCGCGCCGCTTTGCAGAAGATGCGAGAGCCGCTCGCGTCAGGCCTTCCGGCGCCGAAGCCCGATCAGGCCGAATGCGCCCAACCCGGCGGCCATCAGCGGCAGCGCGGCGGGAACCGGCACGGGTGCCAGTACCAGCGAGTTGACCCCGCCCGATCCACCGAAGCGGAACGTGAAGCTGTCGCCAACGCCGATGACGGAGGAAAAGACCGATTGCTGGTCGGTTCCGCCATTCACGCCGTTGCCCACGGTGCCAAGGACGGTACCGTCCTTGTCCAGGAGCGAGAATGTCTCCTCGTCGTCCACGAAGGAGAAGCTTGTGATCCTGAACGGCGTGCCCGAGACGAGCGTCAGGATGATGTCGCCACCGCTCGCGTCGTCGTTGGGCGCGGGAAATTGCCCGGCATCCGATTGGAGGATGAGGACGTTCCCGGAAATTCCATCGGTCCCCTGACCGCCAAGAGGCTGAAGATCAGTGTCGCCATTGCAGTCGTTCGGACCGCCGTAGACCTCCGGGCATGTTGTATCGAACACTGCGGGGCCGAGGTTCTGGCCCGTGGATGACAGCGAGAACGTGTACCCGTCCTCGCTGAACGATGTCAGCGGGATCGTCTGACCGGGGCTGGAATCTAGTGCATCGAAATCGATGACCGCCGCGCCAGCCGCCATCGGCAAGCCGATGAGTGCACCGAGGACCGATGCACGGAACATATTTACCATTTTCTGCCTCCACTCGCTTTCAAGCGTGGAATGGCAGATAGCCGGTCGCTCCGCCCCGACCACACGCCAGAGTGGAAACCAGAAAAATCTCTTTTACGACCTTAACGTGAGCGTGCCTACACATCCTCAACTGCGACGACACCAGGCAGCGACTTCAGGGCGGAGCGGATGGCCGGCGTCAACGGCCATTCCCGTGCCGGGGTGACGTCGATCTCGCGGCCGGTGGCGGGGTCCGGCACCGTGAAGGTGATCGGCCCCTTCCCCCGCGCGCCCTTGCCGTCGGCCATCCGCTGCAGCACCGAATGGACCGAGGTCACCGCGTCCGGCGCGTCGATGAACAGGCGCAGCGCCATGCCGCCCGCATCCGCCGCCACGCTGTCGACCGGCACGACGGAATGCGCGAGCAGCCGCAGCGTCTCGCCCTCCAGCGTCGCCTCGACCTTCATCACGACGTTCTGCCCCGGCTCCAGCAGGTCGCGCGACTTGACCAGCACCTCCTCCCAAAGGCGCACCTCGAAGAGGCCGGTCGGGTCGGAGCCCGCGACGAAGGCGAACCGGCTGCCGCGCGCGGTCTTGCGCTCCTGCCGACCGGTGATCGCGGCGGCGAGGTTGGCCAGCACCGGCCCGGTCTGCGCCCGCTCCGCCAGTTCGGCCAGCGTGATGACGTCGCGCCGCCGCAGCGCGCTCATGTAGTCGTCGAGCGGGTGGCCGGTGAGGTAGAAGCCGACCGCCTTCATCTCCTCGGCCAGCCGCTCGTTCGGCAGCCAGTCGTCGACCGGCGGCATCCGCGGCTCTGGCAGGTCGTCGCCGGCGTCGCCGAAGAGCGACACCTGCGACGACGCCTTCTGGTCGTGCACGGCGCCGGAATAGGCGGCGAGCGCGTCCAGCCCCTCGAACACCCGCCGCCGGTTGCGGTCGAGCTCGTCGAAGGCCCCCGCCCGCGCCAGCATCTCCAGCGGCCGCTTGCCGATCCGCCGCAGATCCACCCGGCGGGCGACGTCGAAGACGCTGGCGAAGGGCCTCTCGCCCCGCCCCTCGACGATCAGCCGCATCGCCTCGATCCCGACGTTCTTGAGCGCGCCGAGGCCGTACACCAGCCGCCCCTCGCGCACCGCGAAGGTGGCGTCGGAGCGGTTCACGCAGGGTGCCACGATCTCGGCCTTCAGCCCGCGCCGGACCTCCTCGGCGTAGATGGCGAGCTTGTCGGTCAGGTGGATGTCGCAGTTCATGACGCCGGCCATGAACTCGACCGGGTGGTTTGCCTTGAGCCACGCGGTCTGGTAGCTGACCACCGCGTAGGCTGCCGCGTGAGACTTGTTGAAGCCGTAGTTCGCGAACTTGTCGAGCAGGTTCCAGACTTCGACGGCCTTCTCCTTGTCGACGCCGTTCGCCTGCGCGCCGGCGATGAACTTCGGCCGCTCGGCGTCCATCGCCGCCTGGATCTTCTTGCCCATGGCGCGGCGCAGCAGGTCGGCGCCGCCGAGCGAGTACCCCGCCATCTCCTGCGCGATCTGCATCACCTGCTCCTGGTAGACGATGATGCCCTGCGTCTCGTCCAGGATGTGGTCGATGCTGGGATGGATCGAGGCGCGTTCGGCCCGGCCGTTCTTGACGTCGCAGAAGGTCGGGATGTTCTCCATCGGGCCGGGCCGGTACAGCGCGACGAGCGCGATGATGTCCTCGATGCAGGTGGGCTTGAGCTGCCCCAGCGCCCGCTTCATGCCGTCCGATTCCACCTGGAAGACCGCCACGGTCCGCTGCCGCGCGTAGAGCTCGTAGGTCTTCGCGTCATCGAGCGGGATCTGCCCGATGTCGTTCTCCGCGCCCTCGAACGGCTCGTAGATCGTGGTGCCGTCGGCGGCGACGTGCAGGTCCCGCTCCCGGCGGATCAGGTCGAGCGCGTTCTGGATCGCGGTCAGCGTCTTGAGGCCGAGGAAGTCGAACTTCACCAGTCCCGCCGCCTCGACCCACTTCATGTTGAACTGGGTTGCCGGCATGTTCGACTTCGGGTCCTGGTAGAGCGGCACCAGCTCGTCGAGCGGCCGGTCGCCGATCACCACCCCCGCCGCGTGGGTGGAGGCGTTGCGCAAGAGGCCTTCGACCCGCGCCGCGTGGGTCAGCAGCCGGTCGACGACCTCCTCGGCCTTGGCCGCCTCGCGCAGCCGCTCCTCGGTTGCCAGCGCCTTCTCGATGCTGACGGGCTTCACCCCTTCCACCGGGATTAGCTTGGAGATCCGGTCGACCTGCATGTACGGCATCTGCAGGACGCGCCCGACGTCGCGCACCGCGGCCTTGGACAGGAGCGCGCCGAAGGTGATGATCTGCGCCACCTTCTCGGCGCCGTACCTGCCCTGGACGTACGAGATCACCTCCTCCCGCCGGTCCATGCAGAAGTCGATGTCGAAGTCCGGCATCGACACCCGCTCGGGGTTCAGGAAGCGTTCGAAGAGCAGGCTGTAGCGCAGCGGGTCGAGGTCGGTGATGGTCAGCGCGTAAGCGACCAGCGACCCCGCGCCCGAGCCCCGCCCCGGTCCCACCGGGATCTCCCGCTCCTTCGCCCACTTGATGAAGTCGGCGACGATCAGGAAGTAGCCGGGGAACCCCATGCCCTCGATGATGCCGAGCTCGAACTCCAGCCGCTTCTCGTACTCTGCAACCGGGGCGGCGTGCGGGATCACCGCCAGCCGCTCGGCAAGCCCCGCCTTCGCCTGGCGCCGCAGCTCGTCCACCTCGTCGTCGGCGAAGCGCGGCAGGATCGGGTCGCGCTTCGAAGGCGCGTAGGCACAGCGCCTGGCAATCTCGACGGTGTTCTCCAGCGCCTCGGGCAGGTCGGCGAACAGCGTCGCCATCTCGGAGGGCGGCTTCAGCCAGTGCTGCTGCGTCAGCCGCCGGCGCGGCGCCTGCTGGTCGACATAGGCACCTTCGGAAATGCAGATCAGCGCGTCGTGCGCCTCGTACATCTCCGGCGCGTCGAAATAGACGTCGTTCGTCGCGACGAGCGGCAGGTCCATGGCGTAGGCGGCCTCGACGAAGGCGCGCTCCGTCAGCCGCTCTGCCTCAGGCTGACCGTCCTCGCCCGGATGCCGCTGCAGCTCGACATAGAGGCGGCCGGGAAACGCGCCGGCCAGCGTCGCGAGGTGGCTCTCGGCCCTGGCGGCGTGGCCGGCGCGCACCATCCGCCCTGCCGGCCCATCCGGCCCGCCGGTCAGGCAGATCAGCCCCTCGGCGTGCGCGGCGATCTCCTCCATCGTGACGTGCCGGATGTCACGGCCCGAAAGGTAGAGCGCCGTGTTCAGCTTCAGCAGGTTCAGGTAGCCCGCCTCCGACTGCGCCAGCAACACCAGCGGCGCCGGCGGCACCGGCTTGTCGCCAGGCTCCGGCACCTCGTAGAGCACGTCGATCTGGCAGCCGACGATCGGCTGGACCCCGGCGCCCCGCGCCGCCTCGGCGAATTCCAGAGCGGCGAAGAGATTGTTTGTGTCGGTGACCGCGACGGCGGGCATGCCAAAGCCGGCCGCCTGTTTGGGCAGGCCCTTCAGCCGCACCGCCCCTTCCAGCAGAGAGTATTCGGTATGGACGCGGAGGTGGATGAACTTGGGTGCTGAACTCATGGGTGGAACCTAGCCCACCGCGCGGCCGGACGGAACGGCTCTCGCGCCACACCGCGTCTCCCACGTCTGCGGTCCTGCCACCGTTCAAGGTCGAGGGCGGTGCTCGTCGTAATCAGCGGCAAGCCAGGCCGTGGGCGCGCGGGAGCCGCGCCTACGAGGCGACCGCGACCTCCTCGAGCCGATCGGTGGCCGGCGCCGGCGTCGGCGTCAGGGCCGACAGGCGGGCATAGAGCGCGTCATCCATGGCGAAGTCCGCCGCGGCGAGGGACGGGGCAAGTTGTTCGGCACTGCGGCCGCTTATGATCGGCGCGGTCACGCCGGGATGGCGCATCACCCAGGCCACGGCCAGTGTCGCGGCATCGACGCCCTCGTCGCGGGCGAGCAGCGCCAGCCGCTCCGCCGCCTCGTGCATCCAGGAGGGGGCATAGCGGTCGCGGTACATCTCGTTCGAGGTCAGCCGTCCGGAGCCTCCGGCGGCGTACTTGCCGGTGAGCAGCCCGCCGCCGAGCGGCGAGTAGGCCGCGACGTCGATTCCCTCGCTCTCGGCCATCGGCAGGATCTCCACCTCGGCCTGACGCTTGACCAGGTTGTACATCGGCTGCAGCGCGGCAATGCGGACGCCCAGGCGCTCCGCCACGGCCTGTGCCTTCATCACCTGCCACGCCGCGAAATTCGACACGCCGAGGAACCGGACCCCGCCCGCCTCGACCAGCTCGGCGAGGGCGCCGAACGTCTCCTCCAGCGGTGCGTCGCCGTCCCAACGGTGCAGGTAGAGCAGGTCGATCACGTCGAGGCCCAGCCGCCGCCGGCTCGCGTCGAAGCTGCGCCGTATGCTCTCGGCGCCGGAGCCGCCCTTGTAGTCGACCTTGGTGGCGACGATCAGCTTGTCGCGCTCGGCCGCCGCGAACCGCCCCAGGAGCTGCTCGGAGGCGCCGTCGGTGTAGACGTAAGCCGTGTCGAAGAAGTTGACGCTGGCGGCGCGGCAGGCGTCGAACATCGCGCGGCTTGCCGCCTCGTCGGCGCCGCCGCCGAACTGCATGGTTCCGAAACACAGGGCGGAGGCGGGGCTGCCATCTGGCGCGGTCAGGGTGCTCATGACGACCTGATCGCACGCGCCGCAGCCGACGAAAAGACCTAGCCGGCGACGACCCGCAGGGCCGGCCGCGTATCGGCCGCCAGCGCGGCGAGAAGGCGCTCCTCGAGCTCGGGCACGAGACCCCAATCCGTCGTCGGCTGCACGACGGACCGCGGGCGGACGTGCTGACGGACCTCAAGCTCGAGATTGCCGAGGCGGACAACAAGTTGGGTCATGTCACTCTCCCGATCCGGGGCGCACGCGGCCCCTCTGCTGCGGGAGTCCTACGACGGAAAAGACGACATCTTCACGTAAGGGAAACCATACCTCGGCCGGCGTGCGGCGGCGCGGGCGGCACCTCTGGCCGCCCGCGCAACGCTCAGTTCGGGATCTCGCCCGTCAGCCCCTCGACGTAGAAGTCCATGCCGAGCAGCGTGCCGTCGTCCGCGACCTCGCCCTCGGCCAGCCACGGCGTGCCGTCCTGCCGGTTGATCGGGCCGGTGAACGGGTGGTACTCGCCCGCCGCTATGCTGTCGGCGAGCGCCTGCGCCTCCTCGCGCACCTCCTGGGGGATCGCGTCGGTCATCTCGCCGATCTCGACCATGCCCTTGTCGATGCCCTGCCAGACCGACTGACTCTCCCAGGTGCCGTCCATCACCGCCTGCACGCGGTCGATGTAGTAGGGCGCCCAGTTGTCGATGATCGAGCTGACCCGCGGCGTCGGCTTGTAATCGGCCATGTCGGACGCCTGGCCGAAGCCGATCACGTTGCCCGCCTGCTCGGCGGCCGCCAGTGGCGCCGTGGAGTTGGTGTGCTGCAGGATCACGTCGGCGCCCTGCTCGATCAGGGCCTGCGCGGCGTCGGCCTCCTTGGCCGGGTCGAACCAGGTGTAGGCCCAGATGACGCTGAACTCGACGTCCGGATTGGCCTTCCTGGCATGGATGTAGGCCGAGTTGATGCCGCGGATCACCTCGGGGATCGGGAACGACGCGATGTAGCCGATCTTGTTGGTCTCGGTCATCTTGCCGGCGATGTGGCCGATCACCGCGCGCCCCTCGTAGAAGCGGGCGCCGTAGTTCGAGACGTTGTCGGCGGTCTTGTAGCCCGTCGCGTGCTCGAATTTCACGTCGGGGAACTTCTCGGCCACGTTCATCGTCGGGTCCATGTAGCCGAACGAGGTGGTGAAGATCAGGTCGGCGCCGCCCAGCGCCATCTGCGTCAGCGCCCGCTCGGCATCGGCGCCCTCCGGCACGCTCTCGCGATAGACCGTCTCGACGGCGTCGCCGAAATGCTCCTCGACCGCCAGCCGGGCCTGGTCGTGCTCGTAGGTCCAGCCGCCGTCGCCGATCGGGCCGACATAGATGAAGCCCACCTTGACCGGCTCGTCCTGGGCCAGCGCCGGCCCGGCTGCGGCCAATGCCGCCGCGAACAAAAGTCTTCTCATCCCCTTACTCCTCACTCTTCGCAAATCCAGTTACCGGCCTCGCGCCAGTCCCCGTCGCCGGAGAACGCGGGCTCGGCCGGGTACGCACAGACCGGGCGCGACCACCGATCCTCACCCTCGACGATCTTCGTCGTCATCAGCTGCTCGGGCGCTGTCCCCTCCTCGACCCAGGCCTCAAGCGCGCTCAGCGGATCGAAGCCGTCCTGGCTGATCCCCGGCCCGGTCGCCTGGATGCCGCAGTGGTCCATCCCAGGGATCATGAAAAGCCGCGCGAAGTCGCCGCCGGTCGTCTCCGCCAGCTCCTCGAAATACGCAACGGTCTTGCCCGGGAACACGATCGCGTCGGCCCAGCCGTGCCACATCAGGAGCTTGCCGCCCGCCTCGGCGAACGCCGACAGGTCCGGGTCGTCGGAGTTGTACATCGCCGCGGCCGCCTGCATCCGCGCCGGATCCGCGTCGAAGTCGAAGTCCTGTATCGTCCAATTCGCCGGCGGATCGTCCGGGAACGCCATGTAGCTCAGGAACCCCGGCCCGAACCCGGTCGGCACCAGCGCCCCGCCGCCGTTCGCGAACGCGGTCAGCCACAGGCCCCAGAACGGCTCCGACCCCTCCGGCACCGCGGCCGGAAAGAGTTCCTCGCCGCCGCTCGTCTCCGCCGGACGGTACCACTTCTCCAGCACCGCGACCTTCTCGGCCCCGAGCTCGTCCTCCAGGGTCGCCGGATCGAACTCGCATGTCCGCGGGTCGGCCACCATCCCGTCCTCGACCCCGTCGGCCGCGTCGCACGCCTCCAGCACCGCCTCCTGCACCACCGCGGCGTCCTCCGGCTGCAGGATCGTCCCGCCGTCCGGTCCGATGTTCGCCTGCGCGATCCAGGCGAAGGCGCTGCCGACCAGCCCCGGATAGTCCAGCGCCGGCGCCCCTGAGATCACGCCATCGAACGCCTCCGGCGTCCTCAGCGCCACCATGTTGGCTTGCCGTCCGCCCGTCGAGCAGCCCTGGAAGTACGAGTATTCCGGCGCGCGCTCGTAGTACCCCTCGGTCAGCGCCTTGGCGACGCGCGTCGTCTCCTCGACCGCGCGCCAGCCCCAGTCCGCCTCGGCCACCGGGTTCGCCGCGGCCCAGCGCGCATCCGACGATCCCGCGCCCCAGTGCCCGCCGTCCGTCGTCGCCACGGCGTAGCCGCGCTTCAGGGCGTAGTTGATCGCGTTGATGAAGCCAGGTGCGTCGGACGCCAGCGTCCCGCAGAAACCACCGCAGCCGGTCATGTAGAACTTGCCGTTCCACGCCTCGACGGGCAGCCGGACCTCGAAGTTGATCGCCGGCCGCACGTAGCCCAGCACGCGGCAGTAGCCGGGAAGGTCGTCCGCGCCGCCACCTCCGTGGCCGACAGCAGGTTCGTCGCCTCGAGCTTCATGTCGGCCAGCGGCGCGCATTCCTGCGCCGCCGCGGTGCCGATGCCGAGGCCCGCCAAGAGCCCCAGCAGAGAATATCGGTTCATGGTGATCCTCCCTTTTCCGGCCTCGAGGCCGGCCTCAACTCGATGCGTGGAACGGTCGGCCGAGCGACGCGGGCGCGCCTCGCGACGCGCGCGCCCGGCCCGACATCACCACGAGCACGAGGATCGTTATCAGGTAGGGAGACATCGACAAGAGCTCGACCGGCACCGGCAGACCCGCGGCCTGGAGGTTCAGCTGCAGCACGGTCACGCCGCCGAAAAGATAGGCACCGACCAGAATGCCCAGCGGTCGCCAGCCCGAGAACACCACGATGGCGAGCGCGATCCACCCGGCGCCCGCCGTCATTCCCTCGGTCCATTGCGGCACGCGGACGAGGCTGATGTAGGCGCCGCCAAGTCCCGCGCAGGCGCCACCGAAGGCGATCGCCGAGAGCCGCACCGCGACCACGCGGTAGCCCAGCGCGTGCGCCGCCTCGTGGTTCTCGCCCACGGCGCGCAGGATCAGGCCGGCGCGCGTCCGCGTCAGCACCCACCAGATGGCCACGACCAGAGCCAGCGACAGATAGACGATGAGGTCGTGGGTGAAGACGATGGGCCCGACGACGGGAATGTCCGACAACGGCCCGAGGTCGAGGTCGCGCGTCGGCGGCGGCCGGATGCCGATGTAGCCCTGCCCGATCAGCGCCGAGAGCCCCAGCCCGAACAGGGTCAGCGCGAGGCCCGTCGCGACCTGGTTCGACAGGAGGAACTGCGTCAGCACGCCGAACACCATGCTGAGGGCCGCGCCGCCCAGCGCCGCGCCGAGAAATCCCAGGGCCGGCGAGCCGGTCTCGACCGCAACGACGAAGCCGCAGACCGCGCCGGTGATCATCATCCCCTCGACGCCCAGGTTCAGCACGCCCGACCGCTCCACCACCAGCTCGCCGAGCGCGGCGAGCAGGATCGGGGTCGACGCCACCATCAGTGCCGCGATCAGCAGGATGGGGTCGATGCTGCTCATGCCGGTCGACCGTTCAGGGACGGACGGCCGTGGCGGGCCGGCGCGCCTGCGGGAACGTGGTCATGATGTCGTGCGCCTGATTGCGCCATGGGCGTCGCTCACATCCAGGGCGCGGGGACCGCCGCCGCACCTGAGCCGAACCTAGCCTGCACCAGGATCGAGGCGGAAGCCCCCCGGCCTGCCTTTCGCCACCCGCGAGGCCTGGAGTGCCGGGCGCTTCCGAGCCTTGGTGCAGGCTATGGCCCTGACTGTCGCTCAGTTCACCCGCACCCAGCGCAGGATGAAGAAGTCGTCGGGCCGCTGCACCAGCTCGATGTTCTCGCGCGCGCCCCAGAGCAGCGGCTGCACGTAGAGCGGCACGTAGGCGACCTCCTCGACGATGATGTTCGCCACCTCGTCGAGCATCGCCTGGCGGGCGTCCTCGTCGATCTCGGACTGGATCCGCGGCAGGAGCTCGTCGATCCGCGCGCTAGAATAGCCGCCGAAGTTCCACGTCCCGAGGTTGCCGTCCGAGGTCGCGACCAGGAACCGGATCGGATGCTCGGCATCGAACGTCCCCGGCGACCAGCCGAGCAGGTACATGTCGAAGTTCGATGCGCGCAGCTCCGGCCAGTAGTTCTGCACCGGCATCGCGTCGAGCTGCGCCTCCACCCCGACCTGTGCCAGCATGCCGACGATCGCCTGGCACACCGCCTCGTCGTTGAGGTAGCGGTCGTTGGTGCACTTGAAGTCGAACGCGAAGCCGTCGGAGTAGCCCGCCTCGTCGAGCAGCCCCCGCGCCCGCTCGGGGTCGTGCTCGTAGGTCGGCAGGCCGGGGGTCGAGCCGCGCATCCCCAGGCTGACGAGCTGGTCGGCTGGCTCGGCCGAGCCGCGCATGATCGTCTGCAGGATCGCCGGCACGTTGATCGCGTGCGCCACCGCCTGCCGCACGCGGACGTCGGTGAAGGGGTTCGGCGCATCGCTCTGGTCCAGCGTCTCCTCGCCGTGTTCCATGCCCAGCATGATGACCCGCGCCTCGATCCCGCGGATCACGTCGACGCCCTCCTGCGCGTCCAGCCGCTCGGCATCCTGCACCGGCACCGGATTGATCATGTCGACGTCGCCCGAGATCAGCGCCGCGACCGCCGTCGCGGGGTTCTGGATCGGCGTGAAGATGCCGCGCGTGACGTTGTGCTGCGCGTCGCCCCACCAGCCCTCGAACGGCACCAGCACCGTCTCGAGCCCCGGCTGACGCGACTCCAGCATGAACGCGCCTGTGCCGTTCGCGTTGAGGGTCGCGAAGTTCTCCTCGTCGCGCGCCGGGCTCGTCGTGCCGTTCGCCGCGGCCCAGCCGCTGTCCATGATCATCCAGTTGGCGATGGAGTTGGGGAAGATCGGGTTCGGCGCCGTGGTCATGATGTCGACGGTGTAGTCGTCGACGACCACGACCTCCGACACCGGCGCGAACCAGGACGAGACGTCCGACTGCTCGGAGCTCGCGCGCTCGTAGCTGAAGAGCACGTCCTCGGCGGTGAACTCGGCGCCGTCGTGGAAGGTGACGCCCTCGCGCAGAACGAAGCGCCAGCCCTCGCCCTCGCCGATCGGCTCCCAGCTCGTGGCCAGCGCCGGCTCGATCGTCATGTCCTGCCCGCGCCGGACGAGCCCCTCGTAGACGTTGTTGAGAAAGCCGAGGACCGGCGTCGAGCTGACCGCGTGCGGATCCATCGTCTGCGGGTCGGTCTGCCCTGCCCAGCGGAACTCCTCGGCGGTCGCCACGGGCGCAAGCGCCAGCGACATCATCGTGACAATCATCGGCCGCAGCATCCAAGTCCTCCATCCCAGCGCGTCGGCGCAAGTGTGCGCCGGTCGCGTCCGTCGAGTTCGAGCCCATCCGCCGGACGCCGCCTGCACGTCCTCGCGAGCATCGCGATCCGCGAGGTGGGGGGCGACGTTTCGCCCCGAGGCGGCCGCTGGCCGTCGCCTGGCCCGGAGCTATCGTTCACGTCCCGAGCCGGAGATCGCCATGGAAAAGAGCCGCCCTCGCGCCGTGCCCGGCAGCCGCGTCGCCCGCGCGGCGCGCTTCGGTGGCCTCGCGGCGGGCCTCGCCGGCAGCATTGCCTACGGCGGCGCACGCAGCCTCGCCTCGGGCCGGCGCGCCGACTGGCAGGCGCTCGCGCTGACGCCGGCGAACCTGACCCGCTTCGCCGACGAACTGGCCCGGATGCGCGGTGCGGCGATGAAGGTCGGCCAGCTCATCTCGATGGATGCCGGGGAGGTGCTGCCGCCGGAGCTGGCGCAAATCCTGGCGCGGCTGCGCGCCGATGCCGACTTCATGCCCCCGCGCCAGCTGAAGTCCGTGCTGACCGCGAACTGGCAGGAGGGCTGGCTGTCGCGCTTCGCCCGCTTCGACGTGCGCCCGATCGCCGCCGCCTCGATCGGGCAGGTGCACCGCGCGCAGACGAAGGACGGCCGCGACCTGGCGATCAAGGTGCAGTATCCGGGCATCCGCCGCAGCATCGACAGCGACGTCAGCAACGTCGCCGCGCTGATCCGCGTGTCGGGCCTCGTGCCGCCGGGCCTCGACCTTGCGCCGCTCCTCGACGAGGCGCGCAAGCAGCTGCACGAAGAGGCCGACTACGAGGCGGAGGCGGCGCATCTGGAGACGTTCCGGCGCCTCCTCGACGAGACGGCGGGACTGCGGCTGCCCGCGGTGCAGCGTGACCTGACCACGCGCGACATCCTCGCGATGAGCTTTCTCGAGGGCGCGCCGATCGAGAGCCTCGCGACCGCGCCGCAAGATTTGCGCGACGACGTCGTGACGCGGCTGGTGGAGCTGTTCCTGAGAGAGATCTTCGAGTTCCGCCTGATCCAGACCGACCCGAACTTCGCCAACTACCGCTTCGACGTCGCAAGCGGAGAGGTGGTCCTGCTGGATTTCGGCGCGACGCGCGCGATCTCGCAGCCACTCGCCGCCGCGTTCCGCCGGCTGCTGCGGTCGGGGCTTGCCGGCGACACCGAGGAAATGGCGGCGGCCGCGAGCGAGGTCGGATATCTGGATCCCGCGGGCGAGCCCCAGGTCAACGCGACCATCCTCGACATGATGACGATGGCCTTCGCCGAGCTCGGCCGGGCCGATCCGATCGACGTCGCGACGAGCGACCTGCCGGACCGGATGCGCCGCGCCGGGATGCGGCTGGCGGAGACGCGCGCGACACCGCCCCTGCCGCCGGTCGAGGCGCTGCTGGTCCAGCGCAAGATGGCCGGGCTCTACCTGCTCGCCGTGCGCCTGCATGCCCGCATCCACGTCCGGCCGATGCTCGAGGCCTGGCTTTGACCTGATTGCCTCGGGTGCTCGGGGCGGTGGCGTCTCCGGGTCCGCCCGCCGCCGCTCAGGCGGTCCGGCCCAGCCGCACCCGGAAGTTCGTCAGCACGTCGACCGCAAGCAGGAAGAACAGCAGCATTCCCTGAAACGCCTGGATCGCCGCGGCGGGCAGGCCCAGCATGACCTGTGCCAGCTCGCCACCGATATAGGTCAGCGCCATCAAGAGGCCGGCAAGCAGGATGCCCAGCGGATGCAGCCGGCCGAGGAACGCCACGATGATCGCGGTGAACCCGTAGCCGACGTTGAAGTCGATCGAGATCTGCCCCGCCGGTCCCGTCAGCTCGAAGACGCCGGCAAGACCTGCCAGCGCGCCCGAGACGCCGAGGCAGAAGACGATCAGGCGGCTTGGCCGGACGCCGGCGAAGCGCGCCGCGCGCGGCGCCTGCCCGGCGACGCGGATGTGAAAGCCCAGGATGTGGCGCGACAGGAGGACGTAGGCGGCGATCACCGCGAGGAACGCCGCGACGACGCCCCAGTGAATGCCGGTCCCGGCGACGAGCTCGGGGTTGGCCGTGGCGTCCCAGCGAGCGAGGTTGCGGCTGCCGGGAAAGCCACCGCCCTCGGGGTTGCGCAAGAGCCCGAGCGACGCCGACGCCAGAAGCGCCTCGGCCACGTAGACCAGCAGCAGCGACACCAGGATCTCGTTGGTATTGAAACGGGTCTTGAGGATCGCGGGGATCATCGCCCAGGCCCAGCCGCCGAGGGCCCCGGCGAGAATGGCGAGCGGAAAGACCAGCCGCGACTCCGACGGGTAGAGCGCCAGCGCCACGCCGCCACCGGCCAGCGCGCCGAGGATGTACTGTCCTTCGGCCCCGATGTTCCAGATCCCCGCCCGGAAGCCCAGGCTCAGCCCGATCGCGATCAGGATCAGCGGCCCCGCCTTCACCAGGAGCTGCGGCCGCGAGTAGCTGGCGAAGTCGGGATGGAAGAGCGGGTCCCAGAAGATGGTGCGGATCGCCTCGAACGGATCCTGGCCGAGGAACGCGAAGAGAAGACCGCCCGCGATCATCGTCAGCATTACGGCGAGCGGCGGCGTGGCCCAGGTCCAGACGCGGGACGGCTCCGGCCGCCGGACGAGGGCGATCATGCCGGACCCCACGGGGAGCGCGGCCTCGGGGGGCGTCGAGCCCCCGCTCGGCCGCGGCCGGCTGCGCCGACCGGGGCCACCCCGCCGGCCGGGAGCGAAGGCGCGGGCGTCCTGTACGAAAACGTACGTTTCGCGCCCCCCTCTTGTACGTTTTCGTACGAAACGTACGCCGCCGGTTCAGCCGCCATGCGCCACCTCCATGCCGTGGGCGCCGCCCATCATCAGGCCGATCTCCTCGACGGTGAGGCCCTGCGTCGGTCGCGGCGCCGAGAGCCGGCCCTCGTTGAGGGCGGCGAACCGATCGGCGATCTCGACGAGTTCGTCGAGATCCTGGCTGATCACGATGATCGCGGCCCCGTCGGAGGCGAGGTCGAGCAGCGCCTGGCGGATCGCCGCCGCAGCCGCCGCGTCGACGCCCCAGGTCGGCTGGTTCACCACGAGCACCTCGGGCCGCTGCAGGATCTCGCGGCCGACGACGAACTTCTGGAGGTTGCCGCCCGAGAGCGCGCGCGCCGCGCTGCCTGGTCCCGGCGTCCGCACGTCGAAGGCGCCGATCACCCGCTCGGCGAAGCCCTGCGCGCGGCCCCACCTGAGGAACCCGCGCCGGGCCAGCGCCTCGCGCCCGACCGCGGTCAGGACCACGTTCTCGGTCAGCGACATGTCGGGCACGGCCGCGTGGCCCAGACCGCTCCTCGGGCGCGGTCAGCAGCCCCGCCGCGCGCCGCGCGGTCGGGCCGAGGGCACCGACCGGGGTGCCGTGCAGGACGATCGCGTCCGAGCGCGTCCGCCGCTCTCCCGAGAGGGCGGCGAGCAGTTCGTCCTGGCCGTTTCCGGCGACGCCGCCGATGCCGAGCACCTCGCCCCGGCGGAGATCGAAGGACACGTCGCGCAAGGCGACGCCGAAGGCGTTCGCCGGCGGCAGGTCGAGCCCCGCGACCGCGAGCGCGACATCGGAGGACCGCCAGCGCCGCGGCGCGTGCGGGCGAGGCCAGCGTCTGTCCCACCATCAGCTCCGCGAGTTCCCGTGCCGAGGCCTCCTGCGGGTCGGCCGTACCCACCACCTTGCCGCGGCGCAGGATGGTGGCCCGGTCGCAAAGCGCCCTGATCTCCGCCAGCTTGTGGCTGATGTAGAGGATCGCGGTGCCCTCGGCGGCGAGCTGGCGCAGGGTCGCGAACAGGATCTCGACCTCCTGCGGGGTCAGCACGCTGGTCGGTTCGTCCATGATCAGCAGCCGCGGCTCCTGCAGCAGGCAGCGGACGATCTCGACCCGCTGCCGCTCTCCCGCCGACAGGTCGCCGACCGTCCGCCCGGGGTCGAGCGGCAGGCCATACTCCCGGCTGACCTCGCGGATCCGGGCCGCGAGCTGGCGCATCGGCGGCGGATGCTCCATGCCGAGCGCCACGTTCTCGGCGACGTCGAGCGCCTCGAACAGGCTGAAATGCTGGAACACCATGGCGACGCCGGCGCTGCGCGCCTCGTGCGGGCTGGCCGGGGCGTAGGGGCGGCCGGCCATCTGCATGCGCCCCTCGTCGGGGCGGACGAGGCCGTACATCATCTTGACGAGGGTGGATTTTCCCGCGCCGTTCTCGCCGAGGAGCGCGTGCACCTCGCCCTCGCGGACGGTCAGGCTCACGTCGTCGTTGGCGCGGACGCCCGGATAGCTCTTGCCCACCCCGTCGCAGGAGAAGAGCGCCGTCACGAGGCCTGCACCGCATGGGCCGCCGTGGCGGGCGAAAGGACCTCCGCCGCGACGCCGACGGCGATCGCCTGCGGATGCTTGCCCAGCGCCGGATCGCCGATCGGACAGCGGATGCGCGCGATCTCCACCTCGGAGTGGCCGAGCCCGGCGAGACGGCTGCGGAAACGCGCCCACTTGGTCGCCGAGCCGATCAGCCCGCAGCGGCCGAACCCGTGGCGCAGAAGGGCGTGGCAGAGCGCGAGGTCGAGCGCATGGCTGTAGGTCAGGATGTAGTGCTCGGCGGCCGGCGGCGCCGCGGCCACGGCCGCCTGCGGCTCGGGCTCCACCCGGCAGACGACGCCTTCGGGCACCGCGTCGGGAAAGCGGTTCGCCGCCGTGTCGATCCACGTCACGGCGATCTCCGGCAGCGGCGCGAGGACGGCGACGAGCGCGCGTCCGACATGGCCCGCGCCCCAGACCCAGAGGTCGCGCGCCGGCCGGGAAACCGGTTCGACCATCCAGCCGTCGACCAGGGCCGGCGCCGGAGCGCGACCCTCGCCGCGCGCCGCACGCAGCCGGCGACTGGCCCCCAAGGGTGCCTGCGCCGGCGCGCCCGGGGCGGGGCGGGCGACGACATCGCCCGTGCATGTGTCGATCCGACGGGCGTCCCAGATCTCGATCAGAAGTGTCACCGCCCCACCGCAGCACTGACCGACGCCGGGGCCAAGCGGAACCCGTCTTAGCCGGTCCTCACCGGCGAGGAGCGCCTGCCGCGCCTCCTCGGCAGCTTGCCATTCCAGCGCACCGCCGCCGATCGTGCCCGACTGCCCGTCCGGCCAGATCAGCATCGCCGCCCCGACCTCCCGCGGGACGGAGCCGCGGGTCTCGGCCACGACCACGCGCGCGACCCGGCCGTGGTCGGTCACGGCGGCGGACAATGCGCGGCGGTCGAAGCTCATACCGCCCGCCCGCGCGGAACAGACCGCGCCGCCGCGAATTGAGCCCGTGTACGCATGTGAGAGAGGAGGCCAAAGCCGATGCACCTCACATCAAAACAGACCTTGGAAGTTGCATTGTTCGGCGGCCTCGTCACCACGGCTGCGGCGCTCGCCCGTGCGATGCGCCCTCCGGCCCACGCGCGCGCAGCGGCGTTCTCGCGCAGCGGCGCCGACGATGTCGGGGAGGGCACAGTGCGGACCGCCGGGCCAGAGGCGATGCGCGACCCACCACGAGATTGGTCGCAAACCGACGAATCGAGTGACGAGTCCTTTCCGGCCAGCGACCCCGCGTCGTCATACTGACGGCGCCCGCTCACTGGCCACGCGCCCGGTTGACCGCCGCCAGCACCCGCTCCGCCGTCGAGGGGGGGTCCAGGGCGGGATAGTTCGGGCCGCACGCCGAACAGGCATCTGACAAAGCCAGCCACGCCGAGAGGCCAAGCATCAGCGGCGGCTCGCCCACGGCCTTGGAGCGGTAGATCGTGTCCTCGCGGTTCGGCCCATCCCAGAGTGCCACGTTGAAGATGCGCGGGCGGTCAGAGCAGGCGGGGATCTTGTAGGTCGAGGGCGCGTGCGTGGCGAGCCGCCCCTCCTCGGTCCAGACCAGTTCCTCGGTCGTGAGCCAGCCGGCGCCCTGGACGTAGCCGCCCTCGATCTGGCCGATGTCGATCGCGGGGTTCAGCGAGGCGCCGCAATCGTGCAGGATGTCGGTGCGCAGGATCCGGTTCTCGCCGGTCAGCGTGTCGATGACGACCTCGGTCACCGCCGCGCCCTGGGCGAAGTAGAAGAACGGCCGGCCGCGGCCGGCGATCCGGTCCCACTCGACCTTCGGCGTCTTGTAGTAGCCCGTCGAGGACAGGCTGACGCGGTTCTGGTACGCGAGGGCGACGGCATCGTCCCAGGAATAGCCCTCGCCGCCGACCTCGACCCGCTCGCCCTCGAATCGCACCGACGCGACGTCGGCCTGGTGGCGTTCGGCGATCAGCCCGGCGATGCGGTCGCGGATGGTGTCGCAGGCGGCCGCGACCGCCATGCCGTTGAGGTCCGATCCCGACGACGCCGCAGTGGCCGAGGTGTTCGGCACCTTGGCCGTGTCCGTCGCGGTGATCCGCACCCGGCCGAGGCCGACGCCGAACCGCGCCGCCGCCACCTGGCTGACCTTGCGGAACAGGCCCTGCCCCATCTCCGTCCCGCCGTGGTTCATGGCGATGGAGCCGTCCTGGTAGACGTGCACCAGCGCGCCCGCCTGGTTGAGGTGGGTCAGGGTGAAGCTGATGCCGAACTTCACCGGCGTCAGCGCGATGCCCCGCTTGAGGATCGGCTCGCGGGCGTTCCATTCGGCGACGGCGGCGCGGCGGGCGTGGTAGTCGGAGGTTTCGACCAGCCTGTCGGTGATGCCGTGCAGGACGAAGTCCTCGACGGCCATGTGGTAGGGCGTGGTCTGCCGGCCGCGCGCCGGCGGGGCCGGGTCCGGCTGCTCCGGCGCGCCGCGGCTGGCGAGGTCCTGGTCGTGCGGCGGCACGCCCTGGTGGTCCTCCGCCCGGCCCGGCGGCGCCGAGGCGTCGGTCATCTCGGCGTAGTAGTTCGTGCGCCGCACCTGCAGCGGGTCGCGGCCGAGCGCGTGGGCGATCTCGTCCATCACCCGCTCGATACCGACCATGCCCTGCGGGCCGCCAAAGCCGCGGAAGGCGGTGGCGGACTGGGTGTTGGTCTTGAGCCGATGGCTCTCGATGGTGACGTCGGTCAGGTGGTAGGCGTTGTCGGCGTGCAGCATCGCCCGGTCGGCAACGGGCAGGCTGAGATCCTGGCACCAGCCGCAGCGCGCGTACTGGCGGAAGACGATGCCGGCGATCCGTCCGTCCTCGTCGAACCCCACCTCGAAGTCGATGCGGAAGTCGTGGCGCTTGCCGGTGACGATCATGTCGTCGTCGCGGTCGTAGCGGATCTTGCAGGGCCGCCCGGTGGCGCGCGCGGCCACGGCGCAGGCGACGGCGGGGGCGTTGGCCTGGCTCTCCTTGCCGCCGAAGCCGCCGCCCATGCGCCGGGTCTCGACCCGCACCGTCGCCATCGGCTGGCCCAGCGCCTCGGCGACCTTGTGCTGTACCTCCGTCGGGTGCTGGGTCGAGGATTGCACCTGCATCTCGCCGTCTTCCAGAGGGATCGCCAGCGCCGCCTGCCCCTCGAGATAGAAGTGCTCCTGCCCGCCGAGCTCGACCCGGCCGGCGAGCCGCCGCGGCGCCCGCGCCAGGGCCGCCTCGGCATCGCCCTTGCGATAGACCCGCGGGCCATCCTCGAACCGGCTGTCCGCGGCGAGCGCGGCGTCGATGGTCAGGACCGGCGCTTGCGGCTCGATCTCGACCCGCGCCAGCCGCGCCGCGCGCCGCGCCGCGAGATGCGACGCGGCGACGACGAGGAAGATCGGCTGGCCCATGTAGTGGATCAAGCCATCGGCCAGCAGCGGCTCGTCGTGGATCGAGGGAGAGACGTCATTGGCGTGCGGCAGATCCGCCGCCGTCAGGACCGCGACGACGCCCGGCGCGGTCCGCACCGGCTCGAGGTCGATGCCGACGATCCGTCCGCGCGCCGTGTCGGACAGGCCGAAGCAGAGGTGCAGGGTTCCCGCCGGCGTCGGAATGTCGTCGACGTAGCGCGCCTGGCCGGTGACGTGCAGCACCGCGGCATCGTGCGGAACGGCCTCGGCGACGCTCACCGCCGGCCCCGGCGCGCGCGGCGACAGCCGCGGCGGGCGTCGAGGTGGGGGCGCACCGCGCCCTCGGCGAGACGCCCGCGCCCGCTCACGGCATCACCTCGAGGATCCGGGCGAACGCGCCGTCATCCTCGGCAAGGTAGCGCGCCAGCATCCCGCGCGCGCCGTCGAGCCGGTAGGCCGCGCTGGCCCGCATGTCCGACAGCGGCGAGAAGTCGTCGGACAGCGCCGCCTGGGCCCGCGCGAGCGTCGCCGCCGACCACTCCTGGCCAAGGAGCGCGGCCTCGACCGCCGCGGCACGCTTGGGGATGCCGGCCATGCCGCCGAAGGCGATGCGCGCCGCCGCGACGCGGCCTTCGTCGACGCTGATGCTGAAGCAGCCGCAGACGGCGCTGATGTCCTGATCGAAGCGCTTCGAGAGCTTGTAGCAGCGCAGGCGGTCGGGCTGGCGCGGAAAGCTCACCGCCTCGACGAACTCGCCCTCGCGCCGGTCCTGCTTGCCGTAGTCGAGGAAGAAGTCCTCGATCGGCAGCGACCGCCGCGCGTCGCCGCGGCGCAGGT
This sequence comes from uncultured Alphaproteobacteria bacterium, assembly GCA_963776845.1. GTDB lineage: Bacteria > Pseudomonadota > Alphaproteobacteria > Rhodobacterales > Rhodobacteraceae > Roseitranquillus. The sequence goes on along the minus strand of CAVZOJ010000005.1, from coordinate 61,777 downwards.
GCACCGTCGCGCCGAGCGCGATCAGCGCCGGCGGCCCGTCGCCGATCGGCGAGCCGTTGGCGATGTTGCCGCCGATCGTCGCCGCGCCGCGCACCTGCTCCGACCCGTAGCGGCGGATCAGCTCGGCGAAGCTCGGGTGCAGCGGCGCCACCGCCTGCCTGAGCTCGGCGAGCGTGGTCATGGCGCCGACGCGCACCTCATGCTCTCCGACCGCGATGCCGCGGAGGTCGTCGCAGCCGGCGAGGAACGCGACCGGCGCGATGTCGCGCAAGCCCTTCGTCACCCAGAGGCCGACGTCGGTGGCGCCGGCGACCAGCGTCGCGCCCGGGTTCTCAAGGTACCATGACGCGAGCTCGTCGGCGCTCCGCGGCCGCAGCCATGCCGCGCCGTGCGCCGGCCCGCCCGCATCCGACGCCGACGTTCCCGCCACCGCGTCGCGCTTGCCCCAGTCAGCGCCGATCTCGCCGGGGACGGGCGCCTCGGAGGGGGCGCCGTTCGGCGCCCCCGCCTCGTTGCCCGTCGCGGCTGGCGCCGCGGGCGCCACCCCCTCGTCGCGCATCCAGGCGGGAACCGGCTCGTCAGACGCGGCCTCGGCGGCGCGGACGATCGGGGCGTAGCCGGTGCAGCGGCAGAGGTTGCCGGCGAGCACGTCGTCATGGTCGTGCCGGCCGTTCAGGTGCCCCGCCGCCATCGCGACGACGAAGCCCGGCGTGCAGAAACCGCACTGCGAGCCGTGCAGGCGCACCATCGCCTCCTGCACCGGGTGCAGCTGTCCGCCCGGCCCGGCGATGCCTTCGACCGTGCGGACCGCCTTGCCGTCGAGCTGTGGCAGGAACAGGATGCAGGCGTTCAGCGCCCGTGCCCCGGCGTCATCGGTGACGAGGACCGAGCAGGCGCCGCAATCGCCCTCGTTGCAGCCTTCCTTGGTGCCGGTCAGGCCGCGCTCCTCGCGCAGCCAGTCGAGCAGCGTGCGCGTGGGATCGGGCACCGCGACGCGGACTGCCTGGCCGTTAAGTCGGAATGAGACGTGCATGAGCCGTCTTGCCCGCCGCTTTCTCCACCTTCGGGGACGGCGCACGGCCCTCCGATGCGGCGTAAGAGGACCGCGCCCCCGGTGTCAAACCCCGGCGAAGAAAGCGGGAACCGCGGGCATTGGCAAGCCCCGCGCGACGTGCCGATACGTCACGGGCCGGCGCGGCTCAGCCGTCGACCCGAAGCGCCTCGTTCGCGGGGTCCCACGGACTGTCGTCCACGACCTCGACCGGCCAGAGGCGGTCGAGCATCTTCACCGACAGTCGCGTGCCCGGCCGCGCCCGGTCGGGCGAGACGTAGCCCATGCCGATCTGCCGCCCGAGGCTGACCGACCACCCGCCGGAGGTCAGGCGGCCGACCCGGACATCGCCGTCGTAGAGCGCCTCGCGGCCCCACGGGTCGGCCGCGTCGGGGCCGTCGATCAGCAGCGTGACGCATTTGGCGCGCACGCCGGTCTCCTGCATCGCGGCCTTTCCGTGGAACGGCCGCGTGCAGTCGACGAAGCGGTCGAGCCCGGCCTCGAGCGGCGTGGCGTCGCGCCCGAGCTCCGCACCGAAGGCGCGGTAGCTCTTTTCCTGCCGCAGCCAGTTCATCGCGCGGGTGCCGCAGAGCTTGACCCCGTGCGCCTCGCCCGCCTGCATCAGCCGGTCGAAGAGGTGGTTCTGCATCTCCATCGGGTGGTGCAGTTCCCACCCCAGCGAGCCGGTGTAGCTGACGCGCAGCGCCCGCACCGGCACCATGCCGAGCTCCAGCCCGCGCACCGAAAGCCACGGGAAGCGCTTGTTGGAGAGCTTCGTCGCGGGCTCGGCATCGACGACGAGGGCGCCGAGCACGTCGCGCGCCTTGGGTCCGGTCACGGCGAAGACCCCGTACTGCGAGGTCACCTCGGCGAGGTGGATGTCGCCGAACTCCGCCCCGCCGGTCTGCGACAGCCTTCGCCAGCATGTCGTGGTCGTAGGCGTGCCATGCCCCGGCGGAGACGAGGTAGAAGCGGTCGTGCGACAGGCGCGCGACGGTGTACTCGCTGGCGACGGTGCCGGCGGGCGACAGGGTGTAGGTCAGGCTGACGCGACCGACCTTGGGCAAGGCGTTCGTCGTGTACCATTCCAGGAACGGCGCCGCGCCCGGCCCGCTCAGCTCGTGCTTGGCGAAGGGCGTGAGGTCCAGGAGGCCGACGCCGTCACGGATCGCCTGCGCCTCGGCCGCCGCGCAGGACCACCAGCCGCCGCGGCGGAACGAGCGGGCGGCATGGTCGTCGAAGCCGGGTTCGGCGAAGTAGGTCGGCCGCTCCCATCCCGCGATCTGACCGAACTGGGCGCCGCGCGCGACCAGGCGGTCGTAGCAGGGCGCCGTCCGCAGCGGCCGTGCCGCCGGCCGCTCCTCGTCGGGGTGGTGCAGGACGAAGACGTGGTCGTAGGCCTCCTCGTTCTTGCGGCAGGCGTACTCGGTCGTCATCCAGGTGCCGTAGCGGCGCGGGTCGAGCGAGGTCATGTCGATCTCGGCCTCGCCCGCGGTCATCAGCTGCGCGAGGTAGTGCCCGGCGCCGCCCGCCGCGGTGATGCCGAAGGAGAACCCCTCGGCCAGCCACATGTTGCGCAGGCCCGGCGCGGGGCCGAGCAGCGGGTTGCCGTCGGGCGTGTAGCAGATCGGGCCGTTGTAGTCGTCCTTGAGCCCGACCTCCTCGGCCGACGGGATGCGGTGGATGAAGCTCATGTACTCGGCCTCGATCCGGTCGAGGTCGAGGGGGAAGAGGTCGGCGCGGAACGAGTTCCGGCACGCCGTGGGCGAAGCGCGCCGGCGCGCCCTTCTCGTAGGGGCCGAGGATCCAGCCGCCCCTCTCCTCGCGGACGTACCACTTGGCGTCGGCGTCGCGCAGCACCGGGTGCTCGCCATGGTCGAGGCGGTACTGCTGCAGCGCCGGGTCGGGCTCCGTCACGATGTATTGGTGCTCGACCGGGATGGCCGGGATCTTGATGTCGAGGAGGCGCGCCGTCCGCTGCGCATGGTTGCCAGAGGCCGTCACGAGATGCTCTGCCGTAACCTCCATCCGCTCCTCGGAGGGGACGAGGTTGCCGCCGCGCGCGACCATCTTGGTCAGCGTCACGATCCAGGCGGAGCCGGTCCAGCGGAACGCGTCAGCCTGCCAGCGCCGCTCGATCGCGACGCCGCGGTTGCGCGCCCCGCGGGCCAGCGCCTGGGTGACGTCGGCGGGGTTGATGTAGCCGTCGGTGGGATGGAAGATCGCGCCGAAGAGGTCCTCGGTCCGCACCAGCGGCCAGCGGTCCTTGATCTGGTCGGGCGTCATCCACTCGTAGGGGACGTCGACGTTCTCCGCCGTGGCGGCGTAGAGCATGTATTCGTCCATCCGCGCCTGCGTCTGCGCCATCCGCAGGTTGCCGACGACCGAGAAGCCCGGGTTCAGCCCCGTCTCCTCCTCCAGCATCTTGTAGAGCTTGATGGAATGGTCGTGGATGTGCGTCGTCGCATAGCTCATGTTGAAGTACGGCAGCAGCCCCGCGGCGTGCCAGGTGGAGCCCGAGGTCAGCTCGTCCCGCTCCACCAGCATGAGGTCGGTCCAGCCGGCCTTTGCCAGCGCGTAGGCGATGCCGGCTCCGACGGCCCCGCCGCCCACGACCAGAACGCGCACATGGGTCTTCATAACGCCCTCCGTTGCGACCTCTCCGACATCGCGCGATCGGGCGCGCCGGTCCCGGGAATTGGCGACGCAAGCGTTGCCGAAACCGACATTCGAGCGCCCGCGCGATGCCCGCAAGCGGCGACAAGCGGCCGACGGTCGGGCGCCCTGCCCGCCGCGCGGCGCCGGGCCGGGACCGGAATTCCCGACGCGCCCGCGGCCGGGAAACGTGCTATTCTGCGGTCATTGCGGGGACACCAGGATTTGAAGGGAGTATTGCCATGCATCACAAGTCGACACTCGAGGCGGCGGAGCTTCTGATCGAGGCGTATGCCGGGACGCTCGATTACGCCGCGGCGAACAGCGAGCCGTTCGTCGAGGCCTTCATCACCCGTGACGGCGACCTGGTGATCCCGGGCACCAACGAGCGCGAGGATTGGAAGCGGTTCAACCTGCAGGTCGTGCGCAAGGGCAATGCCCGCATCGCGGGGCTGCAACTCATCCCGCCGGCACAGGTCGGGGCGTGGCACTTCGGCTTCCTCCGCCACGCGGACAGCGTCTACCGCTTTGCCAGGCACTTCAAGCCGCGCTTCATCGTGGGCCATTCGCTGGGCGGCGCGGCGGCGCAAATCATCGGTCACAGGATGCAGATCCCGACCGTCACGTTCGGCTCGCCCCGCGTCTACAAGGGCCGGCTTCCGCGGATCAATGGCGAGGGATGGGTGCTGAACCTCTGCCGGTCCGACGACCCGGTGACGGGCATCCCGTCGGGCGGTTTCCGCCATATCGGTTCGGTCCGCTGCTTTCGCACCGGGTTTCCGGTCTCGACCCGGAACCACCCGGTCTCGGAGTATACCCGCCTGATCGAGGCGGAGACGAACGAACGATTCGCGCGGATCGAGAAGGTGTGGCCGCGGGTGGCCTGAACGAAGAACCGCCCCGGCCGAAACCGGGGCGGTGGCAAGCAGCAAGACTTCGGTTCGTCGCGCTTACTGGCGCCCAATCCACTCGTCGACTTCGCGGCGCGCATCTTCCTTGGACTTGCCGTACCGTTCCTGGATACGACCCTCGAGCTTGTCGCGGTCGCCCGCGGCCATCTCGACGTCATCGTCGGTAAGCTGGCCCCACTGCTCGCGCGCGGAGCCCTTCATCTGCTTCCAGTTACCCTGAATCTGGTCCCAGTTCATGTGTCCTCCTTTTCGGCCGCGTGTTCCGGCCGGATTGTTTCGCTGTCACCCCCTAAACGCTCAGACCCTCGTCGGGGTCCGTCCGAACGTCGAAATGTCGAAGATCGGATTTGTCCTGCCGGGGGGCTTTCGGCCGCGGGCGCCGGAGCTATTGTGCCGCCGATGAAACCCAGGATCGGCCCGTATCTCCGCCCCTTCGCGCCCCTGATTCTGGTCGCGGCCTGCGCTCAGTCGCCGACGTCCGTGAGTGCGCCGGCGGGGGACGGCCGCGACCGCGCTGCACCGGTCCAGGCGGTGGAGACGACGGGCCGTACCGGCCTGCGCGTGCTGGGCCTGACGCAAGGCCGGATTCGCGCGTGCTCCGGCTCCTACGAGGCGCCGACGCTCATCAGTCCGTTCCGCGAGACCGAGCTTTCCTGTACCGGCGGCGTCACCGGAACCGCGAGGGTGGGACCCGACGCGCTTGGTGGGCGTTCCGTCACGTGGGAGCTGGAGACCGGGGAGAGCGGGCGGGTGCGCCTCTGACGCAAAAGGCGCCGGAGATGTCGGGAAGGCGTCTCGCCAACGCGGCGAACCGGGTCTAACGTCCGGACGCGGGAGGGAATGTATACATGGCGGCTGCGACGACCTTCATCCTCGACGGCCAAGAAGCGAGTGCCGCGCCGGGCGAAACGATCTGGCAGGTGGCCAAGCGCCTCGGCACGACCATTCCGCACCTCTGCCACAAGGATTTGCCGGGCTATCGGCCGGACGGCAACTGCCGCGCCTGCATGGTCGAGGTCGAGGGGGAGCCGCGGCTCGCCGCCTCCTGTATCCGCCAGCCGACGGAAGGTATGGAGGTCCGCACCCAGAGCGATCGCGCCAGGACGGCGCGGCGCCTGGTGATCGAGATGCTGACCGCCGACCAGCCGAGCCTCGAGAACGCGCACGACCGCTCAAGCCACATGCGACGGACCGCCGCCGCGCAGGAGGTCGAGGCGTCACGCTTTCCGCCGATGGAGGCGTCGCCGCTGCCCGACCCAAGCCACCCGGCGATGCGCGTCAATCTCGACGCCTGCATCCAGTGCGGCCTTTGCGTCCGCGCCTGCCGGGAGGTCCAGGTCAACGACGTCATCGGCATGGCCGGCCGCGGCCACGCCACGTTCCCGGTCTTCGACTTCGACGACCCGATGGGCGCCTCGACCTGCGTCGCCTGCGGCGAGTGCGTGCAGGCCTGCCCGACCGGCGCGCTGATGGAGGCGTCGCTGCTCGACGATCACCAGCGCGGCGACAGCGACGTGGCCGAGGCGGTGACGCGCACCGTCTGCCCGTTCTGCGGCGTCGGCTGCCAGATCGACATAGCCACCAAGGACGGCCGCATCCTCGCCGTCGACGGCGCCCAGGGGCCGGCGAACAAGGGCCGGCTCTGCGTCAAGGGGCGGTTCGGCTACGACTACGTCCACCACCCCCACCGCCTGACCCGGCCGCTGATCCGGCGCGAGGGGATGGCGAAGCGGATGGACGTGGACCCGGCGAACCCGCTGACCCACTTCCGCGAGGCGACGTGGGACGAAGCGCTCGACGCCGCCGCAGCGGGGCTGAAGGCCGCGGGCGGCACCAGGGTCGCCGGCTTCGGCTCGGCAAAGTGCACCAACGAGGAGGCGTACCTGTTCCAGCGCCTGATCCGCCAGGGCTTTGGCCACAACAACCTCGACCATTGCACGCGCCTCTGCCACGCCTCCTCGGTGGCGGCGCTGATGGAGAACGTGGGTTCCGGCGCGGTGACGGCGACCTTCAACGAGATCGAGAACGCCGACTGCGCCATCGTCATCGGCGCCAACCCGGTCGAGAACCACCCCGTCGCCGCCACCTTCTTCAAGCAGTTCGTCAAGCGCGGCGGCGAGCTGATCGTGATGGACCCGCGCGGCCAGGCGCTCAAGCGTCACGCGACGCACATGCTGCAGTTCAAGCCCGGCGCCGACGTCTCGCTCCTGAACGCGATCATGCATGTCATCGTGAACGAAGGAATGGCCGACCGGCAGTACGTCGCGGGCTTTACCGAGGGATGGGACGACCTCGTCGCCCATCTCGAGGGGTTCGCACCCGAGACGATGGCCGAGCACTGCGGCATCGATGCTCAGACCATCCGCGAGGTCGCGCGCAGCTTCGCCCGCGCCCGCGCCGGGATGATCTTCTGGGGCATGGGCGTCAGCCAGCACGTCCACGGCACCGACAACTCGCGCTGCCTGATCTCGCTGGCGCTGATGTGCGGCCATGTCGGCCGTCCGGGCACCGGCCTGCATCCGCTGCGCGGCCAGAACAACGTTCAGGGTGCCTCGGACGCGGGCCTGATCCCGATGTTCCTGCCGGACTACAAGTCGGTCTCTGACGCCGCCGCGCACTCGAACCTCGAGCGACTGTGGGGCACCGAGTTCTCGTCCGAGAAGGGCCTGACCGTTACCGAGATCATGGACGCGACGCACGCCGGCGACATCACCGCGATGTACGTCTTGGGTGAGAATCCGGCCATGTCCGACCCCGACGTCGCCCACGCTCGCGAAGCGCTGGCCAAGCTCGACCACCTCGTCGTGCAGGACATCTTCCTGACCGAGACGGCGATGTATGCCGACGTGATCCTGCCCGCCTCGGCCTTTTTCGAGAAGACCGGCACCGTCACCAACACCAACCGCCAGGTGCAGATGGGCCGCCCCGCCCTGCCGCCGCCGGGCGGGGCGCGCGAGGACTGGCGCATCACCACCGACCTCGCGAACCGCCTCGGCCTCGGCTGGACTTACACGCACCCGCGCGAGGTCTACACCGAGATGGCGGCGACGATGCAGTCGCTCGACCATATCACCTGGGACCGGCTGGAGCGGGAGGGTGCGGTCACCTACCCCAGCTCCGGCCCCGCCGACCCGGGCGCCTCGATCGTCTTCGGCACCGCCTTCCCGCGCGAGAGCGGGCGGGCGAAGTTCACGCCGGCGCAGATCGTGCCGCCGGACGAACTGCCCGACGCCGACTACCCTGTCGTCCTGACCACCGGCCGGCAGCTCGAGCACTGGCACACCGGCTCGATGACGCGCCGCTCAGCAACGCTCGATGCACTGGAGCCGGGCCCGACCTGCGGGCTGCACCCGTCGACGCTGCGCAAGCTCGGCGTCGAGCCGGGTGGTCGCGTGCGCCTGACCAGCCGCCGCGGCTCGATCGAACTTGCCGCCCGCGCCGATCGCGCCGTCGCGCCCGGCATGGCGTTCCTGCCCTTCGCCTACGTCGAGGCCGCCGCCAACCTGCTGACGAACCCCGCCATCGACCCCTACGGCAAGATCCCCGAGTTCAAGTTCTGCGCCGTCAGGGTCGAGGCTGCGGAGGTCGCGGCGGAGTAGCGGCCGCCCCCTTCCTCCGGCGCAGGGGCAGCTTGCTTTGCGACGTGCCGCGTTTCTTGCGATGACGAGTCGCTGACTGCGAAACGAAGGAGACGTATCATGGCCGCAACGCCCCCCGTCTGCGACTTCGGCTGGAAGGCGCCGGAGTTCCGCCTACCCGCGACCGACGGCAAGATCTATGCGCTGCAGGATATTTCCGGCCCGAACGGCGCACTGGTCGCGTTCATCTGCAACCATTGTCCCTACGTGAAAGCCGTGATCGACAAGATCGTGCGCGACGCCCGCGACCTTGCCGAACTCGGCATCGGCACCGCCGCGATCTGCTCGAACGATGCCACGACGCATCCCGCCGACAGCTTCGAGAACATGGGCCGCTTCGCGCGTGAGCATGGACTGCCGTTTCCGTACCTGCACGACGAGGACCAATCGGTCGCACGGGTCTGGGGCGCCGCCTGCACGCCGGACTTCTTCGGTCTGAACGCCCGCGGCGAGCTGCAATATCGCGGCCGGCTCGACGCCTCGGGCACGAAGGCGAGGCCCGACGCCGAGCGGGAGCTCTTCGCCGCGATGAAGCAGGTCGCCGAGACGGGAGCGGGCCCCCGCGAGCAGGTCCCGTCGATGGGCTGCTCGATCAAGTGGAAGAGCGCCGCTTGAGCCTGCAGCGGTTGCGGGCGGCGGGCTTTGACGTCCTGACCCGAAACCACGCCGAGGCGATCCTGGTCCACGACTTCGCTGACGAGCTTGCCGAGCTGGTCGGGCTGCTGCTCGACGTGCGCATCGACGTCGCCGAGTTGATCGCCGGCGGCGGCGGCGAGAGCGCGTTCACCCAGCGCCTCCGCCGCTCTCTCGCCGAGGCAGGCTGGCCGAAGCACGTCTTCACCGTCGAGACGATCGTCGACGGCCAGCGGCGCGAGGCCATCAGCCACGAGATCGACCATGTCCGCACCGCTCCGGCCGGCACCCTGGCGCTGGAGATCGAGTGGAACAACAAGGATCCGTTCTTCGACCGCGACCTCGAGAACTTCCAGCGCCTGCACGTTCAGTCCGCCGTCTCGGTCGGCGTCATCGTTACCCGCGGCAGCGGCATGCAGACCGCGTTCGCCGAGCGGATTGCCGCGCGCCTCCGCGCCGACGGCGTCACCGACGAGGCCGGGCTGTCGCGCTACGGCGTCGAGGAGCGGACGGCGAACCAGCGTGCGGCCGTCCGCCGCCTGACCGCGGCGGGGGCAAGCTTCGCCGAAGCCTTCACGCGCAACTTCGTCGCCTCGAAGTTCGGCCAGGCCACGACGCACTGGGCCAAGCTCGAGGCGCGCGTCGCCCGCGGTGTCGGCAACCCCTGCCCCCTGCTGCTGATCGGCCTGCCTGCGGCGGTCCTGTCGGACGCGCCGCCCGTGCGCACCAGCGCCGGCGATCTCTTCGGCGGCGGCTAGGACCGCGACGGCTCACGCCTCCGCCGCCGACCAGTGGCTTGCGAGCCGGGCGGCGAACTCCGCGGGGTCGGCCTTCTGCGGCGGAACGAGGTGGCTGAGGTCGGGATAGTCGAGGCGAGTCATCCGCGGGATCTGCCGCGCGGCACGGTCCGCCATCGCGGCGAACAGCGCCGGATTGCTGTTGCCGCAGACCACGAAGAGCATGGGCATCGGCAATTCGCCCAGGACCTCGGGCGGCAGATGGCCCGCCGCGAACGCCTCGCCGATGGCGCGGATGCCGTCCGGCCGCGTCGCCATCCATTGCGGCGCGGGCCCCGGCTGCGGCGCAGGCGGCGCCACGCCCGGCCGCAACAGCAATTGCAAGAAGGCGGCCAGCGCCTGCTCCGGCGGCTTGGCGAGCACGGCGTCGATCCGCGCCATCTCCGCGGCCTCGCTTGCGCTTCGCCCCTCGTTGCCGAGCCACGGCGGCTCGATCAGCGTCAGCGACGCCACGCGGTACGGCATCCTTGCCCCGGCGACCGCCGCCACCGACGCGCCCGCCGAGAACCCCACCAGATGAAACCGCGACAGGGCCGCCGCGTCGGCGGCTTTAGCCAACGCGGAGATCTCGTGGTCGAACCGGTAGGGCCGCGGTGCGGTGCCGTCGTAGAGGGCGAGGTCCAGAAGCAGCACCTCTCGGTCGACGACGAGCGGTGCCAGCTCGGCATAGGCCAGCTCGACCGGCGTCACGATCCCGGGCAGGAAGATCACGCCCAGGCGCATCCGCTACTCCGCCGCGAGCCCCGAATTGTAGGCGTAGGTCGCCCAGTCCGGCCGATAGTCCTCATCCGCCTGGTTGCCCCATACCGTCCAGTCGCGGCGCACGCCGCGGCCGAAGAGCTCCAGGTACGGGCCCCACGAGCAGCCCTCGATCAGCTCGTACTGCTCGTCAGGCTTGCGCGAATGCTCCCGCTTGCGGCTGGCCATGAGGTTCACCTGGCGCCGCCCCGGCGCCAGCGTCCGCGCGTTGCGTCCGCGCACGCCGAACAGGAGCAGTTCGGTCACGTTGCGGAAGTAGAAGCCGACGCCACGACCGTCGGAGCCGCCGTCCTTGCGCACCTTGTGCCAGACGATGTTCGACTTGTACTCGAACCCCCAGGCCTGCATCACCCGCAGCCCGTCCGGCAGCAGCGCGTTCGGCACCCAGAGATAGCAGTGCGCGGCGTCGTCGAGATGTTCGGCCACCGGCAGCGCGCAGATCTCCTCGACCTCGAGCGTCGGATAGCGCGCCAGCCGCCGATGCTCCGGCGCCACCTTGCCGGTGCGGTTCACGAAGCGCCATGGCGGATCGGCAAGGACCGTCCCGTACCTGCGCCCGTCGAGAAATGCCACCAGATCGTGGGAAGGGTCCGCCGCCATATCGAACATCTAGCCCCTCCCGTCGCGTCGCGGCAAGCTGGAAACGCGCCGCCTTTACCTTCACGTTGCCGGAACAATAAGGGAACATCATGCACCGCATGTCAACCGCTCCGGCGACGCGGGAGGGAACGGGCACCCGCGTCCCACCGTTGAGGCGGCAACGCTGACCCGACAAGGAGTGTCCAGAATGTTCAGATACATCGTTCCCGCAGCCGCCCTTTCGCTTGCCACGGCCGCCTCGGCGCAGAGCATCATCGACACCGAGTCCCTGACCTCGATCGACGACATCGACGTGTCGACCGTCGGCGGCGAGAATGTCGGCGAGATCGAAACGGCGCTCATCGGGCCGGACGGCTCGCTCGTCGCGATGGTGGTCGAGGCGGGCGGCTTCCTCGGCCTCGGAGACGAGGAGCGGATCCTGCCGATCGAGCGGCTGGTGTTCGAGAACGGCACATACACGACCGACCTCACCGCAGAAGAGATCGAGGCGCTGCCCACCTGGGACGACTGAGGCGGGGCAGCCTGCCGTTTCGTCAGGCGGGCACAGCAGCGCTTTGCAGATACGGCCAGCATGGATAAGCTGCCGTCCGACGCGGAAGACGGGGACAACCCGCTGAGCCCCGACGTCGGGAGGACCATGCCTTGATCGACGAGCCGGCGGCACCGGCATCCATACCTGCCCTTCTTGCACGCAACGCGGAGCGCTTCGGCGCGCGCCCCGCCTACCGCGAGAAGGAATACGGCATCTGGCAGAGCTGGACCTGGGCCGAGACCCAGGCCGAGGTCGAGGCCTTGGCGCTCGGCCTTCTGACGCTCGGGATCGAGCGCGGCGATCACGTCGCCATCATCGGCCGGAACCGCCCGGCGCTCTACTGGGCCATGGTCGCGACGCAGGCGGCGGGCGGGGTGCCGGTCCCGCTCTACCAGGATGCGGTCGGCGACGAGATCGCTTATGTTCTGGACCATTGCGGCGCCCGCTTCGTCATCGCCGGCGATCAGGAGCAGGTGGACAAGGTGCTCGAGGTGCAGGAGCAACTGCACCTCAAGCATGTCGTCTATCTCGACCCGCGCGGCCTGCGGAAATACGACCACCGACACATGACGTCCTACGTCGACGTGCAGGCGGCTGGGCGCGGCGCGGGCGACCAACTCGGCGCGGAGCTGCAGCGCCGGACCGGGGCGCTGACCCACGACGATACCTGCGTCATGCTCTACACATCCGGCACCACCGGACGCCCCAAGGGCGTGGTGCTGTCGAACCGCAACATCATCCTCACGTCGAAGAATTCGTCGGAGTTCGACCGCCTCCGCGAGAGCGACGAGATCCTCGCCTACCTGCCGATGGCGTGGGTCGGCGACTTCATCTTCGCGGTGGGCCAGGCCTACTGGTGCGGCTTCTGCGTCAACTGCCCCGAGAGCGCGGACACCATGATCACCGACCTGCGCGAGATCGGGCCGACCTACTTCTTCGCCCCGCCCCGCGTGTTCGAGACCCAGCTGACCGACGTGATGATCCGGATGGAGGATGCCAGCCGTCTCAAGAAATGGCTGTTCGACCGGTTCATGGGCGTCGCCCGCCGCGTCGGGCCGGCGATCCTCGACGGCCACCCGGTCTCGGCGCGCGACCGCTGGCTCTACCGGCTGGGCGAGGTGCTGGTCTTCGGGCCGCTCAAAAACAGCCTCGGCTACAGCCGCATCCGCGTCGGCTACACCGCCGGCGAGGCGATCGGGCCCGGAGATCTTCGACTTCTTCCGTGGCCTCGGCATCAACCTCAAGCAGCTCTACGGCCAGACCGAAGCGTCTGTCTTCATCACCCAGCAGCCCGACGACGCCGTGCGCTCCGACACCGTGGGCGTGCCCTCGCCAGGGGTGGAGATACGCATCGGCGACGATGGCGAGGTCTTCTACCGCTCACCCGGCACATTCGTGGAATACTACAAGAACGCCGAATCGACGGCCAAGACCAAGGACGCCGAGGGCTGGGTCGCGACCGGCGACGCCGGCTTCTTCGACCAGGCGACGGGCCAGCTGCGCATCATCGACCGCGCCAAGGACGTGGCCAAGCTCGCCTCCGGCGCGCTGTTTGCGCCGAAGTACGTCGAGAACAAGCTCAAGTTCTATCCCAACATCCTCGAGGCGGTGGTGATCGGCGGCGGCCGCGACCATTGCGTCGCGATGCTGAACATCGACCTCGCCGCCGTCGGCAACTGGGCCGAGCGCAACAACATCGCCTATGGCTCGTACCAGGAGCTCAGCCAGCACCCCAAGGTGCTGGAGATGATGCGCGGCCATGTCGCCGAGACCAACGCCTCGATCGCCGAGGACCCGATGCTGTCGGCCTGCCAGGTCCACCGCTTCCTGGTGCTGCACAAGGAGCTCGACGCCGACGACGGCGAACTGACCCGCACCCGCAAGGTCCGCCGCGCCGTGATCGGAGAGAAGTTCGCCGACCTCGTCGACGCCCTCTACTCCGACGCGCCCGAGATCTACACCGAGACCGAAGTCACCTACGAGGACGGCCGCAAGGGCAAGATCAAGGCCACGCTGGTCCTGCAGGACGCCGAAGTCGTGCCGGTGGGCGAGCCGGAGAGAGTGGCGGCGGAATGATCGCGCCAAGTTTTCCTCAGTGTAGATGCGGTGCAACAGCAATCTTGAGACGATTGAGCATCCTTTCCGATCTCTGACGAGTCGCCAGCAAGCTGCAGAGCTGCGCGACACACTCGTTGGCACTAAGCGCCGCTGAAGCATGTGCTTGGCGGATGATCGCGCGAAGCAATTCGCGAGTACGGCCCTGGTCCTTCGCGCATGATCGCTCCATTCGGTCCGAGAACGACGCGACTATCGGTCAAGTCAAGAGGCTCAGAAAAAGTGGGGGTGGAATAAGGAAGGGGAGTCTGTTAGCAGGAACCCGAACCGGGATCAGTCTGGAAAAGGCGCTACCGGCTTAGGTCGACCCGCCGGGACCACAACGTACGCCGCGTTTCGGCGCGTCGGGGATCGGCGTCTCCTTCGCCGCGGGGCTCCTCGATCATCGCCGATGGCGCGGCTGCACCGCCACCCCCCCTGGTCCGGGTGCTCCCGGGCTCGCCATCCTCGGCTTTGCGATGGGACGCAACCGCGCTCGCAAGGACGACGGGCGCGGTTTCGGGCGCTATTTCGGCGAGGTGCTTGTGTTCGGGCTCGCCGTCGGCGTCGCGGCGATGCTGGGCGCCGGCGTGGCGAGGGCGGCATGACGGAGGCGGCGATGCACGATGCGGGGCCGACCCCCGACTCCCGCCCCATCGGCGGCACGCTGATGGAGATGCGCCACATCACCCTCCGCTTCGGGGGCGTCGAGGCGATCAAGGACATCTCCTTCGACATCCGCGAGGGCGAGATCCGCGCGATCATCGGGCCGAACGGCGCCGGCAAGTCGTCGATGCTCAACGTGATCTCGGGCTTCTACAACCCGCAGGAGGGGGAGGTCTGGTTCCGCGGCGAGAAGCGCCCGCCGATGAAGCCCTACCAGGTCGCCCGCCAGGGCATCGCACGGACGTTCCAGAACATCGCGCTCTTCGACGGGATGAGCGTGCTGGACAACATCATGACGGGCCGCCTGACCCACATGAAGACCGGCATGGCGCGGCAGGCGCTCTGGTGGGGCCCAGCGCAGCGCGAGGAGGTCGAGAATCGGCGGCGGGTGGAGGAGATCGTCGACTTCCTCGAGATCCAGCGCATCCGCAAGACCCCGGTGGGCCGGCTGCCCTACGGCCTGAAGAAGCGGGTGGAGCTCGCGCGGGCGCTCGCGGCCGAGCCGAAGCTCCTGCTGCTCGACGAGCCGATGGCCGGCATGAACGTCGAGGAAAAGGAGGACATGTCCCGCTTCATCCTCGACGTGAACGACGAGTTCGGCACCACGATCGCGCTGATCGAGCACGACATGGGCGTGGTCATGGACCTCTCCGACCGCGTCGTCGTCATGGACTACGGCCGCAAGATCGGCGACGGGACGCCTGACGAAGTGCGCAACAACCCCGAGGTGATCGACGCGTATCTGGGGGTCGCGCATGACTGATCGGGCCGCCTCGTGTTCGTGCCGACCGGGGGCATCCGCCGCGCGGGACCCCCGTGCGGGGGCCGCCGTCGCGGCGGATCGGAGCGCAATCGCGCTCCGGTCGAACCCGGACCGCTCCGCATCGTTGGTCCGTCCCGAAGACAGGAGACCGACATGACCGACCTCGACTGGACCAAGAAGACCCTCGCCGACGTCCTGGGCGAGGATCGCGGCCTGCCCGACTGGGCGGCGCAGATGGTGGCGAAGTTCACCGAGGAGGACCTCGCCGAGCTGCGCAAGAACGAGCGCGAGGCGGCGCTCGGCGCGTTCGCGCGGGTCGCCCGCCAGTCGCGCGACGCGCGTGGCGGCGGACTGGGCGAGGGCACGGACCGCCCGGCCTATGTCGAGGGCGACATCGACTGGGGCCTGCGCGCGGCGCGCGCGGCGCTGGAATCGGAGCCCGCCGCGCAGCGGTCGGAGAAGGCGACGGAGCTTCTCTCCGACTGCGAATGCCCATCGGCCACCGGCCCGAACCCCGGCCGCGACGCCTCCACCCCTGGGACCGAGAAGGAATAGCGATGCCCGAGTCCCGACGCGCCCCCATCCGCAGCACCGGAGACAGCTGATGCCAGACCAGTTGCTCTTCGCGATGGAGGTGACGCTGAACGGCGCCATGGCGGGCGTGCTCTACGCTCTCGTTGCGCTGGGCTTCGTGCTGATCTTCAAGGCGTCAGGGATCTTCAACTTCTCGCAGGGGGTGATGGCGCTCTTCGCCGCCCTTACCCTCGTCGGGATCATGGACGGGCAGGTGCCGTTCAGCCACCTGATCAACGCAACCTTCGGCACCGACATCCACGGCTTCGGCTGGACGGTGCCGGCGCTCGCGGCGATCCTGCTCACCACCATCGTGATGGTGATCTTCGCCTTCGCGGTGCAGCACTTCATCTTCCGCCACCTCGTCAACCAGGAGCCGATCATCCTCTTCATGGCGACGATCGGGCTCGCGTACTTCCTCGAGGGGTTCGGCGACTTGATGTGGGGCTCGCAGATCAAGACGCTCGACATCGGGCTGCCGCAGGGGATCAACGAGACCATCGACCGGGTCACGTTCGACGCCTTCGGCTACGGCTTCTTCATCGACAATCTCGACATCGCGGCGACGATCGTCGCGGCGCTGCTGGTGACGGGCCTCGTCCTCTTCTCGCAATACACCCGGCAGGGACGCGCGCTGCGCGCGGTGGCCGACGACCACCAGGCGGCCTTGTCGGTCGGCATCTCGCTCAACACCATCTGGGTGCTGGTCTGGTCGATCGCGGGGTTCGTCGCGCTGGTCGCCGGGATCATGTGGGGGACGAAGTCGGGGGTGCAGTTCTCGCTTAGCCTGATCGCGCTCAAGGCGCTGCCGGTGCTGATGCTCGGCGGCTTCACCTCGATCCCCGGCGCCATCGTCGGCGGCCTCATCATCGGCATCGGCGAGAAGCTGTTCGAGTTTTTGGTCGGCCCCCTCGTCGGCGGCGCGACGGAGAACTGGTTCGCCTACGTCCTGGCCCTCATCGTGCTCGTCTTCCGGCCACAGGGCCTCTTCGGCGAGCGCATCATCGAGAGGGTCTGAGATGCCGACACGCCCCGACGCCTCGTCCGCCCCGCAGAAGCAGTCGGTCAAGCTGATTGCGGCCGTCGCGGTCATCGGCCTCTTCGGCGCCCTCGGCGCTGCGGCGCTGGCCATAGCCTCTCCGGAGGGCGCGTCGCTGCGCCGCTGGGGCTATGCCGCCCTTGCCGTCGCCTCGTTCGTGGTCGCCGTCCTGGCGCACCGCCGCCTGCGCCGCGTCCGCTGGACGCGACTGGTCGAGGATGACTGATGCCGCACCGCTCTCGCCTCGCCTGCCTGGTTGTGATTGACCGCCAAGGTGACGGCCGCCGCCGCCGGCCACTTCTGGGCCGCCGCCCTCGGAGACCAGACGCCGCCCGAGCCGCAAGGCAGCTACATGGCGCTGCAGGAGCAGTCGGGCCTCAACGCCGAGGTGCAGTGCGTCGCGCATGCCTCGCGCGTCCACCTCGACTCGAGGCCGACGATGTCGCGGCAGAGATCGCCTGGCCGGAGGCGCTCGGCCGTCATGGAGGCGCCGACCGGCCACCGCTTCTGTATTATCCGGGCGCAGACGCGCGACTTCGACGCCAGGGCCAACGTCTGGGAGGACGGCGCGTGACCGGCCCCGCGCGAGACCCGCAGGTCGGCCGGCCGCGCCCGCCCGTCTATTCGTCGAGGCAGGCGGCGGCGAAGCCCGCCATCGAGAGCCCGGCGAGGGATACGCAGATCAGCACCTCCGGCGTCGCGCCGATCATCGCGGCGATGCCGAGGGCGGTCGCGCCCAGCGCCAGCTTCGCGCTTCGTCCGGCCGTCTTCGTCGCGGCGCGTCGGCCCGGCTCCTCCGACACCACGACGGCGTCCGAGACCGACTGCATGAGCGACACGCGGGACTCCAGGTACGCGGCGGCCGTCAGGGCACCGGTCTCACGCATCAGCTCGAGACGACGCAGCTCCTCGATGAGTGCCCCGCCTGCCTTTTCCTTGCTTCCAAACGACCGTGCCATTGCCCGATCTCCCATCCGTCTCTCCCGCAAGAGAAGCCGATCGGCATGGTTCGCTCAAGGTAAACGTGTACAGAAGGTAAACGTCGGCGCGACCGCGGCGCTTGCCCGAACGGAGGACCGACCGTGATCTACCGCGAGGCCGGCGACTTCAAGACGAGCTACACCGCCGACAACCAGACCTTCCCGATCCGCATCGACCGCTGGGCGTACTACGCTGCCCTCGCGGTCGCGGTGCTGGTGGTGCCGCTCGTCGTCAACGACTACTGGGCCAACGCGGTGCTGTTGCCATTCCTGATCTACGCCATCGCCGCGATCGGTCTGAACATCCTGACGGGCTACTGCGGGCAGGTCAGCCTCGGCACCGGCGGGTTCATGGCCGTCGGCGCCTATTCCTGCTACAAGCTGATGACGGCGTTTCCCGATATCAACATCGCGTTCCACATCGTCGCGGGCGGCATCATCACCGCCGCGGTCGGCGTGCTTTTTGGCCTGCCGTCCCTGCGAATCAAGGGCTTCTACCTCGCGGTGGCCACGCTCGCCGCGCAGTTCTTCCTGGTCTGGCTCTTCAACCGCGTGCCTTGGTTCTACAACTACTCCGCGTCCGGCCAGATCAGCGCGCCCGAGCGCACGGTGTTCGGCATCCCCGTCACGGGCCCGGCAACCGAGCCTTGGGCGACATATCTCTTCTGCCTCGCCTTCGTCGTGGCCTCGGCCTGGATCGCGCGGAACCTCACCCGCGGCACCACCGGGCGCACCTGGATGGCGATCCGCGACATGGACATCGCGGCCGAGATCATCGGAGTGAACCCGCTGCGCGCCAAGCTCTCGGCGTTTGCCGTGTCGTCGTTCTTCATCGGCATCGCCGGGGCGCTGTTCTTCGCCGTCTATCTCGGCGCGGTCGAGGCGAACTCGGCCTTTGGCATCGACAAGTCGTTCCTGGTGCTCTTCATCATCATCATCGGCGGGCTCGGCTCGATCCTCGGGGCGTTCTTCGGCTCGGCGCTGCTGGTGCTGCTGCCGGTGTTCCTGACCTCCACGCTACGCGACGGCTTCGGCTGGCCAACCGACCTCGTCGCGCACCTGGAACTCGTCGTCGTGGGCGGCCTCATCATCGTCTTCCTCATCGCCGAGCCGCACGGCCTCGCCGCGCTCTGGCGGGTGACGAAGGAAAGGCTGAGGACATGGCCGTTCCCGTACTGATGCCGTCGCGGCACCTCCGTGCACTCGCTGGCAGGGGCCGCCAGCCCCGGCTCCGCTCCGCCCTTCCGACGGTTGGGCGCCTCTGCCAGCCCCTGGCGCGCCACGTCACGTTTCGAGAGCGCCGCCAACCACACTAGAATGCGCCGAATCAAAAAGAACCCAGGGAGACACCACATGAAGCTTACGTTCACCACCCTCGCCGCGAGCCTCGCGGCGACCACCGCGATGGCCGACCTCGTCATTCCCGACCTCAGCTACCGCACCGGCCCCTACGCCGCGAACGGCATCCCGTTCTCGGACGGCTATCAGGACTACTGGACCCTCCTGAACGAGCGCGACGGCGGCATCGGCGGAGAGCCCATCCGCCTGATCGAGTGCGAGACCGGCTACGACACCGAGAAGGGCGTCGAATGCTATGAGTCGACCAAGTCAGAGAACCCGCTGGTCTACCAGCCGCTCTCGACCGGGATCACCTACCAGCTGATCCCCAAGGTCACCGCCGACGGCATCCCGATGCACACGATGGGCTACGGCCGGACCTCCGCCGTGAACGGCGAAGTGTTCAACTGGGTCTTCAACTTCCCGGCGAACTACTGGGACGCTGCCTCGGTCGCCATCAAGTACCTGCTCGAGGAGAATGGCGGCGACCTGTCGGACAAGAAGATCGCGCTGATCTACCATAACTCCGCCTACGGCAAGGAGCCGATCCGGACGCTCGAGGAGCTGTCCGAGAAGCACGGCTACGAGCTGTCGCTGCTACCCGTCGACCCGCCGGGCCAGGAGCAAAAGAGCCAGTGGCTGCAAATTCGGCGTGAACGCCCCGACTACGTGATCATGTGGGGCTGGGGCGTGCAGAACCAGGTCGCGATCCAGGAGGCCGCCAATATCCGCTTCCCGATGGAGAACTTCATCGGCAACTGGTGGGCCGGCGCGGAGCAGGACGTGATGCCGGCCGGCGACGCCGCCGACGGCTACAAGGCGCTCAACATGAACCGGATCGCCGACTATCCGGTCTTCGACGAAATCCGAGAGTACGTGATCGACGCCGGGCTCGCCGCGGGCGACGGCTCCAACATCGGCGACGTCCTCTACATCCGCGGCATGTACGCCGCGATGCTCGCCGCAGAGGCGATCCAGAAGGCGCAGGAGATGCACGGCACGTCCGCCATCGACGCCGCGATGATGCGCGACGGGATGGAGAACCTCGAGGTCACCGCCGAGACGATGGAGAGCTGGGGCGCCCCCGGCATCGGCCCGGAGTTCAGCGTGACCTGCCAGGACCACGGCGGATCGGGCGAAGGGCTCGTCCAGCAGTGGGACGCCGCGACCCAGACGTGGGAGCCGCTGACCGACTTCATCGCGCCCGACGAGGAGGTCATCGCGCCGCTGATCGAGGCCGACAGCGAGGCCTTCGCCGCCGAGAACGCGATCACGCCGGGTTGCGCCTCGATGTGACGATCAGGCGGCGCCCGTCGACAGGGCGCCGCCCCTTCTCTCAATCCGCGAAAAATCCCCGGCAGATTCCCGGCCTCCGACACCTGCGGCATTAAGGTCCGGGTGACCGTTATGACCAAAACGTCTCCGGCAACACGGCATGCAAGGTCGCGCGCCGTTCCACGGGAGACGAGATATGACGACTACGATCAACGGCATCACTTTTCTGGATAAGGACACGCACGCCGGCACCGACGGCACCGACAAGCATCTCGGCGTCTCGCGGTCCGAGCTGTTCTACGGCAGCGCAAACGTCGACATCTACTTCGACAGCTCGCGATACTACGACTACACCTACACGTCGTCCTACAGCGGCACGCGGAGCTACACGGCCCCGGACAGCTACTTCGACCTGATCGACTACTCGGCCTCGTCCGCGGGCGTGAACATCGACATGGCGCTCGGCGTCGGGCTTGGCGGCGACGCCCACGGCGACCGGTTCCAGTACATCGAAGGCATCATCGGCTCGGCCTTCGGCGACGAGTTCTACGGCGCCCAGTACTACAACAGCTACAGCGGCACCTTCTCGCCCTCGGACACCACGGCCGAGTACTTCTTCGGCGGCAAGGGCAACGACATCGCGTACGGCTACGGCGGGGCTGACACGCTTCGCGGCGGCAACGGCGACGACAAGCTCTACGGCGGCGATCACGACGACACCCTCGATGGCGGCAACGGCGACGACTGGCTCACCGGCGACTCCGGCAAGGACGTCCTCTATGGCCGCTACGGCGACGACCATCTCTATGGCGGGACCGACAACGACGTGCTCTGGGGTCACGACGGCGCCGACACGCTCATCGGGGGATATGGCGAAGACCGCCTCTACGGCGGCAACGGCGCCGACGAGCTCTACGGCGACCTGAACACGTCCTCGTCGGCCGGCAGCGCCGACTTCATCGATGGCGGCGCCGGGAATGACACGATCCACGGGGGCGGCGGCGACGACCATATCTATGGCGGCAGCGGCGCCGACCAGATCTGGGGCGGACACGGCAACGACTACATCAGTGCGGGTTCCGGATTCGACCGCGTCGATGCCGGCGCCGGCGACGACGTCGTCTGGCTCGGCGAGGGCGGCGACTTCTTCTCGGCGGAGGAGGATCGCGGCGCCGGCAACGACGAGGTGCACGGCGAGGACGGAGACGACTTCCTGCACACCGGCATGGGCGCCGACCGGCTCTTCGGCGGCAACGGAGACGACGTCCTCGACGGCGGCAGCGGCCGCGACGTCATGACCGGCGGCGCCGGCGCGGACGCCTACCACTTCTATCTCGGCTCAGGTCGCGACAGGATCACCGACTTCTCGTTCGACGACGGCGACCGCATCCACCTCTCCTCCGCCATCGGCGAGACCTCGACCTGGGTGGACGGCGACAGCGCCTTCATCGACCTCGGCGACGACAACGTGATCGAGCTCATGGGCGTCGGCGCCGACGAGCTCGCCTCGATCGCGGGGAACTTCGTGATCCTCTGAGTCCCTACAGAGATGTGGGAACCGGCCGAAAAGCTTGTACGATCGTGCAGAAACGGCTCTCAGTCATTGCACGACCGTACAAGAATCGCCGGGGAGGCACATGCTCGACACCGCCGAGACGAAGACCGCGCTCCTCGAGGTGAACAACATCGAGGTCATCTACAACCACGTCATCCTGGTCCTGAAGGGGGTCTCCCTCAGCGTACCCGAGGGCGGCATCACCGCTCTCCTCGGCGGCAACGGCGCGGGGAAGACCACGACGCTGAAGGCGGTCTCCAGCCTCCTGAAGTCGGAACGGGGCGAGGTCACGAAGGGCTCCATCCTCTATCGTGGCGAGCGCGTGCAGGATCTCTCGCCATCCGAGCTCGTCAGCCGCGGGGTCATCCAGGTGATGGAGGGGCGCCATTGTTTCGAACACCTCACGGTCGAGGAAAACCTGATGACCGGCGCCTACACCCGCCGCGACGGGAGTGCGGCCGTGCAGGCCGACCTCGATCTGGTCTACGAGTACTTTCCGCGGCTCAAGGAACGCCGCCGCAGCCAGGCCGGCTACACCTCCGGCGGCGAGCAACAGATGTGCGCGATCGGCCGTGCGCTGATGTCCCGGCCGCAGACCATCCTTCTCGACGAGCCCTCGATGGGCCTCGCGCCGCAGCTGGTCGAGGAGATCTTCGAGATCGTGAAATCGCTGAACGAAAAGGAGAACGTCTCCTTCCTGCTGGCCGAGCAGAACACCAACGTCGCCCTCCGCTTCGCGCATTACGGCTACATTCTGGAATCCGGCCGCATCGTCATGGATGGCCCCGCTGCCGCGCTGCGCGAGAACCCGGACGTCAAGGAATTCTATCTCGGCATGGGCGACGAGGGCCGCAGGTCGTTCCGCGACGTCCGCTCCTACCGGCGCCGCAAGCGCTGGCTCAGTTGAGGAACAGACCCTCGCCCACGGTGGTTCGCCGTGAAAGGAGTGCCGCCATGACCCAGAAGGACGCCGTCGACGCTCTGATCTCACATCAGGGCACGCTCTATTCCGAAGAGATGGGCGCGCATGTCGAGAATGACACGCCGCAGGAGCTTTTCCACTGGCTGATCGGCGCGATCATGCTGTCGGCGCGCATCAGCGCCGACAATGCCGTGCGAGGCTGCAAGGCGCTGAGAGAGAACGATTTCCACAAGATCGACGTCATCCTCGAGCGGGACTATTGGGACCTCGTGAAGGTTCTCAACGAGAACGGCTACGCCCGCTACGACGAGTTCGACCGCGCGGTACCTGCACGACACGGCCGAATGGGCGCGTGATACCTGGAACGGTGACCTGCGGAAGCTGCGAGACGCCGCGGACGGCGCCGACGACGTGCTGGAGAAACTGCAGGCCGCCAAGGGATTGGGCGCGACGGGCGCCGCCATCTTCGCGCGCGAGGCGCAGCTGGTTTGGGACGTCCTCTACCCGCGCGCGGACGGCCCGGCGCTCGACGCGGCCGACGATCTCGGCCTGCCGCGCGACGCATCGAAGCTGCAGGATCTCGCCGGATCGCGAGAGCGTTTCGTCCGCCTGATGGCCGCATTGACACGCGTCGCGCTGGATGGCCCCGTTGACGCCGTGAAGGAGGCCGCCACATGAGTTTCTACGACGAGCTCGAGACGCGTTCGGCCGATGCGCGAGAAGCATCGCTGGCGGAATGCCTGCCGGCCCTCGTTGCGCGCGCGGCGGGCCTGCCGGGCCATGCGTTGGGCGAGGTCGACGCCGACGGCATCACCTCTCGCGCCGCGCTTGCCCGACTGCCGGTGCTGCGGAAGTCGGCCCTGATGGAGGCGCAGGCGGCCCGCCCGCCGTTCGGCGGCCTAGCGACCCTGCCCGTGACGGGCTTTTCTCACGTCTTCCAGTCGCCGGGGCCGATCTACGAGCCGGGATCCGCGATCACGACTGGTGGCGCCTCGGCCGGTTCCTCCACGCGATCGGCATCGGCGAAGGCGACATCGTGCAGAACTGCTTCGGCTACCACCTGACGCCCGCCGGGATGATGTTCGAGAGCGCTGCCGCCGCCGTCGGCGCGACGGTCCTGCCAGCCGGCACCGGCCAGACGGAGTTGCAGGCCCGCGCGGCGCGCGACGTCGGGTCGACGGCGTATGCGGGCACGCCGGATTACCTCAAGGCGATCCTCGACAAGGCCGACGAACTCGGGCTGGAACTCGGGTTTGCCAGAGCTGCCGTCTCGGGCGGCGCGCTTTTCCCTTCGCTTCGGCAGGGGTACGCCGACCGCGGCATCGTCTGCCGCCAATGCTATGCGACCGCCGATCTGGGCCTGATTGCCTACGAGAGCGAGCCTGCCGAGGGGATGATCGTCGACGAAGGCGTCATCGTCGAGATCGTCACACCCGGCACCGGCAACCCGGTGCCCGACGGGGATGCCGGCGAGGTCGTGGTCACGACGCTGAACCCCGACTATCCGCTCGTGCGGTTCGCCACCGGCGACCTCAGTGCCGTGATGCCGGGAGAGAGCCCGTGCGGTCGCACGAACATGCGGATCAAGGGCTGGATGGGTCGCGCCGACCAGACCACCAAGATCAAGGGGATGTTCGTGCGCCCGGAGCAGGTCGCCGACCTCGTGGCGCGGCATCCGGAGGTGTCCCGCGTGCGGGTGGTTGCCGACCGCGAAGGCGATAGCGACGTCATGATAGTGCATATCGAGGCCGATGCGGGCGAAGCGTCGCGCTACGAGGCGACCGTCGCCGACATCCTCAAGCTCCGCGGGAGGGTCGAGGTGGTGGCGCCCGGTACCCTCCCGAGCGACGGCATCGTGATCGAGGACCGTCGCAAGTACGACTGACCTTGGAGACGACAATGCTGAAGACTATCCGCGTGGCCCTGCTGGCGGTGTTCGCCGCCGCGCCGCTGGCTGCCGCCGATCTCGCCCTCGTCATCGGGAACGAGGATTATGACAGCGTGCCCGACATCCGCCGCGGAGACGAGGTGGTGGACGCGGGCGAGGCGCTGCGCGACGCAGGAGTCGAGGTGATCGAGGTCCGCAACGGCACGCTCGAGGAGATGCTGAACGCGGTGAAGCGCTTCGCGCAGTCGGCGCCAAAGGCTGATCAGTTGCTGGTCGTCCTGTCCGGCCGCTTCCTGTCGACGGCAGCCGACGCCTACCTGCTGCCCGTCGAGACCGCGATGCCGTCTCTCGCCACGCTGCCGGCGCAGTCGTTGCCCGTCTCGGTGGCGCTGGCGGTGCTGGCCGAGGCGCCCGGCCGATCCGTCCTGGTGCTCGCGACCGAACCTGGGGACGGCGACGGAGGCGAGGCCTATGTCCGCCCGGGCCATGGCAGCACGAGCGCACCGCAAGGCGTGACCCTCGTCACGGCGGAGCCGCGGCCGGCGCGCGACCTCATCGAGGATGTCCTGGCGATCCCGGGCGTGGCGCTTGCGCGCGGCATCGCTGGGATCGACGGCGCCGAGGTGTCTGGTTTCGTGCCCGCCGACTATGCCTTCCTGCCGGCGGCGCGACCGCAGGTACCCGCTGGTGATGGAGAGGCCGCGGCGTGGGACGCCGCACTCGAGCGCGACACCGTCGCTGCATACGAGGGCTATCTCGCAGCCTACCCCGCAGGCCGCAACGCCCGCGAGGCGCGTCGCCGGGCCGATGCGTTGCGGGCCGACCCCCTCGCGCAGGCGGAAGCGGCGGAGGCGGACCTCTCGCTCGGCCGCGAGGCCCGCCGACAGGTCCAGCGCGACCTCGCCCTGCTCGGCTACGACACTCGCGGGATCGACGGCATCTTCGGGCCGGGCACACGCGGCGCCGTGCGCGACTGGCAACAGGATGAAGGTCTGGAGGCGACCGGGTACCTCGACGCCGGTCAGATCGACCGACTCGCCCGCGCCGCGGTCGCGCGGGCCGAGGTGCTGGAGCGCGAGGCGGCGCAGCGACGGGCAGAGCGGACGGCGGCCGACCGCGCCTTCTGGGCCGAGACCGGCGCCGCCGAGACCGAGACAGGCTATCGCCGCTATCTCGAGAACCATCCCGACGGCGTCTATGCCGAGGTCGCGCAGGAGCGGCTGGCGGCGATCCAGGCGCAGCGGCAAGCCGAGGCCAACGCCGCCGAGCGTGCCGCGTGGCAAGAGGCGCAGCAGGCGAGCACCCTCGACGGCTACCGCACTTATCTTGCGAACTATCCCGAAGGCGCTTTCGCCGCCGAGGCCCGTGCGGCCTTAGAGCAGGGCTCCGCCACCGAAAGCGCCGAGTCACAGGCCGCAGCGGCGGCAGAGCGCGCGCTCGGCCTCAACCCGCTCAGCGCGCGTCTGGTGGAGGAGCGACTGAAGGCGCTCGGCCTCGATCCCGGCGCCGTGGACGGCACCCTCGACGCACAGTCACGGCGTGCGATCCGCCGCTATCAGGGCGACCGGAACCTGCCCGTCACGGGCTACCTCAACCAGCCGACAGTCGTTCAGCTTCTTGCCGACAGCGTGAGGCAGGTCCTGCAGTGAAACGAAAAAGGCCGCCTCTCGGGGCGGCCCTTCGTCACGTCGCGACTTGCGCGGTTCAGCCCTGGCGGGCCTTGAACCGGCGCTGGGTCTTGTTGATGACGTAGACTCGGCCCTTGCGGCGCACAACGCGGCAATCGCGGTGGCGCGACTTGAGCGAGCGGAGCGAGTTCCTGACCTTCATGGTCCTCTCCTTCTTCGCTGGCGCGCTTGCGCCTTTGGTTCATTCCATGCCGCGGGATGCGGCGGTGGTGGGCGCGACTGGGATCGAACCAGTGACCCCTACGATGTCAACGTAGTGCTCTACCGCTGAGCTACGCGCCCCTCGCCCCGACCCAGAAGGGCCGAAACGAACACAGGCGCGAGGGATCCCCGCGCCAGTTCGAGGGTCTATAAAAGGTGTCGAACCCGCTTTCAAGAGACTTTGGCGCTCTTTCGTTTCCCTCTATATCTGCGGAATGATGGAGGAGCAGGCGGATGGCATCGAAGGCTTTCACCTTGAGCGCGCCGGCATCCCGCGACACGAGCGTGGTCTTCGCTTCGCCGCATTCGGGCGATGTCTATGCCCCCGACTTCCTCGAGCGCTCGCAGCTTGACCGCCACGCCATCCGCTCGTCCGAGGATGCGTTCGTCGATGTCCTGTTCGCCGGGGTCGTCGACCTCGGGGCGCCGCTGATCTCGGCCCTGGTTCCTCGCGCCTACGTCGATCTCAACCGCGCCCCGGACGAGCTGGACCCGGCCCTGATCGAGGGGGCACCCAAGTCCGCGCACAATCCGCGGGTAAGCTCCGGTCTCGGCGTCGTGCCACGGGTCGTCGCCAACGGCCGATCGATCTACGCCGGCAAGATCCCTCTCGAAGATGCCCGCGGCCGGATCGAGCGCTACTGGCGCCCCTACCACGTCGCCCTCGGCCGCCTCTTGGTGGAGAGTCGCGAGATGTTCGGCGAGGCGATCCTCATCGACTGCCATTCGATGCCGCACGAGGCGATCGAGGGTGCGGTCTCTGGCCGGCAGAAACGGCCCGACGTGGTGATCGGCGACCGGTTCGGTGCCGCCGCCGCGCCGGAGGTCGTCGACAGGATCGAGCAGGCATTCGCCAACGCCGGCCTTGCCGTGGCGCGCAACACGCCTTTCGCCGGTGCCTACACGGCCCAGCACTACGGGCGGCCGTCCCGCCGGCAGCACGCGATACAGGTCGAACTCGACCGAGCGCTCTACATGGACGAGACGACGATCACGCCGAACGAGAACTTCCACGCGTTCCGACGGCTCGTGATGGGCGTCGCGTCCGAGATCGTCGATATCGGCCGTCCGGCGATGCCCCTCGCCGCCGAGTAGCCTCAGCGCAAGGCGCGGCCCTTGAGGATCGCCTCGTGGCCGAACCGGGCGCGGATGCTGTCGGCGGCGCGTTCGGCCCGCGCGCGCGCCACGGCGCCGGGATCGAGGAGGTCGCCAGAAAGGTCGGCCCGCGCCTCCGGCACGAGATCCGAAATGCCGACGCCGACCAGCCGCAAAGGTCCCGTGGCACCTGCGGCATCGTAGAGCGCGCGCGCCTCGCGGTAGATGGCATCGGCCATCTGGGTCGGCTGGCGCAGCGCGTGGCGACGAGTGACCAGCGCAAAGTCGGCGCGTTTCAGCTTCAGCGTCACGATGCGGCCGGCGAGGCCCTTCGCCTTGGCCCGGTCGGAGACCTTTTCCGCCATACGCCACAGATGGCCGTCGAGGATATCGAGGTCGTCGGTGTCGTCTGAGAACGTGGTCTCGTTCGAGATGCTCTTGACCGGCGCGTTCGCCGAGACGCGACGCCGGTCCTCCCCACGGGCGAGGTGCCACAGCCGGTCCCCCGTGCCGCCGAAGCGCAAGGCGAGGTCCTTGCGATCCCATCTGCGCAGGTCGGCGAAGGTGCGGATCCCGACCCGCTCCAGCGCCTCCCGCGTCGCATGTCCGACGCCCCAGATCAGGCTCACGGGCTTGTCGCGCAGGAAGCTGTCGGTCTCGGCCCGGCCGATCACGGCAAAGCCATGCGGCTTGTCGAGGTCGGACGCCACCTTGGCGAGAAACTTGTTGTGCGACAGGCCGATGGAGCCGGTAAGGCCGAGTTCGCGCTGCATGCGCCGGACCAGCCCCGCCAGCATCACCGCCGGCGGCGCGCCGTGCAGTCGCGCGGTGCCGGTGAGATCGAGGAACGCCTCGTCGAGCGATAGCGGCTCGACCACCGGCGTCAGCGCCTCCATCATCGTGCGGATCTCGCGGCTCGCCTCGACGTAGGCGGGAAAGCGCGGCCGCACGACGATCGCGTCGGGACAGAGCGCCAGCGCCTTGAACATCGGCATCGCCGAGCGGACGCCGCGGACGCGCGCAACGTAGCAGGCCGTCGTCACGACGCCGCGCCGGCCGCCGCCGACGATCACCGGCAGGTCGCGCAGGTCTGGATTGTCGCGCTTCTCGACGCTGGCGTAGAATGCGTCGCAATCCATGTGGGCGATCGAGAGGTCGAAGAGTTCAGGATGTGACAGCACCCTCGGCGACCGGCATCCCGGGCAGCGGACGCCGCTATCGAAGCTCTCGAGGCAGTCGCGGCAGAGCGCGGGCATCTTGTGGTCCGGCAAAGAGGTCTGCGTCAATCCTAGCGCCCCTGCGACAGGATGGCGACATCGACAGCGACGATGGGAGCCTCCGTTGACAAGGCAAAGCCGATCATGGACCTAACGGCGCCCAGGTCTGGCCGGAGGAGCACGTCGTGAATCGCAAGGGCATCATCCTCGCCGGGGGGTCGGGCACGCGCCTCTATCCGATCACCATGGGCGTGTCGAAGCAGCTCCTGCCGCTCTACGACAAGCCGATGATCTACTATCCGCTGAGCGTCCTGATGCTGGCCGGGATCCGCGAGATCGCGGTGATCACGACGCCGGAGGATCAGTCTCAGTTTCAGCGCCTGCTCAGCGACGGCTCGCAGTGGGGGTTGCGCCTGGAGTACGTCGTGCAGCCCTCGCCCGACGGGCTGGCGCAGGCCTACCTGCTCACCGAGGCGTTCCTCGACGGCGCACCCTCGGCGATGGTGCTTGGCGACAACATCTTCTTCGGACACGGACTTGCCCGACCTGATGGAGGCCGCCCACCGGAAACCCGACGGGCGGCACCGTCTTCGGCTATCGCGTCGCCGACCCGGAGCGATACGGCGTCGTGGCGTTCGACGAGGATGGAACCGTGCGAGACATCATCGAAAAGCCGGCAAAGCCCCCCTCGAACTATGCCGTGACGGGTCTCTACTTCCTCGACGGTACCGCCCCCCGGCGTGCGGCCGAGGTCGAGCCGTCCGACCGCGGAGAGCTCGAGATCACCGCCCTGCTCCATTCCTACCTCGAGGAGGGAAGCCTCACGGTCGAACAGATGGGCCGCGGCTATGCCTGGCTGGACACGGGAACGCATGCGAGCCTGCTGGACGCGGGCAACTTCGTCCGGACACTCGAACAGCGTCAGGGGCTGCAGGTCGGCTCTCCCGACGAGATCGCCTTCTCGGCAGGCTGGATAGACCGGGACGGCCTCGCGCGACGCGCGGAGCTGTTCAAGAAGACGGATTACGGCCGCTACCTTGCCTCGCTCGCCGAGGGCTGACGGGTCGGATTGCACGGACGGGCTGATTCTTGGTACACACCTTGGATCGCTGTGACCGCCGGGGCCTTCACAGCATCGATCGAGGGGAGAATGACGATGGCCCAGCCCAAGGCCGTAGTATCGGGAAGTGGCGCAGGCGGGTATTCGGACCTTCGCAAGGCGCGGGACCGGAACCTCCATTTCATTCTCGTCGCCGTGGTGTTCAGCGTCTTCGTGAATCTTCTGATGCTGGCCGGGCCGCTGTTCATGCTGCAGGTTTACGACCGCGTCCTGACCTCCGGGTCGGAAGAGACGCTGGTCGCGCTGTTCCTGCTGGTTGGCGGCCTCTACGCGATCATGGCGATCCTCGACCTCGCGCGGGCGCGTGTGCTGGTGCGGTACGGCGCACGGCTGCAATCGTCCCTCGACGACCGGGTCTTCCGGGGCGCCTTTCGACCGTCGCAGCCGGCGTCGGCCGCGCGTGACCGCCAGCAGGACCTCGAGTTGATCCAGGCACTCTACGGGTCGCCCGCGTTCACAGCGGTCCTCGATCTTCCGTTCACCCCGCTCTATCTCGCGCTCATCTTCGTCTTCCACCCCCTCCTCGGAGTTGTGTCGGTGGCGGGCGGCGGCCTGCTTGTGGTGCTGACCTACGTGAACCAGTGGCTGACCCGCGGACGCATGGCCCGCGCGCAGGACGCGGCGCGGGCGGCCAGCCACTTCTCGGAAACCGCGGTGCTCGGCCGTGACGTCGTGCAGTCGCAGGGCATGGTCGAAGCCGTGACCAGCCGCTGGAAGCAGAAGCGGACGGAGGCACTGGGCCTCAATGTCGGGGCGCGCGACTGGACGGGAGGGTTCACCGCCTTCACCAAGGCGTTCCGCCTGTTCCTGCAATCGGCGATCCTCGCCGTCGGCGCCTGGCTTGTTCTGCAGGCGGAGGTAACGGCCGGTGCGATGATCGCGGCGTCGATTCTGCTCGGACGGGCGCTCGCGCCGGTGGAGCAGTCGCTTGGCCAGTGGCCAGTCATTCGAAGGGCGCAGACGGCCTGGACCTCGCTGGAGGAGTTCCTCAAGGGCATTCCGGCGGACGAGAAAAGGACGGAACTTCCGCGCCCGGCCGCCGCCCTGTCGGTGCAGAACGTCACGGTACTCGCTCCAGGAGGCGGCGCGCCGGTGCTGGGGCAGGTCGCGTTCGAACTCAAGCCCGGCGAGGCCTTGGGCGTGATCGGCAGGTCGGGGTCGGGCAAGACGACGCTGGCACGCGCGCTCCTCGGCCTCGTGCAGCCGGCGGCGGGCGAGATTCGCCTCGACGGAGCGACAATCGACCAGTACGGCGGCGATCTCGGCCTGCACGTCGGCTACCTGCCGCAGGATCCGCATCTCTTCGACGGAACTGTGGCCGAGAACATCGCGCGGATGCGGCTCAACCCGCGGTCCGACGCCGTGATCGCCGCCGCCAAGAAGGCGCGCGTCCATGACCTCATCACGTCGCTGCCACAGGGCTACGACACGCCGATCAGCCAGCGCGACCTGCGCCTCTCCGGCGGCCAGAAGCAGCGCCTGGCGCTGGCGCGCGCGATATACGGCGACCCGGTTCTGCTGATCCTCGACGAGCCCAATTCGGCGCTGGACGCAGAGGGAACCGAGGCGCTGAACGAGACCGTCAAACTCTTCAAGTCTCTGGAACGTTCGGTCATCATCATGACGCACCGGCCGATGGCGATCTCGGAGTGCGATGTGCTGATGGTCCTCGACAAGGGTCGCGTCTCGGCACTGGGCCCGCGTGATGAAGTTCTGAAAAACATGCTACGCAACTCCGAGGACGTACGGCGCACGCTGCCGGCGAAGACAGGATGAATGAAGACACACCCCGCTGGTCGGCCGGCTACTCCTTCCTTCTCGGCTTCCTGGCGCTAGCCGCCCTGATCGGCGGCCTTGGCGCATGGAGCGTGCAGGCCCGCATCAGTGGCGCGGTCGTCGCCCCCGGCATGATCGAGCTCGAGAGCAATCGCCAGGTGGTGCAGCACCTGGATGGCGGCGTGGTCGATGAGATCTACGTCCGCGACGGCGACACGGTCGAGGCGGGCGAGGTTCTCGTACGGCTCGAGGCCAGCGGACTCCGCTCGGAACGCGCCGTGATCCGCGACCAGCTTCGTGAGCAGCTTGCCCGCATTGCACGGCTCATCGCCGAGCGCGACGGCGCCGAGAGTGTCGAGTTTCCGCAGGAACTCCTCGATGTCGCGGAGTTCTCCTCCGACGTCCAGGCAATGATCGAAGGTCAGCGCGAACTCTTTCGCGCCCGAATCGCGTCGGTCGAGAGGACCGACGAGCAGCTGAGCGAACAGATCACCCAGATCCGCAACCAGATCAGAGGCCTCGAGTCGCAGTACAATGCGCTGGTGGAGCAGCGAGACATCATCGAGGAGGACCTCCAGGGACAGGAAGAGCTCCTTGGCCAAGGCCTCATCCAGCGCCGGCAGGTGACGGCCCAGCGCCGCGAACTCGCCGACATCAACGGCGAGATCGGACGGATAGAGGCGGACGTCGCGCGTGCGAAGGGCGAGATCGCCGCCCTCAGCATCGAGCGACTGAAGCTCGACACCACTCGGCGCGAGGAGGCGATCGGCGAATTGCGTGACCTGCGCGCCAGCGAGCTGGAGCTGCGCGAGCGGATGCGCAACCTCGACGAGATCATCGCCCGGCTCGACGTCAGGGCGCCGATGTCGGGCGTGGTTCACGGCAACACGGTCTTCGCCGTCAAGTCGGTCGTTCAGGGTGGCCAGCCGATGATGTACATCATCCCGCAGGATCAGCCGCTGGTGGTCGCCGTCAGACTGCAGCCGATCCACATCGACGAGGTTCTCGTCGGACAGGAGGCGGGGCTGCGGTTCACTGCGTTCGACCAGCGCCAGACACCTGAGATCGAGGCCCATGTCTCGGAGCTGTCGGCGGATGTCCTGACCGACGAGACGAGCGGCCAGACGTTCTACCGTGCCGAGATCACGCCGGATGACGGTCAGATGGAGCGGCTGGGTCAGACGCTCGTGCCGGGAATGCCGGTGGAGGCCTATATCCATACGGGTGAGCGTACGCCACTAGCCTACCTCACCAAGCCGCTGATGGACTACTTCAACCGCGCGATGCGGGAGTAGCTCCGCCGCCGCCGACTTCGTGTCACGACCGCAACGTTTGCGGTCAGGTAGAGAGGGACGGCAATGCCGCTCAGCTGCTTCAAGGCGTACGACGTTCGCGGCCGCGTCGGAATCGACCTCGACGAGGGCATTGCGGCGCGGATCGGCCGCGCCGTCGCGGAGGTGCTCCGTCCGGACGCGGTCGTCATCGGCCACGACCCGCGGCAGACGAGCGCGCCTTTCGCTTTGGCACTGGCGCGAGGTCTTGCCAGCGGCAATGTCGAGACGCTGGATCTGGGCCTCTGCGGCACCGAGGAGGTCTATTTCGCCACAGCCCACACGGGAGCCGGCGCAGGGGTGATGGTGACCGCCTCGCACAACCCAATCGACTACAACGGCATGAAGCTCGTCGGGCCGGGAAGCCGCCCGCTGACGGACGAGGAGTTTTTGGCGATACGTGAGGCTGCGGGCGCCGCCGCGCCAGCTGAGGGTCCGGCACGCACGACGCCTCTCGACCTTCGGCACGCCTACGCCCAGCAAGTCTGCAGCTTTATCGATGGCGCGGATCTCCGGCCATTTCGGTTTCTCGCGAACTCGGGCAATGGTGCCTCCGGCCCCACGTTCGATGTCATCCTCGGCGAGCTGGAGCGGCGCGGGACGCCGGTCGACGCCATCCGGCTGCACCATGCACCCGACGGTACGTTTCCGAACGGCATCCCCAACCCGCTCCTGCCTGCCAATCGTGGCGTGACGTCAGATGCCGTCATGTCGTCGGGCGCCGAGATGGGTGTAGCCTGGGACGGCGACTTCGACCGGTGCTTCTTCTTCGACAACGAAGGCGCCTTCGTCGATGGAGAGTACGTCGTCGCCCTCCTCGCAGAGAGCGTGCTCTCTCGCGAACCCGGTGCGACCATCGTTCACGATCCCCGCGTCGTTTGGGCGACGGAGGACGCCGTCGCCCGCGGCGGCGGCCGGGCCGTCGCCTCGCGGACCGGCCATGCACACCTCAAGGCGGCGATGCGTGCCGAGAAGGCTGCCTATGGTGGCGAGATGTCGGCGCACCACTACTTCCGCGATTTCGCCTACTGCGACAGCGGGATGATCCCGTGGCTCCTGGTCATGGCGCGCATCGTCGAGACGGGATCATCTCTTGCGGAACTCGTGGCCGAGCGGCGCCAGAGCTTCCCCTCGTCGGGGGAGATCAACTTTCGGGTCGACAACCCCGTCGAGGTGATCGAGCGCATCGTCGGGGCGTTCGGTCCCGAAGCCGAAGAGGTGGATCGGCTCGACGGTGCCAGCCTCTCCTTTGGCTCGTGGCGAATGAACCTCCGCGCGTCGAACACCGAGCCGCTCCTGCGTCTCAACGTGGAGACGAAGGCCGACAAGGCTCTGCTGAGCGAGAAGGTCACCGAGCTGTCGCGCCTGATCGGGGGAGAGCGGGCCTAGTCGCGAACCTCGCCCGGAGCGACGCCCCAGAGCCGCGTCTTCTCGATCCAGCCGCGGTGGCCACCGGAGGCGATGCGGCACCAGTCGAGCTCGCACGCGGTGAGCCGCGCGACCACGCCGCCTTCGGCGCGTGCCACGAGCGGGGCGTCCAGCTCGGGCTTCATCCGCAGTTCCGCCATCTCCTCGGTCACGATGACCGTCCGGACACCGGACAGGAGCGAATAGTGCACCCAGCCGCCTGCGCCGTCGCGGTCGCGCACGCGGCGCCAGTGCTCATGCTCGCCGGTGATTTCGAGCGGCATGTCGCGACGGACAAAGACCCAGTCGATGCGGTGGCTGAGCGACGGCCCGCGGCGGGCATTTCCCTCCGAGACCTTGAGCGACACGTACCGTGGCAGCGGCAGGTTCGTGACCGAACCACGCGCTTCTACGTTCGCGCCGGTCTCGGCGGTGGCCGGCATCGCGAGAACCAGAAAACACATCAGCAAGACATAGGCGACGCACTCGACGAAGAACCGCCTCATCGCGTGCCGTTGCCGCGCGCGCCGCACGCTCATATGCCGTCGCTCGTGGGCGCCCTCAGGCGCCGCCTGGTGGTCGTGATCCATGGGCCTGCTCCGCCTCTGTTCCGGGGTCTTGCGCTTGTGCACCGCCCCGTTCCTTGACACGTTGCCATCGTGATCGTGGCGGGAAAAGGGAGCAGTGGTTAAGGATGCCATTCTCACGGCTGACTGTGGTCGCTACGCGACGCCTGCCCGAAGCGGTCGAAACGCGAATGAGTGAGCTGTTCGACGCCCGGCTCAACGCGGACGACCAGCCTATGTCGCGCGAGGCGCTGGCCGCGGCGATGCGCGAGGCGGACGTGCTGGTCCCGACGATCACCGACACGATCGACGCAGGGCTTCTCGGTCAGGCGGGAGACCGGCTGAAGCTGATCGCGAACTATGGCGCCGGCGTCGACCACATCGATGTGCAGACGGCGCGCCAGCGCGGCGTGCTGGTTTCGAACACCCCCGGCGTACTGACGGAAGATACTGCAGACATGGCAATGGCGCTGATGCTGGCCGTGGCCCGCCGCATTCCGGAGGGCATGGCGGCAATGCAGAAAGGCGAGTGGTCGGGATGGGCGCCGACGGCCTTTCTTGGCTCTCGCCTGGGCGGCAGGCGCCTCGGCATCCTCGGCATGGGCCGCATCGGTCAGGCCGTGGCCCGGCGGGCGCGCGCCTTCGGCATGCAGATCCACTACCACAATCGCAAGCGCCTTCGGCCGGAGATCGAAGAGGCGCACGAGGCCACCTACTGGGAGAGCTTCGATCAGATGCTGGCGCGGATCGACATCCTGTCGATCAATGCGCCTCATACGCCCTCGACCTTTCATCTGCTCAATGCCCGCCGGCTCAAGCTGATGAAACCGACAGCGATCGTCATCAACACGTCCCGTGGCGAGGTGGTCGACGAGAACGCCCTGACGCGCGCCCTGCGCTCGGGCGACATCGCAGGCGCGGGCCTCGACGTCTACGAGCGCGGCCAGGACACCAATCCGCGCCTGCGCGAATTGCCGAATGCCGTCCTGCTGCCGCACATGGGCTCCGCCACGCGCGAAGGCCGGATCGAGATGGGCGAGAAGGTCATCATCAACATCAAGACCTTCGCCGACGGACACCGCCCGCCCGATCTCGTCGTACCCTCGATGCTGTAGCCAGCCAGCGCCGCACCTACGGTCGGACGAGATTCCACACCAGAAGCATCGCGATCGCGGCGAACGCTGCACCAAGCAGCAGCAATGCGACCTCCGCGTGTGTTGCCAGCATCAGGGCGCTGCCCGCGTCCTGCACCGCGCTGACGCACTTGATGGCCAGCCAAGTCGTCGCGGCGACGCCGACGAGGTTCAGGAACGTCGCGCTGCGCGTCATTCGATCGCGCCGCTCGGAGGGTGCGACAGTGATCGGCGAGGACGAGACAAGTCGACGCAGGAAATCCAGCCGGGTCCGCTTGCGGCGCGGCGGACGATCCGGCTGGCTGAAGCTGTAGGTGCCGTCCTGATTGCGAACCACCCGCGTCGCCGCGACGGCGCGCTTCTTGAACTGCGCCGCTTCGTCGTCGGAAAGTTCCGCGAATTGCAAAGCGGCATCGATGCTCTGCTCGAGCGCGAGGCGTGCCGTCGGGTCGGCATCGAAGACGAGCCCTGCGCGCGGGTGATGCAGGCAGCCTGCGGCGACGAAATACAACCGGCGCGACGCGTCACGCTGGGCGAGTTGCGCCTCGGTCAGGATGGAATGCACGGCGATCCTCCTCGGCCAATCGATCCCCGACGCGGTCTTCCGGTCCACTTGGCCGCTCTAGCGACAAGCACAACGACCGTACGCACGGAACTTTTCTGACCGTGGCATCCAACCACGCAGCCGCCGCGCGCGGCGCTGACCTGATCGCCTCACCCGAAACGCGTCCACACCAACACTGCGCCCTCTTTCCTTTGACGCCGCTTTGTCGGAAACCCGGTGGATGCATCTGGACATGTGGCAACTCATTGGCTGCCCCTCGCGGCTGGCGCGGAACGCGGGTCCGCGGTGAGCGGCCTCGTCGTGAGGAATGTCGGGTTCTCCTACGGCCGGCGCCGGGCACTCGACGACGTCAGCTTCGAGGTGCCTCGCCGCGCCTTCTGCGCTCTGCTGGGTCCCAACGGGGCCGGCAAGTCGACGCTCTTCGGTCTGCTCACCCGGCTCTTCACGACGGCCGAGGGGCATATCGAGGTTGCCGGGCACGACATCTCGTCGGAGCCCCGCGCCGCCCTTGCCCGGATCGGCGTCGTGTTCCAGCAGCCGACGCTCGACCTCGACATGACGGTCCGGCGGAACCTGCGCTACTTCGCGGCGCTGCAGGGGCTCTCCGGCCGCGACGCCGACCGGCGCATCGATGCCGCACTCGACCGACTAGGCATGGCCGAGCGCGCAGGGGAGATGGCCCGGGACCTCAACGGCGGCCACCGGCGCCGGACGGAGATCGCGCGGGCGCTGGTCCATGGGCCGAGCGTACTCCTGCTTGACGAGCCGACGGTCGGACTCGACGCGGCCAGTCGGGCGCGGATCACGGAGCATGTGCACGAGCTCGCCACCGGCTCCGACCTCACTGTCCTCTGGGCGACACACCTGACCGACGAGGTGCGCCCCGACGACCGGCTGGTCATCCTGCATCGTGCGCGGGTCCGCGCCCGCGGTACGGCGCGCGAGATCGCCGGAGACGCGACCCTGACCGATGCCTTTCTCGAGATGACGGGCGAGCCTGCATGACGCCGTCCGCCTACTTCGTCGCCCTCTTGGCGATCACGCGGCGCGAAGCGCTTCGCTTTCTGTCGCAGCGTGGCCGCCTCGTCTCGGCGCTGGTGCGGCCTCTGGTTTGGCTCCTGGTCTTTGCGGCGGGTTTTCGCGCGGCACTAGGGCTGTCGATCATCCCACCCTACCAGACCTACATCACCTATGAGACGTACATCGTCCCCGGCCTGTGCGGGATGATCCTTCTCTTCAACGGGATGCAGTCGTCGCTCAGCCTCGTCTACGACCGAGAGATGGGGTCGATGCGCCTCCTGCTCACCTCGCCGCTGCCGCGCTGGTGGCTGCTCTTCTGCAAGCTCTGCGCAGGGACGCTGATCTCAATCCTCCAGGCCTACGCCTTTCTCGCGATCGCGGCGGCCTTCGGGATCGAAATGAGCCTCGGCGGCTATCTCCTCGCGCTGCCGGCGCTCGTCATCGCCGGACTGATGCTGGGTGCGCTCGGTCTGGCGCTTTCGAGTCTGGTGAAGCAGCTCGAGAACTTCGCCGGCGTGATGAACTTCGTCATCTTCCCGATGTTCTTTCTGTCCAGCGCGCTCTATCCGCTCTGGAAGATGGCGGAATCGAGCGACCTTCTGCGCGACATCTGCGCGGTGAACCCGTTCACGCACGCGGTCGAGATGATCCGCTTCGCGCTCTACGGACAGGTCAATCTGCCGGCGCTCGGCTGGACGCTGCTCGCCGGCGTCGTGTTCATGGCGCTCGCGCTCTGGGGCTACGACCCCGCACGCGGCCTGGTCCGCGCGAAGGCGTGACGTCGCCGGCGCCTCATGATCTCAGTGTGCTGACGGCGCCCGACAGGACGAACAGGCCCGCCGCGCACGCCACGATAGTCGGACCGGTCGGGGTGTCCCACAGGAACGACCCGTAGAGTCCGCCCAGCGCCGAGATCGTCCCGATGAGGCCGGCAAGCGCCACCATCGCCTCCGGCGTTCGCGCGAATGGCCGCGCAGCGGCGGGCGGGACCAGCAGCATCGCTGCGATCAGGAGCACCCCCACGACCTTTATCGCGACCGCAACCGTGATTGCGAGCGCCAAGGTCAGTACCAGCTCCTCTCGCTCCGGCCGAAGCCCGCCGGCATGGGCGAGGTCGCGCCCGACCGTCACAGTCAGGAGCGCCGACCAGCGCCAGGCCATCAGGCCGCAAACCGCCGCCGCACCCACCCAGATCACGGCGAGATCCAGTCGCGAGACCGCGAGGATATCGCCAAAGAGATAGGCCATCAGGTCTATGCGCACCGCGGGCATCAGCGAGGCCGCGACCAGTCCGACCGCCAGCGCGGAATGCGCGATCACGCCCAGCAGCGTGTCCATGGCCCAGCCCCTGCCGGATAGTCCCGACACCGCAAGCGCCATCGCGAGCGCCACCCCGAGCGCACCGGCAAAGACCGAGATGCCGAACCCGACCGACAGAGCGACGCCAAGCAGAGCGGCATGCGAGGTCGCGTCCCCGAAATATGCCATCCGCCGCCACACGACGAAGCATCCGAGTGGAGCCGCCGCCACTGCAACGCCGACCCCCGCCAGCGCCGCCCGCACCAGGAAGTCGTCCAACATCAGTGCGCGTGGTCGTGTTCGTGGCGGTAGAGCGCCAGCGCGCCGCCAGTCCCGGGCCCGAAGAGTGCACGGTAGGCGGGCGCCGAAGCCACGACTTCTGGCGTTCCCTCGCAGCAGACGTGGCGATTGAGGCAGATCACCCTGTCGGACGCGCTCATCACGACGTGCAGGTCGTGGCTCACGAGGAGGACGGCGCAGCCATGCTCCGCCCGCACCCGCTCGATGAGCCGGTAGAAGGCGGCAGATCCGGGCTGGTCCAGCCCCGCCGTCGGCTCGTCGAGGATCAGCAGGTCCGGTCGATCCAGCAGCGCGCGGGCCAGCAGAACCCGCTGGAACTGCCCACCCGAAAGCGCGGTGACCTGAGAACCTTCCAGTTCCGAGGCACCGACTTCCTCAAGCGCGGCCCGGAGCTCCGCCCGTGGTCGCCGCC
The DNA here is from genome assembly GCA_963776845.1 of uncultured Alphaproteobacteria bacterium. Lineage (GTDB taxonomy): Bacteria > Pseudomonadota > Alphaproteobacteria > Rhodobacterales > Rhodobacteraceae > Roseitranquillus. The sequence goes on along the minus strand of CAVZOJ010000005.1, from coordinate 21,978 downwards.
GGGGGAGCGCGAGAAACCGGCGCACGGTCAGCGGCAGCGTCGCGTCGACCGGCAGCCTCTGGGGCACGTAGCCGACCCGCAGACCAGGCCTCCGGCGTATCTCTCCCGACTCCGGCCGGATCGCTCCAACGAGCGTGCGGATGAGCGTCGTCTTGCCGGAGCCGTTCGGGCCAACGATCGTCACGATTTCACCCGGATCGAGCCTCATCGAGACCCGCGACAGCACGGCCTCACCGTTCAGCCGCACCTCGACGTCGCACATCCTGACGAGCGGGTCGCTCATGCGTCGGCCGCCGCGCAGCGAGCGCACAGTCCGGAAACCTCGACGACCGCGCCCTCGACGACGAACCCCGCATCCTGCGCCGCACGGCCCAGGCCACCTCCCGGGAGCGCGCCTTCCTCCAGACGCGCCTCGGCCACGGCGCTGCACGCACGGCAGATCAGGAAGGCGGCGGCATGCTGCCGCGCGGGCTCACCGCAGGCGACGAAGGCGTTCAATCGCTCGACCCGATGAGCAAGCCCGTGTCCGACGAGGAAATCGAGCGCCCGATACGCGACCGGCGGCTGCGACCCCCTTCCCTCTTCCGCGAGGTGCGACAGGATCTCGTAGGCACCCATGGCCCGATGCTCGGACAGCAGGATCTCGAGCACGCGCCGTCGCACCGGCGTCAGCCGCAGCCCCTCCGCCGCGCATCGCGCCTCGGCGGCCGCCATCGCGTCGCCGACGCAGGCCGTATGGTCGTGGCGTCGAAACGCCGGCTCGATCTCCGTCACGAAAGGTCCGTCCTTTAGGGTTGATACTTTATAACAGTTCGTCTAGGCGAGGTCCAACCGTTACAGTATCACGCAGAATGATGATCCGTTCGATAGCCGGCGCCCTGATCCTGGTCCCGAGCCTCGCCGTCGGCGAAGTTCCCGCCGTCGCGACCGACATCGCGCCCGTCCACTCCCTTGCCGCGCGCGTCATGGAAGGCTTGGGCGAGCCGACGCTCGTCGTGCGGCCGGGCGCGTCGCCACACGGATACGCCATGCGCCCGTCCGAAGCAGCGGCCCTTCAAGAGGCCGACCTCTTCGTCTGGGTCGGGGCGGCGCTGACGCCTTGGCTTGAAGGACCGGCCGAGACGCTCGTACAAGGCGAGGCGCTTGCGCTGCTTTCGGTCGACGGCACCGATCTGCTGTCCTTGGCCACGTCGGAGAACCACTCCGGGCATGGCCACGATCACGACGGCCCGATCGACCCGCACGCCTGGCTTGACCCGGACAACGGCAAGCTGTGGCTCGATGCGATCGCAGCGGCGCTCTCCGCGATGGACCCCGGGAACGCGGATGCCTATGGCGCCAACGCGGCTGCGGGCCGTAAAGAAATCGATGCAGCAGCGGCGGAGGCCGGCACCCTTCTCGCGCAGTACGGGCAGACGCCGCTTTTCGTCTATCACGACGGGTACCGCTACCTCTCGCACCATTTCGGGCTTCCTCCCGCCGTTGCCTTGGCGCAGAGCGACGCCGCCTCACCCTCCGCCAAGCGGCTGGCCGAGGTGACCGAAGAGATCGAAGGCGCGGGCGCACGTTGCATCTTTGCGGAGCCCCAGTTCGGCAACGGCCCTATCCGCACGGTTGCCGAGGGCACCGGCGCCCGGACCGCCATCCTGGATCCCCTTGGCGGAGAGATCGACGCCGGACCGACCCTCTACCCCGAACTGATCCGCAGCCTCGCCCGCACGATCGCCGATTGTAACACGTAGTCGGCGCCGAACTTCACGCGATCAGGGGCGTTGTGCTACGCAAGGTCATCTGACGAGGGAGAGACCCATGCGCACCGCTTTCGTTTCCCTGCTGGCCCTGCTGGCAGCCTCTGCGACTGCGCAGGAGGCGCCGCCGGGCGCACTGGCCTGCACCGGCTGCCACGCTCTCTTCCCGGGTGCGCCCTACCCGATCCACCAGTTCTCCGCTGACGAGATTGACGCCGCTCTCGCTGGGTTCAGGAGCGGTACGCGGCAGGCGACGTTGATGCCCCGCATCGCGGTCGCCTTCTCCGAGGAGGAGTCGCGCGCTATCGCCGAGTGGTTCGCCGCACAGGAGGAAGCCCGATGACCCTGTCCCGGCGCACACTTATCGCCTCGGCCGGCGCCGCAGCGCTCGTCGCTCCGCTTGTCTCGCGCGCACAGTCCGGAGGGCGCGTTGTGGTCGTCGGCGGCGGTTTCGGCGGCGCGACCGCCGCCCGGTACCTCGCCGATCTCGGGCACGCCGTCACCCTCGTCACCCGCGAGGCCACGTTCGCGACCTGCCCGTTCAGCAACACGGTTCTGGGTGGCATGAATGGCATGGATGCGATCACCTTCGGCTATGAGGGGCTTTCCGCAGCCGGCGTCTCGGTGGCGCAGGACGAGGCGATTGGCGTCGACCCCGAGGCCGGTGTCGTGACGTTGGTCACCGGAGAGCCATTGATCTTCGACCGGCTCATCCTCTCGCCGGGCATCGACTTCGTTTACGACACCATCGACGGCTATGACGAGGCGACGGCCGACATCATGCCCCATGCGTGGACAGCAGGGCCGCAGACCGTTCTGCTCCGGCAGCAGCTCGAGGCGATGGAGGACGGCGGAACGGTCGTGATCGCACCGCCCGCCAATCCGTTCCGGTGCCCACCCGGACCCTACGAGCGCGCGAGCCTCATCGCTCACTACCTCAAGGCGGAGAAGCCGGCATCGAAGATCATGATCCTCGACTCGAAGGACAGCTTCTCCAAGCAGGCCCTTTTCACGGAGGCCTGGGAGTTGCTCTATCCCGGCATGATCGAGTGGGTGGGCCTGTCGGAAGGCGGCCGCCTGAACTCGGTGGACCCTGCCACGATGACGCTTGTCGGAGACTTCGTTGAAGTCACGGCCGATGTCGCCAACGTGATCCCGCCCCAGCGTGCCGCATTGATCGCTCAGGCGGCTGGCGTCACGGACCAGACCGGCTGGTGTCCGATCGATCCCGTGTCCTTCGAGTCGCCGCAGATCCCCAACATCCACGTTATCGGCGACGCCGCCCTCGCGAATGCGATGCCCAAGTCCGCGTTCTCCGCCAATGCTCAAGCCAAGCATTGCGCGGTGGCCGTAGACGCCCTGCTGCGCGGGGAGGAGCCGCCGTCGCCGAAACTGATGAACACCTGCTACAGCCTCGCGGCGCCGGACTATGGCTTTACGGTCGCCGGCGTCTACACTGCCGGTGACGGCGGCTTCGACTCGATCGAAGGCGCCGGCGGCACCAGCCCCACCGGTGCCTCGCCCGACGTTCGCGCCGCAGAGGCCGAGTACGCGCGGGAATGGTATGCCACGATCACCGGCCAGATCTGGCGGTAGAGCCGCGGGCCCTCCGGCCGAGCGTGCTGCATCTCTGCGCGAGCGCTGTTTAACCTCGACGAGTTCGAGCTAGTGTCATGCTCGTAGAGGCGACAACAGGGGTGGTGCCGTGAGCAGATCGCTGCTCGACCACGAGAGGGATGGTGCTCCAGGTCAGCAAGAGAACCGCGGCGCCTCTTCCTTCGAACCGAATGATCTGGAAAGCCGTTTGGCCGAGGCGCGCGCCCGCCGCGAAGAGGCCCTGCGGCAACGCGCGACGCAACGCGGAACGCATTCAACCTCCGTCCCTCCACTAGGCGACAAAAGCGCCAGTCCCTTGGCGGCCATCGAGGCGCTTGCATTCCCAAGCGTCGCCGACTCACCAGTTGCCGGTCCACATCGGTCTCTCCGACGACGCGCTCTGCCAACGTTCATCGCCGGCTGCGTCGTTGGGGCGTTGGCAACGGGTATCGTGGGCGTCGGGGCTGGAACGGTCATCTGGTGGAGCGCCGGGCCCGCAACCGACCGACCAACCACCGCTCTCGGTGCGGCGGGCGATCCGGGCGACCCGTCGGTGCAGGGCGAGGATACAACCGATGCGAGCGCAGCAGCCGAGATTGATCGCGGTGAAACTCGGAGGGCAAGCATCGAGACACAGGTCAAATCGCTTCCCGCTGCGCCAAGAGAAGGCGCGGCCACCACCAAAACGCAGGCCGTCGAAGACGTCGTGCCAAACCGCTCGGAAGCGACGACTGCGCGAGTGTCGCCGGACGTCTCCGAGAGCCGCGACGATGAGCCGGAAGGCGGTGCGGACGCAGATGGCGGTGCGGACGCAGATGGTGGATCGCTGCAGCCAGCCTGGAATGCACTCTCGCCTGCGCCGCGGACGCAGGACGCGCCCGCGCCCGGTCAGACCGAGGCCAGCGCGACCAGTCCCACGCAGAATGCAGACGTCTCGGCGACGCCAGTGGCGGGGAGCGGCGAGCAGCAGACCACCGCCATCTCCGCCCCCGGCAGCGACTGGGCCGCGATGGCCGCTGCGCCACTCGTCACCGGCTCCACGGCACCCGGCTCACGGTTGGCGGGCACAACGAACCGTATCGTCGTTCTGGCACCGAGAAGCGTGCCACAGGATTACCGGCAGGAGGTCGTGACGGTGTTGCGCGAGGGCGGCTGGCCGGCGGAGGACCCAGGCGCGTCGCCGTTCACGATCAGCAGCACGCACGTCAGATACTACCACGCCGAGGATCGGCCGGCGGCGGAAGAACTGGCGGAGATATTCTCCGTCGAGGCGCGTGACTTCACCCAGTATTCACGCCTGCCCGAGCCCGGCATGCTCGAGGTTTGGCTCGCGGGTCGAGCGCCGGCGCGACAGGCGGCACGGACAGGGCCTGCGCTCCCGCCACCGCTCCAAGGGATAGCCGACGCGCTCCGCAGATTGGCGGAGGGTCCTGGGCGCAATTGATGCCCGATGCACATGCCCAAAGGTTGTCGCGCGCCGGCCGTTGCGCCATGATGTCCGGCAATCAACGATAACCCGAGCAGTGCCATGGCAGACGACCTCCTCTCCGGAGCCGACAGCGCCTACGACGCCTCCCACATCGAGGTTCTGGAAGGGCTGGAGCCGGTCCGCAAGCGCCCCGGCATGTACATCGGCGGCACCGACGAGCGGGCGCTGCACCATCTCGTGGCCGAGGTCCTCGACAACGCGATGGACGAGGCCGTCGCCGGCCACGCCACCCGCATCGAGGTCGAGCTGCACCCGGACGGCTCCGTGACCGTCCGCGACAACGGCCGCGGCATTCCGGTGGACCCGCACCCGAAGTTCCCCGGCAAGTCGGCGCTCGAGGTCATCCTCTGCACGCTGCACGCCGGCGGCAAGTTCGGCGGCAATGCCTACCAGACCTCGGGCGGCCTGCACGGCGTCGGCGTCTCCGTCGTCAACGCCCTCTCCGACGCGCTCACCGTCGAGGTCGCCCGCGACCGCCGTCTGTGGGCGCAGTCGTTCTCGCGCGGCGTCCCGCTCGGGCCCATCGCCGAGGTCGGCGCCGCCCCCAACCGCCGCGGCACAATGGTCACCTTCCACCCCGACCCCGAGATCTTCGGCGCCCTGAGGTTCCACCCCCTCCGCCTCTTCCGCATGGCCCGCTCCAAGGCCTACCTCTATTCCGGCGTCGAGATCCGCTGGCGCGGCCCGTCCGGCAAGGCCGGACCGGACGACGTCCCGGCCGACGCCACGTTCCACTTCCCCGGCGGCCTCGCCGATTTCCTCTCCGAGACCCTCGGCGACGCCGCCACCTACACCGACCGCCCCTTTGCCGGCCGCGTCCAGTTCCAGGAGAAGTTCGGCCAGCCCGGCTCGGTCGAATGGGCGATCAACTGGACCCCCGCACGTGACGGCTTCATCCAGTCTTACTGCAACACCGTCCCGACGCCCGAGGGTGGCACGCACGAGAGCGGCTTCTGGTCCGCCATCCTCAAGGGCCTCCGGGCGTACGGCGAGCTCGCGAACAACCGCAAGGCGGGCAACATCACCCGCGACGACCTGATGACCGGCGCCGGCGCCATGGTCTCCTGCTTCATCCGCGATCCCGAGTTCGTGGGCCAGACCAAGGACCGCCTCGCCACCACCGAGGCCGCGCGCATGGTCGAAGGCGCCGTCCGCGACCACTTCGACCACTGGCTCGCGGCCGACCCCAAGTCCGCCGGCGCCATCCTCGACTTCCTCGTTCTCCGCGCCGAGGAGCGCCTGCGCCGCCGGCAGGAGAAGGAGACCGCGAGGAAGTCCGCCACCCGCAAGCTGCGCCTGCCCGGCAAGCTCGTCGACTGCACCGAGCGCGCGCGCGACGGAACCGAGATCTTCCTCGTCGAGGGCGACTCGGCGGGCGGCTCGGCCAAGGCTGCGCGCGAGCGGCGCACGCAGGCCCTCCTTCCCCTCCGCGGCAAGATCCTGAACGTGCTCGGCGCCGCATCCTCCAAGCTCGGCCAGAACCAGGAGATCTCCGACCTTTGCCAGGCCCTTGGGGTCGGCATGGGCACCCGCTTCAACGTCGAGGACCTGCGTTACGACAAGGTCATAATCATGACCGACGCCGACGTCGACGGTGCCCACATTGCCTCGCTGCTGATGACGTTCTTCTTCACCCAGATGCGCCCGCTCATCGACCGTGGCCACCTCTACCTCGCCTGCCCGCCCCTCTATCGCCTGACCCAAGGCGCGCACCGCGAGTACGCTCTCGACGAGGCGGAGAAGGACCGCTGCTTGGCGCAGGGCATCGGCGGCAAGGGCAAGATCGACGTCTCCCGTTTCAAGGGCCTCGGCGAGATGGACGCAAAAGATCTCAAGGAGACGACGATGAACCCCGCCACGCGCCAACTCATACGCGTCACCATTGATGATGAGCTACCCGGCGAGACCGGCGACCTCGTCGAGCGCCTGATGGGCAAGAAGCCCGAGCTGCGGTTCGAATACATCCAGCAAAACGCCAGGTTCGTCGAAGAGCTCGACGTCTGAACTGCAGCCAAGGGCGATGTGCGCGCGGGGCGAATGCGCAACGAGCAGACCGGATCAATTCAAATAAGTTTGGCCCAATTCGATGGAGCCGATGCTGCGCCCGCATCTGCGACATTCAAGAAAATATTAGCCGCCCGACCGAAAGTCCAGGAGGCGCGTTCTAAGCCTTCAGGAGTTCGAGCCTTTTCGAAAAAGCGAGGGGCCAGGCTTGGCCTGACGCATTCTCCGGCGTAGGACACGGCCCTCTCGAACCTGCCGACTTTGCGGTCGGCAGGTTCTTGTTTGTTAGAGGTATTGTCACGCGGGGTCGTTAGCCGAACCGCCGTGGTCTGCGGACCTCTGGGTCCGCACCAGCCAGAATAGGAAGGATTTGAGAGAAGCCCTTCGTCTCGGCCGATAGCAGCCAAGATTCTTCGGGCTCGAGGAGCGCGCTTGACCCCACGACAGAAGGGAAAACAGTTGGTCAACAGCGTTCCGCAGCTCTCGCTTGCACAAGTCTATCCCGAGATCATCGGGTCCCCGATTGCGGCAATTTTGGCGTTGCCCCAGACGCTTGCCACGCGGGCTTCAAAGGCCCCGGCGCCGCGCAGCGACGGATGCTTGCGGGCATCTCGAATCCCGCCATCGCGACAGGCCTTGGACGTTACAAGCTCGGCTCGCCGAGCGATATGCCGGCGACCCGACGGCTTGGAACGACGGGCGCATCCTAACCTGCCAGCACCAGCGGGGCAACGCCGAGTGCGAGATCCAGCTTCTGGTTCTCTCGAACCTGCATTTCGAGGCCGAGGCCGCGCGGCTGCGTTCGCAGAATGGCATTCTGGCCGGCCCGACCTGCGGTGCCTGCGGTAGGGCGTATCTCGACGCGCCCGATGAGTTCGCGTTCAACGGCGCGAACGGCAAATCCGACGGCAAGATTGGGAAGCGGTCCGTGAAGGCGCGCGCGCTCGGCGTCCGGCTGATCCATAAGCCCTGCCGTGGCAAGAAGGGAGCACGCTTCACCGTCTCCGCCGAACATCGACGGCAGAAAGACCGGAGCGACAATCTCCAGATCCTATCGCAAATCGTCAACGGCGCCGGCGTCAACGATATCCGCCGTCTGCTCTTCCCGGCGAAAGGATGCTCCGAGGTCGGCGTCAAGCGCGTCTACGACCGGATCTTCTGGTTGGAGAGGGCTCTACTCGCCTACGAGAATGCACAACTGGCGGCATGGCGGAAGCGCCTCGCCAGAGAAGGTCGCTTTCGGCGCACGCGCATCGCCCACGACGACATCGTTCTCGGTGTCAACTGGGAAACGACGGCAGATCGCCGCATCACCGCGCTGAACTGCTCGGTCAGCGCCGACATCCGGTCGGGCTATATCTATCGGATCGACGTCGACTTCGACCCCGCGGTCGAGCCGGTTCGGTTCGTCGAGGAGATCTTTCTCGGCGCCACGGGGAAGATCCCTGCTCTGCGGAAGCAGTATCAGCAGTCCAAGGGCCGCACCTTCACGGCACCACTTCTCACGTTCCAGAGGCCGAGCGGCCGCTTCAATGAACCGGCACTCTTCGCCTCGGCCAGGTCTCACCTGAGGCATTTTGTCGAAAGGGCAGAGGAGGCGCTCTCGCGCAACACCGATCCCGTCCATCCCGACGTGCAGAACGAGATTTCGAACGCACGTGTGCACGAGGACGTTCTGCGGATCATCGCAGACGAATACTTCAACTTTCCTGCCGAAGAGCGGGACAGCCGCAACGCCTTCACCGGCATCATGACGCGCGACACCCATACCAAGGCGGCATCGCTCGCCTGCCTCAAGGGCATGGTGCCACACGGGAAGATCACGCTCGTCGGGGAGCAGGAGGCGGTGATGGCCCGCGTCGTGCCCCACGTCTTTCGAGACGAGATCCTCGATGACCGGTTCGAGTGGCACGTGATCAGCTTCGACAAGGCCGCCAAGAAACCGACGGTCCTGCGGCGCACCGCACGCTTCAAGAACGCGTTCGGCGCCTTCATGCAGGCCAATCCGGATCTGGCGCCATGGCAGGCGCTGGAGCAATGGACGGCGCAGAACCTCCGCGCCGAGGCAAAGGCAGACGAGAAGGGCCGCGTTCACCCATTCCCGAACCCGAACTTCGCATCCAAAGCATGGCCATCTCTCTGGCTCCGCAGCCCGATCCATGTAGCCGGAGAGACCGACAAGGTCGTGGGCTTCCCGATCCTGTCACCAAGATACCGCGGAGATTACAAGAAGCTCGGCATGCAGTCGTTCATGCAGAATGAGGCGGACCCGGAGCTTCGCGCCGCAATCGTGCGCCGCACCATCGCGGCGACACTGCAACCCGCCTCCACCTTCATGAACGCACTTCGCGAACGTGTGAGCTTCGCCAGGCGCTCAGGTGGTCAAGGCACGCGCAACGGACCCAGCTTCGTCAACGGCGCCTGTTACAACCCGCCGCGTCTACTACAACTTTTTCGAGCGCCGCCAGTATGTCTCGCCGCTCAACCGGCACGCCGAAACCGAAGAGGTCGCCGAGGGCATGACGACGATCACGGCGTCGGGGACGGGCATCAGGAGTGCGGTGCCAAAGCGGAGGACGTCGGCGCCCATCCAGCGGCCGCCAGCCATGCGCGCGGGCATCCACCGCGTCATGGAAGATGAGAGCGCCGCCGCTGCCGGACCTGAGCCGCGTCCTCTACCAGCCGTGGCTGTTCCATGGCACGCCCCTCTGGGCGAAGCTCCAGGGCCGCTGACGTCTTTCATAAAGCATAGCGGGTCGCAGTTGTTGAAAATCAGCGATCTACAACGGCAAGATCGGGCAGGCGGATTTCCGCGGAAAGGGGCGAACGGGCCCATCTTCAGGAAGAGCCAACGAATGAGGGACTGTCAGTGAGTATCGAAAAGACGCTGTTTGCCGCCGCCGACAAGATGCGCGGCTCTATGGACCCCGGCGAATACAAGCACGCCTGAAGGCCAGGGGTCACAGCGCCAGCCCCCGAACTGCGCTCGACCTGCTGGCCCGCATCCATCGCCATCAGGCCCGGATCGCCGAGCGCAACCTCGAAGGAACAACCCGCCTGACACCGGAACAGCCGGACCTCTTCGATGCCCTGACCCTGCCCAAGCCCGCCTGACAGAGCCCGTGTAGTTACATTTTGGCCCACCCGGCCATAGCAATATCAATCACTTGCCGCTGTAGCTGTCGAAGTTGGGAGGCCGAGGCGATCGCGCAGAGCCTCTGACGCGCGCAGCGTCTCCGCTCGTCAACATGAAGGCCCGCCGCGATTGCTCGCGACGGGCCTCTTCTTGATGGCTGGACCGAAAGATGCTGAAAATTCGAACTATCGCCGCTCGTGTCCTACAGCGGAGAATGCGTCAGGCTTGGCCCGGCCCCTTCAATGATTGTCAGCTGTCGACCGAGCGAACAATGGCGTCGTCGGCACCAGCTTCTTCTTCGCTGATCATCCCATCACCGTCAGCGTCCTGCGTCTCGATCACTGCAGCGGCAGCGCCCTCGTCGAAATCACCGCTGGACGCGTCCATGGCGGATTGCAGCTCCATTTCGGAAACGAAGCCGTCGCTATTGGTGTCGAGATCGGCAAAGGAGAAACGCACCTGCTCCTCCTGCGCGGCGGCGGCGCCGGCAACACCAAGGCACATCGAAGAGGCCAGCACCAGATCACGAATGGTCATAATAGATCTCCTTCTCTTTCGTTTCAGACGACCGGCCGCACTTGAGCCGATCTCCGCGGTTGGACAGTCTCCAGTCGCGGTGCGGAAGACCAATTAACGAGCGCGCCCGATGTTCCCTGTCGCCGGGGTGCGGCGTTCGCCCGCACATCGTGAAGAAGCCGTGCAGCTCGACACGACAGAGCAGGACGCTGATTGCACCCCGCGCTTCATCCTAGCTTCGCGCCGCTGCGAGGGGCCTTTCGAAGCGCCGCGGCCTAACCTTCCGAGAGTCGTGAAGGAAAGCCGAAACACTGAATCTTGGTCTGAGGCCGGCACCGCTCCTCCTTCAGCATCAACTCTGGGAGGAGAGTCATGCTGATCGGCGGCAACCGCACTTGCCGCGTCATCGGCCTTCGCGCGTCACCAGAAGCCTTCGCGCGTCGCCAGAAGTCGTGCACGCGGCTTGCTGGGCATATGCCTTGACCGGCATCCGGCGGATGCGCGCGTCGCGGAGGTCTCGCGGCGAGGATGGTAGGGCCGCCGAAAGAAGAGCTGCCGCCGAGAAGCGCGGTTCCGGGCCGGCCGAGCGGCCGCGTCCGCCGGACGTATCTCACGGCACGATCTACGCCAGCGCGATCAAGCGGGACTTGCCAAGCAGGACTCGCATTGAGCCTCGACCTCGCTGAAGTCTCGGCTGGAGGCGGTGCTGCACGGAACTCGGACTCCAGCGTCACCGTTCGACCTGCAGGAACCCAGGCTGCGGAGGAGCGAGACCGCAGATGATGGACACGGCGGCACCGGCACGCGTGGTGCAAGCTGACGAGACATGCTGGCGCACGGCGCATGCCGACCGTTTCGGGGTGATCATCGACGCCGCCGACTATTTTGCGGCAGCGCGCGCCGCCATGCTTGAGGCCGAGGAGACGATCCTGCTGATCGGCTGGGATTTCGACCTGCGGATCAAGCTGGTGCCGGATGAGGAACCCGACGGAGTTCCAAACGAACTCGGGCCGTTCCTGAAGTACCTGGTGCGGCGGAGGCCCGGCCTGCGCATCCTCATCCTGAAGTGGGACATGGCCGTACTGTTCACCAGCAACCAGCTTCTGCCGATATTCGCATTGGATCTGAGGAGCGTGAAGCGGGTCCGGCTCAGATTCGACAGCAAGCATCCGTGGACCGCCGCCCACCACCAGAAGATCGTGGTGATCGACGACGCCCTGGCATTCTGCGGCGGCATCGATATGACGGTCGACAGGTGGGACACCCGCCGCCACCTCCCGGGCGACCCTCGCCGAAGGCGGCCTGATGGCATACTGGCGGGCCCCTGGCACGACGCCACGACCGCGGTCGATGGCGACGCGGCACAAGCCTTGGGCGACCTCGCCCGCACGCGATGGCGAGAGGCGACAGGGCATCGCCTGCCGGTTCCGCGCGGCGGCCGCCGTTTGTGGCCGCCCAGGATCACGCCGCAATTCGAAGACGTCGAGGTGGGGATCGCGCGCACCATGCCCGAGTACCAAGGGCGGCCGGCGATCCGTGAGATCGAGCGGCTGTACCTCGCCGCGATCAGCAGCGCGCGGCGATCCATCTACCTGGAAAGCCAGTATTTCGCTTCGGCAAGTATCTGCGAGGCGCTGGAGGCGCGTCTGGCCGATCCGCACGGTCCCGAGGTCGTGGTGATCAACCCGCTGTCGACGCGTGGCTGGCTGGAACAGAAGACGATGGGTGCCTCGAGGGACCTGCGCCTGGCATCGCTGGCGCGGGCCGACCGGCACGGCCGCTTCGGCATCTACCACCCGGTGAACGCGGCAGGCGATCCGATCTATGTCCATGCGAAGATCCTGATGGTGGACGATCGCCTCCTCCGGGTCGGATCATCGAACGTCAACAACCGCTCGATGGGCTTCGATACCGAATGCGACCTCGCGGTCGAGGCAGATCGTCCGGAAGAACGCGCCGCGATTACCGCCTTGCGGGACGACCTCCTCGCCGAGCATCTCGATGTCGGGGCTGCCGACGTGAGGCAGGCGGTGACGCAAGAAGATTCTGTGCGCGAGGCTGTCGAGCGTCTTCGCAAGCGTCAGGGGCGCTCTCTTCGGCCGATCCCGCGACGGAGGATGACGCCGATGGAGGAAGCGGCGGCGCGGACGCACTTCGCCAATCCGGAGCGCCCGGCCGATCCAGAGGCGAAGCTCGAGCACCTTGCGAAGCGACTCGTCCTCGCCGTTCCGCCGGAGGGCTGGCTCGCCATCGGTGCGGCGGCTACCGCGGCGGCGCTCTACCTCCGAAGGTCGAGAAGGTGAAAAACCCCGTCGCCTCCGGACGCGTCGTCCATCGCACGATCAGCACGCCACTATGCGCGGGACCACGGGTCTGCAGGTGCGCCCATGCCCAATGCGGGTCTGGACGCGGACCTTCTCCATGGAGGCGGGGTTCCAGGCGTTGAGCGAATGAAGGCGGCACAGCACCCGTAGACAGGTTTGCCGCGCCGCCAGGACCGTATCGGTACAGCAACCTACGCCGTCGCTTGCCCTGCAGATCGTGCCGCGGCCCGACGATCGCCTACTGGACTCGGGCTGCGCAGCCCGTGCTGCCGTAGCTTGACGGCACCTTGAAGCGCAGGCCGCGAAACCGTCTTTCGGACCTATCCAGCAGGGCGGGGTTGGTCAGCGTCATATGACCGTTGTGCGGCATCCCCCGTAGACCAGGCTTCGTTCCTCGAGCTTGGCCGGGAGCGGGAGGCTCTTTCAATACGAACTTCCGCGGTAGATCATTTTCATCCGATTTACTCCTTGAAGGTGATTTCACGAGACCCGAAGCGGGCCAGGCCTCAGCGGCGGGCGCGGAGGGCGAGCCGTTCGAGCGCGGTGAGCAAGAGAACCGCAGCAGCCGGAATCGGGACAGGCGCGATCTCCTCGACGGTGATGCGCGCGATCTCGGAGCCCTCAAGATCATCGACGATGTCGAGGCCCCTGGTGATCAAGCCTGCCGGTGTCTGGAGGCCCCCGAACGGGTCGAGCGAGAATTGCCCTGCGTGATCAGGCCGTTCTCCGGAGTCCCGCCGGTCGCGTCGACGCCGAGGACGAATGCGGGGCCGTTCGCGGGATCGTCGACCATGTCCGCAATTCCAGCGCCAGCAGGATTGTCGCGACGGCGGCAATCCAGGCGGCGGCGACGCGCAGCGAGATCGCCGTTGCAGGGTCAGCGACGCGCGACTGCAGGAGGTCCACCGAGCCGGCGAGATAGAGAACGAGCAGCGCGACTCCGGCGAAAGAGCCGGCCATGGTGATGACGCGGTCGCGGACGGGTCCGGAATCGGGCACCGCCGCCGCCCCGAGGAGCACACCGGCCACGGTCGCCACCGCTAAGGCGAGCGGCAACGCCTTGCCTGGGGTCAGTGCGGCGAGGCAGGCGGCGACACAGGCAAGGCCATCGAGCGCCGCGTTTGGATCGGAGCCGGGGGCGGTCACGGCGATGCCCACGATGAGGCCGATGCCGAGCAGCCACGCGGCGGGCGCGAGGCGCGCCAGCCCGAACGTGCCGAGCAGCAGTCCCGCAGCCAACAGGGCAAGGACCTGATCAGGCGTCGTCAGTGGGTGCAACAGCCCGGAATAGAAGCCGGCAATGCCCGGCAGCGGGCTGTGCGCGGCGGCGGGCGTCGCCGTCCCCGCAAGGACGAGGATCGAGAGCCGCCGCACCCAACTCTTCAGATCGCGCCGAACAGAAATCCGACGCCCGCAAGCGAGATCAGGCCGCCTCCGCCGCGAACGGCGAGCGTTCCCCGGGGCACTCTGACCAGCAGGCCGAGCGCGATGCCGGCGAGGTGCAGGAGGCCTGTCGAGATGACGAAGCCGAGCGCGTAGCCGAAGGGGCTCGACGCCACCGGCAGCTCGGTGCCGTGCGCGTGTCCGTGGAAGACGGCGAAGATGCCGACCAGGACCGCCGCGGCCCAGAGCGGCGGACGTGCCGCCAGGGCCACGAGCAGTCCGAGCACGATCGCCGACGCGGCGATGCCGGTCTCGACGAACGGGATCGGCACGCCGAGGACGCCCGCAGCGGCGCCGAGCGCCATGACCAGCGGAAAGACCACGGGCAGGATCCAGATCGCCGGCCGGCCGAGGAAGGCACCCCAGAGGCCAACGGCGACCATCGCGGCGACGTGGTCCCAGCCGAAGATCGGGTGCGTGAGACCGCTGAGAAAGCCGCCGCCGAAGCCTTCGCCGGTATGCGCGAGCGCCGGCGCGGCGACGATGCTCAGCATGAGCGCCAGTGTCGTTGTCCTGCTTGTTGTCGAAGTCATGCCAACCCTCCGTTTCATATGTCTCATGCCGCGAACCCGGCGACCCGGTCGATCATCCAATAGGCGGCGAGCGCGCCGACGCCGTATGTCGTGACCGCGAGAGCGGTGCTGCCGCGCGCCAGGACCGCCCCGGCGCGGCCGCCGAGGCGACCGAAGAACAACATGGCCGTCAGCACGACGGCGATGAACATCAGTTGTCCCGCCTCGACGCCGACATTGAAGGCGAAGAGCGCCAGCGGCACATCGCCCTGCGGCAGCCCGATCTCGAGGAGGGCGCTGGCAAAGCCCAGCCCGTGCAGAAGTCCGAAGGAGAAGGCGACCGCCCACGGATACCGCTCGGTCAGGTGCAGGCCGCGGTCCGGTGGCTGCGCGAGTTCGGCGGCGAGGATCAGGATCGAGAGCGCGATGATCGCCTCGACTGGGGCCGCCGGAACCACGATCCAGCCGAAGGTCGCGGCGGCAAGAGACAGCGAGTGCGCCACCGTGAAGGCGGTGATGGCGCCGATCAGCGGTCGCACACTGCGGACCAGCAGGAGCAGCAGGAACACAAAAAGCAGATGATCGACGCCTTGCAGGATGTGGTCCACGCCGAGGACGAAGTAGCTCTGCGCGCGGGCCAGCGGACCCTGTGGCGCCGCGATGGCGAAGCTCGTTGCGTCGGGGGTCAGCCGCATGGTCTGCGCGGCCTCCTCTCCCGGCAGCGTGTAGCGGACGAGAACGTCGGTCTGCGTCTCCTCAAGTCCGACAATGCGGATCGTCCCGCCGCCGAGCCCTGTCTCACAAACCGCCACCCAGCTCGCGACCCAGGCCCGGCCGTCCGGGACAGGTGACGGTCCCTCGTTCGGAGCGCACGCCTCGGGCAGGGCGACGTCGATCTGCATCGGCCGGCCCTGGACGTCCGGCCGCCGCAGCGTCACCCGCCATTCCGCGCCGCCGAGATGCTGCAGCTCCAAGAAGCCTGGATCAAGCGCATGCGCCGGAGCCTGCGACGGCAGCAGCGAGACGAGTAGCGCCAGGAGAGCGAGCAGCCGGGTCATTCGCTCCGCAGCTCCTCAATCACCGGCGCGGGGTCAGGCGTGACGATCTCGTAGCGAGACATCAGCGCGTCGAGACGTTCCTCGGACAGCCTCTGGCGTATCGCAGTTCGCCAGTCGCGCTCGACCTCCGCCCGGATCTCCATCGAGCGGTGGCACGCGTCCTTCCTCGAACTCGGTGACGCGGACGAGGTGCTGACCGTAGCCGCTTTTGACCGGACCACCCCAGCGGCCCGGGGTCAGACCCGCTACGGCGTCGAAGAAGCCGTTGCCGAAGGTGCCGTCGACAACTCTTTTTGGGCTCGGCGGGACGGATGGTGGCAAAAGCGTTCGGGCACCGAGTTCGCGCGGCTCCGCGCCCGCCGCAAGCGACGCGAGGACGGTCTCCGCCCCCGCCCCTCCAGCCTCGAGCTGGACGTGGTCGAAGCCGACCAACGCCGCCTGGGCGAAACGGTCGGAATGATCGGCCAGGTGCGCGCGCAGGTCTGCCTCGGACGGCTGCGCCGCCTCGGCGCCGCTCTCGGTCAGGAACCGCATCTTCTGGGCCAGCCGTTGACGGACGACGGCGTCGTCACGGTCGAGAGCAAGCGCCTCGGCCTCGCGCACGTACACCTCCTCCTCGACATGCCGCTCGATGAGGGCGGAGAGTTCTTGCGCGGTCGGCGGCCGCGCCCACGTCGCCTCGAACTGCCGCGCCAGCCGCAGCGCATCAGCCTGCGTGACCTCCAATCTGTTGGCAGCGACCGGCGGCGGAGCATCGTTGAAGGCCGCGAACAGGGCGAAGATCGCCGCCCCGAGAACAAGGAAATGCAGGAGAGGTTCGCGGATAAGCTGAGACATCACGGCTCGCTAGAGTTCGGTCCGGAGACAGTGAGGCGATTTCTGCCCGCGCGCACAAGTCATTCGAGCCGCTTGCACGCTCTGACGCCTGTCGCGCTGGCGGGCGGTCGTGTCATCTCGCTCCTCTTCCGAAAGCCGAGGGCGACACGTGTCGCCCCCTGGAGGACCCCTCGTTCACTCCGCCGGCGTATACCAGATCGGCGAGGTGTAGGCGCGCTCCTGCGTCGTCGTCGGCACCTCGTCTGGCAGGTCGATGTCGAAGCGCTGGGCGTCGTAGGCGGTCCAGCGCAGCGTCGGGATCTGGATGACGCGGGCGTAGTACATCGCCTGCAGCGACGGGTCGAAGTCCGGCTCCTCCCACACCGCGATCAGCTCGGGCGCCCCGATCGAGTTCGTCCGACTCGCGTCTCCACGTCGACCGTGTTGCCGACGGGCGGCAGCTTGCCGTCCTCGCCCGGCTCACGATCGCCGCACCAGACGACGTCGTAGACCTGCTCCTGCGTCTCGCCCTCTGCGTCGACCCAGCCCTTGATGATCTGGATGCGGTCGAGGTTGCCGCCGATCGGGTCGCGAAGCGCCGCGACGAGGAAGGTCGTGCTGGCCCCGTCGGGACCAGGCTCGAGGTCGCCGCCCATCGGCACGCCCTTGTCGTAGCCGATCCAGCCCGGCTCCCACGCAAAGGCGTCCTCGGGCACGAAGTCCCAGCCGCCGAAGAACCGCACCGCAATGCGCGGGTCGAGGCGTAGGTTTCGCGCCGCATCATCGCGTCCCAGATCGCCTCGCGCGTGTTCTCGGTCGCCCAGACCGCAGTGTAGCCCGACGAGGCCATCCGCCAGCCGAGGATCTCGCGCCCGTCGAAGCTTAGCACGAGGTGCTCCCACCGCGTCGGCGACGGCTCGACCCCCGAGTGCTCGCCAAAGAAGTTGTCCTCCTCGGCGGTCATCTGCGTGACCTCGTAGATCGGCTCGAACCGCTGCCGCCGCTGCGCGTAGTCGGCCTCGAGCGGCTCCTGCGTTCCGTAGGTCTCGAAGGCGAACATCAGCCCGTTCGACAGGTTGCCGTTGTGCGGGATGGCGAGGACGGGCGTGCCGGTCTCCTCCTCGAACGTCTCCATCCAGCGCCAGAGGTCCTCGGGATCGACGCTCTCGAACGTCGTGAAGGGTAGCATCTGGTCGGCCTCGGCCTTGCCGCCGCGATAGATGACGTTCCGGTGCAGGTTGTTGCCGGGGCCGGGGTTCGGCGTCCACTCGTAGCCGACGAATGCGGTAAACCGCCCCGGCTCGTTGAAGCCCTCAACGATCTCCGTGCAGTCGTGCCAGGTCGTGCGGAAGAAGTCCTGGCTCATCGCGGCTTCGGGCAGCGTGTCGTTGCCTTGGGCCTGGATCGCAGCCATCGCCACCGGAATTGCTGCCGCGGTCACGAGCCGGTCGAGATGTCCTCGATGACCTCTTCGTAGGTGCCGCGCTTCTCCTCGAGATGCGCGCGCGCCTCGTCCGACGGGCCCGGCGCATGTCGCCCAGATTGACAAACCGGTCGATCGACCTCAGCAAGTGATCCGGCGGAACGTGGTCCTCAAGCGAGAACTTGTAGAACGGCGAACTCTGCGCCACCTGCCTCGGACCCATCTCGCCGCTGACCTCCCAGTCCTCCCAGCGAACTGAATCCGTGACCAACCGGCTGCCAAAGCCTTGTTTCTCAACGGCATCTTTCTGAGCGGCCCTGCCGATCCTGGCGCGACGCTGACGGCCGCCTTCCGAGGCTCACGACGGGGACCTGCGCTCTGTGGACCTGCGTCGAACCTGCTGCGAACGCGCCGTTGGAGCGGCCCGCCACGGCATCACTAGACGCGCGCCAAAGCCGGGATTCGCCACTCACACGACGAGCCGGGCGGTTTCCGGAAACGCATAGCGTTCTTCCAAGCCATTTTGATGCGCGTGGAGACTGAGGTAAACTTCAAGAGTGCGCTATGCATTTGAAGAGTTCGAACTCGATGTCGCGCGTCAGGAGCTTGTTCATGACGGGCTTGTCAGACGACTGCCTCAGCGTCTGTTCGATTCCCTCTACCTTCTGATCTCGAACAGCGATCGAGCGATCTCGAAGGACGAATTTGTCGAGAAGGTCTGGCATGGGCGTGCGGTGACGGACGACTCGATTTCGGCCGCCATCAGGGACCTGAGGCGCCTCCTAGGAGACGACGGCACCGCGCAATGCATGATCCGCACCCAGCACGGCTTCGGATTTCGCTGGGTGGCGGAGACGAAGCTGGGAAAGGACTCGAGTTCGGTCGCCCTGGTCCGAGGCGCCGGGAGGCCCGAGGAGCCGACGTCCGACGTTCAGGACGCGGAGGACGGGCGCCCGTCGATCGCCGTCTTGCCGTTCCGCGACTTCGGCCCGGACGGCGAGACCGGCCTGCTCGGGGACGCGATCCCGGCGGAACTCATCGCCGAGATGGCGAGGATGCGATGGCTGAGGGTCATGGCCCGAGGGTCGTCGTTCCGGTTTCGCGAGGCCGATCCGGATCCCGGTGTCGTGGGGCAGATGCTCAATGTCCGTTACGCGCTGACGGGTCTCATCGAGAGATGTAGCCGGGACCTGGCAGTCTCGCTCGAACTGGCGCGAACGATGGATGGAAGCGTAATCTGGACCGAGACTCTCAACGCACCGATCGACGACGTTCACGACATGCGCCGCCAAATCATCAGCAGGGTCGTCTCGGCTCTGGATCTGTGTGTGACAGCGGAAGAAGCGAAACGCGCCCTTGCGAGGCCGCCGGAGAACCTCGATGCCTGGGGCGAGTTCCACATCGGCCTGCGGCATCTCTATCGCTACAATCTCAAGGACATGGCGCTCGCGCGGTCCCACTTCGAAGCGGCATTGTCGAAGGAAAGGGATTTCGCCCGGGCCCATGCCGGGCTGTCCTTCATTGCGTTTCAGCAAGCCTTCATGCATTACGGCCAGGATAGGGGAGCGGCTGTCGCACAGTCGCTCGATCACGGCGAACGGGGCCTCTCGCTCGATCCGCTCGATCCCTTCTGCAACTACTGCCTGGCGCGCGCGTTCTGGGCCGAGGGCGATCTGGACCGGGCCAAGGAGTGGTCACGGAGGAGCTTCGAGATCTCCCCCAGCTACGCCCACGGCCACTACCTCTATTCGATGATGGACCTCTATTCCGGAGGCACCTCGACCGCTCTCGGCGAGAGTTCGGTGGCCCTCGGCCTCAGTCCCGTCGATCCCCTGTCATACGGCATGCTCGCCACCCATGCCTCTGCCCTGATCGGGTGCGGCGACCTCGAGGCGGCGGCGACCTGGGCAGAACGCGCCGCGTCGCGGCCGGAGGCGCATTATCTCATCCACATGATCGCGGCTGCGGCGAACGATCTCGCGGGGAATGCCGAGCGGGCTGCGTTCTGGGCGGACAGGGCGCGCCGCCGGAGGCCCGATGCGGGCAGCATGGATTTCTTCGAGGCCTTCCACTATCGCGACTGCGAGACGAGATCGGGCCTGTCCCGCGCGTTCCGGCGCCTGGGCTTCTGAGCGCCGCACCATCTCGCGGCGATCCCATGCATTCCTGGCAGGTCAGGCCTCCGCGCGGGAGACGTCGTGCCACTGGCAGTGCCACTTCTTGATCCGCCAGCCGGTATGCCCCTCGGACCAATCTGCAAGCTGGGCCTGCGCCTGAACCATGCAGGTCATCATGCTGATGTCCTGAAAAAGCAGGCTCTGCGTCTGGCAACGCTCCATCTGTGCCGCGAGGCATGCGGCGAACACCAACTCAACCATGGGCTTCTCCTTCAACTCGTGCAGGTGGCAGTCTGCAACCGCTACTGGCCCGCCTGAGAGATCGTCTGCGCGCGAGGTTCGGCCGTGACGCGCACCGTGCCGCCGTGGCGCTCGAACGCGTAGCCGACATGCCTGAGGCCGGGCAGCGAGAAGTGCACGGCGTCGCGGTCGGCCAACCCCATTCTGAGACGAGCGGGGTCGTAGGGACCGGTGGTGTCGGTGTAGGTCGCCACGACCTCGTAGAGGTCGCCGGCTTTGATGAAGTACACCGCCATATCGACACCGCCCTCGTGCAAGCTTTCGCCCTGCATCGGTGCCGTGAGTTCGATCTGGTCGGCCTGCGCTGGAAGGGCGAGGCAAGCGGCGAGGCCGAGCGCAAGGATCTTTTCCATGGTGGTCTTCCTTGTCCATTTGCCACGCGATGTGGCGGTCCATGGGCCCCGCTAGTGGTGATCGGCTAGGACCGCCGGGGGCCATGCCCAGAAAATGCAAGGCTTGGCGGAGTCGAGTCCTGACAACCCATCTGAAAAATCATGGAAATGGTTGAAAGACAGGGGGGAGGATTGCTGTTTTCGTGCTGACGCCGAATGACCTGGTCCCTGTGAGAAGTTAATTCGGTTCAAGGTTTGGCGCTCTTGTGACCTGTCGCGGACATCCCGCGGGGTGAGCCTACTCAGGCTCGTGTGGGGGCGGTGGTGGCGATCCGGTCGAGCTAGCGGGCGACACGGACACCGGAGAGCGAAGTGTCGACGACCGTCGCAAGCGCCGGTAGCCGAAGCGCCGCCGCTCCGATGACAGCTCGCACACGCTGTCGAAGCTGCCCCGTCGGCGCTCCGGGTCGAGCGATACCGGTGGGCCCGCGGATCCGGCCCGACCACCGCACAGGGGCTCCTCTCCTCGTAAGCTTCTTCCGGTGCGGGACGATTACCGACAACGGAGAAGTTCGCGCCATGGGAGTTCGCATGAAGGTGCCGCGGCACCAGCTGAGCGTACTTGAGCTGGTCAAGGAACTCGGCAACCTCGCCTAGGCGTGCCGGCAGCGCGGCCGGGACCGGACCAGTTTCTACGAGCGGAAGCGGCGGTTCCACCGCAGGGCTTCGATGGCCTGGAGAACCGTAAGCGCGCCGCTTGCGGCATATCGGTGTCGGCTTGACGGACCTCCGGCGCTGATCTCAGGCCAGACTGCAAACTTCTTTGGAAACGATGGCCGCGGTTGGCGGTCAGGCGGCGGCGTTTGCGGCGGGTTTGGCGAAGGCCCAGGGGAGCAGATCGTCGATGCCGCATGGGGTGACCGCGGCGATCGCCTCGAGCACCGCCTTCGTGTAGCCGTAGGGCTCGACGCCGTTCACGCGGCAGGTCCCGATCAGGGAGGCGATGCGGGCCCAGGCCTCGGCGCCCGCGTCGTGGCCTGCGAAGAGTGCATTCTTTCGCGTGAGGGCATGGGGCCTGATCAGGTTCTCGACCCTGTTCGAGTCCAGCTCGACGCGGCCGTCCTGGAGGAAGACGCAGAGCGGCTCCCAGCCAGCACTGCGCGA
>CAVZOJ010000004.1:0-54477 GCA_963776845.1 uncultured Alphaproteobacteria bacterium | reverse complement strand
GAAGCCTGTGAGCAGCCGCTCGGCATGCGCGCCGGCGCGGCCAGGGGCGTAGGTGAACACGACGATGCGCCATGTCGCGCCATCGTCCAGCACAATGGCGCATGCGGGTCGCCGCCGCCCCAAGGACGGTCGTCCCTGGCCATCGCCCAGAGACAGCCCGTCTTGGTCTTGCCGCGGCCGGGGTCGAGCACCGGGATCGTGGTCTCGTCCATGTAGAGCTTGCCCGACTGCTTCAGGAGCTCGGCCATCCGGTCGACGATCGGGCGCAGATGCCAGGCGGCGACGCCCATCCAGTCCGCCAGCGTCGAGCGGTCCACCGTCACGCCGTGGCGGGCGAGGACCTGGCTCTGCCGGTACAACGGCAGGTGCTCGGAGAACTTGGCGACCATGACGTGTAAGATCAGCGCCTCCGTCGGCAGACCGCCCTCGATCAGGTGCGCCGGCGCCGGCGCCTGGGCCACCCCGGCTCGGCCTTTCGGGCAGGCGTAGCGCGGGCGGATGGTGACCAGCACGCGATACTGCGCAGGCACGACGTCGAGCCGGTGCGCGCGGTCCTCGCCGATCCTGACCATCTCTCCGCAGCCGCACGGGCAACTCCGGTCCTCGGGCTCGATCACCCGCTCGACGCGCGGCAGGTCTGCCGGCAGCGCCCGAAACGGCTTCGGCCGCTTGGGCGCGTCCGCCGTCGCCGCCTTGTCGGCCGCGGGGCGCTTCTCGTGACCGGTCTTCGCCTCGGCGATGGCGGTCTCGTTCGCCATCGGGCTCGAACCGATGGCGCCTCGATGGCTCACCCTCGAGCGCCAGCGCGAGCTGGTCGGGGTGGAGCTTCTCCGAGCGCGGCCCGAACCGGGCGCGGCGCATCTCGCGCAGGAGCGTCTCCAGCCGCGCCGCATAGGCCTTCTGATCGGCCATCTCCGCCTCGAGGTGGAGACGCGCTGCGCGCTCGGCGGCGAGCGTTGCGGTTTGCGCCTCGAACATGACGCGCAACTCTCGCGGCAGCGCGGAAAGATCGGGCGCATCGGGAGCGGCGGGCATACGCGCAGACTACCAGAGCCCGGTGCCCGGACAACCGAAAAGGCCCAAGAGTCAGAGGCTTGGCGCTACACCGCCGTCTCCGGCGCCCGCACCCGCCGCGGCGTCACGCGCCGCCAGTCGAGCCCCTCGAACGAAGGCGTACAGGAATATCCCCTCTGCTGAGTTTGATGAATCTCCGGTCGAGGAGGTCCGGGTTCTGGACCCGCGGCATCCGCTCTACGGACGATCGTTTCGTGTGATCCGGCGCGCGGCCCATCGAGGCGGGAACTTCCCGTCCTCTTTTGAGGTGGAACATTGCAATGGCTCAAGCCTGCTGATCCCCATCGCAGTAACGGAATGGCACGATTTGCCGGGCAGCCGAACAACATTGAGTATAGACGCGTTACGTGAGCTCATAGATGTGGTAGATTGCATGGACGATCATGGCGATAGACCCGAGAGATCTCTGGACGACGCTGCCGCCGTCTCTGCGGCGTCGGATCGTCGACGACGTCGCCGTGGTCCTGGCGGAGGTCCGTCGTGAAGTCGGAACTGATCATGCCGACCCACTTGGCGCGCAAGGCGGTCGTGTACATCCGCCAGTCGACGCCGCACCAGGTCGTGAGCAACCAGGAGAGCTTGCGCCTTCAATACGCGCTCCGGCAGCGCGCTCGTGATCTTGGATGGCGTGAGGCCGACATCGACGTCATCGACAGCGATCTCGGCCTGAGCGCCGCCTCCACCGCGCAACGGAGCGGCTTCAAGGAACTGGTCGGCCGGGTCGGCCTCAGCGAGGTCGGGCTGATCCTTTCGATCGATGTGACGCGCCTCGCGCGCAACTGCTCCGACTGGTACCCACTGCTGGATATCTGCGGTCTGCGCGGCTGCCTGATCGCCGATCGGGATGGCGTCTATGATCCCGGCAGCGCCAACGGTCGCCTGCTCCTCGGCCTGAAGGGAACCATATCCGAACTGGAGCTGCACACGATCCGGAGCCGCCTGACCGCCGGCCTTCTTGCAAAGGCCGGGCGCGGCGAACTCGCGCTCTGCCTGCCGATCGGTCTCGTCCGCGATCCGAGCGGCGTCGTCGTCAAGGATCCCAATGTCGAGGTACAGGAACGGCTTGGGCTCGTCTTCCAGACCTTTCTCGAGTTCCGCACCATCGCGAAGGTCATGCGCGTGCTGAACGAGCGTGGCCTCGACCTTCCACGCCGCGACCGTTTTGGCGACGTGCGGTGGGCGCGCGCGACGGTCGCCGCGGTGTCGGCGATCCTGAAGAATCCGGCCTACGCGGGCGCCTTCGTCTATGGGCGGACCCGCATGCGCACCGCGGCGCGCGAGGGCGGCTCGCCGGTCAAGACGCCACGGCCAATCGAGGAGTGGCGGATCGTCGTCAAAGACCGGTATCCGGCCTACGTCGACTGGCCCACCTATGAAAGAATCCGCGCCATCGTCAGGGACAACCGGGCCGAATACATGCGCACCAAGACCAGAGGGTCCCCTCGTGATGGCGAACTCCTCCTGCACGGCATCGCCTGGTGCGCGAGGTGCGGCCACAAGATGTACGTTCGATACAAGGGCGGCGGCGAGTACGTCTGCAATCACCTGCGCACTCAGCAGGGCCTGCCCACGTGCCAGCACATCCGTGCTTCGCAGGTGGACGGGGCGGTCGCGGATGCGTTCCTGACCGCGCTGGCGCCGGCAGAACTCGACGCGCTGTCGCGCGCGTGCCGCACCCAGCAGCAAACGGACAGCGCGCTGCGCTCGAGCGCCGAACGTCAGATCGAGCGGAAGCGATATGCTGCGGCGCTGGCCGAACGGCAGTTCAACCGCGTCGATCCGGACAACCGGCTTGTCGCCAGCGAGCTCGAGCGTCGATGGGAGGCTGCGCTGATCGAGGTTCGGCAGGCCGAGGAGGCGCTCGCCCAGCTCTCCGCGCTCAAGCCGCTCTCGCAGCGGATGATCGGCAAGCCGCTCGGCGACAAGATCGTCGTCCTTGCCGGTCGGCTGCCGCACATCTGGGCGGATCCGGCGACCACCGACGCGCAGCGCAAGGCGCTTCTGCGCTGCCTGGTCGAGAAGGTCGTCCTCGACCGCGGGGAGCGCGATGTCGCCCTCGTCCGGATCGTGTGGCGCGGCGGCGCCACGAGCGACCTTGCGGTGAAGATGCGGGTCAACGCCGTCGCCAAGCTCACGAACGGCGAGGAGATGCGGGATCGCGCACTCGACCTCGCCCGCTCCGGGATCCCTGACGATGAGATCGCCGCGATCCTCTCATCGGAGGGACACCGCTCTCCCAATTGCGCCGACAGGGTTCTGCCAATCACCGTGCAACGGCTCCGGCTCGGTGCCGGGATCAAGGTAAGCACCCAGCGTACCCGCTGGGACCACGATCGTTCGTTTCTCAGCGCCACGGAAGTGGCTGCCAAGCTGCGCATTCCAGTGAACTGGCTCTACGTGCAGATCAGGCGAAAGCGGCTTCTCATCGATCGCCAACCCAACGGGGCCTACCTGTTCCAGGACACGCCCGTCGTCATCGACGCGGTCCGAGACCTGCGAAACCACGTCGTCGATCGCATCGACCTGAGAATTCTGTCAGCCTCACCAGGAGGGGCATCAACATGCATGATCGAACAGCGCCTCGAACTGCGCCCGCGACAGACGCATGACGCCATCCTTCACCGCAGGCCAGGCGAACCGCCCCTCGTCGAGCCGCTTGTAGATCATCACCAGCCCATTCGCCATTGTCGCTCCGACCAATGGCGCGACATGGCTCATCTCCCACACCAGGATCTTCAACCTGTCGCCGCTCTTTGACCTGAAGATCACGGTCAGACCGGAATGCTGGTCGAGCCCGAGCTCGCGGCTCGCACCGTCGCCGCCAGCCCGTCGTGACCGCGCCGGAAGTCCACCGGCTTCTCGTCGCGATCACGATCGGCATCCGCTGCCCAGGCGTGATCATCGCCGCGCTCCAAGCGCCGCTGCGATCTCCGCGATCCGCGCCGCCGGCGTCGCCCCGTCGAAACGGACCGTTATCTCGCCCACGACGATCTCCACGGCCTGAGACGGCGCGGCGCTCTCCCGCTGGCGTCGGCTCCTCCGCCACCACCAGCGCCGCGAAGCCGAAGCCGTCCTCCGCGACCGGCTCCTCCGGCAGTGCCAGCCGATCCTGCCGCGCCGCCCGCCGCCATGTCGTCAGCTGCTGCGGCGCGATCCCGTGCCGGGGCGCGACATCCTTCACCGATGCTCCGGGTTCCAAGCTCTCGCGGACGATCCGCCCCTTCACCGCCTCTGGCCACTCCCGCCAGCCCGTCGCACTCTCCCGGACCTCGATCCGCCCCGCGAACCCCGATCTCCAGCCGTCGCCCATGCCCGCGCCGTGCTTGCCCATGCCAAACCCTCCAAAGAACTTAGCGGAGCGTCAGGCAGCCAGCGCATGTGCTGAAGGTCGAAAGGCGATGGGGCGTCCGGCGCGCTTACCGAGCTTCGCCAGGCGAACGAGATCCTGCGGAAGGGCGAGACATTGTCCGCCATTGGTCCGAGGACAATGTCGAGCGCTTATTTTGCCCAGGCGGAGCTCGACCGCCGCTTCAAGCCATGAAGGCGTTCATCGACGAGCACCGTGCCGTCTACGGGGTCGAGCCGATCTGCCGCGTCCTGCCGATCGCCCCGTCGACCTATCGCGCCCACGCGGCTCGCCGCGCCGACGCTGAGAAGGCGTCTGCGCGGGAGAAGCGCGATGCCCTTCTGCGCCCAGAGATCCGGCGGGTCTGGCAAGACAACTTTCGCGTCTATGGCGTCCGCAAGGTCTGGCGGCAGCTCGTCCGCGAGGGCTTCGACGTCGCGCGCTGCACCGTGGCTCGCCTGATGAAGGAGATGGGGATCGAAGGCATCGTCCGGGGCAAGAAGGTGCGGACCACCATTCCCGACAAGGCAGCGCCATGCCAGATGGACCGCGTGAACCGGCAGTTCCGGACACCGGCCCCGAACATGCTCTGGGTCTCGGATTTTACCTACGTCTCCACCTGGGGCGGCTTCGTCTACGTCGCCTTCGTCATCGACACCTTCGCCCGGCGGATCGTCGGCTGGAGGGCCTCGCGGTCGGCCCGGGCGGACTTCGTTCTCGATGCTCTCGAGCAGGCCCTGCATGAGCGCCGACCGCTGGACCGAGGCGGGCTCGTGCACCACAGCGACAGAGGGGGCCAGTACGTGTCCATTCGCTACACCGAGCGGCTGGCGGAGGCCGGCATCGAGCCGTCAGTCGGCAGCGTCGGCGACAGCTACGACTGTGAGTACGGTCTGGCAGCCTGAGGGGCGTGACCCGAGCTTACGATTGACCTGGTGTCATTGCGTTTATCTGTCGGTCCTCCAGGCTGCACCCGGCCGCACTTCGGGGCGTGACTTCATAGGAGCCTGAGGGACCGCCATCCCGTCACAGTCCTGTCCGCCCGAGCGCGTCGCCGGGTTTTCCCTGACCCGGAGGACCTCGATGCAGACTATCACATCCGACGCCGTCGTCATCGGCCTCGACACACACAAGGACGCTCACGTCGCCGTCGCGCTCAGCGGACTGGGCGCTCGACTTGGTGATGCCTCCGCACCAACGACGGCGGATGGGTATCGTTCGCTCGCTGATTGGGCGCGCGGCCATGGCGCCGTGCATGCTTTCGGTGTGGAGGGCACGGGCTCCTATGGCGCGGGGTTGAGCAGGCACTGGTGACGCAGGGCTTCCGCGTCATTGAGGTGAACCGACCCAACCGTCAGCTCCGCCGCCAGCGCGGCAAGAGCGACGCCGTCGACGCCGAGGCCGCCGCCCGGGCTGTCCTGGCCGGCCAAGCGGACGCGCCGCCGAAATCCGGCGACGGTGAGGTCGAGATGATCCGCCATCTCAAAGTCGCCCGCGACACCGCGTTGAAATCGCGGACGCAGGCGATGGTCACTCTGAAGACCCTGCTCGTGAACGCGCCCCAGCCGCTACGCGAGCAGTTCATCGCCGTTACCGGCCGCATGAGCCTGATCCTGGGACTGGCGGCACTGCGGCCGCGCGCCCTGATCTCGACGACGGCTTCGGCCAAGACCGCGCTGCGCGCGCTGGCACGCCGGTGGCTGGCGCTCGACGGCGAAATCGGGGAGCACGACGCCGCCCTCGAGGTGTTGGTCCGCAAGCGCGCGCCGGCCTTGATGGCGGCTCCGGGCATCTCCACCGGCACCGTCGCCGAGATACTCGTCGCCCTCGGCGACAACCCCGAGCGCATCCGCTCCGAAGCCGCCCTCGCCAAGCTCTGCGGCGTCTGCCCGATCCCGGCGTCCAGCGGCAAGACAAACCGCCATCGCCTCAACAGGGGCGGCAATCGGCGCGCGAATGCCGCCCTGTACAGAGTGGCCGTCGTCCGAATGCGAAGCCACTCGCTGACGCGAGTCTACGTCCAGCGCCGCACCGCCGAGGGCAAGTCGCTCCGCGAGATCCGGAGATGCCTGAAACGCTATATCGCCCGCGAGATCTTCGGCCATCATCCGAGGAGCGCATCCACTTCTGAAGGCTCTTGACCGATATAGGAGCGTCAACGCGCTCGCCGAGACCGTCATCGGCCTCTTCAAGACTGAGGTGATCCACCGGAGCGGTCCCTGGCGCAGCCTCGACGCCGTCGAGTTCGCCACGCTGGAGTGGGTCGACTGGTTCAACAACCGCCGCCTCCTCGAGCCGATCGGAAACATCCCACCCGCCGAGGCCGAGGCATGCTTCTATGCCGACCTTGCGGTGACCCAGATCGCCGTATAGGCATTCAGACCAAACAGCCTCCGGCAAACCCGGCGCGGTTCACCCCAATTTCACTGCTCGCGCGCGTGGAAACTCCACAACAACCACTGACACGAACGGCGCAGGCGAACACGGCGGCTGACATACAGGCGGCTATCCGGTTTCGATGAATTCCACCTGCAACATAGCTAAGGAAGCTCTGAAGAACCTCGGCATCGGGCGGTGATCTGGTAGTCTGGCGGCGACCTTGATGGAGCCGCCCGCAATGAAGCAGAGCACCTTCGCGTCTTTGGCCTATGCGACGAAGAAGAAGCGCACCCGCCGCGAGGCGTTTCTCGCCGAGATGGAGGCGGTGGTGCCCTGGCGCGTCTGACGGCGCTGATCGAGCCGCACTACCCGAAGGCGGGACCGAAGGGCGGGCGGCCGGCGATGCCGCTGGAGGTGATGCTGCGGGTCTACTGTCTGCAGCAGTGGTACGCGCTGTCCGACCCGGCGGCGGAGGGTTCAAGCGTATAGCAATCGATCCAGTGGATCGATTGTAGCGCAGAACCTCTACGACAGCGACGCCATGCGCCGGTTCGCCGGGCTCGAGCTGGGCGACGATGCGATCCCGGACGAGACGACCATCCTGAACTTCCGCCACCTGCTGGAGCGGCACGAGCTGACGCGTGCGATCTTCGAGGCGATCAACAGCTATCTTCGCGAGCGCGGCATCCTGTTGCGCGAGGGAACGTTGGTCGATGCGACGCTCATCGACGCGCCAAGCTCGACGAAGAACAAGCAGGGCGCACGCGACCCGGAGACGAGCAGCACGAAGAAGGGCAACGACTGGTATTTCGGGATGAAGGCGCATGTCGGCGTCGATATTGGCAGCGGCGTGGTCCACACGCTCGAAACCAGCACCGCCAAGGTGCACGACAGCCAGAAGTTCGACGACCTGCTTCACGGCGACGAGCAGGCGGTGTTCGGCGAGTTGCCAGGGGTTGCGCCACCGGTTCGAGCAACCGCTGGCGACGGCTATGTCAGCGGAGAGCGGGAGGAAGCATTCCGCGCCCAGGGCAAGCTCCGGGGCGTGATGCGCAAGGCTCCGAAAGGCGGCAAGCTGCATCCGATCGACGAGCGCATCAATCGGATCATCGCCAGCCTGCGGGCCAAGGTCGAGCACCCGTTCCGGGTGATGAAATGCCAGTTCGGCTACCGCAAGACCCGCTACCGCGGGCTGGCGAAGAACGAGGCGCAACTGTTCTCGCTCTTCGGGCTCGGCAACCTGTTCCTGGTCCAACGACGGTTGATGGCCTGAGGCGGAGTCCGCCCGAAATCGGCCTTGCCGCCGCGCGAGCGGCACCTGATCGAAGCGAAGGCATTGCACTCGGCAACATGACTTAAGTGTGTCTCGCCAAACTTGCTGGAGTTGATCAGGAGGTGCGCCGAACTCGCTTGGCGCAGCATCGCCCCTTGATTTCGCAGAAGCCCGGCACGGCTTCGGTCACGCAGCGACCGCCTAGCGCGGAGGCGCCATTGAAGGCGCGATCCACGTGGTGGCGGGAGAGGTACCGATGCCGTTCCGATTGCTGCGCCTCCCGCGCCAGAAAATCTCCTGGACACAGGATCACCTCACAGGAAACCGTATGGCCGAGCGTCAGCGCGACGTGGACGCTGTTGGTGATCACCGTGAGCGGCCTGCCTGCCAAAGCGACGAAGCGGGCGAGCTGCCCGGTCGTAGAGCCAGTGTCGATCATCACCGTTTCGTCCGGCTCGACCAACGCGGCTGCGCGATGGGCGATGCGCTCGCGTCCGGGCAGGTTCGCTCGCCCGCGGACAGATAGACCGGGGTAGGTTTCATGCGTCGCCGAGGCGCCCTCACAGGCACGGTCGAACTTATCCGGACGGTTCAGGTCCTCCACGTCGCGGCGCACGGTCTCGGCCCTGAAGAGCTTCGCGAGTTCGGCGATCCGCACGTGCCGCTTGAGCCTCAACTCTTGCGGAACTTGTTCTCGGCGCTCCGCCCTGCGCAGGCGGCGGGGTTGTGCACACTCATCCTCCACCGCCCGCTCGTCTCCTTTCGATCCGCCCGCATCGTGAGTTGGGAAGTCGCAGACTTCCATGACGTCAGTGTTGCAGTCCGCAATTGTCGGTGGTGATATCCGCGTCTGACGAGCGGCCGAGGAAGCCGCCGCGACAATTGTGGAGGAGGATCTCGAATGTTCGTTCATCGGACGACCATGACCGGCCTAATTGCGGGTGCGCTGGCTCTGTCAGGGCAAGCTGCGCTGGCCCAGGACGAATGCAGCAATCGCGGCGCGCTCGACAGCATGTACTGCGATGAGAACGGCGACCTCGTAGCCGACGCGCCCGAGGACGAAAGCGAACTGGTGAATCCCGACACGCTCGTGTTCGCCTACACGCCAGTCGAGGATCCCGCGATCTATGAGGATATCTGGGACCCGTTCATCGAGCACCTCGAGGAGGTCACGGGCAAGGACGTGCAGTTTTTCGCCGTGCAGTCGAACTCGGCCGAGGTCGAGGCGATGCGCTCCGGCCGCCTGCACATCGCGGGCTTCTCGACCGGGCCGACGCCCTTCGCAGTGAACCTGGCGGGCGCGGTGCCGTTTGCCATCATGGGCTCGGACGACGGTCGCTTCGGCTACACTCTGCAAGTCTACACGCAGGCCGACAGCGACATCCAGGAGATGCCGGACCTCGCCGGCAAGCGCATCGCGCACACATCGCCCACGTCGAACTCGGGCAACCAGGCGCCGCGGGCGCTGTTTCCCGACCTTGGCGTCGTGCCGGACGAGGATTACGAGGTGACCTACTCGGGCTCGCACGACCAGTCGATGCTCGGCGTCGTCGCCGGCGACTACGACGCGGCGCCGGTGGCGTCCGAGGTGGTCGACCGGATGGCCGAGCGCGGCCTCTACGACCCGGAGGAAGTCCGCATCGTCTGGGAGAGCGATCCGTTCCCGACGACGTCCTACACCTACGCCCACAACCTCGACCCAGAGCTGAAGGACAAGATTGAGGAGGCGTTCTTCTCGTTCGACTTCCAGGGCACCGCGCTCGGCGAGGAGTTCGCCGGCGTCAGCAAGTTCATCCCGATCACCTACGAGGATCAGTGGGCAGTGATCCGCCAGATCCAGAAGGCGAACGGCGTGCAGTACACGCCCGAGGGCCTCGCCGCCGAGTGACGTGACGTTGGGCCCGGCCGGTATGCGGCCGGGCCCCTGCAGGAGAACCCCATGCTGAAGATCACCGACCTGGTGAAGCGCTACGGCGGCGGCGACCCGGTGCTGAAGAACCTCGACCTGACCATCGAGGGGGAGAGCGTCGTGTCGATCATCGGCTCGTCCGGCGCCGGCAAGTCGACGCTGCTGAGATGCATCAACAAGCTGGTGGAGCCGACCTCGGGATCGATCGTCCTCAACGGGACCGAGCTGACCCGTCTCCGCGGCACCAAGCTGCGCGAGGCGCGGCGCAAGATCGGCATGGTGTTCCAGAGCTTCAACCTGGTCGACCGCCTGACGGTGATGGAGAACGTGCAGTCCGGCCGCCTCGGCTACATCTCGACCTGGGCCGCGATCATGCGCCGCTATCCGAAGGAAGACATCCGTCGTGCTTACGAACTGATGGAGCGGGTGGGCATCGCGCACTACGCCGACAAGCGCGCCGACGAGTTGTCGGGCGGCGAGCGTCAGCGGGTCGGCGTGGTCCGCGCCCTGATGCAGAAGCCCGAGATCCTGCTGGCGGACGAACCCACCGCCTCGCTCGATCCCAAGACGTCCGAGCAGATCATGGGCCTGCTCCGCGACCTCTCGCGCGAGCTGAAGCTGCCGGTGCTGATCAACATCCACAACGTTCACGAGGCCAAGGAGTACACCGACCGCATCGTCGGCATGCGCTACGGCCGGATCATCTTTGACGACGCGCCCGCCGCGCTCGACCAGGAGGCGATGGATCGAATCTATTCCGGCAGCCCCGCCGCGGACCGCGCCGATGAACTGAGGCAGGCATCGTGAGCCACCGCGACACCTGGCGCCGCCCGCCCTTCATCGCCAACCGGGTGCTGCGCTGGGCGGTCTATCTCGGCCTCATCGTGTACGTCGGCTGGAGCCTGGCGACGCTGCCGATCGACTGGGGCCGCGTGGCCGAGGGGCTGGTGCGGGCGCAGCGGATCTTCGGCGGCGCCTTCCCGCCCAGCTTCGAGCGGTCCGGCCTGCTGATCGAGGGGTTCCTCGAAAGTCTCAAGATCGCCATCCTCGCCACCGCCGGTGGGGTACTCTTGTCGATCCCGATCGCGTTCATGGCCGCGCGCAACATTGCACCGCGGCCGGTGTTCTACCTCGGGCGGGGCATCGTCATCGTCGCGCGCAGCTTTCACCCGGTGATCGTGGCCATCGTCTTCGTAAAGGCCGTGGGCTTCGGCCCGTTCGCCGGCGTGCTGACGCTGATCGTCTACTCCATTGGCTTCGTCGCCAAGATGCTGGCCGAGCGGATCGAGGAGATCGACTTCGGCCAGGTCGAGGCGATGCGGGCGGCCGGCGCGCCCTACTTCTCGACGCTCTTCTACGCGATCTTCCCGCAGATCATGCCGCGACAAATCGGGCTGACGATCTACCAGCTCGAACTCGAACCTCCGATCCTCGGCAGTGATCGGCATCGTCGGCGCCGGCGGCATTGGCGCGACGCTCGCCAATGCCTTCGGGCGCTACGACTACGACTTCGCGCTCGCCATCACCATCGTCATCGTGGCCGCGATCCTCGTCTCCGAAGGGGTCAGCGGCTGGATCCGGAAGCGCATATGACTCTCGCCGAGCTCGGACGCGACGACTGGGCGCGCTTCACGCCGAAGCAGCGGATGCAGCGCTATGCCGTCTTTGCCGCCTGCGCGCTGGCGGTGGCCTGGGCGCTGGGGTCGATCGAGATCATCTGGGCCTGGGTGTGGGACGCGCCCGAGCAGATGGGCGACCTCTTTGGCCGGATGTATCCGCCAGACCCCGCCAATCTGCGCACCATTCTGCTGGTGCTGTGGGAGACGGTGAACATCGCCACAATTGCCACCGCCTTCGCGGTGATCCTGTCGCTGCCGGTCGCCTACCTCGCGGCGCAGAACACCACGCCGAACCGGGCGACGCTGTGGCTGGGGCGGCTGATCCTCGTCACCTCGCGGTCGGTCAACACGATCATCTGGGCGTTGCTGTTCGTGGCCATCTTCGGTCCGGGCATCATCGCCGGCATCGTCGCGATCATGTTCCGGTCGATCGGCTTCGTCGGCAAGCTGCTGGGCGAGGCCATCGAGGAGATCGACAAGCGCCCGGTCGAGGCGCTGGAGGCGACCGGGGCCTCGCGCTTCAAGGTCATCGCCTACGCCATCGTGCCGCAGGTGATGCCGACCTTCTGGGCAGTCTCAATCCTGCGCTGGGACATCAACCTGCGCGAGTCGACGGTGCTCGGCCTCGTCGGCGCGGGCGGCATCGGCATCATCCTGCAGGGCGCCATCGACACGTTCAACTGGCGCGAGGCGGCGACGGTCCTGCTGGCCATCCTGGCCCTCGTCATCCTGGGCGAAATCGTCTCCGCCTGGCTTCGCCGCCGGATCATATGAGCGGCGCCGCCGCGGCGGCGCTGGTCTGGCCGTTCGACGCCTACTGCGCTGTCCGCGCCCGTCTTCCGCAGGCGCGCTTCGGCGAGGGCCACCGCTCCGCCGAGACGCTGGGCGACGTTTGCGACGCCTTCGACGTGATCATGCTGGACGCCTACGGTGTCCTCAACGTTGGTGAGCGAGAGGTCCCGGGCGCACCAGAACGCGTCGCCGCGCTGCGCCGCGCGGGCAAGCGCGTCATGGTCGTGTCGAACTCCGCCGGCTACCCCAAACGGGTGATGATAGCGCGCTACGCCCGCCTCGGCTTCGATTTCACCGATCAGGAGGTCGTGTCGAGCCGGGAGGCGCTTCTGGCCCGCCTTTCCAAAGATCCCGCGCGACGTTGGGGTCTGATGCTCGGTCCCGGCCGGGATGGAGAGGACTTCGAGGGGCTCTCGACCGAGTTTCTCGCCGACCAGCCCCCCGCCTACGATCGTGCCGAAGGTTTCCTGCTTGTCGGCTCCGATGCGTGGACCGAAGAGCGGCAGGCCCTGCTCGAGGCCACACTGCGCGCCAGACCCCGCCCGGTAGTCGTCGGAAACCCGGACATTGCCGCACCGCGCGAAAGCGGGTTATCGCGCGAGCCGGGCCACTTCGCCCACCGTCTCACCGACCGCACCGGCATCGTCCCGAACTTCTTCGGCAAGCCCTTTCCGGCGATCTACGAGTTGGCGCTGGGCCGCCTCTCGCCGCGACCCGACCCGGCGCGCGTGCTGATGGTGGGCGACACGCTCCACACCGATATTCTCGGCGGTCGGCTCATGGGGTTTTCCACGGCCCTCGTCACCGATTACGGCGCGCTGGCGGGAGCCGACGTCGATGCCGCCATCGCCGTCTCTGGCATCAGGCCCGACTTCGTCATTCGCCGGCCGTAGGGTCCAGCCCGCTATCCGTCGCCGGCGTGCGCCGTCAGGCCGATAATCTGGGTGGGTCGTTGCGCCGCCGCGCCCGAACACGCGGCGGCATGAAGGGCGGCTCCTGCCGCCCCGCGAGAACGTCAGAGCCCGACGCAGTTGGCGTAGTAGGTCACGGTCGCGGGCCAGTCCGAGAACACGCCGACGACGCCCACATCCTGCGCAAGGACGTCGAGGATCTCGATAGTAGTCGCCATCGCCGTCGATGGCGTCGGCGACCGACTGGAAGTACCAGCCGCCCCCGCTCGCGAGCGGACCCGACCGTTCGAGCGTCCAGGTGATGATGTCCAACCCGGCCGCTGTCGCCTCTTCGGCGTAGGCCGAGGGCACCATCTCGCCTGCGTCGTTCAGCGTGACCAGCATCCACATCGGCGGCGCGATGTAGTTGACGCCCATGTCGGCGAGCTCCTGCATCGAGGGCCGGAACGTCGACCGATCGTTCGGGTCGATCTCGCCCTCGTCATCGTCGAACGCCTCGTACCTGTCGTCGAGGTACACCGCCTGCGCGCCGAACTCGGGCTCGTTCTCGATCCAGTAGCGGACGTCGTCGAGGTTGAAGGACTGCGGCCAGACCCGCGAGGGATCGATGCCCGCAGCCTTGTACTCGTCGATCATCTTCTGCGCGTAGTCCTCCTGGCTGAAGCCGTCGAAAGGCATCTCGACCGCGGGCGCCTTGAGCTCGGGCGTGAAGTCAGCGCCAAGGCTGTCGATCAACTCGATCGACTCGGCGTGGGTCATGACGTCGGCGTCATTGGAGTAGAGGTCGGTGCGCCACGATGCCGTGCCGCCGAGGTAGCCTTCGGCCGTCGTCGCCGTCGGGTCCGAGGCGTCCATCTTGGGCGAGAGTGACTGGAATTCGGCGAGCGTGAGGTCGGAGGTTCGGCACTCGGCGCTCGCCTCGGTGTCGCCGCTGGCAGCCGAGAAGGGCGTCGTGCACTTCTCGCCCAAGTCGGTCGCGACGATGTTCGTCGTGGTGTGCAGGTCGTCCTGCGCGTGCCGGCAGACGAGCTCCTTGTCGGCAGTGAAGGTCACGTCGCACTCGATGATACCGGCTCCTTCGCGCGCGCCGGCGACGTAGGACTCGTGCGTGTGCTCTGGGAACATCAACGCCGCGCCACGGTGGCCGATCGAGAAAGCCGTCCGCTGCGGCTCCTGTCCGAAGCAGGACCTCAGCGTGTCCTTGAGCTCGCCCTCTTCGAGCTTGTCGACGAGGTAGAACGGCCGCACCCCGTAGGTTAGGACTTCGGTCCCGGCGTCCTCCTGCGCCGTGAGCGGACCTCCCGCGACCACGGCCAAGCATCCCAGCAGAGCTGAGTATTTCATTCTCTATCCTCCCAATTCTCACCGGCGTGCAGAACAACGGTCCGATCACACCTATGCCGCGAACCTTTCATAAGCCCCCACACGCGGCAAGCGTGGCATCGGCCGAAGGCAAGGTCGTGGCGCCGGTGCGTAGCCGCCGTTGCATCTCACGAGCAGCCGCTGCTCAAGTCGCGGAGGCTGGATTCTCTTCACGTTACATGCGTGGCGAGTCGCAGGATCGCGCCGCTACTTTCCGACAAGCAGGATGAGTGGAGCCTATGTCGTTGCGCCGCTCGGTCGCTTCCGAAACCTGAGTATATTACTCTGACATTGACCCAGTGCAGTCTGTGGGTTAGCGGTTCACACAGATATTGTCCGCAGCTTGACCAGGATCCCATGACTGAACGAAGGCTCAACCGA
The DNA here is from genome assembly GCA_963776845.1 of uncultured Alphaproteobacteria bacterium. Taxonomy (GTDB): domain Bacteria; phylum Pseudomonadota; class Alphaproteobacteria; order Rhodobacterales; family Rhodobacteraceae; genus Roseitranquillus. The sequence goes on along the minus strand of CAVZOJ010000004.1, from coordinate 39,431 downwards.
CCACGTATCGTCATCGCACGCCGGATCTCGGCCGTCACCGGGTTGGCCGCCTTGGCGGCTGCCGGCGTCGTTTCGTCTTCCGAAGCTCAGACAGAAGGTGAAGGCGTCGCCGCCGAGAGCATCCTCCTGGCGCAGGCTGAGGGCGAAGGCGAGGCCAGCGCCGGCGGAGAGGGCGAAGGCGAAGGCGCCGCGAGCATGGACCCCGACACCGCGTTCTTGAGCGGGCTTGCGTTCATGGAGGGCCACATGCGCGCCGGCCTCACGCTCTACGAACAGGGCGATCTCGAGGCGGCGAAGACGCACATGGGCCATCCCATCGAGGAGAAGTACGACGCCGTCGCCGAGCGCCTCGCCGAAGCAGGTTTCGACACCCTGAAGGAGCAGGTTTCCGACCTGGCCGCCGCGGCCGAGGCGGAGGCTGAGTATGAGGAGATCGAGCAGCGGTACGAAGCGGTACGCGAGACGCTCGAGGCCGTCCGCGCAGGCTTTTCCCCTGCGCAACAGATCGTGGGCCTGATCGACCTGACCCGCGTCGCCGGCGAGGAATACGCCGTCGCAGTCGGGGGCGGCGAGCTCTCGAACCTCCACGAGTATCAGGACAGCTGGGGCTTCCTGCGCGTGGTCGAGACCGAGGCGCAAGAGCTGGCCGAGAGCGACGACACCCAGGTCGCCGAGGTCGGCCGGTCGCTCCTCGAGCAGGTCGAGGCGACCGGCGCGGCCTACGGCGACCTGCAGGGTCAAGGCGCGTACGAGATGGATGCGTCCATCATCTACGGCGCTGCGGCACGCATGCAACTGGCCAGCTCCGACCTCGTCCGCGGCAAAGCCGGTGCTGAAGGCGAAGGCGAAGGCGAAGCTGGTTCGGAAGGCGAAGGCGAGAGCCACTGATCTATGGCCGTCGTAATTTCGAACGTGCTCGACGCACATGCCTTGGCGGCCTTGCGAGAGGCCGCCGATGCGCTCGACTACGAAGATGGGCGCGCGACCGCCGGACGCTACGCACGCGACGTCAAGGCCAACCTTCAGGCCAAGAAATCACCGGCGCTCGACGCCATCTTTGAAAGCGTCCGCAGCACGCTCAATGCGAATGAGATCGTGAGATCGATCGCCCGTCCCCGCAGGTACGCGCGCATGCTGCTATCACGCTACCGGGGTGGAATGAATTACGGCACCCATGTGGACGACCCGGTGATGAACGGCAACCGGACCGACGTCTCCTTCACGCTTTCGTTGACCGACCCCGACACCTATTCCGGCGGTGAACTGGTCATGGAGGACATGCTCGAGGATCGCGCTATCACGCTCCAAGCCGGCGACATGGTCCTCTATCCGACTTCCGCGCTGCACCGGGTCGAGCCAGTGACCGAGGGCGAGCGGCTTGCCATCGTCGGGTGGATTACCAGCTGGGTGCGCGACCCGGCGCGACGCGAGATCCTGCACGATCTCGACGTTGCCGCCCGGGCGCTGCACGAGCAGCACGGAAAGACGCCGGTTTTCGACAGGCTCTTCAAGGCAAAGGCCAATCTATCGCGCATGTGGTACGACGACTGACGCAAAGGCGGCGCTGACAACGCCTTGGCGGAATTCTTGTCGGTTTGCCGCACATGCCAACGCCTCAAGCGGCGGTGTCCGACGAACTTGGCGTGAGACGGGGCAGGGCGGTGGCCATCGCACGCAAGCCGCGACGCCAGCTACCTGTGCCCTGCGGACTTGAGCAGAAAAAGAGAGCTTCGGTCTGCGGCATTTCGATCATTCCTTGGTTGGAGCAAGATGACTCGTCCTGTCGGAGGAACTTCGTTCGGTCGTATCAATCCAGTTCAATTGACGGTCTCGTCGACTCTCCGGAAGATATTTCGGTCGTGTCCCAGCACATGGTGTAGGAGGCCGCGCGCGGAGCCCTCGGCGTAGCGCAGCGGGCGGCCGGGGTGACGCTGGCGGCCATCGCCGGTCTTCGGAGAAGGTTCGGGTTGCAAGACCTGGAACCGGAACGGAGACGACGATGACCGATGAGAGAGTGGCGCTGATCGAGCTGGTCGAGAAGCAGGCCGATGGCGACCTCGTGCGCGAGATGCTGGCCTTCGCGACCGAGCGGATCATGGAAGCGGAGGTCGAGGCGCGCACGGGCGCGGCGAAGGGCGTGCGTTCGCCGCTGCGCGAGGTTCAGCGGAACGGGTATCGCGACCGCGATTGGGACACCCGCGCCGGGCGGATCGCGCTGGAGATCCCGAAGCTGAGGAAGGGCTCTTACTTCCCGAGCTTCCTCGAACCGCGGCGGACGGCCGAGAAGGCGCTCATGGCCGTCATTCAGGAAGCCTACGTCCACGGCGTCTCGACGCGCTCGGTGGACGACCTGGTGAAGGCCATGGGCGCCGGCGGCATGTCGAAGTCCGCCGAGATCGACGATCGCGTGAACGCGTTCCTCTCCCGGCCTTTGGAGGGAGCCTGGCCCTACCTCTGGCTCGATGCGACCTACCTCAAGGTCCGCGAGGGCGGGCGCATCATCAGCCGTGCGGTGATAATCGCTGTCGCGGTGAACGAGGACGGCAAGCGCGAGGTACTGGGCGTCGCCACCGGACCGTCCGAGGCGGAGACCTTCTGGACCGAGTTCCTGCGCAGTCTCGCCGACCGAGGCTTGCGAGGCGTGACGCTGGTGATCGCCGACGATCACAAAGGCCTGCGCGCGGCCGCCCGCCGGGTGTTCAACGCGACCCATCAGAGATGCCGCATCCACTGGATGAGAAACGCGCTGGCGCATGTCCCGGCCAAGCAGCGCACGGCGGTCGCGGCGATGTTGAAGACGATCTTCGCCCAGGAGACGAAGGCCGAAGCCGAGGCTCAATGGGACACCGTCGCCGACGCGGCTCGCGCGAGAAGAACGAGAAGCTCGGCGCGCTCATGGACGCCCTCCCGCGACGATGTCCTGGCCTACATGTCGTTCCCGCGCGAACACTGGGCTCAGATCGCGTCGACGAACCCACTCGAGCGGGTCAACCGCGAGGTCAAGCGCCGGGCCGACGTCATTGGCATCTTCCCAAACGACGAAGCCATCGTCCGGCTCGTCGGCGCGTCCGCCATGGGCCTCGAACCGTGTGTGGATGGCTCCCGCGGGGCAAGGGCGCTGTTCGGTGGCTGGGTTTGGTCGGTCGCGGCCATGTGTACGGCGTCTGATGTGCAGCGTGGCAGCTGCGCGCCCTGATGAAGTCCGCCGGCGCTCGGGTCCCGATCAATGGCACGCACTCGGAGGTGCTTCGGTTCGAACAGGGTGTCCCGATTGCCGTTTCGCCGTCCTGTCGCCATCACCTCACGTCGCGCCTCACCGTCTCGGAGCCGATCTGCGCCGGCGTGTTCTGTCAGACCGGGGCTGCCCGGTAGCTTTCGCCGCTCCTGACGAGCGCCCAGACGACCCGCGCCATCCGGTTGGCCAGGGCGATGGCCACCACCTTCACAGGCTTTCTCTCCAGCATCTTCCAAAGCCAGTCGGTCCCGGGTCGTCCGCGGCGCCGGCCTGCGATCTGCGCCATGGCGCCGAGGTAGAGCAGGCGTCGCAGGTAACGGTTTCCAGCCTTCGAGATCCGCCCGAGCCGCTCCTTGCCGCCGCTCGAATGGGGCTTCGGCGTGAGCCCGAGCCAGGCGGAATAGTCTCGCGCGGAGCGGAACGCCGCGACGTCGGGCGTGGTGACGGCGAAGGCGCTCGAGGCAATCGGTCCGAGCCCGGGGATCGTGGCGAGACGTCGGGCGAGCGGGTCGCTCTTCTGCGCCGCTTCGATGCGCGCGGTGACCGTCTCGATCCGGGCGCGCAGATCGCGGAGCTGGCCAGCCAGCAGGTCGAGGGCGGGTCGCGCGGCCTCGGGCGTCTGCTCCGCAGCGGCAAGGAGCCGGTCGACATTCTGGATACCCTTCGCCACCACGATCCCGAACTCGGCGAGATGCGCACGGATCGTGTTCACGGTCTGGGTCTGCTGGCGGATGAGGAAGTCCCGCGCCTTGTGGTCGAGCAGCGCCGCCTGAGCCTCCGCCGACTTCACCGGCACGAAGCGCATCGTCGGCCGCGTCACCGCTTCGCAAATCGCCTCCGCGTCCGCCCTGTCGGTCTTGCCGCGCTTTACATACGGCTTCACGTATGCCGCCGGCATGAGCCGCACCTCGTGGCCGAGCGCCGAAAGCTCCCGCGCCCAATGATGCGCACCGGAGCAAGCCTCCATCCCGATCAGGCACGGATCGAGACGCGAGAAGAAGGTTAGAACCTGGCCCCGGCGCAGCTGCCGACGCAGCACAACGGGCCCATCTACGCTCACGCCGTGCACCTGGAAGATGCTCTTCGCCAGATCGATGCCGATGGTGGTAGGCTGTTCCATGGATGGCTCCCTTCGGTGGACTGTTCAACAACACCCACCGTGGCACATCCCGATGCCGGGAGCGGGAGCCATCCACTCCATCAATGGCGGCCTCATGGCGAACTGCTGGAGACCAACGACGAATGGGCCGTGGCGCGCCGCTACATGTCGCTTGAAAACCCCGCGCGCGTCACAGACAATCCAAACATCAGGCTGCCCGCCGTGGCGTCCTCATCAAGCTCGGACCTTTCCGAAGGCCGGCGTTCCTACACCATTCCGCGGGACATGATCCTGCACCATTGTCGGCAGCGATGAGCTATCGAGCGCCATCGTCTTGAGCACGATGGCGCTTGCATCTCCTGCCTGCCTGACATCGAGGGCGACAAGCCGAAACGGCAGCGGTTCAAGCGCTGGCCGATCGGCTTCTTTCACGACGGCATCACCGAAGTGCGGTCCGCCGAGGGCAAGCTCTACCTCTTCGTGGGCATCGACCGAACCAGCAAGTTCGCCGTTGCCCAAGTCGTCGAAAAGGCGAACCGGCGCACGGCACGGGACTTCCTCCAGCACATGTTGGAGGCATTCGCCGCCTTGTGGCTCATCCTACCAGGTCCACACAGCCTGGCCGACAATGGCATCCAGTTCGCCGAGCAGCCGAGACGATCACCTCCCTGCCGATGCGCTTCGACATGATCTGCGAAGCCAACGGGATCGAGCACCGGCTGACGAAGCCGAACCATCCGCGGCAGCTTTGGGAACGGGCGGTCGTCCCGTAATGCGGTGCGAGTTGAGCGCCGAAGGCACGAGCGCGAGGTCGGACGCCGGTGCTGCTGATAGCCGCCCCACGGTTCGAGGGTGCGATTCTTTGACTTCACGAATTCGTCTTGAACGCAGTCATCAAGGAAGCAGGGCCCGTGGCAGCATGCTCCAGAGGACGCCAAGAAACGGGACGGCCAGAAGGAGACCGGCAGCGCTCGCCCCCATGGCGAACCCGGAAAGTCGATCGAGCACCTGCGGCTCGCCCTGCGGCGCCCTGAACACCATCGGCGCGATCACGCGCAGATAGAAGAAGAGCGACAGGACAGAGTTCGCGATCCCGATCACGGCGAGCCACCCAAAGCCGCCATCGAGTGCGGCGAGGAAGAGGGTGAACTTGCCGAAAAAGCCGGCAAGCGGCGGGATGCCGACCAGCGAGAGAAAGGCCAGGATCAGCGCCGTGGCCGCCGCCGGCCGGACCTGAATCAGGCCTCGATAGTCGGACAGCGCGGTTCGACCCCGAAGATGCGCGACCGCCGCAAGGGCCGCGAGGTTGGCGGCGGCGTATGCGGCGACGAAGGCCAGCAGCGCGGCCGGCGCCTCGGGCACCACGCCCGCTACCGCGACGGCCATCAGCGCATAGCCCGCCTGCGCCACCGAGGACCAACCGATCAGTCTGCGCACATCCTCCTGCCAGAAGGCAGCGAGATTGCCGAGAGTCATGGTCGCCGCCGAGAGCACGCCGACAAGGAGATGCAGCGACTCCGCCTCAGGGAAAAGCGCCACCAGACGTACCAGTGCCACCGATGCCGCGATCTTCGGCACCACCGTCAGGAAGGCGGCCGCAGGTGCAGGCGCACCTTCTGTCACGTCGGGAACCCAAGTGTGCGCGGGGACGGCACCGAGCTTGAAGAGTAGTCCCGTCAGGACCAGCATCACGCCGCCGAGAATGAGCGGATCGGCGAGCCGGATTTCGGACAGCGCCGCATAGTCCGTTGTGCCGGACATGCCCATGACGAGGACGATGCCGAGCACCATCAGGGCGTTCGCCAGCGCGCCGACCAGGAAGTACTTCATCCCCGCCTCGGCCGAGATCGGCCAGCTTCGGTGATAGGCGGCGAGCGTGTAGCCGGTGATCGACGACAACAGCACGCCCATCATGAGCTGCATCAGATCGGCGGCACCCGCGATCGCCATCGCCCCGGCCGCGGAAAAGAGGAGCATGGCGTAGAACTCGCCGTGCCTCCGGTCGGTCGCAAACCAGCGGGGGCAGAGGCAGACCACGACCGCAGTCGCGCCGAGGATCAGCAGCCGCGCCCAGCCAGTGGCGCCGTCGAGCGCGAAGGTGCCGTCGAAGGCCAAGCGCTGCGCATCGAGCTGCCCCAGGGCAAACACGGTCGCAACGGCCAGACCCACCAGCGCCACAACGGCGCCCGCCCGCTGATGTCGCTGCGGCACGAACATTGCCAGCAACAGCGCCGCGACGGCAGTCAGCAGCACCGCGATCTCTGGTGCGAGGTCGCCTACGGGCATGTCAGCCCCCGGGGATCAGGCTCGCCGCGTCGATGAGCGACAGAAGCCAAGTCGGCCAGATACCGATCAGCACCACGAGCGCGAGCAGGCCCGCCAGGATCAGCGCCTCCATGCCGGTGAGGTCCGCGAAACCTTCCCGCGCCGACGGCAGCGCGCCGAAGAAGGCCTGCCGCAAGAGGCGCAGGAACAGCGCGGCGGTGATGAGGATGCCGAGAAGCCCGATCGCGGCCAGCCATGGCCAGACCGCGAAGGCGCCTAGGAAGACGTGAAGCTCGGCCACGAAACCGGCAAGGCCCGGCAGGCCGAGCGACGCGAAGGAGGCCAGCACCGCTGCCCCGGTCAGCCGCGGCGCCACCCCAGCCAGGCCACCGTAACGCGACAGCTCGTAGTCCTGCGTCCTCTGCCAGAAGGCGCCGGCGATCAGGAACAGCGAGCCAGTGATGAGCCCGTGCGCCACCATCTCGACCACGGCGCCGGTCAGCGCCAGCGCCCGCGCCGTCTCGGACCCCAGCGCCGAGCCGGCCACGGCGATGCCAAGCACGGTATAGCCCATGTGGTTCACGGACGTGTAGGCGATGCGCCGCTTGAGGTTGCCCTGCGCGAAGGCGACGATCGACCCCCAGAGGATCGATATCACGCCGACAATGGCGATCGGCAGCGCCCACCGCGCGAAGGTCTCTGGCATCATCTGCAGCGGCAGCCGCACGAGGCCGTACGTGCCCATCTTGAGGAGGACGCCCGCGAGGATGGCCGAGGCCGGTCCCGGCGCGTCGACGTGCGCCGGCGGCAGCCAGGTGTGAAACGGCCAGATCGGGGTCTTGATCCCGAAGCCGACGACGAATGCGAGGAGCACCAGCGCCGAGACCACCCCGGTTCCCGGCAGCGGCGGCTCGGCGATCAGCGCGCGCATATCGAACGAGAGCTCCGGCCCGGCCAAGGCGAGGACGATGATCCCGATCAGAATGAGCAGAGAACCGGCCAGCGTGTAGATGAAGAACTTCAGCGCCGCGTGCTCGGCGTCGCCATGCCCCCAGCGGCCGATCAGGAAGTACATGCCGACGAGGCTGAGGTCGAAGAACACGTAGAAGAGGATGAGATCCAGCGCCGCAAAGAGACCGAGCGACGCGCCCATCAGGAACAGGAGCCAGCTATAGTACGCGCGCGCGCGCTGAAGCTGCATCGGCCAGGCGATTGCGGCGACGAAGACCGTGCCGCTCATCAAGAGGAGCGCCAGCGACATTCCGTCGACGCCAACCCGCCAGGCGATGCCGAGCGTCGGGATCCACGGCACCTCCTCCACTACGCCGAAACCGCCGCCGTCGTATCCTGCCCAGACCACGACCAGTAGCAGCAGCGAGAGTCCGGCCGCCAGGATCGCGCCGAGGCGCGCCGCTACCGCCGGAATTGCAGGAACAAGCGCCAGGATCGCGGCTGCGGCGAATGGCATGAGGATGACGAATGACAGCACGTCAGGCCCCCAGGATCAGGATAGCGAGCCCCGCCGCGAAGCCGACGACGAGGAGTGTGTAGTAGTGATGCGACTGGCCGGTCTGCAGCCGCCGCAGATCACCGCCCGCCATGCCGGCGAGCCGTCCGGTGCCGCCGGCGACGAGGTCCGACGCGGCTTCGCCTGTTCGGCTCACCGCCCCGGCGAGGGCCGCCGTCGCCTCCACCACGAGTGCGAGCGCGCCATGCCAGGTGCGCGCGCCGTGCGCGACGGCGCGGTCCGCCGCGCCGGTTGCGAGGCCGTCGATCGCCGTCTCCCCCTTGTGCGAAGTCCAGCGGCCGACGCGCGCGGCCAGGCCGGCTGCTCCACGGGGGACGGCATCGAGCGCGAGATCGTCGATACGGGCGGCAGTCGTGGCGGCGCGGCTGAAAGGATCGATGACAAGACGCGCCAGCAGTGCGGGAAGGCCGAGCCAGTCGCTGTCGCGCAGCGCGGTGGGTCGCCGCGCCAGGGAGATGCCAGTGAGGACTCCTGCGCCGACCAGGGCCAGCGACACCGTCATCCCGAGCCAGGAACCGCCGGGCAGTTCGGCGCCGAGCAGCCGCGCCGCCACATCGTGGACTGGCGGCAGCCAGAGCGCCGAGAGAGCGAGAGAGACGAGAGCGAGCGCCGCGAGCGCCACGATTTCGCCGCCGAGAGGTCCTTCGACCTCGCGGCGGTCGCCCGGTCCGAAGGAGAGGAGTGCGAACTGCGTTGCGTAGACTGCCGAAAGTCCGCCGCCGATCATGCCCGCGAACGCCACCCACGGCCCGACCTGCGCGAGCGCCTTGACGATCTCCTCCTTGGTCCAGGCGCCGGAGAAGAACGGCACACCGGCGAGCGCCAGGGCGGCGATGGCGGTCAGCGCCGCGGTCCACGGCATCGCGCGGCCAAGGCGCATCTCGCGGACGTTGAACGTGCCGGCCGCGTCGTGGCCGATCCCAGCGGCGAAAAAGAGCGGCGCCTTGAATGCAGCGTGGGCGATGAGGTGCAGCACCGCGACGCCGGGAAAGCCTGCTCCTGCGGCGCCGAACATCAGCCCGAGCTGCGCCGACGTCGAGGCGGCCAAAGTCTTCTTGGCATGCGTCTGGCGGATCGCCACAATGCCGCCCGCGATCGCCGTGGCGAGCCCGACCGCCATAGTCGCGGCGGCGAATCCGGGTGCGGCCGCGAGGGCGGGTCCCAGCCGGGCGATGAGATAGGCTCCCGCGGCCACCATCGCGGCCGAGTGCAGAAGAGCCGAAACCGAGGTCGGGCCGTCCATGGCGCGGAAGAGCCAGGGAGAGAATGGCACCTGGCCCGCCTTCGACGCCGCCGCGACGAGGATGCCGAAAGCCGCGACCCAGAGCGCCGGCCCGGAGAGTTGCGCCAACGCATCGTAGCCAAGGCTGCCCGCGCCCGCGAACGTTGCGAAGACGGCGAGGAAGAGGCCAAGGTCCCCCGCCCGCGTCATCACGAAGGCGTAGTTGGCCGATCGCGCCGCCTCGTCGCCTCGCCACTGGTGGGCGATGAGCACCCAGGAGCAGGCGCCGACGATCTCCCAGCCGATCAGCAGCGTGAGCAGGTCGCCTGCAATCACGATCAGCTCCATCCCACCGACGAAGACAAGGAGAAGCCCGATGAGCCGCGCGAGACCGTGTTCATCCTCGTGGCTCGCGGCGAAGACGACGACGGCGAGCGCGATCATCGGAACGGTCACCGCGACCGCGTTCGAAAGCGGCGTCAGCGACGCGCGCAGCGTCAGCGTGTCGGTCCAGCCGTGGCTGCCGGTCCAGTCCCGCGCCACGATCGCGAGCAGCAGCGTTGCCACCAGCGCCACCGCCGCCGAGGCACCGGTCCGCACCCGCGCATCGGGCCCGGCCCAGACAGCAAGCCCCGCAAGGGCCGGCAGGAGGGGAAGCGTCCAGATCATCGCTTCAGCGTCCCCAGTGCCTCGGTCGTGTCGGCCATCCGGGCGCGGTACACGGCGACGACCAGCGCGAAGCCGATCGCCATCTCCACCGCCATCACCGCCATCACGATGATCGCCAGCAGCTGGCCCTCGGGGACCCCGCCGATGCCGCGGCTCCAGAAGCCGATGATGGCGAGAAGCGCGCCATTCAGCATCAGCTCGAGTCCCATCATCAGCATGACGAAGCTCTGCTGGCTGAGCGCGCCGTAAAGGCCGGTCCCGATAAGTGCCGCAGAGCCTATAAGGACGATGGTCAGCGTCATCCGTGGCCCCCATGGTCGTGGCCGCCGCTCTCCTCTGGCTGCCGTCCCGCAGGCTCGCCGCCCTCCATCAGGCCCGGTGGTCGCGCGCCCTCGTCGCTCATGCCGTAGCGCCCTTGGCGCGATGACAGGATTACGGCGCCCACCATCGCGGCGAGCAGCGTGACGCCAGCGGTCTCGAAAATCAGCATCGACGGCCCGAGGAGCTCGTGCCCGAGTTGAACCACCGGCTCCGCCTCCGCCGCGACGCGTTCGGCCGGCAGGTCGGTTAGCAGCACCCCGGTCGAGAGCGCGAGGAAAGCGATGACGCCGGCGGCGATGGCGACGCGATGCTGGTGCACCATCTGCATCGGGTTGAGGCCGGCGGGGTTCATCATGAACATGACCATGAAGATCGCCATGACCATCATCTCGACGGCCATCATGAAGACGGTCGCAACGCCGATGTAGGGCGCCGCCAGCAGCACGCCGACGCCGCCCACGGCAATGAAGGACAGCATCAGCGAGAATGACGCGCGCACCATCGAGTCGACGCGGAACACACGCCACCCCGTCCAGACGGCGAAGAGGATCAGGGCGATGATCAGAACGTCCGTCACAGGCTCGCCACCCCGGCGATGGCGAGGTGCAGGAAGGACAGTGGCAGCGCACCGACCCAGAGCAGCGTCAGCATCCGCGACGGGGTAGTGCGGGCGACGGCGTGGCCGAGCGCGACGGTCAGGGCGGCGACGCCGGCGGTCTTGAGCCACATCCAGACGAGGCCCGGCAGCCACGGCCCCGCCGGACCGCCGAGGAACACCGCCGCAGCGACGGCAGAAAACGAGACCAGCATGGCGAGCCGCGCCAGCTGCCAGAGCGCCGCGCCGGCGCCGCTGTCTTCCGCCGATGTGCCGCCTCCGAGATCGACCCCGTCGGCGTAGTCGAACGGCCCCCTCAGCGTCAGCGTCAGTCCGACGAGCAGGAACAGCGGCAGGCCGAGCGGCTGACGCACGATATTCCAGAGATCCGCCTGTGACGCGACGATGCGCGTGATCGACAGGGACTCCGCCGGCAACGCCGCCGCGATCAGGACGAACATCGACGGCAGCATCACCGGCAGGCCGATCGCGGCGTAGCGGTAAGCACCAATCAGCGGGAAGGGCGAGTTCGGTGACCAGCCATGCAGGAAAACCGCGACGATAGTCAGCGCCTCGCAGCTGCCCCAGACGACGATGCCGACCGGCGTCTCGATCAGGGGCCCAGCGGACGTCAGCGGCACCACGGACAACCCGATCGCGGCCAGCGCCAGGTAGGTGACGGGTGCAAGACGCCAGAGGAGCTCATCCGGCGCCTCAGTGATCACCCGCTGCCGGACCAGTCGCGCCGCCGCGGCCCTCAGCGGCGCGAGCGGCCCGCGTCCACCGGGATGCGCCGGGGCGAGCGCGTCGAGCCAGGCGACGAACCATGAACCCGCCACCAACGTGACGACGATCGAGAGCGCTGCCCACGCCGTCACGCCGGCTCCTCCGCGAGACAGGCGCGGCTGAGCGCGTCGGGCGCGAAGGAGGCGAGGATCAGCATCGCCTCGTGCCATTCCGCGCCGCCGATCAGCGACGGCAGAGACGGTGCCTGGTAAGTTCCCGGCCTTCCCGCGAGCCAACTCCGCAGCCGGCCGCGCACGTCGTCGCCCTCGGCCACCTGGCCCAGTCCGCGCGGCAGCGCCGCGGTGCGCAGAAGACCGCGGGCACGGCCACCGTTCACGAGGCGGCGGGCGTCGCCGGACAGTCCGAGCAGGCGCAGGAGGCGCGCGGCGCAGAGATGCGGCTCCGACGCCTCCTGGGGTTGCTCGAAGGGTGGCGCCTGCACCTCGGCTGCGACGATGACGTCGCCCTGGAGCGTGACCTCGAGGACCAAGCCTGCCGGCAGCATCGGCGCGAACGGCCCGAGCCGGGCCGTGTAGCGGTCGAGCATCAGCCCGTCGCGCACGTCCTCGCCGGTCATGGCCATCGGCCGGCCGTAGGGCGTGCCTCCCATCATTCCCTTGCCGCCCTGGCCGTGGTCGCCCTCGCCCCGCCACGGGTTCGGCGGCTCGTCGGGCAGCCGATCCTCTTCTCCCTCGCCCGCAAGCAGCGCGCGCCACCGCTCCGCCAGCGCCTCGGTCGGGTCCGTGGCAGCGTCCCAATGAAACGTCGCTCGCGGGCGCGGCAATTGGTCATGCAGCCGGTCCATTGCTTCGCGCGCCCGCTCGGGGATGTCGCCCGCGACGAGCAGGATAGCGGCGTGCCGCGGGCTCTCGACCCGGCGGACTGCACGCGACAGGAACAGCCGCTCGACCGCCGGCAGCATCCCCGGGCCGACACAGGGGTAGACTGCCGGCGCCGCCTCGGCGGCAAGGCGGCGAAGCCAGCCTACTGCCACCGGAACACTCCTTCGCGCCAGCCGTACAAGATGCCGACCGACAGGATCGAGAGGAACATGCCCATCTCGGCCAGCGCCTTCGGCCCTTCGGAGACGTAGACCACCGCCCACGGATACATGAACATCATCTCCATCTCGAAGGCGATGAAGACGAGCGTCATGGTGTAGGCGCGGAAATGGAATCGCTGCCAAGCATGAGTGTCCGGGGTGCCGCCGCCGAGCACCGGCGCCGCCTGCGGCGCGGTCGAGCGACCTTTCTGCCCCAGAGACGCGGCGGCGACGCTCACAAGCGCGGCAATTACAAGCCAGATCAGGATATTGGCGACGAGTGCCATCGGGTTCTAAACGTGCCGCAGCGCACATGGTTCAATCAGCGTGCGCTCTGTGCGCATCCCTGCATCCGGTGGGCGAGGATCCGGTTGGTGCCGCCCGCCACAGGGGCATGCGGAAGAAGTGCATCCCCTCCGCCCGCTCGCTTTAGATGATCCCGGCGAAGTTGATGACCGTCCCGCTCGTGCCGACCGACGACAGCGTGACCGCCCAGATCGAGTTATCCGACCCGGCGCCGGGGCTGAAGCTGCGCTTGGTGAACGGCGGCGCTCCACCGCCGGTCGCGAACGGCATCATCACCAGAGACACCGTCACCACCGCCTCGCCGGCTACCGCCGGGCCGAGGCTGGCGGAGTTCAACACCGGAAACGACACGTCGCGGGCCCCGATTTGAGCCCGGTCAGGAACGGCATCGTTACAAAGAAGATCATGGTCGCGCCGTGGGTGGTGAAGAACTCGCCGAAATGTTCGGGCTTCATGAAGCCGCCGTGCAGGCCTGTCGCCTGATGGGCGCGCATGAACACCGCCTCGACGATCCTGCGCGGCTGCATCACCAAGGCTAGAACGAGTTACATGATGCCGATCTTCTTGTGGTCGACGCTCGTCAGCCAGTCCGACCAGAACGGCCACCATCAGCGGCGCCGCGTCAGCACCCAGCTACCGCCAGCGCACCGAGGACCACGAGGCTGGCGGCGCGGGGGCGATTGCGCCGTCAGGACGCGACTTGGGCCGTCGGGTATCGGACGATCTCCCGGAACGGCAGAGCGTGCCGGCGGCCGAGCGCAGCGTCGACGACTCCAGCAAGGCTCTGCAGACACCGCATTTGCGTGCGGACGCACCGCTGCTTGAGCGAAGAGATCAGGGCCGGACGTCGCCGAAGCGCAGAGGCGTCACCGCGCCCAGCGCCTCCGCCGCAGTCGAGCGGCGGGCAAGGAGCGCGTAGGTCGCTGCAGCGAGCACCCTGCCCTACTCGCGGGTCTCGGCCACCCAGTCGCCAGAGTCCGACGCCTCATCGCCACCGCCTCGAACCGCTGCTCACCGAAGCGCTCGCCGTTGTACTGGGTGTTGCGCCCCTGAAACGTGCCCGGCCATCGACCACCAGGTGGATGTGGGTGACCATCCCGCCCATCGCGCAGACCTGCCAGCCGAGGGCCGGGACCAAGAATCCCTGCATCGCCGTCTCCGACGTCAGGTCCAGCGCGAGCTGTCGACCCGCGGAAACACCGGTTCGTCGACGGTGGCGATTTCGAGGTCATGTGACGAACAGCCACTTCCGGCGGAACACGGTCGCCTGCACCCGCAGCGACTCCCCCGGCAGGCCCAGAGAACCGAAGCGATCTCCGCCGGGACGCCCACAAGAGAAGCTCTCACCCCCATACGAGATTCCAGCGGGCTCGTACTCGTCGTGCGTGCCGTAGCGATAGCGCCAGACACCAGCACGATCATCATCCGGACCCACGATGTGAAGAAGTGTGTCCGCTGCTGCGCCGCCACCGGCCCCTGCGGGGCAAGGAAGGTGATGTGCGGCCTACACACCCGACAACCAGCGCCAAGGCGGCGAGATTGAGGATCGGCGCCATCGACCTCAACCCGGCCCCCCGGCCAGAGCAAGACCGTAGCCGATCCCCATGATGAGCCCGTACAGCGCCTGCGCCGCCACCGTCACCACCGGCGTCCCGCGCCCATAGTTCAAGCCGAAGGCGCCCGGCGGCTCGATCCGCGAGAGCGCGTCGGGCCCGTCATAGCCACTCGCCAGCCGCGGGTGGACCAGCGGCAGCAGCGGCAGGAAAACCGTGATCAGGAACGCCCCATGCGCCAGCCCGAGGGCTAGGCCAACCCCGGTGAAGGTCCAGAGCCCGGCGGGCGCGACCTCGCCCAGGACCAGCGCATAGAGCAGCGCGAAGATCCACCCGCCGGCCAGGTAGAGGAAGTACCCGACGATGATCGCCTGCCGCCGGTCCTCCACCGCGAAAGCGCCGAACAGAAACGGCAGACTCATCCGCGACAGCCCGCCGAGCTGCGCGCCTTCCAGCATCGTCGCCATGCCGGCGCTCGCGATGAGGCCCCAGACGGCCCACGACAGCCAATGCTCGGCAAAGAGGTCGAGACCGGTCACGCCGCCTCCACGTGTCGCTGGCGCGCCTCCTCGGCGGCCATCACGGCGCCGATCAGGCCGGCATGAGAGAAGCCCTGCGGGAAGTTGCCGAGCTGAGCTCCGGTCGCGGGGTCGAGCTCCTCGGCCATCAGACCGAGATCGTTGGCGTGGCCGTAGAGCTCGGCGATCCGCGCCTCGGCCGCTTCGATCTCACCGCGCCGGGCGACGCAGTCCGCGGCCCAGAAGCCGCAGGCGGTGAACGTCCCCTCGGTCGAGGGCATGCCGTCGACCCCGTCGGCGTAGCGGCGCATCTGCGCCCCGTGGCCAAGCTCGGCGTCCAGCCGCTCAAACGTCGCGGCCATCCGCGGGTCGTCGGCTGCGACGATGCCGAAGCGCGGCATCAGCGTCAGGCTCGCGTCGAGCCAGTCGCGCCCGTACGCTCCGGTGAAGGCCTGCCGGCTCTCGCTCCAGCCACGGTGCAACACGCTCTCGCGTATACGGTCGCGCTCCTTCTCGTAAGGTCCTGTCTCCGCCTCGACGTAGCCGGATCGGCAGAGGGACACGAACGCGTCCAGCGCCGCCCAGCACATCATCTTGGAATAGGTGTTGTGCACCCGCGGCCCCGGCATCTCCCAAAGGCCATCGTCTGGCAGCGACCAGGCGTCGATCACGACGTCGGCCATGCGCCGCAGGCGCCTCTGCTCGCTCCGGCCGAGGCGTCCGCCCTCGCGGCAGTAGGCCGCCGCAGCTGTCATCACCGAACCGTAGGCGTCGAGCTGCAGCTGGCTCAGCGCGGCGTTGCCGACCAGCACCGGCGCCGAGCCCTTGTATCCCTCCAGCGTATCGACCTGCCGCAGCCCCGCGTCAGTGCGCCCGTAGACACTGTAGAAGGTCTGCAGCCGCGGCGCGGTCAGTTGCGTCGCGTGCATCAGC
Organism: uncultured Alphaproteobacteria bacterium; assembly: GCA_963776845.1. GTDB lineage: Bacteria > Pseudomonadota > Alphaproteobacteria > Rhodobacterales > Rhodobacteraceae > Roseitranquillus. Next base: position 23,359 of record CAVZOJ010000004.1, on the reverse strand, counting down.
CAGCGAAAGAACGCCCCGGCGACGTCTGTCTGCCCCAGCGCCGCGAAGGCGTTGAGGATGAACGACGCATCCCGCAGCCAGCAGAAGCGATAATCGTAATTTCGCCCTGCCCCGACCGCCTCCGGCAGCGACGTCGTCGGAGCCGCCAGCACCGCGCCCGAGTGGCTGAAGGTCAGGAGCCGCAGGGTCACCATGCTCCGCACGACAGCGTCGCGGAACGGCCCGGCGTACGTGATCCGCGCCGCCGCGTCGCGCCACCAGCCAAGCGTCGCGTCGAGCTCGGCCCGGGCGGCCGCGGCGCTGGTCGCGGGAATGATCCCCGGGCCGTTGCGCGTGAAAGCGACCGAGACGCGGGCCTCCTGCCCGGCTTCCAGCCGCTCCACTCCCTCCAGCGTCCCGCGCGACGTCTGCTCCAGCGGCACCGAGGACTGCACCAGAAGGTGATCGCGCCCGTCTGCCAGCGTCCACGCCGTGCGGCCGACCCGCTTCAGCGCCTCGACTCTGCGGCCGTAGTCCGGCCGGGGCGAGATGCTGACCGCGACGACCGGCACGCCCTCCAGCGCACGGACCAGCCGCAGCACCCGTCGAGAGGGCCTCAGCGCGTCGGCACCGCCGATGGCGAGTGGCATCAGGTCCGTAATCTCTAGCACCCCCTCGGCCGTCCGGTGGCAGGTCCGCAGCACAGCGCTGTCTTCGACATACTCGCGGGTGCTCTCGGCCGGCTTTGCCGGCCCGACGAATAACCGCCCGCCTCTCTCCGCGTCGAGCAGCGCGCCGAAGACCGACGCGTCGTCGACATCCGGCAGGCACAGCCAGTCGAGCGAGCCGTCGCGTGCGATGAGCGCCGAGGTCAGCGTATCGCCGATCAGCCCATACTCCGCGATCGGCAGGTACGGATCTCGGCGCGGCATGACGCCCGAGGCCGTCACAGCGCGCCCCTTCGGCCCGAGTCGACGATGCGGTCGCCGATCCGGGCGGCGTTGGCGAGGATCGTCATCGCCGGGTTGACGCCACCAGCGGTCGGCATCAGCGAGCCGTCGCACACCCATAGGTTATCGAACCCCCAGACACGCCCGTCGCAATCGGTCACGGACTCCTCGGACGAGACGCCCATCCGGCAGCCGCCCATCAGGTGCGCGGTGCTCTCGGTCTCGAACAGGCCGTGGCCCCCTGCCGCCTCCAGCATCCGCCGCATGAACCGCACCGAATGGGCCTTGAGCCGCCGGTCGTTGTCGCAATAGCCGTAGGTGACACGCGCGCGCCTCAGGCCCAGATCATCCGCGTCCTCCGCCAGCGTCACGCGGTTGTCCGCCTGCGGCATCGTCTCGCCGACGATCTTCAGCCCTGCCATCCGGTTGTATTTGGCCATCCGTTCGCGCAGCTCGTTGCCGAACACGCCGGAGTTCGTGACCATCGAGCCCGCGAAGTCCGCCGGCAGCGGCCCCTGGCTCATGAAGGCGTAGCCGCCGTCGAAGTCCTTGGTCGGATCATCCTCGGCGTAGTTCCAGTGCTCGCACACCGCCATCGAGGGCGGACCTTTGTACCACCGGATCTCCTCGTCGAACTCGCCCCAGAGGGCATCGTTGGCATGCACCATCAGGTATCGGCCGACCTGGTCATGTGCATTGCCAAGCCCGTGCGGATGCTCCGCCGTCGCCGAGTTCAGCAGCAGCCGCGGCGTCTCGATCGAATAGCCCGAGGCGACGACGTGCCGCGCCCGCTGGTGCAGCCATTCGCCATTGCGGTGATAGGCGACGCCGTCAGGTCGGCCGGAGGCGTCGGTCGTCACCCGCCCCACCATGGCGAGGTCGCGCACCTCGGCCCCCGCTTCGATCGCCCGCGGCACGTAGGTAATCAGCATCGACTGCTTGGCATTGGTCGAGCAGCCGATCTTGCACATGCCGCGATAGACGCAGGGCGGACTCTCGCCCTTCGGCGCGGAGACCGTGCAAAGCGGCGTCGGCGCCCAAGCGACGCCGAGAGCTTCGGCGCCACGGATCAGGATCTCGCCCGCGGCATTCACCTCGTGCGCGCGGTAGGGGTAGCGCCCGCGCGGCGGCCCCCACGGGTAGCGGATCGGGCCGGAGATCGTCAGTGCCCGCTCGATCTCGGCGTAGTAGTGCCACATCTCGTCGGGATCGACCGGCCAGTCGACGCCGTAGCCGAGGCGCGAGCGCGCCTTGAACCAGTCCGGTCGGAACCTCAGCGACACCATCTGGAAGTGCGTCGTCGAGCCGCCGACGGCCTGTCCCGAATTATTCGCGCCGCACTCGATCGCGTCGTCGCCGCCCGAGATCCGCTCGTCGAGCCAGTAGAGCTTGTCCTGCTCCCGCTCGTCGCTGGCGAAATCCGCAAGCGGTCGCCAGAACGGTCCCGCGTCGAACAGCACCACGCTGTAGCCCGCCTCGGCGAGCTTCGTCGCCAACACCGATCCGCCGCATCCGGCGCCGACGATGGCGAAGTCCACCGCCTGATCCAGGGGATACTCCCGCATCGGCACCCAGCCATCGTGGCTGAAGACGTCAGGCGCGCGGCCTTCCCGGGCCCTCGCCTGCGTCTCGGCACCGTGAGAGGCGACGCCGATGGGTCGGCTCATCGCGGCCACTCCCCTTCGGGCGCCTCCCAGCCATCCAGGCGGTCGGACCCGAGGCGCAGGTAGCCGCGCGGCGACGCCGGGCCGCCATAGCCGATCTCGCTCTGGCCCTTGGGGTGTGCGTAGTAGATCTCGACGATCTGCTTCAGCGCGGTATGGCGCAGGAACTTCTGCGGAATCAGGCCTGACCAGGCCCCGTCTGTGACCTTGCCCGCATCCACTGCCTTCAGCACCGCATCCTGATCGGCCGGCGTGAGCGACGCGAAGGGCTCGCCGTGCCGCGCGCGTGCCTCGGCGTCGAGTGCGGCCAGACCCCGGTGCCAGGCGGTGGGGTTGTCCGGCATCCCTTCGTAGCGCGTGCCGGTCGGACGCTGCGCATCGATCGCGGCGTCGATCCAGGGCGCGATTTCCGCGCGCGGCTCACCCTCTTGCGGGATCACCCGGCTGCACAGCGCCTCCAGCGTCGCGAACTCCGCCTCCGACAGCGCCCGGCGCGGCGGCGGGTCGAGCCGGCGGCGCAGCACCTCGCGGGTCTGTTCGTTGTAGGACGGCGTGTCCCATTTCGACAGGACGTCCCAGCTTGGATAGGGGGTGCGGAAGCTCACAGTCATATCCGCTCCTCGTGCAGATCGATGAGGTCGAGCGCGGCGAGGCCGCTCTGGCTCAAGCCCGTGAACGAGATCGGCGCCGGCGTGGGCGGCCCCTGCAGCGCCGTCTGCCGCCAGTTCCGCCAGCCGCCCATGTTCCGCGCCACCCCCGCCACGTGGAACAGAGTGCCGACGACGCCGAGCGCGCTGACGGCGTGCAGCAGCGCCCGCGTCGCGCGGCGGCGACGTCGGTCCGGCCACATCGCCTCCGTGGCAAGGCCGGCGGCGGCGAGAGGCGGCACGATCACCGGCAAGTACATGAACGGGTTGTGGAACGCGCCGCGGAAATGCAGCAGCGCCACCTCGGCCGTCTCTCCGGCCAAGGCCAGCGCCGAGACCGCCGCCAGTTCGCGACCGTTGAGCAGGTCTGTCCCACTCTCCCGCCGCCGCTCCGAGACGCCCATTGCGTGCGTCACGACGCCGATCAGGCCCGCCGTCGCCAGCGAGCCCGGCGCTCCCAGCGGTGCGGCGTAGAAGAGGTTGTTCCAGCAGAGACCGCCCGGCCGGCGTGTGACGTTGCGCAGGTGAAACCCGAGCCCGGCAAGCCCCGTCGCAATCGCCGCAGCGTGCGTCGCGGGAATGGCTGGCCCACCGCCCGCCTGCGGCTCCGCCACGTTCGCGGCAAGCGACAGCGCGCCCACGGCCGGCGCGGCGTACATCTCGCGGTGATGGAACCCGCCGCGGTAATGCTCTAGCGCGCTGTCCGCAAGGACGCTGATGCTGAGGACAGCCGCGCCGTCGCGCGCCCGCTCCAGCGACTGCCGCCGTCTCCGGTCGGCCGGTGGCTCCGGGCGGCGGCTGCGCGCGACTCGTCCGATCAGCGCCGCGGCGGCCACAGTCAGGCCCAGGCCAACGACCACCCTGCCAAGCCCCGTATGCGGGCGTGCCGGCCGCGTCGCGATGGCTTGCGGCGAATGGCGTTCCTCAGGTCTCATGGCCGGCGCAACCGACCCCGCGGCGCACCGATGGCGAGCGCCGCCAGGAGGCAGGCGGCCAGCCCGGCCGCAGCGACCGCGCCGAGGCCCGCCGCGCGATGCTCGCTGGCCCAGATCGCGGGCGAGCGCGCGGCCGCCCGGTCGCTGAAGCGTCCGCGCGCGGCAAAGTCGCCCGGCACAGGGTCGAACAGGTTATCGGGGCGGTCCTCGGCCGGCTCGTCGGTCATCTGCCCCGACCAGGCCCGCCGCGCCATCATTCGGTCGGTCAGCCCGGGCGCCAGCTTGGCGCCGAGGATCGCCTTGATCGCCGACCCGCCCAGCCAGTATTCGCGCCGCGGGTGGTACGCCGCATGGTGGATCGCGTCGGCGATCAGCTCAGGCTCGAAGATTGGCGGCACCGGCTGCGGGCGGCGCGGCATCCGGCTGCGCGCCCACTCGAATTGCGGTGTGTTCACTGCCGGCAGCTGGACCGCGGTCAGCTGGATGCCCGACCCGTCATGTATCAGCTCGCAGCGCAGCGAGTCGGTAAAGCCAATCACCGCGGCCTTCGCCGCGCAATACGCCGATTGCAGCGGGATCGACCTGTATCCCAGCGCCGAGGCGACCTGCACGATGGTGCCGCGGTTGCGCGGCCTCATTCGCCGAAGCGCCGCGAGAGTGCCATGGACAGTGCCGAGATATGTGACCTCGGTCACGCGGCGGTATTCCTCGGCCCGCATCTGCGCCACGGGCGACAGGACCGTCACCATCGCGACGTTGATCCAGGTGTCGATCGGACCGAAGGCCCGCTCCACCCGATCCGCCGCGTCCTCGACCGCATCCGCCTCAGCGACATCCAGCGGCAGGACCAGCGCCTCGCCGCCCGCCGCGCGGACCTCTCCGGCCGCACGTTCCAGGCGCTCACGGTCGCGGGCGATGAGGCCGATACGTACGCCGGGTGCCGCGAAACGGCGAACGGTTGCGCGGCCTATGCCTGCGCTGGCTCCAGTAATGACGATGACGGACATGCCACCTCCGACAGCTCGATGATGGACGCCACATCAATGATCCGCGGAGGAGCAGGTTCCCCTTCGTTCCGAGTCATCGCCTCCAAGGTGGGAATGCGGGCGCCAACCTCTCCGTTTACGGCGACGAGAGGCGCGGCTCCAGCCTTCGGGCGGCACGGCGCGAGAGATGTGGTAGTAGTGGTCGGATGGAGCCCCGCAGCGCCCTCGCCCGCGTAGCGCGAGCGAGCCCGCCGCGCGGGCTGGCCGTCACTCGGGGCCGCTGGGCCAGACCCGGTATTGCGCGGCATCCGCCGCCTTGAGCGCAATGCCGAGGCCCGGCCGGTCCGGCGCCGCAGGATGCAGCGCCCCGTTCCCGGCCACGGGCGCACCGTCGATCAGCAGGGACTCGATGCGGACGTGATCATGAAACCACTCCAGGTGCTTCAGCCGCTGCAGACAGAGCGCGGGCTGGACGTGCAGAGCTGGCGCGCAGTGCAGTGACAGCGGCACGTTCGCCGCCCAAGCCAGCGCGTCGGCCTGCATCAAGCCGGTGATGCCGCAGCAGCGCGTCGCGTCGGCCTGCAGCACGTCTACGGCGCCAGCATCGAGAAGGCGCCGGAAGTGGAATGCGTCATAGCCGTATTCACCCGCGGCCACCTCCATGCCGGCCGGTGCGCGGTCGCGGACCAGGCGCAGTCCGACGACGTCGTCGGACGACACCGGCTCCTCGAACCAGACCACGCCCGAACTCGGCGCCTGCCCCGGCCAGCGTCAGAGCCTCCTTGCGGGAACAGGCACCGTTCGCGTCGATCATCAGGTCTACGTCGTCACCTGCCGCGCGCCCGGCGGCGGCGATGCGCGGCCCCTCGACCCTGGCGTCAGAGCTGACCTTGATCTTCATCGACCGCATGCCCGCGTCGCGCCAGCCGGCGATCTGGGCGTCCATCTCGTCCCGCTCGTAGGTGAGGAAGCCGCCGCTGCCGTAGGCCGGCACCGCATCACGGCAGCGACCGAGCAGGGACGAGAGCGGTGCGCCGAGCAGCTTGCCTCGGAGGTCGTGCAACGCTGCATCGGCAACAGAAATTGCCATTGCGGCAACGCCCTCGCGACCATGGTTGCGAACAGCGTCGACCATGGCGCGCCAGCAGGCCGCGGTGCCGAGCCCGCCCTGACCCCCGAGAGCCGGGGCGAGCACGTCCGTGACGAAGAGGGCCGTCGCCCGATCGGCGTAGCCGTAGCCGAAGCCGGTCTCACCGCCGGCCTCGACTTCGCAGGTCACCAGGGTGGTAGCGTCCCACGCGAGGGTCCCGTCGGCCTCGGGCCGCTTCGTCGGGACCTTGTAGGCGGCCGTTCGGACCGCCCCGATCGGGGCGGTCGAACTCATGCCGTGACGTAGCGCTTGAACGCGTTCTTGATGATCGCGCGCTCGTCGGGGTCACCCTTCATCAACGTGCTGAAGTAGTTGGCTCGCTGGCTGCCGGTGATCCTGGGCGGCAGGGTCGGCACTGTCGGGTCGCAGACGCAGTCGATCACGACCGGCCGGTCGGCGGCAAAGGCGCTATCCCATGCCGCGCCCACCTGCTCAGGCTTCTCGACGCGGATGCCGAGCAGGCCCAGAGATTGCGCATAGGCGGCATAGTCGAACGGCGGCACGTCCTGCGTCTCCTCCACCTTGGGGAAGCCGCCCATGGCCCGCATTTCCCACGTGACCTGGTTGAGGTCGCCGTTGTTGAGCACGGCGATGACGGCGCGCGGATCCTTCCACATCCGCCAGTATTTGGCGATCGTGATCAACGCCGAGTTGCCGAGCATCTGCATCGCGCCGTCCCCGACGAAGCCGACCGCCACGCGGTCGGGGTGGGTGAACTTGGCCGCGGTGGTATAGGGAACACCCGGGCACATCGTGGCGAGCGTGCCCGACAGCGAGCCCTTCATGCCCTCTCTGATCTTGATCGCGCGGGCATACCAGTTCGCTGCGGTGCCGCTGTCGGCCGCGATGATGGCGTTGTCGGGCAGGCGCGACGAGCACTCCCAGAAAAGCAGCTGAGGATTGATCGGATCGCCCTCATGATGCGCGCGCTTCTCGACGCCGTCCCACCAAGTGGCGACGTCCTTCTCGATCTTCTCGCGCCAGGACGTCCGGCCTTTCGGCTCGAGCATCGGGACGAGCGCGGCCAGCGTGTCGCGCGCGTCGCCGACAAGGTTCACCTCCATCGGGTAGCGGATCGACAACATGCCTGCATCGATGTCGATCTGGATGCCGCGGGCCTTGCCCTCTTCGGGAAGGAACTCGGAATAGGGAAAGCCCGAGCCGATCATGATGAAGGCGTCGCAGGCCATCATCAGGTGATAGGACGGGCTGGTGCCGAGAAGGCCCATCTGCCCGGTGACGTAGGGCAGGTCGTCGGGCAGCACCGCCTTGCCGAGCAGCGCCTTGCAGACCCCGGCGCCGAGAGCGTCCGCCAGCGCCTTGACCTCCTCTCCCGCGCCCAGCGCACCTGCGCCGACCATGATCGCAGGCTTCTCGGCCTCGTTTAGGATGGCGGCGGCGCGGCGCAGATCCTCCTCCGCCGGGATGGTGCGCGGCTTCGGCGCATAGCCGATGCCGGAATGCACCGTGCCGTGCTCGTGCGGCGGCTGCTCAACCGCATCCTCCTCGCCGACATCGTCGGGCAGGATGATCGCGGTGACGCAGCGCTTGGACTTGGCGATGCGGAACGCGCGGTCGATCAGGTGGCGCATCTGGGTCGGCGACTGGCAGTAGTGCACGAACTCATGCGCGACGTCCTTGAAGAGCGTGTGCAGGTCCACCTCCTGCTGGTAACTGCCGCCGAGCGCGGCACGTCCCTGCTGGCCGACGATGGCGACGACCGGCTGGTGGTCGAGCTTGGCGTCGTAAAGGCCGTTGAGCAGGTGGATCGCACCAGGGCCGGAGGTGGCGAGGCAGACGCCCGGCTCGCCCGTCCACTTGGCGTGGGCGCAGGCCATGAAGGCGGCCTCTTCCTCATGTCTGGCCTGGACGAAGGCGAAGCGGTCCATCGCCTTTTCAAGTGCCTCGAGGGTGGAGCTGATGCCGTCGCCCGGAAAGCCGTAGATTTGCCGGACGCCCCAGGCGGACAGGCGCTCCAGCATGAAATCGGCGGTGGTCTTTGCCATGGTACTCACCTCTGATCGCGGCAGAGGCCGGCCGTGGCCGCGAGTGTGTGGGTCCGGTCGGCCATTCACCGACTCGAACCCATGCCTGCGGCAAACTGTTCCGGCACAATTCGTCGAATGTCAGTAGAAGACGAGCCCGACCGAGGCCGCGTAGAGCAGCAGGACCAGGGCGCTTTCGAAGCCGATCATTCCGACGCCCTCGCGCTGCCGCCGGATCATGCCCAGGACCAGAACGCCGGTCATCAGGATCGCGACGAGCGCAGTCGTGCGGTCGCCCGGCCTCATCGCCTCATAGAGCCCCAGAAGGTGATCGGCGCCTCGGCAGCGCGATGAGGGGGATCGACAGCAGCACGACGAGCAGCACGACAGCAGGACCCCTTGCGCGAGACCGGTGATGCTGGCCGCCGCGTGCTCCAGGTTGGCGCGCCGGTAGGCGAGGTCGGCCACCGCGATGAACGCGGTCTGCGCCGTGAGGCCGCCCAGCGCGTTGCCGACCGCCAGTTCTGCGGAGATCGCCGCCGCGGTGGTGACCGAGGTGATGGCGCCGGGCAGCGACGTCGCTGCGCCGACGAAGACGGCGCCGGCCACGACCTCGCCCATGCCGGTACGGTCGGCAAGCTTGTCGGCGACGCCCGAGAGCCGCCATCCGGCCAGCGCAATCGGTCGTGGGGTCGATCATCGGGCGCGGCGTGGGATCGCGTTAGTCCTTGTGCTCGGGTTTGCCCTTTCGCGAGGTCTCGGCGAAGTCCTGCAGCTGATCCTCGGTCATCGAGTTGTACATCTCGCGGGCGGCACCCTGCAGGTCGTCCTTGTCGGTTTCACCGCGCTTGGCCGATAGCGCGGCGCCGGCGGCCTTCTGCTGCGCCTTCGATTGAGCGGGCATGCGCAAACCTCCTTTCCTGTCGTCACGGGCAGAACAATCCGCCGGCTGAGGCGTTCCGGCACAGGTCAAGTAGGAGGTTGCGATGAGTACGCTCGGAAAATGCGCCTGGATGATCCCGGAGGGCTACATCCCGAGCCGCGGACTTGAGAGCGAGGCGCTTGAAAGCCATGAGACGCTGTGTGTCCTGAACGCGGGAGGAGAGGAGGCGAACCTCGAGATCACGCTCTACTTCGGCGACCGCGAGCCACTCGGGCCGTATCGCCGCTCGGTCCCCGCTCGGCGAACGCGTCACTTCCGCACCAATGACTTCGCGGACCCCGAGGTGCCGAGGGATACCGATTACGCCAGCGTGGTGGTCTCGGACGTGCCTGTGGTCGTGCAGCACTCCCGCCTCGACAGCCGGCGCGAAAGCTTTGCTCTGTTGTCGACGATGGCATTCCCGGCTGGCTGACGGCAGGATGGCTGCGGGATGCGCGGGCGACGCGCGCCCAAGCGCGCGGGCCCAGTCTTCGCGCGACCGCTACGGAGCCCCGCATCAGACTGGGGTCCCCGCAAGTTGCTGGCCGCGTGGGCGGGACGCCTGCGCCGCCTCGCACTCCGAGATGGTGTCTCGGTGCAAAAAAGGGTCGACAGTGCAGAGCGACATGGCGTGGACCGCGCGCTACTCGGCGGCGGCAAGTTCGCACGCCGTCCGGGCGCTCGGCCGCGCGCGCCTGCACGGCTCGCAGGTGCGCTCGCTAGCAGGTTGGCTGACACTCGCCAGCAGCTTCGGCCACCGTCTCGCTTGCGGTACTGTCGATCCCTCACTCCGGGTCATCGCTCGAGGAGAGGGCAGAGAAGGACCTCAAGCGTCCTCCGCCAAGGCACGGCGCAGCGTCGCCTCGTCCATCGAGCGCCCATGAAAGATCGCAAACGCGTGCAGACCCTGGTAGAAATAGAGTTCCCAGCCGCTCAGCACTGTCAGCCCCTTGGTCTTGGCGTCACGCAGGAATTGCGTCTCGACCGGCGTGTAGACGGCGTCGAACGCCCACTCGGCACCGCCCATCAGCGCCGGCGGCACCAATGTTCCTTCGTGGCGGACCATGCCGACCGGCGTGCAATTGATAAGTCCGCTCGCCCCATTCGCACCCTCGGCGACGTCACCGGTGACCGAGACCTCCAGCTCCGGCGCCGCCGCGCACAGTGCGCCTGCCAGGTCCTTTGCCTTCGCCAGGTCGCGCTCGACGAGGCGAAGGTCGGACAGCCCCAGTTCGATCAGGCCGAATGCCACCGCCTTGCCGACGCCCCCGGCACCGACCATGCAGACCGGCCCCGGCGCATGATCGCGGAACCGGTGACGGTAGGCCGCCATGAAGCCCGACCAATCGGTGTTGTGGCCCTCCGGTCCGCCCTCGCCGAAGATCACGGTGTTGACCGCGCCCAGCGCCGCAACCCGAGGGTCGGGGATCGTCAGCAGCCTTACCGACTGCTCCTTGTAGGGATAGGTGATGTTCAGTCCGCGGTAGCCGGCGAGGCGCGCCATCTCGAACACGGCCTCGAAATCCTGGCCGCGCTCCCGCGGGATCAGTCGCTCGTAGATCACGCGGATACCGGCCAGGCGGCCGGCGAGTTCGTGAAGCCGTGGCGACTTCGACTGCGCGATGTTGTCGCCGATCAACCCGAGGCGGACAGGGCTGCTACGCGTCGTGGTGATGTCGTCGCTCCTCTTGCCGGCGCCCGCTCTGCCGCAGCGAGAAGACCGTCGACGGGTTCAATACCGAAAGCGCAATGCCAAGCGGAACAGCAGTCGGCGGCAGGTCGGGAGACCCCGATCCTGCTATGGCCCCGCGCACTGAAGCTGACATTGGCGCGACCACGCCTCGCTCCCCCGCTAGCGGCGGCAGGCGAGCGTCGATACAGCCGAGGAGCACCTGCTTATTGCCGAGGGCGGCGAGGAGTGACGCCCCAGGAAAGTGTTCAGCGTCGCGTCGAAGCGTCACGCTCATGGAAGAACTCACAGCCATGGCGGAGGGTCATCCGTGGCGGGCGCGGAAGCGGGCCATCTCGCGATCCGTCGGCGCCAGCCCGGAGTAGGTCTTCACATAGTCGGGAATGCGGGCCATCCGGATAGGAAGGCTCTCGCTGACCTGCATCGAGATGTAGCCGATCTGAACCAGGTAGACGGTTCGCGCCCGCACGTCGGCCTCGTCAGCCGCATAGCCGAAGCGCTCGAACGTGGCCCGGATCGCGGCGAGGCGGCGCTCGTCGGCGGCTGCGACGCGCGCCATTACCGCATCCGAATGATGCGCCCAGCTCCGAATTGCGAAATCGAAGCGGGGCTCGAAATCTCCTCCATCGAGAAACACGCCGATAACGTTCAGGAGCGCTTCGCAGATGGTCTCTGCATAGGCCTCGCAGGCAGTGACGATCGCCTGCGTATTGGTCTCGTCCCAAGTCTCGAGCAGAGCGTCGAGGATCGCGGCCCTGTCCTTGAAGAACCAATAAAAGCTGGTGCGCGAGAGGTTGAGCCGCGCGGCGAGCGGCTGGATCTTCACCGCGTCGAGGCCGCTTTCGAGAAAGGCCGACTTGGCCGCCTCGAGCCAGAGGTCCCTCGATCCGCGCCAGCCGGCCGGCTTCGTCACTATCCCTACGGGGTTCGGATGCGTCACAGCCATGAACCCTAGAACGGCCTCGACGTGGTCGCAAGAGAAATGGACACCGGCGAACCTTTACTTGACATCTGTGTACATTTTACCCATTGGCATCGGTGACAAGAACGGAGGCCCCGATGCAGAACGATCCTCTCCTCCAGCCCTACGACCTCAAGCATCTGCGGCTGAAGAACCGGCTGATGATCACCTCTCACGAGCCGGCCTATCCCGAGGACGGGATGCCGAAGGAGCGCTACCGGGCCTATCATGCGGAACGGGCGCGTGCGGGCGTGGCGCTGACGATGACCGCGGGATCGGCCTCGGTCGCCCGCGACAGCCCGCCGGTCTTCAACAACATCCTCGCCTGGAAGGACGAGGTCGTCGGCTGGATGCGGCAGCTGACCGACGAGTGCCACGACCACGGCTGCGCGGTGATGATCCAGCTGACGCACCTTGGCCGCCGCACCCGGTGGGACAAGGCGGACTGGCTGCCGGTGGTCTCGCCAGGACACGAGCGCGAGCCGTCGCACAAGGCGTTCCCGAAGAAGGCCGAGGACTGGGACATCGCCCGGATCATCGAGGACTATGCCGACGCCGCGGAGCGGATGCAGGCGGCCGGGCTCGACGGGATCGAGCTGCAGGCCTACGGCCACCTGATGGACCAGTTCTGGTCGCCGCTGACGAACGAGCTCGACGGCCCCTACGGCGGCGGCCTCGAGAACCGGCTGCGCTTCAGCTTCGAGACGCTGCGGGCGATCCGTGATCGGGTCGGGTCGGAGTTCATCGTCGGCGTGCGCTACACCGGCGACGAGGAGCTGCCGGGCGGCCTGACCGCAGAGGACGGTCTGGAGATCTCGCGCCGCCTCAAGGACTGCGGCATGGTCGATTTCCTAAACGTGGTGAAGGGGCACATCGACACCGACGCGGGGCTGACCGACGTCATCCCGGTGCAGGGGATGCGCAGCGCGCCGCACCTCGACTTCGCCGGCGCGATCCGAGCGGCGACGAACTTCCCGACCTTCCACGCGGCGAAGATCCAGGATGTCGCCACCGCCCGCCACGCGATCGCCAGCGGCAAGCTCGACATGGTCGGCATGACCCGCGCACACATGGCCGACCCGCACATCGTCGCCAAGATCCTGCGCGGCGAGGAGGATCGAATCCGGCCCTGCGTAGGCGCGAACTACTGCCTCGACCGTATCTACCAGGGCGGCATGGCGCTCTGCCTGCACAACCCGTCCACCGGCCGCGAGCTCGAGCAGCCGCACGAGATCGGCAAGGCCGCGAGCAGGCGCCGCGTCGTCGTGGTCGGTGCGGGGCCGGCGGGCCTCGAGGCGGCGCGGGTCGCAGCCGAGCGTGGGCACGAGGTGATCGTGCACGAGGCGGCGAACGACGCGGGCGGTCAGATTCGGCTGACGGCGCAGACGCCCCGGCGGCACGAGATGATGCAGATCGTCCAGTGGCGCTTTGCCGAGTGCGAGCGGCTGGGCGTCACCTTCCGCTTCAACAGCTTCGCCGACGAGGAAACGGTGCGGGCACAGGGTCCGGACGTGGTGGTCGTCGCGACCGGCGGCCTGCCGCACGTCGAGATCATCAACCAGGGCGACGAGCTCGTGGTGTCATCCTGGGACATCCTCTCCGGTGACGCGCAACCGGGGTCGAACGTCCTCGTCTATGACGACGCCGGGGACTACGCCGCGCTGCAGGCCGCCGAGAAGATCGCAGCAACGGGCGCGAAGGTGGAGGTCATGACGCGCGACCGCACCTTCGCATCGGAGGTGATGGCGATGTCGCTGACGCCTTCGATGCGGGAACTGCAGAAGCGGGACGTCACGTTCACGGTGACATGGAAGCTGGATGCGGTGCGACGGGGCGGCAACCAGCTCGTCGCCATGGTGGGGAGCGACTACGGCGGCGTCTCGCGCGAGCGGCGGGTTGATCAGGTCGTTGTCAACCACGGGACGCGGCCGCTCGACGACGTCTATTTCGAGCTGCGGCCGGGCTCGACGAACCTCGGCGAAGTCGACTACGAGGCGCTGGTCGAGGGGCGGCCGCAGGAGGTCGAGCGGAACCCGGAGGGCGGCTACCAGCTGTTCCGCATAGGGGACGCGGTGGCGGCGCGGAACACGCACGCGGCGATCTACGATGCGCTGAGGCTGGTCAGGACGCTTTGACGGCGGGCTGGGTCCTTCGGGACCCCGGCCTCGGGGCGGGTACCCAGGATTGCGCAGCGTCACACGTATCTGACCTGAAAATGAATTCTGCGCACGTCAACCGGATGGAAAGATTGCGGCGGGACCTGACGGCTGCCGCACTCGCCTGGTGAGCTCAGGGATATCCGGTGCGCCAGGCGCGGCGCGGCGTTGGCGTCAGCGTTCTTCCCACGGGAAGGTGTCGAGCCGTTCGAGGCGTAGGTGAAGGCGTGGACGAGGCGCAGGCGGAAGAAGCCGAAGCTCTCGGCGTGGCCGTTGACGGCGAGGATCACGCGGGGCGCGTTGACGCCGCCGCCGAGCGTGGTGGCGGTCCACGACGTGCCGGTGCGGTCGAGGCCGGTGACGGGCTAGGTGTCCCGTCCCGGGCGATCGCATAGCCCCTCGCCGCTCGGGGCTCTTCATGGCAAGATCGATCCTGCGCGATGTGCGGGACGGGAGGCGAGCATGCTGATCTCTCTTCACAAGCAGGCGACAACGACACCGAAGATCCGGGCTGCGATCCAGGCGAGCACCGAGCCTGCCTGGGTAGTGGCGGAGCGCTATGGCATCTCCGAGCAGACGGTCTGGAAATGGCGGAAGCGGGACAGCGTCCATGACCGGAGCCACACAGCGCATCGGCTGCAATCGACGCTCACGCCTCCACAGGCGGTGGCGGTGTCACTGCGCAAGACGCTGCTGCTGCCGCTCGACGACCTTCTCTGCGTGGTGCGGGAGTTCCTGAACCCGAACGTCTCGCGCTCCGGGTTCGACCGTTGTCTGCGTCGGCATGGCGTGGGCAACCTGCGCGACCTGAAGCCGACGGCGCCGCGGCCTGGGCACAAGCCGTTCAAGGCTTATGAGCCAGGCTACGTGCACGTCGACGTGAAATACTTGCCGCAGATGGCCGACGAGGTCAGGCGCCGGTATCTGTTCGTCGCCATCGACCGCGCCACGAGATGGGTCTTCGTGCGCATCTATCCGGCGAAGACGGCGGCCAACGCGCGCCGCTTTCTGCGCGACCTCGAGCGGGCGGCACCGATGAAGATCGCCCGCGTCCTGACGGACAACGGCAAGGAGTTCACCGACCGTCTGTTCGGCCTCCGCCGTCGTGCCGCCACCGGCAACCACGACTTCGACCGGCTCTGTGCCGAACTCGGCATCGAGCACCGCCTGGCCCCGCCGATGAGGCCGCAAACCAATGGCATGGTCGAACGCTTCAACGGCCGGATCGAGGATGTCCTGCAAAGCCATCACTTCAACAGCGGCGAGGACCTCGAACAGTCGATCCTTCGCTACGTCCGATCCTACAACGGCCAGCTCCCCCAGTCAGTGCTCAAAGGCCGAGCGCCCTTCGACGCGCTGAAGGACTGGCAGCGACGAAGGCCAGACCTCTTCAAGAAGCGAACGTATAATCACGCGGGATGCGACAGCTAGGTCTCGTGGACCCTGACGCCCTGCGCCTCGAGCCCGCGGGCGAGGCCGCGGACGAAGAGGGCGGGCTGGATCATCGCGGCGCCCGGCGTGCGGAGGCCGCCGCGGTAGTAGTCGCTACCTCTCAGCGCCTTCATCGCGGCGGCGTCGAGTTGCCGGAGCGCGCGAGCGCCTCGTCGCCGAAAGCGTAGTCGCGGGCGGCGTCGGCGACGAAGTCGATGGCGGCACGGTTCATCGTGGTGGCGCGGCGGTCGCCGTCGACGGCGCCGCCGTAGTCCTCGGACTGCAGGTCGTGCGGCAGGTCGATCATGAAGCCGGTGTTGCGCCCTGCGGGGCCGTGGCCGACGCGGGTGGCGTCGACGATGGCGATGGCGTGGTGCTGGCGCAGGCGGCGCGCGGCGGCGAGGCCGGCGAAGCCTGCGCCGATGACCAGCCAGTCGGCGCATCGCACCATTGAGCGCGGGGCGCGAGGGTTCGTCCGGCAGGATCGCGTTCCAGCCCGTGACGCCAGGGGCCTTGGGCAGGTTGCGGATCTCCATCAGTGGTTCTGGTTGAGCGCGTCCACCGCGGGGATCTCGCGGAGGGCCTTGTCGACGGCCTCCTCGAGCTTCGGTTCCTCGTCGGCGGCGAGCATGGCGCGCGCCTCCGTCAGGGCGCGCTCGGCGGTCCACTGCTCGTAGGCGTTGTTGTCGAGAACGCGCGGCATGAAAAAGGCGCGCTGGAACGTCGCCTGCGTGTGCTGGTGGCCGAGGTAGTGGCCGCCGGCGCCGACGTCGCGGATCGCGGCCAGAGCCTCGTCGAAGTCGTCCCAGCGGATGCCCTCGGCCATGCGGCGGCCCATGGCGCACTGCTCGGCGTCGAGGACGAACTTGGCGACGTAGCAGTGCATGCCGCCCTCGTTCCAGCCGGCGGAGTGCCAGATGTAGTTCGCGCCTGACAGGAGTGCGGCCATCATCGTCGTGGCGCTCTCGTACCCGGCTTACGCGTGGAAGGTCTTCGCGCCGCCGAGGGTGTTGGACGTCCGCCAGGGAACGCCGTAGTGCCGCGCCATCTGGCCGATCATGAAGTTCATCAGGCTGATCTCGGGCATGCCGGCCATCGGCGCGCCGGAAGCCATAGAGACGGTCGAGAGGTAGTGGCCGTAGAGCAGCCGCGGCGGATCACCTGGGTGTAGGCGACCGCGCTCAGCGCCTTGGCGTTGAGCTGCGCGACTGCCGGAGCGGTCGAGGCGGGCGTGTTGGCGCCGCCGAGGACGAAGGGGGAGCGGAGCACCGAGCCGCCGAAGGGCGTGGTGATGTCGCCCTCGCCGTGGGTGTTCACCGTCACCGTGCCGGCGCGGATGTCGTGGGCGGGCGCGGATGGCGCGCTGGCGTTGCGGGTGAAGACCGAAGCCGCGAGGCCGTAGCTGGTGTCATTGGCGACCGAGACCGCCTCCCCGTACGAGGTGATGGGGATCACGGTCAGGATCGGGCCGAAGATCTCCTCGCGCGCCAGCGGGTCGGAGGCGCGACGTCGTTGAAAATCGTGGGCGCGACGAAGTTGCCGTCGGCGGTGCCGCCGATCAGCGCGTCGCGGCCGCCGCTCAGGTACTTCGACACCTTGGCGCAGTGGACATCGTCGACCAACGCGCCCAAGTGGTTTCGCGGGTCGAGCGGGTCGCCCGTGCGCCAGCCGCGGGTGCGGGCGACGATCCGCTCCATCAGCGGCGCCTTGACCTTCTCGTGCACGATCAGGCGGGAGTTGGCGGAGCAGTTCTCGCCCATGCTCCAGAAGGCGGCGTTAACCAGATGCCCGGCGACGATGTCGAGGTTCTCGGCGTCGTCGAGCACGACCGCCGGGGTCTAGCCGCTGCATTCCAGCACGACCCGCTTGAGGTTCGAGTCGGCGGAGTAGCGCAGGAACCGCCGCCGTTCTCGGTCGATCCGGTGAAGCTCATCATGTCGACGTCGGGGTGCAGGCCCAGCGGCTCGCCCACCGACGGGCCGTCGCCCCGCAGCACCTGCAGGATGGTGCGGGCACACCCGCCTCGGCGGCGAGCTCGGCCACGCGCAACGCCATCAGCGCCGTCTGCCCGGCGGGTTTCACGATCACCGCATCGCCGGGCCGATCTTCCAGGCGAACATCAGCAGCGGGAAGTTCCATGGCAGCACAGCTGCGACGACGCGACCGGCTCGCGCAGGGTCATTGCGATGGCGTCCTGCCCATGCGGGGCGGTCTGGTCGTAGATCTTGTCCACCGCCTCGGCGTGCCACTTGATGCAGTGGATCGCCTCGGGCACGTCGATCGGCTCGCAGTCGCGGATCGGCTTGCCGGAGCCGAGGCTCTCCATCACCGCGGGCTCGCGCCGGTTGCGGGTCATCAGCTTGGCGAGGCGGATCAACACGTCCTTGCGCGCGGACGGGTGCTGGCGGGCCCACGCGCCGCGCTGGACCGTGCTTGATGCACTGGACGAACTTGCCGCCCTGCTCGAGCACGCGCATCAGGGGCAGCATCGCCGACATGATGCGGCGGCCCTTGGCGAAGTCGCCCTCGACCACGCAGGCGCGGTAGAGCGCCAGATACGCCTCGGGCGCGAAGTTCGAACTCGGCGCAGATCCAGGAACTTGCGCCCCAGGCGAAGAGCTCCAGCGCCTGGTCGTCCATGCCGCAGGAGAGCTGGATGTACGGGTAGTCCCGCGCCAGCATGTGCAGGCGTTGGGGTCGCCCGACGTTCCTTGGTGGCGCAGAAGTTCGGGCTGCGGCCGACGCGGCCGAGCGTCTCGACGTCCATGTTGACGCACATCCGGGCGGGGTAGTTGTAGAGCATCGCTGGCAGGTTGGCGGCCCGGTCGACGGCCAGCGCGTGCACCGCGATCTCCCGCGCGGTCGGGACGGCGTAGGGCGGCGTCACGATCGGGATCGCGTCGGCGCCGGTCTCGCGCGCGGCCGCGGCGAAGAAGACGGCGTCCTCGGTGCGGATGGCGCCGGTGCCGATGACGAGCGGCAGGCGGCCCTTGAGCACGTCGTGGACGAAGCGCATGACCTGGACGCGTTCCTCGGCCGTCTCAGCGTAGTACTCGCCCCTCGTCCCGGCGACGATGACGCCGTGGACGCCCGAGGCGACGAGGTGGTCCCGTCGCGGCGAGAACGTCCCGGCCGATCGAGAAGTCGTCGCGGAAGGGCGTGACGATCGGCGTGTAGATGCCCTCGAACTACATGGCGAAGACCTCGCGAGTTCAGCCGCGGCCTAGCCGCCTGCCGGTGGCCGGTGTCGATCGGGTGAGGATTTCATGAGGCGAGCAAGCAACCGTCCGCCTTTCGTTGCGATATGCGCGTGACATCGGCCGCCGGTCCAACGAAAAAATGGTCACCGGGATGTCGACAGGAATTCCGCCCGGCACGGGCGGGTCGGGGATTGAATGGTCTACCGCCACTACCGGCTGCCTTCGCTGACCTCGCTCGCGGCGTTCGAGGCCTCCGCGCGGCACCGCAGCGTCCGGCGTGCCGCCGAAGAGTTGAACGTGACCTCGGGCGCCGTCAGCCGGCAGATCAAGATCCTGGAGGAGGAGCTGGGCGTGCCGCTCTTCGCGCGGAGCCAGGCGGGGCTGATGCTGACGGCCGATGCCGAGGCGCTCTACGCCGTCCTCGCCCAGTCTTTCAGCCGTACCGCGGAGACCGTGCAGACGATCCGCAGCGGCAACCAGGCGGCGCGAGTCACCCTCGCCTGCACGCACGCGACCGCGACACAGTGGCTGATGCCGCGCATGGGGGACTTCTGGCGCCGCTTCCCGGAGATTATGGTCGATCACCTGATCTCGGACGAGGCGCGAGACTTTCGCCGGTCCGAGGTCGATCTGCGGATCCGCTATGGCTTTGGATTCTGGCCCGACGAGACATCCGAGCACCTGATGGACGAAGTGATCTTTCCCATCGCCAGCCCGGGCTTTGCCGCGCAGCACGCCGACTGCACGACGCAGGACATCCCTGGCCTGCCCCTGCTTCATGTCGACTGGGTCGACGCCGAATGGACGGGATGGGGCGAGCTGTTGCGGAGGGCGGCGATCCCGCACGGTGCGCTCGCCGGCCGACGTTTCAGCACCTTCGGCGTCGTTCTGCAGGCATGCCTCGAGGACCAGGGCGTCGCCGTCGGCTGGGACCGGCTGGTGCGCGACCTGCTGGAGGCAGGAAGCTTGGTACCATTCACCGAGCTGCGGATCCCTTCGCCCGGCAGCTACTACCTGACGTGGAACGAGAACCGCGCATTGCGAGAGGCGACGCGCACACTGCGCGACTGGCTGTTGGAGGTAGCGTCGCAGCAGCCCGGCGGCGCGGTGCGGGCAGAGCGCTGATGATTTTTTCTCAAGCCCGCTGAGAATTTTTTTCAATAATCGGACTCGCCTCGTCGCTGCTATAGGCCCGAACCAACCGAACGGTCGCGTCCGCTTTCGGCGAATTCACGGCACTGGTGTGGTCCATGGCATGCGGCGTCACCGACGGCAGCCGCGCAGCCGCAAGGAGAACGTCGAAATGCATCGCGAGTCCGAGGTGCTGTCCCTGCTGATGAGCCGGAAGCCGAACCACACGCTGCCGCGCGACTTCTATACCGACCCCGACGTGTTCCAGGTCGACCTCGAGCGTATCTGGTACAAGGAATGGCTGTTCGCGATCCCTGCTTGCGAGATCCCGAAGACCGGCAACTACGTCGTTCACAAGGTCGGGCTCTATTCCGTCCTGATCGTGCGCGGCAGCGATGGCGCCGTGCGGGCCTTCCACAACTCGTGCCGGCACCGCGGCTCGGCCCTCTGCCGGACGGCCAAGGGCTCGAACCCCAAGATCGTCTGCCCCTACCACCAGTGGACCTACGAGCTCGACGGACGCCTGCTCTGGGCGCGGGACATGGGGCCTGACTTCGACGCCTCGGCGCATGGGCTGAAGCCGGTGCATTGCCGCGACGTCGCGGGCCTCGTCTACATCTGCCTCGCCGACGAGGCGCCGGCGTTCGACGCGTTCGCCGAGCAGGCGCGCCACTACCTCGCCAAGCATGACCTCGCGAACTCAAAGGTCGCCTACGAGAGCACCATCGTCGAGAACGGCAACTGGAAGCTCGTGTGGGAGAACAACCGCGAGTGCTACCATTGCGGCGGCAACCACCCGTCGCTCTGCCGCACCTTCCCCGAGGACCCGAAGCTCTTCGGCGGCAGCGCCGGCGCGGCGAGTTCGCCGTTGCTCGACAAGCACGTCGCCCGGTGCGAGGCGGTCGGCGCGGCGTCGAAGTTTCTGCTCGACCCGCACGGCACCTGGCGCTTCGTGCGCATGCCGCTCCTTGGGACGTCGGAGAGCTACACGCTCGACGGCAAGGCGGCGGTGGCCAAGCCGAACTCATCCCTGCCGTTCAGGGACGCGGGCGCGCTGCTCAAGTTCCACTACCCGACGACTTGGAACCACTTCATGGCAGACCACGCGATCGTCTTCCGGGTCACGCCGATCAGCCCGACCGAGACCGAGGTCTGCACCAAGTGGCTCGTCCACAAGGACGCGCAGGAGGGCGTGGACTACGACCTCAAGCGCCTGACTGAGGTCTGGGTCGCGACCAACGACGAGGACCGGGTGGTGGTAGAGAACAACCAGCAGGGGATCCTGTCGCCCGCCTACGAGCCGGGCCCCTACTCGATGGAGCAGGAGGGCGGCGTGATCCAGTTCGTCGATTGGTACGCTGAGACGCTGTCGCGCTCGATCACCGGTCACGCCCTCGTCGCGGCGGAGTGATGCCGTGAGTCTGGCCAATACCATCGCCAACTTCGACTGGAGCGTCTGGCGCGACGACGAGCCGCTCGAATGCTGCGCCGTCGTTCCCGAGGCTCCGAACGTTGCGACGATCAGCTTCGTCTCGCCCTCCGGCGCCTGCTTCAAGTACGAGCCCGGGCAGTTCATCACGCTCGAGCTGCCGGTGCCCGGCGGCACGGTCTGGCGCACCTACACGATCTCATCCTCGCCCTCGCGGCCGCTGGGGCTCTCTATCACGGTCAAGGCGCAGCCCGACAGCGTAGGCACGCGCTGGATGCTCGACCACCTGAAGCCCGGCATGCGGATCCGCGCGAGCGGGCCCGCTGGGATCTTCACGATCCCCACGAAGGGCGCGGGCAAGTACCTCTTCATCTCCGCCGGCACAGGGATCACGCCGTCGCTGGCGATGACGAACTACCTCTACGACCGCGGCACCGGCGTCGACGTCGTGCTGGTCAGCTGCGCCCGCCGTCCCGCCGAGATCATCGGCCGGAGGCGGCTGGAGCTGATGGCCGCGCGCGTGCCCGAGATCAAGCTGCACTTCATCGTCGAGCATGACGACCCCTACGACGTCTGGACCGGCTATCGCGGACGTCTCAACCAGATCATGCTGGGCCTGATCGCCAGCGACTATCTCGAGCGCGAGGTCTATTGCTGCGGGCCGGAGCCGTTCATGCAGGCCGTGCGCGACATGCTGATCGCGCTCGGTTACGACATGGAGCGCTACCACCAGGAGAGCTTCGCGGTCGCCGTGGAGACGGAGGCGGACGCGCCCGAGCTCGACGACTACGTCCCCGAAGAGACGCAGAAGGCCGAGATAGTCTTCGCCGGATCGGGCGTGACGGCGACCTGCTTCGAGACCGACACGGTGTTGACGGCGGCGAAGGCCGCGGGGCTCAACATCGCCAACGGCTGCAACTTCGGCGTCTGCGGGACCTGCAAGGTCAGGAAGATCGCTGGAGAGGTGCACATGGTCCACAACGGCGGCATCTCGGAGGACGACATCGAGGCGGGCTACATCCTCGCCTGCTGCTCGAGCCCGATCGGCCATGTCGAGGTCGAGGTCTGAAGCAAGACCCATTGAGCGGATGGCGCGCTGAGGACGGCGAGGGATTTTGATGATGCGGTTCGATGGGAATGTGGCTCTCGTCGCGGGCGGGTGGACGGGTATCGGGCAGGCGATCGCCTCGGCTGCGCAACGAG
Source organism: uncultured Alphaproteobacteria bacterium (assembly GCA_963776845.1). Classification (GTDB taxonomy): domain Bacteria; phylum Pseudomonadota; class Alphaproteobacteria; order Rhodobacterales; family Rhodobacteraceae; genus Roseitranquillus. The sequence continues at coordinate 940 of CAVZOJ010000004.1, read as the reverse complement.
GGGGCGAAGGTCTTCACCACGCAACGTCGCGACGACCCGGAGTTCGACGGGATCGCGGCCGATTTCGCCGATCCTCAGGCGCCGGAGCGGGTCGTGGCCGAGGTCATTCGCGCGCGCCGGGCGGCTGGACGTGCTCATCGACAACGCGGGCCTGATGCAGGAGGCCACCGCCGAGGAGGCGAGCATCGAGGGTTGGCGGCGGAGCCTTGCGGTGAACCCTACGGCGCCGTTCCTGCGAACCGGCCGGCGTCGGCAGCCGGCCACGTTGCGCCCGAAGCGGCCGGTGGACCGGGTGAAATGGTCGCCTGCAACTCTGCCCGGCCAACAGGATGATGCGAACACCTCCTGGCCGCAGGGGAAAGCGCCTCGTCGAACGTACGCGCTCTTGCGCTGCAATGCGGTCCCAGTGCTTCGCGATGGAGGCGGCCATAAAGGATCACGTTGCGCCGGCCGCAGCCATTCAGAAATGCTGCGTCTGCGTACCGACACCGGAGCCCCTCGGGTTGGTTGAGCTCGCCCTTCGCACACAATGCGATTCAGAGAAGACCAGCGCGCCGGCACGCTGCCTGCGCTCTCAGAAGCGCACCTGCTGAGTTTTTCTAAGGCGTGCTGATGGAAGAGCGACCGTTCGAAGTGAACAGAACCACTCGCGACGCAAGATTTGCACATTCTAATCGGGATCGTCTTTCTCCCCTGCCCCGGCACCGTGGACAGCACGACCGACCCGCAAGTCGCTGCCACGCGTGCGGTTCGTCGACTTGCATCGGGGCGCGCTTTCAACGTCGGGCCGCAGTCACTTGTGGCCGCTACGCCCCCTGAACATCCTGTTCGTCATGTATGACCAGCTCCGTGCCGCCTACCTGAGTTGCTCTGACCACCCATACCTTCACACGCCGAACTTCGACCGGGTCGCCGCGCGCGGTGCGCGTTTCTCGACCGC
>CAVZOJ010000003.1:0-949428 GCA_963776845.1 uncultured Alphaproteobacteria bacterium | reverse complement strand
TAGTTTCAGTCCCCGGTCTGCGGCGCCTCGAGGATGAGCTTCTACACCGGCCGCTACGTCTCCTCTCATGGCGCGCAGTGGAACGGTACCCTTGCGGGTGGGCGAAATGACGCTCGGCGACCACCCGCGCGCTTTCGGGATGAGCTGCTGGCTGATCGGCAACACGCACATGAAGGCGGACGCAGCCGGCATGGCCCGGCTGGGTCGCGCGCCCGACAGCTTGGTCGGCGCCCGTCAGGCCGAGTGCGGCTTTTGTGTCTGGGTCCGCGACGATGGCCTCTGGGGCGAGGTACCGGACGGCGCGTACGACGAGAAGCGATCACCCTACAACGAGTACTTGCGCGCGCAGGGCTACGACGGAGCGAACCCGGGGGCCGACTGTGCCAATGCGGGCGTCGCCGAGGGCGAGATGGCGAGCGGCTGGATGCTGCTCAACACAGACCAGCCGGCCAATATCACGGCCGGCTGCTCGATCATCTTTGCGCGACCGGCCAGGCGGACGACACGCTGATCGTGCTGATCTCCGACAACGGCGTCTGCGACCCGCGACCCGAATCTGACGCGACTCAGGGGACCACCTGCGACGCGCTGGTGGAGTTGATCGACGTTTATCGAGGCGGCGGGCGGGACGGTACCGAGCCATATCGAGGAAGGCCGCTCGCTGATGCCTTGGATGAGGGGGGAGCGGCCGGACTGGCGGCGCCACGTCATCAGCGAGTACGAGTATTCGCTGACGCCGATTCCCGCGAAGCTGAGGCTCGCGCCTTGCGACGCCCGCCTCTTCTTGATCTTCGACGGGCGCTTCAAGATGATCCACGCCGAGGGCGGCTTTCGCCCGATGCTGTTCGACCTCGCGGAGGACCCCGAAGAATTTGCCGACCTCGGGCGTGACGGTGCCTGTGCCGCAGGAATAGTGCGCCTCTACGGACACCTCGCGGAGTGGGGGCGCCGGATGGCCCTGCGCGTCACCGTTTCCGACGCCGACCTCCGCGCGCGGCAAGGGCGGTCGCTCAGGCGCGGCATCCTTCCCTGCCGAGCTGACAAGTCGGTATCGCGGTCCCGCACGCCAGGTCCATGTGCCGCTCGAGATGGACGAACGCTAGCCGCGACGGCTCAAGACGCGCTGCCCCGACCGTCGATCCGCGGCGGCGGCGCTTTTTGCCCCCTGCGCATCAGCGCCGATGGCGCCGATCAGCAGCAGCAACGCGACGGGGTGTTCAGACAAGGCGAGCGGATCGCCGTCGAGGATGCCCCACGGCACCGGTCCGAAGTCGCGGCGACTTGCTGCGGCGTAGCGCGGCGGTCGAGCCGATCCCTGGCAGCGCGCCAAGCGCCGTGCCGGTCAGTGCGCCGCGTCCGAGGTCACGTAAGGTCGAGAGGTATTCGCCAAGCGACAGTTCATCGGGGCTGTCCGTCTGCGGCACGACAGCCGCCGGCGGCGCGCTTCGCTTCGAATGATCTCCGCAACGGCGAGCATGCCGACGGCCACGGCCTCGAGCGGGACACCGTCATAGAGCTGAAAGTAGCCGTAGTCGAAGCAGGGGCTCCGGCGTTCGGGGTCGAGCCCCACGGTGGCAAGCAAGAGCCCGGCGGCGTCTGGCGTGCCGCGTGTGTTCATCAAGACAGCGGGGCTCGCGCCGCCGAAGAGCCGCCTTGTTGATGCCGACGAGAAAGCCGATGGCGACGAGCGGGTCCATCGTGAAGGTAAAGGGAATGGCGACCGCCATTACCACGACCGGGCCGATGCCGGGAATTGCGCCGACGATCTGCCCGATCGCGACGCCAAGGACCACGAAGGCAAGGTTGCCGAAGCTCAACCCATCGGAGAGGCCCGCGAGGATCGTCTGGACGGGAGGCACTCAAGGCGCGTCGGCGCGCGCGATGAGTGCAGCTGCGCCAGCGCCACAGTGCCGATTTAGTCGAAATTGTCGAGGGCGAACGGCGCCTCGTCGGGCCGTACCGTCAGGTTGACGAGGACAGGCATCGTCGCGCCCGTGCCCAGCGTCTGTCCGTCGCGCTTGGCCACGGCGAGCTGGGGAAACTTCGCCATGCCGCCGCCGGGCGTGTTCTCGACGACGAGGTCCCAGCCGGTCGCCTCCGACATCTCTTCAGCCAGGAGACGACCCAGCTTGTCCGTCTCGCCGCCGGTACCCAAGCCGATCCAGAGCGCTATCGGCCCCTCCGGCTCCCACTGGGCCAGCGCCGGCCCGGGGCCGAGTGCCAAGGCGGCGAACGCCGCGATCGTCCCCTTGATCATGTCGTCACTCCCTGTCGCTCTTTGCTCTCCTCGGCTATTCGAAGCGCCCCGGGTCAAGTGCAGCGCGCCGCACACCGGGGATTTAGGCCCGCGCCTCGCCGTCGCGCCCAGCAAGTCGTCCGCCGCGAGGCGAGCGAGCGCGGGCGCGGTCCGGACCCCTGACCCACCCTGCCCGGCGAGCCAGTAGAAGCCAGGCACATCCGGGTCCCAGCCGCAAACGGGTGCGCGGTCGGGTGCGAACGTGCAAAGGCCGGACCACGTTGCGCGCGGGCGCCGCACATCGACGTCGAACGCCTGAGCAATCCGGTTCAGACAGATCGCGATGTCAATTTCCCCAGGACGGCTGTCGCCGAGCGGATCCGGTGTCTCGTCACCAGGCGAGGCCATCAGCGCGGCGCCTTCCGGCTTGAGGTGGACGCGCTCGTCGGCATCCACGGCCATCGACAGCGCGGCCAAATCGGTTCGCGGCGGTGCATCGAAGGTGACCGCGCTGCGGCGCATCGGGGCGAGACCAAGGGGCCTTGCGCCCGCATGGCCGGCGATCTCGTCGGCCCGTGCACCAGCGGCATCGACCAGCGCCGACGCCGCGAACTGCCGCCCGCCCTTGCAGGCGATGCGCCACCGCCGATCCCCGCGTACGAGCCGGGCGACGGCGACCCGGGCCACCACTTCGCCGCCAGCGGCCTTGATCCGGCCGACATAAAGCTGGACCAGCAACATTGATGTCGCCCGCTGCATCGTTGGCGAAACCACTTTCGACCCATCCTGGACGTAGAAGCGGCACACGCCGCTCGACATCCTCGCGCGAGAGCCACACGAGCGGCGTGTCTCGCGCGATGTCGTCGTACAGTCTTCTGAGTTGCGGGCCCGGCCTTGCCCAGCGAGACGCACGAGACCCCGTGGCGACAGAAACGCCCGCGGGCCCCGCCACGCCCGGCTCCGTCCAAGTGGTCAGAGCGCGGATCAAGCGATCCCCGTAGGTCTGTGCGTGGATTGCCGCTGAACGTCCCGTTGCATGGTAGGCGAGCTGGGTTTAGGCCTCGAGAAGGATGACATGCGCATGCGGCGCCAACTCCGCAGCCACCGAAAGTCCCGCGATGCCTCCTCCGACGATGGCGACTTCACACTCCGACATTGCGCCAAGGTAGCCGCATTACGGGAAGGACAGAAGGAGTTCGCAGGGGCCGGTGCTTCGACCATGCGGACGTCGAGCCGAGCAAAGCCTGCAAGGCCGCGGCAGCGCTCGACCTCGCGCCTATGCGACCGGCGCGAGCCTATCCGAGAAAGACTGCTCCAATTCGGCCCGTTGTCGGTGCAGGAGTTTATCCAGGCGCGCCGGGGATGCCGCGTGTCGAACTCGGCTCTAGTCTCGCGATTTCGCCGCCGCGACCGTCAGAAGAGCTTCGAGGGCGGCAAGAGCGACCGTGGGCGCCTGCCCTGTTCCGACGACCGCGTCATCATCACTCGAGGCGCTTTCCCTCAAGATGCAGTTCCAGTGGCCATTCGGTTCCGTCGCCTGCCCGTGCAGAACGATATCCCAGCCCGGCAAGCATCGATCGATAAGGTGCAACACCCCTTCCGTCGGCTCGGAAAGCGACTGAGGATCGACCGATCCGTGCGGAAAGACCCCCGCCAGCGCATTTGCAGATTTGCGCAGCAGCGCCTCTCCCAGAACCCGTGCGCCGTCGATCCGCTCCTTCAGGGAATTCAGCTCGGCTTTGCTCATGAACGCACCTCCTGTCCGGGATGTTAGCAGTCTGTCGAAATGGTCCTCCTTGATTGGCATCAAGTTCAGACCGGTACCCTTTGTGCTGTACAGGTCATGCGGCCCTGGAGGGAGTCATGACTTAAGAAATAAGCGTCATCTGGTTCGAGAATCTTAGACGCGGCGATGTGGCGCTCGTCGGCGGCAAGAACAGTTCGCTCGGTGAGATGGTCCAGTCGCTCGCGACGAACGGGATCAACGTCCCCGACGGTTTCGCGACGACCGCCGATGCGTTCCGCGCATTCATGAAGGCGAACGACCTCGACGTGCGGATCCGCGAGCTCATCGATGGGATGCGCGATCACAAGCTCACCTTGCACCAGACCGGGACTTCGATCCGAGAGGCGATCCTCTCCGGCGACTTTCCGACCGATATCCGAGATGCCATTGTCGAAAGCTACCGCGAGCTCTGCACGCGGTCCGGCGTCGACGAGGTCTCGGTCGCCGTGAGATCCTCCGCCACGGCCGAGGACCTGCCCGATGCGAGTTTCGCAGGCCAGCAGGAGACGTTTCTGAACATTCGTGGCGAGCGGGCGCTGCTCGCCGCCTGCCGACGCTGCTACGCTTCGCTCTACACCGACCGGGCGATCAGTTATCGCGACACCCGCGGCTTTGAGCACGAGAAGGTTGCGCTGTCGGTCGGGGTCCAGCGGATGGTGCGGTCGGACATCGGCGGCTCTGGCGTCATGTTCTCGATCGACACGGAATCCGGCTTCGACAAGGCCGTGCTCATCAACGCGGCCTGGGGCCTCGGAGAGAACGTTGTCCAGGGCGCTGTCAGTCCCGACGAATACGAGGTCTACAAGCCGTTTCTAGATCGCGACGGGGTCAGACCCATCCTTGAAAAGAAGCGCGGCGCCAAGGAGATCAAGATGATCTACGGCGGCGACGGCGAGCCGGTCACCAAGAACGTGCCGACCTCGAAGGCCGAGCGCGCTGCGTTCGTCCTGAGCGACGACGAGATCCTCGATCTCGCGCGGATGGCCGCGGTGATCGAAGCGCACTATGGCCAGCCGATGGACATGGAGTGGGCGAAGGACGGCGAGACCGGCGAGATCCTCATCGTCCAGGCCAGACCGGAGACGGTGCAATCACGTGCCGAGGTGGGCGCGCTGAAGTCCTACAGCGTCTCCAACGCCGGCAAGGTTGTCACGAGCGGCCTTTCGGTCGGGTCGGCGGTGGCTACCGGCCGGGTCTGCCTGATCGAGCACGCAAGCGAGATCGATCACTTCGTCGACGGCGCGATCCTCGTCACCGGCATCACGGATCCCGACTGGGTGCCGATCATGAAGCGGGCGAAGGCAATCATCACCGATCACGGCGGACGAACGAGCCACGCCGCAATCGTCAGCCGCGAACTGGGACTGCCGGCCATCGTCGGCTGCGGCGACGCCACGCACGTCCTGCATGAGGAGCAGGAGGTGACCGTCAACTGCTCCGGCGGCGACGAAGGAACGGTGCACGAGGGCATCGCCGATGTGGCGGTCGAGGAACTCAAGCTCGACGACATTCCGGAGACCCGGACGCGCATCATGCTGAACCTGGCCAACCCTGCGGCCGCGTTCCGCTGGTGGCGCCTGCCGGCGGCGGGCGTCGGCCTCGCGCGGATGGAGTTCGTCGTCAACGAGGCCGTTCGGGCGCACCCGATGGCGCTCGTGAGGTTCGACGCGCTCGAGGACGCGGAGGCGAAGCAGCGCATCGCGGAACTGACGCGCGGCTACGATGACAAGCCGCAGTACTTCGTCGACACGCTGGCGCGGGGGCTGAGCCGGATCGCGGCGGTGACATATCCGAACCCGACGATCATCCGGATGAGCGACTTCAAGACCAACGAATATGCCGAGCTTCTGGGCGGACACGCCTTCGAGCCGAAGGAAGAGAACCCGATGATCGGGTTTCGCGGCGCCTCGCGCTACTATTCGCCGCAATATCGCGAGGGCTTTGCGCTGGAGTGCCGGGCGATCGCGAAGCTGCGGGGCGAGATTGGATTCGACAACGTCGTTGTGATGATCCCCTTCTGCAGGACGGTCGACGAGGCGGACCGCGTTCTGGAGGTGATGCGCGAGAACGGGCTCGAGCGCGGCAAGGACGGCCTGCAAGTCTACGTCATGGGCGAAGTGCCCTCGAACGTAATCCAGGCAGCGGAGTTCGCGAAGCGCTTCGATGGCTTCTCGATCGGGTCGAACGATCTTACGCAGCTCACGCTGGGCGTGGATCGGGACAGCGACCTGCTGGCCGATCTGTTCTCCGAGAAGGACCCGGCGGTCGTCTGGATGATCGAGACGCTGATCGAGCGCGCCCATGCCGCCGGCGCGAAGGTGGGGCTGTGCGGGCAGGCTCCGAGCAACGATCCATCCTTCGCCAAGCTGCTGGTGAAGGCCGGGATCGACAGTATCTCGGTCACGCCGGACAGCTTCATCGCGGTCAAGAGGAACGTTGCGGAGGCCGAGAGAGACGGGCAAAACGATGCCGGCTGAAGCGCCGACCGTTCCGGCGCGACGAAGGGACAGTACGTCCTGCGACGGTGCTCACGATGAAAAGCCTCAGCAGGTCAAGGATTTAGACGGTTCTGAGTAAACTCCAGCCCAGCCGAAATGGAATTGGCCTGTCCTCGCGGCCCTATCGTAGCATCGGGTTGAGCAGGCGGAAATGAGAGGCCACACTCGTCGGGTGAGGATGCAGGTGCTCGGGTGACTTCTATGGAGACGGTCGACGGCAAGTCTGTCCGCGCCGCGATTTTCGACATGGACGGTGTCCTGACCGACACGGCAGAGGCGCATTTCAAGGCATGGAAAGCCACGTTCGACGAGGTGCTGCGAACAACTCTCGGGATAGACGCCTCGCCATTCACCAGGGACGACTACTACCAGCACGTCGACGGGGTCCCCCGCCAGGAGGGAGTTCGCGCGTTCCTGTCCTCTCGTGGCATCGACCTCGCCGAGGGGACGGCCGGAGACACCGGGCTTGCAACCCAGCACGGCGTCGGCGCGAAGAAGAACCGGCGCTTCAATGCGTGGCTTGATGCGAACGAGGTGCCGGCCTTCGGCGATTCCGTCGCATTTCTCGACGCGATTTCAGCCGCGGGTATCGCGACCGGGGTTTTTTCGGCGAGCCGCAATGCGCGCCGGGTTATGGCGGCCGCCGGGCTTGCGGAAAAGCCCGACACCATCCTCGATGGCGCGGTGGCGAAAGACCTCGGCCTCGCCCCGAAGCCGGACCCGGCAGAGCTGGTCGAGACCGCGCGTCGGCTCGGGGCCGAGCCGGCGGAGACAATCGTGTTCGAGGACGCCGTCTCGGGTGTCGAAGCCGGCGCACGCGGCCGCTTCGGCACGGTCGTCGGTCTTGCGCGCAAGGGCGGGCCAGAGCATCGCCACGCGCTGCGTGCTGCCGGTGCGGATCTCGTCACCGCCGATCTGGAGCGTCTCCTCCTCGACGGTCGGCCGAGGACACTCGCGGCAGTGCCAAGCGCCTGGGACCACAACTTTATCCCAGGACGCGCGCTCGCCGTTTTTCTGGACTACGATGGCACGCTGAGTCCGATTGTGGATGACCCGAAGGCGGCAACACTGTCCGACGACATGCGCGCGGCCGTCGGCCGGCTTGCCGAACGGCACCGCGTCGCGGTGGTGAGCGGCCGCGACCTTGCCGACGTCCGCGACAGGGTGGGATTGAGCGATCTCTACTACGCGGGGAGCCACGGCTTCGACATCGCAGGTCCCGGTGGCATCTCGGAGCGGCCGTCGGAGGCCGAGCGACTGCTCGACCGAATCGACTCCGTCGAAGCCGCGCTGCGCGCGGCGACAGGCGACATCAGCGGCGCAGAGGTGGAGCGAAAGACCTTCTCCGTCGCTGCGCACTACCGCCGGGTCGCCGGCGACGACGTGCCGGCCTTCGAAGCCGCGATCGAGGACGTCGCTGCACGCCACCCCGAGCTCGGCAAGAGCCGCGGCAAGAAGGTCGTCGAATTTCAGCCGCGTGTTGCCTGGGACAAGGGCCGCGCCGTCGAGTGGATCCTGGCCCACACGCCGCTCGGGGAAGGCGATCCGCTGCCGGTCTACATAGGCGACGACCTCACGGACGAGGACGCGTTCGATGCCCTCGGCAACTGCGGCGTCAGTGTCGCGCTCCGGGGCGGTGCGCGCCTGACGCTCGCCGACTGCGCGCTTGACGATGTGGACGACGTGGGCCGCTTCCTCCGCCACTTGGCGAAGGTGCCGCGGTGAGCGACTGGGTCCTCGGCTACGAAGGGTTCGATCCCTCGAGCGAAGGCCTGAGGGAGACGCTCTGCGCCCTCGGCAACGGCTATGTCGTCTCGCGCGCCGCGGCACCGAACGCGAAGGCCGGTGCGATCCACTATCCTGGAACCTACCTCGCCGGCGGGTACGACCGCCTCGTCTCGCATGTCGCCGGACACGAGATCGAGAACGAGGATCTGGCCAACCTGCCGAACTGGTTGCCGCTGACCTTTCGCATCGACGACGGCGAATGGATCCGGCCGGACAACGTCGAGCATCTCGGCTACGCGCAGCAGCTCGACCTCAAGACCGGCCTGCTGACCCGGACGCTTCGCGTCTGCGACGCCGATGGACGGATCACCCGTTGGGACGAACGCCGGTTCGTCTCGATTCAGGACGCGCATCTCGCCGCGCTATCGCTGCGCCTGACGCCCGAGAACTGGTCGGGCCGCTTGACCGTCAGATCCGGCATCGACGGCGGCGTGACGAACTGGGGCGTCCCTCGTTACCGCTCGCTGGACGGTCGGCATCTCGAGACGCTGGAGCGGAAAGGCGACGGCGACGTCCTGTCGCTCAGGGTGCGCATGGTGCAGGCCCGTCGCGAGGTCGCGCTGGCTGCTCGGACGGAGGTGCGCACCGAGGGCAAGACGCTGGCGCCAGATGGCAACGAGGTCGGGGAAAGCGCCGCCGACACGATCTTCATGCTCGACGCGCGCGAGGGGCAGCCGGTCGAAATCACCAAGTTCGCCTCCTACTATGACTCGCGCGACCAGGCGATCGCCGAACCGCTGCACGAGGCAGAGGCCCACGTCAGGCGCGCGAGCGGATTTGACGCGCTGCTGGCCGTCCACGTTCAAGCCTGGGCGCATCTCTGGGAGCAGCTCGATATCCGCGTCGAGAGCGCGGCCAACCACTTCGCGCAGCTTCGCCTCCGGCTCCACATCTTTCACCTGATGCAGACCGTCTCGGTCCATTCGGTGGACATGGACGTGGGGATCCCGCCGCGCGGCTGGCATGGCGAGGCCTATCGCGGCCACATCATGTGGGACGAGCTGTTCATCTTCCCGTTTCTCACGCTGAGGATGCCGGTCCTGGGCCGCGCGCTCCTGCGCTATCGCTACCGCCGCCTCGACGCCGCGCGTCGGGCGGCGCGCTCGGCGGGCTTTCGCGGTGCGATGTTCCCCTGGATGAGCGGCTCGAACGGCCGCGAGGAGACCCAGCAGCTGCACCTGAACCCGAAGTCGGGGCGCTGGAACCCAGACAGCACGTGGCGCCAGCGGCACGTGGGTGCGGCAATCGCCTACAATGTCTGGCAACACCTGCAGGCGACGGACGACACCGACTTCCTGCGCGACTACGGGGCTGAACTCTTCTGCGAGATCGCGCGGTTCTGGGCGAGCATGGCCGAGCTGCAGGCCAGACGGCCGGCACGGCATCACCGGCGTGATGGGACCCGACGAGTTCCACACCGCCTATCCCGGTCGCGACCCGCAGACAAAGGGCGGGCTCGACAACAACGCCTACACCAACGTCATGGTCTCTTGGCTGCTCGCGCGAGCGTTCGACATACTCGACATGCTGCCGATCGAGGAGCGCCGGCGCCTCTGCGAGAAGCTGCAGCTTTCGGAAGGCGAGCTTGCGCAGTGGGACGAGATCAGCCGCAACGTGTTCATCCCGTTCGGCAGTGACGGGATCGTCGAGCAGTTCGAAGGCTATGGAGATCTGCAGGACTTTGACTGGAAGGGCTATGCGGAAAAGCACGGCGACCTGAAGCGACTGGACCGCATCCTCGAGGCGGAGGGCAAGGATCCAAACGACTACAAGGTCTCAAAGCAGGCCGATTTCCTGATGATCTTCTATCTCTTCAGCCGTGAAGAGATAGAGCGGATCTTCAATCGGCTGGGCTATGAATTCACGCCGGACATGATCTTTCGGAACATCCAGTTCTACATGCAGCGGACCTCGCACGGTTCGACACTGAGCTGGGTGGCGCATGCCTGGGTGCTCGCGCGGGCCGAGCGGCAGCGCTCGTGGGAACTGACGCTGAAGGCGCTAGACAGCGATGTCGCGGACAGCCAGGGCGGCACCACGGCGGAAGGGATCCACCTGGGGGCGATGGCGGGGACGGTCGACCTGTTCCAGCGATGCTACACGGGGATCGAGGTCAGTTCAGGCGCGCTCCTGTTCAATCCGCGGCTGCCTTCCGAGGTCGACCGGCTGGAGACGACGGTGCGGTTCCGCCGCCACGTCCTCGACGTCGAAATCACGCAGGAGACGCTCAGGGTCCGCAGTCGCGAGCTGACCGCCTATCCGATCACCATCGGGTATCGAGGCCAGGCGCGGGCGATGAGCCCCGGCCAGAGCTTTAGCTTCCGTCTGGTGCCAGAGATCAAGCATGACAGCTCTGCTCGCGCCTGCGCGCAGGCGCGAGCAGGCCTCGCGCGAGAAGACGGGGCAGCCTGATCTCCGATAGCCGCCTTGCCTTAGCTCGGTTCAACGCACCAATCCGCCGCCGATCATCGGGAGGAGATTGATCGCGAGATGGTGGAGGAGCCTGGCGAACACTTCGGTCCGGTGCGGCGCCGAGGCATCCTGAAGAAGCGCGCATCGCAGGAAGCCAGAGCCGGAGACAACCTCGACCATCCGAAGACCGCTCTCGCGCAGATGCCGCGAGAACAACGCCTTGTGTTGAACCGCCTCTGGTATCGTGGATCGTCATGAGCGGCGGCCCGCATTCTGCCACGGCGAATACCGGCGCGACGGCGCCGGTCTCGAGAACGCTGCTGCACCGGGCGAGAGAGTGCGCCGCCGCGTCTATCACCCCACAGTATGGGCCCGTTGATGACCGCCGCGCGCGATTCCAGCCACGTCCGCGGCTCCTGCTTGCTACGAGGGTCTTGGCCCGCGGCCATGTCGCGAGTGTGCGAGGACAAAGCCATGAACGTGAAATCGGATCATGAAGGGGGGCGCGACTCCGTACTCACCCACGGTGTCCTCAGCGAACACCCCGAGGATCTGCTGCATGGCACCGGATGGCGTGCTTCGTGGGCGGTCGTTCGGGAAGCGATATTCAGGCTCTGGAGCGACGACGCGTTCGGGCTTGCGGGCAACGTGGCGTTCCGCGCTCTGTTGGCGATCTTTCCGTTCCTGATCTTCACGAGTTCGCTGACCGCGTTCATCGGCAACAGGTCCATGGCCGATGACCTCATCGCGTTTCTGATCGCGATCGTCCCGCCGGCACTCGTCGACCCGATGGTGTCGGAAGTCGAACAGGTGATGACGGTCCAACGCAGCGGCGTGCTCAGCTTGGGTATCCTGCTGACGATCTGGTTCGCTGTCGGAGGCGTCGACGGCGTTCGCGTCGGCCTCAACCGCGCTTACGGCATCCGCGAGACCCGCTCGACCGTCCTGCTCTACGTCCTGCAGACCGCGGTCGTCGTTTTGGCCAGCCTCGTGCTGGTCCTTGTCGGCTACCTGCTGGTGCTGGCGCCGCGGGCAGGATCCTTTCTACACACCCTTCTGCCGAGCTTCGACCCTGCGTCCGTCACGGTCGGCCTCATCCGCTATCCCGCCGCAGCCATCATTCTCGTCGCGGCTTTGTTCGCGGCGCACGTGTTCCTGCCGGCGCGGCGCACGCGGTTCTCGAGCATCTGGCCAGGCGTGCTCTTTACCGTGTTCGCGTGGGTGATTCTTGCGGCGGCCTTTTCGTTCTACTTGCGGAGCTTCGGCGACTACGCGAGCTACTACGCCGGGTTGGCCGGCATCATCGCGGCACTCTACTTCATGTATCTTGCGGCCCTTGTCCTGATCTTCGGCGGCGAACTCAACCGGGCAATCAGGATCCGCCGGCTCGCACGCGCTCTAAGCGACGGACAGAGCGGCCGACCTAAACCCGCGCCGTGAACGTCGCCGCGAAACGGCTTGATTAGAATCATTGTCCCAGCTCTCAGCCTGCCGTTCGATCTTTGGTGACGTGTCAAAGGCCTGCGCGTGGGGAGCGCGCGGCGCAACCCCATATGGAGATCACGACATGAAGGTGGGCACCATTCCGCTAGCCCTCTTGGGAACGTGGGACCCGGAACCTCAGTTGCGATACGGGCTCAACCGGCCCGAACATGGTCGACGCACCTCCCTCGTTTCAGTCAAGCGATCTTCGGTGGGGCCACCCGACACGCCCTGCGCCACACGACATGCCCGACGTTCCTGAAGCACTGGGGTCGAAGGTGAATGACAGATCGACAGAGAAGCCGGCAGCACAGGGTCGTATTCTTCGGATCCTCGGGTCGGTCATCGACGTCGCGTTTCCGCCGGATGCGATGCCGCGTATCAACGGAGCGCTCGAGGTCGGCTGGGACGGGCCGCACCGGCTGACGCTGGAGGTGCAGGCGCACCTGGCCGCCGGGACTGTGCGCTGCGTGGCGATCCAGGATGCGGCCGGCCTGAAATGCGGCACCCCAGTCGAGGATACCGGCGGGCCCCTCGCCGTCCCCGTCGGCGACGCGCTGCTCGGACGGATGATCAACGTCGTCGGAGAGCCGATCGACGCGGGGCCAGCCTTGCGCGACGACATCGCGCGGGCGGGCATCCACCGTCCCTCGCCACCCTTGGCGCAGCAAGGTGCATCCAAGGAGCTGTTTCGAACGGGCATCAAGGTCATCGACCTGCTGGCGCCGCTCGCCTATGGCGGCAAGGCGGCGATGTTCGGCGGCGCCGGCGTGGGCAAGACCGTGCTCATCATGGAGCTGATCCGCTCTACCGCAGAGAACTACAGCGGCCTCTCGGTATTCGCCGGAATTGGCGAGCGATCGCGCGAGGGGCACGAGCTTTGGCTCGACCTCAAGGAGTTGGGCGTACTCGACCGGGCGGTGCTGGTCTTCGGTCAGATGAACGAGCCGCCGGGCGCGCGCTGGCGCGTCGGCCTCTCGGCGCTGACCGTCGCCGAGCACTTCCGGGACGCGCAGCGCCGCAACGTGCTGCTGCTGATGGACAACGTGTTCCGCTTTGTGCAGGCGGGCGGCGAGGTGTCGGGCCTGCTCGGCCGTCTGCCCTCGGGCGTGGGCTACCAGCCGACGCTCGCGACCGAGATCGCCGAGCTGGAGGAGCGGATCGCCTCGGTCGAGGGGGCGGCGATCACCTCCATCCAGGCGGTCTACGTCCCGGCCGACGACTTCACCGACCCGGCGGTGGCCGAGACCTTCACCCACCTCGACGCCTCGATCGTGCTTAGCCGCGAGATGGCTGGCGAAGGACTTTATCCGGCGGTGGATCCGCTCGCCTCGACCTCGACGATGCTCGAGGCGGCCGTCGTCGGGCGCGAGCACTACGAGACCGCGGAGGCGGTGCGCGGCCTGATCGAACGCTACCGAGAGTTGCAGGAGATCATCGCGCTTCTCGGCATCGAGGAGCTTGGCGCCGCCGACCGGCGCGCCGTGAACCGGGCGCGGCGACTGATCCGCTTCCTGAGCCAACCCTTCGCCGTCACCACCCAGTTCACCGGCATCGAGGGTGCGTCCGTCCCGCTCGAGGATACGGTCGCAGGGTGCCGCGCCATCCTCGATGGCGAGGCCGACGAGTGGGCGGAGGAGTTGCTCTACATGGTTGGCAGCCTCGACGACGCCCGCGCCAAGGAGCGGAACGCGGCATGAGGCTCGTCGTCACCACCCCGACCGCGCTGGTCGTCGAGGCTGATGACGTCACCCACGTCCGTGCCGAGGACGAGACCGGCGCGTTCGGCATCAAGCCGCGCCACGCCCGCTTCCTCACCACGCTGCCGGTCTCGGTGGTGACCTGGCGCGATGCGGAGGCGGCCGAGCACCACGTCGCGGTGCGCGGCGGCGTGCTCATCGTCGCGAACGGCGACGTCGAGGTCGCGACACGGCAGGCAATCCGCGACGACGATCTCGAGGCGCTGGCGGTGAAGGTGGAGCAGACCTTCCTGCAGGACGCGGCGAGCGAGGAAACGGCACGCACCTCCGCCCAGCGCCTGCACCTCGCAACGATGCGGCAGATCCAGCGCGTGGTGGATGTTGCCCGCGGGACCGGCGCAGGCGGGCGTCCGGGACCTGCCGGGGGCGTGGAATGAGGAATGACAAGAACCACGAAGGCCGCGACCATCTGCGCGAAGCCATCCGCCGGCGCCAGGAGAGCCGCGAGCGTTGGGGGCGCGAGGGTGAGCGGTCGCTGTGGCAGAACCTGTCGATGGTCGGCGCTCTCGGCTGGCTCGTGGTCGTGCCGACGCTGCTCGGCGTGATCATCGGAAGCTGGCTCGACGCGCGGTTCGGCACCAGCGTCACCTTCACCGGCGCCCTGATCTTCGTCGGCGCCGGCTTCGGCCTGTATCTGGTCTGGAAGAGGATGAACGACAGATGAGTTTGCTCGCAGTTGCCGCGCTTGCCTTCCTCGGTGGCGCCTTTCTGGGCGCCGCATGGCTCCATCTGCTCGGCCGCTCGGTGGCGGCGCTGACCAACGGCGGGTCGCTGGTGCGGGTCGTCCTGCTCACGCTGGCGCGGCTGGCTGTTGCCGGCGCCGCCCTGTGGCTCGTCGCGATGCAAGGCGCTCTGCCGCTGCTTGTCGCGCTCGCGGGATTCGCGACGACGCGGCTGCTCCTGCTCGGCCGGATCAAGGAGCGGCTGCGATGAACGAGAACCCGCTCGTCCCCGACATCGTCTTCCACATCGGCCCGGTGCCGGTCGATCGCGCTGTCGTCACGACTTGGGTGATCATGGCCATGATCCTCGTGGCGGCCATCCTCGCCTTCCGACGACCGGCTGCGGGCGGGGCGGTCCAGACGGCACTCGAAATCGTGGTCGAGACCATCGCCAACCAGGTTCGCGAGATCCTGCGCCGCGATCCATGGCCGTTCATGCCGCTCATCGGCTCGCTCTTCATCTTTCTCGCCGTCGCCAACCTCGCCGCGGTCGTCCCTGGCGGCCGGCCGCCCACGGGGCATATCGAGACGCCGGCTGCGCTGGCTGTCATCGTGTTCTTTTCGGTGCACTTCTACGGGATACGGGCACGTGGCCTGGGCGCCTACCTCCGGCACTACGTCGAGCCGAACCCGCTGCTGCTGCCGCTCAACGTGCTCTCCGAAGTCACGCGGACATTCTCGCTGATGATCCGCCTTTTCGGCAACATGATGAGCCACGAATTCGTTCTCGCCATCGTCGTCTTCCTGGCCGGTCTTTTCGTGCCGATCCCGTTCATGCTGCTCGGGATCCTGATCGGCCTGATCCAGGCCTACATCTTCACGGTGCTTGCCGCGGTCTACATCGGCGCCGCGGTCGGCAGCGTAGAGACCTGAAAGGGGTTCCCGCATGACCAATCTCGTCGAAATCGTCAGCATGATCTGCGCGGCGGCCACCGTCTCGTTCGGCGCGATCTTCCCCGCCTACGCCGAGGGCCGCGCCATCGCCGCGGCGATGGAGGCGATCGCGCGGCAGCCGGAGGCGGCGGGGGCGCTGTCGCGGACGCTCTTCGTCGGCCTCGCGATGATCGAGACTATGGCGATCTACTGCCTGGTGATCGCTCTGCTGCTGCTCTACGCCAACCCGTTCGTCGGCTGAGGCATGCAGATCGACTGGTGGACGCTCGGCCTGCAGGCGATCAACTTCCTGATCCTCGTCTGGCTCTTGTCCCGCTTCCTGTACCGTCCGGTTCGCAACGTCATCGCCGCACGCAAGGAACAAGCGGACCACGCGCTGTCCGAGGCGGAAGCACGGGAAGCCGCTGCCGAGGACGCGCGCAAGAATGCCGAAGCGGACCGCGCCGCACTTGCGCAGCAGCGCCGCGATCTCGAGGCGCAGGTTCACAAGGCGGCGCAGGACGAGGGCGGGCGCGTGGTCGACGCCGCCCGCAACCAGGCGGCCGAGATCGTCGACAAGGCACGCAAGGCGGCGAGAGAGGAGCAGGCGCGGACGCTCGAGGCAACCAAAGGCGAGGTGGCGGCGATCGCCGTGACGTTGGCAGGCGAGCTGCTCGGGCATCAGGGAGACCGCGGGTCCGGTGTCGCAGCAATCTTGGCGGTGGGACAGTTCATTGCAGACCTGCCGGAGGAGCGCCGTGAAGAGTTCCTGCGGGAGGCCGCGACGGCGGACGAGGCGGTCGAGGTCCGCACTGCCGATGACCTATCGGAGGACGACCGGTCCGCCTGGAGCGAGGCGATGGACCGCTGGTTCGGCGACAGGGTTCAGGCGGCCTTCATCAAGGACCCTTCACTCCTTGGCGGTGCTCTGCTGCGGCTGCCGCATGCCGAGCTAGACGTCACCTGGGCGAGGCAGCTTCGCGACGCCGAGGCGCGCATCCTGGGAGACCGCGATGACGCTCGAGCATGACATCGCCGACTGGCTGGGGGGCGCCCGCAAGCGCGCCGGCGAGGTCAGGCCAAAGCCGCGCCTGATCCATGTCGGACGGGTCGAGACCATCGGCGACGGCGTCGCGACCGTGGCGGGGCTGCCGCAAACACGCCTCGACGAGCTACTGCGGTTCGAAGACGGCTCACTAGCCCTCGCGATGGAGATCGACGAGACGCATGTCAGTTGCGTGCTGCTCGGCGCCGACGATGCGATCGGCGCCGGCTCGCGTGTCTTCGGCACGGGCGAGATCATCCGCGTGCCTGTTGGCGAGGCTTTGCTCGGCCGCACCGTCGACTCGCTCGGCCGGCCTCTCGACGGCGGCGCCGAGATCGAGGCGGAACGGCGCGACCCGATCGAGCGCCCCGCCCCCGGCATCGTCGAACGTGACCTCGTCTCGCAGCCGATGGCGACCGGCCTCACCGTGGTCGACGCGATGATCCCCCTGGGGCGCGGCCAGCGTGAGCTGATCGTCGGCGACCGCAAGACCGGCAAGACGGCGATCGCTCTCGACACCATGATCAACCAGCGCGACAGCGACGTGATCTGCATCTACGCCGCGATCGGCCAGAAGGCGTCGACCGTCGCGCGCGTGGTCGAGGCGGTTCGCCAGCACGGCGCGGCGGACCGCTGCATCTTCGTCGTCGGCGCCGCCGACGGCCCGCCCGGCGCGCAATGGATCACACCCTACGCGGCCTGCACGATGGCGGAGTTCTTCCGTGACCGCGGCCAGCACGCGCTGATCGTGTTCGACGACCTGACCAAGCACGCCATCATCCACCGGCAGCTCTCGCTGCTGCTGCGCAAGCCGCCGGGGCGGGAGGCGTATCCGGGGGACGTCTTCTACCTGCACGCGCGTCTGCTGGAACGGGCGGCGAAGCTCTCGCTAGAGCGAGGCGGCGGCTCGCTTACCGCGCTGCCGATCGCCGAGACGCAGGGCGGCAACCTCACCGCCTACATCCCGACCAACCTGATCTCCATCACCGACGGGCAGATCTACCTCGAGCCGAAGCTCTTCTACGAGGGGCAGAAGCCTGCAGTGAACGTCGGCATGAGCGTCTCGCGCGTCGGCGGCAAGACCCAGGCCAAGGCGATCCACGCCATCGCCAACCGCCTCAAGCTCGACTATGCGCAGTTCCTCGAGCTCGAGGCGTTCACCCGCTTCGGCGCGATGACCGACGAGCGCACCAAGTCGCGTATCGAACACGGCCGCCGCATCCGCGCCATCCTCGCACAGGATGAGTACGACCCGCTGCCACTTCCGCTGCAGGTCGCGCTGCTTCTGGCCGTCTCCGAGCGCAAGCTCGACAGCCTGCCGCTCTCGGCCCTGCCGGCGCTAAAGGCCGCCCTGCGGAAGCGCCTCCCGCAGGATGTCCCGGGGGTGGTTCATCGGATCTCCGAGACCGGTGCGCTCACTGGGGAGGATCACGACGCGCTGCTCCATGTCCTCGAGGTCTGCGTCGCGGAGCTATCGCCACAGGGCGAGGCCGCCTGATGGAGCAGCTCGCGCATATCGTCGCCCGCCGCCGGAGTTCTGGAGGAGCTCCACGAACTCGTCGGTGCCCTGCGCACGATGGCGGCCTCGCATTCTCGGGACGCCAGCGAGGCACTCGGCGGGACGCGTCGCTACCGCGAGGTGATCGAGCGCGCCCTCTTCGATGCGCGGGCGCTGGCAGATGCTCCGGTGCGGGAGGAGCCAAACGGAGGCGAGCGTGTGCTGATCGTCGTCGGCTCGGAACACGGCTTCGTCGGTGGCTTCAACCAGCGCATCATCGACAGGACGCGCGAGGTTCATGTGCCCGACGAGCGTCTCGTCCTCGTCGGGCAACGCGCTGCCATGCGCGCCGAAGAATGTGGGCTGGCCGCCGACGACGTGCACTCGATGACAACTCACATTCCGGGCGTTGAGCCCTCCGCGCGACGGCTTGCGGACCTTCTTGATCCTGAGGGGGACGTCCGGATCGTCTTCGCCGCTCCGCGTCCCGGGGGACTCTCGGAGATTGCGGTCGCGACGCTGCTGCCGGCGGCGACGGATACAGTCACCGAAGTCGCCGCACCGCCGCTTCACCATCTGCCCGCACCGCTGCTGCTCGACCGGCTTCGCGAGGAACTCCTTCTCGCCGAGCTGGCACACGCTCTGATGTCGAGCCTCGCGAGCGAGAACGGTGCACGGCTGCATGCGATGGAGGCGGCTGGTCGCAACATCGGAAACCGGCTCGACCAGCTGAGGCAGCGGGAACGGGTCGTGCGGCAGGAAGAGATCACTGCCGACCTCATCGAGATCGTCTCCGGCGCCGAGGCCGTTTCCGCGCGGGCCGCATCTCGCCAATCCGCCGACAGCGAGACATCGTAGCTTGAACCTGGTCACCCGGAGGGCCCCTTGGACCCGCTGCTCCTCGCTCTTGCGTACGGCGCATTCGCCGGCCTGATGATCCCGGCCGGCGGCTACCTCGCGCGCATCGAGCGCATCCAGCCGAACTGGCTGGAAGAGGAGGTCCGGCACAGCGCCACGGCCTTCGGTGGCGGCATCCTCGTCGCCGCGGTTGCCCTCGTCCTCGTTCCTGAAGGGATGCAGGAGCTTGCAGCGGCACCGGCGCTCGCCGCCTTCTTCGCTGGCGGGCTCCTCTTTGCCTTCTTCGAACGGTCTCGGCAGCGGCATGCAAACTCGCACGGACAATTCCTGGCGATGTTGACGGATTTCCTGCCCGAATCCGTCTCTCTTGGCGCATTTCTGGCCACGGGGGCCCCGGAGGCCGGACTTCTCGCCGTCCTCATCGGAGCACAGAACCTGCCCGAAGCGTTCAACGCCTGGCGCGAGATCCAGGCCGATGGCCGTCACGGACCCGACTACATCATGCGCCTGTTCTTCGCGCTCGCCGCGCTCGGCCCGCTCGCGGTGCTGATGGGCTACTTTCTGCTGGCCGACCTGCCCGCCCTGACCGCGATGATCATGATGGCTGCGGCCGGAGGCATCCTCTACCTGATGTTTCAGGACATCGCCGTAAAGGCGCACCTCAAGAACCGCCAGGCGCCGTCTCTCGCTGCCCTCGCCGGCTTCGCCTTTGGGATCCTCGGACAAGCCGTGATCGGCTGAACCGGCAAGAGCTGTCGTTGAAAGACCAGCCTGGCCATTGCAAGCACGGAGCCCGACAGTCCCACCGGTAGAATGGGAGCCTCGGTAAGGTCGAGATGACCTGCAGAGGAACCCTGATGAGGGACGGAGACGGCGGTGTCTCCCAAGATTTTCAAGCGCCAGATCGAGCGCGTCCGGACGAGCGGGTCGCAAAGGCTTCGACCTGCACGATTCTGCGGCGTTGGATCGCGCGGCATAGCCGGCGCTGACGCCTTCCCTCCCGATCTGACATGTCGATCGGCTTGCCGGGTCGGGAGAAGGATCGTCTCGAGCCAGGACCTGCAGGCCAAGGCCACTGCCTGATCATGACGCGGCATGCGCGGGCGCCAATGCGCGGGTTCCGGAAGCGCTGCCGCCAATCCGGTCCGGTACCGGAAAAGCGCCTCAAGTAGCTCCGGAATGGCACGCGTGCACGACCCGACGAGAGCACGCTTGGCCGACCGGCGAGAGCGCGGGGCCGAGCGCCTCTCGCGGCTGCCGCTCAGCAGACCTGCGTGCGACCATCGCCGTCGATGATCGCCTCGACCTCGGGTGCTGTTTCAGCCGGGCGACCGTCGCCCACCCCTGCGTCCGGGCCCGACCTGCGCCATTCGCTGGGTGCCATGCCGGTGGCGCGCTTGAACGCACGGCCGAAGGAGGCCTCGGACTCGTAGCCAACTCGCTCAGCCACCTTTGCGCGAGGTGGGCGAGGACGTCTGGTTCTCCGAGGCGCAGGGGAAGTGGTACCTCACCTGCATGGGCTCGTCCGTCGTCATCGTCGGCGACGCCGAGACCGACGCGGTGCTGGAGACGATCGCCATGCCCGCGCCCTGACCGCACGGGATCGCCACCAACGACGCGATCGACCGGCAGCTGGTGACGAGCACCGCCAATCCCTACTCCGACACGCCCGAATGGGGCGAGGAGATCGTGGTCCTGCAACCCAGCACCGGCGAGATCCTGTCGACGCACAAGGTGTCGACCGCGCCTTCGCCCTCGGGCGCGGGGCCGGTCGAGGCCTTCTTCGTACCCGGCGTCGAGCCGCCGCTCGTCTACATTACCAACATGGAGGGCAGCCTCTGGCTCGCCGAGTGGCAGCCGGACAATGAGGAGTTCGCCTTCCGCGAGGAGTTCCGCTTCGACGAGCTGGGCCAGGGCGTGACGCTCGAGGTCTACTTCAACGCAGCCGGAGACCGGGCCTACGTCACCTCGGCGATGCCGGGGCACCTCAACGCCTTCGACATCACCGACCCGCGGGCGCCGAAGCACCTCTGGGCGGCCGAAGCGGCGGGCGGGGCGCACCACCTGGTGTTCTCCGAGGACGGCAGCCGCGCCTACGTGCAGAACAGCCTGCTTAACATCGAGGGCATGAACGACGGCTCGATCTCGGTCATCGACCTCGAGACCGGCAAGAAGACGGGCAGCATCGACACGTTCAAGGACGCGGGTCTGACCATCAACACCATCGTCCTGACGCCGGAGGCCGAGAACTTCCACTCGCACTGACACCTGGTCCGGCGGCCTGACCGCCGGACTTTCCCCGACCGACCATGCGCCGCGCGAGCGGCCTCAGTCCGTGCGCCCTCTGGCGCGCGGCCGATCCCCTGCGTCCGCATCGGACGCCGAACAAGGAAGCAAGCCATGACAGGACACACCCTGACGACGCTCGACGGAGGCAGCCGCGACATTCCGGATGCGGCGATCTCCGCGCTCGGCACCCGCATGACGGACCCGCTGCTGCGGCCCGGCGACGACGGCTACGACGCCGCCCGCGCCATCTGGAACGGCATGATCGACAAGCGCCCGGCGCTGATCGCGCGCTGCGCCAACGCCGACGACGTCTCGGCGGCGGTGCGCTTCGCCCGCGACACCGGCGCGCTCTTCTCGGTCAGGGGCGGCGGCCACAACATCGCCGGCAACGCCGTCACCGACGGCGGCCTGATGATCGACCTCTCGGGCATGAACCGCGTCGGCGTCGAGCCCGAGACGGGGCGCATCCGCGTCCAGCCGGGCGCGAAGCTCTCCGACCTCGACGCGGCGACGGCGCCGCACGGGCTGGCGGTGCCCACCGGCATCAACTCGACCACCGGCATCTCCGGGCTGACCCTCGGCGGCGGCTTCGGCTGGCTCACGCGGGCGCACGGGCTGACCATCGACAGCCTGGTCTCGGCCGAGGTGGTCACCGCGTCGGGCGAGCGGCTGCGCGCGGCAGCGGACGAGAACGCCGACCTCTTCTGGGCGCTCCGCGGCGGCGGCGGCAACTTCGGCATTGTCACCCGCTTCGAGTTCCAGGCGCGGGCGGTCCGGCCGGAGCTGCTCTCCGGCCTGATCTTCCTGCCGCTCGACCGGGCGCGGGAGCTCTTCACGCTCCAGCGCGCACTCACCAGCGACGGACCGGACGAGCTGACGACCTGGATCGTCGTGCGCAACGCGCCGCCTCTGCCGTTCCTGCCGGAAGAGGCGCACGGGACCGGCATCGCGATGATGGCCTTCTGCTACGCCGGCGACCCGGCCGACGGCGAGGCCGCGATCGCGCCGCTTCGCGCCATCCCCGACCCGCTCGCGATCGTGGCCGGGGTGCAGCCGTTCGTCGATTTCCAAAAGATCTTCGACCCGCTGCTGATACCGGGCGCGCGGAACTACTGGAAGTCGCACGACCTGCTCGCACTCGACGACGCCGCGGTCGACGCGATCGTCGAGGCCGTGCGCCGCCTGCCGGACGCCGAGACGGAGATATTCGTGGCCCATCTCGGCGGCGCGATGGCGCGCGTCGCGCCGGACGCCACCGCCTTCGTCCAGCGGGCGCCGCACTTCGTGGTCAACATCCACACCCGCTGGCAGGACCCGGCCAAGGACGACGCCGCGAAGGCCTGGGCGCGCAGCCTCTTCGACGCGCTCTCGCCGGGCTCGGCGGGGGTCTACGTCAACTTCATGCCGGCCGACGAGGGCGGTCGGGTCGCCGAGGCCTACGGCACCAACTTCCCCCGGCTGGCGGCGATCAAGGCCCGCTACGACCCCGAGAACCGGTTCCGCCTCAACCAAAACATCGCGCCGGCCGCGCCGGAGCGAATGGCCGGGTGACGCGACGCGCCGCCGGGGTCATCCCGGCGGCGCTACCCCAAGAAACGAACGATGCTCGCGATCCGCCCCCACGCACCCCTCGCGGCGCTCTTTGACCTCACCGCCTCCCGGCGCTCGCCCGCGCGTATCCGCGTCCTCCGGGTCAGCCAGGAGGTGCGCCAGCTGGCCCCGATCGCCTCGCCCATCGCCGCGATCGGCGT
Organism: uncultured Alphaproteobacteria bacterium; assembly: GCA_963776845.1. Taxonomy (GTDB): domain Bacteria; phylum Pseudomonadota; class Alphaproteobacteria; order Rhodobacterales; family Rhodobacteraceae; genus Roseitranquillus. The sequence goes on along the minus strand of CAVZOJ010000003.1, from coordinate 926,430 downwards.
CATGAACATGCTGCTCGCGCTCACCGACGTGGTGATGATCGGCCGCCTCGACCCGACCGGCCTCGGCGCCGTCGTGGTCGTCAGCGATTTCTACTCGATCCTCTTCAACTTCACCGTCGGCTTCTCGGCCATCGTCGCGCCCGGCACGACGCGCGCCTATGCGCACTACATGGCCGGCGCCTCCGTGCTGCTGGTGCTGTTCGCCGTAGCGCGCCACGTCCTCAGCGCCACGACCGCGCTGCCGGTCAACGCCGTTCTGAACCACGTGGACGGCCGCGGTTTCAGCACCCATGAACAGGCGACGAGACCGGTTCGTCAGGAGTCGCCACTTTCACCAAGGAGCTCGCCGAAAAAGCTGATGAACTGCGCCCCGTCGCTGCCGTCCGGATCCGCGACGTCATCGTCGGCCGGAGGGATCGCGCCGTCGGTCGGGCCCTGCCACAATGGCGCCACGAGCCCGGCGCCACCTTGGTCGAGGAGGTCGCGGAAGGCGTCGAAGGCACTTCGCATCTCCGCCAGGCGCGCCCATTGCGGCGTCTGAAGCGCCGCCGCGAGCGTCGGTTCCAGACCCAGCTTGCGCATCATCAACTCGCGCCGGAAGGCCGCGAGCCTCGCCGCCCGCGCATCTTCGAGCGCGTAGGGGATCGAGACGATATCCGCCGCGCCGTCGAACGTCATGCCCCGTCGCCTCAGATGGCTCGTCCCAACCAGGGCCCATGCGTCGTCGACGATGACCGACGTGGTGCGGATCGCGGCCGCACGGCCGGGGAAACCCTTGGGGTGGAATACCGCGACGCGCCCGGGCCCCGCCGCCTCGAGCGTCGCGACCGCCGTGCTCCGGGCAGAAATCGACTGGCGCACCCAACTGCGGTAGGCGGGGTCGAAGTCGCCAGCGCGCGGCAGGCAGATCACGACGCGAAGGCTCGGCATCTCCTGCATCCGCGTGGCAAGGACAGAGACGAGGTCGACGGTTCCGGTCGCCGCGAATTGCGGACTTTCGATGTATACGAGCTCGCGGGCTTGGCCGAACGCCCTGTGCAGCGCGTGCAGGGCGTCGCGCGACCCGTGCCGCGAGACGTGGAGTTCGTGCGTGACCTCGGTCCCCAACCTGTCCTCGTTCTGGACCTCCAGAAAGTCGGTCGGCGGGCTGCCCGGCAGCCCGAACCCCGAATGAATTTGTGCCGCGAGCGCATCGTAGGCTGCACTGGCGTCGATCGGCCCGGTCTGCAGGGGAAAGGCCGTGACGCCGAACTCGGGGCTCTCGGTCACCGCCGAGATCGTGCGGAGCAGTGCCCCGGCACCGGCATTCGGTGCCTCGGAGGCACCTGCGGCCAGGACGCTTGGCCGGTTGAAGTTGTTGCCGCCCTGCGACAGCACCCAGCCAAAGGTCGCCGGCGGCAGCGCCACCATCGGCATCGCCCGGCGCGCCGCCGTCCGCGCGACGTCGAGCGCGAGGTCGCCGCGCACGCGGATGCCGGCCGCATGCACATCCGGGCCGGCCGGATTGCCCGGATTGCCGTCGCGGTGGCGGGCCGATCGGCTCTCCGGCGACCAGCGGGCTCCGGTGACGACGGCATCCCAGTCGAGCGGCGCGGACGACGGGCCGATCCCGGTGACGACCATGGTCTCGAACCTGGCCTGCGTCGGCAGACGAGGACCCTGGCGCGGCTGCTCCTCGCGGATGAAGGTGCGAAAGAGCGCGACGAGACCGTCGGCCGGCTGCCACGCCGGGGTGTCGGACGCCGGCATCCCGAAGAGCGGGACCGGACAGACAGAGCCGAGAAAGTCTGCGAAGGCGCTGACGATGTCGAGGCCGGCGGCGAACGGATCGGGCGGCAGCGCGAAGGGACCGCTGCCGACCGTCACGACCACACTGGCGAAAAGCCGCGGCTGGCCGGCGCGCGGCGCCACGACGATGTCCATCGTCAGGATCGCGGGCGACGGCGGCAGCCCGCCCTCGAGCGCGAACGGATCGCGCAGCCCGATCTGCAGCGGCGCCGCCGTCGAGGCGTCCCCCGGCGAAGGAAGCGCGATCGCCGCACCCCCATCGCCGCGCAGGAAAGACGGCTCCGCGCCGATCGCGAGGATCTCCACGAACTGGCGCGGATAGATCCGGACATGGGCGCCGACCGGGACCTGCCCCGACGCGATCGTCACGACGACGTCGTTCTCGGCCGTGAATGCCGCGCTGATGCCGGTCGCGGGCGAGAGCGGCGCGGCCGGAAACCCTGCCATCCCCGAGCCCGGCCAGGCGGGCCAGCGCCCGGTGGCGTCGCCCGACGGCGGCACCTCGACCGCGGGCGCGAGGACGGGAGACACGGCGAACATGATCCCCTGCTCGCCGACGATCCGGTCGAGCACCTGCCCGGCGGCAGCCAGGGTCGCCACGCCATCGCCAAGGTAATCGATCGGCAGGTCGGGGCGGACCTTCGGCTGATAGGTCTCGGGGAACAGTCCGTCGTCGCCCGGGATGTCCTGCACCTCCGCCGTCGAACGGTTGCCGAGAAGGTGCCAGCGCAGGTCGACCACGGTCAGTCGCAGGAAGCGGCGGGGCAGCGTCCCGGCCGCCAGCGCAGGCTCGGACAGCGGCGACCGCGCAAGGTGGCCGCCGTTCGACCAGCCCCAGCGCAGGCGTGCGCCGGTGACAGAATCGTGCGCGTCGTCGGCGGTCGCCTCGGCCTCGGCAGCGTCGTCGGCGTCGTCGGCGCGAAAGCTCTCCCCGGCAGCGAGCGTGGTGAGGGCGCCGGCGCCCAGCGTCTCCTCCACCGCATCGCCGTTGCGCCGGGTCAGAGCGCGGCCCACGGGGACGAACGCGCCACCATGCGGATCGACCATGTGGACGAGCGTTCCCTGCGCCAGCCCCGCGACCGTCGCGACGCCGCCATCGTCTTCGACGTCGGCATTCGTGTCCGACGCATCCGGCGACAGCGACCGGAGCGCCGGGAACGCGTCGAGAAGGTCGAAGCACATCGCCGCCGCGGCCACCGGACAGACGACGAGGCCGCGCCGATCGTGGAAGGACATCGCGCCATTGACGTTCAGCGGATGGCCGGCTTCATACCATTCCGGCACCAGCGGGTCGGCGACGACGTCACGGATCGCGACCTGCGTCGGCACCGGCAGGTGCAGCGGCTGGCCCGCCCCGGCATAGCGGTTCCGCGCCAGCGTCATCAGCCGCGCAGCGGCGTGGGGATGCAGCCGAACGCGGGTGATCGGCTGGTCGATCGGCGCCCCCGAGACGTCGAAGACGTCGCGCGGCACGTCGATCGTCTCCAGCACACCCAGGAACGGCACCTGCAGTGGCCCGGCGCTGGTTAGGGTGAGCGCCGTCTCGTCGTAGAAGAACGCCGCATTCGCCCAGACCGGACTGAGCAGCGGCATGGTGATGCCAAGCGCCTCGACCCCGTCCTCGGCCAGGCGGTTGCGGGCGGCCCCCTCGGTCAGTCGCGCGATCGTCACCATCTCAGCGCACCTCCAGGCTGGCCTCGGCGACGCGGCCGTCGGGAGCGGTCAGGCGAATGTCGATGCGCGCCATATCGGCCGCCGTCGCGACCCCGAAGCCGGTGCCGAGGCCGCGCGCGGGTACCCGCCAGACCACCAGCGCATCCTCGGGTGCCGTTGTCGGCGCGGACCTGCGCAGCGGCACATCAGGCACATCGATCTCGATCCGCAACGATCGTGTGGGCGTGCGGAGTTCCCCGGTGCGGATGCCAGGGCCGCCAATGGTCGTGCCAAGCGTGCGCCGCGCCGCCTCCCCTGTCCGTCCTGTCCGGCCGGTCAGCATCGTCGAACCGCCGCGTCCCGCCGCCGCGGCTCGCGTGGCGCTGATCGTAAGCCTGTAGGCGCCACCTGGTCCTGCCTCGAGCGGCATTGCACTGGCCCACGCCGCGCCTCTCACCCCCGGACCGGGCACGATCTGTGCCAGGCTCGTGATGACCGGCGGCGGCAGCACCGAACCGCCCGGAACCGTCAGCAGACGCTCGGTGATCCGCCCCATCGGATCCCGCAGCCGGATGGCGACGCCCAGCGGATCGGTATCGATCTCACGGTAGAGCATCGCGCGGTACTCCTGCGCGCCGTTGGACGCCGGCTGTCCGTGGCGCCACCACGCCGTCATGCCGATCGGCGGGCCGGGCGGCATCGCGGCGAGCTGCCGCTCGTCCTCGAGCATCGGGAACTGGCTGCCGGAGAGCCGGGCAGAGATCGCCATGTGGTGCGGACCGGTGGGCGTCGTCTCCACCGGCGCGGTCGAGGTCCAGGACAGGAGCACGTTGCCCGGCGCGCCGCCCGGCCATTCGCCCGAGATGACCGAGAGGTTGGGCGCACTCGCCGGCGGGATGACGACGTGGACCGCGGGCGACGGCTGCGACCGGCTCGCCAGAAGCGCCCGGTCGGGATCGTTCCCGGACCAGACCTCGGCGCGGTACCACACCCGCCGCCAGAAGCCCTCGGGCAGGTCGAAGCCCTCTGCCTCGGTGATGAAGTCGCCGATCGCGTCAGTCTCCGTCGCCAGGGTCCAGCCGGGGCTCGCCGGCGTGATCTCGGCGATCGGCGGCCCCATTGTGTCGATCCGGCGCGCGGCGTCGGCGTTGCGGGTGCGGAACAGGCGGATGCGCCGCGCGCGGTGGCCCAGCCGTGGCATGACACGGATCGCCGCCCGCCAGGCGGGCGGATCGGCGCCCGGCACGGGAACGCGCCGAACCTCCAGCACCGGCGGCTCCGGCCGCGCGATGCGGGGCGGCGTAATCGCGATCAGTCGCTCTCCGGCGTCGGGTCCTGCGAACCACGGGCTCTCCAACCCGCTCGCGTTCTGCGCCACGACGGTGAAGAAGTGGATGTCGCGGGTGCCGCGCGGCAGCGGCACGTCGCGGCTGATGCCGGTCTGCAGCTCCGGAAAACGTCGCGTGAACACCCGGCGGACCGGATTGGCGTTGTAGGCGGACTGCACCGCGGCCAGCCGCGACGTGAGTGTCGCGTCGAGGTCGGGCTCGGGCAGGCCCAGCGCGTCGCGCAGCGCCGTCTCCGTCGCCTCGTAGAGGTAGTAGCCCGCGGCCCCCGCAACGGAGGGCCACCTCACGCGGACATGCGCCTCGCCCCGCGCGTCGGGCAGGCTCGCCAGGTCTACGTGGTCGGGCACGATCACCGGCGGGCGCGGGTCCGAGGCGGCGGTCCGAAACGGCTGCTCGGTCCATGGGCCGAGGCGCCGCGGCGCCCGGCGCTCCGTCGCACGGGCGTAGAGGGCGAGGCCCACGTGCGGCGTCGCGTCGAAGTCCAGGGAGAACCCGGGCAGCGTCATCCGGTAGCGGCGCACGTCGTTGCCCTGGGCCGGGCCGAAATCGGCGAACGACTGGCCGTCTGCCGCCAGACCGACGATCGTGGCGCCGGGCGCCGATGGGACGTCGCCCGCAAAGGTGATCTCGACCCCCGGCTCGTCGCCGCCGAGGCTGCGGGGCAGTTGCGATGTCGGAAGCTCCGAAGGCGGCGGGTCGCTGCGCTTGCTCGCCGGCCAGAGGCGCCCGCCGATCAGGATGCTGTCCGGCCGCCTGACCGACCAGTCCCAGCCGAACTCGACCGTCAGAGTCGCAGGACAGGGCCCCGCCGGCGCCGGCTGCGGAGCCAGCGTGGCGGCGAGGATTGGCGCGCGGTTCGGCGGCGGCTCGGTCACGACCGTGTCGACGATCGACCACTCTCCCCAGAGGCCGAAGATGCTCTGCGTCACGACGCCGTACCGCATCGTCTGAAAGCCGTTCTGCGTGGGCAGCGCTGGCGCCGGGATCGGCACCACCCGGTCCGACGTCGAAAGCCGCGCGATCGCGGCATCCTCGTCCGGAGAGTCGTTCGCGGCGATCGGACGAATCCCGCCCGCATCCCGCAACTCGTTGAGCAGCGTCGGGGTCGCCAGCGGCTGGATCGGGAACCTCGCCGCCGCGTAACTTGCGACGCGGTAGAGCGCCGTCTTCGGCACCCGATCCCAGCCGATATTGACGCTGCGCCGCCAGTCGCCGTCCGGTTCGAGCGGCGCCATCGGCAGGGACGGCACCGCGTCGAGGCCCGTGGGTGCCGCCCCCGCAAGGGCCGCTTGCGGCTGCAGCGCCAGCGCCGCCAGTTCCAGCGGGTCGCTGCGCCCGTCCAGGCCCCGGTCCCACTCGGCGGTGACCATGAACTCGCTTCCGACCTCGGTGATGCTGCTCCCGGTGCTCTGGTTGTCGAGCGCCGTGCCGTAGCCCAGGATCAGGCTCAGCAGCGGGTCCGACGTCACGCCGAGCAGCAAAAGCTCCAAGGCCGAGAACGTGGCCTCAGTCGGCTCGGTCGGCGCCACCTCTCCGGCCGAGTTCTCGGGCGGCGGCATGGTCACGATGTCACGGACGCTCGCCATCCGGTTCGGTCGCGTCCCCATCAGCGCGCGCAGCCGCACGACGATGTCGGCCTCCATCTCCTCGATCAGCAGCGCGGGGTCGGTCAGCTCGAACGCCGGCGCCGGCGTGAACGGCGCCATCAGGAGAGGCCAGCCAAGCAACGGCCGCCCGCGCGCGAACCGCGCCATCGCCGCCTCCTTCGGCGCGACCAGGCCCTGGTCGAGCAGGCCCTGGTCCGCATCGTGATCCCCGGCACCAGCCCAGTCCGCGGGCTCGACCGGCAGCCCGACGATCTCGGCCAGCTCCCACCCCGCGTCCCGCGCGGCGGCATCGCCGGTGATCGCGTGCACCGTGTCGACCGTCGTGCCGCCCGGCAGCAGCACCCCGGTCATGAACGGCGCCGCGATCGAGACGACGTTCACTCCGGCGGAAAGCGGCCGCATCTTCGACCATCCGCGCAGCGCCGGGCTGCCGGTATAGGCGATTGCGACGCCACCCGGTGCGGGCACGGTGCACCGGATCCGCGCCGCCGCCCGGGGCCCGCGCCAGGACACCGCCAGCGCCCCCGACGGAAGCGGCGCAACCGTCATCTCGCTGCGCGGTATCTCCTCCTCGGCCCGGAACGGCAGGCTCGGGCGCCGCCAGACCTTGAACGCGCGGCTGGGGATGCCGAAGACCGGCGCCGTCGACCACCGCAGATGCGCACCGTCCGTGACATAGCCGATCTCGGCCAGCTGCCCGATGATGGCGTCGATGCCGGTATCGATCCCCGGAGGGAAGTCCGTGGGATCGCCGAGCAGATCCCACACGTGGCGAAAACGCAGCTTCCAGATCTGGGCCCAGTCGATCAGGCCCGCCTCGCAAAGGAACCAGGGATGCACCTGGCGCCGCCGCCGCTGCTCGCCAGTCAGGTCGCCGATCGTCGGGGAACGGCCCATCTCACTCCTCCCAGGGTGCGCTGTCGAGGATGGTGTCGACGATCGCGAAGCGCACTTCCGTGGCGTCCGCGGGATCCGCGATCGGAAGGACGTGCCGCACCATCTCGACCTGGACCTGCCGCCCCCGTCCGCCGGGCGTCAGCACCACCAGCGCCCGGTAGCCGCCTGGCGCCATCACAACTTCCTCAATCCGGTCCGCGGTCGCGGCACCGGGGACTAGGTCCAGCCAGGCGCGCGGCCTTGGACGCCAGTATTCGCTGCCGGGCTCCACGCTGTCGTCGACGACCTTCTCGGGGATCTCCCAGAACCGCCGCATCGGCTCGGGCGAATCGATCAGGATCGCCGCCGGCTGCGGCGCGCCGTTCCCGACCTGCTCCCAGAAGATCGTCGTCTGGGGGCGGTCCGGCACCGGCATCGGCTCCAGCCCCGCCACGTGCATCGCGGCGTCGAGCTCCGCGCCCTCTGGATCGCGTGCCGCGAACTGCGTGGCGATGGCCTGCATCGCCCCCGACTCGACCCAGCGGTGACGGACGCTCTGCGCCTGCAGGACTTCGCGCGAATTGAACCAGCGTCGGGTAGGCGCCGGTCGAGAAGCTGACCGAGTGCACGATGCTCCGTTCACCGCCCTCGGGGTCTGCCTCCGGCACCGTGACGATATCCAGCACGTAGTCCGTCAGGGGGTCGAGCGGCACGTCGATGATGCGCAGCAGGTGACGCACGCGCATGCCGTCGATGGCGATGCACTGTCCCTCCAGGACCTCCTGCAGCGTCTCCTCGTAGGCCGAGAGGACAAGCGGCCCCAGCCCCTCGGTCTCGAGCGGCCCGAGCCCGAACGGATAGTCCTCGTCCTCGGCCAGATCGTCGGGGTCGGGATGCCGGAACGATGCGGCGCGCAGGCTCACCTGCAGGGTCAGACCATGCGCGGCGAACAGGTTCACCACCTGCGGCGTCGAGAAGATCAGCTTCAGCGGCTCCTGTCCGAAGACATGGGTCTCGCGCTCGTTCGGCAGCGTCAGCAGCATGTAGCCGCCGAGCCGCCGCGGCGGCTCCGCCGTCGTGTGGAACCAGAAGGTCTCGCTGCGAGTCGCGGGGGTCTCGCCCTCCTCGCTTTCCTCGCCTCCCAGCCCCTGCAGCCACGTCGCGCGCACGCCGTACCGCGTGTCCGGCTGCAACATCGCGACGTTGCCGGCGTCGATGCTCAGATAGCGGCCCGCGGCGCCGCGGTCGGACTCCACCAGCTGCTGGTCGTAGGCCTCGCGCAGCGCCTCGCCGATGCGGATGAACTCGAAGCAGAGAACGTAGAACAGCCGGTTCAGCACCGCCTTTCCCGGCGCCGGCCCGGTCTCTTCCTCGGCCGCGGCGCGGCCGTCGGTCCGCGGCGAAAGGCGGGCAAGCAATTCGGTGGAGTTGACCGGCCCATCGGGCAACTCCAGCCCGATCTCCACCCACTCCGCCGCCTCCGCATTGGGCAGGTCGACGAGGACCGTGCGCCAAGCCCCTTCGACGGGATCGGTGAAATCGTCGTCGAAGCGGATCGCGTGATCGACATCGACGCTCCAAGGCCCATCAGGATCCGTCCAGCGGTCTGGCAGGTCTCTCGGCGGAACGAAGTCGTCGCTCGTGGGCACGACGCGCGTGATCTCGCTGCCGTCCGCGGCGAGCATGCGGACCACCGTGAACTCCAGATCGACGAGGAACCGCATCACGGCCAGCAGCAGACGGCCCTCCACGAACCCACCCGGCCGCAGGCGGATCGCATGCGACAGCGGGCTCGGCGCGAACCCGGCTTCGTCCCACGCCGCCTCGATCTCCGCCGTGCGCGAGGCGTCTCCCAGAGGCGAAATGGTCTCGCCATTGTCCAGATGCGGCGCGGCCAGGATGCGCGCGTCGCACAGCGTCGGCTCTGGGACTGGCGGCGCCGCGGCGGCCGATCCGTCGAGCGTCAAAAATGCGGCGGTGTCGAACGCCGTCCCCAGCTCCAGCCTGCGGAAGGCCTCGCCGACGCTCAGCCGCTCGGTCGGGCGGCGAGCGGTCCGGCGTCCGTCGGTGAACCGAGCCATCTCCGCGGCAAGGCTGCGGGTGGCAATCGCCGCCGCAGGCTCCGCCGCGGCCGCAGCTGTCGGGCGCGCCAGGACAGCCGTCGCCGGCCGCGCCGCGGCAAGCGTCACCGTCGTCGTCCGGCGCCGCACCGGCGTCCGCGGCGCCGTAAGGCCGGTGAAGATATCGGCGGGCGCGGTCCGCCGCGCCGCCTCGAACGCCTCCATCTGTTCCGCGAACGCGCGCCGCGCGGGCGCGAGCGCTTCCGCCGAGATCTCCAGATCCGGCAACACGATGCCTCCGTCATCCGGCGCCGGTGGTTCTGCCCCAAACGCGCATTCGATCGCGTTGCCGACGATCACGCCCGGCAGGATCCCGCGCCAGATGTCGAGGTCCAGTCCGCTGCGCCACGCCTCGACAACCTCGATATCGAGGTCCGTCGACTCGGAGCGCACGGTATCCTCGGGGTCGGGCCAGGCAGTGCCACGGATGGTCCAGCCAATTTCCGATGGCCCGATCGGCTCGCGGTGGAACGCCCAGAGGACCGGCGCCGCCGGCGCCGGGTCGTGGCAGACCGTGCCCCAGCGGTCGGTAACGGTCTGCAGCAGGAATTCGCTGCGCTCGATCGCCGACTCGATCGACGTCGGCACCCAGGTCAGCAGCGCCAGCTGAACCAGCGGCGGCTTGTCGGTCGCCGGATCGCCGGCCCACCACACCGCAGGCCGATCCCCCTCGGACAGGCCGCCGCCGACCAGCTCGACCGACACGAGCTGGTAGAACACTTCCTGGTCGCTCCGCTTCGTCAGCCCGTCGGCGGTCGACCCCGGCGCCGCCGCCTCGAAATCCTCGCCCAGCACGTCGACCGTCGACTGCCCAGGCGAAGCGCTGAGCGACAGCGCGAGGACCGCGTCGACCGGCACCCGCCGTGGCCGAGTGTCGTCGTCGTCCGCGAGGTGCGGCTCCACGAAGGCATCGGCATCCGGCGCATCCTCCCGCATGATGCCCTCGGCCAGGACCGCGTCGATGGGTGTGTCGGTCCCGGTGCCCTGTGCCAGCGCCGGGCTGCGGCTGACCAGCGACAGCCGGGTGACCAGCGGCGGGAGCGGCGGACCGGGCTCTTCGCCCAGGCTGAAGTCGACGCAGCCCTTGATCTTGAAGAAGAACAGGTCGACCTCGCCGCAGATCTGCCCTTGGAGATGGCCGATCTCCTGGTCCGTCTCGGGGTCGGTCCCGACGGTAACGTCGAGCTCGGCATAGGCCGAGATGCCGATGATGATCAGCCGAAGCTCGCCCCGCACCGTCAGGAAGCCCTGCAGGAAGAACGGGTCGAACCCCATCAGCGCGTCGAAGCCGCCCGCGACGGAGGCGTAGATCTTCACCTCCTTGCTGCCCCAGATCAGCTCGACATGCATGCCGGCCGCGATCGCCAGCTGGTCATTGATCGGCGTGTCGAACCGCGGGTGATCGATGCCGTGGCCCGAGATCATGAAGTAGCCGGACCCCTCGAAGACCAGGATCACCTTGGCCTGGATCGGCTCGTCCACGGTGCCGAGGAAGATGTGCCATTCATGACGATTGCCGAGGTTGAAGAACGCCTCGATCGGGATCTTCACCTCGACGAGTGGGCGGATGGCGTACTGCGCGACGATGCCGATGGTCAGCGTGCCGCGCCCGGCGTCGATGTCGATCACGGCCAGCAAGCTGCCGCCCGCTTCCTCGACGCCCTCGAGCGCGGGCGGCGGCGTCAGCAGCGCCGCCTTCATCATCATCAGGATGCGCGGCCCCGGCAGCTCCAGCAGGAACACGCCCTTGAGGTTGAAGATGGTGCCGCCTTCCATCGTCCCCAGGACGGCGCCCACGCCGAACGCCCAGCGGTCGATCTGCGGCGTCCAGAAGTCCTGGCCGCCCTCCGACAGCTTGGTGGGGTTGCCCCCCGTAGCCTGTAGCCAGGCCAGCGCCGGCGTCGCCTCGTCGGCAAAGTCCGCCTCGTTACGCCCATAATGCATCGCGAAGAGGCCGAGCACCCCGAGCAGCCCCAGGCCCGAGGAGCCAAGCGGGATCGGCGCCGGGAACGTCACCTCGATCGCCACGACGACGCCGGTCGCCGGGCCGCCGCCCTCCTCGGGGATCTGGGCGATCGCCATCTCGGCCCGGATGCGCAGCTTGATCGGCACGATGGTCAGGTCGAGCCCGCCACGGATCTCGCAAATCTCGACGCCGTCCTCGTCGAGCGTCGAGCCGATCTCCAGATAGCCGCTCGCGCGCAGCACCGCGGGGATGTCGATCGAGGCGGCAAGCGCCGTCAGCTCCGGCCTTCCCGGCGGGTCGAGCGGCAGTCGAACCCGCGCCCGATCGACCGACACCACGCCGAGATCCGCGGAAAAACCGAGGTCGATCTCGAACGTCATCGGATTCTGACGCGCCAGCCGCGCACCCAGTACCTGCAGGATCCGCCCCAGCGGCTCGGCCACCCGGATGCCGCCCGGCCCGCCCACGTCGATCGTGTAGCCCTTGGAGCTGTCGAAGACAGGCCGGAACTGGAAGCGGTCCCCCGCGTCCGGCGAATAGCCAAGACGGACGCCGACCGACCTGTACCGGATCTTCAGCGGCTGCGTCTCCGAGATCGTCAGGATCTCGAACCCGCCCTCGCCGGTGTCCGCGCCGGGGTCTTCGTCGTCCTGCGCCGCGCCGATAGCGATCCGCGCCGAGATGTCAGTCTCGACGTCGAAGAGCAGGTTGACCTCCGGCCCGGTCGGCCTGTCGCGCACCAGGATTTCGCCGCCGAACAGGATCACCCGCTGCACCGTCAACCAGCCCAGCGCGCTCATCGTGAACGGGATCACGATCGCCGTCGCCGACAGCGCCAGCGCGCCCACGTCGCCGTTCAGCGGGTTCTCGGGCGCCGTGTCGGCCAGCACCGGCGCCATTGCCGTCGTCATCCCCAGCATGTTGAGTCCAGGCTGGCCGCTGCCGATCGTGGCGTTCGGCTGCGCACCGGCCAGCAGCAGGCCGTCCACATCCGCGGGGTCCGCGCCCAGCGCGACGCTGACGGTCCAAGTCTGCGCCGCGTCGTCGACCTGCACCAGCAGCCGGTAGGCCACCACTCCGTCCGACGGGTTCTGTCCCAGCGCCTGCGTCGTCAGTGTCGCCGCCGCGTCTTCCTCGCCCGGCGAGGCATTGGCGGCAATGGCGCCGCGGCGCAGTTGCTCCTCTGCTGCGGTCTCGAAGTCAATCTCGCCCGACAGTTCCAGCGCCACGAAGGTGTTCTGGACGATCCGGACCTTCAGCGCGATCGAGCGGAACCACTCCGGCGGCGACGGGTCCGGCGGCGGCGGGTCCACCGTCTCGACGACCTCGTCCTCAACTCCCTCCGTCCGGCGGACGGTGGCCGTGACCGTGATCTCGGGCTGCGGCGCAACGGGTACCGTCGCGGTGGCGCGCCACCAGGTGTTGCGGTCGGCAGCCTGGGTCTCCCACTGCAGTACCCACGGGTCGTCGTCCTCAAGGTCGCCAACGAACGGCGCCGGCAGTACGGTGATGGCAAAGCGGCCGGGGAACTCGACCTCGATCAGTTCCTGCACGCCCAGCGCGCGGTGCCGCGCCAGGTTGTAGTTGAACTGGCGCGACTGCTGGCCGTCCTTGTTCTCGTAGCTGGCAAAGCCCTCGATGGTGACCGCCGTCGCCGGCGGCACGTCGACCAAAAGGCTGCGGTAGGTCTCCATCACCTCCGTGCTGCCGAGGCCGAAACCGGCGTTCGGCCCCTGGCTCACCGCCGGTCTGGTGCCGCTGTTGTCGGGGTCACCGACGTAGTCCAGGAAGGTGTTCGAGAACGGCGTCGGCAGCTCGAAGCGCCAGTAGGCATGGATATCCTCGTCGGCCTCGGCAGGCGGCAGGATCGAGACGGTGACCTCCACCTCCTCGCCATCGCCGAGCTCGAAGGTTGTGCTCAGCTCGTCGTCGACGGCGGGGGCCACCGTTGCGGGGTTCCAGACCGTCTCGCCGACCGCGCCCAGCAGACGCACCGTGGCATGCGTCGCGCTCTGGCTCGCCAGGAACAGCTTGGGCAGCGGCAGGACCTGACCGGCGCGGATCGTCTCCTGCGCGACGATCTCCACCCGCCCGGCCGAACCAGGGATGATGGTGATCTCCGGCCGGTACGGCGTGACCACGATCTCCAGCGTCGCGGACAGCGGCGTGCCCGACGCATCGCTGACCGCGACGGCAACTGTTCGACGGGTGTCGCTGCCGAGGTCCACTTCGGCGGTGCGGCCGGGCGCCCCGCCGATGGTGACGGAATAGGGAGGCCGTCCGCCCCTGACGTCGACGATCAGCGTGGTGACGGGCGGCACCTGCGCGACCGCGGCATCACCCTGCAGTCTCGTGCCATAGGTCCGCCCCGACGGATCGACAAAGCGGGCGTCGAGGATCAGATCGGCCTCGCCCTGGTCGATCACCGCAAGGGCGAAGTCGCCGGTGACGCCCGGCTGCGCGCCCCAGCCGATCAGAAGGTTCCGGGCGCCGGCCGAGACGGCGAAATCCTCCAGCCCATTCGGCGCCACGAACAGACGCAACTCGGGCAGGTAGAGGCCGGTCCAGCTCGCGTCGAAGCCGAACTGCTCCAGCACCTCGATCGGCGTCACCCCGGTCGAAAGGTCCAGCGTGGCCGACCGGAAGCCGATGCCGACCGTGCGGCTGTCGCCGAGGAAGGCGTACGGCGGCTCCATCCGGATCAGGTCGACGACGCCCAGATCGGCTTCATCGTCCAGCCCGTCGACGCCGAACGACATCATCGCGAGGTCCAGCGGATCGCCGGTAGCCGACCCCTGACTCAGCCGCAGCTTGAAACGCGGCAGCGTGATGGTGACGCGGTCGTCCCCCTCGACCGGCACCAGGCGTCCGTCCGCCAGCATGCGCGCGCCCTTGAGGAACGGCAGGCGCAGCACCGCGGCGGTGACCACCATGTCCAGCGTGAAAGCGGTCGACGGGTAGTCCGACGGCGCGCTTGCGGGATCGTCATCCAGCGCATCGATGAGCGACAGAAGCTCGGCGTGGTCGCCGCTGTTCAAATCGTCGGCGGCGTTCGCGATCGTCGCCGACGCCTCGCGCAGCGCCGTCATCTCGAAGACGATGTTGCTGTCGCGGATGTCGATCCATGGATCGCGCCGTCCGTCGTCGTCCCGCGGATGCCCCTCGACATTCTGTCCGTTGAGCCCAGCCGAGAATGTCTGCGGATCGATGAAGCCGCCCACCTCGCCACGGACCCGCGACAGCCCGCGGATCACCACTGCGTCCTCCGACACCGCCGAGTCGTACTCGCTGACGTCCAGCACCGAGATCAGCGCGTGGAACGGCCCGAGCGGCGCACCACGCAGCATGTACGGCGCCACCAGATCGTAGAGGGCGATCGACCACTTCACCGGTCAGCTTTTCCTGCCGGGTCCATCACCAGCGCGCAGGCGCCGGCCGCGGCGACAGAAGATCAGCTTCATGTTCGAGAATTCCCGGCGAGGAACAGGCGGAAGTCACAACAGGGTCGCCTCAAATCTCCTAGACAGGAAGCTCCATCGCTGCATACACGTCATGCATGAGTGCACGACGCGGCGAGCCCCCGAGTTGGGATGATCTGCGGATCGCCCTGACCATCGCCCGGATGGGCTCGCTCAGCCGCGCAGCCTCAAAACTCGGGATCAACCAGAGCACCGTCGGCCGCCGTCTTTCCTCGCTCGAATCCGCCCTCGACGCGACGCTCTTCCGCCGCTCCCGCAAGGGCCTGATGCCCACGGAGGCCGGCGAGATGCTCATCGCCCGCGCCTGCGAGATCGAGCGGCAGATGCGCGACATCGTCGACGCCATCGACGCGGCGACCACCGGTCCCAGCGGGACCGTGCGGCTGATCGGCAATCAGTGGATGCTCGACCGCCTCCTCGACCACGGCCTTGCGGCCTTCATGCTCGAACGGCACGCGCTGTCGCTCCGCATCACGACGGGCCGCCCGCGCACCAGTCTCTGGCAGGGCGACCCCGGCGTGGCGCTCTGGTTCGAGCAAGAACCGATCGGCGGTGCCTTCGCCGTCCAGATCGCGCACGTGCCCTACGCCACGTACCGCTCACGCTGCGGCTGCCCACCCGGCTGGATCATGTTCTACGACGAAGACCGCACCGACTCGAAGCTGGGCCAGTTCACCAAGACGATGTCCGACGACATCCCGGTGCGCATGACTGCGACCGACGCAGGCACCCTGCGGTCGGCGATCGCCGCGGGGCTTGGCCACGGCTACCTTCCCGTCTGCCTCGGCGACGAGGATCCGCGGCTGATGCGGGTAGAGGAGATCGAGCCGTTCGAGCGACCTCTCTACCTGCATATGCATCCCGACTCGCTAGGGTCGCTCTGCGTGCAACACCTCATGCCGTGGCTACGTTCGAACGTGCAGCGAGTTCTCGTGGATCCCGTCGATTGGACGTCCATTCCGGCCAACTCGCAAGAACTGTTAGCGTGACGACACGATCGAAAATGAAGGCGTGCCGACGAGCGAAGGCCGTCCCTTCGCCCGGCTCCGACGCTTTCTGCCCGACGCCGATCAACATGAGCGATCTGCTGACAACCGCGTCGCACCGCCGATGTCGCTCTTGCGGGCTGTCTAAAAGAGTTGCGGTTGGAGGATCCGGCCTTGCGCCCTCGCCCTCTGCACTGCCGCAAGGCGCTTCGAGCTTATGGTCAGGACTTCAGCGAAGATGACCATCGCCGCGAAGGCGCAGGGCGGAGAGGACGGGCTCCGCGCGACAGTTGCAAGTGCCGACCTGATGGCGCTGCGGGTTGCAGTGCCCTCGCCAAGCGCAGGTCCTCAATCAGCCGCCGCTCCCGCAGGTGCGGTTCCGAATTGACATCCCGCAACTTCCTCAAGTTTCCGAACTTTTGGATGTCGCGGCCCGCTCCAGACGTGCCGTAGCGCATCCCAAACATGATAAAAACGGTTTGTCCTATCGGGATAATGCCCAACGCAACAGGAACTCGTCGCGTGTTCGGCTGGGCCGCCCGGGCGGGAACGGTTCCGCCCAGGCGAGAGTCAGGCGTGCGCCTACTCGGGCGCACACTCGCGTATGGCCTCAATGTCGGGGCCGTTGGGCGTGCGCCCGAGGTTGTAGGGAGCGGAAGCCTCGCGCCAGCCGGAGTAGTCCGCGAGGTACTCAAGCATCGAGAGGTAAACCCGAGCCGAGTTCGGGTTCTCGCAGGAGACCTCGACGATCACCTCATTGGCCATCGCCTGGATCTCATCGAGCGTCTCATCGTCGTAGCGTGTGATCTCTTCGAGGGCCCCCTGGAACTGGCCGTACGCCTCGCTCGCGCGGCGCTCGGTGAAGCTCAGCGACCAAAGGAGGGTCGCGTCGGCGGCGATCTCCAGCTTCTCCTTGGTCTCGTCGGAGAGCTGGTCCCACGCCTGCTGGTTGATCATGACGCCGAAGACCGAGGCGGACTGGTGCCAGCCGGGCGTCGCCCAATAGTCGGTGACCTGCTGGAAACCGGCGGACCAATCGACGTTCGGCGTCGAGAACTCGGCGCCGTCGATCACTCCGCGCTCGAGCGACTGGTAGATCTCGCCGCCGGCCATGGACACCTGATTGCCGCCGAGGCGTTCGAGGATGCGGCCCTGCTCAAGGCCCGAGAGGCGCAGGCGCTTGCCCTGCAGATCCTCGAGGCTGCGGATCGGCTCGTTGGTGCGGAAGCCCGATTCGTTGTTGGTGACGCCGTAGGGCAGGTAGACCATGCCGAACTGGCCGTAGATCTCGTCGTAGAGCTCGTCGCCGCCCCACTGCTCGATCCAGTTGACGTAGTCGACCGCGTTGAACAGGGCAGGCGTGGTGGCGAGCGGTGAGAAGGCCGCGTCGCGGCCGGCCCAGTATCCCGGCCAGTCGCCGCCGGCCTGGATGGTCCCGGACTGCACCGCGCCGAAAACCTCGCCGGCGGGGACGAGGGCACCGCCCTCGTAGAATTCGATCTGCAGGTCGTCGCCGGTGAGCTGGTTGGCGAGCTCTACGAAGTGCCGGTCGATCTCGATCAGCTCGAGCGAGGACGGCCAGGTCGTCGTCATCGTCCAGCTCTGCTGGGCGGCAGCGCTGCCGGCCACGGCCAGCGCACCAAGTGCCGCGCCTGCTGCGAGGCTGTGCTTGAGGGTCATTCGAAAGTCTCCCTGTTATTGCGAGTAGAGGGCTGCGGGCAGCCAAGTCACGAGCCCGGGCAGCAGTGCGACGAGCACGCACATGACCAGGATCAGCACGATGAAGGGCAGAACGCCCACGATGATGCTCGAGGTCCTTACCTCGGGCGGCGCGATGGCACGGAGGTAGAAAAGCGCGTAGCCGAAGGGCGGCGTCAGGAACGAAGTCTGCAGGACGACGGCCATCAGCACGACGAACCACAGCAAGCTCACCCCTTCCATCTCCTGCACGATCGGCAGGAAGATCGGGAAGGACAGGAGAACGATGCCGGTCCAGTCGAGGAAGGCCCCAAGGATGAAGACGATGAAGAGCATCGTCGCGATCAGCATCCAAGGCTCCATCTCGAGCCCGCGCATCAGCTCCTGCGTGGCGCGGAGGCCGCCGGTGATGTTGAAGACGCCGGTGAACGCGGTTGCGCCGACGACGATGAAGAGGATCATCGCCGATGTCTTGGCGGTCTCGCGGAGCGCCTCGTAGAAGCTCGCCCAGGCGAAGCGTCGGCGCAGGATCACGATGAGGAGCGCGAGCGCTGCGCCGATTGCCGAGGCCTCGGTCGCGGTGGCGACGCCGGCGAGGAGCGAGCCGAGGATGCCGAAGATCAGGACCAGCGGCGGCAACGCCTCGACCGCGAGCATGCGCCAGAGCGCGCCGCGCGAGATGCGCTCCTCGGGTTCGACGGACGGAGCCATGTCGGGCCGGATGACGGCGAGGATGGCGACCCAGGCGGCATAGAAAAGGCCGAGGACAACTCCCGGGATCATCGCGCCGGCAAAAAGCTCGCCGACCGAGAGCGGCGAGTAGCTCGCCATCAGGATCAGCATGATCGACGGTGGAATCAGGATGCCGAGGCAGCCCGAAGCGGCGATGACGCCCGTCGTCAGCGTCGGGCTATAGCCGTAGCGGAGCATCGGCCTGAGCGCCATGACGCCCATCACCGTGATCGAGGCGCCGATGATGCCGGTCGTCGCCGCGAGCAGGATCGAGATGAAGACGACGGCGAGCGCCAGGCCGCCGCGGACGTTCGACATGAGCAGACGCAGGCTCTCGAACATGCGGTCGGTGACGCCGGAATTCGACAGGAAGTTCGCCATCAGCACGAAGAGCGGGATGGCGATCAGGATGTAATTGTCGAGAACCTCGCCGAAGATGCGGTTGATGACGATGCCGAGCACCATCGGATTGCCGGCGATCAACGCGCCGAGCACGGCCGAGCTGCCTAAGACGAAGGCCAGCGGATGGCCCATGAAGAGCCCGACCAGCAGGAAGCCGAACATGCAGACGGCGATGAGTTCGGGGCTCATGTGCGGTCATCCCGATTGAAGATCAGCTTGAGCATCTCCGACACACCCTGCAGCAGCAGCAGCGCAGCGGCGACGCAGAGGGCGATCTTGAGGGGGTAGACGGGCATCTGGATGGCGCCGTAGGTGACCTCGCGCTGCGCCAAGGAGGTCATCGCAAAATCGTAGGAGCGCGTCAGGAAGACCCAGGCGAAGGGGAAGAAGAAGATCAGGTATCCCAGCATGTCGACCCAGCGGCGGACGCCGGGCGACAGCGCATTGGTGACGAGGTCCACTCGCACGTGCGCCTGATGACGGAGCGCATAACCGCCGAGCATCACGAAGTAGAAGCCGTAGAGCTGCTTGGACACGTCGAACGCCCACCGCGTCGGGGCATTGAAGACATAGCGCATGACGACGTCGTAGATGATGATCGCGGCGAAGACCGCCGCGACGAAGCAGACGAGGCGCCCGACCGTCTCATTCAAACGATCTATTGCTCTCACAAGGATCATCGCTTCGGCTCCCTTTCCATGGCAGGGATGATGTCCGCAGCATCCAGTGTCAAACTCGATCGGCGAGAAAGCTGCGGCTACATGCGGGTTCGGAGCGATGCCGTGACGTCAGTCCACGGCGATCCGTACCCACCGATACCTGAGGTCGGCGCCGCAGTCATACGATCTACCCGCCCCTGATTTGCTGGTGCAGATCGTGGCGCCCTGCGCCGAGCAGATCGACGCAAGACGTTGCGGCTTGTCCGAGTGTTGGGCACCCTTCCCAAGGTCTCGGCAAGGAATAGAGACTCGCAGTGTCGTTGAGGATCGCAAGGGCGCGTGTCGTTGCGCGGAACGCCAGACGGTCGGGTGCTGTTGTTCTCTAATCCGGCCGCATCAGGCCGACCTCATAACCGTCACGACTTCGGGAACCGATGCACCGTTACGTCCCCTACGCCCTGATCCTCGCCGCAGCCGTCCTCGTCCTTTTCGCGTCTGTGCTTTCGAGCGCCGCCTGGCTGTGGCTCCTCGTCCTTCTCGCGCCGCTGATCGTCCTCGGCGCCTGGGACATGCGCCAGACTCAGCACACCCTGATGCGGCTCTATCCGGTCAGCGCCCACGTTCGCTGGTTCTTCGAGTGGTTGCGGCCATTCCTGCGAGAGTACCTCTTCGACAGTGACCACGAGGGGCGACCGTTCACGCACAACCAGCGCGCGTTGGTCTATCGCCGCGCCAAGGACGTCGAGAGTGCCGAGGCGTTCGGCACCGAGATGGACCTGCACTCGCCGCGCTACGAGTGGATCAACCACTCGATCCAGGCCAAGCACCTGCAGGACACCTACCGCGTGCGGGTCGGCGGCGAGGCCTGCACGCAACCCTACGACGCCTCGGTTCTCAACATCTCGGCGATGAGCTTCGGCTCGCTGAGCGCCCGGGCCGTCGAGGCGCTGAACCTCGGAGCGAAACTGGGCGGCTTCTACCAGGACACCGGCGAAGGCGGAATCTCGCCCTACCACCTGAAACACGGCGGCGATCTCGTCTGGGAGATCGGGACCGCCTACTTCGGTTGCCGCACGGAGGACGGGCGCTTCGATCCCCGGAAATTCGCGGACAAGGCGGCCGACGACCGGGTGAAGATGGTCGAGATCAAGCTGAGTCAGGGTGCGAAGCCCGGCCATGGCGGCCTGCTCCCCGGCGCCAAGGTCACGCCCGAGATCGCCGAGGTGCGTGGGGTGCCGGTCGGCAAGGACGTGCTGTCGCCACCCTCGCACTCGGCCTTCGACACGCCGTTAGGTCTGCTGGAATACGTGGCACGCCTGCGGGATTTAAGCGACGGCAAGCCCGTCGGATTCAAGCTCTGCATCGGCCATCGCTGGGAGTTCCTGGCGATCACCAAGGCGATGCTCGAGACCGGAATAACGCCCGATTTCATCGTCATCGACGGGGCCGAGGGCGGCACCGGCGCGGCGCCGGTCGAGCTCTCCGACCATGTCGGCACGCCGCTGCGCGAGGGCCTAGTCTTTGCGGTGAACTGCCTGCTTGGCACCGGCTTGCGCGACAAGATCAGACTGGTGGCCGCGGGCAAGATCTATGACGGGCACAGCTTGGCCGCGAACATCGCGCTCGGGGCGGATTGGTGCAACGCAGCCCGCGCCTTCATGTTCTCGGCAGGTTGCGTGCAGACCAAGAAGTGCCACACCGATCGCTGCCCGACCGGCGTCGCCACGCAGAACAAGCTGCGGCAGAGGGGACTCGTGGTCGCCGACAAGGGGCCGCGGGTCCACCAGTACCACCGCAACACTGTGAAGGCACTGATGCAGTATGTCGGCGCCGCGGGGCTGGATGAGCCGTCGCAGCTGGAGCCGCGCCACCTCCGAATCCGGACCGACGAGAATTCGGTGCGCTCCGCCGACGTTGTGTACGAGTTTCTCGAGCCTGGTGCCCTCGTGGATGCGCCGGAGGAGACCAGCCTCGCTCGCTGGTGGTCGATGGCCAGCGCGAGCAGTTTCGCGCCACAGACCTCCTGATCCAGGCACACCTCCGTCGTCTTCGGCCGAGCCGTGGTGAGAATGCACACTTCGCCGCGAGCAGTCGTCACTACCGACTGGGACTCGAGAGCCAGGCTCTTTTGCGGCGTCACCCGCCTGGTCGCGGTCGCTTTCCCCTGACGCCCGCGCCTATTCCATCGGTCCTGCGGGCGGCGTCGAGCCGGTGCAGATCGAGGCGCAGGACATGGTGCTGGAGGCCAAGCGCCAGGGGATCCGTCGGTTCATGGAGCATCCGGATGTGCAGAGCATCATGCAGGAAATCCTGGAGCTCCGGCTATGGCGAGATCGACGCCGCCACCGCAGCTGACGAGATCACGGCATTGAGGAAGTCCTCGACGCCGTGCGCTCCTGACCAAGCACGCAGTGCCGGGCGAACCCACACCCGGTTACAAAGGCGCAGCCCCATGCTCGACATCAGTCTTGTTGCGCTGTCCCCTGGGACGGCCGCACTTCTCTTGCCCCACCGGGCACGCTGCACCATCTGGAGCGGCCGATGGCTTGGCAGCTCTCCACGGAGACGCTCTGGAGATCGCCGAAGGACGGCCGACGCCGCGCCTCTCTTTTTCGAGGATCTTAGACCCGAGGCCGGCTCGAGACAGACATCGGCGTGCTGACGTTCCGCACGTCGCGTTGCGCGGCCTTCGCCGACCTCGCTGACTCGACAATGCCGCAGCCTTTGCCCCCGATGCCGTCGCGGACGTGCCGCTGATAGCGCTCGGCGTCCCGGTGGTGCGCCATGCCGGGATCACCGCCGCGTACGCCGAGGTTTCCGCCGGCGTCCAGATACCGGCCCCTGCCGAGGAACCTTCCCCAAAGCTGACCCATTACTTCGACGCATACGCGGCCACCTAAGGCCCCTACAAGGGCGGCGCCTGGTGCTACGAGGACGGCTGCTCCTATCGCGGGCTCGAGCTTCCGCACGCGGCCACCGGCGAGGGCGGTGGCTCGACCACCTGCGCCGCCTGGTCGACGCGCGGATCGGCGACGGCCTCACCCTCGCGGGCTACGATCCGTCGGAGTACAACGTCGACAACATCCTGCCCGACCGCGCCCCGCTATACCTGCACGCGGTGATGGCTGTCCCCGGTCGCCGGATAAAGATGTCCGCCTGGGCCCCATCGGACGCGGCCACCGTTGTGGGCGCCCGTAGGGGACGTCGTCGACGATGTCGGTCCGGTCGGATACGCTGGTGAAGTCCACCAGCCGCATGAGGCGGTTCGTGTGCAGCTCCGACATGTTCGAGGTCGAATAGACGTAGATGCGTTTGTTCTCGGCGAAGTTCGGATCGACCGCGACGCCCATCATCCCGGCCTGGCCCTTGCAGAAGAGACCGTCCTCCGTCGGTGCACAGCCTTCCGAACCGTTGAGCCAGGAGTTGGGCATCAATCCCAAGAAGGTCTCTCCGTGCTCATGCCATCCGGCGAGGCGAACGCGCTGCTCAAGATGAACGAAACGGCAGCGGTTCAAGCGCTATCCGATCGGGTTCTTCCACATCGACATGCCGAGGTGCAGACCCCGAGGGCAAGCTCTATCTCTTCGTGGATATCGACCGGACCAGCAAGTTCGCCGTCACACAAAGGAGCGTCTGATCAACGGCTCCGATTGGCCGCGATGACGGCCAGAAAGGGTCTCGGCGGGGCGATGCGGGGGACAAGCGGCCCCGGGTCTGCGGATCAGGTGCCGCTCGCGCGGCGGCAAGGCCGATTTCGGGCGGACTCCGCCTCAGGCCATCAACCGTCGTCGGACCAGGAACAGGTTGCCGAGCCCGAAGAGCGAGAACAGTTGCGCCCCGTTCTTCGCCAGCCCGCGGTAGCGGGTCTTGCGGTAGCCGAACTGGCATTTCATCACCCGGAACGGGTGCTCGACCTTGGCCCGCAGGCTGGCGATGATCCGGTTGATGCGCTCGTCGATCGGATGCAGCTTGCCGCCTTTCGAAGCCTTGCGCATCACGCCCCAGAGCTTGCCCTGGGCGCGGAATGCTTCCTCCCGCTCTCCGCTGACATAGCCGTCGCCAGCGGTTGCTCGAACCGGTGGCGCAACCCTGGCAACTCGCCGAACACCGCCTGCTCGTCGCCGTGAAGCAGGTCGTCGAACTTCTGGCTGTCGTGCACCTTGGCGGTGCTGGTTTCCAGCGTGTGGACCACGCCGCTGCCAATATCGACGCCGACATGCGCCTTCATCCCGAAATACCAGTCGTTGCCCTTCTTCGTGCTGCTCGTCTCCGGGTCGCGTGCGCCCTGCTTGTTCTTCGTCGAGCTTGGCGCGTCGATGAGCGTCGCATCGACCAACGTTCCCTCGCGCAACAGGATGCCGCGCTCGCGAAGATAGCTGTTGATCGCCTCGAAGATCGCACGCGTCAGCTCGTGCCGCTCCAGCAGGTGGCGGAAGTTCAGGATGGTCGTCTCGTCCGGGATCGCATCGTCGCCCAGCTCGAGCCCGGCGAACCGGCGCATGGCGTCGCTGTCGTAGAGGTTCTGCGCTACAATCGATCCACTGGATCGATTGCTATACGCTTGAACCCTCCGCCGCCGGGTCGGACAGCGCGTACCACTGCTGCAGAGACAGTAGACCCGCAGCATCACCTCCAGCGGCATCGCCGGCCGCCCGCCCTTCGGTCCCGCCTTCGGGTAGTGCGGCTCGATCAGCGCCGTCAGACGCGCCCAGGGCACCACCGCCTCCATCTCGGCGAGAAACGCCTCGCGGCGGGTGCGCTTCTTCTTCGTCGCATAGGCCAACGACGCGAAGGTGCTCTGCTTCATTGAGGGCGGCTCCATCAAGGTCGCCGCCAGACTACCAGATCACCGCCCGATGCCGAGGTTCTTCAGAGCTTCCTTAAACAGAATAACTTTTTTTCGACCAACGTGGTGGTGGCGGTGGGGACGGGACCGCGGTCTAACCTTCTCTGAGCCCCCTTGCGACAGTCCACCGGATTGCCACGGCTGCGATCGCGACCCAGACCAACAAGCGTAGGCTCATCGCACCGACCGTGCGCATCTCGAACGCGCCGCCCTGGTAGACGTGCAGCCCGAAGAGAACGAATACCGCGGCGATCGCTGCCGCTAGAGCTATGGACAGCGTGACCGACCAGCGGCGACCCATGGCGATCCCGACGCCGGCAAGGACGTAAGCGAAACCGGACAGGAAATTGAACCACAGGACGAACGGCACCGCGTTTCCAGCGGCTGCCTGTGCGGCGGCGCCCCCGAACAGAACCCTGCCGCCGGACACGATCGTCAGGATGCCGAATACCACCGCGATGCCCGAGGCGACCATCAGTGGCCAGCTATGCGAGAGATGGCGCTTCATGGCTCTGTCTTTTCTCATGTTCCAGCACCCCATCGCGCAGATGGAACAGCCGGTCGAACCGATCGTAGATCTTCTCGTCGTGGGTGACGGCGACAATGCAGGCGTCATGTTCGGCGGCCAGCCTGCGCATCAGGTCCATCACGATCCCCGCGCGCATGCTATCGAGCGCCGCCGTCGGCTCGTCCGCCAGGATGATCCGTGGGCTGTTGGCGAGCGCGCGCGCAATCGCCACGCGCTGCGCCTCCCCGCCCGATAGAAGCGCCGGCATGGCATCCTTGCGGTGGCCAACCTCGAGATCGTCGAGCAGTTCCACGGCACGCGCCTGCGCCTCGGCCGCAGGCCGGCCCGCCAGATGCAGCACCAGCGCCACGTTGTCTCTGGCGTTGAGGAAGGGCAGCAGGTTGTGGAACTGAAAGATGAAGCCGATCTTGTCGAGCCGCAGCTTGCGCAGGTCTCGGCGGAGCCATCGGTTGTCGTAGACCCGCTCGCCGTCGAGCGTCACCTGGCCCTTGGTCGGGTCGATGATGCAACCGATGATGTTGAGCAGCGTGGTCTTCCCGGACCCGGATGGACCGAGCAGCGCCACCACCTCGCCGCGGCGCACCGTCAGGTCGATGTCGCGCAATGCGTCCACGCGCGCCTCCCCCTCGCCGTAGTGCTTGGAGACACCGGCAATTTCGATCAGGGGCTGGGTCGAGGCATCCATCGCGTCATCCTCCGATCGCCGTTGCCGGATCGACCTTCAAGGCCGCCCGCACGCCAAGCCCGCTGGCCACGATGCAGACGACGAGGATGATCCCGGCCAGCGCGGCCGCGTTGACGGGCTCCAGCACGACGCGGCGCGGAAAGACATCCTTCACCAGCAGGATCAGCAGCAGGCCGAAGCTCCAGCCGACCATCCCGAGCGCGACCGATTGCTGGACGATCAGCGCCACGATGGTGCGATCCGGAGCGCCGATCAGCTTGAGCGTGGCGATCTGCTTCAGCTTCTCCATCGTCATTGTGTAGATGATGAGCGCGATCACCACGGCCGAGACCGTCAGCAGGATGCCGAGGAAGAGGCCGATCTGCCGCTTGGCCCGGTCCACGACCGAGCCCAGCAGGATCGCCTCCTGCTCGGCCTGCGTCAGCGCGCCGAGATGCTTCCACTGCCGCACGGTGCGAGCCACGTCCTGAGGATCGGCCGTCGGCTCGAGCCGTGCGATCACCGCGGCGACCGTATCGACGCTTTCCAGAAGCCCGGCACCGCGCGCTGTCTGAACACGCTGGGCCGGCGGGGCCAGCTGCGACTGCAGGGTCTGCGCGTCGGCAAGGGTGATGAAGGCCGCGGGGTCGGCGCCGGAGTTCATCGTGTCCTCGACCAGGCCGACGACTGCGAAGCCGTTGCGGCCGAGGCGGATGCGGTCGCCGACCACGAGGCCCGTCTCGCGATCGGCGACGACCTCGAAGTGGGTCTGGGTGATGCCGCGACCGTCGGCGATGGTCTGAGGGCCTCCGGGGCGGCCGGGCTCGAAGCCGATGACATAGAGGCGCAGCGTCGCTCCGGCATGCTCGGCCTCGACGGTCTGATAGGTGATGCTGCCCGCTTCGGCGACGCCATGCAGCCGGGCCACGGCGTCGCGGGTGCCGCCGGGGATCTTCGAGGCTTCCGCGAACGGCCCCTGGGTGTCGGCCTCCACGATCCAAAGGTCCACCCGCGGCGCCTTCACGATGTTCAGCGCGTCGGCGACGAGCCCGTTGTAGATGCCGATCATGGCGAGAACGACGGCCATCAGCAAGCTGAGGCCAAGACAGGTCAGCACGAAGCGGAAGAGGTTGTGACGCACGTCGCGGTAAGCGAGGTTCATGGCGCGGCTCCACCAACCACGCGCGCCATGCGACCTTCTGCCAGGCCGTTGACCGGAGCCGCCACCACCTGCGCGCCGTCCGGAAGTCCGCTCACGATCTCCAGCCGCGCGTCTTCGGTGCGATGGCCGAAGACCAGCGGGATTTCCTCCAGTCTCCCGTCCCGCACCGCCCAGACCCGCCCCTGGTGCCCGTCAAAGCCGCTGACCGCGACCTCCGGCACCAGCAGCGCCTCCGACAGCGTCGCGACCGTGATCCTGACCTCGGCCTGCTCGCCGAGATAGGGTTGCGGCGGGCATCGGTCGCAGGCGATCCAGACCCGCCGCTCCTCGTTCACCCGATCGCTCTCGATGCCGATCCGCGCCACGGTGCCGCCGAAGACCTCGTGCGGCAGCGACCGCAGCCGCACCTCAGCGTCCTGGCCCAGGGCGACTGTGCCGGCGCGCGCTTCGTCGATATAGGCAAGGGTCCAGACCGTCGCCGGGTCCATCAGCGTGAAGATCGGCTCGCCCGCGCGCACGACAGTGCCTGCCTCGACATGGCGCTCGACCACGACCGCGTCGAAGGGCGCCCGCAGAACGCGATTTTCGAGGAGCGTCGCTTCATAGCGAAGCCCGGCCTCGGCATCGGCGATCTGGGCATCGGCGATCTCGACCTCGCTTTCGGCCACCGCCAATTCTGCCGCCGCGACCTCCACGTCGCGCTGCGCCTCTTCCGCCGATTGCGCCGAGATCGTGCTGCGCCCGACAAGCGCCTGCTGGCGCGCATTGGCAGCCTCGCGCTGCGCAAGGACCGCGCGGGCGCGGACGACGCTGGCCTCGGTCTTGCCGAGCGTTGCGCCGGCCGCCTCGACCGCGGCCTCGGCCCGCGCCACACGCGCCTGCTGTTCGGCTCGGTGCAGTCGCGCCAGAACCTGACCCTCGCTGACGAGATCGCCGCTGTCGACCGTGAGACCGGTCAGCGCTGCGCCCACCTCGAAGCCGATCTTCGACACGATCCGCGCCTCGACCGTGCCAAGCCCGTAGACACGCACCGGGACGTCCTGCTCGACCGACACGACCGGCACGACGAGAGGACGCTCTGTAAGGAAAAAGTAGCCCCCAGCGCCGAGCGCGACCAGGACGGCCAGTCCAACGAGGCTGCGGCGCATCCGGCGGGTCATGCCTCGACCTCCTGCGGCGGCGGAACACGAAAAAGCTTGAGTTGCTCGCCAAGCAGCCGCGCCCCCTCGATCTCGAGCCCGAAGGTGCGACTGCCCAGCGACCAGCGGATCGCAAGCCCCTGTACGAGAGAAATCAGGAGGACTGCACAATCCTCCGGCGCGATGTCGGGGCGCATGGCACCCGCCGCTCGGGCACGGCCGAGTTCCGCCGACAGCAAGCCCTGGAAGTGCATCATCATTGCCAGGAAGCTCTGACGCAGGTCGGCATTCTCTGTCTGCAGCTCCTGCGAGTGCAGAATTGCCGGAATCGCGGGATTGGCTTCAATTTTACGCAACTGCACACGGATCAAGGCGCTCAGACGCTCCTCGGGATCGGCATGTGCAGCAAGCTCTGTCAGCCATGCCTCTGTCATCGTCTGGGCTATCGCCTCGGCCACAGCGGACCAAAGAGCCTGCTTAGTGGAGAAATGCCGAAAGATTGCCGCCTGTGTCAGACCGACCGCGTCGGCGATCGCCTGGGTCGCCTGTCGGGTCCGAGTTCATCCGCCAGCCGCAGAGTTGTGGCGACGATCTCTGCCTTTCGGCTATCGGCGGACTTGCGGCTCACGCGGATGCGTCAGACTTGTTAGTGACTGTTCACTAACTGGTGAGGCAGCAACCCGGATGCAAGCCACACGTCCCTCGCCGAGCGCGTCGATCCAGGTCATGGGTCCACACTGCGTTCAACTTCGCGATGGATGGTTTCCGTAATTCGGCTGAGCAGGGCGACATGGTTCGGACGGGTGGCATCGTTAAGCTGGGAACGGCGCTCGCCGATTGACAGCGCTGCAGGCGTGACCCAGCAGACTGTTGCCATGGGACTTTCCGGTATGCCCCCCAAGGGAGGAGGTCGGTCTCGGCTCGAGCCTTCTCCATCTGCGCAACGGCCCTTCTTCCCGGCTGCCAGGCCTAAGATCATCCCGACCTCTGCTGTCGCTGTCATGGCGAGAGCTCCCCAAAGCGTCACTCTCGCCGCGCCGCGAGCAGGCCCTGCGCCACCGGCGGAGGCCCCCCGACGCCCCGAGAACCGCCAGGGCGAAGAGCGTCGATGCCGCGACCGGAACCGCGATCTGCGCCGCCGGCGCCAGAAGTGCGACGACAGAGGGACCATCGCGCCCACCGTGAAGGTCGAGGGCGAACACGACCGGGGCCTGTATGGGATGCGCCGTCGACCCCTTCTGCAGGCGCCTCAGTCGGCCCGGAGGACGTCTCGCTCCACCCCTTGGTCACGGCTTCGGCGCGGCTGGCCGCCCGTTGGGTAGAGTGGGCGCCTTTTGACCGACCATGAGCCTTCTGATCACTGCTGCGGGCGCGGCGTCTCGGCGGTGCTTGGCGGTAGTGTCGGGTAGACGACCTGGGGCATCTCGCCGGTCAGGCTGTCGAGAAATGCAACGATGCTCGCTTCCTGATCTGCGTCGAGCGCAGAACCGAGCTGAGCCGTGCCCATCACACCGACTGCCAGGCTCAGATCCCACACCGAGCCGGAGTGGAAGTACGGTGGCGTGATGGCGATGTTGCGCAGCGTCGGCACCTTGAACACGTAGGCATCCTCCTCGGCGCGCGTGACATCGAAGCGACCCTTGTCGCCCGGCGGCATGATCGCCCAATCCGGCTTTTCAACCACGCCGAAGGGTTGATAGCTGTCGCCGCCGAGGTTGATGCCATTGTGGCAAGACGCGCAGCCTTGATCCATGAAGGCGCGCAGACCGTCCTGCTGGGCTGCCGTCATCGCCGTGTCGTCGCCGCGCAGGAAGCGGTCAAAGGGCGCGTTGGGGGTGATCAGGGTCTTTTCGAACGCCGCGATCGCTGTTTCGGCATTCGCAAAGCTCACGGGGTCCGGATCGCCCGGAAAGGCGACGGCGAACAGCGGCTGATAGCCCGGGATGCCCTTCAACTGCTCCACGACATGCTCCTGCGTCGAGCCCATCTCCACAGGGTTGACCATGGGCCCGCCCGCCTGCTCTGTCAGGTCGGCCGCGCGGCCGTCCCAGAACTGCGCGGTGTTGAAGGTCGCATTAAGGACCGTGGGCGAGTTGCGCCCGCCCTTTTGCCAGCGATGCCCCAGCGAAACCGGCGCGAGGTCCGCGCCGCCGGTGCCGAGATTGTGGCAAGTGTTGCAGCTGATGTTGTGCCCCTCCGACAGGCGAGGCTCGAAGAACAGCGCCTTGCCGAGTTCGACGGCGGCCGGATCGGGCGCAGGGTTCGGAGATTCAGGGATCGGCTCGAAAAGAGCCAGCGCATCTTCACGAAGGGCCGGGTCGGCGGCGCGAGAGCCGGTTGCCGGTAAAGAGGCAATCAAGAAAGTCGCAGAGATCCGAAAGAGCGCTTTCCACCACATTCCGGTTCTCCCTATGACTGATGCCGGAGATGATCGCATGGAGCGCACCGGACCGCATTGACCCACATCAACTCCGGTCCCTACGGACCCGGGGCTGTCGAACTGCACTTACGTCGCGACGCCGAAGGCCATCCCGACGGCTGCGGTCGCCGCCATGGCAAGCGCGCCCCAGAAGGTGACGCGCACGGCTCCCTTGACGATGCCTGCGCCGCCGACCGATGCCCCAAGCCCGCCGAGCACGGAAAGCGCGACCAGAGTCGTGACCGCAACGATGAGCGTGATCTGCGCCGCAGGCGCAAGCACCGCAATGATCAGTGGGATGATAGCCCCGACAGCGAAGGTCGCCGCTGACACCAACGCTGCCTGGATCGGATGCGCGGTCACCGTCTCCGAGATGCCAAGCTCGTCACGTGAATGGGCACCTAGCGCGTCTTTCTCGGTCAGCTGGATCGCAACCTGGCGGGCGAGACCCGCGTCGAGCCCCCGCCCGACGTAGATGCGTGTCAGTTCGTCGAGCTCCGCCTCGGGCGTTTCCTTCAGCTCGCGGGTCTCGCGCGCGATGTCGGCCTGCTCCGCATCGGTCTGCGAACTGACGGAGACGTATTCGCCGGCCGCCATCGACATCGCTCCGGCGACGAGACCGGCAAGTCCGGCGATCAGGATCTCGGGACGCCCCGAACCTGCCGCCGCGACGCCGACCACGAGGCTGGCCGTTGAGACGAGGCCGTCATTCGCTCCCAGAACAGCGGCGCGCAGCCAGCCGATGCGATGCACCATGTGGACTTCGGAATGGGAGAGACTGCTCATCTGTAGGAGCCTTTCGAACTATGCGGCGGTAGCTGTGGGCCGCGGCGGGCGGCTCGCTGTTGCATCGGCCGGACTGCCCGCGACCTGGCCTATCTGTCCCGGCACAATCCTGAGCGCCCGCAGTGCGTTCAGGATGACCGCCACGTCGATCACCTCCTGCAAGAGCGCGCCCTGCACGGGCGTAAGGTATCCGAAAGCCGCGGCGATCATCCCCAGGACCGAGAGACCGATCCCGGCCGCGACGCTCTCAAGCGCGATCCGTCTCGAACGCTGAGCGACCTCGATCCCCGGCAATAGGCGATCCAGGTGATCCACCAGCAGCACGACATCCGCCGCCTCGGCCGAAGCCGCCGCCCCGCGCGCGCCCATCGCGACGCCGATATCTGCGGCCGCCAGCGCGGGCGCATCGTTGACGCCATCGCCCACCATCATCACCGGGCCGTTCCTGTGCTCCGTCAGAACCAGAAGCACCTTCTGATCAGGGGTCAGATCGGCCCGGACCGCGTCGAGCCCCAGTCCGTCCGTCACGGCTTCGGCGACGGCGCGGCGGTCGCCGGTTGCCAGCAAGATGCGAGTGATCCCCAACCTGCGCAGTCCTGTAAGCAGGTCGGCCGTGCCAGCGCGTAGCGCGTCGGCCATCACCAGATGACCCATCAACTTGCCGACCACGGCAAGCGACACGACCACCGACCCCGCCTCGATGACCGTGCCTTCCGGGTCGGCGACGTCGGCCTGCGAGGCAACGAAGCCCGCGCCCCCCACGACGACCCTTCGCCCCTCGACGGTTCCTGCAACGCCTTCGCCCGGCGTCTCGACGACGTTTTCGGGAATAGGTAGGGCAAACCCTCGCGCCCGCGCCGCCGCGACAATCGCCTGGGCGATCGGGTGTTTCGACGCCTGATCGAGGGCGGCGGCGAAATACAGAATGTCACGCTCGGACAAGTCGCCATGCCGGTCGATAGACACAATCTGTGGTCGCCCGTCGGTCAGCGTTCCGGTCTTGTCCAGGATCAGCGTCTTGATCCTGGCCAGCGCCTCAAGCGGCTTCGCCCCCTTGATCAGCACCCCGAAATGCGCAGCCCGCGAAAGCCCGGCCACCAATGCTACGGGCACGGCGAGGATCAGCGGACAGGGTGTCGCGACGACCAGGACCGCAACCGCGCGGATCGGATCACCGGTGAACCACCAGGCCGCTGTCGCCAGTGCGACTGTGACGATCAGGAACAGCAGAGAATACCGGTCGGCCAGCCGCGCCATCGGCGCCTTGGACTTTTGCGCCTCCTCGACCAGCCTGACGATCCCGGCATAGGTGCTGTCGGCAGCTCGTCTCGTGACCCGGAGATCGAAGGCCTCGCCCGCGTTCGTCGAGCCGCTCATCACGTCCTGTCCGTGCTCCAGCCTGGCGGGCATCGACTCGCCGGTCAGTGCCGACTGGTCGAGCATCGCGCGCGCGCTCTCGAACGTCCCGTCCACAGGGGCAACGTCGCCCTGTCGGATCAGAAGCATGTCACCGGGGGCGATGTCGTCCAGAGGCACCTCATCGAGCGCGCCGTTGCGGTGGCGAGTAGCGGTTCGTGGCACGCGGGACAGAAGATCGCTCATCTCGCGCCGGGCACGACCCTGCGCGAAACTCTCGAGGAAGGTACCGCCCGAATACATCAGCGCGACCACCGCCGCCGCAAGTGTCTCGCCGAACAGAAGCGCTGCCGACATCGACAGCGCCGCCACGATGTCCAGCCCGACCTCGCCTTGGCCGAGACTGCGTACGATCTCGACACAGAGCGCCGCAAGGACAGGGACGACACCTGCCGTCTGAGCGATCTTGGCAAAATCCGGCTGCCCCACCAGCCAAAGTACAAGACCGGATACCAGACCAAGCAATGCCAGGCCCAACAGGGCGACGTTCAGGCGATCATGAAACAAGGAAGTCATCTGGTGCATGTCCCGGCGTCAACCACGCCCTCGGGGTCTGGACGGGTCTCGAACAGCCGTCCCACTCGCGTTTCGCGAAGTAGATCCCCCTCACGATCAATGAAGAGAGCGCTCAAGTTACTTCTGCGCGTCAATTCCCCGCCCTCCAAGCTTCCTTTCACCATGCACGCCGTCGCCCAGGCGTCAGCCTCGGCACATGTCCGCGCGACGACCGTGACCGAGGCGGGCGAGGCGAGCATGGGTGCGCCGCGGTTCGGGTCCATGGTGTGCGACAGGCGGCGGCCCGACAGCTCGACCCAGTGGCGATAGTCGCCCGAGGTCGCCACGGCGGCATCCTGAAGTGCCAGGATGGAATGGGGAGCGCGACGACCCTCGTCCGGGGCTTCCACCGCGATGGTCCAAGCTTGCCCGTCGGGCCGGAGCCCGAGCGCGCGCATTTCGCCGTCGATGCCGACGAGGGCGTCGTCGATGCCATGCGCCGCCAGCGTCTCGGCCAGCCGGTCGACGCCATACCCCTTCGCGATGCCGTTCAGGTCCAGCGCAACCGGCGACGTCTTCCGGACAAGGCCGTTGCCCGCGTCGATATCCAGCGCGTCATGCGCGGGCACCCGGTCGGTCCTCATCGCGGTGCGAATACGGTCGGGCGTCGCCGCAATCGGTCCGAAGCCCCAGGCGGTCACCGCATCGCCCATGCCGATATCGAAGGCTCCGTCAGATGCACGGCCAATCTCGAGCCCGGACCGCAGAACCTCCATCAGCCGATCCGGCACCGGCACCCACGCGCCCACAGGCGCTGCGTTCAGGCGCATGAGATCGCTGTCGGGCTTCCAAGTGGACATCTGCGCGTCCACCTCCTCGACGGCGGCCTGCAGCGCCGCGCGGACAGGCTCTGGATTGCAGTCGGACTGCGCGAAGAACAGAGCCGACCAGCGCGTAGCCATGGTCGGGCCGTTCAGGGCGTGGCGCACCAGTTCAGTAGACATCTTCGACATACCGCCCCTCGGCCTTCAGCACCGCGGGCGTGGGCCCGGTCGGCGCGAGGATCTCGGCCAGCGCGTCGGCGACGCCCGCAGCCATGTCCCGCCCGCCGCAGACCATCACCCTTGCACCATCCCTGATCAGCCCGGCCACCTCGGCGGCCTCACCTCGCAGCGCGTCCTGCACATAGTGCGGCCGCGCCCCGCGTGAGACGGCGGTGACAAGTCGGGCCAGGCGGCGCTCTTCCTGCCACGCGTACATTTCCTCGCCGTAGAAGAAGTCGCTGTCAGGATGGCGCATCCCGAAGAACAGGTGGACGGGCCGGCGCCGCGCATTGCCGCGCACGAAGCCCGCGAACGGCCCGATGCCAGTTCCGGCTCCGATCAGGATCAGGGGCCCTTTGCCCCTTCCGGGACGGAAGCCGGGGTTGCGGCGGAGGAAGGCGGTTACCGCGTCGCCCGGTTCCAGCGCCGTGAGTTGACCCGAGCAGAGGCCGCCGGCATGCTTTTTCACGACGATTTCGATGAACCCGTCGCCGCGACAAGAAGCGAGCGAGTAGGGCCGCGCGACGGCGCTTCCTTCCGGGACGACCCCAAGCAGGTCGCCGGCCGTGAAACGCGCGAAGCCGGCCCCGACGAGGCGCTGCCAGAGCTTGGCGCGCGGCAGCGCGAAGCGCAGGATCGCCGTCGGGGCCTGCACTTCGGCGCCGTAGTCCCGGCGCGAGACGAGGGTCAGCGTCTCGGTTTTCGGAAGCACGGGCCGGTGCGACAATTCGAAGTCGAGCCCAAGAGTCTCCCCGAGCGCGCGGCCCCAGCGTGCAAAATCCTGCGGCGACTGGCGGTCGACCGTGTCGAGAGGCATGAGTACCGCCCAGCCCTTTGCCTCGGCCGCTTGGGCGACGGTCTTCGCGAAGGCGCAGTAGGCCGGGAAGCTCCGGTCGCCGAAGCCGAGTACGGCCAGAGGAATGTCCGGCGTAGGGTCGGAAGCGCTCAGCCGGTCGAGGAACCCATTGGCCGAGGCAGGTGCCGCACCATCGCCATACGTCGCGGCGAGCACGATGATCCGCTCGGCCCGGGTATAGCGCTCCGGGTCGAAGCCCGACATCGGGCCGACATGGACGGTCTGCCCGGCCTCGGTCAGCGCGGCGTGAAGCGTCGCTGCGAAGCCCCAGGTGCTGCCGCCCTCGCTGCCGACGAGCAGGATTGTCTCGGCGCGCCCCGCGGCCTGATTGCCCCGGATGCGGGGCCGCCCGCGCCGCCCGGCCAGCCAGACCAGTACGCCCGTCGCGCCCATCGCCGGTACACCGAGCGCCATGAGCCCGAGCACGAGCCCAAGCGTCGTCGCGCCCTGTCCGGTGTGCAGCATGTAAATGGTTTCCGAGACGCGCTCCCACCCGGTCAGGTCGGTCCAGGCCAGCAGCGCGCCGGTGCCCTGGTCGAGATACCCCGTTCCCCGGTCGGTCTTCAGCGTGAAGACGTCGGTGGCGTCGCCGGAATAGGGATAGCTGAGTTCGCGCAGGTCGGCGACGGGCGTCTGCCTCAGGGCGGGCATGCGGTCCGGGGCGAACCCCGTCCCACCGCTGACCTCGGCCGGGAAGGCCGGCGCGACACCGCCGTCAGGAAGCAGATCGAAGGTGGACGCGGTCATCCAGAGCGCGGTGGTGGACGAGAGAACGAGACCGATCACCGCGATCCGGGCGATCTCGACATGAAGACGCCCGGCAAGCGGCCCGCGCAGGGGCGCGAACCAGCGCCGCCAGCCGCCCGTCCGCCGGGCGACGAGCGCCGCGCCCGTGAACGAGAGGACCAGCATCGCCGCCGCCCCCGCGGCCATGGAGATGCGGCCTCCGTCCCCGAGGAAGAGCGATCGGTGCAGGTTCGTAAGCCACCGTTCGACCTGGTTGGGGTCGGCCGAGGCCACACCCTCCCCCGTCGCCGGGTCGATGACGGCGGCGCCCGGCACGCCCTCATCGAACCAGTAGGCGGTGATCCGGCCCGAGGGAGACCGGCGAATCTGCTCGACGCCGGGATAGACCGTCTGGATGCGTTCCGCGAGGGTGGCGACTGTCAAGCCGGCCTCTGCCTGCGGCGCGGCGATCCGCTCGGCCGCAGGGAAGACCGACAGCGCCGCACCGCTCAACGCGAGGACGGTGACGAGCGCGAGGGCCAGGAGACCGGGCCAGCGATGGAGTGCACGGGTCATGGCCCTCACTCTCACATCTCGTAGGCGAAGCTGGCGACGTAGCGGCGCCCGTTCACCGGCGTGCCGGCGCCCTCGGGCGTGAGCGGCACCGCCACCTCGCTCGGACTGTCGCGCATGTCCTCGACTGCCGCGTCGATGTGGAGCGTGTAGCCCGCGTCGAAGAGCGCGTCGGCCAGGTCGAGCGTGATCTCGAGCGTGCGGCCCGCGCCGACGCTGGCGCCGGTGATCCCGTTGACCTGCGCGGTGTCGCCGCCCGTGGCGCGGTACCAGTCGCTCAGGTGCTCGTAGTATTTCGACTTCCCGCCGGCCATCCAGAGGCTGCCCACATAGGCACCCGAGGCGTCGGTGACATAGAGCGCGAGATAGGCGCCATCGCCGCCGTAGTCGTTGAGGGTCGTGCTGAGCGTCACCGGCCGCGCCATGGCAAGGCCGGGAGCCGTGAGTGCGGTGGTGAGCGCGAGCGTTGCGAGTAGCGGTTTCATCGGAAGGATCCTTGTCCGGAGTGGCTGCGGAGCGGCTCAGTTCACCTGCACCTGCGGAGGAGCGCCGTTCCCGAAGAGGCCGTTCTGCGGCGGAGCGACGGTGCCTGCGGGCGCGGGATTGGCGGCGCCACCGCGACGTTCGCCGTCATCGTCATCGTCGTCGTCGTCGTCGTCGTCATCATCGTCGTCGTCGTCGTCGTCGCGACCGCGCCGCGAGGCGTCCCGCCAGCGGCGTTCGCTGTCGTCATCGTCGCTTGCAAGGACGAGCGGCATCGTGCGCCCCTCCCCAAAGAACGCGGCGAAGGCGCCGCCGGCCGGGGCCTGCATCGCGCTCCAGGCGGGAATGCCGATCGCGGCGGTCAGCGCCGTAGAGGCGACGAGAAGCGTCAGGGTCTTTCGCATGGCAGGGTCTCCTTTCGTCTGCTGGGACCGATCTGGAGAGCCGACCTGAGGGCTTCCTGACAGCAGAGCGGTTTCCGCTTCAGCCTGCCGTCAGGAACGAAGAGGCCCCGCCGTTTGGGGGGGGCGGGGCAAGTGGGGCCGGAGACCTCCGGGGCCGGCACCAGGGGCCGTCAGGTGGCGTCCTCCGGCTCGCTCGTGATCGGGCGATGCATGTTGGCGCGCCTTCCATCGCGGACCCAGCGGGTCGCCAACGCGGCGCTTGCCGGCTGCCCCGGCGCCTGCGTCGCGGTGCAGCTGGGCGCTCGACTCAGTCATCATCCCCTCCGTCGCGGTCTTGGCGGGAGCGATCGCCGTCGTCCTCGTCCTCGTATTCGAACCTGATCACCTCGAGCGTGGCCGGATGGAGAATCACCTCGATCCGGCGCCCCTCCGAGTTGCTGCCGTCGATCTCGTAGCAGCCGTCGTCGATCTTGATGCGGCGGACGATCCAGCCGCTCTCCTCGGCCAGCCGGGCGACGGCGTCCCGCGGCTGCCAGTCGGCCATCGGCACGAAGCACTCGTCGTCGGCCTGCGCAACGCCGGCCGGAAAGACCGCGAGAAAACCGAGAATTGTCAATGTCTTCTTCACGAGCCACACTCCTCGCTGCGGCAACCTCGACGCAATCCATGCGCGGCGAAGCTGACGTCAGCCTGAAGGCGTGCGGCGCGGCGCTTCAGCTTCGCATCAGTTGGACCGCTCATGGAGGGTCATCGGGAGAGGATCGGGAACATGCGTATCCTGCTGATCGAGGACGACACGGTTCTGGGGGCCGCGGTGCGAGACCAGATCGCGGCCGACGGCCAGTCGGTGGATTGGGTCACGCGCCTTGACGCAGCCGGCGACGCGGTGAAGGCCACGTCCTACGACCTGATCCTGCTCGACCTCATGCTGCCCGACGGTCGCGGGATCGGGTTCCTGAAGGCGCTCCGCGCGAGCGGAGACGTCACGCCGGTCATCATCCTGACCGCGCTCGACCAGGTATCGGACCGGATCGAGGGGCTGAACGCCGGCGCCGACGACTATCTCGTCAAGCCGTTCGACCTGAGCGAACTGTCGGCGCGGATCGGATCGGTCGCGCGGCGCTATGCCGGCAACCCTAACCCCATCATCACGCACGGTCCCCTCGCGATCGACATCGCATCGCGCACGATCCGACGCGACGGCAAACCGGTCCAGCTGACGGCGCGCGAATGGGCCTTGTTCGAGGCCTTCCTCTCCAGGCCCAGGCAGCTCCTGTCCAAGGCGCAGCTCGAGCAGAAGCTCTATGCCTTCGATACCGAGATCGAGAGCAACACCATCGAGGTTCATGTCAGCCGACTGCGCAAGAAGCTCGGAGCCGGGGTGATCGAGACGGAGCGCGGTCTCGGCTATCGACTGGGCGCTCCATGAGGATGCCGCGCAGCCTTCAGGCCCGGCTGGGTCTGTCGATCGGGGTTCTGCTCACGCTTCTCTGGATCGGCGCCGCGGCGGTGACGGCGCTCGTCGTGCGCCACGAGATGGACGAGGTGTTCGACTCTGCTCTGCAAGAGACGGCGCAGCGGCTCCTGCCGCTTGCCGTGATGGACATCATCGGCCGCGAGGAGGAGGGAATCCGGCAACGCCTCGCCGCCGTCCGCGAGCACGGTGAGTTCTTCACCTACATCGTTCGCGACGCCGACGACCGAATCCTGCTGCAGTCCCACGCTGCAGATCCTGAAGTTTTCCCCAGTCATGCCGGACCTGGCTTTGCGCAGACCGCGACCCACCGGCTTTACAACGAGGAAGCCTTACAGGGCACGATCCGGATCACCGTGGCCGAACCGCTGGAGCATCGCGCCGCGATGGCGCGAGAGATCCAGATCGCTCTCGGGCTCCCGCTCCTCGTGGTGATTCCAATCGCATTGGGCGTCATCGTTCTTGCCGTCAGGGCTGGCATTGCGCCCCTTCGGCGCTTCCGCCAGAGGCTCGAGGCGCGTTCGGCCCAGGACATGTCGTCCGTTCCGGCGGATGACCTGCCTGCCGAAATCGCTCCAGTCGCGGCGACGCTCAACGCGCTTCTGAACCGCCTTTCCGCCGCCTTCGATGCCGAGCGCAGCTTCGCTGCCAACGCGGCCCATGAGTTGCGGACCCCGCTCGCGGGAGCGATCGCTCAGGCGCAGCGCCTCCGGACGGAAACTGCCGATCCCCTTGCTCAGAGGCGGGCCGCAGACATCGAAGCGACCCTCAAGCGGCTGACGCGCCTTGCCGAGCGCCTGATGCAGATGGCTCGAGCCGAAGGCGGTCGCCTTCGACTGGATCGGATGTCTGATCTGCGCGGGATCATTCAGGTCGTCGTAGGAGACCTGGGCCGCACGGCAGATCCCGGTCGCATCAGATTGGAGCTTCCCCATCGTCCGGTGCTTTCGGACCTCGACCCCGACGCCGTCGGCATCTTGTGCCGAAATCTCGTCGACAACGCCCTGCGCCACGGCAGTGCGGCTTCGCCCGTCGAGGTGACGCTGCGGGCAGACGGCGAGTTGGTGGTTGCCAACGAGGGGGCTGTGGTGCCTCCAGAGGCGTTGGCGCGCCTTACCGAGCGCTTCGAGCGCGCCGCCGACAGCGCCGAGGGCAGTGGCCTGGGTCTCGCCATCGTCGCCGCAATCGCCGATCGAATGGGGAGTCGGCTTGTCCTCAGGTCGCCGCGTCCCGGCCTTGGGTCCGGCTTCGAAGCGAGCGTCAAGATCGGGTCCTCGGCAGCTTGATCTTGATTTGCAGGCCGATTGCCGCGCCCGGCCGCTGCCGGCGCGAACGGTGCGGCCCGGAGCGAGGGCGTGGTCGCGATCTCTCCCGACGAGGCCGAGACGGCGATCAAGATGGCCGACCAGCTTGCAGCCGAACTGCCACGCATGTGAAGAAGAGACGCGTGCCACTTCTTCCGACGCGACCGAGTCCGTTACAGGCAACCGCCTGCTTGCGGCGATGGAGGAGAGCTGCGGCGCAATCCAGAGCGGTCAAGCTCGCTGAAGCTGCGTGAACGCAACGACTACTTGCTGGGAGGGCGCCGGTGCGAAAGCGCGGCCGGTCGAGACAGTGCCCACCTGACCTGAGAACGGCGGTGAGAAAGTCGGCCACGGTAGCGGCGGGATGAGCCCGCGGCGGGCGGCGTAAAAGTCGGCCACGTTTGCCCTCTCTGGCGGCAGGGAGGGTGGGGGCATTTTCACCGTGGAGCTGTATCGTAAGGTTCGCCGCGCCTACTTCAGGCAAGGCATGAGCAAGCGCGCCATCGCGCGTCACTTCTGCATCTCGCGCGACAGCGTCGACAGTTCGGAGGATCAGGGATTGATCCAGTGGATCAATCCCCCGACGGACGATCTTGTACTCCGTGCCGCCGGGCTACCGGCGGACCGCGCCGGTGAAGCGGCCGAAGCTGGACGGGTTCACCGAGATCATCGACGCTTGGCTGCTTGAGGACGCCGACCGCCCTCGCAAGCAGCGGCACACCGCCAAGCGGGTCCTCGACCGCTTGCGAGACGAGCACGGGTTCACCGGCGGCTACACCATCGTGAAGGCATACCTGCGCGAGCACCAGCGGCGCAGCCGCGAGATGTTCGTGCCGCTGCATCACGCTCCCGGCCACGCGCAGGCGGACTTTGGCGAGGCGCTGGTGGTGATCGGCGGGGTCGAGCAGAAGGCGCACTTCTTTGTCTTCGACCTGCCGCACAGCGATGCCTGCTACGTTCGCGCCTACCCGGCGGCGACGGCCGAGGCGTGGGCCGATGGCCACGTCCACGCCTTCGCGTTCTTCGGGCGGGTGCCGCTATCGGTGCTCTACGATAACGACCGCTGCCTGGTGGCGCGCATCCTGCCGGACGGGACGCGCAAGCGGGCAACGCTCTTCAGCGGGATGCTATCGCACTACGTGATCGAAGATCGCTACGGCCGGCCCGGGAAGGGGAATGACAAGGGTGCCGTCGAGGGGATCGTCGGCTGGTCGCGGCGCAACTTCATGGTGCCGCTGCCCCGCTTCGCGACCTGGGACGAGTTCAACATCTGGCTGGAGGAGCAATGCCGCAAGCGGCAATCGGAGATCCTGCGCGGCCACCAGGAGACGATCGGCGAGCGGCTCCAGCGTGATCTCGCAGCGATGATGCCGCTGCCGCCGGCGCCATTCGAGGCCTGCGACCAGGCGACGGGCCGGGTCAGCTCGCAGGCGCTGGTGCGGTACAGGAGTTCGAGCGTGAAAAAATCGATCCAGTGGATCGATTTTAGCGAAGAACGACTACTCGGTGCCGGTCAGCTACGGCCACCGCGAGGTCTGGATCAGGGGCTACGTCGACGAAGTCGTCATCGGCTGCGGCGGAGACGGTGAGCCGCCGAAGGCGCCACCGGTTCGAGCCCGGCGGCGAACGCCCGCCATTCCCGATGCTACGGCCGCGAGGACATGGTCTTCGACCCGATCCATTACCTGCCGCTGCTGGAGAAGAAGATCGGCGCTCTCGACCAGGCCGCGCCGCTGGCGCATTGGGAGCTGCCGGCCGAGTTCCACACCCTGCGCCGGCTGATGGAGGCGCGGCAGTTCAAGGCCGGCCGCCGCGAGTACGTGCAGGTCCTGCGGCTGCTGGAGACCTTCGATCTCGCCGACCTGCACGTAGCGGTGAAGACCGCGCTCAGGATGGGCGCCGTCGGGTTCGACGCGATCAAGCACCTCGTGCTCTGCCAGGTCGAGAGGCGGCCGCCGAGGCTCGACCTCGACGTCTATCCCTATCTGCCGCGCGCCAATGTCGGGACCACCTCGGCGGCGAGCTACATGTGCCTCGTCGGCGGCCCGGCATGAGCGACGCGCCGAAGTTGCTGCTCGACCACCATCTCAAGACGCTGAAGCTGCCGACCTTCCTGCGGGAGTACGCCAAGCTCGCTCGCCCGGCGGCGTAGCCGCCAGAGTCATGATCTGCGCGCGTTCGCGCGCGGGCGCCGCCGAGGGGCAGGATCACGTGCAGTTCCTCGCCCGCCTGGTCGAGCTCGAGCTGATCGACCGCGAGCGGCGGATGATCGAGCGCCGGATCAAGGCGGCAAAGTTCCCGGTGACCAAGAGCCTCGACACCTTCGACTTCAAGGCGATCCCGTCGCTCAACAAGATGCAGGTTCTGGAGCTCGCGCGCTGCGAGTGGATCGAGCGGCGCGAGAACGTCATCGCCCTCGGCCCGAGCGGTACCGGCAAGACCCACACCGCCCTCGGTCTCGGCCTGGCCGCGTGCCAGAAGGGCCTCTCCGTCGGCTTCACCACCGCCGCTGCCATCGTACACGAGCTGATGGAGGCCCGCGACGAGCGCCGGCTCCTGCGCCTCCAGAAGCAGATGGCGAACCAGAAGCTTCTGATCATCGACGAGCGGGGCTTCGTGCCGCTCTCCAAGACCGGGGCCGAGTTGCTGTTCGAGCTGATCTCCCAGCGATACGAGCGCGGCTCCACGCTGATCACCAGCAACCTGCCGTTCGACGAGTGGACCGAGGTCTTCGGCTCCGAGCGCCTCACCGGCGCTCTCCTCGACCGGCTGACCCACCACGTCAACATCCTCGAGCTGAACGGCGACAGCTACCGTCTCAGCCAGAGCCGCTCCCGAGCGCAGAAGGCAAAAGCCTGACCCCAGCGCCCCGGGGTCGGCCCTGACGGGCCGAAGCGCCTCGACACGCGCCAGCTATCTGGAGAGCGCGCGCGCCGAGGCGCTCATCGCCGAGTGGCCGGGATTTGCGCCGCCCACTGGCCGGTTTTTGCTCCGACGTTGACAGCCGGGTCATGCGCGACCTGCGCCGCCGGCTCGAGGACATCCCGGACGGGCCGCTGCGGGAGCGCATCCTCGACATGCTGGTCCTGACCTCGCGGCTCCTGCACCAGCAGCCGAAGGACAAGGGCAAGCTCTACAGCCTGCACGAGCCGGAGGTCGACTGCATCTCCAAGGGCAAGGCGCGGGTGCGATACGAGTTCGGCACCAAGGTCAGCGTCGCCGCCACCACCCGCGAGGGCTTCATCGTCGGCATGCGGGCGCTGCCGGGCAACCCCTACGACGGCCACACCCTCGCCGAGGCTCTCGAGCAGGTCGAGGTGCTGACCGATCGCCGCCCGTCCCTCGCCGTCGTCGACCGCGGCTACCGCGGGCACGGCGTCGAGACCACGCGCGTGCTGATCAGCGGCACCCGCAGGGGGCTCACGCCGCCGCTCGCCAAGCTCCTGCGCCGCCGCAGCGCCATCGAGCCGGAGATCGGCCACATGAAGACCGACGGGCGGCTGACGCGCTGCCCGCTGAAGGGAACCGCCGGCGACGCGCTCTTCGCCGTCCTCTGCGCCTGCGGCCACAACCTCCGCAAGATCCTCGCCCACCTCAGGGCATTTTTGGTCGTCCTGATCGCCGCCATTCTCGGCGCATTCAGACCCGACAACGCTCACGCAGCCGGCGCTGCCGCCGTCTGATCGGATTGTTCAGGCTGAACTACTTTATTTAAGCGAGGCGCCGCCGGAACTCACGAGTCTCCTAAACCGGGCCTACATGAATATTAGTGGGACGAAACTTGTGGATCTTCCTGAGTTGGCGAAGCCTTCCGTTCCCATAACCCGGCAGCACCGGAATATGTACTAGACCACGCCCTAGAGGAACTATTCCTGGAGCGCGATGATGTCGATCGCTACCTCGGTATCTGGCGCAACAAGAGGAATCTGATCCTCCAAGGCGCTCCGGGGGTCGGCAAATCCCTCATCGCTCGGCGGCTCGCCTATGCGCTCATTGGCTTCAAGGACGATAGCAAGGTACAGACGGTCCAGTTTCACCAATCGTACAGTTACGAGGACTTTGTGCAAGGCTACCGGCCTAACGGCAATCAAGGCTCTGAGCGAAAGGACGGGACCTTCTACGAGTTTCGCGATCGCGCACTGAAGGATCCAAGCGGCCGCTACGTTTTCATCATCGACGAGATCAATAGGGGGAATCTTTCCAAGATCCTTGGCGAGCTAATGCTCTTGATTGAAGCGGACAAGCGTGGGTCAACCTGGAAGACACGGTTGGCCTTCGCCCTGGAAGACGACCCCGACTTCTTTGTTCCGGACAATCTCTTCATCCTCGGCATGATGAACACCGCGGACCGCTCACTGTCGCTTGTCGACTATGCGCTTCGACGGCGCTTTGCCTTCGTCGCGATGGAGCCGCTGTACGGTGCGGCCAAGTTTCGCGCGCATCTGGAGGCGCACGGCATCCCGGAAGACCGCAGCTAACGGTTGTCTGCTACTGCTGGCGACACCATGGCCGAGGTGTGGGAGGACAGCGCGTAGCGCCGCGGAACGGCGCGGCCAATCCCGCGACGATCAACGTTTCACCGACA
The DNA here is from genome assembly GCA_963776845.1 of uncultured Alphaproteobacteria bacterium. Taxonomy (GTDB): domain Bacteria; phylum Pseudomonadota; class Alphaproteobacteria; order Rhodobacterales; family Rhodobacteraceae; genus Roseitranquillus. The sequence goes on along the minus strand of CAVZOJ010000003.1, from coordinate 882,211 downwards.
TCGGCGCCGTCGACTTTCAGCATTGCGCAGCTGCGACCGTAGTTGCACCGGTCGGTGCCCTCGGTGCTAGGACGGCAGGCACATGCGACTGGCACTAGGTCGATGCGCTGCGCATTCGTCAGCAGATCTTTTAGGCGCTGGGTGGCTTGGCGGCCGAGCTCCAAGCCGCGGTCGCAGACTGGCCGGTATGTCTCCGGCGTGTTGAAGCCGACGAGCCCAAAGGCTTCACCGGTTCGCTGGAGTTTGATCGTGTCCCCGTCCGTCACGAGATGTCGGCGGCCGTTATGGCGGTTGGAGCCGCCATCGCAACTGTTGAGGGAGAGCTGCTGGGAGATGTTGCGCTATCGGAGAGGCCGCTGATGATGAGAATGACCACGCCAACTGAGAGGGCTACGAGTTTGACCTTCGTCATTAGCCGACGGCCGCTTCACCAACTGCGGCGACGGTGGTAGCGCGGTGTTGCCAAGCGAGGCTGAGACGCCGCACGCGCCGGACCCCCCAAGTTCGACAGTTAATCGCGTAAGTGATTGATACTGCGCGCACCGAAGGTGCGTTTGTGTGACTACACGCGGCTTCAGGCCGGTTTTGGCAAGCTCAGTGCGTCGAAGAGTTCGAGTTGCTCCGGGGTGGTCGTGCTGGTTCCGTGAAAGGATCTTCTCGCCGATATGGGCGGTGTGTTTCTGGATGCGCGCGAGCAGGTCGAGCGCGGTGCGCGGGCTGGCGCTGTGGCCTCGCGCCTTCAAGCGCATCCGCACCACGCGGTAGAGCACGAGGGCCAGAAAGCAGATCATCGCGTGCGCCCGGATGCGCTCCGGCAGCCGGTGGTGAACCGGCGCGATCTCGATGTCGGACTTCAGGACGCGGAAGCCCCGCTCGATGTCGGCGAGGCTTCTGTATCGCGCGACGGCCTCGGCCGGCGCGATGTCCGAGGCATTGGTCAGAACCGCCAGCTTGCCGTCGAAGAGTTCGGCATCGCGGGTCGCCGCCTCGTCGATGGTGTAGCTGATCCTGTCGGCGTGCAGATCGGGCTTGATGAAGCGGGTCAGCTCCGCCTCGGCGACGGCGCGGGCGAAGCGACTGCAGGCGCCGCGATCGGAGGCACGGCGTCCGCGGGTCGTCTGCCCCTCGTCCTGGGCATCGAGCCTGGCCACCAACCTGTCCGCCATCGCCTCCAGCTCGGCGATGCGCGCCCGGCGCCTGTGGGACTGCTCTTCGGCCCGCAGGGGATCATGCGCCACGATCAGCCGGTGACCGGCAAAGGTGCTTTCGGCCACGCCATCGCGAAAGGCGAGGTTCCGGAATGCATCGATCAGCTCGGCGTATCGACGCGCGGGAACGGCGAGGATGAACTCCAGCTTGCGAGCGGAGCGCTCGGCGACCGACGTCAGCTCGGTGAAATGTGCCTCTCGAGGCTGAGCAGCCCGCGATCGGCCACCAGCACCACCCGCTGGATCGGAAAGTGCGCGAGTACCTTCTCCAGCATCCCCTGCAAGGTCTTCGTCTCGGCGACGTTGCCGGGGTGGACCGTGTGCAGGAGCGGCAGACCTTCGGCGGTCTGCACCACGCCCAGGACGAACTGCCGGGCGATGCCGCCGCGCTCCTTGTTCATGCCGAAGGCGCGCAGGTCGTCGGCCACCTCGGCCTCGCCGTGGATGCGCACCGTGGTCAGGTCGTAGAACACGATCGAGAGGTCGCGATCGACCAGGGGGCGGAACTGGCGGCTCAGCGCGGCCTCGACGGGATCGAGGTTGTCCATCAGCGCGTCCATCGCGCGCAGGAGCTGCTGGTGTGTCGGGGTCTGCGGCATGCCCGGCATCGCGACCGTCTCCAGCCAGCGCAGGCAGCCCAGCTTCGACTCCGGCGCGCAAAGCCGGTTGAACACCATCGCCCGGATCAGCGATTCTGCATCGAAGCCGCGCCGCGAGGAGCGCAGGGCCCGCTGCAAGGCCTTGTCGATCCCGAGGTCACGCCAGAGTTCGTGGAGCGCGAAGACGTCGCCGTAGCTGCGTCCGGGTTCGTGGACGACCTCGGACGCGGTGTTCTCAGCGCGGCCCACGGCCCGGTTGAGGCCATTGATCAAGGGATCGAGCATCGAAGGGGTGAGCCTGTCGAGGCGCCCGAGGTTCGCGACCACGCGCACTCGGGACTGCCCACGGTCGTTCCGGTAAGCCTCCACGAGCTGGAGATACTGTCGGCCGCCGGTCTTGGTGACGCGGGTATACATTGTGTAGCGAAGCTACCAGCATCGTGCATCTTCTTTCAATGCTGATCGTCGACGTGGCGTGTGACTACTGGGGTCACCGATTTTCGGGTTGATCCCTTCGCCAAGTCATTGAAACTACGTCACCGGCCCACGCCCACGACGATGAAATAGCTCGTGAAGTGTCGAACTCCGGGGACCGAGGTCGCGAGCGAATGTCCAGTTCGGCGGCATTGACCAGAATCTTCGCGGACGCATCGAGCTGCCGCTTGCCGCCCTTCGCGACGGCTGCCCATCAACTGATGAGCCAAGCCCGAACATCTTCGGACTTGTTCACATCAACCCTCTTCGGCGACGATGAAGGCCGTCGCCCGCGCTGGTCATAAAGCTTGGGGCCAAAGATCTGTCGACGTCGGCAGGCCAGCTTCAAGGCCGATCGCTGACGGCGCTTCGCGCGGTTCGTGCAATGCGCCATTCGTCGGCCCTCGATCCTCCTCGCGACCACGCGCTCGGCTGGCAAAGTCATCAAGCCCAGCGACGATGCGCGCAGCAGTGCATCCCGGGCTCGCTCGCCGGCCGCCAAGAGAACAGTGCCGGTTCCGGGACTTTCGCCAATCGACCCGTCGGGCCGCTCGAACTTGATTTTCGGGGAGATCCACAGCATCGCATCCGCGCGAGGCGCATACTCGCGGAACCAAGCAGCCGACGTTCTGTCCGGCATCAGCGCGATGCCATTTCCGTGCTCGAAGAACTTTCCCAGCCAACGTCGCTTGTGGGCCTGGTGTCCGAACGGCGGGTTCATCCAGACAAAGCCGGACCACTCTCGCTCAAGACCGTGGGACGAAAGCCAAGCCCCGCAGGGGACATAGCGTGGTCCTTCGGGCGGAGCCGCGACATCGAGATCGAAGTATTCGCTCAACCCGTCGAATACATACCGCGGCGTGTACCATTCATCTGACTCACCTCGAGTCTCGTATGCGGCCATGTTTGTTTCTCCTGCTCTCGTTCTTCTGCTGGCGACAACAACAACTGAAACCGAAAGCGAAAGTCCGGTGATCAGTCAGAGTTCTTCATGGGGCGCGGTGCGAATTACCCGCGTAAGGTTCGGCCCGAAAAGGACCCAAAGAGTCTATTCGATCGCCTCGCGGGCACTTCAGGGCGGGGAATTGTGGGCGGTAGCGAGAGCCTGGCGGGCTTCGAGGCGGACCACGGCGCCTGCGCGCCATTGTCGCGGCGCGGCTTGGCACGACGACCGTCTGGCCGTCTGACTAGCGCGTCCTGTATTCCTCAGCGGGTTGGATATCCGCCCGTATCCGCCTGCGCAACGACCGACCCGGTCAGCTTGCACTTGCTTGAGCTGCGGACGCGGACCGCCCGCATGGTGAAGGGCGTAGGCGGCCAGCCCCATGTCGGTGTTCCGCTTCCCGTTGTTCAACGTCCTGTCGATCGCAACCAACATTGTGACGGGCCTCGTTGCGCACCGGCAATGCTGGGGTGACTGGTACCGGCGAACCCGACCCTCAGGGTCGGATTGTCGGATAACAGCGGGCACTTTCTCTGTTGCCCTCGCTCCCGGTCTATGCAGTGCGATGCCGTTGTTTCTCGCCCAGTTCTCCGACGATGCCGGGTGTTATAGCACAGACCTTCGCAGTGTTGCGGGAGTTCATTGCAACCCGCTCGCCCTCGGTGCGCCATCCGCATTACGCCGCGAGGCGAGTTGTGACCTCGATCAGGTCCTTTGCCGATCGCGACGACCGCGGACCGAGCCCAGGCGACGGGCGATCTCGTTTGCGGGCAGGTCATCGACAGCCAACAGGCGCGCCAGCTTGCGGCCATCACAGCAGCGGCCGACCAGGACGCGGACCTGGGCGATCGCAGCGCCCATGCCGCTTGTGCGCTCGGCGGCGGTGAGGCGGGCGAGGCTCGGGCCAGTCGGGGTCGGCCTGGCGCCGCCGGCGCTCGAGGGGTCGACGGTGCCGCGAGAGGCGCCTAGGGCCTCGGGCGTGTCCGCGAACGTCTTGAGGGCGAGGCGTTGTCCCGACTCGAGGGCGCGGACCAGGGGCGGAACCTCACGGCGCCAGACGTCGACGCGGCGTTCGATCATTTCGACTTCGCCGCCGCAGACCTCGACGTCGGTTTCGGTGATCGTGTCACGGACGATCGCCCGGCGGTCCCAGGGCGTCGTGGTCAGGGTCACGGATACGGTCGGTTTCTCGGCCATGCTCGAGGGTCCTTTTCGTGGTCAGGGAGGCTAGGGAGAGGGAAGCCGCCCAAGTTTGCCTTTAGTGTTGCGTGTCAAAGTCTTTCCGTATGCATATAGACCTTCCCTATCCTCCCTAGCTTCCCTGGGTTGTTATTTTTCAAATACTTACGGACAAAACTTAGGGAGGCGTAGGGAGGCTTTCGGGTCATTTCCTGCCATTTCCGCCGCTCGATCGCTTCGCCGCCGACCAGGCGGCGGCCTTTCAACCCTTCCCCACGCCCCAAATCAGGGAGGCTTAGGGCGTAACCTCCCTGGCCCTCCCTAGGGGCGCGGGGATCACCGGGAGGGCCAGGGATGGCCGAGGCGCCGCCATCAGAACGGGGTCTCGGTGTCGTCGGGGCGCGGGGCTGAAACGTGGGGCATAGCGTCGGCGCCCAAGACGTCGGTGACGATCGCGCCGGCGTCCTCGGCCCAGGTGAGGCCGCGCCAGACCGACAGGCCATTTGTCTTACCCTTGTCGACGCCCTTCTCGACCATGATGTTTCGCACGGTCGCCCTTTGATAGAGGGTGTGCCCCTCAGTCACGGCCCAGTGTTCCAGGACGTTATAAAAGTCGGTCACGTTGATGCGGCCGCCAGGGTCGGCCGTGGTCATGTCGGCCAGGAACACGCCGACGGGGTCTGCCGAGGCAAGCAGGTTTTCCTTTAGTGCCGCCATGCTTTCCGGCATGTCGACGCCCCGCCGCATGAACTCGGCGAACCCGTCCAGAAGCCAATTCAGGATGCCGGATCGTTCGGCCGCCAGGTCGCGCTCGATATCGCCTTGCGAGCGTTGTTGATCGGCCGGCAAGGCGCGCAAGTTGACGTCGAAGGGGACGAACACCAGGCGCCGGCGCGTGCCCTCGTCCTCGTCCTTGATCTTTGGCGTCCGGTTGCACGACAGGATCGGGATGTCGCGCGGGGTCCAGAAAAAGAAGTCCTTGTGCAGGCCGCGGCTCATGCGCTGGTCGCCGCCGGTCAGGCCCTTGACCTTCTTTGCCGACAGGACGTCGCGGGCGCCGGGCTCGGTTGCGATGTAGGCGCGGGCGCCAGGCATGTTGATTTCCTCGGGCGTCGGGCCGCCGCTCGAGGACATGCCGGTATCGAGGAACATTTCGATTTTGCACGGCGCGGCATAGCCGTCGCGGTTGCCGAGGACCGCTTGCAGGCCGTTAAGCAGCGTTGACTTGCCGTTGCCGCCAGGGCCGCGGAGGATGACGCAGACCTGAGCACGGTTCTCGCCGAACAGTGTCGCGCCGAGGATGCGCTGGGCACAGTCACGGACCTGTTGATCGGGCAGAATCAGTCGCCATGAGGGCGCGCCAGGCGTCGCACTCGGCCGAGGGGTCGAAGGGCGCGGCGGCGCAGCGGGTTGGCAGGTTCGCGCGATCGACGGGGCGCAGCCACGCCCGGCGCGCGGCCAGATCGGCCTCGGTTGTGTCGAAGGCGTCGGGGTCATACTTCGCCGCGCGCCGCAGGTCGATTTGCCCATTCGGCACGACGAAGGCCCAGGGGTCGCGGTCCAGATCGTCGATATCCGCCCGGCGGCGCCAGGCGCACGCCTCGAGGGCCTTTTTTTGTTTGTCCAAGTTCCCACATTTCGTCGCGTGCTTGCGCCGGCGGTGCGCGATCTCGCGGCGAAGGGCGTTCCGGGCGTCCTGCACGTCGCGGAAGAACACGGGCGGGCGCTTCTTCTCGCACTCCGCAATGAAGTTGTTGACCTCGTGGTCCTCGACCTCGGTCGCATGGGCAGCAAAATCGGCTTCTTCCGCAACGATGCGGCGCAGGTCGCTCGCCTTTTCCATCGCGGCCAGGTCACCCGACTTGAACGAAAACCGGCAACCGTCCCACACGGCCCAGCCCTTGCCCTCGAGATAAATCAGGTCGGCGCCATGCACGGCCAGCAGCCGGGCGGCGTTGTCGTCGTCGTTTTCCTCGAGACCGAGACGTTCTCGAAGGGCAAGCTCCCTCGGCGGCGCGCCCGCCAGCAAGTCGTCTATGATTCCCATGTGTGTGCTCCGATCAAGACTGTCGTGCGGAGCACCCAAGAAGCAGAAAACGCTCTATCTTGAAGTCGCCCCAGAGCGGACCACAATATATGCCTTCTCTGAAACGTTGCGGCGACGTAGATCGCCGGTGCGCAAGGTAACGCAACAGTCGAGGGATGATGCTACTCTAGCACAGAGAAATCTTCTCCAATGTCGTCCGTCGACCGGAGAGACCTCCGCCGGTGCCGTAGTTCGGCCGGGCGTACTTGTGGCCCAACATATCGGCCCGGACGCGGTCGTCGACCCCGGCCGCGAGCAACGCATCCTCGACGTAGTGCCGCAGCGAGTACGCCACATGGGCAGGCGTCTCCTTCAGGTCATTGCTGGCGAGGTACTTGTTGACAGCCGCGCTCCAGGCGCCGGCCTTGTGGCGATAGCGGCCGACGCCGCCGCGGGCGACGATGCGACAGGCGGCCTCGAAGGAGACACCCAGCAGCGGGATCTCGCGCCGGGTATGCGCGACCTTCAACTCTCGCCCATTCGGTGCCACCCGAAAGTACGGAATCGGTGCATCCACGGCGAAGTCCTCGATGGGCGCATCGGTAATCTCCGGCGGCCGGAGGCCGGTATTCACCATCATCAGAAAGACATCGCGCGCTTCCTCGTTGAGGCCCGCCAGGGCGTTCGTAACGAGCAGCTTTTCCTCGACCCAGGAGCGTGAGAAGGGTGGCGTGCGGCCGCCGTCCTTGCCTTCCAGCCGAAGCCCGCGAAATGGATTGTCGATCGGGACGTCCGTCAGCTTCGCCCATGTGCCAATGATCTGCGCCAGGTGCCCGAAGTCCTTGTTGGCGGTTTCGATCTTGTGGCCCTTCAGAACACGTGCGCTCCACCAGGCGCGAAACTGCAGGGCATGGCCACGGGTGATCTCGTTGACAGGCAGGTCCTTCGGCGTGCCGTCAGGACGGACGCCAACGACGGCAGTTAGGAAGTTCGCTACGGCACGCTTGCGTGGCAGCAGCCATTTATGCCGCTGTGCGTCGGACTTCTGAACGTGGCGGGTGCGCGTCAGCTTGACGAACTCGTCGAGCACCTCTGTCAGTGTCGGAAGGACTTCCGGGACCGTGCCAAGCACCGCCGCCGCGACCGCGGGCGAGGCCAGCCTTCCGCCTTCCTGAAGCGAAAGAACCCGTCGCACCAGCTCTTCGATATCTCCGGCAGCAAGCTTGGCGGCCGGGACGTAGGCGAAACTTCGTGTCTCGGCGAGTTGTTTCGCCGACAGGTAGTGTTCGCGCGCCGCGCCTGCGTCGCCGGCGAGGAGCGCCTCCCACTCGGCGAACCGCGCCTCCTCCACCATCACCGCCTTCTTGCGGGCTTCGCTCTCACTGTCGGTGCGCAGAGCCACCCGGACCTGCTTCACCGGTTGCCCGTCGACCCCACGCACGACACCAACGTACCGCTTCGGCACGCGCTTGACCCAGTAGTAGCGACCGCGATCTTTGGTGATCCCCATCTGCCCCTCATCCTCACACAATCCAGCTGACGCGCAGCACATGGTGCGGGAAAAGGTGCGGGATATCTACGCCAAGATAGGCCTGAGGGGGTCAACGTATGACCTAACATATTGATCGTAATAAGAATATTTCTTTAGCGGGGGAATAGTTGGCGGAGAGACAGGGATTCGAACCCTGGGATCCCTTGCGGGATCAACGGTTTTCGAAACCGCCCCGTTCGACCACTCCGGCACCTCTCCGCGAAGGGTCTCGGCGGGAATAATGACAGTGCTGCGGGCGCGCAAGGGCTGTTGCCGCTCTTTCTTCCGACACCCGCCGTGGTAGAAGGTCGGCCACATCGGCGCTGGACGAGAGAGATCGCATGAGAAGGACGATGGCCATCGGGGTGACGGCGTGGCTTGCCGCAACGAGCGCCGGAGCGGATCCCGCGGACCTTTGGGACGACCTGCGGCTCGACGAACTCATTGCGATCATGGCCGAGGAGGGCCGCCTCTACGGTGAAGACCTGGCCGACCAGCTCTTCGCGGGTGGCGGCGGACCTACCTGGAGGGCTCGCGTGGCTGAGCTTTACGATCCTGAAGAGATGAAGGACGAGGTCAGGCCACTCTTTCTTGCATCGTTCGAGGGAACGGACACCGCCGCGATCGAAGCGTTCTTTTCGGCGAACATCGGTCAGAGGATCGTCGCGCATGAGTTGGACGCCCGCCGCGCCTTTCTCGATCCCGAGGTCGAAGCGGCGGCGACGGAAGGCGTCGCCACGCTGCGCGCCGATGATCCGGAGCGTTTCGCGCTGATCCGGGAGTTCATCGAGGTGAATGACCTCGTCGAGACCAACGTCGCCTCCTCGCTCACCTTCTCGTATGCGTTCAACCTGGGACTCGTCGACGGCGGCATGGACGGGATGACGACGAGCGAAGCGCTGACGGAGGCGTGGGCGCAGGAAGACGAGATCCGCGACGACACGGTGGATTGGCTGGACGCACAGCTTGCCATGGCCTTCGCGCCGCTTGTCCCCTGACGACATCGAGGCCTACGTCGATTTGTCCGAGACCGAAGCGGGCGAGGCGCTCAACTCGGCGCTCTTTCAAGCCTTCGAGCCGACGTTCACGCGCATTGCACGCGGTCTCGGTGATGCCGTGGCGCGCTCGATGGAGGGGCAGGACATCTGAGACTTGACAGCCTCCCGGTGCTTCCATCATAAGCCCGCATCTCGGCAGGCGGGTGCCTCCGATCACATCAATGACGTCCCGCAAGGGGCGCGCTGCCCGAGGCGGGGAAACCCGGAAACGCCTGCCGATGCAGGGGCCGCAGGGCGCGGAAACAGAGGAAGATGCCGATGTTTGCGGTCCTCAAGACCGGTGGCAAGCAGTATCGCGTACAGTCGGGCGATGTTCTGCGTGTCGAAAAGCTCGCCGCTCAGGCGGGCGAGACGGTTCAATTCAATGACATCCTGATGGTCGGCGGCGATACGCCCGTCGTCGGGTCGCCGCTCGTCGCGGATGCCGGCGTGCAGGCCGAGGTGCTGGACCAGATCAAGGGCGAGAAGGTCATCCACTTCGTCAAGCGGCGCCGGAAGCACGGCGTCCAAGCGGACCAAGGGCCACCGCCAGCAATTGACGCTGCTTCGGATCACCGAGATCCTGTCCGACGGCGCCGGCAAGTCGGGCGTGAAGGCTGCGGTTGGCGCAGGCGGCGTGAGCGGCATCGTGGTGTCCGACGGCCGCTACACCGAGAACCGCGCCGATCAGGCGGAGATGAAAAAGCGCGTCAAGACCGGGGAGGCGGGCGACAAGCCGGCGGAGACGGTCGAGCCCGATGACGCGGCCCCGGCCGGTACCAAGCCGACCAACCTTCTGGAATCGCCACGGGGTGGCCAGGCGGACGATCTGAAGAAGCTCTCCGGCGTGGGTCCGAAGCTGGAGACGCTGCTGCACGAGAACGGCGTCTATCACTTCGACCAGATCGCGGCTTGGACGGACGACGAGGTCGCCTACATGGACGAGCAACTGTCCTTCAAGGGCCGCATCGCGCGCGACAATTGGATCGAGCAGGCGACCACACTCGCCGCAGACAAGGAGTAGGGACGCATGGCACACAAGAAAGCAGGCGGCTCGTCCCGGAACGGGCGCGACAGCGCCGGCCGGCGGCTCGGCGTCAAGAAGTTCGGTGGCGAGGAAGTCATCCCCGGCAACATCATCGTCCGCCAGCGCGGCACCAAGTGGTGGCCGGGCAATGGCGTCGGTCTTGGCCGCGATCATACGATCTTTGCCGTCTCCGGCGGCCGCGTGACGTTCGCCAAGGGCCTCAAGGGTCGGACGTTCGTCCACGTCGTCTCGGCGCAGGACGCCGCCGAGTAACCCTCCCGAAAGGGTCGTGCATTATGGGGGCTGGCGGAGTCGCCGGCCTCTCTTTGCATGTGTTCAAGAGGGAGAGGTTCCAGTCGGGCGCTCGGAGGAGAACGCACTGATGACGGTCGAGATCACCGACACCCAGCCCACGGTCGAGGCCAGCCGCTTCGTCCTCCGTCCCGTTCGGAGTTCGGACGTCGGTCTGATCGGGCTCTATACGGCGGACGAGCGCGTGGCGCGCATGACGTCGAGCATTCCGCACCCCCTGCCCCCGGGCTCGACCGAGGCGTTCGTGGCCAAGTCGCGTCTGCCTGGTCGGACGGAAGACGTCTGGGCGATCGACGGCTCGAAGACACACCAGGGCGAGGTCCTTGGCGTCGTGTCGCTCAAGAGGCTTGATCGCGACCAGTCGGAGATCGGGTTCTGGGTCGCCCCGGCCTTCTGGAACACCGGGATTGCAACGGAGGCGGTTCAGGCCCTCGTCGAGGCGAACCCGCACGCGTCTTCGACGCTCTTTGCACGGGTGTTCCAGGACAACCCGATCTCCGCGAGAGTGCTGACAAACTGCGGGTTCGACTATCTGGGAGACGCGGAGACCTATTCTGTAGCGCGCCGGTCCACCGTCCCGACCTGGACCTACACGCGCCGCATGCAGTGACCGGCGCGCGCGCTTGAGGCGCCGCGCGATCTGACATATGCCGCGGCACCACCATCGCCGCAGGCTCTGGCATGAAGTTCCTCGATCTCGCGAAAGTCCACGTTCGCTCTGGCGCCGGCGGTGCCGGTGCCATGAGCTTTCGCCGCGAGAAGTTCATCGAGTTCGGCGGGCCTGACGGCGGCGACGGCGGCCGCGGCGGCGACGTTTGGGTCGAGGCGGTCGAGGGCCTGAACACGCTCATCGACTTCCGCTACCAGCAGCACTTCTTCGCGCGAAGCGGCCAGGGCGGCATGGGCAAGCAGCGCACCGGCAAGGACGGCGAGGACATCGTGCTGCGCGTGCCCGCCGGCACGGAACTTCTGGAGGAAGACGAGGAGACGGTCATCGCCGATCTGGCCGAGGTCGGCGACCGGGTGCTACTGGCGGAGGGGGGAAACGGCGGCTGGGGCAACCTGCGTTTCAAGACCTCGACCAACCAGGCCCCCCGCCGCGCGAACCCCGGGCAGCCGGGCGTCGAGCGCACCATCTGGCTGCGGCTGAAGCTCATCGCCGACGTCGGCCTCGTCGGTCTGCCCAACGCGGGGAAATCCACATTCCTCGCCGCGGTCAGCAATGCCCGGCCCAAGATCGCGGATTACCCCTTCACGACCCTGCATCCCGGCCTCGGCGTCGTCGCCGTCGACGGCGCGGAGCTCGTCATGGCCGACATTCCCGGGCTGATCAAAGGCGCTTCGGAGGGGCGCGGCATCGGCGATCGCTTCCTGGCTCACGTCGAACGCTGCGCCGCCCTCCTCCACCTGGTCGACGGCACGTCCGAGACCGTCGCGGAAGACTACCAGACCGTGCTCGGTGAACTCGATGCCTATGGCCACGGCCTCGCCGACAAGCCGCGTGTGGTCGCGCTGAACAAGGTCGACGCCCTCGACCCGGACACCCTGGAGCGGCGGCTGACCGAGCTGCGCGAGGTCGCCGGAGAGGTCCATGCCGCGTCCGGCGTCAGCGGCGCCGGCGTCGCCGACATCCTGCGGCTGCTTCGTCGCAGGATCGCGGCTGCGCGGCACGAAGAGGAGCCGCAGGAAGACGCGCCGTGGCGACCCTGAGCGATGCGCGTCGGATCGTCGTCAAGATCGGCTCCGCCCTGCTTGTCGACCCCGCGACCGAAGCTCTGCGCCACGACTGGCTGACGGGCCTTGCGGCCGACGTGGCCGGCCTCCGCGAGCGCGGCATCGACGTCGTGCTGGTGTCCTCGGGGTCGATCGCGCTCGGGCGCCGCGTCCTGCACCTGCCGGATGGCACACTGGCGCTCGAACAAAGCCAGGCCGCGGCGGCCGTCGGGCAGATCCGCCTCGCCCGCGCCTATGAGGAGGCGCTGGCGCCGCATGGCATCGTCACCGGCCAGGTCCTCGTGACGCTCGAGGACAGCGCGAACCGCCGCCGCTACCTCAACAGCCGCGCGACGCTCCTCCACCTCCTCCGGCTCGGGGTCGTGCCGATCGTGAACGAGAACGATACGGTCGCCACCGACGAGATCCGCTACGGCGACAATGACAGGCTGGCGGCGCAGGTCGCAGCCACGGTCGAGGCGGACCGCCTGGTGCTGCTCTCCGACGTCGACGGGCTCTATACGTCGGATCCCCGGCGCGACCCCGAAGCGAAACGCATCGACATGGTGGAGCGGATCACTCCGGAGATCGAGGCGATGGCGGGTGACGCCGGCACCGGCCTCTCGAAGGGCGGCATGCGGACCAAGGTCATGGCGGCCAAGACGGCAGTCGCCGCGGGCTGCGCGATGGCAATCACCGAAGGATCGGTCCTGCGTCCGCTGTCGGCGCTGGAAAAGGGCGCGCACGCGACATGGTTCCTCGCCGAGACGGACCCTCACGCCGCGCGCAAGCGCTGGATCGCCGCGATGAAGCCGAACGGCACGCTGACGGTCGATGCAGGCGCCGCGTCGGCGCTCGATGCGGGGCGGTCACTGCTTCCCGCCGGCGTCACCGAGGTCACGGGCAGCTTCGGCCGCGGCGATCCGGTGGCGATCGCCGGACCGGACGGACGCAGGCTCGGCCAGGGGCTGACGCGCTACACGGCTGCCGAGACGCGTGCGATCAGGGGACTGAGGTCCGGTGACATCGAGGCGGCGCTGGGCTATCCCGGACGCGCGGCGCTGATCCACAGGGACGACATGGTGCTATGAAGGATTTCGACGACATCAGCGGCATGATGGCCGGCATCGGAGAGCGGGCGACGGAAGCCGCCGCCGAGCTCTCGCGCGCCACGCCGGAGCAGAAGCGCCAGGCGCTCGAGACGGCCGCCGACGTCATGGCATCGCGCCACGCCGAGATCGTCGCCGCGAACGACAAGGACCTCGCCTACGGCCGCGCCAAGGGCCTTTCGGACGCGATGATGGATCGGCTCAAGCTCGACGACGCCCGCATCGCCGGCATCGAGGAGGGCCTGCGCGCCATCGCCGCCCAGCCCGACCCGGTCGGCCGCACGCTGGCGGAGTGGACGCGGCCGAACGGCCTGCGCATCCGGCGGGAGGCGACGCCGCTGGGGGTCATCGGCGTCATCTACGAGAGCCGCCCCAACGTCACCGCCGACGCCGGCGCCCTCTGCCTCAAGGCCGGCAACGCCGTGATCCTGCGCGGCGGCTCCGAGAGCTTCCATTCGTCCGAGGCGATCCACGCCTGCCTCGTCGAAGGGCTGCGCGCCGCCGGACTCCCCGAGACGGCCATCCAGCGCGTTCCCACCCGCGACCGCGCCGCGGTCGGCCAGATGCTTGGCATGACCGGCGTCATCGACGTCATCGTGCCGCGCGGCGGCAAGGGCCTCGTCGGCCTCGTGCAGCGCGAGGCGCGGGTGCCGGTCTTCGCCCACCTCGAGGGCATCGTGCACGTCTACGTCGACTCCGCCGCCGACCCGGAGAAGGCGATGCGCGTCGTCCTCAACGCCAAGACCCGGCGTACGGGCATCTGCGGCGCCGCCGAGTGCCTGCTGATCCACCGCAACGTCGCCGACACGCTCGGCCGCGACCTTGTGGCGGCGCTGATCGAGAGGGGCGTCGAGGTCCGCGCCGACGAGACGCTGCAGGCGGTCCCCGGCACCGTCCCCGCCACCGACGTCGACTGGGGCCGCGAGTTCCTCGACATGATCATCGCAGCGCGCGTGGTCGACGACGTCGACGCGGCGACCGACCACATCCGCCGCTACGGCAGCGAGCACACCGACTGCATCGTCACCGAGGACGACGCGGCGGCGGCACGGTTCTTCGCCCGGACGGGCAGCGCCATCCTGATGCGCAACGCCTCCACCCAGTTCGCCGACGGTGGCGAGTTCGGCATGGGCGCCGAGATCGGCATCGCCACCGGCAAGATGCACGCTCGCGGCCCCGTCGGCGCCGAGCAGTTGACGAGCTTTCGCTACATCGTCGAGGGCGACGGCACCGTCAGGCCCTGACCGCGGCGAGACGCCGGCCTGTCGCGCAAGCCCGCGCCCCCTATGTGGGGTTCCATGTTGCTGTCGATCGAAGACGTCTGGAAAGGCTACCCCGGCGAGGCCGGCCCGGTCGACGTCCTGCGCGGCGTGACCCTCGGGCTCGGCGCGGGCGAGACGCTGGCGCTCACCGGTGAGAGCGGCTCGGGCAAGAGCACCCTCCTCCACCTCGTCGCCGGCCTCGATGCGCCCGACCGCGGCCGCATCCTCCTCGACGGAACCGATCTCGCACGGCTCGACGACGCCGGCCGGGCGCGGCTGCGGCGCGAGGCGATCGGCGTCGTGTTCCAGCAATTCAACCTGATCCCGTCGCTCGACGCGGCGGCGAACGTCGCCTTCCAGGCAAGGCTCGCGGGACGTCACGACGCCGCCCTCACCGAGACGCTGATGGACCGGCTGGGCCTCGCGGAGCATCGCGGCAAGTATCCCGAACAGCTCTCCGGCGGGCAGCAGCAACGTGTCGCCATCGGCCGGGCGCTCGCGGGCAGACCGCGCCTGCTGCTGGCCGACGAACCGACGGGCAACCTCGACGAAGCGACCGGCGGCCGGGTGATGGACCTGATGCTGGAGCTCGTCGCCGAGCTTGGAGCCGCGCTGCTTCTCGTCACGCACTCCGCGCGCCTTGCCTCTCGCGCCAAGCGGCGGGTTCACCTGACGCGGGGTCAGGTGTCCGCGCTGCCGGACGCCGCAGCCGCGGAATGACCCGCGCGACGCTCCAGGCCCTGCTCTCGCACTGGCGAAGACACCCGGTCCAGTTCGTCACGCTGCTCCTCGGGCTCGCTCTCGCGACGGCACTCTGGTCAGGGGTGCAGGCGATCAACGCCGAGGCGCGGGCGAGCTACGACGCCGCCACACGCGCGACGGGCGGAGACGCCTACCCCGCGCTTGTCGACGCGGCCGGTGGAGTGATTCCCATCGACACCTATGTCCGCCTCCGCCGCGCCGGCTGGCTCGTGACACCGGTCGTCGAGGGAAATGTGTTCGCGTCCGGCGCACGCGTCCGCGTGATCGGCATCGACCTGTTGACGGCGCCACCACCGTCCCTTTCCGGGGGCAGTGCGTCCCGGACGGAGGTCTCCCCTTCCGAAGCCATCGGCAATCCCGGACGTCTGTTCGCCAATGCCGAGACCGCGGCGCGTCTCGGGGGCGACGACCTGCCACCGGTCGTCGTCGCCGAGGATGTCCCGGCCGGCATAGCGATGGCCGACATCGGCGTGGCCGCGCGCCTGCTCGACCGCGGCGAGACCATGGACCGGCTGCTGATCCTGCCTGACCAGCCGCTCAGCCAGCCACCCCTCGCCGAGATCGCGCCGGAGCTCGAGCGTCGAGAGCCCGGCGGCGCCGTCGAGATCGCGCGGCTGACCGACAGCTTCCACCTCAACCTCACGGCGTTCGGGCTTCTGTCCTTCGCCGTCGGGCTCTTCATCGTCCACGGCGCCGTGGGCCTCGCGTTCGAGCAGCGGCGACCGACGTTCCGCACGCTCCGGGCGCTTGGCCTGCCGGCGCGCCGGCTGCTGGTCCTGCTCGCGGTGGAATTGCTGCTGTTCGCCATCGTCGCGGGCGCCGCGGGAATGGTGCTCGGCGGCCTGATCGCCGCCGCACTCCTGCCCGATGTCGCGGCGACGTTGCGGGGGCTCTACGGCGCGACCGTCGACGGCTCGCTCTCGCTTCGCCCCGGCTGGTGGGCCGCCGGCATGGCGATCGCCGTCGCTGGTACCGCGGTCGCCGGCGCCGGCGCCCTCTGGAAGGTTGCGCGCCTACCCCTTCTCGCGGCCGCGCAGCCGCGCGCCTGGGCCCGCGCGTCGGAACGCGGCCTGCGCCTGCAGGCGATCGCCGCCGCGTGCCTTATCGCCGCTGCTGGGCTGGTCTGGGCTTTCGGCTCGGGCCTCGTCGCGGGCTTCACCATGCTCGGCGCGATGCTCGTGGCCGCGGCGCTGCTTTTGCCGCTCTGGCTCTCGCTCTGCCTCCGCATCGGCGAACGGACGGCGCGCGGGGCACTTTCGGAATGGTTCTGGGCCGACACCCGCCAGCAGCTTCCGGGTCTCGGGCTCGCGCTCATGGCGCTTCTTCTCGCACTTGCCGCGAACATCGGCGTCGGGACCATGGTTCAGTCGTTCCGGCTGACCTTCACCGGCTGGTTAGACCAGCGCCTCGCGTCCGAGCTCTATGTCGAGGTCGAGGACGAGACCCAGGGTCGCGAGCTCATGCGCTGGCTCGAGCCGCGCGCCGCTGCCGTGCTGCCGATCTGGCGCACCGAGGCGCAGGTGCTCGGCGCGCCCGCCGAGATCTACGGTGTCTCGGATCATGCCACCTACCGCGACAACTGGCCCCTCCTCTCCGCCCTGCCGGGCGTCTGGGACGTCGTCAGCTCTGGCGAGGGCGTGCTCGTGAACGAGCAGCTGGCGCGCCGAGAGAAGCTTGCGCCGGGCGACCCTATCCTCCTGCCGGGATGGCCGACGCAGATCGCCGGCGTCTATTCGGATTACGGCAACACGTCGGGTCAGGTGCTTGTCGGGCTCCCCGAGCTCGACCGCTTCCCGGGGGTCGCGCGGCGGAACTTCGGCATCCGCACGGATGACCCGGAGGGGCTGGCGCGCGCGCTCGTGGAGGAGTTCGGCCTTTCGCCCGACGGCGTGATCGATCAGGCGGCGCTCAAGAGGTTCTCGCTCGAGGTCTTCGAACGGACGTTCGCGGTGACCTCGTCGCTCAACGTCCTGACGCTCGGCATCGCGGGACTGGCGATCCTGACATCGTTGCTGACGCTGGCCGGCATTCGGCTGCCGCAGCTGGCGCCGGTCTGGGCGCTCGGGCTGACCCGGGCGCGGCTCGGCTGGCTGGAACTCGTGCGCGCCGTGACGCTGGCGGCGCTGACCTTCGTCGCGGCCGTTCCGGTGGGCCTCGTCCTCGCCTGGATCCTGCTCGCGGTCGTCAATGTCGAGGCGTTCGGCTGGCGCCTGCCGATGCACGTCTTCCCGCGCGACTGGCTGCTCCTCGGGGCGCTGTCGCTCGTCGCCGCGGCGCTGGCGAGCCTCTGGCCCGCCCGGCGCCTCGCGACACGGGCCCCTGCCGAGCTCGTCAAGGTGTTCGCCCAAGAGCGCTAGGCCAGTGACCTCGAAGCACATTTGCGCGCAGGCCGGGGTTTCCACCATGCCGTGTTGCGCGTTGATGGCCGTTACGGCCAATCGACGGAACGACGTCCGACGCCAACCGGCCAGCAGACCGATGATGAAGCGAGATGGAGTTTCGGAAGCTCCCCCGAACCCTTCGACAGGGCCACCGCGGCCCGAACGGGCAGTTCGCCCACCGAAGGCGGGTCGTCGAGGCAACCCCGCTTGGCCGGCGGGAGCCGACAGGGCAGATTCTCCTTCACTTTCAGCTTTGGGCGAAGATGATGGGCGACCTGATGCACCAGCCGGATGCCCTGCACTCTTACGGACCCCGCAGTCGCTCCACGCGGCGTCGCGGCGGTGCCGCCCGTCGAGACCGGCCTCAAGAGACGACGTCACAAGTCGCTACGGCGACACGTCGAGACGAGCCCTCTCGCCCTCCGGTACCCTCGCATCTCGCTGTAGCCGCCGCGCACCGTGCGGAGCCGGTTCCCCGGCCGACGCCGCGCCGATGACTGACCCGGCTTGGGCCCTCCACCTGCCAGCGCTGCTGGACGAGATTCTGGCGGCGACTCGAAGCCAGGGAGGGAGCGGCGCGCAACCCGGCGCTGGCCACCATCGGCGATGGCGCCCCCGAAGTCCGGACCGTCGTGCTGCGCGCCGCCGACCGAGCCGCACGGACGCTCGAGTTCCACACCGATGCCGCCGCGTCGAAGGTCGCGCACCTGCGCCGCCGTCCGCGCGCCGCGGTCCTGGTCTGGGATCCGCAGGCATCGCTCCAGACGCGGCTCGATGCACGCATCAGCGTCCTCACCGGCACCTCCGCCTCCGACGTGTGGGCGAACGTGCCGGAGCGTGCTCGGACGCGCTACGGCGGGAGCCTGCCTGGCGCGGCAATTCCCGACCCGGAGACTGCGGACGACACCGCCGACCTCAGGCGCTTCGCGGTGCTGACGGCCTACGTGCACCGGATCGACGCGCTGCACCTTGGCGACGACCGCCAGCGGCGCGCCGTCTACCGGATCGAGGACGGGTTTGGCGGCGCGTGGGTGGCGCCGTGACGCCGGTGGCCGCGCCGGCCGCTCCACGATAGACCGCGTTCATGCACGCCCTGCCCCTGCCCCTGGTCCGCGAAGTCGTCCTGATCGGCGGCGGCCATACCCACGCCCTCGTCCTGCGGCGCTGGGGCATGAGGCCGCTTGCCGGGGCGCGGCTGACGCTCGTCAATCCCGATCCGACGGCGCCCTATACGGGGATGCTGCCCGGCCACGTCGCGGGCCACTACAAGCGCGAGGCGCTCGACATCGACCTCGTCCGTCTCGCGCGCCACGCCGGAGCGCGCCTGATCCTGGGTCGCGTCGAGGGGATCGATCGCGCCGCGGCGCGCATCCACGTGCCCGGCCGACCGCCGATCGCCTACGACATCGCATCGCTCGATGTCGGCGTCATGTCGGCGATGTCGGACCTGCCGGGGTTCGATCGGTACGCGGTCCCCGCCAAGCCCCTCGGCACGCTGGCCGCCGCATGGGAGCGCTTCGTCGCCGACCCGCCGGAACGGCCCGCCATGGCCGTCATCGGCGCCGGAGTCGCGGGAGTTGAACTCGCGCTCGCGATGGCGTGGCGGCTGCGGCGCCATACACCGCGGATCACCGTGGTCGACGCGGGCCGCGCCCTGTCCGGGAGCACACAGCGTGGCCGCGAGATCCTGCTCGACCGCCTGCAGCGGGCCGGGATCGAGCTTGTGGAGCATGCCAGCGTCGACGCCGTCTCGGAACGGGCCCTCCACCTCGCCGACCGTGACGTTCCCTCGGACTTGACAGTCGGCGCGGCCGGGGCGCGCCCGCACGGCTGGCTGGCGACGACGGGGCTGGAACTCGCGAACGGCTATGTCGCCGTCGACGACATGCTCCGGTCGGTGAGCGACCCCGCGATCTACGCCGTCGGCGACTGCGCGCATCTCACGTACGCGCCCCGGCCCAAGGCCGGCGTCTTTGCGGTGCGGCAGGCTCCGACGCTCCACGCCAACTTGCGCGCCGATCTGACGCGCGCCGCGCGGCGCCGTTACCGGCCACAGCGCGACTACCTGAAGCTCGTCTCGCTTGGCCAACGCGCAGCCCTCGCCGAGAAATGGGGCGCCGCCCTCGCCGCACCCGTTCTATGGCGGTGGAAGGACAGGATCGACCGGCGGTTCATGGACCGGTTCGTCGACCTCACGCCGATGCCGCAACCGCCGCTGCCGCGGGAGCACGTGGCCGGCCTCTCCTCGGCCCTAGGCCCGAAGCCGATGTGCGGCGGCTGCGGCGCCAAGGTCGGCGGCGAGGCACTTGGCATCGCGCTGGGCGGGGTGGGTGACGACGCCGCCCTGCTGGCGACTGGGAACGTCCACCAGGTGATTTCGACAGACCATCTCCGCGCCGTGACGGAGGACCCTTGGGTCATGGCGCGCATCGCGGCGAACCACGCCCTCGGGGACGTCTGGGCGATGGGCGCCGCGCCGCAAGCCGCACTCGCGACGGTGATCCTGCCGCGCATGACGCCCGCGCTGCAGCAGGCCTGGCTCGCCGAGATCATGGATGGCGCCCGCAGCGTCTTCTCCGCCGAGGGCGCAGAGATCGTCGGCGGCCACACCTCTCTCGGCGCGGAACTGACGCTGGGCTTCACCGTCACCGGGCTCTGCGACCGTGCCCCGGTCACCCTCTCCGGAGCCCGGCCGGGCGACGCGCTGATCCTGACCAAGCCGATCGGGTCCGGCACCATCCTCGCGGCGGAGATGACGCTGGCGGCGCGAGGCCCGTGGGTGGCGGACTGCCTCGCCGCGATGCAGTCGCCGCAGGGCGTCGCGTCGCGGCTCTTGTCGCACGCCCACGCGATGACCGACGTGACCGGATTCGGGCTCGCGGGGCACCTCGCCAACATCGCGCGCGCCTCGGACGTCTCGGCAGAGATCGACCTCGGCACCGTGCCGCTTCTTCGCGGCGCGCAAGAGCTTGCGGCGCGCGGGGTCCGGTCCACGCTCTTCGAGGCAAATCTCCGCCATGCCTTCGGCGCCCGGCCGCCCGATGACCCGCGCGAGGCTCTGCTCTACGACCCGCAGACCGCCGGAGGTCTCCTCGCCGCAGTCCCGCCCGAGACCGCCGACGCGACGCTCGCGGCGCTCCGGGATGCCGGTATCGCCGCGGCCCGCATCGGGTCGATCTCAGGCGGCCCCGCGGCTGTCGCCGTGCGCTGATCCCGCTGCGAGTCGCACCTCGATCATCCAGAAAGGTCTTGCGGGCGGCAGCCCGCTCCGCTCGGTCGGCTGGCTAGATCTGCTTCTCGGGCATCTGCACGACCAGCCCGTCGAGCACGTCCGTGACCTTCAGTTGGCACGTCAAGCGAGAGCGGACCTCGTCGGGCTCGTAGGCGAAATCGAGCATGTCCTGCTCCATCTCGTCCTTCTCCGGCAGCTTCTCGACCCAGTCGGGGGCCACGTAGACATGGCAGGTCGAGCAGGCGCAGGCGCCACCGCAATCGGCCTCGATCCCGGGGATGCCGTTGTCGCGCGCGCCTTCCATCACCGTCATGCCGTTCGGCACGTCGACGACGTGTTCCGTCCCGCCATGCTCGATGTAGGTGATCCGCGCCATGCCATTCTCCGCTTCCGTTCCGGGGCAGATAGTCGATCCTCAGGGGCGGACGCAAGGCTTGCGCCGCAGCGCAAGTGTTCTACTCTTGTTCCATGACCGTCCCACCATCGGCATCCTGGCCGCGGCCGCCGTCCTGCCTGCCCTGCGGCCGGCTCGAAGACCCGCCGCAGAATGCCCGCGTCGCCGTGGCGGGCCTCGTCCTGATCCGGCAGCGGCCCGGCACGGCGAAGGGCGTCATCTTCGTCACGCTCGAGGACGAGACAGGCATCTGCAACGTCATCGTCTGGCGCAGGATCTACGAGACCTTCCGCCGCGCCGTCATTGCCGGTCGTGCGCTCAAGGTCACCGGCCGGATCCAGCGCGGCGGCGGCGTGACCCACCTCGTCGCCGAACGGGTGGAGGACATCTCGCCGCTCCTCGACGAACTCCTCCGCCCGCAGGGGTGCCGCGCCGCCTACCAGCCGGCATCCGGTCGCCCCTGATCCACGTCTCAGCCCCAGGGGCCGCCGCGAGTCGCCTGCGGAACCACGCGGTCCTCGCCCCGCATCGCCCTCAGCTTCGCCACGCGTTCCGCCGTCGGCGGGTGCGTCGCGAACAGCCGGTCGTGCGCGTGCATGTGCAGCGGGTTGATGATGAAGAGGTGCGCCATCGCCGGGCTCCGCTCCGCCCGGTCATTGTCGATCCGACGAGCGAACGCGTCGAGCCGCTCCAGCGCCGAGGCGAGCCACTCGGGCCGGCCGCAAATCTCGGCGCCGATCCGGTCGGCCTCGAATTCCCGTGTCCGGCTGATCGCCGACTGCACCAGGCCCGCAGCGAGCGGCGCGAAGATCATCAGCGCCAACGTCCCGATCAGACCCACCTGCCGGTCGCGCCCCCCGAAGAACAGCGAGAAGTTCGCGAGCAGCGAGATCGCCGCGGCGAACGTCGCGGTCACCGTCATCAGCAGCGTGTCGCGATTGCGGATATGCGCCAGCTCGTGCGCGACGACGCCGGCCACCTCTTCGGTCGACATGCGCCGCAACAGGCCTGTCGTCACCGCCACCGCGGCGTTCTCGGGGTTGCGCCCGGTGGCGAAGGCGTTCGGCTGCTCGCTCTCGATGACGTAGAGCGCCGGCATCGGCAGCCCCGCCTGGCGCGCCAGGCCCTCGGTCATCCGCCAGAGGTCGGGTGCCGCGCGCTGGTCCACCGGCCGCGCGTTCTGCATCCGCAGCACCATCTTGTCGGAGTTCCACCAGGAGAAGACGTTCATGCCGGCGGCGACGACCAGCGCGATGACGAGCCCCTGCTCGCCGCCGAGCAGCAGGCCGATCGCGCCGAGAAGCGCCGTCATCACCGCGAGCAGAACGCCCGTCCGCACCAAGGCCATCGCCGACGTCCCCCTGACAGTTTCCGCAGGAACGTAGGATCAGCGGACCCGCAGAAAAAGAGGCGGCGGCAACCGAGAATTCGCTCCGGGCCTGTCGAAGGGCCATAACGGTCGCACGCTGCCTCCTCGCGATCCGAAGTTTCCTCCGGCACGGCCAGACCTGCCGTGAAACGAGACCGCCCCGGACGATTTCTCGTCCGGGGCGGCATTGGCGTCGATCGGGGCGCGACCGCGTTCTCAAGCGCCCGCGGCGGGCCTGTCCGGCTGTGTCAGCCCTGATCCAGCGACAGGGCCACGAAGCGCGGATCGTCCTCACGCCGCACCAGCAGCAGGATCGACTTGCGGCCCGCCTCGCGCGCGGCCGCGATCCGATCCTGCAGTTCGCCGGGCGTGCTGACCGCCTCTTGTCCGGCTTCGGTGATGACATCGCCTGCCCGGAGACCCTTCTCGAACGACTCCGAGTCCTGCGCCACATCCGTCACGACGAGGCCGTTCACGTCGTCGGGCAGCGCGAGTTGCTCGCGCAGCTCGTCCGTCATCTGCGAGACCGTGAGCCCGAGTTCGTCGAAGTCGATCGGCTCGTCGCTCTGCGCGGCTGCGGGAATGGCGCCCTCGGCCTCTTCACGACGGCCCAGCGTCACGGCCAGCTCCACCGTCTCGCCGTCGCGGAAGACCTCGACGTCGACCGTCTTGCCAACCTCGGTATCGCCGACCCGGCGGACCAGCTCGCGGGTGTCGCCGATCTCCTCGCCGTCGAACGACAGGATCACGTCGCCCGACTCCATTCCGGCCTCTTCTGCGGGACCCTCGGGCACGTCGGTGACGAGCGCGCCCTCGGCCGTCTCGAGGCCGATCGATTCCGCGATGTCATCGGTCACGTCCTGGATGCGGACGCCCAGCCAGCCGCGCCGCGTTTCGCCGAAGCGCTGCAGCTGGTCGATGACGTTCGTCGCCACCCGGCTCGACATCGCAAAGCCGATGCCGATCGAGCCGCCATTGGGTGACAGGATCGCGGTGTTCACGCCGATGACCTCGCCCTGGAGGTTGAAGAGCGGACCGCCCGAGTTGCCGCGGTTGATCGCTGCGTCGGTCTGGATGTAGTCGTCGTAGCTGCCGCTCAACGCCCGGCCACGTGCCGATACGATGCCGGCCGAGACGGAAAAGCCCTGGCCGAGCGGGTTGCCCATCGCCATGACCCAGTCGCCCACGCGCGCCTCGTCGCTGTCGCCCCACGGAACGAATGACAGATCCTCGTCGGACTCGACCTTAAGCAGCGCCAGGTCGGTGTTCGGGTCGGTGCCGATGACTTCGGCATCGAGCTCCTCGCCCGAGAAGAACTCGATGGTGATCTCATCGGCGTTGGCGATGACGTGATTGTTGGTCACGATGAAGCCTTCTTCCGAGATCACGAACCCGGAGCCGAGCGCCTGGCTGCGGCGCGGGCCGCGCTGGTCTGGCGCGCCGTCGCCGTCCGGATCCATGAAGTCGCGGAAGAAGTCCTCGAACGGCGACCCTTCGGGCACGATCGGGCCGCGATCCATCGCCTGCGCCACGTTCGTCGACGTCGTGATATTCACGACCGCCGGGCTCACCTGATCGGCGAGGTTGGCGAAGGTGTCGGGCCGCGACTGCTGCGCAAGCGCCTGAACCGCGCCGAACGCGAGGATGACGAGCGCCATGAGCGTCGAGACGAGCGCGCGAATGACCCGCGACCTGTCGTCCGGTCCACGAAGACTCAATGCCTGGGATGTCACGTTATTCTCCTGTCTTGCGGGAGGGTCGGGCAGCACTGACCGCCCTCTGGTTCCGCCCTTGTCCTGCTGGGCGGTCGCTTGCGCAACTCATACCCTGATCGCATCGCGTAACTCTGGCGTGAGCCTAGCTCAGCAGGCGTGCCAGCGAAAGAAGCGCGACGCCGACAGCAAGGCCCAGAAGCCCGGCGAGCCTGCGCGCGTCTGGCGGCATGCGTCGGAATGTCTCCAGCAACTCGACGATCCGCCCCGGCGCGAGGGCGATGATCAATCCTTCGACGGCGAGCACGATGCCCGCCGCCCATATCAGCTCCGAGATCAATCTGTCGCGGTCGTCGTCTCGTCATCGACGGGAGACCCGGCCAGGGCCGTTGCCGGCGCGGCCGGTTCGTCGGTCTCGGGCGCTGCAGGGGACGCGCCTTCGGCGTCGGCCCCTTCCTCGGGCGTCGCGACATCCGAGGGCGTCGTGCCATCCTCCGACGCAGACGGTTCCGTGCCGGTACCCGCTGCGCCCTCGGCCTCTTCGGCAGCCGTACGCGCCGCCGCCGTCTCTCTCCGCGCCGGGGGCGAGACCGTCTTGAGATAGTCGAAGAACTCGCTGTCGGGCGCCATAACCAGGTTGGTGTTCCCCTCCTGCATGGAGCGCTGATAGGCCTCGAGCGACCGGTAGAACTGAAAGAACTCCTCATCCCGTCCGTAGGCTTCGGCGAAGATGTTGTTCCGCCTCGCGTCGGCCTCGCCTCGGATCACCTCGCTTTCGCGCCGCGCCTCGGACACAAGCTCCACCACAGTCCGGTCGGCGAGAGCACGAACCCGCTGTGCCGCCTCTTCACCGCGCGCGATCTCGTCGGCGGCCTCGCGCTCGCGTTCGGCGCGCATCCGGGCGAAGGTCGCCTCGAGGTTCTGCTCGGGAAGGTTGGTCTGCTTCAGCCGGACGTCGATGACCTCGAGGCCCAGCGCTTCGCCACGCTCGCGCGCCTCGTCGCGGATGCGGGCCATGAGTGCCGTCCGCTCCTCGGACAGGATGGTGTTCGAGGTCACGCCCTCCGAGCCCAGGACGGCCCGAACCTGGGCGTTCAGGATGTTCGAGAGCCGCCGTTCGGCGTCGAGGATCCCGCCGGCGCCGACCGCTTCCCGAAAGTCCACGACGTCGGCGATCCGATACCGCGCAAAGGCGTCGACGACGAGGCGACGGTCATCCGACGGCGTCACCTCGATCGGGTCGGTGTCGAGCGACAGGATGCGGTCGTCGTACCGAGCCACGTTCTGGATTATCGGGACCTTGAAGCCGAGGCCCGGCTCCTCCTGGACCCGCTTGATCTGGCCGAACTGGAGGACCAGCGCCTTTTCCCGTTCGTCGACGATGAAGATCGATGACAGCAGCGCGATCAGCGCGATCACTGCGATCGGGACGAGTATCGTGAGCTTGCGCATCAGTTGGACCCTCCGGTCTGCGGTTGCGGGCCGCGGGGCGCCATCTCGTTCAGCGGCAGGTAGGGGACGACCCCCTGGGACGAACCGTTCTCGTCGAGGATGACCTTGTTCACCCGCCCAAGGACTTCCTCCATCGTCTCGAGGTAGAGGCGCTTGCGCGTCACCTCGGGGGCCTTGCTGTATTCCTCGAGAACGGCTGCGAACCTGCTCGCCTCACCTTCGGCCTCGTTGACGACGCGCGCGCGGTACGCTTCGGCCTCCTCGAAGACCTGCGCCGACTCGCCTCGGGCGCCGGCAAGGACGCGGTTGGCATAGGCGTCGGCCTCGCGCTCCAGCCTGTCGCGCTGCTGCTCGGCGGCCTGCACTTCGCGGAAGGAGTCGATGACCTCCTGCGGCGGGTCGGCGCGGTCGAGGTTCACGCGAACGATGTTGATGCCAGAATCGTAGCTTTCCAGCGTGCTCTGGATCAGTTCCTGCACGTTCTGGGCGATGATCGCGCGGTCGCGGTTCAGGATCGGCGCCAACTCCGACTGCGCGATCACCTCGCGCATGGCGGACTCCGAAACCGCGCGAACGGTCGCGTCGGGGTCACGCAGGTTGAACAGGAACTCGGCGGGATCCACGACGTTCCAGACCACCTGGAAGTCGATGTCGACGATGTTCTCGTCGGTCGTCAGCATCAGGCCGATGTCGCCGCGACTGCCGCTGCGTCCGACGCCGATATCCTCGGTCCGCTCGGTCGTGACGGCGATGACCTCGTGGGTTACCAGCGGCCACGGGGCGAAGTTGAGGCCGGGCTGGCCGATCTCGCTGAAATCACCGAGGAAAAGCTCGACCGATCGCTCCTCCGGCCTGACCGAATAGAACGACGCGAAGAGCCACGCGCCGACGAGCACCAGGACGATCAGGCCGATCGTGCCGCGTCCGAAGCTGGGCGACCCGCCGCCGCCGCCGTTCGGGCGCTTGCCGCCCCTGCCGCCCATGAGGACACGCAGTTGCTCCTGCCCGCGCCGGACGATCTCGTCGATCTCGGGGATCTGGGAATTCTCGCCACCTGGCCGGCGCGGCCCTCCGCCCCGGTTGTCGCCCCCGCCGCTCGGACGTCGCGGCCCTCCGCCCCAAGGTCCTCCGTTATTGTTGGACACGTGCCGTTTCCCCGCTTGTCATCATTCGGATGTGCATCGCTACCTACGGACTGGCGTCGGCAATTCAAGCCGTTCGGACAGGCCGTCGCATGGTCACGATCTCTTCTGTCACCGTCGGATGAACCGCGACGGTGCGATCGAAGTCCTCTTTCGTCAGTCCGGCCTTCACCGCGATCCCCGCCAGCTGGATGATCTCGCCGGCATCCGGGGCGACGATATGGCATCCTAGCACGCGCCGCGTGTCGGCGTCGACGACCAGCTTGAACAGGACGCGATCGTCCCGGCCGACGAACACGTTGTGCATCGGACGAAAGCTCGCGCAGTAGACCTCGATCCGGTGCTCCTCCGCCGCCTGCTCCTCGGTCATGCCGACGGTGCCGAACTCCGGCTGGGTGAAGATCGCCGACGGAACGTTTTCGTGATCGGCCTTTCGCGGCTCGCCCCCGAACTCGGTATCGGCGAAGGCGTGGCCCTCGCGGATGGCGATCGGCGTCAGCGCCATCCGGTCGGTCACGTCGCCGACGGCCCAGATCGAGGGCACGCTCGACCGCGACCACTCGTCGACCTTGATCTCGCCCCTGCGGCCCAGCTCGACCCCCGCCTCCTCCAGGCCCATGTCGCTCGTGTTCGGGGTCCGGCCGGTGGCGAACAGCACCTCGTCGAAGATCTCTTCGCGGCCGGAGCTGCCCTTGACCCAGATGCCGCCGTCGCGGCGATCCATCTCCAGCACGTCGGTGCCGAGGTGCAGGTCGATCCCGGACTGCGCGTGCAGCTCCATCAGATGACCGCGCGCCTCGTCGTCGAAGCCGCGCAGGATGGACGCGCCGCGATGCCACTGGCTGACGCGCGTGCCCATCCCGTTGAAGACGCCGGCCAACTCGCACGCGATATAGCCGCCGCCGACGATCAGCAGCCTCTCGGGCCGCTCGTCCAGCAGGAAGACATCGTTCGAGGTGATGCCGTAGCCGCTGTGCGCCACCTGCTGCGGCAACGTGGGATGCCCGCCGGTCGCGATCAGGATACGCTCGGCGGTGACGGCGTGGCCGTCGGCCATCACGACGCGGTTAGGGCCGTCCAGCCGCGCCCGGGTGTCGAACACCTCCACATTGGCACCGTGCAGGTTCTGGCGGTAGATCTGCTCCAGCCGCGCAAGTTCGGCGTCGAGCTTGCCGCGGAAGGTGTGCCAGTCGAAGGCGCCCGCCGTGACGTCCCAGCCATAGCCCGCCGCATCGCTGAAATGCTTTGGGTACTTCGACGCATAGACCATGAACTTCTTCGGGACGCAGCCGCGGATCACGCAGGTGCCGCCCATCCGGTACTCTTCGGCCAGCCCCACGCGCGCGCCGTACTGGCCGGCGATCCGCGCTGCCCGCACCCCGCCCGAGCCGCCGCCGATCACGAACAGATCATAGTCGTGCCCCATGGTCCCTCAGATATCCGAGAACGCGTTGTCGACTGGGCCGCCCGCGTCGCGCCCCGCCTCCCCCACCACGTCGGTCCGGCCGTCGCCGTGGCCGAGGACGAGCAGGTCGCAGATCCCGCAGAACAGCCCCGTCTCGACGACCCCGGGCACCGCGCGCAGCGCGGCATCGAGCGCGGCGGGGGCGCCGATCCGCCGCAACCGCAGGTCGAGGATCAGGTGTCCGCCGTCGGTGCGGAACGGCGCCTCGCCCGCCTGTCGAACGCCGATGTCGCTTCCGAGCACGTCGGCCCCCGCCAGGATCTCGGCGATGGCGCGACGCGTCGCGCCGATTCCGAACGGCACCACCTCGACCGGAAGAGGAAACGCGCCCAGCGTCGCGACCTGCTTCGAGGCGTCGGCGATGGCGATCATCCGCCCCGACGCCGCGGCCACGATCTTCTCGCGCAGCAGCGCGCCGCCGCCGCCCTTGATCAGGTTCAGTTCGGCGTCCGCCTCGTCGGTGCCGTCGATGGTCAGGTCTGGCCGCACGTCGCCCGTCGAGGTCGGCGAGCGCGATACCCAGATCCCGCGCCAGCGCCGCGGTCGCCTCCGACGTCGGCACGCCGGTCAGCCGCAGCCCGTCCGCCACCCGCCGACCAAGCTCGCGCACCATGTGCGCGGCGGTCGACCCGGTGCCGAGGCCCACGACCATCCCGTCCTCGACGAAGTCGCAGGCGCGCACGGCGGCGGCCCGCTTGGCGATCTCGATCGGCGTCTCGGTCATCGGCAGCGTCCTTTCCCGGCGCCTCTTATACCCACCCTGTCGCGAGGCACGAGGGGGGATCAGACGATCCGCCGCTCCAGCTCGCGCGGGTCGGCGACGTCGACGCGCCAATAGTCCGCCGCTTCGGACGCCATGCCGGCGAGGACGCGGTCGAGGGCGTCCTGCCGAACGTGGCGACGGACCGTCCAAGCCACGGCCTCGATCGCGTTCTCGGGCGTCAGGCTGTGGTCGCGCCGCACCGCCTGGACCTCGGCGGTCAGAGTCGCGCGATCGTCGAACGGCACCGGCGGGCGCGGCGACCAGTTCGCGACGAAGATTGCCCGCGGCACCGACGGCAGCACGCTGGCGAATGCCAGCCCCTCCTCCACCGTCACGCGGCGGCGGAACACCTGGAACACCGCATCGATCGCCGTGTAGGCGCTGTTGTCGGAGACGAGGTTCATGCGGTCCTTGGCGTCGCCCAGGAAGGCGCGGAACTCGCGGCTGGCGTGGCGGTATGTCCAGGGCAACGGCATCGCCGTCGGCCTAACGCAGCAGCGCCTTGACCGCGACCGGCAGCGTCTCGCGCGGAAGCAACACCAGCATCCCCGTCCCCTCCATCTCGAGGCGCACGGGCCCGGTCGCCTGGTTCGAAGTGCCGATGCGCCCGCCAGGCGCGAAGGCGATGCCGTCGATCGACCAGCGCAGCCCCTCCGACCGCCCGGCGACGTCGTGCATCGGAAACAGCGACACCCGCGTCCCGGCCTCGAGGTCCAGCTCCATGCGCGCCCGCGCCGCAAAGACAACGTCGTGCTGTCCCAGCAGCATGCAGCGACGCGGCGACCGCGCCAGCACCGCCATCGCGGCGAGTTCATGGTCCAGCCGCGCCCCGAGGAACCCGACTGCCAGCATCAGCGGCGCCTCGACCGAGCGTAGGACCTTGTCGAAGTCTGTCGAGTCCTGCTCCGCGATCTGCGTGGACGCGCCCACCCAGCCGAGCTCGGGCGTCGGGAGAGATCGAATCCATGTCACCCACGACCAGCTCCGGCTCGAATCCGGCCGAGAGCGCTGCGTCCGCGCCGCTGTCGGCGGCCACCAGCGTCGGCGCGGTCGACAGCGCGGCGGCGAGATCCTCGGCCCGCCACGGCCCGCCGCCGATCAGCGTGACCGGCGCTTCGGATCGCAGGACGACTTCGTCACCGCCGCGCCTATCGCTCATCCCCGTCGTCCCGCGCCTCCGGGTCCGGTCGGCTGATCCCCAGGAACAGCCGCCGCAGCGGCAGCGCCCACACAAAGCCCAGCACGACATAGACCAGCAGCTCGGTCAGAACGCCCGGACGCTCGAACATCGACACGATGGTGACGGCGACAAAGATGTAGGCCGGCAGGCCCAGGATCAGCGCCAGCAGCGCAAGCCGTCTTCGCCAGCGCCAGCCCATCAGTCGGCGAACGGGTCGGTGACGAGGATCGTGTCGTCCCGCTCCGGGCTCGTCGACAGCAGCGCCACGGGGCAGCGGATCAGTTCCTCGATGCGACGGACATACTTGACCGCCTCCCCCGGCAGCTCAGCCCAGCTGCGCGCGCCGCGCGTGCTGTCGCTCCAGCCCGCCATCGTCTCGTAGATCGGCTTGACACGCGCCTGACGGTCGGCCGCCGTCGGCAGGTAGTCCATCCGCTCGCCGTCAAGCTCGTAGCCGGTGCAGATCTTCAGCTCTTCCAGCCCGTCCAGCACGTCGAGCTTGGTCAGCGCGATGCCCCGCACGCCACTCGTCGTGCAGGTCTGCCGCACCAGCGCGGCGTCGAACCAGCCGCAGCGCCGGTCGCGGCCCGTGACGGTGCCCTTCTCGCGCCCGACCTCGGCAAGATGGCGGCCTATCGCGTCGTCGAGTTCCGTCGGGAACGGCCCGGACCCGACCCGCGTAGTGTAGGCCTTCACGATACCCAGGACGAACTGCACCGCATTCGGCCCAAGGCCGGTGCCCGGCCCCGCCATGCCCGCCACCGTGTTCGAGGACGTCACGAACGGATAGGTCCCGAAATCGATGTCGAGAAGCGCGCCCTGCGCCCCCTCGAACAGGATCCGCCGGCCCTCGCGCCGCTTCTCGTCGAGCAGTCTCCAGACCGGCTGCGCGTAGGGCAGGACCTCCTCCGCCACCGCCTTCAGCCGCGCCGTGAGGTCCGCGCGGTCCACCGCCTCCGCCCCGAGACCCGTCCGCAGCGCGTCGTGGTGCGCCAGCAGCCGGTCGATCCGCGCCTCAAGCGTGGCATCGTCGCCGAGGTCGGCCAGCCGGATCGACCGCCGCCCGACCTTGTCCTCGTAGGCCGGACCGATGCCGCGTCCCGTCGTGCCGATCGCCGAGCGGCCGGCAGCCTCCTCGCGCATGCGGTCGAGGTCCTGGTGCAGCGGCAGGATCAGCGGCACGTTCTCGGCGATGACCAGGTTCTCGGGCGTCACCTCGATGCCCTGGCCGCGCAGCCGCTCGATCTCCGCCACCAGCGCCCAAGGGTCCAGCACGACGCCGTTGCCGATCACGCTGAGCTTGCCCTTGCGGACGATCCCCGACGGCAGGAGGCTCAGCTTGAACACCTCCTCGCCGACGACCAGCGTGTGGCCGGCGTTGTGCCCACCCTGGAACCGGCAGATCACGTCCGCCCGACTGGACAGCCAGTCGACGATCTTTCCCTTGCCCTCGTCGCCCCACTGGGCGCCGACCACCGCTACGTTGGCCATGGATCCTCCTTGCCGGACCCGCGCCCTATAGCTGCAAGTCCTGGCCGGAGAAACCCTCGCTCGGGTCGTCAGCGGCTGCGGAACGGCGGATACATCGCGGCGGTGAGAAGCGAGTACCGGCCTCGCGCCTGCTCGGGGATCGCGAGGTAGAGAGCCTTGAGCCCGTGCCACCCGGCGATCGCGATCAGCCCGTTGAGCGCCAGCGCAACAACCAGAAACGCCCCGCGCGAGAACAGGACGGAGCTCTCGTCGAAGACCAGCGGCGCGAGATCGCGATAGAGCGTGCGCAGGAACACCGCCGAATGCACGGTCACGATCCCGATCGCCATGTGGCCGACAAGGCCGCGCCCGCGGAACGCCAGCCGGACGAACCCCGCCGCCATCAGCCCCGTGACCACAAGCGCCCCCAGCGCCGACAGCAGATACGCGCCCGTCAGGACATCGATCACTGGCACCGCTCCTTTGCTGCGCCGTCGGTGCGGCCGCCATTGTTGCGCGCCTGCAGGACGCTGCGCATCGCGTCGCGCAGCGCGTCGTGAGCCGCATCGTTGCGCCGCGACGCTTCGGCGATCTCCTCGTGCTCGCGATCAGCGGACCGAAACAGCTTCAACATCGCTTCCTCTGGCGCCATCGCGTCCGAGGCTCCGCGTCGATGATTGACCTGGCGCTACCGCGGCGGACGCACGCGCGTCGCTCGCCGCAACCCGACCTTGCGCGAACCGAAGATGAGGCGGCGTCTGGACCCGCGCCATGGTTTCTGGCTAGCTACCAGGGCAACATGCACAACGGGAGAGCCGAGATGACCAGCCACTTGCTCCGGATTTCAGCCTTTGGGCTCGCCGCCACCCTTCTGGTCGCGTGCGAAACACCCTCCGCACCGCAGGCCGAGTTCGACTTCGGCGAGTTCCAGGCGGAACAGGACCAGCGGCAGGAGCTCGAGGGAGGCGGCCGCCGCCGCTAGACCGGCTTTCACGGCGCACGATCCGCGGGCGTCGCGACACCGCCTGCACGCATGACTGAAACAACTCCCGTGAGGCGGCGGATGAACATAGACCTATTGCAGCGGCTCTGCGAAACCCCCGGCGTGCCGGGCGCCGAGGACCGGGTACGCGAGCTCATCGCTGCCGAGGTCGAGGGCCTCTTCGACGCGGTCGAGACGGACCCGATGGGGTCGCTCCTCTGCCGCCGCGAGGCCAAGGCAGACGGCGCACTCCGCGTCATGCTGCTCTGCCATATGGAC
This sequence comes from uncultured Alphaproteobacteria bacterium, assembly GCA_963776845.1. GTDB lineage: Bacteria > Pseudomonadota > Alphaproteobacteria > Rhodobacterales > Rhodobacteraceae > Roseitranquillus. Next base: position 849,208 of record CAVZOJ010000003.1, on the reverse strand, counting down.
GAGATCGGCTTTCTCGTCAGCCACGTGACCGAGGCAGGCTACGCCTACCTGCACCCGGTCGGCGGCTTCGATCCGCGCACGCTCTTCGCCCGGCGTGTCAAGGTCTGCACCGAGACGGGCGACCTGCCCGCCGTGCTCAACCCGGGCGGCAAGCCGATCCACATCTCGACCGCAGAGGAGCGCAAGAAGGTCCCCGATCTCGACCAGTTCTACGTCGACACCGGCCTCGGCGAGACGGCGGCGGAGCAGATCCGGGTCGGCGACATGGTCGTCCTCGACGCGCCGTTCCAGCGCATGGGCGACAAGGTCGTCTCCAAGGCGCTCGACAACCGCGTCGCCTGCTGGCTCGGGATCGAGGCGATCCGCGCCCTCGCTCCCGACGCCCGCGGCGCCGAGATCCACGTCGCCTTCACCACGCAGGAGGAGGTCGGCCTCCGCGGCGCCAGGACCGCCGCCTACCGCGTCCGGCCCGACATCGGCCTCGGCATCGACACCACGCTCTCCTGCGATACCCCCGGCGTCCCCGAGCAGGACCGCACCACCCAGCAGGGCAAGGGCTTCGGACTGCACGTCCGCGACTCGTCCTTCATCGCCGACCGCGGCCTCGTCGCCGAGATCGAGGCGCTGGCGAAGAAGAACGACATCCCCTACCAGCGCACGATGCTGCGCGCCGGCGGCCAGGACGGCGCCGCGGCGCAGCAGGCCGCCGCCGGCGCCCGCGCCGTGGGCATCGTGGTCGGCACGCGCTACATCCACACCGCCTGCGAGATGATCGACACGGCCGATCTCGAGGCCGCACGAAAGATCATCACCGCCTACCTCGAGACGTTCTGACTCGAGCGGGCCTCGTCCCCGCCAAGCGTCCGACTAGACCCCCTTCGCGCGATCGGATCCTGCGCCGGAGCAGAAATATCCACAGGCGAGATCGTTTATCCACAGCCAAACCGTCCGGCTGTCTTTACCTTGAAATGCGAATCGTTCAGTTTCCTTTTGGGGACGAAGAAACTTAATCACCAAGGGGACAAGATATTGTTACGACACACTATTGCTGCGGCTGCCCTCGGCACCGCATTTCTCGCGCTCGGCCCGGCGAATGCGGCCGAAGTGTTTTATCAGGGCTTCGAAACCGACACTTCCGGCTGGCTCGATGAAAACAACGGCTGGAGTGGGCAGATCACCCGCGACAATGCCATGACAGCCTTTGAAGGCGACTATTACGGCATCTTCGAGCAGACGGACGATACCGGTCCTTTCACCCGCTTCGATGGGTACCGGGACACCTTCCCTGGGACTTACTTCGCCGAAGTCGCGGTCTATCTCGATCCGGGCATGTGGAGCGCGGGCGAAGGCTTCGACTATGCCGTCTCGTCCAGCGGCAGCGACGGCGGCCACCAGCGTGACTTCGTCTTCCATGTCACGCAGGACACCTCGTCGAGCAAACTCCTGGTCGGCGGAAGCAACAACACCAACTTCGAGCCCCGCGAGGACCTCGAGACCTTGAACAATCACGAGGTCATGTCTGCGGGCTGGTACATCCTCCAGCACAAGTTCCGGGACGATGGCGGGGTGCTGGCGGTCGATCTGAACCTGCTCGACTCGACGGGCTCGACCCTCTTCACCGAGACCCGCTCTGCAGCGGCCGACACGATCCCGGGAGAGGTCGGCGGCAATCGCTACGGATGGTTCACCAACATCGACGTGGCCGGCGGCATCAAGGTCGATGCGACGTCGCTCAACGTTCCGGTGGCGCCGGTGCCGCTCCCGGCCACCGCGCTGCTGCTGAGCGGCGCGCCTTGCCGGCCTCGGCGCGCTCCGCCGCAAGGCCTGACAGGCTTGCTGCAGGGCGCCCGTCGACGGCGCCCTGCACGCATGGGACTGCCACAAGGCTTGCGAGGCCATCCTCCAGCGTCTAGATAGCCCGCCTGTCACGCACCGAAGGCCCGTCTGCATGCAAAACGTCATCCTCGTCGTCCACCTGATCCTGGCGCTCTGCCTGATCGGCGTGGTGCTCCTGCAGCGGAACGAGGGCGGCGGCGGTCTGCTCGGCGGCGGCGGCGCCGTGAGCGGGCGCGCCGCGCAGACGCCGCTCGGCAAGCTCACATGGGCTTTCGCGGCCGCCTTCATCGCGACGTCGCTCACACTGACGATCATCGCCGCACAGAACGCCAGCGAAAGCTCCGTCCTCGATCGGATCGGCGGCGCGCCGCCCGCGACCGAAGAGCCGGGGCCGTCCCTGCCTGCCGGTGAGGACCTGCTGCCGCCGACACTCGACGACGGGCCGCTCCTCCCGCCACCGGCCGACTAGCGGCGAAGTGCCGCCGCGCCTGCTCGAACGCTACGGCCGCCGGTCCGTTGCTCGGCTTCTGATCGCGGGGCGCTCCGGAGCAGCGCTGACTGCGGTCCGCGCCGGTCTTGCGCCGGAGCGCGAGGTGCGCCGCTTCGTCATCTTCGCGCAGGGCCGAACCGGCTCGACGCTGCTCACGTCTTCGCTGAACTCGCATCCTCAGATCGACTGCGCCGACGAGATTCTCGACCGTCCGCGCGGCGACCCCCTGACCTATGTCCGCAACCGTGCCCGCATCTGCCGCGGCGCCGCCTTCGGCTTCCACGTCAAGTGCTACCAGCTCTCGCGCATCCACGGCCTGGATGACTGGCGCGGCTTCCTGCGGGAACTGAAGGACGAAGGCTGGCAGATCGTCTATCTCTGGCGCGAGAACGTCGTCCGTCACGTGGTGTCCGGCTTCTTCGCGCAGGCGAGTGGTCGCTATCACTTCCGCGGGAGCGAGCGTCGGCCCGAACGGTTCCGCATCGAGCCGGACCGGTTCCGCGCGTGGCTGCGGCAGCGCACCGAACTCCTGGCGCAGGAACGCGCCGCGCTCGAAGCCTTCGACTACATCGAGCTCCGCTACGAGCGCGACCTGCAGGACCCCGAAGATCGCGCCCGCGCGCTCGCCACCCTGCAGCAGGCGCTGGGGGTTGCGCCGCAACCGCTGCACTCCCCGCTGAAGCGTTCCGTCGACCGCCCGCTCTCGACGCTCATCGAGAATTACGCGGAACTTGCGCGCGCTCTAGAGGGCACGTCCTACGCGGGACAGCTCGACTGAGAAGAACTCGACGGCGCTGGCGCCGACAGCTGCCTTGCCGCCCGAGGACGAATCCCGTAGATGTGCAATCCCGTAGCGCATGCAGCGTCGGCGCCGCAGCCAACCACAAGATACGGGACCCCGAGCAGCCATGGCACGTTACGTCTTCATCACCGGCGGGGTCGTCTCCTCGCTCGGCAAGGGTCTGGCCTCGGCCGCGCTCGGCGCCCTCCTCCAGGCGCGCGGGTTCACCGTCAGGTTGCGCAAGCTCGACCCCTACCTGAACGTCGACCCCGGCACGATGAGCCCGTTCGAGCATGGCGAGGTCTTCGTCACCGACGACGGGGCGGAGACCGACCTCGATCTCGGCCACTACGAGCGCTTCACCGGCGTCGCGGCCCGCAAGACCGACAGCGTCTCATCCGGCCGCATCTACCAGAACGTGCTGGAGAAGGAGCGCCGCGGCGACTACCTCGGCAAGACGATCCAGGTGATCCCGCACGTCACCAACGAGATCAAGGACTTCCTCCCCATCGGCGACGACGAGACCGACTTCCAGCTCTGCGAGATCGGCGGCACCGTCGGCGACATCGAGGGGCTGCCGTTCTTCGAGGCGATCCGCCAGTTCTCCCAGGAACGTCCGCGCGGCAACTGCATCTTCATGCACCTCACCCTGCTGCCCTGGATCGCCGCCTCGGGCGAGCTCAAGACCAAGCCGACCCAGCACTCCGTCAAGGAGCTCCGCTCGATCGGCATCGCCCCCGACGTGCTCGTCTGCCGCTCCGACAAGCCGATCCCGGACAAGGAGCGGGCCAAGATCGCGCTCTTCTGCAACGTCCGCGAGGATGCCGTGATCGCCGCCCCCGACCTGCACTCGATCTACGAGGCGCCGCTGGCCTACCACCGCAACGGCCTCGACCAGGCCGTGCTCGACGCCTTCCAGATCTCGCCCGCCCCGCGCCCCGACCTCACGCGGTGGGAGGACGTGATGGACCGCCTCACACAACGCCGAGGGCGAGGTCCGCATCGCCATCGTCGGCAAGTACACGCAGCTCGAGGACGCCTACAAATCCATCGCCGAGGCGCTGACCCACGGCGGCATGGCCAACCGCGTCCGCGTCCGCGCCGAGTGGATCGACAGCGAGATCTTCGAGCGCGAGGACCCCGCCCCCTGGCTCGAGGGCTACCACGCCATCCTCGTCCCCGGCGGCTTCGGCGAACGCGGGACCGAGGGCATGATCAACGCCGCCCGCTTCGCCCGCGAGCACCAGGTCCCCTACCTCGGCATCTGCCTCGGCATGCAGCTCGCCATCGTCGAGGCGGCGCGCAACCTCGCCGGCATGCCCGACGCGGGCATCGCAGGAGTTCGACCACGAGGCCGGCGACAGCCGCTTCACCCCCGTCGTCTTCCACCTCAAGGAGTGGATCAAGGACAACCAGAAGATCGCCCGCTCGGTGCTCGACGACAAGGGCGGCACCATGCGCCTCGGCGCCTACACCGCCTGCCTGCGCGAGGGCACGCACGTCGCCTCGATCTACGGCACCACCGAGATCGCCGAGCGCCACCGCCACCGCTACGAGGTCGACATCAAGTACCGCGAGCAGCTCGAGGAGCACGGCCTCTGCTTCTCCGGCCTCTCCCCCGACGGCCGCCTCCCCGAGATCGTCGAGGTCCCCGGCCACCCCTGGTTCATCGGCGTCCAGTTCCACCCCGAGCTGAAGAGCAAACCGTTTGCGCCGCACCCGCTGTTCGCGGATTTCGTCCGGGCGGCGGTGGAGGTGAGCAGGCTCGTCTAGAATCTTTCTCAGGTCGATTAGAGTGTCGGCTTTGAGGAGCTCGGGTCCAGCTTCGCGTCTCGACGCCTCGCAAGTCCAATCGCAACGACACCCGCAGCAAGCAGAGGCAGGGTAGCGGGCAGCGGGATCACATCGGGATCAGGCGAATACTCTACAACGTAACCCCGTAACTCCTGACCCAACATGTTCGGCAGGTCATTCCACTGACTGCCATTATCTACACGATACCATCCGCCAAGGTAGTCTTCTCCCTCAATGAACTCGTTGGGCTCACTGGGAGCCCAATTGGTATACCCAGCTGAGATTAGTTGTCCGGATTCTGGGCCCACGACCCACCTCCACACGCCCTCCTCTTCTGCGTCCGAGCCGCCAAGCCAAAGCGTGGCGAACTGGAAATCGCCGTCGTTATAGACGGAACGGGGCATGTAAAGAGCATCAAGGAAATCCTGCTCGGCTGCGCTCGTCACCGTCGCTAGATATCCTCCGCCGGTAGCCGCGGCGTCACGCGCCTCTGTCCACGATAAAGAACCAATAACGATCTCGTAGCTGTGACCGTTGCCGCCGCTTCCAGGGCTCCACTCAACCGGCGCTGCCTGCGCGCCCATCGCTGAGACGGCGATACCCGCAACACCCACCAATCTCTTAAAAAGCATAACTCTTGCCCCTCTTTCAAAGGACGACCACGCCACTCCACCCATAATACGGATAGCTCGCAGTGCACTTTGTGTCAATTACTCGGCAGCAAATCGGCCATTTGGGCGGTTCCCCGGCAAATCTTAGCGCCGGTCGAAGCAAGCGTGGGATGTCGGCTCGCACACACTAACTCAGTACGAATCCCAGCCAGAGCCGTTGACGAGAACGACGATCTCTCTTCCTCCGCATGTCGGAACCTTCAATCTTATAGGCCTTGCGGCAACACCAATGAAACCTATACTTTCTCTGTGTCGGGCTTTGGCGCAGCCTGGTTAGCGCGTCCGTCTGGGGGACGGAAGGTCGCAGGTTCAAATCCTGCTAGCCCGACCATTGATATAGTGATTTTAGCGATCGAGTTTCTCGAACTCGCACGTGTCGCACTAGAGATCGTGCTTCTCCTTCGGGTCCTTCGAGCGAAGCCTGAAACACCGGTAAAGCCGCAGCGAGGGGTTAAGAAGAAGAAGAAGCGGCGCCGAAATTAAGACCCGTTCCCGGGCCTGCCGTAGCAGCATCCCTTTCGTCTCGTCTGTTCGGTGCTCGCAGATCCTTACGTGGTTCAGCGGCTTGCAGCCCTACTCGATCGTGGAAAACTACCTCCGCACCGCAACTGTGCGCCATCTCCGGGGCGTGCTAGCCTGACGCGCCGACAGGGAGGAACACCATGCTCTACCGATTCGTTCTGACGGCCCTGCTCGCTGCCGGCCCCCTCGCCGCCGAGCCGGTGATGCTCACCCCCGAGCAGCAGAGCGTCACCGTTCCGACGCCCGACGGCCCCTTCGTCATCGAGCGGGAGCAGGACAACGCGGCGGTGATCGAGGGCGAGTGGGCGCAGGTCGCCCGCGCCTGCCCGCCCTTCTGCATCCAGCCGATGACCCCGGCCGAGGGCGTCGAGACCATCGGCGAGCTTGAGCTGATCGACGCGCTGCAGGACGAGGACGTCATGGTCATCGACAGCCGCACCTACGACTGGTGGAAGGGCGGCACCATCCCCGGCGCCGTCAGCCTGCCCTACAACCAGGTGGTCGACAGGATGGGCGAGCTCGGCTGCGCGCCCGACTTCGAGGGCTGGGACTGCTCCGAGGCGCGGCAGGTGGTGATGTTCTGCAACGGCCTCTGGTGCGGCCAGTCCCCCACCGCCATCCGCGCCATCATCGCCGAGGGCTACCCCGCCGACCGCATCCGCTACTACCGGGGCGGAATGCAGTCCTGGCGCATGCTCGGCCTCCCGGTGATGCAGCCGCAGTCCGGCTGATCGCTCCCGTCGGCGCCCGCCAACCCGGCCGCGCCCCATCTCGCGCGATAGGGACGGCGGCAAGGAGGACCGAGGCGCGGTCACTTCAAGGGGTCGTGCCCCCAGTTCATCAGCGAGTAGCGCCAGGCGCTGTCGGCGACGTCGCCCGAGGGACGCTGCGCGGTGTGGCGCTTGATGTAGCCCACGACCTTCGCCATCCAGTCCCAGTCGTCGTCGCTTAGCTCGGCCTTCTTCGTCCGCCTGATCTCCACGATCCGGCGGCCGGAATAATGCCCGGTGAACTCGCCGTCGTCGCTGTCTCCGACCGACTGGCTCTCGTCGGTCTCCAGCCACTCCTCCAGCTCCGCGGGCGCCATGTTCACCAGCTCGCTCCACTCGTCCCAGACCTCGTCACGCGACTTCGCCATCGGCACACCTCCTGTCGTCGCTCCCCAATGCGCCGGGGCGGGCTTCGGTTGCGGCGGAACAGATGTGAACGCAGATGTACGTTTTCGTACAAGAGGGGGTCTCGAAACGTACGAAAACGTACAAGTGCGCCTCGCGAAAACGTACATCTGCCTCCGGCTGGCGCGCCGCGATGCATCGGCCTATGTAGCGGCCATGGTCTTCGATCTGATCCGCCGCCTGACCGGCCCCGAGCCCCAGCCGCTGCCCGAACCCGATGCGCGCACCGCCCTTGCCGCGCTGCTGGTCCGGGTCGCCCGCGCCGACGGAGACTACGCCTCGGAGGAGGTGGCGCAAATCGATCGGATCCTCGTAACACGCTATGAACTTTCACCTTTCGAGGCGACCCGCCTCCGCCGCGAGGCCGAGGCGCTGGAGGCCGAGGCGCCTGACACGGTGCGCTTCACCCGCGCGCTCAAGGACGCCGTGGCATACGAGGATCGGACGCAGCTCGTTGAATCGCTTTGGGAAATCGTCCTGGCCGATGGTGAGCGCGACCCCGAGGAGAACGCCCTCCTCCGCACCGTCGCGCCGCTTCTCGGCGTAACCGACCAGGACAGCGCGGTCGCCCGGCAAAGGGCTGAAAAGAAAGGGTGATTGCCGCGCTGCCGATGTACGACCGGCCGGAGAACGCCGCCGCCCACGACGCCCTGTGGTCCCTTGTCCGCGACGCGCACGGCGGCGACCTTCCCCCGACCCTGACCCGCGACATGACCCCCGCAGAGACCTGGGCGCACCCCGGCCTCGTGCTCGGGCAGATCTGCGGCTTGCCCCTTCGCACGACGTTCCGGGGCAAGCTTTCCTACGTCGGAACAGGGACTTACGATATCGACGCACCGCCCGGCCACTATGTCAGCCTGTGGATCGCTCGCCGTGACGACCCGCGCACAACCCTCGCCGCCTTCGCCGGAGCGACGCTCGCGATCAGCGGCTACAACTCGCAGTCCGGCTGGGCTGCTCCTGTCACCGAAGCCGCCACCGCCGGGGTCCACTTCGGCAACCTGCTCGAGACCGGCGCCCACGTCGCAAGTGCCTGCGCAGTCTCGGAAAAGCGCGCCGACATCGCGGCGGTCGACGCCGTCACCTGGCGCGGCATCGCCCGTCATGCCCCGATCCAATCGCTTCACGTCCTCGGCCGGACTGCCGCCACCCCGGGCCTCGCCTTCGTGACGGCGCCGGGGCTTGACCCGCTGCGCATGTTCGATGCCCTCGCCGACGCGATAGCCGCGCTGCCCGACACACCCCGCGACACGCTGGGATTGCAGAGCATCGTACGGCTGCCGCTCGAGGCGTACCGCGCGGTCCCGACTCCGCCGCTCCCTTAGGCACGCGCCGCAGAGAACCCTACGTCACCCCGTCCATACGCGTTGCAATCCTGCCGTTTCCGCGCCTTACTCGGCTTTCGACGCGCCATTTCCGAAAGCTGTCGTGACCGAACCCGCCGCCCCCGTCATCCAGTTGCGAAACATCCACAAGCGCTTCGGGTCGCTCGAGGTGCTGAAGGGCGTGGATCTTGCAGCGCCGCGCGGGCACGTCGTCTCGGTGATCGGCTCGTCGGGGTCCGGCAAGTCGACCCTTCTGCGTTGCGCGAACCTGCTCGAGGACAGCCAGGAGGGGGAGATCATTTTCGAGGGCGAGCCGATCGTCTGGCGCGGCAACGGTGCGACGCGGCGGCCGGCGGACCGGGCGCAGGTGACCCGCGTGCGCACCAACCTCGCCATGGTCTTCCAGCAGTTCAACCTGTGGTCGCACATGACGATCCTGCAGAACGTCATGGAAGCGCCACTGACCGTGCTCCGGCAGGACCGGCACGAGGTCGAGACGCGCGCGCGCGCCATGCTCGACCGCGTCGGCATCGGCGCGAAGTGCGACGCCTATCCCGCGCAGCTGTCCGGCGGCCAGCAGCAGCGTGCCGCCATAGCGCGTGCCCTCTGCATGGAGCCCAGGGCGCTGCTCTTCGACGAGCCCACGTCTGCGCTCGACCCGGAGCTCGAGCAGGAGGTGGTGCGCGTGATCCAGTCGCTCGCCGAGGAAGGGCGGACGATGATCCTCGTCACGCACGACATGGCGATGGCGCGCAACTGCAGCGACCACGTCGTCTTCCTGCACCAGGGCCGCATCGCCGAGGAGGGATCGCCTGACCGCCTCTTCGACCACCCCGAGTCACCGAGACTTCGGCAATTCCTGTCGGCCGGAAAGGCCGCGTGAGACCAACAAGGAGTAACCTTATGAAGACCTTCATCATCGCCGGCGCGGCGCTGGCCATGACCTCCGGGGCCGCACTTGCCCAGGACACGGTGCGCATGGGAACCGAGGGTGCCTACCCGCCGTACAACTTCATCAACGATGCCGGCGAGGTCGACGGCTACGAGCGCGAGCTTGGCGACCTGCTGTGCGAGCGTGCCGGTCTCACCTGCGAGTGGGTGACGAACGACTGGGACTCGATCATCCCGAACCTGGTCTCCGGCAACTACGACACGATCATGGCCGGGATGAGCATCACCGACGAGCGTGACGAGGTCATCGACTTCACGCAGAACTACATCCCGCCCGCCGCCTCCGCCTACGTCGCGCTCAACGAAGGGGTCGATCTCGAAGGCGGCGTCGTCGCTGCGCAGACAGCCACGATCCAGGCAGGGCATGTCGCCGAATCTGGCGCGACCCTTGTCGAATACGCCACGCCGGACGAAACGGTGGCCGCAGTACGCAACGGCGAGGCCGACGCTGTCTTTGCCGACAAGGACTACCTCGTGCCGATCGTCGCCGAGTTTGGTGGTGAGCTCATGTTCGTGGGCGAAGACGTGCAGCTTGGCGGTGGCGTCGGAATGGGCCTGCGCGAGAGCGACGCAGAGCTCAAGCAGACCTTCGACGAGATCATCGGCGAGCTGAAGGCGGACGGCACGCTGAACGAGATGATCGTGAAGTGGTTCGGCGACGACGCGCAAGTCTACGAGTGACGGCCGCGCCGCGCCGCCAACGCTCGCGACGCTCTATCCTGCCGGCGACGCTTCCTCTGGCGGACTTGATCCGTGAGAGGAGGCGCCGTGCGGCGTCGGTGGGCCCTCGCTACACGGCGATCGTCCGCCCGGGCAACCGGCGTGGCGCCTTCTGATGTTCGACTTCTGCGCCGATCCCGCGTCGCTCGACCGGCTGGCATGGTTCGCTTGCTACCTGACCAGCGGCAAGCACATGGCGTTCTACGCCTCCTTCGGGACGGTGCTGATCCTGCTCGCCATCACCGCGCCGATCGCCCTCGCCTTCGGCTTTGCCGGCGCCGTCGCGGCACGGTCGCACGTCCTGCCCCTGCGCTGGCTCGGAAAGGGCTACACCGCCATCGTGCGCGGCGTGCCCGACATCGTCTTCTTCCTGTTCTTCGTCATCGCGCTCGACCAGGCATTCGAGTGGACGCGCCACCAGATCTTCTGCCCCGACTGGGATCAGCCGGTCCGGCAGGGGAACGATTTCGTCGTCTGTTCCGCCGCCAAGCTGCCGCTGTCGTCCTCGCCGCAGTGGGTGCACGAAGCCTACGGCTTCGCTCTGGCGGTGCTGACCTTCGCCATCGTCTTCGGCGCGTTCGCGGCGAACGTCCTCTATGGCGCTATGCGTGCGGTTCCCAGGCCTCAGATCGAGACGGCGGAGGCGTATGGCATGAGCCGGCGACAGACCTTCTGGCGAGTCGTGGTGCCGCAGATGTGGCTCTATGCGCTGCCTGGGCTTTCGAACCTCTGGATGATCCTCGTCAAGGCGACGCCGCTTTTGTTCCTGCTCGGGGTCGAAGACATCGTCTACTGGGCACGGGAACTCGGCGGCGCGAAGACATCGGCCTTCACCTATCCGCATCCGGATTGGCGGCTCTGGTACTTCCTCGGTCTTCTCGCGTTCTACCTGGCGCTCACCAAGGTGAGCGAGATCGTTCTCGCGCGCCTGACCCGCCGCCTCAGCCACGGCCAGGCGACGGTGGGTGGCGATGCACTGGCCGGTCGCGCCCTGGCAGGTGCGGCATGAGCTGTATCGAGACAATCCAGTCCTACGGGCTGAGGTCCATCGGCCTCGGTGAGCGGCTGTTGCCGAGGTCGGACTTCACGCTCTGCGACCAGTTCGTGCTGATCGGCTCGGGCATGTTGTGGAATGTCTATCTCGGCGCGCTGGCCCTGATCTTCGGGTTCTTCTTCGCGACGGCGCTCGCGGTGGCGAAGAACTCGTGGCATTTCTGGCTGCGAAAGCCCGCTGAATGGTTCATCTTCCTCTTCCGTGGCTCACCGCTCTTCATCCAGTTCTTTCTGGCCTACGAGGCGCTGGTGTTGCTGCCACGCGCAGGCATCGACATTCTCGGCATCACGATCGAGACGTCGTGGACCACGCGGGCCTGGGCCGGGGCGCTGTTCGTGCTCTTCCTCAACACTGCCGCCTACTCCGCCGAAATCTTCTACGGCGCGCTGCGCGCGGTCCCGCGCGGTGACGTCGAGGCTGCGGACGCCTTCGGCATGACTGGCTGGGCCAAGTTCCGTCGGGTCGTCTGGCCGACGATGCTGCGCCTAGCCTGGCCGGCCTACACCAACGAAGCGATCTTTCTCTTCCACGCGACGACGCTGGTGTTCTTCTCGGGCTTTCCGGCGTGGCAGCAGCGCGGCGACGCCCTCTACTATGCGAGCTACTTCGCCGACAAGACGTTCAATCCCTTCGTTCCCTACCCGATCGTGGCGGGATACTTCATCCTCCTGACGCTCGGCATCATTGCGCTCTTCGGCTACGCGAACCGACGGCTCAATCGCCACATGCCGCAGGAGACACGATCGCGGGTACGTTACCGGCCGTTGCTCGTCAGATGAGCTGGCTGGCCGAACATCCAGAGGTCAGAACGGTTCACATCGCCGTCGCCGACCTCAACGGACAGGCCCGTGGCAAGCGCCTGCCGGCACGATTCGCGGAAAAGATCCGGAGCGAAGGCGCCCGCATGCCGATGAGCGTGCTCAACGTCGACATCTGGGGCGACGACATCGAGAACAGCCCGCTGGTCTTCGACACCGGCGACCGGGACGGGATCCTCTATCCGACCGACCGCGGCTTCGTTCCGATGCCATGGCTGTCAACGCAGTCGGCGCTGCTGCCGGCGTGGATGTACCGCGAGGACGGGCGGCCGTTCTACGGCGATCCGCGCCACGCCCTCGCCGCCGTCCTCCAGAAATACGAGGAGCGTGGCTGGCGCCCGATGGTGGCGACCGAGCTCGAGTTCTACCTGATCGACGACAGCGGGGAAGAGCTGCAGCCGCCGCCCTCTCCCCGCTCTGGCAAGCGGCGCCTGGGCGGAGAGATCCTGTCGCTCCGCGCGCTCGACTCGTTCGACGTCTTCTTCAACGAGCTCTACGAGGCCTGCGAGGCGATGGACATTCCTGCCGAGACCGCGATCAGCGAGGCGGGCCTCGGCCAGTACGAGATCAACCTCGTCCATGGGCCGGCGCTGAAGGCGGCCGACGACGCATGGCTCTTCAAGCTGTTGCTGCGCGGGATGGCGCGAAAGTTCGGCTTTGCCGCCAGCTTCATGGCCAAACCCTACGTCGACTACTCGGGCAACGGCATGCACGTCCATTTCAGCGTGCTCGACCGTGATGGGCGCAACATCTTCGACGATGCCGGGCCGCGCGGGACGGACGCTCTGCGCCACGCCGTGGCGGGGTGTCTCGAGGCGATGTCGCCCTCGGCTCTCGTCTTCGCGCCGCATGGAAACAGCTATGACCGCCTGGTCCCGGGTGCGCATGCACCCACCGGTCTGTGCTGGTCGTACGAGAACCGCACAGCCGCGATCCGCATTCCCGCTGGAAGCACGGCCGCGCGCCGGATCGAGCACCGGGTCGCTGGCGGCGACGTGAACCCCTACCTGCTCCTTGCCGTCATCCTCGGCGCCGCCCTAGCCGGGATCGAGGACGGGGCGGAGCCGCCGGAGCCGATCACCGGCAACGCCTATGAGATGGACCTGCCGCAGATGCCGCGTGACTGGGAAAGCGCGATCGCGGCGTTCGAGACCAGCGAGCGCATGCAGCGCATCCTGCCGCGTGGGCTTGTCCGCAACTACCTGATGACCAAGAAGCAGGAGCGGACCTACTACGACGAACTCTCCCAGACGGAGCGCGTGGACCTCTATCTCGACACGGTCTGACCGGCGGGATAAGCACATTCCCGAAATCCCTCGGACGACCCATGAAAATCGGCATACTGCAGACCGGCCACGCGGCCGACCCAATCCGCGCAGAGCGGGGCGACTACGACGAGATGTTCCGCCGCCTGCTGGACGGTCACGGTTTCAGCTTCGAGACCTGGGACGTCGTCGACGGCATCTTTCCCGACGAGCCGGATGCCGCCGACGGCTGGTTGATCACCGGGTCCCGCCACGGCGCGTATGACGAGCTCCCCTGGATACCGCCGCTGGAGGACTTCATCCGGGCGATCCGCGATAGCGGCCGGCCTCTCGTCGGCATCTGCTTCGGCCACCAGATCATCGCGCAGGCGCTGGGCGGCCGCGTCGAGAAGTTTGACGGTGGCTGGTCCGTCGGACCGCAGACGTATCGGATTGAGGAACGCAACTATTCCCTGACCGCCTGGCACCAGGACCAGGTCGTCGCGCTGCCGAAGGGCGCCCAAGTCATCGGCCAGAGTGATTTCTGCCGCTACGCCGCGCTGCTCTACGACGGCATCCTCACCGTGCAGCCGCACCCGGAGTACGATTCCGAGACGCTGGCAGGCCTCATCAAGTACCGTGGCCGCGGGACCGTCCCTAACGACCGGCTCGATGCTGCGGAAGCGGCGCTGGGCCAGCCGCTCGACCGTGGCCTCATGGGCGACAGGATTGCCGCGTTCCTCAAAGGTGCCGCATGAGCTGGCTCGACAAGATCCCGGAGGCGGCGACGGCCTACCTCGACGGTCGTCGCTGCGACGAGGTGGAGTGCATCGTTGCCGACCTGTCCGGCATCGCGCGCGGCAAGGCGATGCCGGCGTCGAAGTTCGCGACGCAGACGCGGTTCTACCTGCCGAACTCGATCTTTCTGCAGACGATCACCGGCGACTGGGCCGACGACGGCTCGGAAGCGTTCACAGAGCCCGACCTGATCCTGACGCCCGACTTCTCGACGGCGACCGCGGCACCCTGGGCGCAGGACATGACGCTGCAGGTGATCCACGACATCCACGATCAGGACGGCAGTCCCTGGCCCATCGCGCCGAGGAACGTGCTGCGGCACGTCATCGAGCTATACAACGCGCGCGGCTGGCAACCGATCGTGGCCCCCGAGATGGAATTCTACCTCGTTGCGCGCAACACCGACCCAAATCGCCCGATCGAGCCGCCGATGGGCCGCTCGGGCCGGCGGGCGGCCGCCCGCCAAGCGTATTCGATGAGCGCTGTCGACGAATACGGCCAGGTCATCGACGACATCTACGATTTCGCCGAGGCGCAGGGCTTCGAGATCGACGGGATCCTCCAGGAAGGCGGCGCCGGCCAGATCGAGATGAACCTGCGCCACGGCGACCCGGTGCGACTGGCCGACGAGATCTTCTTCTTCAAGCGGATGATCCGCGAAGCGGCGCTGCGGCACGACTGCTTCGCGACGTTCATGGCCAAGCCGATCCAGGATGAACCTGGCTCAGCGATGCATATCCATCATTCCGTCGTCGACACCAAGACGGGCCGCAACATCTTCTCGGATACCGAAGGCAACGAGACGGCGGCCTTCGGTCACTTCATCGCTGGACAGCAGAAGCATCTGCCAAGCGTCATCGCAGTGTTGGCGCCCTACGTGAATTCCTATCGCCGGTACGTCCCGGACTTCGCAGCGCCGATCAACCTGGAATGGGGCCGCGACAACCGCACGACCGGCATTCGCGTTCCTATCAGCGAGCCCGAGGCCCGCCGGGTCGAGAACCGCATCGCCGGGATGGACGTGAACCCCTATCTGGGGATCGCCGCGTCTCTCGCCTGCGGCTATCTGGGATTGGTGGCCGAAGAGACGCCGGGTAACCCCTTTAAAGGCGATGCATACACGCGCGACGCGGCAATCCCGCGCGGCCTCGGCGATGCGCTAGACCTCTTCGGGGCGGCGCACGAGATCCACGAGATTCTCGGGCATCGCTTCGCGGGCATCTACGCTGCCGTGAAGGAGCTCGAGTATCGGGAATTCCTGCAGGTCATCTCACCTTGGGAGCGTGAGCACCTGCTGCTGAACGTATGAATCTGCTCGACGCGAACGACCAGCCCGGGCGCTATCCGGCGAGCTGGTACGCCGAGACCGCCGACCTGCTGCCCCCCTTTCCGTCGCTGCGGGATCACCTGCGGACCGACGTCTGCATCGTCGGTGGCGGCTATACGGGGCTGTCGGCGGCATGGCACCTGGCCGAAGCGGGCTTCGATGTCGTCCTCCTGGAAGCGCAGCGGGTCGGCTTTGGAGCGTCGGGCCGGAACGGTGGCCAGGTCGGGACCGGCCAACGGCTGCATCAGGACGAGCTGGCCGCGATGGTCGGCGAGGGATCGGCGCGGCAGCTCTGGTCGTTGTTCGAAGAGGCGAAAGCCCTCGTCCGCGACCTTGCGCAGCGACAGGAGGTCGACGCCGGATGGCAGGAAGGTGTCGTTCAGACGGTCCGCTCGCCAGCGCATCTCGGCGCCGCGAAGGCGTATGCCGAAAGCCTCGTGCGAGACTTCGGTGCCGAGCGCATCGAGGCGCTCGATCGTGAGGCGCTGTCCGCGCTCATCGGAACCGACGCATTCGCCGGCGGCGTCGTCGATTGGTCGACGGGCCATCTGCATCCCCTGCGCCTCGCGATCGGGATGGCGCGGCTCGCGGAGATGGCGGGAGCAAGAATCTTTGAGCGCAGTCGCGTTGTGTCCGTCGAAGGAACCCGCGTGCGCACCGCTGACGGCGACGTCAGCGCCGACCATGTCATTCTTGCCGCCAACGGATATCTCGGCGACCTCGCGCCGGAGGTCGGCAAGCAAGTCATGCCGATCAACAATTTCGTCATCGCGACCGAGCCCCTGGGCGACAGGATGCCGCTCGCCCGGCCGGTCGCAGTCGCCGACGACAGGTTCGTCGTCAGCTACTGGCGTCCAACCCATGATGGGCGCATCTTGTTCGGCGGTGGAGAGAGCTATGGATACCGCTTTCCCGCAGACGTCGCTGGGAAGGTCCGGGCTCCGCTGTCTCGGGTCTATCCGCAGTTGGCGGACGTCGAGATCACGCATGCCTGGGGCGGGACCTTGGCGATAACGCGCAGCCGCATGCCGCTCTTCTCGAGGCTCGGGTCCGGCGTCTGGTCCGCTTCAGGCTACTCGGGCCACGGCGTCGCAATGGCGGTGATGGCCGGCAAGGTGATCGCCGAAGCCGTCGCCGGGCAGTCGAGACGCTTCGACCTGCTCTCCTCCTTGCCGACGCCGGCGTTCCCTGGCGGCGCCTCGGCGCGCTCCCCCCTGCTCGCGCTGGCGATGGCCTGGTACGCCCTGAGAGATCGCCTCGGCATTTAGAAGTCGCAACAGCAGTTTTCGTCGCTTACAGTTTTCCCGAATGTTAGGTTCAGGAATCCTGCAAGCATGGCCCTCCCCGACACGTACAGCGCAGAGCCGATCCCCGAAGCCGCACGCTCCGAGATAGAGAGATTGCTGCAGTCGGGCGACCTCTTCCGCTACACGGCGCCCACCGACGCCCCCGTTGCACGGCTAGAGGCAGAGTTTGCAGAGCTTCTCGGCACGCGGTTCGCGGTCGCCGTGTCTTCGTGCTCGGCTGCACTGTTCCTCTCGCTCAAGGCGCTCGACCTGCCTCAAGGCGCCCGCGTCGCCCTTCCGGCGTTCACCTTCGCCGCGGTGCCCTCGGCAGTGGTCCACGCGGGATGCGTACCCGTCCTTGTCGAGTGCGGACCTAACTACCGGATCGATCTTGACGATTTCAGAGCGAAAGTACGCAGTTGCGACGCGGTTTTGGTGAGCCACATGCGCGGGCACACCTCCGACATGGACGCGATCATGGAAAGCGGAGAAACTCTGCGCATCCCGGTAATCGAGGACGCGGCGCATTCGCTTGGCACCGTCTGGCGGGGACGGAGGATCGGCACCATCGGCAGGATCGGCTGCTTCTCCTTCCAATCCTACAAGCTGCTCAACGCCGGCGAAGGGGGAATGCTGGTCACCGATGACGCGGACCTTGCGGCGCGCGCGATCATCATGTCGGGCGCCTACGAGCACAACTGGCGAAAGCACCCGGTGGCGCAGGATGCATTCGCGCGGTGGCAGAACCGACTGCCTCTCTACAACACCAGGCTTGGGAATCTTGCCGCTGCCGTCCTGAGGCCACAGCTTACCGAGCTGTCGAGGCGGGTCCGCGATGGTCGTCGCAACCACGATCGCGTGGCGGCCCGCTTGAACGCCACACCTTGCCTTTCCGTGCCGGCCTCACTGCCGGGCGAGGAGCGGGCACCCAATTCCATCCAGTTCAACCTCGTCGGCATGTCGGACATCGACGTCGCGCGCTTCCTGGACGCAGCGGAGCGGGGCGGCGTGACGGTTCAGGTGTTCGGCCGCAGCAAAGACAATGCGCGGGCGTTCTGGAACTGGCAGTTCTTGGGCGAAGTGCCCGATCTGCCGAAGACGCGGGACATGCTTGTGCGGGCCTGCGACGTTCGTCTTCCGGCACGGCTGTCGGTCGAGGAATGCGACGCGATCGCCGAGCTGCTGGTCGATGCGGCGACTTCCTCGCTGGCGGCGGCTGCCTAGCTAGAGCACTCGCAAGCTGTCTTGCAGCCACGGCATCCGCGCTGCGCATGGACCGCAAACGAGTTCGGAAAGCGCCGGCCGAAGGTGCGCGACGATGCGCTCGGGCAGACCGCCCAGACCCGCAGCGCGGGCGGTCAGGACGATGCGGCGAGACAGCGGCCTCACCGGCAGCGGTATCACGTCTGCACGGTCGCGGAAGCGTCCCGCCCGCATGAAACCTAGTGGGGTGAGGATTGTCCAACCCGCCCCATCCGCCACCATCGCCATGATCGCGTGATAGCTGTCGAGCTCGAAACGGTGCGGCGGCGAGAGCCCCTCCATCGCCAAGTGGGTGGCGATCTGGCGCCCCATATGGTGACGCGTGGTGTACTGGATGAGCGGCAATTCGCGAATGGCATCAGGCCGGTCCTTCGGCACTGCCGCGACGAATGGCTCCTCGAGAAGCGGGCGAACCGACATCTCGTCCGACGGGGACCCCATCTCGGCGGTGACCACGATGTCGAGGGTCCGCGCATCGAGGTACTCGAGCAGGCGGTGACTTGCGCCGGTCTCGAGCAGGAAGCGCGCGCTGGCGAACTCGGCTGCCAGCGCGGAGAGCAGGCGCGGCGTCACGTCGGCGTCGAAGTCCTCGATCATGCCAAGATTGATGCGCGACAGGCGCGAGAACTCGCCGGTCGTAAGCTCCGCACGCGCCGCCGCGGCCTCGTTCAGAATCGCCTGAGCGCGCCGCCGGAAGAGGTCTCCCGCCGGAGTCAGCACCAGGGGGCGCGCCCTTCGATCGATCAGCACGGCACCCAACGCGCCTTCGAGATTGCTGAGCTGCTGACTGACTGCCGAAGCGCTGGCTCCAAGACGACGCGCGGCCGCCGAGATCGAGCGCTCGTCGGCGATTGCCGCGAAGACCTCGATACCCCACAGCGTGACGCGGCCCGGCGTTTCAACCATGCCGCCGAGCCTAGGCGCAGCGCGCCTCCAGCGGAAGGAGGTTCGGCGCCTGCGTCCGTTCGCCGTCCGCAGCGGTTGCGGCTGGAGCTTCGACGCGTCTCGACCAGCCGACCGGAACACCGTGGGCCGGGGCGCGATGTCCGATTGAACCCGTGCACCCGCAGAGCTAAAGCCTGCCCGCGAAAGAGAGGCCAGCCATGACGATCGAGCCGAACAGCTGGGAGGGACGCGCCGCCGAGCACGCCTTCTATGGCTTTACCGATCTGCCCAGCGTCCGCGACCGCGGCACCGTCGTCCTCACGCACGGCGAGGGCCCTTATGTCTTCGACGTCCATGGCAGGCGGTACCTCGACGCGAATTCGGGCCTCTGGAACATGGTTGCGGGATTTGACGACCCGACCCTTCGAGATGCCGCGAAGGCGCAGTACGACCGCTTTCCCGGCTACCATGCCTTCTTCGGCCGGATGTCGGACCAGACCGTGATGCTGTCGGAGAAACTCGTCGCGATCTCGCCGTTCGAGCGCGGTCGGGTGTTCTACACGAACTCCGGGTCCGAGGCGAACGACACGCTGGTCAAGATGCTGTGGTTCCTCGCCGCCGCGGAAGGGCAGCCGCAGCGGCGCAAGATCATCACGCGCAAGAACGGATACCACGGGGTCACCATCGTCTCCGCCTCGATGACGGGCAAGCCCTACAACGACCTCTTTGGTCTGCCCCTCCCCGGCTTCGTCCACCTCACGTGTCCGCACTACTGGCGCGAGGGTCGGCCGGGAGAATCCGAGGCGGATTTCACCGCTCGCATGGCGGCGGAACTCGAGGACGTCATCGCACGCGAGGGTGCCAAGACCATCGCGGCATTCGTAGCAGAACCCGTCATGGGAGCTGGTGGCGTCATTCCACCATCGGATGGGTACTTCCAAGCGATCCAGCCGGTGCTTGAGCGGAACGGCATTCCGCTCGTGTCGGACGAGGTCATCTGCGGCCTCGGGCGCACCGGCTCCACCTGGGGGTGTGAGAGCTACGACTTCACGCCCGACGCGATCATTTCCTCCAAGGCGCTGACGGCCGGCTACTTCCCGATGGGTGCCGTTATCCTTGGACCCGACCTCTCTGACCGCCTGTCGGCCGCTGCGGAGGCCGTGGAGGAGTTTCCCCATGGCTTCACTGCGAGCGGACATCCCGTAGGCTCGGCCATCGCGCTGGCCGCCATCGACCTGATCCTGGACGGCGGATTGCTTGACCGGGTCAAGGAACTGACACCGCGCTTCGAGGCTGGTCTCTCGCGCCTTGCGGAGCATGCGAATATCGGCGAATGGCGCGGCAAGGGCTTGATGGGCGCCCTCGAAGCCGTGGCCGACAAGGAGACGCGCGAGCCGTTTCCTTCAAGCCTCAGCGTCAGCGAGCGGATTGCGAATACCTGTACGGACCATGGCCTGATCTGCCGGCCGCTGGGACAATCCATCGTCCTCTGTCCCCCGTTCATCATGACACCTGATCAGATGGACGAAATGTTCGACAAGCTCGAGACGTCGCTGATCAAGGTCTTCTCGGAGATCGACGCCTAGCCTCAGTTCTCCATCTTGGCGAGGCGGGCCTGCATCTCGGCGATCTGCTTCCGGATCTCGGCGAGTTCGCCTGGCTCTTCGCCCTCCTCACCCTCGGGCGCGGGACCTGACCACGAGCCGGACATGCCGCCCGTCATGGCCTTGATGAATGCCTCCTGCTGAGTCTTCATCGCCTCGAAGCCGGGCATGGTCGCCATCGGCCCGGCCATCGTCTCCAGCATCTTGGTCTGGCCCTGACGCAGCATGTCGAACGACATCGCCAGGAACTGAGGCACCACGCTCTGCGCCTGTGTCGTGTAGCTGCGAACGAGGTCGGTCAGGACATTGAGCGGGAGTACGTTCTCTCCGCGGCTCTCATGCTCGGCGATGATTTGCAGCAGGTACTGCCGCGTCACATCATCACCGCTCTTGAGATCCTTGATGACGACATCCCGCCCGGCACGGATGAAGGTCGCAATATCCTCGAGCGTGACATAGTCGCTCGTCTCGGTGTTGTAGAGCCGACGACTCGCGTACCTCTTGATCAGCAGCGGCTTCTCTGTATCGGCCACGTGTCATCCCCTGGCTGCGCGGCATTGCAGCAAAGCTTAGAACTTGAAAGCCCGAAAGGAAAGCGAAGGTCGTGTCCCGGCGCATGGTGTAGGAGGCCGCGCGCGGAGCCCTCGGCGTAGCGCAGCGCGCGGCCGGGGTGACGCTGGCGGCCATCGCCGGTCTTCGGAGAAGGTTCGGGTTGCAAGACCTGGAACCGGAACGGAGACGACGATGACCGATGAGAGAGTTGCGCTGATCGAGCTGGTCGAGAAGCAGGCCGATGGCGACCTCGTGCGCGAGATGCTGGCCTTCGCGGCCGAGCGGATCATGGAAGCGGAGGTCGAGGCGCGCACGGGCGCGGCGAAGGGCGTGCGTTCGCCGCTGCGCGAGGTTCAGCGGAACGGGTATCGCGACCGCGATTGGGACACCCGCGCCGGGCGGATCGCGCTGGAGATCCCGAAGCTGAGGAAGGGCAGCTACTTCCCGAGCTTCCTCGAACCGCGGCGGACGGCCGAGAAGGCGCTCATGGCCGTCATTCAGGAAGCCTACGTCCACGGCGTCTCGACGCGCTCGGTGGACGACCTGGTGAAGGCCATGGGCGCCGGCGGCATGTCGAAGTCCCAGGCCAGTCGCTCTGCGCCGAGATCGACGAGCGCGTGAACGCGTTCCTCTCCCGGCCTTTGGAGGGAGCCTGGCCCTACCTCTGGCTCGATGCGACCTACCTCAAGGTCCGCGAGGGCGGGCGCATCATCAGCCGTGCGGTGATAATCGCTGTCGCAGTGAACGAGGACGGCAAGCGCGAGGTGCTCGGCGTCGCCACCGGACCTTCCGAGGCGGAGACCTTCTGGACCGAGTTCCTGCGCAGTCTCGCCGACCGAGGCTTGCGAGGCGTGACGCTGGTGATCGCCGACGATCACAAAGGCCTGCGCGCGGCCGCCCGCCGGGTGTTCAACGCGACCCATCAGAGATGCCGCATCCACTGGATGAGAAACGCGCTGGCGCATGTCCCGGCCAAGCAGCGCACGGCGGTCGCGGCGATGTTGAAGACGATCTTCGCCCAGGAGACGAAGGCCGAAGCCGAGGCTCAATGGGACACCGTCGCCGACGCGGCTCGCGCGAGAAGAACGAGAAGCTCGGCGCGCTCATGGACGCCTCCCGCGACGATGTCCTGGCCTACATGTCGTTCCCGCGCGAACACTGGGCTCAGATCGCGTCGACGAACCCACTCGAGCGGGTCAACCGCGAGATCAAACGCCGGGCCGACGTCATCGGCATCTTCCCGAATGACGAGGCCATCATCCGGCTCGTCGGTACGTCCGCCATCGCTTGGCAAGGGCGCTGGTTGGGTCTGGCACTTGGTCGGTCGCGGCCATGTGTACGGCGTCGAAGATGCAGCACCTGGGCTGCGCGCCCTGATGAAGTCCGCCAGCGATCGGGTCCAAATCAATGGCACGCGCTCGAAGGTGCGTCGGTTCGAACTGGGGGTCCCGAATGCCGTGTCGCCGTCCGTTGCCATCACCTCACGTTGCGCCTCACCATCTCGATGCCGGGTAAGCCCGGATGTTTCGTTCAGGCTGTACTGGCCCGGTAGCTGTCTCCGGTCTTGATGAGCGCCCAGACGATCAGCGCCAGAGCCAGTCCGTGCCGGGTCTGCCGACCCGTCCGGCACTGATCTGCGCCATGGCCCCGAGATACAGAAGCCGGCGAAGATAGCGGTTGCCCGCCTTCGATATCCGCCCGAGGCGCTCCTTGCCCCCGCTTGAGTGCGCTCGAGGCGTGAGCCCGAGCCATGCGGCGTAATCCCGCCCCGTCCTGAAGGTCTCGACCTGCGGCGTCGCCGCCGCGAATGCGCTGGACGAGAGTGTGCCGATCCCTGGGATCGTCGTCAGCCGCCGGGAACGCGGGTCTTCCTTCTGGGCTGCCGCGATCCGGTTGGTGACCTCCCCAATCCGATCCCGGGTCTCGCGGAGTTGCTTGGCCAGGAGCTCCAGGGCCGGGCGTGCCGCCTCCGGCGCCTCCTCGATCAGGGCGAGCAAGCGATCGGCGTCGTGGATGCCGCGCGCATAGACCAATCCGAACTCGGCCAGATGGGCCCGGATCGTGTTCACCAGCTGGGTCTGCTGGCGCACCAGAAAGTCCCGGGTCTTGTGGTCGACCAGGACCCCTTGGCGTTCGGCCGACTTCACCGGCACGAACCGCATTGTCGGGCGCGTCACCGCTTCGCGGATGGCTTCCGCATCGGCGGCATCGGTCTTGCCCCGTTTTACATACGGTTTGACGTAGGCCGCCGGCATGATCCGCACGTCGTGGCCCAGGGCGATAAGTTCGCGGGCCCAGTCGTGCGCACCAGCGCAGGCTTCCAAGCCGACAAGGCAGGGCGGACAGGCCGCGAAGAAGCCCAGAACCTGGCCGCGCCGCAGTTTCCGGCGAAGCCCGACCGAACCGTCCTCCCGGACCCCGTGGACCTGAAAGACGCTCTTGGCGAGATCAATGCCGATGGTGGTAATCTCTTCCATGGATGACTCCCTCGATGGGTCTCTGACGGCACCCAATGTGGCACATTACGATGCCGGGAGCGGGAGCCATCCACCCCAGCCTCATGGCGGCACCATGGCGAACTGCTGGAGACCAACGACGAATGGGCCGTGGCGCGCCGGTACATGTCGCTTGAAAGCCTCGCCCGCGTCACAGACAATCCAAACATCAGGCTGCCCGCCGTGGCGTCCTGATCAATCTCGAGCCTTCCGAGGGCCGGCGCTCCTACACCATTCCGCGGGACATGATCAAAGCGAAGTCACCCGGTCGCCTCGCCGCCTCATGATCGCGATGTCGATCTCTCCAGGCAGCGCGTCGGCGGCGCGTCGTAAGGCGCGCGCATTGGCGCTACCGTTCAGAGGAATCCTGCGAGAAGCGCCCAGCAGATTGCCTGTCTTGCAAGAACCCGTAGCACATCGCAGACGTAGGCTCGCAGCAGCATCCCTCGGCTCCAACTGCGGCAGTCATCAAGAACCATTTCTTCGGGAAGGCGCGGCGCAAGCTCGTCGCCAACACGCGGCAGCGTCAGGCGCTGATCCGGAAAAGGCAGGCTGCTCTCTCCGAAATGCTGCGAAGGTGGCGCTCGGCGCGATGCGGATGCGCCCCCAAAAAAAAGGGTGGACCAAAAGGTCCACCTCTTCGCTTTCGGGCCGGCGGGGAGGACGCCGTCCCGCCTGCCAGATCACTTCGCAGCGCGCTTGGACGCCGTGGTGAAATCGCTTCCGGCCTTCTTCATGGCGGCGGTCGCATCTTCTTGCGCATCCTTGCCCGCGGCCAGCATCAGCTCGACCGACTCCATCTGCACCTTCTTCGCAATCTCGGCGAAAGCTGCCAAGGTCTCGGCGGTGGACTCGGCCTGGGCGGAGGCGAAGTCGGTGAAGGCTTTCGAGTAGTCCTGCGGCTCTTCCTTGACGGTCGCGACGGCGCCCATCTTGTTCAGCGTGTCGATCGTCCACTTCGAGGAGATCTCCGTCGACTTTTCGGCGGCGTCCAGCGCAACCTTCGACATCTTCTCGCCGAATGCGGCGTACGACTTCCAGCCGTCCTGCATCGCGGACATGTCCATCGGGAACGCGCCCATCATGTCCTGCATCATCTTCGTGTAGTCTTGCGTGGTGTTCATTGCTCGGGTCCTTCCGTTCTGGCTCGTGCCCTGTCTCATCCACGACCCATATGAACGCTGCGTCGCAGCATTGCAAGTCCTCGTCGCTGCGGCGCAGCATTATTTTTGTCAGGCAGCTTCAGGCTTTTCCACGACGTAGCTCCCCGGGGCCGATGCGAGGGCCGGATGCTTCTCATCGCCGGGTTCCCTGGCCGCCACCTTTACCCCCGAGCGCTTGGCCAACCACTCTCCCCACCGAGGCCACCAGGAGCCTTGGTGGAATTCCGCGTTCTCCTTCCAGGTCCGCGCATCACCCGACCAGTCGCCATTCGTCCAGTGCCCGTACTTCTTCTTGGTCGGCGGATTCACGATGCCGGCGATATGGCCGGACTCCGACAGGAAGAAGGTCTTCGATCGGCTGCCCATCTGTCGGATGCCCTCGAAGCTGGAGGCCCAGGCGGCAATGTGGTCGGTCTCGCACGCCACGGCACAAAGAGGAACGCGAACATCCTTTAGCTGTACCGTCTCTCCGAGGATCTCGAAGCCTTCGCCGGCGAAGCGATCGCCTTGGCAAAGCCCTCGAAGATACTCCACCGACATGCGCGCGGGCAGGTTCGTTCCGTCGCCGTTCCAGTACAGCAGATCGAAGGCGGGCGGCGTTTCGCCCATCATGTAGCTCCTGATCGCCGGCCCGTAGACGAGGTCGTTGGATCGCATGAAGCTGAACGTCCGGCTCATGAAGAACGAGTCGAGGTATCCCTTCTCCTTCACCTCGCGCTCGATCCCGTCGACGAATTCGTCGTTGAGGAACACGCCGACCTCTCCCTGGTCCGAAAAGTCGGTGAGCGTGGTGAAGAACGTCGCGGAGTTGATCCGCTTGTCGCCCTTCTTCTGCAGGTAGGCCAGGGCGAGAGCGAGAGTCGTCCCCGCGATGCAGTAGCCGACGACGTTCACCTTTTCCTCGCCGCAGATGGCGCGGACCTGATCGATCGCGTCGAGATAGCCCTCCTGGATGTAGGTATCGAGGCCGACGTCGGCATAGCTTGCGTCCGGGTTCTTCCAGCTCACGACGAAAAGCGTGAAGCCCTGCTCCACGACCCAGCGGATCAGGCTGTTCTGGGGCTTGAGGTCGAGGATGTAGAACTTGTTGATCCAGGGCGGAAAAATGATGAGCGGCGTCTTGTGGACCTTCTCCGTTTGCGGCGCGTACTGAATCAGTTCGAACAAGCGGCTGCGATAGACGACTTTACCCTCCGTTGTCGCAAGGTTCTCGCCGATCTTGAATGCCTCCTTGTCCGCCAGAGTGACGAGGATGTCGCCGTCGTTGGCCTCGATGTCGCGGACGAGATTCTCAAGGCCGTCGACGAGGCTTTGTCCTTCGGTCTCCGCCGCTTTCTTCAGTGCCTCGGGGTTGGTGCCAAGGAAGTTCGCCGGGCTGAACATGTCCATGATCTGCCGGCTGAAATACTCGATTCTCTTCCGCTCCTTGGGGTCTAGGTGCTCAAGATCGGCGACCGCTTGCGAGATCGCCTCGGACGAGTAGAGATATTGCTGCTTGATGTAGTTGAAGTACGGATGCGTGTCCCAGAGGTCGTTTGAGAAGCGGCGGTCCTTGGGCCCGGTGTCCGCCGGCGGCTCGAACTTGCCCTGCGCCAGCGTGTGCTGCGCCTCGACATAGTGTTTCAGCGCCTTCCCCCAGTAGCCGATTTGATGCTCGAGAATCTTCGATGGATTCGACATCATCTCGGCCATGTATGCCGAGGCGGCCTTCACGAAGAGCTCCTGGCTCGGCCCGTGGAGGCTTGGATCCTTGAACTTCCGCCTGCCGAGTGCTGCAACCAGTCGCGCCGTAAGTTCCTCTACACGCGCCAGATTTGCGTTCAGCTTGTCCAGATTTGTCGCATTGTCTGTTTGTTCAGTTGTCATATGGCAGTTTCCGGCCTAGCCTTTTGCAAGTGCAGCATTTTGGAGCATGCGGTATGCATTGCTCCAGTTTGGGACTTTAACCCGGCTCGCCTGCCCGGGCAAAGCGGAGTCAGGGAAGGAGAGGCGCGATGCGCTACATGATGACCTACGATGCGATGGAAACCTGGCGCACCGCCAACCAGTGGCTGGGCGCGACCGCGCTAGCCGCCGGATCGTTTCCCGCAACCGGTCTGGTTCCGGCACCGCTCTTCCCGATGATCCGGGCATGGGGCGAAGTGGCCGAGCGCAGCTTTGCCCGCATGGTCGCCAAGCCGGACTGGGGTATCGACACGATCGTCGGCGACGACGGCCGCGACAAGGTCGTCACCATGCAGTCGGAGCTGCACAAGCCGTTCGGTGACCTCCTTCGCTTCAGGGTCGCCGATCGGGAGGAGAAGCCAAGGCGCGTCCTTCTCGTGGCGCCGATGTCCGGCCACTACGCAACGCTTCTTCGCTCCACCGTCGCGAGCCTCCTGCCCGATGCAGAGGTCTGGATCACCGACTGGCACAACGCGCGCGACATCCCGGTGAGCGAGGGAAAGTTCGACGTCGAGGACTACACTCTCTATCTCGCCGACTTCATCAGGCACCTCGGCCCCAGCGCGCACGTCATCGCCGTATGCCAACCGGCTCCTCTTGCCCTTGCCGCGACCGCGCATCTCGCCGCGGAGGAGCCTGAGGCGCAGCCGGCCACGCTGACCCTTATCGGCGGTCCCATCGACCCCGATGCCGCCGCGACCGATGTCACGGACTTCGGTCGCCGCATCACGATGGGCCAGCTCGAGAAGTTCGTCCTCCAGCGAGTCGGCTTCAAGTACGCGGGTGCTGGGCGAATGGTCTATCCCGGCATGTCTCAGCTGACGTCGTTCATGTCGATGAATGCCGAGCGACATGCCAAGGCATTCAGCGAGCAGATCTTCCGCGTCGCCAAGGGCGAGGCTTCGGATCACGACAGGCACAATCGGTTCTACGATGAATACCTTGCCGTCATGGACATGACGGCGGAGTTCTACCTCTCGACAGTGGATCGCATCTTCAAGAAGCGAGAGATCGCACGGAACGTGTTCCATGTGGCGGGACGAAAGGTCGACATCGCGGCCATCACCGATGTCGCAGTGAAGGTCGTGGAAGGCGAGGAGGACGACATCAGCGCGCCAGGCCAGTGTCTCGCGGCGCTTGGTCTGCTCACGGGGCTTCCGGACCACAAGAAGGCGCATCACCTTGAGCCGGGGGCTGGACATTACGGCATCTTTGCGGGGCGCTCGTGGCGGAACAACATCAGGCCGCTCGTCCTGGGTTTCATCGATGCGAATCAGCGAGAATACGTGCCTGAGGCGAAGGCCGCGAACGATGTCCCGCGAATGGCCACCCGTCCGGTCTCCGGGCCAACTCCCATCTGAACCGTCCTCCCGCTCGTCTGGTCAACGCCATCTCGTCGTCGTATGGGTGGCGCAAGCTTGAACCGCGCTCCTTGGAGCGCGCGACGCACAGGGGGAAGACATGGCAGTCAAGGTCGCCATCAATGGCTTCGGTCGAATCGGCCGCAACATCCTTCGCAGCATCATCGAGTCCGGGCGGACCGACATCGAGGTGGTTGCGATCAATGATCTCGGGCCGGTCGAGACCAACGCACATCTCATCCGCTATGACAGCGTTCATGGCAGATTCCCCGGAACCGTGAGTGTTGGGGATGACACGATCGACGTCGGGCGTGGAGCCATTCGCGTGACCTCGCTGCGCGACCCCAAGGAACTGCCGTGGAGCGATGTCGATGTCGCGTTGGAATGCACCGGAATCTTCACCGCGCGCGACAAGGCGGCGGCTCACCTCGAGAACGGCTCCAAGCAGGTCCTGATCTCCGCACCCGGTGCAAACGCGGACAAGACCGTTGTCTACGGAGTGAACCACGAAGCCCTTACTGCCGATGACAAGGTCGTCTCGAACGCGTCCTGTACGACGAACTGCCTTGCTCCCGTTGCGAAAGTCCTGAATGACGCGATCGGGATCGAGCGCGGGTTCATGACGACGATCCACTCCTACACGGGCGACCAGCCGACGCTCGACACCCTGCACAAGGACCTCTATCGGGCGCGGGCTGCGGCAATGTCCATGATCCCGACGTCGACCGGCGCGGCGAAGGCCGTCGGCCTCGTGATGCCCGAGCTCAACGGAAAGCTCGACGGCGTCGCGATCAGGGTCCCGACGCCGAATGTGTCGGTCGTGGACCTGACATTCGTCGCCGCGCGCGACACCAGTGTCGACGAGATCAACGATGCCGTACGATCTGCGGCTTCGGGTCCGCTAGAGGGGGTGTTGGGGTTCACCGACGACAAGCTCGTCTCGATGGACTTCAATCATGACGCGCACTCCTCGGTCTTCGCGACGGACCAGACGAAGGTGATGGAGGCGGGAAAACTCTGCCGCGTCCTCAGCTGGTACGATAACGAGTGGGGTTTCTCAAACCGCATGTGCGACACCGCTGTTGCCATGTCGCAACGAGCCTGAGCCGCACAGCTAGCCCCGGGGACGGCTGCCGGCAGCCGATCGTGAGGCAGCACCACCGCCAGCCCCATGAAACTGCACGGCTTTCGACCCGATCAGGGTCGAGGCCGTTTATTGGTGAAAGTTCCGTTGCTCGCCATGCACTTGCTGCATAGCAGCATAGCCTCCAGTCGCATTGAAGGTCCGCGCGATAGCGCTCACATTCCGTCTCGTACGAACAATCGAACCTCGTACCGAAAGGACTGAATGATGGAAAAGCTTCTCAACCAGATCCGTGCCCGCGCCGCCTATCGCCGTACGGTCTCGGAGATCGCCCGCATGCCGCTCGACGTGGCGCTGGACCTCGATCTCGATCGGACCGATGCGCCGCTCATCGCCCGCCAAGCCGTCTACGGACGCTAAGGCGAGAGATGCACAGCCACGCACTTCTCAAGGAAACAAACCATGACGCCTCTTCTCACTCGAGTGCAGAGCGCGATCCGAACCCGCGCTGCCTATCGGCAGACGGTGAACCAGATCCGCAAGCTGCCGATCGACGTCGCGCTGGATCTCGATCTCTACCCAGGCGACGCCGAGAGCATCGCGCGCCGCGCGGTCTACGGCTGCTAGGCAAATTTTTCTCGAAGCGCATCGCGCACGGCGGGGGCGACGAATTTCGAGACGTCGCCCCCTAACCTCGCAATCTCCTTGACGAGCCGCGAGGCGATGGCTTGGTGTTCCGCCTCGGCCATTAGGAACACCGTCTCGATAGAATTGTCGAGACGCCGATTCATCCCGACCATCTGAAATTCGTATTCGAAGTCGGCCACGGCCCTGAGGCCGCGGACGATGATGCTTGCTCCGACGTCCCTCGCACAGTCGATCAGCAGGTTGTCGAACGGATGGACGCGGATCTCCGTACCGGTCGTCGAACCGATACGTTCGACTTCCTGTTCGAGCATCGTGACCCGCTCCTCCAGCGTGAAGAGCGGACCCTTGTCACGGTTGATGGCCACGCCGATCACGAGACGATCTACCAGCAGGGCTGCACGCCGAATGATGTCGGTGTGCCCAAGCGTGACCGGATCGAAGGTGCCGGGGTAGAGGCCAATGCGCATCTCAGTCCCTCGTTTTGCCCGCAACAAAGCGGGCGCAGCGATGGACTTCAAGCAGTCAGTGACCCATCACCATGTCCTGGAGTGCGTCCCGCTCCATCGCGAGCTCGCTGAGACGCGCCTTCACGACATCGCCGATCGAGATCAGCCCGACCATGGTGTCGCCATCCATGACGGGCATGTGCCGGAAACGACCTTCCGTCATCTTGCCGAGGACCTCGTGGGCTGAGTCTTCGGGCGTGCAGGTGATGAGCTTGTCCGTCATCATCTGCGAGACCTTCTCCGCCAGGCAGGCCGTTCCACGGCGCCCAAGCTCGCGGACAATGTCACGCTCCGACAATATGCCGGCAGGCTTCTTTCCGTCGGTTGAGACGATCACGGCGCCGATGCGCTTTGACGAGAGCACTCCCATCGCCTCCGTCACGTCGATGTCCGGCCGCACCGTCACAACCTCATCGTTACCCTTGCCCCGAAGGATCTGGTGCACACGCATCACCGCATCTCCTGCAACCGCCTGTCGGTACGAGCGTCGCCGCCAGAGGGCGGCGATGTCAAGCCGACTGGTCTTTCCCCTGAACGATCACGCGCATAGTCTGCGGCCAGACCGGTTCAGGGAGGCACGGATGCAGGATATCGGACATTTCGTCGGAGGCGGACGCATCGACGGGAAGAGCGGGCGGGCCGCCGACGTCTTCAACCCTGCGACGGGCGAAGTTCAGGCCCGCGTCGCCCTCGCGTCACGCGAAGAGGTTGACGCCGCGATCGAGGCCGCCGCCGCCGCGCAACCGCGTTGGGCTGCGACGAACCCCCAGCGTCGCGCACGCGTCCTCATGGAGTTCGTTCGGCTTCTCAATCGCGATATGGACAAGCTTGCCGAGGCGCTCAGCCGAGAGCATGGCAAGACGATTCCCGACGCCAGGGGCGACGTGCAGCGCGGCCTCGAGGTCGTCGAATTCTGCATCGGCGCGCCGCACCTGCTGAAGGGCGAATTCACCGACGGGGCGGGACCCGGCATCGACATATACTCGATGCGACAGCCTCTCGGCGTGGTGGCCGGCATCACGCCGTTCAACTTCCCCGCGATGATCCCGATGTGGAAGATGGCCCCTGCCCTCGCCTGCGGCAACGCGTTCATTCTCAAGCCCAGCGAGCGCGATCCGTCGGTGCCGATGATGCTGGGCGAGCTTCTTCAGGAAGCGGGCCTACCGGACGGGGTCCTCCAGGTCGTCAATGGCGACAAGGAGGCGGTGGACGCGATCCTCGACAACCCGCTGATCCAGGCGATCGGTTTCGTCGGCTCGACCCCCATCGCCGAGTACATCTACTCGCGCGGATGTGCGGCCGGAAAGCGGGTGCAGTGCTTCGGCGGTGCCAAGAATCACATGATCGTCATGCCTGACGCCGACATGGACCAGGCGGCCGACGCGCTGGTGGGCGCCGGCTATGGCGCGGCGGGCGAGCGCTGCATGGCGGTGTCCGTCGCGGTGCCGGTGGGAGACGAGACGGCGGACCGCCTCGTCGAGAAGCTGGTTCCGCGCATCGAGAAGCTCAAGGTCGGGCCCTACAGCGCGGGCGAAGACGTCGATTACGGGCCCGCTCGTCACGGCGGCGGCGAAGGAGCGCGTGCTCGGTCTCGTCGAGTCCGGCGTGCAGCAGGGTGCGGAGTTGGTGGTCGATGGACGCGGCTTCAGCCTGCAGGGATACGAGGATGGGTTCTTTGTGGGCCCTCACCTCTTCGATCGCGTCACGCCCGAGATGGACATCTACCGAGAGGAGATCTTCGGCCCGGTCCTGAGCCAGGTGCGTGCGGCGTCCTACGAATCGGCAGTCGATCTGGTGATGAGGAACCAGTACGGCAACGGCACGGCGATCTTCACGCGCGACGGGGATGCTGCACGAGACTTCGCGGCGCGAATCAACGTGGGTATGGTCGGCGTCAACGTCCCGATCCCGGTGCCGCTGGCCTACCACACCTTCGGCGGCTGGAAGAAGTCGGGCTTTGGCGACCTGAACCAGCACGGACCCGACGCCTTTCGGTTCTATACTCGGACCAAGACCGTGACGGCGCGCTGGCCGTCAGGGCTGAAGGAAGGTGGCGAATTCCACTTCAAGCCGATGGACTGAGGAGGTTTGCACGCGTGCACACCCCAGTAGGTGTTTCGATTTAAAGTACTGATCGATTGCTGTGAACCAGATGGAAGTATTGCAGACGGGTAATAGCGGGACGCAAGGCTTTCAGGATCGAGACGAAAAAGGGCGCGCCGTGCGGGCGCGCCCTTTGCATTCTTGCCTCACCTTGTGGCTGCCTGGCGCCGCACCTGCGGCGCAGCGGTCAAAAGAGGCTTCGTTAGCTAGGCTTGCGGCGGGCAGCGCGCAGGGCACCGAGACCACCGACACCGCCAAGAAGCAGCAGTGCGGTCGCGGGCAGCGGAACCGGAGCCATCCCGTAAGTCGCCTCGATGCCGTCGAGACGAATGCCGGCGGTGTCCGTCGAACGCCACTGCACGCTGAACACGCTTGCCAACTCGGTCGTGAAGAGAACCTCGTAGCCATCCCCGTTGTTCTTGACGATCGGCCCATCAGGGTTCAGGTCACCTGCGACATCGCTATCGGTGTCACCGATGTTGTATTCCTCCAAGAAGACGGAGTTCCCGTTCTCGTCGAAGCCTTCGACGAAAATGTTGTTCGCGTTGCCTTGGTTGCCGTTGCCCAGAAGCTGAAACCAGAACCGGGTCAGTGTGAACGCCTCGTCGTCGGCCGTGTCGTTCTGATCGACACCGTACTTCGTCATGTTGGTGAGGATCCCGGAGTTACCCGAAGAGTCGCTCAGGCAACGATCCGGATTGCTGGCATCAGGTTCGCAATTTCCGCCGACAAACTGCGTCGGCGCGAACTTGAACCCGTCCTGATAGTACGGGTCGGGCTGACCGGACACGCTCTCGAAGTCAAAAACCGCCTGCATGACCGCAGCGTTCGCGCTGCACGCAAGCGTCGCGGCCGCAACCGCGACCGCCATACCAAGTCTATTCATTGTCCCACTACCCCACTGATCAGTTCGCCGTTGTCCCGACGACAGGGATAGTTAATGCCGCATCTTAAGTAAAGGCGATTCGTGCGCCTGCCGCTGGGACAGCACCGCGTACAAGTTGCTGTTCTTACAAGATTCAATTTTGAGTTGCAGAAGCTTTTCGAACTTGCGGCGGAAGCCAGTGCCGCAAGTTTTGTTAATCAGTCCCGTCGATTGCTGAAGCGATGTCGGCCCGCTATTGGTTTCGTAAAAGGAGGTGGCCGTGAATTTCGAGCTCACAGAAGAGCAGTCCGCCATCTGTGACATGACCCGTGCCGTGGGCGACGAGCACATCGTCCCGCACGCGCGCCGCTGGGAGTCGCAAGGGTCGATCCCGCGCGATCTCTGGCCGAAGCTAGCGGAGTTGGGGTTCGGCGGGCTCTACGTCAGCGAGGAGAGCGGCGGCGCGGGCCTCTCCCGGCTCGACGCCACGCTGGTGTTCGAGGCGCTGAGCCATGCCTGCCCCTCGGTCGCGGCGTTTCTGTCGATCCACAACATGTGCGCGGCGATGATCGACAGCTACGGCTCCGACGATTTGAAGGCACAGATCCTGCCCGGTGCCCTGACCATGGAGACATTTCTCAGCTACTGTCTCACCGAGCCTGGCAGCGGCTCGGACGCGGCCGCGCTCCGCACCCGGGCGGAGCGGACGAACGACGGCTGGCGGCTGACGGGCACCAAGGCCTTCATCTCGGGCGGCGGCTATTCGGATGCCTACATCGTCATGGCGCGCACCGGCGAAGACGGGCCGAGGGGCATCTCGGCCTTCATCGTGCGCGACGGCGCCGAGGGTCTCAGCTTTGGCGCGCTCGAGGACAAGATGGGCTGGCGCTCGCAGCCGACGCGCCAGGTGCAGCTCGACGGCACGCCGGTCGCCGCCGGTGATCTGCTCGGTCAGGAGGGCCACGGTTTCCGCTACGCGATGGCGGGCCTCGACGGCGGGCGGCTCAATATCGCGGCCTGCTCTCTCGGTGGCGCGCAGGCGGCGCTCGACGCGTCGCTTGCCTACGTTCAGGAGAGGCACGCCTTCGGGCAGCCGCTCGCGGAGTTCCAAGCGCTTCAGTTCCGCCTCGCGGACATGGAGATCGAGATGCAGGCGGCGCGCACCTTCCTGCGTCAGGCGGCGTGGAAGCTCGACCAGGGCGCGCCCGACGCGACCAAGTTCTGCGCGATGGCCAAGAAGCTCGTGACCGAGACGGGCTCTCGCGTGGCGGACCAGTGCCTGCAACTCCACGGCGGCTACGGCTATCTCGCCGACTACGGAATCGAAAAGATCGTGAGGGACCTCCGCGTGCACCAGATCCTCGAGGGCACGAACGAGATCATGCGCATGATCGTCGCGCGCCAGATGCTGTCCGCGTGAGCGACGTCCTGATCCGGGTCGAGGGTCGAGTCGGCCGCATCACGCTGAACCGGCCTAAGGCGATGAACGCCCTGACGTGGGACATGTGCCTAGCGATCGAGGCGGCGCTGGACGCATGGGCACACGACGACGCCGTCGCGATGCTGGTCATCGACGGCACGGGGGAGCGTGCGTTCTGCGCCGGCGGAGACCTGTCGGACATGTATCGGACCGGGAGGTCCGGCGACTTCGACTACGGGCGCCGATTCTGGGCGGACGAGTATCGGTTGAATCGCAAGATGTTCCGGTTCCCCAAGCCCGCCGCCGCCTTCCTGCACGGCTTCACCATGGGCGGTGGCGTCGGGGTCGGCTGCCACGGCTCGCACCGCGTGGTCGGCGAGACGTCGCGCGTCGCTATGCCGGAATGCGGCGTCGGCCTGGTCCCGGATGTCGGAGGCTCGCTGATCCTCGCGCGGGCGCCGGGCCGGATCGGAGAATACCTCGCCACGACGGGCACGCGTATGGGCACGGCCGACGCGATCCATGCCGGGTTCGCGGACTACTTCGTGCCGGAAGCGGAATGGGCGGGTCTGATCGAGGCGCTGGAACGGACGGCGGAGTGGGATCGGATCGACGAGGCCGCCAAGGATCCGCCGCCGGGCGAACTCGCGCTGCGTCAGGACGCCATCGACGCGAACTTCGGCGGCGAGACGCTTCGCGATATCGTCAATGCCCTCGCCGCCGCAGACGCGCCCTTTGCGGTGGACGCCATGGCGGCGCTAGGCCGGAACGCACCGCTGAGCATGGCCTGCGCTGTCGAAATCGTCCACCGCGTGCGCGCCCGCGACACCATCGAGGACGCACTTCGGCTGGAGCACCGCTTCACCTACCGGTCGATGGAACACGCGGACTTTCTGGAGGGTATCCGGGCCGCGATCATCGACAAGGACCGCAGTCCGCGCTGGCGGCACGACGGTCCTGCGTCGGTCGCGCCAGTGGAGGTCTCGCAGATGCTGGCGCCGCTGGGGCCGGCGGAACTCGGATGGGGGGAAACATGAAGATCGGATTCATCGGGCTAGGAAACATGGGCGCGCCGATGGCGGCCAACCTCGCCAAGGCAGGCCACCACGTTTCGGGCTTCGACGTGACGGGCGTCGATGTCGAGGGCGTGTCGAAGGCGGTGTCGGCGGCCGAGGCGGCGGCGGGAGCGGAAGTGGTCATCACCATGCTGCCAAACGGAGACATCCTGAAGGACGTCGCGCAGCAGATCATTCCGGCAATGGCGGAGGGAGCGGTCCTCCTCGACTGCTCCACGGTCGATGTGGCGAGCGCCCGCGACGTGGCGGTATCCGCGACCGCAGCAGGCTTGCGTCCGCTTGATGCACCGGTCTCGGGCGGGACCGGCGGGGCGCAGGCCGGCACCCTGACGTTCATGGTGGGCGGCGAGGCCGACGCCTTCGAGACGGCTCGTCCGCTGTTCGACATCATGGGGGCGAAGGCGGTCCACTGCGGCCCCTCCGGCAACGGGCAGGCGGCGAAGATCTGCAACAACATGATCCTCGGCGCGACGATGATCGCGACGTGCGAGGCTTTCGCCCTCGCCGACAAGCTCGGCCTCGCCCGGCAGGCGATGTACGATGTCGCGTCCACCTCCTCCGGTCAGTCCTGGTCGCTAACGACGTATTGTCCGGCGCCCGGCATCGGCCCGTCGGCTCCATCCGACAACGGCTATCGGCCAGGGTTCGCGGCCGAGCTCATGCTGAAGGATCTCCGTCTCAGCCAGCAGGCAGCGGAAAACGCGGACGCCGATACGCCGATCGGGCGGCTGGCGACCGAGCTTTACGCCGCATTCGTCGAGCAGGAAGACGGACTGGGCAAGGACTTCTCCGCCATGCTGCCGCGAATGGAGAAGCGCGGCCGCTCCTGATCTTCCGAGGGCGAGGCGTCTCGACCCTCAGCTTGCAACCCCGCCCCTCACTGCTAGAACCATTGGTACATCCCCCGCATCAAGACGGGGAGCAGTGGAGGAACACATGAAGTTCATGACTATCACCGCCGCGGCCGCGCTCGTCGCCGGCGCCGCGTTCGCACAGGACGATCGGAGCGGCTGGCCGGACAGCTTTACCGTCGGCACCGCGAGCCAGGGCGGAACCTACTTCGCGTACGGCTCGGGTTGGGCCAACCTTGTCGCCGAAGAACTTGGCCTGTCGGGCGGCGGCGAGGTCACCGGCGGCCCGATGCAGAACATGGCGCTGGTTCATACCGGCGATGCGGCCTTCGGCATGACGACGATGGGCCCCGCGCGAGAGTCGCTGGAAGGCACAAATCCGATTGCACCCGGCCTCGCCATGGACAAGGCCTGCGCGATCTTCCCGATGTACCAGACGCCGTTCAGCGTGACCGCGCTCGCCTCGTCCGGCATCGAATCCATCTCCGACATTCCGGACGGCGCACGCATCGGCTTCGGCCCCGCGGGCTCGACCTCCGACACCTACTTTCCGCGGATGATGGACGAGCTCGGCGTCAATTACGAGCGTCGCAACGGCGGC
The DNA here is from genome assembly GCA_963776845.1 of uncultured Alphaproteobacteria bacterium. Lineage (GTDB taxonomy): Bacteria > Pseudomonadota > Alphaproteobacteria > Rhodobacterales > Rhodobacteraceae > Roseitranquillus. The sequence continues at coordinate 811,995 of CAVZOJ010000003.1, read as the reverse complement.
TGGTCCGACCTCGGCGGACAGCTCCAGGACGGCCTTCTCGACGTCATCGCCTTCGCTGCCGGCATACCGGTGCCCGCGGTCAGCCAGCTCGAGGTGCAGACCGACGTGAACATCATCGAGTTCACGGAGGAGGAGCAGCAGCAGATCATCGATGCCTTCCCGGTGAGCGAGTTCACCATCCCCGCCAGCACCTACTCGACGCTGGAAGAGGACGCGAACTCGGTCAGCATGTGGAACTTCGCGATCGCGAACTGCGACTTGCCGGAAAGCTTCGTGAACGCCGTGGTCGACGTGGTCATGTCCGACAATGACCGGATGATGAACATCCACAAAGCGGCGGCGTCGACGGTGCGGGAGAACTGGGACAAGAACAACGTCCTCAAATGGCACCCGGGAGCGGCCGCGTGGTTCGAGGAGAACGCCGGCGCCGACATCCCCGACGACATGGTCTACAGCGGTAGCTGACGGACCGAAGAAATCAGGAATGGGCGGTCAGATCTCCGCCCTTTCCGCCCTCCGCGCTGGCCTGAAGAGGGGTAGCGTTGCTGGGGGCAACGCCTCCTGGCTTCGATTGGGCCCATCGCAAGGCTTGCCTCTCGTCGTCCTTCACGGCGCGGGCCTCGATCGTGCCGGCGCCTCTTGGTGCAGGGCCCTTTCGCGCCTCGCGGACGACCATCCGATCTTGGCACCGGACCTTCCTGGCCACGGCGAGACAAGTCCGCTCCCGCAGTTCCGAGGGGTCGAGGACGTCGCTACGTGGCTTGTGGCGTTTCTCGATATGCTCGGCATTGAGCGGGCGGCGATCACCGGCGTGTCGCTCGGGGGAGCCACTGCCATCCGCACGGCGCTGGATGCACCCGATCGAGTGGCTGGCATCGTCCCGGTCGCGTCCTACGGGTTAGCGCGCAGGGCACCGCTCCATCCTGTTCTGCACGCGGGGACTCGGCTTCCCCTGGCTCGACTGACAGACCCGCTCATCGCCCGCTCATCCGTCGCGTCGCGCCTGGCGCTCCGCACGCTCGTCCACGATCCGGCAGCGATGTCCGCGGACATGGTCGCGGAACTGAGCGCCATTGCGGCGAAGACCAGCGCGGAGTGGTCCTTCGACCGCTTCCTCTGGGCTGAGATTCAGCCCGAAGGATTCAGAACCTGCCTCCTCGACGAACTCTGCGATCTGAAGGTGCCGGCGCACTTCATTCACGGCATCTACGACACTGCCGTACCCATCGCGGGAGCACGCGAGGCAGCACGCATCGCGCGCGCGCCGCTCACCGAACTCGATGCCGGTCACTGGCCGATGTACGAGGCCCCTGACGCCTGCATCGCAGTGATCGAGCCCTTCGTGCGACAGCTTGCGCCGTGACGTCGGTTGCAATCCGACGTCCGCGGGAGAAAGATGCTGCGGCCGGCGGAAGGGGGACCGCAATGACCAAAGGTGACACGAGCGAGGCGACGCGCCCTGCCCCGCAGGAGCCGATCGTGGCCGAGGGCGTCGACGACGAACCGGTCGAGGCCAACCGTCGCGATTTCGTCGGACGAAACTACCTCATCATAGCCGGTCTTGCAGCGCTCTATGCCGCGTTTCACATGGCCGCGCTCAACGGCGTCTCGATCTCCGACTGGACCGGCCTCGAGATCCCCTTCCTGCCGACCTTTCCGATGGAGACGTGGAACTTCCGCATCGTCCACGTCGCCGGTGCACTCTTCCTCGGATTCCTCCTGTTCGCCGCCGGCACCGACTTTCCGGAGCCCGGCGAGGAGACGGCGCTGACCCGGCTGGCAAGCTATGCGCTGCTCGTTCCGGCCTTGTTCGCATTCGGCGCGGCGGTCAGCTTCGCGCTCGACATCGCGGCGGGCACACAGTGGAACGGCATGGATGCCGGCATCAGGTTCCGCGAGACCTGGCTCTACGGTGCACCGTTGATGCTGGCGACCCTAGGCGCCATCGTTGTCGGCTGGTTCCATCGCCGCCGTCGCGGCGGGTTCGCCGCGCCGGACCTCGTGCTCGGCGTCTGCGGCTTCGCGGTCGCCGCCTACCTCATCACCATCTACGGAACGCTGATGCGCAACTCGACGGGGACGCCCTTCGCCCCCATCGGGATCTCCATCGCCGCGGTCGCCGGAACGCTTCTGATCATGGAACTCACGCGCCGCGTGGCGGGCCTCGCCCTGGTCATCATCGCGACGATCTTCCTGATCTACGTCTTTGCTGGCCAGTACCTGCCGGGCTTCCTCAACTCTCCCGCGATCTCGTGGCAGCGGTTCTTCAGCCAAGTCTACACCGACGCCGGTATCCTGGGGCCGACGACGGCGGTCAGCTCGACCTACATCATCCTCTTCATCATCTTCGCGGCGTTCCTGCAGGCGTCTAAGGTCGGCGACTACTTCGTCAACTTTGCCTTCGCCGCGGCCGGTCGGTCGCGGGGCGGCCCTGCAAAGGTGGCGATCTTCGCCTCCGGCCTGATGGGTATGATAAACGGCACGTCAGCCGGAAATGTCGTCGCCACCGGATCCCTCACGATCCCGCTGATGAAGAAGGTGGGCTACAAGAAGCAGACCGCCGGCGCCGTCGAGGCCGCGGCCTCGACCGGCGGCCAGATCATGCCGCCGATCATGGGCGCCGGCGCCTTCATCATGGCCGAGATCACTGGCATCCCCTACACCGAGATCGCCGTCGCCGCGATCATCCCCGCCGTTCTCTACTTCGTCTCGGTCTACTTCATGGTCGACTTCGAGGCGGCGAAGCTCGGCATGCGCGGCATGCGGGAGGACGAGCTGCCGAAGCTGGGCCAGATGGCCCGTCGCGCATTCCTGTTCCTGCCGATCGTCATCCTGATCTACGCGCTCTTCATGGGCTACTCGGTGATCCGCGCCGGCACCCTCGCAACGATCGCAGCGGCCGTTGTATCGTGGCTCACGCCATACCGGATGGGCCTTCGATCCATCATCCGAGCGTTCGAGACTCGCCGGGGTGATGTCGATCCAGATCATCGCGGTCTGCGCCTGCGCCGGCATCATTGTCGGCGTCATCTCCCTGACGGGTGTCGGCGCGCGCTTCTCTTCCGTCTTGCTCGGCATCGCGGACGCGTCCCAACTGCTGGCGCTCTTCTTCGCGATGTGCATCGCCATCCTGCTCGGGATGGGGATGCCGACCACGGCAGCCTACGCCGTCGCCGCCTCGGTCGTGGCGCCGGGCCTCGTCCAGCTCGGGATTCCGACCCTGACGGCGCACTTCTTCGTCTTTTACTTCGCGGTGCTGTCGGCGATCACGCCGCCCGTGGCGCTGGCCTCCTACGCCGCCGCCGGCATCTCCGGCGCCAACCCCATGGAAACGTCCGTCGCCTCGTTCAAGATCGGAATCGCGGCCTTCATCGTGCCGTTCATGTTTTTCTACAACTCCGCAATCCTGATGGACGGCACTTGGTTCGAGGTGATCCGCGCCGGCATCACGGCGACCGTAGGCGTGTTCCTGCTGTCGGCCGGTGTGCAGGGGTGGTTCATCGGCGGTCGCGCCGCGTGGTTCCTGCGCGTGGGCCTGCTCGCCGCAGCGCTGTTCATGATCGAGGGCGGCCTTCTGACCGACCTGATCGGTGTCGGCTTCGCGATCGCGATCTTCCTCGTCCAGAAGCTTGCGCGGCCCGATCCAGATGCCGTGCTCGTCGTGCGCGGCGCCGACTGAGCTTTCGTTCCGCGGAACGAAACCGTGCAGCGCGTAGGTCAATCGCCCACGGACCCCGCGTTCGTGCAGGATCCGTACCCGTTCTACGCGCACGCCCGAACACTTGGCGACCTTGTCTTCTGGGAAGACTACGGGATGCCAGTCGCGACCACAGCCGCTGCGGTAGACGCGCTCCTGCGCGACCGCCGTCTCGGCCGCCAGCACCCATCGCCGCCCGCCGTTCCACCGCATCTGGCGCAGTTCCAGGCAATCGAGGACCACTCGATGCTCGAGATCGAACCGCCCCGGCATACGCGGCTCCGCGGCCTCGTCCTGCGCGCCTTCACCTCACGCCGGATTGCCGCCCTCGAGCCGATGATCCAGGCGCTTTGCCATGAGCTGATCGACCGGTTCCCCGAAGGCGAGTTCGATCTCCTGCCCGCCTACGCGCAGCCGATGCCCGTGATCGTGATTGCCCGGCTTCTCGGCGTGCCGGAGGATCGCGCCGACCAGCTTCTCGCCTGGTCCAACGCGATGGTCGCGATGTATCAGGCGCGTCGCGATCGCGGGGTGGAGGGGGCCGCCGCATCGGCCGCGGCGGAGTTCGCGGCGTTCCTGCGCGATCAGTTGGCCCTGCGCCGGTTGCGGCCGGCCGACGACCTGCTGTCGCACCTGCTCGCCGCCGAAGCGCAGGGAGATCGGTTGAGCCAGGCGGAACTGGTCTCGACGGTAATCCTGCTGTTGAATGCAGGACACGAGGCAACGGTCCACACGCTCGGGAACGCCGTCCGCGCGATACTGACGGAGGGGGCGCAGACTGCAGCGCTGTGCGATACGGAGAACGTCGTGGAGGAGGTCCTGCGCTGGGATCCGCCGCTGCACCTCTTCACCCGCCACGTGTACGAGGCGGTGGATGTTGCAGGGCACTCGCTGACGCCCGGAACGGAGGTCGGGTGCCTCCTTGCCGCCGCCGGGCGCGACCCCGCTGCCTGTCCGCGACCGGACGTCTTCGACCCGGGGCGCGAACGGTCGACACATCTCGCCTTCGGCGCGGGGCTGCATTTCTGCGTCGGCGCCCCGCTCGCGCGTCTGGAGCTTCGGGTCGCCCTCGCCACCCTCTTCCAGCGCTGTCCCGCCCTCCGGCTCGCTGCGGGTCCACCGCGCTATGCGAACGCCTACCACTTTCACGGTCTGGAGCGCTTGCTCGTCACGCGATGAACTGAGCCGCTACCTAAGAAAGCCCTGGTGCGTACACTCGCCAGACCGCGCAACCCGCGCGCATGCGCGATGCCGAGCCGACCGCTCCTTCCAGCGGGCGCGAGGCCCGGCATCCCCCGCTTGCCGCCCCAGCCGCCACCGTCTATCGAGGGCTCCGGGCAACGCCAGGGGCTTCGCTTGCGCATCCTGATTACCAACGACGACGGCATCAACGCGCCGGGACTGTCCGTGCTCCAGGCCGTCGCCGACGAGCTGGCAGGCACCGAAGGCGAGGTGTGGACAGTCGCGCCGGCATTCGAGCAGTCGGGCGTCGGGCACTGCATCTCCTATACGCATCCCACGATGATCGCCGAGCTTGCCCCCCGCCGCTGGGCGGCGGAGGGCTCACCGGCGGACTGCGTTCTCGCGGCCGTCTATGACATCATGGCGGACGCTCGGCCCGACCTGGTCCTCTCCGGCGTCAATCGCGGCAACAATGCCGCCGAGAATGTGCCCTATTCCGGCACCATCGGCGCGGCGATGGAGGCGGCGCTGCAGGGTCTGCCCGCCATCGCCCTGTCGCAATATTACGGCCCGCGCAACGCCGCGCTCGATGATCCCTTCGACGCCGCGGCGGGCCATGGTGCCGCCACCGTCCGCCAGCTGCTCGACGCGGGCCTCTGGGACGACGGCGACTACCGGCTGTTCTACAACGTCAACTTCCCGCCGATCGCCGCCGCCGATGTGCGCGGGCTGCAGGTCGCGCGACAGGGCTTTCGGCAGGGCGACGTCAACTTTGGCGTTGAGCCGCACCTCTCTCCGTCCGGCCGCCGCTTCCTCTGGGTCAAGGGAGGGCGCCAGGACCTCGCGTCCGAGCCCGGAACGGACGCGGCCGTCAACCTCGATGGCTGGATTTCCGTCACTCCGATGCGGGCCGACTTCACCGCGCACGATGCGCTCGAGACCCTGAAGAGCCGCCTCTCATGAAGCCGCAGGAAGCCATGATGAAGCTGATCATGACGCTTCGCGGCCAGGGCGTGACCGACAGCCGCGTGTTGAAGGCGATGGAAAGCGTCGATCGGGGTCTTTTCGTCCAGGGGACCTTCGCCGCACGCGCCTACGATGACACGCCCCTGCCCATCGGACGCGGCCAGACGATCAGCCAGCCGACGGTCGTCGGGCTGATGACCCAAGCGCTCGATGTCGGAGCGCGCCACACGGTGCTCGAGGTCGGCACCGGCTCCGGCTATCAAGCGGCGATCCTTGGTCGACTGGCGCGCCGGGTCTGGACCGTCGACCGACACCGGGAACTCGTGCGCGAAGCCCGAGAGAGATTCGAGGCGGTCGGGCTGACGAACGTCACCGCCTTCACGGCCGACGGCTCCCGCGGGCTTCCCGATCAGGCGCCCTTCGACCGCATCCTCGTCGCGGCGGCGGCCGAGGACCCGCCGGGACCCCTATTGGCGCAACTTCGGATCGGCGGTATGATGGTCGTGCCGGTGGGACAGTCCGACGCCGTTCAGATGCTGATCCGCGTCAAGCGGACCGAGTCGGGCTACGACTACGATGAGCTGCGGGCGGTACGGTTCGTTCCCCTGATCGAGGGGCTCGGGCGAGACTGACCAGCAACACGCTGGGCGGAACCGGGCCCGAAAAGAGGCCCGAGACGCGAGGATGAGCAGATGGCACAGATTTTGCACGCCCGCGCCATGGCGCTTTGTCTGACAGGATCGCTCCTGTCGGCTTGCTCCGGCGGTCTCGACATGGACATGCGGGGACTTGGCGAGGGGCTCGACACCACCGACGCCGCAATGTCGGCGCGAACCGAGGACAGGCCGCTGCCGGACGCCCGCGGTGTCATCTCGTATCCGAATTATCAAGTAGCGGTTGCGAGACCCGGCGACGACGTCGGCGCAGTCGCGGCGCGGCTCGGCATCCCGAGCGCGCAACTCGCGACCTACAACGGGCTGTCCGCAGACGCGCAGCTACGGCCCGGAGAACTCTTGGCGCTGCCGGGCCGCGTGGCAGAGCCCTCTCCGTCGACAGGGGCCGTCACGACGGGCCCCATCCGTCCGACCGGCGACATCAGCGTCGCCACGATCGCCGGCTCCGCCATCGACCGGGCCGAAGCCTCGAGCGGAAATGGCACCCCAGGCACAGGTTCAGAACCCCAGCGCCACCGCGTGGCACAAGGTGAAACCGCGTTCTCCATCGCGCGGCGCTACAACGTTTCGGTCGACGCGCTTGCGGAATGGAACGGCCTCGGTGCGGACAGATCGGTTCGCGTCGGTCAGTTCCTGCTGATCCCCCCGAGTGGGAGCCCGCCGACATCTTCGGCAACGCTGGCCCGCCCCGGAGAGGGAAGCGCCACGCCAGTTCCGCCCTCGGCGGCCGAGCCGCTTCCGCAGGAACGGGTCGTTCGCGAGGTCGAAACGCCCGCCGCACCCGACCTGTCGGTTTCCGCGACGCAGGCGTCTGACACGACCCGTCTGCTGACACCCGTTTCGGGGAACATCGTCCGTCCCTACTCCAAGGGACGGAACGACGGCATCGACATCGCAGCGTCGGCGGGAGCGCCCGTGCGTGCCGCTGACGCCGGAACAGTCGCCGCGATCACGCGCGATACCGAGGGCGTGCCGATCGTCGTGGTGCGGCATGAGGGGGATCTGCTGACGGTGTATGCCGGCGTCGACGCCCTGCAGGTGGAGAAGGGCGCGCGCGTAAGCCGCGGCCAGACGATCGCCGCGGTGCGTCAGGCCGACCCGCCGGTCTTGCACTTCGAGGTTCGCGAAGGCTTCGAGAGTGTCGACCCGGGGCAATACCTGAACTGATACGCTCAGCGTGGCTGGCATCACTTAAGTTCGGCGGATCCGCGCCCCCTCTCTGGCTGTCAGATCCGGACGCCTCGCCGTCCCGCGAGGTCCGTGAAGTACTGCCAGGCGACGCGACCCGATCTTCCCCCGCGCGTGGCTTGCCACTCGATCGCTTCCGCACGCAGCTCAGCGTCGTCGATCGCGACCCCGTACGCGTCGCAATAGCCGCGGACCATGGCGAGGTATTCATCCTGCCCGCACGGGTGGAAGCCCAACCAGAGGCCGAAGCGGTCGGACAGCGAAACCTTCTCCTCGACCGCCTCCGCAGGGCTGATCGCCGTAGATCGCTCGTTCTCTATCATGTCGCGGGGCATCAGGTGACGCCGGTTCGACGTGGCGTACAGGATCACGTTGTCCGGCCGACCCTCGACCCCGCCATCGAGGACGGCCTTCAAGCTCTTGTAGTGCTGGTCGTCGTGACTGAACGACAGATCATCGCAGAACAGCAGGAAACGAGCGTCGGCGGTCCGGAGCAACTGCAGTAGGCGCCCGATCGAGGGGAGATCCTCCCGCTGCACCTCGACGATCTTCAGCGGATGGTCCCGCGCGATCTGCGCGTGGACGGCCTTGACCAGGCTCGACTTGCCCATGCCCCGCGCACCCCAGAGCAGCGCGTTGTTCGCGGGCAGACCGGCAGCGAAGTGCCGGGTGTTCTGCAGCAGAGTGTCGCGTGTGCGGTCGATGCCGACGAGAAGGTTCAACTCGACCCGGTTCACCTGATCCACCGGCATCAAGCGGTCCGGCGCCACGTGCCAGACGAAGGCTTCGGCCGATGCCCAGTCGGGAGGCGCCGCGGGCGGCGGTGCAATCCGGTCGAGCGCCGCCGCGATCCGTTCCAGCGGATCGGTCACTGGCGGCCCTCGGCCTCATCCTCGGCCGTGTCCCACAGCTCTTCGTCTTCGTCGAGCACGCCTTCCGCCCGCAGCCGCTCCGTACGCTTGCGCTCGACGCGCGCCACCAGGAAGATCGAAATTTCGTAAAGGCCGTACACGACGACGAAGAGGATGACCTGCGTTATCACATCTGGCGGCGTGACGACGGCAGCGAGCGTCAGGATTCCGACGACTGCGTACTTTCGGACCGCCTTCAACCCTTGCGCCGAGACGAGACCTGCCTTGCCCATCAGCGTCAGCAGTACCGGCAACTGAAAGCAGAGCCCGAAGGCAAGGATGAACTTGATGGTCAGCGCCAGGTATTCCTCGACCGAGCCCTGAAAGGTGATCCCGGCCTCTGCCAGTGGCCCGAACTCGCCATCGACCGGCTCGCTCGGCAGCCCGCCGAGCTGCTGGAAGCCCAGGAAGAAATCGAAGGCGAGCGGGACGACGATGTAGAAGGCAAACGCCGCGCCGAGAAAGAACATGATCGGCGACGAGATCAGGAATGGCAGGAACGCGTTCTTTTCGGACCTGTAGAGCCCGGGCGCCACGAAGCGCCACATCTGCGACGCGATGTAGGGAAAGGCCAGCACGAAGCCGCCGAGCACGGAAATGCGAACGGCGACGAAGAACCCTTCCTGCAGCTTGATCAGGATTAGGCCGCAATCCTGGCCGCGTTCCGCGAGCTGCTGACAGATGGGCTGCGTGAGAAAGTTGAAGATCGGGTTCCAGACGGTGAAGCAGATCACCATCCCGACGACGAACGCGGCCAAAGAACGGATGAGCCGCGACCGCAATTCGGCGAGGTGTTCGATCAACGGAGCGGAGCTGTCGTCGATCTCGTCGATCTCTTCGCGCGGGCTCATCCCTCGGTCTTCGCGCCTTCTCTGGCCTCGGACCCGGCATCCGGCCCTTTCGGCGCCTGCTCAGCCTTGGCTGCCTCTGCGGCCTTGCGTTCCGTCGCAGCCCTTGCGGTTGCCTCGCGCACCTTCGCCGCCTTCTCCGCTCGCTCCTCCGACAGCTTGCGCGTCGCTGGACCGGAGCCCGTGAAGTCGCGAGTCGCATCCTTGAGCTTGTCGATGCCGAGCTTCTTCGGCGACGTCATGTCGCGCAGGTCCCGCTGCACATCCTTCACGCCGGCCTCGTCGGCCGCCTGATCCATGGCGCGCTGAAACTCGCGCGCCATGCCGCGCGCCTTCGCCGTGAACTCGCCGAGACGGCGAAACATCATGGGCAGGTCTTTCGGACCGACGACGATCAGCGCCACGATCCCGATGACCAGCAACTCGGTCCACCCAATGTCGAACATGTGCTAAGGCCTCCGCCCCGCGGCTCAGACCTTGTCCTTCTGCTCCTCGGACGAGGCGTCGCGGCCTTCGTGCGAGGCATCCTCAAGTTCCTTGGTTCCGTCGGAGACACCCCGCTTGAACGCGGTGATGCCCTTCCCGACCTCGCCCATCAGCGACGAGATCTTGCCGCGTCCGAAGAGCACCAGCACCACGATCGCGATCAGCAGCAGGCCTGGCAGGCCGATGTTGTTCAGCATACGTCTCTCCCTTCTCGGGCATCGGCCCCCAACCGGCGCGCCCGCACAATCCGACCCGTATCTATTGGTTCGGGCCGTCTCTTGCGAGTCTCAATCCGCAGTCTCACGTCACGATGCGACCAGACGCTGCCGGATCGCGTGGAGAACACGTGGCATCGGCCGCGCCGCAGCATCAGCCAGAGCGGCGTGCCGGGCTTTGGCAGAAAGACACTCGGCACGCGCGCCTTCAGGATCGAGCCGTCGTGATCCATGCGGAATTCCACGAGGCTGTCCGCGCCCATGAAGCGTGCGCGCTCGACCACGCCCCGTGCCGGCGTGCCGTCCTCCGCCGTCGGATTGGGGCCGCGACCTCCCCGATCGAAGTCGATGCGAATGTGCTGCGGCCGGATCACGATGTCGACCTCGGTGCCATCGGGCACCCCGGGGGCGAGGAATTGGCCGAACGGAGTGTCGGTCAGCGCGCCCTGAACTTTTCCCTGGATCACATTGATATCACTGAAGAAGGCAGCGGCAGCACGATCCTTCGGAGCGTTGTAGACGTTGTAGGGCGCTCCCGATTGCACGATCCTGCCGGCCCGCATCAGTGCAATCTCGTCGGCCATGCGCATCGCCTCGTCCGGTTCGTGCGTCACCAGCAGGACGGCCGTTTCCTCCTCCTTGAGGATCGACAGGGTCTCGTCTCGGATGCCATCGCGAAGGCGGTTGTCGAGGCCCGAGAACGGCTCGTCCATGAGCATCACTTGCGGCCTGGGAGCGATGGCACGGGCGAGCGCCACGCGCTGCTGCTCGCCACCGCTCAACTGGTGCGGCCATGCGTCTATGAAGCGCTCCAGATGCACACGCTCGAGGAGTTCCTCGACCCGCCGCCGCTTCTGGCGTCTTCCAAGGCTCAAGCCAAACCCGATGTTCTCGGCGACGCTCAGATGCGGAAAGAGCGCAAAGTCCTGAAACATCAGGCCGATCCCGCGCTTCTCCGGCGGCATGTGCCAATGCGCGTCCGAGATCACGCCTCCGTCGACGAGGACTTCGCCGGAGTCCTGTCGGTCGACACCAGCGGCAATGCGCAACGTCGTCGTCTTCCCGCAACCCGAGGGCCCGAGAAGGCAGGTCACCTGCCCGGGCGCTATCGACAGTGACAGTTCGTCCACGACACGCCGCCCGCCCAGGCGGCGGACGATGTTCCGGATCTCCAGCTTCGGCGATGGCCTCAAGATGTTGCCTCAATCCTGACCGCCATGGTCGGAAAGCCGACGTATCAATAGCCACCCCGGGATACAAGGCGCACACCGGCTCGTCACGACCTCGACAGGCCGCGCGGAGAGTTGGGAGGCGAGTCAGCAGCGACAAGTGGTCGGCCTGAGCACCGCGTGCATGTCGAGGGCCGCATTTCGTTGGCGATGGTTAATTGAAGGCCAATCGAACTAACAAAGCGCATTGACGTTTTTTCTCACCAACGCCCGACGCAATTCTGCGGTGTTTCAATCTTTGGTTGCGAAACGAGAGCGTCTTTCTGACTTGCCAGGAATCGAATCGAATCCTAGGGAAAAGATGCGTAATCAGGGGACTAGTTATGAACTATCGAGTAATCGCGGCGTCCGCATTTCTGACGCTTGCGTACCTTCCCGCATCGGCTGCGTCGGCCGACTATGTCGGCAGCGGCTGGTCGGACCTGTTCGACCTTTGCGGAGGTACCGACTGCACCGTCGGCGTGGCTGAGATGCGCGCTGGCGACTACAACGCCGGATACCCGGAAGCCGAGATGACGGTCGGGACGACCACGGATGTGCCCGGCACCTTCGCGATCGGCGGCAAGGCCTGGCCCGACAACCAAGCCGTTGGATTCACGATCGTCGGCACGTCGACATCGCTGTCCCTGACCGTCGACGGCGGGACGCCCTCGCCGCTGACCTACGGCATGGACCTGTCGAGCGCCAACGGCATCGTGCTGCGTGGCGCCGGCTACAACGGGGGCGCTGTCAGCATCAGCGACCTGATCATCAACAGCATGAACCTCGGCGACTTCACCTTCTCGGGAGGCGCGAAGTTCTACCACCTCACCGGCTTCGACGCGACGGACTTCACGGCGACGGGCAGCATCTTGTTCGACTACGACACGCCGATCCCGAACAATCAAAAGCGATCGAACCTCGCGGTGCAGTTCAAGCTGGTCGACACCCCGGCTCCCGTTCCGCTGCCGGCCGCCGGATGGCTGCTCGGCGCGGGCGTCGCCGCCCTCGTGGGCTACGGCCGCCGGAAGAAGAGCGCCTGACCAACGGCCGTCAGCCAAACGCAGCAAGCAGGGGGCCCTCGGGCCCCTTGCAAGCTTTCGAGAGGGAACTTTCGCGCCCCGGCCACCGCGGCGCAAGCGCTGGCGACCGTGGAATTGCGCCGCCTGACCGGCCACTCTATACGCCTCGGCATGCTCGACCGTCTCTCCAACTTGCCCGATCTGCCGCCCGAAATCGCGCGCCGCAGGACGTTTGCGATCATTTCCCATCCCGATGCCGGCAAGACGACCCTGACCGAGAAGTTCCTGCTCTACGGCGGCGCCATCCAGATGGCCGGCCAGGTTCGCGCCAAGGGAGAGGCCCGTCGCACCCGGTCGGACTTCATGCAGATGGAGAAGGATCGCGGCATCAGCGTCAGCGCCTCGGCGATGTCGTTCGACTTCGACGGATTCCGCTTCAACCTCGTCGACACTCCGGGCCACTCCGACTTCTCCGAGGACACGTACCGGACGCTGACTGCCGTCGACGCGGCGATCATGGTGATCGACGGCGCCAAGGGGGTCGAGAGCCAGACCCGCAAGCTCTTCGAGGTCTGCCGCCTGCGCGACCTGCCGATCCTGACCTTCTGCAACAAAATGGATCGCGAAGCCCGTGACACCTTCGAGATCATAGACGAAATCCAGGAGAACCTCGCAATCGACGTCACTCCAGCGTCTTGGCCGATCGGCATGGGGCGAGACTTTCTGGGCTGCTACGACATCCTTCACAATCGCCTGGAGTTGATGGACCGCGCCGACCGCAATCGTGTCGCGGAATCGATCAAGATCGATGGGCTCGAGGACCCGAGGCTCGCCGAGCACGTTCCCGATCAGCTCAGGGAGAAACTGGTCGAAGACGTTGAGATGGCGCGGGGACTGATGCCCGCGTTCGATCGGCAGGCTTTCCTCGACGGAACGCTGACCCCGATCTGGTTCGGCTCGGCGATCAATTCCTTCGGGGTGCGCGAGTTGATGGCTGGCATCGGAGAATACGGCCCGGTTCCGCAGCCGCAACCGGCGGAGCCTCGACAGATCTCTCCTGATGAAACTTCGGTCACGGGCTTCGTCTTCAAGGTCCAGGCGAACATGGACCCGAAGCACCGGGACCGCGTCGCCTTTGTCCGCCTCGCATCGGGTCATTTCACGCGCGGGATGAAGCTTCACCATGTCCGAACGAAGAAGCCGATGGCGATCTCCAACCCCGTGCTTTTCCTCGCCGCCGACCGCGAGTTGGCGGAGGAAGCATGGGCGGGCGACATCATCGGCATTCCCAATCACGGGCAACTGCGGATCGGCGACACGCTGACCGAAGGCGAGGCGATCCGCGCGACCGGCATTCCCTCCTTCGCGCCGGAACTGCTGCAGTCGGTCCGTGCGGGCGACCCAATGAAGGCCAAGCACCTCGACAAGGCGCTCATGCAATTCGCCGAGGAAGGTGCAGCAAAGGTGTTCAAGCCGACGATTGGCTCGGGATTCATCGTCGGCGTCGTCGGCGCGCTGCAATTCGACGTCCTAGCCAGCCGGATCGAGCTCGAGTACGGCCTGCCTGTCCGGCTTGAGCCATCCCAGTTCACGTCTGCTCGCTGGGTCACCGGCCCGAAGGCGAAGGTCGAGGCGTTCGTGCAGGCCAACAAGGGCCATATCGCGCACGATCACGACGGCGACATCGTCTATATGACGCGGCTGCAGTGGGACATCGACCGCATCGAGCGAGACCATCCGGACCTGAAGCTGAGCGCCACCAAGGAGATGATGGTCTGACGCGCCAGAACCGCGTGCTGCCGACGGGGGAGATCGTCGCTCATCCGGCTCGGGCACGCTGATGGGAAACCGCGGCATCCTTCACGATGATCGCGGGCGTTTGGGCAGAGCTCGCTGGCGCCACCGAAGCTGGATCGCATGCCGCCTGTCCTTCCGGAACCGCCGGCGCGAAATCATGGCGACTGGCCGATACACCGAGCTCTTCTCTCTCGACGAGGCCGTCGCCTTGGCTGCGGGACATCGCCCCTGCGCACAGCGCCCACGGTCGAAGCGATCCGCTCTGGATATCGGCCCGAGCTCCACCAGAGCGCGGCGCTGTGAAGCCAGCCCGGCAGCGCGAAGACCCGCCTGTCGGACTGGCTGCCTCACCTGGCGCGGGCCGTCAGGTCAGCTTGGCATCCATCGTGATTTCGGCATTCAGGAGCTTCGAGACCGGGCAATTCTCCTTTGCCCCGTTCGCCGCCTCCATGAAGGCGCTTTCGTCGGCGCCCGGTACGCGCGCGGTGACATCAAGGTGCACCTTGGTGATCGCAAAGCCGCCGCCGCTCTCTTCGAGCGAAACCGTCGCCGTCGTCGCAATCTCTTCCGGGGTCAGGTCCTGCTGGCCCAGCACCATCGAGAGTGCCATCGAGAAGCAGCTGGCGTGCGCAGCCGCGATCAGCTCCTCGGGGTTGGTGCCGCGCTCACCCTCGAAGCGAGTGTTGAACCCGTAGGCTTCGTTGTCGAGCACGAGCGTCTCCGTCGACACATGCCCTCGACCGTCCTTCAGGCCACCGCTCCAGCGGGCCGAGCCCTTTTTCTTGATCATGAAATCCTCCGTTGATGTAGAGTGGCCAACGCCGCTCTCTTAACCGTGTTCCGTGTCCCTGTGACGTGAAGCCCCGCCCATCGTTGACGCCGACGGGAAATTATTCTACGCGGCCCGTGGGAGGCGCAATGAGCGCTGCGGCCACCGGGCCAACCCTAGACGTGCGGGCCATGAGAGCGGTCCGCCTTGTGACGGACACTCATGACAAAATTCACCGATCTCAAGCTCGACCCCAAGGTGCTCAAGGCCATCGAAGAGTCCGGCTACGACACGCCCACCCCCATTCAAGCCGGCGCAATACCGCCCGCGCTCGAGGGTCGCGATGTCCTTGGCATCGCACAGACGGGCACCGGCAAGACGGCCTCGTTCACCTTGCCGATGATCACGCTGCTCGGCAAGGGCCGCGCACGGGCCCGGATGCCGCGCAGTCTGGTGCTCGCGCCAACGCGCGAGCTTGCAGCGCAGGTCGCCGAGAGCTTCGACACGTATGCCCGGCATACGAAGCTGACCAAGGCGCTGCTGATCGGCGGCGTCAGTTTCAAGGAGCAGGACTCGCTCATCGATAAGGGCGTCGACGTGCTGATCGCGACGCCGGGCCGCCTGCTCGACCATTTCGAGCGCGGCAAGCTCCTGCTGACAGGCGTGCAGATCATGGTCGTCGACGAGGCCGACCGGATGCTCGACATGGGCTTCATTCCGGACATCGAGCGGATCTTCTCGCTGACGCCGTTCACGCGACAGACGATGTTCTACTCCGCCACCATGGCGCCCGAGATCGAACGTATCACGTCCACCTTCCTCTCCGCGCCCGCGCGGATCGAGGTTGCTCGACAGGCGACGGCGTCCGAGACGATCGACCAGGGCGTGCTGATGTTCCGCGCCAGCCGCAAGGACCGGCAACCGACCGAGAAGCGACGTGCGCTGCGCGCACTGATCGATGCGGAGGGTAACCAGCTCAAGAACGCGATCATCTTCTGCAATCGCAAGACCGAGGTCGATATCCTCTCGAAGTCGCTCAAGAAGTACGGCTACGACGCGGCGCCCATCCATGGCGATCTCGACCAGTCGCAGCGGACGCGCACGCTTGACGGTTTTCGCGCAGGCGATCTTCGCTTTTTGATCGCCTCCGACGTCGCGGCCCGCGGTCTCGACATTCCGGCGGTAAGCCACGTCTTCAACTACGATGTGCCGACCCATCCGGAGGATTACGTCCATCGCATCGGCCGCACGGGACGCGCAGGGCGCGCGGGACGGGCGATGATGATCTGCGTCCCGTCGGACGAGAAGAACCTCGAAGGGATCGAGAAACTCGTCGAAAAGCCGATCCCGCGGATCGAAGCGCCGGACGGCGCCACCTCAACGCCCGTCGCTGGGTCGGACGAAGGCGAAGTCACGGCCGCCGCACCGCGTCGACGGAGCCGGAAGCCAAAATCCGAGGCGCGTGTCAAGGTCGAGGAGCCCGTTGCCGCCGCTCAGGATATTCCGGCCGAGGAAGCGCTGACGCCAGAAGCGGCGAGCAGCGGGACGCGAGGTCGCCGCGGCCAACGCTCCCGCAACGGAGAAGATCAGGTCGTCGGCATGGGCGATCACCTGCCCGATTTCATCGCCCAGAGCTTTGAGGAGCGCCGGGCGAGCTGATCGCTACGCCGTCAGGCGGCTGATCACCACAGTCACTTCCGGCTTCTTGCCGATCTCGTCCTGGCAGACCTGGCGCACGCGACGCTTCATCGCGTCCTCCAATGCGGCATCGTCACAAAGCGTCTTGGCGTTCGCACGCCCAAGCAGTTGCGCCAGATCTTCTTCCAGCGTCTCCGCCAGCGGAGACTTCGAGACGCCGCGCTCTGTCAGGCCGATCAGCTCGCACCACGGATCGCCCAAGGGTTCGTCGTCCTCTTCGATGATGAGCGTCACAACCACGTGGCCGTTGATCGCGGTGCGCAGGCGGTCGCGCACGACGCCGTCGAACTGGCCGATGTGGACCTTGCCGTCGAGATAGGTCCGGCCACTCTCGATCACGTCCACCACGCGTGGTGCCTCCGCGCTGAGGTCGAGCATCGTGCCGTTCGGCGCAACCGCGGCTGGGCGTCCGGCAGCTTCGGCGAGACGCGCATGGGCGCGCAGGTGGCGATACTCGCCGTGCATGGGCACGACCATCCGCGGCTTTACCAGCGCGTGCATCTCCTCGAGATCGGGTCGGTTTGCGTGCCCCGAGACGTGGTAGAGGTCGCTGTCGTCGTCGATCACGTCGACGCCCATCTCGGCGAATGCGTTGATGAGGCGGATCACGTCGCGCTCATTTCCCGGGATCGTCTTTGAGGAAAAAAGAAAGGTGTCTCCCGCCGCGAGCGACAGCCCGAGATAGCGGCCACGGCTGAGTTGCGCCGAGGCTGCCCGCCGCTCTCCCTGGCTGCCGGTGACGAGCAGCATCAGATTGCCGCGCGGGATCTCGCTGGCTTCCTCGGGTCCGACCGTGGGCGGAAAATCCCTCAGGATACCCGTCTCGACCGCCACGTCCACCATCCGTCGCATCGCCCGTCCAAGCAGGCACACCGAGCGACCAGCCGCACGACCCGCCTCCGCCAGGGTCTTCAGCCGCGCGATGTTCGAGGCGAACGTCGTCGCCACCACCATCCCATCCGCCGCGGTGACGAGGCGCTCGATCTCGGGGCCGACGATGCTCTCCGATCTGCCGGGATGCCGTGAAAAGACGTTCGTTGAATCGCAGACGAGGGCCTGCACCCCGGCCCCCGCGATCTCGACCCACGTCGGACGGTCGAAGGGCTCGCCGACGACGGGCCGCGTGTCGAGCTTGAAGTCGCCTGTGTGGACCACGCGTCCGCCGGGGCTGTCGATCACCAGTGACGAGCTTTCGGGGATCGAGTGCGAGACCGGCAGGAAGCCCACACGAAACGGCCCCGCCTCCACGGCCGCCGGCCAAGGCTCTGCGACCGTGATCAGCCCACCGTCCTGTCCCTGCTCCTCGAGCTTTCGCGCGGCGATCGCGGCGGTGAAGCGCCGGGCGTGGACGGGAGCACGCAGGCGCGGCCAGAGATGCCCCAGCGCGCCCAAGTGGTCCTCGTGCGCGTGGGTGATGAAGATCGCCTCGATCCGCTCCGCGCGTTCAGCCAGCCAGGAGATGTCGGGAAAGATCAGGTCGACGCCCGGCGTGGTGTCCATGTCCGGGAAGGTCACGCCGATGTCGACGACGATGAGACGCTCCTTCCCGGGCGCACCCCAGCCATACACGTAGGTGTTCATGCCGATCTCGCCGGCGCCGCCGAGCGGCATGTAGATCAGTCGTTCGGTCATGCGGCGGCCTTGTTGTGGCGGTGGATCACGGTCAAGCCGTGGATCGTCAGTTGCTCGTCGATTGTGTCGAACAGCACGTCGCCCTGCGCGAAAAGCGGCGCGAGGCCGCCCGTGCCGACAAACTTCATCGGCGTCTCGTATTCGGCCTGCACCCGTTCGCAGATGCCGCGAACGAGGCCCACGTACCCCCAGAAGATCCCCGACTGCATGCAGGCAACCGTATTCGTGCCGATCACGGCTTGCGGCCGCGTGACATCGACGTGCGGCAGCGCCGCAGCGGCCTGGTGCAGCGCCTCGAGGCTGAGGTTCACGCCAGGCGCGATTACCCCACCGACATATGCGCCGTCATGGGCAACGACATCGAAGGTGGTCGCCGTGCCAAAGTCGACGACGATCAGGTCGCCGCCGTGGCGGTCGAAGGCGCCGGCCGTGTTGACCAGCCGGTCCGGACCGACCTGCGTGCCCGCATCCACCCGCGGATCGGCGGGCAAAAGGCAATCCGGTCGCCCAACGACCAGAGGCCGCGTGTCGAAGTATCGGTTGCAGAGGACTCGCAGGTTGAAGACGACCCGCGGCACGGTTGACGACACGATGACTTCGTCGATCGGCACCTCAATCTTGTGCAGGCTCATCAGCGTCCGCAGCCAGACATAGTACTGGTCCGCGGTCCGCTGGTGCTCCGTCGAGGCGCGCCACGTCGCCAGGAACTGGGTGCCGTCCCAGATCGCGAACACGCTGTTGGTGTTCCCCACGTCGATGCAAAGCAGCATTGGCCTCGCCTCAGAAGAAGACGTCGGCCGCGGCGACCGACTGGCTGCCGCCGATACCGGCCAGGATCAGCGCACCGGACGCGTCGACGTCCTGAAAAACTCCCGTTCGGCTTTCGCGAGCCGTCCGCGCCACGATGGGCTGGCCAAGGCGGGCTGCGCGCGCCAGCCATGCCTCGCGGATCGGGCCGAAGCCCTCGGCGCGGAAAATGGCCTCGCGCGCGGCGAAGGCCGGTGCCAGACGGTCGAGGAAGGCCTCGGCCGCGATTTCGGTGCCAAGCGCGGCTGGCGGCATCGCGTGCTCGTCGAGGCCCTCGGGCACTACGACGAGGTTGACTCCGATCCCGACGACGAGGCGGTCGAGTCGATTGGCCGAGCCGGAGCTCTCGAGCAGGATGCCCGCGACCTTGTGACCATCGAGCAGGACGTCGTTCGGCCATTTCAGCTCGATGCGGCAGCTGGTGAGCTCGGACAGGACATCATGGAGCGCGAGCGACGCGACGAACGAAAAGAGCGCCGCCCGGCCCGCGGGAATGTCGGGACGCAGGGCGAGGCTGGCAGCGAAATTGCCGCGCGGCATGTGCCACCGCCGGCCGCGCCGCCCTCGCGCCGCCGTCTGCACATGCGCGCAGATCCACGTTGGCGGCACTGCGCGGAGAGCGTCGGCATTCGTGCTGTCGGTCTCGTCAAGGATGATCCGGCCGACGCCGGACGGCCAGCTACTGGACAAGGGAGATCGCCGCCGCCTCGGCCATGGCCTCGACCCCGAACAGGTTGATGACGCCGAGGACCATCACCGCGGCCGACGCGACGAGGAAGCCCCACAGGATCGGCGAGCGGCCGGTTTCCACCCCTTCGCCAGCTTCGCCAGCTTCGCCAAAGTACATGTAGAAGACGATCCTGAGATAGTAGAACGCGTTAATGACGGCGGCGATGACACCAAGGACGGCCAGCCATGTCAGCCCACCCTGCACCGCCGCGGCAAGCACGTAGTATTTCGCGAAGAACCCGACGAGCGGCGGCACGCCGGCGAGGCTGAAGAGCAGAACGAGCATCGCGAGCGCCCGCAGCGGCTCGCGGTCGGAATACATGTTCAGCGCGCGGATGTCGGTCACGGGTGCACCGTCGCGCTCCATCGACAGGATGAAGGCGAAGGTCCCGATGTTCATCACGACGTAGATCGCCATGTAGACCAACATCGCCTGGACGCCAAAAGTCGTGC
Organism: uncultured Alphaproteobacteria bacterium; assembly: GCA_963776845.1. Lineage (GTDB taxonomy): Bacteria > Pseudomonadota > Alphaproteobacteria > Rhodobacterales > Rhodobacteraceae > Roseitranquillus. Next base: position 791,713 of record CAVZOJ010000003.1, on the reverse strand, counting down.
CGGCGGCAAGCCCCATTAGGGCGTAACCCATGTGCGCGATCGACGAATAGGCCATGAGCCGCTTGATGTTGCGCTGACCAATCGCGGCGACGCCGCCGACAAACATCGAGGCCACCGAGAGCAGCGCGAGGATCTGCTGCCAGTCGGCGACGACGCCGCCGAACGCGTCGTAGAGCACGCGCGCGAACATCGCCATCGCCGCCATCTTCGGCGCCGTGGCGAAGAAGGCGGTGACGGGCGTCGGCGAGCCTTCGTAGACGTCGGGCGTCCACATGTGGAACGGCGCCGCCGAGATCTTGAACGCCATCCCGGCGCTGACGAAGACGAGGCCGAACAGAAGGCCGAGAGAGATGCGTCCCTCGCCGGCGGCCTCGATGATGCCGGGGAACATCGTCGTCCCGGCAAAGCCGTAGACCAGAGACGCTCCGTAGAGCAGCAGGCCGGATGACAATGCTCCGAGGACGAAATACTTCAGGCCCGCCTCAGTCGATTTCGCGCTGTCGCGGCGGATGGCGGCAACGACGTAGAGCGAGAGCGACTGCAACTCGAGCCCCATGTAGAGCGCGATCAGGTCGCCGGCCGAGACCATCACCATCATGCCGACCGACGCCAGCGTGATGAGGATCGGGTACTCGAACCTCAGCAGCCCGCGCCGCGTCATGTAGCCTTCCGACATCAGCAGGATCGCAGCCGCCGAGAGCAGGATCGTGACCTTGGCGAAGCGCGCGAAGGCATCGTTGACGATCATTCCGTCGAAAGCGGTGCCTCCGCCTCCGGAGACGGCGATCCACAGACCGAAGACGGCGAAGATCGCGGAGGTCGTCCAGACGAGCATCGACGCCCACTCGTCCTTGCGGCCGTAGACGGCGACCAAAAGCGCTACCATCGCGTAGATCGACAGCAGGATCTCGGGCAGGATCTGGGAGAGATCGGCGCTCATTCGGCCTCCGCTAGCATCGTCGCGCCGGCCTCGAGAAGGGCGGTCTGGTGGTCACTGAGAAGCGCCTCGACGGAGGGTCCGATGATGTCGGTAACGAGGCTCGGATAGACGCCGAGCAGGATCGTCATGAGCGCGAGAGGCGCGAAGATCGCCTTTTCGCGGCGATCCATGTCCGTGATCGCGCGTAGCGATTCCTTGATCATGTCGCCGAGCACGACGCGGCGATAGAGCCACAGCGCGTAGGCCGCGGACAGGATGACACCAGTCGTCGCAACGAAGGCGATCCACGTGTTGTACTGGAACATGCCCATCAGTGTGAGGAACTCGCCGACGAAGCCGCTGGTCCCGGGCAGACCGACATTGGCCATCGTGAAGAGCATGAACACCGCCGCGTAGGCCGGCATCCGGTTGACCAGCCCGCCATAGGCGTCGATCTCGCGCGTGTGCATCCGGTCGTAGATCACGCCGACGCAGAGAAAGAGCGCACCCGAGATGAAGCCGTGGCTCAGCATCTGGAAGATCGCGCCGTCGACACCCTGCTGGTTCGCGACGAAGATCCCCGCCGTGACGTAGCCCATGTGCGCGACCGACGAGTAGGCGATCAGCTTCTTCATGTCCTCCTGCATCAGCGCGACGAGCGACGTATAGACGATCGCGATCACGCTCAGCCACAGCACGAAGGGCGCCAGCAGGTCGGACGCGATTGGGAACATCGGCAGACTGAAGCGGAGAAAGCCGTAGCCGCCCATCTTCAGCAGGATCGCCGCCAGAACGACGGAGCCCGCTGTCGGCGCCTGCACGTGCGCGTCCGGCAGCCAGGTGTGGACCGGCCACATCGGCATCTTCACCGCGAAGGAGGCGAAGAACGCAATCCAGAGCAGCGTCTGGACGCCGCCCGCGATCTCGAGCCCCAGGAACGGGATCGCGACCGACGGAAAGTCGTGCGCGAGAAGCGCCGGGATGTCGGTGGTGCCGGCCTCGACCGCCATCGCGATCATCGCGACGAGCATCAGGACCGAGCCGAGGAAGGTGTAGAGGAAGAACTTGAACGCAGCGTAAATTCGTTCCTTGCCGCCCCAGATGCCGATGATCAGGAACATCGGGATCAGCCCGCCCTCGAAGAACAGGTAGAAGAGCACGAGGTCGAGCGCGCAGAAGACACCGAGCATCAGCGTCTCGAGCACCAGGAACGCGATCATGTATTCCTTGAGCCGCGTCGTGACATTCCAGCACGCGGCGATGGTGATGGGCATAAGGAACGTCGTCAGCATGACGAACAGGATGCTGATCCCGTCGACGCCGAGCTTGTAGGTAAGCCCGAGGATCCACGGCCGCTCCTCCACGAACTGGAAGTCCGTGTTCTGCGGGTCGAACTGGAACAGCATCGCCAGCGACACGACGAAGGTCGCCGATGTCGCGATCATCGCGAGCCACTTCGCGTTGCGCTGCGCCGCCTCGTCCTCGCCTCTCAGGAAGATCGCGAGGATCGCCGCCGCGACCAGCGGAAGGAAGATGATGATCGAAAGAAGGCTGGTCATCCCGCGCCTCCCCAGATCGTCATCCACGTGATAAGCACCGCAAGCCCGATGACCATCGCGAAGGCGTAGTGGAACAGGTACCCCGACTGCGCCCGCCCGACCAAGCGCGTGAAGTACGGCACGATGCCCATGGCGAGGCCGTTGATGCCGGCGTCAATGACGCCGCCGTCACCGCGACGCCAGAGGAACGCGCCGACCCGCTTGGTTGGCCTGACGATTAGAACGTCATAGACCTCGTCGAAATACCACTTCTTGTAGAGGAACTTGTAGAGCGGCGCCTGGTTGCGGGCCAGCTCTGCCGGCAGGTCGGGGCGGCGGATGTACATCAGATAAGCAAGCCCAAGGCCGAACAGCATGGCGAAGAACGGCGACGCCTTGACCCAGGCGGGGGCGTGGTGCGCCTCGTCCATGACGTGATTGTCTGGCGCCATGTGGATCGCGCCCGCTCCCGGTGGCGCCGCGACGGCCGCATGAGCGCCCTCCTCGGTCTCGACGGGCTCAGTCACCGCCTCAGCGGCGCCCTCGAGGTCGCCCTCGGCCAGCTCCTCCACGGCTTCGCCGACGCCGGCGCCGTGATCCTCGGCCTCGGCCTCGGCATGCGGAATGCCGAAGAACGTCGCCACCTCGTCGTGGTCGCCGAAGAAGGAAGAAAACCAGATCATGCCCGCAAAGATCGAACCCAGCGCCAGCACGCCGAGCGGGACGATCATCGTCATCGGGCTTTCATGCGCGTGATCGTAGGTCTTCTTCGGGCCCTTGGACTCTCCGAAGAACGTCATGAAGATAAGTCGCCAGGAATAGAAAGAGGTCATCGCCGCCGCGATCACCAGCATCCAGAACGCGTAGGTTCCGGCGCTGGTATGCGCGCCCCACGCGCTCTCGATGATCGCGTCCTTCGAGAGGAACCCGGCAAAGCCGATGTGTGTCAGCGGGATCCCGACACCCGTGATCGCCAGCGTCCCGATCATCATCGCCCAGAACGTGTACGGGATCTTGTGGCGGAGGCCGCCGTACTTCCGCATGTCCTGCTCGTGGTGCATCGCGTGGATGACCGAACCGGCGCCGAGGAACAGCATCGCCTTGAAGAAGGCGTGCGTGAAGAGATGGAACATGGCCGCCGAGTAGACGCCGACGCCCGCCGCCACGAACATGTAGCCCAGCTGCGAGCAGGTGGAGTACGCGATCACCCGCTTGATGTCGTTCTGAACAAGGCCCACCGTCGCGGCGAAGAACGCCGTCGACGCGCCGATGAGAACGATGAACGTCTGCGCGTAGGGGGCGTACTCGATCACCGGCGACATCCGGCAGACCAGAAAGACGCCGGCGGTGACCATCGTCGCCGCGTGGATTAGCGCGGAGACGGGCGTCGGCCCCTCCATCGCGTCCGGTAGCCAGGTGTGCAGGAAGAGCTGCGCCGACTTCCCCATCGCGCCGATGAACAGCAGGACCGCGACAAGCTCTACCGCGTTCACGTCCATCCAGAGGAACGAGAGCCGCTGCTCGGCAAGCTCCGGCATCGCGGCGAAGATCTGGTCGAACCGGACGGAATCGACCAAGAAGAACAGCGCGAAGATCCCAAGCGCGAAGCCGAAGTCGCCGACGCGGTTCACCACGAACGCCTTGATCGCCGCCGCATTGGCCGACGGCTTGCGGAAGTAGAACCCGATCAGCAGGTACGAGGCGAGGCCGACACCCTCCCAACCGAAGAACATCTGCACCAGGTTGTCTGCGGTCACCAGCATCAGCATCGCGAAGGTGAAGAACGACAGGTAGGCGAAGAACCGCGGCCGGTAGCTTTCCCCTTCCCGGAAGTTCTCGTCGTGCGCCATGTAGCCGAAGCTGTAGAGATGCACGAGGGCGGAGACGGTGGTGATCACGATCAGCATGATCGCGGTCAGGCGGTCGAGGCGGATCGCCCATTCTGCCGACAGGCTTCCGGACTCGATCCAGCGCAGGATGTCGACCTGGCGGGTCTCGCCGTCGAAAGCGAAGAACACGATCCACGACAGGAGACAGGCCAGGAACAGCAGGCCAGTCGCAGTCCACTGCGCCGCCTGCTCGCCCATGAGGCGCCAGCCGAACCCGCAGATGATCGCTCCGACGAGCGGGGCGAAGAGGATGATCGTCTCCACTTCGTCAGCCCTTCATCATGTTGATGTCCGCGACGTCGATGGTGCCGCGGTTGCGGTAGAAGCAGACGAGGATCGCAAGACCGATCGCCGCTTCGGCCGCCGCGACCGTCAGGACGAACAGGGTAAAGATCTGCCCCACAAGATCGCCGAGGAAGGCCGAGAAGGCGACCAGGTTGATGTTCACCGCCAGCAGCATCAGCTCGATCGACATCAGCATGACGATGATGTTCTTGCGGTTGAGGAACAGCCCGAAGATGCCGATGGCGAAGAGCGCCGCCGCGACGGTCAGGTAGTGCTCAATCCCGATCATTCTGGCCTCCGTCGCTTTCTGGGCACGATCTTGCGGCACGTACCAAGTGATCTTGGCCGAGGACCGGCCTCCAGCGCGGCGCGTGCGGGATCACGCGAAGCCGAACCCGAAGATCAGGATCAGCACGACGACGATCGCCGCGATGATGATCGTGTTGCGAGACATTGGCTGGCTCCCCCGTTCTTGGTGTCGGCCTTCTCAGAGGCCCTGTCCTGGTTTGACGTCCTTGAGTTCCATCGCCTTGGCCGGATCGCGCCACATCTGCTGAAGGACGTCCTGTCGCTTGACCCATGAACGATGGCGCAAGGTCAGGACGATCGCTCCGATCATCGCGACGAGTAGGATCAGCCCCGCAAGCTGGAACAGCACGAAGTACCGGTCGTAGAGCAGGACCCCAAGGGCCCGCGTGTTCTGAACCTCGCCGATACGGGCGGCGGCGATACGTCCCTCGACGCCCTCGGAATAGTCCCAGACGCCGAACGCGATGGCGAGCTGCATCAGGATGACAACGCCGATCAGAAGGCCGATCGGCAGGTACTTGGTCATCTCCGCCTTCAGCTCGGTAAAGTCGACGTCCAGCATCATCACAACGAACAGGAACAGCACCGCGACCGCACCGACGTAGACGATGACGAGCAGCAGCGCGACGAACTCCGCCCCCACCAGGATGAACAGGCCGGCGGACGACAGGAAAGCCAGGATCAGCCACAGAACCGAGTGCACGGGATTTCGCGCAATGACCACGAAGAGGCCAGCGGTGACCGTCAGGACGGCGAAGAGATAGAACGCGAACGCGATCATCGGTACGGCGCGTCCAGTTCTAGGTTGCGCGCGATCTCCGCTTCCCAGCGATCACCGTTCTCCAGCAGCTTCTCCTTGTTGAAGTAAAGCTCCTCGCGCGTTTCGGTCGAGAACTCGAAGTTCGGTCCCTCGACGATGGCGTCGACCGGGCACGCCTCCTGGCAGAAGCCGCAATAGATGCACTTCGTCATGTCGATGTCGTAGCGCGTCGTCCGGCGGCTGCCGTCTTCGCGCGGCTCGGCGTCGATGGTGATCGCCTGCGCCGGGCAGATCGCCTCGCACAGCTTGCAGGCGATGCACCGCTCCTCGCCATTGGCATAGCGCCTGAGCGCATGCTCGCCGCGAAAGCGCGGACTGAGCGGCCCCTTCTCGTGCGGGTAGTTCAGAGTCGCCTTCGGCTTGAAGAAGTACCTCAGCCCCAGACCGAACCCCTTGAGGAAGTCGGTCAGCAGAAAGTACTTCGCGGCGCGCGTGTAGTCGATGCTCGCCATAGGGTTATCCTCCTACCGCCCAGCGTGCGTAGAAGCCGCCGAGCAGTTCGAAATGAGCGATGAACGCCACCAGCACGACCCAGGCCAGGCTGAACGGCAGGAACACCTTCCAGCCGATCCGCATCAGTTGGTCGTAGCGGTAGCGCGGCACGATCGCCTTCACCATGGCGAAGACGAAGAACATCACCGCCATCTTGAGGATCATCCAGAACATGCCGTCGGGCAGGAACGGAACCGGGCTCAGCCAGCCGCCGAAGAAGATCACCGAGATGATCGCGCACATGAAGACGATCGCGGCGTACTCGCCGATCATGAACAGCAGGAACGGCGTCGAGGAGTACTCGACCTGGTAGCCCGCGACGAGTTCCAACTCCGCCTCCGGCAGGTCGAAGGGCGGGCGGTTGGTCTCGGCCAGCGCCGACACGAAGAACAACACGACCATCGGCAGGTGCGGCAGCCAGTACCAGTTCAACAGTCCCAGGTCGCCCTCCTGCGCCCGCACGATGTCGCCGAGGTTGAGAGAGCCGGTGGAGATGATGACGCCGATCAAGATCAGGCCGATCGAGACCTCGTAGCTGATCATCTGCGCCGCCGACCGCAGCGACCCCAGGAACGGGTACTTCGAGTTCGACGCCCAGCCGCCCATGATCACGCCATAGACCTCGAGCGACGAGATCGCGAAGATGTAGAGGATCCCGACGTTCAGGTCCGCCAGCACCCGGTTCTCGCCGAAGGGCACCACCGCCCAGAGCATGATCGCCAGCACGAACGACGCCATCGGCGCCAGGAAGTAGACCGCCTTGTCCGCGCCCGCAGGGACCACGATCTCCTTCAACGCGTACTTGAAGAAGTCGGCGAAGCTCTGCAGCAGGCCGAAGGCGCCGACGACATTCGGCCCCTTCCTCAGCTGGACTGCGGCCCAGATCTTGCGGTCGGCATAGAGCAGGACCGCGAGGCTCATCAGCAGAGAGACGACGAGCAAAAGGCTCTGCGCGAGAATGATCAGCGCAATCCCTGGGCCGGTCTGAAAGAATTCAGTCATCGCGTTGGTCACCGTCGGTCATCGCACAACGCCGTCGCGGCGGCTCACGTGTAACCATGAACCGCACCGGGACGCCACCCCCCGCCCGCAATTCCAAGAGATCCGCCATCCCTACTCCGCCGCCATCGGGACGCTGCGGCGCGCCTTCGCCCGCGCCGACAGGTCCGCCATCAGCGCAGAGGCCCGCGTGACCGGGTTCACCAGGTAGTGGTCCGCGATCGGGCTCGCGAACGCCCCGTCGCCCAGTTCGCCGCGCTCAAGCGACGGGAGCTCGTTTTCCGAGACGACATCGATCATTTCCAGGTGCGGGTGCTCGCCGATCAGGGTCCGGCGAAGCGCGGGCAGCGAGTCGTAGGGCAACGGCGCGTCCATCTGACCCGACAGAGCCCGCAGGATCGCCCAGTTCTCCTTGGCTTCGCCCGGCGGGAATGACGCGCGGAAGGCGAGTTGCGGGCGCCCCTCGGTATTGACGAAAAGCCCGTTCTCCTCGGTCCATGCGGCCGCCGGCAGGATGATGTCGGCACGATGCGCGCCGCGGTCGCCGTGGCTGCCCTGATAGATGACGAAGGCCCCGTCCGGCACGTCGATCTCGTCGGCGCCCAAGTTGTAGACCACGTCGGCACCCTCGAGCGCGCCTGCAACACCGCTATCGGTCGTGCAGCCCACGTCCATCGCGCCGACACGGCTCGCCGCCCTGTGAAGGACGAGCAGCTTCGACCGGCTCCGCTCGGCAAACGCCACGGCCCGCTGCAGCACCGCCGCGCCGTCTTCACCGACAATGGCGCCCTGTCCGACGATCACCACGGTCGGCTTGTCGAGAACGTCCTCGACCTTCTCGTCCTCGAGCCGTGCGAGCGCCGCCCGGTCGCCGCCATAGTGGTAGTATTCATAGGTCAGATCGACGCCTTCGCCGACGACACCGATGTTGCCGCCGCGCAGCCATGCCTTCCGTATCCTCGCGTTGAGGACCGGAGCCTCGACCCGCGGGTTCGTCCCGATCAGCATGAGATGCGTGGCGGTGTCGATGTCCTCGATCGCGGCGGTCCCGGCGTAGCCACCGCGATGTCCGGCCGGTAGCTTCGCACCGTCGGTGCGGCACTCGACGGCACCGCCCAGACCCTCGACCAGTTGCTTGAGCGCGAACGCGGCCTCAGTCGGTGCGAGGTCTCCCACGAGGCCCGCGACCTTGCTCGCGCCCTTCAGCTTCTCGGCGGCCAGACCCAGCGCCTCGCTCCACGAGACGGGATGCAGCCGGCCGTCCCGGCGCACGTAGGGCTTGTCCAGCCGCTGCCGTCGCAGGCCGTCCCAGACATAGCGAGAGCGGTCCGAAAGCCACTCCTCGTTGATGCCATCGTGGTTGCGCGGCAGGATCCGCATCACCTCCCGCCCCTTGGTGTCGACCCGGATGTTCGAGCCGAGCGCGTCCATGACATCGATGGTCTCGGTCTTGGTCAGCTCCCACGGCCGCGCCGTGAAGCTGTAGGGCTTCGACGTCAGGGCCCCGACGGGGCAGAGGTCGACAATGTTGCCCTGCATCTCGGAATCGAGCGTCTGGCCGAGGTACGACGTGATCTCCGCGTCTTCACCCCTGCCCGTCTGGCCCAGTTCGGGCATCCCCGCGACCTCGGTGATGAAGCGGACACAACGCGTGCACGAGATGCAGCGCGTCATGTGCGTCCCGACCAGCGGCCCGAGGTCGAGGTTCTCGACCGCCCGCTTCGGCTCGCGGTAGCGCGAGAAGTCGACGCCGTAGGCCATCGCCTGGTCCTGCAGGTCGCACTCGCCGCCCTGGTCGCAGATCGGGCAGTCGAGCGGGTGGTTGATGAGCAGGAACTCCATCACCCCCTCGCGCGCCTTCTTGACCATCGGAGAGTTCGTCCTGACCTGCGGCGGCGCCCCCTCTGGTCCCGGCCTCAGGTCGCGGACCTGCATCGCGCACGACGCGGCGGGCTTTGGTGGCCCTCCCACGACCTCGACAAGGCACATCCGGCAGTTGCCGGCGATCGACAGCCGCTCGTGGTAGCAGAAGCGCGGGATCTCGACCCCGGCCTCCTCGCACGCCTGGATCAGGGTCATGGACGGATCGACGTCGATCTCGATCCCGTCGATCACGATTGTGCGCAGTTCGCTCATGTCGTTCCTCCGTCGCCGGCCGGCAGCGCTGCTCGCCTACGGTCCTCGGCTATTCGGCGGCGCCTTGCAAGGGGCCTGGGCGTCGCGGCCCGTCGCCATCGCGCCTCCTTCGGCCTCCCGCGCCTGTCGGACCTTCAGTTCGGCCGGGGTCGTCCCCTCGACCTTGGCCAGCGCCGCCTCGATGCGCGGGATGCAGACCGAACTGATGAGTGGCACGCTCAGCGCCGTGGAGATCCCGATCTCCGCCCATAATGGAACGTCGATGCCGAGCCACTGGAACCCGTAGCTGAAGATCAGCACGCTGGGAAAGACGCACATCCACACCATGAAGTTGAGGGCGGTCTTCTCTGCGAACGACATCCGCGACTCCGGCTCTTGCATTTGAGGAGTGGAAGTGTTCGGGGCCGCGGCGGTTCCCGAGACGCGGTGTCGCGGCGCTCAGGCCGCGTCGGACCGGCCCGCGCACCTGCCGGCGCGCCACCGCGTCGCCTCGGGCAGGTCGGCCCAGCCGAAGGTCTCGTCGCTCGGCCCGTCGCGCCGCAAGCGCTCCAGGCGGTCGAGCCCCTCCTGCAGGCTCGGACGATGGCCGGACGGCACCCACCACATCACCAGATGCATCTCGCCCATCGTCTCGAACCACTCGCGCCGGCGCTCGTAGAATCGCGCGTGCAGCGTGTCCCAGACGAAGCGCTCCAGCGACGCGACGTCCTCCCAGACCGTAAGGTTCGAGATGAATTGCGGGTCGCCGTCGATCTTCGCCTCGGTATTGCCGGTGGCCGGCGCCCCCTATCCCTCCATGATCCACACGAACCCCGGCATCCGCTTGCCGAGGCCGTTGATCCTGTCGACCGCGTGCATGAACTCGGCAACACGCGGGTCGCCGGGCGGAGCCTTGAGGCGCCCGATGTTCAGTTGCGCCAGGTGCATGCCGATCCTCCGAGATTACCACGCGCGCGCCGCGGGCGCAGCATGCGACCGCTGGCCCTCGCCTCGCCCGCGCTCACGCCCTCGCCGGCCATCTGCCCAGAGTCGTCGACAGGTATTACGGGGACAACGCGCTCAAGGTGGGCGGCAGGACCTTCGCCAACCTTTCGCGAAAGGCGGGCGCGCTGGCGGTCTGGTGCCCCATCGAGCTTCGCGAGGCGCTCAACGCCTCGGCCCCGGACATCTACCACGTGACGGAGCACTACCGGAATCGGCCCGCGGTCCTGGTCCGGATGAACGTCGTCGATAACGAGACACTCTCCGCGCGGCTCGAGGCCGCGTGGGAGGGCGGGCGCCTCACAGGCTTTTCACGGCGCGTCGCACGCAGGTGGAGGGCTGAGCGCACAGCCAGCGACGCGCCCGCATTCGCTACTCCGCCGCGACGGGTCGGCGCTTCGTTGCGATTCGCTCCTCGATCTCGTGGCGGAAGTGGCGGATCAGGCCCTGGATCGGCCAGGCCGCCGCGTCGCCGAGGGCGCAGATCGTGTGCCCCTCGACCTGCTTCGTCACGTCGAGCAGCATGTCGATCTCGGCCGGGTCCGCATCGCCGCGCACCAGCCGGTCCATCACCCGCATCATCCAGCCCGCGCCCTCGCGACACGGCGTGCACTGGCCGCAGCTCTCGTGCTTGTAGAACTTGCTGAGCCGCCAGATCGCCTTGATGACGTCCGTCGACTGATCCATCACGATCACAGCAGCCGTCCCGAGGCCGGATTTCTGCTCACGCAGCCAGTCGAAGTCGAGGATGGCCTCGTCGCACAGCTCCGCCGGCAGCAGCGGCACGGATGAACCGCCGGGGATCACCGCCTTGAGGTTGTCCCAGCCGCCCCGCACGCCGCCGCAATGCTTGTCGAGCAACTCGCGCAGCGAGATCGACATCGCCTCCTCGACGACGCACGGCCGCTCGACGTGGCCTGATATCGCGAAGACCTTGGTGCCGGTGTTGTTCGGCCGTCCGAACCCGGCGAACCAGTCCGCACCGCGCCGCAGGATGGTCGGCACGACCGCGATGGACTCGACGTTGTTCACCGTCGTCGGGCAACCGTAGAGGCCGGCACCGGCGGGGAACGGCGGCTTCATCCGCGGCATTCCCTTCTTGCCCTCGAGGCTCTCCAGCAGCGCCGTCTCCTCGCCGCAGATGTAGGCCCCCGCGCCGTGCGTCAGATAGAGGTCGAAGTCCCAGCCGGACCCGGCGGCGTTCGGCCCCAGCAGACCGTCGTCGTAGGCCTCGTCGATCGCCGCCTGCAGCGCCTCGCGCTCGCGGATGTACTCGCCCCGGATGTAGATGTAGCAGGCATGCGCGCCCATCCCGAACGACGCGATCAGGCACCCCTCGATCAGGGTGTGCGGGTCGTGCCGCATGATCTCGCGGTCCTTGCAGGTGCCCGGCTCCGACTCGTCGGCATTGACGACCAGGTATGATGGCCGCCCGTCGCTCTCCTTCGGCATGAACGACCATTTCAGCCCGGTCGGAAAGCCGGCGCCGCCGCGGCCCCTCAGGCCCGAGTCCTTGACCTGCTGCACGATCCAGTCGCGGCCCTTGCCGATCAGGTCGCCGGTGCCGTCCCAGTGACCGCGCCTCTTCGCAGCGGCGAGGCCCCGGTCGTGCATCCCGTAGAGATTGGTAAAGATCCGGTCTTCGTCCTTGAGCATCCTATCCGTCCTTGCGCGCGCGCCAGAGGCCCACGGTCACGATCATCGCCCACACGAAGGCGGCCAGCGCGGCGAGATCGAACAGAAAGACCCAGCGCGTGGCCCACCCGAGTTGCCCCCCAATCCACTGGAGTGCAAGCCAGGCGACCATCGTGACGCACAGTACCACCGCCACGTTGCGGGCGGATCGCGCCCGTCGCATTTCCGTCTCGCGTCGCTCCGCCAAGCGACCTCCTCGTCGATGCCCGATCCTCGCGCGGGATCGGGCGGCTGTCACCGCGGCACTGCGACGCCGGGGCCTAGTGGTAGGCTTGCCCGCCGCCCTCGGTGCCGGATGTCTCGTGCCCGCCCGTCAGCTGCTGCGCCTGGCCGACCCAGTCGTCGCGGCTCACCCGGCCGCGGAACTCGACCAGGTTCTCGTCCATCCACGCAACCTCGGAGTGTGACCACGACGCGATCTGCTCCAGATGAAAGATACCCATGCCGTGCAGGGCCTCCTCCAGCTTCGGGCCGACGCCCTTGATCCTCTTGAGGTCGTCCGCGCCGCCCTCCCGCGGCGACTCCAGCCGCTCCGGCTCGGTCCCGATCGTCACATCGTCGGGCGGCGGCGTCACAGGCGCAGACGCGGGGCTGGCCGACGACGACGACGACGAAGCTCCCGCGGCGGATCCATTCGCACCCGTCGCTCCAGCTGACGCGGCCGCACCCGGCGCACGAGAGACTGCAGCCCCGGCATCCGCCCGCGCGGCACCCGAATAGGATGGCTTGTGGAAGGCGAAGACGAGGACCAGCGCGACCACCGCAGCGACACCTGCTGCAAGAAACAGCGCGGGAGAGAACGTGTAGTCGCCGACGATCATCAGCCCCACGATCGCGACCAGGAAAACGCCTCCCGCGATCGCTCCAACCACCCCCATCGACCCTTGCGTCTGTTTGGACATCCGATCCCTCCTCGTCCGCCGACTTTTGTTTTTTCGAGTCCTAGCGCAGAATCAGTGCCCTGTCTCGCTCTCCTCGGCAAGTCGGCGCGCCTGTGCCACCCAGTCGTCGCGGCGAATGCGGTCGCCGGGGCCACCGATCTCGACGTCGATCCGCGTGATGTCCTCTTCGGTCCAGCCGGCGATCTGTCGAAAGGTGTGCACGCCCATGGCGTTGAGTTGCGCGGCGATTTTCGGTCCGACGCCAAGAATGTCCGTCAGGTCGTCCGAGATCGGCGCGTCGCCGCCGGTCTTCGGGTCGTGACCGGTCGTCGCCTCCTCGCGCGTCTCGCCGGCGGCGGCGGCGGCGGGCTCGCCCTCCTCGGGCCAGCCCTTGTCCTCCGCCTGCGACTCCTGCTCCGTCACGCCGGTGTCGTCCGCGGGCTTGCCCTCGGACGGCCTCGGCCCAGGCGTCGGCTCGGGGCCAGGCATTCCCGACGGCTGCAGGTGATCGTCGCGCTCCTGCGGAACCTCCTCGTCGGCGCGGTGCCACGGCGTGCGCAGCGGCACCTCGGTCCCATCGATGCGCTTGATCGTGTCGCCGATCTCCAGCGCCAGCGCCACGCTCGCGTTCGCCTCGTTGGTCGCGCTTCCGGGGTCGAGCGACGTCGCGCCGCCCAGCGGCTCGCTTGCAAAGCGGCCGTTCTGCGGCCCGGGCCGCGGCACCTCGCCCCGCGACAGCGCGTCGATGATCTCGGTCAGCCGCTCGGTCGTCAGGTCTTCGTAGTAGTCCTTGCCGATCTGCACCATCGGCGCGTTGGCGCAGGCGCCGAGGCACTCGACCTCCTCCCACGAGAACTTGCCGTCCGCCGACAGCGCGTGCGCATGCGGCGAGATCTTCTCCTTGCAGACGGCCATCAGGTCTTCGGCGCCGCAGATCATGCACGAGGTCGTGCCGCAGACCTGCACGTGCGCCACGCTGCCGACCGGCTGCAGCTGGAACATGAAGTAGAACGTCGCGACCTCGAGCGCGCGGATGTAGGCCAGGCCCAGCATCTCGGCCACGTGCTCGATCGCCGGCCGGGTCAGCCAGCCCTCCTGCTCCTGCGCGCGCCACAGCAGCGGGATGATCGCGCTCGCCTGGCGGCCCTCGGGATACTTGGTCATCTGCGCCTCCGCCCACTTCTGATTGGCAGGGGTGAAGGCAAAGCTCTCGGGTTGCTCGGGGTAGAGGCGGCGAAGCATCTAGCGGCAGCCCTCCGTGGTCAGGATTAACGTGTCGGTGTCGCGGTCGATCCGGATCAACCCTTCAGAGAAGAGCGCGGCGGTGATCTGCTGCGTCTCCTCCCTGGTGAAGTCGTGTTCAGGCAGGATTTCGTTCGCCTCCTCTCCCGTCATGCTGCAGCCGTTCTCCTCGACGAGATCGATCAGCAGGTCGGTCCGGGCGTCGGCGCCTGCCGCCGCTAGCACCAGTGCGACGACCCCGGTCACCCGCACTCCTGCAGGATCAGGGTGCGGCCTTCGACCGTGGCCGCGCCGGCCTCGAGCCAGCGTCCTACAGCGTGGCGCATCAGCCCGGCGTCGACCCCCAGCGCACGCGCCTCTTCGTCCGTCATGGTGCAGCCGTTCTGCTCGACCTGCACGCGGAATGCCTGCGCCGGCGTCGGAACCGGCTCGGTCGGTGGGCAGTACTCGGCCAGCACCCGCAACCGGTAGCCGCCCTCCAGGAACGCCGTGCCATCCAGCACCATCTGCCCAAGCTCGTGACGCACGAACTCGCCGTCGAAGCCCTGCGCGCCAAAGACCGCCGGCGTCTCGTCTTCCGTCACCGCGCATTCGTTCATGGCCAGCGCCGTCAGCAGCGCCTCGCGGCTCTGCTCCTGGGCCGCCGCGACGCACGGCAGGACCAGCATCGCCGCGACGAGCAGTCTCACCGATCGACCTCTCCAAAGACGATGTCCATCGTGCCGATGATGGCGCTTATGTCCGCCAGCTGGTGCCCGCGAGAGACGTGGTCCATCGCCTGCAGGTGCAGGTATCCCGGTGCGCGCAGCTTGGCGCGATACGGCCGGTTCGTTCCGTCGGCGACAAGGTACACGCCGAACTCTCCTTTCGGGGCTTCGACCGCAGCATAGACCTCGCCCGCGGGCACATGGAACCCCTCGGTATAAAGCTTGAAGTGATGGATCAGCGCTTCCATCGACGTCTTCATGTCCTTGCGCGTCGGCGGCGTGATCTTGCCGCGCGCCAGCACGTCGCCAGGCTCATTCCGCAGCTTCGCGATGCACTGCTGCATGATCTTGGTCGATTCCCGCATCTCGGCCATCCGCACCAGGTAGCGGTCGTAGCAGTCGCCGTTCTTGCCGATGGGAATCTTGAATTCCATCTCGTCGTAGCATTCGTATGGCTGCGAGCGGCGCAGGTCCCAGGCGAGGCCCGACCCGCGCACCATCACGCCCGAAAAGCCCCAGTCGAGGATCTCTTCCTCGCTCACCACGCCGATATCGGCGTTGCGCTGCTTGAAGATCCGGTTCTCCGTCAGCAGCCCGTCGATGTCGTCCAGCACCGCGGGAAACTGCTCGCACCACGCCTCGAGGTCGTCGATCAGCGCCGGCGGCAGATCGCCATGCACGCCACCCGGACGGAAGTACGCCGCGTGCAGCCGCGCGCCGCTGGCCCGCTCGTAGAAGATCATCAGCTTCTCGCGCTCTTCGAAGCCCCAGAGCGGCGGCGTCAGCGCGCCGACATCCATCGCCTGCGTCGTGACGTTCAGCAGGTGGCTCAGGATCCGCCCGATCTCGCTGTAGAGCACGCGGATCAGGCTGGCGCGGCGCGGCACCTCGGTGCCCGTCAGCTTCTCGATCGCCAGGCACCAGGCATGCTCCTGGTTCATCGGGGCGACGTAGTCGAGCCGGTCGAAGTAGGGCAGGTTCTGCAGGTAGGTCCGGCTCTCCATCAGCTTCTCGGTGCCGCGATGCAGCAGCCCGATATGCGGGTCGCAGCGCTCGACGATCTCCCCGTCAAGCTCCAGCACCAGCCGCAAAACTCCGTGCGCCGCAGGATGTTGCGGCCCGAAGTTGATGTTGAAGTTGCGGATCTTCTGCTCGCCCGACTCGGCATCGTTGAAGCGGTCGAACGTGTTTCCGTCCATCATGGCTGACCTCCGGGTATCCGGTCTCGGAACGCCATGATCCAGAGAAGGATCAAGGCGACCAGCGGAAAGATTGCGAGGATCGCGACCCAGGACGGGATGCCGTAGTCCGGCAGCAGGCGCCAGAACGGCACCACTACCAGCGCGCCCAGGATCAGCATCCAGATGATGCCGCCGGCGTGGAATCCCATTCCGTACCCGATCATTTCTTCGCCGCCTCGCCCGCGGACTTCTCGTCGCCGGGCAGCACGTACTCCGCACCCTCCCACGGGCTCATGAAGTCGAACAGCCGATACTCCTGCACCAGCTTCACCGGCTCGTAGACGACTCGCTTCGCCTCCTCGTCGTAGCGCACCTCGACATAGCCCGTGGTCGGAAAGTCCTTGCGCAGCGGGTGCCCGCGAAAGCCGTAGTCCGTCAGGATCCGGCGCAAGTCGGGGTGGCCCGAGAACAGGATGCCGAACATGTCGAACACCTCGCGCTCGAACCAGTTCGCGCTGGGGTGCACGTCGGTGATCGACGGCACGACGTCCTCTTCCCGCACCGCGATCTTCAGCCGGACGCGGTGGTTCTCGTACATCGACAGGAAGTGGTAGACGACCTCGAACCGCTCCTCCCGCTCCGGGTGGTCGACGGCGGTGATGTCGATCAGCGTCGAGAAGCGGCAGGTCCGGTCGGTCTTCAGGAACTCCACCAGGCTGACGAGCGACGATGGCGCGATCATCAGCGTCAGTTCGTCGAGCGCGATGTCCCAGCTCAAGACACAGTCGGGGCGCTTCGCCTCGATATGCTCGCCCAGTTCGCGCAGCAGCTCGGTCATCGCGTGATCGTCCCGACGCGGCGGATCCGGCGCTGCAACTGGAGGATACCGTAGAGCAGCGCCTCGGCCGTCGGCGGGCAACCCGGCACGTAGATGTCGACCGGCACGATCCGGTCGCAGCCGCGCACGACGCTGTAGCTGTAGTGGTAGTAGCCGCCGCCGTTGGCACAGGACCCCATCGAGATCACGTAGCGCGGCTCTGGCATCTGGTCGTAGACCTTGCGCAGCGCCGGCGCCATCTTGTTGGTCAGCGTGCCGGCGACGATCATCAGGTCGCTCTGGCGCGGACTGGCGCGCGGCGCGGCTCCGAACCGCTCCAGGTCGTAGCGCGGCATCGAGGTGTGCATCATCTCCACCGCGCAGCAGGCCAGGCCGAACGTCATCCAGTGAAGGCTGCCGGTGCGCGCCCAGTTGATGATGTCGTCCGTCGCCGTCAGGATGAAGCCCTTGTCCTGCAGCTCGCGGTTCAGCTTCTGGGTGTCGTGATCCCGGTCGAGGCCGGCATCGTAGGTTGCGGTGCTCACTCCCATTCGAGGGCCCCCTTCTTCCATTCGTAGGCAAAGCCGACGGTCAGGACGGTCAGGAACACCATCATCGACCAGAACGCGGCATCGGTCAGGACCGGGAACGCCACCGCCCACGGGAACAGGAACGCGATCTCGAGGTCGAAGATGATGAACAGGATCGACACCAGGTAGAACCTGACGTCGAACTTCATCCGCGCGTCGTCGAAGGCGTTGAAGCCGCATTCGTAGGCCGAGACCTTCTCCGGGTCCGGGTTGCGCACGGCCAGGACCACGGCAACCAGGATCAGGATCAACCCCAGCGCGATGGCCAGGCCGAGGAAGATCACGATCGGCAGGTAGCTCCTGAGCAGCTCATCCATGTCACGCCTCCTTGCGCACCGGGAGTGTCGACTGTCCTGCGATCTACGTCCAGCCCCCCGGGGGGTCAACCGAAGACGCCCGAGGCCCTACGCCGCACGAAGGCAAGCAGGGAGAACCTTACTTGACCCGCGCGCAGGGTTAACGCAACGTCAACTTATTTCGATCCCGGAGGTTTTTCCCATGCCGCCTCTCGTCGGACTAGCCATTTCCATGCTGCCCGGCCTCGCCAAGCGGGTCACGGACAACGTAATTCCCGATGTCGAAAAACGGATGACGCAAGCCGTCCGCGACGTCCTCGGCACCGACGATCCCGCCGAGGCCGAGCAGCGCATCGCCGATCCCAGGGTCGCCGCCGAACTGCGCGTCCGCCTCGCCGAGATCGAGGCCGAGGCCGAGACGCGAGAAGCGGAGATCCAGCAGAAGCAGCGCGAGGCCGAGATCGACAAGCTCCGCCTCGAGATGGAGGGGGTCCGCGAGGAGCTGAAGGACACCCAGTCCGCACGCACCATGCTGACCGATCTCAGCGCGCAAGACAGCGTCTTTGCCTGGGGGCCGGTCATCGTCTCGACGATCGTCGTCGTCGGCTTCTTCTGGGCGCTGTGGCTTCTGGTGTCCGGCGGCGTCAGCGCCGACAACACCGCCCTTCTGCAGATCGTCAACATCGTCGTCGGCGCCCTGACGGCGGGCTTCGCCACCGTCGTCAGCTTCTGGCTCGGCTCATCGCAGGGCTCGCGCAAGAAGGACACCGCCTCCCTCCAGGCGCAGAACATCGCCGCGTCGATGCAGCGCGAGAGTTCCGCCGCGACCGAGCGGCTGGTCGAGGCGCAGTCGCGGCAGACGACCGACCTCATCGACCGCGTGACCAAGTCGACGCCGCAGCCGTTCCTGTCCGGCCTGCTGTCGCGTGACGAGCCGAAGGAGAAGGACTCCCGCCAGTTCCACAAGTGCATGGACATCGTCCTGCGGCACGAAGGGGGCTACGTCGACCATCCCGACGATCCCGGCGGCGCGACCAACATGGGCATCACCCACAAGACGCTCGCCGCCTGGCGCAAGGTCGACAAGTGCTCGCGCGACGAGGTGCGGACGCTGCACGTCGACGAAGCCAAGGAGATCTACCGCGCACACTACTGGAACGCGCTCAATTGCGACAACCTGCCGGCGGGCGTCGACCTTGTCGCGTTCGACATGGGCGTGAACGCTGGCGTCGGCCGAGCGTCGCGGATGCTGCAGGGGGTCGTCTCGGTCGAGCAGGACGGCCAGATCGGCCCGATCACCTTCGGCGCCGTGAAGCGGGTCGACGCCGACTTCATCATCAACAAGTTCAGCGACAAGCGCCTGGAATATTACCAGTCGCTCGAAAAGTGGAACGTGTTCGGCCGCGGCTGGTCGCGCCGCACCTCCGAGACGCGCGAAGCGGCGCTGGAGATGCTCAAGGCCTGAGCCGGGTCACTGCGCCGGGCCGGCGTTCCACGATGCCGGCCGGCGCTCGAAGAACGCGGCGATCCCCTCCTCGGCCTCCGGGCTTTCCCATCGCGCGACCAGCGCCGCGATCGTCGTCTCGATGGCCTCGTCGCCGACTTCCGGGCGCAGAGCGCGCAGCAGCGCCTTGCCCGCCGACACCGCTCCCGGTGCCGCCGCGAGGTACGGCGCGACCTGCGCCTCCACCGCCGTGTCGAGATCGCCAGGCGCGACCGAGTCCGCCAGCAGGCCCAGCGCCACCGCCTCCTCGGCCGTGAAGAGCCGCGGCGAGAAGAACACGCGCCGCGCCGCCGGTCCCAGCCGGGCGGCGACGTAGGGGCCGATCGTCGCCGGGATCAGCCCCAGCTTGACCTCGGTCAGCCCAAAGCGCGCCGTCTCCGCACGCGACCGCCACGTCGCAAACCGAGATCAGGCCGACGCCGCCGCCAAAGGCGTTGCCGTGCACCCGCGCGATCAGCGGCTTCGGCAGCCGGTCGAAGGCCCGCAGCATCAAGGCAAGCCGCCGCGCCTCGGCCGCCCGCGCCGTGGCGTCGGCCGCCATCTGCTGGCGCATCCAGCCCAGGTCGCCGCCGGCGCAGAACGACGCGCCCTCCGCCGCCAGCACGACGACGCGCACGCCGCCATCGCCGGCCAGCGCCTCGGCGGCCTCGTGCAGCTCGCCGATCATCTCGCCCGACATCGCGTTGTGCTTCTCGGCCCGCGCCAGCGTCAGCTTGGCGACGCCGCGCGCATCTGTCTCAACCCGTATCGTGTCCACCACGCCCCTCCCGCATCGCCCGCGCCAGCGCCGCAGCCTCGGCCAGCACGGCGGCGTCCAGCCCCGTCTCCCAGCCCCGCTCGGTCAGCCGCGCATGCACCGCCTCCGTCGCCACATTGCCCGCGGCCCCCGGTGCGAACGGACAGCCGCCAAGACCGCCCGCCGCCGCGTCGAAAACCCGGACCCCCAGCGACAGCGACAGCTCGATATTGTCGAGCGCCCGCCCGCCGGTGTCGTGATAATGCCCCGCCAGCCGCTCCACCGGCACCACGGAGGTCACCGCGCCCAGCATCGCCCCGATCGTCTCCGGCGTCGCCCGCCCGATCGTGTCGCCGAGCGAGATCTCGTAGCACCCCATCGCATCCAGCGCCGCGGCCACCACCGCCACCGCCTCCGGCGCCACCGGGCCGTCGTAGGGGCAGTCGGTCACGCAGCTGACGTAGCCGCGCACCGGCAGCCCCGCCGCCAAGGCCGCCGCCGCCACCTCGCCGTAACGCTCCAGGCTGTCGGCGACCGACACGCCGATGTTGGCGCGGCTGAACCCCTCCGACGCCGAGGCGAAGATCGCGACTTCGTCGACCCGCGCGGCCCTCGCCCGCTCCAGCCCGCGCATGTTCGGCACCAGCGCCGCGTAGCTGACCCCGTCACGCCGCGCGATGCCGTCCAGCACCTCGGCGCCGTCCGCCATCTGCGGCACCCGCTTGGGGTTGACGAAGCTCGCCACCTCGATCCGGCGGAACCCCGCGCGCGACAGCGTGTCGACCAGCCGCACCTTCTCCCCCGTCGGGATCGGTCGCGGCTCGTTCTGCAGACCGTCGCGCGGGCCGACTTCGAAGATCTCGACGCGCTCGCTCACGCCCAAGCCTCGTAGAACTCGCGGCGGTAGAGGCGCGGCCCGTCCCCCGGCAGCGCCGCCGTGAAGGCCGGGCGCGACGTGATCCGCTCGTACCAGGCGGCGGTCTCGGGGAACCCCTCCAGCCGCGCGAAATGCCGCGCCATGTAGACCGCCTGCCCGACCGCAATGTCGGCGGCCGAGAACCCGCTCGTCAGCAGACAGTCGCCGCCGTTCACCGACCGCGACAGCCGCCCCTCGATCGCGGCATAGCACTTCTCCAGCCGCTTCGCCTCGAGCTTCATCACCACGGGTGAACGCATCGCGTCCTCGTAGAGCATGATGTGCTGCTGCGTCAGCGCGGCGACGTGCTGGCTGATCGTTTCGGCGAAATGCACCCAGATCAGCCACTCCGCACGGTCGAGTTCCCCCGGCAGGCGACCGAGACCGCGATCGGGGAACCGCTCGCACAGGATCTCGATGATCGCGCCCAACTCCCACAGCGTCTCGCCGTCCATCTGCAGCGAGGGAACCCGGCCGACCGGATGCAGCGCCAGATACTCTTCCGCCCGCAGCGACTTGTCGAACGGATGCTCGACCACCTCGTAGGGCACGCCGAGCTCCTCCAGCAGCCACAGGACGCGCATCGAGCGCGATTGCCGGACATGGTGCAGCCGGATCATCCCTCTCCCCCCGCAGCCGGTGCGGCCGTCGTCACGCCGCTCCCGTCCGTGCTCTCGTCCTCCTCCAGCCGCACCAGCGCCGCGCCGGCCTCGACCTGCGCGCCGTCGGCGACCAGCACCTCGGCGACCACGCCGTCGCGCGGCGCGGTCAGCGCGTGCTCCATCTTCATCGCCTCGAGGATCGCCAGCCGCTGGCCCGAGACGACCGTATCGCCCGCCGCGACGAAGACGCGCCGCACCAGGCCCGGCATCGGCGCCACCACGTCGCCCTTGTGCGCCTCGGCCCCGGCGCCGCGCGCCAACGGGTCGGGCACCTGCCAGGCCAGCGTCCTCTCGGCGAAGAGGAACACCTCGTCGCCGACCCGCTCGACCTGCGCCGCCAGCCGCGCGCCATCGACCTGCCAGCCCTCGCCGCTCCGCGACACATCGTGCCGCGCCTCAGCCACCTCCACGACGTAGGCGCCCGGCCGAGACACGATCACCTTCGCCTCGAAGCCGTGCGGCCCCTCCAGCACCACCCGGTGCCGCAGCGGCGTCCACTGGGTGAAGCCCTCGAGCCAGCCGCCGCCCGTCCCGGCGGCCACGACCGCCGCCAGCGCCATCTGTTCCGAGGGCACCGGCCCCTCCGTCGTCAGCGCCTCCAGGTGCCGGCCGATCAGGCCGGTATCCACCCGCCCGGCGGCAAACTCCGCCTGCCGCACCAGCCGGCGCAGGAAGTCGAGGTTGGTCACCGTCCCCGCCACCCGCGTCGCGTCCAGCGCCCGCGACAGCCGGTTCAGCGCGATCTCGCGCGTCGCGCCGTGGCAGATCACCTTGGCGATCATCGGGTCGTAGTGCGGCGTGATCGCGTCACCCTCGCGCACGCCGCTGTCGATCCGCGCCCCGGCCGGAAACCGCAGCCGCGCCAGCCGCCCGGTCGCGGGCAGGAACCCCGCCGCCGCGTCCTCGGCATAAAGCCGCGCCTCCACCGCATGGCCCCTGAGCGCCAGGTCGTCCTGGCGCGCCGGCAGAGGCTCGCCTGCGGCGACGCGCAACTGCCATTCCACCAGGTCGACGCCCGTCACGGCCTCGGTCACCGGATGCTCGACCTGCAGGCGCGTGTTCATCTCCATGAAGTAGAACCGGTCGCCGCGCAGCCCCTCGCTCGCGTCGGCGATGAACTCGACGGTTCCGGCGCCGGCATAGCCGATCGCCTCGGCCGCGCGCACCGCCGCCCCTCCCATCTCGGCGCGCATCTCGGGGCCCATGCCGGGCGCCGGCGCCTCCTCGATCACCTTCTGGTGGCGCCGCTGCAGCGAGCAGTCGCGCTCGAACAGGTGCACCGCGCGCGTGCCGTCGCCAAAGACCTGGACCTCGATGTGCCGCGGCGTCGCCACGTACTTCTCGATCAGCACGCTGTCGTTGCCGAACGCCGCCTTCGCCTCCGCCCGGGCCGAGGCCAGCGCGTCATCGAATTCCGCCTCGACATCGACCCGGCGCATCCCCTTGCCGCCGCCGCCCGCGACCGCCTTGATCAGGACCGGCCAGCCGATCGCCGCCGCCTCGTGCGCCAGCCGCACGTCGGCCTGGTCGCGGCCGTGATAACCCGGCACCACCGGCACGCCCGCCGCCTCCATCACCGACTTGGCGGCGTCCTTGAGGCCCATCTTGCGGATCGCCGCCGCCGAGGGCCCGACGAAGATCAGCCCCGCCGTCTCCACCGCCTCGACGAAGTCCGGGTTTTCGCTGAGAAAGCCGTAGCCGGGATGCACCGCCTCGGCGCCGGTCTCGATGGCGGCGGCGACGATCGACTCGGCATCGAGGTAGCTGGCGGAGGGTGCCGCGGGGCCGATGCGCACCGCCTCGTCGGCCAACTCGACATGCAGCGCGCCGGCATCGGCGTCGGAATAGACCGCCACCGTCGCGACGCCGAGCTTGCGCGCCGTCGCGATGACCCGGCACGCGATCTCGCCTCGGTTCGCGATCAAGAGCTTGCGGAACATGGCGCCTCCCTGCCGCTCCACCGCGACGGGTAGTGCCAAACGCCGGCTTTCGCCAGCCCTGCAATCAGCCGCCGGACCCCGGCCAGCCCGCCGCCAGCGCACCCAGCGCCGGCAGGATCTCGCGACCGTCGCACCAGCCGGCGCGGCGGCCGCCCTCGTACGGGCGGGCCAGACCGGCCTCGATCATGGTGCGCGCGACCGGCGTTCCGTCGAGCAGCAGCGCCACCAGCGCCCGGTCGTAACGGTCTTGGCCATGCCGGACCACGCGCAGGTCGCCTGCCGTCCAGACCAGCATCCGCAGCTGCCACTTGGCGCGCAACGCCTGCTGCGCCTCCCAGGCGCAGCCGGGGCTGAAGAGCTCGGGCGTATCGAACCCGACCAGGCGCGCCCGCTCCGGCGCCCGCCCCGGGCACCACAGCGTCACCGTGTCCCCGTCGATCACCGACACGACCCGGCAGCTGTCCGGCGTGCCGCCGCTGAACATCCCGCCGAATCCTGGCCGCATCGCCGCGTTGACGGCGTCCCCCACCGAGGGCAGCACCGCCAGCCCCAGCAGGGCCGCGCCAAGAACGCCGCCGAGATAGCGGCGCGGGTCCATCGCGCGCCGCCGCCGTCGCGGCAGGCCCGTCGGGTCCCACCGCTGCGGTCGCGCGGTCGCCAGTCTCGGCCGTCCTCTGCCGCGTGTCCGTCTCATGCGCGCAAGCCCTAGGAGCAAAGCGTTAAGGCGATATGCCCCGGCCCGTGTCAGAGGGCGTCCAGCGCCCGACGATGATGCTCCGCGCTCTCGTCCGAAAAGCAGCAGAACGTCACCGCGATCGCGCCTTTGTGCTCCGCCACCGTGGCGACGGCGACCTCGGCCGCCGCCTCCGCCGGATAGCCGTAGACGCCGGTCGAGATCGCGGGAAAGGCCAGCGACGCCGCGCCCACCCGCGCCGCCTCCTCCAGCGACCGGCGGTAGGCCGAGGCGAGCAACGCCGCCTCGCCCTTGCCGCCGCCCTTCCAGCGCGGACCGACGGCGTGAACGATCCAGCGCGCCGGCAGGTCGAAGCCCTCCGTCACCTTGGCGTCTCCGGTCTCGCACCCGCCAAGCGCGCGGCACGCCTCCTGCAGCCGGCCCTTGCCCGCCGCCCGGTGGATCGCCCCGTCGACGCCGCCGCCGCCCTTCAGCTGGCGGTTGGCGGCGTTGACGATCGCGTCGACCTCCAGGGTGGTGATGTCGGCGACGATGACGCGCATGTACGCAACTCCGGTCTTACGTACGAAACTGTACAAATGCGGGTTCTGAAACGTACGAAAACGTACAAATGGGCTACATCCGGAACACGCCGAACCGGGTCTCCTCGACCGGCGCATTCATCGCGGCGGCCAGGCTCAGGGCCAGCACTTCCCGCGTGCGCCGCGGGTCGACTATGCCGTCGTCCCACAGCCTGGCGGACGCGTAGAGCGGATGGCTCTGCCGCTCAAACATCTGAATTGTCGGGCTTTTGAACGCCGCCTCGTCCTCGGCCGACCAGCTCTCACCGGCCCGCTCCATCGCCTCGCGCCGGACGGTGGCCAGGACGCCGGCCGCCTGCTCGCCGCCCATCACGCTGATCCGGCTGTTCGGCCAGGTCCACAGGAAACGCGGCTGGTAAGCCCTTCCAGACATTCCATAATTTCCCGCGCCAAACGAGCCGCCGACCAGCATGGTGATCTTCGGCACCGCCGTCGTCGCCACCGCCGTCACCATCTTCGCCCCGTGCCGCGCGATGCCTTCGTTCTCGTACCGCCGCCCGACCATGAATCCGGTGATGTTCTGCAGGAAGATCAACGGGATGCGCCGCTGACTGCACAGCTCGACAAAGTGCGCGCCCTTCTGCGCGCTCTCGGAAAACAGCACGCCGTTGTTCGCCACGATCCCGACCGGCCAGCCATCGACATGCGCGAAGCCGGTGACGAGCGTCTCGCCAAACCGTTGTTTGAACTCGTCAAATCGGCTTCCGTCGACGATCCGCGCGATCACTTCGCGAATGTCGTAGGGCGTCCGCAGCCCTGCCGGAACGACGCCCAGGATCTCGTCGGGGTCGTAGGCCGGCTCCTCGCTCGCCTCCCGACCCTCTGCAACGGAAATGTTGAGCGATCCTATGGCCATGCGCGCCAAGGCTAAGGCGTGCGCATCGTCTTCTGCGAGGTAGTCCGCAACACCGGAGAGCCGCGTGTGCACATCGCCGCCGCCCAAATCCTCGGCGCTCACCATCTCGCCCGTCGCAGCCTTCACCAGCGGCGGGCCGGCAAGAAAGATCGTCCCCTGCTCCCGCACGATGATGGAAACGTCAGACATTGCAGGCACATACGCGCCGCCCGCGGTGCATGACCCCATCACCACGGCGACCTGCCCGATGCCCTTCGCGCTCATCCGCGCCTGGTTGTAGAAGATTCGGCCGAAGTGGTCGCGGTCGGGAAAGACCTCGTCCTGGTTCGGCAGGTTCGCCCCGCCGGAGTCGACCAGATACACGCACGGAAGCCGATTTTCCTCGGCGATTTCCTGTGCCCGCAGGTGCTTCTTGACCGTCATCGGATAGTACGTGCCGCCCTTCACGGTGGCGTCGTTGCACACGACCATCACCTGGCGCCCGTGCACCCGCCCCACCCCAGCGATGGCGCCGGCGCACGGCGCAGCGCCGTCGTAGAGCCCATGCGCCGCGAAAGCGCCGATCTCGAGGAACGGCGAGCCAGGGTCAACAAGGTTCGCAACCCGTTCCCGCGGCAGCATTTTTCCGCGAGAGACGTGCCGTGCCCTCGCCCGCTCGCCACCCCCGGCGGCAGCCAGCGCCGCGGCTTCGGCGATCTCGGCCAAGGCGGTCTCGTGCGCGGCGCGGTTCGCCCTCGCCTCCTCCGAGGACGGCAGATGCTGCGATACCAGCCTCACATCTCCTCCCTGAGGGCACGGAGGGTGATCGCGCGCTCGGCGATCATCTGCATGCGGCAAGCGGCACCCGCGATGGATCGCATCGAGCCCGAGCCCCAGAGCGCGTACTGCAGACGGCACTCCTCCACGGCGAACTCCTCCCACGCTTGCTGCGCGTCGCGCAGAGCCTCCGCCCGGTCGCGGAACTCCGGCAGGTCGGCCTCGTCGGACTGCTGCGCCCACTCCATCGTGGCGCGCATCTCACCTTCGAGCAGCACGTCCCAGGCGTCCGCCTCGATCCCCGTGCAGCGCGACATGCCCATCGTCGTCTGCCCTTCCGGCTCCTCCTCCATGCAGAGGCGAGAGGCCTCTCCGATACAGGCCGTGCGGGCCTCTCTGGACGCGGCATCCGCGTAGCATTCCGCCAGGATCTCGTAGTACGGGCCAGGCACGAAGTCCTGTGCGACGGCCGCGGGCGGCAGACTGGCGAGGAGCAAGACGACAAGGGCCCTCATGAACCGAGCTCCTGCTTCAGGTCCTTCAGCTCACGATCGAGGAAGTAGCTGATGATCGACCGGATGACGACGAGGAGGCCGAGGAAGAGAAGGTCGGCGAGCGCGAGCGACAGGGCAGTGCGGATGATGTCGGCGACGATGAAGAGCTCGAGTCCGGCCAGGATGTAGCGTCCGAGCTCGATCCGCTCCCGGTTCGTTCTGCGCACGCGCTCCAGGCCGTTGTGCCGCAGTTCGGCAAGCGCGACGCCGAGGATGAACCGCGCCGCGCCAAGGATCAGCAGCGCGATGGCGGCCAGCTCGATGATGGCGGCGACCCATTCGAGGATGCCAATCAGCCAGCCGAATTGCCCGTGCAGAACGCCCTCGGAAGTCTCGAGGTCGAGGACGGAGCCCATCAGGCGCCGGCCGCCATCAGTTCACGCCCGATCAGCATGCGCCGAATCTCGGAGGTGCCGGCGCCGATCTCCATCAGCTTGGCGTCGCGGAAGATGCGGCTGACGGGCGTCTCGTTCATGAAGCCCATGCCACCCATCGCCTGCACCGCCTGGTGCGCGACCTTCATCGCCTCCTCACTGGCGTAGAGGACACAGGCGGCAGCGTCATGCCGCGTCACGCGGCCCGCATCGCAGGCCTTGGCGACCTCGTAGACGTAGGCACGGGCAGTGTTCATCGCGGTGTACATGTCGGCGATCTTGCCCTGCATCAGCTGGAACGACCCGATCGGGGCGCCGAACTGCTTGCGCTCCCGCAGGTACGGCATGACCTCGTCGAGGCAGGCCGCCATGATGCCGAGGCCGATGCCCGACAGCACCACCCGCTCGTAGTCGAGACCCGACATCAGCACGCGGGCGCCGCGCCCCTCCTCGCCGAGGATGTTCTCGAACGGCACCTCGACATCCTCGAAGATCAACTCCGCCGTGTTCGAGCCGCGCATGCCGAGCTTGTCGAAGTGCGGCGACTGGGTGAAGCCCGCCATCGCCTTCTCGATCAGGAACGCGGTGATGCCCTTGGACCCCGCCTCCGGGTCTGTCTTGGCATAGACCACCACGGTCTCCGCCTCGGCGCCGTTGGTGATCCAGAACTTGGTGCCGTTGAGGCGGAAGTGGTCGTTGCGCTTCTCCGCCCGCAGCTTCATCGAGACCACGTCCGACCCGGCGCCGGCCTCCGACATGGCAAGCGCCCCGACGTGTTCGCCGGAGACGAGCGGCGGCAGGTACTTCGATCGCTGCTCGCCGGTGCCGTTCAGCCGGATCTGATTGACGCAGAGGTTCGAATGCGCGCCGTAGCTGAGCGAGACGCTGGCCGAGGCGCGCGCGATCTCCTCCACCGCGACGACGTGGGCAAGGTAGCCCATGCCGGCGCCGCCCCACTCCTCCTCAACGGTGATGCCGAGCAGGCCGAGCTCGCCCATCTCGCGCCACAAATCTGCCGGGAAGTCGTTGTCGCGATCGATCTCGGCCGCCATCGGGCGCACACGCTCCTGCGCCCAGCGATGGACCATCTCGCGAAGTGCGCCCACATCCTCGCCCAGGTCGAATGTCATCGATGCGTTGAACACGGCGTCCGGTCCTCCCAGGAGTTGCGGCAGGACTAGGGCCGGCGCCTGACCGGGTCAAGAAACGCGCGTTTGGAACCCGTTCAGCGGCTGCCTATATATAGGTCCAACGCAGCACTGGCGCCGATATCGTGCCTTGGGGTATTCTATGCCCCGAGGCGAGGGAGAGGCAGAGTATGAAGTTCGCGCTCGACACGTACCGCGACGTGGTATCAGACGATTCCGTCCGACGGACCAATGCGCTCTTCACCTTCGCAATGTGGTTCGCCGCGGGCGGCTACATCACCTCGACGATCCTGCCGTACCTTCCGGCGCTGGAGGGGACCTTGCCCACCGTGCTGGGGGGCATCGTCGTCTCCGGCCTGGTCGCCGCGCTGAAGACCACCTGAATTCCTTACGTGCCGCCGAACGACCTGTCCGGGGCGTGGCCTTACGTCGCCTCGCCGCTCGCGTCGCTTTTCGCGGCCATCGTCATCCTGATCCTGCTGATCCGCCTCGGCTACCATCGCGACCGCTCGGGGGCGATCACCCGCCGCCGCCTCGCGAGTGTCTTCGGCCTTGCCGCGTCGAGCTACACCTTCGCGGTCTGCGTGGTGGCGCAGTTCGCGTTTGGCGATCCCGATGTCGCGACGCTGATCGGCGACGGCTTCGGCAGCGAGCGCGTGGCGTGGCTGCTGCTGATCGTGGTGCTCGACCAGAGCTTCCGGCTATGGGACGAGTTCCGCCCGGCTTGAGGCGATCGCCGCTGCCTCCTGGGCAATGATGCGGGCGACGAGGCTGCAATCGTCGAGCGAGAATGTCAGCGGCAGGCGCATGTCGAGCAGACAGGCGAGGACACGATCGGTCGCCGGCATCTCCGGCGCGGCCGCGTAGCGCCAGTGCCGATAGGTCGAGGTGAAGCCCTTGGGCTCGGGCGCGCCGAACCATTTCAGTTCCACGCCGCGCGAAGCGCAGCCTCCAACGAAGGCCTCGATCGCTGCGGCGGGCCATTCCGGCATCAGCCACTGGATCGAGGAGCCGACGAAGGTTTCTTCCGACGGCCGCTCGATCACGGCGATGCCGGGAGCGTCCTGCAATCCGCGTTCGACGATCCGGTAGCGCTCATTCCATGCAGCGCGCCTATCATCGAGCAGCCGCAGCTGCGGCCGCAGGATCGCTGCACGCAGCGCGTCCATCCGCCCCGAGATGTTCGGTTCGGTCCACCGTGCCTCGGCGAAGCTGTCCGCCGGCGGCGCGGCTCCGTGCCGGTGGTGGAAGCCGTAGCTGCCCGACGACAGGATCATCCGCGCCGCGAGTTCGGGATCGTCGGTGACAATCAGCCCGCCCTCGCCGGAATTCGCGTGCTTGTAGGTCTGCGTGGAATAGCAGCCGATGGCGCCGTGCCGGCCGGACGGCGTGCCGCGCCATGCGGCGCCCATCGTGTGGGCGCAATCCTCGACCACGGTGACGCCGGCGGCGTCGCAGATCGCCATCAGCCGGTCCATTTCGGCGATGTGGCCGCGCATGTGGCTGAGAAGCAGCACGCGCGCCTCCTTCGCCTTCGCCTCGAGGTCGTCGAGGTCGATGACGAGCGCGGGTGTGACGCCGACATAGACCGGGTGCGCGGACAATGCCGCGATCGCCCCAGGCACCGGCGCCAGCGTGAACGCGTTGGTCAGGACGGGCTCGCCTGGCGCCACGCCCACCGCCCGCAGCGCGCAGCGGAGAGCATAGCCTCCCGAGGCCACCGCGAGAGCGTGGCGGGCGCCGGTCAGCGCCGCGAACTCCTCCTCCAGGGCCGAGACCTCGCCCAATTCGTCGGGCGCAAGATTGTAGCGGTGGAGCCGGCCCGACCGCATCAAGGCGACGGCCGCGGCAATGGCGTCCTCCGGGATCGGTTCCTGCTGGGTGAAGTTGCCGTGAAAGGTTTCGCTCATGCCGACAGGATCGCGAGCCGCGGAAGATCCGTCAATCCGCGCTCGCCGCCGGGCGCAACGCCTCTCCGAAGAGATCGTCGAGTAGTCCGGGCAGATCCTCGTAGCGGTCGAGCAAGGCGTGCGGACGCAGCTCCTCAACTCCGCGCCCGTCGGGACCGAAGGTGACCATGATCGACGCCACCCCTGCGGCGCGGGCCGTCTCGCGATCCGTCTGGGTGTCGCCGATCAGTGCGCTGTGGGTCAGCCGGCCGCCGGCGCGCGCGACCGCCTCGACGAGCGGTGCGGGGTCGGGCTTGCGGACAGGCAGGGTGTCGGCGCCGACGAGCGAGTCGAAGAGGTGCCTGGCGTCGAGGCGGCTCATCAGCAGTTCGGCCAGCGCCTCGGGCTTGTTGGTGCAGATGCCGACCGACCATCCGTCGGACCGCAGAGCCTCGACCGCCTTCCGCGCACCGGGGTAGAAATCCGACGTCTTGTCGATGCGTGCCTCGTACGCCTCGAGCAGAACCGGATAAGCGGCGTCGACATCCGCCTCTGACCAGTGATGTCCGGCGCGCGCCATGCCGAGACGCAGCATGGCGCGTCCGCCCCGGAACGCCGTTCCCGCGTCCGCGATCGGGTCGAGCTCTCCCGAAACGCCAGCGGCGTCGAGCGCCGTGTTCGCGGCGGCGATCAGATCGACCGACGTGTCCACGAGGGTTCCATCTAGGTCGAAGATCGCACACCGCATTGGAGTGTCCTGACTGTAATCCGCCGAAATCACACGTGACGGGCGTCAGCCTTGCGCGTCAATTGTCAAGGGGTAGAAGCGCGCCGGAACGGGGGAAGAGCAGTCAATGGCCATCCATCTCATCGTCCTTGCCGCGGGATTGGGCACGCGGATGAAGTCGGACGTGCCCAAGGTGCTGCACAAGGTTGGTGGCGCGCCGCTGCTGCACCACGCGATATCGGCCGGCGAGGCGCTGTCGCCCGGTCGTGTCGTCATCGTTGCGGGGCACGGTGCGGACCTCGTCGAAGCGGCCGTCGGCGATCGTGGCCAGGTGGTCCGGCAACAGCAACAGCTCGGCACCGCGCATGCGGTCGCGCAGGCGAGACCCGCGCTGGAGGGCGCGGAGGGTGATGCACTGGTCCTCTATGGCGACACGCCGTTCATACGGACGGAGACGCTGGAGCGGATGGCCGCGGCTCGGGCGGAGGGCCACGCCGTCGTCGTTCTTGGGTTCGAAGCGGTGGATCCGGCTCGCTACGGCCGGCTGATCCTCGGCGGTGGCCGTATCGACCGGATCGTCGAGTGGAAGGACGCCACCGAGGAGGAGCGAGCCGTGACGCTCTGCAACTCTGGCGTCGTGATGGCGGACCTGGGCGTGCTGTGGAACCTCGTCGAAGCCGTCGGCAACGACAATGCGGCGAGAGAATACTACCTCACCGACATCGTTGCGGCGGCGCGAGACCGGGGCCTCGGAGCGACCGCCGTCGTCTGCGACGAAGTCGAGACGATGGGCGTCGACAGCCGCGCCGGCCTCGCGCGCGCCGAAGCCGCGTTCCAGGCGCGGGCGCGGAGCGACGCGCTCGAGGTCGGCGTGACGCTGACGGCGCCGGAGACCGTGTTCTTCTCTCACGACACGGTGATCGGTCGCGACGTGACGGTCGAGCCGCACGTTGTCTTCGGCCCCGGTGTCACGGTCGAGACCGGCGCGAGAATCAGGGCCTTCAGCCATCTCGAAGGCTGTCATGTGGGCAGCGGCGCGACGGTTGGGCCGTATGCGCGGTTGCGCCCGGGTGCGGAACTCGGCAACGACGTCCACGTCGGCAATTTCGTCGAGATCAAGGCTGCGGAGATCGCCGAGGGTGCGAAGGTCAATCATCTTAGCTACATCGGCGACGCAGACGTCGGTCCGCGCACCAACGTCGGCGCGGGCACGATCACCTGCAATTACGACGGCGTGTCGAAGCATCGCACGCGGATCGGCGCCGACGCGTTCATTGGGTCCGATACCATGCTGGTCGCACCGGTCTCGGTGGGCGACGGCGCGATGACCGCGACCGGATCGGTGATCACAAGCGACGTCCCGGCGGATGCTCTGGCCGTCGCAAGGGCGCGCCAGACGAACAAGCCGGGATTCGCAAAGCGGTTTTTCGCGCGGCTGCGCGCCGCCAGGGAGGTCTGAGCATGTGCGGTATCGTGGGGGCCTTGGGCAAGCACGAGGTCTCGCCCCTGCTGCTGGAGGCGCTGCGGCGCCTTGAGTATCGCGGTTACGATAGCGCCGGCATCGCAACCGTCGACGAGGGCCGGCTCGACCGACGCCGCGCCGTCGGCAAGCTGATCGAGCTCTCGGACCTCCTCGTGCACCAACCGCTGCGCGGCAAGGTAGGGATCGGTCACACCCGCTGGGCGACGCACGGCGCACCAACGGTCGTGAACGCCCACCCGCACAAGGCGGGCCCCGTTGCGGTCGTCCATAACGGGATCATCGAGAACTTCCGCGAACTGCGCCGCGAAGTGGTTGAGGCGGGCTACCAGACCGTGACGCAGACCGATACGGAGACAGTCGCGCTCCTGACCCAGCGCTTCCTCGACGAAGGGCTACCGCCGGTCGGCGCGGCGCGCGCGGCGCTCGCTCGCCTCCGGGGCGCGTTCGCTCTGGCGTTCCTGTTCGAGGGAGAGGACGACCTGATCGTCGTGGCGCGTCGGGGATCGCCGCTGGCGATCGGATGGGGCGACGGCGAGATGTTCATCGGCTCGGACGCGATCGCGCTGGCCCCCCTCACGGACCGGATCACCTACCTCGAGGAGGGCGATTTCGCCATTGTCACCCGCGCCGGCGCCGAGATCGAGGATGTAGAGGGACGCAGCGCTAACCGGCCGGTCCGCAAGGTTCTGGTCGACGCATCGCGGATCGAGAAGGGCGGCCACCGGCACTACATGATGAAGGAGATCGCCGAGCAGCCAGCCGTCCTCTCCGCCGCGCTCGACCACTACGTTCGCGATGGCCGGATCGAGATGCCGGGATTGGACTTCTCGGATATCGACCGTGTCGTTCTCGTCGCCTGCGGCACCGCCTTCTATGCCTGCCAGACGGCGAAATACTGGATCGAGGGGTTGGCCCGCCTGCCCGTCGAGGCAGACATCGCGTCGGAGTTCCGCTATCGCGAGCCGCCCTTGGGCGAAAACACGCTTGCCATCTTCGTGAGCCAGTCGGGAGAGACCGCGGATACGCTCGCCGCCCTCCGCTATTGCCGCCCGGCGGCTCGCATCGTCTCGGTCGTCAACGTCTCGGAGAGCTCGATCGCGCGGGAAAGCGACATTGCGCTGCCGATCCACGCGGGGGCGGAGATCGGGGTGGCATCGACGAAGGCGTTCACCTGCCAGCTGATGGTGCTCGCGCTGATCGCCCTTAAGGCGGCACAGGACCGCGGCCGGCTCTCGGCGGACGAAGTCGCGGTGCACCTCGATGAGCTGCGCACGCTGCCCGGCCTGGCAAGCCACGCTCTCGGCACCGAGTTCGTCATCGAGGATGTGGCGCGCCGGATGTCCGAGGCGCACGATGTCCTCTTCCTGGGCCGCGGTGCCATGTATCCGCTTGCGATGGAAGGTGCGCTGAAGCTGAAGGAAATCAGCTACATACACGCAGAGGGTTACGCATCAGGCGAACTCAAGCACGGCCCGATCGCGCTGATCGACGGATCGGTTCCCGTGATCGTGATGGCGCCGCGGGATCGTCTCTTCGACAAGACGGTGTCCAACATGCAGGAGGTGATGGCGCGCGACGGTCAGGTCGTGCTGATCACCGACGCGGAAGGTGCGGAAGCTGCCGGCGACGGTGCCGCAGAGGTCATTCAGATGCCGCCTGTGGCACCGATCTGGGCTCCGATCCTCTACGCCATTCCTGCACAGCTGCTGGCCTACCACGCCGCAATCGCCAAGGGTACGGATGTCGACCAGCCGCGCAACCTCGCGAAATCGGTCACCGTGGAGTAGGCAGGGGAACCGATCGACGCCGCCCCCGTTTCCAGCACGGGAACGCGAGTACAAGGGCGCGAGACATGCCTCTGAAGGCCATCTTCCTCGGCTCGCTCGGGACAATAGGCGAGACATGCGAGCTACAGCGCCGGGCGCTCAACACCGCCTTCGGCGAGGCGGGCTTGGACTGGGATTGGACATCCGACCAGTGCAGAGAGTTCTCCGGTCGCGGCTGCTGCTCTGCCGAAAGCATCGCCAAATATGCAAAGCGCCGGGACATCGGGATCGATGCGGAACAGGTACATCGCCGCAAGACCGAGGTCTTCCGTGATCTTTTGGCCCAGGTTCGCGTCACGCCACGGCCTGGTCTTGGGCGGCTGATCGATGCCGTGCAGTCTGCAGGGCTCGACCTCGCGCTGGTGACCACAGCGGCGCCCGAGGACGTCGATACGATGCTGGCCGCGGCAGGCCTCTCCCGAGGAACGTTCACCTTCGTCGGTGACGCCAGTCGGGTCGAGCGGCCGAAGCCCGCGCCCGACATCTACTTCGCCGCACTCGACGCCCTCTCGCTACGGCCGGAAGAAGCGATCTCCGTGGAGGATACGCCAGAGAATACCGAGTTGGCCTGTGCCGCCGGCGTGCAGTGCGTGGCGTTCCCAGGAGCCGCCCACATCAGCCGCGGCTTTGCCTCCGCGTCGCGGAAGGTGCGCAGGCTGGAGCCGCGGGACTTTGACCTGCAGGAACAGCGGATAGCACGCCGCGCCTAGCCGCGTTCGCGCAGGTCGCGCCGGCGGATTTTTCCCGTCGCGGTCATCGGCAACGCGTCGACCCTCACGATCCGGCGCGGCGCCAGGTGCGGGCTCAATCGCGCGCGTACACGTTCCTGCAGCGCCGCATCGACCTCTGGACCGACCCCGTCGCGCAGAACGACGTAGGCGACGACGATCTCCGTCCGATCCGGGTCGGGGACGCCCACGACGGCGGCCATGACGACATCGGGGTGGCCTGCGAGGCAGTGTTCTATCTCGCTGGGGCCGATGCGGTAGCCAGAGGATGTGATGACGTCGTCCTCGCGGGCGACGTAGGTAAAGAACCCGTCGGCATCGCGTCTGCCGAGATCTCCGGTCCTGAGCCAGCGATCTGCCACCTTCCGCTCCGTCTCGTCGGGCTTGTTCCAGTAGCGCAGGAACATGACCGGATCGGGCGAAGCGACCGCGATCTCTCCTACTTCTCCGTCGGGCAAGACTTCGCCATCAGTGCTGATCACGGCGACGTCGTGACCCGGTACGGCGCGACCCATGGTCCCCGTCCGGCGCGACGCCGCGGTAGAGCAGACCACGAGGTTGCACTCGGTCTGGCCGTATATCTCGTTGATCGGCGCGCCGAGCGTCTCGTCCCCCCAGGCCCTGAGGTCATCGCCAAGGCTCTCACCGCCCGAGCCGACCGATCGCACGCTGACCCCCGCCGGCAGCGGCACCTGCCGCATCAGCTTGAGCGCCGTCGGCGGCAGGAAGAGATTGCGCACGCCGTGCTCCGCAACCAGGCGCCACGCCGCCTCCGGCTCGAACTTGCGAAACCGCCGGCTCACGAGCGGGACGCCGTAGAACAGACAGGGCAGTGCCATGTCCATCAGCCCGCCGATCCAGGCCCAGTCGGCCGGGGTCCAGCCGACGTCGTGCGGCTGCGGAAACCCCTCGTGATGAAGCTCCACCGACGGCAGGTGGCCGAGCAGAAAACGGTGCGCGTGCAGCACACCCTTCGGCGAGCCGGTCGTGCCGCTGGTGTAGATCATCATCGCCGGATCGTCTGCCGACGTGTCGGCGCAGGGTGCGGGCGATGCTGCCGCAATCTCGCCATGAAAGTCTCGGGCGGCTCCCGGACTGGTCGACCAAACCGAAACCAGGTCTGGCAGGTCGAGCGACATGAGCTTGTCGAGGTTGGCGGCATCGGTGACGGCCGCTCGCGCGCCGCTGTCGGCCAGCCTGTAGGCGAGAGCATCTTCGCCGAAGAGCGTGAAAAGCGGCAGCGATACAGCGCCGAGGCGCATGGCGGCCAGATGCGCGACGAGGGTCTCGGGACCTTGCGAGAGCAGGATGGCAACGCGATCGCCGCGCCGGATCCCGGAGGCCGAAAGGACGCTGGCGAACCGCGACGCCGCGTCGTTCAGGCGCCCAGCGCTCCATCTTTCGACGCCATCGTCGGTGACGTGGATCAGGGCCGTCGCGTCCGGGTCGGACTTGGCGCGATCTTCTCCGCAGGCGCGCGCGATGTTGAACCGCGCGGGAACCGACCATCGGAACGCCGCGCGCATCTCGTCCCAGTCGCCGCGCTGCCGGATTTGCCGACGCTCAGCGTCCATAGACATCGATGGTCGGCAGCGAGGTCAGCGGCACACCCAGAAGCTGCATCGCGGCCAACGACAGGCGCGCTCCACCGTCGCCGGGCCGCAACTCGATCAGCGCCTCCACGCCGCTCGGCGCAACCACGCGCCCGGCCCGAGATGCCTCGACGAGCGACGTCTCGAGCCAGAGACCCGCCTCCGCCGGATTTCCCAGAGACGCGACCACCTCTCCCAGACGCTCCTCCGCGGCCGGCGTGATGCTGGTCGCGGCAGCACGCTGCTCGGCCGTCGTCGTGTCGAAGTCCTCCGCCGTGCGCGCCCCGGCCGGAGGCGGCGGCGCGGCGACGACCGCCGCGATCTCGTCCGGTGCCGGTTCGCGATTGGCGGCGTCTCGTCCGAATGGGAGGTCCGGCAGGCGGGCGCAGCCGGCCAGGAGCACGAGGAGCAGGAAGGTGGCGCGCAACATGCCGACACCCTAACAGCGCTCTCGAATTCGGCAATCGCCCTTGCAGCCGGATGCAGTGGAGCCTTAGTTTGGAATGCCATGACAGTACACGAACCGGTCCTTCCGCCCCTCGTCGACCCGTTCCAGCGGACCATTGACTATCTGCGCGTCTCGGTGACCGATCGGTGCGATTTTCGCTGCGTCTACTGCATGGCCGAGCAGATGCAGTTCCTTCCCAAGAAGGAGCTTCTGACGCTGGAAGAACTGGACCGCATGTGCTCCACCTTCGTCCGGCTGGGAGTGCGCAAGCTGCGCATCACTGGCGGCGAGCCGCTGGTCCGGCGCAACATCATGTCGTTCTTTCGTGCGATGTCGCGGCATCTCGAGACCAGCGCATTGGAAGAATTGACGCTGACCACGAACGGCTCGCAGCTGCATCGCTTTGCCGGTGAGCTTGCCGAGGCCGGCGTGCGTCGGATCAACGTCTCGCTCGACACCCTCGACGAGGAGAAGTTCGCCCGCGTCACCCGCTGGGGGCGTCTGCCGCAGGTGCTGAATGGCATCGACGCCGCGCAGGCGGCCGGCTTGCGCGTCAAGATCAACACGGTGGCGCTCAAGGGCTTCAACGAGGACGAGCTCTTCACCCTGATCGACTGGTGCCGCGCGCGGGACATGGACCTGACCTTCATCGAGGTGATGCCGATGGGCGATCTCGGCGGGGAAGATCGGGTCGGGCAGTACTGGTCGCTCAACGACGTGCGCGCCCGCATCGCGGAACGGCACCGGATCAGCGAGACGCCCGAGCGCACCGGTGGACCGGCGCGCTACGTCCGCCTCGACACGGGTCAGAGGATCGGCTTCATTACGCCGCTCACGCACAATTTCTGCGAGAGCTGCAACCGTGTTCGGCTGACGTGCACGGGGCAGCTCTACATGTGCCTGGGCCAAGAAGATGTGGCCGACCTGCGGGCGCCGCTCCGCGCGAGCGAGGTCGACGCGCCGCTCGAGGCCGCGATCCGGGCCGCCATCGATCGCAAGCCCAAGGGACACGACTTCGACTACTCGCGCCAGCGGGCCGATGGGCAGGTCTCGCGGCACATGAGCCACACCGGGGGCTGACGCCGGGTCAGGAATCCCGCACTCGCTTGGCCTCTGTTGTTTTCTTAGCTTCGCGCCACCCTCGGGAAGGCAAGTGAAGCATCATCATGACTCTCTTCGCAACAATCGCCGTCATTCTCAACATGGCCGCCGCGGTGGCGCACGTACCGGCGTGGGCCCGGCTTGCAGCCATCGCTGCGAACGTGGCCTTTGTCTTCGCGGGATCGGCTTCGGGCGAGATGCTGGTCTACGCGCCGCATCTCGCGCTAATTCCGCTCAACGCAGCGCTCTTCATCGGCGCGCTGGGCGGGCGGGCGGCCTGATCGATCACGCGGCAGGCAAACGCCGCTCGACCAGTTCGGCCCACCACGAGCAGCCGGCCGGGATCGCTTCATCGTCGAAGTCGTAGGCGGGATGGTGCACGTTCGCGGTGTCGCCGTTTCCGACAAGGATGTAGGCGCCCGGTCGTGCGTTCAGCATGAAGGCGAAGTCCTCGGCCCCCATGACAAGCGGCGCGTCCGCGCACTTCCCGGAAACCGACCGCGCGACCTCGGCCGCGAAATCCGTCTGCTCTTCGGAATTGATCATGACCGGGTAGTTCCGGATGTAGTCCACGGTCGCCGTCGCCCCAAACGCTGCCGCCGTCGTCTCGACGATGCGCTTCAGGTTGGTCTCGGCGAGGTCCTGGACGCCATGATCCATCGTCCGGACGGTGCCGCGCAGGAAGACCTTCTGCGGGATCACGTTGTGCGCCTTCGACTCCGTCTCGAACGACGTCACCGAGACGACGACCTGGTGCGTCGGGTCGACGTTGCGGCTCGCGATCGACTGCAGCGCGACGACGATGTGGCTCGCGATCAGCGTGGTGTCGATCGTCTCGTGGGGTTTTGCGGCGTGGCCGCCCTTGCCCTCTACCGTGATCTCGAAAAGGTCGGCAGCGGCGAAGAATGGCCCGGGCCGGATGGCGAACGAGCCGGTGGGAAGGCCGGGCATGTTGTGCATGCCGTAGACTTCCTCGATCCCCCAGCGGTCCATGAGGCCGTCGTCGACCATCTCTCGGCCGCCGCCGCCGCCCTCTTCGGCCGGCTGGAAGATGACGACGCAGGTGCCGGAGAAGTTGCGCGTCTCGGAGAGGTATTGCGCAGCGCCCAGCAACATCGCGGTATGCCCGTCATGGCCGCAGGCATGCATCGCGCCGGGCCGCTTCGACGCATGGTCGACGCCAGTGATCTCGGTCATCGGCAGCGCGTCCATGTCGGCACGCAGCCCGATCGTGCGGCCCGGTCCCTTGCCCTTGATCACCCCGACGACGCCGGTGCGCCCGATGCCCTCGACCACCTCGTCACAGCCGAAGGCGCGCAGCTTCTCGGCGACGATCCCGGCGGTACGGTGCGTGTCGAACAGCAGCTCGGGGTTCTGATGCAGGTCGCGGCGCCAGGCCGTGATCTCGGGGTGAAGCTCGGCGAAACGGTTCTTCACGGGCATGGTCGGGTCCTCTCGGGATACAAAAGTCGCCACGACATGAACCCGCGCCCGCGCGAGGTCAATGTCGGTCGCAGAGCGCCTCGATCACGCGTCCGACGAACTCCTCGCCGCGCCGGAACTGCTCGACGGTGATGAACTCGTCGGGCTGGTGCGCTTGGGCGATATCGCCCGGCCCGCAGACGACCGAGGAGTAGCCGGCGGCCTGGAACTGGCCCGCCTCGGTTCCATAGCTGACGACGTGCTGACCGTTGTCGCCGGTGATCCGGCGAACCAGCGACTCGGCGTTGCCTTCCTTCTCGGGCTTCAGGCCGGGTACGTCGAAATGCGGCTCCACCTCGATGCCCGCCTCGGGCCGGACGGCGCGCATCCCTGCCTCGACCTCGCGCACGCGCTCAATGAAGGCGGCGGCCCAGTCCTCGGCCGACTCGCCCGGAACGACGCGAAAGCTCAGGCCGAAGCGACACTCTCCGGCGGTGATGTTGTGCGCGGTCCCGCCCTGTATCTGACCCACGTGAATCGTCGTCCATGGCGGCTCGAACAGACGGGTCATTGGGCCCTTCTCCTTCGCCGCGTT
This sequence comes from uncultured Alphaproteobacteria bacterium, assembly GCA_963776845.1. GTDB lineage: Bacteria > Pseudomonadota > Alphaproteobacteria > Rhodobacterales > Rhodobacteraceae > Roseitranquillus. Next base: position 751,404 of record CAVZOJ010000003.1, on the reverse strand, counting down.
GCGCGCGTTCATCTCGTTGGCCCACTCGATCAGCTTCGCCGCCTCCATTATGGCGCTGACGCCGGTGTGCATCAGCGACGAATGGACCTCGAAGCCGCGCACCGTCACCATGAACCCAAGGCCGCCCTTGTGGCCGGTGACCGCACGCATCATCGAGGGCTCGCCTATGATCGCCGCGGCGGCCTTCGGCAGGATGCGCACCATGTCATCGATCATCGGCGGCGCGCCGGTGCAGCCGACCTCCTCGTCGTAGCTGAGGGCGATCTGCAACGGTCGCGTCACCCCTCGTTCAAGCGCGAGCGGGACGGCCGAGAGAGCCAGCGCGTCGAAGCCCTTCATGTCGACGCAGCCGCGACCGAACAGCTTGCCATCGCGCTCGGTTACCGTGAAGGGATCGGACGACCAGCGCTGCCCGTCGACCGGGACGACGTCGGTGTGACCGGAAAGCACGATGCCGCCCTCGACCTCCGGCCCTACGTTGGCGAAGAGGCCGGCCTTGGTACCGTCCTCGTTCCACGTCCGGTGGGAGCGGACGCCGAAACCGTCCAGATAGTCCTCTACCCAGTCGATCAGCTCAAGATTGCTGTCGCGGCTGACGGTCGGGAACGCGACGAGCCGGTCGAGGATTTCGCGCGCCGTCATCGTCATGGCTTCAGCACCAGATGGCCGGGAGCAACCTCATCATAGACGGATCGACCCGGATCGTAGCCGAGCGGGTGAATTGGGGATGGGATCGGCTTGAAGTCCAAGTCCTTCTCCGTCTTGCGCCTGCGGGGGTCGGCGACTGGCACGGCCTTGAGCAGGGAGGTGGTGTACTCGTGCTGCGGATTCTCGAAGATCTGCTGTCGCGAGCCGATCTCGACGATGCGCCCCAGGTACATCACGCCAACGGCGTGGCTGACGCGCTCCACCACCGCCATGTCGTGGCTGATGAAGAGGATGGAGATCCCGAGCTCTGCCTGAAGCTCCATGATGAGGTTCAGGACCTGCGCCTGGACGCTGACGTCGAGGGCGCTGACCGCCTCGTCGGCGATGATGAGCTTGGGGTTCAGCGCAAGGGCGCGCGCGATCGCGATGCGTTGGCGTTGGCCGCCTGACAGTTCGTGCGGGTACCGCCGCATGAAGTTCCGCGGCAGGTGCACGCGGTCGAAGAGTTGCGCGACGCGATCGTTGATCTCGGACCCCTTGGCGAGCTTGTAGTTCCGGATCGGCTCGGCAACCTGATCCGAAAGCTGCATCTGTGGGTTGAGCGACGCGAACGGGTCCTGGAAGACCATCTGCATCTGCCGGCGCGCCCGCCGCAGCGCGCCCTGCGACATGGCGATGACGTCCGCGCCGTCGAGACGGACCTCGCCCGACTGCGGCTCGATCAGGCGCAGGATCGACCGCCCGCAGGTCGACTTGCCGCAACCGGACTCGCCCACAAGGCTCAACGTCTCGCCCTTGCGGATGCTGAAGGAAACGTCCTCCACCGCATGGACCATCGCGACGGTCCGGCGAAAGAACCCGCCCTTGACGGGAAAGCGCGTCACCAGGTTGCGGACCTCGAGGATATTGCGGTCTTCGGCGACCTTGATCGGCCCGGCGACGTATTCCGGCGCCCCAAGCAGGCGCATCGGCTCCGGCGCCGACTTCCCGCGCATCTCGCCGAGCTTCGGGACGGCCGCCAGAAGCGCCTTGGTATAATCGTGGCGCGGCGACTCGAAGATCTGCTCGACCGTGCCTTCCTCGACCTTCCGGCCGCGGAACATGACGACCACGCGGTCGGCCATCTGCGCCACGACCGCCATGTCGTGCGTGATGAAGAGGACCGCTGCCCCGGTTTCGCGCTTGAGCCGGTCGATCAGGGCCAGGATCTCCGCCTGGATCGTGACGTCGAGCGCCGTCGTCGGCTCGTCCGCGATCAGCAGCCTCGGTTCGCAGGCGAGCGCCATCGCGATGACGACGCGCTGGCGCATGCCGCCCGAAAGCTCGTGTGGATACTGCTTCAGCCGCCGCTCGGGCTCCGGGATTCGGACCTGGCGCAGAAGCTCGAGCGCCCGCGCCGAGGCGGCCTCGCGCGTCATGCCCATGTGGACCCGCAGCCCCTCCGTCAACTGGCGGCCAACCGTGAAGACCGGATTGAGCGACGTCATCGGCTCCTGAAAGATCATGCCGATCTCGTTGCCGCGGATCGTGCGCATCAGCGACGGTGCCGCCTCGCGAAGGTCGACCTGCTTGCCGTCACGACCGAACAGGAGCCTTCCACCAGCGATCGCGCCACCGTTGAACTCGACGAGGCGCATCAGGCTCAGAGACGAGACCGACTTGCCCGACCCGCTCTCACCGACGACACAAACCGTCTCACCTGCCGCGATCGAGAAGCTGACGTCCTCGACTCCCGCGACCACGCCGTCCTTTGTCTGGAACTCGACCCTAAGGTTCTGGATGTCGGCGACGGGAAAAGGCTGGTCGAGCATGCGGGGCCCCTGCTGTTGCCCAACGCTAGGCACCGCCCGTCGCACAAGTCAAACCGCGGCGACGCCGAGAGCGATGGAAAAAGAGGCTCCAGTTGCGTCAAGCTCATCACTTCGCCTCTGACGATGCTTGCAATCGCACGAAGAAGCGTCTGAAACTTCGGCGCATGCGCCCGTGGGGGGCGCACGATCTCGTGGGAAGAGCACTGGGCCAGACCGGAACCATGCCACCGAACCACACCCGCCCTGCCATTGCGGCACGGGCGGCGAGGCGCGAGCTATCCAACAAGGAGACGACCATGCATCTCAAGACAGCCCTGCTGGGGGCGGCCGCCGGCATCGCCGTGGCGAGCGCCGCTTTCGGCCAGGAGGAAGGCGAGCGCGGGCGAAGCGGCCAGCTGAACATCATCTACTGGCAGGCGCCCTCGACGCTTAATCCGTATCTTTCGGGCGGCACCAAGGAGGTCGAGAGCGCAAGCCTGATCATCGAGCCGCTCGCTCGCTACGACGAGAACGGCGAGATGGTGCCGTGGCTCGCCGAGGCGATCCCCTCGGTCGAGGACGGCACGGTAGCCGAGGACCTGACCTCGATCACCTGGACCCTGAAGGAAGGCCTGCAATGGTCCGACGGCACGCCCGTCACGGCCGAAGATGCGGTCTTCACGTGGGAATATTGCACCCATCCCGAAGGTGGCTGCGCTCAGGCGAGCTACTTCGACGGCGTCGAAAGCGTCGAGGCGGTGGACGATCGGACCATCCGCGTCAACTTCACGTCGCCCAAGCCGTTCCCGTACACCGCCTTCGTCGGGTCGGAATCGCCGATCCTGCAGGCGGCACAGTTCGCCGATTGCCTCGGCACCCGCGCCCCAGAATGCACGGACGCCAACTTCGGCCCGATCGGCACCGGCCCTTTCGTCGTCGACGACTTCCGTCCGAACGACGTGATCCAGTATTCGGCGAACGAGAACTTCCGCGAGGAAGGCAAGCCGGCCTTCTCCAACATCACCTTCAAGGGCGGCGGCGATGCGGCTGCGGCGGCTCGCTCGGTCCTCGAGACCGGGGAGTTCGACTACGCCTGGAACCTGCAGCTCGACCCGTCGATCCTTGCCGACATGGAGGCGCAGGGCCTCGGCGAGGTCATCGCAGCCTTCGGCACTTCGGTCGAACGTCTGCACCTCAACCAGACGAACCCCGACCCGTCGCTGCCGCCCGAGGAGCGCTCGGTCTACATCCCGATCGAGGAGGGCAACGCTCAGTCGGGCAATGCGAACCCGCACCCGGTCTTCACCGACCCTGCCGTCGGCCACGCGCTGTCCAAGGCGATCGACCGGCAACTGCTCGTCGACATCGGCTACGGTGCCGGCGGCCAGGCCACGTGCAACGTCCTGCCCGCGCCGGAGCTCTACGCCTCGACCGCGAACGACGACTGCCTGGTGCAGGACATCGAGGAGGCCAAGCGCATCCTCGATGAGGCAGGCTGGACCGACACGGATGGCGACGGCATCCGGGACAAGGACGGTGTCGAACTGTCGTTCACCTACCAGACCTCGACCAACGCCGTCCGCCAGGACACCCAGGCGCTGATCAAGCAGTGGTGGGACGAGTTGGGCGTTGAGACCGAGCTGAGGAACGTCGACGCGTCGGTGTTCTTCGGCGGCGACCCGTCGAGCCCCGACACATTCCAGAAGTTCTACGCCGACATCGAGATGTACACCAACAACTTCGCGGGCGTGGACCCCGAGGCGTACATGGCGGACTGGCGTTGCAACGCATACCCCGGCCCGGCGACAGGCTGGCAGGGCACCAACATCCAGCGCTTCTGCGACCCCGAGTACGACGCGCTCGTCGACAAGATGTCACAGACGGCGGACCTCGAGGAGCGCGGCGAGATTGCCAAGCAGATGAACGACATGATCATGCAGTCGTACTCGATCATCCCGCTGATCCACCGCGGCAGCCCATCGGCCAAGGCAAACACCCTTGGCGGCGTCCGGATGAACGACTGGGACAGCGAGTTGTGGAACATCAAGGACTGGTACCGCACCGAGGGCTGATCGCCCGATGAAGAGCACGGGCGCCCCGCCACGCCGCCGGGGCGCCGCCTTGAAGGAGGGACGGCCGTTCGGCCCTGACGCGGCGACGAAGGAGATCCAGGACCCGTGCTGACCTATGCGATCCGACGGCTCATCCTGGCGATCCCGACGCTGCTCGTCATTTCGTTCATAATCTTCCTGCTGCTCGACATGGCGCCGGGCGATCCGACCGCCCAGCTGCCGCTGACCATCCCGCCCGAGGTGCGCGAGCAGATCCGCGCCAGCCTCGGTCTCAACGAGCCACTGCACGTTCGCTATATTCTCTGGCTGCGGCAGTTCCTGATCACCGAGCCGCTCTACGGGATCCAGGCGATCACCGGGCTGGAGGTCGCGCCGGAAGGCGCCAGCCGCGTGATCTCGTGGCAGACGCGTGCGCCGGTGATGGACCTCGTCATCCAGCGGCTGCCGCAGACCCTGCTTGTCGTCGGCCTGGCCTACGTCGTCGGCGTCCTAATAGCGGTGCCGATCGGCGTCATCTCTGCCTATCGGCAATATTCAGCGTTCGACCAGGCCGGCACGTTCATCTCGATGATCGGCTTCTCTGTGCCGCCGTTCTTTACAGGGGTGCTGGCCATCGTCATCTTTTCGGTCCAGCTCGGTTGGCTTCCGTCGATCTACGACACGACCCTGCAGGTCGTGAACTGGGAGACGTTCAAGCAGCAACTCGCCCAGATGATCATGCCCGTGATGGTCCTGGCGCTTCAGACGACGGCGCAGATATCGCGCTTCATGCGGGCCTCGATGCTCGACAACCTCAACCAGGACTACGTGAGGACCGCACGCGCGAAGGGACTGAGCGAGCGGGACGTCGTCCTGACGCACGTCCTGCGAAACTCGATGATCCCGGTCGTCACGGTCATTGCGCTCGGCGTGCCAGGCATCTTCGGCGGCGCCATCATCACCGAGCAGGTCTTCAAGGTGAACGGCATCGGGCAGCTCCTGATCACCGCCATTCAGGCGAACGACCTGCCGCTCGTTCAAACTCTAACCTTCATCTTTGCCGTGCTGATCGTGCTGTTCAACCTGATCGCCGACATCCTCTACGGCCTCCTCGATCCGAGGATCCGCTATGACTGACCGCGCCGACCCCCAGGACCGCCTCCCGCGCGACGCAGAGGTGGAGACCGGCGGACCCGTCGTCGCCGACCTCCTGGCCGACCGCGTTCCCGACGCTCCGCCGCGCAGCCAATGGGCCGACGTCTGGAGCCAGTTCAGCAGCCACAAGGGTGCGCTCTTCGGCGCGGGTTTCTTCATCTTCATCGTGCTGGCTGTCACCGTCGGCCCGCTGATCTGGACCATAGACCCGACCTACATCGACATCCGAGCCCGCAACACGGGACCCTCTTGGGCGCACCCGTTCGGAGCGGACCAGCTCGGTCGCGACATGCTGGCGCGGATGCTGGCAGGCGGGCAGGTGTCGATCGCGGTCGGCATCACCGCGATGCTGCTCGCGCTCTGCCTTGGCACCGCGGTCGGCGTCCTCGCCGGCTTCTTCCGCTGGCTTGACGGACCGCTGATGCGCCTTACCGACCTCTTTCTGGCCTTGCCGCTGCTGCCGCTGCTGTTGGTCATGGTGATGCTCTTCCGCGAGACCCTCTCGTCGTCCTTCGGGCCGGAAATGGGCATCTTCATCCTGATCGTCGTGGCAATCGGCATCACATCGTGGATGCCGACGGCACGGATCGTACGCGGCGACGTGCTTGCGCTGAAGGAGCGTGAGTTCGTGCTCGCCGCCCGCTCCATCGGCACGACGAACGCGCGACTGATCGGGCGCCACATCCTTCCCAACGTGCTCTCGCCGATCATGGTGTCCGCCACGCTCGGCATCGCGACCGCGATTATCACGGAATCGGCCCTGTCGTTCCTGGGGCTCGGTTTTCCGCCTGACTTCCCGACCTGGGGACGTCTGCTCTACGATGCGACGGACTACATGCAGCAGTATCCAGCCCGTGTGCTGTGGCCCGGCCTCGCGATCTCGCTCACGGTCCTCTCGGTAAACTACATCGGAGACGGGCTGCGGGACGCCCTCGACCCACGGATCCGGGGTCGGTAGCGACCGACGGCGGCCATCAAAAAGAACGCGCAGACGCTTCGAGCGCCGGATTCAGGCGCGGCGTCGCCAAATGCACCGTTGATCGAAACGCCTGTGTCCACGAACCAGACACGGACCTGAAGTTGTCCGCGCTTGAGGCGCGCGAGGCGCCACGCATCACCTTGATTGCCGGGGCAAACTTGCCGACATGCGGGCTGAAACCGCAGGTCGGAGGCTCGTTATGTTCGAAGCGCTCGGTATAGACTACCTGACGCCGCAGCAGGCATCCGTGTTTCTTGGCCTGTTCCTGGGCGGTGCCTTCGGTTTCTTGGCAGAGATCACGCGGTTCTGCCTTCGTCGCGCCGTCGCCGGCGATGCACAGGACCGTAAGCCGGCGGCCGGTGTCTGGCTCGTCGCGCTTGCGGCTGCCGTTCTTGGCACTCAGGCAGCGGTCGCCACCGGACTCGTCTCATTCGAGTCGCACCGTTTCCTGACACCGGAGCTTCCGTGGCTGGCGATCGTGATCGGCGGTTTGCTCTTCGGATCCGGCATGGTTCTGACACGCGGCTGCATTTCGCGTCTGACCGTCCTGCTCGGGTCGGGCAACCTGCGGGCTCTGACCGTCCTACTCGTTTTTGCGGTCACCGCGCATGCGACGCTCAAGGGGATCCTCGCGCCGCTTCGAACGACCCTCGGGAGCGTGACGGTGCCGCTTGGAGATTTCACTTCCCTCGCTGCGCTGCCCGGCGGGGCTCTGATCTGGACAGCTCTCATCGTCGCCACTTGCGCAACTCTTGCCGTACGAAGTGGCGCGCGACCGCTTCATCTCGGCCTTGCTGCGCTGTTGGGTCTTCTCGTGCCCATGGCTTGGGTCGGCACGGGCTTCGTGCTGTTCGACGAGTTCGACCCGATCTCGATGGAGGGCTTGTCGACGACCTCGTCGTCCGCTGAAGGGCTTTTCTGGCTGATTGCGTCAACCTCCATTCCGGCCGGGTTCGGCACCGGGTTCATCGGCGGCATAATTGTCGGCGCCCTCGTGAGTTCTGTCGCTTCGGGACGATTTCACCCGCAAAGCTTTGGCGCGCCCGGCCAGACGGCGCGTTACGTGGGTGGCGGGGTCCTGATGGGCGTCGGCGGCGTCCTGGCAGGCGGATGCACCCTCGGCGCTGGTCTCTCTGGGGTACCAACGCTGTCCTTTGCTGCCATCTTGGCGATCGTGTCGATCATCGCGGGAGGCGCGATCGCCGACCGCGTCATTCGGCGCGAGGCACGGGGGGCGGCCGTCCCTGCCGAGTAGTTACTCGGCGACGACCTCACGCCGGATCCGGCGGATCGCGAACCAGACAGTCAAGACGACGGGTGGGGTCAGCGCCGCGGTGACAAGGCTCTGACTCCAACCTGCCGGAGCGAACGGGTAGGCCATGTAGCTCACGAGATTGACGGCGTAGTAGCTGATCGCCACGACCGACAAGCCCTCGACGGTGCGCTGCAATTTCAGCTGCGCATCGGCGCGCCTGTCCATGCTCGCGAGCAGATCCTGGTTCTGCGCAGAGCGCTCGACATCCACTCGCGTCCTCAGCAGGTTGCCGGCTCGAATGGCACGTTCGGCCATCGCCTGCAGTCGCCGCTCGGCCGATTTGACGGTGCGCATCGCGGGGTCGAACCGGCGCATCATGAATTCGCCGAACGACTGGCGTCCTTCGAAGCGTTCTTCGCGCATCACCTCGATCCGCTGGGCGACCAGCGCCTCGTAGGCCGCAGTGGCGCCGAATCGAAAGCTCGTCTCGGCCAGGATCTTCTCCAGCTCAGCCGAAACGTTTAGCAGCGCCTTGAGCGTGGCGTCAGGCTTGCTCACCTCTCCGGTCATTTCGTTCATCAGGTCGGTCAGACGGTGGTCGATCTCCGCCATCCTGTTGCCGAGCGTGCGGACGCGCGCGAGGCCGAGCATCGACATTGCCTTGTAGGTCTCGATCTCGCACAGGCGCTGCACGATCCGCCCGATGCGCCGGGGGCCCGTGTCTTCACGCGCAAAGACCGCCATCCGAATATGGCCGCTGCTGTCGATGCGAAAGTCCGAGGCCATGATCGCTGTATCGTCGAGGATGCGGCTGACCGCGAGGCTCTCGGGAACGAACCAGTCCACGAGCTTGCGCCGAACGGTCTCGCCGTCCGGCATCGGCTCGACCCGGATCAGGGCCGACGTGATCCTGGTGCCGGGCGCCCGCGACAGCCACTCATCGGGAAACATCCCGAACGTCCGCCCATCGAAAGGATGGTCGGCCACCCCCTCGTCGAACGCCGTGTAGCTGACGAACTCGGTGTGGCTCTCCCACTTCAGCGTATAGCGGCCGATCTTGCCGAAGTAGTGCGTCGCGTCCGGCTGCGGGTGCTGCGCGCCGTAGCGGTCGAGCAGTTCGAGCAGATGCGCCCGGTCCGCCGCGCGGTCGCGAGCGGCCGCGTCTTGCGGCTGCTTGATCGCGAGGAATGCGGCGCGGCAGGGCGCGTCGAGCGACGGGAAAGGGCGAGCGTGCAACTCGTTCGCGAGTTGGTAGCGAAGAGGGTGATCCTCCAGCGGCGCCATGCGGTACAGACCCGCTCCCTGCCAGCTACTTCAGCTGCGAAAGCAGCGCGTCAACACTGGCCTTCGCGTCGCCGTAGAACATCCGCGTGTTGTCCTTGAAGAAGAGCGGGTTCTCGATACCGCTGTAGCCCGTGCCCTGACCCCGCTTCGAGACGAAGACCTGCTTGGCCTTCCAAACCTCGAGAACGGGCATTCCCGCGATCGGCGAGGACGGATCCTCCTGCGCGGCGGGATTCACGATGTCGTTCGATCCTATGACGATCGCGACGTCGGTCGACGGGAAGTCCTCGTTGATCTCGTCCATCTCCAGCACGATGTCGTAGGGCACCTTCGCCTCGGCGAGCAGCACGTTCATGTGGCCAGGCAGCCGCCCCGCAACGGGGTGGATGGCAAAGCGCACCTCCTTGCCCATGCCACGAAGGCGACGGGTCAGTTCGCTCACCGATTGCTGCGCCTGCGCAACCGCCATGCCGTATCCGGGCACGATGATGACGCTGTCGGCATCTTCCAGCGCCTGGGCTACTCCGCCGGCATCGATCGCGATCTGCTCGCCCTCGATCGCCGCCACGGTGGACTGCGTCGCGCCGAAGCCGCCGAGTATGACGCTGACGAACGACCGGTTCATGGCCTTGCACATGATGTAGCTGAGGATCGCGCCAGAGGATCCGACCAAGGCGCCGGTCACGATCAGCAGGTCGTTGCCCAAGGTAAAGCCGATCGCCGCCGCTGCCCAGCCCGAGTAGCTGTTCAGCATCGACACGACCACCGGCATGTCTGCACCGCCGATCCCCATGATCAGATGCCAGCCGATGAAACCCGCGATGACCGACGTCAGGATCATCGTCCAGATGCCGGCACCGTTGAAGTAGAGGATGCCGAGGATGATGCAGAGCGCGAGCGCGCCGGCGTTCAGGGCGTGTCCGCCCGGCAACTTCTCGGGCTTCGACGAGATCTTGCCGGCGAGCTTGCCGAACGCCACGACCGAGCCCGTGAACGTCACAGCGCCGATGAAGATGCCGAGGAAAACCTCGACCTTGAGGATCGCGATCTCGACCGCATCCTTGTACCACAGTCGCTCGCCAAAGCCGGTGAGGTCGGCCTCCGCCAGCGGCGTGCCGGCCTCGCGCAGAACGGTCACGGCGTGCAGCATGACGTCCGCGTTGAGGCCGATGAACACCGCGGCGAGACCGACGAACGAATGCAACGCCGCGACGAGTTGCGGCATCTCGGTCATCTCGACCCGCTTCGCCACGATCGCGCCGATGACCGCACCGATCGCGACCATGATCAGGATGATGCCGAGGTTGCCGACGCCAGGCGCGAGGACGGTCGCCAGTACGGCGAAGGCCATACCCACGATGCCGTACCAGATGGCACGCTTGGCGCTTTCCTGGCCCGAAAGCCCGCCGAGGGCGAGGATGAAGAGGACGGAGGCGGCGATGTAGGCCGCGCCGACGAGACCTGCGCTGATCATCTTGGCCCCCTCAGGATTTCTGGAACATGGCGAGCATCCGGCGCGTCACCAGGAACCCACCGACGATGTTGATCGATGCGATCAGGATGGAGATCGCGGCGAGCAGGATGACGATGAAGTTCCCCGATCCCACCTGCAACAGCGCGCCGACGATGATTATGCCCGAGATCGCGTTCGTCACGGCCATCAGAGGCGTGTGGAGAGAGTGGCTGACGTTCCAGATGACCTGGAAGCCCACGAACACGGCGAGGACGAAGACGATGAAGTGCGCCATGAAGCTCTCTGGCGCGTAGGCCCCGACGAGCAGCATCAGAAGCGCGCCGACGACGAGAAGGCCGACCTGCATGCGCGTGGCCTTGCGGAACGCCGCCACTTCGGCCGCGCGCCGTTCCTCGGGGGTTAACTCCTTGACCTTCGCCTTCGGCGGCGCCTTGGCGATGGCCTGCACCTTGGGCTTGGGCGGCGGGTATGTGATCTCCCGCGCATGAGTCACTGTGGCGCCGCGGATGACGTCGTCGTCCATGTTCTGGACGATCTTGCCGTCCTTTTCCGGAGTCAGGTCCGTCAACATGTGACGAATGTTCGTCGAGTAGAGCGTCGACGATTGCGTCGCCATGCGGCTTGGAAAGTCGGTGTAGCCGACGACCGTCACGCCGTTGTCGGTGACGATCTTCTCTCCCGGTACGGTCAGGTCGCAGTTGCCCCCCTGCTCGGCCGCGAGGTCGACGACAACGCTGCCCGGCTTCATCAGCCTGACCATCTCCTCCGGCCAGAGCTTTGGCGCCGGCCGGCCGGGGATCAGCGCGGTGGTGATTACGATGTCGACCTCAGGCGCCTGCTCACGGAACAGCGCCATCTCCTTCTCGATGAACTCTGGCGAGGCGGGCTTGGCGTAGCCGCCTTCTCCCGAGCCGTCCTCCTCGAACTCGAGCATCAGGAACTCGGCACCCATCGATTCGATCTGTTCCGCAACCTCGGGGCGGACGTCGAAGGCGCGCACGATCGCGCCGAGGCTGACGGAGGTGCCGATCGCGGACAGGCCCGCGACGCCAGCGCCGATGACCAGGACCTTGGCCGGCGGCACTTTGCCCGCGGCCGTCACCTGGCCGGTGAAGAAGCGCCCGAAGTTGTTCCCCGCCTCCATCACCGCGCGATAGCCGGCGATGTTCGCCATCGACGAGAGCGCGTCCATCTTCTGCGCACGGCTGATCCGCGGCACCATGTCCATCGCGATTGCGGTCGCGCCCTTGTCCTTGACCCTTTCGAGCAACGCCTCGTTTTGCGCCGGCCAGAAGAAGGAGATGAGCGTCTGCCCTTCGCGCAGCATGTCCGCCTCGGCGTCGGTCGGCGGGCGGACCTTCACGACGACATCGGTGGCCGCGAAGACGTCCGAGGCACTGCCGACAACCTCCACATCGGCTTCCCGATAGGCGTCGTCGGTGAATTCTGCTCTCGCTCCGGCACCGGCCTCGATAAGGCAGGTGTGGCCAAGCTTCTGGAGCTGCCGTGCGCTGTCGGGCGTCATCGCCACGCGCGCCTCGCCCTCCAGCGTCTCCTTCAGGGCGCCGATTTTCATGCGCCATCCCCCGTTCTGGCTCTTTGCGCCTGCTTATCCGGCGCAACAATATTCCACAAGCGGCCCAACATAGCGCAATCAGAGCCAGCGGCGCGTCTGTTGCGCATAGTTTTCGTAGGACTCCCCGAACGCCAGTCTCAGTCGCGCCTCTTCGACGTGGATGAACCGCCGCGTCAGTATGGTCACGAGAACGGGGACAAGCAGCAGCCCCAGAACGGATCCCCACCACAGTGCGAAGCCCGCGAGAAAGAGCACGTCCGCCAGGTAGATCGGGTTTCTCGACTTGCTGAATATGCCGCTGGTGATCAACTGCGCGGCGTCCCTGTGCGGATGGATGGTCGTCTTGTGCCGCTGGAACTGACGCATTGCCGAGGCCGTCAGCACGATGCCGCACAGGATTGCGAATGCGCCGATGTCGTGGCCAAGCGGCTGCGGAAACGGCGTCGGCGCGTATTGCGCTTGCAACCATGCCGCAGCGAGGAACGCGAGCAGCCACACGGGGGGAAAGTCGATCAGCCTCATGCTGTCCGGGGCTACCGGAGGCCGGCGCCGCTGCCAAGCCTTGCGGCCGGACGAGGACCCGATACGCTCGGCGAATGCTGGAGGGAAAGTATGCACTCGTCACCGGCGGTGGCACCGGCATCGGCCTGGCCATCGCCAGGGCCCTTGCCGACGCGGGCGTCGAGGTCACGATCACGGGGCGTCGAGCCGAAGTTCTGGAGGCAGCGGCAGGCGAACGCATCCATCCCTTGCGGATGGATGTGACGGACGAAACCTCGGTAAGGGACGGCTTTGCGCAGGCCGTCGAACGCCGTGGTCCGGTCGCGATCTGCGTCGCGAACGCCGGCATCGCGGAGGGACGTGCGTTGCACAAGACCGATCTGGCATTCTGGCGGGCGATCATGGCGACGAACCTCGACGGCGCATTCCTGACGATCCGCGAGAGCCTGAAGACGATGCGCGACCTCGATTGGGGCCGCGTCATCGCCGTCTCCTCGATCGCTGGCGTCCGAGGGCTGCGGGGCGCGGCCGCATATACCGCGTCCAAGCACGGCGTAGTGGGCCTGGTTCGAGGCTTGGCCGCAGACTACGCCGGGCGCCAGATCACGTTCAACGCGCTCTGCCCCGGCTACGTCGAGACGGAGATCGTGACCCGCAACGTTGCCGCGATCCGCCAGCGCGCCGGCGTCTCGGACGACGAGGCGACGGCGATGATGGTCGGCGCCAACCCCCACGGCCGCCTCGTCCGGGCGGAGGAGGTCGCGGCGGCGGCGCTGTGGCTCTGCGGCGCCGGGTCGGAGAGCGTGAACGGCCAGGCCATCGAAATCTCCGGCGGAGAGGCTTGACCGGACTGCGCCCGCCCAGGAGAAGAACACGATGACGGATTTCTCGGCCACCCGCGCGCTCTTCGATCTGCCCGAGGGCATCATCTATCTCGACGGCAACTCGCTGGGGCCCCTCGCCCGCGCGGTGCCGCAACGGCTCGAGGCGATGGTTCGCGACGAGTGGGGCGAGATGCTGATCGGCGCCTGGAACCGCGCCGGCTGGATGGACGCGCCGCGCCGCGTTGGCGACCGGATCGCGCGGCTGATCGGGGCGGAGCCCGGCCACGTCGTGATGGGGGACACGCTGTCGATCAAGGTCTTCCAGGCGCTCGCCGCGGCGCTGGAGATGCGGCCCGAGCGTCGCGTGATCCTGTCCGACAACGGCAACTTTCCGTCCGATCTCTACATGGCCGAAGGGCTCGCCAAGCTGACGAAGCGGCATGAGCTGCGCGTCGTGGCGCCGGAGGAGGTCGTGGACGCGATCGGCCCGGACGTCGCCGTCGCCATGCTCACGGAGGTCGACTACCGAACCGGCCGCCGACACGACATGCAGGCATTGACGAAGCTCGCCCACGACGCCGACGCGCTGACCGTCTGGGACCTCGCGCATTCCGCCGGCGCCTTGCCCGTCGACGTCGCGGGTGCCGGGGCGGATTTCGCCGTCGGCTGCACCTACAAGTACCTCAATGGAGGTCCCGGCGCGCCCGCCTTCATCTACGTCGCCCCGCGACACGCCGACACCGCCGAGCCGGCACTGGCAGGATGGCTCGGGCACGAGTCGCCGTTCGCCTTCGACCTCGACTATAGGCCGGGTCGCGGGATCGAGCGGATGCGGGTCGGCACGCCGCCGATGATCCAGCTCGCCGCCCTCGATGCCGCTCTCGATGCCTGGGACGATGTCGACATGACCGACGTGCGCGCCGAGTCACTGAGGCTGCAGGCGGTGTTCATCGAGGGCGTCGAGGCTGGCTGCCCTGACCTGACCCTCGCCTCGCCGCGTGATCCGCACATTCGCGGCAGCCAGGTCTCTTTCCGGCACGCCGAGGGCTACGCGATCATGCAGGCTCTCATCGCGGAGGGCGTGATCGGAGACTTCCGCGCGCCCGACATCCTGCGGTTTGGCTTCACCCCGCTCTACCTGTCCGAGCACGACGTCCGCCGCGCCGTGGAGATCCTCGCGCGCATCATCGACGACGGCTTGTGGGATCGAGAGGACTTCCGCCGCCGTGCTGCCGTCACATGACGCTTGCGCTGCGCCGGATGCGATCTAGCGAGGAAGGCCGGCTCTACGAGGTGCTGCGCGACGCCGTCCTGAACGGGGCAGCCGCGCACTATGACGAAGCCCAGCGGCACGCATGGGCGCCTGACACGCCGTTCGAGGGCTGGGTCGAGCGGCTCGGCACGACGGAATGCTTCGTCGCGGTCCTGGGAGCCCGCATCGTGGGCTTCATCGCTGCAACGCCGGCAGGTCACGTAGATCTGGCCTACGTCCTGCCGGAGTATCATGGCAAGGATGTGGCGCGCAGGCTCCTCGATCGCGTCGAGGCGGAGATGCGCCTGATGCACGTCGACCGCCTGACGACCGGCGCGAGCCTTGTCGCCGAGCCATTCTTCGCACGCCACGGCTGGTCCCGCGACGGCGAGGAGACGGTGGATCGGAACGGCCAGAAGCTGCGCCGAGTAAGGATGTTCAAGCGCCTTTCTTATCAGGACGACAGCCACGCCTCGTAATCCGACACCAGCAGGTGGCGTGGCGGCTCATCCTCTTCGATCTCGCTGAAGCGGCCAATCGGCTCGCGATAGATGTTATCGGTGATGTCGTCGTTCACGGTGGAGACCTCGCCGATCAAAACGTCCCCGCCCTCTCCCCAGAAGGCGTGCCAGTCTCCCGGCATCAGCGTCACGCTCTGACCCGGCTGAAGCGCCAGAACCTCACCGGGCTGGAAGTCGCGCGCGGTCCCGTCGCACTGGACGGTGCCGCCGGCGCTTTCGTCGAAGTTGCCGTCGCCGTCAGAACCATAGAGTTGCACGGCGAGCGTAGCGCCGCCGCGGTTGATGATATCCTCCGCCTTGATGATGTGGGTGTGCATCGGCGAAAGCTGATCCTCCTTCGAGATCAGCAGCTTCTCGGCATAGCACATGCCCCCGCCACGCCGCAGGTCGGAAAGCGTCCCGTTGCGCAGCGTGAAGAGGAATAGCCCCATTCGATCGAACTCTCCGGCGCCGAAGTCGGTGATGTCCCAGCCCATCCTCGCCTCGGCGATCCGGGTGCCGCGAGATCGCTCCGCGAATTCATCCGGCGACCAGTACGCAAAGGGGGGAAGCACGAATCCATGCCGGCGGATCAGTCCGTCAGCCTCCTCCATGATCTCGTTGACGCGCGATCTCCTCATCGTGCTCCTCCCGGCTCGCTGCTGCCAGTGATCTGGCGCGTTTCGTCGCGAATGCCCACCCCCGCTCTTCGATGGCCGCAGCGGCTTTTGCAGCGCGCGGCGCGAACTCTTTTTTTTGGTCGCGGCATCCATCTGAGAGAAAATGCGTTGGCGACCAGAAGATCGGAGTACGAGACATGAGCAGCGACGCGACGCGCGGACAGATGGCAAGGCGGCCGGCGGAGATACCTCGACGAGGCTGGAAGGACATCCTGCTGAGGATAAAGGACGAGGTCGTTTCGGATCACGTGTCCGTCGTGTCGGCAGGCGTGGCCTTCTTCGGTCTGCTGGCGATTTTTCCTGCAGTAGCGGCGCTGATCTCCATCGCTGGCTACGTCCTGGATCCGGAAAATGTCGTGTCGCGCCTGGAATCGGCGCTTGCCGTGCTCCCCGAAAACGCGGCGGCGATCATTCGCGACCAGCTGGTCGCGGTCACAGGTGGAGACGAGACGGCGACGGGGTTCGCCGCGCTGATCGGCCTGGCCCTCGCGCTCTATGGCGCGACCAAGGGAATGATGACCCTGATGGAAGGGATGAATATCGCCTACGACGAGAGCGAAAAGCGCGGGTTTCTCGCCCTATACGCGACGGGCATCGCCCTGACCCTGTTCCTGATCTTCGGCCTTCTGGTCACCTTCGGAGTGATGATCGTTGTGCCTGCGCTCCTGGCATTCGTCGGTCTGCCGGAACGGATCGCGGCCGCAATTAACTGGCTTCAATGGCCCCTGCTGGCGGTGCTGACCGTCTTCGGCCTCGCGGTCCTCTATCGGTTCGGTCCGTCGCGCGAGAACCCGAGGTGGCGGTGGGTCAGCCCCGGAGCGATCGTCGCGACGGTAATGTGGCTGGTCGGCACCGTCGCCTTCTCGATCTACGCGCAGAACTTCGGGAGCTACAACGAGACCTACGGGACGCTTGGCGGGGTCATCGTGCTGCTGACGTGGCTGTGGCTGTCGTCGTTCATCGTCTTGCTCGGCGCAGAACTGAACTCCGAGATGGAGCATCAGACCAGGCGAGATACGACAACCGGGCCCGAGGAGGCCATGGGTCACAGGGGCGCCGTCAAGGCGGACACGAGGCCCAACGCCCTCGTCGAGGTCGACCCCCGGAAGGATGACGTGCCGCCAGAGACCTCCTCGAGGCGATTTCCGCGCCGCGAGATCGGTGACGCCATGCGCGAACGGCCGGTAGTTACAGGGATCGTCGCGGCGCTCGTCGCGTGGCGACTGTTCGCCCCCCGCAGCGGCGGAGCAGCCGGACGTGGGGCCAAGTAGCGGCGAGACCGCAGCGAGGAGTACCTATCGTCTCCTAGCCTCGGGCGTTACATCGCGAGAGGGAACCGCGAAATGCGGCACAGCGGGCGCACGGGGCCGGCCGGTCAGACGGAGTCGAGCACCGGAGCGCGGCGGCTGCGGCTCCACTCCCGGCATGCCTTCCCGAAGGCCTCAAACAGGGGGCGCGAGACAGGGTCGGTGCCGGCGCGAAACTCAGGATGCCATTGGACCGATAGCGCGAAGCCCGGCGCGCCCTCGACATAGAGTGCTTCTGCGGTGCCGTCGTCCGCCATGCCGTCGACAACGACACGGCGACCGGGGCGGACGATGCCCTGCCCGTGGAGTGTGTTCGTCATCACCTTCGTCGCGCCGAAGAGGCGGTGGAATGGACCACCCTCGCGGAATGTGACCGTATGGCGGATCGCGAACTTTTCCTCCAGAGTGCCGTCGGGAGGCATCCGGTGGTTCATGCGCCCGGGAATGTCGCGGATCTCGGGGTGCAAAGTCCCGCCCAAGGCCACGTTGACTTCCTGGAAGCCGCGGCAGATGCCGAGCACCGGTTGGCCGCGCTCGACGCATGCGCGAACCAGCGGCAGCGTGATTGCATCCCGGTCGCGGTCGAAGGTGCCGTGTGCCTCGGTCGGTTCCTCTCCATATTCCTCAGGGTGAACGTTGGGCCGCCCGCCGGGCAGCAGGAAGCCATCGCACGCCTCGAGCAGATCCTGCACGGATACGACGGTGGGATCCGCTGGCACGATCAGAGGCACACAATCCGCGACACAGCCGACCGCATGAGAGGTCATCGTACCGCCGGCGTGGGTCGGGTACTGATCGTTGATCAGATGGGAATTGCCGATGATTCCGATGATGGGGCGTGCCATGAGCCCACTAGCCTGCTGCGTGTCGCGATAAGGGCATAACCGACGGCAGACTCCAAGGCCAAGGCTCGTCTTCATTCGCGCCTGCATCGCTACTGACCAGAAGCCGGGCACCGACGACGATGGCTGCGCACCTCATGAACGCATCCTGATGCCACGTTGGACAGATTCGCTGCTTTCGGTCGGGCGTCATGCCGTGCCCGCGAGGCCTGCGGCTTCAATCCCGGCGAGTCCGGCTGCGGCATCATTGTCGGAGGTGTCTCCGGTGACCCCAACGGCCCCGATCACGCGCTCGCCATCACTTACCAGAATGCCACCGGGCACTGGAACCACCTTGCCGCCGAAGGCGCCGTTGAGCGCGGCGACGAAATATGCCTGCTCCTCGGCCCGTGCCTTGAGCGCGGAGCCGGGCATACCCGTCATCACCGCGCCATAGGCCTTGCCGCGGGCAATCTCGAATCGTCCGGGGCTGGCGCCGTCCTGCCGCTCGAACGCGATCGGATGGCCCCCGGCATCGAGGACCACGACGGAGAGAGGCTTCAACCCCAGCTCCGCGCCCTTGGCAAAGACCTCCCGAATGATCGTCTGCGCCTGTTCAAGTTTGATCATGCACGGCTTCCTTTTAGTTGGGTTTTGGCGTCACAGCACATATCGAATTCGGCTAAGCAGGTGAAACTCGCCAATCCTGGTCACAAGCGGGAGAGCGGCGTGTCGACCCCACGAGGGGGGTGCTCCACGCCGCCGACGTCGCTGGAAACTGAACCAAGAGGCGAAATATTGGAGCGACCCCTAGCGAGGGTCCTGCAGACGGCAGTCGTCAAGCCTGCGCCTTCAGCTCCCGCCGGCGGGCGTGAAGCACGGGCTCGGTGTAGCCCGACGGCTGCTCACGTCCCTTGAAGACAAGGTCGCAGGCGGCCTTGAACGCGGCCCCGTCGAAGGATGGGGCCATCGGGCGATAGGTCGGGTCGTCCTGGTTCTGGCGGTCGACGACCTCTGCCATCTTCTTCATCGTCGCCATTGCCTGCTCTTCGGAGATGACGCCGTGGTGCAGCCAGTTGGCCATCGCTTGCGACGAGATGCGGCAGGTCGCGCGATCCTCCATCAGCGCCACGTCGTCGATGTCGGGAACCTTGGAGCAACCGACGCCCTGGTCGATCCAGCGGACGACGTAGCCGAGGATGCCCTGCGCGTTGTTCTCGATCTCGTCGCGGATTTCCTCATCGGACCAGTTCTTTCCCTCCGCAAGTGGGATGGTCAGAAGATCCTGCAGGGAGGCTCGGGATCCGCCGGCGGCGATCTCGTCCTGGCGGGCGGCGACGTCGACCTGATGGTAGTGGATGGCGTGAAGCGTGGCAGCGGTCGGCGAAGGCACCCATGCCGTGCTTGCGCCTGCAAGGGGATGACCGACCTTTTGCTCCAGCATGTCGGCCATCTTGTCCGGCATCGCCCACATGCCCTTGCCGATCTGCGCCTTGCCGCGAAGGCCGCACGCGAGGCCGATGTCGACGTTGCCGTCCTCGTAGGCCTTGATCCAGGCCGAGTGCTTCATCTCGCCCTTCCGGATCATCGGACCCGCTTCCATCGATGTGTGGATCTCGTCGCCGGTGCGGTCGAGGAAGCCGGTGTTGATGAAGGCGACGCGCGACTTCGCGGCGCGAATGCATTCCTTGAGGTTGACCGACGTGCGACGCTCCTCGTCCATGATGCCGAGCTTTACGGTGCCGGGGCGCAGGTTCAGAACCTTCTCGACGCGCGTGAAGATCTCGTCGGCGAAGCCCACCTCGTCGGGACCATGCATCTTGGGTTTCACCACGTAGACCGAACCCGTGACGGAGTTCCGAATGGACCCGCCACCCTTGAGGTCGTGTATGGCGATGGTGGTGGTGATCATCGCGTCCATGAGACCCTCGAAGATCTCGTTGCCCTCCTGATCGAGGATCGCGGGGTTGGTCATGAGGTGGCCGACATTGCGGACCAGCATCAGGGCGCGCCCCTTGAGCGTCACGTCGCCCTCCGGACCGTGCAGAACGAGGTCCTCGTTCAGGCGGCGCGTGAAGCTCTTGCCGCCCTTTTCCACCTCCTCGGTCAGGTCTCCACGCATGAGGCCGAGCCAGTTCCGGTAGGCAAGAACCTTGTCTTCCGCGTCGACCGCAGCGACGCTGTCCTCGCAGTCCATGATCACGCTCATGGCCGATTCCAGAACGACGTCGGCGACACCAGCCGGGTCCGTCTTGCCGATCGAGTGGGCGCGATCGATGACGATGCGCACGTGCAGGCCGTGGTTACGCAGAACGACGCTGTCTGGCGTCTCGTGTGATCCCGAGTAGCCGATAAACGCCTCCGGCGCGACGAGCGCGGCGTCGCCACCCTCAGTAGACGCACGAAGTGCGCCATCGATAACCGCGTAGCCTGTCGCGTCCGCGTGGCGCGCACCTTCCAGCGGAAAAGTTTCGTCGAGAAACGCCTTGGCGCGCGCGATGACACGGGCACCGCGCTCAGGATCAAATTCCGTGCCCGTCGGAAGGTCTCCCAGCGCATCGGTCCCATAGAGGGCATCGTAGAGGGATCCCCAGCGCGCGTTGGCGGCATTCAGGGCATAGCGGGCGTTCATGATCGGCACGACGAGCTGCGGCCCGGCGATGTTCGCGATCTCGGGATCCGTCGGTCCGGTATCGATTGCGAAGTCGCTTCCTTCCGGAACAAGATACCCGATGTCCGACAGGAATGCTTCGTACTCGGACGGCACGATTGAGCTCACACGCCGGCCGCGATGCCAGGCGTCAATGCTCGCTTGAAGTTCCTCGCGGATCTCGAGGAGGCGGCGATTCTTAGGTGTGAGGTCAGCCACCAAAGACGCGAAGCCGTCCCAGAAGGCCTCTGCCGCGACCTCTGCCCCGGGCAGGACCTCGTCCTCAATGAAACTCGCGAGTTCAGCTGCAACTTGAAGTCCGGACCGCTCGACCCTCTCGCTCATCACCATGCCTCTCTTCAGAAATCGCGCCCTGATTAGGAAGGGGTCAGGCAATTGGCAACCGCACCGGCCCAGCGCCGTCGTCAGCAACCGCCTGCGAGGGCGCGCGAAACGATCAGTCGAGCTGGGGCCGTCAGGTGCGGTAGATCAGTCGGTCTCCACCGCTGCGGGCTCCTGCTCCTCAGTTACCGGCACTCCATCGCCGGGATCGTTGCCCCGAACGGCAAGAAAGATGATCAGCAACACCAGAAGAACCAGCGCCCACAATACGACGGCGCGCATCCCGAGCAGCGGCGCCTTGTGTCGCTTTTCCTGCTTGTCGAGATCGGTTTTCGGTGCTGACATTCGTAACTCCTTCGTAGCGACGGCGCGCCCTGGTTGCGAGACGCCGTCCATGGACCTAACGTCTTGTCGCCGTTTTTGTTCACCCGCCGAGAGGTTTCGATGAAGGACATGGCACCTCAGGCGGTCCTGCTGGCCGAATATCGCCCCTATCCGTTCGTTGTCGAGGACGTTCGCCTTGTCTTTCGGCTATCTCCGAACGCGACGCGCGTGAGGTCGGAAATCAGATTCCGGCCGCGGCCCGGTTCCTCGGTGGAAGAGCTGCATCTCGATGCCACCGGCTTCAGGCCGATCTGGGCGAGTATCGACGGCCGGCCGTTGCCACTGGACATGGTGACGCCGCGGCAGGGCGCGATCGTGATTCCGCGCGGATACATCGGCGACGGCGATTTCCTGTGGGAATCGGAAGTCGAGCTTGACCCTTCGGCCAACACACAACTCGAAGGGCTCTATCTTTCCAACGGGATGTTCTGCACGCAATGCGAGGCCGAAGGGTTTCGACGCATCACCTACTACCCAGACCGCCCGGACGTTACGGCGCCGTTCCGTGTGCGGATCGAGAGCGACCTGCCGGTTCTGCTGTCGAACGGAAACATGGTCGAACGCGGGGACGGATATGCCGAATGGCACGACCCCTTTCCGAAGCCTTGCTACCTCTTCGCCGTCGTCGCGGGTGATCTGGTCGCCGACAGCGCGCGCTTCACGACCGCCTCCAGGCGGATTGTGGACCTGAACATCTGGGTACGTCCCGGGCCTGACGAGGGCTCCACCGGATACGCGCTGGACGCGCTGCAGCGCGCGATGGCGTGGGACGAGCAGACCTACGGGCTGGAATACGACCTCGACGTCTTCAACATCGTTGCCGTCGACGACTTCAACATGGGCGCGATGGAGAACAAGGGGCTGAACGTCTTCAACAGCCGCTACATCCTCGTGCGTCCGGAGACGGCGACCGACCGCGACTACGAACTGGTCGAGTTGATCGTCGCGCACGAATATTTCCACAACTGGACCGGAAATCGCGTGACCTGCCGCGACTGGTTCCAGCTGTCGCTGAAGGAGGGCCTCACCGTCTTCCGCGAGCAGCAGTTCTCCTCGGACATGCGGAGCCGCCCGGTGCGCCGCATAGAGGAAGTGGTCATGCTGAGGTCGCGCCAGTTTCGTGAGGACAATGGCCCGCTTGCGCATCCGGTGATGCCCTCGAGCTATATCGAGATCAACAACTTCTACACGGCGACGATCTATGAAAAGGGCGCGGAGCTCATCGGTATCCTCGCGCGGCTCGTCGGCCGGGAGGCGTTCCAGGAGGCGCTGCGCCTCTATCTGCGCCGGCATGACGGCCGCGCTGCGACCATCGACGACTGGCTAGGGGCGTTCGAGGACTCCACGGGTCGCGACCTGACGCAGTTCCGCACGTGGTACACGCAGGCAGGCACGCCGCGGCTGATGGTCCAGGACGAATGGAAGTATGGCGTCTACTCGCTGCATCTGCGGCAAGAGACGCCCCCGACACCCGGGCAGCCGCACAAGGTTCCGGTCCTGCTGCCCGTCGCTGTCGGGATGATCTACCCCGACGGTACCGAAGCGCTCGGCACTCAGATGCTGGAGATGACGGAGCAGGAGCAGACCTTCACGTTCCGCGGCCTTCGCGAGCGGCCGATCCCGTCGATCCTGCGGGATTTCTCTGCGCCCGTACTGCTGCGCCGCGACGCCACTGCGGCGGAAATCGCTTTCCGTTTTCGCGCCGATCCCGGATCCCTTCGCACGATGGGACGCAGGCCGGATCTTCGCCAAGAACGTGCTGATCGACATGGTGGTGCATGACGAGGTGCCGCGTGCGGAGTACCACGAGGCGGTCGGATCGGTGCTCCTCGACGAAACGCTCGACCCGTCTTTCCGCGCGCTGTTGCTGCATCTGCCTGGAGAAGACGACATCGCCCAGGCGCTTTTCGACACTGGCGTGACGCCGGAGCCCACGCGCATCTACAACTTGCGGCGCCATCTCAGCCGGTCGATCGGAAAGGCGCTGTTCGAGGATCTTGAGAACACCTTCGAAGCCATGGCAGTGCCCGGACCGTACAGTCCCGACGCGGTGTCGGCGGGACGCCGGGCGCTTCGGCTTGGCACGCTGAAGCTGCTGTCCTGGACGGACGGCGGTACCAGGGCGAGCCAACTGTTCCACGACGCGACCAACATGACGGAACAATTCGGGGCGGTCACCACGCTGATGGAGATCGGCAAGGGCCGCGACGAGCTCGAGGCGTTCTATTGCCAGTGGCGAAACGATCGGCTCGTCATCGACAAATGGTTCGGGATGCAGGCGCGCCACGCGCCACCCGCGATGGCCGTCGAAGTCGTCCGGGAACTCAGCGAACACGCCGACTTCGACATGGCGAACCTCAACCGGTTCCGTGCGCTCTTCGGCTCCTTCGCCACCAATGCGGCGGGTTTCCATCATCCGTCCGGCGAGGGCTACGCATTGATGGCGGAATGGCTGCTGCGGCTAGATCGGGTAAATCCGCAGACCGCTGCGCGCATGCTCGTCGCGTTCGAGACTTGGCGAAGGTACGATTCGCGTCGGCAGGCACAGATGACGGCGGCGCTTCGCAGGTTCCTGTGCAGCGATTCTCTCAGCCGAGACACCTACGAGATGGTCACGCGGATCCTTGGCAACTGAGGCGCCATGCCGCGACGCAGCACAAAAAATGGAACGCATTTCGCCGACCATCGTTGCTGGAGCAAACCGAACCAAAGGAGGTTCAGATGCCCAGCATCAAAGAAGCGAAGATTCTCATTCTTGCGACCGACGGCTTCGAGCAGTCGGAGCTTGAAGTTCCGCACGCCAAGCTGAAAGAGCACGGCGCCGAGGTCCACGTCGCGACGCCGGACGGCAAGGCCATCCGTGGTTGGGACAAGACAGATTGGGGCCGCGAGACGCAGGCGGATCGCCATCTGACGGAGGTCAAGGCCGACGACTACGATGCGATCGTCCTGCCCGGCGGGCAGATCAATCCGGACAAGCTGAGGACGATCCCCGAGGCGGTCCAACTCGTCAAAGACTTCGTCGGCGGTAACAAGATCGTCGCAGCGATCTGCCACGGGCCTTGGATGCTGGTCGAGGCGGACGTCGTGCGGGATCGCGAAATGACCTCGTTCCCATCGATCCAGACCGACCTGAAGAATGCCGGCGCGCAATGGGTCGACAAGGAGGTCGTCGTGTCGAACGGCATCATTACCAGCCGCAATCCCGGCGATCTCGATGCTTTCGTCGCCAAGATCGTCGAGGAGGTCGAGGAAGGCGAGCACTCACGCCAGGCGGCATGACGATGGCCGCGCAGCCGATGTGATGGAACGCCCGGGCACTCCCGGGCGTTTTCATGCTCAACGGGCCGGGCTGCATGGCACCCCGCGAGAATTTGGTGCATTGTTATGCACGTGACGTATAAAGGTGGTGTGCCTTTGCCATGCGTGAACGGATCGACCCTCTGATAGCGGAACGGGCCCCGTGGCTCTTCGCTGACCATGTATATTCCGATCCGGCGCGGAAGGTCCTCGACCGCCTCCTCGGCTACAACCGCACGATTGCCCTCGGAGAGCATTTTCGCGACATCCCGACTGTCGAGATCATGCGCGTCATGGGCGAATTGCTCGCGCGCGACGTACAGGCGACGGGTCTCGATCGCATCCCGCGCAATGGCCCCGCGCTTATCGTGGCCAACCATCCCACGGGCATCGCTGACGGGATCATCCTCCACCATCTCATCGCGCCGCTGCGGCCCGACCTCTATTTCTATGCCAACTCCGACATCCTGCGCCTGCTCCCGCAGATGGAGAGCATGATCGCCCCAGTCGAGTGGCGGGAGGAGAAGCGCAGCCGCGCCAAGACGCGCGAGACGATGGAGTACACGCGCAAAGCGATCGAGAGTGGCCGCCTCGGCGTTATCTTTCCGGCGGGCCGGCTCGCCAAGCGGCGCGGGCTGCGCCTGTTCGAGCGTGACTGGATGCCCTCAGCGGCGATGATTGCGCGCAAGTTCGACCTGCCGGTCATCCCCGTGAACATCAGGGCGCGGAACTCGGTCCTCTTCTACCTGTTCGACTGGCTGCACCCGACGCTCCGGGACATCACGCTGTTCCACGAGACCTTGAACAAGCACAGGCAACCCTATCGCATCAATGTGGGTGCGCCGATCCTTCCCCACTCCCTGCCGCACAAGTCCGAAGACGGGATCGAGGCGCTGCGGGAAGCCACGCTTCGCTTGGGTGGTCGGCATGCACCGACTGTGTCGCTGGTGGATTCGAGCCGATGGCCGGCGTTCGTACGCCGGCGCGGCCGCCTCACGGCGTACTAGCCCGACCGCACGAAATCAGGCGTCGGCGGCTCGGCAATAGGGTTGGCTGCGCGTCCATGCGGCCATCTCGGCGCGCTTGGCCTCCCGCGTGAAGGGTCCCCAGTCCGCCGCGATGCCGCCCCGTCCCTCGGCGCCGACGACCCCATCGCGCTTCACGGTCCTGCTCATGATGCGGATCCCGCAGGACAGGTTCGCGGCGCCGTTCTTCAGAGCAGCGGCATTCTGGGCCTTGCAGCCATAGGCCTGGGCGGTGCCCGGCGAGATTTGCAGAAGTCCGATCCACCGACCGCCGCCACCTGCCGCCTCGGGCCGCCACGTGCTCTCATGCTTGGCGAGCGCAGAGAGCAGGCCGGTCCAGAACAGCCGCCGTTCTTCGAGCGAGGCGCTTTCGTAACCGGGGCAGAAGGCCTCGATGTCGGCAGGCACCAGTTCGGGCAGAGCGGACCCGTGGTTCTCGAGCGCCGTGAGCGCGGCCTGCGTCCAGACTTGCCCCTCGGGACGGTGATCCCACCGCATGACCACAGGATCCTTGGTCGACATCGACGCACTGGTGCATCCGACGGAAAGGACGAGGGCGCAGATCGCACAAAGAGTTCGAAGCATGCTGCTCACTGAATTAGTTAACGTTGCACCCGGATACCTCCCGCGACCGCGATCAAGCAAGCGCTGCACTGCAGCATCGCCCGTTTCGGCGGCCCTTCGCCTATCGCTGCGTCTTCTTGCCGGACCTGGCACCATCGCCTAGAGGTATCGCCCAGAATCCGCCGCGGAGGACATCCATGCTCGACCTCGCCTACACCGCCCCCGAACCAAAGCGGATCGCCGGCGCCAAGGAGGATTGGGAGCTGGTGATCGGGCTCGAGGTGCATGCGCAGATCTCGAGCCGCGCGAAACTCTTCTCTGGCGCCTCGACCCTGTTCGGGGCGGAGCCGAACTGCAAACGTCAGTTTCGTCGACGCGGCGATGCCGGGGATGCTGCCCGTCATCAACGAGTTCTGCATCGCGCAAGCGGTGCGAACCGGGCTTGGGCCTGAAGGCCAGCGATTAACCTGACCAGCGCCTTCGACCGCAAGAACTACTTCTACCCTGACCTTCCGCAGGGCTACCAGATCAGCCAGCTCTACCACCCGCTCGTCGGCGAGGGCGAGGTGATCGTCGACATGGGGCCCGGCATCGCGCGACGTGTGCAGGATCGAGCGCATCCATGTCGAGCAGGACGCCGGCAAGTCGATCCACGACATGGATCCGGCCTGGACCTTCGTCGACCTCAACCGCACCGGCGTCGGACTGATGGAGATCGTCAGCCGCCCGGACATCAGGGGACCCGAGGAAGCCGCGGCTTACGTGGCGAAGCTGCGGCAGATCATGCGCTACCTCGGCACCTGCGACGGCAACATGCAGAGCGGCAACCTGCGCGCCGACGTCAACGTCAGCGTCTGCCGCCCGGGCGACTACGAGCGCTACCAGGAGACCGGCGACCACAAGGTCCTGGGGACGCGCTGCGAGATCAAGAACATGAACTCGATGCGCTTCATCCAGCAGGCGATCGAGTACGAGGCGCGGCGGCAGATCGCCATTCTCGAGGATGGCGGGCAGGTGCACGCAGGAGACCCGGCTCTACGACCCCGACCGCGGCGAGACCCGGTCGATGCGTTCGAAGGAGGAGGCGCACGACTACCGCTACTTCCCCGACCCCGACCTGCTGCCGCTCGAGATCGAGCAGGCCTGGGTGGACGACATCGCGGCCTCGCTGCCGGAGCTGCCGGACCAGAAGAAGGCGCGGTTCGTGGCCGACTACGGCATGACCGAGTACGACGCAGGCGTGCTTACCGCCGAGACCGAGAACGCGGCATTCTTCGAGGAGGTGGCGCGCGGCCGCGACGGCAAGCAGGCGGCGAACTGGGTCATCAACGAGCTCTTCGGCCGCCTCAACAAGGAAGGGCACGGGATCGGCGACAGCCCCGTCTCGGCGGCTCAGCTCGGCAGCGATCCTCGATCTCATCGCGCGCGGCGAAATCTCCGGCAAGATCGCCAAGGATCTCTTCGAGATCGTCTGGTCCGAGGGCGGCGATCCGGCGAAAATCGTCGAGGCGCGCGGGATGAAGCAGGTGACCGACAAGTCCGCGATCGAGGCCGAGGTGGACAAGGTCATCGCCGAGAACCCTGCTCAGGCCGAGAAGGCTCGGTCGAACCCCAAGCTCGTCCGGCTGGTTCGTCGGGCCAGGTCATGAAGGCGACGGGCGGGAAGGCCAACCCTCAGGCCGTCAACGAGATCGTCGCAAGGAAGCTCTTTCTCTGAAATCCGCAGGAACGCGCCCGGAGCGACTTTCCACTCCAGATCCTGGTGGCCGCTCGCAAGCTCCGGAAGCTGCGCCGAGGCCTGCGTCTCGGCGGGCGGACGGCCAGCGATGTCGGAAACGGCAGGCGATGAGAGATTGCCTCCCCGACACGAGTTGCTAACTCTCAGAGGCGGAGTCGCGCTTGAGGGGACCATGCCAAGATACGAGTACAAGGTTGTGCCGGCGCCGCGCAGGCCTGCCAAGCTTCGTGGCGTCCGCGGCGATGAGGCGCGTTTCGCCTTCACGATCGAAGAAGCGATCAACGTTTCTGCCGCCGAGGGGTGGGAGTACGTGCGTTCGGACACCCTGCCGTGCGAGCATCGCGGCTGGTTCAGCCGCAAGGTCGAGGAGCACAGCGTACTCATCTTCCGGCGCGGCCGGAGCGGCATCGAGGAAGACGTACCCGCAGTGCCCTCCATGCGCGCAGCGTCAGAGCCGCGCCTTGCCGCTGACCGCAGTTCGGTCCGGCGGGCGGGATTTGCGAGCCTTCGGGCGGCGCCGCCGCTCACCGAGCGGGACGGGGAGCCTCACTAACCAGCCGCATCACGGCGTCGCGTCGATCGACAGGGCGTGGATGCGGCCGACCAGCTCCGGGCCGAGCGCGGCATGAATGGCGCGGTGGCGATCGATGCGGCTCAGGCCGGCGAACTCGTCCGCCGCGATGGCGACGTGAAAGTGCGTCTCCCCACCCTCGCGCCAGCCGGAGTGGCCGCGGTGGAGCTCACTCTGGTCCTCGACCGCGAGCGTGCGGGGCGCGAAGGCGTGGCGAAGACGGCTCTCGATCTCGTTTGAAACTGCCATCAAGATCCCTCTTCCCCTCACGTCCAAGAACCTTAGACTTCCGGGTCCGAGTCGAAAAGGTGTGCCGCATGAGCAAGAACGACCCGTTCGGATTCGACCTCCGCGTGTCTTCCGACAAGAAGAAGAAGCAGCGTGGACGTCGTGGCATGTCGGGTGCGTTCGAGACGTCGACGCGGGTCTGCGACCATCCGGGTTGCCAGGAGGCCGGGCAGTATCGCGCCCCGAAGTCACCGGACAACCTCGAGGATTTCTTCTGGTTCTGTCGCGATCATGTGCGCGAATACAATCTGAAGTGGAACTTCTTCCACGGCCAGACCGAGGAGGAGTTTCTCGACATGGTCGACCAGGACCGCGTCTGGGGCCGTGCGACGAAGCCCTTCGGCAAGCGCGACGAGCAGCGCGCCTGGTCGCGCCTCGGCGTCGACGACCCGCACCAGATCCTTGGCGACAACGCCACGCAGAATCCTGGGCGGGGGACTAATCACGGGCGCCGCCTGCCGCCGACGGAACGGCGCGCGCTGGAGATCCTCGAAGCGCGAGATCATTGGACCAAGACCGAGATTCGCAAGCAGTACCGCTCGCTGGTCAAGGATCTGCATCCCGACATGAACGGCGGCGGTCGCGCCGACGAGGACCGGTTGCAGGAAGTCCTTTGGGCTTGGGATCAGATCAAGGACAGCCGCAACTTCGCCTGAAGCTGCGTGCCGGCATTTACAGCATTGCCAGGTGCGGTAGAGGCTTGCCGGACAACGCTGTGCATGCGAGCGCGACCGCGGGTGTCGCCTAACAGCGACCATCAGTCCATCTCGACCAAGTGAGAGAGGACCTGCGCCGCCCTACCCAGCCTCCCACTGGGCCTCTGGAGCGAGCGCCGGATCGACACCCAACCGCTCAAAGTCCTCGATGCATCGGTCCTCGAGAGAGCCGCTCACGTCTCGCGAGACAGCCTAGAACGAGAGACCACCGGCCTGAACGACACAAGACAGCAGGCTCAAGCTCAGATGCCACGCCGCGAGCGCACCCAGGCCAGCCACGCCGGCAGCCCTGCACTTCGGCCGCGCACCAATGCGCTCGACATCAGGCGTTGTCGGGAACACCTGCTTCAGGCGTGAAGACGAGGCTCACGCCGTTGATGCAGTGGCGCTTGCCGGTCGGCGGCGGCCCATCGTCGAAGATGTGACCGAGGTGGCTGCCGCAACGGTCGCAGTGGACCTCCGTCCGGACCATGAAGAAGCTCCGGTCGGGCTTGGTCTCCACCGCATTCTCGAGCGGAGCGTAGAAGGACGGCCAACCGGTGCCCGAGTCGAACTTCGTCTCGCTCGAGTACAACGCCTGCTCGCAGCCCTTGCAGTGGAAGGTGCCGGCGCGCTTCTCGTCATTGAGAGGACTGGTGAAGGCACGCTCCGTCCCCTCCTCGCGCATCACCTTGTATTCAAGGTCGCTGAGCACGGCGCGCCACTCCTCTTCGGTGCGCGTCACTTCGAAGTCGCCCTCGGCGGCATATCCGGTTCTCACGAACGGCAGCGCGAAGGCCGTCGAACCGGCCAGCGCGGTCAGAATGAGGTCGCGGCGTTTCATGTCGTGTCCTCCGATCAGGGGCGGCGCCGCCCCTTCGGGCGACGCCAACTCGTTACCAATATGCACTCGTCATTGTGCGGGGAGGAGCACCCTGTCGATAACGTGAACGACACCGTTCGACTGATCGACGTCTGCGACGGTCACCGTGGCGACGCCGCCGGTCTCGTCCTCCAGCATGATCGTGTGGCCGTCGTAGCTGGCCTGAAGGGTGCAGCCGCCAACAGTCGGCACGGGGTGCATCCCGCCATCATCGTCGACCATGCCCATGATCGCGTCGGACATCGCGTCCGCAGAGACCACGTGGCAGCCGAGGATCGTGGCGAGCTGCTCGCGGTTCTCGTCCATCATCAGCGTTTCCACCGTGCCTGCCGGCAGCGCCGCAAAGGCGTCGTCGGTGGGAGCGAAAACGGTAAAGGGCCCCTCGCCCGAAAGAGTTTCGACAAGGCCCGCCTGCTTGACGGCGGCGACGAGGGTCTCGTGGTCGGCCGAAGCCGACGCGTTCTCGACGATGGTCTTCTGCGGCGACATCTCGGCGCCCCCGACCATCGGGTTGCCGGTGGCGGCGATAGCGGTGCCGGCGGCGAGCAGACAGGTGCCCACAATTGCGAAACGGAACTGATCAGTCATTCACTTTCTCCTCTCATGCAGCGCCGGGCCTTCCGTCGCCGCTCGATGCACGCAGTCACGGAGACCGGGCTGGAGGAGTTTCAGCGGCGGCGTACGGCTGCGCTCACAGTTCGGTGATGCCGCCGACGGCAAGTACGGCGCCCGTGGGCTGACCGGTGGGGGAGCCGCCAGGCGGCTCGTCGCTGACCGCAAGCGTGATGGCCTCGAAACCTGGACGAAGTGCCTGTGGCACGTCAACGACGGCGCGTTCCCCTTCGGGCAGCACTCCGAGCGAGACCGGATCTGCGCCTTCGGCGATCGCCCACAGCTCTAGCGCGCGGCCCGGCGCCGCGCCGCCCTCCGCGCGCGCGACGCGAAGCGTGCCCGTCGCGTCATCGTAGGCCGCAACAAGGCGCAACGAGCCGTCCTCGGCCCGGATCTCGCCAGCATATAGAGGCGCTGGGCCTTGTTCGGTCTCCCGAAAAACCTCGAGGTCGAGAAACAGGAACGCCGCCATCGCGGCGGCGGCCGTTGTCATGAGTAGCGCCAGCGTGCGCCATAGCCCGGCGCGTCCGCTAGCGGCGCCGGCTCTTGTGTTCCGGCGCGTCGGCGGCAAATTACTCTCGATGCGGCGCCACACGGCGCTCGGCGGAGGGGCCTCGGGCACCGCATCCGCCAGCGACGCCAGCTCCTCCTGCCAGAACGCCACGCGGGACCTCAGCGCCCCCTCCCGCTCGAGACGCGCTTCGACCTCCGCAACCTCGGCGCCCGACAGCAGGCCCAGCGCATACTCCGCCGCGAGCGCGTCGTCTTCCTCTGGAATGTCGCCCTCTTGCGTCATCGGCTGAGGCACTCTTTCAATCGCATCAGGCTGCGGCGCAGCCAGGTTCTCATCGTGTTGAGCGGCACGCCGTGCCGCGTGGCAAGCTCCTGGTACGTGGCCCCGTCGAGATAGACGCCACGCACCGCGTCCGCGCGCTCGGTCGGCAGCTCATCGAGACAGGCCCCGATCCGCGCCGCCTCGCCCGCCGCGATCGCCGCCGCTTCCGGACCCGGCTGTCCGTCCGGAAGCTCCGCAGCGTCATCCATGCCCGCCATGGGTCGCCGCCGCGCGCGCAACTTGTCGATCGCGAGATTGCGCGCGATCGTGATGAGCCACGTCATCGGGCTGAGACCCGTAGCGACGTAGCGGTCGGCGTTGTTCCAGATGCGCAGGAACGTCTCCTGAAGGACGTCGTCCGCTTCGGCCCGATCCCGCAAGACACGCAGCGCGACACCGTAGAGTTTCGCGGAGGTCGCGGAGTAGAGCGCCTCGAAGGCAGGACGGTCCCCGCTCGCGACCGCCTCGATCAGCGCCTCGATCTCCCGGGTCGCCCGCATCCGCCCCTCTCATCGTTCGGTGCGCCGACATGCAGACTGGCGTCACGCGGCGCAAGGCGTCTCCATGTCGGCGGCCATCGCGATCCGGCTTCACCTTGCCGGGCCGCGGCATATTTGGCAGAGGGGCACGCGGTACGACGGAAGGTGGCGGCAATGGCAGACGGTGCGATCGACAATGGGCTGAGGCCGACCGAGGAAATCTCGGTGCGGGAGACCTTCGGCATCGACACCGAGATGAAGGTCAAGGGGTTCGCTGGCCGCACCGATCGCGTGCCGGAGGTCGACACGACCTACAAGTTCGACCCCGACACGACGCTGGCGATCCTCGCGGGCTTCGCACACAACCGCCGCGTCATGATCCAGGGGTATCACGGCACCGGCAAGTCGACCCATATCGAGCAGGTGGCGGCGCGGCTGAACTGGCCCTGTGTGCGCGTCAACCTCGACAGTCACATCAGTCGCATCGACCTGATCGGCAAGGACGCGATCAAGCTCCGGGATGGCAAGCAGATCACCGAGTTCCAGGAGGGTATCCTGCCCTGGGCGCTGCGGAACGCCGCGGCCATCGTGTTCGACGAGTACGACGCCGGCCGCGCCGACGTGATGTTCGTGATCCAGCGGGTGCTCGAGACCGACGGCAAGCTGACGCTGCTCGACCAGAACGAGGTGATTACGCCGCACCCGTCGTTCCGCCTCTTCGCCACCGCCAACACCGTCGGTCTCGGCGACACCACGGGCCTTTACCACGGCACCCAGCAGATCAATCAGGGCCAGATGGACCGCTGGTCGCTGGTCGCGACGCTGAACTACCTCAGCCACGATGCCGAGGCGGCGATCGTGCTGTCGAAGTGCCCGCACTACAACACCGCGCAAGGCCGCAAGACGGTGGCGCAGATGGTCACGGTCGCGGATCTGACGCGCACGGCCTTCATGGCGGGGGATCTCTCGACGGTGATGAGCCCGCGGACGGTGATCGCCTGGGCGCAGAACGCCGAGATCTTCCGCAATATCGGTTACGCGTTCCGGCTGACGTTCCTCAACAAGTGCGACGAGCTGGAGCGCCAGACGGTCGCGGAGTTCTACCAGCGGTGCTTCGACGAGGAGCTGCCGGAGAGCGCCGTCTCGATGGCGCTGCGCTAGGCGCGCGGGTCTTGCGGCCAAACCTGCGCCGACGCCATCTGGCGGCGGCCAACGCGCGGTTCCGGTGTTTCGCCAGGCACGCGGAGATCTTCCGAAAAATCGAGCAGATCGCGACGAACCCAAGGCCAGCGGCCTCACGAACGGAGCTTCGGCCTAGCCCGCCGCCAGACGCTCCGCGATCCGTTTGCGGATCAGGTCGATATGCAGCCGCGCGGTATAGGCGTACTCGCGGTAGGGCAGCGGCAGGTTCAGCCGCGCGATCTGATCTTCGATCGTGTCTAGGCGGCTTGCCAGACCTTCCAGCTCCGCCGGCCTCTTGGTGCGCGCCGCTTCCTGGTCGATCGACCGGATCGCCGCGTAGTGCCGAAACACGCGCCGGCGCTGCCGCCAGACATAGACCCCGGGCAGCGCGCGGAGCAGCGGCACGACGATGAACAGGATCGGCAACAGCAGGATGGCGAATCGACTGATCTGCGCCACTACCCAGAATGGCAGGAACTTCCCCAGCGGGTTCGGTCCGTCGGCGATCAGGTCGCGAGCGTAGGCATCCTGCGGCAGTGTCGCAAACGTCATGGTCGGGAACTCGCCGTCTTCGCTGAGGATGTCGCGCCGCCCGTGGATGCGCCGAGCCGCCTCCACCAGCCGATCGGCGAGCGCCGGGTGCAAGTCCGGCTGCGCCACGAGGTTCGCGACCAGCGTCAGCACCGGCAGGTCGCGGCGGGGCATCGCCGGAGACAGCGAGAATGCGCCGCTCGGCAACGTCGTGACCAGAGAATCGGGTAACCTGCGGGCGAGCGTCGTCAGATGATCGAGCTCCGCGATCTCGACATCCTCGGACGCAAAAAGCGGGCCGAGATACGGAGCGCCGACCGGGGCGACGAAGATCGCGGCGTCCGCCTCGCCACTCATCAGCGCCTCGGCCGCCGCCTCTCCACCCAGAGGCAGGAGCGTCACCGCGTCGGCGTCGACTGCCGCCGCCGACAACAGGGCAATGACCGCAGCGCGGGTTCCCGACCCCTCCCCGCCCGCCGCGATCCGCAGGTCGCGCCAGGCGGCGAGGTTGCGCGGCACGCCGCCGCCCGAGCGGACGAAAACGAAGAGCGGCTCCAGAAACACCGCCCCCAGGGTCTCGACCGACCCCGCGGGCGCGATGCCACCCTGCAGAAGGCCCACGTCTGCAGTCCCGTCCGACAAGAGCCGCGCGTTTTCGGCCGAACCCGCCGTCTCGAGCACGGTCATCTCGATCCCGTCCCGGGCAAGGATGGTGCGGTAGCGCTGTGCGAGGCGGTGGTATCCCCCTCCTTCTGCGCCCGCCGCGAAGACGACCCTTTGCGGGGGAATGAGGTCGCGGCTCAGGAAATAGAGAGCCGTGGCAGCCAGCAGGATACCGAGAACAGATAGCGTGACGCGAAACATTCACCCCCCTCCACAGACGGATCGGGGAGAACCTAGGTCGAAGTGCCGGCTGCGGCGAACCGACGGAAAAACGGCGGACCAATGGCCCGCCGTAAAATTTCTCTCGATCTTGTCGGTGTCAGCCGCCCTGCTGCGCCGAATTCCGCATCAGTTTTTCGACGAACATTTCAGGCGTGACGCCCGGCGGAAGGACGATGATCGTGCCACGTTCCTCCGCGCCAGACATCTCGTTCGTCATCTGCTGGCCATCCTGCGACCGCGGCTGCGTCGTGTCGCCCTCGTTGCTGCCTTGAGCCGCCTGCTGCTGGTCGCCTTCTTGTTGCGAGGCGCCCGGATTGACCGGCATCGGCTGCAACTGGCCACCGGCGGCGCTTTCCATGCGCTGCTGCTGCCCCATGGCGCCAAGGCGGTCGGCACGTGCACGCTGCATCTCCATCGCGAAGCGATCGCGCGCATCCGAGATGCCGCGGATGTAGCCCTGGCGGAAGCCGCGTTCATAGATCTGCTCGGTGAAGCCTTCGACATCCAGCATCACGACGCGCTCGTCACTCCGCATAGTGTTATCTGCGCTCTGCGTCGAAGCGTCCGCGCCCTGCGTCGCGCCGATCTCGCCCGGCGGCGTGTCGACCTCGGCGACATCGGACAGGCCCTGACCTTTCGGCGTCGCGGCCTCGGGCATCTCGCGGTCGCCCGATTTCTGTTCCTGCGCCTGTTGCTTCTGGCCCTGCTGCTGCGTGGTGGTGCCGCTGGTACCGCCATCGTTCGTGTCCTGCTGGGCAAAGCCCGGCTGGGCCGCGAGCAGCGCCACCAGTGAGGCTGCGAGGGTATGCTTGCATGTCTTGGTCATGGGATCCTCCCAGTCGTTTTGATCGTGCGGCCGAGATTCGGCCGCGTCGCGGAGTCAACCGTCGCAGGGGGCGAGTCTGTTTCCCGAAACGTGTTCACGGATCCGTGAGATCTTGTCTGGTGGCGCGGCCCCTGTCGACGCGCCGCCGCACTTGTGGAAGAACGCGATCGAGCAAGCTGGCACCCGTCATGGCGCAGAACGACAACCCGTCCGAACCCTTCAAGAAGGCCTTGGCCGAGGCCACCCGCGTGCTGGCCGAGGATCGGGACCTGGCGGTGACCTATTCCGTCGATCCGCCAGGCATGTCGGGCGACCAGGTGCGCCTGCCGCAGATTACCCGGCGGATGACGCCGGACGAGGTGCTGCTCGCCCGCGGAACCGCCGACGCATTCGCGCTGCGCCACCGCTATCACGATGTCGGGACGCATGCCCGTTACGCGCCCTCGGGCGAAATGGCACGCGACATCTACGAGGCGATGGAGACGGCGCGGTGCGAGGCGATGGGCGCGCGCGTCATGCCCGGTACGGCCGGCAACATCGACGCCAAGATCGGGGTGGAGGCGGCGCGCAAGGGTTACGGGGAGATCGACAAGGCGGCGGACGCGCCGCTTGCGGTCGCTGCGGGATATCTGATCCGCCACCTCGCGACGGGGCGCGAGCTGCCCAACGGCGCGAAGAACGTCATGGAGCTCTGGCGCGGCTTCATCGAGGACCAGGCGAGCGGCACGCTCGAGGGTCTCGATTCCAGCCTCTCCGATCAGGCGACGTTCGCGCGGATGGCGCGGCAGATGATCGACGACCTCGGCTACGGCGACCAGCTGGGGGACGACCCGGACGCCGGCGACGACGAGGAAGACGCCGCCGACGACAGCGACGAGGACAACGCCGAGAGCCAAGGAGAGGAAGATCAGTCCTCCGAGGAGTCGGAGGCGGCGCCAGACCGCAGCCAGGACCAGACGCCCGACGCGGCGGAGGCCGAGGTCAGCATGGACGACCTCGCCGACGCCGAGATGGGCGACGAGGTGGAGCTGCCCGAGGGCGACGCGCCGATGGAGCCGCCGCCGCCGGCGCCAGTCAGCGAGGCCGACCCGAGCTACGAGGTTTTCACCACCGAGTACGATGAGGAAGTCTCGGCCGCGGACCTTGCCGAACCGATCGAGCTGGAGCGGCTGCGCGCCTACCTCGACCAGCAGCTCGATCCGCTGAAGGGCGCGGTTTCAAGACTTGCCAACAAGTTGCAGCGCAGACTTCAAGCGCAGCAGAACCGGTCATGGGAATTCGACCGCGAGGAGGGCATCCTCGACGCCGGCCGCCTGGCGCGGGTGGTGGCGAACCCGACGACGCCGCTCAGCTTCAAGGTCGAGAAGGACACCGAGTTTCGCGACACCGTGGTCACGCTACTCCTTGATAATTCAGGAAGTATGCGCGGCCGGCCGATCTCCATCGCGGCGATCTGCGCCGACGTGCTGGCGCGAACGCTGGAGCGCTGCCAGGTCAAGTGCGAGATCCTCGGCTTCACCACCCGCGCGTGGAAGGGCGGCCAGGCGCGGGAGAAGTGGCTGGCCGAGGGACGGCCGCAATTGCCGGGCAAACTCAACGACTTGCGGCACATCGTGTACAAACCGGCAGACGCGCCTTGGCGGCGGACGCGCGACAATCTGGGCCTGATGATGAAGGAAGGCCTGCTGAAGGAGAACATCGACGGCGAGGCACTGGAATGGGCGCACCGGCGGCTGGCCGGACGGTCCGAAGCGCGAAAAATCCTGATGGTGATCTCGGACGGAGCTCCGGTCGACGACTCAACATTGTCCGTCAACCCATCGAATTATCTGGAAAAACACCTTCGGGACGTGATCGCGATGGTGGAGCGCAAGAAGCTGGTGGAGCTGATCGCGATCGGCATCGGGCACGACGTGACGCGATACTACGAGAAGGCGGTGACGATCACCGACGTCGAGCAGCTGGCGGGGGCGATTACCGAGCAGCTGGCGAGCCTGTTCGACAGTGACGACAAGCGGGCCAAGGCACGCTTCTCGGGGATCAGGCGCGCCGCGCGGTGAACTTGTACGTTTCTGTACGTTTCGAAACCCCCTCTTGTACGTTTTCGTACAGAACGTACGGCGGCCGTAGGGGTGCGTCGGCGTCTCCTCGCGGCGTCTCCCTCATGCCCGGAACGAGGCGATGATGCTCCAGACCTTCACCGCCGCGACCCGACCGGAGCAGGGGCCGCCCCGGCTGGCGGCGGTGCGCGCGGAGATGAAGGCCGAGGGGCTGGATGGCTTCCTGGTGCCGCGGGCCGACATGTACCAGGGCGAGAACGTGGCGCCGCGGGACGAGCGGCTGGTGTGGCTGACCGGCTTCACCGGATCGGCGGGGACCGCGGCGGTTCTGGCGGAACGTGCGGCGCTTTTCGTCGACGGCCGCTACCGGCTGCAGGCACGCGCCCAGGTCGCGGACGAGATCGAGGTCGTGAACTGGCCCGGCACCAAGCTGGGGGCGTGGCTGGCGGAGGCGCTGGCGGACGGCGGGCGCGTCGGGTTCGATCCGTGGCTGCACACCGAGGCGCAGATGACGGAGCTGCGCGAGGCGACAGAGACCAAGGGCATCGCGCTGGTGCCGGTCGCGAACCTCGTCGACCGTGCCTGGGTGGACCAGCCGGATCCGCCGATGGGCCGCATCGAGGCGCTGTCGCTGGAGGTCGCCGGCGAGACCTCGTCGGACAAGCGCAGCCGGCTGGCCGAGGCGCTGCGCCGCGAGGGTCGGGCCGCGGCGGTCATCACCCTGCCGGACAGCATTGCATGGCTGCTGGACGTCCGCGGGTCGGACGTGGCGCGGACGCCGGTGCCGCACGCCTTCGCGATCCTGCACGAGGATGCGCGCGTCGACCTGTTCGTGGCGCCCGCCAAGATCGATGGTCTCGAGCTGGACGGCGACGTCACTCCCCTGCCCCCGGACTCCTTTGCCGCGGCGCTGACGGCGCTTGCGGGTCCGGTGCTGGTCGACCGCGCCACCGCGCCCGTCGCGGTGGCCGACATCCTGCGCGAGGCGGAGGTCGAGATCGCGTGGGGCCAGGACCCGTGCATCCTGCCCAAGGCGCGCAAGAACTCGGCCGAGCTGGCGAGCACCGCGGAGGCGCACCTGCGGGACGCGGCGGCGATGGTGCGCTTCCTGCACTGGCTCGACGAGGCCGCGCCTTCGGGAGGTTTGACCGAGATCGACGTCGTGACCGCGCTGGAGCGGTTCCGGCGCGACACCAACGCGCTGCGCGACATCGCCTTCGAGACCATCGCCGGGGCGGGGCCGCACGGTGCCATCGTCCACTACCGGGTGACGGAGGAGTCGAACCGGACGGTGGAGCCTGGCCTCTTGCTGGTCGATTCCGGCGGGCAGTACGCCGACGGCACCACCGACATCACGCGCACGATCGCGGTCGGCTCGCCGACGCAGGAGCACATCGCCTGCTTCACGCGGGTGCTGCGCGGGATGATCGGGATCTCGACACTGCGCTGGCCGGTGGGCCTGTCGGGGCGCGACATCGACGCGATCGCGCGGGCGCCGCTGTGGCGGGCGGGTCAGGACTATGACCACGGCACCGGCCACGGCGTCGGCGTCTATCTGGGCGTGCACGAGGGGCCGCAGCGGATCAGCCGCCTGTCCGAGGTGCCGCTGGAGCCGGGGATGATCCTGTCGAACGAACCGGGGTACTATCGCGACGGCGCGTTCGGGATCCGGATCGAGAACCTGGTGGTGGTCGAGGATGCGCCGCGGATCGCGGGCGGCGACGACCGGCGGATGCTGTCCTTCCGCACGCTGACCTGGGTGCCGATCGACCGAAGGCTGATCAACCCTGCCATGATGGCGCCCGACGAGCGCGCCTGGATCGACGCCTATCACGCCGAGGTCCGGCACCGGGTCGGACCGCGGGTTGAGGGCGCCGCGGCGGACTGGCTGGAGCGCTCGACGGCGCCGCTCTGAGCGTGCGCCCGCGCGGCCGGAGGGTCGCCCAGAAGGGTCATGGTGCCGTCGCGGCGCACGCGCTAGGTTCCCGCGACCAATTCCGGGGGATGAGCGAATGAGCGACAGGATCACGATCGGCGAGGCCGGAGGCACCTGGGTGGTACGCGGCGGTGGCGCGATCCTTGGCGAGAGCAGCCGGGCGCTGCGGCTGGAGGAGACGGGCCACGACCCGGTGATCTACTTTCCGCGCGACGACATCGCGATGGCGTTTCTGGAGCCGTCGGACACCACGACCCACTGCCCGCACAAGGGCGATGCCTCGTACTTCTCGCTGCAGACAAAGAGCGTTCTCGTGCCCGATGTCGCCTGGAGCTACGAAAACCCCGTCGAGGGCGCCGAGGCCATCGCGGGCTACCTCGCCTTCTATCCCGAAAAGGTGACCGTCGAGGGCGTCTGACGCATCACGAGTGCTCTTCGGCTGCGGTGGCCGCGAGGGCGCGGTTGTAGGCGCGCAGCGCGTCGACCTGGAAGAGCGCGCCGAGAAGCTCGGGCGTGGTCGTGTCTTTGCGCAGCCGGACGACGGGGATGAAGGCGGTGTTCGACCGCTCGAAGATCGGCATCGCGGCCTCGAGCGTGGCGCTGGCCTCGATGAAGATGCCGTCCTCGATCAGGCGGCGGCAGGCGTCGGCGTCGGCGGCGCGGCTGTCGGTGGGCTGGCGCATGACCGTCGTCACGCGGAACATCGACAGCAGATAGGCCTGCGGCCCGGCGGCGAGATGGATGCCCCGCCGCTCGAGCTGGGTGAGAAAGAACGAGCGGTGGACGAGGCGCGCCGCCAGCGCCGAGGAGAGCGAGACCGAGACCATCACCGCGAGACCGGTCTGCCAGTCGCCGGTGAGCTCGAACACGATCAGCGTGGTCGAGATCGGCGCGCCGAGGACGGCGGCGGCGACGGCGCCCATCCCGGCAAGCGCGTAGAGCGTCTGGGACCCCGAGACCTCGGGGAAGACGGCGGTGGCGATCAGCCCGTAGGCGAGGCCGGTCAGCGCGCCCAGCATCAGCGAGGGTGAGAACACGCCGCCGCCCATCCGCCCGCCCATCGTTATCGCTACGGCGGCGACCTTGACGACGGAGAAGACGACCGCCTCGTGCAGCAGCAGCCCGCCGGTCAGCGCCTCGGACGTCGTCTCGTAGCCGACGCCGATGATGTGCGGGAACTCGATCGCGATGACGCCGAGCAGCAGCCCGGCGAGGGCGGGACGCAGCGCGCGCGGCAGCCCGGTCCGCTCCTGAAAGCGGCCGGCGAGGTCCTCGGTCCAGAAGATCGCGCGCATGAAGATCACCGCGACGAGGCC
Organism: uncultured Alphaproteobacteria bacterium; assembly: GCA_963776845.1. Classification (GTDB taxonomy): domain Bacteria; phylum Pseudomonadota; class Alphaproteobacteria; order Rhodobacterales; family Rhodobacteraceae; genus Roseitranquillus. The sequence continues at coordinate 710,205 of CAVZOJ010000003.1, read as the reverse complement.
GCAGACGAGGCCGAGCAGCAGGAACGCCGGAAGCTCGACATAGAAGCCGAGGATGTTCTGGCTGAGCGTGAACTCGGTCACGCCGCCATATTCGAGGCGGTTGATGACGGTGCCCGCGGCCGAGGCGATGACGATGGGCGCGAAGGCGTGGACCGCGAAGTGGCGCAGCACCACCTCGAGCGCGAAGAGGGCGCCGGCGATCGGCGCGTTGAACGAGGCGGAGACGGCGGCGGCGACGGCGCAGCCGAGCAGGTCGCGGCCGGTAATGCCGTTGGCGCTGATGCGGTTGCAGATCCAGGTCGAGATCAGCGCCGCCATGTGCACCACCGGCCCCTCGCGCCCGGTGGAGCCGCCGGTGGAGAGGGTGATGAACGAGGCGGCGATGGAGGCGAGGCCCGCCCGCCTCTCGACGCGGCCGTCGCGGAGGGCGGCGCCCTCGATCACGTCGGCGACGGCGCGGACGCGGGCGTCGGGCGTGAAGCGCGACAGGATGAGGCCGACGGCGAGGCCGCCGACGATGGGGATCGTGAGGATCCAGTACCAGGGCAGCGTCTCGGCGAAGGTGGCGAGGCGGGCGGGGTCGTCGGTGCCGTAGAGCGTGGTCTCGAGCGCCTCGATGCCCTTGCGGAAGAACAGCGCGGCAAAGCCCGCGGCGATGCCGATGATGAGCGCGATGAACCAGAACTGGACCTGCGAGGGGCCGCGGCGGCGCAACAGCTGCCATCCGGTCCGGCAGGCGGTCGAGACGGTGTCGATCTGGTCGGCGAGCATGGGCGCCCCGCGGATCCCTCGCCCCGGGCTGGTATCGCCTTCCCCAGGCGGCCCGCTTCGCCTAGGGTCGGACCGTTATGCGACAGGGAGGAAGATGGTGGCGATCCCCGAGGCCTTGACCGAGCTTGCGTCGTTCCTAGGCGATCGGTTGAGCCGGTCCAAGTCGGATCTGGCGAACCACGGCCGGTCGGAGTCGCACTTTCCGGAAACGCCGCCCGACGCCGTCGCCTACCCCGAGACGACCGAGGAGGTGGCGCGCATCGCAAGGGTCTGCGCCGCGCATGGCTGCCCGGTGGTCGGCTGGGGCGTGGGCACGTCGCTCGAGGGGCACGCGGTGCCGTTTCGCGGCGGCGTCTCGGTCGACTTCAGCCGCATGAACCGCGTCGTGGAGCTGCGGGCGGAGGACATGTACTGCGTCGTGCAGCCCGGCCTGACGCGGCATGAGCTGAACGAGGAGCTGCGGGCCACCGGCCTGTTCTTTCCGGTCGATCCGGGCGCCAACGCGACGCTGGGCGGCATGGCCTCGACCCGCGCCAGCGGCACCACGGCGGTGCGCTACGGCACGATGCGCGACAACGTGCTGGGGCTGACGGTGGTGCTGTCCGACGGGCGCGTGATCCATACCGGGACGCGGGCGCGGAAATCGTCGGCCGGGTACGACCTGACGGCGCTGTTCGTCGGCGCCGAGGGCACGCTGGGGCTGATCACCGAGCTGACGCTGAAGCTGCGCGGTCAGCCCGAGGCGGTGACGGCGGGGGTCTGCGCGTTCCCCGACTCCGGAGCGTGCGGTGGACGCGGTGATCGCGACGATCCAGATGGGCATCCCGATGGCGCGGATCGAGTATCTCGACGCCGACGTGGCGAAGGCCTTCAACGCCTATGCCGGCACCGACTTTCCGCTGAAGCCGCACCTGATGGTGGAGTTCCACGGGTCTGAGGCCGGCGCGGCGGAAGATGCGGCGCGCTTTGGCGAGATCGCGCAGGAGTTCGGGGTCGAGGGGTTCCGCTGGTCGTCGCTGCCGGAGGAGCGCAACGCGCTGTGGCGGATGCGCCACAACGGCTACCACGCGCTGATGGCGCTGCGGCCGGGCAGTCGCGCCTACGTCACCGACGTCTGCGTCCCGATCAGCCGGCTGGCCGACGCGATGGAGCGGTCGACCGAGATGATCGCCGAGGCCGGCCTCTTCGGGCCGATCGTCGGGCATGTGGGCGACGGCAACTTTCACGCGACGCTGCTGATCGAGGACGGCAACGCGGCGGAGGAGAAAGCGGCGAAGGACGTCCACGGGCGCATCGCCGAGCTGGCGCTGGAGCTGGGTGGCACGGTCTCGGGCGAGCATGGCATCGGCGTCGGCAAGCTCGGCTACATGGCGGCAGAGCATGGCGAGGCGTGGGGCGTCATGGCCGACATCAAGCGCGCGCTGGATCCTGCGGGCGTGATGAACCCCGGCAAGATCGTCGAGATGAACTGAGCGCTGGCCGCCCAGGCGGCGCGTTCTAGCTCCTAGCGTGCGGCATATTGGCGCCGCGGGTGGGAGTATTGGACATGTTCAAAACAGCGATTCTTGCATTGGCAGTCACAGCGGCAGCAGGCGCGACGCATGGCGCCGAGATCTTCTTCGAGGACTTCGACGAAGCGCCGACCTCGGCGAACAACTTCACGGGCTTCGACCAGTTCAGCGTCGAATCGGGTACCGTCGACGCCTTCACCAACGGAGGGTTCGGGCTGAGCTGTCCCAGCCTCGGCTGCGTCGACCTCGACGGCTCGACCTTGAATGCTGGGATCTTCGCATCGGAGCCGATCAGCTTCCTGGCCGGCGCCACCTACACGCTGAGCTTTAACATTGGCGGCAGCCAGCGCGGCTCGGCCCTGGAGACCGTCCAGTTCGGGATCTCCACGGGGATCCTGACGACCGAAGCTCTGACCTTCCTGCCGTCTGACCCCTACAGCGTCGTCTCGCGCAGCTTCAGCGTGGCGGCGGACACGACGGGCAACATCTTCTTCGACAATTCCAGCGCCGACAATATCGGCGCGCTACTCGACTACGTTCGCGTCGAATTGTCCGACACATCGAACCCCGAGGTCATTCCGCTTCCGGCCGCCCTGCCGATGCTGGCCGTGGCGCTTGGATTGCTCGGGGTCGTACGCCGACGCGGCTAGACCCGGCCGTGAGCTTTGTCCCGCCCGGCGGGGGCGGCCGTGCGAGGCATCGAGCCCCGCCCGGCCGCGCGCGAGCGTCATCGCGCCAGACCTCGCGATGACCCGCGTCGCCGAGCCGGACGATTTCCCCGCGGCGTTCCGCGACGCCTGGATGGCGCGGGACGGCGCGGCGATCGGTGCGCTCTTCGCCGAGGACGCCGATTTCGTGAATGTCGTCGGGATCTGGTGGGAGGATCGGGCTGCAATCGCACGCGCCCATGCCTACGCGCTGGAGTCGTTCTTCGCCGAGACGCGGCTGACGATCGGCCGGGTCAAGGTGCGGCGATCCGGCGACATGGCCGTGGTGCATGCGCGGGTCCGGCTGACCGGCCAGGTGACGCAAGAGGGCGCCGCGGCCGGGTCGCGGACGACGATCCTCGTCTTCGTGCTGGAGCGTCGCGGGGACGGCTGGATCGCCGTCGCGGCGCAGAACACCGACATCGTCCCGGGAGTGGAGACGCTGGTGGCCGGCCCCGGAGGACTGCGGCCCGGCGACTACCGGTAGCGCACGGCGCGGGAACCGTGGAAGGGTTGCGTCATTGATCCCCGAACCAAGGAGATCCCATGAAACCGCTTGCGATCCTGTGCGGAGTTGCCGTTTTTGCGGCGGCCGGATGCGAACAGACCGGAACGGCGGAAAGCCAGACCGAGGCGCTGGATGATTTCGCCGACCCCTCGCCCTACGCCAACCCCGTCGAGGCAAGAGCCGAGCCCACGGACGGGTTCGACAACGAGATCGGCGATTGAGCTGACGCACCGTCGCGACCTCGGGGCGGCGTGAGAGGCGCCTGGACTGATGTCGCAGGCGCTGTCGGCGTGCGTCGCCTTGTCAGCCCGCAAGGAGCGCGCGGGCGGCGCCGCGGGCCTCGTCGGTGACGGTGTCGCCGGCGAGCATCCGCGCGATTTCGTCGATGCGGGCGCCGGGATCGAGCGCGACGACGGTGGAGAGCGTAGTCGCGTCCGCGATGCGCTTCTCCACCCGCCAGTGGTGATCGGCGAGCGCGGCGACCTGCGGCGAGTGCGTCACCACGAGCACCTGCGCCTCGCGTGCCAGCGACGCGAGGCGGCGACCGACGGCGTCGGCCGTCGCGCCGCCGACGCCGCGGTCGATCTCGTCGAAGATCAGCGTGAGCTGCGGCGCGTCCGAGGTCAGGCACACCTTGAGGGCGAGAAGGAAGCGGCTGAGCTCTCCGCCGGAAGCCACGCGGTTGAGCGGCCCCGCCGGTGCGCCCGGGTTCGTGGCGACGGTGAAGGTCACGGCGTCGCGGCCGGTCGGGCCGGGATCGATCGACGCGATCTCGGTCGTGAAGATGGCGCGGTCCATCCGCAGCGGCGCGAGCTCGGCCGCCATCGCCGCGTCGAGGCGACGCGCCGCCGCGTGCCGCGCGTCGGTGAGCGCCGTGGCGGCGGCGTCGTAGGCGGCGGCGGCGTGCGCCCGTTCGGTCGCGAGCCGCGCCAGGCTCCCCGCCCCGTCGTCGAGGGCCGCTAGGCGGGCGGCGAGGCTGGCGGCGAGCTCCGGCAGCTCGTCCGGAGGGACGCCATGCTTGCGGGAGAGGGCGCGGAGGGCGAAGAGCCGCTCCTCCGTCATCTCCAGCTCGGCGGGGTCGAAGGTCATCGCCTCGAGCGCGGAGTTGATGCCCGACTGCGTCTCGGACAGGGCGTCGAGGGCGCGGGCGAGCGTCTCGAGCGCCGGGTCGAGCCGCCCCTCGGCGCCGGCCGCCGCGCCGTCGAGCCAGCGGGTGGCGTCGAGCATCCGCCCCTCGGCGCCGTCGGGTCCCAGCGCCTGGGCGGCGCGGGCGACGTCCTCGCGCAGCCCGGCGGCGGCGCGCATCAGGCGACGGCGGGTATCGAGCGCGTCCTCCTCCCCCGGCTCGGGCGCGAGTGCCTCGAGCTCGGCGGCGGCGTGGCGGACGTACTCCTCCTCCCCGCGGGCGGCGGCGAGCGCCGCCTCGGCCTCGGCCAGGGCGCGGTCGGCGGCGGCGAGGCCGCGCCACGCCGCCCGCACCGCGTCGCGCTGCGGCCCGAGTGCGCCGTAGGCGTCGAGCAGGTCGCGGTGGACGCGCGGGTCGAGAAGGCCACGGTCGTCCTGCTGCCCGTGCAGCTCGACGAGCGTGTCGGAGAGACGGCGCAGGACGTCGCCGGAGACGCGGCGGTCGTTGACGTAGGCGGTCTTGCGGCCGTCGGGGGTGACGGTGCGGCGCAGCAGGAGCTCGTCGCCGGCAGGCAGGCCGCCCTCCTCCAGCACGGCGCGTGCGGCGTGGCCCGGGGCGAGGTCGAAGGAAGCCGAGACCTCGCCGACATCGGCACCCGGGCGCACGATGTCGGCGCGGCCGCGCCAGCCGAGCACGAAGCCGAGCGCGTCGAGCAGGATCGACTTTCCGGCCCCGGTCTCTCCGGTCAGGACGTTGAGGCCGGCGCCGAAGTCGAGCTCCAGCCGGTCGATGATGAGGATGTCGCGGATGTCGAGGCCGCGCAGCATCCGGCTATTCCGGCCGCGCGCGCGTGCCGTGCCTCGCGGGCGGTCGTCGGTCTGCGTGGACGGGCATCGCTTCGCGGCCTCCTGCGCCTCGGGCCTGCAGGCATTCTGCCCCGGCGTCGCTGCTCTGCCCCCCGTGTACCGCGTGGTCCGCCGATGCGGAAGAGCGGCCTGGACGACGACGCCTCGGCCGCGGGCGCGCTAGGCGCGGGCGCCGCGGAAGAAGCGGTTGTCAGTGAGGCGCGGCGCGACGCCTCGCCTCGGACGCTTCCTGCCGGTTCTGCGTCTCGAAGCTGAAGTCTCCGGGATCATCGCCGCTCCTGCACTGTCGGCGGAAGAAACGATGGCGCCAGTCATCGTCGTGAATGGATTCTTTTTCTGACGCAGAACTCCGTGCGACAGATGGGCTTCACCGCCGCGGTGTAAGCCAAAGAGGTTACAGCCGCGGCGACGACGCGGATCGTGCGAACCGGCGTGAGCGGCCGGAACGGGAGGTGCAGGTGCCGACGGAACGGATGACTTTCACAGGGCACGCCGGCGATGAGCTGGCGGCGCGCCTCGACCTGCCGGACGGGCCGCATCTGGCGACGGCGCTCTTCGCGCACTGCTTCACCTGCGGCAAGGACGTCATCGCCGCGCGCCGCATCGCCGGGCGGCTGGCGTCGGAGGGGATCGCCGTCCTGCGGTTCGACTTCACCGGCCTCGGCCATTCCGGCGGCGAGTTCGGCAACACCACGTTCCGCAGCAACGTCGGCGACCTCGTGGCGGCTGCCGGCGCGCTGGAGGCGCGCGACATGGCGCCGTCGCTGCTGATCGGGCACTCGCTGGGCGGCGCGGCGGTCCTGCGGGCGGCGGGAGAGATCCCGTCGGCCCTGGCCGTCGCCACGCTGGGGGCGCCGTTCGATCCGGGCCACGTGACGCACAACTTCGCCGACGCGCTGGAGCGGATCGAGGCCGAGGGCTCGGCGGAGGTCGACCTCGGCGGCCGCCCCATCACGATCGGGCGGGACTTCGTCGAGGATGTCTCGGCGGCGCGGCTGGAGCCGGCGATCCGCGATCTGCGCCGCGCGCTGCTGGTGCTGCACGCGCCGCGCGACGCGGTGGTCGGGATCGACAACGCGACGCGGATATTCGTCGCCGCGCGCCATCCCAAGAGCTTCGTGACGCTGGACGATGCCGACCACCTGATCAGCCGGCCGGCCGATGCGGAGTACGCCGCCGAGATGATCGCCGTATGGGCGAGCCGCTATCTCGACCTCGCGCCGCCGGCACCGCCCGCCGGCGCGCCCGAGGGCATCGTCCGGGTCAGCGAGGGCGATCCCGAGGGGTTCCTGCAGGACGTGATGGCGGGGCCGCAGCACCATCTCGTCGCCGACGAGCCGGAGAGCCACGGCGGCACCGACCGGGGCCCGACGCCCTACGGCCTGGTGTCAGCCGGCCTCGGCGCCTGCACCTCGATGACGATCCGCATGTACGCGCGGCGCAAGGGCTGGCCGCTCGCCCACGTCGCGGTCGATGTCACGCACGCCAAGGCGCACGCGCCGGACGCCGAGCCGGAGGGCGGGACCGGACGCATCGACGTGTTCCAGCGCCGGATTCGGCTGGAGGGCGACCTCGACGCGGCGCAGCGAACGAAGCTTCTGGAGATCGCGGACAAGTGCCCGGTGCACCGGACGCTCGAATCGAGCGTCCGGATCGAGACGGAGCTGGAGGCCTAGCGGCTCAGGCGCGCGCCGGGCCCACCAGCCGCCAGAGCGCGGGCACGAGGAGCGCCGCGAGCGCCAGCTTGAGCGCGTCGCCGATCAGGAACGGCCAGAGGCCCCAGGCGAGGATCGGCTGGTCCCAGCCGTAGACCTGGGCGAGCCAGAGGAGACCGGGCACGTAGATCACCACGTTGGCGAGCAGCATCGCCGCGGCCATCCGCCCCGCCGACCGGTCCCAGCCGCGGCGGGCCGCCGCGCCAAGCAGCATGATCGCGAGGACGTAGCCGACGAGGTAGCCGCCCGTGCCGCCCATCATGTAGGCGAACCCGTTCAGCTCGGCCGTGGAGCTCTGAAAGATGTCGAAGCCGAGGGCGCCGACGAGCATGTAGCCGAGGATCGTCGCGAGCCCGAGGCGCGGCCCGTAGGCGGCGCCGATCGAGAGGACGGCGAAGGTGCCCATGTTGATCGCCACCGGCCACATCGGCACCTTGATCTGGGCGCAGACGGTCAGCGCCAGCATCCCGATGCCGACGAGCGCCGCCCGCTTGAGCCGCAGAGCCGTGCCGCTTGTCGGGCCGATCGCCTCGACGAGAACCCTGTCCGCCATCGCCGTCACTCCCTCGTTGCGTCAGATGGGTTCTGCCGCGTCGCCGCCGCCGGCGCAAGCGGGGCGAAGACCGAGACGATGAGCAGGTCCTTGCGCGGCCCGGTCACGCGCCAGGCCGAGCGCCAGTTCGGCCAGCGATCGAAGGCGTAGCGGACGCGGTAGAGGTCCTGCCCGCAGAGGTGCTCGGCGACGGGGCGAGGCGCGGCGGCGTCGAAGGCGTGGAACGGCCGGCCGTCGTCGAAGCTGAGGACGAGACGGCCCGGGGACGCGCGCCAGAGGTAGGTGCGCGTCGCAGTCATCGGCGGGCGACCCGGAAGGACAAGGGTGCCCGCCTCCTCCTGCACGAGGCCGCCGGCGCCGGACCGGAAGCGGACCTCGCCCGCCAGGCGGCCGGTCTCGCCGGTGCGACGATCGGCGATGCGCCGCCTGAGGCGCCAAGTGCCGAGGAAGTCGTCGAGCGCGGGCATTGGGGGGATCTACGGCGGCCCCTGCCCCGCGCCAAGCCGGTTGCCGCCCCAGCGGGGCCGGGCTAGACGCCGCACGGCCCGACGAGAAGGAGCTTTCGGATGATCCCGCGCTACGCCCGCCCCGAGATGGTCGCGATCTGGGCCCCCGAGACGAAGTTCCGCATCTGGTTCGAGATCGAGGCGCATGCCGGCGACGCGATGGCCGAGCTGGGCACGATCCCGAAGGAGAACGCAGAAGCCGTGTGGAAGGCGCGCGACGCGACCTTCGACGTGGCGCGGATCGACGAGATCGAGCGGGTGACGAAGCACGACGTCATCGCCTTCCTGACGCATCTGGGCGAGATCGTGGGGCCGGACGCGGCGCGGTTCGTGCACCAGGGCATGACCTCGTCGGACGTGCTCGACACGACGCTGAACGTGCAGCTGGTCCGCGCGGCGGACATCCTGATCGCGGACCTCGATGCGCTGCTGGCGGCGCTCGAGACGCGGGCGCGGGAGCACAAGAACACGGTCACGATCGGCCGCAGCCACGGGATCCACGCGGAGCCAACCACCTTCGGGCTGAAGCTGGCGCAGGCCTACGCCGAGGTGGCGCGCGGGCGCGAGCGGATGCTGCGGGCGCGCGAGGAGGTGGCGACGGGCGCGATCTCGGGCGCCGTCGGGACCTTCGCCAACGTCGACCCGCGGGTGGAAGAGCATGTCTGTGCGCAGATGGGGCTGAGCCCGGAGCCGGTCAGCACGCAGGTGATTCCGCGCGACCGGCACGCGGCGTACTTCGCGACGCTCGGGGTGATCGCGTCGAGCATGGAGCGGATCGCGACCGAGATCCGCCACCTGCAACGCACCGAGGTCGGCGAGGCGGAGGAGTTCTTCTCCAAGGGCCAGAAGGGCTCGTCGGCGATGCCGCACAAGCGCAACCCGGTGCTGACGGAGAACCTGACCGGGCTGGCGCGGCTGGTGCGGATGACGGTGGTGCCGGCGATGGAGAACGTGGCGCTCTGGCACGAGCGCGACATCAGCCACTCCTCGGTCGAGCGGATGATCGGCCCGGACGCGACGATCACGCTCGACTTCGCGCTGGCGCGGCTGGCCGGCGTGATCGAGGGGCTGGTGGTGCACCCCGAGCGGATGCAGGCGAACCTCGACGCGACGCGGGGGCTCTACAATTCGCAGCGGGTGCTGCTGGCGCTGACCCAGGCAGGCGTCGAGCCGCGAGGACGCCTATGCCATGGTGCAGCGCAATGCGATGAAGGTCTGGGACGAGGGCGCGGACTTCGAGGCGCAGCTGAAGGCCGACCCCGAGGTGGTCGCGGCGCTGGGAGAGGACGGGATCGCCCGGAATTTCGGCATGGACTATCACCTCAAGCACGTCGACACGATCTTTGCCCGCGTCTTCGGGCGGTGAGTTGACGCAGGGTGTTTGTTCGCGCGCAGCGCCGCGCTAGAGTTCACGCCACGTCAACCGAGAGGATGCTCCCGATGAAGACAGTTGCCATGCTCACGACTGCGGCGCTCTTGTCGCTGCCCTCCCTTGCTGCGGCCTCCTGCTGGCAGGAGCAACATTCGGCACAGATCTCGTGCGCCGACGGACAGACCTACGATCAGGAAACGCGCTCCTGCGTCTCGACGACGAGCTGATCCGGCACTTCAGTCCGGGCGACGCTATCGCCCGGATCCTTTTCGCGAGGTAGCCTCGCGTTAACGGCGGTCGCGATAGGACGGCGTCGAACCCGATCTTCGGAGCTTCGACGTGGACCTTTCCTTCGATACGCCCAACACCCTTCCCGACCTCCCCTCGTTCGGCGGCTCCGCCCATGGCCTGAGCAAGCGCCAGAAGGCGGCGATCGTGGTACGCGTGCTGCTGGCCGAAGGTGCGCGGATCTCCCTTGGCGAGTTGCCGGACGCGCTGCAGGAGGAACTGGCGCGGCAGATGGGCGAGATGCGCTTCGTCGATCGCGCCACGCTCGCGGCGGTGGTGGAGGAGTTCCTTTCCGAGATCGAGGAGATCGGCATCAGCTTCCCCGGCGGTCTCGAGGGCGCGCTGGCCATGCTCGACGGCACGATCAGCGCGGCGACGGCGAGCCGGCTGAGAAAGCAGGCGGGCCTTGCCTTCTGCGGCAACCCGTGGGCGCGCATCGCCGACATCGATACCGAGCGGCTGGTCGAGGTCATGACCCGCGAGAGCGTCGAGGTCAGCGCGGTTCTTCTGTCGAAGCTCAAGGTCTCGAAGGCCGCCGAGGTGCTGGGCAAGCTGCCGGGCGACCGGGCGCGACGGATCACGTACGGCGTGTCGCAGACCGGATCGGTGGCGCCCGCGACGGTACAGAAGATCGGCCTGGCGTTGCTGCAGCAGCTCGACTCGCGGCCGCCGACCGAGTTCGACGACGGCCCCGTGGAACGCGTCGGCGCGATCCTCAACTTCTCGCCGTCGGCGACGCGGGACGACGTGCTGGCCGGGCTCGACGAGGAAGATGCCGGTTTCGCCGCCGAGGTGCGCAAGGCGATCTTCACCTTCGCCAACATCCCGACCCGCGTGGCGCCGCGCGACATCCCCAAGATCATGCGCGAGGTGCCGCAAGCGACGCTCGCCACCGTGGTCGCGGGCGGCAAGGACGCCATCGCGCGCGCCGCCGAGTTCATCCTGGAGAACATGTCCAAGCGCCTTGCCGACACGATCCGCGAGGAGGCCGGGGACAAGACCGTGAAGGACAAGGACGTCGAGGAGGCGGCGAACGAGATCGTCAACCGCATCCGCGAGATGGAGGCGCAAGGCGCGATCTTCCTCACGGCCGAGGACGAGGACTGAGCGACCGCCTTGCCGGTGGCCTTCCAACGGCGATAGAGCACGCGGCATGGGCAGGCGCCGCAACAATCGGGCCGACTACGCGATCGACCGGGCGCTCCGGGCGATGCTCTGGCTCGGCCGGCAGCTGCCCTACGGCGCTCGGATCCGGTTCATCGGCTGGACTGCCTCACGGGTGATCGCGCCGATCGCGGGATGGCGAAGGCGGATCCGCGACAACCTCGACCACGTCGCGCCGGACATGCCGCGCGCCGAGCGTGATCGCGTGGTACGGATGGTGCCCGACAATGCCGGCCGCACGCTGGCCGAGATCTACTCCGGCGCCGAGTTCGCAGCGCATGTGGGCGGGACGCAGGCCGAGGGCCCAGGCCTGGCCGCGCTCGACGCGGCGCGCGACGCGGGACGGCCGGCGATCGTGGTGACGGGGCATTTCGGCAACTACGACGCGCCGCGGGCCGTGCTCCTGGCGCGGGGGTGCCGGCTGGCGGGTCTCTACCGGCCGATGCGCAACCGCTACTTCAACGACCATTACGTCGCCGCCATCGGCAGGATCGGCGAACCGGTCTTCCCGACCGGCCGGCAGGGGCTCGGGCTATTGCTGCGTCACCTGCGCCACGGCGGCATGGTCGGGATGGTGGTGGACGTCTACGCCAAGCATGCGCCCGAGCTCGACTTCATGGGGCAGCCTGCACCGACGGCGCTGTCGGCGGCCGAGATGGCGCTGAAGTACGACGCGCCGCTGGTCCCGGTCTACGGCATACGCCAGCCCGACGGCCTGACGTTCCGCATCGTCGCCGAAGCGCCGATCCCCCCGAGCGACCCCGTCACCATGACGCAGGCCCTCAACGACAGCCTCTCGGCCCTGGTGCGTACGCATCCCGAGCAGTGGTTCTGGATCCATCGCCGCTGGAAGCCCGAGCGTCAGCGCGCGCGCGCGGCGGCGACGATCGGGCCGTAGCCGGCCTCCTGCACCAGGATCACCGCCGGCTCGTCCCCGGCGAGCGCGTGGCGGATCGCCAGCGGCTCGCGGCCGTTCCAGGTCGCCATCGTCCGCCAGTCGGTGACGATGTTGTGGTAGGTGATCGTGCGACCGGCATTCTCGCCGTGGCCGATCGACACCGTCTCGTGCGGCTTGTAGCGCACCAGGTGAAGCAGGAACTCCGCGTCCATCTCGCCGATCGGCGCGACGCGAACGTCGAGCTCTTCACCGTTGCGCTCGACATCGAGTTCGACCTGCCGCGGCGCGTCATGCGCCGACATGACCTGCTCCGCCAGCTCCATCGGCTTGTGCCCGACGACCGCCGACCGCCCCGAGACGATCATCTGCGGCGTGTAGATCGTGCGCGCCCCATGCGCCCGCGCGTAGCCTTTCTGCCGCTTGGTGAAGGCCGGCTTGGCGAACACGTCGGCCCAGCCGATATAATCCCAGTAGTCGACATGCAGGGCGAGCGGAATGATGTCGCGCCGATCGGTCAGCTCGGCCAGCAGGGCATCCGCCGGCGGACAGGAGGAACAGCCCTGCGAGGTGAAGAGTTCGACGACCACGGGCTCGTCGGCGGTCGCCGGAGAGCCGATGCCCGCAATCGTCATCGCCAAGGCAATCAGAATGCGCCGCATGAGTTCCTCGCACCACCCGTGTTCCCCGGAGCTACAGTCGCGGTGTTGGCGATGCCAATCAAGGTTGCGAGAGATGTCCACGCGATTTCGGTGCACAATTGTATGCCAAAATCCCGACGCCCCTTGATCGGCTGCCGCCGCGGGCGCTAATCGGACGCAAGCCACCCATGACGGAGAGTCGCCAATGCCCATCCAGGTCGGACACGATAGCGCCAAGACCCGCCGCAACCTCAACGCGGGCGGCAGCGACTATGCCTACTACTCGCTCTCAGCGGCGGAGGAGGCGGGCCTCGGCAGCTTTGGCAAGCTGCCGGTATCGATGAAGGTGCTGGTCGAGAACCTGCTGCGGTTCGAGGACGGCGATACGGTCACGCAGGACGACATCAAGGCGTTCAGCGAGTGGGCGGACAACGGCGGCAAGAACCCGCGCGAGATCGCCTACCGGCCGGCGCGCGTGCTGATGCAGGACTTCACCGGCGTCCCCGCCGTTGTCGACCTCGCCGCGATGCGCGACGGCATCCTGAACCTCGGCGGCGACCCGCAGAAGATCAACCCGCTGAACCCGGTCGACCTCGTCATCGACCACAGCGTGATGATCGACGAGTTCGGCAACCCCCGCGCCTTCCAGATGAACGTCGAGCGGGAGTACGAGCGCAACATCGAGCGCTACACGTTCCTCAAGTGGGGCCAGAAGGCGTTCGAGAACTTTCGCGTCGTCCCGCCCGGCACCGGCATCTGCCATCAGGTGAACCTGGAGTACCTCGCCAAGACGGTCTGGTCGGACAAGGACCAGAACGGCGAGACGGTGGCCTACCCCGACACCCTCGTCGGCACCGATAGCCACACCACGATGGTCAATGGCGCGGCCGTGCTCGGCTGGGGCGTCGGCGGGATCGAGGCGGAGGCGGCGATGCTGGGCCAGCCCGTGTCGATGTTGATCCCCGAAGTCATCGGCTTCAAGCTGACCGGCGCGATGTCGGAGGGCACGACCGCGACCGACCTCGTCCTGCGCGTCTGCCAGATGCTGCGCAAAAAGGGCGTCGTGTCGAAGTTCGTCGAGTTCTACGGCGACGGCCTCGACCACGTGCCGCTGGCCGACCGCGCCACGATCGGCAACATGAGCCCCGAGTTCGGCGCCACCTGCGCCTTCTTCCCGATCGACGACGAGACGCTGCGCTACCTGCGCCAGACCGGCCGACCCGAGGAGACGATCGACCTCGTCGAGGCCTACGCCAAGGAGCAGGGCCTGTGGCGCCAGCCGGGCGCCGAGCCGGTCTTCACCGACACGCTGGAGCTCGACATGAGCACCGTCGTGCCCGCCATCTCTGGGCCGAAGCGGCCGCAGGACCACATCGCGTTGACCGAGGCGGCCGAGAAGTTCCACGCCTACGTCAAGGAGCAGCGGGGCGCCAAGAACGTCTCCGAGCGGGCGCAGGGCCGCTGGGAAGCCGAGGGCGGCCAGCCCGAGCCGGTCGAGATCCCTGGCGACGAGGGCCACCACATGCGCGGCTACGTCGACGCCGAGGCGGGCGCCTACCAGATCCACGATGGCTCGATCGTGATCGCCTCGATCACGTCGTGCACCAACACCTCGAACCCCTACGTGATGATCGGCGCGGGCCTCGTCGCGCGGAAAGCGCGAGAGCTGGGTCTCGACCGCAAGCCTTGGGTCAAGACGTCGCTCGCGCCGGGCAGCCAGGTCGTGTCCGCCTACCTCGAGGCTGCCGGCCTTCAGGACGATCTCGACGCGATCGGGTTCAACCTGGTTGGCTACGGCTGCACCACCTGCATCGGCAACTCCGGCCCGCTGGCGCCCGAGATCTCGAAGGCGATCAACGACAACGACCTGATCGGCGTCTCGGTGCTGTCGGGCAACCGCAACTTCGAGGGGCGGATCAGCCCGGACTGCCGGGCGAACTACCTCGCATCGCCGCCGCTGGTCGTGGCCTACGCGCTGGTCGGCGACATGAACGTGGACATCACGACCGAGCCGCTGGGGCAGGACAAGGAGGGCAACGACGTCTTCCTCAAGGACCTCTGGCCCAGTCCAGAAGGAGATTGCCGAGCTCGTCGAGCGGACAGTCACGCGCGAGAGCTTCCAGGAGAAGTACGCCGACGTCTTCAAGGGCGATGAGCGCTGGCGCGAGGTCGAGACGACGGAGGGCGAGACCTACGACTGGCCCTCGGGCTCGACCTACGTGCAGAATCCGCCGTACTTCAAGGACATGGACCGCGAACCTCACGGCATCGACGACATCGAGGGGGCGCGGGTGCTGGCGATCCTCGGCGACATGGTGACGACCGACCACATCAGCCCGGCGGGATCCTTCAAGGACACCACGCCCGCCGGCAAGTACCTGGTCGAGCGGCAGGTGCAGCCGCGGGAGTTCAACTCCTACGGCTCGCGCCGCGGCAACCACGAGGTGATGATGCGCGGCACCTTCGCCAACATCCGCATCCGCAACGAGATGCTGGACGGTGTCGAGGGCGGCTACACGCTTGGTCCCGACGGCGAGCAGACCTCGATCTACGAGGCGGCGATGGCGTGGCAGGACAAGGGCGTGCCGCTCGTCATCTTCGGCGGCGAGCAGTACGGCGCGGGGTCGTCACGCGACTGGGCCGCCAAGGGCACCAACCTGCTCGGCGTCAAGGCAGTGATCGCCGAGAGCTTCGAGCGCATCCACCGCTCGAACCTCGTCGGCATGGGTGTCGTGCCGTTCGAGTTCACCGGCGGCGACACCCGCAAGAGCCTGAAGCTCAAGGGCGACGAGGAGGTGACGATCAAGGGCCTTGCCGACGTCACGCCGGGCGCGACGGTACCCGCGACGATCAAGTACGCCGACGGCGCCGAGAAGGAGATCCAGCTCAAGTGCCGGATCGATACGGCCATCGAGAAGGCCTACGTCGAGCATGGCGGCGTCCTGCATTACGTGCTGCGCGACCTCGCCAAGGCCGCCTGAGGCGGCCGCATGCCACGGCACGTCGTCCTGATCCGCGGGATCGGGGCGGGAACGCACAGGTCCATGCCGCTCCGCGAGTTCGCGGGGCGGCTTTCGTCCGCCGGTGCCGGCGACGTCTGCTCGGTCCTCAGTACCGGCAATTTCACGGTCGACGGCGGCTGGGACGCGGCTCGGCTGCGCAAGGCCGCAAAGGAAACCGTTGAGAGCTTCGGCATCTCCAACGAAGTGTTCGTTGTCCGCGCCGACTGCCTTGCCGCTCTCGTCGCGGCCAACCCGTTTCCGGACTGCGCCGAGGCGCGGCCCTCGGAATACCTCGCCTTCTTCGCGCATGATCCCGTTGCGGAAGCTGCCGACCTGCCCCGGCCCCCTGGCGCTGAGCGACTCGCGGTGCAGGATGGCGTCCTGCTCGTCGACTATGCCGGACGCATCACCGAGTCCGCCCTCCCACCCGCGCGGATCGAACGTTTTCTCGGGGTGCCGCTGACCTTCAGGAACTGGAACACGGTGCGGCGCCTTGCCGCGACTGACGGCATCAGTCGATCCAAAGCCCGCGCTCGCGATGCCACTCCTCGATCGACTGATCGGGGTAGCCTTCAAAGAGCTGGTCACCCTCGCTCTGCTGGATCACGACCCAAGGGGCCTTGAACTTCAGCAGCAGATGGACCCGACTGGGCGGCACCGGCAAGTCGGTGTCGATGGCCGAGGCGAAGGGGTGGACCAGGTCGGGCCAGGACGGGTCGTACATCCAGAGAGCGGTAGCGCAGCGGGTGCAGAAGTTGCGCTCGCCCTCGCTGACCTCGCAGGTGCCGCCGCGGTCGATCTCTGCACGGTAGATGCCGATCGCCTCCCGCCCCTCGACCGTCAACGTCTCGGCGCGGCCCATTGTGTTGATCGCGTATCCGCCGCCGCCCGCAGTCTTGCGGCAGATCGTGCAGTAGCAGCGCTGGTACGGGTACGGACTGTGGCTCTCCACCGTGAAGCGCACGGCACCGCAGCGGCAGGACCCTTCGAGCGTCATCGTCATCGGCCGCGCCCATGGGCAAGTGCGACGGCGCCGGTCACTCTGCCGCCTCCGCGATCGCCGGGCGGATCTGCGCCTCGAGCGAGCGCTGGGTGAGCGGGCCGGCAAACCGCAGCACCACCCTGCCCTCGCCGTCGATCACGTAGGTTTCCGGCACGCCGTAGAGGCCCCACTCGATCGCCGTGCGGCCTGATTCGTCCGTGCCGATGGCGGTGTAGGGGTCGCCCAGCTCAGTGAGGAACGCCTCCGCCTTGGCAGGGTCGTCCTTGTAGTTGATGCCGTAGATCGGGATCCCCTCCTCAGCCAGCAGTTCGAGGTTCGGGTGCTCGACCCGGCAGGGGGCGCACCAACTTGCCCAGTAGTTGACGAGCTTCACGCCGGGCGCGTCGAGCGCCGCGCGGTCGAAGACGGGCCGGTCGCCGAGCGGCTGCAGGGAGATCGCGGGCGCGACCTCGCCGGCGATCGCCGACGGCAGCGCGTCGGGATCCTCCCGCTGCATGCCGAGGAAGAAGCCGCCGGCGATCGCGGCGAAGACCAGCGGCGGCAGGAACAGGAGCGGCCTAGCCACGACGGCGGCCCTCCGCCTCGTCCAGCCGCCGCCGCATGCGGCCGGCGCGCGCGAGGCTCAGGGCCACGATCGCGACGATCAGGGCGAGACTGACGGCATATGCGGTCAGCACTTCGGTGGCATAGGGCCCGAGATCAGGCATGCATCCGCTCCCTCAGGGTCAGCGCGTGAAGGCGCCGGGCCCGAACCTCCGTGCGGGTTCTCAGCAGGACCAGCGCCACGAACAGAAGGACGAACCCGGCGATGCAAACCAGCAGCGGAAAGTAGAAGACGTCGGCCACGTTCTCCTCGGCGTCGAGCGACAGCGAAGCGCCCTGGTGCAACCCCTGGTTCCAGAACAGGACGGCGTAGCGCGACAGGATCGCGAAGACCGAGCCGACGAGGCAGAGGACCGAGGTCAGGTCCGCGGCGGTATCCGGATCCTCCACCGCCTCCCACAGCGCGACGTAGCCCAGGTAGAACAGGAAAAGGATGAGGAACGAGGTGAGGCGCGGATCCCACGCCCACCAGGTGCCCCACATCGGGCTGCCCCAGACCGCCCCGGTGACGAGCGCGATCAGCGTCATCGTCATCCCCACCGGCGCCGCCGCCCGCGCCGCGAGCGCGCTGACATGGTGCCGTCGGACCAGCCAGATCAGCGACGCGACGAGCATCATCAGCCAGGCGTTGATCGCCATCAGCGCTGACGGCACGTGGAGGTAGATGATCTTGACGGTCGCACCCTGCCGGTAATCGTCGGGCGTGAAGAAGAAGCCCCAGACCAGCCCCACGACAAGGCACGCCGCCGCAAGCGCGCCGGTGACCGGCGTCACGCGGGCTGACCACGCCATGAAGCGGGCCGGATTGGCGAAGGACCAGATCGACATCGACACAGCCTTTATTGCCTCGCGCCGGCGCCCTCAACCCACATGGGCGCGAGCGGCGTCAGCGCAGATTGACGCGGAGCGCGGCCGCCCCGGCGAACGGAAGGATCGCCAGCGTCCCGAGCGTGATCCCGGCCAGCAGCAGGGACGGCGTCGCGGCCGGCAGCCCCTCGCCGCCGCGGCGGACCGCCTCGGCCCCGAAGACCAGAGTCGGCACGTAGAGCGGCAGCACCAGCAGCGACAGGAGCAGCCCGCCGCGCTTCAGGCCGACCGTGAGCGCCGCCCCGAACGAACCGATCATCGACAGCGCCGGCGTGCCGAGGCCCAGCGTCAGCAGAAGCCACGGCTGGCCCGCAGCGGGCAGCCCCAGCATCAGCGCGAAGAGCGGCGCCGCAAACGTCAGCGGCAGCCCGGTCGTGAGCCAGTGCGCCACCGACTTCGCGAAGACGAGCGCCTCCAGCGGCAGCGGCGACACCGCGAGTGCGTCGAGCGAACCGTCCTCTCGGTCGAGCGCGAACACCCGATCGAGCGACAGGAGTACCGCAAGCAGCGCACCGAGCCACAGGATACCCGGCGCGATCGCCGTCAGGAGGTCGGCACGCGGCCCGACGCCGAGCGGTACCAGCACCGTGACGATGAGGAAGAACGCGAGGGCCAGGCCGAACCCGCCGCCCGCGCGGACGGCAAGGCGCACGTCCCGGGCGATCACCGCCCTCACGCGAACGCCGCGTCGAAGTCGTCGATCGGGGCGCGCGCCGCGAACTGCCGGATGTCGAGCGCGCCGGCCTCGAGACCCAGATCGACATGCGTTGCGACGACGGCCGCTCCGCCGTCGCGGAGATGCGCACGAACGACCTGGACGAAGCGGTCGACCGAGGCCGCGTCGAGCGAGACGGTCGGCTCGTCGAGGACCCAGACCGGCCGCCCGGCGACTGCGAGCCGCGCAAGTCCGAGACGCCGGCGCTGCCCCGCCGAAAGGTGCAGGGCCGGCAGATCGGCAAGACGCTCCAGATCGAACGACGAGAGCGCCTCGGCCACGTTCGTCCGACCGTGTATCGCCGCCCAGAACTGCAGGTTCTCGGCCACTGTCAGCGTCGCCTTCACCGCATCGGCATGCGCCGCATAGGCACATGCATCGGGACCGGGAGAGACGGAGCCGGCGACCGGCGGCTGCAGCCCGGCGAGCGTGCGCAGCAGGGTCGTCTTGCCGGATCCGTTCGGCCCGCGCAGCACGAGGGCACTGCCGGCAGGCACGCGGAACGAAACGCGCTCGATCACCGGGAGGCCGCCGCGCGCGCAGGTCAGGTCTTCGACGACGAGGTCCATGCGTCGGGGACTATCCGTGCCGCGGCCCGGCGACCAGCACAGATCAGACAGGGAGGAGCGCGATCCCGACCCGTCGCCCCTCGCCCAGCAGCACGTTGTAGGTGCGGCACGCCGCCGGGGAGGCCGCGATCTCGACGCCGATGCCCGCCTCTTCGAGAGCAGTGCGGAACGACGACGGTGGGTTCGCGATCTCCGGTCCCGTGCCGACGAAGAGGATGTCGACGTCATCGGCGCCGGCGAGCAGCGGCTCCGGGTCGTCGTAGCCCGACCATTCGACGAGGCCCGATGGCATCACCGCGATGGGCGCCGGCCGCGGTGCGCCGGCGACGCGAAAGAAGCCGGGGCCGTAGCCCTCGATCGGAAGCCCGCCGGGATAGGTGACTTCGTTCAGTTGCATGGCGCGAATCTAGGTCCGTCGCGCCGGCCGGACAAGTCAGGCATCGACCTTGGCGAACTGGTTGCCCTCGGTCTTGTCGGGCTTCGACCAGTCGCGCTTGACCCCCAGCATCAGCACGATGTTCTTCGCCACGTAGACCGACGAGTACGTGCCGACGATGACGCCGAAGAAGATGGCGAAGACGAAGCCGCGAATGACGTCGCCGCCAAAGATCAGCAGCGCCAGGAGCGCCACCAGCGTCGTGCCGCTGGTCATCACGGTCCGCGACAATGTCTCGTTGACCGAGAGGTTCATCACATCGCGCAAGGGTCGCTGCTTGTACTTTCGGAGGTTCTCCCGCACCCGGTCGAAGATCACGACCGTGTCGTTGATCGAGTAGCCGATGATCGTCAGCAGCGCGGCGATCGTGGCGAGGTCGAACCGGATCTGCAGAGCCGCGAAGACGCCGATCGTCAGCAGCACGTCGTGGAACAGCGCGGCGACCGCGCCGATCGCGAACTGCCACTCGAACCGGAGCCAGATGTAGATCATGATCAGACCGAGGGAGGTGATCACCGCGATCACCGCCGAGCGCACGAGCTCGCCGCTCACCTTCGGTCCGACCGACTCGACCGAACGGAACGCGATGTCCGGCGCCACGGTCGCAAGCTCGGTGCGGATGGCCTCCACCGTCTCGGCCGAGACGCTCTCCTGCCCCTCCTGCGCCTGGACGCGGATCATGGCGACATGTTCGTCGGCGCCGAATGTCGGGTCGAAGACCTCGGTGATCGAGACGTCGCCGAGCTCGAGCGGCTGGAGCGCCTGGCGATAGGTCCCCACGTCGACCGCCTCGGCGCTGACGGTGCGGATCGTGGTGCCGCCGCGGAAGTCGATGCCGAAATTGAGGCCCATGACGAGCCACAGGATCAGCGCCAGGGCCATCGCGACGCCAGAAATGCCGAAGGTGAGCCCGGCATAGCGGAAGAAGTCGATGCTGGTGTTCTCGGGGACGAGCTTGAGGCGCATGGCGATCAGACCTCGATCGTTTTGGGGCGGCGCCGCTCGAACCACATCACGATGATGACGCGCGTGACGTAGATGGCGGTGAAGACCGACGTGATGATGCCGATGCCGAGTGTCACGGCGAAGCCGCGCACCGGGCCGGAGCCGAGGAAGAACAGGATCATCGCGATCAGGAAGGTCGTGACGTTCGCGTCGAGGATCGCCGAGAGCGCCTTCTGGTAGCCGAGCTCGATCGCCCGGGCCGGACCGCGCGCGGTGCGCATCTCCTCCCGGATCCGCTCGAACACGAGCACGTTGGCGTCGACCGCCATGCCGATTGTCAACACGATCCCCGCGATGCCGGGCAGCGTCAGCGTCGCCCCGATCGCCGACAGGATGGCGAAGATCAGCGCGATGTTCAGAAGGAGCGCAACGTTGGCGATCATTCCGAAGAGGCCGTAGGAGGCGGCCATCAGCACGAGCAGGGCCGCGAGGGCGACGAGACAGGCCAGCCGGCCCGCCTCGATGCTGTCCTGCCCCAGCTCGGGCCCGATCGTCCGCTCTTCCAGGAAGACGAGTTCGGCCGGCAGGGCGCCGGCGCGCAAGAGCACGGCGAGGTCGGTCGATTCCTCGACCGTGAAGTTGCCGGTGATGATCCCGGAGCCGCCAGCGATATGGCTCTGGATGACGGGCGCGGAGATCACCTCCTCGTCGAGGACGATGGCGAAGGGCGAGCCGATGTTCTCCGCGGTGTAGTCGCCGAACTTGCGGGCGCCGGACGGATTGAAGCGGAAGTTGACCGCCGGCCGGCCGTTCTGGTCGAACGACGGCTGCGCATCCACCAGCTCCTCGCCCGTGACGACGGGCGATGGCTCGAGCACGTAGTACGTGCCGGGCTCGTTGAGCGAGGGATACACGACGTTGCGGCCCCCGGGATCCTCGTCGGCGTTGGAGGTTCGCGAGATGACAGGGTTGAACGTGAGGCGCGCGGTCGTGCCGATCAGTTCCTTCAGCTCCGCCGCGGAGCCGACGCCCGGAACCTGGATCAGGATGCGGTCTGCGCCCTGACGCTGGATCGTCGGCTCCCGCGTGCCGACCTCGTCGATGCGCCGGCGGATGATCTCGAGGCTCTGGCGGACGGTCCGGTCGTCGGTAGCCTGCCGCTCGGCCTCGGACAGCGCAACGACGAGATCGGCGCCGTCGCCGGACACCTCGATGTCGCTGCCGCCGACGCCCGTCATCGACACGATAGGACGGGAGAGTTCCCGCACGACTTCGAGCGCGCGGGACATGCCCTCGGGATTGCTCAGCTGGACGCGAAGTTCGTCCGGGGGCGAGGGCTGGCGGCGGATCGTGCCGACCGCGCCGCGCTCGTCGCGTAGCGCGTCGCGCACCTCGGGCCAGTAATTGTCGATCCGGTCGGCGTAGACGTCCTCGACCTGGACCTCGGCGAGAAGGTGCGCTCCGCCGCGGAGGTCGAGGCCGAGATTGACGAGTCCCGACGGCATCCAGTCGGGCCAGTGCGATGCCTCGGCCAGCCGCTCCGGCGTGGCGCCCTGCACTTCGATCGCTTGGACCGCGTCGTTGTGCGTCTCGACCCGCCCGTAGAACAGGTTCGGCAGCGCCGTGATGAGCCCGACGGCCACGAGTCCCCAGATGACGACCCGCTTCCAGAGGGGAAACTCGAGCATCTTAGGTGGCCGGTTCGGTCTTGTTCAGCACCTGCGCCACGGTCGAGCGGACGACGCGGACGCGCACGCCCTCGGCGATCTCGACCTCGAGCTCGCCGTCCTCCTTGACCTTGGAGACCTTGCCGATGACGCCACCCTGGGTCACGATCTGATCACCCCGGCGCAGCGCCTCGACCATCTTCTGGTGATCCTTGACCCGCTTTTGCTGCGGACGGATCAGCAGGAAGTACATGATCGCGAAGATCAGGATCAGCGGGACGAAGGAGGCAATGGCCCCTCCGGCCCCGGGGGCCCCCTGGGCGAAGGCTGGCGTCACGAACATCGGCTAGTCCCTGTTGTCGGCGGGGCTGGAGCCCCCACGGATTGCGGCGCAGAACCTATGGACTGGCGCCTCCGTTGTCCAGCATCGCCGCCGCCGGTTCACAGGCGGGCGACCTTGCGTCATGAGGTCGGGCGTCGAAGGCAAGGGAGGTGGAGTTGCATGGCCGAGGGGTTTCTGGACAGGGCGACACGCATCGCGGCGGCTGCCCTCGCACTCCTCGCCCCCACCGGTGGGGCGGCGCAGGACTCGACGCCGCTGTCGGCGGAGGAGCATGCAGCATGGCTAGCGATCGGCCGCGTCAATGTCGGCGGCTTCAATACTCGCGGCACCTGCACGGGTACGCTCATCGCAGCCGACCTCGTGCTGACCGCGGCGCATTGCGTCCCCACACGAGCGCTGCGCCCGGACGACCCCGAGCAGGTTCACTTCGTCGCAGGCTGGTATCTCGGCGACTACGCGGCTCACCGCACCGGGCGCGCGCTTCACATCCACCCGGAGTACGTCAGGGGGCGCTCCGGGTTGCAGCACCTGGACACCGACGTGGCGCTCGTCGAGCTCGATGCGCCGATACCGGCCGACATGATCGAGCCTCTGGCTCTCGCCGAGATGCCGACGTTCGCCGACGACGTGGAGATCCTCGCCTACAGCAATCGACGCAGCGGGGCGCTGGCACGTGCGGGGCCCTGCATCGCCATCGGTCTGGACGAGAATGTCCTGGGGATGACCTGCGGCGTCGAGGGCGGCAACTCCGGCGCCCCGGTATTGCGCCGCAAAGAGAACGGATGGGAGGTCGTCGCCGTCGCGGTTGCGCGCAACAGGGGCGACGGTGGCTTTCGCAGCTTCGCCGTGCGCGTACCGGACGTGCTGTTCGAGATGGCGGGCCGGAAGGTGCCCTGACGCTTTGCCCTTCAAAAGGGCGCGAACTTTCGGCATCTGGGGCCGAAATCCCCTCTGGAGGGTCCGACATGCACGACATCCGCGCCATCCGCGACGATCCGGCAGCCTTCGATGCAGCTCTTGCCCGGCGCGACGCCTCCTATTCCGGGACGGCCGAGCGTCTGCTGTCGATCGATGCCGAGCGGCGGGCAGCCGTGACCGCGGTGGAGACAGCCTTGGCAGAGCGGAACGCGGCCTCGAAGGAGGTCGGCGCCGCCAAGGGCCGTGGCGACGAGGCGGAGTTTCAGCGGCTCCGGGCGCTGGTCGCCGAGAAGAAGGACCAGATCGCGGCGCTGGAGGAAACCGCGCGCAACGCCGACGTGAAGTTGCGCGAGGAGATGCTCCGGCTGCCGAACTTGCCGCTTGAGCAGGTTCCAGACGGGGCGGATGAAGACGACAACGTCGAAATCCGCCGGGTCGGCGACCCGCCGCAGTTCGGCTTTCCTCCGAAGGAGCACTACGAGCTCGCTGCGGCGCAGGCCGGGATGGACTTCGAGACCGCAGCCAAGCTGTCCGGCAGCCGCTTCGTGCTGCTCTCGGGCGCGATCGCGCGGCTGCAGCGGGCGCTCGCGCAGTTCATGCTGGAGGTCCATACGACCGAGAACGGCCTGACGGAGGCTTGGACGCCTGTGCTCGTGCGCGACGAGGCGATGGTCGGCACCGGCCAGTTGCCGAAGTTCGGCGAGGACAGCTACCAGACCCGCGAGGGGATGTGGCTGGTGCCGACCGCCGAGGTGACGCTGACCAACATCGCCGCCGGCCATGTCATCGACGAGAGCTACCTGCCCCGCCGCTACTGCGCCCACACCCAGTGCTTCCGCTCCGAGGCGGGCAGCGCCGGCAAGGACACCGCCGGGATGCTTCGCCAGCATCAGTTCGAGAAGGTCGAGATGGTCTCGGTCGTCCACCCCGGAGCGGGGCTGGAGGAGCACGAGCGGATGACCAGGTGCGCCGAGGGCATCCTTGACCGGCTGGGACTTTCGTATCGTACGGTGATCCTCTGCACCGGAGACATGGGCGACGGCGCGAGGATCACCCACGACATCGAGGTCTGGCTGCCGGGGCAGGACAGGTACCGCGAGATAAGCTCGGTCAGCTATTGCGGCGACTGGCAGGCGCGGCGCATGAACGCGCGCTTCCGCCCGGCGGGCGGCGGGCGGCCGGAGTTCGTCCACACCCTGAACGGGTCCGGCCTCGCCGTCGGCCGGACGCTGATCGCGGTGCTGGAGAACGGCCAGCGCGAGGACGGGTCGGTCTCGTTGCCGCAGGCGCTGCACCCGTTCCTGGGCGGCAAGACGCGGATCACCGCGGACGGGGTGCTCGAATGACGCGTCGATGGCGCCCGCGGACGCGCGGTGGTGGTCATGGCGGCGGCGATCGCCTTCGCCGCCTCGCCGCTCGCGACCGGAGGCTTCGGAGGATTCGATCCCACGGACTTTCCGGTACCGCAGGATGATCCGCCGGTGCAGCCGGCCGGCTGGGCGTTCTCGATCTGGGGGGTGATCTACCTCTGGCTGCTCGCGCATGCGGGCTTTGGCCTGCTGAGGCGCGACGCGGAGCCCGACTGGGACCGGACGCGCCTGCCAATGATCGTCGCGCTCGGCGTCGGCGCTGCCTGGCTGCCCGTCGCGCTGCGAAGCCCGATCGCGGCGACCGCGCTGCTTGCCATCATGCTGGCGGCGGCGGTCCTGTCTTTCGTCCGTGCGCCGGTGGCGGACCGCTGGTGGGCCGCGGCGCCCGATCGGCCTCTTCGCCGGCTGGTTGACCGCGGCGACGGGCGTGTCGACGGGCCTGCTGCTCGCCGGCTACGGTCTGGCCGGGCCGGTGACCGCGGCGGCAGCGACGCTGGCGTGGACGCTGGCGCTGGCGGCGGCGATCCTGGGGTTGCGCCCCGAGCCCGCATACGCGGTGGCCGTCGCATGGGCGCTGCTGGGCATCGTGGCGGCGAACGGGCTGGCGCTGCCGCTCGTCAGCGTGCTGGCGGCGGGCGGTGCGATCGCGCTTCTGGCGCTGGGATTCCGGGCCCGATGGCAGCGCTGATCGCCAGGCGGCCTTGACCCGGGCCGGCGCGGCGCGGAAAAGCGCCGCATGGCCAACGGAACGCTGACCATCGACCTCGACGCACTCGCCGCCAACTGGCGCGCGCTCGCCGCAGCTTCCGCGGGCGCCGAGGCGGGCGCCGTCGTGAAGGCCGACGGCTACGGCCTCGGCGTCGCGCAGGTGGCGCGGACGCTCGCCAAGGCGGGCGCCCGCTCGTTCTTCGTCGCCACCGCCGAGGAAGGTGCCGCGGTGCGATCGGCCCTCGGCGCGGGCCCGGCGATCAACGTCTTCGGCGGCCACATGGCAGGCGACGCGCAGACCATCGCCGAGAGCGCGCTGGTGCCGATGCTCAACTCGGGCGAGCAGGTGCGGCGGCACCGGACCCACCTCGCCGGTCACCCGTTCGGCGTCCAGCTCGACAGCGGGATGAACCGGCTCGGGATGGAGCCGTCGGAGTGGGCATCGCTGAGGGACGAGCTGGCGGACGCGCGGCTGGTGATGAGCCACCTCGCCTGCGCCGACGAGCTCGACCACCCGTTGAACGCGCGGCAGCTCGAAGCCTTCCGCGAGATGACCGAAGGCCTGGCCGCGCCGCGCTCGCTCGCGGCGACGGGGGGCATTCTTCTCGGGCCCGACTGGCATTTCGAGGTGACGCGACCGGGCATTGGCCTCTATGGCGGCCTGCCGTTCGCCGAGGCGCGGCCCGTGGTCCGGCTGTCGCTGCCGGTGATCCAAGTGCGCGACGTCGCCGCGGGGGAGATCGTCGGCTACGGCGCCGCTTGGACCGCTCCGGGGCCGACACGAACGGCGACGCTGCAGGGCGGCTACGCCGACGGCCTGATCCGCGCCATGGGCAATCGCGCCCAAGTCTGGGCCGGCGACGTCCCCTGCCCGCTCGTCGGCCGGGTCTCGATGGACCTGCTCACGGTCGACGTCACGCATCTCGACACGGTGCCGGGGACGCTCGACATCCTTGGACCCAAGCAGACCGTCGACGAGGTCGCCGACGCGGCGGGCACTATTGGCTACGAGATCCTGACGTCGCTCGGGCGCCGGTACGGCCGCCGCTACGTCAGCGGATGACGTCGCTCATCGCGCTCGGCGCAGCCACGCTGCGCCTGCTCGCCGGCCTCGGCGAGATCGCGCTCTTTGCCGCCTCCACGCTGTCGCACCTCGTCCGGCCGCCGTTCTACCTGCGCGAGTTCGGACAGCAGGTGCTGGCCATCGGATGGTTCAGCCTGCCGGTCGTCGCACTGACCACGCTCTTCACCGGCGGTGCGCTGGCGCTGCAGATCTATGCCGGTGGCGCGCGCTTCAACGCAGAATCGGTGGTGCCGTCCATCGTCGCGATCGGCATGGTGCGCGAGCTTGGTCCGGTCCTGACCGGGCTGATGGTCGCAGGTCGCGTCGCGGCCGCCATCGCCGCGGAGATCGGTACGATGCGGGTGACCGAGCAGATCGATGCGCTCGTCACCCTGTCGACCAATCCGATGAAGTACCTCACCGTTCCGCGGGTTCTTGCCGCGACGCTGACGCTGCCGGTGCTCGCTGGAGTCGGCGACGTCATCGGCATCATGGGCGGCTGGCTGGTCGGAACCTCTCGCCTCGACTTCAATGCCGCGGCCTACATGCGAAACACACTGGATTTTCTGGAGACTGCGGACGTGGTCTCCGGTCTGGTCAAGGCGGCGGTGTTCGGCTTCATCGTGGCGCTGATGGGGTGCTATCACGGCATGAACTCGGACCGCGGTGCAAGGGGGGTCGGCAGGGCGACGACGCGGGCCGTCGTCTCGTCCTCGGTCCTGATTCTCGCGTCGAACTACGTCCTGACCGAGCTCTTCTTCTCGGCATGATCGAGGTACGCGGCCTGACCAAGTCGTTCGAGGGCAACCTCGTCCTGAGGGGCATCGACCTCGACGTCGCCGAAGGCGAGAGTTTCGTCGTGATCGGCGGGTCCGGCGCCGGCAAGTCGGTGCTGCTCCGCTCGATCATGGGGCTCGTTCGCCCTGACGCCGGGACCGTGCGCGTGGGCGGTCGCGACCCGCTTGGACGCGAACGCGCGGCATTTCTCGCCGGGATCGGCGTGCTCTTCCAGGGCGCCGCCCTCTTCGACTCGATGACCGTCTGGCAGAACGTCGCGTTTCGCCTCTTGCGCGGTCGCGGACGCCTGCCCCGCACACGCGCCCGGGAGGTTGCGATCGAGAAGCTTGGCCGCGTCGGGCTCGCCCCCAGCGTCGCGGATCTCTATCCCGCCGAGCTCTCGGGCGGGATGCAGAAACGGGTGGGCCTTGCGAGGGCGATCGCCGCCGATCCAAAGGTCATCTTCTTCGACGAGCCGACCGCGGGGTTGGACCCGATCATGGCGGGTATCATCAACAACCTGATCCGCGAGGTCGTCGTCGAGATGGGTGCGACGACCATGACGATCACACACGACATGACGACGGTCTCACGGGTGGCGGACCGGGTCGGCATGCTCCACGGCGGCCAGCTAGGCTGGACCGGGCCGGTCGATCAGGTTGAAACGGCGCAGGACTCCGTTCTCAGGCAGTTCGTGGAAGGCCGCGCCGAGGTGCCGAGCAGTTCCGCCGAAATCGAGACGCGCTAGTTGTCCTTGTCTTCACGCCGATTATCTTAATAATTAAGCTTGGTGCACCGGCCAATGTCCGGCGAAGACACCCCATGATGGAGCGGATGCTCCGAAATCTAGACTGGTACAGAGGTTTCGGCCAAGGAAGACTATGCTTGAGACGACAATAACGCTTCTTGCGATCGTGTGCGCCGCCAGCGTCGCGACGATGTGCCTGATTCGTTGGCGACGCGCGAGCGGGTTCAAGGCCGGTGTCTATCTCGCGTTCAGCATTTTCGCCGCGTTCGTGATTCTGCTTAATGTCTCCGCACTGGTGGCAACCGGCGACTCCTTCGTCCGGACGGCGACGCTGGCCTACATCGGCTTTGCCACGGCCATCATCCTGCCGGCCGCGCGCGCTCTGAGCAAACTCGGCTACGAGCCTCCGGACGAGTCCGAAGAGAGCGACGCAACCATTTGACCCTGTCGATCTCCGGCGACTAGACGCGTCGGATGGCCAAGGCGCGCTTCATCTGCACCTCATGCGGTACCGTTCACGGCAAATGGTCGGGCCGCTGCGATGAGTGCGGCAGCTGGAACACGATCGTCGAGGACGCGCCAGCCGCCGCAGTGTCGCCAAGACAGTCGTTCGGGCAGGCGCTGCCGCTGACGGAACTCTCGCTTGACGAGCCGCCGCTGGTCCGAGCCGGTACCGGCTTCGACGAGTTCGACCGGGTGCTCGGAGGTGGTCTGGTTCCGGGGGCGGCGGTGCTGGTCGGGGGAGATCCCGGGATCGGGAAATCGACCCTGCTGCTGCAGGTGGCCGCCGCGGTCGCCCGGGCAGGCTCGAGATGCATCTACATCTCCGGCGAGGAGGCAGCCGCGCAAGTTCGGCTGCGGGCGCATCGCCTTGGACTCGCTGAGTCCCCAGTCGAGTTGGCCGCAGCGACGTCCCTCAGCGACATCCTGGCGACGCTCGAGAGCGAGCGACCGGCGCTGGCGATCGTCGACTCGATCCAGACCCTTTGGTCGGATGCGATCGGCAGCGCCCCGGGCTCAGTCGCTCAGGTCCGCGGCGTGGCGCACGAATTGACCGCGTTGGCAAAGCGGCGCGGCACGACCGTCATTATGGTGGGCCATGTCACGAAGGACGGGCAGATCGCCGGCCCGCGCGTGGTGGAGCACATGGTCGACACCGTTCTCTACTTCGAGGGCGAGCGGGGCCATGCCTTCCGAATACTGCGCGCGGTCAAGAACCGCTACGGTCCCGCCGACGAGATCGGCGTCTGGGAGATGACCGGCACCGGCCTCGCCGGCGTCGCGAATCCGTCCGAGCTGTTCTTGAGCGAGCGCGACCAACCGGCGCCTGGCTCGGCGATTTTTGCGGGCATCGAGGGGACGCGCCCGATCCTCTGCGAGATCCAGGCGCTGGTCGCGCCGGCACCCGCGGGCCAGGCGCGCCGCAGCGTCGTGGGGTGGGACGGTGGACGCCTCGCGATGATCCTCGCCGTGCTCGAGGCGCGCTGCGGCATCCCGTTCGCCGGCCTCGACGTCTATCTCAACGTCGCCGGCGGCTTGCGCGTATCCGAGCCGGCAGCCGACCTCGCCGTCGCCGCGGCGCTTCTCTCTGCGCGAGAGGATGCCGCGCTGCCCGAAGGCGCCGTCGTCTTTGGCGAAATCGGTCTCTCGGGTGCGCTGCGACCCGCCACCCAGACCGAAACGCGGTTGAAAGAGGCGCGGAAACTTGGTTTCACCCACGCCATCCTGCCCGAGCGTGGCCGCGAGGGGGCCGGAGAGGGGTTGCAGACCAGCACCTTTCCGGACATCGCCGGCTTCGTGGGGCAGGTTTTCGGCGCTGGCTGAGGCGCGAGGGCTACCGGAGCGGGGCATGGAAGGTTTCACCATCGTCGACGGGGTCGTCGCGATCATCATCGTCCTCTCGGCGATTCTCGCGTACTCTCGCGGCTTCGTGCGTGAATTGATGGCAATCGCGGGATGGGTGGCCGCGGCGATCCTGGCATTCCTCTTCGCGGAGGCGGTGCAGCCACTCGTCCTCGAACTCCCCTACGTCGGAGAATTTCTCCAAGGATCGTGCGAGTTGTCGACCATCGCCGCCTTCGCGGCGGTGTTCGCCGTCGCCCTCGTCGTCGCGTCGATTTTCACACCGCTCTTCTCGTCGGCGATCCAGAATTCGGCGATCGGAGGTGTCGATCAGATCCTCGGGTTCCTGTTCGGCGTGGCGCGCGGGGTCCTGCTCGTCGCCGTCGCCTTCATCGTCTATGATCGTGTGGTGGTCGGTGAGGCTATCGCTGCCGTCGACCAGAGCCGCACCGCCGCGATCTTTGCCCGCGCTCAGGACGACATCGATCGTCAGATGCCAGAGGATGCGCCCGGCTGGATCGTCAGTCGCTACGAGGAACTGGTGAGCAACTGCACCGCCTCGTGATGCAGACTGAGCCACCCCGGCGTTGAACGTTTGGTGACATCGGCCACATGGGCGATTAAGTAGCGGAACGCTGCCTCCTCCGGGATTCGCTCATGCTCCCACATCCCTTCAACTCTGCCTGGCACGATGACAGGCCACGAGAGGAGTGCGGCGTGTTCGGCGTCACCGGTGTCGTCGATGCGGCGACGTTCGTCGCCCTCGGTCTGCACGCGCTGCAGCATCGCGGGCAGGAGGCAGCGGGAATCGTCACGCACGATCCGTCGCACGGCTTCAACTCCGTCCGGCGTTTCGGCTACGTCCGCGACAACTTCACCGATCCGCAGCTGATGGACACCCTGCCCGGGCCGCTTGCCATCGGCCACGTCCGCTACTCCACCACCGGCTCCAAGGGCCATACGGCAATCCGCGACGTGCAGCCGTTCTTCGGCGAGTTCTCGATGGGCGGCGCGGCGATCGCGCACAACGGCAACATAACGAATGCGGTCGAGCTGCGGCGCGAGATGATCGATCGTGGCTCGATCTTCCAGTCGTCGTCCGACACGGAGTGCATCATCCACCTGATGGCGCGCTCGCTGCAAAAGTCGATCCCTGAACGGATGAAGGACGCTCTGCGCCGCGTCGAGGGCGCCTTCTCGATCGTCGCGATGACGCGCACCAAGCTGATCGGCGTCCGCGATCCGCTGGGCGTTCGCCCCCTGGTCCTCGGCCGGATCGGCGATGGTTGGGTGCTCAGCTCCGAGACGTGCGCGCTCGACATCATCGGCGCCGAATTCGTGCGCGAAATCGAGCCGGGCGAGATGGTGGTCATCACACCGGAGGCCGGGGTCGAGAGCCATCGGCCATTCGGCCAACAGCGCTCGCGCTTCTGCATTTTCGAGCATGTGTACTTCTCGCGCCCCGATTCGATCCTCGGCGGCCGGTCGGTCTACGAGACGCGCAGTGCCATCGGCGAGGAACTGGCACGCGAGGCGCCGGTCGAGGCCGACCTCGTGAGCCCGGTTCCCGACTCCGGCACGCCCGCGGCGATCGGGTTCAGCCGCCAATCGGGCATCCCCTATGCGATGGGGATCATCCGCAATCAGTACATGGGCCGCACCTTCATCGAACCGACCGAGCAAATCCGGTCGCTGGGCGTGAGGCTGAAGCTGAACGTCAACCGCGCCCTGATCGAGGGAAAGCGCGTCGTGCTTGTCGACGACAGCGTTGTGCGCGGCACGACGAGCCGCAAGATCAAGGAGATGGTTCTCGACGCCGGCGCTGCCGAGGTACACTTCCGCATCGCCTCGCCGCCGACGGCCTGGCCCTGCTTCTACGGGGTCGACACGCCGGAGCGCGAGAAGCTTCTTGCCGCGACGATGTCAGAAGACGAGATGCGAGATCATCTGGGGGTGGACTCGCTCAAGTTCATCTCCCTCGACGGTCTCTACCGGGCTGTCGGAGCCGGCACGCGCGACCCTGAAAAGCCGGCCTACTGCGACGCCTGTTTTTCAGGTGACTACCCTGTCGCCCCTTCCGATATGATCGAACGCGGGTTCAGGCTCAAGGCGGCTGAATAGGCCAGCCGCGGTACCCGCAGTCCAGCTTGCCTGGCAGGTCAACGATCTCTACGTCGACCCGCCCTCAGGCTTCTCGTTCGTTCAGTCGTTCACCGTCGGGACGGTGCTGCTGACAGGAAGCGAAGCCTTCGGAACCGGGCGCAACGATCCCTCAGGCACGGGCGGAGACTACGCCCTCGGCATGCTGTCATCGACGCAGGACTGGACCTCCGGCACCTTCGCCCTCGACAGCAGCGGCTCTACGAACGGCAACGTCAAGCTCGATCTGCTGTGCGGCGGTTACGCGGTCTTCGACAATTTCCGGATCACCGCGTCCGACGAAGCGGGCGGTGGGCTCAACCCGATACCGTTACCGGCAAGCCTTACGCTTCTGGGCTTCGGCACGATCGCTCTCGCCTGTCTCGGGCGTCGGCGATCCTGGTACCTTCCTGCTCGGTTCTCCCGAGGAAATGGCCTCTCCTGCGATCCGTCTGCGAAGGCCGAAATTCCCGGCCTGGAGGGTTTCCAAGCGGCTGACGCGGCGATATGCCCGAGCGCCATGACCCAAGCCCTCGCCCTCGTCACCGGCGCCTCTCGCGGTCTCGGCGCCGCGCTCGCCGAGGCACTTTCGGGAACGCACCATGTCGTCGCCGTCGCACGGACGACAGGTGCGCTGGAAGAGCTTGACGATCGGATCAAGGCCGCGGGCGGCAGCGCGACCCTCGCGCCCATGGACGTGACCGACGCCGGAGCGATGGCGCATCTCTGCCGCGGTCTTTACGATCGATGGGGTCGTCTGGACCTGTGGTGCCATACCGCTATCCACGCTCCGCCTCTCTCGCCGGCGGATCATATCGACGACAAGGACTGGGAGCGTAGCGTGGCAACGAACGTCACGGCCACGCGGATCCTCATAGGAATGGTCGCGCCGCTGCTCGGCGCTGCCGGACGGGCGGTGTTCTTCGACGACCCGCGGGCGGGCGAGAAGTTCTTCGGAGGCTACGGAGCCACCAAGGCCGCGCAGATCGCACTGGCCAGATCCTGGGCAGCGGAGAGTCGTCGCACTGGTCCGACGGTCGGCATCCTGCGGCCTGAACCGATGCCGACCGCAACCCGCGCGCGTTTCTTTCCTGGCGAAGACCGCAGCAACCTGGCAGCGCCCGCTGCCGAGGCGCGACGGCTGATTGCCGAGTTCAGTCCAGCGGAATGACGTCGACGGCTTGCGTCGTGCGGTGGCCACCTGCGGATCGGCTGACCCCGCGGATCGGCGCGACGTCGGAATAATCCCGTCCGTAGCCGACGATGATGTGATCCTCGCCTTCGCCCACTGCGTTGGTGGGGTCGTAGGCGACCCAGCCCATCTCGCGCCCGCACCAGGCGCGGACCCAAGCGTGCATCGCATCAGCACCCTCCAGCCGGGGCCGGCCCGGTGGCGGCATCGTCCTGAGAAAGCCGCTGACGTAGCTCGCCGGTATTCCGATGCCGCGGAGGCAGGCGATCATCACGTGCGTAAAGTCCTGACAGACGCCGTGGCGCGCGTCGAACGCCTCGCGCGGGGTCGTATCGACGTCCGTCGCATCGGCGTCGAAGCGCATCTCCGCGTTGAGCGCGAGACCGACCGCGACCACCGCCTCATAGGCCGTTTCCGCCCCGGCCGATGCCCGCGCCGCCCATTCCGCCATCACGGCATCCGTTGGAACGCGAGGCGATGCCCCGAGGAAATGATGTGGCGCCGAGGCTTCGAGCCCCAGCCAGCCGTCGACTTCCCGTCCGAGAGACCTCACCGGGGGCGACATATCGAGCACGGCAGCCCGCGCGTCGCGCCGGATCCGTGCCTGGAGCCGGACGGCGATCTCCTCGTGCGGCGCATCGAGGAAGATCGAGACGTTGCGAGTGCCGAAGAAATCGACACCCGGCACCCACTCCGTCGGCGCCGGTTCGACACTCACCTCGCTGGCGATGACCCGCTGCTCGGGGCCGAGGTCCAGCGGGCTGAGCCGCAGGATGTGACGTCCTGACGCCGCAGGGCTGTCGTAGGCGTAGGTGATGGTCAGGCCCAGATCGTAGAGCACCGGAACTCCGTCATGACAGGTATGTCGCGTCAAGGATCTCCGCGATGCCGGCGATCGAGGCCTGCGCCGCGTGAAGCTTGTCGGTCGTCAAGGTCTGCGGCGTCTCGACCACCAGCGCGGTATGCGTGGCACGCGCTGCCCGCTGCAGCTCCGTCAGCTGGCGGTGTGGCCCGGCTCCCGGCAGCCAGCCGATATGCTCCTCGATCCGGTCGAGCTGGTGCAGGACCGAGCGTGGGTTCAGCGGGTCGAGCGCCAGCAGGTCCATTACCGTGTCCCGGTTGGTCGCGACCGCATATCGGCGTCTGTGCGAGATGACGCTGTCACCCAGCTCGACCGCCAGGTCGAGGCCGCCGGAGGGTGCCGCTTCATCGGCGAAGACTGCAAGGATGCCCGCCATCTGCCATCCCCTCTCCAGCGCGCGACCGATGCCAAGGAACCGCCAGCCGATGAAGCGGTACATGTTGTCCTGTACCAGGCCATAGAAGCCCGAGAGACGTCGCAGCAGGTCGCTGTACGCGCGGACGGCGTCGTCCCCGGGCCGAGCCATCGCTCCGGCATCGGCTGCGGCCGCGACGAGATCGTTGAGCGCCGTCCAGCCGTCGGGCGAGAAGCGGTCACGGATCCGCTGTGCGCTGCCCGTGGCTGCGGCAAGCGTCGAATGGAGGGCCTCCGGCACGGTCTCCTCGGGGTCCGCTCCCAAGGTCGACAGGTGTCTCGCCAGCAGCTCGAGGAGTGGCGCCTGCCGAACGCCGATCTCGTCGCGGCGGGCGTGATAAGCGCGGAGCAGGCGCAGCATCGACTCCGCTCGCTCCACGTAGCGTCCCATCCAGGTCAGGTTGTCGGCGGCCCGGCTGGGCAGCAGGCCGGGCTGCGCCCGCGCGAACGGCTCCGCCGCGCGGGGCAGCATGGTGTCTTCCGACACCGGCTTGTCGGCGACGACCCACACGTCCGCGACCCGACCGCCCTTGGCCATCGCGACGACGTGCGGGTCGGTGGCGGTGCCGATCCGCGCGAAGCCACCCGGCATCACGCGCCAGCCCTGAGCCGTGCGGGCGAGAAATACCCGCAAGCTCATCGGCCGGGGCTCGATGCGACCGTCGGAGGTCAGCACCGGCGTCGTGGAGAGCCGCACAGCTTCCTGTCCGACCAGTCGGCCGCCCTGTTCGTCGATCCACGCGGAAAACGCGGCGCCCTCGTGCCCGCCGGTGTCGAACGGCGCGTCGCGCTCGAACGGCAGGCGGGTCGATCGCGACGCGCTGATCGTCATCGACCTCGCATTGGCCTTCACGTACTCGCGTTCGACAGAAGTGCCACACCACCACGTCGCGATGTTGGGCATGGCGAGCGGTGCGCCCGTCAGGATCTTCGAGATCCGCGGCATGAAGGCCAGCAGCGCGCGTGTCTCCAGCACGCCCGCGCCCAGCGCATTCACCACCGTTACGCCACCCTCCCGCACCGCGCTCACCAGGCCCGCGGTGCCGATGGCCGAGGTCTCCTCAAGCTCCAGCGGATCGGCCCAATTGGCGTCGAGACGGCGCCAGAGCGTGCTGACGGGCTTCAACCCCGCCACGGTGCGCACCATGATGCGTCCGTTGCGCACGGCGAGGTCCTCGCCTTCCAGCAGCATCAGGCCGAGGTACCGGGCGATGTAGGCGTGTTCGAGATAGGTGTCGGCGGCGAGGCCCGGGGTCAGTATCGCGACGCGGCTGCCGGGGTCGTTGAGGTCGTGCAGCGCATCGCGGAACTCTCGAAAGAACGGCGCAAGCCGGTGGACGTAGAGGCCGCCGAAGACGTCGGGGAAGACCCGCGTGGTGGCGATCCGGTTCTCCAGAGCGAAGCCCGCTCCTGACGGCGTCTGCGTCCGGTCGCCGAGAACCCACCAGCCGCCCCTGGGCCCACGCCCGATCTCGAAAGCGATGAAGTGGAGGAAGTGCCCGCCCCTCGGCTGCGCTCCGACAAGCGGCCTCAACCACTCCCGATTGTCTCCGATGAGGGCGGGCGGGAGGTGCCCCTCTGCGACGAGTCGGTTTTCCCCGTAGAGATCCGCGCAGACCGCCTCGAGGATCTCGGCACGCTGGGTGAGACCGGCCTCGATCTTTCGCCACTCGCCGTCGCCGATGAGGACGGGGAGGTGCGACAGCGGCCAGTCGCGTTCCGAGGTGTCGTCGGCACCATAGGTGCGATGAAAGATCCCCGCGTCACGAAGGTACTGCTCGCCCCGCGCCTTGCGGCGCGCGAGGTCCTCGGGATGCGATGCCGCGATGGCGGCCAGCAGTTCCGACCAGACCGGGCGCACCGTGCCGCCGGCCTCGAGGAGTTCGTCCGGCATGCTGCCGGGCGGGCGATAGGCCGAGAGAAGCGAGTCGAGGCGCGACGGCGTCTTCGCGGCGCGGCTCATCGGGCGTCAGACACCCGAGGCCCGGCGCAGATCGAGGGTCATGGGGAATTCCGGATGAGGCCGCTCCGGAACGCTGACGAAGCTGCCTGGCGTATGCCCATGCGGCTCGAACCGGGCGAGGCGTCGCGCTTCGGCCTCGTTGGAGTTCACCGGCAGGGTCTCGTAGTTGCGCCCGCCCGGATGCGTGACGTGGTAGACGCAGCCGCCAAGGGCGCGCCCCGTCCAGGTGTCGAAGATGTCGAAGGTCAGCGGCGCGTCTGGCGGCAGCACGGGGTGCAGCGCGCTCGCCGGCTGCCACGCCTTGTACCGGACGCCCCCCACCTGCACGCCGTTCGTGCCCGTCGGCTGCAGCGGGACGCGGCGGCGGTTGCAGGTGACGGCGTAGCGCGCCGGATCCGCGGTGGTGAGCTTTGCCTGCAGACGCTCCGTCGAGCTGTCGGTGTAGCGCACCGTGCCGCCGATCGCGCCGGTTTCGCCCAGGACGTGCCAAGGTTCCAGCGCCTGCCGGATCTCCAGCGTCACGCCCTCGGCCTCGGTCTCGCCACAGAACGGGAAGCGGAACTCGGCCTGTGCCTCGAACCAGTCGGGACGCATCGCAAATCCGTGGTCGGTGAGGTCGCGCAGGACCTCCATGAAGTCCTCCCAGACGAAGTGCGGCAGCATGAAACGGTCGTGCAGCGCCGTGCCCCACCGCGTCAGCGGCCCGCGCAGCGGCTCGGCCCAGAGGCGCGCGATGATCGCCCGGATCAGCAGCTGTTGCGCAAGAACTCATGCGCGGGTCGGGCGGCATCTCGAAGCCGCGAAACTCGATCAAGCCAAGGCGCCCGGTCGGTCCGTCGGGAGAATAGAGCTTGTCGATGCAGATCTCGGCACGGTGGGTGTTGCCGGTGACGTCGACCAGCAGGTTGCGCAGCAGGCGGTCGACGAGCCACGGGAACGGCTGCTCCCCCTCGCCCGGCGCCGGGATCTGGCTGAGCGCAATCTCCATCTCGTAGAGCCCGTCGTGGCGGGCCTCGTCGATCCGGGGGGCCTGGCTTGTCGGTCCGATGAAGAGGCCGGAGAAGAGGTAGCTGAGCGACGGATGGCGCTGCCAGTAGAGGATCAGCGACTTCAGCAAGTCCGGCCGCCGCAGGAACGGCGAGTTCGAGCGTCGTCCGGCCGCCGACGACGACATGGTTGCCGCCGCCGGTGCCGGTGTGCTTGCCGTCGATCATGAACTTGTCGGCACCGAGGCGTGACTGCCGCGCCTCCTCGTAGACGCCCTCGGTGATCTCCTTCAGCTCCTTCCACGAGGCGGCGGGATGCACGTTCACCTCGATGACGCCGGGGTCGGGAGCCACGCGGATCACGCTGAGGCGCGGATCGGGCGGCGGCGCGTAGCCCTCGATGTGCACCTGAACGCCCTGCGCCCTGGCCGCCGCCTCCGCCGCGGCGACAAGGTCGAGATAGTCGTCGATCTTCTCCACCGGAGGCATGAAGACCGTGAGGCGTCCGTCCTTCGGCTCGACCGACATCGCCGTGCGAACGGCACCGCCGATGTCGCCAAGGTGCTGCTCCACCCGCTCCTGCGACGCTCCCGCCTCGGTGAAGTGGGCCATCATCTGCGCCCGCCCCTCCTGCCCCGGGGTCTCGGGAAGTGCGCCCAGCGGTTCGGTCGGATCGGGATTGTTGATGTAGGGATACTGCGATGGCGGGACGTAAGGCAGAGCGCCGAGGGGAAGACGATAGCCCACGGGGCTGTCGCCGGGCACCAGAAAGACGTGCTTGCGCCGCAGACCCCATTTCTCGCTCCGCCAGCGCCGGCCGGTCTGGTCCTTGGCCTGCCAGCGCTGCACCGGCAGGACGTAGCCCGTCGGTGTCGTCAGGCCCCGATCGAAGACCGCGGCGATGCGGTGCCGCGCCTCCGGATCGTCCAGTTCGCTGTTCTCTGGCGTGACGTTCTCGGGCAGCTGCGCCTCCTTCAGCAGCCACTCGCCGGGATCCTCATAGGCAGGCACGACATATTCGCTGTCGAGGCCGAGCTCGTCCGCGATCCCGAGCATAAGCTTCTCCGCCTCCGCCGGCGTAGGCTTGCCCTTGGCCGCCTCCGAAGCAATCAGGCTCTCGTCCTGCCAGATCGGCACACCGTCACGCCGCCAGTAGAGGCTGAAGGTCCAGCGCGGCAGCGTCTCGCCCGGGTACCATTTTCCCTGGCCGAAGTGCAGGAACCCGCCGGGTGCGAAACGGTCTCGAAGGCGGCGGATCAATCTGTCGGCGATCTCGCGCTTTTGCGGACCCACGGCTGCCGCATTCCACTCCTCGCTCTCGAAGTCGTCGATCGAGACGAATGTCGGCTCGCCGCCCATCGTCAGCCGCACGTCACCATCGCTCAGCGCCTCGTCAACCTTCTCTCCCAGCGCATCGAGCGCCCGCCACGCATCCTCGTCGAACGGCTTGGAGATGCGGGGGTGCTCCGCCACCCGGTCGATGCTCATGTCGAAGGCGAAGTCGATCTCGGCGAAGCTCGCCATGCCGCTGATCGGCGCCGCGTTGCTGTAATGCGGTGTCGCGGCCAGCGGAATATGGCTCTCGCCCGTCAGCAGGCCGCTTGTCGGGTCGAGGCCGATCCAGCCTGCGCCGGGCAGATAGACCTCGCACCAGGCGTGCAGGTCCGTGAAGTCGTGGTCCGTGCCCGCCGGACCATCGAGCGCAACGAGGTCGGGCTTGAGCTGGATCAGATATCCCGAGCAGAAGCGCGCGGCGAAACCGAGGTGCCGCAGCGCCTCGCACAAAAGCCACGACGTATCGCGGCAGGATCCCTGCGCGTGGCCGAGCGTCTCCTCGGGCGTCTGCACGCCGGCCTCCATGCGGATGACGTATGCGATCTCGTGCGACAGACGCGCATTCAGCTCCACCAGCATGTCGACGGTTCGGCGCGCAGTCCGGTCGATGCCGGCAAGCCAGGCGGAGAGGAGTGGCCCCGCAGGCTCGGCCCGCCTGTAGATCGACAGATCCTGCTCGAGTTCCGCAGGATATTCGAACGGCCATGTCTCCGCCCGTTCCTCGACGAAGAAGTCGAACGGGTTGTAGACCGTCATGTCCGCGACGAGATCGACCTCGATGCGGAGTTCCGTGACCGGCTCGGGAAAGACGAAGCGGCTCAGCCAGTTGCCGTAGGGGTCCTGCTGGTGGTTTGCGAAGTGGCCGGACGGTGCGACCTTGAGGCTGTGGCTCACCACACGTGTCCGGCTGTGCGGTGCGGGGCGCAGGCGGATGATCTGCGGTCCGAGCGTTACCGGCCGATCGTAGCGGTAGTGCGTCAGGTGGTGGATCGCGGCGAGGATCGACATCGGTGCACCCGTCCTTTTGTCCCGCCTTGTATTGAACACATACGGCACAGGACGACCACGGGCTTTTTCAGCACGGCTCATGCCAACGCTGCCCGAGGCAAAGGGATCCCTCTTGTCGAGTTTTATTGCGAAATGCCGCGTAGTAGATCACCCGCAAGACCAATGAAATCGGGCCTGGTGAGACGCTGCCTTGGCAAAGGCCACAATGTCCATTCGACTGCTTCGTCGAGCACACCGAACGCCACCAGGCCGGACGGTGACGAGGAAGAGCAGGCGCGCCGCGCGACGCGGCGGCATCAAGATCGGCCGCGCCGATACCTCATGAGCTTTCCAGCTGCGAACTCTTGGATGGACATCCAGCCCCGAGAGAATGAAGGCTGGCATCCGAAGTTCGGCGTTTGCCGGCCGGATTTCGTCTGTTCGGTGTGCGCCGTGTTCGGGAATTCAAGGGCTTGGTAGCCGTGCGGGGCGGATTTCGGCCCAACTCGTGTAGTTACACGTCGTTGCCCTAGCATGCATTGAGATGCGGGTGCATCTGAGGCATCTTGCATTCCATGTTTACACGCGTCACCGAGAGCGGCGGGCGTCGCTATCTGCAGATCGTCGAGTCCTTCCGCAACGATGCCGGAAAGCCCAGGCTGCGCGTCGTCGCCAACCTCGGGCGCGTCGACGGAATGAAGGAGGGCCAGCTCGACGCCCTGATCCGGGGCCTCAACCGAGTTGCCGGGCGGGACGAGCCGGCGAAGACCGAGATCGCCTGGGAAGGCGCGCGCAGCTACGGTGACGTCTTCGCCCTGTCAATCAGCACTGAACCGGGGGTGTGACTCAATTTCGGTGCAGCCTCCTACGCGGCGACGACGAGCCGGGCGCGAAGGAGGTCGAGGTTGGCGCGACCGTACATCTGCCGCTTGAGGGTCTTCAGGCGGTTGATCTGGCCTTCCGTCTGTCCGTTGGACCAGGGCTCGCGGAGCGCGGCAGCGACGGCCTCGACGTCGGCGCGAAGTCCTCTGGCAAAGGACGACAGCACGCTGGTCTCCGCCTCC
Source organism: uncultured Alphaproteobacteria bacterium (assembly GCA_963776845.1). Classification (GTDB taxonomy): domain Bacteria; phylum Pseudomonadota; class Alphaproteobacteria; order Rhodobacterales; family Rhodobacteraceae; genus Roseitranquillus. The sequence goes on along the minus strand of CAVZOJ010000003.1, from coordinate 669,064 downwards.
GTCAACCAATCCGGCAGCTGCTCGGCACGCCCGTGGCGGACCATCTCCGCAAAGCGCTCTGTCAGGTCGCGTGACGTGACGAGAGCGGGTACCGAGGCCTCGCTCCCGGCAACCGTGATGGCGTCGGCCTTGGACAGGTGATGCCGCGCCGTCGTCATCATCCTGGCGATCCTTCGCGCCGGTGGACACTTGCCTCCTGTCGCCGGATGCGCCGCCTCGGCCCGGCGGCGGCGCGTTGCCCACTCGGTGACGACCCGCATGCTGCCTCCGAACCCGGCCGCGCGCAGACGGCGCCACAGCTCAGCGCCGTTCCTGCACCCGGCGGACCATTCCCGCTCAAGGCGCGGCAGCCAGGGCTCGAGACTGCTCTGGCGGACGCGGAACACGTCCTCGCGCTCGCCGCGGACGATCTGGCGCACGAGCTTGCGGCTCAGCCCCGTCAGGCGGACGATCCGCTTGAGGGGCACGCCATCTCCGGCCATCTGGCGGACCATCCTGTTGGTGTGCTGCCGGCGCAGGAAACCCTCGTACTGCAGGCGCTCGGCGGCAGTCAGGATCTTCGGATCGAGCTTCTGCGCCCCGACCGCCTTGCGGATATCGGGCATCGCGTGCCGAACGGCGGCCAGGAAGGCCGCTCCGGAGTTCTCCAGCAGGTGCCACCTGTCGGCGACCTGCACCGCGTTTGGCAGCGCCCGCGCCACGGCGCCGCCGTATCCGCCGCTCCGATCGCGGGCGACGATTTCGATCTGAGGATGCCGGCTCAGCCACGCTTCGACGGTCGCGGGCTCGCGATCCGGCAGGAGATCGATGACACGGCGTCGCTCGAGGTCGCAGATCAACGTGCCGTAGCGCTGGCCCCGTCGCCACGCCCAGTCGTCGATGCCGATCACACGCGGCGCTTCGGCGGCGGTATCACTGGACAAGGCCCGGGCGCCGCGCAGGAACGTGTCTTTGCTCACCGGCAGCAACAGACGGCACGCGAGGGCTTGCGCCGGGCGTCCGCCCAACGCCAGGCCGAGGTGGCGCACCAGCCCCTGCAACCGCGAGGTCCGCCGGCCATGCGGGCGCGTAACCGACGGCGGAACCGCTCCGCGAACACTCGTGTACGGCAATGCGGTGTGCGGCAACGGAGCCGCCGGACTGACAGAACGATCCTGACTTCGCGACCATGAGCGGGAAGGTCGGCCAGCCGCCTCTGATATCTGCTGTGCTGGCGACCGGAGGTCTGACCGCAGCGCGGGCACGCCGATCTGGCGCTCGATGCGCGAGCATGTCCGCAGCCAGCCTCGCAAGTGCCTCGTAGGTCTGCTCGCGCAGGAAGAGGGTGCCGGCCAGGATGACGTTGCTGATGTCGGCGTAGTCGTTGATGCCGTGATGCGATCCCCATTGGACATAGCACAGGCTCTCCCTGGGCGCCGTCACGAGGTCCTCGACCCGCTGGCGCAGCTTACCGCCAAGGCTGTCCTTGTGGTGGATGATGAGCCATCGCTCCTCCGGCTTGGTGTTGATGGCCGCGGCGATCCCCTGAAGCAGGACGTCGCCGTGGCGGGCCCAGGAGCCCTTCCCACCGCCTCTGGCCCAGACCTTGACCCGGAGGTCGCCGTAGTCCTTCGTGGCTTCCTCGAGCCGCACCAGGTCTCCCCTGTGCTGCTCCCAGAGGCGGTAGGTGTGGCGGACCCGACCCGAGGCGTAGAGGATGACGATCGGGGCGATGTCGGCGGGCAGTGCGTCTCGGTAGTCGAGCTCTGAGGTGACCTTCTCGCGGTGTGACCGGTGGGTCAGGACTTCCCGGCCGGCGAGGTAGAGCAAGGCGGCGGCAGCTTCGGAGACCCGGGGATCGTCCCTGTCCCTCGCCAGTCCCTCCAGGACTTCCTGAGCGGGCTGACCACCCAGCCCCTTGAGAGTGGGCATCCGGAAGGTCCCGCCGTCCTCGTGGGCCTTCAGGGATTCCTCCAGAGCCTCCACGGCGTCGGCCAGATCGGGAAGCTGTCGACGGCAGGGTTCGCGGAGGCTGGCGAGCTGGTCGGTGGTGAGCGTGACCACATCGCCCGGCAGCATCGCCTCACCGTCTCCGCCGCAGCCGATGACGACTTCGTCGACGTAGCCCCTGATCCAGACCTCGCGGTGGCCGTAGCTGACCGGCACCGAGTAGTCGTTCTTCGCTAAAATCGATCCACTGGATCGATTTTTTCACGCTCGAACTCCTGTACCGCACCAGCGCCTGCGAGCTGACCCGGCCCGTCGCCTGGTCGCAGGCCTCGAATGGCGCCGGCGGCAGCGGCATCATCGCTGCGAGATCACGCTGGAGCCGCTCGCCGATCGTCTCCTGGTGGCCGCGCAGGATCTCCGATTGCCGCTTGCGGCATTGCTCCTCCAGCCAGATGTTGAACTCGTCCCAGGTCGCGAAGCGGGGCAGCGGCACCATGAAGTTGCGCCGCGACCAGCCGACGATCCCCTCGACGGCACCCTTGTCATTCCCCTTCCCAGGGCGACCGTAGCGATCTTCGATCACGTAGTGCGATAGCATCCCGCTGAAGAGCGTTGCCCGCTTGCGCGTCCCGTCCGGCAGGATGCGCGCCACCAGGCAGCGGTCGTTATCGTAGAGCACCGATAGCGGCACCCGCCCGAAGAACGCGAAGGCGTGGACGTGGCCATCGGCCCACGCCTCGGCCGTCGCCGCCGGGTAGGCGCGAACGTAGCAGGCATCGCTGTGCGGCAGGTCGAAGACAAAGAAGTGCGCCTTCTGCTCGACCCCGCCGATCACCACCAGCGCCTCGCCAAAGTCCGCCTGCGCGTGGCCGGGAGCGTGATGCAGCGGCACGAACATCTCGCGGCTGCGCCGCTGGTGCTCGCGCAGGTATGCCTTCACGATGGTGTAGCCGCCGGTGAACCCGTGCTCGTCTCGCAAGCGGTCGAGGACCCGCTTGGCGGTGTGCCGCTGCTTGCGAGGGCGGTCGGCGTCCTCAAGCAGCCAAGCGTCGATGATCTCGGTGAACCCGTCCAGCTTCGGCCGCTTCACCGGCGCGGTCCGCCGGTAGCCCGGCGGCACGGAGTACAAGATCGTCCGTCGGGGGATTGATCCACTGGATCAATCCCTGATCCTCCGAACTGTCGACGCTGTCGCGCGAGATGCAGAAGTGACGCGCGATGGCGCGCTTGCTCATGCCTTGCCTGAAGTAGGCGCGGCGAACCTTACGATACAGCTCCACGGTAAAAATGCCCCCACCCTCCCTGCCGCCAGAGAGGGCAAACGTGGCCGACTTTTACGCCGCCCGCCGCGGGCTCATCCCGCCGCTACCGTGGCCAACTTTCTCACCGCCGTTCTCAGTCAGAGACATGCAACCGATTCCACCGCAACGCGATCCCTGCCTAGTTTGTCCCCGCGCGGGCAGCAGGGGCTGCAGTATGTCAACGGGATGCATGCCAGTAACTAGGGAAGGTCTGATGAACCCGTTCGGCTGCGCCGAGGCGGATGGCGACTTCGTGATCTCATGGCCGCCATTCCGGCGGTTTGGCGATTTGGCATTTTTGCGCGGACTCGTCCTCATGCCAGCAGCCTTCGTCTGACCAGAAACAGGTTCCCGAGCGCGAAGAGGGTGAAGAGCTGGGCGCGGTTCTTGGCGAGCCCGCGGTAGCGGGTTTTAAGACGGCGTGGCCCTTGCTGTCGAATTTTTCCGCGTGGTCCCACTGGCCGGCCTTGGTGCCGTGCAGCCCGTGGATCTTTATGAACCCGTTGGAGTTGACCATCGTCGGACTGCCGTCGGGCAGCACCGACTTGGTGTCGCCGTCGATCTTCACCCACATCTTAACGTGGCCGAACTGTCGCTTGATCACCCGGAACGGATGCTCGCCGACATGCGCCTTCACGCCGAAGGACCAATCCTTGCCCTTCTTCGTCGACGACATCTCCGGGACGCGCGCCCTGGCCTTGTTCTTCGTCGAGGAGGGCGGGTCGATGATAGTGGCGTCGACCAGCGTGCCCGAGCGCAGCGTGATGCCCTTGTCGACCAGATGCGCGTTCACCTCCGCGAAGACCGCCTCAGTCAGGCCGTGCCGTTCCAGAAGGTGGCGGAAGTTCAGGATCGCGTCCTGCGGGCTTTCGCCGCGCCACTGGCGCGACGGTCCCTCTGGATCGTCCCGAATGCGGTCGTCGCCGAGCTCGATCCCGGCGAACCGGCGCATCGCCTCGCTGTCGTAGAGCGTCTCTTCGGCCATCGGGTCGCTCAGCGCGTACCAGTTCCGGAGAAAGCAGACCCGCAGAATCGTCTCCAGCGGCATCGGCGGCCGCCCGCCCTTCGACCCAGCCTTCGGATAGTGCGGCTCGATCAGCCCGAGCAGCCGCCCCCAAGGCACCACCGCTTCCCATCTCCTACAGAAACCGCTCCCGCCGCGTCCGCTTCTTCTTAATCGCATGCGTCAAGCTGGGAAAGGCGCGCTGCTTCGGCATATGATGGGCTCCTCGTCGGGTCAGCCCACCCTACCAGATCATGCAAGCCGAAGGCTCTTCAGACGTTCCTTAAGTTCACCGAAACCATGATCGTGGTTCTGATGGTGCTCGCGGACCGACTGATTCTGCCGCAAGAGCACCGCAGACCACCCCTCCCGGCCAGGGCACACGCCACTCCGGACAACCAGACCGGACCCCCGATGCCCAGTTCGCTCGTGTCTCTCTTCTGCCGCCCGTTCCGTGCGATCGCCGGGCTTCTGCCGCCGCGGGTGGCCTCGCTCGGCTGGATGGCGGAGGACGGCGTCTCCGTCGCTGTCTGGACCGCATCATTGGCCGGCGCGGAGGGGGGAACCGTTCACAGCGTCCGCCTCGAGATCAGGCCGAGCGAAACGCCGCGGCAGCCCTTCGTAGTGACGGTGAGCCCGGAGGGCTACACGCCGGCCTCCTTCGTGGTCGGCGACCTCGAGACGGCGCATTCGCTCGCGGGGCAGCAACTGGCGGTCGCGCGCCGCCTGCCGGCGCTGGAGCCGGCCGCGGTCGGGGCGGATGTCTGCGCCGCGGCGGAAAGCGGCATGTTCCGCCCGGCGACGGAAGCGACGGGGCGGGACCAAGCCGCCTGAGTCCGAGACTGCGCCTGGAGGACGGAACGGTCGCATCCACCAGCCCCTCGGGTGCGGTCCCTGAAGGTCCAGCCGTACTGGCCGGCGAAAGAAAGCCCGAAGGCGACGACGAAGCCCGCGAGGTTCGCCGGCGCCGGCGCCGTCAGCTCGCCGGCCACGAGCAGCAGATAGATCCCGGCATGCACCATCGTGGCGACACCACCCACGACCGTGAAGCGGGCCACGCGGACGATTTCTCGCCCGACGCCGTATCCGAACGTTGGCGGCTTGAAGGGCCGGTTCACTGCGCTGCATCCCCGACCGCCATCGGCCGGGGCCACGAGCGCTCCCGGTCCCGGTCGGACGAGGCCTGATACTCCGACGACACCACGTAGAGCGGCCGCGACTTCGTCTCGACGTGGATGCGGGCGATGTACTCGCCCAGGATGCCGATCCCTAGCAGGTTGATGGACAGGGAGAAGAGCATGATCACCAGGATTGATGCGTAGCCCGGCACGTCGATCCCGAACACCGTCGTTCTGGCGATCACGTACAACATGTACGACAGCGAGATCAGCGAGATGAGGCCGCCGAGATACGTCCAGATCCGCAGCGGCACGGTCGAGAAGCTGAAAAGGCCGTCCAGCGCGAAGTTCCACAGCTTCCAGGGCCGCCACTTGCCATGTCCGGCGGCGCGTCTCCGCCGCTCGAACTCCACGAGCTCGTGCTGGTAGCCCGGCCATGTCAGTAGGCCCTTCATGAACCGCGCCCGCTCGGGAAAGAGATTGATGGTGTCGACGACCCGCCGGTCCATCAGCCGGAAGTCGCCGGCGTTCGGGATCAGGGGCACCTCGCTGATCGTGTTGAACACCCTGTAGAAGCATTCGGCGGTCTTGCGCTTCAGGAACGTGTCCGAGGACCGGTCGGCCCGTACGCCGATCACCACGTCCACTCCGCGCCGCCAGCGCGCGATGAACTCCGGGATGAGTTCGGGCGGATCCTGCAGGTCCGCGTCGATGACCACCACCGCGTCGCCCTTGGCCCGCGCCAGGCCGGCGCTCAGCGCCGCCTCCTTGCCGAAGTTCCGGCTGAGATCGATCACGCGCACTCTCGGGTCCGCGCCGGCGATCTTCAACAGTGCCGCTAGGGTCCGGTCGCGGCTGCCGTCGTTCACGCAGACGACCTGGTATCTCGCGCCGGCCTCGTCCATGACCGAGCGAATTCGTTCGAAGAATAGGCCGACGGCCTCCTCCTCATCGTACATCGGCACCACGACCGAGATCAGCGGATCCTCGTTGGCGCGCACGACCTCATCGATCCGGATCACTGCCTCGCGCCGCCGCGCGCATGGTAGGGGCGCTCGATCGCGGCGGGACCCTACACATTCGGACGATGCGAGGTCCGGCGCCCTCCCCTTTTGTCGAAGGGCGTACTCCGAGTGCAATGCGGCGGCCACTAATCTCCGAGGTGGTCTGCGCCTGGCGAACATTTGAGTTCCGTTCCAACTGCGCGAACGCCGCTGGCGTCGAAGTGCTCGGCGACGCAGTTGAAGAAGATGAGAATTTCCAGATTGTCAATCTCGCACCAAAAAGGGGCCACTGCCCGGCGTAATACCGAGCCATGGCCGCGGGTTTGGCGTGCGCCTTGGCGCGCGTGGCCCGCAGATGCCTGACGCGTGCCAAGGCGCACTGGCCGAAGGCCAGTTCATGGGGGTCGAGGATCGTGGAGGTCAGGTTTTGGCTGCGCGGCTCTGACGGAGCCTGAAGCTCTCGCCGTTCATTTCGAGGATGTGGACGTGGTGGGTCAGGCGGTCGAGGATGGCGCCCGTCAGGCGCTCCGATCCGAAGACCTCGGTCCATTCGTCGAAGGGCAGGTTCGAGGTGATGATGATCGAGCCGCGCTCGTAGCGCTGGGAGATGACCTCCTAATGGCAACCGTTCGATCGCTTCTTCCCTCTGAAGTCGACCTCGGCGTTGCGATCCTTGGGAGTGGGGCGGGTCATCTCGGTGGTCTTGGGCTTGGTCTGTTCGGGGGCGTCTTCGGTGCGGGCAGACGACGGATCGCCGGGGCCGCTGTCGCCGTCAGGCGGAACGCCATCGGGCTTCGGCTGGAAGCTCTTGATCGAAGCCCAAGCCTTGATCAACGTGCCGTCGACCGAGAAATGCTCGTCCGACAGGAGCGGCGCGACCTGCGCGGGCGAGGATCGCGGCCAGGAACTTGCGGGCGATGTCGGTGGTCAGCAGCCGGTCGCGGTTCTTCGAGAACACCGTCGGGCTTTGCCCCGGGGCTTCGCCCGTTCGGTGCTGAAATCAGCCCACTGGGCTGATTTCCGGGCGCACCTCACCCCAGACCGTGTCGTCGATGCCGAGCCCGACAAACCAGCGGAACAGCAGGTTGTACTGCACCTGCTCCATGAGCTGACGCTCGGACCGGACCGAGAACAGCATCTGGATCAGGCTGGCCCGCAGCAGCCGTTCCGGCGCGATCGAAGGCCGACCTTCCTTCGCATAGAGCCGGCCGAACTCAGCATCCATGCTGGCCAGAGCATCATTGACGATCTCACGGACCTTCCGCAGCGGATGCCGCGTGGGGATGCGCTCTTCGAGGTCCACGTAGCTGAACAGCGAACCCGTCGTTTCGTCCGTCCCGCGCATCACCGCCCCCCAGCTGCCCAGGAGCGGTGAATCATGTTCCTCAAACCGGGTCGAGCGGCGAGTTCTTCAGATGCCGTAATGGGCGGGCCGCGCCCGATGGCGAGGTCGGTGGCTGTCCCCCAGGATGAAGGTGCGAACGGGGTCCGCAGAGGCGGCCCCAGGCCAACAACGGGAGACAGCCATGGAACAGTATGTCGGCATCGACGTGTCGCTGGAACAGTCGAGCGTCTGCGTGATGGACCGCGCGGGTCAGATCCTGCGGGAGACGAAGGTTCCGAGCGACCCGGAGGCGCTTCTGCTCTTCCTGGGGCGTCTGGACCATCCCGTCACGCTCCTTGGCATGGAGGCGGGGCCGCTGTCGCAGTGGCTTCATGCCGGGCTGGCGACGGCAGGCGTCGAGGTGGTGCTCATGGAGACGCGGCAGGTGAAGGCGGCGCTTTCGGCGATGATCGCGAAGCGGTCGCCCGAAGGGCGGCGGAACGCGCCAGTGGCGCGTTTCGAGCGCCGCGATGGCCGGAGGCCATCAAGACCGACCGGCGCGATGCGCGCGGGATCGCGCAGCTGTTGCGGATGGGATGGTTCCGGCCGGTGCACTGCAAGTCGGCCTCGGCGCAGGAGCTGCGGGCGTTGCTGACGGCGCGCAAGCTGCTCCAGAAGAAGATGCTCGACATTGAGCTCGGGCTCCGCGGCGTGCTCAGGGGCTTCGGGCTCAGGCTCGGCAAGATCAGCAAGGGCCGCTTCGCCGGGCGGGTGCAGGAACTCGCCAGCGGCAATCCGATGCTCGAGCGGGTGACCGAGGGCATGCTGCGGGCGCGCGACGCGTTGCGGGCGGAGATGACGGCGCTCGACAAGCGAGCACGCGATCTTGCCCGGGATGAAGCGACCTGCCGCCGGCTGATGACGGTGCATTCGCCATTGTCGCTCGAACCATGTGTGGATGGCTCCCGCGGGGCAAGGGCGCTGTTCGGTGGCTGGGTCTGGTCGGTCGCGGCCATGTGTACGGCGTCTGATGTGCAGCGTGGCAGCTGCGCGCCCTGATGAAGTCCGCCGGCGCTCGGGTCCCGATCAATGGCACGCACTCGGAGGTGCTTCGGTTCGAACAGGGTGTCCCGATTGCCGTTTCGCCGTCCTGTCGCCATCACCTCACGTCGCGCCTCACCGTCTCGGAGCCGATCTGCGCCGGCGTGTTCTGTCAGACCGGGGCTGCCCGGTAGCTTTCGCCGCTCCTGACGAGCGCCCAGACGACCCGCGCCATCCGGTTGGCCAGGGCGATGGCCACCACCTTCACAGGCTTTCTCTCCAGCATCTTCCAAAGCCAGTCGGTCCCGGCTCGTCCGCGGCGCCGGCCTGCGATCTGCGCCATGGCGCCGAGGTAGAGCAGGCGTCGCAGGTAACGGTTTCCAGCCTTCGAGATCCGCCCGAGCCGCTCCTTGCCGCCGCTCGAATGGGGCTTCGGCGTGAGCCCGAGCCAGGCGGAATAGTCTCGCGCGGAGCGGAACGCCGCGACGTCGGGCGGTGACGGCGAAGGCGCTCGAGGCAATCGGTCCGAGCCCGGGGATCGTGGCGAGACGTCGGGCGAGCGGGTCGCTCTTCTGCGCCGCTTCGATGCGCGCGGTGACCGTCTCGATCCGGGCGCGCAGATCGCGGAGCTGGCCAGCCAGCAGGTCGAGGGCGGGTCGCGCGGCCTCGGGCGTCTGCTCCGCAGCGGCAAGGAGCCGGTCGACATTCTGGATACCCTTCGCCACCACGATCCCGAACTCGGCGAGATGCGCACGGATCGTGTTCACGGTCTGGGTCTGCTGGCGGATGAGGAAGTCCCGCGCCTTGTGGTCGAGCAGCGCCGCCTGAGCCTCCGCCGACTTCACCGGCACGAAGCGCATCGTCGGCCGCGTCACCGCTTCGCAAATCGCCTCCGCGTCCGCCCTGTCGGTCTTGCCGCGCTTTACATACGGCTTCACGTATGCCGCCGGCATGAGCCGCACCTCGTGGCCGAGCGCCGAAAGCTCCCGCGCCCAATGATGCGCACCGGAGCAAGCCTCCATCCCGATCAGGCACGGATCGAGACGCGAGAAGAAGGTTAGAACCTGGCCCCGGCGCAGCTGCCGACGCAGCACAACGGGCCCATCTACGCTCACGCCGTGCACCTGGAAGATGCTCTTCGCCAGATCGATGCCGATGGTGGTAGGCTGTTCCATGGATGGCTCCCTTCGGTGGACTGTTCAACAACACCCACCGTGGCACATCCCGATGCCGGGAGCGGGAGCCATCCACTCCATCAATGGCGCGACATGGCTCATCGTCGGTGCGCTGACGGCGCTCACCTTCACCTCGGCGGTGGACGATCCCGGCCGCTTCCGCTCCTCGAAGCGGGTCGGCGCGCACTTCGGCCTGACACCGAAGAAGCACCAGTCCGGCGAAACCGACGTCACCGGCGGGATCACCAAGGCCGGCGACGCGATGGTCCGCTCGATGCTCTACGAGGCCGCCCCGGCAATGCTGACCCGGACGCAGAGCTTCTCGCGGCTCCGGGCGTGGGGCTTGCGGGTCGCCCAGCGGCGCGGGCGCAACCGGGCGATCGTCGCCGTCGCGCGGAAGCTGGCCACTGTGCTCCACCGCATGTGGCTCGACGGGACGGCCTTCCGTTTCGGCGAGGAGGACGTCCAGACCGCTTGAGCACAAGTTCGAGCCGGCGCAGAGCGACCGGCTCTCCGAGGTCCCGTCGCCGGGACGCGAGCTCCGATGACGCCGGCAGGCCGCTCGTGACGCGTCCACGGACGTGGGGTAGAGGACGATCAGGCGGTTGGTATCGGCCCAGCGGTTGTAGCCTGTCTCGGAATGGAAGGCGTCGCCGACCAGCGCCTCGGTCTGCCGGCAGCCGTGAAACGCGATGTGCGCGGCGCACCCGGCAGCGACGCAGGAGGCCGGCACGTAGACGAAGCCGGTCGGCGCCATGCCGTGTGTTGTCGGGTCGGGCAGGAACTCGCTTTGGTCGAACTCCACAAGGGTTCCACCATCCTCAGCCGATGGCGGGTTCAGTGGGCCGTGCACATGCTCCAGGATCGCTCCCGCCTTGTCGTAGTCGCAGTCGTTGACGAACGGGCTGCGCGTCACGTCGCAGGCGTTTCCTCTGTCCTCCGTGATGAAGCCGTGGCCCGCCTCGAGGTCGTCGACGAACTCAACGGCCTCGTGGGGGGCCCCGCCAGACGGTAGAAGGTGACCGCCTCCGCGACCACCGGCGGGGTTACCGTCTCGTCCTCGGTGCCGGAGAAGACGTAGACGCGGTCGTCGGCCAGATTGGCGAGAGGATCGATGCCACCCTCGGCCGCGGAAGCCTCAGCACGCTCGAGCAGTCGCGCCGGATCGGGCGCCCCCAAACCTGTCTCCATGCACCGGTTCAGGGCGACCGGAAGCTGACCCTCGGCGCAGCCATAGGGACCGCCGGCGACGATGCCCGCCCCGATCACCGTGCCCGAGAAGGCGACGTGAAACTGGCCCGCCATGTAGGCGCCAGACGAGAGTCCCGAGACCGAAGTGCGCTCGGCGTTCACGTCGAAGGACGGCAATGCATCGGCGGCGAAGGCCGCGCCCGAGAGGAAGAGAAGTGGCAGGCAGACGAATAAGGACTGACATACGCCGCCCGGCATTCGACTCGCGCCTCTGGTTGCTGCAACGCAGCATGGGCAGGGTTGTCGATTCGGATCAAGCCGCAAAGCCGCGGGACACCGATCAGGTCGAACAACGATCTCAGAGAGCTTGCGCGTCCCGGAGGCTTTGGAGCAAGGCCGCGTCACCGGCCCCCAGCGTCAGCATTATTTCTCCAGCACGTAGCTGCCGGGCGCGTCCTGCAACGGCGGGTGTGCCTCACTGCCCATCGACGGCGGCTTGCGCTTTCTGCCGGAACGGGTCGTCAGCCAGGCCGCCCAGTCGGGCCACCAGCTGCCCTCGTGCCGGCCGGCCTCCTGCAGCCACTGTTTCGGCGTGTTCGCCGCTTCGCCGTCCAGCGTCCAATGCGCGCCCTTGCCGCCCGGCGGATTGATGATGCCCGCGATGTGGCCGCTCGAGGCGAGGACGAAGCGCACATCGCCGCCGAAGAGTTGCGTGATGCGCCAGGCGGCATCCCAGGGCACGATGTGGTCCTTCTCCGCGCCCACGGAATAGCAGTCGAGGGTTATCCGGCTGAGGTCGATCGCCTCGTCCTTGAGCTTGACCTTGCCCGGCTTGACGAGGTTGTTCTCGCGATAGGTATTGCGCAGATACCAGCTGTGCGCGGCACGGGTCATCCGCGTGCCGTCGCTGTTCCAGTAGAGTAGGTCGAACGCCGGCGGCTTGTTGCCCAGCAGGTAGTTGTTGACGACGTTCGCCCAAATCAGGTCGTTCGAGCGCAAAAGGTTGAACATGTTCGACATCTCGGTGCTGTCGAGATAGCCGCGCTCCATCATCTGGCGCTCGATGACGTCGAGGCCCTGTTCGTCCATGAACACCGCCGTGTCGCCGACCCGCTCGAAGTCCTGGAGCGACACCATGAAGCTGGCCGAGCGGAACCGCTCGTCGTCCTTCGCCGCGAGGACGGCCAGGGTCATGGTCATCAGGGTTCCGCCGATGCAGTAGCCCATCACGTTGACGGTCTTGCTGCCGGTGATCTCGCGCGCGACGTCGCTCGCCTCGAGCGGGCCGAGGTCCATGTAGTCCTCGATCCCGACCCCATCCATTGACGCGTCGGGGTTCTTCCACGAGATGACGAAGACGGTGAAGCCCTGAGCCACCAGGTACGCGACCATGCTTTTCTTGGGCTGCATGTCGAGGATGTAGTACTTGTTGATCCAGGGCGGCACGATCACCAGCGGCACGGCGTGGACCTTGTCGGTCGTCGGCTCGTACTGGATCAGCTCGATCAGGCGATTGCGTTGGACCACCTTTCCCGGCGTCAGCGCCAGGTTCCGCCCCGGCGCGTAGGCGTCGGCGTCCACCATGCTGAGCCGCCCGGCATTTAGGTCAGCCATCAGGTTGCGCGCGCCGGCAGCGACGCTGGCGCCACCCGTCTCCATCGCCTTCTTCAGCGCCGCCGGGTTCGACATCAGCATCAGCGTCGGGCTCATCGCGTCGACGAACTGGCGAAGGTGGAAGTTGATGCGCTGCCGCTCGGCCTCGTCCATGTCGGCCGTCTCACCCTGCTCCAGCAGCCAGTCCGACGCGAGCAGGTAGACCTCCTTGAGCAGGCGGTAGGCGGGGTTCGATTGCCACTCGGGCGCCGCGAAGCGCTTGTCCGCCGGAACCGAAGGCGGACCTTCCCGCGGCGACGGCTCCACCACGCCCATCCAGCGCTGCCCCGCCTCCTGCCAGGTGTTGAGCGTCGAGCGCCACAGGTCCTGATTGAGCTCCACGATCGATTTCGCGGTCTCAGGTTTCGCGAGCGATCGCAGCCATACTGTCCGGAGAGCCCTTGAGATCTCCGCCCAGTCGAGGGGAACGACCTTGTGCAGAGGGTTCGCGTTCCACATCTGACCGATCGCGCGCAGCGTCGGATCCTTGGACAGAACGTCCTCGATCTGCCTGGCCCCATCCGCGATCCCCCCGGAGGCGGCGGACGGCGGCGCCTGCCACAGCTTTGTGGCCTGATCCGCGGGGGCGGGTGCCACGGCGGACAACTGGTCCATCCACGCGGCCCACATGCCCAGCATTGCCTCCGGCCCAGGCTGTTGGCCGACCCGTTCCCGCGCCTTCTTCTCTTCGTCAGCCATTGCTCAGCTCCCCTGATCCTCCGCGGATCGATTTCCCGTGCGCGGAACGACGTAGAGGCGCCGTCCTGCACCGCAAGCGTAGCAGCCGTTGACCGCCTTACGCACGGTTTCATCGGTTCCACAAACGCGGATGGCGCGCCATCACCAGCCGCCTGCGTCAGTTCGTGGCCGCAGCATGGGGTTGGAATCGGCAACTCACATTCGCGGGCTTCGTCGGAGACGGCTCCAAACGCCGGCGCCCCGGGCGAAGTGCAGACCGGTCGAAGAACATGTCCGGAGCCAACAGCACCGCTGTGTTTCAGCGATATCGTTCGTCGTTGCAGGACGGAAGGGGGCAGCGACTTCACTTCTGGCGCGACCGCGTCAGCCGCTTCAGCTCCCGCCCGAGCCGCCCGAGGAGCCACTGCACCGGCCGCGGCGCGTCGGGCACCAGCGTCCATGCGAGCCAGCGGCGCATGCGGCTGCGGCGGTCCTCCGGCAGCAGCAGGAAAATCGCCTGGTGGGCGCGCCAGCAGCCATAGGCGAAGACGAGGTTGCAGCCGACGTCGAGCCAGACGGAATAGTCGAGGCATCAGCGCGGCAGGACCGCGAGCGAGGAGAGGCCCAGTAGCCGGCCCGTGCGGTGTAGGCGGCGGTCGTCCAGAAGATGCCGGCCGCGAGGTGGATCGCGGCGTTGACCTCAGCGTCCTCGGTCACCCGCCGCAGCGCCAGCCAGGTGTAGCTCGCGGCGACGGTCCCGCCGAGGAGCAGCGTCGGGATCGAGGAGAGGAAATGCGTGTCGGCCATCACTTCTGCTCCCGCCTCCGGTCCTCTTCGTGCAGCTTCTGGATCACCCGGCGCAGGCGGCGGCTCTGCGCGCGGAGCTCGGCGAGGCGGCGCTCGGAATCCTGCCGCGCCACCTCGAGCGCCTCTCCGCTCCGGCCGGGGATGAGCAGATCAATGAGCCTAGCCACGGTGCTCGAGCCTCGTTGCGAGGAGGATCGAGGGCACGGGTCGTCTCCGCCATCGCCGCGTTCGTCGTGGCAACGGTGGTCTGGATGTCGCTCACGCGCTGATCGGCGAGGTGGTTCGCGCGCCGATAGAGCGCGATGACCGCTCCGGCGAGCAGCAGGATGATCACCCGCTCGATCGGATTATCGGTGAGGACCGCGTCGAGGATTTCCGGCTCCATCGCGCTTCCTTCTCTTCAGGCAGCATCAGGCTGGCGGCACTCCGACGGTCGCGTAGTGGATGGCGATGCGGACCGCGCCGCCGGTGAAGTCGGCGCCGTCGGCGGTGAGCCGGATGGGCGTGTCGGCGTAGAACGCCTGCGGCCCGATGACGCCGGCGTTGGTGCTGCCGGCGGCGACGCCCAGGCTGCCGCCGAACTTGGAGGGCTCGCCGGCGATGCCGCAGTCGTAGGACGTGGCTCCGGTAATGGCGGTTACGGTAGGTGAACTCGCCCGAGGCCGGGATCATGGTGACGGCGCGCGTGAGGCCCTCGGCGGTGTCGGGATCGGCGAGCGGCCGGAAGACCTCGAAGGAGAGCTGCGGCAGGCGATTGCCGAAGTGGGCGAGCGGCAGCTCCTCGAAGACGACGTAGGCGGTGCCGCGGTAGGCAGGCGTGCTGTCCGCGCCCATCTTCGCTGCAATGAACGAATTGGCGTCCTGCGCCTCGTCGCCGGGATACCAGCGCCAGGTCACACCGGAGAGGTCCATGGGCTTTCCGTCGGCCCAGATGCGGCCGATGCCGGTGATCGGCCCCTCGCAGAGCGCCACGGCGAGCGAGGCGTAGTAGCGATACTCGGTGGTCTCGACCTCGCCGCCGCCACCGCCCTTGCCGCCGCCCTGGCTGGTCGTCTCCGTCTCCTCGCGGAAGTCGGTGGCCCAGATGATGTTGCCGCCGAGACGCATGCGTCCGTAGAGACGCGGGATGACCGCGCCTTCGGTCGAGGAGGTGACGGTCAGCGTCTCGAGCCGGGCGCCTTCGATGCGCTGGTCGGGCTGCATCGAAGCGATCAGCATGCTGTCGACGACGGAGCCCGCGGCCGAGCCGATCATGCCGCCGATCTGCCCGCCGATCGCGGTGCCGACTGCGCCGAGAACCAGCGATGCCATGGTCAGGCCCTCCCTCTCGGGTTTGGGAAGCGGAAGACGAAGGCGATGCGCCGGCGCCACGCTTTGGTCAGCGCCTGCTCGACGACGCCCATCCGCTCATAAGCATGGATGAAGGTCTCCCGCTCGGTCAGGATGCCGATGTGCTTGGCGACGGCACGGTCGAGCTCGGCATCGTCGTACTGGTCGAGCAGGAACAGCCGAACCATCGCCGGAGCGACGTGCGGCAGTCCTCTTATCTGGCCGGCGTCGATCGGGCGATAGACGTGCAGCACGTCCTCGGCCGGCACCCGCACCGATTCCGGCACGACCTGTCCCGGATCGGTGCTGTCGCCAGGATGGCGGCGCCGGAAGTAGTATGCCACGCGCCGGCCGATGGCATCGAACTCGATCCCGCAGCGGATGCGGTTGCCGTTCGCGGCCGTCTCCGTCTTCTCGAAGGGCAGCATCTCCGATTGCAGAAGCTGCAGCTGCAGCGGCACGGTCAGCCTGTCCTCTGCCCGGCGCGTGCGCAGCCGGACGAAGCACTCGCCGGCGACGAACATCTCGCGCGCGACCATGGCTTGCAGTCCATAGAAATCCGTCAGCCCGTCGGCATCGGCCTCGTCGGTCCAAGCGAGCCAGAGGCGCTGGACCCGATCTCGAAGGGCCGCATCCTCGATGAGCGAGGACGGCTTGATGCCGTCGCCGACGAGGTTCGCGGCGAACGGCGTCGAGACCACCCGCGTGCTGATCAGCGGCACCCGCAGGGGGCTCACGCCGACGCTCGCCAGGCTCCTGCGCCGACGCAGCGCCATCGAGCCGGAGATCGGCCACATGAAGACCGACGGCCGCCTGACGCGCTGCCCGCTGAAGGGAACCACCGGCGACGCGCTCTTCGCCGTCCTCTGCGCCTGCGGCCACAACCTCCGCAAGATCCTCGCCCACCTGAGGGCCTTTTGGGCCCTCCTGATCGCCGCCATTCTCGGCGCGTTCAGACCGGACCATCTTCAGGCAGCCGGCGCAGCCGCCGCCCAATCGTATTGTTCAGCCTGAACTTCGTACGCCGAGAGATGGGCTCGCGCTCCTGCTCGGCCACGAGCGCCATGATCCCGACGGTCAGATCATTCGCCTCCGGCATGTCGGCAGCGACGAACCGCACGCTGCTGTCCCGAAGCGTCAGCAGGATCGCCGCTTCCGCGACAGCCGGTCGAGCTTGGCGATGAGCAGCGTCGCCCCGGTGACCTTGGCCAGGTGCAGCGCCTTCGCCAGCTCCGGCCGGTCGGCCCGCTTGCCGCACTCCACCTCCGTGAACCGGCCGATGACCTCGGCGCCACGCGATGCGGCGAGATCGTCGATCGCCTTGCGCTGAGCTGCGAGACCGAGTCCGCTCGCGTCCTTTACCTTCGTCGCCTCGCGCTCGTGGGCCACGAACCGCTGTGATCCTCCCGCCATGCCCCCTCCGTACAGAACTGCATAATTGCAGTTGCACGGCTCTGTACCCTCGAGGTCGGAAGTTCGTGCTCATCAGAGCCGCTCAGATATTGGCGGCGAGGCGTTCTCTCACGGCATACCCGAACCCGGCCATGATCAGCGCCTGCATCCAGACGTCGATCTGCGCGACGATCTCGGTGATCGGCAGACTCGGCGCATAGGTCTCGAGCAACGTCTGCAGAGTGGCCGTGACGATGCCGGAAAGGATGACAGCCAACATCTTTCGGGTGGGCGCGGCGGTAGGCTGGGAGACGAGTTGGGTCATGGATTCCTCCTGAAGATGGTGGCGAAGAAGCGCTGGATGGCGGTAAGGACGCCGCCGGTAGCCGCCCGGTGTTGGGCATCGGCCTCGTCCATCAGTCGGCCGAGCTCGGCCGCGGTGATCGTGGCGCGGTGACGGATGCGGCCGTCGCCGAGGGCGTCCCAGACCGCGATGGCGTCGCTGCCCGCGCGGTAGCGGCCGGTGCGGAAGAGGTTCATCTCCTCGGTCCGGCGCTGACGGATTTCCGGGGGTCGGAGCCAGCCCATGAAGCCGGCGCCGCTCATGTCGCCCGCGTTGATCTGCCGGACAAGCTGGCAGGGCAGACCGGAGGAGCTGCGCCATGTGGCGCCGCCGGTGTTGAAGTCCCAGGAGACCAGCGCGTCGAACTGGTGCTGCTTCAGCGGCACCTGGATGGCGCCCTCGACGCGGGTCTCGTAGCTGTCGAGGTCCTCGTCGAAGAGCCTTATCGCGCGGACCAGGTCCTTGTGCGCGGTCTCCTCGGACCAGCGCCTGGTGTCGGTCCGCGGCATCGCGGCTGGGTCGGGTGCACCGGCCCCCGCCGTATGGCCGACGCCGTAGGTCCAGACGCCGGCGCTGTCGCGATAGGGGCCGAGGACGATGCCTTCGTGGCCGGCGATCTCGAGCACGCCGCGTCGCGAGAAGGTGATCATGGGTCTGCTCCGATGGATGCTTGGGGTGGGTGGCGCGAAGGGCCGCAGGTCAGCGGCCCGGAGGATCCTTCGATCACTCCTTCAGGCACAAAAAAGCCCGCCAGAGGCGGGCGCGGGATCGGCAGAATTCGGCAGGCGGCTCAGCTCATCGTCGCGCGCCCCAGCCGGTGACGCGACGGAGCGCGCGGCCGAGACGACTTAAGAGGCGGCGGACCGGCCGCGGCGCGTCAGGGACCAGCGTCCAAGCGAGCCACCGGCGGACGCGGCCGCGCCTGTCGTCCGGTAGCAAGAGGAAGATCGCCTGGTGCGCGCGCCAGCAGCCGTAGGCGAAGATCAGGTTGCAGCCGACGTCGAGCCAGACCGAATAGTCGAGCCCCCAGCGCGGCAGGAACTTCAGCGACGACAGCCCCCAGTAGGCGGCACGCGCGGTGTAGGCCGCGGTGGTCCATAAGATGCCGGCGGCGAGGTGGATCGCGGCCTTCACCTCCGGGTCCTCGGTCACTCGCCGCAGCGCGAGCCAGATGTAGCTGGCGGCGACGGTGCCGCCGAGGAGCAGCGTCGGAATCGAGGACAGGAAATGCGTGTCGGCCATCATTTCTGCTCCCGCCTCCGGTCCTCTTCGTGCAGCTTCTGGATCACCCGGCGCAGGCGGCGGCTCTGCGCGCGGAGCTCGGCCAGGCGGCGCTCGGAATCCTGCCGCGCCACCTCGAGCGCCTCTCCGCTCCGGCCGGGAATGAGCAGGTCGATGAGCCTAGCCACGGTTCTCGAGCCTCGTGGCAAGCAGATCGAGGGCGCGGGTCGTCTCCGCCATCGCGGCGTTCGTCGTGGCGACAGTGGTCCGGATGTCGCTCACGCGTTGATCGGCGAGGTGGTTCGCGCGCCGATAGAGCGCGATGACGGCCCCGGCGAGCAGCAGGATGATCACCCGCTCGATCGGATTGTCGGTGAGGACGGCGTCGAGGATTTCGGACTCCATCGCGCTTCCCTTCCTTCAGGCTGGATCAGGCTGGATCAGGCCGGCGGCACTCCGACCGTCGCGTAGTGAATGGCGATGCGGACGGCGCCGCCGGTGAAATTCGCTCCGTTCGCGGTCAGTCGGATGGCCGTGTCGGAGTAGAATGCCTGTGGTCCGATGACACCCGCATTGGTGCTGCCGGCGGCGACGCCGAGGCTGCCGCCGAACTTGGAGGGCTGGCCGGCGATGCCGCAGTCGTAGGAGGTGGCTCCGGCGACAGTGGTCACGGTGCGCGTTGAGACGCCGAAGACGATGGCGCGGTTCGGGATCACGATGCTCGACTCCACCGACGCGCCGGCGAGGCCGGACAGCAGCTCCTCCGCCACCGCCAAGCCGGTGGTGCCACCGGCGGGCCCGACCGCGACATCCACATCCGGCGCCGGTCCACCACCGCAGCCGCCCAGCCGGCCGGCCCGCGGACGACGAGCTGCCCTTCGTCGACGACCCAGGCGCGCCAGCCGGTGCGGGCCGGGAGCCGCAGCCAGGCGCCGTCAGCCCACATCGCCACGTCGCTGTCCCAGCCGCTCCATTCGCCGGTGCCGCCCGCGCCCACGATCCAGCAGGCGCCGTCCGACGGCGCACCCGGCGCCGTCGCCAGGTCCCGATCCTCGACCGCGAGCTGGGTCAGCCCGTCGAGCAGCCGGAGCGCCTCGTTGTGGGTGACGTGCTTCTGCGCCTGGGAGGCGATCAGGTAGCCTGCGTCACCAGCGCGCTGTCGGCGAAGCGCACCTCAATGGAGCCCGTGAGCGCCGCGATGGACGGGTCCGCTCCATCGATCCGGCCGTCTGCGCGGATCGTCTCGATCCGGTCGAGGTTGTTGGCATAGGTGATATCGGCGGACACCACACTGCCGAGGGCCGAGCCGTTTCGCGTGATTGAGCCGTTGAAATGGCCGAACCGCTTCAGCTCCAGTGCGGCGGGCGTCCCGGCGCTGGTCGTGGTCCCCACCGTCTTGCCCTGCGCGACCAGCCGCGCCGTCGCGGTCAGGAGCCCCGAACGCTGCATCTGCCAGCTCAGCTGGTCGAGCACGCAGCCCGAATACATGGCATACCGCGGCACCTCCGGCATGCCGGTCTCGATGGAGAGGCTCGGCAAGGTCCAGGTGCCGGACCGGAACTCGTGGCTGTATGGAGCCTCCGCGCCGGTGGTCGTCGGTGCGCCGAAAGCGGCCTTCAGCCAGAAGCCGAACGCGTCCGCATCGATCGGCACGACGACATCGCCGTCCGCCGTCACTGCGTCCTTGATCGGCGCCAGCGGATCGCGGCCGTAGCCCAGCAGCTCCGAGTTCAGCAGCGGCTGCTCTGCGCCGAGCGTGTTGCTGGCGAAGGGCATCTTCGTGAAGCCGCTCGCGGGCGGCGTGCCATAGGTGGTCTCGAACGCGAGCGCCATCTGCGCCCGCGCCCCTTGGGCGCGTGCCATCGTGTTCTCCTCCGTTATCGGGGTCAGGCCAGCGGATCGGCCGTGGAGTAATGCACGACCACCGGGATCACCGCCGCCTTCAGGCTGGCCGCGCCCTCGACCGGCAGGTCCACGGGCCGCGGCGCTTCCGGCTCGACCCAGTCGCAGGTCCCGCCGAGCGTGCGGTCTGCAGCGAGCGCGGCACTGATGCTGGCGCAGAGCGCGTCGAAAGCCGCATCACGGTCGGCGCCCTGCACCACAGCCTCGATCTCGGCGCGGTGCTGGTAGTGGTAGGCCAGCGGCGACAGCGTCACCTCCGGCTCGCCTGATTCGCCGTCGCGCAGGATCAGAAGGCCATCGGCCGGCACGCGCTCGGGCAGCATCTCGCCGCGCCGAACGGTGGCGGGCACCGCCGAGAGCCGCGCGTGCAGCGCCAAGAGGATGGTTTCGCGTGGGGTGGGCATGCACGAACGCTCCGAAAGCCGTCATTGCCAAATTAGTGCTTCAAGGCTATATAGCTTCGGAGACATGAGGGCCGGATGCCGTGGACCGTTTCGTTCGCAGAGGAGTTCGAGCTGGAGTTCGACGAGCTCCCGCAGGAAGTGCAGGACGCAATCCTGGCGCGTGCGCTCCTTCTGGAACGCGAGGGTCCATCGCTCGGTCGGCCGCATGCCGACACCCTGACCGGGTCGAAGCATGCGAACATGAAGGAATTGCGCTGCAACGCCGCTGATGGCGTGTGGCGCATCGCCTTCGCATTCGATCCCGACCGACGGGCGATCCTGCTTGTCGGCGGGGACAAGTCAGGTGGCAGCGAGAAGCGCTTCTATAAGCAGCTGATCGGCCGGGCCGATGAACGGTTCGAGCGCCATCTCGAGAGACGGAAAGGATGACGACCATGGCTCGGACCCTGAAGGACAAGCTGGCTACCCTCGATCCTGCCCGCCGCGCGAGAGTGGAGGCCGAGGCGGATCGGCTGCACACCGAGTACCTGACACTGCAGGAGTTGCGGAAAGCCAAGGAGATGACGCAGGTCCAGCTGGCCAGGACGCTGGGCATCCAGCAGGCCACGGTGGCGAAGTACGAGCGACAGAGCGATCTGCTCCTGTCGACGCTTACAAGCTATGTTCATGCCATGGGTGGCAACCTCAAGCTGATGGTCGAATTCCCCGGCAAGGAACCTGTCGCCCTCGAGGGACTCGGCGACACGGAGGAGCCACGTCGCCGGCGCCGGGCCGTGCGGGACGACAGTCAGGCACAAGTCCGCGCCTGACAGGCCGCGTGTCCGGTACGTCGACATGAGCGACCAATCACCAACTCTGACCAGCACGCTGACCTGTCCGCACTGCGGTCACTCCGCGACCGAGACCATGCCGACCGATGCGTGCCAGTGGTCCTACGAGTGCAAGTCCTGCGGTACGGTCCTTAAGCCGAAGCCCGGAGATTGCTGCGTCTACTGCTCGTACGGCACCGTGCCCTGTCCGCCTATCCAGCAGGGCGACGCCTGCTGCGGCTGAGGACGGCGCCTCACAGCCTCCCCTCCACCCAGTTCGCCACGACCAGCCCCGGCACCGCATCATGCGCCCGCTCCGCGTCCCGCGCGAGGTCGAGCCGCTTCGGCAGCTTGACCTGCGGCACGAGCAGGAAGATCGGCGCCGTCACCTGTCCGCGCCCAGTCTTCGCGCGCGAAGCCACCGCCTGGCCGCGCGTGTTGAGCCGCGCCATGTCGGCGACCAGCAGGCTCGGGCGGCGGCGGCGATAGACAAACCGAAGGCGCAGACCGCGGCGGCGCTCCCATTCACCCGGCGTGATCTTGCCTCCGCGCAGCCCGCGCCCGGCCGCCTCAGTCGGGATCGCGAGCCAGAAGCCAGTCTTCGAGCGGATCAGCGGACCGGTGTCGTGGGCACCGATGATCACCGGCGCCTTCGACCAGACCAGAGCCGCGGCATCGAGGCTCTCCCCCGCCTTTGGGCAGGTCTGGCTGCGGATCGAGTTTGCGAGCCGCCGCCCGAGCCCGGCGCCGGTGATCTGGCCGCGCCAGGATGTCTTGAGCCCGGTCCCGGCCTCGCGCATCGCGGCCGTGACCGCCTTCTCGCCGGCTGCGATCTCCGCCTGCATCATCGCGACGATGTCGGGACCGATGTCGAGCTTGAGCTTCACGCCGGCCGCACGTCCACAGTCCAGATCAGCCGCTCGCGGTCTCGCACCGGCTCGCCCTGGACCACGAAGGCCTCGTCCCCGATCTCGATCAGGTCGCCGGGACTGGGCGCCATCATGTCACTGACGCGAATGTCGAAGATCTGCGTCTCCGACCAGAGCCGCACGTCACCGAAGTCGGTGACCGCATCCGGCCGCCTCGGGATGGCGGGCGTTCGCCGCCGGGCTCGAACCGGTGGCGCCTTCGGCGGCTCACCGTCTCCGCCGCAGCCGATGACGACTTCGTCGACGTAGCCCCTGATCCAGACCTCGCGGTGGCCGTAGCTGACCGGCACCGAGTAGTCGTTCTTCGCTAAAATCGATCCACTGGATCGATTTTTTCACGCTCGAACTCCTGTACCGCACCAGCGCCTGCGAGCTGACCCGGCCCGTCGCCTGGTCGCAGGCCTCGAATGGCGCCGGCGGCAGCGGCATCATCGCTGCGAGATCACGCTGGAGCCGCTCGCCGATCGTCTCCTGGTGGCCGCGCAGGATCTCCGATTGCCGCTTGCGGCATTGCTCCTCCAGCCAGATGTTGAACTCGTCCCAGGTCGCGAAGCGGGGCAGCGGCACCATGAAGTTGCGCCGCGACCAGCCGACGATCCCCTCGACGGCACCCTTGTCATTCCCCTTCCCAGGGCGACCGTACCGATCCTCGATCACGTAGTGCGATAGCATCCCGCTGAAGAGCGTTGCCCGCTTGCGCGTCCCGTCCGGCAGGATGCGCGCCACCAGGCAGCGGTCGTTATCGTAGAGCACCGATAGCGGCACCCGCCCGAAGAACGCGAAGGCGTGGACGTGGCCATCGGCCCACGCCTCGGCCGTCGCCGCCGGGTAGGCGCGAACGTAGCAGGCATCGCTGTGCGGCAGGTCGAAGACAAAGAAGTGCGCCTTCTGCTCGACCCCGCCGATCACCACCAGCGCCTCGCCAAAGTCCGCCTGCGCGTGGCCGGGAGCGTGATGCAGCGGCACGAACATCTCGCGGCTGCGCCGCTGGTGCTCGCGCAGGTATGCCTTCACGATGGTGTAGCCGCCGGTGAACCCGTGCTCGTCTCGCAAGCGGTCGAGGACCCGCTTGGCGGTGTGCCGCTGCTTGCGAGGGCGGTCGGCGTCCTCAAGCAGCCAAGCGTCGATGATCTCGGTGAACCCGTCCAGCTTCGGCCGCTTCACCGGCGCGGTCCGCCGGTAGCCCGGCGGCACGGAGTACAAGATCGTCCGTCGGGGGATTGATCCACTGGATCAATCCCTGATCCTCCGAACTGTCGACGCTGTCGCGTGAGATGCAGAAGTGACGCGCGATGGCGCGCTTGCTCATGCCTTGCCTGAAGTAGGCGCGGCGAACCTTACGATACAGCTCCACGGTGAAAATGCCCCCACCCTCCCTGCCGCCAGAGAGGGCAAACGTGGCCGACTTTTACGCCGCCCGCCGCGGGCTCATCCCGCCGCTACCGTGGCCGACTTTCTCACCGCCGCTCTGTGGCCGACTTTCTCACCGCCGCTCTCAAGAGAACAGGTTCGCGGCGGCAAGTGGCGGAGAGAGAGGGATTCGAACCCTCGAGACGGTTTCCCGCCTACACGCTTTCCAGGCGTGCGCCTTCGACCACTCGGCCACCTCTCCGTGCCGGTGCTTCCTATACGCGCGCGGACGAGGCAATCAAGGGTGGATCGGCCGCGCCGCACGCGACCGCAGGTGCCCCCGTTCGGTGGCGCTACTCGACGTCCTCGAAGACCGGCGGGAGCTTCTTGGGCGCGCGCGTCAGCCATTCCGGTACCGGGAGCTCCTTTTCGGACAGGAACGCTGGGTTGAAGAGCTTGGACTGGTAGCGGGTCCCGTAGTCGCAGAGGATCGTGACGATCGTGTGGCCCGGGCCAAGCTCCCGCGCGAGCCGCACGGCGCCCGCGATGTTGATACCGGACGAGCCGCCTAGGCACAGGCCCTCTTCCTCCACCAAGTCGTAGACGAAGGGCAAGGCCTCTGCGTCGGGGATCTTGTAGCAGATATCCGGTGCCAGCCCCTCGAGGTTCGCGGTGATCCGGCTGTTGCCGATCCCTTCGGTGATGGAGGAGCCCGACATGTCCGCTTCGCCGCGCGTCATCAGACCGTAGATGCCGGAATCCTTCGGGATCGGCGAGACCGATCTTCACGCCCCGGTGCTGAAGCGCGTGGGCCACGCCGGCAAGGGTTCCGCCGGTGCCGACCGAGCAGATGAAGCCATCGACCTTGCCCTCGGTCTGTCGCCAAATCTCCGGGCCCGTCCCGTCGATGTGCGCCTGCCGGTTCGCCACGTTGTCGAACTGGTTGGCCCAGATCGCGCCGTTCGGCTCCGACTGCGCGAGCCGCTCGGCGAGGCGTCCCGAGTAGCGGACGTAGTTGTTCGGGTTCCGGTACGGTGCGGCGGGGACCTGCACGAGGTCCGCGCCGGCCAGCCGCAACATGTCCTTCTTCTCTTCGGACTGCGTCTCGGGGATCACGATGACGGTTCTGAATCCCATCGAGGCGCCGACCAGCGCCAGCCCGATGCCGGTGTTGCCGGCGGTACCCTCCACGATGGTGCCGCCGGGGCGGAGTTGCCGGCGCGCGACGGCGTCGCGGATGATCCAGAGCGCCGCGCGGTCCTTCACCGATTGTCCGGGATTGAGAAATTCCGCCTTGCCGAGGATCTCGCAGCCCGTCTCCTCCGACGCGCGGCGCAGGCGGATCAGGGGCGTGTTGCCGACCGCGTCGGCAAGGTCGCGACGGATGTCCATGCCGCCTCCCGGTTGCTCGCGCCATCTCTAGGAGGGGGCGTCCGAAGGCGCAAGACGGACGCGTCAGGCCGCGCGGGTCGCGGCCGCCGCACCATGGGCACGCGCCGATGCAGTGTCGCGGCCGACGATGGCGGGCGCCTCGCGGATCAGCGCGTCGTCTTCCAGCGCAGCCACCATGAACAGGGCGAAGTCGATCCGTCGGGTCAGGTTGCTTTCGAGGATCGGGTCGCCGACATGCCGGGACCAGACCGGCAGGCCCTGGGATGGTCCCTCCTCCAGGTCCGAGCCGCGGACGACGGTCCATGCCGTCTCGCTGGCGAAGATGCGGCGCGTCGCCTCGACCTGGTCGCGAAGGTCCGCGAAGCGCGCCAGGCGGGCGAGTGGACCGAACACCGCAAGCATCGCACGCAGCTTCCAAGGATAGACATCCTTGCCGTCGCGGGTGATGTGCCAGCCGCAGGAGAAGATCAGCCGCGCGCCTGGTTCGGCATGGTCGAGGACGGCCTGGGCGGTCCCGCTGGCGTAATCGTCGACGCCCCACGGCGCGAGAACGGTCAGCACGCCCTCCGCACCCGCGAGGGCTCGCGCGATCACGTCGCGATCGTTGGTGCGGCCAGGGTGGAGGGTGATGCGATCGCCGTAGTCCCGCACGAAGCGGTCGAGCTTGCCGACGCTCTCCGGCCGGCAGACGCCGGAGACCTCGTACCCGCGATCGAGCGCGTGCTGCAGCATGTACTGGCCGAGCTTGCCGGAAATGCCGACTATGGCGATGCGTTTCATCGAGTGACCTTTCTGCACTTACGCTGTAAGTTTACGACGCCGCGTTTAACCTTACGCCGTAAGTCGAGTCAAGCCCCGGGAGTGCAGATGAAGGAAAAGCGAACGCCGCTCACCCGGCAGCGCGTGCTGGCTGCCGCTATGGCACTGGCCGATCGGGACGGGATCGACGCGCTCTCGATGCGCCGGCTTGCACAGTCGCTGGGGGTCGAGGCGATGAGCCTCTACAACCACGTCCGCAACAAGGAGGATGCGCTCGATGGGCTCGTGGAACGCGTGGCGTCGGAGTTCGCGCATCCCGAGGTCGGCGGCGCCTGGAAGTCCGAGATGCGACGGCGGGCCACTGCCGCGCACGAGGTTCTCGTCCGGCATCCGTGGGCGACTGCGCTGATCGTCAGCCGCGTCAATGTCGGGCCGGTGATGCTCGCCTACGTCGACGCCACGATCGGCTGCCTCGTGTCGGCGGGCTTCGACTACGCTGAGGCCGACCGTGCTTGGAACGCCATCGATTCCCACGTCTATGGCTTTACCCTGCAGCAGCTCAACTTCCCCTTCGCGGAGGAAGAGTATGCCGACCAGGCCGCGGCGTTCCTGCCGGAAATGCCGCCCGACTTGCCGTGGCTGCGCGGCATGGCCGAGGCCGTCGCGGCCGATCGCTACGACGGCCGGCAAGACTTTGCCTTCGGGCTGGAGCTGATCCTCGACGGGCTGGAAAGAATGCGGTCGGTGGGCGCTGGACCCGACCGGGTCGAGGCCGGCTGAGGCCGTGCCCGGAAGACTAAAGTCGCACCTCGTCGACCATCCGCCGCACGGTCTCGGCACTGGCGCGCAGCGCGCTGCGCTCGCCCGCGTCGAGCTCGGGGCGAAGGTCGGCGACGATCCCGGCCGACCCCACGACCCGCGGCAGCGACAGGGGCACATCCGCGACGCCCTCGACGTCGCGCGTGACGGTGGAGACGGTCAGGACCGCGTTTTCGTCGTCGAGGATGGCGTGCGCGATCCGCGCGATGCCGGCGCCGATGCCGTAGTAGGTCGACCCCTTGCCGGCGATGATGCGGTACGCCGCGTCGCGAACCTCGGTCGTGACCTCTTCGCGCAACGCGTCATCGATCGGCCGGCCGACCTGATCGGCGAAGGCACGCACCGGCACGCTTCCCGCCATGGCCGAAGAC
Organism: uncultured Alphaproteobacteria bacterium; assembly: GCA_963776845.1. Lineage (GTDB taxonomy): Bacteria > Pseudomonadota > Alphaproteobacteria > Rhodobacterales > Rhodobacteraceae > Roseitranquillus. The sequence goes on along the minus strand of CAVZOJ010000003.1, from coordinate 641,820 downwards.
CAGACAGCGACCTCGCTGTCGCCGTGCTCGCCGATGACGTAGGCATGCACCGAATGTGGCGCGATACCGAGGCGCTGACCCAGGAGCGTCCGGAAGCGCGCCGTGTCGAGCACCGTGCCCGACCCGATGACACGCTGCGCCGGCTGGCCGGAGATGCGCTGCGCCACCAGCGTCATGACGTCGACCGGATTGGTGGCGATCAGCAGCACCGCGTCCGGCGCGGCGGCCATGACCTCGCCAATCACGCTGCGGAACACCTCGGCGTTGCGGCCGAGCAGCTCAGGCCGCGTCTCGCCCGGCTTCTGGCTGACCCCGGCGGCGATGACCACGATCCCGGCGTCGGAAAGCTCGCGGTAGCCGCCGGCTCGAACCGCGACCGAGGCGGCGAACGGCGCGGCGTGCGAGATGTCCTGCGCTTGCGCGCGGGCGAGATCGGCATTCGCATCGACGAGCATGATCTCCGATCCGATGCCGAGCAGCGTCATCGCATAGGCTGCGGACGATCCGACCATGCCGGTCCCGACGATCCCGATCTTCATCGCGCTACTCCCAATGTCTCGCCCTCCGGCGTCGACCTAGTGCTCCCGCCGCAGAGATTCAGCGGGTCGTCGCGACTGTCCAGTCGGCCAGCGCACCGAGGACCAACGTCGTCGCCTGCTGTAGGCCCGGCACGACGTACTCCACGCCGGTATCTGCGACAGGCACCGACCCCTCGAAGATGCGGGATCCCCGGATGCGGCGGTCGGTGCTCGAGACCAGCGTCGCGGACAGGCGCACCGACGCACGCGCGGCGCCCGCCGGGTCGAGCTCGACCCCGAACGCCTGCAGGTCCGTCTCGAGGTACCAATCCGCATCGGCCCGCGCGCCGCCCTCCGAGACGAGCGCGAAGGCGCCCGTACCGCCGAGGGAGCGCACGATCAGAAGCTGCACATGCTCCGGCGCCGCATCCACCCAGGCAACGCCAGGAAGGTAGGCCACCTCCAGCGCGTTCGGACGCACGGCGATACGATCGGTGCTCAGCGCGCCTGACGCCGTCGGCGGCTCGACCACGAGATGCGTCGAGCCTCTGACGACGCTGGTCCGCGCGGGCAGCGGCCGCAGCTCGAACGTATCCAGCGGTCTTCCGGCCGAGGCGATGCCGGTGACGGCTGAACAGCCACCGATGAGCGACAGAATCAGCGAACAGAGGATCAGGCGCAGCGTCATCTCCTGCGTCTATCGCCGGAGTCGCGCCTGGTTTCCAGCTCTACCGGCGAAATTCCGGAGACGACGTGCCGAAGATGAACCGCGTCGGGTCCCGCTCGATGCGCTCCAGCAAGCGCTGCAGCGCCGTAACGGCATCCTGCGCACGCCGCGCCAGCTGCGTGAATTCCGGCAGTCCACGTTGCGAGAAGGCGCGGACGCCGGGGACAGCCGCCGCGACCGCCGCATCGATGGTCTCGGCAATATTGCGCGCCCGCGCCGCCGTCTCGCTGAGGTTGGCGGCGATCGCGGGAAGCTCCTCGGTCAACGCCGCCATCGCCTCGTCGATGCCTGACGCCGCGGCGCGGATGTCCGCCGCGGCGGGCGCGACCTCGGTCTCGAGCACCTCGTTCACCCCCGTGAAGGTCTGCTCGGCCGCCGCCAGCGTCCGGTCGGCACCGCTGAGGGTCGTGCCGATGGCATCGAGGCTGCCTTCCGCGCGGCGCAGCAGGTCGGTCGCCGTCGTCAGCGTCGTTCGTGCGGCATCGCTCAGCGGGTCCAGCCGGTCGGGCAAGGCCTCGAGCGTGGCCTGCGCGGCAGTGACGACCGAGGCGGCGCCTTCCGAGGCGGTCCTGATGCTCTCGGCAATGCGCGGCAGGTCCCGCTTGACCGTTTCGTTCAGTACGCCGAGCAACTCGTCGACCGTCTCTAGCGTCACGCGCGCCTCGTCGACCAGGCTGGCGCCCGTGCCCTCCACCAGAACCTCCACGGCCTCGGATGCCTCCTCCACCGCATCGAACGACACACTCGCGTCGGCCAGCGTCGTGTCCACGACGTCCAGCGTCTCGCCAAGCTGGGACAGGCGCGCGTCGGCGAGATCGGCCGTCGTCTCGAGCCGCGCCGCCACCTGGCCAATGACGCCCATCGCGTCCTGAAAGGTCGAATCGGCGGACCGGATCGCCGTGGAGAGATCGTCCGAGATCCGGGGCACCTGCGTCTCGATGCTGGAAGAGGCGAGATCAAAGGTCTGCCGCGCCGCACCCAGTGCCTCCGTCGCGGTCGACAGCGTCATCTCCGCCTCCGCGATCGTTTCGCGCGCCGTCGCCAGCGTCCCGTCGAGCTGACCTAGCGTCGTCTCGACCGCGCCGCCGATCGCGTCGAGCCGACTGGTGAAGTCCGTGATCTGCGCGGTCGCGGTCTCGACAGTGGTCGAGATCGAGGAAAAGTCCGAGAGCGCCGTGTCGAGAGCGCCGGAAGAGCTGCTGAGGTTTTCCAGCAGCGTCGAGACCCGCTCCTGGTTCTGCGGCCCCACGAAGCTCTGCAACCGCGAGATCAGCTCCACCGCCTCTGTCACCAGGTCCGGTCCCTGCTCGGTCAGCGTCTGCAGCGCCGAGGGCCGCGACGGGATCACCGGGATCGCGCGCGGGCTGCTCGTCCTGAGGAGTGGCTCGTCCGCCTCACCGCCCGAGATCGACACGAACGACACGCCGGTGACGCCCTGCGCCGAGAGTTGCGCTGTGCTGCCGACCCGGACCGGCGTATCGGCGTCGATCTCGATCAGCGCCCGCACGCCCTCGCCCGCCGGGTCGAGGCCAAGTTCAATCACCTGCCCGACCGGCAGGCCGTTGTAGCGTACCTCGCCCGCCTCGCTGAGCCCCGAGACGCTGTCGAAATAGATGTAGTAGCGCTGAAACTGCCGGTCGATCTGGACACTTGCCAGCCACAGCAGGAAGCCCAGCGCGCCCAGCAGGCCAACGATGGTGAAGATCCCAATCAGGACGTAGTTGGCCTTGATCTCCATCTCAGCCCACTCCGGCGGCCCGGGCACGCGGCCCGTGAAAGTACTTGCGGACCCACGGATGGTCCACCTGCATCATCTCCCGCAGCGTCCCCGTCACCAGCACGCGTTTCTCCGCCAGGACCGCCACACGGTCGCAGATGGCGTGCAGACTATCCAGGTCATGGGTGACGAAGAAGACCGTCAGGCCCAGCGATCCCTGCAGGTCACCGATCAGCGTATCGAACTCCGCCGCGCCGATCGGGTCGAGGCCGGCGGTCGGCTCGTCGAGGAACACGATCTCGGGGTCGAGCGCCAGCGCCCGCGCCAGCCCTGCCCGCTTCCTCATGCCGCCAGAAAGCTCGGACGGATAGTTGTCGCCCGCCTTTACCGGCAATCCGACCATCGAGATCTTTAGGTCGGCCAGCGCCCGGCGCGTCTCCCGCGAGAGTTCCGTCAGCTCCCGCATCGGCGCCTCGACGTTTTCCCGCACCGTGAGCGAGGAGAACAGCGCACCGTCCTGGAACATCACCCCCCAACGCCGCCCGATGCGGCGGCGCTCCGTCTCCGGCGCCTGCGTGACGTCGGTGCCGAAGACGCGGATGGCGCCGGCCGCGGGCTCGATCAGCCCGACGATGGTGCGCAGCAGCACGGACTTGCCCGTGCCCGACCCGCCGACGACGCCCAGCACCTCGCCGCGCCAGACGTCGAGGTCCAGGTCCTCGTGCACGACATGGGTGCCGAACTGCGTCCGCAGCCCGCGCACCTCGACCACCGCCTCCCGCTCCGTCACAGGCCGATCCGCGCGAAGAAGATCGAGAACATGGCGTCCGCGACGATCACCATGAAGATCGAGATCACGACCGAGCGCGAGGTGAGCCGCCCCAGCAACTCAGCGTTGCCCTCGACCGCAAATCCCTGATGGCAGCCGACGATCCCGATGATCAGCGCGAAGACCGGCGCCTTGATCAGGCCTATGGCGTAGTTCCAGACGCTCACCGTCTCGTCGAGCCGCGTGCGGAACGTGCCGGGCGATATGCCGAGTTCGATCCACGCCATCAGCGCCCCGCCGAACAGTCCGGCCATGTCCGCGATGAAGCCGAGGATCGGCAAGGTGATGAGGAGGGCCAGCACGCGCGGCACGACAAGCACCTCGATCGGGTCGAGGCCCAGCGTGCGCATCGCGTCGATCTCCTCGCGCATCTTCATCGAGCCGATCGACGAGGTGAAGGCCGCGCCGGTGCGGCCCGCGACGATGATCGCCGTCAGCAGGATACCGAGCTCACGCAGGACCGAAATCGCGATCAGCTCGACCACGAACACCTCCGCCCCGAACTGGCGCAGCTGCACAGCCCCCTGGAACGCCAGAACGACGCCGATCAGGAACGCCATCAGCGCGACGATGGGGATGGCGTCGAAGCCGGTCGACTGCATGTGGTGGACGAGCGGCGTCAGCCGCAGCCGCCACGGCCGCAGCAGGAGCCGTCCCAGTCGCGACAGGGTCAGGCCGAGGAAACCGACCACGTCCAGCACCGCCAGAATGCCGCCGGCGGTGGCGCGGCCGACGCGGTCGAGCCGGTGGCGCAGGCCGGGCCGCTTCGCCTGCTTCTCCTCCGGCTCGATGGCGTTGGCGCGGACAGCCTCGATCAGCCGCGCCTGCGCGTCGCTCGCGCCAGTGATGGAGACGCGCGAGGCTGGGCCAAGGCGCGTGACCAGCCATGCCCCCGCCGTGTCCAGCGCCTGTACCCCGGACAGGTCCACGGTCACCGCGCCGTCGTCGCGGACCTCCCGCAGTTCCCGGCGCAACCGCTCCACGTTCTCCACCGTGACGCGCCCCGCAAGCGCGACGCCAAGCGTCCCGTCACCGCGCGAAACCTTGGCGGAGGGTCCATTGGCCGACCCGTGGGTCACCGGGACGGCCAGGGGGATAAGGCGGCCTTCATCCGTCGAACACCGTGCTGCATCATCCTGCAGTTATGCCTTTGCCCGCGAATTGGCACCAATCGCGAGTTGTATCCGGCGCGAAATGTGGCCGGTCGCCCTATGGGGGTGCTTCCGGCTCAGACTCCAGCCCGCCGCAAGCGGTCGCGTTGCGCGGCAAGCCAGTAGGCGCTGAGGAGAAGCGGCCCGTTCTCCGCCTCGCCGGTTGCGACGAGGTCCATCAGGCCCTCGAACGGCACAACGTGGCTCAGGATGTCCTCATCCTCGTGCTCCGCTCCGGCCACCGTCCCCGACTGGCCGGACAGGTCGCAGAGGCCGATGAAGGAGTGGATGTACTCGCTCATCACGCCCGTCGTCGGGTAATAGGCGGCGACCTTCTCCAGCCGTTCGATGTGCAGTCCCGCCTCTTCCAGGGCCTCGCGGCACGCCGTCTCCTCGGCCGTCTCTCCCGGGTCGATCCGCCCCGCGATGGGTTCGAGCGTCCAGGGGCGGGCATCGCCGCGCGCCCAGGGCCCGAACCGGAACTGCTCGATGACGAGTACGGCGTCGGCAACCGGATCGTAGGGCAGCACCGTCGCCGCATCGCCCGCGATCAGCGCGGCGCGGCTGACCGGCGCGGCCATGCCGCCGTCGAAGCGGCGAAAGCGCAGATCCTGTTCGATCAGGCTGAAGAACTCGGTGTAAGGCCGCCGCTCCGCCACGACCTCTATGTCGCCGCCGGCCAGTCCACTCCGCACCTGCATCGGCGAAGCGGTCGCGCCGGCGGCGGTGGCCGACGCCGCGCGCTGCCGGATCTGCGGCCAGCGAGCCGCGATCCAGTCAGGATCCCGGGCGGGATAGTGGCCCATCGTCTCCGCAGCCGCACGCCGCGACAGCGCCGCCCAGCGGGTCTGCCAGTCCGAAAGACGCCACGGCGCATCCGAGGCGCTTTCCGCCCCGCGATAGATCAGCACCTTGGTGCCGCTCACGTCCACCGTCTCGGCGCGATAACCAAACGCCCTCTCGTACCAGTCGAACCGCGCCGCCGCCGCCTCACTCAATCCATGCGTCAGCAGCCCCTCCGCCTCGGCCGCCGGCGCCGGATCGATCGTCGGCCAGTCCCCGTCTCTTGCCGAACGCACCGCAAATCCCGGCAACAGGGCCGGCTCGGCCGCCACCGCTTCGCCGAAGACGATCTCGCGCAACTCCTCGTCGCGGAGCGTCCCGTACAGAAACGCCCGCATCACCAGGTCCGGCGCCGCGCCGGCTGCGAGCCCTCGGCCAGCGCCACGCCTCACGCAGGCCGCTCCACGGTGATCTGCGTGACGTCGCAATTGCCGCTGGCAAATGTCGCGGCGCAGGACGTCAGGTAGAAGTTCCACATCCGCCGGAAGCGCTCGTCAAAGCCCATCCCGGCGATCTCGTCCCAGCGGTCGTTGAAGGTGTCGTGCCAGCGCCGCAGGGTCTGGCTGTAGCTCTCGCCGAACTCGACCGAGCGGGCCATCCGCAGGCCGGCGCGCTCGATCTCGGCCACCAGCGCCGACCGCGACGGCAGCATGCCGCCCGGAAAGATGTACTTCTGGATGAAGTCGACGCCCCGGCGATAGACCTCCCACCGCCTGTCCTGCACCGTGATGATCTGCAGCGTCGCGTGCCGGCCGGGGTTCAGCCGCTCGCGCAGCGCGTCGAAGTAGACCGGCCAGTAGCGCTCGCCGACCGCCTCGAACATCTCGATAGAGGCGACACCGTCATACCGTCCGCGCTCGTCGCGGTAGTCTTGCAGCTTGATCTCCACGCGCTCGCCGAGGCCGGCGGCCTGGATCCTCTGCTGCGCATAGTCGTGCTGCGCCCGGCTGATCGTCAGCCCCGTGACCCGCAATCCCCGCTCTCGCGCGGCGTACTCGGCGAAACCGCCCCAGCCGCAGCCGATCTCCAGCACGTGGTCGCCGGGGGCCGCGCCCATCTCGTCGACAAGGCTCGCGTACTTTGCCGTCTGCGCCGCCTCCAGGCTCTCCTGGCCGGTGATGAACTTGGCCGAGGAATAGGTCATCGTCTCGTCCAGCCACAGCCGGTAGAAATCGTTGCCCAGATCGTAGTGCGCCGCGATGTTGCGCCTCGCCTGCCGCCGTGAATTGCCGCGAAGCGCGTGGCGCGCGCGCTCGAACATCCGCAGCAGGCCCATGCCGGGAAAGCCGTCGTAGATGTCGTCGCCCGCGACGTGGACGAGGTCCATGAAGGCCTGAAGGTCCGGCGTCGACCAGCTGCCTTCGAGATAGGCCTCCGAAAAGCCCATGTCGCCCTCGCGGATCAGCCGGGCGAAGAGGTCGGCATCATGCACGTGCAACTCCGCCACAGGCCCCGGCCCGGCGCCGTCGGCGCGAAAGCGACGGCCGTCGGGCAGCACGAAGTCCAGCCGTCCTGCCTCCATCCCGCGGGCGGTATCGAAGACCGGCCCGAAATAGCGTGGCAGGTCTCTCTGACCCGCCGTCGTCGTCAGTGCCTCCACCCCGGTCCCTCCGCCGTTTCGCGAAACGCTAAGGGGCAAGCCTGCCTGCGGCAACGGTTTTTGCCAAGGATGGCAGCGCCGCCGGCGGCCCCACGCACGGACGCGGTCAGAAATCGGGCGCGGCGCCGCCGCACTGCCCGCCGAGCGCCCGCAAGGGGCGCGAGAGGAAAGGCTCGGCGTGCCCGCCAGGGCGCGCCTCCGCTGCGCTGTCAAAAGTCGCGGTCCTCGTAGGCCGCGAGCGCCCGCTTCCGCCCCTCCTTCACGTCGACGACGGGCTCGGGGTACGGATCGGCAGCCGACATCTCCCAGCTCCGCGGGATCGCGTCGAAATAGCTGAGCGCGTCCTGGCCGGGCCGCGACTGCCCCTCTGCGATCCAGCGTCGGAGATACTCACCGTCCGGGTCGAAGCGGTTGCGCTGGGTGTCGGGGTTGAAGACGCGGAAGTACGGCGTCGCGTCCGGCCCCGATCCCGCCGACCATTGCCAGCCCAGCGCGTTGTTGGCGGGGTCCCAATCCACCAGGCAATCGACGAACCAGTCGTGCCCGACCCGCCAGTGCGTCATCAGGTGCTTGGTGAGGTAGGACGCCACGATCATCCGCGCCCGGTTGTGCATCCGTCCCGTCGCGAACATCTCGCGCATCGCGGCGTCGACGAACGGAACGCCGGTGCGCCCGCGCTTCCACGCCTCGGCCTGCTTGTTGTCGCGCCGCCAGGGGAACGCGTCCCACTCCGGCCGCCAGTTGCCGGTCATCAGGCGCGGCGTATGCCACAGCAGGTGATAGGCGAACTCGCGCCAGACCAGCTCCTGCAGCCATGTCCCGGCGCCCTTCTTGCCGTCCTCGCGCGCCCGCACCCCTGCGTGCCAGCACGACCGGATCGAGATCTCGCCGTAGGTCAGGTTCTCGCTGAGGCCGGAGGTGCCCTCCTCCGCCGGGAGGTTCCGCATGTCGCCGTAGTCGGCGATCCGCTGCCCGATGAAGGCGGCGAGCCGCCCGGTCGCCAACTCCTCCCCGACCAGCAGGTGCGGCTCCACGACGGCCGCACCCCGGCGCATCCCGGCGCCCATCCGCCAGCCGTCCAGATCGTCGCTCTCGGGCCAGCGCGACGGCGGGCGCAGTTCGGTGACGGCGGACAAGGGCGAGGCGACGTCGTTGTCCTTTACCGCCCGCCAGTAGGGCGTGTAGACCTTGTATTCCTCACCCTGCTTGGTCGCCACCTCCCACGGCTCGAACATCAGGTGGCCGCCGAAGACGCGCGTCTCGACCGCCAGCGTCTCGACCGCGTCGTCGCGCGCGCGCCCGTCGGGATCGTAGGCCCGCGTCCACCAGATGTCGGCCGCGCGCGTCTCCTCGGCCAGCGATTGCAGCACCTCCGCCGCCCGGCCCCGCCGCAGGATCAGGCGTGAGCCGATGCCATCCAGCCGCCGCGCCATCTCTGCCACCGCCTTGCCCAGCCGCCAGACCGGCGCCGTCCCCTGCCCCTCGACCACCTCGTCCATGACGAAGACCGGGATCACCCGGCGCCCGCTCCGGCGCGCCTCGCTCAGCATCGGGTGGTCGCCGAGGCGCAGGTCGCGCCGCAGCCAGGCTATGATCGGGGGGTCGTCCGCCACCAGTGTCCTCCGCACGTTTCCGGGAAGACTAGCCGTCAGCACGCCGCCGCCCAGTCGCCGCGCCGCCTCCGCTCCCTGCGACATGGCGTCGGCAGCGGGACGCGCGGGTTGCGCCTCACCGCACGCGTCCAGCCCGCTAGCGCCGCCGCGCTAGTGCGCCGCCGCCCAGTTCGCGCCGCGCCCCGCATCGACGGTGAGCGGGACCGACAGCGACACCGCCGGCATCGGCGAGCCCTCCATCACCTCGCGCGCGCGCTCGATCAGGGCATCCTCCGCGCCCTCGTCGACCTCGAACAGCAGTTCGTCGTGGACCGTCAGCAGCATCTTCGCCGGCAAACCCTCGGTCGCCTTCTCCATCCGGATCATGGCGCGGCGGATGACGTCGGCGGCCGTGCCCTGGATCGGCGCGTTGATCGCCGCACGCCGGGCGAAGCCCGCCGTCGGCCCCTTGGCGTTGATCTCTGGCGTGTTGATCTTCCGTCCGAACAGCGTCTCGACATAGCCATGGTCGCGGGCGAACCGCGTCGTCTCGGTCATGTAGTCCTTGATGCCGGGGAATCGCTCGAAATAGCGGTCGATGAACTCCTGCGCCTCACCCCGAGGAATTCGCAGGTTGCGCGCCAAGCCGAAGGCGCTGATCCCGTAGATCACGCCGAAGTTGATCGCCTTCGCCCGCCGCCGCGTCTCCGGCGGCATCCCCTCGATCGACACGCCGAACATCTCGCTCGCGGTCGCGGCGTGGATGTCCTGCCCTTCCTCGAACGCCGCCTTCAGCGCCTGGATCCCGGCGATGTGGGCGAGAATTCGCAGCTCGATCTGGCTGTAGTCGAGGCTGACCAGCGTCTTGCCCGGCGCCGCCACGAACGCCTCGCGGATGCGCCGCCCTTCCTCCGTCCGGATCGGGATGTTCTGCAGGTTCGGGTCCTGGCTCGCCAGCCGCCCGGTGTTCGCCCCGGCGATCGAGTACGACGTGTGCACGCGCCCCGTCTCGGGGTTGATCGCCGTCTGCAGGTTGTCGGTGTAGGTGTTCTTGAGCTTCGCAAGCTGCCGCCAGTCCAGCACCCGCGCCGGCAGTTCATGCTCGGTCGCCGAGATCCTCCAGCACCATCGCCGGTGTCGCATAGGCGCCGCCCTTGCCGCGCTTGCCGCCCTCGAGCCCCATCTCGCCGAACAGGATCTCGCCCAGCTGCGCGGGGCTCCCGACGTTGAACGGCCGCCCGGCAAGTTCGTGGATCTCCGCCTCCAGCGCCGCCATCTTCTGCGCGAACGCCCCCGACATGCGGCTCAGCACCTCGCGGTCGACCATGACGCCCGCCTGCTCCATCCGCATCAGCACCGGGATCAGCGGCCGCTCCAGCGTCTCGTAGACCGTCGTCACCCGCTTCTGGTGCAGCTGCGGCTTGAAGCGGTCCCACAGCCGATAGGTGACGTCGGCATCCTCCGAGGCATAGGCGCAGGCGTCGTCGACCTGAACCCGCTCGAACGTGATCTGGCTCTTGCCCGACCCGATCAGCTCCTTGATCGGCCTCGGGACATGGCTCGAGATACCGCTCCGCCAGCTCGTCCATGCCGTGATTGTGCAGCCCCGCGTTCAGCGCGTAGCTCAGCAGCAGCGTGTCGTCGACGGGCGCCATCTCGATCCCGGCCCGGCTCAGCACCTTGGCGTCGTACTTGACGTTCTGGCCGATCTTCATCACCGCCGGGTCCTCCAGCACCGGCTTCAGCATCGCCAGCGCCTCCTCCACCGGCATCTGCCCGTCCGCCAGCCCCTCCGAGAACAGGCCCTCGCCCTTCTCGTGCCTCAAGGGCAGGTACCGCGCCCGCCCCGGCGCGATGGCCATGGAGATCCCGACGATCTCCGCCCGCATCTCGTCGAGGCTGGTCGTCTCGGTGTCGAGCGCCACGCGCCCCACCGCCCGGATCTCGGCGATCCACGCCTCCAGCGCCGCGGCGTCCCGGATGCACTCGTAGGCCGAATGATCGAACGGCAGCTCCTCCGGCACGTCCACCTCGGACGGCGCAGCGCCGGTGTCCGCGATCATCGGCGCGCTCGACCTCCAGCGCCTCCGAGACCCGCTTGACGATGGAGCGGAACTCCATCGCCTGCAGGAACTCCAGCAGCGCCTCCGCCTCCGGCTCCTTCACCTCCAGGCTGCAGAGCTCGTAGCCGAGGTCCATCCCGCAATCGAGCTCCACCAGCCGCTTCGACACCCGGATCTGGTCGGCGAACTCGATCAGCGTCTGCCGCCGCTTCGGCTGCTTGATCTCCTCCGCCCGCTGCAGCAGCGTCTCCAGATCGCCGTACTCGTTGATCAAGCAGCGCCGCGGTCTTCAGCCCGATCCCCGGTGCGCCGGGCACGTTGTCCGTCGGGTCCCCCGCCAGCGCCTGCACGTCGACGACCCGCTCCGGCCCGACGCCGAACTTCTCGCGCACGCCTTCCGCGTCGATCCGGACGTTCTTCATCGGGTCCAGCATCTCGACCCCGTCGCCGACGAGCTGCATCAGGTCCTTGTCGGACGACACGATCGTCACCCGCCCGCCGGCATCCCGCGCCTTGCAGGCGAGGCTCGCGATGATGTCGTCCGCCTCGAACCCCTCCTGCTCGAGGCAGGCGATGTTGAACGCCCGCGTCGCCTCCCGCGTCAGCGGGATCTGCGGGCTGAGGTCCTCCGGCATTGCGTCGCGGTTCGCCTTGTACTGGTCGAAGATCTCGTTGCGGAACGTCACCGAGCCCTTGTCGAACACCACCGCTGCGTGCGTCGGCGCGTCCGGCCCCTTGGCGTCCTGGATCATCTTCCAAAGCATGTTGCAGAAGCCCGAGACCGCCCCCACCGGCATCCCGTCCGACTTTCGCGTCAGTGGCGGCAGCGCGTGATAGGCGCGAAAGATGAACGCCGATCCGTCCACCAGGCTCAGATGATGCCCCTTGCCGAACGGCTCGCCCATACCAGACTCCCTTTCCATCGAACGAGGTCTTGCCATGATCAATCGCCTGCTGCCAGTCGTGGCGATCCTTTGGATGCAAGCTGCACCTGCCCAGCAGATGGAGCCCGCGTGCGAGCAGACGGGTGGCCCCGACAGCTGTTCACGCGTCCTGGCCTGCGTCGGCGACGACGGGCTGTGGTTCGATGGCCGCGCGATCGGCTGGAACAGCGGGACGGTGGCCGGCGAACTCAGCGACGGCACCGTCTGTACCGGCGAGTGGGCCTATACCAGCTCGAACGTCGCCGAGACCTTTGTCAGATGCGACGACGGCATGGAGGCCTTCGTCGTCACCACGGCCCAGGATCCGACGACCGCGACCTCGATCGGCGAGGGCCTGACGTCGGACGGCCGCAGGGTCACCGTCTGGACCGGAGCCAACGTGCTCCAATTCCTCCGGGGCGACAGCGGCGAGCCGGAACTGCCCTGTACGCCGTCGCCGATCCCGATCAGCTGACGTCTGGGTCTGATCGTCCGGCGTCGGCGCTCCGCTACGGTCCGTCCGGATGCGCCGTCGCCGCCGCCACTCTAGCGCGATGCGACTTCGTCGTCCGCCGCATCGTCTCCGGCGGCGTAGCGCTCCGCCGGAGTGTCGCCGACGGTTTCCGACGCGCCGCTCGGCCGGGGCGGAGGTGCAAAGGCGGCCGCGGGCTGCCCCTTGTCATCGCTCCGCATGTGGATGTGCATGTCGGTCTGGGGATACGGGATCGAGATGCCGGCCCGGTCGAAGTTCTCCTTCACCTGCCGCGTCAGGTCCCAGAACACCGTCCAGTAATCGGCCGCCTTGACCCAGGGCCGGCATACGAAATCGACCGAGCTGGCGCCAAGCGCGTTGACGCGGATCACCGGCTCGGGGTCCTTCAGGACCATCGGGTGTGCATGCACGGTCTCTTCCAGAACGCGCTGCGCCTCCTCGATGGAGTCGTCGTAGCCGATGCCGAAGGTCAGGTCGACGCGGCGGGTGTCGCTGGCGGTGACGTTGGTGATGACGTTGCCCCAGACCTTGGAGTTCGGGATCACGATCACCTGGTTGTCCGGCGTGGTGACGGTGGTCGAGACGACCGAAACCGACTTCACCGTGCCGCCGGTGCCGGCGATGTCGACGTAGTCTCCCTCGTCGAAGGGGCGGTTGAACATGATCATCAGCCCTGCCGCCAGGTTGCTCAGCGTGTCCTGCATCGCGAAGGCCATGATGAAGGACGCACCGCCGACCAGCGCGAAGAGCGGCGTGACGTCGACGCCAAGCGCGGACAGCACGATCATCAGGCCGAACGCGATGGTCAGCCAGTAGACGACGACCGCCAGGAACGTCTGCAGAAGCTTCGACAGGTTCCGAACCTTGCCGAACCACCGTCCCGCCAGCCCCCGCATCAGCCGGGCGACGATGAGCAGACCCGCCAGAGACGCCAGGATGATGCCTGCCCGGATCGCGACCCTGATCCCGCCGTCCCGGTTCGTGGTCCAGCTGATCATGCGTTGCAGCAGCGTCCTCCAGTCGGCGGTCTGGGTCTCCTCCACCAGGACCGCGCTTCGGTAGGCCCGGTAGCCCGCCACGGCGTCCGCCGATCCGCCCTTGTTTTCCAGGCTGTCGACGACCGCCGTGTACTTCTCGAACAGCGCCGCCCGCTGCTGCGTCAATTCGACGAAGTCTTCGTTCACGACATCCGCGTCGCCCGCTTCGGCTGCCGCCGCGATTTCCAGCTGCTTGTCTATGACTTCCTGCGTGGCGTCCTGAACGATCCCCTGCCACTCCTCCGCCAGCACCGCCAGCTGGTCGGCGGTAAGGGGGATCAGCCTCACCACCAGCTCCTCGATCGGGATATCGGCGTTCCTGAGCGGGTCGGGGACCTCGGGCGCCGGCTCCTCGGCTGCGGCGTCTTCAGCTGGCGCCGCCTCAACAGGCGTCTCTTCCGCGGGTGCGGCATCTTCCTGGGCCATGGCCGCGCCGACCACGGTGACGGCAAACACGAAGGCAAGCGACAGACGAAGCATCCGAAGCAGCAGCGGCATTGGCTCTCCCCACCAAAAACCGTGCGCGAATAGCAATCGCTTTACGTGAGGTCAACGCGTCAAACGCGCGCTTCCGCCTACAGGCGATGTCCCGCCCGTATGCCTTCCAGGCCCGGCTCCTCGACCAGTAGCCGCGTCTAGGGAACCCCGGGATGGGCCTTCGGCGGACCATCCCGGCCGGGGGCGTCCTCGGGGCCGGCGCCCTGCTTGCTTTCGTGGATGTAGCGCTTGTCGCAATAGCCGCAGTCGATCCAACCGAGATCAGCCGGAATCTGCAGCCATACACGGGGATGACCCAGCGCGCCCTCGCTGCCATCGCAGGCCACACGCCAGGACGAGACAACCTCGATCTCCGGCGGGTCGATCGGGCGGCTTGCCATGTCGTTCTCGTCGGGCCCGACGACGTCGTCGCGACCGGCGCGATACACATTGCCCTTGGTCAGCTGCGCCACGTCTGAACTCCCTTCAAGGTCAGGGGGCCGCGCCGCATCCGCTTGCCCCTGCCGCCTGCGGCGACTAGGTCGCGACAATAGCAATCAGGCCCGGCGCGACAAGACCGGTGCGGGCCGGAAAGGCACCCGGATGGCGAACGCGATCGAGATCGAAGGGCTGAGCAAGACCTACGCCGCCCAGGGCAAAGAGCCGGCCAAGCACGCGCTCAAGGATATCGACCTCACGATCCCGGCGGGCAGCATCTTCGGCCTGCTCGGTCCGAACGGCGCCGGCAAGTCGACGCTCATCAACATCCTGGCCGGCCTCGTCACCAAGACCAGGGGCCGGGTCCAGATCTGGGGCTTCGATCAGGACCGCAACCCGCGCCAGTCCCGCGCCGCGATCGGGGTGATGCCGCAAGAGACCAACATGGACCCGTTCTTCACGCCGCGCGGCTCGCTCGACGTTCAGGCCGGCCTCTACGGCGTCCCCAAGCGGGAACGGCGCACCGACGAGATCCTCGCGATGATCGGTCTCTCCGACAAGGCCGACAGCTACGCCCGCAACCTCTCGGGCGGGATGAAGCGGCGCCTCCTGCTCGGCAAGGCGCTGGTGCACGGGCCGCGCGTCCTCGTCCTCGACGAGCCGACCGCCGGCGTCGACATCGAGCTGCGCCAGACCCTCTGGCAGAACGTCCGCCGCCTCAACGACGAGGGGATGACGATCATCCTGACCACGCACTACCTCGAGGAGGCCGAGGCGATGTGCGACGAGATCGCCATCATCAACGACGGCGAGGTGCTGATCCGCGACGAGACCCGCAGCCTCGTCGCCCGCGCCGACCGCAAGACCCTCGTCGTCACGCCGCGCGCCGAGGTGCCCGAGATCCACCTGCCGGAGGGCATCGACCTCGTGCGCCGCGACGACGGCACCCTCGCCTTCACCTGGAGCCGCTCGCGCCATTCGGCCGAGGACGTGCTGAAGGCCCTGACCGCCGCCTCGGTCGGCATCCGCGACATCGCCACCGTCGAACCGCGGCTCGAGGACGTGTTCCTCGACCTCACCCGCGGCGCGCACGCCGAGGCCACGCCGTCGGACGCGGCCTGAGGGGATCATCCCGGCCGCTCACGCATGAGACCCCGCCTCGGCACGATCCCCTTGCGGATTAAGCCAACTTCAACCCCCGCGACGTAGACCCCGGCCTCGGCAAGCGGCAGGGGATCCTCCCGGCCCGTGCACCAGACGAGGCAGCAGGAACGGATGCGGCGGTACTCGACACCGATCATGATCTTCCTCGCCGTGGTCGCGGGTCCTGCCGTCACGCTCGCGGCGCGGCCGGTCGAGCCCGGGCAGCCGCTGCTCGTCATCGCCGCCGACCCCGAGCGCCGTCGTGGCGCGGGCCGGCGGCGCGCCGGTCTCTCCCGTCAGCGCGCCGCTCGGGACGCTGGCGGCGGCGCCCGATCCCGACTTCGCCCGGCGCCTCAAGGATGGCGGCGCCTGGCTCGTTCTTGACGGCCGCGTCCTCGCGGCAATCTGTGGAGTTCCCGGATGATCCAGTCCCAGGGTTTCGAGGCCGCGCGCGACGTCGCGATGCGCCGGATCGCCCGCTTCGCCTGGGGCGTGACCCCCGCCGCGCCGCTCGCGGCATGGCTCGCAGGAAACGGTGTCGTTCCCGTGCTCCTCCTGGCCGTCGCGTTTGCCGCATGCGGCACGATGGGCGTCCGCTTCGGCGGCGCGCAGGGCCGCACGGCGGCCGCGCTCGCCCTCGTCGGCCAGGCGGTGGCGATCACCGCCGCGCTCGCCGGCCACCCGTGGCAGCTCGACAGCCACATCCTGTTCTTCGCCTTTCTCGCGATGACGCTGCCGATGTCCGACCCGCGCGCCGTGCTCGTCGCCGCAGGGACCATCGCCGCGCACCACCTCGCCCTCTCGGTCGTGATGCCCGCGCTCGTCTACCCATCCGCCGATCTCGTCGAGAACGTCCAGCGGACGCTCCTGCACGGCGCCGCGGTCGCGGTCGAGACGACGGCGCTGCTCTGGGCCATCGCCACCCGCAACCGGATGGACGCCGAGGCCGTCATCCGGGAGGAGCGGCTCACCGCGGCGAGCGTCGAGACCGAGGCCGCCCTAGCCCGCGCCGAAGCCTCCCGCGCCGAGACCGAGACCGCGCTGGCCGAGGCCAGGTGCGCGACCCGCGCCGCCGAGGAGAACCACCGCACCGCCGAGGACGAAGGCCGCAAGGCACGCGAGGCCGACCGCACGGCCCGTGAGCTCGAAGCCGCCGAGCGGGCGCGCCGCGACGCCGTCGCGGCCGAGCAGGCCCGCGTCTTCGACGCCTTCCGGGCGGCGCTGCGCGATCTCAGCACGGGTCATCTCGACGCGACGATCGACGCGTCCTTCGGCGAGGGCTACGAGGACCTGCGCCGCGACTACAACACCGCCGTCACCAGCCTCTGCGACGCCATCGCCTCGGCGCTGGCCAGCGCCGCCGCGATCAAGACCGAGGCCTACAACATCTCCGACGCCTCCGACGACCTCTCGCGCCGGACCGAGCGCCAGGCCGCGACGCTGGAGGAGACCGCGGCCGCCGTCGCCCAGATCACGTCGGCCGTCCGCGATGCGGCCGAGGGCGCGCGGCAGGCCAATGCCGTCGTGGCCGACGCCCGCACCAATGCCGAGGCCTCCGGCGCCGTCGTCCGCAACGCGGTCTCGGCGATGGGCGAAATCGCCGCTTCGTCCGAGCAGATCAGCAAGATCATCCGCGTGATCGACGACATCGCGTTCCAGACCAACCTGCTCGCGCTCAACGCGGGCGTCGAGGCGGCCCGCGCCGGCGACGCCGGCCGCGGCTTCGCCGTCGTCGCGTCCGAGGTCCGCGCCCTGGCCCAGCGCTCGTCCGACGCGGCGCGCGAGATCGGCCAGCTCATCTCCGCCTCGGGCGAGCACGTCTCGCGCGGCGTCACCCTCGTCGGCGAGGCCGGCGAGGCGCTCGGCCGCATCGTCGAGTCGGTCGGCGACATCTCCGCCCACGTCGCCCGCATCGCCACCTCGGCGCAGGAGCAGGCCACGTCGCTGGCCGAGATCGACACGGCGATGCAGCAGCTTGATGGCGTCACCCAGCAGAACGCCGCGATGTTCGAGGAGACGACCGCCTCCAGCCACGCGCTGCGACGCGAGGTCGACACCCTCAACGGCGCCATGGCGCGCTTCCGCACCGGCTCCGCCGCCTGGGAAGACGCGCCGCGCAAGGCCGGCTGAGCCGTCCGGCGGGCGGTGTCTTGACGCCGCCCACCGCACGCCGCACCCGTTGCGCGCTGCGGGAACCTTTGGGGCCGTGACACGCTGCTAGGCTGGTAATACGGACAGGGCGCCGCCTCGCCCTTGCGAGGTCACCGATGTCGGCGCTTGCCGGGTCCGAACCCTACATCGCGCTCGCCCTGCTCGCGGCGCTCTTCGTCGCCTTCGTCCTCGAACGCTATCCGCCCGACGTCACCGCGACGGCCGGCGCCGCGGTCTTCATCCTCGCGGGCTTCGTGCCGGCAGGCCAGGTGATGGCGGTGTTCTCCAATGCCGCGCCGATCACGATCGCCGCGATGTTCGTCATATCGGGCGCTCTGGTGCGCACCGGTCTTCTCGATGCCGTTGCCGACGCCGTAATCCGCCGCGCCCGGACACGGCCCGTCAGCGCCCTGCTCGGCTTCTTCCTCACCGTCGTCGCGCTCTCGGCGTTCGTGAACAACACGCCGCTCGTGCTGATCCTGATCCCGGTGGTGGTGCGGCTGGCGGGCGCGCTGGGGATGGCGACGACCCGGCTGCTGATCCCGCTCTCCTACGCCGCGATCCTCGGCGGGACCTGCACGCTCATCGGAACCTCGACGAACCTCCTCGTCGATGGCGTGGCGCGTGAAGCCGGGCTGGAGGGCTTCGGCATCTTCGAGATCGCGCCGGTCGGCATCGTCGCGGCGCTTATCGGCATGTCCTCCCTCCTCGTGCTCGGGCCGCTCCTGCTGCCCTCTCGCGGCAGCGCCGACCTGCCCACGGCCGACGACGACTTCCTCACCGAGGTGACGCTGCTCGAGGGCTCGTCCCTGATCGGCCGCAAGCTCGGCAGCGTGGCCGAGTTCGATCGCCCGGCGATCCGCGTCACCGGCGTGCGGCAGGGCACGCAAATCCTGCGCCAGGGCCTCCGCCGGCACGTCCTGCAGCGGGGCGACTGCATCGTCCTGCTCAGCTCCTCCTCCGAGCTCCTGACGCTGCGCGAGACGCCAGGGCTGCGTGTCGGCCTGCGCCGCAACATGCCGCTGCAGCCGGCCGCCGCACCGAAGGTCGCCGAGGCCGTGGTCGCCCCCGCACGCGCCTTCGTCGGCGAGCCGCTGGCGTCGCTCGGCCTCGGCCGCCGTTTCGGCGTGCGCGTTCTCGGGGTCCATCGCCACGGCCACATCGCCGGCGCAGACCTCGCCGCGGTGCGGCTGCGTCCCGCGGACCGCCTGCTGCTCGAGGGGCCTGCCGAGGGGCTCGACGCCCTCGCGCAGTCGCGCGACCTCGCCTCGGTCTCGCTCAGCGCCGGCCGCGCCTACCGCCGGACACGGGCGCCGATCGCGCTTGGCGGCCTCGTCGCGGTCGTCGGCCTCGCGGCGTTCGGCGTCGCCGACATCGGCATCATCGCGATGGTCGCGGTCGCGGCGATGCTGGTGCTACGCTGCATCGACAGCGAAGAGGCGTGGGGCTCGATCGACGCCTCCATCCTCATCATGATCTTCGCGATGCTCATCGTCGGCGCGGGCCTCAAAGAGACCGGCGCGGTCGAGCTCCTCGTCGGAAGCATCGCGCCGCTTCTTGCCGGCTTCCCGCCGATCCTGCTGCTCGCCGCTGTCTACGTCACGGCCTCCATCCTCACCGAGGTCGTGACGAACAACGCCGTCGCGGTGATCCTGACACCCATCGTCATCGGGCTTGCCGCAGAAACCGGCGCCGATCCCCGGCCCTTCGTCGTCGCCGTGATGATGGGCGCCTCGGCCAGCTTCGCGACGCCGATCGGCTACCAGACCAACACCCTCGTCTACGGCGCCGGCAACTACCGCTTCTCCGACTTCCTGAAGGTCGGCGTCCCGATGAACGTCGTCGTCGGCGCCGCCGCCATCTTCGCCATCTGGCTGTTCATGCCGCTTGCTTGATCGCCAGGACTCGGCGCGGCCTCGTCAAGGTCGGCCCGTACCCGCCAAGCAGCCGCCCGCGCGACGATCGCGGCGGCTTCGTCACGTACATTAACGTACAAGTGGGGGTCTCGAAACGTACGAAAACGTACAAGTCAGCCCGGCTGCAGCATCCGGCCCAGCGGGCGACCACCGAGGATGTGCAGATGATAGTGCGGCACCTCCTGCACCCCCGCCTGCCCGGCGTTCGAGATCGTGCGGTAGCCGCCCTCGACCAGCCCCTTCGCGCGGATGATCCGCGCCGTTAGTCTATTGAAGTCAAGGACTTCCGCGTCCGACGCCTCGCCGGCGAAGTGGTCGTGGCTGACGTACGCGCCTTTGGGGATCACCAGTACATGCACCGGCGCCTGCGGGCGTATGTCGTTGAAAGCCAACGACATTTCGGTCTCCTCAACGGTATCGTTCGGGATTTCGCCGCGCAGGATCTTGGCGAAGATGTTCTGGTCGTCGTAGTCGTACACGAAGCCTCTCCTCAGATCAGGTTTTCCTTGGCGAACAATGACTTGATGTCCGCCTCTGGCCGCGCGCCATAGTGGCCGATCACCTCTCGCGCCGCCACGACGCCCATCTTCCCCGCGATTTCAAGGCCTTGTCCCGTCGCGAGACCGTACAGGAAGCCGGCCGCGAACTGGTCGCCCGCCCCCGTCGCATCCACCGGAACGATCCGGCGAACCGGCACCGTCACCTCGTCATCCCCTTGAATCAGATGCACTTCGTCGCCCGACCGCGTGCACACGACCAGTCGCGCGTCTCGTGCCGCCTGCCGCAGGGCAGCCCACAGATCGTCGGTCTCGTAGAGCGACTCCCACTCGTGCTGGTTGCCGATGACGTAGTCCAACTCTTTGACGAGGTTGCGAAAATCCGCCCTGTGCCGATCGACGCAGAACGGATCGCTGAGCGCGATGCCGGCCATCCCTCCGCCCTTGCGGCAGGCCCGCGCCGCCGCCAGGAAGGCCTCCTTTCCGTGAGGCTTATCAAAGAGATACCCCTCTAGGAACAGGATCTGCGCGGTACGCGGCAGCGCCTCGTCGACATCCTGCGGTCCAAGCTCCGCCGAGATGCCGAGGTAGGTGTTCATCGACCGCTCCCCGTCGGGCGTGACGAAGATCATCGAGCGCGACGTCGGCAGCTCCGCCGGCTTCGGCGCGTTGACGAAATCCGTGCCGTCGCGGGTCATTCCATCCGCGTAGAAGCGCCCCAGCGCGTCGTCGCGAACCCGTCCGATGAAGGCGGTTGAAAGCCCCAGTTCTCCCAATCCGGCCAACGTGTTGGCGACCGAACCTCCAGCGACCTGGCGGCGTCCGTCCATGGCGGAGTACAGCGTCTCCGCCCGCTCCCGCTCGATCAGCTGCATGATCCCCTTGGTGATGCCCATGTGATCGAGGAAGCTCTCGTCGGTCTGCGAGATCACGTCGACGATGGCGTTGCCGATGCCGACCACGTCGTAGCTCATGCCGTCTTCTCCTCGTAGGCGCACAGGTCGCGGATGGGACAGGCGCCGCATTTCGGCTTGCGGGCCACACAGATGTAGCGGCCATGCAGGATCAGCCAGTGATGGGCGCGGCGCGCGAACTCCACAGGCACGTTGTCGTCGATCGCCCGCTCCACCGCCTCGACGTCGCGGCCAGGCGCGATCCCGGTGCGATTGGCGACGCGGAAGATGTGCGTGTCGACCGCCTGGGCGGGATGAAAGAACCACGAGTTCAGCACCACGTTGGCCGTCTTGCGGCCGACGCCCGGGAGAGCCTGCAGGGCTGCGCGCGAGGACGGGACCTCGCCGCCATACTGGTCAGTCAGGATGCGGCTGAGCTTGATGACGTTCTTCGCCTTGTTGCGGTAGAGCCCGATCGACTTGATCGCATGCGTCAGCCGCTCCTCGCCCAGCTCCAGCATCTGCTGCGGCGTCTCGATTTCGGCAAAGAGCGCTTCGGTCGCCTTGTTGACGCCCGCATCCGTCGCCTGTGCCGAGAGCACCACTGCGACAAGCAACTGAAAGGCGTTAGCGTGCCGGAGTTCGCCCAAGGGTTCGGGCTCGGCGGCCTCGAACCGGGCGAAGATCTCGCGCAGGGTCGCGTAAGGAAGCTGGGCCGCCATCGCGGAGGGATATGCCGAGCGCGCGCCGAAGGCGCAAGATGCGGGTCGCCCAGCCTGCGCCGCGCCGGTATGTTCCAGGGCGAACCTGGAGATCTCACAATGGCCGACGGACCTTTCGATGAAATGGAGAGCTACCACTCCGCTCTGATCCGTCGCGCGATCGAGCATATCGATGCCGCGGACCGCGAGTTGAGCCTCGATGAGCTTGCCGCCGAGATGCGGATGAGCCCGACGCACTTCCAGCGCCTCTTCAGCCGCTGGGCAGGTGTGTCGCCAAAGAGATATCAGCAGTACCTGACGCTGGGGCTCGCACGGCGCCTCCTGCAGGAGCGCTTCACGACGCTGGAGGTGGCGGAGGCGGCCGGCCTCTCCGGACAGGGCCGGCTGCACGACCTGACCCTGAGGTGGGAGGCGATGACGCCGGGAGAGGTCTCGCGGCGCGGCGACGGCCTGACGATCCGTTGGGGCCGGTTCGACGGGCCGTTCGGCGCGATGCTGGCGATGGGAACGGAACGCGGCTTGTGCGGACTCGCCTTCACGGACGACACCGGTGAAGACGCCGCATTCGCGGATCTGGCGGGGCGCTGGCCGGCGGCGCGCTACGTCGAGGCGCCGAAGGCGGTGGCACCTTGGGTCGATGCGGCGCTGGAGCAGTCCGGCGAGGCGCGGCTGCACCTCATTGGCGCGCCGTTCCAGATCAAGGTCTGGGAGGCGCTGATGGCGGTCCCGTCGGGCTACGTCACGACGTACTCCGAGATCGCGCGAGCCGTGGGGACGCCACGGGCGGTCCGGGCGGTGGGCACCGCCGTGGGCCGCAATCCGGTCAGTTGGCTGATCCCGTGTCACCGCGCCCTGCGCAAGTCCGGCGGCCTCGGCGGCTATCACTGGGGCCTGCCGGTCAAGCGCGCCATGCTCGCCCGCGAGGCGCTTGCCCTCGACGCGCTCTGACCCGGCGAAACGGCGCCGATCACTTTCGCGTCCCGCCGGTGCGCTGCGACTTGGGACGCGTTATAGGTGCTGCGAAGATGTTCAAGAGAGTGGCGAGGATCGCTTCATGGTACTGAAAAATAAGGCCGTTCTGGTCGCCGGGGCGGCCGCCCTGACTTTGACGGCGTGCACGGACCCGGCGTATGTCGGCGGCCCAGGCTACGGCGGCAACTATCAGCGGACACAGCAGGGCGCCCTGATCGGCGGCCTTGCGGGCGGCCTTGCCGGCGCGACCCGCGGCGACGACGCCAACGATCGCCGCCAGAACGCAGCTGTCGGCGCCCTGATCGGCACTGCGGCGGGTGCGGCCGTGGGCAACGTCCTAGACCGTCAGGCGGCGGAACTGCGGAGCGGATTCGACAACCAGCAGATCGACGTGGTGAACAGCGGCGACGAGTTGCTGGTGCGGATGCCGCAGGATGTGCTCTTTGCAGTCGACAGCGCCGAGGTCTCACCCGGGATCCGTTCGGACCTCGCGGTCCTCGCCGACAATCTTGGGCGCTATCAGGACAGCAACGTCCAGATCATCGGCCATACCGACAATACCGGGACGGCCGCCTACAACCAAAGCCTGTCGGAGCGCCGGGCGCGATCCGTGGCTTCGGTTCTGACGGGATACGGCGTGCCGCCGTCGAGGCTTTCCGCGATCGGCCGGGGCGAGGATAGCCCGATCGCCTCCAACCTCACGCCCGAGGGTCGTGCGCAGAACCGCCGCGTCGACATCGTGATCCGGCCGTACTGATCTGGTTCGGGGCCGCCGGCCCCGACTAACTCCCGGAAAGTGCAGGAAGTCCCGGAGCCAGCGGCTCCGGGAGTCGGCAAGCGCCGGAGACGCCGCTTCAGCGGCGCCTCGACGCGTGGCGCGCCTAGTTCAGTCGTGCAGACACGGTTTCGATGGAGTCGTCGATCAGCTGGGAGCGGCGCTCATCACTCATCTGCGCGGCGACGACTTCGGCCGAAACCGCGACGGCCACGCGCGCAGCCTGGTCCCGTATCGCGCGGACCGCTGCGGCGCGGGCGGAGGCGATCTGTTCCTCCGCGCCCTTCACGCGACGTTCGATCGTCTCGGACAGGTTGGCCTTGGCCTCCTCGGCCGCGAGCCGCGCCTCTTCCTTGGCATGCGCCACGATCCGGTCGGCCTGCTCTTGAACCTCCCCATGCTTCCGCTCGTAAGAGGCCAAGAGCGTTTGCGCTTCTTCACGCAAAGCACGCGATTCATCGAGATCGGACTTGATGCCGGATGCGCGCTTGTCGAGCATCGCCGTCAGGCGCCGGGGCACCTTGAAGTAGATCAGGACGCCGATGAAGAGCAGGAACGCCAGCAGAACGATGAAGTCCGTATTGGCGAGCGAGACGAAAGTGTCTCCGGCCGCCAAGGCACCGGTCGTCGTTAGCCCGACGGCGGCGATCGGAGAAAGGATTTGTCTCAGCATCACCTCGCCTCCACGCGTCGGTCGACTGCCTCGTGGATCGCACCCTGGTCGGGCTCCATCCCGAGGGCGCGCACGATCTCGGCCGCGGTGTCGCGCGCGACCTCGCGGACGTTGCCCATCGACTCCTCGCGAATGGCGGCGATCTCCTTTTCGCTGTCGGCGGTCCGCGCGGCGATCTCCTCGTCCGCCCTGGCGATCGCGGCGTCGAGGTCGGCCTGGATCTCCTCGCGCGCCTTCTGGGCGATGCGCTGCGCCTCCGCCCGCGCATCGGCGAGCGCCTTGTCGTAATCAGCCTCCGCCTGCTCGGCCTTCTTGCGAAGGTCCTCGGCCGCCGCGATGTCGTTGGTGATCGTGCCCTGCCGCTCCGCCAGCACGGCACCGATCCGGGGCAGCGCGACACGGCTCAGGATCATGTAGATCGCGACGAGCGTCAGAACGAGCCAGAAAATCTGGTTCGGGAAGGTTTCGAAATTCAGCTGCGGCATGCCGGACGCGCGCTCTTCGCCCGCGACCGTCGCCTCGCCATGCGCCTCCGTCCCGAGGACTTCACCGTCTTCGGTCACGATGACGGTTTCATCCCCTTCGACCACGGCCTGGGCCAGAACGATGTCGGCCATCAACCACTACTCCCGTTGTCAGCGGGCGGGCCGGAGGGCCCGCCGGTAACGTCTTCAGACGGCGAACATCAGAAGAAGTGCGACGAGGAACGAGAAGATGCCCAGCGCTTCTGCAAATGCGATCCCGATGAAGAGCGTGGCGGTTTGGCCACCGGCCGCCGACGGGTTGCGCAGAGCGCCGGAAAGGAAGTTCCCGGCTACGTGCCCGACACCGATGGCCGAAGCGCCGGATCCGATGGCGGCGAGGCCGGCACCGATGAACTGCCCCATGTTCGCGATATCGCCTTCCATGACGTGTGCTCCTTGGCTTGGAAGTTCGTTGAAGTCAGTGATGCGGATGAAGCGCGTCCTTCAGGTAGACGCATGTCAGGATCGTGAAGACGTAGGCCTGAATGAAGCAGACCATCACCTCCAGCCCGTAGATTGCCGTGATGGCGAGGATCGAGATCGGCGCGATAAGCGCCGAAACAGCGAACCCGGCGAAGACCTTTATGACCGCGTGGCCGGCCATCATGTTGCCGCCAAGTCGGATCGAGTGACTTACCGGGCGCACGAAGTAGGAAATGAGCTCGATGATGGCGAGAACCGGTCGAAGCGCGAGCGGCGCGGACTTAACCCAGAACAACTCGAGGAACGAGGCACCGTGCTTGACGAAGCCCAGCACCGTCACGCTGATGAAGACCGCCAGCGCCAAGACCGCCGTGACCGCGATGTGAGACGTCGTGGTGAACGCCATCGGGATCAGCCCGAGGAAGTTCGCGAAGACGATGAACATGAACAAGGTCATGATGTAGGGAAAATACTTCAGCCCTTCGCGTCCCGCGACGTCCTCCACCATCTTGTGGACGAAACCGTACGCGAGCTCGGCAATCGACTGGAAGCGGGTGGGCACGATGGCACGCCCGCGCGTGCCGAGGACGAGCAAGCCGGCCACACAGGCCACCGTGATCGCCATCCAGAGCGTGACGTTCGTCGGCGTGTACCAATGAACCGGGCCATCGCCAAAAAGCGGTTCGACGATGAATTGGTCCATCGGGTGGATGTTGCTTCCAGGTCCCGCAGATTCGGTCCCATGTGCGGTGTCAGTCTCAATCGCCATGGTTCGTCCCATCCCTCGCGCCGTTCGGCGCATCCTCTTGCGAAACCTCTTGCGCGGTCCGCATCATCGTCTTCACCCCTGCGGCAAACCCGGCCAGGGTGAAGAATACCAGCAGCCACGGCAACGTGCCGAAGAGCACGTCGAGCCCGTAGCCGATGCCGAAGCCGATCGCCAGACCGGCCACGAGTTCAATCACCATTCGCCAGGCGAGGTTCGCCCGCGAATAATGCTCGTCCGAACGAGGCTTGGGCGCTTGCTTGGCCTTGGCCGCCGCGATCCGCTCGTCGAGAGAG
Organism: uncultured Alphaproteobacteria bacterium; assembly: GCA_963776845.1. Classification (GTDB taxonomy): domain Bacteria; phylum Pseudomonadota; class Alphaproteobacteria; order Rhodobacterales; family Rhodobacteraceae; genus Roseitranquillus. Next base: position 615,661 of record CAVZOJ010000003.1, on the reverse strand, counting down.
CGAGCGCTTTCCGCCTGCGGCCGCTCCGCCATGGCTCAAAGCTCCCTCCATAATATCGGCGGCGACGGTATGCAGGGGCGTCGGCCGAGTCAACTCACCCATGCCAAAGTTTAAGCATCTGAAGGAAAAAGACTTTTCTCTGCACGGCGCTCGCCCAGCCTCGCTGGCGGACCATGCCCATGTTCAACCGTCGGGTTGACCAACCTGCCGCCGTACCGCATGCGGCACCGGATGTCCGCCAAGCTCGACATGATCTTTGCCGCACTGGCCGACCCGACGCGCAGGCGCATCCTGCACCTGTTGCTGGAGGACGACATGGCCGTCACCGACGTGGCGGAACCCTTCGGGATGTCGCTTGCCGGCGTCAGCAAGCACCTGATGGTTCTCGATCGCGCCGGCCTCATCTGCCGAGAGCGGCGCGGTCGGGTCACTTGGTGCAAGTTGCAAACGGAGGCGATGCGCGACGTCTCCGTCTGGTTGACGAGCTTCGGAGCGCTCGAGCCGCTCGACTTCGATGCGTTCGAGCGTTTCCTGCGGGCCGAGGGCCTAGAGGACGAAGCTCACGATCGCGACGACAATGACGACGAGGCCGACAATGTAGATGATCTGGTTCACGATGGACTCCCTTCTTGAAATCGCCTGGTTCAGTTCACGCCACGAAGTTCACGATCGCAAGGACGATCACGACCAGCCCGACCAGATAGATGATTGCGTTCATGGAAGACCCCTCGCGTCTTGATTTGCCGACTAGAACCGCGGGGACTGCGCTTCGGTTCCGTGGCCTACCAATCGCGCACATCCGACTTGAGGAAGTTCAGGAACGCCTGGACCTTGTTGGTGCGGTGCAGATCGACGTGGGTCACGAGCCACAGGTCAGCCCCCCATTCCTCACGAGCCGGCATGACCGGGACCAGAGTCGGAAACCGTTCCGCGTCCCAGCTTGATACGAAGCCGAGGCCTGCACCGGCGAGCACAGCGTCTCGCGCCGAGTGGGGATCACTGACCCGGAACAAGATTCGCTCCGGCGCGACCTGCGCGTTCATCCACTTGACGAACGGCGCCCGCCCTTCCGCCCCGTCGAATCCGATGAAGTCGTGGCGCGCGAGAGCCTCGTCATTTTCGGGCATCCCGCGCTCGGCGAGGTAAGCTTCGCTCGCGTAGAGCCCGATCGACTGATGCGCGAAGGGCTGAACGACATTGTCGGGCTCCTCCGGCGGCGGGCCCGCGCGCACGGCAACGTGCGCCTCGCCGTACTCCAGGCGGAACAGCCTCTCGCCGGTCAGGTAGCGCACCGTCAGGACCGGATGGCGCGACCTGAACCTCACGAGGGCCGGCGCCATCCGTGGAGAGAGGCTTGGCAACGACGTCACGACGAGATCGCCGCTCACGTCCTCTCCGCGGCCGCGGATGCGTCCGGCGAGCTGGGCCAGCTGATCTTCCGTCGCCTGGCCCACGTTCAGGAGGTCAAGCCCGGCCTCGGTCGGCGTGTAGCCCCGCGCATGGCGCTGGAACAGCTTGGCGCCGAGGCGCCGCTCCAGCGCGTCGATGTGGCGGATGACCGTCGCGTGATGCACGCCCAGCGCCTCGGCCGCGCCGCTGACGGTTCCGGCACGAGCGACGTGGAAGGCCGTGCGAATCTCGTCCCAAGTCGTGATGGTCATGCCTTGGAGGAATCTCCGAAGAGATGGGCCGAGGCAAGAGCCGGCCGATCCAGCAGGCCTTGCGGCTTGACACGTGCCGCGCCCTTGCTTACGCGGACGCCCATCCGGAAGTGTGTCAGGCTTCCGGTCCCGGGTCTGCTCGGGATCGCCGTCCGTCAGCGAGTTTCGCCCACGGGCGCGTTTGGCGTTTGGCGGCTCCGATCCCAGATCGGGGCGGAGGTCGAGAGGAGGCCGCGAGATGTTCGAGAACCTGTCCGAACGCCTGTCTGGCGTCTTCGATCGCCTGACCAAGCAGGGCGCGCTCTCCGAGGAAGACGTCAAGACGGCGCTGCGCGAGGTGCGGACGGCGCTGCTCGAGGCCGACGTTTCGCTGCCGGTGGCGCGCGACTTCGTCAAGCGGGTGCAGACGAAGGCCACCGGCCAGGCGGTCACGAAGTCGGTCACGCCGGGCCAGCAGGTGGTGAAGATCGTTCATGATGAGCTGGTCGCGACGCTTTCGGGCGACGGCGAGCCGGGGCGGCTGCGTATCGACAACGCGCCGGCGCCGATCCTGATGGTGGGTCTGCAGGGCGGCGGCAAGACGACGACCACCGGCAAGCTCGCCAAGCGGCTGAAGGAGCGCGAGGGCAAGCGGGTGCTGATGGCGTCGCTCGACACCAACCGCCCGGCGGCGATGGAGCAGCTGGCGATCCTCGGCCAGCAGATCGGCGTCGATACGCTGCCGATCGTGCCCGGCCAGACGGCGGTGCAGATCGCCAAGCGGGCGAAGCAGCAGGCGTCCTTGGGCGGCTACGACGTGGTGATGCTCGACACCGCCGGCCGGCTGCAGATCGACCGCACCCTGATGGACGAGGTGGCCGAGGTTCGCGCGGTGACCGAGCCGCGCGAGACGCTGCTGGTGGTCGACGGCCTGACCGGCCAGGTCGCGGTCGAGGTGGCGGAAGAGTTCGACCGCACCGTCGGCATCTCGGGCGTCATCCTGACACGGATGGACGGCGATGGCCGCGGCGGCGCGGCGCTGTCGATGCGCGCGGTCACCGGCAAGCCGATCAAGTTCGTCGGCGTCGGCGAGAAGCTCGACGCGTTGGAGGAGTTCGACCCCGAGCGGATCTCGGGCCGCATCCTCGGCATGGGCGACATCGTCGCGCTGGTCGAGAAGGCGCAACAGACGCTCGAGGCCGAACAGGCCGAGCGCATGATGAAGCGCTTTCAAAAGGGTCAGTTCAACATGAACGACCTCCGCGGTCAGCTCGAGCAAATGACCAAGATGGGCGGCATGGAGGGCATGATGAGCATGATGCCCGGCATGGGGAAGATGCAGAAGCAGATGCAGGCTGCAGGCTTCGACGACAGCGTCATCCGTCGCCAGATCGCGCTGATCAACTCGATGACCAAGCGCGAGCGGGCGAACCCGGCGATCCTCCAGGCGAGCCGCAAGAAGCGGATTGCGGCGGGCGCCGGGTTGGAGGTCAGCGAGCTCAACAAGCTTCTCAAGATGCAGCGCCAGATGGCTGACGTGATGAAAAAGCTCGGCCGCGGTGGCGCCAAGGGCCTGATGCGCCAGATGGGCGGCATGTTCGGCAAGGGCGGCATGCCGCAGGACCCGGCGGCGATCGAGGCCGCGGCGAAGCAGATGGGCGGAATGCCGGGCACGGGCGGTGGCCTGCCCCCCGGCCTGTCCGGTCTTGGCAAGAAGCGGTGACAGCTCCGACCCTGCATACCGAGCGGCTGACGCTGCGCATGCCGGTGCTGGCAGACTTCGAGCATCGGGCGGCGTTCTACGTCTCGGACCGGTCGCGCTGGGAGGGCGGGCCGAAAAGTCGTGCCGAGGCCTGGCGCATCTGGGCCTCGGAGGTCGGACAGTGGCCGCTCCTTGGCTACGGGCCTTTCTCGCTCGATGATCGCGACCGGCGCTATGTCGGCGAGGTCGGTCTCTACCACCCGCCGCATTACCCTGAGGTCGAGCTCGGCTGGTTCGTCGTTCCCGAGGCGGAGGGTCGCGGCCTTGCATCCGAGGCCGCACGCCGTGTCGTCGAGTGGGCGCGCGATGCGATCGGCCTGTCTGAGATCGTCAGCTACATCGACCCTGACAACGTCCGCTCCATCGCCTTGGCGGAACGTTTGGGGGCGGTGCGATGCGCGCGTCCTGGCCTCGATGCGACAGACATCGTCATGCTGCACAATCTGACCGTGGGTACGAGGGCGGCGTGAACCGGGATCTCGAGACGCTGATGGGCACGCCAGTGCTCAAGACCGAGCGGCTGATCCTGCGTTCACCCAAGGTGTCTGACGAGGCCGCCTGGGCCGCCTTCATCGGCGATGAGCGCTCGCACTTCGTCGGCGGACCGCTGGACCGCGGGCGTCAGTGGCGATCCTTCGCGACGCTTCTGGGCCACTGGCTGATCCGGGGGTGCGGTGGTTTCGTCCTGCAGCTGCATGATGACCCGACGCCGCTCGGTCAGGTGGGGCCGTGGTACCCCGGTGATTGGCCCGAGCCGGAAATCGCGTGGACACTCTGGTCCGCCGCGGCCGAGGGCAAGGGCTACATCACCGAGGCTGCGCGCGCCGTCCTGCACCACGTGCATGTCGATCTCGGCTGGCCGACGGCGGTCAGCTACATCGACCGCGACAATGCGCGTTCGATCGAGGTGGCGCGGCGGCTTGGCGCGACCCTCAACAATGACGCGCCGAGGCCTGACCCCGACCTCCTTGTCTATCGGCACGCGAGGCCGGCGTGAGCGAGACGGTGATCCGCATCCCGACGCTCTGGACGCGGCGGCTGACGCTACGGGCGCCCTGCATCGAGGACTTTGTCGCCTTTGCCGAGTTCCGTGGCTCTGACCGCGCGCGGTCTCTGGGCGGCCCCTTCACGCGGCCGGAGGCGTTTCAGCAGCTTGGAGCGCTTATCGGTCATTGGCATCTTCGCGGCTTCGGGCGGTGGATGGTCGCCGATCGCAGCACCGACTCGCCGCTCGGCGTCGTCGGCCCGTTCTTTTCCGAAGGTTGGCCCGAGCCCGAGATCGCATGGTCCATCTTCGCCTCCGCCGAGGGGCGCGGGCTGGCCGAGGAAGCGGCGCGCGCAGCACTGGACTACGCCTACGACGTCCTCGGCTGGCGCACCGCCATCAGCTTGATTGCGCCGGACAACACGCGTTCGATCGCGCTTGCCCGACGGCTGGGAGCGGAACGGGACGGGGACTACGCTCACGCGACGCTCGGCCCCCTCGACGTCTTCCGCCACCCCTCGCCGGAGATGGCCGCATGACCGACCCGAAGACGTTGCTAAAGAACCATCGCGAGTCGATCGACAGGCTGGATGCGATCCTTGTCTACACGCTGGGAGAGCGGTTCAAGCACACGCAGGAGGTCGGCCGGCTGAAGGCCGCGCACGACATCCCGCCGTCGGACCCCAACCGCGAGGCCGAGCAGATCGCGCGGCTGGAGAAGCTCGCCATCGAGGCCGACCTCGATCCCGAACTGGCCCGAGAATTCCTGACTTTCATCATCTCGAAGGTCATCCGACACCACGAAGCACATCGCCAGAACAGCTAGGAGAACACGCAATGGCCATGAAGATTCGTCTCGCCCGCGGCGGCTCGAAGAAGCGTCCGCACTACTCGATCGTCGCCGCCGACAGCCGGATGGCCCGCGACGGCCGCTTCATCGAGAAGCTGGGAACCTACAGCCCGCTGCTACCCAAGGACAGCGAGGACCGCGTGAAGATCGACATGGAGCGGGTGCAGCACTGGCTCGACAGGGGCGCGCAGCCGACCGATCGCGTGAGCCGGTTCCTCGAGGCCGCGGGCGCCCGCCCGAAGACCGAGCGCAACAACCCCAAGAAGGCCGTCCCCGGCGCCAAGGCCAAGGAACGCGCGGAAGAGCGTGCCGCGAGGGATGCCGCGCCGGCCGAAGAGACCACCGAGTGATCGGTGCGGGCGGACGCCCGTACTGCTAGGTCGCACGATGGTCCACGTCATCGGCGTCGTTCACCGGATGCAGGTCGCGATCGCGGCGCGAGAGGGGTTCGTCGCCTTCGGCCACGGCAAGAGGTCTTTGGTCGACAGCCTCTCGCCCGGCGACACGGTCATCTACTATGCGCCACGAACCGAGCCCGACGGCGATCCCGTGCAGGCCTTCGTGGCCCATGCCACCGTCACGGGCGAGACCGCCCGGCCGCGCGACTACGGTGCCCGGGGCACGGGCTGGGTGCGCGACGCGGACTACGACACCGTCCGCGAGGTTCCGGTACGGCCGATGCTCGACGAACTCGAGTTTCTTGCCGGGCGTCGCAAGAACTGGGGCATGGCCTTTCGCGGCGGCCGCTTCTCGATCGGCGAAGCGGATTACGCGCGGATCGCCAGGGCGATGGGCCTTGGCTGACAAGGTCTGCGTCGCGGCGGTCGTGGGCGCCTATGGCGTACGGGGCGAGGTCCGGCTCAAGAGCTTCACCGCCGAGCCTGCCGCCCTCGCCGACTACTCCCCGCTGACGGACGAGACCGGGCGCGTCTACGACGTGGTGCTGGGCGCGCCGATCAAGGACGGGTTCTCGGCGCGCCTATCCAACGTCTCGTCGAAGGAAGCGGCGGACGCGTTGCGTGGCACGCGCCTTTACGTTCCGCGCGATCGGCTGCCGTCGCTTCCGGACGACGAATTCTATCACGCGGACCTGGTCGGGCTGGAGGTCGTCGACACCGGCGGCGCCCGCATTGGCCGTGTCCGCGCCGTTCACGACCACGGTGCGGGCGACCTGCTCGAGATCGCGCCGGAGGCGGGATCCGGGACCTTCCTGCTTCCATTTACGCAGGCCACGGTCCCGACCGTGAACCTGGCTTCCGGCCGCCTCGTGGCCGACCTTCCGGAGGGCCTGCTCGACTGACGGAACGCAGCCACGCTCGGAGCGTTGGCGTCGAAAGGTAAAGGGAGCTCAGATGCTTGAACTCATTCTCATTCTGCTGGTCGTTGCGGCGATCGCGTCGTTGCTGGGCTTCGGCCGGATCTCGGGCATGGCGCTCACCGGCGCCAAGGTCCTCATCGGCGTCGTCCTCGTCCTGTTCCTTCTTGTCATCCTGGGGATCATCGCGCTGGCGTGATGGACGCGCGAGCCGGGGCAGGCTAACCCCTCGGCGATGCAGACCCCCTCCAGGTCCCACGGCCGGCTCACCATTCGGCCTTCGCACAAGCCGCGAGAGCTGGCGCCCGAGGTTGCGGGCGTCTGGACCGCGCGGGTCCTGACCTTGTTCCCCGAGGTTTTCCCCGGCGTCCTTGCCGCATCCCTTACCGGCAAGGCGTTGCGGGAAGGGGTGTGGCAGTTGCAGACGGTCGATCTCAGGCAGTACGGTCAAGGCCGGCACCGGCAGGTCGACGATACTCCCGCGGGGGGCGGGGCGGGCATGGTGTTGCGGCCCGACGTCGTGGCGGCGGCGCTCGACGAGGCGGCGGAGGAGAAGGATTGGCCCGTCGTATACCTGTCGCCTCGAGGAATCCCGTTCCACCAGGCGATGGCAAGGCGGCTGGCACAGACGGATGGTCTCACGCTCCTCTGCGGTCGCTTCGAGGGCGTGGACGAGCGCGTGCTCGACGCGCGGGACGTTGTCGAGATATCGCTGGGAGATTTCGTCCTCACCGGCGGAGAGATCGCCGCTCAAGCCTTGATCGACGCAACGGTGCGCCTTATACCCCGCGTGCTCGGGAATCAGGCGTCCGTCGAGGAGGAGTCGTTCTCCGACGGTCTGCTGGAAGCCCCGCATTATACAAGGCCCGCACTCTGGGAAGGCCGCGCGATCCCCGACATTCTCCTGTCGGGCCATCACGCGAGGATCGCCGACTGGAGACGGGAAGAGGCCGAAAGGCTGACAAAGGAACGCCGCCCCGACCTCTGGCGGGCCTACCTTGCTCGGCAAGGTCGCCGCGACGGAGACTAGAGCTCTCGGGCAGCCCCACCTTCGCGGAGCAACCGCGAGCGAAAGAAGGAGGCGCCGATGGACCTCATCGCGCAACTCGAAGCCGAGCAGATCGCCGAGCTCGGAAAGGATATTCCCGACTTCAAGGCCGGCGACACAATCCGTGTCGGCTACAAGGTGACCGAGGGGACGCGGACCCGGGTCCAGAACTACGAGGGCGTCTGCATCGCCCGGAAGCATGGCGCAGGCATCGCCGGCACCTTCACCGTCCGCAAGATTTCGTTCGGCGAGGGCGTGGAGCGGGTCTTCCCCCTGCATTCCACGAACATCGATTCGATCGCCGTGATCCGTCGCGGCAAGTTGCGCCGCGCCAAACTCTACTACCTGCGCTCGCGCCGCGGGAAGTCGGCCCGGATCGCCGAAGACGCCACCTACAAGCCAAGGACCCGAGCGGAGGCCGCGGAATGAAAGCCGACTTGCATCCCGACTATCACGTGATCGACGTCAAGCTGGTGAACGGCGACGTCGTCCAGATGAAATCGACCTGGGGCCAAGAGGGCGGCCAGCTCTCGCTCGACATCGATCCGTCTGTCCATCCGGCCTGGACCGGCGGCGGCACGCGCCTGATGGACACGGGCGGTCGTGTTTCCAAGTTCAAGAAGAAGTACGAAGGGCTGGGCTTCTAAGCCCACCTCCGGTTATCGTCTCGAGCGCGCCCCATCGGGCGCGCTTTTGATTCCCGGGGAACGTGTGTGCCGCACATCATCGTCGTCGGTAACGAGAAGGGCGGTTCCGGCAAGTCCACGACGTCGATGCACGTGGCGACCGCCCTTGCGCGCATGGGCCACAGCGTCGGCGCGATGGATCTCGACCTGCGGCAGCGCAGCTTCGGCCGCTACGTCGAGAACCGGCGCGCCTATCTCGCGCGCGACAGTCTCAACCTCGCCACGCCGGACTATCGTGCGGTGCCGGACGGCAACGCGCCGCTGGAAGAGCGCTTCGGCGAGACGCTGCAGGCGTTCGACACGGCCGAGTTCGTAGTCATAGACTGCCCCGGTTCGCACACCCGGTTGAGCCAGCTCGCGCACTCGCTCGCCGACACGCTGGTGACGCCGCTCAACGACAGTTTCGTGGACTTCGACCTGCTCGCCCGGATCGACCCGGAAACCGAGAAAATACTCGGGCCCTCCATCTATGCCGAGATGGTGTGGGCAGCGCGGCAGGCGCGGGCGGAGGCGGGACTGAAGCCCATCGACTGGATCGTCATCCGCAACCGTCTGGGCGCGCAGGCGATGCACAACAAGCGACGGATGGAGGATGCGGTCACGCGGTTGGCACCTCGCATCGGGTTCCGCGTGGCACCCGGTTTCGCCGAGCGCGTGGTCTTCCGCGAGCTCTTCCCCAAGGGTCTCACGCTGCTCGACCTGAGGGATGTCGGGATCGCGACCCTCAGCATGTCGAATGTCGCCGCAAGGCAGGAACTGCGGGACCTCGTACGGGCACTCAGGCTCCCCGGCGTCGAGCCGCGGTTCTAGGTCAGCGGCTCACTGCGCTGCCGCGCGGGCCTGCCGCGCATCGGCCATGTAGGCATCGAGCGCGTCCGCTCCTTCCTGGGGGATGCGCAGGCCGAGCTTCGAGCGGCGCCACAGCACATCGTCGGCCGTCCGGGCATACTCGCGCGACATGAGCCAGTCGATCTCGCGTGCCGTGAGTGTCGCGCCGAACTCCTGCCCCAGCGCATCCTTGTCCTCGGCATCGCCGAGCACGTTCCAAGCGTCCGTCCCGTAGGCACGGACCAGGCGCTTCGCCCAGAACGGGCTCAGGAACGGGTACTCCTCAGACAGCCGCTCGATCAGCTTGGGCACCTCGCGCACGCCGAAATCTCCACCCGGCAGCGGAACGCGTGCGGTCCACTTGCCGCTCATGGCGGGGAGCGTCGACCCGATCTTCTCCATCGCGCTCTCGGCGAGTCGACGATAGGTCGTGATCTTGCCGCCGAAGACGTTAAGCAGCGGCGCGCCGTCCCGATCGAGCGACAGCACGTAGTCGCGGGTCGCCGCGGTCGCCGACTTTGCGCCGTCGTCATAGAGCGGCCTGACGCCGGAATAGGTCCAGACGATGTCGTCCGTGGTCACCGGCGTCTCGAAGTAGTTCGAGGCGAAGTCGCAGAGGTACTTCTGCTCCTCAGGCGTGCAGTATGGCTTTTCGTGGACGTCGTGATGTTCCTGATCCGTCGTCCCGATCAGGGTGAAGTCGGTCTCGTAGGGGATCGCGAAGATGATCCGCCCGTCCGTGCCCTGAAAGAAATAGCACTTGTCGTGATCGTAGAGGCGCTTGGTCACGATGTGACTGCCACGGACCAGCCGGACGCCCTCGGTCGAATTCATGCGGATGGTGCCGGTGATGACGTCGCGCACCCACGGGCCGCCCGCGTTGACAAGGAAGCGGGCGGAAACACTCTCCGTCCGGCCGTCGTCATGCTGAAGGTGCACCGTCCATGCGTCGTCGCCGCGGTCGGCGCTGGTCACCTTGGTGCGGGTCATGATGCGCGCGCCGCGCTGTTCGGCATCGCGTGCGTTCAATGCGACGAGGCGACTATCCTCGACCCAGCAGTCCGAATATTCGAACGCCTTGCGGAACTTCTTCTTCAGCGGTTTTCCCGCCGGGTCTTCTGTGAGGTCCAGCGTGCGTGTTCCGGGCAGCACCGCCCGTCCGCCAAGGTTGTCGTACATAGCGAGGCCGAGCCGGATGAGCCATGCCGGCCGCCGCCCGCGCATCCACGGCATGACCCTGTTGAGTATCTTCGACGTCGGGGTCTCGCCCTCGAACCGCATCTCCGGGTGGAACGGCAGGACAAAGCGCATCGGCCACGAGATGTGCGGCATGGCGCTGAGCAGGGTCTCCCGCTCGATCAGGCTTTCGCGGACCAGACGCACCTCGAAGTACTCGAGATATCGCAGGCCACCGTGAAAGAGCTTCGTCGAGGCGGAGGACGTCGCCGAGGCGAGATCGTTCATCTCCGCCAGCGCCACGGACAGCCCACGACCCGATGCATCGCGCGCGATGCCACAGCCGTTGATCCCGCCGCCGATGACGAAGATGTCGACCGGGCCGTTCTCGGATTTGGTGTTCATCCTTCAAAGCCTCGGCCGATTGCCCGCGGAGTCAAGGCGTCGAATGCGGAGCCCCGGACGCTTCTCCGGCAGACAGGACCAAGTTCCGGCGCGCGGAGACCGCGCAACCGGTTGTTTATTTTGGCACATGATCTACCATAACGTGCGCTACGTACGACGAAGCGGTTGGGGGACTGCCATGATCATGGGCGAGGCGCGGATCATGCTGGAGGATCCGAAAGCGATGGATCTCGTCGTTGCGTATCTGTCGGTCATCGAGAAGTACGACATCGGCTCTCTCCGGCGGATGCTGCACCGGGATGTTGAACTTGCCCACGCGAACTATCCGCAAGTCAGGGGCCGCGACATCGTGGTCGACATCATCGAGGGCTATCTCAAGATCATCGACGGAGTGGAATTCGAGGTGAAGATGGTCCTCGGTGTGGAGCGGACCCTTGTCATCGAGAAGGTGAACGTCGCCACGACCAGACGCATGGGTCTTGCCCGCGTTCGGGTCGTGACCATCCTAGAGCATGACGAGGACGGACTGATCACGACGGCCAGGATCTACGGCGACACGGCCGACCTCTTCCGCGCCTTCTCGATGGAACAGCCCAAGAGCAGTCTGACACCCTGAAACTTGCATCGCGGCACAATTCGCCGCCGGAGCCGCACTCCTACTTGCATTGCGTGCGAGCTCCTTTGCCTCGCAACCCTGAAGGTTGCCATCGCACCCAAAGGTGTCCGAGGGTGGCTCAGGTAATCGAGGAGGACGAAGATGGGCCATCTTAGGGACCTAATGCACCACGCGCTTCAAGCCGCCGGGATCGCGCTGGCGTTGTCGCCGCTGATGGGGCCGGCCGCGGCACAGACGCCGCCGGGTGTCCTCGTCGTCGGGCAGATCGCGGAGCCCAAGGCGCTCGACCCCGCCGCCGTCACGGCGGTCAACGACTTCCGCATCCTCATGAACGTGTATGACGGGCTCGTGCGGTATCGCGACGGTACGCTTGAGGTCGAACCGGCGCTCGCCACCGGCTGGGAGATCAGCGAGAATGGGACCGTGTACACCTTCACCCTGCGAGAGGGCGTCAGCTTTCACGACGGCAGCGAGTTCGATGCGGAGGCGGTGAAGTTCAACTTCGACCGGATGCTCGACGAGGCGCATCCGTACCACGACACTGGGCCCTTCCCGCTGGCCTTCTTCTTCTCGGCGGTGGAGTCGGTCGATGTCGTCGATCCGATGACGGTGAAGTTCACCCTGAGCGAACCCTATGCGCCCTTCCTGTCGAACCTCGCCTACCCGACCGGGCTGATCGTCTCGCCCGCGGGCGTTGAGCAGAGCGGCGCGGACTTCGGGCGCAACCCGTCGGGCACGGGACCGTTTCGCTTCGTCGAATGGCGCTCGAACGAGGCGGTCGTGGTCGAGAAAAACCCCGATTACTGGGACGGCGCCCCACCGCTCGAAGCCGTTGTCTTCCGCCCGATCACCGACGCCAACACGCGCACCGCGGAGATGCTGGCGGGCGGCATCGACCTGATGGTCGAGGTGCCGCCGGTCGCCCTCAGCGAGTTCCAGGGCGAGGGCTACACCGTACACGAGCAGGCCGGTCCGCATGTCTGGTTCCTGATCCTGAACACGCGCGAGGGACCGTTCGCCGACAAGCTGGTGCGCCAGGCAGCGAACTACGCCGTGAACAAGGAGGCGCTGGTCAACGACGTCCTAGAGGGCACCGCCGAGGTCGCGGCCGGACCAACCCCGCCCGCCTTCGCCTGGGCGCACAACGAGGAGCTTGAGCCCTACCCCTACGATCCCGAGCGCGCGCGCGAACTGCTCGCCGAAGCCGGCGCCGAGGGGGCGGAGTTGACGTTCTATGTCACCGAGGGCGGGTCGGGCATGCTCGACCCGGTGGCCATGGGCACGGCGATCCAGGCGGACCTTGAGGCCGTCGGCTTCGACGTCACCATCGAGACCTACGAGTGGAACACCTTCCTGGGCGAGGTTAATCCGGGGCTCGAGGGAAAGGCCGACATGGCCGAGATGGCCTGGATGACGAACGACCCAGACACCCTGCCCTACCTGGCGCTCCGCACCGAGGCGATGCCTGAGAACGGCGGCTTCAACTCGGGCTACTACTCGAACCCGGATGTCGACGAGCTTCTGGAGCAGGCGCGCGTCGCCACCGATCAGGAGGAACGCGCGCGGCTCTACAAGGAGATGCAGGAGATCGTGCAGGAGGACGCACCCTGGGTCTTCGTCGCCAACTGGAAGCAGAACGCGGTGACGAATGACCGGGTCGAGAACTTCGATCTGCAGCCGTCGTTCTTCCTGCTGCTCGACGACGTGGTGAAGAACTGACGCGTGCCCGTCGCGGCCGCGCCGGCGGCGGGCTTCCGCCAGTGACCCCTGAGGCCATCAAGACAGGAGACGCGACATGGCAGGCTACATCCTGAAGCGGCTCCTCTCCGCGATCCCGGTGCTGATCGGGATCACGGTCATCGTCTTCGCGATCATGGCGCTGATCCCGGGCGACCCGGCGACGGCTATCCTCGGCAGCTACGCCACGCCAGAGAACGTCGAGAAGCTGAACCGCGACCTCGGCCTCGATCAAGCCGGCGGTGCAGCGATACTTCATCTGGCTCGGCAACATGCTCACCGGGGATTTCGGCACGTCCTTCTCGCTCAACCGCCCAGTGCTTGACGAGGTGCTGGAGCGGTTCAACGCGACGCTTGATCCTCGCCGGGACCGCCTTCGTGCTCTGCGCGATCTTCGGCATCCTCGCCGGCGTCGTCTCGGCGGCGAACCAGTACGGCGCCAAGGACAAGGCGATCACGTTCGTCGTCCTGCTCGGCATCTCGATCCCGTCGTTCTTCCTCGGAATGATGATGATCCTGATCTTCGCCGTGAATCTGCGCTGGCTGCCGGTCTCGGGGATGTACGCGATCTACGGCGGCGGCGGGCTTTGGGATCTGATCAAGCACCTGACGATGCCGGCGCTCGCGCTCGCGGTGGTCGCGACCGGCGTCGTCGCGCGGCTGTCGCGTTCGGCGATGCTCGAGGTGCTGCGGCAGGACTTCATCCGCACCGCCCGCGCCAAGGGCGTGCCGGAGCGGCGGGTGATCTGGCGCCACGCGCTCAAGGCGGCGATGGTCTCGATCATCCCGGTGCTCGGCATCCAGGCCGGGTTCGTCCTCTCCGGCGCGGTCTACATCGAGATCGTGTTCCAGTGGCCGGGCGTCGGGCGGATGCTGGTCGACGCGATCCTGACCCGCGACATCCTTTTGGTGCAGGGCGGCGTGGTCTTCGTCGCCGCCTGCTACGTCCTCTTCAACATCGCGGTCGACGTGGCGCAGAGCCTGCTCGACCCGAGGATCAAGACGTGACCGCGTTCCTGCGCCTGCTTGGCGCGGAACCGCCTGGCCGCTCGCGGGCGGGATCGTGCTGTCGCTGGTGGTGCTGCTTGGCGCTCGTCACGCCGCTGCTGCCGCTGCAGCCGCCGAACGTCACCAACACCGCCGACCGCTTCCTGCCGCCGTTCAGCGAGGGGCACCTGCTCGGCACCGACCACCTCGGCCGCGACCTGCTCTCGCCGCCTGCTGCACGGCACCCGCCTCAGCCTCGCCGTCGGCTTCGCCGCGGCGATCATCGCGGCGACCCTCGGCACCGCGATCGGCATCATCGCGGGCTATGCGGGCGGCCGCACCGACAACGTCATCATGCGCGGCGTCGACATGCTGATGGCGTTCCCGTACATCCTGCTGGCGCTCGCCATCGTCGCCGCCCTCGGCCCCGGCCTCGTCAACGCGCTGATCGCGGTCGCGGTCGTCAACGTCCCATTCTTCGCGCGGAACATCCGCGGCATCACCGTCGGCATCGCCCACAAGGAGTTCGTCGACGCCGCCCGCCTCGCCGGCCTCGCGCCGTGGCGCATCGTGTTGTCGGAGATCCTGCCCAACGTCATCCCGGTGGTCGTCATCGCCATGTCGACCACGATCGGCTGGATGATCCTCGAGACCGCGGGCCTCGCTTCCTCGGCCTCGGCTCGCAGCCGCCGCAGGCCGACCTCGGCTCGATGCTGGGCGAGGCGCGCTCGGCGCTGATCACCAACCCGCACACCTCGGTCGTGCCGGGCCTGATGATCCTGGTCATCGTCATGTCCATCAACCTCCTCGGCGACGGCGTCCGCGACGCGCTCGACCCGCGGCTGCAAGTCCGGCGCCCTGTCCCGCCCGATGGCCGCCACCCTCGTCGACCGCCGCGAGCCGGTGCCGGAGGCCGAGGGCGACGGCGTCCTCGCCCTGCAGGACCTGCGGACCGAGTTCCGCGTCCGCGACCGCATCTACAAGGCCGTCGGCGGCGTCAGCCTCGCGGTCGCGCCGGGCGAGTGCCTCGGCATCATCGGCGAGTCCGGGCTCCGGCAAGTCCGTCACCGCGCTCTCGCGTCATCGGCCTCGTCGCCTCGCCGCCGGGCGTCATCACCGGCGGCGCGGTCCGCTTCAACGGCGAGGACCTGATCGGCGCCAAGTACCGCCGCCTGCGGCAGATCCGCGGCGACCGGATCGCCTACATCTTCCAGGACCCGCTCGCCACGCTGCATCCGCTGATCAAGCGTCGGCGACCAGCTCGTCGAGGCGATCCAGGTCCACCATTCCGTCTCCGACCGCGAGGCCCGCACCCGCGCCCTCGACCTTCTGAAGTCCGTCCGCATCCCCAACGTCGAGAGCCGCATCGACAGCTACCCGCACGAGATGTCGGGCGGCATGCGCCAGCGGGTCGGCATCGCCATGGCGCTGGCGAACGACCCCGACGTCATCATCGCCGACGAGCCGACCACCGCGCTCGACGTCACGGTGCAGGCGCAGATCCTGTCGCTGCTCAACGACCTGCGGCGCGAGCGCGGCCTCGCCATCGTCTTCATCACCCACGATTTCGGCGTCGTCGCCCAGCTCTGCGACCGCGTCGCGGTGATGTACGCCGGCCGGATCGTCGAGGAGGGCGTGACCGACCGCGTCCTCGACAACCCTGCGCACCCCTACACCGCGCGCCTCATCGCCTGCGTGCCGGAACTCGGGGAGGGCAAGCGCAAGCTCGAGGCGATCCCCGGCCTGCCGCCGCCGGTCAACGACCTGCCGCCCGGCTGCGCCTTCGCCCCGCGCTGCGACAAGGCGAAGCCGGAATGCAGCGAGGGCGAGATCCCGCTCTTCCGCGAGGGCAACCGCGCCTTCCGCTGCCTCTATCCCGAGAACCGCGCCGCACGGGAGGCCGCCGAATGACCGCCGCCCTCGCCCTCACCGACCTCTCGAAGTCGTTCCCTGTCGGCCGCCGCCTGATCGGCCCGCCAAAGTTCCACGTCCGCGCCGTCCGCCCGGTGACGCTGACCGTCCAGAAGGGCGAGACCCTCGGCATCGTCGGCGAGTCGGGCTGCGGCAAGTCCACCCTCGCCCGTATGCTCGTCGGCCTCATCGAGCCCACGACCGGCAGCATCGAAATCGAGGGCGCGGCGCTCGACAACGCCGACCCCGCGGAGTTCGGCAAGAAGATCCAGTACGTCTTCCAGGACCCGATCTCCTCGCTGAACCCACGCAAGACCATCCGCCAGGTGATCGAGGCGCCGCTGAAGCGCCTGCACGGCATGAACCGCGCCCAGCGCACCGAGCGGATCGCCGAGATCTTCGATCTCGTGAGCCTGCGCGACGAGTTTCTCGACCGCTACCCGCACGAGTTCTCCGGCGGCCAGGCGCAGCGGATCGGCATCGCCCGCGCCCTCGCAGCCGCGCCGCGCATCCTGATCCTCGACGAGCCGGTCTCGGCGCTCGACGTCAGCGTCCAGGCGCAGGTGCTGAACCTCCTTGCCCGGCTCAAGGTGGAACTTGGTCTGACCTACATCTTCATTTCGCACGACCTCGCCGTCGTGGAGGCGGTGAGCGACCGGATCGCCGTCCTCTACTTCGGCGCCGTGGTCGAGACCGGGCCCGCCGAGGCCGTCTTCGCCCATCCGCGTCACCCCTACACCAAGCTCCTGGCCGGTAGCGCCCCGGTGGTCGGCCGCCCGCTGACGCCGCCCGAGGCCAAGGACACCGAGCTGCCCGACCCGCTGAACCCGCCCTTGGGCTGCGCCTTCCGTGCCCGCTGCCCGCGCGCGATCGACCGCTGCGCCGCCGAGGATCCGCCTCTGATGGACATGGGAAGTGGCCAGGAGGCGGCCTGCTTCAATCCCGTGCCGAACACCGCCACCGGGGAGGTCTAGCACCGGATTTCCGGATCGCGCCGCCGAGATTTGCCGAGCAGCCCAAAAGCGGCGTTTCGACCTATTGCAACGGCCGCTGATTACCGATCTTTTCTCGCAGAGAGGTGCCGGTCAGAAGGACACCGGAGGGAGGAGCGGGAGGTCGCATGTCAGTCCGGGCAGACGTCTTGCCTGTCGTGCGCGCATGCCTGCTGGGCGCTGCGTTTGTGCTGCTCACGACCGCCACGGCATCGGCGCAAGGGGTACGTGCGGCGATCCTGCGCGTCGACTACGAGCGGCTGCTGCCGCTCTCGCGGCTCGACCTGCCGGCCGACGATCTGGGCTTCGCCGGCGCCGGGCTGGCGACCCTAGACAACCAGACCACCGGGCAGTTCCTTGGTCAGACCTACGAAACCGAGACGATCGCGGCGACGCCCGAGACGGCGATGGACGCATTCTCGAGCCTGATCGAGGACGGCGTCCGGCTCTTTGTCGTGCTGGCGGAGGCGGAGGAGCTTCTGGCCCTCGCCGACGCGGCGCCCGACGACGTGGTGATCCTTAACGCGCAGGCTGGCGCCCTCGAGCTGCGGGATGTGGAGTGCCGCGCCAACGTGCTGCATGTCGCGCCGAGCACCCTGATGCGGACCGACGCCGTGGCGCAATTCCTGATCTGGAAGCAGTGGGACGAATGGTTCCTGATCCATGGCTCGAACCCCGACGACCGGGCGCTTGGCGAGGCCTACCATAGGTCCGCCACCAAGTTCGGTGCCGAGATCGTCGAGACGCGCGAGTTCGAGGATACCGGCGGCTCGCGCGTCGCCGACTCGGGCCACGTGATGGTCCAGCGCCAGATGCCGGTCTTCACCCAGGACGCGGAGGACCACGACGTCCTCGTGGCCGCCGACGCCACCGACTACTTCGCGGCCTACCTGCCCTACAACACCTGGGACGCGAGCGCCGGTCGCCGGCTCCATCGGGGCTCCGCCCGCTGACCTGGCACCCGGCGTTCGAGGGCTGGGGCGCCACCCAGCTCCAGCGCCGGTTCGAGGAGCTCGCCGGGCGCCCGATGCAGGAAGCGGACTACCAGGCTTGGCTCGCACTGCGCGTGGTGGGCGAGGCCGTCACCCGCACTGGCGTCCGCCGATCCTGGCGGCAATCCGCGACTACGTCCTCGGCGATGCGTTCGAGCTCGCGGCGTTCAAGGGCCAGCCGGTGACGTTCCGTGCCTGGAACGGCCAGCTCCGGCAGCCGATCCTGCTGTCGGACGGGCGCATGACCATCAGCGTCTCGCCGCAGGAGGGGTTCCTGCACCAGGTCTCGCCGCTCGACACGCTGGGGCTCGACCGGCCGGAATCCGGCTGCACCGCATTCGAGGGAGGAGACTGATGCTGAGAGGCGTGCTGATCGCCGCACTGATGGCGGGCGCCGCGCCCGCCTGGGCCAACAAGGTGTTCGTCTCGAACGAGCGCGGCAACACCGTCACCGTGATCGACAGCGACACCTGGGAGGTGATCGCCGAGTTCCCCGCCGGCAACCGGCCGCGGGGGATCACCATCTCGCCCGACGGGACCGAGCTCTATGTCTGCGCCTCCGACGACGACACGGTGCGCGTCTTCGACCCCGAGACCTACGAGGAGCTACACACGCTGCCCTCTGGGCCCGACCCCGAGCTCTTCGTGCTTCATCCCAGCGGCAACCCGCTCTACATCGCGAACGAGGACGACAACCTCGTCACCGTGACCGACGTCGAGACCCGCCAGGTCCTGGCGGAGATCCCGGTCGGCGTGGAGCCCGAGGGGATGGGCATCTCGCCCGACGGCTCGGTGGTGGTGAACACCTCCGAGACGACGAACATGGCACACTTCATCGACACCGAAAGCTTCGCGATCGTCCAGAACACGCTGGTCGACCAGCGCCCGCGCTTCGCGCAGTTCACCGACGACGGCGCGCTGCTTTACGTCTCGGCCGAGATCGGCGGCACGGTCAGCGTGATCGACCCCGCCAGTGGTGAGGTCCTGCACAAGATCGAGTTCGAGGTTCCGGGCGTCCTGCCGGAGTTGCTGCAGCCGGTGGGAGTGCGCGTGACCGACGACGGCAGCCGTGTGTTCGTCGCGCTCGGCCCATCGAACCGCGTGGCGGTGGTGGACGGCGAGACGTGGGAGGTGCTCGACTACCTGCTCGTCGGCCAACGTGTGTGGCAGCTCGCCTTCACCCCCGACCAGCGGTACCTGATCACGACCAACGGCAACTCCAACGACGTGTCGGTGATCGACGTCGCGGCAGAGGAGGTCATCCGCTCGATCCAAGTCGGCCAGCAGCCGTGGGGAGCCGTGGTCGCGCCGGACTGAGCGAAGAGCAAAACGAGGGAGACGAGATGAGACATCTGGCGTTCAAGGTGGCCCTCTTGGCCCTTCTCGGCCCCGTCGTCGGACCGGCGGCTGCAGCGCCGCTGTGCGACGAGCTGGGTTTCGCCGGCCTGCTGGCGAGCTGCAATCGGGGCGAGCCGATCGCTCTGACCCTGGCCTCCGGCCAGCCGCTCTACGAGGGCGCGCAGCCGGTGGAGCTGCAGTCGGGCGCGTACTACGAGCTCGAGATCACTGCCGACGGATCGGCGGAGATCGCGATCTCGGGGTCGGGCTTCTTCCGCGCGATCTGGATCAACGAGATCGTCGTCAACGATATCGAGGTCCGGCCGATGGCCATCGACAGCCTGGAGTTCGACGACGCCGGCACCGCGACGCTGTCCTTCGTCGCGATCCAGCCCGGCAACCACACGATCTCGATCCCGGGCTCCACCGGCGAGACGCAGCAGGTCACGTTCCAGATCCGGTAGGCGTCAGGAGCGACGATAGAGCCAGAGCGTCAGGGGTGCCAGCAGCGCCGTCAGAAGTACCGGCGCGGCCAATGCGAGCAGGACTTCCACCGCCGTCGCCGACCCGGCCATCAGTCCGCGCATCGCCGTCGTCATCAGCGAGATCGGGTTCACCTGGACGAATGCTCGCAGCCAGTCCGGCATCGTCGCAGGGTCGACCATGATGTTCGACGCGAAGACGATCGGGAAGAGCACCGTGAAGCCCAGAGTCATCACGGTCGTCGGCGTGCGGATCAGCAGGCCCAGCACCAGGAACACCCAGCCGATCCCGAAGCCGATCGCGAGAAGCAGCAGAAACGATGCGACGACGCCCGGCAGCCCGGCCTCTGGCCGGTACCCCAGCAGCAGGCCGATGCCGAGGATGATGCCGCCGGCGATCAGGTGCCGCAGGAAGTCGCCCACGATCAGCCCCGCAAACGGCGCGAGTGGCCAGATCGGCAGGCTGCGAAACCGGTCGAAAAGGCCCTTGCCGAGGTCGGTCGAGAGGCCCATGCCGGAATAGACCGCGTTGAACGCCACCGTCTGAACGAGGATCCCGGGCAGGAAGAACTGCAGGTAGTCTTCCGTGGACCCCGCAAGCGCTCCACCGAAGACGAAGGTGAAGAGCAGCGTGAACATGAGCGGCGTCATCACGAGGTCGAAGAGCTGCTCGGGAACGTGCTTGAACTTGAGCACCGCGCGCCAGCCGAAGGTGAGCGCGTTGGACAGCGCCGAAGGACGCGGCGGCCGCGCGACATGGCGCAGCGTGGCGGGCGTGGCATCGCTCATGCCGCATCCTCCGCCGGGGGCCTGGCGGTGTCGGTCAGCGCAAAGAAAACCTCCTCGAGGCTTGGCGATCCCATCGAGAAGTCGGCCAGCTCGATCTCGGCCTCGATCAGCGCCGAAAGCGCGGCGTTGGCTGCTTCCGGCGTCCGCGCCATGACCGACAGGCGCGCGCCTTCGGGGCTGCGCTGGACCGGACAGGCCAGACGCGCCTCGAGCAAGGCGGCAGCGCGGTCGAGCCCGGCGGGATCGGCAAGAGCAACGTGCAGGAAACCCGAACCGGTTGCGGACTTCAGCTCACGGCTGGTCCCCTCGGCGATCTTGCGGCCGTGATCGATGACCGCGATCCGCTCCGCGAGCTGGTCCGCCTCCTCGAGATACTGCGTCGTCAGCAGGATCGTGACGCCCGAACCTGCGAGCTGCCGGATCATCCGCCAGACCCGCTGCCGCGCGGTGGGATCGAGCCCGGTGGTCGGCTCGTCGAGGAAGAGCACGCCGGGCGTGACGACAAGCGATGCCGCGATGTCGAGCCGCCGCCGCATCCCGCCGGAGTAGTCCTTGACCTGCCTGTTCTGGGCGTCGGACAGATCGAACGCGGCGAAAAGCTCGTCGCTGCGCGCCCGCGCCGCGCGGGCGCCAAAGCCCCAGAGCCGTGCGAGCATCAACAGGTTTTCGCGTCCGGTCAGATCCTCGTCGAGCGAGGCGAACTGCCCCGTCATCGCGATTGCGCCCCGCACCTCCTCCGGCTCGGACCGAAGGTCGTGCCCCATCACGTGCGCCGACCCGCCATCCGGTGCGGCAAGCGTCGCCAGCATCCGCATCAGTGTCGTCTTGCCGGCGCCATTCGGGCCCAGGATGGCGAAGATCATCCCGCGAGGGACGTCGAGGTCGATCCCCGCCACCGCTTCGAGCTCGCCAAAGCGCTTGACGAGTCCGCGCGCCCTGATCGCGAGGACCGTGTCCTGAGCTGCCGTCTCGTCTCTCATTACCGGGGCCCTCGCCACGACTCGGCGCGACGCATAGCAGGTTCGGCAGCGCTTGGCAGCTAGGCGTCGAACCGTCGCCGCGACCGTTCCCGCGCCTTCTCCGCCTCGGCGTCGCGGTCCTTGGGTGGCGCGCTGGTGACAAGGCTGTTGAGAAGTTTACGTGCAACCGCAGAGACATCGTCGACGGCTTTGTCGAAGGCGTCCGCATTCGCCGCGGACGGCTTGGTGAAACCGCTCACCTTGCGGACGAATTGGAGTGCGGCAGCCCTGACCTCTTCCTCCGTCGCGGGCGGATCGAAGTTGAAGAGCGGCCGGATGTTGCGGCACATGACAGAACCTCCCCGTGCGATCGCCGAAACTGTAGCACGAGCGCAGCGCCCCGACAGCCTCGGCCGCAGCGTGCCTGCTCTCGTGGAACTTCGGGACTGATCATGCGATGCTCCCACCAGTCTGTCGGAGGCAAGTGATGAAACGGTTTCTCTCGGTCCTGGTCGTCGCTGCGAGTGTCGGCGCCGGCGCGGTAGCGGCGCCCTGTGGCAACAACGCGGCGGGGTTCCCCGCCTGGAAGCAGAGCTTTGCGCGCGAGGCCGCGGCGGCGGGCATCGGCCAGCGCGGGCTGAACGCCCTCGCGAACGCGCAGTACTCCAGCGAGACGATCTGGGCCGATCGCAACCAGAAGAGCTTCAGCTACTCGCTCGACCGGTTCATGCAGGTTCGCGGCGCGGATACGATCGTCTCGCAAGGCCGGCAGATGAAGGCGCGCTACCCCGACTTCTACGCGAGCCTCGAGCGGTACTATGGCGTGCCGGCCGGTGTGCTGATCGCGATCCACGGGATGGAGACCGGGTTCGGCCGGTTCATGGGCGACACGAACCTCGTCTCGGCTACGGCGTCGCTCGCCTACGATTGCCGGCGGTCCGAGTTCTTCACCGAACACCTGCTGGCGGCGCTGCAGCTCGTCGATCAGGGCGCGATCTCTTCGTCGACGGTCGGCGCCAAGCACGGCGAACTCGGCCACACCCAGTTCCTTCCCGGCAACGTGCTGCGCTACGGACGGGACGGCAATGGCGACGGCCGGGTCGACATGACGAACCTGACGGACTCGATGACGTCGACGGCGAACTTCCTGCGCAGCAAGGGCTGGACCCCCGGCCGCGGCTACCAGCCGGGCCAGCCGAACTTCCGCGTGCTGGAGGAGTGGAACGCCGCCGACGTCTATCAGCAATCGATCGCCATCATGGCGGCACGCATCGACGCCTGAGCGCTCACAGCGTCTCTCCATCGACCCCGATGATCTGGAACGGCAGCCAGTCGAAGTCCGGATCGGTGTCGATGTAGTGCAGCAGCGTGTCCTGCAGCGCCGCGGGCGGGTCGCTGGTGCCAGGGGGCTGTGATAGCCAGCGGGTGTAGAACTCCGCCATGAATTCCGCCGCGCTCTGATCGCCGATCGTTCTGAGAGTAACCAATACGTTCTGGGCACCGGCAGTCCTGAGCGCACGAACCAGCCCGTAGATGCCCTCGGAGTAGCCGACGACGCCTTGCGCGGTCTCGCAGGCCGACAGGACGACGAGTTCTGTCCCCTCGAGGTTCAGCGCCTGCGCCTCCAGGGCATAGAGGATGCCCTGGTCGGCCTGCCGGGTCAGCGCAAGGTTCGCGCCCGAGAGCGCGACGCCTGACAACAGCATCGGTCGATCCGCGGGCTGATGCGGCTCCAGATAGAAACCGTGCGTGGCAAGGTGCAGCACCCTCGGAGCCGCTTCCATCTCGAACAGCTTCGCCTCGCTTGCGTCACCCTCCGACCAGTTGGTCACCGTCTCTGTCGGGCGGGCGGCGCGGTAGAGTTGCTCGATCTCGGTCACCTCGCGGCCGGTGTCCGGCAGCGGTGCAAAGCCGCGCCGGATGATCGCGGCGGCGGCCGTGCGGCTGTACTCGACGTCAGCCGCCAGCGGATCCATCTCCGGATCCGCGGGCGGCGGCTCGCGCCCGTCCACCTTGCCGTAGTCGATGTTGCCTGCGGCCAACAAGCCCGTCGCGGGGTGCGAGGACCGCTTGCGCATCAGGTCCCTCGCGGACTGGATGACCCGCAGATCCTGCATCTCCGACCAGTAGCGGCCGTCCGACGCAACAAGGCCGTGGAAAGGCACCAGATGCAGCATGTCATCCGGCGCGATCAGAATGGCGTAGTAGAGGTCGAGGTCTAGGGGCGCCGCGAGCTGGTCGAAGAGCCTGCGCGCGTCTGCCTCGGCAGTCTTCTTGCCGTAGGTGACCGCCGAGATGGCCGCTGCCGTGTCGCCCACCTCGCCCAGATCGATCGTGCGCACCCCGTCGGCGTCAAGGACCACGGCAGACCAGCGATCCGGTCCGCCTTCGCTGGCTGCAAAGTCGACGGGGCGGTATCTCACGTATTCCACCACGCCGACCCCGTAGGGCAAGGCGTTGCGCAGGTCGTCGATCGCAATCCCCTGCACGCGCAGCTGTTCGCTGAACTCGTTCGTGAGCTCGCCGAGCGCGCGCTTCTTCGCGTCCAGCGCGCGGGCGATCTCCGCTACCTCGGCCGGCTTCGCATTGTTGTGGTAGGCCTGCGAGAGCCGGTTGTTCAGCTCCCGGATCTCGGCAGCGACAACCCCGATCTCACCGTCGCGGCCGGTGCGGGCGAGCCGCCCGATGACCGCCTCCTCCTCGGCCTGCAGGCTCTTGAACCGCAGGATCGCCGATGCGGCGACCTCCTGCGCATCGCGATCCTCGGGGAACTGGATCGCGAGGCTGAGCGCCCAGTCGAGATAGGCACGCTGCGATGCGACGAGGCCGCGGACGACGGACGTGCGCTCGGTCTCGTAGAACTCCACGCCGATCCACTCGAGCAGCGGCCGTTCCATCCGCGCGAGTGCCTGGGCGGCGTCGGCAGGCCGGCCCTGAGCCGCGAGGTTCGACGCGTAGTGCAGCTGGATGCCAAGGCTCTCGGGGTGGTTGCCGCCGCGATAGACCGCTTGCGCGTCGCGCAGCGCCGTCCGGAACAGCGCCTCTCCCTCCTCGTACTTGCCCATCCGGGTCTTCAGTGCCGCAAGGTTGGCGAGCACCGCGAGGGTCTGCGGATGCCGCTCTCCGAGCGTCTCGCTGCTCTTCGCCAAGGCCTGACCGAAACCCGCCTCGGCCAGATCGTAAAGTCCCTGCCGCTCGTGTAGAGCTGCCAGATTGTTGAGGCTGGCCAATGTGTCGGGATGAGATTCCCCGAGCACGCGCGTGCGCCGCTCCAGAGCTGTCTCGTAGTGGCTCTCCGCCTCGGCGAACTTGGCTTGCAGACTGTAGACGTAGGCAAGATTGTTCAGCGTCGTGAGAGTCAGCGCGTTGTCGCGACCCAGAACTTCACGGCTGAGGATTAGGGCGCGACGATACTGCGGCTCCGCCGCCGCAAGGCGCCCCTGGCGGGAAAAGACGGCACCCTTGTTGTTGTAGGACTCGATCGTATCGGGGTGCTTCTCTCCCAGCGTCGCCAGCCGGAGTTCGAGCGCGCGGTCGTATTCCAGTTCGGCCTTGCCGTATCGTCCCTGCGATTCCGACAGGTACGCCATGTTGTTGAGCGTCGCGAGTGTGTCGGGATGGGTCTCGCCGAGCAAATCTCTGCGCCTCGTCAGCGTGTGCTGGAGCTCGACCTCGGCCGCGGCGAAGTTGCCAAGCTGGACGTAGAGCAGCCCTCGACCGTTCATCGTCGTCAGGACAGCCGGGTGATCCTCGCCCAAGACCATGCGCCGCAGGTCCAGCACTTGCCCAAACAGGGGCTCGGCCTCCGCCAGGCGGCCCTGCTGCATCATCAGGAGCGCTTGGTTGTTCATGATCGTCAGGACGGCCGGATGCATCGATCCAAGGACGAGGCGTCCCGCCTCGCGAGCGCGAGAATAAAGGTCCGCGGCCTCCTCAAAACGACTTTGCTCGGCGCGAAGACCCGCGAGGTTGCTGAAGTACTGGACCGTCCTCGGATGCCCCTCGCCCAAGACCGCCGCCGCCTGCTCGGCCGCCAGCTCGTAGAGCGGCTCCGCCTCGGCGAAGCGACCCTGCGCCATGTAGACGCCGGCCAAACCGGTGGCTGCGGCCAAGCTCTCCGGGTGATTTTCTCCGAAGACCTGCCGCCGCAGATCGAGCGCTCTCGAAAAGAGCCGCTCGGCGCCTTTGTCGCGGCGCTGCGCCTGCCTCAGCGCCGCGAGGTTCATGAGAGCCGCGAGTGCATCGGGATGCTCTTGCCCCAGCGCCTCGTCGCTCATGTCGAAGGCGCGTTCCGACAAAGGCTCCGCTTCGGAGTAGCGGCCGGCGTCGATCAGGAACGCGACGAGGCCGTTCAGCGCCGCGATCGAGGCGGCATCGGCCTGGCCCGCCGCGGTGGAGCGGGCATCAACGACGCGGCGGAGCTTTTCCTCGGCGCCATCGAACTGTCCAAGCGCGATATCGAGCTGCGCCTGGTTGAAGATGATCGAAAGTGTCAGTCCCGCGTCGGGCCCGAGCTGCGCCTCGCTTATGGCGAATGCCTGCTCGAGGTGATCCTGCGCCTCGTCGAAGCGGCCCTGCGCCTGGTAGAGGACCCCGAGGCTGTTGAGGACGCTGGCGACCGCGGGGCTGGTCTCGCCCAGCGTGCTCCGGCGCGCCCGCAGTACGGTGGCGTAGATCGCCTCGGCCTGCTCGTAGCGCGCCCGTGTCTCAAGGACGAGGGCAAGGTTCATCGCCGTCGTCGTCGCGAGTTCGTCGTGCTCTTCGAAGGTCTGGCGGGCAAGGGAGAACGCCTGCTGCAGGATTACCTCGGCATCGTCGTAGCGGCCACGAGAGCGGTAGGCCTCGCCCAGATTGTTCATCGCTGCAATCGCGGCGCGAACCTCCGCGACGTCCGCGTCGGCGAGTTCTCCCGCGAGCTCAAGCGTCTCGAGGAAGAGCGCCTTCGCCTCGTCGAAGCGTCCGGTCTGCGCGTAGAGCTGTGCGAGGTTGGTCATCGTCTGCAGCGTCGGGCCGGCGCCGGCGCCCAGCGCCTCCCGACGGCCCGTCAGGGCGCTCTCGTAGAGCGACTGGGCGTCGTCGAACCGCCCCTGCGCCTGGAAGAGCGACGCCCTGTTGTGCATCGCGATCAGCGTCACGGGATCGCCGTCGCCGAACGCTGCCCGGCTCCGCTCGAGCGCGACGTCGGCGAACCCGATCGCACGCTCCGTCTGGCCAAGGCTGCGAAGGATGGCGACCAGATTGTTCATGATCCGGATCGTGTCGGGATGTTCTGGCCCCAGCTTTTCTTCCGCGAGCCGCGTCGCCGCCTCGAAACCATCCGCGGCTTCGTTGAACTCTCCGGCGCGATAACTCGCGAGCGCGGCCGTATACGTGTCGGTCAGCTCATCACCCGTCTGGCCCGCGACAGCGACAGGAACGAGAGCGCAGGAGACGCACAGCCACATCCCGAACCACAAGTCCAAGAGTCGTGACCGCATCCAGCAATCCTCCAGTGGAAATTCGGTTACGGTAGCACAACCGCTGACGATCGGTCACCGCCCGAGCAGCGACCGTCTGTCACCTCTACGTGCAGCTCGTGTAGAGGCCCGAGATGGTGATTGCGGCGATGTCGCCCTGCGGCAGGACGATGGTGCTCAACTGAAGGGCCGGCACGCTGCGCCTCGGCACGATGAGGAACAGGCGGTCGGACGTGGCGAGCACCAGCCTCGCGCAGCCCTCCACCACTCCCTCCCGTGCTTCGGATTCGAGATCCTCGCTGCGGAATTCCACGAGGACGCGCGGGTAGGCGAAGTAGTCGTTCGACCGTTGCGCAGCGACGTCACGCGACGAGGTGTGAAAGCCGGTCACCATCGCCAGCGCGAAGAGGGCGATGACGCAGCCGATGACGATCGCCGCGAGCCAGCTTCGGCCCAGCGCCACCCTGTATCTTATGCAGAGAACCGAGATGATCACCGCCAGCAGCAAGATGCCGGCCGCAGAGCTCGGGTTCTTCCAGATCGTCAGGCCACCATAGACGAAGATGTGCTCCCGCGGGATCTGCGCCAGCAGCAGCGGGATGCGGAACGCGTCGAAGTAGGAATAGGCGTAGACCCATCCGGCGAGGTAGAACCACCCCGTGATCAGGCTGATCGCGAACGCGGCAGCCCCGATCACCTCGCTGAGCGACGGAGGCTTCGCGCTCACTCGCTCTCCTCGCCGCCCTCTCCGCGCGGAACCAGCGGGCCCTGTCGCCGCTCGGGCTCGCAGACGGGACAGTCGGCGTCGCCCATCGGCAGCACCGTCCAGTCCTCGGTTATCATGATGGGATCGTTGACGATCTCGTCTCCGTTTTCGTCGATCGAGCGGCAGACGGCAGTCCAGAAGAAGCGCCCTGGAAACTTCTCGCGCGTGCAGCCGCGGATGATCTGCGGCAACGTCCGACCTGCTTCGGCGAGGCAGAAGCAGCCCTCGGGCGGTTCCTCCTGCGCCGCGACGGAGAGCGGGAGCGCCGCCAGACATCCGGCCACGACGACGCGCTTCGCTCGGCCTCTCAGCGCCGCAAATGCGCCGCGAAGGTCGTCCATCGTGAAAGCTCGCATCGTCCCCTCCCTGCCGGGTGGCGCGCTCTGTCGCGCCCTACCCTCCCATCGTGCGAAGATTTTCGCTGACGCCGTCGATCGCGGTTCTGACCGCGCTTGCCTGCTGCGCCTGCAAGCGGGCGAGCGCCGGCGCCTCGGACGCGGCCTGCGCGGTGCCCTCGGCGACCTCAAGGATCGCGATATTCACCACCGCGAGAGTCTCGCCGATGATCTGCGCTGCCTCTTCGATCGACTGCGCGTTCGCGATCCTCCGGCTCGCCTGCCGGATGACGGCCGAGACCCCCCGCAAGGGTTCCGGCAGATCGACTGAAAGCGTGTCGAGCGCCTCGGCATAGCTGTCGAGTTCAGCACCAAGACAGTCGAGGTACGCATCGGTACCCGGCGCAGAACCTTGGCAGCTCTCGACCGCCGTTTCGAGCGTCTGTCCAAGCGAGGTCAGCGTGGTCAATGTGCCCTCGGCGATGGCGATCGCCTCGCCGGCGGAGTCCGCCGCAGCCGGCACGAAGCCTGCATCGTCCCCGGCAGGTTCGCCCGCGAGGCCCCCGCCCCCGGTGTCGAGGGATGTCGTCACGATCTGATCCGTCGGGTCCGAGAAGGAGAATATGGCATCGACGACGAAATCATCGCCGGCGATGCCATCGACGAGACTGTCGCCCCCCCCGAAGCCATCGAAGAAGAAGTCGCCGCCCCCCAAGAACGGGTCCTTGTCGCTACCGCCGAACAGAGCTTCGACCACTAGGTCACCTAGATCGAGGATCAGCTGGTAGTTTGAAATTCCGGGGCCCTGAATCGTTTCCAGCAGGATGTCGTAACTTCCGGGCTCGGCGCTGGAGGCCGCGCCGACGCTCGTGAACACGAGTTCGTCGATGGAATCGCTGCCGAGAAGCGGTCCAATCGTGGCATCGGACGCGTCGAACGTGAACTCCTCGCCCTGAAGCTTGAGCTGATCCGGAACGAAGATCGGCAGTGGCGCGGGTTCGACGGCGATCGACCCGGGGACGGAGACGACCGTGTAAGTCTGGCCCAGAGCGCTGGTGAGGGTGCCCGCCACGTCGATCAGATAGGTGCCGACGTTGGCGAAACGCGACCATGAGGTCGAGAAGACGCTTCCCGCGTCGATGCTGTCGCCGGCGGGTCCCAGGGCGTAGATGCCCGGGCCGCCGAACACCTGGCCCAGAGAAGGAAAGCTCGGCGTGCCGTAGGTGACCTGGGTGTTTGCGGCCGGCGCCCAGAGCACCGGCGCAAGCGCATAGAGCTGCGGGTAAGAGTTGGGTGGTGCCCAAGTCGTCTGGAAGTTCCAGCCCAAGGGCGCGGCGAGAGCCACGAACCCCTCCGTGTCCGAAAGCTGAGCAGTCGTGAGACCGGTGCCACCGTCGCTGGTCGGCACCCCGGTGCTTTCGGTGTCCCAGAACGAAGCGGCGGGTGCGGGGCCGTCGTTCTGGGCGATCAGGCCGCCCGTCAAGATATTCCCGTCGAAACTGGGATCGACCTCGATCCTGCCCGTCGCATAGCTTTGTGCGATGCTGCCGGTGCCGCTTCCGACAAGGCCGCCGGCGACGGCGTCGCCGCTGCCGGCAATGCGTACCGCCGCCGTCGCATAGGACTGTTCGATCGTGCCGCCGCTGCTACCGACGAGACCCCCGACATTCCGCTGCGCTGTCGAGCCGTCGGAAACGTTGACCTCTCCCGTGGCAGCGGACTGCCGGATCGTGCCGCCGACGCTGCGTCCGGCAAGGCCGCCAGCGTTGAGGCCCTCTCCCGAACCGACGGTATTCACTCTGGCCGCCGACAACACTCCGGAAAGCGTGGAGGAGGTGAGCTCACCCACGGAACCGCCGACCGATATGGCGCTGCTGCCGGTCACCGTGACGTCATCGGCGATCAGGCTACGGGATACGGTGGAGCCGGATGCCGCTCCGATGATTCCGCCGACAGACTGGCCGCCTTCGATCGTGGTCGAGTCGACCTCGACGCGATCGACGAGTGTGTTGCTCGCAGTACCTATCAAGGCACCGGCATTGCCGCCCGCGACGATCTCGCTGCCTTGCACCCGAACGTTTTCGACGACCGTGCCGGAGCCCGTTCTGGCCGCGAGGGCACCGCCGTCGCCGGAGCCGTCGACGGTCGCTGAGGAGATCACGACGTTCCTGATCGCTCCTCCCTCGACCGTGCCGAAGAGGCCCTCGCCGCTTTGGAAGTTGGAAAGCTGCAGACCGCGCCCGTCGAATGTTCCGACGAAGGGCCTTTCCTCGTCGCCGAGGGAGGCGAAGCCGAGCAACTCCCCCGCATCGATGTCGTTCGCCAGAGTAAAAGAGCTCTCTGGCATCATCCCCTGCAGTCCGTAGACGTCTGCAAGAAGGTAGGGGTTGCCGGGCGTTCCATCTCCACCAAGAGTGCGGAGAAACAGGTCGGCGTTCGCGACGTCGAACGCCTCGGCCGAGAACGCGGGCAGAGGGTTCGAAACCTGCTCCCAGAAGCCGGACGACAATGTGAAGGCGAAGGTGTCGATCGGCGCGGTGGCGGCGACAGCCCCGTTCGCGTTGAGAGTAAGAGAAAAGACAGAGATAGGCGCCGCGATGTCGATGCTGTTGCTGGTGAAGGTCACATCGCCCGCGAAGTCAGACGGCCCGATTGGTCCGGTGACGGTGAGCCCGCCGAAACTGGTGACGTCGAGGGTGCTCGATTCCATCGTTGTCGTGCCAATGAAGACGTCCGTCACCGCGTCGATGAGCACCGAGCCGAAGTCGATCGTCAGATTGTCGTACGAGACGCTGCCGCCAGCACCGAGGATCGCATTTCCGAAGACATTCATGCCGCCGAGCTCGATGCTGCCATTCTGCGCCTGGATGTCGATCGAGCCGGGGCCCTGTGCACTCGTCGACAGGGTTCCTGCAATGCTGACATCGTTCCTGCTGTCGAAGTCGACCGAGCCGGCAGAGACATCTCCTTGAGCGACGATCTGATCTGCCGTGACCGTAAGCAGTGTTCTGCTGGCATTCAGCGGACTACTCGCGGTGAAGGTATCTTGCGCCGCAAACCGATAATCGCCGTTGAACACATTGGTGGTGCCGAGGTCGATCGCGCCACCGGCAAGGATGTCGACGTCGACCGAGCCAAAGAGATCCGCGAATGCCTGGAACGAGTTGTAGCTGATGTCGCCCGTGGCGTTCAGCAGAAGCGTCAGGCCGTCGCTCCACTCGATGGAATTGAGCGAGATCCCGATCCCCGGAGTTCCGTCGTTGCCGGCGACGAGGCTCAGCGAGCCGCCTCCGTTGCCGTCCAGCTTGCTTCCGACGATACTGCCGGTGCTGGTGATGTTTCCCACGTCGGTCGTCGCGCTGAGCGTGCCGGAGTTCAAAGACAGGCTGGCGATGCCCAGATCGAGATCGCCGAAGTCGAAACTTCCCAATGCCGAGACGCTCACCTCTCCTCCCGGCGCAACGATGTCGCCGAGGCTGACATTACCGGCCTCCGCGGAGAACGCCGCACTGAATGCGTCATCGGCCACGAGGCTGGACCCGGAGATGCCGGATGTGTCCGACTGGACTGACAGCGAACCGAGCGACACATCGATCGATCCGTAGTCGATGCCTCCCACGGCCGAGATCGTCACGCTACTCTCCCCGGCGCTGAGATCGTCGAAGGACAGCGATGCACCAGAGGTGATGTTGACGTTGCTGCGTCCAGAGTTGATCGAGGCGACGTCGATGCCCTGCGCGGCGCTCAACGTGAGGTTGGCGCCGAGTCCGCTCTCGGCGGTGATGTCGGCCTCGCCCAGTATATCGACCAGCCGACCGCTGACGCTCACGCTCTCCGCCTGCAGCGGCTGGTTGAAGAAGACGCCGTTGCCGCTGATGCTCAGGGAACTGCCGGGGACGGCCCCGGCATCGACCGCGCCACGGATCTCAACCCCGTTCTGGGCGAAGATGGAGATGCCCCCAGTCGGCACGTTGACCGGCGCGTTGACGAAAATGGCGTTCTCCGCCTCGAGGACGAGGCCGGCTGCGGCATCCTCGAACGGCGCCGCCGTGATCGACGCGTCTATGATGATGTCGTTGTCGGCGAAAAGACCAAGCGTCGTGCCGCTGTTCCAGAAAAGATCGGCGGCAAGCGTGATGTTCCCCGCGTCAGGTCCGTCCGGGTCCGCGGTGGAGACGCTGACGTTGATGCCGTCGAGCAGGCTCGCAAGATCGTCAACGTTCAGGATCGACGGTGTGTCCGTTCCAGTCACCGTCGTCGTGCCGACATCGCCACTGCTGAACACGTTCTGGGAAGGCTGATCGGTGATGAGGATGTCGAACGGGTCGAGAAGCAAGGTGCCGGGCACTCCGGCGGGCGCGCGAAGATCGACGTCGCCCGAGAATGCCAGCCGCTGCTTGCCTGAGACTTCGGCGAAACCGCCGGCGCCGCCCATCGGCCCGCCACGTGCGGACAGCGTGCCCTCGAACGACGTGTTCTCATCCGACCAGACAATGATGCGGCCGCCGTCGCCGGCGTCGAGCGCGTCCGCCGAGATCAGCGAGACGGCGTCGACCGACGTCGTCCGGGCGCGCGGCAGGCCGCCCCCGCCCTTGTAGTCGCCGCCGATACGGACCGTTCCGCCACCGTCAGGGCCGCTCGCCTCGACCCGCGCGCCTGCGAGTATGACCTCGGACCCAGTGACGTCGATCGTACCGCCGAAGCTCGGGCGCGGCGGTGGCACCGGAGAGACCTCGAGCGTCGCGACCTGGCGCGCGGGAGCGCTGGTATCGAGCCGGCCGGACACGGTGACGCGCCCGCCCGCACCGCCGCCGAGGACGACCGCGCCGTTGCGGCCGCTGACGGAGCGAGCCTCCACGACGCCGGAGAGGTTGATTGCATGGCGGGCGGCGTGACGCGCGGTGGCCGCCTTGATCTCGACCGAGCCGCCGTCGGCCGAAATCTTCCCGCTGTGCGTGATCAGCGCATCGTCGCCCTCTCCCTCGCTCGGGAAGGCAACGGTCAGGAACCCATCGCCCGCGAAGTCGAGGGTCACCAGTTCGCCGGCGCCCAGCCCGATCCGGCCAAGCGGCACGTTGATCGTTCCCGTGTTCTCGACGCGCCCGCCGATCAGAGCCGCATAGCCGCCCGGAACGATGTCGATGGTGCCGTGGTTCGCGACCCCGGCGGACCTGCCCCCACCCCGGAAGTCCCGGCTGCCCGACAGGAACTCGTCATCGTCTATCGCGAGCGTCGACGCGACGAACGCGCCAGCGTTCACGACCCCCTTGGGGCCGATCGCGACGCCGTTCGGATTGACGAGGTAGACCTGCCCATTGGCGCCGAGACGGCCATCGATCCTCGAGGGCATGGGGCCGTCCACGCGGTTCAGAATGGCCGAAGACTTGCCGGGCTGGCGAATGTCAACGCGCGCGCCCTCGCCGATCGAGAAGCCTTGCCAGGAGACGATCGCGTTCTCGGACGACTGCGTGATCGTCATCTGCCCCGGCGCCGAAGTCGCAATCCCGACCGCGCCGTGCGTGACGCTGCCGCCGACGGGCAGGTCCCCCGCGGCGAGAGGCGGCGCCGCAAGCGCCGTGCCCGCAAGAAGGGCTAGTCTGCCGGACCTCCGTCGCGTTCGCATGGCGATCCCCCAGGGCCCAAGCGGACCCAAGCAAAGTCAGAAACGATAGCTACCTAGAAACGTGAACCTGTTGTTGTCTTCGACCCCGTCGTCGCGGAACGCGCGGCCGTACTCCATCACGATCGACGCGTCCGAAAATGCCGGAGCGATGACCGAGACGAGTTCGACGCCGACGCCAAGGGAGCCGGCCCTGACGGTGTCTTCCTGAAAGAAGGCCGCCTCATACCGCTCCACCGCGCCAACTGCGCCGAAGAGGTATGGCGTCACCGACTCGAATGGCACGCTCGGCACGTCCAGCTGCCAGGGCGACAGCACGTCGCCCCGCACGACCCAGCCGCTGTCCCCGGATAGCGAGCCGGCGTCGAAGGTGGCAAGCTCGGTCAGCGAGGCGATGCCGATCTTCTCGCTGCTGAGGAGCGGCTCTCCGAAGGATGTCTGTCCGCGCCCGTAGACCGAGAAGGTCAGGTGTTCGGCCACCGGCCGCGTGTAGCCGGCGGCCAGCTCCAGCTTGGAAAAGTCCGCATCGGCGCCCGCCTGCGAAAGCGCCAGAGACGAGTTCGGCCGCGTCGTCGGCGGTACGTGCGCCGAACGCCTCCAGTCCGAACGAGGCGATGAGGCCGCCGAATACGGTCGAGCCGGAGTTGAGACGCCTGCGTCCGTCCACGGCGAAGCGAAGCACCGTGAGCTCGTCGCGCCAGATCGAGGCCGGGTCCCCATCCTCCTCGAAAAAGGCGAAGTCCTCGGACTGGAGCTCGAGAATGACCTCGGTGAAGAGGTCGGCCTTCTGCGAGCGAAGCCAGGGATAGCTCATCCGAAAGGATAGCCGGTCGAACTCGCTCGTCGTCTGGTTCGGATCGGCCACGTCCGGGGTGGTCACGCTCGAGACCGCCTCGGCGTTGAAGGTCAGGCCGTTCGTCCCGATGGGGAAGATGGCCCCCGCAGCGAGCGTTCGCGTCTGGGGGAAGTCGCCGTAGATGGCGCCGAGATCGTCCGCGCGATCGTCGATCGGATGGCCGGACGCTCGCAGGTAGATGAGCTCGCCCAGACTGAGGACGCTGTTCGCCTCGATACCGAACGTGAGGGCCCAGTCTCCCAGTTCCTCGGCCAATGTGTTGTCGACCGCGACGAAACCCGTGATGGGCCGCTGCTCGGCGCCGAGAGTCAGCACGGTACCGCCGGGTTCGTCTCCGGTCGCGAGAGCCGAGGTCAACGCCGTGCCGGGGGTCGACCCAGCTATCAGGAGCCGTCGCTCGATCTCGCCGAGGGACAGTCCACGGCGGCCGACCAGCGGCGCGGTCACCTCGCCGATCCGGCTGCGAACCCGGGCGGGAACCTCGCCCAGATCGGTGGACTCTACGTATCCGTCGACAACGACAAGCCGCAAGACGCCGCCGTCGCGCAATGTCTGGGCCGGGAGGACGACGCGGGCGAGGATATAGCCCGCCTGGGCATACGCCGCCTCGAGCGTCTGCGCGGCCTCGAAGATGGCCGATACGGGCACCGGATCGCCCACGAGGCTGTTTTCGATCGCGCGCGAGATATCGGCAAGTTCCGGGAACCCGCCCGCGATCTCGACATCCGCGATGGTCACGGAAAGCTCGTCAGCGCCTTCCGGCGCCTCAAGCCCGGGCGAGCCTGAAAACACGATCTCACCTTCAAGCCGTCGCCCTTCCGGCTCGAAGGTACGTGGGGTGATCTGGCTCGCCGTCTGGGAGACGCCGGAGCCTGTCGTTGCGGCCAGACAGATCAAGACCGACGGAACGAGGCGTAGCACCGAGCCGCCCCCGCCCTTGGTCATGACCAGGTCACGCCCCCGCCTGTCCTTGCTCACCGCACGTCTCATAAAAAACCGTTAACACTATCGCGACAGGATACCACAAATTGGAGGATACGCGCGAAAGATTATTTCGGGTCAGACTGTTGTTATGGTAATTGTCGGTGAAGAAAGGGCAGCGACCGTGGCAAATCCGCAGCGCGCCTGCCAACCGACGCCGCACGCAATGCACCCTCCGCTTTCGCGTTGCAGGAACGCAGGGATGTTACTGGGCCGTCGCTTCTTCTCCCGAGACACTAAAACTCGGCACCGACACACTCCTCCACTGCGGCGCCAGTGTCTCCGGCTTCACTGGCGGCGAAGTCCACGATTGGATCATGGCCGACTCTGCCGGCATGGCACGGGTGTCTGCTCCTCGCGCCGTCAAATACCGGCGAGCAGCAGGATGAGGCTCGCCACCGGCACAGCCATCTGCCAAGGCCTCAGCCGCGCGAAGTAGAGCGGGACCTCTCCCCGGCGCGCTGCAATCGGGTCGAGGACGAGAAGGCTGATGAACCCCGCCAGCAGCAAAGCCAGCGCCCAAGACGCGGGGGCGAGCAGTGCTGCGACCCCGGTCCAGAACAGCCACGCGAACATCGCCAGTTGCGTCCAACGCGGCCCGCCCTCCGTCCGGAACGAGAGCCCCCGTCGAACCCCCGACAGGAAGATCAGTAGCGCCGCTCCCCAGAAGACCACGCCGCTCTGCATCAGCGCTCCCACTTCCTCGGGTGCGAACCACACGCAGACCAGAGCTACCGGGAACGGCAGCATCGGCCCCCACCCAAGGATCAACCCGTCGAGCGGGACACGCGGCGTCTCGCACAAGGTCAGTTTTCGGCGCTGCGTCATCACCGGAAAAGGTTGCGCGTCGACGCAGGTTCCCGCGCCGTCCCTGGCGTCATCCGGAACAACTCCCTTTGCTTGCCACAGCCTTCTCAAGGAAGCTCTGAAGAACCTCGGCAGCGGGCGATGATCTGTTAGGCTGGCGGCGACCTCGCTGGAGCCGCCTGATGAAACAGACTACCTTCGCCTCGCTGGCCTACGCCGGGAAGAAGAAGCGCACGCGGCGCGAGGCGTTTCTCGCCGAGATGGAGGCGGTGGTGCCCTGGGCTCGTCTGACGGCGCTGATCGAGCCGCACTACCCGAAGGCGGGGCCGAAGGGCGGACGGCCGCCGATGCCGCTGGAGGTCATGCTTCGGGTCTACTGCCTTCAGCAGTGGTACGCGCTGTCGGACCCGGCGGCCGAAGAGGCGCTCTACGACAGCGACGCGATGCGCCGGTTCGCCGGGCTCGAACTGGGCGACGACGCGATCCCGGACGAGACGACGATCCTCAACTTCCGCCATCTGCTGGAGCGGCACGAGCTGACCCGTGCGATCTTCGAGGCGGTGAACGCCTATCTACGCGAGCGGGGCATCCTGTTGCGCGAGGGCACGCTGGTCGATGCGACGCTGATCGATGCGCCCAGCTCGACCAAGAACAAGCAGGGCGCCCGCGATCCGGAGATGACCAGCACGAAGAAGGGAAATGCCTGGTACTTCGGCATGAAGGCGCATGTCGGCGTCGATATCGACAGCGGCGTGGTCCACACCCTGGAGACCAGCACCGCCAAGATGCACGACAGCCAGAAGTTCGACGAGCTGTTGCACGGCGACGAGCACGCGGTGTTCGGCGACAAGGGCTATGTCAGCGGCGAGCGCGAGGCGGCGTTCCGCGCCCGGGGCAAGGTCTGGGGCGTGATGCGCAAGGCGCCCAAGGGCGGCAGGCTGCACCCCATCGACGAGCGCATCAACCGGATCATCGCCAGCCTGCGGGCCAGGGTCGAGCATCCGTTCCGGGTGATGAAATGCCAGTTCGGCTACCGCAAGACCCGCTACCGCGGGCTGGCGAAGAACGAGGCGCAACTGTTCTCGCTCTTCGGGCTCGGCAACCTGTTCCTGGTCCGACGACGGTTGATGGCCTGAGGCGGAATCCGCCTTAAATCATCGAACTGCCTCAAACCGCACCCCGAGCGGACTCGAATTGCCGCGCCGCCCGGCGTTCCGGTCGTCCGACGCCGATGCAATGCCGAGGGCGCGCGTTGATCAGACCTTCCCTTCCTTCAGTGGCTCGTGCGCTGGACCGTCGACGCGTATCACACGAAGCGCCACGGTGCTCTGGGAATGTCGCCAAACCAGGCTTGGGAAAAAGCTGTCAGGGAATGTAGGCCTCGCTCCCTGACTGGCGCGGAGATGCGCGAAGCCTTCGGCATCCGAACACGTCGCAAGTTCGGCCGCGACGGCGTCCGCGTGAAACATATCGCGTACCAGGATGATGAGGTGATCCGGCTCGCAAATACGCCGGGCGTTCATGAGGTCGAAGTCCTCCGCTGGCACGGCGACATTGGAGCTGTCAGCATTCGCGCTGATCAAGGCCCTTGGACGACGGTCATGGCTAAAGATAAAGACCCGAAGTGGCTTGGCAAGACCGACATCGAACTCGACACTTGGCTGTCGGAACGCCGCCGCCATGACGTCGAGGATGAGCGCGTGGCGCGCCGCAGCTTCCTGAATGACAGCAGAGATGAGAGCTTTAACCTCAAGCGAGTCGCAGGCCTCGTGGCCTTGCCTCGGACGCCCGAGGAACTGAAACGCGACGTTGCCAGGTTCTCGCGTCACACCGATACCGCGCAGCGTCGGCACGACTTCGGGAAGCATCTCGATCTGCTGGCCGATCTCGATGATGAAGGCGCAAGCGCTTCCAACAACGCCAGTTCCAATCCCGATCCGGGAATCAGCCTCTCTGACGACGATCTGATGGACTGACCATGACCAACACGACCCTGACCACGATCAATGACAAGATCGACTGGCTGACGCATCGCTACTGGAAGTTCGGCCAGGACGACCTGTTCCTGGACTACCTCTGCTGTGACCCCCGCTTTCTCCTCCATCTGAAGTAAGAGTTCGGCCGAACGAGAGGACCGGACGATGAAGCGATCGAAGTTCACTGTGGAGCAGATCATCGGCGTGCTGCGCGAGCAGGAGGCTGGCGCGACGACGGCGGAGGTGTGCCGGCGGCACGGGATCAGCAGCGCCACGTTCTACGCCTGGAAGTCGAAGTATGGCGGCATGGAGGTGTCGGACGCGAAGCGGCTGAGGGCCGTGGAGGAGGAGAATGCCAAGCTGAAGCGGCTGCTGGCGGACGCTATGCTCGACAACGTCGCGCTGAAGGATCTCCTGACGCGAAAGTGGTAGCGCCCGCCGCCAAGCGGAAAGCTGTCGCCCACCTCGTGCAGGCGCACGGGGTGAGCGAGCGGCGGGCGTGCTCCCTAGTCGGCGCGACCGGACGATGATCCGGTATCGCCGCCGCCGTCCCGACGATGCCGATCTCCGCGAGCGGCTGCGCGACCTGGCGGGTGCGCGACGGCGCTTCGGTTATCGGCGCCTGCACGTTCTCTTGCGCCAGGAGGGTTGGACCGTGAACCGCAAGAAGACCCAGCGGCTCTACCGCGAGGAGGGCCTGTCGGTGCGCCGCCGACGCGGGCGCAAACGCGCGAAACGCGCGACCGGCACGCGCGCGCCGATCCTGACGGCAGCGACACCGAACGCGCGCTGGTCGGTGGATTTCGTGCACGACCAGCTCGTCA
This sequence comes from uncultured Alphaproteobacteria bacterium, assembly GCA_963776845.1. Taxonomy (GTDB): domain Bacteria; phylum Pseudomonadota; class Alphaproteobacteria; order Rhodobacterales; family Rhodobacteraceae; genus Roseitranquillus. The sequence goes on along the minus strand of CAVZOJ010000003.1, from coordinate 576,542 downwards.
CCGGTTGCCGGCTACGCATCCTCAACGTGGTCGACGACGTCACCAAGGAATGCCTGGCGGCCATCGTCGACACCTCGATCTCTGACAAGCGCGTGGCACGCGAGCTGAACGCGCTCGTCGCGATGCGCGGCAAGCCCGAGCTGATTGTCAGCGACCACGGCACCGAGTTCACCTCGAACGCCATGCTCGCCTGGACCGAGGCCGCCGGCGTGTCAACGTCGGAGCAAAAACCGGCCAGTGGGCGGCGCAAATCCCGGCCACTCGGCGATGAGCGCCTCGGCGCGCGCGCTCTCCAGATAGCTGGCGCGTGTCGAGGCGCTTCGGCCCGTCAGGGCCGACCCCGGGGCGCTGGGGTCAGGCTTTTGCCTTCTGCGCTCGGGAGCGGCTCTGGCTGAGACGGTAGCTGTCGCCGTTCAGCTCGAGGATGTTGACGTGGTGGGTCAGCCGGTCGAGGAGAGCGCCGGTGAGGCGCTCGGAGCCGAAGACCTCGGTCCACTCGTCGAACGGCAGGTTGCTGGTGATCAGCGTGGAGCCGCGCTCGTATCGCTGGGAGATCAGCTCGAACAGCAACTCGGCCCCGGTCTTGGAGAGCGGCACGAAGCCCCGCTCGTCGATGATCAGAAGCTTCTGGTTCGCCATCTGCTTCTGGAGGCGCAGGAGCCGGCGCTCGTCGCGGGCCTCCATCAGCTCGTGTACGATGGCAGCGGCGGTGGTGAAGCCGACGGAGAGGCCCTTCTGGCACGCGGCCAGGCCGAGACCGAGGGCGGTGTGGGTCTTGCCGGTACCGCTCGGGCCGAGGGCGATGACGTTCTCGCGCCGCTCGATCCACTCGCAGCGCGCGAGCTCCAGAACCTGCATCTTGTTGAGCGACGGGATCGCCTTGAAGTCGAAGGTGTCGAGGCTCTTGGTCACCGGGAACTTTGCCGCCTTGATCCGGCGCTCGATCATCCGCCGCTCGCGGTCGATCAGCTCGAGCTCGACCAGGCGGGCGAGGAACTGCACGTGATCCTGCCCCTCGGCGGCGCCCGCGCGCGAACGCGCGCAGATCATGACTCTGGCGGCTACGCCGCCGGGCGAGCGAGCTTGGCGTACTCCCGCAGGAAGGTCGGCAGCTTCAGCGTCTTGAGATGGTGGTCGAGCAGCAACTTCGGCGCGTCGCTCATGCCGGGCCGCCGACGAGGCACATGTAGCTCGCCGCCGAGGTGGTCCCGACATTGGCGCGCGGCAGATAGGGATAGACGTCGAGGTCGAGCCTCGGCGGCCGCCTCTCGACCTGGCAGAGCACGAGGTGCTTGATCGCGTCGAACCCGACGGCGCCCATCCTGAGCGCGGTCTTCACCGCTACGTGCAGGTCGGCGAGATCGAAGGTCTCCAGCAGCCGCAGGACCTGCACGTACTCGCGGCGGCCGGCCTTGAACTGCCGCGCCTCCATCAGCCGGCGCAGGGTGTGGAACTCGGCCGGCAGCTCCCAATGCGCCAGCGGCGCGGCCTGGTCGAGAGCGCCGATCTTCTTCTCCAGCAGCGGCAGGTAATGGATCGGGTCGAAGACCATGTCCTCGCGGCCGTAGCATCGGGAATGGCGGGCGTTCGCCGCCGGGCTCGAACCGGTGGCGCCTTCGGCGGCTCACCGTCTCCGCCGCAGCCGATGACGACTTCGTCGACGTAGCCCCTGATCCAGACCTCGCGGTGGCCGTAGCTGACCGGCACCGAGTAGTCGTTCTTCGCTAAAATCGATCCACTGGATCGATTTTTTCACGCTCGAACTCCTGTACCGCACCAGCGCCTGCGAGCTGACCCGCCCCGTCGCCTGGTCGCAGGCCTCGAATGGCGCCGGCGGCAGCGGCATCATCGCTGCGAGATCACGCTGGAGCCGCTCGCCGATCGTCTCCTGGTGGCCGCGCAGGATCTCCGATTGCCGCTTGCGGCATTGCTCCTCCAGCCAGATGTTGAACTCGTCCCAGGTCGCGAAGCGGGGCAGCGGCACCATGAAGTTGCGCCGCGACCAGCCGACGATCCCCTCGACGGCACCCTTGTCATTCCCCTTCCCAGGGCGACCGTAGCGATCTTCGATCACGTAGTGCGATAGCATCCCGCTGAAGAGCGTTGCCCGCTTGCGCGTCCCGTCCGGCAGGATGCGCGCCACCAGGCAGCGGTCGTTATCGTAGAGCACCGATAGCGGCACCCGCCCGAAGAACGCGAAGGCGTGGACGTGGCCATCGGCCCACGCCTCGGCCGTCGCCGCCGGGTAGGCGCGAACGTAGCAGGCATCGCTGTGCGGCAGGTCGAAGACAAAGAAGTGCGCCTTCTGCTCGACCCCGCCGATCACCACCAGCGCCTCGCCAAAGTCCGCCTGCGCGTGGCCGGGAGCGTGATGCAGCGGCACGAACATCTCGCGGCTGCGCCGCTGGTGCTCGCGCAGGTATGCCTTCACGATGGTGTAGCCGCCGGTGAACCCGTGCTCGTCTCGCAAGCGGTCGAGGACCCGCTTGGCGGTGTGCCGCTGCTTGCGAGGGCGGTCGGCGTCCTCAAGCAGCCAAGCGTCGATGATCTCGGTGAACCCGTCCAGCTTCGGCCGCTTCACCGGCGCGGTCCGCCGGTAGCCCGGCGGCACGGAGTACAAGATCGTCCGTCGGGGGATTGATCCACTGGATCAATCCCTGATCCTCCGAACTGTCGACGCTGTCGCGCGAGATGCAGAAGTGACGCGCGATGGCGCGCTTGCTCATGCCTTGCCTGAAGTAGGCGCGGCGAACCTTACGATACAGCTCCACGGTGAAAATGCCCCCACCCTCCCTGCCGCCAGAGAGGGCAAACGTGGCCGACTTTTACGCCGCCCGCCGCGGGCTCATCCCGCCGCTACCGTGGCCGACTTTCTCACCGCCGCTCTCAGGCGTCGCCTGGCACTTCATCGCGCCGGGCAAGCCGATGCAGAACGGCATCTGCGAGGCCTTCAACGGGCGGATGCGCGACGAGCTTCTCAACGAGAGCCTGTTCTTCGACCTCGAGCAGGCCCGCCGGAAGGTCGCGGCATGGGTCATCGATTACAATCAGCACCGACCGCATTCTGCGATCGGCTACGAGACGCCGGCAGCCTACGCAGCTCGGCTCACCGCAATGGACGGCCGGCTCCGCGGAGCGGAAACGCTCCGCCGGCCGCCCATTGCTCCATCGGCGCACCAGCGCCATTCTGAAGCGCCGACTCTGGCTTCAGCTGGATGAAAGTCGGGGGTCACAGCAGGCTTTGCGAAGCAACATGCGCGACAGCCAACTGTCTTTTGGAATTACACGCTGCCCAAGCCAGCCCAGTCGCGACATCGCACCGACGATCAGAAGGCGCCGAATATCGGCCTGACCGGCCTTGGTCATGCGTCCGAGGCGCTCCTTGCCTCCAGAGGAATGCTGCCTCGGAACCAGACCCAACCAAGCCACGAAATCGCGCCCGATTTTGAACTGCGCCATGTCGGGTCCGAAAGCTTCCACCGCGACGGCCGTCAGCGGTCCAACACCTGGCATGGTCTGAAGCCGGCGCGCCCTGTCTGACTGGGTGGCCAGCGTCTTCAGTTTCGTGGTGCGCTCGATAATACGCGCCGTTTTCTCTGCGATCTGCGCCAGAAGGTCTTGGCACTCCTCCCGGATCAGCGCCGGCAGGTTGGAAGCTTCATCCCTCACAACCGTCGTTATACGATTGAGATGGCGTATCCCGGCTGCGAACACATGGCCGTGCTCATACAGAAGCGCCCGCAGCGCATTCACATCAGCGGTTCGCTGATACACCAAACGCTCGCGGCCACGAAAAACCGCCGCGCGGGACTGCTGCTCGACTGTCTTGCGCTCAACGAAACGCATCTCGAGCTGACGGGCTGCAATGACGATCGCCTCGGCATCGGCAGCATCATTCTTCTGGCGCTTCACGAAGGGGCGCACATATTGCGGCGCGATCAGCTTTGCCTCGTGCCCAAGCGCTTCCATCGCCCGCGCCCAATAATGTGCGCTGCCGCACGCCTCGAAGATGACCAGACTGGGCGCCTGCCGCGTCATGAACTCGGAGAACTGCTTGCGCGTGAGCTTCCTGCGGAACTGGACCTCCCCAGTCCGAAGGGATCCATGGACTTGGAGAACTGCCTTTGCCAGAGCGACCCCAATCATCATATCCTTCATCTTGCCGCCCTCCTCTTCGCGTGGCGTTGAACACCGCGACCTTGGCACATTGCGATGCCGTCTCGGGAGGGCGGCAACCACTCCATCTCGACAGCTTCGACTTCAAGGCGATCCCCAGCCTCAACAAGGCGCTGACCATGGAGCTGGCGCGGGGGGAGTTCATCGACCGCCGCGAGAACGTCATCGCTCTGGGACCGAGCGGCACAGGCAACGTCGTCCTGGGGCTCGGTCTCGCCGCCTGCCAGAAGGGCCTGTCCACAGGCTTCACCACCGCCGCCGCGCTCGTGCACGAGCTGATGGAGGCTTCGGCACGGCGCTGCGGCAGACGACGGGCTTCGTCGAGAGCCTGTTGCGACTGGTCGGTCTCGACTGGACGGTGCCTGAGTTCAGCACGCTGTCTCGCCGCCAGACGTCCCTCGCCGTGAACATCGCGTATCGTGGGCCCAGAGGGCCGTTGCACCTGCTGATCGACAGCACGGGGTATCAAGGTCGAAGGTGAAGGCGAGTGGCACGCCCGCAAGCATGGCGGCCCAAAACGGCGGGTCTGGCGAAAGATCCACATCGGGATCGACGGGGAAACGCTGGAGATCCGCCCCGTCGAGATCACCGCGAGATCACCGGGAGCCACATCGGTGATGCACCTGTCCTGCCTGACCTCCTCAGCCAGATTTCGGAAAACCAGGAGATTGGCAGTGTCACGGCGGACGGCGCCTATGACACGCGGCCACGATGCCATCGCGGATCGAGGTGCCCATGCGGTTATTCCGCCCCGCAAGAATGCGAAACCATGGACGACCGCCACCGCTGGCGCCCAGGCCCGAAACGAGATCCTGCGCGCCGCGAAATACCTCGGTCGCGCGCTCTCGCGACGATGGCGCGGATACCACCGCCGGAGCCGCGTCGAGACAAAGATGCATTGCATGAAACTGCTGGGGCAACGGCTCATGGCACGGGACTTCAACCGGCAGGTTGCCGAGATCCAAGTCCCCCAAGTTCGACAGCAAAACCGCTAAGCAATTGATTTCGTTATGGCGGGATGCGCCATTTTGTGACTACGTGCGGGCTGTCAGGCGGGTTTGGGCAGGTTCAGGGCCTGGAAGAGCTCCAACTGTTCGGGGGTCGTGGAGGAAAGGCCGTCCACCGATCGCTCGCCGATCTTTGCCAGGTGCCGCTGGATGCGCGCCAGCAGGTCGAGCGCGGTGCGCGGGCTGGCGTCATGGTCCCTGGCCTTCAGCCTCATGCGCATGACGCGGTGGAGAACGAGAGCGAGGAAGCAGATCTGGGCGTGGGCTCGAATGCGGTCCGGAAGCCGGTGATGGACCGGCGCGATCTCGATGTCGGATTTGAGGACTCGGAAGCCGCGCTCGATGTCTGCCAGGGCCTTGTAGCGCGTGACGGCGTCGGCGGGCACGAGGTCGGGGGCGTTGGTGATCAGCGCCAGCTTGCCATCGAAGAGCTCGGCCTCGGCGATGGCGGTCTCCTGGACGCTCCAGCTGAAGCGGTCCGCGGTGAGATCGGCCTTGAGGAAGCGCGTCATCTCGGCCTCGGCGACCGCGCGGGTAAAGCGGCTGTAGGCGCCCCGGTCCGAGGCGCGCCGCCCCCGGGCGGTCTGCCCTATATCCTGGGCGTCGAGCTTGCCGACCATCTTCTCGGCCACGGCCTCGAGTTCGGCGATGCGGGCCCGACGCCGGTCGCCCTGTTCCGCGGCGCGCAGGGGATCGTGGGCGACGATCAGGCGGTGACCGGCGAAGGTGCTCTCGGCCAGGCCGTCGTCGTCGAAGACGAGGCCCCGGAAGGTCTCGACCAGCTCGGCGTAGCGCCGTGCCGGGACGGCGAGGATGAAGTCCAGCCGCCGGTCATCCCGATCTGCCAGCGCCGTCAGCTCGCCGTCGCCCATCGGGCTTGAACCGGTGGCGCCTCGATGGGCAACTCTCCAGGCTCAGGAGCCCTCGATCGGCCACCAGTATGACGCGCTGGATCGGGAAACGCTCCAGGACTGCGGTGAGCATGCCCTTCAGCGTCTTCGTTTCCGCGACGTTGCCGGGGTGGACCGTGTGCAGTCGACATGGTTGCGCCATTGGTTCGAGCGACAATGTCGACGGCAGGCCTTCGGCGGTCTGCACGACGCCAAGGACGAACTGGCGGGCGATGCCACCGGTCTCCTTGTTCATGCCGAACGCACGCAGATCCTCGTCCACCTCGCCCTCGCCGTGGATACGCACGGTGGTCAGATCGTAGAACACCACCGCGAGATCCTGATCGACCAGCGGCCGGATCTGCCCGGCCAACTCCGTCTCGAGCCGGTCGGCGTGATCCATCAGAGCGTCCATCGCCCGCAGCAGATGCTGGTGTGTCACGCCCTCGGGCATGGCCGGCATGGCGACGGTCTCCAACCAACGCAGGCAGCCCAGCTTCGAGTTCGGCGCGCAGAGACGGTTGAAGACCATCGCCCGGACGAGGGCCTCGATGTCCAACTTGCGCTTGCCGGACCGCAGAGCGCGTCCGAGGGCACGGTCGAAACCGAGGTCTTTCCACAGCTCGTGCAGGGCAAAGACGTTTCCATAGGCGCGTGCCGACTCGTGGGCGATCTCGACCTTGGCGGGTTCGTCGCGCCCGGCCGCGCGGCACAGACCCCGGATCAAGGCATCGAGGTGACCCTCTTCCATGCTGTCGATGCGCCCGAGATTGGCGACCACCCGGTGGCGGGGCTTGCCGGCCTCGTTGCGGTAGGACTCGACGACCTGGAGGTAGCGCCGCCCACCGCTCTCGTTGATGCGCACAAACATGCCTACTGAATAGCGCGGAAACCCCCGCGATGGCGCGAACGGTCTCGACGTGTGACTACAGACCTCTCGGTTTCCTACCCTCCTAAATCCTTGATCTGACACCGCCAGGCGACCTCAATCGAACCAGATCACACCCGATTTTGTCGAACTTCGGAAGTCCGCATCGCCGTCCTGAACGGCTACACCCCGCTCGGCATACCCGTCACAGAGCCCGTCGGATGAGTCCCTCCGGGTAAAGGGGAACCTTGGCCATCAGCCGATTTCTGCAACAGAGCCGACTGAAGTTTTCAATCCGCCACTCATGAAATCTCGCTCAGTAGCCACTCGGCCCGTTCAATGTGCTCCTGTGCGATTTCTTGCTTCCGCCTAAGGCGAGCCTTCTCGTCAAGATTGCTCGCCTCCGAGATCTTTACTTCAAGAGAGGCTTTCTTGCCCTGGAGCTTTTTCAGGACCTTCTTCACATCGTCAGGTTTGATCTTGCTTGCCTTGCCGTTCTCGACGCGCTCGTTGTAATCGGCCACCTTGGCGGCAAGCTTCTTCAGGCCCATGCCTGCGCCTCATTCTCTGGATTCCAGCCAGTCATCCTAGCGCCCTTCCATGACATTGGCGCGACGCTCCGCTGCGCGGGCGTCGGAGCGGAGACCAGACTGCCGCAGCGAATCGCCGATCTCCTCCTCGTCAAGCGAGAGGATTTTCTCCACTTCGGCCACCGCCTCGTCGCGTTCGATGTAGTAGGTGCGCGCGGCGTCGATCAGTTCGCGCATCGCGGAATAGGCGTATCCTGAATCGTTCAGGAACGAGGTGGCCGCGATCGGACTGATGTCCCCGGTCCGTATCAACGCGTCGACCCGCCGCGTCGTGTTTCGCGCGTCCTGCTCGACCTGCGCCGCTTCCTGGTCGAGCCAAAGTGAGCTTCGTTCCTCCGGGTCGGCCAGGCCCAGCTCGCGGATCGCGATGACGATGCGCGCGATCTCTGTTCTCAGGCCGTCGTAGAGCTCCGTCACCGCGCCCTGCGGACGCGTCGCGTAGCGGTTTACGTTCTTGCGCAGGTGCTTCACCGACTTCACCACCTGGACGATGTCGCTGGAGACGTCGCGGAGCGCGTAGATGCGGTTCGAGATGTCCGGCGCGAGCCGTTTGCCTCCCGCCCGCGTCGTGAAGTCGACAATGGCGGCGTAGAGCGTCTTCACCCGCCGCTCGTAGCTTGCGTCGATGTCGAGCTCGATCAGTTGCCGGCTCCTCCGCACCGTCGCGGCGATATCGTTAGTCCCATAGACCTCGTCCCTATGAAGGTTGAGGCCGTGGAGGATCAGCTCGACGGCGTTCTCGTAGAGGTGCATGACCTCCTTCCTCAACGCGCTTTCCAGGGTTTGCGGAAATTCGTCCACGGCCTGGTTCAGGAACCGCGGGCGGCTGACGTCCGGCACCGGCTCGACGATCCGCGCCTCCAGAAAGGTGATCAGATGCTGCATGATCGGCAGCATGAGCGCGACGCCCAGCACGTTGAAGATGGTGTGAAAGACGGCGAGCTTCAGTGCGAAGTCCTGCGGCGCGATGCCGATGCCGGAGCTGACAAGATCAACCGCGTGCCGCAGGGGCGCGATGAAGATGAGAGCCACGGCAGCGGTTCCGACGTTGAAGATCAGATGCGCAAGGGCCAGCCGCTTGCCCTGAAAATTGGCGCCAAGCGAACCGATGAGGGCGGTGATCGTTGTCCCGACATTGGCCCCGATCGCCAGCGCGAGGGCATTTTCGTAGGTGATCTGTCCCGCGGCGAGCGCAGTCAGGATCAGTACCATCGTCGCGTGGCTGGACTGCATGATGACGGTCGCGACGGATCCGAGCAGCGTGTAGACGAGAAGGCCCAGCAGGCCCGGCAGCGCGTAACGCGACAGATCGATCTGATCCTTGAAGGCGTCGAAGCCTTCCTTCATGTGGTGGATGCCGAGGAACAGGAACCCGAGACCGCCGAGGGCGAAGCCCACGCCTCTCAGCACCTTGGACCTCTGGAACACCAGCAGGATGCTGAGCGCGATCATCGGCATCGCGTAGGCCGCGATGTTGACCTTCAGGCCAAGTCCCGCGACCAGCCAGGCGCCGGTGGTGGTGCCGATATTGGCGCCGAAGATGATCCCGACGCCACCGATCAGCGAGATGAGCCCGGCGCTCAGGAACGAGATGGTGATAACCGAGACCAGCGAGCTCGATTGCAGCAGCGTGGTCGACACGATGCCGAACATGATCGACCGGGGGACCGAGCGGGTCGCCCGCTGCAGGATCCGCTCAAGAAAGCCCCCGCCGAAGAGTTTGAAGCCGTCCTCCAGCATCAGCATCCCGAACAGAAAGATCGCTACGCCTGCCGCGATCTCCTGCAGGTCGGGGCTCAGCCAGAACGCGACAACGATGGCCGTGATCGCGACCGGCAGGTAGTACTTTCTCACTGAACGGATCTCACGGCAGGAGCATCCCCCTCAGCACGAAGTAGAACATCGCGGCGAAGAAGGCGGAGACCGGAAGCGTGATCACCCACGCCGACGCGATTTTCAGAAGCGAGGCGCGGCTGACGAGCTGACGCTTGAGCGCCTTCTGCAACTCCTTCCGTTGCGCGGCGGTGATGACCGCCTCGGGTCCCATCGCCTTCAGCTGTTTCAGAAGGCGCTGCTTCTCTTCGACAGGCGCATTGCGGAACTGCCACAGGACCGCCTCGACCTCGGCGAAGTCGGGCGCGCCGCGGTGGCGCGCCAGAACGTCCTCCGCCACCTTTCCGATCCGCTGATCCAGCCACTCGCGCAGGAAGCCCACGCCGAAGACGGCGCCGAGCGCCACATGCGTCGAGCTGATCGGCATGCCGAGCTGGCTCGCCACAATCACCGTAATCGCGGCCGAGAGGGCGATGCAGAACGCCCGTGCGCGGTCCAGTTCGGTGATCTCCGATCCGACGGTCCTGATCAGCTTCGGCCCGAAGAGCGCCAGGCCCACCGAAATGCCGAGCGCGCCGATCCCCATTACCCAGAGCGGGATGGCGACGGAGCCACCGCCTTCCCCAGCGGACAGCACGTCGACCACGCCTGCCAGCGGCCCCACCGCGTTTGCAACGTCGTTCGCTCCGTGGGCAAAGCTCAGCAATGCGGCGGCAAAGATGAGCGGAATGGTGAAGAGCCGGTTCACCCCGTCGCGGTCGCGCGTCAGCTTCGGACGGGCGCGACGTATGATCGGGCGGACGGCGAAGTAGATGATCACCCCAATTACGATGCCGAGCAGCATCGCTACCGGAAACGAGACCGACACGAGCTGCTTGATGCCCTTGATCGCCAGGTAGGTCGTGAACGCCCAGCCCATCAGGCCGATCAGCGCCGGCAATACGCGCTCCGCCTCCTCGACCGGATCCTCGCGGAACAGCACCATTCTTTTAAGGACGTAGAGCAGCCCGGCCGCGATCAATCCGCCCATCACAGGCGAGATCACCCAACTTGCGGCGATGCTGCCAACCGAGCTCCAGTTGACGATCTCCCATCCGGCCGCCGCGACGCTCGCGCCCATGACGCCACCGACGATCGAATGGGTGGTCGAGACCGGCGCGCCGAGCCACGTGGCGCCGTTGAGCCAGATCGCGGCCCCGGCGAGCGCACCCATCATCACCCAGACGTAGTCGTCGGAACTCTCGAGGTCTGCGGGGTCCACGATGCCGTCCTTGACCGTCTTGACCACGTCGCCACCGGCAATGATCGCGCCAGCGGCCTCGAACACCGCGGCGATCAGGATGGCGCCCGTCAGCGACAGCGCGAACGAGCCTACAGCCGGGCCGACGTTGTTGGCCACGTCGTTGGCGCCGATGTTCATCGCCATGTACGCGCCGATCACCGCCGCCGCCACGAGCAGGTACGCCTGCTCGACATCGGCGAAGCGCGCGCCCGTGAAGATCATCACGCCGACGACGAAGAGAACCGCCGTTCCAAGTCTTCCGACCTCACCGCGGCTCATGTACGTCGCGCGCTCGATCTTGTTGTATTCCTTGACGACCATCTGGCCCTCAGTTCTCAAGCACGCCGCGTCGCGGTCGCGCACTGGCCGCCTTTACTACGCCCCTGCCTAGATCGCGCCTCGACGCACCACGATGATGCACATCAAGGCTTCAGATCACTGGAAGGTGGCATCGGGAGGCAGCGAGGGGCCGATCCGAGCTGAACTGGCCCCCGTTTTGACCGGACATCCAGGCATGGCCTTGGAGCCAAGGAGACTCCGGAGAAGTCACGGGCAAAAAAAACCGACGTTGCTCGCGAAGTCGCCACTGAAGGACGGTTCCCGATGAAGGCCGTCGCCGAGGTGCTGGGCGTGGCACGTTCGAACCTGCACGACCGGCTGAGCGGGAGGACCAAGCCGCGGCGGCGCTATCACAAAGCGCAAGACGGTGAGTGGCGAACGCCATGCGTTCAAGTGAGCCGCGAACGTTCTGCCGTTGATCGCGAAGCTGGTGGCGGCGCGGCCGACCTACGGCTACCGGCGGGTCACGGCGCTGCTGAACCGGTAGCTGCGCGCGCGGGGGCTGGCGCCGGTGAACCACAAGCGCACCTACCGGATCATGCAGGCCAACAGCCTGCTTCTCGCGCGGAGCCATACCGAGCGACCGGCGCGCACCCACGACGGCAAGGTCGTCGTCATGCGCTCGAACCTGCGGTGGTGCAGCGACGGGTTCGAGTTCACGTGCTGGAACGGCGACGTCATCCGCGGCGCATTCCTCATCGACGCCCACGATCGGGAGATCATTGCCTGGCGGGCCGTGGCGAACGCCGGCATCAGTGGATCGGACGTGCGAGACATGATGCTCGAGGCGGTCGAGAAGCGGTTCGGGGCACACCGAGCCCCGCATCCGGTGGAGATGCTCAGCGACAACGTGCTGTGTGCGGGCGCAGCTGGAAGGATGGGATGGAGCGGGAGAGCCGGCTCTGGCCGTTCCTCGGCGCGGGAACGGACTATGCCGCCTTGCTCCTCGCGACTTGACGATGGGACGAAGAGCTCCGGCTGAGGTGCGCCCGCGCCGCCGTCTGGCAACGCTCGATGCAACGACTCGGCGTGCAAGTTGTTGGACCTTCCAACCACCAGTTTAGGAAGGACAGCATCATGACGGCAACGGATACAGCAAGGGCAACCGCCGGCCCCGTGCGGCGGGTCTCGTGGGGAGCGATCTTCGTCGGCACCGTCGTCGCGATGGCGCTGATGGTGTTCTTCACGACGCTCGGGCTCGCGATCGGTGCGACCGCCGTCGACCCGCTCTACGAGGAGAGCCCGCTCTCCGGCGTCGGGGTCGGCTCTGGCACCTACATCGTGCTGACCCAGATGATCGCGCTGGCGGCCGGCGGCTATGCCGGGGCGCGCCTTGCCGGCGTTCCGCGGACGATCTCGTCGCTGCTTCACGGCGCGGCGGTCTGGGCACTCGCCACCCTGCTCCTGGCGTGGGCAGCGATTGCCGGCGGCGGCGCGATCTTCGGCGCAGCCTCGACGATGGTCGGCAACACCGCGCGGGGGGCGGCGAACGTGGCTGAGGCGGTGGCGCCTGACGATTTCTCGTTCCCCGACTTCTCCGAGCTTGCCGCGCAGGTCTCGCTCGAGGATTTGCCGCCCGAGGTGCAGCAGACGCTCGAGGAGAACAACATCACGATCGCGCAACTCCGTCGCGAGGCGCAGGACGCCTTCCGCAACGTCGTGAGCCAGCAGGAGCAGCAGCGCGCCCTCAACATCGTGCGGGACGCCCTGGCAGATGCCCTGCGGACACCGGGCGACATCGGCGAGGACGTCAACGAAGCCGTTGACAGCCTCGTAACCGGACCCGACGCCGTTTTTTCAGATGAGGACCGGCAGGAGGTGCTGACCGTGCTCGAGCGGCGCCTCGGAATCACGCCGGAGGAGACCGAGCAGGTCGTGCAGACGGTCGAAAGCCGGATTCAGGAGGCCGTCGACCAGCTGCGACAGACGCTGAACCAAATCCAACAGCGGGCGCTCGAGACGGCGCAAGCGGCGACCTCTGCATTGGCGACGACGGCGTGGTGGCTCACGATCGCATCGCTGCTGGGACTCGCGGCTGCCGTCGCGGGCGCACTCGCCGGGAGACCCGATGGGGTCCTCGGCGACCGGCTCGACGACCGCTTCTGAGCGGGCTCATCGGTCGTCGGGCGCGCCCGACGTCTCTCACGGCCGGCGCGCGCCGGACCTCGCTCGCGGCCGCGTCGGCCGGGATGCGAGTCCGAGCGCGTCGCACGCAAGGGGGGAAAGTCCGCCGATGTTGCGCAGGCTTTCCGTCGGCAAGAGTTGGTGACGCCGGAACACCTGCGTGCGCCGGCAGCGGGACGATTCGTAACGTTCTGGTATGATCGTGGTCCCAGCGGGGCGGCCTTGATCAATCGCGTAACTCGTCGATGCCCGCGAGGGCTCGAGCCGAGAGAGGAACAAGGCGGAGGCCCACGCACTTTGCCATGGGGAGGTCGGCGTGTCAGATTTTGGCGAGTTCAGGTGGGGCAGATGGGCGGCAGGAGTGGTCCTGAGCCTGCTGGTCGTCGCGGTGGCGGTGTCGTTCCTGCCGCTGATCGAAACCAACACGTGGTGGATCAGGTTTCTCGACTTTCCGCGCCTGCAATTTGCGGTCGCTCTGGTTCTGCTTCTTGCCGGGGCCGCCGCCCTTCGTTCGCAGATCGGCAGGTTCGGCTGGGTCGTCTGCACGCTCGGCGTGCTCGCCCTCGGCTATCACGCGATCAAGCTGTATCCGTTCAGCGGCGTGCCGGCCAACGCCGCGGTCGGTCCGGAGAGTTGCGAACCCGAGAGCTCCCTGACCCTCATGATCGCGAACGTGCAGGCGCGGAACGAAGACGCGAGCGACTTCCTGAACCTCGTGGACGACGTGAACCCGGACCTCCTACTGGTCATGGAGACGGATGCGTGGTGGGACCGGCACCTCGCGCCGCTGCAAGCAATCTTTCTGGAAAAAGAGCAGTTCATCCCGGAAGGCCACGGCGCCTTCGGGATGCACCTGCTGTCGAAGCTGCCGCTGGTCTCGCCCGAGTTCCGGTTCCTGTTCGATGCGTACACGCCGACGGCGGTGACGGGAGTGGAGCTGCCCAGCGGCGAGGTCATTCAGTTCGTCGGCGTGCATCCACACCCGCCGCTCGGCTGGTCGCAGCCGACGACGCTCCGCGACGGTTCACTCCTCGCCTCGGCATTGCTGGCGCGGTCCTCGGCATCGGCCACGATTGTCGCCGGAGACTTCAACGCCGTCCCTTGGGAGCCCGTGACCCGGCGCGCCGCCCGGATCGGCGGCCTGCTGGACCCCAGGATCGGCCGTGGCTTCTATCCCACCTTCAGGTCCGACAGCGTGGTCGTGACGTGGCCTCTGGATCAGGTGCTGTTTCAGGACACCTTCGGCGTACTCGAATTCGCGGTGCTCCCGGACATCGGCTCCGATCACCTGCCCGTCATGGCCCGTCTCTGCCACGCTCCGGGAACTGCTCTCTTGCAGGCAGCGCCCGAGCCGCATCCCGACGACCTCGAAGAGGCCGAAAGGTCTATCGAGGCGGCGCAAGCGATGGATGCCGAAGGTCGGACATGAACGCGCGGAGATTGGTCGGCGCCGCTGGAGCGGGGAGGGCAGACGAAATTTCCGCACGGCGGTCTGCTTATTCGGGACGTATGAGATGGACACGATCCGACCAGAAGAGGTCGGCAGCCGCGAGTTCGCACTGAAAAGCTCTACGGTCGAGCGGGTTCCGCTCGAACAGGCGTTGGCGCGCTAGGCTGCATGAACCTAAAGCAGCAGTAACGACGAGGATCTGGCGCACCCGACGAAACGCAGCAACACCTTACGGCGAAGCGCACGTTGGCACGCAAGACATCCGAGGCGGAGGCCGCTGCGAGCAAGGAGCGCCGCGACCGACAGCGCTCGCCTCTCGGTCAATTGCCGACGCGAGGGAGGGCTTGTTGAGGAAGGTCTGATCAACGCGCGCCCTCGGCATTGCATCGGCGTCGGACGACCGGAACGCCGGGCGGCGCGGCAATTCGAGTCCGCTCGGGGTGCGGTTTGAGGCAGTTCGATGATTTAAGGCGGATTCCGCCTCAGGCCATCAACCGTCGTCGGACCAGGAACAGGTTGCCGAGCCCGAAGAGCGAGAACAGTTGCGCCTCGTTCTTCGCCAGCCCGCGGTAGCGGGTCTTGCGGTAGCCGAACTGGCATTTCATCACCCGGAACGGATGCTCGACCCTGGCCCGCAGGCTGGCGATGATCCGGTTGATGCGCTCGTCGATGGGGTGCAGCCTGCCGCCCTTGGGCGCCTTGCGCATCACGCCCCAGACCTTGCCCCGGGCGCGGAACGCCGCCTCGCGCTCGCCGCTGACATAGCCCTTGTCGCCGAACACCGCGTGCTCGTCGCCGTGCAACAGCTCGTCGAACTTCTGGCTGTCGTGCATCTTGGCGGTGCTGGTCTCCAGGGTGTGGACCACGCCGCTGTCGATATCGACGCCGACATGCGCCTTCATGCCGAAGTACCAGGCATTTCCCTTCTTCGTGCTGGTCATCTCCGGATCGCGGGCGCCCTGCTTGTTCTTGGTCGAGCTGGGCGCATCGATCAGCGTCGCATCGACCAGCGTGCCCTCGCGCAACAGGATGCCCCGCTCGCGTAGATAGGCGTTCACCGCCTCGAAGATCGCACGGGTCAGCTCGTGCCGCTCCAGCAGATGGCGGAAGTTGAGGATCGTCGTCTCGTCCGGGATCGCGTCGTCGCCCAGTTCGAGCCCGGCGAACCGGCGCATCGCGTCGCTGTCGTAGAGCGCCTCTTCGGCCGCCGGGTCCGACAGCGCGTACCACTGCTGAAGGCAGTAGACCCGAAGCATGACCTCCAGCGGCATCGGCGGCCGTCCGCCCTTCGGCCCCGCCTTCGGGTAGTGCGGCTCGATCAGCGCCGTCAGACGAGCCCAGGGCACCACCGCCTCCATCTCGGCGAGAAACGCCTCGCGCCGCGTGCGCTTCTTCTTCCCGGCGTAGGCCAGCGAGGCGAAGGTAGTCTGTTTCATCAGGCGGCTCCAGCGAGGTCGCCGCCAGCCTAACAGATCATCGCCCGCTGCCGAGGTTCTTCAGAGCTTCCGAAGGCTTCAAGTGTCAACGTGGCGCGTTTGGCGGGGTCGTTTTCGCCCCTTTGGACAACGTTGCTGAACGTGGGCCCGGAAAACCGCTGTAGGAGATCTTCGTGGATTGTGCGGAATACCCGTTCGATAAATGGCTTCAACCAGGGCTTCGCCGCGGGTGCCCCCATGTTCGTGATACCTAGTGACGCCAGAACATCGTAGGCCTCGTCGGAAACGTAATCGGCGGCCGCGATCAAGGACGATCATCTCGGGCGCGCCAGACTGGTGCCATGTGAAGCGGCACCGCGCGGCATCCGAGATTGGCGCCTTATTCATGTAGATCATCTCGACCGTGTCACGCAGCGGGCTCTCATGGCCCGGCGGCACGATCTGCAGAGCAAGCAGACACCGCGTGTGAACGTCGATCGCCGCCGAAAGCGTGACGCGACAGGCCTCGCCATCAAGGCCGATGAATTACCGCACTGAGGCCGGGAGATGATCAAAAAGACCAGTATCGCGCATGAGCACCATGAGATCGACCGTGTACTCGTCGATCGCCACGCGCTCGAGAGCACGGCTGGTCTGGATCCCCAACCCCAAGGAGTGCAAATCCTTGTAGGCGAGGTCCCATCCTTTCTGCCTGATAGCGTGGTCGAGCGGCGCCCTCTCCACGATAACCTTATGCACATAGTCGTAGCCAACAACCGGCAGCCCGGCCTCCGGCACAGCTTGACTGATACGACGCTTGTTTTCCGCTTCGATGGCCGCGCCAACTCTTTCGGCAATGGAGATGACCGTCTGACGCACATAGGCCTCGACTTCGTCCGAATACCGGGAGTGTCCGCCACAGTTCCGGTAGCTTCGAACAGCCCCTCGTCGCCCTGGCTCTTCCAGAGATGGAACCATTTCCAGTAGGTCCGCCCGCTCTGGACGCCTTGGCTGAACTCGAACTCCTTGGCCTGGCGCACGGCGCCGTGGACATGGTCCATCTCGAAGGTCTCGAGGAGCCGCAGGGCCTGCACGTACTCGCGCTTGCCCGGCTTGCCCATCCGGGCCTCGAGCAACCGGCGCAGCGTGGCGAACGCCTGCGGCAGTTCCCAGCCCTGGAGCGGCGCCGCCTGATCGAGGGCTCCGATCTTCCGCTCCAGGAGCGGCAGGAAGTGCAGCGGGTCGAAGACCATGTCGGCCTTCTCGTAGGACCGCCGATGCCGCGCGATGATGTCGGTCCCGGCGCCGATCACGACCTTGCCGACATAGCCGCGGACCTGGACCTCGTGATGGGCATAGGCGACCGGCACAGAGTAGTCGTTGCCGCGGTAGCGCACCATCGAGATCGAGGTGGCGCGCGTGCTGACCTTCTCGCAGGCGTCGTAGGGCGTGGGCGGCAGCACCATCAGAGCATCGAGGTCTCGGAGCAGCCGCTCGCCGATCGTCTCGGAATGCCCTCGGAGCACGGCGTCCTGGCGTTTGAGGCACTGCGTCGTTCAGCGCCTCGAAGCTCTTGAACCGGGGCATCGGCACCAGGATGTTCCGCCGACCGAAGCCGATGACGCCCTCCACGTTGCCGTTCGCCATTGGGCTCGAACCAATGGCGCCTTCAATGGCTCACTCGTTCCCCTTCCCGGGGCGACCGAACCGGTCCTCGAAGAGGTAGTGCGACTGCAACTCCAAGAAGGTGATGGTCCGCCTGCGCGTCCCGTCGCCGAGGATCTTCGCCACCTGTCGAACAGGATCGACAGCGGCACCCCGCCGAAGAAGGCGAAGGCCGCGACGTGGCCGTCGCAGAACGCCTCCGTCGTCTCGGCCGGATACGCTTTGATGAAGATCGCATCCGAGTGCGGCAGCGCCATGGCGAAGTAGTGCAGCTTGCACCGGACCCCGCCGATCTCGCCGAGGGCCATTGTCGCTCGGACCAATGGCGCGACATGGCTCGCCCTCGCCGAAGTCGACCTGGGCGTGCCCGGGCGGATGCGACAGGGGCACGAACACCTCCTGTGTCCGGCGCTTCTTCTCCCGGATGTAGTCGGTGACGATGGTGATGCCGCCGGTGAAGCCGTGCTCGTCGCGCAACCGCTCGAAGATCCGCTGCGCCGTGTGCCGCTGCTTCTTCGGTAGGGCCCGGTCCGCCTCCAGGATCTGGTCGATGATCGGCAGGAACGGGTCGAGCTTCGGGCGCACCGGGGGCTTCGAACGCCGGTAGCCAGGGGGCACCGAGTGCTTCAGGATCTTCGACACCGTCTTGCGGTCGATCCCGAACAACCGGGCCGCCGCTCGCTCGCTCAGACCCTCGACATGGCACGCTCGCCGCACACGCGCGTAGAGTTCCACAGAATACATCTCCCCGCCTTCAGCTCGTTCGCCTCAGGCGCAGAATGGCGGACTTTTACTCCGCGGCGGTCAGAGCATCCGACCGCTTCCGTGGCCCACTTTGTCTCCGGGATTCACATTTCGGCGCGACGCTCCGCCTCCGCATCTGCCAGACGAGCACGCCTTCGCAATTCCTCTTGATGCGGATCGCCGAGAGCGTTTCCCCGCGAGTATCTCGCCGTCTCGCTTCTGCGCGGGGGGTTCGACCCGGGTCCGAAGAGAAGCCAGGTCACCCCGACCAGCGTCAGGCCGGCGGCAATCGGCTTTTCCTGGACGAGCCGCCCGAGCGTCTTGCCATGCTCGTTTCCATTCTCACGCACGTACCTCCCGACGCGGTTCCAAGCGTCCTCGAAGGTCAGGCGGTTCCAAATCTCGTCGATGGTACCACGGAGCTCTTGCCGTTCCTGTTCGAGGTCCCGCTCGATGTCGTGGGATGATCTGGTGTCAGTTGCCATGGGTCACCGCCCCCTTCACCGCTTGTGCGTCACGCTGGACGTTCTTGGTCGTACGGGTCGGCGCGAGACTTGCCAGCTTCAGATCATTCTTGCCCTTCAGGGCAAGGACGACCGCAAGAACGGCGAACGCGCCACCGACGATCAGGGACGCCCATCCGGCGTCGATGCCGGCTTCGGTGAGGCCCGCCACGATCGCCGCTGCAAGCACGTTGAGAGCGGTCAGGAAGAGGACCACCGCCGCCACCAGCATGCCGACAGCCGCGACCGCCTTGTTCATGTTCTCCTGCACCTCGGCGCGAACGAGGTTGATCTCGCCCCGCACGAGGCCGGTCACGTGGTTTAGGACGTCGTTGAGAAGCCCGGGCGTGCTCTCGCCGGCCGCGCCACGAGCGGTGGTTGTATCCGCCATTGCAACCTCCATTGATGGTTTGGCTTCTCAACCGGCCTCGGGACACGCTTGTTCCTGCGTTCAGGCGAGGTTCCGCACCGGATCTCCGCTATGGCGTCTGGCCGATGGTGTCGGCTTTCTCGGCGCCGCGTTCGCCCTTCGGCTGCGGCTCGCCGGTGGTAGTGTCGCGCGTCGTCTGGTGCTCCATCTCGGAGTTCAGCTCTGCGCCCAGCAGGACGATGAAGGCCGAGAGCCACAGCCATGTCAGCAGGATGATGACGCCACCGAGCGCGCCGTAGGTCTCGTTGTAGCTGCCGAAGTTGCGCACGTAGATCGAGAACGCGATCGACCCGATGATCCAGGCTATCGTCGCCATGATTGCCCCGACGCTGACCCACTGCCACTCCGGGTCCTCGCGAGATGGACCGTAGCGGTAGAGGACCGCCAAACCGAACATCGTCAGGAGCGCCAGGAGCGGCCATCGCCCGAGATTGACCGCCGTCTGAACACCCTGGGACAGGCGAGCCGGTGCCGCGACGGTAAACGCGAGCGCAATGAGAACGCCGGCAATCAGGAAGATCGTCAGCGCCAGCGCGACGGCATTCAGCCTGAGAAAGACGCGGCTCTCGTTCTCGTCATAGGCGATGTTCATCCCCTCCATCAGTGTCTTCATGCCCTTGGACGCGCTGTAGATCGTGAGGAGCAGACCGGCGATCGCCGCCAGCCCGACGCCCGCTCCCGCGCCTTCGGCCACCTTCTGTGCCTGGCCCTGAATGATCGCCGCGGCGTTCTGGGGGAGCACCGCGCCCACAAGCCCAACTTCGACAGCTACAGCGGCAAGTGATTGATATTGCTATGGCCGGGTGGGCCAAAATGTAACTACACGGGCTCTGTCAGGCGGGCTTGGGCAGGGTCAGGGCATCGAAGAGGTCCAGCTGTTCCGGTGTCAGGCGGGTTGTTCCTTCGAGGCTGCGCTCGGCGATCCGGGCCTGATGGCGATGGATGCGGGCCAGCAGGTCGAGCGCAGCCCGGGGGCTGGCGCTGTGACCCCTGGCCTTCAGGCGCATGCGCATGACGCGGTGGAGCACGAGGGCGAGGAAGCAGATCAGCGCGTGGGCCCGGATGCGGTCTGGCAGCCGATGGTGGACCGGGGCGATCTCGATGTCGGACTTCAGCACGCGGAAGCCGCGCTCGATGTCGGCCAGCGCCTTGTAGCGGGCGACGGCCTCGGCGAGGTCGAGATCGGGGGCGTTGGTCAGGAGCGCCAGCTTGCCGTCGAAGAGCTCCGCCTCGGCGATGGTGTCCTCGTCCAGGCTGTAGCTGAAACGGTCGGCGGTGTAATCGGCCTTGAGAAAGCGGGTCAGTTCCGCCTCGGCCACGGCGCGGGTGAAGCGGCTGTAGGCGCCACGATCGGAGGCGCGGCGTCCCCTGGCCGTCTGGCCGACATCCTGGGCATCGAGCCTGGCGACCATCTTGTCGGCCATGGCCTCGAGTTCGGCGATGCGGGCACGGCGGCGGGTGGATTGCTCCTCGGCGCGCAGCGGGTCACGGGCGACGATGAGGCGATGACCGGCGAAGGACGCCTCGGCCAAACCGTCTTCGGTGAAGGCAAGGCTGCGGAAGGTCTCGACCAGCTCGGCGTAGCGACGGGCCGGCACGGCGAGGATGAACTCCAGCCTGCGGCCGTCCCGGTCGGCCAGTGCGGTCAGCTCGTCAATGTTCTCCAGGCTCAGCAGTCCGCGATCGGCGACCAGGATGACGCGCTGGATCGGGAAGCGCGCGAGGACCGTCTGGAGCATGGCCTGCAGCGTCTTCGTTTCCGCGACGTTGCCGGGGTGGACCGTGTGCATGAGCGGCAGGCCCTCGGCGGTCTGCACCACGCCGAGGACGAATTGCCGGGCGATGCCGCCCAAATCCTTGTTCATGCCGAAGGCGCGCAGATCGTCCGCGACCTGCCCCTCGCCGTGAATGCGCACGGTGGTCAGGTCATAGAAGACCACCGCCAGATCGCGATCGACGAGGGGGCGGATCTGCTTGGCGAGTTCCGTCTCGACCCGCTCGGCGCGATCCATCAGCGCATCCATCGCGCGCAGCAGATGCTGGTGGGTGACGGTCTCGGGCATCGCCGGCATCGCCACAGTCTCCAGCCAGCGCAGGCAGCCCAGCTTGCTTGTGGGGTCGCACAGGCGGTTGAACACCATGGCGCGTACGAGGGCCTCCACATCGGTTCCGCGACGCCCCGACCGCAGGGCCCGGCCAAGCGCGCGATCGAGACCGAGGTCCTTCCAAAGCGCATGCAGGGCGAAGACGTCACCGTAGCTGCGCGCGCCTTCCCAGGCGATCTCGGTCTTCGCCGGCTCGTCCCGCCCGGCAACCCGGCTGAGGCCCCGGATCAGGGCGTCGAGCTGGCCCTCCTTCATTCCGTCGACGCGCCCGAGATTGGCGACGACGCGCAGCCTGGGCTTTCCGGCATCGTTGCGGAAGGACTCGACGATCTGCAGATAGCGACGCCCGCCGCTCTCGGTGACGCGTGTAAACATGGAATGCAAGATGCCTCAGATGCACCCGCATCTCAATGCATGCTAGGGCAACGACGTGTAACTACACGAGTTGGGCCGAAATCTGCCCCGCACGGCTACCAAGCCCTTGAATTCCCGAACACGGCGCGCACCGGATAGACGAAATCCGGCCGGCAAACGTCGAACTTCGGCGGCTGGGTCCCCGAGACGACGATCGTCTGCCGCCGCGAAGCGGTGGAGTTTCTCGAGGCGCATGGGGCGGCGGCATTCAAGCTCACGGCCGGCAGCTATTCCACGTACAAGAGCGAGACAATCGCCGCGGTCTCGTCCGCGGCGACGCGGCAGCGGCGGCAGAACGTCTCCGACATTGGCGGTGCGCATCGCGCCGCCTACGAGGCGGTATCGAAGAGCGACCTGCCGAAATGGCGCGTCGCCCTCGCGGGACCCTTCCTTACGTTCCTCCATAACACCGGCGTCGCGCCGGAGAACGTCAAGACCGCGACCCTGGCCGCCTACTACGCACATCGCCTCGACGTCTCCCCGAAGTCGGAGGAGAAATGCCGCCGGCACGTCATCGAGGTCGCGAGCCTGCTCGAAACGGCTCGCAGCATCCCGATCTGAAGCGGTTCGGCTTTCGCAGCGTCGATGATCCCTTCGAGCGCAGCGGCGGGCGGTACGGCGTTCCCGATGACGTCATCGTGCCGCTGATGCGGGAGTTCGACGAAAAGGTGGCCCCGTGGGCCCAGGGAAAGCTCTCGCGCACAGGTCAGTCGTACGCCGACTTCGTCGCCAGTCTCGATCGGCGGGACGAGGGCATTTCGGAGAAGAAGGCGCGCCTTCTGAAGCACCAGGGCAAGCGGGCCGCAAGGCCGGGCCAGAAGCGGGCCTCCAGAATTGACGTGACCGACGAGCAGCTGGCCACCGCTGGCTTTCTCACCGTCAAGCAGCGCTGGAATCAACGAACGCTGACGGTTCGGCGCGGTTACATCGTCGCGCTTGCAAAGGCGATCGTGGCATCCTCGGAGATCGGTAGGCGAACTCCGCGAACGCCGTCGCTCCGACGCGCGCCATGCGGTCCCGCAGATGTTCGGTCAGTTCTTTGCTCGTACGCCGCGGAGAACGGCTTGGGAGGCCGCACTCGGAGCGGCGGCGGCGCTGCCGACGCCGTGGCGGAGCGGGATGGAGCGGCAGATCGAGCGGTCACGCGCTCCGAAGCGCGTCCCCGGCTTCACCTCCTGGAGCGCCGACTATGCCCAGGCCGTCTCCACGGCCCTGCGCAGGTGGACAGAGTACGCCGCTACCGCCGGCCTGCCGCCCGTGCCGAACGGCCTGGTGCTGGATCGCTACGGCGCATTTCTGACCGACGGCACGGAGCAGAGAAAGCCGGTGAGCCTCCGGACAGCCGCCGACTACCTTTCGCGGATTGATGCCGGGCTCGCCATCGTCGAACCGGACTCGGTCTCCACCGCGCGCGCCTATGTCGCCCGTGACTGGCGCGAACGCGCCGACCTCGTCGGAGCACCGACGAAGACGGGATCGCAGATGGTCGGGGCGAGCAGCATCTACGATCTCAGATTCCAGCTCATGGACGAGGCGCGCTCGCGCGCCATGCGCGGGCTCGATGCCGCGAAGACCTACCGCAACGGCCTCATCCTTTCCGTCGGCATCGCGCTGCCGCAGCGCGCCCGTGCGCTTTCTGCCCTCACCTTCGACTCGAGTCTTCGCCTCACCGGGGGAGACGCGATCCACGTGCGCATTCCGGCGGCGATGCTGAAGCTGCGCGAAGACCAGAAGCAGGGCGAGCCGTTCGACACGGTCTTCCACAACGACCTCCTCGCCGACGCCCTGCGGGAGTATCGCCACGACTTCCGTCCCGTCTTCGATGATGCGCCGGCTCTCTTCCCGTCGGTGCTCGGACGCGGGCACGCTCTGAGCGAACGTCGGATCGGCACCTTGGCGGGAAACATGACAAACGCAGCCTTCAGTGTTCGCATCTCGATCCACCGCCTGCGCGACAACGTCGCGACGGAGGCGAGCGAGGAGCTCGACGCCGGAGCACGTGCCGCCACGGTCATGCTCGGTCACCGGGACCAGGCCGTTACCGCCAGTCCGAGGGGGCCAAGGCCACGCGCGAGTACACCGACTTCATCGATGCGCGCCGGACGGCGCCGGCACAGCTCATCCTCTGAAGGGGCATGGTGGCGCCCCGCCTGTCGCTGTCCACCGCCGCGATTTCCGCAATTTCCGTATCGGGTTGAGACAGGGTGGGCACCATCCGCACGGGATGATCCGCGCCCGCTCTCAACTTTTTCCGCCCACCGCTTCAACTTCCGCCAACTGCCCGCGCCGAAGCACGCGGGGTTCAACTTGGTCTCTCTGGACCGGATCGGTGCGCGTCTCTCTTGGCGAAGCCGCGCCCGCCCGGCGCCGAGAGGAGAGGGAAGAGTGAGAAGAGAAACGTTGTGAGAGACGATCACGCCGCGCCACAACACGTTCACTCGCAGGTCCAGAAAATCACCGACAGGATGAACTTGCAGGGCCCCTGCGACTCCCGCGATCCCGTCCCCTCCCGCGCGGGATGGGCAGCGCTGACCGCTGGGCAGGATCCAGCGCCCGTCGCCGCGCCGCGCGCAAAGGGTGGCGACTCGTCGACGCTTCCCGGCGCTGCGCCATGACCTGATCCAGGTCCGGCGACCAGAGTGGCAGGCGCGCGGCTCTCGGGCAGAAGCCGGGCGCGACCACTCCATGACGCCGGACGTAACACGACTGCCCGGAAGGACACGCCAACCCGGAGGCATCGAACCAAAACCACCCCTGGCGCTTCGGATGCCGCCTGCCCCTCTCTGCGAGGGCAGGCAGCACCAACCGCCACTCCAGCACGGACGGACCCCGAGATCGGGAAACAACCGCTGGAGACTTTACATGACCACCTACACCGACATCCGCACCACCGCCGCCATCGAGGCAGCGCCCGTCCTCGCCTTCTTCGCAGAGCATCAGAGCGCGCTCTGGCATGCCTCGCGACTGATCGGAGGCTACGAGAAAGCGCGCCTCGTCGACGCGCTCGTGCAGACGCTGCAGCAGGAGCGGCGCCTCACCCGGCGCACCCGCATCATGCTCGACCAGTTGCTCGCCGTGCTGTCGCTCGATTTCGTCGACGACGAGTGCCCCGCGATGGGAGTCTTCGTGCCCATCGATCCGGAAGATCCTGCTGTGGCCGAGATCTGCCTGGTTACGGATGGACTGCGTGACGCGATCGACGAGGCCGAGAGGATCCGGTGTTCATTCGCAAGGCACGACAGCGCCCGAGCCGCGTGACGCAGCAGGGACGATCGGCCGCCGATCTCCGGCGGCCGCTTGACGGCAGCGGTTCCTGTCCCGGGCACCTCGCCCGGGCCCGCTGTCACGGAGGCAGTCATGACTGCACATTTCTCACCGGCGCGCGCCCGGCGCACCGCCTGCGCGGAATCCCGGATCGCCGGCGTCCGCGCGCATTTCAACGCAAATCTGGCTGAGCTGACCAGAATAATGCGCGTGGCATACGGGGAACCGCATGCGGCCGACGCGGCCGCACTCGCCCGCATGCTCAGCGCGTCGCGCCCGCAGGTGGAACGCATTTTCGAAGCCGTCGCGGAGATGCGCGATGCGCTCGCGGAGGCGGAAACGTCCGCCGGCGACGGCCATTCGGGAGCACACCCGGACCTCGACGCCGCCATCCGCTGGCACGGCGCGCGGCTCGAAGACCTGCTCTGCATCGCCAGCCGCTGACAGGCCCGCCCCGGCCCTGAATGGGGCCGGGGCACTTGATCATGCGCGTGCGAGCTGACGGTCGGCGAGTCGCGTGACTGTGGCTCGCGCACGGACTCCGAATGGTCGCCGCACCATCGAGATGTCGACGTCGATCAGGTTCACGACATCGCGCAGATGCTCGAGCGGATGTCCGTCGCCGCCGTAGTTGATCAGGTTCACGTCATGGATGACGTGGCCCATGAGGACCTTGCGCAGCTCCGCGGTCACGCGCCGCTTCATCAGGTCGATATTGAAGCCCGTGCGGAAACTGTGGAAATCGCGCTGCTTGTCGTACACGTCGTGTGCCTGCCGATAGCGGGTGAAGTCCTTGGTGAAGATCGAGGACAGGAACGTGCGGTTCTCGCCGCGCTTGAGGTGCGGGAACAGGCGATCCTCCCCCTGGCTGGAGCACCTCTTCCATCCGCAGTCCGGCGTGGACCGAGATTCGTGTGGCGCCCAGAACATCGGGTCGCCGATGTCCTCGATCTCCTGCTGGAAGACCGGCGTGCGGAACAGGCCCGGGAGCTTCTCGCCCCATTCCTTGCGGCTGTTGTCCTCCTGGCGCGCATCGATCTCGTCGCGCTCGTCGGTGGTCCAGATGACGTTCTCC
This sequence comes from uncultured Alphaproteobacteria bacterium, assembly GCA_963776845.1. Taxonomy (GTDB): domain Bacteria; phylum Pseudomonadota; class Alphaproteobacteria; order Rhodobacterales; family Rhodobacteraceae; genus Roseitranquillus. Next base: position 550,368 of record CAVZOJ010000003.1, on the reverse strand, counting down.
ATCAGGTTCGCCTGCATGGCGCCGAGGGCGATCATGAAGCGGTTGACCTGCTGCGTCTCCTCCATCTGCCGGTAGACGGTGGCGGCACGCAGGCGCGGGATGGACTCCTGGTGCACGGCGGCCTCGATGTTCCACCGGCTCGCTCCCTTGAGGCGCATCTCCTCTTCGACGCGTGCCCTGGCTTCCTCCTCGAGACGATCCGTGTCGTGAACGAGGGTGCAGACGTCGCGGGTCTCCTTCGAGGATCGCCCGTGGAGCGCCGGCAGCCGCTGGATCAGGTTGAAGGCGTCGACGAGGTCTTGCTGCTCCGCCATCCTCATGGGCTTGTCGCCGAGGATCGACACCATCAGCTTTCCCGTCGCCGGGAGGTTGTCGAGCGAGTTCCTCGACCACGAGCCGCCCTTCTTCACGTTGAGCACCTCGTCGGCGCGACGGCCCTTGCGGCCCGTACAACGCGTGATCGCGTAGAGTGCGAACGCTTCCGACACGTTGAAGTCTTCCGGGTCATCGAGTTGCCGGATCCCAGGGAAGGCCCTGGTGATCTTCGCCCAGGCGTACTCGAGGCCGTTGCCGAACGTCGTGTCGCGCAGGCGCCGCGGCAGTTCCGGCGGCAAACTCGCAGCACGCGCCTCGCCCGGGGCCGTGCGCACCTCCTGCGGGGCGTGCGCCGCTGCCACCACTGCGGGATGCCGTGCAGGTGCCGCGGGGTTCGATGGCGGAGCGGCGTGAACGGCATCCCGCGTCGCGCAGGCAGCGGTCGTGCTTGGTGGCGGCCCTGCGGTCTGCAGCGGCGGCTCCGAGTTCGTGACTTGGAATGTCGCCGCGCTCGGACGCGCGGGCAAAACGGCTGCCGAAGGCGCGGCGGCCGGCCGAGGGATGTCAATGCCGGGCTGCAGCGTCGTAACAGCCATGCCCGAGACCGCGAGATGCTCCGCATCGCTCTGCGTGGCGGCCCGGAAGGCGGAGCTCGGCGCCGCGTAGATGCCCTGATCGCGCCGGAGGTTCTCTTCGCCGACGTCGAGAAGCGCCCTGAGCGCCCGCATGGCGAGTCGCTGGTAGTCCGGCTCCGCCTCGTCCAGAGCGACCCCGAGCTGGACCGCCACTTCGCGCAACGGCTCCCGCGCGATCGACCTGTCGCGCAGGGTCAGCGCCCGGCGCAGAACCTCCTGTTCCGCACGCTGCTGGGCCAATTCGAACGCCGCCGTCGCCTCGGGACGGTGCGGGGCGACCTCGCGTGCCAGTTCGGCGGCCTCGATCCGGAACCGGACGAGGCTGCCGAGGATGGTCTCCGCAAGATCTGGCGCGATCGGCATGGTCTTCTCCGCAACGGCGGCGAAGACCTGGTCGCTCAGCGCCGTAAGGCGTTGAGCGAGGATCCTCGCTTCGGAGAGGACCTGGGTTCGTAGCGAAACGCACAAAAACAGATTCTTCGGCGCCGCGGGCGGCCGCCGCCGGAGGTGCGCCTGCGGCCAGCGCCGGCGCCAGAAGAAGCCCTCGGGGCGGCGTTCGAGATGGGGCTGCGAGATCGTCCGGCGCGGCACGCTCCGACTCCTGTGCACGTGAATGTGCAAGGCGTTGTGCCGGTGCGTGCGCGCTGACCCCTTCGGCTCCGAATCCTGAAGCCGATTTCCTCGTGAAATCAGCAGGTTGCGAGGATTCTGGCTCCGGCGGTAGGATTCGAACCTACGACCAATTGATTAACAGTCAACTGCTCTACCACTGAGCTACGCCGGAACGCCGAGCGGGGCTATAGCAATGGTGCTTTCGGGCGTCCACCCATTTCGAGAGGTCAGATCGGGCGGAAGACCGCGTCGAGCCTCAGTTCCGGCTCCCCAGTGACACGCCCCTCCTCGACCATCGCGATCAGGTGGGCGAGGACGCTGCGCGCGGCGGCTGGCCAGAGCGCGCGCGGTGTATCGCCATAGAGCCGCTGGACGATGGCGGGAACTCGCGATGCGCCGCTTTCACGCAAGTGCTGCGCGATCTGGTCATCCCTCTCGAGGCGATGGGCGACCACCCAGTCGAGGCGCGCGACGGGATCGCCGATGAGATCGCCGTGCCCGGGAAGGAATGGCCGGGTGGCGATCGCTCGGAGTCGGTCGCACGAGGCGAGAAACTGACGAAGATCGCCGTCGGGCGGAGATATCAGCGTGCTCGTCCAGCCCAAGACATGGTCGCCACTCAGCACGCAGTCTTCGGTCGCAAAGGCGAGATGGCCCGGGAAGTGGCCGGGGGTGTGGAGGACCTCGATCCGCCAATTTGGACCGGTCAAGACATCGCCGTCCGCAAGTCGGGCGTCGGGAACGAAAGCATCGTCTGTACCCTCGCCACCTCCGATCCCGCTGAGGCGGCGCATCGTCTCCGACCGCCCTTCGTCCCAACGCCCGAAGGCCAGGACGGGCGCGGAGACCGAAGCCGCGAGGCGCTGCGCGAGCGCCGAATGGTCGCGGTGTGCGTGAGTAACGAGGATGTGGCTTACCGCCTCGCCGCGGATTGCGCGGAGCCACGCGTCGAGGTGACGGTCGTCGTCCGGACCGGGATCGACAAGTGCGACAATCTCAGTCCCGATCACGTAGCCGTTGGTACCCGGGCCGGTCATGGGCGAAGGGTTCGGCGCCACGATCTGCCGGACCCCAGGTGCCGGGCGGAGGATCATTCCGGCTTACCTCGCGCACTGCGTGGGACTAGACCAGCACCATGAATTTCGACTGGCTCAAGCGTTATCTTCCGCGGTCGCTCTACGGCCGGGCCGCGCTCATCATGCTGGTCCCGATCCTCACGATCCAGATCGTGGTGACGATCGTCTTCATCCAAAGGCTTTACGAGGACGTGACGGAGCAGATGACGCAGAACATCCTCTATGATCTCGACTATCTTCTCGACGCGCTCGATGCCGCGCCGAACGCGGTCGCGGCGGAACGCGCCACAGCCGCCATCGCACGCGCCTTCGATCTCGGGGTTGAGGCCGTCGAAGCGCCGGAAGATAGTGACAAGCGGCTCTGGTACGACCTGTCCGGCAGGATCGTGACCGAGGTGCTGAGAGAGGAGATCCCCGGGGTCGTTGCCGTCGATCTCGCGGATTCGATCCGCCGGGTGGCGCTGACCGTCATGACGCCAAACGGACCCGTAGAGATCGACTTCTCGCGACGCCGCGTATCGGCGTCCAACCCGCATCAACTCCTCGTTCTGATGGCACTGACCAGCATGTTCGCGACGGTGGTCGCATTCGTTTATCTTCGCAACCAGTTGCGTCCTGTGAAGCGCCTCGCCGTGGCGGCCGAAGCCTTCGGCCAGGGCCGCATCGTGCCGTTTCGCCCCAGTGGAGCGACCGAGATGCGCTCCGCGGGCAGCGCGTTCCTGGAAATGCGCAATCGGATCGAACGCATGCTCGAGCAACGGACGCTCATGCTATCAGGCGTAAGCCATGACCTTCGCACACCTCTCACCCGACTTCGGCTTGGTCTGTCCCTACTTGAGGAAACTTCCGAGACACAGGCCATGCAGCGCGACCTGAGCGACATGGAGCGTCTCCTCGACACCTTTCTCGACTACGCTCGTGGCGACGCGCTCGACGGCCGTACGACCGTCGATCTGCGCCGGCTTGTGTCTGATCTTCGTGACCGTTGGTGCGCGGGTGGTCACCACGTCGAGTTGGAGGTCGCTCAGGCTGTCCCAAGCCTGAACGCCAGCCCGGTAGCGTTGACACGCGCGCTTGAAAATCTTCTCGGAAACGCTGTCCGCTATGGCACACGTGCCCGATTGAGCATCGTTTCAGAAGAGGATTCCATCCGCCTGACGGTCGAAGACAACGGACCAGGCATTCCCTTCGAGCTTCGGGACGAGGCGCTGAAGCCGTTCTCGCGGCTCGACCTCGCGCGCAATCAGGATCGTGGCCCCGGCGTCGGACTGGGGCTTGCCATCGCGCACGACGTCGCGCGCAGACATGGCGGCAGCCTGCTGCTAGGGGACAGCCAGATACTGGGCGGATTGAGGGTGGACATCGTTGTTCCAACGTGACGCAGGAACGAACGCGCACGCACTTCGTTGAACGCGAAACCCGATAATGGAGGATAACACCATGGCGATGAACTCGCTCAAGGATGTCTATCTCGATCAGCTGCAGGACCTCTACAGCGCATGCAAGCAATCGCTTGGCGTCACGCGGAAGCTCCACGACGAAGCCAAGCACGATGAGTTGAAAGCTGCGCTGAAGGACGGCGCCGACGGTATCGAGACCGGGATGGTCGACATCGAAAAGCTGTGCCAGCGTCATGGCGTCGACCCCAACGGCGAGCACTGCAAGGGCATGGAAGGCCTCGTCGCCGAAGCCCGGGCTCATGCGCTCGAGGAAGAGTTTGGAGATGCCGACACACGCGACGCGATGATCATCACGCAATATCAGCGGATGACGCACTATGCGATCGCGGGCTACGGGTGCCTGCTGGCATTCGCAAAGCGGCTCAAGGAGGGGGAAGACGCTCCCATCCTCGAAAAGTGCCTCGACTCCGTCTACGATGGAGACCGCCGTATGACAGACATCGCCACGCAGGGCGTCAACGTGGACGCGGCAGCCTGAGAAACATTGCGGCAAGTTGCTAAGCGGAGGCCGCGCCACCTGGGCGCGGCCTTTCTGCTGTCTGATCCTGCCCCACTTGATTTGACACCCCTAGAGCTTTCAAGCCGGGAGAGGAGTGTTCAATGGAGAGCAGGAAGCGGCGTCATTTCCCCGATGCCTTTAAGCGGGAGGCAGTGGAGCGCGCCCGGACAAGTGGTGTGACGATCATCGAGGTGGCCGAGAGCTCGGGCTCCATGAGACGGTGCTGCGTAAGCATCCGGCCCTGCCGCTCTGACGAGCGCAGGCGGCACCCGATGGTGTCCACCACGAGATGGTGGACACCATCGAGCTTTCGGGATGGCGGAGCGTCGGACGCGCAAGTCGTGGAGCGACGACGAGAAGCGGCTGATCTGTGCTCAGACGCGGCGGCCGGGCATCTCGGTGAGCCAGGTGGCGCGGAGATATGACGTGAACGCAACCTCGTCTTCAAATGGCTGCGTGCCCCGCGCTTTGCGCCCGATGAGGCTACGGGGGACGAAGGACGGTTTCTGCCGGTGGAGATCGTGGGCGAGAGCGATGGCGGGCGTCCTGCGGCGCGCTCTGACGAAAGCCGGATCGAGATCGAGCTGGCGGACGGACATAGCCTGCGGATCAGCGGCCTCTACGATCGCGACGTCTTGGCGCGCCTGATCCGTGGCCTCAAGGCGTGATCCCGGTCCCGGGCGAACCCCAAGGTCTGTCTGGCGGCGGCCGTGACCGGCATGCGGCGCGGCTTTGCGACACTCGCCGCGCAGGCCGAGACGACGCTGAAGCAGGACCCGTTCGCGGGTCACCTCTTCGTCTTCCGCGGCCGTCGCGGCGACCTGATCAAGGTGATCTGGTGGGACGGCCAGGGCGCCTGCATCTCCATTGTCGCTCGGACCAATGGCGCGACATGGCTCATCTCCCACACCAGGATCTTCAACCTGTCGCCGCTCTTTGACCTGAAGATCACGGTCAGACCGGAACGCGGGTCGAGCCCGAGCTCGCGGCTCGCACCGTCGCCGCCAGCCCGTCGTGACCGCGCCGGAAGTCCACCGGCTTCGTCGCGATCACGATCGGCATCCGCTGCCCAGGCGTGATCACCGCCGCGCTCCGAGCGCCGCCGCGATCTCCGCGATCCGCGCCGCCGGCGTCGCCCCGTCGAGACGGATCAGGACCTCGCCCACGACGATCTCCACGGCCGGCGCCGGCGTGGCGCTCTCCACCCGGGCCGTTGGCGTCGGCTCCTCCGCCACCACCAGCGCCGCGAAGCCGAAGCCGTCCTCCGCGACCGGGTCCTCCGGCAGCGCCAGCCGACCCTGCCGCGCCGCCCGCCGCCATGTCGTCAGCTGCTGCGGCGCGATCCCGTGTCGGTGCGCGACATCCTTCACCGACGCTCCGAGCTCCAGGCTCTCGCGGACGATCCGCCCCTTCACCGCCTCCGGCCACTCACGCCGGCCCGTCGCACTCTCCCGGACCTCGATCCGCCCCGCGAACCCCGATCTCCAGCCGTCGCCCCCGCCCGAGCCGTGTTTGCCCATGCCAAACCCTCCAAAGAACCTAGCGGAGCGTCAGGCAGCCAGCGCATCTGCTGAAGGTCGAAAGGCGATGGGCCGTCCGGCGCGCTTACGGCGCGGATGGCGGTGCCGAGGCGGAGGAGCTGGGCTTGGGTGAGCCCCTCGGGCCGTGCCAGGAGGCCGTCGGGCAGCGCCTCGACCACGTCGGCCACGGCGCGGATGCGGATGCGGCGCTGGCGGTTGATGGCGGGGTAGAGGCGGGAGACGGCCTCGTCGAGGGTGGGGAAGAGGCCCCGGTCGCGGGCCTCGACGACGATGCGGGCCTTCTCCCAGGGGGAGAGATCGGCGCGGATCTCGTTCTCGGCGATCATGTCGGAGAGCGCCTCGGCGACGTCGGCGGGGCGGCGGACGAAGGCGGGGATGCGGGCGAAGCGGTCGTCCGTGCCGGGGGCGAGGGCGCGGAAGGCGGCGAGCTGGCGGTAACCGGAGATGAGGCCGTAGCGGGGGCCGGGGCGGCCGGGCTCGGGCTCGGCGGCGAAGACCTCGATCGGCTGGCGGAGGCCGGAGGGCGAGGATGGAGGCCTGGAGTTCGGCCAGCGCCTCGGGCTCGACGGCGGTGCGGTCGCGCGGCAGGGCCTCGGCCTCGATTGCGGCGAGGGGGGTGAGGGTGACTTCGGTGGTCATGGGCGGCTCCGGTCTGGCGGGGGCCAATAGAGCGCGGGCGGGCGCGGTGTTGCGCGGGAGGCGGACGGTGGGGCGGGCGTTCTCGCCGCGGCGGTTCGCGCCAGACGGGACGAGCCGCGACCGGCTGGCGGGGCGGGTTAGGTCGCGGGTGACTGTGGCGGCGGCAGGGGGGTCGGCGGAAGGCCTCGTTCCACTGCGGGAGGGCGACACGCGAAGATCGGAGCCAATTGGGCGGCGCGCAGCACATTGTCGAGGACCAGAGGCGCTTGACGCTGCGCCGCCCGCCCTCGACCGTCCAGCATGCCGCGTCGCCACCGGTTGGCAGCTTGCGAGGAGACTCGGTCCACTGCATGACCTTCCCCCCATAGCGCCGCCGGCGGCTGTCAACTGACAGTCATTTCAGGGTCGGAGCGACAATGGCGAATGGGCTGGTGATGATCTACAAGCGGCTCGACGAGGGGCGGTTCGCCTGGCCTGCGGTGAAGGATGGCGTCATGCGTCTGTCGCGGGCGCAGTTCGAGGCGCTGTTCGATCATGCATGTTGATGCCCCTCCTGGTGAGGCTGACAGATTCTCAGGTCGATGCGATCGACAACACGATTTCGCAGATCTCGGACCGCGTCGATGACGACGGCCGTGTCCTGGAACAGGTAGGCCCCGTTGGGTTGGCGATCGATGAGAAGCCGCTTTCGCCCGATCTGCACATACAGCCAGTTCACTGGAATGCTCAGCTTGGCGGCCACTTCCGTCGCGCTGAGAAGAGACCGATCGTGGTCCCAGCGGGTACGCTGGGTGCTCACCTTGATCCCGGCACCGAGCCGGAGCCGTTGCACGGTGATTGGCAGAACCCTGTCGGCGCAATTGGGAGAGCGGTGTCCCTCCGACGAGAGGATCGCGGCGATCTCATCGTCAGGGATCCCGGAGCGGGCGAGGTCGAGTGCGCGACCCCGCATCTCCTCGCCTTTCGTGAGCTTGGCGACGGCGTTGACCCTCATCTTTACCGCGAGGTCGCTCGTGGCGCCGCCGCGCCACACGATCCGGACGAGGGCGACATCGCGCTCACCGCGGTCGAGGACGACCTTCTCGACCAGGCAGCGCAGAAGCGCCTTGCGCTGCGCGTCGGTGGTCGCCGGATCCGCCCAGATGTGCGGCAGCCGACCGGCAAGGACGACGATCTTGTCGCCGAGCGGCTTGCCGATCATCCGCTGCGAGAGCGGCTTGAGCGCGGAGAGCTGGGCGAGCGCCTCCTCGGCCTGCCGAACCTCGATCAGCGCAGCCTCCCATCGACGCTCGAGCTCGCTGGCGACAAGCCGGTTGTCCGGATCGACGCGGTTGAACTGCCGTTCGGCCAGCGCCGCAGCATATCGCTTCCGCTCGATCTGACGTTCGGCGCTCGAGCGCAGCGCGCTGTCCGTTTGCTGCTGGGTGCGGCACGCGCGCGACAGCGCGTCGAGTTCCGCCGGCGCCAGCGCGGTCAGGAACGCATCCGCGACCGCCCCGTCCACCTGCGAAGCACGGATGTGCTGGCACGTGGGCAGGCCCTGCTGAGTGCGCAGGTGATTGCAGACGTACTCGCCGCCGCCCTTGTACCGAACGTACATCTTGTGGCCACACCTCGCGCACCAGGCGATGCCGTGCAGGAGGAGTTCGCCGTCACGAGGGGCCCCTCTGGTCCTGCAAGCCCCTTACAAGTTGTGTTGCAGATCGCGCGCCGCGGGCGATCATGTTTCCAGGTGGATTAAGGCGCCGCCTGTTCTTGCGAATCAAGGCTCATACGGGCGTTTATCCTCTGGGCTGCGGGCGCCGAAGCAAACCAAGAACGCGCGTCCTGTAGGGCATTCTTGACCTTGCCGGGCTGTGCATCAAGAACTGCGAACATCTCTGACGCGCGGTATAGGCCGCCGATTGAGGGTGGAGGAAGCTGACGCTTCTGCAATGCCTGGCGAGAAACCTGGAGGCGGGCTGCGATATCTCCTTGACTGACAAGGTCGGGCTTAACCTCGCGTAGCTTGGTGCCATCCGGCAACGCCGAAAGCGCAGCTTTCATCGCGCCTGTGATTACCGTTTCGGCATTCTCACCGCTTCGGGTGAAGGCCAGACCCACAAGGCCCGGCGCACCGAGACCAACCACCGCGTCATCACAACCAGCCTCGAAGAGCGCATCAAGGATGGCATCCTGATCCAAGTCCCTCCGCGGAAGGGCAAAGACAAGATCGAACTCGAACTCCTCAGCCGTCACTTTCGTCATCGCCTTCGTCCTTCTTGATCACACAGCCACGCGCCCTGCGCAAAAGATCTCGAGCATGGCCGGTCGGGTTGCCCGGCGTGCTCCAGATCTGGTTCTGACAGAACACGCCGTTGCGGCACTTGTCCTTCGCATTCTCTGGGCAGCGCGCAAATCCCCAAGCGTGTGCACTTCTGCCCTTCGATTTCTCAACCTTCCACCCGAGACCTTCCAGCTCCGTGAGAGCGGCTTCGATCGTCTTGTTCGGGTGTCTCGGTCTCGTCATAAATAGCCTCTGACCATCAGGTTGTCAACTGACAACCAGGCCTCTGCAATGTGTCGCAGATTCTCGCGAGACAGATTACACCTGACACATCCATCGCGAGTTTGCGTCAAGCCAGTCCCGCAAGAGAAAGGTTGGCCACTTTGTGGCCAGTCGAAGCAACTTCTACAACAGATCTGGTAAGGGGCTTGCTGGTCCTGGTGCGCATGTATTCGGCTCGGTTGTCCCTGATGATGGCGCGGATTCTTTCATAGGTGGGCCAGTCGACGTAAGCCGGATACCGGTCTTTGACGACGATCCGCCACTCCTCGATCGGCCGTGGCGTCTTGACCGGCGAGCCGCCCTCGCGCGCCGCGGTGCGCATGCGGGTCCGCCCATAGACGAAGGCGCCCGCGTAGGCCGGATTCTTCAGGATCGCCGACACCGCAACGACCGTCGCGCGCGCCCACCGCACGTCGCCAAAACGGTCGCGGCGTGGAAGGTCGAGGCCCCGCTCGTTCAGCACGCGCATGACCTTCGCGATGGTGCGGAACCTGAGGAAGGTCTGGAAGACGAGCCCAAGCCGCTCCTGTACCTCGACATTGGGATCCTTGACGACGACGCCGCTCGGATCGCGGACGAGACCGATCGGCAGGGAGAGCGCGAGTTCGCCGCGCCCGGCCTTTGCAAGAAGGCCGGCGGTCAGGCGGCTCCGGATCGTGTGCAGCTCCAGTTCGGATATGGTTCCCTTCAGGCCGAGGAGCAGGCGACCGTTGGCGCTGCCGGGATCATAAACGCCATCCCGAATCGGCGATCAGGCAGCCGCGCAGACCGCAGATATCCAGCAGTGGGTACCAGTCGGAGCAGTTGCGCGCGAGCCGCGTCACATCGATCGAAAGGATCAGCCCGACCTCGCTGAGGCCGACCCGGCCGACCAGTTCCTTGAAGCCGCTCCGTTGCGCGGTGGAAGCGGCGCTCAGGCCGAGATCGCTGTCGATGACGTCGATGTCGGCCTCACGCCATCCAAGATCACGAGCGCGCTGCCGGAGCGCGTATTGAAGGCGCAAGCTCTCCTGGTTGCATACGACCTGATGCGACGTCGACTGGCGGATGTACACGACCGCCTTGCGCGCCAAGTGGGTCGGCATGATCAGTTCCGACTTCACGACGGACCTCCGCCAGGACCACGGCGACGTCGTCGACGATCCGACGCCGCAGAGACGGCGGCAGCGTCGTCCAGAGATCTCTCGGGTCTATCGCCATGATCGTCCAGGCAATCTACCACATCTATGAGCTCGCGTAACGCGTCTATACTCAATGTTGTTCGGCTGCCCGGCAAATCGTGCCATTCCGTTACTGCGATGGGGATCAGCAGGCTTGAGCCATTGCAATGTTCCACCTCAAAAGAGGACGGGAAGTTCCCGCCTCGATGGGCCGCGCGCCGGATCACACGAAACGATCGTCCGTAGAGCGGATGCCGCGGGTCCAGAACCCGGACCTCCTCGACCGGAGATTCATCAGACTCAGCAGAGGGGATATTCCTGTACGCCTTCGTTCGAGGGGCTCGACTGGCGGCGCGTGACGCCGCGGCGGGTGCGGGCGCCGGAGACGGCGGTGTAGCGCCAAGCCTCTGAACTCTTGGGCCTTTTCGGTTGTCCGGGCACCGGGCTCTGGTAGTCTGCGCGTATGCCCGCCGCTCCCGATGCGCCCGATCTTTCCGCGCTGCCGCGAGAGTTGCGCGTCATGTTCGAGGCGCAAACCGCAACGCTCGCCGCCGAGCGCGCAGCGCGTCTCCACCTCGAGGCGGAGATGGCCGATCAGAAGGCCTATGCGGCGCGGCTGGAGACGCTCCTGCGCGAGATGCGCCGCGCCCGGTTCGGGCCGCGCTCGGAGAAGCTCCACCCCGACCAGCTCGCGCTGGCGCTCGAGGGTGAGCCATCGAGGCGCTATCGGTTCGAGCCCAATGGCGAACGAGACCGCGATCGCCGAGGCGAAGACCGGTCACGAGAAGCGCCCCGCGGCCGACAAGGCGGCGACGGCGGACGCGCCCAAGCGGCAGAAGCCGTTTCGGGCGCTGCCGGCAGACCTGCCGCGCGTCGAGCGGGTGATCGAGCCCGAGGACCGGAGTTGCCCGTGCGGCTGCGGAGAGATGGTCAGGATCGGCGAAGACCGCGCGCACCGGCTCGACGTCGTGCCCGCGCAGTATCGCGTGCTGGTCACCATCCGCCCACGCTACGCCTGCCCGAAGGGCCGCGCCGGGGTGGCCCAGGCGTCGACGCCGGCGCACCTGATAGAGGGCGGTCTGCCGACGGAGGCGCTGATCGCCCACGTCATGGTCGCCAAATTCTCCGAGCACATGCCCTTGTACCGGCAGAGCCAGGTCCTCGCCCGCCACGGCGTGACGGTGGACCGCTCGACGCTGGCCGACTGGGTGGGCGTCGCGGCCTGGCATATGCGCCCGATCGTCGACCGGATGGCCGAGCTGCTGAAGCAGTCGCGCAAGCTCTACATGGACGAGACCACGATCCCGGTGCTCGACCCCGGCCGCGGCAAGACCAAGACGGGCTATCTCTGGGCGATGGCGCGGGACGACCGCCCTTGGGGCGGCGGCGACCCGCATGCGCCATTGTCGCTCGGACCGATGGCGCGACATGGCGCATCGTCGTGTTCACCTACGCCCCTGGCCGCGCCGGCGCGCATGCCGAGCGGCTGCTGACAGGCTTCGACGGCGTCCTGCAAGTGGACGGCTACGCCGGCTACAAGCGCCTCACCAGGGACGACCGCGAGGGCGGCCGGCCGCTCGTGCTCGCCCAATGCTGGTCTCACGCACGGCGCAAGCTGATCGACGCCAAACCGAAGGCCGGCTCTCCCGTGGCCGAAGAGGCGCTCCGGCGCATCGCGGCGCTCTACGCCATCGAGGCCGAGATCCGCGGCCGCGGTCCTGATGAACGTCGCGCCGCCCGCCAGGCGCGCGCGAAGCCGCTGGTCGATGCGCTCGGCGCCTGGCTGCGCGCCCAGAAGGAGCGCCTGTCCGGCGCCAGCAAGATGGGCGAGGCCGTCCGCTACATCCTCAAGAGCTGGGAGCCGCTCTGCGTCTTCCTCGACGACGGCCGCGTCGAGCTGGACTCGAACAGGGTCGAGAACCTGATCAGGCCCCACGCCCTCACGCGCAAGAATGCGCTCTTCGCGGGCCACGACGAGGGCGCCGAGGCCTGGGCCCGCATCGCCTCGCTGATCGGGACCTGCCGCGTGAACGGCGTCGAGCCCTACGGCTACATGAAGGCCGTGCTCGAGGCGATCGCCGCCGGTCACCCCATGGCGCGCATCGACGATCTGCTCCCCTGGGCCTTCGCCAAACCCGCCGCAAACGCCGCCGCCTGACCGCCAGTCGCGGCCATCGTTTCCAAAGAAGTTTGCAGTCTGGCCTGAGATCAGCGCCGGAGGTCCGTCAAGCCGACACCGCTATGCCGCAAGCGGCGCGCTTACACTGCGGCGCCGTCTCCGCAGCCGCCGGTGCGGCGGCGACCAACGTAGTGAACATCGGCATGTGCTCATCCCGCAGCACCAGCGCTCCGCGCCGCGCCTGACGGCGCCAGGTATAGAGCTGCTGCGGGTGCAGTCCGTGCTGCCGCGCGAGGTCTGCCGTGCACACGCTCGGCCGGAATGTCTCGGCGACAAGCGCCGCCTTCTCCTCGTCGCTGTAACGCCTCCGCCGCTCAGGCCCGCTGAGCACCTCCAAGCGGCGCGTCATAGGCGCCTTCGTTGCACCGCTCGTTGCGAAATCTTCCATGCAGCGATCCCAATCCAGGAACCGCCACTCTCACCCCTCCGCCACGGCGGAAACAGGCGGGGCCGAGACAACGCTTACTCCGCGCCGGCATGGGCGAGCTGATCGAGGCCGCCCTCACGCAGTCCTCCGAGGCCACGCCCGCCGCCCAGTGGCGCCTGCTCCAGCGCATCGTCGAGGAAGCCGAGGAGGAAGCCCGCGAGGCCGCCCGCCCCGGCGCCCCCCCCCCCGCGCCTACAAGCCCGGCCGCCCCGCCGCCTGGCCCGCCCCCGCGCCGGCCTGATGATCCGCCGCGAGCGCACCCCCGACGGCTGGACCCTCCGCTTCACCGGCCCCGAAGCAACGGGCCCGCTGATGGAGGACATCATGGACTACGTGGAGCAGACGTTCGGGAGGGAGTAGCCCGCGGGGACTTTGTTGTGCAAAGGGGGTGAAGCGCGGATTCCCCCCTTCCCCAGACGGATTTATCCTGCGGGCTCTGTGACAGGGATGCCGAGCGCGGTGTAGCCGTTGAGGACGGCAGCGCGGACGTGGAGTTCTGCGACTTGACGGTCGAAGTCGCGTGCCATGAGGCTCTGGCCCAGCAGCTTCACGCAATGCATCTTCGTCTCGGCGCGGCTTCGGCGGTGGTATCCGCTCCACTTTCGCCAGATGGCACGGCCAAGGTACTTCGACGAGCGAAGCGCCTCGTTCCGGGCGATGGCACCAGCAGTCGATGGCTTCCACGGCTTGGCATTCCTGCGCGGCGGTATGACGGCGTGGGCGCCACGGTCCGCGACCGCGTCATGGCACTTGCGCGTATCATAGGCGCCGTCGGCGGTGACAGATCCGATCTCCACGTCGGCAGGGATCCGGTCGAGCAACTCGGGCAGCATCGGCGCGTCGCCGACATGGCTTCCGGTGAGTTCGATGGCCCGGATCTCCAGCGTCCGCTCGTCGACACCGAGGTGGATCTTGCGCCACAGCCGGCGTTTCGCGCCGCCATGCTTGCGGGCATGCCACTCTCCTTCGCCCTCGGCCTTGATGCCGGTGCTGTCGATCCGCAGATGCAGCGGGCCCTTCGAGCCACGGTAGGGGATGTTCACGGCCAAGGTCTTCTGGCGGCGGCTCAGGGTGCTGTAGTCCGCTACGGCCCAGTCCAGGCCGACCAGGCGCAGGAGGCTCTCGACGAAGCCCATCGTCTGCCGGAGCGCCATGCCGAACAAGACTTTCAGGGTCAAACACGTTTGGATCGCGGCATCGCCATACTGAGGCTGCCGGCCTTGCTTGCCGGTCGGCGGCGGCACCCAGACCATCTCCGGGTCGAACCAGATCGTCAGGGAGCCGCGCTGCTTCAGGGCTTCGTTGTAGGTGAATCCCTCTCGTCATTTGCGCAACAAAGCCTTCAACGCCCCAAGCCGGATGCTCAGACAGTTGGGTTCGTCTTGCCCTGGGCAATCTGAATCGCGGTGGTGGCGTCCATTTTTCATGGCCGCATCTCCGTTTGACGCTTGAATGCTTGTTGGCTCGCCCCTCAGATCCGCAGGCCGAGGGACATGACCGCCAGCGGACCGGCGAAACCGCGATGGCGCGGTCAGGATCGAAATGAGCGGGCTGAAGATGCCGCTGAGGCCGCCGCCACCGACGCCGCCGCGCCTCATCGAGGCCCGCAAGGAGGGGGTGTGGCACGCGGCCCTTGGCGGTCATGACGCCGCGACCCACTCGAGTCGAAGCCGACGTCGGGCCGACGCACCCGCCGCCTTCTGGACAAGTTGCTCGACTTGCTGACTCTCGAGAACGTGCACGAACCCGAGCGGGTCGAGGTGGGCTTCTTCGCGGCGCTCGACCCAGGTCGCCGGCGCCGACCGACGGCGGCAATGTTTACGCCAATAGGCTAGAGCGTCGCGGCCCCTTTTTTCAGCACCTCGGAACGCGCTAGAAGTCCCGCATGGCCGACCTGTTCGATCCTCCGCGCCCGGCAGACGCAGACGCTCGCATGCGACCGCTTGCCGACCGACTGCGACCTAGCAGTCTGTCCGAAGTGATTGGACAGGACCACTTGCTGGCGCCGCAGGGTCCGCTCGGTTCGATGCTGGCGTCCGGACGGTTGTCTTCGGTGATCTTCTGGGGTCCGCCCGGCGTCGGCAAGACGACGATCGCGCGCCTGCTGGCGGATGAGACTGACCTGGAGTTCGTGCAGGTCAGCGCGATCTTCACCGGCGTTGCCGAACTGCGGAAGGTGTTCGACGCGGCGCGGCTCCGCTCCAAGCAGGGCCGTGGCACGCTGCTGTTCGTCGACGAGATCCACCGGTTCAACAAGGCGCAGCAGGATGGCTTCCTGCCGCACATGGAGGATGGGACGATCCTCCTCGTTGGGGCGACGACGGAGAATCCGTCGTTCGAGCTCAACGCGGCACTTCTGAGCCGCGCGCAGGTGATGACGCTGCGCCGCCTTGGCCCTGAAAACCTTGAGCTGCTCGTGCGTCGGGCGGAGATCACGCTTGGCCGCTCGCTGCCGCTGAACCCGGATGCACGCAGAGCACTCGTCGAGATGGCCGACGGTGATGGCCGCGCAATCCTGAACCTCGTCGAGCAGGTCGCGGGCTGGGAGGTCGCCAGCGACCTCGACCCTGCGTCATTGACAGGACGGCTCACGCGCCGTGCCGCGCAGTACGACAAGTCGGGGGACGCGCACTACAACCTCATCTCGGCGTTGCACAAGTCCGTCCGCGGCTCGGACCCCGACGCGGCCCTCTACTGGCTCGCAAGGATGCTGCGCGGCGGGGAGGATCCGCGCTATCTTGCCCGCCGCATTACGCGGATGGCGATCGAGGACATCGGCCTGGCCGATCCCCAGGCGCAGCGCCTTTGCCTCGACGCATGGGTTACCTACGAGCGGCTCGGCAGCCCCGAGGGCGAACTCGCGCTGGCCGAAGCTGTTGTCTATCTCGCGCTCGCACCGAAGTCGAACGCGGTTTATTCGGCGTTCAAGGCCGCCATGGCCGCGGCCCGCGACACCGGCTCCGAGCCGCCGCCGAAGCACATCATGAACGCCCCGACCCGCCTGATGAAGGACGAAGGCTACGGTGCCGGCTACGAATACGACCACGACGCCGAGGGCGGCTTCTCCGGCCAGAACTACTTTCCCGACGGCATGAAGCGCGGGGTCTACTACCTTCCGCCTGAAAGAGGATTCGAGCGGGATCTAAAGAAGCGCCTCGACTGGTTCGTGAAGCAGCGCGCCAAGCGCGGTTGACTCCGGGGCAGGGTCGACGGAAACCGAACTGGATGGAACATCCCTTTCTTCAGGTCGCGTTGGGCGGCGCGGTCGGCGCCGTGCTGCGCTATGGATTGGGCCTTGGGATCGTTCGGGCGACGGGCGGTCCGACGGACTTTCCGGTCGCGATCATGGCTGCGAACGTGGTGGGCTCGTTTCTGATGGGCGTCTTCATCGTGGCGGCGGCGCGGCACGCGCTCACACATCTGTCGCCGCTGATTGCCACCGGATTGCTTGGCGGGTTCACGACCTTCTCATCGTTCTCGCTCGAGACCGTCACCCTGTGGGAGCGGGGAGCCTCCGGGCAGGCGGCCCTCTACGTGATGCTCTCAGTCGGCTTGTCGTTGCTCGGCCTGTTCGCCGGGCTCTCGCTGGCGCGGACATTGGTATGAGCCGGGTCCAGACCCTTTCCGTCGGCGCAGACGAGAGCGGTCAGCGCCTGGATCGCTGGTTCCGCCGGCATTTCCCGCATGTGCCGCAGGGTCGCATCGAAAAGCTTTGCCGTAAGGGAGAGGTGCGAGTCGACGGAGGGCGCGTCAAGACGTCCACGCGCCTCGATGCCGGTCAGCGGGTGCGGGTGCCGCCGCTGCCCGACACGCCCCCTCCGGACGCGAGGCCGGAAGTTTCTGACGCCGATGCCGAGATGATGCGCGCGGCGGTCATCTGGCGCGACGACCACATCATCGCCCTGAACAAGCCGCCAGGCCTCGCCGTGCAAGGCGGCAGCGGCCAGAAGCGCCATGTCGATGGCCTGGCCGAGGCTCTCCGCTTCGGCGCCGAGGAGAAGCCACGGCTCGTCCATCGGCTCGACCGCGATACCTCCGGCGTCTTGCTGATGGCGAGAACCCGATCAGTGGCCGAGGCCTTGACGCGCGCTTTCCGCAGCCGCTCGACACGAAAGATTCTACTGGGCTGCCCTTGCCGGCGTGCCGCAGCCGCGTATGGGGACCATCCGCTTTGGCCTCGTCAAGGCGCCTGGCCACGGGCCGAAGGGCGAGGCGGAGAAGATGCTGCCGGTCCATCCGGAGGCGGTCGACGCGACGCCCGGCGCCAAGCGGGCCGTGACCGACTATGCCGTTCTGTCCGCCCTCGGGACGCGTGCGTCGTGGGCCGCGCTGGTGCCGGTCACGGGTCGCACTCACCAGTTGCGCGCCCATCTTGCGGCCTTGGGCCACCCTGTGATCGGCGACGGGAAGTATGGCGGCTCCGGGCAGGAGAATCTCGGCGATGGCTGGGGCGCGCAGCTCGGCGGAGAAATCAGCCGCAAGCTGCACCTCCACGCTCGCTCGCTGTGCCTGACGCATCCCGTGACCGGCGCCGAGTTGACGCTGACCGCGCCGCTGCCGGAGCACATGGCGCGGACGTGGGCGATGCTGGGCTGGGATACTGCGGATGTGCCGGCGGATCCGTTCGAGGAGGCCGCTTGACCCGGCTCGTCGTGTTCGATCTCGATGGAACTCTCGTCGACAGCGGCGACCAGATCGTGGCGGCCATGCGAACAGGCTATGCGGCCGTCGGGCATCCGCCGCCTGCCAAGCGCGCGATCCTGTCGATCGTGGGCATCTCTCTTCCTCAGGCGGTTGAGCGGCTGTCTCCAGCACTTGCCGTCGACGTGCGGGACAAGATCGTCGCCGAATACCGGGCGGCCTTCTTTGCCAACACCGCGAAGCCGCCGCTCTATCCGGGCGCGCGGCAGACGCTCGAGGCCCTATCGGATCGTGTTGGCTTGAAGCTCGCCGTCGCGACGGGAAAGGCGCGGCGTGGTCTGCTCAAGGTGCTGGACCAGCACGGTCTCGGCCCTTTCTTCAACTCACTGCACGCGGGCGACGAGCATCCGTCGAAGCCCGATCCGGCAATGCTGCGGGCGGCCATGGCCGCAGCCGGCGCCTCTGCGGCGGAAACCGTCATGGTCGGCGACAGCGTATTCGACATCGAGATGGCGGTCGCGGCGGGCGTCGACGCAATCGCCGTCGGTTGGGGCTACGGTACGCCAGCCGAGTTAACGGCTGCCGGCGCAAGGGTGACCCTCGCCGACTTCGGCGAGCTGACCAGAGTGATCCCCGAAGTGGCGGCCCTGTGACCGAGTGGGCGGCGCGTCGCTTCTGGAAGGCTGCGGGCCTTGCGGCGCGAGGGCGACGGCTGGGCAATCGTCCTCGACGAGCGTCCGGTGCGGACGCCGGCAAGACGGCCGCTGGTTGCGCCGACCGAGGCGATGGGTCAGGCGATCGCTGACGAGTGGGCGGCGCAACGAGAGCGGATCGATCCCACCTCAATGCCGGTGACGCGAGCAGCGAACGCGGCGATCGACAAGGTTTCCTTCCAGCGAGAGGCCGTAATCGCTGCCTTGTCTGCGTATGGCGAGACCGACCTGCTGTGCTATCGCGCCGAAGCGCCCGACACGCTGACCAGACGGCAGGCCGATGCGTGGGATCCGCTGCTCGACTGGGCAGAAGAGACCTTCGGTGCGCGGCTCGTCCCGGTCGCGGGCGTGATGCCGCATCCCCAGGACCCCGAGGCGATCCGGCGCCTTGCGGCTGCCATCGCGGCGATGGACGTGTTCGACCTCACGGCGCTGCACGATCTGGTGATGCTGTCCGGATCGCTCGTTCTGGCCCTCGGGGTCAGTCACGGTCAGTTGTCCGCAGCGCTTGCGTGGGATCTCTCGCGCATCGACGAGGAGTACCAGGTCGAGTCCTGGGGACGCGACGAGGAAGCTGAGGCGGCGGCAACGGTCCGACGCGATGCCTTCCTCGCGGCGGAGCGTCTGATGAGGCTGAACCGCGGGAACCCCTAGCAGCGTTGGGCTGCATGCCCCTTGGTCATTTGCCTAGGAACCGATCATACCCTCCGAGGCCGGCCTTGACGGACCGGAACGATTGCCCCCAAAATCCGTCGCACCGAGGGGATGAGGCAATGACCTCCAAGTACCAGTCTGGGCTCGACAGGCCGGATGACGCCCTATTGTGTGGGCAAACAATCAGGAAGAGGTAGAGATGAGAAGATCCATTATTCTGGGCGCTGTGACGATTGCAGGCCTCAGCGCCGGAATGGCCACGGCTCAGACGCTTCAGGAAGTGCAGGACCGAGGCTCGCTGAATTGCGGCGTCAACACCGGCCTCGCGGGCTTCGCCGCGCCGGACGCCAATGGCAACTGGGAGGGGTTCGACGTCGCATTCTGCCGTGCCGTCGCGGCCGCCGTCTTCGGCGATGCGACCGCAGTGGAATTCGTCCCGCTCACCGGCCAGACACGCTTCACGGCGCTTGCGTCCGGCGAGGTCGACGTCCTGTCGCGGAACACCACGTGGACGTTCACGCGCGACGTCGACCTCAAGTTCGAGTTCGCCGGCGTGAACTATTATGACGGCCAGGGCTTCATCGTACCCACCGCGCTGGGCGTGACATCGGCCAAGGATCTCGACGGTGCGACCGTATGTATCCAGACCGGCACGACGACGGAATTGAACCTTGCGGACTACTTCCGCTCGAACAACATGGACTACGAGCCAGTCCCGATCGAGACCAACGCCGAGGCGCAGCAGCAGTACCTTGCCGGTGCATGCGACGTCTACACGACGGACGCCTCGGGTCTCGCCGCCACCCGCGCCACGTTCGAGAATCCGGGCGACCACGTCATCCTTCCCGAGATCATCTCTAAGGAGCCGCTCGGTCCGCTCGTCCGGCACGGCGACAATGACTGGGGCGATATCGTCCGCTGGACCCTGAACGCCCTGATCGCGGCGGAAGAGTACGGCGTGACGTCGGCCAACGTCGACGAACTGTCGCAAGGCACCGAAAATCCCGAGATCAATCGCCTGCTCGGCACCGAGGGCGATCTCGGCGCGATGTTCGGTCTCGACAGCGACTGGGCTGCCAGGACGATCCGGGCGGTCGGCAACTACGGTGAAATCTTCGCCAAGAACATCGGCGAGAACACCCCGATCGGCCTGGCGCGCGGCCTGAACGCGCAGTGGACCAACGGCGGCCTGCTCTACGCGCCGCCGTTCCGTTAAGCAGAAACGCCCAAGGGCGCGGCATCGTCGCGCCATTGGTGCGTCCGACGTTGGCATTTCCATCAGCCGACGTGCATCCGGCGTTCCCCGGACGATCTTTCGGAAAACGGAGGTCCCGCTGAATGACGACGACGACCGGCGATCCGCCAAGGGACGCGTTCCGTCTCAGCCAGCTCATCTACGATACGCGGTATCGCTCGCTGACGATCCAGACGGTCGCCTTCATCCTCCTCGTCGCGTTGGTCTTCTGGCTCGTCTCGAACACCGTCGCGAACCTCGCGGCGCTCGGCAAGGACATCGATTTCGGCTTTCTGGGCAGCCGCGCCGGCTACGACATCAATCAGCGACTGATCCCCTACACGTCCAACAGCACGCACCTCCGCGCGGCGCTCGTCGGCATCCTCAACACGCTTCTCGTCGCGTTCATGGGCTGCATCGCCGCGACCATCGTCGGAGTGCTGGCGGGGGTGGCACGTCTCTCCAAGAACTGGCTCGTCGCGCGCCTCATGACCGTCTATGTCGAAGGCTTCCGCAACGTCCCGCTTCTTCTGTGGATCATCGCGATCTTCGCGGTCCTGACGGAGTCCACTCCGTCGCCGCGTGACTTCCGCGAGGGCGGCGGGGCGTCGATGATGCTGTGGGACAGCGTCGCCATCTCGAACCGCGGTATTTACATCCCTGCGCCCGTCTGGGGTGCAGGCTCCATGGTCGTCGTGGCGGTCTTCATCCTGTCCCTCGTCGCAATCGTGGCTTGGCGGCGCTATGCGCACGCGCGGCAGGATCGCACCGGAGAGATCCTGCCTGTCTTCCGCGTCTCTCTGGCGCTCTTCTTCGTGCCGGCGGTCCTGGCGTGGCTCGTGATGGGCCGGCCGATCACGCTCGACTATCCCGAACTGGGCGGCTTCAACTTCGAAGGCGGCCTTCAGATGCGGAACTCTCTCATCGCGCTCTGGCTCGCGCTATCGTTGTATACTGGAGCCTTCATCGCGGAGATCGTGCGCGGCGGCATCCTCGCCATCTCCAAGGGCCAGACGGAAGCGTCCTATGCGCTTGGCCTCAGGCCGAAAAGGACGATGGACCTCGTCATCCTGCCCCAGGCCAAACGGGTCATCATCCCGCCGCTGATCTCGCAGTATCTCAACCTCACCAAGAATTCCTCGCTGGCGATCGCCGTCGGATACATGGACGTCCGCTCGACCCTTGGCGGTATCTCGATCAACCAGACGGGCCGCGAGCTCGAAGGGATGCTGCTGCTCGGAGCGTTCTACCTTCTGGTCAGCCTAGCGATCTCCAGCGTGCTCAACGTCTACAACAACAGCGTCAAGCTGAAGGAGCGGTGAGATGAGCGAGATGCACGCCCACACCGTTGCCTATGTCCGCGAGACGATGGTGCCAGAGGCCGAACCGCCGGCCTCCGAGACAGGTGCGCTGCACTGGCTGCGACAGAACCTCTTCTCAGGCTGGTTCAACATCATCGTCACGCTGGTATCGGTCGCGGTGGTCGTCTGGATACTCGGCCACATACTGCCCTGGTTCCTGCAGTCGGTCTGGATCGCGGACAGTCTCACGGAATGCCGCGAGATCCGGAACGAGCGCTACGGGGAGGGGGCGTCCTCGGCGTGCTTTGCGGTCATCGTCGAACGCTGGAACCAGCTGCTCTTCGGTTTCTACCCGCAGGAGCTTTACTGGCGCCCGATCCTCTCCTTCGTGCTCTTTCTTGTAGCGGTCGCGCCGATCCTGTTCCAATCGCTGCCCAAGAAGATGCTCCTGTTCTCCGCCCTCTATCCTTTCCTCGGCTACCTGCTCCTCTGGGGAGGGACGATCTGGGGTCCGCTCATGGTCATCGCCGGCTTCGCGATCGGAGGTCTGGCGTTCCGGCTGATCGAGCCGCGCTACGGCGCTCTTCTCGCGGTCCTCGCCGCGATGCTGTTGCCGATCGTATGGTGGCTCGCTCTCGCGGGTCCCGTTGCGGGCGCCCTCGCCGACTTTGCGCCGATCGGCCTGCAGCGCGTCCCGTCGGACGACTTCGGCGGCTTCATGCTCGCCTTCATCATCGGCATCGCGGGCATCGCGCTCAGCTTCCCGCTGGGCATCCTCCTCGCGCTCGGGCGCCAGTCGCACTTGTTCATCATCAACAAGATCTCGGTGACATTCATCGAGGTCATCCGCGGCGTGCCGCTGATCGTTTGGCTGTTCACGGCGTCGCTTCTGCTGAACTACTTCCTGCCACCTGGAACGAACTTCGACCTGATGCTGCGCGTGATCATCATGGTCACGCTGTTCGCCGCCGCCTACATGGCCGAAGTCATCCGGGGCGGGCTCGCGGCGCTGCCACGCGGCCAGTACGAGGCGGCGGAGGCGGTCGGCCTCGACTACTGGAAGTCGATGCGCCTGATCATCCTGCCTCAGGCGCTCAAGATATCGATCCCCGGCATCGTCAACAGCTTCCTGAGCCTCTTCAAGGACACGACGCTGGTCGTCTTCATCGGCCTGCTCGATCCGATCGGACTGTCGAACGCGATCCGCGCCTCCACCGATTGGAACGGCATCTACTGGGAGCTCTTCGTCTTCATCGGCCTGCTGTTCTGGATCTGCTGCTTCAGCATGTCGCAATACTCGCAGTACCTCGAGCGCAAGCTCGAGACTGACAACCGCTAGGGGTGCCCATGAGCCACGCGACCGACCTGCAGGAGGACCAGACAGTCGACCGCAGCGCAATGCAGGTCAGCGACGAGATTGCGATCGAGGTTGTCAACATGAACAAGTGGTTCGGGTCGTTCCACGTTCTGCGCGACATCGACCTCACCGTCTACCAGGGCGAGCGGATCGTGATCTGCGGCCCATCCGGCTCCGGCAAGTCCACCCTGATCCGCTGCATCAACCGACTGGAAGAACACCAGAAGGGCAAGATCGTCGTCGACGGCATCGAGATCAGCTCGGACCTCAAGAACATCGATCGCATCCGCTCCGAGATCGGGATGGTGTTTCAGCACTTCAACCTGTTCCCGCACCTGACGATCATGGAGAACTGCACGCTCGCGCCGATCTGGGTCCGCAAGATCCCCAAGCGGGAGGCGGAGGAAACCGCGATAGAGTATCTGACCAAGGTCAAGATCCCCGAGCAGGCGCACAAGTACCCCGGCCAGCTCTCCGGCGGACAGCAGCAGCGGGTGGCGATCGCGCGCGCGCTCTGCATGCGGCCGCGGATCATGCTTTTCGACGAGCCGACCTCGGCGCTGGACCCCGAGATGATCAAGGAGGTGCTCGACACGATGATCGAGCTCGCGGAGGAGGGAATGACCATGCTCGTGGTTACGCACGAGATGGGCTTTGCCCAGGCCGTCGCGAACCGCGTCATCTTCATGGACCAGGGCCAGATCGTCGAGCAGAACGAGCCGCGGGAGTTCTTCAACAATCCGAAGTCCGACCGGACCAAGCTGTTCCTCAGCCAGATTCTCGGCCACTGAGGCCGCCGGCCGCAGTGGCCGCAGTCAAAGTTCCCGCGGCACGACGAAATCCTCGACTCGGCCACTGTTCCAGCGCACCTCGGGCCACTGCGCGGCCCCGAAGGTCATGACCGTAGTGGCGCCTGTCGGATAGTTGCCGAACCCAGGATGATCGGGGCGCATCTTGACGATCCGCGTCGCGAATTGCCCGATCCCCGGATTGTGGCCGATCAGCCCGACATGATGCGCCGAGGCGCCCCGCAGGACCTCCAGGATCGTGTTGGAGCTTGCGTGGTAGAGCCCTGGCACCAGCTGAGGTGCCGGCCCCGCACCAACGTTGGCGATGTGCGCCCATGTCTCTCGCGCCCGCAGCGCATCGGAGCACAGCACTTCATGGGGCATCCGGCCACTCAGCCACTTGCCAAGCGCGTCTGCAGCCGCCCGGCCGCGCTTGTTGAGCGGTCTTTCATGATCCTCCTCCTCCCCTTCCCACGACGACTTTGCATGGCGGATGAGAGTGAGGCGCAGGCTCATCGCGGTGCCCGGATCAGGCTGCCGGCGCCATGGTCGGTGTAAAGCTCGAGCAGGCAGGCGTTCGGCACCCGGCCATCGAGAATGACCACGCCGCGCACGCCGCCATCCATCGCCGCCAGGGCCGTGTGCGTCTTGGGGATCATCCCGCCGGTGATGACACCCGCGTCGGTCATCTCTCGCACCGCATCAGGAGTGATTTCCGTCACGACTTCACCGGCGGCATTCTTGACCCCCGAGACGTCGGTGAGCAGCAGCAGCCGGTCCGCCTTGAGCGCCGCGGCGATTGCACCGGCCGCGGTGTCGCCGTTGACATTGTAGGTCTCACCATCGCGCCCGGCCCCGATGGGGGCAATGACGGGAATGATCTCGGCCCGGTGCAGGTCGCGCAGGAACTCGACGTTGAGTTCCACGGGCCGGCCGACGAAGCCCAGCTCGGGTGCATCCACCTCGCAGATCATGAGCCTCGCGTCCTTGCCGGAGAGCCCGATGCCCCGGCCGCCTTGCCCGTTGATTGCCTGCACGATGCGCTTGTTGACGGTGCCGGCCAGCACCATCTCGACGACTTCCACGGTTTCCCGGTCGGTGACGCGCTTGCCATCACGGAATTCGCTCACCACTCCGAGACGCTTCAGCAGCTGGTTGATCATCGGGCCGCCGCCGTGGACCACGACCGGATTCACCCCGACCTGCTGCATCAGGACGACGTCTCGGGCGAAGCTCGCCATCGCATCGGGCGTGCTCATGGCATGGCCGCCGAGCTTGATGACGACGGTGGCTCCGTCATAGCGCTGCATGTAGGGGAGCGCCGAGGACAGCGTGCGAGCCGTGCCCGTCCAATCGTTTTCCATGGTGTCCTGCGTTCTCATTCGTGCCGTGATAGCCAGAGGGTGCGATGCCCTCAAGCGATCCCGGCGACGATCGCGCGCAGGTCGTCAATGCCGCCGTTCTTCTCGGCAGAGGTAACCACGATCTCGGGAAATGCCGCAGGGTGCCGGGACAGCCCCTCGCGGACACGGTCGAGTGGGGCGGTGTCCTTCTTGTCGGCCTTGGTCATGACTGCCTGGAAAGGCACTGCTGCGCGGTCAAGAAGGCCCATGATCTCCTCGTCCGGCGGCTTGATGCCGTGCCGGCTGTCGATCAGGACGAAGGCCCGGCGCAGCGTCGGACGCCCCGCGAGATATGCCCTGAGGAGCCGTTGCCATGCCTCGACGGTCTTCACGGGCGCCTTCGCAAAGCCGTAGCCTGGGAGGTCCACGAGGTAGCGGTCCGCGACGGTGAAGAAGTTGATCTCCTGCGTTCGCCCCGGCGTACCCGAGGTTCGGGCGAGGCCACGGCGGCCTGTCAGCGCGTTGATCAGCGTCGACTTGCCTACGTTCGAGCGGCCGGCAAAGCACACCTCCACGCGGTCGGCATCGGGAAGCCCGTCCATCGCGACCACACCCTTCAGGAACTCCGCTCCGCCGGCGAATAGCCGACGTCCAGCCTCTCTCGCCTCATCGTCGGGGGCAGCGACGGGAAAGCTGAGGTTCACGACGCCGACTCGATCGCGCCGAGGTCGCTGCCGCGGATGGCGTTGAGGTTTCGCGTGATCTTCTCCACCGGCCAGTCCCACCACGCCACGGCGAGGAGGCGCCGCGTCGTGTCGGGGTCGAACCTATGGCGGACGACGCGCGCCGGATTGCCCGCGACGATTGCAAAAGGCGGCACGTCACGCGTCACGACGGCACGTGCCGAGATAACCGCCCCCGCGCCGATTCGGACGCCCGGCATCAGCACCGCCTCTGTTCCGATCCAGACGTCCGGCCCTATCTCGGTGTCGCCCTTGCATTCCGCCGTCCAGGTGGTGGGGTCGAAGCCCTCCTCCCAGCCGTGGCCGAAGATGTTGAACGGGAAGGTCGAGAAGCCGCCCATCGCGTGGGTACCGCCATTCATGAAGATCTGCGCGCCGTAGGCGATCGCGACGAAGTCTCCGATGACCAACCGGTCGCCAACGAAGTCGTAGTGATGAAGGACGTTGCGGGTGAAGAAGTCACCGGTCTGATAGCGATCATCGTAGTAGCTGAAGCGGCCGACCGCGACATTGGGTCGCCCCTCTGCCAGAGGGCGCAGGAACGTCGCCGGCGGATAGGCGTCAATCGGATGCAGGCGATCCGGGTCGGGGGGCATCAGCGCGGCTCCACCGGATCGCCCTCGGCCACACGGCCGCCCGCGACGACCTCGGCATAGACGGCGAAGTCGCGGGCGCCGACGAGGCGCTCCAGCGTGCCCAGCGTGTCGGCGTCACGGACACCGGTGTCGGGATTGGCAGCGGTCGCCAGACAGCGACCGATCCGTTCGCGTACGGCGAGAACAGCACCGCCGACCATGATCTCGCGGCCGAGCCACTCGAACTCCTGCCACGGGGCGAGGCCATCCAGGATGAGGTTCGCGCGCCACCGCTCCGTCGAGAAATCGTTGCGGTCGAGCGCTGCCGCAACGGCGTCGTGGGAGCCCATCCCGAAGAGGGACAGCCACGGGTCCGGAGCATCGGTCATGCCCTGCCGCTCGGGCGCCGGGATGAGGCCGACAGGGCCGACCCGCCCCTCCGGCATCAGCGGCGCCACCCATTCGAGGAACTCCGCCGCCTGGGCACCAGGTTCAAAGACGAGGGCGGGCCTCTCCGGATGCGTCAGGCGCAGCCGGCCGTCGGGCAGCGTCTGCGCCTCGATCGCCATAAGCGAGGGCGAGCCGGCACCTCGGGTGAAGTTGGCGCATGCGCTCCACTCTCCCGGCTCGGCCCGGCCGGCGGCGTGCGTGACGGCCCAGGCGCGGTCGCCCGGAAGGGTTTGGCCGGCTTCGAGGACGATTTCGGTCAGACGCTCGCGTCCGTGCGCCTTGATCGGATGGCGCCAGATCGCCGCGACGCGCGCGGTCACTTCTTCTCCGGCACCTTTTCGCCCTGCTTGCGTTTGAAGCTCGACCTGATGTTGCCGAAGATGTCTGGCTTCGAGCCGTGGCTCCGCATGATGATGTACTGCTGGATGAAGGTGATGGTGTTGTTCGTGATCCAGTAGATCACGAGGCCGGAGGCAAAGCCGCCCAGCATGAACATGAAAACCCAGGGCATCCAGGCGAAGATCATCGCCTGCGTCTGGTCCGTCGGTGCCGGGTTCAACTTCTGCTGCAGCCACATCGAAATGCCGAGCAGGATCGGCAGCAGCCCGATGAAGATCAGCGCCAGGAACGACTGCGGCTCCGGTGCGGCCCACGGCAAGATCCCGAAGAGGTTGAAGATCGAGGACGGATCGGGCGCCGAAAGGTCGCGGATCCAGCCGACGAACGGCGCATGGCGAAGCTCGATGGTGACGAAGATCACCTTGTAGAGCGAGAAGAAGATCGGAATCTGCAGCAGCAGTGGCAGACAGCCGGAAGCGGGGTTCACCTTCTCCTTCTTGTAGAGCGCCATCATCTCCTGCTGGAGCTTCTGACGGTCGTCCCCTGCCCGCTCCTTGAGCTTCTCCATCTCCGGCTGGAGTTCCTTCATCCGCGCCATCGAGACGTAAGACTTGTATGCCAGCGGGAAGAGGATCGCCTTGATGCAGAAGGTAAGCAGGATGATCGACACGCCCATGTTGCCGATCAGGCCGTTCAGGAAGTGCAGCGCGGCGAAGATCGGCTTGGTCAAGAAGAAGAACCAGCCCCAGTCGATCGCGTCGAGGAACTTGACGATGCCGTTGCGCTGGTACTCGCGGATCGTCTCCCATTCCTTGGCGCCGGCGAAGAGTTGCTGCGTCGACGTGGCGGTCGCGCCCGGCGCGATGTCGACTGCGGGCAGCCGTGCCTCGGTCTGGTAGATGTCCGCGTTCTCGGCGTACTTGGTCACGGCGGTGAAAGGCTGCCCCTGCTCGGGGACGAGCGCGGTCATCCAGTAGTGGTCGGTGAAGCCGAGCCAGCCGTCCTCGGACACCTCCAGAACCTCGGCATGCGCGCCCTCGCGCTCGACCACATCGAGGTCGGCGGCATCGTCATAGTCCGTCTCGGAGAGCTGGCCATCGGCCATCCGGATCAGGCCTTCGTGGATGATGAAGAAACGGCTCAGGTCGTCGGGCACGCCATGCCGCGCGACGATGCCATAGGGCGCGAGTTGGACAGACTCCTCGGAGGTGTTCTCGACGCTCTGGGCTACGGTGAAGAGGTAATTTTCATCGACCGAGATTTCGCGCCGGAAGATAAGGCCGCCGGGGCTCTCCCAGACCAGCGTGACGGGAGAGTTGGGTGCGAGCGTTTCGCCCGACGCGAGCTGCCAGTCGGTGTTCGGTCCCGGCACGCCGTCGCGACCCACCGATGCGCCCGCGGCCCAGCCGTAGATCGCGTAGTAGGCTTGATCGCCGCCGACGGGCCGTAGCAGTTGCACGATTGATGAGTTGGGGTCGATGTCCTCGCGGTAGCGCTTGAGCGAAAGGTCGTCGATCCGACCGCCTCGCAGCGAGATCGAGCCCAGGAGCGCCGGCGTGTCGATCGGGATGCGCCGCGCCTCGGTGGCTGCATCGGGTGCGGGCGTTTCGGTCGGCGGCGCCTGGTCGCCTGCGGTCGGCGGCAGCGCCGCGATCTCTCCGGCGTCAAGCTGTTGCTGCGTGGGGACCGTCGGGTCAGGATTCGGGGCCTGCTCCTCGGGCGGGAACAGCAGAAACCAGACCAGAATAACGAGGAAGCTCAACGCCGTGGCGAGAATGAGGTTCCGGTTCTGTTCGTCCATGAAGGCCCACCGCCTGCCGATTATCGGGAAACAGCGGGGTTCAACAGGTCAAGCCGTCAAAGGTCAAGGGCGGAAGGTCTCAGGCGCTCCTGCGGCGGAGATCCTCGCTATGATCCTGATCGACAGACCAGCCGCCGTGATAGGCGCTAGCGGACCAGAATAAGCATGGCTCGCCAAGGTCGCGCGCGAGCATGGTTGCGCTTTCAGCGGCTTCAAGCCAGGCGTCCGCATGTCCTCCCGGCGCGTCTCGCTGCAAGCAGGCGCCGAGGTAGAACGTGAGTACGTGGGACGTGCCGTCGACCTCGATCGGCTTTCTGAGGCTCTCCGCGATGCGGTCGAGGATCGACCGTACAGAGCGGGCTTCGATCCCTTGGGCCGGGGCGATGATTGCACCAAGTTCGTCATCGCCAAGCAGGACAATCCGATCGCCCTTTCGAAGCGCGCGTGCAAGGCGGAGCGCGATCTGGATCCGGATCGTGCCAAGCAGCGCTGCGCCGTTGGTCTCGCATCGAACCACGAGGAGCGCTCCCTGTCGGATAGGGCCCAAGGGCTGGGACATGAGCGCCTCGAGACGCCGCAAAGCCTCGGTGCGATCGGGCAGCCCAGTCACCGGA
The DNA here is from genome assembly GCA_963776845.1 of uncultured Alphaproteobacteria bacterium. Classification (GTDB taxonomy): domain Bacteria; phylum Pseudomonadota; class Alphaproteobacteria; order Rhodobacterales; family Rhodobacteraceae; genus Roseitranquillus. The sequence continues at coordinate 520,724 of CAVZOJ010000003.1, read as the reverse complement.
TCCCGCGATACCCATCCTGAATCACGGTCGGTCAGCAGCGCCAAGGCAAGCGTCGCCGAAAGCACGGCGCATGCCAGCAGCCCAAGCGTCCATCCGAACGCGGCTTCCATTGCCACCCCTGCGAAAAGCGACAGGAGCGCGATCAGCGCTGCGTCCCCTCGCGCGCGAGATGCGCTGGGGCTCGATTTGCGAAGGGGATTTGACACGCCGCTGGCCCTCACTCGATACATACTCGCCGGTGCGCTCCGGCGTTGCATGCAGATACCGTACGACGATAAGCGAAGCGTTAATGCGCGGGGTTGGGTGCGTCGCCGACGCGAGTAGGAAGTAGCGAGGCGAAGTCGAATAGCGCCGGGTCGAGAAGATGCGAGGGCCGAGCATTCGCGAGCGCGCGGAAGAGCTTCTGCCGGCGCCCCGGGTTGCGCCGCTCCCATTCGTCGAGCATCGCCTTGATCTGCTGCCTTTGCAGACCGTCTTGGCTGCCGCAGAGATCGCAGGGGATGATCGGGTATTCCATCGCCCGGGCGAACGTCTCGCAGTCCGCCTCTGCCACGTGCGCGAGTGGGCGCAGCACCAACAGGTCACTATCGTCGTTCAAGAGCTTGGGCGGCATCGCAGCGAGCCGCGACCCGTGGAACAGGTTGAGAAAGAAGGTCTCGAGGATATCGTCGCGGTGATGACCCAGTACCACGGCCTGACATCGCTCCTCGCGCGCGATGCGATAGAGGTGGCCGCGGCGCAGGCGCGAGCACAGGGCGCAGAGGGTGCGGCCCTGCGACTTCTGCATGACGACCGAATAGGTGTCTCGGTACTCGATCCGGTGCGGCACGCCCATCCGCGCAAGGAACTCCGGCAGGATGGTGGCCGGAAAGCCGGGCTGGCCCTGGTCGAGGTTGCACGCGAGCAGGTCGACGGGCAGGAGGCCGCGCCACTTCAGCTCCGTCAGGGCCGCCAGAAGCGTGTAGCTGTCCTTGCCGCCGGAAAGGCAGACCAGCCAGCGGTCGCCTTCGCGCACCATGCCGTACTGGGTGATCGCCTCGCGCACCTCGCGGACGATCCTCTTGCGCAGCTTCCGGAACGAGGTGGTCTCCGGCGCGCCTTGAAACAGCGGGTGGATTTCGGTCGTTTCTTGCATGCACCCGCCTTTAGCGCGGATCGGTGGGGAGGAGTAGATGCGGCACAACCATCCCCACTGGCCAGCCAATCCCTATCCCGACGACTGGATTGAGATCACGAGTTTCGCCTATCGTTCGGCCCTCAGCCTGATCAGACCGCTCAACGTCGTGCGCGAGCGGTTGGGCGAGGATGGAGACTACATCCTGCAGCATCCGTTCGAGGCAGACTTCGAGATCGACGGGCAGGAGTGGCGCCGCCTGACGGTGCCGCGTGGGCTGATCACCGACCTCACGAGCGTGCCGCGCGCTTTCCGCATCTTCGTCGGCCGCGTAGGGCCATGGCTCGAGGCGGCGATCATCCACGACTACCTCTACTTGGCTTGGCAGGATGTGCCCGGCCGCGGCGTCCGTGCCAGGGACAGGCTTTTCGCAGATCGGATGATGCTGCGCGCGATGGAGGCGGCCGAGGTGGCGCGCTGGCGGCGCTGGGCCATCTATCTGGCCCTGCGGATCTTCGGAGCGCGGCCCTATGCCCGTCCAAGCTCGCGGAGGTATGCCAAGCTTGATGATATGGCCCTCAAAGGGCGGCTAGCCTTCACGCTACCCGACCGTCAGTCCGGCACCTCGTCGATGCCCGAACCGCCCAAGGGATGACACCTGGCCACGCGCCGGAGCGTCAGCCAGCCGCCGCGGACCGCACCATGACGCCGCAGCGCCTCCAGTGCATAGGCCGAGCAGGTGGGCTGGAAGCGGCAGGAGTGCCCGACCCACGGCGACAGGAGCAGCCGATACCCCCGGATCGGCAGGGAGAGCAGCCAGGCCGCCGCGGTCACCCGCCGTGAACTCGGACGAGGGCCTGCCGCAGATCGTCGAGCAGCAGATCGAAGGCTCGGTTGGCGGTGTCGTCGCGGCGGCCGATGAGGACGTAGTCCCAGCCGGGCCGCCCGGCATGCGGCAGCACCTCGCGCGCAGCTTCCCGCAACCGGCGCTTGGCGCGGTTTCGCGCGACGGCGTTGCCGACCTTGCGCGAGCAAGTGAAGCCAAGCCGAATGACGCCGGCTTCGGCCTCGCTGTCGGCGCGGGCGCGGGCCTGCAGATTGAAGCCGGGCGTGCGCTGTCGGCGGGCGTGCGATGCGCGAACGAAATCGGCCCGCTGGCGCAGGGTTACGATCGCGTTTTGTGGACGTTCCGTCGTCGGCTGTACGAGCCCGAGGCTCAGGCGCTCAGGCTCTTGCGGCCGCGCGCGCGGCGCGCGTTGATGATGTTGCGTCCCGCCTTGGTGGCCATGCGTGCGCGAAAGCCGTGACGGCGCTTTCGCACCGTGTTGCTGGGCTGGAAGGTCCGCTTCGTCATCTTCGTCTCCGTCTCGTGCTCGCCGCGAGGCGCCCGCCTCCGGAAAGCGATGCGTTTAATGCGGCGTCCTGGACCTGTCAACTGCCGCGCCAGTGTTACAGCCATCGGTGCCAGGATCGCGGCGGGATGACACATTCCCTGTCCGTTCGCGCCGTTTGCGTCGCGACGCATCAACGCGACGTGATGCACCTATGCCTAGTGCGGCCCAAGGCAGCATGTTGCAGCCCACAAGCCGCTTTCCCGAGAGTGTAGAGATGGACGACACGACCGATGTGCCCGAGAGAACGTTACTGCTCCGCCGCCTTCCGATCTTGATCATCGTCGGCGTTGCCATCGTCGGTGCGTTCGCGTTTCGCGACGACCTGTCGTTCGAGGCGCTCTCGCGCAACCGCGATGCTTTACTCTCCTTTCGCGACGCCAACTTCATCCTGACGACGGCGGCATTCGTCGCGGCATACGCTCTTGTGGTGGCCTTCTCCCTCCCCGGCGCAACGATCGCTACGCTGACAGGCGGATTTCTCTTCGGCATCTTCCCCGGCACGCTCTTCAATGTGCTTGCAGCGACGGCCGGGGCGACGGTGATCTTTCTCGCCGCGCGCTGGGGTGCCGGCGACAGGCTGGCAGCGCGCATGGACGCAGGCGAGGGTCTTGTCCGCAGGATCAAGACCGGCATCGACGAGAACCAGTGGTCAATGCTGTTCCTGATCCGCCTCGTGCCGGCCGTGCCGTTCTTCGTGGCCAACGTCGTTCCAGCGCTCGTCGGCGTCCCGCTCTCTCGCTATGTCGTCTCGACCTTCATCGGGATCATTCCCGGAGCTCTGGTTTATACGTCGGTCGGCTCCGGCCTCGGCGAGGTTTTCGCGCGGGGCGAGACGCCCGATCTCGGGCTCATCTTCGAGCCGCACATCCTCCTGCCGCTCCTCGGCCTTTGTGCCCTGGCTGCGCTTCCGATCCTGCTCAAGGCCGTCCGCGGCCGGAAAGGCCTCTGATGAAAACGATCGAGACCGACGTCTGCGTGATCGGTGCCGGATCTGGCGGACTCTCCGTCGCCGCGGGGGCAGTCCAGATGGGCGCGAAGGTCGTGCTGATCGAAGCGGGCAAGATGGGCGGAGACTGCCTCAACTACGGCTGCGTCCCATCGAAGTCGCTGATTGCGGCGTCCAAGGCCGCCTGGTCGCAGTCGCACACCGGCGCGTTTGGCATCACCCCTGTGGAGCCACATGTCGATTACGCCGCGGCGATGGAGCACGTCCGAAGCGTCATCGAGACGATCGCTCCGGTCGACAGCCAGGAAAGGTTCGAGGGACTTGGTGTTCACGTCATCCGCGAACATGCCCGCTTTGTCAGCGAGCGCGAGGTCGAGGCTGGCCAGATGCGCATCAAGGCGCGGAGGTTCGTGGTCGCGACCGGCTCGCGGCCGTTCATTCCCGCGATTCCCGGCCTCGCCGAGGTCGGCTATCTGACCAACGAGACGATCTTCGACCTGCGCGAGCGGCCGGAGCACCTGATCGTCATCGGCGGCGGGCCGATCGGGCTGGAGCTGGCGCAGGCGCACCAGCGCTTGGGCTCCCGCGTGACGGTGATCGAGGCGGCGCGGGCGCTGGGAAAGGACGATCCTGAACTCGCAGCGATCGCCCTCGACCAATTGCGCGAGGAGGGGGTCGAGGTCGTCGAGAACGCCGCCGTCCAGAGGGTCGACAGCGTCGACGGCGGTCTGAGGGTCAGCACCGACGCCGACAAGTGGACAGGATCGCATCTGCTGGTCGCGGTCGGCCGTGCGGCAAACGTCGAGGATCTCGGTCTCGACGCCGCCGGGGTCTCCTATGACGGCAGGGGCCTCGAGGTGGGCGACGATCTGCGGTCGACGAACCGGCGTATCTACGCCGTCGGCGATGCGGCGCGGCGCCTGCAATTCACGCACGTCGCAAGCTATCATGCGAGCGTTGTGATCCGTCCAATCCTGTTCGGACTCCGGTCGAAGGCTCGGCAGGACCACATTCCGTGGGTCACCTACACCGACCCCGAGATCGCCCACGTCGGCATGACCGAGGCCGACGCGCGCAAGAAGCACGGAAATCGCCTGACCGTCGCGCGTTTCGACTACGCCGAAAACGACCGCGCCCAGACAGAGCGCAAGACGACGGGACTCATCAAGGTCATGGTCGTGGGCGGCAAGCCCATCGGTGCCTCGATCGTCGGCGCGCAGGCGGGGGAGCTGATCGGCCTGTGGAGCCTCGTGATCGCGAACGGGCTGAAGATCCAGGCCGTGACCGACATGGTTGCGCCCTATCCGACACTCTCGGAGCTCAACAAGCGGGTGGCGGGGGCCTATTTCTCCCCCAAGCTATTTGATAATCCTAAGCTTAAGCGGGTCGTCCGCCTCGTGCAGCGGCTCGTGCCTTGATGGGGTCTTTGTCACCCGATGAACTCGCTCTCCGGTCGCTTCCTCGTCCTCACGACCCTCTTCGTGATGCTGGCGGAGGTGCTGATCTTCGTCCCCTCGGTGGCGCGGTATCGCGAGGACTATCTGTTGTCCCGGCTGGAGCGCGCCCAGATCGCGGCGCTGGCGGTGCCTGCCGACGACATGATCGACGAGGCGGTTGAACGCGAGTTGCTCGAGACGGCCGAGGTCTACAACGTCGTTCTCCGCCGCAACGACATGCGCGAGCTTGCGCTGTCCTCGACTGTCCCTGGCAACCTCTACGCCACCTACGACCTCCGACATGCCGGCCCGCTGCGATTGATCCGCGATGCACTGATGCGACTCGCCGACCCCGAACCGCGGATCATTCGCGTCATCGGCGACCCGGTGCGCGAGGCGGGCCTGTCGATCGAGGTCACCATGCCGACGGAGCCGCTGCGCGACGCGATGATCGCCTATGGACTGCGAATCCTCGCATTGTCGGCCGTTATCTCGGTCTTCACAGCCTTGCTCCTTTTCCTGGCCGTCAGGCGCGTGCTGGTGAAGCCGATCAAGGGCGTTATCGACGCGATGATCAGCTACGCCGAAGCGCCCGAGGACGCGCGCCGCATCATCGAGCCGAAGGCCGATGTCACCGAGCTGCGCGAGGCAGAGACGGCGTTGCGCGCTCTCCAGACCCAGCTAACCGGCTCGCTTCGCCAGAAGGAGCGTCTCGCCCAGCTTGGCGCGGCGGTTGCCAAGGTCAGCCATGACCTGCGCAATATCCTCGCCTCGGCGCAGCTGTTCGCAGACCGAATGGATTCCAGCGAGGATCCGTCGGTGCGGCGCCTTGCTCCGAAGCTCGTGCGATCGATCAGCCGTGCGGTGGCGCTCTGCGAGACGACGCTGGCATTCGGCAAGGCGGAGGAGCCTCCGCCGATGCTGAATCGGGTTCTCTTGTCCGAGATCGTCAACGACGTGCTCGACAACGAGCGCCTCGCCGCCGGGCAGAGCGACGTGGACCTCGTCGGCCGAGATTCCGAACGGCTTCACTCTGCGTGCGGACGCAGACCAGCTCCATCGCGTCCTGGCCAATCTCGTGCGCAATGCCCGGCAGGCGATCGAGGCCGCGGGGCGGAAGGGCGAGGTGCGCGTGGCGGCTGAGGAGACGGAAGCGGCGTGGACCATTGCGATTTCTGATGACGGCCCGGGGCTACCGGCCAAGGCGCAGGAGCATCTGTTCTCGGCCTTCTCGGGCGGAACACGGAAAGGGGGTACCGGTCTCGGTCTCGCGATCTCGGCCGAGCTGGTGCGTGGCCACGGGGGCCGGCTGTCACTGGCTCGCACCGGGCCTTCAGGCACGACGTTCGTCGTCGTGTTACCGAAGGGAACCGTGCTGGTCGATCAGGCGGCGGAGTAAAACGCCCCTTGCATCGTCCCTTTCCCACGCGTATCTCCGGCCCCGGCCCGCGCTGGTAGCTCAGTTGGATAGAGTACTTGACTACGAATCAAGGGGTCGGGGGTTCGAATCCTCCCCAGCGCGCCATAACTCTTCCACCGGACTGAATTTCCTCTAACACCTTGAAGGGAAAGGCAGTATTTGGTGTTCGAAGACCTTGATTCCGGCTATACGCAACCGGCTCCAAAAAGGCCAATCTGAGCACCGTCCTGCGCCACACCAAGTCCGCCTTTTCCCATATATTCCAAGGACTTGATAGAAACTGGAGGGCGTGTTCGAACGACTCCTCCATGGTGTAGCGTGGTTTGCCCGCAGAAGTGAGCTTTTCTTCCAAGAGCAGTTTTTGTTCCTCCAGACCCGAAATCCGCTGCTCGTAGCGCCCGACAACACTCATGTTGTCGGTTTCGACGATGCGGTCTAGCAGGCCTTCGACCTGCTTCTCGATCTTGTGGATATCTTTTTTGAGCGATGCTGCGTCCTGGTCGGCCTGTGAACTGCGCAGCTTCCAGACATCATCGAACATCGCCTTGGCGAGCTTGTACAGGCCCTTGGACGGCTGGAGACGCTTCAAAAGGGCCTCGAAGTCACCTTCGAGATCGTCCCTACGGATCGATTTTCCGGCGCTCTGACAGCCCTTGTTTCGACAGATGTAGTACGGATGTCTTACACCCGACTTGCTCTTCGACCAGTTGGCTGTCAGCGGCTTGCTACAATCATCGCACAGCACAAAGCCGCGCAGAACAAAGTCCTCGCTGAAATCCTTGCGGGCGGGAGCCTTGGCGTTGCCTTGCAGGCGGTCCTGAATGCGCTGGAACGTCTCATAGCTGATCAGGCCCACATGCTGACCCTTGCGCAACGGGATGTTCCAATTTGGGGCAGAGATCATGCCAGCATAAATCGGCTGGGTGAGCAGATCATGGATTCGTTGGTTGCGGATAGTGCCATCGGGAAGGTCATTGGGATAACGCGGCTGCGCCTCCAGAAAGCGTTTAACTTCTACTTGTGTTTGGAATCTGCCGAATGCGTAGCCCTCCAGTGCTTCCTGAATGATCGAAGCAACGGGCTCATCGCGCACCAAGATTTTCTTGTGCGCAGGGTGCGTCTCATAGCGATAGCCCTTTGGAGGCCTGCTGAGCACGCAATATCCGTTCAAAACGCGCGAGCGCATTCTGTTGACCGTTTGTTCGGCGTTCTTTTGGCGCTGGTGTTGGGACATCGACGCCAGCATGTTCTCCACGAGCAGGGAGTCCAAATCTTCACCAAACTCGATGGACGGGCTTTGGAGAATGCCTCCCGCAGAGTCGATATCGCGCCTCAGCTTGAGGTGAGCATCAAGTCCGCGCGCTAGGCGCGAGATATCATCGATGATGACGACGTGCGGGTCTTTCCGGTGCCTGCGAAGGAACCGCAGCATTTCGTGCATGCCGGGCCGGGTCGTGAGGCTTCCCGACATATCGTCGGAAAAGACTTCTACGACATCATAGCCCTTATACCTTGCAAATTCGCGGCAGCGGGTTTCCTGGCTTCCGAGCCCGTCGCCCTTCTTGAGCTGCTTAGCGGACGAAACGCGCGCGTAAATCACGGCCTTCGAGGCCGCTTTGCTCTGATTTTCCTTCCATAGTTGCATGACTCCTCCTTCTTCTTGCGTCGAGGCTTACTCAGCCGCTTTGTTGTTGAAGTTCTCACGTAGGGTGGTTGCTTGACAGCTTACCACGCCCAGCTCTGCTTTGCTGCCCTGATCGACGATTTCGTCGTCTTTTCCACAGGCTTGCTGGAGCGGCGACAAGCCCCATCCTGCATCGACGAACGACACCATGAGGATGTAGAGCATCTTCAAATACTCCATCCACTCATCCTCGGGGACGTCCAGTTCAACCCGAATGCGCTCGATCAGCTCCAAGTCAAAACTTGCGATCCGATCTTCGAAATTCAGCGATACACCGTAGGCATCCAGTGCACTTGGGCTGTGTTCGAAGGGCGCATTTTCATCGTCAGTCATAGCCGCATCCTCCTTTCTTGCCGTTGCCTGAGGCGCGCACATAATGTCACCTGCTCCATGCAGGCTGTTTGCCCTTGTATTTGAATCGTCCCTGAAGTTTTCGTTGGCCGTATTGGGCCAAAGCCAAGTGGATGAATTCTTGGGAACATTGCCCGAAACTCCACTCTCACTCTTCATTTTATCACGCTGCATAGAATATGCGCAAATTTGGTCGTTCTTCATTCCTTTGGTCATGGTTCTACCTTTCTCTGTTTTGGTCCCGCCAAGAGCGGGCTGTTTCAAAATCAGCACGTCCTTTTCGTGCTGTTGCGCGCATTTGTTCGCGCATGCTGTTCACGCGATTTCTTTGATCCCGCGTGGTCCTCTCGCTCACCTCGCGCTTGAGCGTCTCGTCATCGATCTCATAAGCAGGCTCTGGGTGGTCCGGGGCTTCTAAGGCCAACCAGTCGAGCGCCTCCTTTGTCTTGATGCCCTTGTCTGCAACCTTCGATGGATCGGGCAGACCCTCGCGCCGCACGTGAGCTTTCGGGCTTGAGGCCCGCTTGAAGGCGTCGCCCATATCACCGCTCACGATCCCGCTCCCTTGTCCGGCCAGCCTTAGGGCGGTCGGAGGTGCGCTCAGACTTGCGGACTTCGATCTTGCGTTCGCGGATGGCATCATGAGCGCGTCCCGCCAGATGCTGGAGGGCCAACAAATCCCGCTCTGAGAAACTCTGGGATTTGCGCCAGTTTCCGTCCTTGTCTTGCCAGGACCGGGCAAAGGTGACGTTGTGCTGAACGCTGTCATCGCGGGCGTTCTCCCAGATTTCAGCGCTCAAGGTGCCTTCGCGCAGCTTGGCGGCAGGTTGCTTCTTCGTTTCATCGGTCATTGATTTCATTCCTTTCTATGGTCAGGGGGTCAGGGGTCAGGCTTTGGGCTTGAATCCTTCGACGAAACGAAGGGGACGCCCATCGGCGTATTGCGGTAGATGTGCGAGGAAGGACGGGCACGGCTCTTCAATGATCCGGCGGCGACGCCGCCCGAGCCACGTCACAACCGAAACGCGGTCCAATTCCCGCTCTTCGTTTGGATTTGGGAAATAGTGTCCCGCAAAGCGCCGCTGGAGGTAGTAGGACTTCTTCTCAGCAATGAACGGGTTCAGATGGTAGCCACGCGCCTGAACAAGCATCTTGCCCGCATCGAGTCCGAGCAACTGGTCGGGCTCCATCAGAGCCTTTCGCATTTTTGTCGTATGCGCGGTCTCATAGTCGAGCTGGCGCAGGCGTAGGCCCGCCTCAATCGGGTCGCTCCCTTCTAGGTGCACTTGCCGAATGATCTCGGAGGCTTGGCTTTCGGCACGGGTCTGGATCAGAGGATCGGCGACTTGCGCGGTCTGGTATCCGAGGGCGAGGCTTCTGTTGCGGGCTGTCTCGTAGTCCCGAATGCCCCCACCCAGATCGAGCATCAGAGCCGCGTTGGCCTCGATAACGCCGCGCCCTGTAGCGCCAAGGTGCGCATTCCGGAGCATTCGGTCAGCGGTTCCGGCGACATCCGGTCGGCCATTCCGACGCATCCGGTCACCGGGTCGCGTCGCCGCTGAGCTGGGTTTCGTCGTGTCAGCCACGGGCCTGCGCGTCAATCTCTGAGGCAGCGTCCGGCCCGGTCTTCTTCCGCATCGAAGGTCCGTCGAGGTCGAGCCGGTAGGCGTTGTGGACGAGGCGGTCGAGGATGGCGTCGGCGAAGGTCGGTTCGCCGACGACGTCGTGCCAGGCGTCGACGGGAAGCTGGCTGGTGATCAGCGTGGAGCCGGCGCCGTATCGGTCCTCGACGATCTCCATGAGGTCGCGCCGCTGACTGGCGGTGAGCCGGTCGGGACCCCAGTCATCAAGGATCAGCAAGTCCACCCTGACGAGACTGCGGAACAGCCGCGGGAACCGGCCATCGCCATGCGCGAGCTCGAGCTCGGCGAAGAGCCGGGGCAGCCGCTTGTAGATGACGGTGCGGTCGTCGCGGCAGGCTTTCTGGCCGAGGGCGCTGGCGAGCCAGGTCTTGCCGACCCCGCAGGGGCCCGTGATCAGCAGGTTGCGCTTCTCGGCGATCCATCTGCCTGTCGCCAGCCTCTGGAACAGCGCCTTGTCGAGCTTGCGGGGCGTCCGGTAGTCGACGTCCTCGATGGCGGCGCCAGCCTGGCGCAGCTTCGCGGCGCGCATCCGGGTCTGGAAGCGCCTGGTGTTCCGGCTGGCGACCTCGCGATCGATGAGCAGGGCGAGCCATTCGGGGTGGGTGAGGTCGCCGGCCGCGTCCTGCGCCTGCAACTCGGTGAAGGCTTCGGCCATGCCGTCGAGCCGGAGGGCTCTCAGCTGGTCGAGCGTGGGATGGTCGAGCATCGTCTCTCCTTCAGTGGAAGTATCCGGCGCCGCGGATGTTGAGGTGAGTGATCGCTGGCCCGTCCGCGGCATCCTCGGGCCGCCGGCGATCGAGGTTGTTCCTGAGGATCGAGTTCACCGAGGTGTAGGAGCGTGCGCCGATCTCGAGCGCCCGCGTGCAGGCGGCCTCGAGCCTGTCGCGGCCATGGGTCCGGGCCAGGCGCAGGATGCCGAGGCAGGAGCGGAAGCCCTGCTCGGGATGGGTGCGCTCCCGCAGTATCACCTCGACCAGGGTCGACGTGCCGGGCCCGATCCCGGCGGCCTGACGCCGCAGCTTCTCCGGCGTCCAGTCGGCATGGCGCCGATGGCTCGACGGCATGTGGTCGCGCAGGGTGGTGTGCTGCCGGTTCGACGAGGTGCGGGCGTGCGCCGCGACCCGTGCGCCGCGGTGGAAGATCTCCACCGTCCTCGCGGTGATCCGCACCCAGACCTGCTCGCGCAGGAGCGCGTAGGGCACCGAGTAGTAATGCTTCTCGACCTCGACGTGGTAGTCGAGCCCGACGGCACGCTGCCGCCACTCGGCGTAGACGTATGGCACCTGCGGCAGCGGCTTCAGCGCCGGTCGCTCCAGCTCCTCGAAGAGCACGCGCCGGCTGGCGCCGAGGTGCCGGGTGACGCGGTGGTTGAGGCGGTCGAGCAGCTCGCGGATGGCCTCGTTGATCTCCGAGAGCGAGAAGAACCTGCGGTTCCTCAGCCGCGCGATGATCCAGCGCTCGGCGATCTGCACCGCAACCTCGACCTTTGCCTTGTCGCGCGGCTTGCGCGGCCGCGCCGGAACCACCGCGGTGTCGTAATGCGCGGCCATGTCGGCGTAGGTGCGGTTCACCGCCGGCTCGTAGAAGCAGGCCTTGGTGACGCCGGCCTTGAGGTTGTCCGAGACGATCTGGCCGGGCACGCCGCCGAAATAGGACAGCGCCCGGCAGTGCGCGCCGATCCAGTCGGAGAGCCCCTGCGTCCAGGTCGCCTCTGCGTAGGTGTAGTTCGAGGCGCCGAGCGCGGCGACGAAGAGCTGCGCCTCGCGGACCTCGCCGGTCGCGGGGTCGATCACCTCGAGCGTGGTGCCGGCGTAGTCGACGAACATCCGCTCGCCGGCGACATGGTGCTGGCGCATGGTCGGCGAGAGGCGCCGTTCCCAGCGGCGGTAGAGTTCGCAGAACCGGCTGTAGCCGTAGCCGTCGGGATGAACGGCGCGGTGCTCCTCCCAAAGGAGCGACAGCGTCACGCCCTTGCGCCGCAGCTCGCGGTGGACCGCAGCCCAGTCCGGCTGGGATCGCACGGCCCGCGTCTCGCCGCCGGTCGGATGGAACAGTCGGCGCTCCAACTCGGCATCCGTCAGCTCGGCAGGGAGCGGCCATGACAGCCCCGTCCGCTCCAGGCGCTTCACGTACTCGCTGGCTGTCGACTGGCTCACCCCGAGGCTCGCCGCGATCTTCCGCGTCGAGAACCCGCTGGCGCGCAGCCGCATCGCGTCCCTGATCTTCCGCATCGGCAATCTCTTCATCGGGCTCCCCGCACTCCATCAGGAGCGCGAGGCTACCCGCCGCAGGATCGCCCAGCAGCGCCGCTACCCGAGGTCCGGCAGGGTGACCGGATGCCCCGGAATCGGTGACCGGATCAGATCGGAATCACCGACCGGATGAAATCGGAACGCCTGACCGGATGGCCCCGGTGCGTGCAGCCTGATCGGCGCGCTCCAGTCAAGGCGATCTGCGCCGCCGAAGCCTCGAACTCTTTTCAGCACAACCGCCAAGAAGGTTCCCCCAACATCTTGTCAATATCGGGGGAAATATCAGCCCAAGTCGGACTAGCGGATAGATTATCGCGTCCTACCGCAGAGGGCTGGCGCGACGCTACCGCCTTCCTCCCTCAGTGCAAGGTCGAGCTGAAGTCCATAACAACAACCTGGTTCTGCACCCCGTCGATGTCTACGATGGGCCCTATGGGCGACATCGTGATGCCGACCCGCGGACCCCAGAGCGTCCAGTTAGCATTGACGAGCGTAAGGCAGGTCGATGCCCCGAGCCTCGGCGCGGCCCGCGAGAGTTCTGAAACCAGCCTCGCCCAAATTGGCCTTCTGAGGTGCATCGGAACCTTCTGCGACACGAAGAGCCGCGAACTCTCCCAGACGACCTCCGAAATCGGCGCCTCATCGTAAAGTAGGGAGGCAGGGATCGTGTCCAGCAGTCCGCGCTGCGCGTCGCGGATCATGTAGGAATACATGCCGCACCGCGCCGTGGTTGGCGTCAGTCGATTGCCTGCGAGCACTTCGCCGAGGTCGTTGTGAACCACGACCCAGCGGCTCGCCGGAGTGTCGTATTGATCGAACTCCATCCCAAGCGCTTCCGGCAAGTTCCACTTGTTCTGCGCGATGAATAGCTCGCGTCTAGCGCGAAGCATGTTCGCAAAAAGCTCACCGTGGTTGTGGATATTTGCGAAAGAAAGAGTGGTGGTCAGCATAGTGCCTCCTGAGGTTGGGGAACTTACGTGACCAGCAGACTTCGCTTTTTAGTCTCCGCTAGAGAAGGCCGTAGTCCTTTGCGCGCTGGATTGCCTCGGCCGTGGTGCGCGCCATGAGACGTTGCCTGGCCGAGTTCAGGCGAGCCTTCAGCGCACTCACCGAGATACCCAACTTGGCGGCGGCGGCCTCGTGCCGGTCGCCTGCCGCGATGCACCTGAGCGCCGCGGTCTGTGCGTCGGTCAGACTTTCCGGAGGTTCGCTCATCAGGTGCAGCGCCTCGATGATGACTCGCACCTGCGCGACCTCTTCGTCGGTAAACTCTCGATCCTCGCGGGCCAGACTAGCCACCGTGCGGGATTGAATGGGTCCGACCGAGATCGTGAGCCCGAAGTTCAGGCCGTAGCGACGCGCCTCGTCGAAGATGCCGAATGGGTCGTGGATCTCCGGATTGGACCAGCGGGTCCACCCGGTCTGGCTGAAGGCCCAGGCGATGGCGGGGTCGCGGAGTGCGTACCCATGCTTAGTGTAATGATCCGTCCACGCCTGCGCGTACGTCTGAAAGATCAAGAGGGGAGACGTGAAGCGAATATGCAGACCCACGACATAGCCGGCAGTCGCAAAATGATCCAGCTTCCTCAGCTCACGGTCGAAGTGGGATTTTTCGAACATGCCGATCTTGTTGCTGCTACCGTGCCGATTTCTCAACGTCTAAGAAGAATTGAGGTAAATGCGCGAAGCAGCGGAGATCACTGCAACCTCCATGAGAACCTGAAAGAAAAAAGCCTCGGCCGCCGGCGCAACCGAGGCATGACCGAAATGTCACCTTAAGAACGCCGCGGAATGCGGGGTCAGAGCTCCGATGCCTCAGCTTCTTCGGCGGCAAGACGCTCCCTATCCGCGGCACCCTTCGCCTCCGGATCGCGATCGACGAGTTCGACGATAGCCATGGGGGCCATGTCTCCGTAGCGAAAACCTGCCTTGAGCACGCGGACACAGCCACCATTGCGCTCAGCGTAGCGAGGTCCCAGTACGTCGAACAGCTTCACGACATGTCCGTCCTGCTTTAGGCGAGACGCCGCCTGCCGGCGGGCATGCAGGTCGCCACGCTTGCCGAGCGTGATCAGCTTCTCAGCAATCCGCTTGAGTTCCTTGGCCTTCGGCAGGGTCGTCTTGATCTGCTCATGTTCGATCAAGGAGCCCGCCATGTTGGCGAAGAGCGCCTTGCGGTGCTCGGCAGTGCGATTGAGGCGGCGATAGCCGCTTCCGTGACGCATGGTTCAATCTCCGTTTTGCTTTGTCAGGGGCGCCGTGCGCGCGGCACCCTCACCTTGGGGCGGAACTGCCCGGGTCGCTATACGGCGCCCTCTCGGGGGGCGCCGCGGTTTTTAGAACTGATCTTCGAACTTCTTCGCCAAATCTTCTATGTTCTCCGGCGGCCACTCCTCGACATCCATGCCGAGATGTAGGCCCATCCCCGAGAGCACTTCCTTGATCTCGTTCAGGGACTTGCGGCCGAAGTTCGGGGTCCGCAACATCTCCGCCTCGGTCTTCTGGATCAGGTCGCCGATATAGACGATGTTGTCGTTCTTGAGGCAGTTCGCCGAGCGGACGCTAAGCTCCAACTCGTCGACCTTCTTGAGAAGAAGCGGGTTGAATTCCAAGCCGTCGTCCATCTCCTCGGCACCGGCGCGTTCCGGCTCGTCGAAGTTGACGAAGATCTGGAGCTGGTCTTGCAGGATCCGCGCTGCGTAGGCGACAGCGTCGTCCGGCGACACCGAGCCATCGGTCTCGAGCCTGATGCTCAACTTGTCGTAATCGAGAACCTGTCCCTCACGTGTCGGCGTCACGTCGTAGCTGACCTTCCTGACAGGCGAGTAGATGGCATCAATCGGGATCAGTCCGATCGGCGCGTCCTCGGGCCGATTGCGGTCGGCCGCAACGTAGCCTTTGCCGGTGTTCACGGTCAGCTCCATGAAGAGGTCCGCGCCCTCGTCAAGATGGCAGATCACGTGATCGCGGTTGAGGATTTCGATCCCGGCGCTTTCGGTAATGTTTCCAGCAGTAATGACGCCCGGACCCTTGGCGGAGATCGAAAGCCGCTTCGGACCCTCCACCTCCATGCGGATCGCAACGCCCTTGAGGTTCAGCACCACGTCGGTGACATCCTCGCGGACGCCAGCGATCGAGGAGAACTCGTGCAGGACATTGTCGATATGGACGCTGGTGACGGCAGCGCCCTGCAGCGAGCTCATCAAGACGCGCCGAAGAGCGTTGCCGAGCGTCAGTCCAAAGCCCCGCTCCAGCGGTTCCGCGATGACCGTCGCCTGCCGGGCCGGCTCGTTGCCCGGCTTTACGACAAGCTGCGTCGGCTTGATGAG
Source organism: uncultured Alphaproteobacteria bacterium (assembly GCA_963776845.1). Taxonomy (GTDB): domain Bacteria; phylum Pseudomonadota; class Alphaproteobacteria; order Rhodobacterales; family Rhodobacteraceae; genus Roseitranquillus. Next base: position 505,155 of record CAVZOJ010000003.1, on the reverse strand, counting down.
TTCCTGCCAGTTCTTGTGGATCATGATGCTCTCCTCAATGCCTGCGTACCGCCCATGATCAGGAAAAGCGGCATGCTCCCGAGGTGTACGTATTGACCCGGTGGGGGTATGGACGGTCAGACGCGGCGGCGTTTCGGTGGCCGGACGCCGTTGTGAGCGATCGGCGTCACGTCGCGGATCGACGTGATGTTGAACCCGACCGCAGCGAGCGCGCGCAGCGCACTTTCACGGCCCGAGCCCGGACCCTGAACCTCGACTTCCAAGGTACGCACACCGTGCTCCTGCGCCTTCCGGCCCGCATCTTCGGCGGCCATCTGTGCGGCATACGGAGTGGACTTGCGGCTGCCCTTGAAGCCCATCGTGCCGGCCGAGGACCAGGCAATGGCATTCCCCTGAACATCAGAGATCAGGATCTTTGTGTTGTTGAAGGATGAGTTAACATGCGCCACGCCGGCGGCGATGTTCTTGGATACCTTCTTGCGGGTCGTCGTGCGACGATCTCGTGCCATGACTCTGCGCTCCCCTTACTTCTTCTTGCCGGCAATCGGCTTCGCCGGGCCCTTGCGCGTGCGGGCATTCGTATGAGTGCGCTGACCGCGCACGGGGAGGTTGCGGCGATGGCGAAGTCCCCGATAGCAGCCCAGGTCCATCAGGCGCTTGATGTTCATCTGGGTATCGCGCCTCAGGTCGCCTTCGACCGTCAAATTGGCGTCGATGTGCTCTCTGATCTGCAGGACCTCAGCGTCGCTGAGCTCATTCACGCGCCGGGACTGGTCGATCCCGACCGCGTCGCAAATCTCGCGCGCAGCGCTCTGGCCGATTCCGGTGATGTAGGTGAGCGCGATCGGGACGCGCTTGGCGGTGGGGATGTTCACGCCGGCGATACGTGCCACGTGTCGTCTTCCTTTCGTTGCGGTTCCGTAGCGCCGGAACCTTTTTTCACAACGTAAGACCGCGGCGCGGGAGCACCTCGGACTTGCGATAGCGGATGATGCCCATCGGGCAATTCTCTTGCGAGATGGCGGTGTCTAGAGAGTGACCCGACCCTCGTCAAGGGCGCGTACGGACATCACGTCAGAACGGCTCGTATCCTCGCCGCCACTTCGTCGATCTCGCCCAGACCGTCGACCACCTCGAGGAGCGCCTTCGCGTGATAGTATCCCACAAGCGGAGACGTCTTCTTGTAGTATTCCATCAGGCGGTTCTTTAATGCTTCTTCAGTGTCGTCGGCGCGGCGCTTGAACTCGGTCCCGCCACACACGTCGCAAACGCCCTCCTTTTCGGGCGGGCGGGTAACGTCGTGATAGACCTCTCCGCAACTGCCGCACGTGAAGCGGCCCGAGATACGGGCGACGAGCGCGGCGTCGTCGACCTGCATGGCAACCGCCGCGTCGAGCCGATCATCCACGCGCTCAAGCAACGCCGCAAGCGCGTCGGCCTGTGCAAGAGTTCGCGGAAACCCATCAAATATGAAGCCGCCTTCGGATCCCTCTTCGAGCTTCTCCTCGATCAGGCCAATGACGATCTCGTCCGTCACGAGATCGCCCCGATCCATGACGTCGGCAACGACCTTCCCCATCTCCGTGCCGCTCGTGCGCGCTTCTCGCAGCATGTCGCCCGTCGAGAGCTGAACCATCCCCATCTCGTCCACCAACTTACGGGCCTGCGTCCCCTTGCCCGCCCCCGGCGGTCCGAGAAGTATGATGTTCATCTTCTGGCTGTCCCTCGCTTGCTCCCGCGCTTCTTGCCGCGCAGCTGGGACTTTTCAATCAGACCTTCATACTGGTGCGCAAGCAGGTGGGACTGAACCTGATTTATTGTATCCATCGTCACGGACACCACGATCAGGACCGAGGTCCCGCCGAAGTAGAACGGGATCGCCAGTTGCGAGCGCAGGATTTCGGGAAGGAGACAGACGCCCGCGAGGTATGCCGAGCCTAGCACGAGCACCCTGTTCACCACGTAGTCGAGGTATTCTTCCGTGCGCTTGCCGGGCCGAACCCCCGGAATGAAGCCATTCTGGTTCTTCAGGTTGTCAGCCACGTCCTCCGTCTTGAAGGAAACGTTGAACGTGTAGAAGTAGGTGAAGAACACGATCATCGCTGCGAAGAACAACAAATAGAGTGGCTGTCCCGGCCCGAAGTAGGCCAGGATCGTAGACATGACCGGTCCCGTCTGCTGGCCGGAGAACGTCGCAAGTGTCGTCGGCAGCAACAGCAGCGACGACGCGAAAATTGCCGGAATGACGCCGGCAGGGTTGACCTTCACCGGAAGATGGCTTGATCCGCCGTCGTACATCTTCATGCCGACCTGCCGCCGAGGGTACTGGATGTGGATCTTCCGGAGCGCTCGTTCCATGAAGACCACGAAGGCGATCACCGCGACCACCATCAGCAGGACGCCGATGATCACGGCAGGGCTCAGCGCGCCCGACCGGCCTTGGCTGAAGAACTGTGCGAGTGCCGCCGGCACTTCGGCGATGATCCCAACGAAGATGATCAGCGAGATGCCGTTGCCGATGCCGCGAGCCGTGATTTGCTCTCCGACCCACATCAGGAACATCGTGCCGCCGACCAGCGTGATCACGCAGGCGATACGGAAGAACCAACCCGGGTCCGTCACCAGATCACCGGCTTCCAGACTGACAGCAAGGCCATAGGCTTGGAAGGTCGCAAGGAAGACCGTGCCGTAGCGGGTGTATTGGTTGATCTTCTTCCGTCCCTGCTCGCCCTCCTTCTTGAGTTGCTCAAGCTTCGGCACCATCGCCGTCATCAACTGCACGATGATCGACGCTGAGATGTACGGCATGATCCCGAGCGCGAAGACCCCCATCCGGCTGATTGCACCCCCGGTGAACATATTCAGGATGCCGCCGATACCCGTGGCTGCCTGATCCATGAACTGCCGCAGTGCGCCGCCGTCGATCCCCGGCACCGGGATGTAGGTCCCGATGCGGTACACGATCAGAAGCCCCAGGGCGTAGAGAATGCGCTGACGTAGCTCCGTGGCCTTGCCGAGCGCTCCCCAGCTGAGGTTTGCGGCCATCTGTTCGGCTGCGGATGCCATGAGAAGTGCCTTTCATGAAAGCGCCGCCAGACCGTCTTCCGGTCGGCGGCGCTAGGAAAACAATAGCGATCTAGGCGGCGGGGTCGCCGCCTGCAACCACCTTACTCGGCCGCCTGCTGAGACGTGACGGTTATCGAACCCCCGGCCTTCTCAATCGCATCGATGGCAGAGCGCGACGCACCGGTAACGGTCAATGAAATCTTCGAAGTCAGGTCGCCGCCTCCGAGCACCCGGACGCCATCACGCTTGCGCCGAACGAGTCCGGAGTCGACAAGTTCGTTTTCGGTGATCTCTTCACCCAGCTTCCCTGCCTCTATGAATTTCTGGATGTGCCCCAAATTCACGACGGCGAATTCCTTGCGGTTCGGCTTGTTGAAGCCCCGCTTCGGCAGACGCTGGTAGAGCGGCATCTGACCGCCCTCGTAGCCGTTGATCGCAACGCCCGAGCGCGATTTCTGACCCTTGATGCCGCGCCCGGCGGTCTTGCCCAGACCGGAGCCGGGACCGCGTCCCACGCGCTTCTTGCGCTTTGTTGCGCCAGGGTTGTCGCTGAGTTCGTTCAGTCTCATGTCGCTTCTCCTTTTGCCGGATGCGGCCCCCAAGCGACGGGAAGCGGCCGACCACGGCGTTAAACGTCATTGAGGGAGCGCCTCTCGAGGCCGAGACGCGGTCAGTCCCGCTCCTCGACGATCTCCACGAGATGCGGGATCGAGTTCACCATTCCGCGGATCGACGGAGTGTCCTCCAACTCCCGCGTCCTGTGCATCTTGTTCAGGCCCAACCCAATCAGCGTCTGACGCTGCTTTGCCGGACGACGGATTGGCGAGCCAATCTGCTTTACGATAATGGTCTTAGCCATGGCCTACGCCTCCTCCACGACTTGGGTCGAGGCTTCGGGCTGCTCGTCGCGCTTCGGAAGGATGTCGGCCACCTTCTTGCCCCGGCGCTGCGCCACGGAGCGAGGAGACTGCTCCTGCTTGAGGCCGTCGAGGGTGGCGCGGATCATGTTGTAGGGGTTCTGCGAGCCGAGCGACTTTGCCACGACGTCCTGGACGCCCAACATCTCGAACACGGCGCGCATCGGACCGCCGGCGATGATGCCGGTGCCGGTCGATGCAGTACGCATCACGACCCGTCCTGCGCCCCAACGGCCTTCGACGTCGTGATGCAAGGTGCGGCCTTCGCGCAGGGGAACGCGCATCATTCCTCTCTTGGCCTGCTCCGTAGCCTTGCGGATCGCCTCTGGAACCTCCTTGGCCTTGCCCTTGCCAAAACCGACGCGGCCTTTCTGGTCACCGACGACGACCAGCGCGGCGAAACCGAAGCGCTTCCCGCCCTTCACGGTCTTCGACACGCGATTGATCGCGACGAGGCGATCGGCGAATTCCGGGGTCTCGTCGCGGTCGCGGCGTCCCCCGCCTCTAGGTTCTCTGGCCATTGGGCCTCCTGTCGAATGGCGCCGAGCGCCGATCTTGCCGATCCCAGTAAGCCTTGGGCTTCCGGATCATCGAGGTGGCGCCGCGGCGCCACCTGCACTCAGAACTTCAGGCCCGCCTCACGCGCCGCCTCGGCCAAAGCACGGATCTTGCCGTGGTAGATGAAGCCGCCACGATCGAAGTAGCACTCCTCGATCCCGGCCTGCCTTGCGCGTTCGGCGATGGCCGTGCCGATCTTGGCTGCTGCCTCGGCGTTGTTCTTGCCGACGATGCCCAAGTCCTTCTCAAGCGACGAGGCGGAGGCGAGCGTCCGACCTTGGGCATCGTCGATAAGCTGGACGTGGATGTTCTTGTTGCTGCGGTGGACCGACAGGCGCGGGCGCCCGGCGCTAAGGCCACGCAGCTTGCTCCGTGTGCGCAGTCGGCGCTTCTGGAACAGCTCTCGCTTCGTGAGTGCCATTTCTGTCGTTCCTTACTTCTTCTTGCCTTCCTTGCGGAAGATGTACTCACCGGCGTATCGAATACCCTTGCCCTTGTACGGCTCTGGGCGACGCCAGTCGCGGATGTTGGAGGCGACCTGCCCAACCTGCTGTTCGTCAATGCCTTCGACGACGATCTGGGTCTGCTTCGGCGCAGTCACGGTGACGCCTTCGGGCACCGCGAAGTCCACGTCGTGGCTCAAGCCGAGGTTGAGCTTCAGGACGTTGCCCTGCATCTGCGCACGATAACCAACGCCCTGGATTTCCAGCTCTCGCTTGAAGCCCTGGGTGACGCCGTGCACCAGATTGGCGACCATCGTGCGGCTCATGCCCCACTGCTGCCGTGCCCGCTTGGACTTTCCGCGCGGCGTTACAGTCACGGCACCTTCCTCGACAGCCAGCGTGACGTCATCCGTCGCGGTAAATTGACGGGTGCCCTTCGGTCCCTTCACCTCGATGGTCTGGCCCGCGAGCTTGGCTTCGACACCCGAAGGAAGCGGAACCGGTCTCTTTCCGATACGTGACATGTTGCCTCCTCAGAATACCGTGCAGAGAACTTCTCCGCCGACGTTCGCGTTGCGGGCGTTCGAGTCCGACATGACGCCTCGAGGCGTGGACACAATGGACACACCAAGCCCCTGCCGAGGAGCCGGCAAGTCCTTGGCCGCCATGTAGACTCGACGCCCAGGCTTGGATACGCGCTTCATCTCACGAATGACGGGTGCGCCCTCATAATATTTCAAGCTAATCTCGAGCGCCGGATGCCCTTTGGCGTCCGTTGTACTCTCGTAGCCGCGAATATAGCCCTCGTCCTTCAGGACATCGAGCACCCAAGCGCGCAGCTTAGAAGCGGGTGTCAGCACCGTTGACCTATGCCTCAGTTGAGCATTCCGGATGCGGGTCAGCATATCGCCGATAGGATCGTTCATCATCTGACCCTCCTCACCAGCTCGACTTCACGAGGCCGGGGACCTGGCCCTGGCTGCCCAGATCGCGCAGCGCGATCCGGCTCATCTTGAGCTTGCGGTAATAGGCATGCGGCCGACCTGTCAGCTGGCAGCGATTGTGCAGACGCGTCGGCGACGAGTTCCGCGGCAGCTTGGCAAGCTTGAGGCGCGCCTTGAACCGCTCCTCCATCGGCTTCGAGTTCGTCGGCAGCGGTCGCCTTCAGTTCAGCGCGCTTCTTGGCATACTGATCGACCAGCTTCTGCCGCTTCTTCTCGCGCTCGATCATTGCTTTCTTGGCCATGTCGATGTCTCCCAGGCTCAGCTGTTGAACGGCATGTTGAACTGCTTCAACAGCGCCTTGGCTTCCGCGTCTGTCTTCGCGGTCGTGCAGATGACGATGTCCATGCCCCAGATCTCGTCGACCTTGTCGTACTCAATCTCAGGGAAGACGATGTGCTCCTTCAGGCCCGTCGCATAGTTGCCGCGCCCGTCGAACGACTTGCCCGGCACTCCACGGAAGTCGCGGACGCGCGGCATGGCGATCGTTATGAGTCGGTCGAAAAACTCGTACATCCGGTCGCCACGGAGTGTGACCTTGGCGCCGAGCGGCATCTCCTCGCGAACTCGGAAACCGGCAATCGACTTCTTCGCCTTGGTGATCACGGCCTTCTGTCCGGCGATCCGCGTCAGGTCTTCCTGCGCCGAACGCGCCTTCTTGGCGTCGCGAACGGCCTCGGCTCCGCAACCGATGTTCAGGACGATCTTGTCCAGGCGCGGGATCTGCATGTCGTTCTTGTATCCGAACTCTTCCTTGAGCGCGGCGCGGACGGTGTCGCGGTAGAAGGACCGGAGGCGGGGCGTGTAATTCGTGGTATCGAGCATCAGATTGCGTCCCCCGTGGTCTTGGCGAAGCGAACCTTCTTTCCGTCTTCGATCCGGAAGCCGACACGAGTGGCCTTCCCTGCCCCATCGATCAGCGCGAGATTCGAGAGGTCGATCGGCAACGCGACTGGGACGCGGCCTCCCTGCTCATTCTGGCGCTGACGACGATGCCGAATGGCCACGTTCACGCCATCGACCACTGCCTTGCCATCCTTCGGCATCACGCGGACAATCTCACCCTCGCGGCCCTTGTCCTTGCCCGCGAGCACGCGGACCTTATCACCCTTGCGGAGCTTTGCAGCCATCAGAGCACCTCCGGAGCCAGCGAGATGATCTTCATGAAGTTCTTCGCGCGGAGTTCGCGCACTACCGGACCGAAGATGCGGGTTCCGACGGGCTCGTTCTGGTTGTTTAGGATGACAGCGGCGTTCCGGTCGAAGCGGATCGCGGTGCCGTCCTCACGCCTCACTTCCTTTGCGGTGCGCACAACCACGGCCTTACGGACGTCGCCCTTCTTCACGCGGCCCCGCGGAATCGCCTCCTTGACGCTGACAACGATGATGTCGCCAACAGAAGCATACTTGCGCTTGGACCCGCCGAGGACCTTGATGCACTGAACCCGGCGTGCACCGGAATTGTCAGCGACATCCAAATTCGTCTGCATCTGGATCATTTAGGTGTCTCCCGACCTTTGAGGGCATGCCCTCAGGGTTTCGTTTGCACCGGAAAGTCAGGCCTGCGCCACGACCTCCCAGCGTTTCGATTTCGAGACCGGCGCGCATTCCTGAATGCGGACGATGTCGCCGAGCTTCGACTCATTCTTGGGGTCGTGGGCGCGGTACTTTTTGGTCGATCGCACCGTCTTGTGCAGCAGCGAGTGCTTGTAACGACGCTCAACCACGACGGTCACCGTCTGGTCATTCTTGTCGCTCGTCACGATACCTTGCAGAATACGCTTGGGCATATTGCTTAGGCCTCTTTCGCGGCCGTAGCGGCCTTTTCATTTAGAATGGTCATGACGCGCGCGGTCTCGCGGCGGACCTTGCGCATACGTGCAGTGTTCTCGAGCTGATTTGTCGCCTGCTGGAATTGTAAGTTGAAGGATTCCTTCTTGAGGCCGGTCAAACGATCGCGGAGCTGGTCCGGCGTCTGGTCTCTCAGTTCTTTGGCGTCCATCTCCGTGTCTCTCCTTCAGAAGTCACCAGGCACGCCTGGCGCTTTTCCAACGGACACCGCGCCCGGGCAAACCACGGGCGCGGCACAAATTCCTTACCAGTCCTCGCGCACGACCGTTCGCGTCTTAACCGGAAGCTTCATCGCTGCGAGGCGGAGCGCCTCCCTTGCCACAAATTCGCCAACGCCGTCAATCTCGAACATGATACGGCCAGGCTTGACCTTGGCGGCCCAGAAATCGACGGAGCCCTTGCCCTTGCCCATCCGGACCTCTGTCGGCTTCGACGTCACCGGCGTGTCCGGAAATATGCGGATCCAGACGCGACCTTGGCGTTTCATGTGGCGCGTCATCGCGCGACGCGCCGCCTCGATCTGGCGCGCTGTAATGCGCTCCGGCTGCGCTGCTTTCAGGCCGAAGGTGCCGAAGGCGAGCTCGGTGCCGCCCTTGGCTTCGCCGTGGATGCGGCCCTTGTGCTGTTTGCGGAACTTCGTCCGTTTAGGTTGCAGCATTTGTCGTTACCTCCGGCCGCCGCGCGAGGCGGGACCTTCCTGAAGCTCCTGTTGGCGACGGTCGCGCGCCGAAGGATCGTGCTCGAGGATCTCGCCCCGGAAGATCCAGACCTTGATCCCGATGATCCCGTAGGGCGTCTGCGCCTCCGCAAGGGCGTAGTCGATATCGGCACGCAGCGTGTGGAGCGGCACGCGCCCTTCACGGTACCATTCGGTCCGGGCGATTTCGGCGCCGCCGAGACGGCCCGCCACGTTCACGCGAATGCCCAGCGCGCCCATGCGCATCGCGTTCTGAACAGATCGTTTCATCGCGCGACGGAAGGAGACCCTGCGCTCAAGTTGCTGGGCAATGGATTCGGCCACGAGTTGCGCATCGAGCTCCGGCTTGCGGACTTCAACGATGTTCAAGTGCAGCTCGCTGGCCGTCATCTGCGAGAGCTTCTTGCGAAGCACCTCGATATCGGCGCCCTTTTTACCGATAATCACGCCTGGGCGGGCCGTATGGATCGTCACCCGACACTTGCGGTGTGGACGCTCTATGATGATACGGCTGATGCCGGCCTGCTTACATTCCTTCTTGATGAACTCGCGGATCTTGACGTCCTCGAGCAGAAGGTCGCCATACTCCTTGGTATTGGCGAACCAACGACTGTCCCAGGTCCGATTGACCTGGAGGCGCATGCCGATCGGGTTTACCTTCTGACCCATTACGCTTGCTCCTCGATCTGGCGGACCTTGATGGTGAGTTCTGAAAACGGCTTTACGATCCGACCGAAGCGCCCACGCGCCCGGGGACGTCCACGCTTCATGACGAGGTTCTTGCCGACATAGGCTTCGGCAACGACGAGTTCGTCGACATCAAGGTTGTGGTTGTTCTCGGCATTCGCAATGGCCGACTGGAGGCACTTCTTGACGTCCTCGGAAATCCGACGCTTCGAAAAGGCCAGATCGCTCAGCGCCTTGTCGACTTTCTTGCCGCGGATCAACGCAGCGACGAGGTTCAGCTTCTGCGGGCTGGTACGCAGCATCCGCGTCTTCGCCATCGCCTCATTCTCGGCCGTGCGGCTGGGGTTTTTCTGCTTGCCCATCGCCTTACCTCCGCTTCGCTTTCTTGTCGGCGGCGTGGCCGTAGTAGGTCCGCGTCGGGGAGTACTCGCCGAACTTCTGGCCGATCATGTCCTCGGTGACGTTCACCGGGATGTGCTTGTGGCCGTTGTAGACGCCGAACGTAAGGCCGACGAACTGCGGCAGGATGGTCGAGCGGCGCGACCAGATCTTGATGACCTCGTTGCGACCGGACTCGCGGGACTTCTCCGCCTTCTTCAGCACGTAGCTGTCGACGAACGGGCCTTTCCAGACTGAACGTGTCATCGGTTAGCGCCTCTTCTTCCGTGCGTGACGCGAGCGAAGGATCAGCTTCGACGACGCCTTGTTCCTATCTCGGGTACGCGCACCCTTGGTCGGCTTGCCCCACGGCGTCACCGGGTGACGCCCACCAGAGGTCCGTCCCTCACCACCGCCATGCGGGTGATCGATCGGGTTCATCACGACGCCGCGGACGCTCGGCCGCTTGCCGAGGTGTCGGTTGCGTCCCGCCTTGCCGAGATTCTGGTTCGAGTTGTCAGGGTTCGACACGGCGCCGATCGTCGCCATGCACTCCTGCCGGACCATGCGCAACTCGCCAGAACTCAGCCTGATTTGCGCATATCCGCCATCGCGGCCGACGAACTGCGCATACGTGCCGGCTGCGCGCGCGATCTGGCCACCCTTGCCGGGTTTCATCTCGACATTGTGGACAATCGTACCGATCGGCATGCCCTGGAATTGCATTGCGTTACCCGGCTTCACGTCGACCCGCTCGCCTGCCACGACCTTGTCGCCAACCCCGAGACGCTGAGGAGCGAGGATGTAGCTCTGCTCGCCATCCTCGTACTGAATCAGCGCTATGAACGCGGAGCGGTTCGGGTCGTATTCGACCCGCACGACCACCGCCGAAACGTCCCACTTGCTGCGCTTGAAGTCCACGATGCGGTAAAGACGCTTTGCCCCACCGCCGCGGCGGCGCATCGTGATCCGTCCGGTATTGTTCCGGCCCGCCTTCTTGGCCAACCCCTCGGTGAGGGACTTGACCGGGCGACCTTTCCAAAGCTCCGAACGGTCGATCAGAACCAGCCCGCGCTGGCCAGGCGTCGTCGGTTTGTACGACTTAAGTGCCATGCTTTCTGTCTTCCGTCTGCCTTGGACCCGCGAGAGGTCCGGTTAGTCTTCGGCGGCCTTCAGAGGCCGGTCGTCACATCGATCGTGCTACCGTCTTCCAGCGTCACATACGCCTTCTTGACGTCGCTGCGCCGACCACGAATGCCGCGGAAGCGCTTCTGCTTGCCCTTGGTGATCGCAGTGTTCACGGCCTTTACCTTTACGCCGAACAGAGCCTCGATAGCTTGTTTTATCTGGGGCTTGGCGGCGTCCTTGGACACTTCAAAAACAACGGCGTTCGCTTCGCTGGCCAAGGTCGCCTTCTCGGTGATGACCGGGCGCTTGATGACGTCGTAGTGCTCTGGCTTCGCGCTCATTTCAGTCGAGCCTCCAGCGCTTCGACACCGGCCTTGGTGATGACCAGAGTGTCTCGCCTCAGGATGTCGTAGACGTTGGCGCCGATCGACGGCAGCACGTCCACGTCGGCAAGGTTGGCCGCGGCGCGGGCGAAGTTTTGATCGACCTCCGCGCCGTCGATGACGAGGACACGCTTCCAGCCAAGGTCCTTGGCTGCCTTGGCAAGGACCTTCGTCTTCGCATCGTCCATCGCGCAGCTCTCCAGCACGACGAGATTGCCCGACTGCGCCTTTGAGCTCAGTGCGTGCTTTAGACCGAGCTTGCGGAACTTCTTGGGAAGATCGTGCGCGTGGCTGCGCGGGGTCGGACCCTTGTAGATCCCGCCCTTGCGAAAGATCGGAGCATTCCGATCGCCGTGGCGCGCGCCACCCGTACCTTTCTGGCGGTAGATCTTCTTGGTGGAGTAGCTCGTCTCGGACCGGGTCTTGACCTTGTGAGTGCCCTGCTGCGCCTTCGCACGCTGCCAGCGCACGACACGGTGCAGGATATCGGCACGCGGTTCGATTCCGAAAACATCGTCCGACAGCTCAATGTCGCCCGCCTTCGATGCGTCGAGCTTGATGACGTCACTTCTCATCGTCGTCGCCTTCCTGTTGCGGGTTATCGGGCGTCTCCGCATCTTTCTGAGCTTGAAGGTCCTCTTCGGCCTCCTTCAAGGCAGCTTCCTGCTCCGCCGCAGCCTGCGCCTCTGCTTCTTGACGCGCGGCTTCTTCCTCTGCGGCGGCCTGCGCCGCAGCTTCCTCCGCAAGGCGCTTCGCCTCGTCAGCAGCTGACCTGAGCGCCGCGGGATAAATGAGGTTCTCAGGCGTTGGTTTCTTGACCGCGTCCTTGATCGTTACCCAGCCGCCCTTTGAGCCCGGAACCGCTCCCTTGACCATGATCAGACCACGGTCCGCGTCGGTCCTGACGACCTGGAGGTTCTGCGTCGTCACGCGGGCCGCACCCATGTGTCCGGCCATCTTTTTGCCCTTGAAGACCTTGCCCGGGTCCTGACACTGGCCGGTCGAGCCGTGCGAGCGGTGGCTGATCGATACGCCGTGCGATGCCCGCAGGCCAGCGAAGTTATGCCGCTTCATCGCGCCCGCGAAGCCCTTGCCGATCGAAGTCCCCGAGACGTCGACGAACTGTCCCTCGAAGTAATGGTCGGCGGTAATCTCTTCGCCGACATCGATCAGGTTCTCTGGCGCAACGCGGAACTCGGCCATCTTGCGCTTTGGCGCGACGTTCGAAACGGCAAAATGGCCGCGCATCGCCTTCGACACGCGCTTTGGCTTGGCGACGCCAGCACCCAGTTGCACAGCCGAGTAGCCGTCGCGCTCGGCTGTCCGCTGAGCTACTACCTGCAACCCGTCGAGCTGCAGCACCGTGACCGGCACCTGCCGCCCATCCTCCAAGAAGAGCCGGGTCATCCCGACCTTCTTTGCGATCACTCCGGAACGCAGCATCTCTCCTGCCCCCTCTTAGACCTTGATCTCGACGTCGACGCCAGCGGCGAGGTCGAGCTTCATCAATGCGTCGACCGTCTGCGGCGTCGGGTCCACAATGTCGAGAAGGCGCTTGTGCGTCCGAATCTCGAACTGATCCCGGCTCTTCTTGTCCACGTGCGGGCCGCGCAGGACAGTGAACTTCTCGATCTTGTTAGGCAACGGGATCGGGCCGCGCACCTGCGCGCCGGTCCGCTTGGCCGTGTTCACGATCTCCTGCGTGCTGGCGTCGAGCACGCGGTAGTCGAAGGCCTTCAGCCGGATCCGGATGTTCTGGCTCTGGAGTGCCATGTTCGGTTTCGCCTTTCGGGGCTGGGGTTGAGAGGTGGAGCGCCGAGCGGCGCCCCACGTCGAACCCGTTTGTTGGCTTTACTCGATGATCTTCGACACGACGCCGGCGCCGACGGTGCGGCCGCCCTCGCGGATGGCGAAGCGCAGCTTCTCCTCCATCGCGATCGGCGCGATCAGCTCCACCGTGAACGACACGTTGTCGCCCGGCATCACCATCTCCGTCCCCTCGGCCAGAGTCACCGTTCCGGTGACGTCCGTCGTGCGGAAGTAGAACTGCGGGCGGTAGTTGGCGAAGAACGGCGTGTGCCGACCGCCCTCCTCCTTGGTCAGGATGTAGGCCTCGGCCTCGAACTTGGTGTGCGGCTTGACCGAGCCCGGCTTGCAGAGCACCTGGCCCCGCTCGACGCCCTCGCGGTCGATGCCGCGCAGCAGCGCGCCGATGTTGTCGCCCGCCTCGCCGCGGTCGAGCAGCTTGCGGAACATCTCGACACCCGTGCAGGTCGTCTTCTTCGTCGGCCGGATGCCCACGATCTCCAGCTCGTCACCGACGTTGACCACGCCGCGCTCGACCCGGCCGGTCACCACGGTGCCGCGGCCGGAGATCGAGAACACGTCCTCGATCGGCATCAGGAACGGCTGGTCGATCGGACGCTCCGGCGTCGGGATGAAGTCGTCGACCGCCTTGATCAGCTCGCGGATCGAGTTCTCGCCGATCTCGGGGTCGCGCCCCTCGAGCGCCGCCAGCGCCGAGCCCTTGACGATCGGGATGTCGTCGCCGGGATACTCGTAGGAGCTGAGAAGCTCGCGGATCTCCATCTCGACGAGCTCCAGCAGCTCCTCGTCGTCCACCTGGTCGACCTTGTTCATGTAGACGACCATCGTCGGGATGCCGACCTGGCGGCCGAGCAGGATGTGCTCGCGCGTCTGCGGCATCGGGCCGTCGGCGGCGTTCACCACCAGGATCGCGCCGTCCATCTGCGCCGCCCCGGTGATCATGTTCTTGACGTAGTCGGCGTGGCCCGGGCAGTCGACGTGGGCGTAGTGCCGGGCGTCCGACTCGTACTCCACGTGCGCCGTCGAGATGGTGATGCCGCGCGCCTTCTCCTCCGGCGCCGCGTCGATCGCGTCATAGGCCTTGAAGTCCCCGAAGTACTTCGTGATCGCCGCCGTCAGCGTCGTCTTGCCGTGGTCGACGTGACCGATCGTCCCCACGTTCACGTGCGGCTTCGTACGCTCGAATTTCGCCTTGCCCATCTCGTCTCTCCTTCCTCGTCAGCCAGTCGCTGCTAAGCGTACTTGGCTTGAATCTCTTCGCTGATGTTCTGCGGGACCGGCTCGTAATGGTCGAACAGCATCGTGAACTGCGCGCGCCCGGAGCTCATGGAGCGCAGGGTGTTGATGTAGCCGAACATGTTGGCGAGCGGCACGAAGCTGTTGATGACGACCGCATTGCCGCGGCTGTCCTGCCCCTGCACCTGGCCACGCCGGCTGGTCAGGTCGCCGATGATGTTGCCGGTGTATTCGTCCGGGGTGACCACCTCGACCTTCATGATCGGCTCCAGCAGCTTGGCGCCGGCCTTGCGCAGACCTTCGCGCATCGCCGCCCGCGCCGCGATCTCGAACGCCAGCACCGACGAGTCCACGTCGTGGAAGGCGCCGTCAACGAGGGCCACCTTGAAGTCGATCACCGGAAAGCCCGCCAATGGGCCGGAATCCATCACCGACTTGATGCCCTTCTCGACGCCGGGAATGTACTCCTTCGGCACCGAGCCGCCGACGATGCGGCTCTCGAACGAGAAGCCCTCACCCGGCTCGGTCGGGGTGACGATCATCTTCACGCGCGCAAACTGTCCCGAACCACCCGACTGCTTCTTGTGGGTGTAGTCGATCTCGGCCTCTTTCGAGACCGTCTCGCGATAGGCGACCTGCGGCGCGCCGATATTCGCTTCAACCTTGAACTCGCGCTTGAGCCGATCGACGAGGATGTCGAGGTGCAGCTCACCCATCCCCTTCATGATCGTCTGGCCAGATTCGATGTCGGTCTCGACGCGGAACGAGGGGTCCTCGGCGGCAAGGCGCTGCAGGCCCGCCGACATCTTCTCCTGGTCGGCCTTGGTCTTGGGTTCGACCGCGATCTCGATGACCGGGTCCGGGAACGTCATCGTCTCGAGCACGACCGGCTTCTGCGGATCGCATAGAGTGTCACCGGTCGTCGTTTCCTTGAGCCCGGCCAGCGCGATGATGTCGCCGGCGAACGCCTCGTCGATCTCGGTGCGGCTTATGGCGTGCATCATCATCATGCGCCCGACCCGCTCGCGCTTGCCCTTGGTCGAGTTCAGCATCGAGTCGCCCTTCTTCATCATGCCCGAGTAGACACGGGTGAAGGTCAGCGAGCCGACGAAGGGGTCGTTCATGATCTTAAAGGCGAGGCCGGCGAACGGTTCGCTGTCATCGGCGTGACGGGCAATGTTGCGCTCTTCGGTCTCGTCGTCGGGCGAGAATCCCATGTAGGCGGGCACGTCGAGTGGTCCGGGCAGGTAGTCGATGACCGCGTTTAGCATCGGCTGGACGCCCTTGTTCTTGAAGGCCGAGCCCGCGAGGACCGGAACGAACGACATCGACAGCGTGCCCTTGCGGATCAGGCTGCGCAGAGTCGGAAGGTCAGGCTCCTCTCCATCGAGGTACTTTTCCATCGCATCGTCGTCCTGCTCGACGGCGAGTTCGATCATCTCGTTGCGCATCGACTCCGCCTGCTCGCGAAGGCTGTCGCGCACGTCCTCCACGACCCAGCTCGCGCCCAGGTCTTCACCGCGCCAGACCCATTCCTTCATCGTGACAAGATCGACGATACCCTCGAGGTTGTCCTCGGCCCCGATCGGCATCTGGATCGGCATCGGCTGCGCGCCGGTCCGGTCCTTGATCATCTTCACGCAGTTGAAGAAGTCGGCGCCGATCTTGTCCATCTTGTTGACGAACACGATGCGCGGCACCTTGTAGCGGTCGGCTTGGCGCCAGACGGTCTCTGTCTGCGGCTCCACGCCCGCGTTGGCGTCCAGCACGCAAACGGCCCCGTCGAGAACGGCAAGAGAGCGCTCGACCTCGATCGTGAAGTCGACGTGTCCTGGAGTGTCGATAATGTTGAAGCGGAAAGAGGCTTCCTTCGGCGTGTCGCCGTAGATGCCGGTCGGATTCTCCCCGTCCTCGGTCCGAAACCAAAACGTGGTCGTCGCAGCCGAGGTGATGGTGATCCCGCGCTCCTGCTCCTGCTCCATCCAGTCCATCGTCGCGGCGCCGTCATGGACTTCGCCGATCTTGTGGGACTTGCCGGTGTAGTACAGAATCCGCTCGGTCGTCGTCGTCTTGCCGGCGTCAATATGCGCCATGATCCCGAAGTTGCGGTACCGATCGAGGGAGTATTCGCGGGCCATTGGGTTCGGTCCTCAGGCTAGAGTTCTTACCAGCGGTAGTGGCTGAACGCCTTGTTGGCGTCGGCCATCTTGTGTGTATCTTCGCGCTTCTTGACGGCAGTGCCGCGGCCGTTGACCGCGTCGACCAGTTCGGCCGCGAGGCGCTCTTCCATCGTGTTCTCGTTACGCTTGCGCGAACTGTCGATCAGCCAGCGGATCGCCAACGCCTCGCGGCGCTCGGGGCGAACCTCGACGGGAACCTGGTAGGTCGCACCACCGACCCGGCGCGAGCGAACCTCGACCGACGGCTTTATGTTGTCGAGTGCTTCAATGAACACTTCGATCGGCGAACGCTTTAGGCGCCCCTCGACCCGCTCCATCGCCCCGTAGACGATGGACTCGGCGACGGATTTCTTGCCGTCGTACATCAGGTTGTTCATGAACTTCGTCAGCACCCGGTCGCCATACTTGGCGTCGGGCAGGACTTCGCGCTTCTCTGCGGCGTGACGGCGGGACATCTGTCTATCCTCTTACTTCGGACGCTTGGCGCCGTACTTCGAACGGCGCTGCTTGCGGTTCTTGACACCCTGAGTGTCGAGAACGCCGCGCAGGATGTGATAGCGGACGCCCGGAAGGTCCTTCACCCGGCCACCGCGGATCAGGACCACGGAGTGCTCCTGCAGGTTGTGGCTCTCGCCGGGGATGTAGCTGATGACCTCGTAGCCGTTGGTCAGGCGCACTTTTGCGACCTTCCGCATGGCCGAGTTCGGCTTCTTCGGCGTCGTCGTGTAGACGCGCGTGCAGACACCCCGCTTCTGCGGGCACCCTTCGAGGTGCAGCGACTTGGAGCGCTTCACTTTGGGCTGCCGCGGCTTGCGGATCAGCTGTTGAATCGTTGGCATTCCGGTCTCTATCCCGTCTCGTCTCAACTGCCGTTCAAGCGCCCTGCCGCACGGCAAAACGCAATTACCGCATGGCCCCCTTTCGCTCGGGGACGACACGGTGGGTATCCAGAGGATCGGGGTGCTTGAACCCGGATCTTGACCACTTCAATCGTGCTGCCAGACGCGCGCCCAGAAGGCCCTTACGCCTGAGTTCGGGGGAGATAGACCGAGTCGAGAGATGTGTCAACAGCACCTTAGCGCTCCATCCTGTGTCATCAGGCACCTTCCGGCCCCGCCGCCGTGTGACGCGGGCGACCGGAACGGAGCGCAATTCCCACGGATAAGCGCACGCGGTTGTGGCCCTATTCCAGCACCACAGTATTGAGCGACTGTCTGTCGTCAGCTGCCCGCCCGACTTTGCAGGGAGATTTACCCGCGCCGCGCCCGGAGAGACACGAAACTGTCATCCGCAAAAAAAGGAGCTCCGGTCACCCGGAGCCCCTTACGCTTGCAAAACAACGGAGCGATCAGTTGTTTTCCGGCGTCTCCACCAGACCGCCCTCGCCTTCCTCCGACGCGAAGTCGTCGACCGGAGCCGCGAGCGCCGCTGCCTTCTCGGCTTCGGCCTGCGCTTCCTGCAGGATCTTGAGGTCGCGCTCCGCCGCGACGCGGCGCACCTTCTGCGTCGCGCCACCGGTGCCTGCCGGAATGAGCCGGCCGACGATGACGTTCTCCTTCAGGCCCACAAGCTTGTCGCGCTTGCCCTGGACCGAGGCCTCCGTGAGCACGCGCGTTGTCTCCTGGAACGACGCCGCAGAGATGAAGGACCGCGTCTGCAGGCTAGCCTTGGTGATGCCGAGGAGGATCGGCTCGCCCTCGGCGGGCCTGCGGCCGTCGGCAAGTGCCTTCTCGTTCATCGCTTCGAACTCGGCCTTGTCGACGTGCTCGCCCTTCAAGAGCGTGGTCTCCCCGCTGTCGAGGATCTCCCACTTCTGCAGCATCTGACGGACAATGACCTCGATGTGCTTGTCGTTGATCTTCACGCCTTGGAGGCGATAGACGTCCTGCACCTCGTCGATCAAGTAGTCGGCCAGCGCCTCGACACCCATGATGCGCAGGATGTCGTGCGGCGCGGGGTTGCCGTCCATGATGTAGTCGCCCTTCTGGACGAAGTCGCCTTCGACGACCGGGATGTGCTTCCCCTTCGGCACCATGTACTCCACCGGCTCCATCGTCTCGTCGGCAGGCTCGATCGTGATCCGGCGCTTGTTCTTGTAATCGCGACCGAACTTCACATAGCCATCGATCTCGGCGATGATCGCGTGGTCCTTGGGACGGCGCGCCTCGAACAGTTCCGCCACCCGCGGCAGACCGCCGGTGATGTCCTTGGTCTTGGCGCCCTCGCGCGGGATCCGCGCCACGACATCGCCCGCCTTGACGTCCTGCCCATCCTCGACCGACAGGATCGCGTCAACCGACATCTGGTAGGTCACCGGATTGCCCTGCTCGTTGCGAACGGGCTCGCCGTTCTCGTCGAGGATCAGGACCTCCGGCTTGAGATCGTTCGCCCTTGGCGCCGACCGCCAGTCCGAGACGATCTTCTGCGTCATGCCAGTCGCATCGTCCGTATCTTCGCGGACCGATATCCCCGCCACGAGATCGACGAACCGCACCTGACCGGCCTTCTCGGCGATGATCGGCAGGGTGTAGGGATCCCATTCGAAGAGCTTGTCGCCCCGCTCGACCTTGTCACCTTCGCTCGGGAACACCTTGGTGCCGTAGCCAAGCTTGTGCGTCGCGCGCTCCACCTCGCCATCCATGATGACGAGCTGCATGTTCCGGCCCATGACGATCTTCTCGCCCGCGGCGTTCTCAAGCAGGTTGGCGTTGCGGAACTCGATCGTGCCTGCCTGGCTCGCCTCCAGGAACGACTGCTGCGCGCCCTGCGCGATGCCGCCGATGTGGAAGGTCCGCATCGTCAGCTGCGTGCCCGGCTCGCCGATCGACTGCGCGGCGATGATGCCGACGGCCTCGCCGACGTTGACCATCGTACCGCGCGCTAGGTCGCGTCCGTAGCACATGGCGCAGACGCCTTCATCCGCCTCGCACGTCAGCGGAGAGCGGATGCGCACGTGCTGCAGCGCCGCCGTTTCGATCATGTCGGCCTTGCGTTCATCGATGAGCTCGCCCTTGGCGACGATGACCTCGTCGGTCCCCGGCCGCAGCGCGTCCTCGGCCGCGACGCGGCCCAGCACCCGCTCGCCGATCGACGCGACTATCTCGCCGTCGTTGATGGCGGCCTCGGCGGTGATCGCGTTCTCGGTGCCGCAATCGTTGATCCGGACGATGCAGTCCTGCGCCACGTCGACCAGACGCCGCGTCAGATAGCCGGAGTTCGCGGTCTTCAGCGCCGTGTCGGCCAGACCCTTCCGTGCGCCGTGGGTGGAGTTGAAGTACTCCAGCACGGTCAGGCCTTCCTTGAAGTTCGAGATGATCGGCGTCTCGATGATCTCGCCGGACGGCTTGGCCATCAGGCCACGCATGCCGCCCAGCTGCTTCATCTGCGCCGGTGAACCACGAGCGCCCGAGTGCGACATCATATAGACGCTGTTCGGCTCCTTCTCCGCGCCGGCATCGTCGTAGCGCACCGCGGAGATGTCACTCATCATCGCCGTCGCGACCTCGTCCGAGCACTTGGACCAGGCGTCGACCACCTTGTTGTACTTTTCGCCCTGGGTGATCAGGCCGTCCATGTACTGCTGCTCGAACTCCTTCACCTGGTCGCGGACAGCGTCCACGATCGTCCACTTGGAGTCGGGGATCAGCATGTCGTCCTTGCCGAACGAGATCCCGGCCCTGAAGGCCTCCTTGAAGCCGGTGTCCATGATGTGGTCGCAGAAGATGACCGACTCCTTCTGCCCGCAGTAGCGGTAGACGGTGTCGATGACCTGCTGCACCTCCTTCTTGCGAAGCAGGCGGTTGACCAATTCGAACGGCGCCTTTGCGTTGAGCGGCAGGAGAGCACCAAGCCGAACCCGGCCAGGCGTCGTCTCGTAGCGCTTCATCACCTCCTGGCCCTCGTCGTCGATCTGCTTGATGCGCGCGGTGATCTTGGCGTGCAGATGCACCTCGCCCGCATCCAGCGCGTGCTGCACCTCGTCGACGTCGGCAAAGGTCATGCCCTCGCCCTTCATCCCCTCGCGCTGCATCGAGATGTAGTAGAGTCCGAGGATCATGTCCTGCGACGGCACGATGATCGGCGCGCCGTTGGCCGGCGACAGCACATTGTTCGTCGACATCATCAGTACGCGGGCTTCCAGCTGCGCCTCGAGGCTCAGCGGCACGTGCACGGCCATCTGGTCGCCGTCAAAGTCGGCGTTGAACGCCGAGCAGACCAGCGGATGCAGCTGGATCGCCTTGCCCTCGATCAGCACCGGCTCGAACGCCTGAATGCCCAGACGGTGCAGCGTCGGCGCGCGGTTCAGCATGACCGGATGTTCGCGGATCACCTCATCGAGGATGTCCCAGACTTCCGGCCGCTCCTTCTCGACGAGCTTCTTGGCCTGCTTGACCGTCGACGACAGCCCCTTGGCCTCAAGCCGCGAGTAGATGAACGGCTTGAACAGCTCGAGCGCCATCTTCTTCGGCAGCCCGCACTGGTGCAGCTTCAGCTCCGGCCCGGTCACGATGACCGACCGGCCCGAGAAGTCGACGCGCTTGCCGAGCAGGTTCTGGCGGAACCGGCCCTGCTTGCCCTTCAGCATGTCGGAAAGCGACTTCAGCGGCCGCTTGTTGGCGCCGGTGATGACGCGGCCCCGCCGGCCGTTGTCGAACAGCGCGTCGACCGACTCCTGCAGCATCCGCTTTTCGTTGCGGATGATGATGTCGGGGGCGCGCAGCTCGATCAGCCGCTTCAGCCGGTTGTTCCGGTTGATCACCCGGCGGTAGAGGTCGTTGAGGTCCGAGGTCGCGAACCGGCCACCGTCCAGCGGCACCAGCGGCCGCAGCTCCGGCGGGATCACCGGAACGACCGTCAGCACCATCCACTCGGGCCGATTGCCCAACTCGATGAAGTTCTCGACGATCTTCAGCCGTTTGATGATCTTCTTCGGCTTCAGCTCGCCGGTCGCCTCCTTAAGCTCCTCGCGCAGCTGCGCCGCCTCGGACTCGAGGTCGATCTGGCTCAGCATCTCGCGGATCGCCTCGGCGCCGATATTGGCCTGGAACGCGTCGGACCCGTACTGGTCCTGCGCGTCCATGAACTCCTCCTCGGTCATCAGCTGACCGTACTGGAGGTCCGTCAAGCCCGGCTCGATGACGACGTAGTTCTCGAAGTAGAGGATCCGCTCGAGATCGCGCAGCGTCATGTCGAGCATGAGGCCGATCCGGCTCGGCAGCGACTTCAGGAACCAGATGTGCGCGACCGGCGCGGCCAGCTCGATGTGGCCCATGCGCTCGCGCCGGACCTTCTGCAGCGTCACCTCGACACCGCACTTCTCGCAGACGACGCCGCGGTACTTCATGCGCTTGTACTTGCCGCAGAGGCACTCGTAGTCCTTGATCGGACCAAAGATGCGCGCGCAGAACAGGCCGTCGCGCTCGGGCTTGAACGTGCGGTAGTTGATCGTCTCGGGCTTCTTGATCTCGCCGTAGGACCAGCTGAGGATCCGCTCCGGGCTGGCCAGAGAGATCTTGATCTCGTCGAAAGTCTTCGGCGCGGCGAGCGGATTGAACGGGTTCGTCGTAAGTTCCTGGTTCATCTTGCGTCCTTCAATTCAGGGAATGGGGAGGAGGCGCTAGGCGCGCCTCACTCTTCCTCCGCATCCAGGAGTTCCATGTTGAGGCCGAGGCCTCGCACTTCCTTCACCAGCACGTTGAAGCTCTCCGGGACCCCGGCCTCGAAGTTGTCCTCGCCCTTGACGATGAACTCATAGACCTTGGTGCGCCCCGCCACGTCGTCCGACTTGACGGTGAGCATCTCCTGCAGGGTGTAGGCCGCCCCGTAGGCTTCCAGCGCCCAGACCTCCATCTCGCCGAAGCGCTGACCGCCGAACTGGGCCTTGCCGCCCAACGGCTGCTGCGTGACGAGGCTGTACGGCCCGGTCGAGCGCGCGTGGATCTTGTCGTCCACCAGGTGATGCAGCTTCAGCAGGTACTTGATCCCGACCGTCACCGGCCGCGCGAACTTCTCGCCGGTCCGGCCGTCGAAGAGATCGGACTGGCCGCTCTCGTTGAAGCCCGCCCGCTTCAGCGCGTCGTTGACGTCGTGCTCCTTGGCGCCGTCGAACACCGGCGTGGCGATCGGAACACCGCGGGTTACGTTCGATGCCGCCTCGACCAGAGCCTCGTCCTCCATCGAGGACAGGCCCTCGTCCCAGACGTCGTCGCCGTAGGCGATCTTCATCGCGTCCTTGACCGGGGTCAGGTCGCCCGAACGCCGGTACTCCCCAAGCGCCTCGTCGATATGGATGCCGAGGCCGCGAGCTGCCCAGCCCATATGGGTCTCGAGGATCTGGCCCACGTTCATCCGCGACGGCACGCCGAGCGGATTCAACACGAGGTCGACGGGGGTGCCGTCCCCGAGGAACGGCATGTCCTCCATCGGCACGACCTTGGAGACCACACCCTTGTTGCCGTGACGTCCGGCCATCTTGTCGCCCGGCTGCAGCTTGCGCTTCACCGCGACGAAGACCTTGACCATCTTCATCACGCCCGGCGGCAGGTCGTCGCCACGCCGAACCTTCTCGACCTTGTCCTCGAACCTGGCCTCGAGCGCGCGCTTCTGCGCCTCGTACTGGTCGTGCAGCGCCTCGACCGCCTTGGCACCCTCCTCGTCGTCGATGGCGAGCTGCCACCACTGACCACGGGACAGCGTCCCCAGCAGATCCTCGTTGATCTCGGACCTCGGCCTGACCCCCTTGGGCCCCTTCACCGCGACCTTTCCGAGGATCATCGTCTTTAGCCGCGAGTAGATGTTGCGGTCGAGGATCGCCAGCTCGTCGTCCCGGTCACGGGCCAGACGTTCGACTTCCTCACGCTCGATTTGCAGCGCGCGCTCGTCCTTCTCGACGCCGTGGCGGTTGAAGACCCGCACCTCGACGACCGTGCCGTAGTCGCCCGGCGGCAGCCGCAGCGAGGTGTCGCGCACGTCAGACGCCTTCTCGCCGAAGATCGCGCGGAGCAGCTTCTCTTCCGGCGTCATCGGGCTCTCGCCCTTGGGCGTGATCTTCCCCACCAGGATGTCCGCCGGCCCGACTTCGGCGCCGATGTAGACGATGCCCGCCTCGTCGAGGTTGCGCAGCGCCTCCTCGCCGACGTTCGGGATGTCGCGGGTGATCTCCTCGGGTCCCAGCTTGGTATCGCGGGCGGCAACCTCGAACTCCTCGATGTGGATCGAGGTGAAGACGTCATCACGCACGATCCGCTCCGAAATCAGGATCGAGTCCTCGTAGTTGTAGCCGTTCCACGGCATGAACGCGACGACCACGTTCTTGCCCAGCGCCAGCTCGCCCATGTCGGTCGACGGGCCGTCGGCGACGACCTCGCCCTTCATCACGGTATCGCCCACCTTCACCAGCGGACGCTGGTTGATGCAGGTGTTCTGGTTCGACCGCTGGAACTTGCGCAGGCGGTAGATGTCGACGCCCGGATCGCCCGGTTCCAGATCCTCCGTCGCCCGCACGACGATCCGCTGCGCATCGACCTGGTCGATGACGCCAGCGCGCTTCGCCATGATCGAGGCGCCCGAATCGCGCGCGACCACACCTTCGATCCCGGTGCCGATATAGGGCGCCTCGGCCTGCAGCAGCGGCACCGCCTGGCGCTGCATGTTCGAGCCCATCAGCGCACGGTTCGCGTCGTCGTTCTCCAGGAACGGGATCAGCGACGCCGCCACGGAAACCAGCTGTTTCGGCGACACGTCGATCAGGTCGACGCTCTCGTTCGGTGCAAGCGTGTATTCGCCCGACTGCCGCGTCGACACCAGGTCGTTCATGAACCGCCCGGCATCATCGAGGTGCGCGTTGGCCTGCGCCACGACGTGCCGCATCTCCTCGGTCGCCGACATGTACTGGACCTGGTCGGTGACCTGGCCGTTCTCGACCTTTCGGTAAGGCGTCTCGATGAATCCGTACTTGTTGACCCGCGCAAACGTCGCAAGGCTATTGATCAGGCCGATATTCGGGCCTTCCGGCGTCTCGATCGGGCACATCCGACCGTAGTGCGTGGGGTGCACGTCGCGCACCTCGAAGCCCGCACGCTCGCGCGTCAGGCCGCCCGGCCCGAGCGCCGACAGGCGCCGCTTGTGCGTCACCTCCGAGAGCGGGTTGGTCTGGTCCATGAACTGGCTGAGCTGCGACGAGCCGAAGAACTCGCGCACCGCCGCCGCCGCCGGCTTGGCGTTGATCAGGTCCTGCGGCATCACCGTGTCGATTTCGACAGAGCTCATGCGCTCCTTGATCGCCCGCTCCATGCGCAGCAGGCCGACGCGGTACTGGTTCTCCATCAGCTCGCCGACCGAGCGCACCCGGCGGTTGCCGAGGTGGTCGATGTCGTCGATCTCGCCGCGGCCGTCACGCAGCTCCACCAGCGCCTTGATGCACGCCACAATATCCTCGCGGCGAAGCGTGCGCTGCGTGTCCGGCGCGTCCAGATCGAGGCGCATGTTCATCTTCACGCGTCCGACCGCCGACAGATCATAGCGCTCGGAGTCGAAGAAGAGCGTATCGAACAGGGCCGATGCCGCCTCAACCGTCGGGGGCTCGCCCGGACGCATCACCCGGTAGATGTCCATGAGCGCGGTGTCGCGACCCATGTTCTTGTCGGCCGCCATCGTGTTCCGCATGTACGGGCCGACGCTGACATTGTCGATGTCGAGGACCGGCACCTCGGTGATGCCGGCATCGAGAAGCGCCTTGAGGGTCCCGCCCGTGACAGCGCCGTCCTTGTCGGTCTCCCAGGTCAGCTCTTCGCCGGCTTCGACGTAGATCGCGCCGGTCTCCTCGTTGATGATGTCCTTCGCGGCGTACCGGCCGACGATCTGGTCGAACGGGACCAAGACGTCGTTGACGTTGCCTTCGTCGATGAGCTTCTTGACGGCACGCGGCGTCACCTTCTTGCCGGCCTCGGCAATGACCTCGCCCGACTCGGCGTCGACAAGATCGAACGTCGGGCGCGTGCCGCGGACGCGCTCGGGGAAGAACTTCGTCCTCCACCCCTTGTTCTTGACCTGCGTGAAGCTCACTGTCTCGTAGTAGGCATCCATGATGCCTTCCTGATCGAGCCCGAGCGCATAAAGCAGCGTCGTAACGGGCAGCTTCCTGCGACGGTCGATCCGCGCGAACACCAGGTCCTTGGCGTCGAACTCGAAGTCCAGCCAGGAGCCGCGGTAGGGGATGATCCGGCAGGCGAACAGCAGCTTGCCCGACGCGTGCGTCTTGCCCTTGTCGTGATCGAAGAAGACACCGGGAGAGCGATGCATCTGCGACACGATGACGCGCTCGGTCCCGTTCACGATGAACGTGCCATTCGGAGTCATCAGGGGCATGTCGCCCATGAAGACGTCCTGCTCCTTGATGTCCTTGACCGACCGCGCGCCGGTGTCCTCGTCCACGTCGAACACGATCAGGCGCAGCGTGACCTTCAGCGGCGCGGCATACGTCATGTCACGCTGCTGGCATTCCTCCACGTCGTACTTCGGCTTCTCGAGTTCGTATTTCACGAACTCCAGCACCGCCGTCTCGTTGAAGTCCTTTACCGGAAAGACCGACTGGAAGACGCCCTTGATCCCCTCGCCGTCCATGGGCTCGGGCTCGTCGCCCGAGTTCAGGAAGAGGTCGTAGCTGGACTTCTGAACCTCGATGAGGTTCGGCATCTCCAGCACTTCGCGGATCTTGCCGTAATATTTTCTAAGTCTTTTCTGGCCAAGGTAGGAAGAAGCCATGCGCGTCGTCACCTTTCGCGAGGGGCAAGGCGCCGCGGGGCAACGGCGCAAGCCCATCCGTTAAGGGGTCTTCCGGATCAATACCTGGCCACCGTCCCACCGGTCGCCGCCCGATCCGTCGAACCGCACCCTGGAGAAGACCCCTTACATAGGTCCTCACCGGGAAGCGGAAAGCCGGCCCCGGATGATGCCTCCGGAACCGGCCGTATCTCATGCCGCGGCGCAGCGGCCGCGACAAATCACTTCAGCTCGATTTCGGCACCCGCCGCTTCGAGCTTGCCCTTGATCGTCTCGGCCTCTTCTTTCGAGACGCCTTCCTTCACGGCCTTGCCGCCGGCCTCGACGAGGTCCTTGGCTTCCTTCAGGCCCAGTCCGGTGATCGCCCGGACTTCCTTGATGACGTTGATCTTCGCCGCACCCGCGGACTTGAGGATGACGTCGAACTCCGTCTTCTCCTCTTCCGCCGCCGCTGCTTCGCCGCCGGCCGCGGGGCCAGCCATCATGACGGCGCCGCCCGCTGCGGGTTCGATGCCGTACTCGTCCTTCAGGATGGTTTTCAGTTCCTGCGCCTCGAGCAGGGTCAGACCCACGATCTCTTCGGCAAGTTTCTTCAGATCAGCCATGTCAGTTATCCAGTCCTAAATGTGTTCCAACGTCGGGCAATCAACCCGCTCGAGGCCGTCAGGCGGCCTCGGCGCGTTCCTCGATGGTCGAGAGGATGCTCGCGATGTTCGAAGCAGGGGCGCCAATCGCACCGGCGATGTTGCTGGCAGGGGCGGCGATGCAGCCGACGATCGAAGCGATGAGCTCCTCGCGCGACGGCATTTCCGACACTGCCTTGACACCGGCCCGGTCCAGGGCCGTCTCCCCCATCGCGCCGCCAAGGATCTCGAACTTCTTGTTGTCCTTGGCGTACGCTTCCGCGACCTTGGCTGCCGCCACGGGGTCCTCGGAATAGGAAAGCACGGTCATGCCCGTGAGGTGCTCGGCGAGCGATGCGCTCGGCTTGCCCTCGAGGGCGATCTTGGCGAGCCTGTTCTTGGCAACGCGCACGGACCCGCCCGCTTCACGCATGCGTGCGCGCAGGTCCTGCATCTCCTTCACCGTGAGGCCTTGGTAGTGGGCAACCACCACGACGCCAGAGCTCTCGAAGATCTGGCCGAGCTCGTCGACCACTTTCTCTTTCTGGGCTCTATCCACAGTTCACTCCAAGTTGGGGTTTCCCCCGGCTCAAGTTGCTCCGGACGAGAGGTCCGGAGCCTTTCGGGTCCGCTGGGACCCGCCAAGACCGCCGAGCGCACCCGACAGTTCCGACATGGCCCCGTCTCAGGAAGGAATTATTGGGTCAGACGACCCAACCCTCCGTCTCGGACAGGACGGGGCAACAGACGCCCCGTCATCCGCCCCGGGACGCCCCGGGGCAAATCTCTCAGGCGGGCGCGTTGCCCGTCGCCGACACGATGTCGACAGTGACCGAAGGACCCATGGTCGAGGTGAGGCTCACCTTTTCCATGTAGGTGCCCTTCGCGCCCGACGGCTTGGCCCTCGCCACCGCGCCGACAAACGCGCGCACGTTCTCGACCAGCTTGTCGGCGTCAAAGCTCGCCTTGCCGACGCCGGCGTGGATGACGCCCGCCTTCTCGGTCTTGAACTGCACCTGGCCGCCCTTCGCCGCCTGGATCGCCTCGGCCACGTCCATCGTCACCGTGCCGACCTTGGGGTTCGGCATCAGGTTCCGAGGCCCGAGGATCTTTCCCAGCCGGCCGACGATCGGCATCATGTCGGGCGTCGCGATGCAGCGGTCGAAGTTGATCTGACCGTTCTGGATCTGCTCCATCAGGTCCTCGGCACCGACGATGTCGGCACCCGCCTTCTCGGCCTCCTCGGCCTTCGGGCCCCGCGCGAACACCGCGACGCGCACCGTCTTGCCGGTGCCGTTCGGCAGGTTCACCGTGCCACGGACCATCTGGTCGGCATGGCGCGGATCGACGCCCAGGTTCATCGCGATCTCGACCGTCTCGTCGAACTTGGCCGACGCGCTCGACTTCACGAGCTTCACGGCCTCCTCGACGCTGAGGTTTTCCTTGCCTGCGACCGCTTCACGCGCCGCCGTCAGACGCTTACCGATCTTGCCCATCAGCCCCTCACCTCGATTCCCATCGAGTTCGCGGACCCGAGGATGATCTTCATCGCAGATTCGACGTCGTTGGCGTTGAGGTCCTTCATCTTGGCCTCGGCGATCTCCCGCAGCTGCGCCGTCGTGACCGAACCCACGGTCTCGCGGCCCGGCAGCTTGGCGCCGGAGTTCTTCTTGGCCGCCTTCTTCAGGAAGAACGACGCCGGCGGCGTCTTGATGTCCATCGTGAAGGACTTGTCCTGGTAGTATGTGATCACCACCGGACACGGCGCACCGGGCTCCATCTCCTGCGTGCGCGCGTTGAAGGCCTTGCAGAACTCCATGATGTTGATGCCGCGCTGGCCCAGCGCCGGACCGACCGGCGGTGACGGGTTCGCCTGCCCCGCCTTCACTTGCAGCTTGAGGCTGCCGATCATCTTCTTGGCCATTCGTGGCCTCTCCTCTTCTCAACTCCCGCAGGGACGCGTCCCTCGGGATCGGTTGGCGTGGTCCGGTCCGCCGGGCGCGCCCGGCTCGCCTGCCACGCGTCGCACTCAGCCCTGCTTGGCGACCTGAGCGAATTCCAGCTCCACCGGGGTGGCCCGGCCAAAGATCGACACCATCACCTTCAGGCGCTGGTTGTCCTCGTCCACTTCCTCGACCATGCCGTCGAAATCCTCGAACGGCCCGTCGGTGACCTTCACCCGCTCGCCGATGTCGAAGTGGATCAGCTGGCGCGGCGACGCCTCGCCCTCCTCGACGCGGTTCAGGATGCCGTTGACCTCGTCGTCACGCATCGGCATCGGCTTGCCCTGCGGCCCGAGGAAGCCGGTCACGCGATTGATCGACGTGATCAGGTGATAGGCCCTGTCCGACATCTCCATCCGCACCAGGACGTAGCCCGGCATGAACCGGCGCTCGGTCGGGACCTTCTTGCCGCGGCGGATCTCGATGACTTCCTCGGTGGGGACCAGGACCTCCTCGATCTCGTTCTCGAGCGAGGCGTCGGCGACGGAATGCCGGATCTGCTCCGCGACCTTCTTCTCGAAGTTCGAGAGCACACTCACCGAATACCACCGCTTCGCCATCTATCTCGTCCCCTCGGCCGTCAAGCCGCGAAGTTTTCATGGTTCCCGAAGACAAAAGCGGCGCGCGACGCGAATCGCCCGCACGCCTTCAAAGCCGGGAGTGGCGCCCCAATAGCGCCGGACGTACCGCTCCGCAAGGCTCAACCGAAGAACGTGAGGATCAGCTCCAGCCCGTTGCGGATCAGGAAATCCACGAAGAAGAAGAAGATCGCCGTCAGCGTGGCCATGATGAAGACCATCACCGTGGTCATCAGCGTCTCGCGTCGGGTGGGCCACACCACCTTCGCGATCTCCGCCCTGACCTGCTGCACGAATTGCAGCGGATTCGTCCGTGCCGCCATCTCGCGTCCTCTCCTCGAAGACGCGCACCTAACGTGTCACGCAGGTTGGATCAAGTCCCGCAGGCCGCGCCGCACATCGCCTGCAATGCCGCACCAAACCCGCCTCGGCCGCGCGGCCTCCAGCCCAAGGATCTCAGCCGTCCAGTCGCCATCGCACTGACGGAGGCGGGATCGGCCCGGCCCGGCACGCGCCCCTCGACACCGGCGATCCGCGCGTATTCCGCAAGAAGGTCGGCTCGGTCGAGCACGATGTCCGAGACGTTCAACACGCCGCCCTGCCCCTCGGCCAGGACCAGGTCGACGGCGGCCGCGACGTCCTCGCCGTGCACTTCGGTGCCGACCCGCGGCGCGATCTCCGCCCCCGCCGCGAACTCCCGGAACAGGCTCGCCCACTTGTGCTCGCGCCCCGCCGGGGCCGGGCCGTAGGTGCCCGTGACCCGCAGGCTGGTGCCGACGAAGTCATCCGCAGAAAGCCGCGCAAGCACCACCTCGGCCTCCCGCTTGACGTGCCCGTAGAGCGTATCGGGGCGCGGCGGCATCTCCTCGGTGAGCGATGTTCCGGGCGGATAGGCGCCGTAGACGGCGCGCGTCGACAGGAACACGACCCGGCCGAAGCCAGCCTCCCGCGCCGCCGCGAACAGCGCGACCGTGCCGCCCAGATTGCGCGACAGAAAGCCCGGCGCGTCGGCCCCCTCCCCGCCGCGGTACCGGTCGGGCTCATGATCCAGCGCCGCGTGTACGAGCGCGTCGATGCCGCGCAAGTCCGGCACCGTCCCCAACGCGAACTCGCGGTGCGGCAATCCCGCCGCCGGCGCCCGGCGCGACAGCAGCGTCACCTCGTGCCCCGCCGCCACCAGCCGCTCGACGATGAAATGCCCGACGAGGCCGGTTCCGCCCGTGACCGCGACCCTCATGCCGCTCCGGGCAGCCGGCCCAGGTCCGGTACCGGCCCGTCCCCGGCGTAGGCCTGCCACAGCTCGATCAGCGGCCGCAGGCGCGCCGCCTTGGCGTGCCCGGCCTGCCAGGGCTTCTCGTACTGGTAGTGCACGATCCGGATGCTCCCCCAGTCCCAGAGCTCCGGCAGGTTGATCCAGACGTACTGCAGCATGTTGTCGAACACCGGCAGCCCATGCCAATCCGGAAAGTAGCTCTGCAGGAAAGTCTGGTCCGTCCGCCGCCAGAACGCCCCCGGCGCGTCGAGGGCGGAGAGCATCGCCCGGAACGTCGCGGCCGAGGGGCGCGCGACGAACACGCCCGAGTTCATCCGGTGGAAATCCGCGAGGCTCTCGTAGACGTTCGGCGCCGCGCTGAACTCGGGGTACTCGAACAGCCGGTCGACGTTGCGCAGGACCAGCGTGTCGGCATCCAGGAACACGACCCGTTCGTAGTCGAGCTCCCACAGCCGCAGCTTGGCGAAGTTGTCGAGCGGCGTGTGGAAGACCGGCTTCTCGCCCTTGGTGAAGGGCGCGGCGCCGTGCAGCGAATCCCTCGCGTGCCGCGCCGCGAACTCGGGCGAGACCGGCAGCAGCTCGACCGGCACCAGCCGCGCGCCGCGCGCCCGCAACGGCACCAGCGCCGCCTCGGGCACCGCCGCGGTGTGCATCACGACCCTGTCCGCTGTCGTCCCGCTCAGCTCCAGCGACCGCAGCAGCGCCGCCGCGCCGCGCGCAAAGTCGGCGTTCGTGACCAGCGTGACATAGGCGCGGCCGGTCATCCGCGCCGCCCGCGCGCCTCGCCCTCAGCGCCGGCCGCCCGGCGCGGGCGCCCCCGTCCTGCCATGTCCGGCGGCACCCCGGCGCCGCTCACGATGCGCTGCGCAGTGCCCGGGCCTCGGGGTCGCGCTCGACCCGGCTGCCCAGCTCGCGCGTCCAGGCGCTGACCGCCGGCACCCGCTTGCGGTCGATCCTGTAGGCGAACTTCTTCGCCACCTCGACGACCTCCTCGAGCAACCCCGCGGACAGCGTCGTCGGCTCCAGTCCCAGCGCCAGGAACTGCTCGTTGCGCACCACGAGGTCGTTCTCCTCGGCCTCCTTTCGCGGGTTCGGCAGGTAGGCCACCCGCGCCCCGGTAAGGCCGGCCACCATCTCGGCCAGGTCGCGCACCCGGTGCGTCTCGGTCATCTGGTTGAAGATCCGCACCCGGTCGCCCGCCGCGGGCGGATCGCCCAGCGCCAGCTCGATGCAGCGCACGCTGTCCTGGATGTGGATGAAGGCGCGCGTCTGCCCGCCGGTGCCGTGCACGGTCAGCGGATGGCCGATCGCCGCCTGGATCAGGAACCGGTTCAGCACCGTGCCGTAGTCGCCGTCATAGTCGAAGCGGTTGATCAGCTGCACGTGCCGCTTGGTCTGGTCGGTATGCGTCCCCCAGACGATACCCTGGTGAAGGTCGGTGATCCGCAGGCCGTCGTTCTGCGCGTAGAACTGGAACAGGATCTGATCGAGGCTCTTGGTCATGTGGTAGACCGAGCCCGGCCGCGTCGGGTACAGGATCTCCAGCGGCTTCTTCTCGCCCTCCAGGTTCTCCACCT
Organism: uncultured Alphaproteobacteria bacterium; assembly: GCA_963776845.1. Lineage (GTDB taxonomy): Bacteria > Pseudomonadota > Alphaproteobacteria > Rhodobacterales > Rhodobacteraceae > Roseitranquillus. Next base: position 472,969 of record CAVZOJ010000003.1, on the reverse strand, counting down.
CGACGTCCAGATACCCCTCCGGGATCGCCGCGCCGACGTTGGAGTACCCGTAGACCCCCATCGTCCCCAGATGCACCAGGTGCGCGTCGACGCCGGTCTCGACCAGCGCCGCCAGCACGTTGTGCGTGGCGTTGACGTTGTTGCCGACGGTGTAGACCTTGTGCCGGTCGGTCTTCATCGAATAGGGCGCCGCCCGCTGCTCGGCAAAGTGGATCACCGCGTCCGGCGCGTGCTCGGAAATCCACCCTTTCAGCCGCTCGTACTCCTTCGCGACGTCGAGCAGGTGGAAGTGGATCCGCCGCCCGGTCACCTCATGCCAGATCCGGCACCGCTCCTGGATCGAATCCATCGGCGTCAGCGACTGCACCCCGAGTTCGGTGTCGATCCACCGGCGGCTCAGGTTGTCGACGATATGCACCTCGTGCCCCGTCTCGCTCAGGTGCAGACAGGTGGGCCAGCCCACAAACCCGTCCCCGCCCAGAACCGCGATCTTCTTCCCGCTCGTCACGCCGCTTCTCCTCGACTCGCGCATCGGTCATGTGCCTGCCCGCCGCTAGCATAGCTGCGTGACGATGACACTGTTCCGGATGTCGCCGCGATGTGCCGGAGGTTCACCTCACGTCAAGCAGGAATTGGCTGCAGCCTACAACATATGTTGTCGCGACTTCTCCGCGCCATGGCTGATCCTCCTTTTGTCGGGGGCATACGCCTGCGTTCCCAATTTGCCCCCGACGCTTCCCTTCAGGGGCAATCGAGATGGGACGCGCAAGAGGCCGACTTAGATCAGCGAGCTGAACGCAATTTTCGACGACAGCGTCCGGGCGCGTGAGGCCGAGCACAGATATCTGAATTCCCTTCAGATCCTTTCCACGCTGACCCGCAGGGAACTCCGCGCCGCCCAAGGCGAAGAGGCTAGGACGTCGCTGACCTACCTCGCAGAACTGACCGACATCCTTGCCGACCTTAACAGGGGCCTGAACGGGTCCGGCGAGGTCGGGCTCGGCTCCCGTATCGAGGTGATGTCCAAGCGATGGCAGCGCCTCTGCAACGGTCATGTCGAGATCTCGACCGAGATCGACGAGACCATCGCCCTGAGCCCCCGAAAGGCCAACGACGCCAGCCTGATCGCCCACGTATTGCTGATGAACGCCCTGAAGCACGCCTTCCCCGAAGGCCGCTCCGGCACGATTCATGTGACTTTTCTCCGCAGCGGACCAAAGCATGCTAGGCTCACCGTACGAGATGACGGAATTGGCGCCCGGGCGGCTGCGGAAAGGTCGCACGCAAAGGCGCGCAACGGTCATTGCGGCGCTGGGCTGGTGGAGACACTCGCGCTAGGTCTCGACGGCCTCATGGAGCAAGGCTCAGCCGACGGAGTGGGGCACTCGGTCTCGATCCGCTGGCCGATCTAAAAGGATTTCATGAACAATCTGACTTCACTGACGCGCAAACTTCACTTCGGCGCCGACCTTCGGCAGGCCGACATCGACCGGCTCGAGCGCATTTCCCAGCAGTCCCGCGCGTTCTCGGCGACGCAGGACCTGATCGTCGAGAACGATCGCCCCGACCACGTGCATGTCGTGTTTTCGGGAACGGCATGCCGCTACAAGCATCTCCCGGACGGGCGCCGCGCCATCGTCGCGCTTCTGCTTCCCGGCGATTTCTGCGACCTGCGTATCTACATCCTGGGACGCATGGATCACTCGATCGGCGCGCTGACGGACTGTGTCGTCTCGCGCGTCCCCGCGCAGGAGATGGAAGAGATCCTGCGGGACTATCCAACGATCGAACGCGCTTGCGTTTGGGCAAGCCTCGTCGACGAGGCGGTCCTGCGGGAATGGCTGGTCAACGTCGGCAGGCGCTCGTCGGAAAAGCAGCTCGCGCATCTGTTCTGCGAGCTCTATGTCCGCCTCGACACGGTCGGGCTCACCTACGGCCATCAGTTCCCGATGCCCTACACGCAGGTCGTTCTCGGCGATCTGCTCGGCATCTCGCAGGTTCATGTCCAGCGCGTCCTGAGCAACCTGCGCGAAGACGGCCTCGTGTCGCTTCAGGATCGGCGCATCCAGATCACCGACTTCGAGGCCCTCGCGACCCTCGGGGAGTTCAACTCCAATTACCTCCACCTCGGACGCCCGTGGCAATGATGCCGTGCATGGAGGCTGACATGCAGCGCTTCTACTTCGACATAAACGACGGGAGGCGCCGCACGACGGACTCACTCGGCGAGGAGTTGCCGTCGCTCGACCACGCCCGAAAGATGGCCGTGAGGGAACTCGCTCACCTCATCCGCGACGACATGGCCGACGGACAGCGCGAGAGCTACGTGGTGACCGTGCGCGACGCGGGCGGCGTCCCGGTCTACGTCGCCACCGCGACGATGCTCGCGGAGCCCCTCTGACGGCGACGCCTCGGGTTATCGGACCAGTTCACGAGGACCCCGGGCTTCTGTACGAAAACGTACAAAAGGGGGGTCCGAAACGTACAGAAACGTACAACTCGCAGATTTTTCGTTTGGCAGGGGCAGAGGGACTCGAACCCACGACCCTCGGTTTTGGAGACCGATGCTCTACCAACTGAGCTATACCCCTAGGCCGGCCCCCCCGCTATTCCACCGCCGCCCCGAGATCAAGCGCCTTGTCCACCCCGATCCCGCACAAGCAACGGGAACGCGGCATAAACCACCTGCGCAGCAAGGCCGAGGAGCGCCGGCGCCGTCGCAAAGACCGCCCCCAGTTCGCCCACCGGCGTCCCGAACGCGACCGCCAGCGCGGCTTCCGCCGCAAGCAGCAGCCCCAGCGCGACACCCCCCATCACCGCCCTCGCCACGACCCGAGGCGACAGCCGCAGCCGCGCAACGATGGCACGACACACCATCCAGGCGATGAGCAGCATCACCGGTATCTCGACCAGCACCGCCTCAACGTCCCCCAGAACCGGCGCGAGCCACAAGGTCCGCACCGCACCCAGGACGAAGCCCGCCGCGAAAACGATCACGAAATAGGCCGCGCCGGCCAGGAGGCCCGATCTCACCCGCAGCCTCAGAACATTCGAAGCCATCGCAAGATGGCGAGTTGAACCACGATGACGACGACGAGCAGACCCACGAAGGTCCAGAAGGCGACCGGCCATTCTGCACCGGGCATGCCGGCAAGGTTGATTCCCATCAGCCCGGTCAGGAATCCAAGCGGCAGAAAAATCACGGAGATCACCGAGAGGTAATACAGATTTCGGTTCAACCGTTCCGCCTGCGCATGCGACAGCTCGTCCCGGATCAGCGCGAGCCCGTCCCGCATCGCATCGAGTTCTTCGACATAGCGCTGCGTCCGGTCGTGCGCCTCGCCGAGCGAGCGGCGGTCCGATTTCGTCAGCCACTCGAGCCGCGCGGCCGCCAGCGCGGTCAGCGCGTCGCGCTGCGGCGAGACATAGCGGCGGAAGCTGACGACCTGCTGCCGAGCATCGGAAATCCGCTCGCGGAAACGCGGGTTGGGGTTTTCCGAGACCTCGTCCTCCAGCGCGTCGGTCTCCGCTTCGATCGCGTCCAGCGCATCCTCCATGTGCCGGTTCAGATGCGAAAGAAGTCGGCTCATGAACAGCCCGGGCCCATCCGGGCCACGTCCGGCGGCCACCTCCGCCGCAAGGTCCTGCAGCGACGTGATCGGCCGACGCGACAGGGACACGATGCGCGCCGGATCGACCCACAGGCGCAGTGACACCATGTCTCCCGGTTCCTCGCCCGGGTTCGTGTTCACCGCCCGCAGGATGAGCATGAGGCCATTGCCGATCGCGACGGTTCGCGGCCGCGTCTCCTCCGCGATCAGGGCAGAGCGGATCGCCTCGTCGAGGTACCCGAGGTTCGAGCTGATCCATGCCGCGGTCTCGGGGTCATGGGCGCGCATGTGCACCCATGCCAGATCAGGCGATTCCAGCGCCTCCGCGATCGCGTCGCCCTCCAGCGCCTCGCCCTGGCGCGGCCCTGACAGCATGTAGGAGAACCGGATATCTTCTCGCATGCGGGTCCCCCTCCAACGTCAAAGGGCCACCCTCGCGGATGGCCCTTCTCAAGGTTGCGCCAATGCGCCGTTCTACTCGATGATCTTCGACACGACGCCGGCGCCGACGGTGCGGCCGCCCTCGCGGATGGCGAAGCGCAGCTTCTCCTCCATCGCGATCGGCGCGATCAGCTCCACCGTGAACGACACGTTGTCGCCCGGCATCACCATCTCCGTCCCCTCGGCCAGAGTCACCGTTCCGGTGACGTCCGTCGTGCGGAAGTAGAACTGCGGGCGGTAGTTGGCGAAGAACGGCGTGTGCCGACCGCCCTCCTCCTTGGTCAGGATGTAGGCCTCGGCCTCGAACTTGGTGTGCGGCTTGACCGAGCCCGGCTTGCAGAGCACCTGGCCCCGCTCGACGCCCTCGCGGTCGATGCCGCGCAGCAGCGCGCCGATGTTGTCGCCCGCCTCGCCGCGGTCGAGCAGCTTGCGGAACATCTCGACACCCGTGCAGGTCGTCTTCTTCGTCGGCCGGATGCCCACGATCTCCAGCTCGTCGCCGACGTTGACCACGCCGCGCTCGACCCGGCCGGTCACCACGGTGCCGCGGCCGGAGATCGAGAACACGTCCTCGATCGGCATCAGGAACGGCTGGTCGATCGGACGCTCCGGCGTCGGGATGAAGTCGTCGACCGCCTTGATCAGCTCGCGGATCGAGTTCTCGCCGATCTCGGGGTCGCGCCCCTCGAGCGCCGCCAGCGCCGAGCCCTTGACGATCGGGATGTCGTCGCCGGGATACTCGTAGGAGCTGAGAAGCTCGCGGATCTCCATCTCGACGAGCTCCAGCAGCTCCTCGTCGTCCACCTGGTCGACCTTGTTCATGTAGACGACCATCGTCGGGATGCCGACCTGGCGGCCGAGCAGGATGTGCTCGCGCGTCTGCGGCATCGGGCCGTCGGCGGCGTTCACCACCAGGATCGCGCCGTCCATCTGCGCCGCCCCGGTGATCATGTTCTTGACGTAGTCGGCGTGGCCCGGGCAGTCGACGTGGGCGTAGTGCCGGGCGTCCGACTCGTACTCCACGTGCGCCGTCGAGATCGTGATGCCGCGCGCCTTCTCCTCCGGCGCCGCGTCGATCGCGTCATAGGCCTTGAAGTCCCCGAAGTACTTCGTGATCGCCGCCGTCAGCGTCGTCTTGCCGTGGTCGACGTGACCGATCGTCCCCACGTTCACGTGCGGCTTCGTACGCTCGAACTTCGCCTTGCCCATCGCCTTTTTAGCCTCATCCCTAAGGGGCCGCTCGCAAGGGCCCGGTCCAACATCGCGGCGCAGTTACTGATTCACCTCTGTGAAATCAAGCGTCAGTTGGCCGGCGCCGCGGGCTGCGTCGCCAGTCCGCCGTTACCCGCCGCCGCAGGATCGCCCGGCTGCCGCGCCGTCGCCGGGTCGAACGGCACCCGCTCCTGCCCCGGCTCCGGCACGAACCATTCTTCATTGTCGCGCAGCCACGCTTCCAGCTGCACCGCCACCTGCTCGGACAGGTTCTCGAGCTGCGCCTCGGCATTTCGGGCCAGGCCGGAACCGACGATCGGCACGGTGTTCTCCAGTCCCTCGAAGGCGGTGATCCGGTGCGGCTCGGCATTCAGCTTCTGCCGCGTCGCATTGTCGAAGACGGTGACGTCGACGATCATCACCGACTTCGGCGAGTAGAGGATCGGCACGCCGGGCTGCGCCAGGACGTAGCCGCCGACCGCCATTCCGATGTGATAGAGCCCGTCGCCGTCGTACCGGCCAAGACGCGCGCGTACGGCCTCCTCGGTTTCGGCCTTGATCGTGGCGTCCGGCAGCACGCGCGAGAACGGGCCCTGCTCCGGACGTTCCACGTTGGCGATCGCATAGCCCAGCCTGAAGTCCCCGATCGGCTCCGGCCGCTCCGTGAGCGGCTGCCCGGAACAGGCGCCGAGCGCCAGTAGACATGTGAGCGTGCGTAGCGTCGACATCGGCCCTCCCCGGGGATCTGGCGGCCGGCGATACCTCAGCCCCCGGCGGCGTGCAATCGCCCCGCCGGTCAGGTGAAGCGGTTGTCGCGGGGAAACCCGCGGGGTGCCATCCGTCCGGCCCCGGCCCGCGCCCCGATCCAGTCTTCCAGCGCCGTCTCGGTCCGCACGCGCCCTGCCGGATCGTGCCACGCCAGCCCGTTGGAAAGGGTGAAGGTGCGGGCGTCGGCTAGTCCGCCGTCCTTGTAGCGCTGCAGCCGGACGCCCTTGCCGCGATTCATCCGCGGCAGGTCCGACAGCGGGAAGACCAGGAGCTTGCGGTTGTCGCCGACGACCGCGACGTGATCGCCGTCGACCGGGCTGCAGACGCGGGCGGACACGCCCTCCCGCAGGTTGAGAACCTGCCGACCGGCGCGCGTCTGTGCCGCAATCTCGGCCTCGGGCGCGATGAACCCGTCGCCGGCGGAGGACGCGACCAACAGGTCCCTGCCAGGGTCGTGGATGAAGATGTCGAGGATCTCCGCCTCGTTCGGCAGGTCGACCATCAGGCGGACCGGCTCCCCAAGGCCGCGGCCGCCGGGCAGGGTCGCCGCCGGGATCGTGTAGGCCCGCCCGTTCGAGCCGAAAAGCATCAGCCGGTCGGTCGTCTCGGCGTGAAACTGGAACCGACCCTCGTCGCCATCGCGGAACTTGGGCGTGGTCCCCGGATCGACGTGGCCCCTCAGCGCCCGGATCCAGCCCAGCTTCGAGCAGACGACGGTGATCGGCTCGCGCTCGACCATCGCCTCGGGCGGGATGTCGGGCGTCTCCGTCGCCTCGGCGAAGCGGGTCCTGCGGGCGCCGCCGGGATGATCGCGGCCAAACCGGCGCCGGGTCTCCCGCAACTCCTCGGCGATGCGCGACCATTGCCGCTCAGGGTCGTCGAGCAGCGCCAGAAGCCCCTCACGCTCGGCGGCCAGCGTGTCCCGCTCCGCCCTCAGCTCCATCTCCTCCAGCCGGCGCAGGCTGCGCAGGCGCATGTTCAGGATCGCCTCGGCTTGCACGTCGCTCAGCCTCGGGTCGCCAGGCGCGCCGCGCGGCGCCACGTAGTCCGCCTCGGACGTCGCGCGCGGGTACTCGGTCGACCAGTTCTCGGCCATCAGCGCGGCCTTCGGCTCGTCGTCGTAGCGGATGATGTCGATCACCCGGTCGAGGTTCAGGAACGCCAGGATGAAGCCGTCGAGCACCTCCAGCCGGTGGTCGATCCTGGCCAGCCGGTGGCGTGAGCGACGCACCAGCACCTCGCGCCGGTGGTCGAGGAAGGCGCGCAGCACCTCCTTGAGCGAGCACACCTTGGGCGTCCGCCCGTCGATCAGCACGTTCATGTTGAGCGAGAAGCGCAACTCGAGGTCCGAGCTGCGGAACAGCATTCCCATCATCTGCTCGGGGTCGACGTTGCGCGAGCGCGGCTCCAGCACGATGCGCACGTCGTCGGCGCTCTCGTCCCGCACGTCGGCCAGCACAGCGATCTTGCGGGTCTGGATCAGCTCGGCAAGCTTCTCGATCAGCTTCGACTTCTGCACCTGGTAGGGGATCTCGGTGACGACGACCTGCCACGTTCCCCGCCCCAGGTCCTCCACGTCCCACTGCGCCCGCAGGCGAAACGCGCCGCGGCCTGTCCGGTAGGCCTCCGCGATCTGTTCCGGCGGCTCGACGAGCACGCCGCCGGTCGGGAAGTCCGGGCCGCGCACGTAGTTCAGCAGCGTGTCGTCCCGGGCCTCAGGCGCCTTCACCAGATGCAGGCAGGCATCGCAGAGTTCGACCAGGTTGTGCGGCGGGATGTTCGTGGCCATCCCGACCGCGATGCCGGAAGAGCCGTTCGCCAGCAGGTTCGGAAAGGCCGCCGGGAGCACCTCGGGCTCCGTCAGGGTGCCGTCGTAGTTCGGGCGAAAGTCGACCGCGTCCTCGTTCAGCCCCTCGAGCAGCGCCTCCGCCGCCTCGGTCATCCGAGCCTCGGTGTAGCGGCTGGCCGCCGCGTTGTCGCCGTCGATGTTGCCGAAGTTCCCCTGCCCGTCGACCAGCGGATAGCGCACCGCGAAGTCCTGCGCGAGGCGCACCATCGCGTCGTAGATCGCGGCGTCGCCGTGCGGGTGGTAGTTCCCCATCACGTCGCCAGCGATCTTCGCCGACTTGCGGAAGGCGCCACCCGACGACAGGCGCAGCTCGCGCATCGCGTAAAGGATGCGCCGGTGGACGGGCTTCAGCCCGTCGCGTGCGTCCGGCAGCGCGCGGTTCATGATCGTCGACAGCGCGTAAGTCAGGTACCGCTCGCCGATCGCTCGGGAGAGGGGCTCGTCGTGGTCGCGAGGTGAAACGAACTCGTCGGTCATCGGAGCTCGTGATAGCCTCAAATCCCGAGGCAGGAAATACGGGCGTTGGGAACCTTGTCGGCGGGTGCGGGCGTTTCGACCCCAAGCTGCTGCCTGAGAGGTTTTTGTGCCATGTTCCGATTGACCGCTGTTCTTCTCGCCGGCCTCTACGCCACGATGGCGATCTGGGGCCATCCCGTGGACTCCGAGCTCGAGGTGACGCGCGCCGATACGCCGACGGCGGTACCGGCGCTCGCCGCGGCCGCTGGCCCGCGCTCTGATGCGCACGACAACTCTGGCGAGGGCCTCGCCGATGTCGGGGCGTCCGAGGCAATCGAAATGGCGCTTGCCGCGGGCGAGGCGCGTGCCTCCGACAGGCCCGCACCGTCGGCGGAACGTCCGGCAGCCGAAGGGCAGGCCGACCTCTGGTACGTCACCGGCAGCCGCGTGAACCTGCGCGACGGCCCCTCCACGAACGCGGCCATCGTCGGCGGCGTGTCGCTCGGGGACCGGGCGGAAGTGCTGTCCGACCCCAGCGACGCCTGGACGCGCATCCGCACCGACCGCGGGACCGAAGCCTGGATCTACAGCCGCTTCCTCTCCGAGACGCCGGCATAGCCGGCGCAGACCCGAACCCGCTCGATCCTGATCACCGGCTGCTCGTCGGGGATCGGCTACGACGCGGCGCACGCCCTCGCACGGCACGGCTGGCGCGTGTTCGCGAGCTGCCGCAGCGCCCGCGACGTCGAGCGGCTCGCGAGCGAGGGCCTCGAGGCGGTGCGGCTCGACGTCGACGACCCCGATTCGATCGCAGGCGCCGTGGCCGAGGTGCTGGAGAAGACCGGCGGCCGCCTCGACGCGGTCTTCAACAACGCCGCCTTCGCCTGCCCCGGCGCCGTCGAGGACATCCCGCGCGACGCCCTGCGCGCGGTCTTCCGCACCAACGTCGAGGGGCTGCACGACGTGACGCGGGCGGTGCTGCCGGCGATGCGCCGGCAGGGACACGGCCGGATCGTCAACTGCTCCTCGGTCCTGGGCTACGTCGCGGCGCCCTGGCGCGGCGCTTACGTCGCCTCGAAGTTCGCCGTCGAGGGCCTGACCGACACGCTCCGGCTCGAGCTGCGCGGCAGCGGCATCGACGTGATCTCGATCCAGCCGGGCCCGATCGGGACCGAACTGCGCAAGAAATCCATCCCGTCATTCGAGCGCTGGGTGGACTGGCGCAACTCGGCCCTTCGCGAGCTCTACGAGGCGCGGTTGCTCAAACGTCTCTACGAGGGCGGCGACGACAGCTTCCAACTGCCCCCGTCCGCCGTGTCGCAGACCCTCATCCGCGCGCTCGAAGCACCGCGGCCGCGGCCGCACTACCGCGTCACGGTTCCGGCCCGGGCGGCATGGGGCTTGCGACGCGCGCTGCCGACGCGGCTCCTCGATCGCATCCTCGCGCAGGGTCGCTAGGGGTTCGCCTTCGGTGGCCGGTCCGCTACATCGCGGTCGGCACGCAAGCGAGGTCCCATGCTCAACGATCCCCTCTTCATCGTCGTCGCGGCCGCGATCCTGCTCGTCTTGCTCATACTCCTCGTCGGGATCGGCGGCTTCGCCAAGGGTGGCGACTTCAACCGAAAGTATGCCAACAAGATCATGCGGGCACGGATCCTGGCGCAACTGTTCGCAGTCGTGCTGATCCTGCTCTTCGTTCTGATCCGCCGGGGGGGCTGAACCGATGGTCGTGCTGAGCAAGATCTACACCCGGACGGGCGACGCGGGCGAGACCGCGCTCGGCGACGGGACGCGCGTCGCCAAGCACGGCGCGCGCGTCACCGCCTACGGCACGGTCGACGAGCTGAACTCCACCGTCGGCGTGGCGCGGCTGCAGGCCGGCGGCGACGTCGACGAGGCGTTGGCGCGGATCCAGAACGACCTCTTCGACCTCGGCGCCGACCTCTGCCGTCCGGGGCGCGAGCGTGACCACGAGGCGGAGTACCCGCCGCTGCGTGTCGTCGCCTCGCAGGTCGAGCGGCTGGAGCGCGAGATCGACGCGATGAACGCGCGGCTGGAGCCGCTGCGCTCGTTCGTGCTGCCCGGCGGATCGGCGCTCTCGGCCAACCTCCACGTCTGCCGCACCGTCGCGCGCCGCGCCGAGCGCGAGACGGTGGAGCTGGCGACGATGGAGGATGTGAACGACCAGGCGGTGCGATACCTCAATCGCCTCAGCGACTGGTTCTTCGTCGCCGCCCGGATCGCCAACGATGATGGCCGCGCCGACGTCCTCTGGGTGCCCGGCGCGAACCGATAGCTCCGGCGTCGGCAGGCGCCGCCGGCTACGGGAGCTAGTAGTCCTTCTCGAAGAAGATCCCGAGGCTCGATCCGCCCTCGTTGTCGACGCCCCCCTTGACGCTGAACGAGTTGGTGACATCGAGGTTCAGGTTCAGCTCGGTCTCGCCCTCTGAATCGACGGTGATGTCGGTGTAGATGTTCTCGGTCAGATATTTGCCGGCGCGCACCGCGGTTCCACCGTTGTCGCTGGTGGTCAGGTCGAGGTCGTCGAGCCCGAAGTTCTGCCGGAGCCGGTCGGTGAAGCCGGGTCCGCGGCCGGCGAGGGTCGCGACGGCAGACGCGAGCTGTGCCGCCTGCAGCGGCGAGATGTCCTGGATCGATCGGCCGAACAGCAGCCGCGCCAGCACCTCATCCTCCGGCAACTCCGGCTCGGACAGGAACTCGATCTCTGGCGAGCTCACCCGGCCCTCGAGCACGACGAAGATGTTGGTGTCGCCGGTCTCCGTTGCCGCGACCAGGCGGATGAACGGCACGAAGTCGCCTTGGAGGCGGATCGAGCCCTCGTCGAGGGTCAGGCGCTGGCCGAGGATGTCGAGGCGGCCGCGCACCAGCTCGAACTGGCCCGAGGGAATGATGTCGGCGGTGGTGCCGCGAATGCGAAGAGCACCCCCAAGCTCGGCATCGAGTCCGCGACCGCGCACGAAGATGCGCCTGTCCGCCCTGACGCCGATGTTCAGCGAATGCGCCACGCGGCGCCTCTCCTGCAGGGTATCGGTGCCGTCCATCGTCTCGCGCAACAGCCCGGCGCGCTGCCGCGTCGCGCGCACTGCGCCCGGCTCCCCGACGTGCGTGATCTCGGGGATCGGCCCCCCGGCACCGGCCGCGGTCGACGGGATCCGGATCTCGGTCTCTCCCAGCGACAGCTCACCGGTGATGTTCGCGCCGCCGCGCACCGGACCGTCGAACGCGATGTTGCCAGAGACAGAGGTCTGATAGAGTTCCGGATCCTGAAGGACCGCGCCGTTCAAGACGATGTCGAGATCGGCCGGGATGTTGCCGCTCAGACCGATGGTCCCGCCTACCCCGACGCTGCCGCCGGCCTGCACGCCGGCATCGGCATCGATCGACAGGACGCTGGAATCCAGCTGCGCGGTTAGGTCGATGCCGTTGAGCACGATCCCGAATGTCGGGTCGACGAAGCGCGCGTCGCCGGTCGTGACGGTGCCCGACAACGCGTCGAGCCCGGGCGCGCCGTTGAGCGCGAGATCGAAGCGCGCCGTCCCCGCCAGCGCCCGTGGCTGGACCAGGCGGTTCGCCGCGGCGAGCGGCGCCTGCCCGGTGATCGCGAGGTCGAGCGTCGGGCCGGACAACGCGACCGTGCCGTCGACCGCCGCGCCGATCCCTCCAGGTCCGCTCGCGTCGAGGTCGAGGGTCAGGGTGTCGTCCTGCTGTCCGATCGTGCCGTCGACGGTGACGGGCCCCGAGAAGCCGGGCGCATAAGGTCCGATGTCGGCAAGCCGCGCCGACAGGTCCACGTTCGCCCCCGCCTCACCCAGTGACCCCGAGGCGCTGAGGTCGAAGCCGGACGCGTCGAGTTCGGCCGCCGTGATCCGCGTGACCCCGTCCGACCGCGTGGCGTCGATGTCGAGCGTCGTGGTCCCCGCAAGCAGCCGGTCGGCATCGGCCTGACCGATCTGCAGGTTCTGCGCCCGCGCGTCGGCCGAGATGTCGAACGTCGAGAGATCCGTCGCCAGCGACCCCGAGACGCCCGCCGACACCGCGCCCGACAGGGGGATCCCGACCAGTCCGCCGAACGGCTCGAGCGTCTCGGCGGCGAGCGAGACCTGGCCGTCGAAGACCGGCGACGACTCGAGGTCGGTGATCTGCCCTGCGCCCTCGGCAGTCAGGTTCTGGCTGTCGAGCGACAGCTCGGACAGGGTCACCGTGTCGCCCTCGCGAAGCGCCGCGACGTCGAGCGACATCTGTCCCGGGAAGATCGGCTCGCCCGGCAGCCCCAGGTCGATATCCTGGCCGCGCGCCCTGAGCGATGCGTCGACGGCGCTGAGGTCGGTCGCAACGACCCCCTCGTAGTCCGCCTCGAACGAGCCGGAGAGCTCCCGCCCCGCCAGACCCGAGAACGGCGCGAGGTCGGGCGCCGCGACAGATACGTCGCCCTCGAACGTCGGCGCGGCATCGAGCCCGGTGAGCACGCCGTTGCCCGACGCGGTGATCTGCGAGTTCGACAGGTCCAGGTTCGCGATCTCGGCACGCTCGCCGTCGTAGGTCGCCGCGGCCGCCAGCGTCGTCCGGCCGGCCAGTGCCGCCGCGGCGCCGGGCAGGCCGGGGTCCAGGTCCTCGGCCGTCGCGTCGATCGTCAGGTCGACGTCGGAGAGATCGAAGGCGAGCGTCCCCGACGCCGCCGCATCGACCGAGCCGCCCAGCTCCCGCCCGGCGATGGCCGAGAACGGCGACAGATCAGGCGACGACACCGTGACGTCGCCGTCGAACACCGGCGACACCATCAAGTCCTCGATCCGGCCCGACGCGGTGACATCGGCGTCCGGCGCGTCGAGCTGAAAGGACGCGATCACGACCGTGTCGCCGTCCCGCACCGCGTCGACCGAGATGTCGACCGCGCCGTCGAGCAGCGGATCGATGCGCGGGTCGCCGATTTCGAGGCCGTTGCCGGACACGGTCGCGTCGATCGAGGCGCGCTCGAGGTCGAAGCCGGTCTGCACCTCGCCGCTGGCCGAGACGGTCCCGGCAAGGTCGCGCCCGGCAAGGTCGGAGAACGCGCCGAGATCCTCGGCGCTCACGTCGAAGTCGGCGGTCACCACGGGCACATCCGGCTGCAGGTCGACCGAGCCCGCCGCAGCGACATCGGCGCCCGACGCGCTGGCATCGACGTCGAACGCCCAGCCGGAATCCACCTCCTCCGCCGAGACCACCAGGTCGGCCGGACCGGACAGGCTCTCGGCGATCAGCGACGTGTCCGCGACGGACGCCGTCAGCTGCACCTCGCTCGACCCGGTGGCGAGCGTGCCGTCGCCGTCCGCCGTCAGCTGCGGCGTCTCGATCCGGAACGTCTCGATCCGCGTGCCGGTCTCGCTGCGCTCGGTCCGCACCGCCAGGGTGCCGGTCCCGTCGAGCAGCGGATCGACCTGCGGGATCCCGAGCTGGAGGTCCTGCGTCGTGCCGTCGACCGTGAGGCTGAACTGGCCCGCCAGCGGGTCGCCGGACCCTGCAAGCGTCACCTCCGCCGCGCCGGCGAGGGGCCGCTGCGCGAGACCCGAGAACGCCGACAGGTCGCGCGCCGACAGGGCCGCCTCGCCCTGCACGTTCAGCGCATCGCCGAACGCGACCTGCCCCTCGGCCTGCAGGCCGTAGGTCTCGCCGTCGATCGTCAGGACGTCGAGGACCAGCGGCTCGCCTTCGGTCCAGGCCAGAACCGCGCGCCCGGTGACTTCCTCTCCCAGCGCCTGCTGCGCGCCGCCGTCCGAGAGGCTGAGGTCGGAGGCCGAGAAATCGACGTCCGCGGTCACCGTCCGCCCACCCTCGGTGCTGATCCGCCCCGATCCGTCGACGGCGATGCGCGCCGCGTCAAAGCCCTCGCGGTCGAGCAAATCGACGACAAGGTCCAGCGTCCACTCGTCGCCGACGCTCTCGTCGAACGCCACGTCCAGGGTCGCGCTCTGCAGGCGTGTCGGCGGCCCCGAGAGCGGCAGCAGCACTGGCGAGCCATCCCCGTTCGCGATCCGGCCGGAAAGGTCGATGCGGTCCGGCAGGCCGTCCGCGCCGATCGCCGCCTCGCCCTCGAGTTGCAGCGCATCGGAGGTCAGGGCCAGCTCATCGATCCGCGTCCCGCCTTCCGGCAATGTCGCGCCATTGACCACCAGGGACACGTCCGGGCCGAAGAAGTCGCGGTACTCGGGCAGGAAGACCGGCGCGACGTCACCACCAAGCTCGGCCGCGAAGCTTTGGCCGCCGCCCTCGGCTTCGCCCAGCGTCACGGTGCCGGCAAGCCTCGGCTCGCCGCCCGTCGCCAGGGCGATCTCCGCCTCGAAGTCCGACAGCGGCCCGGCGCCCGCCGCCGTCAGCTCGAGCGACGGCCGGCCCGGCAGGTCGATCAGGCTGGCGACGATCCCGTCCGGACCCTCCGCCAGGTCGAGGTCGACGGCCAGCTCCCGGCTCTCGTTGTCGTAGGACGCCTCGAGCGACAGGCGCCCCTCCTCGCCGTCGATGCGCTCTGCCGCGATGTCGGCGGAGCCGGCGCCGCCGGCAAGCGACAAAGCGCCTTCCAGCGTCACCACCGCTTCCGCGCCGAACAGCGGCTCGCCCAGTTCCACCCGCTCGGCGTTCAGGCGGCCAATCTCGATCGCGACGGGCAGTTCCGGCAGCGAGAAGCCCTGCGCCTCGGGCGAGGGCACGTCGACGGCCTCGGCTCTCCTCCGACTCCGGCAGGCGCGGCAGCAGAATCTCGCCCGCCGTCAGTTCCTGGACCTGCACGCGCCGGCGCAGGAGCGCCGAGCGGTTCCAGTCGAGCACGACGTCGCGCAGGGTCAGCCACACGCCCTCGTCGTCGGCGATGGTCAGCTCCTCCAGCGTCGCGCGCGAGGACAACGCCCCCTCGAAGCCGGTCACGGTGACCTCGCGGCCCGCGCCGGACAGCGCGTTCTCGATCTGCCGCTCGAGGAACCCGCCGCCGTCCTGCTCCTCCTCGTCGCCGCCGCCGAAGATCCGGCCGAAGAAGCCACGATCCTCCTGTGCTGCCACGGTCAGCGGCAGCAGCAGGATCGGAAGGGCCAGCCAGTATCTCAAAACGCCTGTCCTATTCCCACGTAGACCTGGAACGACTCATCCGACTCGGTCACCGGGACCGCGAGGTCGAGCCGGATCGGCCCGATCGGAGAAAGGTAGCGCACACCGATGCCGGCGCCCACCTGGTCGCCGCCGGTATCGTCGTAGAACGAGTTCTCGCCGATATAGCCGTAGTCGACGAACGCGACGCCCTGAAAGCTCTCTGTGATGCCGATGCGGGCCTCGCCCGAAAGGCCGAGAAAGCTCGCGCCGCCCGACTCCTGCCCGTTCGGAAGGGTGACCCCCAGGCTCTCGTAGGGTTGGCCGCGCACGGTGCCGCCGCCGCCCGAGTAGAAGCGGTAGTCGTTCGGCACCTCCTCCAGCTCGGCGCCGAGGATCGAGCCGAGCTGCAATCGCCCGGCAGCGACGAACCGGTCATCCGTGCCGAAGCCGCGATAGAGCCGGCCGTCGAACATGAACCGCGCGCCGCTCCCCGAAGCATCGTTCAGGCCGATGAATGGAGTGAGGTCGGCATTGGCGTAATAGCCGCCTGTCGGGTTCAGCGGATCGTCGCGGCGGTCGGTCATCCCGCCGAGCGGGAACGTCAGCAGGCTATACTCGGTGACGCCGCTGTCGTTCTCGTCCCGCGAATAGAAGTAGCCGATCCCGTATTCGGCCGTGAAGCGGTCGCGGATGTTCCGTGCGAAGCCGGCGCCGATCGTGAAGGACTGCGACGAGTAGTCCGGCTCGTTCTCGTCCGAGACCTCGAAGCCGAGGATCAGGTCGGTGTCGGGGTTCAGCGTCGCCGGACGGCGGAAGGTGGTCGACAGGTTGAAGTCCACCCCGGCATAGTCCCCGTCGGTCAACCCGCCGATGCCCGACACGACCGCGTCGAAACGCAGCCGCTCCGCCCCGCCGAGGAAGTTCCGGTGCAGCCAGAAGCCCGACAGCTGAAGCCCCTCCGTCGAGTTCGATCTCGGCGCCGAAACCGAACCTGCGCGGCGCTTCCTCCGCAACGGTGGCGGTGATCGGCAGCAGGGCGCCGGGCTCCAGATCCTCCGCTTCCACCATTGCGACGGACCGGAAGGCGCCGGTGTCACGCAGGCGCCGCGCCGACTGCTCCAGACGCTCGGGCGAGAAATCCTCGCCCGCCGGAAAGCCGGCGATCCGACGTATCGCGCTCTCGCGGACGGCGCTGTTGCCTGTCACCTCGAACCGGCCGAACGTCACGCTCGGGCCGGGCGTCAGGCGTATCGTCGCCGCGACGTTCTGCTGCGGGTGCAGGGCGGTGATGTCCTGTCCGGCGATGTCGACCTTCGCGTGGCCGGCATCACGCCACCCCTGGACCGCCGCATCGACGGACTGGCGGATCACCGGAACCTCTGCGGTCGCACCGACCCTAAAGCCCTCCGGCAACTCGGTCCCGGGGGCGACCGGATTCACTTGCGCGCGGGAGAAGGTGTAGACCGGCCCCGGCTGCACGCGCACCTCGATCCGTCCGACAGAGCTCGGCGGGCTCAGCGGCGACAGGCTCGCCGCCTCGCGGCCGTCGACCAGCACGTTGATGACCCCGCCAAAGCGCCCCTCGGCATAGAGCACGCTCAGCATCCGCGCGTACTCCGCGCGCGCCGCCGCCAGGATCTCCTGGACATCGTCCGTCGCCTGCACTTCGCTCGACAGCAGCAGCGACGCGTTCCGCAGGCGCTCGGTCAATTCCTCGGACGCGCCGGGCGCGGAAAAACCAACGTTCTCGAAGGCTTTCGAGGGTCCGGTCACCGTCAACGCACCGGCCACCAGCACGATGGCACCTAGTCTTGTCTTGCAGTTCACCCGTCAATCCCCGGCCAGCGGGTCCAAGGCTTAGCGCCTCGCCCCGAACGGTGCCAGCGAACATTTTTCGCGTGCGTCAATGTGCGTGTCTTTGCCGGCGCCGCGCCCGCAGCTCGTTCGCGACCTGGCCCCAGGCCATCGCGGTGAAGACCGCGGTTCCGCCGACGATGTTGCCGGCGAGGACCGGCACGAAGAACCCGAAGACCCCTTCGCCCAGGCCGAGTTGCCCCGACAGGATCAGGTACGCCATCTCGACCGATCCCGCGACGACGTGCGAGAAATCGCCCGCCGCGATCAGCCAGGTGAAGATGACCACCATCGTGACGTCCGCCGACGGCACCGACGGCATCATCCACACCAGCGCCGCGATCAGCACGCCGGCCGGCATCGCGCGGAAGAAGGCCTCGAAGAATCCCATGTCGACGGCGTGGTGGGACAGCTCGTTGATCGCCATCTTGACCTCGGGCGCGAACGCCGGCGTGAGATAGATGAAGCCCGCCGCGACGAAGGTGCCGACGACGTTGGCCGCAAGCACGATGGTCCAGAGGTTGCGCGGTGTCGCGGATGCACTCCATGCAGAACCGCGCCATGAGCGGCAGGACCGTCGTGATCGTGTTCTCGGTGAAGAGCTGCATCCGCCCCATGATGACGAGCAGGAATCCCAGCGTGTAGCCAAGGTTCTCGAGAAGGAAGCGGTATTGGGTGTCCGGCAGGTGGGCACGAAAGATCGCCTCGCCGATGACGCTGAAGCTGATCAGGATCCCCGCGGCGAAGCCCGACCAGATGAGCGACGTCTTCGACCGGCTGAGCTCCTCCTCGCCGTCGCGCCGGATGACCTCGTAGATCAGCCGCGCCGACAGGCGGGTCGCCTCGGTGACCGACCGCTCCTCCGACTCCTCCTCGACCGCGGATACCGCCTCGTCGTCGGTATGATCGCGCGCGTAGTCGCGTTTCCGTTCTTCGACGGAGGTTTCGGCCTGCGTCACGAGAGAACCTCACGGCAAGGGACAGCGGCGGTACGCAATTGCAGGACGGAACGCCCCTGCGACCGCTGGGTTCCCTTCATCCAGATTGGAACGCGCTTCGGCCGTCCGCGTTCCATCGGCAAACTCCAGGAGGTCGCACATGGCCAAGAATCACGGACCGCAGATCAAGGACGACAAGCTCTACGAGGACCTGCGCGAGGACGGCGCCAGCAAGGAAAAGGCCGCCCGCATCGCCAACGCCAAGGCCAACCCGGACCAGCATCCGTCGAAGGCGGGAGGCAAGTCGCCCGCCTACGAGGACTGGTCGAAGGACGATCTCTACGATCGCGCGCAGGAAATCGGCATCGAGGGCCGATCGGACATGACCAAGGACGAACTGATCGACGCCCTGCGCAACCACTGACGCAGATCGGGGGAGCGCCCGGCTGCATGAAACCGGCGGCGCGGCGGGGAACTCTATTCCGCCGCGTCGCGCAGCCCCGTCTGCGCCGTCTCCAGCGCGGCTGCCCTCCAGCACCTTCACCTCCCGCTGCGGGTACGGAATGGTGATGTCGTTCTCCTGGAACGCGTCCCACAGCGCCAGATAGACGTTGCCGCGGATGTTGGTCAGCCCGCCCGTCGGGTCATCGATCCAGAACCGCAGGATGTAGTCCACCGAGCTGTCGCCGAAACCGACGATGTGGCAGACCGGAGCGCGGTGGCTCAGCACCCGCTCGACGCCCTTGGCCGCGTCGACCGCCACCTTGCGCACCTTGTGCGGGTCGTCGCGATAGGCGGTGCCGAAGTAGATGTCGAGCCGCACGAAGCGGTTCGAGTGCGACCAGTTCACCACCTGCCCGGTGATCAGGTCCTCGTTCGGAATCAGGTATTCCTTGCCGTCGCGCGTGACGACGCCGACGTAGCGGGCGCCAAGGTTGCTGATCCAGCCGAACGTCTCGCCGAGCGAGATGACGTCGCCCGGTTTGATCGACTTGTCCATCAGCAGGATCAGCCCGGAGATCAGGTTCGACACCACCTTCTGCAGGCCGAAGCCGAGACCGAGGCCGATCGCCCCGGACAGGAACGCGAACGCCGTCAGGTCGACGCCGACCGCGGTCAGCCCGATCAGGATCGCGGCACCGAAGAAGCCGATCTGCATCAGCTTGACCGACAGCACCTGCACCGACGGGCTGATCCCCTCGTTCGCCTGGATCCGCGCCGCGGCGATGCGGGTCAGGAATCGCGCCAGGACGAACAGCAGCCCGGTGACGACCAGCGCCTCGATCACCGTCAGCACCGAGATGCGGAACTGCCCGACCTCGAGCGCGATGCGGTCGAGCAGCGCGGTCGTCTCGTCGACCAGCCCGACATAGTACAGCGTCACCCAGATGCCGACGGCCCACGTCACGGCGCGCCGCAGCACGACGTTGCGGATCAGGCGCGCGGCGATGCTGACCAGCAGCCAGGTCAGGACGATCCACGCCGCGAGCTCGACGAGATAGCTGCGCGACGGGAAGAAGAAGACCAGCTTCATCAACCCCGTCACCGCCCACAGCATGGCCGCGAGAAAGATCAGCTGCAGCCGCTTCTGGACCACGACCATCGTGCGGAAGCGCCACCTGGGCCAGCCCTCCCGCGTGTGCAGCCAGGCGCGCAGCCGCGGCACCACGGCCAGCCTCAGCAGCCACGCCGCGACGAAGCAAACCGCGATCACGGCGAGCTGCAGCCGCCGCGAGGGCAGCCACATGAGCACGATCTGCGTCTCGACGACGCTCCAGAAGTCCTGGAGCGTCAGCCAGATCCTTAGCAGCTCCGTTTCCATGCCGAATTATCGCGCGGTTGCGGCAGGGGGGCAAGGGCGACCGGGGTCGCGGCGACTCCGGCCTCCCCTGGGTCTTCGGGACGATGCGGTCTGCGACGCGTCGGATTTTTTGCCCGAGCGTTTCGGCACCCAAGGGTCCGGCGCAACGAGCTGCGCCGCCTGCGGAATCCTCGCCTCGCGCGGCAGCGCAGGCGGGCCGGTCGGTCTCCGGCCAGTTCGCATTCCGGGCGCGACGCCCCATATGTAGAGAGGCGCAGCAGATTGCGTCCCCAAAAGGAGGCCTGCTGCGATGACGATGTTTTCCATGAAGCCCAAGTTCGACCTTGCCGAGTTCCTCGCCGAACCGGCACGTGTCGGCACCCGAGCGAACATCAAGCGCTTTCGCCGCGCGCCGGCACCAAAGACCGAAGACACGCAGGAAGCGTCCGACAAGGAAGAATAGCCGCCCTTCCCGGGGCGCCGCGGGCTGCGCGCCCGCGCCGCTACCCCGTCCAAAGTTTGGCGGCGGTGTCGCGGCCCCGCTCGGCCAAGCCCAGCAACGACGAACGGACGTACCGGTCTCGCCCGGCGCAGCTCGGATCCGTCCGCTATCGCTGGCGTTTTCGCGCGTCGCGCGCTCTGCCGCACTTAGCGTAGGGGCAGAACCACCTCGTTGCGGCGCTTCCACGGCAGCGTGAACGGGTCGTCGTAGTAGAGGTGACGCGCCGGTCCCGCCGGCTCCAGCCCCTCCGCCGCCAGCCAGCGGCGAAGCTCCGCCTCCTGCTGTCCCCACCGGCCAAAGCTGCCCCATCCCGAAAAGCGCAGGGCCGCGACGCGCTCCCCCGGCACCTCGACGATGCGGATCGCCTCGTTCTCGGGCTTCGGCAATGTCGCGGCAGTATAGCCGGAGGGCATCGCGAAGCGCACGGTCCACAGATCGCCTCCGCCCTGCTGCGTCACCGGTGCGGTCATGTCGATCCGCACGCCGGCGCTCTGCGTGACGGGCGCCGTCATCGCCACCTTCGCGTCGGTCTCGTTGCCGCCGAAGATGAACCCCGCGAGTGTTCGGAAGCCCCGCCGCAAGGTCGCGTCGCGACTTCCTTTCAGCGTGACTTCGGCGACGAGGTGCGGCGTGGTCTGGCGGATCTCCACGTCACCGTCGCGACGCTCCACCGAATAGGCCGGCACCTCGTAGCCGCGCCAGCTCCTCGGCTCAGGCGCAGCCATCGCCGCGCCCGTCATCAATGTCAGCAGCACTAGCCATCTCGCCACGATCCGGTTCATCGCACCTCGCCTGTCTCTCTACGTCCGACAGGCCGGTCCGGTTCAGGCGCCGAAGCGGCCGTCATCGGAGCAGCCCGTATTGATCCTGTCGCCACGTTCGCGCTACGAGCCCCCGATGATCCCGCCCCTCGACATCGGCGACCGCACCGGCCGCCGCGGCGCCACGACCGAGCCGCCCATGCGCGGGGCTGAAATCTCTCGCGTACGTTTGTACGTTTTTGTACAAACGCGCCTCTCGAAATGTACAGTTTCGTACAAATCACCTCCGCGGAGGGTCCGATGACCGGCAAGACGCTCTACGACAAGATCTGGGACGCGCACCTCGTCGACGAGGCCGAGGACGGCACGTCGCTCCTCTACATCGATCGCCACCTCGTCCACGAGGTCACCAGCCCGCAAGCCTTCGAAGGGCTGCGGATGAACAATCGCAAGGTCCACGCGCCAGAAAAAACCATTGCCGTTCCGGACCATAACGTCCCCACGACGCTCGACCGCATCAACGGCATCCAGAACGAGGAGAGTCGGATCCAGGTCGCCGCGCTCGACACCAACGCGCGCGAGTTCGGCGTGAACTACTACCCCGTCGACGACATCCGTCAGGGCATCGTGCACATCATAGGCCCCGAGCAGGGCTGGACCTTGCCAGGAATGACAATCGTTTGCGGCGATTCCCACACCGCCACCCACGGCGCCTTCGGCGCCTTGGCGCACGGCATCGGCACCTCCGAGGTCGAGCATGTCCTCGCCACCCAGACCCTGATCCAGAAGAAATCGAAGAACATGAAGGTCGAGATCACCGGGCAGCTCGCCCCCGGCGTCACGGCCAAGGACATAACGCTTAGCGTCATCGGCCGCACCGGCACCGCCGGCGGCACCGGCTATGTCATTGAATATTGCGGCGAAGCCATCCGCTCCCTCTCGGTGGAGGGGCGCATGACCGTCTGCAACATGGCGATCGAGGGCGGCGCCCGCGCCGGCCTCATCGCGCCCGACGAGAAGACGTTCGAGTACGTCAAGGGCCGTCCCCACGCCCCCAAGGGCGCGCTCTGGGACGTGGCGATGACGTTCTGGCGGACCCTCTACACCGACGACGACGCGCACTGGGACAAGGTCGTCACCATCCGCGGCGAGGACATCGCCCCCGTCGTCACCTGGGGCACCTCCCCCGAGGACGTGCTGCCCATCGACGCCGTCGTGCCCGACCCCGAAAGCTTCTCCGGCGGCAAGGTCGCCGCGGCGAAGCGGTCGCTGGAGTACATGGGGCTGAAGCCCGGCACGCCCCTCAAGGACATCGAGATCGACACCGTCTTCATCGGCTCCTGCACCAACGGCCGGATCGAGGATCTGCGCGCCGCCGCCAAGGTGCTGCGCGGCCGCAGGATCAAGAGCGGGCTGCGCGCCATGGTCGTTCCCGGCTCGGGCATCGTGCGGGAACAGGCGGAGGCCGAGGGGCTTGCCGACATCTTTCGCGAGGCCGGGTTTGAGTGGCGTCTCGCCGGCTGCTCGATGTGCCTCGCCATGAACCCCGATCAGCTTGCACCTGGCGAGCGCTGCGCCGCGACCTCGAACCGCAACTTCGAGGGGAGGCAGGGCCGCGGCGGCCGAACCCACCTGATGAGCCCGGCCATGGCGGCGGCGGCCGCAATCACCGGCCGCCTTACGGACATCCGCGAATTCAGCATGGAGGAGGCAGCATGAAAGGCTGGGTGAAATGGCTGGTGCTCGGGGTCCTGTCGGTCCTCTTCGGGCTCTTTTGTCTCGGCAATGCAGTCGCGGCGTCGATGGCAGTGACGACGGTGACAGGCGCGCTGCTGCTCGTTGCGGGCGCGTTCCAGATCATCGCGGGCTTCGGCGACGAGGGCGTCGGCGCGAAACTGATGTCGTTCATCCTCGGGGCGCTCCTCGCGATCCTGGGACTGTCCTTCCTGTTCAACCCGCTCGAGGGAATGATCTCGCTTGCCCTGCTTGTGACGATCCTGCTCGCCGCGAATGGTGTGGTGCGTCTGATCCTGGCATTCCGCATGAAGAGCACGCAGTTCTTCTGGCCGATGCTGCTGTCGGGCGCGCTGTCGGTTCTCCTCGCTGGCTATATTCTGGCGAACTTCGGGACGGCTTCGGTGACGCTGCTCGGCATTCTGCTCGGCATCGAGCTTCTGTTCAACGGAGCGGGCCTGATCGCGCTGGCCTTCTTCCTCCGCAGCCTCCGCAACAAGGTCTGAGGAAGCGGCGCCGATAGCGTCGCGCTAAGGGACATCGAGCGCGGTGCCTTGATGTCGCATGAAGACGGGACCACCTGCAGCCATATCTGGCTCAAGCGAGGCAGCCAATTCCGCGCCCGCAGCACCGCTTCCGAGGCATGGACACCGCGCGGTGCAGCGTAGTAGCGAACGCAGCGAAACGTCGGAGAGGCCCATGGACAAGTTTACCACGCTGACGGGGACGGCGGCGCCGCTGCCAATGATGAACGTCGACACCGACATGATCATCCCCAAGCAATTCCTGAAGACGATCAAGCGCGAGGGGCTGGGCAAGAACCTCTTCGACGAGATGCGCTATGACGACAATGGTCAGGAAGTCGCGGACTTCGTCCTGAACAAGCCGGCCTATCGCGACGCCCAGATCCTCGTCGCGGGGGAAAATTTCGGTTGCGGGTCAAGCCGCGAGCACGCCCCTTGGGCGTTGCTCGACTTCGGCATCCGCTGCGTCATCGCGCCGAGTTTCGCCGACATCTTCTTCAACAATTGCTTCAAGAACGGCATCCTGCCCATCGCCCTGCCGCAGGAGGACGTCGACAAGCTGATGGACGACGCCGAGCGCGGCGCCAACGCCAGGATCACCGTCGATCTCGAGAAGCAGGAAATCACGGGGCCAGACGGCGGAACGATCACGTTCGAGGTCGACCAGTGGCGCAAGCACTGCCTGCTCAACGGCCTCGACGACATCGCCCTGACCCTCGAGAAGGCGCCGGCGATCGAGGCGTTCGAGGCGCGCATGGGCGCGGAGCGTCCCTGGGTCTGATCCGCCTCGCCGCGCTGTGCCTGGCGCTCGCCACCTCGGCGGGAGCCGAGCCGTTCCGGGTTGCCGTCTACAATGTCGAACTGGCGCGCGACGGACCGGGCCTTTTGCTCCGCGACATCCTTGCAGACGATCCGCAGGTCGCCGCCGTGTCAGACGTCGTCGCTCACGTCGACCCGGACATCCTGCTGCTGATCGGCATCGACTGGGACCTCGATGGGCGCGCATTGTCCGCGCTGGTCGCTCGCTTCGCAGCCGCGGGATCTCGAGTATCCGCACACGTTTGCGGCGCGCCCGAACACCGGCATGGCAACGGGGCTTGATCTTGACGCCGATGGGTATCTCGGCGACGCGTCCGATGCGCAGGGCTTCGGCCTCTTTTCGGGACAGGGCGGGATGGCGCTGCTGTCCAAGTTTCCGATCGGACCGGACGCAAGGGATTACTCCGACCTTCTCTGGCGCGATCTGCCTGGCGCCGTCCTGCCAACGACCGGCGACACGCCGTTTCTGTCGGACGACGTTCTGGCGGTGCAGCGGCTGTCTTCGTCCGGCCACTGGGATGTTCCAGTGATCCTGCCGTCCGGGGAGGAGATCCGAGTCTGGGCCTTTCACGCGACGCCGCCCGTGTTCGACGGACCGGAGGACCGCAACGGCCTGCGCAATCGCGACGAGGCGCGCTTCTGGCTGGCCTACCTCGACGGCGAGATCGGCGATCGTCCGGAGGCGCCGTTTGTCCTGATGGGCGATGCCAACCTCGACCCCGCCGACGGGGACGGGCTGTCCGACGTGCTGAGCGCCCTGCTCACCGACCCTCGCCTGCAGGATCCGAGATCGTCGAGTGCGGGGGCGGTTGCCGCGGCGGATCTGCAGGGCGGAGCCAACATCGGGCACGAGGGGGACCCGGCCCTCGACACCGCGGACTGGGACGATGCCGCGGGCGGCCCGGGAAACCTGCGGGTGGACTATGTGCTACCCTCGTCCGCGTTCGAGGTAGCGGCCTCCCGCGTCTTCTGGCCACCGACGGGCTCCGCGGATGCGGCGCTTCTGAGCCGCGACGAGATAGCAGCCTCGCGGCACCACCTGGTGTGGGTCGACCTCGACCTATAGGCCGACGGCGGGACCCCGGCGTCGCTGCTGCCTGCCCGTCTGAGCCGCTGTGTCGCGGGGCGAGCTTGACCCTTTCTTGCGGCACGGCTAGGCCGACCGCCGATCGTTCCAAGGAGGGCACCCCATGACCAATTCGCTACTGATCCTGCCGGGCGACGGGATCGGGCCGGAGGTCATGGCGGAGGTCCGCAAGGTCATCGACTGGTTCGGATCGAACGGCCTGCCCTTCGACGTCGAGGAGGGGCTCGTGGGCGGCTGCGCCTACGATGCCCACGGCACGCCGCTTGCCGACGAGACGATGGAGCGCGCGCAGGCGGTCGATGCGGTTCTGCTCGGCGCGGTCGGTGGGCCGAAGTGGGATGACCTCGACTTCTCGGTCAAGCCCGAGCGCGGTCTCTTGCGTCTGCGCAAAGAGATGGATCTGTTCGCGAACCTGCGCCCGGCGCAATGCTTCGACGCGCTGGCAGACTTCTCGTCGCTCAAGCGCGAGGTCGTCGCCGGGCTCGACATCATGATCGTGCGCGAGCTGACCTCCGGCGTCTATTTCGGCGAACCGCGCGGCATTGTCCGCGTGGGCAACGAGAGGGTGGGCATCAACACCCAGCGATACACCGAGAGCGAGATCGCCCGTGTCGCCCGCGCTGCGTTCGAGCTGGCGCGACGCCGCTCGAACAGGGTCTGCTCAATGGAAAAGGCCAATGTCATGGAGTCGGGCGTGCTCTGGCGCGAGGTCGTGAGCGAGATCCACCGGGCCGAATACCAGGACGTCGACCTCAGCCACATGTACGCCGACGCTGGCGCGATGCAGCTGACCCGCCAGCCGAAGCAGTTCGACGTCATCGTGACCGACAACCTCTTCGGTGATCTGCTGTCGGATCTTGCCGCGATGCTGACCGGGTCGCTCGGGATGCTGCCATCGGCGAGCCTAGGCTTGCCGCAGGCCAACGGACGGCCAAAGGCGCTTTACGAGCCGGTGCATGGCTCCGCGCCGGACATCGCGGGACAGGGAAAGGCCAATCCGATCGCCTGCATCCTCTCCTTCGCCATGGCGCTGCGCTACTCGTTCGATGCCGGGCCGGCCGCCGACCAGATAGAACACGCGGTGCAGTCGGTCTTGGCGGACGGCCTGCGCACGGCGGACCTGATGGGCGAAGAGGGCGGCGCACCGGTCAGCACCAGCGAGATGGGCGATGCCGTCGTCGCACGGCTCGCGGCCTGACCGGACTCCTCGGCGATCTCTGCCGTGACTACCGCCGAACGGTCTTTCCTGATCGATCACTCTCCGTCTAAGTGTGGCGCCAGAGAGCGACCGACCTCGGTACGACGATGACAGACAGCGCGAAGTCCAATCTGCGAGGCGCGATCTTCGCGCTGATCGCGTTCGCGGTCTTCGCCACGCACGACGTCTTCGTGAAAATCCTGGGCGGGTACTACTCCCCGTTCCAGATCATCTTCTTCAGCGTCCTCTTCAGCTTTCCGCTCGTGACGCTGATGATGATGCGGGACTCCACCGTCGGCACCCTGATCCCGCGGCATCCCTGGTGGACCGCCCTTCGCACCGCGTCGGTCGTCGTCACCGGCGCGTCGGCGTTCTACGCCTTCTCCACCCTGCCGCTGGCGCAGGTCTATGCCATCCTCTTCGCCTCGCCGCTGCTGATCACCTTGCTCGCCATCCCGATTCTGGGAGAGTCGGTGGGCCCCTACCGGGCGGGCGCGGTGATCGTCGGCCTGATCGGGGTCCTCGTCGTGCTGCGGCCAGGCGGCACCGACCTCGGCCTTGGGCATCTGGCGGCATTGACCGCCGCGATATGCGGGGCGGCGGGGGCCGTGATCGTCCGCAAGATCGGCCGAGTCGAGCGTGACGCGGTGCTGCTCCTCTACCCGATGGCCGCGAACTTCGTCGTCATGGGGCTTACCATGCCGCTCGTCTACAGACCGATCCCGGGGGAGCATCTCGGCCTCTTTGCTGTCATCGCACTCTTCAGCATCATCGGGGGGCTGCTGGTGATCGCGGCCTACCGCAACGGCGATGCGGCGATCGTCGCGCCGATGCAATATTCCCAGATCCTCTGGGCGAGTGCGTACGGCGCGTTGTTCTTCGGTGAGCGGCCCGACTTCAATACTGTCCTCGGCGCCTTCATCATCATCATCAGCGGCATGTTCATCGTCCTGCGAGAAAGCCGCGGCGTCTCGAGCAACGAGCCTGTCCTGCGGAGCAGGTTGCGCCCCGATACCGGCATCACGCCCCGCTTCATGGGCATGCGTGGAGTGCCCGGAAGGGCGCCGCCGCCTCTTGCCAATACGCCGCGGTCAGGGTAGGTCGCGCCCCACGGTCGGAGTGTAGCTCAGCCTGGTAGAGCACTGTCTTCGGGAGGCAGGGGTCGTAGGTTCGAATCCTGCCACTCCGACCAAGGATGCAAGGCGCGCGTGGTGGCAGCTTCTGGTCCTGTGACCTGTGTTTCTGGAACGCGTACCGGGATGTCGTACGGACTAATGGATGGTCGTGCCACTGCCCGCCGAGCCGCAGATCATTCGCAGTCGGCTAACATCGTGATCAACTCGCTGAGTTCGATGTGCGGCCCGGCAGAGAAGGCGGGGCCGACGACTTATTCCTCCTCTGGGAACGCGATCGCCGCTGCGACATGGCGGGGGGAGCGCCGAGCCGCGGACTCCAGTGCCACGCCGACGGCCACGGTCGCGTCGATGATGTCCAGCACGCCCTCCACGTGGTCGCTGAGGATCGCGGGGAAACGCGCGCGGCGTGGAGTGCAGCCGCGTCTTCGGTGTGTCGTGTCTCGACGCGGCAGCTGTCGCACCCTCCCTCCGGATCCCCCGTACCAGACGGTCGCGTCGGCCGTGCCGGCCGCGATCAGCGGGTCGAGGACGCCGGGCATCTGGTCGATGTCCTCGACGCAGCCCTTCTGGAAAATGCCGCCGCGACGGATCAGGTCGACCAGCCGTGCCTGCTTTCTCTCGCGATCGGCAAGCCTCGGACAGACGTCCGACATGACATGCGCCGCTGCCAATCTGGCATTGCGAAGGCGCAGGCGGCGTGGGCGGCCGCGAAGGTGGCAAGCGACGGCACCGTGAAGATCAGGATCAGGAGCGCCGTCAGCCGTAGCCGCGTTGACCGCTGCAGGACGTCCGCGATCCTCATTCGGCGCGGATCCGGTATCCGGAACCCCTGACGGTTTCGATGAGGTCGGGGGCGAACGGCTTGTCGACCTTGCCGCGCAGCCGGCTGACATGGGTCTCGACCACGCTGGTCTGGGAATCGAAGTGGATGTCCCAGACCGCTTCCAGAAGAATGGTCCGGGTCTGCACGCGGCCCTCCCGTCGCAACAGGTGCTCGAGCAGCGCGAACTCGCGGGGCAGGAGGGCCACGGCTTGGCCCGCGCGTGCCACCTTGCGCGTCAGGAGGTTCATCTCAAGGTCGCGCGCCCGCAGGACCGTGGGCTCGTCGCTGATCTGCGGCCGCCGGCCGAGGGCGGCGACGCCCGCGCTGAGCTCTCCGAACGCGAACGGCTTCACGAGATAGTCGTCGCCGCCCCCGTTCAGCCCTTCGATCCGGTCATGCACCCCACCGAGCGCCGCGAGGAACAGAACCGGCGTTCGGTTCTTGCTCCGCGCAGGGTCTTGACCAGGGACATTCCTGAGCCCCGGCAGCATCCGATCGACGATGGCGACGTCGTAGGCCGCGACGCTCGCCTTGACGGGCCCCTCGGAACCGTTCGCGGCCATGTCGACCGAATGGCCTTCCTCGCGCAGGCCGACGGCGAGGTAATCCGCGCTCGTGCTGTCGTCCTCGAAGACGAGTATCTTCATGGCGCGCTCACGAGATGGCCGGCGAGGCGCGACTGCGCCCGCCGGAACCTCCTGCAACAGGTCCCTTCGCAGGTCAGCCGTTGTCGTCGTCGCCCTCGTCATCGGTCGCGACCATCATGCGGACATCGCCGGTCGTCGCGTCAATCCATGCGGTCGACCTCGTGCCGTCCGGGTTCACCAGCTCGACCTTGTAGGCGGGGCCCTGATCTTCGAGATCGAACTCGGCGCTCATCGCCGCGTGCGCCGAATCGCGTCGGTCAGGCTCTGGCCGGTGGTCATGAACTGCTGCACCTCGGCGGCACAAGGTTCGCGCCAGATGCGCCGAGCGAAAGAAGTGCCGTGGCGCCGGGCGTCTTGTGGGTCATGCCTTGCATCTCGATCTCCTTGCGATTCACGGCGACTTCTCATGCCGCTTCGTGACGCCAGGATCGCGGCCGCCGCCTGCCTGCACCTGACGCCGCGATTACAATCCTTCAATCCCGTCGCGATGCCGGGGTGCACCATTGTGAAACTGGAGCTTCTCCGACAGGCAGGGGTCGGAGGTGGCGAGGCAGATCGAGCCGATGTCGCGCTCAGAAACGGGTGGCTCTGCAATCGCCGCTCGCAAGAGACAGAATTCCTTCCGCTGCGCAGGCGGAACCAAGGCCATCAGGCGTCCTGGAGAGATCGTTGCCGCACTCGCTCGACCAGCTCTTGCCCTCGCTCCAGTCGCTCGGGGTCTGGACGTACTGGGTCATCGGCGCCTTCGCGCTGCTCGAGGCGGTGGTGCTTACCGGCCTCGTGGTTCCCGGCTCGCTCGCGGTGATAGCCGGAGGGGTGCTGGCGCAGCGCGGCGTCATCGACTTCTTCGATCTCGCCTGGTTCGTCGCCATTGCCACCTTCCTCGGCAGCCAGGTCAGCTTTTACCTGGGGCAGCTTGCGGCGCGCGGGGTCGGCAGCGGGCGCAGGCTCTCGACGTCGTCGCAGGCGGCGCGGGCGAAGGAGCTGCTGATCCGACGTGGCGGGGCGGCCGTCCTGATCGGCAGGTTTCTCGGCCCCATCTCGGCGTTCGTGCCGTTCGCGGCGGCGCTGGCCCGGATGGACCAGCGCCGCTTCGTCGTCTGGAATGCCGTCAGCGCAGCCCTATATGGGCTGACCCATCCGGCCATCGGGTACCTCTCGGCCGGCGCGCTGGGGACGATCGGAGCTGCCGCGCCGCGCATCCTGGCGTTCGCGGCGGGCATGCTGGGCGTCCTCGCCCTGCTTTGGTACCTCGTCGGCCGCATCCGTCGGGCGCTGCCCTGGATCGTCGCCACCCTCCAGGACGTCCTGACGTGGCTTCTCGCCAGCGGGCCCGTCCGCCGCTTCGCGGGACGACACCCCCGCATCGCCCGACTGCTGCTGGCACGCTTCAGGACCACCGAGTTCTTCGGCCTCACCGCAACGATCCTCGCCATCCTCTTCCTCTACCTGCTCGGCGCCTACCTCGACTCGGTCTACGACTTCATGCGCGCGGGGGATGGGGTCACCTTGGACGACCGCCTGGCCAGCCTCCTCTACGTGCTGCGCGATCCGCGGCTGATCGGGGTATTCGGGTCGATCACCCAGTTCGGCGGCTGGAAGGTGGTGGCGGTCCTGCTCGTCGCGGCGTCCGCGTCGTTGGTGGCGCTGCGGCGCCTCGAGCTCCTAGCCGGGCTCTGGATCACCGTCGTCGGCAACCAAATCACCGTCGCGCTGCTCAAGAGCTTCTTCGGCCGCGAGCGCTCGCTGCTGGGGTACTTCGTCGAGACATCGGGCAGCTTCCCAAGCGGCCACGCCGCCTCTTCCGTGGCGATCTGGGGCATGCTCTTCTATCTGGCATGGCGCACCAGGCTCCTGCCGGCGCTTATGGCGGCAGTCGCGGCGGTGACAACGGCCTTCCTGATCGGGCTCAGCCGTCTTTACCTGATCGAGCACTACCTGTCGGATGTCCTCAACGGCTACCTGGTCGGCGCGCTCTGGCTGACCCTTGGCATCGCCTTCTGCGAGTGGCGGCAGGACCGGCGCAGTGTCGTCCCGGTCACTCGAAATCGTCGCCTGGCGGCTTTCTCCAGCATCGGCCTCGGCATCGTCCTCGCGGTCGGGATCGCTTCCGCAGTGTCAAAGCCGCTGAACCCTGCCGTCACGCCGCGGCCCACCACCATCGCCAACATGCAGGCGCTGTTCAGGTCCGGTGACCTGCCCCGGGCGACGGAGACGCTGCTCGGCACCCGCCGGCAGCGGATCGATCTCGTGGTCGAAGCGGAGGGCCCCGAGGCGCTGGCCGCCGTGATGACCGTGGCAGGCTGGAAGCGCGCGCCGATCCCTGGCCCGACGCGACTGGCGCGGGCGGCGCTGACCTACTGGACCGGCGGCACCGCCCCCACGGCGCTGATCTTTCCCACCTTCTGGAACGGCCAGCCGAACGACCTCGGCTTCTTCAAGCCCGCGACGCCCGGCAGACCCTGGCACGCCCGGTTCTGGGAAAGCGGCTACCGCACACCAGACGGCGCGTCGGTCTTCGTCGCAACCGTTGCTGCGGAAGACCCGCTCTACTGGATCGACGACAAAATCGGCGGAGCACCGTCCACGCTGCCTGCCGCCGAGCTCAAAGCCACCGTTTCGGCGATCTCGGGCGAAGGTACCGCGGCAATCGCGGTTGCCCGATAGAACCTGACGTCGGGCCGGCCGGGATTGCAGACTTGCAATCCACCGGACAGGCGCCGGTATGCTTCGGACCCCACCATTCCGGGGGAGCGTGACCGGCGCCAGCGCTGGTCGGATCCAGGACCAGTCACAAGAAGCCTTCAGCTCAGCGCTGCTCGCCGTGCCGGTCGGGCTGTTCGCGGCGGCATATACTCTCGTCGCGCCGCCACCCGCCGCGGAAGCGTCCCGCGCCTCGAAGGCATCGCTGGGCGACATGAGCCTGTTCGAGGCGATCGCCGAGTTCGGCGATCTCGCTGCAGCGCAAACGCGGATCACCGACTTCGAGACCCCGTGGGGCGATGCGGAGGCGACCCTGCGCCTCGTCAAATCCGCGGCGTGGGGCAACGTCGACGCCGCCGCGGATGACGCGTTGCAAGCTCTGCGCGCCGACGCGCCCGACGCGGCGAACGTCACCGAGCCCCCCGACGGCCTGCAGGCGGCGCGCGCCGATCCGTCGCGCCCCATCGGCGCTGCAGGCGCCCCGCCTCGATGGCCGGCGGCGCCACCACCGATGCCAACGGGCACTCGCTGCCATGCGAGGCGATGCTCGAGACATTCTATGCGAGCCTCGCCAGCGCGATCCTGTCTGAGGCCGACCGCCAGACCGTCGCGTCGCTGCAGACCAGGGGGACCGAGCGCTGCAACGCCGCCGATGACGCCCGCGCCGACGCCTTCCTCGCCCAGCGATCGCCGCGCTCGCTCGAATGGGCGCTGCTCGATGAACGACGGACGGGCGTCGCCGGTGTCAGGCGCCGCGGCATGTACGGGTGCCGCTGTCCAGAACCTCGCCGTCCGGTGCCTGGAGGTACGCCCACTCATAGCCGGCGTCGCCAAGCTCGAGCCGCAGGACGCCGTAGTGATTGCCCAGGAGAGTTTCGTCGAAGGCCGCCGGAGCAACCGATGAGGTCAGCGACTTGCCTCCGGTTCCGACCACGAACGTCTCGACCCCGGTCTCGTCCGGACGACCGTCTGCATCGAGCGGACGGGTCCGCTCGTAGAAGTGATTGTGGCCCGCCAGAACAAGACTGGCTCCACCAGCGGCGAGGCGGGCGAAGAGATGGCGCGAGTTTTCGCTTCCCCGGCGGTCCCCGGCCGAGAAGGCCGGCTTATGGAAGAACGCCAGGACGCAGCCAGCGGTGGAGCTTTCCAATCGGGATCGGAGCCAGACATCTTGCGGCGACCCCGGCCTCGCATCGACTTCGCTGTTCAGTGAAACGAGGAGCCAAGACCCCAGCTGGATGGCGTAGTAGCCTTTCCTATCGGGCCCGGCGCGGAACCCCCAGTAGTCGTAGTAGCCGAGCGCACCGGGAAAGCCGTAGTCGTGGTTGCCCGGCGTGGGCCACGTACGGTCCCGAAATCGTCCCCACGTGGGTTCGTAGCATTCCTCGAAGAGCCGGGGCTCCCCGCGAGAGTAAACCAGGTCGCCGAGAGCGAGGACCAACGCTCCCGGCTCCCGTTCAATGAGACTCGCGGTCGATGCCATTCCCTGGTTTGGTTTCAGAGCGGGACTTGAAAGCCCCAGCGCGGTCCGTAGCCCTTTCGTTAGCTGGTCCAAGCCCTGTAGCTTTCCACAATCGGCGACGTCGCCCGCCGCGAAAAGTACGGGACTCCCGTTCCCCATGACCAGCGCAGTCTGACGATCCGCGTCGAACACCGGAGCAGCCACTGCCCGCTCTGTTGCCTGCGCCGCCCAGATCAACTGCGCGTCCCGCAGTCCAAGCCCGACGATGAAGACAAGAATGACAGCAACAATCTGGACTCGACGTGACATGAGCTGACTTCACTTCTTCCCGGTTGCCTCGTCCTCGGTCGTAGACGGAACGGAGAGGCTGACAAATTGATTTCCTGCAATGTTCGACGCGGCTTTCGCGGTCAACGGAGCATGATCAGCCGCCCGTCCGGAGCGCCGCAGGTTCGAGGGCCACTTGAACTGCTTGTGGAACTGGTACGCGCAAGGCATGCCGGCAACCGTAAGAATTGGCGCACCAGGATTCGGACGTCCGGTTCGGCGACAATCGGCAGAAAGTCCGCGATAGCGGAGAGTGGCCGGAAACTGCCCAAAGTGACTAAGATCACCCGAACCGCACAACGGCGCCCCACGACGAGCGAGCGGCGAGGCAGGCGCGGAAGCAGCAGGAGGGTTCGCGCTGTCCGATGGCTGAAGGGGAGCTTCGGCGACGATGTGGTCCATGCCCGTGTCGATCTCGACGAGACAGCATGCCACGTGCACGCGGTCATCTTTCCGCGAGTGACGAAGACATTGGAACGCTGCGGCACTCAGATGATGCTGCAGCCCCCGATCCACCCGCTGATCAAGGACTACGAGAAGGCGCAGGACAGCGTCGGCACCGCCTTCGCCGATCTCGGCTTGAAGCGTGTGCGCAAGACGCCGCGAAGCGCCGGGCGATCAAGGCCGCTGTCGATCGGGTGCCGGCCAAGCGCAAGCACGCGCCGGCCTGGCGCTGCCGCGGCGATCTGTTGGCGGCGCTGCAGGCGAAGGCAGCCGAGATCGCGGCCCGCGCGATCGCGCTCGGAGTTCGCGAGGCGAAGGCGGACGCCCAGAAAGATGCTCAGTGTTAGGTGTCTGCCGATCAGGCGGCCGAACCCCCAAGGCGGTCGCGGAGCAGACGGACGACGCCGAGGCGCACCAGGCGGTGCTCGACATTTGCGCCAGCGCGCTGGCGGAAGAGCAGGAGGCATACCGCAAGCGCGGCGAAACGGAGGAGGCCGAGGTGCAGCGCCGTCGGGACGCCGTCTGTTAACAACCGGTTAACATGCGGCGCAGATCAAGGTCGCGGTGGATGTGCTCGACACCGTCGCAGATGGGCGCATCGTCTAAGAGGGCGGGTGGACCGTCGCGAAGGACGTGCCGCCGGCGGAGCGGGACCGGCTGACGCCGAAGCTGTCGTCGTCACCGCACCTGATGACCAACATCGCAGCAGCGTTCGCACGGGTCCGCGGGGACACCAGGATGGCAGGTCGTGCGGATGCGGAGGATCTTCCGTGCCGTGCGTGCCGTTCCGCATCGCCCGCAAGGTAGAGAGCGCGCCGAGCAGCCTGAAGAGCCTGGCACGTAGATCGAGAGAATTTCTTGCGCGGGCGAATCCATCCGCCGCGAGAACGACAGCTATCTAGCCTGTCTGGATCGCGAACATAGGAGTTTTCACGCGCAAGCAGCAGCGACTGGGCCACCCCGACGGTTGAGGCCGTCCTGCGTCCGAGGTCATTGCGTTTGCTCCCTGCGCTTTGCGGACCATCGTCAATCGGGGCAGCAGTCCCCACGGCGAGGCTTGCTGCCATTCGCCCCGGACACGCCAATCCGCTCGTGAACCGCTCGACAGACCTTCGTGCGCCTCGCGGGAGAACGCGATCTTCAGTTCGCTTCGATGGTGTCTGGCGCCGATCCTCTGGCGCCTCCGCGGATCAAGCAGGGGTCGCGAGCGGCACGAGGCAGAAATCAGGAGCGGGGCCGATCGCCCCGCCCGTGATGTCGAATCTACTCCGCTGCGTGCTTGCCGCCGATGCTCTCGGCGGATGCAAGGCCGGGCTCGTCGGAGGTCGCGCCCAGCTTCTCGCGAACCTTGGCCTCGATCTTCTCTCCGGTGTCTCGATCGATGTTCCGCCAGTACTCGAAGGCGCGTTGAAGGACCTTCTCGCTCACTCCGTCGCACAGATGCCCGACGACGTTCGTGACCAGCCGGGCGCGCGCGGCATCGTCCATCACCTCCCGAACCAGCTTGCCGGCCTGGCTCCAGTCGTCGTCGTCCTCGCGCAGAGTATAGGCTTGGCGGACCATGTCTCCGTCCGCGTACCACAGGCCGGCTTCGGCGCCCGTGTCGGGCTGAGCCGACGGACCGCCATACGAATTGGGTGCATAGACGGGATCCGAGACATTCTCGGTCCGTCCCGCGCCGTCCTTGGAATAGCTGTGGACAGGAGCCTGCGGCCTGTTCACCGGGATCTGCTTGTAGTTTACGCCCAGCCGCGCGCGATGCGCGTCGGCGTAGGAAAAGCCTCGCGCCAGCAGCATCTTGTCCGGCGACAGGCCGACCCCCGGCACCATGTTGTTCGGTTCGAAGGCGACCTGCTCGATCTCGGTGTGGAAGTCGGTCGGGTTACGGTTCAGGACCAGTTTCCCGACCTCGATCAGCGGGTAGTCCGCATGCGGCCACACCTTGGTCAGATCGAAGGGATTGATGTGGTAGGTCTTGGCATCCTCGTAGGGCATGATCTGCCACTTCAAGGTCCAGCTTGGGTGATTTCCCTCGCGGATCGCGTTGAACAGATCGCGGCGGTGGAAATCGCCGTCGCTCCCGGCCAGCTTGTCGGCCTCGTCCTGGCTCAGATAGGCGTTGCCGTCGCCCTGGTCGGTGTGGAAGTGGAACTTCACCCAGAACGCCTCGCCCTCGGCGTTTACCAGTGAATAGGTGTGGCTCGAATAGCCGTTCATCTCGCGCCAGGTCCGCGGGATGCCCCGGTCCCCCATCAGATACGCGACCTGATGGGCGCTTTCGGGCGACAGCGTCCAGAAATCCCACTGCATGTCGTGGTCGCGCATGTCGTTGTCGGCACGGCGCTTCTGGCTGCGAATGAAGTGCTGGAACTTGAGCGGGTCGCGCACGAAGAAGATCGGCGTGTTGTTTCCGACCATGTCGAAATTGCCGTTGTCGGTATACATCTTGACCGAGAAGCCGCGCGGGTCGCGCCAGGTGTCGGGGCTGCCACGTTCGCCCGCCACCGTCGAAAAGCGGACCACCACGTCGCATCTCGCGCCGGTTTGGAAGATGCCGGCCTTGGTGTAGCGCGACACGTCCCGCGTGGTCTCGAACGTTCCGAAGGCGCCGGATCCCTTTGCATGCGGCTGACGCTCCGGAATGCGCTCCCGGTTGAAGGTCGCCATCTGCTCCAGAAGGTAATGATCGTTCAGGACGATCGGCCCATCCGGTCCGACGGTAAGCGAGTGTTCGTCGCTTTCAACGCGGATCCCAGCATCCGTGGTGGTAGCGGGTTCATCCTTGCGGCTGTCCATCGTCTTCTCCAATATTGGGAGCCATCCAGACAAAGGAACGGCCGGGCGAGAGGTTCCAGAGGCTCAAGATTGTGATCGTGGCGATGGTCTTCAGACGTGGGTCGACGCGTTTGGCGCCTCGAAACTACCGTCTCGAAATCGGGTCTTTAAATTGCTCGAAAGCCGTCGCTCGTACCCGCTGTCGTACATGGCTGCTCTCCTGAAGGTTCTCTGATTGCGGCCATGTCAAGTGGGAGAGCGGTTTGTCCGTCAGGGGCATGGTTCTCTGCGAGGTCGCGTTCCGTGCGCCTCATGATGGTTTCCGGTGGCGGATCGTCTTCGATGTTTTTCGCGGGGTACGCGGTTTTGGCCCGCGTCCCATCCTTCAGAACGAGATCGATCAACCGCCGTCCCTTCGGGACCCTTCTCCCGGCCGCAGTGGCGGGAACTCAGATCATGTGCTCGCACCCGTCGTCCAGGCGTAGTCGGCTTCGCGCTTCCACAGGGTCAGCATCAGCACGGCGAGTTTCCGGCCGGTGGCCACGGCGGCCTTGCGGAAGCCGCGCCTGCCAGCCAGCCGCACCGCCCAGCTCTTCAGCGGCGAGAAGCGCTGAACGCGGTGGACCAGGCTGGCGGCAGCCTCGAAGAGCAGGCGCCTCATGGCTCGATCGCCGCATTTCGATATGCGCCCGGACCAGTCCACCTCGCCGGACTGGTGCCGCTTTGGCGTCAGCCCGAGAAAGGCACCGACGTCCGCCGCCTTTCGGAACCTGGCCGGGTCGTCGACCAACGCAATGAAGCTGAGCGAGACGACCGGGCCAATGCCGGGGATCGTCATCAGGCGGCGGGCGACGGGATGCTGCCGGGCTTTCGTCTTCACGCCCGCCTCGAGATCGGCGGCAGCCCGGCACAGGGTCTCATGCACGGGGATGAAGGCGTCAGCGATGGCACGAAGCATCGGATCGCGTTCGCCCGCGATGGCCAACTGGTCGCGAAACGCCTGCCTCGACTGCCCGTGGCCAACCGCAGCCATGCGGATGCCGAAGGTCTTGAGGACGCCGCGAACGTGCCCTTCGAGCTCCTTCCGCAACCAGCCGCTCGCGCGCGCCGACCAGACTGCGCAGGCGGTCGGCTTCTCCGCTGCGGATATGGACAGGGGTGAACCAGCCGGTGCGGGCCAGCTGCGCCAGGCCTTCCGCATCTGCGGCATCGGACTTGTTGGGCCGGGCCGAGAGGCTCTTGTGTGCCATGCGAGCGTCGATGCAGGTGGCAGGCAGTCCGAGCCGGATCAGCCCCCGTTGCAGCCATATCGCAAGCTGGCCGCTCTCATGCACGATCCGGTCCGGAGTGAGCGATCTGTTCCTCAGCCAGCCCTGTACCCCTTCCGGATCGCATGGCGCGCTTCCCCGCGACACGATCCGTCCATCATGGTCAATGACACAGATGGAAATCTCCTTCAGCGAAACGTCCAGGCCTGCATAGCATTTCATATCCATTCTCCCTGCGGCTCCTGTTCGATGAGATCAGCATACCGGGCCTCGTCCGCCCCCGAAGAGCGGCGCCGCAATCACACCATGTTTTTCGATGCGGGCCGCGGCGTGACGGTGGCCGCTGGCGGGTGCGGCCCGCGTTGACAAACCTCGGAAGGACGAAGCCGCGGGGGTCTGGCGTCGGTCTATGGGGAAAGCGCGCGGGTGTCGCTGGCTCCGGTGCGCCGCCGATTGTCGGGAGGCCGGCTCCGATCCAGACGGAGCTCGTGCCGTGGCGGGATCGGCGACGGGACGCAGGCCCACCGGTCTTGTTGTCGGGGCGCGTTCGTCGAGACGGCCACTGCGGGACGTGAGGCACGGCATTTCCGGACCGCTGGTTCCATCCGGATCGGGTTCGACGAAGGTGATGGCCCTATCATCATGCGGCAGCCCTCCGCGGAGGTGCGCGGGTCTTCGGACGCTCGCCGCGCCTGAAGGTCTCGATAATGCGCATCGGTCCGCCGCAGTCGGGGCACGGTTCCCTGAGGGTGAGCGGGAGGGCTGCGTCGGCATCGTTGGCATCGGATTCCACCGCCGGCTCGACGCCGGGCAGGGCGCGGATGGTCTCGATGTTGCGCCTGCGGCCATTGCCGGCGAGTAGCCCGTAGTGCCGGATGCGGTGGAACCCGTCCGGCAGGACGTGCAGCAGGAAGCGCCTGATGAACTCGTCGGTGGCGAGCCGCAGGACCTTCTGGCGGTCGCCGTTCTTGATCCGGTAGTCCTTCCAACGGAACGCGACGGTCTCGGCGTCGGCGCTGACGAGTCGGCTGTTCGAGATGGCGACGCGGTGGGTGTAGCGGCTGAGATAGGCCAGAACGGCTTCCGGTCCGCCGAAGGGCGGCTTGGCGTAGACCACCCATTCGACCTTGCGCAGCGGCGCGAGCCAGGCGGCGAAGGCGGCGGTCTCTGCCAGCCCCACCAAGTCGCCGAAGAAGGCGAGGTTGCCGGCGGCGTGCAGCGCCGCCAGTCCTTCCAGGAACAGCCGCCGGAACAGCCGCGACAGCACCCGGACCAGAATGAAGAAGCCCGGGCGGCAGGCGATCCACCTCGTGCCGTCGGCCCACAGCCCGCCGCCGCGCACGATCATGTGGACATGCGGATGGTGGATCAGCGCCGAGCCCGTCGTGTCGAAGGCGCGCCTCCGGCACGATGTGTGCAGCACGCTGGTCATGCCGATCCGGGCGCCGAGGTGCCGCGGATCGGCAGCGATCGTGGTCAGCGTCTCGGCGGAGGCGCGGAACAGCAGGTCGTAGACCGCCTTCTTGTTCCAGAAGGCGATGCGGGCGATCTCCGCCGGCAGGGTGAAGACGACGTGGAAGTACTCGACCGGCAGCAGATCCTCGGCTCGTGCAGCCATCCGGTCCCGCGCGGCCGGTCCCTGGCACTTCGGGCAGTGCCGGTTCTTGCACGAGTTGTATGCGACGTGCCGGTGGCTGCACTTGGCGCACGCCGCCACGTGACCGCCGAGCGCCTCCGTCCGGCAGGCTTCGATCGCCGCCATGACCTTGAGCTGGGTCAGGCCGACATGACCGGCATGGGCCCGCCGCCACGCGGGGCCATGGGCGCGGAAGATGTCGGCGATCTCCAGCTTCGCCCGGACCACCCCGGCCCGGGCGCTACTCGAGGCCGCGCCTGACGGTCTGGTCCTGAAGCTGCTTCAGCCGCTCGAACGGGCTCACGGTGTCGCGGATCGTCTTGGTGGCGACATGGGTGTACCGCGCCGTCGTGCTCAGCTTCGCGTGCCCCAGCAGGACCTGGATCACCCGCACGTCGGTGTTGGCCTCGAGCAGGTGCGTGGCGAAGCTGTGGCGGAGCGTGTGCAGCGTCGCCGGCTTGGCGATGCCGGCCATGTGCTTGGCCGAGGTGAACGCTCGATTGAGCTGGCGTGGCGACAGCGGGTTGATCTTCGGCTTGCCCGGAAAGAGCCAGCCCTCGGGCCGGGACTCGCTCCAGTAATCGCGCAAGAGGTCCAGAAGGCGGGGCGAGAGCATCGCCTTGCGGTCTCTGCCGCCCTTGCCGTTGTCGACGTGGATCAGCATGCGGTCGCTGTCGTCGTTTCGAAGACGCGCCTCTGGCACGATGTCCGTGACCTTCAGGTTGCAGACTTCCGAGGCGAGCAGCCCCGCCCCGTAGCTGATGCCGAGCGCGGCTCGGTACGTCAGGCCCGGGCCGGGAACCGCGGCGAGCAGATCGGCAACCTCCTCGACGCTCAGAACCACCGGCAACTTCCGCGGATGCCGGCGGAACTGCATGTACCGCTTCATCTCCTCGCGCCCGCAGGTCACGCCGAAGAAGAACCGCAGCGAGATGATGCGCACGTTGAACGTCGGCGTGGAGCCGCCGGTGTCCGTCATGTGAAGCTGGTAAGCCCGCAGCTCCTCCGGCGTCGCCGTATCCGGCGATCGTTTCAGGAACGTCGCGAAGTCCTTGACCCCTCGGATGTGTGCCTGCTGCGTCTTCTCGGCCATGCCACGAATGCGCATGTCCTCGATCATCCGCTCGCGCAGCGGCGTGGTCCTCTCCTCTTTCACGGGAACCTCCTGTCTGACGATTGAGAAGGTCCCAATCGTCAATCCGGGAAGGCCGATCAGAGAAGCGCGGAGGTCAGGGCAGCATCCGCCGCCCGCCGCAGGCGACAATGCCGCGAGAGCGGCTTAGTCCTACCACTCTTCGCGGCCGGTTGCCGCCCGACTGCCTCAAGTCGGGATTCGGTTCATAGGCTAAGCTGCTTTCGCGGCAGGGCGCCTGCTGCCGGTCTTTATCGCTGACCTGAACGGGGCGCTTCTCCGATCGGGCTGCTCGGCCTGACGATCGGGACCTTCTCCATCGTCAGATCGGAGGTTCCCATGGAGGAGACGACCACACCGCTGCGCGAGCGGATGATCGAGGATATGCGCGTTCGGGGTCTGGGCGAGAAAGCTCAGAAGGCCCATATCCGCGCATCAAGGATTTCGCCGGGTTTTTCTGGGGCGATCCCCGGACACGCCACGGCGGACGACCTGCGCGCCTACCAGCTTCACATGAGCGACACGGGCATCATGCCCACGTGTTCAACGCTCGCATCGTCGCGCTTCGCTTCTTCTTCGGGATGATCTGCGACCGCGAGGACATCAAGCGCCACATGCAGTTCCGGCGTCAGCCGCGGAAGTTGCCGGTGGTGCTCAGCGTGGAGGAAGTCTCCGACCTGCTGGCGGCGGCGCCAGGGCCCGGGCTCAAGTACCGGGCCGCGCTCAGCATCAGCTATGGCGGCGGGCTGCGCGCCTCGGAGGTCTGCAATCTCAAGGTTGGCGATATCGACAGTGACCGGATGCTGATCCACGTCGAACTGGGCAAGGGCGGCAAGAACCGAAAGGTCATGC
Source organism: uncultured Alphaproteobacteria bacterium (assembly GCA_963776845.1). Lineage (GTDB taxonomy): Bacteria > Pseudomonadota > Alphaproteobacteria > Rhodobacterales > Rhodobacteraceae > Roseitranquillus. Next base: position 431,132 of record CAVZOJ010000003.1, on the reverse strand, counting down.
TGTCTCCCTGGCTCCTGGAGCTCTTGCGGGACTGCTGGCGCGAGGCGCGGCCCGCGGGCGGGCTGTTCCCCGGCAAGCCGAAGATCAGCCCGCTCTCGCCGCGCCAGCTGAACCGGGCCTTCAGCGCCGCCAAGTCGGTCGCGGGCATTACGCGGTTCGCCACGCTGCATACGCTTCGCCACAGCTTCGCGACCCACCTTCTGGAGGCGAGCACGGATGTGCGGGTCATCCAGGTGCTGCTCGGTCATGCCAAGCTGACGACGACGGCCCGGTTCGCCCATGTCGCTGCCAGGACGATCCGCGATACCGTCAGCCCCTACGAGAGCCTCAAGCGGCTTCAGAAACGGGCCGCCGAACCGAGACCGGCCCCGGAGTAGACGGCCGGGCCGGTGTCCCGGCCGACGCTGGAGCTTGCCGACATCTTCCGCACCCACGGGCCCGCGTGGCGGCGTGCCAATGCGGGGCATGTCGGCCTCGGCCAGCTGAAGGTCATGTCGGCGATCGAGGCCTGCCGCACGGAGGCGCTCGGCAGGCACGTCGCCGCGTGCTCCAAATGCGGCCACCAGCACGTTGCCTACAACTCGTGCAAGAACCGGCACTGCCCCAAATGTCACGGCCCCCGCGGCACGGGACTGGATGGCGGCCCGGACCCAGGACCTGCTGCCGGTGGAGTACTTCCGCGTGGTCTCCACCCTGCCGGCGGAGATCGCCCGGATCGCCTACTGGAACAAGCGAGAGGTCTACGGGCTGCTGTTCCGCGCCTCGGCGGAGACGGTGACGACCATCGCCGCCGCGACCCCCGCCATCTCGGGGCGCGGATCGGCATGACCAGCGTCCTGCACACCTGTGGCTCGGCACTGACCCACCATCCGCATGTCCACATGGCCTTACAGTGCACTATCTTTCAGCATGTAAGGCGGTCTCAAATCGATGTAACGGCGGTGTTCCGCCGCTGTAGAGGAGTTGTCGGAACCACTGCAGCCATGGCGGGTTCGGAAGTGGAAGAATGAAAATGGCCATGAACCCAACACCTGACACGGCACTGCTACCAGAGCTCTGCCGCCGCGACCTATTAAGGGCCGTGGCGCTGATGCTGCCCGCCTTCTCGATTGCGTCAGCCGCCGGTGCTGAGGCGTGGAGCGGGCAGGCGTTCGACTTCGATGTCTTGAGCGAAACAATGCGCCGGAAGGCGCAGGAGCCCTACACGGCACCGGAAACGGTCTCCGGCCCTCTCTCCGACCTCACCTACGAACTCTATCGGTTCATCTCGTTCGATCCCGAGCATGCGCGCTTCGCAGAAGGCGGCAGCGACTTTCGGTTGCACGCATTTCATCCGGGTTGGCTTTTCAGCGAGCCGGTCACGCTCTACCAGGTCGTGGACGGCCAGGCGAAGGCGATGGAATTCTCTCCAGACGATTTTCGCTACTTCAACGCGGCGGAAGAGTTCGGGTCGAAGATCGACAGCTTGCCCGGCATTTCCGGATTCCGCCTGCACTACCCCCTGAACACGGCCGGCGTGCTGGATGAGGTGATCAGCTTCCAGGGGGCCAGCTACTTTCGCGCGCTCGGGCGCGGTAACGCGTACGGGCTGAGCGCGCGAGGTCTCGCCATCAATACAGCGACCGAGCGCGGCGAGGAGTTTCCCCGCTTCACCGATTTCTTCGTCGTTCCGCCCGCACCCCACGACGAGAGCGTGACCGTATTCGCCGCGCTCGACAGCGAAAGCGTGACGGGCGCCTACCGCTTCGTCATTCGCCCGGGCCGCGAGACGACGCTCGATGTCACGGCACGCCTCTTCTTCCGCACGGCTGTCCAGCATCTCGGCGTTGCGCCGCTCACGTCGATGTTCCTCTTTGCCGAGAACAACCGCGCCCGGTTCGACGACTATCGGCCGCAGGTCCACGACAGCGACGGCCTCATCATAAGGCGGGCAGACGGCGATAGACTGTGGCGCTCGCTGAACAACCCGCCAAGCCTAGCCACCTCCTACTTCGCCGAAACGTCGCCGGCCGGCTTCGGGCTGCACCAGCGCGACCGCGACTTCGAGAGCTACGAGGATCCGGGTGCAGATTATCACCTGCGACCCTCGATCGACGTCGACTTCGTTGGCGACTGGGGCGAGGGAGCGGTGCGTCTCGTCGAGATCCCCACCGACCTCGAGATCAACGACAACATCGTCGCCTACTGGGTTCCCAGCGGCAATATCGCCGCCGGCGAGAGCCGCGAATTCAACTACCGGCTCCGCTGGGGGATGCTTCCCCCGGATCCCCACGAGGACCTTGCCTACGTCGTGTCGACGAGGACCGGCGTCGGCGGACCGTCTGGCGTCGCCAACGATGGGAGTGCGCGAAAGTTCGTCATCGATTTTCGCGGCGGCACTCTACCAAATGGCGAAGGCAGCACCAAGATACTGCCCCACATCAGCGCCGCACGTGGGACCGTCGACGAGGAGACGGTGGTTGCGTTCTATGTGCCGGAGGCCGACGTCTGGCGCCTTGTCGGCGACGTCAGCCCCGAGGCCGGTGCGGCCACCGAACTCGTCGCCTACCTCGAGACCGAGGATGAGAAACTTACGGAAACCTGGTTGTACCAGTGGAGGAATTCGTGACGGAGTCTGACAACGAACACTTCCGTCCGCCCGAGGCGCCGCTGGAGATGCCCTACCAGGTCATCGAGCGCCGCCAATACGAGCGGCCGTGGCATCATTTCCTGAGGCAGCTATTCGCTCGTGGAGCACAGAACGAGTAGCTCGATGCGGTACAGGCTGTCTTTCGCGACGATCGCCGTGCGCACGATCGCGCTCCTCTTGGCGGGAGTTGCATCTTTCGTGTCACTGGCCCTGTTCCTGCAGTTCGCCGCGGCAACCGGACTGCAAGTCCTTGACGCGTTCCGCGGCGGACTTATTGCAGTGACCGGGTTCTGGCTGGCGTGGGGTGCCGTTCAGGGCCTCGTCGGGCTCACATACCGCGAGCGAATGCCGCCGCGCCTGCCCGACGACCGGCCAATTTCCGGCCGCACGGTCATACTCGTCCCGATCTACCAGGAGGATCCGGTCGCGACGTTTACGCGGATCGCGGCGATCGACGCCTCGCTCGAAGCTGCCGGCGCCGGGGACATTCATGTCGCGGTCCTCTCCGATACGCAGGACGAGACGCTTGCCCGCCGCGAGGCCTTTTGGTTCGATCGGCTGCACCGGGAGCGGCGCGGCGATGGTCGGCTGTTCTACCGGCGCCGTCGCAACAACGTCGGCCGCAAGGCAGGCAACATTTCGGACTTCATCTCTACCTCCGGCGCCGCTTACGACTATGCGCTGATACTCGACGCCGACAGCCTCATGGAAGGCGATACGATCCTCGAGATGATCCGACGGATGGAGGCAGAACCGAACCTCGGACTTCTCCAGACGCTGCCGCGCGTGGTTAGCGCACGCTCCCGATTCGGACGCGCGATGCAATTTGCCGCGAGCCTCTATTCTCCGATTTTCGCCCGAGGCGTCGCGCAGATGCAGGGGTATTCCGGCCCATTCTGGGGGCACAACGCACTCGTGCGAGTTCGCGCCTTTGCCGAGAGTTGCCACCTGCCGCCGCTGTCCGGCAAGCCGCCCTTTGGCGGCCACATCATGAGTCACGACTATGTCGAGGCCGCCCTTCTGGCGCGGCGCGGTTGGCACGTCCGCCTCGATCCCGACCTCGACGGCTCGTACGAGGGCGGCCCCGAGGATCTGCTGGAGCACTCCAAGCGCGACCGGCGCTGGTGCCAGGGCAACCTGCAATACATCAGGCTTCTCGGTTCGCCCGGCCTCAATCTGTGGAGCCGCTTTACGTTGCTTCAGGGCGTCCTCAGCTATGTCGTGCCGTGCCTGTGGTTCGCTCTGATCGTCACGACGATCCCGTCCGCGCTTCTGGAGCTGCCGCCGAACTACTTCCCCGAGGGTCGGCTGTTCCCTGTCTTTCCCAGCGACGAGACGGCAAAGGCCGTCGGCCTTGCAGTGGGCGTCGTCGCGCTGCTCCTGCTGCCGAAGGTCCTGATCCTGCTCAAGGCGCTGATCCTCGGCGCCGGGCGCCAGTTTGGAGGATCGGCGCGGATGGTCGCGTCGGTTCTGTGCGAGATCGGGATGACGACACTGATCGCGCCAATGATGCTCATGTTCCAGATCCGGGGCGTTGCACAGATACTATCGGGCAGCGATGGCGGCTGGCCTGTAAATCCTCGCGGGGCGGGAAACGTACCGCTCTCGGTCGCCTGGCGCGCAACCTGGTGGATCGTTCTGGCCGGTGTCGCGGCGCTTGTGCTGTCGTTCCTGCTCGCCCCCGAGGTCGTCGTGTGGGCGCTGCCGGTCGCGATCCCCATGATCGGCGCGCCGCTGCTCGTCGCATGGACGTCCCGTCCGGCGCGCGGAAAGCTCTTCACGGCGCCGCCCGAGCCAGAGGCGGGTGACGTTCTCGACCGTGCCCGAACCTATTCTGCCGCATGGTCCGAGCCGGCCGAGCCTGCCCCAGGCGCGACGGTTGCCTGACAGCATCGGCTTGGCGCCGGGTCGGGTCGTGTCTCGCTCGCTGGCGGTAAAGGGATCGGCTGTTCGCGACCTCCGCCTCGACGCGTTTCGCGGCCTGGCGCTGGTGATGATCTACATAAACCACGTCCCCGGCACGATCTACGAGTACGCGACCAGCCGCAACTTCGGCTTCTCCGACGCCGCCGAGGGCTTCGTGATCATGTCCGGCATGGCGGCGGGTCTGGCCTATTCCGGCGCACCCCCACCGGGTCATCGCTGGCACCACGCGCGCCGCGCCTGGGCGCGGTCCTGGACGCTCTACATGACGCACATCGTCACGACGATGATGGCGATAGGGATATCCGCGGCTGCTGCGCGCTGGTTCGGCGCGACGAAGATGATCGAGGTCAACAACCTCGCCGCGTTCTTCGACGACGCAATCGGCGTCATGATCGGCATACCGACGCTGCTGCACCAACTCGGCTACTTCAATATCCTGCCGCTCTACGCCGTCCTGATCGCGGTGACGCCGGGCCTGATCTGGCTGGGACGGCGCCGGCCGCTGGTCCTGCTTCTTCTGTCGCTGGCTGTCTGGGCGGCGGCCGGGCAGACAAGGACGAACTTCCCGAACTACCCCAACCCGGGCGGATGGTTCTTCAACCCGTTTTCTTGGCAACTGATCTTTGTCGTCGGCCTGCTGACTGGCATGGCGCTGAAGCGAAGGGAGCGGCTGGTTCCGGTCGACCGGACACTCCTGACGCTGGCGGCCGGCTTTCTCGCCTTCGTCCTGATCTGGCGTTGGGTGCCACCGCTCGCCCTGGCGGGTCGGAATGCGCTGCGGGCAGGCTTCGAGGCCGGCCTGCCGTTCTGGGTCGTCAGTTTCGACAAGACGTTCGTCGCCGTCCCGCGGCTGCTGCACGCCCTCGCGCTCGTATACGTGATCTCGGCACTGCCGGTGTTCCGTGGCGCCGCCGAGGCGGCCTGGGCGCGTCCGCTGGTTCTGATGGGCCGAAACGGTTTGCCCGTATTCGCCGCGGGATCGGTCCTGTCGATCCTCGGACAATCGATCCTGAGCGCGGTCGACGGCGGGCTGCTCCTCGATACAGCAGTGATATTCGGAGGTCTTGCGCTCCAGCTCGGCCTCGCAATCGCCTTGACGCGGCTTGCCGAGACGAAGGCGCCGGGGCGCGCCGCGTGATCAGAAGTCGAGATTGGCCACCGACAGGGCGTTCTCCTGGATGAATTCCCGGCGCGGCTCGACGACGTCGCCCATGAGCTTGGTGAAGATGTCGTCCGCCTCCGTCACGTCATCGACCTTCACACGCAAGAGCGTGCGCGCCTCGGGGTCCAGGGTTGTCTCCCAAAGCTGGTTCGGGTTCATTTCGCCCAGGCCCTTGTAGCGCTGCAGGGTCAGTCCCCGCTCCCCCTCGGCCAGAACTGCGGCAAGCAGATCGAGCGGCCCGAAGATCGCGGTCTCGCGTTCCCGCCGGATTAGCTTCGCGGGGGCGCCGTAGATCTCCTGCAGCGCGTCGGTGAAGCCGCCGAGGCGCTTGGCCTCCGACGCCCGCAGGATCGGGCCGTCGAGGGTGCGAACCTCCTCCACCCCGCGCGTTTGCCGCGACAGGCGAAGCCCTCGGTCCTGCGTCGGACGTCCCTGCCATCCACGCTCGTATTCCGGCGCGATCAGGTCCAGCCGGTCGGCGACGGCGTTGGCCACGCCCTGGACATCCCCGTCGATGCGCCCCGGCACGAAGGCGCCGGCGATCGCCGCCTGCTCGAGCAGCCAGTGCGGATAATGCGTCGGAAAGAGCCGCAGCACGCGCCGGAGATGCCTCGCATCGTCGACCACACGAACGAGGTCGGCGCCGCCGATCTCCTCCCCGGAACCCAGCCGGAGCGCCGCACCGTCGACGCCCTGCGCGATCAGGTAGTCGTTCAGGGCGGGCTGATCCTTGAGATACACCTCGGACTTGCCGCGCATCACCTTGTAGAGGGGCGGCTGAGCGATGAAGAGGTGACCCTGCTCGATGATCTCGGGCATCTGCCGGAAGAAGAACGTCAGAAGCAGCGTCCGGATATGCGCGCCATCGACGTCGGCGTCGGTCATGATGACGATCTTGTGGTAGCGCAGCTTTTCGATGTCGAACTCATCGCGCCCTATGCCGGTGCCGAGCGCGGTGATCAGCGTGCCGATCTCCTGGCTCGACAGCATCCTGTCGAAGCGCGCCCGCTCGACGTTGAGGATCTTGCCGCGCAGCGGCAGCACCGCCTGGTTGGCGCGGCTGCGCCCCTGCTTGGCTGAGCCGCCGGCACTGTCGCCCTCGACCAGGAACAGTTCGCGATCGGCAGGGTTCTTGGCCTGACAGTCTGCAAGCTTCCCGGGAAGGTTCGACACATCCAGCGCCGACTTCTTGCGCGTCATCTCACGCGCCTTGCGCGCCGCCTCGCGTGCAAGCGCCGCCTCGACGATCTTGCCGACGATCATGCGCGCGTCCTGCGGGTTCTCCTCGAACCACTCGGCGAGCTTCTCGTTGACCATACCCTCGACCGCCGGGCGGACCTCGGAGGAGACGAGCTTGTCCTTGGTCTGCGAGCTGAACTTCGGGTCGGGCACCTTGACCGACAGGATGCAGGTCAGCCCCTCTCGCGCGTCATCACCCGAAAGGGTTACCTTCTCGCGCTTGGCGATCCCCGAGGACGAGGCGTAGAGGTTGATCGTCCGCGTCAGCGCACCGCGAAAGCCCGCCATGTGCGTGCCGCCGTCGCGCTGCGGGATGTTGTTGGTGAAGGGCAGCACCATCTCGTTGAAGCTGTCGTTCCACCACATCGCGATCTCGACGGAGATACCGTCGCGCTCGCCCACGATGAAGATCGGCTCGGGGATCAGCGACGTCTTGTGGCGGTCGACGTAGCGGACGAACTCCCGCACGCCGCCGTCGTAATGCATCTCGACCCGGTTCACCTCGCCGTGGCGCTCGTCGACCAGCGCGATCCGGACGCCGGAGTTCAGGAATGCGAGCTCCCGCAGCCGGTTCTCCAGCGTCTTGAACGAGTACTCGAGGTTCGAGAACGTCGTCAGCGAGGCGAGGAAGCGCACCTCGGTCCCCTTCTCGCCCTCGGCATCGCCAGTGACGCGCAAGTGCTCCACCGTCTCGCCGCGCTCGAAGCGGGCGAAGTGCTCCTTGCCGTCGCGCCAGATCCTGAGTTCCAGCCAGTCGCTCAGCGCATTGACGACGCTGACGCCGACGCCGTGCAGACCGCCCGAGACCTTGTAGCTGTTCTGGTCGAACTTCCCGCCGGCGTGCAGCTGGGTCATGATGACCTCGGCGGCGCTGACGCCCTCCTCCTCGTGGATGCCCACGGGGATGCCGCGGCCATTGTCGCGAACACTGACGCTGTCGTCGGCCTGTATCGTTACCGTAACGGCGTCGGCGTAGCCGCCCAGCGCCTCGTCGATGCCGTTGTCGACGACCTCGTAGACCATGTGGTGCAGGCCCGAGCCGTCGTCGGTGTCGCCGATATACATCCCGGGCCGCTTTCGAACGGCCTCCAACCCCTTGAGGACCTTGATCGAACTTGCGCCATAATCGTCGGGGAGGCTCGCGGGCTCTGCCATGGGTCGGAAATGTCCTGTATCGTGGTGCCGCACTCTATCCAGCCACCGCACCGATGTCACCCATGTGGGGTCAAGGCGTTGATTTTTCTACGCTCGGCAAGGTCAAGGTACCGTCATCTTGCAGCGGCCAGAAGGGGTTGTGCGCCAGTTCCCAGACATGCCCGTCGGGATCGGCGACGTATCCGGAATACCCGCCCCAAAAGACCGCCTCGGGCCGCTTGATGGCACTCGCCCCTGCCTCCAGCGCGAGGGTGAAGGCCGTATCCACTTCGTCGCGACGGTCGAAGTTCCGCGCGAGCGTCATGGCGCCAGTTCCCAGCCGAGCGTCCGGTCGTCCCTGATCCTTCGCGAGTTCGGCGATGGGGAAGAGGCCCAGGACCTGGCCGGCAAGCTGGATGAACGCGACACCCTCCTGGCTCTCCTCGGCCGCGGTCCAGCCGAGGGCGGCGTAAAACGCCCGGGAGCGCGTAAGGTCGGCTACGCCGAGGGTGATGAGGGTGATCGATCTGGGGAACATGACGGCGCTCCGCTTGCTGCCGAGAAGATGACGGACGCGCCGCTTACGCAAGCTCCACGACGCTTCCGCCGTCACCTTCGCCCACCGCCAGGAACTGTGCCCGCTCCCCCAGCGGCTCGAAGAGCTCCCGCCCTGTCCCGGTCATCCAGGCTTGACTGCCGAGGGCGCATATCTCGTCGTAGAGAGCGGCGCGGCGTCCGCCGTCGAGATGCGCCGCAACCTCGTCGAGCAGGATGATCGGGGGCGACCCGCCCTCTGCTGCCAGCGCGCGCGCGTTGGCCAGGATCAACGACACCAGGAGCGCCTTCTGCTCGCCGGTCGAGCATTCGCGCGCGGGAACGCCCTTCGCGACGTAGAGCGCCGAGAGGTCCGCCCGGTGCGGCCCGACGAGCGTGCGGCCAGCGGCGAAGTCCCGGGGCCGGCTGGCCGCAAGCGCCTCGCGCAGTTCCGCTTCGTGCTCGGGCCCCTCGGTCGCGAGCGTCAGTTCGGCGGCTGGGAACGAAGTCTCGCCGCTCTCCTGCGCACGTGCGATCCGGGCCAGTGCGTGGCGTCGGTTCTGGGCGATCATCGCGCCGGTCTCGGCCATGTCGCCCCTCGAGTGCCGCGAACCAGCGCGGATTGTCGGCACCGTCCCGCAGCAGGCGGTTGCGCTCGCGCATCGCCCGCTCGTAGCCGACGCTCGCCTCGGCATGGTCGGGCAGAAATCCCAGGGTCATGCGGTCGAGGAATCTCCGGCGCCCCTCAGCCCCCTCGATCCAGAGCCGGTCCATGGCCGGAACCAGCCACAGGACCCTTACGATCCGGCCGAGCTGGTACTGCGGTGCCGGCTTGCCGTCGACAAGGGTCTGCCGCGGCCCGCCATCCTCGGACCTAAGGTCGATCTCCCTGACCCGCGGCGGTGCGGCGAGACGCGCGGAAACCTTCCAGCCGATCGATTCGGGTCGGCGGGCCATCTCGGCCACCGTGGCGCCGCGCAGCCCGCGACCGGGCGACAGCAGCGAGATCGCCTCCAGCACATTGGTCTTGCCGGCCCCGTTCGGTCCGAAAAGCGCCACCGGGCGAGAATCCGAGGTGATCCGCGTCGCGCGGTGCGAGCGAAAATGTGACAGGGTGAGCGAGGTGATCGAAAGGCCGGGCAAGCCCGTTCAGACACGCATCGGCATCACGACGTAGACCGCCGACTGGTCGTCGCCCTCGCGCATGAGCGTCGGGTCGCCCGCCGAGTTGAACAGAAAGACGGCGTTCTCGCGGTCCACCTGGCTCGCGATCTCGAGCAGGTACTTGGCATTGAACCCGATCTCCAGCTTTTCGTCGCCGTAAGCAACGCCAAGCTCCTCCTCGGCGTTGCCGCTGTCCGGGGCGTTGACCGACAGGATCAGCCGATCCTCGTCGATCTGCATTTTCACCGCCCGGCTCCGCTCCGAGGACACCGTGGCGACGCGGTCCACCGCCCGCGCGAACTCCTGCGCGTCGACCTCCATCTTCCGCGAGTTGCCGTTCGGGATGACGCGGCTGTAGTCCGGGAAGGTGCCGTCGATGACCTTGGAGGTCAGCGTGATCTCCGGTGTGGCGAAGCGGACCTTGGTTTCGCTGACGGAGACGGCGATCTCGGCGTCGTCGTCCTCGAGCAGCTTGCGCAGCTCCATCACCGTCTTGCGCGGCACGATCACGCCCGGCATGCCCTCGGCGCCCTCGGGAAGGTTCGCGTCGATCCGCGCCAGGCGGTGCCCGTCGGTCGCGACGCAGCGCAGCATCTGCCCCTCGGCCGTGTCGGCGACGTGCATGTAGACGCCGTTGAGATAGTAGCGCGTCTCCTCCGTCGAAATCGCGAAGCGCGACTTGTCGAAGAGCCGCCGAAGCGTCGCAGCCCGCGCCGTGAAGTTCGACGCGTATTCCGCCGACGCCATGACCGGGAAGTCCTCCCTGGGCAGCGTCGCGAGCTGGAAGTGCGACCGCCCCGCCTCGACCGAGAGCCGCCCGGCGGCGCCATCGTCGGACAGGTTCACCAGCGCCCCGTCCGGCAACTTGCGGATGATCTCGTGCAGCGTCACGGCATTGACCGTGGACGCACCAGCCCGGTGCACCTGAGCATCGACCTTGTCCACGACCTCGATATCGAGATCGGTGGCGCGAAAGGTGACCTGGTCCCCCTCGGCCTCGATCAGGACGTTGGCGAGAATCGGAATGGTGTTCCTGCGCTCCACCACCGATTGCGCCTGCCCGACGGCCTTGAGGAGAGCTCCACGCTCGATGCTGATCTTCATGATCGGTCCCCTCCCCCAAAATCCTGCCGGGAGAAACACCCTACCCATCCACTTGGCAAGCGCAACGCCCCTGTCGGCACCGACAGAGGCGCGGCGTCAGGCGGATCAGGCCTCGAGCGCGCGGCGAAGCAGCTCCAGATCGTCGGCGATCTGGCTGTCCTTGTCCTTGAGCTCTTCGATGCGCCGCACGCCATGGATGACGGTGGTGTGATCGCGGCCGCCAAAGCGGCGACCGATCTCCGGAAGCGACCGCGTCGTCAGCTGCTTGGCCAGGTACATCGCCACCTGCCGCGGCCGCGCGTAGCTGCGCACCCGCTTCGGCCCGATCATGTCGGAAAGGCGGATGTTGTAGTGGTCGCTGACCTTGCGCTGGATCTCCTCGACCGTGATCTTGCGATCGGAGTGGCGCAGGATGTCGCCGAGCGTGTCCTGCGCGATCTCGACCGTGATCTCCTTCTGCACCAGGTCGCCCAGCGCGAAGAGCCGCATCAACGCCCCCTCGAGCACGCGGACGTTGGTCGAGATCCGGTGCGCGAGGAACTCGAGCACGCCGTCGGCGATCCGAATGTCGGGGAACTGTCCGCGGTGGTAGTCCACCTTCTGCTGCAGGATCCCGAGGCGAAGCTCGTAGGTCGTGGGATGCAGGTCGACCACGAGGCCGGACTGCAGGCGGCTGACGATCCGGTTCTCGAGTCCCTCGATCTCGCCCGGTGCGCGATCGGCGCTGAGGACGATCTGCTTGTTCTGATCGACCAGCGCGTTGAACGTGTGGAAGAATTCCTCCTGCGTCGAATCCTTGCCGGCGATGAATTGCACGTCGTCGACCATCAGCACATCGACCGAGCGGAAGAGGTGCTTGAAGTCCATCATCGTCTTGTCGCGCAGGGCCTGGACGAACTTGTACATGAACTGCTCGGCCGAGAGGTAGACGACGCGCAGGTCGGCCCGCCGCAGCTTCATCTCCCACGCGATGGCGTGCATCAGGTGCGTCTTGCCGAGCCCGACGCCGCCGTAGAGGAACAGGGGGTTGAACGTCACCTCGCCCTCGGCCACCCGGCGCGCGGCGGCATGGGCAAGCTCGTTGGGCTTGCCGACCACGAAGGTGTCGAAAGTGTAGCGCGGATCGAGCGGCGCGCCGGGGAGTTCGCTGGCCGACCCTGTCGGCGCCGGCGGCTCGGTTCCCTTCGCCTGTTCGCCTTGGTGATGGGCGCCGTTCGTCATCGGCACAGCGAACTGCAGCCGCGCCACCGGCTCTCCGGCGGCATGCAGATGGGACAGGATGTGGTCCGCGAAGTTCCGCTCCACCCAGTTGCCCATGAAGTTGGTCGGGACATGGAAGGTCGCAACACCGTCCTCGCAGCCTGCGAACTTCAGTGGCTCGATCCAGTTGACGTAGTTGTTTCGCCCGACCCGCTCGATGAGTTCTTCACGAATTGACCCCCAGCTTTCATTCGTCATGGTTGTGCGTTCCGCCCTTATGATTATTGGCCGATACGGGTGCTCCGACCGACCTTTCGCCAACGCTCCACGACGACCTGACCGTGCTGGCAAAGCTCGCCTGAACCCGGCCCGCGCTGGTCCTGCGGTCCGCGTCTGTCTGCCTCGCACGGGCAATGCATCTGAACTCCGCCCCCGGATCACACCGCGGGAACGCTGAGAAAAACGACATATTGAGACATGGCAACGAGAAGACGGCGCTTGCAGACCTGAATTCCAGTCGCCCCGGTCGGCGGATCAGCCCCTCGAGACCCACTTTCCAGCTTGGTCGGCGTGACGTTCGACTTTTGGCAGCTGCAACGCCTCACCCCTGCGAGGTCGTGCACCGATTTCGTCAGGCCGCTCCTGATGTCCCCCCAGTCATCGTGAATCGCAGGAAGACGCTAGCAACGCGCGCTCGGCCGAGGCAACTGACCTTTCACCTTGACAGCAAAGGCGCGCGAACGAATCCCGATCGGCCCGAAATCGCTGCAGCGCAACAAAAAACGCGCCCAAAAGGCGCGTTTTCGGAAAGCGGTACAGGATCGGCGCGTTAGCCGATGGACTTCACGCGAGAGGCCAACCGCGACATCTTACGCGATGCCGTGTTGCGGTGATACACGCCCTTGGAGACGCCGCGCATCAGTTCGGGCTGCGCTGCCTTGAGAGCCTCCGAGGCCTTGGTGCCGTCGCCGGACGCGATGGCTTCCTCGACGCGGCGGAGGAAGGTGCGGATCCGCGAGCGGCGGGCAGTGTTGACTTTCGTGCGACGCTCGGTCTGGCGGGCGCGCTTCTTGGACTGGGGCGAATTTGCCATAGAGCTTCGGTTTCCGGATTCGGGTGCGTCGTTTGTCGAAGCCGCGTCTCTAGTCGGTGGGGCGAAAGCTGTCAACCAGGGCCGGGGCTGGCGGGCCTCCTGTACGTTTTCGTACGGTTCAGACCCCCCATTTGTACGTTTTCGTACAGAACGTACGTTTCGCTCAGCGGTCGCGGAACTGCGCCTCGCGCTTGTCGAGGAACGCCGACATCCCCTCGCCCTGGTCCTCGGTCGCGAAGAGCGCGTGAAAGAGGCGCCGTTCGAACAGGAGGCCCTCGCGCAGGGGCACCTCGTAGGAGCGGTTCACCGCCTCCTTGACCGCCATGACCGTCAGCACCGACTTCTCGGTGATCTTCTGCGCGGTGGCCATCACCTCGTCCATCAGCTTCTTGGCCGGCACGACGCGGCTGACGAGGCCGGCCCTTTCCGCCTCCTCGGCGTCCATGAAACGGCCGGTCAGGTGCATCTCCATCGATTTCGACTTGCCGACGAAGCGCGTCAGCCGCTGGGTGCCGCCCAAGCCCGCGACGACGCCGAGGTTGATCTCGGGCTGGCCGAACTTGGCGGTGTCGGCAGCGATGATGAAATCGCACATCATGGCAAGCTCGCACCCGCCGCCGAGCGCGTAGCCGGCGACCGCGGCGATGATCGGCTTGCGGGCCCGCAGGATCGCCTCGACCTCAGGGCCGAAGAAGTCGTCGCCGAAGACATCGACGAAGCTCTTGCCCGACATCTCCTTGATGTCTGCGCCCGCGGCGAAGGCCTTTTCCGAGCCGGTGATGACGATGCAGCGGACCTTCTCGTTCCTCTCCGCCTCGCCCAGCGCCTGGGAAAGCTCGGTCAGGAGCGCGCGGTTGAGGGCGTTCAGCGCGTCGGGTCGGTTCAGACGGATCAGCGCCACGTGGTCGTCGATCTCGACGACGATCGTCTTGAAGGCCATCGGAGCTCCCCCGGTCAGATGCGCCCAACGCTAGCGACCGCGGCACCGGGCGCAAGTCATCTCTGGCAGACCGGGCAGTAGAAGGTCGACCGGCCGGCCTGCACGATACGTCGGATCGTGCCGCCGCAGCCGTCGCGCGGGCACGGCTGCCCCTCGCGGCCGTAGGCGCGGAAGGTGTGCTGGAAGTAGCCGAGTTCCCCGTCCGCGCGGCGGTAGTCGCGAAGCGACGAGCCGCCGGCGGCGATCGCGCCCTCGAGCGTCTGGCGGATGGCGGGCACCAGCCGTGCGAGACGCGCCGCCGAGACGTTGCCGGCGCGCCTGCGGGGCGAGATCGCCGCGAGATGCAGCGCCTCGCAGACGTAGATGTTGCCGAGGCCCGCGACGAGCCGCTGGTCCATCAGCGCCGCCTTCATCGACGTGCTGCGGCCGCGGAGGCGTCCGACGAGATACCGCTCGTCGAAGGCGTTGCCGAGGGGCTCCGGGCCGATGCCGCGCAGGAGCCAGTGATCCTCGACCCGGGCGGTGGGGGCGAGGTCCATCATGCCGAAGCGGCGGGCATCGTTGAAGGTCACGACGGCCCCGCCCTCCATGTGCAGGACGATGTGATCGTGCTTTTCCGGCACCGGAAGGTCATGGTGGAAGCTTCCCGGCAGGCGACCCGAGACAAGCATCCGGCCGGACATGCCGAGGTGGACGATCAGCGTCTCGGCCGTGGAGAGGTCGGCGAGGATGTATTTCGAGCGACGGCGCAGGAGCCCGACGCGGACGCCGGCGAGCCGGTCCGCCAGCCCCGCCGGCAGCGGCCAGCGCAGGTCGGGGCGGTTGACCAGGGCGGATTCGATGATCCGACCCTCCATCACCGGGATCAGGCCACGACGGACGGTCTCGACCTCGGGGAGTTCGGGCACGGGCAAGGCTCCAGTCGGCGCTTTCGCCGGGAGGGTGACCGCGACGGGGCGGAGGAGGCAAGGGGAGCGCGGCGTGGCCGCGAGCCGAGGAAGCGGCTCGCCGGGACGAGCGGCGCGCGCCACAGGTTGTCGGAAGGAAGCTTGACAGGGCAGCACGGAACCTGCCGAAGCAGGCGCCGTTCTGCACACGTTGTCCAGTGAGAGAGTTCGAGCGATGCGTATCCACCTGATCCTTGCCGCCTTTGTCGCCGCGTTCGCGGCCGCCCCGTTGCCCGCCCTGGCTCAGGACTGTCCTCCCGGCCTGGCGAAGAAGTCGCCGCCGTGCGTCCCGCCGGGTCAGGCGAAGAAGGGCGACCGCCACTGGTCGCGGGGAGAGGTCCTGACCGGCGACTACGTGCTGGTCCGCGAGCGCGGGCGCTATGGCCTGCCGCCGCTGGGTCCGGGCGAGCAATATTACCGGATGGGCGACACCGTGCTGCGGGTCGACGCGGGCACCAAGCAGATCCTCGACGTCATCGCGCTGGCGGCGTCGGCCCTGAACTGAGCGGGCAAGCCGCCGCGTTGTCTATGCCCGGCCTGACCCTATAAGGAGGGATGGCTTCAGGAAGGACCTTGCATGGCCGACGAGACTCGCAGCACCACGCATTTCGGATACGCGGAGGTGCCGGAGGACGAGAAGGCCGGCATGGTGCACGGCGTGTTCAGCCGCGTGGCGTCGCGCTACGACCTGATGAACGACCTGATGTCGGGCGGCGTCCACCGGCTGTGGAAGGACGCGATGATGGACTGGCTGGCGCCGCGGCGCGGCCAGCGCCTGCTGGATGTCGCGGGCGGCACCGGCGACATCGCGTTCCGGTTCTTGCGCCGGGCCG
Source organism: uncultured Alphaproteobacteria bacterium (assembly GCA_963776845.1). GTDB lineage: Bacteria > Pseudomonadota > Alphaproteobacteria > Rhodobacterales > Rhodobacteraceae > Roseitranquillus. Next base: position 415,227 of record CAVZOJ010000003.1, on the reverse strand, counting down.
AGGGCGCGACGGCCGTCGTCTGCGACCTGACCGAGGGGATGCTCGACGAAGGGCGGCGGCGGGCCGAGGCGGCGGACCTTGGCGAAAGGATCGAGTGGGTCGTCGGCGACGCGATGGCCCTGCCCTTTCCCGACGCGAGCTTTGACGTCTACACGATCTCGTTCGGGATCAGGAACGTGACGCGGCCCGAGACGGCGCTGGCGGAGGCGTTCCGGGTGCTGCGGCCGGGCGGCCGGCTGATGGTGCTGGAGTTCAGCCAGCTGCCGAACCCGATGCTGCAGAAGGCCTATGACGCCTATTCGTTCAACGTGATCCCGCGGCTGGGGCAGACGGTGGCGAACGACCGCGAGAGCTACCAGTACCTGGTCGAGTCGATTCGGCGGTTTCCCGACCAGGAGACGTTCGCCGAGATGATCCGCGGGGCGGGATTCGGGCAGGTGAAATACCGCAACCTGTCGCTGGGCATCGCGGCGCTGCACTCCGGCTGGAAGATCTAGGTGCGCGGACCGCACAACATCTGGCGCCTGGTGCGAACCGGCGCGACGCTGGAGCGGACGGGCGCGATGGGCGTGGTGCTGGACGCGTTCGACGCCCCGCCGCACATCCGGATGGTCGCGCGCGTGCTGGGCTGGCCGTTCACCTGGGCGGGGCTGAAGGGCGACCCAGCGCTGCCCCCCGCGACGCGCGCGCTGACGGCGCTGGGTCCGGCCTACATCAAGTTCGGCCAGATCCTGTCGACCCGGCCGGACGTCGTGGGCGACGAGCTGGCGACGCAGCTGCGCGTGCTGCAGGACAAGCTCGACCCGTTCCCGACCGAGGAGGCGCGGGCGCAGGTCGCCCAGGAGCTGGGCGCCGAGGTCGAAGAGCTGTTCTCGGAGTTCAGCGGCCCGGTCGCGGCCGCCTCGATCGCGCAGGTCCACAAGGCGCGGTTGCGCGAGACCGGCGCCGAGGTGGCGGTGAAGGTCCTGCGCCCGGGGATCGAGCGGGCGTTTCGCAAGGATATCGACGCCTTCTACCTGGCGGCGCGGATGGTCGACCTGATGGCACCGGGCGCGCGGCGGCTGCGGCCGATGGACGTGATCCAGCACTTCGAGGGCGTCGTGCTGGGCGAGCTCGACCTGAGGCTGGAGAGTGCCGCGGCGGCCGAGTTCGGGGCGAACACCGCCAAGGACGAGGGCTTCCGCGTGCCGCACGCGCACTGGTTCCTGTCGTCGCGGCGGGTGATGACGATCGAGTGGGCGAACGGCGTATCGGCGGGCGACCTGCCGGCGATCGACGCCGCCGGGCATGACCGGGCGGCCCTGTCGGAGCGTGTACTGCGGCTGTTCCTGCAGCACGCGCTGAGGGACGGCTACTTCCACGCCGACATGCACCAGGGGAACCTGAAGGTCGCGGCCAACGGCGACATCGTCGCGATGGACTTCGGCATCATGGGCCGGATCGACGAGTACACCCGGCGGGTCTATGCGGAGATCCTGTTCGGCTTCATCCGGCAGGATTATCGCCGGGTGGCGGAGGTGCATTTCGAGGCGGGCTACGTGCCACCCGACCGCGACGTCGACGAGTTCGCGCGGGCGCTGCGAAGCGTCGGCGAGCCGATCTTCGGCATGGATGCCAGCCACATCTCTATGGCGCGGCTGCTCAACTACCTGTTCGAGGTGACCGAGCGGTTCGGCATGGAGACGCGGACCGAGCTGATCCTGCTGCAGCGGACGATGGTGGTCGTCGAGGGCGTGGCGCGGAGCTTCAACCCGCACATCAACATCTGGCAGGTCGCGCAGCCGATCGTCGAGGCCTACATCCGCAAGTACGTCGGGCCACGGGCCGTGGCGCGAGACCTGCGGCGTACGGCGCAGGTGCTGGCGCGCTTCGGGCCGAAGCTGCCGGCGATGGCGGAGGCGGCGCTGATCCGTCAGTCGATCGAGCCCAAGGTGCGGTCGAAGCTCGAGGCGCTGGCGCCGCTTGTCTACGCCGCCCTCGGCGGCGGGCTGGTCGGGCTCGGTGTCTGGCTCGGCACGGTGGTCTGACCACCCTCAGGTGGCTGGCGCCGCGGGCAGGTGGCGGCCGCTCCTAGAGAGGGAACGTGCGAGGGGGACGAGAAGCGGCCGCGGGCAGGCGCCGGATGTCCGGCGCCCGAACTCAGGCGCCGGGCTGGCGCAGCGCGGTCACGGCGTCGGGTGCGACCTTGGTGCCGCCGCTGAGGACGAGCATGGTCTGGCCGCCGTCGTTCCTGACCTCGACGATGCGCGCGTAGGTCTCGAGGGGCTCGGTCTTGAGCACTGCGCCCGCGCTCAGGCTTTCCAGCTGGAACGTGTAGCTGCCGGCCGCCAGCGGGGCGCCATCCGCGCTGACCGGCATCCACGAGAGCGGCGCGTCGGAGGCCGCCATCTCGGTCCGGCCGACCTGCAGGCCGTCCTCGTTCCGCACGACGATGGCCATCCGGTCGGCGGCGCGAGCCGGCTGCGGCGACAGCTCCACGGCCTCGCCGTCGACCAGGACCGGGTCGGCGGTGCGTGCGTCCATGCCGACCCAGCCGCTGATCTGCGTCATGCTCATGATGCCGAGCTGGCTGGCCATCGAGGTGAGCAGGTCGTTCGTCTTGGTCTGCTGCTCGACCGACGAGAAGGTCGCGAGCTGAGTCGCGAACTCGGACGATTGCATGGGATTGAGCGGGTCCTGATTCTCCATCTGCGTCGTCAGCATCTTCAGGAACGTCTCGAAGTCGGTCGACAGCGCGCTCTTCTGCTCGTCCGGCTTGGGCTTTGCGCTGAACTGCTGCGGCGCGCTGGCGGCGCCGGTCGAAGTCACGTCCATGTCTGTCCTCACAGGCGAAGGTCGAGGCCGCCGGTCGTCACCATGCGGGGACGGTCGGCAAAGCCGTGATTGGCGAGCGGCACGATCGCGACGGCCTCGGTGGTCGTCGCGTCGTCGGTGGGCAGGTCGCGCTGGCGGTGCGCGGTGGCGCGGTCCTGCCCGAACGAGAAGCTGAGATTGTCGAAGCCCATGGCCTGCAGGTCGCGGGCGAGATCGCCGATGTGGCGCCGCAAGAGCTCCAGAGTCTCGGGCCGCTCGGCGTGCATCGAGACGGTCATCGACCCGTCCGCACCGGCCGACATCGTCATCCGCACCTTGCCCAGTTCCTCGGGCTGGAGCGCAAGCTCGACCGGACCGTCGCGGAGGGCGCGGGCGGCTTCGGCCACCTGCTGCATCACGGGGCGCGGCGTGTCGTGCCTGACGGTCGAGTCCAGCCGCGCCGCCTGCTCCGCGGTGGAGCGGCCCTCCGCCGGTGCGACGTCCGCAAGTCCGGGATCGACGGCCTCTTGCGCGACGTTGTCGATCTTCGGCCCGGGGACCGCGTCCGGGGCGGCGGCGACCTTCGTGACCGACGGCTCCTGCCTCGGCGCGGTTGCGACGCGTGTCTCGGCGCGGACCTCGGGCTCCGGCTCGGCGTGTCGGAGGCGCCGGACGACGACCTCTTCGGCGGCCTGGACGGGCATGGCCGCCGCCTTCTGCGCGACGTCGGCCGCGGCGGGCGGCAGCGCCGGCGCGGCGCCGGGCGGCGTGCGCGCGACGTCCGGCGTCGCGGCCGCGACCCGGCCTGCAGGCTCCGGCGCGGCTTCGGCGGCCTGCACGGGTGCATCGGTGACGGGCGGGACAGGCGCCGCTTCGCGCTTTGCCACCTTGTCAGCCGGGCTCGCTGAGACGGCAGCTTCGGCACGCGGGTTGCGCGTCTGGGGGGTCTCTATCGCGCCGAGCATCGGGTTATCGGTCGTCTCGGGCTCCTCGGTGGCGGCGACCTGCGCCGCTTCCAAGGCGACGGTCTCGGCCTCGTCGGGCGCGTCCCCGGCCGGGATCGCCGTGTCGGCTGCAAGCGGTGTCGGGGGAGATGCGACGGCGGCCTCGGGCGCGCCCTTGGCGGCCTCGGTCCGGGCGGATTGCCCGGCCGGCTCTGCCTTGCCCTGGGTTTCGGCGGTCGACCTGGCCTTCTGCCCGGACAAGGCCTCGGGCGCGGACGGATCACGATCCTTCGACTCGTAGACCTTGTCGAAGCCGGAGTCCTGCGGCCCGTCCGCGGGCTTCGCCCTGCCCTGGGCCGGGGACGCCGGAGCGGCCGACATCAGCTTGGATACGTGCATTGAACGAGCCTTCTGCCCTTTCGAGTCGCGCATCATCTCCCACAAGGCAGTTACTGGTTCTTTACCGCCATCGAGGAAAAGCCATCCCGATCCGAAGGATTTGGAGAAGACGATGATTGAAACGAGTCTCGTCGCGGCGCCGAAATTGCCAGACCGCCCGAACGCGAGCGACAGCGCATTGCGCGAGGCCGCGCAAAAGCTCGAGGCCAGTTTTCTTGCCGAGATGCTGAAGGCCGCCGGGGTCGGCGAGCAGATCGAAGGTTGGGGCGGCGGCATCGGCGAGGACCAGTTCGCCTCGTTCCTGCGCCAGGCGCAGGCGGAGGAAATGGCCAAGTCGGGCGGCATCGGCCTGGCCGAGAGCCTGTTCGAAGCCCTGAAGGAGCGCGCGGATGTCTGACGCAAGGATCGAGGAAATCGAGACGCTGCTGGATGACGAGCGCACCGCGCTTCTGTCCGGCGATCTCGCGGCGCTTGGCGACATCGCGGCGCGCAAGGAAGTGCTGGCCGTAGGACTGTCGGTAACGCCCCTGGATGGCGAGGAGCTGAAGGCGCTGCGCCGGAAGGCAGAGAGGAACGCCGAGCTCATCGAGGCGGCGATGAAGGGCGTACGCTCCGTCACGCGGCGCGTCGCCGAGATCCGGCGCGCCAACGGGCCGCTCAAGACCTACGGCCAGGACGGCTCGCAGCAGACGCTTGGTTCCGGCAACGGATCATTCGAGAGGCGCGCCTGAGAAACCGTTCGAATTGTTCGGTTTTCAGGGGAACCAGATTAAACACTCTTTAGCCAATCCACGCCAGAAAGACCCCGTATCCAAAAGGATGACCCGGCCCGAGAGAAACGAGGGCGTCAACGTGTCAGAAGGACATTAACCCCGCCGACAGGCGGTTCGAAAACCCCGGCGCTAAAGCGCCAAACTACGAGGAAACGACAATGTCCAGCATTCTGACCAACAATGGCGCGATGGTGGCTCTTCAGACGCTGAAGGGCATCAACAACGACCTCGCGACCACGCAGTCGCAGATCTCGACCGGCAAGAAAATCGCGTCGGCCAAGGACAACGCCGCTGTCTGGGCGATCTCGAAGACCATGGAAACCGACCAGTCGGCGTTCAAGGTCATTCAGGACCAGCTCAACGTCGGCGAAGCGACGGTCAGCGTCGGCGTCGCCGGTGCCGAGCAGGTGACCGAGCTGCTGCGGGAGATGAAGGACCTGGCTGCCGGTGCCGCCAACGACGGTGCCGACTTCACCAAGATCCAGACGGACATCACCGCAAAGCGCGCTCAGATCACTCAAGTCGTCAGCGCATCGCAGCTGAACGGCATCAACCTCCTCGCCACCGACGTCGATGGCGCCGGCGGCACCAGCTACGGTGTCTTGGCGTCGCTCGACCGCAGCGGCGCGGGCGGCACCACGACCGCGAGCAGCATCACGGTGGCCGGCGTCGATTTCGAGACCGCGATCGTCGGCGCGACGATCACCGGGGTCACGAACGAAACCACCGCGATCACGGCGATCGGCGAGATCGAAGCGCTGATCAACACCGCGATCGACGGCGCGGCCGCTCTGGGCTCGTCGGCGAAGCGGATCGGCGATCAGACCGACTTCGTCAGCAAGCTCTCCGACAGCCTCAAGTCGGGCATCGGCGCGATGGTCGACGCCGACATGGAAGAGACGTCTGCTCGTCTACAGGCCCTGCAGGTTCAGCAGCAGCTGGGTGTCCAGTCGCTGTCGATGGCCAACCAGGCTCCGCAGTCGATTCTGTCGCTCTTCCGCTGATGGAAGATCGCGGGGCGCCCAAAGGGCGCCCCGCACCCCGCACGGAAAACCCGTGACCCCTTGAGGTTCATCGTTCCAGGAAGGACGAAACGTGAACGCCTACCAGATGGCCAGTTCCGCGTATGGATCGACCAGCACGGTCAAGGATACGCGCGGCATCGAATACGATGCCTTCGCCCGGATCACCGCCGCAATGCGCGCCGCCATGGGCAACGACCAGCGCTTTGCCGCCCTCGCGAAGGCCCTGTCCGACAACCGCCGACTTTGGACGATCATCGCCACCGACGTCGCCGACAAGGACAACAAGCTTTCCAAGGAGCTGCGCGCCCAGATATTCTACCTCGCCGAATTCACGCTGGCGCATACCAGCCGCGTCCTTCGCCGTGAGGCAAGCGCCGACTCCCTGGTCGAGATCAACACGATGATCATGCGCGGCCTGCGCGGGGAGACACCGAAATGAGCGGATTGGTCCTGAAACTCGGCCCCAAGGAGCGCGTGCTCATCAACGGCGCCGTCATCGAGAACGGCGACCGGAGGTCGCGGCTCTCGATCGTGACGCCGGGAGCCAACATCCTGCGACTGCGCGACGCTATCCATCCCGACCAGGTCAACACCCCGGTCCGCCGCGTGTGCTACGTCGCGCAGCTCGTCATCGCGGGTGACATCGACGCGGTCGCGGCGCGGCCGCAGCTGATGCAAGGCATCGAGCAGCTGAGCCAGGTCTTCACCGACCGTGACAGCCGCGCGATGCTGGCCGAGGCCACCGAAGCCGTGCTGGCGGATCAGCACTACAAGGCCCTGAAGACCCTTCGCGGGCTGCTTCCCCGCGAGGACCGCCTCTTCGCCGCGCGGGCGTCGTGAGCTTCGCGCCCGTCATACCGGCCGGCGGAAACGCCGGCTGGGCCTTTCTGCAGCGGACGCGCGAAACACAGCAGGCCGCGTTCTCGAACTCGGGCGTCGTCAAGAACGACGTCGAGTACTTCAGGGAGAACATCGGCAAGATCGGCTCGGCCGAGGAGCTGATGAAGGATTACCGGCTGCTGAAGGTCACCCTTGGTGCCTTCGGTCTCGACGACGACATCGGCAACAAGTTCTTCATCCGCAAGGTGCTGGAAGAAGGCACGCTGAACAAGGACGCGTTCGCCAACAAACTGAGCGACAAGCGCTACCTGGCGCTGTCGCGCGCCTTTGGCTTTGACCTGACGCCGCCGCGGTCGCAGGCGTCGGACTTCAGCGCCAAGATCACGACGGCCTACAACGAGCGGCAGTTCGAGGTTGCCGTCGGAGAGCAGGACCAGGACCTCCGACTGGCGATGGGATTCGAGCGCGAGCTGACGAGCCTGACCAAGAACGCGACCAGCGAGAACGCGATGTGGTTTACGATCATGGCCACGCCGCCGGTGCGAAAGGTGTTCGAGGGGGCGCTGGGGCTTCCGATCGCGGTCGGAACGCTGGACGTCGACCGGCAGCTGGAGATCTTCAAGGAGAAAGCCAACGCCTTCTTCGGCACCTCGGACCCAAAGGCGTTCCTGGAGCCCGAGAGGAAGGACGAGGTGACGCGCCGCTTCCTCGTCCAGGCCGACCTGCAGGCGGGCACCTCGATCATGAGCGGCGGGTCGATCGCGCTCACACTGCTGCAGTCGGTGCCCGCCTCGCCATACGGGCCGCTGTTCGGCTGAACGTCAGTACCGGTAGTGGTCGGGCTTGAACGGCCCCTCCGGCGTCACGCCGATATAGGCTGCCTGCTCGGGACTGAGCGGGGTGAGCCTCGCACCGATCTTCTCGAGATGCAGGCGCGCGACCTTCTCGTCGAGATGCTTGGGCAGGACGTAGACGCCCGGCGGATAGTCGTCGTTCTTGGTCCAGAGCTCGATCTGGGCGAGCACCTGATTGGTGAAGCTGGCCGACATCACGAAGCTCGGGTGCCCGGTTGCGTTTCCCAGGTTCAGCAGGCGCCCCTCGGACAACAGGATGATGCGGTTGCCGGCCGGCAGCTCGATCATGTCGACCTGGTCCTTGATCCGGATCCACTTGTGGTTCTTCAGGCCCGCGACCTCGATCTCGTTGTCGAAATGGCCGATGTTGCCGACGATCGCCATGTCCTTCATCTCGCGCATGTGGTCGAGACGGATGACGCCCTTGTTGCCGGTGGCAGTGATGAAGATGTCGGCGCGCGCGATCACGTCCTCGAGCAGGACGACCTCGTAGCCGTCCATCGCCGCCTGCAGCGCGCAGATCGGGTCGGACTCGGTCACCATGACGCGCGCGCCCGCACCGCGAAGCGACGCAGCAGAACCCTTGCCGACATCGCCGTAGCCGCAGACGACGGCGACCTTGCCCGCCATCATCGTGTCGGTGGCGCGGCGGATGCCGTCGACGAGGCTCTCGCGGCAACCGTACTTGTTGTCGAACTTGGACTTCGTCACGCTGTCGTTGACGTTGATCGCCGGGAACGGCAGGCGACCTTCCTTGTGCAGTTGGTAGAGGCGGTTGACACCGGTCGTCGTCTCCTCGCTGACGCCGCGGATCGCGTCGCGCTGCTTGGCGAACCAGCCGGGCGAGCTGGCGAGGCGCCGGCGAATCTGGGCGAACAGCGCCTCCTCCTCCTCAGAGGTCGGATCGTCGATCAGGCCGGTCTCGCCCTCCTCCACCCGCGCGCCGAGCAGGATGTAGAGGGTGGCGTCGCCGCCATCGTCGAGGATCATGTTCGCACCGTCGGGGAAGTCGAAGATGCGGTCGGCGTAGTCCCAGTATTCCTCGAGCGTCTCGCCCTTGACGGCGAAGACCGGAACGCCGGTCTCGGCGATCGCGGCTGCGGCGTGGTCCTGCGTCGAGAAGATGTTGCAGGACGCCCAGCGGACCTCGGCCCCGAGGGCTGTCAGCGTCTCGATAAGGACGGCCGTCTGGATCGTCATGTGCAGGCTGCCGGCGATTCGGGCGCCCTGCAGCGGACGTGCCGCGCCGAACTCCTCGCGTAGGGAGATGAGGCCCGGCATCTCGGTTTCGGCGATGTCGAGTTCCTTGCGCCCCCACTCCGCGAGCGAGAGGTCCTTGACGATGAAGTCCTTGGGCATGCTGCCTCCGCTGGATATCACGCGGGAGCGCCTAGCATTGAAGCAGTCCCGCCACAATCCGCCGTCATGCTGCAACGCAGCAGTAACCATGCAGCCGCAGAATACTTGCGCGGGCGGGGTCGAGTCGCTAGGCGGCGTCTAACCAAGCAGGGTGCCCGCGGCCCTGGACCACACCAATAGCAGGAATGTTTTATGCAGATGTCTCCGCGACTGCCGGTTCGTGCAATGCAGCCGCACGCCCCGATCCCCGAGCTCTACGTCAGCTGGGAGAGCGCGCAGAAGCTCAAGGCCGAAGCGGCCGACCTGCCTTCGTGGGACCTTTCGTCGCGGCAGGTCTGCGACCTCGAACTGCTGATGAACGGCGCCTTCTACCCGCTCCAGGGCTTTCTTGGGCAAGAGGACTACGACAGCGTAGTCGAGGAGATGCGCCTCGCTGACGGTACGCTCTGGCCGATGCCGATCACGCTGGACGTCTCGGAGAAGTTCGCCGAGGGTATCGAGCCGGGCCAAGACATCGCCCTGCGCGACGCCGAGGGCGTGATCCTCGCGACGCTGTCGATCACCGACAAGTGGAGCCCCGACAAGAGCCGCGAGGCAGAAAAGGTGTTCGGCGCGGACGACAGGGCGCACCCGGCGGTCAAGTACCTCCACGATTCGACGGGTCCGGTCTATCTCGGCGGCACCGTGACCGGCATCCAGCCGCCGGTGCACTACGACTTCAAGGCGCGGCGCGACACGCCGAACGAGCTGCGCGCCCGGTTCCGCAAGCTGGGCTGGCGCCGGGTCGTGGCATTCCAGACGCGCAACCCGCTGCACCGCGCCCACCAGGAGCTGACGTTCCGAGCCGCGCGCGAGACGCAGGCCAACCTGCTGATCCACCCGGTCGTCGGCATGACGAAGCCCGGCGACATCGACCATTTCACACGCGTGCGCTGCTACGAGGCAGTGCTGGAGCACTACCCGCACGCAACGACGACGCTGAGCCTTTTGAACCTCGCGATGCGCATGGGTGGCCCGCGCGAGGCGGTTTGGCACGGCATCATCCGGCGCAATCATGGCTGCACGCACATGATCGTCGGTCGCGACCATGCCGGTCCGGGCAAGAACTCCGCCGGCGAGGACTTCTACGGCCCCTACGACGCGCAGGAACTGTTCAAGCAGTACCAGGACGAGATCGGCGTCGAGATGGTGCCCTTCAAGCAGATGGTCTACGTGCAGGAGCGTGCGCAGTACGAACCTCGGGACGAGGTCGAGGGGGGCGCGACGATCCTCGATATCTCCGGCACGGAGCTGCGCCGGCGCCTGGCCGAAGGGCTCGACATCCCCGAGTGGTTCTCGTTCCCCGAGGTGGTCACCGAACTTCGGCGCACCCGCCCGGCGCGGTCGAAGCAGGGCTTCACCGTCTTCTTCACTGGCTTCTCCGGCTCCGGGAAGTCGACCATCGCCAACGCGCTGATGGTCAAGCTGATGGAGATGGGCGGACGTCCCGTGACGCTGCTGGACGGCGACGTGGTGCGGAAGCACCTGTCGAGCGAGCTCGGCTTCTCGAAGGAGCATCGCGACATCAACATCCAGCGCATCGGCTATGTCGCGTCCGAGATCACCAAGAACGGCGGCATCGCGATCTGCGCGCCGATCGCGCCATACGCTACCACCCGGTCGACGGTGCGGGAGATGATCGAGTCCTACGGCGCCTTCCTCGAGGTGCATGTCGCGACACCGATCGAAGTGTGCGAGGCGCGTGACCGAAAGGGTCTCTACAAGCTCGCGCGCGAAGGCAAGATCAAGGAATTCACCGGCATCTCCGACCCCTACGACGTGCCGCAGGATCCCGAGTTGCGGCTCGATACGGACGGCGTCGACGTCGATCATTGCGCGCACCAGGTGCTGCTGAAGCTGGAGCAGCTCGGACTGGTCGCGGGCTGATGGACCACGACAAGCTCGCGAAAGAGATGCGGCGCCTCGCGATCGAGGCGGGCGCCGCAATCATGGAGATCTATCGCTCTGGCGACCTCGAGACCGAGGCCAAGGACGACAACAGCCCGGTGACGGCCGCCGACCGCGCCGCCGACGCGCTGATCTCGGCCGGTCTTCGGGCTGCGTTCCCGGACGTGCCGCTCGTGACCGAGGAGCAGGCGGCGAGCCACGATCAGAGCGTGGCGACATTTCTGATCGTGGATCCGCTGGACGGGACGAAGGAATTCGTGAAGCGTCGCGGCGATTTCACCGTGAACATCGCCTATGTCGAGGATGGCACGCCGATCCGCGGCATCGTATACGCGCCGGCCAAGCAGCGCCTGTTCATGACGACGCCCGAAGGCACGGCGGTGGAGGAGCTGGGCGACCTGCAGGCCCACAAGCCCGGCGAGCAGGCCGGGATTGCTGTCGCGACACCGGACAATGAGGGGTTGCGCGTCGTCGCTTCAAAGTCGCACCGGACCCCCGAGACCGACGCCTATATCGCGCGCTACCACGTCTCGGACGTCGTCAGCGCGGGGTCTTCGCTGAAGTTCTGCCTCGTCGCGACGGGAGAGGCGGATATCTATCCGCGCCTCGGTCGAACGATGGAGTGGGATACTGCGGCGGGCGACGCCGTGCTGCGCGCAGCCGGGGGCAAGGTCCTCGACTTGGAGACGAAGGCTCAGCTCGCCTACGGCAAGGATGGTTTCGCCAACCCGCACTTCATCGCGCTGACCGAGGGCGTGGACCTGCAGTGACCTAGCCGGTACGGCATTGCGCCGTGCCGCAGGACTCCACCCAGGCCGGCGGTGCCGCCTGTTCGTCAGTTTCGGCAGCGCTATTTCGGCGGCAATGCCGTGACGCAGGCAAGCGCCATCCGCATCAGCGCGCAGCGCTTGTCGTCGCTGGCCATTGCCGCCTCGGACAAGTTGATCATTCCGCCCATCGTGCGCCCACCCATCCGCATGGGCGCGGCCCCGTCGATCTCGAGAGCCTCCGGCATCGCCTCCTTGCCGACGCGAAAAAGACCGCCGCCGGCGTAGACCCCTGCGACCATGTTCCCTTGCAACATGAAAGCGAGGCCGCCGAACATCTTCTTCTCCGTCAGGCCGTCGCGGCCCGCGAGATCGTCGCGGATCAGCTGCGCCAGCCCTTCGTCGTATGGCATCGGCGCTACCTGACGCAGGCCCGAAGGGCGGCGAAACTGTCTTCGACGCTGCCGGTATCGGAGCGCCCGACGAAGGCGTCGAGCTTGGGCCAGACGGCGATGGCCGCGTCGAGTTCCGGGTCGCTTCCGGCGGTATAGAGGCCGGCCTGGATCATCAGTGCAGCGTTGTCGTAAGCGCCCATCCGGCGGCGGGCGAGACGTATGACGGTGTTCTCGTCATCCGTCGCGGCGCCGGGCAGCGAGCGCGAGACGGATCGCAGGACGTCGACCGCGGGAAACCGCCCGCGCTCGGCGATGGCGCGGTCGAGCACGACGTGACCGTCCAGGACACCGCGAAGGATGTCCGCCACAGGCTCCTCCATGTCCGAACCCGCGACGAGCACCGTGAAGATGGAGGTGATGTCCCCCTGCCCTTCCAGCCCAGGCCCCGCACGTTCGGCGAGCGAGGTAATGAGCTGTGTCGTGGAAGGCGGGTAGCCACGGAGCGAACCCGACTCTCCCGCGGCCAGCGCGACCTCGCGGTGCGCGTCGGCGAAGCGTGTGATCGAGTCGGCCATGAACAGGACGTGCAGGCCCTTGTCGCGGAAGTGCTCGGCGACCGTTGCCGCGGTCCACGGCGCGCGGCGCCGGACAAGGGGCGAGCGGTCGGATGTGGCCGCGACGACCACTGACTTTGCCATTCCGGCCGGCCCGAGGACATGGTCGATGAACTCGCGCACCTCGCGCCCGCGCTCACCGACGAGGGCTATCACCACGACATCGGCCTCGAGCCCGCGGGCAAGTTGACCCATCAGAGTCGACTTGCCCACGCCCGAGCCCGCGAAAAGGCCGATGCGCTGCCCCTGGACGATCGGCAGGAGAGTGTCGAACACCGCCAGCCCGGTCGAGAGCCGCGCGCCGAGCGGCCGACGCTCCGTCGGATTGAGCGGGACGCCCCGCAGCGGACGCGAGATCGTCCCGCGAAGCAGCGAACGTCCGTCGAGTGCCGCCCCGAACGGATCGATGACGCGGCCGATCCAGCTGTCGTCCGGGGCAATGTCGCCGGGGCCGAGATGGGTGACGCGGTCACCGATCGAAAGGCCGTCTATCGAGCCTTCCGGCAGGATATCGATCTGGTGCGGGCTCATCGTGACGACTTCGCCCATAACGCGAGTCCCCCGCGCAGTGCGAACCTCGACTAGGTCGCCGGTGGCAGCAACGTCGCCCAGGCCGGATACGTGCAGCATGCCGCTTGCGATCGAGGCGGTGCGGCCCACGGGCCGCACCGTGCGCAGCGCTTCGATTTCTGCCCTAAGTTGTTCAAGACCCGTGCTCATTCCGCCGCCTTCTAACACGATCGACAACCCAATCTAAAGGAATCGAGCCTATCGCTCCTCCTCGACGGATCGACGACCGATCGAGGGAGAAGCCCCGATGTTCGACAACCTAGAGCTTATGCGCATGGCGACCGGCCTGGCCAAGCACGCGAGCGTGCGCCAGGACATTGCGGCGCGCAACGTCGCCAATGCCGACACGCCCGGCTACCACGCTCAGGACGTCGTAGCCTTCCGGGATCTCTACGAGAGCGAAATTTCCGGCGCCATGCGCACGACCCGCGCATCGCATCTCGGCGCCAGCGAAGGCGCCCACGCGCCTCGGCTCTTGGAAGCAGCGGGCGAGGCCGCGCCGAACGGCAACACCGTCTCGCTCGAGACCGAGATGATGCGCTCGGCCGAGATCCGACACCAGCATGACATGGCGACGTCCATCTACAAGACGTCCCTCGACATTCTGCGCACGAGCCTCGGCCGGCGCTAAGGAGACTGACCGATGAGCGATCTCGCCGCCACCCTGGCGCTCAGCGCGTCCGGCATGAAAGCCCAGTCCGAGCGGCTGCGGCATGTCTCGGAGAACATCGCCAACGCCGATACCCCCGGCTACCGCCGCAAGGCAGTGCCGTTCGAGGCTGTATACGCTCTCGGCCGGGTGACCGGCGAAGTGAAGACCGGCCCCGTGCGCCTCGACCGTTCGGAGCTGACGCAGATCTACGACCCGGGTCATCCGATGTCGGACGCGACCGGACACTATGACGGCTCGAACGTCGATCTCGTGGTCGAGATCGCCGACGCCCGCGAGGCACAGCGCAGCTACGAAGCAAACCTCAGACTGTTCGACCAGTCGCGGCAGATGCAGCGGTCGCTGCTGGAACTGCTGCGGCGCTGATGGAGACTAGAATGGACGTCCAATCCGCTTTTGCCGCCCTGCAGTACAACCAGACGCGCCCGGCGACCGAGCCGCAGCGCGTCGACGGTGCGGGCGCGTTCGGCAAGATCGCAAGCGATTTCGCGAACACCCTCGCAGAGGGCGAGGCGACGGCGAAGGCCGCGGTTGTTGGCGACGCCGATGCGCATTCCCTCGTGCAGGCGCTGGCGCAGACCGAACTCGCCGTCGAGACGGCCGTCACCGTGCGTGACAAGGTGGTCGAGGCGTACCAGGAAATCCTGAGAATGCCGGTCTGATGAACGAGCTCGTCTTCTACGACACGCTCCGCCAGGGACTCTGGATCGCGGTGATGATCTCGACGCCGATCCTGGTCGTGGCGCTGCTTGCCGGTCTGACGGTAGGCCTGTTCCAGGCGCTTACGTCGGTGCAGGAGATGTCGCTGACCTTCGTGCCGAAGCTCGCCGCCATCGGCGCGGTGTTTTGGGTCACGATGGGTTTCATGACCGAGACACTGGTCAGCTTCTGGGCCGACCGGATCATCCCCCTGGTCGCGGGGCTCTGAGCCGTGGACAACAGCTACTACACGACGCTTTCGCCGCCAGACGGGCCTGCTGCGTCAGATGCAGACGGTCGCGAACAACATCGCGAACATGTCGACGACGGGCTTCCGGCGCGAGGGCGTCATCTTCTCGGAGTACGTCCACGACACCGGGCCGGGACAGCCGAGCCTCTCGATGGCGGGCAGCCAGACCCGCTATGCGGGACTGAGCCAGGGTGCGCTGAGCCAGACCAACAACCAGTTCGACTTCGCGATCGACGGCGACGGCTTCTTTCTGATCGAGACGCCCGAGGGTCAGCAGCTGACGCGGGCGGGCAACTTCACGCCGAACGAAGCCGGCGACCTCGTCACCCAGGAGGGGCACCTCGTCCTCGACGGCGGCGGCGCGCCGATCTTCATTCCGCCCGACGCGCGCAACGTCGCGATGGGGGCGGATGGCACGATGTCGGCCGACGGGCGGCCGATCGGACAGATCGGCGTCTGGCGTCCTGTCGACGGCGGAAGCCTGCAGCACCAGATGGGCACCCGCTTCGAGGCCGGTGACATCGAGCCCGTCTTCGAGGACGCGAAAGTCCTGCAAGGCTTCCTCGAAGGGTCGAACGTCGACCCTGTCGGCGAGATCGCCCGCATGATCGAGGTCAGCCGCGCCTACGAGCTTGGCCAGAGCTTCCTCGAGAAAGAACACGAGCGCATCACCGCGGTCGTCGCCACCCTCGGACGCCAGTAAGGAGAAACCTTCGCAATGCGCGCCCTTCAGATCGCCGCCACGGGCATGAGTGCCCAGCAGACGCGGGTCGAGGTCATCTCGAACAACCTCGCGAACATGAACACCACGGGATACAATGCCCGCCGCGCCGAGTTCGCCGACCTGCACTACCAGCAGGTCGTGCAGCCCGGCACGATCAACGCACAGGACGGCACGGTCCTGCCGACGGGCGTGCAGCTCGGTCTCGGCGTGCGTCCGGCGTCGGTCACCATCCAGCTCGCGCAAGGCGCGCTGGCCGAGACCGGCGGCGACCTCGACCTCGCGATCGAGGGTGCGGGCTACATCGAGGTGGAACTGCCGAACGGAAACTCCGCCTATACCCGCGACGGCGCGCTGAAGCGGTCGCCCGACGGCGTGATCGTGAATTCGGAAGGGTTCCCGACGGTCCCCGATATCACCCTGCCCGACGATGCGAGGTCGATCTCGATCAACGCCGAGGGCGAGGTCTACGCGTACTTCTTGGACCGCCCGGAGCCCGAACTGATGGGCCAGATCACCCTCGCGCGTTTCACCAACGAGAAGGGCCTAGAAGCGATCGGCTCGAACATGTTCCTGGAGACCGCCGGTTCCGGACCGCCGCTGATCGGCGTCCCCGGAGAGGACGGCCTCGGGACGTTTCGGCAGGGCTTTCTCGAGGACAGCTCGGTGGACCCCGTGCGTGAGGTCACCGAACTGATCGAGGCGCAGCGCGGCTACGAGCTGAACTCCAAGGTCATCTCCGCCGCCGACCAGATGCTCGGCGCAACGACACAGGTGCGCTGATGAAGAAGATGCTCGCCATCATCCTCGCTCTCGCCGTGCCGGGGGCCGCACTCGCCGACACGGTGGTCGCGGGTCGCACACTTCGCGCCGGCACGCTGCTGACGGGCGACGACCTCGCCATCATCGCCGAAGACATCCCGGGCGCGATCTCGTCGCTAGACGACGCGATCGGCCAGGAGGCGCGCGTGAACCTCTATGCCGGCCGCCCGGTCCGACCGGGCGAAATCGGCCCCGCCGCGCTCGTCGAGCGCAACCAGATCGTCACGCTGATCTATGACCAGAACGGTCTGACGATCGCCACCGAGGGCCGAGTGCTCGACCGGGGCGGCGTCGGCGACCGGATCCGGGTGATGAACCTCTCGTCCCGCAACACCGTCACGGGGACCGTCGGAGAAGACGGCAAGGTCTACGTGATGAACGGCAGCCTCACACTCGCCAGCCGCTAAGGAAGAAATCCATGCGCTATGCTCCACTGACCCTTGCCGCGCTGCTCGCGGCTTCCGCCTGCAGCACGGCCCCCGTGGGGCGTGCCCCGGGTTTCACGCCGATCGACCAGAACGAAGAGCACTACGCGATGTCGATGCCGATCCTTCCCGAGACGGATCGGCGGACTGCGCAGAGCGAGGCGTCGCTGTGGTCCGGCGGACCCCGCTCGCTGCTGGGCGACAGGCGCGCGGGACAGCGGGGCGACATCATGACGGTCGTCATCGACATCGACGAGAGCGCCGAGATCCGGAACTCCTCGTCTCGCTCGCGCTCGGGGTCCGAGAACATGGGGGTCAGTTCGCTCTTTGGCCTGCCGGCACGCCTGCCCGCCGACATCTCGGTCGATCCCGCGGTCGGATTGGAGTCGAGTTCCGAAGCCGAGGGCGAGGGCAACGTCCGCCGCAACGAGGAGCTTGAGCTGCGCGTCGCCGCCACCGTCGTCGACGTCCTTCCGAACGGCGTCCTGCAGATCCAAGGCAGCCAAGAGGTGCGCGTCAACTTCGAGATCCGCGAGCTGCAGGTGACGGGCTACGTCCGGCCGGAGGACATCTCGCGCCAGAACGAGATCACCTACGACAAGATCGCCTCTGCCCGGATCAGCTACGGCGGCCGCGGCCAGATCACCGACATGCAGCAGCCCCGCTACGGTCAGCAGATCGTGGACAAGGTGCTGCCCTTCTGAGGAGGCCGTTGCCGTGAAGTTCATCCTGCCTCTCGTCCTGGCGTTCGCTGGGGTCGGCGCCGGCGTCGGCGCCGGCGTCGCCCTACGTCCCGAATCCGCCCCTTCCGTCGAGTCCGACGGACATGCGTCGGCTCCGGCCGCCGAGGCGGCTGCCGGCAAGAGCTCCCATGGCGAGCCATCGGGTCACGGCGACGCCGAGGCCATGGCCGAATATGTCAGCCTGAGGAATCAGTTCATCGTCCCCATCCTCAATGCGGAGCGGGTGCAGTCGCTGGTCATCCTTTCGGTCGACCTCGAAGTAGCGGTCGGCGGGAAGGATGCGGTGCACAGCTTCGAGCCGAAGGTCCGTGACGCGTTTCTCACCGTGCTGTTCGATCACGCAAATGCCGGCGGCTTCACCGGAAACTTCACGTCGAGCGGCGCGATGGACATCCTTCGCACTGCGCTGCGCGAAGCCGGCCAGAAGGTCCTGGGAGACGCGATCCTCAAGGATGTGCTGATCACCAGCATCGTTCGCCAGGACACCTGAAGAAACGAAAGCCGATCAGCGCGCACGCCAATTCGGCGGGCGCGCTCCCAATGAATTGCAACTCAGCGTTGGCTGGATCGCAATTCGCGGCTGGGACGCACCAAGCGGGCGCAAGACGTGATTTCTGCAGATCCCGCAATGCATTCGAGCTCTCGGCGCTCGGCGTTACCTCGATCTCTCCCGGAACATCCGCGCCGATCGCGTGTTCTGCCCACGACACGAATGAAAGGGAAGGTTCGACATGAAACTGTTGACCACGAGCGCACTCGCCCTCGGTATCGCAGCGACCGGCGCGGTCGCCCAGACCAATGGAATGGGTACGGCCAGCGCAGATATGGCGTCGATGCAGGACAACCTGATCCGTAGCCGCGATATAACAGGCGGCACGGTATACACGACCAACGAAGCCGACGATGAAGGCTGGGATTCGACGACCGTTTACGACTCGGTCGGTCCGGACTGGAATGCGATCGGCGAGATCGAGGATCTTGTTCTATCACGCGACGGCCAGCTGATCGGGATCGTTGCCGAAGTAGGTGGATTTCTCGATATCGCGGACAAGCATGTCATGATCGCCGTCGACGACGTCAGCCTCGTCGCGGTCGACAATCAGGACTATGCCTTCGTGACGCGCTTCAACGAGGAAGATCTGGAATCGATGGAAGGCGTCGACGAGGGCTTCTGGGAGTAAGTTCCCGTCGCGCGGGATAGTTTCTTGCGGGGCCGCGGCGAAAGCCGTGGCCCCTACTCGTTGGCGCGGCGCGCCGCCATGCGCCGCACCTCCGCCTCTAGCGTCTTCTCGAGCCCTGACAACGCCTGGCGGCGACCGAATGCACGTCTTGCGCCGGAGCGCATGGCTGCGGCTTCGGCCTCCAGCCGAGCACGCTCGGCCTGCAGACGCCGCAGCTTCTCGTCGGTCCAGTGATCCCAGTGCAGATCCGCCGAGGCGAGCTGCGCGGCGTCCGGCGCTTCCAGTTCGCGCTGCGCGTCGCGGCGCCTCCGCCGCTCATGCCGAACCTTGGCGACTTCCGCCTCCACGGCAGCCACCGCGGCACGGTTGCCGCGCATCTTCGCCAGTTCCGCCTCGAAGACGGTGTCGGCCAGCGCCGCCAGGCGCGCGACATCCTTGGACTTCACTGCCGGCGAGCCTTCTTGCGCATCGCCTCGGCGAAGCGGATGGCCGCGGCGACGGCGCGATAGTGCTCGGGCCGCACCTCCTCACCGATCTCCACACCGGCATGCAGCGCGCGCGCGGTCGGCGGGTCGGAGTGCAGTGCAATCGCGTTCTCGGCCGCGATCTCGCGGATCCGCGCGGCAATCTCGTCGACACCCTTGGCGACGCACTTCGGCGCCGACCCGCGCTGGCGGTCCCACTTCAGCGCGACGGCGTAGTGGGTCGGGTTGACGATCACGACGTCCGCCTGAGGCACGTCGGAGAGCATCTTGTTCATCGCAATGTCGTAGGCCTTCTGCCTGCGCTGCTGCTTCATGTGCGGATCGCCCTCGGACTGCTTGTGCTCGTCCCGCATCTCCTTGTGCGACATCCGGTGCTTGCGCAGGTGCTCGGCACGTTGCCACAGGTAGTCGACCCCTCCGATCGTCATCGACACGACCAGGACGATGAAGAGGAAGGCGATCGAAAGACGCAGCAGCATCGCCGTCGCCATCGCTGGCGTCAGTGCCACCGTCGTCATGATCTCGGGCAGCTTGGTGTAAAGGAAGAAGCCGAGGATCACCGAATAGATCGACAGCTTGAAGAAGCTCTTGCCGAATTCGAAGAGGCCTGAGCGGCCGAACTTGTTCTTCGCCTGAGCGATCGGCGAGATCTTGTTCATCTTGGGTTTCAGCTTCTCGGTCGCGAACACCAGGCTGCGCGTGGCCAGCACCGCACCTATCGCCAGCACCCCGGGAACGACGAAGAAGGGCAGCAGCGGCACCGCGACACCGACGGCGAGACCACCGAGAACGGGCGCCGCGCCGCCGCCAAAGATCTCGCCTGCCAACGCCTCTGGCCGGTCGAGGAAGGCCATCATCATCTCCGCGGCGTGGATCAGCGCCGGGCCGCCCAGCGCAACAGCGGCGATCAGCATTCCGCCATAGCTCGCGGCCGTCGTCAGGTCCTGTGATCGCGGGATCTCTCCCTTCTCGCGCGCATCGTCCAGCTTCTTCTGCGACGGCTCGTACTGCTTGTCGTCGTCATTCTCGTCCGACATCAGCGCGCCCCGAACGGCTCGGCGATGAACTCGACGAAGCCCTGGTGCCATACACCGAGCATGATCGGCGCCGAGATCAGGAGGAGCGCGAGACCGCCGAGCGTGATCGCCGGCGCGCCGACGAAGGTGACCATCAGCTGCGGCATTGCGCGGTTGATGACGCCGAGCGCGAGGTTGTACACGAAGGCGGCGATCGTGAAGGGCGCCGCCAGGGAGAATGCCAGCGAGAACGCGGCGGCGATGCGCTGGATCCCCCACTCGCTGACGAGCGCCGGTCCCGGCATCAGTCCGGGCTCGAACACCTCGTAGGAATAGATCATCAGTTCGGCAAAGCGCACGTGAAGACCGGCTGCCACGGCGAGCGCCAGGCCACCGATGGTCAGCAACTGGCCGATCGCGGGCTGCGGGTCGATCCCGGCATCCCCGAGGATCTGCGACAACGACGTCGCCTGCGCCGCCATCTGCCCGGCCATCTGCAGAGCCATTGCAAAGAACCGCAGAACGAGGCCGAGAACGAGCCCGATGACCGTCTCCGTACCCAGCAGGAGGAGCAGGCCGTCACCCGACGCGAACGGCTGAACCGACGGAAGCACGGCAGGCGCGACCACGGTCGTGAAGGCAAGCGCGAGGACCAGCCGGATCCGCGCCGGTATCAGCAGCTCTCCGAACGCCGGCAGCAGGAACATCATCGCGCCGACCCGCAGGAACACCACCCCGGCGAGCGTCATCCACTCCCGGACTGCGGCGAGCAGCTCGGCAAGGAGCTCCATCATGCTGCGACAAGGCCCACGAGAGACGGGCGCGCGTCGGTCCCGATCTCCTCGAACGACAGGACGGGATTGGAGATGCCCTTGGCCGACAGCACGGTGCGTACGAAGCGACGCCGGTGCATTGAGGTGACGATCGCGGGATAGATGCCCGCCTCACCCGCGCGGCCCAGCCGGTCCGCTATGTTCTGGGCGAGCTTGTTGAACTTCTCCGGCGGCAGCGCGACCTCGCGCCCGGGGCCCTCGAGCTGGTAGCTGGTGAACGTCTCCTCCCATTCCGGCGCGAGCTGAACGAGGGGAACCGTGCCGTCTGGCCGGCGCAGCTCGGCAACGAGCTGGAAGCCGAGGCGCTGGCGCACGTGCTCGACGATCGACTCCGCCGTCGGTGCGCCAGGTCTCGCTTCTGCAATGGCCTCGATGATCAGCGGCAGGTTCCGGATAGAGACACGCTCATCGAGAAGCAGGCGCAGGACCGACAGCAGAAGGTCCACGGGCACCTTGTCCGGTATCAGCTCGTCCAACATCCGCCGGTTGGCGTCCGACCGCCGCTGATCGGCGAGGTTCGTCAGCTCGTCGAGCAGGACGCGCAGCGCCTTGAGTGTCAGCAGACGAGAGAAGTTGCGCTTCAGAACCTCGAGCAGGTGCGTCGCCAGCACTTCCGTCGGGCTGACGACGGTCAGGCCCGAGGTCGCGGCCTCTTCCTGTGCCTCGGCATCGACCCAACGCGCAGGCGCGCCATAGACCGGCTCGCGCACGTCTTCACCCGGCGGCATGAGCTCGTTCGACCCGTTCGAGAGTGCCAGCACCTTGTCGGACTTCAGCTTGTCGCGCGCCTGCTCCACGCCTTGGATGCGAACGACGTAGCTGCCGGGCGGCAGCGAGGCGTCGTCGGTCAGGCGGATCTCGGGCAGGATCAGCCCGAACGCCGTCGCGACGTGGTTGCGCATGTTGTTGATCCGGGCATCGAGGCCGGTCGCGGGGTCCAGCACCATCGGCACGAGGTCCGGCGCGAACTGGACGTGGATGTCGTCGAGGTCGAGGACGTCGCCCATCGTCCGCTCGCGCGGCGCAAGGTCTGCGTCGGACGGCGCAGCGGCGGCGGCTTCCTGTTTCCTCGCGTTCTCCTTGCTCACCCACCAGGCCGCTCCCGCCAGGACGCCGGCGCCCGCCATGAAGGGAACGAACGGCATGCCCGGCACCAGCGCGAAGAGCGCCATGAGCGCGGCAACGGTGCCGAGGGCCGAGGCGTGCTTGCCGAGCTGCGAGAAGATCGCGAGGTCAGTCGAACCGGTCGTCCCCCCGCGGGCGAGCAGCAGCGCAGACGCCACCGAGATGATGACGGCGGGGATCTGGCCGACGAGGCCGTCGCCGACCGTCAGGATCGCATAGGTCTCGAACGCCCGACCGATCGGCATGTCGTGCAGCATGAGGCCGACCGTCAGGCCGACGACGAGGTTGAGGATGGTGATCAGCAGGCCGGCCACTGCATCGCCCTTGACGAACTTCGAGGCGCCGTCGAGCGAGCCGAAGAACGTGGTCTCTGCCAGCTCGGTCTCGCGGCGGCGCTTGGCCTCGGCATGGTCGATGGCGCCGGCCGACATGTCGCTGTCGATGGCGAGCTGCTTGCCAGGCATCCCGTCGAGGGCGAAGCGCGCGCCGACTTCGGCCATCCGGCCCGCGCCCTTGGTGATGACCATGAAGTTCACGATCAGCAGCACGCCGAACACGACGAGCCCGATCAGGACGTTGCCCCCCATGACGAACATCGCGAAGCCCTCGATCACCTCGCCCGCAGCCGAGGTCCCGGTATGGCCCTCACCGATGATGAGCTTCGTCGACGAGACGTTGAGCGACAGCCGCAGCATCAGCGAAGCCAGCAGGATCGTCGGAAACGCCGAGAAATCGAGCGGCCGCTCGATGAAGAGCGTGACGGTGAAGATCAGAATCGCGAGCGCGAAGGACGCCGCGAGACCGACGTCGAGAATCCAAGACGGCACCGGCAGGACCATCATCACGATGATGACCATAAGCGCGAGCGCGAGCAGGATGGTTGGCCGGAACAATGCCTTGATGCTGAGCTTCACGGGCGTGATCCTGTCAGGCGGGCGCAGCCGTAGCGCGTCGTTGCGAATGACAAGGTCGCTCCGCGAGTCGGAACCGTCGAATGGTCTCTGGTCATGTTCATGAAGCGCCGCAATTCTTGCCGTGCCGTGTCGGCACATTCCTAGCGGCCGTATCGTTGACGGGTCGTTAGCGCCGGCCGGAAATCCGGCCGGCGCCCGATATCATTCCGTCTCGGGGATCGGTGCGAGCGCAGTCGCGAGCTGCTCGCGCAGCGCCGCGCTCTTGTCGAGGAGCGCGGCTGCGCGCTCCAGCGTCTTCTCGGTCTCCGGCGCTGCTGTCCGAAAGTTGGGTGCAACGGCCGGAGCGCGACGCGTGTCAGGCGCGACGCCGACCACCAGCCCCTCCTCGACACCGAGAGAGCGTGCCAGACCGAAGAGCTCCATGTCCGCCAGCCGGCCGGCGACGGCGCGACGGGCCGCCATCTCCTCCGGCGTCGCCCCCAGCTCCTTGGCGGCATTCACCGCGACGAGCAGGAAGTCCGCGTCGTCGAGTTGCGCGGCCGCCTCGGCAAAGGAAACGCCCCTGAGGCGCGCGACCGTCGCGTCCGGCAGGTGCCTTTGACTGTCGCGGAGGACAGCGAGCGCGCGCCGCGCCTCTCCGCTGATCGCGAGTCCCTCGATCCGCAACTCTGTCAGGCGATGCGCCTCCGGGGTGCCACGATGCTCGTAGATCAGGGCGTCTGCAGCGGCGAGGAGCTCGTCCTCGACTGGCTGGCTCGATCTCAGGCGTTGCGACAGCAGACGCTCGACCGCTTCGACGCTGCGCCCCGAGGTCTCCTCGACGACCTCGGCGAGCTTGGCCTCGCCGGCCTCCTTTCGACCGGCGTCGAGTGCGATCTTGGCGTCGAGGAGCTGTGTCTCGATCGTCGTCGCGCCGGGCGCGCGCAGGGTCGCCGTCCGGATCACGGATGCGGCTTCAGCCTCACCATACACCAAGAGGCGCTCGGCCAACGGAGGGCCGAGACGCTTGCGCAGGTGCGGCGGCAGTGCCGAGAAGGCAAGCGTCACGGCGTCGGTGTCGAGTTCGGCATCCTGAGGGATCCGCGGCTGCGACAGCGCGGCCCACATGGCGCCGGCCCCGCGGCAATCGTATTGCTCGGCAAGCCGCGCCGGACGCCGCGCCGCGCCATGATCCACGATGTCCGCCATAGCAAGGAGGATGTCGGCTTGCGGCACGCCTGCGCGGAAGGTCTCGATCGTGTGCCGCGCCTCGGCACCGAAGGTCAGGGCAATGTATGCGCGCGCCAGGCTGGCGACGCCCTCGGGATCCGGTCGGTCGAACTCACCAACCACGTTCGTCCGCAGGCGAGAGACATCGCGAAACCCCTCCGGCGCCCATGTCGCCGCGTCGAAGGTGGCGTCATCGATGCACTTGCCGTTGGCGCCGAACTCACGCACCACCCTCTGGAGGTCCGGCCCCAGAGCCTCGTCGACGCTGCTGCGGATCGACAGGTGTCGGGCGGCACCGTCGCCGGGCGTGACGTCCGCGACTTCATCCATTGACGGCTCAGGCTCCACTTCTTCCGGTTCGTCGGCCGGGCCCTCTTCCACCATCGGCTCGGAAGCCTCCGGCTCCAGAAGGCCTTGGGCGGTGGCCCTCGCAATCTGCTCCGCCACGGCGCGGGTGGTTTCGCTGCTGGCAGCGGGCAGATCAGGCGCGTTGGCTGAAGGGTAGAAATCAATCGGGATGCCGAGGCCGCCCGGCAGCAGAGAGGCGCTCATGCCTGGCATCGTGAGGGGGAGCCGTATTCCCGGCATCTGCGGGCGCTGAAGTCCGGCGGGTTGCGGGACCGGGGCGCGCTGCGGAGACGGCGCATCGGCCACCTCCTTCGTGCCGGCATCGTTCACGTCCAGAAAGACTATCGTCCCCGAAAGCCGTTCGACCGTCACCGTACAGTCGCACGCGAGGTCGAGCTCAAGCCGCCCCGCACTGGTTGCGAGAATCCGCAATCCTGTCGCGCGGGATGTAGTAGAAGACCTCGGACGTGTCGAAACCAAACGGCGCGTCGAAGCTGATGGCGAAGGAGCCCTCGGCGGCCTCGATGTCATACTCCGCTTCCCGCGGCATGTAGACGACGAGGCGGGAGAACGTCTCGTGCTCACCTGACTGGATGCGTGCGTCCTGCGCCAGCGCGGGCAAGGCGGTCGCAGCCAGGAGGAACGTCATGGCCGTGGTGCGCATCACGCTGCCTCGCTCTTGACGTTCTTCAAGGCGTCTTCGAGCTCGCCGTAGCTGGGGCGGACATGGTGCGGCGCGTTCTGGCGGCCGACCTCGATACAGATCGCCGTGGCATGCTCATAAAGATTGGCAACGAGCACCTCGCGGATGAGCTGATAGAAGTGCGAGTCCTCCTCGACCACCGTCTTGAGCTTGGCGGCGAAGGGACCGACGAAGCCGTAGGCGAGAAACACGCCCAGGAACGTGCCGACCAGCGCGCCGCCGATCATCTTGCCCAACACCTCGGGCGGCTGGTCGATCGAGCCCATCGTCTTGATGACCCCGAGCACCGCCGCGACGATACCAAGTGCCGGCAGGCCGTCGGCCATGCTGGACAGTGCGTGGCTGGAATGCATTGCGTGATGCAGGTGCGCCTCGATCCGCTTCTCCAGCACCTCCTCGACCTGGTGCGGGTCGTCGTAGTTCATCGAGGCCGACCGCATCGTGTCGCAGATCAATTCGATGGCGTGATGATCCTTGAGGATCTTAGGATAGCGACCGAAGATCGACGAGTTCTCCGGATCCTCGATGTGCTCTTCCATGCCGACAGGATTCTGGCGGGCGAGCCGGACCAGTTCGAAGAGCAGGCACAGAAGGTCGCTGTAGTCCTGCGGCTTCCATTTCGGCCCCTTGAAGACCCGGCCCAGGTCTCTGGCGGTCTGCTTCACGATCGACATCTCGTTGGAGATGATGAAGGCGCCGACTGCCGCGCCACCGATGATCATCATCTCGAACGGCAGCGCTTTCAGGATGATGTACATGTGTCCGCCGGCGCCGAGATAGCCCCCGAAGACCATGACGAAGATGATGACGATGCCGGCGATACCGATCATGTGAATGCTCCCGGTCGAGGTCGCGGAGACCTCTCTCAGATCCTGGTTAAAAAACGCGCCTACTCGTCGGGCACGTCGGCGTTGCGCGCGGCAAGGACGACGCTGATCGTGTAGGCGGTCTGCGGGTCGAGGCCTGCCATGATCGCCGCCGCTGCGTCGGGCCGCATCCGACCCATGAAGCCCGCCGCGAATTGCGGCTCCATCTGCGCGAAGAGGGCCGCCGCGTCGACCGGCTTCATCGTCTCGTAGACCGTCGTCAGCCGCGCGAGGTCGTCCTCCGCTGCGGTGCTTGCGACGGTCAGCGTCGCGTTCAGCTCCGCCTCCGCCGCCTCGAGCTCGGCAAGCGTCACGGTCATCGCTGCCTCGGCCTCCGAGAGGAGCGCCATCCGCTGCTCCACCTCGGCCTCGCGCGCGTCGAGTTGCTCCTCGCGCTCAAGCAGCGATTGCAGGGCGAGCGATACGTCCTCGGGCGTCTCGCAATTCTCCAGCGACGGCGAGATAGACGGTGCATCGAGGCTGGCGAGTTCCCGGCCGATCGCGGCAGCCGGGCCGCCGCCGAACCGGATGATGCCAGACGCCGCAAGCAGCAGCGCGATGACGGTGAGGGAGTTCCGCGCGATGCGGGGGCGCTTCAGTCGCATGATCATGCCGCCATTTCGCCGAGTTTGCGGCGCGAGCTGAACATCACCTTCGGCGCCGACTTCTTCTCGGTGACCGGCGGCTCCGGGGGCATCGCGCGGCCGTCCGGCGCTTTCGCCTCGGCCGCGGTCGGTCGCGGCTGCAAGTCCTCGGGCAGGTCGTGCATCGCCGCAAACATCAGCTCCAGCCGACGTGCGGCGTCTTCGGAGCGTGCGGTCAGCTCGTTCAGTCGAGCTGCCGACTCGGCCGCCGATTTCTCAGCCTGTCGGATTGACTTGTTCATGTCGTCGACCTGCATCGACAGCACCGCCACCGCGCCGCCTACGCCCTTCTCCAGGTCCGAGAAGCGGCGCAACCTGCGCGAGAGAACCATGCAGTAGAAGGCGGCGCCGAGTGCGCCCGCAATCATAAGGATGTCGGCAATCATTGCCATCGGCCGTCCCTTTCTAGTTCAGCACGAATTCCATGATGAGGAGGTCGCGGACGCGCCCCTCCCCAGTGACGATCTGGACGCGGCGCAGCATCTGCGCCCGCAGCCGGAACAGAGACGATGGGTTCTCGAGTTCTGCGATGTCGACCGCGCGGAGGTAGCTGTTCAAGACGTCGACGACCCTGGGAAGGATCTTCTTCACGTCCTCTTCGTAGCCGGCAGCGACCTCGAGCTGCGCACTGAAGCTGAGATGCCGGCTCCTCGAATCCGGTCCGAGCGACACCACCAGCGGCTCGATTTCGACGAAACCTACGTCGGGCAGCGCCTCGATCTCTGCCTCCGTCGCTGACGGCTCCGGCGCGCCGAGTATCAGGCCCGACTGAACCGCGTAGTAGCCGCCTCCGGCGCCGATGAGGGCCAGCGCGGCTCCGATCATGAGGCCCTTCTTCGATCCTTTCGGCGTCACCTCTGCAGGATCCGTGGCGGTAGCTGTCATCGTCGTCCTCATCGTCCGGTTTGAGGCGTCGATAGACCAATTGTGACTAACGGGTTGTTAAGCCGGCCCTGCCAAAGACGGACTACGCAACGGGGGCAGAAGCCCGCGGCTTTCCGACCTACGGAGGACGTCTTGCAGCAGATCCTGTCCGTCTGGACCGCGCTCGATACGCGACGCAGGGCCATCGTCGTGGCCGCGACCATGGCGATGTTCGCGGCCATCCTTGGCCTTGGCCGCCTGGCATCCGCCCCGAACATGGAACTGCTCTATTCCGGGCTCGAAGGTTCCGCCGCAGGAGAGGTCGTCGCCGTGCTCGAGGCGCGCGGCGTGCCGTACGAAGTCCGCGGCGCGTCGATCTTGGTCGACGGCGCCGAGCGCGACGAGCTGCGGATGGCACTCGCGGCCGAGGGGCTGCCGGCGAACGGTGGCCAGGGCTACGAGCTTCTCGACACGCTTTCCGGCTTCGGCACGACAAGTCAGATGTTCGACGCTGCATACTGGCGCGCCAAGGAGGGCGAGCTCGCCCGGACCATCGTCGCGAGCCCCGGTGTCAAGACCGCGCGTGTGCACATCGCCACCGCGGGTTCGACACCGTTCCGTCGCCAGACAGCCCCCACTGCTTCGGTCACGGTGACGACCTCTGGAGGCACTCTCGATACAGGCCGCGCAAAGGCGCTGAAGTACCTGATCGCCTCGGCTGTCGCCGGGATGGATCCCGAGTTGGTTTCGGTGATCGACGCCAATGGCGGACTGATCCTTGGCACCGACGATACTGACAAAGTCGGTGGCGCCGACCGCGCCGAGGCACTGCGCGACAACGTCGAGCGCCTGCTCGAGGCGCGCGTCGGCCGAGGAAACGCCGTCGTCGAGATCAGCGTCGAAACGGTCAACGAGAGCGAACAGATCACCGAGCGGCGCTTTGATCCCGAGAGCCGAGTGGCGATCAGTCAGGAGACCGAGGAGCGCACCTCCCAGAGCAACGACTCCCGTGGCGGTGAGGTTACCGTCGCCTCGAACCTTCCCGACGGAGACGCGGCGGCAGGCGACGGAACTTCCTCCGCGCGGAACAACGAGTCGCGCTCCCGCACGAACTTCGAGGTCAGCGAGACCCAGCGCGAGATCGTTCGCGGCCCGGGTGCGGTGAAGCGCCTGTCGGTCGCCGTGCTCGTCGACGGAATCGCCACCACCGCCGATGACGGTTCGACGACGTGGGAGCCCCGGCCTGAGGCCGAGATGGATGCGCTTCGCGAACTCGTCGCCTCGGCCGTCGGGTTCGACGAATTGCGCGGCGACACCATCACGCTGAAATCGATGGAGTTCTCGCCGATCGAGGTCGAGGGCACCGCAGCGACGAGCTCTCTGGTCGACGGCAAGTGGATCGACCCGATGGCTCTGATCCAGCTCGCGGTACTGGGCGTTGTCGCGCTGATCCTCGGCCTCTTCGTCGTGCGGCCGATCCTCGCCGGCCGCGGCGCTGGCGCCGGCGCCAGTGCTGCGCCGGCCCTCGCGGCGCCTCAGGGCACCTCTCTCGTGGCGGATGGTGGGGTCTCGCAGGAGCTGCCGGCGCTCGACGGCGAGATCGATGAGGATGTGTCGTTCGAAGCCCCCAGCCTCGCGGACTTCGGCTTCGGTTCCGGCAGCGTGGCCGGGTCGGTTGACGCGTCCGACGCCGTGTCCCGGCTTCGGCAACTCATCGAGGAACGCCGGGAGGAGACGGTCGGCGTTCTGCGCTCTTGGATGGAAGACAGCGGAGACCGTGCCTGATGCCCCCGTTTGCGCTCGAGGACTTCGATGCCGCCATGGCGCCGCAGCAACAGCCGCGGCCCATCAGCGAGGCCGAGGTCGATGAGATCCGTCGCGCTGCTTACGAGAACGGCTTTCACGCGGGAGCTGCCGATGCCATCGCCGCCGCGGAGGCGGACGCGGCACGCCTCTCCGAGGAACTGCTCGCGACGCTGCAGGAACTCAGCTTCGGCTTTCACGAGGCGTCGGCACACCTGATGGCGAACGTGACGCCGGTGCTGAAAACCATGCTCGACACCGTGCTGCCGCGCCGGATGGCAGAGACGGTCGGCCACACGATTCTCGAGACGGTCGAGCCGCTCATCGAGGAAGCGGCCGGCATCCCAGTGCGCCTGCTGGTGTCGCCGGGCGAAGCACCGACCATCCGCACGATCATCGGCGAATCGGCGGACGTGCCGTTCGTGATCGTCGAGGATCCCGCGCTAGGCCGCGGCAGAGCGCATCTCAAGATCGGCGCTGTTGAGCGCCACATCGACGTCTCCGGCGTCCTCGACCGCATTTCGGCGGCCGTCGATGCCGTCTCCGAACTGAACACAAGGAAGACCGCAAATGGCTGAAGACGCCTTCGATACCGCGACGCAGGACAACCCGTTCCACCAGGTTCCTATCGAGATCACGATCTCCGTCGGCCGCGCGCGCCCCCTCGTCCGCGACCTGCTCAAGATGCGCCCGGACTTGGTGCTGCCGCTCGACAAGCGGGTCGAGGATCCCGTCGAACTTTATGTCGGTGAACGGCTGATCGCCCGCGGCGAACTCGAGGAGCTCGAGGGCGAGAACGCCGGCCAACTCGCGGTGCGCCTGACGGAGGTCGCGGACCTCAAGAACGGACTCTGACGGAAGCCGAACCATGAACATCGCGGCGGCCAGAACGGCCAATGCGGGCAGAATGTCCGCCTTGCTCAATCTTTTGTCTTCGAACGGCGGGCGGATCGCGTCGGGCCTCCCGTGGCGGGCGGCTTCACTCGCCCTCATCGTCCTGCTTTTGTTCGGAGGCGCGGTCGGGGCGCAGGAGTTGACGCTCGACCTCGGCGACGACGGCTCGCTCGCGGCGCGCTCGATCCAGTTGATCCTGCTCATCACGGTCCTGAGCCTCGTGCCAGGACTCGCGATCATGGTCACCTGCTTTCCTTTCATCGTCACGGTGCTGTCGATCCTGCGCCAAGGCATCGGCCTGCAGCAGTCGCCACCCAACATGCTGATCGTCAGCCTGGCGTTGTTCCTGACCTACTTCGTCATGGAACCGGTATTCACCGAGGCGTGGACCATCGGCGTTCAACCCCTGATAGATGGCACCATCGATACGAGAGAGGCGTTCGACCTCGCCTCCGACCCATTCCGTGGATTCATGCTGAACCGCGTGGATCCGGAAACCTTCGCCAGCCTCGCCGACCTGCGGCCAGAACCGCCAGCGCTCGGCGACGGAGCGCCGCTGTCCGTTCTCGTCCCATCGTTCCTCCTGAGCGAGATCGCGCGCGCGTTCCAGATCGGCTTCCTGATCTTCCTGCCGTTCCTCATCATCGATCTGGTCGTCGCTGCGATACTCATGTCGATGGGCATGATGATGGTGCCGCCGGCAATCGTGTCCCTGCCGTTCAAGCTCGCGTTCTTCGTCGTCGCGGATGGCTGGACACTGATATCGAGCGCGCTGGTCCGTTCGTACTTCTGAACGTCGCCGCGGCTTGCTCGGCAGAAATCGTTCATAGAAACTGCTCAATCGCTATTGGCTGGAGCAGTGTCCCCTTCGGTGAAGGTTTTCCGATGCGGGCCGCGGCGGGCGCGTGGGTCCGGTCGTTGACCTCGGCCCGCGTTGGAAAACCTCCCAAGGAGGAAGCCGCGGGGGTTTGGCGATGGTCTATGGGGAAAGCGCAGCGGCGTCGCTTGGGTCGGTACGGGATCTCGGGAGCGATAGGCGGTCTGGGAGCAGCGGCGGGACGCTGTTCCGCATGCTGGGCGAAGCGTGCTGTAGGGTCGCGCTGCCGGATCGAGGCCGGCATTGCGGCACGGCGGAGCGGAGGCGCAGCCTGAGGTTGTTCCGGACTGACGTGCTGGTCCGGAGCGGAGTCATCGGCGGTGATGGCCCTGTCATCATGCGGCAACCCTCCGTGGTGGAGCCCGGGTCTTCGGGCGCTCGCCGCGCCGGAACGTCTCGATGATCCGCATCGGCCCACCGCAATCGGGGCAAGGTTCTCTCAGGCTCAACGGCGGGGCGGTTTCGATGTCGGCCGCTGCGTCGGCTTCCGCGGGCGCCCGGGCACCGAGAAGGTCTCGGACTCTGGCGAGGGTGTCCTTGCGGCCCGCTCCGGCGAGCAGGCCGTAGTGCCGGATGCGGTGAAAGCCGTCGGGCAGGACGTGGACCAGGAAGCGCCGGATGAACTCGTCGGTCGAGAGCCGCATGACCTTCATCCGATCGCCGCTCTTGATCCGGTAGTCCTTCCAGCGGAACGCAACGGTATCGGCGTCGGCGCTGACGAGGCGACTGTTCGAGATCGCGACGCGGTGGGTGTAGCGGCTGAGATAGGCGAGCACCGCCTCGGGCCCGCCGAAGGGAGGCTTGGTATAGACCACCCACTCGACCTTGCGCAGCTGCGCGAGCCAGGCGGCGAAGGCGGCGGCGTCCGCCAGGCCCGCGAGGTCGCCAAAGAAGGCGAGCTTGCCGGCGCCGTGCAGCGCCGAGAGCCCCTCCAGGAACAGGCGCCGGAACAGTCGGGACAGCACCCGGACCGGAAGGAGGAAGCCCGGCCGGCAGGCGATCCAACGGGTGCCGTCGGGCGACAGGCCGCCACCCGGCACGATCATGTGGACGTGCGGATGATGGGGTTGGGCCGAAGGCGTGCCTTCGGCACGACGCCGAGCCCCAGGTGTGCAGCACGCTGGTCATGCCGATCCGGGCGCCGAGATGCCTGGGATCGGCGGCGATGGTGGTCAGTGTCTCGGCGTTCGCCAATGTCTCTCGGACCATTGGCGTTCCATTGGCTCACCCTTGAACAGCAGGCCGTAGACCGCCTTCTTGTTCCAGTACGCGATCCGGGCGATCTCCGCCGGCACGGTGAAGACGACGTGGAAGTACTCGACAGGGAGCAGGTCCTAGCACGCGCCGCCATCCAGTCCCGCGCCGCGTTCGCCGGGCTTACGCGGCCGCACCGCGGCCACGGTCCCGGCTCACGTGCTGTGACCCCCGACTTTCATCCAGCTGAAGCCAGAGTTGGCGCTTCAGAATGGCGCTGGTGCGCCGATGGAGCAATGGGCGGCCGGCGGAGCGTTTCCGCTCCGCGGAGCCGGCCGTCCATTGCGGTGAGCCGAGCTGCGTAGGCTGCCGGCGTCTCGTAGCCGATCGCAGAATGCGGTCGGTGCTGATTGTAATCGATGACCCATGCCGCGACCTTCCG
Organism: uncultured Alphaproteobacteria bacterium; assembly: GCA_963776845.1. Lineage (GTDB taxonomy): Bacteria > Pseudomonadota > Alphaproteobacteria > Rhodobacterales > Rhodobacteraceae > Roseitranquillus. The sequence goes on along the minus strand of CAVZOJ010000003.1, from coordinate 382,219 downwards.
GCGGGCCTGCTCGAGGTCGAAGAACAGGCTCTCGTTGAGAAGCTCGTCGCGCATCCGCCCGTTGAAGGCCTCGCAGATGCCGTTCTGCATCGGCTTGCCCGGCGCGATGAAGTGCCAGGCGACGCCGGCGGCCTCGGTCCAGGCGAGCATGGCGTTCGAGGTGAACTCGGTGCCGTGGTCGCTGACAATCAGCTCGGGCTTGCCGCGCATCGCGACGAGCGCGTTCAGCTCGCGTGCCACGCGCTTGCCAGAGATCGAGGTCTCGACGATGGCCGCCAGGCATTCCTTGGTGACGTCGTCGACCACGTTGAGGATGCGTAGCCGGCAACCGGTGACGAGCTGGTCGTGCACGAAATCCACCGACCAGCGCGCGTTCGGTGTCGCTGCCGTCAGGATCGGCGCGCGCGTGCCGGTCGCGCGTTTGCGCCCGCGTCGGCGGCGCACCGACAGGCCCTCCTCGCGGTAGAGCCGCTGGGTCTTCTTGCGGTTCACGGTCCAACCCTCCCGGCGCAAGAGAACGTGCAGGCGCCGATAACCGAAGCGCCGTCGCGCACCCGCCAGGTCGCGCAGCCGCTCGCGGAGATCGGCATCGTCGGGACGGCGGCGGCGATACCGGATCATCGTCCGGTCCGCGCCGACCAGGGAGCACGCCCGCCGCTCGCTCACCCCGTGCGCCTGCACGAGGTGGGCGACAGCTTTCCGCTTGGCGGCGGGCGCTACCACTTTCGCGTCAGGAGATCCTTCAGCGCGACGTTGTCGAGCATAGCGTCCGCCAGCAGCCGCTTCAGCTTGGCATTCTCCTCCTCCACGGCCCTCAGCCGCTTCGCGTCCGACACCTCCATGCCGCCATACTTCGATTCAGCCTAGAACAAAGCGGATGTCTCTGATTTCGCACGATAAGGCGCAATTTCTCGTGGCTCCTGATTGCAGGTATTCGTAGAATTCCGGCGGGAACCCTGCGATTTCGGATGCGCCGATGAAACCGAAGACCCGCCACCCCGAACAGGATGATCTGCTGCGGCCGCGCCTGGTCGACCTGATCGACATGCGCCACGAGCTGGTGAAGCTCGAGGCGCTGATCGACTGGGAGTTCTTCGAGCGGGAGTGGGCAGGGTTCTTCCCGTCCGGCAGAGGGCGACCGGCGACGTCGCCGCAGCTGGTGGCGGGGCTGCTCTATCTCCAGCACGCGTTCGCCCTGTCGGACGAGGCGGTGGTCGCGCGGTGGGTCGAGAACCCGAACTACCAGCACGCGCTCTTCGCCGTCCTCTGCGCCTGCGGCCACAACCTCCGCAAGATCCTCGCCCACCTGAGGGCCTTTTGGGCCCTCCTGACCGCCACCATGCGGGGCCGCTCAGGAAGATGTCGGCAGCCCCACCTAGGACAGTGTGCCACCCCTAGCGGACTGTCACTCCAGACTCCGCTTCACCGTCTCATGCTGGAGCTTTGCCAGCATGTCGTAGGGGCTGACCGTGTCGCGGATCGTCTTGGTGGCGACATGGGTGTACTGCGCCGTCGTCGTCAGCTTTGCATGGCCGAGCAGCACCTGGATGACGCGCACGTCGGTGTTGGCCTCGAGCAGGTGCGTGGCGAAGCTGTGGCGGAGCGTGTGCAGCGTCGCCGGCTTGGCGATGCCGGCCATGTGCTTGGCTGACGTGAAGGCGCGTTAGCTGCCGCGGCGATCGGTTGATCCTGGGCTTGCCGAGGACAGCCGCCCTCGGGCCGGGCCTGCGCCACCACGCGCGCAGGAGGTCCAGGAGGCCGGCGACAGCATCACCTTACGGTCCTTCCGTCCCTTGCCCTGCTCAACGTGGATCAGCATCCGATCGCCGTCATCGTGCCGAAGACGCGTCTTCGGCACGATGTCGCCGATCGGGTTGCAGACACGTCGGCGGGCAAGAGACGGGAGCCGTAAGGAGATGCTGTCGCGGCTCCCTGTACCTCCTGCCCGCGGTCCCGCGGCCCGGCCATCAGCTGGTCGTTCGGGAAATCCCCTCACCCTCCTCGACGCTGAACACCACGGGCAGGTTCTCGCAGGCTCGGTGCGGAACTGCATGTACCGCTTCATCTCCGCGCGGCCGCAGATCATGCCGGAAATGTTCACTGAGCAGCGATGATCCGGGCATTGAACGTCGAGGGCGTGATCCCGGCGTCGGTCATGTGCAGCTGGTAGGCCCGCAGGTCTTCCGGGCCGGCGGTATCCGGCGAGCGCTTTATGAACGCGGCGAAATCCTTGATCGCCCGGATATGCGCCCGGCTCGGGCCTTCTCGCCCATGCCCCTGATCCGCATGTCCTCGATCATCCGCTGCCGCAGCGGCGTGGTCCTCTCCTCCGTCACGGGAGCCTCCTGTCTGACGATTGAGAAGGCCCCAATCGTCAGACCTGACGACGCGATCGGAGAAGCGCAGGTGTCGGGTCAGCAGCCACCCATCTCAGCTCGCGCCATTGCCGCGCGAGCGGCTTCGTCCATGGGTTCTTCGTCGCAAAACGCTGCGGAAGCACCCGCGGCGCTTGTGCGCAGCCGAGTTGCTGCACGGCTTAGAAGAGAAGGGGCAGTTCGCCGTTGCAGTCGGCCGCTGACGAGGCGAAACGGATCCGAGAAGGGTCGCGTCTTCGAAGAAGCGAGCGGCCAAGCTCCCGCCGGCATGCGGCATGACGCAAGGAGAAAGCGCAGTGAAACACACATTCGAAGCAATCAACCGGACAGGGTCACTTGTCGTCGTCGCAATCGTCGGAGCGACTCTTGCCCTGTCGGCCTGCAGTTCCACCACTACGATGTCCAGCGGCGCCGAGACTGTCGGTGAGTCCGCATGCGCTACGGCGGTTCGCACCAACGCCGGTGGCGGACGCGCTGAGGTCGTCGCGTCCGAGACAAGCACCTCCGGATCCCGCGTGCTGGTCCTCGACGCGGAGGGGCGGACGTGGAGCTGCAATGCAACGAATGCCGGCGTTGTGGAGGAAGTGTCGTTGATCTGAGGATTGGCGCGCTCTGATCCGAGGTCTTCTCAGCCGCAGCCGCCGCAGTTGCCGCTGTCCTCGAGACTCGGTCCAACTGCAACGACTTGAGAGGCAGCGCCTTCCTGCGCTTGATGCCGTGAGAAGGTCTGCGCAATCAAGTTGCACCCGCCGAAACGGAGCTGGAGATCGACAGCGAATTTCGCTTTGCTGGTTGAGACGCAGCACTGGGCCCGGAGCCCGGGCGAGGTGCAGGAGGACGATGCACCGCTCGTGGTGCAAGGCTGGGACGATTCTTGTTTGCTGCTGACCCGTGTGCAGCCGTACCAGCAGCAAAGCTTCAGTAGCGGTACCCGCGCCGCTGATGCACGGCGCGAGAATGAGATCGGATCGCTTCAGCCGGGGTCACACCGCCACTCGGGTCGCCGTCAGCGCACGATGAACTCGGCGTGGAGGGCGCCTGCAGCCTTGATGCTCTTTAGGATGTCGATCATGTCGCGGGGGCTGACGCCGAGGGCGTTCAGGCCGGCCACGACCTCACTCAGCGATGTCCCGTCGGGCACCTCGGCCAGACCCGGCCCCGGCTCTTCGTCAATCCCCACGCGGGTGCGCGGAACCACGACCGTCTCGCCGTTCGCGAAGGGGTTCGGCTGGACCACGAGGGGCGCTTCTTCGATCCGCAGCGTCAGGTTGCCCTGGCTCACCGCCACGCGGCTGATGCGGACGTCCTCGCCCATGACGATCGTGCCCGACCGCTGGTCGACGACGACGCGCGCCTTGCGTTCCGGCTCCACCAAGATGTTCTCGACCGTCCCGAGCGCGTGCGCCGGAGAACGCTCGCCGGTCGCGCGGATATCGAGGACCACGGTGCCGGAATCGACCATCTGCGCGACGCCACGCCCGTAGGCCTGGTTGATCGCCTGCTCGATCCGCTCCGCCGTCGTGAAATCGGCGTTCCTGAGCGCGAGCCGGACCACCGAAAGGTCGGAAAGTTGAAAGTCGAGTTCACGCTCGACGTTGGCGCCCGAGGGAATGACGCCAGAGGTCGGAACGCCTTGCACTACGGTGGCGGCTTCGCCTTCGGCGCTGGCGCCGCCTGCGATGACAGTCCCTTGAGCGACGGCGTAGATCTCGCCGTCCGCGGCATTGAGCGGAGTCATCACGAGGGTTCCGCCCAGCAGGCTCGATGCGTCGCCGATCGCCGAGACCGTCACGTCGATCCTCGATCCGGCCCGTGAAAACGGCGGCAGGGTGGCGGTGACGAACACCGCCGCGACGTTCTTCGGCCGGAACTGCTCACCCGTCACGTTGACGCCCAGCCGCTCCAGGATGTTCGACATGATCTCTTCGGTGAACGGTGCGTTCCGGATTCCGTCGCCGGTGCCGTTGAGACCGACGACGAGGCCATAGCCGACGAGATCGTTGCCACGAACGCCGTCGAACTCGACGAGGTCCTTGATCCTGACCGGGCTCGCCATTGTGGCGGTAACGCTCACCAGCATTGCGATGAGCGCGACGACAATTCTTGTCATCGGTTGGTTCCCTTATCTGATGTAGTTCGTGAGCGAGAGACCCGAAAGACGTGCGGTGATCGTATAGATGGTCTCGAGCTGCGCCTGCAGGTTCTGCAGGTCCGTCGCGACCTTGTATGGGTCGATGGCGACGATCTCGGACCGCGCGATCTGCAGCGCGGTACGCTCCGAAGAGGCTTCGACGCGTGCGATCTCGACCCGCTCCTGCGCCGAACCGACGCCGGCCTGCAGCGTGATGAGGGCGTCACGGTTTGAAACGAGGGAGTTGCCGGCCAGGTTCGCGAGCGCCGCCTCCTCACTCGGGTCGCTGATGTCATTCTTCCCGATCAGCGCGGCCATCGCGAGCGCCTTCAGCTGATTGCGGATCGCAGGATCGTCGGCCTTGACGCCCATCGCGACCTCCCGGCCCTCGCCGACACGAAATCCTGCCAGCGGGTCCGGCGACCCCATGTAGACAGCGGTGTCGAAGTTCGCTGTGAACCAAACGTCTATTGCATTTGCGACGTCGGCCGCCGTCGTCAGGCCGGTCACGGCCGTGCCGATCTGGTCGAGGATGCCTTGGGCGTCGGCGACCGCAGCGCGGTCGGTTGCCGTTCCGGCAAAGAGCGAGCGGCCGGCAACGCGTCCGTTGAGCGTCGAGACGGTGAGGTCGAACGCCGCCGCCGCCTCGATCGCCAGGACGTTCCCGGTCGACACGATCTCGTTCGGCTTGATGCTCGACAGCCGCAGGCTGTACCCCCCGGTCGCGCCCTTGATCCGCTCGAGAGAATCCTGAGCGACATTCAGGAAAAGGGTGGCTTCCTTGGTGTTGGTCTCGTAGCCGGCCATGGCCGACAGCTGCCGGTCTATCGACGCCAGCGGGCCGAAGTTGCCGGAGATCGCCCTGCCCAAGTCCGCCGAACGGCCCGTGGAGAGTTCCTGGGTCGCCGTCGCCAGATCCTGGCGCACGCGCACCGTGTCCCGCCGAAGCTGGAACATCTGGGACAGGTCGCTAAGCGTCATGGAAGCCATTTCAGAGCCCCAGTAGGATTTGCATGAGGTCGTCGACGACGCTGATGACCCTCGCGTTCGCGGCATAGGTCTGTTCGATCAGCATGAGCTTCTGCATCTCGGCGTCGGTATCGACGCCGTCCGCGGCCTGCATGTCTTGTAGCGCATTCTGCTGGCTGGTCGCCCCGACAAGCGCGGTTTCCGTCGCTTGGCGCTGGACGCCGATGCCCGAAAGCACGTAGGACGCGATCTCGCCTGCGTCCCTGTTCGACGCGATCGCGCCGGCACCGCCGGGCCGCTTCGTGGCCAGTGCATCGGCCATCGCCTTCAGGAGCGTGCTGTCTCCGACATTTCCCTCGACGGCTGCGCCCAGTCCATCGCGAAGCTTCCAGATATCGGCGAGATCGGTGTTGATCGAAATTCGGGCGGCAAGCCCAAGGTCCTCCCTCGGGTTGCCTGCGAGTTCCACGGGGTCCACGAACATTCCCGGATCGGTCGGCGCCCGTGCGGGATCGACCGTGTCGCCCTCGAACCGCTCGATCAGGTCGCGCGCAACGGCATCGATCTGGTCCTGCGCGTCCACCGCCAGCTGATCTCGTACCTCGAAGAGAGCGCCCAGCGCACCACCCGAGAAGCTCGCGATGTTCTCCGCCTTGCCATCGATGAAGATGCCCTTGAGCGGATCGGCCGGCGCCCTTTTCTCGGGCGAGATGAACGGCGTCTGCTCGAACGAGAGGACCGACGGCCGTCCGTCGACCAGTCGCGCTCCCTGCGTCGTGAACACCGCCACCTGGCCGTTGTCTCTCGGCATGACCCGCAGCGAGACAATCGACGAAATCTCGTCGATTTCCTGCTGTCTGAGGTCCATGAGCGCGCTTGGGTCGCGCTTGGACTGAGTCGCGGAGACGATCTGCAAATTGAGCTCCGCGATCTGCTTCAGCGAAGCGTTGAGCGTGTCGACATGCTTGGCGATGCCGTCCTCGGCATCCATCCGCAGCCGCTGCAGTCCATCAGACGCCTCGTTCAGGTGCCGGGCCAGCGCCCCGGCCGCGTCCACCACCGTTTGCAGGCGCGCGTCGTTGTCGGGCCGGCTGGCGGCCTCGATCAGGCTCTGTTCAAGCTTGTCGACACGTCCGGTCAGGGAGCTGTAGTCCTCGGGAGTCCCGATCAGGCGCTCCAGCGCGCCATAGAACTCCGCCGTCGTCGACGACTTGCCGACCGAGGCGTCGGCGAGCCGACGGTCACGCAGGACGGCCTCGTCGACGACGCGCTTGACGCCGTCGACGGTGACGCCTGCACCGCGACCGCCGAAATTCCGCGCGGACAGCTCCAGCTCCCGCCTCGCATATCCCTCGGTCATCGCGTTCGCGACATTGTTCGACACGAGCTCGGCGGCACGCGACGTCGCCGTCAGGCCGGTCATGGCGTTCGATATGGAGTATGAGAGGCTCATCTCGCTCTTCCCGCTAGGTCAGGCGTCACCGCTTGATGTTGGTGGTCTCCTGCAGCATCTCGTCGACGGTCTGGATGACCTTGGCGTTCGACGAATAGGCACGCTGCGTCTGGATCAGGTTCGTGAGTTCGCCCGCCACGTCGGTCGACGAACTCTCCAGTGCGCTCGACACCAGCTCTCCCGTCGGGCCGTCGCCAGCATCCCACATGAAGAATCCGCCCGAGCCGGCCGAGGGCGCATAGGTCTGGTTGTCCATCGCGGTGAGCTGATTGGGGTTGCCGACGTCCAGGATCGGCACCTGGTAGAGCGTCCGAGACACGCCGGTATCGAAGTTCGCGACGACGAACCCGCCATCGTCTATCTCGATGTTCGTCATGTTGCCCACGGGGGCGCCGTCCTTCGTGATCGCGGTCGGCGCGTAGATGTCCGACAGCTGCGTCAGGCCCGAGTTCGTCCCCGGCTCGCCGAGGTTGATCTGGATCGTCTGGCCGGCGGTTCCGACGCCGATCGTAGCGACGCCGCCAGGAATCGGCGCCGTAGTCGCGGTGTCGGTGATCGTCAGCGGAGTTCCGGCATCGGGCGCACCAGGTTTGAAGGTGACGGTGTAATCTCCGACCGTTGCAGCCGTCGCGGAGTCGGCAATTTGCACCTGCCACTGATGCAGTCCGACCGGCGTCATCGTCAGGTTCAGGGTCTTGGAGATGCCGAGGTCGTCGAAGTACTCCACCGAAAGCTGGCGCGCGGCTCCGGGCAGCGCGCCCATCGTGTCGGTCGCCGGGAGGTTGATGCCGAGATTGACGTTCGTCGTCGGCTCGCCAACGAAGGCGTTCTGAGGGACTTGGACCGGCTTCAGACCAGCAGGCGTGTCGCGCGGGAATGGCGGGATCGTTCCGTCCTTATTCGCCGGCCAACCCATCAGGACCGTGCCGCCGGCGGTGCGGAGATAGCCTTCGTCATCGAGGCGGAACGAGCCTGTCGTCGCCAGGTGCATCGGCACGCCGGTATTGTCGAGGCCGATGGAGCCGAGATCGGTGACGGGGAAGAAGCCGCGACCACGAACGGCGATGTCGGTGGCATTCGACGTGGCGACGAGGGCGCCGGACTGATCGATCATCCGTTGGGTCGTCGCCCGGACGCCGCCGGCGGAGTACTTGCCGGAGCCGTTCGAGATGACCATCGCGTGAAAATCGGTCTCCACGCGCTTGTAGCCGAACGTCGACGAGTTCGCGATATTGTCCGAAATCGAGGCGAGCTTGTTCGCGTTCGCCGCGAGGCCCGCGACGCCGGCATTGAGCGAGGACGAGATCGTCATTGAGGGTGCGCCTTTCTGCTGCTGGTTCCCCTACCTGTTCCGCGTCGCTACAACCGCTGGCTTAACGGCGCGCTAACAGGAGAGATTTCCGAGGTTTTCTTCAGGTCGCCCCGCGGAGCAGGATGACCTCGACGCGCGAGTTGCGCGGTGCCATGCCGTTCACCGTAACCGGGTCGCGATCACCATGACCGGTGACGCGGGCAAAGCGGGACTCTCGCGTGCCGGTCGCCGCGAGCAACTCCCGCGTCAGCCTCGCGCGCGCTGCGGACACCGCCCATGGGTCTTTGGCCACGGCGACGATGGGCCGCGAGGCAAGATGCCCGCCCACCGCGATCCGGTTGGTCACGATATCGAGCACCGGAGCGAGTTCGTCGACGAGCTGCACGAACAACGGGGTCGGTGTCGCACTCCCATCCGCGAAGAGCGCGGCGCCGGGAAGATCGTGAAGTTCGATGACCAGACCCTCGTCCGTCTGCCGCGTAACGACGTGGTGGAGCAGGATGTCTGAAACCAGGCTCTCGCCACCCGAGCCGGAGAGGATGCGTTCGATGGATTCGAGCGCCGCGGACGTCGAGGAGGGGTCCTCTCCCGGCAGCTCTTCAACGAGCGCCCTCGATCCGCGCGCATTGTTCGATTCAGCCGCAAGGTCGATCGCCGCGCCGCGGCCCGACTCCGGCAGGACGTCCGAGGAAAATTGGCTGTCGCCGTTGAAAGCTTCGTTTCCGCCGCCGGAGATCGACGCAAGCGGCACCGTGATGTTGAAGTAGTCCGCGAGTCCTTTGCGCTGTTCCTCGGTCGTGGCTCCAATCAGCCACATCAGCAGGAAAAAAGCCATCATGGCGGTCACGAAGTCCGCATAGGCGACCTTCCATGCACCCCCGTGGTGGCCGCCGGCCACGATCTTCTTCTTGCGCTTGATGATTATCGGCGCGGCATTGTGGCCTGGCATCGCCAACCCTCGACTCGTTACTGGACGAGGCCTAGCAGGATGCCGTGAACCCGCGCTTAATCGATCAAATCCAATGTTTTGCCGCTGCCGCCAAGCCTAACCTTCCAGCCAGACCTCGACTATTCCCGGCTGCGGAAGCGGCCGGTAACTCGTGAAGTCCCGCGCGGTGCCACCGACCCGCGCTGCCACGGCGCGGGCCAGTTCGGCGTCCTCGGCGTGGAAATAGCGCACGTTCGTTGCCGAGACCTGGAAGCCTACACGGACGGGGTCAGCTAGACGAAGTCCGGACAGAGCGAGGCCGGCGGTCACGGCCGCCAGTGCCTCGTCATCGACCCCACGCGGAGCATGAATGACGAGCGTTCCCCTCTCCGCGAGAGTCGCGTCCACCGCCGGGTAAAATACGTTCCCGGTCCGGGCGTCCGGCGCCGACTCCACGGTCTGGTTCGCCTGATCGACCGGGCGCCGATCGACTTTGCGGGCAGGTGGCGCTGACAGACCCGCTCGCGGCTCAAGCGTCTGCGCCTCACCGTCGGCGGCCATCGCACGCAACGGAGGCGCGCTCGAACTATCGTCCGCTGGCGCGGGAAGATTTGTCTGCACATGCTCCGTCGGACTTTCCAACGGCGCCAAGGCCTGATCGTCGCTCAGGAAAGCAGGCGGAGAGAACATGAGGGCGGCGGTCGCAACCCCACCTGCGATCAGGCCGAGTAGCAGTCCGGCGGCGGAACCCAACCGCCTCCGCCGGCGGCGCGGGGAAGCGTGCTCCCTTGCGGTCAAGGCATCACCATTGGGCCGCACGACCGCCGTCGGAGCCGCCACGCGTCGCTTCTGCAGGACGAGAGGCGCAGGATCCGACAACTCTTCCTCAGGGACTTGCCGCGTCAGGACATCATCTCCGACGGGCTCCCGTTCGGCGAGCGCCTGCGCCCGCGCCTCGCGCGCCCGCTTGAGGCGTTGCTCCCACTCCACCGGGTCGTAAGGCAGTTCCCGATCCTTCATCTCGGACACGCGCGATCCCTCTCTGGACGGGCAGCGACCATGGCAGAGATGCGCCGGCTTTGCGAGGCACGACAGGAAATCGGTTTGACCGCCGGCGGAGCGGTCAGACAGGTTGCGCACAGGCTTGGCCGGCAGAGGGCGAGGAATGGCGGTTCGAAAGGGCATCGAGGCACCGGCGTGAGGATTGCCGTGACCGGCGCCTCCGGCTTCGTGGGCAGGCAAATCATACCGATCCTGCAGCGCGGTGGCGCGCAACTCCTGCTGGTCGGCCGAGATCCGGCGGCGTTGCGCCGGATGCACCCATCCGAAGCGTCCTGCTCCTACGAGGAGTTGGAGGCCCGGATCGAGGGCTTCGACGCGCTACTGCATCTGGCCGTGCTCAATAACGACGTCGATTCCGACGCGGCGGAGTTCCATGCGGTCAACGTTGACCTCCTTCTTGAGGTACTGCGCCGCAGCCGCCGCGCCGGCGTCCGGACCTTCTTCAACGTCTCCTCGACGCACGCTCTGGGAGAGGAGAGGGATGACCCTTATTCCGTCAGCAAGCGCACCGCGGCAAAGCGGGTCAGGGGCGAGGACGGAGTCGTCACGCTCTACTTGCCCCTACTCTACGGCGACGAGTGGTCAGGCAGGCTCTCCGCCCTGAACAGGTTGCCCCGGCCGCTGGCGATGCTTCTTTTTCGCAGCCTCGCCTGTCTCAAGCCGGTTGCGCACGTGCGACGGCTCGCCGATCACGTTCTGTCCATGGACACGTCGGACGGCGAGGTGATCCTGACGGACGGTCAGGCAAGAAATCCCATCTTCCAGGTCTCGAAGCGCATTCTCGACCTGGTCTTCGCCGTGGCCGTCATCGTGCTTCTCTGGTGGGCGCTGCTGATCGTCTGGCTTGTCGTCCGCCTTCAGTCGCATGGGCCGGGCATCTTCGCGCAACGGCGGGTCGGCAAGGACGGCCAGACATTCACCTGCCTCAAGTTTCGAACGATGGCGAGCGGCACGATCGAGGTCGGAACGCACGACGCTCCGACGGATGCCATTACGCCGATAGGCCACCTGCTCCGCCGGACGAAGTTCGATGAACTGCCCCAGGCGGTGAACATCCTGCGCAATCAGATCAGCCTCGTCGGACCGCGCCCGTGCCTGCCGGTCCAGACAGAACTCGTGGCCGCGCGCAGGCGTCGAGGCGTCTTCGGCGTCAAACCGGGCATCACCGGTCTTGCACAAGTGAACGGGATCGACATGAGCGACCCCGAGCACCTGGCGGCCTGGGACTCGCACTATGCGGCGATGCAGTCGCTTCCGCTGGACGCCAAGATCATCCTTGCCACCCTACGCCGACCCAGGGTCTCGACACTGCGGGTCGTGCCGGGCAGAACGGCCAACTCCTGACCTAGTATCTACTCTGCCGCGCGCATCGTCCTGCGCTCGAAGCTGTAGCCCTCGACGATCCCCTCCAGCGTCTCGTGCAGCGCCTCCACGTCACGATCCGCGATCGCCCGGTCGAGCCGAGACATCGCGGCAGCCAGCTTTCCGGGCTCGGGCATCGCTTCCTCGGCGACCATGATCTTCTCATGCGGCGTGGGCAGCGTCCGTCCGCCGATCAGAAGTTCCTCGTGCAGCTTCTCGCCCGGCCTGAGGCCGATGATTTCGATCTCGATGTCGCCCTCCTCGTTTCCGGTTTCGCGTACCGTCCGTCCCGACAAGCGGATCATGCTGCGCGCCAGATCGACGATCCGCACCGGCTTTCCCATGTCGAGGACGAAGACCTCTCCCCCGGAACTCATCGCGCCGGCGATCAACACCAGCTGTCCGGCTTCCGGGATCGTCATGAAGTATCGCGTCATCTCTGGGTCGGTCAGCGTCACCGGGCCGCCATGACGAATCTGCTCACGAAAGAGGGGCACGACAGAGCCCGAGGAGCCGATCACGTTTCCGAACCGGACCAGCGAGAAGATCGTGCCAAGAGACCTGCTCTGCAGATCCTGCACGGTCAGTTCAGCGACGCGCTTCGATGCGCCCATCACGTTCGTGGGGCGCACCGCCTTGTCCGTCGAGATCAGGATGAAGCGCTCTAGCCCGCACTGCTCGGCCACGCGTGCAGCCGTCGCAGTGCCGAAGACGTTGTTGCGCACGCCCTCCACGACATTCGCCTCCACCAGCGGCACATGCTTGTAGGCCGCCGCATGAAGGAGAACTTCGACTCGGTGCTTCTCGATCGTGTGCCTCAGCAGCGACGCGTCGAGGACGGAGCCCAATATCGGAACGATATCGATATCGCCGGCCGAAGCTCTCAATTCGCGCTCGATGTCGTAGAGCGCGAATTCCGTGGAATCCAGAATAACGAGCCGCGCGGGGCCCGTGGCCAGCAGCTGTCTGCAAAGTTCGGAGCCGATGGACCCACCTGCGCCAGTCACCATGACCGACTTGCCGCGAAACGCGGCGCTCACCTCGGGCATATCAATTTGTATCGATTCCCGCCCAAGCAGGCTGTCGAGCGTCACGGTCTTCAATTCATCAGGATCGGCACGGCCGCTCAGCAACTCGGTCAGCGGCGGAAGCGTAAGTACCTCCGCTGGCAGATGCATCAGGCGGTTCGCGATCTCGACCCGCTGCCGCTCCGGCGCGCTCGGCATCGCAAGCACGATCCTGTCGACCGAATACCGCTCCACCAGCTTCTCGATGGCGTCCGGCGAGTAGACACGGCAGCCGCCCAGCCGCACGCCGCGCATCCGCGCGCTGTCGTCCACGAACGCGACGACACGCAGCCGCGTGTCCCGGCGCAGGGCGTCGTAGAGCTGCTGTCCGGTCGCGCCGGCGCCATAGATCACAACATTGCTTCGCGGCCCGCCGAGTACCTGGCTGCTGGTCAGTGCGTGGTAGCCAAGCCGCACCAGAACCAGCGCCATGAAATAGACGAAGAAGAAGATGCCCGGCAGGGATCGGGGCAGCGGGAGCCCGAGGCCGAAGCGCATCCCCGCCATCAGCACGGCAAGCGCCAGCGCCAGCAGCGCAAGGTCGCGCAGCCCGCTGGTGTCGAACATCCGCAAGAGAGAACGCGGGATACCGAGCGCGTGCGAAAGCGGCACAGCGGCGAGCGTCAGCACCACAACATAAGGCAACGTGTCGTCCACGAACCTCGTCGGCGACAGGTCGCTGAGGCGCAGCGCCAGCGAAAGAAGTATCGCCGGACCGACGAGGCCGCAGTCGATCAGAGTGATCGCAACGACCTTGGCGCGGCGGCTCGCGTTGGGGAACGACGAGGTGACGTCAGGTATGCGCAATGACAATCTCGCTTTCGCGCGTGCAGTTCACTCCCGGACTGTCTCGGTTCCTATCAGACTTCGCCGGCTCACCAAGTGGTTGCGGAGAAGGACCAAACGACCGAGCATGTGAACCATTGTATCGCGGATCGGCAGGATGTCGCACGTTTTCGCCCGAACGCCAAACCGCCCACCTCCTGTAGCGACAGGCGGAAGAGGTTGCTATCTCTATGATAGGTCAGGGAAATCGCTACCTCGACGCCTCGGGTGGCGCCGCCGTTTCTTGCCTGGGTCATGGCGATGACGAGGTCGTCGCGGCGATCAAGGACCAGCTCGATCTGCTCGCCTTTGCGCACACAGGATTCTTCACTTCAGAGCCGGCGGAAGCGCTTGCGGACCTGCTCGTCGCGCATGCGCCGCCCGGAATCGACCGGGTCTACCTGGTCTCCGGCGGGTCGGAGGCGGTGGAGGCGGCGATCAAGCTCGCGCGGCAGTACTGGGTGGAGAAGGGCGAGCCGCAGCGCGGGCGGTTGATCGCCCGGAAGCAGAGCTATCACGGCAACACGCTCGGTGCCCTCGCGGCGGGAGGCAACGAATGGCGGCGAGCGCAGTTCGCTCCGCTGCTCCTGGACGTAAGCCACATCGATCCCTGCTACGAGTATCGTCTCCGGCACGAGGGTGAAACGTCGGAGGCCTACGGGCTGCGGGCCGCGGATGCGCTGGAGGCCGAGATCCAGCGCCTCGGACCGGAAACGGTGATGGCCTTCGTCGCCGAGCCTGTCGTCGGCGCCACGGCCGGCGCCCTGCCGCCGGTGCCCGGCTACTTCCGGAGGATCCGCGAGATCTGCGACCGGCACGGCATCCTGCTGATCCTCGACGAGGTGATGTGCGGCATGGGGAGGACCGGGAGCCTCTTCGCCTGCGAGCAGGACGGAATAGCGCCGGACATCGTGTGCATCGCCAAGGGGCTGGGGGCGGGCTACCAGCCGATCGGGGCGATGCTCTGTACCGCCGAAGTGCACGACACGATCCGGGACGGCTCGGGGTTCTTCCAGCACGGCCATACCTACCTCGGCCATCCCGTCGCCGCGGCGGCGGGATTTGCGGTGGTCGGCGCGATCCTCAACAGGGGGCTCGTGCCACGCGTCCGGGAGAAGGGCGACGTCCTCGGCGAGAAGCTCGAAGCGGCGTTCGGCCAGCATGTCCACGTGGGCGACATCCGTGGACGCGGGCTCTTTCGCGGTATCGAACTCGTGGCCGACAGAGAGACCAAGGCGCCGTTCGATCCGGATCGCCGGGTCGCCGCACGCATTAAGGCCGCCGCCTTCGAACGGGGCCTCATCTGCTATCCGATGTCGGGGACGATCGATGGACGGCAGGGCGACCACATCCTCCTCGCGCCACCCTTCATCATCGAAGACACCGAGATCGACGAGTTGGTCGAGAAGCTGCACCTGACGCTGCAAGAGGTCCTTTAGGCTGCCCGATCCGCCGCCATATCGCGTAAAATCATGGCGTTAGCGCAAATCTGTTGCGGACAGGTCTGCGGGTGTTAGGGTTTCCGGCATCCAGAGTACGCTCTCGAGGATAGTCGAGAGCAGCCAATCAGGGAGATCCGAATGAAGTATCTCATTGGAAGCGCTGCGGTCGGGCTGATGCTCGCCAGCGGTGCCAACGCCCAGGAAGAACGGTTCATCACCATCGGCACCGGCGGTCAGACCGGCGTCTACTATGTCGTCGGTCAGTCGATCTGCCGCCTCGTCAATCGCGGCTCCGACGAGCATGGGCTGAAGTGTACCGCGCCGTCGACCGGCGGTTCGGTGGCCAACATCAACGCGATCAAGGCCGGCGACCAGGACATGGGCGTCGCCCAGTCCGACCAGCAATACTATGCCTACAACGGCGAGCGCGACTTCTCGGACGGGCGCGATCGAGGGACTGCGGGCGGTGTTTTCGGTCCATCCCGAGCCGTTCACCGTCGTCGCCCGCGCTGATAGCGGGATCGAGACGTTCGACGATCTCGCCGGCAAGCGCGTGAACATCGGCAACCCGGGCTCCGGCCAGCGGGCGACGATGGACGTGGTGATGGAAGCCAAGGGGATGACCGCCGACGACTTCTCGCTTTCGTCGGAGCTGAAGGCGACCGAACAGGCGCAGGCGCTTTGCGACAACAAGATCGACGCCTTCGTCTATCAGGTCGGCCACCCGAACGGCTCGATCCAGGAAGCGTTCTCGTCGTGCGACGCGAAGTTCGTCGACGTCTCCGGCCCCGAGATCGAGCAACTGATCGAGGAAAACCCTTTCTACGCCTCGGCGACGATCCCGGCCTCGCTCTACGAGGGCATCGAGGAGGATACCGAGACGTTCGGCGTGCGCGCCACCTTCGTCTCGCACGAGAGCGTGCCCGAGGACGTGGTCTACGAGGTCGTCAGCGCGGTCTTCGAGAACTTCGATCGCTTCAAAGGTCTGCACCCGGCGTTCTCCAACCTCCAGCAGGAGGAGATGATCGAGGCGGGTCTCTCCGCGCCGATCCATGCGGGCGCCGCGAAGTACTACCAGGAGCAGGGCTGGATGGACGGCGGCTCCTGATCTGAATTCATCGGGCGGGTCTGGAGACGGACCCGCTCATCTTGATAGCGGCAAGGCGGCGCGAGGGACTCCCGATGGCGAACAACGATCATCACAAGGACGAGGCCCACCAGTTCGAGGCGAGTGCCGTCGAGCAGGCGGCCGCCGGCCACGGCGGGATGACCCAGGCGCAGATCGACGAGCTCGTCTCGTCCGCCGACACTGGTGGAAGAAGCCCGGGGCGCGTCGCGACGCTGATCATCCTGGGTACGGCTTTGGCTTGGTCTCTGTTCCAGCTCTGGTACGCCTCCCCGCTGCCATTCATCTTCAATTTCGCCGTCTTCAACGACACCGAGGCGAGGGCCATCCACCTCGCATTCGCTATGTTCCTGGCGTTCGCCGCCTATCCCGCCTCGCGCACGAAGTTCGAGCTCGGGCTCGGACTCGCGGTACCCATCATTCTCACGATCCTCTTCATCATCGGGGCGACAGACATCCCGATCTGGTGGATCCCGCTTGTCGGCGCCGCTGTCGTCTCGGCCATCTTCCTCGGCTCGCCGAAGGATCGGATACCGTCCTGGGAATGGGCGATGGCGCTCGTCGGCGCGGCGACAGCCCTCTACATCTACTTCGCCTATGAAGGCATCGCGAGCCGCGTCGGCGCCCCCATCCTGCAGGACCTCGTGGTCGCGGTCATCGGGCTGATGCTGCTGCTGGAGGCGACGCGCCGCGCCCTCGGTCCCGCCCTGATGATCGTGGCGTCGGTCTTTCTCGCCTACACATTTCTCGGCCCGTACATGCCGGGCATCATCGCGCACGGGTCGAAGTCGCTCGGCGTCGTGGCCAACCACCAGTGGATCACGACGGAAGGCGTCTTCGGCATCGCGCTCGGCGTCTCGACCTCGTTCGTGTTCCTCTTCGTGCTCTTCGGCTCGCTCTTGGACAAGGCCGGCGCCGGCAACTACTTCATCCAGGTCGCCTTCTCGCTCATGGGCCATATGCGCGGCGGCCCCGCCAAGGCTGCCGTCGTCTCCTCTGCGATGACCGGCCTGATCTCGGGCTCGTCGATCGCCAACGTCGTCACCACCGGCACCTTCACCATCCCGCTGATGAAGCGCGTCGGCTTCTCGTCCGAGAAGGCGGGCGCGGTTGAGGTCGCCTCCTCGGTCAACGGCCAGATCATGCCACCCGTGATGGGCGCCGCGGCGTTCCTGATGGTCGAGTACGTGGGGATCCCCTACTTCGACGTCGTCAAGCACGCCTTCCTGCCCGCCGTCATCAGCTACATCGCGCTCGTCTACATCGTCCATCTCGAGGCGATGAAGGCCGGGATGGAAGGGCTGCCGCGCGCGGTCGAGCCCAAGCCCTGGGTCGCCTGGCTGATCAGCATCGCCTTCACCATCGCCGTGATCTGCGCGCTCAGCTTCGCGGTCTACTACGGGATGGGCTGGATCCGACCAACCTTCGGCGCCGCGGCCCCCTATGTGATCTTCGCGTGTCTCGTCGCGGCCTACGTCGCCCTGCTCTGGGTCGCGTCGAAGCAACCGCCGCTCAAGATGGAGGATCCGAACGCGCCGGTGACGAAGCTTCCGGTGCCGGGGCCGACGATCAAGGCCGGGCTCCACTTCATCCTGCCCGTCGTCGTCCTGGTGTGGGCGCTGATGGTCGAGCGGCTGTCGCCCGGTCTCTCGGCCTTCTGGGCGGCGGCGTTCATGATCTTCATCCTTGTGACCCAGCGGCCGCTGATGGCGATCATGCGCAGCACCGGCAACGCCGGGACAGAGGTCGGGGCCGGATTCATGGACCTCGTCGACGGCCTGATCGCCGGCGCGCGCAACATGATCGGGATCGGCATCGCGACCGCGACCGCCGGCATCATCGTCGGCGCGGTAAGCCAGACCGGCGTCGGCTCCGCCCTTGCAGACGTGGTCGAGGTGCTGTCGGGCGGCAACATCCTCGCCATACTGTTCCTGACCGCGATCCTGTCGCTGATCCTCGGAATGGGCCTGCCGACGACGGCGAACTATATCGTCGTCTCGGCCCTACTGGCGCCCGTCATCGTCACGCTCGGGCAGCAGAACGGCCTGATCGTGCCGCTGATCGCGGTGCATCTCTTCGTCTTCTACTTCGGCATCATGGCCGACGTAACGCCACCCGTGGGCCTGGCCTCGTTCGCCGCAGCCGCGGTATCGGGAGGCGATCCGATCCGGACCGGGGTAGTCGCCTTCTTCTATTCGCTCAGGACCGCGGCGCTGCCGTTCCTCTTCATCTTCAACACCGACCTTCTGCTGATCGATGTCACCTGGGCGCAGGGAATCTTCGTCTTCATCACCGCGACCGTGGCCATGTTGCTCTTCGCTGCAGCGACGCAGGGGTGGTTTCTCGCGCGCAACCGCATCTGGGAGACGGTGCTGCTTCTGCTCATCGCGTTCACGCTCTTCCGGCCGGGCTTCTGGATGGACATGGTCTCTCCCCCCTTCGAGGACGTGCCGCCCGCGCAGATCGAGCAGGCAGCGATGGCCGTCGCTCCGGGGCAGGACCTGCGCCTGAGGATCGACGGGCTGAACGCGGTCGGCGACCCGGTGACGTTCACGGCCCTCCTACCCGTCGCCGAGGGCGAGACGGGGGCGGAGCGCCTCCTGAACTCCGGCCTCGAGTTGATCCAGAGCGGGGAGGAGGTCATCATCGACAACGTCGCCTTCGACAGCGCCGCGCAGGATGCCGGCCTCGACTGGGACCAGCAGATTGTCCGTGTGATGACGCCGGTCGCCCAGCCATCGAAGTACTGGATGTTCATCCCAGCGATCCTGGTCCTGGCGCTCATCGTCTGGATGCAGCGTCGCCGCATCGATGGCACACCGCGTACGGCGGAGGCGCCAGCCGAGTGAGGCGTCAGCCTGCAGCCGTCCGGATGGCGCGGATTGCCTCGCCATAACCTTCGGGCGCGTCGACGCTACCGTGCCTGAACACGGCAGATCCGGCGACGAGGACGTCGGCCCCGGCGCGCACCACGCCCAGCGCAGTCGTGGGATCGACCCCTCCGTCGATCTCGATGCGGATATCGCGATCGCCGGCCAGTTCGCGCAAGCGCGCGATCTTGCTCCCGAGATCGATGAAAGATTGCCCGCCAAAGCCGGGATTGACCGTCATCACGCAGATCAGGTCGACGAGGTCCAGTACGTGGGCGACGGATTCGGCAGGTGTGCCGGGGTTGAGGGCGACGCCTGGCCGGACCCCGGCCGCGCGGATGGCCTGCAGCGTGCGATGGATGTGGGGTCCCGCCTCGACGTGCGCGGTCAGGATGTCGGCCCCCGCCTCGGCGAACGCGGCAATGTAGGGATCGACTGGCGCGATCATTAGGTGTACATCCATGACGCCGCCGACGTGGGGCCGCAGCGCAGCGACGGCATTCGCGCCGAACGTAAGGTTCGGCACGAAATGGCCATCCATCACGTCGATATGGATCCAGTCGGCGCCCTGCGCTTCTACCGCGCGGCACTCCGCCCCCAGCCGCGAGAAGTCGGCCGCCAGGATCGACGGCGCGATCAGGATCGGTCGTTCTGCCATCGACACCTCCATCGTTCGTTCCGGTTCATCGGCGCAGGAACGCCTTCAATTGCCAATCTGCCGCCGCAAGTTCTCCGCGCGTGACAGGCACGTCGTCCGCCAAGACCTTGCGCGCCGCCATGTGGTCGGCCGGGCTGTTCACCGTCTCCAGCCCCACAAAACGTCCCTCGCGAAAGCAGAACACGCAAACCTTGCCTGGCCCCCGTGAGATCACTTCGTGCGAATCGAAGTCGTGCGACAGGCCCGCGATCTGCAGCTTGGCCGTCGCCTGATCGCTCCAGAACCATGGCACGGCCGTCATTTGGGTCGGCCGGCCGCAGATCGTAGCCGCAACCGCCCGCGCGCCATCGACCGCGTTCTGGACGGATTCCAGTCGCAGACGCTCGACACGCCCATGCGGGACGAACGAGACGCAGTCGCCGATTGCGAAGATGTCAGGATCGCATGTACGAAGCTCCGCGTCGACGACGATGCCATCGGCGCACTCTATGCCGGCAGACTCAGCCAGCTCGACGTTGGGGACTACGCCGACCGCCACAACGACGAGATCGCCGGCAACCTCGGATCCGTCGGCAAGACGCACCGCGACCGCTCGGCCGTCTTCGCCCACGATCTCGGAAGCTGTCGCACGCAACATGACCTTCACGCCCAACTCGACGTGCAAGAGCCGGAAGTGCTCCGACATCTGCGCGGAGACGACACGGGACATGACCCTTGGCGCCGCTTCGAGCACGGTCACTTTGGCGCCAAGGCCACGGGCCACGGCGGCAAACTCAAGCCCGATGAAACCGCCCCCGATGACGATGGCGCGGTGAACCCCGGCGATCCGCTGGCGCAGCCCCTGGGCATCGGCGAGCGTTCTGAGTTCGACCACGCCATCCAGCTCGATGCCGGGAATCTTCAGTTTCCGATTGCGGGAACCCGTGGCGAGAACGAGCTTGTCGTAGGACAGACGCCGCCCGTCAGACAGCTCGGCCGTCCGTGAACGCCGGTCGATAGCCTCGGCACGGAGCGCCGGCAGGTAGTCGATGCGCCCACTTTCGTAGAAGGCCGCCGGCCTCAGGGCCAGACGGGCCGCATCGCCGTCCTGAAGATACGCCTTCGAAAGAGGTGGCCTCTGGTAAGGCAAGCCCGGCTCGTCGCCGACGAGCGTTACGGGCCCGGCATACCCCTCCTGCCTGAGGCTTGCCGCAACCTGGAAGCCGCCCTGCCCCGCCCCGACGATAACGATGCCCCGCTCGCTCAAGCCATCTCTCCGATGCTCGCGGCAGGCAGTATTGGACGAATGCGGCGAATGAAAGGGGCCGATGCGCCGGCGGCACCAAGCACGTAGCGGCGAGCTACCTAAAGCCTCGGCCGCCCGAAAGCTGATCCTCGCTCCAGTTGCGGTCGTTTTCGCGCCAACGTTCACGGTCTCTCTCGTCGACAGTCCCGTCGCATGCGGCGACACCGACCGTCATAATGAGAATCAACGTGATGAATTGCATGTCCGGTACTCTCCTCTCCTACGGATTGCGTAGCCGGCGGCGAAGGGACGGTCCACAATTGCTGAGGCATTGGCGCGGATTGCCGCAAGGAGTACGAAAGAGCATGGACATGCAGAGACAGGCGCGCGGCTTTAGCGGCACGATCGCAGGCTGTGCGGCATGGTCCGCACCTTGGCGCACTTCACGGCGGCGCATACTGCCGCCGCCGCTTTGCGCCGTCTCCAGAGGCCGCCGGTGCCGCGCCGACCTTCCAGCCTCGTCCTTCCACGATGGACCCGGAAATCGACGCGATGAAGCTGCAGCGACGTGCAAGGCCATCAGCGCGCTCTCGCACGGGGAGGAGCGCACCTGAGCGGCGACGAGCAGCGACTGGATGATGCTGCGCGCGCGGGCTGGCTCTACTATTCAGCGCGCATGACGCAGGACGAGATCGCGCGCGAACTCGGCGTGTCGCGGCAGAAGGCGCAGCGGCTCGTGAGCCTGGCGGCCGCGCAGGGCCTGGTGAAGGTTCGGATTGACCACCCCATCGCGCGCTGCATGGAACTCGCAGCCAGTGTGAGGGAGCGCTGGGGCCTCGGGCTGTCGAAGGTCGCACCAACGGCCACCGGCGCGCCCGGTCTTCTGACAGGCGTCGCATCCATCGCCGCGCGTGAGATTGAGCGGGTCCTCGCCGACGACGCGCCCCGGATCATCGCCTTCGGAACCGGGCGTGCCGTTACGGCCGCGGTCGAGCAGGTAGAGCGGATGCATCGGCCGCACCATCGCATTGTCTCGCTTCTCGGCAACATGATGATGAATGGCTCGGCCTCGCCGTTCGGCGCCACTGTCCGCCTGGCCGAGCGGACCGGTGCAACACAATATCCGATGGCCCTGCCCGTCTTCGCCTCCGGTCCCGACGAGGTCGCGATGCTGCACGCCCAGGCACCAGTCGCCAGCACGCTGGCGCTTTGCGCGCAGGCTGACGTTGCGTTCGTCGGAATTGGCGGCATCGATAAGGACGCGCCGCTGGTCAAGGATGGGTTCGTGGCACCTGACGAACTTGCCGAACTGATTGCCGAGGGCGCGGTTGGGGAGATCACGAGCCGCGCGTTCGATGCCAAGGGTCGCCTCCTGCGGGGATCGCTCAGCCGCCGCGTCACCGGCGCCCCGGTTGAGCCGGATGCCGAGCGCCCCGTCGTCGCGCTTGCGCAGGGCCCTGAAAAGGTGACGGCGATCCGCGCGGCCCTCGACGGCCGGCTGGTCAACGGCTTGATTACCGACGAAGCGACTGCCGAGGAACTCCTGACCGGCTGAGTTGAAAATTCGCTTGCCTGCGAGGGGGTGTGGCAGATTGACTGGTGATTAACGGCCTTGACAGCGCCGTCGCACTTCGTGAACATATGCCCATCCGCTGGGCATATGCCCAATCAACGGAGCCTGGGAGGGAACAATGAAAACACTGACGCACGTCCTGATGGGCGCTACCGCATTGTGCGCCGTCGGCAGCATCGCCGCCGCACAACAGACGACGATCACCATCGCAACCGTGAACAATGGCGACATGATCCGGATGCAGGGGCTGTCAGGCGCCTTCACGGAGCAGAACCCCGACATCGCGCTCGAGTGGGTGACGCTCGAAGAGAACGTCTTGCGCCAGCGCGTGACGACCGACATTGCGACGCAGGGCGGACAGTACGACGTGCTGACGATCGGCACCTACGAAGTTCCGATCTGGGCCAAGCAGGACTGGCTCCTCCCGCTCGACGATCTACCCGAGGAGTACAACGTCGACGACCTGATTCCCGCGGTCCGCGAGGCACTGTCCGTCGACGGCACGCTCTACGCCGCTCCGTTCTATGGCGAGTCCGCGATGGTGATGTATCGCACCGACCTCGCCGAGGAGGCGGGCGTGACGATCCCCGACGAGCCGACATGGTCCGACATCATGTCCGCCGCCGAGGCGATGACCGACCGCGAGAACGAGGTCTACGGCATCTGCCTCCGCGGCAAGCCAGGCTGGGGCGAGAACATGGGCTTCATCACCACCATGGCGAACAGCTACGGCGCGCGCTGGTTCGACATGGAGTGGAACGCCCAGTTCGACTCCCCCGAGTGGCAGGAGACGATGAACGACTACCTGACCATGATGAACGAGTATGGCCCGCCGGGCGCATCCTCGAACGGCTTCAACGAGAATCTGTCGCTGTTCCAGCAGGGCAAGTGCGGCATGTGGATCGACGCGACCGTCGCCGCGGGCTTCGTCACGGACCCCGATGAAAGCCAGGTCGCCGACAGCGTCGGCTTTGCGAAGTTCCCCAACAAGGAAGGCGTGAACAACCACGGCAACTGGCTCTGGGCCTGGAGCCTCGCCGTGCCGTCGTCGACCGACGCGCCAGATGCAGCCAAGCAGTTCGTCGCCTGGGCGACGAGCCAGGACTACACCCAGCTCGTCGCCGAGCAGGAGGGTTGGCGCGCGGCGCCTCCGGGTACGCGGCAGTCGCTTTACGAGAATCCCGACTATCTCGAGGCCGCTCCGTTTGCCGAAATGACGCTGAACGCCATGCAGTCCTCCGACACGGTCAACCAGTCGGTGCAGGAGACGCCGTACACCGGCGGCCAGTTCGTCGCGATCCCCGAGTTCCAGGGCATCGGAACGGCGGTCGGCCAGCAATTCTCCGCAGCACTTGCCGGGCAGGTCTCGGGCGAGCAGGCGCTGCAGAGCGCGCAGGCCCTGACCCAGCGCGAAATGGACCGCGCCGGCTACTGAACCTCCCTGCCGGGGGCCGTCCGCGGCCCTCGGCTCCTGACGAAGCGCAATCGGGAGGAGACTGAGCCATGGCTACGCAACACTCGAAAGCCGCCGCGCGGCTGATGATCTCGCCGGCCGTCGTCCTGCTGCTACTCTGGATGATCGTCCCGCTGGTGCTGACGCTCTACTTCTCGACCCTCCGCTACAATCTGCTGATGCCGGGGGCGAACCCCTTCGTCGGGTTCGAGAACTACAGCTACTTCTTCACCGATCCGGCGTTCACGACCGCCCTGGTCAACACGCTGCTGCTGGTCGGCGGCGTCCTCGTCATCACCGTTTGCGGCGGCATCGCCCTGGCGCTTCTGCTCGACCAGGAGATGTGGGGACAAGGCATCGTCCGCCTGCTGGTCATCGCGCCCTTCTTCGTCATGCCGACGGTCTCGGCGCTGGTCTGGAAGAACATGTTCATGGATCCGGTGAACGGCCTCTTCGGCTACGTCTCCCGGATCTTCGGCGCTCAACCGTTCGAGTGGCTGACTGCCGCGCCGCTCCTCTCGATCATCTTCATCGTCTCTTGGCAGTGGCTGCCCTTCGCGACGCTGATCCTGCTGACCGCGATCCAGTCGCTGTCGAGCGAACAGCTCGAGGCCGCCGAGATGGACGGTGCCGGATTCGGCAGCAAGTTCCTCTGGATCATCCTGCCGCACCTGGCGCGGGCGATCACTGTGGTGATCCTGATCCAGACGATCTTCCTGCTGTCGATCTTCGCGGAAATTCTGGTGACGACCGGGGGCGGTCCGGGCGTGGCGTCCACCAACCTCACCTACCTCGTCTACATCCAGTCACTGCTGCAGTTCGACGTCGGGCTCGGCTCGGCCGGTGGCGTCGTCGCGATCATTCTCGCCAACATCGTCGCGATCTTCCTGATGCGGATGATCGGCAAGAACCTCGACGCCTGAGGAGGGGCAGATGGCACGCGCAGTCACGACGCAACGCAAGTCGATCAACACCGCCATCGCCTGGACGATCGGACTTCTGATCTTCTTCCCGATCCTCTGGACGATCCTCACCAGCTTCAAGACCGAGTCCGAGGCGATCTCGTCGCCGCCCTCGTTCCTGTTCTTCGAGTGGACGCTGGAGAACTACTTCACGGTGCAGGAGCGGTCGAACTACTTTCGCCACTTCATGAACTCGGTGATCATCTCGGTCGGATCCACGGTCATCGGGCTGATCATTGCGGTACCCGCCGCATGGGCGATGGCCTTCGTGCCCGGCAAGAACACCAAGAACGTCCTGATGTGGATGCTCTCGACGAAGATGCTGCCGCCCGTCGGCGTGCTGATCCCGATCTACCTGATCTTCCGTGACGCGGGCCTGCTCGACACGCGGATCGGTTTGGTGATCGTGCTGACGCTGATCAACCTGCCGATCATCGTCTGGATGCTCTACACGTACTTCCGCGAAATTCCGGGCGAGATCCTCGAGGCGGCGCGGATGGATGGCGCGTCGCTGCGCAACGAGATCATCTACGTGCTGACGCCGATGGCCGTTCCAGGCATCGCGTCGACCCTCCTGCTCAACGTCATCCTGGCCTGGAACGAGGCGTTCTGGACGCTGAACCTGACCGCCGCCAACGCCGCGCCGCTGACAGCGTTCATCGCCAGCTACTCCAGCCCCGAGGGCCTGTTCTACGCCAAGCTGTCGGCGGCCTCGACCATGGCCATCGCGCCGATCCTGATCATGGGCTGGTTCAGCCAGAAGCAACTCGTCCGGGGACTTACCTTCGGCGCCGTCAAATAGGAGGAATGGGATGGGACGCATCGTTCTGAACGGCGTGAAGAAGGCCTTCGGCGAGGTCGAGGTGATCCCGCCGCTCGACCTCGAGATCGAGGATGGCGAGTTCGTGGTCTTCGTCGGGCCCTCGGGCTGCGGCAAGTCTACGCTCCTTCGCCTGATCGCCGGGCTCGAGGACGTCACCGGCGGCAAGATCGAGATTGATGGCCGCAACGCCACCGAGCTGCCGCCGGCAAAGCGCGGCCTTGCCATGGTATTTCAGAGCTACGCGCTCTACCCGCACATGAGCGTCCGCAAGAACATCGCCTTTCCGCTCCGCATGGCTGGCCTCGACGAGGCCGAGCAGAAGCGGCGGATCGAGGGGGCAGCCAAGGTCCTGAACCTCACCGACTATCTCGACCGTCGCCCCGGCCAGCTGTCAGGCGGGCAGCGGCAGCGCGTCGCGATCGGCCGCGCCATCGTGCGCGAGCCTGCGGCGTTCCTGTTCGACGAGCCGCTGTCGAACCTCGACGCGGCCCTGCGGGTAGGCATGCGGCTCGAGATCTCCGAGCTGCACAACCGCCTCGAGACGACGATGATCTATGTCACCCACGACCAGGTCGAGGCGATGACGATGGCCGACAAGATCGTCGTGCTGCGCGCCGGCCGGATTGAGCAGGTAGGAAGCCCGATGGACCTCTACCGCAGCCCTCGGAACGTCTTCGTGGCGGGCTTCATCGGCTCACCGACAATGAACCTCCTGTCTGGCGACGCCGCACGCAAGCACAACGCGGCGACAATCGGCGTCCGGCCCGAGCACCTGACGGTCTCCACGACCGAAGGCGAATGGCGCGGCCGCGTCGGTGTCAGCGAGCATCTCGGCTCCGACACGTTCCTGCACATCCACGACACGGGCCTCGCCGAGACGATGACGGTTCGTGCCGATGGCGAGTTCGACGTCCACCACGGCGACACCGTCTACCTCACCCCGCAGCACGACAAGATCCACAAGTTCGACGACCAAGGCTTGCGCGCCGCGTGATGCATCCCGGCCAGACACGCGAGCCGCCACGGATGCGCTGATGGATCTCGGTCTCCAGGGCAAGATTGCGGTGGTCACCGGTGCCTCGAAGGGCATCGGCCTTGGCGTCTCTCGCGCATTCGCGCGCGAGGGTGCTAGCGTCGTCATGGTCGCGCGCGACGAGGAAAGGCTGCGTTCGGCAGCGGCGGAGGTCGGGTCGGCGACGGCAATTGCGGCGGACGTGGCGACCGCGGAGGGGTGCGCTCGCGTCATAGAGGCCGCAGGCGAGGTCGACATTCTGGTCAACAATGCTGGCACGGGATCGAACGAGACGATCCTGGAGGCCCCTGATGACAAGTGGCAGCACTTCTGGGATCTGCACGTCATGGCGGCGGTGCGGCTCGCCCGGGGCCTCGCGCCCGGCATGGCCAAGCGTGGGGGCGGAGCAATCGTCAACAACGCCTCGATCTGCGCGGTCCAGCCGCTCTCGTACGAGCCGATCTACAATACCACCAAGGCGGCGCTGATGATGTTCTCGAAGTGCTTGGCGAACGAACTCATCCCCAAAGGCATTCGCGTCAACACGATCAATCCGGGACTGATCCGCACGCCGGACTGGGAGAATACCGCGCGCGAGTTGGCCGGGGATGATTGGGAGCGGCACCTGCAGTCCGTCGCCGACGAGCACGCGCCCATCGGCCGTTTTGGATCCGTCGAGGAACTCGCCGACTTCTTCGTGTTCCTCTGCTCCGACCGGGCGAGCTACGCGGTCGGCGCGACGTTCTTCGTCGATGGCGGAATGCTCAAGACAGTCTGAGGAGAAACGGCATGGCAACGAAGCTGTCTGGGGAAACCCTGGAGTCCCTTCCGGTCGCGGTCGAGCGGCCGGCGCATGACTGGCGCAGCCTGACGCCCGGAATCGTTCATGTCGGCGTCGGCAACTTCCATCGGGCGCACATGGGAATCTACCTAGATCGCTTGCACGGCAAGAGCGGCCACCTTGACTGGGGGATCGTCGGAGCCGGTGTCAGGACGGGGGATGCCCGGATGCGCGAAAGGCTCGCGGCACAGGACTGGCTCACGACGGTCGTCGAACTCGACCCCGAGGGCTTCTCGGCACGCGTCAGCGCGCCGATGTGCGGCTTTGCAGAAGTCGCCCCCGAGCCGACGATCGCTGCGATGTCCGATCCGCGCATCCGTATTGTCTCGCTGACGGTGACTGAAGGCGGATACTATATGGGCTCCGACGGCCACCTCGATACAAGCCATCGGGATATCGCGGCGGACGCCGCGCCCGACGCTGAACCGCAGACTGTCTTCGGGATGATCCTCGCCGCGCTCAGGCGACGGCGCGATGCAGGCGATCAGCCCTTCACGGTGCTGTCGTGCGACAACCTGCCGGGCAGCGGCCACGTCACGCAGGATGCGCTTGGCGGGCTTGCGCGGCTGCGTGGCGAGGAGGACCTTCTGGAGGGCGTCGCCTTTCCGAACGGCATGGTGGACTGCATCACGCCCGCCACCACCGACGAGGTTCGCGCGATGATCGCGGAGCGCTTCGGCGTCGACGACGCCGCCCCGGTGATCTGCGAGCCGTTCCGGCAATGGGTGCTGGAGGACGACTTTCCGCAGGGCCGGCCACCGCTGGAGGAAGTCGGCGTCGAGTTCGTGGCCGACGTGGTGCCTTACGAACTGATGAAGCTGCGCGTCCTCAACGCCGGTCACGCCGCGCTCGCCTATCCGTCCGCGATTTTGGGCCACAAGTTCGCGCACGAGGCGATGCGCGACGAGGATGTCGTGGCGTGGGTTCGCGCGTTGCTGAGGCGTGAGGCGATCCCCACCCTAGCGCCGATCGACGGCGTCGATTTCGACGTCTACCTCGAGACCTGCCTCCACCGGTTCGGCAACGAGGCGGTCGGCGACACGATCGCGCGGCTCTGTTTCGATGGCTCGAACCGGCAACCCAAATTCATCCTTCCGACGCTGCGGGACCGGCTGAAGGCGGGCGCGTCGATCGACGGCCTTGCGCTGGAGATCGCGCTGTGGCGCGCGTACTGCGCCGGCGACGGCGCACCCGGGGCGCCCGTCATCGAGGATGAGCGGGCCGAGCGGCTCCATGCAGCCGCACAGGGTGAACCGGCGAGTTTCCTGGAGATGGGCGACGTCTTTGGCGATCTGCGGCAGAGCGATCGGGTCGTCTCGGCCGTGGCCGAAGCCGCCGGCCGGATCGAGGCGGACGGCGTCCGCGAAACGATCCGGCGCTATGCCGCCGGCTAGTCGCGAAGCAGGTCGTTGATGGCGGTCTTGGCGCGCGTCTTCTCGTCGACGCGTTTCACGATGACGGCGCAGTAGAGGTTGACGCCACCCGACGATGGCATCGAGCCGGAGACGACCACGGAATAGGGTGGAACCTCGCCGTACATGACCTGCCCGCTCTCGCGATCGACGATCTTCGTGGACTGCCCGAGATAGACGCCCATCCCGAGGACCGATCCCTCGCGCACGATCACGCCCTCCACCACCTCGGACCGGGCGCCGATGAAGCAGTTGTCCTCGATGATCGTGGGGGTTGCCTGCATCGGCTCCAGCACGCCGCCGATGCCGACGCCGCCCGACAGGTGGACGCCCTTGCCGATCTGCGCGCACGAGCCGACGGTGGCCCAGGTGTCGACCATCGTGCCCTCGTCGACGTAGGCGCCGAGATTGACGAAAGACGGCATCAGCACGACGCCCGGGGCGATGTAGGCGGACCGGCGCACGACGCAGCTGGGAACGGCGCGAAAGCCCGCGGCGCGCCATTCGGTTTCGCCCCAGGTTGCGAACTTGCTGTCGACCTTGTCCCACCAGTCGCCGCCCTGTGGCCCGCCCGACTGCATCTGCATGTCCTTGAGCCGGAAGCCGAGCAGCACGGCCTTCTTGGCCCACTGGTTGACGTGCCAATTGCCGTCCGAGAGCTTGTTCGCCACGCGGATGGAGCCGTCGTCAAGGGCGTCGAGCGTCGTCTCGATCGCCTGGCGGACCTCGCCGCCGGTGGCGGGCGTGATCTGGTCCCGCGTCTCCCACGCGGCTTCGATGGCGGTTTCCAACTCGGCGTGAGACATCGGGCTGCATCCTTCATTCCGGGTGGCAAGAGGGCCCCGGCCGCTATAGTGGCCGTCGGAGCGCGGCGCAATCTGCTGCCCGCCCGGAGAGGCCGATGAACGAGAAGCACTATCATCCGTTCCGCGATGCCCATCAGGACATCGAGAGCACGCACGGCATCCCCGACACGCCGCAGACGCGTGCGCCCACCTACCGCCTCGCGTTCGACGACGAAGACTTCCTGCTGAGGCGAGAGCTGCGGCCGGTGCGCCTGCAGCTCGAGCTTCAGAAGACGGAGCTGATACTCTCGGAGCGGGGCGTGGAGTCGACCGTCGTGATGTTCGGCGGCGCCCGCATCCTGCCGCCCTCGCGCGAGGACGAGGCGCGAACCGAGACGCTGCGCGAGATGAGCCACTTCTACGAGGTGGCCCGCGATTTCGCCCGCGCCGTGACCGAACGTAGCCTCGCGTCGGGCGGGCGCGAAAACATCGTCGTCACCGGCGGCGGTCCCGGCGTGATGGAAGCGGGCAATCGCGGCGCCGCCGATGCCGGCGGTTCCTCCATCGGGTTCGGCGTGGTGCTGCCGCACGAACAGGCCCCGAACGAATGGGTGACGCCGGAACTCTGCTTCAACTTCCACTACTTCGCGATCCGCAAGATGCACTTCCTGATGCGGGCGAACGCGGTGGCGGTGTTTCCAGGCGGCTTCGGAACGCTTGACGAGCTCTTCGAGTGCCTGACCCTTATCCAGACCGGACGCATGGAACGCATCCCAGTCCTGCTTTTCGGGCGCGCCTTCTGGGAGAGGGTGGTGAATTTTGGCGCCCTCGCCGAGGCCGGTACGATCGCGCCGGCAGACCTGGAGCTGTTTCGCTTCGTGGAGACGGCCGAGGAGGCACTGCAGGCGATGGACAGCTGGGAGCATGCCGGCGAGCGCCGTCACGCCATACCGGGGCGGCCACACCCGACGCGCTAGCCTCGCCGCGATTCCTGGCCGTCGATGGCGCCGAGGACGGAACCGACCGCACCTTCGCCGATGCCCTGCGTCTCATGCAGCGGCGGTTGCCGGCGCGACAGGGCGGCAGCGAGAAGTTCTCGCATGATGCAGACGTCGAGATGCCGGAACCCGGCGTCAGAGAGGTGCGCGAAGTCCACCTCCTCGAGCATGCCTGAGCCGTGAACATTCCATAGCAGCGCCGTCAACGCATCCGCCTTTGCCTCGGGAAGGCCGGCTTCGCGCAGCCGGCGATGAACCAGCGACCTGTCCATGCCCGTCTCCTAGTAGATCTCG
The DNA here is from genome assembly GCA_963776845.1 of uncultured Alphaproteobacteria bacterium. GTDB lineage: Bacteria > Pseudomonadota > Alphaproteobacteria > Rhodobacterales > Rhodobacteraceae > Roseitranquillus. Next base: position 351,261 of record CAVZOJ010000003.1, on the reverse strand, counting down.
CGCGCGCCGGCATCGCCCTTTGGCTGCGGACGACTACCACTGGTCCTGCACGATCTTGTCGTCAGGCACGCCGCGCTGCTTCAGGGCTTCCATGATGTCTTGCGTCATCGGCTTCGGGCCGCAGATGTAGAAGACGTCGCGAAAGCCCTTCAGCACCTCGTCGAGGAACCCGCCGTCGATCGGACCGGCGGGCAGCGCGCTGCCGGACTCGTCGGTAACCACATAGATCTTGCTGAGCCCCTCCATCGCGTCCCACTCATCGCGCAGGATGATGTCGCGCTCCGCCCTGTTCGAGAAAATCAGCGTGCAGGCCGAGATGCGGTCGCCGTCGCGGGCGCGACGCCGCAGGATCGGGATGAAAGGCGTGACGCCCGCCCCGCCAGCGATGAAGACACCGGGCCCGCGGTCCTCGATCACGCCGGAGGGCTCATCGATCGTCGCGGTCTCTCCGGGTTCCAGTGTCGCGACCTGCGCCGTCATTCCGTCGTGATCGGGATCGTCCTGCGGATAGGACTTGATCGTGAACTCGAGGTAATCGTCCTCGGGCTGCGAAGTGAAGGTGAACGGACGGTCCTCCTCTCGCCAGCCGTCGCGGTCGAGCGCCAGGTGGCAGGCCTGCCCCAAGTTGAACGAATAGCCCTCGGGCCTGTCGAACGTCAGACGATACGTGTCATGGGTGACGGGCTCGATCTTCCGCAGCGTGATGATATGGGTCATGTGTAACCTCCGTTCCGGGGGGCGAACAAGGCGCGGCGCGCGCTGGTTCCTGCGGCCCGGAACCGCGGTGGTGATCGCGGGGTTCGTGAAGTGAGAGGGACGCCCATGCTGACGATGACCGACCTGATGAAGCGAACCGTCGTGACGGACGCGCATCGCTTCCCCGTGACGGAAGTCTTCTTCCGCGAGAAGACCGGCCAGATCCGCTTTGTCGCGCTGCACACCGGCGACGCCTTTGACCACGACGACACGCTTGTCTCGATCGGTCGCTTCTCACCGTTGCAGGATGGCGACTGGAAGGTCTGGCTGCCCGAGAAGGACATCCGCGAGGCGCCCGGCTGGGATTCGGGCGAGGCGCACCCGCATCGTGTCCCATTGCCGCTGGAGGCATGGCCGCCGATCCTGATCGGCCCTTTCGGCGGCACCACCTCGCCGCTGATGTTCTACGCCGCGATGCTGGAGGCCGAGGAGGCGAACGAGCCGCCAGAGCCGCCGCACCATTCCGTCGATCCGCGGGTCGACCGGCTCGAGAGGGTGACGCATCGTCTCGGAGCGGAGGCGTTCGGCGCCGATGGCCCGCTCGGCCGCCTCGAAGACTTCATCGTTGCGCCGGTCGCGTTCACCATCACGGACTTCGTCGTTGGCGGCCGGCGGATACCCTATACGCGGCTGCGGCACATGTCGGACGAGGGCGAACATACGGTGCTCAACCTCGACCGCGCCGCGTTCGAGGCGCTGCCGAAGCACGGGACCTAGCCTCACGCACGGCAAGAGGCGCGGCCGCGCCTGCAGCCGCGCCTCCCCCGGCATTCTCGGATCAGGCGATCAGATCGATGTCAGGCATCTCGGGCGCGATCATTGACGTCAGGTCGATGGCAAAGCCGGCAGCGTCGGCGACCCGCTCGGCGCCTTCGGCAACATTTTCGGCAGCCGCAGCGACCTGCATGAGCCAGCCGTCGAGGTGTGCATCGAAGTCCGCCTGCACGCTGGACGTCTCTCCCCTGGCGATGACGAATTCGTCGAAATCGACCGAACCATCGTCCTCCCAAATGGTCGGCCAGATGCCCTGACCGATCTGGCCCAGGCCATCGACCATTTCGTTGCCCCAGCCGACCTCCTCGAACCTGCCGGCATCGAACGCGCGGGCAAGGTCGTACTCTACCCAGCCGTCGGCGGTGACGAGGCGCAGCACGTCGACCCGCGCCTCGGCATCATCCATGTTCTTGATGCGCACACCGCCCGCACCCTCGATGGCCGTGCCGCCATCTGTCTCGAACCCGATCAGCAGATCGCCGTCGCGCTTGGCGAAGCTCAGGTTCTCGGTGTCGAAGTTGATGGCACCGCCCCAGCCGCGCAGCTCCAGCACGTCGGTGCCGCCAACGCCCCCGGTGATGGAATCGATCAGGCCGTCGCCCAACCCCAGCGCGGCGCCCCAGTCCCGTGCGGCGTCGAGACCAGCGTCGTCAACCGTCTGCGTCCCGCCCTGACCGAAGCTAAAGAGGTAGGTGTCGTTGCCGAGGCCACCCACCAGATCGCTGCCAGCGTCGCCGCCCGCAAGGATGTCGTCACCGTCGCCGCCAATCGACTGGACGGTGTTGAAGTCGAACATCTGCAGGATGCCGTCGACCACGCCACCGATCGCGTCGCCGATGGGCGTGAGCGGGTTGAGCTGGCTCAGCACGTCTTCGATGTCGTTCAGCGCGTCGACCACGCTTTCGACCGGCCCCATCAGCTTGTCGAACGTCTCGGCGAAATCGGCGATGACCTCGCTGGGCACCAGTGACGTGACCAGCAGGTTCGCGAACGTGCCGAAGTCGATCAGCCAGTCCGCATCGGCACCCCCATGCGCGATCGCGACGCTGCCGCCGTCGGTCAGCATCAGATCCTGGCCCGCTCCGGCAAAAGAGAGCCCGTACTGGCCGTTGCCGAGGAAGATGTCGCTTCCCGCGCCGCCGACCTGCACGCCAAGTTCGCCGTCGGCGACGAACGTATCGTCGCCATCGCCACCGTTCTGCACCGTGACCGAGGGGATCGCCTTGAGAGCGGCCTTCTTGGCGTATGAGATGCCGTTCTCCTTCAGCGTCTCGGTCACGCTCTTGCCGTCGCCGTCACCATCCGAGCTGAGAGCCGCCTGGGCCTTCTTTGCGTAGTCGGCGTACTTCTTCATCTTCGCGAGCGTGCCGGTGCCCTTCTGGGTGCCGACGCCGAAGAACAGGTCGTCACCGCCATCTCCATCCTGATACTCGACTCCGGCGGTCTTGCCCTTGACGAAGCCGAACATGACATCGTCGCCCTCGCCCGCGAATTGCGCCCCGAGCATGCCCCTCAGCGCCATGACGTCGTCTCCGCCTTCGCCGAACTGTAGCGTGCCCTTGCCGAGACCGATGCTGACGTCGTCGCCGGCGCCCGACTTCTGGATGTTGGCCGTCCCTGCCCCGAACGAGATGTCGTCGCCGGCGCCGCCGATCTGCAGGTTGCCCTTGCCGAGGGCGAGCATCACATCGTCGCCCGATCCATCGGTGGAGACCTTGCCCTCGATCCTTGCGGCAAGGGCCTCGAGGTCGACGCCCACCAATTTGAACTCGTCCGGGAGCGTGTCGTGCAGGTGGTCGGCGAACTGCAGATTCCCCTGCCCGGCCGCGATCAGCCAATCCGAGCCCGCCGCGCCGACCTGGACGTTGACATTACCCGCCGCGAACAGCTTGTCGTCGCCTGCCCCGGCGTGCTGAAGGTTGCCGTAGCCGACGCCGACGGCGACCGCGATGTCGTCGCCGCCACCGGCAAGCTGGACGTTGCCCTGGCCGCCGGCGAACATCTTGTCGTTGCCGCCGCCGCCGTCCTGGAAGTTGAGCTTGGCGAGGGCGACCATCGTGTCGTTGCCGTCCTGGCCCCACTGCAGGTTGCCAGCCCCGAGCGCTCCGATGAGATCGTCGCCGGCACCGCCGCGCTGCAAGTTGCCGGCGCCAGCCGCGATCATTACATCGTGGCCGCCGCCACCCCATTGCAGGTTCGCGCCGCCGACCGCGCCGAGAAAGTCGTTGCCGTCGTCGCCCCACTGCGAGTTGGCCTGTCCCAGCGCCATCATGCGGTCGTCGCCAGCGCCGCCCCATTGAAGGTTGCCCGCGCTGACGGCGATCATCTCGTCATTGCCGTCCTCGCCGCTCTGGGACGTGACGTAGATCGAGGCGGCGCGCATCGTGTCGTCACCGGCGCCCCCGAACATGACGTTGACGCCACCGGCCGAGTTCATGACGTCGTCGCCGGCACCACCGTGGAAGGTGTTGACGCCGCCGATGCCGATCATGGTGTCGTTCCCGGCATCGCCGTAGGCGACATTGGTGCCGCCGTAGCCCTCGATCAGGTCGTCTCCGTCATCGCCGTGCAGGACGTTTACCCCGCCGATGCCCTTGATGTGGTCGTTGCCTGTACCACCGTGGGCGTTGTTCGCGACCCCGATCGCCTCGATGTAGTCGGCGCCGTCCTCGCCGTACATCTCGTTGTAGGCGCCCTTGCCGAACATCCGGTCGTCGCCGGTGCCACCGTGCATCTTGTTCCAGGCGCCGATGCCGTTCAGCGTGTCATTGCCCGAGCCGCCATACATGTGGTTGACCGCGCCTTGGCCGTTCAGCGTGTCGTTGCCGCTGCCGGCGTCGAGCTTGTTGTAGGTCGCTCCCCAAGCCTCGAGATAATCGTCGCCGTCATCCGAGCGCAGCGAGTTCGTCGCGCCGTAGCCATAAAGCTTGTCGTTGCCGGATCCGCCGAAGAGGTCGTTCTTGGCGCCATAGCCATAGACCTTGTCGTCGCCCGAGCCGCCGCTGAGATAGTTGTAGCCGCCGTAGCCACGCAGCGTGTCGTGCCCGCTGTCGCCGTGGACATAGTTCGTGGCCCCGCGGGCATAGACGCTGTCGTTGCCCGAGCCGCCATACATGCGGTTGTAGACGCCCCAGGCCTCAAGGCGGTCGTGCCCGTTGCCGCCGTAGAGATCGCTCTTGGCGCCGTAGCCGTAGAGCTTGTCGTTGCCGTCGTTGCCGATCAGCTTGTTGTAGGGCAGATACCCTTTCAGAGTGTCGTGTCCGCCACCCCCGGACTTCACCGGCGAGACCGTCGCGACAGCCTTCTTCACTGAGTTGACCACACTCGACATGGCTGCGTCTCCTTCTGCGTGCTTCGATGCGGGCAGGATGCCGTGGGGGCGGCACGCGCCGCTGTGACGGGCGTCACCGAAGCGCAACGAAAAGGGGCGCGGCATCAGGGAGGTGATGCCGCGCCCCTACGGAGCCGTTTGACCTGTCCCCTCAGCCAGGCGCGGCACCTCTCCCACGGAAGGTTCCGACCTTTCGCAGGGTCCCGTCTGCGTGCCACCGGGCCGACCGCGCCGTCCGTCCTGCGGGAATGATGCCGCGCAGTTCGTGCGTGACGGCACGCGCGTCGCCGAACGGCGCGATGACATCGATGAACCAGAGCCGGTCGCCGGAGCCCCAATCGCCTGACGGGACCTTGCCGGTCTGCAAGTATGTCGCCTCGGCCTCCTCGGAGAGCCAGGCCCATGTGGCCAGCGCAACGACGACCCGGCCACGCGACCACCGCCGCAGCTGACCGATGGCCAGCGGCGCGAGGAAGATTTCTTCGATCTCATCGATCTGCATCCGCCGGTGCGGCCCGGAATGAGAGGCGAGCCAAACGAGTTCACCCAATTCGCGGTAATGCTCCGCCGCGGCTGAATTCTGGTCCTGAGCGATATCGAGCATATCGACTGCCTCCATGTTGGTGCCTGCAGGAGTGTCACGTCACAGGACCGCATGCTGTGACGCGCATCACAGCGGGGCTGTGAGCGAAACGGGAGACTGCGGTGCTTGTTTACTTTACGGAAACTTGCTTGATTGGGCGTGGGCCGGGAGGGCATCGATGGGATCGCATTGGGAAAAGGTGGTTCGCCAGCCGCGAAGCCGTCCCGATCTGACTACGCTGGACCTCGCCGAGCCAACCGCATTCGCGCCTTCGGCATGGTTTCTCGGTCCCAACGGAGAGAACGTCGAGCATCTCGCCCGAACTCTTCGACATCGCGGTCCGGGATCATGCCAAAGCCCGCGACGATTACTTCAATTCGGACCCCGATGCAGCCTCGCCCGAGCAGGAGGGGGAAGAGGCCCGGCAGAAAACTCGGGCGCATATCGAACATAACCTGCGTGAGTTGACGAAGGCGCTCCGGAGCTCGATCCCGGTCGCGAGCCACCGCAACCAGAGCCACATGTACTGGGATACGACATTGCCCGCGACGGCGGGGTATGTCGCTGCGATGCTCTACAACCAGAACAACGTGGCGGCGGAGGGGTCGCCGATCACCACGGAACTCGAGATCGCGGTGGGGCTCGAGCTCTGCGAGATGCTGGGCTACGATCGGCGGAGAGATCCCGCGCCGTGGGGCCACATTACCTGTGACGGCTCCGTCGCCAATATCGAGGCGGCGTGGGCGGCGCGGAACCTCAAGTACCAAGCCGCAGCGCTCGCGCGAGCTCTGCGCGAGGAGCCGAACCTTGCCGTGGCGCGGGACGCGACAGTTCGCCGTCCGAGTGGTCACTGGGAGCGCCTGCTCGACCTCACGATCTGGGAGCTTCTGAACCTTGATACGGACGAAGCGATTGCGCTGCCCGCCATGATGGTGAGCGAGTTCGGCGCGGTCGAGCCTGCAGTCCGCGCGGCGCTCGACCGTTGGTCGGTACAATCGCTCGGGCTCGCCGCCTTCCGAGAACAGGTCCTCGCCGGCGCGACACCGGCGACACCGGCGATCATCGTTCCGGCGACGGCTCATTACTCCTGGCCAAAGGCCGCGACGCTGCTGGGTCTCGGCACCGCGGGACTGGAGCGAGTGCCCGTCGACCTTGAGGGGCGCATGCACATCCCGTCGCTTCGAGCCGCGCTCGAGCGGTGTCTCAAGGCGCACCGGCCCGTCGCCATGGTGGTGGCGGTCATCGGCTCGACCGAGGAGAGTGCGGTGGACCCGCTGGCCGAGATCGTCCGCCTGAGGGCGGAGTTCGCCGATCGAGGGCTGACCTTCGCGCTGCACGCGGACGCGGCATGGGGCGGCTACTTCGCATCGATCCTCCGCGGCCCGGACCCCGGCGAACCGAACGGTGAGCGCATGGCGTTGGACGACGCGCCGGCCGAAACGCTCAGCCCCTACGTGCGGGCGCAGTTCGAGGCGCTGCCGATGACCGACAGCATCACCATCGACCCGCACAAGGCCGGGTTCGCGCCCTATCCAGCGGGCGGGCTCTGCTATCGCAACGGCCAGATGAAGCTACAGGTGGCGATCACTGCTCCGGTCGTCTTTCACGACGAAAGCGTTCCGACGGTCGGCGTCTACGGCCTCGAAGGCTCCAAGCCGGGAGCAGCGGCAGCGGGCGTCTGGCTCAACCACCGAACGATCCCGCCGCGGTCGGATGGATACGGACGGCTGCTCGGACGCTGCCTCTTCAACGCCAAGCGCTTCGCCGCCGCAGTGACGGCGCTTGCCCGGCCGGAGGACGATTTCATTGTCGTTCCGTTCCAGCGGCTGCCGGCCGAGCAGGACGGCGGCACGCCCGCGGAGGTCGAGGCGCAGCGACAGCTCGTAGCGGAGAAGATCGCCGGCTACTCGAACGAGACGCTGCTGGAGCACCTGCGCGACAACGACCTCAAGCTGCTGTTCCGGCGCATCGGCCCGGACCTCACCGTCTTCGCCTACGCGTTCAACCTCACTGTTGACGGCGCGCCGAACCGCGACCTCGCGCTGATGAACGCGCTCAACGACGCGGTCTTCCACCGCCTCAGCATCGAGGTCCATGCGCTTGATGGACAGGTACCGACGCAGCCGATGATCATCACCGCCTCGTCCTTCGACCCCGACGCCTACGGGCAGGATTTCGTCGACACCTTCGCGCGTCGTGCGGGAGTGGACGCGAAGGAAGGCGAGGCCGTGCGCTTTCTCATTTCGACGACGCAAAACCCTTTCCTGACCGAGACCGAGACCGGCAACTTCATACCCGAACTGATGGACGTTCTTCGACGGACCGTGGCCGAAGCCCGGCAGGAGGTCCTGACGCATCACGGAGGGAACGGCTGATGGTCCACTTCAACGTCCCTCCACCACCGCCGAAGCCGGACGTGACGCTGGAGAAGTGCCAGCATGCCTTCGTCCTCATCGGGCATGAAGCGGTCTTTGCAGTCCACATGACGCAGTTCTGGCATGAGGCGCACAAGTTCCAGCTTGTCTTCCGCCTGGGGCTCGCGCCCCACGTCGTCGACGCCCTGCGCCGAGAGCGGGAGAGGCACCCAGACGCTGCGTTCGTCCTTTGCAACGCCAAGGACGATGCCTTCGCAGTGCCGTCGCTCGTCACCGCGCCACGGGCCATGTTTCGCGGCGCGATCTTTCACGGCATCCGCGTGCCGCCGCCGGACCCCATGCCGGAACATTTCTTCCCTTGGTCGCGCGACAGCGTCCTCCCGGTCATCGACGACGTGACCGCCACGGTCGAGCACGTGGTGCTGTTTCGACCGTTTTCGCATCTCGAGCCTTTCCCGCCGCACCCGATCTACCTGCTCTGGGGCCTCGGCGAGGAGGCGCACATGACCCGGCTGCAGACAGCGCGCCTGCTAACGGGGCCGTTTGAGGCGCCGCTGTTCGGCATCGACGTCGATCACGTGATGAGCCTCGCCGGGCGGCCGGACTGGCTTGACGCCGACCTGATGGCGTCGGGCATCGTCGTCAGCCTTCCCGACGTCGCGCGGTGCGACGCCGAGGGGCGGCCGGTCATCACCGCCGACCCGCCGTTCCACCCAGGCGACGCACTGACGCTGTTCTACCGGGGGCTCGGCCCGCCTCGACTGGGCACCGCCGGCACCTGCTGGCTCTGGGGCGGCGCAGTCTGCAACTCGCCAGAACTCGCCCCGGTCACGCCTGGAACATCTCTGCTGCTGACCGAGATGCCACGGCAGTACTGGCGCACGTGAGCGAGACCACGATCCCCAGCGCCCCGCCGATGAGCGGCAATTCGGAGCTCTGGCACACGATCTTCGCCAAGGGCCATCCGTTCCTGGAGCGCCAGCATCGGCTGTTCGGCTGGCTGCCGCGGGCGCCACGGTGCCGGCTCTGCCGCGCGCCGTTCGCTGGAATCGGCGGCGTCGTCACTCGTCTTCGTCGGCGGCGGCCGTCGCCACGGAACCGGAACTATTGCAACTCCTGCGACGGCTTCCTCGAGCAGTTTCCCGGCGGCGCGGACGTCAAGATGTCGCTCCTCTTTGCCGACATCCGGAACTCGACCGGCTTTGCCGAAGGCGCGACCCCGGCTGACGTCTCGGCGCGCATCAACCGTTTCCTCACCGCCGCGACGCACATCATCACCGAGGGCGATGGCTTCGTCATGGCGTTCTACGGCGACAGCGTCGTCGCGGTTTGGCCGCCCGGCTATTGCGGCCCAAACCATTCGGAGAAGGCACTCTCGGCCGCGCGTGAAATCACCGCGACCCTGGCGCGGGACGACGCCCCGCTTCCGGTCGGGGTCGGCGTGCATTGCGGCGAGGTCTATATCGGCACGGTCGAGGCGGGCCAGGGCCTCTTCCGCGACGTTTCGGTGTTCGGGCTCGAGGTCAACGTCACGGCCCGGCTCGCCAGCGAAGCGGCTGCAGGCGAGGTGCTGGCGAGCGCCGGCCTCGCGGATGCTGCCGGCGCGCGCGGCGGGTCGCGTCGATCGCTCGATCTCAAGGGCGTCAGCCGATTGGTCGAGGCGGTCAGCTTTCGCTGACTATGCCTCGGCCAGTTCCTCCAGCCTGTCGTGCCGATGCAGCAAGAGGCCGTCCGCCTGCAGCTCGACAATTCCTTCCGCGACCCAGCGGCGGAGGTGGCGGTTCACGTTCTCCCGCGCGAGGCCGGAAAAGGCGCCGAAGTCGCTTTGACTGAAACTTCCGGAGATGCGGATGGTGCCGCCGCCTTGACGCTGGCCCCATTTCGCGCCGAGCCGCAGCAGGCAACGAGCGAGCCGCCCCTCCGCTCGCGTCTCGGACTGAACGGCGAACATGTCGGAGGCATTGCGCACCTTAGCGCACAGATCCGAGATCAGGTGCATCATCGTCTCGGGCTCCACCGAAAGCAGCGAGAGGAGGTCGCGACGATGGATCAGCCGGCCCGTGACGGCGGTTGCGGCCGTCGCGTCGGCGCTGCGCGGGCCGCCGTCGAGCAGCGCGATCTCGCCCACGACCTCGCCCGGCCCCATGTGATTGAGGACCGAGCGACGCCCGCCAAGCGAGGTGAGGCTGATCTCGACCCGGCCCGTCTCGATGACGATCATCGTAGCGCCCGGCTCACCTTCCGCGAAGATTGTCTCACCCGCCGCGAAGCGCACGGCATGACCCCGGGCAAGCAGCGCGTCGCGCGCCAGGTCCGGCATCGAGCGTAGCAAGAGGCCGCTGCCGTCCGAAGTCGCCATCGGCTCGCTCACCGGCCCCTCCTGTCGCGCCATGCAATACTCCAACCCGCGCCGGCCGATCGCAAGGTGAAAGGGCCGACCCTGTCCCTTGGCACGTTCGGCACTTACCTTGAGACTGAGAGCCGAGGGAGCAACGAGTGTCGGACGAGAAACTGCGCGTGGATATCGTGTCGGATGTGGTCTGCCCATGGTGTGCGGTCGGATACTATCAGCTTGCCGCCGCGCTGGACCGCACCGGTGCCGCCGCGGAGATCCACTGGCATCCGTTCGAGTTGCATCCCGACATGGCTCAAGGCGGCGAGAACTACCTCGGCTATCTCGGCCGCAAGTACGGCATGAGCCGCGAGCAATGCCACGCCGCGCGCGAGCGAATAACGGGGCTTGGCGCAGAGGTCGGCTTCACGTTCGACTACGCGGACGACATGCGCACCTACAATTCCTTCGCGGCGCATCGTCTGATCCATCGGGCAGGCGAGAGAGGGCTGGCGCATGATGCCAAGATGGCGCTGCTGCGCGCCTTCTTCACGCAGCGGCGCGCCATAGACGAGGCGGACGTCCTGCTCGACGTGGCGCACGAGATCGGCCTCGACCGTCAGGATGCCGAGGCAGCCCTCACCTCGGAGGAGATCGCACGCGCGGTCCGGGCGCACGAGCAATTCTGGACATCGCGCGGCATCTCCGGCGTGCCCGCGATGGTCTTCGGCGAACGGCACCTGCTCAGCGGTGCGCAGGGGGACGAGACCTACGTTCGCGTCATCGAGACCCTGCGACAGAGCGAGAACGCTTGACTGACTAGCCGAGGAGCGGCTTGCCCTCCTCGAGGCGCGCTGCCTCTCCGGAGACAGCGTCCACCTGGCTTTCCCGCGCTGCGCCGGCGCGCGCCGCGGCGACGAGGGCGGCGAAGATGGCGCGCTGTCGGCGGGCGTAGAACAGATGCTCCGGGTGCCATTGCACGCCCAGCGCGAACGGGTCGCGCACCCGCTCAATCGCCTGGATCATGCCGCCGCCGTCGCGCGCCGCTACGATCAGGCCGCGGCCAAGCCGGCAGACCGCCTGGCTGTGCAGAGCATTGACCTTCATCGGGCGGCTGCCGGTGAGGCGGATCAGCCGGGTGTCAGGCTCGAGATTGACAGTCTTGCGCGGCAGGATCGTCCAGTATCGCTTGGACGCGGTGTAGACCCCGTACGCGTCCTGCTCGAGGTCGCCGCCCAGCGCCACGTTGATCATCTGGCTGCCGCGGCAGATGCCGAGAACCGGCTTCCCGCGCTCGAAGGCCTCCTCGACCAGCCGACGCTCCAGCGCGTCGCGGTCGGGGTCGAGGCGCGCCGACGTGATGATGCGACCGCCGTAGAGGTCGGGGGAGATGTCGTCCCCGCCGCCGATGATGATCCCGTCGACATCGTCGATGTCGGCATCGCGCCGGCTGTTCCAGCGCACGGCCCGGCCGCCTGCCAACCATACGTTGAGCGCGACGAGCGGGAAAATCCGCCAGCCCGAGCGCACGGAGGTCGTGACGCCGATCCGCGGTCGCTTCACGCTGCCGCCCGGCCAAGCCCTGCATCCGACAGGATCGTCTCGACGTCGGCGCACCACTCGTGGCGCAAGAGCCGCTTTTCGGAACGCCAGCGGCTCGAAAGCTCCGAGATCAGAGCATCGTCTTGAGCCACCCGCTCGACCAGAACCCAGCGGTTCCACTCGTACGCGATCCGCCAATCCGGCTCATCGATCCGACTGTCCGGTAGGCGATAATGGTAAGTCGGGCGCGCCGAGACGCTCCCGAGATCGACCGGCGTCCTGCTCGCAAGCTCGGGATCGAGGTTCGCGAAGAACGGCAGCATGTCGAGGGATCGGTTCCGCGTCGGCGTCTGACGCAGGTAGAGATCGATGATTTGCTCGGCCGGCGAATTCTGGTCGAGTTCCAGCAGGGCACGAACGAAGGCGCGCGGGTATGGGTCGACGAACGGCAGAAGGCGACGCGAGCCGTCTATCGGGTCGGCAAAGCGCAACCAGTCCTCCAGGAGGGCGAACGCCGTGAGGACGGGGCGCCAGTGACGCGGGTCCGCGCCCGCGACCTCTACGTTCAGGTGCAGACCGAAGCTGAGCAACATCCCGTCGCGGCTGCCGATAGCCCCGGCACGGCGCAGCGTCTCGCGGAGCGCCTCGACCTTCGGCAGCGCGTCCGGCGCAAGCGGCTCCGTCACCAGTTCCACTGGGATGACCTCGCGACCAAGCTCGAGGCCCAGCCGAGACAGCGCGTGCTGCTTGCCCTTGCGATACTTGGTGTCGAGGTAGCATGTCAGCCGGCCAAGCTCCGAGCCTTCGACGACGACATCGTACGCGGTCTGCTCCACCACCGTCCCGCCGATGGCTTCCACGATTGAGGCGGCCACTTGGCGTTCCGTCATGCCCGCCATCTCGATCTCGATGCCGACGCGCCGCACAGCGCCTGATGCCGCGCCGGGGTGCGGCAGGCGCTCGAACCTGTCGCGCGGGATCGCCTCGCTCAGACGCGTCATGGGCTAGCAACGCCAAGCGGCCACGCCGGTTCCAGAAGAGGAACCCGTCCGCAGACGTGGCGTTGCATTGTGCTACCAAGGGGACATCATGACGCTGGACAAGGCATCTCGGTGGGCGATCATCGTCATCGCGTTTGTCGCCGTCGGCGCTGCCCTGGATGCGGGCGCGAGTGTCTTCGCGCCTCTCACGTTCGGATTGGTTCTGGGGGTCGTCCTCTCCCCGTTTTCCGACTTCGTCGACAAGAGGATCGGGATCCATCGCGTCTTCAGCGCGCTGGTTTCAATTTTCATCGCGGCCGTCCTGCTGACCTCCGCCGTCCTCTTCATCGAGCCCAAGGTATCGATCGCGGTGCGCCGCGCACCTGAAATCATGAGGGAACTCGGCATCCTGCTCGAGGGCATGCAGGACCTGATACGCGGCATCGACAGCGTCAGCGAGGAGGTGTCGGAGGCGATCAACGAGGATGCCAAGGCTGTCGGCGACCAGGCGGAACAGGAACAGGTGCGCGTCCCGGGCGCCTTCGACGCCCTGACGCTGGCGCCGACCCTGGTCGCGCAGCTTCTCATCACGGTCGGCGCGTTCTTCTTCTTCCTGCTGTCACGCCACGAAATCTACGAATGGGCGGCGCGGCGACGCGACGGTTCGTCCGACGGCGCAACGCGACACACGCTCAAGGAAGCGGAGCGGATCGTCGCCCGCTACTTCCTCACGATCACCATCATCAACTGCTCGCTCGGACTTCTCGTCGGCATCGCCTTCCACGCGATCGGCATGCCGGGTCCCTATGTCTGGGGCTTTGTCGCAGCCGCGCTGAACTATATCCTCTATATCGGACCGGCCGTGTTCGCCGTCTCGGCACTGCTGGGCGGTCTCTTGAGTTTCGACGGTGCGGCGGGCGTGCTGCCGGCGATCCTCTACATCTGCATGAACGGCATCGAGGGGAACTTCGTCACGCCGACGCTGGTGGGAAAGAACATGCAGGTGAACCCCCTGCTGGTGTTCCTGTCGCTGATCTTCTGGCTCTGGCTCTGGGGTCCGCTCGGCGGCATCGTCGCGATCCCGGTCCTCCTCTACGGTCTTGCCATCGTCGCGGGCTTCGGCGTCTCTCAGACCATCTCGTTCGGGACGGCGGGCAAGTCCCGGCCGAATCGATCCCCCGGCGTGGGGTCGTAGGGCAACACGAAGCCGTTGCGCCGCTCCGGGTCGCGCCGCAGGTTCTCGACTGCCAGGCGTCGCCACGATGCCAGCGCGGTCTGCGGCGAGAAGAAGTGCGGCCCGCTCTTGTCGGGCAGCCAGTGCGCGAAGCAGCGTCGCCGCAGCGCCTCGACATCCTCACGCTCGGTGAACTCGGTCCCGAGTTCGGTGTCCCAGTAGAGGCTGCGACCGTTCAGGTTTGCCGACGAGACGATCGCGGCACGGTCGTCGAATATCGAGACCTTGGCATGGACGTACACGATCGGCGCGCCCCAGAGTGTGCTGCGGCCGGTGTCGTCGGTTCGCCGCGGCTGCGCCGGCGCCACGATCAGGACACGCGATCCAAATCCGCGACGAAGGATCCTGATGCAGCGCGACTGCAGGAACTCGCCGAGGCGGGCATCGGCGCTGCGGTTTCCATCGAACGCCACATCCTCGGGTGCAGCCGGCAAGACGAGCAGCAGTTCGAGTTCGGCGTTCTCGCGCCCGGCATGGGCGAGGCGGGTGGCTGTCCGCAGGTCGCGGAAAAATTGCGTCTCCAGGTAGATGAAGCGCCGCGCCTCGGCAATCCGGTAGCGGTGCGCGCGCGAGATCTCGTTCACGATCGTCTTGGGAGAGAGCCGGGCGATGTTCCGCTTGCGCCGGCGCGACATGGTGCGGATCAAGCCGGGCGTCGCGGTCGAAGGTGTCATCCCGCCCGTGGTTCGTTGCAGCGTCAGGATGTGCCGCGTCGCTGCCTCTGCGCGGCTTGCATCCTCCAGGAAGACCTGCACGTCGTGCCAGGTCTCCTCCGCCGGCTGCTCGTGACGCTGGGTGTCCCAACGCCGATCGTTGAGGTCGAGGCCGCCGAGGGTCAGGCGCTTGCGGTCAAATGCAGCGACCTTCTGGTGATGTGTTCCGGGGAGCAATTGCGGTAGTGTCAGGCGTGGTCGCACCCCTGCGTCTCTGACGGTCAGATACTGCGCCAGGCCCGGCATGTTGCGCAGCGCGCCCTGTCGCTCGACCGGCGACATCCGGTTGAGCTCCCGGCACCGCTGCCAGAGTCTCTTTGCTATCGCGGGCAGCAGGATGATGCGGGGAAGGGGGCCAACGCAGGATGGATGTGCCGCCGCAACGACGCGCAGCTTGCCGGAGCCTGGGCCCGCCGCCTCGGCCGCCGCGAGGAGCATCTGGACGCTGCACCAGGTCGTGCGATGCAACTCGTGGGCCGCGATCGGATCAAAATCCGAGACGTAGATGATGATGTCGACGCCGCGCCGGAGCGTATGCACGAGCAGGTCGAACCAGTCCTTACCGATCTCCCTCGCCTCCGGCGAGTGCAGGCGCGTGGACGGATCGAAGATCCGGTAGCTCGCGACGATCTCGCTCTCAGCCTCGAGGAACCAGCGTTCGAGGATGGGGTACGCTTCGCCCGCAGTCAGACAGAAAATCGGCCTCTTCCGCGTCGCCCGGACGTCACCCAGCGGAATCCTGAGCGTGGTATTCAGTGCTCCGCGCCTCTCGTCGTCCAGAGCGTCGTTCATTTGCCCGTCACTTTGCGCGCTCCCAAAGCGACTGGGCCCCGCCCTTTCGGGCGAGGCCCAGAATGACGCGATAGCACTCGCTAATCAGCCCATGATGCACGCTGTTTCGCGCGAACCTTCGTTCAATACGCCACCATGCCTGCACCTTCTCCGCCAACCTCGGCAGATGTCTGACGACGAACGCCGCGGTGCCAGGACGGTTCCGCGAACGTTGCGTAACATCCCGTGTGTCAGAGATCGTGGACGATCAGGCGGACCATCTGCACCACGAACACCACGAGCAGCGAGAAAAACCCAACCTGAACGAGAGCTGCCATCGACCCTCCCACGCCCATCAGGCCGAGGATTGCCAGCAGGATCGCTCCCGACAATGTCGCCACTGCAGTCATCATAAGCTCACCACCTTCTGGTCACGGCCAACGGAGCGCCCCCAAAGGGGTTCCGACATCCTGCACACGCGATCGAGATCATGTGACGGCAATGTCACGGCCCACGGTTGCCCTTGAGGAAGGCAAGGAGTTGCGACTCGCGCTTTCGAAGGCCCGAAGGAACTGTGTCGACCACAGGCGGAGCAAGTCCGGTCTCCGACAGCGCGATGACACTGGGGTGAATGTAGCTCGACCGGGCGATCGCCGGAGTGTTCGCCAGACGCTCGGCCGCGGCTTCCGACATCGCGCGTATGGTGGGGCGCCCCTCTGCCACGGCGACGTCGAACGCCGCGAGTGTCCCGGCCCATGTACGGAAGGTCTTGGCCGTCGCCTCCGCCTGGCCCACGACGTCTGCAATCCACCCGTTGACGGCTTCCGAGGAGACGGCGTGCGGCGCGCCGGCATCGTCGGTCCACCCGATCAGGTCACGCCCCGGCAAATCGTCGAGCGCGTGCAGTACCTGATGCAGCCGACGGTCGCGCAAGCGACGCCTCACCAGCTTTCCCCCCTTCGCGCGGTAAACGAGTTCGATCTCGCCATCCAGCAGCCGGACATGTCGGCGTGACAAAGTTGTGGCGCCTCGCGTTCCATTGGTCTTGGCAGCTTCGGGATGGCCAATGCGCATCGCCGTCCGGTCGAGGAGCGCGACGACGGCAGCAAGTGCGAACGCGCGATCACCAGCTTCGCCTGATAGGTCTTGTGACACGCGTCGGCGAAGCCGCGGCAACGCTTCCCCGAACGGGATCAGATGGTCGTACTTGCGCCGGGACCGCCACGCGGTCCAATCCGGATGGTAGCGGTACTGCTTGCGCCGCCTCGAGTCCCGGCCCGTCGCCTGCAAATGGCCGTCGGGGCGCGGGCATATCCAGACATCCTCGTACGCCGGCGGCACGCCCAGCGCTTTGAGCCGTCTCCGCTCTCCCGCATCCTCGATCCTCGTGCCGTCGGGCGCGATGTACGTGAAGCCGCGCCCGCAACGGCGGCGCGAGATGCCCGGCCTCTCGTCAGGATAGTAGACAAGCCGGATCTCTCCGGCGGCGGTGCTGGCAACGATGTCTGAGTGCTTCATGGTATCGGACACCGCCCAAGAACACGCTCTGTCTCAGGATGTTCCGGCAAGCGGCCGGAGGTCGCAGGTTTGGGTCAGGCGCGCTGACCGCCTGGCCCCGCGATCAACCAGATCAAAAACCCTAACAACGGCAGCAACGCGACGATGAGCACCCAGACGAGTTTACCGAGGAACGATGTCTCCGATCCCATGACCGACACGATGGCCCATATGTCGAAGACGAAGATCAGCAAGCCGAACAGCCCTGTCAGTTCGATCATGTACGCTGAAGCTCGCTGCCCGACTTCAGCACTTCGTCTCCGTCTTCCTGCTCGATCAGATACGCGGGCTCGTCCTCGCTGGCGTTTCTGGTGATTTCGGATCCCGAGATCTTCTTCGTGATCTTCTGCGTGTACTTCTTGGTGATGGTGCCGGTTCCGGTGCCATTGCCCCAGTTCCATTTCACACTGTCACCTTCGGAATATCCCTTGGACATGGTCCGCCTCCGTCTGGGTTCGCGGTTTGAACGCCCCTCGCGTGTCGCAGTTCCTGCCGTCAGCTAGTCGCCAGCCAGGGCTGCGACGATGGCGTTCCGGATGTCGGCGTCCGAGATGCCGGCATAGGGTTTCATGCCGTGACCGGGGACGACAGCGTCCGGATTCTCGATGAACGCGTTCAGCGTTTCGGCGTCCCACGTGACCCCCGACGACGACATCGCTGTGCTGAAGCGATATCCCTTCAACGAGCCCGCGGGTCGACCGACGACGCCGTGCAATGACGGGCCCAGCCTGTTGTCACCGGGCGCGAGAGAATGGCACGTGCGGCAATGGTTGTTGTAGGACGCCTTGGCGTCGTCGGCATCAGCCATAGCCGCCACCGTGATGAACGCCATCGCGACGAACATGAACCCGACTCGCATGATACTGCTCCACTTTGTCGGGAGGCAGAAGCGGTGCGGCGGCCTTAGCGTTCCATTGGTGGCGCCGCGGCGGCGATCTCCCGCCGAGGCGCCTTCCGCATCCGCTCGCTCGCGCTCTTGAGCTGGCCGCAGGCAGCCATGATGTCCTCGCCGCGGGGCGTTCGGATCGGCGAGGCATATCCTGCCTTCATCACGATCGTTGCAAAGGCGCGTATCCGTTCATCGGGGCTGCGCCGGTACGGCGCGCCTGGCCATTCGTTGAACGGAATCAGGTTGATCTTGGCCGGGATGCCCCGGATCAGTTCCACCAGCCGCCGGGCGTCGGCATCGCTGTCGTTCACGCCGTCGAGCATGACGTACTCGAACGTGATCCGCTCGGAGTTCGAAAGCCGCGGGTACTGGCGCAGTGCATCGAGTAGCGCCGAGATGTTCCATTTCTTGTTGATCGGCACCAGCGTGTCGCGCACCTCATCGGTGGTCGCGTGAAAAGACACCGCAAGCATGCACCCGATCTCTTCCGCCGTCCGGGCGATTTCGGGCACGATGCCGGAGGTGGACAGCGTGATCCGCCGTCGCGAGAGGCTGATCCCCTCCCCGTCCATCGTGATCCTCATCGCATCACGCACGTTCTCGAAGTTGTAGAGTGGCTCGCCCATGCCCATCAGCACGACGTTGCTGAGCAGCCGCGTCTCGTCCTTTGGTGCGCGACCCGGTTGTGGCCACTCTTCAAGGTCGTCGCGTGCGAGCATGATCTGCCCGACGATCTCGGCCGCGGTCAGGTTGCGGACCAACCGCTGCGTGCCGGTGTGGCAGAACGTGCAGTTCAGCGTGCAGCCCACCTGGCTGGACACGCATAGGGTGCCGCGCCCCTCCTCGGGATATAGACCGTCTCGACCTCGTGGCCGCCGGCGATCCTGACGAGGTATTTCCGCGTCCCGTCGCTGGACATCTGCCGCTGCACGATTTCGGGCAGCTCGATCACGAACCGCTCGGACAGCAAGGCACGATAGTCCTTTGAGAGGTTCGTCATGGCGGAAAAGTCGCGGACACCCTTCTGGTAAATCCACTGCCAGACCTGACGCTCGCGCATTTTGGCCTGCCGCTCGTCCGTTCCTGCGGCGACGAGCTTCGCCCGCAAGCCCTCTCGCGTCAGCCCGACGAGGTTCGTGCGCCCTTCCGTCTCCTCCACCTTGCGGGGGATGGTCAGTACGTCCTGCGCGATCGGGGCGGTCGCTGTCATGTCGGGCTCCAGGCTGATCGTCTCGATATGCAGGTTCGCGCCGATAATCCAAGTCCCCCCGAGCGACGCGGCATCGTCTGCGGCCAGCAGATCACCGTCCCCGGAGCGACCCTCTTTGCCACAACGCTGACCGTCCGTGCCGCATCGTACGCGCTGAGCCGCACACCCGACGAGACCGTGGGGACCGTTCAGCAGGCGCCTACGACGCGCACTGCGATGCCGCTTCCTCCATCGCTTCGGTGAAACCCATGAGTGAGAACGTATCCTCGGTCTGGGTCCCGCGAGAGGATACACCGACCAGCGTCGCCTCAGCTCCACGCTTCATCGCTGCCATGATCTCGGCGTCCTCGGCATCGCCCGCTGGCCACGCCCACTCCCCCTCGGTGAAGAGCTCGTAGCTGTCGCCGCTGATGTTGAGCGTTACGGTGGAACCCGGGCGGAATGGATATCCGCCGGTGAAGGCGATCTCCCCGGCGGCCCCGCCGTTCGGCCGAAATGCCACAAAAAGTAGCGTGTCGCCTCGCCGAACCTGGACCACGCGGCCATTCCGCGTGTTGACCATCTGTTTCGGCTTCGAGACGCCCCAGCACTCCTGCGGATCGTCCTCCACGAATACCGCCCAGTCCGTCGCCTCCGCCACGCGGTTGGAGGATTCCTGCGCCGTGGCCGGTCCCAGCGTGATCGCGGCCAGCAAAGCCGCCGCTGCCATACGGGTCGTCATGCCTGCATCGCCTTTCGTCCGTCTGTCGCGACGCCCTGTGCCCGTCTCGGGGGCGCTTGCGGGCGGCGCGGCCCATGCCTAACGTGGCCGGACCTTAGCGCGAGCGTCTTCGAGGGTGAAGGTCTCCAAGCGCTCATGTTGTATTGTCGCGACGGGAGGTCCCGATGATCGAGCCGGTTCCGATGGTCGAGGTCCGGCGCGGCGACTTCGTCGAGTGCGTTCATCGTGGCCACGCGATCATTGCCGATGCTTCCGGAGGGATCGTCCGGTCATGGGGCGACCCCGACCTCGTTGTGTTGCCGCGATCCTCGATCAAGATGATCCAAGCGCTGCCGCTTGTTGAGTTGGGCGTCGAGCTGTCAAGCGAGCGCTTGGCGCTCGCTTGTGCGTCGCATCAGGGCGCGCCGATGCACACCGAGCGCGTGCTGGCTTGGCTCTCGGACCGGGGTCTCGCCGAATCGGACCTCCGCTGCGGGACTGAGACTCCGCGCGACGACGAGGATGCCAAGCGCATGATCCGCGAAGGGATGTCGCCCAGCCAGGTCCACAACAACTGCTCCGGCAAGCACGCGGCCTTCTTGATGCTCAACCAGCGCGTTGGAGGCGGGCCCGAGTATGTCGAACCCGATCACCCGGTCCAGCGCGCTGTCCTTGCGGCTTACGAAGAGGTCACAGGCGTGGCGTCGCCGGGACACGCGATCGATGGCTGTTCCGCACCGAACTTCGCGACAACGCTTCTTGGCCTTGCCACCGCCATGGCGCGGTTCGCTTCGGCGCACGATGGCTCAGGCGCGCGCGATAATGCCATGAGTGCCCTGGTGCGCGCCATGAGCGCGCATCCCGAACTCGTCGCTGGAGACGGGCGGGCATGCACGAACCTGATGCGCGCCATGTCGGGCGTTGTCGTCAAGACAGGCGCCGAAGGCGTCTTCGTCGCAATCCTTCCCGCCCGGCGGCTGGGCGTCGCGCTGAAGATAGCTGACGGTGCGACGCGGGCATCCGAGGCTGCGATCGCGGCAATACTGTCGTTTCTCGAAGTCCTCGCGCCGGACCATCCGGTAGCGCGGTCGCTTACCGCCGCACCGATCGAGACCCGGCGCGGCGCCATCGCAGGCCGGATAGCGCTCGCCGGCTCCCTTTCGGGATGACCAGGCTTGACGTCGCCTACTCTCCCAGCTGCTCGTCGATGAGAGCGGCGAGGTCGTCGTAGGGTCTGTTCGAGTACGTCTCACCCCCGATGACGAACGACGGCGTCGAGTCGACGTTGTCAGCCTGTGCGTTGCGCTCGAATTCGGCAACCAGCGCCTGCGCCTTGTCGGCGTCCTGCAAGCACGCGTCCAGCTGCTCCTCCTCAAGGCCGGCCGAGAGACCCAGGCGCTTGAGGTTCTGCGCGATCTCCGCGGGAGACTCGCCACGGGCCCATTCGTCCTGGCGTTCGTAGAGCAGGTCCACCAAGCCGAAATACCTGTCCTCACCGCCGCACCGCGCGACCATCCCGGCCCAAAGACCGAACCGGTCGAAATAGACCTCTCGATAGACCCAACGGACCTGCCCAGGGTCGATGTACTCCTCGCGCATCCGCTCGAAGCTCTCCGCGTGAAAGTTCGCGCAATGCGGGCAGGTGAACGAGGCATACTCGACGACGGTCACCGGCGCCTCGGGGTCGCCCAGAGCCATCTCCTCGACCTGGCTTGCCTCCTGCGCGGCGGCCGCCCCGATCATCGAGGCGAGCGCGAAGGCTGCGGCAGTCAGAAATCGCATCATTCTTGTCTCCTGGTGGTGTTCAATCGCGGCGCGACAGCACATTGCGGGCGAGAGTCCGAAGTGCCTCGCGCAACTCGGGGTCAGCGACCCCCTCCGCGGCCTCTCGCGCCTCCATGTCCAGCGCGGGATCGATCGGTTGGCTGTGGTCGAATTCCTGATGAGGTTCAGAGAATCCATCGGGCGCGGTCTGAGTGACCCGGATGTGGCTGATGGCGGCGTACCCGTAACAGGCGTTGACCTTCTCGATGATGCGCGGCGCCTGCATCTGCACCAGCGGCGCGGCCGACCCGCTGCACACAAGCGTCAGCGTCGCGCCGAAGCCCTTCCCGCGCGAGACCTTTCCTGGCCGGGCGATCTTCGCCAGGTCCCCGCCGACGATCTCCGGCCAATGGGTAAGCAGGCGCATGACGGAGAAGCCCCGTGCCTGGCCAGCGTCGCGTATCCGCTTCTCGACAAGCGAGGCCGCAGAACGAAAGCCCCGTCCTCGTCGCCGTCCTTCCGCATTGATGGTCGCCATGGGCAAACCTGCCGCCTGTCTCTCGGTTGCGCCGCATCTTATAAGCCGCGGCACCCGCTTCCACCAGAAAGCCTTCGCGAGGACCTGACAGTTGCGTGACGAAGCCCGCGTCCTGCTCGAATGGTACGACCGGCACGCTCGCGAGCTGCCGTGGCGGGTTGGGCCCGCAGCAAGGGCCGCTGGCGTCGCGCCGGATCCCTACCGCGTCTGGCTTTCCGAGATCATGCTGCAGCAGACGACAGTTGCAGCTGTCCGCGCCTATTACGAGCACTTCACCGAACGATGGCCCACCGTCGCCGCCCTCGCCGCAGCGTCAGACGACGACGTGAAGGCAGCATGGGCAGGCCTTGGCTACTACGCGCGGGCCCGCAACCTGCTGGCCTGCGCACGGGTCGTCGCGGCAGATCATGCAGGCCGCTTTCCCGACTCGGTAGATACGCTGCGCACTCTGCCCGGCGTCGGTCCTTACACGGCTTCGGCGATCGCGGCGATCGCCTTCGACCGGCCAGCGACGGTCGTCGATGGCAATGTCGAGCGTGTGACGGCTCGCCTGAATGCCGTCATGGAGCCGTTGCCCGACGCCAAGTCGCGGCTTTCCACGCTGGCGGCTGAACTGACGCCAGCGGCACGGCCGGGTGACTTCGCGCAGGCGATGATGGACCTTGGCGCGACCGTCTGCACGCCGCGATCCCCCGCCTGCGGCATTTGTCCCCTGACGGGAAGCTGCGCCGCGCGCGCTCTGGGGATCGCGCGGGAACTGCCGCGTAAGCGGCGGAAGGCGGAAAAACCGGTACGGCACGGGATCGCTTGGGTCGGACGCCGTGAGGACGGCTTTTGGCTGCTGGAACGACGACCGGATCGCGGCCTTCTCGGCGGGATGCTGGGCTGGCCTGGAACGGAATGGGGCGTGGCACCCGATGGACGTCCGCCTGCCGACGGCTCTTGGCTATCCGTCGGGGAAGTCCGCCACACCTTCACGCACTTCCATCTGGTGCTAGAGATACGCGCCGGACGGATCTCCGCCGATGCCACGCCGAACCGCGGGACGTTTCAGGAGCTGGATCCGCGGTCACTGCCGACCGTCATGCGCAAGGCGCACGCCTTGGCGGGGCCGGACCTCGAGGATTGAGGATCAGGCCATCTCGGCGCGCATCTGCTGGCGCAGGACGTCGATGGATACCGAGACTCCGTCCTTCTCGAAGGCCCAGTAGGTCCAGCCATTGCAGCTCGGCGCACCCTCGAGCGTCGCGCCAACCTTGTGGATCGACCCCGTCACGTCGGCCGCGACGAGCGATCCGTCAGCGCGCACCTTTGCCGTCTTGCCGCGTGGCGAGACCAGGATGGTGCCTGGCCGCAGCAGGCCGCGCTCGACGATCGCGCCGAAGGGCACCCTCACCTCGCGCTTGGGCACCGCCACCTGCAGCGCCGCGTCGTCCAGTGGCTGAACGCTGGCGATGCGCTTCTCGGCAAGCGCACGATACTCCGCCTCCCGCTCGATCCCGATCCAGCGGCGGCCGAGCATCCTCGCCACCGCGCCGGTCGTGCCGGAGCCGAAGAACGGGTCAAGCACCACGTCGCCGGGATTCGTCGTCGCGACCAGAACCCGGTGCAGCAGGGCCTGCGGCTTTTGCGTGGAGTGTGCCTTGCGGCCGTTCGCGTCCTTGAGCCGCTCGCGGCCGGTGCAGATGGGCAGGAACCAGTCGGAGCGCATCTGCAGGTCGTCGTTCAGCGCCTTCAGCGCCTCGTAGTTGAAGGTGTACTTTGCCCCCTCGGACGGGGACGCCCAGATCAGCGTCTCGTGCGCATTGGCAAAGCGCGTGCCACGAAAGTTCGGCATCGGGTTTGCCTTGCGCCAGACCACGTCGTTCAGCAGCCAGAAGCCCGCGTCCTGCATCGCCGCGCCGACCCGAAAGATGTTGTGGTAGGTGCCGATCACCCAGATCGCGCCCTGCGGCTTCAGCAATCGCCGCGCCTCGGCCAGCCAGGCGCGCGTGAAACGGTCGTAGCCGGCGAAACCGTCGAAGCGATCCCAGGTGTCGTTCACCGCGTCGACCCGGCTCATGTCCGGTCGGTGCAGTTCGCCGCGAAGCTGCAGGTTGTATGGCGGGTCGGCAAATACGAGGTCGACGGAGTGGTCCGGCAGGGTTGCCATCATCTCCACGCTGTCGCCGGCAAGGACGGTGTCGATCGGTAGTCTTGCGTGGGTCATCGCACCGCCCTTCGGTCCCGCCGCTGGAACTGTCGCGGGCGAAGATGGGACAGAGCTGATTTGCCGTCAATTCCTTTCGTGGAATCAGGCAGTTACGGCAGAGTCTTGGCACAACATGTTGTGCACCCGACGAAAGCTGCGCCTATGGTGCACCGTCGGTCCCAGTCGCTCGAGCGCTAGGCAATGTTCCTGGGTGGCATAGCCCGCGTTCCGCGCCCAGCCGTAGCCTGGATGCGCCTCGTCGAGTTCGGCCATCAGTGCATCGCGGGCGACCTTGGCGATGATCGACGCGGCAGCGACCGACATGCAGATGGCGTCGCCCCCCACCAGGGGCTGTGCAGCGCAGCTCAGCCTCTTCGGGACGACGTTTCCGTCGACAATGGCATGGCGCGCCCGCTGTGGCAGGCGGTCGACGGCTCGGCACATCGCCAGATGAGCGGCATGATAGATGTTGATCTCGTCGATCTCGGCGACACTGACATGGGCCAGGGAGACGATGGCGCAGTCGCGGATGGCCAGGTCGAGTTCGCGACGCCGCAGCGCCGTCAGTTGCTTGCTGTCGTCGATCCCGTCCGGCACGCAACCCGGATCGAGGATCACCGCTGCAGCGGTCACCGGCCCCGCCAGCGGCCCACGCCCGACCTCATCGACGCCGGCCACCGGCGTCACACCCTGCGCCAGAAGCCGCAATTCGATCTCGAGTGTCGGCGCCCCCATGGCCGCAATGAAGCCGCTCCCGGCGGGGACCACAAGAGCATCCGGCCTCGGCGCAGATGCCCGAGGCACTTTCGAGTCGCCGCGCGATCGCCAGCGATCCGACCGAGATCCACGCCCGACCTTCTCGGCCGGCCCGCGACTGACCGCCGACCGCTGCGACCTCGATGCAGGTCCTTTCCCATATGTTGTCCCTCAGGATTTGCGTTAGGTTCCTCGCATCTGTGGCGGCCGTCGGAGACGCTGCGGTTCAGGCGATCGGGAGAGCGATCGGGATGCTTGTCATCGGATATCGTGCCTCGCTACGTCGGGCGATATTGCCTAGCCGAGCGCGACCAGCGAGAGGTGGAGCAATGTTTCGGGTAGTGAGTTTGATGGCTGTCCTGGCCGTGCCCGGCATGGCTGGGGCAGCCTGTTACGCGGACTATAAGGCGAAGCAGGACGACCCCCTCCGTCTCCACTACGGCGTCATCGAGTTGCCGGACGCGGCCTGCGGCGACAGGCAGGCTGCGCGCGCCGAGATCGCGCGTCGGATCGACCAGGGCGGCTGGCAACTCCTGTCGGTCGAGGGCATCTTTGGCGCCGAGGGTCTCGACCAGAGGCGCGCAAGCGCCGGCAGCTTCTTCCTGAGGTTCTAGGATGGCGGGTCAGCGACTGGTCATCGCGGGCGTCTGCGCCGTCGTCGGCATCCTTGCCCTCGCCGCGCTCGTCCTGTTTCTCAACCTGCCCGATGCCGGCGCATTCGACGCGCGGGTGGAGCGCATCTTCGTCGAGAGCGCCGACCTGAGATCGCCCGAGGACGTTCGTCTTCTGGAAATACTGGCGCAGTCCGGAACCGCATTTGCCGACGTCCTGGCCAGCTACAGGATGGTGATCTTCGTCCTCCTCGTCGCCACCACTGCGCTACTCGTCGCGGCTCTGACGTTTCTCGTCATCATGGTGAACCAGAACCGGCGGCTGGTGCAGATCGAGAGGCAAGGCATTCGCGTGGCGAGCCTGGTCGTGAACCGAGGCGAGAACGTCGTTCAACTGAACGGAATGGATTTCCGCCTCACTCCCGCGGCGCTTGAAACGCTGTCTGTTCTCGCCGAAGCGCGCATGGATGACGACATCCTCACGGGGACCGAGATCGAGGCTGTCATTTCCGGCCGGCCTTCCAGCGAGTGTGACGAAAGCGCTGGAGCGACACGGATCAAACGGCTGCGCGACGCGCTCGGCAATCAGATGGTGGCGGAATTGCTGGTGAAGACCGTGGCGCGGAAAGGCTACATGCTGGCGGTCGACCGCCACGCGATCCGCGTCGAATGAAAGGGGCCGCCGGCATCGCCGACGGCCCCGATCGATTCGCCAATCTCAGCTTTCGCCGCCTTCTGACAGCGAGTGCAGATAGGCGATCACGTTGAGCGCATCCTCTTCGGAGCGGACGCGGTAGGTCATCTTGCCGCGCGCGCCGGAATCGTCGAGGTACTCGCGCAGAAATCCGGTCGGATCCTGAAGGTAAGCCGACATGTCTTCTTCATTCCAGACGAGGCCCTGCTCACCTGCCGCGACCATATCGTCGCCATAGTTGAAGTCCTCGACGGTGCCTGCCTGACGGCCGACGACGCCGTAAAGGTTCGGCCCGGTCTTGGCGTTGCGGCCAGCGAGGGTCTCGCCCGAGTCGTCGACGACGACGTGGCATGTCTGGCACTGCCTGAAGACGCCTTCGCCCGCTTCGGCATCGCCGGTGACTTGGATGTCCTGCGCAAGAGCAGGGACGGCAACCATCATCGCTGCGGCCGCGGCAATCGTGAATTTCATTCTCTCTCGTCCTCCCATCGAAGCGAAACGATCGTGTTCGTTTCGCCGAACCTAGAGCCTGCTGCAGCAGGAGCAACAGGCATTGTGTCGCCTGCTCTCGACGTCAGGCGACCTGCCGCGCAAGTGCACACTGACGCCAGAGACTCTCCAGCGCAGTCACGAGATGATCGATGTCTCGGTCGCTATGCAATGGCGATGGCGTGATACGCAATCTCTCGGTTCCGTGCGGAACCGTCGGATAGTTGATCGGCTGCACGTAGACGCCCCAGTCCTGCATGAGGACGTCGGAAATCATACGGCACTTGACCGGATCGCCCACCATCACCGGGATGATGTGACTGGGGTTTGGCATGTGTGGAATGCCGAGGCGGTCGAGCTTCGCACGGACCTTGGCGACCCGATCACGCTGCCGCGCCCGTTCCGTCTGGCTGACCTTGAGGTGCGCGACCGCGACGCGCGCTGCGGCGGCGACGGCCGGCGGCAGGGCAGTGGTGAAGATGAAGCCCGAGGCAAAGGAGCGCACGAAGTCGCAGAGCGCGGCAGACCCGGCGATGTACCCGCCGAAGCAGCCGTAGGCTTTGCCGAGCGTACCCTCGATCAGGGTGATGCGGTCCATAATGCCTTCGCGCTCGGCCACGCCGCCGCCGCGCGGGCCGTAGAGGCCGACGGCATGGACCTCGTCGAGATAGGTCATTGCGCCGTGTTTCTCGGCCACGTCGCAGATTTCGGCGATGGGCGCTATGTCGCCGTCCATCGAGTAGACGCTTTCGAATGCGACGATCTTGGGCCGGTCGCCGACGGCTCCGAGCTTGCGGTCGAGATCCTCCGGATCGTTGTGCTTCCAGATGACCTTGTCGGCTCGGCTGTGCCGGATGCCTTCGATCATGCTGGCGTGATTGAGCGAGTCCGACAGGATCACGGCGTTCGGCAGGCGCGCGCCCAGCGTCGAGAGCGCCGCCCAGTTCGAGACGTATCCCGTCGAGAACAGCAGCGCCGATTCCTTGTGGTGCAGGTCCGCGAGCTCGCGCTCGAGCAGGACGTGAAAATGCGTGTTGCCGCTGATGTTGCGCGTGCCGCCCGCGCCGGTACCGCAGGCGCGCGCCGTGTCGACCATCGCCTGTACGACGGCCGGGTTGTGGCCCATGCCGAGATAGTCGTTCGAGCACCAGACGGTCACCTCGTCAGGCCCTTCGCCGTGATGCTTGGCCTTTGGGAACAGGCCGCAGCGCCGCTCCAGGTCGGCGAAGATGCGGTAGTCTCCGACTGCCTTCAGGTCGTCGAGCTGGCCACGGAACATTGCCTCATAGTCCATGGGTTTTCTCCCTCATCGTCTTGGGCGCCGGGATCATCCAGCGCCAGAGTTTCGCATCAGGCAGAGGCAGAACCATCAGCCAGTGTTCGAGAAGCGCGAGCGCGGTCAACGTCGCGAGCAGGGCGAAGGCGACGGCTTCCGCGGGGCCCGGCGCGGAGATCAGCCGTTCCATCCAGCAGGCCACTGCCAGCGACAGGCCGGTGACTGAGAAGGGGAAGAGCCAATTGAGCCTCCGCTGGCGGAAATGGCTCGGCAGATGCGCAAGGGGGGCCGGCAGAAATTCGACATTCACCCGCGGTACGCCGAGGAAGATGTTGAGCTTTGCCGAGATCCGCGCCGCGAAGAGGACGCCGAACGTCAACAGCGCGACATGGTTCGCCGCACCGGCCGAGGCCTGCACCATCAGCACCAGCGCGGCGAGGAGCGTCAGCTCGTGCCAGGCCACCGTCGCCCATGCGCGCTTGAGCCGGTCCCAGCCCTCGGACCCGGGTGGACATGCGAGGCGCGAAGGCCCGGTCACGACGCCGGAGAGGAACGTGAGCTCGATCCAGCCCCAGACGGAGATGGCCGACAGGAAGCCGGCGTAAGCTCCGGTCACGTCGGCCCGGCCAAGCGACCAGGCGAAGCCGAACATGCCGAGCACCAGCATCGGTAGGCCAAACAGCACGTTGCGCCCGTGCGCGGCGGGATGCCCGCGATCAGCATGACGCACAGCGCAAAGGATGGCGCCGGTGGAGAACCACCAAACAAAGAGCGCCATCAGCGCTGCGAGCCACGGCGAGCCGCTCACCGACGCCCTCCGCATCCGCGGGGAGTACCCGCGATCCGATATATGCCCCTGGAAGAGCCAGGGGCATCATCCCGATATCGGTGCGTCCGGCTCAATATGCCGGCTCCAGACGCACGTTCTCGGGCGGCGTGTTCCGAATTACCGGGATAGTGTAGAGCCCGATGAAGGCGCGTGCCGCAGCGGCGCCCGCACGAGCCTGGGCGAGCTTTCCGGCGAGACCTCCCTTACGTTTCGCGGCGTTCATGGCGCGGAACGCCCGCTCCATCCGGTCGAGGTTCTTCCGCCAGCGCGGGTGGTCGATGTCGAGCTCGATCGGGAACACCTGGCGCGCGATCGTCGAGGTCTTGCGGAACACCTCCTGGTCGTACCAGTCGATGTCGACGCCGAGAGCTTCGTGGAACTTCGGCCGGGCGTGATCGCGAACCCACATGGTCGAGTAGACGGCGGTCAGGAAGAACCGGATCCACCAGACATTCTTGCCACTGGTGATCTTCGGGTCGGTGCGCATGAGGAGAGCGAAGGCCTCACCGTGGCTGAACTCATCGTTGCACCACTCCTTGAACCACTTGAAGATCGGGTGGAAGCGATGCTCGGGGTTCGCCTCGAGGTGGCGGTAGATGGTGATGTACCGCGCGTAGCCGATTTTCTCGGAGAGGTACGTCGCGTAGTAGATGAACTTCGGCCGGAAGTACGTGTACTTTTTCGACTTTGTCAGGAAACCCAGGTTCACCGCCACGCCCGCCTCGCGAAGGGCGTCGTTGATGAAGCCAGCGTGACGCGCCTCGTCCCGACTCATATACGAGAACAGCTCGCAGATGTCGGGGTTCTTGCCGCGGCGTTTCATCTCCTTGTAGAGAACGCAGCCGGAGAACTCCGCGGTGCAGGACGAGACGAGAAAGTCGATGAACTCCTTGCGCAGCTCGGGGTCGATCTTCTCCCAATCTGCGTCCCAGTCGGCGGTCTTCTTGAAGTGCCCCTTGTTCGGGTCCGACTTCATCTGGTCGAGCAGCTTGTCCCAGTCTTCGCGGACTGGCGTGACGTCAATTGCGTCCATCTCGTCGAAATCGGTGGTGTAGAACCGTGGCGCGAGGATGAGTCTCCTCCATCGCCATGCCGGTCGTGTCGGCGGTCTCGGCCGCCCGGACCTTGTCCAGGATGTCGGCGTGGGCGTTCATAGCGTGGCCTCCTCGCTGAAGGAGAACTCGCAGAGCTCCATGAACTCGAGGTCTCCGGTGAGACGGGTCCAAGCGCGCTCGACGGCGTTCGCACGCTGGATCTTCGCGGTCCGCTTCTCGACCACGACCTCTCCATAACCGGCTTTCACCGGCGGTCCTTCGACCAGCACGCTGTCGCCTGGATGGACGATCGCGCCGTTGTCGAAGCGGACATGCGCGTGCAGTGCCTCGAACTTGTGCGAGACCTCGACCGTGCAGGGCGCCGTCTCGACCTTTCGTTCCAGTATGTTGATCATGTTCGGTTTCCCATTATTCTTTTTTTGTATTCGCGAGCATGCCGGTCAGGTGCCGGCATCCTCCAGAAGCGACAGCCATGCCGCCGTGTTCGAGGCGCCGAACCCAGCGAGCTCGGCCCGCCATCCGGTCGCCGGGTCGAATATCGCGATCCTCCCGTTTGCGAGGGACGTCACTGTCACCGGGGGGTTCCCGTCAAGACGATGCGTCACGCGCTCCCGCTCGAGCGCCTGACGCACTGCGGCGACGAAGCCGCCGGTGTCGGTGTTCATCAGGATCTCGCCGCCGGGCGTCGTCACGGTCGCGCCCTGCCCCTCGCCGGCGAGGATGATTTGCCGCTCCACGATAACGTCCGCCGGCTTGGGCTGCCCCACGCGCGGACGATCGGTAAGGACGGCGTAGGAGGTCAGCGTCAGGGACGTCAGCGCCAGGGTGAACATGGCGATGACCAATTGCTTGGGGATCATCTCCTTGTCGCGCCGCGCCATCTGCCGGGCTTCGGCTTCGTAGTAGAGACCTGTTTCGACACGTGCCATCGGCACCTCCCTATTCCGCGGCGATCGCGGTCGGCTCCACCGCCGCCACGACCGGCTCGCTGATCTTGGTCTCCGCCGCATCCGCGAGGATCCGCGCGACGTGAAGCGGCGTCGGGGATCGCGCGCAGCGCCGGCTGCGTATGCTTCATCCGCCACGGCCGGACGTGCGGCCAGAGGACCAGATAGCTGAGACGTGTCTCTCCGAGCGTCCGGATCGCGATCGTCCCCGAACCGTCGCGGTTCAGCGCGACGTCGGCTCCATCGATCTTCCGGAACGGAAGGTTCAGCGTCAGCGTCAGCGCAGCGCCCACCCGCATCGCGACGCGGGCGCTGGTGATCGTGTAGAGCGTTGCGCGCGCCTGAACCCATGCGAAGGCCCAGATGAGCGCGCATGCGCAGAGCCCGGCGAGGAACAGGGGCACGGCGTGCCCGAAAGCCTCGGCGGCGGAGTAGTCGGCGAGCGACGCCAGGATCCGAGCCGCTACGAGAAGGGCGAAGTATCCGGCCACCCAATAGAGGCCCAGCGAGTCGCGGGCGAGACGCGTCGGGTTCGGACGGCCCTGCCAAAGGATCGCCTCGCCTCGGGGCGGTCTTTCGGGGAGGCCCGGAACCGGCTCGGCTGCAACGTCGTCGTGCATCGGCTCAGCTCCCCGCCGAGACGCCGGGCGAGGATCCGGCGGCGCCGGTCTGCACCTGCGACGTGACGATGTCCTCGCCCGCGATCGCCTGCGTCGCATAGAGCCGTCCGCCGGCGTAGTAGGCCATGACCTTTTCCTCCGCGAGCTTTGTCAGTACGCCCGCCTCACCCACCGTCGGCACGCCAGCGAAGTACTTCGCCTCGAGCGACCGGACCCGCACCCAGCGCGGCTTGATCCGCGCCATGTTGAGCGGAACGAGGCGCGTGCCCGAGCCCCAGCCCGCCTCGAGATCGAACTGCAGGTAGCGGACGAGTGCCTCGGGCTCGTCGACCCACATGTCGGTGACGTAGCCGACGACCTGATCGTCGCGGCTGAGCACCGGCAGACCGCGCGGGTCCCGTCCCGCCGAAACCTTGAAGCCGTCGAGTGCGGACATCGGCCGGATCTTGGGCTTGCCGTGACCGTCGAGCTCCGGCTCGTCTTCGCGCGCACACCAGGATGCCGGCCCGACGCCGTCGACCAGCGGGTCGCCGGTCGGCAGGAGCGGAAAGCCGTTTGTGACCGAGGAGCGTTCGAGGGCGAGCGCATCGCGCTTCTCGCCAACGAAGTCCGGCTTCTTCAGTTCGCCCTTGCCATGCGGCATGAGGAAGGTCTTGGGCTGGGGAACCGGGAACGGGCCCTGGTTCGGCGCGACACGCCCGTCCTCGTCCTCGAGCGGGTAGCCCTCGCGCATGTTCTCGGTCTGCAAGTAGTAGATCAGGCCCGCGAAGAAGAGCCAGAACGCCCAGATCGCGACGCTCGCGAGGTCGACGTTACCAAAGAATTCGACACCTACCATGGCGTGCCTCCTTTCAGGTCGGGAAGTCGGCAAGCGCCAGCTTGCCGTCCGGTCTTGGTTCGGGCCGTTGGAACGCCAGGCGCACGAGCGGCCCGAGTGCTACGAGCGTGGCGAAGAGAAGTCCGATCTCGATGTGGTAGACGAGCGTGTAGCCGAAGGACGGGGTCGCCAGTGTCTCGCCCAGCGCGCCCGACATCGCGGCGGCGTCGCCGAGGTCGCGCAGGGCGCCTCCGGCAAAGATCGCCAGACCCGCCGCCGTCGCTTGCGCGGCACCCCAGGCCCCAAGGGCGAGGCCTTGGCCCGCCTCGCCGCTGGCAGGCCTTGCCATCGCAGCGGTCAGCATGGCGATGGCGAACAGGCCGCCGCCAAAGCCGATCCCCGCGGCGCCGGCGAAGAACAGCCACGGCGCGTGCATCGGATCGGCGAGAACCACGGCGGAAAACGCCGCAACGCCCCAGAGAAGTCCGCGCGCGGCAAGCCGTCCAGCACTTAACCCGCGCGCGAGCCAGCGCGCCGCCAGAGCGAAGCCGACCAGCGCGCCGGCCGCCCAGAGGGCGGTGAGCCGCGTCGTGGCCGAGACCGAGAGGCCGAGAATCTCGCCGCCGTAGGGCTCGAGCAGGACGTCCTGCATGTTGAAGGCGAGCGTTCCCATGAAAGTCACGACCAGCAGACGCCGTGCCTGGCCGCCGCCGAGATAATCCGCCCAGGCACGCGAGAAGGCGGGCCGCGGAACCTCTCGCTCTGCCCGGCTCATCGGGCGCACCTGCTCCTGCCGCCAGAGCGCGACGAGGTTCAGCACCAGCGTCACCACGGCGGCGCCCTGCACGACGCGGATCAGGCGCAGCGGCGAGAAGTCGGCCAGCAGCCATCCGATGATCACCGCTGAAATGCCCATACCGACGAGAAACATCACGTAGAGAAGTGCCACCACCCGCGGCCGCGTCGCGTCATCCGCGCGGTCCGAGGCGAGCGCGAGGCCGGCCGTCTGCGTCATGTGCAGGCCGAGGCCGGTCATCAGGAAGGCGGCCGCCGCCAGGACCTCGCCCGCCCAGGCAGGGCCGAGGACCTGGTCGCCAGACAGCACGATCAGCGCGAACGGCATGATCGCGAGGCCGCCCATCTGCCAGAGCGATCCGAACCAAAGATACGGGATCCGCTTCCAGCCGATCGCAGAGCGGTGGGTGTCGGACCGAAAGCCGAGCAGCGCACGGAATGGCGCGACGAGGACCGGAAGCGCGATCATCGTCGCGACGATCAGCGTCGGCACCGAGAGCTCGACGATCATCACGCGGTTGAGCGTGCCCAGAAGCATGACCGTCGCCATGCCGACGGACACCTGAAACAGGCTCAGGCGCAGTAGCTGGGCCATCGGCAGGCCCACGGACCCCGCATCCGCGAACGGCAGGAGGTGCGTCGGCAGCCGCGCGATCACAGCCGCAGCTCCAGCGCTTGGGAGATGTAGAACCCGCGTCGGACACGGCCGAGCTCGAAGAGCGAGCGATCCAACGCGGCGGCAATGCGGGCCGGCGTCACGGGCCGGATCGACGGCGCACGGTCGGAGCGGGGGAAGGCACGACCGGCCCACCACATCACCGTCAGCATCGGCGTGGCCGGCGCGATCGTGAAGACGATCTGCGGCGCGCGTCGAGCGAGCCGGTCGAGGGCGCTTGCGATATCCTCGGCGCCGTAGTGGATAAGGCTGTCCATCGCAACGACGGCGTCGAAGCTGCCGAGCGCCGGGTCCGTCATGTCGTCCGCGAGATACATGATCCGCCCGGCGAGGCCATCCGGGGTGCGCCGCCGCGCGACCTCGAGGAGGCTCGGCGCCACGTCGACTGCGACGACGTCCGCTCCTCGCCGCGCCAGTTCGACCGACATCTGGCCTGCGCCGCAGCCGGCATCGAGAACGCGTGCTCCCCAAAGGTCGTCCGGCAGCGCGGCAAGAAGCAGCGCCCGCATCGAGTCGCGCCCCGCACGGACGGTCTCGCGGATGCGCGACACCGGTGCGTCGGACGTCAGCCGCTCCCAGGTCTCGGCCGCCTGATCGTCGAAGTAGTTGGTCAGCGCCCGCCGCGTCGTGACGTAGCTTCGGCTTTCAGACTGACTTGGAGCCGCCGGCCCCGAGCCACGGTCGAGCGGAAGGCGGGGGAAATCGCGGACGCCGCGCATCAGACCGGCCCACCAGCAACCGCCGCGGCACCCCGGACACGACGCGGAAAGACGAATGCAGAGATGACGTTTTCGAGCATCAGTCGAACCCCAAGAGCTCAAAAATTTCGCGATCGGGAAGTGACTCGGGCGCCAGCGGCTCCGTGCCGTTCCAGAGCGTCTCGGCGAGGCGGACGTACTCGGCGCGGGCAGCGACGATGTCGTCCTCGTCCGGCATCTCGAAGAGGGTCTTCTTCTTGAGGCGAGAGCGGCGGATCGCGTCGATGTCCGGCATGTGGGCGATCCGGTTGAACCCCACGGTGCGGCAGTAGCGGTCGACCTCGTCGGTGTCCTTGGACCGGTTGGCGATGCAGCCCGCCAGCCGCACCCCGTAATTCTTCGCCTTGGCGCCGACGGCGGCGATGATCCGATTCATCGCGTAGATCGAGTTGAAATCGTTGGCCGTGACGATCACCGCCCGGTCGGCGTGCTGCAGCGGCGCCGCGAAGCCACCGCAGACCACGTCGCCGAGGACGTCGAAGATCACCACGTCGGTGTCGTCGAGCATGTGATGCTGCTTCAAGAGCTTCACCGTCTGCCCCACGACGTAGCCGCCGCAGCCGGTGCCAGCCGGGGGGCCGCCCGCCTCGACGCACATCACGCCGCCCCAGCCCTCGAACATGAAGTCCTCGGGGCGCAGTTCCTCCGCGTGGAAGTCGACCTCCTTGAGGATGTCGATCACGGTCGGGACAAGGCTGCCGGTCAGCGTGAAGGTCGAATTGTGCTTGGGGTCGCAGCCGATCTGCAGCACCCGCTTGCCCATCTGTGCGAACGCGGCGGACAGGTTCGACGACGTGGTCGACTTGCCGATCCCGCCTTTGCCGTAGACCGAGAACACCTTGGCCGTATCGATCTTGAGCGACGGGTCCATCTGGACCTGCACCGACCCCTCGCCGTCCTGGCCGCGGGCGTGTCCCGCGGCGGCGCGTAGTCTCGGGGCGTTGTCGAGGGGGCTCATGTGGCCTCCTTTCCGGGTTCGAGTGCAGGGACGTGCGTCATTCCGCGGCGATCCCTTCCATGCGGTCCTCAAGCTCGTCCGCCGCCCCTTGCAGGGCTGCGAGCGTCGCGGCGTCGGGCGTCCAGTAGCTGCGGTCCGAGGCCTCGATCAGCCGGTTCGCCATCCGCACCGAGGCCTGCGGATTGAGGCCGGCGAGGCGCTTCCGCATCGCCTCGTCGAGGACGAACGTCTCCGAGAGGCGCTGGTAGACCCAAGGCTCCACCTGTCCGGTCGTGGCCGACCAGCCGAGAGTATTGGTCACGTGCGCCTCGATGGCGCGGACCCCCTCGTGGCCGTGGGTCAGGAGCGGCTCGTAGAACTTTGGATTGAGGCTGCGTGATCGGGTCTCGAGCGCGACCTGCTCGCGCAGGGTGCGGACCTTGCCCTGCCCGCGCGTCTGGTCGCCGATGTAGATGGCTGCGTCCGTGCCCTTGGCGCGCCGAACGGCGCGGGCGATGCCGCCCAAGGTATCGAAGTAGTGGTCGACCGTGGTGACGCCGAGCTCGACCGACTCGAGGTTCTGGTATGCGAGGTCGACGCCTTCGAGCGTCGACTGCAGCAGGTCCGGCTGCGACGCCGCCTTGCCGTCGCGGCCATAAGCGAAGGACTTGCGCGCCTGGTAGGCGTCGGCGAGCTCGTCCTCGTCCCCGAAGGCGGAGGCGTCGACAAGCTGGTTGACGTTCGAGCCGTAGCAGCCCTCGGCGTTGGAGAAGACGCGGAGCGCCGCGGCCTCCATCGTGCAGCCCGTACGCTCGGCATAGGCTATGGCATGCGCCCGGACGAAGTTGCGCTCCAGCGGCTCCTCGGCGGTCGCGGCCCTCCACGCGGCCTCGGCCAGCAGCCGCGTCTGCAACGGCAGCAGGTCCCGGAAGATGCCCGAGAGCGTCATCACCACGTCGATCCGCGGACGCCCGAGTTCTTCGAGCGGCACGAGGTCCGCGCCAGCGAGGCGACCGTAGCTGTCGAAGCGGGGCTTCGCGCCGATCAGCGCCAGCGCCTGCGCGATCGGGCCACCGTCCGACTTGATGTTGTCCGAGCCCCAGAGCACCAGCGCGACGGTACGCGGCAGCGACTTGTGTGTGTCGAGCAGCAGTTGCGCCTGCCGTGCGCCGTCGGCCATCGCGAAGGCGGTGGGCATCCGGAACGGATCGAAGGCGTGGATGTTGCGGCCCGTCGGCAGGATCTCCGGACTGCGAACGAGGTCGCCGCCAGGCACCGGCGGCACGAAATGGCCGCCTAGGGCGCGCAGGAGCGGAGCGAGTTCGTCGTTCTCGGCAAGCGCCGCGTCGAGGTCCGCACGGGCGCCCGGTGCGATGTCGATCGCGTCGAGAAGGTTCGCGCGCTGCTCGGACGTGAGCGGACGGCCGACGACATGCAGCCCGTCGGTGATCAGCGCCTGCTCGGTCTCGAGCAGCGTCAGCCATAGCCGATCGGGGTCTCCCTCGAGATCCACCGCCGCCGCCTGCTCGGCGATCAGCGTCGCAAGGTCGTCGCGGCGGTCGCCTTCCCGCCAGCGGGCGAGCGAGTCCTTGAGCTCGCGCAGCCCCTTGTAGAGCCCCGCCTGCGCCAGGGGTGGCGTCAGGTGGCTGACAGTGATCGCGTTGGAGCGGCGCTTTGCCAGCGTCGCCTCCGAGGGGTTGTTCGCGGCGTAGAGGTAGAGGTTCGGCAGGTCGCCGATCAGCCGGTCGGGCCAGCAGGCGGCCGATGGGCCGGTCTGCTTGCCCGGCATGAACTCCAGCGCGCCATGCATCCCGAAGTGCAGGAGCGCGCCGGCGCCGAAGTCCTGCGCAAGCCAGCGATAGAAGGCGGCGAAGGCGTGGGTTGGCGTGAAGCCGCGCTCGAAGAGCAGGCGCATCGGGTCGCCCTCGTAGCCGAAAGCGGGCTGGACGCCGACGAAGACGTTGCCGAAGCGTTGCCCGAGCACGAAGACGCCACGGCCGTCGGTCTGGTGGCGGCCCGGAGCCGGACCCCACTGCCGCTCGATCTCGGCGAGCCACGGCGTCTCGGCCACGAGCCGGTCGGCGGGCACGTGGGCGGCGACGTTGGCATCCTGGCCGAACTGACCGGCATTGCCGTGAAGCACCGCCTGCCGCAGGTCATCGACCGTCTCGGGCGGGTCGAGGTCGTAACCCTCGCGCTTCAGCGCGTGCAGCGTGTTGTGCAGCGACTCGAACACCGCGAGATAGGCGGCGGTGCCGGCAGCGCCCGCGTTCGGCGGAAAGCCGAAGAGCACGATGCCGAGCTTGCGGTCGGCGGACTTCGACTGGCGCAGCGCTGCGAGGCGGGCAGTGCGTGCGGCGAGCGCCTCGATGCGTTCCGGGCAAGCGGCCATGGCGCGGCTGTCGCCGCCGGTGCAGCGCCGGGCGCATCCCGCGCAACCTTCGACCCCATGGCGCCCTGCGAAGACCGTCGGGTTCGTCGCACCGTCGATTTCCGGAAGGGCGACAAGCATGGTCGTCTCGACCGGGCCGAGACCCTGCGGCGAGGCTGCCCACTGGCCCAGCGTCTGGAACTCGAGCGGGTGGGCCGAGAGGTAGGGAACGTCGAGGCGGCTCAGCGTCTCCGCAGCGGCCCCGCTGTCGTTGTAGGCGGGGCCGCCGACGAGGCTGAAGCCGGTAAGCGAGACGAGCGCGTCGATCCGCCCCATGTAGGCGTCGATCGCGGGGCGCATGTCGAGACCGCC
Source organism: uncultured Alphaproteobacteria bacterium (assembly GCA_963776845.1). Taxonomy (GTDB): domain Bacteria; phylum Pseudomonadota; class Alphaproteobacteria; order Rhodobacterales; family Rhodobacteraceae; genus Roseitranquillus. The sequence continues at coordinate 313,018 of CAVZOJ010000003.1, read as the reverse complement.
GGCGAAGGCGGGAACGACGGAAAGCCCGCGCGCCTCCATCGCTTCGATCACGGCGGCATAGTGGGCGGTATCGCCCGCAAGGACGTAGGACCGCATCATCAGCAAGCCGACGCTCTGCTTGCCCTCGCGCGGCAGCTTCCTGGCGTCCGTGACGATGCCGGTCGCGGGATGCCAGAGGCCGGTCTCGGGGTACTCGACCGGCGCCGCGGCCCGAGCGCCCTGCCAGCGCGTCGCGTAGCGGCCGACGAGGAAACGCACCATCTGCTCGACGTTGTCGTCAGAACCGCCGAGCCAGTACTGCATGGTCAGGAACCAAGCCCGGAGATCCTGTGCCTTGCCGGGGATGAACCGCAGGATCTTCGGCAGGCGGCGCAGCATGGTCATTTGCTTCGCACCGGACGCCCCCGAAGCCTTGGCGTTGCCTCGCAGGCGCTTGAGGAGCTTCGCGACGCCGCTTGCGGGCTGGCTCATGTCGAGGTCGCCCATCCGCGTCGTGCCGACGATCGCCGGATCGGAGATGATGCCGATGACCGCGTCGGCGTGGTCCCGCGCGGCACGCAGGGCCGGCAGGATCTTCGCCACGTGCTCCTCGAGGAAGAGCAGGTTTGCGATCACGATATCCGCCCTTGCGATGGCCTCTACCGCCCGCTCGGCCGCAGCGGGGTCCTCGGCCCATCCGGCGGCGGCGTGGACCTCGAGCGCGAGGCCGGGAAAATCGCGCGACAGACGTTGTGTTGCGCGCTGCGCGGGGCCCGCGGCGTGGGCGTCGAGCGTCACGATGGCGACGCGATAGGGAACTTCAGCGCGCATAGTGGGCCTTAGCCTCGTACAGCGTGTCGATATCGATCTCCGCCAAACCCTGCGCGGCTGCGAACGCCTCGGTGTTGCGGCGCGCCTTGCCGCGAACGAAGAACGGGACCTTGCGAAGCTCGGCCTCGGCGGCCGGAAGCCAGGCAGGTGCGTGCGGATCGTTTGCGGGGGAGCCGGCCGGCGCGGCCATCGAGGCCCCTTCGGCCGGCGCGGCTGGCGCCGCTGGTCCGCCACTAACGGGCATCGCGGCGGTGGCAGTCGGCTCGCGGCCAGCGGCCATCTCGGCCGGTCCATGTCGCGCGTGATGCGACGGGCCCGCCTCGTCGTGGAACTCGGGATCGTCGCGGAACATCGTCAGGAGGTGCTCCTCGAGCCCCATGACGAGCGGGTGCACCCATGTGTCGAAGAGGACGTTCGCACCTTCGAACCCCATGACCGGCGAGAAGCGGGCCGGGAAGTCCTGGACGTGAACCGGCGCCGAGATCACCGCGCAGGGGATGCCGAGGCGCTTGCCGGTATGGCGCTCCATCTGGGTCCCGAGGATCAGCTCGGGCGCCGCCGCCTCGATCGCCGCCTCGACTTCGAGGTGGTCGTCGGTCACCAGAGGCTCTAGGCCCAGCTCCTTCGCCAGCGCACGAACGGGACGTGCGAGTTCGCGGTTGTAGCAGCCGAGGCCGACCACCTCGAAGCCCATCTCGTCACGCGCGACCCGCGCCGCCGCCATGGCGTGCGTGCCATCGCCGAAGACGAAGACTCGCTTGCCCGTGAGGTAGGTCGAGTCGACAGAGGCGGACCACCAGGGCTGACGCAGCCGGTTCTCATCGGCCCGTCCATCGACGCCGGATAGAGAGCGCACCTCGTCGAGGAATGCGCGCGTCGCATTGGTGCCGATGGGGACGGTCCGCGTGGCCTTCTGACCGTGCGTTCGCTCAAGCCAGCGCGCGGCGCTGTCGGCCGTCTCGGGATAGAGGACGACGTTGAACCAGGCTGCGGGCAGACGAGCGAGATCCGACGGCCGCGCGCCGAGGGGCGCCGTGACGTTCACTGCGACGCCCATCTCCGCGAGAAGCGCCGTGATCTCGGCCACGTCGTCGCGGTGACGGAACCCAAGGGCGGTCGGTCCCAGAATATTCGCGGATGGTTGCGGCGTGCGAACCGTGGGCTCCGCCGCGAGGCGGCGGACGAGCTGGAAGAATGTCTCGTCGGCGCCGAAGTTCTCGCGGCGCTGGTAGGATGGGAGTTCGAGCGCGATCACGGGGATCGGCAGACCGAGCGCCTCGGCAAGGCCGCCGGGATCGTCCTGGATGAGCTCGGCGGTGCATGAGGCGCCGACGATCATCGCCTCCGGCCGGAACCGTTCGTAGGCCGCGCGGCAGCTTTCCTTGAAGAGGGTCGCGGTGTCCGAACCCAGGTCCCGGGCCTGAAAGGTCGTGTAGGTCACAGGGGGACGCTTCTGCCGCCGCTCGATCATCGTGAATAGGAGGTCGGCATAGGTGTCGCCCTGTGGCGCATGCAGGACGTAGTGCAGCCCCTCCATCGCCGTGGCGACGCGCATCGCACCGACGTGCGGTGGGCCCTCGTAGGTCCAGACCGTCAGCTTCATGACCGGCCTCGCAGAGGCAGGCCGCGGCGAACAGCGGAGGGCGGCGAGGTCCGCGAGACCATCCGGAAGAGAGGAAGCGTCGCCATCATGTGGCCGCTCCGGCGCGATGACGGTCGCGTTCGCCCGTCGGGGGCTCGATGCCCCCGGCGGGCGAACCCCGCATCAGGGTCCGACGCCTCAGTGGCCGCGCGAAAAGCTCGGCGAGATCGCCAGCCTGCTCGTAGAAGTGCACCGGCGTGAAGACGAGTTCGATCGCCCACTTGGTCGCGATGCCCTCGGCCTCGAGCGGATTTGCGAGGCCGAGGCCGCAGACCGCGAGGTCCGGCGCGTCCGCCCGGAGCCTGTCGAGCTGCCGCTCGACATCCTGCCCCTCCGCAAGACGGGTGCCTGAGGGCAGCAGCGACAGGTCCGCCTCCATCAGCTGCCGGTGAAGGAACGGCGTGCCGACCTCGACCGGGATCATGCCGCATTCGCGGGCGAGGAATCGCGCGAGCGGAATCTCGAGCTGACTGTCGGGCAGGAAGCTGATGCGCCCGCCTTCGAGCGCCTTGGCCCGCGCCGCGACGGACCGGCGAGCCCGGTCGCGTGGGGCGGCGGTGACCGCCTCGAACCGCTCCGCCGGGACATCGAAGGTGTCTGCGACCGCGCGGAGCCACGCCGTCGTCCCTTCCTCGCCGAAGGGAAACGGCGCGACGATTCGGGTTGCACCCCGCTTCTCCAGCGCGGCACTCGTGTCGCCCAGAAACGGCTGCGTCAGCGCGAACACCGTCTTGGCGCCGACCGACGGAGCCTCTTCGGCGCGCCTCGCCGGCAGCACGCGAGTGGGAACGCCGAGCTCGGAGAGGAGCGACAGCATCTGGTCCTCGACCACGTCCGGCAGCGCGCCGGCGACGAGGAGCTCGCGCGCGTCGCTGTCGGGCAGGTCTGGAACCATGGCGGCGAGGCACGCATCCTCACCCTGCGTGAAGGTCGTCTCGATGCCAGAGCCCGAATAGCTCAGCACCCTCACCGGGGCGTGCTCCCGCGTCAGCCGTTCCGCTGCGCGGGAGAGGTCCAGCTTGATCACCTCGGACGGGCAGGACCCGACGAGGAACAGGCGACGGATGTCCGGTCGCCGCGCGAGCAGGCGGTCGACCACTGCGTCGAGCTCGTCGTTGGCGTCGGCCATCCCCGCAAGATCCTTTTCCTCGAGGATCGCCGTCGCGAAGCGCGGCTCGGCAAAGATCATGACACCTGCCGCGGCCTGGAGAAGGTGCGCGCACGTCCGCGATCCGACGACGAGGAAGAACGCGTCTGGCATCTTGCGATGCAGCCAGACGATGCCGGTGAGGCCGCAAAAGACCTCGTGCTGCCCCCGCTCCCGCAGGACTGGCGCGTCGCGGCACCCGAATTCCGGACGCTCGGTCATGCCGGCACCGCTTCGAGTCGGGCGGCGCGCAGCTTCAGCAGGAATTGCGCGGCGTTGACGACGTAGGAGGCGTACGCGGCGAGCGCGATCGACATCTGCACGTGCGCCGCCAGGCCCGCCCAGAGCGCCCAGACATAGGCCAGATGCAAGGCGATTACGCCGAAGGAGACGACATCTTCCCAGAAGAAGGCGGGCGCGAAGAGCCATCGGCCGAAAACCGCCCTCTCCCAGATCGAACCGGTGACCATGATCGTCAGGAGGAGCGCCGTCTTGACCAGAATCGACCAACTTGCCGCTTCGTATCCCGCGCCAGTCGCGAGATAGCGGAGCACCAGGGCGAGGGAGACCAGGAAAGCGACGAACTGCAGGGGCGCAAGCACGCCTTGCACCGTGGTCCATACGCTTGAATCGCGGCGCATTCTCTCTTCTGGCGTGTAGAGGGCTGTCCCGCCGGCTCCGGGTCGGGTGGTCTGAGGCATCGCTTCGCTTCCCGGCTGGTCCTGTCGAGAAGGCTAGCGTCGGCGACCGGAAAGTGTCAATTGAAACTTACACTGCCGAAGTTGTCAGTTGAGATGGACATCGTGTGTCGTTTTCTTTGACATTGTTTTGGCCCTCAACGATGCTTCGACTCGTTTTCGCGCGCGCACCAACCGACTGCGCTTCCTGCGAAAGCCGCCTGGGGAGCAGCGACATGTCGGAAAATTCGAGCAATTTCGGAAGCGGCCTCTCGGCGAGGGGGCGCAACGTCGATGCGCTCGCCACTCGTGCTCTCAATGTCATGGCAGAGAGGCGCACGATGAGCGGCGGCACGCACCGCGCGACGCATCTGCGCGAACTGTTCGATTCTGCCGTCGAGCCGGACGGCGAGCATCTCGCCCAGCTTGTGCGGGAAATTCTGCGCCTGGGCGTCCCGTCCGAGATCGTCACCGACATCTATATCCCTGAGGTCGCCCGGCGTCTCGGGGCTGCGTGGCTCGCCGACCGCCTCAGCTTCGTCGAAGTGACGATCGGCACGGCGCGGCTGCAGGCCATCGCGCGCGATCTGGCTTCGACGCCGGATCGTTGCCGCGGCGCACATTCTCGCGTTTGTGTCATTGTACCACGGAACGAAGACCATACCTTAGGCGCTGTCATCTTGAGTGGACAGTTGCGGAGGTTGGGCATTGCCGTTTCCATGCATGCAGGTGAATCTTCTTGCGAGGTCGCGCGGGCTCTGCAACGCGACCAGCCTGATGCCGTCATGATTTCCGCCTCCCATGTCGACTGCGTCGACGAGGTGGCGAGCCTCGTGGTCGCGTCGCGTCGCGTCGCGAATCGCGACATGCCGATCACCGTTGGCGGTCCTTTGTTGGACCTCGAGATCGACATCCTTGCCGAGACGCGCGCCGACCACGCGGTTTGCGACGCTGCCCAGGCGCTTACCCTATGCGGCCTGGCGCCGGCACGTGCTCAGCCAGCCCGAAGGGAGCGTGCGTGATGACCTCCCGCACCGGCCTCGACTGGTCCGAAGGGGCCTTGCCCCTGATTGGGCCGGACGTCCTGGCCGGCATCATCTCGGCGGCCGCCGACATCTCCATCGTCATCACGGACATCGGGCGGATCCTGAGCGTTCTGCCGAACCCCGATCACCGGTCTTTCGGCATGATCACGCACTGGGAAGGGCGCGACATCCGCGACCTGCTCAAGCCCGATAGCATTCCCAAGATCGAGGCGAGGCTGGAAGCCTTCGTGGCGGGTGGAGAAAGCGGTGCCCGGCCGATCGAACTCAACCACGCCGACGGCACCGACTGGGAGTTTCCGGTGCGCTACACGATGCACCGGATGGGCGAGGACGGCGCGATCCTCATGCTGGGCCGCGACCTTCGCCCGGTCGCCGAGATGCAGCAGCAACTCGTGCGCGCGCAACTGGCGCTTGAGCGGGACTATGAACTGCAGCGCGACTACGACACGCGGTTCCGGGTCCTGATGGAGGCCTCGCCGGAACCGTTCGTCTTCGTTGCGCTCGCGACCGGCAGGATTGGAGAGCTGAACCGCGCCGCGGCCACGCTCGTCGGCGGGACGCCTGCGGAACTTGCGGGTTCCGCGATCGTCCAGGAGCTCGAGTGGGAGGGTCGGCAGGATGTCGAATCGCTTCTCGAGCGCGCCGCTGCGTCTGGTGGCAGCGTGGTGGTCGTGGCGCGCCGCTCTGGCCGCACCCTGACGGTTTCGCCCACCGCCTTCCGCTCCGCCGGAGAGCGCAACGTCCTCCTGCGTCTCGGCGTCGAACGGAATTCGGGAGATCCTGTCGAGGGCCTCGCCCGGCCGCTCGCGACGCTTTACCAGAACGGCGCGGAAGCGATCGCATTCACCGACAGGACCGGCGCGATAGCGACGGCCAACGAGGCATTTCTCAACCTCGTCGACGCGCCAGATATGGAATCCGTCAAAGGGCATTCCCTCTCCGAGTTCCTCGGCCGCGGCGCCGTCGACCTGCGCGTGCTGCTGGAAAATGCCCAGCGGGCGGGCCGAATGAGGTTCTACGCCGCGAGAGCCCAGTCGCTTTTCGGCGCGGAAACACCGGTGGAGATCTCCGCGACCTGGCTCGACGATCGTGGCGCGCCCGCGGCAGCCTTCGTGCTGCGCGATACCGGTCGCGCCGAGGCGACCCGAACCTACGGTCCCGCCGCGCGCACCGAGGAAGGGCGTGGCGTACGCGACCTCGTCGGCTCCTCGACCCTCAAGGAGATCGTCAGCGAGGCGACCGACGTGATCGAGAAGATGTGCATCGAGACGGCGCTAGAGCTGACCGGCAACAACCGGGTTGCGGCGTCAGAGATGCTGGGGCTCAGCCGGCAGTCGCTTTACGTCAAGCTGCGCAAGTTCGGCCTTCTCAGCCGCGAAGTGGAATAAGCGTCAGATCAGATTGACACTGTTGCGCGACTCGGCGCGTTGGTGTCTAGTTCTGACATGAGTGTCTCGTCAGACTTACACGTTGCGCGCGCTGTCGATCCGGCGGCACTGCTGACATTGCTGAAGCCCTACACATGGTTCCCGCCGATCTGGGCGTTCTCCTGCGGCGTCGTGGCTGCAGGCGCCCCGCCAAACTGGGGTTTGGTGGTCCTGGGGGCGGTGCTGGCTGGTCCGGTCGTCTGCGGAATGAGTCAAGTCGTCAACGACTGGTGCGACCGCCACGTCGATGCGATCAACGAGCCCGGCCGCCCGATTCCTTCGGGGCGTGTCGCACCTCGGCTGGCTCTTGCCATCGCGATCGCAATGACGGCGCTGGCACTCTGGCTCGGATCGTACCTTCCGACCTGGGGCTGGATCGCGACCGCGGCCGCGGTAGCTGCGGCATGGGCCTATTCCGCCCCGCCGCTTCGGCTGAAGCGGTCTGGGTGGTGGGGCCCGGGCCTCGTCGCTCTCTGCTACGAGGGACTGCCTTGGTTCACAGGAGCGGCGATCGTTGCGGGCGCGCCGCCATTTCCCGTCATCGTCGGCGCCGCGCTCTACGCGACAGGGGCCTTCGGCATCATGGTGCTGAACGACTTCAAGGCGATCGAGGGCGACCGCGCCACCGGCGTGAGGTCTCTTCCAGCGGTCCTCGGTCCGGACGTCGCCGCACGCATCGCGATCATCGCCATGGCGTTGCCGCAGGCAATCCTCGTGGCGCTGCTCCCGGTCTTCGGGCGGCCCTGGCACGCGGCACTGCTGCTGCTGCTGCTGGTCGGGCAGTTCTGGGCCATGCGCATCTTCCTGCGCGATCCGGTCGGACGTGCGACTTGGTACAACGGTCTCGGCGTTGGGCTCTTCGTCGCCGGAATGATGGTCACCGCCCTCGCCGTCAGGGGCGTGATGTGACGGCCAAAGGCGCGATTACGGTCGCGCGCGGTCGCAAGGACCTCGATGCCCCGCGCGCCCGCCTCCCCTCGGGAGCGGCGACGTGATCCGCAAGTCGAGCCTCTCCTGGACGCAGATCGCACGCCTTGGCCTCGTGCAGATGGCGCTTGGTGCGATCGTCGTGCTGACGACCTCGACCCTGAACCGGCTGATGGTGGTGGAACTCGCGCTGCCGGCCGTGTTGCCAGGTCTCCTCGTCGCACTTCACTACGGGATCCAGATCACACGGCCGAGCTGGGGATTCGTCTCCGATCAGGGCGGACGCCGCACGATCTGGATCATCGCGGGCATGGCGACGCTGGCGACGGGTGGAATCGGCGCTGCGATCGGCGTCGTCGTGCTTGAGGCGTCCTTTGCCTTCGGGCTCGTGATCTCGATCCTGTCGTATGCGCTGATCGGCCTCGGCGTCGGCGCATCGGGGACGTCCCTTCTGGCGCTGCTCGCAACCGCGACCGAGCCCCGTCGGCGCGCCGCAGCCGCGACGATCACCTGGCTGATGATGATCGCCGGGATCGCACTCACCGCCGGCTTTGCCGGAGCATTTCTCGACCCATATTCGCCTGAGCGGCTTCTGCAGGTCGTCTCTGTGATCGGCGGTGGCGCGGTCGCGCTCACGATACTGGCCGTGTGGGGCATCGAGGCGCGCGTGGCCGTGCGACCGACACCCGAGCCGATGCCGTTCTTCGAGGGCCTCGCCGAGATCTGGGCCGAAGGCCAGGCGCGGCAGTTCACGATCTTCGTGTTCCTGTCGATGACCGCCTACTTCATGCAGGAATTGATCCTCGAGCCGTTCGCGGGCCTTGTCTGGGGCTTCACGCCCGGCATGTCGACGCAATTGTCAGGCGCGCAGAACGGCGGCGTGTTTCTCGGGATGCTGACGGTCGGCGTCGCGGCCACCGGCCTCGGCATCGGCTCCTTGCGCGGCTGGGTCGTCGCCGGCTGCCTCGGTTCTGCCGCCGCGCTCCTGGCACTCGCCATCGGCGCTGCCGGTCGTGCCCGCCACGATCGCGCTGGGGTTCTGCAACGGGATGTTCGCCGTCGCCGCAATCGGCTCGATGATGGCCTTGGCCGGTCAGGGTCGCGAGGCCCGCGAGGGCACGCGCATGGGCCTCTGGGGTGCTGCGCAGGCAATCGCGGCGGGGTTCGGCGGTCTGCTCGGCGCCGCGGCGGTCGATGCGATGCGGCAGGTCTTCGACGACGGCGTGGCGTTCGGCACCGTGTTTGCCGCAGAAGCCGTGCTGTTCGTACTGGCGGCAGCGATGGCGGCGCGCGTGGTCGCACGCCCTCCCCGCCTGGTTGCGGCGGAATAGGCGGTGGCCTCGCGGCCAGTGGAGCGAGACGCCGATTGGGGGCATCGAGCCCTCGCGCGCCGTCGTGCGGAGCGCGGGGGCCGGACCGCCGCAAGGATCAAGACTATCAGGTGCGCGATAGGATGGCGATGATGTTCGACGTTATTGTGATGGGCGGAGGCCCGTCCGGAGCGACCGCGGCCGAGGATCTCGCACGCGGCGGCAAGCGCGTCGCGCTTCTCGACAGGGCCGGCCGCATCAAGCCCTGCGGTGGCGCCATCCCGCCACGGCTCATCGCGGACTTCGATGTTCCCGACAGCCAGATCGTGGCGCGGATCACGACCGCCCGCATGATCTCTCCCACGGGCCGACAGGTCGACATCCCGATCGAGGGCGGCTTTGTCGGCATGGTCGACCGCGGCCCCTTCGACGAGTTCCTCGGGCGCGTGCGGCGGCGGCCGGCGCCGAGCGTCTCACCGGCACGTTCCAGCGCATTGAACATGACGACGATGGCGTTACCGTCATCTGGCGCGACAAGGCAGGCGAGAGTCAGCGGACGCGCTGCCGGCTCGTCGTCGGCGCCGACGGCGCGCGGTCGTCGGTGGCGCGGGCGGAGGTCCCCGGGGGAGACCGGATTCCTTACGTCATCGCCTACCACGAGGTGATCGCCGCGCCAGAAGCTGTCGGCGCCTATGATCCCCTGCGTTGCGACGTGATCTATGACGGGCGGGTATCTCCGGATTTCTACGGCTGGGTTTTTCCGCACGGAAGCCAGGCCAGCGTTGGCATGGGCTCCGGCCTCCATGGTGTCGACCTCAAGGGCGCGACCGCGGCACTGCGAACCTCCTCCGGCCTTGCCGAGTGCGAGACGATCCGGCGCGAGGGCGCCCCGATCCCGCTGGAGCCGTTGAAGCGCTGGGACAATGGCCGTGACGTCGTGCTCGCCGGCGACGCCGCTGGCGTCGTGGCGCCATCCTCCGGCGAGGGAATCTACTACGCCATGGCCGGCGGCCGCGCTGCGGCGACGGCTTGCCTCGCCTCCCTCGCCTCGGGCCGTGCGTCCGACCTCAAGCTGGCGCGACGGCTTTTCATGCGCGAGCACAAGACCGTCTTCCGGGCCTTGCGCGCCATGCAGGACGCCTATTATCGCTCCGACGAGCGGCGCGAGCGGTTCGTGAGCCTGTGCCACGATGTCGACGTGCAGCGCCTGACATTCGAGGCCTACATGAACAAGAAGCTCGTCCGGAAGCGTCCCCTCGCCCACCTCAAGATCGGGGTGAAGAACGTGATGCACCTCACCGGACTTGTCTCGCCCTCGTGGACGTGATCCCGACCTGGATCGACGGCCATCTGGTGGCTGTCGACAAGATGCGGGTGCATCGCGCGGGCCTTCGGCACAAGGCCGTCAGCGTCTTCGTCATGCGCGGGCCCGAGGTGCTTCTGCAGAAACGCGCGGCGGCGAAGTATCACACTCCGGGGCTTTGGACGAACACGTGCTGCACGCATCCGCATTGGGGCGAGGCCCCACGCAACTGTGCCACTCGCCGCCTGCGCGAGGAACTGGGCATCCTGCGGGCAGATCCGAGGCCGCGGGGACAGGTCGAGTACCGCGCCGACGTCGGTGGCGACATGATCGAGCATGAGGTCGTGGACCTCTTCGTCATGGAAGCGGGTCCGGATCTGGCCCCTGCACCGAACCCGGCCGAGGTCGACGAGGTGCGATGGATGGCACTTCCGGATCTCGTGGATGACCTGTCAGCGGCTCCCGGCCGATACACGCCGTGGCTGCGCATCTACCTCGAGCAGCATTCCGGCGCGATCTTCGGCAAGGCGGCCTGAGCCACCCCGCCACGAATTTCCATGTTTGCTACCGCGGGCGGGCGGCCGCAGAGTTTCAAGCGCTGCGGATGAGCGCGGGAACACCCAGCCCAAGGGCGGACATGGCCTTCGCCGCGATGTCGCCAGATGTGAGGCCTGCGGCGGCGTACATCGCGGCCGGGCTTGCCTGATCGATCACGCGGTCCGGCAGCGTCATAGTGCGGATCTTCAACCCGGCGTCGAGGGCGCCCGTCTCCGCCAGATGATGCAGGACGTGAGCGCCGAAGCCCCCCGGCGCACCATGCTCGACCGTGATGATGGCGCCATGGTGCCGTGCGAGCTGGCCCACGAGGGCCGAGTCCAGCGGCTTGGCGAAACGCGCGTCCGCAACGGTCGCTGTTATTCCGCGCGCCGCGAGTTCGGTCCTGGCTTCGAGGCAGTCCGCAAGCGCCGTCCCATAGGCGAGGAGCGCGACGTGATGCCCCTCGGCCACGATCCGCCCCCGACCGATCTCGAGCGGCACCCCGCGTTCGGGCAGCTGTATCCCGGTCCCGTTGCCGCGCGGGTAACGGAAGGCGATGGGTCCCTCGTCGTAGGCGGCCGCTGTCGCCACCATGTGAACGAGCTCAGCCTCGTCGGCAGCAGCCATGACCGTGAAGCCCGGCAGGTTTGACAGGTACGCGATGTCATAGGCCCCGGCATGGGTGGCGCCGTCGGCGCCGACGAGGCCCGCCCGGTCGATGGCGAAGCGGACCGGAAGCTTCTGCAGCGCGACGTCATGGACCACCTGATCGTAGCCGCGCTGCAGGAAGGTCGAGTAGATCGCGGCGAAGGGCCTCAGCCCGCCTGCCGCCATGCCGGCGGCGAAGGTGACGCCGTGCTGCTCGGCGATGCCTACGTCGAAGACCCGCGATGGAAACGCCTTGGCCATGATGTCGACGCCGGTGCCGGACGGCATGGCAGCGGTAATCGCGACAATTCGCGGGTCGCGTCGGGCCTCGTCCGTCAGGGCGTTGCCGAAGACCTTCGTATAGGACGGTGCGGCGCTCGCAGACTTCTTCTGGGTCCCGGACGCGACATCGAACTTCGCGACGCCGTGGTACTTGTCGGCCGAGCTCTCCGCTGGAGCGTAGCCCTTGCCCTTCACTGTGCAGGCATGGATCAGGACTGGCCCGGTCGCGCGACTTCGCGCGGCGCGTAGAACCGGCAGCAGCTGGTCCATGTCGTGGCCATCGATCGGGCCGACGTAGCTGAAGCCCAACTCCTCGAAGAGCGTGCCGCCGCCGGGCCAGCCTGTAACGAGCTGTCGCGCGCGGCGGGCGCCGTCCCGCAGCGGGCCAGGCAGCGCCGCCTCGAATCCCTCTGAGAGCTTCTCCCACGCCGCGAACGGGGCGCCGGCATAGAGGCCGGAGAGATACTTCGACATTGCGCCAACGGGTGGGGCGATCGACATCTCGTTGTCGTTGAGGATGACGAACAGGCGCCGGCCTTGCGAGCCGGCATTGTTCAGCGCCTCGTAGGCCATGCCAGCCGAAATGGCGCCGTCGCCGATGACAGCGATGGCGTCGCCTGTCGGCATCCCCATGTCGCGGGCGACGGTGAAGCCGAGGCCGGCCGAGATCGAGGTCGAGGAGTGTGCGGCACCGAAAGGGTCGAACGGGGATTCGCTGCGCTTGGTGAAGCCGGAGAGGCCGTCGCCCTGGCGCAGCGTGCGGATGCGGTTCCGCCGTCCCGTCAGGATCTTGTGCGGATAGCACTGGTGGCCGACATCCCAGATCAGCTTGTCGCGCGGCGTGTCAAAGACGGCGTGGACAGCCACCGTCAGCTCGACCACGCCGAGCGACGATCCAAGATGACCTCCGGTCTCGGAGACGACATCGATCGTCTCTCCCCGCAGTTCGGCCGCGAGTCGCGCGAGCTCCCGGTCCGAGAGACCACGGAGATCGGCAGGTCCGGCGATGCGGTCGAGAAGCGGCGTGTCTGGGTGGCTCATGGGACCCTCCGAATGGAAAAGGCGCCGCGGGGGCCTTTCGGCCGCCGCGGCGCAAGGTACCTGTTGCCAGCAGGATGGGAACCGGGACGATCAAGCCCCGTCCACCGGGCCTGGCAAGCGGCCCGATCGGAAGGCCTGGGCAGGGCGGCGTTCACCGCCGCACCCCCTCAGGCGGTCCGGGCGGCGTCCGGCTCGGGCGCCACGAACAGCGAGGCCGACGGATCGACCGCCTCCTGCGATTCGGGCGGCAGGAAGCCGGCGACGATCCGGATGATCAGGATGAAGGCGATCACCCCGAAGAACGCGACCGCGCCGTACATCGCTCCGGTCGTCATCTTGCCGAGGACCCACATGTGCAGCGACGGGGCCGGTTCGGACCTCAGATACCAGTGGCGTTCGTTCATCTGTGTCACCCTCCTAGTCGTAGATCGGGGCGTAGTTGTGGTCTTGCGCCCAGACGAACCAGTTGTCGACGACCGTGCCGGTCAGCAGGATGCCGATCCCGCCGGTCAGCGTCGTCAGGACCGCGAACCACCATGCCCAGCGGTGGATGCCCTCGAACGTCGCGTTGAACCCCATCGTCCAGCGCCAGAACAGCGCCGCACGCTCGGCCGCGGTGCCGCGGTCGACCATGTGCTCGAGCTCGCGGTCGCCGCCGAGGCGCGAGACCGCGAGGATCGTCGCCCCGTGCATCGCGAAGAGCAGCGTCGAACCGTAGAGGAACACGATCGAGAGCGCGTGGAACGGATTGTAGAAGAGGTTGCCCCACGTCAGCGAGAAGAGGTTTGTCCAGTCGAGGTGCGGGAAGATGCCGTAAGGCACCGCCTCCGACCAGCTCCCCATCAGGATCGGCCGGAAGAGGCCGAGGACGAGGAACAGCCAGATCGCCGAGGCGAAGGCCCATGCCACGTGCTTGCCCATCCCGAGCTGATCGGCGAGCACGTACGACCTGACCCACCAGGTCAGCACCGAGATCAGCAGGAAGAACGAGGCGATGAGCCAGAGCCCCCCTTCGTTCAGCGGCGCGAAGCCAAGCCCGTACTCCGGCGGTGGCGGATCGAGGGACAGGTAGAACAGATCCCTGACGAACACCGCCGGGTTGTAGTCGACTTGTCCCCAGAACGAGGCGCCGACGAGGAAGAACCAGATCGCCCCCGTCGCGAGCGAGACGACCCCGTACGGGCCGAGGTAGATCGGCCCGAGCTGTGCGTTCCCGAGCCAGCCGAGGAGTGCGCTGAAGCCGCCCCTCCCCACCCGGTCCCGCAGGTCGACGTCCTCGACCATCCCCAGTTCCGGCGCGCCGTGCACCTGAACCTGGGTGAAGATGTTCTGGTATTCAGGCATTCGTCATCTCCCTCACAGGTTCGCCCACCAGGGCAGTTCCAAGTACCAGTCCCACCACTCGATCCAGGCGTCGAACCAGACGGTTCCCGAGATCACGATGCAGACCGCACTCCAGAAGCCGGCGTTAAGCGCGAGCAGGAGTCCGAGCCGATGGATGCCGAGAGGCCCGATCGAGTAGCCGATGAAATCGCGGAAGAACGTGTCCTCGTAGTCTGGCGTCTTCATCGGCGTGCCCTTCTTCGGGTTCGCCGCCGACAGGATCAGGCCGCCGTGGAGCGCGAGCGCGAGCGTCGTGGTGAAGAACAGGCTCACCGCCAGCATGTGGGCGGGATTGTAGTGGAAGTTGCCGTAGGCGTAGCCGGTGTTCGACACCCAGTCGAGGTGCGTCCAGATGCCGTAAGGGAAACCGTATCCCCAGGCGCCCATCAGCACCGGCCGGATCACCACGAGTGTGGTGTAGGCGAGGATCGCGAAGCCGAAGGCGACCGGCACATGCAGCCCGATGCCGAGTTTCCGCGCGATCTCGACCTCTCGCAGCGCCCACGAGATGAAGGCGCCGTGCGCGCAGATCGTGATGATCTGCCACAACCCCCCGTCAAGGAGGGGCGCCGCCCCGAGCCCGTATTCCAGTGGTGGCGGATCTATGGAGATCTGCCACGGGTTCCAAACGCCCTCGACGGCCGTGCCGTAGAAGATGAGGACGGTGCCGAGGCCGGCGAAGAAGATCGTCGTGACCCCGAAGAAGCCGACGAAGAACGGCCCGACCCAGAAATCGAACAGGTCGCCGCCGATGAGCGTGCCGCCGGGCACGCGGTATTTCCGTTCGAAGCTGAGAAGCGCCATGTTGCGTCACCCCGTCTTGATTGGGTTTCCGCGGGCGGCGCGAACGCCGCCCGCGGAGTTTGCGTCAATCTTCCACGAGAACGGCTTCTGCGCCCGGTACGCCGTACTTGAGCGTCGACGTCTCGAACCAGTTGAAGCGTTCTGTGGAGAGCAGGACGAGATGGATCATCGCCGCCAGTAGGAAGAGGAAGACGCCCTGCGCCACGAAAACGCGACGCGGGTCGAAGACCAGCCAGATCTTGTAGAACTTGCTCATGTCTTACGCCCCCCTCAGAACCACGGACGCCAGATGAACACCGCCAGATGAGCGACCACCGCGACTGCGGTGAACAGCCAGAGGCCGCTCATGTAGACGGAGTGCAACTCTTGCGCCTGCTCGTCGGTGAGACCTGTGAAGGACAGGTCGGTTCTATCAGCCATTGAATCCTCCGGATCGTTGACTGACGCCGCGGGTCCCCCGCGGCGGGGTTGCCTTCCACCCTAAGGGCGTCGGGCCATCCCTTCCCCTTCAGGGTCGGGATCTCGGAACGCGGCGCTCAGGCCGCGAAGATCATCGGCGTGATGATCCGCGCCTGGCTCCAGGCGCGGGCCACCGGCCCCTTGTCGTTCAGGCTTCCTCGCTTGAGCACGCTGAGTGCCCAGGCCAGCGTCGCCAGAGGCAGCGCGGCGAGGAAGATGATGGCGAAGTAGACGGTGAACTCGGCGCGGCCGGAATGGCGCGCGCGAGGCGCGGCAAAGCCGCCTTCTATCGTCTGGTCGCTCATGGTGCCTCCTTGGTGGATGCGATGGGCCCTAGGGCCGAAACTGTTTCCCGGACGACCCGCTCGGCCCCTTGGGCCAGCGCGGCGCGTTCTGCGGCGTCGCGCAGCTGCTTCGCGGCCGAGATGCGCGTCAGGACGGGGTGCTGCGCGACGATGCGGTCGAGCTCGACCTGCGCGTCCTCGTCCCAGGGAAAGTCGCGGCGCAGCGTCGTCGGCGTCGCGTCTGCGGCGTCGAGCTGCGCGCCCGTGGGCAGGATGTGGAAGAGTGCGTCGAAGAGGCCGTTGCACACCTCCTGGAGGAGGTAGGTCGCGCCGGCGTACCCCATGAATGGTGTTCCGGTGGCGCGACGGATTGCGGCGCCGGGAAAACTCGCGGGGATGAAGGCCGGCTTGGGGCCATGCCCCTGCGCCGTCTCGGCAAGGTAGATCTTCTCGTTGATCGAGCCCATGACGATCAGCGGATGCTTCGTCGCGATCAGGCTGCGCACCTCGTCATTGTTCGTCTTGCTCCCGGCCGTGCGGGCGACGGCGAAGGCGCAGGGCAAGCCGAGATCGCCCTCGAGGAAATGCCGGATCCCGCGCGCGTAGGTCTCGGTCGCGACGACGCCGAAGCCGGCGGTGCCGAAGAAGTCCTGCGTGACGCTGCGCCAGAGATCCCACAGCGGCTTCAGGGTCGAGTGCTTCTCGCGCTCGATGAAGGGCTCGGGGTCCAGGCCGAGCATGTCTCCGAGCTTCCTCAGGAACTTGGTCGTCGAGTCGAGCCCGATCGGCGCTTGCAGGTAAGGCTTGCCCAGGCACTCGGCGAGGCCGCGGCCAAACTCGCGGTACATCACCACGTTGGCGTCGGCGTTCACGAGGTTGCGCATCTCGGCGAGGTGGGCGCCGAGCGGCAGCACCATGTTGACCTCGGCGCCGATCCCCTCGACCAACCTCCGGATCTCATGCAGGTCGCTGGGCGCGTTGAAGACGCCGTACATCGGCCCGAGGATGTTGATGCGGGGCTTGGCCCCCTCCTCGCGCTTCTTCTCCGGCGGCATCCGGCCCTTGGTCATGCCGAACTCGGTGAAGAGCCAGGTCATCGCCCGATCGGCCGCCTGCCATTGGTCCTCGTCGATGGTGCGCGGCAGGAATCGCTGGATGTTGGTGCCCTGCGGCGTCACCCCGCCGCCGATCATCTCGGCGATGGAGCCCGTGACGACCACCGCTGGCAGCGCCGGGTCGAGCGTGCCCCAGGCCCGCTTCATCGCGCCTTCGGTGCCGTCGCGACCGAGTTCCTCTTCACCCAGGCCGGTAACGACGATCGGCAGCTCGTGCGGCGGCAGCGCATCGGTGTAGTGAAGGACCGAGGTGACGGGCAGGTTCTCGCAGCCGACGGGACCGTCGATAACGACCTGCAGGCCCTTGATCGCGGTGAAGGCGTAGACCGCGCCCCAATAGCCACCGGCCCGATCGTGGTCCTGGATCAGCATGGAACCACCTGTGGACAAGTTTGGGGATGACGTGAGTTCATCAGATCATCTCCGCGGCCTGGGCGGCCTTCTTCTGCTTGTCGAGCTTCTTCTGGTGCGCAGCGCGGAAGTCGGGGCGCAGGTTCGGAGAGCCCTCCCAAACGCCGGCGGTGTCACCGTGTCCGACGCCCTCGAAGAACTCGCGCATGGTGTCCATGCGGCCCTTGTTGGCGATGGCGGCGTTGACGACCTCTGCCAGCGAGCCGGCGCCGGAGACGCCCATCAGCGGGCGGGCGGAGATCAGATTGGTGAAGTAGAGCGACGGTATGCCGAGCTCCTTGCCCTTCTGCACGACCGGCGTGGTGCCGATGGCGAGGTCCGGGCGGACCCCCTCCATCGCCGCGAGGTCGTCCTCGAGGCTGGCGCGGAACTTGACCTTGGTGCCGCGGGATTCGAGCCACTCACGGTCCCAGGCGGATTGTTCGGTGCGGGCGCAGGCGGTGCCGACGTAGGGCACGTTCGCGCCCGACTCGATCAGCAGGCGCGCGACATGCAGTTCGCTGCCCTCGTAGCCCGAGAGCGTGATCGTGCCGTTGATCGGCATCGCGGCGAGGGCACCCTTGATCGGATCGAGCGCGGCGTTCTGCGCGGCGGCGACCTTGTCGGCCGACAGGCCGAAGGCGTCGCCGATCGCGGCGAGCCAGTTCGCGGTGCCGTCGTGGCCGACCGGGGCGGAGCCGACGATCGGACGGCCGGCGCGGGTGAAGGTCCGCATCGCCGCGGAGTAGAACGGGTGGATCGCCGCCACCGCGCCGCAGTCGAGCGCGGCGTAGAGCTCGCGCCATTCGCGGCAGGGCACGACCGGTCCGGCGGCAAGGCCAAGGGGGTCGAGCAGGCGGCCGATCATCACCGGATCGGCCGGGAACATCTCGCCCAGAAGCGTGACGGTCGGGCGGTCGGACTTGCCCGACGCGGGGGCCGGGACCGGGCCGGCGGCGGCTTCGGCCGCGGCATAGTCCAGCATCGCGCCGGCGAGAACGTCCTTGGCCTCGGCATGGGTAGGGACGCCGAAGCCGGGCACGTCGATGCCGACGATGCGGACGCCGTCGATCTCCTTCGGGAGCAGCCGCAGCGGCACGCCCGATGCGGTGGGGACGCAGAGGTTGGTCACCACGATCGCGTCGTAGCGGTCGGGATCGGCGAGCTGGTGGACGGCCTCGCGGATATCCTCGAAGAGCTTGCCGGTGACCAGCGTCTCGGAACTGAAAGGCACGTAGCCGACCGAGCGGCGGGCGCCGTAGAAGTGGCTGACGAAGGTCAGGCCGTAGACGCAGCAGGCCGAGCCCGAGAGGACCGTCGCGACCCGGCGCATCCTGAGGCCGACGCGCAGCGACCCGAAGGCGGGGCACATGCTCTGCGGTTTGTCGTGCGGGCCTTGCGGGTAGTCGGCGGCGTAGCGGTCGAGGATCTCGGACTGGCCGGCGCTGCGCGCCGCGGCCTCCATCTCGGCGGCGCCGGCGTGACAGCCCATGCCGTCGCCCTGCGGTGCTGCCGGCGGCGTAGTCTCGTCGCGCGCGGCAACGGTCACCTCGGCCGTGTCGGCGTCGTCGTAGCGGACTTCGTCGCTCATGCCGAGCCTCCGGCGGGGCGGTCGTGGCCGCGAGTCACGGCCGCGATGTCGTCGAGAAGGCGGCGGATCTGGTCGGGGCGGGCCTGCGCCATCATCTCGCGCGCGGTATCCTGCGCGGGCTGGGTGGTTTGCTCACGCCTCGTCATAAACCACCTCCAGGCTCTCGCGCGGCTTGGCGTACTTGCCGCGCATGTCGGCGTCGGTGGCGGGCACGAGCGTGACGCCCGCGCCGGTGTCCTTGCCGTCGAAGAGATTGAGAAGGCCGTCCTGGTCGAGCGGCGCGGGGCGCACCGGCGGCGCCAGGGACACCGCCTCGGCCAGACCGGAGAACAGCGACCCCCATTGCGAGGCATCGGTTCCAACGATCTGGTAGTTCGCCGACTTCTTGCGCAGGTCGTCGTCCTGTGGGATCGCGGCGAGGACCGGGATCTTGACCGCCTCGGCAAAGGCTTGCGCCTCGCCCGAATGGTCGTCCTTGTTGATGACCAGGCCCGCGACCCCGACATTGCCGCCGAGCTTGCGGAAGTACTCCACCGCCGAGCAGACGTTGTTGGCGACGTAGAGCGATTGCAGGTCGTTCGACGCGACAAGGATCACCTTCTGGGCCATGTCGCGCGCGATCGGCAGGCCGAAGCCGCCGCAGACCACGTCACCCAGGAAATCGAGCAGGACGTAGTCGAAGTCCCAGTCGTGAAAGCCCAGCTTTTCCAGCAGTTCGAAGCCGTGGATGATGCCGCGCCCGCCGCAGCCGCGGCCGACCTCCGGCCCGCCGAGTTCCATCGCGAAGACGCCGCCGCGCTTGTAGCAGACGTCGCCGATCTTGACCTCCTCGCCCGCCAGCTTCTTGCGGGTCGAGGTCTCGATGATCGTGGGGCAGGCCTTGCCGCCGAAGAGCAGCGAGGTGGTGTCGGACTTGGGGTCGCAGCCGATCAGCAGCACCCGCTTTCCCTGCTCGGCCATCATGTGGCTGAGGTTGGCGAGCGTGAACGACTTGCCGATGCCGCCCTTGCCGTAGATCGCGATGATCTGTGTCTTCTTTGTCGGCTCGTTCGCCTGGATGTCGGCGAGATCCTCGTTCGCCTCGTCGCGAAGTCGCTGGTCGAAGTCCTTGAGGTTCGGGACGTCTAGGGTCATGCGATGCCTTTCCAGTCCAGGACCGTCTTGAGGTTCAGCGGATCGTCGAACGCATCCGCATAAGCCGCCGCCGCGTCGGAGGCAGGGCGGACGTGGCTGACAAGCCCGGCGAGCGACAGCGCGCCCGACTCCACCAGCATCCGCACCGCGAGGAGGTCTGCGGGCTGCCATTCCGCGGCGACGCGTAGACGCGCCTCGCGCATGAAGGCGGGCGGGAAGGCGAACGAAACCGGTTTGTCGTAGAAGCCGGCGAGCACGATCTCGCCGCCCTTGGCCAGGCGCCCGATCAGCGGATCGAGGATGCCCTCGGCGCCGCTGGCGTCGTAGATGGCGCGATAGTCGCGGCGCTCGTCGGCCGCGGGATCGACGACCTCGTACCTTTGAGCGCCTGAACGGCGGCGATCGTTCAATTCCCAGACCGTGGGCGGTGGCCCGCCGGCAGCCAGGGTCAGCCGGGCCAACAGGCGCCCCAGGACGCCGTGGCCCACGATGAGGTCCGGCAACGCGGTTCCGAAGCCGGCGATGGCGTGCCGCGCCGTCGCAGCGAGTGCGATCAGCGATGCGTCGACGCCGAGCGTCGGGTCGACCCGGGACAGCCGCTCGGGCCGCGTGTGGATGTGCCGTGCCGCGCCTCCGAAGAGGCCGCGAACCTCGGCGTAGCAGGACGCGCCCGGCACGAAGACGGCCTCACCGGCGCGGAAACCCGACTCGGGCGCCGCCTCGACGACTTCGCCCGCGGACTCGTATCCCGGCACGAGCGGATACCCCATCCCAGGGAAGGCCGGCATCGTGCCGCGCCACAGCAGGCGCTCGGTCCCGCTGGAGATGCCGGAATGGTCGATCCGGACGACAACGGAGCCCGCCTCCGGATCGGTCAGGGCAACGGAGCCGAGCGTCAATGCGCCGGGTCCGTCGAGTATCACCGCCTCCGTGTGCACATCTCTCCCTTTCCGTCATCCCGCATCGGGTGGCCGCTCGGGCCTGTGGCGGATGTCGTAGTGTCACTTTAACCTGACAGTTGGGGCTGTCAATCCTGCGAGACAGTTTCCGGCACACGCGCCTCAATGACGCCAGACACGAAAGGACGCGCCGTGCGACGACGCCGCACCGAGACGAACCCCGCTTGGCCGAGCAGCGCCTTGATGCGCGCGGGAGACCGAGTCCTGCCGGTCCCCATGGCCAGCGTGTAGACCGCGAAATACGTGTCGCCGGCCTTCGTTCCGAGCATTGGCTCCGAGACGATGATTCGGCCGCCTGGCGGCAGCGCCGACCGGACGCGAGACAAAAGCGCTGCGACTGTCGCGTCATCGTGGTCGTAGAGGACGCGAATCAGGCTGATGGCGTCCGCGCCCATGGGAAGGCCGTCACGGAAGTCCGCCGCGACGACCTCGATCCGATCCGAAAGACCCAACGCGGCGACACGCTGCCGGGCTGTGTCGATCACCGCGGGAAGGTCGGCAAGGGTCAGCCGCAGATCCGGGCGCCGCCGCGCGACAGCCGCGAGGAACGCGCCGGTGCCTCCGCCGAGGTCCATCAGGTGGCGAACGCCGGCGAGTCGAACCGCCTGCAGCGTCTCCTCGGCGACCAGCGCCTGGCTTTCTGCCATCAGGGTCGAGTAGCGCTCGGCCGCCGCCGCGTCGACGCCGCCCAGCACGTACGGCCAGAACCGTGCCAGCGCAGGCTGCGTCTCGCCGCGGAAGAAGCCTACCGCATCGGAAAGGTCGCCATAGAGGACGGCATTGTGCTTGATCATCTCCGCCAGACCCGGCACGCCGAGAAGGGCGGCGCCGCGACGGGCGAGCCGGTAGCGTCCGCGCCGCCGTGAGAGGAACTCGAGCGCCACCGCGCCGTCGAGGAGGACGGTCGCGCGGTCGAGATGCAGACCTGTTTCGCGCGCCACGTCATCGGCCGTCAGCGGCCCCGGCGCCAGCGCGTCGAACACGCCGATTTCCACGGCCGCGAGCAGGATCTGGCTATGAACGAAACCCGCGACGACCTCCATCATCGCCTCGCCATCTCGGCGGACCAGCCGCCGGATCAGCGGCAACCGCGCGGCTGCCGCCTGAAAGCGGGGAGCGGCGACGAGGGCGCGCCACCCGGTGAGGCCGGCGGTGCCTTCGGCACCAGGGTTCAGACCGTCGCGCCCGATCGGATCGACGACCCTGCCGCCTCCGTCCATCTCAGCGATAGGCAGGCGCGACGGGCGTCAGACGCTCCGCCTGCCGGCGGACCATCTCTGCCAATTGCGCCTCACCCGGACAGGACGGGATGGAGGCGATCGCCCCGCCAAGAATATCCTTGAGGCGCCGCACCGCACCCTCGACGCCGAACTGCGCGACGGCGTTCGGACGCTCGTGTGCGGCGTCCTGTCCGGCAGGCTTGCCGATGACCGACGCGGACGCCGTCGCATCGAGCAGATCGTCCGCGACCTGGAACGCTTCGCCGATGCGCGCGCCGAGCTCCTCCCAAGGCTCTGGGTCTTGTCCGGCCGCGATCGCACCCATCTGGGTTGCTGCGCAGAAGAGCGCACCTGTCTTGGCACGATGGTAGGCAGACAGGTCTATGCGAGACTCGCTCTCCCATCCCTGCCCCGCGCAGATGCCGCCGGGCATTCCCGTCCGCCGCGCGAGCTGCAGCACGAGCGCGCCGGCGCGGGCCGGCTCCGCCGCGGCTTGGCGCGCTATGGTCTCGAAGGCCAGCACGATTAGGCTGTCGCCGGCGAGGACCGCAAGCGGCTCGGAGAAGGCGCGGTGGACGCTGGGTTTGCCGCGTCGCATATCGGCATCGTCGAAACACGGCAGATCATCGTGCACGAGGCTGCCGCAATGCATCAGCTCCAGTGCCGCTGCGGCGGCGTTCGACACGTCCGGTCGGTCGTCGCCGCAGGCCATCGCGACGCTCAGCAGGATCGTCGGGCGGATGCGAGCACCACCCGGCAGCACCGCGTGCTCGAGCGCGGTCGCCAGCCGTGGCGGCGCCGGCGCCCCGGCGGCATGAGCGAGCGCGTCGGCGATCGCGGCCTCGATCCTGTGCCTGAGTGCCATGCGCAGCTCCCTCGAGTGTCAGAATATCTCGACAATAGTGTAAATCAGAGTGGACAGTCATTCCGCGCGAGTCAACACTGATGCCTGTGGATCCGACAGTGATCATCGGCGCCGGTTTCGGCGGCCTGACAGCGGCTTTGTCGCTCGCTGGCTCTGGCCGTCGCGTGCTGCTGTTGGAGAGCGCCGAGGCGCCGGGCGGCAAGGCCAGACAGCTCCCCTCGGCGGCCGGGCCCGTCGACGCCGGCCCCACGGTTCTGACGCAGCGCTGGGTCTTCGATGCGGCGTTTCGCGATGCCGGGCTCGAGCTGTCGGACTTCGCGACGCTGGAGCGGGAGCCGCTTCTCGCTCGCCACTTCTGGCCGGACGGGTCGGTCCTCGATCTTTGGGACGACAGCGAGCGGAGCGCCGAATGCGTCCGTGCCTGGGGCGGCGCCACCGCCGAGAAAGAGTTTCGCGCCATCGACGCCGAGGCGCGCCGGCTCTGGGCCGCGTTCGAGGCACCTGTCATACGCGCAGCCAAGCCTCGGGGCCGTAACATGGCGCTCGCGGCTTTCAGCGCGCCAATGTCCCTCCCGTTGCTGGCGCAGACCCTCGCCGGGCGGCTGTCGCTGCTGCAGGAGCGGCGGCTCGCGCAGCTTTTCGGGCGCTACGCGACGTATGTCGGCGGATTGCCGCAAGCGTCGCCGGCACTGCTGTCGTTGATCTGGCGGGCGGAAGCCTCCGGAGTGTGGCGCGTCGCGGGCGGCCTGCATGGCCTTGCCTGCGCCATCGCCGCCGCCCTACGCCACCTGAACGGCGAAATCCGGTACGGCACCGCCGTCGCCGAGATCGAACTCGTCGCAGGCCGGGCCCAAGACGTCCGAACGAACGGCGGCGAACGGATTCGTGCTGCCGAAGTCGTCTTTGCGGGCGATCCCGCGGCACTCCGTGACGGCCTGCTCGGCGCCGCAGTATCGGGCGCGGTGCCGGCTGCCGCGGTGGCGCCGCGAAGCCTGTCCGCGCGCGTCTGGACCTTCGCGGCGCGGCCTTCGCGTGCAGACCTCGCCCATCACAACGTCTTTTTCGGCAGCGACCCGTCGGCCGAGTTCGGCCCGATCGAGATGGGCCGGCCACCGACAGACCCCACGCTTTACGTCTGCGCGCAGGATCGCGGCCACGGCAAAGTGCCGCCTGCGCCCGAGCGCTTCGAAATCATCGAGAACGCGCCGCCCTGTGGACGGTGCGGAACCGGAGGACACGGAATGTCGGATACGGCTGACGACCTCGCTCGCCCGGTACGGGCTGAGCTTCGATCCACCGCCGGAGGCGGAGGCGATGACGGGACCCCAGAGCTTCGCGGCGCTGTTTCCCGGAAGCCGCGGTTCGCTATACGGGCGGAGCCCGCACGGGTTGATGGCGACAATGCGGAGGCCGACGGCGCGCAGCCGAATTCCGGGCCTCTACCTCGCGGGGGGCGGGTGCCATCCGGGGGCGGGCGTGCCGATGGCGGCGCTCTCCGGCCGGCACGCGGCCGCGGCGATCGCGAGCGACCGTGTTTCGACATCGAGGTCCCGCCCGATGGCTACGGCTGGTGGTACGTCGACGGCGTCTCGGACGACGGGCAAAGCGCCGTCAGCGTCATCGCCTTCATAGGCTCGGTCTTTTCACCCTGGTACGGTTGGTCCGGCCGCCGCGACCCGGCCAACCATTGCTGCATGAACGTCGCCACTTACGGTCGCGGCGGCGGGCGCTTCGCGATGACCGACCGTGGCCGCGACGCGCTGCACCTCTCGACCGACGCGATCGAGATCGGGCCGAGCCGGATGGAGTGGACCGGTTCGGAACTCGTCATCGACGTTGCGGAGCGCGGCGCGGCCTTCCGATTCGGCCGGATCCGCGGGTGCATCCGGCTGCGTCCCGATGCCCTGACCTCGGTCGAGCTGCCGCTCACGCCGGACGGCGCTCATGTCTGGCGTCCGTTCTCCCCTTCGGCCGCCATCGAGGTCGACCTCGGCGAGGGCTTCCGCTGGAGCGGGCACGGCTATTTCGACTCGAATTTCGGCACGCGCGCGCTGGAGAAGGACTTTCGGCTCTGGACCTGGGGCCGCTTTCCGACGCCCAGCGGCGCGACCTGCTTCTACGAGGCGGAACGCCGCGACGGCACGCAGATCGAGGCGGCGATCCGGTTTTCCGCGGGCCAGGCAGAACACGTGGCCGCCCCGCCCCGCGCAAAATTCCAGCGCTCGCTCTGGGCGGTCAGGCGCGAGACGCGTGCCGATCAAGGCACGCGTCCGCAACAGGTCCTCGCGATGCTCGACGCGCCTTTCTACACGCGCTCCGCCGTGCGGACGAAGATCGACGGTCAGGTCACGACTGGCGTGCACGAGGTGCTCGACCTTGATCGCTTTCGCTCGCCGTTGATGAAGCCGCTGCTCGCGGTCCGAGTGCCGCGCCGCGCCCGCTGGCCCTAGACCTCGCGCGGCAGCGCCGCCTCACCGGGGTTGCGCCGCCAGACGGAAATGTTCAGCGCCGCGGCGTAGCTCACCCAGACGAGATAGGGCGCGATCAGAAGTCCCGCGATGCCGTCGAGGCTCCAGAAGGTCACCAGCGTCCCTGCCACCGCCAGCCAGAGCGGCACGATCACCGCCGCGCCGCCGGCGAGCGAGTGCTTACCGAAGAACACCGGGGTCCACAGGGCATTGAGCACGATCTGAAGAGTCCAGAGCGCCATGGCGATTTCATTGCCCGCCAGCGGCGCCACCCGCGCGGCGGCAATCGCGATGACGACGTAGAGCGCCGTCCATGCGATCGGGAAGAGCCAGTTCGGCGGCGTCCACGACGGCTTGTCGAGCCGCTCGTACCACGGACCGGGGCTGAAAATGGCGCCGGTGGTGCCGGCGGCGAAACATGACGCAAGGTAGATTGCGAAGACGGTCCAGTCCATGCCGTTGAGCTAGGACGGTCGCCGCCGCGCGCCAGTGCGATCAAGCGGCGGAAGTGCCACGAGACGCGCGCAAGGCGCGGTCGCGCGCCTCGAGTTCGGCGAAAAGGCCGATGAGACTGCCTGCCCGACCCTCTCCCCAGCCGCTGGCAGGGGCGTGGATCGCGGCGGCATCGATGAGGAAGCGGGTCTCGCCAAGCGGTCGGGCATAGAGCACCGCGGACCGCGGCATCACCATCATGACCCCGGCGCGAACCACCGAAAGGGCGATCCAGCCCAGCTTCTGCGCCGGGCGTCGTCCGCGCCCTGAGCGTGATGCTGTCATGCCCGTTCCGCGCGATCGCGCCCCCGATTCCGGCATAGATGTGCCGGGCCGCAAGTATCCCCGGCCGCGCCGAGACGGGCAGCATCGGCACCCCCGCCTCGGCTCGTTGATAGAGCGCTTCGGCCTGGCCAAGCAGCCGCGCCACGAGCGTTCGCAGCCGCGGATCGTCGTGCGGGGCGGCGCACAGCGCGTCGGCTGTCAGCCCGACCTCGCTCAGCCAGTCGAGCGGCAGGTAGACTCGGCCAGCACGTGCGTCCTCGCCGACGTCGCGGGCGATGTTCGTCAACTGCATCGCGACCCCCAAGTCGCATGCGCGGGCGAGCGCGTGCGCATCGCGTACCCCCATCAGCACGCACATCATCGCGCCGACCGACGCGGCGACACGTGTGGAATAGGCGAAGACGTCCGACAGCGTCTGGTAGCGCCGCCCGCACGCGTCCCAGGCGAGACCTTCCAGCAGAGCCTCGGGCAACGCCCGCGGCATCGCATGTTCCTCGATCACGCGCGCGAAGGCCCGGTCCGCCGGCACGTCCCGCGGCCGGCCCGCATAGCAGAGATCGAGACGGTCGCGCAGCGAGAGGACGGCAGCCGGCTTCTGCTCGCCTTCGTCCACGGCGTCGTCGGCGAGCCGGCAGAACGCGTAGAGCGCCAGCGCCGGATCGCGAGCTCGAGCTGGAAGCAGCTTTGACGCCGCGTGAAACGACAGCGACCCTGTCCGAATCGTCGCACGACAATGGTCCAGATCGTCGCTCGCCGTCATGTTGGCCTCCTCCTTCCGGTCGCCCGGATCGCGAACCTGCGCAATCGCGAGCGCCCACGCGTCGCATCCATGCGGGCCCGACCAGGCGTCATTGGCAATAGCTTTCCAAAGGCGCCCACGCGGCGCAGCCGCGCGCGGACAGTCGGGCCTCGATGGCCCGGCTGGACGCGCCCTCTTGGCCGCTGCTCATTCGGCCGCCACAGAGATCGCTGCCGGCTGTGCGTCGGGCACGAGCTTTGCGAGTACGTCGGCCGATGCCACGACGCCGGGCAGGCCGGCACCCGGATGCGTGCCCGCGCCGACGAGATAAAGACCTTGCAGTTCCTCGCTGACGTTGTGGGGGCGGAACCAGGCGGATTGCAGGATCCGTGGCTCGATCGAGAACCCGCAACCGTGCGGCGACAGGTATCGGTCGCGAAAGTCTTCTGGAGTGAAACAGAAGCTCTCGCCGACGTGCGCGCCGATCCCCGGCATCAGCTCTTCGACCGCCGCGGCGAGCCGCCGACGGTATGGCTCGGCCTCCATCGCCCAGTCGACACCGCCGTGACCCAGATGCGGCACCGGCGAGAGGACGTAGAAGGTGTCCCCGCCCGGCGGTGCGCAGCCGGGCTCGGTCACGCTCGGCCGATGGACGTAGAGGCTGAAATCCTCCGCGAGCCGCCCGTTGCGGAAAATGTCGCGGCACAGACCCTCATAGCGCGGCCCGTTGAGGATGGTGTGGTGCCCGATGTCACTCCACTTGCCCGCCGTCCCCGACGTGCCGAAGTACCAGACGAAGAGGCCCATCGACCAGCGCGCGCCGGCCAGCTTCTTCGGCGACCAGCGCCGCTTTCTCTGCCGCCGCAGCAAATTGTCGTACGTGTGACCGGGATCCGCGTTGGAGACGATCAGGTCCGCCGCCAGCGTGTGCCCATCCGCCAGGCGCAGCGCCCGCGCCCGTCCGCGATCGACGATGATCTCGTCGACCTCCGCGCGCTGCCGGACCGCGCCGCCCTGCGCCTCGACGACCCGCACCATGGCGCGTGCGATCGCCTCGACTCCGCCGATGGCGTAGTGCACGCCGAAGGAAGCCTCCAGATGGCTGACCAGCGCGTACATCGAGGTCACGCGAAACGGGTCGCCACCGATGAAGAGCGGATGAAACGACAGCGCCATCCGCAGCCTCGGGTCGCGCACCCGCCGCGCAACATGAGCGGCGATCGAGCGGTCGGCCCGGAGTCGGACGAAATCCGGCAGCGCGTTCAGGAGATCGGCGAACCGGTGCATCGGCCGGCGGCCGAGACTCTCGAACCCGACATGGTATCGCTGTTCGGCGTCGGCCAGGAACCGCTCCCACCCCTGCACGTCGCGAGGTGCCAGACGCCGAACCTCCTCACGCGCGGCATCGTGACTGGCGTGCGCCCTGAAGCTCGCGCCGTCCGGCCAGCGTATCTCGTAGAACGGGTCGAGCGGGCGCAG
This sequence comes from uncultured Alphaproteobacteria bacterium, assembly GCA_963776845.1. Taxonomy (GTDB): domain Bacteria; phylum Pseudomonadota; class Alphaproteobacteria; order Rhodobacterales; family Rhodobacteraceae; genus Roseitranquillus. The sequence goes on along the minus strand of CAVZOJ010000003.1, from coordinate 284,554 downwards.
GTCGACATCGCTGTCGAAGTCGCGGCCGCAGGCGCTCCAGAGGGCGCGAAGGTCCTGCGGCACCGTCACGATCGTCGGCCCGAGGTCGAAGCGATGCCCACCGCGCCGGATCGCCGACCCGCGGCCGCCGGGACCATCGAGCCGGTCGAGCACGGTGACCCTGTAGCCCTTGGCGCCGAGCCGCATCGCCGCGGCGAGGCCGCCAATGCCGGCGCCGATGATGGCCGCGTGGGGTCGGGGATCTAGGCGAGATGCATCCATGACCTCAGCCTACGACTGTCTAGTTTAGTTGACAATCATCGTTTGCCTGCGATCCTGCTTTCTCTCGATGGGACGCCATGTCAAAGTGAGCTTACACGGAATGGACACTTGGGGAGGTCTTCATTCAGGTCGTGACGGTTACGATATGCCGGTTCCCGCGATGGCGGGACCGCTTGTGGGTCTTTACGCAGATGGGTTTTGCGCGGCCGGCCTTGTGGCGCGCCGGGGGACTGGAATTCTGGAAGCTCTGCGGCTCCGGCAGCGGCGAGGGCTTCACGCCGCGTCCCAACACGCGGGTTTGGGCGATACTGGCCGTCTGGTCCGACGAAGCCGCGGCCGACCGGGGTCTCGCGCGTGCCCCCTTCACCCGATGGTCCCGCCGCGCCGAGGAGATGTGGACGGTCCGGATGACGGCCATCTCTTCCCGCGGATCGTGGTCGCGGCGAGCGCCCTTCCGATGCGCCGACGTCTCCGGTGGCCCGATCGCGGTCCTGACGCGCGGCACCATCCGACCGAGTGCGCTCACGAAGTTCTGGCAGCGCGAACCGGCGATCAGCGAGGTCATCGGGCGCGATCCGAACGTGCTGTTCAAGATCGGCATCGGCGAGGTTCCGTGGCGCAATCAGGTGACGTTCTCGATATGGCCGGATGCTGCGGCGATGGAGCGGTTCGCCCACCGCGGTCCCCACGCCGCGGCCATTCGCGCGGTCCGCAAGAACGGCTGGTTCGCAGAGGAACTCTACGCCCGCTTCTCCGTCATCGGCTGCTCGGGCACATGGGGCGGCGACTGTCCCCTGGCAGGCAAGAGCGTCGCGGCATGATGCATCCGATCTGTTCTGCTGGTCCGCGCACGTCATGACGTTTCCCTTCTCCGCCATCGTCGGGCAGGACGAGATGAAGTCCGCGCTGATCCTGACCGCCGTCGACCCGCGGCTCGGAGGTGTCTTGATCTTCGGCGATCGCGGGACCGGCAAGTCCACCGCCGTTCGGGCGCTTGCCGCATTGCTGCCGCCCATCGACGCGGTGGAGGGCTGTCCCGTCAATTCGGCCACCCTTGAAGACGTGCCGCCGTGGGCGAGCGCAGGCACCCGCGTCCGCAAGCGCCCGACTCCAGTCGTCGACCTGCCGCTTGGCGTCACGGAGGACCGGGTCACCGGGGCGCTCGACATCGAGCGGGCGTTGACTCGCGGCGAGAAGGCCTTCCAGCCGGGCCTCCTCGCACAGGCGAACCGCGGCTACCTCTACATCGACGAGGTGAACCTGCTCGAGGACCACATCGTCGACCTCCTCCTCGATGTTGCCGCATCGGGTGAGAACCTGGTGGAGCGCGAGGGTCTGTCGGTGCGGCACCCGGCCCGGTTCGTCCTCGTTGGTTCGGGCAACCCGGAGGAGGGTGAGCTGCGTCCGCAGCTTCTCGACCGCTTCGGGTTATCGGTCGACGTCGGCTCCCCCACCGATCTGGACGAACGGGTCGAGGTGATCCGCCGTCGCGACGCGTACGAGCGCGGCGAAGCGGCGTTCACCAAGAAATGGAGCGCGGCCGACGTGCGGCTCAGGCGCAAGATCGTCGCCGCCCGCGGCATCCTCGGCGACGTCACGGCAAACGACGATGTGCTGCGCGACTGCGCCCGCCTCTGCGTCGCCCTCGGAGCCGACGGGCTGCGCGGTGAACTCACGCTGCTTCGCGCCGCCCGCGCCCGCGCCGCGTTCGAGGGTCGCAAGGCGGTCGAGCGGGGCGACATCCGCTCGGTCTCCGAGATGGCGCTGCGACACCGACTGAGGCGCGACCCGCTCGACGAGGCGGGATCGACGGTCCGCGTTGCCCGCACGGTCGAGGAGGTGTTCGGCGCGTCATGACCGCGATTGCGCCGGACCCGACGGAGACAGACCGCGCGGAACTCATTCGCGCTGCGCTGGAGATCCTCGCCGTCGCACCCGAGGCCGTTGGCGGCCTGTGGCTGCGTGGCCGCGCCGGGCCGGCGCGGGACGCCGTGACGCGCGCGCTGACCGGACCGCTGCCGCAGCGGCGTCTCTCCGCCGCATCGGACGCCGGTGCGCTGAGCGGTGGCATCGACGTCGCCGCGACCCTGGCGTCGGGGAAGACCGTCGAGCGGGCTGGTCTGGATCGGGAGCCAGCGCTGCTGCTGCTCGCGACGGCGGAACGTTGCGAGAGCGAGACGGCGGCTCGCCTCGGCCAGATCCTCGACGCCGGGCGTCATTCGCTCGTCGCGCTGGATGAAGGGCTGGACGACGAGGCGCCGCCGAAGTCACTCACCGACCGGCTGGGCCTTTTTCTTGCGCCGGATGAAGATGCGTGGCGCGATGCGGCGGCGTTCGCGCCACGACCGGATCGGATCGCGGCGGCGCAAGGCACGCTCTCGTCGGTGTCCGACGGCGACGCGTCCCGCCTTCTGGTCGAAATCGCGGCAGCGCTGGGCGTCCCGGGACTGCGCGCGCCTGCCTTCGCGCTGCGTGCCGCACGCGCCTCCGCCGCCCTCGCCGGGCGTGGAACGGTGGCGGAGGACGACCTGCGACGCGCCGCCGAACTTTGCCTCGCTCACCGCGCGACGGCGCTGCCGGGCGTTCAGGATGCCGAGCCACCGTCACCACCGCAGCAGGACGGCGAACCGTCCGAGGGCGGCAAGGCCGAGGACGTCGAACGTATCGTCGACGCAGCCCGTGCTGTCCTGCCGCCCGGTCTCGCCGCCGCTCTCGCCGCCGGACGGAGCCGGAGCGCACGTGGCGCAGGAGCGGGAGCGTCCCGTGCCGGCGCCCGCAAGGGTCGGCCGCTGGCCTCACGACCAGGGCGGCTCGACGGGCGCGCGCGGGTCGACATCGTGGCCACTCTCACCGCTGCCGCGCCGTTCCAGGCGTTTCGCGGCAGGTCCGGCGCCGGTGTCCGCGTCCAGCCGTCAGACATCAGACTGCGCAAATACCGCGAGCGAGCCGAGCGTCTGCTGATTTTTGCGGTCGACGCGTCCGGCTCCGCCGCGGCCGCCCGCCTGGCGGAGGCGAAGGGAGCCGTCGAGCTGCTGCTTGCCGGCGCCTACTCGAGCCGAGACAATGTGGCGCTGATCGCATTCCGAGGGGCTGAGGCGCAGCTCGTCCTCTCGCCCACGCGGTCGCTGAGCTTGACCCGGAAGCGCCTCGCAGGGCTGCCGGGAGGAGGCGGAACACCCCTTGCCACGGCGCTTGCGGCGGCGGACGAGCTTGCCTGTCAAGCCGCGCGCCGGGGTCTTACGCCGGCGCTCGTGCTCCTGACCGACGGGCGTGCCAACGTCGCCCTGGACGGTGCAGGCGGCCGCGAGCGCGCGCGCCAGGACGCCGTCACCGTGGCGCGTCGGATTGCAGGCACCGGCTTGAAGGCCGTGGCGCTCGACACCGGTCGGCGCCCGGAAGCCTGGCTTGCCGAGCTCGCCGCGACGATGGGAGCCAGCTATCTACCGCTGCCGCGCGCCGACGCCGCAGGTGTTTCCGCTGCGGTCAGCGCGGCGCTTCCGCGCTGATGGACTGGGCGCGCGACGGGAAGCATTGGCCGAACCGCGAGTTCTCGCGCTTCGTCGATGTGCGTCCACACCGCTGGCACGTTCAGATTGCTGGCGAGGGCCCGGAATTGCTGTTGCTGCACGGGTCGGGCGGCGCGACGCAGAGCCTTCGGGGCCTACTGCCAGCCCTGAGCCGGCAGTGGCGAGTCATTGCCCCGGACCTCCCGGGCCAGGGCTTCACCCGGCAAGGTGCGCGGCAGCGGCTCGGGCTCGACACGACGTCGGAGGATCTCTGGTCGCTGCTCGACGCGCTTGGTGCGTCGCCGTCGATGGCGGCCGGTCATTCCGCCGGTGCTGCGATCGCGCTCAGAATGTCGGAGATGCGCCCGCTAGCGGGCTTCGTCGGGATCAATGCCGCGCTCGGCAGCTTCGAAGGGATCGCCGGCTGGCTCTTTCCCTTCATGGCAAAACTGCTTGCGCTCAATCCGATCGTTCCACCGCTTTTCGCCCGCACCGCCCGCAGCGAGAAGCGCGTCCGAGAGCTTATCGCCTCGACAGGCAGCCAGATCGATGAAGAGGGCATGTCGCTCTATCGTCGCCTTATCGGCGACACCGGCCACGTCGATGGCACGCTCTCTATGATGTCCCAATGGCGCCTGGACGGCCTTGTCGCCCGGCTGCCCGAAAACCGGGTGCCGGCCCTCTTCCTCGTCGGTGACCGCGACGCGACGGTTCCGCCCGACGTATCCAGGCGAGCGGCGGAGCGGATGCCGAACGCGCGGGTCGAAAGTCTGGGGGCCTACGGCCACCTCGTCCACGAGGAGGCTCCCGCTCTTGTCGCCGAACGGATCAACGCCTTCCTGCGGTCCGGCCTAGGCGCGGCTGGACTGCCAGGCGATGTCGACGATGTCCGACCGTGAGAGCCCGATGTCGTTGAGTTCGCGGTCGGAAAGGGAGGCGAGTTCGTCGTAGACGCGGCCGAAGTTGCGGCGCCTCTCCATCATGTCGAGCGCTCGCGCGAAGAAAGTCGTGATACCGGCGAAGAAGCCGCTGGTGCGGCCGGGCCGAGAAACTGCATGTGCCATGTCGGATGTCCTGCAAGGGTGTCGAATTGCGCCAATCCGGCGCTCGCCCCCTGTAGATGGCGAAATGCTGCACTTGCACAATGATCACATCAGCAATGCCGCTATGCAGAGACGCCGTGCCAAGCGGCTGGCGGCCCCGGATGGAGTCGAACCATCGACCTACCGCTTAGGAGGCGGTTGCTCTATCCTCTGAGCTACGGGGCCGCTCGGGTCGTCTTAGTTGCGCCGGGCAGACATGTCACGCCGGCAAATCTCTGCGCCAGGCGAAAGGGCAGGAACCCTCAGGTGCAACAAGCGTTCGTCAGGGACAACCATGACGGACGTCGTTCCAACGGCTTCGGCTTTGAGAGACGGATCGATTGCTCTGGATCAAGTTGAAAGCTGCACTGCCGTCGTAGGGGGGTTGGATGTTCTATGAGATGACAGGATTTGGCCCGACCGACCCGGGGGCGCACCGTGGTGCGCCGCCCTGCCCCAACCTGGCGCAAACGGCGCTGTTCCTGGACTTCGACGGGGTCCTCGTCGACCTCGCGGAGACACCCGATGCGGTGAAGGTGCCCGACGAACTTTCCGGCGTGCTGAACCTTCTGTCGGAGAAGAGCGGCGGGGCCGTTGCCTTAGTCTCTGGCCGAGCGGCGGGTACCATCGAGGAATTCCTTCCGGACTATCGAGGCGACATCATCGGCTCACATGGCGCCGAGCGGCGGATAGACGGAAGCACTGAGAGCCATGCCTTGGCGGGGTCCGACAAGGTCCGCAAGATCCAGGGGGTGGTGAAGTCGTTTTCCGCACTCGATCCCGACTTTCTCGTCGAGGACAAGCCGTGCGGCGTGGTTCTCCACTTCCGGCGCAATCCGGACCTTTACGAGGAGGCGCATCGTTTCATGGAAAGCCTCGGCAGCCATTTCCCGGACTTCAAGATCCAGCCGGCCAAGATGGCGGTCGAGATGAAGCCGGCGGACATCGGCAAGGCCGCGTCGGTTCGCTGGTTGCTGGATCGAAAGCCATACAAGGGGCGGACGCCCATCTACTTCGGCGACGACGACACCGACGAGCCCGCGATGGAACATTGCATCGAGGCCGGTGGAGCCGCCGTGAAGGTTGGTGAAGGGGAGACGCGCGCGGACCATCGGCTCGACACGGTAGAAGAGGTCAGACAGGTCCTGGCCGCTTGGGCGGGAAAGGCGGGACAAGACTGATGGCGGGACGCCTGATCGTAGTTTCCAATCGCGTGCCACTCGACGGCCCCGGGTCCGGAGGTCTCGTCGTTGCCTTGCACGACGCTCTGATGGCCGAGGAGGAGGGCGTCTGGGTCGGCTCCCGACCTGTCGACGGCGAGCCGCCCGCGACGCTGGAGGAGCACCGGGACGACAGCCCGTACACGAAGCTGACCTTCGGTTTGTCCGAAAGCGACCGCAACGATTATTACCTCGGCTACGCGAACTCCGTCCTGTGGCCGCTCTGCCATCGCCGCAGCGACCTCATCGACTACGAGCAGCGCTTTCATGAGGCCTACAGCCGCGTGAACGAGCGCCTGGCGAAGATGCTGGCCGAGATCCTGCGGCCGGACGACAGGCTCTGGATCCACGACTATCACTTCTTTCCGCTCGCTTGGTACCTGCGCGGGTTGGGCGTCGGGAACCGGATCGGCTTCTTTCTCCACATTCCGTTCCCGCACGCGTCCGAGCTTCCGGCGCTGCCTGACCGCGATGTTTTCGTGGACTGGATATCCTCCTACGACCTTGTCGGCCTGCAGACCGAACGCGATGTCGTGACCTGTCAGGAGATGTTTCGCGTCGAGGCCTCGGCCGAATTCCTCAAGCAGAACAGGATCCGGCACAACGGGCGGACGGTACGGGTCAAGGCATTCCCGATCGGCATCGATGTCGATGTCATGCAACGTGCCGCCGAGAACCCGGAGTTTCCCGCCCGCCTAAAGCTCGACCCGCAGGAACGGCTGCTGATCGGAGTTGATCGCCTCGACTACTCCAAGGGTATCGTGAACCGGGTCGAGGCGTTCGGCGCGTACCTTGACGAGCGCGGGCCTCGCGAGCCCCGCGCGACGCTGCTGCAGATCGCGCCTCCGACGCGCGAGAACGTTCGCGCCTATGCCGAGATCCGCGACCAGCTCGAGGCGCTGACGGGAAAGATCAACGGCGCCCACGCCGAGATCGACTGGACGCCGATCCGCTATATTCACCGCATGATCGAGCGCGAGAAGCTGGCGACCCTTTTTCGGCGCGCCGATGCCGCCCTGGTGACTCCGCTCGCCGACGGAATGAACCTCGTCGCCAAGGAGTACGTCGTGTGCCAGAACCCGGAGAATCCGGGGGTCCTGATCCTGTCGCGCTTCGCCGGTGCGGCCGAGCAGCTTGAAACCGCCCTCCTTGTCAATCCGTACGACCACGACGGCATGGCGCGCGCGATCGACCAGGCGCTGGAGATGGACATCGGCGAACGCAAGGAACGCTACCAGGCGATGTACGAGGAAATCTCGACGCACGACATCGCCTGGTGGCGGCGCGAGTTCCTGTCGAACCTCGGCTATGGTGGCCCCGTCGAGGTTGCGGTCTCGAACGGTTGATGTCGGTGCCCGGGCGGCTGTAGTGTCCGAGCCAGGAGACACGCGCCGGTGAGCGACACCCGACGACCCACGCCCCCCCGTCGGCCGCTGACCCTGCGCGACGTGGCCGAGGCAGCGGGCTTCAGCGAAATGACGGTCAGCCGCGTGCTACGCGGCAGCGGCGAGGTGTCCGAAACGACGCGCCGCAAGGTGATCGAGTCCGCCAAGCTTTTGGGCTATGTTCCGAACCGCATCGCCGGCGCGCTCGCCTCGAACCGCGTGAACCTCGTCGCGGTCATCATCCCCTCCCTGTCGAACATGGTTTTCCCTGAGGTTCTGACCGGCATTTCGGACGTTCTAGCCGACAGCCCGCTCCAACCGGTCGTCGGTTTCACCAACTACCTGCCCGAGCGCGAGGATCGCGTCCTGTTCGAGATGCTATCCTGGCGCCCGTCTGGCGTGATCATCGCGGGGATCGAGCACTCGGACGCCGCGCGCGCGATGCTGGTCGCCAGCGGCGTCCCCATCGTCGAGATCATGGATTCGGACGGCGATCCCGTCGACGCCGTCGTCGGCATCAGCCACAGCCGCGCCGGCCGCGAAATGGCCGAGGCAATCGTGCGGCGCGGTTATCGCCGCATCGGATTTCTGGGCACGAAGATGCCGCTGGACCACCGCGCGCGCAAACGGCTCGACGGCTTTCGCGAAGGGCTTGCGGCGCACGGTCTCGAAGTCGAAGACAGCGAGTTCTACGAGGGCGGCTCCTCGCTCGCCAAGGGCCGCGACATGACGGCCGCGATGCTGAGACGGTCCCCCGATCTCGATTTCCTGTACTACTCGAACGACATGATCGGGGCTGGGGGGCTGCTCTGGTGCATCGGCCACGGATTAGACGTTCCCGATCGCATCGGCCTTGCTGGATTTAACGGTGTCGAACTTCTCGACGGGCTTCCGTGCAAGCTCGCCACGATGGACGCCGGGCGCCTTGAGACAGGGCGTATCGCCGCCCGCATCATCTCGGAGGCCGCCTCGGGCCGGGAGCCGGCCGACGGCCGACGTGTGGAGCTGCGCCCCGTCCTGCAGCCGGGCGACACGATGCGGCCGCTGGTGCAAGACCCGCCCGACTAGTCCTTCTGATCGACGACAGCGCGCGGACGGTTCCGCCGTCCCAAGACGATCGCGAGGACGAGGAAGACCGCGACGATGCCGTACAGCACGATCGTGATCGTGGACGAGACGAAGATTGCCGGCGAGCCGTCCGAAATCGTCAGAGCCCTGCGGAAATTCGACTCCATCTCACCGCCGAGCAGGAGCCCCAGGACGACCGGCACGGCCGAAATCTGAAGCTTCCTCAGGACCCAGCCGAGGATCCCGAACCAGACCATCAGCATGAGGTCGAAGGTCGAGTTCGAGATCGAGAAGACGCCGACGAACGAGACCATGACGACCAGCGGCATCAGCACCCACATCGGCACCGCCAGCATCCGCGTGAAGAGGCCGACTAGTGGCAAGTTCAGCGCCAGAAGCACGATGTTGGCGAAGAAGAGCGCCGCGATCAGCCCCCAGACCACGTCGGGCTGCTGCTGGAACAGCAGCGGCCCCGGCGTGATGTTGAGCGAGATGAGCAGCGCCAGCAGCACCGCGGTCGTCCCCGATCCCGGCACGCCGAGCGAGAGCAGCGGCACAAGCGCACCCCCGGCCGCGGCGTTGTTGCCCGCCTCGGGCGCAGCGACGCCTCGCGGGTCGCCCTTGCCGAATGTTCCTTTGTCGCTCGTCCGCTTCTCCAACGTATAGGCGAGGAACGATCCGAGCGATGCGCCGGCACCCGGCAGCACGCCCGAGAAGAACCCGATCCCCGAGCCGCGCAGCATTGCGCCGAATGTCGGCTTGATCAGCGCCCAGCGCGCGAAAATCCGCTTCGGCACGGGTGTCCGTTGGCCCTTGATATGCGTCTCGAGCAGAACTAGGAGCTCTGAGATTGCGAACAGCCCGACAATGGCGACGATCGCGTCGAACCCGTCGTAAAGGTGGAACTCGCCGAAGGTGTATCGTGGCACGCCCGACTGGGGGTCGATGCCGACGGTGCCGAGCGCAAGACCCAGTGCCGCGGCCAGCAGCGTCTTCGCCGGATTGGCGCCGGTGACGCCGCCGATCGTGACGAACGCCATGACATATAGCGCAAAATACTCCGCCGGCCCGAAATGGATCGCGACCTGCACCAGCAGCGGCGCCAGCAGGACCAGCCCGACAGTGGCGATCATGGCGCCGACGAACGACGCGATGGCGCCGATCGCCAACGCCTCGGGCGCCTTGCCCTGTTTGGCCATAGGATAGCCGTCAAGGCAGGTCATCATCGCAGGCTCGTCGCCCGGGATGTTCAGCATGATCGACGAGATCCGGCCCCCGTACATGCAGCCGTAGTACACGCAGGAGAGCAGGATGAGGGCGGACCCCGGCGCGAGGTCCAGCGAGAAGGCGAGGGGGATCAGGATCGCCACGCCATTGACCGGCCCAAGCCCCGGCAAGGCGCCGATGATGGTGCCGATGAAGCAGCCGAAGATCGCGAGACCGATGTTCGTCGGCGTCAGCGCAACCGCGAAGCCGTCGATGAGAAGGGACAGGATTTCCATGTCAGCCGAACAGCGGACCAGGCGGAAGCGGCAAGCCGAACACGCCGTCGAACAGGAAGTAGAGCCCGAGCGAGATCGCCAGTGACGCCAGCGTCGCCTGCAGCCACGATCCCCCGAGGATCATCGACAGCGGCAGGCACGCCAGGAATGTCGCGATCGGAAATCCGAGCGGGACGATCCCCATCGGGTAGCCGAAGAGGATGGCCAGCGCGCCGATCTGCTTTGCCGCCGCGGGCCAGCGCAGCCAGTCCGGGTCGGGGTCGGGCCGGAAGATCAGGAAGAGTGCGAAGAGAGCGAATGGTACCGCGACAACGCGGGGAAACAGCGACGGGCCGGCGGTATCGCCGAAGCTGACAGCGTAGCTCCCGGCCTGCCACCAATACCAGACCGCGAGGACGAAGAGGATCGTCCCCGCGATACGGTCGCTTAATCGCGAGGTCACGCGCCTACTCGATGACGCCGATGGCCCGGCTGATCTCGCGCGCCCGTTCCTCGGACGTGCGCGCGAACTCCTCCATCTCCTCGCCGCCGCGCCAGATCGGCGTCAGGCCGGCGCCGGTTGCCGCCTCTTTCCATTCCTCGGTCTCGTAGAGGTCCTGCATGATCTGGACCCAGCCCTGATAGGCCTCGTCCGAGACGTCGCCGCCCATGTAGAAGCCGCGCCAGTTGTATCCCTCGGCGTCGTAACCGAGTTCGATCGCGGTAGGCAGGTCGGGGAATGCCTCGAGCCTGTCGGTCGCCATGACTGCCAGCGCGTTCACGTCTCCCGACTCGATAAAGCCGCCGATCTCTCCGATGTCGGTGACGACCACGCCCAGGTGATTACCCATCAATTGCGTCACGGCATCGCCGCCACCGGAATACTCGACCCAGCGGATGTCGGAAAGCTGATCCTGCGGAACGCCCGCCGCCTCGGCCAGCATCAGGAAACGGATGTGGTCCCATCCGCCGATCGGCGAGGAGCCTCCAGCGACGATCGAGGAGGGGTCGGCGGCGACCGCCTGCATCAGGCCCTCGAGCGAGTTGTACTCGCTGTCCTGGTTGACCATGACCGCCGCAACATCGGCGCCCAGCATGGCGAGCCAGCGCATCTCGTCGACGCCGGCGGGATAGCGACCCTGCGCGATGTTGGTGATGCCGACGGTCGATGTGGCGACGATCAGATCCTCGTCGCCCGCCCTGTCGGCCGCCACGTTGGCGTAGGCAACGGCGCCCGAGGCGCCAGGCATGTTCGTCGTCTGCACCGTGCCCGGAACGAGATCGAGTTCGCTGAGCAACCGCCCGACCGTCCGGCAGGTGAAGTCCCAGCCGCCACCCGGGTTGGCCGGGGCGATGCATTCCACGTTTTCCGGCGTGAAGTCCTGCGCATGGACCGGGACCGCCAGCGCCATCGCGGCGCCGAGTCCGAGGATGAGCTTCCTCATCTTGTTCCTCCCTGGTGTTTTCATGTCTCCCGGGGGCGGACTATGGCTTTCCCCGCCAACCTACGCAATGCTGTTCAGCCAGGGAGGACATAGCGATGACACAGCCGGTGCCCGAGGGCGCGCACGTCACCGTCTGCGAGGTCGGGCTGCGCGACGGCCTGCAGATCGAGAAGGTCGAGGTCCCGACCGGGACCAAGGTTGAGATGGCGAACCGTCTGCTCGCCTCGGGCATCCGGCACATGCAGCTCACGTCCTTCGTCAGCCCCAAGGCCGTGCCACAGCTCGCAGACGCCGAGGAGGTGATCGCGGGGATCGATCGCCCCGAAGGCACCGTCATTTCCGCGCTCGTCCCGAACCTGCGCGGCGCCGAGCGGGCGGCGAAGACGAAAGTGGACGTTGTCCACACCGTCGTGTCGGCGTCCGAGACGCACAACCTCAAGAACGTGAACCGCACCGTCGACGACTCGCTGCGCGAATTCGAGGCGGTCTTCGAGACCCTCGGATCCGCGGGGATCCGGGTCGAAGGCGGCATCGCCACCGCGTTCGGCTGCCCGTTCGAAGGGGTGGTGCCGCCGGAACAGGTCGCTCGCATCGCCCGCCGCTACCAGGAGCTTGGCGCCGGAGCCGTCAGCTTCGGTGACACCACAGGCATGGCGACGCCCGCCACCGTCCGCTCGGCAATCCGCGCCGTGCGCGAGGCGGCGCCTGGCCTCGACATCCACCTGCACTTCCACAACACGCGCGGCGTCGGCCTCGCCTGCGTCATGACCGGGCTTGCCGAGGGCGTAACGCACTACGACGCTTCGGTCGGAGGCCTTGGGGGCTGCCCGTTCGCGGCCGGCGCGACAGGCAATATCTCGACCGAGGATTCTGGTCTATCTGCTGAACGAATCCGGCTACGACACCGGCATCGACCTCGACGAACTGATCGACGCCGCGCTCTTCGCTCAGAGCGTTCTCGGCCGATCACTGCCGGGCCAGGTGATGAAGGCCGGTCCCCGCCTGCGCCGCTACGACCCCGGACTGACGCAGACGGCGACCGGATGAGCGATCAGCCGCTCGCGGGGGTGCGCGTCATCGACCTCACGCGGATCCTTTCCGGTCCGTTCTGCTCGATGCTGCTTGGAGATCTCGGCGCCGATGTCGTCAAGATCGAGAGCCCCGGCAAGGGCGACCATGTGCGTGGCCAGGGCGCCATCATCGACGGCCTGTCCTGGTACTTCGCGAGCTTCAATCGCAACAAGCGCTCGCTGACGCTCGACCTGCGGTCCGACCAAGGGCGGGGCGTCCTGGAACGCCTGCTGGCGCGGGCCGACATCCTGACCGAGAACTTCCGCCCCGGCGTCCTCGACGAGATGGGCCTGACCGAAACGCGTTTGCGCGAGATCAACCCCGACCTCATCGTCGTCAGCGTCAACGGCTACGGCTCCACCGGGCCCTATCGCGACCGACCCGCGTTCGACTTCATCGCGCAGGCCATGTCCGGCTTCATGGCCTCGAACGGCACGACCGAGACCGGTCCGCTGCGCGCCGCGCCGCCGCTCACCGACCTCATCGCCGGGCTCTACGCCGCGCTCGGCGCCGTCGCCGCCCTGCGCGGGCGCGAGCGGGGCGGGCCGGGCCAGCGCGTCGAGGCGTCGATGATGATGGGCATGCTGTCGATGCTGGCCTACATCTCGGCGGCTCAACTCGCGACGGGTCGCGCGCCCGCCCCCACCGGCAACGACCACCCCATCGCTTCGCCCTATGGCCTGTTCCACGCCGCCGACGGTGACGTCGCCGTCGCACCATCGACCGCGCCGATCCTGAAGCGGTTCCTCGACGCAGTGGGGCTGGGACAGTTGCTCTCTGATGCTCGCTTCGACACGAACGAAAAGCGGGTCGAGCGGCGGGCCGAGCTGAACGCCCTGATCGACGCCGCCATGCAGGGCGAGACGCAGGCGCACTGGATCGACCGGCTGAATGCCGCCGGCGTGCCGTGCGGCCGCGTCCAGACGCTTGCCGAGGTGATGGACGACCCGCAGGTCACCGCACAGGAGATGGTCCTCTCGGTCGAGCATCCCGGGCATGGCGACGTCCGCATGACCGGCTTTCCGGTGAAGCTATCGGCGACCCCTTGCCGGCTCCGTGTTCCGGCGCGGGATTCTGGGCGCCGACACGAATGCGGTGCTCGCCGAAGCCGGTTACTCGCCGAAGGAGATCGCCGACCTGCGCGAAGCGAAGGTTCTCTAGCGCGCCACCGGCGCCCGCGCACGCGGCCGCGGCCGCGACATGGGAGATTGCGACCGGTCGATCGGGCTGGCAAGCTGCGTCTCACGGCACTTCATCCGATCAATTGAATATTCGAATACCAGCAGGAGAATCCTCAGATGAGACGTCTCGTTCCCGTTGCCGCTCTGGCGTCGTTCCTCGCCGTGCCCGCGGTTGCCCAGGACAACGGCACCCAGGTCGGAGTCCTGACCTGCAAGATGACCGGCATCGAAAATGTCGTGGTGTACACGAAGGAAGAGTTCGACTGCGAGTTCAAGCCGACGAGTGGAGACGCTCAAGACTACAAGGGCGTCATCCACGAAGTCGGAGTGAACCTCTCGATCACGAAGGACAACACGCTGGTCTGGGGCGTGGTTGCGCCGAGTGGCGAGGTGTCGTCTCCTGAGGCGCTGAAGGGCAGGTATGTCGGCGGCAGCGGACAGGTTGAACTCGCGGGCGGGGTCGGCGCCAACGTCCTCGTCGGCGGCAACGCCAAGACCATCAACCTGCAGCCGATCAGCGTGAACGGCATGAAAGGCTTTGGCGCGGCGCTGGACATCGCCTCGTTCGAGCTGATGTAGCGCGGATTCGAAGGCGGCCGGCCCGGCGCGACCGGGCCGGCGCGGTCCTACACCGACACCGCGGCCAGCACGTCATCGCGCTTCAGGTCGCCTGCGGGGCCCTCCATCACGACGCTGCCACGGCGGAGCACGCAGATCCGGTCGGCGAGCCGGTGTGCGAAGTCGAAGTACTGCTCGACGAGCACGATCGCCATTTCTCCGTGCTGCCTCAGACGCTCGATCACCCGACCGATATCGGCAATGATCGAAGGCTGGATGCCCTCCGTCGGCTCGTCGAGAAGCAGGACCTTGGGCCGCGTGATCAGCGCCCGCGCGATGGCAAGCTGCTGCTGCTGTCCGCCGGAAAGATCGCCGCCGCGCCGGCCCTGCATCTCCCTGAGCACGGGAAACAGCTCGAAGATGTCCTCCGGAACGCGGCGCTCCTGTCGAGGCAGGCAGGCAAAGCCGGTCTCGAGATTCTCGCGCACGGTCAGCAGGCCGAAGATCTCGCGGCCCTGCGGAACGTAGGCGACACCCGATCGCGCGAACGCCGTGGCGCCCCGGCGCGGAAGTTCCTCTCCGTCGAGCGTCACGCTTCCTCCCGAACGCGCGTGCCGACCCGACATCGCCTTGAGCAGTGAGGTCTTGCCGACGCCGTTCGTGCCCATGATGCAGGTCACGCGGCCGCGCTCCGCCGCGACGCTGATGCCGTTCAGGATCCGGCTCTGCCCGTAGTGCAGCGTCAGGTCACGCGTGACGAACATCGGCGCCTCCGGAAGTCTGGTGCCGGATCGGCTCTGGCGAAGATGGGCAGGCGAAGGTCATCTCCCGAGATACACTTCGATGACCTGCGTGTTCGAGGTGACGTGGTCGAGACTGCCCTCGGCCAGCACCCGCCCCTCGTGCAGGACGGTGACGCGGCAACCGAGGCGCCGCACGAATTCCATGTCGTGCTCGACGACGACGACCGCGCGGCTCTTCGCAGTCCGCACGAGCAGCTCGGTCGTGTGCTCCCGCTCCGCCGGGGTCATGCCGGCGGCGGGCTCGTCGACCAGAAGCAGGCGCGGATCCTGGGCCAGCAGCATGCCGATCTCGAGCCACTGCTTCTGCCCGTGGCTGAGCTCGCCCGACTTCCGGCCGAGGGCGTTCGCCAGCCCGATCTCGTCGGCCAGCTTGGCGACGCGGGCACGATCGCCGTCGGCCGCGCGCCAGGCCAGCACGCGCATCGGCCCACGCGGCGCCTTCAGCGCCATCGTCAGGTTTTCGGCCACCGTCTGGTCCTCGAACACCGTCGGCCGCTGGAACTTCCGGCCGATGCCGGCGCGCGCGATCGCATGCTCGGACATCCGCAGCAGCGACCGTGGCGGATCGCCATACAGCACCGACCCGCTGTCCGGCCGCGTCTTGCCGGTCACGATGTCCATGAACGTGGTCTTGCCCGCACCGTTCGGGCCGATCACCGCACGCATCTCGGACGCGCCGATGGAGAAGGAGAGGTTGTTGATCGCGCGGAACCCGTCGAACGTGACCGAGACGCCCGAGACCTCGAGAAGGGTCATTCGTCGGCCTCCCTCTCGCGCAGCGAGCCGAGGTCGGGGCCAAGATCGGCGCCGTGCCGATCCGGGCTGCGCCGTTCGGTGATCAGGTCGACGAGGCCGCCGATGCCCTTCGGCGCGAAGAGCGTGACGCATACGAAGCCGAGGCCGAGCAGCACCGTCCACCAGTCGACCCAGTCGATCACCAGAGGTCCGAGCCGGACGTCCGGCGCGCCGCCCCCGGTGAACCACGAGGAAAGGAGCGAGACCGCGATGGCGCCGATCGCGGCGCCATAGAGCCGGCCGCGGCCGCCGATCGCCACCCAGACCGCGAGATAGATCGAGGCGATGGGCGCGATCTCGGCGGGGTTCACGATGCCCGCCTGAGGGTAGTAGAGCGCGCCGGCGATGCCCGCGATCACCGCGGTGATGGTGAAGACGGCGAGCTTGTAGGTCTCCACCGGATAGCCGAGGAACCTCACCCGCGCCTCGTCGTCGCGGATGCCGCGGATGACGCTGCCGAACTTGCCCGACATCAACCACGCCGCAAAGACATAACCCAGCCCGAGCGCCAGGGCGGAGGCCCAGAAGAACCAGATGGAGACCCATGCCTGCGGCACCTGCGTGAGGCCGGGAATGTTCTGCAGACCGGAGAGGCCATTGTTGCCCCGCAACCCGCTGTCGTTCTGAAACAGGTAGAGCGAGAGCGCGAGCGTCATCGCCTGCGTCAGGATCGAGAGATACACCCCCGCGACGCGGCTCCGGAAGGCCAGCCAACCAAAGACCAGCGCCAGCAGCCCGGGCACCAGGACGACCATTGCGAGCTGCAGGGGCAGCGAGTGGGCGAAGGTCCAGACCACTGGCAGGTCGGCCGACCCCACGACGCCGAAGATCTGGTTCGCCACAGCACTCTGCACCTCCTCCGGGGTGGGCGGGAGCGGCTGGCTGGCAAGCTGCGTGGCGATGATGTCCTCGGTCCGGGCATACATCAGCCACATGCCGATGGCGTAGCCGCCAAGGCCGAAGAACGCGAAGTGTCCCAGCGAGAGGATCCCGCAATAGCCCCATACGAGGTCCATCGCGATCGCGACCAGCGCAAGGCAGAGCGTCTTGCCCAGCACCTTCACGAAGGAGGTGGAGAGGGCGCCGGTCCCCGTCGCCTCGGCCATCACCGTGACCCCAAGCGTGAAGATCCCGAGGGTCGCGAGGAAGATCAGGACCGAAGGATTTCCGGCGATGAACCGTCGATGCCGACGCTTGATGGAAGGAGAGGTCGCTATATCGGCCATTCCTCAGTCTCCCGCTGCGCGGCCGCGCAGCGCGACGAGGCCGCGCGGGCGGAACTGGATGAAGAGGATCACGAAGAGGACCATGTAGGTCTGCGCCGCCAGCGTATTGGAGGGGTTCAGCCACTCGATGCCCTTCTGCAGGCCGCCGATCAGCGTGGCGCCGGCGAGCGTGCCCCAGAGGTTGCCGACACCGCCGACGACGACCGTCATGAAGGACTGCACGATCCAGGCCTGGCCGATCTCGGACGTGACCTGCGCGAAGAGGCCGATGGCGA
This sequence comes from uncultured Alphaproteobacteria bacterium, assembly GCA_963776845.1. Taxonomy (GTDB): domain Bacteria; phylum Pseudomonadota; class Alphaproteobacteria; order Rhodobacterales; family Rhodobacteraceae; genus Roseitranquillus. The sequence goes on along the minus strand of CAVZOJ010000003.1, from coordinate 267,197 downwards.
CGCCGGCGATCCCGGCGATGCCGGAGCCGAGGCCGAAGGTCAGCATGTTGATGCGGTCGGGGTCGATGCCCATCGAGGCGGCCATGCCGGGGTTCTGCGTCACCGCGCGGACCTCGAGCCCGAGGCGGGTGCGGTTGAGGATGAAAAGCAGGAGCACCAGGAACGCGAGCGCGAGGAAGAAGATCGCGACGCGGATGTAGCTGATCGAGATCACGTCGTTGATGACGAGCGATCCCGCCAGCCAGTCCGGCGAGGTCAGCGGCCGCGCCTGGGTGCCGAAGATGTTCTTGGCGATCTGCTGCAGCGCGATGGAGATGCCGAAGGTCGCGAGCAGCGTCTCGAGCGGTCGGTGGTACAGCCAGCGGATCACCAGCCGCTCCATCGCCACGCCGGCGGCGAAGGTGACTGCGAAGGCGAGCGGCAGGGCGACGACGATCGACGCGGTGTAGTTCGGCACGAACTGCTGCACCACGTAGCCGGTGTAGGCGCCCATCATGATGAACTCGCCGTGGGCCATGTTGATGACGCCCATGACCCCGAATGTGATGGCGAGGCCGATGGCGGCGAGGAAGTAGATCGACGCCAGCGACAGCGCGTCGAGGCCGAGGTCGACCGCCTGGCTGACGCCGACCGAGCGGGCGATGCCGTCGAGCGTCGCCTGCGCCGCCGCGGTCACCTGCGCGTCGGCCTCGACGTAGGCGTCCCAGAAGACGTGCGCGTCGAGCGCCGCCTCGAACTCCTCCTCGGAGACCAGGGGCGGCACGTCGCCCGAGGCGGCGAGCCGGTCGTAGGCGGCGTCGCGCGCCGCCTCGGTGTCGAGCGTCGCGACGGGGACGCCGGCCACCTGCCCGTCCGCGATGGCGGCGATCAGGGCGGCGTCGCGGGCGTCGCGGGTCACCCGCGGCGGCGCCAGCCCCTCGTCCACCAGCAGCGCGTAGGCCGCCTCCGCCGGCAGCGCGTCGGAGCCGGGGCGCAGCTCGCGGGCGATGTTGCCCTCGGGCAGGTCGGTGCCGACGCCGCGGCGGGTGGCGACCAGCGGGTTCAGCGAAGCGCGGACGTCGACGCCGCTGTCGCCGGAAAAGCTCTCGATGGCCGCCACGCGGTCCTCGGACGCGGCGCCGTAGACGATGGTGAGCAGGCGCACTAGCCGGTCGCGGCGTTCCGCCAGCGCCGGCACCGGCTCCGGGCCCACCCCCATCAGCGCCTCGAGGTGCGACTCGTCGGGGCTGCGCTCGATCGCCTCGAGGGCGCGGCGGCGCATCGCCGGTTCCTCGTCCTCGAGCTGGAAGCGGACGAGCGCCGAGGCGATGACCCGCTGCACGCCGGCGTTCGGGCGGATCTCGGTCGCCTCGCGGCTGCCGATGGTGGCCACGTCCTGCCGGGTGACGATGTCGCTGAGCACGACGTCGTCGCCCTCGTCGCGGCCGAGGTAGAAGCGGCCGTCCTCGTCCCAGCGCCAGACGTTGCGGTTGGCCCAGGCGTTGAGGAATTCGCGCGTGCCGGGGGCGCCGGCGGCGAGCAGGGCGTCGATCGCCTCGCCCACGGTGCGGCGGCCGGGGCTCTCTATCTCCTCGGCGTTCTGCTGCAGGACCGCCTGCAGATCCTGGGCGCCGGCCGGCACGGCCAGGGCGAGCAGCAGCAGAAGGGCGCGGAGGAGCATGCGTGCGGCGTTCCGTGAGAGTGCCGCGGGGGCCATGGCCGGCCCCCGCGCGCCTGGTCAGTAGTTCGACTGGATCTGCACGCAGGTCTGGGTCTCGGTGTTGTACATCCCGCACTCGAGCTCCTGCCAATCGGCCTCGAGCACGGCGCTCTCTGGCAGGTAGTCGGTCCACGCGTCGCCGGGCACCTCCTCGGTCGCGGAGATGATGTCGAACATGCCGTCGTCGCGGATCTCGCCGATCAGCACGGGCTTGGACAGGTGGTGGTTGGTGCCCATCACCGCGGTGCCGCCGGTGAGGTTGGGGAACTCCTGCCCCCACATCGCCTCGCGCACGGCGTCGACGTCGGTGGTGCCGGCCTCCTCGACCGCGTTCACCCACATGTTGAAGCCGATGTAGTGCGCCTCCATCGGGTCGTTGGTCACGCGGTCTTCGTTGCCGATGAACTCGTGCCAGGCGGCGATGAACTCCTCGTTCTCCGGCGTGTCGGCGGTCATGAAGTAGTTCCAGGCCGCGAGGTGGCCGACGAGCGGAGCGGTGTCGAGGCCCGAGAGCTCCTCCTCGCCGACCGAAAAGGCGACGACGGGGATGTCGGCGGCGTCGACGCCTTGGGCCGCGAGCTCCTTATAGAAGCCGACGTTGGCGTCGCCGTTGATGGTGGAGATCACGCCCACCTGCTTGCCGCCGGCGCCGAGCGCCACGACGTCGGAGACGATCTTGGACCAGTCGGAATGGCCGAAAGGCGTGTAGTTGACGAAGATGTCCTCCTCGGGGATGCCCGCGTCCTTGAGGTAGGATTCAAGGATGTTGTTCGTGGTCCGCGGATAGACGTAGTCGGTGCCGAGCAGCGCGAAGGATTCCACGCCCAGCTCCTCGAGGAAGTAGTCGACCGCCGGGATCGCCTGCTGGTTCGGCGCGGCGCCGGTGTAGAAAACGTTCTTGGAGCTCTCCTCGCCCTCGTACTGGACGGGGTAGAACATCAGGCCGTTCAGCTCCTCCAAGACCGGCAGCACCGACTTGCGGCTGACCGATGTCCACGAGCCGAAGATGACGTCGACCTCCTCGACCGTCAGCAGCTCGCGCGCCTTCTCAGCGAAGAGCGGCCAGTCGGATGCGGGGTCGACGACCACCGCCTCGAGCTCGCAGCCGAGGAGGCCGCCGTCGGCGTTCTGCTGCTCCACCAGCATCTCGACGGTGTCCTTTAGAGTGGTCTCGGAAATCGCCATCGTGCCGCTGAGCGAGTGCAGAACGCCGACCTTGATCGGGCACTCCGCGCCCTGTGCGCCGGCAACGCTGGACGCAGCCATCAATGCGGCAGTCGCCGTCATCATTATCTTCATATCGATCCCCCTTGGCCCCTGCCGGACCTGCAGTTCCATCTGACAGGCAACGCTCTGCGGCATCGCCGCCGCGAGACAAGCGGGGCCGCGGCGCGAGCCCAAGCGGGGAGGTGCGGCGACGATCGCGCCGAGATTGATTCCGGGCAAAAGTGCTCATTCTTTCCGCGCCGCGCCCAAGGCTTCGGCAGCGCGTGAGGGAACGCCCCGTGAAATCGCGGGGACGGCCGTCAGAGCGTCAGGATCGTCGAGCCCGTGGTTTCGCGCGCCTCGAGAGCCCGGTGCGCTTCCGCCACCTGGTCCAGCGGATAACGCTGGCCGATGGCGATCCGCACCGCGCCCGAGGCGACCTTGTCGAACAGCATCGCCGCCATCTGCTGACAGTCCTCGTGCCGGGCGATGTGGGTGAAGAGCGTCGCCCGCGTCAGCTTGAGCGACCCTTTCGCCGAAAGCGTCAGCAGATTGACCGGCGGGACAGGACCCGACGCGTTGCCGAACGAGATCATGAAGCCGAGGGGGCGCAGGCAGTCGAGCGAACCCTCGAACGTGTCCTTGCCGACGCCGTCCATCACAACGTCGACGCCTCGACCCTCGGTGATTTCCTTCACGCGCTCGACGAAGTTCTCGGTCTGGTAGTTGATGCAGTGCGTCGCGCCGTTCTCAAGGGCCGTGCGGCATTTCTCGTCGGTCCCGGCAGTGCCGATCAGCGTGATCCCCTCGGATCGCGCCCACTGGCACGCGATGGTCCCGACGCCGCCCGCCGCGGCATGAAACAGCACGATGTCGCCGGCAGCGATCCGCGTTGTGCGGTGGAACAGATACTGGACCGTCAGACCCTGCAGCATCATCGCCGCGCCGGTCTCGAAATCGATCGCGTCGGGCAGCCTGCAGACTTGTGCCGCGGGCATCACGCGCGCCTCACAGTAGGCCCCCGGCGGTGCCGCCGCATATGCCGCGCGGTCTCCCGGCGACAGGTGCGTGACGCCGTCGCCCACCGCCTCGACCACGCCCGAGGCCTCCATTCCCAGCGCGTGCGGCAGGTCGAGCGGATAGAGGCCGTTGCGCTGATAGACGTCGATGAAGTTCAGCCCGCAGGCCGCGTGCCGGATGCGGATCTCGCCCGCGCCGGGATCACCGACCTCCCGCTCCTCGATCGTCATGTTCTCCGGTCCACCGGCCTCGTGGATGACCACCGTCCGTGCCATACGATCCTCCCTCTTTTCCGGGCCGCCTCTACCTTGCCACGGCGGGAGCGGCAACAAGCCGGACCGCCGCCCGGTAAGGCTTGACCGTCGCCGCCCGCCGTGACCCCTTCGGCCCATGGCGGGTTACATCCTGAGGCGAATTCTCCAGTCTGCCCTCGTCCTTCTGGTCGTGGGCCTGATCGCGTTCGCGATGTTCCGCTTCGTCGGCGACCCGATCGACAACATGCTGGGGCAAGAGCGGACCGCCGCCGACATAGAGCGCTTGCGCGCCGACCTCGGCCTCGACCAGCCGTTCCCGGTGCAGTACTGGCGCTTCCTGCAGAACGCGGTGCAGGGCGACTTCGGCATCTCTTACCGTCAGGGCCGGCCGGTCTCGGACATCCTGCTGGAGCGGGCGCCGGCGACGCTGGAACTCGCCGCGGTGTCGGGCTTCCTCGCGATCTCGTTCGGCATCATCCTCGGCGTCTTCACCGCGATCCGGCGCGACGGCTGGGCGGCGAACGCGGTCATGACGCTCAGCCTGATCGGCGTGTCGCTGCCCACCTTCCTGATCGGCATCCTGCTGATCTATCTGTTCTCGGTCGAACTCGGCTGGCTGCCGTCGTTCGGCCGCGGTGAAGTGGTGCGCGTCGGCGGCTGGACCACAGGGTTCCTGACGGAGTCCGGGCTCAAGGCGCTGATCCTGCCCGCTATCACGCTGGGGCTCTATCAGATGACGCTGATCATGCGGCTGGTGCGGTCCGAGATGCTGGAGGTGCTCAGGCAGGACTACATCCGCTTCGCCCGCGCGCGGGGGCTGCCGGAGCGGGTGGTGAACTTTCGCCACGCGCTGAGGAATACGCTGATCCCGGTCATCACCGTCACAGGCCTGCAGCTCGGCTCGATCATCGCCTTCGCCATCATCACCGAGACGGTGTTCCAGTGGCCGGGCGTGGGGCTCCTCTTCATCAACGCGATCCAGTTCGTCGACATCCCCGTCATGGCCGCGTACCTGATGCTGATCTCGGTGATGTTCGTCGCCATAAACCTCATCGTCGACCTGCTCTACGTCGCCATCGACCCGAGACTCAGGACATGAGCCAACCCGACAACCTGACCCCCGGCGCCACTGGGGCGGACGTACCCGACGCCCCGCGCGAGACGGACATCGAGGCACTGGCCGGTCCACAGGGACGGCTCGGGCGCGCCTGGGAGAGCGACCTCGCCTGGGCGTTCCGCCATTCGCCGGTCGCGATGGTGTCAGCCTTTGTCGTGGTGCTGCTCGTCCTCTCGGCGGTGCTCGCCCCGCTCGTGGCGCCTCACGATCCATTCAACCCGGGGTCCTTGAACCTGATGAACGGGTTCACGCCGCCGATGGAGCCCAACGCCTTCACCGGCGAGACCTTCTGGCTCGGCACCGACGATCAGGGCCGGGACGTGTTCTCGACGATCCTCTTCGGTCTCAGGATCTCTCTCTTCGTGGGCGCTGCCGCCGTGTTCCTCGCGATGCTCATCGGCATCACGCTGGGCCTGATCGCGGGCTACGTCGGCGGACTGGTCGACAGCGCGATCATGCGCGTGGCGGACGTGCAGCTGACGTTCCCCGCGATCCTCGTCGCGATGCTGATCTTCGGCATCGCCAAGGGCATCACACCGGTCGAGTACCGCGACCAGATGGCGATCTGGGTGCTGATCCTGGCCATCGGCCTGTCCGACTGGGTGCAGTTCGCCCGGGTGGTCCGCTCGGCCACGATGGTCGAGAGAGGCAAGGAGTACGTACAGGCGGCCCAGCTCATCGGCCGCTCGAGCGGGGCGATCATGCTGCGGCACATCTTGCCCAACGTCATGTCGCCGGTCCTCGTCATCGCCACCATTTCGCTGGCCTTGGCGATCATCGCCGAGGCCACGCTGTCGTTCCTCGGCGTCGGCGCGCCACCGACCCAGCCCTCGCTCGGCACGCTGATCCGCATCGGGCAGGGGTTCCTGTTCTCGGGCGAGTGGTGGATCCTCTTCTTTCCCTCTGTCACCCTGCTGGCGCTGGCGCTGTCGGTGAACCTGCTCGGCGACTGGCTGCGCGATGCGCTGAACCCGAGGTTGAAATGAGGGGGCGGCGCTCTCCGCCGGCGGCCAGAGGCGCGACGGGAGCCAGGCGGGCGCCTGCCCGTGGGGTGGCGCTGCAACGGGCGAACGATGTGCTTTATTGCAGCCAGACCCCTCCGTGCCCCGAGCTGAGCGCGCGGGTGGCCGGAGCGCCAGCCCGCCGGGACGGGCAGGCGCTCGCCCGGCGCCCTCGGCTTGATTCCGGGCGAAGGGGCGCACTGAGCCGGGCGCGGCGGTACTTTAAAGACGGGGCGCCGGCATGAGCCTCCTGGAGCTGCACGATCTCTCGGTCGCGTACCCGACCCGACGCGGCATCTTCGAGGCTGTGGCCGATGCCGAACTGATCGTCGAGTCGGGGCAGATCCACGGACTCGTCGGCGAGTCCGGGGCCGGCAAGTCCACCGTCGGTGCCGCAGTCATGGGGCTGATCGACCCGCCGGGCGGCATCTCCGGCGGCACCATCCGGTTCCGCGGAGACACGATCTCAGGCCTTGACGCTCGGGCGATGCGCAAGCTGCGCGGCGCCGGCATCTCGATGATCTTCCAGGACCCGCTGACCGCGCTCAACCCGCTGCTGACCGTTGGCGACCAGATCGTCGAGACGATGCAGCAGCACCTCGACATCGGAGAGCGGGAGGCAATCCGGCGCGCGAAGGCCCTCCTGGCCCGCGTCGGCATCCCTGATCCTGACACGCGCATCGACCAGTACCCGCACCAGTTCTCCGGCGGGATGCGACAGCGGGTCGTGATCGCCCTCGCCCTCTGCTCCGACCCAGATGTCATCATCGCCGACGAGCCGACAACCGCGCTCGACGTTCAGGTGCAGGCGCAGATTCTCGACCTGATCCGGGAGCTCGCGCGGGAGCGGCGGGTCGGCGTGATCCTGATCACCCACGACATGGGGGTGATCGCCTCGGTCACCGACGTCGTGACCGTCATGTACCGTGGACGCGTCGTCGAGACGGGGTCGACCGCGCAGGTGCTTGGCAACCCTTCGCATGAGTACACCCGGGCGCTGATCGCTGCCGTGCCGCGGCCAGACCGCAAGCTGCACCGCTTCCCGCTCATCGCGTACGGCGGAGGCCTGGCGGATGTCGACGTGAAGGAGCTCTCGGGCGGCTGGGTGGCGCCGAAGACGGATGGCCCGCTGGTCGAGGTCCGCGGCATCACCAAGCGCTTCATCGAGAAGCGCTCGCTGATCCCCTCGCGCCGCCGCTGGTTCACGGCGGTCGACGATGTCTCCTTCGACATCCGCTCTGGCGAGGTCCTGGGGCTCGTCGGGGAGTCGGGCTCCGGCAAGTCCACCATCGCGAGGATGATCGCGGCGCTCTACCCGCTCGACGGCGGTCAGGTCCTGTTCGATGGGACGCCCGTCCACCGCGGCGCGGACACCGAGGTACTGCAGCGGTATCGGCGGCAGATCCAGATGATCTTTCAGGATCCGTTCTCGTCGCTCAATCCGCGCATGCGCGTGGCGGACATCGTCGCCGAGCCGCTCCGCCACCTCTCCGACATGCCGGGTGCCGAGGTCAGAGCACGCGTCGACGCCCTGCTCGACGGTGTCGGTCTCGGGGCGGCAGCGGGTCGCCGGTACCCGCACGAGTTTTCCGGCGGCCAGCGCCAGCGAATCTCGATCGCGCGGGCCCTCGCCACGCGGCCGCGATTCCTGATCTGCGACGAGCCTACGTCGGCGCTCGACGTCTCGATCCAGGCCCAGATCCTCAACATCCTCAAGGACCTTCAGGAGGAGTTGCACCTCACGATGCTGTTCATCTCGCACGACCTTCCGGTGGTGCGGCAGATGTGCGACCGCGTGGGGGTCCTGAAGAACGGCCAGCTGCTGGAACTCCGGCCGACGGAGGACCTGTTCGAGGCCCCCGAGCACCCCTACACGCGCGAGTTGCTGACGCTGATGCCGCGGCTCGACGCAATCGCATCGTGACACGGCTCACCTACCGTCGCGCCAGCGCCGCGGACGCGCCGCTCTTCGAAGCCTGGAACGCCGAGCCGCATGTGCGCCAGGCCGTGTCCGACGACTGTGCCGGCTTCAACGCCGACTGGGCGACGGACCTCGAGGATGAGCGCTTCGCCTACATCGTCGCGTCTAAAGGCACGGAACCGGTCGGGTTTCTCGCCATCGTCGACCCGGCGACGGACCCCTACTGGGGCGGGATGCCCGCGGGCCTGCGCGCGATCGACATCATCATCGGGCGACCCGACCGTCTCGGCAGCGGCCTGGGGACAGAGATGATGGAGTGGGCGCTTGATCGGTGCTTTGCGGATCCTTCGGTCGACGCAGTTCTCGTCGACCCGCTCGCGCGAAACGACGACGCGATCCGCTTCTACCGGCGCCTGGGATTTCGTGAGGTCGAGCGCCGGCGCTTCGACGAACAGAGCGACTGCCTCGTGCTACGGCTCGACCGCCCGGAATGGGCGCACCGCAAATAGCGAGACCCCGAAACGGAGAAAGGGTCGCCAGTCGGTGGCGACCCTTTCCGAGTTCATGGGAGATGGGCCAGTTAGAGCGGACCGGTACGGCCCAGGACCCAATCAGGGTATCTCACCCTCGGGGCTGCCCTCAGGCGAAGACCCCCCTGACTGTTCCGACCTTTCTCTCCAATATCACTCTCGACACTGGACCACCTCCTTTCTGAATGTTTCCGACGCTCAGAAATTGGGTGCCTTGGCCTTCTCTGTCAAAGATTTTCTAGGCGGCATCCGGCGCGAGCCGCCGCACGATCGCCCGAAACGGGACAAGTGCCGCAATTGCCAGCACAAGCTTCACCGAGAAGTCCGCCAGGGCCAGCGAGACCCAGAGCGGCAGCACCGGCCCGATGCCCAGCAGCGGCAGCGGCTGATTTGCCCACGCGACGTCGCCCAAGGAAGCAAGAAAACCGAACGCCGCAGAGAAGGCGACGGAGAAGAAGATCGCGGTGTCTAGGGCGGAGCCGACAAGAGTTGACGCGAGCGGCGCACGCCACCATCGGCCGCCCCGCAGCCGGTCGAAGACGAAGACGTCGACAAGCTGCGCCGTCAGGAACGCCAGCCCGGACCCGATGGCGATGCGCCATGTCACCAGCGGACCGAACTCTCCCGTGATCTGCGTGCCGATTGCCGAACAGGCCAGACCGGTGGCGAAGCCGACGAGCACCACGCGGCGCGCCGCAGTGGGCCCGTACACGCGGTTCATGACGTCCGTGACGAGAAACGCGAGCGGGTAGGTGAAGGCGCCCCAGGTCAACCACTGTCCGAAGAGGAATTGGACGAGGATGTTCGAGGCCACGACAATCGCGGCCATGGCAAGAATGCCGGGCAGGAGGCGGGTCATGTACGGTCCGTTTTGGCAAGGTTGCGGGAACTTGGCCCAGCGCATCGCAGGACGCGAACCCTTAGCGAACCTCTGCCGCCGCTTCAACCTCGGCCGGCAGACGGTACTCCACGATCTCCGTCCGCTGCCAGCGAGAGAAGTTGTCGTCGGAAACCATCGTCAGACGGATCGCACCCGCCGTATCGCGCCACACAGCAATGCCTTCGAGATTGTCGTGGTGACCCGGGGGCGTCTCGAGCAGTATCTCCTCGTCCGAGACGCCTGCCTGCGTCAGCGAGAATCGGCGGACCCGCGTCGCGAAGACATAGGGAAGCGGCATCCAGCGCTCCAGAAGGTAGAGCCGTCCGTCAGGTCCGAAATCGGCGCCGACCGGCAGGTAGCGGCCACGCCGCGGCAGAAAGAAGGGCTGGGTCCATTCCCCCGCTTTGTAACGCCACACCGGGAACGGCTTTGTCCACCCGCCGCTCCGCTCGGGCAACGTGTAGAGCGTGCCTGCGGCGTCGATCGCCAGAGCCTCGAACGACGCGTTGTCCTGCAGTTCGTCGAATGCCGCAGGCCTCGTCAGCCTCTCGTCGATCCCGCCCTCGCGAGTCACTCTCCAGACAGCGTGCTGGCGCTCGAATGAGACGAAGATGTCGTCGCCGTCCACTGCCAGGCCCTCGGAATCGAGGCCTCGCGGGCCCAGCTGGACTCCGCCGGGCTCGTTGATCGGGACGAAGCGCCATCGACGCAAGCCGACCGGGCGTCCGTCGGCATCACGGTGGAGGCGACCGAAGATCATGTTGCCACTATCCGTCAGCAGCGTGATGTCCTGGCCGTCGGGGCCGAGGTCCATCCCCGAGAACCCGCCGAAGAAGCCGACGTGGCCGTAGCTCTCCTCGATGCTCGCAACGAAGATGGCCGGACCATCGGCCCGGCCATCCGTGCAGCTGACAGCCGCGAACAGTGTCAGCGCGACAAGACCGAGGCGCATGCCTGCGGAAGGTCTGCCATCGTCAGGTCGCGTCGCGGCCGCGGGGGCGGCGCGTTCGGATCCGGCGGCGGTGGATTGAGGATGTTGCGAACCCAACGCTCCGCCTCGGCGCACCCGTCTCCCGGTGGCGGCGCTGCCTGGTCGACGCAGCCCGACGCGCCCCGGGGACAGGCGAGCCGCACGTGGAAGTGGTAGTGGTGGCCCCACCAGGGCCGCACCTTGCGCAGCCACGCCCGATCGCCGCGCTCGTCGTTGCACATCTGGACCTTGGCGCCGGGGAAGATGAAGATCCGCGCCACGGCGGGATCGCGCGCGGCTGCCTTGACGATCTCGTGCTGGGCGCGGGTCCAATTCTCGTTGACGTAGGCGCCGTTGGCGCGGCGCATCGAAATTGAGGAGATGTTCTCGCGCTCCCGCTCGCTCAAGTTGAGGTTGGTCGCCGGCCTGAGCCAGATGTCCGCATCGAGGCCGATCTGGTGGCTGGCATGGCCCGATGTCATTGGCCCGCCCCGCGGCTGCGAGATGTCGCCGATATAGAGACCGTTCCACCCAGGCTGCCGTGCAGCGGCGGCACTGAGGCGGGAGATGAAGGCGATGGTCTCGGGATGCCCCCAGTTGCGGTTGCGGCTGAGGCGCATCGCCTGCCACCGCGGTCCGCTCTCGGCCAGGACCATGCCGCCGGCGAGACACCCGCGCGAGTAGCTGCCGTAGGGCGCCGGCTGCTGCGCGGACGCTATCCGCTCGCGACCGAAGAGCGACTTCGCCGCGGTCTGCGCCGCTGCCGGCACGCCGAAGAGCGTCATGACAAGAAGAAATGTGAGTGTGCGGAGGATCATTGGGCTGCTCGTTCTCCGTCCGGTTGCGTCTCCAGACTAGCAGAACGCGGACGATCAGAAAGAGGCGCATGAGCGGCGCAGTGACGCCGCCGCGCAAGTCAGCCGCGACGCCACCGGGGTCTCGACAACCGCTCAACAGGATGATTCCTCTCGACGTTCGTCAGACCACGACGTCGACGTCGGCGCCGCGCGGTGCATCGGCGGCGGGATCGCCGTCCGGCCGAACCCACATCAGCAGGGCCAAGCCCATCAGGAACAGCACGATCAGTGGCGCGATACCGGCGCGCTGGCTGGCTGTCAGGTCGGTGACGATGGCGATCGAGGCGGGCGCAAGAAACGACGTCGCCTTGCCGGCGAGCGCGTAGAGACCGAAGGCCTCAGTCATGCGCGAGACGTCGGCCTGGCGTACGAGCATCGTCCGGCTGGCGGACTGCACCGCGCCGCCCGCGGCGCCGATCGCGGCGCCGCAGAGGTAGAACGAGATGTCCGGCAGCCGGGAGCCCGGCGAGAGGGCGATGCCGAGGATGCTGTCCCTGGTGGTCGAGACGACGACGATGGCGGTGAGCGTCAGCACAAGAATGCACGCCACGATCACCGGCTTCGGTCCGAACGCGCTGTCGGCGCGGCCCCCGAGCCAGGAGAAGACCGCTCCCGAAATCGCGGCCACGATGCCGAAGACGCCAATGTCGACGATCGACCAGCCGAGGACGCCGAATGCGTAGATGCCGCCGAACGTGTACATCCCGTTCAGCGCATCCCGATACAGCATCGAAGAGGCGAGATAGGCGCTGAGGCTGCGGCTCGACGGGAGCCGCCGTATGGTCCGGCCGAGATCGGCGAGGCCGCGGCGCACCCTCGGTCTTCTGTAGGGCCCCGGCGCCTCCCTGACCCACATGAAGAACGGCACCATGAAGACTGCGTACCAGAGGGCGGTGAAGGGCCCGACGGAACGGGTGCCCTCTCGCGTCTCGGGGTCGAGCCCGAAGATCGGGGCGGTGCCGAGGAACGTGCGGCCCTCGTCGTTCTCCGCCAGGAAAAGCAGCATCACGACCAGCGACAGCATGCCGCCGACATACCCCCACGCCCAACCGGAGCCACTGATCCTCCCGATCTGCTCGCGCGGCCCGAGCTGTGGCAGCATGGCGTTGGTGAAGATCGTCGCGAACTCCATTCCGATAAGGCCGATGCCGAACGCGAGCAGGATGAAGACCACGTTGTCCGCGCCCGGGACGGCCCACCAGAGCGGCAACGCCCCAAAGACGTAGAGGAAAGAGAAAGCGACGATCCACGGCCGCTTGCGGCCACTGGTATCGGCGACGGCGCCCAGGATCGGCGCCATGACGGCAATGATCGCGCCTGTCACCGTCAGCGTGACGCCCCAGAGCGTCTGCGCCCGCGCCGGGTCGCCGACAACGACGGCGAAATAGGGGGAGAAGATGAAGGTGAGCAACAAGGTGTTGTAGGGCTGGCTGGCCCAGTCGAACATCATCCAGCCCCAGATGCGCCGCCGCATCACCACCTCGCCCGTTCCGCCGAGTGTGTATGGGCAGCCGGAGGGGCGATCAACCCGCACACGTCTCCGGGCGATCGCCGGACGAGGGCACGCTCAGACTTCGGGCGGCCAGGGACGCAGGGCGTCCGCCTCCGACCAGGCCCGCACCCAGTCCGGCAGCGGTGGCGACGGCGGAATGCCTGCCGCCTCGACGACGCGCGCCGATGTGACCAGGCCGCCGTGGTCGGTGATGGCGGTCCGCAGCAGCACGTGGCTGGTACACTCCTCCCGCCGCCACATCGCTTGCTCAATATAGAAGAACCTGTCGTCCCAGCCGACCATTCGGGTCCGCATCTCGAACCGGTCGAAGGCTTTCACCCGCCGCCGGTAGCGGACCGAGCTGCCCGCGACGGTGCCGCCCCAGCCCTTGGCGCGCATCATGCTGGCGATGCCGATCCGGCGAAACAGGACGAAGCGGCCAAGATCGTAGAGCGTGAGGATCCGGCCGTTGTTGAGCTCGAGCCAAACGTCCAGATCGTGGGGCCAACAGACGTGCCGAGACACGTGCGTGTCGAACAGTCCGAGGTCGGGCGCGTTCCGGTGAACCCAGAATTCCTTGGCGAGGCGCAGAAAGGGATACATTGCGCGGTGGCACCTGACGCGCCGCCGCCGGCAGGTCAAACGCGACGTGGCGTCCCTTGCCTCCCGCCGGCACTCCTCCTAAGAGATGCGCCGTCCGACGGAGCCTTCGATGACCTCGCTTCTCCAAATCATCCTGCTGATCCTCGACGTCGTCTGGTTCATCATCATCGCCCACGTCGTGATGAGCTGGCTGATCTCGTTCAACGTGCTGAATACCCGCCAGCCGCTCGTCTACCAGATCTGGACCGGACTGGAGCGTCTGCTGCAGCCGCTCTACGAGCCGATCCGCAGGATCCTGCCGAACACCGGCGGGCTCGATCTGGCGCCGCTCATCGCGCTCGTCGCGGTCTATGCGATCAGGATCATCATCATGAACAACGCGGCGGCGTTTTACTGATCACGTCACGGACCGGCCGACACACTCTGCTCGTCAGTCGGTCATAGCCGCCAGATCCGCTCGGCGTTCCGGGCGTACAGCGCCGTCCGCTCTTCGTCGCTTGCACCGGCGAACATCGCGCGGGTCGCCGCCACCCACGTCGACAGCCCGCCGCCGAGAGTGCAGACTGGCCAGTCGCTGGCCCAGACAAGCCGATCGAAGCCGAAGCTCTCGACCACGTGCCCGACCCAACGCGCCAGCTCGTCCGACGTCCAGTCCGGCGCAGCCTGGTTGACGATGCCGGACACCTTGGCCGAGACGTTCTGCCGCTCGGCCAACGCCGCAAGGTCTCGCGCCCAGGCGTCCCAAGCGCCCGCGGCGATGTCCGGCACGCCGCAATGGTCGAGGACGAACCGCGTCTCGGGCGCCGCATCGACCAGCTCGATCGCCAGCGGCAGCTGCCGCGCCAGGACGCAGATGTCGAATGGCAGGTCGGCGGCCGCCAGGCGTCGGATGTTGGCGCGGAAGGCCTCGCCCTGCGACACCTCGTCGGGCACGACATGCAGAACCCGGCGGAAGCCGACGATGCGAGGATGGCTCTGCGCGCGCTCGATCGCGGCGGCGAAGCCGTCGCCCTCGGGCCGGCAGGCAGCGATGATGCCCGCGACGATCGATCCCTGCTTGGTGGCGAGAGTGTCGATATACGCGGTCTCTGCGTCGATATCGCCTTCGGCCACGTCGACCTCCATGTGCAGGGCGCGGGAGATACCGAGGCGTCGCGCCTCGGCGGCGTACTCATCGAACGGCCAGTCGTGGTCGAGAGCCGGTGCGCTTGAAAGCCAAGGATAGCTGAGCCGCCCCCTGTCGATGACGTGCAGATGCGTGTCCGTGATGTGCTCGACCTTCACGATCCGATCCTCCCTCCTCGCTGCGGGATCATCCTTGCCGCCCCGCACGCGGAAGGCCAGTCCCGCCGCCGCTGTGCGGCGGGCCGGACCCCAAGGGATTGCAGGCTCGAGGGTTGGCAACACCGCTGCCGAGGGCTCTGCCAGGGACGGCCTCAGCAACCGTTTCGGAGATCGACGACGGCAAAATGCGCGCAATCGACGTGACGATGCCGCGCCATCGTGCGAGCAATCCGTGTATCGTGGAGGAGAGGGACCTTATGACGGACTTGACAGGACAGGTGGTGCTGATCACCGCCGCCGCGCAGGGCATCGGCCGCGCGAGCGCCGAAGCCTTCCATGCGGCCGGCGCCACAGTGCACGCGACCGATATCAACGAGTCGGGACTGGCGGGGCTGCCATGCGCGACTCATCGGCTCGATGTGCTGGATGCCGCGGCGGTCGACGCGCTCGCCCGCGAGATCGGGCGCGTCGACGTGCTGTTCAACTGCGCCGGAATAGTCCACAGCGGCAGCGTTCTCGATGCTCCGGAGCGCGACCTGGACTTCGCCTTCGACCTCAACGTCAAGGCGATGGTGCGAACCATCAAGGCTTTCCTGCCCGGGATGCTCGAACGCGAAAGTGGCTGCATCCTGAACATGAGCTCGGTCGCGAGCTCGATCAAAGGCGTGCCGAACCGGTTCGTCTATTCGGCGACCAAGGCTGCGGTGCTGGGCCTGACGAAGTCGGTCGCGGCCGACTACGTGACCAGGGGCATCCGCTGCAACGCGATCTGCCCGGGCACCGTGCAATCGCCGTCGCTCGACGAGCGGCTGGCGGCGACCGGCGACTACGACCGCGCCCGCACCGAGTTCATCGCCCGGCAGGCCATGGGGCGCATCGGAGAGGCCGAGGAAATCGCCGATCTGGCCGTGTATCTGGCTGGCGCGACGTATACCACGGCACAGGCTGTCTGCATCGACGGCGGCTGGACGATCTGAGAGGGACAAGACCATGAAGCTGATCCGCCACGGCGCGCCAGGGGCCGAGAAACCCGGCATCATCGACGAAAGCGGCAAGATGCGCGACCTGACCGGAGCGGTTCCCGACATTGCCGGAGACACACTGACGCCGGAGGGGCTGGAACGGATCGCCGGCATCGATCTCGCGACCCTGCCGGAGGTGCCCGCCGACCGCCGCCTCGGCCCCTGCGTCGGAAGCGTCGGCAAGTTCATCTGCATCGGACTCAACTATTCCGACCACGCCGCAGAGACCGGAGCCACCGTCCCGTCCGAGCCGATCATCTTCATGAAGGCGACATCCGCCATCTGCGGCCCGAACGACGACGTGATCATCCCCCGCGGCAGCGAGAAGACCGACTGGGAGGTCGAGCTTGGGGTCGTTATCGGACAGACCGCCAAGTACGTGTCGGAGGAAGACGCGATGAGCCACGTCGCGGGCTACTGCGTGACGAACGATGTCTCCGAGCGCGCCTTTCAGGCGGAGCGTCAGGGACAGTGGACCAAGGGCAAGAGCTGCGACACGTTCGGGCCGCTGGGACCGTGGCTCGTGACGCGGGACGAGGTGTCCGACCCGCAGAACCTGGCGATGTGGCTGACCGTGAATGGGGAGAAGATGCAGGACGGCTCGACCAAGACGATGGTCTACGGTGTCGCCCACCTCGTCAGCTACCTGTCGCACTTCATGTCCCTGCGTCCGGGTGACATCGTCTCGACCGGAACGCCGCCGGGCGTCGGCCTCGGCATGAAGCCGCAGCGCTTCCTCAAGCCGGGCGACGTCGTGGAGCTCGAGATCGAGGGGCTCGGCCATCAGAAGCAGACCTTCGTCGCCGATCAGTAACAACGGATCCCGGCATCCTCGCAGATCCGGCGCTTCTTTGGGATAGCGCCGGACCGTTGCAGGGGTCGCGGGTTCGCGGTCTGACGCGCGGACGTGGGCAGGACAACCCGAGAGAGAATCATCCTCACGTGGTGGAATTACCACGAAACAGCAGTGTCAATACCCGAACTCCTCTAAAGCCCGCCTTAACAAAACTGAGCCATGATAGGCTTCATCACGGGATGAGGCATCTGGTTTGGCGGGACAAGCAAACAACGATGACCGCGTTTTCGGACGATTTCGCACCTTCTGGGGCCTAGTTTCGGCGTACTGGACGTCGGAGCGGTGGAAGGAAGCGTGGATACTGACGGTCATTGTCTTCGCCATGACCACGCTGCTCAGCAAGTCGAGCGTCTGGACTGCGATGGCGAGCGCCGACTTCATCGCCTCACTTGCCGAGCTTCACACCTCCGACGCAGACGACCCGGCTGCTGTCCTCTTCTTGGCTGGGGCCACCTACCTCGCCATCTATGTCGCTCGCATGGCCGGCGTTGCCCTTCGCCACCTGCTATCGTCGACGCTGCACCGGCGTGCGCGGGCGTGGATGGTGAGCCGCTTTGACGCGCGCGTGCTGTCGGACGAGCGCGTGGCATTCGACCTGATGAGCGACCGCGCCGAGACCGGAGGGATCTCGCGCCTGCCCGACGCGATCGACCAGCGGATCGACGAGTGTTCCGGCGGTCTCTACGGTGGTCTGATCGGCCTCGCCATGGGTCTCTGGGGCGCGATCGCCTCGATCTGGTTCGTCTCGCAGGAGCTCGTCCGGCGCAGCCAGCCGGTGGCTTGGCTCGATGGTTTTCTCGGCCAGGTGGGCGCGACGCTTGGGATCGGCGACGCCCTGACACCCGGCATCTACGGGACCGCGCTCCTTTCCGGCGTGCTGGTGCTGGTCTACGTCCCGGCAGTAACCTTCGTGGCCTGGATGCTGGGCCGGGTCCTCGAACGCCAGCAACTCGAGCGGCAACGCAACGACGGCGCCTGGCGCGGCGAACTCGGTGCGATGTTCAACCGTGTGAACCAACTCGCGATTTCCCGAGGAGAGCAGGCGCAGAAACGCATCAATTCGCGCCTCTACACGGCCGTCGACCGGACCTGGCACCGCCAGAACGTCTGGAGCGCCGGAATGATGATGTTCGAGAACGTCTACAACTTCCTGTCCCGCCGACTGCTGTCCTACATGCCAGCGCTGCCGGCTTATCTCGCCGGCGACATGACGTTCCGCACCTTCGCAGCGAGTTCGGAGCTGACCGCCGAGCTGATCGGGGACGTATCCTGGTTCATCAACGTCATGCCGTCGATCGCACGGCTCAAGGCGAATGCGGGACGATTGACCGAGCTCGCCGCAGCCATCGAGACGGTGCGCGAGCGT
Source organism: uncultured Alphaproteobacteria bacterium (assembly GCA_963776845.1). Lineage (GTDB taxonomy): Bacteria > Pseudomonadota > Alphaproteobacteria > Rhodobacterales > Rhodobacteraceae > Roseitranquillus. The sequence goes on along the minus strand of CAVZOJ010000003.1, from coordinate 249,119 downwards.
CAAAGGTTCTACGCGGACACCGGGGTAAGTCGTTTCGAACGGGCGACACGTGCGCGCGGCCCCGCACTTGCGATCGAGCGTCTGGCGCTGCATCATCGCGGACACGATACGCCGGCATTCCTGAGCCTCCCGGCGCTGACGATCCATGAGGGCGACCGCGTCTACCTCCGCGGGCGGAACGGTTGCGGCAAGACCTCGCTGCTCAAGGCCGTCGCCGGGCTCTGGCCCTACGGCGAGGGACGCATCACGACGCGCGCCGGTGCGCGCATGTTCTTCGCGGGCCAGGAGCCGGATGTCCCCGACCGCATGACGCTGAAGGAGCTGGTCTGCTACCCGGAGGCCGCCGAGGCGCATAGCGACATCGCCACGGCAGACGTCCTCTCGCGCGTGGGCCTCGGCATGTTCATCGCTTCCCTCGATGCCGCGCTCTTCGAGGGCAACAATTGGCGCAACGTCCTCTCCGGCGGACAGAAGCAGCGCATGGTCCTCGCGCGGATCCTGCTGCAGAAGCCAGACATCCTGCTGCTCGACGAGGCGATCTCGGCACTCGATACGAACGCCGCGATCGACTTCCACCTCGCCCTGCGGGAACGTCTGCCCAGCGCCGCGATCCTCGCGATCCTGCACACCGAAGACATGCCCTCCGACCCGGATGGAGAGCCTTTCTACAACGCCGTCCTCGACATTGCCGATGGCGTTGGCCGCATTCGCCCGGTCCAGACCCCGCGGATCCGACTCGCCGCGGAGTAGAACCGGCTTATGGTTCCGGCAATGAGCGCGCACCAATCCGCAATCGACCTGCTCGGCCGCATGAATGTCGCGGAGAAGATCGGCCAGCTGAACCTGCTCGCTGCGGGAGAAGGGCTTGCGACAGGCGCCGGCAGCAGCACGCCGCTCGGCCGCCGTCTCGATGCGGGCGAGGTTGGTGCCATCTTCGGCACCAAGTCCCTCGCCTCCGCCCGCGCGATGCAGGAACGAGCGCTGGCGGGCTCTCGCCTGCAGATCCCGCTCTTCTTCGCCGAGGACGTCATCCACGGCCACCGCACGATCTTTCCCCTGCCCGTCGCGCTCGCGTGCAGCTGGGACATGGCATTGATCGAGAGGACGGCGGCCCACGCGGCCGCGGAGGCGAGCGCGGAGGGTCTGCATCAGGTCTACGCGCCGATGATCGACGTCTCGCGCGATCCGCGCTGGGGTCGGGTGGCCGAGAGCCCTGGAGAGGATCCGCTTCTCGCCAGCCGCATCGCCGAGGCGATGACCCGTGGGCTGCAGGGTGAGGGGATCGCCATGCCGGGCCGCGTCGCCGCCTGCCTGAAGCATTTCGTCGCCTACGGCGCGACCGAGAGCGGGCGGGACTACGACAATGCCAGCCTCGCATGGGAAGACCTGCTGGGGGTGTACCTGCCGCCGTTCGCGGCGGGTGTCCGTGCCGGCGCCGCCAGCGTCATGGCGAGCTTCAACGCGGTCAACAAGGTGCCGATGCACGCTAATCGCGCCCTGATCGAAGGTTGGCTGCGCGGCACGGCGCGCTTCGACGGTCTCGTCATCTCGGACTACACGGGCGTCATGGAACTCGAGGCGCACGGGATTGGCTCGCGCGCCGCCGCGGTCGCACGGGCGCTTCTTGCCGGCATCGACATGGACATGGTCGGAGAGGATTACCTTCGGGAACTGCCGCGGCTCGTCGAGGACGGCATCGACGAGCCGGCCGCCGACGTCGCGCTTCCGGCCGACATCGTGGGCGGCCTCGTCGACCGCGCCTGTTACCGCGTGCTGCGCTTCAAGGCCGAGCTGGGCCTGCTGGACGACCCGTTTCGCGGACTGGGCGGCAAGCCTGGCGCCCCCTCGCGACGGGACAGCCGCGCCCTCGCCCGCGATGCGGCGGCGCGCAGCTGCGTCCTGCTGAAGAACGAGGGTGTCCTGCCGCTGGCGGCGCGCGGCCGCATCGCGCTACTCGGACCGTTCGGCGAGGACAGGGCCAACATGCTCGGCACCTGGTCGGTGTCGGGCGACGCGCGCGAGGTCCGGCCCCTGCGCTCGGCGATCGAGAGCCGCCCCGGCATCGACCTGACCGTGGCGCGCGGGTCGAACATCGTCGAGGAGCCGTGGCTGGTGAAGCGCCTAAACGTCCACGGCACGACGGTAGAGAACGACCCCCGCCCGGCGGAGGACATGATCGCCGAGGCCCTCGCCGTCGCACGGGCCGCCGACGTCGCGATCGTCGCCATCGGCGAGGCGAAGGAACATGCGGGCGAGTCCTCGTCGCGCCTCGTCCCCGACGTGCCGGAGCCGCAGCGCCGCCTCGTTGCCGCCCTCAGCGAGACCGGGACGCCTCTCGTCGTCGTCGTCTTCGCGGGACGGCCGCTCGCGCTCGGCGCGGTCGCCGAGGCGGCGGACGCGCTGATCTATGCCTGGCACGGCGGGACAGTCGGCCCCGATGGCGTCGCGGACGTCATCTTTGGCGACGTCGCGCCGTCTGGCAGGCTTGCCGCCACCCTGCCCCGCTCGCCCGGCGAGGTCCCGCTGCACCATTCGCGGGAGCAGACGGGACGGCCCTCTTCAGGACGCTTCGTCAAGTTCCGCACCGGGTGGCTCGATCTGCAGGACGGGATCGACGGCTTTCCCTTCGGCTTCGGCCTCGGCTACGGCTCCGTCCGCTACGGCCGGCCACGCGTCGGCTCGCACCGGGTGCAGGGCACCGGCGCCTCCGCCGAGGTGCGCGTCGATGTCACGAACGAGGGCGCCAGGGAGACCACCGAGACCGTGCAGCTCTACCTCTCCGACCTGGTCGCGCGCATCACCCGGCCGGGCCGGATGCTGCGCGACTTCCGCCAGGTGACGCTGGCTGCGGGCGAGACCCGGACCGTCGTCTTCCGCGTCACGCACGAGATGCTGCGCTACACCATCGCGCCGTCTCTCGACGCGGCGGAGGAGGTCTGGGACCCTGGCACCTTCATCATCCACGTCGGACCGAACAGCCGAGACACCCAGTCGGTCGAGATCGAATGGGAGGCGTAAGGACAGGTCTCGACGACGAGGCGCTGAGGGACCGCATCGCGCAGGCGACCGCGACCTACTTCACTGACTGGAGCCATCCGGTGAGCGGCATGGCACGCGAGCGGAGCGCTGGTGCCTTCGGGTACGACGTCGAGGACACGGTGACGACGGGCGGTACCGGCTTCGGTCTTCTGGCCCAGATCGTTGCCGCCGAGCGGGGTTGGCGGCCCCGACGCGAAATTCTGGATCGGGTCGAGAGGCTGATCTCTTTCCTCGAGACGTGCGACCGGTTCGGCGGAGTCTATCCGCACTTCCTCAGCGGAGCGACGGGGCGTGTCCTGCCGTTCATGCCGGGCGACGATGGCGGCGATCTCGTCGAGACTGCATTCCTGATGACCGGCCTGCTCGCCGCCGCCCAATACTTCGAGGTGCCCGAGATCGTGGCGCGCATCCTGACGCTCTACCGCGCCGTGGAGTGGGATGCCCACGTCCGCGCCTCAGACAGCGCGTTGATGTGGCACCGCCACCCGGACCGCGCGTGGAGCGACAGCGCGTTGCCGATCCGTGGCTGGAACGAGGCGCTGCCGGTCTTTGTCCTCGCCGCGGGCTCACCGACGCACCCGATCCCGACGCACGTCTATCACCGCACTTGGGCGACTGCGGACGCATTCCGCAACGGTCGGCGCTACGCGGGCATCGAGCTGCCGCTCGGCCCCGACTGGGGTGGGCCGTTGTTCCTGTCGCAATACCCCTTCCTCGGCCTGGATCCACGCGGTCTCTCCGACACCTACGCCGACTACGGGGCGCAGGCACGCGCGCATGCGCTCGTCAACCGCGCGCATTGCCTGCGGAACCCGCATGGCTGGCGCGGCTACGGTCCATCCTGCTGGGGCCTGACGGCGAGCGACGATCCCGTAGGGTACGTCGCGCACTCGCCCACGGAGGATACCGGGACCATCACCCCGACCGCTGCCCTGACCTCCTTTCCCTTCGCACCGGGCGAAGCGATGCCGGTGATCCGGCACCTCCACGACGACCTCGGCTGTTGCATCTGGGGAGAGGCGGGGTTCGTCGACGCCTTCAACCTGCAGCATGATTGGGTGGCCGAGAGCCGCCTCGCGATCGATCAGGCGCCAATTGTGGTCTCCTTCGAGAACCACCGCTCCGGCCTGATCTGGCGGCTCGTGATGGCCCGGCCGGAAGTGCGGTCAGGCCTGCAGGCGCTCGGCTTCCGCTCGCGTTACCTTGACGCCATGGCCTGAAGCGCGGCGTCCCTCGCGGCGACGGCTCCGATGAAGGCCGCCGCGCTCCAGGTGAGGGCGCGGCACGAGACCGGCTCTCCCGTCGCGCGATCGAACTGCTCGGGCAGTGCATCACCCGGGGGTGCGACGTCCTCGACCAGCGCCATCCAGGCTTCGGCCTTGTGGAGGGCGGCTGCCTCGCCGGTGAGACATGCCAGCCGGTAGTGCAGCTCGGCGAGCCCCATCGTCACAGGGAACCATGGGTTGCCCCCAAAAAAGACGTCGTCGCGCCAGCGCCCCATCGCCGGCACCTCGCGGCCGCGATTGAGCGGATAGTGCATGGCGAAGAGCCGCTCCAGCGCCACCACCGTGCCCAATGTCCGAGGCGCGTCGAGCGCGAACTTCCCTTCCCGCCGGTCGGCATGCAGCAGCGCCAGGATCGTCGCGCTGTCCACGGTGCCCGGCGGCGCCTCGACGCTCTGCCGCCAGACGTCTCCATCCACCGCCGCCTCTGCCAGCGCCGCGACGCTCGCCGCCGACGCAACGAGGGCGTCGGCCTCCCCCTTCTCGCCGCGCTCTGCCAGCCACGCCGCGCCGCGGTCAAGCGCGTCCCACTCAGCGATCAAGGTGAAGGTTGACCGGCACGCCTCCTCCTCTTCCCACGGGCCGATGCAGGGCCGCCCCGCAACGGCACCGACATGCTGCAGGTCGCGGCGCACAAGACGCATCGCAGCATCGTCGAAGAGATGCGGCAGCGTCTCGGCCACACGCAGGACGCCCGCGGCGCGCAGCGCCGGTCCGTCGTCCTGCGGGCGGCTCCAGCGCTCGAGATCCGCGCCGCCGTCCGGCGCGAACCGCGGCTCCTCGAGCCAGGCGGGACCGGTCAGGGCGCGCAGCTCACCATCCGGTCTGAGGAACTGCCGGTAATTCGTGTGTGTCGTCTCCGCCAGCGGATTAGCTTCAGGTCCGCGGCGCGTCGGGTCGGAGACGAAAAGGGAGAACGCCACGTAATCGCGGAACGCCTGTTCCCACCACGGCGCATCCTCGCGCCGGCACAGTCGCGAGGACCTCGGGAAGTGTCCGCATCGCGATTGCCGCGTCGCGCACCCAGTGGTGAAAGTAATCCGGCTCGGGGTCCCACAACGACTGGAGCGGCGATGCCAGAACGGATCCTGGCGCCGGCCGGACGCGCCAGCCGAACCCTGGCCGCTCGTGCTCGAGCCCCGTTGCCGAGACCGCGGATCGAAGTGCCCGAACTGCTCCAGCGCGCCGAGCGGCCAGCCACGCCGCGTTCGGCTGCCGTGTCAGGCCGCGCTGCCTTCGAAAAGGCGGCGCCCCTCGGCCACCGCCCGCAGCACGGCATCGAAGGTCGCGATCTCCGGCGGCGACATCACGTGCGCCTCGCGCGGGAAGAGGTCGCATCTCAGCCGCGCGCCGCAATCGCCGAGTTGGCGCACCGTTTCGGCGAACTCGGGCAACGTGATGAACGGATCCCGCGCGCCGTTGGCGAGGTACACGGGGAAATCCGTCAGGCGCGACGCCGGACGCTCATCGCCAATGCTTCCCACCCGGAAGCCGGTGAGGCAGCACGCGGCACCTGCCCAGGGTCCGCGCGCCATCAGATATTCCAGCGTCATGCACGCGCCTTGGCTGAAGCCGCCGACGACAAGCCGCTCCCGCGGTGCGCCTGCGGCGACCGCGCCGTCAATGTCCCGGTCGATCTGGTCTAGACCCACCATGATCTCTGCTCGCGTCGTCTTTGTCAGGGGATCGAAGCCGCGCGCGGCATACCAGGAATTGCCGGCGGCTCGCGGAAGGACGTAGTGCACGCCGGGCGCCGAGAGGTGGCGGACAAGCTCCTGCATCATCGCCTCGGGAGCGCCATAGCGACCGTGGACGACCACGCAGAGCGCCCCGGCTCCAGCCGGAGGATGGCCGAAGGTCATCGGTTCCGTCGTCGCGCCTTGGCTCACATCGCGCCCGTGACTTGCCTCTCTCGCGACCCTAGCCCGTTCGCCCTGTCGGAGAAAGCCGAGCGCCCCGAGGGTCGCCGCGGTAGGATCACGACGATTGCTCGAGTGCGGGGTCCTCCGCTTCCGCATGTCGCTCCGACATGAAGTCGCCAAGGCCGCGCATCCCGTCGACGTTGGCGCAGATGATGCGAAGCGCCGCGAGCAAGGGCACCGCCACGACCATGCCGATGGCCGACCAGAGCCAGGCCCAGAACGTCACCGAAAGAAACACGACGACCGTGTTCAGGCGCAGGCTGCGACCGACGAAGTAGGGCGTCACGAATTGGCCCTCGAACGACGTCGCGGCGAAATAGGTCAGGCCGACGATCGGCGCCATCCAGACCCAGTCGAAGCTGACGAGGGCGACCGATGACGCGATCACGACGCCGCAGACGGCGCCAAGATACGGGACGTAGTTGAAGATGAAGGCGATGACACCGAAGACCAGTGGCGAAGGCATTCCCAGGAGCCACATCGACACGCCGATGACGACGCCGAGACCGGCGTTGATGACGGTGATCGTAAGCAGGTATTTCGACAGCCTTCGCTCGATCGCGTGGGCGATCTGCAGCGCGCGCTTCTTGTCCTCGAAACGTGGGATCACGTGAACGAGCTTCTCGTAGAACATGTCGCCCGAGGCGAGGATGAAGAACAGGAGCACGAGCGTGAAGATGAACTGCGCGATGATCCCCGGCGCGACCGTCAGCACGCTGATTGCATAGTTCGTCTGATCGACCGCGACGCGTTCCACCTCTTCGGACGGGCCGGTTAACTCGTCGAGGCGCTCGGCGGCGTCGAACACGCTGCCCAGCGCGGTCGATAATTCGCTGAGCTTGATCCGCACCTGCAGGCTGATCTCGGGCGCGCGCTCGATCCAGTCCGTCACCGGCATGGAAAGCGCGCCGAGAATGGCGAGAAAGCCCGCAAGCAGCCCAAGCACGATGATGAAGGAGGTCAGGCCCGAGGGGATCCCGCGGCGATCGGCGATCCTCCGGATCGGGCTGAAGACCAGTGCGAGCAGAAAACCCAGAACGACTGGAACGAGAAACGTCTGCGCGTATGCCAGCACGTAGACGCTTGCGTAGATGAACAAGCCGATCCCCGCCCATCTCGGGATCGATCGGAAGGTCCTTAGGCCGATGCCGCGCACGTCGCTGCCGCCCGCGGCATCAGGGTCTCCCTCTGCATCGCTCATCGCGATGGCCTCACTGGCCGAACTCGCCCACGAGGTCGCGCACGCCGTCGCGGAACCGTTCGAGCAGGCCGCCCTCGACCTCCTCGGGGTCTGCGAGTTCATTCTCGGACAGGATGCTGCGGTCTTCCTCGATCTCGCCGCGCGTGAAAGGCTGCAGCGACCGGCCGGAGTCGCGATGCCGCTCGATCGTCGCGATCAGTGACCCCGTCTCGGACAGGGTCGCGTCGTAGACTTCATGCCCTATGGCCAGATGCTCGCAGACAAGGTCCCGGCGCAGTGCGGAGATCGTCTCGCCGGCGGCCCCGGGGTCGGGGCAGAGTGCCGCCTCGACCGCGAGATCGCATTCGGTGTCGAACCCCATCGACCTGTTGTTGAGATTTGAGGAGCCGACCCGGATGAGGCGATCGTCTACGGTCAGAACCTTGGCGTGAACGTAGATTGCCGCGCCTTCGCCGGTAACCGGAAAGTAGGCGGCGAAGCGGCCGTGGGGATCGTTGGCCCACAGATACTCCAGAAGTCTCTCTCTCGCGCCGTCCATGGCCTTCTCGCGCAGCCAGCCCTCGGCTTTTTCGGGCAGGACCACGACGAACTCCGGGCATTGCGGATCCGCCAGACGTTCGGCGATGGCGCGCGCAATGCGTGCCGAGGCCAGATACTGCGTCTCGACGTAGAAAACGTCCCGCGCCTGCGCGATGGCCTTGAGATACAAGGCCTCGATCTCCCTGACTTCGGGATAGTCGTTGAAGTCGGGATACGTCCTTGCGACTCCTGCGGGAACCGAGCGGAACGTCAGGTCGAGCTCGGGCCAGGGCGCCTCCTCGGCCTTTGGCGGAGGCGCCAGCCGCTCGCCGGTCGCCCGCCACCATCGCTCCCGCGCAAGATCTCCGAGTACCGACGCGATCGGCCCGGACACGGCGGTCGTCACGTCGTGCCAAGGCTTTGATGGTTCGCTCTGCCCAGGCATCGAACGGTGCGGTTGATCGGCGAGGTGCTCTCGCGTATCCCACCGGCCTGCGGTCACGTCGATCCCGCCGCAGAAGGCAACGCTGTCGTCGATCACCACGATCTTGGAATGATGCGCCGCGCCCGCCGGATGCTCGGAATCCAGCTTGAAGTGGAACTTCGGCGTACGGGTCATCGGCCGAAGACTGACCGGGATCATGCCGCGGCCGATAGACTGCGCCAGCCCGAGATCCCATTTCAGCATGTAGATGTCGAGAGCGGGATTCTGCTTGGGCAGCCATGCGAGAAAGTCGCCGAGGGTGTCCGGGCCCTCGACGGTCTTTCCCTCGGGCTCGAGGGCGATGCGCGTGTCGAAATCCCAGCCGATCAGCATGACCGTCCGCCGCGCGGCGAGGAGCGCCTGCTTGACCGAACGGAAGTAGTCGGCGCCGTCGACGATGACTTTGAGGCGATCGGCGACGGCCATGCGCCAGCACGTCTCGCCGGGCACGAGAAATTCGCCGGCCTCACTCTGTTTCTGTCCGCTCATCATGCCTCTGCTAACGGATGACGACGTGTAGCGGTCCCGAATTCTTCAGCAGCAGGAAGTCTTTCGCAACCCTCGCACCTGCTTCAGCACGTGAAGCGCGTGAAGAGCGCCGCGCATAACCGCGATACGGGTACTGCAGCTCTGCGTAGGCAGGAGCGGCCGCCTGTGCCGGGCGGCCGCATGAGGATCGCGGGCTAGGCTGCCCGCGCCGTCGCCGAGCGACCGTTGCCGCGGCGGCGCGGACCACGTTTGGCCGGTGTCGCAGGACGAGTGTCCCGCGCCTCCTGCCAAGGCCTGCCACCGGCCACGGTCACGCGATCCCCCAGCATCTTCTCGATGGAACGGAGATCAGACATCTCCTCGGGTGCGCAGAACGCGACGGCACGGCCCGAGGCGCCGGCGCGGGCGGTCCGGCCGATGCGGTGGACGTAGTTCTCCGGGACGTTCGGCAGTTCGTAGTTGTAGACATGACCGACGCCGGCAATGTCGATCCCGCGCGCTGCAACGTCCGTCGCGACGAGCACACGGATGCCGCCCTCACGGAAGGCCGAGAGCGCCCGGTCGCGCTGTCCCTGGCTCTTGTTGCCGTGGATCGAGGCGGCGGCGAACCCCGCCTGGTCGAGATGTTTCATCAGCCGCTCGGCCCCGCGCTTGGTGCGCGCGAAGACCAGCGCGCGATCGTCGCGGTGGTCGTCGAGCAGACTGACGAGAAGGGCCTGCTTCTCGGCCTGCGCGACGAAATGCACCGACTGCGTCACCTTCTCGGCCGGCTGTCCCGGCGGAGATGCCTCGACCCGAACCGGATCTGTCAGGTAGGCGCGCGAGAGGTCCGCCATCTGCTTCGGCATCGTCGCCGAGAAGAGCAGCGTCTGACGCTCTCGCGAGAGCAGCGGCGCGATCCGACGCAGAGCATGTATGAAGCCGAGATCGAGCATCTGGTCGGCTTCGTCGAGCACGAGGTAACCTGTCTTGCCCAGATCCACCGCCCGGCGATCGATCAGGTCGACGAGCCGGCCGGGCGTCGCCACGAGGATGTCCAGCCCGCGGGCCAGCATCGAGATCTGCGGGTTGATCGAACGCCCGCCGACGACCAGCCCGATGCGAAGCGCACCCTTGCCGCCGGCGAACGACGTCAGCGAGTTCGACGATCTGTCCCGCCAGTTCGCGCGTCGGCGCGAGGATCAAAGCCGAGGCGGTCTTGGGTGAGGCGCGCCGATCCTCGGTCGCCAGGGCGTGTATGAGGGGCAGGCCAAACGCCGCCGTCTTGCCGGTGCCGGTCTGGGCGAGGCCCATCACGTCGCGACCCTGCATGACGTGGGGGATCGCCTTCTTCTGGATCGGCGTGGGCTCGGACAGCCCCAGTTCGGCAAGGCGCGAGACCAGCCGGGGCGAGAAGCCCATCATGTCGAAATCCATTGTCTTCCTTTTCGCGGGCATACGCCCGAGTTCGGCCCGCGTCCGCCAAAGGCGCTCCGCGAGGCCACGAGGTTGCGCCACGGCGCTACTCGCCCGGCCTCATTGCCCGACGGTCGCCAGCGACGGCGTCCCCCGTGCGTGATATGGGAAACTTCGGTCGATGCTCTTGTCGGGCGGGGCCCGCTTGCTCACGCGGCAGAACGTCGACGTCCATCGCCACGTGGTTGCTTGCGAAGCAGATGTCAATCGATTTTCACATCGGCCGCCACAGAACCGAAACAGCTTGAGCCTGTCGATCATGCAAGTCGCGGCCCGAGCCATCGCCACACCGCATGCGAGATCCCGCGTCGCTCTCAGTCGATGCTTGGCGCGGGCCAGGGCCCGCGCCCGATCCATCACTTCTGCAGCTCGGTCCAGATGGCCGAGTACATCTGCTGCACCTCCTGCGGGCAGGCGAGCGTGAAGGATCCCGCATCCTGCAATTCCTCGGGTACCACGATCTCGGGCGCGGTCTGCATATCCTCGGGCAGGTACTGTTCCGAGCCCTCGATGCCGTTGGCGTAGCGGGCGAACTCGCTGATCATGGCGGCGTTCTCGGGATCCATGATGAAGTTCATGAAGGTCTTGGCCTCCTCGACGTTCTGCGCGTCGGCGAGCAGCGCCACGTTGTCCATCCAGACCACGTAGCCTTCCTTCGGATAGCCGTAGGCCACATCGGGGTTGGCGTTGCGCGCCCGGAAGGTCGAGCCGTTCCAGTTGACCGAGGCCGCGACATCGCCGTTCGACAGCTTCTCGGTCATGCCGTAGTCCATGCTCATCCAGTCGGGCTTGGCGGCGACCAGGGTATCCCGCGCCTCGCGCAGGACCTCGGTATCCGTCGTGCAGGGCTCGCCGCCGACATAGAGGATGGCGAGGTTGATGACGTCCTGCATCTCGGGCACGACGTTGACCTTGCCCTTCAGCTCCTCGGGCGGGTTCAGCCAGATGTCGGACGTGTTGATGTCGCCGTCATAGACCGACGTGTTCACGGCCACCCCGGTCGTGCCCCACTGCCACGGCACCGTCCATTCGCGGCCCGGATCCCACTCGACGGTCTTCCAGCGCTCGGCGATGTTGCCGTAGTTCTCCATCTCCGGGATGCCCGGCTTCTGCAGCAACCCCTTCTCGATCCAGAACGGCAGGACCGAGTGCGTCGGCACCACGAGATCGAACCCGTGACCGCCCGCTTCGACCTTGGCCAGCGCCGTGTCGTTGCTGTCGTAGTCGGTGATGGTGACGTCGATGCCGGTCTCTTCCTCGAACTTCTCGATGAGCTCGGGGGACGTGTAGTTGCCCCAGTTGTAGATGTTCAGCTGCTGCGCCGTGGCGCCGCCGGCGATGAGCGCAATGGCTGAGGTCAGGATCGTCAGGCGCATGGATCGGCTCCCTGTGCTGGGCCGCGTCAATCGCGGCTTCTGGTGAGAAGAAAGAACGCCGTCAGGATGACAAGCGTCAAGCCGAGGAGCGCCGTGGAGATTGCGTTGACCTCCGGCGTCACGCCGCGGCGAAGCTGGCCCAGCATGTAGGTGGGCAAGGTGTCCTGGCCCGCAGACTTGACGAACTCGGTGATGATGACGTCGTCGAGCGAGATGATGAAGGCCAGCATCGCGCCCGCCACGATCCCCGGCGTCATGAGCGGCAGCGTGATGCGCCGGAACGTGCGCCAGGGCGTCGCGTAGAGGTCGGCGGCCGCGGTCTCGAGGGTCAGGTCCATCCCCTCCAGCCGCGCACGGATCGGCAGGTAGGCGAAGGGCACGCAGAACGCGGAATGCGCAAGGATCAGGTAGCCGAGGCCGGTATACCCCGTCGCGACCTTGATCGACGCGAAGAAGATGAGCAGCGCGACGGCCGTGACGATCTCCGGCACCATCAGCGGCTGGTTCAGCATGACGTAGACCGCCGTCTGACCACTGAAGCGCCGGCGCCGCGTCGTGCCGAGCGCCGCCATGGTGGCGACCGTGGTCGAGATGATCGCGGCGCATGTCGCGATGACGAGCGAGCGGACTGTGGCACCCTGCACCTCATCGTTGTCCCAGGCATAGCCATACCAGCGAAGCGAGAACCCGCCCCAGACGGCGATCGTCTCGGAGTTGTTGAAGGAAAAGACGACGAGGGTCGCGATCGGCAGGTAGAGCGCGGCGAACGTGATGACCGCGATGGTGGCGAAGCCCGGCAACCGGGTCGTGTCGAAGCCGCGCTCAGCCATGCGGGTCCTCGCGGGTCGAAGCCCGCACGTAGGCGAGGAGCGCCACCATCACGATCACGAGGAGCAGCATCGAAAGCGCCGCACCCAGCGGCCAGTTCCGTCCCTGCCCGAACTGCAGCTCGATGAAGTTGCCGATCATCATGTTCTTGCCGCCACCGAGCACCCGCGGCGTCACGTAGGCGCCGAGCGACGGGACGAAGACCAGGATCGAGCCCGCGACGATGCCGGGTTGCACGATCGGCAAGACGACGCGGCGCAGAACCTGCCATCGCCCGGCGTAGAGGTCGTACCCCGCCTCGACGAGGCGAAAGTCGAGCCGGTCTATGGCCGCGTAGAGCGGCAGCACCATCAGGGGCAGGTAGACGTAGGCCATGCCGATCAGGACCGCGGTGTCGGTGTATAGGATTTGCAGCGGCGCCTCGATGATGCCGGCGGACAGGAGGGCGGTGTTGAGGATGCCCTGGTTCCGGATCACCTCCATGATCGCGAAGGTCCGGATCAGCAGGTTCGTCCAGAACGGGATCGTGATCAGAAAGAGCCAGAGCGAGCGCTGGCTGGGCGGCCGCGTCGCGATGAACCATGCCGTCGGAAAGCCGAGGCCCAAAGCGATGACCGTCGTCAGCAGCGACAGCTTGAGCGAGCGCCAGAAGATCGACAGGTGCGCATCGGCGAGGCTGACCGTGCCGTCGAAGATGTCGCGCTGGAAGAAGATCGAGAGCCACGCGTCAAGCGTCGGCTGCCAGACTACGCCGGAATAGGAGCCGGGCTCGAGGAACGAGTAGGCCAGCACGATGAGAAGCGGCCCCGAGGCCCCCACCAGCAGGAGCAGCAGGGCAGGCGCGCAGAGCCACCAGCTGACGGCAACGCGGCGACGATCGCGCCCCGCCTCCCCGGTCAGCGGCGCGTCCGACGGATGCCTCGCCGTCTCCGTCACTCCGATACCGGCCGGAGCGACCCTGGCGCGAAGCTGACGGTCGCGACGGTACCGGACCGCAGCGACAGCTCGCCGTCGGGCGGGGTCGGCAGGCGCGCCGTCAGCGTCTGGCCACCGTCGAGGCGCAGGTCCACGCCGACATCGGTGCCGAAGTAGATGCTGGAGACGACGACGGCGGGCAGCCCTCCATCGTCCAGCCGCACGTGCTCCGGCCGCACCGCCAGCGTCACGTGTCCGTCTTCGGCCCCCTCCGCCGCGACGTCACCGCCCCCGTCGAGCGTCACGATGCCATGCGCTGCGCGTCCCGTCAGGAAGTTCGTCTCACCGATGAAGTCGGCAACGAAGCGGCTGGTCGGCGCAGTGTAGATCTCGCGCGGGCTCCCGATCTGGAGTATGCGGCCCTTCGACATGACACCGATGCGGTCGGACATCGTCAACGCCTCCTCCTGGTCATGGGTGACGAAGACGAAGGTTATTCCGGTCTCGTGCTGGAGGCGCTTCAGCTCGCGCTGCATTTCCTTTCTCAGCTTGAGGTCGAGCGCCGAAAGCGGCTCGTCCAGAAGCAATACCCTCGGTGCCGGCGCCAATGCGCGAGCCAGTGCCACCCGCTGCTGCTGCCCGCCGGAGAGCTGCGCGGTCCGCCGCCCGGCAAACTCCTGCATTTTGGTCAGGCCAAGCATCTCTTCCACGCGCGCACGGATCTCGTCTCGGCCCCGCCCCAGCATCTTCAGCCCGAACCCGATGTTCTCGGCGACGGTCAGGTGCGGGAACAGCGCGTAGCTCTGGAAGACCGTGTTCACGGGCCGTCGGTTCGGAGGATCGGCGGTGACATCGCGCTCGTCCAGCAGGATGGCACCCGCGCTCGGGGCTTCGAAACCCGCGATGATCCGCAGCAGGGTGGTCTTGCCGCAGCCCGACGGGCCGAGCAGGGTAAAGAACTCCCCAGCGGCGATCGTGACAGAGACATTGTCTAGCGCGCGCAGGGCCGCGGCGTCTTGACCAAAGACCTTGGTCGCGCCTCGAACCTCGACCGCGGGTGTCATGCCTGCGTCTCGGCCCGCAGCACCATCGGTGGACGTCGATGGAACCACGGCCGCGCCTCCTCGAGCTCGGCGGCGAGCGCGAGCAGCATCTCGTCTTCGCCGAACCGGGCGGCGAAGTGCATGCCGATCGGCAGCCCCTGGGACCAGTGGAGCGGGAGTGAGACTGCAGGCTGACCGGTGGCATTGAACGATGCGGTGAAGGGCGAGTAGGCGAACACCCCCTCCGGCCCCATGCGGTAGGCGAGGTAGTCTTCGCTCCGGTGATCGAAGCGCCCGATGCGGGCCGGAGGCTCTGCCAAAGTTGGCGTGAGCAGGATGTCCCAGCTTTCCCAGAACGCGGCCATCTGCCGGCCGTACCAGTGAATCCGTGCGACCGCTTCGAGATACATGTCGCCGCTGATCGTCCGGGCATGAGCCAGCGCGCCGCGAGAGACCCCTTCGAGGTCGTCCGGCTGCAAGTCCCGCCCCAGCAACGAGAGCTCCTTTCGCACCGCGAGCGCGGTGCCGCAGGCGACGATGTCGACCCATGCACGCAGCATGCCCTGGTGGTCCGCCGAAGGTCGCGCCGGATCGACGATGTGACCGAGGCTTTCCAGCAGACGCGCGGTGTCGGCGACGGCCGCGCTGCAGGCAGGATCGACCGCCTCGCCATCGAGTGTCGTATCGCAGACGGCGACTCGCAGTCGTGGCGGAGGTGCTGCCACGGCTCCGCGAAACGTCCCGCGCAAGGGCGGCGCGCGGTACGGTGCGCCGAGGTCGGGTCCCTGCGTCAGGTCGAGCAGCAGCGCCGTATCTCGGACCGTCCGGGTCAGGAACCCGTCCGACGCCATCCCGGCCCATCCCTCCCCCGCATACGGTCCGTCGGGCAGACGCGCCCGCGTCGGCTTCATCCCGACGAGGCCACAGCAGGAGGCCGGAATGCGCACCGAGCCGCCGCCGTCGGAGCCGTGGGCCGCCGGAACGATACCGGCCGCCACGGCCGCGCCGGCGCCACCGGAGGATCCGCCCGGCGTCCGTTCGGGATCCCAGGGGTTCCGCGTCGGGCCACCGTAGACGGCCGCCTCGGTCGCGGGCCCGATCCCTCCCTCGGGCGCCGCGGTACGCCCGAACGTGACCAGCCCGGCCGCTGCCAGCCGCTGGTAAAGAGAACTGTCGCGGTCCCACGTGGAGTTGGCCATCAGCCTGGAGCCCTCGTGCGACGGGAAGTCCCGAGTCTCGGCACCGAGGTCCTTCAGGAGGAACGGAACACCCCTCAACGGACCGGACGGAAGTCCGTCCGATATCAACCGTCGAGCGACTGCCTCCGAGGCTATGACGATTGCGTTCAGTTCGGGGTTGAGGCGCCGCATCCGCTCGAGGGCGGCGTCCAGAAGCGTGTCGGGCGTCGTCGCCCCCTGGGCGACGAGCGCCGCCAGTCCGGACGCATCGTAGCTTTCGTAGTCGATCGTCGCCTCCATGCCTGACGCCCGATGCAAGACCAGATCGCGCGGCGATGCAATCGCGGCCGACAATGCCGAAGCGAACTCGCCTTGGCGCGCCAGCGTCGGGCAAGAACGCGCATTTGCTTGACAGACCGAGCGCGGTTTGCGACATCCGCGCCGATCGGGGCCGTAGCTCAGTTGGGAGAGCGCGTCGTTCGCAATGACGAGGTCAGGGGTTCGATTCCCCTCGGCTCCACCACCCTAAGCCACTAACCTATTGGGATCACGGTGGTATCCGCGGACGTGTCCTGAGCGTGCCAACATGATTGCCAACATTGGGATGTGTGACGCCTCCTGTCGGCTTTCCGAAGTGGTGCGAGCCGCCGCGGCGCCCCGTCACCCGGTCTGAGCCGTCCGCGTCTGAGCCTTCCCGCGCGCGCTTCTTGACGCGTTCTGGCATGGCAGCGATTGTCTGTCAGCAAACTGCTGGGAGAGAGCGGTTGGCCAACCCTTGGTTCAGATATCGGCAAGTGGTGGTGGAGACCTACTACGCTAAGAAGGCGGGAAAGTCTTCTACGGTTCATGTTAGACCTGTTGAGGGGCAGCCATACCCAACAGACTGGGACGTCGAGTGCTCTCGCGCGATGAGGATGGAGCACCCGATCGGCACAAAGTTTCTCATCCATGCTAAGGAAACCAATAAGGAGGGAGGGAAGCCCTTCCTCTACACTCATTAGTTCAGCCTGAACAATCCGATTAGGCGGCGGCAACACTGTCCTTGGGGGTGCAGTCGGGTCTGAGCGCGCCGAGAATGGCGGCGATCAGGAGGGCCCAAAAGGCCCTCAGGTGGGCGAGGATCTTGCGGAGGTTGTGGCCGCAGGCGCAGAGGACGGCGAAGAGCGCGTCGCCGGTGGTTCCCTTCAGCGGGCAGCGCGTCAGCCGCCCGTCGGTCTTCATGTGGCCGATCTCCGGCTCGATGGCGCTGCGGCGGCGCAGGAGCTTGGCGAGCGGCGGCGTAAGCCCCCTGCGGGTGCCGCTGATCAGCACGCGCGTGGTCTCGACGCCGTGCCCGCGATAGCCGCGGTCGACGACGGCGAGGGACGGACGGCGATCGGTCAGCACCTCGACCTGCTCGAGAGCCTCGGCGAGGGTGTGGCCGTCGTAGGGGTTGCCCGGCAGCGCCCGCATGCCGACGATGAAGCCCTCGCGGGTGGTGGCGGCGACGCTGACCTTGGTGCCGAACTCGTAGTCGCACCCGCGCCTTGCCCTTGGAGATGCAGTCGACCTCCGGCTCGTGCAGGCTGTAGAGCTTGCCCTTGTCCTTCGGCTGCTGGTGCAGGAGCCGCGAGGTCAGGACCAGCATGTCGAGGATGCGCTCCCGCAGCGGCCCCTCCGCGATGTCCTCGAGTCGGCGGCGCAGGTCGCGCATGACCCGGCCGGTGTAGCCCTTGAGCCGTGCGCAGCGCCTTGCGCATCCCTTGAACTGACGGGCGTGGGCGTACCTGCCGGCCTTCGCCGCCAGCCGCGGCGCCAGGCGCGCATAGCTCTGCCGCAGCTCGATCCCGGCCTCGGCGGCGAGCGCCACCAGCTTCCGCCGCGCCGTCTCGTAGAGCCGGGCGTCGGTCGGGTGGGCGATGTTCTTCTCCATGACCGTGGTGTCGACCGACACCCTCTCGATGCTCTGGTCCTTGACCGTTCCCGAGGCGCGACCGGCCTCGATCGTCGCGGTCAGCAGCCACTCCACACCTTCTTCGCCGATGCGCTGGCGCCAGCGGGTGAGCGAGGACGGATCGATCGGCGGACGATGCTGAAAGAAAGTCTCACCGCAGAAATGCTGGTAGTACGGGTTCTCGACCCACCGCGCGACCACCGCCTCGTCCGACAGGGCGAACGCGTGCTGGAGATAGAGCAGCCCCGCCACCAGCCGCGGCGACGTCGCCGGTCGCCCTTTGCCGGACGGGAAGAACCCTGCCCACTCCCGCTCGAAGAACTCCCAGTCGATCAGCGCCTCGAGCTTCACCAGCTCGTGGCCCATGTCGATCAGGTCGACCAGGCGCGGCCGCAGCAGATCATCCTGCTCGGGGTGGCGGGTCTTCGGTTTCATCGGCGCATCCGAAATCGCAGGGTTCCCGCCGGAATTCTACGAATACCTGCAATCAGGAGCCACGAGAAATTGCGCCTTATCGTGCGAAATCAGAGACATCCGCTTTGTTCAGGCTGAACTCATTATAATTGGCCCTGCAAAGTTATCGACTGAGCCTCCTCTGGTCACGATCACATGTAGAGGTGACGCTGAATATCTACAAAGGCGGAGCGGATTTCGGCTACCGACCCAAGGCGCTGCTTTGCCTCGTTCGTGCCGCCGTAGCGGATACGGAGGAGGTCGGAGACCTTGCTGAGCGCCAACTCGTCGGGTCCGTGAGCCTCGTAGCCGCGCAGAACGTAGTCGAGGAACTGCCGCATCTCATTCTCGTAGCCTGAGAGACCGGTACCTCGCGCTCGTTTGGTGCGTTCGCTCCGGGCAAGGGGAGCGAGCGTGAAGCGGATGTAGGCGAGGACGTCGAAGACGTCGCTGTTGGGTGCGTCTATCAGGCGCTGCATGTCTTCGAGCCGGTCCGCGTCGTAGCCCATCTCGCCCAGCCGCTGCATAAAGGCCGCCCGGCGGACTGGGTCGCTCCATTCGGCCCGCAGCTCGTCCTCGGAGGCGACGAGGATGCCGAGGTCGCCGAAGAGCTGGTTCATAAACTCCTGCGCGGTGATCGGACGCCCATCGTGGGACCAGTAGGTCGTCGAGGCGATGTAGCGGATCTGCCGTTCCTTCCCGTCCGCGAGCTTCACGACGATCTTCTCGCCGGCGGGCGGGTCTTCGGGGCCGGTAGGAGGCTCGGGCGGCGGTCCTGGCGGCTCGCCGGGCGGGCGCGGACCAGGTGGCTCCTCGGGCGGGAGCGGGTCTCCATCCCACTCGGGATCGTTGAAGTGCTCGTAGGCGCGGACGAAGTCGTAGATCGTGAAGAAGTCCTTGCCGTCGAAGGTGCGGGTGCCGCGGCCGATGATCTGCTTGAACTCGATCATCGACTTGATCGGGCGGAGGAGGACGATGTTGCGGACGTTGCGGGCGTCGACGCCCGTCGAGAGCTTGTGCGATGTGGTCAGGATCGTCGGCAGCGACTTCTCGTTGTCCTGGAACTCGCGCAGGTGCTGCTCGCCGACCTTGCCGTCGTTGGCGGTGACGCGCTCGCAGTAGTGCGGGTCGGGGTTCGCCTTGACCTGGTTGATGAAGTTCCGGACGCGGGCCGCGTGGTCCTGGGTGGCGCAGAAGACCAGCGTCTTCTGGCGCTGGTTGATCTGGTCCATGAACTCGTGGACACGGCTCAGCTCGCGCTCGTCGATGACGAGCTTGGTGTTGAAGTCGGCCTCGGTGTACTGCCGGTCGGGGTCGATCTCGCCCGCGACGACCTCGTCGTCGTCGCTGAAGGTGTAGGTGTCGAGGGTGCTGGCCATCTGGCGCACCTTGAAGGGCGTCAGGAAGCCGTCGTTGATCCCCTCCTTCAGGGCGTAGGTGTAGACCGGGTCGCCGAAGTAGGCGTAGGTGTCGGCGTTCGCGTCGCGCTTGGGCGTGGCGGTCAGGCCGAGCTGCACGGCTGGCGCGAAGTATTCGAGGATGCCGCGCCAGGTGCTCTCGTCGCGGGCGCCGCCGCGGTGGCATTCGTCGATCACGATGAAGTCGAAGAAGTCGGGCGGATAGCCCTGGAAGGTGAACTCTCCCTCGCCGGTCATGAAGGTCTGGAAGATCGTGAAGAAGACGCTGGCGTTCTTGGGCACGCGGCCGAGCCTGCGGATCTCGTCGGGGCTGATCCGGGCGAGCGCGTCGGGCGGGAAGGCGCTGAAGGCGTTGTAGGCCTGGTCGGCCAGGATGTTGCGGTCGGCGAGGAACAGGATGCGCGGGCGGCGCGTCGGCTCGCGGGAGAGGTTCCAGGAGGCGTGGAAGAGCTTCCAGGCGATCTGGAAGGCGATCGAGGTCTTGCCGGTGCCGGTGGCGAGCGTCAGCAGGATGCGCTCGCGCCTGCGGGCGATCGCATCCAGCACCGCGGTGATGGCGTTGTGCTGGTAGTAGCGCGGCTCCCACTTGCCGGCGCCGGTCTCGAAGGGACGGCGCCGAAGCGGTCGCGCCAGTCGTTGCCTTCCGGAAAGCAGCGCTGCCAGAGTTCCTGCGGCGAGGGGAAGGGCAGATCGTGGTCGCCCTCCGCCCCGGTTGCCATGTCGATGCCGTACCAGCCGAGGCCGTTCGTCGAGTAGGCGAAGCGCGCCTGGAGACGGCGTGCGTAGTCCTTGGCTTGGCCGACGCCGTCGGTGTGGCCGAGCCCGGCGCGCTTGGCCTCGATCACGGCGAGCTTTCGGGCGACGCCAGCCCCTCGTCGTTTCGCATGAATTCGGTCTATGTTGTTGAAAGCATTTTCGAACATTGAGACCTCCCGCTTGTCCTTTGGCATACGAGATGGCCGGAAGCAGGACAAGGAACTAAGAAGTTCAGCCTGAACAATCCGATTAGGCGGCGGCAACACTGTCCTTGGGGGTGCAGTCGGGTCTGAGCGCGCCGAGAATGGCGGCGATCAGGAGGGCCCAAAAGGCCCTCAGGTGGGCGAGGATCTTGCGGAGGTTGTGGCCGCAGGCGCAGAGGACGGCGAAGAGCGCGTCGCCGGTGGTTCCCTTCAGCGGGCAGCGCGTCAGCCGCCCGTCGGTCTTCATGTGGCCGATCTCCGGCTCGATGGCGCTGCGGCGGCGCAGGAGCTTGGCGAGCGGCGGCGTGAGCCCCCTGCGGGTGCCGCTGATCAGCACGCGCGTGGTCTCGACGCCGTGGCCGCGATAGCCGCGGTCGACGACGGCGAGGGACGGGCGGCGATCGGTCAGCACCTCGACCTGCTCGAGAGCCTCGGCGAGGGTGTGGCCGTCGTAGGGGTTGCCCGGCAGCGCCCGCATGCCGACGATGAAGCCCTCGCGGGTGGTGGCGGCGACGCTGACCTTGGTGCCGAACTCGTGAGCCGCACCCGCGCCTTGCCCTTGGAGATGCAGTCCACCTCCGGCTCGTGCAGGCTGTAGAGCTTGCCCTTTCTCACCGCCGTTCTCACACGATGGCGGCGGCCGTGACGAAGCGGGTCTTGATGCCGCGCTGGCATGCCGCGAGGCCGATGCCCGAGGCGATGTGGGTCTTGCCGGTTCCGCTTGGGCCAAGGGCGATGACATTCTCGCGGTGGGCGACGAACTCTCCGCGGGCGAGATCGAGGACAAGCTTCTTGTTCAGGGCCGGGAGGGCATCGAAGTCGAAGCTTTCGAGGCTCTTCACCGCTGGGAACTTCGCCGCCTTGATGCGGCGGTCAATCATCCGAGCCTCGCGGTCGAGCAGTTCGAGCTCGATCAGCCGGGCGAGGTAGCGGACATGGTCGACGCCTTCGGTGGCGCACTGCCGGGCGAGCTTCTCATGCTCGCGTTGCGCTGAAAGCGCACCTCCGGTGCGGCACCGTGGGCAGCTTCAGCTTCTTGAGATGGTGGCGCAGCAGGATCTGCGGCGTCTCCTCGACGGCGCCGGTCATCAGGTCCTCCCCGTCATCAGCGCCATGTAGTCGGCGGTCGTCCATTGCAGGCGCCATTGATGGGGTGGATGGCTCCCGCTCCCGGCATCGTAATGTACCACATTGGGTGCCGTCAGAGACCCATCGAGGGAGCCATCCACCCCATCAATGGCGGACAAGGTCTCATCGTTCAACTCGTCGAAGTCGCGGGCCCGCGGGATCGGAACCATGAAGGTGCGGCGGGCCAAAGCCGACCATGCCCTCGACCGCGCCGTTCGCCATTGGGCTCGAACCATGTGTGGATCGCTCCCGCTTGGCAGGGGCGCTGGTTGGGTCTGGCACTTGGTCGGTCGCGGCCATGTGTACGGCGTCGAAGATGCAGCACCTGGGCTGCGCGCCCTGATGAAGTCCGCCAGCGATCGGGTCCAAATCAATGGCACGCGCTCGAAGGCGCGTCGGTTCGAACTGGGTGTCCCGAATGCCGTGTCGCCGTCCGTTGCCATCACCTCACGTTGCGCCTCACCATCTCGATGCCGGGTAAGCCCGGATGTTTCGTTCAGGCTGTACTGGCCCGGTAGCTGTCTCCGGTCTTGATGAGCGCCCAGACGATCCGCGCCATACGATTGGCCAGCGCGACGGCGACGACCTTCACCGGCTTGCGCTCCAGCATGCGCCAGAGCCAGTCCGTGCCGGGTCTGCCGACCCGTCCGGCACTGATCTGCGCCATGGCCCCGAGATACAGAAGCCGGCGAAGATAGCGGTTGCCCGCCTTCGATATCCGCCCGAGGCGCTCCTTGCCCCCGCTTGAGTGCGCTCGAGGCGTGAGCCCGAGCCATGCGGCGTAATCCCGCCCCGTCCTGAAGGTCTCGACCTGCGGCGTCGCCGCCGCGAATGCGCTGGACGAGAGTGTGCCGATCCCTGGGATCGTCGTCAGCCGCCGGGAAAGCGGGTCTTCCTTCTGGGCTGCCGCGATCCGGTTGGTGACCTCCCCAATCCGATCCCGGGTCTCGCGGAGTTGCTTGGCCAGGAGCTCCAGGGCCGGGCGTGCCGCCTCCGGCGCCTCCTCGATCAGGGCGAGCAAGCGATCGGCGTCGTGGATGCCGCGCGCATAGACCAATCCGAACTCGGCCAGATGGGCCCGGATCGTGTTCACCAGCTGGGTCTGCTGGCGCACCAGAAAGTCCCGGGTCTTGTGGTCGACCAGGACCCCTTGGCGTTCGGCCGACTTCACCGGCACCCGGAGTTCGACACTTCACGAGCTATTTCATCGTCGTGGGCGTGGGCCGGTGACGTAGTTTCAATGACTTGGCGAAGGGATCAACCCGAAAATCGGTGACCCCGGTAGTCACACGCCACGTCGACGACCAGCATTGAAAGAAGATGCACGATGCTGGTAGCTTCGCTACACAATGTATACCCGCGTCACCAAGACCGGCGGCCGACAGTATCTCCAGCTCGTGGAGGCTTACCGGAACGACCGTGGGCAGTCCCGAGTGCGCGTGGTCGCGAACCTCGGGCGCCTCGACAGGCTCACCCCTTCGATGCTCGATCCCTTGATCAATGGCCTCAACCGGGCCGTGGGCCGCGCTGAGAACACCGCGTCCGAGGTCGTCCACGAACCCGGACGCAGCTACGGCGACGTCTTCGCGCTCCACGAACTCTGGCGTGACCTCGGGATCGACAAGGCCTTGCAGCGGGCCCTGCGCTCCTCGCGGCGCGGCTTCGATGCAGAATCGCTGATCCGGGCGATGGTGTTCAACCGGCTTTGCGCGCCGGAGTCGAAGCTGGGCTGCCTGCGCTGGCTGGAGACGGTCGCGATGCCGGGCATGCCGCAGACCCCGACACACCAGCAGCTCCTGCGCGCGATGAACGCGCTGATGGACAACCTCGATCCCGTCGAGGCCGCGCTGAGCCGCCAGTTCCGCCCCCTGGTCGATCGCGACCTCTCGATCGTGTTCTACGACCTGACCACGGTGCGCATCCACGGCGAGGCCGAGGTGGCCGACGACCTGCGCGCCTTCGGCATGAACAAGGAGCGCGGCGGCATCGCCCGGCAGTTCGTCCTGGGCGTGGTGCAGACCGCCGAAGGTCTGCCGCTCCTGCACACGGTCCACCCCGGCAACGTCGCCGAGACGAAGACCTTGCAGGGGATGCTGGAGAAGGTACTCGCGCACTTTCCGATCCAGCGGGTGGTGCTGGTGGCCGATCGCGGGCTGCTCAGCCTCGAGAACATCACCGAGCTGACGTCGGTCGCCGAGCGCTCCGCTCGCAAGCTGGAGTTCATCCTCGCCGTTCCCGCGCGTCGATACGCCGAGCTGATCGATGCATTCCGGAACCTCGCCTTTCGCGATGGCGTGGCCGAAAGCACCTTTGCCGGTCACCGGCTGATCGTGGCGCATGATCCCCTGCGGGCCGAAGAGCAGTCCCACAGGCGCCGGGCGCGCATCGCCGAGCTGGAGGCGATGGCGGACAGGTTGGTGGCCAGGCTCGATGCCCAGGACGAGGGGCAGACGACCCGCGGACGCCGTGCCTCCGATCGCGGCGCCTACAGTCGCTTCGCCCGCGCCGTCGCCGAGGCGGAGCTGACCCGCTTCATCAAGCCCGATCTGCACGCCGACAGGTTCAGCTACACCATCGACGAGGCGGCGATCCGCGATGCCGAACTCTTCGACGGCAAGCTGGCGGTTCTGACCAATGCCTCGGACATCGCGCCGGCCGAGGCCGTCGCGCGATACAGAAGCCTCGCCGACATCGAGCGGGGCTTCCGCGTCCTGAAGTCCGACATCGAGATCGCGCCGGTTCACCACCGGCTGCCGGAGCGCATCCGGGCGCACGCGATGATCTGCTTTCTGGCCCTCGTGCTCTACCGCGTGGTGCGGATGCGCTTGAAGGCGCGAGGCCACAGCGCCAGCCCGCGCACCGCGCTCGACCTGCTCGCGCGCATCCAGAAACACACCGCCCATATCGGCGAGAGATCCTTTCACGGAACCAGCACGACCACCCCGGAGCAACTCGAACTCTTCGACGCACTGAGCTTGCCAAAACCGGCCTGAAGCCGCGTGTAGTCACACAAACGCACCTTCGGTGCGCGCAGTATCAATCACTTACGCGATTAACTGTCGAACTTGGGTGGCACGAACCGCATTGTCGGGCGCGTCACCGCTTCGCAGATGGCTTCCGCATCGGCGGCATCGGTCTTGCCCCGTTTTACATACGGTTTGACGTAGGCCGCCGGCATGATCCGCACGTCGTGGCCCAGGGCGATAAGTTCGCGGGCCCAGTCGTGCGCACCAGCGCAGGCTCCAAGCCGACAAGGCAGGACGGACAGGCCGCGAAGAAGCCCAGAACCTGGCCGCGCCGCAGTTTTTGGCGAAGCCCGACCGAACCGTCCTCCCGGACCCCGTGGACCTGAAAGACGCTCTTGGCGAGATCAATGCCGATGGTGGTAATCTCTTCCATGGATGGCTCCCTCGATGGGTCTCTGACGGCACCCAATGTGGCACATTACGATGCCGGGAGCGGGAGCCATCCACCCCATCAATGGCGCCTTCAATAACTCACTCGTTCCCCTTCGCCGGCCGGCCATACCGGTCATCGCACCGGAATCTCCAGGCGGCACCGGATGCTTCACCATCTTCGCCACGTCCCGCGATCGATCCCGAACCGTCGCGCCGCCTCGCGGTGACTCAGACCGTCCCGCATCAGCACGCGACACACCAGTCCATACCACGCCGTACATCCTCCTGCCTCCGGATCGTTTTGATCCAGAGACTTGCAGATGGCTGGATTTTACTCCGCCCGCTCGAGCCCAACTCGGGCGCCAACGTGGCCGATTATTGCGCCGTCATTCCCAGCCGGAAGCCAGTGCCGTTGCTTTGCGGCCGTGGGAGGCAGCGGCCTCAGCGCCGACCGCCGGCCTGAACAGTGAACTCCCCGGCCTCCGCCTCGATCTCCCCGTCCTCTTCGCGATGTATTTCACATGCTGTTCTCGCAGTGGCGATCGGGAGAGGCCCCATCGAGCCTCTCCATCTTCACATTGACCGCGCCCTCAGGCCATGCGGCGCTTCATCAGGCCGAGCCCGCCGAGGGCGCCGAAGAGCAGGGCAGCGGCCGGCGGAACGGGGACAGGAGCCGGCGTTGCAGAGACCGCCGCCACGTCAAAGCCGTCGCCGCCGTTCGTGCTCGTATCGCGAATGAACAGACCGGAGAAGGTGTTCCCGCCAGTGTTGAACGCGAAGCCCGCCTGCGCCGTGCCGTTGGGGATCGCGTCGATGAACGTCAGGGCAAGGCCGGACAGGTCGTAGTTCTGAACTCCGGCGATGGTTCCATCCTCCAACCCCGCGAGATCGAAGGGTCCCGTCACGCCGTAGATCTCCGCAGTCTCGACATAGCTGCAGACCCCGGAAGGCCGGATCGAGCAGTTGAACGTCACCTCGAAGACCATACCGGGTCCGAGAATGTCGCTGCCGAAGGTGAACAAGGCTCCACCGTTCAGGCCGAGGCTATAGAAGTCTCCGTCAGCCGCACCCAGCGCGTTGTCGGGCCCGAACCGCTGGGCGTTTCCGGTCGCCTGGTTGGCTCCCGCGTCGATATAGACGTCGCTGGCGTACACGGGTGCGGCCTCGGCCGCGGCGCCCGTCATAAGGATCGCAGCAACAGACGCGATAATGCTCGTTTTCATCACATACTCCTTCACTCGTAAGTCGCACGGCACCCGTGCTTGCGAACAATTTGACGGATGTTGCTGTCACGAGAAATGGCGGAGTCGCTAGACGGTTAACGCCTTCTCAAGTTGGTGCCAGTCGGTCTCCAGTCTGAAAACTGCGGTGACCTGCCGCAGGCTCGACAAAGGCAAGCTCACAGCCGAACTCGGATGGCGGACGACCATGACTTTGAGGCCATCTACGGGGCCATCATCGACGGGCGGCGAAGGGACTACGCGCCCGCCTGCACGGCGCCGCCACTGACTGCACGACGAGACCAATGAGCGGTTCCGCCTTTCACGAGGCGGTGGGCGAAGATACGACGTCGCCGAAGTTCCCGGACAAGATTAGGTCCTTCTCCGTCCGCTGATTTTTGCGCAGGCCCTGCTTCCAGCCCTTTAGCAGCGCCTCGTAGATGTTGCCTTCGTTCATTTCGGCGTCGCCGACGAGCGCCACAATCCGCCCTTCCGGCCGGTCCGTCCCCCAGCCGTGGGCGCGGACGTAGTCCTGCACCAGCGACGAGAACAGCGTCTGCGCCACGCCCAGGCCGACCGATCCGGTGGAGAAGTCGACGTCGTCGCTGTCCTTGGTCCGCGACGGGTAGCTCTGCGCGCCGCCGAAGGCGCGGAACCGCTCGAGCTGCTCGCGCGACTGCCGACCGGCGAGGTACTGGACCGCGTGGTAGACCGGCGCCGCGTGCGGCTTGACCGCGACCCGGTCCTCGGGCCTGAGCGCATGGAAGTAGAGTGCCGTCATCAACGTCGTCATCGACGCGCAGGAAGCCTGGTGCCCACCCACCTTGACGTCGAGCTCGTCCGCCGGTCGCAGGTGGTTCGCCGCGTGGATCGTCCAACACGCGAGCCAGAGGACACGCCGCTCGAGGGCGGTCAGGGCATCTAGGTCAGTTACGAGGTCACCTTTGCCACGCCGCGGGAGAACGTCCCGGCCGGTAGAGCCTACAGGCGTCGGGTCACCCAATCCAGCTCTGCCACGCGCTCCTCGATCCCGGTCAGCTCCAGCATCCGCCGGAGGTCCACCCGAGCGCCCGGACTGGCAGGCGTGCCGCGTCGGATCCTCCTCAACTTGGGTCAGCGTAGCAATCTGCGCCTCGTCCGCCTCAGCTATCGCTAGCGCGCCAACGAACCACCGACGGCGAGCCGTTGAGCTGACGGCAGCGCATCCGCGAGTGCGCGTCACTGAGGTCGCGCGGGTTCGGGACCCATGTCACGTTCGGTCGACGTCGGCTCGACGCCAGCGGCACTTCCAGCCCGAGATCCTGTATCCGGGATTTCGGGTGGTCCATTCTGCCAGCTGGGCCTGCGCCCCCATCATGCAGACGAGGGGCGTGATGCCGCTGTAGATGAGCTTCCGCTCGTCGCACTCGACAGGTGTGATGGCCAGACAGGCCACGAATACAAGCTCGATCACCAGAAGCTCCTCGGTTCATCGGGGCTCTCAAAGCCGCTTGCTCTTGCCAGCGTCGCGCAGGGGGACAAGACGCGCATACCGCATCTGCTGTATTCTGCCGGCGCCGGCACGCTGGCGCGGGTGAGCTGAAGAAGGGACGACGTGGCCGCAGGGAGCGACAGCAAGGGCGACCTTGGAAACCTGCTCGTCCGCTCCGTCGTCGACCCGCAGCGGTTCGAGGAGCTGGTCGCCGCGTGGAACGTCCAGTTCGACCCCGAGCGCGGGCCGCCCGGCCCCACGTCCCTGATCGCCGCGGCGCACGATGCCCTCGACGCCATGGCGGGAGAGAGCGAGCGTGGCGTTCGGCCAGAGATCAAGCGCATGATTAACGACCTAGCCTACAGCGTCGTGGTGACTTCGCGCGGCGGCCTCGTGCGCGGGATGAACACGCAGGCAATGGCCCGGCTCCACCTCGAGATCGGCGGTGAGATCGACACGCTCGACTACCAGCTCGAGGGCGGAGAATTGATCTCGGACGCCGTGGCCCGGCTCCTCGACCCGCGCGGCCGGAAGGACGAGCTTGTTCTCGAACGCGAGGTCCACGACCCGTCCTGCCGCATCGCGAAGCTCGCTATGGTGCCTCGCAAGGACCGCCCGCAGCGGGAAGCCTCGGTGCTGCTCTTCGTCATCGACCCGGAGCAGCGGGAGAAGGCGAAGGCGCTGATGGCGCGGGCCTACGACCTGACGCCGTCCAAGAGAGACGTGCTCAGTGCGTTCCTGGACGGCGCATCGCTCGCGGACATCGCCTCGGGCCGCGGCCGGTCGCTGGCGACGGTGCGGACGCAGTTCCAGCGCGTGCTCGCCAAGAGCGGCGCCTCAAGCCAGGCGGAGCTGATGCGCAACGCGCTCGTGCTCTCCCAGTTCGTCACGGAGGTCTCCGAGATCGCCGAGGTGGCGCGCCATCCGCATCGTCGCAAGGCGCAGATCCTCCGCCCGGGCGGGCGCCGGGTCGCCGTCGTCCTTGCCGGCGACTTCTCTGGTGCGCCGCTGCTCTTCCTGTCGACGCTCACGCACCACGCGCTCCCCGCCGAGATCGAGGCGCGCCTCAAATCCGCGGGGCTCCTGGCCATCCACCTCTGGCGCCCCGGCTTCGGCGGCACCGATCCTCCGGCTCGCGGCGAGACCTATGCCCGACGCCTTGCGGGGCGACGTGGCCGCTGTCCTGGCAGCTCGGGCTGCCGCAGGGGGCGCTCGTCGCCTTGAACAGCTCGACCCGTGATGCGGTCGAGCTTGGTGGTACGCTTCCCGACCGCATCTCGCGCGTCTTCGTGCTGGGGGCGGTGCTGCCACGGCCGGTCCAGCGCAGCCGCTCGCTCCGGGCGCCGTGGGCAGAGGCCGTCTACCGGACCACGATGTAGAAGCCAGTCCTGCTGCGGGTGATGGTGCACGCCGGCCTCCGCGCGTGGAACCTGCGCGGGACCCGGCGCTTCGTGGCGATGCAGCTCGGCGGCAGCGTTGCTGACATGGCTGCCCTCGCGCAGGCCGGGGCCGTCACCGAGTTCGACCGCGCCATGACCGGGTCGAACGCGCAGGGCACCAGCGCCAACGTGGCGGAGGCGATGCGCATTACCGGTGACTGGAGCGACGTCGTCGCGGCCTGCCGCGTCCCGATCGAGCTGCTCCACGGCACCGATGATCCCTGCGAACTCGGTCGCAAGGGCCTTCGCAGCTGCCTTCCCCGGCCGGGTCTCGGTCACCGAGATCGCGGGCGCCGGCTTTTACTCGCTATTCAGCCACCCCGAGCTGATCATCGCGCGCCTCGCCGAGACGAGCAGACGCTGCTTCGTATCCGCTGGACGAGTAGCGTCGGAAACCGATACCCGTATGCTATTCTCGAGGTCGGGCGGTGTCTTCGGTCGCGCAGCGCTTCGGCTGATTGAGGATCTTGCTCTCGAGGAAGACCAGCGGCCGGACTGCAGGACACGAACCGCGCGCTGGGGTCATGCGGCCATATAGCGGCCAAGTTCGGCCCCGCGACGGCACGCTTCATAGACATCCGCCGCAAAGTGGTAGCTCGCAGCCTCGCGGGCGTCGGTGTCGCCCCCGATCTCCTGCGCCAATGCCCGCGCGATCAGATCGGTCGCGAGGAGCCGGTCTCCGGCCTCCCAGGCGAGCTGGTCGAGCGCAGCCCGCGGCGCCTCGGCCTGCCGCAGCGCCATGATCCGCCCGGCGAGCACCGCCCGGGCGTCGCAGACCTCCTCCGCCTGTGCGGTGGCACCCGAAAGCGAAACAAGTAAAGCGGCCAGGCTCAGCATCGACGCGCTCCTCCAGCTCGGGAATGGCGTTGCGGACCATGCGTGCGCATGGTTAAGAATGTCTGAGTGGCCTTTGCTCTCGCGGGCTCGCGCGGCGCCCCCCCTCCCGCGGACCGCGCCGCCTCGGCTCCCAGAGCGCCGCGCAAGATGCGCGGGTTGCGCGTGCGGGAACTCCGCGGCGAGGGCCGGCGAGAAGGGTGGCGAACTCCCCGGGCAACTCCCAGCCCTGCAAAGGTGCGGCCTGGTCTAGGGCCCCGATCTTCTCACGGTGCCTTTGTCATTCCCCTTGCCCAGGCGGCCGAACCGATCCTCGAACAGGTAGTGCGACTGCAGCTCCGAGAAGACCCGGGTCCGCTTGCGGGTCCCGTCGCCGAGGATCGTCGCAACGGCAAGGGCTGTATTGTCGTGGAGGATCGACAACGGCACGCCGCCAAAGAAGGCGAACGCCGAGACATGCCCGTCGCAGAAGGCTTCCGTCGTCTCGGCGGGAGAAGGCGTCCGAGTGCGGCGCCGACATTGTCGCTCGGACCAATGGCGCTCCCAATGTCGACCATCACGACGTAGCGGATCTTGCGCACGACACCGCCGATCTCTCCGAGCGCTTCGCCAAAATCGACTTGCGCGTGGCCCGGCGGATGCGCCAGCGGCACGAACACCTCGCGCGCTCGGCGCTTCTTCTCCCGAAGGTAGTCGGTGATGATCGTCAGCTTGCCCGTGAACCCATGCTCGTCGCGCAACCGCTCGAAGATCCGCCTCGCCGTATGCCGCTGCTTCTTCAGCTGGCTCCGGTCGTCCTCCAGGATCTGGTCGATGATCGGCAGGAAAGGATCGAGCTTCGGTCGCACCGGAGGCTTCGATCGCCGGTATCCCGGAGGCACGGGAATGCTCCGGAATCTTCCCCACTGTCTTGCGGTCGATGTTGAACACTCGCGCCGCTTCGCTCTTGCTCATCCCCTCGACGTGGCACGCCCGGCGCACCCGACTGTACAGATCCACGGAATACATCTCCCCGCCTTCAGCTCGTTGCCTCAGGCGGAAGGTGCGGAATCTCACTCCGCGACGGTCAGACCAACTGCCCGTTTCCGCTGTCCAATTTGACTCCGGGATTCACAGGCAAGGCCTTGTACCACATTCTGCACGCCGGCGGCGTGGGCCTTGGGCGCGGCGGTGAAGATGAGCACTCTCATGCTTCGGAACTCGCCGTCTGCCGCCTCTGTAGACGATGGCTACGGCAACAAACGGGTGCGCCGCCCAAAGAAAAGGTCTTGAAGGAAACCGAGGGGCAATCGCGCTTCGCCATCTCCGGCCCGATTGCGGTTACCACCAGCCTGACCTTTCCTTCTTACAGATCTCGATCTCAACCTAAGAGAGCAAAACGGCGCACTCCCTGGTTTTTTTCGCATCCGCCGTGGTGCCACCGAGCAGGCGGCAGGTTTCGGACTGCTTCGCCTGAGCTGGATACCTTGCCCTCGCCGCAACGCGTTCGATGTAGCAGATAGACGCAAATTAGCAGGCCAAAGTTCCGATGACGATACCGATCTACGTGATCCCCGAAATCGCCGAGCGGCGCGGCCTCTGGGCTCGCCTCTCGCAGCGCCTCGCTGGATTGTTTGGACCAGCTCGGACAGGGCCTCCTTCAGCGGGGTGTGCCATCGCGCCTCGTCGCGTCGCGCTACCGTCCCGCACGTGGCGGCCGCCCGTGCGGCGCCGCGGCTTCGCGAGGTCCATGCTGCCGGATCTTCGAGGCAGACTTGCCCGCCGGCACCGCGTGCCTCTCCGACCTGCCGGGTGACCTCGGATGGTGGGACTTTTCCTTCCAGGACGTCCCCGCGCGGCCAGCCGCTCCGACCCGTATCATTGTATTCGAGGATGCAACGGATTTTTGGCGCGGAAAGATCCGCGGGCGGGTGGCGATTATGTTCCGGCGGTGCTTGATGCGGCCGGCCCCGGCGTCGATCTGCGTGAGATCGTGTTCCAGCCGATCCATGCCGCATTGGCGTCCCGCACACCCGACATCGTGATGGACAAGGCCGTCTGGGTGGCTGAGCGGGTGTTTCACAACTACGCGCACTGGTTCAATGCCCACGTGCCGAAGCTCGTCATGCTGCGCGACGACGGCGCGCTCGCCGATGCCGAACTGCCCGCATGGGTCGACGAGAGCCTCGCCCAGATCGAGATCGACACCTTTCGCGAGTTGCCGACGCCGGGCGTGCTGGTGGCGCGTGAGCTGACGCTGGTCGAAAGCGATTGGTTCCGGCCGGAGCTGCTGCAGGCGGGACGCGACGCGATGGCAACGACCGGGGCGCGTGCCGACAAGCGCGTCTTCGTCAGCCGCCGGAACGCGCGGCCGCCGGCTCCTCGACGAGGACGCGCTGGAACCGGCGCTGCGCGCAGCGGGCTTCGACCTCGTCGAGATGGAAGAGCTGAGCCTCTCGGAACAGATCGACCTCATGGCGCGGACTGAGACGCTGTTGGCGCCGCATGGTGCGGGTCGGAACAACATGCTGATCTGCCCGCCGGGAGCGCGGATCGCCGAGATCGCCGACCCGGCCTACCCGAACCCGAACTTCTACGCGATGGCCGCGGCGCTTGGGCACGAATACCACTACCTGCGGGCACGACGCGAAGGTGAGCGCCACCCGCTGAGGCAGGACCTGCGTCTGGCGGCAGACGAGCTGAAAGCGTTCCTGGAGCGGTTGCCTTGAGCGAACTTTCAATCGTCATTCCCTGCCGCAACGGCGACGCGTTCCTGGCGCAAGCGATCCGCTCTGCCCTGAACCAGGATCATCCTCCAGACGAAATCATCGTCGTAGACGATGGATCGACGGATCGCAGCCGCGCCATCGCGAAGGGCTTCGGCTCGCCGGTCCGCGTCGAGGCCGGCCCGGCGGAGGGCGCGGCCACCGCGCGAAACCGCGGCGCGAACCTGGCTGCGGGCAGCAGGATCATGTTCCTCGACGCCGACGACCTGCTGGCGCCGCCGACGCTTGCCGCGCTCTCGACGGCGCTCGATGCCGCAGCCGAACCGGCCGTCGCGCTGTGCCCCTGGGACCGATACGAATGCGAGGGCGAGGCCTGGATCGCACGCCCGGCTACTGCGGATCTGCCGCGGCCCGGGCAGGACCGCTTGGCGGCGTGGCTGACGGGCACGTGGTCGCCGTCGGTTGCCGTCCTCTGGGACCGCGCGGCCTATGACCGGAGCGGCGGCTGGCTGCCGGCCGCAGGGCTCGATGACGACGGCAACCTGCTCCGGCGAGCACTGGCGCGCGGCGTTGCGGCGACTTGGGCGCCGGAAGGGCTTGCATACTACCGGGATCTGCCCGAGGGAATGGTATCGTTCAGCGGCCGTCAGCTGGAGCCAGTCGGCCTTCGCGCGCGCCTCGCATCGCTTGCAGACACGCTGGCCGAACTTGAGGCCGCGGGCCGCCTGCGCCCTTACCGCGCTCCCCTGCTCGAGGCGCTCACGCTGCTCGCCGCCGATGCGGCGCAATACGAGGACATCGCTGTCGAGGTGCGTACCCTGATCGGCCGGGCCGGTGGGCGGCGGCCGCTGGACGGTGTGGCGGCGCGGCTGGGGCGGCTTGGGGCGCGCGGTAAGGCGTGGATCGGCGAGCGCCGAAGTCGCCGGTTCGCCCCGCCCCCAGGCGCTGCGCCGGCCTTGGCGGCAGCGCCAACGAGGTCCAACGAGGAGACGCTCATCAGCGTCGTCATCCCCACTTACAACCGCTCAGAACAGACCCCTCGAGCGGTCGAGAGCGTTCTCGCGCAAACTCACCGGCAGTTCGAGCTCATCGTCGTCGACGATGGCTCTACCGACGACACGGCGGCGCGCCTCGGTGCTTTCGACGACCCGCGGATGCGCGTGATCCGGCAGCGGAACGCCGGTGTCGCGGCG
This sequence comes from uncultured Alphaproteobacteria bacterium, assembly GCA_963776845.1. Lineage (GTDB taxonomy): Bacteria > Pseudomonadota > Alphaproteobacteria > Rhodobacterales > Rhodobacteraceae > Roseitranquillus. The sequence continues at coordinate 215,236 of CAVZOJ010000003.1, read as the reverse complement.
GCGCGCAACCGTGGTCTCTCCGAAGCCAACGGCGAGCTTCTCGCACTCCTTGACTCCGACGACACCTGGCGGCCGGAGAAACTGGCGCGGCAGGTGTCTGCTCTGGCACGCGCCCCGGCCGCCGTCGGCCTCTGCTGCACGAGCTTCGAGACGCTTGGCGCGGACGGGGTCACTGTCGATACGCCGGCCTCAGGCCGCCTGGCGGATGCGATGTTGCTGGACAACGTTCTGGTCGGCGCGAACAGCACTCTGGTGATGCGCCGCGAGGTCTACGAGGCGGTCGGCGGCTTCGATCCGTCGCTGCCCGCGATCGAGGACTGGGACTGGCTGCAGCGCGCGGCTCGACTCTACGACATTACCGTCGTCGACGCGCCGCTGATGGTCTACGACGACCGCAGTGACGACGACACGGACCGCCGGTCGCGCAACTTCAGGGCGAACATGGTGGCGCGCGACATGCTGTGGCAACGCAACCGCCATGCCCTGCGCCGGGCAGGACTGGCCGATCGCTATCTCATCGAGAGCGCCCGCCGCGAACTGCGCGAGCCTGCGGGTTCAGCCCGGCTCGGACGAGGGTTGGTGCTGCGCGCGTTCTACGAGCGGCCGCAGGAGCGGGCGATCTGGCCGTGGCTGGCATATATGCTGGCGCCCTCGTCGGTGCGCGCGCGTCTGCGGCGCATTGAAGGTGCGATGGCGGCGCGGCGGGCCACAGCGTAGGGCCCCGGCCGCGACGTTCAGCCGCTCATGCCCTTGCGCCAGCGCCAGGCATCCTCGCACATCTCCTGCAGGCCGCGGCGCGCCTGCCAGTCCATCCGGTCCCTCGCCCGCGACGGGTCGGCGACAGATGCGGCAACGTCGCCGTCGCGCCGCGGCACAACCTCGTACGGCACCTGGCGGCCGGACGCAGCCTCGAAGGCGCGAACGATCTCGAGCACTGAGTAGCCCCGTCCGGTGCCGACATTTATGGCCTCGACCCCGGGTCCCCGCCCGGTGACCTCGAGCGCCGCAAGATGCGCCTCGGCCAGGTCCATCACGTGCACGTAGTCCCGTACGCCTGTGCCATCCGGCGTCTCGTAGTCGTCACCGAAGACTGAAAGACGATCGCGACGCCCCGCGGCGACGTCGGCCAGATATGGCACCAGATTGTTCGGCTGCCCCCGGGGTGCCTCGCCGATCTCGCCAGAAGGATGGGCGCCGACAGGATTGAAATAGCGCAGATTGACGCACGAAAGAGTCGGCCGCGACTGACCCCAATCCTCGATGATCTGCTCGACCATCCGCTTGGTTTGCCCATAGGGATTGGTCGGCGCCAAGGGGTGCTGCTCCGCGATGGGCACCGCGATCGGCTCACCGTAGACCGTGGCCGAGGACGAGAAGACCAGACGGTCACAGCCGACGCGCGCCATCCGCTCGAACAACGCGATGCTGCCGCCGACGTTGATCCGATAGTAGTCGAGAGGCTGACAGACCGCCTCCGCGACGGCCTTCAGTCCCGCGAAATGGATGACGGCGTGCGGCGCGAAGCCTTCCAGGGCGTTGTGCAGCGCAGGACCGTCAGTGATATCGACCGCGGCGACGCCTGTTTGGCGCCCGGCGACTCTCGCGATCCGGTTAGGGACGGTCCGTTCGGAGTTCCGGAAGTCGTCGATAATCAGGACGTCGTGGCCTGCCCCCAGCAGTACCACGCACGTGTGGCTCCCGATGTATCCCGCTCCTCCGGTGACCGCGATGCGCATGGTTGCCGTTCCTCCTTTCTCGGATCGTCTTCCGCCCGATGTCCCGCTTCCGGCGACTGCCTTCCAGTGGCAGATAATGTGGAACCCGCAAACGTCTCGCCTGAGCTCAGACGGTGAAGAATCCGGACGGCAGTCGCGGCAGAAGGCGATTGGATCGGTGCTATGGACGGACTTGGTGTCCGATCGTCAAGGACGCATCCAAAGGAGCCACAGCATGCATGGTCTCGGTTGTCGGTCTTGATCCGGTAACGAATATTATTCAGGTTCAAGCCCTCGACGTCCTACGCACGCTTCCGGTGCAAGGAGCTCGCGCCGTGGTCCGCACAGCGGCAAACAAGTCCGACACGTTCAGCGCAGGGGTCAACACGCCAAAGGAACGGCGAGGCACGAACCGAGCGATCTGCAAGCCGAGCTCGGTGTAAATCCGGTGCGTCTTCTTGTGGTTCAAGGTCCAGCCCTCCCGCCGCAGGAGCACGTGCATGCGGCGGTAGCCGTAGCGAACTCGCGTCTCGCAGATCTCCCTGATCCGTCTCTCGAGTTCGGTTTGATCGGGACGCCGCGAGCGGTACTGGAGGGTTGACCGGTTCACCAGGAGCACCTGGCAGGCCCGGCGGTCGGAGACGCCCCAGTCCGTCCGCACCGCGTCAACCAGCTTACGCTGCCGAGCAGGCCTCAGCGCTTTCGGCGCACGAAATCCTGCAGCATTTCACCGTCGAGACCGAGTTCGGCGGCCAGCTTCTTCAGCCGAGCGTTCTCGTCCTCGAGCTTCTTCAGCCGGCGCATCTCGGTCGGCAGCAAGCCGGCTTACATTTTCCGCCAGGAATAATAGGTGGCGGCGCTGATGCCCGCCTTGCTGCACACCTTGCCGACCGGGAGGCCTTCCTCGGCCTGCTTCAGAATGAACGCCTGTCTCGCGCGTCCGTGAACGTGCTCGCCTTCATCGGTTCTCCGCTCCTCTCCCGGCAAGGGAAGCGCCGCGGAAAACTCTACCTCAGCATGAGCCGCTCGTCGGTCGTCAGGCCCTCGAGATCGAATTGTCTCAAAGGGGGCTCGTCGGCGCGAACGATCGCAGAGAAGTGCGCCTGGGTCCGTGATCACCGGCCCGCCGGCATCTCGATCGGGCGAGGGTGCGACCTGATGGACCTGCCTGTTCCAGCTTCTACGCAACTCCCGCTCCGGCCGCCGAAGATCCGGTGGCCGCCGTCATCCGGTCGATCGCAGAGACCTGCCGGAACTACGGCTATCGCCGTGTCACTGCGGAGCTGCGGCATCGCGGGCTCGTCGTGAACGCCAAGAAGGTGCGGCGGATCATGCGGGAGAACGATCTGAGCGCAAAGCGACCACGACCGACAGCAGTCAAGACGGCCCGATCTATCCGAATTGGCCGGGAACTTCGAGGTCCATGGCCCCGACCAGCTCTGGGTCGGAGACATATCCTACGTCGCCATCGCCACAGGCTTCGTCTACCTCGCGCTCGCCATTGTCCTCGCACCAATGGCGGACAAGGCTCGCTCCTGGACGCCTGGTCACGCAAGGTGGTCGGCTACGGGCTCGGCCGCAACATCGATACCCGTCTCACCACGGCGGCGCTGAACGCAGCGATCAGGGCTCGCCGCCCGCTGCCGGGTTGCGTCTTCCACACCGATCGCGGCGCCCAGTACGCCGCCTCCCGGCATCGGCGCATCCTGAAGCAAGCGGCTTCGTCGGGTCGATGAGCCGCAGGGGAAACCCGTTCGACAATCCGCAGGCCGAGAGCTTCACGAAGACGCTGAAGGTCGAGGCGGTGTACATCACCGAGCACGAGACCTTCGAGGATGTCGCCGCCGACTGGCCGGCCTTCATCGACGACATCTACAACGCAACAAGGCTCCATTCGGCTCGGCCACCTAAGCCCCGATCAGCTCGAAAAGAGAAACGCCCCGACCCGGTCAAAACAGGCCGCCTGACTTGCCCAAGGAGAGGGGCGCACTCCAAGCAAGCAAGGACTGGGCGATAGACGTCGGCGGCGTATCGGACGCCGCGATCGCTGTGAGGGATGAGGCTAGGCGCCGGTCGCTGGCGGTGGATCGCCATGTGCAGCGCCTCGAAAGCGATCGTCCATCTGGCGCCATCGGTCCGACCCCGATGGACGACGGCGTGCAGCGTCTCGCGCATGGCCCAGCCGACGACCTTGCGGGTGTACAGGTCGATGAGCGCGGCGAGGTAGCCAGCCTTCGCGGGTGGCAAGGTAGGTGAGGTCGGCAAGCCAGACGCGGGTATCGGGGCGGAAGCGCCGAAGTTGCGGCGTAGGGCCGCGCATGCACCGGATGTGGCCATCGGTGGCAAGACGGGCGAAATTGTGAACCTTTTCGCCGGCGTCGCTGACCCGATTGCCACCAGAGACGCTCGGGTTCGCAGGCGTTCGTTAACCTTAATTTAGCGTCGCCGACGCATCAGGTAGCCGCGCCGCAGAGCACCTTCTGCGCAACGTCGCACCGGAGCCGGACATGTACCTAGAACCCAAGCGGATTGCCTACGTCGAAGACGAACCAGACATTCGCGAACTAGCCGAGCTCGCACTCAAGGCGGTCGGCGGCTTCGAGGTCGACGTCTACGCCTCCGGTGCGGACGCACTGGAGAGACTGTCGGCGTCTCCGCCCGACATCGTCCTTCTCGACGTGATGATGCCCGAAATGGACGGAATTGAGCTGTTCAAGCGGCTGGCGGATCTCGGCGCCACGGCATCGGTTCCCGTGATCTTCATGACAGCCAAATCGCGTCCGGACGAGATTCGGCGGCTCAAGGAGCTTGGCGCCGTCGGCGTCATAACGAAACCCTACGATCCCATGACCCTTGCGGATGAAATCCGCGCGATCGTACGCGAAGCAGCGTAATGGTCAGCAGACATGAGCTTTGACATGAACGCGTCGATCTGGAATGCACTTCTGGTCAACTTGGCGCTGATCTCCATCCTGGTCCTGGTGTGGGAGATCCTGTCGGTGTGGCTCCGCCGCGTGGCGCCGCGTGCAACGCCCCTGGTGCTCGGCTTGCTGTTCGGAGGCGGCGCCATTGCATCGATGGCGATGGCGGTCCCGATCCCCCCGGGCGTGATCGTCGACCTCAGGTCGAGCCTAATCGCGACAGCCGTCTATTTTGGAGGGCTGATCGGCGGCGGAATTTCGCTCGCGGCGGGAGCGGCGTTTCGGCTCTATATCGGTGGCGCCGGAGCCGTCGCCGGCATCGTCGGGCTCATCGTCACCGCCAGCATCGCGCTCACGCTGCGACGGTTGCGCCACCGCTTCGGCAATGCCTTCTACGCAGCGTTCGTCGTTGCGTTCGCGCCTGTACTTGGATCCATCTGCGGCTTTGCTTCGCTTCCCGCGGACATCCGGACCGAGCTCGTGCCGGTCCTACTGCCGCCGACCGCCGCGGTTTCCTTTGTCAGCACCCTCATCATCGCTCTTCTGATGCTGAGGCTTGAGCGCCTGCGCCGGCTCAGCAGCGAGAACGAGGCGTACCGTCAGCTGGTACGCGGCCTACCGGACTGTCTGAGCGTCAAGAACCTGCAGGGACAGTTCGTCGCCGCCAATCCAGCGACGGCCCGACTGATGCGCACGGCTTCTCCAGAGGATCTGCTCGGCAAGACGGACGCCGATTTCTATCCTCCTGAACTCGCCGCGTGCTACGCAGCGGACGAGCGCGCCATGCTGGAATTGGACAGCGAGTTGCGGATCGAGCAGCCGATCACGTTCCCGGACAACACCACGGGCTGGCTGTCGACCTTGAAGGCGCCACTGCGCGACGAGCGGGGACGCATCATCGGGATCATCACCTACAACCGCGACATCTCCGACCAGAAGGCAATTGAACAACTTAAGGATGAGTTCGTGTCGACGGTCAGCCACGAACTCAGGACACCGCTCACCTCGATCCGCGGCTCTTTGGGCCTCGTCGCCTCGGGTGCGATGGGCGAGTTGCCCTCGCGGGTATCAGGTCTCGTCAGTATCGCGACCTCCAACTGCGACCGGCTGGTGCAGCTCATCAACGACGTGCTGGACCTCGAGAAGCTCGAGACCGGCAAGGCGTCGTTCGACATCGAGCGGTGCTCCGTCCGGACCCTCCTAGAGGAAGCCGCCTCGACAGGCGCGGCCTACATGCCGGACAAGGGCGCCAGGATCGTCCTTCTCGACGATGCGGCCCGTGCGCAAGTCGACGTCGATGCTGCGCGCTTCCAGCAGGTCATGGCCAATCTCATGTCGAACGCGATCAAGTTCTCGCCGCCGCAGGCGACGGTGACGATCCGGACCGAGCGGCTGGCGCCCGGCACCGTCCGCATCTCGGTGGAGGATCAGGGGCCGGGCATCCCGGAGAACTTCCGCAGCCGCATGTTCGGCCGCTTCGAGCAGGCCGACTTGTCGACGACGCGCAAGAAGGGCGGAACCGGTCTCGGCCTCAGCATCGCGAAATCAATCGTCGAGCAGCTGGGTGGGAAGATCGGCTTCGAATGCGGTCGCAGCTTCGGCACGCGCTTCTACGTGGACCTGTCAGAGTGCCAGCAGGGCAATGCAGAGCGCCGCTGTCCGAACATTCGCGCGCGCGTGCTGACCTGCACGAGCCGGCGCGACGTCGCGGAACGGCTGCCCGCGCTTCTCGAGGAGATCGAGATGGCGAGCGACGCGGCGACCCACCTCGCCGCCGCCCAGGCGCTGATGGCGACTCGCGAATACGCGGCGCTGATCCTCGGGTCGGACGTCGTGCATGACCTGGGCGACGCGCTGCCGATCGCGGATGTGCCGATCGTGGTCGTGGCCTGCGAAGGCGACGCGCCAGACCTGCGGCCGATCGGAGAGTTCGTCTCGATCCTGAGGGAACCGCTCGACGGCGACGCGCTGCTTGCCGCCATCGAGGGCACGGCCACGGACGAGAGGAGTGCGGTGCGGCGAATCCTTTGCGTCGAGAACGACCTCAGCATTGCGCACCTCCTGAGAGAAATGCTCGAACCGGAAAGCCTCCGTCTGGTCGCGGTCCGCTCTCTCGCAGAGGCGCGGCAGCAGCTGAGGTTCCTGCCGATCGACCTCATCGTGCTCGACATCGCCCTGCCCGACGGCTCTGGCCTCGCATTGTTGTCGGAGATCGCGATGGATCTCCCGGTGGTTGTTTTCACGGCGTCGGACCTAGACTATCATTTCGGACCGCAGGTGAAGGTGGCAATGACGAAGACGAAGAACGATGTGTCGGATGTCGCCGAAGCGGTTGCCAACCTTTTGGCCGAAGAAGAGCCGTACCAGGCACCGCAGCGCGCGACGGCGTAGCCTTTGCGGAGTGGCGCATCGGTGCGGCGGCTTGCAGAACGCCTTCGCCGCCCCGCCATCGCGGCGATGCTTTCTCTGCCGCTCGTCGGTACCTCGATGACCGGCGGGGCATCGCAGGAGAGTGACGCCGCAGCGGTCTGGCAGCGCCCTGTCTCGACGGCCGGCCTCCCGCGGCGAATTGCCATCACCTTTGCGCAAGAGGCCGGTGAACTGCGCCCGAGTTCGGTCGAGATCCCGGACCATCGACCGGAGGGGCCGCGGGAGCCGGCCCTCTACCCGATCCGGGAGAACTTGCTGCCCCTCCTCGCGGCGCGACCCTTCGGTGCCGAGAGCCGCGCCGAGGTTATTGCAAGCAGCGGCACGGTTTCCGTCGTCTGCGCGCCCGGCGCGAAGGCCGCCGGCGCTCTCCTGTCGAACTCCGAGCATCGCATGCCGCGTGGGATGCGCGGGTGGCTCGTCCTCCACGGCCGTGCCGAACCAGGCTTCGCCGTCGACCACGTCACCCGGGGCGAGAGCGCGAGCGGCATGACCTTGGGACCTGCCGGGCAGCTTGCGGCGATCCCCCACGACAAGTGGGTCACGGACGAACAGGGCGATATCGCCCTGCTCTGCCCGATGGACGGCGGCGAACTTACAGTCACCGAGGCCCGCATTTTGCCGGCGCCGGCCATGCGATTGCCGCGCCGTGCGACCTGGATCTGGAGCCTCGAACCTTGGCACGATCGGAGCGACGCGCTCGTGGCGGAGGCACGACGGCTGAGCCTCACCGATCTCTTCGTGCAACTCGACGTCCGCAGCGGCGGCAGCGAGGCCGAGAGCACCGCGGAGTTGCTGCGCGCGCTGCAAGGTGCCGGCATCTCGACCCACGCAGTCGAAGGGGATCCCGCGATGGTCACGGCCGAGGGCCGACGTCGGGCGCTCGACCGCGCGCGAGAGATCCGCGCCTTCCGCGACGCCGGAGCGCCGCTCGAAAGCGTGCAGTACGACATCGAGCCCTATCTCCTGGATGCATACGCCGCAGACCCCGCCGGAACGTGGCGCGCATGGGCCGACACGATCCGCGACCTATCGTCGATCCACAGCGAGCCGATCGACGTCGTCGTGCCGTTCTGGATGCGGGACAGCGAGTCCGGAGCGTCGGCACTCCGTGACGCAGCGAATGCGATCGGACGCGCCATCGTGATGGTATACCGGACCGATCCCCGCCTCGTGACCGACCTTGCGGTACCGTGGCTCGAATGGGGTAGTAGGCACGGGATCGGCATCGGCATCGCGCTGGAGAACGAGATGCTACCCGCAGAGCGCTACCGGGTCTACGAGCGGGCGGAGCGCGGCGTCGTCACCATGTCGCGTTCGAAAGGACACGCCATCTTGACGCTCCACGCCGCTGCCGTCGCTGCGCGCCCCGGGCTCGCGGCCTATGCCTTCAGCCACGAAACCGAGCTCGACCCGGCCCGGGTGAGCTTTCTCGGTGACGCGGGCAAGATGATCGAGACGGCGAACCAGACGGCGGAAGTGCTGCAAGCATGGCCCACTTTCAACACCCTTGCGTTTCATCAGTTGATCGTCACACACCAATAACGGGAAAAGACAGTCGTAGCCGAGGAATGATCGATGGCGGCGAACGGACGGCGAGTACTCATCTGCGACGACGATCCGCTCCTGCTCGAGCTGATGCAGTTTCGGCTGAGCGGAAAAGGCTACGACGTTGCAACCGCCGCCGACGGCGCCGAGGCGCTAGAGAAAGCGCGGAGAGATGTGCCGGACATCGTCGTCTTGGACGCGATGATGCCGCGCGTGGACGGCTTCCAGGTTCTGAGAACCATCAAGGACGATCCAGCGCTTGCCGGCATGGTCGTGATCATGCTCACCGCACGCAAGTCCGAGCGCGACATCGTCTCCGCGCTCGAGAAGGGGGCGGACGATTATCTCGTCAAGCCCTTCATCCCTGAGGAGCTACTAGCCCGGATGAACCGACTCCTCTTGCGGAAGACCTGAGCCAGTCCGATGCGCTTCCGCCGCCTCCTCTCCGCAATGGCGCTTGCCGCAGGCCTCGTTCCGGCGGCTTTTGCGCAAACGGTCACGGAGCTCTACGACCAGGGGGTCGCGGCGCGGCAGGCCGGAAGGGACGAGGCGGCGATCGACTACCTGGACAGGGTGCTCGAGCTCGATCCGCGCAACGCCGACGCCCTCGTGCAGCGCGGCTTTGCCGAGCTGGGCGTCGGGGATTCTCGCAGCGGCGCGGGCGAGCTTCGGCACGGCCCTCGACCTCGCTCCGGGCTACGCCGACGCAAATTATGGCCTCGCCCTTGCCGCCTACCGCGAGGGAGACGCGAGGCGCGCGCTGGATCTCGTCGCTCCCCTTGTCGAGCAGTATCCAGGTCGCGACGACTTCGCCGCCCTTTCCGACCGAGCGGCAGTGGCGCTGCAACCTGCTGCGGGACCAGACCCGGCTGACGACACGGCGCGCCTGATGCGACGTGCCCGCGAGCTTCGACTGGCAGGCGACGGGGCGGCAGCGGAAGCCATCTATGTCACGGTCCTCGGACGCAACCCCGATAGCGTCGACGCGCTCGTCGGCGCCGGTTTGGCAAGTGGCGCGCAGGGGGAGCTCGACACCTCGCGCGGTTACCTGGATGCGGCGCTGGAGCGGGATCCGGGCAACCTCGACGCGCTTCTGGCACGCGCGCGTCTTGCGGTCTGGCGGGAGGATCTCGGCGAAGCGCGAGCGCGCACCGATTTGATACGCCGCCGTCACCCTTCGAACGCGGAAGCCCTCCTGATCGACGCGCAGCTCTCGTTGATCGAAGGACGGCTTGGCAGGTCCGCCGCACTCTTCGAGGCCGCATCCGAGCAGGACCCCGGCAGCGCCGATGCGGTCCGCGGATTGGGGGACGCGCGCCGCCTCCAGGGTCGCGAGGCGAGCGCCCGCGCCGCCTACCGCCGCGCCCTCGCGCTCGATCCCGGCTCGGCAGAAATCGTAGCGCGCCTTGCCGCGCCAGCCCCGATACGCTGGCGCGTCGATGCGGCCGCCGAGCACAGTGACCTCACCAACGGCTTCTCCGATTGGCAGGACACGTCCTTGGCCATTTCGCACCGCCCCCGGCCGGACACCGCGTTCACCGCGCTGCTGCGGGCGGTCGAACGCTTTGGCCTTCAGGACGAGCAGGTCGCGCTACGCCTCGACCGCATGTTTCGCGATGTCTCGGTCTCCGGACTCTTCGCCGTGACACCGGACGCGGACGTGCTCGCGGAACTTTCCCTCGGTGCCGGCCTGACATGGGCCGCGCCGGCTCCCTTTCTCCTGACGATCGATGCAATCTTGGAGCAGTTCGACGACAGCCGTGTCCTCGTCCTTCGACCTGGAATCGAGTTCCTGCCCGCCGGGGACCGTTTCAGCTTCGTCGCCGGCCTTACGTTCGCCGCCGACACCGAGAGCGCGAGCGCCACGGGCGTGACGCTGCGGGCCGAGGCGCGCCTGACCGATCGACTGGCCCTGCTGATGGGCGCAGCGAACGCCCCCGAAGTTTCGGAGGGCGCGGTTGTCGAAGCCAGATCCGCCTTTGCCGGCGCTTCGTTCGCACTGACGGACGACGTCTCGGTCACAGGCCGCGTCGCGCGCGAGGAGCGGGAAGCTTTCGATCGCGACACCATTTCGCTCGTCCTGACGGCACGGTTCTGATGCTGATCGTGATCTGGGTCGCTTCGCTCGCGCTCAGCCTCGTCTCGCTTGCCGTCATGTTGGCACTTATCGCGCGGCGGGTCCTAGTCTCGCGCAGAACGCGCCTCGATGCGCTTTTGCGCAAGCGCCTCACCGGCGAGCTCATCGCCTTCACCGACGAGGGCGATGCAGACGCGTTGCGGCCGATCCTGAAGACGACGGCTCCGAGGCTTGCGCTGGACGCCGGCTTCGAGTTCGTCGGCCTGCTTCGCGGCGAGGTCCGCGACCGCATCGTGTCCGTCTTCGTCGAGGCGGGAATGCCAGCGCAGATACGCAAGGTGCTCGTCACGGGCGACGAGGCGGAACGGTTGCAGGCGGTTGAGATGCTGGCGCTCCTGCCGCGCGAGCACGGTATCGAGGCGCTGGAGCGCACCCTTGGCCGCGACCGCTCCAGCGAGGTGCGGGTGGCGGCGGCGATATCGCTCGCCGAGCTCGGTGCCCTCCCTCGGCTCGACACGGTACTCACCCGGATCGGTCCGGAAGGTCGCCGCTCGCGCCGGCTGGTCGGCCTGTTCGGGCGCCTCCCCAAAGAGCGCATACCCGAGCTTGAGGCCTATGCAGCCGACGATGCGCACCACCCGTTCGTTCGTGCGGCCATCGTCGAGGCGCTTGGTCAGGCCGGAGATCCGCGTCTGAACGACTTCCTGCTCGAACGAGCCGCAGAATCCGACGCCGAGATCGCCGCCGCCGCGGTGCGCGGTATCGGCCGGACCGGCGGTCCGGGCTCGCGGACGCTCGTCCGCAGAGCGCTCGACCATCCAGCGTGGCAGGTTCGCACCTGCGCCGCAGAGGCCGCCGCGCAGCTTGGCGACGCGTCCTTGGCCGAGGCCCTCACCGATCGGCTCGACGATCTGGTCTGGGCGGTTCGATACGCGGCCGGAAAGGCCCTGCGCGAGCTTGGCCCGAGCGGAATGGCTGCGCTACGGGCAGAAGCCGACGAAGGCACGGCGCGGCAGCGGCGGACTGCCGCCCTGATCCTCGCCGAGGGCGTCGTTTCGTGATCGAGGCGTGGAGTTCCTTCACTGGAATTCGTCGCGCGGGGAATAGCCTGGATCGTCATCGGCTCGGGGCTCGCGCAGGTTGCGCTCTACCTTGCGCAACTGGCCTTTGCGGGCTACGCGCTGCTGCGCCGTCCCCCTGTCGCGCGGTCGCGGCTGCTCTGGCAGCGCTACGGCGATGTTGCGCCGCCCATCGCGCTGCTCGTCCCTGCATACAACGAAGAGGCGAACATCGTCGAAAGCGTCAGGTCGCTGCTGGCGCTGGAGTATCCGAACTTCGAAGTCATCGTCGTCAACGATGGATCGCGAGACCGCACCCTCGCGCGCCTCGTTGATGCCTTCGAATTGCGGACTGTGCAGCGCCCGTACGAGGAGGAGCTTGAGCACGAGCAAATCGATGGCATCTATGCCTCCGCCGCGAACGAACGGCTGTTCGTCGTCAGCAAGCAGAACGGTGGCAAGGCCGACGCGCTGAATGCTGCGATCAACCTGTCCCGTGCGCCGATTGTCTGCGCGATCGACGGCGATTCGATCCTCGAACCCGATGCACTGATCCGAGCCGCGCAGCCCTTCATCGACGCGCCGCGCCGCACCGTCGGCGTCGGTGGCACCATCCGGATCGCGAACGGCTCGCGGATCGAGGCGGGGCGTGTCGTGGAGACGATGCTGCCGCGCCGATTGCTGCCGCTGATACAGGTCGTCGAGTACCTTCGGGCGTTCCTGATGGCGCGTCTGGCGTGGAGCCAGATGAACAGCCTGATGCTGGTCTCGGGCGCGTTCGGCGTCTTCCGCCGGGCCGAGGTCGTGGCCATAGGCGGCTACAGGCGCGACACGGTGGGCGAAGACCTCGAGCTCGTCGTGCGGCTCCACCGCCACATGATCGACACGGGGCAGGACTACCGCATCGTGTTCATTCCAGAGCCGGTCTGCTGGACCGAGGCTCCGGAGTTGTTGAGCGTGCTCGGCCGGCAGCGCAGCCGGTGGCAGCGCGGTGCGCTCGAGACATTCGCGGCCCACCGCGACATGCTCTTCAACCGCCGATACGGGCTCGTCGGCTCTCTCGGGTTCGGACATCTGCTGATCGTCGACGTCATCGGCCCTGTCACCGAGGTTCTGGGGTACCTGCTGATCCCGCTCTTCTGGGCGCTGGGTCTGCTATCCGTGGACTACCTGCTCGCGTTCACGGCGATCGTCTTCACCTACGGGGTCTTCGTCAGCGTCTGCTCCCTGATCCTGGAGGAGCTCGAGCTCCGCCGTTTCCCCCGGGCCAGCGACCTCGCGATCCTGGCACTGGTCGCAGTGGTCGAGAATTTCGGCTATCGGCAGCTCACCAACCTGTGGCGACTACGCGGCTACTGGCAGTACTTCAGGGAGGATCGCAGCTGGGGAGATATGCGCCGCGTCGGGCTCGCCCGCGCAGACGAGTCCTAGGAGATCGCGCGACGGAGCTCGACCAGCAGGTTTCGCCAGGCCGCATCCGCCTCGCCCCCCTCCTCCAGCGCGACCTCCAGCGCAGCGGCCCGCGTGCTGACATCGGCGAAACCGAACGAGGCGCCTGAACCCGAAAGCCCGTGGGCGAGGCGGATCATGGCCTCCCGTGTCTCCTCGTTGCAGCTCGAAGGCCCGCACCATCGCGTCTCGAGCCGATCGAGGTCGGCCCGCATCCGCTCGACGAAGCGCGTCCTCAGGCGAGCCAGCGCATCCTGCTCATCCATGACCTGCCTCCCCGCAGCGACCTCGTCGATTTTTCGCGCCTTGTCGGGGCAATGCTAACGTTCTGGAAACCATGAGGAACCTACAGGCGGTAACGCAACACACTCAGGGGAACCTAGGATGAAATCCAAGACGAAGCTCCGCGAAAAGCTCGACGCGCTTAACGAAAGGATCGTTGGCACGGACGGCAACGAAAACCTGCGCGGGCACAAGGGCGACGACAGCATCGTCGGCGCAAAGGGCGACGACCGGATCAAGGGGGGCGCCGGCGACGACTATTTGTCCGGCAACCAGGGCAACGACGTGCTGAAGGGCGGTCGCGGCGCCGACATCTTCGTCTTCGACGGCGACTTCGACCGCGACGTGGTCAAGGATTTCAGCGCCTGCGACGGCGACCGCTTCGAATTCGTCCTATACGATCCAGCACAGGCCGATTGGACGGGCCAGACCCTCCTCGACCTCTGCGTCGCCCGCGGCAAGGATGTCGTGCTCGAAATGCCCGGCACCGACGATGCAGTCGTTCTCCAGAAGGTTGACCTCTCCGACCTCTCCGCGGACCACTTCGACGTCTTCTTCTATCAAGACTCCTTCGACTTCGCGGCGTGAAGCCTGTCCGCCGAGATACCGTTGAAACACACCGCTTGAGCGGCGGGTTGGTGGCTGATTTACCTCTCCCAGAGGGGTGGGAGGGTGGCGGCGATGATGGGGCCGAGGCAGGTGGCGCAGTTCCGCTCCGCCCCCGGGCCACATCCGAATGTCGCTGGACAGCTGCCGACACCGCCTACGGTTCGGCTGACATGCTCGGCTGGCTGGTTGGCGGACGGATCGCGCCGCACATCCCGGTCATCGACAAGTCGGAGCGCAGCGACGGTGCGCTCCGTGCCACCGACTTCACCTACGATGAGGAGGCTGATGGATACCGCTGCCCTGGCGGGCGGGCCTAAACCCTACTGGCGTGACATCTCGAAAAGGTCGGCCGGAGTTGGGGAAGGACGACTTCAGGCGCCACTTCGCATGGAGGGAAGATTGCAGGCATGCCTGCTGAGGCCTCTCTGCACGCCCAAGCAGGCAAACGGGAAGAGCTCCAGATCGAGGTATGAGAGCGCACGTCAGGAAGCGCGCGAAATCTCAACGACCGATGCCTGCGTGGCATCGAGCCACGCACGAAGGAAGGTTTAGATGCTGTTCGCGCACCTCAAGCGCATCCTGCGGCTCGACCGGCAGCGTCTTCGCGGACCCAACGGCGCCAGAGACGAGTTCCTCCTCGCAGCAACCGCCCAGAACCTCCGGAATTTCGCAAAGCTGATCCCAAGTGAACCAGCACCGGTCTGAGATCCCGGCCGAACCGCTCGCAACCGTCAAACCGGCGCGCTGGAGTTCTTCAACAGAATCCCGACACACCGGTCATTGGGGCAGGGCCCTGCGGCGGCACAAGCGCCTCTTGTCGGTGCCTGTCAGTCGAAGAGCGAAAAGCAAGAGGGACCATCAGCAGCTTTCGCCGCCGCGCTGCCATATGGCATCGACGCGTGATCCTTCAGTTTGCATCCGAGGATCCCGCTCGTCCGGCACATTCATGGTAGCCTTGAGAAGAAATCTAGCATCCGCCGCTGGACGTTGCCAGTTCAGCCTGAGTTGAGAAGCGATTTCATCCTCTCCAGCGCCCGCATCGCCGCGACCCCATCGCGGATCGTGGGCGCCGCGCTCGCGCCCCCTCCGAGAGCCACAGCGGCATCGGCGATCAGTGCGCCGTAGCCCTTGTGGTCCTCATTTGCCGCCGCCGTGAAGTTCGGCCGCCAGACCAGCGTGTCCTCTCCGTCCGCCA
This sequence comes from uncultured Alphaproteobacteria bacterium, assembly GCA_963776845.1. Classification (GTDB taxonomy): domain Bacteria; phylum Pseudomonadota; class Alphaproteobacteria; order Rhodobacterales; family Rhodobacteraceae; genus Roseitranquillus. Next base: position 199,955 of record CAVZOJ010000003.1, on the reverse strand, counting down.
GCGTCGCGGCCGGATCATCTGCCTTGAAGGGTGGGTCGCGGTACCAAGCGACGTCGATCACGTTCGTCACCTCGACCCGATTGTGGTCGCCCATCACCTGCAGAAACTCCATCGGTGTGCCGCGAGATTGGACGGTTCCCATTACAATCGTGCCAATCACACCGTTCTCGGCGGCGAAATTGAGATGGAACAGCAGTTTCCCAGGCGCCGGCTCAATCCGCCGAATTGCCATCTCGGCGAAGCCTGCGCCGGCGAGCCACGGAATCAGGTCCATGTAGTGCACGCAGTGGTGGAGATAGAAGCCCATGTAGTCCGGCTCACCCTCGAAGTAGGTGGGCGCCGTCATGTAGCTGCCGTGGATGCCGAGGACGGGGCCGAACCGGCCGCCCGTCAGCACGTTCCTGGCGATCCGGTTGCCGGTCGAATACCGCTTCATGAAGCCCACTACGACGGGCTTGCCCGCACGCTCGGAGGCGGCGAGCACCTCCTCGGCGCGCGCCGCGTCGGCTGCGGGCGGCTTCTCCATGATAGACCGGCAGCCCCCGCTCGAGCGCGGCAAGGGTGGCGGCGTGATGCACCGCCGGGCCGACGGCCATGCCGATGGCGTCGAGGCCGGGGATGCGACAGCATCTCGTTGAAGTCCGAGAAGACATGCTCAACCCCGTACTGCCAGGCGACTCGCTCCGCAGCCTTGCGGTCGATGTCGCAAATCGCCGCAAGCCGGATGTCGTTGCGGCCCAGCTGCGGCAGCAGCATCTGGCTTGCGTGGCGGCCGCAGCCGATCCAGCCGATGTTCAGGGTCACTGGGCCACCTCCGCCAAGGCGAGTGTCGAGCGGATTACGCCGAGGCCGGCGCGGAGCTTGGCGTCCTCGTCCTCGTGCGGTGCGCGCCAGTGGGCGATGGGCAGGCCGATGCGGTCGTCGTCGCGGCGGAAGGGTTCGAGCGAGACGGGGCCGGCGTAGCCGATGTCGGAGAGGGCGCGGCAGATCGCGGTCCAGTCGAGATGGCCGGTGCCGGGGAAGCCGCGGTGATTTTCGTTGGCCTGGAAGTGGACGAGCCGGGAGCCGGCGAGGCGGATGGCGTCGGGGATCGACCGTTCCTCCATGTTCATGTGGAAGGTGTCGAGCATGACGCCGAGGCCGGCGTCGCCGACGCGGTCCACGACCTCGACGGCCTGGCGGGTGGTGGAGACGATGTCGGTTTCGAAGCGGTTAAGCGGCTCGAGGCCGAGGGTGACGCCAGCGGATCGTGCCTCGGGTGCGACGGCGGCGAGGCCCTCGATGGTCCGCTCCGCGCGGGCGGCGATCTCGCCAGCGTCGTGGGGGACCGGGGCGCGGCCGGCGAAGACCAAGGGCTCGCCGTAGAGCGGGCCACCGACGATGCGGGCGCTGAGGGCGGAGGCGACCTCGATGGTGCGGCGGAGGTAGTCGATCCCGCCCTGGCGGGCGGCCGGGTCGGCGCTGGCGATGGAGCGCTGCAGGTTGACACGGGCGGCGAGGACGACCTCGAGGCCGGCATCGGCGAGGGCGGACCTGGTCTCGGCGAGGTCGAGGGCGTCTTCGGGCTCAGGGACGAGGAGCTCAATGAAGTCGAAGCCAAGGTCACGGCACTTCTGGAAGAGGGGCAGGTCGGCGCGCGTGAAGGGTCGGACGAACTGCATGGAGATGATGCCGATGGGGTTTTTCATTCGGTTGGACTGACCTCGGTCGGAGTGGAGACGGACGGCCCGGAGACCGTGCGAGGGGAAGTGTCCAAGCGCGGGCAAACCCGCTTCATGCTGATGACGCGGGCACCTCCAGTGGCTGGCAACCAGCTAGAAACCATTTCTCTGCGGCCGGCTGCAGACTGCCTCATCCCTTCACCGCGCCCTGGGTCAGGCCGCTGATCAGCCGGCGCTGGACGATCAGGAACAGCACCGTTGCAGGCATCGCGCCGACGATGCCGCCGGCGGTCAGGAGACCCCAAGCGACCTCGTATTCGCCGATCAGCGTCTGCACCGCGACGGTGATGGGGCGGACGTTCCGGCCGCCGAGCGTCAGCGCGTAGAGGTACTCGTTCCAGGCGGTGATGAAGATGTAGATACCCGTCGCGATGATCCCCGGCGTGCACAGCGGCAGGACAACGCGGCGCAGCGCTCCGAGGCGGGAGCAGCCGTCGGTCATCGCCGCCTCGTCGAGCGAGCGCGGGATTCCGTTCATGTAGCTCGTCATCATCCAGACCGAGAAAGGGATGGCGATGGTCGAGTTGGCGATGATCAGCGCGAGGTGCGTGTCGAGCAGCCCGAGCACCCGGAAGAGCACGAAGAGCGGCAGGATCAGCAGCACGATCGGGAACATGTTGATGACGAGGAACTGCAGCAGCAGGAAGCGCCTGCCGCGGAACGAGAAGCGGCTGAAGGAGTAGGCCGCGGTGACGCTCAGCGTCAGCCCGACGACCACCGTCCCCGAGGCGACGATGAAGCTGTCGATCAGGTTGTCGAGGAAGCCGACCGTGCGGAAGAGGCGGACATAGTGCTCGAACGTGGCGTCCACGAGGGAGGGGCCGGTGGTGAAGAGCCGCCGCTCCTCGGTCAGCGAGGTGACCAGCATCCAGAGGTAGGGGCCGAGCGTGAAGGCGAGGATCGCCAGCATCGGCAGATCCACAGTCAGGATGCGGCGCGGGAGCGACCTGCGGGCGCCGACCATCAGCCGACCGCCTTGCCGACGCGACGGAGGTAGAGGACCACGATCACCAAGAGGATCAGGGTGAAGATCACCGCCAGCGCCGAGCCGTAGCCGAAGTCGAGGTTCGATGCGCGCCTTGATGAAGGCGTAGAGCGGCAGCGTGTAGGTGGCGTACCCCGGCCCGCCGCCGGTCATCACGTAGATCACGTCGATCGAGTTCGCGACCCAGATGGTCCTGAGCAGCACCGCCGTCACCAGAACGCCCGAGATGCCGGGCAGGGTGATGTGCCAGAACTGGCGGAAGGTGGAGGCGCCGTCGATCGCGGCGGCCTCATAGTAGCTTTTCGGGATCGACTGCAGGCCGGCGAGGATCATCACCGCGAAGAACGGGAAGCCCTGCCAGGTCAGCGTCAGGATGATGGCGTAGAGCGCCGTGTCGGGGGTGGCGAGCCACGGGATCGACCGCGTGATGATGCCGAGCCGCATCAGCGTATCGTTCAGCACGCCGTAGTTCGAGTCGTAGATCCAAACCCACATCAGCGCGATCACCACCGACGGCAGCGCCCACGGGATGATGATCAGCGCACGCGCCACCGGCCGCCAAGGGAAGTCCTGGTTGAGCAGCAGCGCCGTGACGAGGCCGAGCAGCATCTGCGCCGGCACGGTGATCCCGATCCAGATCGCCGTGTGGCGGAGCGAGATCCAGAAGACCTCGTCTTGGAGCGCCTCGACGAAGTTGTCGAGGCCGATGAACTCGATCGCGCTGGGGCGGAACAGGACGTACTCGTGCAGGCTCATCCAGACGGTCTGCGCCATCGGGAAGAACACGATGGCGACGGTCACCAGCACCGCCGGCGACAGCAGTGCCAGCGGCAGCACGCGACGGCCGAGGGCGAAGCCGGTCCTGCCGTGGATGGTCTGGTCGGTCATGACCCCTCCGCGAAGGGGGCGGCGCAGGACGCCGCCCCGGCCGCCGTCACTCGCCGAAGAGCTCGGCGATCTCGGCGTTCATCTGCTCGGCGGTGATCTCGCCGGTCAGCGCCCGCTGCATGTTCACTGGCCAGACCGTATTCACGAAGTCCGAGGTCTCGGGCACGTTCGGCAGCAGGTTCGCGTAGGGCAGCGAGTTGACCGTCGCCTGCACGAAGCGCTGCGGGTGCCCCGACCAGCCCTCGCTGTCGCCGCGCGTCACCGGCAGCTGGCCGGTGGCGGTGTTGAACATGGCATTGTTGCCCTCGCTCGAGAGGAACGAGATCCACTTCCACGCCGCGTCCTTGTTCTCGGAGGCGGACATGATGGCGGTCGACTCGTCGCCAAAGGCGGTCCAGCGGCCGCCGCCGCACTCCGGCACCACGGTCGCCGAGACGTCGTCGCCGAGCGCCTCGACCATCGCATTGGCTGAGCCGATGTGGTGGATCGTCATTGCGGTGACGCCGTTCTGGAAGGCGCCGATGATCTCCTGGAAGCCGTCGTTCGGGGCGGAGGGCGGGAACACCCCATCCTCGCGGAAGAGGTCGACGACGAACTGCGTCCCCTCCAGCGCCGCCTCGGACTGCATGCCGCCGACGAGGTCCGCGCCCTCGCGCGACAGCGTCAGGCTGGCCCAGTGGTCGTGGCCGCCGGGGCCGCCGCGGAAGCCGAAGCCGTAGACGTCGGGGTTGCCGTCGCCGTTGGTGTCGCGGGTCAGCGCGTTCGCCGCCTCGCGGAACTCCTCGCAGGTGGTGGGCACCTCGACGCCCGCCTCCTCGAACATCGACGGGCGGTAGTAGAGGTAGAGGACGACGTACTGGATCGGCAGGTAGTAGACGCTGCCGTCCGCCGCCTGGGTCAGCTCCAGGAGGTTGTCCTGCAGGTTGGCGGCACCCTCCCAGCTTTCGATGCGGTCGCCGATCGGCTCCAGTGCGCCCATCTCGATCAGGCGGGGCTGGGCGAACATCTTGACCATCGCCGCGTCGGGGGCATTGCCGCCGATGATCGCGGTGTAGAGCTGGTCGTAGTAGCTGTTCCACGGGACGTTCTCGGCCTCGACGGTGATGCCGGGGTTCGCCTCCTCGAACTGCGCGACGAGGTCCGACATCGGGTTGTCGGGGTTGTCGAAGTGGTACCAGAAGCGCACCGCTTCCTGAGCGCTGGCGCCGAGCGCGGTGGTCGCCAGCAGGGCCGCGAGGCCCAGCGTCTTGGTGATGGTCATGTCGTTCCTCCCTGTGGATTGATCGCCGATCAGGGCGCGGAAGGCCGCGCCCGCCTCCTCGGTCGCCGCCCGCGCCTCGGGCAGCGCCGCGGTCATCTGCATGAAACCGTGTATGACTCCGTCCCAGACATGGAACGCGTCGTTGCGGCCGAGCGCGGCGAGCCGCGCGTCGAACCGCTCGGAATCGCTGCGCAGGACGTCGAGCCCGGCGGCGTTTAGGTAGAGCGGCGGCAGCGCCGCGAGCGCGGCGTCGTCGGCCCGCAGCGGCGCGAGGCGCGGGTCGCTGCGGTCGTGACCAGCCGCGTACATTTCCCAGTAGCGCATCATCCGGTCCCGGGTGAGGCCGGGGCCATCGGCGTGGGTGCGGTAGGAGGGGCTGTCGAAGTCGGCGTCAAAGACGCCGTAGAACAGCAGGGCTGCGTCGGGGCGGGCACCCGCAAGCATCGCCGCGACGGCAAGGTTCGCGCCTGCGCTGTCGCCGGCGAGGCCGAGCGCCCTGTCCCGCCACGTCCCTGCGAAGCCTTCCCACGCGGCCTGCACGTCCTCGAGCCCCGCCGGGAACGGGTGCTCCGGCGCCAGGCGGAAGTCGAAAAGGCCGACCGGTGCGCGGGCGGCGATGGCGAGGGTGCGGGCGGCACGCTCGTGCGTCGCCATGCTGCAGAACGCCCAGCCGCCGCCATGGACATAGAGGATCGCTCCCCGCCCCGCGTCCTCCTCCGGCACGAACGTCCGGGCCGACAGGCCGCCGAGCGTGCCCTCGAGCACCTCGGACATCATTGGCTGGTCGACGTTCCAGCGGCCGTTCGACCGCTCCTGCATCGCCCGCGCTTCGGATACGGGCAGCGTGGTCCAGTCCGGCAGCCCCGCGTCTTCCCGCGCCATCCGGTCGAGCACCGCCTGCATCGTGGGCGACGGCCGGCTCATGCCACGCCCTCGATGATGTTCGGCCCCCAGTCGACGACCGTGGCGATGTGGTGCGACAGCGCCCGCCGCGCCGCTTCCGCGTCTCCCCCGCGGAACGCCTGTACAATGACCACATGCCGGTCGGCGGTTTCGCGAAGCGCCCGGTTCGGCTGCGAGGTCAGGATCTTGTAGCGGTGGTTGTGGATCAGGCACCGGCCGAGGATCGCCTGCAGCGCCGGCAGGTCGGCGCTGGCGAAGAGCCGCGCGTGGAACCGCCGGTCATGCACCGACAGCAGGTATTCGTCCCCAACCTCCGCCGCGCCGCGCATCGCCTCGAGCTCGCGCTCCAACGCCTCGATCAGGTCCTCGTCCCGGGCTTCGAGGATCCGCGGCACCGCCCGGCACTCGATGTCGTGGCGGATGCGGATCAGCTCGCGGGCATCGTCCTCGCGGCACTCGGCCACCTGCGTGCCCCGATGCGGCATACGATGGACGAGCCCCTCCTCCTGCAACTGCAGCAGCGCCTCGCGCACGGATCCCTGGCTGGCGCCGAACCGTCGCGCCAGATCCATCTCCAGCAGCGGCCGTCCGGGTTCCAGCCGCCCCAGCATGATGTCGGCCTGCAGCTGCGCAAAGATCGCCTGGCTGCGCCGCCCCGCCCCCGCGCCCTGTTCTGCCGCTCCGTGCTCCAGCGCCATGCCGGCTCCGCTTGCCTCGCGTTATCGATATTGATACCGAGCGTTATCGATAATGCAACCCGGGAGGCGGCCGGTGGCCCGCATCGCGCTCGAGGGCATCGTCAAGGACTACGGCGCCGTCCGCGCCATCCACGGCATCGACCTCAGGATCGAGGACGGGGAGTTCGTCGCCTTCGTCGGCCCCTCCGGCTGCGGCAAGTCGACCCTGCTGCGCATGATCGCCGGGCTCGAGGAGATCACCACCGGCACGCTGCGCATTGGCGACCGCGTGGTGAACGAGGTCGAGCCACGGTTCCGCGACGTGGCGATGGTGTTCCAGGACTACGCCCTCTACCCGCACATGACGATCGCCGAGAACATCGGCTTCGGGCTCAAGATGCGTGGTACCCGCAAGGCGGAGATCGCCCCGCGCGTCGCCGAGGCCGCGCACATCCTGCAGATCGAGGACCTGCTCGCTCGCCGCCCCGGCCAGCTCTCGGGCGGCCAGCGCCAGCGCGTCGCCATGGGTCGCGCCATCGTCCGCGACCCGCAGGTCTTCCTCTTTGACGAGCCGCTCTCCAACCTCGACGCCAAGCTCCGCGTCGAGATGCGCGTCCAGATCAAGCGCCTGCACGCCATGCTCGGAACGACGACTGTCTACGTCACCCACGATCAGGTCGAGGCGATGACCCTGGCCGACCGCGTCGTGATCCTGCATGCCGGCGAACTCGTCCAGCAGGGTAGTCCGATCGACCTATACGAGCGCCCGACGTCCAGGTTCGTTGGCGAATTCATCGGCTCCCCCCAGATGAACATCCTGCAGGGGACGGTCGACCGCTCCGGCGGGGCTGCTGTTCTTCGCGTCGCCGACGCCCTGGTCCCGCTGTCGTCGATCGATCTGCCGGATGGCGCCAAGGTCGATGTCGGGATTCGGCCCGAACACCTCGACTGGTCCGAGACAGAGCCGCTCTTGCGCCCGATCCTCGATGTGTCGGAGCCGCTGGGCTCCGACACCATGGCGGTGTGCCTGCTGGGGAATGTCGAACTAACTGCAAGGCTTGACCCCAAGATCCCGCTGCAGCGATCGATGGCGGTTCCACTGACGTTTCAGAGCAGCAACCTACACCTCTTCGACCCGGACTCGGGGGCACGGGTCCCCTTCGAAAGCTGAGCGCCAGTTGGGTTTGACTACCCGATGACCGAGATGTTGTCGCGCGCGAATCGATCGCCCATTGAGAGGCTTCAAGATCGTAATCGGGTACGTCGCCGTCGCGAGCTTGCGCCGAAGCCTGCGCCACCGCACAGCCCCTTCGCGTTTCCTCGCATCGCCGGTCGCCTTACCTTCGACCGCAAAGAAGGAGATAACCATGGGCCAACTCATCGAGGGTGTCTGGCACGACGACTGGTATGACACCAAGAAGACCGGCGGCAAGTTCGTCCGCTCCACCGCCGGCTTCCGCAACTGGATCACCGCCGACGGCAGCCCCGGGCCGACCGGCAAGGGCGGCTTTCCGGCGGAGAGCGGGCGCTACCACCTCTACGTGAGCTATGCCTGTCCGTGGGCACATCGCACGCTGATCTTCCGCGCGATCAAGGGACTATCGGACCACATCACGGTCAGCGTCGTCCACCCGGACATGCTGTCGGAAGGGTGGGAGCTACGCGACGACTTCCCCGGCGCGACGGGCGACGACCTCTTCGGGCTGCCCTTCCTGCGCGACGTCTACATCCGCGCAAAGCCAGACGTCTCCGGCCGCGTCACTGTCCCGGTCCTCTGGGACAAGCAGCGCGACACCATCGTGTCGAACGAGTCGGCGGAGATCATCCGCATGTTCAATTCCGCCTTCGACGGCATCACCGACAACCGCGAAGATTACTGGCCGGAGGAACTTCGAGGCGGCATCGAGGCAGTCAACGCGCGCGTTTACGACACGGTCAACAACGGCGTCTACAAGGCGGGCTTCGCAACAAGCCAGGAGGCCTACGACGAGGCCGCGCGCGCCCTGTTCGACAGCCTCGACTGGCTCGAGGGGGTGCTCGGCAAGAACCGGTACCTTATGGGCGACCGCATCACCGAGGCCGATTGGCGACTGGTCACGACGCTGTTCCGTTTCGACCTCGTTTATCACACCCACTTCAAGTGCAATCGGAACTACCTGCGCAACTATCCCAACCTATGGGCGTACACCCGCGAGCTCTACCAGTGGCATGGCGACGATGGCGCCGCCGTGGCCGATACGGTGAACTTCGATCACATCGTCCGGCACTACCACTACAGCCAAGAGACGGTAAATCCGCACCGGATCATCCCGATCAACCCGATCCTCGACTGGGAGGAGCCGCACGGACGCGGCAGGATGGCAGAGGCGGCGTGAGCTACTCTTCCTCGCCGTAGTGCTCGACGATCGCGACCAGGTCGTCGGGCCGCGTCTCTGCCCGAATGAAAGCGCACGCGTTCGGGATATGGCGAAAGATCGAGCCGTCCGAGAAGAAAGCGGTGCTGGTCACGAAGATGACCTTGGCGTCTGGCTGGCGATAGCTCGCCATGTCCGCCACGGCGAAGGCCGACCCGCTCTGCAGGACGAGGTCAAGGATCACGATATTGATCGATGGTCGCGTCTGAAGCACATGAATCGCCTGCGCCTGATCGTGGGCAACGTCCACGGTTGCGCCTTGACGTTCCAGATGCCGCCGCCAGACATCGGCAAGGCTGTCGTTCGACTGAACGATCAGGACGTGCATCGTTCGACCTCGCTTGCACGGGTACTTGCGCCCGCCGCTTTATGAATTGTTCATTCTTCTGGAGAAGTCCTTACGAACGGTTAAGTGGCTTGGCCAGAAACTATCGATCCCTCATTGGGATCGACGGACGGAGAGCTGGGAGAAATCATGAAACTTCATGCGCTTGCTCTTGCGGGCCTGCTGCCGATCGCGGCCGAAGCGCAGACCTGTGGCGGTGACTTCGGCGGGTTCGTCGCCGAACTTGCCGCCGAGGCGCGCCAGCGCGGCTTTGACGAGGCCACGATCAACGGTTTCTTCTCCGACGTCCGGCAGGATCCTGCCACGATCCGGGCCGATCGCGCGCAGGGCGTCTTCCAGTTGCCCTTCATCGATTTCTCGCGCCGGCTGATCAGTCAGAACCGGATCCAGAACGGAAGGCGTCTGGCTGAGCGCTACGACGACGTCTTCGACAGGATCGAACAGCAGTACGGCGTCAGCCGAGGGGTACTGCTGGCGTTCTGGGCCTTCGAGACCGACTACGGGCAGGTGCAGGGCGACTTCAACACGGTAAATTCGCTGGTGACGCTGGCGCACGATTGTCGCCGGCCCGAACTCTTCCGGCCGCAGGTCTTCTCGGCGCTCGAGCTTTATTCCCGTGGCTGGCTCGATCCGCGCACCACGACCGGGGCGTGGGCCGGCGAGGTCGGGCAGGTTCAGATGCTGCCGGGCGACATCATAGAGAACGGCATCGACGCGGACGGCAACGGGCGCGTCGACCTCAAGACCTCGGCACCCGATGCCCTGCATTCGGGAGCGGCAATGCTCCGCAGCCTCGGTTGGCAGCCAAACCAGCCGTGGCTGCAGGAGGTGACGCTGCCGGACGACTTCCCGTGGGGTCAGACTGGTCTTGACAGCACGCGCCCGGGCGCGGAGTGGGCGGCGATGGGCGTCGCGCCGCGCTACGGCCAGATCGCCGACCTGCCAGCTTCGGTGCTTCTGCCGCAGGGACGGAACGGGCCTGCGTTTCTTGCGTACCCGAACTTCCGTGTGTTCTTCGAGTGGAATCAAAGCTTCGTCTACGTGGTGACGGCGGCGTACTTCGCAACAAGGCTGGAAGGCGCTCCGATCTACGAGGCGGGGAACCCGACCCCGGCGCTGTCGGAGGCCGAGGTGCTGGAACTCCAGGAAGAACTCGTGGCGCGCGGCTACGACGTCGGCGGCATAGACGGCATTCTCGGCGAGAAGACGCGCGAGGCCGTTCAGGCAGAGCAACGGCGGCTTGGTCTTCCAGCGGACGCGTGGCCGACCCGCGAGCTTCTGCAGAGTCTGTAGACGCGCGGCCCTTCGAGGCATATTGCGCGGGGCATGTTCCTCAGCGTCTTCGACATCTTCAAGATCGGCATCGGCCCATCCTCGTCGCACACGATGGGCCCAATGCTCGCTGCCGCGCGCTTCCTCGACGTCCTGCGCGACCCGGATGCGCGAAATCCAGGCACCGGCCCTCTCGCGCGACTGCAGGCGACGCTGCACGGCTCGCTCGCCTTCACCGGCAAGGGACATGCGACCGACCGCGCCGTACTCCTCGGCTTCGCCGGCTTGCGTCCCGACACTGTCGACCCTGACGAGGCGGAGCGGATCGCGGAGGACGTCGGCAGAACGCGGCGACTCGCGCCCGAGGGGCTGGGCGAGCTTGCCTTCGATCCGGAAGCCGACATCGTCTTCGACTACGGTCCGCCGCTACCCGGCCACGCCAACGGCCTCGTCCTGCGCGGCCTCGATGCGGGCGGTCACACCTGCGCCTCCCGCACGTACTACTCCGTCGGCGGCGGCTTCGTCGTCGAGGAGGCCGAGCTCGACCGCAAGACAACAGCCGACGACGCGGTCCGCGTCCCCTACCCCTTCGCTACTGCCGTCGAGATGCTGAGGATGGGGCAGAAGTCCGGCCTCACCATCGCCCAGATGAAGCGCGCCAACGAGGAGGCGCGGATGCCGCACGCCGAACTCGACGAACGGATCGAGGCGATCCTCGAAGCGATGCAGGCGACGATCGACCGCGGGCTGGCGCAGACCGGGATCCTGCCGGGCGGCCTGAGTGTCCGCCGCCGCGCCCGCGCCATCCATGAGCAGCTGCTGGCCGAGCGGGGGCGCAACCAGTCCCAGCCGCACGTCGTCAACGACTGGCTCTCGGTCTACGCCATGGCGGTCAACGAGGAGAACGCTGCCGGCGGTCGCGTCGTGACCTCACCGACGAACGGCGCGGCAGGCGTGATCCCGGCCGTCTGCCGCTACTACCGCGACCACTGCATCGGCGCGACGCACGCGGGGCTGCACGACCTGATCCTGACCGCCGCGGCGATCGGCGGGCTGATCAAGACCAACGCCTCGATCTCCGGCGCCGAGGTCGGCTGCCAGGGCGAGGTCGGCTCCGCCTCGGCGATGGCCGCCGCCGGCCTCTGCGCCGCCCTCGGCGGCAGCAACGCGCAGATCGAGAACGCCGCCGAGATCGCGCTCGAGCACCATCTCGGCATGACCTGCGATCCGGTCGGCGGCCTTGTCCAGGTCCCTTGCATCGAACGCAACGGCCTCGGCGCGATCAAGGCGGTATCCGCAGCCTCGCTCGCCCTGCGAGGCACGGGAGAGCACTTCATGCCGCTCGACAACTGCATCGAGGCGATGCGCCAGACCGGCCGCGAGATGGACGACAAGTATAAGGAGACGTCGCGCGGCGGCCTCGCCGTCAACCTGCCCGAGTGCTGAACCAACGCTCACGATCCCGCCACCCGGCTTGAACCGAGGCAAACCGCACGTAGCTTCCCTGCAATGTTCTCGCCTGCTCTGGAAAGGGTGCCGATGCTTCGCTTCTTGGCTCTTCTCTTGTTCGCGGCGGCACCGGCCCGCGCCGCAGACGTCTCGACCTTCACGCTGGACAATGGCCTGGAACTTGTCGTGATCGAGGATCATCGTGCCCCGGTCGCGGTCCACATGGTTTGGTACAAGGTTGGCGCCGCGGACGAGCCGCCGGGCAAGTCCGGCATCGCCCACTACCTCGAGCACCTGATGTTCAAGGGCACCGACGACCTGGCACCCGGCGAACTCTCGGACATCGTTGCAGCCAACGGCGGCTCCGACAACGCGTTCACATCATGGGACTACACCGGCTACTTCCAGCGCGTCGCCGCCGATCGCCTGCCCTTGATGATGGAGATGGAAGCCGACCGCATGCGCGACCTCACGCTCACCGAGGAACTCGTGCTGCCGGAGCGGGACGTCATTCTTGAGGAGCGCGCGCAGCGCACCGAGAACGATCCGGGCTCCCTCTTCTCCGAGCAGCGGCAGGCGGCGCAGTACCTGGCGCATCCCTACGGCGTGCCGGTGATCGGGTGGCGGCACGAGATCCAGGATTTGACGCTGGCCGACGCCAAGGCTTTCTATCGCGAGCACTATGCGCCAAACAACGCCATCGTCGTCGTCGCGGGCGACGTGGACCCAAAGCAGGTTCTTGCGCTCGCGCAGGAGCACTACGGTCCGCTGGAGGCGAATCCGGACCTTTCCCCGCGGATCCGGCCGCAAGAGCCACCGCAGCTTGCCGAGCGCCGCCTGACCTTCGAGGACCCACGCGTCGCTCAGCCCTATGTCATGCGGACGTACCTCGTCCCTGAGCGCGATGCTGGCGATCAGCACGAGGCGGCGGTCCTGAACATGCTGGCCGAGATCCTCGGCGGCTCGTCGGCCACATCCTATCTCGGAGAGCGGCTGCAATTCGACGAGCAGGTGGCTCTCTACACCTCGGCATTCTACTCGGGCACGTCGCTCGACGACACCACCTTCGGCCTCGTCGTCGTGCCCACGCCCGGCGTTTCGCTGGACGAGGCCGAGGCCGCACTTGACGAGGCGCTCAAGGACTTCATCGATGATGGAGTCAGCGAAGAGCGCTTTGAGCGGATCCGCACGCAGATCCGCGCCGCCGACATCTATGCCCTCGACGACATTTCTTCACTCGCGCGCCGCTACGGCCAGGCACTCAGCGTCGGCCTCACGGTCGACGACGTCGAGGCGTGGCCGGACGTCCTTCAGTCCGTAACCGAAGAGGAAGTCCTGGCAGCTGCCGAGCGTCTTCTCGATCGTCGCAATGCGGTGACGGGGTATCTGGTTGCGCCGTACGGGACGGCGGCGGCGGCCGTTCCCGCGGCGGCCTCGGACTTGCCGGCGCGGGAGCTGTCTCAGTGATGGCCGCTTCGCACGGTACCTGGGCGTGGCCCCGTTCCATCCCGACACTTTCGAGCCATGCCCTTGGAGCCTTCAAGATGTTCCGCTTCGCCCTCGCGTTTCTTTTCCTCGCTGTCCCGGTCCACGCCGCCGTCGAGATCGAGGAGGTCACGTCCCCCGGAGGGATCGATGCATGGCTGGTCGAGGAGCATTCGATCCCGTTCGTCGCGCTGGAGATCCGCTTCAAAGGCGGAGCGTCGCTTGACCCGGAGAGCAAGCGCGGCGCGATCAATCTGATGACCGCTCTCCTCGAAGAAGGTGCCGGCGACCGGGACGCCCGCGAATTCGCGGCCGCCGCCGAGACGCTTGCTGCGCGTTTCGACTTTGACGTCTGGGACGATGCGCTGTCGATTTCCGCGGAGATGCTGACCGAGAACCGCGCAGAGGCGGCGGCGCTGCTGCAGGACGTTCTGAACGCGCCTCGCTTCGACGAAGATGCGATCGAGAGGGTGCGTGCGCAGGTCTTGTCGAACATTGCATCTTCGCTCACCGACCCCGAGGCCCTCGCTGGCACCGCGTTCGCCGATGCCGCGTTCGAGAACCACCCGTACGCGAGCGACACAAGCGGAAGTGCCACGAGCGTCGCCGGGCTGACCCGAGACGATCTCCTAGACGCGCATGAGCGCGTCTTCGCGCGCGACCGGCTCTACGTCGCGGCCGTCGGCGACATCACCGCCGAAGAGCTGGGCGCGCTCCTCGACAACCTGTTCGGCGAGCTGCCCGAGGAGGGCGCGCCAATGCCGGAGCGTGCGGACGTGACGCTGGATGGCGGTACGACGGTCGTGCCTTTCGAGACGCCGCAATCCGTGGCCCGCTTCGGACAAGCCGGCATCGCGCGTGACGACCCGGACTTCTTCGCGGCCTACGTCGTCAACCAGATCTTCGGCGACCAGGGTTTTGGCTCGCGATTGATGGAAGAGGTGCGCGAGAAGCGTGGCCTGACCTACGGCATAGGCACCTACATCTCCAATCGCGACTATGCCGACCTGCTGGTCGGATACGTCGCCTCGCAGAACGATCGCATGGCCGACGTCGTCGACGTGGTGCGCACCGAGTGGTCGAAGATCGCGGCGGAAGGTGTGACGCAGGAAGAGCTCGATATGGCGAAGACGTACCTCACCGGGGCGTACCCGCTGCGCTTCGATGGCAATGCGCCCATCGCGCGAATTCTGGTCGGCATGCAGATGGAGGGTCTGCCGCCATCCTACGTCAACGACCGCAACAGCTACGTTGAGGCCGTGACGCTGGAAGACGCCAACAGGGTCGCTGCAGAACTCTACGATCCCGCGCAGCTGACCTTCGTCGTGGTGGGAGAGCCGCAGGGTCTAGACGCGACGAACTAGCCGGTTTCGGGCGGCTGGTCCTAGCCGCCCGAGATCGCAGGCGACGGATCGTAGAAGGACGGACCGTCGCTGGCGCTTGGGGGTGCCTCCACTTCGTAGCCGGGAGGCGGCGCTGCAGGGTTTCTAATGCCGGCACGGCGGATCCGCTCCAGCTCTTCGTACTGATCGAGCGACTGGTTTTCGTAGGCGCCGTAGTACGTGTTGACACCGAAGAGGCGCTCCAGGACGCGGCCCCGCCGGCGCTGCCGGTTCTGCAGGTCGTCGACGGCAAGCTCGGCCCGGATCTGGGGATCGATCCCGCCCCTGGCGGCGTAGTTGACGATCCCACCATCCGCGGGACGCGAGGCGACCGCGGCCGCACTTCCCCCGAGGGCGGCATAAGCATCGGCTTCGGGCGTCGGATCGGTCAGGTTCGACCCGCCCGGCGTCGGCGGGGGCAGCGCAGCGACATCTTGCGGCAGATCCTGAAGGACGAGCGGTTTGCTCGGCACGATTCCGAACTCATCGGGACCCTGACCCGCGGTGCTGAAGTTGATGAGGTCAGGCTCGCCGCGGGCGCAGGCCCCAACGGCCAGTATCACCCCGAACATCATCATGCGTCGCATAGCGGTCCCTCGCCTCTTCGTCGCCTCTTTATCCGTTCGTTGCGTCCCAGTCACTGGGGTCCGCGACGAAGGGGGGAGAGACCTTGCGGCGTGTGGCCGGCCGCGCGCGCTCGGTCGGCCCCGAGTCGCCGCCGAGCAGGGCCAGCCCCAGCGCGCCGACGAAGATCGCGATGTCGGCGACGTTGAAGGCGTAGGGGTTCTCGATCCCGCAGCAGGACATGTTGAGAAAGTCCGCGACGGCGCCATAGAGCAGGCGATCGATGGAATTGCCGATCGCGCCGCCAACCAGCAGTCCGCCCGCGATCTGCTGCCACCGGCCCGCGCGCGCCCGCGTCAGCCAGATCACGACCCAGACCGCGATGCCGAGCGCGAGGGCGATGAGCACCCACCGCGTCGTCTGTCCGCCCGCGAGGAGCCCGAAGTTCACTCCGCGGTTCCACGCCATGCGGAACGTGAGGAACGGTGGCAACACGTCGATCGTCCCGAGGCGGGCGAGACCCAGGCCCCAGACGATCGCGATCTTCGTCAGCTGGTCGACCGCGAGCGTCGCAGCCGCGGTCCAGAAAAGCGCTCTCAATGCCGGAAGTGCCGCGTTCCGGTGAACACCATCGCGACGCCGGCCTCGTCCGCGGCCGCGACGACTTCGTCGTCACGCAAGCTGCCGCCGGGCTGGATGATCGCGGTCGCGCCCGCGCGCACGGCGACCTCGACGCCATCGGCAAAGGGAAAGAAAGCGTCGGAGGCCAGCACAGACCCACGCGTGGGAGTCTCCGGCAAGCGCAGCTCGGTATGCATGTCATAAGCCTTTCGTGCGGCGAAACGGGTGGCGTCGACGCGGCTGGAGTGCCCGGCGCCTATCCCGACTGTGGCGCCGCCCTTCGCGTAGACGATCGCGTTCGACTTGGCGTGCTTGACCACGCGCCACGCGAACAGGAGGTCTGCGACCTCCTCACGCGACGGCGCGCGGCGGCTTACGACCTGCAGGTCGTCCTCGGTGACGATGCCATGGTCACCCTCCTGCACCAGCAGACCGCCCGCCACCGTCTTCGCCGACATCCAGGGCGTCTGCGGATCGGGCAAGCGGTCGAGCGTCAGCAGCCGCAGGTTCGGCCGCGCCGAGAAGACGCGCCTTGCCGCGGCATCCGCACCCGGTGCAACGACGACCTCGGTGAAGATGCTCGTGATGGCCTCCGCCGTCTTCCCGTCCACCGGCCGGTTCAGCGCAACGATGCCGCCGAACGCCGAGGTCCGATCGCAATCGAACGCGGCGGAATAGGCATCGAGGATCGTTTCTCCCACCGCCACGCCGCAGGGGTTGGCATGCTTGACGATGACGCAGGCCGGCGGCTCGTGCTCGGCCACCGCTTCGATGGCCGCGTCCGTGTCGGAGATATTGTTGTAGCTGAGTTCGCGGCCCTGAACCTGATCGGCATGAGTCACTCCGGGCCTGGAGCCGCTTCTGTACCATGACGCCCGCTGGTGGGGATTCTCGCCATGCCGCAACACCTGGAGGAGCCGGCCGGAGATCGTTCGGTTTCGCGGCGTCTCTCCGGTCACGGCTGACAGCCATCCCGAGATCGCAGCATCGTACGCCGCGACGCGGCTGAATGCCGCGAGAGCAAGGTGGCGACGGTAGTCCAGCGTTGTGCCACCGTTCTCAAGTGCGGCGACGAAGTCGGCATAGTCCTCATGGTCCGTCAGGACGGCGACGTCGGCGTGGTTCTTCGCGGCCGAACGCAGCATGGCAGGACCGCCGATATCGATCTGCTCCACGCAGTCCTCGAAGCTAGCGCCGGAATCGACAGTGAGGTCGAACGGATAAAGATTGACGACAACAAGGTCGATCGGAGCGATGTTGTGGCTTTCCGCGTCGGTCATGTGCTTGGGGTCGTCCCTGCGCGCCAGCAGGCCCCCATGGATCACCGGGTGGAGAGTTCTGACCCGTCCCGACATCATCGCAGGCCATCCAGTGAGGTCCGATACCTCCACCACGTCGAAGCCAGCGGCACGGAGGTTCTGAGCGGTGCCTCCGGTCGAGACGATCTCGATGTCGTGCCGCGCCAGAACCTCCGCCAGTTCAACGAGACCGCTCTTGTCACTCACCGACACGAGCGCCCGGCGTGGCATCAATGGAGCGCTCATCGGCACTGGCCTTTCGATCTGGAACGTCTGCGCCACGACACAACCTTAAGCTGAATCTCTAGACCGCCAGTTTTCTCACGCACCTCTGCCGCGCGCAAGATCGCGAGATGGTTCGGCGGGTGCCCGTGCGGTCCGCTCCGCAACCTGCAAGTCTGCTTCAAGACGCTCCTTCCAACCGGTCGGTGTCGCGGGTCGGGCTGCCGGGCATGGAGACTGCCGCAAGTTCCCACCGGACGCGCGTCGCATATTCGCCGGCGGAGGAAAAGAGCACGATCTGCCTGCTGTCGATTGGCTGCAGCGACGCCGGGCCGAAGGTCAGGGATGCTTCGAGCGCGAGACGGACCCGCGCTGCCTTTGCACGGAAGACCCAGAGCGCGCCGGATGGGAGCAGGAGAGAGATCGCGTGCCCCCCCATGTCGAGCGAAGGTTCGACATCTGGATGGAGGTGAAACCGCACGGCAAAACGTGGCGCACCGGAGCGCCGATGGAACCGATCGAAGCGCCGCCGCTCGGACGCGGTGAGCGACAAGAGAGCGTCCTCGCCGGCGAGCCGACGCCCATCGCGCGAAAGCTCGACCCGACGCTCATGCCACAGACCGTGAGTTGGCACGTATCCGTCGTGCGCGGCTGCCAGACGCGTACCGGTCTCGGTCTCTTCGCGGTCCAGCCGGACGGACGACGGCAGCTCGGACAGCCGATGCTGGTCGCGGCCGAACCGCGACGACGAAAAGCCATCGAGCGACAGCGTCGAATGCGCCGCCGTCGTGCGCGACGCGCGCGCCCAGCGCGGGCCGAAACGGTCGCCGGGACCGCAATTCACGATGACCGGCCGCCGACCGACGGTCAGTTCCAGCGCAAGCGTCGCGGCGTGCGCCGCAGGAGATGAGGCAGGCGGCCGCGCCGCATCCACCACCAGACCGGTGCGGCCGTGCCGCAGACGCGCAAAACCCATTGCGATCTCGGGCAACGCGCGCCCCGGGCGATGCGCGGCGGTCGCCATGGCGAGATCGGCAAGCCCGGCTGAGCCGTTCCCGCCGTGAAAGCGCGGCAGCCGCCCGTCCGGCTGCGTCAGCCAACGCAGCGTCTCGGCGCCGCGCGCCAGTGCGGCGGCAAACCCCCTGCCCGGTCCAAGGCCGTTCTCTTTCGCGACATCGACTGTCCATCCCAGCAGCAGCACGGCTCGTGCCAGCGCCTCGGGACTTCGGCTCTCGACGCACCCCTGTCGATCGATCAGCGCATCCGCCGCGGAGTTCGAGCCGCGACATCGCAGGACCTGCCCGTTGGCCCGAGGGGTCGAGCGCGAGATCGGCGTGTATCAGGCCAGCCAGCGCCTCGACACGCGGCCAGCCCAGAGGCGCCGAGCTGGCGCGACGTTGGAGGTAGCCGATGTGTCGAGAGAGCGCGGCATCAAGCTGCTCGGACGCAAGCATCTCACCGTGCAGCACGAGGCGCAACGCGCGGCGGCCGGCAACTTCGGCAGTCCAACCCCCCTTGCCGGCGCCAAAGAGGTCGATCCAAGCCGCTGTCCACGTCCGCGCCAGACGCGTCGCCTCAGGGTAGGGAACGGCCGCAAGATCGTCGAGCCAGGAAAAGCCGTGTCCTTCCCGCGATGCCTCGGTCGTCTCCGGCAGCACGTCCCAGAGGCTTCGCCCGGTCGCGTCGACCATTGCGCCGCCCATGCGGAAGCGTCCCGCGACTAGCTGAGCACCCCGGTCGGCACACCCGATGCTGCGCGGCGTTCCCGGTCGCATGCTCATCCCACCACGCAATCGGGACGCTGCGGCGCGGGCCGCGACCCTGTCGGCAAACGTGGCGGTCCGCTCGGTGTCGAGTGCAGGCAAGGAGCATCTCCGGGAACGCTCCCACGGTCTAACCTGCCGCGCGGCAACTGTCACCGCAGCCGTGCATCGAGCCGAAGCCGGAGGTTGGGGTCAGCGTCGTTCCAGCCGCGCCATGTGAAAGCCATCGATCCCGCCGATCTCTGACCACATGTCGGGTCGCGTCCGAAAGCCACCGGCACCATCGCTCCAGCCGTCCATCCCCGGCAAGACACCCGCTCCACCGACCTCCAGTTCGGGATGGCGCAACCTCGCCGCGGCAAGCTGTTCCTCACCCTCCTCAGGCAAGAGAGAGCAGGTGCACCAGACCAGGCGCCCCCCAGGGGCGAGAGCCGCAACCGCGCGATCGATCAGGCGCGCCTGCAGATCGAGAAGCCAGCCGATATCGTGCAGATCCTTGGCGTAGGGCAAGTCAGGATGGCGACGAATGGTCCCGGTTGCGGAGCATGGCGCATCGACGAGCACGATATCGAAGCTTCCCCCGCTCCACTCGGTCGCATCGGCAATGACCGTGCGCGCCGTGAGCCCGCAGCGTTGCAGGTTCTCCTCGAGCCGGCCGAGGCGCGCCTTCGAGAGATCGATGGCGGTGACGTCCGCGCCCGCCGCGGCAAGTTGCAGGGTCTTGCCGCCCGGTGCTGCGCAAAGATCGAGCGCGCGCTCGCCGCGTTGCGGGTCCGCGAGCCGCACCGGGATCGCCGCCGCGGCATCCTGCACCCACCATTCGCCAGCGTCATAGCCGGGCAGCGCAGTCACTCGCGCGGTGCGCTGCAACCTCACGCTGCCGGTCGGGAGAGCGATCCCGCCCAGCCGCTCGGCCAAGCCGGAGGCATCGCCATCCTTCGGCGTCAGGTCGAGAGGCGCGCCCGCGGCGTGTGCAACCTCCATCGCCTCCACACTGGTCTTGCCCCAGGCCAACGTCAGACGGCGGCGCAGCGGCTTGGGCAGCCTCGGTATTGGCAGCTCCGGCCATCGTGCCGGACCCGTCTCGGCGATGCGCCTGAGTACTGCATTGACGAGACCCGCCTGACCGCGCGTGCCGCGGTCGGCTTGCATCAGATCCACCAGGGCGCTCACCACGCCATGAGGCGCCGCACCGTCGCCACAGATCTCCCACGTGCCGAGACGGAGCGCGTTCATTGCCCGCCCGGCCGGACGCTTCCGAAGCAAGGGGCCGAGCAGGCGATCCGATCGATCGGCCCATCGCAGCGACTCCACTGCAAGCCTCTGACTTCGTGCCCGGTCGGCGGGAGACAAAGCCGAGACGGCGCCCGGCAGGACCTCGGACAGCGGACGCCCGTCCTCTGTCACGGCGCACAGCAGGTCGAGCGTGACGCGGCGGGCCGACATCACCTGGGCGGCTCGCTTGCGAAATCCGGAACCGTACCGATATTGCTATCGAGCTGACGAAGGACCTGAACATGCCCGATTCCGTACAAAGATCCGAGTTGCCGCCGGCGGCACAACGCGCGCTCGATGAAGCGGAGGAGCGGCGCAAGACCGCCGAAAGGCGTGAACTTCCCACGGAGCTTGGCGGCCGGGACGGGCCCGAGCCGGTGCGTTTCGGCGACTGGGAACGGCGGGGCATTGCCGTCGACTTTTAGCGGCTGGAGACTCTGCGAGGTTTGCGCCCAAGCTTTGCCGAACAGGGTCATGTCAAAAACGCGCATTCGCCCGTGATATCCGCGGCCCGCCGGATGGGTAAGCACCGAAGTCGCGTCAGTCGATCCTGAGATCGGCCGTGTCGCCGGAACCGCGGTCGGCGATGAAGCGCAACGTGTCTCCCGAGCGCAGGACCTTCTGACAATTCATCGGCAGCGTCATTCCGCCGGCTTCGATCCGGCGGCAGAAAAATCCGTCGCTCCACGACCAAGCGCCGTCGACGCTTCGACCGAAGGCGCGCCCGCTGATACCGCCGTCAGGCTGAACTGAGAGACGGATGCCGAAACGCGTCAGCTCTCGTCCATCTACCAGTTCCACGAAGGACCCGCGGTCGGTCACTGGCCGAAACCCTTGCGCCTTGGCCTCTAGAGGCGCGAGCGCAAGAGCAAGAAGAGTCGCCGCTCTCCACGTGCCGTGGCTGCGATGGAAGGGCGGCGGACCGGCGGCATGAGTCACGTCAGATCAAGGACGTGGCGCATGTCGTACTCGCCAGGCTCCTGATCGAGGCCCCAGTTGGCGGCGCGGAGCGCTCCACGGGCGAAGATCGCGCGGTCGGTCGCCACATGGCGCAGAACGACCCTCTCTCCCGGCCCCGCAAAGATGACGTCGTGCTCGCCGACGATGTCGCCCGCGCGTACCGAGGAGAAGCCGATGGCGCCGTCCCTCCTCGGGCCGGTAACTCCGTCTCGCCCGCGTTCGGCCACGTCGTCGAGCGACACGCCCCGGCCTTCCGCCGCCGCACTGCCCAGCATCAGTGCCGTACCTGACGGCGCATCCACCTTGTGCCGGTGGTGCGCCTCGACGATCTCGACGTCCCATTCGGGCCCAAGCGCCTCCGCCACCGTCTCCGTCAGGGCCACCAGAAGGTTGACCCCAAGGCTCATGTTGCCCGCGCGCACGATCGTCGCATGACGGGCAGCCGCGGAGATGCGAGTCAGGTCGCCCTCTCCGAAGCCCGTCGTCCCGATGACGTGGCACGCCCGTGCCTGTGCCGCGAGCGCCACGTACTCCACCGACGCTGCGGGCGACGTGAAGTCGATGATGGCACGGGCTTGTGCGATGGCCTCGACCGGATCGTCCGTAAGAGCGACGCCAACCGGCGAACCTCCCGCCGCCTCGCCAGCGTCGCGCCCGATCGACTTGTGCCCAGGCCGCTCCAGCGCTGCAACGAGCTTGAAGCGCTCGCTTTCCGCAACAAGCCGCACGAGCGTCGCGCCCATGCGCCCTGTCGCGCCCGTCACCACTATGCCCGGCCGTTCATCCATTGCGCCGAGATAGCGATACAGAGCCACGAGCGCAAACGGGGGATTGCGAGACGGCTCGGCGCGGAATAGATGCGTCTCATGTCACGCCGAGGCGCATCCGAGGGCCCGTCGCAGCGGCAGCTTCGCGTCGGGGAACTGATCCGCCGAACGCTGAGCGAGGTGCTTGCGAAGGGCGATGTCCACGATCCCGAACTGAACCGCCTGTCCATCACCGTCGCGGAGGTGCGGACATCGCCGGACCTGCGGGTCGCGACCGCGTACGTCATGCCGCTGGGAGGTGGCGAGCGTGAGCTTGCAATGGACGCTCTGAAGCGCAACCGGCCGGAATTGAGGCGCGCGGTTTCCAAGGCCCTCACACTGAAGTTCTCGCCCGAACTTCGGTTCGAGATCGACGAGACGTTCGACCGGATGGACGCGACGCGGCGGCTCTTCGAGAGCGAGGCCGTCCGCCGCGACCTCGAGGACTGATGCTGCGCGCCCTGCTGCTTGCCGCGTTCCTGCCAGCGGCGGATGCCGAAGGCGCCGGCGTCTGCACGCCGATTGAGTTCGAGGCGCGTCGCCATACCGTCTGCGAGGCCGATCCCCGCGACCTCAGGCTCTTCCAGGCCGACGAGACCGGAGCGCCTTGGGGCCACTTCGCGCGACTCGATCTTGAGCTCCGCAGCCACGGCCAGCGCCTTGCGGTCGCAATGAACGGCGGGATGTACCACGACGACCGAAGCCCGGTCGGCTACTTCGTCGAAAGTGGACGAGAACTTTCGCCGCTTGTCACGCGGGCAGGGCCGGGGAATTTCGGCATGCTGCCGAACGGCGTCCTTTGTCTTTTCGACGAGTCCGCTCTGATCCTCGAGACCTCGGCCTTCGACGAGATGCGGCCGTCCTGCCGCGACGCGACGCAATCCGGCCCAATGCTGGTGATCGACGGCGAGCTGCATCCGAGGTTCTTGCCAGACAGTGACTCCCGCTTCATCCGCAATGGGGTCGGAGTGCGCGAGGACGGCAGCGTCGTGCTGGCGATTTCCGACGAGCTTGTCACCTTTCACGAGTTCGCCCGGCTGTTTCGCGACCGATTGGGTGCGCCCGACGCGCTGTATCTTGACGGATCGGTCTCGCGGCTCTGGGCGCCTGAAGCCGGACGCCGGGACTTCGGCCGAGCGCTGGGCCCGATCCTCGGCGTCGTCGCGCCGGTCGAGTGATGGCGAGGCGGCGCGGTCGCGACGTCTCGGGCTGGATCATCGTCGACAAGCCGGCGGGCCCGACCTCGACTCAGGTGTCAAGCCGGGTCCGTCGTCTGTTCGATGCGCGGAAGGCCGGACACGCAGGCACGCTTGACCCCGCCGCGACCGGCGTTCTTGCGGTGGCGCTGGGCGAGGCGACGAAGACGATGCCGTTCGTCGCGGATGCCGAGAAGACCTATCGCTTCTCGATCCGCTGGGGCGCGGAGACGACGACGGACGACGCTGAAGGTACAATCGTCGAGACGTCAGGCCTGCGGCCGACGGTGTCTGCAATCCAGGCCGAGCTGCCGTCCTTTACCGGCGACATCGCTCAGGTGCCGCCGGCCTATTCCGCCGTGCATGTCAATGGCCGCCGAGCGCACGAGATCGCGCGGGGCGGCGGCACGGTAGAGATCGCGGCGCGGCGCTTGCACGTGGAGCGGCTCGACCTGCTGGAGCATTGCGGCGAGGACGTTTCGGTCTTGGAGATGACCTGCGGCAAGGGCGGCTACGTCCGGTCGATCGCGCGCGATCTCGGGCGCGCGCTGGGATGCCTCGGGCACGTGGAGACGCTTCGGCGTGTACGCGCCGGGCCATTCCACGAAGCCGACGCGGCGCCTCTCTCAACAATAGAAGATGATGCGGAGGCGTACCTTCGGCCGGTCGAGTTGGCGCTCAAAGGCGTCGCACGGCTCGATATCACCGCGGCGTGCGCCCAGCGGCTGAGGCACGGCAATCCTGTCGAAGCGACAGCGCGAGATGCCGCGACATGCTGGGCCGCTCTCGATGATCGCGTGGTCGCCATCGGGGCGCTGACCCTGGGGAAGTTCCATCCAGCGCGCGTGTTTCCGGAGTGACGATCGCCGCCAGCGCTCCGTCCGAAATTCGGCGCCACGTCGCCAGGGGCGTGTACAGTGAGGCCGTCTACTCCGGGTGCGGCCTCTACCGCTATTCGCTGACACGAACTTGGGATGCCGCTGCGCCGCGTCTCGCGTTCGTGATGCTGAACCCCTCCACCGCAAGCGAAGTGAACGACGACCCGACCGTCGCGCGCTGTGTCACTCGAGCGCGGCGGGGCGCGTGGGGAGCGATCCGCGTCTGCAACCTGTTCGCCTTGCGCGCAACGCGGCCCGCGCACCTGAGATCGCACGGCGCGCCGGAGGGGCCGGAGAACGACGCAGCATTGGCGGAGGCGTGCCGATGGGCAAACGCGCTCGTCGCGGCTTGGGGCGTCCACGGGGCACATCTCGGAAGTGGCCCGCGGATGGCGCGGCGCCTGCGGGACAGGACGCGCGCGCTTCTGCATCTGGGGCTGACGCGCGACGGTCATCCCCGACACCCGCTCTACGTCGCGTACCGGGTTCCGCTATCGCTGTGGCACGAGGACTGACATGGCAATCCCCGGCTTTGACGCTTACGAGATTTCGACGGGCGATGTAACGCTCTCGGTTCATCGCGCCGGGCGAGGAAAACCGCTGATACTCCTTCACGGTTTCCCGCAAAATCACGCATGTTGGGTGAAGGTGGCACCGACGCTCGCCGAGCGGTTCGACGTCATCGTGCCTGATCTGCGCGGCTATGGCCGAAGTGACGCGCCGCCGGACGACGAAGCGCACACCGCCTACTCGAAGCGGCGGATGGCGGCCGACATCGTCGCCTTGATGGACGCGTTCGGCCTGCCCGATGCTGGCGTCCTCGGCCACGATCGCGGGGCGCGCGTCGCCTACCGCATGGCGCTCGACCATCCTGAGAGAGTTTCGCGGCTTGGCATCGTCGAGGTCGTGCCAACCGGCGACTTCTGGGCGGCCTGGAATGCCGACCTCGCACTGGCGGCCTATCATTGGACGTTCCTTGCCCAGCCCTCGCCGCTTCCGGAGAAGATGATCGCGGCGGACCCTGTCGGCTATATCGACTGGACCCTTGCCTCGTGGACGGCCTCGAAGACGCTCGAGCCCTTCGGCGCAGAGCCGCTTGAGAGTTATCGTGCGCAGGCGCGCGAGCCCGCACGGATCGCCGCGATGTGCGCCGATTATCGTGCGGGGGCAACGACGGACCGCGAGCTTGACGAGGCGGACCGCGCGGCCAGCCGGCGCATCGCCGCACCGCTGGCCTTCATCTACGCGGATTCCGGGTTTCCGGCGCGGACTGGAGATCCCGCAGGCCTGTGGCGCGCGTGGGCGGATGACGTCCGGGCGCGGCCGGCGGACGGCGGACATTTCCTGCCCGAGGAGAACCCCAAGGCGATCATCGACGCGGCTCTGGCGCATTTCGAAGATTGAGTCGCGGTGCACAAGGGAGGGCTTCCATTCGGAGGCGATTTCCCCTATGTCGCGCCGATCCGCCACCGCGTGCACGCGCGGCGGATCTCCATGGGCCTGTGCTGGACGACATCCCGGCCTGCGCCATGCCACTTCCGATAGAAGGAGACCCCGATGTCGATCACTGCCGAAGAAAAGCAGAAGCTCATGAAGGACTATGCCACCAAGGACGGCGACACCGGTTCGCCGGAAGTCCAGGTGGCGATCCTGACCAGCCGCATCGCAACGCTGACCGAGCACTTCAAGACCCACAAGAAGGACAACCATTCCCGACGTGGGCTTCTGATGATGGTCGCCCAGCGGCGAAAGCTGCTCGACTACGTCAAGCGCAAGGACGAGAAGCGCTATCAGGACCTGATCCAGCGCCTCGGCATCCGCCGCTGATCAACGACGACGCGCCCTCCGGGGCGCGTTTCGCTATCCGATGGGTCGCCGTTGACCAGGCCTCGCGCCGGCGGCCGGGATGAAACCGAGAGAGAGGTCGCGGGCAATGGGGCCCGCACGCAACGGCCGAAAGGGATACGCCCCGGAGGCATCGATAGGAAACGAGATGTTCAACGTAACGACGAAATCCATGCAGTGGGGGGACGAGACCCTCACGCTCGAGACGGGCAAGGTCGCCCGTCAGGCCGACGGCTCGGTCATCGCCACCCTGGGCGAGACGCGGGTGATGGCCAACGTGACCTTCGCCAAGAAGGCGAAGGAGGGGCAGGACTTCTTTCCCCTCACCGTCCACTACCAGGAAAAGTACTACGCCGCGGGCAAGGTGCCCGGCGGCTTCTTCAAGCGCGAGGCGCGTCCGACCGAGAAGGAGACGCTGACCGCGCGCCTGATTGACCGGCCGATCCGGCCGCTGTTCGTCCCAGGCTTCAAGAACGAAGTGCTGGTGATGTGCACCGTGCTGAGCCATGACCTGGTCAACGACCCCGACATCGTGGCGATGATCGCGGCGTCGGCGGCGCTGACGATCAGCGGAGCGCCGTTCATGGGCCCGATCGCGGGCTGCCGTGTCGGCTTCGCCAATGGCGAGTACGTGCTGAACCCCGACGTCGAGGACATGCAGAACCTGCGGGCGAACCCCGAGCAGCGGCTGGACCTGGTCGTCGCCGGCACCGCGGACGCAGTGATGATGGTCGAGTCGGAGGCCTACGAGCTCTCCGAGGCCGAGATGCTGGGCGCGGTGAAGTTCGCGCACGAGCAGCTGAAGCCCGTCTGCGAGCTGATCGTGTCGCTGGCCGAAGAGGCGGCGAAGGAGCCGTTCGATTTCCAACCGCCGGACTACTCGTCGCTCTACGACCGGGTGAAGTCGCTCGGCGAGGAGCAGATGCGCGCAGCCTTCGCGATCCGCGACAAGCAGGAGCGGACGAACGCGATCTCCGCCGCCCGCACCGCAGTGATGGAGCAGCTCTCCGAGGAGGAGCAGACCGACGCCAATCTCGGTTCGGCCTTCAAGAAACTCGAGAGCTCGATCCTGCGCGGCGACATCATCAGGGGCGGCGCCCGCATCGATGGCCGCGACCGCGAGACGGTGCGCCCGATCGAGAGCGAGGTCTCGATCCTGCCGCGCACCCACGGCTCGGCGCTGTTCACGCGCGGCGAAACGCAGGCGCTGGTGGTCACGACTCTCGGCACCGGCGAAGACGAGCAGATCATCGACGCGCTGCACGGCAACTTCCGCTCGAACTTCCTGCTGCACTACAACTTCCCGCCATACTCGGTGGGTGAAGCGGGGCGCGTCGGCCCTCCGGGACGGCGGGAGATCGGCCATGGCAAGCTCGCCTGGCGGGCGCTGCAGGCGGTTCTGCCGGCGGCGACGGACTTCCCCTACACGATCCGGCTGGTGAGCGAGATCACCGAGTTCGAACGGCTCGTCCTCGATGGCGACGGTCTGCGGCTCGTCGCTCAGCATGATGGACGCGGGCGTGCCGCTGACGGCACCGGTCGCGGGCGTCGCGATGGGCCTGATCCTGGAGGATGACGGCCAGTGGGCGGTGCTCACCGACATCCTCGGTGACGAGGACCACCTCGGCGACATGGACTTCAAGGTCGCCGGGACCGAGCGCGGCATCACCTCGCTGCAGATGGACATCAAGGTCGCGGGGATCACGCCCGAGATCATGGAGCAGGCCCTCGCCCAAGCGAAGGACGGCCGGATGCACATCCTGGGCGAGATGTCGAAGGCCATGACCGAAGCCGGCGAGTTCTCCGTCCACGCGCCTCGGATCGAGACCATGACCATCCCCACCGACAAGATCCGCGAGGTCATCGGTTCGGGCGGCAAGGTCATCCGCGAGATCGTCGAGGTTTCGGGCGCCAAGGTCGACATCAACGATGACGGCGTCATCAAGATCGCGTCGCCGAACGGCGAGGCGATCCAGAAGGCCTACGACATGATCTACTCGATCGTGGCCGAACCCGAGGAGGGAAAGGTCTACAAGGGCAAGGTCGTCAAGATCGTCGACTTCGGCGCCTTCGTGAACTTCTTCGGCAAGCGCGACGGCCTGGTGCACGTCAGTCAGATCGCCGAGAAGCGCCTCAACCACCCCTCGGACGAGCTGAAGGAGGGCCAGGAAGTCTGGGTCAAGCTCCTGGGCTTCGACGACCGCGGCAAGGTGCGGCTGTCAATGAAGATCGTCGATCAGGCGACCGGCCAAGAGAAATCCAAGGAAGAGGCCGCGGCTGAATAATCAGACGTGCATCATCCGGAAGGACGGCGCCCAAGGGCGCCGTTTTTTTTGGCAGTAGCTGGGTGGAAGACTGAGCGTCAGGAGTGTGGTCTCGCCGTTCAGACTGGAAGGTCCGCCCAAGAATGGGTCATGTAGGCGGCGGCGAGCCGAGCACACGTGAGTTTGAGCCTGTCTGAGGGTCCGTCCAAAACTTACAGTCTGAGCGTGAATAGACGGCGGAAACCGATGCGAAATTCGGTGTAGTCATTGGATCCGTTTTCGACGATCGGGCTATTGGCAGCATCGCCCTTGAATTGCTTCCATTTCGCACCCCCCTCGAGCCACCACCGATCGCTGAGCTGGTAGGTTGCCACCGCTTCGAAGCCGGCGCTGGTCAAGCCGGCGTCGGGATCGTATGCGTCCAGACCGCTCGCTGCGCTTTCCTCCGGAGTGATCCCGAAATAGGTGTCTGCGTACTTGTTGGACCCATAGACGAGCCGCGGGCCGATCCTCAGGACCAATCGATCCGTCGGGCGCACGACGTAGTTCGCTCTGACGCCGCCGACCCAAGCCTGGCTGCCTCCGAATCCGTATCGGGCATCCACGAGCACCTCGAAGTTCGGCCAGACGTACCCTACTGCTCCGCCAATTTCGAGCGTAGGATCGATGTCATCTAGCCCATCGATTTCGTCGTACTCTCCCGAGTCACGTGAACCTATGTAGCGGAAAGAAAGACCATACCCGAAACCGCTGTCTCTCTCGAAAGGGTCGGCGCTCGCCTCGGTGTCGCCGAAGCCGACACCGGCGAAATTGAAGTATGCGATCCCACCGCGAAAGCTGGGGCCGATTATGGTCTCGTCGGAACCGAAATAGGCGGGATCCGACTGGACACCCAACATCGCCGAGAAGACGAGCGTTCGGGCCGGCGCTCTCGGCGTGTCGAAGGACGACGCCTCGGATCCCGCGGCAGAAGAATGACTTGCCCCGATTGGCTCGACGGCGGTTTGTGCCGATGACGGCGAACCCGGCAGGAGAAGTAGCACTGCGGCCGCACAGCACCGAATGTCAGCCATTTTTACCCCTCCCAGATCTGCGCAATCGCAGGCTTCGGAACCTTCTTCATGGTGTCTCACCGATCCATTTAGAGAGCAAGGATGATGATGGCGCGGCGGAGTCTCACCGCCTGGCATAACGTAGGCGCAGCCCCTGGTGCCTTGACAGCATGTTTGACAGGTCTGCGACATTGCGTACTCAAAACCAGGCTAGGCGACCACACAACCTCTGTTTACTCTGCAGCGTGTGATCACGGGCGGAGTGGCAGAATACGCACGATACCACGAGGGCGAGCGACTTCAGTCGGCTGCGTCGGCTATTGTTGCGGCGGTGGCGTGTGCAACGTGCTCGCGGTGGCTTACCCCGACCTCGCCGCTTCCGTTCCGTTCTACGGCCGGCTGCCGAGGATGTCGCGCAGATCGAGGCGCCGTTGATGATCCACTATGCCGGGCTCGACGAGCGCATCAGCGCTGGCTGGGATGACTACGAGGATGCGCTCGTCGAGAACCAGGAGAACTTCAGCGTGCACTTCTACCCCAAAGTCAATCACGGCTTCCACAACGATAAGACGAGGCGGCAGCGACGCTGGCGTGGGACCGGACCTTGAACTCCTTCGACAATCATCTTCGCTGACGACAGGCGGACCGCGTCGCTTTTTCGCGCCGTGACGGTGACTGTGTCACAATCCGATCTCGCATCGACGACCTATATCGATCGATGAAAGAAAGGCGGACAGAGCGATGATCGACACCTTCCTCGGCCTCGACGCGGTGATGCTGGCCCGCATCCAGTTCGGCTTCACCGTCGCGTTCCATTTCATCTTCCCCGCGTTCACGATCGGCCTGGCGAGCTATCTCGCGGTGCTGAACGGCATGTTCCTGTGGACCAAGGACGAGGCGTATCTCCGCCTCTTCAAGTACTGGCTGAAGATCTTCGCGATCTCTTTCGCGATGGGCGTCGTGTCCGGGATTGTCATGTCCTACCAGTTCGGAACCAACTGGTCGGTGTTCTCCGACCTCGCCGGGCCGGTCATCGGGCCCCTCATGGCCTACGAGGTGCTGACGGCGTTCTTTCTCGAGGCGGGGTTCCTGGGCATCATGCTCTTCGGCCGCGAGAAGGTCGGCAACGGGCTCCACATGGTGGCGTGCCTCATGGTGGCGGTGGGAACCGCCATCTCGGCCACGTGGATTCTCTCGGTCAATTCCTGGATGCACACTCCTGCAGGCTTCGCCATTGACGCAGATACCGGGCAGTTCCTGCCTGAGAACTGGTGGGAAATCGTCTTCAATCCGTCGTTCCCCTACCGATTGGCTCACACGCTCACGGCGGCCTACCTGACGACCGCGTTCATCGTGGGCGGCGTCGGGGCGCTGCACTACCTTCGCGGGCACAGTCGCAACCGCGGCGTCCAGACGATGTTCTCGATGGCCATGTGGATGGCCGCGATCGTTGCGCCGGTTCAGATCTTTCTCGGCGACCTGCATGGCCTCAACACTCTCGAGCATCAGCCGCAGAAGGTCATGGCGATGGAGGGTCACTTCGAGTCCCATCCCGACGGCGCACCGTTGATCCTCTTCGGCATCCCCGACCAGGAGGCGGGCGAAATGCGCTACGCGCTCGAGATCCCGAAGCTGTCGTCGCTGATCCTCAAGCACGATCTGAACGCGCCCCTCGACGGGCTGGATACGATACCCGACGATGAGGAACCTCCGGTCGCCATCGTCTTCTGGTCATTTCGGGTGATGGTGACGATGGGTATGCTGATGGCGGCGGTTGGCCTGTGGTCGCTGGTGAGCCGGTTCCGCGGGCGTCTTCACGACGATGTCTGGCTGCACCGCGCCGCACTCTTGATGGCGCCCTCCGGCCTCGTCGCCGTGATCGCGGGATGGATCACCACCGAGGTCGGACGCCAGCCGTACGTGGTCTACGGCGCGTTGCGGACGTCCGACGCGGTGTCGCCCATCGCGGCGAGTGCGGTCGGAACGTCGCTTCTGGTGTTCATAGCGATCTATTTCGCGGTCTTCGGCGCGGGGATCATCTACCTCCTCCGCCTGATGAACAAGCCGCCGGAGCCGGGCCAGCGCGGGATGCGTCCCGAGCCGGGGCCGATCCGCACCGCGGGATCGACGCCGGCGCCGCAGGTCGCGGAATACCGGGCCGAAACGGCGAGAGGGTAGCGCCATGTTCCTCTCGGTTGACCTCACCATCGCCTGGGCATTGCTGCTCGCCTTCGCCGTCTACGTCTACGTCATCCTCGACGGCTTCGACCTCGGAATCGGAATTCTCTATCCGCTCTTCCCGGAGAAGCGGGACCGAGACCTGCTCATGAACTCCGTGGCGCCCGTGTGGGACGGCAACGAGACCTGGCTGGTGCTGGGCGGCGGGGGCCTCTTCGCGGCGTTCCCGCTTGCCTACGCGATCATCATGCCCGCGGTCTATCCGCCGATCATCGCGATGCTTCTGGCGCTCGTCTTTCGCGGGGTTGCCTTCGAGTTCCGGTGGCGGACGGTCCGCCGCTTCTCCAAGTGGTTCTGGGATGTCGCCTTCTTCGGTGCATCACTCGTCGCCGCGCTCAGCCAAGGGTATCATCCTTGGCGCCCTGCTGCAGGGCATTGAGGTCGACGGCCGCGCCTATGGCGGCGGATGGCTCGACTGGCTGACGCTGTTCTCCGTTCTCTGCGGAGTTGGCGTGGCGTGCGGCTACGGGCTCCTCGGATCGTGCTGGCTCATCCTGAAGACCGAAGGCGAGGTCCATGACAAGGCACGAAAGCTCGCGCGGACGTTTGGGCTTGCGACGGTTGCCTCAATTGCCGCCGTCAGCCTGGCGACGCCGTTCCTCGAGCCAACCTACTTCAACCGCTGGTTCACGTGGCCCACCGTCCTCTGGCTCTCGCCGGTCCCCATCGCCGTGGCAGTTCTGATGCTGGCATTGGCGCGGACTTTGCTTACGCCGGGCCGGGATTGGCTGCCGTTCGTGTTGTCGCTCGCACTCTTCGGCCTCTGCTTCGCGGGTCTCGGCGCCTCGATGTGGCCCTACGTCATCCCGACGGAGATCACGATCTTCGATGCCGCGAGCCCCTACTCGAGCCAGCTCTTCATGTTTGTCGGCGCGATCGTGCTGGTGCCGATCATCCTGGCCTACACCGCGTATGCCTACTGGGTGTTCCGCGGCAAGCTTGACCCGGACGAGGGGTACCATTGATCCGCAGGGTCGCGTGGTTCGTCGCGCTTTGGGCGGCGGGGGTCGGCATCGTCGCCGTGGTCGCCTATGCCATCCGCCTCATGATCCTGTGAATTGAACGACGGCGCGATGACGGTCGCGCCCGTGTGGGCGGGGCTCGATGCCCCGCCCACACGGGACCGGTCAGTCAAGCGGCCGATAGGGGATGCCGATACGCTCCAGCGCCGATCCTGGCGTAACAGTCTCGAGCGTGATTCCGCGTTCTTCCGCATACGTCCGCGCCGCAGAAAAATGGCGCAGGATCCGGTCCAGGCCGCTCGACAGTCCGGACGGGGCGACGTCCCCCACAAACTCGTAGAACCTCGGCGCTGCGACGTTGCCAAGGTCAATACCCGCGAACGAAATGCGCCGCGCGCCTGTGCCCATCGCGACCTGAAGCGCCGAGAAGGCGACCGTTCCCGCCACGATGACGCCCTCCTCTGGCGCATGCGAGACCAGAGGCAGATCGTGCCGACGGACCTCATGCGCCCGCTTGCCGAGGTTCTCCATCAGGATCACAGGCCCCGCCTTCAGAACATCCGGCGATTGGGCCGCGATGGCGCGTATCACCGCCGGCGAGAAGAGCCTCGGCATCCCAGGTGCCACGTACCTTTCGATCATGTCGAGATGGCGCCAGACGAAACGTTCGTCCTCGACCGCGACGGCACCATCGAGGTCCAGCGACATGGCTCCGTTTAGCAGGATCGGGAAGCCGGGTAGTCTCGCCGGATCGACGTGTCGCAGCGACGGACCCGAACCCACGATGGTCACGACGTCACCCGCGCGTTGGGACAAGTGCGAAAGCGGCGCGAGAGGGGCCAGAGGCCTCCCGCGATAGAGGATGACCCCGCCTGCGCCCTCCCTGCTCCGCACCAGTTGGAGGCCCGGCCATGTTTCCTGCCAGTGCGCGCGAGACCGGCCGAGCCCCGCGAAAGCGAGCTTTGCCAGCCGTCGTCGCAGCGGTCGGTCAGACATTGCAACAGGCACTCCGGATCAGGCGATTGGACCCAGTCACCGCCTGCAAGACTGGGAGGGGCAATGTCGCCGAGTGGGTTTCTATGGGTCGAGGCGAAGGTACATCTCCAGCCCCTCTGCATTCGTCAGCAAGAGCGACGGACCCTGTGCTTCGGCGAGCGTGACCGACGCGGAGGCGTGCACGATCCGGTCCTCGAGAGCCGTCGCCGCACAGGTCTGCCCCCCAACCTCGAAATGCGACAGGATGAACCATGGATACGGCGCCGTCTGCCGTGCCCTGAAGGTGTTGCACGGCAATGTGCCGGTGATGCGCCCGAATTCCGGCAGGTTCAGTGTTGTTCCCGCTGGCAGCGGCTCTCCATTCAGTTCCACAAGGCGCCTGCCGCGTCGCATCGCGATCGATTCCTGAGACCAACTCGCGATCAAGCTTGACGATGTCGGGTATCACGTCGGCGATCAGGGTGAGGCCCGAATGGCCGGCGCCGAAATCGTCTATCGCTGTGCGGAATCCCATGGACTTTTAAGTCGCCACGATGGACTTGAGGTGATCCTTGTCGCGCACGCGCTCGACTTCTGTGAACTCGAAGATGATCTTCTCGATCGGGAAATCATAGGCGTCAGTTGCCCAGAGCGTCCGACGGATGCACGTGGACGGATCATAGACCGCGTTCGGCATGAAATTTATCGACAGCGCGTCCTGCAAGCCAAGCTGGGCCGCCAGGCCGATTGCCGTGACGCGGCACGTCTGGTCGAAATTGTAGAGGTTCTCCTCGTCGACCAGGCCCAACATCTCGCCGGCGCCACGGCCGTCCGAGCCGCGCAGCAATGCCTCCTGGGCAAAGACCTTCCCCGTTTCCAGATCGAAGATCGGCTGGAAGGCCATCGTGATCTCGTGCGCGAAGGCGCGCCCCTTCCGTTCTGCGCAGTGCTCGCAAGCGTGATTTTGCAAGACCATCGTTCTACTCGTTTCTACGGCGCTCCCTCCGGCGATCTATTGCAAGAAGGATCGCGACTAGGTTCACGAGCGAGCGTCGCTACTCGGCAGCCTCCTGATAGGCTTCGAGCGGAGGGCATGTGCAGACGAGGTTGCGATCGCCGTAGGCGTTGTCGACGCGGTTCACAGGCGGCCAATACTTGTCCACGCGGAAGGCACCCGAGGGGAAACAGCCCGCCTCGCGGCTGTAGGGCCGATCCCAGTCGCCGACGAGGTCCTCGACAGTATGCGGCGCCCGGCGAAGCGGGCTTTCGTCGGCCGCAACATCGCCTTTCTCGACGGCACGGATCTCGTCACGGATGGCGAGCATCGCGTCGCAGAACCGGTCGAGCTCGGCCTTGGTCTCGCTCTCGGTCGGCTCGACCATTAGCGTGCCCGAGACCGGCCAGCTCATCGTCGGCGCGTGGAATCCATTGTCGACGAGCCTCTTGGCAACGTCGTCGACGGTTATCCCGACCTCGGCGAAAGGTCGCGTATCCAGGATGCATTCGTGCGCGACACGCCCCTTCCTGCCGCGGAACAGCACGTCGAACGCGCCGTCAAGCCGCGCCGCGATGTAGTTCGCGTTCAGGATCGCCACCCGTGTCGCCTGCGTCAGCCCCGCGCCGCCCATCATCAGGCAGTAGGCCCAGCTGATCGGCAGGATCGAGGCGGAGCCCCAAGGCGCGCCCGACACGGGACCCTCTCGACCGCCGGTCGCCGGATGCCCCGGCAGAAACGGCGCCAGGTGCGCGCGGACCCCGATCGGCCCCATCCCGGGGCCACCGCCGCCGTGCGGGATGCAGAACGTCTTGTGCAGGTTGAGATGGCTGACGTCAGCGCCGATCTTGCCAGGCTGCGCCAGCCCGACGAGGGCATTGAGGTTGGCGCCGTCGAGATAGACCTGGCCGCCATGCTGGTGCGTGATTTCGCAGACCTCGCGCACCGTCTCTTCGAAGACGCCATGGGTCGACGGATACGTGATCATGCAGGCGGCGAGGTCATCGCCCGCCGCCTCCGCCTTGGCGCGAAAGTCGTCGAGGTCGATGTCGCCGTTCTTTGCCGCCTTCACGACGACGACCTTCATGCCGCACATCTGCGCGGAGGCCGGATTGGTGCCGTGGGCCGAGGTCGGGATGAGGCAGACCCGCCGCTCCTCGCCGCGGCTGCGGTGGTAGGCCATGATCGTCAGCAGTCCGGCATACTCGCCCTGCGCGCCGGAGTTCGGCTGCATCGACATGGCGTCGTAGCCGGTGATCTCGCACAGTTTCGCCGAGAGATCCTCGATCATCTCGGCGTAGCCGGTAGCCTGCTCGGCCGGGGCGAAGGGGTGCATGTTGGCGAACTCGGGCCAGGAGATCGCCGCCATCTCGGCCGCGGCGTTGAGCTTCATGGTGCAGGAGCCGAGCGGGATCATCGCCCGGTCGAGCGCGAGATCGCGGTCGGCGAGCCGGCGCATGTAGCGCATCATCTCGGTCTCGGCCCGGTTCATGTGAAAGACCGGGTGTGTCAGGTAGTCGGACGTGCGGACCAGCCGGTCCGGCAGATGGTACTCGTCGGAGACGTCGCTCCACGCGCGATCTATCCCGAAGGCGCGCCATACCGCCTCGATCTTCGCGATGCGCGTCGTCTCGTCGAGCGTGATGCCGAGGCGGTCGTCGCCGATGCGGCGCAGGTTCACCTGCTCCGCCGCCGCCGCTCGCAGGATGACACCCTGCATCGGGCCGACTCGCACCGTGATGGTGTCGAAGAAGCTGCCGGGCTGGACGTCGAAGCCGGCGTCGGTCAGCGCGTTCGCCATGCGCACCGCCTTCTGGTGCACGCGCTGAGCGATGGCCTTCAGCCCCTCCGGGCCGTGGAAGACCGCGTAAAAGCCGGCCATGACGGCCAGCAATGCCTGCGCGGTGCAGACGTTAGACGTCGCCTTCTCACGCCGGATGTGCTGCTCTCGCGTCTGCAGGGCGAGGCGATAGGCCTTGTTGCCGCGGGCATCGACCGAGACGCCGACGATGCGGCCCGGCATGTGTCGCTTCATCTCGTCCCGGCAGGCCATGTAGGCGGCGTGCGGACCGCCGTAGCCCATCGGCACGCCGAACCGCTGCGTTGAGCCAACGGCGATGTCGGCCCCCATCGCGCCCGGCTCCTTCAACAGCGTCAGGGCCAGCGGGTCCGCGATCATCACGGCGACGGCGTTCTGCTCGTGCAGTTGCGAGATGATCTCGCTGAAATCGCGCAGGTCGCCGTAAGTGCCCGGATATTGGAAAATCGCGCCGTAAACCTTCGTTGGATCGAGGTCTTCGGAGCTGCCGACGATGAGGTCGATGCCCAGGGGCTCGGCCCTTGTCCGCATGACGGCGATGTTCTGGGGGTGACAGTTCTCGTCGACGAAGAACGATTTCGCCTTGGACTTCGAGACTCGTCCCGCCATCGTCATCGCTTCGGCCGCCGCGGTCGCTTCGTCGAGCAGCGACGCGTTCGCTACCGGCAGGCCAGTCAGGTCGCTCACCATGGTCTGGAAGTTCAGAAGCGCCTCAAGCCGACCCTGGCTGATCTCGGGCTGATAGGGCGTGTAGGCGGTGTACCAGGCGGGATTCTCCAGTATGTTCCGCTGGATGGCCGGCGGCGTCACGGTGCCGTGCCAGCCCATCCCGATCATCGTGGTGAAGACCTGGTTCTTCCGCGCCGTCTGCCGCATCCGCCAGATCAGCTCGCGCTCCGACATCGGCTCACCGGACAGGGCGGTGTCCTGGCGGATGTCGGCGGGCACGGTCTGGTCGATGAGGGTGTCGAGATCCTCCACCCCGATCGCCTCCAGCATCTCGGTCATCTCGCGAGGGTGACGGCCCGATGTGGCGGCGATTGGCAAAGTCGTAGGGGTCGTACTCGGTGGGGGTGAAGGCCATGGTGTCTCCGCACTGGGGTCGTCAGTTGTACAGAAACGTACATCTCCAGACCCGGCTTTGTACGTTTTTGTACAGAACTCCCCGCCGTGCGTACATGCGGCCGACGCAACGAATTCACCATCTCGGCGGATCCGGCGCGGGGCCGCACATGTCGGGAGTCGACAGCGGCCCGTTGCCGCCCGCGGGCGCCTGACGAGGTTTCCAGGCTACTGGACCCGGTCGACCAGCGTCAGGGTGATGCTGCCGTCGTCGCCGATCTCGAGGTCCTTGTAGCTGAACAAGGCCGATGTAGGCATCGCGCGACAGCGCCTCGTCGTCCTTGTCGCGCTGCATCACCGCGACGTCGTTCGCCACGAGAGCGTCGGTCAGACGCTTGTGCTTGTCCTGATCGGACTTGGACTTCTCCATCGGGTCGAAGTAGCCGGTGGTGCCGACGCGCATGGTGTTGTGCAGCACCGCCAGCTCCTCGACCGGCGACGTCGGCGGTCCACTGGCCTCGGAAGGCGGTGATCTTCTTCTCGGGCTGGCGCTTTCGCTGCAGCTGGTTTCTTCGTCACTCGATGAACTCCTGGTATGCGTCTTCGTCCATGTGCTCCTCCACCTCGGAGGGATCCTCGGCCTTGATCTTGAAGAACCAGGCGTCTTCTGGATCCTCGTTGATCTTGCCCGGGGTCTTGACGATCGCGTCGTTGATCTCGGTAACTTCGCCGTCGAGGGGCGCGGTGATGTCGGAGGCCGCCTTGACGCTCTCGATGACGACGATCTCCTCGCCCTTCTTCACGATGTCACCGACCTCGGGAAGCTCGATAAAGACGATGTCGCCCAGCTGTTCCGCCGCGTACTTGGTGATCCCGACGGTCACGACGTCGCCGTCGAGGTCGAGCCACTCGTGCTCCTCGGTGTATCTCATCGGCCCTCCTTCAGCGCTTGTATCGAGCCTCCCGGAACGGGAGGCGGGTGACGGTCAAAGGGATGCGCTTGCCGCGAAGTTCCCCGGTGAGTTCGGTCCCCGGATCGGCGTGATCAGACGCGACGTAGCCCATCGCGACCGGACGTTCCACGCTTGGTCCCCAGGCGCCGGAGGTGACGTGCCCCACCTCGTCGTCGCCGGCGTAGATCTTCGTGCCCGCCCGCATCGGGGCGCGGCCCTCCGGCAGGACGCCGACGCGCCGACGCGTCGGACCAGCGGCGAGCGCCTCGAGGATCGGCGCCGATCCGGGGAAGCCGCCAGCGCGCGCGCCGTCCTTGCGGCGCGGCTTGCCGATCGACCAGGCCAGGCCCGCCTCGACCGGGTTCGTGGAGGCGTCGATGTCCGAGCCGTGCAGCGGCAGCCCAGCCTCGAGGCGCAGCGTGTCGCGCGCGCCGAGGCCGACCGGCACAACCTCGGACATCGCGAGCAGCGTCGAGGCAAAGCCGCGCGCCTCGGACACCGGAACCGAGATCTCGAACCCGTCCTCGCCAGTATAGCCCGAGCGCGACACCCAGATGTCGCCGCCCTGGATCGGCAGCACCGCCACG
This sequence comes from uncultured Alphaproteobacteria bacterium, assembly GCA_963776845.1. Lineage (GTDB taxonomy): Bacteria > Pseudomonadota > Alphaproteobacteria > Rhodobacterales > Rhodobacteraceae > Roseitranquillus. The sequence continues at coordinate 160,838 of CAVZOJ010000003.1, read as the reverse complement.
TCCATGAAGCCGAGCCGCGCCACCGCCGGCACGATGCGGGCGAGCGCCGCCTCGGCCATCGGCCCCTGCAGGGCGAGGAGGGCACGGTCGTCGATCGGCTCCAGCGTATGGCCCGGCAGGCTCGACCGGATGTGCTCGGCATCCGCGGCGGCGTTCGCGGCGTTGACCACAAGGAACAGGTGATCGCCGCGATTGGCGACCATCAGGTCGTCGAGGATGCCGCCTTCGTCGTTGGTCAGGAGCGCATAGCGCTGCCGCCCCTCCGGAATGCCGAGGATGTCGGCGGGCACCAGCCGCTCGAGCGAGCGGGCGGGATCGGGGCCGCGGAGGATGAGCTGCCCCATGTGGCTGACGTCGAAGAGCCCCGCCGAGGCGCGGGTCTCGACGTGCTCGGACATCACGCCCTTGTATTGCAGAGGCATCTCCCACCCGGCGAAGGGCACCATTCGGGCGCCAAGCTCGACGTGGAGGTCGTGAAGGGGGGTCCGGCGAAGCTCGCTCACGCCGGTCATGCGCCACGCTCTTGGAGCACGCGCGGTCCGTCTGCATTCGCGTCATCGTGTCGTCCCGGTTCCCACGGCGGCGATCCGCCGGCTTTGCGCCACGCTAGGCCCTGGCCGGAGGCGCAGCAAGGGCTTCCCGCCGACCGCTGCCGCCGCGAAGGTTGCCGGGGCGGGCTTGCCGGCACCCGCCGATCAGGGCCATAGCTGCAGCATGAGCCATGCGCTGGTGTTCGGATACGGCAGCCTCGTCAACCGGGCGACGCACGACTACGCCGAGACCGAGCCCGCCATAGCGACGGGCTGGCGTCGCGCCTGGCGGCGGACGTCGCTGCGGCCGCTGTCGTTCCTGACGGTGATCCCCGACAGCACGACCGAGATCGAGGGGCTGGTGGCGGGCGTGCCGGACCATGCCTGGCCCGAGCTCGATGCCCGCGAAGGCGCCTACGAGCGTGTGGCGCTGGCCGAGGTGCGCCATGACGGCCGCACCGGCGCGACGGCGATCTACGCCATCCCCGAAGGTTTTCACGACGAGCCGGGCGACGAGAACCCGATCCTGCTGAGCTATCTGGAGACCGTCCTGCAGGGCTACCTGACGCTTTTCGGCGAGGCAGGCGTCGCGCGGTTCGTGGCGACGACCGAGGGCTGGCATGCGCCGCTGCTCGACGACCGCGCGGCGCCGCGCTACGGCCGGGCGACGCAGCTGACGCCGGCGGAGCGGGCGCTGGTCGACGGCTGGATCGAGGAGCTGGGCCAGAAGCGGATCGCGGCGGATCGGTAGGCGCAAGCGGCCGGCGCGGCGGTCGCTGCGGTCGTTGCCACAGAGCCCGCCGCTGCCTTGAGGCGTGGCGCCGGCAGGCTATACCGGCGCAGATCGGCGCGGGTCACCAAAGATAGATGCACCGGAAGGCGCGGCCCGATGCGTGTCGACGTCTCGGGCGCGAGAACGGAAGGCGCTCTCGGCGCGGTCCCTGTCGCTTCAGAGACCGGGCTTGGCCTGCAGCAGCGGCATCAGGTCGGCCATCTCGGGGCCGCGCGCGCGGCCCGTGACGGCGAGGCGCAGCGGCATGAAGAGCTGCTTGCCCTTGCGCCCGGTCGCCTCCTTGACCCTGGCGGTCCAGTCCGACCAGGTGTCGGTGCCGTAGGGCGGCTCCCCCAGGAGGTCGAAGGCTTTTGCCACGAAGTCGCGGTCACCCTCCTCGACCATCGCGGCGCGGTCGCCGGTCAGGATGCGCCACCACTCGGCGAGTTCGGCGCGGGTCTCGATGTTGTCGCGCGCGACCTCCCAGAAGCGCGGCGCGATGCCCGCGGGGACGCCCAGCGCATCGATCTCGTCGGCGACCGCGTCGAACGGCAGCGCGTGCAGGTGGCGGGCGGTCAGCGGGCGCAGGTCGGCCACGTCGAACTTGGTCGGCGCGGCGCCGAAGCGGGTGATGTCGAAGCCCGCGACCAGCTCGTCCATCGAGCTGCGCAGCTCGACCGGGTCGGCGGAGCCGAGGCGCGCCATCAGCGACAGGATGGCCATCGGCTCGACCCCTTCGGCGCGGAGGTCGCGCAGGGCGAGGGTGCCGAGGCGCTTGGAGAGCCCCTCTCCCTGCGGGCCGGTCAGCAGCGAGTGGTGCGCGAAGGCGGGCGGGGTGCCGCCCAGCGCCCGGATGATCTGGATCTGCGTCGCCGTGTTGGTGACGTGGTCGGAGCCGCGGACGATGTCGGTCACGCCGAATCTCCATGTCGTCGACGACCGAGGCCATGGTGTAGAGGAACTGCCCGTCGGCCCGGATCAGCACCGGGTCCGAGACGGAGGCCGCGTCGATCGAGACCGGGCCGAGGATGCCGTCTGTCCACTCGATCCGCTCGTGATCGAGCTTGAAGCGCCAGTGGCCGCCGCGCTCGGCGCGCAGCCGGTCGCGCTCGACCTCCGAGAGATCGAGGGCGGCGCGGTCGTAGACCGGCGGACGACCCATGTTGAGCTGCTTCTTGCGCTTGAGGTCGAGCTCTCCCGGCGTCTCGAAGCATTCGTAGAGGCGGCCCATCTCGCGCAGGCGGTCAGCGGCGGCGTTGTAGCGGTCGAGGCGGCGCGACTGATGCTCGAGCCGGTCCCAGGTGAGGCCGAGCCAGGTCAGGTCCTCCTCGATCGCCAGCGCGTACTCGTCGCGCGACCGCTCGGGGTCGGTGTCGTCGAGGCGCAGGATGAAGGTGCCGCCCTCCTTGCGCGCGATGAGGAAGTTGAACAGCGCCGTGCGCAGGTTGCCGATGTGCAGGTAGCCGGTCGGCGAGGGGGCGAAGCGGGTCGTCGTCATGCGGCTCGCCCTTCCACAAGCGCCGCGTCTTGTCCATACGGGCAGGCATGGATTGGGACGTCACGGCCCCCGACGCGGGCGAGATCGAGGCGCTGGCGCGCGCGGCGCTGCAGGCGCTGCCGGAGGTCTACCGCGGGCCGGCGGCCGCGGTGGCGCTGCGGGTGGAGGACTGGGCGTCCGACGCGATGCTGGACGAGCTGCAGATCGAGGACGCCTACGACCTGACCGGCCTCTACGACGGCATCCCGCTGACCGAGAAGTCGGTGATGGATCAGCCGTCGGGGCCGGACACGATCTGGCTCTTCCGCCGCCCGATCCTCGACGAGTGGGCGGGGCGGGGGGACGTGTCGCTTGCGGAGTTGGTGACACACGTTCTGGTGCACGAGCTGGCCCACCATTTCGGCTGGTCAGACGACGACATCGCGACGGTGGACCGGTGGTGGGAGTGACCGGTGTTCACGAGGGGCGCTTTCGGCAACTAGTTGGTTTCTATTCGTTACCGGGCGGGTGTTTACCGCTTGGAAAGTATCTGATCCTGCGTGTCCAAGGTTGCGTCGACTGGCCACAGGTCCGGCGAAAGGCCTATCCCGAGGATGCTCTGGTCCCGGCGTCGAGATCATGACTAAACGCGCGGCGGGGTCGTCCACTCTGGCGACATGGCTCTCCGCGCCCGAGCGATGACGGGATCGGGCCGACGTACGATCGGTGCGCTGCTTCGCCCTGAGTCAAGTCGAAGGCGCCGGGCGAGCGCCTGCCCCGTCCCGGGCGGTCGCCGGGCCAGCGTGCTCCGTTGAGGCATCCGAAGCAGACGGCGAAGATTTACTTCTGCTCCAACTCGACGGCCCAAAGGCGACAGGATCTCGGGAGCGCTCCAGCTCAGCACGTACCGTCCTCGACCATGGCGTGAGAGTGCCACGCGGACCGAGCCGAGGCGAGGCTGGAAAGCCCCACCCCGGTGCGAGCGAAGGCTTAGCGGGTCAGACCAGCTTTGCTGTGAACTCGGTCAGGCGGCGCGCCTGGTAGGCGATCGACGCCTCTGCCGTGGCATCGAAGTCACCGGCCTTGAGCGAGAACCCGTAGGGGTTGCCGCCATCCTCGAACTTGATCGGGTCGGCATAGCCGGGCGCCACGATGATGGTGCCCCAGTGCATGGCGGTTGCGTAGAGCGACAGGATCGTCTGCTCCTGCCCGCCATGCGGGTTCTGGGCGCTGGTCGTGGCGGTGAAGGTCTTGTTGGCGAGCGCGCCCTTCTGCCACAGCGGGCCCAGAGTATCGATGAAAGCACGCATCTGGCTGGCGACGACGCCGAAGCGGGTCGGGGCGGCAAAGAAGTACCCGTCGGCCCATGCGAGGTCGTCCGGCGCGGCCTCGGGGATGTCGGACATGGAGTCGAGCTGCTTCTTCCACGCCTCCTGCAACTCGACGACGTGCATCGGCGCGGTCTCGGCGACCCGCCGCAGACGGACCTCCGCTCCGGCCTCCTGCGCGGCGCGCGCGGCGGTCTGTGCGACTTTGTGGTTCGTGCCGTAGGTCGTGTAGAACACGACGGCGATCTTCGGTGCGGCCATGATGCCTCCTGCAAGGTTGTTCGCAGGAGGCACCTAGGCGCTACGACATACGTTCACATCTGCCGAGACCGGTGACGGCCTGTGCGCAGATGCGGAGGTCGCTAGATCCGCATATCGTCGAGGTTCTTGCCCTGCTCGAGAGCTTCCTTGACCCAGCGCGGCTGGCGGCCGCGCCCGGCCCAGGTGAGTTCCGGATTCTCGGGGTGGCGATACTTGGGTGCCGAGACCGACGCGCCCTTCTTTCCGCCCTTGACGATGTCCGAAAGCTCGAGCCCGTGCCTTCTGGCGACTTCCTGCATTTCGATCAGCGCTTCTTTACGACGCCGATCCTCGTACGTCGCGATCGCCTTTTTGATGTCCTTCTGAAGCTGGACCAGCTCGTCATAGGACATCTTGTCGAGATTTACTGCCATGGTTGACCTGCGTATTCCCCAATTCTGCAAGGAATATTTTGCACGCAGCCGGAAGTCTTTCAATGGCGATATTCGTCAAGTCGCGGAAACGTGCCTATGACGGATCCCGCCAGCGATTGACGATCGGGTACCGCCTGTCGAGCCAGAAAGAGCGGGGCGTCAATCGCGTTCCGGGCGCGGACTGGAAACGCTTGTACTCCGACGCGTAAATCAGCCGCTCGACGTTCTTGACCGTAGCGCGGTCGTGGCCCATCGCCACGACGTCCGCCACCGATGCCTCGCGGTCGATAAGCATCGTCAGGATCTCGTCGAGGACCGCGTATGGCGGCAGGCTGTCTTCATCCCGCTGGTCCTCACGCAACTCTGCAGTCGGCGGTTTGTCTATCACGCGCGGCGGAACAACTTCGCCTTGCGGCCCCTTCATCCAGTCTCGCCAGTTCGCATTGCGCCAGCGACAGGTTTCGAAGACCCGCGTCTTGTAGAGGTCCTTGATCGGATTGTAGCCGCCCGACATGTCGCCATAGATCGTTGCGTATCCGACGGCGACCTCCGACTTGTTGCCAGTTGTCAGCAACATTTCGCCAAACTTGTTGGAAATCGCCATCAAAAGCAGGCCGCGAAGGCGGGACTGCACGTTTTCCTCGGCGATGTCGGAAGGCAGGTCCCCGAAAAGAGGCTGAAGCGCCGTTGAGACCGCAGCGCGTGGCGCATCTATGGAGATCTCGTCAAGATGGCAGCCCAGCGATCGCGCAACCGCTTCGGCATCGGAAAGCGACGCCTTCGACGTGTATTCGGACGGCAGCATGACGCACCTGACATTCGCCGGTCCGATCGCGTCGGCGGCAATCGCGGCCACGAGTGCGCTGTCGACGCCGCCGGAGAGCCCGAGCAGAGTCTTTTGAAAGCCGGATTTTCGCATGTAGTCCCGCAAGGACTGTACCATCACCCGATAGTCGGCCTCCCAATCCGACGGGCGTGTGGCGCGTTCTCCGGGCAGCGCCTTCCAGCCGTCCTCGCCCTGTTCGAAGTCGATGTGCACAATGGCCTCGTCGAACGGCGGCAACTCGACCGCGAGGGCGCCGTGCGGGTTGAGGACAAAGGAGGAGCCGTCGAAAACCTGATCGTCCTGGCCGCCGACCATGTTGAGATACACGAGCGGGAGGCCGGTTTCGACGGTGCGGGCGACCATATGGCTCAGCCGGGTGTCGAACTTGCCGCGGTAGTAGGGCGATCCATTCGGGACGAGAAGGATCTGCGCGCCGCTTTCGGCCATCGCCTCCGCGACGTCCTCGTGCCAGGCGTCTTCGCATATCGGCATTCCGATCCGCGCCGCGCCGATCGCAACGGGGCCCTGGATTGGACCAGGATTGTAGATGCGCTTTTCATCGAAGACCGTCTCGTTCGGCAGGTGGTGCTTGAGAAAGCGCGCCTTCACCGCGCCGCCCTGCAGGACCCAGTAGGCATTGTGCAGCCGATCGCCGAACGCGTAGGGACCGCCGATGGCGAGGGCCGGGCCGTCCGCACATTCCGTCGCGAGACGCTCGATGACGTGCATCGCGTGGCTCGAGAAGGCGGGCTTCATGATCAGGTCCTGCACCTGATAGCCGGTGACGAACATCTCGGTCATCGCGACAAGGTCGGCGCCGGCCTTGCGCCCCTCCTCCCACGCGTCGCGCGCCATCCGGGCGTTGCCGTCGATATCACCGACAGTGGGGTTGAGCTGGGCCAGCGTGACGCGAAAGCGGCTCATGAGGTCTCCTGATACGGTTCCGGCCGGGTTAGCGGATGACGCCTGCATGGGGAAGACGCGGTTGCGGCGCGGCATCCGCCCACGGTAGGCTCGCACGATATCCAGGCAACGCGGATCAGGACGAGAGCGCGAACAGGCATGAAGCGCATCGTGTATCTAGCCGGCCTCGTGCCGGTACTCCTGCTGTCCCCGGCGCTCGCGCAGGACGGCAGGGTTCAGGTCAAGCAGTACGACGACGGCGGCGTCTACGAAGGCACGTTCCGCAACGGTCTTCGCCATGGCACGGGAACGTACACGGACCCCGGCGGGTACGAGTATTCCGGCGACTGGGTCGACGGCGAGATGGTGGGCGAAGGCACGGCACGCTACGCCGACGGGTCAGTCTACGAAGGCACGTTCGTGGCGGGACAGCCGGACGGCCGCGGGAAGATCACGTTCCCCGACGGCGGCAGCTACGAGGGCGAGTGGTCCTCCGGCACGATCGTCGGCCGGGGCGTTCGCATCTATCCGGACGGGTCGCGCTATGAGGGCGCCTTCGTCGATGGCCAGCCCGAGGGCGAGGGCCGGATAGAGCGAGCGGACGGATCGGTCTACGACGGCACCTGGGTCGCGGGCGTCGAGCATGGCGAGGGCCGCGTCATCTATTCAGACGGCACCGCATACCAGGGCGGCGTCGTCGACGGCGTGCGCGAAGGCGAAGGAAAGCTGACGACGCCGACGGGGTTCGTCTACGAGGGCGGCTGGCGGCAGGGCGTCTTCGAGGGCGAGGGCCGCATGGTCCAGCCCGGCGGCAACGTCTACGAAGGCGGCTTTGCGGACGGCAAGCGAGAGGGTCAGGGCCGGCTCGAGTTCGCGAACGGGGACGTCTACGAGGGCGGGTTTCGCCGCGACCTGCGCCATGGTCAGGGCACGCTGACCCGCGCCGATGGCCACGTCTACGAGGGGGAGTGGGTCGAGGGCCAGGAGCAGGGCGAAGGCCGCATGACCTATCCGGACGGATCGGTCTATGCAGGCGCGTTTCAGGACGGCGTTCCGCATGGTCAGGGCCGGATGCGCTATGCAGACGGCAGCTTCTACGACGGCGCGTGGGAGGATGGCCGGATTCTCAGGCAGCGGTCGGGCAGTCTACGCCAATGGGATGACCTACGAGGGCGAGTTCGCCGACGCGCGCATCGATGGACGCGGCGTGATGACGTACCCCGACGGCACGACCTACAACGGAGAGTGGCGCGAGGGGGTCTGGCACGGCTCCGGCACCCTGACCTACGAGGATGGCGCCGTGTACGAAGGCGGCTTTGCCGGCGGCGAGCGCGAAGGCGAGGGCACGCTGACGCTGCCCGGCGGGTTCACCTACACCGGCAGCTGGTCGGGCGACGAGATGCACGGCAGCGGGACCGCGACGTACCCGGCCGGCCATGTCTACGAGGGAGAGTTCGTCGAAGGTCGGCGCGAAGGCGAGGGCGAGATGCGCTACGCGACGGGCGAGGTCGACGCCGGGACCTGGCGCAACGACGGTCTTGTCGAACGCGCCGAGAGCGAGGGCTCGGCGTCCGATGGCTAGGCGACGCCGGCGCCCCTCGTTTCCGCCGCGGGACGGCGGCGGCCACCGGCGACGGCCAGGCGAGCCGGCTCCCTTCGCACGGGGCCTTGATGCGCGCTCGTCGACTCCGGTTCAGTCCGCGTAGCGAAGCGGCCGCGCCTCACACGAGCTCTCCTCGGCTCATGCGATCGAGGAAAACGTCGGCCTCGGAGAGGATCGTGTTGCGCCGATCCTCGTCCATCCGGTCCCAGGTGGCGTACATCTGCGCCATGCGGCGGTTCGGCTCGAACCGCTCGCGGTGGCGGACGAGGAACGCCCAATAGAGCAGGTTGAACGGACACGCCCCCTCGCCGGTCTTGGTCTTGGCCGAGTAGTGGCAGTGGCCGCAATAGTCCGACATGCGGTCGATGTAGTTCGCTGACGAGACGTAGGGCTTGGATCCGACGATGCCGCCGTCGGCCCACTGGCTCATGCCGATGACGTTCGGGCTCTCGACCCACTCGTAGGCATCCCAGAAGACGGCGAGGTACCATTCGTGCACCTGGTGCGGGTCGATCCCGGCGAGGAGCGCGAAGTTCCCCGTGACCATCAGGCGCTGGATGTGGTGGGCGTAGGCGGTGTCGCGGATCTGCTCAACGCTCTTCCCGATGCAGCGCATCCTCGTCTCGCCGCCCCAGTAGAACCATGGCAGTTTGCGCTGGTGGTTCAGGATGTTGCGGCGGGGGTAGTCCGGCCCCTCGAGAAAGTAGATGCCGCGCATGTATTCGCGCCAGCCGATGATCTGGCGGATGAACCCCTCGACGGAATTCAGCGGCGCGTCGCCTGCGCGGTAGGCGTCCTCCGCCGCGCGGCAGACCTCGAGCGGATCGAGGAGGCCCGCGTTCATGTACGCCGAGATGGCGGCATGGTAGAGGAACCGGTCGTCGTCGAGCATTGCGTCCTGGAACGGACCGAAGTTCGGCAGGGCGTTCTTGACGAAGTGCGTCAAAGCGCGCCGGGCCTGGGCCCGGTCGGTCGCCGCGTCGAAGCCCTCCAGCGTTCCGAAATTGTTGCCAAAGCGGTTGGCGACGAGCGCCAGCACCTCCTCGACGGTCTCGTCGGGGGTGAAGGACATGGGCGCCGTCGTGACACGTTCCGGCGGCGGCTTGCGGTTCTCCTGGTCGTAGTTCCACTTGCCACCCGCCGGATCGTCGCCGTCCATCAGGAGGCCGGTCTTGCGGCGCATCTCGCGGTAGAACCACTCCATCCGCAGTTCCTTGCGGCCCTCGGCCCAGCGCGCGAACTCGTCGAGCGAGGCGACGAAGCGGTCGTCAGGAAGTTGGCGTACCGGCAGCGGGCAGTCCTCGAGCGCCTGGATCAGGCGCCATTCGCCGGGCTGGGTCGCCACGACCTCCTGCGCGCCGTGACGATCGGCGGCACGGATCAGTTCGCCGGGGATCGAGCCGGTGTTGTCGGGGTCGTCGAGGGTGACGTAGTCGACGCGGCGGCCATCGTCGCGCAGCCGGGCGGCGAACTTGCGCATGGCGGCGAAGAGAAAGGCGATCTTCTTGGGGTGGTGCGGGACATAGGACGCCTCATCGGCGACCTCGGCCATCAGGATGACGTCGTCCTCACCCGCTTCGCGCAGGGCGGAGAGCGTCGGCGTAAGCTGGTCGCCGAGGATCAGGACGATGCGGCTCACCAGGGAATTGGCTCTGCCGCGTAGTCGAAGAAGCGCCCGCTGTCGTCCGGGGACAGGCCGTCGAGGACGGAGAGCAGGTTGGCCGCCGCCGTCTCGGCCGCAACGGTCTTGTGGCGGTCCGCGTACTTCGCTGTGAAGGGCGTCTCGACGGTGCCGGGGTGCAGGAGGGCGACGACGAGGTGCTTGTGGCTGCGCCCCAGTTCGACCGCGGCGCCGTGGAGAAGCTGATTCAGCGCGGCCTTCGAGGTGCGGTAGGAGTACCAGCCGCCCATCCGGTTGTCGCCGATCGAGCCGACGCGCGCCGAAAGCGCGGCAAAGACGGCGCGGCGGTCGCGCGGCAGGAGGCGGCGTGCGTGCTTCAACACCAGCGCCGGGCCGATCGCGTTGACGCGGAACTGGCCGAGAAGCGCCTCGGCGGTCAGAGCGTCGAGCGACTTCTCCGGCTCGTGGCCGTCGACGACGAGGGCGCCGGTCGCGACGAAGATCAGGTCGAACTCGCCGTCGAGCGCGCCCAGATGCTGCGCGACGCTGCTCTCGTCGGTGACGTCGAGCCCTTCGCCGGAGCGCGACAGCCCGACGACCTCGGCCCCCTGCCCTGCGAGCGCGTCGAAGAGTGCCGAGCCGATGCCGCCCGAGGCGCCGACGACGAGGGCGCGGGTAATCTGGTAATTGCTCATGACCGCCCGAGATATCGCCGCGCCGACGAAAGGCCAGCGCGGCAATTCGTCGGACGTCAGCCGACGTCGCGGTAGCTGACAGTCTTGACGTCGGCGCCGGGCTCGGACTTCTCGCGCCGCACGATCAGCCGGTTCAGCGCGTCGATGTAGGCCCTGGCCGACGCCACGACGGTGTCGGTGTCGGCCGCCTGGCCGGTCGCGATACGCCCGTGCTCGACCATGCGGACACTGACGGTCGCTTGCGCATCGGTCCCCTCGGTAACCGCGTGGACCTGGTAGAGTTCCAGCGTCGCCTCGTGTGGAACCAGCGCCTTGACGGCGTTGAAGGTCGCGTCGACGGGCCCGTCGCCCTGCGCGGTCACCTGGTGGTCCTTACCGTCGATGCTGAGGGTCAGGTCGGCCGACTGCGGCGCCTCCGTCCCGCAGATCACGCGCAGGAACTTGAGCTGGATGCGGTCGCTCTCGTCCGCCTGGTCGCGCACAAGGGCGATGAGGTCATCGTCGTAGACCTCCTTCTTGCGGTCGGCCAGCGCCTTGAACCGCACGAAGAGGTCGCCGAGCTGGTTGTCCGCCACGTCGAACCCCAGCTCCTTCAGCTTCGAGCGCAGCGCGGCGCGGCCGGAATGCTTGCCCATGACCAGCGACGTGGCGGTCAGGCCGACATCCTCGGGCCGCATGATCTCGAAGGTCTGGGCGTTCTTCAGCATCCCGTCCTGATGGATGCCGCTCTCGTGGGCGAAGGCGTTCTTGCCGACGATCGCCTTGTTGAACTGCACCTGAAAGCCCGAGACGGCGGCGACGCGCCGGCTGATCGCCATGATTTTTGTCGTGTCGATCCCGGTGTCGTAGGGCATGATGTCGCCGCGCACGCGCATCGCCATCACCACCTCCTCGAGCGCGGTGTTGCCCGCCCGCTCGCCAAGGCCGTTGATCGTGCACTCGATCTGCCGCGCGCCGGCCTCGACCGCGGCGAGGCTGTTCGCCGTCGCCATGCCCAGGTCGTTGTGGCAGTGCGTGGCAAAGATCACGTTCTTGGCCCCCGGAACCTCCTCGCGCAGCATGCGGATCAGGTCGGCGCTTTCACGCGGGGCGGTGTAGCCCACGGTGTCGGGGATGTTGATGGTGGTGGCGCCCGCCTTGATCGCAATCTCGATCACGCGCTTCAGGTAGTCGTGCTCGGTCCGCGTCGCGTCCATCGGCGACCATTGCACGTCCTCGCAGAGATCGCGCGCCCGCGTCACCGTCGCCTCGATTCGCGCGGCCATCGCGTCCTGGTCGAGATTGTGCATCTCGCGGTGGAACGGCGAGGTGCCGATGAAGGTGTGGATGCGCGGGCGCCGCGCGGGCTTTATCGCCTCCCACGCGCGGTCGATGTCGGCGGGGTTGGCGCGGGCGAGGCCGCAGACCACCGCCTGCTTGGTCAGCTTGGCAATGTCGCTGACCGCCTCGAAGTCGCCCTGGCTGGCGATGGGGAAGCCGGCCTCGATGATGTCGACGCCCATCTCGTCGAGCATCTGGGCGATCTCGAGCTTTTCGGCGTGGCTCATGGTGGCGCCGGGAGATTGCTCGCCGTCGCGCAGCGTCGTGTCGAAGATCAACACGCGGTTTTCGTCGGTCATGTCACTTGATCCTTCTGAGCTGTTCGGTGGTCCGGCGCTGCCTTGGCATCCCCTGAGCGCGCGCGCCGGGGCCTCGGCACGCTCAGAGGCGGCTAAGGAGAAGGAGAAGGCGCTGACCGAACTTGCTCATGGGCGTCGACTATACGCACGGAAACCGAATTGCCAAGCCCCTTTCCACCATCTGGGCCGGGGCTACCTCGCGGAGGCGGGAGGAGACGCGGATGCACAGGCCCAGGCTCGTCGGCATCAATCACGTCGCACTCGAGGTCGGGGACATCGAGGCGGCGCTGGCCTTCTACGGGGCGATCTTTGCCTTCGAGTTGCGCGGCCGGCACGACGGGATGGCGTTCCTCGACATGGGCGACCAGTTTCTCGCGCTGGCCGAGGGGCGCGAGCAGGGCGCGGACCTGCATCGCCATTTCGGGCTCGTGGTCGACGATCGCTCGCGCGTGAAGGAGCTTGCCCTCGCCGCGGGAGCGGAACTTGTCGATGGCCCATTCCTCGACTTCTGCGACCCTTGGGGCAACCGGATCGAGGTGGTGGAGTACGCCGACCTGCAGTTCACGAAGGCGCACGAGGTGCTGCGCGGCATGGGCTTGGACCTCGGCAAGTCCGACGAGGCGCGTGGCCAGCTTGCCGAGAAGGGGATGGCGTGACCCTGCGCGCGATCGTCACGGGCGGCGCCCAGGGAATAGGTCGCGGAGTGGTAGACCGGCTCCATGCCGAGGGCTGGGACGTGGCGGCATTCGACATCGATGTCGAGGCACTGGTGGACCTCGACGGACCTCAGGCTGTGGAAGCCGACGTCACCGACGAAAAAGCGGTGGCACGGGCGGTCGGGGGCCTGGGTTGGGATGACCTGGACCTGCTCGTCAACAACGCCGGTCTGGCAAACCCGGTCAACGGCCCGATCGAGGACCTCTCGCTGGACGAATGGCGGCGGCGCATCGACAGCCACCTGACCTCGGCGTTCCTCATGGTTCGGGCCTGCGTCCCGCTGCTGCGCCGGCGCCAAGGCTCCATCGTTGGCATGGCCTCGACTCGCGCGCTGCAGTCCGAGCCGCAGACCGAGGCCTACGCCGCGGCCAAGGGCGGACTGATCGCGCTGACCCACGCGCTCGCCGTCAGCCTCGGCCCCGAGATCCGGGCGAATGCCATCCTGCCCGGCTGGATCGCCGTCGCAGACAGGCAGAAGCCGTCGCAGCGCAGCGACCCCGGCCTGCGCGGCGTCGATCACGACCAGCATCCCGCAGGACGCGTCGGCCGACCCGAGGACATTGCGGAAGCCGTCCTCTATCTGGCATCGGCCGGGTTCGTCACCGGTCAGACGCTGGTGGTCGACGGCGGCATGACGCGAAAGATGATCTACGCGGAGTGATCTTGGCCAGGGATGCGCGATTCTCAGCCGAGTGAAGGGTAACCCTTTCGTAGCCATGCCGGACTACCTATAAGCGTGCGGAATCCGCGGGACGGCGGATCCTTCGAGGCATCTTCGGGACAAGGGCAGTATGGCAAGCTTGGCAGGCCTGTTTTCGTCGGACATGGCGATCGATCTCGGCACGGCCAACACCCTGGTTTACGTCAAGGGTCGCGGCATCGTGCTGAACGAGCCGTCGGTCGTGGCGTACCACGTGAAGGGCGGCAAAAAGGAGGTTCTTGCGGTCGGCGAGGACGCCAAGTTGATGCTGGGCCGCACCCCCGGCTCGATCGAGGCGATTCGCCCGATGCGCGAGGGCGTGATCGCCGACTTCGACGTCGCCGAGGAGATGATCAAGTACTTCATCCGCAAGGTCCACCGGCGGACGACCTTCACCAAGCCAAAGATCATCGTCTGCGTCCCGCACGGCGCGACGCCGGTCGAGAAGCGCGCGATCCGGCAGTCGGTGCTGTCCGCCGGCGCCCGCCGCGCCGGCCTCATCGCCGAGCCGATCGCGGCGGCCATCGGCGCCGGCATGCCGATCACCGACCCCACCGGCAGCATGGTCGTCGACGTCGGCGGCGGCACCACCGAGGTGGCGGTCCTGTCGCTGGGCGACATCGTCTATGCCCGCTCGGTCCGCGTCGGCGGCGACCGGATGGACGAGGCGATCATCAACTACCTGCGACGCCAGCATAATCTTCTGATCGGGGACTCCACGGCCGAGCGGATCAAGACCGAGATCGGCACTGCGCGGATGCCCGACGACGGGCGCGGCCAGGCGCTGATGATCCGCGGCCGGGACCTGCTGAACGGCGTCCCGAAGGAGACCGAGATCAACCAGGCGCAGGTCGCGGAGGCCCTTTCCGAGCCGGTGCAGGCGATCTGCGAGGCGGTGATGACCGCGCTCGAGGCGACGCCGCCGGACCTTGCCGCCGACATCGTCGACCGCGGCGTCATGCTGACCGGCGGCGGCGCGCTGCTGGGAGAGCTCGACCTCGCCCTGCGCGAGCAGACGGGCCTCGCCATCTCGGTGGCGGACGAGACACTGAATTGTGTCGCCCTCGGAACGGGCAAGGCGCTCGAATACGAGAAACAACTCCGGCATGTTATAGACTACGACAGCTAGGCGCCCAGGAAGGGCCCGAGACATGGCGAAGGACACGCACGGCATAGATTATGCGAGCCCGATCCGGCGGCTGCTGGTCGGCGCGTTGGTCCTGACGCTCTTCGCCATCTTCCTGTTCTGGCGGATCGACGGCCCCCGCGCCGAGCGATTTCGCGCGCAGGTGGTGGATCAGGTCGTACCGTCGCTCGACTGGGCAATGGGCCCGGTGACGCGCGTCGCGACGATGATCGACAACTGGGAAAGCTACACGAACATCTACCGGCAGAACCAGGACCTGCGCCGCGAGCTCCAGCAGATGAAGGCCTGGAAGGAGGCGGCGCTGCAGCTGGAGCAGGAGAACGCCAAGCTGCTCGACCTCAACAAGGTGAGGCTGGACCCCGAGCTGACCTACGTCACCGGCGTCGTCCTTGCCGACAGCGGCAGCCCCTTCCGCCAGTCGGTGCTGATCAACGTCGGCTCTCGCGACGGCATCCGCGACGGCTGGGCGACGACCGACGGGCTGGGCCTCGTCGGCCGGATCTCGGGCGTCGGGCGGTCGTCGAGCCGCGTGATCCTGCTGACTGATCCGGCGAGCCGCGTCCCGGTGACGATCCAGCCCTCGGGACAGCAGGCGATCCTGTCGGGCGACAACAGCGCCGTGCCTCCGGTCGGGTTTCTGGAGGCGCCGGAGCTGGTGCAGCCCGGCGACCGGGTCGTCTCCTCGGGTGACGGCAAGGTCTTCCCCGCGGGCCTGCTCGTGGGGCAGGTTGTGATGGACAAGGAGGGCCGCCTGAGGGTCCGGCTTTCGGCGGACTACCGGCGCCTCGAGTTCCTGCGCGTCCTGCGCTCGCCCGAGGGCGAGGTGCCACAGGGGCCCGGCTCCCTCGTCGCGCCCGAAGCGGCACGCCCGCCGGAGGACGTCGCGCAGGAGGCCGGTCGTGGCTGAGGCGCTGACCTCGCGCCGCTGGGCGTACCGCACGCTCTACGTGCTGGTCTCGATCGTGGTGATCGGGATCGGCCTGCTGCCGCTCGGTGACGGCACGGCCGGACTGCCGGGGCCGGACCTGGTGATCGTGATCGCGTTCGCGTGGGTCCTCCGCCGCCCGGAATACGTGCCGCCCTTGCTGCTCGCCCTCGTCGTCCTTCTCGCGGACGCGTTCGCGCTGAGGCCGCTCGGCCTCTGGGCCGGACTGGTCGTCGTCGGGGCGGAGTTCCTGCGCTCGCGGGAGACCTTGCTGCGCGACCTGCCGTTTGCGGCCGAGTGGGCGCTGGTGACGATCGTGCTCGTGGCGCTGACGCTGGGCTACTGGGCGATCCAGACCGTGTTCCTGGTAATTCAGCCAAGCCTGGGGCAGCTTCTTCTGCGGGCGCTGGCCTCTGCGCTCGTGTACCCGTTTGTGGTCGCGATGTCGGCACTGGTCTTCGGCCTGCGGCGCGTGGCGCCCGGCGAAGTCGACGCTCTGGGGCACAAGCTGTGAAGCGGTCGGCGGAGCTTGGCGCGATCAGTTCGCGGCGGATCGGCCGCAGGGCGCTGGTCCTCGGGGGCGTGCAGGCGGCGTTCATGGGCGGCCTCGCCCTCCGCATGCGACAGATGCAGGTCGAGCAGGCGGACGAATTTCGCCTGCTGGCCGAGGAGAATCGGATCAACGACCGGCTGATCGCCCCGGCGCGCGGGCTGATCTACGACCGCAACGGCATCGCGATCGCCGACAATGCGCAGAACTACCGGATCATCATCGTTCGCGAGGACGCGGGCGACGTCGACGAGGTCATCGCGCGTCTCAGGCAGATCGTGCACCTCGACGAGGACGATCTGGAGCGCAGCCTGCGCGAGATGTACCGGCGGAGCCCGTTCGTTCCGGTCACCCTGGCCGACCGCCTGTCGTGGGACGACATCGCCGAGGTCGCGGTCAACGCTCCCGCCCTCCCCGGCATCACGCCGGACGTCGGGCTGTCGCGCTACTATCCGATGCGCGAGGATTTCAGCCACGTCGTCGGCTATGTCGGTCCGGTCAGCGACTATGACCTGTCTCGGCTCGACGACCCCGACCCGCTTCTGCAGATCCCCAAGTTCCAGATCGGCAAGGTCGGCGTCGAGACCAAGCTGGAAGGGCTGCTGCGCGGCACGGCCGGCTCGCGGCGGATCGAGGTGAACGCGGCCGGGCGGATGATGCGCGAGCTCGAGCGGCGCGAGGGGGTCTCTGGATCCGACGTGCAGCTGACTCTTGACCACCGCCTGCAGAACTTCGTTCAGGCCCGGCTCGACGGCGAGAGCGGTGGCGCCGTGGTGATGGACGTCCGCGGCGGCGACATTCTGGCCATCGGCTCGGCGCCCGGCTTTGACCCCAACCTGTTCGTCCGCGGCATCTCGGTCGAGGACTACAAGGCGCTGACAGAAAACAAGTATCGGCCGCTCGCGGACAAGACCGTGCAGGGCGTCTATCCCCCGGGCTCCACCTTCAAGATGATCACCGCGATTGCCGCGCTCGAGGCCGGCGTGATCGGTGAAGGCGGCACCGTCTATTGCCCCGGCTTCCTGCGTGCGGGCGGCCGGCGCTTCCACTGCTGGAAGCGCGGCGGGCATGGCTACATGAACCTGCATGATGCGCTGACGCAGAGTTGCGACGTCTACTTTTACGAGGTCGCCCAGCGCACCGGCATCGACAAGATCAGCGAGGTCGCCAATCGCTTCGGCCTCGGCATCCGGCACGACCTGCCGATGTCGGCGGTCTCCGAGGGGCTGACACCGACGGAGGAGTGGAAGCGGGTCCGGCGCGGGGAGCCGTGGTGGCCCGGCGATACGCTCAACTCCGCCATCGGCCAGGGCTTCGTGCTGGCCTCGCCGCTCCAGCTCGCGGTCATGACGGCGCGCATCGCCTCGGGCACCGCCATCCGACCGCGGCTGGTGAAGTCGGTCGACGGCGTCGAGACGGAAGTGGCGACGGACGGAGAGCTTGGAGTCAGTCCCGCGCACCTGAGGGCGGTGCAGCGCGGCATGTTCTCCGTCTCGAACTCCAACCGCGGCACCGGCTATCGCAGCCGCATCGGCGCCGAGACCATGCTGATGGCCGGGAAGACCGGCACCAGCCAGGTCCGCAACATCACCGCGGCCGAGCGCGCCCGCGGCGTTTTCCGCAACGAGGACCTGCCGTGGGAGCGGCGTGACCACGCGCTCTTCGTGGCCTTCGCGCCCTTCGATGCGCCCCGCCTCGCCATCTCCGTCGTCGTCGAGCATGGCGGCGGCGGGTCCGCGGCCGCGGCACCCGTCGCGCGGGACATCCTGCTGGCGGCGCTTCATGATGGCGAGGTTCCGCCGCCCGAAACCTACCCGGTCGGTCAGCAGGATGCGGCGCGCGAGCGACTGGAGGCGCTGCCGCTGCGCCCAGCGCCGGCCCCCAAGCCTACGCGGAGCCGCGCGTGAGCTATCTCGAATATACCATCCAGACTGTTCCCTCCGGGGTCCGCAAGGTCCTCTATCTCAACTGGGCGCTGGTCGTCCTGCTCTCGGCCGTCGCCTGCACCGGCTTCCTCATGCTCTACTCGGTCGCCGGCGGATCGCTGTCGCCCTGGGCGGAGCCGCAGATGAAGCGATTCGTCCTCGGCCTGTTCGCGATGTTCGTCATCGGAATGGTGCCGATCTGGTTCTGGCGAAACACCGCGGCGCTCGCCTACGCGGTCGCGATCCTGCTGCTGATCGCGGTGGAGCTCATTGGCGTCATGGGCATGGGCGCGCAGCGCTGGATCGACCTAGGTTTCATCCGGCTGCAGCCGTCCGAACTGATGAAGATCGCCCTCGTGATCGTCCTGGCTGCCTACTACGACTGGCTGGACATCGATAAGGTCTCGCGCCCGATCTGGGTGATCCCGCCACTCGTCCTGATCCTGATCCCCACGGCTCTGGTCCTGCAGCAGCCGGACCTCGGCACGGCGATCCTGCTGCTCGCAGGCGGTGGGATCGTGATGTTCCTCGCCGGGGTCTCTTGGTGGTATTTCGGCACAGCCGTGGCCGCGGTCGGCGGTCTGGTCTACACCGTCTTCGCCTCGCGCGGCACGACCTGGCAGTTGCTCGAGGATTATCAGTTCCGCCGGATCGACACGTTCCTCGATCCCGCCTCGGACCCGCTCGGCGCGGGCTATCACATCACCCAGTCAAAGATCGCGCTGGGATCGGGTGGGCTGACGGGGCGCGGATTCATGCAGGGGACGCAGAGCCGGCTGAACTTCCTGCCCGAGAAGCACACGGACTTCATCTTCACCACCCTCGCCGAAGAATTCGGCTTCGTCGGCGGCATCACCCTGCTGTCGCTCTACGGCCTCATCATCCTGTTCTGCATCGCCTCGGCGCTGACGATGAAGGACCGCTTCTCGCAACTCCTGACGCTCGGCATCGCGGCGACGCTGTTTCTCTTCTTTGCGGTGAACATGAGCATGGTCATGGGCCTTGCCCCGGTGGTGGGCGTGCCCCTGCCGATGGTCAGTTATGGTGGCTCGGCGATGCTGGTGCTGATGGCAGCCTTCGGGCTGGTGCAGAGCGCCCACGTGCACCGCCCGCGCAGCCGATGACGACGATCCTCTTCGCCGCCGCTGAGGAAAGCTGGGACCGATATGGGCCGGCGCTGGAACGGGCGCTGGCACGTGCCGACGTCGACGCCCGCGTCGTGATGGAGGCCGATCCGGAAGCCGTCGAGTACATCGTGCTCGATCCCAAGGGCGGCGTCAGCGACTTCCGCCCCTACACCAGGCTCAAGGCGGTCCTGAACCTATGGGCCGGTGTCGAGGGAATCGTCGGCAACGCGACACTGACTGCGCCCCTCGCGCGCATGGTCGACGAAGGCATGACGGAGGGGATGGTCGAGTACGTGGTCGGCCACGTGCTGCGCCACCACCTTTCGCTCGACCGCTACATCCACGGCCTCGGCGGCCGCTGGGACAAGGCCACCCCGCCGCTGGCTCGCGGCCGCAGGGTCGGCGTGCTGGGCCTCGGCGCCCTCGGCGGCGCCGCGGCACAGGCTCTGGCGCGCCTCAACTTCGACGTCGCCGGCTGGAGCCGGAGCGCCAAGGATCTTGAGGGCGTGGCCTGCCACCACGGCGCCGACGGATTGCGCACCGTGCTGGGTCGCTCGGAGATCCTCGTCCTCCTGACGCCACACACGGCGGAGACGGAGAACCTGATCGACGCCGATCGTCTGTCACTGCTGCCGCGCGGTGCGGTGATGCTGAACCCGGCGCGGGGCGCGCTGATCGACGACGACGCGCTTCTCGCGGCCCTCGATGATGGCCGCATCGGCCATGCGACGCTCGACGCGTTCCGGACGGAGCCGCTGCCGCCCGACCACCCGTTCTGGTCGCACCCGAAAGTCACCGTCACGCCGCACATCGCCTCCGCCACCCGGCCCGAGACGGCGACCCGCGTGATCGCCGAGAACGTCAGGCGAGGCGAGGCGGGAGAGCCGTTCCTGCATCTCGTCGACCGGTCCGCCGGCTACTAGCGCAGTCGCGGCGGCCTGGTCCGGTCCGGCGGCGCCGGCACGGGCGGGGCGGGCAGATCGAATCTGACGGCAACCCGGTCGAGCCTGTCCCGGAGGGCGGAGGCGGGCTCGACGGACATGACATCGAACGCCGTCTCGACGCCGGCGAAGGCAAGCGCCTCGGCCACGAAGCGTGCGATCGGCTCGGCCGCGCCCGCCATCGCTTCGTCGACCGCGAGGAGTTGGCTCGTCTCCCCATCCTCCCACGTCGCCGTCGCGAGCCAGGCGTGCCGCGCCAGCCCTTCGGCCGCGGCGAGCCGCTGGTCGATCGCGTCGAAGGCGGCATCAGGCAGGTCGGGCGGCGCAAGCGCGACGGGCCGGCCTGTCGTCACCTGCACCGACGATCCGCCCATATCGGAAAGCCACGCGACGTCCTGGGGCCTCACCAGCGTCTGCGACGGGGCGTCGAAGTTCAGCCCAAGGCCGAGGCCCGCCTCGGACAGCATCGTCGCGAGTCGCCGGCCCGGCAGTGTCGCATGGGGCGACGGCCCTCCAGCGAACGCAGCAAGACGATCCTCGGCATCGAAGGCAAGCGCGAACCGCTCGCCTTCGATCTCGAAGATCCGCGGCGTGACGTCCGCACCCGCCGCCTCGGTCTCGAGCCAGAGATGCAGCTCGGACGCGGCCACGAGGCCCCAGAATGCACGGCGCGCGGGCTCGCCGTGCGCCGCCTCCATGCGGGCGTGCGCCGCATCAAGAGGGGTCATGCCAGGGCCTCGGCGACGCGGGCCCGCAGCATCGGCAACAGCTCGGCCTCGAACCAGGGGTTGCGCTTGAGCCAGCCGACGTTTCGCCACGACGGATGCGGCAGCGGGATGACGCCGTCGGGATGATCGCGCCACGCCGCGACGGTGCGGGTGACCCCGGCGCTCGCCGCTGAGCCCAGGTGCCATTTCTGCGAGTACCCGCCGATCAGGAGCGTCAGCCGGACCCCGGCGAGCCGAGAGAGGATCGCGTCGCGCCACGTCGCGGCGCAGACCCGCGGCGGCGGCAGGTCGGACCCCTTGGCGTCGTAGCCCGGAAAGCAGAACGCCATCGGCACGATCGCCACGCGGTCACGGTCGTAGAACGTGGTCTCGTCGAGGCCCAGCCAGTCGCGCAGCCGCTTGCCGGAATTGTCCCAGAAGGGCTTGCTCGCCTCGTGCACCCTGAGGCCGGGCGCCTGACTTGCGATCAGGATTTGGGCGGTGCCGTTGAACCAGACGACGGGGTTAGGCGCATGGGACGTCGCCGTCGCCGCGAAACGCTCGGCGCAGATCGAACAGCCCGAAAGCCGTTGCTTGACGTCCTGGATCCCCTCTCTCACGCGGCGTGCTTTAGGCTCATCGCGCATTGGGAGCAACTGTGCCTACGGCCTCTCACCACTCCCAGAGGCGCCGCGTTCACGCAACCCGACCTGGGTCCGCCCAATGATTGGGCATCCGAAGCCGCAAGACCGGTCGCCGACGCCTGCGCACTTGCCGAACGCGACCGCAGCGGGCGCAGTCTTCCCGACAGAAGCACGGAGGGTCGCGGCATGGCCGCATCGATCGGAACGCCGGAACAGCTGAGGGATCCGGACTTCACGCCGCCGCTCGCCAAGGCGATCCCGCTCGGCATCCAGCACGTCATGGCGATGTTCGTCGCCAACGTGACGCCCGCGATCATCGTCGCGGGGGCCGCGGGCTTCGGCTTCGGGTCGAATTCGCCCGACTTCCCCGAGCTTCTGTACCTGATCCAGATGTCGATGCTGTTCGCCGGCATCGCCACCCTGTTCCAGACCATCGGCTTCTGGCGGGTCGGGGCGCGGCTGCCGATCGTGCAGGGCACCAGCTTCGCCTTCATCCCGATCATGATTCCACTGGTCGCCGGGCAGGGCGTGGCGGCGCTGCCGGCACTCTTCGGCGGCATCCTGGTGGGCGGCCTCTTCCACGCCTGCCTCGGCTTCTACATCGGGCGCATCCGCTTCGCGCTGCCGCCGCTCGTCACCGGCCTCGTCGTCACGCTGATCGGCCTCGCGCTGGTGCGGGTCGGCATCCAGTACGCAGCCGGTGGCGTCCCGGCGATCGGCACGCCGGAATACGGCAGCCTGCTCAATTGGTCGGCGGCGTTGGTGGTGATCTTCGTGACGCTCTACCTCAAGTTCTTCACGACGGGCATGTACGCCGTCTCGGCGGTGCTGATCGGGCTGATCGCCGGCTACGTCTTCTCGCTTTTCACGGGCATCCTGACGTTCGAGGCGATCGCGGGCAGCTGGGCCAGCGCCGCCGCCTTCGCGCCGCCCGAGCCGTTCCGCTACGGCTTCAGCTTCAGCTTCGCCGCCGTGATCGGCTTCTGTCTCATGGCCTTCGTCTCGGCGGTCGAGACGGTGGGCGACGTCAGCGGCATCGCCAAGGGCGGCGCGGGGCGTGAGGCGACGGAGAACGAGATCGAGGGCGCGACCTTCGCCGACGGCCTCGGCACTGCGCTCGCCGGGATCTTCGGCGGCTTGCCAAATACCTCGTTCAGCCAGAACGTCGGCCTGATCGCGATGACCGGCGTGATGAGCCGACATGTCGTCACCTGCGGCGCCATCTTCCTGATCGTCTGCGGCCTCGTGCCCAAGGTCGGCTCGGTCATCCGCACGGTCCCGATCGAGGTGCTGGGCGGCGGCGTCATCGTCATGTTCGGCATGGTCGTTGCCGCCGGCATCTCGATGCTGTCGGACGTCGTCTGGGACCGCCGCAACATGGTGATCTTCGCGATCTCGATCTCGCTCGGCCTCGGCCTGCAGCTCGAGCCGCAGGCGCTGCAGTACCTGCCGCAGACTGCACAGGTCCTGCTGACCAGCGGCCTCTTGCCCGCCGCGTTTCTTGCGATCGTGCTGAACCTCGTCCTGCCGACGCCGCTCTCCGACGCTTCGACCGAGGAGATCTCTGGCGGCATGGCCGGCCATCCAGTCCCGGCCGAGACGACGCGACCTGCCGAGTAGCGGCGCCTGCCGCGAGCGGCTCAGTCCGCCGGCCCGAGTTCCGTCGCGAACTGCCGCAGCGTCGGATCGTCGGGATTGGCCGCGAGAGCCTCGGACACGACATCCCGCGCCGCGGCGGCCCCCTCGGTGGCGGCGGCGATGCGGACCAGCATGACCCAGGCGTCCGTTCGCTGCGGGTCCATGCGCACCACCTCCCGAAAGGCCCCGGCGGCGGCCGGAAAGTTGCGCATCGTCAGGGCCATGCCAGCCATCTGCAGATGCGTCTCGGGGAAATCGAGGCGGTTCTGCATCGAGCTCTGCCACTCGGCCATGGCCCCGCTCAGGTCCGCCGCCATGGCATTGGGCAGACGCGCGATCGGGGCATCGATGATCTCGCGCGCGGCAGCGATGCGGACCGAGCGTGACGGGTCGTCGAGCACCTCGACGAGGCGCAGCACGCGATCCTGTGGATCGGCGGTGCGCTGCAGACCGACGGCGGCGGAGCGCACCAGCGGATCGTCATCCTGCAGAAGCGGCGCCAGACGATCGGCCGCCGACGCGCTGTTGGACTGTTCGAGAAGCCACAGCGCCGTCGCCCGCACGATCCCCGGCTGATCCTCGTCGGCAGCGAGAGCGGAGAGGTCGCCGGCCGCCGTCACCGCATCCTCCCGGCCACGGGCCAGCACCTCGCCGTAGTGCGGGCCGCGGTTGTCGCTGTCGGGGTACCACTCGGCGATCCGCTCGGCCGCCCATGCGGGATCGCGGTCGGCGTGGCAGTCGGTGCAGGCATCGGGCGCGCCGGTCGTCTCGGCGAGGTCGGGGCGCGGGATACGGAAGCTGTGGTCGCGCCGGCCGTCGACGCCCATGTAGACGCGCTCGATCATGTGGCAGCTCTTGCACTGCGCGCCGTCGCTGCCGGGTTCGTGGAAGTGGTGCGAGGGGCTGTCGTAGTCCGCCGGGGTCAGCGTCGGAAAGCGCGGATTGCCGGCGGGGTTGTGGCACTGGGTGCAGACGGCGTTGCCCTCCGCCACCGGCCGGGCGGTGTGCGGATCGTGACAGTCGGTGCAGCCGACGCCGCGGGCGTACATCTTGGACTGCAGGAACGAGCCATAGACGTAGACCTCGTCGAGGATCTGTCCGTCCGCGTGGTAGAGGCCCGGCCGCAACAACGACAGGTTGTAGGCGTCGTGGTAGGGCGTGCCCGGCAGCGGATTGCCGTCCTCGTACGCCTCCCGGCGAGAGTGGCAGGTGGCGCATTGCTGCACGGTGGCCTCCGCGCTGTCGAAGCTCGCGGTGAAACCGTAGGGGTCGAGCGCGACGCCGCTTTCGGCGATTTCCTTGCCCGCAGCCCATTCGAGATGCGCCTCTCCCGGCCCGTGGCAGGCTTCGCAACCGACGCCGATTTCGGCCTCCGCCGAGGCGTAGGTGTCGGTCGCAGGATCGTAATCCTTGACGAAGCCGGTCGCATGGCACTCCGCGCAGCGGGCGTTCCAGTTCTTGTAGGGACCGGTCCAGTGCAGCCCGTCCTCGGGCGGCAGATCCTGATCGGGATAGAGGTGGAACCACTCTTCGCGCTCGGTGTCCCAGACGATGTCGAAGCTCTGCAGCCGGCCCGCCTCGGTCTCGAAGAGGTACTGCTGCAGCGGCTCGATCCCGACGACCGAGTGGACCGTGTAGTCGGTCGTCTCGCCGTCCGTCTCCGTCACCGTCGCGAGGTAGGCCCCTCCGTCCTTCCGGAAGGTCGCGCGCAGGTCGTCCTGAACGAACTCCGTGCCATCGAAGTCGGCGACGATGGTCTGCTGCGAAGGCTCGGTCCAGGCAAGGTCGTGGTGCGAGCCGCGCCAGCTCTCGGCAGCGTCGTCGTGGCAGTCAGTGCATGCCGCGGAGCCGACATAGGCCGGCTGCGCCTCGGCGACGGTCGCCATGGCAAGCCCGACGAGCAGTACTATCGGCAGGTGTCTTCGCATGTCGTCCCTCGTCCAGTGTCAGGCAGAGACTACGGCACGCGGGAGGTTGCCGCCATGCGGCGCCGAGACCAGCCGGCCCCGCTCAGGTCGGAAAGAGGAAGACGACGTTGACCCTCGCGCCCCACCCCTCCGGCCCGCCCTCTGGGCTGTCGGCCCAGTAGCGCAAGCCGCCACCGACCTGGATGCGCTGGCTGCCCACCTTCACGAGCTGGTTGATGCCGAAGTTGATCGGCACCGACCACTCCTCCGACTCCCAATTGTAGGTGCTCTCGGTGTTCAAGAAAAAGCTCGTTGCCTTCGGCGTGGTATAGTTCAGGAACGGCTGCAGGAACGTCTGGTTGACGTCGGCCCTGTCGTCCTCCCCCGCGTAGGACCAAACGTGATTCGCCAGCCCGCCGACCGTCCACGGTCCGCTCTGGTAGAGCGCGACAGCGGTCGGGCCGGCGCCCCACTTTCCCGTGCCGAGCGCATCTTCGGTCGCCGTGGGCAGCGTGAAGACCGGTCCCACGCCCCAGGTCAGGCCGCTCGATCCCTTCGGCGAGAAGAACAGGCTTTGCGTGATGTCGCCGACGCCGCCCTGCCCGCCCTCGCCCGGGATCACGTCATCCTGGTGGATGAACGGAACGATCGTGCGGGAGATGACCAGCCAGTCGGAGCCGAGATCGATCGGCA
This sequence comes from uncultured Alphaproteobacteria bacterium, assembly GCA_963776845.1. Classification (GTDB taxonomy): domain Bacteria; phylum Pseudomonadota; class Alphaproteobacteria; order Rhodobacterales; family Rhodobacteraceae; genus Roseitranquillus. The sequence goes on along the minus strand of CAVZOJ010000003.1, from coordinate 135,169 downwards.
CCACAGGCTGGACGTTGAGATAGAACCGCTCTCCCTCGTCGGAGGGGCCCATGTTGTCGTCGAAGTTGAACTGCAGCGGGACACTGATCAGGTTCGCAATCGGGTTCGCGAGCTGCTTCGCCAGGTCCTGGTCCGACTGCGCCGTCGCCGCTCCGGCTGACAGAACGACGACCGCAGCCGCCGATCCCATGAAGTGCCGCATTGCTCGCCCCCAATGACCGACTGCCGCATCGGCAGACCGGGTTAGAAAGTCCACGCCAGAGTGACCTGAGCGTAGTCCGAGTTGAACCGGCCGTCACGCGCTTCGGTATCGTGCATCACCTTGCCGGCGATGGCGAGTTGCCCGTCAGCCGCCGCCGGTGTCCAGACGAAACCGGCGCCATACGCCTGCTCGAACCCTTCGAGCGGGCCGAGAACCGCACCCTCGCCGGTGTCCCGGTGAAGCTGGTTCACGCGAAAGCCGCGAAGCCCGACCGCGAAGGTGTCGGTGAGAAACTGGTTCACCGCCCAGTCGAAGTGCGACTCGTTGCCGGAATGGTATTCCGTGTTGGTGTTCTCCGCATTATGCATCAGGCCCCACGCGAACGAGACCTCGGTGCCGGTGTCCTGGTTGAACCAGGTGAACGCAGCCACCGAGTTCGAAGCTCCAGTAGCCAAGGCCGAGGTTCACGAGTTCGTCCTCGTCGTAGCTGCCGATCGGAGCGATGATCGACTGATAGAGCTCGAAGTGATAGTTGCCGCGGCTCCAGTTCATCTGGAACGGGATGAAGGCGACGTCGGCAAGGCCAAAGCTGCTTTCGGTGAAATCGACTGTATTTCCAGCGGGACCGGTCAGCTCGCCCGACAGCTCGGCATGGCCGAAGGGAACGACCACGCCAACGGAGTATGTCCCGCCGAGGATCTGCCGGTCGAACGCGTAAGACGCGGCGATGATGTCGAGTGTCAGGTCGAGATCGAGGTTCGCCGTCGCCTGGCCACCTGCCACGATCGCGTCGATTTCGCCCGTCTGGTTCCAGACGATGTTCGCGACCGACCAGCCGGGCTGCGGCGGAAGCGCGAAGCCGAGGTCGCCCACGACACCTGGCAGGTAGTGAGTGATACCACCCTCGGCAGCGTAAAGCGCAGGTGCGGCCGCCGACAACAGCGACGACGTGAATGCAATCTTGGCCATGGCGGAGCGGCGCATCATTCGTGGAGTTCCTTGCATGCTGGTGCCGAACGCGCCGTTCGGCCGACGCGCCGCAAGCTACGGGGCACGCTCTCCCGGTCAACGTGCAGCAGGGCGCTGGGCTGGATTCACACGTGATCAGCGGCGGAAGTGCCACAATCTTCTCGGCTGCGACGCTTCGCTGGGCCCGATCAGCGCGCCGCCAGTTCCTCGCCCGAGCCGAGGCCGCGGTACCACCTCACGATCGCCCGCCGCTCCGCCTCCTCCATGTAGGAGACGTTGGCGGGTGGCATCGCGTGGGTGATGCCGGACTGCACGTAGATTCTGACGTGCGGCGCGGGCGACGTCGGCCTCCGTCTCCAGCAGGACGCTCTTCGGCGCCCAGCGGACGCCCTCGTAGAACGGCTCGCGCGCGTGACACATCGAGCAGCGGCCGGCGACGATGCTGTGCACCTCGTCGAAGCCGGCGCTCGCCACGACCCGCTGCTCCGACTCGGTCAGCGGTCGCGCCTCGGCCTCCTCGACCGGCTGGAACAGCGGCGCGGTCGACAGCCACATGATCGCCACGAACAGGATCGCCGTCGCGGCCCAGGTCCAGCTCGGGTTGCCGGCGCGGGCATGCATCGTGTTGAAGTAGTGCCGGATGGTGACGCCCATGAGGAACACCAGCGCGGCGATGATCCACGCATACTGCGTCGAGGTCGCCAGCGGATAGTGGTTCGACAGCATCAGGAACAGGACCGGCAGGGTCAGGTAATTGTTGTGCGTCGAGCGCAGCTTGGCGATCTTGCCGTACTTCGGGTTCGGGGTCCGACCGGCCTTGAGGTCTTCGACGACGATCTTCTGGTTCGGGATGATGATCAGAAAGACGTTGGCCGACATCACCGTCGCCGTGAAGGCGCCGAGATGCAGCATCGCCGCCCGGCCGGTGAAGATCTGATGGTATCCCCACGACATCGCGACAAGCAGCACGAACAACAGCAGCATCAGCGCCGTCGGGCTCTCGCCCAGAGGCGACTTGCAAAGATAGTCGTAGATGACCCAGCCGATCGACAGCGACAGGGCCGAGATGACGATCCCCTGCCAGACCGCCAGGTCCGCCTTGGCCGGATCGAGTAGGTAGAGCTCGGCCCCGACCCAGTAGAGGATCGCCAGCAGCGCGGCCCCCGAGAGCCAAGTGGCGTAGCTCTCCCACTTGAACCATGTCAGGTGCTCGGGCATGTGATCGGGCGCCACGAGGTATTTCTGGATGTGATAGAAGCCGCCGCCGTGGACCTGCCACTCCTCGCCGTGCACGCCGTGCGGCATGTTCGCGGCCTTGGTCAGCCCCAGGTCCAGCGCGATGAAGTAGAACGACGAGCCGATCCACGCGATCGCGGTGATGACGTGCACCCAGCGCACGGCAAAGCCGACCCAGTCCCAGATGACGGCGAAGTCGTACATGGCGCGTCCCTCGATGGCGGCCGGTATGCACCGGTTTGCCGCGCATCGACCGGCAGGGGCAAGAGGCGCCGGCCCGCTCCACGCCGCCCGGATGCCGCAGGCGGCCTTCAGCGATCGCGGTTTGTGCAGCTGTGGCGCCTCAGCTGCCCCGATACGTCGCGTAGCTGTAGGGCGAGAGCAGGAGCGGCACGTGATAGTGGCTCTGCTCAGCCATGGTGAAGCGGATCGGGATCTCGTCGAGGAACGGTGAGCCGTCGGCCAGACCGGCGGACTTCAGGTAGTCGCCCGCCTTGAACACGAGCTCGTAGATGCCCTGCACGAAGTGTTCGGCAGGCAGGATCGGCCCGTCGGTGCGCCCGTCCTCATTCGTCGTCATCGCGGTGACGAGGTCTCGCGACGCGCCGTCGATCCGGTAGAGCTCGACCGTCAGGCCGGCGGCGGGGCGGCCCCGCGTCGTGTCCAGAACGTGGGTCGTCAGGTATCCCGCCAAGTCCGTACCTCCTGTTGCAACGGGCCTAGCCTGCGGCTTGGCCGGCGGATTTGGAAGCCCCGGCCGGATGGACGCGGGATGTTCCCCTTGCACACCCGCGCCAGACGTCTTCGGAATGGGGTCGCACGGATCGGAGGCCACGTGGACCGCTACCCCCGCGACATGCACGGCTATGGCGAGACGCCGCCCGATCCCCGCTGGCCCAACGGAGCGCGGATCGCTGTCCAGATCGTCGTGAACTACGAGGAGGGCGGCGAGAACAACATCCTGCACGGCGACGCCGCGTCCGAGGCATTCCTGAGCGAAATCGTCGGCGCCCAGCCCTGGCCCGGCGAGCGGCACTGGAACATGGAATCGATCTACGAGTATGGCGCCCGCGCCGGGTTCTGGCGGCTGCACCGCCTCTTCACCGGGATGGATGTGCCGGTCACCGTCTACGGCGTCGCCACCGCTCTCGCGCGGTCCCCGGCACAGGTCCGCGCCATGCAGGGGGCCGGCTGGGAGATCGCCAGCCACGGGCTGAGGTGGATCGAGCACAAGGACATGCCCGAGGAGGAGGAGCGCGCCCAAATCGCCGAGGCGATCCGACTGCATACCGAAGTCACCGGAGAGCGCCCGCGCGGCTGGTACGAGGGCCGCTGCTCGATGAACACCGTCCGCCTCGCCGCCGAGGCGGGGTTCGACTACGTCTCCGACGACTATTCCGACGACCTGCCCTACTGGCGGCACATCGGTAGGCGCGACCAGCTCATGATCCCCTACACGCTCGACGCCAACGACATGCGCTTCGCCACGCCGCAGGGCTTCAATTCCGGCGACCAGTTCGAGGCGTACCTGCGCGACAGCTTCGACTGCCTCTACGCCGAGGGGCTGGAGGGCCGCCCGAAGATGATGTCGGTCGGCCTGCATTGCCGCCTCGCCGGCCGTCCCGGCCGCGTCATGGCGCTGAGGCGATTCCTCGACCACGCGCGGCGGCATGACGGGGTCTGGTTCGCGCGGCGGATCGAGATTGCCGAGCACTGGGCGCGGACGCACCCGCCGCAGGCCGGCGTTCGACCCTCGGAGATGGGCCGCACGAGCTTCGTCGCCGCCTACGGCGGCATCTTCGAGCACTCGCCCTGGATTGCGGAGCAGGCGCATGCGCTGGAGCTGGGGCCCGCGCACGACACGGCGACGGGGCTCCACAGCGCGCTCGTCCGTGTCTTCCGCTCCGCGGCGCCGGAGCAGAGGCTGGAGGTCCTCAAGGCGCATCCCGACCTCGCCGGAAAGCTCGCCGGTGCCAGGCGGCTGACCGCCGAGAGCACCGCCGAGCAGGCATCCGCAGGCCTCGACGCCCTGACGGACGACGAGCGTGAGTCCTTCACGCGGCTCAACGCGGAGTATGTCGAGAAGCACGGGTTTCCGTTCATCATCGCCGTCCGCGACCACGACAAGGCCGGCATCCTCGCCGAGTTCGGACGTCGCATCCGCAACGACCGCGAGACCGAGTTCGCCGAGGCCTGCCGTAAGGTCGAGCGGATCGCTGAACTACGCCTGCGCGACCTCTTGCCCACATGAGCCGCGAGGTCGTCCCCCGGCCGCTGACCGCAGAGGCCTTCGCCCCCTTCGGCGACGTCCTCGAGGCGCGGGGCGATCCCGACCGGATCATCAACCAGGGCCTCTGCGGACGCTACCACGACCGCGCCGCCCTCGACTTCGCGGGTGGCCGCGCCGGGATCTCGATCTTCGACGCCGTACCGCGCGCGCTCCCCTTCCGACTGACGATGGTCGAGCGGCATCCTGACGGCTCGCAGGCCTTCCTCCCGATGACCGCGGCGCCCTTCCTCGTCGTCGTTGCCGGCGACAGGAACGGAACTCCCACACAACCGGTGGCATTCCTGACATCGCCGGGTCAGGGTGTGAACTACGCGCGCGGAATCTGGCACGGCGTGCTGGCGCCGCTGGCTGCACCGGGGCTGTTTGCCGTCGTCGACAGGATCGGCGAGGGTCCTAACCTCGAGGAATACTGGTTCGACGACCCCTGGACGGTCGTCGAGGCCAAGCAAGGCCGCCCGTAAGAGCGGCGGAAGAGCGGAGGACGAGACCATGAAGGACGCTGCAGACGACCTCGACCCGATCGAGTCGCGCGAGTGGCAGGAGGCGATCCTCGACGTGATCGAGCGGGACGGGGCGGACCGAGCGCACTTCCTGCTCGACCGCGCGGTGCAACGTGCCCGCGCCGCCGGAGCCCGCTTGCCGTTCTCGGCGCGGACGCCCTACGTCAACACCATCCCGCCCGACGACCAGCCGGACTTTCCGGGCGACCTGCAGATGGAATGGCGCATCCGCACCATCAACCGCTGGAACGCGATGGCGACCGTCGTGCGGCGCAACAAGGAGAGCAGCGAGTACGGCGGCCACATCGCCTCCTTCGCCTCCTCCGCCGTGATGTACGACATCGGCCTCAATCACTTCTGGCGCGCCGGCCAGGACGGCGACCTGGTGTTCTTCCAGGGCCACGCCATACCCGGCATCTACGCCCGCGCCTTCATGGAAGGCCGGATCAGCCAGGAGCAGCTGGAGAACTTCCGCTCCGAAGTCGCAGGCAACGGCCTGTCATCCTATCCGCACCCCTGGCTGATGCCGGACTTCTGGCAGTTCCCGACAGTCTCGATGGGCCTCGGGCCGCTGATGGCGATCTACCAGGCACGGTTCATGAAGTACCTCGAGGGGCGCGGCCTGATCGACGCCAAGGACCGCAAGGTCTGGGCCTTCCTCGGCGACGGCGAGATGGACGAGCCCGAGTCGCTCGGCGCGATCTCCCTCGCCGCGCGCGAGAAGCTCGACAACCTGATCTTCGTCGTGAACTGCAACCTGCAGCGCCTCGACGGCCCGGTGCGCGGCAACGGCAAGATCGTGCAGGAGCTGGAGGGCGAGTTCCGCGGCGCCGGCTGGGAGGTCATCAAGCTGCTCTGGGGCAAGGGCTGGGACGAGCTTCTGGAGCGCGACACCTCCGGCAAGCTGCGCCACCTGATGGAGGAGACCGTCGACGGCGACTACCAGACGCTGAAGTCCAAGGACGGCGCCTACATCCGCGAACATTTCTTCGGCAAGTACCCCGAGACGGCGGCGCTGGTCGAGGACTGGACCGACGACCAGATCTGGGCGCTCCGCCGCGGCGGTCACGACCCCGAGAAGGTCTATGCCGCCTACAGCCGCGCGACGCAGACCAACGGCCAGCCGACGGTGCTGCTGGTCAAGACGATCAAGGGCTACGGCATGGGCAAGGCCGGCGAAGGCCAGATGATCTCGCACCAGCAGAAGAAGATGGCCGAGGACCAGCTGAAAGCGTTCCGCGACCGCTTCGAGATCCCCGTCAGCGACGAGGATTTGCCGAAGGCGCCGTTCGTGACGCTCAACAACGCGCAGAAGGCCTACATGGCCGACCGACGCAGCGCCCTCGGCGGCGCGTTCCCTGAAAGGCACTGGAAGGGCACGCCGAAGCTGGAGATCCCCGGCCTCGACGCGTTCAAGCAGCAGACCGACGGCACCGGGGAACGCGAGATCTCCACGACGATGGCCTTCGTGCGGATCCTCACGACGCTCCTGCGCGACAAGAAGGTCGGCAAGAACGTCGTGCCGATCGTCCCGGACGAAAGCCGCACCTTCGGAATGGAGGGGCTGTTTCGCTCCGTCGGCATCTACAACCCGCTCGGCCAGCACTACACGCCCGCCGACGCCGACCAGATGGCGTACTACAAGGAAAGCGTGGACGGCCAGGTCCTGCAGGAGGGCATCAACGAGGCCGGCGCGATGGCCGACTGGATCGCCGCCGCGACGTCGTACTCGAACCACGGCGTCCCGATGATCCCGTTCTACATCTACTACTCGATGTTCGGCTTCCAGCGGATCGGCGACCTCGCCTGGGCCGCGGGCGACAGCCGGGCGCGCGGCTTCCTGCTGGGCGGCACCGCCGGCCGCACAACGCTGAACGGCGAGGGCCTGCAGCATGAGGACGGCCACAGCCACGTCCTCGCCTCCACCATCCCGAACTGCATCAGCTACGACCCGACCTTCAGCTACGAGGTCGCGGTCATCGTCCAGAATGGCCTGCAGCGGATGTTCGTCGATCAGGAGGACGTCTACTTCTACCTCACCCTGATGAACGAGAACTACGCCCATCCCGACATGCCCGAGGGCGTCGAGGAGGGGATCGTCCGCGGACTCTACCGCATGCGAAAGACCGGGCGTAAGGCGCAAGAAGCACGTCAACCTGATGGGCTCGGGCACCATCCTGATGCAGGCGATCAAGGCCGCCGACATTCTGAAGGAGGATTTCGGCGTCACCTCGGACATCTGGTCGGCGACGAGCTTCAACGAGCTCGCCCGCGACGGCCAGGATGCGCTGCGCTGGAACCGCCTCAACCCGCTCGAGGCGCCGAAGGTGCCCTACGTGACAACGGCCCTCGAGGATGCGAAGGGGCCGATCATCGCCGCGACCGACTACATCAAGACCTACGCCGAGCAGATCCGCGGCTTCGTCCCGAACCGCTACACCGTGCTCGGCACCGACGGGTTCGGGCGGTCCGACAGCCGCGCCAACCTGCGCCGCTTCTTCGAGGTCGATGCCAACCACATCGCCGCCGCGGCGATGGTCGACCTGCACCGCGAAGGGACGGTCAACAAGGCCGAGCTCAAGAAGGCGCTCGATAAGTACGACATAGACGGCGAAAAGCCGAACCCGCGTCTGTCCTGACGCGCGAGGGAGGGAACAGCATGGCCACCGAAGTCAAAGTGCCGGACATCGGCGATTTCACCGATGTCCCCGTGATCACCGTCCTCGTCAGCGTGGGCGACACGATCGAGAAGGAAACCCCGCTCATCGAGCTCGAGAGCGACAAGGCGACGATGGAGGTCCCCTCCTCCGCCGCCGGAACGGTCAAGGAGCTCAAGGTCAACGAGGGCGACAAGCTGTCGGAGGGGGACCTGATACTGCTCGTCGAGGAAGCCGGTGGAGGCGCTGGCGAGGCGAAGGACACCGGCGACACGCCGGAGGAAAAGCCCACCAACAAGGAAGAGGCGCGCAAGGAGGCTCCGGCCGCCGACACCAGGGGCGCGACGCCGCCCTCGACCGGCGAAAGGCCGGTGACCGACAGCGGCTTCAACAAGCCGCACGCCTCCCCCTCGATCCGCGCCTTCGCGCGCAACCTCGGCGTCGACCTCGCGCAGATCAACGGATCGGGTCGCAAGGGCCGCATCCTGCGGGAGGACGTGACCGGCTTTTTCAAGAGCCAGTCGCAGCCCGCCGGCGCACCCGCCGCCGCCCCGGCCCAGGGCGGCATGGGTATCCCGCCGATCCCGCCCGTCGACTTCACCAAGTTCGGCGAGGTCGAGGACGTCGAGATGTCCCGGATCAAGAAGATCTCCGGCCCCGCGCTGCACCGCTCGTGGCTCAACATCCCGCACGTCACGCATCAGGAAGAGGCGGATATCACCGACCTCGACAAGTACCGCAAGGAGATGGACACCGCCGCCAAGGCCGAGGGCTATCGCGTTACGCTTTTGTCCTTCGTCATCAAGGCCTGCGTCTCGGCGCTCAAGCAGCACTGGGAGGTCAACAGCTCGATCCACCCCGACGGCGACAAGCTGATCCGCAAGCACTACTACAACATTGGCTTTGCCGCTGACACGCCGAACGGCCTGATGGTGCCGGTCATCAAGGATGCCGACCGCAAGGGCCTGGTCGAGATCTCCAAGGAACTTGGCGAGCTCTCCGCCGCGGCCCGCGACGGCAAGCTCAAGTGCGACGACATGAAGGGCGCATCCTTCACCATCTCGTCGCTGGGCGGCATCGGCGGCACCGGCTTCACGCCCATCGTCAACGCCCCCGAGGTCGCGATCCTCGGCCTGACGCGCTCCAAGATGGCGCCGGTCTGGACCGGGGAGGAGTTCGTGCCGCGCAACATGCTGCCGATGAGCCTCAGCTACGACCACCGCGCGATAGACGGCGCGCTCGCGGCGAGGTTCTGCGCCACGCTCAAGCACCTGCTCGGCGATGTTCGCCGGCTGATCCACTGAGGGAGGCCGAGCAATGGACATCAAGGTACCCGACATCGGCGACTTCAAGGACGTGCCCGTCATCACCGTGCTGGTGGAGGAAGGCGACACCGTCGAGGAGGAGACGCCGCTCATCGAGCTCGAGAGCGACAAGGCGACGATGGAGGTCCCCTCCCCCGCCGCCGGCAAGGTCACCGGGCTGAAGGTCAAGGTCGGCGACAAGGTCACCGAGGGCGACGTCATCATGACGATCGACGCCGCCGGCGCCGAGGAAAAGACCCCTCCCAAGGAGCAGGAGACAGATACCCCGCCGGAACCGGCGGCGAAGCCCGAGAAACCGGAGGAAAAGGCCGACGCCCCGCGCGAGGCGCCGAAATACGCGGGCGAGAAGGGCGACATCCATGCCGGCCTCGTTGTCCTCGGCTCCGGCCCCGGCGGCTATTCGGCGGCGTTCCGCGCCGCCGACCTGGGCCTCGACGTGGTGCTGATCGAACGCTACCCGACGCTGGGCGGGGTCTGCCTCAATGTCGGCTGCATCCCGTCCAAGGCCCTTCTGCACGCCGCCAAGGTCATCACCGAGGCGGAGGAGATGGGATCGCACGGCATCTCCTTCGGCAAGCCCAAGGTCGAGATCGACCCCCTGCGCAAGTGGAAGGACGGCGTCGTCAAGCAGCTGACCAGCGGCCTGACCGGCCTCGCCAAGGCGCGCAAGGTCAAGACCGTGCAGGGCGTGGGCAAGTTCACCGGCCCCAACATGATCGAGGTCGAGGGCGACGGCGGCAAGCAGAGCGTCAGCTTCGACCAGTGCATCATCGCCGCGGGGTCCGAGCCGGTGAAGCTGCCCTTCATCCCGCATGATGATCCGCGGGTGATCGACTCCACCGGCGCGTTGGAGCTGCAGGACATTCCGAAGAAGATGCTCGTCCTCGGCGGCGGCATCATCGGGCTCGAGATGGCCTGCGTCTACGACGCGCTCGGCGCCCAGATCACCGTCGTCGAGCTGATGGACCAGATCATCCCCGGCGCCGACAAGGACATCGTCAAGCCGCTGTCGAAACGGATCGAGGGACGGTACGAGAAGATCCTGCTTAAGACCAAGGTCACCGACGTCAAGGCGCAGAAGAACGGCCTCAAGGTCACGTTCGAGGACGAGAAGGGCGAGACGTCGTCGGCGATGTTCGACAAGGTGCTGGTCGCCGTCGGCCGCCGCCCCCTGGGCAAGACGATCAACGCCGAGGCGGCGGGTGTGACGGTGGACGAGCGCGGCTTCGTGCCCGTCGTCGACGGGCAGATGCACACCAATGTCGGGCACATCTTCGCCATCGGCGACATCATCGGCCAGCCGATGCTCGCCCACAAGGCGGTGCACGAGGGCAAGGTCGCGGCCGAGGTCGCGGCAGGCCACAATCGCGCCTTCGACGCACGACCTGATCCCGTCCGTTGCCTACACCGACCCCGAGGTCGCCTGGTGCGGCCTGACGGAGATCGAGGCCAAGGCCAAGGGCATCAAGTACGAAAAGGGCGTGTTCCCATGGGCCGCGTCTGGCCGCGCACTGTCGAACGGCCGGTCGGAGGGGATGACTAAGCTCCTCTTCGACCCCGAGGACGACCGGGTGATCGGCGGCGCCATCGTCGGCACCAACGCGGGCGACCTGATCTCCGAGGTCGCGCTGGCGATCGAGATGGGCTCGGACGCGGTCGACCTCGGCCACACCATCCACCCGCACCCGACGCTCTCCGAGACGGTGAATTTCGCCGCCGAGATGTTCGAGGGCACGATCACCGACCTGATGCCGCCGAAGAAGAAGAAGGGCTGAGGGTCAGACCGCCGCGCGGGGCAGCTTCGCGTGGCGGTTGACGTCCTTGTAGAGCAGGTAGCGGAACGGCTCCGGCCCGCCGGCGTAGCAGGCCTGCGGGCAGAAGGCGCGCAGCCACATGAAGTCGCCAGCCTCGACCTCCACCCAGTCGCGGTTGAGACGATAGACGCCCTTGCCCTGCAGCACATACAGCCCGTGCTCCATCACGTGCGTCTCCATGAACGGGATCGCGGCGCCCGGCTGTAATGTCACGATCGTGACGTGCATGTCGTGGCGCATGTCGGCGGGGTCCATGAATTGGGTGGTCGCCCATCGGCCGTCGGTGTCTGGCATTGGCACGGGCGCGACTTCGTGGTCGCTCGTCACGAACGGTTCGGGCGCGTCGAGCCCCGGCAGCGTCTCGAAAGCCTTCCTTATCCAGTGGAACCGCGCCGCTTCGCCGCCCGCGTTGCGCAGGGTCCATGGGCATCCGGCCGGCAGATAAGCGAAAGCACCGGGCCCAAGCGTGTGCGGTGTGTCCCCTACTGTCACCTGCAACTGCCCCTCCATGACGAAGAGCGCACACTCGGCCCGCTCGTCAGGTTCGGGCCGGTCGCTGCCTCCGCCAGGCGCGACCTCCACCACGTACTGCGAGAATGTCTCTGCAAAGCCGGAGAGCGGGCGTGCCAGGATCCAGGCCCGCGTCCCCTCCCAGAAGGGAAGCGCGCTCGTCACGATGTCGCGCAGCACGCCCCTGGGGATCACCGCATAGGCCGCCGTGAAGACGGCGCGGTCGGTGAGCAGATGCGTCTGCGCCGGCAGACCCGCAGGTGGACTTGCGTAGGTTCGCGTCGACATCCGGCAGCCTCCGATCCCTGGCATCGCTGCACGGGCAGCGACATCTCGTTCCTAGACCAGCGCCTCGGGCGCGCCTAGAACCTGAGTAGCAATGTTCGTCGTCGCCCCCTCCACAGTCTGGAATTCCGCCGCGCTCGAGACGCGGTCGATACCCAAACGCGTGCTCGGCCGTATCGGCATTTTCCCGCGACGCGGGGCCGACGCGGCCACGCTGGCGCGGCTGGCGTTCGAAGCCCAGCCGCTGCGGTACGGCGGCACGCTCGTCCCCTTCGTCGTCGCCATGCTGGTCTGGCCGCACCTCGCCCTGCCGATCGCACAGGCGCCGCTGGCGATGCTGATATTCATCGGCTTTGTCGAGATGAAGCTTCTGCGCGTGGCGCCCGAGGCGCGGCAGTCGCTCATCGGCGAGGCGGAGGCCGCGCGCATCCTTGACGGCCTGCGCTTTCGCGCGAACGCCGCGCTTCGCCGAATCGCGGCGCACCGCGACCTTCGGGAGGGCGAGCTGCATCTCGTCGTCGAGCAATCGGAGCTGGCGCGGATCACGCCGCTGACCCTTGTCTCGGTCCAGTACGAGGGGCGCGGCCCTCAGGTGCTCGACCCCGACGAGGCCGAACGCGACCAGTTGCGCGGCATCTTCGATGCCGACCTCACCGAGCGGGAGCTGCACATGGTCAATCTTCGCGAGAACGAATTCCTCCGCGTCGTCGCCTTCGACTGCCGCGGCGTCTCCGCCCACGCGAGACTCGCGGCGATGATGACGGGCGGGGCGCGTCCGGCCATCGCAGGCTGAGCCGTTGGCGATCAACGCGGCGACAGTCTCCGCCGGCGAGGCGCTGAGGATCCTGGCGGAGGGCTGGCGGGCGCAATCGGCCGGCGGGCTGACCGCGTCCTGGATGCTGCACGGCCGTCCCGGCGTCGGCAAGACGCAGGTCGTGCAGGAGCTCGCCGACAGGATCGGCGGAAGGCTCTTCGACCTCAGGTTGACGACGATCGAACCGCAAGACCTGCGCGGCCTGCCATATTACGACCACGAGACCAAGCGAACCGTCTGGTACCGGCCGGAGGACCTGCCCGACGACCCGCACACCCCCTCGGTCCTGTTCCTCGACGAGCTGACGTCGGCCTCGCCCTACCTGCAGCCGACCGTCTACGGGCTGCTGCAGGAGCGGCGCGTCGGGCGTCACACCCTGCCCGACAGCGTCTTCATCGTCGCCGCGGGCAACATCGCAGAGGATGGCGCGGTCGCGCACGAGATGGGGACGGCGCTGTCCGACCGGCTGATCCACATGCTGGTGCGTGCCGATGCCGACGACTGGCTGCAGGGGTTCGCAGTGCGGCGCGCCCTGCACCCGGCGGTGACCGCCTTCATCCGCACCCGACCCGACCTGCTCGACACCACCGAGGAGGCATTGCGGCGCGGACAGGTCATCGCCTGCACCCCACGCTCTTGGGAGCGGGTCAGCGCCATCGTGAAGAGCGTCCCCGACCGCCGGACGCGGAACGCGATGGTTGCGGGAACAGTGGGCGAGGCGGCGGCGGCCGACTTCGCCATCGTCGCCGACGATGTCGCGGCGAGCGTCCGTCTCGACGAGCTGCTCGACGCCGCGCCACGGGATCGCCCCGCGCTCTACCCGGATACGCTGCACGGCCTGAACGCGTTGGTCTATGCGCTGGTCGGCGCCGCTGATGCGTGCCGCATCGACGCCGCCATCGACGTGATGGACGGCATCCGGCACCTGCCACGGCACCGCGACGAAGATGTATTCCGCAGTCTGCCCCTCGCCGAACTCACGACGTTCGGGTTCGAGATGCTGATCGCGCGGGCGCTGGAGAATGGTCTGCAGGAGGCCTTTCTGCGGTCGAAGACGTACCGCGCCTATGCCGACGAGCGGCAGGTTGCGGGGCTGGAGTGACGCAGCATTCCGAACGCGCCCGTCTCGCGCTCGCTCATCTGGCCGAGGCCGACCCCGCGCTGGCCGCACTGGCGCTCTGGTGCGAGCATCGAGACGGCAGCGCGATGACCCGGACCGAGGGAGACACCATCCTCTACGGGCCGGAATTTCCGCTGCGGCCGCTGGCGGAGCAGGTCGGCCTCGCCGGCCATCACGTCCTCCACGTCGCGCTGCGGCATCCGGCGCGGATGGCGGCGATGGCCGCTCGGATGGGCAAGGACTTCGGCGCGGATCGCTACAATCTGGCCGCGGATGCGGTGGTCAACGAGGCGATGCTGCGCGCCGGCCACGCCCTGCCGCGCCCGGCGCCGCGGCTCGCTGATCTCGTCGACACTGCAGACCACCTCTTGGCCGACTGGGATGTCGATCGCCTCTTCATGCGCCTCGTGCGGGACAGCAAGCAGAGCGCCCGCGGCAAGTCCGAGGCGTCTGAGCGCGACCTCTACGCGGGTGGGCAACCGGCCGACGGCGATGCGAAGGCCGCGGAGTGGCGCGGCCGACTTGCGCGGGCGCTCGACACCGGCCGCCGGGCCGGCCGCGGGATCGGCCACGCGGCCGGCGGCCTCGGCGTCTTGCCCGTGGCGCAGGTTCCTTGGGAGGTGCACCTTCGCGGCCTCGTCGCGCGCGCCGTCTCCGAGATGCCGCGCCGGTCCTACCGCCGGCCGGCCGGCCGCTGGGTCGCGATGGAGGCGGCGGCACGCGACCGAGGCGGGCCGGCGCCGGTCTTCGAACCTGGCCAGGCGCGGGACCGACGCCGGCCGCGGATCGCGGTCGGCCTCGACAGCTCCACGTCGATCGACGACCCGACGTTCGCGCGCTTCGCCGCGGAGATCCTCGGCGTGGCGGGGCGCACGGGGGCCGAAGTGCATGCGCTGCCGTTCGACGAGATCGTCCACGAAACGGTGCAGGTCGACCCGGTGCAGGGAGAGAGCGCACTCGCCCGGATGCGTATCCCCCGCGGTGGCGGGACGAGCTTCGTCGATGTGCTGCGCAAGGCGGTGGAACTCGACGCCTCGATCGCGGTCATCCTGACCGACCTCGACGGGGAGTTCGGGAAGAACCAGCGACTTCCCATCGTGTGGGCGGTGCCTGACCGCCAATGCATCGATCCGCCGTTCGGCAAGGTCCTGCGGCTCGACCAGTAATACCGTCGCCCGGTGACGCTGACTGACGAAGGGGATTCCGCAGATTGGCGTGGCGTGGTTCACCATGGAGAACTGAGGGAGGTTCTCGATGGGGAAGGCGATTGTCCTGCGGGCGGATCATGGAGCTGACGGGTTGCGCCGTCTGGCGAGGGCGAGCCGGGACGCGGCGCGGACGCGTCGGCTGCTGGCTCTGGCGGCGATCTGCGACGGCGCGAGCCGAACGGAGGCCGCGCGGGTCGGCTGCGTGGGGCTTCAGATCGTCCGGGATTGGGTGATGCGCTTCAACGCGGAAGGGCCGACGGGCCTCTTGTGCCGCAAGCCGTCGCTTCTGAAGCTGGAGCAGCGCGCTGCGCTCGCGAAGGCCGTCGAGGTCGGAGCGAAGCCCGAGCTTCATGGCGTCGTGCGCAGGCGGCTTGGCGACCTCGTAGGCTGGCTGCGGGACACGTTCGAGGTCTCGCTCAGCCGGCAGACGCTCGGGCGCGAGCTGCGCCGGATGGGTTCCGGAAGCTCTCCGCCCGTCCGCGGGATCACGCGCAGAACCCGGAGGCTCTCGAGGCGTTCAAAAAAAAATCTTCCCGCCGAGCTGGAGGCGATCCGCGCCAAGCTGCCCCCGGAGACCGCCATCGAGCTCTGGTGGCAGGAGTTCGCCATGGAAGCCGGTCGACGTATACGTCGACGGTCCGAGGCCCATGGCGGACGCGCGCGTAGGTCAGAAGAACGGGATCACGCGCCGGTGGGCGCGGCGCGGAACCCGGCCCCGTGCGCCGCACGACCAGCGCACCGTGTGGGCCTGCATCTTCGGCGCGATCTGCCCGGCGAAGGGCAAGGCGCAGGCCTTGTGATGCCCTACGCCAACCCCGAGGCGATGCAGGAGCACCTCGCCGAAATCGGCGTCATGGTCGATCCGGGCGCGCATGCCGTCCTCCTGCTCGACCAGGCCGGCTGGCACATGTCGAACCACCTCGTCGTCCCGGCGAACATCACGCTCCTGCCGCTGCCGCCCCTCTCGCCCGAGCTGAACCCGGTCGAGAACATCTGGCAATACCTCCGGCAGAACTGGCTCTCGAACCGCATCTTCGAGAACGACGACGACATCGTCGCCCACTGCTGCGACCCCTGGAACAGGCTTCGCGCCGAACCCGAAAGGATCACGTCCCTCGGACACCGGGACTGGGCGCATAGGTCCTGATCAGTGAGCGTTGGTATGAGGGCACAGGCCGAGGCGCCCAAGCGAGCGCGTCACCCTAGAAAACGTCTGCCCGCTTTCAGCGCGAAAACGCAGTCGGAGTCGATCAGATCCGCGCCGAGGCGCCCAGCCGGTCCAGCGCCTGGCCTGCGATATCGGCGGTGTGGTCCCACGTCGGAAGCTGCCGGCCCGCCTTGGCGGAGCCTGCAGAGAGCTTGTCTGCAAGGCTCCTGTCCGTCAGCACCCGCCGCAAGGCACTGGCGAAGGCGCCGGGGTCGTCGGTCGGGACAAGGAGACCCGCCGCCGCCGGTACGGTATCCGGCACGGCCCCCGCGCGGCACGAGACGATCGGCAGACCGAAGCGCAACGCCTCCCCGAAGACCATGCCGTAGCCCTCGTAACGGGTAGCGAGCGCCAGCAGCGTGGCGGAGCGGTACTGCTGCTGCAGCGTCGACGCGTCGACCTCCCCAGCGAGCCGAACGCGACCGTCCAGGTTCGCCGCCGCCGCCTTGAGCCGACCGGCATATTCTGCGTCGTAGAACCGGCCTGCGATGACTGCCTGCCAGTCGAGATCGAGCAGGTCCGACAGCGCCGCGATCAGGATGTCATGGCCCTTTCGCGGGTGCAGGATGCCCACCGACAGGATCAGCGGCGGGTCGACCGGTTGTCGCGCGCCAGCGACGGGGTCGAAGCCGGGCGGCCCGACAGTCAGCTTTTCCGGCGCGACGCCGAACTCGTTCGTCAGCACCGAGGCGGTGAGCGGGCTCGGCACGAGGACGTGATCGATGATGGCGAGATTTTCGGCCTCTCGCCGCCGCAGGAAGGCCGCGCGCTCCGGCGAAAGCCCCGACTCGAAGGCCAGCGGGTGGTGAACGACGGCCATGAGCGGGACACCGAGAGCGACGAGCCCCTCCGTCTCAAGCGTGCCGGAGAGGAACCCGTCGAGGATGATCGGCCGGCCGTCGTCCACGCCAGCCAGAAGACACAGGGATTCCGCCATCTCCTCCGGCGTCGGGTCGGGGAATCCAGGCGGCAGCTGCAGGTGCCGCACGTCATGGCCACGAGCGCGAAGGCCGTGGAGCAGGCGGCGCTCATAGATATAGCCGCCAGTCAGGGTCCGGATGTCGCCCGGGATCGCGAAGACGGCGGGCGTCACGAGAGCTGCTCCGAGGCGTAGATGCCGAGCACCAGCCGCTCGACCCGGGCAACGGCGGCGTAAAGCAGGCACGCCACGAGCGAGACGACGACGATCGCACTCCAGAGCATCCCGTAGTTCGACAGGGACGCCGACAGCGCCATCAGGCTGCCGACGCCGGTGCCGGTGGCGAGCCACTCCACCACCGTCGCCGCCAGCACCGCGGCCGGTACCGCCATCCGCGCGGCGGCGAAGAAGGCGGGCAGCATCGCCGGCACCTGCGCCAGCAGCAGCCGGCGCACCCGGCCGACGGCGTAGCTGTCGAAGACGTCGACCACCTGGCCGGGCGCCTGCCGCAAGCCGTGCAGGCAGGCGACGAAGGTCGGAAAGAAGATCATGATCGCGACGAGGCTGATCGTGCCGACGGCGCCACGTCCAAGCAGCAGGATCACCAGCGGCGCCGTGGTCACGATCGGGACGGAGCGCAAGGTCACCGCCATGGGCATGGCCACCGCGGCGGCCGCCGGGACGAGGACGATCGCGGCCGCCGTTCCCGCGCCGAGGAGCAGGCCAGCAAGGTAGCCCGGCACCGTGACGGCCAGCGTCTGCGAGACCGCCGAGAACAGCGCCGCCCGGTTTTCGCCGGCGCCCGGCGCCGTCACGAGGAACGACCAAACGTCGGAGGGCCGCTTGGCGAAGAAGGCATTGAGGTCGAAGGCGGCCATGGCTCCCCACCAGAGCAGCAGGACGACTGCCGCGATCCCGGCAAGATGGAGAGGGCCGGCCAGGAACCGAAGCGGCCCGACCGCGCCGCCCGGCGCGACCGGCGGCGCGAGGATCACCGGAGGCGGCCCGACCGAGAGACGCCGCCCGATCCAGCCGACGGCGGCGTAGGCCACGACCGAACTCGCCGCTGCGAACGCCGCCACCGTCCACGTCGCGTCGACGTCGAGCGCGCGCATCGCCTGGATCGTCAGGACCCCCAGCCCCCGCTCCGCCCCGGTGAACTCGCCGACCATCGCGCCGAGAATTGCGGCGGGCGCGGCGATCTGCAGCCCAGCGACGAAGTAGGGCAGCGCCGCGATGGCACGGACCTGGACGACCTCGGTCATCCGGCCCCGGCCATAGCTGCGCACGACGTCGAACCATGTCGACGGGGCGGCGCGCAGGCCGACGAGCAATGGAACGAAGGTGGTGTAGTAGACCGCCAGCGCCGCAAGCGTGACCTGCGGTCCGGCGCCGGGGCCAAAGAGCACCCGGAGGATCGGGCCGGTCGCGACGAGCGGCAGGCAGAAGACGAGGAGAGCGATCGCGGCGATCGTCCGCTCCAGCCGCGGCACGAGGATGGCGACGAGTGCCAGCAGGATCGCGGCGAGGTTGCCGATGACGAAACCGGCCGCGGCTTCGGCCAAGGTCACGCGAAGCGCGCGCCACAGCAGGCCTGCATGCGTGGCGGCGTGGAGCACGACGTCGGAAGGACCTGCGAGCAGGTACGTCCCTTCCAAGGCCCGCGACGACAACTCCCAAGCGCCGACCGTGGCTACGACGCCGAGTGCGGTCGACCAGCCACCTGTCCCGCGCCTGTGCGTGGGTATCGCAATCGTGTCCGCTGCCGTCATCTTCGTGCCGCGCCGCTCATTCCGCGGCGAGAGGCTCTTCGGACGCGGCGACACCCGCCGACAAGGCGGCGGAGACCCGGTCGACCAGGTCCCGAAACGCCTCTGTCGTGGTGACGGAGGCGTGGCGGGGCCGCTCCATGTCGACGGTGATGTCCTCGACCAGATCGGCCGGCCGAGGCGAGAAGACCAGCACACGGTCGGCGATCAAGACGGCCTCGCTGACCGAGTGCGTGACGAAGAGCGTGGTGGTGCCCCGGGCCTCCCACAGGCGCGGCAGGTCCTGCGCGAGGCGCTGGCGCGTCAGTTCGTCCACCGCCCCGAACGGCTCGTCGAGCAGCAGAAGGCCCGGCCGCGTTACCAGGCACCGCGCGATCGCCGCGCGCTGGCGCATACCGCCGGACAGGGCACCGGGCCGGCTGTCGGCAAAGCCGCGGAGACCGACGAGTGCGATCAGGCGGTCCACGGCAGCGGCATCGGCCGGCTGCCGTGCCAGCCTCAGCGCGAGAGAGATGTTGCCGCGCACAGTGCGCCAGGGAAGCAGCGAGGGATCCTGAAACCCGACGGCCAGCCCGGCGCGGCGACGCACCTCGAACGGCGTGTCGCCGTCGATGGTCACGGAGCCCGCGCTCGGCGCCTCCAGCCCTGCGACGAGGCGCAGGATGGTGGACTTGCCGCATCCCGAAGGGCCGACCAGAGCCGTGGTCTCACCGGCAGCGAAGGTCAGCGTCAGCGGCCGGACCGCCTCCACAGGCCCCCCGGCCGCGAGAAACGTCTTGCTGAGCCCCTCTGCCCGGACCTTCGGCGGGGCCGTGGAGGGCACCTCAGGCGCCATGAACCTCTTCGAGGATCGATCGGTCCCACAGCTCGGGCGTCACCTCGCGACCGAGGAGCGCCAGGGTCTCGATGTTCGCTGCCACGGCATCGTCCGTCCACCAGCCGAAACCGTTGGCCTCGGTCAGGTCCGAGAACATCAGCGGCACCTGACGCTCCGCCTGAAGCTTTTGCGTCTCAAGATCGAGTCCGGCATCGGGATACTTCTCAACCGTCAGCTCGGCGGCGGCGTCAGTGTTCTCCTGATAGTCATTCCAGCCCATGACTTCGCCGCGCAGCAGCCCGACGAGGTCGTCGCGGCGATTGGCGAGGCTGTCCTCCGTCGCGATGTAGGTCTGCGAATGAACCGCATAGCCGTAGTCGGCCATCAGCATGGTCACCGGCTCGATCCCCTGCATGATCATCGCGACAGGCAGGTCGGTGAGCCAGCAGAGCAGGCAGTCCACCTCGCCGCCGATCAGAGGCGCCGCGGAATACTGCGTCGGCACGATCTCGACCTGGGTGATGTCGACATCGTTCAGCGTGCAGAGCGCCTCGAGCACAGGCGTGTTCGCCAACGCCATGCCGATCCGCTTGCCGGCGAGATCGGCGGGCACGTTCACCGGGTTGCCCGGCAGCGAGGCGATGGTGAATGGATTCTTCTGCATCGCGACCATGATGATCTTGAACGGCGCCCCCTGTTCCACCGCGGCGGCGGTGTAGTCGGCCGCCGAGATGCCGACGAGCGCCTGGCCTGCCACGACCGGCGGCTCGACCGGGGCGTTGGGACCACCGGGGCTGAGCGACACCTCCAGACCCTGGTCGGCCCAGTACCCCCGCTCCTGCGCGATGTAGCTGCCGGCGAACTGGACCGAGTGCAGCCAGGAAAGCTGCAGCGACACCGGCGTCTGCGCCAGCGCCGGGCGGATGCCGAGCGCTGGCAGGCTCGCGCCCGCCGCTCCGATCGCGAGTGCCTGCCGCCGCGTGAGAAGAGAAGAAGTCATTGCCGTACCACCCTGTTGATCCTTTTGAACTTACCTCGGCAGGTGCGCCCGGCAAGCAGCGGTGCCGCAGATAGCCGCTTAGCGGCGCGACAGGCTGACGCGGGGAGGCCACCGATCGCCCGTGTGCGGTGCCGCGCGGAGCGGACAGGCCGACCGGCTCAGGCAGGCCGCGCGGACGCCTGGGCCGGCGCTGCGTCCCCGGCCCGCGCGCCTGGGAAGAAGATGTAGTAGAGAAGTGGCGCGGCGATCAGCGTCAGGATCGTGGCGAAGGCGAGCCCGCCCATGATCGTGACCGCCATCGAGGCAAAGAACGCGTCGCCGAGAAGCGGTATCATCCCGAGGATAGTTGTCGCGGCGGCGAGGACGACCGGCCTGAGGCGCGATGTCGATGCCTCCACTATCGCGCGCGTGAAGGGGACATCGGCAGCGCGGGTCAGGTCGATTTCCTCCACCAGTACGATGCCGTTCTTGATCAGCATTCCCGACAGGCTAAGCAGCCCCAAGAGCGCCGTGAACGAGAACGGCAGCCCGGTGGCGAGCAGCCCGATCGCCACGCCGTTGACCGACATCGGCACCAACAGCCAGATGATCAGCGGCTGGCGCAGGCGGTTGAAGAGCAGGATCGAGATCAGGACCATGATCAGCAGGCTGATCGGAAGCTGCCGGGCTAGGCTCGCCTGCGCACCGCTCGAGTCCTCGTACTCCCCGCCCCATTCCATTGCGTAGCCCGGCGGCAGCGGCATCTCGTCGATCGTGGCGCGAACCTCGTTGAACACGTCAGTGGTGTTGGCGCCGTCCACCACCCCGGCTTCGACCGTGATCGTCGGCAGCCGGTCGCGACGGCGAAGCAGGGTGTCGCTCACCTTGTAGTCGAACCCGTCGATCACCTCCTCGAGCGGGATGAACCGCTGCGCGGGCTGGGAATAGACGATCTGGTCGATCAGGTGCTCGCTCCCCTCGTCCTCCGCGCCGCGCGTTCGAACGACGATCGGGATGAGGCGGTCGTCCTCCCGATAGGTGCCGGCCTGCGATCCCCCGGTAGCGGTCTGGAGCGCCGTGGCGACGTCCTGCCGCGCGATGCCCGCGGTCTGGGCACGCTCCGGGGCGTAGACCGGCTGCAGCACCAGCTCGCGCTCGCGCCAGTTCGTCCGCAGGTCCTGGAGTCGGTCCGACTCCGCCCTGAGACGTGCCTGGGCCTCCGCGGCAAGCGATCGCAGGACGTCGGAATTGCTGCCTGAGAACCGGACCGCGATCGGCGCTCCGCCGCCCGGACCGAAGGCCAGGCGCTCGGTCCGGAACTCGCCCGCAATCAGTTCGGACCGCCCGAAGCGCTCCAGATCGCGCTGCAGTTCCGGGATGGGGTCGAGCGTCGCCGTGCGGATGATGAGGTGGCCGTAGGTGGGCAGGCTCTCCTCCGGGGCGTAGGTCAGCATGAAGCGGCTCGCCCCGCCGCCGACGAAGGTGGCGACCGAAACGACTTCCTCGCGTTCGGCTAGCCACGCTTCGACGCGGGCCATCTCGGCGGCGGTCTCCTCGATGTCGGTGCCCTGCGGCATCCGGTAGTGCACGTAGAAGATCGGGGTGTTGCTATCGGGAAAGAACTGCTGCTCCACCCGACCAAAGCCGATGTAGCAGAGCGCGGTCACGCCGACGAGCGCCGCCAGCACCAACCATCGCGCCTTGAGCGCCCAGCGCAGCGTGGCGGCGTAGGCCCGGAAAACCGGACCGCCGTACTGGTCGGCACCGTCTGCCTTGCCGCGACGAAACACATAGTGCGCGAGCAGCGGCGTCGCCGTGATCGCGAGGACCCAGGACAGCAGGAGCGAAATCCCGATGACCGCGAAGAGCGAGAACAGGAATTCTCCCGTGACGTCGGGGCTGAGACCGATGCCGGCGAACGCCATGATCCCGATCACCGTCGCCCCGAGGAGCGGGGTCTGGGTCCGCGCGGAGACATCGTCGGCGGCCTCGCGCGAGGTGCGGCCGCCGCGCATCTGGATCTGCATCCCCTCGGCGATGACGATGGCGTTGTCCACGAGCATGCCCATCGCAATGATCAGGGCGCCGAGCGATATCCGCTCCATCTCGATGCCAAAGATCGCCATGAAGAAGATCGTGCCGACCACCGTCAGCAGGAGGGTCGAGCCGACGACGACTGCGGCGCGCCAGCCCATGAACAAGGCGAGGACGACGACGACGATCGTCACCGACATCGCGAGATTGACGAGGAAGTCGTTCGACGCCTCCTCGACGACGATGTGCTGCTGGTAGATCGGGTGCAGGTCGACGCCCACGGGTATCTCGCCCTCGAGAGCGGAGAGGCGGTCCTCGACCCGATGGCCGATATCGACGATGTTGAGATCGGAGATGCCGGCGATGGCGAGCGTGAAGGCCTCGACCCCGTCGAACCGGATGACCTGGTCGGGGTTCTCGGCCCGGGCGCGGTAAACCTGAGCTACGTCGCTGAGCTCGATCACCTCGCCTGCCACGCCGATCGTCAGGCCGGCAATCTCCGCCACCGTGTCGGATCCCTGGGGCGCCTCGACGCGGATGTTCTGCCCATCGCGACTGACCTCGCCCGCCGGCACGACGTCGTTCGACTCCGAGATCGCCTGCACGATCGCCTGCGGAGAGAGACCCAGATTGCTCAGGATCGCCATGTTGGGCTCGACGAAGATGGATTCCTCGGGAAGGCCTGCCACCTCGACGTCGGCCACGCCCTCGACCGCGAGCAGTTCGCGCCGCAGGAATTCGGCGATGTCGTGGGTCTCGGCATCCGTGAAGCCCGGCATCGTAACGGCGTAGAAGATGCCGTAGACGTCGCCGAACGTATCGTTGACCAGCGGAACGCCGACCCCTTCGGGCAGACCGCGCGCCGCATCGCCGATGCGGTTGCGCAGCTCGTCCCAGATCTGCGGCAACTGGTCACCGTCGAAGGTGTCCTGCACGAACACGTCGACGCGGGAGATGCCCGGACGGTTGGAGGAGGTGACGTAGTCGATCTCCGCCATCTCCTGCACGGCGGATTCCAGCGGCTCCGACACCTCCCGCGCGACCTGCTCGGCCGACGCGCCGGGGTAGGGCGTGACGACGACCGCCTGCTTGATGGTGAAGGCCGGATCCTCGAGCCGTCCAATCACCAGAAAGCCCCAGACGCCGCCCAGCAGCAGGAAGATCATCAGGATCCAGGTCAACAGCGGCCGGTCGATGGACCCGCGTGCGATCCGCATCTTCCTAGTCCTCCATGGTGGCGTAGCGCCGCACGGCTTGACCGTCGCGAAGCTGCGCCGCACCAGCCACCACGATCTCGGTTCCGGACTCGAGGCCCGAGACGACGCGAACCCGCCCATCCGCCGCGACTTCGATCTCGACCGATTGTCGCGTGACGGTCCCTGCACCGTCTTCCCCGGATTCGAAAACCATCACGGACGGCTGCCGGTCCGGACCGTAGACCAAGGCAGTGTCTGGCACGAACATGACGCCGGGGTCCTCATCGCGCGCCTCAGCCACCACGGTCGCCGAGGCACCCGGCAAGAGCCCGGGACCCGGCATCTCCTCGAAGGCGAGCGTGATCGTGTAGGTCTGGCCAACGTCCGTCGTCTCGGCCTCGAACTCGCGCAGGATCAGGGGATGCGTCTCCTCGCTGCCGGGAAACGTGGCCGAGAACCGGATGTCCGTCTCGCTCCGTGCGCGCCGGAACAGGACCTCCGGCACCTCGATGTCCACGCGCAACTCCGACATGTCGTGGAGCCGCACCACCGGCGATCCCGCGGCAACGGTGGTGAAGTTCGCGACCTCCCGCCTTACGACCAGGCCGTCGAAGGGCGCCCTCAGCGTCGCGTCGTCGAGCCGGTCCTGCGTTTCGCGAAGATTGATCTCCGCCAGCCTCTCGGCATCGCGCGCGTCCTCGATGTTGACCTCCGATACGGTGTCGGGCCCAAGGCTCTCGAGCCGTTCGCGGTCGCGCCGGGCTTGGCCCAACTGGACCTCGGCTTGCCGGACATCGAGCTCGAACGGCTCGAGGTCGAGCTGCGCGACTAGGTCTCCCTCGGCCACCGGTTCGCCTTCGACGACGGGCAGACGAAAGACCTGCCCACCGACCTGAAACGCCAGATCCGTGGTCTGCCGTGCGCGGACCTGACCGAAGAAGCGGCGACGGATCGGCGGGTCTTCGGCCGAAACGGTGGCGACCTTGACCGGTCGCACGACGGGCGCAGGCGCAGGCGTCTCCTGCGCAATCGTGCCTGTCGAGATCGCCAGCAGCAGCACCGCCGCCAGAAGGATCCGTTCCAACATGCCGAGTCTCTCCCTTCTGACGGACAAAAGCCCGCTGCCGTGCCGGACGACCGTCCGCTGCGCATCCTTCTCGAACCCTCGAGCGGACGTTGCGGCAGGATCAGCCCGAAGCCCCTCGTTCGCGCGCATCGCCGCACTGTGTCAACGCTGCGGCGCGTTCGTCTCCCGTGGAAGCCAACCAATCAGCCGCCTCCGACCCACAGCCGGCGTCGATTGTCGCGAAACCGACGGCATCGCTCACTCCTGCGGCGCGTCGCGACGCAGGAGATCGCCCGCGGCGCCGCGCTCGGCAACGACCAGCGGGATGACCGCGTTCTCTTCCAACTCGTGGACCGGCTGCGCGGCTGGCTCTGGCGAGCGGCGTGGCGCCGCCTCCGCGCTCGCGGCTTTTCCGCTCCGTGAAGTGCTCCCGGCATCCTCCAGACGGATGCGGTACGTCGTGTCGGGGATCGCGACGCCCGCTGCCTCGATCGCCGCCTTGACCAGGCGGATCGCGTCGCCGCGCCCCGAGACGAACCCCGTTACGTCCTGGTCGAGCCACCCCGTCACGCGCAGGATCACCCCCAACTCGGTGATGTTCTCGATCCAGACCAACGCCTCGGGGTCGGCGAGGACGAACGGCATCCCGCGAAGCGTGTCCTGCGCCAGCTTCCGCGCGCCCTCGACGTCGGCGTCGGGATCGATGCCGAGGTCGAAGACGAAGCGGCGCGCCGGGTTGCGGGTGTAGTTGATGATGCGACTCTTGAAGACGACCGAGTTGGGGATGCGGATATGATTGCCGTCGAGCGAAAGCAGGATCGTCGCCCGAGAGGTCAGGCGGATGACGCGGCCTGAATCGCCCTCGATCTCGACGAGGTCGTTGGGCTGGAATGGCTGCCTCAGGCTGAGCATGACCGAGGCGACGAAGTTCTCCACCGTATCGCGCACTGCGAAGCCGACGGCGAGCCCGATGATCCCGGCCGCCCCGAGGATGGTCCCGAGGAGCGCCGTGGCCCCGAGGATATCGAGCGCGATGACGATGCCGGCGAGGCCGAACCCGATGCGGATGACCTGGCGATAGATGCCGGCGATGAATGCGTTCGGCGCGAGCCGACCCCAGATGCCAGCGCGCGAGGTTAGGATCCCGAGCCCGACGGCGGCAGCGAACATCGCGAGCGAGACGAGAAACAGCGGCAGACGCTCAAGCACCTGCTGAACCCTGTCGCGGAACCTTGCGACCGCCGGGTCGAGCTGCTCGGCGAGGTCTCCCGCCTCCGACAATTCGCTGCGGACGGCGACCACCCCTTCGAGGCGGCCGGCGATGTCCTCCAGCTCGGCCCCGGCCGCTGGCTCGGCGACTTCGCCCGTGAGCGTGACGACGCCCGCCTCGACGTTCACCGTGACGCCGTCGCGGTCGAGCCCGGCGAGGATCGCCCGCAACCTGTTCGCGATCACTTCGTCGGCAACGACATTCTCGGTTGCGATCGCTGCGCCTGGCGCCGGCGCTTCCTGCGCCCCCGTGGACGGCGGGAAGGTCGCCAACGCGCCGATCAGCAGGAGGGGCCCGATACGCATGCAACCGGGATAGCCGCCCCGAGGCCGGCTCGCCAGTAGTGGGTCTATCGACACACGCCCTCCCGCTGCGTGCCGTGCCAAGGCACATCGACGGCGCTCGGCTTCACGCGTGGCGCATGCCGCGCTCCCGGAAACACCTCGCTCACCAGCCGATGCAGCTCTTCCGTCCTTGGCGCGCCGGGGTCGAGGCTGCGGCAGCACACGAACTCCTCCACGATGACACCCTGCTGCTCCCAGCCGTAGTCGACAAAACTGCGCGCGGGGTCGAGCTCGACGAGATAGGGGTCCTCGAGCTCGACGTGCTCGAACGCGGCGAAGAGGGGCGAGTAGCCGACCTCGCGACGGTGCTGCCACTGCCAGACGTGTGTGAGTTCGTGCGCCAGCCTCATCGCTTCGGCCAAGTCGATCGCCTCCGGATAGTCGGCCAGGAAGTCGCGCTCCCACGCAGCGCGCGCGAAGAAGATGCTGTTGCCAATGACGAAGGCGCTGAACATGCCCTTCGCCGGCTCGCTGCGGGGGCGGCGGATCCGCTCGCGGCAGGAGTCTCGCGGCCGGACCGGGACCAGCGTGGGCACGAGCGCGGCAGCTGCGCCTCGGACGACGCTGACCTCGTCGAGCCGAACGGCGTCGCCCACCACCGATGTGCCGAACGAACGCTCCGTCGTCGTGAGCGCACGCGTCTCACAGCCTGCGAGAGCCACGATGAGGGCAGCGGGACGCAAGAGCGCGACACCGAGCCTTCTGGCGGCGGAGGATGCGCTCACGCTTTCCAGGGCACGGACAGGCCGTCGGCGCAAGCGACGCAAGACGCGTGGGCTTTGGAAGCGCGCATTCCTAGATCAGATCGTCCGACACGAGGAAGATCGGCGGACGCCGCGCACAAGCGCGGCCAAGATTGGAGCCCTCGGTCGTTTCTACTGCCACCCACCTGTAGACACGAATGCCGCCGGCCAATGCTGATCTCAGGTCGCGAGGGACGGCAAGCTCGCGTGCGATGTCCTCGACGCTCGGTCGCCATCGCACAGACGATATGGGGGCTCACCGCTTCGGACATGACGTCGATCTAAGCCGAATTGCGACGCAGGCGGCAAGCGCGCAGTCCCGTGCGCCGGGGCTTCCGAAAGCGGAGCTGCTCGAGAGCGTCGGTTCCGCCCCCCGACGGTGGCTAGCTCGCCGTGCCGGCGGTGCCGTCCCGCTTCATGGTGCGACGGAAATAGTCGACCAGCGCATCGGCAGCGAGCGGCGGCGCGAAGTAACGACCCTGGCCCGCGTCGCATTCGAGCTTCGAAAGCCGCTGCGCCTGCTCCTGCCGTTCGATGCCCTCAGCCACGACGGTCTTGCCGAGGCGGCGAGCGATCTCGACGATGGCCTCGACCAGGGTGCCGCCCTTCGCCATGTCCATCTTGGCGACGAAGGCGTGGTCGATCTTGATCTTGTCGATCGGCAGCTTCTCAAGGTAGCTCAGCGCGGAATAGCCCTTCCCGAAGTCGTCGATCGCCAGACTGATGCCTCGGTCGGTGCAGGCATCGAGGAAGGTCTTCGCCGGGCCGCTGTCCGGGTCCATCAACAGTCCCTCGGTGATCTCGAACTCCAAGCCGTCCGGCGAGAACTCCCGGCATGGCGAGGGCTTCATCGAGGGCGCGCATGAACTCGCCACTCCCGGCTTCGGCAGGGGAGATGTTGACGGCCACGCGGACATCGATACCGGCGGCCTTCCACGCCGCCTGCTGCCTCGCGGCAGACTTCAGGACCCAGGCACCGAGCGGGCGGATCGCGCCGCTCGTCTCGGCGATCGAGATGAACTCCCCCGGCAGGATCAGTCCCTGATTGCTGTCGTACCAGCGCACCAGCGCCTCGACGGTATGTATCTCCCCATTTCCGAGGCAGACCTGCGGCTGGTAGTGCAGCAGGAAATCCTCCCTCTCGATGGCGCGGCGGAGCGCGGTCTCGACGCGGGCGCGATGATGGGACGTTTCCGCCATGCGCCGCTCGAAGTACCGAATGTTCTGAGGCGTTCTCTTGCCTTCGCGTAGCGCGAGGTCGGCATGCCGCATCATCTCCTCGGCATTGTCACCGTCGTCGGGGAACATCGCCACGCCGAAGCTGGCGGACACCTCGACGGTGCTGCCCTCCACATGGAACGGCGCGACGACCTTCTCGCAGACCTGGCGCACGCTCTCGCGACATTCATCGCGGGACTTGGTGACTCGAAAGACGATGCCGAACTCGTCCCCACCGATCCGCGCGGCGATGCCGGCTCCGCACACCTCCTTCGTCAGGCGGAACGCAACCGTACGCAGGACCTCGTCGCCAGCGCTGTGGCCCATGGCGCTGTTGATCTTCTTGAACCCGTCGATGTCGGCGAGCACGAGGCCGATCATGCCGCTCGTCCCCCGCGCCGCCTCGATCTCGTGATCGAGGTAGCTGACCATGCGGTGACGGTTGGCAAGCCCGGTCAGAGGATCATGCAGCGCAAGCCGCCTCACGTCGCGCTCTGCCTGCTTTCTCTTGGATATGTCGACGATGACGCCGGTGACGCGTATCGCGTGGCCCTCCTCGTCGCGCTCTTGCGCCTGGGCGTACTCCCGGACCCAGACCCAGTGGCCCTCGGCATGCCGCACGCGCATCTCGATCTCGTGCCGCTCGGTCTCGCCAGCCTCGAGCGCCGCGCGCGACGCGGCCCAGGAGCCGCGGTCTTCGCTGTGGACTCGGGACGCCATCCAGAGCCGGAAATCGCCCCCGATGTCGGGCGGCTCTTCGAAGCCGAGGATCTCCAGCCACCGGGCAGACAGATAGCAACCGTCGCTGCCCGAAGTCTGATGCTCGAATACGCCGGCGCGGCTCGCTGCCATGGCGACCTTGAGGCGCAGTTCGCTTTCCCTTAGTTCGGCGGCCTGACGGATCGCTTCGGTCCGTTCCTCGACGCTGACTAGGATCCCGACGACGGTGCCGTCGGGCGACGTGACGGGCGTGTAGATCAGATCGAACCAGGCATCCTCGATGCCGCCCTCGCGCTCCAGCAGAAGATGATGCTCTTCTAGTGTGACGATCTCTCCGGCGAAGACGCGCTCGAAAATAGGGGAGACCTCTTCCCAGACCTCAGGCCAGCATTCCCTGCTGGGTTGTCCAAGCCCTCGGGGATGCTTGTGACCCAAGATGTCGCGGTAGGCATCATTGTAGACCTGCACGAGGTCGGGCCCCCAAAGCAGGATTGCGCCGCGAGGCGACCACAGGACCATGTCGACGGCGGTCCGCAGCGTCTCGGACCAACCCTCGCGCGGACCAAGCGGCGTGGCTCTCCAATCGTACGCCCTTATGAGCGCGTCCATCTCTGCGTTCAGCGAGACGAAGGCGCGCAATGAATTGGCCTTATCGATCTCAATCTCCTCCGAATCCCGCTCTACAACTTATAGATGAATGCGTACCGGAGGAAGACCAAGCTTTCCAACCTGTAGGACAGTGAGACGCCGCCGAGGACGATGCGATCGACGTCATTGAAATTCCGCGAATGGGCGATCCGGTCGGAACGCAACAGGAAAACGGTGGGCAGACGGAGCAGGCGACTGGAATTCTTGCGCTAGCCGGGCCAATCGGCGATCGGGCAAACCTCGATCGCTCTCGCTCACTGGCTTGTGCAGGTGTGCTGCGGCTTCACCGACCGGAGAGGCACTGTAGCCCGTTAGGAGCACGAAGGGTGATCCGAGCGACCGCAACTTCTCGGCGATCGGCAGGCTGGTCCGGCCTCCACCGAGGTTGATGTCCAGCAACCCGATGTCGGGCACAGCTTGAGTGACGGCCTGAACGGCTTGTTCAGCGGTCGGGTACGGCCCATCCGGGATGTACCCTCATCCTTCGACGAGCATGGAAAGGGCCATGCCTACCAAGAGTTCGTCCTCGACGATCAGTATGCGTCTTTGGTCGTCACGTTCGGACAAGAATCCCGCTGGATCGATGCATCAAGATGTCGGGGATAGGATCCAACCTCACTCGCGGTCCTGCAGCACTCGAAGCGCTTGGTGCGCCAGTGCTGCCTGTGGTCCGAAGTCCCAGTGCGAGCGCCCGTTTCTCCGGGTCTCTTGCACGCTCGCCGGTCCGAAGGGGCGCTCCCCTCCGTCGGCGAGGCAGCGCCAATTCCTTGCCGGTTCCGCCGGCCTCGTCATCGGTGTCGCACTGCCGCTGCCTGCACGTGCGCAGTCCGGAGCGGCCGCAGCATTGTCGGCCGACGAGGCGATGCAGGGTGCCTTCGCTCCGAACGCAACTGTCCGCATTGCACGGGACGACAGCGTCACCGTCCTGATCAAGCATATCGAGTTCGGCCAAGGCACCTATACGAGCCTGGCGACTCTCGTTGCCGAGGAACTCGACGCCGATTGGGGGCAGATGCGTGCCGAGGTCGCACCCCAAGGACGAGCTCTACGCCAATCTCTTCTTCGGGCTGGAGGGAACTGGCGGCTCCACGGCCATGGCGAACTCGTACACCCAGATGCGCAAGGCCGGCGCCGGGGCGCGGACGATGCTGGTCGCTGCCGCCGCTGAGGCGTGGGATGTTCCGGCCGACGAAATCGCCGTCTCGAAGGGCGTCGTTTCACACGAGGGGACCGGGCGGCGCTCGGGTTTCGGCTGTCTCGCGAACGCTGCAGCGCACTAGGCCGCGCCCGAGCAACCAGCGCTGAAGGCTCCCTCGCAGTTCGTCCTGATTGGCACCGGCGTGTCCAAACTCGACAGCCGGGCGAAGTCGACTGGCACGGTAGCCTTCACGCTCGAACCTATCGTGACGGAATGCAGACCGTCGTGGTGCGGCATCCGCCCAAGTTCGGCGCGAAGGTCGCCAGCTACGACGACACCGCGGAGCTGGAAGTTCCTGGCGTGGAGGCGGTGCGCGAAATCCCGCAAGGCGTCGCGAACTACACCTCAACCGCGGCGGCGCTGAAGGGTCGCGAGGCCCTTTCCGTCGTATGGGACGAAGGCGAGGCCGAAACCCGCTCGTCCGCCGAAATCTTCGGGGACTGCGTCGCGGCCGCGGAAGGCGACGGTCGCGAGGTGCAGGCGGCGGGCGACGCTGCGGCCGGCATCCGCGCAGCAGAGACAGTCTACGAGGCGGAGTTCTGCTTTCCGTTCCTCGCGCACGCGCCCTTCGTCGCCTACTTCGAAGAGATGATGCTGGTCTTCGAGCATCCGCGCTGCCTGAAATGCCATCCGGTCGGCGAAGTGCCGATGCAAGGCGACGACATGCAGCCCCATCAGCCGCCTGTCGTCCGCGGCGACGCCGACTTCGGGGCGCCCGGCATGCGCTGCAGCACCTGCCACGGTCCCGAGAACCCCGAATATGCGCCGGGGGATGGGTCCATTCCGGGACACGAGCCCCGGCGCCTCGCGCCGATCTAGACAGGATGGATCGGGCGTTCGGCGGCCGAGATCTGCGCCCAGATCAAAGACCCAGCACGAAACGGTGACCGGACGCTGGCCGAACTGCACGAGCACAACACTGAGGATGGCCTCGTCGGCTGGGGCTGGCATCCCGGAGCGGGCCGGGAACCCGCACCCGGCTCGCAGCGGGTCTTCGGCGAACTCACCCGCGCCTGTGTAGACACCGGCGCAATGTGCCCTGGGGGCTGACCGACCCGAGAAGCGCAAAAGGAGACATTGAACCCGTTCCGGCACGCGTGTTCTGATCCGTAGGTTTTCTGCACCGTTGACGTCCATTCCCGCCCAACTGCTCGGCGTTTCGTGTGTCAACTCGGCACCGTGGGTCAATTCGCTGCGACTTTCCCCGCAAGGTTAACCGCTTGATGATAGCTTGGCCCCAGGATCTGAGGTCGTATAAGGGGCGGAGGCCAGGTGATGAACATGCAAGTCAAGGTCAGTCCAAAAGGTCCGCTCGTCGCCATCGGCGGCGCGGAGGACAAGACGTCCGAGGCCGGCATCCTACGCCAGGTCCTCTCTCTCTCCGGCGTATCGGACCCCGTCGTGGGCGTGATCACGACGGCGAGTTCGATCCCGCAGGACGTCTTCTCCGCATACAACAAGGCATTCCGCAAGATCGGGGCGTCGGATGTCCTCGACATCCGCATCCGAGACCGCCGCGACGCCGCGTCGGACGACTTCCTGGAGATGATCCGACAGTCCGACGTGATCTTCATCACCGGCGGCGACCAGATGCGGTTGACCAACATCTTCGGCGGCTCGCCCGCCCTGCACGCCATCCGTGAGCGTCACGTCGAAGGTGCCGTCATCGCCGGAACGAGCGCCGGCGCCGCCTGCCAGTCGCGAACCATGGTCTATGGAGGCCCGGCCGACGACGCCCTGCGCAAAGGCGCAGTCAAGATGAGTGCGGGCTTCGGCCTGGTCGAGAATGTCATCATCGACACCCACTTCCTCGAGCGGGGGCGCTTCTCGCGGTTGATGGAAGTAGGATCGACCAACCCTGAATATCTCGGCGTCGGACTGGGCGAGGACGCAGCTGTACTCTTCGACGGCGATGTCATTCGGGCCTTCGGGCCCGGCCACGTCATCCTCGTTGACAGTTCCAGGATAACCGGTTCGAATGTATTCGATCTCGCCGACGGAGAGGCGGTAAGCGTCCAAAACGTCATAATGCACGCACTGGTCGACGGCTACGGATACAGCTTGACGGACCGGCGGGTCCTGGGACCGGAAGAGCTCAGGGCCAAAAGCCTGGAGCATAGGATTGCATATACTTGAACACCGCGCGCTTCGCGGGCCGAATTACTACAGCCGCTACCAAGCGATCTACATGCGGCTCGACATCGAGGAACTCGAGGACCGACCGAGCGACAAGGTCGCGGGCATAACCGAGAAGCTAGAGGACCTGATCCCGGGGATCTACGAGCACCGATGCTCTGTCGGCGAACCGGGCGGCTTTCTGCAGCGGGTCAGGCACGGCACCTACGCCGGCCACATGGTCGAGCACGTGGCGATCGAGCTGCAGAACATTGTCGGCTTCTCGGTCGGCTACGGCAAGACCGTCGACAGCTACGAACCCGGCATCTACAACGTCGTCTACCGCTACCGCGACGAAGCAACGGGAATCGCTGCGGGCGAGGCGGCCGTCGAGATCGTGCGAAGGCTCTACGACCGCGAGGAGGTCGACCTCTCACCGATCATCGACCATCTCAAAGAGGTGCGCGACGCCAATGCGCTCGGCCCCTCCACCGGCTCGATCGTCAAGGCGGCGACGCAGCGTGGGATACCATCGTACAACCTGACGGCCGGCACGAGCTACACGCAGCTCGGCCATGGCGTGAAGCAGCGCAAGTTCCAGGCCACCGTGACCGACGCGTCGGGGATCATCGGGCATTCGATCGCCGACGACAAGGAATGGACCAAGCAGATCCTCGACGATGCGGGCGTTCCGGTGCCGAAAGGTCAGGTCTGCTACTCGTTCGAGGAAGCGCAGGCGGCCGCGGGATGGATCGGCTGGCCGGTGGTGACAAAGCCGCTCTCCGGCAACCACGGCAGGGGCGTCACGACGGACATCGGGACGGACGAGGACCTGAAATCGGGCTACGAGGTGGCGCTTGCCCGCGTTCGCGACGCCTCCGGGGCGGTCATCGTCGAGAGCTACATCAAGGGCGAGGATCACCGCATGCTGGTCATCGGCGGCAAGCTCGTGGCCGCCGCCCGTCGCCGCCCGGCTCACGTGACCGGTAACGGCCAAAAGACGATTCAGCAACTCATCGACATCGAGAACTCCGATCCTCGCCGCGGCGTCGGACACGAGAACCTGCTCACGCAGATCCATGTCGACGTGCAGACCGAGCGCATGCTCGAGCAGGCGGGCTACTCACTCGACACCGTGCTGCCGGAGGGCGAGATCGCGTTCCTGAAGTCGACCGCGAACATCTCCACCGGTGGGACCGCGACCGACCTGACCGACGAGGTCCACCCGGACGTACGCTTCGCGATGGAGCGGATCGGACGCCTCGTCGGCCTCGACGTGATCGGAATCGACCTTCTGGCAGAGACGCTGTCGGTGCCGCTGGAGCAGCAATCGGCGGGCGTGGTCGAGGTCAATGCCGGGCCCGGCTTCCGCATGCACATGGCGCCGACGCACGGCACGCCCCGGCCCGTCGGGCAACATGTCGTCGATATGCTGTTCCCCGATCCCACCGACAACGGTCGGATTCCGATCACCGCGATTACCGGCACCAACGGCAAGACGACGACGACGCGGCTTACGACGCACATCCTGCGTCAGGCCGGCCATTCGGTCGGGATGGGATG
Source organism: uncultured Alphaproteobacteria bacterium (assembly GCA_963776845.1). Classification (GTDB taxonomy): domain Bacteria; phylum Pseudomonadota; class Alphaproteobacteria; order Rhodobacterales; family Rhodobacteraceae; genus Roseitranquillus. The sequence continues at coordinate 100,433 of CAVZOJ010000003.1, read as the reverse complement.
CACCGGCACGGTGGAGATCGACAACCACGTGATCCTTCGCGGGGACTATTCCGGCCCCGCCGCCGCACAGGCGGTGCTGAGGGAGCCCACCGTCGAACACGCCGTGCTGGAGGTCGCACGCGGCGGCATCATGCGCCGCGGTCTCGGCTTCGACGAGTGCGACGTTGGCGTCCTGCTCAACATCGCGTCCGACCATCTGGGCGAGCGCGACATCCATACGCTCGAGGACCTCGCGCGCTGCAAGACTGTCGTGGTCGACGCGGTGAAAAGCGAGGGCGGTTTCTGCGTGCTCAATGCCGACGACCCGCTGGTGATGGACCAGGGCACCTACTGGGCACGGGGCGAGATCATCTACTTCACGATGGACCCCGAAAACCCGAACCTCGCCAAGCACCTCAGCGAGATGGGCCGGGTCGTGACCGTCAAGAACGGGCGCATCGTCCTGCTTCGCGGCAAGCTCACGGTCGAGATCTGCGAGGTGAACGATGTCCCCATCGCGTTCGAGGGACACGCGCCCTTCAACGTTCAGAATGCCATGGCGGCCTCGGCGGTCGCCATCGCGCATGGGCTGGAGATCGACGACGTGCGCGCCGGGCTGCTGACGTTCCACCCGACGCCGGCGCAGATGCCGGGCCGCACCAACTACTTCGAAGCGGACGGCGTGAAGTGCCTGATCGACTACGGCCACAACGTGCCGGCGATGAAGGCGCTTGAACCTCTGGTCTACGGGCTGGCGACGCAGCGCAAGATCGGCGTCGCGACGGCGCCCGGAAACCGCCGCGACGAGGATCTCGCCGCGCTGGGGGCGCAACTCGCGACGATGTGCGACACGCTCTACATCTACGAGACCGACGCGCGCGGCCGCGCGAAGGGTGAGACCGCCGGGCTGATCCACCAGGGCGCCGAGAGCGCCGGGACGTCGTGCCACGTCGAGACGATCATGAGCGAGCACGATGCCATCGACCGAGCCATCGGCGAGGCCAAGGCGGGCGACTTCCTCCTGCTGCTCGTCGACGACATCGAGGGGACGACAGAGAGGCTCAAGGGCCGCAGCTATCCCACGAAGGCCGAACTCGTCAGCCACTGAAGCGTTCGCTCTACACAGACGCGAGCCAAACAGAGAAAGCGTGCCGTCCGAGCACGCGCGCCGCAGGGGGGCGGAAAGATGACAAAGAACGTATTCGTGGTGGGTCTTAACGACCTGAACGCCGAGCGGCTCAAGCGCCTGCGCGGGGTCGAGGACGTGACGTTCCACCCGCTCCTGACGCCCGCGCAGGTCTCCGAGACGCAGGAGTTCGACATTCCCGCGATGCTGGCGGAGGCGGAGGCGACGCTCGACGCCTTCGACGGCACGATCGACGCGATCGTGGGCTACATCGACTTCCCCGTCTCGACGATGCTGCCGCTGCTCTGCACGAAGTACGGTACCAGGAACACCTCGCTCGAAAGCCTGCTCAAGTGCGAGCATAAGTACTGGTCGCGCAGCGTCATGCGCGAGGCGATCCCTGAGCACATCCCGAAGTTCACCGCCTTCGACCCGTTCGACGACAACGCGCTGTCGAAGGTGGGTGAGGCCGACCTGCGCTTTCCGTTCTTCGTCAAGCCGATCAAGTCGTCCGGCTCGCGGCTCGGCTTCCGGATCGACAGCCCGGAGGACTTCGACTTCGCGATCGAGAAGCTGCGTGCGGAAATCAGGACGATCGGCGAGCCGTTCGATCACGTCCTCTCCCAGGCGGACCTGCCGGACGAGATCAGGGCGGTCGAGGGGCACTACTGCATGGCCGAGCAGGTGATCGGCGGCCGGCAATGCACGGTCGAGGGCTATGTCTACGAGGGCGAGGTTGTCCCCTACGGAACCGTCGACTCGATCCGCTACCCGCAGGTTCTGAGCTTCTTCTACTACCTCTATCCGTCGACCCTGCCGCCGCGCGTGCAGGACAAGATGGACGAGATCACCCGCACGATCATGAGCCACATCGGCTACGACAACGCAGGCTTCAACGTCGAGTATTACTGGGACGAGGTGCAGAACAAGATCTGGCTCCTGGAGATCAACACCCGCATCGCGCAGTCGCACTGCGATCTCTTCGAGATGGTCGACGGCGTCAGCCACCAGCAGGTGACCATAGATCTAGGCCTCGGCCGGCGGCCCGATATGCCGCACCGCGAAGGCCCTCAGAAAGTGGCGGCCGAGTTCTTCTACCGCGTCTTCTTCGCCGACGCGAAGGTGGCCCGCGCGCCGTCGCGCGCCGAGGTCGAAGTCGCGGCCGAGCAGGTCGAGGGCACGCGGATCACGTCCTACGTCAAGCGCGGCATGCAACTCGCCGAACTGCCCGAGCAGGATGCCTACAGCTATGCCGTGGCCTCGATCTGGATGGGCGCCAACAAGCAGTCCAAGCTGCTCTGGAACTACGAGCAGGTGATGAAGAAGCTGAACTACGAGTTCACCGACATCATGGAGTGAGCGCCGGCAGGCGCGGTGGACTTCCCCGTCCTCCGGGGCGATAAGCGCCTCCGCCGTGACCTGACGAGGCAAGTTCCCGATGAAGATCGAAACCGACCTGCCCCGCACCGTGCGGGAAATCGAACACGTTGAGATCCCCATGCCCGACGGCACCCGCCTCGCCGCGCGCATCTGGATGCCGGAGGACGCCGAGGCCCAGCCGGTGCCGGCGATCCTCGAATACATCCCGTACCGAAAGAACGACAAGACGCTGGAGCGCGACCATGCCCGCGCGCCGTGGCTGGCCGGCCACGGCTACGCCTACGTGCGCGTCGACATTCGCGGCACGGGCGAATCCGAGGGGGTCATGGAGGACGAGTACACCCCAGTCGAGTTGCAGGATGGCTGCGACATCATCGCCTGGCTCGCCGGACAGCCCTGGTGCGACGGCGGCGTCGGCATCGTCGGGATCTCGTGGGGCGGCTTCAACGGGCTGCAGATCGCGGCTCTGCGCCCACCGGCGCTGAAGGCCGTCGTCACCATCTGCTCGACCGACGACCGCTACGCCGATGACATCCACTATATGGGCGGCACGCTGCTTTGCGATCAGCTGTCCTGGGCGTCGGTGATGTTCGGCATCAACACCCTGCCGCCCGACCCCAAGCATGTCGGCGACCGCTGGCGCGCGATGTGGGAGGAACGGCTGGACGGATCCGGCCTCTGGCTCGAGAAATGGCTGCGCCACCAGGCCCGAGACGACTTCTGGAAGCACGGCTCGATCTGCGAGAACTACGCCGACGTCGAGGTCCCGGTCTATGCCGTGAGCGGATGGGCCGACGGTTACTGCAGCGCCGTGTTCCGTCTCGTCGAGAAGCTCGAGAGCCCGGTCAAGGGCCTCGTCGGTCCTTGGGCGCACAAATACCCGCACCTCGGCGCGCCCGGCCCCGCCATCGACTGGCTGGGGGAGGAAACCCGCTGGTGGGACCACTGGCTCAAGGACCACGACACCGGCATCATGGACGAGCCGCCGCTGAGGCTGTTCATGCAGGACCATGCCACGCCACGCAGCCAATATGCGCGGCGGGAAGGGCGGTGGGTCACCGAGCCGTCATGGCCTTCGACGAACGTGACCCCGACGCGGCTCGCCCTGGGCTCGGACGGCACGCTGTCCGTCGACGGTGGCGCGACGGCTCCAGTCGCAGTCAAGTCTCCGCTTTGGGTCGGCGTAGAGGGCGGCAAGTGGTGTTCCTACGACAATGCGGGCGACCAGCCCGGAGACCAGAGGCGCGACGATGCGGGCAGCCTCGTATTCGAAACGGAGCCGCTTGAACGCGACATCGAGATTGCCGGCGACGCGAGGCTGAAGCTTGCGTTCCAGGCCGACCGGCCGGTGGCACAGGTCGTTGCGCGTCTCGTCGACCTCGCGCCCGACGGAGCGGCGACACGAGTCAGCTATGGACCGCTGAACCTGACCCACCGAAACGGTCACGAACGGCCGGAACCGCTGGAGCCAGGCCGCGAGTACGCCGTCGAGGTTCCTTTCAAGCACGTCGCGCAGACCTTCCGCGCCGGTCACCGGATCCGGCTCTCGATCTCCACGAACTACTTCCCGATCTGCTGGCCCGCCCCAGAGCAGGTGACGCTGACGGTGCTGCCGTCTGGGTCCGGCCTGATGCTGCCCGTGCGCGCGGACGACGGCCTCCCGGTCGAGGATTTCGCGCCACCCCGCGCGGCGGCACCGCTCGACGTGACCTTCGATGTTCCACCGACGGCAGAGTGGCGGGTGACAGAGGACCGCGACACCGGCCGCGTCACGGTGGACGTGTTTAACCACGAAGGCGCTGCGTCGATCATCCCGCACGGCCTTCACCACTCCGCCGAAGGGCGGGAACGCTATTCCGTCCTGCCGGACGACCCGACCTCCGCGTCGGGGGAGGCGACATGGACCCACGAGATGCGTCGCGACGGGTGGCACGTGAAGACCGTCACCGAGACGACGCTGACCGCGGATGACCTGACGTTCCACGTCGTCGCACGACTGCGCGCCTGGGACGGCGAGGAGCTGGTCCGCGATCAGTCCTGGGACCTTCGGATCGCGCGCCATTTCTGCTGATTCCTGCAGACGATGGCGTCGCGACGCGCAAGTGCGACGGGACCCCTCGTTCATACCCAGTCGATTCAACAGCCTGCATGAGACGTTCCAAGCCGAAGCTGCGACACTCGCCGCCGCCAGCGTGCCTCCGGCGCAATCGCGCTAGTCAGGGAAGGGCTGCTGCGCGTTCGCGAGACACGCCCACGTGACATGGTCACGCACTGGCGATCCGACGATCATTTACATCGGCGCTTCATCGACCGCTGCGTCAACGACGTCAGGGCCCGGATGCTCATCGCGCTCCGCGTCACGACGCGGCTCTTCGAGATCGACCGGGGTGCGCATGGGCTCGAGCCGCATTCTTAGGAGCACGAACAGATCGTCGGTCGAGGTTGGCAGCCCCCGCGTGGCGCGATGGGGCCGCATCACTCCGCTCCCTCTTTTGGTTCGCGATAGAGACAATCGGCTGATGCGCGCGCGTTCCGTATCCAAGGTGCGCGACGTAGCGTTGCCGAAACGACGTGCAGGCGAAGACCGACCGCGGCGCATCCGCCACGGTCGCCGCCCCGCGCCATTGACACCCCCGCGAGCATCGATCCCTATCGCCGGGGGGACGCTCATCCCGCAGCAGTTGAAGAGGCCGGAGCGCCGATGATGCAGGTATCTTCGTGACGTCACATCCGGTCGCAGCGGATCTTGTCCTCACGGGTGGAAAGGTCTGGTGCGGACAGGGCCTCGCGGCGGCGGACGCGATCGCGTTCTGGAGCGGCCGCGTCCTGGCCACGGGCACCGCCGAAGAAATCGGCGGCCTCGTCGGGACGGAGACCGAGGTGGTGGACCTGGGCGGCAGGCTCGTCATCCCGGGGCTCAACGACGCGCACATGCACCTGCTCCCTTACGGCGTCGCGATGGCCGAAGTGGACCTGCGGGCCCGGAGCGCACCGACCCTCGATGCGCTTCTTCGCGCAGTGAGCAGCCGGGCGTCCAAGACGCCGAAGGGCGAGTGGGTGCGCGGACGGGGCTACGACCATTTCCGCCTCGACGTCGGGCGTCATCCGACGCGTGACGAGTTGGACGCGGCGGCACCGGATCATCCCGTCTACATCGTTCGCACGGACGGGCACCTCGCCGTCGCGAACTCGCGCGCCTTGGCGCTCGCAGGCATCGACGAGACGACCCCGTCGCCGCAGGGCGGACTGATCGAGAAGCGGGACGGCAGGCTGACCGGCCTGCTTGCAGAGACAGCGCGGGAGCCGCTCATCGCCGTGCTGCCGAAGGCGACGGTCGAAAGCTACGTCGACGCGATCGAACGCGCCGGCCGTGACCTCCTCACCTACGGCATCACGTCGTGCATGGACGCCGCCGTCGGGATGTCGGCCGGCTGGATCGAGATGCGCGCCTACCAGACGGCGCGACGGCAGAGACGGCTGCCCGTTCGGGTGCTTGCTTGCCTGATCGGCGACAAGACGCGGACCGTCGTGCCGGAGGCGTTGGCGGCGGGCCTCGTCAGCGGCGTCGGCGACGAATGGTTCCGCATCGGGCCGGTCAAGATCTTCACCGACGGCAGCGCGGGCGGTCGCACCGCGGCGATGACCAAGCCGTATCTGGGCGGTGGCGAGGACGATGTCGGGCTGCTTTCCCTGCGCGAGAACGAGCTCAACGACATGGTGCTCGACCTGCATCGCAACGGCTATCGCATGGCGATCCACGCCATCGGCGACGCCGCGATCGAGCAGGTGCTGAACGCCTACGAGGCGGCGCAGGCCGACATGCCGGACCCAGGCCGGCGCCACCGGATCGAGCATTGCGGCTGGCTGCGGCCCGACCAGATGGAGCGGATGGTAGCTGGCCACGTCATCCCGGCGCCGCAACCCGCCTTCCTCTACTATTTCGGCGACCTTTACCTCACCTTGGCGGAGGAGGAGCGCGTGACGGCGTCGCACCCGATGCGGACTTGGATCGAGCGCGGGCTGCACCCCTCGGCCTCGACCGATTGTCCGGTGGTCGAGATCGATCCGTTCGCGAACATCTACACGATGGTCACCCGCAGGACCGAGCGCGGCACGCTCCTCGGCCCAGAGCACCGGCTGAGCATGGAAGAGGCGTTGCACGCCTACACCTACGAGGCGGCCTACGGGGCGGGCGAGGAGGAGATCAAGGGACGACTTCTCCCGGGCCAACTCGGCGACGCCGCGGTGCTCGACCGCGACCTCTTCGAGGTCGCCGAGGACGAGATCCTGCAGACGCGCTGCGACCTCACGATTCTCGGCGGCAAGATCGTGCACCGGCGAGAGGCGGCATGATCGAGCAGATCGCGAACCGCCTGCTCTCCTCGATCCCGGTCCTCTTCGGCGTGCTGCTCCTCGGCTTCATGCTGCTGATCCTCGTGCCGGGCGACCCCGCGATCGTGCTGGCCGGCCCGATGGCGCCGCCCGACGTGGTGGAGCGCATCCGCGCCGACATGGGCCTCGACGAGCCGGTCCTGGTGCAGTTCTGGCACTATTTGGGCCGCGTTCTGCAGGGTGATCTCGGTCGCTCGCTGATCTCCAACAAGACGGTGGTGAGCGAACTCGGCGCGGCGATCGGGCCGACGGCGGAGCTGATGTTCGCCTGCCTCGTCTGGTCGATCCCGCTCGGCATCGCGATGGGCACCGTCTCCGCCGTCTACCGAGGCACCTGGATCGACCGCGTGATCATGGCGATCTCGGTCGCGGGCGTGTCGCTGCCGATCTTCTTCATCGGCCTGATCGTCATCCACTATCTCGGCGTGCAGTGGCGGCTGCTGCCGTTCCTCGGCCGCGGCGGCCCGCTCTGGAGCGTCGAGGGGTTGCGCCACATCGCTCTGCCGGCGCTTTCTCTCGGCCTGATCTTCATCGGCCCGGTGGCGCGGATGACGCGCTCCTCGGTGCTCGAGGTGCTGCGGCTCGACCACGTGCGCACGGCACGCGCGAAGGGCCTCAGCGAGCGGCGCGTGATCCTGCGGCACGGGCTGCGGAACGCGCTGATCCCGGTCGTGACGCTGGTCGGCCTGCAGGCGGGATACCTTCTCGGCGGCGCGGTGGTGACGGAGACGATCTTCTCCTGGCCCGGCATCGGGCGTCTCGCGGTCGGGTCGATCCTGTCGAGCGACTTTCCGCTGGCGCAGGGGACGATCCTGGTGCTCGCCCTCGCCTTCATCCTAGTGAACCTGATCGTCGACATCCTCTACGCCATGCTCGACCCGCGGGTGGCCAAGAAATGACAGTCGCCGAGGCGTTCGACGGTTCACCGCCCAAACGTGTCGCCTGGTGGCGGCAGCTCGCGCGCGACCGGGCGGCGGCGCTGGCGCTGGTGGTGCTGGCGGTCATCGCCTTCGGCGCCCTCTTCGCGCCGGTCCTCGCACCGCACGATCCCTACTCCGCCTCTCGGTCGGTGATGACGCCGCCGTTCTGGGCCGAGCGCGGCGACTGGACGTATCCGCTCGGCACCGACGGGCAGGGGCGCGACATCCTCAGCCGCATCCTCTTCGGCACACGCCTGACGCTGGTCATCGGACTCGTCAGCATCGGTCTCGGCGGTCTCGCCGGCTCGCTGCTTGGCCTGCTCTCGGCGTTCTACCGGGGCATCGACCCCTACGTGATGCGCCTCGTCGACATGATGCTGAGCTTTCCCGCCATCCTCCTTGGCCTGGCCCTCGTCGCCGTCTTCGGTCCGGGCGCGTTCCCGGTGATCGTCGCGCTCTCCATCGCCACGATCCCGGACTGTGCCCGGATCGCGCGGTCCATCGCCGTGGGTGTGATGGAGCAGGAGTTCATCGAGGCCGGCCGCGCCGTCGGCCTCTCCGATTTCGCCCTCTTCCGCCGCTACCTCGTGCGGAACGCGATCTCGTCGATCATGATCTTCCTGTCGCTGCGGTTCGGCCAGATCATCCTGATCGGCGCGGCGCTTTCGTTTCTCGGTCTCGGCGCGCAGCCGCCCGCCGCCGAGCTCGGCATGATGGCGGCGCAGGGGCGGGACTTCCTGCTCTTTGCGCCGCACATCGCGGTCATCCCCTCGCTGATGATCTTCATCATCGTGCTCGCCGCGAACATCCTCGGCGATGCGCTGCGCGACGTCCTGGACCCCCGCCTGCGGTCCTGAACCACCAACAGGGAAGGAAGCGAAAGAGAGATGAGACGAACCACGGCACTGGCCCTCACGGCCGCCTCGCTCCTCGCCGGTCCGGCGCTGGCGCAGGAGATCACCATCGTCCGCGAGGTCGACAGCAACAACTACGACCCGCACAAGACCACGGCCCGCGGCGCGTCCGAGGTCCTGTTCATGCTGGGAGACACGCTGGTCGCGCTCGAGCCCGACATGCAGACGATCTCGCCCTGCCTCGCCGAGAGCTGGGAGGTCAGCGACGACGGCACCGTCTACACCTTCAACCTCCGCAGGACGTGCAGTTCTGCGACGGCAAGCCGATGACTGCGGCCGACGTGGTCTATTCGATGAACCGCTGGATCGACCCCGAGACGAACTCACCGGTCTCGTGGCGCGCGGGCGACGTGTCCGAGGTGGTGGCGATCGACGACCACACCGTCGAGTATCGGCTGAACGCGCCGTTCAGCGAGCTGCTCTACCAGCTCACCCAGAGCTTCGGCACGATCATCGACCAGGCGAACGTCGAGGAGCTGGGCGAGAACTTCGGCGTCACCGGCTTCAACGGCACCGGCCCGTACTGCTGGGTCGAGTGGACGCCGCGCGACAAGATGATCATCGAGCGGCACGACGCCTACACCTGGGGCCCGCCATTCTACGAGAACCAGGGACCTGCCAGCATCCAGACGATCACCTGGCAGATCGTGCCGGAGGAGAACACCCGCACCGTCGCCGTGCTGACGGATCAGAGCGAGATCACGCAGTACGTGCCCTACATCGCGCTGGAGCAGCTGCGGGCAGCGCCGAACGTCGAGGTGGTGCAGTCCGACCTTGCGTTCTGGACCTACTTCATGGGCTTCAAGATCGACAAGGAGACGGTGAGCGACCCGGTGGTGCGCCGTGCGATCAACCTCGCCGTCGATCAGGAGGCGATGTCGGAGGACCTGTTCTTCGGCGAGGTCGAGCCCGCCTACAGCTATGTCAGCCAGGGCGCGCTCGACTGGAACAGCGAACTCGACGACCAGCTGCTGCGCTACGACCCCGAGGAGGCGAACCGCATCCTGGATGAAGCGGGCTGGGAACGCGGCGACGACGGCATCCGCACCAAGGACGGCGTCCGCCTGGCGCCCACCGCCTACGTCTTCGCCGGCTCGACCTGGTCGAAGATCTCCGAGGCGGTGCAGGCGTACCTCCGCGAGATCGGCGTCGCGATGGAGATCCAGGCGTTCGACGCGACCGTCGCCTGGGGGCGCCTCGCGACGCAGGAGTTCGACATGTTCGGGATGAGCTTTCCCTACGTGTCGTCCGGCGACGCGCTCAACCTCTACTTCCGGTCCGAGAACATGCCAACGCCGAACCGCATGAACTGGGACGACGCCGAGACCGACCAGCTCCTGCAGGCCGGCATGACCGCGACGGACGACCAGACCCGCGCCGCCAGCTACGGGCAGGTGCTGGAGAAGGTCCACGAGGCCGCGGTTTGGCTGCCGCTCTACCACGAGCCGATGACGATCGCGCAGTCGACGGCGCTCGAGACCGTGGTGCCGCACAACATCTACGGCTGCGGCCTCTACAAAGGCCTCGACCTCAAGTTCCGCGAGTGACACGTCCGGGCCGGGGCGCGCCCCCGGCCCACTTCCGGGAGACACCATGACCACCACCGTCATCCGCAATGCCGCCTGGATCGTCGGCTGGGACGCCGACCGGGGCCGCCATGTCTATATGACCGACGGCGACGTCGCGTTCACAGACGACCGCATCGTGCAGGTCGGCGGCACCTGGGACGGCGAGGCCGACACCGTGATCGACGGCCGCGAGCGGCTGGTGATGCCGGGGATGGTCAACATCCACTCCCACCCGACGTCAGAGGCGATGAACAAGGGCTTTCTCGACGAACTTGGCAGCCCTAAGCTCTACATGAGCTCGCTCTACGAGTTCATGCCGCTCTTCCGCGCGGACGACGAGGGGCGTCAGGCATGTGTCGAGGTCAGCTACTCGGAGCTGCTCCTCTCGGGCGTGACCACGCTCGTCGACCTGTCCGTGGCATGGGACGGTTGGCTCGACACCTTCGCGGCCTCGGGCCTGCGCGGCGTCGTCGCGCCTATGTACCGCTCGGGCCACTGGTTCACCAAGAACGGCCACGTCGTCGAGTACGAGTTTGCCGAGGACGGGGGCCGCAGTGCAATGGACGACGCACTGTCGCTCGTCGACGCGGCGGTCACGCATCCCTCGGGCCGTCTCTCCGGCATGATCGCACCCAGCCAGATCGACACCTGCACTGCCGACCTGATCCGCGACAGCTGGGACGCATCGCGCGAGCGCGGCATGCCGTTCCAGATCCACGCCGCGCAGTCGGTGGTGGAGTTCCACGAGATCACCCGTCGCCACGGCCGCACCCCGATCGAATGGCTGTCCGACCTCGGCGTGCTGCAGCCGGGCGGCATCGTCGGGCACGGGATCTTCCTCAACGACCATCCATACGTGCATTGGCCGCAGGCCGAGGATTTTGCGCTTCTGAAGGAGAGCGGCGTCGCCGTCGCGCATTGCCCCAACGTCTTCCAGCGGCGCGGGATCACTATGAACACGGTCGGCCGCTACATCCGCGGCGGCGTCCCCGTGGGCATCGGCACCGACACCTACCCGCACAACATGCTCGAGGAGCTTCGGATCGCGCTTTACCTCAGCCGCGTGATCTCGGGCGACGCTTATGACGTCCGCACGCATCACATCTTCGACGCCGCGACGGTCGGCGGTGCCGCGGTGCTGGGTCGGGACGACATCGGGCGGCTCGCCCCCGGCGCCAAGGCCGACCTCGTGCTGGCCGATATCTCCCATCCGGCGATGAAGCCGGTGCGCGACCCGCTCCGCTCGCTGATCTACGTCGCCGCCGAACGCGCGGTGCGTGACGTCTTCGTCGACGGCCGACAGGTCGTCGTCGACGGGACCGTGCCCGCCTTCGACCTCGCTGACGCTCTCGAACGGCTGGAGGCGGCGCAGCGCCGGGCGGAGGGGAAGTTCACCGAGCTCGACTTCGCGCACCGCCGCCACGATGAGGCCTCGCCCTTCGCCTATGACCGCGCCTGACGCGCCCCTCCTCTCGGTCGAGGACCTGCGCGTCGAGTTCCACGTCGGCGGCCAGCCGCAGCGCGCCGTCTCGGGCGTCAGCTTCGAGATCGCGCGTGGCCGGATGCTGGGCGTCGTCGGCGAGAGCGGATGCGGCAAGAGCGTCACCTCGCTCGCCATCATGCGCCTCGTCCCGCAGCCGCCGGGCGTCTATGCCGGAGGTCAGATCAGGCTCGATGGCCGCGACCTGCTGGCCCTGCCGGAGCGCGAGATGCGCAAGCTGCGTGGCGGGCGGATCGGGATGATCTTTCAGGAGCCGATGACCTCTCTCAACCCGGTCTACACCTGCGGCGCGCAGATCGCCGAGAGCCTCGCCGTCCATTCCGGCCTGACCGGTCGCGCGGCGCGCGAGCGGGCCGTCGAACTCCTCGACCTCGTGCGCCTGCCGTCGCCGCGCTCGCGCGCCGACGACTATCCGCACCAGCTCTCGGGCGGGCAGCGGCAGCGGGTGATGATCGCCCTGGCGCTGGCCAACGACCCCGACCTGCTGATCGCCGACGAGCCGACAACGGCGCTCGACGTCACGATCCAGGCGCAGATCCTCGAGCTGATGACCGACCTGCGGGAACGGACCGGCGCGGCTGTGATGCTCGTGACCCATGACCTGGGCGTCGTGGCCGAGACCTGCGACGAAGTGGTCGTGATGTATGCCGGCCGCGTCGTGGAGCGTGCGAGCACGGCCGCCCTCTTCGACGACCCGCAACATCCCTACACCGTCGGGCTGATGGCGGCGGTCCCGAGGATCGATACCGCGGCCGATCGGCTGGCGACGATCAAGGGGTCCGTCCCCGCGCCTTGGGTCCGCCTTGACGGGTGCCACTTCGCCTCGCGCTGCCCACTCGCGACGGACCAGTGCCGCACGCAGCATCCGCCGCTCACGGAGGTCACGCCGGGTCATGCCGTCGCCTGCTGGCGCGCCCCGATCGAGGCCGCGGCATGAGCGTCCTCGAGGTTCGCGGACTGACCAAGCACTTTCCTGTCCGGCGCGGCGTGCTCCGCCGTCTCGTCGGGCACGTCCAGGCGGTCACGGACGTCTCGTTCGACGTCGGCGAGGGCGAGACGCTGGCTATCGTCGGCGAGTCGGGCTGCGGCAAGTCCACGACCGGCCGCACGATCCTGCGCCTGATAGAGCCCGACGCGGGCCAAATCCGCCTTGACGGCGAGGATGTCCGCGCGCTGTCCCGAAGCGACATGCGGGAAATGCGGCGGCGGATGCAGATCATCTTCCAGGACCCGTTCGGCTCTCTGAACCCGCGCATGACCGTCGCCGAAACGCTGCGAGAGCCGCTCCTGCTCCACGGCGCCGCGACCGAGCGAAACGTCGATACCCGCATCGGCGAGTTGCTCGAGACCTGCGGCCTCTCGGACTTCCACGCCGGCCGCTATCCGCACGAATTCTCCGGCGGCCAGCGGCAGCGCGTCGGCGTCGCGCGCGCATTGGCAACGCGGCCGAGGCTGATCGTCTGCGACGAGCCAGTGTCTGCGCTCGACGTCTCGGTGCAGGCGCAGATCGTCAACCTCTTGCAGGACCTGCAGCGGCAGTTCGGGATCGCCTACATCTTCATCAGCCACGACCTCGCCGTGGTCCGCCACATCGCGCGCCGCGTCGCGGTCATGTATCTCGGCAGGATCGTCGAGGAGGCGCCGGCGCGCGCCATCTTCGCTCGCCCGCTCCACCCCTACACCCGCAGCCTGATCGACGCCGCGCCGCGCCCGGACCCCGCCGCCGGCCGCGTTCGCGTGCCGGTCGAGGGCGACGCGCCCAGCGCGCTGGCACCTCCCCCCGGCTGCGCCTTCCATCCGCGCTGCGCGATCGCCCGCGACCGCTGCAGCAAGGAGCGGCCTCAGCTGCGACCCCTCGACGGCCACCAGGTCGCCTGCCACTACGCCGAAGAGGCGCCCGCAGCCACGCAGGCCGGGGCGGGAGCGATCTCGCCCCGCCTCGCCGCGCGGCTCGAGGCGATGCGGCGCGCAACACAGGGAGAACTGACCGCATGAACGGAGCCGAAAGCGTCGTCCGAAGTCTGCACGGCGCGGGCGTCGAGGTCTGTTTCGCCAACCCCGGCACCAGCGAGATGCAGTTCGTCGACGCGCTCGACAGAACCCGGCTGATGCGCTGCGTCCTGGGGCTCTTCGAGGGTGTCGTCACCGGTGCTGCCGACGGCTATGCCCGAATGGCGGGAAAGCCTGCTGTGTCGCTCCTGCACCTCGCGCCCGGCCTCGCAAATGGCGGTGCCAACCTGCACAACGCCAGGAAGGCGCGGACGCCGATGCTGACCCTCGTCGGAGACCACGCGGTGCGGCACCGCAGCTACGACGCGCCGCTGACGGCGGATGTCGAGGGGACGGCGCGTCCGTTCTGCGATTGGTTGCGCACCGCGACGTCGGCCGCGTCGTTCGGCGCCGATGCGATCGCCGCATTCGCCGCGGCGACGGCGCACCCGGGTCATGGTGCGATCCTCGTCGCCCCGGCGGACCTCGGCTGGGACGAGGGCGGCGTCGTCGCCCCGCCCCTGTCCCTCGCGCCACCTTCCGCTCCCGACGAGCACGCGGTTGCCGCCGCCGCCCACGCGCTCGACGGCGCCGAGCCGGCAGTAATCCTGGTCGGCGGCTCTGTCCTCCAGTCGCCGGAGGCGCTGGCACGGCTGCAAGACATCGCCGCACGCACGGGGGCACGGGTGCTCAGCCCCACCTCCTCTCGCCGGATCGAGCGTGGCGCTGGCCGCGCCGGCATCGCCCGCGCGCCGTATCCGATCGACATGGCGCTGGAATGCTATGCCGGGTTTCGCCGCGCTGTTCTCATTGAGGCCGTGCCACCGGTGGCCTTCTTCGCCTATCCCGGCCGGCCCAGTCTGCTGCTGCCCAACGAGTGCGAGGTGACCGTCCTCGCCAGCCTTGAGCAGGACGGTCCTGCGTCGATCGCAGCGCTCGCCGACGCGCTTGGCGCTGAACGTCAGCCGATCTCGGACGCGACACTGCCACCGCCGCCCTCGGTCGCGCGGATCGATCCATCGACGCTTGCCGCGGCGGTCGCGAACGCGCTGCCGGACAACGTCATCGTCGTCGACGAGAGCATCACGCTCGGCCGAGAGTTATTCGCCGCGACCGCGGGGGCGCCGCCCATGTCCTGGCTCGCCATCACCGGCGGCGCGATTGGCATCGGACCGCCGCTGGCCACCGGCGCCGCCGTCGCGTGTCCGGATCGGCCGGTCGTCGCGCTCCAGGCGGACGGGTCGGCGATGTACACCGTACAAGCGCTCTGGACCCAGGCGCGGGAGGGGCTGAACGTCACGACGGTGATCCTTGCCAATCGCAGCTACGCCATCCTGAAGGGAGAGCTGACGGCGGTGGGCAGCAACCCCGGGCCGGACGCTCTCGACATGCTCGGCCTCGACCGGCCGACGCTGGATTTCGTCGCACTCGCCCGCGGCATGGGCGTGCCCGGCCGGCGGGTGGAGGATGCGCGGGACCTCATGCAAGCCATCCGCGACGCGGTGGCGGAGCCGGGGCCATTTCTGATCGAGGCGGTTGCCTGACCGTCTGCCGCCTCAGCGCAGGCGCCCCGTGGGCGGCGCGTCGACGGCAATCCGGGGATCGGTCGGGCGCTGCCTTGCCCCCTCGGCTGGCACGCGACTGCCGCCGATGACCAGGGGCAGTACGCCCGGGCAGGCTTGCGGCGAGCAGCATCGCGCCGAACGCGACGCTGGCCGCGACACCGGCCCCGGCGGACGCGCCGACCAGCGGGAACAGCGCTGCAGCCGCACCCTCCCGGAACCCCCAGCCGGCCACCCCGACCGGGATCAGCATCGCGATCAGGATCAGCGGCACCAGCGCCGCCGCCGCGCCAAGCGACAGGTTGGTGCCGGTCGCCCAGGCGCAGAAGGCGAACGCGAGGATGTTGCAGCCAGCCGTGCCGACGCTCAGCAGGATCTGCCGGTGCCGCACGTCGGGAGCCGCCAGCGCCTGCCAAGCCACGCGGGCCATGTTCGCAATCGAGCGCGGCACCCGCTGCCGCAGGAACCTGTTCTGTGACAGCGCCCGCAGCAGCAGGAGCAGCGAGGATCACGGCGAGGATGCACAGCCCCACGACCGGCGGCCACCGAAGGCCCCCTGGAAAGATCGCGGTCACGATGATCGCGACGAGGCCGACGACGCCCAGCGCGAGCTGACCCGACAGCCGCTCCAGAGCCACGGCCTGCCCCGCCAGGAACAGCCCGACCGTGTGGCGCGTGCGGGCAGCGCGTCCGACGTCTCCGACGACGCCTCCCGGTACGACCTGGTTGACGAGCTGGGCCACATAATATTCGACCACTGCCTTGAAGAGGCCGATCCGTTGTCCGACCCGGGCGGCGGTAAGCCGCCACCTGACGGCGCACAGCAGCGTCTGCACGTTGAGCGCCAGGAACGCCGCGCCAAGCCAGACAGGGTCGGCGCGCATCAGGCGCTCGACCATATCCTCGCTGCCGACTGTCAGTGCGACCGTCACCAGAACCGCAAGGCTCACGACAAGGCGCACGGTGCGCGCGACGCCGGGCGGCATCGTCAGAAAGGAGCGAAGACGTTCCATGGTCTGCGATGTCTCGCAAATCTCTCCCGAATCAATCCCCTGCGGCGCTAGCGTGCCCCCGGGCGGCGGTGTTCCGCTCCGAATTCCTCGAGCGCGGCAAGCGCCTCGGAACGTCGCAGCTCGGCGAGGAACGCGGTCTGTACGCGTTTCGAAGGCTCTCCGCCCCGGACGACCACGCAGACCGGCACCGGCTGCGTCGGATAGAGGGGACGGAAGGACAGCCGATAGCGCCCTCCAGCGATCGCCGTCAAGGAGTCGACCAGCGTGACGCCAAGCCCCGCCTCGGCCATCAGGCAGGCGAGCGAGCTGTAGCGCACCTCGGCCACGGCGTTCTCGCGCAGCTTCGGGGTCAGGAAGGACCGCGTCAGCAGCAGGTTCAGTCGGCTTGATGGCTCGTAGAGCACCATCGGATAGCCTTCGAGATCGCCGGGGGACACCGCGACCTTGCTCTCGAGCGGGTGCCCGGGCGGAAAGGCGCAGACCATCTGCGCGGTCGCCAGCTCGTCGCGGATCAGGCCGTCACGTTCGGGCGGGCCGAGGGCGAAGCCGATGTCGGCCATGCGCGTCACGACGGATTCGAAGACTCCGTCGATCCGCCGCGTGTCGATGGTGACCCGCACGCCGGGCCGGGTCTCGAGGAACTCCTTCAGCGCCCGGGGGATCAGGGCGTTCGCCAGGGGCGGCGTCGCGACGATGCGCAGGTTGCCGGCCGCGCTCTGCTGCCGGCTTTCGATCCGGTGGGTGAAAGCGTGGTAGAGGCTGAAGATCGCCTCGCTGTCGCGGAACATCTCCTCCGCGTCCGGCGTCGGCACCAGGCGGTTGCCCACACGCTCGAAGAGGTCGAAGCCGACCTGCGCCTCCATCTGCCGGATCGCGTTCGAAACCGCGGGCTGCGAGACCCGAAGCGTCTTCGCCGCACCCACGGTCGTTCGGGACCGCACGACCTCGCGGAAGGTTTCGAGCTGCCTCAGCGTGAGCACCGCTCCGTCTCCTCTGCCCACTGACGCAGCACTATCACGCTACCTTATAGAAGAGCGGCAACTAATAATAGCTGCGTGATATTGCCCGGACGCGGGTCGCCGTGCTGTCCTCGACTCCATGCGACGCTTGCAACGCGCGCTGCGCCGGACCGGCCGATCAGGCGGGGCCGAGCCAACCCGATACCGCGGGCGCCATGGCGGCGTCGCCATGCGGGCCGAGACACGCAGGGAGTGAATACATGAAGATGAACCCGACCCTTGCCGGAGCCGCGGTCGCCGCCTTGCTGGCGGGCAGCGCCACGGCGGAGGTGCTGGAATGGTCGTCGCAAGGCGACATCGTCACCTTCGACCCCTACGCGCACACCGAGAGCTTCACCTCAAGCGTGCTGCACCACGTCTACGAGCCGCTGGTGCGGCGGGCGAAGTCGCTGGAGATCGAGCCGGCGCTGGCGACCGAGTGGGAGATCGTCGAGCCGACGCGCTGGCGCTTCACGCTTCGCGACGGCGTCACGTTCCACAACGGCAACCCGTTCACCGCTGACGATGTCGTCGCTTCGATCGAGCGCCTGATGCACCCCGATGCGCGGGCGCGCGGCAACGTCTCGGGCGTCGTCGCGGTCGAGAAGGTCGACGACCTGACCGTCGACTTCGTCCTCGACGGACCCTACCCGCTGCTGCTCAACGACCTCTCCGGCATCTTCATCATGGACCGCGAGTGGATGGAGGAGCACGACGCGCTGGAGCCCGGCAACATCTCGACCGGCACGACCTCCTACGCCTCGACCCACGCCAACGGCACCGGCCCCTTCGTGCTGGAGAGCTACCAGCCCGACGTCGGCACGGTGATGAGCGTCAACGAGGACTGGTGGGACGAGCCCGAGCACAACCTGACCGGCATCGAGTTCCGGCCGATCACCTCGGACGCCACACGGGTCGCGGCGCTGATGTCGGGCGAGCTCGACATGATCGCGCCGGTGCCGCTGCAGGACATCGACCGGCTGGAAGCGGCGGACGGCTTTTCGGTCGTGCAGGAGCCGGCGCTGCGGCTGATCTTCCTCGGCTTCAACTACAACGATAACCTGCACGCGATGCCCGACCAGCCGAACCCGCTGCTCGACGAGAACGTGCGCAAGGCGCTCTGGCACGGCATCGACCACGACGCGCTGCGCGAGAAGATCATGCGCGGCAATTCCCGCACCGTCGGGATCATGGTCGCGCCGCCGGTGCCGGGCTACGAC
The DNA here is from genome assembly GCA_963776845.1 of uncultured Alphaproteobacteria bacterium. GTDB lineage: Bacteria > Pseudomonadota > Alphaproteobacteria > Rhodobacterales > Rhodobacteraceae > Roseitranquillus. The sequence goes on along the minus strand of CAVZOJ010000003.1, from coordinate 81,871 downwards.
GAGAGCATCGACGAGCCGCTGGCCTACGATCCCGAGATGGCGCAGCAGATGCTGACCGACGCGGGCTATGGCGACGGCTTCACCGTCAAGCTCGACTGCCCGAACGACCGCTACATCAACGACGAGCAGATCTGCGTCGCGATCAAGGCGATGTGGGAGCGTCTGGGCCTGACCGTCGACCTCAACACCGAGAGCCGGTCGACGTACTTTCCCAAGGTCGATAACGGCGAAACCGACGTCTACATGCTGGGCTGGGCGACGCTGCCGGCGATGGACGGCTTCAGCGTGCTGCGGGCGCTGCTGGCCACCCGCGACGGTACCTCGGGCGGCAACAACCCCAACGGCCTCTCGCGACGAGCGCATCGATGAGCTCAACGTCGCCGCCGCGACCGAGCTCGACGAGGAGGCGCGGCAGGCGATGCTGACCGAGGCGTTCCAGATCGTGCACGACAAGGCCTACTACCTGCCGCTGCACCAGCAGCCGGTGGCGATGGCGCTGCGCGACGGGGTGGACGTGCCGCAATTCGCGGACGAGTACATCCGCCTCTGGTTCGCCACGATCGACGAGTAAGCATGGCCCGGGTCATCCTCTCGCGTCTGACGCAGGCCATCCTGGTCATGCTGGCGGTGACGGCGCTCGCCTTCGCGATGTTCCGTTTCGTCGGCGACCCGGTGCAGCTGATGACGCGCGAGGATGCCTCGGTCGAGGAGCGTGAGGCGCTGCGCGAGCGTCTCGGGCTCAACGACGCGATCTGGGTGCAGTACGGTCGCTTCGTCGGCCGGGTGGTGCAGGCCGATCTCGGCATCAGCTTCCGCAACCAGCGCGAGGTCGTCGACCTGATCGCCGAGCGCGCGCCCGCCACGCTGGAGCTGGTAATCGTAGCGACCGTCCTGTCGCTCGCCATCGGCATCCCGGCGGGCGTGCTCTGCGCGCTGAGGCCGAACGGGGTGCTGTCGCGGCTGGTGCAGGCGACGTCGCTGGTCGGCATCTCGGTGCCCGACCTTCGTGACCGGCACGCTGCTGATCCTGGTCTTCGCGGTTAACCTGCGCTGGCTGCCGTCGTTCGGGCGCGGCGACACGGTCGACCTCGGCTGGTGGACGACGGGGTTCCTGACGCCGTCGGGCCGGCGGGCGCTGATCCTGCCGGGTCTGACGCTGGCGCTCTACTCGATGACGCTGATCATGCGGCTGGTGCGGTCCGAGATGATCGACATCCTGTCGACCGACTACATCCGCTACGCCCGCGCCCGTGGCCTGCCGGCGCGGTACATCCACTTCAAGCTGGCGCTCAAGAACGCGCTGATGCCGGTGATCACCGTCACCGGGCTGCAGGTCGGCTCGCTGATCGCCTTCGCGATCGTGACCGAGACTGTGTTCCAGTGGCCGGGCCTCGGCCTCCTCTTCATGCAGGCGATCATCTTCGTCGATATCCCGGTGATGACCGCGTACCTGCTGCTGGTCGCGCTGGTCTTCGTCGTCATCAACACGATCGTCGACCTGCTCTACGCGGTGGTCGATCCGCGGCTGAGGCACGCCTGATGGCGACCGCGATCCGCAGGGTCCGCCGGGCAATGCCGCCCTACGTGATGGTCGCGGCCGGGATCGGCCTCGCCATCATCCTCGCCGCGATCTTCGCGCCGTGGATCGCGCCGGTCGACCCGACCTCGACCCTCAGCTTCAACCTGATGGACAGCGAGTTGCCGCCCGTCTGGCTCGACGGCGGCGACCCGCGCTTCCTGCTCGGCACCGACAACCAGGGGCGGGACCTGCTGTCGGCGATCCTCTACGGCACGCGCATCTCGGTGATGATCGGCGCGGGCGCGGTGCTGCTGGCGGCGACGGTCGGCGTCTCGCTGGGGCTGCTCTCGGGCTATCTCGGCGGCTGGGTCGACAGCCTCGTGATGCGCATCGCCGACGTGTTCCTCAGCCTGCCGACGATCCTGCTGGCGCTGCTGGTCGCCGGCATCGCGCGGGCGCTGATCCCCGAGGCCGACAGCGTCTTCTGGGCGCCGATCATCCTGATCGCGGCGATCGGCATCAACGAGTGGGTGCAGTACGCCCGCACCGTGCGCGCCGCGACGATGGTCGAGGCGTCGCGCGACTACGTTCGCGCCGTGCGCATCATGGGCCTGCCGACTCGCCGGGTGCTCTTCAAGCACATCCTGCCGAACGTCGTCGGCCCGATCCTGGTGATCTCCACCATCAACCTCGCCGCGGCCGTGCTGACGGAGGCGACGCTGAGCTTCCTCGGCGTCGGCATGCCGCCCGACTACCCGTCGCTCGGCACGCTGATCCGGATCGGCAACGAGTACGCCTTCTCCGGCATCTGGTGGATCACGGTGTTCCCGGCGGCGGTGCTGGTCGTGCTGGTCCTGACGGTGAACATCACCGGCGACTGGCTGCGCGACCTCTTCAACCCCAAGCTCGAGGGCAAGGGATGACCGCAGCGCTGCAAATCGACGACCTGCGCGTCGAGTACCCGGTGCCGGACGCCGCCGCCCTTCGTCGCGGTACGCAACCTGTCGCTCGCGCATCGAGCCGGGGGAGATCCACGCGCTCGTCGGCGAGAGCGGCGCGGGCAAGTCGACCGTCGGCAACTGCGTCATGGGCCTGCTCGACGCACCGGGGCGGATCGCGGGGGGCCGCATCGCCGTCGCGGGCCGCGAGGTCGACGCCGCAACCGGCCTCGCGGCAGGGCATCCGACCGGGCCGCGACATCGGCGCGATCTTCCAGGACCCGATGACGAGCCTGAACCCGCTCTTCACCGTCGGCGACCAGCTGGCCGAGACCATGCGCCACCACCTCAAGGTCGGCGCGGCCGAGGCACGGGCCAAGGCGCTCGACCTCCTGCGCGCCGTCGAGATCCCGGAGCCGGAGCGGCGGCTGAGGCAGTTCCCGCACCAGCTCTCCGGCGGGCAGCGGCAGCGCGTCGTGATCGCCGCCGCGCTCTCCTGCGATCCCGACCTGCTGGTGGCGGACGAGCCGACCACGGCGCTCGACGTCTCGGTGCAGGCGACGATCCTCGACCTGATCCGCGACCTCGCGACCCGGCGGAGGCTGGGCGTGCTGCTGATCACCCACAACATGGGCGTCGTGGCGCAGATCGCCGACCGCGTCACGATCATGCGCCACGGCGAGGTGGTCGAGCAGGGGCCGTCGCGCCAGGTCCTCGGCGCGCCGCGGGCGCCCTACGCCCGCGCGCTGATCGGAGCGGTGCCGCGTCTCGACCGCCAGCTCCGCCGTTTCCCCGTGACCGACGCGCAGGACCAGCGCGAGGCCGCCGCGCAGGCCCGCCTAGCCGGACGGATCGGCCATCAGGGCGACGGCGAGCTGCTGTCGGTGGCGGACGTCTCGGTCGTCTACGGCGGCGGCGTCTTCTCGCGCAGCGCCGGCTTCCGCGCGGTCGAGGACGTCAGCTTCTCGGTCCGCCGCGGCGAGATCTTCGGCATCGTCGGCGAGTCGGGCAGTGGCAAGTCCACCCTCGCCAGCGCCATCGCCGGCCTCGTGCCGACCGCGGCCGGCCGCATCGCCTTCGCCGGGCATCCACTCGGCACCAAAGCGCCCGCGACATGTGCGCCAGGCGATCCAGATGATCTTCCAGGACCCCTATTCCTCGCTGAACTCGCGGATGCGGGTCGGCGCGGCGATCCGCGAGCCGATCGGATTCTTCCGCACCGGCGACGCGGCGGAGGCCGGCACCCTGATCGAGGCGGTGGGCCTGCCGCCCGAGACCGCGCGCCGCTATCCCCATGCCTTCTCCGGCGGTCAGCGGCAGCGCATCTCGATCGCCCGCGCGCTGGCCTCGCGCCCGCAGCTCCTGATCTGCGACGAGCCGACCTCGCGCGCTCGACGTCTCGGTCCAGGCGCGGGTGCTGAACCTGCTCAAGGACCTGCGCGACCGTACCGGCCTGACGATCCTCTTCATCAGCCACGACCTCTCCGTCGTGCGGCAGATGTGCGACCGGATCGCGGTGATGAAGGCCGGGCGCATCGTCGAGCTCGAGGCGGCCGAGACCCTCTTCACCGCCCCGCGCGACCCCTACACCCGCGAGCTCATCTCGCTGATCCCGACGCTCGACGGCCTTGCCCCGGCATCGCCCGAGACCGCGTCACCCCAAGCCATCGGAGCATGAATTGGCCGACCTGATCGTCAAGAACGCCGTCGTCGTCACCGTCGACCCGGACCGCCGCGTCCTGCACGACGCCGCCATCGCCATCAAGGGCGACCGCATCGTCGACATCGGCCCCACCGCAGAGGTCGAGGCGCGCCACCCGGGCGGCGAGACGATCGACGGCACGCAACATGGTCGTCCTGCCCGGCCTGATCGACGTCCACGCCCATGCGGGCCACGGGCTGATCAAGACGATGGCCTCGGGCGACAGCCCGAAATGGTTCGACGCCTGCAAGATCGCCTACACCGTCGCCTCGACGCCCGAGTTCTGGCACGCCGAGGCGCAGCTCGCCGCGCTTGGAGCGGACGCGGTTCGGCGTCACCACCGGCGTGTCGCTGCTGGGCGGCGGCGACTCGATCATGCGCACCGACGAGCCGGCCTATGGCGACGCGCATTGCGAGGGCGTGGTCGAGGTCGGCACCCGCTCCTACGTCGCGGTCGGCACGACGCGGCCGCCGCACCCGCTGACCTATGCGCGCTGGAACGGCAGCGCCGAGGAGTATCCGGTCGAGTTCGACCAGCAGCTTGCCACCTCGGTCGACCTGATCGAGCGCTGGCACGGCAGCCATGGCCGGCGGATCAACATCGCGCTGCTGACGCCGACGCTGCGCGCCGAGCATGTCGAGAGCATGGGCCAGGCCAACCTCGACGAGGCGCGGCGGCAGGCGCAGGTGGTCTCGGCCGCGGCACGCGAGCATGGCGTCGTCTTCACGCAGGACGGGCACCGCAAGGGCTCAGTCGCCTACGCGCACGAGATGGGCATCCTCGGGCCGGAGGCGCTGTTGTCGCACTCGACCGGCCTGACGGAGGAGGAGATCGCGATCTGCGCCGAGACCGGGACCAAGATCGCCCACAACCCCAGCGCCATCGCCTCGGTCTTCGACCGCTGCCCAGCGACCGAGCTGATGGCGGCGGGTGTCGTCGTGGGCCTCGGCTCGGACGCCACCGCGCCGGACCGCTCCGGCGACATGTTCCGCCACATGCAGCAGCTCATGCACTACCACCGCCGGCACCACCGCGACCCGTCCTGGATCCCGCCCGGCAAGGCGCTGGAGATGTGCACCATCGACGGCGCTACGCGCGCTGGGAATGGAGGACGACATCGGCTCGATCGAGGTCGGCAAGAAGGCGGACCTAGCCCTCGTCGACATGCGCCGGCCGCACCTCTACCCGGCGAACATGCATGTCAGCCACGTCGTGAACTTCGCCAACGGCAACGACGTGCACACGGTGATCTGCGACGGCCGCGTCCTGATGCGCGACCGCAAGGTGCTGACGGTCGACGAGGACGCGGTGCTCGACGCCGCGCAGCGCGAGACCGAGCTGATGATCGAGCGCGGCGGCCTCGAGCGGCCTGCTGCCGGTGCCGGACACTTTCTGGAACAGCCTGCAGATGGGCGGAGGGCCGGCTTGACGGCGTTCGACAATGCGCGCCTCGCCGATGGGCGGCTGGTCCGCCTGATCGGTCGAGGACGGTCGCTTCGCCGTGATCGAGGACGCGGGCGGTGGCGGCGAGGATCTCGGCGGGCAGCTCGTCGTGCCCGGCTTCGTCGAGGGGCACATCCATCTCGACACCAGCTTCTGGGGCGACGACTGGATCCCGCACAAGCCCTGCACCGCAGGGTTCGACGTGCGCGAGCGTGTGGCGTTCCAGGCCGAGAACTTCCGACAGGCCGCGCCGATGGACGCTCCGCGCGCGTGATCAGCTCGAGCTCTGCCTCGGCCACGGCTCGACCACGATCCGCAGCCACGTCTTCGTCTCGGCCGATGTCGGCCTCTCCCACGTCGAGACGATCCTGGCCGTCCGCGAGGAATATCGCGGTCTCGTCGACATCCAGCTCGTCGCGTTCCCGCAGAGCGGCATCCTCGCCAGCCCCGGCACCGCCGAGCTGATGGACGAGGCGCTGGCGATGGGCTGCGACCTGGTCGGCGGCCTCGACCCCGCGTCGTTCGACCGTGACGTCTCGGGCCAGCTGAACGTCATCTTCGATCTGGCCGAGAAGCACGGCAAGGGCATCGACATCCACCTGCACGACCACGGCACGCTCGGCGCGTTCGAGATCGAGGAGATCGCGGCGCGCACCGTCGCCACCGGCATGGGCGGCCGTGTCGCGGTCAGCCACGCCTACGCGCTCGGCGACATTGACGCCGCCGCGCTCGGCGCGGCTGGCCGAGCGGCTCGCCGCAGCGGAAGTCGCGATCATGACGACGGCGCCGGGTTCCCACCCGTTCCCGCCCGTCAAGTCGCTGACCGAGGCGGGCGTCACCGTCTTCGGCGGCAACGACAACATCCGCGACAGCTGGTCCCCTTACGGCGACGGCGACATGCTGGGGCGGGCGATGACCATCGGCTACCGATCGGGCTTCAAGGAGGATCGCGAGCTGCAGCTCGCCTTCGACACCGTGACCTCCGCCGGGGCGAGGGCGCTGGGGCTGACCCCCTACGGGATCGAGGTCGGGGCGCCGGCGGACTTCGTGACGCTCGACGCTGCGGACGTCCCCGAGGCGGTGGTCGCCGTGCCGCGCGGGCGGCGCGTCTGGAAGAACGGGCGGCTCGTGGCGAAGGACGGGGAGGTGCTGAAGCCTTGAGGCGCGAAGGCCGCGATACGTCGCCGGCCTCGCCGTCCGAGATGACGTCGGGGGCCGCCGCATGACCGGCTTCGTCCTGTCCGACGTGCGGCTCGCCGAACGCGACGGCGCATGGGACATCGCCCTTGCCGAGGGGCGGATCGCCGCCATCGAACGTCGGATCGAGGGACAGCCGCGCCGCCTCGCGGGCGGCTGCCTCGCCTTCTCCGGCTGCGTCGAGGCGCACATCCACCTCGACAAGGCGCTGATCCTCGACCGCTGCGACATGGGCGCCCCGAGCCTCGCCTCCGCTGTCGCCGAGACCGCCCGCGCCAAGGCAGAGGCGTCGGAAGAGGACGTCTACGCCCGCGCGGCCCGCGTGGTCGAGATGGCCGTGCTGCACGGCACGACCCTGATGCGGACCTTCGTCGAGCTCGACCCGCGCGCCGGCACCCGCGGCTTCGACGCGGTGATGCGGCTTAAGCGCGACTACGCCTGGGCGGTCGACATCCAGATCTGCGCCTTCGCGCAGGAGGGGTTGACGCAGGAGCCGGAGACCGAGGCGCTGCTGGTTCACGCGCTGCGGCACGGCGCCGACCTGATCGGCGGCTGCCCCTATCGTGACCCGGACCCAGCCGGGCACATCCGGCGCATCCTCGACCTGGCACAGCGCTTCGACGTCGACGCGGACTTCCACATCGACTTCGACCTCGACCCCGCCGCGTCGGACCTGCCGACGCTGATCGCGGAGACGGAGGCGCGCGGCTGGCAGGGCCGCATCGTCATCGGCCATGCGACGAAGCTCTCCGCGATGGCTCCCGAGACGGTCGACGACTTCGCCCGCCGCCTCGCGGAGGCCGGCATCGGCGTCGTCGCCCTGCCCTCGACCGACCTCTTCCTGACCGGCCGCGAGGCCGACCGGCTCGCCCCGCGAGGCGTTGCCCCGCTGACCCGGCTGGCCGCGCGCGGCGTTGCGACGGCGATCGCCTCGAACAACATCCAGAACCCGTTCACGCCCTACGGCGACGCCAACCCGCTGCGGATGGCGAACCTTTTCGCCAACGTCGCGCACCTCGCCTCCGACGCCGACCTCACCCGCGCCTTCGACATGGTGGCGGGCGACGCGGCGCGGCTGATCGGTCGGCCGCGCGGGCTGGAGGTCGGCGCCCCCGCCGACATCGTCCTCATCGACGCCCCCGATCCGGCCGCCGCCGTGCGCGGGATGGCCGAGGCACGGGCAGGCTGGCGCGCCGGGCGGCAGACGTTCCAGCGCCCGGCGGCAGAACTCCTCCGCCCGGACAAGGCGGAGCTTGGCGGATCGGCCCGGTCCGCTGCATCCTGAACGAAGAACCAGCAGAGGGGATAGCAAGATGCAGAAACTGACACTGACGAGCGCCGTACTGGCGCTGAGCCTCGGCGCGGCCCACGCGCAGGAGAGCTACACCGTCGCGCTCGACGGCACCTTCGCGCCGCATGCGATGCCGACGATGGACGGCGGGATCGAGGGCTTCAACGTCGACCTCGCCAACGACATCGGCGAGCGGCTGGGCGCCGAGATGCGACATCGTCGCGACGCAGTTCTCGGGCATCCTGCCGGGGCTGCAGGCGGGCACCTACGACTTCGTCGTCGCGCCCACCACGATCACCGAGGAGCGGGCGGCGAACTACCTGTTCTCCGAGGGCTACCTCAACACCGACTTCCAGTTCCTCGTGCGGCCCGACCACGAGAAGGTCACCGACCTGAGCGCAGTTCGAGGGCAAGACGATCGCGGTCAACAAGGGCTCGGTCTATGACAGCTGGGCGCGCGACCTCGCCGAGCGAGATCGGCTGGACGGTCGAGAGCTACGGCACCGCGACCGACGCGGTGCAGGCGGTGGTCTCCGGCCGCGCCGACGCCACGGTGGCCGGGCAACACGGTGATGCAGTGGGCGGCGAAGCAGAACCCGAACGTGAAGCTCGAGCTACCTGTATTCCACCGGCCTCGTCTGGGGGATGCCGTTCCGCCAGGGCGACGAGGAGCTGCGCGCGACGGTCGAGCGGGTGATCGAGTGCATGAAGATCGACGGCACCATGGCCGAGATGCACGAGAAGTGGTTCGGCACCGCGCCGGCGGAGGGCTCCGCCGCCGTCACGCCGCGCCCGGGCTACGGCGAGCCGGGCTTCGAGGGCTACGTCGAGGACGACCACACCCCCGGCTGTGAGTGACACTGCGGTCCGAATGACGACGACCGCTCCCGACAGGGGGCGGCCGACGCTGGAGCTGGTGCGGCTCTCGCAAGTCGTTCGGCGAGACTGTCGTGCTGCGCGACATCGACCTCGACGGTGGCGCACCGCGAGATGGTGTTCGTGCTCGGCCGCTCGGGCTCCGGCAAGTCGACGATGCTGCGCTGCTGCAACCGGCTGGAGGAGCCGGATTCGGGCGACATCCTGCTGGAGGGGCGGCAGATCACCGGCGCGGGCGTCGACCTCGACCGCGTGCGCCGGCGGATCGGCATGGTGTTCCAGGCCTTCAACCTCTACCCGCACCTCGACGCGCGCAGGAACGTGACGCTGGCGCTGCGCAAGGTGCTGAAGCTGCCGAAGGGCGAGGCCGACGCCCGCGCGGACGACGGCGCTGGCCCAGGTCGGCCTTGCCGACAAGGCGGCGAGCTACCCCGCCGAGCTCTCGGGCGGCCAGCAGCAGCGCGTGGCCATCGCGCGGGCGATCGCGCTGGAACCAGCCGTGATGCTCTTCGACGAGCCGACCTCGGCGCTCGACCCCGAACTGGTCGGCGACGTCCTCGAGGTGATGCGCGAGCTCAAGGCCGAGGGGATGACCATGCTCGTCGTCAGCCACGAGATGGCATTCGCGCGCGAGGCCGCCGACCGCGTCGTCTTCATGGCCGAGGGCCGGATCGTCGAGCAGGGCCCGCCCGAAGCGATCTTCGGCGACCCGCAGCACGACGCGACCCGCGCCTTCCTCAGCCGGTACGCCAGATGACCGGGCTCGACCGCTTCATCGCGACCTTCCTCAACGGCGAGGTGCTGGCGCGCTATGCCCCCGACATCCTGGCGGGCGTCTGGGTCACCGTGTCGTGCTCGGTCCTGATCGTGGTCTGCGGCATCGGCGCTGGGCACCGGCTGGCCTGCCTGCGCGCCTACCGCATCCGCGCCGGTCTCGGCCGCGATCGTGGTCTTCGCCGACATGTTCCGCGCGCTGCCGCCGCTGGTGCTGATCCTGCTCGCCTTCTTCGGGCTGCCGAACGTCGGCGTCTTCCTGTCGTCGCTTCCTCGTGCTGTTCCTGATCCTGACGCTGGTCCTCGCCGCCTTCGCCGAGGAGATCGTCTGGGCCGGCATCACCTCGACCGACAAGGGCCAGTGGGAGGCGGCGCGCTCGACCGGCCTCGACCTTCACCCAGACGCTGGTCTGGGTGGTGCTGCCGCAGGCGGTGCGCATGGTGATCCCGCCGCTGACCAACCGCGCCATCGCGATCACCAAGATGACCGCGCTCGGCACCGTGATCGGCGTGCCCGACATCCTGAACCAGGCGACGACGGCGCAGAGCTTCTCCGGCAACGCCTCGCCGCTGACGCTGGCCGCGATCGCCTACGTCATCCTGTTCCTGCCCTTCGTGATCCTGTCGCGCTGGCTGGAGCGCCGCTTCACCTGGCGGAGCGGCTGATGGACCGGCTGATCGACCAGTTCTTCAACGTCGAGATCATGATCCGCGCCTGGCCCACGATCCTGTCGCGGGCTCTGGGTGACGCTGCTGCTCTGCCTCGTCGTGATCCCGCTCGGCCTCGCCGGCGGCCTCGCCGTGGCGCTCGGCCTCGTCGTCGCGCGCGGCGGTGGCTGCGCTGGCCGGCGATGGGCTTCGTCGACTTCTTCCGCGCGATCCCGCCGCTGGTGCTGCTGATCTTCGTCTATGCCGGCCTGCCCTTCGCCGGCGTCCGGCATCAGCCCGTTCGCCGCCGTCGTCGTCGCCTTCCTGCTGAACAACTCCGCCTATTACGGCGAGGTCTTCCGCGCGGGCATCCTGTCGGTGGCGACCGGGCAGTCCGAGGCCGCGCGCTCGACCGGGCTGACGCAGGCGCCAGACGCTGGCCTACGTGGTCCTGCCGCAGGCGGTGCGGAACGTCCTGCCCGACCTGATCTCGAACACCGTCGAGGTGGTGAAGCTGACCTCGCTCGCCTCGGTCGTGAGCCTGGGCGAGCTGCTGCACGCCGCCGACCTCGCCCGGTCGGTCACCTACAACGCCTCGCCGATCACGCTGGCGGCGCTGGTCTATCTGGTCCTGCTCTGGCCGTTCGTGCGGCTCGTCAGCCGCTGGCAGCGCCGGATCGCCGTCTGAAGAAGGAAGAGAGATGCGAGAGATCGTCGTGGGCGCCGCCCAGATGGGCCCGAACCAGAAGGCCGACACGCGGGAGGAGATCGTGGCGCGGATGCTCGCCCTGCTGGAGCAGGCGCGGGAGGCCGGCTGCACCCTCGTCGTCTATCCCGGAGCTGGCGCTGACCACCTTCTTCCCGCGCTGGTGGATGGAGGACCAGGCCGAGGTCGACGCCTGGTTCGAGCGCGAGATGCCGAGCGCCGCGACGCAGCCGCTTTTCGACCGCGCCCGCGAGTACGGCATCGCGATCAGCCTCGGCTATGCCGAGCTGACGCGAGGACGGCCACCACTTCAACACCCAGATCCTGACCGACCGGCAGGCCAACGTCATCGGCAAGTACCGCAAGGTCCACCTGCCGGGCCACTCGCGAGTACGACACCGAGCGCGCCTTCCAGCACCTCGAGAAGCGGTACTTCGAGCCCGGCGACCTGGGCTTTCCGGTCTGGCGCAGCCAGGACGCGATCATGGGCATGTGCATCTGCAACGACCGCCGCTGGCCGGAGGTCTACCGCGTCATGGGCCTGCAGGGGGTGGAGCTGGTCATGCTCGGCTACAACACGCCCAGCGTGAACAGCCAGATGGCCGACGAGGGGGTGGAGAAGCGGCTCTACCACTCGGAGCTGTCGATGACCGCCGGCGCCTACCAGAACGCGACCTGGGTCGTCGGCGTCGCCAAGGCGGGCGACGAGGACGGCCACCCGCTGATGGCGGGCTCGCATCATCGTCGACCCCAACGGCTTCGTCGTCGCGCGGGCGCGAGACCGAGGGCGACGAGCTGGTCGTCCACGCCTGCGACATGGACCTGTGCAACTTCGGCAAGGAGACGATCTTCGACTTCGACCGCCACCGCCGGATCGAGCATTACGGGCTCATCTGCTCGCAGACCGGCGTGGTCCGTCCCGAATGACGCAGATCGACCTGCTCTCGCTCGACCCGCGCGACCGCTACAAGCTGCTGACCGCCGTCGTGATCCCGCGCCCCGTGGCCTGGGTCACGACGCTGGGCGCTGACGGCGTGGTCAACGCCGCGCCCTATTCGTTCTTCAACCTCTTCGGCAAGGACCCCGCGCTGGTCGTCCTCGGGCTCGAGAACCGGCCCGACGGCAGCCGCAAGGACACCTCCGAAAACATCCGCGCGACCGGCGAGTTCGTGGTCAACATCGCGACCCCGGCCCTCAACGAGGCGATGGTGGCGACCGCCGCCGCCTACCCCTCCGACGACAGCGAGGCGGAGGCGCTGGGCCTTGCCACCGTGCCCTCCGCCCACGTCGCGCCGCCGCGGCTGGCCGACGTGCCGGTCGCGATCGAGTGCCGCCACACCGTCACGCTGGGCTTCAGCGCCGAGCGCGACATCGTCGTGGGCGAGGCGATCGGCCTGGCCGCCCGCGACGGGCTGATCGACCTCGAGCGGATGCATGTCGAGTGGGACGGCGACTATCCGGTCGCGCGTCTCTTCGCCGACCGGTATGCACGGCTGGAGGAGATCGAGCGGCGCACGATCCCGACCCTGGACTGAGGAGATCATGGCAGACCCGATCCACCGCCATTCCGACGGCGTCTTCGTCATCGCGGCGACGCCCTTCACCGACGACGGCGCGCTCGACCTCGACAGCACCGACACGATGGTCGACTTCTACCTCGGGACCGGCGTCTCGGGCATGACCATCCTCGGCATCATGGGCGAGGCGCCGAAGCTCTCGTCCGAGGAATCGACCGCCTTCGCCCGCCGCGTCATCGACCGCATCGCGGGGCGCGTCCCGGTCATCGTCGGCGTCTCGGCCGCCGGGCATCGACCCGATGAAGGCCCTGACCGACGAGGTGATGGACGGCGGGCGCCGCGGGCGTCATGGTCGCGCCGACGCCGGGCCTCGGGCCCGAGGATCGGGTGCGCGGCTACTTCGCGCAGGTCTGCAAGGCGCTGGGCCCGAACGTGCCGATCTGCCTGCAGGACTACCCGATGACGACGGGCGTGAAGCTGTCGGTCGAGACGATCCTCGACCTCACGACCGAAGCACGACCAGATCGTCATGCTCAAGCACGAGGACTGGCCGGGCCTCAACAAGCTCTCCGCCGTCCGCGAGAGAAGCGGCGTCGCCGACGTGCCGCGCCTGTCGATCCTGACCGGCAACAGCGCGCTGTTCCTCGCCGAGGAGATGCGGCGCGGCGCCGACGGCGCGATGACCGGGTTCGCGTTCCCGAGATGATGGTGCAGGTGGTCGAGCTCAGCCGGAAGGGTGAGCACGACCGGGCCGACGACATCTTCGACGCCTACCTGCCGCTCGTCCGGTACGAGCAGCAGCTCGGCCTGGGGCTCGCCATCCGCAAGGAGACGCTGCGGCGGCGGGGCGCCATCGCGTCCGCCAAGGTCCGCTCGCCCGGACCCGCGATGACACACAGCCGACAACGAGGAGCTGACGCGACTGATCGCGCGGCTCGAAAAACGACTGGGGGAGATTGCCTGATGGACCTGGGACTGAAGGACAAGCGCGCGCTGGTGATGTCGTCGTCGCGCGGCATCGGCCTCGGCATCGCCGAGGCGCTGGCGGCGGAAGGGCGCGCACGTCCTGCTGACCGGCCGGACCGAGGACGACCTGAAGGCCAACGCCGACGCGATCAACGCGCGCGGCGGCGGCAAGGCGGGCTTCGTCGCCGCCGACCTGATGGACCCCGCGCTCGGTCGAGCTTCTGGCGAAGGCCGCGAACGAGGCGATGGGCGGCGTCGACATCCTGGTCGCCAACACCGGCGGCCCGCCGCCGGGCCGCATGGTCGACGCCGACCTCGAGGTGCTGGCGAAGCAGTTCGACATGATGGTGCTGCGCGTCATGGGCATCGCCCAGGCGCTGCTGCCGGGGATGCGCGAGCGCGGCTGGGGCCGGATCGTCACCGTCGGCTCGTCCGGCGTGATCCAGCCGATCCCGAACCTCGGCCTTTCGAACGCGATCCGCTCCGCGCTCGTCGGCTGGTCGAAGTCGCTGTCGAACGACGTCGCGGCCGACGGCGTGACGGTCAACATGATCCTGCCGGGCCGCATCCACACCGCGCGCGTCGACCAGCTCGACGAGGCCGCCGCCAAGCGGCACCGGCAAGTCGGTGGAGGAGGTGGCCGAGGCCGCCCGCGCCGCGATCCCCGCCGGCCGCTACGGCACGGTGGAGGAGTTCGGCAAGGTGGCCGCGTTCCTCGCCAGCGAGGCGGCGAGCTACGTCACCGGCAGCCTGATCCGCGTCGACGGCGGCGCCATCAAGTCGGTCTGATGGACCTCGTCATCAAGGGCGGCACCGTCGCCACCGCGTCCGACACCTTCCGCGCGGACGTCGGCATCGCGGGCGGCCGCATCGTCGCCCTCGGCGAGAGCCTCGACGGCGCGGAGGTCATCGACGCCACCGGCAAGCTGGTCCTGCCCGGCGGGATCGAGGCGCACTGCCACATCGCGCAGGAAAGCGCGACCGGCGGCATGACGGCCGACGACTACCGCACCGGCTCGATCTCGCGCGGCGTTCGGGGGCAATTCGTGCTTCGTCCCCTTCGCCGCGCAGCATCGCGGCATGGGCGTGACCGAGACGCTCGACCTCTACGACAGCCGCGCGCAGGGGGCGTCGGTCATCGACTACGGCTACCACCTGATCGTCGCCGACCCGACCGAGAAGGCGCTGAAGGAGGAGCTGCCCGCCGCCTTCGCCCGCGGCGTCACCTCGTTCAAGGTCTTCATGACCTACGACCTGATGAAGATCGACGACAGCCAGTTTCTCGACATCCTGTCGGTGGCCAAGGAGCACGGCGCGCTGACCATGGTCCACGCCGAGAACTCCGGCATCATCAAGTGGATCTCCGACCGCCTGGTCGCCGCCGGCCACACCCAGCCGCGCTACCACGCGATCAGCCACCCCGCGGCGGCCGAGGCCGAGGCGATCAACCGCGCGATCACGCTGGCCCGCTTCGTCGACGCCGCGCTGCTGATCGTCCACGTCTCGACGCCCGAAGGCGCGGGGCTGGTGGCGCAGGCGCGGCTCGACGGGCGCGAAGATCTTCGGCGAGACCTGCCCGCAATACCTGTTCCTGACCCGCGACGACCTCGACCGGCCGGGGATGGAGGGCGCGAAGTTCATGTGCTCGCCCCCGGTGCGGGACGCCGCGACGCAGGAGGCGCTGTGGCGGCACCTGCAGGCCGGCACCTTCTCGGTCTTCTCCTCCGACCACGCGCCCTACCGCTTCGACGAGACCGGCAAGCTCTCCGCCGGGCCGGAGCCAACGTTCAAGCAGATCGCGAACGGGATGCCGGGCCTCGCCCTGCGCCTGCCGCTCCTGTTCTCCGAAGGGGTGAACAAGGGCCGGATCACGCTGCAACCAGTTCGTCGCGCTTTCCGCCACCAACGCGGCGCGGCTCTACGGGATCACCGGCAAGGGCACCATCGCCATCGGCGCCGACGCCGACATCGCCATCTGGGATCCGGACCAGACCCGCACCGTCCGGGTGGAGGACCAGCACGACGCGATGGACTACACGCCCGTTCGAGGGGCGGGAGCTGACCGGCTGGCCCGTCACCGTCCTCTCCCGCGGCGAGCGCGTGGTCGATGGCGGCGAGCTGGTCGCCGAGCCCGGCCGCGGCCGCTTCGTCAAGCGCGCCCGCCCCGACTTCACCGGCCATCCCGGCACGCAGACGCTGGAGCTCGACCCCGCCCGCAACTTCGGCGCCCGGATCGCGCCATGAGCGGGCCGATCCTCGTCATCAACCCGAACTCCAACCAGGCCGTGACCGACGGGCTCGACGACGCGCTGGCGCCGTTCCGCCTCGGCGGCGGCCCGGAGATCGAGTGCCTGACCCTGGCGGAGGGTCCCTTCGGCGTCGAGAGCCAGCTCGACAGCGACAGCGTGATCCTGCCGCTGGCGCAGCTCGTCCAGTCGCGGCCCGACGCCGGGGCCTACGTCATCGCCTGCTACTCCGACCCCGGACTCGACGCCTGCCGCTCCGTCGCCGACAGCGCCGGTCTTCGGCATCCAGGAATCCGGCGTCCTGACCGCCCTCGCCCGCGGCGACCGCTTCGGCGTCATCGCCATCGCCGAGCCGTCGATCCTGCGCCACCGCCGCTTCATGCGCCGCATGGGCGTCCTCGACCGGCTGGCGGGAGAACGGGCGCTGAACATGAGCGTCGACGACACCGCGCGGGGCGCGGGCACCTTCGACCGTCTGGTGGAGATCGGCACCGCGCTCAGGTCAGACGGCGCAGACGTGCTGATCCTCGGTTGCGCCGGAATGGCCCGTCATCGTGCGCCGCTCGAGCGGTCGCTGGGCTTGCCGGTCATCGACCCGACGCTGGCGGCTGTCGCCATGGCCCTCGGCGCCGTGCTGCCAGCAGACGTCTGAGCAGACCATGCATCGGGCAAGTCGATCTTCGCCAGCCTGTGCCGATGCTCGGCGACACCGAGGCGCAGTTCGGTCGCCGGAGACGCTAGAGTGAGCTCCCGCTCCCGGCCGATCGGCTTCGCCATCATCGGCGCAGGCATGGCGGCAACGCCGCACTTCGCCGCTCTCCGCGAGCTCGCAGAAAGTGGCGCGGCACGCGCCGTTTCCGTGTTTTCCAGAGATGTAGCCCGCCGCGAGACCGCCGCGCGTACGCTTGACGCCCGGGTGGCGGAGAGCGTCGGCGAGATCGCATCCGACGCCGAGGTCGACGCGGTCCTCCTCCTCACGCCGCCTGATGCGCGGCGAGAGATCGTCAAGATCATGGCCGCTGCCGGCAAGCCGATCCTGATGGAAAAGCCGGTGGAGCGGACGCTCGCCGCCGCGACCGCGCTGGTCGAAACGATGGAGGGCGCGAGCCTGCCGCTTGGCATCGTGCTGCAGCATCGCCTGAAGCCGGCAGCGCGGCGACTGAGCCGCCTGCTCGCCGACGGCGAACTCGGCGACCCGGCCCTTGTGCGAGTCGAGGTGCCATGGTGGCGGGATCAGTCTTACTACAACGAGCCGGGCCGGGGGACGTTTGCGCGCGATGGCGGCGGTGTCCTGATCTCACAGGCGATTCACGCCCTCGACCTGATGCTGTCCCTCGTCGGACCCGTGATCGGCGTGCAGGCGATGATGGGCACCACCCGCCTCCACCGGATGGAGGCGGAGGACTTCGCGACCGCTGGTCTCTCCTTCGCCTCGGGTGCCGCCGGCTGCGTCATGGCGACGACCGCGTCCTATCCGGGCGGCTCAGAGATCATCACGATCGTCTGCGAGGACGCGACCGCGGTCCTCGCCGGAA
Source organism: uncultured Alphaproteobacteria bacterium (assembly GCA_963776845.1). GTDB lineage: Bacteria > Pseudomonadota > Alphaproteobacteria > Rhodobacterales > Rhodobacteraceae > Roseitranquillus. The sequence goes on along the minus strand of CAVZOJ010000003.1, from coordinate 64,512 downwards.
GTCGGCTGCGGGTCACGTGGCGAAACGGCAAGGTTGAAACGGCAGGCGACGAACGCGGCAGCGGTGGCGGCTCCGACCCGATGGCGTTCGACCATGGCCCACATCGCGAGGTCCTCGCGGATTTCGCCGACGCCCTCGCCACGGGCGGCTCACCCGTCATCACCGGCCGTTCGGCGCTGGCCGTCCACCGGCTGATCGAGGCAATGACACGGTCATCGGATACCGGCCGGCGCATTTCCCTCGCGACCGACTGATCGCTCAGGCGATGACGGGCAGAGGTCTGGCGCAATACTCATGCTCCAGCGTTCGGCCGAGCACCGGGTCGTGCAGCGCCATCCGGAAATGGCGCGCGGGCCGCACGCCGCCCCGTGCCGCCAAGGTCCCGCACATCATGGCGCTGCCGTCAGCCAGCCGCCCGTCGCTTGTAGCGTTGGGCGCGGCGCGCACCAGATCTGCCAGCGGTCGAATGGCGGCCAGCGTCCCCTCCTGGTAGAGCGTCCAGCCGTCCTCGACGTCATCGCGAATCCACGCGCGCAGCTCCAGATCGTCGAGATGGTCCTGCAGCTCGGCCAGCGGCCAGACCGCGCGGGCCACAGGCTTCGGGCAGGCCTGCTTGGACGCCGCGACCGAGCTCGCCTCGAGCGCTCGATCGGTGTGGTCCGACCCGATGCCGAGGAACATCTCGCCGGCGTCCGCGAGCAGAAGCGGCTCGACCTCCCCCGACGTCTCGTCGCCCAGAACGTCGATCACGGGCGCCTGCGTCAGCAGCCCGGCGCCGGCCCGGTAGAACAGCGGAACCGAGGAGGGGCGGGACACGCCGATCGCCGCCAGTTCCTCGATATGGTGCTCGACCGCCGCGATATCCCGCCCCGTCCATCCCGCGATCGTCAGGTGATCGATTGAAAGGGACCTTTCCTCGCCATGCGGCAACTTGAACAGTAGGTCGACGGGCATCGGCTCCTCCGGACTTGCGCGAAGAGGATGCCGTGCCGAAGCGCCGGACGGAAGTGCGCGATGGATCGGCGAGGCAACTTCGCTAGATTGGTGCTGCCGGCTGGCGGGATGGCGATGCTGCGTCTGAACTTCGATCAGGTCAGGACCTTCCTTGCCGTGGCGCGGCTCGGCGGGACGAACAAGGCCTCCTCGATCCTGCACCTGTCGCAGCCCGCGGTGACGGCCCGGATCAAGAATCTCGAGGCGGCGCTGGGCAAGACGCTCTTCGAGCGAACGCCGGCGGGGATGAGCCTGACGAAGGACGGCGAGCTCCTGCTGCGCTACGCCGAGGGCTTCGAGAATCTCGAGGGTCTCGTCCAGAGAAACGTCGTCGACGCGAACGCGACCGAGGGACTGCTGCGGATCGGTGCGTCCGAGACGATCACGCAATGCTGGCTGCCCAAGTTCGTCACGCGCCTGCACCGGTGCTTCCCGAAGCTGAACGTCGATCTGAACGTCGACATCTCGGCAAATCTGCGCCAGTCGCTGCTGGATCGCGAGATCGACCTCGCGTTCTTGCTGGGGCCGATCTCGGATTACAGGGTCGACAACCTGCCGCTGCCGGAGTTCGCTCTGGCATGGTACAGGGCGGCGGGGTCGGCGCCGCCGCTCGAAGTCCGTGGAACTCGTATCTCATGCTCCCGGTGATCACCTACATGCGCCACACGCGACCCTACAGAGAGTTGAGGGCGAAGCTGCTGGACCATGTCGGTCCGCAGGCAACCCTCTTTCCCTCCTCGTCGCTGTCGGCGAGCTTTCGGCTGGTGGAGGCCGGTATCGGCGTCGCGGCGCTGCCGAGATCGCTTGCGGGAGCCTTCCTTGAACGCGGTACGATCCGCGAATTCGATCCGGGTTGGGTACCGGATCCGCTGCGCTTCACGGCGTCCTACATGGCCGATCCTGCGAGCCAGCTGGTGGAGAAGGCATGCGAAATCGCGCTTGATGTCGCTCGTGCGCACGCAGGCTATCACGACGGCTGATAGGTGCTGCCCGAGAATTTTCGATTTGCACTGATATCGCTGACCCTGTCACCCTCCGGACAGCATCGAGAGGCCGGAATGATGAGTGAAACCCACCGAGATCTCGTCGGCAAGCCGGTGGCACAGGTTCGCGGCGCGATCCGCGCGGGCCGCTACGGCTCGCATACCGCCGGGCTCTGTGCCGGACGACTGCAGGCCAACCTCGCGATCCTGCCCGAGGCCTTGGCGCTCGACTTCATGCGCTTCTGCCAGCGCAACCCCAAGCCATGTCCGCTCGTCGGCGTGACCGACACCGGCGATCCGATGATGCGGACGCTTGGCGCCGAGATCGACCTGCGGACCGACGTGCCGGCCTACAACATCTACCGCGACGGCCGCCTCGCCGAGACTCTGCCCGACATCGCATCGCTCTGGCAGGACGACTTCGTGGGGTTCGCGCTCGGCTGCTCCTTCACGTTCGAGCATGCTCTGATCGCGGCGGGCATCACGATGTGGCACATCGAGAACGACACCACGGTTCCCATGTTCCGCTCCTCGATCCTGACGGTGCCAGCGGGGCCGTTCAGCGGCCGGATGGTCGTGAGCATGCGCGCCATCCCGCCCGACCGGGTTGCGCAGACGGTCGAGATTTGCCGCCGGTTCCCGCACGCCCATGGCGCACCCGTCCATGTCGGCGACCCGAGCGAGATCGGCATCGCCGACATCGCGCGCCCCGACTGGGGCGATCCCGCGCCTGTCCCGGACGGCCAAACACCTGTGTTCTGGGCCTGCGGAGTGACGCCGCAGGTGGCGCTGGAGACGGCGGGACTGCCGATCTGCATCACCCACAAGCCCGGCCACATGCTGATCGCCGACGTCGCGGAGGATGCCGAGACGCCGGTGCTCAAGCCTAGAAAGACACCAACAGGAGAGATGGTATGAAGACGACACTCACCCTGATCGCCACGACGGCCCTCGCGGGGGCGCCCGCATTGGCGCAGCAATCCCTCAACGTGGTCGGCAGCTGGTCGAGCCTGCCGCTCCACCAGCAGTACGAGCAGCCCTACTGGGAGGAGAAGCTGCCCGAGGCGTCGGGCGGCGACTTGCAGGTGGCGCTGACGACTCATGACCAGATGGGCCTCGGCGTCGGCGACGTCTACCGGCTGCTCGGCCAGGGCGTCTACGACGTCGCGATGACCGTCGCCGACTACGCCGTCGCAGATGCGCCTGAGCTTGAGGGGCTCGATGTGCCGCTCGTCGCGACGGATGCCGAGACCGCGCGCCAGATGGTCGACGCCGCCCGCCCGATGGTCGAGGACATCTTCGCCGAGCGCTTCAACAGCCACGTCCTCGCGATCGCGCCCTATCCGCCGCAGGTCGTGTTCTGCAACCACGACATCTCGGGTCTCGCCGACCTCGAGGGGCTCAAGGTTCGCGCGTCGGGCCGGATGACGGCGAAGTTCCTCGAGGCGCTGGGCGCCGAGGGCATCAACGTCGCGTTCTCCGAGGTGCCGGGCGCGCTGCAGAAGGGCGTCGTCGACTGCGCCGTGACCGGCGCCGGCTCGGGCTACAGCGCCGGCTGGTGGGAGGTGTCGACCCACCTGATGCCGCTGCCCCTCGGCGGCTGGGACCCGGTCGTGACGGCGATCAACATGGACAAGTGGAACAGCCTGTCCGCGGAAACGCAGGAGCTGATCTCGTCGACGATCAAGACCGACTTCGAGGATCCGGCGTGGGCCACCGCGCAGGACGCGCTGCAGAACGACGTCGCCTGCCTGACCGGAAACGGCGAGTGCCCCTCGGGCGAGGCGCGCGACATGACGCTGGTCGAGGCGAGCGAGGAGGACTTCGCCCGCGCCAGGGAAATCCTCGTCTCCGAGGTCCTGCCGGAATGGTCCGAACGTGCGGGCGCCGACTGGGCGGGCCGCTGGAACGACAGCGTGGGCGCGGTCGTCGGCGTCACCGTTCCGACCAACTGATCGTCCGCCACCGAAGGAGACCCTGAATGGAGCGCTTTCTGACCGACCTGAGGCGGCTGAACCACCTGGTCGCCATCGCCGTCGGCGTCCTGCTGGTCGCCTGCGCGACGTTCGTCCTGCTCGACATCGTGCTGCGGCAGGTCGGCGCGTCCTTCGGTGGCACCGACGAGATCTCGGGCTATGCCATGGCGATCGCGACGTCATGGGGCATGGCGTTCACCATGCTCGAACTCGGGCACGTCCGGATCGACCTGCTTCGCAGCCGGCTCGCGGGCCGAGGGCGGGTCTTTGCTCGACCTCTTCTCGATGCTGGTCATGACGCTCGTGATCACGCTGATCGCGGTGCAATGCTGGCCGGTTCTCGCGAACTCTCTGGCCAACAACTCCACCGCCAACACCCCGCTCGAGACGCCGCTACCCTGGGTGCAGGGACCATGGTTCGCAGGCTGGGTCTGGTTCTGCGCAATGGCGTGGCTGACCCTCGTCGGGGCGGCCGCCCTGGTCGTCGAGCGGACGCTTCGACGCTGCGGAAAGCGCGATCGGTGCCTTCGCCGAGCAGGAGATGATCCAATGATCGCCTCCGTCGCCATCGGGCTGCTCGGTCTGCTCTCACTGTCGATCCCGGTGGGTATCGTGCTGTTCCTGCTCGGCATCGGGGTCGACCAGTTCTTCAGCCCCTTCCCGCTGCTGCGCGGGCTCGGCAACCTCGTCTGGTCGTCGTCGAACAGCGCCACGCTGATCGCGATCCCGTTCTTCGTGCTGCTGGGCGAGCTGCTGGTGCGCAGCGGCGTCGCCGCGAAGACCTACTCGGCGCTCGACAAGTGGATCTCCGTGGCTGCCGGGCGGCCTGATCCACGCCAACATCGCAACGGCGACGATGTTCTCGGCGACTTCCGGCTCGTCGGTCGCGACCTCGGCCACGGTCGCAACGGTCGCCATGCCGCAGGCTGAGCGGCTGGGCTACGACCCCAAGCTCTTCTCCGGCGCGATCGCGGCGGGCGGAACGCTCGGCATCATGATCCCGCCGTCGATCAACCTGATCGTCTACGGGTTCCTGACGCAGACCTCGATCCCGCGGCTGTTCCTAGCCGGCCTGGTGCCGGGTCTGCTGCTGGCGCTCGCCTTCGTGCTCGTCACCGCGCTCATCTGCATCGTGCGCCCCAGCCTCGGTGGCGAGCGGCGGACCTTTCCGCTGAACGAGATGCTCGCCGCGCTGGGCGGGCTGATCCCGATCATCCTGCTCTTCGCGGTCATCATCGGCACGATCTACAAGGGCTGGGCGACTCCGACCGAGGCGGCTGCGGTGGGCGTCGCGGGCGCTTTCGCCATCGCGCTGGCTTTCGGCGGGGTATCGTTCCGGATGCTGCGGGAAAGCCTGACCGGGACGGTGAAGATCACCTCGATGATCATGCTCGTCGTGATCGGCGCGTCGTTCCTCAACTTCACGCTGGCCTCCGCCGGCCTCGGCGGACAACTCCGCGCGTTTCTCGAAGGCATGGGTCTGGGGCCGCTTGCGACGATCTTCGTGGTCGTGCTGATCTACATCGTGCTCGGCTTCTTCATCGAGACGCTGTCGCTGATGGTGGTGACGATCCCGATCATCGTACCGCTGGTCGTCGCGCAGGGCTACGACCCGATCTGGTTCGGCATCCTGATGATCGTCCTGATCGAGATGGCGCTGATCACCCCCCCGGTCGGGCTCAACCTCTATGTCGTGCAGGGCGCGCGAAAAAGCGGCCCGATTAGCGACGTGATGCTGGGGGCCACGCCTTACGTGGCCGTGATGCTGCTGATGGCGATGTTGCTGATCGCCTTCCCGCAGATCGCGCTCTTCCTGCCGAGCGTCCTCTAGGCGCGCAGCCGAATTGAATGAACGTCGGCCCAGGGGGCCGGCAGACGGAGGGATCCCTGACAATGTGGCAATTCTGGGTCGACCGCGGCGGCACCTTCACCGACATTGTCGCCAAGAAGCCCGACGGGTCTCTCGAGACCCACAAGCTTCTGTCCGAGAACCCCGAGCGCTACCGCGACGCCGCGGTCCACGGCATCCGCGAGATGCTGGGCCTCGGCGAGGGCTACCCGATCCCCCAGGGCGCGATCCGGGCGGTCAAGATGGGCACCACCGTGGCCACCAACGCCCTGCTGGAGCGCAAGGGCGAGCGGACCCTGCTGGCCATCACCCGCGGCCTCGGCGACCTCTTGCGGATCGGCTACCAGAACCGCCCCCGCCTCTTCGACCTGCATATCGTGCTGCCGCAGCTCCTCTACGACGACGTGGTGGAGGTCGAGGAGCGGATGAGCGCCGAGGGCGAGGTCGTCATCCCGCTCGACGAGGATCGCGCCCGCGCCGCGCTGACCAAGGCGCGGGAGGACGGCTACCGCTCCGTCGCGGTCGCCCTGATGCACGGCTATCGCTTCCATGACCACGAGAGGCGCGTGGGCGCCATCGCGCGCGAGCTGGGGTTCGAGCAGGTCTCCCTCAGCCACGAGACGAGCCCGCTCATCAAGCTGGTCTCGCGCGGCGACACCACCGTGGTCGACGCGTACCTCTCGCCGATCCTGCGCCGCTACGTCGACCAGGTCGCCGACGCGCTCGACGCCGACGCGGGCGGGGTCGAATCGCTGATGTTCATGCAGTCGAACGGAGGGCTGACCGACGCGCGCCTGTTCCAGGGCAAGGACGCCATCCTGTCGGGCCCAGCGGGCGGCGTCGTCGGCATGGTCCGCAGCGCCGAGGCCGCGGGCTTCGACAAGCTCATCGGCTTCGACATGGGCGGCACCTCGACCGACGTCTGCCACTACGCTGGCGCCTACGAGCGCAGCTTCGAGACCGAGGTGGCTGGCGTCCGGATGCGTGCCCCGATGATGTCGATCCACACCGTCGCCGCCGGGGGCGGGTCGCTGCTCACCTTCCGGCAGGGGCGGTTGCAGGTCGGCCCCGAGAGTGCCGGCGCCAATCCCGGCCCGGCCTCCTACCGGCGCGGCGGCGCGCTGGCCGTAACCGACTGCAACGTCGTGCTGGGCAAGATCCAGCCCGAGCACTTTCCCCACGTCTTCGGCCCTGACGGCGACCAGCCGCTCGACGCCGACGCGGCCCGCGCGAAGTTCGCCGAACTCGCCCGCAAGATCTCGGAGGAGACCGGCGAGCCGGAGCGCAGCGTGGAAGAGCTGGCGCAGGGCTATCTGCGGATCGCGGTCGAGAACATGGCGAACGCGATCAAGAAGATCTCGGTCCAGCGCGGCTACGACGTGACCGGCTACACGATGAACTGCTTCGGCGGCGCGGGCGGGCAACACGCCTGCCAGGTCGCCGACGTTCTGGGAATGAAGCGCATCTTCGTCCACCCCTTCGCCGGCGTGCTGTCGGCTTTCGGCATGGGCCTCGCCGACGTGCGCGCAATCCGCGAGCACCAGTTCGGACGGCCCCTGGCCGAGCGCGACATGGCCGTCCCCGTCTTCGTCGACCTCGACGACAGCGCCCGGCGAGAGGTGACGCAGCAGGGCATCCCGGAGGACGCCGTCACAGTCGTCCGCAACGCCCACGTCCGGACGGAGGGGGCGCACCAGTCGCTGCCCGTTCCATTCGGCACAGAAGACGAAATCCGCGACGCCTTCGCCGAGGCGCACAAGCAGCGCTACGGCTTCGTGCCCGACACCGACGCGCTGATCCTCGACCTGCTGACATCGGAGGCGATCGGCGCGACCGGAGAGGACGTGGCGATGCCGGACTCCGGCGGCGGCAGCGCGGGCGATGACGTCGCGCCGATGTATTCCGGCGGCGCCTGGAGCGACGTGCCGCTGGTCGACCGCGACCGTATGGCGGCGGGCGACACCGTCGACGGCCCTGCCATCATCTTCGAGCCGACCGGCACCAACATCGTCGACGACGGCTGGCGGGCGGAATGCCGCGAGGGCGGCAACCTCGTCCTGACGCGCACCGCCGCGCTGAGGCGAGAGGAGGCGGTCGGCACGCAGGTGGATCCGGTGATGCTGGAGGTCTTCAACAACCTCTTCATGAACATCGCCGAGCAGATGGGCGCGACGCTCGCCAACACCGCCTACTCGGTGAACATCAAGGAGCGCTACGACTTTTCCTGCGCGATCTTCGACGCGGCGGGCGACCTCGTCGCGAACGCGCCGCACGTGCCGGTGCACCTCGGCTCGATGAGCGAGGCGGTCCGCACCGTGCTCCGTGACAACCGGGGCCGAATCGCGCCGGGCGACAGCTTCATGATGAACAACCCCTTCAACGGCGGCACCCACCTTCCCGACGTCACCGTCATCACGCCGGTCTTCGACGAGGCGGGCGAGAACATCATCTTCGTCACCGCCTCGCGCGGGCACCATGCCGACATCGGCGGCAAGACCCCGGGCTCCGCCCCGCCCGACAGCCGCTCGATCGAGGAGGAGGGGGTGGTCATCGACAACTTCCTGCTGGTCGAGAAGGGCAGGCTGAGGCGGCAGGAGACGCGCGACCTCCTCGCCTCAGGCCAATGGCCGTGCCGCAACATCGACCAGAACATGGCCGACATCTCCGCCCAGATCGCCGCTAACGCCACTGGCCTTGCCGAGCTCGGCAAGGTGGTCCGGCAATTCGGACTGGAGACGGTTCAGGCGTACATGGGCCACGTCCAGGACAACGCCGAGGAGAGCGTCCGCCGCGTGCTCGACGTGCTCAAGGACTGCGCGTTCGCCTACCCGCTCGACTCGGGCGCCGAGATCCAGGTCGCGATCCGCGTCGATCGCGAGGGGCGCTGCGCGGTCATCGACTTCGCGGGAACGGCCCCGCAGGACGAGGGCAACTACAACGCGCCACTCTCCATCTGCCGGGCCGTGGTCCTTTACGTCTTCCGCACGCTGGTCGGCTCCGACATCCCGATGAACGAGGGGTGCCTCAAGCCGCTCGACATCCGGGTGCCGGACGGATGCATGCTCAACCCGCACTATCCCGCCGCCGTGATCTCCGGCAACACCGAGGTCAGCCAGTCCATCGCCGACACGCTCTACGGGGCGCTGGGGGTGATCGCGGGCTCGCAGGGGACGATGAACAACTTCGTCTACGGCAACGACACCTACCAGAACTACGAAACGATCTGCGGCGGCACCGGCGCGGGCGACGGCTTTGCCGGGGCCAGCGCGGTGCACAGCCACATGACCAACACCCGGATGACCGACCCCGAGGTTCTGGAAGGCCGCTTTCCCGTCCGCGTCGAGGAATTCTCTATCCGCCGCGGATCGGGCGGCGCCGGCCGCTGGCCGGGCGGCGACGGCATCATCCGGCGCCTGCGCTTCCTCGAGCCGATGAAGGTCACCGTCCTGTCGTCCCACCGCGAGACGCAGCCCGCGGGCACCGCCGGCGGCGCGCCCGGCGCCGCCGGGCACAACCTCGTCGAGCGGCGCAACGGGCGGACCCAGGAACTCCGCGGCAACGACGAAGCGGACCTCGAGGCAGGAGACGTGTTCTGCATGGCCACACCCGGCGGCGGCGGTTACGGGCAAGGCGGCTAGGTCGCGGCACGTGCCGAAGGCGCGGTGGCCAACTGACGCGGGTGCCTGCGTCTCTCGGTCCGCGGTTGGACCCCGTGCGGGGCGGCCGCGCGTCGACAAAGGCGGAAGTGTTCGGATCGTGTTGCCCCTGAAACCGACGCTGCCCGCATTGGCCGTTGACGCAGGAGGTTCGTCACGCGGTAGTCTGCGCCAACACGGAGGTGGAACCGGCATGGCAGCTTTCCCGATAGCATGTGCCGTCGTTGCGGGACTGGCGGGGTCGATCGCAGCCGCGCAGGAGGCGCGTGCCGTGGACGTCCGGTTCCCCGCCGAAAGCGACCGCACGACGATCAGTGGCCGGATCGAGGGCAATGCTTCCATGGACTACAAGGTCGGCGCTGAGGCCGGCCAGCGCATGACCGTCGTTCTCGACCCGTCGAACGCGGCCACCTACTTCAACATCTACTCTCCCGGGCTCGGCCCCGGTGACGAAGCGCTGGTGGCGAGCCAGCTCACCGACCCGATAAATCGGTTCGAGGACGCGCTGCCGGCGTCCGGAGTATACACCATTTCCGTCTACATGATGCGATCGGCTGCCCGCAGGAACGAGGCGTCCGACTACACGCTCGAGGTCTCCGTGACAGGCGAGCTCGAAGATGTCGTAAGGGGCGATTATGCCGACGGACTGCAGGGCGGGCCGGATTTCTGGCGCGTATCGACCGGCGGCGACGCGCTGAACCTGCGATCCGGTCCCTCCGCCGCGGCCGGCGTGATCGCGTCGCTCCCCAACCAAAGCGATCTGCGGAATTTCGGCTGCCGTATCGCAGAGGGCCGCCGATGGTGCCGGGTTGCTACGCTCGAGGATCCACGCCGGGCAGGGTGGGCCGCTGGCGACTTCCTCGTTGAAAGCGGCGGCGGCGCCGCCGCGCCACCGGCGGCACGAGCTGAGAGTTCAGAGGCCGCCTCGGAGTAGTGCTCGCGCAAGCAGGATGAGCAATTCTCCCAGCATGCGGTTCGCAGAATGGAACACAGTCGGCCTGATCGCCTACGCAGACCGCTGGCAGCCTGTCGCGATTTTTCGCACCGAGCGCTCGAGATGAGCTCACCTCACGTGTCGAAGCCAAGCGAGGAGCAACCATGGTGTGCGACGGACCGCCGGAAGATGCTCGATATACGCGAACTCCATTTGGGCGTGAGGCGCCGCTCCTTTGAGCCGCTTGAACTCGTCTGCACCAGCGCCCCAGTCGAGCAGCAGGTTCCTGTCCTCAGAGACCGCGATGTCCGTCGCGGCGATCCTCTCGCAGTAGCTGTCACTTTTGCGCTCACTCGGCTCCGCGCCGAAGGTCGACGAGTGGATCGTGTGCGAATCCATTCGTTGTAGGTTGAATGCGGCAACCTTGTCGGAGACACCGCGGGGCGCCCTCCATGCATGAAGAGTGAATTCTTCACAGGAAAGAGCGAGTTGAAAGGACGCCTGGAGATAGGCCGGGTTCAGATTCGAATGCCTTGCGACGTTGCTGTGGAGGTAGAGCTCGGCCTGCCGTGTCGCATTCGGGAGGGCAGCGAGGTCGGGCATGGCATCGTGGATCATACTCCGACCGCGGGCGCGCTTGTAGCGCACCCTCCTGAACCGCTGTCCCTCGAGCGAGGCCGCAGGGTCGACAATGGCGACGGTTCGTGTCGGGACCGAGACGGCGCCTGCGGAGTCCAAGCCACCGACTATCGCCGGCGCGAGTGACGGCTTGATATCCTGCACTAGGAGGGCGTGACTTGGGTGCCGATCTGCCAAATACGAGAAGACCTGCGGCCAGGCCGGCGCCGGGACCTCTGGCGGCGGCGCACCACTCAGCAGCCAGTGGTTGATGAAAGCGACACGGTCGAGTGCGCCAGCGCGTAATGTAAGCTCCAGAGGCGAGACCAGCGCCCGCAATCCAAGGCGCCCCAAGATGCGCGAAGTGCGGCCGATCTCCTGGATTGGATAGTAGACGTGATGCGCGAGGGGCGAGAGGATCAAGGCCTTGCCCGGTGCTCCATCGGACACGAGCACCGGCAAGACCAACTCGCCGACCCTGAGGATTTCACCCACCACACCCTTGGCGTTTTCTGCCAGACGCGACGGCCCTGTCCTGGAGAGCGCGGTGAGATAGCGACGGATCCCTGGTGGCACGGCCGACGGCCAATTCTCCTTGCGATCCGGGTCGATCACCGCGATGCGCATCGCGTGCTCAACTTGACCTTGTGCTTGTGCCGCGTGTGGACAGGATCCCGCACATAATTCATGGTCGCCCAGCCATGAGCGACAATCGAGAACGGCGACCTCTCGTCGAGCGCGGCGACATCGCATTGGCCGGGACAGAAGCCGCTCACTTCGCCGTTGCCCGAATGCTCGCTGCCTCCACCGGGGACCGCCTCGCTGCCAGGCTTGCACGAACGGCGACCCGGATCCGGCCAAAGAAGCGCGCCGCACTTAGAACGCTCTACAGGCGCATGGTCGGTTCGCATCCGGCGATGCCGTCCGCCGACCGCTATGTACGGACCTGATCGAGACGCTGTTGCAGCAGCGAATGATCTATGCGCTTCTTTCGGCGAAAGCCGATTGGCGTCCTGCCGAACTGATTGTCGATGGTGAAGATGCCGCTGCCGCTGCGCTGGAATCGGGGCGCGGGGTGGTCCGCTGGCTGCTGCCTCTCGAGATGAACCCCCTCCTCGTGCGGATGATCTGGCGGCAATTCGGCAGGCCGCTGCACTTCATGTCTCACTGGCGACATGGCCCCTCGAAGAGCACGATCGGGCAGAAGCTCTTCAACGAGCGGGACTGCAGGACCGACGCCCAGTTCGGACCACGGCTCATCTTGAAGGAGGACAACACGCCGGCGGTTCTGGGCGCCGCGAGACGCGTACTCGCAGATGGAGGCACCGTCGGCTTCAGAGGCATCGGCTGGACCAAGCGGCCGGCCTGCTATCCATTGTTCGACGGTCACATGGATCTGGCACTCGGCGCGCCAGCGACCGCGCGCCAGGCGCGAGCTGCCCTCTTCACCGTATCAACATGCCGGACAGAGGGTGGCCTTCGCACTGTCTTCGCCCCGCTCGACGTCGACAATTGTCGGTCGCTCCAGGATATCGGAGCAGAATTTGCGGCGCGGCTGGAGCGCGCGGCGATCGACGCGCCATCGCTCTGGTCGGTGAATTCGCGACAGTGGCACCCAAAAACGGTTTCCCTTGGCTGCAGCACTGATCCACGCCCCTAGCCGGAAGCCACGGCCACGAGCGCCGAGAAATGCCCGGTGATGTATCGCGACGGCAGGCGGCCCAGAACCTCGAACGGACGGAGCATCGACAGGAATGTCGTCTCCAGCCTCGGCGCGGCGAACCTCTCGACGAGGCCAGCGAGCCAGATCGCACTGATTCGAGGGCAATGGACGATCGCCGAGTTGCCGATGACGCGAAATCCGGCGCGTTCGACGGCGTCTTTCATCCGGGCGTGGCCGAGAGTCTTGCCACACTGGTATGGAACCAGACCGGTCCTGCGCAGCAGATCCTGGTGGAGTCGGGCCCTCAGCGCGATTTTTGGATTGGCCGGATTGTCGAGAGACAGGATCAACGTAAGCGCGCCGGACGCCCCATCGCCTTTCGACCTTCAGCAGATGCGCCGGCTGCCTGACGCTCCGCCCAGCTGATTGGAGGGTTTGGCATGGGCAAACACGGCGCGGACGTGGGCGACGGCTGGAGATCGGGGTTCGCGGGGCGGATCGAGGTCCGGGAGAGCGCGACGGGCCGGCGTGAGTGGCCAGAGGCGGTGAAGGGGCGGATCGTCCGCGAGAGCCTGGAGCACGGAGCATCGGTGAAGGATGTCGCGCACCGGCACGGGATCGCGCCGCAGCAGCTGACGACATGGCGGCGGGCGGCGCGGCAGGGTCGGCTGGCACTGCCGGAGGAGCCGGTCGCGGAGGACGGCTTCGGCTTCGCGGCGCTGGTGGTGGCGGAGGAGTCGACGCCAACGTCCAGGATGGAGAGCGCCGCACCGGCGCCGGCCGTGGAGATCGTAGTGGGCGAGATCCTGATCCGTCTCGATGAGGCGACGCCGGCGGCGCGGATCGCGGAGATCGCGGCGGCGCTCGGAGCGCGGCGGTGATCACGCGCCGAGGCAGAGCGTGTTCTTGATCGCCTCGATGAGCTGGACGAGGCGTGGCAGGCGATCGCGGAAACTCAGACGCAGGAGGGAGGCGAGCTCGTATATGAGCGGGCCGATCCACCCCAGCGTCTTCTGCAGGATCCGTTGAAGCATCTTGCGACCGACCTCGACGGCCGACGCGCCTGGTTCGAGGCAGGCCGCTCGATGCGGGATACCGGCCCAGCGGCGCTTCTAAAGCTGAGGCGGCCGGATGGCTCTGCATTCGCGAGCACGCCATGAGTCGAGTCACCCAAGGGCACAGCCAGCTTCTATTCACGTACGGACCGGGCGCCATGCTCGACTTGCCCGACCATGCCGTCATTGTCTCAGGTCTCGGGGACTGGGACGCGAATGCCGGCCGCATCATCGAGGAGGGTCGGTTGACCGACCTCCTGCGCACGATCGAGGACGAGCGCCGACCCGAAGGGGTTGTTCCCGTCCTGCGTACCCCGCCCTACGACGATGAAGACAAACATGGGGACAGAGCGCCCGGCATCGCCGTGCGTGTGTTTCCCGAATGGTTCGTCTGTGACTCGGAAGGCGAAGGGGGCACCGAGCGAGCGGACGAGGGGCGGCTCCGCGAGACGCGCCGCCGGCTCGTACCGTTCCGTGAGCTGAACGCAACGAGTGCGGGAACACTAAGCTTCCGGCCTGAGGGGAAGAAGGTTGCGGTGAACCCGATCCGGTTCGTCGCCGCCTGCTCGAAGGGGCACTTGCAGGACATCGATTGGCGTCGCCTCGTGCATCGTGACGCAGATGCCACCTGTCACCGGACTCTCCACTGGGTTGAGCGCGGTGTCAGCTCCGACCCGTCCGATGTGTCCGTGCGTTGCGAGTGCGGCGCACGTGTGACGCTTAGCGAGCTTTACCGTCCCGGATTCCTGGGCCGGTGTCAGGCCGTCAGTCCGTGGCTGACGCCTCGCGTTGTTCGCGATGCCGCCCCCTGCGAAGAGGATCTTCGCCTTCTGCCGCGTTCGGCGACCAACGCCTACTTCCCACAAGTTCTCACGCTCATTTCCTTGCCCGAAGTGGGCGAGGCGTTGGCGCGAGCAGTGGAAACACACTGGGCGAGGATCGAGAGCCTGCGGGCGCTCCCCAACTTTGTGCAGTTTCTCAAGCTCGACCCCGTCACCGCCGTCGACTTTCGCGATCATCCCGATGCGGACATCATGGCTGCAATCGAGCGGCGAGGTGAAGCGGCGGCAAGTGGCGCCGGCGATCCCCGGATCGACGAGTTTGACCGGCTGACAGCGGATGTCGACGTGATCGGTCACGACGGAGCGGGTTCCCGGCTCTTCGCCACACGCCTTGAGCTCGCACGGCTGGATATGCCACCGCGCATTGCGCCGCTCGTGTCGGGAGTCGTGCAGGTGCACCGTCTTCGCGAGGTCGCCTGCCTCTACGGGTTCACTAGGCTCGAGCCTGCACCGACTGCACTGGAGAGCGAGCTCGACGATATCAGGCTGGCGGTCGATGGTGCTCCACTGAGCCGTGGCGCGGGCTGGTTTCCGGCCACCGAGCAGTTCGGCGAGGGAGTCTTCCTGCGGCTCAACTCAAACGTCATCAAGGCGTGGGCGGATCGCGAGGAGGTGCGCAACCATATCGAGAATCTCCGAAAGGGCGAGAGATTGGAAGCGCAACGCCGTCACGCCGACCCCGAGCATCTCGGGCCAGCTTATTGGGCGATCCACACGCTCAGCCACGCCCTGATGGCAGAACTGGCACTTGAATGCGGCTACCCGCTTTCCTCCCTGAAGGAGCGCATCTACGCCAGCAAGCCGGCGGAGGCGCCGCGCCACGCCATCCTGATCTACACGGCGACTTCTGGCGGCCAAGGCACGCTCGGCGGTCTCAGTCAAATGGCCGCGCGAGTGCCGGAGCTACTCGACCGAGCCGTGGATCGGATGACGCTTTGCTCCAACGACCCTGTGTGCTCCGAACACAGACCTGACGATCCTCATGATGACCGCCACCTGCACGGAGCGGCATGTCACGCCTGCCTGCTCGTGCCGGAAACGAGCTGCGAAGCGCGTAATGGCCGCCTGGACCGTTCCTTTTATTTGGAGGGCAGTTCCGCCAGTCTGGTTTAGAGAGCTCCCGGAGGGCAGCCGATGTTAACGAGCCGCAGAACGCTGCCTCAAGAGACGGAGGGCTCAACTAACTCGCTAACGTCATCAGATTTCAGTTCGCGCAGTATTGAGTTCACTTCCGCGGCCACCATCTTCCCGGCGCGAGTCAGCGGTCGATGCTGCGTCGTGTGCAGAACGACGTATCGAAGTATCGTCGGGTTCACTATCAAGCTGGCCTGAAACCGTCCCGACGCCTGATCATCGACGATTGTGTGCAATGCTTTTATCATGTGGCAATTGCATTGCTCAGCTACCAGCTTTTGCGCCGCAATCAACTCCGCATCCACAAGCACATTCAGCGGAAAATGGAAACGTCGTGCAACCGACTCAATGATCATCCGCAGCCCGTTTGGGACCATCGGCAAGACAAGCGGAAGTGCGGCAAGCGTTTGGAAGTCGATGGTCTGGGATGACGGGTGCATGGACGGTGGGCTCGCGAGCATGAGCGGTGATGTAAAAAGGGCGGGTTCCCCTGGCTGGTTAGCCTCTCTGTACTTGCTGAAGACGCCCACTTCGATGCTACCGTTCGCGAGCCATCGCTCGATACGATCGCTGAAGCCTTCAAGGATACGGAGACGGAGGCCCGGCGCCTTGTCGCGGATCGTCTTCACGAGCTGCGGCACGACCGCCGTGACCATCGACGGCGGCACGCCAAGCGCCACCTCGCCGGTCGGCGTCCGGCTCATCGCGCGTAGATCCTCCGAGACCTGGTCGGCATCCCGCAGCAACCGCCGCGCGCGTTCGTAGACGACTTCGCCGAATTCCGACAGTCGCACACCCCGACCGGTCCGATAGAAGAGTGGCTCGTCCCACTCCTCCTCGAGCGCCTTCACGATTCGGCTGATCGTCGGCTGCGCGACCCCGAGGTCGATCGCGGCACGCGTGAAGCTGTTTCGTTCCGCCGCCGCGACGAAGATGCGCAGCTCGTTGAGATCGATCATGGCAGACATGGCAGATATCCGCTTCTTGGATGTCTCTTATGTAGGCTATGCATTGGACGCATCGCAACGGCCAGTGCTAGGTCAGGGGGAGGCGCGGCGGGCGAAGATCGGCCGGCTGCCGTAAGGGAGGAAAACATGACAGCACCATTTGCCACGGTTTCCGCTGGCCTCGTTCTGGCTGGCTTGATGGCTTCGACCGCGATGGCGCAGACCCAGGTCGTACGCTTTCTGCACAACGAGACGGATCCGCCGAGCATCGAATTCTTCAACAACGCTATCGCCGAGTTCGAGGAGCAACATCCCGACATCGACGTCCAGATGGAGGCTATCAGCACCGACGGTCGGCTTCAGAAGGTGATGGCCTCGATCAACACCCGGTCGATGCCGGAGGTCTTCAAGCTTCTTCCGGAGGAGCGGTTCGACTTCGCCGAGAGAGGCTACCTCGTTCCGCTGGATGACACGCTTGAGGAGATCGGCGGAAAGGACGCCTACTTGGAGGGATCGTTGGTCGAAGTCGACGGCCACGTCTACGACATCCCATATACGCTCGGGAACTTCGGCCTGTACTTCTACCGCAGCGACCTTTTCGAGGAGGCGGGGCTCGAGCCGGCCGAGGACTGGGACGCCGTCAAGGCGAACGCGGAGACCCTCACCGACTCCGACACGTACGGCTTCATCTTCCCGGCGGGCAAGAACCGGATGGCCAGCATCTTCCTGTCGGAGATGATCTGGTCCGCGGGGGGTACGTATTTCGACGAGGACCTCAACGTCACCTTCGACAATCCGGGCACCGTCGAGGCGCTGACGTTCCTGCGCGACATGGCGGAGTATTCGCCAGCCGGGATCAGTTCGTACTCGTATGGCGACATGATCAACGTCTACCTGACCGGCCAGATCGCCCAGGACATCTACGCGCCGCGGCTGATGGCCAATGCCCACGCCAACACTCCGGAGCTCTTCGAGAACACCGAAGTCGCGCCGACGCCGGCGGGGCCGAGCGGAGTCGGCGTCAAGTTCGTCAACGCCAACGGGTTCGCTCTCGCGTCCGAGGCGGTCGGCGCGAAAAACATCGAGGCGGCGAAGGAGTTCCTGAAGTTCATCGTGACCGGGGAGCAGCTCAAGAACTTCTCGCTGACGGCATTCCCGCACCTCATCCCGCCGCGCCCCGACGTGCAGGACGAGGTGATCGAGGCCGGCATCCCCGAATTTCGGCGGCCGCGAGGAGGTGGCCGAGGATGGCGTTCGACACGTCGAACTCGCTCGATTTCGAGAGCGAGGCGGGCGCGCGCTTCGAGAACGGCGAGGTGATCCGGTCGGGCGTTACCAACCCCTACATCGGCGCTATCGTCGCGCGAGGCATTCCGGCCGAGGTCCTTCAGCGCGTCGTGCTTCAGGGCGAGGACCCCGCCGCGGCGGCGGCCTGGGGCCAGGAAGAGATGCAGTCGATCGTCGACGACCTCAAGGACGACTGAGCCTCCCGCCGACAATTCCGCCACCAACGGTCCGCGCTCGCCGCGCGGACCGGCTTCGCCGGAGAACAGGGATGAATGACAGCAAAGCTAGGCGCGGTGTCGCTCCGCGAGCGGGTGAGCTCTCCTCCAGCGCAGAGCCTCGTCGAATCCTACTATATGCACGGCATCGCCGCCGGGCTTCGGTTTCAGTACCAGCCGGAAATCCGCATCCATCTTGCGCATGCGGTCATGCTCGAGGAGCAGGGTATTGTCTCGGACGCCGATATCGGTGCGATCGTCGGAGTTCTACTTCGCCTCCGCAGCGAGGGGCCGGAGCTCCTCGAGATCGACTACCGGCAGGAAGACCTCTACTCGTACATTGAGCGCTTCATTGTCAGCGAACTCGGGCCGGAAACGGGCGGAAGGCTGCATACCGGTCGCAGCCGTAACGACCTTCACACCACATCCTGGCGCATGGCGCTGCGCTCGCGTCTCCTGAACCTGCTCGAGGCCGTGCTCGATCTCCGCTCGACGATGCTGCGGCTGGCCGGCGACCACGTGGAATTCCGTCATGCCCGGCTACACGCACACGCAGCACGCGCAGCCAATCACGCTCGGCTACTATCTTGTATCGGCGGCGGACCTCGTAGGGCGCGACTTCCGGCGTCTGGCGGCCGCGCTGCGCTGCGCCGACCGCTGTCCGCTCGGGTCTGGCGCGCTGTCGACGACTGGTTTCCCGATCAGCCGCGAGACGACCCGAGACCTCCTCGGCTTCGCCGACCTGGTCGAGGTTGCCTATGACGGGGTCTCGTCGCGCGACGACGTCCACGAGGCTGCTGCGGCGCTTGCCGTGATGATGACGGGGCTTTCGCGCGTCGGCACCGACCTTCAGCTCTGGAACACGATGGAGTTCGGCTTCATCGAGTTCGACGACACGTATTCCAGCGTGAGCAGCATCATGCCGCAGAAGAAGAACCCGGCAGCGATGGAGCATCTGAAGGCGGTGGCGGCGATGGCGACGGGCGCCTTGAGCACGGTGCTCGCAACCGGCAAGAATACCGTCCTTTGCCGACGTCAACGATGGCGTGACGGCGCTCAACGCGCCGTGCCTCGAGGCCATGGAGCGAGCGACGCAGGCAATTGTCGTTCTCGACGGGGCTCTGTCGACGCTCAAGGTGCGGACCGACGACCATGCTGCGGTCGGCGACGATCGGATACGGCACCGCGACCGAGCTTGCCGACGTGATCGTCCGCGAGACCGGCATGTCATTCCGCATGGCGCACAACATCGTTGGCCGGGTGGTCCGCGAGGCGATCGCGGCGGGCCGCACGGCGGACGAGATCACAAGCGAAGACATCGACGCCGCTTCGGAAGCGCTGTTCTCGCGGCGCCTCGGCCTCTCCGCTGCGGCAGTCAGCGAGGCGCTGGACCCGACTGCCAACGTGCGCAGCCGTCGGATCACCGGAGGGCCCGCGCCGGAAAGGATGCGGGAGATGCTCGCAGCGCGCGCCGAAGCCATTGGCGGCCGACAGGGACACGATCGCGAGCGGTGCGCGATCGCCTGACCGCCGCCGACGCGGCCCTGGACGCGCGGGTCGAGCGGCTGTCCGCCGCAGTCGCAACAAGCCGGAGGCGCGCGATGGCACGCGTTGAGATCCGCAGGGTCAGCAAGATATTCGCCGAGCACGAGGCGGTATCTGACGTCGACCTCGTCGTCGAGGACGGCGAATTCCTGGTCCTGCTCGGCCCCTCCGGCTGCGGCAAGAGCACGCTGCTGCGGATCCTCGCAGGGCTGGAACTGCCGACCTACGGTGACATCGTCATCGACGGGAAGATCGCAACGCGGCTCCAGCCCAAGGACCGCAACGTAGCGATGGTGTTCCAGAATTACTCGCTCTACCCGCACCTGACGATCGGCGAGAACATTGCCTTCCCGCTGCGGGTGCGGCGCGAGACGAAGGACGAAGTCGACCGGAAGGTCAAATGGGCGGCGGAGCTTGTCGGCATCGAGAAGCTGCTGTCGCGCAAACCGCGGCAGACCTCAGGCGGCGAGCGCCAGCGGACCGCGCTCGCCCGGTCTCTCGTGCGGAATCCGGACTATTTCCTGCTCGACGAGCCGCTCTCAAACCTTGATGCCAAGCTCCGCCACAATTCACGCGAAGAGCTCCGCCAGTTCCACGACCGGGTACAAGACCACCTCGATCTACGTCACGCACGACCAGGTCGAGGCAATGGGGCTCGGCGACCGGATCGTCGTGATGAACGCGGGCAAGGTCCGCCAGGTGGGCACGCCCGAGGACATTTATACCCATCCCGCCGACACATTCGTGGCGACCTTCATCGGCTCGCCACCGATGAACCTGGTCGAGGCCGGCGAGGCGATACTCGGCTTCCGGCCGGAGACGTTCCTGCCGCGGCACGCCTTCCCGGCGGGGGCGGACGCGATGCACATTCCGTTCCGCGTGCGGCGCGTCGAATACCTTGGTGGTGACCGTCTGCTCTACGGCAGGGTGACGCAGGTGCTGCCGGAAACCGAGGTGCTGGCGCGAATCCCCTCAAGTGTCGACTACTCGCCAGCCGAGGGCGAAGAGGTGCCCTTCGCCGTTCTGAAGAGCGAACTCAGGTACTTCGACCCGCAATCGGGGCTGGCGATCGAGAGCCGCAACCCGCCGCCTCTGCGGAGTGTGTCCCATGGCTGAGGCGCGCACCATCCAGCCCGGCGACCGGACCCTCGCCTACGTCACCCTCATGCCGAGTGCGGCGCTCCTCCTGCTGCTTGCCGGCGTTCCGACGATCACCGTCTTCGTCATTGCGATGCAAGACGTCGGTCTCGGCGAGACGAGTGGCCCTCTCGTCGGATTCGAGAACTACGTCTGGGCGCTTACCAGCCGCGACTTCTACAAGGCGCTCCTCAACACTTTCATCTGGGTGTTCGGCAGCGTCAGCGTCGAAATGGTGCTGGGCCTTGGCATTGCCCTCGTGCTGCACCGAAACTTCGTGGGGCGCGGCGTGGCGCGCGCAATTCTGCTCGCCCCCTATCTCGTCCCGACGATCGTGGCGGTTCTCGTCTGGCGCTACATGTTCCACGACATCGTCGGCATCGTGAACTACCTGCTGCTGCAGGCGGGCCTGATCGAGCGACCGCTGCTCTGGCTCAGCACCACGCGCTGGGCGATGGTCTCTGTCATCATTGTCGGGGTCTGGAAATTCTTCCCGTTCGTTGTCCTCGCGCTTCTCGGGATCCTGCAGGCGATCCCGCAGGAGCAGTACGAGGCGGCAAAGATCGACGGGGCGAGTGCCTTTCAGCAGTTCTGGCGCATCACGCTGCCTTAAGTCTTGCCGGTCTTCATCCTTACGGCGCTTCTCAGGACGATCTGGACGTTCCACAAATTCGAGATCATCTACCTGCTGACTGGCGGCGGACCGCTCGACGCGACGACGACGCTGCCGATCCTTGTCTACTTCAAAGGCTTCGTTGATTTCGAGCTGGGTCGCGCCGCGGCGATTGCGGTCCTGACGTTCCTGATCCTCGCCGTTCTAATCGCCGTCTACTTCCTGCTGATGCGGCGTGCGGAGGCGAAGCAATGAGCGTTCTCACCTACGAGGGAGATGCGTCGCGCGAGGCGCCACGTCGGCACCGCGAGATTGCGGACGTCCACTTTATCGCGCACCGGATCATGATCTATCTGCTCGTCGCGACCGCGGTTTCGGTGATCGGCTTCCCGCTCTTCTGGATGCTGATCTCGTCATTCAAGCCGGGCAGTGAACTTTACACCATGCCGCCCACGTTCCTACCCAACGAGTGGACGCTGCAGAACTACACGCGATCTCTTCGTGCAAACGAACTTTCCGATCTACTTCATGAACAGCCTGATCGTGGCCGGCGGGGCGACCCTGTTTTCGCTATTGATTGGCGGGCTCGGCGCCTACAGCCTTAGCCGGTTCCACTTCTTCGGCGTCGGCAGCTTCGCCCGCGTGGCGCTGCTTTGCTACATGCTGCCCGAGGTTCTGATCGTCCTGCCGCTCTACGTCTACGTGATCCAGCTCGGTCTCGCCGACACGCTGCTGTCGCTGGTGATCGCCAACACGGCCTTCACGCTGCCGCTGACGCTCTGGTTCATGCGGTCGTACTTCAACGCGATCCCGTTGGGCCTCGAGGAGAGCGCGATGGTAGATGGCTGCACCCGACTTCGGCGCGATGTGGCGCGTGACCGTCCCGCTTGCCGTGCCGGGGATCGTCTCGGTCGGCGTCTTCGCCTTCAACCACGCCTGGAACGAGTTCCTGTTCGCCCTCGTCTTCACCTCGTCCGAGGACAAGAAGGTGCTGCCGCTCGGCCTCGCCACTTGGATAGGTCAGGACAACATCTACTCGTGGGGGATGCTGCTCGCGGGGGCGGTGCTGATCACCCTCCCGGTGATGGTCTTCTACCTGATCGTACAGCGCAAGCTCGTGGTCGGCCTCGCCGAGGGCGGGACCAAGGGCGAATAGCCAAGAACCACAATCGACAAAAGAGGACGACATGAAGATCACGGGGCTTGACGTCATTGCCGTGGAGATCCCGCTTACCCGCACGTTCGGCGGCAGCCGGTACAGTGTTGCCAGCCGCTGCACCGTGATCACGCGGATGGAGACCGACACCGGTCTCGTCAGCGAGGTCTACAACGGCGACAACCGCAGCCACCTGCGCGAAATCACATCGATCATCTCCGACGAGCTCGCTCCTCTCGTCATTGGTGAAGAGCTCCATGCAATTGAGCGGCTGTGGGCGAAGATGTTCCGCACCGCCGAATGGAACCGTGACCGCAAGCTGGTGATGGAAGCAATCGCCTGCGTCGACAGCGCCCTTTACGATCTGGTCGGAAAGGACGCCGGAGTGAATGTCTGCCGCCTGCTCGGCGGTTTTCGGCAGGAGCTGCCGATCATCTCAATCGGCGGATATTACGAGGAGGGCAAGACACTTTCTGACCTCGGCCGCGAGATGGAGCGGCTGCGTGAACTCGGCATGGCCGGGTGCAAGGTCAAGGTCGGTGGGCTCGACGCCGAGGCCGACGCCGCCCGAGTTGCCGCTGCGCGTGAGGGGGGCGGCGACGATTTCATGATTGCCGTCGACGCGAATCGTGGCTGGCCGCTTTCCGAGGCGGTCCGTTTCGCGCGCCTCGTTGAGCGCTACGACATCGCTTGGTTCGAGGAGCCCTGCCACTGGCACGACGATGCCCGGATGATGGCTGAGGTGCGCCGATCGACCTCGATTCCTGTCAACGCGGGACAAAGCGAGGCCGTGGCCGCTGGCGTGCGGCGGCTCGTTGCCGCGGGCGCGGTCGACATCGTGAACTTCGATGCGTCCGAGGCGGGCGGCATTACCGAGTGGCGGAGGGCCGCCGCGCTCTGTCACCTGCACGACGTCTCGATGGCCCATCACGAGGAGCCGCAGATCGCCATGCAGATGCTAGCTGCAGTGCCGCTCGGCCTATGTGTCGAGTGTTTTGCTGACCCCGAACGCGATCCCGTCTGGGACAAGCTGATCGCCAATCGTCCGACACCCAAAGATGGCATCATCGCGATCCCGCAGGGTCCGGGCTTCGGGCTGGAGCTGGACTGGGATCTTGTCGAGCGTTACCGCCTCTCCTGACCGACATCGGGGTCCTGCGCACCGCGCGCGTCGCCGTAGCGTCAGGCTCGCGGTCGGAGCCCGGATAGCGGGATGCTTCATACTGCTCGCAGTTTCCGGGCTAGTCTGGACCTCGTTCGGCGTCTTTCTCGTCCCACTTCAGGAAGAGTTCGGCGGCGGTCGTGGCGAAGTCTCGGCCGCCTTCTCACTATTCGCGCTGGCGAATGCAGCTTCGGCCCCCCTTGTTGGCCACGCCATGCGCCATTGGGGCAGTCGGCGGGTGCTGGCGCTGCTCGCTGTCCTTCTCGGCGGGTCACTCGTCGCGACGGCCTTCGTCGACAGCATCGCCGCCTACTGGCTGGTTTTCGGGGTTTTCGGTGGGATCGGCTCGCAGAGCGTCAGCTCGTTCGCAGTCTTTGCGATCCTCGCCCGCAGGGTTCGTCAGCGACCGGCGAGCGCGATGTCGGTGGCCGACGCCGGATCGGGGATGGCCACTCTGCTCGGCCTGCCTCTTGTGCAGGCCGTCATCGACGCCTTCGGCTGGCGCGTCGCGTACGGCGCCCTCGGCGTCATCGTCCTGCTCGCGGGAGCCACGCTGCACCTGCTCTTGCTTGATCCCGTCGCACGACCGCCCGCGCGCCGCTCCGACGCGGCGCGACGCTCCCGCGGCTCCCCGGCGTCCAGGGCGGTCTACCTCCTGGCCGCAAGCTTCTTCTGTGGATCGGCAGCGTACCACGGCCTGATGACGCAGCAGATCGCGCTTCTACATGACGAAGGCATGGCCGCGTCTGTCGCTGTCTGGTTCGCTGCCGCTGCAGGTGGAAGTGTCTTCGTCTGGAGGCTCCTGTCAGGCTATCTGGTGGACCTGATGGGGCCGAACCGAGTGATGGTCATCGCCTGTATCGCCATCGCAGCCACGTTCGCTGGCTTGACCGTGGCGCTAAGCACGCAAGGCGTCGGGGCGCTGCTGATCTACCCGCTCGTCATGGGGATTGGATTTGGTGGTCAGCAAGTGGTGCTCGCGATTGCGTTGCGGCGTATCGTGCCACCCCTCGATTTTGCAGTGCAGTTCTCGTATTGTCGCTTGGCATCAGGACTAGGAATGGCAGCCGGTCCACTTGGGGCGGGTTACGTCTCGGACGCAGCGGGTTCGCCGGCCCCAACTGTGGTGATGCTCGCGGCTTTGGCGGCCGCCCACTGTTTCTTTTACGCTACCGCCACGCGCCGAAGGTCAGGGTAGGGAAGGCTCCTCTACGGATATGGTGCGCCCGGATGTGAGGCGTTCAAACTCCGCGGAGCTTCTCAGTGACTCCCACCTAGGCTCGCGCCACGATCGTGGCGTAAAGCCCTTTGCTCCGGGCGCGTTGCGGCTCTACGCGGCATCGCTCTGCAGGGCGGGCCGTGCGTCGGTGAGCCGTGTCCGTGGGGTTAAGACCACCCGGCCTGTGACGATCGCCTTGCGCACGGCTTCCCCGTCACACCGCGATGCTCCGCGTATTTCGCCGGGAGATGCCCATCCGTCCCGCTTCCCGGTCTGATAGCTTTCCGGCCGCTGTAAAACACATTGTAATTGCTCGCTTATTGACAACCCGGTCTCCTGCGCGGCCTTGATGAACATGACCTTCCGCATCGCAATGCGCGGCGAGGGCGCGTCCATGATGCCGCGCATGTAGGGCGTCCGCGCAGTCCGGTAGGGACCGGCCTTCGATGCCGCCCGCGAGGACAGGAGTCAGCGCCGGATCTGTGGCGAGACCCGCGAGCCAGGCGCGGCGCAGGTCCTCGGCGCCCTCGAAGGCCTCAGCGGAGCTCAATCTTCACCTCCGCCATGTTGGCCAGATGCCGGCGCAGGTAGCTCTCGAGCACCTGCTCCATCAGGTGGGCGTCGACGCCGAGGTCGGCGGCCATGTTCGCCGCCACCCGGGGCGGCCAGTTCATCCAGGCATCCCCCTCGCGGCGGGCGAGGTCGAAGACCAGGGAGACCGCCCGGGCACGATCGACGCTCTCGCCCTTCATCTCCTTGAGGCGCTCGCGGGCGATCTGCGCCTTCAGCACCTCGTTCGCCATACGGGCGCGCATGAACGACGTCTGGCCGGCCTCGCCCTCGCCGCTCTCCCGCAGCGTCTCGTTGACCGCCCTTATCGCGGTCCGCGGCACCGGCTTCATCGGCGGCGAGGCCGCCGTCTCGGCCGCGGTGCGCGCGCCCTGCCGGTGCGAGTGCGGCCCGCGCTGCATCGCCGGGTCGGTCTGCCGGGCCCAGTCGGCGTCGGCCTTCGCCGGGTCGATGCTGCCGTCGGCCTCCACCCTGATCCGGCCGGCGGCGATGGCCTTGCGCACGGCCTTCTCCGATACGCCGCGATGCTCCGCGTATCTTCGCCGTGAGATGCCCACGCGTTGCGTTCCTCCTGTCCGGCCGCTTCCGGCTGCTGCAGAAAGCAATGAAATTGCTTGCTTATTGAGTGGATGAGCGCCCCGAGCAGAGCGATGACGGCTGCACGCGGCGCGGATCGGCGGCACCTGCTTCAGCCTCTCTGGCCAGCCCTGCCACAGGCGGGGCTCCGGTCAGTAGGAGGCCCGGCATTCCGCCGGACCCGCTACCGGAGACGCAACGATGATTACCCTCACCGAAACCCAGTCCCTCGTCCTCAGCCGGGCCGCCCAGCGCGACGGCGGCATCGCCCTTCCGCTGCCCGAGCGGCTGAAAGGCGGGGCCGCCAAGCGGGTCGTTGGCCCGTTGATCGAGAAGGGCCTCCTCGAAGAGGTCGAGGCAGACCTCCGCAAGTGCGGACAGCCGCTCTGGCGCTCGACCGGCGACGGCCACGGCGTCACCCTCACGATCACGCGCGCAGGCCTCGAGGCGATCGGAGTCGAGACCGGCGATAGCGCCCCGGGTGCCAACGAGGCGCCGAGCGAAGCGGCCCCGAAGGAGGCCGCCGCCGCCGACCGCGCCGACACGGCGGCCGACAGCGCCGGCCCGCGGGCGCCGCGCGAGGGCACCAAGCTCGCCACGCTCGTCAAGCTTCTGCGGCAACCGGAGGGCGGCACGATGGCGGCGATGACCGAGGCCACCGGCTGGCAGCAACACACGGTCCGGGGCGCGCTCGCGGCCTCTGTCAAGAAGAAGCTCGGCCTCGAGGTGGTGAGCGAGAATCCGGACGGTCAGGAGCGCCGCTGGCGCATCGCTTAACCGGGGCTTATGAGCACGCCATCCGGATTTTCCGGGCGGCGAGCTTCGTTCAAGGTCTGCAAAAAGAGCACATCCGGCAGTTGACGTCGTCGCCACTGTAGGAAACGGCGGTATGGAGGAACGTAGATGAGCGCAGATTGGTATTTCAGTTTTGATCAGCTCTTCGCTCACGAGGCAGCGGGTAAGGACTATCGGATAGTGGTCGAAGATAAGGGCTCAGATATTCTAATCATGGCACCTCACGGCGGCAGAATAGAGCCCTCAACATCCGAGATCGCCAGAAGCATCGCAGGGGCCAATTTTTCACTTTACCTTTTCGAAGGCCTCAGAAAGAGGCCGCATAGCGAGTTGCATGTCACATCTCATAGGTATGACGAGCCACTGGCTGTCCAAATCGCAAAGAAATGCGAGACCGTCGTTGCGATCCACGGCCGCAAGGATGGCGATGACGCCGAAACCGTTTGGATAGGCGGCCTCGATGCTGAGACTGGAAGAAGAATTGAAGAGGAGCTAAGCGGAGCTGGCTTTTGCGCCAAAGTCGAAACAGAAAAACTAGCGGCTGCCCACCCGAACAATATTTGCAATAGAGGGCAGACATCGAGAGGTGTCCAGCTTGAAATTCCGAAGTCTCTACGAACTCGACTCCAAAAGAAACCTGAGACTCTGAAGGCCTTCTCCCACGCAATCAGAAAGATCCTGCTACACGAGCGGCAATAACCGCCTTATCCGCTATGCGGCCTTCCGTTCTGGTGCGACCTCAACGAATGGACGACCGTCCCCGTCGAGTATCGCGGTCTGCCCGGTGAAGAGCTGCCAGCGCTCCACCGCCACGTCGACGTAGCCCGGGTTCAGCTCCAGGCCAAGGCAGAGACGCCCGGCTGACTCGGCCGCGATCAGCGTGGTGCCGGAACCGATGAATGGGTCGTAGACCGCCTGCCCGGGGCTCGAGTTGTTCGGCATCGGCCGCTGCATCGCCTCCACCGGCTTCTGGATGCCGTGTACCGTCTCCGCGTCCTGGTCTCTGGCCGCGATATGCCAGAGCGTCGTCTGCTTCCAATCACCGGCCCAGTGGCCCTTGCCGCTCTTCCGAACGGCGTACCACCAGGGCTCGTGCTGCCAGTGATAGTCGCCCCGGCTCAGCACCAGGCGATCCTTTGCCCAGACGATCTGCGAGCGGAGCCCGAAATCGGAGGCGACGAGGCTCTCGGCCACCGTCGTGGCGTGGAGCGCGCCGTGCCAGACGCGTAGGCAACGTCGCCTGGGAAGAGCGTCCAAGCTTCGCGCCAGTCGGCGCGGTCGTCGTTCAGTACCTTGCCCGTCCGCTTCGTCGCCGCCGCGCCGGCCCTGTTGCGCCAGCCCGGGTCGTAGCCGACGCCGTAGGGCGGGTCAGTCACCATCAGGAGCGGCTTGACCCCTCCCAGTACGCGCTCGACGTCAGTGGCCACGGTGGCGTCGCCGCAGAGCAGGCGATGGTCGCCGAGGATCCAGAGATCGCCTGGCGCCGACACCGGGTCATCCGGCGGCTCCGGAACTTCGTCCTCGCCCTCGACCGCGCCGCCCAGCGCTGGCGCCTCGACGTCCGCAAGCAGCTGGTCGAGCTCGGCATCGGAGAAGCCGATTAGGTTCAGATCGAACTCGAGCTCGCCCAGCGCTTCGAGCTCGGACCGGAGCAGCTCCTGATCCCAGCCGGCATTCTCCGCGATCCGGTTGTCGGCGATCACCAGCGCCCGGCGCTGCGCGTCCGAAAGGTGATCGAGGACGATCGTGGGGACCTCCGCCATCCCCAGGCGCTGCGCCGCCAGGAGTCGGCCATGCCCGGCGATGATGACGCCGTCGCGCCCGATGAGGACCGGGTTGGTGAACCCGAACTCGGCGATCGAGGCGGCGATCTGCGCGATCTGCTCGTCAGAGTGCGTGCGGGGGTTTTGCGAGTAGCTCTTTAGCTCGTCCGTCGAGCGTGAAGAGATGATCAACGTGTATCTCCTTGGGAGGAACGGTGCAGGAAGCGCGCTCCTCACGCCAACATTCGTCCAGGCGGCCCTTGGACGTGGAACGAGCTGCATGATCAGGTTAGGAGGTCACATGCTTTTGGAAGCTCTGAAGAACCTCGGCAGCGGGCGATGATCTGTTAGGCTGGCGGCGACCTCGCTGGAGCCGCCTGATGAAACAGACTACCTTCGCCTCGCTGGCCTACGCCGGGAAGAAGAAGCGCACCCGCCGCGAGGCGTTTCTCGCCGAGATGGAGGCGGTGGTGCCCTGGGCTCGTCTGACGGCGCTGATCGAGCCGCACTACCCGAAGGCGGGGCCGAAGGGCGGACGGCCGCCGATGCCGCTGGAGGTCATGCTTCGGGTCTACTGCCTTCAGCAGTGGTACGCGCTGTCGGACCCGGCGGCCGAAGAGGCGCTCTACGACAGCGACGCGATGCGCCGGTTCGCCGGGCTCGAACTGGGCGACGACGCGATCCCGGACGAGACGACGATCCTCAACTTCCGCCATCTGCTGGAGCGGCACGAGCTGACCCGTGCGATCTTCGAGGCGGTGAACGCCTATCTACGCGAGCGGGGCATCCTGTTGCGCGAGGGCACGCTGGTCGATGCGACGCTGATCGATGCGCCCAGCTCGACCAAGAACAAGCAGGGCGCCCGCGATCCGGAGATGACCAGCACGAAGAAGGGAAATGCCTGGTACTTCGGCATGAAGGCGCATGTCGGCGTCGATATCGACAGCGGCGTGGTCCACACCCTGGAGACCAGCACCGCCAAGATGCACGACAGCCAGAAGTTCGACGAGCTGTTGCACGGCGACGAGCACGCGGTGTTCGGCGAAGGGTTGCCCACCGTTCGACACCCCAAGGGCTATGTCAGCGGCGAGCGCGAGGCGGCGTTCCGCGCCCGGGGCAAGGTCTGGGGCGTGATGCGCAAGGCGCCGAAAGGCGGCAGGCTGCATCCGATCGACGAGCGCATCAACCGGATCATCGCCAGCCTGCGGGCCAGGGTCGAGCATCCGTTCCGGGTGATGAAATGCCAGTTCGGCTACCGCAAGACCCGCTACCGCGGGCTGGCGAAGAACGAGGCGCAACTGTTCTCGCTCTTCGGGCTCGGCAACCTGTTCCTGGTCCGACGACGGTTGATGGCCTGAGGCGGAATCCGCCTTAAATCATCGAACTGCCTCAAACCGCACCCCGAGCGGACTCGAATTGCCGCGCCGCCCGGCGTTCCGGTCGTCCGACGCCGATGCAATGCCGAGGGCGCGCGTTGATCAGACCTTCCCTTTGTGAACTTGCTCATCGATTCCCGTCCCGCGTCGCCAAGCTTCTCGAACGCGATCGTCGTTTAACTCGGAACTTCCGCGAAGAAACTGTTACCGATCTCCTGATGGCTAGCATGATCGGATTAGAGGACTTCGGCATTGCGGTTGATTTTCCGGACGAACCGACGACCGGAGGAGACATGGAATGGATTTTTGCCGCGCCTATGGAAGTTGGCGGCGGACGATATCTTCGCTTCATATTGCAAGCAAAAAGGGCCCAGTATCAAAAACTGAAAGCTGGAGGTTACTGGTTTTACCAGCATCTCGATCACGGGAGCCCAAAAGGGAGTCAAGCACGGACTCTGGTCGCGCACGCACGTCGTTCAGGGAAGGGCGGTGCAACCCTTCCGCTGTACATCTTCTACCATCCGTCTCCTGCGCTCAAGGTTGCAGCTCCAGGGCAGCCGGCAATCGAGGGTGTCAATCTTGCCTTCGCCGACCAAGTTGCCGCCGTCGTAGGGAGCGGATGCGCGCGCGAGAAGAAGAAGGTCGAGTTCTGGCGCAAGGGGTTCCTATCGCTCTCGGATGTTCTTTGCTGGCCAGCGATCGTGACCGGACTACGGCACGAGGAACCTTCTGCGGCGCGTTTCATGATGAGGTCGGGCAGAGGTTTCTCTCTTGCGATCTCGGGAACTTTCCATCCGGACTTGATGGCACGCCGGATGCAGTATTTTCTTCGGCGGGCATCTGCGAGTAGCCTTCCTCCTCTGGATGGCGTTTCCCTAGAGCCCGCACAAGATATTTCCGGCGAGATCCGTCGAGCGATAGAGCGCAGAGTCACGCCCCAGGATCTGCGGGAGCTTAAGAGGCCTCGCATCGTCTTTTCGACGCGCCTGACCCGTGAGGACCCCGCATTTCAACAGATTGAGGTTGCTCCTTGGCGGCAGGGCTAGTCTGCATCTGCTTGAGCAAAGTCCATGATTGAGGGCGCGACTTTGGCGAGCGTGCGGACCCGCGGACCCAAAGTGCGGACCCCGATTTCCGGTCTGGCGCTGGCGGCGTGCCGCGCTGCCGCCCCCCGCATACGCAGGCCGCCGCGGAGGAACCGAGGCGCCGGGGGCGAGGGGCGATGCCTCCCGATCGGTGGCGTCGCTTCGTGCGATCTTTCCATGATCGTGCCCTCAAAGCGTTGCAACTGTCGCGCCAGAAGTTCGACGTGCGGCGCCGTCAGTTGCGCGTGCCAGCGCCGCCCGATGCGGTCTTGGCAACGCCTCTTGCCGCGGTCGTTCTCGCGCCCGAGGTGCTTCGCGCTGATTTCCCATGCCGGTTCAGGTGGTTGGCGATGTTGATCAGCGACGCGGCCCAGCGGCGCCAGGCGGTCGAGCGCACGCAGCCCATGCGGATGCAGATCTGACGCCAACGCACGCGCTCGGCGCGCAGCCAGATGATCCGGCCCTCGCTGGCCTCGACCAGGCGCAGCCACCTGATGCACTCCTCCATCCGCTCGATGTCCTGCGCCGACGGGATCACGCGCATCCGCGCCTCGTGGTAGCCATAGGCATGCTTGGCATCGTGAACGTACTCGGGCCAGGAGCTGCCGTAGCCCTTCGGGCCCGAGCCCGGTGGGTTCGGCAGGCGTCGCAGCGTCAGCGCCGCTTCCTCAAAGCGGTCCTCGATCTCGCTCGGGGTGATGGGCATGGGTGTTCCTCCTTCGGCTTCAGTAGATTTGCAGGCGGCGCAGGGCGGCTTCGGTGACGAGGCCGCGGATCAGCAGCTCGTCTCTCAGCGCGTTGGAGACCGCGCTGGGCGGGACGTGCTTGCCCGAGTTGATCCAATTCGCCATCCGCTCGACGACTCGGTCGGAGTTGACTGGCTCCGGGACGGGTTCAACGCAGGGTCTCGCACGCTTCGCCTGCGCCACACGTCGGCGGCGTGCGGCGCGAATGGCCTCGGTGAAGTAATCCCAGCTGTAGAGCGTCAACCTTGATGTCCGAATGCGACAGCCAAGTTGGCCGGTGATGGCCGCTGCGGCTGACGTTCAGGCGGTGGCGTCCTCCTCGAGGTTGTCGGCCGTGGTTGTCGGCGCGGCGTCAGTCTTCTTGAGCCGATCCGCGGCTTCGCGTCGGCGGTAGCTTTCGACGTTCATCTCCAGGATGGTCGCGTGGTGGACCAGCCGGTCGATGGCGGC
This sequence comes from uncultured Alphaproteobacteria bacterium, assembly GCA_963776845.1. Lineage (GTDB taxonomy): Bacteria > Pseudomonadota > Alphaproteobacteria > Rhodobacterales > Rhodobacteraceae > Roseitranquillus. The sequence continues at coordinate 32,167 of CAVZOJ010000003.1, read as the reverse complement.
GACGGTGACGGCGGGATCGGGGAAGATGCGGTCCCAGGCGCTGAAGGGCTGGTTGGCGGCGATGGCGAGGCTGCGGGTCTCGTAGCGCCGCGCGATAAGCTCGAAGAGGACGGAGGTCTCGGCCTGGTCCTTCTGGGCGTAGCCGATGTCGTCGAGGATGATCAGGTCAAAGCGGTCGAGCTTGCCCAAGGCGGCCTCGAGCGCGAGGTCGCGGCGCGCGCGCCTGGAGCTTCTGCACGAGATCGGTGGTGCGGGTGTAGAGCACTCGGTGCCCGGTCTCGACGAGGGCGTGGCCGATGGCGCAGAGAAGATGGGTCTTGCCGGCGCCCGAGTTGCCGATGGCGATGAGGTTGGCGCCGGTCTCGAGCCAGTCGCCGGCGGCCAGCGCCTCGATGCGGGCGCGGGGCACGCTGGGCAGCGCCTTGAAGTCGAAGGTGGCCAGGGTCTTGCCGCCCGGCAGGCGGGACTCGATCAGGTGGCGGCGGATGCGCCGTGTCTCGCGCTCGGCGATCTCGACCTCGGCGAGGGCTGCGAGGAAGCGGGCGGCGGGCCAGCCTTCCTTGTCGGCGCGCTCGGCCAGAGCCGGCCAGTGGCTGTGGAAGCTCGGCAGGCGCAGCGCGGTCAGCATGGCCGGGAGCGCGTGGACGTCGATCGCTCGGCTGGTCATGCGCGCGCCTCCAGCAGGGCGTCGAAGTGGGCGAGCGCCGTAAGCGTGACCGGCACGTCGTCGGGAAGCTCGCGTCGCCGCGGTTCGAGCCGCGCCTTCAGGTCGCGCGCATCCGGCAGGCGCCCGGCGGCAAGGTCCTCGGCGAGAAGCGACGCCAGCTCGGCCTCGCAGCCCTCGTCATGGGCGAGCCAGAGGAGGTCGACCATGCGGCGGCAGGCATCGCGCCTGGGGAGCACCTCGGACAGCGCCGCCCAGGCGGCGGCGTACTCGCTGCGGGGGAAGAGGCTGTCGCGGTAGACCGATCCCGCCAGCGCCTGCGGCTTGCGGCGCAAGGCATGGATCACGTGGCGATAGTCGATGCGGTGGACGCGCCGCCCGTCGTCCCGCGCGCGCTGGCGGGGATGGCTGACGACGTGGGTTCCGCCGAGCCACGCCTCGATGCGGTCGTCGTAGACATGGACGCGCAGGCGCTGACCGATCAGCCGCGACGGCGCGCTGTAGAAGACGCTGTGCACCAGGAAGCCGCCGGTGCGCGTGACGCGGGCGACGACCTCGGTGAAGTCGGTGGTGCGCCGGGCCGGCAGCGGCCGCAGCGCCGCGGTCTCGATCCGCACGGCGGCCTCGCGGCGGCGATTGCGCCGGGCCACGAGCTGGTCGACGAACCCGCGCCAGTCGGCGACGCTGGCGAAGTCGCGGCTGCCGCGCAGGATCAGCGCCTGGTCGAGCGCGGTCTTGAGGTGGCGATTGTGCGCCTCCACCGCCCCGTTCTCGTGCGCCTCGCCGGGATTGTTGCGGCTCGCGACCATCCCGTAGTGGGCGCAGAAATCATCGTAGCGCTGCGTCACGTCCTCCGCCGCCTCGCGGTCGAGGTTGCGATACGCCGCAGAGAGGCTGTCGGTGCGGTGCTCGTGCGGGACGCCGCCCAGGGTCCAGAGCGCGTTCTGGAGATTCTCGGCCAATGCGGTGAAGCTCTCGCCGCCCTGAACGATGCCGACGTGTTCCCACCCGCTGTAGCCCAGCACGAAGTGGTAGAGCCGGTGGGCGAAGGGCTGGCCGGCAATGGTGACGCCAAGCTCCGCGGCGTCGGTGAAGTCCGACAGGGCCATTCGGCCGGGCTCCGGCGTCTGGCGGAAGATCACGTCCTTGGCCGCGCCGTGCAGCGCGCGCCACTCCCGCACGCGGCGCTCCAGCGTGCGCCGGACACGATCGTCGGGAAACGCCTCCGGATCGGCCATCTGAAGATGGCGCAGGAGGGTCACCGCCTGGACGGCGGGATCGCTCTCCAGGATCGGCAGCAGCACCGGCTCCCACACCTCGCCAAGCGGGTCGGGAACGGTGCGGCCGCGCTCGGCGCGGCGCTGGGACGGCAGGCGGGGGTCGCTCTCGATCCGGCGCGCGGTCCGCGCGCTGAACCCGGCGCGGGCGGCCGCGGCGTGCTGGCTGTGACGAAGTCGGTCTTGCATGTATGCTCTCACTTGCTGGTCGGTGACGGGTTTGCCCGGCACGTCGGGACCTCCGTTTGGACGACAGAGATCCCGGTCGTACCGGCCCGCAGCGGCCAGCACCCTCGCCATCACCTCCCTCGGAAACGATCGCGCCGCAGACTTCAGCCTACGGCCGGGCTACGCCCGACCTTCGCCCGAAGTCTGCGGCCAACTTGGCTGTCGGCGCCGGTCAGGAGGGTTGTCGCTGAACACCCAGCTCCGGATAGGCGCGGGCGCGGCTTGCTGGTGCGCTCGGCGATGACCGGCAGGATGTCCGCCTCGAGCTCGAGACCTTCCTCGAGCCAGCCGGCGATCACGGCCCGCGTGCTGGCAATTGCCGCTCGGCTGGCTTCGCAGAGACCAGGACCGGCAGCTTCGATGCAGCGGCGCTCGACAGCCGCGGTCGGCGCCGCGCCGTAGTCAGTTTCCTTTGACGGTTCTACTGACGGTTCAAGGGTGGCACGCTGTGCCGCCCCCCCTGGCACAGTGTGCCACCCCCCCCTGGCACAGCGTGCCGCCCCCCCTGTCGCAGGGTGCTGCCCCTTCCGACGAACTTCGCTGCTCCGCTCCGCTCTCGGCGGTGGCGTCCACGACGGCGCTAGTCTTCAGGCTCCGCACGCTCCCGGGAACGAAGTCCAGCTGTGCCAGGATCGGGTGCTCGTCGTCGGTGGCCGGCACTCTCCGATCGGTGAAGCCGATTAGCACGAAGGCATCCGAGCGCTGCGCGCCATTGTCCCGCCAGCGTTTCAGCCGGATCAGGACGCCGCGCTCCTCGAGCGCCTTCAGGCACTCGCGCAGCTTTCGTTCGCTGCAGCGGCAGTACTGCGCGAGGGTCGCCTGCGACGGCCAGCAGACGCCGTACTCGTCGGCGAAGTTGGCAAGCGTCACCAGCGCAACGGTCTCGTACACGTCCGAGAGCTCCGAGCACGAATAGGCCCAGGAAATTGCCTGCACGCTCATCCCGGCCCTCCGCTGAGCTGGGTGCCGGCAGAAGGTCGGTCCCGCTGGGCGCGCTTTGCGCGCCTCTCCGGCCCCGAGAATTCCGCGCGCGTCACCCGCCGGCTCCGCAGCGCGGAAAGACCTCCGGCTGCCCCTCGTAGACGCAGGTGCTGGTGGGCCCGCTGCCGTCGGGCGCAATGAGCTGAAAGCAGTCGGCACACCTGCGCACCAGCGGGTCGTCCGGCTCGGGCCCGCTGCGGATTCTCGCCGGGACAAGCGCGGCGTTGCGGGGTGCAGGCCCGGTGACGGCAACTTCGCGTACACGCGCATCGAGCAGGCGCAGAAGCTCTCCAGCGTCCGCACTCTCCTCCGCGTCTCCGTCGCGGGCGAGGATGACGCAGGCGCGACGGATGGTCCTCTCGTCGTGCTGGGCGATGTCCGCCACCACGCCGCGCGCCCACGCCGAGAGGGACGGTCGGTACAGAGCCATCATCGATCGGCTCCTGTGGCCGCCAGACGCTGCAGCTGGCCCAGAGACGCGTCCTCCAGCTCGCCGGGCACGCGCATGATCCTGCGCAGGCGCAGGGGACCGCTGTTTGTCCGAAGGACGATCTCGCCGAAGTGGTCGGCCTCGCGGCCGTGCGGCGCCTCCGGCGTCGTCTGCGACGCCCAGCGCCCCAGAATGGTGCGACGTTCGGCGTACCAGCGGATCATGACGAGAGCTCCCGCTTGGCAGCGGCGTGCGCGGCGTTCAGCTCGGCCATACGCTCGCCAGAGCCGCCTTTTCGATCGGGATGCGCGGTTCGCGCCTTGTTGCGCCAGGCGGCCTCGGCTGCCTCCAGGTCCGCGTCAGGGCCGACGCCCAGCACCGCCCGCCAGTCGTCGGGCGGCGGCAGAGCCGAAAAGCCCCTGAAGGCGGCGCGGACGATGTGCAGGCCGCCGTAGCGCATCTCCTGCCGCCGGGCCTCGAGGACGTAGTAGATCGCCCGGACGTTGTCCTCGGGCTTGGGGTAGCGGTCTACGGCGACGCAGCGCTGGGCGCCGTCCCACTCGAAGTAGACCGCCACCCCGGGATCGGACGGTCGCGCCGCGCCCAGCGTGACGTTCGACGAGATGACGACGTGCCGGACCGGCATCCCAGTGTCCGCGCCGAAGAGGCGCAGCGAGTCCTGCAGGTCCGCGACCGCGCGCGACAGCGAGACCTTGAACGGCGAGCGGCCGCGCGCCTTGCATCGCGGCATCTCGGCCGGCCAGTGCAGCGGATAGGCGAGGGGGCTCGTCACCATGCTGCTCGCTCCTCCGCTTCCGGCGCGATGCGCGGTATGGCGAGCACGGTGTCCAAGGCAGCGCGGGCGAGGACGACCGTGCCGAGCCCCACGATGATGAGGATCATGATCCGTTTCATGGCGGGCTCCGCTACAGCGCCGCGGTGCGGGTGAGGCGTCGGACGATGGCTTCCATGAGATCGATCTGACGGTCGGCCTGCTCGCGGCTCATCCGCCCAGCGCGGATCTGCTTCTCGTAGACATGCCGGCGCATCGAGGCCTCTCGCTGCGCCTCCTCGGCCAGCTCGCGTACGGTGAAGCGGTCGGGAGCGGTGTCAGGGGCGGGATTGGCCATCAGAGCACCTGTCCGATCAGCAAGACGAGGACCGTCAGCGCTCCCAGGATCAGGCCTGTGCATCGTGCTACTCGGCCCCAGCGATCGCGCCGGTTGATCTCGGCGACGGCGTCTTGGACCACCACCTTGCGGAGCTCGCGGGCGCGTTGCCCATCAACCCAGTCGCCCGAGGCCTCCAGCTGCTCGCAGGCGTCGAGGACGGCGCCCTCGGTGTGGAAGTTGGGGTGCGCCACAACCTGGCGTGCGCGCTGCAGACCAACGCTCGGACGCGGGATCAGGACGGCGCTCATCGTCCGATTCCCGGGCGCTTCGGCTCCTGCTCGCGCAGCCACTCCCGCACGCCGCCCTTGCGGTAGTACACGCGCCGGCCGAGGCGGATGCAGGGCGGTCCGATACGGCGCGTTTCCCAGCGTCCGAGCGTGTCGACCGAGATGCCGAGCTCCGTCGCCAGCTCGCCGCGGCTCATCCAGTCGTCGAGCAAGCGATCGGTCTGTTCCTCCGCCTGTTCGGGTCTTTCGTGCATGGCGTCCGTCCCTTCTGATCTCGCCGCCCAGCGCGGGCGGCAGCGATGAGACGGAGCCAAACCCATAGGAGGGGCAGGCGGAGAGGCGCGGGGTGGCGCGCACCCCAGTAGGGACGTGCCACCCCAAGTTTTCCTGATCGGCGCTACCGCTTCAGGAAAAACCGGCGCGGGCGGCGGCCGAGTGCCGAGGGACGCGCCAGCGCGGCTTGAGGAGGTATTGAGCGATCTGCAGGCAGAGCTCGAGGCGGAGATTCCGCTCAACTGACTTTTTGGGATAGCATCTTTCTGAGACGCTATCCCAGCGAAAGCAGGTCCTTCGAGCATGAAATCACACAACATGTGATTGCTCGCCCATGGGACAGCACCGCGGTCGTTACTCTAATAATGCGCATCCCGTCCCTGATCGCGGAGGACAGTTCACGCATCGTCGTTTGCGGTTTGTTGATTAGGCTATCCGCTGCCGTCGCGCGCGTTTCATTTGCTGGCGCGTCCGGGCAGCGGCATCAGACTAAGGCGAGTACTGTTTGCTCTGCCGTCGCGGCGCGTCGACGGGAGACATGGTGTCATGCGCGACCCTCGATGCTGTAGCCTGCGACGCAACGTCCGCGAACGACGCTGCGTCGCAGAATTCGCCGGCACCCTGCAAACAAACTTGGGCCGCCCAAGTACTTCCGAAGCCGCTTAATGCGAAGGGCGGAAAGCCGACTTGCGGCATCGCGGCGTTCATCGGAGCGCTCCCGCCAGACCCGACCTTCACCTACGCACTTATCTTCATGGAGATTCGATCAGAGATGGCCAAATGGCCACACCCAAATCCGCAAAGGCCTCGCCCCTTTCCCGAATCTGCACCTCATTCCACTCACTCCTTTTGAGGAACCACTTGTTCAGAAATAGCCCCGTATGCTCCTCAAGCTTGTCGCGTTTTTCGGAGAAGCTTTTGTTGCCAGATGAAATATTTAGGCCGCTTGTCAGCAAGGTGAGGTTTCCGAGTGTGTGAAGACCTTTATTACGCGTTTCGGCTTTGGGATCGTTCGACCATCGTTCAACAAACTCGCCTTCATCAAATGGCCACTCCTCGGTCCAAGAGACGGGCAGGACATGCTCTGTCCACAGACCGTCAGGCATAGCCGCCGCAGTCGGTTGTGCTCGGGCTTCTGGCGCTTCTTTTCGCATCCGAACCGGCATTTGCGCAGGACGACCTGATAACGACCATGAAGGAGGGGGGTATGGTGGTCTTCCTGCGCCACGCCGCGACGGACTACTCGCGGTTCGACACCGGCCGCCTGAACGACCGGTCGGGCCAGCGGAACTTGTCCGAGGCCGGGCGGGTCCAGGCTGAGGAACTCGGCGGGGCTTTCGCGTCGCTCGGCATCGAGTTCTCGCGAATTCTCACGAGCCCCGTTTACCGCGCGCGCGACACGGCCGAGATCGCCTTCGGTCCCGGACGCGTGGAGGTCACGACGGATCTCATCGCCGACGACTACGCAGGCGGCGGCATCCCGGAGATGATTGCCGCGACCAAGGGGCTCCTCGATACCGAGCCGGAGGCGGGCGGCAACCTCCTCCTCGTCGGTCATCGCACGCCGCTGGAGATGGTCACGGGGGAAGATTTCCCGGATACTGTTCTTCCTGAAGGGGCCATGGCCGTTTTTGACCCGAAGGGCAACGGCACCCGATTTCTCGGGACCGTCTCGGCCGAGGCACTCATCGCCGCAGCGGAGACGAGGTGACGAGGTAGGTCGGCGTTAGCCAAGCCGCTTACCAGATGTGTCGCACAGGCAGAGTAACAGCGCGTTGCGGCCGGGCCTTCGAAAGCGTAACGCCCTCGCCGTTTTTTTTGCGAGGGCGTTGCTACTCTCCTTAGTAGAAGGCGACCCTCAGCTTGGGCTCGAGCTGCGACAGCCGGTCGAAATCGGCGGTGTTGCGGGTCACCAGAAGACACCCCAGGCGCGCGGCCTGGGCCGCCAAGATGGCGTCGCTCTGCGCCTTGCGCCGGCTCTCCTTGTTGTATCCCAGGATGCGGGCCATGCAGCCGGCGAGGATGTTTCCCCTCGCGGCATCCTCAGGCTTCAGATCGAGTATCCGGTGGTCAGGAATTGAATCGAGAAGATTCGTGATCGCCGCGATCGCCTGGGCCGTGCCGGCATCCGCCGGGTCGAGCCCGCCGATCAGGAAGCTCAGTTCCCCCATGACGATCGGGGAATGCACAATAGTCCGTGCCAGGACACGCGCTTCGACCTCCTCCGGAAGACGGCCCTGGAGTTGATCAATCATCACGCAGGTATCGAGCATGATGCGCTCGCCAGGCACGTCGCTGTCGCAGAAGGCGTCGAGGTCGTCCTGGGGGCGCAGGGGCAATGCGCCGGCGTCCAGTGCAACGCGGCACCGGCGAATAATCTTGTCGATTTCCATCCCCGCTCAGAGGTCCAGATCGACCTTTGGGTCGACCGTGCCCCGAACCTTCCGGAAGGCTTCGGGGAAGCCGTCATCGACAACGAGGTTGCCCAGGGCGAGCTCGATGAGCTGGCTGTCGGATTCGGCGCCGGACTTCTCGCGGGCGAGCTTCAGCAGCTTGGGGTTCACCCGGCCCCCGAGTGTCGCGGTCTTGCCCTTGGCGAGCCCGAGACGATCGAGCAGCTTAAGGATGGAGTGATTGCGCCAGGCAACCTGGCTCTGATGCTCCGGGATCCTGACGTCTTCCATGAAATCCTCCTCTTCATGCCTTCGTGGATGGCTGATCTGCGCGGCCGTTTGTTGCACAAATAGACTATAATGTAAAACATTCAACAGCGAACGGAGCGACTTCCGGTCTCGGGGGTAGGTCCTGCGGCGCCTCATGCGACTGAAGCGGGTCCGGCGCGCGTCAGCATCGAGATGCGAGTCGAGGCACTTCTCGCCTATGCGGCTGGCAAACTGCAACACATCTGGTAAGGAGCTTGGGCGTTAGCGCCGGCCCTTCTTCCAGACCAAAGCACCCGCCGGCCCCACGTAGCGAACGGCCCAATCCGGCCCTTCGCCACAGTCGGCGACCGCTGCGCCGCCGCATGGTTCGCGGCCATCTGTGCCGGTCGCAGCGGAAGTCACGACACGGAAGGTCCGGGGGCGGACGCGGGTGCTGTTCCTCTCACGCACCTCGCTGGTGAACTCTACACCGCGCAGCTCGCGCTCGACCGAAAGAACGACAGAGCTGGACATTTCCGGCGCAGGGAGTGTCTCGGTAGATGGCGCGTGCGGGTTGCCTGCATCCTACGCCGACCCGCCGCACGTCAGGTTGAGAGGTCTGCCCGTGGAGGGGCGCATGCAAGCTAAGCCGATCGTCTATCACATCCCGGTCTGCCCCTTCTCGCAGCGGCTCGAGATCCTGCTCGAGCTCAAGGGGTGCCGAGACGCCGTGGACTTCACGGTCGTGGATATCACCCGGCCACGCGACCCGGAGCTCCTGCGAAAGACGAGGGGTACGACGGCGCTTCCCGTGCTGGAAACCGAAGAAGGCCGCATCCTCAAGGAAAGCCTGGTGCTGCTCGACTATCTCGACGAACGCCTCGGCGGTGGTGCGGTGCGTCGCCGCGCCCCCTACGAGCACGCCGTCGAACAAATGCTGATCGCCAAGGAGGGGCCACTCACCGGCGCCGGGTACGGCTTTGTGATGAACCAGGATCCCGATGCCAGGCCGGCGCATCTCGAGCGGATGCTGAAGCTCTTCGCGGAGCTCGACGCGTTCCTTGTCGAACACGCGTGGGGTAGGGTCTACCTGTTCGAAACATTCGGCCTCGCCGAAACCGTCTTCACGTCCCTCTTCATGCGGTTCTGGTTCCTCGAGTACTACGAGGGCTTCGAGCTGCCGCCCGATGCCGCCTTCGATCGAGTGAGCCGCTGGCGCGAGGCCTGCCTCGCCCATCCGGCGGCCCAGCAGGTCTGTCGCGAGGAGATCGTCAAGCTCTACTACGACTACGCCCAGGGCGCCGCGAACGGTGCGCTGCTGCCGGGGCGCGCGAGGTCGAGCTTTGTCTTTGAACCGTCCTGGCGCGAGCGACCCTGGCCGCCCGCCGAGAAGTATGGTCCCACAGCGAGCGATCGCCAGCTCGGGCTTACCTGATCTCAGGTGCGGGAGTCCGCTGTTGGGAGCCGGCTGTTGCCGGAGAGGACGAACCGGCCGCCCTTCTTGCGGAGGGCGTCGCCGCCGCGGACCCGCGGCTTCCTCGCAGCGCGATGCTTTCGCTCTTGCCTGCGTCGGCCGCACTGAAGTGTGGATCGGCATGGAAGAAGTTGGGAGCCGATTGACACACTGAAGCCGGTTCAGGACGGTCCGGGCTGGGGCACCGCACCTGCCGCCCTTGGCACCGCGCGCCCGCCGGACAAGGGACACCGTGTAGATCAGGGCGGCCCAGATCATCGGGAAGGCGATCATCCGCCGCACGCCGAGGTCCTCGCCGAAGACGAAGACCGCGGTGAGGAAGATCATGGTCGGCACGATGTACTGCATGATGCCGATCGTCGACAGGCGCAGAAGCTTCGCCCCGTTCCCGTAGAACAGGAGCGGCACGGCAGTGACCGCGCCGCAGCCGAGCAGGAGCCAGGTGGCTTCCGGGTGTCCGCCAGGAAATTGCTCTGTCCCGAGGCGGCGAGGTAAGCCAGATATGCCGCCGCGAGCGGGGCAAGGAACAGGACCTCGAGGAAGAACCCTGGTTTGGTCCGATGGGCAGCGACTTCTTCAGGCAGGCGTAGAGACCGAAGCTGAGCGTCAGGCCGAGCGCGACCACTGGGAGGCGCTCCTTCGCCAGCGTCAGCACCAGGACCGCGCCGGCTGTCAGAGCCACGAGTGCCGCTCGCAGGTGATCCGGGAGTTCCTGTCGGACCCCGACTGCGGGCTCGACACGTCCTGTGCGGACGAGGTTCGCCTCGACGCCTGGGTGGTCGAGTAGACCGGGGCCGGGCGATGTGAGAACGGCGGTGAGAAAGTCGGCCACGGTAGCGGCGGGATGAGCCCGCGGCGGGCGGCGTAAAAGTCGGCCACGTTTGCCCTCTCTGGCGGCAGGGAGGGTGGGGGCATTTTCACCGTGGAGCTGTATCGGAAGGTTCGCCGCGCCTACTTCAGGCAAGGCATGAGCAAGCGCGCCATCGCGCGTCACTTCTGCATCTCGCGCGACAGCGTCGACAGTTCGGAAGATCAGGGATTGATCCAGTGGATCAATCCCCCGACGGACGATCTTGTACTCCGTGCCGCCGGGCTACCGGCGGACCGCGCCGGTGAAGCGGCCGAAGCTGGACGGGTTCACCGAGATCATCGACGCTTGGCTGCTTGAGGACGCCGACCGCCCTCGCAAGCAGCGGCACACCGCCAAGCGGGTCCTCGACCGCTTGCGAGACGAGCACGGGTTCACCGGCGGCTACACCATCGTGAAGGCATACCTGCGCGAGCACCAGCGGCGCAGCCGCAAGATGTTCGTGCCGCTGCATCACGCTCCCGGCCACGCGCAGGCGGACTTTGGCGAGGCGCTGGTGGTGATCGGCGGGGTCGAGCAGAAGGCGCACTTCTTTGTCTTCGACCTGCCGCACAGCGATGCCTGCTACGTTCGCGCCTACCCGGCGGCGACGGCCGAGGCGTGGGCCGATGGCCACGTCCACGCCTTCGCGTTCTTCGGGCGGGTGCCGCTATCGGTGCTCTACGATAACGACCGCTGCCTGGTGGCGCGCATCCTGCCGGACGGGACGCGCAAGCGGGCAACGCTCTTCAGCGGGATGCTATCGCACTACGTGATCGAAGATCGCTACGGCCGGCCCGGGAAGGGGAATGACAAGGGTGCCGTCGAGGGGATCGTCGGCTGGTCGCGGCGCAACTTCATGGTGCCGCTGCCCCGCTTCGCGACCTGGGACGAGTTCAACATCTGGCTGGAGGAGCAATGCCGCAAGCGGCAATCGGAGATCCTGCGCGGCCACCAGGAGACGATCGGCGAGCGGCTCCAGCGTGATCTCGCAGCGATGATGCCGCTGCCGCCGGCGCCATTCGAGGCCTGCGACCAGGCGACGGGCCGGGTCAGCTCGCAGGCGCTGGTGCGGTACAGGAGTTCGAGCGTGAAAAAATCGATCCAGTGGATCGATTTTAGCGAAGAACGACTACTCGGTGCCGGTCAGCTACGGCCACCGCGAGGTCTGGATCAGGGGCTACGTCGACGAAGTCGTCATCGGCTGCGGCGGAGACGGTGAGCCGCCGAAGGCGCCACCGGTTCGAGCCCGGCGGCGAACGCCCGCCATTCCCGATGCTACGGCCGCGAGGACATGGTCTTCGACCCGATCCATTACCTGCCGCTGCTGGAGAAGAAGATCGGCGCTCTCGACCAGGCCGCGCCGCTGGCGCATTGGGAGCTGCCGGCCGAGTTCCACACCCTGCGCCGGCTGATGGAGGCGCGGCAGTTCAAGGCCGGCCGCCGCGAGTACGTGCAGGTCCTGCGGCTGCTGGAGACCTTCGATCTCGCCGACCTGCACGTAGCGGTGAAGACCGCGCTCAGGATGGGCGCCGTCGGGTTCGACGCGATCAAGCACCTCGTGCTCTGCCAGGTCGAGAGGCGGCCGCCGAGGCTCGACCTCGACGTCTATCCCTATCTGCCGCGCGCCAATGTCGGGACCACCTCGGCGGCGAGCTACATGTGCCTCGTCGGCGGCCCGGCATGAGCGACGCGCCGAAGTTGCTGCTCGACCACCATCTCAAGACGCTGAAGCTGCCGACCTTCCTGCGGGAGTACGCCAAGCTCGCTCGCCCGGCGGCGTAGCCGCCAGAAGTCATGATCTGCGCGCGTTCGCGCGCGGGCGCCGCCGAGGGGCAGGATCACGTGCAGTTCCTCGCCCGCCTGGTCGAGCTCGAGCTGATCGACCGCGAGCGGCGGATGATCGAGCGCCGGATCAAGGCGGCAAAGTTCCCGGTGACCAAGAGCCTCGACACCTTCGACTTCAAGGCGATCCCGTCGCTCAACAAGATGCAGGTTCTGGAGCTCGCGCGCTGCGAGTGGATCGAGCGGCGCGAGAACGTCATCGCCCTCGGCCCGAGCGGTACCGGCAAGACCCACACCGCCCTCGGTCTCGGCCTGGCCGCGTGCCAGAAGGGCCTCTCCGTCGGCTTCACCACCGCCGCTGCCATCATCGTACACGAGCTGATGGAGGCCCGCGACGAGCGCCGGCTCCTGCGCCTCCAGAAGCAGATGGCGAACCAGAAGCTTCTGATCATCGACGAGCGGGGCTTCGTGCCGCTCTCCAAGACCGGGGCCGAGTTGCTGTTCGAGCTGATCTCGCAGCGATACGAGCGCGGCTCCACGCTGATCACCAGCAACCTGCCGTTCGACGAGTGGACCGAGGTCTTCGGCTCCGAGCGCCTCACCGGCGCTCTCCTCGACCGGCTGACCCACCACGTCAACATCCTCGAGCTGAACGGCGACAGCTACCGTCTCAGCCAGAGCCGCTCCCGAGCGCAGAAGGCAAAAGCCTGACCCCAGAGCCCCGGGGTCGGCCCTGACGGGCCGAAGCGCCTCGACACGCGCCAGCTATCTGGAGAGCGCGCGCGCCGAGGCGCTCATCGCCGAGTGGCCGGGATTTGCGCCGCCCACTGGCCGGTTTTTGCTCCGACGTTGACAAAACGCCCGCCGCTTCGCCGAAAGCGCTTCAATATGAGCGTCGATCCGTTTTGCACAGCGCCAGCACGTAGCGTTGCTTCGTCCTGTATCGCAAAAGCGGACGGTACAGTTCGCGGACGACCTGGCGGCTCGAATGCCGGTGCCTTTTCGTTGGAACCTCGCTTCCGCCGCTCTGTTTAAGAATTTTCGATGCGGGCCGCTGCGCGACGGTGGGGCTCGAGGTGGCGTCGGCCCGCGTTGAAAATTCTGACAGGGAGGAAGCCGCGGGGGTCTGGGCAAGGCCTATGGGGAAAGCGCGCGGTCAACGTCGGCGCGTGAGCGCGGAAGCCGGATCAATCGTGAGCCCTGGCGGGGTGGCACGGCGGCTCTCGTCATCGTTCGCGATGGACAGAGCGTCTCCGCGCGGCGCCATCGGGAGCGGAGGAGCAGCAGGGCGAAGCGGAGGCACGGCCTGACGCGGTTCCGGACCGCATGCCTGGACCGGATCGGGGACGTTGAGAATGATGGCCGTGTCATCATGCGGCTGCCCACCGCGGTGGTGCTCGGGTGGTGGGGCGTTCGCCGCGCCGGAAGGTTTCGATGATCCGCATCGGCCCGCCGCAATCCGGGCAGGGCTCCCTCAGGGTGAGCGGTGGGGCGACGTCGATGTCGGGTCGGTGCCGCGGTGGCCGAGTTGATCGACGGGATGCCACGCGAGCTCGGCGGCAGCGCCGTCGCCAAGGATGCTCAGGACCTGCGGGAGAGCCTCTCCCGCAGCTTTCCGGATGCCGACATCAGGCTGCGCGAGTCAGGCCGCTATATCGTCGCGGATGTGCGGGGGCGCAGGCACCTCCGGTCGGGGTCAATCTGAGGGACTACTGGCCCGGGGATTCCGAGCACGCGTGGTTTCACGCAGCTGTCGTTCACGCCCTCGCCGGAGCAAGCGTAACCGAGGAGGCATGACTTTCAGCTGCTCGATGAGCGGCCGCGGAGCGCCTCGATCTCGAGGAAGACGTCCTTCACCTGCGGATGAGCGTCGCGAATACGACCCTCCACCCCATCGAGGGCCCCGAAAAGCTCGTCGGTCGAGATCTCCGGATGAAAATGAAGGTCCATGTTCAGCATCACGTGGTGCGGCCCGACCTGCATCGTGCGGAGCCTCGGCACGCCACTGACGCACGGCTCATCCATCGCGATCGCGCGGATCGATCGGGTCAGGTCCGGATCGGCGCTCTCGCCCATGATGAGCGAGCGGGTTTCGTAGACCAGAAGCGTCGCCACTGCGATGAGGATGGTCCCGATCACCATCGAGGCGATGCCGTCCAACCATGGTGCGTCGAACGTCACCGCCAGGACCACTCCGACGAAGGCCGCGACGATGCCGAGCAGGGCCGCCGTATCCTCCGCGACGACGACGAACACCGTCGGATCCTTGCTTCGTTGAAATGTCCGGAAGAAGCCTTCGCCGGGCTTCCGGACCTTCAGCATGGAGCGGACGGCGATGATCCACGAGGTGCCCTCGGCGAGGAACGCGATGCCAAGGACGGCGTAGCTCCATATCGGCTTTTCGATCGGCTCTGGGTGAAGGAAGTGCACGATACCCTCGTAGAACGACAGGCCGCCGCCTATCGCGAACAGAAGCATCGCCACCAGTAGACCCCAGAAGTAGATTTCCTGGGCATAGCCGAAGGGGTGCCGGTCGTCCGGCGGCTTCTTGCTGCGCCTGACGCCGAGGAGGAGGAGGCCCTGGTTCCCCGTGTCGACCACGGAGTGGATGCCCTCCGACAACATCGAGGAACTGCCCGTGAAGAAGGCGGCCACGAATTTGGCGATCGCGATCAGGAAGTTCGCTGCCAGCGCACCGTAAACGACGATCGGTCGTTCGTTCGAACCTCCGGCCATATCCTAGCCTTTCTGCAGCCGATCGAGCCGCTCAGTGTCTCAACTGCTGCCGGAGGTCCGGCCCCGGCAGCGATGAAGACGAAACGGCCGGCGGCACTTATAGTTGCTCCAGTATCAGCGGCCTGCTGAAGTCCGAACTCGAGAGAGCTTGGGTCGGTTTCGCGCGAAACATGCAGCGGAGGAGTCCTTTCCGCCAGATCGGTGATCGCAGGACACGCCGGTTTTGATGGGCGTGGCCGCGGCGGTCGGCCTGTTCGCGGTTCAGGCGCTCATCGCGACCCTGCGGGTGCA
This sequence comes from uncultured Alphaproteobacteria bacterium, assembly GCA_963776845.1. Classification (GTDB taxonomy): domain Bacteria; phylum Pseudomonadota; class Alphaproteobacteria; order Rhodobacterales; family Rhodobacteraceae; genus Roseitranquillus. Next base: position 17,140 of record CAVZOJ010000003.1, on the reverse strand, counting down.
CGGGCGCCGTTTCGAGACCGCCGTCGACAACGCCCCGCTGCTGCTGGTCGAGCGCGGCCGGATCATCGAGCCGAACCTGCGGCGTCCAAGTTGACCCGTGACGACCTGATGTCCAAGTTGCGCTTGGCGGGCGTGGCCCGCCTCCGCACCGTCCGGGCGGCGGTCTTCGAGACGATGACCGAGCTGAGCATCATCTAGAGAGCGCCCCCCGCAGGCGGCGACGACGCTGAAGCGGGACCCCTTCGCGGGCCACCTGTGTTCCGCGGCCGTCGCGGCATCTGATCAAGGTGATCTGGTGGGATGTTCGGGGTGCCTGCGTAGCCATTCTCGCTCGAACCGGGCATAAATGGCTCCCGCGAGGCAAGGGCGTTGTTCGGTAGGTGGGTCTGCTCGGTCGCGGCTATGTGTACGGCGTCCGATCTGCAGCGCGTGGGCTGCGCGCCCTGATGAAGTCCGCCGGAGCTCTGGAGACTCGGCTTCGCCCCCGACGCGCTGTCATGCGGAAGGCGGCGTGTATAGGCCTTTTGCTGCGCCTCCTCGACCAGCTCGCGAACGGTGAAGCGGGCGGGGTCGCTGCCAGTGCGGAGACGATCAGGCCGATGCTCCGCGCCAGCTGGCGCCGGCGATCGCGCTGTTCGAGCACCTTGCCACCCAAGTTCGACAGTTAATCGCGTAAGTGATTGATACTGCGCGCACCGAAGGTGCGTTTGTGTGACTACACGCGGCTTCAGGCCGGTTTTGGCAAGCTCAGTGCGTCGAAGAGTTCGAGTTGCTCCGGGGTGGTCGTGCTGGTTCCGTGAAAGGATCTCTCGCCGATATGGGCGGTGTGTTTCTGGATGCGCGCGAGCAGGTCGAGCGCGGTGCGCGGGCTGGCGCTGTGGCCTCGCGCCTTCAAGCGCATCCGCACCACGCGGTAGAGCACGAGGGCCAGAAAGCAGATCATCGCGTGCGCCCGGATGCGCTCCGGCAGCCGGTGGTGAACCGGCGCGATCTCGATGTCGGACTTCAGGACGCGGAAGCCCCGCTCGATGTCGGCGAGGCTTCTGTATCGCGCGACGGCCTCGGCCGGCGCGATGTCCGAGGCATTGGTCAGAACCGCCAGCTTGCCGTCGAAGAGTTCGGCATCGCGGGTCGCCGCCTCGTCGATGGTGTAGCTGATCCTGTCGGCGTGCAGATCGGGCTTGATGAAGCGGGTCAGCTCCGCCTCGGCGACGGCGCGGGCGAAGCGACTGCAGGCGCCGCGATCGGAGGCACGGCGTCCGCGGGTCGTCTGCCCCTCGTCCTGGGCATCGAGCCTGGCCACCAACCTGTCCGCCATCGCCTCCAGCTCGGCGATGCGCGCCCGGCGCCTGTGGGACTGCTCTTCGGCCCGCAGGGGATCATGCGCCACGATCAGCCGGTGACCGGCAAAGGTGCTTTCGGCCACGCCATCGCGAAAGGCGAGGTTCCGGAATGCATCGATCAGCTCGGCGTATCGACGCGCGGGAACGGCGAGGATGAACTCCAGCTTGCGAGCGGAGCGCTCGGCGACCGACGTCAGCTCGGTGATGTTCTCGAGGCTGAGCAGCCCGCGATCGGCCACCAGCACCACCCGCTGGATCGGAAAGTGCGCGAGTACCTTCTCCAGCATCCCCTGCAAGGTCTTCGTCTCGGCGACGTTGCCGGGGTGGACCGTGTGCAGGAGCGGCAGACCTTCGGCGGTCTGCACCACGCCCAGGACGAACTGCCGGGCGATGCCGCCGCGCTCCTTGTTCATGCCGAAGGCGCGCAGGTCGTCGGCCACCTCCGCCTCGCCGTGGATGCGCACCGTGGTCAGGTCGTAGAACACGATCGAGAGGTCGCGATCGACCAGGGGGCGGAACTGGCGGCTCAGCGCGGCCTCGACGGGATCGAGGTTGTCCATCAGCGCGTCCATCGCGCGCAGGAGCTGCTGGTGTGTCGGGGTCTGCGGCATGCCCGGCATCGCGACCGTCTCCAGCCAGCGCAGGCAGCCCAGCTTCGACTCCGGCGCGCAAAGCCGGTTGAACACCATCGCCCGGATCAGCGATTCTGCATCGGAGCCCCGCCGCGAGGAGCGCAGGGCCCGCTGCAAGGCCTTGTCGATCCCGAGGTCACGCCAGAGTTCGTGGAGCGCGAAGACGTCGCCGTAGCTGCGTCCGGGTTCGTGGACGACCTCGGACGCGGTGTTCTCAGCGCGGCCCACGGCCCGGTTGAGGCCATTGATCAAGGGATCGAGCATCGAAGGGGTGAGCCTGTCGAGGCGCCCGAGGTTCGCGACCACGCGCACTCGGGACTGCCCACGGTCGTTCCGGTAAGCCTCCACGAGCTGGAGATACTGTCGGCCGCCGGTCTTGGTGACGCGGGTATACATTGTGTAGCGAAGCTACCAGCATCGTGCATCTTCTTTCAATGCTGGTCGTCGACGTGGCGTGTGACTACTGGGGTCACCGATTTTCGGGTTGATCCCTTCGCCAAGTCATTGAAACTACGTCACCGGCCCACGCCCACGACGATGAAATAGCTCGTGAAGTGTCGAACTCCGGTTGCCAGCCGCTGCCTGCGCGAGAAACACGGATACCGCTTCGATGCATGGTGCTGGGCTCTCCGAGAACCGCGGAAGACCAGAAATGGACTGGAAGGGCGACGAAAGCTTGGCGTTTGACTTCAGGATGCAGACCACGGAGGGGCGAGTGGCGCTACGAGATGATGTCTTAGTTCGAGTTCAGGCAGCACGAGACGAACAGCAGCCGAATGTGCCGGAGACGGTAGCCTCAATTCGGAATCCTCATCGTATTCTTAGCCTTTGATCCGAGGCGCTGGCAGGTGATTGAGTTGCTCGACAAGATGGGCGACCGAGACCACCATTTTCCAAGGCGATCGGTCGCGGCGCTACGCGCTTTCGGCGGTCATCACAGATCACGATAGTTTTGAGGATGGAGCCGCGGGAAGTTCCGGCAACCGGCGGCTCGTTGGTTCGTGAAGTGTGTTCCATCGATCATCGGCCGAGACGGACGCATGCGCCCGCCGCAGACACCATCGCGAGCCGCAGCCGGAACTCCAACCGGGCGAGGCTCACGCCATCGAAATCAAGTGCTGGTGCGCTTTGCGCTGGGTGCATCCGTCGGACCTATACAAGGGCACGCGGTGGGCATGCATCAAGCTGCCAGTGCCAGCTTGTAGACATGGATTTCGAAGGTGGGGTGCTGTTCGCCGCCGACCACCTCCTCGGTGTAGTGCCGGAAAGTCGAGCGCCAGTAAGGCTGTACGATGACACCCTCCTCGCGCATGATCTCCTCCAGCCGCCGCATCGTTTCCCGCCGGGTGTCAGCGTCGGCGATTGCCAGTGCGCTCGACAGTAGGCGATCGAATTCTTCATTGGCGAACCCGGTCTCGTTCCAGGGCTCACCCGAGCGATAGGCCAGCGCGAGAACCTGCACTCCGAGGGGTCGCTGCGCCCAGTCGGTGGTCGAGTAGGGATACTTGGCCCAGTCGTTCCAGAATGTAGCGCCAGGAAGGATCGTTCTCCGGACGTTGATGCCAGCGTCGCGGAGTTGCGCTGCGACGCTGTCGGCGGTCGCCCTTCGCCAATCATCTTCGATCGAGATCAACTCGTGCTCGAAGTTGGCGAAGCCCGCTTCCTCGATCAACGACCGAGCCTCGTCCGGATTGAACTCCGGCGGCGGCAATTCGGCATATTCGGGATGGATCGGGCAGACATGATGGTTGCTCGCCGGGACGCCTCGATCCGAATACCCGAGTTCCAGACAGACTTCGTTGTTCACGGCCAATGCAAGCGCCCGGCGCACGCGCACGTCGGCGTAAGGCATCTGACCGTCGACTTCGGCGAGCTGGTTCGGGCGGATCACCAGCGTGTTGGCAGTGAGCGCCTCCGACTTCGTCCAGCCGATCGAGTCGAAGATCTCGATGAACTCGCCGAGGCTCTCGTAGATCATGTCGATCTCGCCAGAATCCGCCGCCGCAAGGATCGCCGCCTGATCGGTGCCATAGTCGTAGTACTCGATACGGTCGAGCAAGGCTGGGCCGAACACGTCGGCGCCCCACCAGGCGTGCTCGTCATTGCGGACCATGGACGCCTTGACGCCAACCTCGAACTCGTCGGCCTTGTAGGGCCCCGTGCCGACTGCGTTCAGGGGGTCGCCGTCGAATGACTGGTGTACGATGGCAGCCGGATAGTCGGAGAAACCAGCGATCAGCGTGATGTCCGCGTCCTGAAGGTTCAGCCGCAGGGTCTGATCGTCGATCACCTCGATCGCGCCGTCGCGCGCCTGACCTGTCTCATCGTCGATCAGCGACGAGACGCGGCTCGCCATCGAGTTGCCTTCGGCGCTACGATCCGCCCAGCGTCGCAGGTTGAACGCAATGTCCTCGGCCGTGAAGGGGTCTCCGTTCGACCAAGTGATCCCGGGACGTACGTTGAGCGTGTATTGAGTTGCGTCGTCGCTCACGCTCCAGTTCTCGAGCAACATGCCCCGGATGGTCCCGTCGGTCTGATACTCTACAAGATACTCAAGCCAGCCACGGGTGAAGTTCGACATCTGCGGCCAGTCGTAGAAGCGCGGGTCCTTCAGCGCCTTGACGGTGCTCTCGATCCTGAGGGTGCCGCCTTGGCGTGCCTCCTGCGCCGTGGCGCGCGGGGCGGCAACGCCGATCAGACCGTACGCGGTGCCCGCGGCAACGCCGAGGCTGGTCGCGCGGGCAAGAAATTCCCGCCTGTCCATGGTTCCGGCGCGTACCTCCCCCGCAAAGGATTTCGCGGCGCGATGAATTGGCGGCGTCGAACTGAAAAAGGTCAATGGTTGGACTCCTGGTCGCTGATGAAGAGCGAGAAGGCTGGATCGGGCGAGGCAGTCTTCAGCCTTTGGCTTGACTTGGCTGACGGCGGCCTCCCGGCGCGCAGCGGCGTGCATCATGGGCGAGATAGAGCGCTCCAAGGCGCAAGATCAATGCGGCGACCTCGCCGCAGCCTGCTTCGCTGGCGCCTCCGAGGTCCTCGCCAGCCGATGCGGAACGCCGCCCTCTACCAGACGCATCCCGCCCTGATCGGGATTCCGGCCCTACCTCCGTGGCGTTGGAGCAATCGCCAGCGGCCTTTCCTCGGAACAACCCTCTGAGTTCGTCGACGAGCCGGCAATGCCGGGGCTACCTCCCGGGCGGGCTCACGTGGGCATCTGGCAGGCTCTCCTTGCGAACTGCCGACCGCCTACGCTAGTCTTGGGGCATATTTGAGGTGATCTTCTATTGTTTCACGCGCGGTCGATGTCGACGGTTTCGCCCCAACCTGCCGGACGAGCGCTGAAGTCCTTGACGATGCCGCAATGTGGAACTCCGTCGGGCGCGATTTCATCGAGGGCCGGCGGCAACGGCTCTGGCGGAGGCATTCAGATTGGCTGTCTGCCAATCTACTAGAACGTTGGATGCGGCAGGACACACGCCCAGCGCTCAAGACCGATCTGTTCGACGAGGCGATCAGCGAGGGCGTCTTCGAAGTCATGCGCGAGCGGTGCAGCAGGGTGCACGGGGTTGATGTTGCGCACGAGACGGCGTGCGAAGCACAGCGGCGTCATCCGTTGCTCACGGCCCACGTCGCAGATGTGAGGGACATGCCGTTTCAGTCGGACACGTTCGGGCACGTGGTGTCGCTGTCCACGCTCGATCATTTCGAGAGCATCGGCGACACGCAACCTTGGCCGAGATCAGACGGGTGATGGCACCCGCAGGGCGGTTGATCCATAAGCGCGCCGCTTGCGGCATAGCGGCGTCGGCTTGACGGACCTCCGGCGCTGATCTCAGGCCAGACTGCAAACTTCTTTGGAAACGATGGCCGCGGTTGGCGATCAGGCGGCGGCGTTTGCGGCGGGTTTGGCGAAGGCCCAAGGGAGCAGATCGTCGATGCCGGCGGCGATCGCCTCGAGCACCGCCTTCGTGTAGCCGTGGGGCTCGACGCCGTTCACGCGGCAGGTCCCGATCAGGGAGGCGATGCGGGCCCAATGCGGGCCCAGGCTTCGGCGCCCGCGTCGTGGCCTGCGAAGAGTGCATTCTTGCGCGTGAGGGCATGGGGCCTGATGAGGTTCTCGACCCTGTTCGAGTCCAGCTCGACGCGGCCGTCCTGGAGGAAGACGCAGGGCGGCTCCCAGCTCTTGAGGATATAGCGGACGGCCTCGCCCATCTTGCTGGCGCCGGACAGGTGCTCCTTCTGGGCGCGCAGCCACGCGCCGAGCGCGTCCGTCAGCGGCTTCGACCGCGCCTGGCGGGCGGCGTGACGCTTCTCGGGGCCGCGGCCGCGGATCTCGGCCTCGATGGCGTAGAGCGCGGCGATGCGCCGGAGCGCCTCTTCGGCCACGGGCGAGCCCGCTTTCGGCGTGGCATCGATCAGCTTGCGCCGCGCGTGGGACCAACATTTCGCGAGCACGAGCGGTCGGCCGCCCTCGCGGTCGTCCCTGGCGGGGCGCTTGTAGCCGGCGTAGCGTTCTCGGGCTTACGCGGCGCCACTGGCGCCACGGTCCCTCGAACCTTGCAGGATCGCTTCGAAGCCTGTCAGCAGCCGCTCGGCATGCGCACCGGCGCGGCCATGGGCGTAGGTGAACACGACGATGCGCCATGTCGCGCCATCGGTCCGAGCGACAATGGCGCATGCGGGTCGCCGCCGCCCCAAGGACGATCATCCCTGGCCATCGCCCAGAGATAGCCCGTCTTGGTCTTGCCGCGGCCGGGGTCGAGCACCGGGATCGTGGTCTCGTCCATGTAGAGCTTGCCCGAGCGCTTCAGGAGCTCGGCCATCCGGTCGACGATCGGGCGCAGATGCCAGGCGGCGACACCCATCCAGTCCGCCAGCGTCGAGCGATCCACCGTCACGCCGTGGCGGGCGAGGACCTGGCTCTGCCGGTACAACGGCAGGTGCTCGGAGAACTTGGCGACCATGACGTGTAAGATCAGCGCCTCCGTCGGCAGACCGCCCTCGATCAGGTGCGCCGGCGCCGGCGCCTGGGCCACCCCGGCGCGGCCTTTCGGGCAGGCGTAGCGCGGGCGGATGGTGACCAGCACGCGATACTGCGCAGGCACGACGTCGAGCCGGTGCGCGCGGTCCTCGCCGATCCTGACCATCTCTCCGCAGCCGCACGGGCAACTCCGGTCCTCGGGCTCGATCACCCGCTCGACGCGCGGCAGGTCTGCCGGCAGCGCCCGAAACGGCTTCGGCCGCTTGGGCGCGTCCGCCGTCGCCGCCTTGTCGGCCGCGGGGCGCTTCTCGTGACCGGTCTTCGCCTCGGCGATCGCGGTCTCGTTCGCCATCGGGCTCGAACCGATAGCGCCTCGATGGCTCACCCTCGAGCGTCAGCGCGAGCTGGTCGGGATGGAGCTTCTCCGAGCGCGGGCCGAACCGGGCGCGGCGCATCTCGCGCAGGAGCGTCTCCAGCCGCGCCGCATAGGCCTTCTGATCGGCCATCTCCGCCTCGAGATGGAGACGGGCCGCGCGCTCGGCGGCCAGCGCGCCGCGCTCCGCCGCGAGCGCTGCCTGCAACGCGGCGATCTCGGTGATGTCCCTCGGCGGCAGGCATGGGGGCAGATTACCAGAGCCAATGACACGGGCAACTGAAAGGCTTAGCAGAGTCAGAGGCTTGGAGCTACGCCGCCGTCTCCGGCGCCCGCACCCGCCGCGGCGTCACCCGCCGCCAGTCGAGCCCCTCGAACGAAGGCGTACAGGAATATCCCCTCTGCTGAGTCTGATGAATCTCCGGTCGAGGAGGTCCGGGTTCTGGACCCGCGGCATCCGCTCTACGGACGATCGTTTCGTGTGATCCGGCGCGCGGCCCATCGAGGCGGGAACTTCCCGTCCTCTTTTGAGGTGGAACATTGCAATGGCTCAAGCCTGCTGATCCCCATCGCAGTAACGGAATGGCACGATTTGCCGGGCAGCCGAACAACATTGAGTATAGACGCGTTACGCGAGCTCATAGATGTGGTAGATTGCCTGGACGATCATGGCGATAGACCCGAGAGATCTCTGGACGACGCTGCCGCCGTCTCTGCGGCGTCGGATCGTCGACGACGTCGCCGTGGTCCTGGCGGAGGTCCGTCGTGAAGTCGGAACTGATCATGCCGACCCACTTGGCGCGCAAGGCGGTCGTGTACATCCGCCAGTCGACGTCGCATCAGGTCGTATGCAACCAGGAGAGCTTGCGCCTTCAATACGCGCTCCGGCAGCGCGCTCGTGATCTTGGATGGCGTGAGGCCGATATCGACGTCATCGACAGCGATCTCGGCCTGAGCGCCGCTTCCACCGCGCAACGGAGCGGCTTCAAGGAACTGGTCGGCCGGGTCGGCCTCAGCGAAGTCGGGCTGATCCTTTCGATCGATGTGACGCGTCTCGCGCGCAACTGCTCCGACTGGTACCCACTGCTGGATATCTGCGGTCTGCGCGGCTGCCTGATCGCCGATCGGGATGGCGTCTATGATCCCGGCAGCGCCAACGGTCGCCTGCTCCTCGGCCTGAAGGGAACCATATCCGAACTGGAGCTGCACACGATCCGGAGCCGCCTGACCGCCGGCCTTCTTGCAAAGGCCGGGCGCGGCGAACTCGCGCTCTCCCTGCCGATCGGTCTCGTCCGCGATCCGAGCGGCGTCGTCGTCAAGGATCCCAACGTCGAGGTACAGGAGCGGCTTGGGCTCGTCTTCCAGACCTTTCTCGAGTTCCGCACCATCGCGAAGGTCATGCGCGTGCTGAACGAGCGGGGCCTCGACCTTCCACGCCGCGACCGTTTTGGCGACGTGCGGTGGGCGCGCGCGACGGTCGCCGCGGTGTCGGCGATCCTGAAGAATCCGGCCTACGCGGGCGCCTTCGTCTATGGGCGGACCCGCATGCGCACCGCGGCGCGCGAGGGCGGCTCGCCGGTCAAGACGCCACGGCCGATCGAGGAGTGGCGGATCGTCGTCAAAGACCGGTATCCGGCTTACGTCGACTGGCCCACCTATGAAAGAATCCGCGCCATCATCAGGGACAACCGGGCCGAATACATGCGCACCAGGACCAGAGGGGCCCCTCGTGATGGCGAACTCCTCCTGCACGGCATCGCCTGGTGCGCGAGGTGCGGCCACAAGATGTACGTTCGGTACAAGGGCGGCGGCGAGTACGTCTGCAATCACCTGCGCACTCAGCAGGGCCTGCCCACGTGCCAGCACATCCGTGCTTCGCAGGTGGACGGGGCGGTCGCGGATGCGTTCCTGACCGCGCTGGCGCCGGCAGAACTCGACGCGCTGTCGCGCGCGTGCCGCACCCAGCAGCAAACGGACAGCGCGCTGCGCTCGAGCGCCGAACGTCAGATCGAGCGGAAGCGATATGCTGCGGCGCTGGCCGAACGGCAGTTCAACCGCGTCGATCCGGACAACCGGCTTGTCGCCAGCGAGCTCGAGCGTCGATGGGAGGCTGCGCTGATCGAGGTTCGGCAGGCCGAGGAGGCGCTCGCCCAGCTCTCCGCGCTCAAGCCGCTCTCGCAGCGGATGATCGGCAAGCCGCTCGGCGACAAGATCGTCGTCCTTGCCGGTCGGCTGCCGCACATCTGGGCGGATCCGGCGACCACCGACGCGCAGCGCAAGGCGCTTCTGCGCTGCCTGGTCGAGAAGGTCGTCCTCGACCGCGGGGAGCGCGATGTCGCCCTCGTCCGGATCGTGTGGCGCGGCGGCGCCACGAGCGACCTTGCGGTGAAGATGCGGGTCAACGCCGTCGCCAAGCTCACGAACGGCGAGGAGATGCGGGATCGCGCACTCGACCTCGCCCGCTCCGGGATCCCTGACGATGAGATCGCCGCGCTCCTCTCATCGGAGGGACACCGCTCTCCCAATTGCGCCGACAGGGTTCTGCCAATCACCGTGCAACGGCTCCGGCTCGGTGCCGGGATCAAGGTAAGCACCCAGCGTACCCGCTGGGACCACGATCGTTCGTTTCTCAGCGCCACGGAAGTGGCTGCCAAGCTGCGCATTCCAGTGAACTGGCTCTACGTGCAGATCAGGCGAAAGCGGCTTCTCATCGATCGCCAACCCAACGGGGCCTACCTGTTCCAGGACACGCCCGTCGTCATCGACGCGGTCCGAGACCTGCGAAACCACGTCGTCGATCGCATCGACCTGAGAATCTGTCAGCCTCACCAGGAGGGGCATCAACATGCATGATCGAACAGCGCCTCGAACTGCGCCCGCGACAGACGCATCATCCCGTCCTGGACCTTCGGCCAGGCGAAGCTGCCCTTCTCGAGCACCTTGTAGACCAGCACCAGCCCATTCGCCATTGTCGCTCGGACCAATGGCGCGACATGGCTCATCGTCCCAAACCAGGATCTTCAACCTGTCGCCGCGCTTGGACCTGAAGATCACGGTCAGACCGGAACGCGGGTCGAGCCCGAGCTCGCGTTGCACCGTCGCCGCCAGCCCGTCGTGACCGCGCCGGAAGTCCACCGGCTTCGTCGCGATCACGATCGGCATCCGCTGCCCAGGCCTGAGATGTCGCAGGCCGCCAACTTGTCACCAAGTGCTTCGCGGAAGATGTGGCGCGCCTCGGGATGAGCAGCGATACGTTCGGCCGCTCCACGTGGCGTCACGTGGCGCACCGCGGTCACGAGGGCAGCGGCAAGGGCGCGGTCCAGCGCTCGCGGCGCGAACGGTGTCACCGTGCTCGCCTCCACCGCACGATAGAAGGCGGTGTGATACGCTCGAAATTGCTCGTAGTGGGCGCGGTCGCGTGGCTTGTGCAGGTTCAGGAGCGCAACCACCAGTCCAGGCTTACCGCGCGATCGGCCGACGCGACTGGTCGCCTGAATATACTCGGCCGCCGTCTTCGGCTGGCCCTGAACCAGCATCAATCCCAGCCGGCCGATATCGAGGCCGACAGAGATCATGTTCGTCGCAAGCGCTACATGGGCCGAATCCGTCTCATGGGCCGGGCGTCCCAGCGCTTTGCGCGCGGCGGCGACCTGGTCTGTCGACACGCGGGAGGTCAGCTCGATCGTTTCATGCAGTTGCCGGCTTCGGAACGGTGCGCCTTCCGGTTCCGCCCGCACGCGGCGTTCGCCGTAGGTGGTGAGATTGCGGCGCACCTCGTCGTCCACGATCCGACGCGCGCCACCAAGCTCACGCAGCGCGTTGAAGTAGCACAAGGCTGTCAGATACGGGTCGGCCGGATCCGCGTCCCCGTCAGACGATGCCTCTGCGCCAGCGAGCAGCGTCTGCAGAGCTTTCAGGAATACAAGCTTCGGCCCCCGACCGGGCGCCGCCACGCCGAGGTACAGCCGTCCAGGATCTTCGGTTTCGGTCTGGGCAAAGAAACTGTCGTGGCGCGACGGTCCCGGGGGCGGAAAAATCTGGGTGTGCGGTCGCCCAAACAGCGCGGTAATCTGAGCCTCGGCGCGCCGCACAGTTGCGGTGGAGGCGACAATCTTGGGGCCGATGCGACGCCCGCTCACCATGCGTGAGGCGATGAGGTCGAAGGCAGACTCGTAGAGACCGGCGACCGTCCCCAGCGGCCCTGAGAATCTGACCGCCGCAATCCGGAACCGTTGAGCAGCAGCGCCGCGAAAGACCGCCTGATGGCCCTGATCGCGGCCGAGCTCTGCGGTGGCCCTCTCCGGCTATCGCTTGAATCGCTCGGCCTGATCACTGTCCATTACGAGGGCAGCGCGAGGATCGCGCAGCGACTGGCAGAACGGGTCCAGCCCGAGCATCGAGGTATGGTGTCGGCTCTTGTCCGTTTTCTCCTCGATCTCATCCGGCAAACGAGAGCAATCAACACGTTAGAGAATATCGACCTCACGGACGAGTCGGTTTGGGGAGAAGGGCTGGCAAGCGCCGACATATCGTGGTCACTGACACGAACACACCAAAGTCGCCGACTGCGAACGCTGCTCTCAGAGCCGGGACGTCCCAATCGACCGCTTTGGGTGCTCGTCGAGCAGCTCGGAATTCCGGAAGATCAAGCAAGAGACCTTCTCTCTGCTTTCTGGGAGGAGGCGACGCGCCCTAGGCACCGCCTCTTGCTAGCCGGGGGGCATGGTCATGTCTTGAACTTGGCCGCCATGAGATTCGCAGCGACCGCGGAAGGAGAACTGCGCCGCTGCGAAAGCTGCGGCGCGTCCAGCCAGATCGATCTTGGCGGCGCCTGCACGGCGTGGCGCTGCACTGGGCGCACAGTTCCCATATCTGCCGAGGAGCGGGCAGAGATGCGTCGGCGCAACCACTACCTTGTTCGCTATGAAGGACAGCCACTCAGCGGGATCGCGCGGGAGCACACTGCAGCAATTTCGACCACGGAGCGCTCCGAGATCGAAGAGCGATTCCGGCAGGGCGAAGTAAATCTGCTCAGTTGCACAACGACGATGGAAATGGGCGTCGATCTGGGTGAGCTGGAAGCGGTTTTCTGCCGAAATGTTCCACCCGGCATCGCGAATTATCAACAGCGCGCGGGCCGCGCTGGTCGCCGCGCGCAGGCCGCTCCCGTTGCGTTGATGATGGCGAGGTCCGGCAGGTACGATCAGGCACAGTTCAACGATCTGCGCGGCTACCTCGAGGCATTGCCGCCAGCTCCCTACCTGACGTTGGACAACCCCAGTTTTTTCCGGCGGCATCAAGTCTCATGCCTTCTTGCAGGCTGGCTGGATCGTCGCCTTGCAGGCCATGAGCGTACGGGCGCCCCGCGTCTGCGCGATGTGCTAGGCGAACGCTTGGACGTGTCGGCGGAGGCCGCTCTGTTGGCCGACCTTGCGACATGGTTCGCCTCGGACGCAGGAGTTGCCGCACGCGCAGTCGCCGAAGGAATGGCATCCACACTCCCGGCAAGGCTCGATCATGTGGGCCTCGCCGCGGGGGAACTGACTGAACACGCGCGCGCAGAGATCACGCGCTGGATCAGGGCTACGTCCGCTCGCTGGCGTGAGTTGAATGAAGCCTACGAGACGGCACGGGCCGCGCTCGATGATCCGGATGCAAATGAGCAGGCGCGCAGCCGCGCTGCCGGTCGAATGAACGGCCGCTTGGGCGACATGCGTCGATATCTTGATCGTTTCCTCGTCGAGGCTCTGTCGCGTGCAGCTGTGATCCCAACCTACAGCTTCCCCGTGCATTCAATTCATCTCGAAATAGTCACTGAGCGCGGCGCCCGCACTGCCTCTGATGACCGAGCGCTGCAGCTCGATCGAGACGCAGCAATGGCGATCGCTGAATATGCGCCGGGCGCCGAAGTCGTGGCCGGCGGCCGAATATGGACGTCCGCTGGCATTGCACGGAGAGCCACAGTTGGCACCGGCGACGCCTGGATGGAACGTGGATTCCATCGCGTTTGTCCAACGTGCCAGCACGCAGAAACACATCACGACCGGGATGACTTCGGGGAGAACTGCCCTCAATGCGGCGCCCGGGCCAGTGGCCCGCGCCGTGCCTTCGTTGAACCAGTCGGGTTCCTGACATCATATACCGACCGTCAGGGCAGAGATCCCGGCGCGACACGCTTGCGGGTTCGACCCGTCGACGAGGCTCGCCTCCTTACGCGAGCCCGCCCTGAGGACTTCCAGGTTTCGGACCTCGCACGCGTCACTCATTTCTTCGCGCCGGCTATTGCTCCGGAGGGAAGTCAGCCTGGACGCATGCTCGTCCTGAACCGCGGACCGCTGGGTGCGGGCTATCTTTGGTGCCCGGCCTGCGAGCATGCGCGGCCGGCACCCCAGGAGGCTCTTGGAGGGGCCGAGATCCGGGCAGTGCATGAGAACCCCCGTACCGGCGACCGGTGTCGGGTCGAGTCCCTTCGTTGGCCAGTGGACCTGGCGCACGTTTTCGAGACGGATCTACGCGGCATCCGCATCGATCAACCGGTCCCCAACTTTTCCGATCGCCCGACCGACACCGAACGGCGGGCAGCTCGTGATGGCTTTCTGAGAACGTTGGCAGAGGCATTGAGGCTCGCAGCAGCCGACATCCTTGAAACCGATCCGAGAGACCTGCGTGCGACCGTCGAGCTGCTCGGTGCCGCCCCGCTGGTGATCCTCTCGGACTCGGTCCCAGGCGGTGCCGGCTATTGCCGCCGACTGCTCGACGATTCTCGCTTCTCGGCACGCGTGCTGCTCGGTCGAGCAATCGCGGTCCTGGATTGCCCCCGAGGCTCAGCGTGCGAGACGAGCTGTTCGCGGTGCCTGAATGATTATTCCAACCAGGTTCATTGGGATCAGTTTGATCGACATCCGGTGCTGAATTGGCTGCGCGGCCTACTTGCGGAGTTCGACACGGCGCCCCTCTCATGCTCCTGAGGCGGCAGTCCCGGTAGCGCAGACCGCGGCGGCTACGCTGCGGGTGCGTCTGGAAGGAGCCGGCCTTGTAGCCGTCTCTTCGCCAACCCTATGGGGCGCCGAAGATCGATCCGAAGCGATCACAAGCGCCCGGGCACTGAGAAACTGGCTCGATGAAGCAGCGAACCGTCATGCGCTCTTCCTCCTTCCTCCGGGAGCAGTCGAAGCGGGCACACCAACAGGCCTTGATCGCGAGATTGCCTATGCTTTGGCACAGTACGAGCGATCCGGTCAGATTCGCTTCGGCACGCTGGATAGGTCCGCCTTGTTGCATTCGCCTCGCCTGTCCGTTCTGAAGGGGCGCGGTTCTGAGGCTTCCGTGGATGCCTTCTACGCAGAGCAGGAAGCGGCGGCTGCTCTTGCCGGCCCCCTCATGGGGGTGAGCCATCTGTATTCATGTTCAGCAGGCGACAGCTGGCTCGCCTCTGTTCAAGACAGCGTCCGAACGCTGCCGGGGCCGTTGGCTGGTCTCACCGAGCGCTTGCGCGTCTTCCGCTTCCGGCCGGGAACTGCCCGTGCACTCACGCCGCTTTTCCAAGGTGTGGCGGGACGCCGTGTCGCGCTCGAAATCGAGGATCCCTGGTGCGGCGTTCGCCCGCACAACCGTCGTCGTCTCGCAAGCTTCGTCGCTGCGGTCGGCGCTGCGGGCGTCGGCATAGAGCGGCTCGCGGTCGTGTGGAATCCCGATCATGGAGAGCCGGACACGCCGCAAGCCCAGTCGAACGCGGTGCGCGCTGAGCTGCGATCTTCCGGAGTCTCGGTTACGCCCGAACTCCATCACCGCTCCGGACGCGACCGTCATTTCCATGATCGCGTCGTAACCATCCAGACCGTCGACGACGGGGCCAGAGTCAACTTGAGATGGGACGTGACCGCGGGGATCGAAAATCTCATGTCTCACTCGAAGGAGTGCAGTGTTTTCATCGAGGAACGCTGAGCGCAGCAGCTCATCCGGAAGCACGAAGGACTTCGGCCCCTCTTGCTTCCACAGTGCTTCCACGCGTGGCTCAAATGCAAACGCCGCCCCGGAGGGCGGCGTATAAGCGTTTGATAATGCGCAGGAATTTGGTTGCGGGGGTAGGATTTGAACCTACGACCTTCAGGTTATGAGCCTGACGAGCTACCGGACTGCTCCACCCCGCGCCATGCTTTCAAAAAGATACACGGGTCTTTCACTAGGTTTGGCGACGACCTACTCTCCCACGTCTTGAGACGCAGTACCATCGGCGCTACGGCACTTAACGACCGAGTTCGGAATGGAGTCGGGTGTTTTGCTCGCGCTATGACCACCAAACCAAGAGAAAGACCAATTCCAAGTCATGCTTCTGATCAGCGCCTTGTTGTCACTGGATCAAATCAAGCCTATCGGGCAATTAGTACCGGTCAACTGAGCGACTTGCGCCGCTTACATCTCCGGCCTATCGACGTGGTCGTCTTCCACGGCCCTCAGGGATACCTCGTTTCGAGGGGGGCTTCCCGCTTAGATGCCTTCAGCGGTTATCCTGTCCGATCATAGCTACCCTGCGCTGCGGCTGGCGCCACAACAGGTCCACCAGTGGATCGTTCACCCCGGTCCTCTCGTACTAGGGGCAACTCCTCTCAAGTATCCTACACCCACGGCAGATAGGGACCGAACTGTCTCACGACGTTCTAAACCCAGCTCACGTACCTCTTTAAACGGCGAACAGCCGTACCCTTGGGACCTGCTCCAGCCCCAGGATGAGATGAGCCGACATCGAGGTGCCAAACGGTGCCGTCGATATGGACTCTTGGGCACCATCAGCCTGTTATCCCCGGCGTACCTTTTATCCGTTGAGCGATGGCCCTTCCACGCGGGACCACCGGATCACTATGGCCGTCTTTCGACTCTGCTCGACTTGTCAGTCTCGCAGTCAGGCTGGCTTCTGCCATTGCACTCAACGAGCGATTTCCGACCGCTCTGAGCCAACCTTCGCGCGCCTCCGTTACTCTTTGGGAGGCGACCGCCCCAGTCAAACTACCCACCACACAGGGTCCCGGAACCGGATGACGGTTCGCGGTTAGACATCAAGCAAAGCAAGGGTGGTATCTCAAGGGAGGCTCCACAGGAACTAGCGTCACTGCTTCGAAGCCTACCACCTATCCTGCACATGCTTGACCTGATGCCAGTGTGAAGCTGTAGTAAAGGTGCACGGGGTCTTTCCGTCTAACCGCGGGAAGCCTGCATCTTGACAGGCAATTCAATTTCGCTGAGTCGATGTTGGAGACAGCGGGGAAGTCGTTACGCCATTCGTGCAGGTCGGAACTTACCCGACAAGGAATTTCGCTACCTTAGGACCGTTATAGTTACGGCCGCCGTTTACTGGGGCTTCAATTCGGAGCTTGCACCCCTCCTTTTAACCTTCCAGCACCGGGCAGGCGTCAGACCCTATACGTCGTCTTGCGACTTCGCAGAGCCCTGTGTTTTTAGTAAACAGTCGCCACCCCCTGGTTTGTGCCCCCGGCCCGCACTTGCGTGCCAACCGGGCCTCCTTCTCGCGAACTTACGGAGGTATTTTGCCGAGTTCCTTCAACATCGTTCTCTCAAGCGCCTTGGTATTCTCTACCAGTCCACCTGTGTCGGTTTAGGGTACGGTCTGATGGAGGGCTATTTCCTGGAACTGCGAAGCAGCCCGACCAATCCGATAAGGCCGAACTACACTTGCAATCCGTCACGTCCTCCTGGCCCAGGAATATTAACCTGGTTCCCATCGACTACGCATTTCTGCCTCGCCTTAGGGGCCGGCTTACCCTGCTCAGATTAGCTTTAAGCAGGAACCCTTGGA
>CAVZOJ010000002.1:0-1367095 GCA_963776845.1 uncultured Alphaproteobacteria bacterium | reverse complement strand
TGCCATCAGCATGGACGGCAAGGGCGCCTGGCGCGACAACGTCTTCGTCGAGCGGCTCTGGCGAACGGTCAAGTACGAGGAAGTCTATCTGCGCGCCTATGCCAGCGTCTCCGAGGCTCGCGCCTCCATCGGCCGATATCTGGGCTTCTACAACGGCACGCGGCCCCATTCTTCGCTCGGCGGGCGAACGACCGATCGGGCTCATCTCAACCAGCCATCGCCAATCCCGGCGGCGGCATAACCATCGCGGAGATCCACTTAGCGGAAGCCCGGACGCTGTTCAGGCGAAACGAGCCACCTCTAACCTTCGATGAGGTCGACAAGCCGCGAGATGCTGTCTGGGGAGTGGTGGAAATTCGCGGTCGGCGATCTCCGGTGCTGCGAAGGTTACGTGATCATGCGACGAGATCAATGGACGTGGCGGAGAGGGGCTCGGCGAGTGTCTCCCATCCATCGACCTTCGGCATGACGATCTGCGCGCATGACGGTGAGGTAGTCGATCAGGTGCGCAGCCCTTACGATCGTCCAACCTCCCCACCGGCCGGTACGAGCGCCCATTCTGGCGCGAACTGGTCTGACTTGAGTAGTGCGCGCCGCCAACGTGGCTGCATGCCTCCCGTATCCATAACACAGATGGCGCGATATACGAAGTGTCACGGTCCGGGCCTGCCGCAGGTGCGCGCCGTCGTGGCGGGACTGACCCTGTCGGGCGACGTTTCCCTGGAACAGACCGCCCGGCATCTCGGGACCAGCCCGCGCTCTCTTCAGCGCCACCTCCGCGCGCGCGGCGTCCGGTTCCGCAGCCTCGTCGAGGCCAGCCGGTTCCAGATCGCCGGCGCCCTGCTGCAGGAAACCGATCTGAGCGTCCACGAGATCGCCGCGCAGATCGGCTACCGGTCGCCTGGCGCATTCACCCGTGCCTTTATCCGGTGGGCCGGCCGCACGCCGAGGGCGTATCGCGCCGCCGGCCGTCGCCGGCGGGATGACTGAAATGGGCGCCCGTGGGGTGAGCCAGCAAGCGGAATCGGGTCGATTCTCGATCGCCATGGCGGTTTGCCGCAGGATAAGCGAGCAGGTGCACCGACCGCGCGGCGAACACGGGTCTGCCCGCGCCACGCATTTCTCCATCAGCAAATACGAACGCGTTTTTTGGCGCGAAGTGGTCTGACTCGCGTACCCCGCGCCGAGATTATTGCGAAGCCATGCATCCTTCACCGTATGGTCGAAATCGGAGAATTCTCATGCTGAACCGTAGCCTCCCGGTCCTTGGAGCCTTTTGCGCGCTCGCCTTCGCGAGCACCGCTTGGGCTGCAGACCCGCTGCCTAAGAGCAGCGACAGCCTCTCGCAGTACAAGCAAATGGGCGAGTGGACCATATTCTCCGACGCCACCGCGGAAGCTGCCTCGCAGAGCGTGTGGGTCCCGAGGGCAACGTCGTGCAGATGGGACTGACGCAGAACCAGGCCGACGCCTATGTCGGTGTCTTCACGCCGGCTGTGATGGATTTCGACAGATCGCAGCCGATCCAGATCGCCGTCGACGGCCGGGTCTTTGAAGGTAAGTCTCACGGAATCCGCAGCAGAAAGCCCGGCGGCGAGTATTTCGGTGGCTACATCATCACCAACAATCCCGATCTGGTCAATGCGATCGCCGAAGGCTCGGAACTCGTGGCGTTTCCGGAACGGAGGGGTCTCTTTGTCATCGACCTCACCGGAACCAAGGCCGCGATTGAAGAGGTACAGACATGCATCGTGGGGCCGTTGAAAAAGGCGCGATCTGGTGATCCATCTTCATGGCGGCATCATGTGGAGGGTGGCATGATCGGCAGTCGGACCCGAGATCAGTTGGAATTCTTCGTCTGCGGATCGGCTCGCGTGACCTCGTCCCCGACGATCACATCCTCGCCCGCGTCGACCGGGTTCTCGACCTTGGCTGGCTTCGCGGGGAGGTTGCCGATGTCTACGCGCCAGGCGTTGGTCGACCCGGGATCGATCCGGAGGCCGCGGTCCGTCTGATGCTCGCGGGCTTCCTGCTCGGCATCGTCCATGACCGGCGCCTCCTGCGGGAGGCACAAGTGAACCTGGCGATCCGCTGGTTCGCGGGCTTCGGCTTGAACGACAGGCTGCCGGATCATTCCTCGCTTACGCGCATCCGGCAGAGATGGGGCGCCGATCGGTTCCGGCGCATCTTCGAACGCACGGTGCGGGCCTGCATGGGCGCCGGGATCGCCAAGGGCGAGATCGTACATGTGGATGCGTCTCCGATCCGGGCCGACGTGTCCTGGGAGAGCATGGTCGAGCGGCATCTGGATGAAGTCGCCGATGCCCACGACAACGCTGGCCGGAAGGACGGCGAGGATGCCGATGGCGGGCCCGACGGATCGAGCCGCACGGAGGGGGTGGGCCTGTCACGCAAACCGAGCGGGCGGGCCAAGCGGATCTCGCGCACTGATCCGGAGGCCAGCCTGGCAACGTCGGGCCGCAAGCGCCGCATGGAGCCGAGCTACAAGCAGCACGGCGCGGTGGACGACGTATGCGGCGTGATCCTCGACGTCGAGGTCACGACCGGCAAGGTGAACGAGGGGCAGGTCGTCCTCGACCGCCTGGACGCGGTCGCGACCGACGCCGCCATCGACATCGTCACGGCCGATGCCGGCTATGCCTACGCCAAGGTCTTTGCAGGCCTGGAGGATCGTGAGATCGACGCCGTCATCCCGGCCAAGGCCGAGCAACGTCCCGGCAAGACCATTCCGACGCGCCGGTTCAGGTTCGACGCCCGCCATAACCTCGCGCACTGCCCCAGAGGGAAGACCCTGCGGCCCAAGGGCAAGCCGCATCGGGGCTTCCAGTACTTCCATGCCCGCGCGAAGGATTGCGCAAAATGCCCGTTGCGGGCGCGTTGCGTGAGTCCCTTCGCGCCATGCCCGCGTGGTCGTGTTCAACGTCGATCATCCCGCCCTCCTGCGCGCCCGGCGCCGGCGGCTGCAATGGGGCGAGCGGGAAGACCGCCTCTACGCTCGTCACCGCTGGCGGGCCGAGGGCTTCCACGGCGAGGCAAAGACTTGGCACGGGCTCGCTCGCGCCGTGCGCCGTGGGTTGGACAACATCCGCATCCAGGCATTCCTCACCGCCGCAGCGGTCAACCTCAAGCGGCTCGCGACTGCCCTCGGCGTGCCCTTCTTGATATTGGCGTGCCTCGTCCTGGCGGCGCTCCGGAAACCTTGGATGGCGAAACGAGCGCCGCTTGCCAAGTCCACGGCGGTCGGGGCATGCGCGGCCTGACAACGCCTCGCCGCCGTCTGAAATCGGCGTTCTTCAACGGCCCCACAGTTGGGCTTGCGGGGTGACTGATCGTGTCTCGGGCAGCCAGCCCGAGAGGATACCTTCGTCCTTGCGCTGAAGGCTTGGCCCAGCGGGCAAGATTAGCAGGCATTGGTAGTGCCGAAGGCACGGTCGGGCAGATTGCCGCCAAGACCCTGGCTACGGCGCACCAAGGGCCTTCGACCGTGCCTTCACGAGAGGGGCTGGCTGCTCTTCAAGCGCCTGCAGGAACGCTCTCACAAGTCGATGCCATGGGGCGGCACATTGGCGCGAAATGGGCAGGAAGCGGCGCCCGATCCTGCGTAACCTTCTCCCGCAACCGAGGCCTGTCCGAGGAGAAACAACGGATGACCCGCCTGGCCGCCATCAGCGCTTTCGCACTCACTGTCGCCATGGGGCCCGCCCTCGGGCAGGTCTCGCCTGCAGAACTCGAGTCGATCTCCATTCCCGACAAGGTCGAGACAGCGATCGGCACGCTGGAATTCTTCGACGGCGTGCCGACCGACGCCACCGTCGCCACCGTCTACGACAACCTCGACCGCATGCGCGGGATGGAGGTCTTTCTCGACAATGTCGGCGCCGTGTCGATGTACAGCGTTCGCAAGGGGCTGGCCGATGCGGGCGCCGAAGGGGCGAACAGGATTGCCATCTTCGAGCAGCTGCTGGACTCGCAGACGCTCGTCGTCACCGCCAACACCTCGACGCTCTACGCCTACACCTACACCGATCTGGCCAAGGACGGGCCGACGGTGATTGAGATCCCGCCGGGTATGCTCGGCTTTCTCGACGACGCCTGGCAGCGTTTCGTCGGCAACATGGGCGTCACCGGGCCGGACGAGGGCAAGGGCGGCAAGTACCTGGTGGTGCCGCCCGGCTACACGGGCGACATCCCCGACGGGCACTTCCTGCTGAAGCCGCCGACGAACCGCAACTTCATGTTCCTGCGCGGGTCGATCAAGGACGGGCTGAAGCCGGCGGTGGAGAACATCACCTCGAACCTGAAGGTTTATCCCCTGAAGGACGCGGCGAGCCCGGCTGAGACGGAATTCGTCAACATGTCGAACAAGGCGTTCAACACGGTCTTCCCCAGCGATTTTTCGTACTTCGAGAACCTCAACGAGATCATCCAGGAAGAACCGATCGATGCCATCGGCCCCGAGGTCCGCGGTGAGATCGCCGCCATCGGCATCGTCAAGGGTCAGCCCTTCGCCCCCGACGACCGGATGAAGAAGCTCTTGACCGAAGCCGCGACCCTTGCGGACGCCACGTCGCGCACCATCACCTACCATCCCCGTATCGACGGCGTGCGAATTTATCCGGACGATCCCAACAGCGTCTGGTCCACGGCCTTCGCGAACAAGAACACCAGCTTCGCAGCCGACGGCACGATGAGCCTCGACGCGCGTGTGCTGTACTACTTCAACGCAGGAGGCGTGACTCCGGCAATGGCCACCACGCGGGCCGGCGCAGGGTCGGACTACGCCTTGGCGTTTCTCGACTCCGACAAGCAGGCCTTCGACGGCGCGAAGACCTACAAGCTCACCCTGCCCAAGGACGTCCCGGTCAACGACTTCTGGGCGGTCACGCTCTACGACACCCAGACCCGCTCGCAGCTTCAGACCGGGCAGCAGTTTCCGACCATTGGCAGCCAGACCAGCGGCATGACGGCAAACGCCGACGGCTCCTACGACGTCTATTTCGCGCCTGAAGCGCCGGAGGGCAAGGAAGGCAACTGGCTCCAGACGGTTCCTGGCAAAAGCTGGTTCACCATCCTGCGCATGTACGGCCCGCTCGAGCCCTGGATCGACAAGTCCTGGCGGCCCGGAGAAATCGAATTGGTTCAGTGAGGCGCAGCCGGGCAGAGGCTTGGCGGACAGACACATCGGGACAACCGAAACAAGAGGAACACGGATGATGCTGCGAATTCCAAGGACGTGCGGGCTTGTGCTGGCGATGTCGCTACCGGCGGCGGCGCACGCTGAAGTCACGCAAGAGACGATCGATGCGCTTGGTGCGCCCGACAGGATCGAGACCTCCATCGGTACGCTGGACTTCAAGGACGGCGCACCCAGCGCCGAGACCGCGAAAAAGGTCTTTGACGCGCTCGACTTCACCCGCGCGCTGAACGTCTACAACAACAGTTTCCGCGGCGCGTCTGCCCTGGGGTTCCACAAGGGCTTCCAGAGCATCGGCGCCGACTACAACGACGTTGCCATCACGTCCGAGCTGCTCGACTCGGCCTCGCTGTTCCTGACCGGGAACGCCGACACCGTCTACTACCTCTCCGTCATCGACCTCTCGAAGGGGCCGATGGTGATCGAACAGCCCTCGGACGGCGTTGGGACCATCAACGACATGTGGTTCTCGTGGATCATCGATGTCGGCGGCCCGGGGCCGGATCGCGGCCAGGGCGGAAAGTACCTGATCGTCGGACCCGACTACGACGGCCCCTTGCCGGAGGGTGGCTATTTCGTCGCCCACTCGAAGACAAACCGCATCCTCTACGCTTCGCGCGCCTATCTGGTGAACGGCGATCCCAAGCCGGCGGTCGCCAACATCAAGGCCAACATGAAGATATACCCGTATTCGGAGGGCGGCTTCGGCACCAGCATCGCCGAGGCGCTGACCGGCGCCGTCCGCCTTGGGGAGGACGCGAAGGTTCCGGAAACCAAGTTCGTCGAGGCGAGCGGCGTGTCGTTCAACACCATCCCGCCCAGCGATATCGGCTTCTACGACTGGATCAACGAGAACGTGCAGGCCGAGCCCGCCACCAGCTATGACGTGGAACTCGCCGGGCAACTCGCCGCCATCGGCATCGTCAAGGGCAAGGAATTCGCCCCCGACGACCGAATGAAGAAGATCCTGTCGGACGCCGCCGCCGTCGGCCAGGCAGCCGGCCGGGTGCTGAACTGGCGCCCCTATTCGCAACACCCGGACTGGGCCTATTACGACGGCTCGATGTGGGGCAGCATGCTCTGGGAAGGCGGTGCCTTCTTCGAGACCCCGCCGCCCGCCTTCGCAGACGGCGTGTTCACGCCGCTGCCGCCGACCGGCGCGCGGACGCTCGATTCGCGCACGGCCTTCTATTACGGCTACACGCTCGACAGCCCCGGCATGATCATGAACATCCCCGGCGTCGGATCGCAGTACCTGATGGCGTTCCTTGACCCCGCCGGCGACGTTTTCGACGGCGGCAAGACCTACAAGGTGACGCTGCCCAAGGACATCCCGGCCAAGGCGTTCTGGTCGCTCACCGTCTACGACAACCAGACCCGCTCGATGCTGCAGACGCCGCAGAAGTACCCACGCGCCGGCTCCCAGAGCTATCCCTCGCCGGCAGCGACGGTGGCCGAGGACGGCTCCACCACCGTCTGGTTCAGCCCCGATCAGCCGGATGGCGTGGACCGCGGCAATTGGATCCAGACCGACCCCGACAAGGGCTGGTTCACCATCTTGCGCCTCTACAGCCCGCTGCCGTCGTTCTTCGACAAGTCGTGGCGGATCAGCGAGATCGAGGTCGCGGAATAAGGCATCTCTGCCAATATGCTCAGTGCCACGCAGGCCCTGAGCTGCAATCCCATCCAAACTCTTTCCGGTGGAAGCGCGCGACCCGCACAGATCGGCGACCGCGCGACCGCCGGACATCAGGAAGGAAAACCGATGACATCTTCCGACACCCTGCGCGCCGCGCCCGGGCCGAGCCGGCGGCAGTTGATCGCCGGCGCCACCGGCCTCGCCGGCGCCCTCCTCGGCCAGCGAGCGGCGTTTGCTCAAGACGCATCCGCAGCGAACGCGGACTTCCTGTTCGTCCAGACCGCCGATTCCATGGCCTTCGCCGCCGACCGCAACCGCCTCACCCTGCACGACGTCGGCCCGACGACGCTGTTCTTCTCCGACCGGCCCGATCGGATCGCCGGTACCATGACCACGGAGTCGTTCGTGCCGTTCTGGAGCGAAGGCAAGGACAGCTTCCTCAGCGACCCGCCGAACGCCGACATCTCGATCCTCGAGGACGGCACGCTCCGCCAGACCGTCGCCGTGCTTAAAGATCCGGTGCTCGCGAACGGCGACCTGCACTACCTGTGCGCAGATCATCGCCGGCGACATGCCGGTCCTGGGCGAGAACGTCTCGGTCTTCATCGACATCATCGGCATGCCGCTGACGCCGCTCTCTGTCGCCGGCGTCGATCGGCGCGCCTTCCGGCGTGCGGCACTCTACTGACGAGCCATCGAACTGCCGCCGGCGCGCCGAACGTTTGGGGCACCGCATTCTTCACCAACTCTCCCGGAGCCGCCAACATGCTGAAGTTCGTTCTGTCCGCACTCGCTTGCCTTGCACTCCCCGGCCATCGCCATTTCGCAGACCTCCGATGCAACGAGCGGGGCTGCCGACGGCGCCGATCTCGCCAAGAAGCTCTCGAACCCGGTCGCGGACCTGATCAGCGTTCCGTTCCAGTACAATTACAACGACGGCTACGGCGACGGGTCCGGGCAGCAAAGCTACATCAACATCCAGCCGGTGATCCCGTTCTCCATCAGCCCGAACTGGAACGTGATCTCGCGCACGATCATCCCGCTCGTCGATCAGGACGATCTCGCGTCGGGTTCCGGCTCACAAACCGGCTTCGGTAACATCACGCAAAGCTTCTTCTTCTCGCCGAAGAAACCGACGGCCGGCGGTTTGATTTGGGGCGTCGGGCCCGTTCTTCCAGCTTCCGACCGCCAGCGACGACGTTGCCCCCGATCAATGGGGCGCGGGAATCACCGGAGTCGCCTTGAAGCAATCCGGCCCCTGGACCGTCGGCGGGCTTGCCAACCATGTCTGGTCGATCAGCGGAGACGACGAGTACGGCGATCAGTCGGCGACGTTTCTACAGCCGTTCTTGGCCTACACGACGCCCAAGGCCACCTCGTTCTCGGTGAATACCGAAAGCACCTACAACTGGGAGACGGAGGAGTGGTCGGTTCCGATCAACTTCGTCGTGGCGCAGGTCGTCAAGTTCGGCAAGCAGCCGGTCCAGCTCGGCCTTGGCGCAAGGTACTGGGCCGACGCGCCCGAAGAGGGTCCGGACGGCTGGGGCGTTCGCGCCCAGGTGACGTTTCTCTTCCCGAAGTGATCGAACCGCCGGAGTTGGCTCCGTCCATGGCGGATCGATGGGATGAGGCCGAAGCAGCCGGGAAGTCCATGTTGCGTTTTCGGAGATGGAGCGGGAGCGGACGCGAGCGGAGTTGAAGCAGGCTCCGGCTCCGGGTCGCTGCCGATGCCTCGACAATCCGCCTATCTTGCACCGTCGCAGCCGCCGTCCGACTATCGGGCCTGCGGCCGCTATGGCCGAGAGCCACCCACGGAGGCATGCATGCTGAGACTGCTGACCGCCATTTTATTGACGGCTGGCCCCGCCATCGCCGAACAGGTAGGCGAGGTCGATGTGGACTGGCTCGGGAATGATGTCATCATCGAGGCGATCAACGATCCAGAGGTCTCCGGCGTGACCTGCCACGTCGCCTATTTCGAGCGCGGTCTGATCGACCGTCTCTCGCAGGGCAACTGGTTCGAGGATCCGTCGAATGCCTCGATCTCCTGTCGCCAGACCGGCCCGATTGAGATCGGTGACATCGACATGTCGGAGGGCGGCGAGGACGTCTTCAACCAGCGCCGTTCCATCGTGCTGAAGTCCATCCGGATCAAGCGCATCTTCGACCAGCGGAACAACGTCCTGATCTACCTGGCGCATGCGCGCGAGCTGACGGAGGGCTCCGCGAAGATGTCGATCTCGACGGTTCCGCTTTACTCCCCTGAACTATAGCCCGGACTGACGGCGACGTGCTGAGCGGTCTTCGCATGGACTTCACCGCGCGGCATCCCGTTGTCGTGAACCATCGGATCGCGGGGACAGAGCTGCGGCCGATGAGGATCGTGGTTCTGTCCGACGTCCACGCCGGCGGCTGGTGGATGACGCGGAAGATCCTGGCGGACCTCATCGATCGGTCGAACGAGCAGCAACCGGATCTTGCGATCTTCGCGGGCGACGCCATCGCGGACCGTGCACTGCCATTCCGGACGCTGAGCCTGACGGTGATCGCCGAAGAGATCGCCCGGTTCGAGGCGCCGCTCGGCACCTTCGCGGTGCTTGGCAACCACGACTGGAAGGATGATCCCGTCGGCCGGAAAAGCGGATTCCGGACGTGTCGCGCCTGGACCGCGCTCGAGGCGGCAGGCGTGCCAGTTCTCGACAATCGATCGGTCGAGTTGGGCGGCACCTGGCTCGTCGGGGTGGATAGCCGCCGAGCCAGGGCTCCGCTCGACATGCCCGGCCTCGACGATCCCGACGCCGCTTTCGCCGGTGTGCCCAACGGATCTCCCGCCATACTCGTCGCGCACGAGCCGGACATCTTCGCAGAGGACGCGCGCGCGACGCTGCAGATCAGCGGCCATACCCACGGCGGCCAGATCGCGCCGTTCGGCTGGACCCCGCGCATCCCCTCGGACTACGGGAGCCGGTACGCGTGGGGTCATATCGTCGAGGCTGGACGCCATCTCGTGGTCTCCGGCGGCGCCGGATTCGTCCTCTTTCCCTTGCGAGTCGGGCGGCCACCTGAGATCACGGTCATCGACATCGGGGAGAGGAACACATGACCGACATCGTCATCCTTGGCGGCGCGCGCACCGCCATCGGCACCTTTGGTGGATCGCTCGCATCGACCCCGCCGATCGAGCTCGCGACCGTCGCGGCCGAAGCGGCGCTGGAGCGTGCCAACGTCGAGCCGGGCCAGATCGGCACGGTCGTGTTCGGTCACGTGATCAACACCGAGCCGCGCGACATGTATCTCTCGCGCGTCGCTGCAATTCAGGCCGGCATCCCCGAGACCGTACCGGCGATGAACGTCAATCGCCTCTGCGGTTCGGGTGCGCAGGCCGTGGTCTCGGCGGCGCAGGCGCTGATGGCGGGCGACACCGACTTCGCTCTGGCCGGTGGCGCCGAGAGCATGAGCCGCTCTCCCTATGCGCTGCCGGCGGCGCGCTGGGGTCAGAAGATGGGCGATGTCGCGGCGCTGGACATGATGCTTGGCGCGCTGAACTGCCCGTTTGGTACAGGGCACATGGGCGTCACGGCCGAGAACGTCTCGGAGGAGAACCAGATCGGACGTGAGGCACAGGACGCCTTCGCCCTGGAGAGTCAGACGCGCGCGTTGTCTGCGATCGAAGCCGGTCGGTTCGAGGAACAGATCGTCCCCGTCGAGGTCAAGGTGAAGCGCGAGATGGTCTCCTTCGCCCGCGACGAGCATCCCAAGGCCACGACCGCCGAGAAGCTCGCTAGCCTGAAGCCCGTCTTCCGCAAGGAGGGAACGGTGACGGCCGGAAACGCAAGCGGCATCAACGACGGCGCCGCCGCCCTCGTTCTGGCGAGGGCCGAAGCGGCAGAGAAGGCGGGGCTGCGGCCGCGGGCGAGGATCCTCGGCTACGCCCACGCCGGGGTCCGGCCGGAGGTTATGGGTATTGGCCCGGTTCCGGCGGTCGAGCGGTTGATGGCGCGCACTGGCCTTTCAGCCGACGACTTCGACGTGATCGAGTCGAACGAGGCGTTCGCCGCGCAGGCGCTGGCGGTGAACAAGGCGCTCGGCCTCGACGCCGCCCGCGTGAACCCGAACGGCGGCGCCATTGCGCTAGGCCATCCGGTCGGCGCGACGGGGGCGATACTCGTGGTCAAGGCAATCGCCGAACTCGAAAGGACCGGCGGCCGCCGCGCCCTCGTGACCATGTGCATCGGCGGCGGGCAAGGCATCGCGATGGCGCTGGAGCGGATGTGAGACGGAGATAGGGCAGGCGGGCTGCTGCCTCGAACGCCCTCAGGGCGAGCGGTCCCAGCGGTGCCGCGGGCACCTGGGTCAAGAGCGACTTTCCGGGTGATACCGGCGGCTTTCGGGGAGGAGCTGCGTCGGGGCCTCCTTCGCCCGCGGCAGCTCCGTCCGACGCGGCCGCTCACCCCTCCTCTTCGCTCAGGATGCTGAGAAAGGCAGGACCGAAGCGCTCCGCCTTCTGCTCGCCGACGCCGGCGATCCGTGCAAGATCTTCGAAAGAACGCGGCCGGGTCTCCGCGATCGCTCGCAGCGTACGATTCGTCAGCGAGAGCGGTCGCCCGCGGCCGTCCTCGCCACGCGCAAGATCCCGCTGGGCCGCGTGCAGACGATCGAAGAGGACGCCTGCCGGACCGCCGGCAAGCTTGCGGCGCGCCGGGTGCTGCTGTTGCGGTGTCGCCCCCGTGATGACGCGCAGAAAGTCGGCGCCATAGCGCTCAAGCTTGACCGCACCCACACCTTGGATGCGGGCCATCTCGTCGACCGTCTGCGGGCGCCGCTCGGCCATCTCGATCAAGGTCCGGTCGGGAAAGACGACGTAGGCGGGGACGCCTTGCGCCTGTGCCAGTTCCCGCCGGCGGCCTTTCAGCGCCGAGAGAAGCGGCGCATCCTCCTCGGCGACGATGGGCTTGGCGGCCGGGCGATCCCGCCGGGTCAGGACGTCGCGGCGGAGCTCGACCCGCGTCTCGCCGCGCAGGACGGGCCGCGCCGTCTCCGTCATCCGCAGGGCGCCATGCCTGTCGGGGTCGGGGCGGACGAGATCCCGTGCCGTCAGTTGCCGGAAGACCGCCTGCCACCCCCTGCGGTCGAACTCGCGCCCGACGCCGAAGGTCGGCAGCTTGTCGTGACGCCACTGCCTGATCTTGTCGGTCTCTTGTCCGACGAGGATGTCGATGAGGTGACCCGCTCCAAAGCGCTCCTCGGTCCTCAGGATGGCCGACAGCGCCTTCTGCGCCGCCTCGGTGCCGTCGAAGACCTCGGGCGGCCGGTCGCAGAGGTCGCAGTTGCCGCACGGCTCGGCGGCCTCTCCGAAATAGCGAAGGAGCTCCACGCGGCGGCAGCGAAGGGCCTCGGCCAGTCCTAGAAGCGCGTTCAGGCGGCCATGGTCGGCGCGCTTGCGTTCAGCCGGCGCGGCGCCTTCGTCGATCTGGCTGCGACGAAGCCGGATGTCGTCGGCGCCGAAGAGCGTCATCGTCTCGGCCGGCGCTCCATCTCGGCCGGCGCGACCGATTTCCTGATAGTACGCCTCGATCGACTTCGGCAGGTCGGCGTGAGCGACCCAGCGAATGTCTGGCTTGTCGATGCCCATGCCGAACGCCACCGTCGCCACGACGATCAGCCCGTCCTCGGTCTGAAACGCCGCCTCGACGTCGCGGCGTGCCTCCGCGTCCATCCCGCCGTGATAGGCGCGAGCGGCGTGCCCGCTGTCGCGGAGAGCGCCGGCGATCGCTTCGGTCTTGGCCCGCGTTCCGCAATAGACGATGCCCGACCGCCCCGGCCGCGCGGCGGCGAAGTCGAGGATCTGGCGGCGCGGCCCGTCCTTCGGTCGGAAAGCCAGGTGGATGTTCGGCCGGTCGAAACCGCGCAGAAACGTCTCCGGACGGTCACCGCCAAAGAGCCTTGTGACGATCTCTTCCCGCGTCTCTGCATCGGCAGTCGCTGTGAAGGCCGCGAGGGGAACGTCGAGCTCGCGCCGCAGCGTCCCGATCCGCAGGTAGTCGGGGCGGAAATCGTGCCCCCACTGGCTGACGCAATGCGCCTCGTCCACCGCGATGAGACCAACGGCGGCCCGCCGCAGCATCTGCGTCGTGCCCGCAGATGCAAGCCGCTCTGGCGCAATGTAGAGCAGCTTGAGCGCACCTTGCTGCATTGCATCGAAGACGGCGTCCGTCTCGGCTTCGGTGTTACCCGAGGTCAGGGCGCCCGCTTCGACGCCCGCCGCCCTCAGCGCCCTGACCTGGTCGCGCATTAAAGCGATAAGCGGAGATATGACGACTGTCAGGCCATCGCGGCAGAGCGCCGGCAGCTGGTAGCAGAGCGACTTTCCGCCGCCAGTCGGCATGATTGCCAGCACGTCGCGACCCGCGCAGACGGCCCGCACGATTTCCTCCTGGCCCTGGCGGAAGGACTGAAAGCCGAAGACGGAGGAAAGGAGAGCGTGAGGATCTGGCATCGGCGGGGCTCTGCCACGCACGGGGCAGGCGGGCAAGTTCCCCCAAGCAGTGCGGCATCATGGCCGGCGCAGGAGCAGCCGTCAGCGTCGACGACCACTGCATCCTGCAGCACGTCCTTGACCGTATGGCCCTCGGGTTCCGAGCCTGGAAACCAAGGGGACATTTGGAGCAACATTCAACGGGTGCCTCATCCGTCGCGGACGGAGCCGCGATGGCGTCAAGCGCCGCCACCGTGGATTGAGATCGGGTCGAATGACGCAGGTTTCTCTTTGTCCTTCGGCGAGCTGGCTGCCGACCCAGCTATGGCCGGAATGCGCAGTTTCGTTGGTGCCTGTCGGTCGCAATGGCCAACGCAGGAGAGTTGAAGTCCTGCCGGCCGCTCGTCGCTGACGCGCGTCAGTGGCTGCGCCAAGACGCGCGCCTCCACGCGTCGAACTGGTGGACCAGTGCCGCGCCAAACTCGTAAACACCGGAGCGAAGACCTGCGAGCCGCACTCGGTGATCCGAAACCGGTTCTAGTGGAAGTTCGCTCTCGTCTCCGCCGAGCAGTGTGCGCGCCGCCCGGGTTCCGAAGGTCGTGCCCGGGCCGATGCCGCGTCCCGAATACCCGAAGCAGGCGAGGGCGCCGGGCCCAAGCCGCACGATCCTGGGGACATGGTCCGGCGTCATCGCAATTCGGCCCGTCCAACCGTGCTCGATGGCGCACGGTCCGAGCCACGGAAACAGCATCGCAAGCTTTCGCCGCGCCCAGCGTTGATGGATCCGTTGTCCGATGCCGTCGAGATTGCCGATCGCGCCGAGCAAGAGCCGCCCTTCGGCATCCACCCTCACAGACGTCATGACACGCGCGGTATCCCAGCAGCC
The DNA here is from genome assembly GCA_963776845.1 of uncultured Alphaproteobacteria bacterium. GTDB lineage: Bacteria > Pseudomonadota > Alphaproteobacteria > Rhodobacterales > Rhodobacteraceae > Roseitranquillus. Next base: position 1,352,881 of record CAVZOJ010000002.1, on the reverse strand, counting down.
TTCGCCGCCTGGCAGGATACGCTCACGCTCGGCTCGGCTCAGGGGCGCGGTTGCGACCTGGAAGAAGTGCATTGGCACGAATTTCGGCACGAAGGCCAAGGCCGGACCGCACTGGTACGCGTTGGTCGCAAACAATAATCTGTCGGCGCGAACCAACCCCAGCTCGGTTTCGATGCGCCAATGCCGTCGATCTCGTGCGACTCGCAGGGCCGGGCTCATCTCGTGGATCAGCGCGCCGGCTCCTCGCGCAGCGCGAGCCAGACCGCGGCAGTACGCCTTTGGTTGTATGGTACCAGCACGAGGATCGAGGAGCGCCCCGTAGAAGGCAGAAGATCCGGTTCGGCGTTGCGTCTCCTGCGCATCGAGAAGCCGCAAGGGGGCGCCAAGACTGTTGCTCTGTCTCAGGCGGTTCTCGAGCTGGGAAACTGCGTGAGGTTCGTGAGCACAGTGGAGGGTGCCGTTGCGTCGCGGCTCGCACTCGATCCCGTGTCGCTCGATCAGCTCGAACACGAGCGACGGCGCTTGGCCGAGCGCCTTCAGCAGACGCTCGGCGCCTCGTCCTCCCAACGCACTCCGGATGTCGTCCGGGGGCAGCCAGAGGCCGGCATTCACCAGCCCAACGTTGCGGCCAGATCCGCCGTGGCCGACCCTCTCGGCCTCGAGAAGGCAGACCGAAGATCCCAGCGTCGCCGCCTCGAGTGCTGCGGCGCAGCCGGTGTAGCCGCCGCCGATGATCGCGAGGTCGACGCACTTCTCGCCGCGCAATGGCTCCGCGGCGAAGGTCTCGCCGCTCGTCTCGTTCCAGAGGTTTCGCTGCGACGGAACGCTCAACGTCGACGCTCTGCGCCAGCACGGCCGCGAGCACCGGCTCTGCCTGGGACCCCGAGACTGCGCCAAATCATCGTCATCAAGTTGACTCGATGGAACAGCCGCACGTCCGACGCAAGAGGCGGCTGGCGCTAGCCTTGCGGCAGGGGCGAGCCACGTCCGGAAACCTTTCCTGCAATTGAAATGGCGAACTGTCTCGTAGCATCGGGGTTCCCAGCCACGCCATCGGCCGTGCCGCCGACTTCCTGCCGGCGTGGCTTCACCCGCGCTGAGTCACGCGCGGATAATGGTCTTCGGCCCGGACCCGCCTGGGCCGAGGCCGGGGACGCCTCGTTCTGCTCCTGCGGGCGCGCGGTCACCCGAGTTCGGCTCACATGGAGCAGCGGGCCGCTTCTGGCGGCGCTCTGCGGCTGACGTTGCACGGCGAGCGTCACTGGATCATTGGGGCGCATGCGGCTGGCGCGAGGCGCGCGCCGAAGGAACTGGTCGGAGCAGGGCGATGCTACCATGGATCCAGCTCGACACCGCGGCGGTGCCCGGTGGAGGGGTGCTCCGCCTCATGCGGCGCGGTGAGGAGTTCTCGATCCGGCTGGACCGAGGAACGGAGCTGATGAACAGCCGCGTCAGTGGGTCGGAGGAGGCGCTGGCGACGCTCTCGCTCGAGCATCTGGCAGGTCGGGATGCACCACGGATCCTGATCGGCGGGCTCGGCATGGGATTCACGCTTCGCGCCGCTCAGGCGGCCGTCGGGCCGCATGCTCGCCTGGTCGTTGCCGAGATCGTCCCCGAAATCGTCGCGTGGGCTCGCGGCCAGATGTCCGCGATCTTCGGTGAAAGCCTGGCCGACCCTCGGCTGGATCTAAGGATCAGCGACGTGGGGGAGTCAATTCAGGGGGCACATGCGGTCTTCGACGCGATCCTGCTCGACGTGGACAACGGGCCTGATGGTCTCACGCTTCCGGGGAACGGGGCGCTCTACGACGCTGGCGGGCTCAAGGCGGCGCATCGAGCGATCGCGCCCGGGGGAGTCCTCGCGGTCTGGTCCGCCCGACCGGATCCGGCCTTCACTCAGCGACTGCGCGCGTGCGGCTTCGACGCGCGGACTGAACAGGTACGCGCCCGAAAGGGCGGACGCGGCGCGCGGCACACGATATGGCTCGCGACACGCCCTCAGCGCCCAGGAACCGGAGGCGCTGCGCGGTAGGAGACGGCCCCGGCCGAGCGTCACTAGGGCTTTTGCCGGCGAGGCCTGCTGATCCCGCTACTGTCCGAACTTCGCTTCCCGCCGCGGGCGCCCAGCTTGCCGGACTTCGACCCCGGCGGAGTGAAGCGCTTCGAGGTGTCCGACGCATCCGAGCTTGTGGCGAGCTTGTCGCTCGTCCGTTTCGCTGCCGACTTGCCTGCGCCATCGCGACCCGGGTGAGAACGACTTGATCCTGCGGCCGTCGGCTTGCCGACCGCTTTCCGCCGCGCTGCCTTGTCTGTTCCATCGCGACGGGCAGGCGCGCTTTCGGTTGACGACGTTCGTGGCGCCTTCGCGACCCTGTCATGGCGCGGCTTTCGCGGTTCCGACGTCGAAGCCTCAGGCTTGCCACGGGTCGCGCGCGGCGGACGAGGCGTCGCGGGCTGAACTGCGGGCTGCGGTCCAGCCGGCACGTGACGCTCCGGCGACGGGATCCGGGCCTGCGCACGCGATGCGTCCGCTGGAACCGCGGGCGCCGGTGTCGAAAGGTCCGGCGCAGCGTCGAGGCGCCGGATCGTGATGCCTTTCTCAAGTTCGCTGGCTCCGTCGAGCGCAACCAAAAGGTGCGCAGCGCCTTCTGCCGCGATTTCCACGAAAGTCTCTGCCTGTTGGATCCGGATCGCGCCAATCGCCTCCTTGTCCAGATTGCCGGCACGACAGATCATCGGCAGCAGCCACCGAGCTTCCGCTCGGTCCGCGCGACCGACCGACAGCACGAACCAGATGCTTGGTCCGAAGCTTTCGCGGGCCTTTGGCGCGGGTTGCGCGCTTGGGGAGACCAGGTCCTCGGGGGCAGACTGGCGCGCTCGGTAGAGACGGAGGTAGGCGGCGGCGATCTTCTCCGGGGCGTGGCGCGCGAGCAATCGTGCGGCAAAGGCTGCCTGCTCCTCGCTCGGTTCCTCGGACCACCCCGGGTCGGCCAGCAGCCGCTCCTCGTCGCGGCGCAGGATCTCGTCGGCCGAGGGCGCCAACGTCCATTCCGCTTCGATCCGCGCTGCGTTCAGCAGCCGCCCCGCCTTCTTCTCGAGCTTCGGCGGGATGATCAGAACCGAAGTACCCTTGCGGCCGGCCCGACCGGTACGGCCGGAGCGATGCAGCAAGGCATCGGCGTTGGAGGGAAGTTCGGCATGGACCACCAGTTCGAGGTTGGGCAGGTCGATCCCGCGCGCCGCGACGTCGGTCGCGACGCAGACCCGGGCCCTGCCGTCCCGCATCGCCTGGAGGGCGTGCGTCCGCTCGGTCTGACTCAATTCCCCGGACAGCGAGACAACCGCGAAGCCGCGGTTGGAGAGTCGCGCCGTCAGCCGATTTACTGTCGAGCGGGTGTTGGCGAAGACGATCGCGTTCTGCGCCTCGTGGTAGCGCAGCACGTTTATGATCGCGTTCTCCGCGTCGATCGGGGCGACGCGCAGCGCCTGATATGCGATGTCCGCATGCTGGCTGCTGTCGGACAGCGTCGTGAGGCGCACCGCGTCACGCTGGAATTGTTCGGCGAGCTTGGCGATCTGCGTCGGCACGGTCGCCGAGAACATCAGTGTGCGCCGGTCCTCCGGCGCCTGGCTCAGCATGAACTCGAGGTCCTCGCGGAAGCCGAGGTCGAGCATTTCGTCCGCCTCGTCGAGCACGATCGCACGCACGCTGCCGAGGTCCAGCGACCCGCGCTGGATGTGGTCGCGCAGTCGCCCGGGCGTTCCGACGACGATATGTGCGCCGCGTTCGAGCGCGCGTCGTTCGTCGCGCATGTCCATTCCCCCCACACAAGAGACGACGCGCGCTTCTGCCAGTGCGAAGAGCCAGCCGAGTTCGCGCATGACCTGCAGGGCCAGTTCGCGAGTCGGCGCAACGACGAGGGCTAGCGGCTTGCCTGCCGCACCGAATGCTTCTGCTGTTCCAAGGATGGTTGGCGCGATGGCGAGGCCGAAGCCCACGGTCTTGCCGGAGCCTGTCTGTGCCGAGACAAGAAGATCTGCGTCGCTGTGCTCGGGCGCGGTGACCGCCCGTTGCACGGCAGTCAATTTGTCATAACCGCGCTGCGCGAGCGCGTCGAAGAGAGCCTTGTTCACGACGAGTTCGATCTGGGTGAAGTGCGCGCAACGCCATCGGGCGGTACGCGCGAGCACTAGCCATCCGAGCCGGAGATGTACACTCAATCGCGGCGGAACGCGAGCCGCCCGCATCTCGGGAAGAGTAGCGATCAGCCAGACAGCAGGAAGAGACTTCCCCTGATCTTGCGAACTGCGCACCCCGGACTGCCGTGCGAGTTCGCGCCTGTCGTGCTAGTGCAGCCATGTCCGGATCTCCTGAACGACGTCCGCATGCTCGGACGCTGGGCCACCTCGGCCGCTGCCTCCGCATCAGCGGCGTCGTTCTTCTGCCGTTTGACGAAGGGCTTCACGTAGATCGGTGGGATCAGCCGAATGTCGTGTCCTCGTCGTGAGAACTCTCGGCCAGTAGTGTGCGGTTCCGCAGGCCTCCGTCGCCACGACGCAAGGCGGCAGCGCAGCGACGAACTTCGCGAACTGTCCGCGCGACAAGCGTCTTCGGAACAGAGCCCGGCCGTCGACAGCGGCCCCGTGCACCTGAATGACCTGTTTTGCCAGGTCGACGCCGACGATGCTAACTTCGTCCATCGACGCCTCCTTCCCTTGCTGACGACTGCATCTTCACCTTGGCTGACATCCAACCCCTCGAAAGGCGCAGTCGGACACCTGCTCGCTCGTCGCGAACAGAGGCATTCGGGGCTTGGTGAAGCCGCTGTCGGCCCTGCCAAGCGAAAAGCCAGAACCGACTGCGGTAGTGCGACAAGGGCGGAAGTGATGGCCGGCGAAGCGCGTCGTTGGGATGCATGTCAGAGCCTCATGCTTGGGTTGCGATGGCCACGAAGGTGGACGCACGAAAGCAATGGCGATAGGAAACCTATGGTGCAGTCGGAGCGGTGTTGCGACGCGGGGGGTCAACCGCTTTTCGCGACGGCGCCGTGGGCAACTTGACCTTCGGTTGGTTCGGGAGCGGATCCTGCATGGCCAAGCGCGAAAGCACCCGCGAACGGCTGCTCGACATCGCCGAGGCGGGGGTGCTGGCGAAGGGCTTCGGCGGCACCTCGATCGAGGAGATCATCGCCGAGGCCGGCATCACCAAGTCCGGCTTCTTCTACCACTTTCGCGACAAGAACGAGCTCGCGCGGGCGCTCCTGCAGCGCTACCTCGACACCGAGGAGGCGATCCTCGACGAGGTCTTCTCCCGCGCGCGGGAGCTGCACGGCGACCCGCTGCACTCGTTCCTGATCGGGCTGAAGCTTCTGTCCGAGATGATGGCCGACCTGCCGAACGGGCATCCGGGCTGCCTGGTTGCGACCACCGCCTATGCCGAGCGGATGTTCGACCGCGACGTGCGCGAGCTGAACCGGACGGCGGTGCTGACCTGGCGCGCCCGGTTCCTGGCGATGCTGGAAGAGATCGCGGCGCTCTACCCGCCGCGCGACGACGTCGACCTCAGGATGGTCGCCGACATGATCTCGAACACCGTCGAGGGCGGGATCGTCCTGTCCAAGGCGGTGGGCCAGCCCGCGATCCTGGCCGAGCAGCTGGTGATGCTGCGCTCCTACATCCGGTTGCTGTTCTCGCCCGACGCCCGACCCACTTGACCGCAGGTGCAGTTGCGCCCCGCCGCAGGTTGCTGCGGGCGCTGTGGCGCGCCGCCGCGTCGCGTGCAAGATCTTGAGATAGAACGCATCTAGACGCTTCTGGAGCGGTCTGGACCGCGGGTTCACTAGCTGCAAGCGGCCGCGTTGGGAGACAAGACGGCCATGCCGCAGGGGCGTTTTCCCGCGGCGCTCAACTGGCCCGTCGCCATTCCGGCCCGGCCTTTCGCATCGGAGATACGACATGCACGTCAAGACTATCATCGCCGCGGCCGTCGTCGCCGTCGGCACCTTCGCCGCCCCCGTCACCGCGCAGGACACCCGGGCCGAGGCCCTTCGCGAGGTCGAGAAAGCCTTCGGCTTCGTGCCGAGCTTTTTCCAGGAGTATCCCGAGCACGGCGTCGCCGGCGCCTGGATCCTGACCCGCGACCTCGAGGTCTCGCAGGACACCGAGCTCTCGCCCAAGGTGAAGTCGCTGATCAACATCGCCGTCGCGGCGCAGATCCCCTGCAGCTACTGCGTCTTCGCCGACACCCAGGCGGCGCGCGCGGCAGGCGCCACGGACGGCGAGATCAAGGAGGCCGTCGCCCAGGCCGCGCTGACGCGCCACTGGTCGACCATCCTCAACGGCCTCCAGATCGACCTCGATGAGTTCAAGACCGAGTTCGGCGGCTGAGGCCGGCACGAACGCGGACCTCGCTGCCGGCCCTGCCGATGGCGAGGTCCGCCGAGATCCCCGCAAACGGAAAGACAGAACGATGAAACCAATCGCTCTCGCTGCAGCGATCCTGTGCCTGCTGCACGCGTCGCCCACCTTGGCCGAGGAAGCCGTCATGTCACGGCCGATCCAGGCCGGCAGCCTGCACGAGGGACCTCTCGACATGGTGGCCTACTGGACCAGCACGGACGGCCGGCACCACGAGATGACCGCGACCTTCCTGGCCCGTACCGAGGGCGCGGCACCAATGCGCACCGTGATGGCCCTCGCCGATGGGGATGAGGTGTCGTTTGGCATGCCCGGCCACCGTGGTGTGCTGTACGGCTTCGCTCGGCGCGGCACGGACGTCTTCGCGTCCGTGCAAGTGTCGCCCCAATTTCTTGCAGGCAACTGAGGCCGTCGCGATTTCAGCCACGGTCGCCACGCGTCGCGATCTCGACTAATCTGCGGGTGCGATCTGGAGCTGGTATGGACCTCGACGCCGCCTACGAACTCAACCGCGCCAACTGGGACGAGCGCGTCGGCGTCCACATGGGTCCTCGTGGCTACGACATCTCGGCCTTGAGGGCAGGGCAGGGGCGGCTGAACGCGCTGGAGGAGGTCGAGCTGCCCGACCTCATCGGCGAACTTCCCGGGTTGCGCGTGATCCACCTGCAGTGCCATTTCGGTGCGGACACCCTCGCCCTGGCGCAGCGCGGCGCCGAGGTCGTCGGGGTGGACTTCTCCGCCGCTGCCGTTGCCGCCGCGCGCGACCTCGCGGCCGACCTCGGGCTCGCGGAGAGAGCGCGCTTCGTCGAGTGCAATCTCTACGACGCCCCCGACGCGGTGGGCGAGGCAGGATCGTTCGACCTCGTCTACACGACGTGGGGCACGATCGGCTGGCTGCCCGATATCGCCGGATGGGCGCGAGTCGTGCGGCACTTCCTCAAGCCGGGCGGACGGCTCTATTTCCTGGACAGCCATCCTGCCGCCCTGGTGTTCGACGATCTCGCCCGGGACGCCGGCGCAGCGGCCGGCGACAGGCCCGGCTGGTTCGTGCCGTACTTCGATACCGACCCGCTGACGCTCGACGACCCGACGGACTATGCCGACGACGAGGCCAGGCTTGACCATGCGCGGACCGTGGTCTGGATGCACACCATCTCGGCGCTGGTGAGCGCCCTGCTCGAGGCGGGGCTGGAACTGCGGGCGCTGCGCGAGCATGACGCCGTGGCCTGGCGCATGTTCCACTGCCTCGAAAGTGGCGAGGACGGCATGTATCGCTGGCCCGACAGACCGTGGCTCCCGCTCTCGGTCACGGTCCTCGCCGAGGCGCGTCGAGGCGGCTAGACGCTGTAGGACGGCAGGTCCGGCCTCAGCGTCGGGATGCGGGCGTGGCCGACCTGATCCGGCGTCACCGGCCCAAACTTGCCGATCTGCGGCGCCCAGAGGACCGCCACCACCGTCACGATCAGGGTGGTGACGCGGCCGACGAGGACCAGCGTGCGGTCCGGCGTGTTCGGCCGCAGCGGGCGCACGAGGTCCATCGTCACGAGGATCAAGGACGACTTCAGGATCGAGCCCACCGTCGAGGTGATCGCCGCCACCAGCGCCGCCAGCACGATGCCGCGGATGCCGATCGACAGCGGCGCAAATTGAGGCGCCGACTTACAGCGGCATGCGGCAGGCTTTCTCCGCCGCACCGCGCTCGCACGCAGCCCTCACGCAGCTTTATAGGCACAATCCAACCCTCGCGTCAGGCGACTGCCTTGGTGGTTTCAACACCCAAAGCCTGCAGGTAGGGTCGCCACGAAGCATATGAGGGAGGATTCCATGATCATCACACGTGTCGTCGCCGTCGCCGCGGCGCTTGCCGCAGGGCCGGCCGTCGCCCAGACGCAGTTGTCGATCGCCACGGGCGGGACCGGCGGCGTCTACTACCCGATGGGGGGCGGCCTCGCCGAAGTCATCAACCGGCACGTCGAGGGCTTGAACGCCACCGCCGAGGTGACCGGGGCGTCGGTCGAGAACATGGGACTGATCGCGACCGGTGACGCCGACCTCGCCATCGCGCTCGCCGACACCGTGCAGCAGGCCTACGCGGGCACCGGCCGCTTCGACGGCCAGCAACTCCCGATGGTCCGTGCCGTCGGTTCGCTCTACGCGAACATGATCCAGATCGTGACCACAGCGGATTCGGGCATCGAGTTCGATCGACGATCTCGCCGGCAAGCGGGTGTCGGTCGGTGCGCCTGGGTCCGGCACCGAGGTGAACGCGCAGACGCTGCTCGATGCCAACGGCATCTCGTTCGACGACTTCACCGCCGAACGGCTGAACTTCAACGAGACCGCCGACGCGCTGGCCAACGGGGATATCGATGCCGGCTTCTGGAGCGTCGGTGCGCCGACCTCGTCGATCCTGAACCTCGCCACCACGAACGACATCCGAATGGTCTCGCTGACCGACGAGCAGGTCACGGCCGCGGCGGAGGCCGACCCGACCTTCACGCCCCTGTCGCTTCCGGGCGGCACCTACGAGGGCGTGGGTGACGACGTCGCGACGATCGGCGTGCCGAACGTGCTCGTCGTCTCGTCGGAGATGGACGAGGAGACGGTCTACCAGATCACCAAGGCGATGTTCGAGAACATCTCGGAGCTGCAGGCGGTGCATCCGGCGGCGAACGAGACGACGATCGAGTTCACCATGTCGGCGACGCCGGTTCCGCTGCATCCCGGCGCGATCCGCTACTACGAGGAGGCAGGCGCCGACATCCCCGACGATCTGCGGGAGTGACCTGCGTCTCCCGGGCGGGAGGGTCGCTGGCCCTCCTGCTCCTGGCCGCAGCCGGCGTTGCGGCGGCCGATCTCACCGCGCGGCTGGAGAACGGGGTTGAGATCGCCCGGCTGCACGTCGCCGAGGGCTCCGGCTGGTGCGTCCTGTGGCGGCACTCGGTGCAGGGCTTCGAGGTCGAGGATTGCTACGAGAACCGCGACGGCCGCATGGTCCTCGTGCGCTCGCATCAGCCGGACTTCGCCGCCGGCCTCGGCCATGTCCCGGGGCGCGGGCGGCAGGTCTCAGACGGCGCGGGCGGCTACTGGATCCTCGACATCGACGAACCGGTCTCAGGCGACGCCTACGTCCTCAGGCCCGGCAGCATGGCTGTGGATCACCGTCTGCGCACCGGGGATGCCGAGGTTTCGCTGTCGGCGCGCGCCGCGCACGAACGCGTGCGGATCGCGCTGGAGTAGGCCGGGATGAGCGACAGGAGCCAGGCAGCGGCCACCGACGAAGGCCCGGCGGCACAGTCCGCGCTCATCGGGCGCGCCATCGCGATCGTCGGGATCACGCTGTCGCTGTTCCAGCTCTACGCCGCCGGGATCCAGCCGCTCGGGCTGTTCTTCCAGCGGCCGATCCACCTCGGCTTCATCCTGGTCCTCTGCTTCCTGATCTATCCGGTTACCGGGTCGCGGCCCCGCGGCCTGATCGGCTGGGCCATCGACGGGCCGCTCATCCTCGGTGGCGTGCTGGTGGGCTACTGGGTGCCCGCCAACATCGACGCGATCGCCAACGCCATCTTTCCACGCACCCAGGACGTCGTCGTGGGCATCATCACCACGCTGCTCGTCCTCGAGGCGTCGCGGCGCGCCATCGGCCTCGTGATGACCATCATCGGTGCCGTCTTCATCGTCTACGCCTTCGCCGGCAACCGGGGCGAGCTGCCGTTCCTGTCCGACTGGCTGCCGGGCATCCTGAACCACCGCGGCTACTCGCTCGATCGTCTGGCGAGCCAGCTCACGCTCGGGGCCGAGGGCATCTTCGGCATTCCGCTTGGCGTCGCCGCGACCTTCATCTTCGTCTTCGTCCTGTTCGGCGCGTTCCTGGAGGTCACCGGCGCCGGCAAGTTCTTCATCGACCTCGCCTACGCGACCACCGGCCGGCAGCGCGGCGGCCCGGCCAAGGCGGCGGTCATCGCGTCGGCCGGCATGGGCTCGATCAGCGGCAGCGCCATCGCCAACGTCGTCACCACCGGCGCCTTCACGATCCCGCTGATGAAGCGGCTCGGCTATCGCCCGGCGCAGGCCGGAGGCATCGAGGCCGCGGCCTCGACCGGCGGCCAGATCATGCCGCCGCTCATGGGCGCCGGCGCCTTCCTGATGAGCGAGTTCACGCGGACCCCCTACATCGACATCGTCCTCGTCTCGATCTTCCCCGCGCTTCTCTACTTCGGTGCCGTCTACCTGCTGGTGCACATCGCGGCGGTGAAGCAGGGCCTCACCGGCATGGCGGCGTCCGAGCTGCCGCGGGCGCGGGAGGTGCTGCTCGAAGGCTGGCACTTCCTCCTGCCGCTGGTTGCGCTGGTCTGGCTTCTCGTCGCCGGCTACTCGCCGATGCGCGTCGGTTTCTACGCCATCGTCGCCGTGGTCGCCTCGGCGGTGCTGCGATCCGTCCTCCGCTTCGTCATGGGCGGACCGACCGTGGCGGGGGCGGTCGCGCTGACGCGGGCAGGCGTGGCGAAGACGCTCGAGGCCCTCGAGCTCGGTGCCCGCAACGCGGTCGCGGTGTCGGTCGCCTGCGCCGTGGCGGGGATCATCGTCGGCGTCGTGGGCCTGACCGGCCTGGGGCTGAAATTCTCGGCGATGATGCTCGCCTTCTCCGGCGGCAACCTGCTCCTGGCCCTGCTGCTCGTGGTCATCGCCAGCCTGATCCTTGGCATGGGCCTGCCGGTGACCGCCGCCTACATCGTGCTGATCATCCTCGTCGGCCCCGCCCTGACCGAGGAGTTCGGCATCCCGATCCTCATCGCGCACCTCGTCGTCTTCTGGTGGAGCCAGGATTCAAACGTCACGCCGCCGGTGGCGCTGGCGGGCTTCGCGGGTGCCGCGATCGCCGGCTCGAAGCCGATGGAGACGTCGGTGCAGGCGTGGAAATACGCCAAGGGCCTCTACCTCATCCCGCTCTTCATGGTCTTCAACGAGCCGATCATCATCGGCGGCCCGCTGCCCCTGGTCCTCTGGAACGGTCTGATCGCGATCCTGGCGCTGACGGCCTTCGCCGCGGCGCTCGAGGGGTATCTCTTCGCCCCGATGCCGTATTGGCAGAGAGCGCTGTTGCTGGCCGCCGTCGTCGCGGTGTTCTGGCCGTCGCTGCCGATCGAGGCGGTGGGCGCCGGTGTCATTTGCCTGGTGATCGGCGCCAACGCGTTCGCCCTCCGACAGAGCAACCTCGCCGACAAGCCGGTGGCCTAGCCGGCTGGCTCGTGCCGGCGGCGCGCCCCGCCACAAGCGAGACGCGCCGGCCAGGGGGGCGACATTGGACGCGGCGCCGCAGCCTCCCGACCGCCATAATTCGAGGCCTCCTCCTCCAGCACGCGGGCGAAGGCGAAGCACCGCCGCGCCGGTCGCCCGGCCAACACGGCTTTGCGGAACTCGTTTCAGCGCAACCTGTACTTTTGGACATGTTGCAGCATCGGCGGTTTGCCGCCTATCGAATTGCTAGTAACGAGTATTCGGAGTCAGATTCGGTTTTGCAGGTTGTGTGATGCAAAATGCACGTACGTCGCAGCCTGCAACTCCGTTTCGCAAAAACTGGATCGCGCGGGCGAATGCAGATCGCTCTCGCAGGGGCGTCAAGACCCCGCGCGCTCCGGCGGATAATGAGTGAAGGGGTAAACGATGTTCTTGAAGAAAGTCGACGGGCCGCGTGTCGTGGCGTTGCCGGACGGAAGCCCGATATCGCGTGCGGACCTGCCACAGACCAACACCTTGCGGTGGACGGCCGAGCGCAAGAAGGTCGTGGCGCAGGCGGTTCAGGCAGGGCTGATCTCCCGCACCTCCGCACGCCGCGCATACGAGTTGAGCGATGCCGAGCTTGACGCATGGTGTTGCAAATTCCCTCTGCAGAACGCAAAGGGCATCGCACTTTGCCAGTAACGGCAGCCATTATCCCGACATTAACCATGCGCATCGAAGTCAATTGAGAATGGAATAGTGCGGTGACATTCTTGCATTGGTAGTGAGTGGTTCGGTGAACCAGTAAGTCCGCCCGGGAGGTCCAATGTCTCCTGGGCGGTTTTTTTATGCCCTTCGACCCCTTCGACCATCTGTCAAAAAGCAACGGCGAGGTCCGGTACGGCCGAGCAACGGCGCTGGCGAGCGTCGCTCCCGGCATCGTCGCACTGCACCGCCGACTCGCCTTGGCCGCCCAGCGAATCGCTCCGGTCCGCCGCCGGCGGGCGCGGTCCGAGCGAAACTGCGGTTCCGCGATCCACCCGCTTGCCGCCGCCGCCGTCCCGTGCCACGTCCCGCGAAATGGACGACGCAAGACCGCTCGCCGGTTTTCTCTGGATGCTGCTGACGGGCGCCTGCTTCGTCGGCGTCACCGCCGTGGTCAAGCACGTGGGCAGCGACGTGCCGCCGGCCGAGGCGGCGTTCCTGCGCTACCTCCTCGGCCTCGTGTTCCTGATCCCGTTCGTCGGGCAGATTCGGCGCACGCCGGTTCCCGCCAGCCTGCTGCGCCTCTTCGCCTTTCGCGGCGTCTTCCACACGCTCGGCGTCGTGCTGTGGTTCTACGCGATGACGCAGATCACCATCGCCGAGGTCACGGCGCTCAACTACCTGTCGCCGGTCTACGTCTCGATCGGCGCCGTCCTGTTCCTGGGGGAACGCCTGGCCCTGCGCCGGATCGGGGCGATCGCCGCCGCGCTGGTCGGCGTGCTGCTCGTCCTGCGGCCGGGCTTCCGCGAGATCTCGCCGGGGCACATGGCGATCCTCGGCACCGCCATCCTGTTCTCCGGCTCCTACCTCATCGCCAAGCGCACGGCGGACCTCTCGAGTCCGACGATGGTGGTGGCCATGCTGTCGATCTTCGTGACCATCGGCCTCGCGCCGTTCGCCGCGGCGGTCTGGGTCACGCCGACGGCGGTCGAGCTCGCCTGGCTCTTCCTCGTCGCGTTCTTCGCGACCGCCGGGCACTTCACGATGACGCTCGCCTTCAAGGCGGCCCCGGTCAGCGTGACGCAGCCCGTGACCTTCCTTCAGCTGATCTGGGCGACGCTGCTCGGCTGGGCGCTATTCGGCGAGGCCCCCGACCCTTGGGTCATCGCCGGCGGCACGATCATCGTCGCCGCCGTCTCGTTCATCGCCTGGCGCGAGGCGGTGCTTGGCCGTCGTCCAGCGGTGTCGGGCCGAGCTGGCCGGCCAGCCGCGAAAGAAGACCCCTTGCCGTGACCTGGCCCAGCTGCCGGCCGTCCTCGACGACCGAGAGCGGCCCGTCCTCGATGCGCTCCATCATCTCCGCCAGCGGCGTGTCGGGAGAGACCTCGCCCACCGTCGCGCCGCCGCCCGGCTCCATCGCGTCGCGCGCCGTCAGCACGCCCAGCGGGTTCATGTTCGCGACGAAGTCCGCGACATAGGCGTTCGCCGGGTCGGTGAAGATGTCGCGCGGCGTCCCGTGCTGCACGATCCGCCCGCCCTCCATTATCGCGATCCGGTCGCCCAGCTTGAACGCCTCGTCAAGGTCGTGGCTGACGAACACGATCGTCCGCTTCAGCCGCTGCTGCAGCTCGATCAGCTCGTCCTGAAGACGTGTCCTGATCAGCGGGTCGAGGGCCGAGAACGGCTCGTCCATCAGCAGGATCGGCGCGTCGGTCGCGAAGGCGCGCGCCAGGCCGACCCGCTGCTGCATCCCGCCCGACAGCTCGCCCACCTTGGCGTCCGCGCGGTCGGACAGGCCCACCAGGTCGAGCTGCCGCGCCACCCGCTCGGCCCGCTCGCGCTTGCGGATGCCGGCCAGCTCCAGCCCAAGACCCACGTTCTCCGCCACGCTCCGCCACGGCAGCAGGCCGAACTGCTGGAACACCATCGCCACGCATTCCCGCCGCAGGTGCAGCAGCTCGTCGGCCGAGGCATGGGTGACGTCGGCCTCCCAGTCGCCGGCCCGGACGACGACCTGGCCCCGGCACGGCCGGTTGAGCCCGTTGACCGCCCGCAAGAGCGTCGACTTGCCGGACCCCGACAGCCCCATCAGGACCAGGATCTCGCCCTCCGGAACCCCGATCGTGCAATCGTGGACGCCGAGAATCTGCTCGGTCTCCGCCGCGATCTCCTCGCGGCTGCGGCCCTCGTCGGCCAGAGCCAGCGCCCGCTCCGGCTTGTGACCGAAGACGATCGAGACGTTCTCGAACTCGACGACGTTCATCGCCGCTCCACCCGCAGCATCCGGTCGAGCGCCACGGCGACGACGACGATCACCAGCCCGGCCTCGAACCCCAGCGACGTGTTCACCTGGTTCAGCGCCCGCACCACCGGCACGCCCAGCCCGTCGGCGCCGACCAGCGCCGCGATCACCACCATGCTGAGCGACAGCATGATCGTCTGGTTCAGGCCCGCCATGATCTGCGGGAACGCATATGGCAGCTCGACCTTCCACAGCGTCTGCCGCGGTGTCGCGCCGAACGCTTCCGCCGCCTCCAACAGCGTCCGCGGCGTCGACGCCACCCCAAGGTGCGTCAGCCGGATCGGCGCCGGCAGCACGAAGATCACCGTGGCGAGCAGCCCCGGCACCATGCCGATGCCGAAGAACACGATCGCCGGGATCAGGTAGACGAAGGTCGGCAGCGTCTGCATCAAGTCCAGCACCGGGCGCATCCAGGCATAGAGCCTCGGCCGGTGCGCCGCGCCGATCCCGATCGGCACGCCCACCGCCATGCAGACCAGGCACGACGACAGCACCAGCGTCAGGCTCTCCGTCGTCTCCTCCCAGTAGTCCTGGTTCAGCACGAAGAGGAACGCGAGGCCGACCAGCACCACCGTCGAGACCCGGCGCTGCAGCGCCCAGGTCAGCGCGCAGAAGACCGCGATCCAGATCAGCGGCGGCGGGGTCTGGAACGCCCAGAGGATCCCCTCGATCAGCGCGTCCATGGCGTCCGACAGCGCGTCGAAGAACCACGCACCGTTGACCTGCAACCAGTCGAACGCAGCGGCGGCCCCGTCGCCGATCGGAATCTTCGGAATGCCTGGCAAGCCGGAAGTACCCCTCTGAGCGATGACGCGGGCTTGCACCATCCTTTCCGCACCCGGCGCCAGATCGCAAGCGATCGGCGGCCGATGGCGCGCGGCCGGCGCCCTCAGGGTGGCGTCATTGCCGCGTCATCCTCGCCATGGCACGCTCAACGGGCATTCCGGGAGAGGTGGAGATGGCGGACCTGACGTTGTGGACGAACCCGATGTCGCGCGGGCGGATCGCCCGCTGGATGCTGGAGGAGGTCGGCGCCGACTACGAGACGGTCGTGCTGGCCTACGGCGCCGAGATGAACGCGCCCGAGTACCGCGCGCTGAACCCGATGGCCAAGGTCCCGACCATCCGCCATGGCGAGACCGTCGTCACCGAATGCGCCGCGATCTGCGCCTACCTCGCCGACGTGTTCCCCGACGCCGGCCTCGCGCCCGACCCCGGCAGCCACGCCCGCGGCCCTTATTACCGCTGGCTGTTCTTCGGCGCCGGCCCGGTGGAGGCGGCGGTGACGAACGCTTCGCTCGACGTCAAGGTCGACACGCCGCAACTGCAGGGTCGCGTCGGCTACGGCAGCCTTGCGCGGGTGCTCGACACGCTCCAGGGTCTTCTTGCCGACCGCGAGTGGATCCTCGGGGACCAGTTCTCGGCCGTCGACGTCTATCTCGGCTCGCAGATTGCCTGGGGCGTCCAGTTCGGCACGATGGAGTCGCGCCCGGCCTTCGCCCCCTACGCCGCGCGCCTGATGTCCCGCCCAGCCGCAAAGCGCGCCCGAGAAAAAGACGACGCCCTCATGCCGCAACAGGCATGAGCGGCCTCCGACGCCGCCTCATGCCGCACTCGCCCGCCCTCGAACCGGACGATCGCCGCAGGTTCTCTCAATAGGCTCCAAGGCGAGCGCCCTGACGCACCTCTGGTGCGGGCGAGCGCGGCGGCGGCGAATGCTGTCGGAACTCCTGCCGGCGCGGCGGTGGAAGTCGCGCCTCCCCAGCGGTCCGCTACACGCCCAACGCCTCCTGCACCGCCGGCAACGCCTCTTCCCCGCCCTCGGTCGTCACGCCGTCCAGCCACGCGTCCAGCACGCCAGGGTTCTCGGTCAGCCACGCGGTCGCGGCCTCCTGCGGGTCCATGCCGTCGTCGAGGATCATGCCCATGATCTCGTTCTCCATCTCCAGCGAGAACGAGAGGTTCTGCAGGAACTTCCCCACGTTCGGGCACTCTCCAACGAAGCCGGCGCGGGTGTTGGTGTAGACCGTCGCGCCGCCCAGGTCCGGGCCGAACCAGTCGTCTCCGCCCTGCAGGTAGGTCAGGTCGAAGTTGGCGTTCATCGGGTGCGGTTCCCAGCCAAGGAACACCACCGGCTCGTCGCGGCGCGTGGCCCGCTGCACCTGCGCCAGCATCCCCTGCTCCGAGCTCTCGACCAGCTCGAAGTCGCCCAGGCCGAACGCATCCTCGCCGATCATGTCGAGGATCAGGCGGTTGCCGTCGTTGCCGGGCTCGATCCCGTAGATCTCGTTCTCCAGCGCCTCGGCCTGGCTGGCGATGTCGCCGAAGCTCTCGATCCCCAGCTCGGCGCCCGCTTCGTTGGTCGCCAGCGTGTACTTCGCCCCCTCGAGGTTGGCGCGCACGGTGTCGACGGTACCGGCCTCGCGGTAGGGCGCGATGTCGCCCTCCATCGTCGGCATCCAGTTGCCGAGGAACACGTCGATGTCGCCGTTCGCCAGCGACTGGTACGTCACCGGCACACTCAGCACCTTGATGTCCGTCTCGTACCCCATCGCATCCAGCACCACGGTCGTCGCCGCCGTCGTCGCGGTGATGTCGGTCCAGCCCACGTCCGAGAACACGATCGTCTCGCAGTCGGCAAACGCCGCTCCGGCCGCCATCATCGCCGCGATGCTTGTCGTCGTCAGTCTCATCTCAACCCCCTGTCGGTCGGTGCCCCGCGCTTGCCGCGCCACGGGCGTTGCCACGAAGCCTACCGGCGTGGGAAGCGCGTGGAAAGGGCCGCGCCCTCAAAGGCGGGCGGGCGAGGTCCGCGCCGCGTCATCGTGGCGTCCCTTTCGGCGGCACCGGCACCACGGCCGGGCAGAAGTCGGATGCCGCCTTCTGCGACAGCGGGGGGATCTGTTCTGACAGCGAAGGTTGCGCTAGACATCCGTCGTCACCGCGGCCGGCAATGGCCCGGCGGCGTATAGGTTTGAAGAAAGGGCGCACCATGCTCCGTACGAAACTCCTGGCTCCGCTTCCGCTGCTCTGCCTTCTGGCCGCCTGCGCGAACTCCGGGGCCAACTACCAGCCGGTCATCGATGGCCCGGTCGGTCCGAACTACTCAAGCGACCTCGCAGCCTGCCAGTCGCTCGCGGCGCAGCAGGGTCCTCTCGACCGCAACACCGGCGCGACCGCAGCGACCGGCGCCGCGGTCGCGGGCGGCGCCACCGCGATCTTCAACAACAGGGGCACGAACGTGCGCGATGCGGCACTCGCCGGCGCCGCCACCGGCGTTGCCGCCGGCGCCCTGCAGCAGCAGCAGAACAAGGCGGTCATCGTCCGCAACTGCATGCGCAGCCGCGGCTACAACGTGGTCGGCTGACGCCGGCACCGAAGGTGGGTCGGGGGCACGCGCCTAGGCGCTGACCCCGACCACCTTCTCCCGCCGGATGACGTAGAGGATGCACGCGACCGCCGCCGCCGAGGTCAGCGCCATGATCCACAAGAGCGGCCAGGGCCCGGTGCCCGGCGTCAGCAGGGCGCCGGCCAGCGCCGACAGCGCCGCGCCGCCGCCGATCATGAACGCGCCGCCGATGCCGCTCGCCGTCCCGGCCAGGTGCGGGCGCACCGACAGCATCCCCGCCGTCGCGTTCGGCAGCACCATTCCGTTGCCCAGCCCACGAACGTGGTGAAGCCGAAGAACACCACCGCCGATCCGAAGCCCAGCGCGAAGACCAGGATCGACGTCATCAGCCCGGCCATCGTCAGCAGGCTGCCCCACAGGATCATCGAGTTGATGCCGTAGCGCACCGAGTAGCGGCCCGAGATGCCGTTGCCGACCGCGTAGCCGACTGCCGGCGCGCCGAAGAAGATGCCCAGCGCCGCGGGCGACAGTCCGAACACGTCCGACCCGACGAACGGCGCGCCGCCGAGATAGGCGAAGAACGACCCCGAGCAGAACGCCGCCGCCAGCGCGTAGCCCCAGAACCGGCGCGACCGGATCAGCTCGGGCAGGTCGCCGAACTGCGACCGGAACGAGCCGCCGCGCATCGCGCCGGTCTCGCCCACGTCGGACCAGATCAGCCACAGCACCCCCAGGCCGGCGACGATCTGGACCCAGAAGTTCGCCTTCCATCCGAACGTCTGGTCCAGCACGCCGCCCAGGGCCGGCCCCAGCATCGGCACGATCGCCATGCCCATCGTGACCCAGCCGATCATCGATGCCGCCTCGTCCTGCGGGACCATGTCGCGCACGATCGCCCGGCTCAGCACCATGCCGACCACGATCGTCGCCTGGCACATCCGGAACGCCAGGAAGACCTCGGCCGTCTGCGAATAGATGCAGCCCAGCGTCGCCAGCAGGAACAGCGAGAACCCGGTCAGCAGCACCGGCCGCCGCCCGAAGCGGTCGGCGAGCGGCCCGACGAACAGCTGCAGCACCGCGTTGACCGCGAGAAACAGCGCAACCGAAAGCTGCATCACCCGGTACTCGGTCTGGAAGTACTCCGTCATGTTCGGCAGCGACGGCAGGAACACGTTCATCGACAGCGCCGACGTCCCCACGATGAGGATCAGCGTCGCGATGTGAGGTGGGGTCCCCCGGTCGAGGAACCGGACATCGGGCAGCGTGGACATGGCTTGGCATCTACACCCGCCGCGCGAGGCCGTCCATCTGGCCGATTGCGGGTTCCGACGCAACCTCCGGCCCTGTAGACCCGGGGGCGAGGGACAGCCGGAGACCGCCATGAAGGACATCCTCGACAAGCTCGAAGCCAGCCGCGCCGCCGCTCGCCTCGGCGGCGGAGAGAAGCGCATCGCGGCGCAGCACCAGAAGGGCAAGCTGACCGCGCGCGAACGGATCGAGCTGTTGCTCGACGAGGGCTCGTTCGAGGAGTTCGACATGTTCGTCGCGCACCGCGCCACCGACTTCGGCATGGCGGCGCAGCGCCCCGCGGGCGACGGCGTGGTCACCGGCTGGGGCACGATCAACGGCCGCCAGGCCTACGTGTTCTCCCAGGACTTCACCGTCTTCGGCGGCTCGCTGTCCGAGACGCACGCGCAGAAGATCTGCAAGGTGATGGACATGGCCGTGCAGAACGGCGCCCCCGTGATCGGCCTCAACGACTCGGGCGGCGCGCGTATCCAGGAGGGCGTCGCCTCGCTCGCCGGCTACGCCGAGGTGTTCCAGCGCAACATCATGGCGTCGGGCGTGATCCCGCAGATCTCGGTCATCATGGGCCCCTGCGCCGGCGGCGCCGTCTACTCCCCCGCGATGACCGACTTCATCTTCATGGTCGAGGGGACGTCCTACATGTTCGTCACCGGCCCCGACGTGGTGAAGACCGTGACGGGAGAGATCGTGACGGCCGAGGATCTCGGCGGCGCCAGCACGCACACCCGCAAGTCCTCCGTCGCCGACGGCGCCTTCGCCAACGATGTCGAGACCCTGACCGAGATCCGGCGCCTGTTCGACTTCCTGCCGCTGTCGAACCGCTCCGGCGTCCCGGTGCGCCCGTTCTTCGACGACCCCCACCGGCTCGAGCCCGTCGCTCGACACCCTGATCCCCGGAAACCCGAACCAGCCCTACGACATGAAGGAGCTGATCCTGAAGACGGCGGACGAGGGCGACTTCTACGAGATCCAGGAGGGCTTCGCGCGGAACATCATCACCGGCTTCATCCGGCTCGAGGGGCGCACCGTGGGCGTCGTCGCGAACCAGCCGATGGTCCTCGCCGGCTGCCTCGACATCGACAGTTCGCGCAAGGCCGCCCGCTTCGTGCGCTTCTGCGACGCCTTCGAGATCCCGATCCTGACCTTCGTCGACGTCCCGGGCTTCCTCCCCGGCACCGGGCAGGAGCTCGGCGGCGTCATCAAGCACGGCGCCAAGCTGCTCTTCGCCTATGGCGAGGCGACGGTGCCCAAGGTCACGGTCATCACCCGCAAGGCCTATGGTGGCGCTTACGACGTCATGGCGTCAAAGCACCTGCGCGGCGACTTCAACTACGCCTGGCCCACCGCCCAGATCGCCGTCATGGGCGCCAAGGGCGCGACCGAGATCCTCTATCGCTCCGAGCTCGGCGATGCCGAAAAGATCGCTGCAAGAACAGCGGAGTACGAGGAGAACTTCGCAAATCCGTTCAAGGCGGCCGAGCGTGGCTTCATCGACGAGATCATCCAGCCCCGCTCGACCCGCCGCCGCGTCTGCCGCGCCTTCGCCTCGCTCCGCGGCAAGCGCCTGCAGAACCCCTGGAAGAAACACGACAACATCCCGCTCTGACGCGGCGAAGTCTAGATCAGCACCTCGGCAATCTCGAAGCTGTCGAAGTTCACCGGGCTTTCGGCTGCATCTCCCCATCCGCCCGCGGCAAAGGAGATCTTGGCGTTCGGGTCGATCAGGACCTGCTTGCCTAGGCTCGTCCATTGCACGCCGTCGGCGCTCATCCCGCCCTCGAACTCGACTCCGATCTTGGTGAGCCGCAGATATACGGGCTTGCCCAGGAGTTCGCTATTTTTCTCCCGCAGCACGCTGACTTCCTCGCCGTCGAGCGTCTTGTTGGTGCTGAAGTACAGGTCTTTCCAGCCGTCGACATACATCCCGACGCGGACGTTCGATGTCCCCGAGCCGACCTGGATATGCGCCCATTGTTCGGGGTTCTGCGGCGGCTGCGCGATCCTGACCGTCACCGCGTAATTCTCCGGCAGCGGCTTCTCGTACTGGATGATGTTCTTCGTCTCCTTGCTGGTCACCAGCAGGACCTGCTCGCCGTGGACCATGGCCATCCGCTGCGGGTCCGGGTTCAGGACACGGAACGCCGGGTTCAGGCTGGTACCCTGGAACTCCTCGTAGAAGTTCAGGTCCTCCTGCGCCGAGGCGGCGGACAGAGGAAGCAGGAAAAGTCCGACGAAAAGAAGTGCTCGTGACGCTGCAGCCATCTCAGTTCTCCAACGGCTCCAATTCGGCGACGTCCGCGATCGCAAGCCACTCACGCAACTTCTTCAGCTCGGTCGCGCACCGGACGTCCGGGTCGAATTCTACCAGAAGCCTATTCGTCCGTACATCACGCACCGTCGCGGGAGCCCAGGCGCCACTCTGCGGAATCCGCGCCCAGGCCGATGCACCGATCGTCGGATCCGGCTCTCGCATCCGGTAGACCTCGCGCAGGGGGCGCGTCGCATCCTCGCCGAAGTCGAAGCGGAGTTCTGCATTGCCGCCTTCGCGGCCCACGACCCGCGCGGGGTAGAGGCACCCTTCCTCCTGCCAGTCCGCCAGGACGCGGTCGTAGCCGCGCTGCTCCCTGTCGGTCTCCGTTCCGCCGGATCCCGCGACGATCGGCGCGCCGGTCCCGGCCCCGGTCTCGCTCCCGGGTTCGGTCCCTGCCAGCAACGGGACGTGCAGCAGGATGGCCATCGCCAGCGCCACAGGTCCGACCGCTTTCAACGCGCGCCGGGTCGGCGCGGCGAAGTCCGGGATCTTCAGGACCCCGAAGTCATGGCCGTAGAACCACGGCGCCAGTGTCAGGACCAGCCCGAGGACCAAAAGCAGATACCCGAACCCGGCCGGCAGGTTCAGCCATTCCAGAACGCTCATCGGGTTGCCGCGTGCCGCTGCGTCACGACAGGATAGCCGAGTGGCCGGGCGGCACAACTGCCGATGGCCCGCGCCGCGATCACGCGCGTTCAAAGCGGGCGCCGGAGCGGGTCGCGGGGGATCTCTGGGTCACGATCCCAAGCATACGCCGCCGAAGCGCGCGACGGCGACGCGGGCAAGTTTTCCACGGCGGGCCGATCCACGGCCTTACGGGTGCACCGGACTTCTGTACGGAATCTGTACAAATGGGGGTCCGCAAACGTACGAAAACGTACAAGACGCGCCTCCGTCCTGTACAGATACCTCCAAATCGCTTTCGTCGCCGCCGATGCTCCGCCTTGCCCCGTTCCTCCTCGCCGCGCTGCCCGCCTGGGCTCAGCCGGTGTCCGCCCCGTCCGGCTAGCCGCTGGAAATTATCGAGTATATCCCGGGACGTTGGCGGCGGGAGGAGCCTGTGCTGCGTCATCCGCCTCCTCGCGCCGGAGATCAGCCGGCACCTTCGCCGAGGTCGAGAAGGACGTCCTGCACCTCCGCCGCACCGAAGGCCTGCCTCGCGTGGCGCCGCGACACGCGGAAATTCTCGTCATTGACATCAACATGTTGGACCGCCCCGGCCTTCGGCACGATCGACCCGAACGCCACGCAGTTCTTCGAGGCGTTCCGCGCCGAGGGAGGCGACTGCATCTGGCAAGGCCTCTGACGCCCTTTGCCAAACACCACGCGCGCCCTAGGTCTCCTGCAATTCGCGGCGCAGGAGGCTGTGACATGGACGAGAGAGGACAGAAAAATGCCGCATGCTCTACAAAGTCATCTTCGGTTTGGGCACCGCAGCGGTGCTGTCGGCCTGTGCGCAGGCCCGAGCCCGAGCCGGTCTACATCGAGCCGGCGCCGATCGCGGCCGAGCCGAGCTACACCAAGTACTGAGCCCGACGCCCCGGCGCACCAAGCCGCCGGGCCCAGCCCATGCTCAAGCATCGCGGCTTTCCCGGCCGCCTGCCAGGAACAGATCACCAGTTTACGGTTCGGCGCGGCAACCCCAAGGGCGCGACGCCCATCGTCCGCCGCGAGCGCCACGCCGACCGCGGCCGGACGACCGCCGCGCCGACGAAGCATTCCTTGCAGCGCTGTGGGAGCATTTCGGAGAAGAGCCTTTCGAGCGGGGGAATCTCGACGCCGGATCGCCTCTCCTGGCTGTTCGGACGTGAGGTCGTTCGCCGTGGACGACCCCTTCGATCCGACCCCTACTCCGCAATGCTGCGCATCGATCGCGAACGGGCCGAACGTGCTTTCCCGGAATCTTCCGCAGCTACGTTCTGAGCGAAGTTCGGCTTGCGCCAATATCCGCGATGAGCGAAATTTGGCCGAACCCCCGGGCCGGGGCAAACGCGTTCCCCTGCGCCCCCGATCGATCCTAGATGAAACATGAGGCCTAGGCGCAGTCCGGGCTCTTTTTGAAGAAAGATGTTACCCTTCCCCTCTGCGGCGGCTCGGATGCTTCGGCTTCCAAGCCGCCGTCCCCTCCAAACACGGCCGCCTTCGCAGAGCTTGCTTGCAGAGGCCCAGCAAACCTGCTGTCTTGCGACACCATCGGAAAGGCGAGGGGGCAAAGACGGTCGCGCGGAAAGCGGCCGACCCTGAGACCTGAAAGGCGCTCCGCGCTGTCGGCTCGTCCAGTCTTTCAACCACGAGCCATGGGGTTTCGCGTCGTCCGCTGTCGCGTAAGCTCGCGGCCCGGTCCCTGAGCCAAGTGGAATGGGACGGCATGTTCGAGAAGGTCCTGATCGCCAACAGGGGCGAGATCGCGTGCCGCGTCATCCGGACGGCGCAGGCGCATGGGCCTTCGACACCGTCGCGGTCTACTCCGATGCAGATTCCAGACTCCCCGCATGTCCGGATGGCCGACGAGGCAGTGCGGATCGGCCCGCCGCCGGCGAACCAGTCCTACATCGTCATCGAGAACATCCTCGACGCGATACGGCGCAGCGGCGCCGCAGCGGTGCACCCGGGCTACGGGTTCCTCTCCGAGAACAGGTACTTCGCCGAGGCGCTGAAGGCGGAGGGCTTGACCTTCGTCGGCCCGCCGCCCGGCGGCGATCAAGGCTATGGGCGACAAGATCACATCGAAGAAGCTTGCGGCCGAAGCCGGCGTCTCGACCGTGCCGGGTTACATGGGCCTGATCGCCGACGAGGAGGAGGCGGCCAGGATCGCGGGCGAGATCGGTTATCCGGTCATGATCAAGGCCAGTGCCGGCGGCGGCGGCAAGGGCATGCGCATCGCCTGGTCCGAGCAGGAGGCGCGCGAGGGCTTTCGGCTCCTCGCGCAGCGAGGCGAAGTCGAGCTTCGGCGACGACCGCATCTTCATCGAGAAGTTCGTCACCCAGCCCGGCACATCGAAATCCAGGTTCTGGCCGACCAGCCACGGCAATTGCGTCTACCTTGGTGAGCGCGAGTGCTCCATCCAGCGCCGCAACCAGAAGGTCATTGAAGAGGCGCCGTCTCCCTTCCTCGACGCCGAAACCCGGCGAGCGATGGGCGAGCAGGCCTGCGCGCTTGCGCACGCCGTTGGCTATGCCAGCGCCGGGACCGTCGAGTTCATCGTCGACGGCGACGCGGAACTTCTACTTCCTCGAGATGAACACGCGACTGCAGGTCGAGCATCCGGTGACGGAACTCATCACCGGCATCGACCTCGTCGAGCAGATGTTCCGCGTCGCCGCCGGAGAGCGTCTGCCGTTCGCGCAATCGGACATCCGCCTCGACGGATGGGCGATCGAGAGCCGGCTCTATGCCGAGGATCCCTACCGGAACTTCCTGCCCTCCATCGGTCGGCTGACGCGCTATCGCCCGCCCGCAGCGGTCAGCGAGGCGACCCGCGCCGTACGCAACGATACCGGGGTCGAGGAGGGCGGCGAGATCAGCATGTTCTACGACCCGATGATCGCCAAGCTCTGCACCTGGGGGCCGGATCGAGCGGCGGCGATCGAAGAGATGCGCCACGCGCTCGACGCATTCGAGCTGGAGGGGATCGGACACAACCTGCCGTTCCTTGCCACGGTCATGGACCATCCCCGCTTCGTCGCGGGGGAGATCACGACCGCCTTCATCGCCGAGGAGTTCCCCGATGGGTTCTCGGGCGCCGTGCCGGACGACGAGACGCTGCGTCGGATCGCGGCGGCCGCGGCGGCGATGCACCGCCTGGCGGAGATACGGCGGACGCGCATCTCCGGGCGCATGGACAACCACGAGCGCAAGGTGGGCTCAGATTGGGTGGTCGAGGCAGCGCGGACGCTCCTTCGAACTGTCCATCTCCGCTGATCGTGAAGGCGCGACGATCCGCTTCTCCGATGGCACGGTCGAGCCGCGTCGCCTCGGACTGGCAGCCCGGCCAGCCATTGGCGCAGGCTCACGGTGGACGGCGCACCGCTGACCCTCAAGGTCGGCAAGATCACCAACGGCTTCCGTGTCCGGCATCGTGGCGCCGATCTTGCGGTGCACGTCCGGACGCCTCGGCAGGCGGAGCTCTCGGCGCTCATGCCCGAGAGGGCGGCGGCCGACACGTCGAAGCTGCTGCTCTGCCCGATGCCCGGTGTCGTCGTCCGCATCGATGTGGCCGAGGGCGACGAGGTGCAGGAGGGTCAGGCCGCTCTGCACGGTCGAGGCTATGAAGATGGAGAACATCCTGCGCGCCGAGCGGCAGGCCACGGTCTCGAAGGTGAACGCGAGCGCTGGCGACAGCCTCTCCGTCGACGACGTCATCATGGAGTTCGGCTGACCGCCAGCGCAGTCGAAGCGCGAGAGCCCTCGCTACCCGCGCTCCTGCGTCTTGTCGATCGCCCGGGTGATCTCGCGCACGTCCCAAGGCGACGGCTTCCGCAGCATTACCTGTCCCTCCTTGCTCATCGCGACGATCATGAAGCTGCGTGGCCGCAAGCGCAGGCGAAGCTCGCTCTCGGCCGCCGGATCGGCATCGACGACCACGACGACGTCTCGCCGGACGAGTTCGTCAATCCGGTTCCTCGATCAGTTCCACCTGGCGCGTGAAAGCCGGATCCGCAGGCGTGTTGGCAAAGACGACGAGCGGCCGGGCGATCCAGCGGAATTCGTCGATGTCCACCTCCGACGCCTCGAAGATCGTCGTCGGATCCTCCTGCCAGGCCTCCACGGCGGACGCTGGCGTCCACGGCGCCGGCGTCCTGCGCGGCGGCGAGCGAAGTGCTTAGCACGGCGCATACGGCGGCCAACTGCGTTTTCATCCGTTCCCTCCTATCGCTCTCGATATAGCCCTCCGGTAAGGGTAAGGGGAAGGATGCGACGTCACGTACGGGCGAGGAGTTGGTTATGGACTGGGAAGCGCGCGCCAAGAAGGAGCTCAAGGGCCGCAGTCTCGAGGACCTGACCTGGATCGACGGCGGAGGGCATCGCGATCAAGCCCGTCTACACTGCGTCGGACCTCGAAGGTCTCGAGACCCTAGGCTCCATGCCGGGCGAGCCGCCGTTCGTTCGCGGCCCGAGAGCGACGATGTACGCCGGGCGGCCATGGACGATCCGACAGTACGCGGGGTTCTCGACCGCCGAAGAGTTGAACGCCTTCTACCGCCGGGCGCTGGCGGCGGGACAGCAGGGCGTCTCCGTCGCCTTCGATCTCGCCACCCATCGCGGCTACGACAGCGACCACACGCGGGTCGAGGGCGACGTCGGCAAGGCCGGCGTCGCCATCGACTCCGTCGAGGACATGAAGATCCTCTTCGACGGCATTCCGCTGGGCGAGATCAGTGTCTCGATGACCATGAACGGCGCCGTGATCCCGGTGCTCGCGTCCTTCATCGTCGCGGGTGAGGAGCAAGGCGTCGACCGGGCGAAGCTCTCCGGGACCATCCAGAACGACATCCTCAAGGAGTTCATGGTCCGCAACACCTACATCTACCCGCCGGAACCCTCGATGCGGATCGTGGCGGACATCATCGAGTACACCGCGGAGGAGATGCCGCGCTTCAATTCGATCTCGATCTCCGGCTACCACATGCAGGAGGCGGGCGCGAACCTGGTGCAGGAGCTCGGCTTCACGCTGGCCGACGGCAAGGAGTACGTGAAGACGGCCGTCGACCGCGGAATGGACGTCGACGCCTTCGCCGGGCGGCTGTCGTTCTTCTTCGCGATCGGCACGAACTTCTTCATGGAGGCGGCCAAGTTGCGTGCCGCACGTCTGCTGTGGCACCGCATCATGTCGGAGTTCGGACCGAAGAAGGAGCAGTCGCTGATGCTCCGCACGCACTGCCAGACCTCGGGCGTCAGCCTGGCCGAGCAGGATCCCTACAACAACATCGTCCGCACGGCCTACGAGGCGATGTCGGCCGTCCTTGGCGGAACGCAGTCGCTGCATACCAATTCCTTCGACGAGGCGATCGGGCTGCCCACCAACTTCTCGTCGCGGATCGCGCGGAACACGCAGCTGATCCTGCAGAACGAGACGGGGGTCACCCGGGTCGTCGATCCGCTCGCCGGCTCCTACTACGTCGAGAAGCTGACGGCGGACCTCGCCGACGCGGCCTGGGCGCTGATCGAGGAGGTCGACGAGATGGGCGGCATGACCAAGGCGGTCGCGTCCGGCATGCCGAAGCTCAGGATCGAGGAGGCGGCGGCGCGCAAGCAGGCCGCGATCGACCGCGGCGAGGAGGTGATCGTCGGCGTCAACAAGTGGCGCCTCGACCGCGAGGAGGAGATCGACGTCCTCGACATCGACACAGACGCCATACGCGCGGGCCAGACCGAGAAGCTGGAGAGAATCCGCAACGAGCGCGATGCGTCCGGGGTCGCGCGCGCGTTGGAAGCGCTGGAGACCGGCGCGCGTGAGGGACGCGGCAACCTTCTGGATCTCGCGGTCGAGGCGGCGCGCAAGCGGGCGACCGTGGGTGAGATCAGCCAGGCGATGGAGAATGCGTGGGGCCGGCACCGGGCCGAGATCAAGACGCTGGCCGGGGTCTATGGCGCCGCCTACGACGGCGACGACGACTTCGCCGCGATCCAGAAGGAGGTCGAGCAGTTCGCCGAGGAGGAGGGGCGCCGCCCGCGCATGCTGGTGGTCAAGATGGGCCAGGACGGCCACGACCGGGGCGCCAAGGTGATCGCGACCGCATTCGCCGACATCGGCTTCGACGTCGACGTGGGCCCATTGTTCCAGACGCCCGAGGAGGCGGCGCAGGACGCGCTCGACAACGACGTGCATGTCGTCGGGATCTCCAGCCAGGCGGCGGGCCACAAGACGCTGGCGCCCAAGCTTGTGAAAGCGCTGCGCGACGCAGGGAGCGGGTGACATTCTTGTCGTCTGCGGCGGCGTTATCCCGCAGCAGGACTACGCCTTCCTGAAGGAGGCCGGCGTCTCTGCCATCTTCGGGCCGGGAACCAACATCCCACAGGCTGCGCGCGACATCCTCCACCTCATCCGGGCAGCACGGCGCGAAGCCGCCTGATCGCGATGCAATGGCAACTCGACCACCTCGCGGTCGCTGCCGCAGACCTCGATGCGGGTGTGGAGTGGGTGGCCGACCTCCTCGGCGTGCGGCCCGGACCCGGCGGACGGCACGCCCTCATGGGCACCCACAATCGGTTGCTGCGCGTCGGTGTGGCAAGCTACCTCGAGGTCATCAGCGTCGATCCGGCAGCGCCGCCTCCCGGCCGTCCGCGCTGGTTCGGTCTAGACGATTTCCGTGGCCCGCCCCGACTTGCCGCCTGGATCGTGCGTACCGACGACATCGAGGCCGCGGCGGCTGTGGCGCCGGAAGGGACTGGTTCGGCCCTGGCGCTCGAGCGGGGAGAGTATCGGTGGCGGATCACCGTACCCCCCGACGGGCGCCAGCCCCTCGACGGCTGCGCGCCGGCGCTCATCGAGTGGCTGAGCAGCGCACATCCGGCTGAAGCGTTGCCCGACAGCGGCGTGCGCCTTGTGGGGCTCGAGGTCTCGCATCCTCGGTCTCTCGCGGACCGCGTTCCTCCGGTCGCCGGGGTCCGCTACGCCGAGGGACCCGCGAGACTCGCCGCGACGTTCGACACGCCACGCGGCGCTGTCGAGTTGGCCTGAGGCCTTTGCCGCGATCGTCCTGCGGTGAACCAAGCCGTTCTTCGATACCTCCGAACATTCAGCGCGATGACGAACTCCGGCACTGTGTCGGCCAAGGTCGGCGCATGGGACGTTCAATGGACTATTGCCGTATGCGCCGTGCAAGGGCTCGCGCGCGGGATGACCGTTCATTTGCCTTGCAGGGCCATCAGCGACTTGGCAAGGCCGCTGCTCAACCGAATGGTCGCACGTCCGCCAAACTGCTCGACCTCATCGTGCTGATGAAACATCTCTGGCGCGGGCCGCCATCCTGTGGGTTAGACTTGCCTCATGTCGATCTGGCAACGCATTGCGAACGCGCTCGCGGCGCTCGCCTCGGGCGAAGGGCTCGCGGCCGTCTTCGATCGTCTCCGCGCGCCGCCCGAGCGCAGCGTCGCTTTCACGATCGCCGTGATCGCGCTGGGCGCCAAGATGGCCAAGGCCGACGGTCTGGTGACGCGCAACGAGGTGACCGCCTTCCGCGAGGTATTCCACATACCAAAGGAAGAGGAGAGGAACGCCGCACGCGTCTTCAACCTCGCCCGGAACGACTCCGCCGGCTACGAGGATTATGCGCGGCGGATCGGCGCGATGTTCCGCGACGGGCAGGGACCGCTCTCGGACCTCGTGGAGGGGCTGTTTCATATCGCCGTGGCGGATGGCCAGTACCACCCGGCGGAGGATGACTTCCTGCACCGGGTCGCCCGCATCTTCGGATTGCCGGAGCGGGAGTTCCGCGCGATCCGCGCCCGGTTCGTCCAGGACGCCGAGCCCGATCCGTGGGACGTGCTGGGCGTCGAGCCCGGAGCGCCGATCGAGGAGGTCCGGGCCGCGTGGCGTCGGCTGGTGCGCGAGACGCACCCGGATCGAATGCTGGCGCGCGGCGTCCCGAGGGAGGCGGTGCGTCTGGCGGAGAAGCGCCTCGTCGCGATCAATCGTGCGTGGGAGGAAATCTCTTCCAAGGCGGACTGAGCGTTGGCAGGCGACGAGTCGGGCCTAAATGATCAGTATGCATTGGATCGCCCTGATACTCATTCTGGCGACTTCCACGGCTGAGGCTCAGGAGGTCGAGGAGGAGGCCACTCCTCTCGCTCGAGGGATCGAGCAGTTGCTGCGGGATCTCTTTTCGGAGGTCGAGCCGGCCTTGCGCGACCTGCGCGACCAGATTGACAACCTCAACAACTATGAGGCGCCCGAAATGCTGCCGAATGGCGACATCATCATTCGGCGGAAGACGCCGCTGGAACCGTCGCCGGAACCCAAGGCGCCGGAGGTAGAAGAGGCGGAGCCAGGCGACCCGATCGAGCTGTAGCTCATCGCCCTTGCTTCATGGGCAGGCGCATGGCTGGCCGTAGTCGACCAATCAACGTCGATTGTCGCACACATGCGCGGTATCGCCCGACGTCTTGGGCGCGTTGCATTCATCTTTGCCGATCGGTGGATCTTGGCTAGGACACGTGCTCGACAAACATGTCCGCGTACGTGAGCGTCGCTTGATGTACCGACGCATTTGCGCCTAGCGGCGGACGACCTCTCCCTCCGCGCCCATTGCGCTGGCGAGGGATCTGAAATCGGCTCTGCGCGACCTCTCCGAACAATCCCTCGCCCGCCGGATGGACGTGGATCTCGAGGCGCGATTTTCCCGGGAACCAACGCAGCTCGCCCATTTCGGCCGGATCCTCCACCGTGAACATCGCGCCAAGGCGCATCGCGCGCCCGAGGATCTCTGCCCGCTTCACCATATCGGGCGGTAGAAGCGCGACCACGTCCTCAAGCTTGCCGTCTCGCGACCCCTTGTAGCGGTGGAGCAGCGAGAGGCCGAGGAAGATGCGCTCCTCATGCGTCAGGCCGCCGAGGTTGGCACGGGTGGCATTGTCGAAGCAGACTTCGTGGCGGTAGTCGGGGTGGGCCCTCCAGCTCACGTCGTGCAGCAGGCAGGCCGCGCGGACGATGCGCTGTTCCCGCTCGGAGCTGTCCTTGAAGAGAGGAAGGACGAATCGATAGAGCTTTCGACCGAAGCCCGGCAGCCGCGCGTCCTTCGAATTCGGCGAAGCGGCAAGCTTCGATCAGGGGGTCGCGTTCGCGTAGCTCCGGCGGCATCTGCTCGAAGAGCAGGCCTTCGCGGATACCGTACGAGGAAATCGCGATCTCTCCCGGCTTGAACCCGGCGACGACCTCGCGAATAACCTTGGCCGCGAGCGGGATCAGCGCCATCCGCGCTTCGCTGAGGCCGGCTTTCTTGCGCAGGTCCTCGAGGTCGTTAGCTTCGATCCAGTCGACGGTGTTCGCCACGCTGTGCGGCGTCATCCGATATTCGTGCAGGACAGCAAGGGGATAGTCCTTGCGGATCATGTCCAGTCGCGCGATCGCGCGCCACGATCCACCTACCAGGAACAGCCTTTCAGGTTCAGCGCCGAGCGACTTGACGAGACCCTTCACGATCTTGGCGACGTGACTTTGCAGCTTGGCCGGCTTGATCTCAGCCAAGCGGAACGGCCCCAGAGGAGACGTGAGACGCTTGCCGACCTCTCCATCGCCGATCTGAGCCATCTCCATGGAAGAACCACCGATGTCACAGATCAGGCCGCTGGCTCCGGGCCAGCCGAGGAGAACGCCCTGGCCGGAAAGGCGAGCCTCGTCCTCGCCGTCAATGACGTGAATCTCGATGCCGCTGGCCTTCCGTACCTCCTCGACGAAGTCGGGGCCGTCCGCGGCTTCCCGCACCGCCGCGGTCGCGACCGTGACCAGCGGCGAGACGTCCATTCCCCTGGCGAGCAGCGCGAAACGACGCAGCGCCGCCACCGCCCGGACCCGTCCCTCCGGATTCAGGCGCCCGGTTTCGTTGAAGCCACGGCCGAGCCCGCACATCAGCTTTTCATTGAAGAAGTACGCGGGGCTCCGCGCAGCGCCGTCGAAAACGACGAGGCGAACGGAGTTCGAGCCGACGTCGATCACGCCGACACGGCTCAGCGCCCGCGCCTTGGAGCTGTCGAAGAGCGGCCTTCCGAAAGGCCCCCAGGCGGCGCTGTCGTCTGCCAAAGGTCGTCCTCCCTCCGACGGCGGCGCCACACTGGCCCCGACGGAGGCCCGAGGTCAATCGCCGGAGTGCGCGAGTTCGGGCACGTCAGCGGCTCCGGCGGTGCCGCGACCTGACAGTGACGGGTTCTCCATGAAGAACCGATGGCAGTTGAACGCCGGCTCGTCCGGCGGGAGGGGCGGGCGCTCGAATTGTCCGTCGGGGCGCAGGACCCAGCTTTGCGCCACGTCGGCCATGTTCGCAGCCATGATCTGGCTCGCGATCTGCGCCTTCACGGTGGCGTTCGTGCATTCCACCAAGGTCTCCACCCGGCGATTGAGGTTGCGACCCATCCAATCGGCCGACGAGATGAAGACGCGGCACTTCGGGTGCGGCATCCCGTGGCCGTTGCCGAAGCAGACGATTCGGGAGTGCTCGAGGAAGCGCCCGACGATCGACTTGACGCGGATGTTGTCGGACAGGCCAGCGATGCCGGGTCTCAGGCCGCAGATGCCGCGGATCGACAGGTCGATCCTCACGCCCCGCTGGGAAGCGGAATAGAGCGCGTCGATTACGTCCGCGTCTATGAGCGCGTTCATCTTCGCCCAGATCACTCCGCGCCGCCCGGCCTCGGCATGTCGGGCCTCGGCGTCGATCATCTCCAAAAGGCGGGACTTGAGGTTCAGCGGCGAGATCGCGAGGTTCTCCAATTCCTGAGGCTGAGCGTAGCCCGAGAGGTAGTTGAAGACCCGCGTCGCGTCCCGGCCCAGCGCGACGTCGCAGGTGAATAGCGACAGGTCGGTATAGATGCGCGCCGTGATCGGGTGGTAGTTGCCCGTCCCGTAGTGGGTATAGGTAACCAGCCTCTCGCCCTCGCGCCGTACGACCGTCGCAATCTTCGCGTGCGTCTTGTAGTTCATGAAGCCGTAGACGACATGCGCGCCGGCCCGCTCCAGCCGGCGCGACTGCCGGATGTTGGCGGCCTCGTCGAAGCGCGCCTTGAGCTCGACCAGCGCTGTAACCGACTTGCCCGCCTCGGCCGCCTCGCACAGCGCCTCGACGATGGGCGATTGGGTGGAGGTGCGGTAGAGGGTCTGCTTGATCGCCACGACGTCTGGATCGGCGGCCGCCTGGTTGAGGAAGCGGACCACCATGTCGAACGTCTCGTACGGGTGGTGCAGCAGCATGTCCTTCTGCCGGATGGCGGCGAACATGTCGCCGTCATGGTCCTGCACCCGCTCCGGCACGCGCGGCGTGAAGGGCGGCCAGAGCAGGTCCGGCCTGTCTGACAGCACAAGCTCGGACAGCGCCGCTATCCCGATCAGGCCGTTGATCTCGACAACCTCGTTCGGGCGGACCGGCAATTCCTCCATGATGAGCTTGCGCAAGGCCGCCGGCGCGCCGGCGGACATCTTCATCCGCACCACCTCGCCCCGGCGGCGACGCTTGAGAGCCACCTCGAACTCCCGCACCAGGTCCTCTGCTTCTTCCTCCAGTTCGAGGTCGCTGTCGCGGAGGACGCGGAAGGCGCAGTTGCCCTTCTCGGTATAGCCAGGAAAGAGGACGCCGAGCTTCAGAAGCAGCAGTTGCTCGAGCGGCAGGAAGCGGTGCCCTTCGCCCGGCAGGCGCAGGAACCGCTGGATCTGGTTGGGGATTGGCAGCAGCGCCTGCAGCTTGCGCCGGTCGGCCTTTCGCTCGAGCTGCAGGCCGAGGCAGTAGCCGGTGTTCGGAATGAACGGAAATGGATGCGCCGGATCGATCGCGAGTGGCGACAGGACCGGGAACACCTGCTCGAGGAACACCGCGTCGAGGTGGTGCATGTCATCCTGGGTGAGCTCGTCTCGCGACAAGATGTTGATGCCGGCCGCGGCCATCTCCTGCTGCAGGGTGCGCCAGACGAGCTGCTGTCGGTCCATCAGTTCTCGGGCGTCCTCGTCGATCAGGACGAGCTGGTCCGCGGGGCTGCGTCCGTCGGCGGCCGGCGTGGTGTTGCCGGCCTGGGCGAGCTCACGGAGGCCTGCGACGCGTACCGTGTAGAACTCATCGAGGTTCGCCGCCGAGATCGACAGGAAGCGAAGCCGCTCCAGCAACGGCACGCGCGTGTTCTCCGCCTCCTCCAGCACACGCCAGTTGAATGCGAGCCATGAGAGTTCTCGATTGATGAAGCGCGCCGGGCCTTCAAACCCGCCTTCGACATGGACGGCGGGCGGCAGTGGTGCGCGCAGGAAGTCGGTCTCGACGACGTCCTGCGCTGTCATCGCCGCGTTCGAAGCGCCGTTGGCCGACATGACTAGCTCCATCCATCGCGTGAGCCGCCATCATGGCGGCCCGTCCTCGATGTTGTCCAGAACGGCGCGTGCCATTCGGCGGTTCACCGGACTGCGCTCGGCAAAGGCGGCAGCATCGAGGCGGGCGACGATGTCGCGGGCGGCAGCAAGCGAGCGGTCCATCCGCGTCACGAGCCATGTGACGAGATGCGGCTCCACGTTGAGCTGCCGGTCATGGAAGAGCTTGACCAGAACCGCCGCGAGCAGCGCGTCGTCTGGCGGCGCCAGCCTCGCATGCGGCGCCGCCGCGATGCGACTGGCCAGATCGGGTAGTGCAACGCTCCACCGGCCCGGTTCCCGCCGCGACGTCAGCAGCAACGGCAGGCCGTTCTGTTGCAGCGCGTTGTGAAGATGGAGCAGCATGCGTTCACTCCCGGCGTCTCCGGCGACGCGGTCCGCATCGTCCAGGGCGAGGCCGCGGTCGACGAAAGTGGCAGGATCAACGGAATGCAGGGTGTCGGCGGAGACAAGCCGTGCGCCGGAGTCTTCCGCCCATATATGCGCCAGATGCGTCTTGCCGCTGGCCGCGGGCCCTGACAGCACGAGCTTGCCGGTAGGCCAGCCGCGCCATGCCAGCACGCGGTTTAGGCCGTCGCGATTGCACTCTGCCTGCAGAAAGGCCTCGCGCGCGAAAGACGTCTTCGGCGTAAGGGCCAGCGCGAGTTGCTTCGTCTCAGCGTGCGCCGTCATCTTCGAGCCCGCGGTAGAGCTTGGACGCGCGATACCGTTCGGTCAGGAACCGCGCCAGCACACCTATCACCGCCGCTACCGGCACCGCGACCAGAAGGCCGACGAAGCCGAACAGAGCTCCGAACGCTGACAGCGCGAAGATCAGCCAGACCGGATGAAGGCCGACGCTGTCGCCCACGAGCTTCGGCGTGAGGATGTTGCCCTCGATGAACTGTCCGGACTGGAAGATCGCCCAGACCACGATGATCCAAACCCAGTCGCCCCAGAACTGGAACAGCGCAAGCCCGATCGAAAGCACCCCGCCGACGACGGCGCCGACGTACGGGATGAACGTCAGGATGCCGGCGATGAACCCGATGACGAGCCCGAAATTAAGCCCGACCGCGATCAGCGCCACCGCGTAATAGGTGCCGAGGATCAGGCAGACGAGACCTTGCCCACGCACGAAGCCTGACAGCGTCTCGTCGATCTGCGCGGCCAGCCGGCGGATCGTGGGGGCGTGTTCGCGCGGCAGGAGCGAGTCGATCCTCGCGACGAGCCGGTCCCAGTCCATCAGGAGGTAGAAGGACACCACGGGCACAATGACGAAGAGCACGACGACGTTGACGAGGCCGCTGAGCGAAGACAGAGCCGCCTGCACGACCTCGCCACCGCGCGAGCGGATCGTCTCGCCGAGGTCGTTGAGCGAGCGACGCAGGATCGAATCCTGCTCGATCAGCGAAGGAAAGCGCTCCGTCAGGAAGGTCTCGAGATTTTCGGCCATCTGCGGCGCCGTCTCGACGAGCTGCGTCGCCTGGCGGGCGAGCGTCGGGACGATCAGGAGCAGCATGACCACCAGCGTCAGGATGCCGAGGATCGTGATGACCACGGTCGCCCACATCCGCGACAGGCCAAGCCGCTCCAACCGGTCGGCGATCGGATCGAGCAGGTAGGCGATCGCCCCGCCGAGCAGGAATGGCACGAGCACATCGCCGAGCAGCCACAGAAGCAGGGCGAAGACCGCCGCGGCGATTCCCCAGTACTTGAACTGCTCGCGCACAGGCAGGGCCATGGAAGCGTGATCGCCTGTCCCGCACCCTCGCGCAAGGGCGTTGCTGCCCCGCCGGCGATGCCATAAGCGTGACCGGCCTTTTTCGTGCGATCAGGGACCGAGATGCGCCTCAGCCGATACTTCCTCCCCGTTCTGAAGGAAACGCCGTCCGAGGCGCAGATCGTGAGCCACCGGCTGATGCTCAGGGCGGGGATGATCAAGCAGGCCTCGGCCGGGATCTATTCTTGGCTGCCGCTGGGCTACAAGGTGCTGCGCCGGGTCGAACAGATCGTCCACGAGGAGCAGCAGAGGGCGGGGCACATCCCGCTTCTGATGCCGACCCTGCAGTCGGCCGAGTTGTGGCAGGAAAGCGGGCGCTACAACGCCTACGGGCCCGAGATGCTGCGTATCAAGGACCGGCACGACCGCGACATGCTCTACGGTCCGACGAACGAGGAGCTAATCACCGACATCTTCCGCAGCCACGTGTCGAGCTACCGCGACCTACCGATGACGCTCTACCACATCCAGTGGAAGTTCCGCGACGAGGTGCGGCCTCGCTTCGGCGTCATGCGCGGCCGCGAGTTCCTGATGAAGGACGGCTACAACTTCGACGTCGACGAGGCGTCGGCCAAGCATGCCTACAACCGCCACCTCGTCAGCTACCTGCGGACGTACGAGCGGATGGGCCTGCAGGCGATCCCGATGCGTGCCGAGACCGGGCCCATAGGCGGCGACTACAGCCACGAGTTCCTCGTTCTCGCAGAGACCGGTGAGAGCGGCGTCTTCTACGACAGCCACGTGACCGACATCCGCCTTGGCGAGCGTGAGATCGACTACGACGACCGGGATCAGTGCCGTGGCGTGCTGGAGGAGTTCACTTCGCTCTATGCGCGCACGGAGGATACGCACGACGCCTCCGTCTTCGCCGAGACGGTTCCGGATGATCGCCGCCGCGAGGCGCGGGGCATCGAGGTCGGGCAGATCTTCTATTTCGGCACGAAGTATTCGGAACCCATGGGCGCGCTCGTCACGAACGCCGCCGGAGAGCGCGTGCCGGTTCACATGGGCAGCCACGGCATCGGCGTCAGCCGCCTCGTCGGCGCGATCATCGAGGCGAGCCACGACGACAAGGGGATCGTCTGGCCTGAGGGCGTGACCCCGTTCCATGCGGGCATCGTCAACTTACGGCAGGGCGACGCGGCGACGGACTCGGCCTGCGAGACCCTATATGCGGCGCTGAAGGCAAAAGGGCTCGACCCGCTCTACGACGACACCGAGGAGCGGGCAGGCGCGAAGTTTGCGACGATGGACCTGATCGGCCTGCCTTGGCGCCTCACCGTCGGTCCGCGCGGGCTCGCCTCCGGAAAGGTCGAGCTGACCTCGCGCCGGACCGGGGAGAGCGAAGAGGTGTCGCCCGATGCTGCCGTGGCGCGGCTGACGGAAGCTTATTCGGGCCGGTAGGCGGCGGTTCTATCTGCAGGCCGAGGGAACCAGCGCGAAACGGCGGATCTTGAGGCCACCCTTGCCATCCTTGGTCATCACCTCGGTCGGGATCGGACCGGCGCCGGGGATGAGCTCGAGGGCGATTGGGATGGTGTAGAGTGTGCGCAGAGCGGCTGGGTCTTCGTACCTCCAGCGATAGGAGCGTTCCGGCCGTTCATAGTTCGGAATCCACAGCCAAGTCTCGGCCTGTTCGGAGACGGCGGGACGCACTTGGGACGATCGCAAGTCGACCGCCGCGTACGCGATGCCGTCGGGATCGGTGAAAGTCACGTCGATGCGCGCGCGCCCGGTCGCGTTGCACCTCGGGCCCGACCTGGCAGTGATCTCCTCGAACCCCGGAATGCCCACGACGCGAGCGCCCGCGATCGAGAAATCCGGGCCGTTGGCGAGCGCAGGCGCGCCCGCGAGCGCCAGCAGAAGGGTCAGGGTGCGGATCATCGCGCGCTCCTTTCGGTTTCTTAGGCCCTCAGGATGGCACGCAACAGCGGCGCGGCAAACCCAATTCGCTTGACCCCACAAGCCAACGCCCTCACATCGCGCGCGCATGTCCGGCCAGACCGCACCCTTCGCGCCCTACGAGTGGCTGATCGCTTGGCGATACCTGCGCGCCCGCCGGGCGGAGGGCGGCATCAGCGCGATGACTTGGATCAGCGTCATCGGCATCACGCTGGCCGTCTTCGCGCTGATCGCGACGCTGTCGGTGCGGGCGGGTTTTCGCGCCGAGTTCGTCGACACGATCCTCGGCGCGAACGCGCACGTCACCGTCTATTCCCAAGGGCGCACGACGGAGCAGGGCACGCGGATTACCGGCATCGAAGACTTCGACGCGATGGCCGAGCGCGTCGCGGGCGTGCCGGGCGTAACGCGGGTCGCTCCGTTGGTCCGTGGTCAGGTTCTGGCGAACGCGAACGGCGAGAATGCAGGCGTCGAGGTCTTCGGCATCCGCGCCGCCGACCTCGCCACGTTGCCCCGCATCGCCGACCCCGAGGTTGCCCTCGGAGACATCGGCCGCTTCGGAGAGGGAATTGCGATCGGCGCCGGCGTTGCGCGAGAGCTGGGGGTCTCTGTCGGTGAGACCTTGCGACTGATCTCGCCCGACGGCGCGCGCACCGCCTTTGGAACGACGCCACGGGTCTCGGCCTACGAGGTCGTCTATGTCTTTGAGGCCGGGCGCTACGACATCGACCGGACGCGCGCCTACCTGCCGTTCGATGAGGCGCAGGTCTACTTCAACAGCGAGGGTCGGGCGGACGAGTTGGAGGTGATGGTCGACGAGCCCGAGGCGATCGACGCGCTGATCCCCGAGATCGTCGAAGCCGCGGGACCAGATACGTTGATCTGGACGTGGCGGGACGCCTCGGGCGCATTCCTCCGGGCGCTCGACATCGAGGACAACGTGATGTTCGTCATCATGTCGGTCCTTGTCCTGATCGCCGCGATGAACATCGTCTCGGGCCTCGTGATGCTGGTGAAGAACAAGGGACACGACATCGGCATTCTGCGGACCATCGGTCTTACCGAAGGGGCGGTGATGCGCATCTTCTTCCTATGCGGCGCATTGACGGGGATCGTCGGGACCGCTCTCGGCGTGATCCTC
This sequence comes from uncultured Alphaproteobacteria bacterium, assembly GCA_963776845.1. Taxonomy (GTDB): domain Bacteria; phylum Pseudomonadota; class Alphaproteobacteria; order Rhodobacterales; family Rhodobacteraceae; genus Roseitranquillus. The sequence goes on along the minus strand of CAVZOJ010000002.1, from coordinate 1,313,403 downwards.
GGCTGCGCGTTCGCGATCTGGATCGACCCCATCTTCGGCCTTGTCGACCAGCTCTCCGGCGGGGGCATCTGGGATCCGTCGGTGCGCGGTATCTACGAGCTGCCGGCGCTGCTGCGCGTCGAGGACGTGGCTTCCGCCGTCCTCCTTTCATTGGCGCTGAGCTTTCTCGTCACGCTGTTCCCCGCAAGGCGCGCCGCACGGATGAACCCCGTCGAGGCGCTGCGCTATGAATGACGCGCTCAGGCTCGACGGCGTCGACAGGGCGTATAATCGCGGCAAGCCAAGCGAGGTCGTGGTCCTGCGCAACGCATCGCTGACGCTCGCGAAGGGCGAGGCGGTGGCACTGGTCGCTCCGTCCGGTGCGGGAAAATCGACGCTGCTTCACATCGCCGGTCTCCTCGACCGCCCAGATGCCGGGGCCGTGACACTCGGCGGTACGGACTATTCCGGCGCGTCCGACAGTCGCCGGACGGCGGCGCGGCGCCGCGAGGTCGGGTTCGTCTACCAGGCTCATCATCTGCTCCCCGAATTCACCGCGGTCGAGAACGTGGCGCTGCCGCAGCGGGCCGCGGGTGTCTCGCGTGACGCCGCGGCGGCACGGGCGCGCGACCTCCTGTCTCGCGTCGGCCTTGCCGAGAGGGGAGAGCACCGGCCCGCCGCGCTTTCGGGAGGCGAGGCGCAGCGAGTCGCGTTCTGCCGCGCGCTGGCCAACGGCCCGCGACTGCTTCTGGCGGACGAGCCTACCGGCAACCTCGACCCGGCGACGTCGGACCGCGTGTTCGACGCCCTGATGACATTGGTACGCGAGACCGGTCTCGCGGCTCTGGTGGCGACACACAACCTCGACTTGGCTGCGCGGATGGACCGTGTGCTGCGGCTGGACCTCGGCCGTTTGACGTGACGCGGGTCTGATTTTCATCAAGGCGCCGACGCCAAGGTTGGTTAGTGTGGGCCTACCGAAAGTGAGGACCATCGATGTTCAGATTCGCTCTGGCCGCCGCGATTGTGGCGGCGCCCGTCGTGGCGCAGGAGGCGGCGCCTGGCCGCACGCTCTACATGGATGCCTGCGCCGGATGCCACGGCGCCGAGGCGATCGGTGACGGCCCCGCGGCCGAGTTGCTGTCGGTCCCGGTGCCGGACCTCACGCGTCTGGCGGCGCGGAACGACGGGGAGTTCCCGCGTCTGAAGGTGATTTACATCATCGACGGGCGTACCGGAATAAGGGCACATGGCGGACCTATGCCGGTATTCGGGTCGCTTCTGTCCGGGCAGCCCGGCATTGAAGATGCCGACGACGGCTCTCCGGTCTTTGCGGATCGCCGCATCCTGGCACTCGTCGACTACCTCGAGTCGATCCAGCAGTAAAACCTAGCGCTGCGCGATATCGAGCAGCCCGCCGGGTTGCGTCCCGCTGATCTCGAGGATCAGCTTCCGCTTAACCGCCTCGGCAAAGCTGTCGGGGGTCTCGGCCGTGACGACGAAGGCGCCGCGGCCGCCAATGATCCGTTCCTCGTACTGGGACTCGAGCTCTGGGCCCGAGGGCCGGCCGTTGCAGGCGCGGCACAAGACGGCGAGGCCGTTGATGGTTATGCCTGCTTCGAGCACCTCGGCTCGCGCCGTCGCGATCGGTGGGCCGTTCCAGTTGTTCGCGCTGTCGCCGGAGAAATCAATGACGCGGCGCCAGCCCACGATGTCGTTGGTCTCGATCAGTTCCTTGCCGAACAGCAGCGCCGAGCCGATCGCGTTGCGCCCGTAGGCGCGTCGCGGCGGCGGAATCAGCGCTTCGGCGAAGGCTGCGGCGCTGTCGCCGCCTTCGATGATCGTCCACGGGACCACGACGTCGTGGCTGTAGGACGCGGCCCACTCGACATACGTGACCGCGATTCGGCCGTAGGCTGTCCGCTCGATGGCGGAAATGACCTCCGGATCCATGATTGCCGTCGCATAGCCCATGCGCTGGAACTGCGTCTCCTCCATGTCGATCGATCCGCTGGCGTCGGCAAGAAGGACGAGCTCGACCTCGACGTCCTGGGCGAGCGCTGGCAGCGTGAGGGTGAGGGTGAGGGTGAAAGCGAGGACGCGGATCATGAGGTCACTCTATTCGCGCCGCGTCGGTCTTGCGAGCCTGGGCTGACGCACATCAATGCGAGAACCCGGGCCTCTGCGCACTCTTCGGGCGGATGCCTGCATGGAGGGCGAGATGAGAATTCTAGTAGTGTGTCTGCTGCTGGCCGCACCGGCCGCAGCCCAGCCGACCGGAGCCCAGCTTTATACGCAGTTTTGCGCGACGTGTCATGGGGTTGCGGCCGACGGCAATGGTCCTATGGCACCGATTCTGCTGGCGCCGCCGCCGGACCTCACGGGTCTTTCCGAGCGGGCGGGCGGAGAGTTTCCGACCTTCCCCGTCGTTCAGAGAATCGACGGGCGGGACCCGCTTCTGGCGCATGGCGGCGAAATGCCGCTGTGGGGTGAGGTCTTCGACGGCGAGCCCAGCGCCTCCCTTGCGACGGCCAAGGGACAGCCGGTCATGACGAGCCGGAGCATCGCCGCAATCGTCGAGTATCTGAAGACCGTGCAGCGCTAGTCGCATTCGACGCGGGTTAGGGTTAACCGGGTCGATGCGCAGGCAGCGCAATCGCCTTCAGTCTCGACTCTGGAGCATGCCCTGCGCACTGTTGCGGAGATTGCATCTCACGGGAGGGGAGAGATGCCGCCAGCAACGGCTGCCGTCGAGGCAACTTGCGGGGGGATCAATTTAGCCCAGCGCCAACGGCCAGCCCGCGGCGTCGCCGGTGGCCCAGCAGCCTGCGTTCGCCCGGCGTGGCACGATCTGGTTGAGTGCGAGTCATCCTGTTCTTCAATTCAAATTTTTGGGAGACACGTCAATGACATCTGATGATTGGAAGAAGATTCAGCACCGCTTGCTCAAGCTCGGCTTCAACCCCGGTCCGATCGACGGCGTTCGTGGCCGTCTGACGACATCGGCCATCATGCGCTTTCAGGCGAGTTGCGGCCTGGTCTCGGACGGCATCGTGGGCCCCAAGACATACGACGCACTCTTCGGCGAACCCGAGCCGGGCATCCTCATCAGCTTCGACGACATGCCGTGGTACGAAGAAGCGATGCGCCTGATCGGAACCCGCGAAATCGCGGGACCGAAATCGAACGAAGTCATCCTCGACATGGCCGAGGCGATCGACATCGACTACAAGGACGACGACATTCCGTGGTGCGGCTTGTTCGTCGGTCACTGCATGGGGTCGACCTTGGGGAACGAGCCGTTGCCGACGAACCCGCTCGGCGCACGCAACTGGATGAGCTTCGGGGCGGAATGCGAGCCGCAGGTCGGCTCCGTCCTCGTCTTCTGGCGGGGTAGCAAGAACGGCTGGAAAGGCCACGTCGGCTTCTATCACGGTGAAGATTCCGCACATCTCCACGTGCTCGGAGGGAATCAGTCAAACTCCGTCAATGTCATGAAGCTGGGGCGCGACCGTCTCCTTGGTGCGCGCTGGCCGCTTACCGCTGGTCAACCTTCCGGCAAGAAGGTTGCGGGAGCGGCCAACGTAGCAAGATCGGAAAACGAAGCATGACAGGATCCAGGCGACATTCCCATGGCACAATTCGGCAGCGGCCGTGGGCGTGCGCCACGCTGGCGATCATACTCATCTCCGGAGGCGGCCTCTCGGCCGCCGCCCAGGACTATCGGACGCCGCAGCGCGGCAGCGAGGCGCGGACCAACATCCTCGACGCGCTCCGGCCGCTCGCGGCGTGGGCTTTCGCGCCACCCGTGGAATTCGTCGTCGAGGATCTGCGCGTCTCCGGCGATGTCGCCTTCGCGGCGGTCTCGGCGCAGCGCCCTGGGGGCGGCGAGATCAATGTCGCCGAGAGCCCGATCGTCACGCGCGACGAGGAGGCCGCCGAACTGGTTGACGGCCCGCGGATCCGGGCGCTGCTGCAGAAGTCGGGCGACATGTGGGTTCCCGTCGACTACGCCGTGGGCCCAACCGACGTCTGGGAGTCATGGACGGGCTATTGCGCTGTCTGGAGCGCCGTGCTCCCCGAGTACTGCACGCCCGAGTAGCACTCCATATCAGCGGACGAAGCGGTCCCAGTCGCCGTAGCTTCCGCCGACAGAGCCGCGCGGGATCGAGAGCGCGATCAGCGCCAGACCACACACCACGCAGAAGACCAGCGGAAGGAGTGCCGCCCCGGAGACCAGCGGCGCGAAGAGCAGGATCACGCCCATCAGGGCGTTGAGGAAGCGACCAAGCCGCGCGACAGGCGCCAGAACCGCCACCGACACGGTCAGCACGAGTGCCCCCAAGATGTGGTTGGTCGCCGCCACGCCGCTGTCCCATCCGAAGAAGAGCGGCGAGAGCATCAGAAGAACGCCAACCCCCATCGATGCGGCCAGCGACCAGGGGAGCGTCATGCCACCGCCGAGCATCTCTCCCAGTATCACCCGCGGGCTCCGCTCGAAGTCGTCGCGACGGAAGTCGTCCGGCCCCTCGTCGGTATCGCCGATGAAGAAGACCTTGAGCCACGGGCGACCGGCGCGATGCCGGCGCCGCAGGAACTGGTAGGTCGCCACCAGCTCGTCGAGCGAGAAGGGGATCTGCCAGAGCATTGCCGCCGCGGCAATGAGGCAGAGCGTGCAGTAGGTCCCGATGACGATCGGCTGGATCACGATGAAGAAGATCGAGATGGCGCCCAGCGGCACGATCATGATCCCGAAGAGCATCACGAGCCAGGGCATCGTCCGCCAGCGCCGGGAGGATCCGATCAACCCCACGACGATCTCGAGGGCGTAGGTCAGCGCTCCGACGCCGGCGTCGGGAACCGGCCAGGCTTCGGAGACGGATGAGGTGATGATCGCTTCGGTCCCGTTCTGGCCGGGCGCGGCGCCCGGCGAGGGGCCGAAGAAGGGCTCCCAGACGCCGGGGATGGTCTCGAGCTGGTACGCCGTGAGATAGCGGGAGATCAGCAGCCCAACGATGGCGAGGATGATGACCGGCAGCCGCTGGAACCAGTCCGACGGCGAATAATCCCACCCTTTGGGAATCGTGGGCCCGGTGCGCGCGGCCACGGGAGAGACGCCGATGGAGGGCCGCGTGGCGACGGCGAAGGCCGTGACGAGCATGCCCACCAACGTACCTTCGAGGTAGGCGCCGGTGTTGTCGGTCCAGGTCACGAGCGGCGCGAACATCACCCAGACGCCGATGACGGCGCAGCCCGCGCGCGCCCAGGGGAGCCGCCACGAGAGCGATGCAAGCCCGAGTGCCAGCAGCGCTGCGCCAGACAGCACCGACGACAGGATCATCCAAGGATCGTCGTAGCCCAAAAGCGGCGGCGCACACATCAGCCAGATGCCGAACCCTGCGTTCGCCCAGTGCGCCCAGAGGCTCGATCGGTGCTCCGCACGGTAGGCGGCCTCGTGCGTCTTGCGCAGTTCTTCGGGGTCGTCGACGCGTTCATCCGCCGACCGCAGCCAGACGGGCGGGGTGATGCCGTTCTTCTCGTACCAGGCGAGGGGATCATCCTTCAGCGCGCTGATGATCGACTTCAGCCCGTCCTTGATCCGGTGTTTCGGCTGCCAGTCCAGCAACTCCCGTGCCCGCCCAATGTCGAGCGCGTAGTGGTCGGAGGCGAGGTCCATCATGAACGGACGGATGAACGGCTTCTCGCCTTCGTCGTAGGCATCGGGAATGACCGGCTCGGCCGATGCCTGGACCGCTGCGCCTGCCTTGGCGAACGGCGCCGGCAGCGAGATCGTCTCCCACGTCTTCTCGCCGTGGACCAGGCGGCCGATCTCGTCCTGCAGCGCCTGATAGCTCATCGCCTCGGGCTCTCCGGCGAGGATCACGGCGTCCTTCGGCAGATCGTCGCGGCGCTCGACCACGCGGACGAAGAGGTCGAGCATATCCTCGAGGTGGATGAAGGACTGACCTGCCTGCAGATTGCCGGAATAGACATGCGCCTTCATGTCCCGCTCCCAGATCCGCGCGATCTGATGCGAGAGGGTCGGCACCGCGGTCTCGTCATCGTAAAGGCCCGCCAGATGGAGGAGGACGAAGGGAATATTCTTCGCCTCATCGCGGATCACGGTTTCAGTCTCCGCCTTCGACTCCGGATAGGCCCAGCCCGGGTCGAGCGGCGTCCCCTCCTCGATCCGCTCGCCGGGATCACCGGCCTCGTGGACCAGCATGGTGCCTGAATAGACGAATCTGCCCACCCGGAAGGTCTGCAGCGCCCGCATCAGGCGGCGCGTGCCTTCGACGTTCACCGCCTGGTACATCGGCTTCTTCTTGCCGGAGAAGTCGAAATAGGCCGCGAGGTGGACGACTGCGGCGATCTCGTCGCCGACGCGGTCCCGGACCTTGCGGAACGCGAGTTCGACGGAGGCGTCGTCGGTCAGGTCGCATTCGATCAGGTCATCGCGGCCTTCCGGTGCTTCGAGGTCGAACCCGATGACCCGGAAACGGTCGCTCAGCCGTTGAGCGAGTTCGGAGCCGATGTTGCCCCCGGCTCCGGTGATCAGGATCGTCGGTTTCTCGTCCATCGTGCCCCTGTTCTGCCATCGCCGAACCGCGCGCGCCGCCTGTCGGTCGCGTGATCTTCAACCGTTGAAACCGACCGTGGCGCCGGATGTTCCGCGAACGGTCTACGGCCGGCCGGAGCTGAACGCGGTGAGGAAGCGGTCGCGAAAGGCGTCCATCGGCCAGAGAGGCGCCTGAGCGTCTGGCACGAGTCCGGGCGTCCAGCCCCAATCTTCGATGAGGTCCGCGAGAGCCGGCGGGCCGATCAGGTGGATCGGCACCGCGTCGCTTTCGTCCTGCGCGACCGTGCGCGCGGGAGGGTGGTCGCCGAGCACGATCATGAGTGGCGGCTCGTCGGCATGCAGTTGGGCATAGGCCCCGACGGTTTGGAGGCTGTAGTCGATGGCCTTGCGGTACTCCGCGCGGATGCGGTCGCGATCGCGCCAGACGACCTCCGGCGGGTCCCCCGATGTCGCCCAATCGTCGAAGACGGTGCCGTCGCCCACGGCGTCCCATGGGATGACCTCGGGCACCGGAACCCACGGCGCGTGCGACGAGACGAGCGCGACTTGGGCGAAGAGCGGCGGCTCCTCGCCAAGCGGCAGCAGACGGTCCAGCGCCGCGAGGGTGAACTGGTCCGGCATCGTCACCCAGTTGAATGGCTGCCCACGATAGCCGAGCTCCGCCGCCGGCAAGACGGTATCAAAGCCCATCAGCTCGGCTTCCGGCCAGTCCATCGTGATGGCCGGCATCACGGCGGCTGTGCGGAATCCCGCGCGCTGCGCCAGATGGAAGAGGCCCCGGCGGGGACTGGCGAGGTACGCCCCATAACTGCGCTGGTTGTCGACGCGGAGGCCGGAAGCGAACGTCGCGTGGCTGAGCCAGCTCTGTCCGCCGAAGGTTGGCGCCTCGAGCCACGCGGAGAGCATCACGAGGCCCCGGGAAGCAAGATCGCGCTCCATCTCCGCCAGTGTCTCGCGGTGGGTCGCGGCGTAGAGCGGATTGGTCAGGCTGGCCGCTCCGTAGCTTTCGACGAACACGACCAGGACGTCTCGATCGATCCGGTCGAGGATTGGAGCGGCGTCGGCCCATGGATCAGTTGCCGCCTCGGTTCTGAAGGCGCGCAGATCGGCGGCGGCCTCGCCATACTCGCGCACACGCTCGACGCCGAGACGCGTGGTGAAGGCCACGCCCGGTGGCTCGACCGGAAGGGACCAGCGCCCGAGATGCTCGCCGACCTCCGCGACGACGACCAGCGTGGCCATGCAGGCCAGAGAGCCGGCGATCGCCCGCGTTGCTGGCGAGAGATCGATTGCCGCCCAGCGCCCTGTAGCCCACCACAGAAGCGCCGCGACGGCGACCATGAGGCAGAGCGCCGCGACGAGCGCCAAGCTCATCAGTGCGACCCCGATCGCGCCGCTGCCGAGATGCCAGGCCGAGACAAGCAGATGCAGGTCCAGCAGTGGGTGGAATGCCCGCCGCAGCGCGGTGTACGTCGCAAAGTCCGCGAGCTTCAGGACCACGGCCGCAGTGAGGAGGGCGACGATGATCAGCCGGACGACCGCAGTGACGCGCCGTCCCGGCGGCAGCGCCGCAAGGGCGAGCAGGATCGCCGGCAGCTCCAGCGGAAAGAGCCGGAGCGCCTGCCAGGTGAGGGCCGCCGGATGGTTCGGCTGTACGAGGGCGAGGTGGAGGATCAGCGCCCCGAGCGCGAGCCCCAGCGAGCGGATCGCGATGGCCGGCCGGGGCGCGTCCACCGCCGCCTCGGTCACCGGCGTGCGCGCCACAGGTATGCGACGTCGACCAGGAAGGACCAGACGACGCAAGCCAGCACCGCGGCCGCGAGGGGCGACGCCAACGGTGGCTGGATCAGCGGCGTGACAAGGGCGATCAGGGTGGCGATCTGCGCGACGCAGATGACCTTCCGCGACCGGCGCTCGGGCAGCGGTGCCGCGAGCCACGGCGCCACGAAGGACGCCGCCCAGAAGACATAGCGGACCAAGCCGAGACCAAGGACCCAGCCGCCGACCTTGCCGCTCTCGAAGACAAGAAGCGCCAGGGCGAGCGCGAAGAGGCAGTCGACCTCCATGTCGAACCGCGCCCCGAAGCGCGATGTCAGGCCGCTCCGCCGCGCCAGCCAGCCGTCGACCCCGTCGAGCGCGAGGCAGAGGGCTGCGAGCGCCGGAATCGACCATGGGATTGACAGCGGCGCGTCGAGGACCGCAGCGACGAGCACCGCGCTGAGGCGAGAGGCGCACCAGCGTGACCACATTCGCGGGCCCGAACTCGGGATGCGGATAGAACGCGGCAGGGCGGCCAGCGCGACGGCGGCGCCCGCGCAATAGAGCGCGAGCGCCGTCATCACCGCGCCCAGGCCTGCAAAGGCGGGACCCAGGCTCGCAACGATCGTCGCGCCGAAGAACGCGGCGAGCAGCGCGCCAGGATAGGGCGCACCCATCCTGTCGGAGAGGCGCCGCACGCGGCTGGTCCGTCCCGGAACACTAAGAAGGTGATCTGACATTCGCCTCAGCTAGTTTGCGCGCCGCGTGCGTCAAGATGAAGGATACAGCATGACGCACGCGACGCGCTATCTACGCAAGAAAGGAGGCTTGCCGATGACCGAAAGCTCTTCCGTGCAGCGTGGCCACGCCACGACCGTCCGCTTGCTGCACTGGGTGACGGCTCTGCTCGTCCTCGCGACGATTCCCGCAGGTGTCATCATGGTGCAGGAGGGGCTCTCGCGCCCCGTGCAAGATGCGCTCTTCATCTTCCACAAGAACGTGGGCGTCCTGATCCTGCTCATCGTCCTGCTGCGCCTCGCCATTCGCCTGACCTCGCAGCCGCCGCCGTTGCCGGCAACGGTGCCCGACTGGCAGCGACGTGCGGCAGCGATCAGCCACGGCGCGCTCTATCTCCTCCTGCTCGTCATGGCGGTCTCCGGCTACGTGCGCGTCAGGGCAGGCGGTTTCCCGGTCGAGGCGCTTGACGCGATCGGCGTGCCGACCTTCATTCCCAAGTCGGAGAGGCTCGAGGACACGGCGCAGTGGATCCACCTGACCACGCGATTCGTGATCATCGCCTTCATCCTGCTGCATATCGGCGCCGCGCTTCAGCATGCTCTCCTCAAGCGCGACGGCGTCTTCGGGCGCATGTGGCCGCCGTACCGACGGTGACTGCCGTCGCGCCGGAACTACCCCGGCGCCTTGCTGACGATGAGCGCCATGCCGGGCACGTCCCCATGCGACGCCCGATCGGCGAGCGCACCGTCGAGGTTTCGCCGCGCCGCTCGGGCATGCTCGCGGGCCAGCATCTCCGCCCGCATTCCCTCCCGCGCGGCGATCGCGGCAAGGATCTCCCGATGCTGCTCCTGCGCGGTGTATAGAGAGCGCAGGAACTGCGAGGCGTTGCCGGCGGCGCCGACGAAGGCGGTGGGCGAGGCGAACGGCAATGACGTGACGCGCTCGAGCTCCTGTTGGATGATCGTGCTGCGCGACAATTCCGCCAGTTGCGTGTGGAACGCCGCATTGGCTTCGGAGTAGGTGGCGAAATCGACGTCGCCGATGCCGTCGCCGAAGCATCTGTCGAGCTCTTCGACCGTCCGGCTCAAGGGTCCGAGGGCGTCGGATCCATCCAGGCGCTCGGCCGCGAGGCGCGCGGCCATCCCCTCGAGCGTTCCGCGCAGTTCGATGGCGTCGCGCACGTCCTCGATACTGAAACTGCGGACGCGGAAGCCGCCGGCATGGTGGCGTTCGAGCAGACCCTCCTCGACGAGCCGCGCCATCGCCTCGCGGGCCGGCGTGCGCGAGACGTCGAGCGCGCTGGCGATCGCCATCTCGTAGAGGCGGGTGCCGGCCGGCAATTCGCCACTGAGGATCTGCTCGCGCAGCTCGCTCTGGGCTCGGCGCGCGTGTGTCGTCGATTGCGTGGCCGTCATCGCGTTCTCCTCGGCGGCGGTTCCGCGCGACCCGCCCGCGCAGTCGACATTGTGCACTTGGCAAGACCGAAAGCGACATCTGACGCGAGCGCGGGCCGTGGGCGCTCGCCAAGTGGGCTTGGCAGGCCTCAGCTCAGCTCCGCCCTGACCAGCGCCGCGCCCTCTGCCATCGCCTTGATCTTGCCGAAGGCGACGTCGCGGGGGAGGTACTTCAGCCCGCAGTCCGGCGCGACGATGACCTTGTCCGCATCGACGTGCGGCAGCGCGCGCCTGATGCGTTCTGCGATGACCTCGGCTGTTTCGACGGCCATGTCCGAAAGATCGAGGACGCCGAGGATGATGGTCTTGCCGCGCAACTCCTCCAGCACCGACGTGTCGAGGTTCGACTGCGCGGTCTCGATCGAGATCTGGTCGCAGGCGCAGCGCTTCATCTGTGGCAGCCACGAATAGCCCGCCGGCCGCTCGTGGATGATCGCGGCATAGCCGAAGCAGATATGCACCGCGGTCGTCCCAGCGGCACCGTCGAGCGCTGCGTTCAGCGCCTCGAGCCCGTATTCCGCGGCGGCCTCGGGACGCGCCTGCATGTAGGGCTCGTCAAGCTGGACCACGTCGGCGCCCGCGGCGAAGAGGTCTGCGATCTCCTCCCGAACCGCTCGTGCGTAGTCCATCGCGGCCTCCGCCGCGCTCGCGTAGTGGTCGTTCTGCGCCTGCTGGCTCATGGTGAACGGGCCCGGAAGCGTGATCTTCACCATCCGGTTCGTGTGCGCCTTGAGAAACTTCAGGTCCTCGACCTCCACGGCATGACGGCGTCGGATCGGCCCGACGATGCGCGGCACCGGATTGGGATGGCCCGACCGGTCGAGCGCGGTGCCGGGGTTGTCGATGTCGACGCCGTCGAGCGCCGTTGCGAAACGGTTGGAGTAGCTTTCACGCCGGATCTCACCGTCGGTGATGATGTCGAGGCCCGCCTCCTCCTGCAGCTTTATCGCTGCGATCGTCGCGTCGTCCTGCGCCTCCGCCAGATACTCCTCGGGGATGCGCCACAGCTCGGCGGCGCGGGTGCGCGGAGGAAATCGGCCGGAAAGCCTGGCGCGGTCGATCAGCCATTCAGGTTGCGCGTATGATCCAACGAGCGACGTCGGCAGAAGCATCGAAACTGTCCCCTTGTATGTCGTGGACGCGGCGGGACATCCCGCCGCGCCAATCTTCTCTCTCAGGCGTCGGGCATGCCCGGCACGGTGCGGAGATAGAGCACGATCGCGTCGAGATCGTCCTCCGACATCTTCGCGAGATAGCCGTAGGGCATCGGCGGCATCATCACCTCGCCGTCCGGCCGCTTGCCCTCGACGACCATCATCTTGATCTCGTCGTCGGTGTAGCCGGCGAGGCCGTCGGCATGGTTGGTGATGTTCGACGAGACCGACGTTCCCCACGGTCCGTGGAACTCGAAGCCGCCGCGACCGAGGTTGTTGGCAAGGTCCGGTCCCGTCGCGGTCAAGGGCGAGTGACATTCCATGCAATGCGCGATCGTGACGAGGTACTCGCCGTACTCGACCGTAACGCCGGGCTCGGGCGCTGCGACGCTCTCGACCGGCGGGCCGTAGGCAGGCGGCAGCGGAATGCGGTACTCCGACGCCGGCTCTCCTCCCTCGAGCGCTGGCGCGGTGCGCATGAAGGCGACGACGGCCGCAAGATCGTCGTCCGAGATGTGGCGGTAGAGCGGGAACGGCATCGGCGGCCCGATGATGGTGCCATCGGGCCTGATCCCCTCCCGTATGGCGCGCGCGAATTCCGCGTCACTCCACCCGGCGACGTGGCTTCCGGGCGTGATGTTCGGCGCGAAGGCGGTGAAGGCCTCGCTGTCCTCCACCAGGGCGCCTCCGAACTCCCGGTCCGCGACCGGTCCGCCGGGTCCCTGCGGCGTGTGGCAGTTGCCACAGCCCATGATTCCACGTACGAGGTATTCGCCGCGTTCGACCGGCGTCTCGGCGATGGCCGCCGAGGCACAGATCGCAAGCGCCGCGGCGGCGCAGGTTCCTCTGATCATTAATTGCTCCTCCACGTGGCTGCCGGTCCCTCCCGGGCAGCGCACGAGACAATTCTACCCTCGGAACAGATCCTTGCCTACTCCCGCCGTTTCGAAGAGATAGTCGCGGCTCGCCTCCAACTCGGACCGCAGACGCTCCACATCGAAGCCGACGAGCGCGCCGCGCCACTTCTTCGGCTGTCCGGCGACGAAGACGCTGTCGACGTTCGAGCGCTCCATCAGCGTGACGACGGCACCGGGCGCATTGTTGAGCGGCGCGACGTTGATCGCCCGCGCATCGAGCAGGACGATGTCCGCCTGCTTGCCCGGCGTGAGCGAGCCGGTGCGATCGTCAAGCTTCAAGCCGCGCGCGCCCTCGATCGTCGCGTGCCGGATCGCGTCCATGCACTGCATCAGCGGCGGATAGTCCTCGGCGCCCGAGAGCGCGGCCGCGTTCACGAACATCCGCTGCAGCGTGATCAGCCCGCGCATCTGGGTGAACGGGTCCGCCGTCATCGTGCACTCGACGTCGGACGACAGCGACACGCCCATGCCGAGGTCGAGCGCCTTCTGGATCGGCGGGGTGCCGTGGCGCATGTGCATCTCGATCGGGACGGCGAGCGAGACATGGGCGCCGGCGTCTGCCGCGTATCGCCAGCCCGCGTCGGACATGCCGGTCATGTGGATGAAGATGTTGTCGGGACCGAACATGCCCGCGGCGCCGATCTCGTCGAAGACGGGCTGCATCCCGAACGTGCCCACGACGTGCAGCGCGATGGGCAGGCCCAGCTCGCGGCCCAGCGCCCACGCCGCCTCGTAGCCGGGAATGTAGATCTCGCCGCCCATGACCATGGTCGTCAACTGGTCGTCGGACGCGAACCATTGCTCGCGGATGCGCCGGGCATCGCCGGGGTACTCCGCGCGCTCGCCCCAGCCCTCGAAGTAGCCGAACACGGCGCGGCGGCCGGCATCTCTCAGCCCCTCGATCGCGGCATCGGAATGCTCCGGCGAATGATGGATCTGGCTGACGTCCATCACCGTCGTCACGCCCGCGTCGAGTTGCGCGAGGCCGCCGAAAAGCTCGCTGATGTAGACATCCTCGGGCCGGTAGACCATCGAGAACTGCTGCAGGATCGTGTCGTAGTAGTTCTGCTGGTTAGCCGGTCGGCCGTCGTTGACGAGGATGCCGTTCGGCAGGGCCGAGCGGAGCGCAGTCTCGAATTGGTGATGATGCGTGTCGACAAAGCCGGGCATGACGATCATGCCGTCGGCCTCGATCACCTCCGCGTCGCCGGCATCGATGCTGGCGCCGACCTCGGCGATGCGCGACCCGTCCAGGAGCACGTCGCCGGTCTCGAAGTTGCCGACGCCGTCGTCCATCGTCAGGATCGTGCCGCCGCGGATGACGGCGCGGCGGCCGGGCTGTCCCAGCCCCTCGGGGAGGGTGGCCGCGGCCTCCTGCGCCCGTGCCGCGCGCGGCAGGCCCAGGCCCGCCCCGGTGGCGGCCCCGGCGATCGCGGTCGTCTTCAGGAAGTCGCGCCGCGTCGGGCAGGGTCGGTCGGGTTTCGCGGGGTTGCACAGGCGGCACATGGCTCTTCCTCCTCGAGCGGGTCAGCTTCCGATGATGGTTTCGATGATCGGCGTGGCGGCGATTGCGGCGCCGATGCGGCTGGCGGTGGCGCGCAGCTCCGGCAGGCGCTCTGCCACCAGTGCTTCGGGGGTGACGATCCCGGTGTAGCCCGAGGTGTTCAGCGCGGCGATCCAGCGGCCATCGCCGGCACGGATCGGCACGGCGAGGGCCGTGATCCCGTAGTCCAGCTGGTCGACCGTCGTCGCGTACCCCTCTTGGCGGACTCGCGCGATCTCGTCCGCAAGTGCGGAGGGGTCGTCGAGCGTCTTGGAGGTCAGCTTTTCGAATGGATCACCTGCGAGGTACGCCTTCAGCCGCTCCGGCGGCAGGCCCGCCAGCAGGACACGCCCGATCGAGGTCGCGTGCGCGGGATAGCGGGCGCCGATGACAGCTGCCGCCCGCCGCGCCCGTTGGACCGAAACCGAGGCGACGTAGATGACGTCGCGCCCGTCGAGCGTGCCGATCGAGGCCGCGTCGCCGAATGTCTCGACGAGGTGCCGCAGCTCGGGCTGAAGCGCCTCTCCGATCCGCGCCGAGAAGTAGAAGGTCGAGCCGAGCGTCATGATCTTGGGCTTGAGATGAAACCGCTTTTCGCGCTGGCCAACATAGCCGAGCGCGCAGAGCGTCAGCAGTCCGCGCCGCGTCGCCGCGGGCGACATGCCGCAGCGGCGTGCGACGTCGGAGAGGGTCATTTCGGGATGTGCGGCGTCGAAGCTCTCGAGGATGGCGATGCCACGCGCCAGCCCCTCGACGTATTCCGCCGGCCTCTCCGGGACCGCGTCCATCACCCCTCGGGCGCGAGGACGAAGTCGAACTTGAACATCGCGTCCGGCTTGTGGTCGAGCTCGTAGTCGAGCTCGTCCGCCTTCTTCACCGGCTCGACCTTGGCGATCAGCGACTTGCGCACACCGAAGACCGCGTCGTTGTCGATGTACTCGGTATTCTCGAAGAAGACCTCGGTGGTAATGTCGCGCATGCCCTCCGCACGGACGATGTAGTGAAGGTGTGCCGCCCGCCATGCATGGCGGTCGCCGGCGCGCAGGAGCTGTCCGACCGGACCGTCGTAGGGCACGGTGTAGGGCTTGGGCAGGACCGTGGTGTACCAGTAGCGGCCCTGCTCGTCGGTCGTGAACTTGCCGCGCAAGTCATACTTGTCCTGACCCTGCGCCTGTTCCTGGATCGGGTAGGTGCCGCTGGCGTCGGCCTGCCACGTGTCGACGATCGCGCCCGCAAGCGGCTTGTGCAGCGTGTTCGTGACGGTGCCGTGCACGAGGACCGTGACGCCGTCGCGGCCATCGGCGAGGTGGCCGCCGAGTTTCATCTCGGGCGCGTTGTCGAGGTAGAATGGGCCGAGGTTCGACCCTTCCGTCGCCCCGCCGCGGGTGTTGATCATGTCGACCAGTGCCGAGAACCCCAGGACGTCCGACAGCAGGATGTATTCGTGCCGCTCGGGCGTCGAGATCTGCCCGCAATCATAGAGGAAGTTCAGGACGCCGATCCATTCCTCTTGCGTCAGGTTCACCTCGCGCGTGAAGTCGTGGAGGTGATCGATCAGGCCGTGCAGCAGCGTCTCGAACCGGCTGCCGGGCTCGGTCTGGAACGAGTCCTTCACAGCCTGCGTGATGCTGTACTGGTTGATATCGCGCATGATCTTCTCCCTCCCGGCGAACAATTCGGATCCAATCCGTGCGTCATTCGCAACTATCGACTTGACGCGAGGGTAGGCCGCCGCTTACTTTTCGACAAGTGAAATGTTTTTCGCTTAGCGAAAGGAAGCTGATGCGGATCGGAAAGCAGGATCAGGCCTTCACCGCGATCGCGACGTCCGATGCGGAAATGATTACCGTCAGGGGCCACGACCTCTGCGACGAGCTGATCGGGCAGATCGACTTCACCGACTATTTCTGGCTGCTCGTGCTGGGAGAGCGCCCGAACGATGCGCAACGGCGGATGATGAACGCCTGCCTCGCCGCCATCGCCGAGCACGGGCTGGTCCCGTCGGTGCAGGCGGCGCGCATGACGCTCGCGGCCGGACCGGACGCCTGGCAGGGCGCGATGTCGGCCGGGCTGCTTGGGATGGGTAGCGTAGTCGCCGGATCCTCCGAGATCGCGGCACGCTACCTCGATGAGGTTATCGCGGCGGCTGGTGACGGTGATCTCGACGCGGCGGCGATCGAAAGCCTCGAGAGTTTGAAGGCGGCAAAGAAAAAGGTTCCAGGCCTCGGCCATCCGCAGCATTCGGCCGGAGACCCGCGCGCGAACAAGCTGCTCGAGATCGCCGACGAGGAGGGGATTTCCGGTCGGTACGTGGAATGCCTCCGGGTCCTGGCGAAGCATGCGCCCGAGGTCCTCCAGCGGCCGCTGCCGATCAACGTGTCGGGCGCGATCCCGGCGGTGATCCTCGATGCCGGCTGGCCGCTCGACGCGATCAAGGGGGTGCCGCTTCTGGCGCGCGCGGCGGGCCTCGTCGCGCATCTGTTCGAGGAATCCCAGCGGTCTATCGGCTTCATCATGTCCCACCATGCCGACCAGGCGATCGCCTACGACGGCCCCGCCTCGGGCGGCGAGAGAAAGCGCGCCTGATGAAGATCCTGCGCGACGTCCGGGTGATCGAGCTCGGCACCTACATCACCGGTCCCGCCGCCGCGATGCACCTCGCCGATCTCGGCGCCGATGTCATCAAGGTCGAGAAGCCGGGCACGGGCGATCCGTTCCGCGCCTTCAAGGGCGGGCTCTACTCGCCGCACTACCAGACATACAACCGGAACAAGCGGTCGATCGCCCTCGACACCAAGGATGCCGCGGACCTCGCCGTCCTGAATGACCTCGTGGCCTCGGCCGACGTCTTCATCCAGAACTTCCGCCCCGGCGTGGCGGAGAAGCTCGGCGCGGGCGAAGCCGACCTGCGGAAGGTGAACCCGAGCATCATCTATTGCGCGATCTCGGGTTTCGGCCAGGACGGGCCCTACCGTGACCGGCCCGCCTACGACACCGTCGCGCAGGCGGCGGCGGGTTACCTGCGCCTGCTGACGCCGCCTTCGAACCCGCGCGTCATCGGCCCCGCGATCGCCGACGCAGTGACCGGCCAATATGCGGCGATGGGGATCATCGCGGCGCTGCTCGAGCGCTCGAAGACAGGCAAGGGGCACCGGCTGGACATCTCGATGCTCGAGGCGATGTGCCATTTCAACCTCGACAGCTTCACGCACTACCACAGCGTCGGCGAGGTCATGGGTCCGCTGAGCCGCCCCGTGGTCAGCCAGAGCTACACGTTCGAGTGCAAGGACGGAAAGTGGGTGGCGATCCACATGTCCTCGCCCACGAAGTTCTGGGAGGGGTTGCTGGCCGCGACGGGGCAGGAGCAACTGAACGACGACCCGCGCTTCAACGAGCGGCTGGAGCGGATCAAGCATCAGGACGATCTGATCGAGCACTTCACGCCGATCTTCGCGCGCCTGACCCGCGACGAATGGTGCGCAAAGCTGCTCGATACGGGCGTGCCGCATTCGCCCGCATACGACAGCGACGAGGCGCTGGAGGACCCTCAGGCGAAGCACCTCAGGATCAAGACCACGGCCGAGCATCCCGAGATCGGCACCTTCACCACCGTCCGCGCACCCTATAGCTTCGACGGCGCGCCCGAGATGGACGTGCGGCCGCCGCCGACGCTTGACGAGCACGGGGCGGAGATCCGCGAGGAGTTGCGGCAGAGGAAGGCCGGCTGATGGCCGACAACCCGACGTCGGTTCCGGCGGAGGACGTCCGCAAGGCCAGCGCCGAAATGCTGCAAAAGCAGCTCTACGCCATCTTCACGACGCCTACGGACGGGATGGAACCGATCTTCGCCAACCTCGACGCGCACCTGAACTTTCAGGTTTCGCTCGAGCGTGAGGGGATCCTCTACGCCGCCGGCCCGATGTGGACCGACGACGAGCAGTCCTGGGAAGGCGAGGGACTGGTCGTCGTCCGAGCGAATTCGCGCGACGAGGCCGTTGCCATCGCCGAGCGGGACCCGATGCACCGGGCCGGCGCGCGCGAGTTCCGGGTGCGCCCGTGGATGATCAACGAAGGGACGATCACCGTCAGGCTCGACAATTCGAGCCAGACCTTCACGGTGATCTGACGCAAGGGAGGGAGAACAATGAATCACTTCATCGGGGCCGTCGTGGCCGGCATGATCGCCATGCCTGCAACGGCGCAGGAGACGATCAACCTGACCGTGGCCTCGAGCCACCCGCTGGTGATCCCGTGGGTCGGCTTCATCAAGAGCCACTTCATGGCGCGGACCGACGACATCCTGGCCGAGAGCGGCGACTACGAGATCGCGTGGAACGAGGCCTTCGGCGGCACGCTCTACAAGGCGAATGCGACGCTGACCTCGGTCGAGGAGGGGATCACCGACATCGGCTGGGTCTTCTCATTCCTCGAGCCTGCCAAGCTGCCCTTGAGCCAGGCCTCGTCCTACGCGCCCTTCGCCACCGCGAACCCGCCGGTGCAGCTGGAGGTGATGCAGGAATTGCTCGAGACCAACGATGCCTTCCGCGAGGAGTGGGAGCAGTACAATCTCAAGGTCCTCGGACTCACCGGGACCGACAGCTACGACGTCTACACCAAGGCGCCGCTGGAAGGCTTCGGCGACATGGACGGCATGAAGCTGTCGGCGCCGGGCGTACTCGGCACCTGGTTGCGCGGCACCGGGGCGAACGCGGTCGATGGCGCGTTGACGACGTTCTATACAGACATCCAGACGGGCGTGTCGGACGGCGTCCTGTCGCTGGCGCTGGGCGTCCTGCCGGCGAAGATCTACGAGGTTGCGCCCTACATCAACCGCTTCGACATCGGCGTCGCGTTCTCGGGCGCGGTCGCGATCAACCGCGACACCTGGGACAGCCTGCCGGAGGAAGTTCAGGCTGCCATGATAGAGGCCGGCCAGTACTACACCGAGGCCCACGGGCAGGACCTGCTGGAGCGGCACGAGGCGGCGATCGACAAGATGGTCGAGGTCGGCGCCGACCAGAACCCACCGGTCACCATCGTCGAGATGTCCGAGGCGGACCGGGAAGCGTGGGTGAACAACCTGCCCGACCTCGCCGGAGAGTGGGCCACGTCGCTGGAAGAGCGCGGCATCGACGGCGCCGCCTTCATGAAGGCCTACATGGACGGCCTGCGCGAGCGTGGTGAGGAGCCGGTCCGCGACTGGGACGAAAACCTCTAGCGTCATGGTCCAGCGAACCGAAACCGACGGCGCCGCCGAAAGGGGGCGCCGCGGCCCGGCCCGCGCCTGGAGCCTGCTGGTCGATGGCCTCGCGGCGCTCGGCACGCTGATGATCTGCGTGCTGATGCTGATCATCTGCGCCGATGTCGTGGCGCGGAACCTGATGGGCGCGTCGCTGCCGCTGGTGTCGGAACTCGGCGCGCTGGTCCTGGTCATGATCGTCTATCTGCAACTCGCCACGACGGTGCGCGCCGACAGGCTGGCACGGACGGAGATCTTCTATTTCGGCTTCCGCCGGTCGTACCCCCGCGCCGGTGCCTGGCTGGGCGCCATCTTCGACGCCGTCGGGGCCGTCGTGATCGCCGGCATCGCATGGTCGACGATCAACATCCTGTCGGGCGATCTGGCGTCGCGCGAGTTCATCGGCGTGACGGGTGTTGCCACGCTTCCGGTCTGGCCGTTCCGCGCGCTCATCCTGACCGGCGTCACGGTCGCGGCCATCGAGTTCGCTCTGCGGGTCTGGGCCGAGGTGAGGCGGGCCACGGCACGGGCGGGCGCGTGAGCCCGATCGAGATCGGCTCCGCCGCCGTCGCGGGCCTGATCGTGCTGATCTATCTTGGCATGCCGATCGGCATCGGGATGCTTGTCGTTTCGTTTCTCGGCGTGTCGCAGATCCGGAACGACCTCGTCGCGACGCGGATGCTGGGGGCGGTCGCGAACGACTCCTTGCGCGAATACCTGTTCGCGGTCGTGCCGCTTTTCGTGATGATGGGGCTCCTCGTCACGGTGTCGGGCGTCGGCAAGGATACGTTCGACGTCTTCCAGCGGCTGCTGAGGCGCCTCACGGCGGGTCTCGGCATGGCAACGGTGTTCGCCAACGCCGTATTCGCGTCGATCACCGGCATTTCCATCGCATCCGCTTCGGTCTTCAGCCGCGTCGCCGTCCCGGAGATGGTTCGTCACGGCTACACCAAGAAGTTCGCAACCGGCGTGGTCGCGGGCTCTTCGGTTCTCGGCATGCTCATCCCACCGTCGCTCTTGATGATCGTCTATGCCGTCCTGGCGGAGGAGTTGGTGGGGCGCATGTTCCTTGCCGGCGTCGGTCCCGGCCTGCTTCTCGCGATCCTCTTCTGCGTCGCGATCTGGATCATGGCGCGGACGCGGGCGGACTTCGTCTTCGAGCACGCTGACGATGAGGGGTACGAGACCATCGGGGGTCTCGCCATCGTCTCCAAGTCGGTGCCGATCGTCGGGCTGATCGTCCTCGTCCTCGGCGGCCTCTACGGCGGCTTCCTCAACCCGACGGAGGCCGGCGCAGTCGGAGCGTTCGGGGCACTCGTCATCGCGCTCCTGCGCCGCTCGCTCACGCGCTCGAGCTTCTGGAACCTCCTGGTCGAGACGGGGCAGATCACCGTCTCGGTCCTGTTCCTGATCATGGCGGCGACCTTCTTCAGCCGAATGCTTGCTCTCTCCGGCGTGCCGCGCGAGCTCGCCGAGTTCCTGCTCGCCGGACCGATCGGGCCCTATGGCTTCCTGGTCCTCTACCTGGTCCTGATCATCATCCTTGGCTGTCTGATCGACTCGATCTCGATCATGCTGATCCTGCTGCCGATCGCGCTGCCGGTGGCAGAGGCGGCGGGCTTCGACCTGATCTGGTTCGGCGTTCTGACCGTCGTTGCGGTCGAGGTCGGGCTGCTGACGCCGCCCTTCGGCTTGTCGGTCTACACGATCAAGTCGGCCATGGACGATCCCGACCTGCGCGTCGGCGAGATCTTTCGCGGCGCCCTGCCGTTCGTGCTGACCATGGTCATCGCCCTCGCCGTCATCATCGCCTTTCCGCCGATCGCGACCTGGCTCGCGCGGCTCTAGTGGAGAAACCGATGCCGAAGCTCCTTTTCATCCCCGGCAGTCTGCGCGCCGCATCGTCATCGCGCGTCCTTGCGCGGACCCTGGGCGAGCGGCTGTCCGACGTGGCCGAGCCCGAGTTCGCAGATATCGGGCGCCTGCCGCTCTACAACGCGGACATCGTGGACGATCCCGAGGTCGCATCCTTTACCGAGCAAGTGAGCCGGGCCGGCGGTATCGTGTTCGTGACGCCGGAGTACAATTACGGTGTGCCAGGCGTTCTGAAGAACGCCATCGACTGGGCTTCGCGTCCCGCCTTCGACTTCGTCTTCGTCGGAAAACCGTGCTTCGTCATCACCACGTCCGGCGGCGCGATGGGCGGCGTGCGCGCGCAGGCGGAGCTCAAGTACACGCTGAGCGGCATGCTCGCCCACGTCTTTCCCGCCAAGGAAATTGTCGTCCCGATGGCGAACAAGAAGGTCGATGACGGGGTCTTCGCCGACGAGGCGGTCCTGGGCTTCGCCGAACCGATCCTGCGCGAGTTCGTCGCGAGCCTCTAGCCCGCCGATCAGTCTGAGGTTCCGAGCACCGCGAGGCAGTCGCCGTTCTGGACGAGACCCGGGAAGTGCCGCCCGACGAGCACGCCCGATCGCTTGGCGAAGTATTCGAGCGGGGCGACGCCGCTTCGGTCGAGCGGCCAGATCCGGGCAATCCGTTCGTCCTTGGCGATGCTTTCGCCCAGGTCCACGGTGAATTCGACCATCCCCTCGGTCTCGACGAAATGATAGCAATCGTCGTCCGGCATATCGAGCATCCGGCTCGACGGCGGATCGGCCTCGCCCTTCAGGATGCCCGCATGGATCAGCACGTTTCGCGCCCCGCGCTTGGCGATGCGCGCCGAGCGTGCGGTCGAGCTGCCGCCTCCGCCGAGCTCGGTCGTCACGAAGGTCTTGCCCTGCAGCTCCACCGCGGTGTCATACATGCCCACGGGGTCGATCTCGCGCAGCATCAGCGTCCAGGGTGCATCGAAGGCGCGCACAGCCTCGATGCAGCGGCCCTGCTGCTCCTCGTCGGCGAGGTAGTGGGCGCAGGCGAACGGCACGAAGTCGAGCGTCTTGCCGCCGGAATGGTAGTCGATGACCACATCCGCCATCGGCACCAGCGTGTCGTTGAAGTAGTGCGCGATCTTCTCCGTCGGCGTGCCGTCGAAGCGGCCCGGGAAGATGCGATTGAGGTTCTTGGCGTCGATCGGCGACACCCGCGTTGCCGCGCGGAACGCGGGATAGTTCATGTAGGGCACGATGATGACGCGCCCGGCAATGTCACCAGGGTCGAGCTCGACCGACAGCGACTGCAGCGCGATCGGACCCTCGTACTCGTCGCCGTGGTTCCCGCCGGTGAGGAGCGCCGTGGGGCCATCGCCGTTTCGGATGACCGTGATCGGGATGACGATCGCGCCCCATGCGCTGTCGTTGCGCGAGTAGGGAAGGCGCAGCGATCCGTGGTGCTTGCCGTCCTGGTCGAACGGAATCGTGCACGAGATCGGGCTCCTCATGTCTTGACGATCAGCTTTCGCGGCACGTCGGCCAGACATTCGGGTGCGCCGTCGGTGATGGCGATCGACTCGGTGATTTCGAAGCCCCAGTTCTCCATCCAGAGGCCGGTCATGAAGTGGAATGTCATCCCCGGCTTGAGCTCGGTGCGATCCCCCGGCCGCAAGGAGCAGGTTCGCTCGCCCCAGTCGGGCGGGTAGCTCAGGCCGATCGGGTAGCCCGTGCGGTTGTTCTTGATGATACCGAACTTGGTCAGGACGGTGAAGAAGGCGTTGGCGATGTCCTCGCACACGTTGCCGGCGCGGGCGGCCTCGAGGCCCGCCTCCATCCCCTCCAGAACGGCCTGTTCGGCATCGAGGAAGTCCTGCGGCGGCTTGCCGAGGAAGATCGTGCGGGAAAGCGGGCAGTGGTAGCGGCGAAAGCAGCCGGCGATCTCGAAGAACGTGCCCTCGCCGGTCTTCATCGGCTTGTCGTCCCAGGTCAGGTGCGGCGCGGCGGCGTCGGTGCCCGACGGCAGCAGCGGCACGATGGCCGGATAGTCGCCGCCATAGCCCCAGTCCTCGTCGTAGCGCAGCGCGGCGTCGTAGATGTCGGCGACGAGGTCGCACTTGCGGATGCCGACTTCGACCTTTTCGGCGATACGTGCATGCATCCGCTCGACGATCCGCGCGGCCTTGCGCATCCGGTCGAGCTCGGCGGGCGACTTCACTCCGCGCAGCCAGTTGATCAGGTTGGTCGCGTCGACGACCTCGTTCGGCAGGTCGTCCTGCAGCGCCGCGTATCCTCTTGCCGAGAACCAGTAATTGTCCATCTCGACGCCGACCCGACCGGTGTGCCAGCTGCGCTCGATCAGCTTGGCCGCCAGGTAGTCGAGCGGATGCAAGTCCTTCGACTGCACGAAGTAGTCGGGATAGCCGATGATGTCGGGGTCGTTCATGTAGGTGGTGCGCAGCGCGCCCTGCGCGTCCTGCTCTCGCCCGAACCAGACCGGGCCGCCGAACGGGCCGACGACGACCGCCTGGTGGACGTAAAACGACCAGCCGTCGTAGCCGGTCAGCCAGGCCATGTTCGACGGGTCGGACGTGATCAGGACATCGATACCAGCCTTCTCCATCGCCGCTCGGGTTTGGGCCAGCCGGTCCTCGTATTCCTCGTCCTTGAAGCGGAATGTGTCGACAATTGCCATGATGCCTCAGCTTTTGATTTCTGTCCCTGCGCCAGCCTTCTCCGCCCGGTCCCGGGCGAGGGTGGCGATTGCCGTGTCCTGAACGCCGGTCCCGGTCAGATCGGCGATCGTGATCTGGTCATCCGAGGCGCGGCCCTCGGCATCGCCCGAGACGATCTGTCCGAGCTCGTCGAATTCCGTCTCGGCGTCGACGATCCCGGCGTCGATCGCCGCGCGCAACTCGCCCAAGTGGCGCGTCTGCGACAGCCGGTCAGGCACGTATCGAGCACGCGCGATGCACTCTGGCTCGATCTCGTTCTTGCCGTGCTGGTCGGATCCCATGGCCGTGATGTGCTGGCCGGGCCTCAGCCAGTCGGCCTTCAGGACCGGGCTGGTCGCTGGTGTGGTGGTCACGACGATATCGGCGCGCGAGACGGCCTCCTCCGGGTCGGTCGTGGCGCCGACCGGAAAGCCCAGCGCCTCCGCCATCTCCGCCGCCGCCGCCTTGGCCTTTTCCTGGTCGCGCCCCCAGATCGTCGCGGCGGTCAGGTCGCGCACCAGCGACAGGGCGGTCAGCTGCATTCGCGCCTGTAGCCCGGAACCAAGGATGCAGACCGTGGTGGCATCCTCTCGCGAAAGGTGCTTGGCGGCGACCCCGCCCGCCGCCGCAGTACGGACATCCGTCAGGTAGCCGTTGTCGAGCAGCAGCGCCTCGACCTGTCCGGTCTTGGCGGAGAACAGGATCATCAGCCCCGATGTCGACGGCAGTCCGATCTTCGGATTGTCGAAGAAGCCGGGGGAGACCTTGATCGCGAAGCTCGGCAGGTCGGGGATGTAGGCGGTCTTGACGTCGACCTCGCCGTTCGCCTCGGCGATCGGCATCGACAGGATCGGCGGCATCACGACCTTTCCGCCCGCGAGCGCGCGGAAGGCGTCCTCGACGCATTCCACGGCGTCGAGATCAAGCTCCACCGCATGGCGCAGTTCCGCCTCGGTCAGGATGCGGATTGCCGGCATCAGGAAGCCTCTTGCATCAGGTCCACGTCCTCGCCTGACACGATACGGGCATGGAGGTCCATGTCGATGTTCGCACCCGACAGCAGCGCGACCGTGGGACCGCGGGGTCGGAAGCGCCCGTGCAGCAGGGCCGCGACGCCGACGGCGGCGCCACCCTCGACCACTTGCCGCTCCTGCCGGTAGATGTGACGGATCCCGTCTGCAATCTGCGACTCCGAGAGCAGGATCACCTCGTCCACCAGGTCGCGCGCGAGGGCGAAGGTGTGCCGGTTCTCCAGGCCGATGCCGCCCCCGAGCGAGTCGGCGAGCGTCGGCAGTTCTCTCACCTGGACCGGATGGCCAGCGACGAGGCTCGCCTGCATCGCGGCGCCTCGCTCCATCGTCAGGCCGATGATGCGTGTCTCCGGTTGCTTCGCCTTGATCGCGGCGGCGATGCCACCGATCAGCCCGCCACCCGAGAGGGGAACCAGGATGGCCTCGGCGTCGGGAACGTCCTCCAGCATCTCGAGCCCAAGCGTTCCCTGTCCGGCGATTATGTCGGGGTGGTCGAACGGCGGTAGCGAGGTCAGTCCATCCTCGACGACGAGGCGGTCGACCTCCTCCTGCGCGTCGTCCTGGCTCTCGCCGACGATCCGGATCTCGGCGCCGAGGGCGCGGATCGCCTCGACCTTGTTCCTTGGCACCAGCCGCGACATGCAGATGATGCAGGGGATACCGGCTGACTTCGCGGCATGAGCGAGCGCTCTGCCATGGTTCCCCGTCGAGGCGGCGGTGACGCCCTTCGTCCCCTCCGGCAGGCGTGCAACGGCGTTGGTGGCGCCCCGCAGCTTGAAGGCGCCGGTGATTTGCTGATGCTCGAGCTTCAGCCAGACGGGGTAGCCGGTTTGCTCCGAAAGTGAGGGCGAGGCGTCGCAGAAGGTGCGTCGGACGCGCCCGGCGATCCGCCCGCGAGCGGCCTCGATCTCCTCCAGCCCGATCATGCCGCCGCCTTCGCGGCGAAGAGCCGACCGGTGGGCCGGGCCGCCGGCAGCCCCGCGGCGCGCAGCATCGCCCAGGCGCAGACCTGGTTCGAGGTCAGGACCGGCTTGTCCAACCGTGCCTCGATCTTCTCGATGACGTGAAGCGCCGGCAGGGCGGTGCAGGAGAGGAACACCGCGTCCGCATCGGGCACATCCGCATCGACCGCCGCCGCGACGATCTCGTCGGGCTCGATCCGCGCCATGTCGCGGTCGTCGGCAAGGCCGAGGCAGAGGGTGGAGGCGACCGAAAGGCCCTCGGTCTCGAAGTAGGCCACGAGCGGCGAGGTCGTCTCGGGAAGATACGGCGTAAGGACCGCGATCCGCCGAAGCCCCAACCACGCCGCCGCGGCGAGCAGGGCCGAGGTCGGAGTGAGCACGGGAACGCTCGGCCTTGCGGCACCGAAGGCCTCCGCGATGGCGTCGTTGCCGATGACCGCCGACCCGGACGTGCAGCCGAAGCAGAGCGCGGCCAGCGGGATCTCGGGCGCGATGAGCGCCGCGGCCTCGGTGAGGCGGGGCCGCATCGCCAGCAGGTTCTCGGGCGTCGTCGGATTTGCGAAGACGACGCGGGTGACGTGCACACGCGCCTCCTGGGGCAGGAGGTACGCGAGGTCGCCCTCCATCGTCAGATCCGTGGCGAGCGCAACCAGACCGAACCGCACGACGGCGTCCTCCGCCCGCAGCGCCGGCCTCGGGCGGAGCCGCACGCGGTGCCCATCGATGGCGACCGCCGTCATCACCTCACTCCGCGAACGCGAGGTCGCGCAGGAAGAGGGCAATCTGCGGGAAGTAGATCAGCGCCACCGCCACCCCGAGCAGGATGATGATGAAGGGCGGCGTGCCGCGCACGACCTCCCAGTAGGGCCGCTTGAAGACGGCGATCGCGGTGAAGATGTCGCAGCCGAAGGGCGGCGTCGCCGAGCCGATCGCAACCTGCAGGGTGATGATCGTGCCGACGAGCACGGGGTCGAGGCCGACGCTCTCGACCACCGGGGCGAAGATCGGCACCAGGATCAGGATGACAACGATCGGGTCGACGAACATGCAGCCGACGAAGAACGCGATCGAGATGACGAAGAGCACGCCGATCGGTCCCATCTCGTCGATGCCGATGCCGCCCAGCACCGCCTGCGGGATCTGCGCGAACGATATCACCCACGAGAACGCCGCGCCGGCGCCAACGAGGATGAAGACGACTGCGGTGATGAGCCCGGTGGACTTCGCGGTGTCGTAGACGCCGGCGAGATTGATCTCGCGAAAGACGATCACCTCGAGGATCAGCGCGTAGAGGACGCAGACGGCCGCCGCCTCCGTCGGGGAGAAGATGCCGCCATAGATGCCCCCGATGATGATCAACGGGAAACCCAGCGGCCAGAGTGCGCGCTGCACGGTTCGCAGGCGCTCGCCCCAGGGTGTCCTCGGTTCGGTCGGAACGCTGTGCCTGACGGCGTAGATGTAGGAGTAGATCGAGAACAGCACGAGGATCAGCAGGCCGGGCCCGATGCCGGCAATGAAGAGTTCCGAGATCGAGGTGTTGGAGACGACGCCGTAGATGATCATGCCGATCGACGGCGGAATCAGGAACGCGATGTCCGACGCGTTCACGATGAGCGCCAGCACGAAGCTGTCCTGGTAGCCGGACTTCAGCATCCGCGGACGCAGCGGCGAGCCTACGGCGACCACCGTCGCCTGCGTCGAGCCCGAGACCGCGCCGAACATCGTGCAGGCCGCGGCCGTCGAGATGGCCAGCCCGCCCTTGCGATGGCCGACGAACGACATGACCATGTCGATCAGGCGGTTGGCCGACTGCCCGCGCGTCATGATGTCGGCGGCGAAGATGAACATCGGCACCGCGATCAGCGACGCAGGCCGGATGCCCGCCATGATCTGCTGGACCATGGTCTCCATCTGGTCAAGGCCGCCGAACATCGTGACGAAGCCGAAGGTCGCTCCCGCAAGGAGCGGGATCATCATCGGAAAGCCCAGCAGCAGCAGGACGATCATGATGCCAAAAAGGGGTGCCGCCATGCCCTGTTACTCCTCGTAGCCTTCCTGGACGCTGGTCGAGAGGTAGACGTCGTCCTCAATGAGGTTCTTGATTGCGGTCAGCAGGTACTGCAGCCCGGTCATCAGGAAGCCGATGGGCACCCACACGACCGTCCACCAGACCGGGATCTGCAGCGCCGGCAGCACGCGCCCGCGCCCCGCCTGCGTCAGGATGTAGGTGAACGAGTACCACGCGAGGGCCAGCATGAAGAAGGAGGTGATAAGGGAGATGATCACCATCATGCCCTTCTTCGGCTTCGGCGGCAGCGTGTCGAAGATCGCCGACATCCGGATGTGCCGGCCGTGGCGGGCGGCGTAGCTGATCCCGGCGAATGTGATTAGGATGATCAGGACCGAGTTCAGCTCTTCCGTGAAGTAGATGCTGGTCTGGAAGACGTAGCGCCCGACCACATTGGCGATCGTGTTGAAGGCCATCAGAAGGACGCCTACCGCCAGCATCACCGCTTCGATCTTGGCGATGGCGATGTCGACGACGCCGAGGACGCCGGGCAGCGAAGAAGTCTCGTCATGCGGCGTCGGCTGGTCCGTCGACGTGGTCGCGGGCTCGGATCGGATCTGATCGTCGGTCATGCGCGTCGCCCTAGATGTGAGACGCCCGCGCCGTCCGGCGCGGGCGTAATGGCTTCGGTCAGGAGCCGTTCCCAGAGACGGACTCGAGGTCGGCCTTCATCTGCTCGAGGATTTGCTGACCGCTTTCCCCGGTCATGTTGATGAATTCCTCCTCGACCTGGCTCGCGGCTTCCATGAAGGGCTGGCGCTCCTCCTCGGACAGCACGTTGATCTCCATCTCCGGCTTCAACTCCTTGATGTTGGCCAACGCCTGCTCGTGCAGATCGCTCTGATAGTCGACGATGTAGTCGAAGGCCGCGGCGATAGCGTTCTGGACCACCTGCTGGTCCTCTTCGGAGAGACCTTCGTAGAAATCGAGGTTAGCCATCACCGCGGTGGTGAAGTTGTTGTGGCCGATGCACGTGATGACTTCGGTGACCTCGTACATCTTCGTCGTCTCGAGGAAGAAGCCCGGGTTCTCCTGTCCCTGGATGATTCCCGTCTGCATCGCGCCAAACACCTCGCCCCAAGGCAGCGGCGTCGGCACGGCCCCGAAGGCCTCGTAGGATCCGACGAGGAGCGGGTTGGTCATAACCCGGAACTTGACTTCGTTGAGGTCCTCTGGGCTGTGCACGGGCTCCTGCGTGGTCATGCAGACCTCGCCCTCTGGGAACATCGTCAGAAGCTGCAGGCCCTGCTGCGCGTAGAGCTCGGGGAACATCTCGTTGATCGCGGTCGAGGTGCGGAAGAACTCGACGAGGTCCTCGTTGTTCTGCGGCAACAGATAGGGCACGAAGAACACCTGCGCTTCGGGTATCACCGCGCCGGTGAACCCGGGAGACTGATCGACGAACTGTAGGATGCCCGACTGCGTCTGCTCCAGGATGTCGTCGGATTCGCCGAGCGTCCCGAACGGATAGATCTCGATTGTGTGGTCGCTGTTGGCCTCGACTTCTTCCTTGAACTTGTTGGCGAAGACATTCTGCACATCCTCCGCCGCGGCCTCTTCCGTCGCGTAGCGCCAAGTCTCCGCCTGCGCGCCTGCCGCCGCAATGGCCAGCGTCGCGGCCGCGATAATCGTGCGTCTCGTCATGACATACCTCCTTGTCGTGGGCCCGCGTTGAGGGTCGCGGGCCCGTTGGTCGGCCGGCGACGCCCGCCCCGACGCCAGTGGGGCGGAAGGGGCGATGTGACGGCACGCCGGCACATATGTGCCCTCTACGTGTTCAGGCGCCTGAAATGGTGTCAATTGCGATATTAAATCATGACAATGCTATGACTCACGAACACAGCCGGAGCGCGTAGCACCCGGTCACATGGCCCGAATTCTCGGCGCCCTGCGAGGCCGGATTGCAATCAGAGCGGATGCGCGGAGGTGTCCAGAACACCATTAGCGAGAGACGCGATGATGCCGAGGGCGCGCCGCAGCTCGTCTTCTCCAGGTCCACCGAGGCAGATTCGCACGCCGCTGGGCAAATCCTGGGTCAGGTCGACGGCGAAGGCCGAGCCTGGCGCCACGGCGACACCGGCCGCGCGGGCCTTTTCGACGAATGTCTGTGGGTCGCGATGTCGCAGCCAGACATGCAGGCCCCGCGGGTTGCCGGCATGGTCGAGGCCCTCGAGCGCATTCGAAGCGATGACGTTGCGCCGTGCCAGCGTCCGACGCTGCCAGTCGAGGAGGCGGCCGGCGGTGCCGTCGCGCAGCCAGCGGGTCCCGATCTCGCCCAACATCGTCGGCGCCATCCAGCTCGTCGCGAGGTGTCGTGCGGCCGCCGCTTCTGCGAACCGCTCAGGCGTGACCAGCGCGCCGAGCCGCAGCGCGGGCACCAGGCACTTGCTCAGGCCGGTGAAGTAGAACACCCGCTCTGGCGCGAGCGCTGCGAGCGGCGGCGGGCGTCCGGGCTCGATCGGCCCCCAGGCGTCGTTCTCGAGGATCAGCACGTCGTGACGCCGGGCGATCTCGCAGATCGCGGCGCGGCGCGC
Source organism: uncultured Alphaproteobacteria bacterium (assembly GCA_963776845.1). Classification (GTDB taxonomy): domain Bacteria; phylum Pseudomonadota; class Alphaproteobacteria; order Rhodobacterales; family Rhodobacteraceae; genus Roseitranquillus. Next base: position 1,282,864 of record CAVZOJ010000002.1, on the reverse strand, counting down.
GGGTCCCATCGTCGCCGCAGTTGCGCCGAGGCCGGCCGGCATCGTGTAGAGCGCCTTGACGGGCCCGTCGCGACAGGCGCGCTCGAACGCGTCGGGGATGATGCCCTCCGCATCGAGCGGCAGGCCGCCGAGCTGCAGGCCCAGCGTCCGCATCAGAGTCGAGAGCGAATGGTGGCCGAGGATCTCCGTCACGACGAGATCGCCGGGAGAGGTCGCGGTCATCACTGCCACGGTCATCGCCGAGGTTGCCCCGTTCGTCGGGATGACCCGCGACGGGTCGGCCGAGACGCCGCAGTCCCTCAGCCAGTTCGCCATCGCCTCGATGAACCCTTCGAGCGCGAAACGCGGTCTGAACGACCTCAGCGCGAGGTCCGGCATGTCTGTGGACAGCGCCGCCAGCGCCTCGGACATGAGGTCGGCGTGCAGGGCGCCCGTGGCGGGGGTCAGCATCGAGCAGTCGATGACGCCGTCGTCGGCGGCCAGCCGCGCATAGGGCGGCGCGCGATCGGCGCCGGTGTCGCGCACGAACGTCCCGCGCCCCACCTGCCCGGACAGAACGTCGGCACGGATGAGCGACTCGTAGGCGCGGCTCACCGTCTGCACCGACAGGCCGAGGTGCCAGGCGAGGTCGCGATGCGTCGGCAGGCGGTCGCCCGGCTGCAGCTCGCCCGCCTCGATCGCCGCCGCGATGGTCCGGGAAAGGGAGCGGTAGGCGGGCCGCCTTATCGTCTCGCGGCTAGGGGGCCAGATCGGCATGACGCGAGTGTCCTTCTCCCTCTGCAGATTGACAAGATCGCGCCGCCGCCGGACCTTGCCGCGCATGGTCTCCCACAGGCTCGACGAGCGCGATATCGCAATCCTGTCCGTGCTCTCGGTCGAAGGCCGGATTTCCAAGAAGGATCTAGCAGCGCGGGTCAATCTCAGCGCCACGCCATGCTGGGAAAGGCTGAAGCGGCTCGAGGACGCGGGCCTGATCCGCGGCTATCGCGCAGACGTCGCGCTGGAGCGTCTGGGCCCGCACGTCACGGTCTTCGTGATGGTCGAACTCGACAGCCACAAGGCGGAGAACTTCGACGCCTTCGAGCGGACGATCCGCCGGCATTCCGAGGTGATCGGATGCTGGGCGCTCGGCGGCGGCTACGACTACCTGTTGCAGACGGTGACGCGGGACATAGGGCAGTACCAGGCGCTGATCGACGCGATGCTGACCGCACGGATCGGCCTTAAGCGCTACTTCACCTACATCGTGACGAAATCGGTCAAGTCCGCGGCGCCACCGATCGACCTCATCGCGGCGAGACCCGTTCAGACGTAAAATCCGACTGAGCGCCAGAGATCAGAGGATTCGTCTGCGCGAAGGGCCGCCGCACGGGGTTCTTGTCTCGCCCCGATCGACTAGGTTCCGCGCAAGCAAGGAGGAATCGCCATGTTCGACCTGAGCAGCCAGATCCAGGACCGCTCCCTCGCGCCGACGGGTGGGTTCGTCGGCGGCAGCTTCGTCGACGCCGCGGAGCGTTTCGCCGTCACCGACCCTGCGACGGGCGATCTCGTGGCCGAGGTCGCGAAACTTTCCGCCGATGACGCGCGCCGCGCCGTCGACGCCGCGCAGGGCGCGTTCCGCGAGTGGTCGCTGGCCTTGCCGCAGGAGCGGAGCAAGCTGCTTCGCCGCTGGTTCGAGGAGATCGTCGCGAACCGCGAGGACTTGGCCCGTATCATGACGGCCGAGCAGGGCAAGCCGCTGTCGGAAGCGCGGGGCGAGATCGACTACGCCGCGTCATTCGTGGAGTTCTACGCCGAAGAAGCCAAGCGCCCGAACATCGAAAGCGTGACCTCGCACCTGCCGGACGCCGAGATGGAGCTGTGGCGGGAGCCGGTGGGCGTCGCCGCGCTGGTCACGCCCTGGAATTTCCCGTGCGCGATGATCACCCGCAAGGCGGCTGCGGCGCTGGCCGCGGGCTGCACCATTGTCATTCACCCGTCGCATGAGACGCCGCTTTCGGCGCTGGCGCTGGCGGAACTCGCCAAGCGTGCCGGTTTTCCCGCTGGCGTCGTGAACGTCGTGCCGGGTGATGCGCCCGAGATCGTCGGCGAGTGGACGAAGGACAGCCGCGTGCGTGCGCTGTCGTTTACCGGCTCGACCGAGGTCGGGCGGCTACTCTACCGCAACTCCGCCGAGACCGTGAAGCGGCTGGTGCTGGAGCTTGGGGGCCACGCGCCGTTCCTGCTCTTCGCCGATGCCGACCAGGGCCAGGCGGTGGACGAGGCGATCAAGGCCAAGTTCGCGACAAGTGGACAGGATTGCCTCGGCGCCAACCGTTTCTTCGTCGAGCGCTCAGTCTACGACGCTTTCTGCGAGGACTTCGCGGCGCGGGCCGCCGCCCTGACGCTGGGGCCGGGCAAGGACGACCGCGACCTCGGGCCGCTGATGAACGAGAATGCGGTCCGCAAGCAGGAAGAGCACGTCGCCGACGCGCTCGAGAAGGGGGCCCGCCTGCTGACGGGCGGCGAGCGCGACCCGCAGGGGCCGCTCTTCTACAAGCCAACGGTGCTGGCCGACGTGCCGCCCGACGCCAAGATCATGCACGAGGAGACCTTCGGGCCTGTCGCCGCGATCGCCGCCTTCGACACCGAGGATGAGGCGGTCGAGCGTGCCAACGCCACCGAGTACGGCCTCGTCGCCTACCTTCACACGATGGATCCGCGAAGGATCTACCGCTGCTCCCGCGCGATGGAGTTCGGCATGGTCGCCGTGAACCGTACCAAGGTCACCGGCGCGCCGATCCCGTTCGGGGGCATGAAGCAATCCGGCCTCGCCCGCGAGGGCGCCCGTCAGGGGCTCGAGGCCTTCACCGACATCAAGTATGTCTGCCGCGACTGGGCCTGAAGGAGACACCCATGAACAAGATGATGACCAACGACCAACTCGCCCAGTGGGACCGGGACACCTTCATGCATCCCTCGACCCACCTGGCGGAGTTCGCCCGAGGAAATGCTCCGCAGCGGATCATCAAGACCGCCTCCGGCAGCCATATCGTCGACCGTGACGACAACAAGTTGCTCGATGCCTTCGCCGGCCTCTACTGCGTCAACGTCGGCTACGGCCGGCAGGAGATTGCCGAGGCGATCGCCGACCAGGCGCGCGAGCTTGCCTACTACCACGCCTATGTCGGTCACGGGACCGAGGCATCGATCACGCTCGCGCACATGGTGCTCGAGCGCGCGCCGGCCGGCATGTCGAAGGTCTATTTCGGCCTCGGCGGCTCGGACGCGAACGAGACCAACGTCAAGATGGTCTGGTACTACAACAACATCCTCGGCCGTCCCGAGAAGAAGAAGATCATCTCGCGCTGGCGCGGCTACCACGGCTCGGGCCTGATGTCGGGGTCGCTGACGGGCCTGCACCTCTTCCACAAGAAGTTCGATCTGCCGCTCAACCAGGTGCTGCACACCGAGGCGCCGTACTACTACCGCCGCGCCGACGACAGCATGTCCGAGGAGGCGTTCTCCGACTACTGCGCCGCCGAGCTCGAGGCGCTGATCGAGCGTGAGGGCGCCGACACCATCGCGGCCTTCATCGGCGAACCGTTGCTCGGCACCGGTGGAATCGTGCCGCCGCCTGCCGGCTACTGGGAGAGGGTCCAGGCCGTCCTGCAGAAGCACGACATCCTGCTGATCGCCGATGAGGTCGTGACCGGATTTGGCCGCCTCGGCACGATGATGGGCTCCAACCACTACGGTTTGCGGCCCGACATTGTGACCATCGCCAAGGGGCTCACGTCGGCCTACGCGCCGCTTTCGGGCTCGATCATCGGCGACAAGGTCTGGAAGGTGCTGGAGCAGGGCACCGACGAGAACGGCGTGATGGGTCATGGCTGGACCTACTCGGCCCACCCGATCGGCGCGGCGGCCGGGGTCGCGAACCTCAAGCTGCTGGACGAGCTCGGCCTCGTCGAGAACGCCGGCACCGTCGGTGCCTACCTCAACGAGCAGATGGCGGCGGCGCTGGCGGAGCACCCGCATGTCGGCGAGGTGCGCGGCGACGGGATGCTGTGCGCCGTCGAGCTGGTCGAGGATCGCGACGGGCGGAAGTTCTTCGATCCGGCGCAGGGCACGGCAGCCAAGGTCGTGGCGGCGATGATGCGCCGTGGCGTGATCAGCCGGGCGATGCCGCAGGGCGACATCCTGGGCTTCGCACCGCCCCTCTGCCTGACCCGCGAGGAAGCGGATACTGCCGTCTCTGCCACCCGCGACGCGATCGTCGAGGTGCTGGGATGATTTCTGTCCGTGCGCCCGAGGAACCTCGGGCGCACGGACCTCGTTCGAGACTCCGAAACGGGTGCCTGGCAAAGCCCCACGTCTGCGGGTTCAGCGGGACAGTGCCCTCCGAAACGCGTCGAAAGACGCCTTGGGTGTCCGTTCTTGCGTGGCATAGTCGACGTGGACGATCCCGAAACGCTTGTCATAGCCGAAAGACCACTCGTAGTTGTCGAGCAGCGACCATGCGAAGTAGCCCCTGACCGGTACGCCCTCGGCGGCCGACGTCAGAACGGCACGAATGTGGTCCTCGAAATACCGCACGCGCACGGGGTCGTCGACGCGGCCGTCGACATTCTGCTCGTCACCGGCCATGCCGTTTTCCGTCACGAAGAGAGGCAGGTCGCCGGTGTAGTCCTGCGTCAGCCTGTTCAGCAGCAGATGCAGGCCCTCCGGAAAGATCTCCCAGCCCATGTCGGTCTTGGGCAGCGGTCCCTCGACGTCGCGGTAGTGCGGCCACAGCGCGTCCGGGTCGTGTTCGACGATCGTCCGCGTGTAGTAGTTGACGCCGAGCCAGTCGATCGGCGCCGAGATCGCCGGCAGATCGTCCTCGTATCCGTCGGGCATGTGCGGCTCCAGCGCCGAGACGATGTCCTCGGGGTATCTCCCGCGGCTCAGCGCCTCGATGAACCAGCGATTGTGGATACCGTCGAACGTCGTCGCCGCGCGTTCGTCCTGCTCGTTGCCGTTTGCCGCCTGCGGATGCGCGAAGTTCAGCACGATCCCGAGGTTCGAGAGGTCCCGCGCCCGCATCACCTCCATCGAGCGGGCATGTGCCACGAGTATGTGGTGCATCGCGCGGGACGCTGCGCGGATGTCCCTCAGGCCGGGTGCCTGCGCGCCGATGAAGTGGCTCAGCCAGGCGACGCACCATGGCTCGTTGATCGTCGCGATCGCGTGCATGCGGTCGCCGATCCGCCCGACGACGGCCTCGGTCAGGTCCGCGAAAAGGGCTGCCGTGTCGCGATTTGCCCAGCCGCCACGGTCGGCCAGCTCGGACGGCAGATCCCAGTGATAGAGCGTCAGGAAGGGCTTGAGCCCCCGCGCGAGGATCGCGTCCGTTAGTTTGTCGTAGAAGTCGAGGCCTTCGCTGCTCACGGTCCGGCCGTCGGGCATCACTCGCGGCCATGAGGTGGAGAAGCGGTACGCATCGAAGCCGCCGGTCTGAACCAGGTCCAGGTCTTCCTCGAAGCGGTGGTAGTGATCACAGGCGACGCTGCCATCCTCGCCGTTGACGACGTTGCCAGAGGTCCGCGCGAAGCTGTCCCAGTGCGATGGGCCGACCGCGCCGAAGGACGTCCCCTCGATCTGGTAGGCCGCCGTCGACGCGCCGAAGACGAAGTCGGGCGGGAAATCCCCGCGGGTGAAAGAAAACTGCATCCGTGCCCCCTTGGTGCGGAACGCTCAGGTCGGCCCACAATCACGCTCGCGTCAAGGTCGCCGTCACTGCCGTCGTCCGTACGATACCGGAAGAGCTGATGCCCGGTGGCAGCGCCAGTTGCTGCATCCCCAGGTCGCCCAGCCGCCGATCAGGCGAGAGCGCAAGCATGTCGTCGTGGCTGGCGAGGGTCGCGCCGAGCCGGCGCCGCTTCTCGATCGGCCATGCGCGCGCGTGCCGCCTCGTCGTGCATGCCGACGACCGCCGCGCCGCGCGCCTTCGCCTCCTCGATCAGCGTCAGGACCACCTCGCGGTTCGCCGCGCCGAGGCTCGCCGTCGGCTCGTCGAGCAGCAGCCATGGGTAAACCCGCGCGCGAAGTTCACCCGCTGCTGCTCGCCGCCCGAGAACGTGGTGGGCGACAGCGACCATAGCGGCTCGGGGATGTTCAAGCGGCGGAGCAGCGCGACTGCACGCTCCTGCGCCTCGTCTTCAATGATGCCGACGGCGAGGAGGGGCTCGGCAATGACTAGCGTCGGCACCCGCGGCTCCACCCGCAGGAACTGGCTCACGTAGCCGAGCGTGTGCCGCCGCAATGCGGGGACTTGGCGAGGCTCGGCCTGCGCGATGCGGTATCGCCGATCCGCACCGAGCCGGAGCCGACGAGAAAGTTGCGATAAAGGATCCGCATCAGCGTCGACTTGCCCGACCCCGACGCTCCGGTCGGCGCGACGCACTCTCCCGCCGCGACGGACAGCGTGGCGCCGGCCAGCACGGGGAGCACGGCGCCGCCCTGGTTGTGCAGCCTGAAGGCTTTCGAGACGTGCCGTACTCGATCATGCCTGAAGCAACGAGGAGACGAGCAGTTGGGTAGCCGGGCTGCGGATCGTCCAGAACCTGATCGATCAGGCCCGCCTCGACCACGCGGCCGTCCTTCATCACCATCAGCCGGTCGGCCGGCAGACGGACCACGGCGAGGTCGTGGGTCACGATGATCGCCGACAGCCTGCCGGACGAGGTCGCGGAGAAGGTCGAGGAGCCGCGCCTGCACGCTGACCTCAAGGCCGCCGGTCACCTCGTCCATGAAGACCAGGCGCGGTCCGGTGACGAGGTTTCGCGCAATCTGCAGCCGCTGCTGCATCTCCCCGAGAAGGCCCGACGGTCGGTCGTCGATGCGGTCCTCCGCGATCTTCTACTTTGGCCAGCCAGTCCGGTGCTGACGACCGGATCCGTCCCTAATGGCGCGCCCCGACGGCGATCAAGCGCTCGCCGACGTTGCCGCCGGCGTTGACGCCCATCCGCAGAGCATCGCGCGGGTTCTGGTGGACGAAGGGCCAATCCGTCCGGCCAAGCATCCGCCGCGACGGCTCCGACATCCGCAGCACCTCCTGCGGGCGATCCGCGCGCGTGTCGAAGCAGCCCCTCGCCTGCGTCCGGCGCCAGGTGTCCCGAGAGGCAGGAGAGCAGGGCCGATTTTCGGGAGCCAGATTCCCCGGCGACGCCGAAGACCTCGCCGGGCCAGAGCTCGAACGACACGTCAGCGCAGCCAATTCGCGGTGGCCGTAACGCCTGGTCAGGCCCGGACTCCGAGGAGCGGGGTCAAGACTCGTCCCCGATGGCCGAGGAAAAGGCGGTGGGTCGCAGGGTCCATTGCCGGATGTCGGCGATCAGGCGGCCGTGCTCTGTTCCCGTCCGTGCCTTCGCCTCCGACCATTCGGGATCGGCACGGAACGCCTTCCAGCCCGAGGTCATCGCCGCCTCGTCCTCCCATGCCAGGAGGTAGGCGAAGGCGGGGGCATCCTCCTCCTCCGTCTCCCATGCGCCCTCAATCGTGAAGCCGTGCGCTTCCATCAGACGCGACGCGTGATCGCGAAACCTGTCTAAGAATGGCTGCATCTTCCCCTCTCGGATCCGGTAGAGGCACAGTTCGTTGATCATGCCGCGTCTCCGCTTGGCCCGTCTCGCGCCGGGTGGCGCAGTAGTTGGTGTCGGAGCAGATTAACATCCGCCCCCCGCATCGTCCGTGATGACCTTATCGTCTTAGCTGTCCGCCACACCGCAAACGGCGCAGGGGCGGTCCGCCTCGAAGGGTCGAACGGATGATTCTCGGAATTGAGGCTGACGACCCGCGTATATGGCGGCACGCGTGGATCCACTGCTCTCGCCCCGCGCTGAAGAGCTGGATCGCCGCGCTCTCCAGCTTGGGATTGTCGAACTTCGGGATCGGTGAGGGGGTCATGACGTAGCCCCTCTACTTTCACCGGATAGCTGTAGGCGGTGGCTGACGTGCATCAGGCCAAATTCCTTGAGCGCGTGCATGTTGCTTGTCTCGGTCTCCCGCGGCTCAAGGAACTTCAACGGTTCCGGGATCGGTACCTGATAGACGAGGATTTGCCCTTCCGAGAGCGTCGTCTCCGGGATGCGGTGGCGTGTCCGGATCACCGTCGCCTCGCGCGTGCTTTCGGTCGTGGCAACGCCCGCGGTCCGCTCGAAGAACCTGCGGATCGAGACGGCGTCGGTGGTGTCGTCGGCCCCTTGGTCGATCACCTTGAACGTGTCCTCCGGCGTCAGACAGGCGGCACTGACCTGCACGCCGCCGGTGCCCCAGCCGTAGGGCATCGGCATCTCGCAGGGCGCTATCCCGCGGGAGCGAAGCTTCCGAGCGAGGCGGAACTCGCGGCGCGGTTCGGCGTGAATTGGCACTGTGCGGCGGTCGCTTTCCGCGATGGCGGAGGCCGGGATCGTCCACGCGCGGCGCGGTGCAGGCGTCTTCGTGACGGCCTGGCCGATGGACTACCCGATCGGACGACGCGTCAGATTCCACCAGAATCTCCGGGATGCCGGCCGTACGCCTGAGCGGCGTGTGCTGTCGCAGGAGATTTCGCGCTGCCGACGCCGCGGAAGTCGAGGCGCTGCAGTTGCAGGAAGGCGCAGAAGTGCTGGTCTGTGAAGGCATATCGCTGGCCGACGGCGACCCGATGGCGCTATTCCGTAGCGCGTTCCCCCTCGGGCGTCTGCCGGATCTGCCGAACGCGATGCGGCGCCGCGCTTCCGCCACCGCCGCCCTGCAGGAGGCGGGCGTGGCGGACTACACCCGCAGTTCGACTCGCCTGACGGCGAAAAGCGCCAACGCCACGCAGGCGCTTCACCTGCGCATTCCCGAGGGTGCGTCGCTGCTGCGTGCAGTCAGCGTCAGCATTGACCCGAGCGGTCGCCCAGTCGAATACGGCCGGACTTGGTTCGCGGGTGATTGCGTCACGCTCACCCTCTCGGATCAGGACTCGTAGCGTTCCAGAAACGCATCGGCCGTCAGCGCGCGAAAATCGTTGAAAGCGGCGCGCAGCCGGTCAAGATCCCACCATGCCAGCGCGATCAACCGCGCCGCGATCTCGGGTGGCTGGCGGCAGCGGATCGGGCGCGCCGGAACGCCTGCGACAATCGTGTACGGGGCGACGTCCCTGATCACGGTCGCGCCCGAGGCAAAGACGGCGCCGTGCCCTAGCGTGACCTCTGACTTCACCTGGGCCGCATGGCCGATCCACGTGTCGTGGCCGACGATGCTGCGCCGGGCGCGGCGACGGGCGAACCAGTCACCGCCGTCCACAGTGTCGTCCCGATAGCTCGCCGAGCCGTACAGGAAATAGTGGTCGGTCGCGCCGATCCGCACGAGCTCGCGATTTTGGCGAACTTTCAGCCCGTCGCGTTGGCCCGGCCGCAGAACCTGCTGCAGTAGGAATAGTCGCCAAACTGCGCAGGTCCTGATGATTGCAATGGGTCTTGGGCTGGTCGGAGCGCGCGCGTGCCGGCTATTGCGGCAATTCGATCTGCATCTTGACGTCCGCCGGCGGCGCCGACGCCGCGATCTCAAATGCGCGCACGGCATCGTCGAAGTCGAAGGTCCGGGTGATGAGTGGCTTCACGTCTATGGCGCCGGAAGACAGCATCGCGACGCAGCGTGGAAAGACGTGGGCATAGCGGAAGATGTTCTCGACCCTTGCCTCGCGCACCATCGCCGCGCCGGCGTCGTAGCTGATCGGGTCGGGCTGGCCGCCGATCATCACCACGCACCCGCCCGGGGCGAGCGGTCCGAACATGCCGGCTGCGGCCCTGGGGGATCCGGTCGCCTCCCAGACGACATCGGCACCCCAGTCATCGGTGTCCTGCCGGATCCGCGCGACAAGGTCTTCCTTCCCGACGTTCACCGGAACGATCGCGGGGCTAAGCGCCTGCGCGATCTCCAGCTTCCCCTCGGCAAGATCGGTCACGTAGACGCGCGCGCAGCCCGCCGCGAGCGCCGACAACGCCGTGACGAGACCAATGGGTCCCGCGCCCATCACAACGCCGACATCGCCCGGCCGGACCCGCGCCTTCGTCGCGGCATGCACGCCAACCGCCAGCGGCTCGACCATCGCCGCCTCGGCGAAAGTGACATTGTCAGGCAGCTTGTACGTGAACGCCTCGGGGTGGACGCAGGTCGGGCGCAGGATCCCATGGACCGGCGGGGTCGCCCAGAATTTCACCTTGGGATCGACGTTGTACATCCCCAGCCGCGTCGCCTTGGAGTTCGGGTCCGGCACCCCGGGCTCCATGCAGACGCGATCGCCGACGCTGAGGGTGGTGACCTCGCTACCCGTCTCGACGACCGTGCCCGAAGCTTCATGGCCGAGGATCATCGGCGCCTCGACCACGAAGGGCCCGATACGGCCGTGGGTGAAGTAGTGCACGTCGGACCCGCAGATGCCGACGGTATGAACCTTGATGCGGACCTGCCGAGGACCCAGCGCCTCTTCCTCGCGGTCGATCTCGGGGAAGTCGCGGAGCGTCAGTTCGTGTTTCTTCTCCAGCACGAGAGACTTCATCGGGCGTCCTTTCCTGCGGCCGCTGCATCCGTCGGCGAGGCCGTTGCTCTGCGGCATCAGATTTCCCGGCGTCGCAATGGCCCTGGTATCCGGTCGCCGACGCCCATTTGCACGGCCGCGAATGGCTGGCACGATGGACGGAGTCGAGCACTGACGCAACGAGTCCATGATGAGCATCACGAGACGACATTTCACCCTTTCCATGGCGGGCCTCGCGCTGGGCGCATGCAGTGGAGCGCCGCAGCTCGCCACCGTCTCGCGCAGCGGTGGCGGCTTGACCTCGGACCTGCGGCCCGCGCCTAATCCCGGATATGACGCCTGGGTCGCGTCGTTCCGGTCGCGTGCCGATCGCTATGGCTTGTCGGCACCGACGCTCGACGCCGGCTTTCGCGGAACGGGCTACCTCCCCGGCGTCGTCAGGCGCGATCGCACTCAGACCGAGTTCGAGCGCAGCCTCGAGGACTATCTTTCAATCGCCGTCTCGGACGAGCGCGTCCGCAAGGGACGCACGGCGTACTCGCGGCACGCATCGACACTCAACGCGCTCGAGGGACGGTACGGCGTCGATTCAGAGATCATCACCGCGATCTGGGGGCTGGAGAGCTTCTACGGCGAACGGCGGGGCGATGTGCCGGTCGTGTCGGCGACCTCCACGCTGGCCTACGACGGGCGACGCGGCGCTTTCTTCGAAAGTCAGCTCGTCGCCGCCCTCGAGATCCTGCAGGACGGCGACACCACCCCATCGCGCCTGACCGGCAGCTGGGCCGGGGCCATGGGCCACACCCAGTTCATCCCGACCTCGTACCAGAGCTTCGCGGTCGATTTCACCGGCGACGGACGTCGCGACATATGGTCCGAGGATCCGACCGATGCACTCGCATCGACCGCCGCATATCTGGCGCGCAACGGCTGGACACGCGGCCTACGCTGGGGCGGCGAGATCGGGGCGGGTGCACCGCCCGGCCGGACCATCCAGCCGCAGCCCGGAGGCCCGCGCTTTTCGGTCACGAGCAACTTCGACGTCATCAAGCGCTACAACAATTCGGACGCCTATGCGATCGGGGTCGGGGTCCTCGCGGACCGCATCGCCGGCGCGGGGCCGCTGCGGTCGGGCTTTCCGCCCGACGCCAACGGCATGACCCGGCAGGACCGATCCTTGCTGCAGAGCCGACTGACGGCCCGAGGCTTCGACACCGGCGGCACCGACGGCGTGATCGGGCCGAACACGCGCGACGCGATCCGCGCCTACCAGTCGAGCCGAGGCATGCCCGCGACCGGAGAGCCGTCGATGGACCTTCTGAGAACGCTCGGCTAGGCGCCCGGCCGGCGGCGAGCTGCCGCAGGCTGCAGGAGAACCTCGCGCCCGGCTGCGCAAGCCGCTCCTCAGGCCGACCCGGACACAGGCGAGGAGGCAAAGGGCGGTCTGCCGTCGTGATCCTCTTCTCCGCCGGGTCGTGCCAGGATCAGGGCTCGGGGTAGCTTGAAAGTCCTGTCGTTGCCGGTCCTCGATCGCGCTTTTCTTCGTTGCCTGATGAACTCGCAGGCTCCATGCCATTTTGCCGGCCACGAAATGTGCGGTCGCCGAGCCGCGACGCGCGAGTTCATGCCGTTTGCCAGCGATCATTGAACCTATCTTGCTCCGGTGACGTTGCCCACGCAAGACGCGGCGCCCGCCGCACCAAGCCTGAGGAGGCATGATGAAGACGGAACTCTCGATCAACGGAGAGACCCACGTTGTCGAGGCTGACCCCCGCGTCACGCTCCTTGACGCCCTGCGGAACCATCTTGGACTGACCGGAAGCAAGAAAGGGTGCGACCACGGCCAGTGCGGCGCGTGTACGGTGCTTGTTGACGGGCGGCGGATCAATTCCTGCCTGACGCTGGCCTGCATGCACGACGGGCACGAAATCACCACGGTCGAAGGTCTGGGCGAGCCGGGTGCGCTTTCGGCACTGCAGAACGCGTTCGTGCGGCATGACGGGTACCAGTGCGGCTATTGCACGCCGGGCCAGATATGTTCGGCGACAGCCATGCTGGAGGAGTTCCGCCAAGGCTGGCCCAGCAATGTCTCCGCCAACCTCGAGGAGGAGCCCGCCTTCAGCATCGAGGAAATCGCGGAGCGGATGAGCGGGAACCTTTGCCGTTGCGCCGCCTATCCCAACATCCGCGACGCGATCATGGAAGTCGCGGGGAGGGCGCAACGATGAAGCCCTTCGATTATCACCGCGCGACATCGACTGCCGAGGCGGTCTCGGCCGGCGGGGCTGACGGCGCGGCGTTCATCGCGGGCGGTACCAACCTGCTCGACCTGATGAAGCTCGAAGTCATGACGCCAGATCGGCTTGTCGATATCAATCGCCTCGAGCTTTCCGTGATCGAAGATACCGCCGACGGCGGGCTTCGGATCGGCGCGCTCGTCACCAACAGTGATCTCGCGGCGCACGACCGCGTTCGCCGGGACTATCCAGTGCTGTCCCGCGCGCTGCTGGCCGGAGCCAGCGGACAGCTGCGGAACAAGGCAACGACCGGTGGCAATCTGCTGCAGCGGACGCGGTGCTACTATTTCTACGAGACCGCGATGGCCTGCAACAAGCGCGCCCCGGGCTCCGGCTGCGCAGCGATGGGGGGGGCGACCCGTCTGCATGCCATCCTCGGCGGCAGCGAGCACTGCATCGCGACGCACCCCAGCGACATGGCGGTGGCCATGCAGGCGCTGGGCACGATGATCGAGATCGAGCAACCGGGCGGCCAGAGCCGCGAGGTGCCGCTCATCGACTTCCACCTGCTGCCGGGCGACACGCCCCAGAGGGAGACTGTGCTGGAGGCGGGTGAGTTGATCACCGCGGTCCGCCTGCCGCCTCCGGTCGCTGGCCGGCAGGCGTACCGGAAGGTGCGGGACCGCGCATCCTATGCCTTTGCCCTGGTTTCGGTCGCGGCGATCGTGCGGGTCGAGGGCGGCCGGATCGCGCACGCGGCGCTGGCCTTTGGTGGCATCGCGCCGAAGCCCTGGCGCGACATCCGTGTCGAGGAGGCCCTCATGGGCAAGGAGCCGACCGACGCCACCTTCGAGGAGGCGGCTGATCGGCTGCTCGAGACCGCCGTCGGCCAAGGCGGCAACGATTTCAAGATTCCCCTCGCGCGGCGCACCTTGAAGGCGACGCTGGCCGAGGTGACGGGAGAGCACGCATGAACGTTCAGCTCAAGATCGACGAGCCCGACCACGACAATCGCCTGGACGACATGGCGCAAGGCGTCCTCGGCACGGCCGCCGACCGTCCGGAAGGTCCATTGAAGGTGTCCGGGCGCGCGACTTACGCGCACGAGTGGCACCTGGACGGAATGGTGCATGGCGTCCTCGTCCGCGCACCGCGCGCGGGCGTGAAGATTGCAGCGATCGACACCGCCGAGGTGGAGCGGATCGAGGGTGTCCTGAGGGTCATCAGCGATCCGCGGATGCTGCGGAACCCGGCGCAGGGCATGGCGAATGCTGCGCCGGTGCAAGGCGTCGAGCAGACGGAGTATCTCGGCCAACCCATCGCCCTCGTCGTGGCGGAGACGTTCGAGGCAGCGCGCGACGGAGCGATCTCGCTGAGGCTGGCGCTGGAGGAGGCGGGCGCGATCGCTACCGACCCCGAGGCCGAAACGGCGGAAGAGGGCGAGCCGACCAGCCGGGGCGATCTCGATCACGCGATGCAGGAGGCGGCGCATGCGGTCGATGTCATCTATCGCACGCCCGGCCACAACAGCGCGGCGATGGAGCCGCATGCGGCCGTCGCCTCGTGGGACGGAGAGGCACTGACCCTGCACGGCTCCTACCAGATGCTGAAGTACAACCGGAACGAGCTTGCCGATGCGGTTGGCGTCGATCCGGCGAAGGTTCGCGTGCTGTCGCCCTATGTCGGCGGGGGCTTCGGGTCAAAGCTTGGGATTGCGCCTGAGGCGGTCGCCGCCGCGATCGCGGCGCGGGAACTCGGCCGGCCGGTCTCTGTCGCGCTGACGCGCCAGCAGGTGTTCGAGGCAACGATGCGCCGGTCCGAGACGCGGCAACGCATCCGCCTTGCCGCCGACGCGGAGGGGCGCCTCATCGGTGTCGGACACGAGGCGCTGGTCTCGAACCTTCCGGGGGAGGTGTTCTCGGAGCCAGTAACGCAGGCGACACCGTTCGTCTATCGCGGCGACAACCGGCTGACGCGGATCGACGTGGCGCGGCTCAACCGGACCTGCGCGGGATCGGTTCGTGCGCCGGGCGAGGCGGTCGGCCACACAGTTCTCGAGAACGCGATGGACGAACTGGCAGAGGCAGTCGGGATCGACCCAGTCGAATTGCGCCTTCGCAACATCCCTGAGATGGATCCGACGAAGGACATCCCGTTCTCCTCCCACACGCTCGCCGAGGCACTTGATACCGGAGCGAAGGCGTTCGGGTGGGACAAGCGGAACCCGCAGACCGTCGCCGTGCGCGACGGCGAGTGGCTGGTCGGAATGGGAATGGCGACCGCCGTTCGCGTCAACATGCTGATGGAGTCGGAGGCGCGCGTCAGGCTCACGCCGGACGGCAAGGTGTGGGTCGAGACCGACATGACCGACATCGGCACCGGCACGTACGCGATCCTGACGCAGATCGCGGGCGAGATGCTTGGCCAGCCGATGGAGAACGTGATGACCGTCCTCGGCGACACGGATCTGCCGCCCGCCTCGGGTTCGGGCGGGTCGTTCGGCGCAAGCTCCAGCGGCACGTCGGTCTACATCGCCTGCGCCGAGCTGAGGCGAGAGCTCGCGCGGCGCATGGAGTGCGACGAGGCCGACCTGACGCTCAAGGACGGCCAGGCGATCGCCGCGAACCGCACCGTCGCGATTGCAGAGCTGCTGAACGGCGAGTCGCTGGATGCCGAGGGCAAGGTCGAACCGGGCGATGCCGGCACCAAGGTCCGTCAGTCGACCTTCGGCGCCTACTTCGCAGAAGTCGGTGTCAATTCCGTCACCGGCGAGACTCGGGTTCGTCGCATGCTCGGCTGCTTCGCCGCGGGGCGGATCCTCAACGCCAAGACCGCGCGGTCGCAGTGCCTGGGCGGCATGACCTTCGGCATCGGCATGGCGCTGACGGAGGAGCTGATGCACGATCCTCGCTTCGGCCACATCGTCAACAACGACTTCGCGGAGTACCACCTGCCGGTGAGCCTCGACGTGCCGCAGATCGAGGTGATGCTGCTGGAGGAACGCGACCCGTGGGCGAACCCGATGCAGGTCAAGGGCATCGGCGAGCTCGGCATCTGCGGCGCTGCGGCCTCGGTCACGAACGCGATCTACAACGCCACTGGCGTGCGCGTGCGCGACTATCCCGCCACGCTCGACAAGATCCTGCCCGGTCTGCCCTAGTCTGGCAGAGCCGCTCCGGCGTGGACGGCACCGCGCACTTGCCCGAGGATCGAACACCGGTCTTCGGGCGGTGGTCGTGGCCGGCCCTCTGTTGCGCGACCGGGGCTTCCGATTCCCGATCGACGCGGGCACAAGGGTGCGGAGAAGGCGCAGGCCTCGATCGTGCCGGTACGCTGGGGGGCGGCTGTGAAGGACAATGCGCAGGTTGGACGGTTGGCGCTCGACGGCGAATGGGCCTTGAGCGACGAGACCGGAAGCCATCACGCCACGATGGTAATACCTGGAGACGGGTTCTCCGCACTCGTCGAGGCCGGCATCCTGCCGGAGCCGTATTACGGCCGGAACGAGCAGGCCTGCCGCTGGGTCGCCGACCGGGACTGGACCATCAGGCGCACCGTGTCCCTCGACGAGACAGACTGTTCGCTGGTGGTCGACGGTCTCGACACCGTCGCCGAGGTCCGTGTCAACGGCATTGAGGTACTTCGCGCCGCGAACGCGTTCCGCACTTGGCGCGTCGACCTCTCGGGCGTTGCGCGGC
Organism: uncultured Alphaproteobacteria bacterium; assembly: GCA_963776845.1. Taxonomy (GTDB): domain Bacteria; phylum Pseudomonadota; class Alphaproteobacteria; order Rhodobacterales; family Rhodobacteraceae; genus Roseitranquillus. The sequence continues at coordinate 1,266,401 of CAVZOJ010000002.1, read as the reverse complement.
GGGGAGAGAACGAGATCGAGATCGTGTTTCGCTCGGCCACCCGAGCCGCCGACGCGGCGCAGGCGGCGCAATCTTTTCCGATACCCTACAACACGTTCAACAGCCCGATCGCGAACGGCAACATGCTGCGCAAGCCGCAATGCGATTTCGGCTGGGACTGGAACATCGCGCTCGCACCGTTCGGCATCACCGGCGGTCTTCATGTCGAGCAGAACGCACCGCGCATCGAAGGCGTTGTCGTGGCGCAGGACCATGCTGCCGGCACGCTGACGGTGACCGTCCTTGCTGCAGGTGGAGACGGCGAGGCGGTGAGCGTGGACTGCGCGGGGTCTAGCGGGAGCGCCACCGTCGAGAACGGCAGGGTCGAGATCGAGCTGGATCTGGGCGACGCGGACCTGTGGTGGCCGGCGGGAGAGGGCGCGCAGACGCTCCATGACCTGACGGTGACGTTTGCCGGTGCTGTCGAAACCCGGCGCATCGGTCTCCGCACGGTGGAGTTGCTCGCAGGCGGCGATGACGGCGCCTTCAGCATCCGCGTGAACGGCCGCGACGTCTTCTGCCGCGGTGCGAACTGGATACCGGCGGACGCGCTCGCCGGTCGCATCTCGCGGGAGAGCGTCGCCGACCTCCTTCGATCCGCTGTTGCCGCGAACATGAACATGATCCGGGTCTGGGGCGGCGGGCGGTACGAGCCTGACTGGTTCTACGGTCTCTGCGACGAACTTGGGCTGATGGTCTGGCAGGACTTCATGTTCGCCTGCAACCTCTACCCCGCGACGCCCGAGTTCCTGGGCGAAGTCGAGGCCGAGGTGCACGAGAACGTCCTGCGCCTGAATCACCACCCGTGCATCGCGCTCTGGTGCGGCGACAACGAGGTCGCGGGTGCGCTGAGCTGGTACGAGGAGAGCCGACGGGATCGCGACCGTTACCTCGTCGCCTACGATCGTCTTAATCGAACAGTGGAGAAGGCGCTGAAGTCCGTCCTGCCACAGGCGAACTGGTGGCCGTCATCGCCGTCGCAGGGGCCGATGCGCTTCGGCGATGCCTGGCACGACGATAGCCGCGGCGACATGCACTTCTGGTCCGTCTGGCACGAGGGAGAGGATTTCCAGCACTATCGCGACATCTCCCCGCGCTTCTGCTCGGAGTTCGGGTTCCAGTCCTACCCCTCGATGGACGTCGTGCGTCGCTTCACCGAACCCTCAGACTGGAACATCGCCTCGCCAGTTCTGGAGAGCCACCAGAAGAACGCCGGTGGCAATGCGCGCATCGCCGAGACGATGTTTCGGTACTTCCGGTTTCCGACGAACTTCGAGTCCTTTCTCTATCTGTCACAGGTGCAGCAGGCGCTGGCGATCCAGACGGCCGTCGACCATTGGCGCAGCCTCAAGCCGCATTGCATGGGAACGCTCTACTGGCAGCTCAACGATACCTGGCCTTGCGCTTCCTGGTCTTCGTTGGAGTACGGCGGAGGCTGGAAGGTCCTCCACCACCTCGCTCGGCGCTTCTACGCGCCGCTGCGGGTCACGGTCGCGCCGGTCGGTGAAGAGTTTGTCTTCCGGTCGGTCAACGACGGGACCGAGCCCGAGCCGACCGTGCTCGAGGTCTTTGCGGTTGATCCCGCGGGCAGCCGACGTCGACTCGCGAAGTCGCATGGCCATGTCCCGACGGGTCGCGCGATAGAACTGGTGCGCGTACCCGCGTCGATCGTGCGTGACGCGGAGATGCTGTTCTATCGCTGGAGCGGATCGAGCGGCAGCGGGGGCGAGGAGCATTTCGCACCGCGTCCCTACAAGGCATACGACCTGCAGCACCCGGGCATCCGATCCGAAGTCACGCCTGCGGAGGGCGGCTACGACATCGTCCTGACCGCCGAGGCGCTGGCGCTCTTCGTCACGATCGAGGGGGCGGGCCGCGCGCTCTCGGACAACTGCGTGACGCTGCTGCCTGGCATTGCGCGGCGCCTGCACCTTCGGACGGACCATGCTGCCCCGGCGGTCGAGATCCGCGACCTCCACTGGGCAACCTACAATCAGGACAGGTGAACGATGGTTGAACTCTCCTACCAGCTCTACAGCTCGCGTAAGAAGCCGCTGGATGAAACACTGACGATGCTGGCCGACCTCGGCTACACGTTGGTCGAGGGGTACGGCGCGCTCTTCGAGGGGCAGGAGGACCCCGCGGCGCTCAGAGACCAGCTCGAGGCAGCGGGTCTGCGAATGCCGACTGCCCACATGCCGCTCGAGAAGGTCGAGGGCGACCCGCTCGGGACGGCGGCGCTGGCAAGGTCGCTGGGGATCGAGACGATTGTTGTGCCGTTCCTTCCGGTCGGTCAGCGCCCGACTGACGCAGAGGGGTGGCAGACCTTCGGCCGCCGTCTGGCGCTGACCGGAAAGCAGATACAGAGCGAAGGCATCGGCCTCGCCTATCACAACCACGACTTCGAGTTTCAGCCCATGGACGATGCCGAGCTTCCGATCGACATGATCCTAAGCGGCGGGCAGGACCTCATGTTCGAGATCGACGCGGCCTGGGTCCAGAGGGCGGGCGAGGATCCGGTCGGCTGGATCGAGAAGTACGGCGACCGAATTGTGGCTGCCCACATCAAGGACATCGCGCCGGAGGGAGAGGCGACTGACGAAGGCGGTTGGGCCGATCCTGGCCACGGCATCATGGACTGGCCTGCGATCGCGAATGCGCTTCGGGCGTCCGCCTGCCGCTACTTCGTGATGGAGCACGACGATCCCGGCGACGACGCTCGCTTCGCACGTCGAGCGCTGGAGACCGGCCGATCGTTGTGATGGCGCCCCTTGGCGTTGGCATTGTCGGCTGCGGCCACATTTCGACAGCTTATCTCGAGCTCGCGCGTGCGTTCCGAACAATCGAGGTGCGCGCCGTGGCCGACATCAGGCCCGACGTGGCACAGGCGCAGGCCGAGAAGTACGGCGTCAGGGCGATGCCGATCGAGGCGCTGCTTGCCGCCGACGACGTCGACTTGGTGGTCAACCTGACGGTTCCCGCGGCGCATTTCACGGTGACGCGATCCATCCTCGAGGCAGGCAAGCACGCCTACAGCGAGAAGCCTCTCGTGCTGACGCTTGAGGAGGGTGAGGGCCTGCGCGCCCTTGCCGAGGCACGGAGGCTCCGCGTCGGCTCGGCGCCGGACACGTTTCTCGGCGGCGCGCACCAGCAGGCGAGGGCCGAGATCGATGGCGGCGGGATCGGCGACGTCGTGGCCGGCACCGCGCACGTCATGTCGCACGGCATGGAGGACTGGCACCCAGCGCCGGATTTCTTCTTTCAGCCCGGGGCCGGCCCGATGCTGGACGTGGGGCCGTACTACGTGACGAACCTCGTCCAGCTCCTGGGGCCGGTGCGCCGCGTTGCGGCGCTGACGTCGATGGCGACGCCGACCCGCACGATCCTGTCCGAACCACGGAGGGGCGAGACGATCGAGGTCGCGACGCCGACGAACATCCACGCCCTCATCGAGTTCGCGAGCGGCGCCACGGTCACGCTGTCGACCAGCTGGGACGTCTGGGCGCACCGTCACGCACCGATGGAGCTCTACGGAACCGAAGGCTCCCTGTTCGTGCCCGACCCGAACTGGTTCGGCGGCGTCGTCGAGAGGTCAGGTCGGGATGGAAATATCACGCCTCTGCGACCTTGGGATCACCCGTTCGGCAGGATCAACCAGCAGCACAAGTCCGCTGGCCCGCGGGCCAACTATCGGACCGCCGGCCTCGCCGACATGGCCCAGGCCATCCGGGACGGGCGACCGCATCGCTGCTCGCTCGACCTCTCGCTGCATGCGATCGACGTCATGACCGCTATCCTGCGCTCGGGGGAGGAAGGCCGCTTCGTCGAGCTCACCACCACCTGCGAGCGTCCGCTCGCGCTTTCACCCGAGGAGGCCGCCGCCCTTCTGCATGAGGAGGACTTCGATGTCGTATTCACCTGACGCAAACCGCTACGAGCGGATGGTCTATCGCCGCTGCGGAAGGTCGGGGCTGAGGTTGCCCGCGGTCTCGCTCGGCCTTTGGCACAATTTCGGCCATGACACGCCCCATGAGCGCAAGCGCGACATCGTGCTCACGGCGTTCGACCATGGGATCACGCACTTCGACTTGGCGAACAACTACGGGCCGCCGCCCGGCAGCGCCGAAGAGGCGTTCGGAGAGATCCTGCGCACCGATCTCGCCGGGTATCGTGACGAGCTGATCATCTCGTCCAAGGCCGGCTACCTGATGTGGCCCGGACCGTACGGGGAATGGGGCAGCCGGAAGTATCTGATCGCCTCGTGCGACCAGTCGCTGAAGCGGATGGGCCTCGACTATGTCGACATCTTCTACTCGCACCGCTTCGACCCTGACACGCCGCTCGAGGAGACGATGGGCGCTCTCGACCACATCGTGCGCTCGGGCAGGGCGCTCTATGCCGGGATCTCGAGCTACAATTCCGACCGTACGCGAGAGGCGGTGCGGATGCTCCACGAGTTCGGCACGCCCTGCCTCATCCACCAACCGTCCTACAACATGCTCAACCGATGGGTGGAGAGAGACGGACTAAAGGACACGCTCGCGGAGCTTGGCGTTGGCTCGATCGCCTTCACGCCGCTGGCCCAGGGGATGCTGACCACGAAGTATCTCGGCGGTATCCCCGAAGGCAGCCGCGCCGCACAGGGCAAATCCCTGCGGCAGAGCATGCTGACAGAGCGCGCGATCGAGAACATTCGCAATTTGAACGAGATCGCCGCGCGTCGTGGCCAGACGCTGGCACAGATGGCCATTGCCTGGGTGCTGCGCGACGGCGGCATCACGACCGCCCTGATCGGTGCATCACGGCCCGAGCAGGTGGGGGACTGCGCCGGCGCAGTCGGCAACCTCGACTTCACTGCCGAGGAACTTGTCGAGATCGACACCTATGCAGACGAGGAGGCGATAAACCTGTGGGCGAGGTCGGCGGAGCAGTCCGAAGGCGCGGCCGAGCGATGATGGAGGCGACTCAGTGGTGGCCTCGGGCGCCCGTGGTGCACTTCTGGTCTACGAGCCGCCGAAGCTGGTTTGGCGCGAAAACGGCCGTGACTACGTCGTCCTACGCTCGAGTTCGCGGTGGATGAGGCCGAGTGTTGCCTCGAAGTCGACAGGTTTGGTCACGTAGTCATTCGCACCCAGCTCGAGGCACTGCGTCACGTCCTCGCTGAAGCTCTTCGCCGACACCATGATGATCGGCAGATCCGTCGTCGATCGCGTCTTGCGCACGGTGCGCACGACGTCGAGGCCATCGACGTCCGGCATCATGATGTCCAAGAGCACGAGGTCGACGATCTCCCGATCTATGATCTCAAGAGCCTCGCGCCCACCACTCGCCTCGGTGATCTCGAAACCGCGCCGCGTCAGACGACGCTTCAGTATCTCGCGGTTCACCGCGACGTCGTCGACAACCAGAATGTGGGCCGTGTTCACAGCTGCGTTCCCTTCCCGATCTGACCCTGATCGGCGGGTCCGGATCGCGACTATACATTGAGTACTGTATTACCTGCAGCCAATATCTTGCGCTGAAAAAGCTAAGCAGAGATTATCGCCGTCGTGTTCTCACCCGCGGCCGTTTCCTGCCGCGGTAAATTCTCGACATCCGCCAAGAAGTGAGTTGGCAGCGTGACTGTGAAGGTCGATCCCCGGTCGACCTCGCTGGCGAAAGAGATCTGGCCTCCAAGAAGCATGCAGAGCTGCCGCGACAGCGCGAGGCCAATCCCGGTGCCGCCGTATTTGGAACGAACCGATGCGTCGGCTTGCTGATATTGACTGAAGAGTCGACCGCGCGCCTCCTCGGCGATCCCAATGCCGGTGTCGGTCACGGACATCCGCAGGTAGTCGTCGTGCGAGCCGCTCTCGATGACCATCTCCAGGCGGACTGATCCGTCAGAGGTGAACTTGCCGGCGTTTCCCAGCAGGTTGATCGCGATCTGACGGATCTTCTGGGCATCGGTGAAGAGCGTTCGGTCCGCCTGCGGACAGTGGACCGTGAGCGCATTTCCGTTCTTCTCGATCATCGGACGCGCCGTGTCGACGACCTCGGTGCAGAGGTCTCCGAGAGTGAACTGGACCGGCTTCACCACGAAGTCCTCATCCTCGATGCTGTCGCTGTCGAGGACGTTGGCAACGAGCGAAAGCAAGTGCTTGCCGGCCGAATTGATGCCCCGGATGTCCTTCGTGCGGGTCCCGTTGTCCGGCTCTCCCTCGAGTTCTTCCATCAGGATCTCGGAGTACCCTATGATCGCGTTGAGAGGCGTCCGCAGCTCATGGCTCATCTTGGAGAAGAAGCCGATGCGGGCCGTCATCTGCGCCTCCGCGACAGCCCTTGCACGCTCCAGTTCTTCGGAAGCGGCGCGGCTGCGATGCGCTTCGACCTCCAGCTCGTCGCGCATCGTCACGACGACGGAATAGTAGAGGGCCATCCATGTCATGTAGATCGTCGCCGAGCCGAGCGACAGCCAGCTAAGGACGCGCAGCTCCTCTATGGGAACGTTGTAGGGCGAGGGCTCGAACAGGACGAAGGCGGTAAATATTGCGACATCCAGGATGAACAGCGTGAGGACGAGGCGCAGGTTCTTCGAGAGGTAGAAGAACCCGAGCATCAGCGTCACCACAACCCACGGCAGGAAGGGCGAATTGAAGCCGCCGTAGTGATACGCGCCGTTGAGCGAGGTCATGGCCAGCCCCTGAAACGAGATCAGCGAGGCGAGCCACATGTTGCCGGTTCTGCGCAGCAGGAACGGCAACAGCCAGAATGCGCAGATCGACACCGCGATGATGACGAGAGGCAGGCTGATCGCAGGGGAGATCAGATAGAGGTAGATCCAGAGAGGCTGCGCGATCAGCGGCCCGAAGATGTGCGTAAAGACGAACGTCCGAGCGAGTGCCCAATCGGTCCGGTTGAGCCGGATCTCTTCGGGAATGAACCAGTCGATCACCGCCGGGATCACGTTCGAGCCCTCGTAGTGCCGTGTGGATCGTATCATTCCCGAAAGTTTGTACACTTTCAGCCGGTCAGGGCATACGGCTGCGTTTCGCCGTGAAGGTGTCCGTCAAGCGTCACGTCTGCCGCGAACATCGCGCGGTACATGCACTCTGCCGCCGTCTCGATCTCGGCATCCGTGTGGCTTGCCATCACTTGAAGCCGAAAGCGCGCTTGGTTTCGCGGCACGGCGGGAAACTCGACGAGGTTGGCGAGCAGGCCAAGCTCCGGCAGCTCGCGCGCCATGAGACGTGCGCGTGCTTCGCTGCCGGTTTTCGTCGCCACGATGGCCGATGGATCTCCGTATGTTTCGAGGCCTCGTGCTCCGAGCCGATCCCGCAGATGCAGCACGTTGGTCATCAGGCGATCCCGCAGCCGCTGGCCCTCGGACGACTGGATGATGTCGAGCGCGCGTCCGACGACTGCGACCTGTACTGGCGACAGACCATTCGAGAACGTGCATGTATGGCTGTAGTACCGCAGGTATTCCTTTGCGGCCCGACTGCCGGTCGCGACGAAACCGCCGTTAGACGCGAACGTCTTCGAGAAGGCGCCGATCACGAGATCGACGTCGCCCAGCATGTCGGCTTCGCCCAGCTTCCCCGTTCCGCCGGGGCCGAGGTTGCCGAAGTCATGCGCCACGTCGACAAGCAGCGTCGCGTCGAACTCCCGCGCAAGTTGCTGCATCGCGGGCAGGTCCGGGGTGTCGCTGTCCATCGAGAACAGCGCCTCGGTGACGAGAAGGATGCCGCCATCGGGCGAGGCCTGCCGCGCCGCTGCCAGCTTGGCCCTGCAGTCGTCGATGTTCAGGTGGCGATAGACTAGCACGTTCGAGGTCGAGGCGTGGGCCCCCATCTGGAGGCACGAATGAGCCAGTAGGTCCATCACGACGTAGTCCCTGGAGCGGACCAGCGCTTTGATAACCCCGTACCCTGCCGCCCAGCCGGTGGGGAACAGGATCGCATCCTCCATCTGGAGGAACGCGGCCAGGCGCCTCTCGAGCTCGAAAGACATCGCCGTATTGCCCACGAGAGCCGAGGATCCCGCAGAGTGCACGCCCATGGCGTCGATGGCGTCTTTCGCCGCGGCGACGATATCGGGATGAGAGGCAAGCGCCAGATAGTCCTGCGACGCAAAGTTGACGCCTTGCGTGACGATGCCGCGATCGTCGCGAACGGCGCAGGAGGCGTGCGGGCCGGCCTCGGTCGCCCGGGCAAAGGGCCAGGTGCCGCTCTGACGACGCACGTCCTGCCACTCGAAGAAGCCGTCGCAGCGCCCGATCAGGTCTCTTCCCGACACGAACCCGTAATCACGAAGGCTGCCACGAAGCGCGGCCTCGGGCACAGTTGCGTCCTTGGTCGTGTTCATGATCCAACCTCGGTTACTTTTGAACTCTCGCTCTTATTCGACAAGAAAACCTTCCAGCATATGAATCATGTCCGGCGCGGCGACGCCGAATAGCTCAAAGTTTGCGGACCCAACAGGGCGACCCAGCGTCAGAACGAGAAGGAGATTCCGATCGTCGCCATCGTCCCGCGGTTCGCGAACTCGTACTCGATGCTTTCTTGCGTAAATCCCGGAGTAAAGCTGTCCCTGCCCGTGATGGTCGTGTCGGCCAGGTCAAAGTGGGCGATCTCTGCGCGAACGCTGATGGTCTCGGAGACGCGCCGCTCGAAGCCTACGCCAACGATGTAGCCCCATCGCCAACCATCCTCGCTCGCAGTCGGCGCCGAATATGGGCGCGGCAGAGGTGCTGGAAGATTAGGGACGCCGAATCCGTACTCGTTGCGAACTTGCCCGCCTGCAACACCTGCAGACACGTAAAGAAGGTTCGGTCCCGATGCGACGCCACCGCGCCAGCGCAAGGCCGCCAGATTCTCGATCTCGGTCCGGTAGGACGTCTGCGTCTCGACCGTGGCGAACGCCGGCCCGGTCGGAGGAAAGGGGCCGTCGTTGCTGACGTTGAAGTTGACGTCGAGGTTGAGGAAGTTGATCCCGGCCTCGATGCCGTTCACGATATTTCCGCGCTGGAAGTTCGTGCCGAGCGCGAAACCGATCGCGCCGGACGTTTCGTGGCCATCTATCGAGCGGGGAAGTACACCGAGTTCCACGTCGGGCGGCAGCAGTACGCCGTCGACGTCCTCAAGGTCCGCCTCCCCGTCGGACTGAACTGCGCCGAACGTGAACGTGGCATAGGGTCCACTCCAGTCGGCCGGCGGCGCCAGGTCCAGAGTCTGTGCCGTTGCGGAATTGGCGCCGACGAGCAGCGCCCAAGCGACAGCGGCGGCACAACCGGAACGCGCATGCGCGCGCAGCATTGGTCCTTTGTTCACCTCAACCCCCTTTCGAAAAGGATGCTCCCCGCGCACTATCCACGTATCCTCGGTTCATTCAACTTATGCTCGTGTTTGCGCGAGAGGGCTTTTTTCATAATATGATGCTAAACCACGGAAAAACTCATATACAAAGAGGCGCCTTCGATGGCTCGGCGTAGCCTTTCATCAACTTGGGGTCGTGTAGAGGGCGGCACAACTCCGCTGCGGAGCAGGACGCGGAACGGACAGGTATCGCCTTGGTCGCTCGCTACATAAGTCGGTTCTATGCGCAGCTCGTCGCGTACTTCCTGCCGCACGGACTGCGTGCGGACAGGGAGGCCGCGAAGCAAGCGCGGATGTTTCTTGGCAGCCACATCTTTGGCCCGATCCTCAGCACGCCTGCGCTTCTCGCACTCATCATCTTCGACCCGTCCCCGGGCCAAGACCTCATCCTCACGGCGATCAGCCTCTACGGTTTCTGGACCCTGCCGCTGCTTCTTCGCGCCGGGGTGCCGTACAACTTCCTCGTGGTGCTGTCGCTGGTCAACCTGCACTTCACCATCCTCTGGACCTGCTACAACTACGGCGGCGTCGGTTCGCCGCTCATCATCTGGGTCCTGATCATCCCGATCCTCTCGGTGTTTTACATCGGCGGCAACGAGAAGATGCGCCCGGTCCTGCTGGCATCGTCAGCAGCGTCCTTCGCGGTTTTTCTGATCGGCGACACCTGGTTCTCGCCGGGGCAGAACGACGTGCCGGAAGGTGCGCGGACGGGCGTCGGGCTCGTCTCGACCGTCGGAACGCTCTGCTATGTTGCAGCCATGTCGATCTACTACGCGCGCATCTTCGATGCAGGCGTCGATCTCGAGAACGAGGTGCAGAGAAGGAGGAGATTGGCAATCGAGCTCCGGAAGGCAGTGGCCGCGGCGAACCGCGCCAGCGCATCCAAGTCCGAGTTCCTCGCCCGGATGAGCCATGAGCTGCGAACGCCGCTCAATGCGATCATCGGCTATGCCCAGCTTCTGAAGGAAGAGGCCGAGGATACAGGTGACGAGGGGCTGGCGAACGATGTCGGACAGATCCTCGATGCCGGGGACTACCTCGTTCGACTGATCAACCTCATACTCGATCTGTCGAAGATCGAGGCTGGCCGCATGGAATTGCATGTCACGTCCTGCGACATCCGCCCTCTCGTCGCGGAACTCGTCGAAGCCAGGCGCCCGTCGATCGAGGCGGGCGGCAACAAGCTGCGCGTCATCCTCGACGCGGCCCCGGCCGAGGCGGACGTCGACCGAATGCAGCTGAAAAAGATGATCGAGGCGATCCTTCAGAACGCGGCGCAGCATACCGAGGACGGCACGATCACCGTGAGCAGTCGCAGCTTCGTTCAGGGTGGGCGCGACTTCTTCACTGTCTCGATCGAGGATACCGGCCCCGGCATACCGCCGGACCTGATCCCCACGATCACGGACACGCTCGCGCTGTCCCGCATGACCCCCGGCGGGCAATACGGTGGCACCGGGCTGAGCCTGACGATAGCCGCACGGCTGTGCCGCCTTATGGGTGGCTACATCGACATCGGAAGCCGCAGCGGACACGGCAGCCGGTTCACGATCACCCTGCCGATGACGCAGAGGACCGCAGAGATGACGCCGACGCAGCGCGACACCGCCCAGCGCGCCGAGGAGGCGGCCTAGAGGGCGCCTTCCGTCTCGATCCTCAGCGTCGTTCCACAATGCTTGCAGTGCACCGCATCCGAGTCGTGCAGGATGAGACCGCATTCGGGGCAGGGAAAACGCACCTTCGCCGGTCGAAAGAGAACTTGCGCCAGGCGCAGGAACAGGGTGACACCGATGATCATCACCGCAACCGAGAGCATCCGCCCCGACGTTCCCTCAAGGGTGATGTCACCGAAGCCGGTCGTGGTGAGCGCGGTGACGGTGAAGTAGAGCGCGTCCGCGTAGTTCCCGATCTGCGGGTTGCGCAAGTGCTGGGTCGCATAGATGAGACCCGTCATCACGAACAGGAAGACGACGAGATTGATCGCCGCGAGGACGACCTCCTCATGCCGGCGAAAGAAGGGAAAGTCCTGCCGAAGACGCCCCAGCAGTTGGTAGGTGTGCAGCAGCCTGAGCGTGCGAAGGACCCGGAGAAAGCCAAAGCCCTCGCCTGCGACGGGAGCGAGGAAAGAAACGATGGCACCGATGTCCGCCAAGGTCACCGGATGCGCCAAGTAGCGTATCTTGCGGTCCTGGATCGCCACGCGCGCGATGAAATCCAGAAGGATGACCACGCCGATGATGACGTCGAGTACCCGCACCACCGCGCCGCGGTTGCTGAACGAAGTCGCAACGACGAAGACGATGGTGATGAGGTCGAAGGCGAGAATGGTGTAGCGGAAACGGTACGCGCGCGCGCTCTGCCCCTCGTAGAGCTCCTTCAGCTCGGCCAGTCGATCTGCCATGAATCTTCCGTGTTGCTGGTCCTCCGAGGGACCATGCTCGCACGGCGGAGGCAAGTCCGTACGCCTGCTAGAAGGACGGCGCGCTCCCGCGCGCTGCGGTCGCGCCCTGCGCCAGGGTCCACGGCGCAAAGGCCGTGGCGTCACGGGGCAGGGACGCCGCCAGGTCGGGACAATGGCGCAGGATGACGCTCTTCATGGAGTTCCGCTCGATCCAGTCCATCCCGAGAGGCGAGTAGATTTCCGATCGGAAGTCCACCGTCAGAAACCGGTCGGACTGCAACCGCCGCGAGGCCATCAGTACGAAGATGCGGAAGGCGGTGTCGGAAAAGCCGAAGCCGTCGGGCGGTCGCTCGCCGAGCAGGCCGACGACGGTGTCGACGGCCTCGATGCGGCCGTAGATCTCGCGGCACAGTCGGTTCGACTCGGCGCTGGGCGTCAGCTCGTCCCAGCCCCGCAACTCGGGCATCCTGAGCGCGCGGCGAAAGGCGCAGTAGCGGGGGACCCGGCGGTGGCGGGTCCGAACGATGTCCAGGACCGACAGGTCGACAATCTCACCGTCGCGCTCGAACCGCTGAAGTGATCGCGGAAAATTGTGCAGCGCGATGGCACCGGGATGGGCGACGCCAAAGGAATGGAGTGCGTCAGTCAGGCCGATGCGGCGCATCCAGTCGTCCGCCCGATCGCCCTGAATGTCGAGGAACCCGCACCTTTCGCGCTCGGAGCCGGTGGCGTGGTCGCGAAAGATGTAATCGTCCGGGATCAGCGGATGCAGCCGGTAGACCGTCGCGAACTCCTCGGTCAGCGAGTAGGGCACGCCGTGATGGTCCGGAAAGCTCTGGGGAATGCCCCTCAGCGCCCGGATGTCGGTCAGCCACAGGCCCAGCCGCGTCAGCCAGTCGCCGGATGGCGGGCCCGACCAGTTGACGCGCATCGCCGTGTCCAGGGCCTCTGTTCCCAGGATGGCCGGCGTCCATTCCAGCGTGTGTATCTTGGCGATCAGGGCCGAGACGATCAGGCGGGCCGTCTCATAGCGCCGCATGTCGCTCCAGCCGGGATAGGCCCGCCGCAGCTCGTCGACGATGACGTTGTGTTCGCGGGCGAAAAGCGTGTGCATCGCCGAGAGGCCCATCCACCAGCTTTCGTTGAAGCCGGTGAGCTCCAGGCCGAACAGGTCGGTCGGCAGGTAACCATCCTCGGTCAGTCGCAGCTTGTCGCCTTCGCGCAGCTGCATCGCGCGCGCATCGTCAGCGCCGTAGACCTCCGATCCGTCCCACCAGTGCGAGGTCGCGTTGGCGAAGACCCACGGTTCCGGCGCCGCCGGGTGCGGCACGTTCCCCGAGATCCGCATCTCCCGCGCGGCGGGGCCTCCAGGCCTGCTGATCCAGTCGGGGTATCCGTTCGGGATCGGCACGACGACATCGTCCTCGCCCGGCGCCTTTCGGGCATGAGCCACCCAGTCGTGCACCTGGAACTGGATCCACGCCGCAGCCAGCACGTTCAGCGTGCGCGCCGGGATGAACGTCTTGCGGTCGAGGAGCTCCCGCGCCACCAGCACCGCATTCGGCGCATCGGCCGCCGCGTGGTCGCGCGGCATGTTGCGGCCGAACGTGGCGCCGACAGCGCCCATCGCGGGATCAGAGAGGTCGTTCCCCCGCCCGTCGTGGCTTCGATAGATCCTTTCGTCTGCCGTCGGTTCGGCTGGTGCGGCGCGCACCGCCGGCGGCGCCTCCCGCTGTTCGGCGTCGACGAGGTTCCACGCCCGCAGATCGTGGCGCAGCGCGTCGAGGTTCAGCAGACCGAGACGCAGCGGCATGCGGTGCCACGGCACGCGGCGGTTGGCCTGCCTCAGAGACCATCGCACCCCGCCGCCAATGATCCGGTTGCGCCACGGCAGCGGCTCGGCGTGCCAGCGCGTACCGCCGCGATGCGCGCGCGAAGCGTCGTAGATCACCTTTCGCGCCCGGTTGATGTTGCCGAGCGGCCGAAACGCTTCTGTCGTGTTCCAGGGGTTGAAGCCCATTCCCTCGACCATTCGGCGGTCTGCGAGCGCCTCCGTCGAGGCGAGATCGCGGCGGGGGACGATCAGCGTCGCCACGCGCACCTGAGGGCTGGCCGACGGATGCCACTCGACCGACGCGTCCTCGATGGGCGTCGTCCGCTCATCAACGAAACCCTGCAGGTAGAGATCAAACCTCACGTCGCCTTCGCGCAGGCGCTGTTCGATCTCGTTCGACAAGGACGAAGCGCCGGCGGGACGCGATCGTGCCGTATCCCGCGCGGGTGAAAAACTGTAGCGCACGGCAAGATCGCCCCAGCGAGTGGCCCCGCAGGCCCAGTACGTCTCGAGCGCGACGCTGGCGCAGGTCCGCCGCGACGCGTGGATGACGCGCAGCATCCGCAGCGCCTCGCCCGGCCCGACGGCTGCCGCCAGCGCCGCTAGCCGGGCCGGGCGACCGAGGGCCGAGCCCGCGTCCGCACGCAGGCAGGCAACGTACTGCCGGGCATCGCGCGCGTGCGACACCGGCCAGTTCGCGGCGACGAGGTCGTGGCGTCGTCCGCATGGTCCCTCGACGGCCACCGCCAGTCCGCGAAGGTCGGCGCCGCGGGCGGCGATACCGGAGCCGGAGAACCGGACGGCCGCAGGATACGCCGCGCCGGGCTGCGCGAAGTCCACGCGGAGCGCGTCGGGCAGATCGTCGGCGAAGACGAGGCGCGCGCCCGACGTCGCGGCGATCGTCGCGGCGTAGCAGGCCCGCTCGACGGCCGATGTGCCTGCCGCCTTCCGTGCCGCGACCTGAGCGTCGAGGACGATGCCGGCCATCGCCTCGAAGGCACGGCGCTCAACCTCCGGCGATCCGCCCTGATAGCGCTCTCTCCACGCGGTCGATCCGCCGATGGTCGGCAAGGGCGTTCTCTCCCTTCGTCTCGTGCACGTCCGATGCTATCGCCGTCAAGGCCACCGGTCCATCCGGACCGCCGGCGCGTGGCGTGACGGGTGGGCCAGTGGACCATGCGGCGCTACGGTCGTCATCACCTCGCCAGGGAGGAGCATATGGACGATGCGGCAGGCCAACAAATGACGGCGGGCGGGGCGATCTTCCCGCGCCTTGGCGCGCTTGGCGTCGAATTCGTCTTCGCCAACTCCGGCACCGATTTTCCGCCGATCATCGAGGGGCTGGCCGCGGCTGCGAAGACCGGCGCCACGCTGCCGCAGGCTCTGGTCATTCCGCACGAGCACGTCGCGATGGGCATGGCGCACGGCTACTGGCTGATGACCGGCCGTCCGCAAGCGGTGATGCTGCACACCAATGTCGGGCTCGCCAATGGCGCCATCGGCGCGATCAACGCCGCCTGCGACCAGGTCCCGATCCTGCTGATGTCGGGCCGCACGCCGGTGACCGAAGGCGGCCGTTTCGGTGCCCGGACGGTGCCGATCGGCTGGGGGCAGGAGATGCGCGACCAGACCGCCCTGGTCCGCGAATCCTGCAAGTGGGACACCGAGCTGCGCTTTCCCGAGCAGGTGGCGCCGATCCTCGACCGCGCCTACGCCATGGCGCTGTCGTCCCCCTCCGGCCCGGTCTACGTGTCGCTCCCGCGCGAAGTGCTGTGCGAGCAGGTCAGCGCGGACGTCTGCGCGGCGGCGCCGACACTCGCTCCGTCACGCATCGCGCCGGACCCGGCGGCCATTGCGCAGGCGGCGGATTGGATCGCCGGCGCCGAGCGGCCGCTCGTGATCGCGCAGCGCGGTGTGGGCTCGCCGGAAACCTTCGAGGCGTTCGCCACCTGGCTGCAGGATCGCGCGATCGCGCTGTCGTCCTATTGGACGCAGCGGCTGGCCTTGCCGACCGATCACCCGTGTCACGTCGGCGCCGATCCCGGCCCGTGGCTCGCCGAGGCCGACGTCGTCGTGGCCATCGACAGCCTGGCGCCCTGGTGGCCGGACATGCATCCGCCGAACCCCGACGCCCGCGTCATCCAGATCGGGCCGGACCCGCTCTTCCAGAGGTTCCCGGCCCGCGGCTTCCGCTCCGACCTCACGCTTGCCGGCGATGTCGACCTCGCGCTGCCGGCGCTGTTCGGGGCGATGTCGGCGCTTCCATCGGATGCGCCAGGGATCGCCGCTCGGAACGCGCGGCTCGTGAAGGCCTCGCAAGACGATCGGGACCACGTCGCGTGCGGCCGCGGAGGCCGGCACCGAGCAGGGGATCAGCCGCGCCTGGGTGTCACGCTGCCTCTCGCAGGCGCTGGAGGGACGGTCGTCCACGGTCTTCAACGAACTCGGCACCGTGCTCGGACCGCTGGAACGGCGGGAGCACCTGTCGTGGTTCGACGGGCCGCATTCCGGCGGCCTTGGCTGGGGCTTTCCGGCGGCGCTGGGTGCCCGCCTCGCGGACCGGCAGCGAACCATCGTCGCGACGGTCGGAGACGGCTCCTACATGTTCGCGAACCCGACCGCCTGCCATCAGGTGGCCGAGGCGCTCGACCTGCCGATCCTCGTCATTGTCGTCAACAACGAGGAGTGGGGCGCCGTGCGAAAGTCCGTATCGGGCCTCTATCCGGGCGGCCAGGCCGCGCGGGCGAACCGGATGCCGCTGACCTCGCTCAAGCCGTCGCCGGACTTCCGCCGCACGGCCGAGGCCAGCCGAGCCTGGGCGCGCCGCGTCACAGACCCCGCCGAGCTGCAGGGGGCGATCGAAGAGGCGCTGGCCATCGTCGACGGCGGCCGGCTTGCCCTGCTCGACGTGGCGACGCTGCCCGACTGACCTATCCGGTCAGCGCGAGCCACGCGCCGACGCCAATCGCGGCACCAGATGCGAGGAACGCGAGCGCCATCACCAGGCCGTCCCGCAACGTCATCGCCAACCCGAAGAGCGCGATCGCGGCCATCGGCGCGGTGCTGGCAAAGGGAAAGAGCTCCAGCGGCGGGACCGTCAGGCACAACAGCAGGCAGGCCGCCGCGCCCACCCGCCGCGCCGGTGCGCCGGTCAGCGCGCTCCAGCCTTCCGTGGAACCAGCGGTCGAGCCAGGCGCCGACCGGTCTGACCTTCTCCACCGCGCCCTGCAGGCGCTCGCCCGACACGGTGCGCCGCTCGATGAAGCCGGGCAACCACATGTGGTCGTGGCCCAGCACGATCTGCGCCGAGAAGATGCCTATGATCAGGGCGAGGAACGTCGGGATGCCCGGAATGCCGCCGATCGGAGATATCTCGATCAGCGCCGGGACGAACAGCAGCGGGCCGTAGCCACGCTCGCCCAGCGCTTCGAGGATGTCTCCGACGGCGACCGACTCCTGCCTGTCGGCCGCGCTGCCGCAGAGCGTCGAGGATGTCCTCGACCTGGTGATTGTCGTCGTCTGAGATGGCAGCCTCCGGTCCTTGGCCGCGGATCAACACGGGACGGCGCTCGCCGTTCCCGTCGCGGGTGACGTCAGGATTCGAGCCAGATGGTGACGGGGCCGTCGTTGACGAGCGCAACCTTCATGTCGGCGCCGAAGCGCCCGGTGGCGACGGGCACGCCCTCCCGCGACAGCGCCTCGGCAAAGCGGAGATAAAGCGCCTCGCCCAGCTCCGGCGGCGCCGCTGCGGAGAAGCCGGGCCGGTTTCCGCTGGAGGTGTCGGCGGCCAGCGTGAACTGGCTGACCACCAGCGCGGCGCCACCGCAGTCCAGGAGCGACCGGTTCATCCGCCCCGCATCGTCTCGAAAGATGCGGAGGCGCGCTGCCCGTCGGGCGAGCTTGTCGGCCGCCGCCTCGTCGTCGCCGCCCATTGCGCAGACGAGGATCAGCAGGCCGGGCCCGATCTCGCCCACGACCGCACCTTCGACGCGCACCTGCGCCTCGCTGACGCGCTGGACGAGCGCCCGCATGCGCGGATCAGAGCTCGCTGGCGCGCGGCGGATTGGCGCCCTCGCGCGAGACCGTGACCGCCGCTGCGCGCACGCCAAGCTCCAGCGCCCGCCGCAGATCGTCGTCCCCCAGCGCCGCCAGCGCGTCGCTCGTGAGGGAGTTGCTGCGGTGCAGCCCCGCCAGCAGGCCTGCGTTGAACGTGTCGCCCGCGCCCACGGTATCGGCCACCGTCACGCGCGGCGCCTCGGCGCTTACGGCGCCGCGTGCCGTGTAGCCGGTGGCGCCGCGCGCTCCGGCCGTGACGCAGACGACCTTCGGACCGCGTGCCAGGATGTCCGCCGCCAAGGCCGCGGTGTCTCCCGGCCCTTCCAGCCAATGCAGATCCTCGTCCGACAGCTTGACGATGTCGGCGAGCGCCATCATCCGCCCGATCCGCGCGCGGTAGGAGGCCTCGTCGGTGATGAAGCCGGGCCGGATGTTCGGGTCGAGCATCGTGACGCGGGCGGACGTGGCGCTGGTCATCAGCGACTCGTAGGCGCTCCCGCAGGGCTCCACCACCAGGCTGATGCCGCCGAAGAACAGCGCGTCCACGCCTTCGCCGAGGTCTGGAAGATTGCCGGAGCCCAGCATCCGGCCGGCCGTATTCTCGTCGTAGAAGGCGTACTTCGCCTGACCGTCGACGAGTTCGACGAAGGCGAGCGTCGTCGGCCGCGCACTGCGCACCGCACGAGAGGTGTCCACCCCGCTCTCCTCCAGCGCGGAGACCAGCATCGTGCCGAACATGTCCGTCGAGAGGCCCGAGAAGAACCCGGTGGGGATCTCCAGCCGGCCGAGCGCGATCGCGGTGTTGAAGACCGCTCCGCCAGGATGCGGCGCGAATGCGGCCGCGCCGTCGCGCGTCTGCCGCGGCAGCATGTCGATCAAGGCCTCGCCGCAGCAGAGTATCATCGCGCTCCCCAACTCTCGCCGTTCCCGTCGGGATCAGCGTCGACGTACCGGCCCCGAATATCAAGGCACTTGGCCCAGCCGCTTGCGCGCATCCCTTCCGGCGGACGTCGCGGAACGGTCCGGCCGTTTAGATCCGCCGCCGTCGCATTAATGCCTCAGCGCGACAGCCCTTACGGCCGAGCAGAAGAATCGCCGTGGGTAGCAGCCGTGCCCAGTTCGGCAAAGACGGGAGGTTCAAGGCACGCGGTCGAAAAAAGGTGCATTGGAGGCGGCTAGCTCCCCGGCAACAATTCGCGTGCGATCGTGCGCGCGATCGGTACCGCCTCGTCGGCGTTCATCCCCGGCTCGATCCGAGGGTCGTAAAGAATGCGCAGCAGGTACTCGTCATGCGTCGTCAGAAGGCCGAACTCCTCGTCGTCGTTGAAGACCGACGGCCGCGCCATCGGGCTGTCGTTCGACAGGCCGAGCCCTTGGGCGATCTCCTCCTGCAGGCACGACAGGCGCAGAAGGTCCGGATGTTCGGCGCGGATCACGGCGACCGCCTGGCTGTAGACGCCGCTCCCGCCCCGGTCGAGCGCGAAGACCAGGCAGTAGTTCTGCCGCGACATGTTCGTCACCGTCTCGACCGCCGCCATGCTGATGCCGGGGATCAGCTCCCTCAGGCGGGGTCCGAAGGCGCGCCGCTCCGCCTCCGTCAGGATCAGCACGTGAAAGTTGCCGCCGCTTGCGACCATGCCGACGGGATGGCCCGACACCCGCGCGAGTCGCGCCGCGTAGCGCCCGACCTCCTCGCGGTCGCGCCGCGCCTTCTCCTCCGGCACATCGGGGCCGATGCTCAGCTCGAGCCTCACCGGCGACATCCACTTGTGGATTTGGCTCTCGGTCTGTGCGGCGACGATCCTGCCGCCCACCGTGGCGTATTCCTCGAACAGCGCGATCCGCTCGAAGTTGCGCACGAGATCATCGGCCGAAAAGGGCGTGTCCGGGCCGCCGCCGTCGGTCCTGAGCAGCCCGCGCGAGACGAGCCCGTCCTCCACCCGCGCGTAGTAGGCCTCCAGCTCTGCCGACAAGTCCTCCGGCGCGGCGGCACGGGCGGCCTTCTCCGGCTTCGCGGGCGGCGCCACGGCAGTCTCCACCAGCGTCGGGGTCTCGCAGGCGGCGGCGAGGAGCGGCAGGATCAGCGCGAAGCGACGCATGGCACGCCTCAGCCCCCCGGCCTGCTCGACCGCGCGGCGGCCAGCGCTCCGCGCAACTCGCCCTCCATCTGCCGCAGCTCTCCCTCGGCGGCCGCGCGACGCGCCTTGGCCTCGTCGGCGATGGCCAGCGTCTCCTCGATGGTGCCGATCAGGTTGTCGTTCGCGGCGCGAACGGCCGAGATGTCGAACACGCCGCGCTCGATCTCCGTCCGAATCTCGCGGTTGGCCTTGCGCAGGGTCTCCGCGTTGCTGCGAAGAAGGTCGTTTGTGAGGTCGTTGGCCTCCTTGACGGCCCCGGCCGCATCCTTCGACCGGCGAATTGTCACCGCCTGTGCCAGCTGCGTCTCCCAGAGCGGCACGGTGTTGACGAGGGTGGAGTTGATCTTCGTCACCAGCGCCTTGTCGTTCTCCTGCACCAGCCGGATCGAGGGCAGTGACTGCATCGTCACCTGCCGCGTCAGCTTCAGGTCATGGACCCGCCGCTCCAGATCGTCGCGCGCCGCGCGCAGGTCGCGAAGCTCCTGCGCGTCGATCACCTCGTCCGTTCCCTCGGCCTGCCGCGCCTTCTGCGGGATCTCCGTCTCGTCGAGCCGGCGCAGCTTCTCCTCGCCCGCGGCGATGTAGAGCGCGAGTTCGTCGTAGAAGGCGAGCGTCTTGTCGTAGAGCAGGTCGAGCGATCGGATGTCCTTCAGCAGCTGGTGCTCGTGCGACAGCAGCGTCCCCGTGATCCGGTCGATCTGGGTCTGCACCTCCTCGTAGCGCGCAAGGAACTTCGCCATCGGCCGCGCCCGCCCGATGAGCTTCTCCCACCAGGAGCGTCCGCGCTCGGGGTCGAGTTCCGCGGTCGAGAAGCCGCGCAGCGTCGCCACGATCTCGCGCAGGCTGTCGCCGGCAGGGCCGATATCCTTGCTGCGCACGTCCGCCAGCATCGACTGGCTGATCTTCTGCAGCTCGGCCTGCGCACCGGAGCCGAACGACACGATCGAGCCGGCATCGCCGACGTCGAGTTCGGCGATCCGCTTCTCGATCTCAGCCCTCGTGGCTTCCGGCGCCTGGTCCAGCTTTGGCAGGTCCGGCGCGGGCGCGACCGTGTCCCGCTCCGTCAGCTTCTTGAGCTCGGCTGTGATGTCGTCGTCTCTGTCCGACATCCTGAGGCTCCTTCAGAGTTCAGTCGGCTTTCACGCCCTCCCGCTCCAGGCGATCCCGGAGAACACCAATCTCGACATCGAGGTCCGTCCGGGCGTCTGCAATGAGCTGGTGAGTCCGCGCGGCGAACGTCTGATCCAGATCTTGCAGCAACGCAATGTAGTCGGAACGCGCTTCGAAATCGTGGCCCCGGCGCCACAGTTCGACGAACCGCGCCGTCGCGTCGCGCGCGCCCACCAAGTACACGCTCAGGTAGCGCCGTACGCCGCTGAGGTCTCTGGGATCGGCCTCGACTTCGCGGAAGAGCGAGCGCGCCGTGTCGCGAAACCGCTCCACCCGCGCGATCAGGTCCTCAGTCGCGAGACTGCAGGATCAGGTGCCGCAACTCGGCCAAAAGCGCCTCGGCCTCGTCGACGGCGCGCACGACCCGCGCATCCCCTCTGCCATCCCTCGCGATCTTGTCGCGCAGCGGATCGGCACCGAACGCGGCGACATGCAGTCCAGCAGCCACCGACCCGAAGATCAGCGGCGCGAGGATGCCGCCATCCGGAACCCATGCCGCCGCCGCGACGCCAAGGCCTGTAGCGGCCGAAGCGAAGAGCTTGCGCGGGATCGCCGGTCGCCGCGCGACCGTCCTCTCGTCGTAGATCGCCTCGGCCCTCAGCCCCTCGCCGAGAAGCCAGTTCGCGCCCAGCAGCAGGCCCAGCGCGGCGAGATCCGCCAGCATCGTCAGCGCGCCGCCGCCGAACGCCGTCAACAGCAGCGGCAGCGGCGCGACCCACAGCAGGTTGCGCCGCAGCACCATCCGCTCCGGCCGCCGTCGGGCCTTGGCCGCGTGCAGACCGTCCGCCGTTCGGTCGCGCCACCTACAAGCCTCCCAGAATGCCCGTCGAGACGCCGGCGATCAGCAGGAACAATGCCGCGAAGGCCACTTTCTGCACGCTGCCACCCTCCGATTCGCGCGGGACGATCCCGCCGTCGCGCGCCGTCGCGCGCCAGCCCAGCACCAGGACCGCAATCACGGCAGCGATCGCGCCCAGAAACAATGCGGCAAGGATCAGTCGCTGCATCTTCCCGGTCCTTCCTGGCTGTTCTTCGCACCATAGGTGAGAAGCCTGCGCCGATACATCAATGCCACACCCGTGAGCTCAGCGCTTTCGCGACTTGGGCAGCGGCAGCTCCGAGAGGCCGAGCTGGTCGCGCACGACGCGCGGCTTCACCTCGCTCACCTCTCCCGGCTTCAGCTCGCCGAGGCGAAACGGGCCGTAGCCGACCCGGATCAGCCGCGTGACCGACAATCCGATCGCCTCCATCGCGCGACGGATCTCGCGGTTGCGCCCTTCGCGCAGCGAGATCGTCGCCCACGCATTGGCGCCCTGCTGCCGGTCCAGCGTCACCGTCATCGGCCGGAATCGCTCTCCCTCCACCGTCACGCCCTTTCGCAGCGGTTCGAACGTGGCGTCGCTGGGTGTGCCGTGGATGCGAACCCGGTACTTGCGGCTCCACCCGGTCGCCGGCAGTTCCAGCCGCCGCTTGATCTCGCCATCGTTGGTCAGCAGCAGCAGGCCCTCGGAATTGAGGTCGAGGCGCCCGACGCTCATCACCCGCGGCAGATCCTCCGGCAGGTTCTGGAACACGGTCGGCCGGCCCTTCTCGTCCCGCTCCGTCGTCACGAGGCCGGTGGGCTTGTGATAGAGCCACAGCCGTGGCGGCTCCGGCTCGGCCAGGGGCTTTCCGTCGACGGTGATCCGGTCCTTCGCGGTGACGTTCAGCGCGGGGCTGTCGATGGTGCGGCCGTTCACCGAGACGCGCCCGGCGGCGATCACGCGCTCCGCCTCGCGGCGGCTTGCGACGCCCGCGCGCGCCAGCACCTTGGCGATGCGCTCTCCCTCGGTCATGGCCGCCTTCCTGTTGCCGTCCGCAGAATGCCTCAGGCCATGGCCATTCCGCCGGTGCTTGGCAAGGCCGGGCATCGGCGCGATGACGGGCGCATGACCTTTCGCAGTCACATGCAGACGGCCCTCGCCGAGGCGCACGAGGCTGGCGCGCGGGGAGAGGTGCCTGTCGGCGCGGCGATCGTGCTGCGGGGCGAGGTCATCGCGGCTGCCGGCAACCGCACGCGCGAACTCGACGACCCGACCGCACACGCCGAGATGCTGGCGATCCGGGCCGCCGCGGCGGCGCTGGCGTCGGAGCGGCTGACCGACTGCGAGATTCTGGGTCACGCTCGAGCCCTGCCCGATGTGCGCCGCCGCGATCTCCGCCGCCCGGCTCGCCCGGCTTTACTACGGCGCCGACGACCCGAAATCCGGCGGCGTCGTCCACGGCCCGCGCATCTTCTCGCACCCGCAGGCACATCACGTGCCCGACGTCTATGGCGGCATCTCGGCCGAAGCGGCCGCATCGCTCCTGCGGGACTTCTTCGCCACCCTGCGCCCGCGCTAGACGCCCGGCGCCGCGCGTCGATCCCGCCGCCAATGCAGCGAATATTCGCCTCGCCAATCGGCGCCGCGTCAGATCTCGACCGCCTCCATCACCTCGGGCGTCTTCACGTCGACGCCCGGCAGCGCGTCGACCAGCGCCTGGGCCGACTGCGCCAGCAGCGGGAACGTCTTGTAGTGGCAGGGGATGACGGTCTTGAAGTCGAAGAACTTCTTTGCCGCGAACGCCGCCCGCTCCATGTCCATCGTGAAGTGCCCGCCGGCGCACAGGATGCCGATGTCGGGTTTGTGCAGCTCGCCCATCCAGGCCATGTCGGCCATGATGTCGGTGTCGCCGCTGAGGTAGATCGTGTGGCCCTCGGCCGAGATCATGTAGCCCGCCTCGGCCCCGGTATAGACCGGGCCGCCGTCACCGCTCATGGACGAGGAGTGCACGGCGTTCACCATCGTCACCTTGACGCCGCCAAGGTCGACGGTTCCGCCCTTGTTGAAGCCGACGACCTGGATGCCGTGCTTCGACTCCCACCAGCTCATCAGGTCGAATATGCCGACCACCGGTGCATTCAGTTCGGCCGACAGGGCGGGGACCTCCGAGGCATGGTCGAAATGTCCGTGGGTCAGCAGGATGTGCGTCGCCCCCTGGATCGCCTCGCCCCTGCGGTCATCGGGGAACAGCGGGTTCCCCTCGAGCCACGGGTCGACCAGCATTACCTGCCCGCCGATCTCGATCCTGAACGATGAGTGTCCCAGCCAGGTGATCTTCATGCGAACCTCCCTCGTTTTCCTTGCGTGACCTAGTACCCTGAGCGGAGCCCGTCATGGAATGGTCGGCCTACATCGATGCCTACTGCGAGCGGACCGACCCGGGCTACTGGTCGGAACCGGTCAACGCGATGACCAACGCGGCGTTCCTGATCGCGGCGGCGGTGATGTGGCGCCGGACGCGCGGCCTGCCGCTTGGCCGCCTGCTCTGCGCGATCCTCTTCGCCATCGGCGTCGGCAGCTATCTTTTCCACACCCACGCGACCGCCTGGGCCTCGACCGCCGACACGACCCCGATCGGGTTCTTCATCCTGACCTACGTCTACGCCGCGAACCGCACGTTCTGGGGCTGGCCGGTCTGGCTGTCGGCACTCGGCGCGGCCGGGTTCATCCCCTGGGCGATGGTGCTGACGCCGATCTTCTCGGCGCTGCCGTTCTTCGCGATCTCGTCGTTCTACTGGCCGGTGCCGCTGCTGATCGCGCTCTACGCCCTGCTGCTCCGCCACCGCGCGCCCGCGACGGCGAAGGGGCTGGCGACTCGGCGCCGCGATCCTGGTCCTCTCGCTGACCTTCCGCTCGCTCGACGAGCCGCTCTGCGGCGCGATCCCCGTCGGCACGCATTTCCTGTGGCACATCCTGAACGGCCTGATGCTCGGCTGGATGATCGAGGTCTGGCGCCGTCACGCGCTTGAAGGCGGTGGGCCCGCGCGCTAGACGCGCTCCGATCATCCGGAGGGGCGCCATGTCCATCGACATCGAGACCGCACGCCGCGTCGCGCATCTGGCGCGGATCGCCGTCGACGACGCCGACCTGCCCGCGCTGCAGGAGGACTTCAACCGCATCCTCGGCTTCATCGAGCAGCTGAACGAGGTCGACGTCGAGGGGGTCGAGCCGATGACGTCGGTCACGCCGATGCGCCTCAAGCGCCGCACCGACGAGGTGACGGCTGGCGGCGAGCACCAAGACGGTGCTCTCCAACGCGCCCGACGCGCGCGAGGGCTTCTTCGCCGTGCCGAAGGTGGTGGAATGAGCCTCAACACCCTGACCATCGCCGAAGCGCGCGACGAGCTGCGCTCGGGCGAGATCACGGCGGTCGAACTGACCGCCGCCTGCCTTGAGGCGGTCGAGACGGCCGGCGCACTCAACGCCGTCGTCCACCGCACCAACCCGATCGCGCTGGCGCAGGCCAAGATGGCCGACCAGCGCTTCGCCGCAGGCGACGCGCCGTCGATGTGCGGCATCCCGATCGGCGTCAAGGACCTCTTCTGCACCGAAGGCGTGCCGAGCCAGGCCGGCAGCCGCATCCTCGAGGCTTCCTGCCGCCCTACGAGTTGACCGTCACCCGCCAGCTCTTCGAGGCGGGCGCGGTCATGGTCGGCAAGCTCAACATGGACGAGTTCGCGATGGGCTCGTCGAACGAGACGTCGACCTACGGCAACGTCGTGAACCCCTGGCGGCGCGGCAATGACGACGCCGCGCTGACGCCCGGCGGATCCTCCGGCGGCTCGGCGGCGGCGGTGGCGGCCGACCTCTGCCTCGCCGCGACCGGCACCGACACCGGCGGCTCGATCCGTCAGCCCGCGGCGTTCACCGGCACTGTCGGGATCAAGCCCACCTACGGCCGCTGCTCGCGCTGGGGCATCGTCGCCTTCGCCTCGTCGCTCGACCAGGCCGGGCCGATGACCAAGACGGTGCGGGACGCCGCGATCATGCTGCAGGCGATGGCGGGGCCCGACCCGATGGACTCGACCTCCGCCGACCTGCCGGTGCCGGATTTCGAGGCGGCGCTGACCGGCGACATCCGCGGCAAGACCATCGGTATCCCGCGAGAGTACCGCATGGACGGCATGCCCGACGAGATCGAGGCGCTGTGGACGAAGGGCCGCGAGATATTGGCCGACGCCGGAGCCACGATCGTCGACATCAGCCTGCCGCACACCAAGTACGCTCTGCCCGCATACTACGTCATCGCGCCGGCCGAGGCGTCGTCGAACCTCGCCCGCTATGACGGCGTCCGCTACGGTCGCCGCGCCAGGCTCGGCCAGGGCGACGGCGTCACCGAAATGTATGAGAAGACGCGCGCCGAAGGCTTCGGCGCCGAGGTCAGGCGCCGCGTCATGATCGGCACCTACGTCCTCTCGGCGGGCTTCTACGACGCCTACTACAACCGCGCCCGGCGCGTGCGGACCCTGATCAAGCAGGATTTCGAGCAGTGCTTCGCGCAAGGCGTCGACGCGATCCTGACGCCCGCAACGCCCTCCGCAGCCTTCCCGCTGGGCTCGATGGATGACGCCGATCCGGTACAGATGTATCTCAACGACGTCTTCACCGTGACGGTGAACCTCGCGGGCCTTCCCGGCGTTGCCGTGCCGGCGGGTCTGGACCGCACAGGGCTGCCCCTCGGACTGCAGCTCATCGGCAAGCCGTGGGAGGAGGGGGAGCTTCTCAACTTCGCCCTCGCGGTCGAGACGGCGGCCGGTTTTGATGCCAAGCCGTCGCGTTGGTGGTAACGTGGGACTCGCGATGCGAAGCTTCCTCATCCTCGGCGCCCTCGCTCTGGGCGGTTGCGCGACCGGCACCGTGCAGACGGTGGGTTACGACGCCTACGACCCGTACCGCGCCTCGCGCGAGGCCGAATTGCAGGGGACGGGGCCCGGTCCTCGTCGACCCGAACGATCCTGCGGCGCTTGCCGGAGCGCAGCCGCCCGACGCTTCGGGGCGCATCACCGGCAACGAGCTTGCAGCCGCTGGCATCGGCACCGGCGGCGCGGCAGCGGCCAGCACGTTCCCGACGGGGACCGAGGTGCCCGTCGCGCCAGCGGCTCCCAACGCCGTCGCGCCCGTCCAGCCTGGCGGCAATGTCGGCCTGTCGGACGAGCAGGATTTCGGCGCCGTCTCCTCGCGCGAAAGCATCCAGTCCGATGCCCAGCGGCTCGAGGCGCAGCGCGAGGCCTACCAGGTGATCCCGCCCGAGCCGGTGCCGCAGCGGCCGTCCGACACCGGCCCGAACATCGTCTCCTACGCGCTCGGCACGTCCAACCAGCCGGGCGAGCAGGTCTACAGCCGCTCCGGCCTGAACAGCCAGTCGCGCTTCACCCGGAACTGCGCCAAGTATTCCTCGTCCGACAAGGCGCAGGAGGCGTTTCTCGAAGCCGGCGGGCCGCAGCGCGACCGGATGGGCCTCGATCCCGACGGCGACGGCTTCGCCTGTTACTGGGATCCGCGCCCGTTCCGCGCCGCACGCGGCGGCTGAACGGCGGGTGATCCGGCGCCCTTCGCCGAACCACGGCCCGCGCCGCGGTGGCGCTTGCCCCGACATCGTCGTGCTGCACCACACGGTGCTGCCGCGCGACGCCGCGCTTGACCGGCTCTGCGATCCGGCCGCCGAGGTCTCGGCGCACTGGCTGGTCGACTGCGCGGGCGCGCTCTACGCCCTCGTCGACGAGGATCCCCGCGCCTGGCACGCCGGCGCGGGCGCGTGGGGGGCGGTGACCGACGTGAACTCCCGCTCCATCGGCATCGAGCTCGAGGGCGACGGCAGCGACTTTCCCGCGCCACAGATGGCCGGGCTGCGCGAGCTCCTCGCCGCGGTGCTCGACCGTCACGCCATCCACCCCGCCCGGGTGATTGCCCACTCCGACATGGCCCCCGGCCGCAAGAGCGATCCCGGCCCGCGATTCGACTGGAAGGGCCTCGCGGATTCCCCACCTGTCGGTTTGGCCGCAAGCCCGGACAGAGATGCCGGACGCGGTCGACCCGGCGCTCCTGCGCTTCGGCTATCCCGCCGCGGTGACGGCCGACGAACGCCTCGCCGCTTCCGGCTGCGGTTCCGGCCGAACGCCATCGGCCCCGCGGATGCGCTCGACGCCGGGATGGCTGTCGACCTTGCCGAACGGTTTCCCGTTGACCGGTGGGACGCGCGCGCCTAACTCCGGCCCCGCGCGGATGGCTGGATGGCCGCGGGCGTCGAACGCGTCCGAGGAAAGTCCGGACTCCACGAAGCGACGGTGCCGGGTAACGCCCGGCCGGGGCAACCCGAGGGAAAGCGCCACAGAGAACAGTCCGCCCGTCGAACCGGAGGTTCGCCAACGGAACACTTCGGCGGGTAAGGGTGAAACGGTGGGGTAAGAGCCCACCGCGGGACGGGCAACCGGACCGGCACGGCAAGCCCCACCGGGAGCAATGCCGAATAGGGACCTCGCGCCCGAAAGGACGGCAGGGTGGCTTCGGCCCGAGAGGTCCGGGTTGGCAGCTAGACCCCTCCGGTAACGGCGGGGCCAGAGGAATGGTCATCCAGGGGGCTTCGGCCCCCGGACAGAATCCGGCTTACAGGCCATCCGCGCATCGCCACCACCCCGAAGGATCCGCTACAGTCGATTCGCGCGCATAGCGGTTGGGAGGATATGCACCGATGAGCTTTGTCAGGACGCTTGCCAGCGTGGCCATGGGCTTTGCCGCGGCCAAGGGCCTCGACCACTTCCGAAAGACGGGCGGCCTTGCAGGCATGCAGAAGCAGCTCGAGTCGACAAGCAGCAGCATGGGCATGCAGCTCGGCGCCATGGCCGAGAAGATGGGCGTGCCCGGCGGCGCCAAGACGGTCAACGACTTCATCGCCAAGATGTCGGCGGCCCCCGCCGCCGCGACCGAGGCGGGCTCGGCCGGCCTTGGCAGCCTGATGGCGGCGATGAAGACCGCCACCGACACCGGCGGCAAGATGGCCGACGACATGATCGGCGCGCTCTTCGGAGGCACCCCGGTCGCCGTCGCGCAGGAGGAGAACGCCAAGCTGATGCTGCGCGCAATGATCCAGGCCGCCAAGGCCGACGGCGAGATCTCCGAGGAGGAGCGCGCGACGATCATGGCCCAGCTCGGAGACGTGAGCCCAGAGGAGCGCAAGTTCGTGGAGGACGAGATGGCACGCCCCTCCGACCCCATGGCCCTGGCGCAGGAGACGCAGGAGTCGATGAAGACGCAGGTCTACGCGACGTCGCTGATGGCCATCCGCGCCGACAATGCGGCAGAGCAGTCCTACCTGCGCCAGCTCGCCTCTGCGCTCGGGCTCTCCGACGAAGCTCGCGACCGGGTGCATGTCAGCATGGGTCTGGCGCCTCCGTCCTAGCGCGCGGCGCCGCCGTCGCCGGCGATGCGCGTCCGGACGCGCCGCCAGATCAGGACGCCGGCGGGTAGAAGCAGCGTGATGCCGCAGGCGACGATCGCCAACAGCCGGCTCTCGCCATGGGCGAGGCCGGCGCCCATCGCCGCGAACGCGAAGCTGATGGGTGTTACTCCGACCAGCGTCGCGATGGCGAAGCGCCAGGCGTCGATCCGTGTCAGGCCGGCGACGTAGCTGACCGCATCGAACGAGATCGCCGGGATCAGCCGCGTCGCCATCACCAGCAGCGTCAGCATCCATTGCGAGCGCGGCCGCGTGATCCAGAGCGCGAGGGGCCGCGACGACCCGCTCAGCGCGCCGTAGCCGAAGCGCCGCGACAGGCCGAAGGCGATCATCGCCCCCAGGAACGCGCCCGCGACAGTCAGCGCGCCGCCCGTCCATGCCCCGTAGAGGGCGCCCGCCGCCATCGCGATCGGGCCGCTCGGGATCGGGCTCGCCACGACCGCAAGGGCCATCAGCGCGACGACCGCGACGGGACCGACAGTCGAGATCGCCTCCACCGCGCCCGCCTTGGTGCCGACGCGCCTGGCGATGTCGAGCGCTTCCTCGTGCCACAGCACGGCGACGATCACGACGATGAAGGACACCACCGCCCAGATCAGCACCGACGGCCGCATCGCGTCCGCCAGCCATGCCAGCAGGTTGTGTCCTCGCCGATCGGTCGCCATCTCTCGGGTCTCCCGGGCCGCCTCCTCATGCTGGCCCGCATGCCACCGCAGCGCTGCGCCCGTCTTTCGCGGCGCGGCTGCGGCCTGTTTCGAGTGTTGCACGACAATGCACGCCAAGGCGAGCCGCTCAAGGATCGGACGCGGGACTTGACAGCGACACCAGCACGTTTAGAAGCCGGATTTCGCGAATTCCGCCGGGCTGCATTGTGCCCGACCCCCGAGAGGAGAAGGCGACATGGCCAAGCCGACCACCATCAAGATCCGCCTGAACTCGACGGCGGACACGGGCCACTTCTACGTCACCAAGAAGAATGCCCGGACGATGACCGAGAAGATGACGGTCAAGAAATACGACCCGGTCGCGCGCAAGCACGTCGAATACAAGGAAGGCAAGATCAAGTAGGATCTTGCCGATCCAGACCGTACAATGGGCCGCGCCGCAAGCGCGGCCTTTTTCGTTTCGGAGGTTCGCATGCCCGAGACGCTGACCGTCCGCATCGCCGACGCCACTGATCTGGCGGCGATCGATGCGCTTCTCGCCCGCAGCTACCCGGTCCTGCTCAAGCCCGACTACCCGCCGTCGACGCGGGTGCTGGCGGTCCCGCTGATCTCGCGCGCCAACCCGCATCTCGTCAGCTCCGGCAGCTACTACGTCGTCGAGGATGCGGGCGTCGTCGTCGGCGCCGGCGGCTGGACGCGCACCGCGCCGCGTGGCGGCGCGGCGGGCACCCGGCGTGCCGTCGCGCACATCCGCCACGTCGTGACCGACCATCGCCGCACCCGCCGCGGCATCGGGCGTGCGCTGATGACCCGGATCATGGCCGACGCCGCCGCCGACGGCGCCGCGGTGATGGAGTGCCTCAGCACGCGGACCGCCGTGCCGTTCTATCGCGCCTGCGGCTTCGCCGAGCTCGGCCCGGTGGAGGTGACGCTCGCGCCCGGCATCGACTTCCCCGCCATCCGGATGGCGCGCCGCCTGCGGCGCTGAGCGTCAGGAGGCCTTTCGCAGCGGCCCGATGATCGGATGCTTGCCCGGCTTGCGGGCGAGTTGCGACAGAAGACAGTTCAGGTCCGGCTCGTTCACCGCCTTGGCGGCGCCCTTGGGCGAGAACCACCGGCGCTGGCGCTCGTCACGCTCTTTCCAGTTGCGCCGCAGCCGGCGCACGATCATCGGGAACAGCGTCACCCGGCACCGGACGGTCGAGCCGTTGTCGAGCAGCTTGTCGTACTGGTAGTCGCCCAGCGGAACGCGAGAGACGTGGCCCATGACGCCCGCCTCTTCCAGCGCCTCGATCTCGGCCGCGCGCCACGGCTTCTTGCCTTCCATGGTCCAGCCCTTGGGCATCACCCAGCGGCCGGTGTCGCGCGACGTCACCATCAGGACCCGCAACCGGCCCTTGTCGTCCCACCGCAACGGAAGCGCTGCAACTTGTTCCGCGATACTGCTCATATACCTACGCTTTCTGCCTAATATGGCACACCCAGCGCAGATTACGAAGGTCAATGGTTAGCAATTGGTTCCGGGGTCGCGAAAATCGCGGGATGGCCTACTCGGCGGCCTTCACCGGATCGGCCGCCGTCACCCCCGGCGTCAGCTTCACGATGGCGTCCCATTGCGAGAGAAAGATCTCGCCGGTCAGCGCATCCAGCAGGTGCGAGCGCTTCAGCCGATCCATCACCGGGCCCTTCACCTCGCTGAGGTGCAGCGTCACCCCCTCGTCGGACAGGCGGCGGTTCAGCTCCTCCAGCGACTCCAGCGCCGAGAGGTCGATCTCGTTGACGGCCGGGCACATCAGCACGACGTGGCGCAGCCCCGGCCGGCTCGCGACGCGCTCCAGCACCATGTCCTCGAGCCAGCGGGCGTTCGGGAAATAGAGGCTCTCGTCGACCCGCACGGTCAGCAGCGCCGGGTCCGTCAGGACGCGGTGCCGCTCGACATTGCGGAAGTGCTGGGTGCCGGGCACCAGCCCGACCTCCGCGACGTGCGGTTGAGATGTACGGTAGAGGTGCAGGCCAAGCGAGATCAGCACGCCCGACGACACCCCGGCCTCGACCCCCAGCACCAGCGTGACCAGGATCGTGGCGGCGACGGCGGCGAAGTCCCCCCGGCTGTAGCGCCACGCTTTGCCCAGGATCGACAGGTCCACCAGCGACAGCACCGCGACGATGATCGTCGCCGCCAGCGTCGCGTTCGGCAGGAAGTGGATCAGCGGCGTCAGCGCCACCGCCGCAATGGCGAGGCCCACCGCCGTGAACGCCCCTGCCGCCGGCGTCTCGGCACCTGCGTCGAAGTTCACCACCGACCGCGCGAAGCCGCCCGTCACAGGGTAACCGCCGGTGAACGCCGCGCCAAGGTTGGCGGCGCCGAGACCGATGAGCTCCTGGTTCGGGTCGATCCGTTGCCGCCGCTTGGCGGCCAGCGTCTGCGACACCGACACCGACTCGACGAAGCCGATGATCGAGATCAGCAGCGCCGGCACCGCAAGCTCGGCCACCAGCCCCGGCACGAACGAGGGCAGGGTGAGGGGCGGCAGCGCCTGCGGCACCGCGCCGACGATCGCCACCCCCCGCGCATCGAGCGACAGCGCCCAGACCGCCAGCGTCGTCACCGCGACCGCGGCGACCGGACCGGCCTTCGACAGATAGCCCGCCAGCCGCTTCGGCACGCCGGCGCGTTCGAGCGCCGGCTGCAGGCCCCGCCGCACCCAGAACAGGAACGCCGTCGCCGACAGGCCCACGACCAGCGTCCACGGGTTCGTCTCCGGCAGGTGCGCCACCAGCGACACCGCGATCTCGGGCAGGGTGTGGCCCTGCGCCTCCACGCCCAGGATGTGCCGCAGCTGGCTCGCCGCGATCAGGATGCCCGACGCCGTGATGAACCCGGCAATGACCGGATGCGACAGGAAGTTCGCCACGAATCCCAGCCGCAGCAGCCCCATCGCCAGCAGCATCGCGCCCGACAGCATCGCCAGCGTCAGCGCCGCGACGGCGTACCCGGCCGTTCCCTGCGCCGCGACCTCTCCGATCGCGGCGGCGGTCATCAGCGACACCACCGCGACCGGCCCCACCGCCAGCGCACGGCTGGTCCCGAACACCGCGTAGAGCAGGATCGGCACGATCGAGGCATAGAGGCCCGCCTCGGCCGGCAGCCCCGCCAGCATCGCGTAGGCCAGCGACTGCGGGATCAGCATGATCGTCACGATCACCGCCGCGACCAGATCGTTGGTCAGCGTGTCCCGGTTGTAGCCCCGCCCCCAGTCGAGGATCGGCAGGTAACGGGCGAGGATCGGGGGAAGGGTCATGTCAGTGCCATCAATTTATTCGGCGGACTTGGGCTGCGCGACCGGCCAGAAGTTCGGCCTGCTACTCGGCCTTGACCTCACCGCTCTCTGGAAGCCGATGCGGATGCGCCATCCATTCATGCCCCTTCAGCATCGCACGCCAATAGATCGGCGGCAGGATCTTTTCCTTGAGCAGCCAGGCGGCGCGCGACGGCTTGGTCCCGTCGATCGCCCAGCGCGGAAAGCTCGGCAACAGCGTGCCGCCATAGCCGAACTCGGCCAGCACGATCTTGCCCCGCTCGACGGTCAGCGGGCACGACCCGTAGCCGTCGTACTGCGCCACCGGGGCACCGCCGCGAATGTCGGCGACGACGTTCTCGGCGACGACCGGCGCCTGCTTGCGCGCGGCCGCGGCGGTCTTGGCGTTCGGCGCGTTCATCGCGTCGCCCAGCGACCAGACGTTGGCGTACGACTTGTGGCGGAGCGTCGCCTGATCGACGTCGACCCAACCCGCTGCGTCGGCCAGCGGCGAGACCCGGATGAAGTCCGGCGCCGTCTGCGGCGGGCAGACGTGGATCATGTCGAACCGCTCCTCGACCTGACGCGGCGCCTCTCCCGGCATCTTCACGTCGAATACGGCCGTCTTCCCAGGCCCGTCGACGGCGACGAGGTTGTGAAAGAAGTCCAGCGTCGCCCCATACTTCGCGACGTAGGTCTCCAGCGCGGGGACATAGTCCTTGACCCCGAACAGCACGCCGCCCGCATTCATGAAATGGATGTCGATGTCGCGGATGCGGCCGTTGCGGAACCAGTGGTCGGCAGACAGGTACATCGCCTTCTGCGGCGCGCCGGCGCACTTTATCGGCATCGGCGGCTGCGTGAAGAGCGCTCGGCCAGACTTCAGGCCTTGCACAAGCTCCCAAGTATAAGGCGCCATATCGTAACGATAATTAGACGTAACGCCGTTGCGGCCCAGGGTCGCGGTCAAGCCGTCGACCGCGCCCCAGTCCAGCTTGATCCCCGGGCACACGATGAGCCGCCGGTAGCCGATCACCCGGCACCCGTCGAGGATCACCGCGTCCTCGCTCGGCTCGAACGCAGCGACCGCTGCCTTGATCCACTTGACCCCCTTGGGGATCAGCGAACCCATCGTGCGTTCCGTCTCATTCGCCGCGAAGACGCCGGCGCCGACCAGCGTCCAGCCGGGCTGATAGTAGTGCACGTCCGCCGGATCGATCACCGCGATGTCGAGGTCCGGCTTGCGGTGCATGAGGCTTGCCGCGACCGCCACGCCGGCAGCCCCGGCGCCCACGATCACCACGTCGTGGGTCGCCTCGCGTGACTCTGTCGGCGTCCGGCCGCCGTTGGCCACGCGCCGCGCCACGCCACTGAGGTCGTAGCCTGCCGCCTTGGCCGCGCCGAGGATCTCCGGCAGCGGCCGCGTCCGGGCCTCGCTCAGCGCCCAGAGCGTGCTCGACCGCGTGCCCGACCGGCAGTAGGCGAAGACCGGCTTCGGCAGTTCCGCCAGTGCCGCGCCGAAGGCCTCGGCATCGGCGTCGAGCACGCGGCCCGAGACGACCGGGATATACCGCGCCTCAAGCCCCTCGGCCTCGGCAGCGGCGCGGATCTCGTCCCAACTGGGCTCGTCGCCGCTTTCGCCGTCGGGCCTGTTGCCCACGATCGAGCGAAAGCCGCGCCGCTTGAGTTCGGCCACGTCGGCGGCCGCGATCTGCGGCCCGACCGACAGCCCAGGCGTCAGGGTCCTGATGTCCATTCCCATGCCTCCCTCAGAGCCCATTCACCGGCACCTTCAGCGTCGGGTTGCCGTCCTTGTCCCGCGGCACCTCGCCGGCGCGCATGTTCACCTGCAGCGACGGGATGATCAGCGTCGGCATCTTCAGCGTCGCGTCACGCTCCTCGCGCATCGCCACGAACTCCTCCTTGGTCCGGCCCTGGCCCACGTGGATGTTGTGCGCCTTCTCGTCGCCGACCGTGGTCTCCCACTGGATGTCGCGGCCGTTCGGCCCGTAATCGTGGCACATGAAGAGGCGCATCTCGTCGGGCAGCGCCAGCACCTTCTGGATCGAATTGTAGAGGGTCGCGGCGTCGCCGCCGGGAAAGTCCGCCCGCGCCGACCCGCCGTCCGGCATGAAGAGGGTGTCACCCACGAACGCAGCGTCGCCCACGACGTGCGTCATGCAGGCGGGCGTGTGCCCCGGCGTCAGCATCGCGAAGGCGGTCATCCCGCCGATCTCGTAGGTGTCGCCGTCCTCGAACAGCGCGTCGAACTGGCTGCCGTCGCGCTGGAACTCGGTTCCCTCGTTGAAGACCTTGCCGAACGTGTCCTGCACGACGCAGATGTTCGCGCCGATGCCGATCTTGCCGCCCAGCTGCTGCTGGATGTAGGGCGCGGCGCTCAGGTGGTCGGCATGGACGTGGGTCTCGATGATCCATTCCAGCTTCAGGCCCCGCTCGCGCACCCGCGCGATCAGCCGGTCGGCGTGATCGTAGGTGATGCGGCCGGCGGCATAGTCGATGTCCATGACGGAATCGACGATCGCGCAGGCGTCCGAGCCGGGGTCCTTGACGATGTAGCTGATCGTGTTCGTCGCCTCGTCGAAGAACCCTTCGACCTCGGGGCGCAGGCTCATGTCGACAGGATAGTCAGTCATTGTTCTTCCCTCCTTACGTGCGGCCCGCCGCGGTCGCGGCGCGGCCCGAGAACAGGCGCGGCCCCAGCCGCGCCGCGAATATGCCCGCCGCGGCCGCCGCGACGAAGACGAAGACCTCGACGCGCCCCGTCCCCAGCGCCGGCAGCGCGCCGCCCGGGCAGAACCCGGCGATGCCCCAGCCCAGGCCGAAGATCGCCGACCCGCCGATCAGGCGCAGGTCGATGGTCCGCGCGGCGGGAAGCTGAAAGGCATCCTCCAGCACCGGCGCCGGGCGCCTCAGCACCAGCCGGTAGCCAATGAACGCCACCGCCAGCGCGCCGCCCATGACGAAGATCAAGCTGGGGTCCCATGTCCCCGCGACGTCGAAGAAGTTCAGGACCTTCGCGGGGTTCGCCATGCCCGAGATCGAGATCCCGATCCCGAACACCAGCCCGATCAGGTAGCTTGCCAGCAGTCGCATCATGCTCCTCCGATCACGTGCCGGACGACGAAGACCGTCGCGAACGTCGCCGCCATGAACGTCGCCGTGGCGACCAGCGACCGTGGCGACAGCCGCGCCATCCCGCAGACGCCATGGCCCGACGTGCAGCCCGAGCCGATCGACGCGCCGAAGCCGACCAGCAGGCCGCCACCGACCAGCATCGGCAGGCTCACCGGCACCTCGACCGCGACCGACGTGCCGCTGGCGAGCCAGATCAGCGCCGGCGCCGTCACCATCCCGGCGATCAGCGCCAGCCGCCAGTCCCGGTCGAATCGCGACGATGGCAGCAGCGCGCCGGCCAGCACCCCGGTCGCGCCGAGGATGCGGCCGAGCATCGCCATGAGCAGCACCGCGGCGAGGCCGATCAGGGCGCCTCCCGCCAGCGACTGCAGGGGGGTGAACGTCGTCTCGATCATGTCCGGCACGTCCTGATGCCAAGCAGCCGGTACGCCGGGCAGAACCCTGTCGCGGCCGTCACCAGCAGCACGATCCCCACGATCAGCGCGATCCAGTACAGCGCGCCGGCAAGGCTCCACAGCGCCAGCGCGACCAGGACGGCGCCCAGCAGGGCGCGTGCGACGCGGTCGGCGGTTCCTTCGTTCCGTGTCATTTCGGATCTCCCTTCAAGATGAGTTCGCAACTCTCAATACGCCTCGGCGCTCTCGAAGTCGGTGACCTCGGTCACCGATGGATCAGGCGGCGTGCCGCGCGAATTCGCGCAGGGCGTCGGGCTGCCGGATCTCGACCGTGCCGCGCGACTGCGCGATCCAGCCGCGGCGCTGGAACTCGGCCATCTGGCGCGACACCACCTCGCGCGCGGTGCCCAGTTCGCTTGCCAGCGCGCCGTGCGTCGTCTCCAGCCGGTCGCGCCCGGCCGCCAGTTCCAGCAGCTTCTGCGACAGACGAACGTCGATCTTGCCGAACGCCACTTCCTCGATCGTCAGGAAGAGGTCGGTTATCCGTCGCGAGAATGCCTGGAAGACGAACTGCCGAAAGGCCGGCGACCGCGCGATCGCCTCGTCGAAGGCCGCGCGCGGAATCGCCACCGCCTCCACGTCGGTCTCGGCGATGCCTTCGGCGGCGTAGTCGTCGAATGCCATCAGGCAGGCGGTGGTCATCACGCAGCTTTCGCCGCCATGTACGCGGTAGAGCACGATCTCGCGCCCCGCTTCCGAGAACTGGCGCACCCGGACCTGGCCCTGCATGACCAGCAGCAGGTTCTCGGGCGGATGTCCGGGGCCGAAGATGACGGTGCCCTCCGGCACGCGCACGACCGACGCACGCGAAACGAGCAGGTCCCGCACCTCCGGTTCCAGCTGCGCGAGCCCCGGAAAGCTGTTCGTCCATGCCGCCGACATGCGCCACCTCCCCGTGATCGCGTAGGGCTAGGTCCGCCGCCCGTGGTCGGAGGTCAAGACATTCCGGAAGCTGATGACATGCGCGTCAGGCGGACAGGAACCGCCGCCGCGCCTCCTCGGCGATCGCCTGGCGCATCGTCAGGTCGGCGAGTTCAAGCATGGCGGCCTTGCGTTCCGCCGGGTCAGTCAGTGCCGCCAGCCGCTCTCGCACCGCTATCACGCGCTTCTTCAGCACGATCTCTTCGGGCAGGACGCCGGCCTCGGCCATGATGCGAAACCCAGCGGCCTCGCCGGCGTCGAGGAACGCGTCGCCGGGCCGGTGGGGCAAGGGCTCACCTTCACCCGCAAGCCCTTGCAACCGGCCCTCGGCCTGCGCCTTTCCGATCTGTCGCTCGACCAGCCGGCTGAGCCAAGACATCCCGCACCTCGTCGACGCAGCATGCGCCTTCCCGCTCCAGATATGACCGAGCCGGGGGACTTGCCAGTCAATGCGCGCGGGGACGGCGGTAGCCGCCGGTCAGCGGCTCGACCGCGACCACGACCATCTTCGGCTCCTCGAAGAAGCGCGGCCGCTCGTCTTCCAGGGGCGACCCGTTCAGGGCGTGGGCCAGCTTGGCGACGATCAGCAGCGAGTGAATGAGCGATTGCATCTGCGTGGACCTCTTGGCCTTACCCGCGCATTGGGCCACGAAGGACGTGATCGCGACAGTCAGGCAAACCTGACCGTGCCAGCCTCGGGAGAGACGGAAGATGCAGTTGCTCGCCTACCTCAAGGTCAGGGACTACGAGAAGTGGCGCACCGCCTTCGACGACGATGCGGAGTCGCGCGGCAGGGCAGGTCTGACCCTGTTGCAAATCTGGCGGCAGACCGACGACGGCAACCTCGTCTGGATGCTCTACGAGGTCAGCGAGCGTGGCATGGCCGAGGAGTATCTCGGCGGCCTGGGACAGCTCCACGCCGAGCAGGGCGGGGCGTCCGACGGCGGCCACCACTTCGTCCGCACCGCCTGACACCGGTGACGCCCGAGCTCACCGCGCTGGCGCTCGCCGGTCTCCTCCAAGCGGCGCAGTACGTCCTGCTGTCGGTGCCGGCCAACCTCGAGTTGGGGACCGGCAAGACGCTCGGCCCCCGTGACGAGGTGGACCTCGACCGCCAGCTCTCCCGCCGGACCGCCCGCCTCAAGCGCGCGCTGGCGAACCATTTCGAGGGGCTGGTCCTCTTCACGCTCGCGGTCGCCGTCGTGACCCTCGCCGACCAGGGCACGGCCCTGACCGCGGCCTGCGCCTGGACCTACCTCGCCGCGCGGGTCCTCTACGTGCCCGCCTATGCCTTCGGCTGGGTCCCGTGGCGGTCCGTCATCTGGCTCGTCGGATTTGCCGCGACCATCCTGATGATCGTCGCGGCACTCGTGTGACCTCGCGCGAGGGGGTTCAAGTTCTGTACAAAAACGTACAAACCGGGGTCTGGAAACGTACAGAAACGTACAACTGGCCGGGGAACAGTCATGGCAAGCTACGACGTCATAGTGATCGGATCGGGTCCGGGGGGCTACGTCTGCGCCATCCGCTGCGCCCAGCTCGGCCTCAAGACCGCCTGCGTCGAGGGGCGCGAGACGCTCGGCGGCACCTGCCTCAACATCGGCTGCATACCCTCCAAGGCGCTGCTGCACGCGACCGAGCAACTTCATGATTCACAAGTGAATTTTGAAAAGATGGGGATCCAGGTCAAGGGGTCCTCCGTCGACTGGAAGAAGATGCTCGCCTACAAGGACGACGTCGTAGGGCAGAACACCAAGGGCATTGAATTTCTCTTCAAGAAGAACAAGATAGACTGGATCAAGGGCTGGGCCTCGATCCCCGGCGCGGGCAAGGTCAAGGTCGGCGACGAGACGCACGAGGCGAAGTCCATCGTCGTGGCCTCGGGTTCCGAGCCGTCGTCGCTGCCAGGCATCGAGATCGACGAGAAGCAGGTCGTCACCTCCACGGGCGCACTCGAATTGGGCAAGATTCCCAAGAGCTTGTGCGTCATCGGCGCGGGCGTCATCGGACTCGAGCTCGGCTCGGTCTACGCCCGCCTCGGGGCCGACGTGACGGTGCTGGAATATCTCGAGACGATCACCCCGGGCATGGACCCCGAGGTGCAGAAGCAGTTCCAGAAAATCCTCCAGAAGCAAGGGCTCAAGTTCGTCCTCGGCGCCGCCGTCAAGTCCGTGGCGACGGCCAAGGACAAGTGCACGATCACCTACGACAAGGACGGCGAGCAGACGCTGGAGGCCGAGACGGTCCTCGTCTCCACCGGTCGCAAGCCGTATACGCAGGGCCTCGGCCTCGACGATCTCGGCATCGCCATGACCAAGCGCGGCCAGATAAAGGTCGGGGATCATTGGCAGACCAACGTCGACGGCATCTACGCCATCGGCGACTGCATCGAGGGCCCGATGCTGGCCCACAAGGCCGAGGACGAAGGCATGGCCGTTGCGGAAACCATCGCCGGCCAGCATGGTCACGTGAACTACAACGTCATCCCGTCCGTCATCTACACCCACCCCGAGGTCGCCGTCGTCGGCCTGAACGAAGCGCAACTCAAGGAAATGAAACGGGACTACAAGGTCGGCAAGTTCTCCTTCATGGGCAACGGCCGCGCCAAGGCGAACTTCGCCGCCGAAGGCTTCGTCAAGATCCTCGCAGACAAGCAGACCGACCGGATCCTCGGCGCTCATGTCATCGGCCCGATGGCGGGTGACCTGATCCACGAGGTCTGCGTCGCGATGGAGTTCGGCGCCGCGGCGGAGGACCTCGCGCGCACCTGCCACGCCCACCCGACCTACTCCGAGGCGATGCGTGAAGCGGCACTCGCCTGCGGAGATGGGCCCATTCACTCCTAGTCGGTCAGGAGAAGTCGACCGCCTGAAGCCGCCCGCCCTCGTCGCGCAGCCAGCGGCGTGCGGCCTTCCACGCCGGATAGAGCCGCGCGGTGACGGACCAGAACCGCGACGAGTGATCCATGTGCATCAGATGCGCGCACTCGTGCGCGGCGACGTAGTCGAGGATCTCCGGCGGCGCCATCGCGAGACGCCAGGACAGCATCAGGCGACCGTCGGCGGTGCACGAGCCCCAGCGCGAGCGCGTGTCGCGAAGGCTGAGGGTCGGAAGATCTCGCCCGAGGATCGCGACGTGGCGGGCGATCGACCGCTCCGCCCGGTCGCGCGCAAGTGTCTTGAGGTACCGCGCCAGCTCTGGCCCAGCCGGCTTGTGCTCGGGTACACGGATCGCACCTTCGCGCAAGGTGGCCCGCCGTGCGCTCGTCGCGACGATCGGGACCAGCACGCCTGCGATGGTGATCCGCCCGCCGATCGCCGGCCGCTCCAGCGGCGGCACGTCGGCAAGGACGCGCCTCAGCCAATCCTCGCGCTCCTGCGCGAAGCCGATCGCCTCTGTCGTGCTCGCCCCCGGCGGTATCGTCAGCGTGACGCGTCCGTCGCGACCCGAGACGCGCAGGCTGATCCGGCGTGCCCGCGGCGCGTGCCGCACCTGCATCTCTATGGGCGGCTGCCCCGGCAGTGTTGTTCGCATTTTCCCTGCCTCTCTGCTCGCGCCACTTCTAGCTCGCGATGGCGTGCGGCGAAAGATTTGACAGGGCGGGAGGCCTGTGGCAGAGGCCCGTCTTTCACCGCAAGAGAGGGTATGCCCATGCCGAAAGAGGAGTGGGGCACCAAGCGTATCTGCCCGACCACCGGCAGGCGCTTCTACGACCTGAACAGGGATCCGATCGTAAGCCCCTATACGGGCGAGGTCGTGGTTCTCGATACCAGCAAGGCCGGTCGCATGATGGTGGCCGACAAGCCCGACCGTTCCGCCAAGGAGAAGGCCTCCGACGACGAGGAAGTCGTCGTTCTCGATGACGACGAAGACGAGGTGCTCGAGGACGAAAGCAGCGATGAGGTGCTCGAGGACGACGCGGATGATGACGACGTGTCGCTCGACGACATCGCCGACGTCGCCGACGACGGCGACGACGACTGACATCCGCTGGCCGATTGGCGCTTGAATCGCGCCGCCCGATCCCATAGAGACCGCGCGTGCGTCACGACCCTGTGTCGCACCCGGATGGGGCCATAGCTCAGTTGGGAGAGCGCTTGCATGGCATGCAAGAGGTCCGGGGTTCGATTCCCCGTGGCTCCACCATTTTCCGCAAAAACAGCGTCTTAAGGCTCGTGATCTTCCGGTGCGCCGCACAGGTGAGGCGAGAGCATGAGACTTCCGGCATATCTGAGCCAGTCCCGGCACGGCATTTTTTACTTCCGATGGCCGCTGCCCGCGGACCTTGATCCGTCTGGCCAGCGGGCCGAGGTGCGAGTATCCCTTCGAACCCGGCGCCCGCGTCGAGGCCGTGGCATGTCGCGGGTGTTGGTCTGCGCGGGACACGCTGAAACGACCAAGGCGAGAGCAGCGGCGATGCGCTACGATTAAATCCGCGAACACGTGCAAGCGCACTTCCGGGAGCACCTTCTGCGGCTCCGGGAGGAGGTTAACTCCGATGGGCCGGTTGATGGCACCAAGCGAGAGTTGCTGAGCGCGTCGCGAGCACTCGCTGAGTTGCCCCCCGACGAGTACGCCGAGATTACCTTACCTACTCTGGTGACATGAGCGATGTCGTGGAGCGGTTCTGTGCGGCCCGCGGGCTTCCGGCCGATCTTCCCGAGGAGACGCGGCGGACGCTCGCGACAGAAATTCAGAAGGGAAAACGGGAGTACCTCACGGCCGCACTTGCGTTCGAGAGGCGGATGACGGCGTACGACCTGGAGCCCGAACTGCGGCCCACTTCGGCGAAGCGGCCGATTGCGGAGACGGCGTCGCCGGAGACCGAGACCTTAGAGGCAGCGGTGGGGAAGTATCTGGAGGAGAACCAGCGGTTCCGCGGGTGGGAGCCCAAGACGGTCGCGGAGAAGACCGATGCTTTGAACCTGCTGATGGATATGGTCGGTAGGGACGACGTTGCGCGCTCGCTCACGAAGGCCGATGCCCGACACGTCAAGGGCGTGCTTCTCCGGCTGCCGAAGAACCGCCGCAAGAACCCCCTTACTCGCGACCTCAGCTTGCATGAGGCACTGGAGGTGCCGGGCGTGCCCAAGATCGGGGCGGTTCGAGTGAACGGTTATCCAAGGGAAGCTCTGAAGAACCTCGGCATCGGGCGGTGATCTGGTAGTCTGGCGGCGACCTTGATGGAGCCGCCCTCAATGAAGCAGAGCACCTTCGCGTCGTTGGCCTATGCGACGAAGAAGAAGCGCACCCGCCGCGAGGCGTTTCTCGCCGAGATGGAGGCGGTGGTGCCCTGGGCGCGTCTGACGGCGCTGATCGAGCCGCACTACCCGAAGGCGGGACCGAAGGGCGGGCGGCCGGCGATGCCGCTGGAGGTGATGCTGCGGGTCTACTGTCTGCAGCAGTGGTACGCGCTGTCCGACCCGGCGGCGGAGGGTTCAAGCGTATAGCAATCGATCCAGTGGATCGATTGTAGCGCAGAACCTCTACGACAGCGACGCCATGCGCCGGTTCGCCGGGCTCGAGCTGGGCGACGATGCGATCCCGGACGAGACGACCATCCTGAACTTCCGCCACCTGCTGGA
This sequence comes from uncultured Alphaproteobacteria bacterium, assembly GCA_963776845.1. Taxonomy (GTDB): domain Bacteria; phylum Pseudomonadota; class Alphaproteobacteria; order Rhodobacterales; family Rhodobacteraceae; genus Roseitranquillus. The sequence continues at coordinate 1,223,009 of CAVZOJ010000002.1, read as the reverse complement.
GCGGCACGAGCTGACGCGTGCGATCTTCGAGGCGATCAACAGCTATCTTCGCGAGCGCGGCATCCTGTTGCGCGAGGGAACGTTGGTCGATGCGACGCTCATCGACGCGCCAAGCTCGACGAAGAACAAGCAGGGCGCACGCGACCCGGAGACGAGGAGCACGAAGAAGGGCAACGACTGGTATTTCGGGATGAAGGCGCATGTCGGCGTCGATATTGGCAGCGGCGTGGTCCACACGCTGGAAGCCAGCACCGCCAAGGTGCACGACAGCCAGAAGTTCGACGACCTGCTGCACGGCGACGAGCAGGCGGTGTTCGGCGAGTTGCCAGGGTTGCGCCACCGGTTCGAGCAACCGCTGGCGACGGCTATGTCAGCGGAGAGCGGGAGGAAGCATTCCGCGCCCAGGGCAAGCTCTGGGGGCGTGATGCGCAAGGCTCCGAAAGGCGGCAAGCTGCATCCGATCGACGAGCGCATCAACCGGATCATCGCCAGCCTGCGGGCCAAGGTCGAGCACCCGTTCCGGGTGATGAAATGCCAGTTCGGCTACCGCAAGACCCGCTACCGCGGGCTGGCGAAGAACGAGGCGCAACTGTTCTCGCTCTTCGGGCTCGGCAACCTGTTCCTGGTCCGACGACGGTTGATGGCCTGAGGCGGAGTCCGCCCGAAATCGGCCTTGCCGCCGCGCGAGCGGCACCTGATCCGCAGACCCGGGGCCGCTTGTCCCCCGCATCGCCCCGCCGAGACCCTTTCTGGCCGTCATCGCGGCCAATCGGAGCCGTTGATCAGACGTTCCTCAATATTGAGCTTACTGCAGGCGATGTCGAAGACGGTTCGGGCTGCAACGGCTGCAGGCACTCTGCGGCCCGCATCCATGCAGCCGTAAAAGTCCCTGATGCGTTTTCCCCAAGCCCGCACCGCCGCGTGGTCAGGTTCAACAGGAGGTCTCCGACCAAGCCATGGCGGCCGCGGCCGGGCACTTGGACTCGGGTATGACTTCCAGATCCCGAAGGGATGAAGAACGTTAGTTGAGACCACAAAAAAACACGGTCTCGCAGCCGCGACAGCGCACGACGTCGTGCCATAGGCACTCCGGTGCTTCGCACCCGTCGGTCTGGGTGTAGCGAGCGACGACATCGACCTTCCGGTCGACTCTACAACTCGGACACGGTGCCTCGATGATATCGACGGGTTCGAACAATAGGTCGCTCTCTGACGGAGCAGACACTATACGTCACGCATTCAGTCCGCCAGCGTCCCAGTCTGTCCGGGTCGTTTCGGAACGCGTTCTGAACGACTGATCGCCATCCACCCTGTTTTACTGGACGCAATGCGAGCTACGCAAGCTTCTGCGCGATCCTGGCACCGTGCTCCTGCTGGAGCGCACCGGAGAACTCGACGCGATCCTCGACGTGCTCAACGCCGGCTACTGAACGTCATCAACGAAAGGGACTCGACCATGACCCGCCCTGAACCGACCCTCACCCGCCCGGCGCTCCTGCCGTCCGCACGCCCATCGTGGCGGCGCCGGAGCCTCGGCGCACCGTCCGTCCCGCGACCGTCTTCAGGACGTCCATGCAGCTCGCTCTGGGCGCCCTCGCCGGCCTCGCCGCCGCCGTGGTGCTTGACGCCCGCCTTCGCCGCCTCGACAGCGAGTTCGGGCGTCTGGCTTGCCCTCGCGCTGGTGACCCTGAGCGCCGGTCTGGCGCCGACGTTCCGCCGGGCTCTGGGCCGCAGTTTCCTTGGGCTCGGCGCGCGCCTGCTGTCTTCTGCCGATCAGCACCGTGATGCTGTCTGGCAGCGTCATCGACAACACGACGCCGACCAACGGCGCGAAGACCGCCGGGGCGGCGCCCTCATGGTCGGTCCCGCCGGCATCCTCGGGTTCATCGTTGGCGGCCTGCTGCTGGTGGTCGGACTCGTGCTGTCCCTCGGAGGCCGTCACGCATAAAGCGGTCCGAGAATCCTGACGAACGGCTACGGCACTATCTGGACCCATACAGGACCCAAACGCAAATCCGTGGGTCCTCCTCTTCCGTCAAGTATCTGATTTTGTTGGTGCCCGGGGGCGGAATCGAACCACCGACACGAGGATTTTCAATCCACTGCTCTACCCCTGAGCTACCCGGGCACGGGTAACGGCGGTGCCGTTGGGGCGAGGCGGGTTCTAGACGCGTGCCCGCTCACTTGTCCAGAGGTACCGCAGGGGAATCTTCAGGCTCGTCTTCGGTCGCCGGAAGGGCGTAGCTGCCATTCATCCAACGGCCGAGATCGACGTCTGAACACCGTCGCGAGCAGAAGGGACGGTAGTCAAGCTCGGTGGGGCGGCTGCATATGGGACAGTTCATCTCAAGCACTCCGTCAAGGGGAGACGGCTTCTCTGGCGGCGAAGCTCCATGTGGGCGAGGGGCGTCCATCCGGCAACCGTCGTCTCGACGGGGTCGCGACGGAACGCTGCCGTCAGCGCCTGCTCGACGCGTTGCCTGTCCCGCCGCGGGATAGGGGCGAAGTCGATCGTGACCTGCCCGCCGAGACCGCGGCACCTCAGCTCGCGCGGGAGTGCGCGAGCTGCGGCAATGTCGGCCTTGAGCGATGCCGCGGGCGACGTGTCGCCACCAGTATCGACGTCGACTGCGACGAGCGCGCGCGTTGGCTCGATGGTCATGCGGCCGCCTCCTGGCAGCTGCACCTCCGGCGTCAGCAGCGCTGCGATCGCATCGTGCAGTCCGTGGCTCTCGAAGGCGGTGTCGCTTTCGTCGATCACATCGGCGGCGCCCCAGTCGCGCCACGCGGTCTCGTGGGGGCTCGGCCCGTCCAAGAGCAACTCGGGCTTGCCGTCGATGTCGCCAAGGACGCCGCGCGTGACATCGGCGAGCGCGCGGGCCTCCTCGGCGATGGCATCGTCGGCCATGTCCTCGGCATTCGAGCGAATGATGATGCCCGCCCCGTCCGGCAGATCCAGCGCTTCTGCGAGGGCAGAAAGCCGCGCGCGATCATCCGGATGCTCGATCTGGCGGGACACGTTCCGGCCGGGGACTTCCGGCGTCACGATTGCCGCGCGGCCCTTGACGGTGAGGCGCGCCGTGACCGGCACCGCCTTGTCAGGCTCGGCATATCCCGTCACCTGGACGAGGATGCTCTTGCCAAGCGCGATCCCGCGGGGTTGTCGCAGGAAGCCGGTTCCCTCGGGCAGGCGGACGAACAGGCCTCCCATGCCCTTCATCGGACGGTCGGGTAGGGCGCGGAAGATTGCGCCGGGAAGCGGCCGGCCGCCTGGCGGGGCGAGGAGCAGATCCTCCAACCGTCCGTCGACGAGCAGCGCGGCGGCCTCGCGCCCCGCATGCTGACCCAGGACAATGGTCCTGCCCTTCATGTCCAGACGGGGTAGCCGGCGGCTGCAAGCAGCCCGGCGGTCTCCGCAAGGGGCAGGCCGACCACGCCGCTGAAGGAGCCGCGCAGCCACGGTATCAACGCCGCAGCCGGTCCTTGGATGCCATAGCCGCCGGCCTTTCCGCGCCAGTCGCCGGACGCGATGTAGCCGTCGATCTCGTCGGACGAGAGACGCTTCATGCCGACCTGGGTGACGACGTCGCGCTGCCACCTCCGCTCTCCCAGCCGGAGGGCGACGGCAGTGATCACGCGGTGCCTCCTGCCGGAGAGAAGCTTGAGGAAGGTCCGCGTCTCATCCGCATCGTTCGCCTTCCCCAAGATCCTACGGCCGACCGCGACGGTCGTGTCGGCCGTCAAGGCGACTTCATGGGCGACCAACGTCAGCGCATCGGCCTTCTCGGTCGCCATGCGGACGCAATAGGGTCGCGGCAGCTCGCCCGTTCGCGGGGTCTCGTCGATGTCCGCAGGGCGGACCTCGTCCGGAACGATCCCGAGTTGAGCCAGAAGCTCAAGCCGGCGCGGTGACGCCGAGCCGAGGATGAGGCGCAAGGCGTTACTTGAAGCGATAGTTGATGCGACCCTTGGTCAGGTCGTAGGGGGTCATCTCGACCTGGACGCGGTCGCCCGCGAGGACCCGGATGCGATTCTTGCGCATCTTGCCTGCCGTATGCGCGATGATCTCATGGCCGTTTTCGAGCTCGACCCGGAACGTCGCGTTCGGCAGGAGTTCCTTCACGACGCCCGGAAATTCCAGAAGCTCTTCCTTGGCCATGCTCACTCCACCCAGATACCCGCCATCTTGCGGGCGGCCCCTTAGATGCGCCCAAGGCGTGTGAGTTTCAAGAACATATCGCGATCAGGCCGCGTCGAGATCGCGCATCCAGATCTGCAGTGCCTTTTCGGTCTCGCCGCTGTCCCCGATGTCGCGCCAAGACAAGTGCGCAGTGGCGCCGGCGACCGGAGCATAGCCGCGATCGCGCCAGAATGGTCCAAGGTCGCGCGAAGAGGAAGGGCGAGATGGGTGGTCGTGAGGTCGGACGACCGACGCGAATGCTGCCTTCCGGTAGCCCTTCTGACGGGCGTGGGCTTCGCGCATGTCGAAAAAGGCGTGTCCGAAGCCGCGGCCTCGATACTCCGGCAGCAGAACGCTTTCCGCAAGGTAGAAGACCTCCTCCACCCGGAGGTCGAGCCCGACCAGCGCCTGCGCTATGGCTTCCTGGTGGTCCGCCAGCGGTGCGCCGGTGGAAGCTCCGACGAGGTTTGATCCGTCGAAGACCCCGACGACGATAGCGTCGGAGCTTTCCGCATACGGCCTGAGATAGCGTCGCTCGTACGCGTCATCGCCGTCGTAAAGGTATGGCCAGTCGCGAAAGACCGTGATGCGAAGCTCGGCAAGATCGTCGAGCCGCCGCGCGATCTCGTCCCGACCGAAGGGCCGAACCTCAACGCTCATCGCTGGCTTCTCCTTCGGTGGGCGGGCCGAACCGCGCGAGCATCCGCTCACGGATCTGATCACGCGCCTGGCGGTAGCTCGCGAGCTTGTCCTCCCGCGTCTCGCCAAGCCCGGTCGGATCGAGGATCGGCCAGTACTCGACGTCGAGCGCGAAGACCCGTGTCATCTCGAGAGCTTGTCGCTGGCTGGCGGGCGACAGCGCCACCACGAGGTCGAAGGCCGAAAGGTCGTCGCCCCACTGCTTCATCTCCTCGAAGGAGCGAACGCGGTGACGGTCGAGTTTCACGCCAAGCTCGCGGCAGACGGCGACGGTGAAGCCGTCGATGTCGAGTTCGGACTTGACGCCCGCCGACTGCACGTAGGCGCGCTGCCCGTAGAATTTCTTCATCATGCCCTCGGCCATTGGAGACCGCACGGCGTTATGGTCGCAGCAGAACAGGATCGAGCGCGGAAAATCGGCCACCATCAGGCGCCGAAATGAAGGACGCAGATTAGCGTGAAGAGGCGCCGCGCGGTGTCGAGGTCGATTTCGGCCTTACCCTCCAGGCGCTCCTGGAGGACCCGCGCGCCCTCGTTGTGGATGCCGCGGCGCGCCATGTCGATCGCCTCGATCTGCCCGGGGGGCAGGCGCTTGACGGCGTCGAAGTACGCCTCGCAGATCTGGAAGTAGTCCTTGACCACCTGCCGGAAGGGGCTCAGCGCCAAATGGAACTCGGCCCGATCCCCGGTCGCGTCCGAGGTCATGTCGAAGACCAGCCGCCGGTCCTGGATGGCCAGCCGCAGCCGATACGGGCCGGGCGGGACTTCGCGCCCGTCTCTCGCGACCGGTGCGAAGCTGTTGTCCTCGAGCAGGTCGAAGATCGCGACGCGCCGTTCCTGCTCGATCTCTGGCGTCGGCGGAGGCAGGCCGGAATCATCGACGTCGATGTGGCAGAGCCGCTGGGTCACTCGTTCAGCCGATCGAGCCGCGCGCGCACGCTCAGACCGTGGGCGGTCAGTCCTTCCGCCTTGGCCAGCCGCTCTGCCGCGGGTCCGATCGCGGCAAGCGCGGCGGGCGTCATGCGGGAGAGGCTGGTGCGCTTGAGGAAGTCGAAGACAGAGAGGCTCGAGGCAAAGCGGGCGGAGCGTGCGGTCGGCAAGACGTGGTTGGGCCCACCCACATAGTCGCCGATCGCCTCTGGGGTCCAGCCGCCGAGGAAGACGGCGCCGGCGTTGCGTATCCTGGCTGCAAGCCCGTCGGGATCCTCGGTGACGATCTGCAGATGCTCGGGCGCGATCTGGTCGGCAAGTGCCGCAGCCTCATCCAGGTCGCGGACCGTGATGATGGCGCCGTTGTCCCGCCAACTCGCCCCGGCGATCTCGACGCGGGGCAGGGTGGCGAGACGCTCCTCCACGGCCGCGGCCACGGCTTCGCCGAGGCGCGGCGCGTCGGTGATCAGGATCGCCTGAGCCGCGGCGTCGTGCTCGGCCTGACTCAGAAGGTCGATGGCGATCCAGTCAGGGTCGGCGTCGGCGTCGGCAATGACCAGAACCTCGGACGGCCCGGCAACCATGTCGATGCCGACCCGGCCAAAGACCTGCCGCTTCGCCGCGGCGACCCAGGCATTTCCGGGGCCGGTGATCACGTCGACTGGGGTGACGGTCTCGGTGCCATAGGCCATTGCGGCGATGGCCTGCGCGCCGCCGAGCTTGAGAACGATATCGACCTCCGACAAGTGCGCGGCCGCGAGCACCAGCGGGTTCACCGATCCGTCCGTCGCCGGGACGCACATCGTCAGCCAGGGAACACCTGCGACTTTCGCGGGGATCGCGTTCATCAGGACGGATGAGGGATAGGCAGCTGTCCCCCCCGGGACATAGAGCCCGGCGGACGCCACGGCACGCCAGCGCCAGCCCAGCTCGATACCCGCGTCGTCGGTCCACATCTCGTCATGCGGCACCTGTCTCTCGTGGTAGGCGCGGATGCGCGTAGCCGCGAGCTCCAGCGCCTTGCGGTCGTCGGGATCAACCTGTTCCAGCGCCGCGGTGATCTCGTCCGCACCGTACGCGATCGACTTGGGCGTCAAGGTTACCCGGTCCCACCGCTCGGTCATTTCGATCAGCGCGGCGTCGCCGCGGGCCCGAACGTCGGCGATGATCTTCGCCACGGTGATTTCGACGTCGTCGGACATCGCGGGCGTGCGGGTCAGGAGGGCTGCGAAATCCTCGGCAAAGCCGGGATCGGCGGACGAAAGGAATACGGGCATCTGCACCTCCGCGCCGGACATAGCCGCAGCGCCCAAGGGCCTCAAGCGTCGAGCAATCGGATCAGCAGCAGATCGTCCAGGAACACGCTGCCTCGCAACCCGGCGCGGCAGCGTTGGACCGTCATTCGTGGCGCGGCGCTTTCCCCGACGGAGCGTGGTAGGGGCGGGTCACGTCGCGCATCACTACCTCCAGCGCCTCGACCTCGATGCGGATCGCGCCATCGCCCGCCAGGGTCAGTTCGACGCTGCCAGTTCCGTCGTCGCCAGGCTCCCAATTCACGGACAAGATCGACAGCACCGTGTCCTTGTCGATTTCCTCGAGTCCCGAGCCCCTGACATGCGTCACGTCCTCAATGGACAAGACGGATCTCACCCGTTCGAAACTGCGGCCGGTGCGTTCGGCGAGCGGCAAGTCCTCCCAGCGGAAGCGATTGAGCAGGATCGCGAAGCGCCGCTCTCCCTTCAGCCAGCGCGAGTCGCTCCGCACGAACACGGCGTCCTGAACGAGCGCCGAGATGATCGCCAGGTCCTCCGGATCCAGCGCCTTCAGTCGCAGCGGGCGTTCGCCGCCCTCCTCGAACCGGGCGTCCCGCGTCATGCCGCCACCCGCTCGATCCGCGCGCCCACGTTCCCAAGCTTCTCCTCGACGCGCTCGTAACCCCGGTCGAGATGGTAGACCCGATTGACGATGGTGTCGCCCTCGGCCCCGAGGCCGGCAAGGATCAGGCTGACACTCGCGCGCAGGTCCGTTGCCATGACCGGCGCGCCGCGCAGCCGCTCGACGCCTGTGACTGTCGCCGTGCCGCCGTGGACCTCGATCTGGGCGCCCATGCGCATCAATTCCGGAGCATGCATGAAGCGGTTCTCGAAGATGCGCTCCTCCAGGCGACTGGTGCCATCTGCCGTGCACATCAGCGCCATCATCTGCGCCTGCAGGTCAGTCGGAAATCCGGGAAACGGTTCCGTTTCCACGTCGACCGCGCGCGCCCGGCCGTTTGCGCGTACGCGAAGGCCGCGTCCTGTTTCGTCGATGGAGAAGCCTGCCTGCTCCATCTTCTCGGCGAAGGCGGCAAGGAGGTCGCGTCGCCCGCCGAGGAGTTCGACCTCGCCGCCCGCAACCGCGGGCGCAAGCATGTAGGTGCCCAGCTCGATCCGGTCCGGAACAACGGCATGGGTCGCGCCCTCCATTCGGTCGACGCCTTCGACCGTGATGGTCGAGGTGCCCTCGCCGTCGATGCGGGCACCCATCCGGCGAAGGCATCGCGTCAGGTCGACGATCTCCGGTTCGCGCGCTGCGTTCTGCAGGACCGTCGTGCCGCGTGCGAGCGTCGCCGCCATGAGCGCGTTTTCCGTTGCACCCACCGACACGAACGGGAACGCGATTGTGCCGCCCTTGAGGCCACCCTTTGCCGTCGCGTGCACGTATCCATCGCGCAGATCCAGTTCGGCTCCCATCGCCTCGAGCGCGCGAAGATGCAGGTCGACCGGTCGCGCCCCGATCGCGCACCCGCCTGGCAACGACACGATCGCGTGCCCTTCCCGCGCCAGAAGCGGACCCAGGACCAGGATCGAGGCGCGCATCTTGCGCACGATCTCGTAGTCGGCGCGGTGTCCTGTCAGCGCGTGCGAGGACAGCGCCAGCACCTTGCCATCCTGCATCGACGTGACCTCCACGCCGAGCGACCGGAGCAGATCGGTCATGGTTCGGATGTCCGAGAGTTGTGGTGCGTTCGTCAGCGTCAGCGGGGCGTCGCTCAGGAGCGTCGAAGGCATCAGGGCGAGGCAGGCGTTCTTCGCGCCTGCAATCGGGATTTCGCCCGATAGCTCGCGCCCGCCTGTAACCACGATGCTGTCCATCAACCTTCTTTCCCCGCCCGCGACTTCACCTGCGACTTGCGCCGTGCGAGATTGGCCTTCAGCGCTTGCTTCAGCCGGTCCCGGCGTACTTCATCGCGCGTCTTCGGCGCCTTGGACGTCTTGTTCTTCATTGCTGCGCCATACCCCAGCGCCATGGGGGCGTCCAGCCGGCCGCGGAGCCGTTTGAAGTCCAGCTGCGGAGCCGTTTGGAGTTGCGCCAGCCCAGGAATGCGGCTATCGCAGCGCCCGGTTCCGCCGCAGTAGCTCAGTGGTAGAGCGCACCCTTGGTAAGGGTGAGGTCGGGAGTTCAATCCTCCCCTGCGGCACCATAAAATCAAGCAACTCAAGTAGCTTCCGGAGCAGGTTCCGGCGCGTCTTGCGCCGACTTCCAGAACGCGCGAACAAACGCGGATCATGCCGGACAAGCTCGTACAAATCCTGTACGGGGCGGGGGAGGATCGGTCCTCTTTCGTTCCGAAGCCTGAGGGCGGAGGGGGGTGCAAAGGAACCGCCGCCGCGAACGAAAGTCGCCGCGCCATCGGCCAAGAGCACGGCGAAACCAGGTAGGAAAGCACTCCAGCTTCCGACCGCAGAGTACGGCGCAACCGCGCCGCGCGCAACGCGGCGTCGCGCAATAGCTGAGCGGAACGAGCTGAGGGCGCTTCTCACCGACATGGTTCTGGTTCGGGACTGCACCACGGACGAGTGGGCCAAAGAGCTCGCGCGAGACATGCTGCGGCTCGGCCGAGGGCACGGCTGGCGCCCGTCACCGCGGCAACTCGAGATGATGCGGAAGCTCAGCATCAACGTTGCTGAGTATCTCGCGACGGGCTATGAGCTGTTAGCGGCGCGGTCGCCGCCTCGAACGCGCGCCGCTTCGACCTTTCCGAGTCGAGCATGGCATCCCTTGGCCCTCAGCCTCCTACAGTTTCGTCCGCGGCGCCTTGGAGGCGAGGCACAACGTCGATGACGGTGCCGGTGTTTTCGGACGAGGATTGGATCGAGCTCGCGGCGCTGGTCCTGTTGTTCGCCAACGAGCAACCGGCCACGCCTCCGCCGTCTTACGCTTCAGTAGTGGAGAGCTTTCCGTGGCGTCGCCCTCCGCCGCCTTACTATCTCGACGCGCTGGCGTGGCTGTCGGGTCAGCGTGCAATGGGGCAGGCCCGTGCCTAGCACCGGCATCATCACCAGACTGCCTTTGACAGCTCACTGGAACCGCGAGGTCTGGCCGACGGAGACGGCAAGAACCGCTGGCTTGAAAAGCACGGCTGATGTGACCATTAGGTGCGCATGTAGACGAGGTGATCCTGCTCCGAGAAAGTGGACGGGGTCAGGGCGCCATGCGCTCCATGTCGGCCGGTGATCTGTATCCTATCGCCGAATGCAGGCGCCGGGAATTCTAGAAGCCTTCGATGTAGGTGAACGGGTCCCGGCGTGCCTCGTCCCGCCATTGCGCAAGGTCGTGCAAATCCTGCGTGAAGGTGCCAAATGTGCACACGGGCACATCGCAGATGTCAGGGTTCGCCGCGGCTGTGTGCATCGTCGATCCGATGTCGACTGCCGCGGCGCCGGGATTGACCAGCTTCATCTCCGGGTGGTCACCGGTCGTCATCTTGGTCATGGCATCACCTCCGTTCGGGTGGAGGGCCTGGGTTATGCCAGTTCTTCATCTTCCTATTAGGGATCGCGCGGACAGCCGGCGTCACCACTCTCAAGTGCGCATGAACCCATGGGCCGCGTTTTATCGGGGTCGGACTCACCAATAAGCTGACGGCCGCTGCCCTCCGGCTTCGGAGCGTAGCATGGGGGTGTTCCTACCGCGCACAGGCGGGTCGCGATCCGGGACGCTTTCCTAAGAAACACCTGCGGCCTGGGGCGCAGGCGCCAGCTCGTAGCCGAGGGTTCTTGCCCGGCGCTGGAGATTGGCGATGACGCGGGTCCGATGCCGCTCGTCATACGCAGCAGCACCGGGATCGCGATACGTTATGCCGAAGCGGAGCGTGTTATAGAACAGAACGGCGATCTTCCGCGCCGTGGCGGTCACCGCCTTCTGCTTTCCGACGCGGGACGACAGCCGGCGGTAAAAGGCCCCAAGCGCGGTGTCGCTGCGCCCGACGGTGGTCGCGGCCAATCGCAACAGGGCCGCGGCGCGACTGGACGAACGGCGGGTGCGCGATGACAGCAGCTTGCCGCCGGAGATCTTGTTGCCGGGAGCGAGGCAGAGCCACGATGTGAAGTGCTTTGCGCTCGGCCAGGCCGTCAGGTCGGTTCCGCATTCCGCCACCAGCTTCAAGGCGAGGCTGGGTCCGATGCCGTGGATCTGGGTCAGGTCCACCCCAAGGACGCCATGCAGCGCCGCCCGGACATCGAACGCCGGTGCGCCAGTCGGCTTCTGCCGGAAGCGGGCCTTCGGCAATGGCGTCGGGTCCGTGGCGCGGACAGTGAGCGCTCCGACCGCCGCTTCCAGCTTGCCGTCGCATTCGGCGATCTTGGCCTGGTAGGTGTCGTAGAGGACCAGCGACTGAGCCAACGCGAAGATGTGCTCGTCGCGGTCGTTCCCGGTCAGAGCGGCCCGGATCGTCTCGGTGGACGAGTGGCAGCGCACGTCGCGGTAGGCAGCAAGGACCTCCGGGTCCCGCTCCCCCGCCACAAGCGCGCGGATGATCCGCATGCCGGTCGCTCCGGTGATGTCGGAGACGACATGATGCAGCTGGAGGTTCATCTCCATGAGCGCCTTCTGCATGTGCTGGATGTGCGCCGCAGCGTACTCGACGAGCCGTTCCCGCTGGCGCAGATACGCTCGCAACGTTGCGATCTCCGCCTCCGGGCGGAAGCTGCCGCGCAGCAGGCCATAGGAGTGCAACTGCCGCAACCAGCCGGCATCGCTGACGTCGGTCTTCCGTCCCGGCACGTTCTTGGCGTAGCGGGCATTCACCAGGATCACCTCGAACCCGTGCTGCTCGAGGATCTCGAACGCCGGTATCCAGTAGACGCCGGTCGACTCCATCGCGACGCTGGTCACCACGCATGCCCGGAACCACAACGCAAGGTCGTGCAAATCCTGCGTGAAGGTGCCGAATGCGCGCACGGGCGCATCGCAGATGTCGGGGCTCACCGCGGCCATGTGCATCGTCGATCCGATGTCGACTGCCGCGGCGCCGGGATTGACCAGCTTCATGTCCGAGTGGCCGCTGGTCTTCGTTCTTGTCATCGCATCTCCTCCATTCGAGCGGAGGGCGTGGGTTATGCCAGTTCTTCACCTTCCTAATCGGGATCGCACGGACAGCCGGCGTCACCAATCTCAAGTGCGCATGAACCCATGGGCCACGTTTTTTAACGGGGTCGAACCCACCAATAAGCTGACGGCCGCTGCCCTCCCAGCTTCAGAGCGTAGCACGAGGTGTTCCTACCGCGCACAGGCGGGCGGCGACCCGGGACGGTTTTTTAGGATATCGCGCTCCATCTCGGCCTTCTGCAGTTTCCGCTTCAGCCGGGCATTCTCGGTCCGCCAGCTCCGCCGGAGACGGGCCCTGCGCCTGCGTGATGGGGCGCCGCACGGGGCCCGTCTCCGGCTGGCCGAACCGACGCATCCAGCGCCGCAGCACCGTCTCATGGAGCCCGAGCTCCTCGGCCACCTCGATGATCGTCACACCACTTGTCCGGACGCGCTCCACTGCCTCCCGCTTGAAGGCATCCGGGAAGTGACGCCGCTTCCTGCTCTCCATCGAACACTCCTCTCCCGGCTCGAAAGCCTATCACGGGGTGTCCACTCAAGCGGGGCAGGATCAACTTGATCTTGCCCATCAGGTCGAACGCGGTGCGACTGGCTTGGGAGCGGATGCGCTGGCCGGGCCGCGGTCGAAGACCTGCGGTACCGCGACCTGTGGCATGAGGCCGTCTCGCGGTCTTACGCCTCGATTGATCGAACGATCAGTTGGTGGACGGCGGACCTCGACGTCTGGATGGAAGTGCCGACGCCTTCAGGCACCGAGGAGCAGAGGCAGCCAATCGAGGGACCGTGTCCAGCAGGCTTCTGAAAAAGTCGAGAACCGCCGGTAGGGTGGAGCCAAGGGCCGATTTTTGCGGAGCTGTCTCGTCGGGCTGAGAGTGTCGACGTCGCTGGCATAAGTCACGTCGACGAGAACCTCCTTCTCGAGGACCTTCTTCAGGTGCCGTAATGGGCGGGCCGCGCCCGATGGCGAGGTCGGTGGCTGTCCCCCAGGATGAAGGTGCGAACGGGGTCCGCAGAGGCGGCCCCAGGCCAACAACGGGAGACAGCCATGGAACAGTATGTCGGCATCGACGTGTCGCTGGAACAGTCGAGCGTCTGCGTGATGGACCGCGCGGGTCAGATCCTGCGGGAGACGAAGGTTCCGAGCGACCCGGAGGCGCTTCTGCTCTTCCTGGGGCGTCTGGACCATCCAGTCACGCTCCTTGGCATGGAGGCGGGGCCGCTGTCGCAGTGGCTTCATGCCGGGCTGGCGACGGCAGGCGTCGAGGTGGTGCTCATGGAGACGCGGCAGGTGAAGGCGGCGCTTTCGGCGATGATCGCGAAGCGGTCGCCCGAAGGGCGGCGGAACGCGCCAGTGGCGCGTTTCGAGCGCCGCGATGGCCGGAGGCCATCAAGACCGACCGGCGCGATGCGCGCGGGATCGCGCAGCTGTTGCGGATGGGATGGTTCCGGCCGGTGCACTGCAAGTCGGCCTCGGCGCAGGAGGTGCGGGCGTTGCTGACGGCGCGCAAGCTGCTCCAGAAGAAGATGCTCGACATTGAGCTCGGGCTCCGCGGCGTGCTCAGGGGCTTCGGGCTCAGGCTCGGCAAGATCAGCAAGGGCCGCTTCGCCGGGCGGGTGCAGGAACTCGCCAGCGGCAATCCGATGCTCGAGCGGGTGACCGAGGGCATGCTGCGGGCGCGCGACGCGTTGCGGGCGGAGATGACGGCGCTCGACAAGCGAGCACGCGATCTTGCCCGGGATGAAGCGACCTGCCGCCGGCTGATGACGGTGCATTCGCCATTGTCGCTCGGACCAATGGCGCGACATGGCTCATCGTCGGTGCGCTGACGGCGCTCACCTTCACCTCGGCGGTGGACGATCCCGGCCGCTTCCGCTCCTCGAAGCGGGTCGGCGCGCACTTCGGCCTGACACCGAAGAAGCACCAGTCCGGTGAGACCGACATCACCGGCGGGATCACCAAGGCCGGCGACGCGATGGTCCGCTCGATGCTCTACGAGGCCGCCCAGGCAATGCTGACCCGGACGCAGAGCTTCTCGCGGCTCCGGGCGTGGGGCTTGCGGGTCGCCCAGCGGCGCGGGCGCAACCGGGCGATCGTCGCCGTCGCGCGGAAGCTGGCCACTGTGCTCCACCGCATGTGGCTCGACGGGACGGCCTTCCGTTTCGGCGAGGAGGACGTCCAGACCGCTTGAGCACAAGTTCGAGCCGGCGCAGAGCGACCGGCTCTCCGAGGTCCCGTCGCCGGGACGCGAGCTCCGATGACGCCGGCAGGCCGCTCGTGACGCGTCCACGGACGTGCAGCACGCTCTTCAGATAGGCGCTCGGGGTTCACCTGGATGGCATGATGTGGCGGCCGCGCGCCGACCACGGACGGAAGCATGAAACCGGCGGCGCGACAGAGCGAGGGCGACAGGCGTAATCATCACCACAGCGAGCGGGGCGCTGCGCTCCGCATGGCTCCGCGCCCCGCTCGCCTACGCTGCTCCAGGCGGAGCCCTCGCGGGAGGAAGTGCTTGACGGCAGGACGCCCATTACGGAAGGGCCTGCTAGGGGCAGGTGGCGTGCCCAAGGATCGCAGTGATCACCGCGAGGAACATCAGAACCCAAGTGCGTGGTACTTCGGTGACGGGCTGCGGTCAGGCGAGAAGCGCGGCGCCGGCGCTCGCGTCCGTGACGAGGTGGGTCGCGAAGCCCCCCTTCAGGGCGGCACCGAGCGCCGCTGCTCGCTCAGGTCCTGCCGAGACCACAAGCCGCATCGGCACGCGGCGCAGCGCTTCCGGCGCGATGCCAATCACTCTGCCATCGAGAGGCCCCGGGAGAGGCATCCCGTCCGGGCCGATGAAGCGCCCGGCAACCACGGCCGCCGCTCCGGCCGCACGATAGGCGGTGAGATCGTCGAGCGTCGCCACTCCGGCGCGCACGATGTGACTGTCCTCCGTTGCGAGGCCTACGGCAAAGAGCGCGGCGTCGCAGGCGTTCAGCGCCTCGAGCTGCTGCGTCAGGATGGGCTCGGCGATCAGCGCGGCCACGAGGTCGGCGTCCGACAGCACCGCGGGGGCATGCAAGTTGATGCATGTGGCGCCCATTCGCTCCGCGATGAGGGAGGTACACGTCTCGGCGGTGAAGCCGAACGGCGAGGCCATCGAACCCACCAGTTGCACCACCCGCATCCTTGGATGCGACCTCCGGGGCAGGCGCGTTGCAAGACCGTAAACAGTCTCACCCCAAGCGACGCCAAGCGTTCCTGTCACAGGCACCAGGTCGCCCAGCCACATCGCTGCCGCGTGTGCCACCCGGTCAAGTGCGCGACCGGGGCCGTCAGGGACCAAGTACACGGCCTCGAGGGCGAATCGCGTGGCGAGGCGTCGCGCCATATCGCTCCGCGCCAGGACCTCGGGATCGAGCGTCACTCGCACCAGTCCCCCGTCCCGCGCTTGCCGCAGCAGGTTGTGGACCGAGGCGCGGGACAGCCCCAGCCGCTCGGCCACCTGCGCCTGCGAGAGCTCGTCGACCCAGTACGCCCAGGCGGCACGGAGCACGGGATCATATGTAACCTCGACGGGCGGACCCACATCGAGGGGCGCGGTGTCGTCAGGCATTCTCTCGGCCTGGCTGGCGTCCGTAGTCTCGGAACAGGGTCAGCACACGCTCCATCTCCTCGTCCGGCAGGATCACAGGGCGTCCCAGTGACTCCGCCGCGACGAGCTGCTGGGCCAGCGCCTCCACCTCGCCCGCGAGCCAGAGCGCCTTGTCCAGCGACGGCCCAGAGGCGATCTGGCCGTGATTGGCGAGGAGGCAGGCGGAGCGGCCGTCAAGCGCGGCGAGCATCGCGTCGGAGAGCGCCTGCGTCCCGAACGTGGCGTAGTTGGCGCAGCGGATGTCGTGGCCGCCCGCGACCGCGACCATGTAGTGGAATGCCGGAATGCCGCGCCTGAGGCACGACAGGGCCGTGGCGTGAGTTGAGTGGACGTGGACGACCGCCTGCGCCTCGGGCCGCGCCCGGTAGATGTCGAGATGCATGCGCCACTCGGACGACGGCTTCCAGTCGCCGGACCAGGAGCCGTCCTCGGCGACGAGGACAATCTGCGATGAATTCGGTCTCTGAATAGGGCACCCCCGACGGCGTGATCAGCATGCCGCCAACGCAGCGGGTCGAGACGTTGCCCGAGGTGCCTTGGTTCAGACCCGCGGCGTTCATCCGCAGGCAGGTATCGATGATCGCCTGCCGCGCGCGGATGTCGCCTTTCGTCATGCCGCCGCGGCGCCGTCGGGGAAGAGCTCGGCGATGGCGGCACGGTCCGCGGCGACGACGCCCTTTTCGGTGATGAGCCCGGTGACGAGGCGAGCGGGCGTGACGTCGAAGGCGTAGTTCGTCGCCGGGCTGGCGTCGGGCTGGATCTGCACGCGGGTGACGCGCCCGTCGGGATCCTTGCCGTGGACCCAAGTGACCTCGTCGGCCGAGCGCTCCTCGATCGGGATGTCCGACCCTCGCTCGAGGCGGAAGTCGATCGTGGGCGAGGGCAGGGCGACGTAGAACGGCACGCCGTTGTCGGCGGCGGCGAGCGCCTTGAGGTAGGTTCCGATCTTGTTGCAGACGTCGCCCGCCGCCGTGGTCCGGTCGGTGCCGGTGATGACCAGGTCAACCATCCCGTGCTGCATCAGGTGTCCGCCGACATTGTCGACGATCAGGTGGTGTGGCACGCCGTGGTTCGCGAGCTCCCAGCAGGTCAGCGCTGCGCCCTGATTGCGGGGGCGGGTCTCGTCGACCCAGACGTGGACGTCGATGCCTTGGTCGTGGGCCTGGTAGATCGGTGAGGTGGCGGTGCCCCAGTCGACCGTCGCCAGCCAGCCTGCGTTGCAGTGCGTGAGGACATTGACCGGGCCGTCCTTGCGCGCCGCGATCTCGCGGATAAGCTCCAGGCCGTGTACGCCGATCATCCGGCAGATCTCGACATCCTCGTCGCAGATCTGGGCGGCGCGGGCCCAGGCGGCGGCCTCGCGTTCGGGCTCGGGCAGCGGCTTCAGGACCCGCATCATCTCGTCGAGCGCCCAGCGAAGGTTGATCGCGGTGGGCCGAGTTGCGTGGAGCTGGTCGTAGGCGGCCGAGAGGCGCGCGTCCGACGCGTCGCCGTGGATGGCCAGTGCCATGCCGTAGGCTGCCGTCGCGCCGATGAGCGGCGCGCCGCGGACCAGCATGTCGGCGATGGCGCGCGCGGCGTCGTCGAAGTTGGTCAGCGAGACGGTGACGTATTCGTGCGGCAGCCGGGTCTGGTCGATGATGCCGACGCTGCCGGGGCGGCCGCCCTCGGGTGCCGCTTCGACCCAGATGGTGCGAGTGGGGGTGCCGTTGACCTTCACGCGTTCTCTCCAAGTATCTCCGCCGCGATCTCGGCTGCGCGGGTGACCGTGCCGATCTCCCGCCGCTCGACGATCAGGCGGCGCGCGAGCCGCAGCGCGCGCCGCTCGAGCCGGGCTCGCAGGGCGGTTTCCTCGATCTCGTTCAAATCGGCGACGCCGGCGAGGCCGATGATGCGGCGGGTCATCTTCGCGCCGGCGAAGCCGAGCGCGTCCTCCTCGATCTGGCGCAGCACCGGCGCGAGCCCGGCCTCGGGATCCTCGAACAGCGTGGTGGGCCAGGCATCGCCGGCACGCTCCGTCCGCCAGAGCTCGGTGAAGCGGTCGCGGAAGGCTTCCCACGCCCGCGGCGCCTGGGCGAGCACCCAGGCGCGGGCGTCCGAGGCTCCCGGCCCCCAGCCGTCCTGGGCCGCACCGTTAAGCCAGAGGTTGGCGAGCAGCGCACCGACGTCGAAGCCCATGGGGCCATAGAACGCGAATTCCGGGTCGATGGCGCGGACGTCCTCGCCGTCGCCCGGAGGCGAGACCATGACCGAACCGGTGTGCAGGTCGCCGTGGAGCAGCGCCTCGGTCCGGGCCAGGAACGCCCATTTCAGGCCCTGGACCGCGACCTTCCATTCGGTGTCCGACTGCACGCGCGCGACGTCCTCTGCGAGCTCGAGCGTGAAGGAGTTCTGCGGGTGCTGGGTGTAGGGGTCGGTGAAGACCAGATCCTCGGTGATCTTGCAGAGCGCAGTGTTGCCGGCGAAAACTGCCATCTCGCGCTTCTTCTGCGCCGCGCTCAGCGCGAAGTCGGAGGAGCGGAAGAGCGTCTCGGCCATGAAGCGGCCGAGCACGGGCGCCGCGGTCTCGTGCCGCTGCCGCTCGATCAGGGCGCGGCGCCAGATCACGTGACGCCCGAGGTTCTCCATCACGATCAGCGCCTGCGGGCCGTCGAAGTGCAGCACCTCGGGGACATGGCCCGCATCCTGTGCCTCGCGCACCAGCGCCGCGTGCTCGTAGAACGACCGGTCGAGGGGCAGCGGCCAGCTCTCGCCGACGAGGCGGACAAAGGGCAGCGCCTGCTTGCAGCAGACCGAGCCCGAGGAGCCGGTGACGATGTAGACGAAGTTCAGGTTGCCGTCGCCGACCTCCCGGACCTCCCAGTCCGCGGGCGCGCCGCCGAGGCGCTCGGTGATGCCGGGATAGGCCGCGATCCGGTCCGCAACGGTCCCCTCCTCGAGCGGGCGATAGTCGGCGTAGCTGGGCACCTCCCAGGTGCGTCCGCGCACGCCGCCACCGGTCTCACTGCCGTCCATTCCGCCTCCCTTGGCAAATGCCAAAGCAGTTTGACATGTGCCAGAGGCCCGGGCAAGTCTGGCGCCCGACGGCCCGATAGAGGCCAGGACAAGGGGAGGACGATGGCCGATCCGCGGCTCCGCATCGAGGGCGTGACGAAGCTGTTCGGCAGCGCGTTGGTGCTGCGGGGCATCGACCTCGATCTCCACGCCGGCGAGATCACGGCCTTCATGGGCGCGAACGGCGCGGGCAAATCCACCCTCGTCAAGATCGTCGCCGGCGTCCACGGCGCGACCGCAGGTGCGATGCGGCTCGACGGCGAACCCTATTCGCCGGCCTCGCCGTCCCACGCGCTCCGCTCCGGCATCGTCGTCGTGCACCAGGCGATCAACGACAATGTCGTGCTGACGATGGACGTGCTCGAGAACCTGATGATCGACCGGCTTTGCCGCGGCGGCTCGGTCTGGTTTCGGCGTCGCGCCTTCCGCGCCGAGGCGCAGGCGATGGCGGACCGCGTCGGCCTCGACGTGCCGCTCTCGCGCGAGGTCGGGCAGCTGTCGCTCGCGGACCGTCAGATGGTGGCGATCGCCCGCGCGCTCGGCCACGACCCGAAGCTGCTGATCCTCGACGAGCCGACCTCGGCGCTGTCGGAGACCGAGGCGGAGCGGCTCTTCGGCGTCGTCGACGGGCTGCGCGCCCGCGGCGTGCCGATCCTCTACATCTCGCACCGGATGGGCGACATCCGCCGCCTCGCCGACCGCATCGTGACGCTGCGAGATGGCGTGCTCACCGGCGACTTCCGTCCGCCGCTCGACTACGAGGGGGCGGTTCACGCGATGCTTGGGCAGGCGCTGGACGACGCGCAGCACGCGCGGGTGCCGGGCGGTCGAACGGTACTCGCGGCGCGCGGCCTTTCCGTCACGGCCGGAGCGCAGGCGATCGATCTCGATCTGCGCACCGGCGAGGTAACCGCCGTGATCGGGCTCGTCGGGGCCGGCAAGACCGAGCTGGCGCAGTGCCTCTACGGCCTGACCCCGCAGGCCGCCGGGACTCTTTCGCTGGACGGCTCGACCTATGCGCCGCAGACGCCGGGGGATGCCGTCTCGGCCGGCGTCTACATGGCATCGGAAGACCGCTCCGGCGGATCGTTGGTGCCGGACTTCGACCTGGCGCGGAACGTCACGCTGCCGTTTCTCGGCGCCTTCTCGTCCGCGGGCCTCGTCGACCGCGGGGCGGAGCGGCGGCATGCAGACGGGATGATCTCGCGCCTCGGGATCGTAGCGCCGGGTCCGACGGCGCCGATGTCGGCGCTCTCGGGCGGCAACCAGCAGAAGGTCGTTCTGGCGCGGTGGTTGTCGCGCGACTGCCGGCTGCTGATCCTCGACGAGCCGTTCCAGGGCGTCGACATCGCTGCGCGGCGCGACATTGGCCGGGCGCTGCGCGACACCGCAGCAGATCGCGCGACGCTGGTCCTCTGCGCCGACATCGACGAGGCGCTGGAGGTCGCCGACCGCGTGCTGGTGATGAGCCATGGCGCGATCGTAGGCGATCACGCGATCGACGCCCTCGACCGTGAGCGCGTCGTCCGTCAGATGTCGCTCGGCGGTGTCGCGGATGCCGCTTAGGGCACCGGAGAGGCGGGATGGCTGACGTGGCGCAGGCACGACGCGGGGACGCGCGCCGCAGCCGGACGGACCTGCGCACGATGGCGGTACGCTGGGGCCTCGTGACGCTGCTCGTCGCGATGGTGGCGTTCTTCGCGGTGATGGAGCCCTCGTTCCTGTCGGTCCGCAACATGGTCATCGTGCTGCAATCGGTCTCGATCGTCGCGATCCTGGCGCTCGGCGTCACGGCGACGCTGGTCGTGGGCGGGTTCGACCTGTCGATCGGGGCGGTGGCCGCGACGGCGCTGATGACGTCGTCCTACGTCATGGTCGTGTTCGGCGGTGGCACGGTCGCGGCGGTGGCCGCGTGCCTGCTGCTCGGCGCGGCGGTGGGCGCCATCAACGGTCTTCTGATCGTCAAGCTGCGGATCCCCGACCTGCTGGCGACGCTCGGGATGATGTTCCTGCTGCTGGGCCTGCAGCTGATCCCGACGGCGGGGCGCTCCATCGCGACCGGGATGATGCTGCCCGACGGCTCGACCGCTGAGGGGTCTTTCACCGCCGCGTTCCTTGCGCTCGGGCGGCACCGGGTCTGGGACGTGGTGCCGATATCGGTCCTCGTCATGCTGGCGCTGGCGGTGGTCATCACGATCTTCCTGACGTTCACCCGCTGGGGCCGGGTGATGTACGCGATCGGCTCCAATGCTCAGGCCGCGCGGCTCGCGGGCGCATCCGTCGAGTTCTACCGGATCGCCGCCTACGTCATTTCCGGCGTCTGCGCCTCGATCGGCGGGATCCTCCTCGCCGCGCGGGTCGGGCGGGGTGACGTGTCGTCGGGCAACTCGCTGCTGCTCGACGCGGTGGCGGCAGCGCTGATCGGCTTCGCCGTCTTCGGCGCGGGCAAGCCCAACGCGATCGGGACCGCGATCGGGGCGCTCTTCGTCGGGCTGCTGCTCAACGGGCTGACGATGATGAACGCGCCCTACTACGCGCAGGACTTCATCAAGGGCGCGGTGCTGGTCGCTGCGCTGATGTTCACGTTCGGGCTGTCGGTCCGGCAACGATAGGGAGGGAGACCATGAGGATCACGAGACGGGTCGCGCTGGCGGCAACCGCGGCGCTTTTCGCCGCGCCGGCCCTTGCGCAGGGGATCGAGGGGGCGCCGGCGCCATTCGACGGATCGGAGACGCCGGAGATCGCGCTGGTGCGGTACCTTTCGACCGGCGACTTCTTCCAGGCGTACCTTGCCGGGGTGGAGCGGCAGGCCGAGGCGTTGGGGATGGAGCTCCGCGTCTTCGACAGCCGCCAGGACGCGGCCCTGCAATCCGACATGATGGACCAGGCGATCGGGCTTGGCGTCGACGGCATCGTCGTGCAGCACGGCCTGACGGAGTTGATGCAGCCGGCAGTGCAGCGCGCGGTCGAGGCGGGCATCCCGGTGGTTGCGTTCGACGTCAACGTCGGGAACGAGGCGGTGCCCCAGATCGAGCAGTCCGACCGCGACCTCGCCCGCCTCGCGCTGGAGCAGGCGATCGAGGACAACGGCGAGGACTTCGCGGCGGGCTATGTCTACGTCGCCGGGATCGCTCCGCTCGACCGGCGCGACGAGACCTGGGCCGAATTCAAGGAGCGCTATCCGGGCATCGAGGAGGTGGCGCGGTTCGGCACCCTCGACAACCCGATCGCCAATTCGGTCGCGAACCAGGCCGCCGCCGTTCTGCGTGCCAACCCCGGCATCGAGGTGATGTTCGCCCCCTACGACGAATTCGCCAAGGGCGTGAAGATCGCCGTCGACGAGGCCGGGATGAGCCAAGACATCAAGATCTACTCCGCCGACGTCTCGACCGCCGACATCGCGGCGATGCGCGAGCCCGGCTCGGCCTGGGTGGCGACCGCGGCGACGAACCCGGCGGTGGTGGGCGAGGTCAGCGTGCGGGCCCTCGCGATGCTGATGGCGGGTGAGGATCCGGGTGGACAGGTCATCGTGCCGCCGACGCTGATCACGCAGGCGCAGCTGAACGAGCAGGACATCTCCAACATGGAGGAGCTGGCGCAGAAGCTCCCGCAGTTCGCGCATGCCGACGTCGCGATGCCGGCTTGGATGCCGCAGCCTCCGCGCTGATCCTCTTGGTCGTGCCGAGCTCTGTTCGCGGAGCTCGGCACGACCGAGCGCTGCCTTGGCGCCTGTGAATAATTCGTGAACCGCCGTGTAGTGCCCACGAATTGGCAAAGTGGGTTGAGGTCAGCCTCGTCAGAACGAATGCGACAGTGCAGAGAGGCGTGCCACGTCATTGCGCTAATAGCATCTTGGCACGTACGCGCATCGCGAGCTCCTTGGCTTTTTGCCTCGCCCCGCTGCAAGCAATCGCGCACAGTCGCGGTCTTCGTCAGGTGCCTGGGCTGACATAAAAGCTCAGCAAGGCGCGCAAAAAGTAAGCGTCCCGCATGGGCGCTACGGCCGGGTGAAGCACGGCAAGAGTTGGTCGATCTTGTTGATCTTGTAGGCCGGGATGCAGGCCAGGGTGTGGGCGAGCCAAGCCACTGGATCGACGCCGTTGAGCTTGGCGCTCTCGATCAGGGTGTAGGCGATGGCGGCGGCCTTGCCGCCTGATGCGGAGCCGACGAAGAGATAGTTTTTCCGGCCAAGGGCGATCACCTGGTCATTCTGCCCATGTCGGGCAGGAAGCTGTCGTCCACTATCGTTGGCATCCTCTCCACGGCCGAACTCTTCGGGTGGAATCGAGCCAGTCGCGCGAGACTGGCCGCTTCATTTATCTCGTTGTGGGCCCGGGAGACGTGCTCGTCGTTCCGGCGTGGATGCTCGATCCGGTCGCGTGCGCCGGCATGCGGCAACTCGGCCCGCCGCAGGTCTCACTTGCGGCCCTCACCGATCTTCATGATCTGCTGAGCCGGCGCGGATTTCGGCGAAGCTCTTCTGGCGACGCGATCGTCGCCAAGGAGGAGCAGGATGACCGATCCCAAGGTTCCGGCGCCGCCGCGCCAGCTGATGATGACGTTCGACTCCACGAGGCTCCGCGGCATGTCCACCGCGGAGCGACGGGCCACGGTGACGGCCTTGGCGAACCTGCTGGTCGAGGCCGCGGCGCCGGGAGGCGGCGATGACGACGTCTGAGATGCTTCCCGCGACGGTCCTCGAGAGGAAGGCCGTGGTCTATGTCCGGCAATCCTGCCAGACGCAGGTCGAGACCAACCTCGAGAGCCGCAGACGCCAGTACGAGCTGGTCGAGGTCGCCCGGCGTCAGGGGTTCCGCGCCATCGAGGTCATCGACGATGATCTTGGCCGTTCCGCGAGCGGGATGGTGGCGCGTCCGGGCTTCGATCGCCTGGTGGCGGCGCTCTGTGCCGGCGAGATCGGCGCAGTGCTGTGCTTCGACGCGTCCCGTCTCGCCCGCAATGGCCGTGACTGGCATCACCTGCTGGAACTCTGCGGTCTCGTCGAGGCCCGGGTGATCGACCTCGATGGCGTGTATGACCCGTGTCGGCCGAACGACCGGCTCCTGCTCGGCATGAAGGGCAGCATCAGCGAGTTCGAGCTCGGCATCCTGCGCGCGCGGATGCTCGATGCGGCGCGCTCCAAGGCGGAACGCGGCGAACTCCGCATCAGCGTACCGGTCGGCTACCTCTGGCACCGTGAGCATGGCCTCGGCTTCGATCCCGACCTGCGTCTCCAGCAGACGATACGGCTGATCTTCGAGCGATTCCGTCAGCTCGGCAGCGCACGCCAGACGCTGCTGTCGCTCGCAGCCGACGGCGTCTCGTTCCCGCGGCCGTCGGACGATTGCCATTGGAACGCCATTGGTCCGAGTGACAATGGCGATGCGGATGACCTCCCGCGAGTGGACCCCGATCCGCTACCGCAACGTGATCTCGATCCTGAAGAACCCGTTCTACGCCGGCGCCTACGTCTACGGCAAAAGCGAGAAGCGGGTGGTCATGGTCGAGGGAAGGGCACGCAAGACCTACGGCCACGGCCGGCCGCGCGCGGCCTGGGACGTGCTGATCCGCGATCACCACGACGGCTACATCGGATGGGCCGAGTTCGAGCGGAACCAGGAGACGCTCGCGGCCAACACCTACGGCTGGGCCGGTGGCGCGAAGTCCGGCCGCGGCGGCAGAGCCCTGCTCGCAGGCATCCTGACCTGCGGCCGCTGTGGCCGGGCGCTCTCCGTCGCCTATGCCGGCAGGCCGCCGGGCCGCCCTACGTATCGCTGCGATCGGGCACAGACTGCGCGCGGCCTCGACCGCTGCATGACATTCGGCGGCTCCCGGGTCGATGCCGCCATCGCGGCCGAGCTCCTGCGCGTGGTAGAACCCATGGCGATCGAGGCGGCGCGGGAAGCCGAGCGCATGCACGAAGAGGGTGAAGCCGAGAGACGGCGGATGGCGGAGCTCGACCTCCAGCAGGCGCGCTACGATGCCTCGCTGGCGGAACGCCGCTACGCTGCCTGCGACCCGGACAACCGCCTGATCGCGGCGCAGCTTGAGCGCGCCTGGGAGATGACGCTTCGCCGCGTCGAGGCCTGTACCAGACGTCTCGAGGCGCTGGCTGCGCCGGTGTCTACAGCGCCAGCGCTGGACTTCACCGACCTTGCGACGATCTCGCCGCCGCCTGGAGTGCGCCCGGCGTCACGATGCGCGCACGCCAGCACCTCCTCCGCGCTATGGTGACCGACATCATCGCAGACGTCGACGAGGCGTCGCGCGAGGTCATCCTGACCATCCACTGGCGCGGCGGAGCGCACTCACAGCTCCGCGTCCGCAAGCCGAAGACCGGCGAGCACGGCTGCCGGACCCCGGAGGAAGCGCTCGCGGTCATGGCGCGAATGGCGGGCCGCTGGTCTGACGCCGACATCGCCGCCTCGCTCAACCGGATGGGCATCCGTACCGGACAGGGAAAGACCTGGACACCGCACCGCGTCGGCTCCATCCGCAAGGTCCACGGCATGCACGCATACCGTTCCGCCGAGAAGAACGGCGAATGGCTTACCATGAGCGAAGCCGCGGCGAAGCTCGGCGTGACCAACCACACCATCCGCAGGCTCATCAGGGGCCACGTTCTGCCTGCGGAGCAGGTCGTGCCCGGTGCGCCGTATCAGATCCGTGCGATCGACCTCGAAGACGATGCCGTCAGCATCGCACTGAGACGAAAAGGCCGCCCGTGTCGGACTGATCCGGAGAACCAACTCTCCATGTTTCCAGACACTTGAAGAAGGGGGGCACAATGAACGCCTCGTCGCCGGGCTGCGGATGGCGTTCTCGACCAGGTTGGAGTCCATGTCGACGCGGCTGTCCTCGAGGAACTGCCGGAAGCCGCCCTGGCGCTTGAGCATGTAGGCCATGGCCTTGCCGAGATCGGATTTGCGCGACACCCGGGCCGCCTGGGCGGAGAGCCAGGCGAAGAAGTCGTCGACCAGCGGACGGGACTGCTCCTGCCGGACCGCGCGGCGGAGATCGGGGGTCTTGCCGCGGATGGCGTCCTCGATCTTGTAGAATGAGCCATTGTCCGCCATCGGTCCGAGGAAAATGGCGTGCGATGCGCCGGAGCGCCTCGTCCACGATGGGCGAGCCGGCTTTCGGCCTGGCCGCGATCAGCTTCCTCCTGCCGTGGGACCAGCAGAACGCCAGCGTGAGCGGCGCGCCTCCCGTGCGCGTTTTCCGGGCCAGACGGTCATAGCCGCCATAGGCATCGACCTGGATGGTGCCGTCGAACCCGGCGAGGATCTCCTCGGCATGCGCGCCGCTGCGGCCGGGACGATAGTGGAACACGACGCCCGGCGGTGCCGGGCCGTTCCAGCCGTTCGCCATT
The DNA here is from genome assembly GCA_963776845.1 of uncultured Alphaproteobacteria bacterium. Taxonomy (GTDB): domain Bacteria; phylum Pseudomonadota; class Alphaproteobacteria; order Rhodobacterales; family Rhodobacteraceae; genus Roseitranquillus. The sequence goes on along the minus strand of CAVZOJ010000002.1, from coordinate 1,196,770 downwards.
GGGCTTGAACCAATGGCGCCTCAATGGCTCACCGTCGCGCAGCACGGCCCATAGATATCCGGTCTTCGTCCTGCCGCGGTTGCCAATGTGCGCGCCAATGGTTCGAGCGCCATTGGCGAGTGTCCAGCACCGGCGCCGTGGTCTCGTCCACGTAGAGCCGGGAGCTGCCAGACTTCAGCAGCACCGCCATGCGCTCCACCACCGGCACGATCAACGCCCCGGTCCGGCCCATCCAGTCGGCCAGCACGGAGCGGTCGATCGGCACGCCATGCCGGGCCATGACCACCGCCTGACGGTTCAGCGGCATGTGCTCGGAATGCTTGGCCACGGCGATCTGGGCGAGCAGCGCTTCGGTCGGCCGTTCGCAGTCCTCCTCGAACCCTGGCGAGCCTGCTCACCCTTCGAGCAGATGCGCGGGCGCTCTGGCCTGCGACACTCCCGCCCGCCCCTTCGGGCAGGCGTATCTGGGCCGGATCGTGACGATCACCTGGTAGCGCGCCGGGACGACGTCGAGCTGTTCCGTGCGGTCCTCGCCAATCCGGACCATGTCGCCGCAGCCACAGGGGCAGGCGATGCTGTCCGGCTCGATCACGCGCTCGATGCGCGGCAGGCTCTCGGGCAGGGCTCGGGCCTTGCGGGGTTTGCTCGGCGGCTTCTTCTCCGGATCGGCCGCGCCGGCGGCGATCTTCTCCTCGACCGTTGTGATCCGCGCCTCGGTCTCGGCGATCGCGGTCTCGAGATCCTCCAGCGCCAGCTCCAGCTGAGCGGGGTCCAGCTTCTCGGACTTGGGCCCGAACTTCGCGCGCCGATACTGCTGGACCTGGCATTCCAGCGTCGCGACCAGCTCCTTGAGTTCGGCCACGATCGCCTGCTCGTGCTGCCGCGCCGCGCGCTCGACCGAGAGCTCGAACCGGACCGCCGCAAAGGCCGTCACCACCTCGGGCGGGAGGTCAGGAAAGCGGCTGAGATCGAAGGGCTGCGACATGCACCTTCCTACCGGAGTCCGGCAGGAAAGCCCAACAAAACAAAACCGTATCGGGGGCCTTCTTCATCCCGCCGCAGCCGGCGCCAGCACCCGCCGCGGCGTCACCCGCCGCCAGTCGAGCCCCTCGAACGAAGGCGTACAGGAATATCCCCTCTGCTGAGTCTGATAAATCTCCGGTCGAGGAGGTCCGGGTTCTGGACCCGCGGCATCCGCTCTACGGACGATCGTTTCGTGTGATCCGGCGCGCGGCCCATCGAGGCGGGAACTTCCCGTCCTCTTTTGAGGTGGAACATTGCAATGGCTCAAGCCTGCTGATCCCCATCGCAGTAACGGAATGGCACGATTTGCCTGGCAGCCGAACAACATTGAGTATAGACGCGTTACGCGAGCTCATAGATGTGGTAGATTGCCTGGACGATCATGGCGATAGACCCGAGAGATCTCTGGACGACGCTGCCGCCGTCTCTGCGGCGTCGGATCGTCGACGACGTCGCCGTGGTCCTGGCGGAGGTCCGTCGTGAAGTCGGAACTGATCATGCCGACCCACTTGGCGCGCAAGGCGGTCGTGTACATCCGCCAGTCGACGTCGCATCAGGTCGTATGCAACCAGGAGAGCTTGCGCCTTCAATACGCGCTCCGGCAGCGCGCTCGTGATCTTGGATGGCGTGAGGCCGACATCGACGTCATCGACAGCGATCTCGGCCTGAGCGCCGCTTCCACCGCGCAACGGAGCGGCTTCAAGGAACTGGTCGGCCGGGTCGGCCTCAGCGAGGTCGGGCTGATCCTTTCGATCGATGTGACGCGGCTCGCGCGCAACTGCTCCGACTGGTACCCACTGCTGGATATCTGCGGTCTGCGCGGCTGCCTGATCGCCGATCGGGATGGCGTTTATGATCCCGGCAGCGCCAACGGTCGCCTGCTCCTCGGCCTGAAGGGAACCATATCCGAACAGGAGCTGCACACGATCCGGAGCCGCCTGACCGCCGGCCTTCTTGCAAAGGCCGGGCGCGGCGAACTCGCGCTCTCCCTGCCGATCGGTCTCGTCCGCGATCCGAGCGGCGTCGTCGTCAAGGATCCCAACGTCGAGGTACAGGAGCGGCTTGGGCTCGTCTTCCAGACCTTCCTCAGGTTCCGCACCATCGCGAAGGTCATGCGCGTGCTGAACGAGCGGGGCCTCGACCTTCCACGCCGCGACCGTTTTGGCGACGTGCGGTGGGCGCGCGCGACGGTCGCCGCGGTGTCGGCGATCCTGAAGAATCCGGCCTACGCGGGCGCCTTCGTCTATGGGCGGACCCGCATGCGCACCGCGGCGCGCGAGGGCGGCTCGCCGGTCAAGACGCCACGGCCGATCGAGGAGTGGCGGATCGTCGTCAAAGACCGGTATCCGGCTTACGTCGACTGGCCCACCTATGAAAGAATCCGCGCCATCATCAGGGACAACCGGGCCGAATACATGCGCACCAGGACCAGAGGGGCCCCTCGTGACGGCGAACTCCTCCTGCACGGCATCGCCTGGTGCGCGAGGTGTGGCCACAAGATGTACGTTCGGTACAAGGGCGGCGGCGAGTACGTCTGCAATCACCTGCGCACTCAGCAGGGCCTGCCCACGTGCCAGCACATCCGTGCTTCGCAGGTGGACGGGGCGGTCGCGGATGCGTTCCTGACCGCGCTGGCGCCGGCGGAACTCGACGCGCTGTCGCGCGCGTGCCGCACCCAGCACCAAACGGACAGCGCGCTGCGCTCGAGCGCCGAACGTCAGATCGAGCGCAAGCGATATGCCGCGGCGCTGGCCGAACGGCAGTTCAACCGCGTCGACCCGGACAACCGGCTTGTCGCCAGCGAGCTCGAGCGTCGATGGGAGGCTGCGCTGATCGAGGTGCGGCAGGCCGAGGAGGCGCTCGCCCAGCTCTCCGCGCCCAAGCCGCTCTCGCAGCGGATGATCGGCAAGCCGCTCGGCGACAAGATCGTCGTCCTTGCCGGTCGGCTGCCGCACATCCGGGCGGATCCGGCGACGGCAGACGCTCAGCGCAAGGCGCTTCTGCGCTGCCTGGTCGAGAAGGTCGTCCTCGACCGCGGTGAGCGCGATGTCGCCCTCGTCCGGATCGTGTGGCGCGGCGGCGCCACGAGCGACCTCGCGGTAAAGATGAGGGTCAACGCCGTCGCCAAGCTCACGAAAGGCGAGGAGATGCGGGATCGCGCACTCGACCTCGCCCGCTCCGGGATCCCTGACGATGAGATCGCCGCGATCCTCTCGTCGGAGGGACACCGCTCTCCCAATTGCGCCGACAGGGTTCTGCCAATCACCGTGCAACGGCTCCGGCTCGGTGCCGGGATCAAGGTGAGCACCCAGCGTACCCGCTGGGACCACGATCGGTCTCTTCTCAGCGCGACGGAAGTGGCCGCCAAGCTGAGCATTCCAGTGAACTGGCTGTATGTGCAGATCGGGCGAAAGCGGCTTCTCATCGATCGCCAACCCAACGGGGCCTACCTGTTCCAGGACACGGCCGTCGTCATCGACGCGGTCCGAGATCTGCGAAATCGTGTTGTCGATCGCATCGACCTGAGAATCTGTCAGCCTCACCAGGAGGGGCATCAACATGCATGATCGAACAGCGCCTCGAACTGCGCCCGCGACAGCCGCATCATCCCGTCCTGGACCTTCGGCCAGGCGAAGCTGCCCTTCTCGAGCACCTTGTAGACCAGCACCAGCCCATTCGCCATTGTCGCTCGGACCAATGGCGCGACATGGCTCATCGTCCCAAACCAGGATCTTCAACCTGTCGCCGCGCTTAGACCTGAAGATTACCGTCACGCCGGAATGCGGATCGAGCCGGAGCGCGTTCTGCACGATCAGCCCAAGCGCCTGATGGCCGCAGCGGAAGTCCACCGGCCGGGTCGCGACCAGGATCGGCAGACGCTAACCGGCGACGATCATGCCGCGCCGCGCAGCGCGCGCACAAGGGCGGCCGCCCGCTCCGCCGACACGTCGCCGGGAACCCGCAACACCAGTCCGTCTCCGATCTCGATCCCAACGACACCTTCGACTCCGTCCGTGCCTCCGGTCGGGGCACCCGCGTCGGGCCTCCACCGACACCGGCACAAAGGCTGGGAGCGCGCTATCGGCCAGCCCTTCCATGGCCTCCGCCGGCAGCGCCAGAAGCCCCTGCCGCGCCTGACGCCGCCAGGTCGAAAGCTGATGCGGCGCAAGCTCATGCCGCCGCGCGACATCCACCACCCGCGCACCGGCCTGAAAACTCTCCGCCACGATCCGCGCCTTCAGCGCCTCCGGCCAGCGCCGGTACCCCCCGCGTCCGCCCCACCACCTCGATCCAGCCACCAAACCCATCCCCACCGTCCGCCATGACACCCTCCTTCCAAAACGTCAGAAGGAGGCTCGTCGCTCACCCGCAAAGGCGGAACGCCGCATATCAATGAGGCGTAGGCGGCGCTTACGATGCAAGAGCGCCGGCGGCCGGAGCTTTCTATTCTTGCCGAGGTGCGTGCTCTTCAGGACGCCATCGAGGGGACACAAGAAGATGACGGGCGCTTCGAGGCCCCGAACTGGGTTGCGAGATGCGCGACGCCACTCGGGCGGCGCTGCTGCAGCTTGCTGCCCAGTTGCCGGACACGCGCGGCATGTTCGGCGCGGATGGCGAGGTCCCCGAGACCGAGACGCTGTATCTCAATCTCGTGTGGCTCAAAAAGAGCTGATAAGTAGCTGAAAGATTTAAAAGCTGTCGGAGTGGTGCGGTCGAGAAGACTCGAACTTCCACGGGTGTTACCCCACAGCGACCTCAACGCTGCGCGTCTACCAATTCCGCCACGACCGCACAGTCCGGGCGCCAAGTGCGGCGCTTCATAGCGAAGGCGCCTATTGGTGTGAAGGGTCTTTTTTGCCTGAGACAACGTCGCCGGGGAGCGCAGCGCTCCCCGGCTGGAATGCCTACTCGGCAAGGGCGAAGGTCGGTACGGCCGCGTTGGTCTGGGTCGGGACGACTGCAGCGTCAGAACGCTCTGCACCGCCAACCTGATAGGCAGCCTTGCGAATCAGGGCCTGACGCGAAGGTTGGCCGGGGGCGAAGACCGCACGTCCGCCGTTGTCTACCGCATCGAGGCCCATCTGGTACCAGGCCAACGCCAGATCGGCACGCTTGGACGTGCCGAAGCCCTGCGTCAGGTGATGTCCCATCAGCTCGCCGTAAACGCCCTCACCGAGCGCTACAAGGACGAGCGCCGAGCCCAAAGCCACGTCCATGTTGTCGGTCCGATAGCCAACGCTCAGGCAGATCTTGGCCGTCCCCGAGAGCTGAGCAGGGGACATGCCCGACGACAGCAGGAAGTCCGAGACGTCATCGACTACATCAGCGCTGGGCCTTAGCGACAGCGCGGAGACGTACTCGCGCATTGACGGGGCGAAGGCTGCGCACTGATCGGCGACCTGCTGGGGCGTCAGGTTCTGCACCTTTGCAACAAGTTCCTCGCCTGCCGAAATGGCGTAGGTACGGGCGAGACAAAACTGCTCTTCGAGCGCGAAGGCGGGATCTGTCATCGTCGCCTCCGTCACGAAACCTCCATTTGTGTTGGTCAACAGCGAAACGCGGTTGCAATGCGAGGCAAGCGAGATTCCTTGCGCCTCGGCCATGAGGTTGGGAAGAGCGGTCAGCGCAGTGTTGACCTCGTTCTCCTCAACCTCTTCTGCCGTGGGCGCGGCGGCCAGAGCAACCTCCGGCACAGTCACCTGTGGAACGCTCTGCAGCGGCTGCGGCGCGGGGGCTGCTTGCGGGTTCACCACCACCGTCGTAGCGGCAGGCATTACGACCTGCGGTTGTGCGGCCTGGCCAGCCATCACCCGACGATATGCGAAGAGCTGTTCTTGCGGATTGATGACCCCGGATGCGGCCGCACCTCCGGACGAGGCCCAGCCGTATGCAGCCATCAGGAAGTCTCGCTCGTGCGCCTGCATCCAGCCGCTCGCGGGATAACCCATCCGCGCCTGATACCGCGATACCGCGGAGCGTGTGCCGGGCCCAACCATCCCGTCCACGGCGCCTGCGCCGAAACCGAAGTAGTTGAGGGCGGACTGCATCTCACGGTTCGCCGCACGCTGAGCCGAACTCACTTTCGGCTTTGAGGAATAGCTGCGGCTGACGACAGGCTGCTGCCTCCGCTGCTGGTCCTTGGCGATGGCGTGACCGATGATGCCGCCGACGAGCGCACCCGCAATCGCGGCACCAGCATCGTCGGCCGTCGCCCGGGTCGCGCCGGTCGCCATCATCGCCCCGATCAGGCAGGACGCCGTAAAACTCCTGAAATTCATGCGTTGCCCCTTTGGCAGAAGGTGAAAATACGTGGAAAATAGCATGACTTCTCATGGAATGCAGTCAAAAACTCTTGCCACGACCTGCCGAGAAACTAGACGCCAGAGTTAATGGTACGTTGGATCAACACACCGGGACTGACCGACTACGCGCACGCTCTGCGCACAATGGAGACTCGCGCATCGCAAGTTGCGATGGGTCTTGCCGACGAAGCAGTCTGGCTGGTGGAGCATCCGCCGCTCTACACTGCCGGCACGAGCGCGCGGCCGGAGGACCTTCGCGATCCCCGCCGCTTTCCAGTGCACGTCGCGCGCCGCGGCGGCCAGTACACCTACCACGGGCCAGGGCAGCGTGTTGTCTACGTCATGCTCGACATCGGGAAGCGCGGCCGGGACATTCGGCACTTCGTCCATTCTCTTGAAGAATGGGTGATGAGCGCCCTTGCCGAGTTCGGGGTAGCAGGAGAACGCCGTGAGGGCAGAGTCGGCGTCTGGGTGGTCCGCCCCGAACGGATGGGTCTGGGTGGCGGACCGGCGGAAGACAAGATCGCGGCGATCGGCGTCCGCGTTCGTCGCTGGGTTAGCTTTCACGGATTTGCGATCAACGTGGAGCCGGACTTGTCTCACTACGACGGCATCGTGCCCTGCGGGATATCGGGCCATGGCGTCACCAGTCTGGTCGACTTGGGCTTGCCCGTGACGATGGATGATCTGGACCTCGCCTTGCGACGCACGAGCCATGTTCTGCTCGGCGTTGATGCGGTCGTAACTGAAAGTGCTAGCTGAGGCGACGCCGCGGAAGGCGCCTGGTGCGCGACACTTTTTCCGTCTTTCTGGCGCCTCGAGACATTGCTCGTCCAAGGCGACGCTTCTAGAAGCATGACAAAGGCGGAATATGTCCGCCGAGGGAACCGGAGGTTTGCAGCATGGCGGACGCCACCATCCACGGCCACGATCATGGAGACGACCGCGGGTTCTTCACCCGCTGGTTCATGTCGACCAACCACAAGGATATCGGCATTCTCTACCTGCTCACCGCGGGTCTGGCCGGCTTCATCTCGGTCGCCTTCACCGTCTACATGCGCATGGAGTTGATGAACCCCGGCGTGCAGTTCATGTGCCTCGAGGGTGCGCGCCTCCTCCCGGCCGCCGCGGGCGAATGCACGCCGAATGGGCACATCTGGAACGTCATGATCACCGCTCACGGCGTGCTGATGATGTTCTTCGTGGTCATCCCCGCTTTGTTCGGCGGCTTCGGCAACTACTTCATGCCGCTACAGATCGGGGCGCCGGACATGGCTTTCCCGCGCATGAACAACCTCAGCTACTGGCTCTTCACGGCCGGCACGACGATGGCGATCTGCTCGGTCTTCGCGCCGGGTGGAAACGGCCAACTCGGCTCCGGCATCGGTTGGGTGCTGTATCCACCGCTCTCGACGACGGAGCAGGGGTTCTCGACCGATCTCGCGCTGTTTGCGGTTCACCTGTCGGGTGCGTCTTCGATCCTTGGCGCCATCAACATGATCACGACGTTCCTCAACATGAGGGCGCCGGGCATGTCGCTCTTCAAGGTTCCGCTTTTCTCCTGGTCGATCTTCGTGACCGCGTGGCTGATCCTGCTGGCATTGCCGGTTCTGGCGGGCGCCATCACCATGCTGATCACCGACAGGAACTTCGGCACGACCTTCTTTGACCCGGCCGGAGGCGGCGACCCCGTTCTCTATCAGCACATCCTGTGGTTCTTCGGCCACCCGGAGGTCTACATCGTCATCCTTCCGGCATTCGGAATAATCAGCCACGTGGTCTCGACTTTCAGCCATAAGCCGATCTTCGGCTACCTGCCGATGGTCTGGGCGCTGATCGCGATCGGCGTTCTCGGGTTCGTCGTCTGGGCGCACCACATGTACACGGTGGGCATGAGCCTGACCCAGCAGAGCTACTTCATGCTGGCGACCATGGTCATCGCGGTGCCAACAGGGATCAAGATCTTCTCCTGGATCGCGACGATGTGGGGCGGCTCGATCGAATTCAAGACGCCGATGCTGTGGGCATTCGGGTTCATCTTCCTCTTCACCGTGGGCGGCGTAACGGGCATCGTGCTGTCTCAGGCCGGCATCGACCGCGCGTACCACGACACCTACTACGTCGTGGCGCACTTTCACTACGTGATGAGCCTCGGCGCGGTCTTCGGCATATTCGCCGGCATCTACTTCTACTTCGGCAAGATGACCGGAAAGCAGTACCCGGAATGGGCGGGAAAGACGCACTTCTTTCTGATGTTCATCGGATCGAACCTCACGTTTTTCCCACAGCACTTCCTTGGCCGTCAGGGGATGCCGCGGCGATATATCGACTATCCTGAAGGCTTCGCCTTATGGAACCATGTGTCGAGTTGGGGTGCCTTCCTGTCTTTCGCGTCGTTCCTCTTCTTCATCGGCGTGATGGTCTATTCGCTCCTCTACGGAAAGCGCGAGAGCCGCGCGAACTACTGGACCGAGCACGCGGACACTCTAGAGTGGACCTTGCCCAGCCCGCCGCCAGAGCACACGTTCGAGACGCTGCCCAAGCGCGACGATTGGGACCGTTCCACCGCACACTGATGCCGCTGGAGTGGCAAAGAATCGGTTCGGCCGCTTCGGAGGCCGAACCTGGCGTGGGGACAGAGGTGCGATTGTGGCCTCACCGCTCCCTCGATCGCAGCGGTTTCGCGACGTTCATCCTCACGACCTTTCTCTTGCTGCTCGTGCCGTTGAGCGCGGTGATCGGTACGCCCGTCCTTTGGGTGCTGCTGCCTTTCCTCATGGCATCGCTCGCGATGATATGGATTGCGCTGCGCTCGAACCTCGCGCAGGCCGCGTTGACAGAAATCCTGACGCTTACGACGGATCGGATCTCGCTCGAGCGTCACGAGCCGAAAGGCTTTGTCCTTCGCTGGGACGCGGATCCATATTGGGTCACGGTGAATCTTCACCCCGAGGGCGGACCCGTGGAAAACTACGTGACGCTCAAAGGCGGCGGCCGCGAGGTCGAAATCGGAGCGTTCCTCTCTCCGGACGAGCGTCTGCGGCTGCGCGACGACCTTGTCCGCCTGCTCGGACACGTCGCGCCGCGCTGAAACGCGCGCCTAGAGAAGCCCCATCTCTCGAAAGGACGCTTCATCGCAACGGCCCACGACAACGTGGTCATGGATAGATACACCGATCGCTTGGCACGCCGCCTCGATCCGCATGGTCATCTCGACATCGGCCTTGGATGGAGTGGTGTCTCCTGACGGATGGTTGTGGACCAGGATGATGGAAGATGCGTTCAATTCAAGAGCCCGCTTCGCGACCTCGCGCGGATAGACTGGAACATGGTTCACCGTTCCTCTCGCCTGCTCCTCGTCGGCGACGAGGACGTTTTTGGTGTCAAGAAAGAGTATCCGGAACTGCTCTGTCTCGCGGTGGGCCATCGTCGTGCGGCAGTAGGTCACCAGATCGTCCCACGACGAGATAATCGAGCGGTCCAGGATCTTCGCACGTGCCAACCTGTGCGCGAAAGCCTCGATGAGCTTGAGCTGAAGCCAGACCTTTTCGTTGGTACCGTCAACCTGAAGCAGACGATGCTTGGACGCCGCACATACACCTGCGAGGTCGCCGAAGGTCGCGAGCAATCTCTTGGCCAGCGGCTTCACATCGATCCGAGCGATTGCATCGAACAGAAGAAGTTCCAGCAACTCGTAGTCCGGCATTGGCGCGTGGCCTCCGGCCAGGAACCGCTGGCGGAGCCGCTCACGGTGCCCCCAATAATGCGGGCGCGAGGAGCCGCCCGTGCCACCAGGCCCCGGACGCTCGCCTTGCGCAAGCGGCACGGTGACGATGCCGGGAGGAAGACGCTGGTCAAGCTGGGATAGACCGCGAAGCGCGTCTTCTGAGAAGCCCTTGGGGTCGTCTTTCATCGGATGCGGTTGCTTTTCACGAGATAGAGCGCACGTTCCTCCATCTTGGTTAACGAATGATTATCAAATGCGGTGCTGAAGCTGCGACAAGCCTCGACAGCGATGCTGCGGCGAACATCGGCACTTCGATTAGCGGGCGTCGCGAGCTATGATTTTGTCATCATGTCTCGGAGGGATCAGTCCATGACAGCCACCGCAGCGCCGGACACCTTGCCGCAGCACGAGGCGCTGCGTCGGATACGAGACCAGATCAATACCGGCGAACTGGCATCTCACGGGCTGCTCTTGAGTCCAAACGAACTCGCGAGGCGTCTCGGCATCGACGCGGAACTGGTTAAACTTGCACTCGGCGAACTTGAGGCCGAGGGAACGGTGTGGCGCGAAACCGGCGCTGTAGACGGAGAGTGCCTGCATCCTTCGCATGATCCGATGCAGGTCATTGAGGCGAGGCTTTGCATCGAACCGACGCTGGCCTCTCTCTGCGCGCAGAGGGCGACGACGGAAGAGGTGAATGAACTTTTGGGCCTCCTGTCCGCTGCGGAGCGGGAACCCGACGACGACACGTGGGATGCGTCTCTCCATCGTACCATCGCGACTCGGGCGCGGAGCAGCGCCCTGCTTGAGGCCTTCACGGTCCTGGAGGAAGCACGGGCTTCGCCCGGATGGCAGGTCGCGCTAGCGCGCGCTCGGACATCCGAGCATCGGCAGCTCTATCGAGGGCAGCACGTGGCGATCGTCGAGGCCGTCTGCGACCGCGATCCGGCCGGCGCCCGAGATGCCATGACGGAGCATCTGGAGATGATAAAGAGGCACATGGCCTTGGCGATAGGTCCCCGCTGACACTATGGCGACGGCAGCCGCGCCAGTATCAGCCGGGCCGCGCGGTCGAGTGCCTCGGAGTCCGCCCTGATAACCTTGGCCGCTCGGGTGGCGATCTCTAGTCCGGTTCGGTCTGCGCTGATGTCGATCACCGCGCGCGCCAGCTCTCGTGGCGACGCGACCCGCACTGCACCGCCAGCAGAATTGAGTGCTGCGTAGACATCCGCGAAGTTTTCCGTCTTCGGTCCGTGGATGATGGGTACGTTCAGCGCCGCGGGCTCATAAGGGTTGTGCCCCCCAACCTTGGCGAATGAACCCGCCACGAAAGCCACAAGCGATAGACGGTACCACAGGCCAAGCTCTCCAAGCGTGTCGCCGAGAAGTATCTGGTGATCGTGCGTGGGCAGGACGCCGGTGGACCGCCGGGCGAATGGCAAATGCCGCTCGACGAGTGCGTGCGCGACTGCTTCTCCGCGCTCCGGGTGGCGCGGAACGAGGACAAGAAGGGCGTCCCGGCGCTCCGAGAGGACTTCAGAGTGCGCCTCCAACATCAGTTCTTCCTCACCGGGATGCGTCGAGGCTGCGACCCAGACGAGCCGCCCGCGGACCGCGGCCTCGAGCGCCGCGAGTGCCGTGTGGTCGCAGGGCAATGGTGCGGCGGCAGCCTTGAACGAACCCGCGACATCGAGGCGCTCGGGCGGAACGCCAAGATCGTGCAGCGCTGCGGCGGTTTTTGGATCCTGGACCTGGACATGATCGAATATCGAGAACAGGCGTCCTGCGGCCTTCGGGGCCCTGCGCCACCGAGTTCTCGACCGTGCGCTCAGTCGAGCATTGAGCAACAGCGCTGGAATATCGCGTGCCTCCACCGCGTGAAGGAGCCGCGGCCAGATTTCGCTCTCGATCCATACCGCCACGTCCGGACGCCAGTGGTCGAGAAAGCGCTCGACGGCAGGCCGCACGTCTATGGGTGCGAACTGATGAAATGCGCCATCGGGGAGCCGCTCGGCGAGCAGGCGCGCGGACGTCACCGTGCCTGACGTCACGAGCACCGTGAGCTGCGGCTTTTCGGCACGCAGGCATTCGATAAGGGGAAGCAAGGAGAGACTTTCCCCTACGCTTGCGGCATGACACCAGACAAGCGGTCCGGATGGACGAGCGATTGAGGGTTTGCCCATCCGTTCCGGCAGGCGCGCGGCATCCTCCTTGCCGAGAGCGAGACGTCGCTTCAGGACGAGCCGAGCGAACGGCGCCGACACCGAGGTCAGCGCGAGGTACAGGGAGAGCGCAAGCGACATCGTGACGGAGCCTTCCGCCAGAGACCATGGCTTGGCAAGCCTCGACCCGCCGAGGAAGGCTGCCCTTGCAGGCGTTTCTGGGCATAACTAAGACTCCGTTCACCATTCCCCCGTACTCTCCAAGAAAGAGCAGCAGGCGCACATGCACGACCCCATTCAGCACTACATGAATCTGGTTCCGATGGTGGTCGAGCAGACCAGCCGGGGGGAGCGTGCCTACGACATCTTCTCCAGGCTCCTGAAAGAGCGCATCGTCTTCGTCACCGGCCCGGTCCACGATGGGATGGCGTCGTTGATCGTGGCGCAGCTGCTCCACCTAGAGGCAGAGAATCCTTCGAAGGACATCTCGATGTACATCAACAGTCCCGGCGGCGTCGTGACCGCGGGTCTGTCGATCTATGACACGATGCAGTACATCAAGCCGAAAGTCTCGACGCTCGTGGTCGGTCAGGCGGCGTCCATGGCGTCCTTGCTGCTGGCTGCTGGCGAGAAGGGGATGCGGTACTCGCTGCCGAACAGCCGGATCATGGTTCACCAGCCCTCCGGAGGCTATCAAGGCCAGGCCACCGATATCATGATCCACGCCGAGGAGACGCTGAAGCTGAAGCAGCGCCTCAACGAGATCTATGTCAGGCACACGGGGCAGACTCTGGAGAACGTGGAGAAGGCGCTCGAGCGGGACCGCTTCATGTCGCCCGACGACGCGAAGGAGTGGGGCATCCTCGACGAGATCGTGGAACAGAGGTCCAAATCGGACGGTTCCTAAGCTTAACCACGCGGCCGGGTGACCCGGACGTGAAGGCAATTTGACGTTGTACCCCAAGGGACGCTGGCCTAGGTTTTTCGATCAGGGGAGCTTGTAGCCCCACGCCGGCCCCTGTGTATGGATGACGTGGCCCAGAGGTAGATGATGGCGAATAACTCCGGCTCCGACAGCAAGAACACGCTCTACTGCTCTTTCTGCGGGAAGAGTCAGCATGAAGTGCGCAAGCTCATCGCCGGTCCGACCGTGTTCATCTGCGACGAATGCGTCGAACTCTGCATGGACATAATCCGCGAGGAGACGAAGAGCGCAGGCCTCAAGTCTTCCGACGGTGTCCCAACACCGCTCGAGATCTGCGAAGTTCTTGACGATTATGTGATCGGTCAGATGCACGCCAAGAGAGTGCTCTCGGTTGCTGTGCACAACCACTACAAGCGGCTGAACCACGCCGGGAAGTCCGATATCGAACTCTCCAAGTCGAACATCCTGCTGATCGGTCCGACGGGTTGCGGCAAGACGCTGCTGGCGCAGACGCTGGCGCGCATCCTCGACGTGCCCTTCACGATGGCCGACGCCACGACGCTGACCGAGGCTGGCTATGTCGGCGAGGATGTCGAGAACATCATCCTCAAGTTGCTGCAGGCGAGCGAATACAATGTGGAGCGGGCGCAACGCGGCATCGTCTATATCGACGAGGTCGACAAGATCACCCGCAAGTCCGACAACCCCTCGATCACGCGGGACGTCTCTGGCGAGGGTGTCCAACAAGCGCTGCTTAAGATCATGGAGGGCACCGTCGCCTCAGTCCCGCCGCAGGGCGGGCGGAAGCATCCGCAGCAGGAATTCCTCCAGGTCGACACGACCAACATCCTGTTCATCTGCGGCGGCGCCTTCGCCGGGCTGGAGAAGATCATCGCTGCTCGCGGCAAGGGTTCGGCGATCGGCTTCGGCGCCGACGTGAAAGACAACGACACGCGTGGCGTAGGCGAGATGTTCGGTGAGCTGGAGCCTGAGGACCTGCTGAAATTCGGCCTCATCCCGGAGTTCGTCGGCCGTCTTCCGGTCATCGCGACGTTGCAGGATCTGGACGAGGATGCGCTGGTCACGATCCTGACTCAGCCGAAAAACGCGCTGGTCAAGCAGTACCAGAGGCTTTTCGAACTCGAAGATACGCAGTTGACATTCACCGAAGACGCCCTGACGGCAATCGCGAAGCGTGCGATCGCACGCAAAACGGGCGCAAGGGGCCTGCGGTCGATCATGGAGGACATCCTGCTCGACACAATGTTCGACCTGCCGTCGAAGTCCAGCGTGGAGGAGGTCGTGGTCAACGAGGAGGCGGTGACTTCTGATGCGGCGCCCCTCCTGATCTACGCGGAAAACAAGAAAGGCCATCCGGCCACTGCGTCCTGAAGCCCGGGCGGCCGGTGGAAAAAAATTGCGGCAAGACTGCTGAAAGAGCCGCTCGGGAGGGCGGCTCTTTTCTCATGTGGACATCGCGATGAGCGTCTGCAGTCTCGGCCTGGCTTTCGTCCTGCCGTTCAACGCCGGCAAGCACTGGACGAAGCAGGGTGTCTGCACCATACCGTCACTTGGGAGGTCCGTGCGATGAACTTCATTCTCCGCCTGCTCACGTGGTGGAACAGCCAGACAGTCGGGACGCAGCTCTTCACCTGGCGGAACGGCGTCAAAGTCGGAGAGGACGCGGAGGGCAACGTCTTCTATCAGAACAAGAACGGGCAGCGGCGCTGGGTCATCTTCAAGGGTGAGGCAGAAGCGAGCCGTGTCAGCCCGGAGTGGCACGGATGGTTGCATCATACATGGGATGAACCGCCCACCGACCGCCCACTGCGGCACAAGGCTTGGGAAAAGCCGCACATTGCGAACCTCACCGGAACAACGCTGGCCTACGCACCGCCTGGTTCGATCCGAAAGCCGCAGCCGGCGCCGCGCCAGGACTATGAGGCTTGGACACCCGAGTGAGCGTCTGGAGAGAACACTCGGCCGAGGTGTCGGCTGGCGCCGCGGTGATCGCCGTGGCTTTCGCGTTCCTGATATATGCGGTTCAGTTCGCTGAAGGTTCGCGCGGTGCTGGCGACTACATCCTGACTGCCAGCTTCCGATCCGCCGAAGGGGTCAGGGTCGGAACTGACGTGCGTCTTGCCGGCGTAAGCATCGGAACGGTCACCGACCTTGCCCTGAATCCCGAGACGTTTCGGGCGGATGCAACCTTTGCGATCGACGACGACGTCGTTCTTCCGGACGACACATCGGCTGCCGTGGAGACGGAGGGTCTTCTTGGTGGCACCTACATCGATCTGCAGCCGGGCGGTTCTCCGTTCGACCTCGATCCCGGCTCCGAGATCGTGGACACGCAGAGCGCGGTTAGCCTCGTGACGTTGCTGCTCCGCTTCGTCATGGGGTCGGAGGAATGATCCGGGTTGCGGTGATACTTCTTTCGCTGGCCCTTCCGGCCAATGCGCAGGTGTCTCCTGGGTCCGGCGCGCTCCTGAGGGGTCTCGACAAGATCGACGGACGCGTCGCCGACATTCGCGTCGCCGTCGGCGATACGGTTGATTTTGGCCGCATCGAGATCACTTTGGGCGAGTGCCGCTATCCCACACGCAATCCAGCCGGCGATGCCTACGCCTGGCTGACCATAGAGCAGGGCGGAGAACGCCTTTTCGGCGGCTGGATGATCGCTTCCAGCCCGGCCCTCAACGCGCTCGACCATCCACGGTATGACGTTTGGGTCATCGGGTGCGCTACGTGACCGGGCACCAGCCTACGCCTCGAAAGAGGCCCGGCGCTGCCGCGCCACGATGACCCCAGGCTCTGGAGTGCCGCAGACCGCGTTGAAGTCCGCAGCGAGGTCGAGTGCCTCGGCGAGTCGCAGCTTGTACTCTCCACGACTGATCTCGATGACGCCCAATGATCGCAGATGGTCGGTCGGGAACTGAGTGTCGAGAAGCGCGAACCCGGCGGCGGACAGCCGGTCGACGAGATAGGCGAGCGCGATCTTCGAGGTGTCACGCACGCGGCTGAACATGCTTTCGCCGAAGAACGCACCTCCGATCGACACACCATAGGCGCCTCCGGACAACAGGTCTCCGTGCCAGACCTCGACGCTATGGGCATGTCCGCGCAAGTGCAACGCGAGGTACAGATGACGAATCGTGTCGTTGATCCACGTTTCCTCGCGCTCCGCACAGGCCTCTACCACCGCGGAAAAATCGGCATCGAACGTCACGTGGAAGTCCGCGCGAAGCATCGTGCGCCTGAGCGACTTCGACATCCGAAACCCGTCGAGCGGGAAAATCCCGCGCGTCACCGGATCGACCCAGAAGATCTCGTCGGAGTTCCGGCCTTCGGCCATCGGAAAGATGCCGGCGGCATAGGCGCCAAGAAGAAGGTCAGGTGTCAGATTGCCGTCGGACACGCCGCTGCCCCGTCAGGTCATCCGTTCTTCGAGCCAGCGTTCGAGCCAGTGGATGTCGTAGTGACCGCTGAGGACCGCATGCTCTTGCAGGAGGTCATGAAAGAGCGGGACTGTGGTGTCTACTCCGTCAACGATGAGTTCCCCAAGCGCGCGTGACAGGCGTGCCAGCGCCTCGTCCCGGTCGCGGCCATGGACGATGAGCTTGCCGATCAAGCTGTCGTAGTACGGAGGGGATCCGGTAGCCGTCGTAGATCGCGCTGTCCATGCGGACGCCGAGCCCGCCGGGAGCGTGGTACTGCGTGATCCGGCCAGGCGACGGCGTAAAGCGCGGCAGCTTCTCGGCGTTGATCCTTACCTCGATCGCGTGGCCACGTGGCACCAGCTCGTCCTGCGTGAAGGTGAGCGGATGTCCCGAAGCGACCCTGATTTGCTCGCGCACAAGGTCGACGCCGTAGATCGCCTCTGTGACCGGATGCTCGACCTGCAGCCGCGTGTTCATCTCGATGAAATAGAACTCGCCGTCCTCGTAGAGGAACTCGATGGTCCCGGCGCCCGAATAGCCGATTTCTGCCACGGCCTTTGCGCATGTGCTGCCGATGCGATCGCGCATCTCTTCGTCAATGCCCGGTCCCGGCGCTTCCTCGAGAACCTTCTGGTGCCGGCGCTGCATCGAGCAATCGCGCTCGCCCAGATGCACGGCACCACCGCGGCCGTCGCCGAACACCTGGACTTCGATGTGCCGGGGGTGCCCCAGGTACTTCTCGATGTAGACCTCGTCGTTGCCGAACGCGGCCTTCGCCTCGGCGCGGGCGGTCCGGAACGCGCTCTCGAGATCGTCCTCGCTGCGGGCGAGCTTCATTCCGCGGCCGCCGCCGCCGGCCGTCGCCTTCACGATCACCGGGTAGCCGATCTCGCGCCCGAGCTCCCGCGCGGTGGACAGGTCGGGCACAGCCCCATCCGATCCCGGCACGCACGGAACGCCGAGGTTGCGCATCGTCTCCTTTGCCGCGATCTTGTCGCCCATCACGCGGATATGCGCGGCCGAGGGGCCGATGAACGTCAGACCATGGTCCTCCACGATCTGCACGAAGTTCGCGTTCTCGCTGAGAAAGCCGTAGCCGGGGTGGATCGCCTCGGACCCGGTGATCTCGGCCGCGGAGATGATTGCGGGCATCGACAGATAGCTCTGCGAGGAGGGGGGCGGACCGATACAAACACTCTCGTCGGCCATCCGGACGTGCATGGCGTCGGCGTCCGCGGTTGAATGGACAGCGACGGTCCGAATGTCCATCTCGCGACAGGCGCGCAGGACCCGGAGGGCGATCTCGCCGCGGTTTGCGATCAGGATCTTCGAGAACATGGCTCAGTCGACGATCATGAGGGGGGCACCGTACTCGACGGGCGCGCCGTCCTCGACAAGGATGTGCCGTACCGTCCCTGAACGGGGTGCGGGGATGTGATTCATCGTCTTCATCGCCTCGACGATCAGTACCGTCTGACCCTCGGAGATGCTGTCGCCGACCTTCACGAACGGATCGCCGCCAGGCTCTGCCTGAAGGTAGATCGTACCGACCATGGGCGACGTGATGGCGCCGGGGTGGTTCGCCGGATCGTCGGCTTCCGCCGCAGCCGCAGCGGGCTGAGACGGCGCCGGGGAGGCCATCGAGGGTGAAGGCGATCCGGGATATGCCTGCGGCGGGAGTGGCGGCATCGGCGGAACCGCCGGCGTCAAGCGCTCGCGGCTGACGCGCACGTTCAGGCTGTCTTCCTCGCTGTAGTCCCGTTTGACGTGAAGCTCCGTCAGCTCGTTCTCACGCAGAAGCTCGGCCAGCGCCCTGATGAAGGCCACGTCCGCATCGTGGGTCTCTTTTCTTGTCACGCGCCCCGCCATTGTCCGTCTTGCACGGATCACAAGTATTTTGACGGTTTATAGGGCAGGCATCCGAGCGAGGGAAGGAGCGGCCGGCAAACTGTTGTCGTTTGCAATTGAACCGTGGCTCCGATGTGCGAAGCTGTTCGGCGGACGAGATGGGGATGACATGACCGACAGCCGCCACAGCGCCGGAATTGCCCCGCGTCGTCTGCCTGCCAGAGAGCTTGCGGCGAATTTTGCCGAGCTGTACCCGCCGTTCGACCAGCATGAAGCGAGTGTGGCCGCCGACCGCTGCTACTTCTGCTACGATGCCCCCTGCGTCGCCGCTTGCCCCACCGAAATCGACATCCCCCTTTTCATTCGCCAGATCCAGGCGGATCGGCCCGATGCTGCAGCGCGCACGATCTTCGCCTCGAACATCCTCGGCGGGATGTGCGCCCGCGTCTGTCCGACCGAAATTCTGTGTGAGGGTGCCTGCGTCCGTGAGATGGCAGAGGCCAAGCCGGTAGAGATCGGACGCCTCCAGCGGTATGCGACCGACAGCCTGATGCACGCCAACGAACACCCATTCAAGCGTGCGGGTGAGACCGGCAGGCGGGTCGCCATCGTCGGCGCCGGGCCCGCAGGCCTCGCCTGCGCTCATGGGCTGGCGCGTCACGGCCACGACGTCACGATTTTCGAGGCCAGGGCAAAGCCCGGCGGGCTCAACGAGTACGGCATCGCCGCCTACAAGACGGTGGACAACTTCGCAAAGACGGAAGTCGACTGGCTGCTCCAGATCGGCGGTATCACGGTGGAGACCGGTAAGCACCTCGGTGAGGCCGTGGACCTCGCGGCCCTTCACGAGGAGTTCGATGCCGTGTTCCTCGGCATCGGTCTCTCCGGCGTCAACGCGCTCGACGCCGAAGGGGCGGAGCGGAACGAAGTCGTGGCGGCGATCGACTTCATCGCGGACCTCCGCCAGGCCGCCGACCTCTCGGCTCTTCCTGTCGGACGCGACGTCGTGGTGATCGGCGGCGGAATGACCGCAGTGGATGCCAGCGTGCAGTCGCGGCTGCTCGGCGCCGAGAATGTCACGCTCGTCTACCGACGTGGTCGCGATCGAATGGGTGCCTCCCGTCATGAGCAGGATCACGCCGCGCGGTCTGGCGTCCGCATCGTGACCAACGCGCAGCCTCTTCGCGTCATCGGGAACGGCGCCGTTCGAGAGGTGGAGTTCGAGTACGTCCTGGACGGTCCGGATGGATTGCGCGGAACTGGCGAGACGTTCCGGCTGAAGGCCGACCAGGTCTTCCGCGCGATCGGCCAGCGCATGCATGGCGCACCACCGTCGCTCGAGATGGCAGGTGGGAAGATCGCGACCACCGGCCCGGGGCGCACGTCGCTCGATCGGGTCTGGGCGGGAGGCGACTGCGCCGCCGGCGGCGACGATCTGACCGTGACGGCGGTGGCGCAAGGGCGGGACGCTGCGGAAGACATGCACGCACGCCTGTCCGCACGCTAGCGCATGGCAAGCGCCGGGCGGGTCCATGCCTGAATTGCCGGAATGCGATATGAACCGCCGGAGACTGGCCAAAGACGCACTGAATCGCACCATCGAGGATGTGACGCTCCATGAAGGCGAGCACGTCGATCTGCCGACCGCCTCGGAACGCAAGCGTCTGGTGGGTCGGCAATTCACCGAGGCGCACCGCCATGGGAAGGTGATCTTCGCGGGCTCGAAAAGCGGGCCATGGATTGCCATCCACCTTGGCATGACCGGCTCGCTCCGCCCGTTTTGCGCGGCCTACGGGCCGCCGGACTACGCCAAGCTCGTGATAGAATTCGAAGGCGACCGGCGTCTCGCATTCCGCTGCCCGCGCAAGCTTGGATCGGTACATGTCGTCGACGACCCTACCGCCTACGTCGAACGCTCCGGGCTGGGACCTGACGCGCTGGAGATCGAGCGGGACGTGTTCGTCGAACGCCTCGGATCCTCTCGAGGCGCCCTGAAATCGGTTCTGATGGATCAGAAAAAGCTCGCCGGCATCGGCAACCTCTGGTCGGACGAGGTGCTTTTCCAGGCCGGTATCGCGCCGGACGTCTCTGGACGCGACCTGAATGAGGACCGCCTTGCCGGGCTGCACCGCACGGTCCGTGATGTCCTGTCAGGTGTCGTGAAGGTTGGCGCCGACTATCCGAAGCTCCCTCGCGACTGGCTCATTTCGCACCGCGACGAAGGAGAGACCTGCCGACGCTGCGGCGGCTCGATCCGGAAGAAGACCGTCGGCGGCAGGTCGGCCTTCTTCTGCGTCGGACACCAGGCGGAGTGAAAGGACCGCGCGGGCGGTCCAGGTTCAAGGGAGACGACCATGGCTGACCTCACGACCGACTTCGTCGGCATCAAGAGCCCGAACCCTTTCTGGCTGGCCTCGGCGCCGCCGACCGACAAGGAATACAACGTCCGCCGCGCTTTCGAGGCCGGCTGGGGCGGCGTCGTGTGGAAAACACTCGGCCTCGACCCGCACATCGTCAACGTCAACGGCCCCCGCTACGGCGTCGTCTACGGCGCCGACCGCCGGGTGCTGGGGATCAACAACATCGAGCTGATCACCGACCGCCCGCTCGAGGTGAATCTGCGCGAGATCAAGCAGGTCAAGCGCGACTACCCCGACCGCGCCATGGTCGTCAGCCTCATGGTTCCCTGCGAGGAGGATCCGTGGCGAACCATCCTGCCGCTGGTCGAGGACACCGGCGCCGACGGGGTGGAGCTGAACTTCGGCTGCCCCCACGGCATGAACGAGCGCGGCATGGGCTCCGCCGTCGGCCAGGTGCCCGAATACATCGAGATGGTCGCCCGCTGGTGCAAGAAGCACACGCGGATGCCGGTGATCGTCAAGCTGACGCCAAACATCACCGACATCCGTCATCCGGCGCGCGCCGCGTCCGCGGGCGGCGCCGACGCCGTCAGCCTCATCAACACCGTCTCGTCGATTACCTCGGTCAACCTCGACACGATGTCCCCTGAGCCCTCGATCGACGGCAAGGGCAGCCACGGCGGCTATTGCGGCCCTGCGGTCAAGCCGATCGCGCTCAACATGGTGGCCGAAATCGCTCGCGACCCAGAGACGGCAGGCCTGCCGATCAGCGGCATCGGCGGCGTTACCACCTGGCGTGACGCGGCGGAGTTCCTCGCCCTCGGCTCGGGCAACGTTCAGGTCTGCACCGCCGCGATGACCTACGGCTTCGGCATCATCAAGGAGCTGACCTCTGGCCTCTCCGCATGGATGGACGACAAGGGCTACGGCTCGGTCGCCGAGGTCTCCGGCCGCGCCGTGCCTAACGTCACCGACTGGCAGTACCTGAACCTCAACTACGTCACCAAGGCGCGCATCGACCAGGACCTCTGCATCAAGTGCGGCCGCTGCTACGCCGCCTGCGAGGACACCAGCCACCAGGCCATCGCGATGAAGCCCGGGCGCGTCTTCGAGGTGATCGACGCCGAATGCGTCGCCTGCAACCTCTGCGTCGACGTCTGCCCGGTCGAGGACTGCATCACCATGCGGCAGCTGCAGCCGGGAGAGGTTGACGAGCGGACCGGCAAGGTCGTCGAGGCGACGTACGCCAACTGGACGACGCACCCCAACAACCCTGCCTCGCGCGCGGCCGAGTGAGGCGACGTCAGCGCCGCACGTCCACCGTCGGATTTGCGTCCTGCGATTCGCCCGAAAGCGATCCCGCGGCACCGCGTTCCGGCTGAGCCTGCGGCTCTAGCGGAAGATCGGTGACCGGTGCGTCCGGCTCCTCCGGCCAGAATGCCGCCGCGCGTTCGAGATAGGTCACCCGGAATGTCGGCCGCGGACCCGTCTGCGCGTTCTTGTCGACCTCTTCGAGTGCATTGACCCGCGTCGCCGGTCGGTGAACGATCTTTTCCCGCGAGGGGTCGGGCGGGGTGGCCGCCACGGAACCGACGAGCGCCGCGAGGCGCTGCCCATAGGACTCAATCATGGCCTTCGCTCCACGCGATGGCCCCCACCTGGTCCCGATTCTAGGAACACGAAGATTGACAGTTCGTTAGCGCGCGTGAACGTGGGAGCGGCGTGGTTAACGTCTGCACCCGGCGGCTCGCTTGACTGGTCCCGGTCCTCTGCTAGCGTTCGCGGCCATCGCAAACCCGCTCTACGCGCGCATCCCAGGACATCTTACATGGCACTCGACCGGCCCAACGTCCCGAACGACCTTTCCGCATTCTGGATGCCGTTCTCGGCCAATCGCCAGTTCAAGAAGGCGCCGCGGATGCTCGTCGCGGCGGAAGGGATGCACTACACGACCTCCGACGGGCGAAAAATCCTGGACGGCACAGCGGGCCTATGGTGCTGCAACGCGGGCCACGGTCAGCCGAAGATCGTGGAGGCGATCCAGGCTCAGGCAGCGGAGCTTGACTACGCGCCGGCTTTCCAGATGGGCCATCCCAAGGCGTTCGAACTCGCGAACCGCGTGCGCGACATGGCGCCCGAACCGTTCGAGCACGTGTTCTTCACGAACTCTGGCTCCGAAAGCGTCGACACGGCGCTGAAGATCGCGCTCGCCTATCACCGCGCGCGCGGGGAGGGCAGCAGGACCCGTCTGATCGGCCGCGAGCGGGGCTATCACGGCGTGAACTTCGGCGGCATCTCGGTCGGCGGGATCACCAACAATCGCCGTTTCTTCGGTACGCTGCTGGCCGGCGTCGACCATCTGCCGCACACCCACCTGCCGGGGCAGGCTTTCACACGCGGCCAGCCGGAGGAGGGGGCGCACCTCGCCGACGAGGTGGAGCGACTGGTGGCGCTGCATGGCGCGGAGACGATCGCGGCGGTCATCGTCGAACCGGTGGCGGGTTCGACCGGCGTCCTGATCCCGCCCAAGGGATATCTCGAGCGCCTGCGCGAGGTGACGGCAAAGCACGGTATCCTGCTGATCTTCGACGAGGTCATCACCGGCTTCGGCCGCCTCGGCGCGCCCTTCGCGGCGGACCGCTTTGGCGTGAGGCCCGACCTCATCACCTGCGCCAAGGGCTTGACCAATGGTGTCGTCCCGATGGGTGCCGTTCTTGCGACATCCGAGATCCACGACGCGTTCATGCATGGCCCGGAGCATGTCATCGAGCTCTTCCACGGCTATACATATTCAGGCTCCCCGCTGGCGTCCGCCGCGGGCCTCGCGACGCTTGAGGTCTACCGCGAACAGGGTCTCTTCGAGCGCGCGGCCGAGATGCAGGGCTACTGGGAAGACGCTCTTCACGACCTGCGCGACGCGCCACATGTGATCGACATTCGGAACCTTGGCCTGATCGGCGCGGTAGAGTTGGAGCCGGTCGCAGGTGAGCCGACGAAGCGGGCGTTCAGCGCCTTCCTGAAGGCGTATGAGGAAGGCATCATGATCAGAACCACAGGGGACATCATCGCGATGTCGCCGCCGCTCATCATCCAGAAGGGGCATGTCGACGAGCTGGTATCGACGCTGCGGAAGGTTCTGGAACAGATCGACTGAGCGGGTAAGGCGGCCGGCCCGTGATCGGACCGGCCGCGGAACGATCAGCCGCAGGAGCTGCTGAGGGCGACGTGGCCGCGGTCGATCTCGTCTACCGTGACACGGCAATTCTGGTCCTCGACGGCAACGTCAACGGACTGGCCGACGTCGACCATCTCCGTGCTGACCCCGTTCACCGCGATCCGTGCCGCTCCGCCGCCATCGGCGATGCCGGAGACGAAGACACGTATCGCACCATCTGCCAGCAGCATGACGCCACCCGGACGAATCCCCTCGGCGGCCGGCAGGTCGTCACCGCAGGCGGCGTTGAGGGAGACCTGGCTGCCCTGAAGTCCGCTCAGCATGAGCCTGCAGTAGGTTCCATCGCCAGACGTGACGCCGACAGTGTCGCCGACCTTCATCGCGGTGGTCGCGCCATTCACCGACAGGCGGGCTGCATTCGCCTGAGGATCGACTCGCGAGACAAAGACGCGTAGCGCACCGTCTCCAAAACTCTCCGTCTGGCCGACACCGGTGCCGACGAAGTCCTCGTCCGGAGCCGCCGGCTGCGTTGCTGGCTGGCTCGAAGCGCCGGCGTCGCCGGACTCGGCCTGCTCCCCGTTCTCCCCGCTGCTCTCGGAGCCGACGTCGTCCATCGCGAGCGATCGCCGGAAGCCGGCGAGCCCTGTCTGCAGATCCTGCGACTGCTGAGAGATGGCCGAGCCGAGCGAAGACATCCGGTCCGACAGCTCGGTCCGCAAGGTCTCCGCCATCGTGGCCTGGTTCTGGGAGGTTTCGCCGACGGCGGTTTCGACGGAGCCGATGCGATCGCCCAGTTCGCCAAAGCGCGACTCGAGGGAGGACGCCGTCTCTTCCATGCCCGTCTGGACAGAGGTGACGGTCTCGTCCAACCGTGACTGCACCGCGGTCATGCCGTCATCCAGCCGCGTCTCCACGGCTGCGAGCCGCTCTTGCATCATCCTCTCGATCTCGTCGACGCTGGCGCCGCGCGGCGCGAACAGCAGCCCGAGAAGGATGCCTCCCACAAGCGCGATGCCACCTATCAATAGCGAATTCTGGTTCATCCTGTCCTCCCTCGAAATACATTTGTTGCTCGCCAAAACCTTCCGGTCCAGCGATTCCCCCCGCCATGCTAGCCGAAGGTCGCGCTCCGTTCAGGCATTTCTGCACCCGCCGCCTTCGCCTCCGTTCTGGCGGGTTGCGTTCCGGTTCGGCCGGTCTCAAAGTTCTGCCGCTCGAACGAGGGAGAACGCAGCGTGCCGGCACCTGGAGAGAACCTGCGCATCGACGGTGCCCGCCTCTGGGACAGCCTGATGGAGATGGCGAAGATCGGTCCCGGCGTCGCCGGTGGCAACAATCGCCAGACCGTGACGGACGAAGACGCCGAGGCCCGGGCCCTGTTCGAGAAGTGGTGCGAGGCGGCGGGCTGCACCATGGGCGTCGATGCGATGGGCACGATGTTCGCAACGCGACCGGGCGAGGACCCCGATGCGCTACCGGTCTACGTGGGGTCGCACCTCGACACCCAGCCGACGGGCGGCAAGTACGACGGCGTATTGGGCGTTCTCAGCGGACTTGAGGTGGTACGGACCTTGAACGATCTCGGCATCCGGACGAGGCATCCTATCGTCGTGACCAACTGGACCAACGAGGAGGGAACGCGATTCGCGCCCGCAATGCTCGCGTCGGGCGTGTTCGTGGGGCAGCATGAGCTTGACTGGGCCTATGGGCGCAGTGATGCGGAGGGCAAGTCGTTTGGGGCCGAACTCGACCGGATCGGCTGGAAAGGCGACGAGGAAGTCGGCGTGCGGAAGATGCGCGCCTTCTTCGAGTACCACATCGAGCAGGGGCCGATCCTCGAGGCCGAGGGCAAGGACATCGGCGTCGTCACCCACGGCCAGGGCCTCTGGTGGCTCGAGGTGCGGCTGACCGGCAAGGATGCGCACACCGGCTCGACGCCGATGAACATGCGCGTCAACGCGGGCCTCGGCATGGCGCGCATCACCGAGGCCGTGCACCGCATTGCGATGGACCATCAGCCGAACGCCGTCGGCGCAGTGGGGCAGGCCAACGTCTACCCGAACTCGCGCAATGTGATCCCGGGCAAGGCAGTCTTCACGATCGACTTTCGCTCCCCCGACCTCGGAAAGCTGAACTCCATGCGCGACCAGCTGGAGAAGGAGGCGACCGAGATTGCGCAGGAGCTGGGCCTCGGCGTCGAGATCGAGCCAACCGGCCATTTCGACCCGGTCGAATTCGACGCGGGCTGCGTCGCCGCAGTTCGCGATGCGGCCGAGCGGCTGGGCTATACGCACATGGACATCGTCAGCGGTGCCGGCCACGACGCCTGCTGGATCAATCGCGTGGCACCCACGGCAATGGTCTTCTGCCCCTGCGTCGGTGGCCTGTCGCACAACGAGGCCGAGGAGATCAGCCCGGAATGGGCCGAGAAGGGCGCCAACGTCTTGTTCCACGCAGTGGTGGAGACGGCCGGAATCGTTGAATGATCGGATGCTCCCCGCATTGCACTACACGTCGCCGATGAGGATCGTCGTCGTTCTCGCCGTACTCGTGACCACGATGACGGCCTGCGCGCGCAGGGAGGAGCCGCCGCGATACGCGACGACCTATCCCGGCCAGCCGACCCAGGTCGTGACCGGAACGAACTACGCGGCCTACCCGGGACTTCCGGCGCCGCCGGCCAATGCGGAGGGCGTCGTGCCGCCGCCGCCGCCGCGATACATGGGGTCGAGCACGACGGCGTCGTCCGCGAACGTCGGTTCCCCTGACGTTCGGCGAGATCTGCGCGGCTGCACACGCTCGGGCCTGCTGCTCGACGTGACGGAATGCGAGTGAGGAGACAGCGATGAGCAAAGTCATCAAGGGCGGCACCGTCGTCACCGCCGACCGCCAGTGGCAGGCGGACGTGCTGATCGAGGGAGAGAAGATCGCCGCCGTGGGCGATAACCTCTCCGGCGACGAGACGATCGACGCCGAGGGCGCCTACGTCATTCCCGGCGGCATCGACCCGCATACGCATCTCGAGATGCCCTTCATGGGCACGACCGCGGCCGAAACATACGAATCCGGCACGTTTGCCGCGGCGTCCGGCGGAACGACGATGCTCGTCGACTTCGTGCTGCCGGGGAATGGCAGTCTGTTGGCTGCCGTCGACGAGTGGGACCGCAAGTCCAGGGACCAAATCTGCACCGACATCTCGTACCACATGGCCATCACGGGCTGGAACGAGAGCATCTTCAATGAAATGGAGGCCGTCGTTAAGGAGCGCGGCATCAACACCTTCAAGCACTTCATGGCCTACAAGGGCGCCTTGATGGTCGAGGACGACGAGATGTTCGCCTCGTTCAGCCGCTGCGCGGAACTGGGCGCGCTTCCTCTGGTCCATGCCGAGAATGGCGACGTCGTGGCGGCGCTGCAGGAGAAGTACATCGCCGAGGGCCTGACGGGGCCGGAGGGTCATGCCTACAGCCGCCCGCCCGAGGTGGAGGGCGAGGCGGCGAACCGGGCCATCATGATCGCGGACGCGGCGGGCTGCCCGCTCTACATTGTGCACGTCAGCTGCGAGCAGGCGCACGAGGCGATCCGTCGCGCGCGTCAGAAGGGGATGCGCGTCTACGGCGAGCCGTTGATCCAGCACCTGACGCTCGACGAGGGCGAGTACTTACATGACGACTGGCAGCACGCGGCGCGCCGCGTGATGTCGCCGCCGTTCCGCTCGAAGGCCCATCAGGATGGCCTTTGGGCAGGCCTCGCGGCGGGATCGCTGCAGGTCGTTGCGACCGACCACGCGGCCTTTAGCGACGAGCAGAAGCGGATGGGCGTCGACGACTTCACGAAGATCCCGAACGGCACCGGCGGGCTCGAGGACCGGATGGCGGTTCTTTGGACCCGCGGGGTCGAGACGGGCCGACTGACGCCGGAGGAGTTCGTCGCGGTGACCTCGACGAACATTGCGCGCATCCTGAACATTTACCCGATGAAGGGCTCGCTCGTCCCGGGTGCGGACGCCGACGTCGTCGTCTGGGACCCAACGCTCAGCAAGACGATCACCGCTGCGTCACAGAAGTCCATCATCGAATACAACGTGTTTGAAGGGATCGAGGTGACAGCCCAAGCGCGCTGCACGCTAAGCCGCGGCGAGGTCGTTTGGGCCTATGGGCAGAACAGCCAGCCTCGGCCTGGGCGCGGCAGGTTCGTGCGCCGTCCCGCCTTCGCCTCGGCGTCGCAGGCGCTGACAAAGTGGAAGGCGCTGAACACGCCGCGCAGGATCGAGCGCGACCCGACGAACATCCCCGCGGGGGTCTGATGTCGCCCGCCGAGCCGCTCGGGATTCTCGAGACCGCCCTCTACGCAAACGACCTTGAGGCCGCGGCGGCGTTCTATGGGAACATCATCGGCCTGACCGAGGAAACGCGGGCGGAGGGGCGACACGTCTTCTTCCGTTGCGGCGCGGGCATGCTCCTGATCTTCCGGCCCGAGTCAACGCGCGTCCCGGGCGGGCCACTGCCGGTACCGCCGCACGGCGCGAACGGCGAGGGCCACGTCTGCTTCAGCGTGCCGGGAGACGACCTCGATGACTGGGCGGCACGCCTTGTCGACAAGGAGATCGAGATAGAAGCGGACTTCAATTGGCCGAACGGCGCGAGGTCGGTCTACGTCCGCGACCCGGCCGGCAATTCGGTCGAATTTGCCGAGCCCAAGCTATGGGGTCTTTCGTGAAGATGCCGGCCCGAAACGATCGCACGTCTTTGTCGTCATGCGGGCACCAGCGGTTCGAGGTCGGGCAGCAGGACCACGCTCTCCTGCTCGTGCGGGTCGGTGCGCGCGATGATCGCCACCGCCTCCTCGGAGCCTTTGTTGACCGGCAGGTGCGGGATGTCCGCGGGAATGTAGATCAGGTCTCCGGCGACGGTCGTCATGTGGTGCTGCAGGCGGTCGCCCCACCACATCTGCGCCTCGCCCGAGATGACGTAGATCGCAGTCTCGTGCGTCGCGTGCTTGTGAGCCTTCGCACGCCCGCCGGGCGGGATCCGCAGAAGGTGCATGCAGATCGCTTGAGACCCAACGGTTTCGCGCGCAATGCCTTCAAAGTAGCTGAATCCCTGCTTGCCCTCGTACGTCCCGTCTGGCCGCACCTTGCGACATTCGCTGGGCATCGACATTGTCGGCTCCTCCCTCCGGCGCATCCGGCGTGGCAGCAATTAACGCGAACTTACCAGATGGCGGTTCCTTCGTCTCCGACGAAGCGGTCGTCCGCGCCGAAGGCTCGGACCTGACATTCCATGCGCTGAGCGACGTGACGCTGACCATTGGCGCGGCGAGTTCGTCAGCTTCATCGGCCCGTCGGGTTGCGGGAAGACTACCTTCCTGCGCGTCGTTGCCGCGTTGCCGCGCTCGAGCAGCCGACTTCAGGCAAAGTCACCGTCAACGGAATGACCCCGGACGAGGCGCGACACCCTCGCGCCTACGGCTACGTCTTCCAGGCAGCAGGCCTTTATCCGTGGCGTACTATGGGCGGGAACGTGCGCCTGCCGCTCGACATCATGGGCATGAGCCGCGAGGAGCAGGCGCGGCGCTTGAAAGACGTCCTTCAACTTTTGATCTGATTTGGTTTGAGCGCAAGTATCCATGGCAGCTCTCGGGCGGGATGCAGCAGTGCGCGTCAATCGCGCGAGCTCTGGCGTTCGACGCCGACCTTCCGCTGATGGACGAGGCCTTCGGTGCGCTGGACGAGATCGTGCGGGATCGGTTGAACGAGTAACTGTTGCTGCTCTGGGCGCGGGCCCAGGCCTCGGCGCCCTTGTCGTGGCCTGCGAAGAGCGCATTCTTGCGCGTGAGTGCGTGGGGCCTGATCAGGTTCTCGACCCTGTTCGAGTCCAGCTCGACGCGGCCGTCCTGGAGGAAGACGCAGAGCGGCTCCCAGCCAGCACTGCGCGAGCAAGAGCGGTCGGCCGCCCTCGCGGTCGTCCCTGGCGAGGCGCTTGTAGCCGGCGTAGCGTTCTCGGGCTTACGCGGCGCCACTGGCGCCACGGTCCCTCGAACCTTGCAGGACGCCGTCGAAGCCTGTGAGCAACCGCTCGGCATGCGCACCGGCGCGGCCATGGGCGTAGGTGAACACGACGATGCGCCATGTCGCGCCATCGGTCCGAGCGACAATGGCGCATGCGGGTCGCCGCCGCCCCAAGGACGATCATCCCGCGCCATCGCCCAGAGATAGCCCGTCTTGGTCTTGCCGCGGCCGGGGTCGAGCACCGGGATCGTGGTCTCGTCCATGTAGAGCTTGCCCGACTGCTTCAGGAGCTCGGCCATCCGGTCGACGATCGGGCGCAGATGCCAGGCGGCGACGCCCATCCAGTCCGCCAGCGTCGAGCGGTCCACCGTCACGCCGTGGCGGGCGAGGACCTGGCTCTGCCGGTACAACGGCAGGTGCTCGGAGAACTTGGCGACCATGACGTGTAAGATCAGCGCCTCCGTCGGCAGACCGCCCTCGATCAGGTGCGCCGGCGCCGGCGCCTGGGCCACCCCGGCGCGGCCTTTCGGGCAGGCGTAGCGCGGGCGGATGGTGACCAGCACGCGATACTGCGCAGGCACGACGTCGAGCCGGTGGGATCGATCCTCGCCGATCCTGACCATCTCTCCGCAGCCGCACGGGCAACTCCGGTCCTCGGGCTCGATCACCCGCTCGACGCGCGGCAGGTCTGCCGGCAGCGCCCGAAACGGCTTCGGCCGCTTGGGCGCGTCCGCCGTCGCCGCCTTGTCGGCCGCGGGGCGCTTCTCGTGACCGGTCTTCGCCTCGGCGATCGCGGTCTCGTTCGCCATTGGGCTCGAACCGATAGCGCCTCGATGGCTCACCCTCGAGCGTCAGTGCGAGCTGGTCGGGATGGAGCTTCTCCGAGCGCGGGCCGAACCGGGCGCGGCGCATCTCGCGCAGGAGCGTCTCCAGCCGCGCCGCATAGGCCTTCTGATCGGCCATCTCCGCCTCGAGATGGAGACGGGCCGCGCGCTCGGCGGCCAGCGCGCCGCGCTCCGCCGCGAGCGCTGCCTGCAACGCGGCGATCTCGGTGATGTCCTCGGCGGCAGGCATGGGGCGCAGATTACCAGAGCCAATGACACGGGCAACTGAAAGGCTTAGCAGAGTCAGAGGCTTGGAGCTACGCCGCCGTCTCCGGCGCCCGCACCCGCCGCGGCGTCACCCGCCGCCAGTCGAGCCCCTCGAACAGCGCCTCGAACTGCGCCCGCGACAGACGCATGACGCCATCCTTCACCGCAGGCCAGGCGAACCGCCCCTCGTCGAGCCGCTTGTAGATCATCACCAGCCCATTCGCCATTGTCGCTCCGACCAATGGCGCGACATGGCTCATCGTCCCACACCAGGATCTTCAACCTGTCGCCGCTCTTTGACCTGAAGATCACGGTCAGACCGGAACGCGGGTCGAGCCCGAGCTCGCGTTGCACCGTCGCCGCCAGCCCGTCGTGACCGCGCCGGAAGTCCACCGGCTTCGTCGCGATCACGATCGGCATCCGCTGCCCAGGCGTGATCACCGCCGCGCTCCGAGCGCCGCCGCGATCTCCGCGATCCGCGCCGCCGGCGTCGCCCCATCGAGACGGATCAGGACCTCGCCCACGACGATCTCCACGGCCTGAGACGGCGCGGCGCTCTCCCCCGGCTTGGCGTCGGCTCCTCCGCCACCACCAGCGCCGAGAAGCCGAAGCCGTCCTCCGCGACCGGCTCCTCCGGCAGTGCCAGCCGACCCTGCCGCGCCGCCCGCCGCCATGTCGTCAGCTGCTGCGGCGCGATCCCGTGCCGGTGCACGACATCCTTCACCGACGCTCCGTGCTCCAGGCTCTCGCGGACGATCCGCCCCTTCACCGCCTCTGGCCACTCACGCCGGCCCGTCGCGCTCTCCCGGACCTCGATCCGCCCCGCGAACCCTGATCGCCAGTCGTCGCCCCCGCCCGAGCCGTGTTTGCCCATGCCAAACCCTCCAATCAGCTGGGCGGAGCGTCAGGCAGCCGGCGCATGTGCTGAAGGTCGAAAGGCGATGGGGCGTCCGGCGCGCTTACGAACCACCTCGTCGTCCCGGCGAACATCACGCTCCTGCCGCTGCCGCCCCGCTCGCCCGAGCTGAACCCGGTCGAGAACATCTGGCAATACCTCCGGCAGAACTGGCTCTCGAACCGCATCTTCGAGAACGACGACGACATCGTCGCCCACTGCTGCGACGCCTGGAACAGGCTTCGCGCCGAACCCGAGAGGATCAGTCCCTCGGACACCGGGACCGGGCGCATAGGTCTCGATCAGTGAGCGTTGGTATAACTCTCGGTGCACTTTCCCTTCGCGATGATCTGACGGCTCTGCTGCGGCGTCACCCAAGGGAGATGCTGCGTGGTGAAACGAGAGTACGAGCGGCGGGTCGCGCCTGAGGGCTTGCTGGTGGAACGGATCGAGGAGTCGGCGGAGATCCTGCGGATCTTCGCCCGCGGGCGCACCGGCGTGGGGCTGTGTCCGAATGCGGCTCGGCATCGAGAGCGGTGCGCAGCTACTATGATCGATGCCTGGCCGATCTCCCGGCGCACGGGCGCCGCGTGTTCATCCAGGTCCGTGTCCGGCGGTTCCGCTGTGTGGAGCCGCGCTGCCTCCGAAAAATCTTCGCTGAGCGGTTCGCCGGCTCCGTCACGCGTCCCTTCGCGCGGCGTACGGAGCGGCTCGAGGACATCGTCCGGCACCTCGGCCTGGCGCTCGGCGGGCGCCCGGGCTCGAGCATGGCGCGCCGGCTGCTGCCGGTGAGCAAGGACACGCTTCTGCGCGTTGTCGCCGTCGGGCAACGGTGCCGCAGGAGATGCCGAAGATCATCGGCATCGAGGACTGGGCGTGGCGCAAGGGCCACCGCTACGGCACGCTGATCTGCGACCTCGAGCGGCGCAAGATCGTCGACCTCCTGCCCGACCGCGAACCGGCGACTGTCGCGGCGTGGCTGGCGGCCCGGCCCGAAGTACAGGTCGTCGCGCGCGACCGCGGCGGCAGCTATGGCGCGGCCGTCGTCCAGGGACGCCCGGCGGCGCTTCAAGTCACGGACCGCTGGCATCTGTTCGAGAACGCAAGCGCCGCCTTCCTGTCCGCAGTACCTCGGCAGATGCGCGAGGTTCGCCGTGTTCTGGGGCAAAGTTCCATCGATCCAGCCATCCTGACCGCCGCGGAACGTCTCCAGGCCGGCGGCGCCGTGCCGAAGCGGATGCCGTGGTGCTGACGCTCTTCAAGGAGGGCGTCCCGATCAAGGAGATCGTCCGCCGCACCGGCCGCTCCCGGAAGGTCGTGCGCGACGTGGTCCGCGGCGGCCGCGCCGAGCCGTTCCGCCCACGAGCGAGTTCGCTCGAGCCTTTCTCGAGCGCCTCGACAGCGAGTGGACCGCCGGCTGCCGCAACGGTGCCGAGTTCTGGCGACGCCTACGGGTGGAGGCGTTTCTCGCCGAGATGGAGGCGGTGGTGCCCTGGGCGCGTCTGACGGCGCTGATCGAGCCGCACTACCCGAAGGCGGGACCGAAGGGCGGGCGGCCGGCGATGCCGCTGGAGGTGATGCTGCGGGTCTACTGTCTGCAGCAGTGGTACGCGCTGTCCGACCCGGCGGCGGAGGGTTCAAGCGTATAGCAATCGATCCAGTGGATCGATTGTAGCGCAGAACCTCTACGACAGCGACGCCATGCGCCGGTTCGCCGGGCTCGAGCTGGGCGACGATGCGATCCCGGACGAGACGACCATCCTGAACTTCCGCCACCTGCTGGAGCGGCACGAGCTGACGCGTGCGATCTTCGAGGCGATCAACAGCTATCTTCGCGAGCGCGGCATCCTGTTGCGCGAGGGAACGTTGGTCGATGCGACGCTCATCGACGCGCCAAGCTCGACGAAGAACAAGCAGGGCGCACGCGACCCGGAGACGAGCAGCACGAAGAAGGGCAACGACTGGTATTTCGGGATGAAGGCGCATGTCGGCGTCGATATTGGCAGCGGCGTGGTCCACACGCTCGAAACCAGCACCGCCAAGGTCCACGACAGCCAGAAGTTCGACGACCTGCTTCACGGCGACGAGCAGGCGGTGTTCGGCGAGTTGCCAGGGGTTGCGCCACCGGTTCGAGCAACCGCTGGCGACGGCTATGTCAGCGGCGAGCGCGAGGCGGCGTTCCGCGCCCGGGGCAAGGTCTGGGGCGTGATGCGCAAGGCGCCCAAGGGCGGCAGGCTGCACCCCATCGACGAGCGCATCAACCGGATCATCGCCAGCCTGCGGGCCAGGGTCGAGCATCCGTTCCGGGTGATGAAATGCCAGTTCGGCTACCGCAAGACCCGCTACCGCGGGCTGGCGAAGAACGAGGCGCAACTGTTCTCGCTCTTCGGGCTCGGCAACCTGTTCCTGGTCCGACGACGGTTGATGGCCTGAGGCGGAGTCCGCCCGAAATCGGCCTTGCCGCCGCGCGAGCGGCACCTGATCCGCAGACCCGGGGCCGCTTGTCCCCCGCATCGCCCCGCCGAGACCCTTTCTGACCGTCATCGCGGCCAATCGGAGCCGTTGATCAGACGTTTCTTAGGTCTCTACTTCGGTCATCCCGCGGCGTTCAATGCCCAGCCGATGACCAGCACTTGCGGCGCGGTCAGCAGGGGCAGGAGCATGGCCGCCTTCAGCCGTCCCGTCACTTCACGCAGCACGAGGATCTCGGTGTAGTCGGTGGCCGCGCCTGCCATGAGAAAGGTGAAGGCATTGCCGGGGGCCGCGGCGCGGGTCATCAGGTCGGCGGCGATCGGCACCGACCCCTCGGAACAGACTTCGATGATGGTCGCGGCCACCAGCGTGGTGAAGAGGCCAAGAAGGGTGGCGCCGAACCAGGCTTGGAAGACGTCGACTGGCACCGTTGCCTGAATTAGGGCCGCGATGACGACGCCGAAGAAGAGCCAGCGCAGGACCATGCGGCTGGCCGTGACTGACCGGCGCGCGATGTCTTCAACGAAGGCACGGTCGAAGCGCGTGGCCCGCAGCCCGGATTTCGCCTCCCGCCAAAGGTGGAAGTCCGCCGGCAGATCGACCCGGTTCGGATTCGGCTGCACCCGGCCCGCGCGCTCCAGCGCCTCGACGGCGAGTCCCGTGACGAGCGCGATTGCGAGCGAGGCGACGAGGAATACCGCCATCCACTCCCAGCCCATCAGGACGCCCATGATGATCGTCAGAGACAGCGAGTTCCACGGGGACGCGATCAGGAAGGCGAACACCTGGCCAAGACTTGCGCCGCGCTCGTAAAGCTTTGCGCCAACCATCAGGACGCCATGGTTGCAGAGGTCGAGCAGGACTCCGGCAAGAACGGCGCGCGCGAGACTTCTCGCGCCCTGATCGCGTCCGATGACGCCGACCACGAACTGTCGCGGAACGCGGTCGATGAGGCCCACGGCGAGCATGCCGACGAGGATGCCCCACCACATGAGGTTCATCATCTCCCTCACACCGTGCGCGAAGACGCCTATCCCGAGCGGCGCGTCGTGCGGCAGGACATAGGCGGCCAGATAAGCAACGAAAATGACCGCGCCCGAGCCCCAGAGCAGCCAGTCGACGCGACGCCACGCCGGCGCCCCGGCACTTGTGGTCGCGCCACCGCAGCAGGGCGATACTGTGCGCTCGTCGCCTCCGCCGCAGCAGGACGCCGTCGCAGCGGACGCCAGCCGCTGCGGAGGAGCGTCCGGAAGGACAAATCCGCTGTCATTGCAGGAAGCGTCGCTGGCCTTTGCCTTCGCCAGCGGGATGATGTCTTTCATGTCGTCGTCTCCGTCACGTGCGCAACCTGCGACCTCCAGCAGCTGTAGGTTCAAGGGGTACGGAGGAATTTTCTCGCCCAGAGATGCGGAGACACGTGCATCCACGATTTGCCTTGTGGGAAGGAGAACCTACACTCGCTGTAGAAATCTGAAGGGAACGCGATGCTGTCGATTGGCACGCTGGCGAGGCGTACGGGTATAAAGGTGCAGACGATCCGCTACTACGAGCAGATCGGCCTCATGCCGGAACCGGGACGGACCGAGGGCGGCCAGCGGCGGTACGGCGACGACGAGCTCGATCGGCTCTCCTTCATCCGTCATGCGCGCCAACTCGGCTTCGCACTTGAGGCGATCCGAGAGCTTCTCGATATGAGCGATCATCCCAGCTTGCCCTGCGACGAGGCCGACGCGATTGCGCGACGGCAGCTGCGCCAGGTGGAGCAGCGCCTGGCGCGGCTCGAGGCGCTGCGCACGGAACTGCAACGCATGGTGCATGAGTGCAGCGGCGGTCGGGCCGCAGATTGCCGGGTGCTCGAGGTGCTCCGAGATCACTCGGAATGCCTGACCGACCACGACGAGATCGGCGAGTGAGCGCTGCAATCGCCCATCCGCTGGCGACCGCAGGTATGGGTGTCCCCCTCATGGAGTGGACCATCTGCAGCACCAAAGTCCGACGCTTCGGAACCTTCGCGTCGTCGAGCGATTTCTACGGTATCTGTCACCAGAGGATCGGACGCCCGCCGGCTTGGGCCTGTGTCATGGTTGCTCGCGATCGGATCGATGCGCGGGCCGTCGCGTTGAATGCGGGCCCAGCGTCCTGCGTTCCCAGAGACAGCCCGTCAGATACACAGTCCGCGGAGGCCCCAGATGCCGCATGATCACGGTCATTCCCATGTCGATCCGAGCGCCGGCGACAGGCGTGTCTCTATCGCGATCTGGGCCAACGCCCTTCTGACCGTCGCGCAGATCGTCGGCGGCATTCTCGCGGGCAGCCTCGCGCTCATCGCGGACGCTTTGCACAATTTCTCCGATATGGCCTCGCTGGTGATCGCCTTTGCGGCGCGCAAGATCGCGCGGCGGCCGGCGGACGCGCGGATGACGTTCGGCTACGGTCGGATCGAGATCGTCGCCGCCCTGATCAACTACACGACCTTGATCCTCGTGGGGGTATACCTGATCTACGAGGGTGGGATGCGGATGATCGACCCGCCGGAGGTTCAGGGCTGGATCGTCGTAATCCTGGGCGGCGTCGCGCTGGCGGTGGACACGCTGACGGCGGCGCTGACCTACTCGATGCAGAAGGGCAGCGTGAACATCCGCGCGCTCTTTCTGCACAACCTCAGCGACGCGCTCGCCTCTGTCGCGGTGATCGTCGGCGGCTCGCTGATCATCCTCTACGAACTGCGTTGGGTCGATCCGGCGATCACCATCGGCATCGCGCTGTACATCCTGTATCTTGCCGTCACCGAAATCGGCGGGCCCGTCCGGACGCTTATGCTCGGAAGCCCGCCCGACATCGACAACGTAGCCGTCATCGAGGCGATGCGGAGCGTCGCCGGGGTGGCCGACGTACATCACGTGCACCTTTGGCAGATGCAGGAACACGAGGCGGCACTCGACTGCCACGTAGTCGTCAGTTCTGACGTCTGGATGCGGATCGAGGTGATCAAGGGTGAAATCAAGAGCTGCCTCGATGACCGCTTCGGCATCGCCCATTGCAGCCTGGAGTTCGAACACGAAGATAACGCTCACCGGAACGCCGACCTCTACGGTCATGGCGGAGGGGTGGACAAGGCGGAGGCTCATGTCCGGGAAAACGCCGGCTCATCATGACCGCGTCGAGGGAATTGCCTGAGCTGATGGGCGCTCCGGCGCGAATAGACCGCATCCCCAGAGAGAAGCCTGCGTCGATCAGCCGAATTTCAGAGGCTGTCAGGGGGTGGCGACGGCATCTCGACCCAACGTCGTCCATTGTAACGAGTTCTCAAGAAACACATTCTCGTTGATCTTGCGACCAGCGCCGTCGCTCGGACGGATTCCTCACCGCCAGCAGTGGCGGAGAAAGCGGTTTGATAATCATGCTGTGACCCCCGACTTTCATCCAGCTGAAGCCAGAGTCGGCGCTTCAGAATGGCGCTGGTGCGCCGATGGAGCAATGGGCGGCCGGCGGAGCGTTTCCGCTCCGCGGAGCCGGCCGTCCATTGCGGTGAGCCGAGCTGCGTAGGCTGCCGGCGTCTCGTAGCCGATCGCAGAATGCGGTCGGTGCTGATTGTAATCGATGACCCATGCCGCGACCTTCCGGCGGGCCTGCTCGAGGTCGAAGAACAGGCTCTCGTTGAGAAGCTCGTCGCGCATCCGCCCGTTGAAGGCCTCGCAGATGCCGTTCTGCATCGGCTTGCCCGGCGCGATGAAGTGCCAGGCGACGCCGGCGGCCTCGGTCCAGGCGAGCATGGCGTTCGAGGTGAACTCGGTGCCGTGGTCGCTGACAATCAGCTCGGGCTTGCCGCGCATCGCGACGAGCGCGTTCAGCTCGCGTGCCACGCGCTTGCCAGAGATCGAGGTGTCGACGATGGCCGCCAGGCATTCCTTGGTGACGTCGTCGACCACGTTGAGGATGCGTAGCCGGCAACCGGTGACGAGCTGGTCGTGCACGAAATCCACCGACCAGCGCGCGTTCGGTGTCGCTGCCGTCAGGACGGCGATGCGGACTTCCAAAGTTCGACAAAATCGGGTGTGATCTGGTTCGATTGAGGTCGCCTGGCGGTGTCAGATCAAGGATTTAGGAGGGTAGGAAACCGAGAGGTCTGTAGTCACACGTCGAGACCGTTCGCGCCATCGCGGGGGTTTCCGCGCTATTCAGTAGGCATGTTTTTGCGCATCAACGAGAGCGGTGGGCGGCGCTACCTCCAGGTCGTCGAGTCCTACCGCAACGAGGCCGGCAAGCCCCGCCACCGGGTGGTCGCCAATCTCGGGCGCATCGACAGCATGGAAGAGGGTCACCTCGATGCCTTGATCCGGGGTCTGTGCCGCGCGGCCGGGCGCGACGAACCCGCCAAGGTCGAGATCGCCCACGAGTCGGCACGCGCCTATGGAAACGTCTTTGCCCTGCACGAGCTGTGGAAAGACCTCGGTGTCGACCGTGCCCTCGGACGCGCTCTGCGGTCCGGCAAGCGCAAGTTGGACATCGAGGCCCTCGTCCGGGCGATGGTCTTCAACCGTCTCTGCGCGCCAGACTCGAAGCTGGGCTGCCTGCGTTGGCTGGAGACCGTCGCCATGCCGGCCATGCCCGAGGGCGTGACACACCAGCATCTGCTGCGGGCGATGGACGCTCTGATGGATCACGCCGACCGGCTCGAGACGGAGTTGGCCGGGCAGATCCGGCCGCTGGTCGATCAGGATCTCGCGGTGGTGTTCTACGATCTGACCACCGTGCGTATCCACGGCGAGGGCGAGGTGGACGAGGATCTGCGTGCGTTCGGCATGAACAAGGAGACCGGTGGCATCGCCCGCCAGATCGTCCTTGGCGTCGTGCAGACCGCCGAAGGCCTGCCGTCGACATTGTCGCTCGAACCATGTGTGGATGGCTCCCGCGGGGCAAGGGCGCTGTTCGGTGGCTGGGTTTGGTCGGTCGCGGCCATTTGTACGGCGTCTGATGTGCAGCGTGGCAGCTGCGCGCCCTGATGAAGTCCGCCGGCGCTCGGGTCCCGATCAATGGCACGCACTCGGAGGTGCTTCGGTTCGAACAGGGTGTCCCGATTGCCGTTTCGCCGTCCTGTCGCCATCACCTCACGTCGCGCCTCACCGTCTCGGAGCCGGTCTGCGCCGGCGTGTTCTGTCAGACCGGGGCTGCCCGGTAGCTTTCGCCGCTCCTGACGAGCGCCCAGACGACCCGCGCCATCCGGTTGGCCAGGGCGATGGCCACCACCTTCACAGGCTTTCTCTCCAGCATCTTCCAAAGCCAGTCGGTCCCGGGTCGTCCGCGGCGCCGGCCTGCGATCTGCGCCATGGCGCCGAGGTAGAGCAGGCGTCGCAGGTAACGGTTTCCAGCCTTCGAGATCCGCCCGAGCCGCTCCTTGCCGCCGCTCGAATGGGGCTTCGGCGTGAGCCCGAGCCAGGCGGAATAGTCTCGCGCGGAGCGGAACGCCGCGACGTCGGGCGGTGACGGCGAAGGCGCTCGAGGCAATCGGTCCGAGCCCGGGGATCGTGGCGAGACGTCGGGCGAGCGGGTCGCTCTTCTGCGCCGCTTCGATGCGCGCGGTGACCGTCTCGATCCGGGCGCGCAGATCGCGGAGCTGGCCAGCCAGCAGGTCGAGGGCGGGTCGCGCGGCCTCGGGCGTCTGCTCCGCAGCGGCAAGGAGCCGGTCGACATTCTGGATACCCTTCGCCACCACGATCCCGAACTCGGCGAGATGCGCACGGATCGTGTTCACGGTCTGGGTCTGCTGGCGGATGAGGAAGTCCCGCGCCTTGTGGTCGAGCAGCGCCGCCTGAGCCTCCGCCGACTTCACCGGCACGAAGCGCATCGTCGGCCGCGTCACCGCTTCGCAAATCGCCTCCGCGTCCGCCCTGTCGGTCTTGCCGCGCTTTACATACGGCTTCACGTATGCCGCCGGCATGAGCCGCACCTCGTGGCCGAGCGCCGAAAGCTCCCGCGCCCAATGATGCGCACCGGAGCAAGCCTCCATCCCGATCAGGCACGGATCGAGACGCGAGAAGAAGGTTAGAACCTGGCCCCGGCGCAGCTGCCGACGCAGCACAACGGGCCCATCTACGCTCACGCCGTGCACCTGGAAGATGCTCTTCGCCAGATCGATGCCGATGGTGGTAGGCTGTTCCATGGATGGCTCCCTTCGGTGGACTGTTCAACAACACCCACCGTGGCACATCCCGATGCCGGGAGCGGGAGCCATCCACTCCATCAATGGCGCAACCATGTCGACTGCACACGGTC
This sequence comes from uncultured Alphaproteobacteria bacterium, assembly GCA_963776845.1. GTDB lineage: Bacteria > Pseudomonadota > Alphaproteobacteria > Rhodobacterales > Rhodobacteraceae > Roseitranquillus. The sequence continues at coordinate 1,156,066 of CAVZOJ010000002.1, read as the reverse complement.
CACCCCGGCAACGTCGCGGAAACGAAGACGCTGAAGGGCATGCTCACCGCAGTCCTGGAGCGTTTCCCGATCCAGCGCGTCATACTGGTGGCCGATCGAGGGCTCCTGAGCCTGGAGAGTTGCCCATCGAGGCGCCACCGGTTCAAGCCCGATGGGCGACGGCGAGCTGACGGCGCTGGCAGATCGGGATGACCGGCGGCTGGACTTCATCCTCGCCGTCCCGGCACGGCGCTACGCCGAGCTGGTCGAGACCTTCCGGGGCCTCGTCTTCGACGACGACGGCCTGGCCGAGAGCACCTTCGCCGGTCACCGCCTGATCGTCGCCCACGATCCCCTGCGCGCCGCGGAACAGGGCGACCGGCGTCGGGCCCGCATCGCCGAACTCGAGGCCGTGGCCGAGAAGATGGTCGGCAAGCTCGACGCCCAGGATATAGGGCAGACCGCCCGGGGGCGGCGCGCCTCGGACCGGGGCGCCTACAGCCGCTTTGCCCGCGCGGTCGCCGAGGCCGAGATGACGCGCTTCCTCAAGGCCGATCTCACCGCGGACCGCTTCAGCTGGAGCGTCCAGGAGACCGCCATCGCCGAGGCCGAGCTCTTCGATGGCAAGCTGGCGCTGATCACCAACGCCCCCGACCTCGTGCCCGCCGACGCCGTCACGCGCTACAAGGCCCTGGCAGACATCGAGCGCGGCTTCCGAGTCCTCAAATCCGACATCGAGATCGCGCCGGTCCATCACCGGCTTCCGGACCGCATTCGAGCCCACGCCCAGATCTGCTTCCTCGCTCTCGTTCTCCACCGCGTCATGCGCATGAGGCTGAAGGCCAGGGACCATGACGCCAGCCCGCGCACCGCGCTCGACCTGCTGGCGCGCATCCAGCGGCACCTGGCAAAGATCGGCGAGCGATCGGTGGACGGCCTTTCCTCCACGACCCCCGAACAGTTGGAGCTCTTCCAGGCCCTGAACCTGCCCAAACCCGCCTGACAGCCCGCACGTAGTCACAAAATGGCGCATCCCGCCATAACACAATCAATTGCTTAGCGGTTTTGCTGTCGAACTTGGGGTGCCGGTCGCGCGTTTCGCGCGTTTGCGCCCGCGTCGGCGGCGCACCGACAGGCCCTCCTCGCGGTAGAGCCGCTGGGTTTTCTTGCGGTTCACGGTCCAACCCTCCTGGCGCAAGAGAACGTGCAGGCGCCGATAACCGAAGCGCCGTCGCGCACCCGCCAGGTCGCGCAGCCGCTCGCGGAGATCGGCATCGTCGGGACGGCGGCGGGGCGATACCGGATCATCGTCCGGTCCGCGCCGACCAGGGAGCACGCCCACCGCTCGCTCACCCCGTGCGCCTGCACGAGGTGGGCGACAGCTTTCCGCTTGGCGGCGGGCGCTACCACTTTCGCGTCAGGAGATCCTTCAGCGCGACGTTGTCGAGCATAGCGTCCGCCAGCAGCCGCTTCAGCTTGGCATTCTCCTCCTCCACGGCCCTCAGCCGCTTCGCGTCCGACACCTCCATGCCGCCATACTTCGACTTCCAGGCGTCGAACGTGGCGCTGCTGATCCCGTGCCGCCGGCACACCTCCGCCGTCGTCGCGCCAGCCTCCTGCTCGCGCAGCACGCCGATGATCTGCTCCACAGTGAACTTCGATCGCTTCATCGTCCGGTCCTCTCGTTCGGCCGGACTCTTACTTCAGATGGAGGGAAAAAGCGGGGGTCACAGCAATCACCACTTACCGCAGTGCCAGAGTCGCGCAGCGGCAACGCCTTTTTAGGTCGAGCAACGACAACTTCGGATCTTCGTCGGTCAGGTGAAGCAGATGCTTTCAGCGGGCGATCCAAGGATGCAGTGCCGCATCGAAGCAAGAAATGTCCTCCGAGCGCGCTGACAAACAAAGAGCTTCTCAGTCTTTTATCGGACTTCGACCTGGCGTTGCCAGCTGTGGCTAGACGCGGGGCCGGGTGACGGCCCCACGTCCATGGCGAGTCAGCGCTATTCCTGCACTGGCTCGTCCTCTACGCCGAGGGGGAGTTCTTCGACGATGTTCATCAATTGCGCGTCTGGCTGCCGATCGCAGCCCTCCGCCGCCAGCGCCGTGATCTCACCGGCGGTCTCGTCGGACATCCCGGCACCCATGCGTTCTGACACGAGCTCGACGATCAGCTCCTGGCGCTCTTCTTAACTCCAGCCCGTGAACTCGTTGCAGTTGGTCATTCCGCCCTGCGCCAAGGCAGCGCTTGGCAAAATCACGATGGCGGCGATTGCGGCTTTTCTGACGATTTTCATATCATTCTCCTTCGTTTGAGACTGGGTACGGCCCAGCCATAGTTGGTAACTTGCATTTCCGCCATTTGTGACGATCGGCATCGGGTGCCGCCGCTCGGAAGACTACTCGCCTTCGGCCAGGATCGCAGAGATTTCGTCCTGCTTGGTCATTTCATCGCCTTCGCCTTCCACGACGGCTTCGATCCTGGTCAGTTGCTCTTCCGATGCGCTGTCGAGCGCTTCGACTTCGCTTGATTCCATTCCGAGTTCGATAAGCTGTGGTCTCAGCTCTTCGGCAAGTTGGCTCTGCGCAAGCACGGCCACTGGTGCCAAAAAAGTGAGACCCGCTGTCACAACCGCAAGGATGGATGTGCGTGACGTTTTCATGATACTTCTCTCCTCCTACTCCTGGGCAAAAATTTTAACGGAATACGCCTTCTGCTATTTTGTGGGCGTAATTCCCTCGTCCGAGACTTCCAGGATCAAATCTCGGATCGCGCAGTTTCTAATGGTCATTGAACAGCGCGATGATGCGCGCGTCGACCAGGGGCTCGGTCCAGGTCTCGTCATCGCTGGACTCGCGATTCCGCACGCGGCCCGGGGCTTCCACCGACGCATCCACGTCGAGCCCGAAGGTCCGGAAGCCGCCTGCCGGATCGAACGCGAGAGGCGGGCCGTCGTGGACACGGTAGGCTGCATGCCCGCCGAACGCGACCAGCCACGTCTCGACCTCGGCATCCGAGAAGGCGAGGCCGAGAGCGCGGTCATCAATGCCAGGGTCTTCCTCATCTCGATCGTCCCCCTTCTAGGGCCTAGTCGGCGATGTCGATCTCCGTCGGCTGCCATGACTTGCCAAAGAACGCCGGCATCGGGCTGTAGAGCCGGAGGAGGGTGACCCACCCCTTGCGCGGGTCGGTCTGGATCCAGCTACCCGATCCACGCCCTCCGGCTGCTCCGGACCAAAGTATATCGTGGTTGAGCCGTCTTCGGCCGCGACCGCTGCCGGCGACGGGTAAGCCTGGCTGCCGGCGCGCGGGTACTTCTGCGGAGTCTTCAGCATCGAGCGAATTTGGTTGTCGTAGAGCGTGAAGGACCAGAAAGCCTCGGCCGGGATGTCCTTGGGCAGCGTCACCTTGTAGGTCTTCGAGCCGTCGAACCAGTCGCCGTTGGCGTCCTTGGTGGCGAAGAGATACTGCGATCCGACGCCGGTCAAACGCATCGCCATCGCCGGCGTGATCCCGGTCGCGTCGTAGAAGAACGAGGTTCGCGCGTCGTTCTGCTTGTAACCCGTGGGCGGATAGGGCTTCGCCCCCTCCGCAGTGACCTCGGGCAGCGGCGTCTCGAAGTTGTGGCCGCCCTGGAAGAGCGGGTTCCACCACTGCGAGCCCTCGTACCAGAACCAGTCCGGGTCGCGCGGGTCGAAGCCGAGCGTGCGGCCGGTGGCGTTGGCGACCTTTATCGCTTCGAGGATGCCCTTCATCCGGTCGTCCGGCGCGAAGTTCTCGCCCTTCTTGGTTCCGATCGCGGCGATCGGGCCCATGAGTTCGGGGTCGAGCACCGTTGCGTGCTGGCTCTGCACCAGCCGGTTCAGCATCTCGTAGTAGCTGTAGTCGTTGGGCGGGATGGTGTTTATGGCGAGGCCGGTGCCCTCGTGGAAGACCGGCGCCTTCGGCTCGGCGTTCCGGCCGAGTTCGACGCCCCCCTCTCGGTATCGCGCGATCGGAAGTCCAACGCCGCCCGACTCGTAGGGGTAGAGCTTCATGTTGCTCTTGACCACCTCGACCGTCGGCGCGGGATCGTCATTGGTCAGAAAAGAGCGGCCGAGGACGAGGACGCGGTACGTCTCCGCATGGCCAATGTAGAAGCCGTCCTCGGGCAGGTACCCGTCATAGCCCGGACCGACCAGCAGGTACTTGCCGCCTTCACCACGGTCGGGGTCGGGGCGGCCGAAGTCGATCACCCAGCGGAACCACATGTCGTCGATGGTGCCGAGGGCGTCGGGCGGCGTTTCGAGGACCATGGGCCCGTTCGACAGGTCGACGAAACCGAGGTAGTAGACCGTGTCTGCGTTGGCCGTCAGGGACAGCGAACCCGAGTCCATCAGTTCTGAGAACAGAAGGAATTCGTTGCCCTTTATGCCCGCGGCCTCGAACCCTTCCAGCGCCGCCTGCACGCTGACGCCCTTGAAGGTGTCGGTGAAGGCGCGGAAGGCGTAGGTGAAGTCGAGGTTGTCGTAGACGGACTGAGCGGTATCGGCGGTCGGCGCGCCATCCTGGAACTCGAGCGTCCCGATCCGCGTGTCGACGATGTCGGGGGTCGATACAGCGTCGAGCGTCTCCTGCGAGACGTCGGCATGTGCGGATCCTAAAGCGACCACAAGAGCCAGTGCGCTGGTGGAGGAAAGACGGATCATGGCTCGATTCTCCCAAAGAATTCTCGTGAAAAATCTCCACGAGGATCGGTCCTGACCGTGCATTTCGTCTGACCATTTCGCGCCGAAAATAAGTCTCGGCCAACCGACCGGAAGTCAAGCAAAAAGAAGCCACTCCACGTCCGAATCACCGGTGCAAGGGCACCCCTCTTGCGGTGTCTTAACTGCCTCATCACCGTTCCGCAGGCGGGTCGGTCCCCAGGGCGAAATGCGCCTGCGCGAGGCGGGCCTCTCCCTGCGTCATGCATAAGGTATCCCGGCGCGCGGAGGCCTCGCAAGGGTAAGCGCGCCGGACGCCCCATCGCCTTTCGACCTTCAGCAGATGCGCCGGCTGCCTGACGCTCCGCCCAGCTGATTGGAGGGTTTGGCATGGGCAAACACGGCTCGGGCGGGGGCGACGACTGGAGATCGGGGTTCGCGGGGCGGATCGAGGTCCGGGAGAGCGCGACGGGCCGGCGTGAGTGGCCAGAGGCGGTGAAGGGGCGGATCGTCCGCGAGAGCTTGGGACCCGGAGCATCGGTGAAGGATGTCGCGCACCGGCACGGGATCGCGCCGCAGCAGCTGACGACATGGCGGCGGGCGGCGCGGCAGGGTCGGCTGGCACTGCCGGAGGAGCCGGTCGCGGAGGACGGCTTCGGCTTCTCGGCGCTGGTGGTGGCGGAGGAGCCGACGCCAGCGAGCGCCGCGCCGTCTCAGGCCGTGGAGATCGTCGTGGGCGAGATCCTGATCCGTCTCGATGAGGCGACGCCGGCGGCGCGGATCGCGGAGATCGCGGCGGCGCTCGGAGCGCGGCGGTGATCACGCCTGGGCAGCGGATGCCGATCGTGATCGCGACGAAGCCGGTGGACTTCCGGCGCGGTCACGACGGGCTGGCAGCGACGGTGCGAGCCGCGAGCTCGGGCTCGACCCGCATTCCGGTCTGACCGTGATCTTCAGGTCCAAGAGCGGCGACAGGTTGAAGATCCTGGTGTGGGACGATGAGCCATGTCGCGCCATTGGTCGGAGCGACAATGGCGAATGGGCTGGTGATGATCTACAAGCGGCTCGACGAGGGTCGGTTCGCCTGGCCTGCGGTGAAGGATGGCGTCATGCGTCTGTCGCGGGCGCAGTTCGAGGGGCCGACTGGCGGCGTGACGCCGCGGCGGGTGCGGGCGCCGGAGACGGCGGCGTAGCTCCAAGCCTCTGACTCTTAAGCCTTTCAGTTGCCCGTGCCATCGGCTCTGGTAATCTGCGGCCATGCCCGCCGCCGAGGACATCGCCGAGATCGCCGCGTTGCAGGCAGCGCTCGCGGCGGAGCGCGGCGCACTGGCCGCCGAGCGCGCAGCGCGTCTCCATCTCGAGGCGGAGATGGCCGACCAGAAGGCCTATGCGGCGCGGCTGGAGACGCTCCTGCGCGAGATGCGCCGCGCCCGGTTCGGCCCGCGCTCGGAGAAGCTCCACCCCGACCAGCTCGCGCTGGCGCTCGAGGGTGAGCCATCGAGGCGCCATTGATGGAGTGGATGGCTCCCGCTCCCGGCATCGGGATGTGCCACGGTGGGTGTTGTTGAACAGTCCACCGAAGGGAGCCATCCATGGAACAGTCTACCACCATCGGCATCGATCTGGCGAAGAGCATCTTCCAGGTGCACGGCGTGAGCGTAGATGGGCCCGTTGTGCTGCGTCGGCAGCTGCGCCGGGGCCAGGTTCTAACCTTCTTCTCGCGTCTCGATCCGTGCCTGATCGGGATGGAGGCTTGCTCCGGTGCGCATCATTGGGCGCGGGAGCTTTCGGCGCTCGGCCACGAGGTGCGGCTCATGCCGGCGGCATACGTGAAGCCGTATGTAAAGCGCGGCAAGACCGACAGGGCGGACGCGGAGGCGATTTGCGAAGCGGTGACGCGGCCGACGATGCGCTTCGTGCCGGTGAAGTCGGCGGAGGCTCAGGCGGCGCTGCTCGACCACAAGGCGCGGGACTTCCTCATCCGCCAGCAGACCCAGACCGTGAACACGATCCGTGCGCATCTCGCCGAGTTCGGGATCGTGGTGGCGAAGGGTATCCAGAATGTCGACCGGCTCCTTGCCGCTGCGGAGCAGACGCCCGAGGCCGCGCGACCCGCCCTCGACCTGCTGGCTGGCCAGCTCCGCGATCTGCGCGCCCGGATCGAGACGGTCACCGCGCGCATCGAAGCGGCGCAGAAGAGCGACCCGCTCGCCCGACGTCTCGCCACGATCCCCGGGCTCGGACCGATTGCCTCGAGCGCCTTCGCCGTCACCACGCCCGACGTCGCGGCGTTCCGCTCCGCGCGAGACTATTCCGCCTGGCTCGGGCTCACGCCGAAGCCCCATTCGAGCGGCGGCAAGGAGCGGCTCGGGCGGATCTCGAAGGCTGGAAACCGTTACCTGCGACGCCTGCTCTACCTCGGCGCCATGGCGCAGATCGCAGGCCGGCGCCGCGGACGACCCGGGACCGACTGGCTTTGGAAGATGCTGGAGAGAAAGCCTGTGAAGGTGGTGGCCATCGCCCTGGCCAACCGGATGGCGCGGGTCGTCTGGGCGCTCGTCAGGAGCGGCGAAAGCTACCGGGCAGCCCCGGTCTGACAGAACACGCCGGCGCAGATCGGCTCCGAGACGGTGAGGCGCGACGTGAGGTGTGGCGACAGGACGGCGAAACGGCAATCGGGACACCCTGTTCGAACCGAAGCACCTCCGAGTGCGTGCCATTGATCGGGACCCGAGCGCCGGCGGACTTCATCAGGGCGCGCAGCTGCCACGCTGCACATCAGACGCCGTACACATGGCCGCGACCGACCAAACCCAGCCACCGAACAGCGCCCTTGCCCCGCGGGAGCCATCCACACACGGTTCGAGCCCGATGGCGAACGAGACCGCCATCGCGGAGGCGAAGACCGCTCACGAGAAGCGCTCCACGGCCGACAAGGCGGCGAAGGTAGACGCGGCTAAACGGCCGAAGCCCCATCGCGCGCTGCCGGCCGACCTGCCGCGCATCGAGCGGGTGATCGAACCGGAGGACCAGCGCTGCCCCTGCGGCTGCGGAGAGATGGTCAGGATCGGCGAAGACCGCGCGCACCGGCTCGACGTCGTGCCCGCGCAGTATCGCGTGCTGGTCACGATCCGCCCGCGCTACGCCTGCCCGAAGGGCCGGTCGGGCGTCGTCCAGGCGCCGGCGCCGGCGCACCTGATCGAGGGCGGCCTGCCGACCGAGGCGCTGATCGCACACGTCATGGTCGCCAAGTTCTCCGAGCACATGCCGTTGTATCGCCAGAGCCACGTCCTCGCCCGTCACGGCGTGACGGTGGACCGCTCGACGCTGGCGGACTGGGTGGGCGTCGCCGCCTGGCATCTGCGCCCGATCGTCGATCGCATGGCCGAGCTCCTGAAGCGCTCGGGCAAGCTCTACATGGACGAGACCACGATCCCGGTGCTCGACCCCGGCCGCGGCAAGACGAAGACGGGCTATCTCTGGGCGATGGCGCGGGATGATCGTCCTTGGGGCGGCGGCGACCCGCATGCGCCATTGTCGCTCGGACCGATGGCGCGACATGGCACATCGTCGTGTTCACCTACGCCCCTGGCCGCGCCGGTGCGCATGCCGAGCGGTTGCTGACAGACTTCGACGGCGTCCTGCAAGGTTCGAGGGACCGTGGCGCCAGTGGCGCCGCGTAAGCCCGAGAACGCTACGCCGGCTACAAGCGCCTCGCCAGGGACGACCGCGAGGGCGGCCGACCGCTCGTGCTCGCCCAATGCTGGTCCCACGCGCGGCGCAAGCTGATCGATGCCACGCCGAAGGCCGGCTCGCCCGTGGCCGAGGAGGCGCTTCGGCGGATCGCCGCGCTCTACGCCATCGAGGCGGAGAGCCGCGGTCACGGCCCCGAGAAGCGTCACGCCGCCCGCAGGCGCGGTCGAAGCCGCTGACGGGCGCGCTCGGCGCATGGCTGCGCGCCCAGAAGGATCGCCTGTCCGGCGCCAGCAAGATGGGCGAGGCCGTCCGCTATATCCTCAAGAGCTGGGAGCCGCTCTGCGTCTTCCTCCAGGACGGCCGCGTCGAGCTGGACTCGAACAGGGTCGAGAACCTGATCAGGCCCCATGCCCTCACGCGCAAGAATGCACTCTTCGCAGGCCACGACGCGGGCGCCGAGGCCTGGGCCCGCATCGCCTCCCTGATCGGGACCTGCCGCGTGAACGGCGTCGAGCCCCACGGCTACGCGAAGGCGGTGCTCGAGGCGATCGCCGCCGGTCACCACATGGCGCGCATCGACGATCTGCTCCCTTGGGCCTTCGCCAAACCCGCCGCAAATGCCGCCGCCTGACCGCCAACCGCGGCCATCGTTTCCAAAGAAGTTTGCAGTCTGGCCTGAGATCAGCGCCGGAGGTCCGTCAAGCCGACACCGCTATGCCGCAAGCGGCGCGCTTACTCTCAAGGTGCGGTGACTTACGCCCGTTCCACCGGCGATCCGCACACAGCTATGATGTCAGCCGGAGCGCAATTCTCCATGTCTTAGAGCCGCCGCTGAAGGTGAGGTCGGCAAGCCAGACGCGGGTATCGGGGCCGAAGCGGCGAAGTTGCGGCGTAGGCGGTTCGGCGCGATCGGATAGCTGTGGCGGCTGTCGGTCGTGCGCACCCACCGTGGCAGGGCCGCCAGTCCCCGCAGGCCGGGGCGGCGCATCAGCCGCGCGCACGGTGACCACCGATGCGGCGGCCGAGCGACCTTAGGGCAGCCTGGACACCGCTCTGCAGTAGCCAGAGGACCAAGGGCCGGCGCATGCGCCGGCCCCAACTATCGTGGCGTGGCTGGACGGCAGTTGTCGTTCAGTGCTTCCGTCGCTTAAGTGCGCCGAGGGCACCCATTCCGCCGAGCAGCAACAGGCCGGCCGCAGGCACCGGAACCGGAGCGATCTCGAGTGCGGCGAGCGCGTAGTCCGGCCGGCCGATGCCGTCGTTGGTCGAGCCCGCGGTAAAGCGGAAGCTCGTGCCGGTCAAAGAACCGATCCGGTCGGCAAAGCCGGCGTTGTTGCCAACTTTCGCCTGGTTGCCGTCCTGGAAAAAAATCGGGGCGGTGCCGTCGACGCTGATGAACGCCCGCTCACGGCTTGTCGTGTCGTTCGGATCCACGAACAGGTCGAGGAAATAGGCATGCGTCAGGTTCACCTTCCGACCGAAGACGACATCCACATACTCAGTTTCGAAGGTGATTTCGTCGTTTTGCACGCCGATACCATCGTTATCGAGGGCAAGGTTGACGCCGACGACATCTCCGGCGTTGCCATCGAACGTCTGGTTCCGGTTCGGGTCGACCGGAGAGCTGGAAATCATATAGGTTGTGCCCGCAATGTTGCCGGACAGACCTATGGTGTTGTCGGTGAAGTCAAGCAGCGCGGCGTTGGCCGAGATCGCGCCGCCCAGAAGCATGGAACCGCTGAGTACCACTGCGTTGAGAATCTTGTACATCGTTACCCTTCCTGATTTCGTCCGCACGAGGCCGAAAACGGACGCCTACTCGTTACTCGTCCCCGCTTCGGTACGTGCTTGTCGCGTAACGGACGACTTTCGGAAAGGTTTCAGCGAACGTTTGGTTAACACTCGATGCTTGTGCAGATTCAGCCTCTGCGGCGTCTGCGCGATCGAGAGGCACCGGCAGCCTGCGCTGCTTCGCCGAACGGCGTGCCCTGCTCCACCGCCTCAAGCACGCGCGAGAAGCCGATCCAGGCCGAGCCGTTTGGATCGTTGTTCATCAATAGGTTGGCGGCCTTGATCGCCTCCATCTCGCGCATCCGAACAGGGTTCATGATTGCGGACGTCATCCCGGCAGCGATCGCCATGGGCAGGAACGCTGCGTTGACGCCATGCCGGTTCGGCAAGCCAAACGAGACGTTCGATGCGCCGCAGGTGGTATTCACGCCGAGCTCCTCCCTCAGGCGGCGCACGAGGGCGAAAACCTGACGCCCGGCAGAAGCCATCGCACCAACCGGCATCACCAGCGGGTCGACGACGATGTCTTGAGCCGGGACGCCGTGATCAGCGGCTCGCTCGACGATCTTCTTCGCGACCGCGAAGCGGACGTCGGGATCTTCCGAGATGCCGGTGTCGTCGTTGGAGATCGCGACGACCGGCACGTTGTACTTCGCGATGAGCGGTAGGACCGCTTCGAGCCGTTCGTCCTCGCCCGTGACGGAGTTGACGAGCGGCCGACCCTGCGCCGTCTCTAGCCCTGCCTCCAACGCGCCGGGTACAGAGCTGTCGATGACCAGCGGAACGTCGACGAGCGCCTGCACCAGTTCGATCATCTTCCGCATCAGCGGCGGCTCGGTCTGGTTGGGATCGGGATTCGAGTTGTAGACGACGCCCGCGTTCACATCGAGAGCCATCGCTCCGCATGCTACCTGCTCGAGCGCGTCCTTCTCGACGGTGGAGAAATCGCCTGCCTCGAGCTCGGCCGCGAGCTTCTTACGCCCGGTCGGATTGATGCGCTCGCCGATGACGCAGAACGGCTGGTCGAAGCCGATGATGACGGTCTTCGACTGCGACTGCAGAAGGGTCTGGGTCATGCGGACTCCTCGTTGAGGTGTGCCCAAAGGGCGGGGTCGTTGAAATCGGCGATGCTGGCGTAGGCGCCGGCACTGCGCAGCGCGGCGTCGTCGAGTGAAGAGCGCAATGCGAAAACGGTCGCGCCGGCCTCGGCGCCCGAGCGGATGCCGGAGGGGCTGTCTTCGAACACGACCGCGTCCGACGGATCGACCGACAGACGCTCGGCCGCCGTTCGGTAGGGCAGGGGGTCGGGCTTGCCTCGAGGCAGGTCCCCTCCGGTGATGATCGTGCCGAAATGCCCCGTCAGTCCGATCGCGGCGAGCATCGCGTCGGCGTTCTGGCGCGGCGCGTTCGTCACGATCGCCATCGGGAGGCGCTGCTCGGCCGCCCAGGCAAGAAGCCGGTCGAGACCTGCCATAGGCGCGGCACTGGTTCCCAGCCGCTGCCTGAAGCGCGCCTCCTTCTCGTCGGCCATCGCCTTGGGGTCCTCGTCGGGAAAGAGGTCGCCGAAGATATCCTCGTTGAGGCGACCATGGATCTCGCGGTCGTACATTGCACGGTCGATCTCGACACCGTGGCGCTTGCCGAGTTCGGCAAAGACCTCGGCATGCAGATGGTCCGTCTCGATCAGGGTGCCGTCGAGATCGAAGAGGAACGCCCGCGTCATCTCGCCTCCCAGCCGGCATTCTCGACGAGGCTTCTCAAGCGCTCCGGTGGATGCGCCTCGTCGAGCGCGCGTGCCGTGGCCTCCGCCGCCTCCTCGGCGGCCAGGTCGGGGCCGGGCCGCGACGACTTGCGCCACTCGGCGAGATAGGCGTCGCTTCCGGCCAGGCCCGCCTTCATGGCGGCGCGGTCGATCGCCTGCTCGAAGCGCTCGGGCAGCTTCACCTTGGCGCTGGCGCGGCCGCGGCCGACCAGCACCTGGGCCGGGATGTCGCGCCAGTATACGACCGTCACATCGGGCATCGAGGTTCTCCTTCCGCGGCAGCCCTACCCAAGCGCGAGAGCGAATGCGAGGCCGATCCACGCCGCTTGCGTGGCTGGAAGCGACGTCATACAGTTGTTGCAACTCGTAATTGGAGGGCGGAATGTCGCCCAAGCGTCCCAGGGCCGCGGGCGCGCTTCTGCTGCCGGTCGAGCCTCCCGCGCCGCCGAGATCCGACCCGGCCGAGCTATATGCCGCGCTCGACCTTGGCACGAACAGTTGCCGCATGCTGATTGCTCAGCCGAAGGGCAATCAGTTTCACGTCGTCGATTCCTTTTCCAAGTCCGTGCAGCTTGGCCAGGGCCTCGAAGCGTCGGGGCGTCTGTCACGCGGCTCGATGGCGCGTACCGTGCAGGCGCTGCGTGTCTGCCGGTCGAAGCTTGCCAAGCACGAGGTGCTCCACAAGCGTCTCGTGGCGACGGAGGCCTGCCGACGGGCGACCAACGGCGCGAACTTCCTCCGCGAGGTCGAGCGCGAGACCGGGCTTGAAGCTCGAGATCATCGCCCCGGAGGAAGAGGCGCGGCTGGCCGTGATTTCCTGCGCGCCATTGGTCTCGACGCGAACCGAACAGTTGCTGGTCGTCGACATCGGTGGTGGCTCGACCGAGCTCGTCTGGATCGACCTGAGCCGCGTTCCGAAGGTGGAGAGGCCGCGCGCGATCATGCGCCTGCGAAGCGGCTTCCGGCAGGACGCTGCCTCGCCGTTTCCGGGGGCGCGCGTCGTTGACTGGATCTCGGTACCCCTCGGCGTCGCGACGCTGCGCGACCAGTTTGACGATGTCGAGGATGATGCGGCGCGGTTCGCGCTGATGAGCTGGTTCTTCGAGGAGAATCTCGCCGAATTCAGCCCCTACGAAGCCGAGCAGACGCGTGACGGTTTTCAGATCGTGGGCACCTCCGGCACCGTCACCACCGTCGCGGCAAGCCATCTCGGCCTCCGCCGGTACGACCGCAACAAGGTCGACGGACTGAGGATGACGTCGGACCAGATCGACAAGGTCATTCGCTCATATCTCACGCTCGGTCCGGACGGGCGGCGGTCGGATCCGCGTATCGGCAAGGACCGCCATGCGCTGATCATGTCGGGAGCGGCGATCCTGCAGGCGATGCTGAGGGTCTGGCCGACGGACCGGCTGACGGTGGCGGACAGGGGTCTGCGCGAGGGGCTTCTCTACGCGCAGATGTCGGCGGACGGTGTTCTCGACGACGGTCCCTATTGAAAGCTAGTCGCTCGACCGCGTCGGACGGGACAAATCTCCCTCTGCCTTTACCTATAGACTGGGCGACCCCATCCTCATCCTCTGCGATCGAGGCGAACGAACATGGCGAAGAAGACGAGTGGACGGGGGCAGCGCGACCTCACGGTGAAGGTCAAGACGGCGAGGGGACGCAAGTCGTCCTCGACCAGGTGGCTCCAGCGGCAGCTAAACGACCCCTACGTGCGGCGCGCCAAGGCTGAGGGCTATCGCGGTCGGGCGGCGTTCAAGCTGATCGAGCTCGACGACAAGTACGGGTTCCTCGCGCCGGGTGCGTGCATCGTCGACCTCGGTGCGGCGCCGGGCGGCTGGAGCCAGGTCGCGGCGGCGCGCGTGAACGCCGACGGATCGCAGCAGGGCAAGGCCAAGGGCACGGTCTTGGGGATCGACCTTCAGGCGATAGACCCGATACCGGGGGCCGAGCTTCATGTCCTGGACTTCATGGCGGACCACGCTGACGCGCAGGTCGCGGCCATGCTTGCAGGGCCGGCGGACGTCGTCATGTCCGACATGGCCGCGTCGTCGTCCGGCCACCGCCAGACGGATCATCTGCGCATCGTTGCGCTGTGCGAAGCGGCAGCCGACTTCGCGTTCGGCGTTCTGCGTCCCGGCGGCGCCTTCGTGGCGAAGGTTCTTGCGGGAGGGGCGGAGGGCGGCCTTCAGGCGCAGCTCAAGCAGAAGTTCGAGAAGGTGGCCAACGTGAAGCCCCCGGCGAGCCGCTCGGACAGCGCCGAGAAGTACGTCGTCGCCATGGGCTTTCGGGGAAGAACCGGGGACTAGGCCGCCACCGCGTCCTCGTGGGGCGAACCAGCCTCCTTGCTGGAGCAAGCGCGCGTCTTACGGGTGTGAGCCCGAGCCGCCGCCGACCTCGTATCGATCCACCAGCGCGGCAAGTTCATCCCGCTGCTGCACGAGCAATTCGTTGACGTCGGTGGGCTGACCGTGGCTCAGCGCGTCATTGTAAGCCTCGAGCACGCGCCGCTCACCGTCGATGATCTGCGGACGGACGTCCTTGTCGACGTCGCCGAATGTGTCGCGCAGCCGCGCCATGCCTTCATGGACCAGCGAGAGAAAGCCGCCGCTCTCGTCGGGCTCTTGCCCGTGGCGCGCCATGTGGCCCGCGAGCTCACGGTCGTGCCGCGCATGCATGTCGCGCATCTCAGTGAGCATCGGTGCGATGTCCGGCTCGGCCCGCTCGAGGAAGCTCTCGTGACCATGGATGGCGTCGATGATGGTCGTGTGCAGGTGCGCCAGCGATCGCGAATGCAGGTCACCCTCCACAGGCTGCACTGTTGGCAGGATGGTGCTGGTGCTCATGGCGTCCTCCCTCGAAGCTTCGGTGGTCAACCCTCATGTCATGGCGCGGTTCCGCGATCCGGAACATGCCGACGGCGCTTGGCGTTTTGCCGCCAAAGGAGGGCAACGGCATGGCGTCGCGCGCAGTTTGGAAGGGGCAGCTCCGCCTCTCTCTGGTATCGATCCCCGTGGAGATCCACTCGGCGACGAAATCCGCCGGTCGCGTGAGCTTCCGCCAGATTCACGAGCCCTCCGGCAAGCGCATCCGGTACGAGAAGGTCGTGCCCGGGATCGGTCCCGTCGATAGCGACGAGATCCTTAAAGGCTACGAAACCGGCGATGACATCGTCCTGCTCGAGCGGGAGGAGGTCGACGCGATCAGGCTCGAGACGAAGAAGACGCTCGAGCTCGTTCAGTTCGTAGGCGCGTACGAGATCGCGCCGCTTTGGTTCGATCGGCCATACTACGTCGTGCCGACCGACGACCTTGCGGAGGATGCCTATCGCGTCGTGCGCGACGCGCTGAGGAAGGCCGAGAAGATCGGCTTGGGGCAACTCACGATGCGAGGCCGGGAGTATCTCTGCGCCATACGCCCGTGCGGCGACGGCCTGTTGCTCGAGACGCTGCACTATGCCGACGAGATCCGCTCGGCGGATCCGCTGTTCTCGGAGGTGGAGGACGAGACCGCCGACGACGAACTTCTGGGCGTGGCGACGCAGCTCATCGAGAGGAAAACCGCACCGTTCGACGCCGCCGCATTCGTGGATCACTATGACCAGGCGCTGCGCCAGCTCATCGAGTCCAAGACGAAAAGCAGCAAGAGCAAGCGCGTCGCCAAGGACGATGGCGGTAGCGCCGGCCCGAGCGAAGGGGAAAACGTGGTCGACCTTATGGACGCGCTGAAGAAAAGCCTGAAGTCGTCAGGCGGCACCTCGGGCGGGTCTCGCAAGGGGGCGTCGAAGTCTTCGGGTGGCAAGTCAACCAGCGGCGGGCGCGCCAAGAGCCGGAAGCAGGCGTGAGCCTCGTCGAGTACGAGCGCCGCCGGGACTTCGCCGGCACACCCGAACCGAAGGGAGGGCGCGCCACCGCCTCGGGGCGGTCGTTCTGCGTCCAGATGCACGACGCGACACGTCTGCACTACGATTTTCGACTGGAGCACGACGGTGTGCTCCTGAGCTGGGCGGTGACCAAGGGGCCCTCGGCCGATCCATCGCAGAAGCGCCTCGCCGTCCGGACGGAGGATCACCCGATCGACTACGGCAGCTTCGAGGGCGTCATTCCCGAGGGCTATGGCGCTGGCACAGTGATGCTGTGGGATCGCGGCGAGTGGGAACCACTGCACGACGTCGACGATGGGCTCAAGCAGGGCAAGCTGCACTTTCGCCTGCACGGCGCGCGGATGCGCGGTGGTTGGGCGCTTGTCCGGATGAAGAGCCGCGAGAAGCGCGAGAACTGGCTGCTGATAAAGGAGGCCGACGACCGCGCGGAGCGAGATGCCGACGCCCTGACGGACGCTCACCGGACCTCGGTCGATACCGGACGCAGCCTCGACGAGATCGCGTCTGAAGCGGCGCCGAAACCGCCGGAACGGGGTCCGCGGCCGAAGTTCCGCGAGCCGATGCTGGCGCGGCTGTCGGACACGCTGCCCGAGCGCGACGGCTGGTGGTTCGAGCCCAAGTTCGACGGCTATCGCTGTCAGATCGCCGTGGGTGAGGGCGGCGTCCGCTGCTACTCCCGCGGGGGACACGACTGGACCGAGCGCTTTCTCGACATCGCCCATGCCGCCGAGGCGCTGCCGTGCCAACGCGCGCTCATCGACGCCGAGGTGGTGGCGCGCGACGATGAGAGCTTTTCCGGCCTGCAGACCGCAATGAAGAAGGGTCGCCCGCTTGTGGCCTACGCGTTCGATCTGTTGCAGCGCGACGACAAGGATGTAGCCGACCTTCCGCTCGCCGATCGGCGCCACGAACTGGAGGACCTGCTCGACAGCCTGCCGCCCCGCGGCGCGCTGCGGATATCGCCCATGATCGAGGGCCATGGCGCCGCGCTCTTCGAGGCGATCTGCGGTGCCGGAGGCGAGGGCGTCATCGCCAAGAAGTTCGATGCGCCATACAGATCCGGCCGCGGCGATGCTTGGCGGAAGGTGAAGTGCGAGCGCCGGGCGGAGTTCGTCGTGGTCGGCTGGATGCCGTCAGACAAGAAGGGCCGGCCGTTCTCGTCACTCGTTCTGGCGACGCAAGACGGCGAGGATTTGGTCTATCGGGGCCGCGTCGGCGGTGGCTTCACGTCCGACGACTTCAAGATGCTGATGCCGGAACTTCGGGATCGCGGACGAAAGAGACCGCCTCTCGGCGATGTCCCGGGTGAGGCGCGGCGCGCGCACTGGGTCACGCCGGACCTCGTCGTCGAAGTGCGCTACGCCGAGCTGACGGATGATGGCATCATCCGCCACGGCGTGTTCGAGGGCCTGCGCGAGGACAAGCCTGCCAGGGACGTGTCCGCGCACGACATCGCCGGCGGACCGCCGGAGGAGGCGGCGGAGCGCGAGGTCGGCGGCATCCGCATCAGCAGTGCAAATCGCCAGGTCTTCCCCCAAGCGGGCCTGACCAAAGGCGGTCTGGCCGACTACTACGCGGCTGCGGCGGAGCGGTTGTTGGCGCACGGGCGGGACCGGCCGATGAGCCTGATCCGATGCCCCGGTGGCATCTCGCGCTCGTGCTTTTTCCAGAAGCACGGCGGCAAGGGATTTCCGGCGGCGATGACGACCTTTCGCGATCGTGGCGAGGACTGGCTGTATCTCGGCGGTCGTGCGGCGCTCGTCTCGGCGGTGCAGATGGGCACTGTGGAGTTTCACGTGCAGGGCGTCCGGCGCGACAAGCTGGACCGGCCGGACCGCATGGTGTTCGACCTCGACCCGGACGAAGGGCTTGGCTGGGACGCCGTGCGTGCTGCTGCGTCGGAGGTCCGCGCGCTGCTGCAGGCGGCCGGGCTGGAGCCGGGCGTGATGACGACGGGCGGCAAGGGGTTGCACGTCGTCGTCCCGCTGCGACGGACGGTGGACACCGAGACCGTCGCCACCTTCGCGCGCGCGGTGGCCGAGCACATGGCGGAGCGGGAACCGGAGCGGTTCACGGCCAACGTTCGGAAGGCCAGGCGCAAGGGCCGCATATTCGTCGACTGGCAACGCAACACCCGCGGCGCCACGGCCGTCTGCCCATGGTCTGTCCGGGCGCGACCGGGAGCGCCGGTCGCCATGCCCCTGGCGTGGGGCGAACTCGACTCGGTGCCTTCGGGCGACGCGTTCTCGATTGCGGACGCGCTTGCGCGCCTCAACCGTGACCCGCTCGCAGAGGTACCTGCGGGGACGCTGGGCGCAAAGGCGCTGGAAAGGCTTGAGGCGGCGATGTCCTGAGCCGTCGTGGCTCGCTGGTTCGTACGCCCGCCGGAGGAGCCGGAGCGCCGTGCACAAAGCGTAACAAAGGCGTCAGCCCATGTAATGCGAAGGGACAGTGGAACAGCGACACGCTACCCAATGCGACATGCTCGACGCCAAGATCCGTCCCATCATTGACCCGATCCTGGATCGCCAAGGGGTCGCCCTTGCCCGTGCGAGTATTGGTGCCGACATGGTCACGGCGGCGGGTCTGGTGCTGGGTCTGCTGTCGGCCGCCACAATTGCGCTTGGCGCGCCGGTCTTGGCCTTGGTGCCGCTTCTCCTCAGCCGTCTGGCCGACGGCCTCGACGGGGCAGTGGCACGCGCGACCGAAAAGACGGATTTTGGCGGATACCTCGACATCGCTGCGGATTTCCTGTTCTACGGCGCGGTGCCGATGGCCTTCGTTTGGCTTGACCCCGCGGCGAACGGCGCGGCCGGAGCGTTCCTGCTGACCAGCTTCTACGTCAATGGCACGACGTTCCTGGGCTACGCCATCATGGCCGAGAGGCGGGGCATGCAGACGGCTTCGCGGGGTGCAAAGTCACTCTATTTCACCGGCGGACTGCTTGAAGGGACCGAGACGATCGCGTTCTTCGTGCTGATCTGCCTTGTGCCGGTGTGGTTCGCGCCGGCGGCCTGGGCGTTCGGAGCACTATGCTTCGTGACGGCCGGGTCGCGGGTGCTGCTGGCCCGGCAAGTCTTCGGGAGAACCTGATGCGCCATCTGATCGCCGCCGCCGCGGCCTGCCTCGCGACCCAAGGGCATGCCCAGACGGACCCCTCTGACTGGGATGGTGTGCTGGAGGCGGCACGCGGGCAACAGGTCTTCTGGAACGCCTGGGGCGGCTCCACCACGACGAACGAGTTCATCGACTGGGTGGGGGAGCGGGTCGCAGACGAATACGGAGTGGATTTGACGCATGTGAAGCTCTCCGATACCGCCGAGGCGGTCAGCCGGGTTCTGGCCGAGAAGCAGGCGGGGCGCGACGACGGTGGGGCCGTCGATCTCATCTGGATCAATGGCCCAAACTTCGCCGCGATGAAGGAGGCAGGCCTGCTTTTCGGTCCCTTTGCCGAAGAACTCCCAAACTGGGAACTTGTCGACCAGTCAAAGCCGGTGACGGAGGATTTCACCGTGCCGACCGACGGCTTCGAGAGCCCTTGGGCGGCGGCACAGGTAGTTTTCATGTACGACAGCGCCGACCTGCCGGAGCCGCCGCGGACGATGCGGGCCCTTGCCGACTGGGCAGAGGCGAATCCCGGACGCTTCACGTTCCCGCAGCCGCCGGACTTCCTCGGATCGACCTTTCTCAAGCAGGCGCTTTACGGGGTCGTCGGCGACGACGCGGTTCTGCTCCAGCCAGCCGACGCGGCGAACTACGACGAAGTGACCGCTCCGCTCTGGACGTTCCTCGACCGCTTGACGCCCCACCTCTGGAGGTCGGGGCAGGCGTACCCGCAGACCGGGCCGCGGCAAATCCAGCTCATGGCCGACGACGAGATCGACCTGGCGATCTCCTTCAGCCCCGGCGAGGCATCGACGGCGATCGCGAACTTCGAACTGCCGGACACGATCCGAACCTACGTCATGGACGGCGGGACGATCGGCAACGCGAGCTTCGTCGCCATACCCTACAACTCTGATGCGAAGGAGGGTGCCATGGTCGTCGCGAACCTCCTTCTGTCGCCCGAGGCTCAAGCCAGGGCGCTCGACCCCGAGGTGCTGGGCTACGCCACGGTTCTCGACGTCGAGACCCTGCCGCCCGAGGAGGCCGCATTGTTCGACGAGGTCGATCTGGGCATCGCCACCCTGTCCCCCCCAGAACTCGGTCCCGCCCTGCCGGAGCCTCATCCGAGCTGGATGACCCGGATCGAGGACGACTGGATCGCGCGCTACGGCAGCGAGTGACCTTGTGACGCTGACCGCCGCGGCCGAGGCGAAAGAGGACCGGGCGGCGCAGAGGCGAGGACGGGCCGGCCTTCACCTCGTCCCGACCCTGACGCTTCTGGTCATGTTGGGTCCGGTGGCGGCAGGCCTGCTCGGTACCGTGCTGCCGGCGTTCGGCATCCTGCCCGCGATCGGCGCCGTGGAACCGACGCTTGCACCCTTTCGAGACCTGCTCGCGTGGCCGGGGCTGACTGCGGCGGTCCGGCTCAGCGTGACGACCGGTCTGCTCGCGACGGCGATCTCGCTCGGCGTGGTCGCACTGATCGTGGCGTCGCTCCAAGGGACGCGCGCCTTTCGAACGGTCGAACGGTCCCTATCGCCCCTTCTTTCGGTCCCGCACGCCGCGGCGGCCTTCGGGCTCGCCTTCCTGATCACCCCGTCGGGCTGGATTGCCCGCGCGTTCTCGCCCTGGCTTACGGGGTGGGAGCGGCCGCCGGACCTTCTCATCGTTCAGGACCCTTGGGGCCTCGCCCTGGTCGCCGGCCTCGTTGCGAAGGAGGTGCCGTTCCTGTTGCTGATGACGCTCGCCGCCCTGACTCAGGTCGATGCGGATCGCAGCATGACGGTCGCTCGGTCGCTCGGCTACGGACGCGAGACCGGCTGGCTCAAGTCCGTGTTCCCGCGGGTCTACGCGCAGATCCGGCTGCCGGTCTATGTCGTGCTCGCCTTCTCCATGACCGTTGTCGACGTCGCCATCGTGCTCGGTCCGAATACGCCGCCGACGCTCGCCGTGCAGCTCGTGCGGTGGATGGGCGACCCCGACCTGGCGCTGCGGCTGCGCTCCGCCGCTGCGGCGCTCGTGCAGCTGGGCCTCGTCGTGGCGGCCCTTGCGCTGTGGCGGGGCGCCGAAGTCGTGGCGGGCCGCCTGTTGCGCGCCGCAATCCATCGCGGCGGCCGTGGCGCCTCGATCAGGCTCCTGCAGCCGGTGGCCGTGGGACTTGCGGCGTTGTCGGTGTCGGCCGTCGGGATCGGGCTCGTCGGGCTCGCGGTATGGTCCTTCGCCGGCTTCTGGGCGTTTCCCGACCTGCTGCCGCAGGATCCGACGATGCGGAACTGGACGCGCTTCGCACCGTCGCTTGCCGGCCCTGCGGCACAGACCGCGCTGATCGCCGGCGTCGCGGCATTCGGCGCGCTGGTCCTGACCATCGGGTGCCTGGAATCGGAACACCGGCACGGCATCCGACCGTCGACGCGGGCCCTCTGGCTGCTCTACACGCCGCTTCTCGTGCCGCAGGTCGCCTTTCTGCCCGGATTGCAGACTGCGCTGCTCGTCGTCGGCGTGGAAGGAGGGGTCTGGGCCGTCGGCGCCGCACACCTCGTCTTCGTGCTGCCGTACTTGTTCCTGTCACTCTCAGAGCCGTTCCGGGCCTGGGATCACCGCTATGGTACGATGGCGTCGACCCTCGGTGCCGGGCCAGACGGCGTGCTGTGGCGGGTCCGGCTGCCGATGCTGCTCGCGCCGATCCTCACGGCCTTCGCGGTCGGCTTCGCGGTCTCCGTGGGGCAGTACCTCCCGACGCTTCTGATCGGAGGTGGCAGAGTGCAGACGCTGACCACCGAGGCGGTGGCGCTGGCATCGGGTGGCGACCGCCGCGCCATCGGCGTCTGGTCGCTTGCGCAGACGGCGGCCGCGCTGGTTCCGTTCGCGATCGCGCTGACCGTGCCCCGCATCTTGGGCGCGCGGCGTGGCTGAGGGACTGGTTCTCGACGCCCTGCGCCTGTCGCTGCGGGGACATGAGATCGTCAGGATCGACGCGCGCGTCGCGCCGGGTGAGGTGCTGACCGTGATGGGGCCTTCGGGCTCGGGCAAGTCCAGCCTTCTCGCGGCCATCGTGGGAACGGCCCCGGCCGAGTTCCGCGTCGCCGGGCGCGTCCTGCTTGACGGCCGTGACGTCACGCGGGAGCCGACCGAGCGCCGGCGCATCGGCATCCTGTTCCAGGACCCGTTGCTGTTTCCGCACATGAGCGTCGGCGACAACCTTGCCTTCGGTCTCGTCGCACGGCACGCAGACCGGCGAGCCGCGGTCGAGGAGGCGTTGGCCGAGGTTGGTCTCAGCGGCTATGCGCGGCGGGCGCCCGCGACCTTGTCCGGCGGACAGCGGGCGAGGGTGGCCCTGATGCGGACCCTTCTCGCCGAACCGCGGGCGCTGCTTCTCGACGAACCGTTCTCGGGCCTGGATCGGGCGCTGCGGGACAGGACGCGCGAGCTGGTCTTCGAGAGGGCGAGGGAACGGCGCCTGCCGGTCGTCTTGGTCACGCACGATGCCGAGGATGCCGAGGCGGCCGGCGGCACCGTCCACCAGATCGTCGAGACGCAGCGCGATCGGCCGTGATCAATGCTTTGCAAGAAGAACGGCCATGCGGGACGCGACGGTGAATGGCCGCGCCCCGCAAGGTTTCGACCGCTTCAGTTCTTCGACTTGTCGACCATCTTGCCGGAGGAGATCCACGGCATCATGCCCCGGAGCTTCTCTCCGACCTCCTCGATCTGGTGAGCGTCGTTGTTGCGCCGGGTCGACTTGAAGAACGGCTGTCCCACGGCATTCTCGGTCATGAAGTCGCGGACGAACGCGCCGGACTGGATGTCGGCCAGGATCCCCTTCATCCGCGCCTTGGTCTCGTCGTAGGGCAGGACGCGCTTGCCGCTGACGTACTCGCCGTACTCGGCAGTGTTGGAGATCGAGTAGTTCATGTTGGCGATGCCGCCCTCGTAGATCAGGTCGACGATCAGCTTCACCTCGTGCAGGCATTCGAAGTAGGCCATCTCGGGGGCGTAGCCAGCCTCGACCAGGGTCTCGAAGCCGCAGCGGATCAACTCGACGAGGCCGCCGCAGAGCACCGCCTGCTCGCCGAAGAGGTCGGTCTCGCACTCTTCCTTGAAGTCGGTCTCGATGATGCCGGAGCGACCGCCGCCGATGGCGGAGCAGTAGGACAGGCCGATTTCGAGAGCCTTGCCGGACGCATCCTGTGCCACGGCGACGAGGCAGGGGACACCGCCGCCCTTGACGTACTCACCGCGCACGGTGTGCCCAGGACCCTTGGGTGCCATCATGACGACGTCGATGCCGGGCTTCGGCTCGATCAGCCCGAAATGGACGTTGAGGCCATGGGCGAAGGCGATGGCTGCCCCCTCGCGCAGATGGTCGCGGACCTGGGTGCGGTAGACCTCGGCCTGCAGTTCGTCGGGCATCGTGAACATCATCAGGTCGCACCATTCGGCGGCCTCTGGGATTCCCATGACGGTGAGGTTCTCGGCCTCAGCCTTCTTCGCCGATGCGGAGCCGGGACGGAGAGCGACCGCGATGTTCTTCGCGCCTGAATCGCGGAGATTCAGCGCGTGCGCATGGCCCTGGCTGCCGTAGCCCAGGATCGCCACCTTCTTGTCCTTGATGAGATTGATGTCGCAATCGCGATCGTAATAGACGCGCATGTCCGCCCCCCGGTTCTCATGAAATTCGGCGCCCCATAGCCCAGCGCGTGGCCAGCCACAACGCCGCGTCGAGCATCCGATGACGCGCTCACGCTGGCCCTTTGCCAAGAGGTCGCGGGCCGGGCCCCGCGACGCCGTTCCTCTCGCGCCGAGGGCGCTTGGACCGCCTAGCGCCGTCCGAGCCCCGCCTGCATGACGGCGCGGCGGAGGGAAGGGAAGTCGTGCGTCGCGGAGAGGCCCGCGCTGCGTAATGCTCGTATCGCCGGCGCGCCGGATCGGCAGACACGGTTGAAGACGTCGATCGCCATGGCGCGTGCGCGGACGTCGCCGTGGCGGCGCATGCGCATAGGCGGCGAGGCCCGTCTCTGCACCCGGGTCATCGCGCTGCGAGCGCCTGCGCCAGCGCGGCGACATCGGTGAGCGAGGTGTTGAGACCCTGCGCGCCGATGGGCGGCATGACGTGCGCCGCCTCGGCGACGAGGGCGACCCGCGGGGCCGTCAAGCGATCGGCGACTTGGGTGATGATCGGCCAGCTGCCGACACTGAGACGCCACGGTCAGCGGCCCGAGGATCGCGCCCGACCGGGTCGTCGCCTCATCGGAGATCGCCTCGGCGCCCTGCTCGGCGAGCCTCGCGGCGTCCGGACCGTCCAGCATCCAGACGACGGCGGAGGCATGGCGGCCGTCGCGGTCGGGCAAGGGAACAAGGGTGAACGCCCCACCACTGTTGTAGATCTCGGTGGAGGCGTTGCGGTGCGGCTCGGGGTGCGTGACCGCGAAGGCGAGGGCGCGCTGGCCGTACCGGGTGATAGAGACACCGATGCCGGCTGCCTCGCGTACCGGCGAGGCGTGGCCGTCGGCGGCGACGACGAGCCGCGCGGAGATGCGGCTGCCGTCGGTCAGCGCCACGATCGCCTCGCGGTCCCGCACGAGGAGCCCGCGGAAGCCCGTCCCGAGGCGAAGATCGACGCCGGCACGTACAGCGAGAAGCTTGGCGAGCGCGGGACGGCTGACCGCATTGGGAACGTTCCAGCCGAACGTCTCCTCCCCGAGATCGAACGCGGCGAACTCGCGCCGCGTGCGCTCGACCGGCGGCCAGCCTGACGTGTCGATCACCCTAAGCACGTCGAGCCGGGTGGCGTGGTGTGCGAGTTCGCCCCAGACGCCGGCCTCCTCGAACAGGCGCCGCGCCGGCGAGAGGAAAGCGGTCGAGCGCGTGTCGGTGGCGGCGCCATCAGGTGGAGCGGGATCGGCGAGAATGACGCGCCACCCGCGCGCCGACAGACTTGCGGCGGCCGTTAGGCCGGCGATTCCGCCGCCGGAGATGAAGATGTCTGTCTCATCCATCTGCCACACCTAGGCGCAAGCGATGCGAGGAGAAGATGTCACCGAGCCGCGCCGGCGCACGGCGACCGCGAGCTGCTGGAGGAATGACGGCCAGGTCGGTCGTGTGATGATGGATGTGATCCCCGTCATGCGGATCGGGGCCAACCAGAACGGTCCGCATGCCGAGCGCCGCCGGCTCTCGCAGGTTGCGGGGGTCGTCCTCGAAGATCGCGGCCTCCTCGGGGTGGCTGCCGTCGGCGGCGAGGATCGTCTCGAAGGCCTGCCGCTCGGGCTTGGGTCGAAAGCCCGCATGCTCGACCCCGTAGACCGCATCGAAGAGATGGCCAATCTCGCGCTGTGCGAGGACGCGGCCGGCATAGGGGGCGGAGCCGTTCGTGTAGACGATCCGGCGACCTGGCAGCGCCTCGATCGCTCGTGCGAGGTCGCGATCCGGCACCAGCGCCGAAAGATCGATCTCGTGGACCTCGTGCAGGTAACCCTCCGGGTCCATGCCGTGCTCCTGCATCAGACCGGCGAGCGTCGTCCCATAGCGCTGCCAGTAGTGCCGGCGAAGCGCGTCGGCCTCCGCACGGTCGAGGCCGAGCGTGCCCATCACCCAGTCGGTCATGCGCATTTCGATCTGGTCGAAGAGGCGCACCTCGGGCGGATAGAGCGTGTTGTCGAGATCGAAGATCCAGGTCCGGACGTGATCGAAGCTTCGCATGGCGCAGGTGCTACGCCGGGCGGCGCGCGTGGTCCACCCCGTGGCGGCGGGCGGGCTTGCGGCATATGGTGCCCGCCATGACCAGGACGCGCGGACAATCGGATGCCTACGGACTGATCCTGCAGGCGATAGATGTCGGCATCTATCGCCCGGGTGATCGGCTGGTGGAATCCGAGGTGGCGGAAAGATTCGGCGTCAGCCGTACGCCGATCCGCGAAGCGCTGCAGCGGCTCGAGACGCAGTCGCTGCTCGTGCGCGAAGGGCGGAGCCTTATCGTGGCGTCGCTCGACCACAGTCAGACGTCAGAGCTATACGTCGTGCGCCTGGAGCTCGAGGGGTTGGCGGCGCGCCTGGCGGCGCAGCACGCGGAAAGGGAGGAAGTCCTGGTGCTGTCTCGCATGGTCGAGGCCGACCGGAGCGCTCCTCGACGATCCAACGGCGCTGGCGCTGGCCAACCGCCGGTTTCACCGGCAGATCCATCTTGCGTCGCACAACCGCTTCCTCGTCCAGCAGCTCGACCTCGTCCACCGCTCGATGGCGCTGATGGCGACCACCTCACTGGCGGTCGAGGGCCGCGGGGTCGAAGCGATGAAAGAGCATGCCGAGATCGTCGCGGCGATAGAGGCGCGGGATGGCGATGAAGCCGAGGCGGCGCTGAGACGGCACATCTCTCGCGCCTTCGAAACACGGCTGATATCGCAGGCAAGCGACGAGGCGACCGGCTAGATCATCGCGCGGCCAGCGCGCGTCTCACCGTGTCGCTCGGGCGCACTAGACTGAGCCGCGGCGGCGCCGGCACGTGGCGGACCGCGACTGTCGGCGTATCCGGCACGCCGATCCCGTGCTGGGTCTTGTCCCAGAAGAACGGGCGGACGACGAGCTCGATCAACCCCTTCCATGCGGCGATGGCGCCGAGCGGATGGTAGAAGTGCAACGTCGGAACCCACGGGACAAGCCAGCGGTGCGATGGCTGAGAGACGCCGATCGCACCGGCGGCAATGTTAAGCAACTCGGCCAGCATGAACGTCGCAACCAAGCTCCAGACCAAAAGGTCCGGCGCAGCCGAGAACGGGTGCGGCAAGCCCAGCAACAGCAGCCAGAAGGACCAGAGAACCGGCGCCAGCGCGAACTGCGACAGCGTCCCAAGAAACGTCACCTGCACACCAAGGAACCTCTTCGGTCCCAGCTCCCGCCACAGCAGGACGGGATCGCGCATGTGAACCGCGTAGGTCATCGCGTATCCCTTGAGCCAGCGCGACCTTTGCCGGACCCATGGCCAGGTGCGGCAGTTCGCCTCTTCCTGCGTGACGGTCTGGATCAGGTCCGTCCGATAGCCGCGCCGGGAGAGGCGCAGGCCGAGGTCGGCGTCCTCGGTCACGTTGTGAGCGTCCCATCCGCCCAGCGTCTCCAGCGCCTCGCGCCGAAAGAAGAGTGTCGTCCCGCCCAGCGGCACGACGAAGCCCATGCGCGCAAGCCCTGGCAGGATCACGCGAAACCAGGTCGCGTATTCGACCGTGAAGCAGCGCGACAGCCAGTTCTGGCGCGAGTTGTAGTAGTCGAGGACGCCCTGGAGGCAGGCGACCTCCGGACCGCGTACGGCGAAAGCGCCGACGATGTCGCGGATCTGCGCCGGGTCGGGTCGGTCCTCTGCGTCGTAGACGCCGATGATCGAGCCGCGGCAGAAGTCGATGGCATAGTTCAGCGCGCGTGGCTTGGTCTGAACTCCGCCGCGCGGCACGACGACCTGCCGCATGCAGGCAGGCAATCGCGTGCGCGCGATGGTCCGTTGCGTGATCGTGTCGCTTTCCTCAACGACGAGCAGGATGTCGAGTAGCTCGGTCGGATAGTCGAGGCGCGCCAGCCGCTCGATCAGACGGCTCGCGATCTCGCGCTCGCGAAAGAGCGGAACGAGGATCGAGACGACGGGAGAGCGGGCCAGAGGTGTCACCGTGGCTGTGTGCGGATGCGCATGCCTCTGACGCAGCGTCGCAATCGTGGCGGCCGCCTTGAGTGCGGCCGTGGCGATGAGTGTCGCGATGGACCAGGCCGTAAGCGTCGCGTAGGCGACGGCCGGCGCGAAAAGGAACAGTGCGACTGTGGCCAGCGCGGCGACGACCAGCACGCGCGCCAGCGTCATCGAGAGGCGTCCGCGACAGCTGTCCGGTTCCGGTGTCCTGACCTCGGCGGCGCGAGCGAGGGCGCGCTGCCGAACGACGAGCAGCGCCCGCTCGATGGAGGAGCCCGCGGCGACGGCCATGCGCACCGGTCCAACGGCTTCGGAGATGAGGTGTCTCACCGTGTCGAAGCGGTGGGGACGCGCCGCGACCACCACGGTTTCGGCGCCGGCACGGTACAGCGGCAGGATTTTCTGCCGCAGGCAGAAGGCGGGGCCGAGCAGGTCGATCAGACGCACGTCCGGTGCGATGTTGCCCCGCGCGAAGAACTCGGCCTCGTGGCGAAGTGCCAGGGTTTCGGCGAGCCTCTCCTCGTCGACCATGCGGTGGCCGAGAAGAACGTCCTCGAGCGACACGTCGCGTCCGGCCAGCATTGCGCGAGCGCTTGAGAGATCGCCAGCCGACAACAGGCCACGGGACACCAGCATCGCGCCAAGCTCGGGACGCGCGGCCGCATCGTCGGCCGGTGCCGGAAAGACGCTCGCGTCCTGAACGAGGCGAAGATGCGCTGCGGGGGCCATAAGCTCCGAAGGTGCTGCAGGAAGCAGCCGCCTTTCTGGGAGAGCTTGGTTAACGGCGCATTAACACTACCGCCTCGTTAAGGCCCGGATTTCCCTACCTTGACGCTGCCATCGCCCGAGCGAACCTGTCGAACAGGTAGGCGCTGTCCATCGGGCCAGGGCTCGCCTCTGGATGGTACTGTACCGAGAAAACTGGCCGATCCTTCATCCGGATCCCGCAGTTCGAGCCGTCGAAGAGCGAGATGTGAGTTTCGATGACGTCATCCGGCAGGGTCTGGCTGTCGACCGTGAAGCCGTGATTCATGGACGTGATCTCGACTTTGCCGGTCTCGGTGTCCTTGACCGGATGGTTCGCGCCGTGATGGCCATGGTTCATCTTGACCGTCCTTGCGCCGAGGGCGAGGGCCAGCATCTGGTGGCCGAGGCAGACGCCCATGATCGGCATCTCGCTCCGCTCCATGACGTTTCGGATCATCGGGACCGCGTACTCGCCCGTCGCCGCCGGGTCTCCAGGCCCGTTCGTCAGGAACAGTCCCTGCGGGGATTGAGCCAGTACGTCTTCGGCCGTGGCGCTCGCAGGCATGACCATCACGTCGCAGCCGACGCTGGCGAGGGAGCGCAGGATGTTGCGCTTAGCCCCGTAGTCGATAGCGACGACGCGAGGGCCGGGCGTTTGCCGCCGCGCGTAGCCATCGGGCCACGCCCACTTCATCTCGTCCCACCGATAGGACTGGGCGCAGGTCACATCACGCGCAAGATCGCGTCCGACCAAGCCGGGAAACGCGCGTGCCTGTGCGACGAGGTCGCCGATGTCGAAGTTGCCCTCGGGATCGAAGCTCAGCGCGATATGTGGAGCGCCCTGATGGCGGATGGCGCGCGTCAGTCGTCGCGTGTCGACGCCTCCCATCCCGACGCGATCGCGCCGCGCAAGCCAATCCGAAAGGCGACCCGCGGAACGCCAGTTCGAGGGCTCGGTCGGGTCCCATTTCACGATCAGGCCTGCGGCGGCAGGCTCCATCGCCTCGTCGTCCTCGGGCGTGACGCCGACGTTGCCGACATGGGGGAATGTGAACGTCACGACTTGTGCCGCGTAGGACGGGTCGGTCATGATCTCCTGATAGCCCGTCATTGCGGTATTGAAGCACAGCTCGGCCGTGACCGTTCCCGGCGCACCGAAGCCGCGGCCGAAGAACACGGTTCCGTCGGCGAGCGCGAGGCAGGCGGTGGGGCGGTCCGTCATGTCGCGGCGATTCCGGTTTGCTGTGGGCGCGCGGAACCTAAGTGGCGGCCCTGTCGCGGTCAAGATCCCGTAGCCAAATCGAAAAATCACCCCACGTCATGAGGTTACGCCTCGATCTTGGCATTGTGAACCGCTTGGCTCAATCATAATATGGCGGCTTGACGGAATGGGCGAGGCAATCTGATGACGCTGAGAAATCGGGTCAATGATGCGCTAAAGCAGGCGATGCGCGACAAGGAGAAGGATCGTCTTTCCACCTTGCGGCTGATCAATGCTGCGATCAAGGATCGCGACATTGCCGAGCGCGGCTCGCGCGATGACGATGGCGGCGGTGTAGATGACTCCGACGTCATGGAGATTCTCTCGAAGATGATCAAGCAGCGCCACGACAGCGTCCGCGCCTACGAGGAAGGCGGGCGCCTGGAACTGGCGGAGCGGGAGCGCTCCGAGATCGAAGTCATCTCTGAGTTCCTGCCGAAGAAGCTGAGCGATGCCGAAACCGAGGCCGCAATCGACGATGCGATCGTGCGTGCCGGCGCGACATCTGTTCGCGACATGGGCCGGGTGATGGCGGATCTGAAGGCACGGCATACCGGGCGAATGGATTTCGCCGTCGTCGGCCCCAAGGTGAAGTCGCGGCTTGCATGACGGCTCGATCTTGAAGGCCGCGCTTCCTTCCCGGCCCGGCCTCTGACAGGCTGCGGCCGAACGGTCGCGGACGAGGGCGCAACATGGATGCATCGCAGGAGCCGATCACGATCGGCATCGAGGAAGAGTATCTTCTGGTCGACGCGGAAAGTCGGTCTCTCGCGGTGCGGCCGCCCCCTGCCTTCATGGAGAAGTGCAAGGAAATCCTTGGCGACAAAGTCACGCACGAGTTCCTTCGCAGCCAGGTGGAGATCGGGACAGGTGTCTGCAAATCGATTGCGGACGCACGCAGCGAGATCACCGCTTTGCGACGCACCATCGCCACGGCAGCTGCAGAGCATGGCATGCGGATGATCGCGTCCTCGACCCACCCTTGGGCGATGTGGCGCGACCAGGAACCGGTCGACATGGAGCGCTACCGGATCCTCGGGGCGGAGCACCAGAGCCTCGCACGGCGGATGGCGATCTGCGGAATGCACGTCCATGCCGGGATCGAGGACCGGAACCTGCGTGTCGACCTGATGGGGCAAGTGACGTACTTCATGCCGCATCTCCTGGCGCTCAGCTGCTCCTCGCCGTTCTGGGAGGGGCACGACACTGGGCTGAAGGCGTTCCGGCCGATCATCATCGGCGACCTGCCGCGCTCGGGATTCCCCGAGGTGTTCGACAGCTGGAATGACTGGCAGGAGCTGCTCGACGATTTGGCCGACACCGGAATGGTCACAGACCCGACGCGGATATGGTGGGACCTTCGACCCAGCCATCGCAATCCGACCCTGGAAATCAGAATCTGCGATATCTGCACCTGGATCGAGGACTGCATGACGATCGCGGCCCTCTACCAGGCGATCTTGGCAATGCTCTGCGACCTCCGTGCCAAAAACCAGCACTGGCGCCGGTATCGCCGTCTGCTGATCCAGGAAAACAAGTGGCGCGCCCAGCGCTATGGGGCAGAAGCGCAACTTGCGGATTTCGGCAAGCGCGTCGTGCTGCCCCTCGTCGACCTGATCGACGAGTTGGTCGAGATCCTGCGCCCCTACGCCGAAAAGCTCGGCAGCGTTGCGGAGATCGAGCATGCGAGGACCATCGTCCGCCGCGGGACCAGCGCCGACCACCAGCTCAGGATCTACCACGACATGATCGAGAAGGGGGCCGATGACCGGGAGGCGCAAGCCGCCATCGTCGATTGGCTGGTCGAGCAGTCGATTGCGTCGACCTCGCCGCCGGCGCCTTGAGGTGCGCAGACTTGGTGCAGCGACGACGGCAACCTACTTCTTCCGGAAGACGAGGCGGTAGATCGGTTCTTAAGACCGATGCGGTATCCGGCCCGAGCAGCGGAAGAGATGACATGAAGGTCGACCCGGAACTTATCGACGCGGCAATCCCTGCCGCCCAGCATCCTGCGCTTGCGGGCATTCTGGACGATGCCCCGACGCAGGAGGAGATCGACCTCCTGCTCGAAACGAACACGTTCCCGCTGGTCGAGCCGGGCGCGGTGACCTTCGCTTGGCGGGGCGAAGCCGATGCGGTCGATCTCCTGCGCTGGATCCATGGCGGCGCAGACCGCACGCCCTTCCTGCGTGTACCCGGCACCGATCTCTGGCTGGTGCGCCTCGCCGTCGCCGATGGCGGGCGGTTCGAATACAAGATCGGCATCTCGCGCGAGGGTGGAGAGGAGTGGGTGAACGATCCACTCAATCCGGTCCGCGCGGGCGACCCCTTCGGCGAGAACTCCGTCTGTCGAACCTGGGGATACGAGAGACCGGACTGGAGCAAGCCGCGGGGCGCTCCTGCCGGACGGATCGAGCGTCTGCCGATCGAGAGCGAAGTGTTCGGCGAAACACGCGAGGAGCGAATCTATCTGCCGGCTGGCTACGAGATCGACCAAACCTATCCGCTCGTCGTGATCCACGATGGAACCGATTTCGTCACCTACGCCGACCTCGCCACCTCTCTCGACAACCTGATAGCAGCGGGTGACGTCCCGCCGCTGATCGCGGCCCTGATCCAGACCCGCGACAGGACCAGCGAGTATTCGGGTGGTCGCCGTCATGCGCGCTACATTGTCAGCGAGATGCTGCCGACTGTGGCCTCTCGATACGGCATCAGCCGAGATCCCTCGGATCGCGTCCTCATGGGCGCCAGCCTTGGTGCGGTCGCGTCGCTCTCCACAGCATTCCGGTTTCCCGGCCTCTTCGGCGGACTCGTGCTCAAGTCCGGCTCCTTCATCCTGGACGACACGAAGCTCGATGCGCGGCCTCATCCCGTCTTCCACCGGATTGCGCGGCTTGTGCGGGCGCTGCGTCGCGCCCCCAATCTTCCCGACACGCGAGCGTTCGTCTCCACCGGCGAACTCGAGGGGCTGGCCGATCAGAACAAGGCCATGGCGGAGTTCTTGCGCTCGCACGGCGTCGATGTTCTGTTCAAGTCTGCGTGGGACGGCCACCACTGGCACAACTGGCGCGATCAACTGCGCGACGGACTGATGTGGGTCCTGAAACCACGCGAACAACAATGAGCGCCGCCCACTCGCGGGAGGCGCCGCGAGGGGAGTGAGAGAATGGCCGACCGCGAGGTCAACATCGGCCTGTCGCTGGGCGCCGACATCTGCTGGCCGATCGCGTACGAGAGCCTGTTCGAGCAGGTCACGCGGGACTTCAAGTTCGACGGGCAACGCCTTGATTTCAAGTGCGAGAGGGTCACGATTGAGCCCTTCGACCTGCGCCAGCCTGTCAGGTACGACGTCGTCATCGACCGGCTGACGCACTGGTATTCGACGTCGCGCGAATGGATCAAGAAGGCGATCCTGCTCAACGATGTCTACGTCTACAATAACCCCTGGTCGTTGCAGTCGAACGAGAAGCACACGTCTTACGCCGCAATGATGCGCCTCGGCCTGCCGATCCCCGAGACATGGCTGCTGCCACCCAAGGCTTACGATGCCGCCGACGACCTCGAGCCGACGCTGAGGAAGTACGCCAAGATGTTCTCGCTGGAGGAGATCGGGCAGAAGATGGGTTACCCGTTCTTCATGAAGCCCTACCACGGCGGCGGCTGGAAGGGCGTGACCAAGGTCGACGACCTGCAGGGCTTCCAGCGCGCCTACGACGCCAGCGGCACCGAGGTGATGAACATCCAGCAGGCGATCCTGCCACATGACTGGTTCGTGCGCTGCGTCGGCCTGGGTCCGCAGTTCCGTATCGTCAACTACGACCCCGGCGCGCCGCTGCACGACCGCTACCGCCAGGACATCGACTTCCTGCCAGAGGAGGACCAGTCGATCCTCCGCGACATGACTGCGACGATCAACACCTTCTTCGGCTGGGACTTCAATTCCTGCGAGAGCCTGCGGCGCGACGGTGTCTGGCATCCGATCGACTTCGCCAACGCCTGCCCCGACAGCCAGGTGACGTCGCTGCATTACCACTTCCCTTGGCTCATCAAGTCCAACCTGCGCTGGTCGATCTTCTGCGCCGCGACCGACAAGCCGATGCGCCGCAACATGGACTGGCAGCCGTTCTACGACGTCGCCGACCGCGACCTGCCGTTCCGCGAGAAGCTGTCAGAATACGCGAAGATCGCCCACGAACGTTTTGAAACCGAACGCTTCCGCGAGTTCTGCCGCACGAACTTGAAGCACCTTGACGAGCTCGCCTACGACTTCTTCGGGACCGAGACCCTGCGCGACGCCATTCGCCAGAAGGTTACGGCGCTCTTCCCGCCGCACGAGGTCGACGAGTTCACCGAGCTGTTCTGGAGCCGCGTGCAGCTCTGGCGCGAGCAGGAGGGTGCGCGTGGCGATCAAGACGGGGTCTAGCTGGTACTCCGACCGGATGCAGCAGGAGATCTCGCTCATCCGGTGGGGCCGCTGGGGGCAGCCCGTCCTGCTGCTGCCCACCGCCGGCGGCGACGCCGAGGAGGTGGAGCGCATGGGGGCCGTCGGTGCCGTCTGGCCGCTAGTCGAGGCGGGGCGGATCAAGGTCTATTCCTGCGATTCCATCGGCGGCCGGGCGCTCGCCGCGGGCTGGGGCACGGTGGAGTACCGCTGTTGGCTCCTCAACCGCTACCAGGAGGCGGTCGCAGAGGAGATCGTGCCGGCGATCCGCACCGACTGCAGCGACCAGGAGGCCGAGGTCATCGTCGCCGGCGCATCCATAGGCGCCTTCAACTCGGTCGCGCTGACCTGCCGCTATCCCTGGGCGTTCCGCGGCGCCATCGCGATGAGCGGCTCCTTTGACCTTGAGCGGCTCCTGAAGTTCAGCGGCAACGGCGACTTTTACTTCGCCTCGCCCATCCACTTCGTCCCCGGCATGAATGGCAGCCTGCTCGACACGCTCCGCCGCCGCTTCATCCTGATAGCCTTCGGCGGCGGCCGCTGGGAGGCGCCGGATGAAAACTGGCGGATGGCCGACATCCTCGGGAGCAAAGGCGTGCCGAACCGCGTTGTTCCCTGGGGGCCGGAATGGGACCATGACTGGCCGACCTGGCGGCAGATGCTGCCGATCTACCTCGACCAGATGACCTGAGGCCATGAACGTTCTCTTCATCGAACCCGCATTTCCCGCGAACCAGCGCGAATTCGTACGAGCACTCGCGAGCGTCGGCGCCAACGTCTACGGCATTGGTGAGCGCCCGTACGACTGGCTCGACCACGAGGCCCGTGGCTGGCTCAAGGGGTACCAGCAGATCGAAAGCGTCACGAACGAGGGCGCTCTGGAATGGGCGGTCCGCGAGGCGCAGAAGCACTTCTGGGTCGACCGCCTTGAGGCGACGGTGGAGGCGCACATCCTGCCGGCGGCCCATGTGCGAGAGCGGACGGGCATTCCCGGCATCTCTGCCAGAACGGCGTATCTTTGCCGCGACAAGGTCGCGATGAAGGAGGTCCTGCGCCGCGCCGGCGTACCCACCGCCGCCTCCGCCGGAGTAGCGAGCCTGGGTGAGGCGAGGGATTTCGCGCGCGCCCATGGCTATCCGATCATCCTCAAGCCGCGCGACGCGGCCGGCGCATCCGGCACATACCGCGCGAGCAACGACGCTGAACTCGAGCATGTCGCGCAACAGGCCGGAATTGCCGACGGTGCGCACGCGGCCATCGAGGAATTCATCGACGGGCACGAGGGGTTCTACGATACCCTCACGGTCGAGCGGCGCGTCACCCACGACTTCATCAGCCACTACTACCCCAACGTCCTCGAGGCGATGCGCACCCGCTGGATTTCGCCTCAGATCGTGGTGACCAACCGGATGGACGCCCCAGCCTATGACGAGATCAAGGAGATGGGGCGCCGGGTGGTCGAGGCGCTGGAGATCACGACCGCGGCCACGCACATGGAGTGGTTCTTTGGCGCGAAGGGCCTGAAGTTCTCCGAGATCGGCTGTCGCCCGCCCGGCGTCGGCCAGTGGGACAGCTACTGCGCCAGCGGAGAGTTCGACCTCTACCGCGAGTGGGCCCTCGCCGTTTGCCGGCACACGATCGACCGCCGGCCGACACGACGTTACGCCTGCGGGATCATCGCGCTGCGGCCCGATCGGGACGGCGTGATCTCGCACTACGACGGGGTCGAGGAGATCTGGCGCAAGTACGGTGGCCATGTCGTCGGTTCGCACTTCCCCGAGCCAGGTACGCCGACGCAGTCCGTCGCGGCGGGATATATGGCGAATGCGTGGATGCGTGTCCGGCACGAGGACTACGACAGTCTTCGCGGGATCCTGAACGAGATTGGCGACCGCGTGCAGGTTCGCGCGCGCTGACGGCAGTTGTCCCGGCGCAGGAAGCGGGGCATCGTCGCGCCCGTGCCAGACGACGTGAGCCATAGCGACGACCTTGCAGCAGCGGTCGAGGACCGCCGCGATGATCTCGTCGCCTTGACGCAGGCGCTCGTCCGGATCCCCACGGTCAATCCCCCCGGCCGCGACTATCTCGCGATTTGCGAACTGCTCCGCGACCGGCTCAAGCAGAGCGGCTTCTCCGTGGAACTCCTGCGCGCCGAGGGCACGCCAGGCGACAGTGCAAGATACCCGCGATGGAATGTCGTCACCCGCCGAGAGGGCGCGCGGGCCGGCGACACCGTGCACTTCAACGGCCACATCGACGTCGTCGAGGCGGGGCGCGGCTGGACGGTCGATCCCTTCGGCGGCGAGGTCCGGAACGGTCGCATCTACGGCCGCGGTGCCTGCGACATGAAGGGCGGTCTTGCCGCGGCAATCATCGCCGCCGAAGCATTTATTGCACTCCGCCCCGACTATGCGGGCGCCATCGAAATCTCGGGCACCGCCGACGAGGAGTCAGGCGGCTATGGCGGCGTCGCCTGGCTGGCCGAGCGGGGCCATTTCAGCCCCGCCCGCGTGCAGCACGTCGTCATCCCCGAGCCGCTCGACCCGGACCGCATCTGCCTCGGACATCGAGGCGTGTGGTGGGGCGAAGTCGAGGCGAGGGGCGAGATCGCCCATGGCTCCATGCCGTTCCTTGGCGACTGCGCCGTCCGGCACATGGGCGCGATCCTCGCCGCGATGGAGAGAGACCTCTGGCCAGCGCTGGCGCGCCGCACGACCGCGCTGCCCGTCGTCCCCGAGGGCGCACGGCACGCGACGCTGAACGTGAACTCGGTCCATGGCGGGCAGGACGAGAACGAAACCGACGAGACCGGGCTGCCATCCCCCGTCGTGCCGGATTCGTGCCGCATGGTCCTCGATCGCCGCTTCTTGGCGGAGGAGGAGGTCGAGGACGTCGTGGCCGAGATCGAGGCGCTCGTCGCGCGTGTGGCCGAGCGCCGCCCCGGCCTGCGCTACGACATCCGCGAACTTCACCGCGTGCTGCCGACGATGACCGACCGGGATGCGCCGATCGTGACGACGGTTGCGCGTGCCATCGCCGCGACCATCGGCCGGGAGCCGGAGTACGTGGCGTCACCCGGCACCTACGACCAGAAGCACATCGACCGCATCGGCAGGCTGAGAAACTGCATCGCCTACGGTCCCGGCATTCTCGAACTCGCGCACAAGCCCGACGAATGGGTCGGGATCGACGACATGGTGACGTCGGCAACCGTCATGGCACGGACGCTCGATGCGTTGCTTACAGGGGAGGGAACGACATGAAGTCATTTGCCATCGGCGCCGCATTCGCGGTCGCGGCCGGTGCTGCGCTCGCTCAGGAGAGCGACGTGATGATCGCGCTGCAACTGGAGCCGCCGCACCTCGACCCGACGAGCGCGGCGGCGGGGGCGATCGACCAGGTCCTGTACTCGAACGTCTTCGAGGGGCTGACGAAGTTCGGCCCGTCCGGAGAGATCCTGCCGGGCCTCGCCAAGAGCTGGGAGGTCAGCGACAATGGCACCGTCTACACGTTCCGCCTGCAGGATGACGTGACCTTCCACGACGGCACCGAGATGACGGCCGAGGATGTCGTTTTTACCCTCGACCGGGCCCGCGCGGACGACAGCACCAACGCGCAGAAGGCGCTGTTCGCGGGGATAGAGAGGGTCGAGGCCATCGACCCCCAGACCGTCCGTGTCACGCTCTCGGCGCCGGACGGCAGTTTCCTGTTCAACATGGCCTGGGGCGACGCGGTCATCGTCGCGCCGGAATCGATCCACGACATCAAGCAGAACCCGGTCGGTACCGGGCCCTTCCGGTTCGAGGACTGGGTGCAGGGCGACAGCATCGACCTCGTCCGCTATCCCGACTACTGGGGCGAGGCGCCGGCGCTGGAGCGGGCCACGTTCCGCTTCATCTCTGACCCGACTGCGGCCTTCGCCGCGATGATGGCCGAGGACATCGACGCGTTCATCAGCTATCCTGCGCCCGAGAACCTGCCCCAGTTCGAGGCGGATCCTCGGTTCCAGGTGCTGATCGGCTCCACCGAAGGCGAGACCATCCTCGCCATCAACAACGCGGCGCCGCCCTTCGACGACCCCAAGGTGCGCGAGGCGATCGCCTATGCGATCGACCGCCAGGCGATCATCGACGGTGCGATGTTCGGCTACGGACAGCCGATCGGCTCCCACTTCGCGCCTCACAATCCGGACTACGTCGATCTGACCAGCCTCTCGCCGCATGACCCCGAGAGGGCGCGCGCCTTGCTCGAGGAGGCCGGGCACGGGCAGATCACCGCGTCGCTCAAACTGCCGCCGCCATCCTATGCCCGACGCGGCGGCGAGATCATCGCGAGCCAGCTGCGCGACGTGGGAATCCAGACCGAGATCACCAATCTGGAATGGGCGCAGTGGCTGGAGGAAGTCTTCAATGGAAAGGACTTCGACCTCACCATCATCAGTCACACCGAGCCGATGGACATCAACATCTACGCGAGGCCGGACTACTACTTCCAGTATGACAACCCTGAGTTCCAGGAGCTGATGGCCGATCTATCCGGCAAGATCGACGTCGAAGCGCGGGGCGAACTCCTGCAGGAAGCGCAGCGCATCATCGCCGAGGATTTCGTGAACGGGTTCCTGTTCCAGCTCGCGCAGGTCTCCGTTGCCCGTGCGGGGCTCGAAGGGTTGTGGGCGAATGCGCCGACGCAGGCCGTCGACCTGACGAACGTCCACTGGGCCAGATGAGCTCAACGGTCCGCGCCCGGCTGTCGCCGCCGCGCGCGCGCCATGTGAGTTTCCGAGGGTCGGCAGCAGGCGGGTGGGTCGCAGACCTCCGGTTGCCGGCCCTGGCCTGCCAGGTTGCCGCGCGATGCTGAGCTATGCCGTCGGTCGGCTGCGGGCTCTCGCCCTGAGCCTCTTTGCGGCAAGCGTCGTCATCTTCGCGGTGATCGAACTCGTGCCTGGCGATCCGGCCGCCTATATGCTCGGCATCAACGCGGCGCCCGAGACCGTGGCGGCGCTGCGGGAGGAGATGGGCCTGAACCGCCCGCCGCACCTGCGATACCTCGACTGGGCCTCGGGCATGCTCCGTGGCGATTTCGGAACGAGCTATACCTATCGCACGCCGGTCGCCGGCATGGTTGCCGACCGCCTGTGGGTCTCTCTGCCGCTTGCCGTGATGGCCTTGGCTCTCTCCACGGCGATCGCCTTCCCCGCCGCGCTCTTGGCGGCGAGCCGGCGCGGCGGGGGCGGGGACCTTGCCGTCATGGGGGTCACGCAACTTGGCATCGCCGTCCCGAACTTCTGGTTCGCTATGCTTCTCGTCCTGCTGTTCGCGGTGAACCTGCGCTGGTTCTCCGCTGGCGGCTTTCCTGGCTGGAGCGATCCGCTGGCGGCGCTCAAGGCTCTGATCCTGCCCGCCGTGGCGCTTGCATTGCCGCAGGCGTCGATCCTGACGCGCGTCATGCGGTCCGCCCTGATCGAGACCCTGGGCCAAGACTTCATCCGCACCGCGCGCGCCAAGGGCCTGACGCGACGCCAGGCGCTTTGGCGACATGCGCTGAGAAACGCGATGATCCCGGTCCTGACGATCATCGGTCTGCAATTCTCGTTCCTGCTTGCCGGTGCGATCATCATCGAGAACGTCTTCTTCCTGCCGGGATTGGGGCGTCTGATCTTCCAGGCGATCTCGGCTCGAGACCTGATCGTCGTCGAGAGCGTCGTGATGCTGCTCGTCTTCGCGGTCATCGTGGTCAACTTCGTCGTCGACCTCAGCTACGCCGCCGTGGACCCGCGGCTGCGCCGGCGGTGAGGCCCGCCGCGACGGTTCCGGCCGGGGCACGCCCGCCGACGGCCTTGTGGATCGGACTGGCGCTGACGCTGGTCTTCGCCCTCGCC
The DNA here is from genome assembly GCA_963776845.1 of uncultured Alphaproteobacteria bacterium. GTDB lineage: Bacteria > Pseudomonadota > Alphaproteobacteria > Rhodobacterales > Rhodobacteraceae > Roseitranquillus. The sequence goes on along the minus strand of CAVZOJ010000002.1, from coordinate 1,116,163 downwards.
GCGACTCGTCTCGCTGGCATGGACGCCGCACGATGTCGCCCAGGTAGAGGTCGCTCAGCGCTTTCTTGGACCATCGACGGCGCATCCGCTCGGCACCGATCAGCTCGGCCGCGACATGCTGTCGATGATCATGGTGGGTGCACGCACGTCGATCGCAGTCGCACTCGTGGCGGTCGGGATCGGCGTCGCCTTCGGCGTGCCGCTCGGGTTGACCGCGGCGGCATGGCGCGGGTCGCTTCTCGACGAGGTTGTGATGCGCGGCAACGATCTCGTTTTCGCTTTCCCGTCGCTCGTCATCGCGATCCTCATCACCGCCGTTTTCGGGCCTTCGGCGGTCAACGCGATCATCGCGATCGGCATCTTCAACGTCCCGGTCTTCGCCCGATTGACGCGCGGCGCGGCGCTGTCGCTCTGGAGCCTCGACTACATTCTGGCGGCGCGGCTCGCCGGCAAGGGCCGTGTGCGGATCTCGGTGGAGCACATCCTGCCCAACGTCGCCAACCTGCTGATGGTGCAGGGGACGATCCAGTTCTCGCTCGGCATTCTGGCCGAGGCTGGCTTGAGCTATGTCGGTCTCGGGGCGCAGCCGCCAACGCCGTCGTGGGGCCGAATGCTGGCCGAGGCGCAGACCATGGTCTCGCTTGCGCCGCAGCTCGCGCTGATCCCGGGGCTCTGCATCGTGCTGACGGTGCTCGGGCTCAACCTGCTTGGTGACGGCCTGCGGGATGTCATGGACCCGCATTCGGGGCCTGGATGACGCTGCTCTCGATCGAGCGGCTGAACCTCGGGATCGGCGAACGGCGCATCCTTCGAGACGTCTCGCTGACATTGGCGCCGGGCGAGATCCTGGGGCTCATCGGAGAGAGCGGGTCCGGCAAGTCGATGACCGCGCTCTCGGTCATGGGCCTCCTCCCGCGGGCCGCACGCGCGCAGGGGCGCATCCTGCTCGACGGCGAGGACCTGCTGGCGATGCCCGAGGACAAGCTCTGCAGGCTACGCGGCGCGGCCATGGGCATGGTGTTTCAGGAACCGATGATGGCGCTGAACCCGGTGCAAACGATCGGGGACCAGGTGGCCGAGGTGGTCCGCGTTCACCGCAAGGTCTCGCGCAAGGCTGCGATGGAGGAGGCCCGCCACGCGCTGGCACGTTGCGAGTTGCCGACGGAGCGGTTTCCCCCGTCGCGCTATCCGCACGAACTGTCCGGCGGGCAGCGGCAGCGCGTGGTCATCGCGATGGCGGTCGCGCTCGGCCCCCGGCTGATCATCGCCGACGAGCCGACGACGGCCCTCGACGTCACGACCCAGGCCGAGATCCTGCGCCTGTTGACGCGCCTTTCGCGGGAGGACGGTGCGGGGCTCATGATGATCACGCACGATCTCGCCGTTGTTTCGGGTATGGCCGACCGCATTGCCATCATGAAGGACGGCGAGATCCTCGAGCAGGTTTCGGGCAAAGGCTTTGCGCGGGAGCTGAAGCATCCCTATTCCCTGTCCTTGCTCGAGGCGAGCGAGCACCAACCGGACCGCGCCGGCGCGAAGGCCGGCGCGCCGCTGCTGCAGGTTCGCGATCTGGTCCGTGATCATGTCCGCCCGGCGCTCTGGCCGTTTCGGCGCGAGACACGGCTACGGGCCGTCGACAGGGTCAGCTTCGATCTGAACGCTGGCGAGAGCCTCGGCCTCGTCGGTGAATCCGGCTGCGGCAAGACCACCCTTGGGCGCGCCATCCTCGGGCTCGACGCGATCCAGGGGGGCGAGATCAGCCTCGACGGCCGACCGATCCATGACGGCGACCGGTCTGTGCGACGACGGATCCAGGCGGTCTTCCAGGACCCCTACGGATCCTTCAACCCGCGGCATCGCGTGTCGCGCCTCGTCACCGAACCCTTCCACCTGCTCGACGATCCGCCACGGGGAGAAGCGCGCACGGATGCGATCGTCGAAGCACTGCGCAGCGTCGGGCTGGGCGCGGTCGACCGCGAGCGATGGCCGCACGAGTTCTCCGGCGGACAACGCCAACGTCTCGCCATCGCACGCGCTCTCATCATCAGGCCCGACCTGATCGTGCTGGACGAGGCGGTCTCGGCGCTCGACGTCTCGGTCCGCGCGCGAGTGCTGGACCTGCTCGCCGACCTGCGTGCGCGCTTCGGTCTGGCGTATCTTTTCATTACACATGACCTGACGGTGGTGCGTGCCATCACCGATCGTGTCATGGTCATGCGCGCCGGGCGCATCGTCGAGGAGGGGCCGACGGAACGGGTCCTCGACGCCCCCCGGCACGAATATACGCGCGCGCTCGTCTCCGCGGCGCCGCGCCTTGAGGGGAGGGTCGAGGATGCCGGATACCGCACGTCCGACTGACGTGGATGCCGAGCGGGGGCTGTGCCTCGTCGGAGGGCGCTGGGTCGCGCCCGCTGGCGGCGAGACGCTTCCGGTGGAGGATCCCTCCACCGGCGAGATTTTCGGACGCATCGCCCGCGGTGGGGCAGCGGACATCGACGCCGCCGTCGCTTCGGCCGATGCCGCGCTCGCGGGAGAGTGGGGTGCCCTCGCCCCGGCGGAGCGCGGCCGGCGACTGTCGCGGCTGGGCCGGATGGTCGAGGAGGAGCAGGAGCGTCTCGCCCGGCTCGAGGCGCGCGATGTGGGCAAGCCGCTGTCGCAGGCGCTTGCCGATGCGAGGGCGCTGGCACGCTACCTGGAGTTCTACGGCGGCGCCGCCGACAAGGTGCACGGGACGACCATCCCGTACCTGCCGGGCTACACCGTATACACCCTTCGCGAGCCGCACGGCGTGACCGGCCATATCGTGCCGTGGAACTACCCGATGCAGATCATCGGCCGCTCGGTCGGCGCCGCGCTCACGATGGGGAACGCCTGCGTCCTGAAGCCCGCCGAGGACGCCTGCCAGACAGCGCTGGCATTCGCCGATCTCGCGTGCCGGGCCGGGCTGCCGGCAGGCGCGCTCAACGTCGTTCCCGGCCTGGGCGAGGAGGCGGGCGCGGCGCTTGCGGCGCATCCGGGCGTCCGACATCTGTCCTTCACCGGGTCGGTCGAGGTCGGCCGCAAGGTGCAGGCCGCCGCTGCCATTAACGTCATTCCGGTCACACTGGAACTTGGCGGCAAGTCCCCGCAGATCGTGTTCGACGACGCCGATCTGGGCGCCGCGCTGCCGTTCCTCGTCGGCGCCGGCATCCAGAATGCTGGACAGACCTGTTCTGCAGCGTCGCGGATCCTCGTCCAGCGCGGCGTCTACGAAGAGGTCGCCCGCGCCATGGCCGAGCGTTACGAGGGGCTGCGCGTCGATCTCGCGCTCGACGATCCCGACGTGGGGCCGCTGATCTCGGCGCGCCAGAAGGCTCGCGTCGAGGGGTGGCTGGAGCGGGGTGCCGACCTGACGGTGCTCGCGCGGGCGCGCATTCAGGGCGCGCCTGCGGGTGGTCACTACGTCGAGCCGACGCTGTTCGGGCCGGTGTCGCCCGGTCACCCCTTGGCGCAGGAAGAGATCTTCGGGCCCGTCCAGGTTTTGATCCCGTTCGATACCGAGGCAGAGGCGTCGGAGATCGCGAACGCGACGCCCTACGGCCTTGTCGCGTCGGTCTGGACGCGGGACGGCGCGCGGCAGATGCGGCTCGCGAGGGCGCTGCGGTCAGGGCAGGTCTTCCTCAACACGTACGGCGCTGGTGGGGGAGTTGAGTTACCCTTTGGCGGGACCGGCCTCTCGGGTCACGGGCGCGAGAAGGGCTTCGAAGGCCTCTACGGCTTCTCGACGCTCAAGACCGTGGCGGCGCACCATGGCTGAGGCGCTGCGGCTGGCGGGCAAGACCGCGATCGTCACCGGCGGCGGCTCGGGGTTCGGGGAAGGGATCGCCCGCGCCTTCGCGGCTGAGGGCGCGGAGGTGCTGGTTGCCGACATCAATGCGCCCGCGGCCGAGGCCATCGCCGCCGAGATCGGCGGTCTGTCACACCGGACTGACGTCAGCGACAATGCATCGGTCGCGGAACTGACGCGCAGCGCGGAGGAATCGCTCGGGCGGATCGACATCCTCGTCAACAATGCGGGCATCACGCACATGCCGATGCCGCTCGAGGACGTGCCTGAGGCCGAGTTCGACCGCGTCCTGGCCGTGAACGCAAAGTCGGTCTACCTGACAGCCCGCCACGTCGTGCCGCTGATGAAGAAGGCGGGGTCGGGCGCGATCCTCAACATCGCCTCTACGGCCGGTTTGAGCCCGCGGCCGAGGCTCAATTGGTACAATGCCTCCAAGGGCTGGATGATCACGGCGACGAAGGCGATGGCGGTCGAACTGGCGCCGAGTGGGATACGCGTGAACGCTCTGGCGCCTGTCGCGGGCGAGACGCCCTTGCTCGCCTCGTTCATGGGCGAAGACACGCCGGAGATGCGGGCGAAGTTCCTTGCCACGATCCCGCTCGGGCGGTTCTCGACGCCGCAAGACATGGGCGAGGCTGCCGCCTTCCTCTGTTCCGATCATGCCTCGATGATCACCGGCGCCTGCCTCGAGGTCGACGGCGGCCGCTGCATCTAGCGGCAGTAGGCGCCAGAGCGGTAACGGGCCGTATCGAAGTGGAAGTGGTCCTGATGGAAACGGTCGGAGTTCGGTCCCAGCACGGTACCGAACGGCCCGCAGGCCGCCTGGTGCATCGCCCTGAGCCGCTTGCCATGTTGCCGGTTGCGCCAGCCGTGCAGCACCGTCAGTGACTGTCCGTTGCGAAGCTCGATGGCCGAAATGTCGATGGCGCGCCCCTTGCCGTGCTCGCTGACCTTCGCGCCGCTCTGGTTGTTGCGGGTACGGCAGGAATAGTGCGCGGCCACCTTGAGACCGACCGGACCGCCGCCGAGGCGGCCGATGGCGGGCTTCACGCCGCGTTCGGCCCAGGCGTTCAGCGCCGTCGCGGTACGGCAGTCCATGATGGCCGGCTGGCTGAGGCGGAGGCCGGCGACAGAACTGACGCGCACCGGCTCCTCTATCCCGCAGGCGGAAATTCGGCCCGCGATGGGAGAGAGGCGCTCCCCATGGATGCTTCTCATGCCGCAGATCGAACCCGCGACCGGTCCGGGCGGCCTGAGCTGGAGGCCGACAGACCGCACGACGGATCGGCGGCGCAAGTTCTCGGGCCGACCTTCCGGCCTCGGAGAAAGCAGGACAAGGTTCCGCCTGACCGCGACGGTTTCGGTACGCTGCACCCTGACAGTCTCGGCAATGCGCTCGGCCTGGCTGATCGGGCGCGGCGTCGGTCTCGGGCTGAACTCCGGCGGAGCTGCGGCAGCGGCGCCCGCAGCGAACAGGAGCGCTGCGACCAGCGCCCTCAATGGTCCGTACCCCGCCCGAAGTCCGGCGCGTCGGTGTCCTGTCCCGCCTCGACGATGCTTCGGCGGATCGCGCGAGTGCGCGTGAAGTAGTCGTGCAGATGCTCGCCGTCGCCGGTCCGGATCGCACGCTGAAGGGCGAAGAGTTCCTCCGTGAAGCGGCCAAGGATTTCGAGCGTCGCATCCTTGTTGGTGAGGAACACGTCGCGCCACATCGTGGGATCAGATGCGGCGATGCGCGTGAAGTCGCGAAACCCCGCCGCGGAATACTTGATGACCTCGCTATCGGTCACGCGCCCGAGGTCATCGGCGACGCCCACCATGGTGTAGGCGATGAGGTGCGGCGCGTGGCTTGTCACCGCCAGGACGAGGTCATGGTGGTCCGGATCCATCGTGTCGACATGCGCACCCATCGCCCGCCAGAAGCGCTCGAGCCGCTGCACCGCCTCCGCGTCGGCATCCGGAGCCGGCAGCAGCAGGCACCAGCGGTTGCGGAAGAGCGTTGCAAAGCCAGACCGTGGACCGGACTGCTCGGTCCCTGCAAGCGGATGGCCGGGGATGAAGTGGACGCCCTCCGGCAGATGCGGCGCGACGGCGTCTATGACTGCGCGCTTGACCGAACCGACGTCGGTGACGGTCGCGCCGGCGGCAAGGTGCGGACCGATCTCTTCGGCGATCGCGCCCATGACGCCGACCGGTGTCGCGAGGACGACGAGGTCTGCGCCAGCGACCGCCTCGGCCGCCGAATCGCAGATGCGGTCGCAGAGGCCGAGTTCCCTCGCCGTATCACGCGTCGCGTCTGAACGAGCGGTGCCGACGATCTCTCCCGCCAGTCCCCCGGCGCGCATCGCGTGCGCCATCGACGACGCGATGAGGCCGAGGCCGATCAGTGCGACCCGTCGGTAGATCACGTCGGCACCGTCGCGCGCGGCAGGAGCCGGCTTCTCGGCGGGCTGGATCGTCATTGCGCGTCCCGAAACGCCGCGATGGCGTCGACCACCCGGCGGCAGGATGCTTCGTCACCGACGGTGATCCTCAACGCCTCGGGCAGCTTGTAGCCTGTGACCTTGCGGACGAGTATGCCAACGCCCCTCAAGTGCGTCTCGCACGCCTCTGCCTCGTCCTGATCGGCGAAGCGCGCGAGGACGAAGTTCGCGTGCGGCTCGTCACATCCGATCCCGAGCGCGCGGAGATCCCTGGCGAGCGTCGTGCGGAGTCGCGCGTTCTCGCTCGCGCAGAACCCGGCAAACACCCGATCGCGTACCGCGGCCTCCGCCGTCGCCAATTGCGCACCCGACAAGTTGAACGGCTGGCGCAGCCGGTTGAGCACGTCCAGCATCTCGCGCGGACCGTAGGCCCAGCCCACCCGGAGACCGCCGAGGCCGTAGAGCTTGGAGAAGGTGCGCGTCATCAGCACGTTCGGGCGATCGCGGGCCAGGGCCGCACCGCCGTCGTATCCGTCGGTGAACTCTGCGTAGGCGCCGTCGAGGACCAGGATCGCGCCGTCGGGCAGGTTGTCCGCAAGCCGCTCGACCTCCGACAAAGGGATCATCGTGCTCGTCGGGTTGCCCGGATTGACCACGAAGACGATACGCGTCGCCGCGGTCACTGCGGCGAGCATCGCGTCGACGTCGACGTGGCGTTCGCGCTCTGGCACCTCGACTGGCGTGGCGCCGGCGGCGAGTGCGCAGATGCGGTGCAGGGCAAAGCCGTGGCGCGAATGGATGACCTCGTCGCCCGGACCGGAGAACGCGTTGCAAACGAAGGTGAAGATCTCGTCCGAGCCAACGCCGCAGATGATGCGATCAGGGTCCAGCCCGTGAACGTCGCCGATGGCGCGTCTCAGGGTCGCATGATCGGTCGAGGGATAGCGGTGCAGAGTGGCGGCCGCGCTTAGGAAGGCGGTCTTCGCGGCCTCGGATGTACCGAACGGATTCTCGTTGGATGACAGCTTCAGCGGCTCGGCGAAGCCGTCCGCCTTGCTCGCGCCGCCCTGGTAGAGCGCGATTTCCATGATCCCCGGCTGTGGCCGAATGGCGTGGGTCATCTCATTCCCCATGGACGCGCGCCCTTCTAGCGGGAGCGTCCGTCGCTGACCAGCCTCGCCGTCCCTTGATCGGCGCCCTTCGGCCACTGCCGTGCCCGCCCCGGGCGCGCGGCGGGAATCTGATCCAACAGGGCGCGGGAACGGCCCGGAGACGCGTCAACTGGCGAGGACATTCTTGAACTGCCAAGGGTCCGCTTCGTCTATATCCTCGGTAAAGTTGAATGCACTCCACCGGTCGGTGAGGGGCGTCCAGTCGGTGTAGTGCGCCTCGACCGGGCCGAGGTAGGGCCGCTGGATCTCGAGGCACCGGGCATGATCCATCTCGTCCGTCTCGACGATACCGGCGTCCGGATTCTCCAGCGCCCAGACCATTCCGGCGATTACTGCGCTCGCCACCTGCAGGCCCGTGGCGTTCTGGTAGGGCGCGATTTCCCGGGTCTCCTCGATCGACAGGCGGGAGCCATACCAGAGCGCGTTCTTCTCGTGCCCGTAGAGCAGCACGCCGAGTTCGTCGATGCCGCCGGTGATCTCGTGCTCGTCGAGAATGTGCACCTTCTCTTGTATGCGCCCCGACCCGAACGTCTCGTGCAGCGACAGGACCGCATCGTCGCAGGGGTGGTAGGCGTAGTGGCACGTCGGCCGGTACTCGGGCTCGGCGCCGGATCCGACCGTGTAGTAGTCCGAAATCGAGATCGCCTCGTTATGTGTGACGAGGAAGCCGAACTGCGGACCGGGTGTCGGGCACCAGGTGTGGACGCGGGTGATGGCGCCCGGGCGCTCCATCCAGATGCCGGCCCTGCAGCCGTGCTCGTGACGATGGCCATTCTCGGGAAACCATGTCTCGTGCGTGCCCCAGCCGAGCTCGGCGGGCTGGAAGCCCTCGGCGACGAAGCCCTCGACGGACCAGGTATTCACGAAGACGCCCCGCGGGCGGGGCAGGGGGCGCGCCTGCGTGTCACGCTCTGCAATGTGGATGCCCTTCACGCCGAGGCTCTGCATCAGCCGCGCCCAATCGTCCCTGCTGTCCGGCACACTGCCGTCCTTGCCCGCGTCGCGGGCGAGCGTCAGAAGCGCCTCCTTGACGAACCAGGAGACCATGCCCGGATTGGCGCCGCAGCAGGACACCGCGGTGGTGCCGCCCGGGTTCCGCGCTTTCTCGTCCCGCACCGCCTGTCGCAGCGCATAGTTTGTGCGGTCCGCGTTCGCGTCCGTCTCGAAGTAGTAGCCGGCCCAGGGTTCGACCACCGTGTCGATGTAGGGCGTGCCGATCTCGCGGCAGAACTTCATCAGGTCGAGCGAGGAGGTGTCGACGGAGAGGTTGACACAGAACCCGCCACCCTTCGGAAAGAGCCGTCCCAGCACGTCGCGGTAGTTCTCGCGCGTGATGGCCACCTGCTCATGGCGGATACCGCGCTGCGCGAGGAAGTTGTGCGCATCCTCCTGCGGTTCGACGACCGTCATCTGCGACCGGTCAAACTCGAAATGCCGTTCGATCAGGGGCAGCGTGCCGTGGCCGATGGAGCCGAAGCCGATCATGACGACCGGGCCGTCGATACGGGCGTGGACGGGATGAGTCATTGGCACCTCCTTCGCCCCGGCCTTCTAGCGGCCCCGCGCCGGAGGTGCCACCGGAGCCCGGAACCAGACTTTGGGTAAGGAATCCCGCAGTGGTTAACGAAAGGCTTCCAGAGCATGTTCTGACCTGCGCCACGGCGTGCGTCCGAGTTCTCTCGTTCCTGTCCGGAACTGTTGCCTGCACAAGGAGATTTCAGATGAACAAGCTGATCGTTGCCGCCGTTCTCGGCATGACGCTCTCAACGACCGCTGGCGCCGACACCGCCACGCTCGCAAAGCCGATCCAGGCGGGCAGCCTCCATGATGGCCCGCTGGACATGGTCGCGTACTACGTCCCGCTCGAAGACGAGGCCTATGAAGTCACGGCCACCTTCATCGGCCGCATGCCGGGTGACCAACCGATGCGGATCGTCATGAAGCTCGACGAAGGGGATGATGTTGCGTTCGCGATGCCGGGCTACCGTTCGGCACAGTACCGCTTTCGGCGCAGCGACGACGTCGTCGACCTCTCGGTCGAGATGGGCGCGGATCGCGTTGCGTCCCGCTGATCCGTCCGGTCGTGGAGGCGCCAGCCACGGGAGCATGTGTGGCTCTGCCGCTGATCACGTTGGAGGGAAGTGCCCTGATTTCTGGACGCTGACGGCCGTCCCTGATTTTCAGGAACGGCCGTCGAAACCGGATCTGTCGTCGCTTTAGTTCTGCGCGTAGTATTCGATGACGAGGTTCGGTTCCATCTGCACCGCGTAGGGCACGTCGCCGAGACCGGGGGCCCTGACAAAGGTGCAGGTCATCTTGGAATGATCAACCTCAAGGTAGTCGGGCACGTCACGCTCCGGCAGGCCCGCAGCCTCAAGCACGAACGCAAGCTGCTTCGAGCGGTCGCGCACCGCGATGACGTCGCCTTCCTTCACCCGGTAGCTCGGGATGTTGACGCGCTTGCCGTTCACGGTGACGTGGCCGTGGTTCACGAACTGGCGTGCGGCGAAGATCGTCGAGACGAACTTGGCGCGGTAGACGACCGAGTCGAGCCGACGCTCGAGCAGGCCGATCAGCAGCTCGCCCGTGTCGCCGCGGACCCGCTCGGCCTCGGCATAGATGCGGCGGAACTGCTTCTCGGTCAGGTCCCCGTAGTGGCCCTTGAGCTTCTGCTTGGCGCGAAGCTGCAGGCCGAAGTCGGACATCTTGCCCTTGCGGCGCTGTCCGTGCTGTCCGGGGCCGTACTCGCGGCGGTTCACGGGGCTCTTCGGGCGGCCCCAGATGTTCTCGCCCATGCGGCGGTCGATCTTGTACTTGGCAGAGGTGCGTTTCGTCACCGTCTGATCTCCTTCGATTGTGAAGGGCGTTGTCCTCTGCCCCTGAGGGCCGACAGGCATCCCCTTGCGGGGGCCACCAACACCAGTGAAGCGGTGGCTTATATGCCACCACCGAAACGAGTCAACCGGTTTAGCGGAGCCTGAGATTTGGCGCAGATCCCAGCGGGATGAACCCCAGGAAGACCCGTCCGCCACGAAGCGACAGCGTCGCGTCGAGCGTCTCTGGCGAGCCGGAGGCGCCGGCGAGCGCGGCGAGACCGCGCTCCAATGTCGTGGCTATGCCCTCGGGAACCGCGCCAGACGCCACGGCAAGCTGTAACAGTTCCCGCCAGTTCTCTGCCCTGAGAACGATTTCGCCCGTCGGCGTGCCGTCGGGTTCGATCTCGAGATCACCTGTCGCTCGCAGGTCGAGATTGCCCCATGTCGCGCGGACTTCGCGCAGGTCGATGGCCGTGGGTTGCGGGCGCGCCACCTCGATCGCCGCTCGATCCCACGGCGCGGTGAACGCGATCACGGCGTCGAACCGCAAAGTCTCGATCTCGGGTGGTAGGCGGCCGGAGACGTCGACGGCGCGGCGGACGCCTTCTGCCGGGGTGACGCCGAGGGCCTCGACGCCGATCTCGTAAGTAGACGTCGTCGCGGGAACGAGGCGTGCCGCGAGCCGGCCGGTGTCGAGCTCCGCCAGCCAGCCAACATTTGACGACATCGAGACTTCGTCTGATACGATCGTCGCCGTTTCCAGGCCCAACGTTGAAAGATCGGACAGGCGCAGGCTGCCGCGGATTTCGGCGCCTTCAATCGACACCGTCTGGTGCGGCGTGGAGATCGTCTGCGTCGCGGGCCAGACGGCGATGACGTGGCTCGGTCGGTAGCTGAGCGAGAGGACCTGAAAGAACGGTGCGGTCCACGCGACGCCCGTCTCGGGGTCGGCGAGGTGCAGGTCACTGAGCGTCAGGTCGAAACGATTGGGAAATCCGCGCACCGAGGTCTCCGACGCTTCGGCGACCCAGCCTTCGCCCCGGCGCTCGGCCAGCCAGTCGTCGACCCCGCGGTCCAGCGCACGAGCGCCGATGAACCAGTAGCCGCTCCACCCGAGCGCTGCGGCAAGAACCCCTGCGATCAGCGCCCGGATCATGCGATTGCCTCCATCGGAATGGTCCGTATAAGGCCGCGGATCGAGGAGGGAAAGGATGACGCTCTGGGTCTTCGGCTACGGCTCGCTGATGTGGAACGCGGGTTTCCCGGTGGCAGAGCGGTCGCTGGCGACGCTGGCGGACCATTCCAGGTCCTTCTGCATGTGGTCGATCCACCACCGCGGCACGGTGGACGAGCCCGGCCTCGTCCTTGCGCTCGATCCCCATCCCGGCGGTTCGGTGACCGGGCTCGCGCTTCGCGCTCAGGAAGGCCACGAGGAGGAGACGCTCGGCTATCTGCGCGAGCGCGAACTCATCAGCTCCGCGTATCTGGAGGAACGCGTGCGCCTGACGCTGACGAACGGGTGCGAGGTCGACGCGACGACGTTCGTTGTCGATACCCAGCACCAACAATACTGCGGCGGCCTGCCGCCCGAGCGGCAGGCTCGGATCATCGCGAGCGCCGTCGGCGGGCGCGGGCCGAATACCGAGTATCTCTGGAACACGGTTTCCCACCTTCACGAACTGGGCATACCGGACTCCGATCTGGACTGGCTCGCCCACCGTGTCAGGGAGCTCGCAGCCTGACAATATCGCCGTCTTGGCAATTGGCTTGAAAGGCTTTTCCGCCTATCAAGGCTGAAATTCACGGAAAGGCGCAGGACCGTCCGCAATGGACACGCCCGACGCAGAGCAGGCGACCCACTTCTCCCAACCGATTCGCCAGATCCTGTCGATGTTGATCGTGCTGGTTCTGGTGGCGTTCGGCGTACGGCTCGTGGCGCCGGAAGTCGCGCCGGTGTTCCTGGCCAACCCCTACCTGAACGGATTCATCGCGTTCGTCTTCGTGATTGGCGTCTTGAGCTGCTTTTGGCAGGTCTACCAGGTGGCGGGTTCCGTGAGGTGGCTAGACGGCTTCGTCGCCGGAAACCATGGCCGCACCGCCGGCCACGTGCCACGGCTGCTGGCCCCGCTGGCGACCCTGCTGCGCTCGCGACAAGGTATGATGCGCATCAGCGCGAACGCCTCGCGCTCGATCCTCGACAGTGTCGCGACGCGGATCGACGAGGCGCGCGACATCACGCGTTACATCGTCAATCTGCTAATATTCCTCGGCCTTCTCGGCACCTTCTACGGTCTCGCCACCACCGTCCCCGCGCTGGTCGAGACGATCCGATCGCTCGCTCCACGAGAGGGTGAGGCTGGCCTCGACGTCTTCAACCGTCTGATGAGCGGTCTGGAGGGGCAGCTCGACGGGATGGGCGTGGCCTTTGCCTCGTCTCTTCTGGGTCTCGCGGGAAGCCTCGTCGTCGGCTTGCTGGAGCTCTTCGCCGGGCATGGCCAAAACCGCTTCTACCGCGAACTGGAGGAATGGCTGTCGACGATCACCCGCGTTGGCTTTTCCTCCGGCGATACGGACGCTGTCGGCGACGGCGGCATCATGGGCCCGGTTCTGGAACACCTCTCGGACCAGCTCGAGTCGCTGAGGAATCATTTCGGTCGGGCCGCTGAGACAAGTATCGCGATGGACGCCCGCATCGCGCGGCTATCGGAAATCCTGGAGGCAATGGGCGACAGGGTCGATCGGCCGGTCGAGTCCGATATCGCGCTGTCGCGGATCGCCGACGGGCAGGAGCGCATGATCACCTTGCTGGAGCGGGGCGCGCACGCGCCCGAGCTCGACCGCATCGCCGAAGGCCAGGACCGCGTCGTCGCGCTGATGGAAGAGAGCGGCGGCGGCACACTCGACGCCGAAAGCCGCATGCATCTCCGCTCCATCGATACGCAGCTTCTGCGCATCCTCGAAGAGATGGCGGCAGGCAGGCAGGAGGCGGTGGACGATCTGAGAAGCGAGCTTGCGCAACTGACGCGCGTCGTGCGTCAGCTTTCCAGTGCGCGCCGGCCCGAGCCTCCCACGCCGATCATCGGCCGCAGGGTCTGACACGTTGGCGCTCTCAAGGCGATCGGTGAACCGGATGGCGGGCTCGACCTGGCCCGGCTTCGTGGATGCCATGACCGCGCTGCTTCTGGTGCTGATGTTCGTGCTCACGATCTTCATGGTCGTTCAGTTCGTGCTGCGAGAGACGATCAGCGGGCAGGAAAGCGCCTTGAGCGATCTCGCGCGGGAGCTCGACCAGGTCAGCCGTGCGCTCGGTCTCGAGCAGCAGTCCGTGGCTCGGCTCGAGGAGGAGAAGTCGAGCCTCGACTTCGCTCTGGAGGAGGCGCAGGCCGAGCTTCGATCGCAGGAGGCGGAGATTGCCGGGCTTGTTGCGCAAACGACCCGTCAGTCGGACGAACTGGCGGCGCGCGACGATCGCATCGCGTCCTTCGAGGAGCAGGTTGCGACGCTGCTCTCGGAGCGCGATGTTGCGCGTCAGCGAAGCGCGTCGCTGACGGATGACGTGGCCGATCTGGAAGCGAGCCGGGAGCGCCTCATCGAACAGGGGGAGGCGGCGCGCCTGGCGCTGGCACAGGCGCGCGACGAGATCGACGCTCAGGCCGAAGAGGCACGGCTGGCGGCGGCACGGCGCGAGGCGCTGCAGGCCCTAACAGCCGAGCTGCAGACCACGCTCGAGGAACGCGAGACCTCCCTCGCAGACGCGCTGAGCCTTCTCGACGAGCGGGAGACATCGCTGTCCGACGCCCTGGCTGCGCTTGCGGCCGAGCAGGAGGAGACGGGAGACCTCGGCGCACGACTGCAGGGCGCCCAAGCGGCCACGGCGCAGGCCGAGGCGGCGCGCCAGAACCTCGCCTCGCGCCTCGAGACGGCGCTCGCCGACCTCTCCGCGAGTGAGGGGGCGAGAGCCGAGACCGCGGCCGCGCTCGAAGCCACCCGACAAGCCTTGCGCGAGGAGGGGGCGCAACGGCTTGCGCAGTCCGAGGCGACGGATGCGCTCCGCGTCCGCCTTGCCGAGGCCGAGACGGCGCTGACCGAGGAGGAGGCTGCTCGCCTCGCCGAGGCCGCGGCGGCGGAAGCCCTGCGAGCGCGGCTCTCGGAGACGGAAACTGCGCTCTCGAACGAGGAGCGCGCGCGACTGGCAGAGGCCGCCGCGGCGCAGTCCCTGCGCTCGCGCCTCTCCGACACGGAGACGGCGCTGTCCGAGGAGGAAGCGGCCCGGCTTGCCGAGGCTGCGGCTGCAACTGCGCTTCGCGAGCGCCTAGCGCGGTCGGAGGCCGAATTGAGCGCCATGGCGCTGGCCCTCGAAGAGCGCCGTCGGGAGGCCGAGGAGACGCTGACATTGCTCGCGGCGGCCGAGGCAGCTTCGAACGATCTCGATGCACGGCTCGCTGCTGCCTTGGCTGACCTCGACCGCTCGCAAGATCGTTTCGCCACTGCCGAGGCCAACGCGGCGGCGGCGCAGGACGCGCAGGCCGCTGCCGCCGCTCGGTCTTCGGCGTTGGAGGATGATCTCGCCGCCGCGCGGCTTCGCGCGCAGGCCGGCGAAGAGACGGAACAGGAGATGATCGCTGCAGAAGCGGCGAGAAGAAAGGCGGAGGTGCGCGCCGAAAATCTTGCGGCTCAACTCGAACTCACGCGGTCGAGGGCGGATGAGGCCGAAACCGAACGCGACGCGCTTTCGGCTCGACTTGCCGCGTCCGAGACGGCTGGGGCATCAGCGGTCGAGCGGTTGACCACGACGGAGGCGGCCCTGACCGCGGCGCTCTCCGCACGCGACGGGAACGCCGACGAGGCATCAGAGCTCAGAAGTGCGCTCGCGGCGATGGAGGCGGCGCGCGATGACTACGCGGGCAACATCGAAGCCTTGCGCGGGCAACTCGCCGAAACTGAGGAAGAGGTCGCCGCGCTCCGCCAGTCGCTTGGCGAGGAAGCGGATGAAAGGGCGCGGATTGCCGCGGAACTCGCGACGGCGCGCCGCGAAGCCGAGCAAATGCGCACCATCGCCGAGGAGCGGCCGGAGCTCGAGGCCGAGTTGCGTGCGGCGCTTGCTGCAAAGCTCGCTGCGGAGCGGCAGGCACGCGACCAGATGAGCGCTCTTGAGGAGCGGCAGGCACTTCTCGCCACCGCGAACCGGGAGCTCGCCAATGTCGAGGCGGAGTCTGCGGCGAGCCGGCGCGAGGTCCAGGCGCTGACGGAGCAGGTGGCGCGGCTGCGGCAGGAGCTCGGCGTATTGCAAGCGCTGCTCGACGACGCCGACACGCAGCGCGAGGCGGCGGAGGTTCGGATCGAACTCGCTCGACGCACAATTGAACGTGGCGCTTGCTCGAGCCGCTGCCGAGCAGAAGCGACGCGCCGACCTCGAGGCGGCCGAGCGCGCCCGACTGCAAGAGCGGGCCGAGCAGCTTGAGCGGTTTCAGTCGAGCTTCATGGCAGGCCTGCTCGACATCGTCAGCGATCGCGAGGGCGTCCGGATCGAGGGGGACCGCTTCGTGTTCTCATCAGAGGTGCTTTTCCCTCCGGGCTCCGCAATCCTCTCACCGGGCGGACGAGAGCAAATTCGGAACGTCACCATGCTCCTCAGCGAAATCGCCGAAGAGATCCCGTCCGCAATCGACTGGGTGGTGCGTGTCGATGGTCACACGGATGACCGCCCGTTGTCGGGCTTCGGACGCTACCGGGACAACTGGGAACTGAGCCAGGCGCGTGCGCTGTCGGTCGTTCGTTTCATGACCGACGAGTTGCGCTTTCCGTCGGATCGTCTGCTACCAGCGGGCTTCGGCGAGTATCGCCCCATCGACCCGCGCCAGACAGAGGAGGCGCGTGCGCAGAACCGGCGCATCGAACTGAAGCTGACCGAGCGGTAGCGATTAGGCTGAACGCTCTGTCTCGACGCGCACGCGAGTCGGGATTTCTCGGTGCATTGACGGTGATGCCGGCCTTTGGAGTACAGACCGTACGGGTGAGGGGCTGAAGCCTCACCCAGTGGCGATACGTCTGGCGATCTGCGGATCAGGCGTCGGCGCCACACGGTGCGACTAGCCGACGAGCAATAAGAACCGCGCTCCATTACGTTGGGTTCGTTTGGATCCTAAGCGTTTACCTGCACGGCGCCGGTCAGCGCCGTGCAGGACGCGTTCAGTCTGCCGTCAGGAGCGGCGGCTTGCGCGATGAGAGACGCGGTGCCTGCGGCGGCTCGGTCTCGAGTTCCAGCTTGTCGTCCCTGACCGAGACGCGCACGAGACCGCCCTTCGCCAGCTTGCCGAACAGAAGCTCCTCGGCCAGAGGCTTCTTTATGTTTTCTTGGATCACCCGCGCCAGCGGCCGCGCACCCATCTTGTCGTCGTAGCCCTTCTCGGCCAGCCATGCAGCGGCCGCCGGAGTGAGCTCGATGGTAACATTGCGGTCCATCAGCTGCGCCTCGAGCTGCAGGACGAACTTCTCGACCACCTGCAGGATGACCTCGCGGCCCAGTGGGGCGAAGGAAATTACGGCGTCGAGACGGTTGCGGAACTCCGGCGTGAACATCCGCTCGATCGCTTCGGTATCCTCACCCTCTCGACGGTCGCGGCCAAAGCCGATCGCGGCCTTGGCCATGTCTGCCGCTCCCGCATTCGACGTCATGATCAGGATAACATTGCGGAAGTCCACTTGGCGTCCGTTGTGGTCGGTGAGCTTCCCGTGGTCCATGACCTGCAGCAGGATGTTGAACACGTCTGGGTGCGCCTTCTCGATCTCGTCGAGCAAGAGCACGCTGTGCGGGTGCTGGTCGACTCCATCGGTCAGGAGGCCGCCCTGATCGAAGCCGACATAGCCCGGCGGCGCGCCGATCAGGCGGCTGACCGCGTGCTTCTCCATGTACTCCGACATGTCGAAGCGCAGCAGCTCCACGCCGAGAGAGTCAGCGAGCTGGCGCGCGACCTCGGTCTTGCCGACGCCGGTGGGGCCGGCGAACAGGTAGTTGCCGATCGGCTTTTCCGGCTCGCGCAAACCCGCCCTCGCCAGCTTGATGGCGGAGGACAGTGCCTCGATCGCGTTGTCCTGACCGAACACGACGCGCTTCAGCGTCCCTTCGAGATCGCGCAGCACCTCGGCGTCGTCCTTGGAAACGTTCTTCGGCGGGATCCGCGCGATCTTTGCAACGACCGCCTCGATCTCCTTGGCACCGATGGTCTTACGCCGCTTCGATTCGGCCACGAGATGCTGGGCCGCGCCGGCCTCGTCGATCACGTCGATCGCCTTGTCGGGCAGCTTGCGGTCGTTGATGTACCGGGCCGAGAGCTCGACCGCGGTCTTGATGGCGTCCGAGGTGTAGCGGATGTCGTGGTGCGTCTCGAAATAGGGCTTGAGGCCCTTCAGGATCTTGACCGTATCGTCGACCGAAGGCTCGTTGACGTCGATCTTCTGGAACCGACGGCTGAGTGCCCGATCCTTCTCGAAGTGCTGGCGGAACTCTTTGTAGGTGGTTGAGCCCATGCACCGCAGCCGGCCGCCCTGGAGCGCCGGCTTCAGCAGGTTAGACGCGTCCATAGCACCGCCCGAGGTAGCGCCGGCGCCGATCACCGTGTGGATCTCGTCGATGAAGAGCACCGCGTCGGGATGGTTCTCGAGCTCCGTCACGACCGCCTTTAGCCGCTCCTCGAAGTCGCCGCGGTAGCGGGTTCCGGCGAGAAGGGCGCCCATGTCGAGCGAAAAGATCGTGGCCCCGCGCAGCACCTCGGGCGTCTCGCCCGAGACGATCTTGCGCGCCAGCCCCTCGGCGATGGCGGTCTTGCCGACGCCGGGATCACCGACGAGCAGCGGGTTGTTCTTACGCCGGCGGCATAGGACCTGGACGCAACGCTCGACCTCGGCCTCGCGCCCGATAAGGGGATCGACGTCGCCCTTCCTGGCCTTGGCGTTGAGGTCGACGCAGTATTTGGCGAGCGCGCTTTCGCTCTTGTCGTCGTCCCCTTGCACCTCGTCCTCTATGTCGCTGGCACCCTGGACAGGCCGAGCTTCGCCGAAGCTCGGATTCTTGGCAACGCCGTGCGCGATGAAGTTCACGGCGTCGTAGCGTGTCATGTCCTGCTCCTGCAGGAAGAAGGCGGCGTTCGACTCGCGCTCGGCAAAGATCGCGACGAGGACGTTGGCACCCGTGACCTCGGTCCGCCCTGAGGACTGGACGTGGATCGCGGCGCGCTGAATGACGCGCTGGAACGCCGCGGTCGGCACCGCCTCGGACCCGTCGATCTCGGTCACGAGCGTCGAAAGATCGTCATCGATGAACGTGACGAGGGTCTGCCGAAGCTCCTCGAGATCGACGCTGCAGGCCTGCATCACCTTGGCCGCGTCGGGCTCGTCGATAAGGGCCAGCAGAAGGTGTTCGAGCGTCGCGAGCTCATGCCGCCTGGCGTTGGCCAACGCCAGTGCTGAGTGAATTGCCTGCTCGAGCGTATCGGAAAAAGACGGCACTCGTCGTGCTCCCCTGGGCTTTGGTCGGGAACGGTGATGACCGTCCGCCGTCCGTGGACCATCATGGTTCTAGAGTTCGCGCATACCGCCAATCCTTCAAGAGATTATTGGCGGCGCACGCAAACAATTCAGCGTGTGGGTGGCTAGGCCCACGCTTGTGCCGAAAATCCAGGCGCGGTCAGAAGGCATCCTTCCGGCGCCTGATATCGGCAAAGGCGTCGACGTCGCTCGCCTCCCTCATATTTATGGCGGCTTTCACTTCCGACAATCCGGCACGCAGAAACGGGTTCGTCGCCTTCTCGTCAAACAGTCGCGAGGGTACCGTCGCACGACCCTCTGCACGCGCAGCTTCGATCTCGGAAATACGCGCGCGAAGTGCATCGTTATCCGGCTCGACGGTCAGTGCGAACCTGGCATTCGCGGCCGTGTACTCATGACCCGAGCAGACCTCGGTCTCGTCCGGCAGCGCCGCCAGTCGTGACAGCGTACGCCACATCTGCTCGGGCGTGCCCTCGAACAACCTTCCGCATCCCAGCGCCATCAGACTGTCGCCAGTGAAGACGACGTCTGCCGCAGGTACGTAGAACGCGACGTGCCCGATTGTATGGCCAGACGCATCAAAAACTTGCACATCGGCGCCGTCGAAGTCGAACGTGTCGCCTTCGCCCACTTCCCGATCAAGTCGGGGAAGGCGCTTAGCGTCTGCCGCAGCTCCGAGCACGATTGCGTGGTGTGCCGCACGCAGATCCTCGACCCCCGCGACATGGTCGTCATGATGATGCGTCAGCCAAATCTCGTCGAGTGGCCAGCCGCGCCGCTCAAGTTCGGCGCTGATCGGTGCGCTTTCCGGGGCGTCGATCAACGCCGTCCTGCCGCCCGGCGAGTGCAGCAGGAAGGCGTAATTGTCGCGCCGGCAAGGTATCGTGGCAATTTCAAAAGGCATGGTCATCCGCTTGTTCGGCAACTAGGTCAGGGTCAGCATCGCCCAACGGTGGGAACGCGGCAATGCACCTCGACGTCTACGACCTACAGCACTTCTACTATCGGACTCGTCTCGGGCGGGCGGCGCAACGCGCCGTGCGTGAGCAGGTGGGCAAGCTCTGGCCGTCGTGCAAGGGACAGACGGTCGTCGGCTTCGGCTTCGCCGTCCCACTCCTTCGACCCTATCTCGAGGATGCGCGGCGCGTGGTCGCGCTGATGCCCGGGCAGCAGGGTGTGATGCATTGGCCGGCGGGCATGCCGAACGTTTCGGTTCTCTGCCGCGAGACCCTCTGGCCGCTCGCCGACGGCGTCGCAGACCGGATCGTGATCCTGCATGGTCTGGAGACGAGCGAGCACGCCAGCCGCTTGCTCGCCGAGTGTGCCCGCGTGCTTTCGCCGTCCGGAAAGATGCTCGTCATCGTGCCGAACCGGGCCGGCCTTTGGGCAAGGCGCGACGGGACGCCGTTCGGCTACGGCCGGCCATATTCCCTCAGCCAGCTCGACGCACAGCTCAAGCAGCATGGGTTTGCCGAGGAACGCCATGCCGCGGCACTCTTCCAGCCACCGAGCGAGAGAGACTTCTGGCTTCGCTACGGACCGTTTTGGGAAAGGGCCGGGCGCAAGATCTCCAACCGCTACGCCGGCGGCGTGCTCATCGTCGAGGTAGTTCGACATCCGCCGGCGCCGATGAGGCCCGGCCTGTCGGAGCGCGTCAGGAGGCCTATCGAGGTCATCGAGGGGATCGGCGTCCCCGACCCCAAACCGGCCTGATCCGCTTGGTCGGGATTGCTTGCGCCCAAGCGGTTGCCGGTGCAGAACCATGGTGCTACATCCGCCGCGGCTTCCGCCCCGTGCGGGCGGTGGTCGAAAAAGAATTGCCGATCGCACCTGTCGCGAATTGGCTGATACAAGGCGAGGGAGCGCGTGTCAGAACCGATATCGATCTCGACCGGCATCGCCGAGCGCTATGCGACAGCCGTATTTGAACTCGCGCGCGAGGACGGCGGCATCGATGAACTCGAGCGCGACGTCGATGCGCTGACCGAGGTTCAGCGCGACAGCGAGGATTTCCGGGATCTCCTTCGTTCTCCGATTTACTCGCGTGTGGATCAGGAAGCGGGCATTGGCGCCATCGCGAGCAAGATGGGCCTGTCGGACACTGTCACCCGAACCTTGCGCCTCATGGCGACCAAGCGGCGCCTGTTCGTCGTGCCGCAGTTTCTCACCCAGCTTCGCGCGCTCATTGCCGAAGAGAAGGGCGAAGTCACGGCCGAGGTCGTGAGCGCCTCACCAATGTCCGACGACCAGAGAAACCGCCTTGCCGAGACGCTGAAGAAGCAGGCCGGCCGGGACGTGAAGATCGATATGTCCGTCGATGAGCGGTTGATCGGCGGACTGCGCGTCAAGCTCGGCTCGAAGATGATCGACACCTCGATCCGTTCGAAACTCGACGCTATGCAGAACATGATGAAAGAGGCCGGATAAATGGCGATCCAAGCTGCTGAGATCTCAGCCATTCTCAAAGAGCAGATCCGCAACTTTGGGCAGGAGGCCGAGGTTGCGGAAGTCGGCCGGGTCCTGTCCGTCGGCGACGGGATCGCGCGGGTCTACGGGCTCGACAACTGCCAGGCCGGTGAGATGGTCGAGTTCCCCGGTGGCATCATGGGGATGGCCCTCAACCTCGAGAGCGACAACGTCGGCGTCGTCATCTTCGGCTCGGACAGGGACATCAAGGAAGGCGATACGGTCAAGCGCACCAACTCGATCGTCGACGTGCCCTGCGGCGATGGCCTGCTGGGACGTGTGGTCGACGGTCTCGGCAACCCGATCGACGGCAAGGGAGAGGTGCAATCCACCGAGCGACGCGTCGCCGACGTCAAGGCTCCGGGCATCATTCCACGCAAGTCTGTTCATGAGCCGATGGCCACCGGTCTCAAGGCCATAGACGCGATGATCCCGATCGGTCGCGGCCAGCGCGAGCTGATCATTGGCGACCGCCAGACTGGCAAGACCGCCGTTGCGCTCGACGCCATTCTCAACCAGAAGAGCTACAACGATGAGGCGGGCGGCGACGAGTTGAAGAAGCTGTACTGCATCTACGTCGCCATCGGCCAGAAGCGCTCGACCGTCGCGCAGCTTGTGAAGCGCCTCGAGGAGTTCGGCGCGATGGAGTACTGCACAATCGTGGCGGCTACCGCCTCCGATCCGGCTCCGATGCAGTTTCTTGCACCCTATGCCGCCACGGCAATGGCCGAGTACTTTCGCGACAACGGCCGCCACGCATTGATCGTCTACGACGATTTGTCCAAGCAGGCTGTCGCCTACCGCCAGATGTCGCTTCTGCTGCGCCGCCCGCCGGGGCGCGAGGCGTATCCGGGCGACGTCTTCTACCTGCACTCGCGGCTGCTGGAGCGGTCCGCGAAGTTGAACGAGGAGCATGGCGCGGGATCTCTGACCGCGCTGCCGATCATCGAGACCCAGGGCGGCGACGTTTCGGCATTCATTCCGACGAACGTGATCTCCATAACCGACGGCCAGATTTTTCTCGAGACCGAGTTGTTCTATCAGGGCGTCCGGCCGGCGGTGAACACCGGCCTCTCGGTCAGCCGGGTCGGGTCCGCGGCGCAGACCGACGCCATGAAGTCGGTCGCGGGCAAGATCAAGCTCGAGCTCGCCCAGTATCGCGAGATGGCCGCCTTCGCTCAGTTCGGCTCGGACCTCGACGCCTCCACCCAGCGCCTCCTCAATCGCGGCGCTCGCCTGACGGAACTGATGAAGCAGCCGCAATACTCGCCGCTGACGAACGCCGAGATCGTCTGCGTCATCTACGCGGGAACGGCTGGTTATCTCGACAAGATCAAGGTCGATCAGGTCGGACGCTTCGAAGATGGGCTGCTGCGCCACCTGCGCGGCCGGCATTCGGAGTTGCTCAACGACATCACCGAGAACGACCGCAAGGTGAAGGGCGATCTGGAGGACAAGATCAAGTCGGCCATCGACGAATTCGCAGCTGACTTTAGCTGATTTCCGATGGCCAGTCTCAAGGACCTCAAGAACCGGATCGACAGCGTCAAGTCGACGCGCAAGATCACCAAGGCGATGCAGATGGTCGCCGCGGCGAAGCTGCGCCGGGCGCAGGAGGCGGCGGAGGATGCGCGCCCTTACGCCGAGCGGATGCGAGCCGTCATGGCGGGACTCGCGGCATCGGTCGGCGACAGTGATACTGCGCCTCGCTTGCTCAAGGGCACCGGGTCGGACAAGACCCATCTCCTCGTCATCATCACGTCCGAGCGCGGCCTTGCCGGGGCTTTCAATTCCTCAATCACTCGCCTCGGCCGGGGGCGGCTGGAGCGGCTTCAGGCAGAGGGCAAGACGGTCAAGATCCTGACGGTCGGGCGAAAGGGGCGCGACATGCTGCGGCGGGATCATGGCGACAAGTTCGTCGGGCATGTCGACATGAGCGAGATGAAGCGCGTCAACTACGACCACGCGCGGGGGATCGCCCAGGACGTGCTCAAGCGGTTCGACGAGGGCGAGTTCGACATCGCGACGATCTACTTCAACACGTTCGAGTCGGTCATCAGCCAGACGCCGACGGAACAGCAGATCATCCCGGCAACCTTCGACGACGACGAGGGCGATGCCTCGACCATCTACGACTACGAGCCGAGCGAGGAGGGGATACTCGCGGACCTGCTGCCGCGCGCGATCGCGACCCAGATCTTCGCGGCTCTTCTCGAGAACACAGCGTCCGAACATGGTGCGCGGATGAGCGCGATGGACAACGCCACGCGCAACGCCGGCGACATGATCGAGCGGCTCACGATCGACTACAACCGGTCGCGCCAAGCCGCGATCACCACCGAACTCATCGAGATCATCGCGGGCGCCGAGGCGCTTTGACCGAATACCGGAGACCGAACATGGCAGACCAGGCAGTCGGAAAAGTCACCCAAGTCATCGGCGCGGTCGTTGACGTTCAATTCGCGGAGGAACTGCCGAAAATCCTGAACGCGCTCGAGACCGAGAACCAGGGCAAGCGGCTCGTTCTCGAGGTCGCGCAGCATCTTGGCGAGAACACGGTTCGCGCCATCGCGATGGACGCCACCGAAGGGCTCGTACGTGGTGCCGAGGTTCGTGACACTGGCCATCCGATCCAGGTACCGGTCGGGAACGCCACGCTTGGCCGAATCCTCAACGTCATCGGCGAGCCGATCGACGAAAAGGGTCCGGTCAACGCGGAGGAGACGCGGTCGATTCACCAGGAGGCGCCGAACTTCGCAGCGCAATCGACCTCCTCGGAAATCCTCGTGACCGGGATCAAGGTCATCGACCTTCTCGCTCCGTACTCGAAGGGCGGAAAGATCGGTCTCTTCGGCGGTGCCGGCGTCGGCAAGACCGTCCTGATCATGGAACTCATCAACAACATCGCCAAGGTGCACTCCGGTTACTCCGTCTTCGCGGGCGTGGGCGAGCGCACGCGGGAAGGCAACGACCTCTATCACGAGATGATCGAATCCGAGGTCATCAAGCCCGACAACCTTTCTGAGTCACAGGTGGCGCTCGTCTACGGGCAGATGAACGAGCCGCCGGGTGCCCGCGCGCGCGTTGCTCTGACGGGCCTGACTCTGGCTGAGCAGTTCCGAGATCAGTCGGGAACGGATGTCCTGTTCTTCGTCGACAACATCTTCCGCTTCACCCAAGCGGGCTCGGAAGTGTCCGCGCTTCTCGGCCGGATCCCGTCGGCAGTGGGATACCAGCCGACCCTCGCGACCGACATGGGCGCTCTGCAAGAGCGCATCACGTCGACGAAGGCCGGCTCGATCACCTCGGTGCAGGCCATCTACGTTCCGGCAGACGACCTCACCGACCCCGCTCCGGCGACATCCTTCGCGCACCTTGATGCGACGACGACGCTCAGCAGGGCAATCTCGGAGCTCGGCATCTATCCTGCGGTGGACCCGCTCGACTCGACCTCGCGCCTCATGGATCCCGCCATCCTCGGCGAGGAGCACTACAAGGTTGCGCGCGACGTCCAGGGGATCCTCCAGCGCTACAAGTCGCTGCAGGACATCATCGCAATTCTCGGGATGGACGAGCTGAGCGAAGAGGACAAACTAACCGTCGCGCGGGCGAGAAAGATCCAGAGGTTCCTGTCGCAGCCGTTCGATGTGGCGCAGGTCTTCACGGGCTCTCCCGGCATCCAGGTGCCGATCGAGAAGACCATCGACAGCTTCAAACGCGTCGTCGCCGGCGAGTTCGACCATCTGCCCGAGGCGGCCTTCTACATGGTCGGCGACATCGACGACGTGAAGGCGAAGGCCGAGCGCATGGCCGCCGAGGCCGCCTGATGGCCGACGCGTTCCAGTTCGATCTGGTCAGTCCGGAACGACGCCTCGCGTCGGTCGAGGCAACGGCGGTGACGATTCCAGGTGCCGAAGGTGACATGACCGCAATGGCGGGACATGCGCCGACCATCACGTCGCTCCGCCCCGGCGTTCTTCGCGTCGAGGCCGGTGGGGAGGCGCGTGAATATGTCGTCACCGGCGGCTTCGCGGAGATAAGCGAGGGCGTCACCGTACTCGCCGAACGTGCGCTACCACGCAGCGAGGTCACGCAGGATATCCTCGACGCCTGGGTGCAGGAGGCAGCGGAGGCGCACAGATCGATGCGCGATCGGGCGGGCGAGGTGCCACACGGCGTTGTCGACGACACCGCAAAGCTTCTTTCCGACATGGTCGCCATGGGGGGACACATCGGCCTCAGCCCATCGCAGCCGAACTTTTAGAGCATGTGGGCCGGACTGCCGTGCCACGGCGGTCCGGTGCGATCCGTCATGCGGCCGAGTACATCGCCTCGTAGATCGGCCCGAGCGTTTCGTGGTCGAAAAGCGACGAGACCGACGTGCCGTTCCAAATGTTCAGGATCGCCTGCGCGAACATCGGTCCCGTCGGGACGATTCGGATATTCGAGGCGTTACGCACCGCCGGTGACGGCTCGATCGTGTCGGTGGTCACGAGGCTCTTCATGACAGAATTCGCGATCCGCTCTACGGCCGGGCCGGACAAGACGCCATGGGTGATATAGGAATGGACCTCGGCTGCCCCACTGTGGACCAGCATCTCGGCCGCCTTGCAGAGTGTTCCCGCCGTATCGCAGATGTCGTCCACGACAAGGCAGGTCTGTCCAGCGACATCGCCGATGACCGTCATCTCGGCGATTTCGCCCGCACGCTCGCGCCTCTTGTCGACGATGGCGAGTGCGCATCCGATCCTCTGCGCCAGCTCGCGCGCTCTTGAGACGCCGCCGACGTCGGGAGAGACGACGGTGACCTTGTCGAGCCGGTCGCGGAAATGGTGCTGGATGTCGAGGGCGAAGATCGGCGCGGCATAGAGATTGTCGACGGGGATGTCGAAGAACCCCTGAATCTGCGCGGCGTGGAGGTCCATCGTCAGAACGCGCTCAATACCTGACTGCGTAATGAGATTCGCGACCAGCTTCGCGCTGATCGGCGTGCGTGCCTTTGTGCGGCGATCCTGCCTGGCGTAGCCGAAGTAGGGGATGACAGCGGTGATCCGCGCCGCCGAGGACCGTCGCAGCGCGTCGGAGATGATCAGCAACTCCATCAGGTTGTCGTTCGCCGGGTTCGATGTCGGCTGGATGACGAACATGTCCTCGCCGCGCACATTCTCGAATACCTCGACGAAGATCTCCTGATCGTTGAATCGCTCGACACGTGCGTCGACGAGGCCGACGCTGACGCCGCGATGCATCGACATGCGCCTGGCAATTCCGGCGGCGAGGGATCGATTGGCGTTGCCCGAGATCAGCTTCGGTTCGATCTGCGTGGGCATCGGCCTCTCCAGGCGTGAAGGATTCGCGACGTTGACACGCCGTAGCATGGGGGTAGCGTCCCCGAAACAGCGGGGGCAGACCGATGGCGCACATTGACTACTTTTTCGGCACCCTCTCGCCCTTTGTCTACCTTGCGGGAACGCGCCTCGAGGAAATTGCGGCGCGGCACAACGCGAGCATCACGTACAAGCCGCTCGATCTTGGCGCCCTCTTCGCCCGCACTTCTGGCGTCGCGCTGAAGGACCGGCACGAGAACCGAAAAGCCTATCGATTGCAGGAGTTGCGGCGGCAGGCGGCAAAGGCCGGGATGCCGATAAACCTTCAGCCGGCATTCTGGCCGATGAACCCCGCGCCTTCGTCGTACGCGATCATTGCGGCGCAGGACGCGGGCGGTGGAGACCTGGGCGCTCTGGTGAACATCATCCTCAAGGCGTGCTGGCAGGAGGAGCGGAACATCGCGGACGATGACGTCATCCGCGATTGCCTCACCACGGCCGGATTCGACGCGGGCATTGCTAACCGCGGCATGCTTTCCAGTGCGGAAGCCTATGCCAGGAACCTCGAGGACGGCATCGAGAAGGGCGCGTTCGGCGCGCCTTTCTACGCCGTCGACAGCGGGGAGCGGTTCTGGGGACAGGACAAGCTCGACGACCTCGACCTGCACCTGTCCGGCCGGCTCTAATCGCCGGCGAAGATCAGGCGATAGGCCAGCAGTTCCTCCTCGACCAAGAGGTAGATCTGGTCGGGAGGTGTCGCGAGGGCATGACGCATCACGAGCGGGTCGACGTCCATCTCGACCAGGTACTCCATGACTTCGGCCTGGCCGCGCTGGACGTCTTCGACTGCCATGAATGCCGGCAGCACCGCGCTCTCGCCGAAATAGTGCTGATGAACGCCGACGAGGCCACCTTCCTCTACGCCACGTTCGACGCCCCCTGCCAGCAGATATGGACATGCCGAGAGGCATATGGCGCCGCTCGCGATGCTGGTCGCGATCCCGGCGGCGCGGATCGCCCTGCCGATCTCCAACGCATCTTCGACAGAGCCGCCGGGCGAGTTGAGGCTGATACGATCGGGCGCCTCGCGGTCGAGCGCGGGCAGGATGCGGGTTGCATCACCCGTGGCGATCTCGCCCCTCAGGGACCACGTTCCGTTCGCTCCGGGTGTCAGCATCAGGCGATCGGGAAGGTCACCTTGGGCAGGCCAGGGGCTGGCGCCGGGCTGGCGGGGAAGCCGGTAGCGGCGCGTCTGGTCGCCTGGGCGTAGCGGCGTGTCCATCTCGGGTGCCGGCGGAGCGAAAGAGGGCAGGGCACCGTCCAGATCGCCGGCCACCAGGAGGGCGCCGATCACGAGCTGCGATGCGAGGATGCCCTTGATCAACCCGCCGGCGGTCCACCGGCGTGCCGCTCGCGTGCTCACTCCGCCTTGCCTCGATGCAGGGGCGTCGCCCCTTCGATCGGGTGCGGCGGTGTGGCCTCTTGAGCTTCCTGCCGTGTCGCGCCCTCCTCGATGTCCCGCAGGCCTGCGACGGCGGCGCGAAGTTCGGCCAGCGTCAGCGTCTCGGCCGTGCCGACGCCGGCCCGGCCGGACCGTATCGCAGCCTGCGTCACGGCGAGGATCAGGACGAGAACCGCCGGCAGCAGGTCGATCGCGATGGCACCGGCCCAGGACGGCACGAAGTTGCCGGCGTACCGTATCACGGCGTCGGCGGTGGAGATCGGCGTGTACGTCAACTCCGGCGGATCCGGGCGCGCGATGACCTGCTCGGCCGCCTGACGAAGGGTATCGGCGCGCTGACCCAGCACCTCCAGCACCGAGCCGATTGTCGCCTGCTGACCCGCCCGGGTCTCGGCGGTCGACCCGTCGAGTTGCGGCATCACGACGGACGCCGAGAGATCCTGCGCCGCCCGCGCCACGAGCGGCGCGACCGACAACTGCCGGAGGCGTGTGATGATCCCGGCAAGCCGCACCGAAGCCTCTGAAAATTGCAGCGACCGTGCCTCGACCGGCCCCGGTTCGACGGTCAGCGCCCGCATCTCTGTCAGGATCGCGTTGCCCTCGGCAAATGCGTCGGCGACCAGCGGCTCCTGTCCGGCGATCTGCTGTTCGAGCGCAGCAAGCTCGTCGGCCTTCTGCGTCAGAACCCGAAAGACGGCTCCGCGGCCTGCAATCCCGGAGAGCTCGCCCCCGGCCTCCTGCTGGGACAGGTCCTGAAAGCTCTGCCGAACCCGGGCGACGTCGCGCTGCAGAGATTGCGCGGCAAGCGCGGTGTCGTGCGCCTGTTCCAGCGCGCCTTGATAATCCTGAACGGTGCGCGCCAAGTGTTGCTCGACGGCGGCGGCGCCCGCAAGAGCCGCGGCGTTCAACCAGGACGACATCGCTATGATCGCAGCCGAGCCGAGGACCATCGAGGCCGCGAGGCCGAGCCGCGCACCCATCGTCCTGACCGCCGGCAGAAGCCGCATGAGATACGACCAGAACACGAAGATGCCGACCGAAACGGCTGTCGAGTATGCCAAGGCGGCGAACACGCTGAGAGAGCCATTCTCATCGAGAAGAGAGGACACGCCGAGATACGTGTAGATGCCCGACGCCGCCGCCAGCACGCCGAGGGCGGCGCCCGTGAAGCTGTCGAGCCAGCCGACATGACCCTCGAGTTCGCGCGCGTATCGCGCCCCCTCCGCCTCGCTCATCGGTCGGTCGGCCATCGCGTGTCTCCTCGTCGTCGCACGAAATATGGCGCCTGCTGCGCGGCGAGACAAATCAACGACGCGAGGGGTTTGTGACGGGGACCACCGCAAACGTGGGGGCTCTAAATTCCCGAGGACCTGTTTTTACAGGTGGGCGTCGGGTAACCGGACCAGGGCCCGGACAGAGCCAACTCCCTCGAGATTGGATAAGGCCACCGGAATTTCCCCCTGCACGGAGAGGGCAGACCCGTCACGCGCCTGACATAGGCCGGCCCATCACGCGTGGCAAGACGGGTGTCTCGATCGATCGCGTCTTGAATAATGTTCCCCAGACGTTCACCATTCTCGGCATGCCTCAGGACGTTGCACTGCAGCCTTTGCGGCCCGGCCAGATCCTCGCCCGAGGGGTCTGCCGGCACCTGCTCGACCTCGATTTCGTCACCGTCGAGGAGATGACGCCGACACCAGGCCTCCGCGTCGACATCATGGCGATGGGGCCGAAAAGCGAACTCTGGGTGGTGGAGTGCAAGTCGTCGCGCACGGACTTTGCGTCAGACCGCAAGTGGCACGGCTATCTGGACTGGTGCGACCGCTACTTCTGGGCGGTCGACGCCGACTTTCCCGTCGACCTCCTTCCCGAGGGCACCGGCCTCATCGTCGCCGATGCGTACGACGCCGAGATTCTCCGCATGCCACCGGAAGTCCGGCTGGCGGCGGCGCGGCGCAAGGTGATGGTCCAGAAGTTCGCGCGCCATGCGGCCTTGCGCTGGCACGCGGCGCGTGATCCGGGCCTGGTCCTTGCGCGTGCGTGAGATGTATCACTTCCGACGCGCCTCGCCGTCCGATTTCTTGCCCATGCGGCGCGCCCGCGCGGCCGAGGCCTTGATTTCTTCCGCGATTTCGTCGGCTTCGTCCGGCGCGAAGTCGAGTGGGATTTCTATTTCGCCCGCCTCGACGAACAGGCGCACCATGCCTTCGCTCGTCGGCCCGATCTGCAGGTCGGCGGAGATGTCGCGTTCGGTATCGATGCCCATTGCAGTCCCTTCTCAAAACGGCGCCGTGTCGCTGCGATGACGGCGGCGGACGTTGCCGTCCGCCATGCGGCCGCGTGTGACGCGCAGTGGATCATCGAGCGCCATGCCCTTCTATACGCTCGTGACGAGGGCTTCGACGAGAGCTTCGAGGCGTTGGTCGCCGATATCGTTGCGGGCTTCTTTGAGGTTCATGCTCCGGTGCGGGAACGCGCCTGGATCGCAGAGAGCGACAGGCGGCTCGGCTGTGTCTTTTGCGTCCGGCTGGATGACGAGACCGCAAAGCTGCGGCTTTTTCTTCTCGAACCCGAGGCGCGTGGAAGGGGACTTGGCCGTCGTCTGCTCGAGACCTGCCTCGGCTTTGCCCGCGACGCGGGTTATCGAAGGATGACGCTCTGGACGCACGAAAGCCATCGAGCTGCATGCCGGCTCTACGCCGCGAACGGATTTTCCTGTGTCGCATCGGGTCCGGTGCGCTCGTTCGGGCGGGATCTCGTTGAGCAGACCTGGACGCGGGAACTGTGACTTCCCACGCTTGCATCGTTCTGCCGGTCTCGGTAGATCATCGCGCGCGTGCCGCCTTAGCTCAGTTGGTTAGAGCGCTGGATTGTGGATCCAGAGGTCCCCGGTTCGAGCCCGGGAGGCGGTACCATGAACATTTGTGCCGCTTCTAGCCCTAGTCGCGGATGAGTATCTCGCGGATCAGCGCTCCGGTGTCTCTGTCGTACGCGAGCAGGCGACCGTCTTCCGATCCAACGAGATACCAGTCGGGGCCAACCGTCACGGACACGGCGCGCGCGCCATCGGGAAGTGCAATCTCTTCCGGAAGCGGCAGCGCCGACTGCTGGCCGAGCCGCGTGACAAGCAGCGCGACGATGGCTACGACGCCGCCGATCATCACCGCGGTGAGAACGGTCACCAGCCGCGCCAGCCACCGCAGCCGTCGCTCGTCCGGGGTTCCGTCCATGCCACCCTCCTTGATCCGGGTCGTCATCGCCGCCGATCCGCCATCGCGGCTCGATAAGGCATTGGCGCGCGACGTGCCAGCGGACGCGCATCTCAGCCGTTCACGGATCGCTCGGCTGATCGCGGACGGGGCTGTCAGCCTTGACGGGACCATCGTGCGCGAGGCGACGGCGCGGCCGAGGCCCGGCGCCACCTACGAGGTCGCGCTGCCGCTGGCGGCGAGCCCGGACCTCGCGGCGGACGACATTCCGCTGACCATCATGTACGAGGATGAGGACGTCATCGTCGTCGACAAGCCGGCGGGCATGGTCGTGCACCCCGCACCCGGCAGCCCCGCCGGCACCTTGGTCAACGCGCTCCTCCACTTGTATGCCGGCGAACTTTCCTCGGTGGGCGGAGTCGCGAGACCGGGCATCGTCCATCGGATCGACAAGGACACGTCGGGCCTGCTCGTCGTCGCTCGGACAGATCGGGCGCACCACGCGCTCGCGGCGCAGTTCGCCGCACACACTGCCGAGCGTAGCTATCTGGCGCTGTGCCAGGGTGTTCCCGATGCTTCCGCTCCAAGACTTCTCGGTCTACCGGGCGTCACAGCAAGATCCGGCAACCTGCGCATCGGCACCGGGCTTGCCCGTCATGCGACCGACCGCCAGCGACAGGCCGTCAACGCGCGCGGCCGCCACGCGGTGACGCACGTGAGGATTGTGGAGCGCTTCGAGGCGGCGGCCTTTCTGGAGTGTCGGCTCGAGACGGGGAGGACGCACCAGATTCGCGTTCACATGGCGCATCTCGGCCATCCTCTCATTGGCGATCCGGTCTACGGCGGACGTCGCAGAATGCCGGCCCAGGCGCCTGGTGCCGGCGCAGCGAACGCGTTCTCCCGACAGGCGCTACATGCCGCGACGCTTGGCTTCGTGCATCCGGACGGCCGGGAACTCCGCTTCAATGCGCCGCTTCCCGAAGACATGGCGGAACTTCTCTCCGCCTTGTCACGATGACTGCACGATAGGGTGAATTCGACGCACGAGACTGGTGCAAGCGTCAGCTTTCGTTCACGTTAGGACAACGAAAGGCTTGAACTGAACTGATCAGTTCACTTATCTAACCCTCCCAAGACGGGGAGTACGCATGAGCACCTACGCCAATCTACCAGCGCCTTCGCCCGAGCAGGGGCTGAACCGCTACCTTCAGGAAATCCGCAAGTTTCCGATGCTGGAGCCTGAGGAAGAGTACATGCTGGCGAAGCGTTGGACCGAGGACCAGGACACCGAGGCCGCCCACAAGCTGGTCACGTCGCACCTTCGCCTCGCGGCAAAAATCGCAATGGGATACAGAGGTTACGGCCTGCCTCAGGCTGAGGTCATATCCGAGGCCAACGTCGGCCTGATGCAGGCGGTCAAGCGGTTCGATCCCGAGAAGGGGTTCCGGCTCGCGACCTATGCGATGTGGTGGATCCGCGCCTCGATCCAGGAATACATCCTGAGGTCGTGGAGCCTCGTCAAGCTTGGCACGACGTCGGCGCAGAAGAAGCTCTTCTTCAACCTCCGCAAGGCGAAGGCTAAGCTGGGCGCACTTGAAGAAGGCGACCTAAGACCCAACAACGTCAAGCAAATCGCCACCGACCTCGGCGTGACCGAACAGGAGGTGATCAGCATGAATCGCCGCCTGTCGGGTGGCGACGCGTCGCTCAACGCTCAGATCGGGCAGGAGGGCGAGGGGTCGACGCAGTGGCAGGATTGGTTGGAGGACGAGGATGCCGACCAAGCGACGGCGTTCGAGGAGAGCGACGAGCTGCAGGTCCGCAAGGCGCTGATGGCCGAGGCGATGGAGGTCCTGAACCCGCGGGAGCAGGACATCCTGACACAAAGAAGGCTGCAGGATCAGCCGGTTACGCTGGAGGAGCTGTCCGGCGTCTACAATGTCAGCCGCGAGCGGATCCGCCAGATCGAGGTCCGCGCGTTCGAGAAGCTGCAGAAGAAGATGCAGGACCTCGCGCGCCAGAAGGGCATGCTCGAGACAGCGTGAGGCGCCCGGGGGGCCGACTTGTACGTTTTCGTACATCTGCGGACCCCCATTTGTACAGAAACGTACATGTATGTTCGCAGATGTTCCGGCCGGCGGCGGATGTTGCCCCGCCCGCCGGACGACAGCAGATTGCAGCGGCAATCGCAGGAGGGCGCATGGCCGGCGGATGGGCGCGCGACGGCGCGGTGAACGACCAGATCGAGGCCTCGATCGAGGACGAGCTGAAGCGGATGCAGGCGCGGCACCGGCCGCAGGGCGAGAGCCTGACGCACTGCGCGGAATGCGACGAACCGATCCCGGAGGCGCGGCGCTCGGCGCTTCCCGGCGTGAAGCTGTGCGTCGACTGCCAGGACGAACGCGACGCCCGCCCGGTGATGCGCGGCGGCATCAACCGCCGCGGCTCGAAGGACAGCCAGCTGAAGTGACCTAGCGTGCGGCGGTTGGTGCTTTCGCCGCGCAGTGGGCAACGACCGCTTCCAGAACGACGAGACTGAAGCCGGCGGCGCCGGCCCGGGCTGGCACGGCGCGTCGGGCGTCCACTCCCACATGACCAACACGCGCATGAGCGACCCCGAGGTCCTCGAGACCCGCTTCCCCGTCCGCGTCGAACGCATGGCCCTCCGCTCCGGCTCCGGCGGCGCCGGCGAGTACCACGGCGGCAACGGCGTCCACCGCATCGTCCGCTTCCTCGCCCCCGTCACCGTCACGACGCTGAGCTCCCACCGCCAGATCCCACCCCCCGGCGCCCACGGCGGCGCTCCGGGCGCTTGCGGCGAAAACGCGGTGCTGCGCGCGGACGGGAGCCGCGAGGTGGTTCCGGGGAACTCGGAGTCGGAGCTGGCGGCGGGGGATGCGTTCGAGATGCTGACGCTTGGTGGGGGAGGATGGGGATCGAGATGAAGCACATGTCTCAACAGACGGAGGTCAAGTCGCAACCATTTTTCCTACCAAGGAAGTGCCGCAGTGCTGGCCGCGACTCGCCGTTTCGTTCACCATCACAGGACGATGCAAGGCTTGTGCGCTAAGAGTTGAGCTAGAACGCTTATGCCGGATCCGCGCTGGCTAGAGATCCTAAAGGCTAGTAGCTGGCAACTAGGCGGCATATCCGTCGCGCTCGCTGCATTTTGGTTGATGCTGCGGCTTGAGTGGTTGCCGCCAATCAACAGTCCCTGGGCGACTTACGGCGTTCCCTTAGCGTTTCTGGCGACGGGATTCATGGCGTTCTTTGGCTTGATCGAGCATGGCGCGAAGAAGAGTGCGGAAGCGCTCGGGCGTCGTCGTCGTCACAAGGCATCTGAAGCCGCCAAGCTGCGTGAGCAGCATGCTTTGCGTGATTACATTCCGTTCATGACTGACCGCGAAAAGGCCATCCTTGGTTACCTTCTGCTGCATAAACAGAAGACTTTTGTGGCCAGCGAGACAGGCGATCGAGCAAACACTCTGTATGCCCGGGGTATTGTCGTACCTGCTGGACAGGGAGGGCAGGCAGTACATCCGCTTTCCGTTCCGTTCCACATTCGGGACCATCTGTGGGACGTATTGGAGGAGCATCGGGACGCGTTTCCCTCGGAATTCCAGAAAGGCGCACCGCCACCTTGGGCGGTAGGAAGACCGTAGCTCATCTTGCGAGGCGTCAGTTGCATTCTCCCGAAGGCTTCCGGCGGACAGAGCGCCAGCCCGCCCGGCAATCAAGCCGAAGGCGCCGGGCGAGCGCCTGCCGTTCATCGGGCTTTCGTCGCGCCACCGGCGCGACGGTCCCTCCGCACCGGCGGGCTGGCGCTCTTCACCCTCGCGACGACCTCGGCCGATGGAGGATTGCCGCACCATCAAGCGCACCCGCCCAAGGGTCAGGCCGCGCCACCCCACGGGCAGGCCCTCGCGCGGCTCCCGTCGCGCCATGCCGCAGCGCGGCGGGTCAAGTCGCCCGACCCGTGCTACGATGCTCCGCCGGACAGGGAGCCCGGCGTTATCCAGAAAGGGTGCAAACCATGTTTGCCCGCATCACGCCGTTCAAGATGAAGCAGGGAAGCCGCGACGAGGCGGTGAGGATCATGGAGGGGCTGAAAGGCCAGATCATGGGCCTCGACGGGATGCAGCACTTCGTCTGCGCCATGGACGAGACCGGCGGCGGCTATGTCGTGTCGCTGGTCTCGAGCAAGGAGGCGTCGGACGGCAACGCGGCCCGCGTGAAGGAGATCTGGGCGAACTTCGCGAGCCTGCTGGAAGAGCCGCCCGTCCCCGGCGCCTACGAGGTGCTGGCGGAATGGGCGCCTGAACCGGCCTGAGGGGTTCGGCCTAGCACGTACTCACTCGCCCGGAGCCAAGACGATGGCGCCGGGCGAGAACCTGGCCATACCGGCGGGCCGGCGCTGTCGCCTGCGCGTTCGGTCCGAGTGGGGCCGGGGCTTGGCGGCGATGCAGTGCGCCGTTCATGGGCTGCAGCGCCATCCTGCGGGCAAGCACCGCCTCGGCTAGCGCTGCGTTTGGCAATCGCCGGCCCGGTCGGGCCGTGCAGCGCATGGGGCCCTCCGTTAGACCGGGCGGCGGCGTGGACGTCAGTCCTCCATCGCCTCGAGCTCGTCGATGAGGCCCGAGATCATGTCCAGGCCCTTGTCCCAGAAGGCGGGGTCGGAGGCGTCGAGGCCGAAGGGGGCGAGAAGCTCGGAATGGTGCTTGGAGCCGCCGGCCTTCAGCATGTCGAAGTAGCGCTCCTGAAACCCCGGCTCGCCGTCGCGGTAGACGGCGTAGAGCGCGTTCACGAGGCCGTCGCCGAAGGCGTAGGCGTAGACGTAGAACGGCGAGTGCACGAAGTGCGGGATGTAGGCCCAGAAGCTCTCGTAGCCCTCCATGAAGTCGAAGGCGGGGCCGAGGCTCTCGCCCTGGACGCTCATCCACAGGGCGCCGATGGCGTCGGGCGTCAGCTCGCCGCCGCGACGCGCCTCGTGCAGCTTGCACTCGAAGTCGTAGAACGCGATCTGGCGGACGACGGTGTTGATCATGTCCTCGACCTTGCCGGCGAGGAGCACCTTCTTTTCCTTGTCGTCGCGGGCGGCGGCGAGCAGGTCCTGGAAGGTCAGCATCTCGCCGAAGACCGACGCGGTCTCGGCCAGCGTCAGCGGGGTCTGCGCGAGAAGCTCGCCCTGCGGCGCGGCGAGGCGCTGGTGCACGCCGTGGCCGAGCTCGTGCGCGAGGGTCATGACGTCGCGCGGTTTCCCCAGGTAGTTCAGCATGATGTAGGGATGCACGTCGGTCGTGGTCGGATGCGCGAAGGCGCCTGGCGACTTGCCCGGCGTGACGGCCGCGTCGATCCAGCCCGAGCCGAAGAAAGGTTCCGCAAGATCAGCCATTTGCGGGCTGAACTTGGCGTAGGCGTCCATCACCGTCCGCCGGGCGTCGTCCCAGCCGATGATCCGCGTCTCCTCCATCGGCAGGGGGGCGTTGCGGTCCCAGACCTGCATCCGGTCGAGGCCGAGCCAGCGCCGCTTGAGCTCGTAGTAGCGGTGCGAGAGCTTGGGGTAGGCGGCGACGACGGCGTTGCGCAGCGCCTCGACCACCTCGGGCTCGACGTGGTTGGCGAGGTGGCGCGACATCTGTGGGGTCGGCAGCTTGCGCCAGCGGTCGGAGATCTCCTTGTCCTTGATCAGCGTGTTGTGGACGCGGGAGAAGGTCTTGATCCGGTTCGACAGGACGCCGGCGACGGAGCGGGCGGCGGCCTCGCGGCGGCTACGGTCCTGCTCGGTCAGCAGGTTGAGGGTGGATTCGAGGCCCATGACCTCGCCGTCGACCTCGAACTCCAGCGCCGCTAGGGTTTCGTCGAAGAGGCTGTTCCAGGCGGCGGCGCCGACCACGGACTGGTCGTGCAGGAAGCGTTCGAGCTCGTCGGAGAGCTGGTAGGGCTTGAGCGCGCGCAGGCGGTCGAAGACCGGGCGGTAGCGGGCCAGCCCCTCGCTCTCGGCGAACCAGCGTTCGAGCCGGTCGTCGTCGATGCGGTTGACCTCGAGCGAGAAGAACACCAGCGGCGTCGTCGCGGTGGTGATCTTGTCGTGGCAGTCGGTCAGGAACTTGGCGCGGTCGGGGTCTGTGGTGTTCTGGTAGTGGCGGAGGCCGGCGAAGGACATCACGCGGCCGGCGACGCGGTCGATCTCCTCGTAGCTCCTGACGCAGGCGAGCATGCCGTCGGCGTCGAGGTCGGCGAGCTTGCCCTCGTACTTCGCCGCGAAGTCGCTGCCGGCGGTGGCGAGCCAGGCGAGGTCGCGGGAGAGTTCCGGCGCATCCTCGGAGGCGTAGAGGTCGGTGAGATCCCAGGCGGGCAGGTCGCCGAGGTCGCGGGCCGCGGCCGATTTCGCCTCGGCATCGAAGACGGGAGGGTTCATGTGGTCGCTCCTATTCGCTTGGGGGCGATCTAGTGCGGCGCGGGGCACGGGCGCAACCCGCGTGGCGCCGCGGTGACCTACGGCGTGCCCCAGCCGCCGCGACGGTCGCGCCACATCCTCTCGCCGACGAGGCAGTCCTGCGGGTCGCGCGCGGCATATTGCGCCGGGACCACCGCTTCGGGGCGCGGAGCGGCGACCATCTCGAGCACCAGCTTGCGCCGGACGGCCTCGGTGAAGTCGTCCCACTCCAGCACCGGGACGACGAAGGCGCCGGGGCCGCCAATGACGCAGGTCTCGTAATAGACGTCGAGCTGCTCGAGGTGCCACTGGCTGCCCATGCCCTCGCGCGTCATCAGCGGCAGCCCGTTGATGACGATCCCCTCGGCGACGACGGCGTCGCGCGCGCGCGTCACCGGCCGGCCCTGGTTGTTGGGACCGTCGCCGGAAATGTCGATGACGCGGCGGAGGCCGAGATACTCGTTGGTCTCGAGCGCCTCGGCGCCGAACAGCAGCGCCTCGGAGATCGAGGTGCGGCGCAGCGCTGGGTTGAAGTGGTTTTCGAGGTCGGCGGCGAAGTCGGCGAGATCGCCGCGCGTCTCTGAGGAGTCGCCAGTCGACGACGACCTCCTGCGATCCGGCCCATTCGATGTATGTCAGCGCGACCCGCTGCAGGAGGCCGGACTGCAACGCCGCGAACACGACGTCGGAGTCCAGCGCCTCGGCATAGCCACGTCTCTGTATTTCGAGCTCCCGCGTGGTCATCGAGCGGGAGACGTCGACCAGGAGCACCAGTTCCAGATCGACCTCCACACCGTCGGAGGCCGCGGGGCGTGTGAAGGCGAGCAAGACCGCCGCGAAGAGTGCCGCGATACGCATTCGCTTAAGTTGCGAGATTGGCGGATAAGGTCCAATCACCTTTCCTTTACGTAAGGCGTCGCTTCAGTGCGCGGTTGAGCGCGCGGTGAGGTGAGTGGAGCGACAGCCTGGATCGGCTGCGTCCGTCCTGGGGGCTGGCCCGGCGGTGTCCTCGGCGGCTAGCGGCCGTCGGTTCGTACCTCGCCCGCGGGCACGGTCGTCTATCCGACAATGGCGTCGGAAAAGCCGGTGGCGCGCATGTTCGCGCCGCTGAGGTCCGTACACGTCAGGTTCGCCCTGGTGGTCGGGACCGCGACCGAGACGTGCCGCCTAGGGAGAGGTTCGGGCGCATCCTCGTCGAGTAGCCGGCGCCTGCGCCTGAGGCTCATCCGTAGGCGGCGAGCATCTGCCTGAGGTCCTCGAGCGTGTTGGCCTCGGCCGCGGGCTTGTCGTGGCGCCAGCGCAGCATGCGGGGGAAGCGCAGGGCGACGCCGGACTTGTGGCGGGTCGAGGCCTGAATGCCCTCGAAGCCGATCTCGAAGACGTGCTCGGGCTTCACGGCGCGGACCGGGCCGTAGCGTTCCAGCGTGTTGCGGCGGACCCACGAGGTGATGCGCCGGAACTCCGCGTCGGTCAGGCCGGAATAGGCCTTTGCGAAGGGGACCAGCGCCTCGCCGTCGCGGACGGCGAAGGTGAAGTCGGTGAACAGGTTGGCGCGCCGGCCCGAGCCGGACTGGGCGTAGACCATGACGGCGTCGATGGTCAGCGGGTCGACCTTCCACTTCCACCAGTCGCCCTTGCGGCGGCCGTCGCGGTAGGGCGAGGCGAGGCGCTTGAGCATGATCCCCTCGGCGTTGACCTCGCGGGAGCGGTCGCGTTCTGCCGCAAGGTCCTCCCACGTGGCGAAGTCGACGAGGGGGGAGAGGCGGACCGGCGCTTCCTTCGGCAGCGCGTGGACGAGGCTCTCGAGCGTGGCGCGGCGTTCGGCGTAGGGGCTCTGGCGGATGTCCTCGCCCGCGTGCTCGAGCAGGTCGTAGGCCATCAGGATGACCGGCGCCTCGGCCAGGAGCTTCTTCGGCACGCTCTTGCGGCCGATCCGCTTCTGCAGGGCGTTGAAGGTGAGCGGCATGTCGTCGGCGAAGGCCAGCACCTCGCCGTCGATCACCGTGCCCTGGGGCAGGAAGTCGCGCGCGGCGGAGAGTTCTGGGAAGCGGTCGGTCATCAGCTCCTCGCCGCGGGACCAGACGTGATGCTCGGCCCCGCGCAGGATGAGCTGGCCGCGGATGCCGTCCCACTTGCGCTCGGCGGCCCAGTGGGCGGGGTCGCCGAGGGTCTCGGGGCCGTCGTCGAGCTGATAGGCGAGGTAGAACGGGTAGGGGCGGGAGAGGTCGGCCTGCGGGTCGGGGGCGAGGATCAGCCCCTCCCACGACACCCGGTCTGGCGACCAGTCGCCCATCAGCCGGTGCGCCAGGTCGGGCTCCTCGATGCCGGTCGCGCGGGCGAGGGCGCGGGTCATCAGCTTCTGGCTGACGCCCATGCGGAAGCCGCCGGTGAGCAGCTTGTTGAAGAGGAAGCGCTCGATCCGGTCGAGCTGGTCCCAGGCGGCGAGCACGCGGTCGCGGCGCTGCGGCTCCTCGAGCCGGCCGAGGGCGCGGACCTCGTCGATCCAGTGGGTCAGCGGCTGGTCGGAGGTGCGTTCGGGATCGGGCAGGATCAGCGCGATGGTCTCGGCGAGGTCGCCGACGATCGGGTAGGTCTCCTCGAAGAGCCAGAGCGGGATGCCGGCCCGCTCCGCCGCCCATTCGCGCAGGCGCGTGGTCGTGACGGTGCGGCGCGGCCGGCGGTGCGACAGCAGCGCGATGGTCCAGAGGCGGTCGGGTTCGGGCGCGTGCGCGAAGTAGTCCGCCAGCGCCTCGACCTTGGGGTTGATGCGGGTCGTCTGGTCGAGACGGGTGAAAAGCTCGGCGAAGCGCTTCATCGGGCGGGCGTGGCGTGCGTCATGCCCTGAAATCTAGGGGGCGGAGCGGGGTCCGGCGAGGTCGGGGCGGCACTTGCCGCCCCGTGGCTCAGAGGCGGGAGGCGAGGATCGCCTCGCGCTCCCTCCGCCGCTGCAGCGAGAGGCGCCGCAGCTCCTCGGCCGGATCGCGGCTGAAGGGGAGCTTGGTCGCGATCTCGATCTCGGCGCGGGTGACGCCGATATCGTCGAGCATGTGGTCGTCGAGGTCGCGGAGGCGGCTGAGGCGGCGGCGACGCGTGGCGTGGCGGAACGTGCGCGCGATGCCGGAGAGCGCGCGCTCGACGAGGGCGAGCGGGGCGGTTCCGGCGTGGTCGAGGTCTTTGAGGGACATCCGAGGTCTCCTTGTCCGGTCGGGGCGGCGTCGCGACTGCCATGGGTGGACAATGGGACTCGGATGATGTTCAATCAAACGAAATGATCTGACGCTTGCTGTCAGGAAGTCTGATAGGTGAACGGATGAACGTCTCGACCCAGCCTGCGATCCCGTTGCTTGATCTCGACCATCTGCGGGTGCTCGTCGCCATAGCCGAGGCGGGGTCGTTCTCGGCGGCCGCCGCTTTGGTGTTTCGCACGCCGTCGGCGATCTCGATGCAGGTCAAGAAGATGGAGGAACTGCTGGGCCGGCCCGTCTTCGTGCGTGACAGCCGGTCGGTGAGCCTGACGGCGGACGGCGAGTTCCTGCTGGAACATGCGCGGCGGATGCTGGCGCTGAACCGCGAGGCGCTGGCGCGGTTCGTGACGCCGGACCTGCAGGGCGAGGTGCGACTGGGCTCGACCGACGACGTGGCCGAGCACATCCTGCCCGACATGCTGCGCCGCTTTGCGGTGACGCATCCGGGCGTGGCGGTCGACGTGACGGTCGATCGCTCGCGCGACATGCTGGAGCGGCTGGCGGGCCGGCGGCTGGACCTTGCGCTCGTCACCTGCGGGCTGGAGGGCGACGGGGTGGCCGAGGTGCTGTTTCGCGAGCCGCTGGTCTGGGCGATGGCGAAGGGCGGCGTCGCGGTGGAGCGCGATCCGCTGCCGATCTCGGTCTGGGAAGAGGGCTGCGCCTGGCGCAAGGCGGGGGTCGACGCGCTGAC
This sequence comes from uncultured Alphaproteobacteria bacterium, assembly GCA_963776845.1. GTDB lineage: Bacteria > Pseudomonadota > Alphaproteobacteria > Rhodobacterales > Rhodobacteraceae > Roseitranquillus. Next base: position 1,074,546 of record CAVZOJ010000002.1, on the reverse strand, counting down.
CGCGCAGGGCCGGGACTGGCGGGTCGTCTTCAAGAGCGCGCACACGGCGGGGCAGAAGGCGGCGATCACCGCCGACCTCGCCGTGGCGCCGCTGCCGGCGTCGGTGATGGGCGGCAACATCATGGAGGTGCCGGAGCGGCATGGCCTGCCGCGCCTGCCGGACTACGGCATCGGGCTGGTCATCGGGGCGGAGCCGTCGGCGCCGGTGGAGGCCGCGGCCGAGCATCTGCGCGCGAGCTTCGCTCGGGTCTAGGGCGGCCCGGATCGGGCTCGGGCGTCGGCCGCGGGAACGGTGCGGGGTCCGGCCGCGGAGGCCGTTCGACCGGCGGGCGTTCCACGGGCGGACGGGTCATGCGGCTTCCTCCACTTCGGTGGCATCAAGGCTCTCGCCCTCGTATTCGGTCGAGACGATCGCGGCGTCGTAGCCCTGTTCCTCGAGCCAGCGGCGGAAGATCGAGGTGTAGCCGTGGGTGACGAAGATGCGGCTGGCGCCGGTGGCCGAGATGGCGTCGTTGAGGCCGTTCCAGTCGGCGTGGTCCGACATCACGAAGCCGCGGTCCGCGGCGCGGCGGCGGCGAACGCCGCGCAGCGCCATCCAGCCGGACGCGAAGGCCGTCGCGGCGGGTCCGAAGCGGCGCATCCAGGGCGTGCCGAGCGCCGAGGGCGTGGCGACGACGAGCGCGCCCGGGAACTGCTTGAGGTCGATGTCGGGCGTGACGTGGACGGTGTCGGGCAGGGCGAGGCCCTGGGCGCGCAGGACGGCGTTGGTCGCCTCGACCGCGCCGTGGGTCAGGATCGGGCCGATCGAGGCGTCGACGGACGAGAGCACCCGCTGTGCCTTGCCGAAGGCGTAGGCGCCGATGACCGAGTACCGGCCGTCGGCGGCGTTGCCGCGCCACCAGGCGTCGATCTCGGCCACGATCTCGGCCTGCGGGCGCCACTTGAACGCGGGCAGGCCGAAGGTACATTCGCTGACGAAGGCATCGCAGCGCACCGGCTCGAACGCCTCGCAGAAGCCGTCGTCGACGGTCTTGTAGTCGCCCGAGACGACCCAGACCTCGCCAGCGCGTTCGACGCGGATCTGGGCGGAGCCGGGGACGTGGCCGGCGGGATGGAACGAGACGTCGACATCGCCGATCCGCCGCCGCTCGCCGTAGCGGATCGTTTCGAGCCGGATGTCGCCCAGCCTGTGCAGGATGACCGGCGCGGCGGCCTCGGTCGCGAGATAGGCGGCGTGACCGCCGCGGGCGTGGTCGGAATGGCCGTGGGTGACGAGAGCGCGGGCCACGGGGCGCCATGGGTCGATGTGAAAGTTGCCCGCGGCGCAGAAGATGCCCTCGTCGGTGAAGCTGAGCAGTGGCGTCGCCATGGGGCTGAGGTAGGTCCGTGTCGCACAGGCGCCACGTTCGACGACGGGGCGCCAACGCGCCGCAGCCACGGAACATCCCCGGCCAGCGTCGGTTTCCGCCACACGGCTCCAAAAAGGAGGAGCAAATGGTTACGGAAGACGAACGCAAACTCAACGACGAGGGGACGCGCAAAAAGGACGATACCACCGCGCGCAAGGCCGCCCAGAACCCGCTCGAGACCGCCAGCCGCGAGGCGCCTCCGGAAGAGAAGGGAGGTTTGAACTGGTCGGGCCCGGTCGCGCTGGTGGTGATTGCGGTGATCGTCATGCTCGTGTTCGCGCTGGTGATCCTGTGACGGAGCCAAAGGCGCGGCCCGAGCGCGAAATCGGAAGCATACCGCCGGACGCGGATGCAGCGACACCGAAACCGGAGAAGAAGCCGGGGAAGGCAATGCGGACATCGAAAGCGCCCGCCAAGGGCGTCGCCGGGGCCGGAGCCTCGGTCGGCGGACACCTCGGACGGGTCGCGGACAGGAAGGACGAATGAGCGAAGATCGAAAGCCGAACGCCGACATGCTGCGGCGCGACATCGACAAGGGAAAGACCGGCGACAAGAAGGGGTTCCCGGACCCGTCCGCCGCGCCGCTCGGCACCGATGCCGAGGCGGGAGGCAACCCGCCCAGCCGCGAGGAATTGCGCATCGCCCGCGAGGCGGAGCGCCGGCGGCCGGACGAGAAGGAGGGGTCGCAAAAGCGGCCGACGTCGGGCGGCAGCGACGACTGACGCCGCCTGACGCGCATGAGCGTCGGGCGGCGCCGTCTGCCACCGGAGATTTTGCAAAGGGGTCTTTCCTTCCCTGAATCAGCGCGCCATCATCGAACGGATGGACGCGAAAACCTCTGAACCGACCTACTTCAACGAGATGTATCAGGGGGACGGCGTGCGTCCGCCCTATGCCAGCGTCGAAGCCTGGTCGCGCGAGATGCCGACCGAACTGCGCAACATGAAGCAGTCGGAGGCCGAGGCTTTGTTCCGCCGGATCGGGATCACGTTTGCCGTCTATGGCGAAGGCGGCGACCCCGATCGGCTGATCCCGTTCGACATGTTCCCGCGCGTCTTCAGCGCGCAGGAATGGTTCCGTCTGGAGCGCGGCATCAAGCAGCGTGCGCGGGCACTGAATGCCTTTCTTGTCGACGTCTACAAGCGGGGCGAGATCGTGCGGTCGGGTCGGATCCCGGCCGAACTGGTCTACTGCAACGAGGCGTTCGAGGCGGCGGTCTGCGGCTTTCGCCCGCCGCGCGGCGTCTACAGCCACATCGTCGGCATCGACCTCGTGCGGACGGGCGCCGACGAGTTCTACGTCCTGGAAGACAATTGCCGCACGCCGTCGGGCGTCAGCTACATGCTGGAGAATCGCGAGATCATGATGCGGATGTTCCCGCAGCTCTTTCGCGAGAACCGCATCGCGCCCGTCGAGAACTACCCGCAGTTGCTGAAGCGGACGCTCGCCTCTGTCGCGCCGGCGAAGTGCGAGGGCGAGCCGCGGGTGGTGATCCTGACGCCGGGGCACTTCAACAGCGCCTATTACGAGCACTCGTTCCTGGCCGACATGATGGGCGTCGAGCTGGTCGAGGGGGCGGACCTGTTCGTCGACGGCGACTTCTGCTGGATGCGCACGACGCAGGGGCCGAAGAAGGTCGACGTGATCTATCGCCGGCTGGACGACGCCTTCATCGACCCGCTGTGCTTCCGCCCGGATTCGATGCTGGGCATTCCCGGGCTGATGAACGTCTACCGGACGGGCGGCGTCTCGATCTGCTCGGCCCCCGGGGCAGGCGTCGCGGACGACAAGGCGATCTATACCTTCGTGCCCGAGATGGTGCGGTTCTACCTCGGCGAGGAGCCGATCCTGCAGAACGTGCCGACCTGGCAATGCGCCAAGGAGGACGAGCGCAAGTACGTGCTGGAGCGCCTGCCGGAACTGGTGGTCAAGGAGGTCCACGGCTCGGGAGGGTACGGGATGCTGGTCGGGCCGAAGGCCGACAAGGCGACGATCGAGGCGTTCGCGGTGCTGATCCGCGAGAACCCGCAGAACTACATCGCGCAGCCGACGCTGGCGCTGTCGACCTGCCCCAGCTTCGTCGAGGAGGGGATTGCGCCGCGCCACGTCGACCTGCGCCCCTACTGCCTCGTCGGTGAAAGCGTCGAGCTGGTGCCGGGTGGCCTGACGCGGGTCGCGCTGAAGAAGGGCTCGCTGGTGGTGAATTCCAGCCAGGGCGGCGGCGTCAAGGACACCTGGGTCTTGGCCGACTGATGCTGCTCTCCCGCACCGCCGAGAACCTGTACTGGCTGACCCGCTACCTGGAGCGGGCCGAGACCATGGCGCGCCTGCTCGACGTCGGCGTCCGGACGTCGCTGACGCCGAACATCGGCGGCGGGTACAGGAACGAATGGCATTCGGTGCTGCTGTCGTCCGGGACGGCGCCCGACTACACCGCGAAGTACGGCGAGGTGCGGGAGCGCGACGTGGTCACGCACCTCTTCTTCGACGAGGAGAACTCGTCCTCGGTCAGTTCCTGCCTGATGCGCGCGCGCGAGAACGGGCGCATCGTCCGCACCGCGCTGACGACGCAGATGTGGGACGCGCTCAACAGCGCATGGACAGAGCTGCGCGAGATCAAGCGGACGGAACGATCGAAGCTGGCCATCAACGACCTGATCGAGTGGACGCAGCGGGCGACGGCGCTGCTGCGCGGCACCTTGAGCCTGACGCACCTCAGGAACGACGGCTACGACTTCCTGCATCTCGGCTACTTCATCGAGAGGTCCGACTCGACGGCGCGCCTGCTCGACGTGAAGTATTACGTGCTGCTGCCGCAGGTGGAGCTGGTGGGCTCCGGCCTCGACAACTACCAGTGGCGCACGCTGCTGCGGGCGATGTCGGCGCACCGGGCGTTCAACTGGGCCTATGGCGGCGAGATCACGCCGGCCAAGATCGCCGACTTCCTGATCCTGAACCGGCAGTCGCCGCGCTCGCTGCTGACCTCGATGGAGGGGACGGCGCACCACCTCGATCGGCTGTGCCGGGGGTATGGCCGCCGCACGACGGCGCAGTCGCTCGTGCACGGGATCCTGGGCGAGCTGGCCGAGCTTCGGGTGGAGGACGTGCAGGAGGAGGGGCTGCACGAGTTTCTGACCCGCTTCATCGACAGCAACGCGGCCGTCGCCTACGCGATTCAGGAATCCTATCTCAGCGGGGACGTGCGATGAGGATCTCGGTCCGTCACGTGACGCGCTATTCGTTCGCGCAGCCGATGCGCGGCGTCGTGCAGAGCCACCGGCTGATGCCGGCGAGCTTCGACGGGCAGCGGGTCCTGGAGTGGAACGTCGCGGCCGAGGGCGCCCTCTTTGGCGCGTACTTCACCGACGGGGCGGGCGACATCCTGCGAACGCTGTCGGCCCTGGGCCCGGTGGACGCCCTGACCGTCGAGGTCGCGGGCGAAGTGGACACGGCCGACACCGCGGGGGTCCTGCGCGGCCACCGCGAGGCGGTGCCGCCGATGGCCTACATGCGCTCGACGCGGGCGACGCGGCCCGATGTGGCGCTGACGGAGCTGGCGGCCGGGGTGGATGACGGCTTGCCGCCACTCGAGAAGGCGCATGCCCTGGCGACGGCCGTGGCGGACGCGATCGTTTACGAGCCCGGTCGGACGTCGGAGGCCACGACGGCCGGAGAGGCGCTGGCGACTGGAGCCGGGGTCTGCCAGGACCATACGCACGCGCTCATCGCCGCGGCGCTGATTGCCGGCCTGCCCGCGCGCTACGTCACCGGCTATCTGTTGAGCGGTCCGACGATATGGTCGGAGCAGTCGTCGGCCGGCCAGAGCCAGCAGATGGGCGAGATGCGGCAGTCGCAGGGCAGGTCCGCGCCCGACGAGCAGGAGGCCGAAGAGCCCGAGGTGCTGCGCTCGGGCGAGGCGAGCCATGCCTGGGCCGAGGTCTGGGTCAGCGGACTTGGCTGGGTCGGGTTCGACGCCGCGAACCGGTGCTGCCCGAACGACCGATACATCCGGCTGGGCTCGGGGTTCGACGCGGCGAGCGCGGCGCCGATCCGCGGCGTGGCGCAGGGCGTCGGAGAGGAGGCGCTGGACGTTACCGTCGTCGTCAGCCAGGTACAGCAGTAGCACGAACCCGATTGCAGCGCAGCGGGCCGCCCTGTAGACATGGCGGTCTCGCGAATATTCGGACCCCATGCCATGACCTACTGCGTCGGCCTGCTTCTGAACGAAGGCATGGTCCTGCTGTCCGACACGCGGACCAATGCGGGGCTCGACAACGTGTCGACGTACCGCAAGATGTTCGTCTTCGAGGAGCCGGGAGAGCGGGTTGTCGCGATCATGACCGCCGGCAGCCTGTCGACGACGCAGACGACGCTCGCGAAGCTCGAGGAGGCGACCGAGGCGCCGGAGCCTGACCCCGAGAGAAGCATCATGCACGCCGAAACGATGCTGGGCGTCGCGCGCGTCATCGGCCGCACGCTGGCCGAAACCGCCGCCGAGATCCGGGACCGGATGCCGCAGCAGGGTCCGCCGACGTCGGCGACGATGATTGTCGCCGGCCAGCGGCGCGGCGGAGCGATGCGGATGTTCCTGATCTATCCGGAAGGCAACTTCATCGAGGCGACGGACGACACGCCTTACCTCCAGATCGGCGAGCACAAGTACGGCAAGCCGATCCTCGACCGGGTGGTGACGCCTGCGACGACGCTCGAGCAGGGGCGAAAGGCCGCGCTCCTCAGCATGGACTCGACGCTGCGGTCGAACCTGTCGGTGGGGATGCCGCTCGACCTGGCGCTGATCGAGAAGGACGAATTGAAGGTCGGCCAGCGCCGCCGCTTCCTCGACCAGGACGAGGATTTTCGCCGGATGAGCACAGCCTGGTCGGCGGCCCTGCGCGAGGCTTTCAGCGCGATCGAGATCTGAGGCGGTGCCGCGCCGTCAGGCGGCGCGACAGTCCGGCGCCCGCGAGAAATGCGCGACGGCCGACTCGAGGAAGCGACTTCGGAACTCCGGCCGCTCCATCATCAGTTCATGGCGCGCGCCCTCGATCACGTCGAGGCGGCCGCCGGGCCAGCGTCCCATGATCGAGTGGACCGCGTCGGGGTCGACGATCTCTTCCTCGCTGCCGACCATCGCAAGGCACGGATAAGGAGGCGGCGGTGCCGCGCGCAGGGCGCGCATCTCCCTCAGGGCCGCGAAGAGCCACGAGAGGCTGGGCCCGCCGAGCGACAGTTCGGGGTGCATGCGTGTCTGGGTCTGCATCCAGTCGAACGTGTCTTCGTCCGTCGTGAGCAGATTTATGTCGAAGGCGGTTCCGGCGACATAGGGGGCGGCGCTGGTGCCCGGCGTGTAGCGATCGCCGCGACCGATGGCGCGACCGATCCACGAGACGCTCCACGCGATCGGGCGAGTCATTGGCGACATCTCGATCCCCCACATCGGGGCGCTGAAGGTGGCGGCGTCGACATCGAGGCCGCGGTGCAGCGCCCTGAGCCCGATGCAGCCGCCCATCGAGTGCCCGATGAGGTAGAAGGGGCGAGGCAGGCCCAGTTCGAACCGCGAATTCGCGCAGGGCCGCCGCGTCGAGTTGGTAGTCGGCGAAGTCGGAGACGTGGCCGGTGAGCGCATCGGGGAGCGCGCGATCCGACAGACCCTGCCCGCGCCAGTCGATCGTCACCACCGCAAGACCCTGCGCCTGCAGGTCGCGCGCCACGCGCGAATACTTCTCGACGAACTCGGTCCGGCCCGAGAAGAGCAGCACGGTTCCACGCTCCGCTCCGGGCCAGGCGGCGGCACGCAGGCGAACGCCGTCCGCCGCCTTCAACCACCGTACCTCGACCCGTTCCGGCCCGTCCGCGACCTTGCGGAAGTAGGGAGCTTCTCTCATGTCAGCTGAGCGCGGCGCCCAGCTTCATCGCGGCTGCCATGTCCCCATCGACCTTCAGGCGGCCCTGCATGAAGGCGGCCGTCGGGTCGAGGTCTCCGGCAAGGATCTGGCGGAAAGTCTCGGCATCGGCGGTCAAGGTGACGTCGGTCGGGACGTCGCCAGCGCGCGCGCCCTGATCGTCCACGACGATCGTCCCCTCGTCCTCGATCACGAACATCGCGCTGCCGTCGAAGCCTCCGCCCAACTTGGCATTCAGCTCGGTGACCGCCCGATCGATGACATCGCTCATGCTCATGCTCCAAAAAAAATCCCGTGATGCGGGGCTGTGAAATCCATACCGACCGCTCTAAGTTCCGCCACTATGGCGATAGTCGCACGAATTCTCAAATCTGCCGTTGCGGCATTCCTTCTGTCCACTGGACTTGCACTTGCGCAGGACGCCGATGGCGATCCGATGGACGATCTGTTCACCGCGCTGCAGACCGCCGAGGGCGAAGCGGCGCGCGCGATCGAGGTCAAGATCATCGACGAATGGTCGAAGTCGGGCTCGGCGTCGATGGACCTGCTGCTGGAGCGCGGCCGGGAGGCGATGGAGGCCGAGGATTGGGTCCTTGCGGTCGAGCATTTCTCGGCACTCATCGATCACGCGCCCGACTTTGCCGAAGGATGGAATGCCCGCGCGACCGCCTACTTTCAGCTTGAACGCATCGGACAGTCGCTCAGCGACATCCGGCATGCGCTGGCGTTGAACCCGCGGCATTTCGGCGCGTGGTCGGGGCTGGGCATCATCATGGAACAGCTCGGTCGCGAGGACGCGGCGCTGGCCGCGTGGCGCGCGGTCGAGGATCTTTCGCCGAACCGGCCCGACCTCGAAGATACGCTGCAGCGGCTCGAGCGCGAGACGATGGGCCAGACACTCTAGAAGATCTCGCGAAAAGGCTCCGCCATGGCTGGGCGTGTCACCGCCGTCCTCGGCCCGACCAACACCGGCAAGACCCACTATGCGATCGAACGGATGCTGGCGCACCGGACCGGGATCATCGGTCTGCCGCTGCGGCTGCTCGCGCGGGAGGTCTACGACCGGATCGTCGCGCTGCGAGGGCCGTCGGTCGTTGCGCTCGTCACCGGGGAAGAGCGGATCGTGCCGCCGCGGACCCAATGGTGGGTCTGCACGGTCGAGGCGATGCCCGAGGGCCTTGGTGCCGATTTCGTGGCGGTCGACGAGATACAGCTCTGCGCCGACCCCGAGCGGGGGCATGTCTTCACCGACCGCCTGCTGCGGGCGCGCGGACTGCACGAGACATTGCTTCTGGGGTCCGACACCATGCGTGGGGCGATCTCGGCCCTGGTGCCCGGGGCCAGCTTCCACCGGAGGGAGAGGTTCTCGACCCTGACTTACGCCGGCAGCCGCAAGCTCAGCCGGATGCGGCCGCGTAGCGCCATCGTCGGTTTCTCGGTCGAGAACGTCTATGCCATCGCCGAACTGATCCGCCGGCAGAAGGGCGGGGCAGCCGTGGTGATGGGGGCCCTCAGCCCGCGGACGCGGAACGCCCAGGTCGCGATGTACCAGAACGGCGACGTCGACTACCTGGTGGCGACTGACGCGATCGGCATGGGGCTGAACCTCGACATCGACCATGTCGCGTTCTCGTCGACGGTGAAGTTCGACGGGCGGCGGATGCGGCCGCTCGCGCCGAACGAGCTGGCGCAGATCGCGGGGCGGGCGGGGCGCTACATGACCGACGGCACGTTCGGCGTCACCGGAGAGGCGCCGCCGCTCGACGACGATACCGTGGCGGCGATCACGAATCATGCCTTTCGTCCGGTGCGGCGACTGCACTGGCGGAACGCCGCCCTCGACTACGGCAGCGTCGATCGTCTGATCGCGTCGCTGGAAGCGCCCACCGACGAGCCTTGGCTTGGTCGGGCGCGAGAGGCCGACGATCTTGGTGCCGTCAAGGCGCTGGCGGAGATGGCCGAGCCGCGCGCACGCGCGTCGGACCCGGCTTCGGTGCAGCTTTTGTGGGATGTCTGCCGGATCCCCGACTTTCGGGGAATCAGTTCGGCGGAGCACGCGGACCTTCTGGCGCGGATCTTCGGCTTCCTGCACCAGCGCGGGCGGGTCCCGGACGAGTGGCTGGCCAGTCAGGTTCAGCGCATCGATCGAACCGAGGGCGACCTCGACACGTTGTCGAAGCGGCTGGCGTACATCCGCACCTGGACGTACGTGGCGCAGCGAAAGGGCTGGGTCGAAGACGAAATGCGTTGGCGGGAGGAGACCCGCGCAGTAGAAGACCGCCTGTCCGATGCACTGCATGGGGCATTGACGCAGCGCTTCGTCGACCGGAGGACGAGCGTCCTGTTGAGGCGGCTGAAGCAGAAGGAGGCTCTGGTGGCCGAATTGAACGACAAGGGCGAGGTGACGGTCGAGGGTCACCCGGTGGGACGCCTCGAGGGGTTCAGGTTCAGCCAGGACGCCAGCGCCACCCCGGAAGAGGCCAAGACGGTGCGACAGGCGAGCCTGCAGGCGCTGAAGCCCGAAATGCATCTTCGCGCGGATCGTCTCTACAACTCTCCCGATACCGAGCTCGACTTCACCGAGCAGGGCGGTCTGATGTGGGGGTCGAGCGCCATCGGCAAGCTCGTGGTTGGGCCGGAGCCGCTGAAGCCGCAGGTCGTGGCCTTCGTCGACGACGAGGCAGGGCCGGACGTCGCACAAAAGGTGCAGCGTCGCCTGCAGCACTTCATCGACCGCAAGGTCGCGACACTGTTCGAGCCTTTGGTCGCGCTGCAACGCGACGAGAGCGTCACCGGCCTCGCGCGGGGGTTCGCGTTCCGCCTTGTCGAGGCGATGGGCGTGCTTCCGCGGGACCAGGTCGCGGTGGAGGTCAAGGAGCTTGACCAGGAGGCGCGCGGTGCCCTGCGCAAGCACGGCATCCGCTTCGGGCAGTTCACCATCTTCCTGCCGGCTCTGCTGAAGCCAGCGCCGACGCGGCTCAGGCTGGTACTGTGGTCGTTGGCGAACAACCTCGACGAGTTCCCCGAGAGTCCGCCGCCGGGTCTCGTCACCGTCCCGACCGCGGAAGGCGCGCCTGAGGGATATCACGAGATGGCCGGCTATCGTGCCGCCGGTGCACGGGCCATCCGCATCGACATGCTGGAGCGGCTCGCCGACATGCTGCGTTCGAAGGACACCCGCGGCGGGTTCGAGGCGACGCCCGACATGCTGTCGATCACCGGCATGACGCTGGAGCAGTTCGCCGGCCTGATGCAGGGCCTGGGATATCGTGCCGAGCGTGGAGAGCGCCCCAAGCAGGTGCGCCAGCAGCCTGCGGCGGAAGCCGAAGGTACGGCCGAGGCGGATGAGGCTGCTCCGTCGCAGACGGACCCCGACCCCGCGCCGGCCGGCGAGATGTCGGATGCTGCCGCTCCCTCCGCCGCTGCGGAGCCGGACGAGGCGGAGGATGCTGCCGCTCCCCCCGCCGCTGCGGAGCCCGAAGATACGGGAGGTGCGCCCGCGCCAAGCGTGTCGGAGGAGGCCGCGCCCGCTGCATCGGACGAGCCGGTGGGGGGAGACGATGGGTCGCATGCGGGCTCGGCGGAACCGTCGCCGGAGCCTGCGGCCGAGACCGAAGTCTTCTACACTTTCGCCTGGGGCGGCCGGCGCAGGGAGGGCGGCCAGCGCCGTCCGCAGCGCGGGAACCGTGCGGGCGACGATCAGGCGGCGCGGCAGAAGAAGCCGCCGAAGGGCAAGCGCAAGCCCCGCGAGGAGGCGACGCCCCGCAACTACGAGGCGCGTCCGCCCCGGAAATCCGACCGGATCGACCCCGACAACCCGTTCGCCGCTGCGTTGATGGGGCTGAAGGACAAGTCCTGACGGAGCGCGAGGAGACGAGCCGGGTCGACCGCTGGCTATGGGTTGCCCGGTTCTTCAAGTCTCGCAGCCTCGCGACCAGACTGGTTCAGTCCGGTGGCGTGCGCATCAACGGGGAGCGGGTGACCAAGCCCGCGCGCGCGGTTGCCGCGGGCGATGTCCTGACCTTCCCGCAGGGACGTGCCATACGGATCGTGAAGGTCGAAGCGCTTGGGGAGCGGCGAGGGCCGGCAAGCGAGGCGCGGACGCTTTATTCCGACCTTTCGCCCGAGCCCGCGCCCCGCGGCGGACGCCCCGGCCGCAATGAGCGCCGCGAGGCAATAGAACACAAGCGCGGGCCGCTTGAATGACGCCACCGCCTACCTTAGTCGGAGGGCATCGCGAGAGGGATCCTCAATGACCTACGTCGTCACCGACGCATGCATCGCCTGCAAGTACACCGACTGCGTCGAGGTGTGCCCCGTGGACTGTTTCTACGAGGGGGAGAACATGCTGGTGATCCACCCCGACGAATGCATCGATTGCGGTGTCTGCGAGCCCGAATGCCCCGCCGACGCGATCCGCCCGGACACCGAACCGGGAACGGAGTCCTGGGTCGAGTTCAACCGAAAGTACTCCGAACTCTGGCCGGTCATCGTGACCAAGAAGGACCCTCTGCCGAACGCCGAAGAGATGGACGGGAAGCCCGGCAAGATGGAGCTTTTCTCCGAGGCGCCGGGCGAGGGCGGCTGATCGAAGCGTTGCGTCGAACATCGGACGAGCGTAAGCCTGATTCACGTCGCCCGAAGAATTTATCGCCGCAACGCTGCGGCGCAGTTGGCGTCGTCTTCAAAATCTGCTATATGATTGTCTTAGATTGGGACCCATGGGGGGTGCCTAGGCCGATCTAGCCGAGATCGACCGAAGCGCGACGGATTTCCGGCGACGGGCGCAGGCGATTGCACCCGCCGCTATTTCTGTCGCTGATCCCCGGGTTCGCTCAAGAGGATGACGCCTGGATGACAAAGAACAGCAACTCCGATTTCCGCCCTAACGATTACGTCGTGTACCCGGCCCATGGAGTGGGCCAGATCGTGTCGATCGAAGAGCAGGAGATTGCCGGGCTGAAGCTCGAACTCTTCGTGATTTCCTTCGAGAAGGACAAGATGACCCTCCGCGTCCCGACGCACAAGGCGACCGAGGTTGGCATGCGCTCTTTGAGTTCGCCGGACGTCGTCTCGAAGGCGATGGCGACGCTGAAGAGCAAGGCGCGCGTGAAGAAGGCGATGTGGTCGCGTCGGGCGCAGGAGTACGAACAGAAGATCAATTCGGGCGATCTCATCGCGATCGCCGAGGTCGTTCGCGACTTGCACCGGGCCGACGACCAGCGCGAGCAGAGCTATTCGGAGCGTCAGTTGTACGAGGCCGCGCTCGAGCGGCTGACGCGCGAGATCGCCGCCGTGCAAGGCCATGGCGAGGGCGATGCGCAGCGCGAGGTCGACACCGTCCTTACGGCTCGAGCCGCCGCTGCTTGATATCTTTCGCGATCGAATGACAAGGCCGCCCTTCTGGCGGCCTTTTTTTCTGTGAGCTACTCACCGGCGGCGCGAGACCGTTGGCGGTCGGGAGGCATGTCGAGATCATCGAGGTCCAGATGGTCGTCGAGCTGCGTGACCAGCGCCGTCTCGAGGTCCTTGTTGAGCTCTCGCGCCCTCGCCACGTATTCCTCGTTCTCCGAAACCGGGACGCCGGGCTGCCAGAGCGCCGCGAGTTCGCGTACCGCGCGGCGGTCCATCCGGAAGAACGTCCGCTCGGTCTGCGCCGCCTCGTAGTCGCTGAGGCCCATCTGCTCGAGCACGTAGCGGCCGGCGCGGAGCGAGCTGTCGAAGATCTCCCGGACGATGTCGTTGGCGCCGGCGGCGTAGAGTTCGTAGACATGCACGCGGTCGCGGGCGCGGGCGACGATGTGCAGGTCCGGCCGCTCCGACCTGGCGTAGCGCACCAGTCGGACCGCGGCATCGCGATCGTCGAGAGCCACGACCAGGACCTTTGCCTCCTTCAGTCCCGCGGCATTCAGGAGTTCCGGGCGCGTCGGGTCGCCGTAGAAGCCCTTGAAGCCGAATCGGCGCATCGTGCGGATCGTCTCGAGATCGTGGTCCAGCATGACGGTCCGAAATCCCGAGAGCTCGAGCATCCGGTTCACGACCTGTCCGAACCGGCCGATGCCCGCGATGATGATCGGCTGCTGCTCGTCGATCTCGTCGTCGTCGAGTGGTTGCGCATCCTCCGTCACGCGGGCGGCCAGCTTCTCGAACGCGATGAAGAAGAGCGGCGTCAGGAGCATCGAGAATGCGATCACGAGGAGAACCGTCTGGCTCGTGGCGGTCGTCAGGACCGAGAGCTGCAGGGCGAAGCTGGTCAGGACGAAGCCGAACTCGCCGGCCTGCGCGAGACCCAGGGTGAAAAGCCAGCGATCGCGGCGATGCAGCCCGAAGATCCGGGCGAGGGCGTAGAGGATCGCCCCCTTGATGGCCATCAGCGCCAGCGTCAGACCGAGGATCCGGGCCGGCGCGTCGAAGAAGACATCGAAGTTGATGCCCGCACCGACAGTGATGAAGAAGAGCCCGAGCAGCAGCCCCTTGAATGGCTCGATGTCGCTCTCGAGCTGGTGGCGGAACTCGGAGTTGGCGAGCACCACGCCGGCAAGGAAAGTGCCGAGCGCAGGAGAGAGGCCGACCAGCAGCATGAGGCAGGCGATCCCGACCACGATCAGCAGCGCGAGCGCCGTGTTCAGTTCGGGCAGTCGCGCCTTGTGGACGAAGTGAAACAGCGGGCGGATCGCGAAGATCCCGAAGAGGATGATCAGCACCACGGCGGCGAGGGTGGCAAGGGTCGCACCCCACGCGGGCAGGCTCTGGATCAGCGACATCGCAGCTTCCGCGGCTTCGGCCGCCGCCGGGGCGCCCTCAACCGCGCCGTCGGTCGCTGCGTCTCCGTGCCCCGGCCCCGTCGCCTCGCGCATGTAGAGCGGGGCCAGGAGCGGCATCAGCGCGAGCATCGGGATGACCGCAATGTCCTGCGTCAGCAGCACCGAAAAGGACGAGCGCCCGCCCTGGGTCTGCATCAGGCCCTTTTCGGTCAGCGTCTGAAGGACGATCGCCGTGGAGGACAGCGACAGGACCATGCCGAGAGCGATCGCGGTCTCCCATGACAGGCCAAGCGCGCTGGCCCCGGCCGTGACGGCGCAGAGCGTCGCCACGACCTGAAGCCCGCCGAGCCCGATGAGCTTGTCGCGCATGTTCCAGAGCGCGCGGGGCTCCAGCTCCAGTCCGATCAGGAACAGCATCAGCACGACGCCGAACTCGGCGAAGTGCTGCAGGTCCTCCGTCTCCGCCCCGACGAGGCCGGTGATTGGTCCGATGAATATCCCGGCGAGCAGATAACCCAGGACGGATCCCAGCCCGGCACGGCTCGCCAATGGAACCGCGATCACCGCGGCGCCCAGATAGATCGTGGCCTGGAACAGGAATCCTTCCATTCGGTCTCCCTCAGGTGGGCAGCGGGGCGTCCTCTTTCAGCCGGTCCATGACGATCTGGCTCTGTACCCGGGCAACAGCGGGATCGGGCAAGAGGACATGGTGGACGAGTCGGTTCAGCGCGGCGAGATCTTCGCAGTAGACGCGCAGAAGGTAGTCTGCCTCACCCGTGAGTGTCCATGCGGCGATGATCTCGGGCCGGCTCTCGATGAGGCGGGCGAAGGCACGCGCCGCGTCTGGTGTCTGACTGGCCATCTGGACCTGGATGAAGGCCTGAACCGTCAGACCGAGCGCCGCAGGGTCGAGCCTGGCCACGTAGGCGCGGATGACGCCTTCGGCCTCCAGGCGCTGCCGGCGCCGACCCGCCTGGCTCGCTGAAAGGTTGAGCGCCGCGCCCAGCGCTTCGGCGGTCACGTGAGCGTCCTTCTGCAGGATCGCGAGCAGGCGCGCATCGACCTCATCATTCATGCGGCCATTTCGCACGACTGGCTGGTGTGACGCAAGATGCCCGCGCAGAACGGCCAAAATAGGACGGTATTTGCGCGGACACGACAAGGCGTCGTCATTATCTTAAGCCTCAAGGATTGCTATGGAGGGTTTCATGGGTCCATTCCCGCACGACGCACCGAAAGCCGAGATCACGGGGGAGAATCCCGCCGGGACCGATGGCTTCGAATTCGTGGAGTTCGCACACCCCGAGCCGGAGAAGCTGCGCGAACTGTTCGCGCGCATGGGGTACAGCCTCGTCGCCACGCACCGGACGAAGGCGATCGAGATCTGGCAGCAAGGCGACATCACCTACGTCCTGAACGATGAGCCTGGCAGCCACGCCAAGGCCTTCGTCGACGAACACGGACCCTGCGCGCCGTCCATGGCGTGGCGCGTCGTCGATGCCGGCCACGCTCTGAAGCACGCCGTCTCGCAAGGCGCAGAAGAGTATACCGGCCCCGGCAAGACGATGGATGTACCCGCGATCGTCGGGATCGGCGGTAGCCTGATCTACTTCATCGAGGACTATTACGAGACCTCTGCCTATAACGCTGAGTTCGACTGGGTCGCCAAGGCGCATCCCGAGGGTGTCGGCTTCTACTACCTCGATCACCTCACGCACAACGTCCACCAGGGCAACATGGACGTGTGGTTCGACTTCTATGGCCGCATCTTCAACTTCAAAGAGATCCGGTTTTTCGACATCGAGGGCAAGTTTACCGGCCTGCACAGCCGTGCCCTGACCTCCCCGTGCGGACGTATCCGGATTCCGATCAACGAGGATCGGTCGGAGAAGGGGCAGATCGTCGAGTACCTCAAGCGGTACAATGGCGAGGGCATCCAGCACATCGCCGTGGGCGCCAAGGACATCTACGAGGCGACCGACGCGATCGCCGAGCGCGGGCTGAAGTTCATGCCGGCGCCGCCCGAGGCGTATTACGAGCTCAGCCACGAGCGCGTCGTCGGCCACGAGGAGCCGATCGACCGGATGAAGAAGCACGGCATACTGATCGACGGCGAGGGCGTGGTCGACGGCGGCGAGACGAGTATCCTTCTGCAGATCTTCTCGAAGACCGTGATCGGCCCGATCTTCTTCGAGTTCATCCAGCGCAAGGGCGACGACGGCTTTGGCGAAGGCAACTTCAAGGCGCTCTTCGAGTCGATCGAGGCCGACCAGATTGCCCGGGGCGTGCTGAAGGACGACGCCGCCTAGCCGTTCGGCAGGGTCAGGTCGTAGCTTCGGCCACCCTTCACGTATTGCAGCCTGCTGGCCTGGATGGCGGCGATCCTGCCGCCATCCACCCGATCCCCCACCTTCACCTTGAGGTAGCGCCCCGACGGCAGGCGGATCAGCGCACGCCGATCGGAGGGGGAGCCGTAGACGCCGATCAGGTTCAGCTGGTCGAGGCGGATCGCATTCGCCAGCGTCGCCTGCTTGGCGACGGAGGTACGGGTCGGCAGTGTCGGGTTCACGGCGACGTTCATGCGCCCCACCGGCTCCGGCGGAGGCGGTTCCGCCGCGCGCGGTGCGGTTATCGCCGCGGTTGCGGCCTCTGACTGCGTGCGCGCGCGATCGGCGAGCGCGTCGAAGTCGGAAGAAGCCGATGCTTGCTGCACCGTTGTCGGCCGTGCCGGCCGGCTGCGCGGTCGCAGGGTATCTTCCGTCGCCTCCGCGACGACGATTGCGGGCGGCGGCGGCGCATCCTCGCTCCTGAGTTGCGGTCGTATCGCGGCCACCTCGGGTGCCGCGGAATCCGGCTCAGACGAACGGGTGGTGAGTGCGGCGTCGTCCTCGGTCTCGGCGACCTGCGGGTCGACGAGGTCCGGCGCCTCGACCTCCTCGGGCGTGCCAGGCCGATCCGGCGGCAGTACGGAGGGTGGGCCAGCGTAGACCAGCACACCCCGGGGAGTCGGTGCGCCATCTTCGCTGGGTCTGACGAGCCCGTTCTCGTCCATGTCGAAGAGGCTGCCCGGCGGTGGCGGCGGCGTCCGCTCCGACACGGCCAGGCGCGGTGCTTCCGGCGGCACGAGAGCGGAAGGCGCACCCGCTGCGCTGGTCGCGACGGGCGCGGGCAGGTCGTCGACGGGAGACAATACCTCCGAGGGCGGATTATCGGAGGCCATGGCCGCATCGCCGACTGACGGCGCGGCCTCGCCCTGTATTGTACCGCCGGGCTCCGACGCTTCGTCTTCGCCCGCCAACTCCGTCGGCTCTTCGGTGGGTAATAAATCGGCGGCGGTCGCCTCGACCGCGTCGCCCGGTGCGGTTTCGGCGACCGGGTCCAGCACTTCGACCGTGCCATCGTCGAGACCGACGACGGCGAGATCTTCGTCGCCACCTCCGACGAGGAAGGCGGCGAGCAGGACGAATGCCGCAGCGGCAAAGGCTGCAGCGTAAAGAGGCGCAACGCTCCTTCGCTCACGACGACGGTCACGCGCGCCAAAGACCGTCAGCGCTTCGGCGTCGTTCGCCGGCGCCAGCGCCGAGGGCGCGCTCGTGGGGGTGGGCGCCGTCTCCGGCGCGACCGTGGGAGCCACAGGCTCAGCGGCTCCCTGCAGAGGCGTCAGGTGTCCGTCATCCGCGGTGGGGATGACACGCTCAGCCGCACGGTGGCTGCGGAATCCGGGCGTCGGTCCGGGCGCGAGCGAGAACGTCACCTCGGCGTTGTCACCTGGACGACGCGCGGCGTAGGCGACGGGCTCGAAGCCGTGCAGGATCGCGAAGTCCCGCGCCTCGTCCAGGGTCGCGCGCTCCACCGCGGCCGCGACACACTTCGACCGGCCTACGACGAGATCTTCGACATCGCTCGGCTTTTCCTTGTCGATGCGCGCCTGGACCTCGTCGTCATCGAGGCCATCGACGTCGACGAACAATACCAGGGCAGCCGGGACCAGCACCGCCGCCTCGATCGGAATGTCTTCACCGATCTCGGACCGCAGACGCGTCAATCGTGCGTCAAAGTCCGGATCGTCGAGGCGGACACTGCCGACCTCGACATCGCCCGCTTCGTTGCGAAGAAGCAGACGGACACCGTGATGATCAAGCTCGAGCGCTACGTCTGATGTCATCTTACCCGTCTGGTACAAAACCGGTGCGCGCTCGCGCGCGCCTGATTCCCCTCTACGCAGACTACGGCAGCTTGTCGGCGAAACATACCCTGACGGGTAAGTCTGCCCTTGCGCAGCGGACGCGGGCGCCGCACCTCTTGGCGGGACATTCAAGGAGGTGAAACATGCGCGCAGTGCTCGCGGCTCTTGCCTTAGGCTTGACCCTTGCCGCCCCCATCTCGGCGCAAGAAAGAAGCATCACGGTTTCTGGGGAAGGTGCGGCGTCTGCTGTACCAGACATTGCGCAGGTCCGGGTCGGCGTGACGACAGATGCGGGGACAGCGGCCGAGGCGCTGGCGGCGAACAGCGCGGCGATGGGCAGCGTGATCGCGCGCCTTCGCGACGAAGGCGTCGAGGAGCGGGATCTCCAGACTTCGACGCTCGAGCTGGGCCCCCGGTATGCTGATCGCGCGAACGGCACGCCGCAGGTCACCGGCTACACCGCTCGCAACATCCTTTCGGTCAGGGCCCGTGAGCTCGACCGGCTGGGCGACATCCTAGATGCCGTGGCGGACGACGGCGCGAACACGTTCGAGGGCCTGAGCTTTGGTGTGTCCGAGCCTGGGCCGCTGCGCGACGATGCACTGCGGCAGGCGGTTGCCGATGCGCGGCGGAAGGCGGAACTCCTCGCCACGGAAGCAGGCGTGACCCTGGGCGATGTCCAGTCGATCGACGCGCGCGGCGGGTCCCAGCCGCGCCCGATGGAGATGGCGTCGCAACGGATGGCGGCAAATTCGGTGCCAGTGGCACGCGGCGAGCTGGAGTTGACCGCCTCGGTCAGCGTTGTGTTCGCGATCGCCGACTGAACCTCAGGCCACCGCCTTCGCCAGGGCCTGATCGAGATCTGCGATCAGGTCGTCGGCATCCTCGATCCCGATCGAAAGACGCACGACATTGGGGTCGGCACCCGCCGCGCGCTGCTGCTCCTCCGACAATTGCCGGTGCGTCGTCGAAGCGGAGTGGATGATCAGAGATCGCGTGTCGCCGAGGTTGGCGACATGACTGAAGATCTCGACGGCATCGATCAGCTTCACGCAGGCGTCGTAGCCGCCCTTGACGGCGAAGGTGAAGATCGAGCTTGCGCCCTTGGGGCAGACGGTGGCCATGCGGTGGTGGTACGGACTCGAACTCGAGGCCTGCGTAGGTGACGTGGTCGATCCGCGGATCGTGCTCGAGCCAACTCGCCACCTTCACCGCGTTCTCGCAGTGCTTTGCCATGCGCAGGCTCAGCGTCTCGATCCCGAGAAGGGTGTAGTGCGCGGCTTGCGGGTTCATCGTCATCCCGAGGTCACGAAGGCCCACGGCAATCCCGTTGAAGGTGAAGGCGAGGGGGCCGAACGTTTCGTGGAACTTCAGCCCGTGATATGCGGGCTCCGGCTCCGACAGCGACGGGAACTTGCCAGAGGCGCTCCAGTCGAAGGTGCCTGAGTCGACGATGGCCCCGCCGGTGACAGTGCCGTTGCCGGTCAGGTACTTGGTGGTCGAGTGCACGACGAGGGTCGCGCCGAGCTCGATGGGGCGGCAGAGGTACGGCGTCGCCGAGGTGTTGTCGACGATCAGCGGCAGGCCGGCCTCGTCGGCGATCGCGGCGAGCGCCGGGATGTCGGAGATGTAACCGCCGGGATTGGCGATCAACTCGCAGAACAGCGCGCGGGTGTCGTCGTCGATCGCAGCGCGTACGGAGTCGAGGTCGTCGGTATCGACGAACTTGGCGGACCAGCCGAACCGCCTGATGGTCTGGCTCATCTGCGTCACCGTTCCCCCGTAGAGCCGCGTCGAGACGACGACGTTGCACCCGGGCGCCATCAGCGGAAAGAGCGCGAGGATCTGCGCCGCGTGACCGGACGAGCAGCAGACCGCGCCCGCGCCGCCCTCGAGCGTCGCGATCCGCTCCTGCAGCACCGCCACGGTCGGGTTGGTGAGGCGCGAGTAGATGAACCCGACCTCCTGGAGATTGAACAGGGCGGCGGCATGCTCGGCGTCGCGAAACACGTACGCGGTGGTCTGGTAGATCGGCGTCTGCCGCGCGCCGGTCGCCGGATCGGGCCGCGAGCCGGCATGGACCTGCAGCGTGTCGAAACCGTAGCTGGGACCTTGGGCCTCGTCTGTCATGTCTCACCTCCCCTTGTCGGCGCGGACGCTAGGCGAAGGGGCGAGGCGCCTCAAGTGTCACTCTGGCGTCACCTGAGCGGGGCAAGCCTGCGGGCATTCCCACCTCAGGGAGAACCCCATGATCCGCATCCAGCGCTCGCGCCGCTCGGTGCTGAAAGGCGCCGCCGCCCCCGCGACGATGCTCGCCGCGCCCGCGACCCTGCGTGCGCAGACGGCGCCGATTTTCACGCACGGCGTACAGTCGGGCGATGTCGATACCACCTCGGCGATGATCTGAACCCGCACCGACCGTCCGGCCGGATCCGTACCGAGATCGCGACTGCCGAAAGCTTTGCCGATGCGCGAACGATCCACTCCGTGGATGCGCTGCCAGATGGAGATTTCGCGGTGAAGCGCCTGCTCGCCGACCTGCCGTCCGGGCAGGTCGTCTTCTACCGCTTCACCGCGCAGGACCTCGACGACGTCAGCGAGCCGCTCGTCGGCCGCTTTCGCACGGCGCCGGCCGACCGCCGGAGCATCCGGTTCGTCTGGTCCGGCGACACGGCGGGGCAGGCCATGAATGCCGTGGTGCACCCTTCTTCCAGTGGCATGACCACGAGGTGGTCAACAACTGGTCGGCATCGAAGAACCTGATCTCTGACGATCGCTACAGCGTCAAGTCGGTCGACCTGCTGTCGGCTCGGGCGGGTCGGGCGTTTCACGAGATGACGCCGATCCGTTATGTCCCCGAGGAGCTGGGCCGGGTCTACCGCAGGATCGCCTATGGTCCGCATCTCGACGTGTTCTTCATCGACCTCCGGTCGTACCGAGGGCCGAACAGCGAGAACGTGCAGGAAGAGGCGTCGGACGCGACGACGATCCTTGGGGCGCAGCAGATCGCGTGGCTGAAGCGTGGTCTCGCCAACAGTCGCGCGACGTGGAAGGTGATCGCGTCGGACATGCCGATCAGCCTCGTTGTCGCCGACGGCGACGCGAGGTTCGAGGCCATCGCCAACCGTAACGACGGCCGGCGAAGGGGCGGGAGCACGACATCGCCGACATCCTGAGGTTCATCAAGTCCGCGGGCGTCAAGAACACCGAATGGCTGACGGCCGACGTGCACTACACCGCGGCGCATCACTACAGCCCCGAGCGCGCGTCGTTCCAGGACTTCGACCAATTCTGGGAATTCGTCTCCGGACCGCTCCACGCCGGCAGCTTCGGACCCAATGCGCTCGACATGACTTTCGGGCCGGAGGTCCGCTTCGCGAAGCCGCCCGCGGAGGGGGAGGTGAACCTTCCCCCGTCCGCCGGCCTGCAGTTCTTCGGCCTGGTCGAGATCGACGGAGACAGCGGCCAGATGACGGTGCGGCTGATGGACCGTGCCGATGCCGAGCTCTGGGCGACGACGCTCGACCCTGAACCGATGATCTGACGAAACGGGCGGGAACCCCGAAGGATCCCCCCTGGGTTCCCCCCGCTGGCGTCATGCCGGCGCTGGCCGCGCGTCGGCGGGTGCCCGTGCTGGCGCTCCGACGTCGGACCAGGCGTCGGGTCGATGTCGAGGTCGCTCCACTCCGCAACGTCGAGCACAGGATGCTCGATCCCCGCATTCAACTGCGCCCGGTAGTCGCGGATCAGCCTTAGCGCGACCGGGAACAGCATCGCGATGGCGAGCAGGTTGACGATCGCCAGGACGCCCATCATCGGGTCCGAGAAGAAGAACACCGCCGTCGCACCCGGGGCGACGCAGCCAAGGAACACAAGCCCGACGATCGCGATGCGGAGCGTGTGGAACGCCCCCTCGCTGCTGGTGAACACGCTCAAGGCGTTCTCGCCGAGGTAGTAGTTGTAGATGATCGACGAGAACGCGAAGAGCAGGATCGCCATCGACAGGAAGTACTGGGCCCAGTCCACCCAAATGCCCGACGAGCGACTGTTGCGTCAGGACGACGCCGTCGATCTCGGCCCCCGGCGCGTAGACGTCGCCAAGCAGGATCATGAAGGCCGTTGCCGAGCAGATGATCATCGTGTCGATGAAGACCGAGAGCGACTGCACGATGCCCTGGCTGACCGGGTGGTGCACGTAGGCCACGGCGGCGACGTTCGGGGCCGAGCCGAGCCCGGCCTCGTTGGAGAACAGCCCGCGCCGCACCCCGTTCGCGATGGCCGCGCCGATGCCGCCCGCGACGGCCTCGTTGAAGCCGAAGGCGCTGGTGAGGATCGTCCAGATGACGCCCGGAAGCTCGAAGATGTTGATCAGGATCACGATGAGCGCGAGCGCGATGTAGCCGATCGCCATGATCGGGACAACGATGTCCGCGACCTTGGCGATCCGCTTGATGCCGCCGTAGACGATGAGGCCCGTCAGCGCCGCCAGCGCGATCCCCGTCCACAATCGCTCGATCCCGAAGCTGTCCTGCATCGCCCCGGCGACGGTGTTTCCCTGGAAGGCGTTGAAGCCGAGCGCGAAGGCCGCGATCAGGCAGATCGCGTAGATCACGGCGAGCCAGCGGAAGTGCCCTCCGAGGCCGTGGATGATGTATTGCGCCGGTCCGCCGCGATACGTGCCTTCCACGTCGTTGCGCTTGTAGAGTTGGGCCAGCGAGCACTCTACGAGGCTGGTGCACATGCCGACGAGTGCGATCGCCCACATCCAGAACACGGCACCCGGACCGCCCAGCGTGATCGCCACCGCGACCCCCGCGATGTTGCCGCCGCCGACGCGGCCGCCCACCGAGACGAGCAGCGCCTCGCGCGAGCTGACGTGCCCCTCGGCGCCGGCCTGGTGACCCTTGAGGACCCCCCACATTCGCCCGAACCATCGGAACTGGATGAAACCGGTGGCGATCGTGAAGAAACATCCCAGAACGACGAGGAATGGGATGAGCGACCACCCCCATGTCCAGTTCCCAATCGCTCCGAAGAAACCTTGCAGAAGTCCCATGGCCATCTCCTTTTGACGTGGTGCGCGTAGCGGGAGGCCTCCTTCCGCTCGCCCATGTGGCACAGGTCGTCAGTCTGACGATGCCGAAGCGTAAGGCAATGGCGCGCCGCCGAACGGGAGCGCGACGGGGCACCCATCGCTTGGACGCGGCTCGACAATTCGGCGCCTGCCTCCAATTCGCGGGCCAGATGAAGCGGAACGACGGGCGGATGCGGCCCGTTGAGCAGCAACGGGAACGCGCGAACTTCGGATGGAGGAAGAGATGACTGCTGGTGACAGCTCGATTGTTTCGTCGGCGGACGTCAACGGGACAGAGGTCTATGGATCAGATGGCGCGCATGTCGGTCACATCGACCACCTGATGATCGACAAGGTCTTAGGAAAGATCGCATACGCCGTGATGGGCTTCGGTGGTTTCCTCGGCATGGGAGAGGGACATCACCCGATCCCGTGGAGCGCGCTTCAATACGACACGTCCCGCAACGGATTCACGACCGACATCACCAAGGAGAAGCTGGAGGGCGCGCCGCCCCGCGCCGAGGATTGGCAACGCGATCGTGCTTGGGAAGAGGCGACGTTCACCCACTACGGCGCCGTGCCCTACTGGGTCTGAACGCTCGTGCGGCCCGGACAGCGGCCCTCTAGCGTCTCTTGATCCTGGGAGGAAGTGGTGGGCGACCCTGGAATCGAACCAGGCGTGGGTCTCCCCGGCGGAGTTACAGTCCGCTGCCGCACCTTGCAGCACGTCGCCCTGCGCAGGCCTATCGGGCCGGCGGAGGCGGGCATACCGGCGGGTCCGAAACGGGTCAAGGCCAATCTCCCTTCGGCTTGCAACGCGGCGCCGCACGGCAGAATGTGCCGTGCGAAATTACGGGGGCGGTGGTGGCCGACAAGCCGAAATGGGTGGTCCGGAAGGAGCGTGCGCAGCGGGACGCCGCGCTCGAAACGCTCTGGCTCTTCGGGATCCATGCCGTGGGCGAGGCGCTGCGGAATCCTCGGCGAGAGAAGTTGCGGCTGGTCGTGACCCGCAACGCGGCGGACCGTCTCGGCGATGCGATCTCTTGCGGCCCCGAGCCGGAGATCGCGGACGCGAGGCGCTTTCCCGTGCCGCTCGACCCGTCGTCCGTCCATCAGGGCGCGGCGCTCGAAGTCCGACCGCTCGACTGGGGTCCTCTTGTCGATGTCTGTGCGGCGAGGGCGGGCGAGGCGCCGATCGCGGTGCTGCTCGACCGTGTGAGCGACCCCCACAATGTCGGGGCAATCCTGCGCACCGCCGAGGTCTTCGGCGCGTGCGCTGTGGTCGCGCCGCATCGCCATAGCGCCCCGGAGACGGGTGCATTGGCCAAGGCGGCTTCCGGCGCGCTCGAGCGTCAGCCCTATCTGCGTGTGCCGAACCTTGGCAACGCCATGGAGCGGCTGCGCGCGGAAGGGTATTTTCTGGCGGGCCTCGATGGAGAGGCCGCGCAATCGCTTTCCACGGGTCTTCCAAGCGGCCCCCTCGCGCTCGTACTCGGAGCGGAGGGTGCGGGCCTCCGCGACCGGACGCGGACACTTTGCGACACACTCGTCAGAATTCCGTCTCGCGGGCAGTTCGGGTCGCTCAACGTTTCCAATGCGGCCGCAGTGGCGTTGTACGCGGCCACGAGCGTCCGCTTCTGACTGACGGCGCACCCGGCATCACCTTCGCGTGCAGGGGCTGGTTCCGTCGCGCAGCGACTCTCATTCTGCAGACCGACCCAAAGACACACGAGACTGACTGGATCGACGCAGCTTCATCATGCTGACAACCGCCAGCGCCTTCATCGCCGCGCCCGGCATTGCGTCCGCGGGTCCCGCGTCGGTTTTCACGCAAGAGGGAATCGCCATAGGGGGCGCGGATCCTGTCGCCTATTTCGTTGGACATAGTGCAGTTGCAGGCAGCGCGACCGAAAGTGTCATGTGGCGAGGTGCGACGTGGCTCTTTGCCTGTCGTGAGAACCGCGAGGTGTTCGAGCGCGATCCGCGCCGCTACTCACCGCGGTTCGGCGGCTACTGCGCATACACATTGTCGCAGGGTAAGCTGGCGCCGACAGACCCCCGCGCGTTCGCCGTGCTGGACGGACGGCTATACCTTCTGGATTCTCTCGAGATCAGAGATATTTGGCAGCGAAATCTGGCGCAAAACATCAAGCTGGCGCGGATGCACTGGCGCGACGCGTTCGGGTAATTGGCGACTTCACAAATTCGAGGAGCGGGGTGCAACCCTGCACCCCTTGTCCTACATTATGTTCACGGACCGGCGGTTCGGAACACCGTCGGTTCCTATCACTGTCCCTCGTTCCGTGACTGGCGCCCGATCACACATCGGGCGCCTTTTTCTGTCCGCGGATGACGGTGCCGTCGGCGAATTGCAAGGCTACAGGCGCTTACCGCGCGCGATCGGCGGAATCCCGCACGCTTGCTCCGGGCGCGGCTGTGAGGCATTTCTTCTGCGTGAGCGACGACGAAACGATAAGGAACATCCTGCGCCAGACGCGCGTGATCGCCTGTGTCGGCGTGTCTCCGAATCCCGTCCGCCCGAGCAACTACGTCGGCCGCTACCTCAGCCTCCGCGGGTTCCGGGTCATACCCGTAAATCCAGGCCATGCCGGCGAGACGCTCTTCGGCGAGACAATCGTCGCGAGTGTGACTGATGCGCCGGAGGAGACGGACATGATCGACATCTTTCGCCGATCTGATCATGTCCCGCCGATCGTCTCTGCAGCTCTTCAGTCCCTGCCGAACCTCCGCACCGTATGGATGCAGATTGGCGTGATGAACGAGGAGGCGGCTGCGATGGCCGCTGCGCGAGGGGTGGCTGTCGTCCAGAACAAGTGTCCGAAGATGGAGTATCAGCGGCTCTGGGGCGAGCTCCGCAAGGGCGGCATTGCCACCGGGATCATCTCTTCCCGGCTCTAGCGCGACGCCTTCTCCTCGATGCCGGACGTTCCCTCCCGACGCTCGAGCTCCGCAAGCACGTCGTCCAGCGAGACATCTCTGGCGGCGAGCATGACGAGCAGGTGGTAAAGGACGTCGGCCGCTTCCGCGACGAGATCGTCCCGGTCACCCGCCGCGGCCGCCACGATCGCCTCAACCGCCTCTTCCCCGAACTTCTCGGCCGTCTTGGCGGGGCCGCGCCCGAGCAGTCGCGCCGTCCAGGAGGTGTCCGGATTGGCGCCGCGTCGTGCCAAGACCGTCGCGGCGAGGCGATCCAGTGCACTCATGCCAATCTCACCGGAATGCCAGCGTCAGCCATGCGCGCCTTGGCCTGAGCGATGGTGAACTCGCCGAAGTGAAAGATCGACGCGGCGAGGACGGCCGAGGCGCCTCCCTCGGTCACACCTTCGACCAGGTGTTCGAGGGTGCCAACACCGCCGGAGGCGATCACCGGTATCGAGACGGCGTCGACGACGGTGCGCGTCAGGGCGAGATCGAAGCCCGAGCGCGTTCCGTCCCGATCCATCGACGTCAGCAGGATCTCCCCGGCGCCGTTGCGCTCCACCTCCAAAGCGAACTCGATTGCGTCGATGCCGGTGGGCCTGCGGCCACCGTGGGTGAAGATCTCCCACCGCCCCGGACCGACGGCCTTGGCGTCGATCGCGACGACGATGCATTGGCTTCCGAACCTGCTCGCGGCGCGGGCAACGACCGTGGGGTCCGCCACGGCGGCCGAGTTGAAGCTTACCTTGTCGGCCCCCGCGAGAAGCAGCGCGCGCACGTCATCGGCGGTGCGCACGCCGCCGCCGACCGTCAGCGGCATGAAGCAGTGCTCCGCCGTCCGCGTGGCAAGGTCGTACATGGTGCCGCGATTTTCGTGCGTTGCGGCAATGTCGAGAAAGCAGAGTTCGTCCGCGCCGGCGGCGTCATATGCCTGCGCCGCCTCTACCGGGTCACCGGCGTCGATCAGGTCGACGAAGTTGACGCCCTTGACCACGCGGCCATCCTTGACGTCGAGGCAGGGGATGACGCGGACCTTCAGCATGCGCTTGCTCTAGCGCCGTCCCTTGCCGGCTGGAACCCCCGAAACAGATTGCAGTTGATCGCTGAAAGGGAGCCTCCGTCATGAGCCGCAATCTGATCCTCGCGGTCACCGTCGCCGCAGTCGCAGGTGCTACATCCGCTTTTGCCGACATCGAGCAGGTTCCCGCCGAGGGCAACGTCGACGAGGTGATGAAACGGCTCGAGACCTCGGTCGTGACCGCGGGCGCCATGGTCTTCGCCAAGGTCGATCATGGTGCGGGCGCGGAAAGCGTCGGGTCCCCCGTCGGCGCGAGCCAGTTGCTGATTTTCGGCAACCCGCAGCTCGGCACGCAGGCGATCGTCGACGATCCCTTGGCGGGTCTCGTACTGCCGCTGAAGGTCTTGGTCTATGCGGATGGTGATGGCCAGACCTGGATCGCGTACGAGGAGGTCGACGATATGTTCGACGATCTCTCGATCGACGATGATGCCGAGTACGTGCAGAACATCGAGACGGTTCTGCATGGCTTCGTCGAGTCGGCGAGCGGCGAATGATCTACTGCAAAGCGGCGACCGCCTCGGCAAGGTCGATGACGCCGTCGTAGAGCGCCCTACCCGAAATGACCCCCGAGATGACGCGCGTCTGCTTCAGGGCGAGGAGATCCTTGATCGACGAAACGCCGCCCGATGCAATGACCGGCACCTCGACGGTGCGGGCCAGTTCGGCCGTTGCCTCCACGTTCGGGCCGCCCATGGCGCCATCGCGCTCGATGTCCGTGTAGATGATCGCCGAGACGCCAGCATCCTCGAACCGTCGGGCAAGGTCGCTGGCCTGAATACCGGTCTCCTCGGCCCAGCCGCGCGTTGCGACACGGCCCCCTCGCGCGTCGATGCCGACGACGACCTGGCCGGGGAAGTCCCGCGCAGCCTGCTGCACGAAATCCGGGGTCTCGACCGCCGCCGTGCCGAGGATCACCCGCGACACCCCCTTGTCGAGCCAGGCCCGGACCGCGGCCAGATCGCGGATACCGCCACCGAGTTGAACGGGGACTCGGACCGCAGAAATAATCGCCTCGACCGCCTCGTGGTTGACGGAATGGCCGGCGAAGGCGCCGTTCAGGTCAACGAGGTGCAGCCACGAGCATCCCGCCTCGACGAAACTGCGCGCCTGAGCCGCCGGATCATCGCCAAAGACCGTCGCCGCATCCATCTCTCCTCGCAGGAGGCGGACGCATTGGCCGTCTTTCAGATCGATCGCCGGATAGAGGATCATCTCGTGGCACCCCGGAGCTGGTTATCCGGGGCGTTGCCAGATCAGCCGGCACGTTTGCAACGGCGTCGCGGCCGAGACGTGGCCGGTAGTCTAGCGGCCCCAACTTCGGACGGCGCCGCAGTCCATGTGCACGAAGTCCGACCGAGAGTAGCGGCCGACCCCACCCGCATTGCAGGCGGCCGCGGCGCGTGCCATCTGATCGACGGAGCGTGACTTGAGGCGCAAGTCGGCAGCCTGTCCCTTCATGTGGAGCGAGTTGCGCGCGACTCCGCTTGAGCGGCTGCGCAGCATCGCGTTGGTCTCGGGAGACCGGTAGCCCGACAGCAGCATGTACGGCTCGTCCACATCCATGAGGCTGTGTGCCGCCGCCATGATGTCGATCGTCCGGGCGTCGATATCCAGCGCCTTGTTGTTGCGCCAGTCACGCATGAAGAGCGTGATCTCCCGGACGGCCTCGCCAATGTAATCGCCATCGACCCAGTAGATGGTGTCGAGACTTTCGCCGGTTCGGCCGGAGTACATTCGGACCCTCCGAATGTCGCCCGCTTCCGAAGGAACCCGAATGCCTTGCTGGGGGTCGGCGCCGCAGTGACCATTGTCGCTGCAAACGCCCCGAGGATGGTGCGTCTGCCCACGCACATCGTCTGGTTGTGTCGCATATTCTACGCGTCGTCCCGCTTGCCTGTCGCCGCTGTCGTCGCGGCCTTGGAAGTAGCCGTTTGACCGGCCCTGAAACTTCTATCGCATGGCTTCATGCGGCGAGGGAAGGCTCTTGAGGCATCAAGACGGCCGCTACACTGAAATTCGGCAAAGAATCTGCTTAAGGTCGGCCTGTGACCCAAAAGAAACATTCTTGCGGGAAGCGTGGCTGCGAGGCGACATCACGCAGCTGTCATGAACACGTGGCTGGACTGAAAGCGTTTTTGATACTGAAGCTGATCTGGAACCGGGGTTCGTCTTGTTGAACGCGTACATGTCTCGTTTCTGGGTCTTCGGCTTGGTCGCGATGGTCGCCGCAGGCCCGATCCACGCGGGCGAGACGATAGCTCCATTCGTAATGGGGCTTGCACAGGCCTCGTCCAGCGACAGCGAGATCTCCGCCTTCTATCGCGAGAACGCATACGAGGCGGTGTGGACCGATCCGCAGGATGATGACCGCGCCCGTCTCACGGCACTTCTCGCGGCCTTCGATGGGTCGGAGATGCACGCCCTGCCTCGTGGCGAGCTTTTCTCGGGAAGACGTCATCCGCCGGCTCGAAGATGTCCGACCGAGGGGGATCGCGCTCAGTGTAGAGTTCGAGCTGAGCGAACTGTTTCTCGAATACGCACATGCAGTGCAGTCTGGCGTCCTGGATCGATCGGCGCTGCCGCCGGGGATCGAGCGCAGCCCTCCGCGCCGCGCGGCGGTACCGACCTGCTGCAGCCGCTCTCCGAGGAGCCGGCCGCCAAGTCATGCGCTCGCTGCCGCCTGCCTCAACCGAATACTCACACCTGTGCGCGCGCGCGCGCGCCTGACCGACGCCATTCCGTCGGTGGATGGGGTCAGGAGGTATCCGGACGGTCGTTATGAATTGGGCGACACAGGACCCGGCGTCATCGCGCTGAGGAACCGTCTCGTCGCCATGGGCTACCTTGAACGTACGGCGAAAGGCACGTTCGAGCCGGAGATCAAGCTCGCCGTCGAGCAATTTCAGGAGGAACATGGTCTCGTCGTCGACGGTGTCGTCGGTGGCGAGACGCTTTCCGAGCTCAACCGATCGGCCGTTGACCGCCTGGGGCAAGTGGTTGTGGCGATGGAACGCGAAAGCGTGGCTGAACATCGATCGGGGGGAGCGCCACATCTGGGTCAATCTCGCGGAGTTCCGCGTCAGGGTGATCGACGACGGACGCGAGACCTTTTCCACACGCGCGGTAGTGGGCGCGGACAAGAACGGTCAGCGAAGCCCCGAGTTCTCGGACGACATGGAGCACATGATCGTCAATCCCTCGTGGCACGTTCCACGGTCGATCGCGATCAATGAATATCTTCCGCAGTTTCGCGCCAATCCGTACTCGAACGGCCATCTGACGATCTACTACAAGGGAGAAGCCATCTCGCGGGGCCGGATCAACTGGCCTGCCGTTACGGCGGGCAACTGGCCGTTCCAGCTCAAGCAACCGCCATCGAACTCCAATGCGCTCGGTCTGGTGAAGTTCATGTTCCCGAACCGCTGGAACATCTACCTTCACGACACGCCGGCGAAGAGCCTCTTCGACCGCAACACCCGAGCCTTCAGTCATGGCTGCATCCGCCTGCACCGGCCCTTCGAGTTTGCCTACACCCTTCTGGCACGGCAGACGGACGACCCGCGCGGTCTGTTCGAGTCGAAACTCGCCACGGGGCGGGAGACTCGAATTAACCTCGACCAGCACGTGCCGGTGCATCTGGTCTATCGGACGGCCTTCACAACGCCTCGCGGTGAAGTGCGTTTCGTTCCCGACATCTACGGGCGTGACGCGGCGGTCCTGGCGGCGCTGCGGTCGGCCGGGGTGGTGATCGGCGATCTGCCCAGCTAGAAGCTGTCCCGGCGCCAGCCGGGAGGGAGCGATGGGCTACACTGTCCGCCAGATAGCCGAAGCGCTTGGCGCAACGGTGCTCGGCGATGGAACGGTCGTGGTCGAAGGAGTGGCCGAACCGGCCGCCGCGACGTTTGCGGATCTCGCCCTTGCGATGGACCCAAAGTATTCGGATGGCCTTGCCTCGGGTTCGGCGCGCGCCGCCATCGTCTGGAACGGCGCCGACTGGCGCGCACATGGCCTCGATGCTGCAATCATCGTTCCTCGACCGAGATTTGCGTTGGCGGGCGTCACGCGAATGATGGATCCAGGCCCAAGGATTGCACCCGGACTCCACCCTTCGGCCTGGCTCGATCCCAGCGCAGAGATCGGAGCCGACGCGGCGATCGGCCCGCTCGTGGTCATCGGCGCCGGTGCGAGGGTGGGGCTGCGGGCGAAGATCTCGGCACATGCCTTCGTCGATGCGGACGTGGTGCTAGGAGATGACGCGCGGATCGGTCCGGGCGTCCGGATCCTGGCCGGGACCCGCATCGGCAACCGGATCATCGTGCAGCCGAATGCGGTCATCGGCGGCGATGGCTTCTCCTTCGTCACCCCCGAGAAGTCCGGCGTCGAGCGCGCGCGGGAGACGTTGGGCGATCAGGGGAGGATCACCGCGCAGAGCTGGACCCGCATCCATTCTCTGGGCGGTGTAGTCATCGGCGACGACGTCGAGATCGGGTCATGCGCCTGCGTCGATTCCGGGACGATCCGGCCGACGCGGATCGGTGATGGCACCAAGATCGACAACCTCGTGATGATCGCGCACAACGTGACAGTCGGGAACGACTGCCTCTTTGCTGGACAAACGGGAATCGCAGGCTCCACCCAGATTGGAGATCGTGTGGTGTTTGGCGGGCAAGTGGGCGTCGCCGACAACATCTTCGTCGGGGACGATGTCATCGCTGGCGGTGGAACGAAGATCCTGTCCAATGCTCCGGGCGGACGCGTGATGCTGGGATATCCGGGTCAGAAGATGGAGACCTTCGTCGAAGGGTCCCGCAACGTCAGGCGCCTCGGGCGGCTGATGCGGCAGGTCGCCGAGCTTCAGAAAGCGGTTTCCAAGCAGAGCGGCGACGCTTAAATCGGCGCCCGAACGGAGGACAATGATGGCTGAGAGCGTGCGGGAGCGGACAGTGGCGATACTCGCCGACCAGGCCGTGCTCGAACCTTCGGACGTCGAGATGGACCAGACGCTCGATGACCTTGGTATAGACAGCCTCGGCTTGGTGGAATGCATCTTCGCCATCGAGGAAGCCTTCGACATTGAAATCCCGTTCAACGCCAACGAGCCCGAGAAGTCGGAGTTCGACATCTCCTCCGTCGCCGCCATCGTCGCCGCGGTCGAGGAGCTGGTGCGCCAGCAGAAGGGATGAGGCGCGTCGTCATCACCGGGGCGGGCACGATCAACGCGCTCGGTCACAGCGTCGCGACGACCCTTGAGTCGATGAGAGAAGGACGCTGCGGTATCGGCCCGCTCGAGATCCGCGACCTGGATCGTCTGTCTGTCCAGATCGGCGGGCAAGTGCATGGCTACGACGCCGAAGCGCACTTCAATCGCCAACAGATCGTGCTCTACGACCGCTTCACGCAGTTCACTCTGCTTGCGGCCAAGGAGGCGATTGGCCAGTCGGGTCTGGAATTTGCGGGCCAGCTCGCGGCCGAGGCGGGCGTCGTGCTCGGCACAGCCGGCGGCGGCGTAAACACGTGGGACGAGAACTATCGGGCGGTCTACGAGGAGCGGAAGAACCGCGTTCACCCATTCGTCGTGCCGAAGCTGATGAACAATGCCGCGGCCAGCCACCTCAGCATGGAGTACAACCTGAAGGGCCCGAGCTTCACGGTCGCCACGGCCTGCGCGAGCTCCAACCACGCGATGGGGCAGGCGTTCCACATGATCCGCGGCGGCATGAGCCGGGTGATGATCACCGGCGGCTCGGAGTCCATGCTCTGCTTCGGCGGGGTCAAGGCGTGGGAGGGGTTGCGCGTCATGTCGAAGGACGCCTGCCGCCCGTTCAGCGCAAACCGCAACGGCATGGTGCAGGGCGAGGGTGCCGGCATTTTCGTTTTCGAGGAATTCGAGCACGCCAAGGACCGGGGCGCGGAGGTTCTGGCGGAGGTCGTGGGGTTCGCGATGACGTCCGACGCATCCGATATCGTGATGCCGTCCAAGCAGGGGGCCGCCCGTGCCATCTTGGGTGCGATGCGCGACGCGCGGATCGCAGGAGAGCAGGTGGGCTACATCAACGCCCACGGCACAGGAACTGCGGCCAACGACAAGACGGAGTGCGCGGCGGTCGCGGACGCCTTCGGGTCCCATGCCGACGAACTGATGATCTCATCGACGAAATCGATGCATGGGCATCTGATCGGGGGCACGGGTGCGGTCGAACTTCTGGCCTGCATCATGGCGCTCCGCGATGGAACCATCGCACCGACGATCGGCTACGACGAGCCGGACCCGGAATGCGCCCTCGACGTCGTTCCCAATGTCGCGCGCGAGGCGAAGGTCGAGGTGGCGCTGTCGAACGCGTTCGCGTTCGGAGGCTTCAATGCCGTCCTCGCCCTCCGCAAGGTCTGACCATCGCTACTCGGCGTTGGCTTCAGCCACGGCCTCATAGCCTGCAGTAAACCCGGCGAGCGAGATCGCAAGGTCGACGGTCTGGTCGGGCGCCGCGACCGGCCTGATCGACATCACCGCCTCGGCACCACGGCGAAAGCTGACGACTTCCTCCGCCGTCAGCCCGATGCGGCTGAAGCAGCCGACGCTGGAGCACCAGCTGAAGGGGTAGCGCTTGACCTGCCCAGTATCGACCCGCAGCGAGATCTGCGCCGTCAACAGTGTCTCGAGAGGCGTGATGATCGTCGCTCCCGCAACGGCAGGGCCCTCCGTAGATGGCAACGGGAAGATGCTGATCTCGGCCACGCTGTTGCCATCCTCGTCGTCGAGCAACTGGTAGAGCTGGCACGGATCGTTGCCGCTCTCGGTCCGGACGCACCGGACGTCCCAGTCGTTGAACTCTTCGAGCGTGTAGGTCTGGCCGACCTGCGGTCCCTGCTCCTCACCCATCGAAAGGCCCAGCGCCTCTTCCTCGGTCGGAGTTGCAGGTGCGTCTCCGCCTTCGGCCGCCGGTTCGGCGGCCTGAGCCTCTTCGGCCGTCGTGTCATCCTGCGCCAGCGCCGCCGACGCGAGGAGGGCAGCAAGCATCGCCGCAACGGTGGTCTTCATGATCTGGGGCATTTTCCGATTCCGCTGTCTGCTCATGCTTTGGCCTCGCATCTAGCATGGTGCAAACTGGGTGTCAGGTGCCAACGCGAGATCTGCCGCAGCGGCGTGACGCCAGACGCAAAAAGGGCCCGCAGAAGGGGCCCTTTTCACGACTGAAGTCTCCCTGCCGGACTGGCCGACTTAGTAATTGTCGCGGACGCTAGGCGATGTGAAATGACACGTCAAGAGCAGCGCGGGCAGCGCAGCAGCTCAAGAAAAAAGCTGCGCCCGAAGGCGCAGCCAGTCTGTCAGGGAGGAAGTCAGTCCGGCTCAGGGGGGAGCCGAACACGAGAGATACTGGCGCAACTTGGTTAACGAAGTACTTTCGATCTAATAAATGCGCGCCAGGGGGACGAAAGCATGGACAGCGTGTTCATTGGTGGCGGCGGAGAGGGCTACAGGGAGCCGCAGAACCTGCTCCTGTGCTATGCGAACCGTCACGGCCTGATCGCGGGTGCGACAGGGACCGGCAAGACTGTGACGCTGCAGATCCTGGCGGAGGGCTTCTCCACCGCAGGTGTGCCGGTGATCCTGTCCGACGTGAAGGGCGACCTGGCCGGGCTCTCGCAGGCGGGGACGACCGAGGCGTCGACGCATCAGCCCTTTCAGGAGCGGGCTCGGACGATCGGTCTCGACCTTAAGTACTCAGCGTGCCCGGTCGCGTTCTGGGATCTCTTCGGTCGGTCCGGCCACCCGATCCGTACCACCATCTCCGAGATTGGGCCCTTGCTCCTGTCTCGGCTGCTGGAGCTCAACGAGGTTCAGGAAGGCGTCATCAACGTCGTCTTTCGCGTCGCTGACGACGAGGGGATGGCGCTTCTCGATCTCGAGGACCTGCGCGCATTGCTCGTCTGGGTCGGCGAGAACCGCGGCGACCTTCAGCTGCGCTTCGGCAACATCACGACGGCGACGATCGGTGCGATCCAGCGCAAGTTGCTGGTGCTGGAAGAGCAAGGCGCGTCGAGCTTCTTCGGTGAGCCGGCCCTCGATCTCGCGGACATGCTGCGAATCGACGCGGATGGTCGCGGCGTCATCAACGTGCTCGCTGCGGACCGCCTGATCAACGCACCGAAGCTCTACGCGACGTTTCTGATGTGGCTCCTGTCGGAACTCTTCGAGGAGCTGCCCGAGGCGGGTGACGCCGACCGGCCGAGGCTCGTCTTCTTCTTCGACGAGGCGCACCTGCTGTTCGACGATGCGCCGAAGGCGCTGGTCGACAAGGTCGAGCAGGTGGCGCGGCTGATCCGCTCGAAGGGTGTCGGCGTCTATTTCGTCACGCAGGCGCCCGCGGACGTGCCCGACGACATCCTGGGCCAGCTCGGCAACCGGGTGCAGCACGCGCTCCGCTCCTTCACCGCGAACGATCGAAGGGAGTTGAAGCGCGCCGCAGAGACATACCGGGACAACCCGAGGTTCGACATAGCAACAGCAATCTCGGAAGTGGGCACGGGCGAGGCCGTCACCTCGTTCCTCGTCGAGAAGGGGGCGCCCGGCGTTGCCGAGCGGACCCTCATCCGGCCACCATCATCGCGCCTCGGCACGATCACCGATGCGGAGCGGGCCGACACGATGGCGGCGTCTCCCCTTGCGGGGAAGTACGAGACGGCCGTCAATCGCGAGAGCGCGCACGAGATCCTCGCCGCGCGGGCGCGGGTCGCTGCGGAGGAGGCGGACAAGGCCGAAGCGGAGGTGGAGGCGGCGGCGCACGACGACGAGATCGACGAGATGATCAAGGAGCTGCGTCAGGCCCGGCGCTACGAGGGACGCGAGGCGCCACCAGCAGGCCGGCGAACCCCGCGCCGCAAGGACGAGACGCTGGGAGGCGCGGTGGCGGAGGTCGTGATCAAGGAACTCAAGGGCACCACCGGGAAGCGGATCGTCCGCGGCATCCTTGGCGGTCTGTTCAGGGGCCGATGATCGCGCTCAGTCAAAGTTGTCGCGGCACTCATCCTCGACGGCATCGGCAAGGTCCGAGGACAGATCCTCCTCGAGGGCCTGAGCGAACGCTTCGACGAGGCTGCCGAGGTTGCCTTCGAACTCGCTGAGGCGAACCTCCGAACGGGTGGCCGTGCAGTCCTCGATATTCAGCGTCACATCCGCCTGGACGCGGACCGATGCATCACTCTGCAGGAGCGCGTCCGGCTGCGTGCGGCACGAGATGCGTCCGGTGACCGCCAACTCCGCCGTCTCCGGCAGGATGGTGATCGTGCCACGCTCCAGCGTGACCGCCTCGGTCTCGTTGATCTGAGGCAGGTCCTTGCATGGCGCACTCGCCGTGAGCTTGTCGTCGAGCCTGCTTGCCGCGGCATCCGATCCGAAGCCGGCCAGCAAGAGGGCCAGCATCGCCGCGAGTGACTTGGTCATCAGTCGCTCCTTTCGCTACAAGAGTGACAGGAACTGGTCCACCGAGGTTTCGGTTGCGGACCAGTCAGTGACGAGACGCGCCGTCAGCATCTCGTCACCAGGTCCTTCCAGCTCACCGTCCCACAGATAGTACTTGGCGCCCGCCTCCTGCAGCCGGCGGTGTCCATCGCGAGGCCAGTCGGCGAAGATGATGTTCGCCCTCGGGTCACCGTGCACGTGCGTGTCAGGGCGCTGCCTCAGCCCGCGGAGCAGGCGTTGGGTCGCCGCGTTGGCGCTCGCCGCCATGTCGAGCCAGAGCCCATCCTCGAGGTACGCCGCCATCTGTGCCGAGAGGAAGCGATGTTTCGAGAACAGATGCGCGCCGCGCTTGCGGCGAAGCTCGAACTCCCAAGCGTGGGCGGGATCGAAGAAGACGACGGCCTCGACCCCCAGGAGGCCGTTTTTGGTTCCACCGAAGCTCACCGCGTCCACGCCGGCTTTCCATGTCATCTCTGCCGCCGTGCAGCCAAGCGACACGAGCGCGTTGGTGAAACGCGCGCCGTCCATGTGCACGGGCAGCCCATAGCGCCGGGCGATGCTGCCGATCTCGGCGATCTTCTCGACGGAATAGACCGCGCCCTTCTCTGTCGCCTGCGTGATCGACACCGGACCGCGTTGTGGCCCGTGCACGCCGCGTCGCTCCTCCGCCTCGATCGCCCTCGCCAGATCATCTGGGTCGATCAGGCCCTGATCGTGCGCGACTTGCGTGAGCTTGGCGCCACCGCTGAAGAATTCGGGCGCGTTGCACTCGTCCTCGTGGATATGGGCGACTTCGGAGCAGAAGATCGTCTGCCACGGTTGCCCAAGCGTCGCGAGGATCAGACTGTTTGCCGCCGTTCCCGTCGCGACGAGGTACACTGCCGCCTCGGGCGCTTCGAACAGCTCGCGGATGTGGGCGCGAACATCTTCCATCAGCGCGTCGACCCCGTAGGGCATGGCGTAGCCGTCATTCGCGCGCGAGATCGCCTCGATGACGCGCGGATGAGCCGGCCCGGTATTGTCCGAGGCGAAGTTCATGTGGGCTCCTCAATGATGTGGTCTTCCCAGTCCTCCTCGTCGACCTCGAACTCAGGGACCGTCAGGCCGCGAACCGAGACGCCGGCCTCATGCACGCTCTCCGCCGTGCCGGAGATCAGCGGATGCCAGTAATGTAGCGGCTTGCCCTCTGCCAGAAGACGATAGGCACAGGTGAGCGGCATCCAGTATGCGTTCTCGTGGATGTTCTTGGGCGTCAGGACGACGCAGTCCGGCACGAAGGTGCGACGCCCCTCGTAGTGGACGCAGCGGCAGCTCTGGTCGTCGAGCAGGCGACAGGCGATGCGCGTGAATGCCACCTCTCGCGTGTCGGCATCCTCGAGCTTGTGGAGGCAGCATTTCCCGCAGCCGTCGCACAGCGCCTCCCACTCGCGCGCGGTCAGCTCGTTCAGCGCATGTCGCTCCCAAAAGCGTGGGCGCAGTCCGTCGCGCGGGATCGGGTCGCGCGGGTCGACGTTCCGTGGGGCACGGCGAACACGGGTCACGCCGACAGGACCTCGCGCGCCCGAGCGCTGTCGGCGTCCATCTGCGCGACGAGCGACGACATGTCGGCAAATCTCTCCTCGGGCCGGAGGTATTCCACCAGCGCCACAGAGGCCCGCTCTCCGTAGAGGTCGCCGGCAAAGTCGAACACGTGCACCTCGAGATTCGGGTTCTCCCCTTCGAACGTGGGGCGGATTCCGATGGAGGCGACCCCCGGCATGGTGCCGCGATGCCGCCCCGTCAGCACGTCGATCTCGACGGCATAGATGCCGAAGCGCGGCGGATGGATGCCGTCGAGCGACAAGTTCGCGGTCGGATAGCCAAGCTCCCGCCCGCGTTTGTCGCCGTGCAGGACCTCTCCCTCGATCCGGTGCCGGTGTCCCAGCAGGCGCGCGGCCTCGCGCGGGTTGCCCTCGGTCAACGCCGTGCGGATGCGGGTCGAGGAGATCTCGCCGTCGAAGCGGACGAGATCCGCGATCGTGACGCCGAAGCCGAAGGAGCGTCCGAAGTCGACCAACGCGTCTGCGTTGCCGCTGCGCCCCTTGCCGAAGCGGAAGTCGGCACCGACCGTCACATGCGCGAGGCCGAGGCCCCGGGCGAGCACTTCAGCCGCAAAAGCCTCGGCGGTGAGTGGCGCGATTTCCTGGAACGGAAGCTCATAGAGGATGGAGACTCCAATTTTTTCAAGCCGCGATGCCTTGGTCTGCGGTGTCATCAGCCGAAAGGGCGGCGCGGCGGGCGCGAAGTATTCCCTCGGGTGCGGCTCGAACGTCACGACACCGAAGGGCAAGCCGTCACGTCGCGCTTCTGCGATGACCGCCTGATGGCCGACATGGACGCCGTCGAAGTTGCCGATCGCAGCGCTCGCGCCGCGGTCTGGGCCCTCGGCACGGGTGGTTCGGACGATCCGCATGGACAGGCGGATAGCGTCGCCGCCGATGCGGCGCAAGCGGCCTTCAGTCGAACTTGCGGCTGGGCGCGAGGACCAGTGCCTCGCCCTTGAGGACGACCGTCTTGCCGACCCGAGCCACCGTTTCGAGGCTCACGCGGCGCTTTGCGTGGTCGATGGACAGGACCGTGACCTCGACCTCCACCATGTCGCCCGGTCGGACGGGCGCCATGAACTTGAGTGTCTGGCCAAGGTAGACGGTGCCGTGACCCGGAAGCTGCTCCCCAATGACGGCGGAGACGAGGCCGGCCGTTAGCATCCCGTGGGCGATGCGCCCTTCAAAGATCGTGTCGTGCGCGTAGTCGTCGTCAAGGTGGACAGGGTTTCGGTCCGTCGACACTTCGGCGAAGAGCTCGATGTCTCGATCGGTCACCATCTTCGCGAGGCCGCGCGTCATCCCGATCTCGAGGTCCTCGATGCAGATCGTGCCGGTCGTTGCATTGTCGAGCATCACGGGCGGCCCTCGGTAACAAAAAGCGCTCAGGCGGCATCTTCGCGCAACAATATTGCTTTGCCGATGATCTCGTCAAGGTGTGTCAGCGAAGACGGCCCAGCGCGAAGGTGGGCGACAAGGACCTTGCCGCAAGAAACGAAGCCAACGCATCTGCATCCGGCCCGTGGGAGGTCTTCGTCACTTCGGCATCCAGCCCTCCGGTGATGTAGATCACGTCGAGGTCTTCGCCGATGGCGCCTTGGACGTCGGTCGCGATGCCGTCACCCACCGCAAGGATGACGGCGTCCTCGTCTCCCCCGACCTCCGCCAGGCGCTGCCGGGCGAGGTCGTAGATTGGAGGATGCGGCTTGCCGAAGTAGAGCGAGGTTCCCCCCATTTCGGAGTAGAGAGCCGCGATGGCGCCCGCGCACCACTCGCGCACGTCGCCGCGATCGACGACGATGTCGGGGTTGGCGCAAAGAAGGGGCAGTCCGCGCTCCCGCGCGAACAGCAGTTCTGGACGCAAGGTCGCTGGATCCGCCAGAGGATCGAACGGACCGGTGCAGGCGACCCCTTCGGCATCGCCCAGTTCCACGCGGGTGATCTGGCGCGGTTCGTCCAGCATCTTCAGAGGCTCGAAGAATCCCTCATCGTGCGGCGGACCGAGATGCCAGACGCGGGTGCCTATCGCGCCCTGGAACAGTGCAAGTCGCGCGCTGTCACCCGAGGTGGCGATGGTGTCCCAGCAGTCCCGCGGAACTCCAATACGGTCCAGCTGTCGTTCGACCGATGCACGCGGCCGCGGCGCGTTCGTCACGAGAACGACGCGGCCGCCCCTGGATCGGTAGCGCTGCAACGCAGCAACCGCTTCGGGGAACGGCCTGATGCCGTCATGAAGACAGCCCCAGAGATCGCAGAAGAGTGCGTCATAGCGGTCGGAAACCTCCGCCAGTGCGTCGATGATCTGGGTCATGCGACCCGCCCCGTCTGCGGTCAGACCTTGATCGCCGGTATGATCTGCTTCTTGCGGCTCATGATGCCCGGAAGGACGACGTGGTCCTCCTGCGGCGTACCATCGAAGCTGTTGGCGGCGATATCGCGGGCGCGATCGGACGCGAAGAGCAGCGTCGCTTCTTCTTTGAGAATGTCGATGATGAAGAACAGAACTTCGTCCACGCCATCCTCGGATGCGACCTTGGGTATCTCCTGCAGAAGCTCCGCCTTGCGCTCCAGAACGGTGCCTGGCGACGTCGTCTCAAGCACCGAGATGCGCATCTTGGTGCCGCCGATCTCGTATTCCTTGCTGTCCATGCGCAGAAGCTCACCGGCCGAAAATGCCGAAACGTCGGATTTTGCCGCGAACATTTCGGCCGCGTAGTCCGGAATGTCGATGCGCAGGCCGCCCGCGAGCTCTTCCGCAAGGGCGCGGTCCGTCGGCGTCGTCGTCGGCGACCGGAACTCGAGCGTGTCGGACAGGATGCAGGACAGCATCAGGCCCTTGATCGCATCGGGCATCTGCTTGGCGTCGTCGCCCATCAGGCCGTGCATGATGGTGGCGGTGCAGGCCAGGGGCCGCATCGTCACGGCGATGGGCTGCGAGGTCTTGAGCCCGCCCTGGATCAGATGGTGGTCGATGATTTCGATCACCCTGGCCTCGTTGATCGACTTGGGCAGCTCGGCGAGGTTGTTGGTATCCACCACGACGCACTCGTCACCGGCGTCGACGTCGTCGATGATCTGCGGCCGCTCGAAGCCCCAGCGCTCCAGGACGAAGGACGCCTCGGTGTTCGGCTCACCCAGCAGCACGGCCTCCGACGGAGTGCTGCGGATCTCCGACAGATACCATGCCCAGATCAGCGGCGAGCCGGTCGAGTCGGTGTCGGGCGAGCGGTGGCCGAAGACCTTGATCGTCATGGGTCGGAGATCCCTCATTCACGTGTGCGGACGGCGGCCTTCTAGCCGGGGAGTCCGGGGTTGTCACGCACGCCCTTGACGCAAAGCCCCCGACATCAGATCTGCCGCCAGGTTCGGCCGAGCGACGCGCAGAGACGGCTGAGGCGACATCCTTCCGGAGAGTTCTGATGACCCTGGTCCTAATTGCCGCAGGTTTCGTCCTGCTTGTCGTCGGTGGCGAGACGCTCGTGAGGGGCGCGGTCGGTGCGGCCCGGAGGCTCGGCGTTTCGCCCATGCTCATCGGGTTGACCCTCGTCGGCTTCGGCACCTCGACGCCGGAGCTCCTGACGAGCGTGCAGGCGGCACTTGCCGGATCGCCCGGTATCGCCGTCGGCAACGTCGTCGGAAGCAACATCTGCAATATCCTGCTGATCCTCGGGATCGCGGCCCTCGTGGCGCCCATCGCGGTGAAGCGGCATGAAATTCAGCGCGACGGCGGCGCCGTCATGATCGTCACGTTAATAGGCATCGCGCTGATCTTTGCAGGATGGCTGGACCGGCTCGCCGGGGTCGCGATGCTGATCGCTCTGGCGATCTATCTCATCGTAGCGCTCAAGACGACCGACGCAGATGTCGGCAACTCCACCGCCACCGCTCCCATGGGCACGTCCATCCTGTTCTTCGTTGGCGGTCTCGCGCTGACGTTGCTCGGCGCGCGGTTGCTGGTGCAGGGGGCGATTTCGGCCGCCACCGCGCTGGGGGTTAGCGAGGCGATCATCGGGCTGACAGTCGTCGCCGTCGGGACCTCGCTGCCCGAGCTCGTGACATCCGTCGTCGCGGCGCGCAGGGGCGAGCCGGAGGTTGCGCTTGGCAACGTCCTCGGTAGCAACATCTTCAACATCCTGGGCATACTCGGGGTGACCGTGCTGGTGCGCCCGATCGAGGGCGCCGCCGGGATCGGTGCCGTAGATCTGACCGTCCTAGCGGCCGCCACTGTCGCGCTCGTCGTGTTTGCGGTCAGCGGGCTCAGGATAACGCGTGGTGAGGGTGCAGCCCTCGTGATCGTCTATCTCGGCTACCTCGCCTGGCTCGCCGCGGCGGTTTGAGGCCGTTGCCTTGGGCGGGCCTCCGAGGCTCGGACCAGCGGCTTGGTGATTTCGATACGACCGCCCGCGGCGATGACGTGAATCGGCGCTGTCGCGATAAATCGATGGCTGGTCTGCACGTCCCTCAGCTGCTCGAGGAATGGCAGATCCGGGTCATCAGTCCGCCTGGAAATCCGCGACAGTGCGTCACGCAGGAGATCTAATACGCGGACCGGACCAGCCGCGCCCGTGTATATGGGTGTCATGAGATTTCTCGCTGTCGAAAATGGAGATCCGGCGATCAGCCGGAGTGCAGGCACGGCGCCGTCAGGCGGGTGTTCGAGATCCTTGCGTCATGCGTGCATCTCCATCGTGGCGAATAACGAGCGCGGCGTGGTCCCACACCAACTGCGACATTCTGTCCAGCCGGAATCCCGATCCTCTCCGGGTCGCGGAAAGCGCTACGGCACCGCTTGACACGGCATCGTGAGGTGCCTACCTCGGCGCTGTTGGCACTCTCTAATGGTGAGTGCCAAGTGACAGACGAACCTTTAAAAAAGGAAAGCGACAGATGGCATTCAAACCGCTGCACGATCGTGTTCTGGTCCGCCGCGTCGAGAGCGACGAGAAGACCAAGGGCGGTCTGATCATCCCCGACAGCGCCAAGGAGAAGCCGGCCGAGGGTGAAGTCATCGCCTGTGGCGAAGGCGCCCGCAAGGACTCGGGCGAACTGATCGACATGTCGGTCAAGCCGGGCGACCGCGTCCTGTTCGGCAAGTGGTCGGGCACCGAGGTCACGCTGGATGGTGAGGAGCTCCTCATCATGAAGGAGAGCGACATCCTCGGCATCATCGAAGGCAGCGCGGCTGCCCAGAAGGCCGCCTGAGCCAGCGACCGAATCCCGAACTCGAAACGAATTCAGAGGAGCTAGTCATACATGGCTGCTAAAGACGTACGGTTCGAAACCGACGCACGGAACCGCATGCTGAAGGGCGTGAACACGCTCGCCAACGCGGTGAAGATCACGCTCGGCCCCAAAGGCCGCAACGTGGTGCTCGAGAAGAGCTTCGGCGCGCCCCGCATC
The DNA here is from genome assembly GCA_963776845.1 of uncultured Alphaproteobacteria bacterium. Classification (GTDB taxonomy): domain Bacteria; phylum Pseudomonadota; class Alphaproteobacteria; order Rhodobacterales; family Rhodobacteraceae; genus Roseitranquillus. The sequence goes on along the minus strand of CAVZOJ010000002.1, from coordinate 1,030,749 downwards.
ACCAAGGACGGTGTGACGGTCGCCAAGGAGATCGAACTCGAAGACAAGTTCGAGAACATGGGCGCGCAGATGGTCAAGGAAGTGGCCAGCCGCACCAACGACGAGGCGGGTGACGGCACGACGACCGCGACCGTGCTTGCACAGGCGATCGTCAAGGACGGGGTCAAGGCCGTCGCCGCCGGGATGAACCCGATGGACCTCAAGCGCGGCATCGATCTTGCCGTCGCCAAGGTCGTCGAGCACATCAAGTCGTCGGCACGTGACGTGAGCGACAGCAACGAAGTCGCGCAGGTCGGCACCATCTCCGCCAACGGCGAAGCCGAGATCGGCCGTCAGATCGCAGACGCGATGCAGAAGGTCGGCAACGACGGCGTCATCACCGTCGAGGAGAACAAGGGCCTCGAGACCGAGACCGAAGTGGTCGAGGGCATGCAGTTCGATCGTGGCTACCTCAGCCCCTACTTCGTGACCAACCCCGAGAAGATGGTCGCCGAGCTGGAAGATGCAGTCATCCTGCTGCACGAGAAGAAGCTCTCGTCGCTGCAGCCGATGGTTCCGCTGCTCGAGTCGGTCATCCAGTCGGGCAAGCCGCTCCTGATCATCGCCGAGGACGTCGAGGGCGAGGCGCTCGCCACGCTCGTCGTCAACAAGCTGCGCGGCGGCCTGAAGATCGCTGCCGTCAAGGCGCCGGGCTTCGGTGACCGGCGGAAGGCCATGCTGCAGGACATCGCGATCCTCACGGGCGGCCAGGTCATCAGCGAAGACCTCGGCATGAAGCTCGAGAACGTCACCATCGACATGCTGGGCAGCGCCAAGCGCGTCTCGATCACCAAGGACGAGACCACGATCGTCGACGGTCATGGCGAGAAGTCCGAGATCGAAGCGCGGGTCAACCAAATCCGTCAGCAGATCGAAGAGACGACCTCCGACTACGATCGGGAGAAGCTGCAGGAGCGTGTGGCCAAGCTCGCCGGTGGCGTCGCCGTCATCCGCGTCGGTGGCATGACCGAGGTCGAGGTGAAGGAGCGCAAGGACCGCGTCGACGACGCGCTGAATGCGACACGTGCGGCGGTTCAGGAAGGCATCGTCGTCGGTGGCGGCGTCGCTCTGATCCAGGGCGCCAAGACGCTTGAAGGTCTGACGGGCGAGAACAGCGACCAGAACGCGGGTATCGCCATCGTGCGCCGTGCGCTGGAAGCGCCGCTTCGCCAGATCGCCGAAAACTCGGGTGTCGACGGCTCGGTCGTCGCTGGCAAGATCCGCGAATCGGACGATCCGAAGTTCGGCTTCAACGCGCAGACCGAAGAATATGGCGACATGTTCAAGTACGGCGTCATCGATCCGGCCAAGGTCGTGCGCACCGCGCTCGAGGATGCAGCCTCGATCGCCGGCCTGCTGATCACGACCGAGGCGATGGTCGCCGACAAGCCGAAGAAGGACGAGCCCGCCGGTGCCGGTGGCATGGGCGACATGGGCGGCATGGGCGGCATGATGTAAGCTACCCGGCCATTCGACGGCCCTGGGCCGCCCGGACTTTTCCGGGCGGCCTTTTTCGATTGACGCTGCAGAGCAGATAGCCGGGTGCTTCTCCACCAGTTAAAGCGGCCGGATCGTACCGAAACCAAGTCGAAGGGTCAGAGCTGCGGGGTGGCTACCGAAGGATCGGCTCGAGCGGATCGTAGATCGGTCCGCCTTCGCTCCACGCCGCTTCGCCAAGCGTCAGCGGACGATGAGGCAGCGCGGCAAGTTCCCGGCGATCCACGAAGCGGCGCGCGTGGACGACGCCTTCGGGATCGCGCCAGCTCGCCGTGAGCTCGCCGGCGACGAGCTCGCATCGGAAGAAGATGTCGACTTGATGGAAGGTGCCTTCGGGATCGTGGAACTCGTTGATCAGGCGCATTTCTCCTACGGAGACGGTCAGCCCCGTCTCCTCGTGGATCTCGCGCGAGAGGTTCTCAGGCAGTGATCGATGTAGTTCGGCGCCGCCACCTGGTGCGCACCACAATTCACGTCCGCCTTCCGGATAGGCGTTGACGACGAGCAGCCGGCCCTCGCGCATGACAAGGCCCCTGACGGCGAGGCGGATCATTGCGGGAGGCGAAGCGGCGGTCCCGTGCGGCGATTCACGTGACCCATCTTTCGACCGGGCCGCGTCTGCGCCTTTCCGTAGAGATGAACGGCGCAATCCGGCTGTGCGGCCCAGTCAGCGGCGGCGTCGACCTCGTCGCCGAGGAGATTGGTCATCGTCACATCGGAATGCCGTCTGCCGTCGCCGAGCGGCCAGCCGGTGATGGCGCGGACATGCTGCTCGAACTGGGAGACAAGGCAGCCGTCCTGTGTCCAATGTCCCGAATTGTGTACTCGCGGCGCGATCTCGTTGATGACGAGGCCGGCGTCGGTTTCGAAGAATTCGACCGCGAGGACGCCGACGTGTCTCAGCGCTCCGGCGATCCGCGCCGCGATCCTCTGTGCCTCGAGGGTCCGTTCGGGGGAGAGTGATGCAGGCACCGTCGTCGTCTTCAGGATGCCGTCGACGTGGAGGTTTTCGCCGGGGTCGAATGCCACTGTCGCGCCATCGAGGCCGCGCGCAACGATAGCCGACACTTCTCTCCGGAAGGGCACGAGCGCTTCGAGGATGGCCGGCGCGTGCCCGATGCGGTCGAGCGCGTCGTCCGCCGGCAGCCTGACCTGCCCCTTGCCGTCGTAGCCGAGACGCCGTGTCTTCAGGATGCCGTCGCCCAGACATTCCCGCGCTCGCTGCAGTTCGGTTTCGCCCGAGACAGCAGCGAAGGGCGCGACGGACAGACCCAGGCCCACGAGGAACTCCTTCTCGTTGAGTCGGTCCTGGCTCACCTCAAGCGATCGCGGGCTCGGCCGTATCGGGGTGCCGATCGCCTCCAGCGCGACCAGTGGAATGTTCTCGAACTCGAACGTGACGACATCGACGGCCGCGGAAAATTGGCCCAGCGCATCGGCGTCGTTCCACGCGCCAGCCGTCGTCTTGGCGACGTGTCCCGCGGGGCAGGTGGGATCGGGGTCGAAGACGAGGCACGTATGGCCGAGGCGCGCCGCTGCCAGCGCGAGCATCCGGCCGAGCTGGCCGCCGCCGAGTATTCCGATGGTCGCGCGCGGGTACGTCACGGCCGCTCCGGCACCGACGCCGCGAGGCGTGCACGCCATCCGGCAAGCCGACCCTCAAGCTCGGCATCGGATAGCGAGAGGATCTGCGCCGCCATGAGCCCCGCGTTCGCCGCCCCGCCAATTGCCATGGTCGCCACCGGGAAGCCGCGCGGCATCTGCACGATCGAGTAGAGGCTGTCGAGGCCGCCGAGAGCCTTTGTCGGGACCGGCACCCCGATCACCGGAAGAAGGGTCTTCGACGCGAGCATTCCTGGCAGATGCGCTGCGCCGCCCGCGCCGGCGATGATGACCCTCAGGCGCGATGCCGCCTCCGTGGCATAGCTCCAGAGGCGGTCCGGTGTCCGATGGGCCGAGACGATGCGAACCTCGTGCGCGACGTCCAGTTCCTGCAGCACCTGCGCGGCCGGCTCCATGACCGGCCAGTCCGATTGGCTGCCCATTACTATGCCGACCTTCACGCGCCCTCCCGAGATGTGCGGCGGCATCTAAGCCGCGAGTTCGGCCGGGCGCAACGCGCGCTCAGGCGATAATGTCCGGAAAGAGCTCGTCCTCGATCGCCGCGATCTGGTCCTTGAGCGCAAGCTTCTTCTTCTTAAGTCGGCGCACGCTCAAGGGATCGCTTCGTCCGGTCGCTTCCAGGGCTGCGATGGCATCGTCGAGATCGCGATGCTCCCGCTTCAGGACCTCCAGTCGCGCGCGCAAGACGTCCTCGTGATTCATGCGTTCCGGGGGGTTCATGCGTGGTCCAACTTGCCGATCGATACGACGCGAACCTAGGTCGATCCGACGCATCGCGATAGTCCTCGCCGCTTGTCGCTCGCCGACGCGCTTCCCATATAATCCTTGGTGGTCGCCGACAGGGACCACCGCATCGTCGCTTCTGAGGAGGACGTGTCGTATGACGAAGCCCGCGCTTGGAGCGCACCCTTTTCTCCTGGGGTTCGAACAGCTTGAACGGCTGGTTGAACGGACCGCCAAGGCGGATCAGGTTGCTTATCCCCCGTATAACATCGAACAGACCGGAGAGACCGACTATCGCATCACGCTGGCGGTCGCGGGGTTCGCGGATGACGACCTCTCGATCACGATGGAGGACAACCAACTCGTCGTGCGTGGTCGCACCCGCGACGAGAGTGGGGAGCGCGTGTACCTCCATCGGGGCATCGCCGCACGTCAGTTTCAGCGCACGTTCGTGCTCGCCGACGGCGTCGAAGTGACCGGCGCACGGCTCGAAAGCGGGCTGCTGCACGTCGATCTCAGCCGCAGCGTGCCCGAGCCGGTCGTGAAAACGATCGCGATCAAGAAGAATGAGGATTGAGGTGGAAGGAATGACCGAGATGCAGGATCCTATCGTGACCGACAACCTGGTCTATGTCCGGCCGGTGTCGGCGATCGAGCTTCCCGAGGAAATCCGGGAGAAGATTTCAGGGCAGCAAACGCTCTACGCCGTACACAATTCTGCGGGTCAGAGACTCGCGCTCGTCAAGGACCGAAAATTGGCGTTTGTGCTTGCACGTCAGAATGATCTGGCGCCGGTCAACGTTCACTGACGTGGTAGTGGCGCTGCCTCCTCTCAGGAGGCGGCGACGCTCGAGCTTCTCACGCTGCCGCCATGCACGACGCGTGCGAGCAGCTGCAAAATCTCCCTTGTCGGACTTGGCTTTCGAACGATCTCTGACCTGGGGTAATTCATCCGGAGATAGGTGAGATCGGTACGACCGGTGTGGAAAAGGACCGGAATACCTTCCGATTGCAGCCGGTCTGCAAATGGAAACACTTCGCTCCCGTTGATGTCGACGTCGAGGACTGCGGCATCAAGAGACTGCAGGTCGGGCAGCGACATCGCGTGCTCCAGCCGATGTATCGGCCCTTCGACAGACGCTCCAACCTCGGCAATCGTCAGGGCGAGATCCAGGGCGAGTATGGCTTCGTCCTCAATGACAAGGATCTTGGTGCCACGAAGTGGCTCAACATTGGTATCGGGTAGGGCCATGGTTGAAATCCTGCTCGTCCAAGTGCCGCCCCAGCGGCACACCTGCTCGACGCGGTCGCCGTCTCTGCGCGGCGAATACGCGGACGCTGCGGCCGATTGATCCGACCTTGTTCCCACCCTGAATTCCGTTTTCCTGCGTTCCGGAGCCAAAACGGGCCCGGATGCTGTTGGTTCCTTGCTTCGCCAAATTAGCTGGAAACGTGGTGAATCGGTCTCGGCGCTACTGTGCGGGGGCTTCTGCGCCCCAGCCCAGCGGCTCGCTCACCGTCTGATGCTGGTCTGTTTCAGCGATGAAGCGCTCCGCCTCGAGCGCCGCCATGCATCCCATGCCGGCCGAAGTGACGGCTTGCCTGTAGACGTGGTCCGTGATGTCGCCTGCCGCAAAGACACCCGCGACCGATGTCGCGGTCGAGTCCGGCTTCGTGACGACATAGCCGCCATGGTGGAGGTCGAGCTGGCCCGCGACCAATTCGGACGACGGCGCGTGGCCGATCGCGACGAACACCCCGTCCACGTCGATCTGCCGAGTCTGGCCGGTTGCAGCATGCGCCAGGCGGACGCCGGTGACGCCGCGTGGATCATCCTCGCCCAGCACCTCGTCGATGACGTGGTCCCAGATGACCTCGATCTTAGGGTTCTTGAACAGCCGGTCCTGCAGGATCGCTTCGGCGCGCAGCTGGTCCCGGCGGTGCACGAGCCAGACCCTAGACGCGAAGTTCGTCAGAAACAGCGCTTCCTCGACCGCCGTGTTCCCGCCGCCGATCACAGCGACCTCTTTGCCGCGGTAGAAGAATCCGTCGCAGGTCGCGCAAGCGGAGACGCCGAACCCCTTGAATCGCTCCTCGCTCGGCAGCCCGAGCCAGCGCGCCTGCGCGCCGGTGGCGAGGATGACCGTGTCCGCCTTGAAGATCGTTCCGCTGTCGCACGTAGCGGTGAACGGGCGCCGCGAGAGGTCAAGTTCCGAGACGTGGTCTGAGATGATCTCCGCCCCGGTGGCGCGCGCATGCGCCTCCATCTTCACCATCAGGTCTGGGCCTTGGATGCTTTCCTCGCCCGGCCAGTTCTCCACTTCGGTGGTGATGGTAAGTTGGCCGCCAGGCTGGATTCCCTGTACGAGCACCGGCTCGAGCATGGCGCGCGAGGCGTAGACGGCCGCGGTGTAGCCGGCCGGTCCAGATCCTATGATGAGAACCTTTACGTGCCTTGTCTCGTTCATGCTCAGACCTCTTTCGTCGCCGGCCACCCGATATAGGCGGGGCGGGCGGCGACGAACAAGCCGGCCGGCGTTGCCATTCCGCGCGGCATCTTGAAAGATTGTTGCGCATGGCCCGACGTGGGCGTAAGGAGATTCAACGCGTTTCGGGGAGAATGATGCCGGGACACAAACTCGATCACATCGACCGACAGATACTTGCCGAGCTTCAGGGCGACGGGCGGATGACGAACGTCGAGCTCGCGCGGCGCGTCGGGATCTCGGCGCCACCGTGCCTTCGCCGCGTCCGGACTTTGGAAGAGAGCGGCTATATCGGCGGCTACCATGCCGACCTCGACGCCCGTTCTCTTGGCTTCGAGGTTCAGGTCTTCGCGATGGTCGGACTCCAACGGCAGGCGGAGCAGGATCTCGCGGCGTTCGAGGAGCGCTGTCGCGGATGGCCGCTTGTCCGAGAGTGCCACATGCTGAACGGCGAGGTCGACTTCATCCTCAAATGTGTCGCACCGGATCTCTCCAGCTTCCAAAGCTTCCTCACGCGGGAGCTGACTTCGGCGCCGAACGTGGCAAGCGTCAAGACGTCACTGGTCATCCGCGGCTCCAAGGATGAACCGGGGGTGCCGTTCGACGTGCTCGAGGAGCGGCTGAAGAAGAGCGCCTAAAGGCAGATCGCCGCGATCATTCGTCCATAGTCCGCCTCTTTCCGGTGGACGGATCGGCGGTAGGAGAAGAACCGGGCATCGTTGGAATAGGTGCAGTGGCCAGTCCATCCAGCGTCGCCTACTCCCGCCGCGCGCAGGCGGTAGAGCCCATAGCCGGGCAGGTCGAACTGCATCCTGTCGCCACGGCCGCCAGCGAAGAAGCGCGATGCCTCGGGGTCATCAGCCGTAATCTCATCGAAGAGCTCAGGACCGACTTCGTAGGCGGCCTGACTGATCGTCGGACCTATCACCGCGCGAATCAACGGCGCTTTCGCACCTAGCGCCTCCATCGCGTGCACCGTCGCTTCGAGGATCCCGGCAAGGGCGCCACGCCACCCCGCATGTGCCGCGCCCACGACCTGCGCCTCGGGGTCGAACAGCAGCACTGGCTGGCAATCCGCCGTGAGCACCGAGAGCGCGAGTCCAGGCGTCGCCGTCACCAGCGCATCGGCCCGGATTGGCGCGCCCGGCACGCCCGAGATTGTCGCGACATCAGCGGAATGCGTTTGGTGCACGCCAACGAGCCGGTCCGGGCGGACGCCGAGTGCCAGTGCGGCCCGGGAGCGGTTGATGGCCACGATGTCGCGCTGATCGCTCGAGCCGTTGCCGCAGTTGAGGCCGCTGAAGACGCCGGAGCTCGCCCCGCCCTGCCGCGCAAAGAAGCCATGGCCCGCCGGCTTGAGCGATGGATCGGATATGATGTCGAGCGTCACGCGTCGAAACCGGGTGGAGGCGTCCCGTCGTGGATGGCGATGGCTTGGAACAGAGTTCCCATTTCGTCCGCGTGGGTCAAGCGACGATGGGCGGCCATGTGAGCGGTGAGAGCATCGCCAGACAACCCTTGCGCCAGGCGCCTTGCACGCGCCGTAATCCCCAGCCGTTCGAGCAGAACGCCTTGCGAGACCATAGGCGATACCGAGGCCCCGGCTCCGGCCGCAGCGCAGGAGATTGCTTCGAAATCGACATGTGCCGTGAGATCGGCTTCTCCCGGGCATGCGAGCGCGTCCGCTGGCGCGTGTCTGGCGACGGACTGCAGCGTGTCGCCGAGTGAGCGCCAGCCGCCATAGTCGACCACTATCGCCACCCCGCCGTGCGCGCGGACCTTCCGCGCCACTTCCGTTGCCACCGCCTCCGCCGCTGGCGAGCGTTCGACGACGTCGCCGTCGCTCGTGTCGTGAAGCCGGCCGTCGAGTGCCGGCTGCGGGGCAGGGGGCGCGAGCCCGAAGCACAAGGCGCCCTCACGGAGTCCGACGACCCGTTCCCGCCAGCTCTCGCCTGATCGGACGAACTGGCGGATCGGCAGCGCGTCCAGGAACTCGTTCGCGATGAGGAGGAGCGTCTCCTCCGGCAGACGACGCGACATCCTCGTGCCAGGTTGCCGGGCGGCCTTCGCAGCGCCTCGGACTGCCGCGCGCGCAAGGTCGGAGAGGCCTCGACGAGATGGATTTCGGCCGCGTCCGAAAGACCTGGGACCGCGCTGCACGCGCGAAGGGCATCAGCCATGAGCGTGCCGCGCCCCGGCCCGAGTTCGGCCAGGACGACCGGAGACGGCCGACCGCGATCGAGCCACGCCTGCGCCAGCGACAGGCCGAGAAGCTCACCGAACATCTGGCTGATCTCGGGCGCCGTGGTGAAATCGCCTGTCACGCCGAGCGGATCGCGCGTCGCGTAGTATCCATACTCGGGATCGAGCAGACACTCGGCCATGAACTCAGCGATCGTGATCGGACCGGTGGCGGCGATCCTCTCGGCGAGCTTTCGGCTCAGCGGCGTCAAGCGGCGGTATCCGTCCGTCGCTCGCGACGGCGCGACCGAAGCACGAGAGCGAGGCCGACCCCGATCATCGGCAGCGATAGCACCTGACCCATCGTCAGGCCTGCCGACCCGACCTGGATCGCATAGCCGAGCGGATTGCCCTCCTCCACGAACTGGGCGTCGGGCTGGCGCACGAACTCCACCAGAAAGCGTGCAGCCCCGTAGCCCGCGATGAAGATGCCAAAGGTCTGCCACGGCGACTTCAGCCATCCGCGCCGCCAGACCAGCCAGAGCATCACGCCGCCGAGAAGCAGACCCTCGAGCCCCGCTTCGTAGAGCTGACTGGGATGCCTGGCGCAAAGCCCCTCCACCCCGGGACAATCCTGCGCGGCAATACCAGGAAAGATCACGCCCCAGGGGAGATCGGTCGGCCTGCCCCAGAGCTCAGCATTGATGAAGTTCGCGAGGCGCCCCAGCAGCAAGCCGGGGGGGGTCGCGAGTGCCAAAAGGTCGGCGGTCGAGCCGAAGGGAAGTCCGTGCCGCCGCGCAAACAGCCACGACGCGAGCGCGACGCCGGCAAGGCCGCCGTGAAACGACATGCCGCCCTGCCAGATTGCCGGGATCTGCAGCGGATTGGCGAGATAGTAGCCGGGCTGATAGATCATCACGAAGCCGAGCCGTCCTCCCGCGAGAATGCCGACGATCACCCACGTCAACAACTCCTCCAGTTGCGACGGCGTCATCGGCGCCCGCTCTTCCGGCCAGAGCCGCGGCGCCTTCAGCGTGCGCAGGGCGAGGCGCCAGCCGATCAGAATGCCGACGATGTAGGCCAGGGCGTACCACCTGAGCGCCAGCTCGAGCCCGAAGACGGAGACCGAGAAGATCTCCGGAGAAATGTCGGGAAAGGGGATCGCGAGCTGCATCTGCGGCGGCGTGCCCGCGGGCGCGGGTGCTGTCAACCTTGCGCCGCGGCAGACGCCGCCCATATCAGGGGCGTAGCGAAGGAGACCGGCCCATGCAGACACGCAATCGCATCTTCGACGACGTCTCGCAGTTGATGACGAACGCAATGGGCGTGGCCCAGGGCGCACGTGAGGAGGCGGAGACCGCCTTCAAGGGGATGATCGACCGCTGGCTGGCGGACCGGGATTTCGTGACGCGTGAAGAGTTCGATGCCGTGCGCGCGATGGCGCAGAAGGCGCGGGAGGAGAACGACGCGCTGAAGGCGCGCGTCGACGCGCTTGAGGCGAAGCACGCGCAAGGCGATTCGACCGCGACCGGCTAGTTTCCCGCGAGTGACTAGCCAATGGCGCCGCCGTCGGGCGGCGCTTTTGTCTTGGTGGTAGCGTTCGCGGCGATTCCACTGGACTCCAATCCGGGATGGCCGCACCATATCTTGTAAGGACGGCAAACAATGCCGCCGATCCTTGTTGAGGCACCAAGCCGTTGTGGCGCCGGGCGCCGCAGACGGCTCAACCCATGAGGCGCCACATGTCGCTTTCCGAGCAAATCCCCGCAACCGACCATCTCGACCCGATCGACATCGTCGAGCATCTGGCCGAGCACCACGACTGGGACTTTGACCGCATCGCCGAGGACCAGATCGCGATGGCGGTCGAGGGGCAGTGGCGCACCTACTCCATCACGCTCGCCTGGTCGGCCGGCGACGAGACCCTGCGCTTGGTCGCTACGTTCGAGATGGAGCCGCCGGCGGAGCGGATGGAGGCGCTCTACGAGCTGCTCAACCGCGTCAACGACTGCTGCTGGACGGGTGCGTTCACCTATTGGGCGGCGCAGAGCCTTGTCGTCTGGCGCTACGGCCTCGTGCTGTCCGGCGGACAGATCGCGACACCCGAGCAGATCGACCGGATGATCGTTTCGGCGGTGCAGACGGCGGAGCGCTTCTACCCGGCCTTCCAGCTCGCTGCATGGGGCAACGGCACGCCGGAGGAAGCGATGCGGGTCGCCATTGCCGAGGCTTACGGTCGCGCCTAGTCTCCGCCCCCGGTAGACGGGGGAGTAAGCGATGCGGATAGCCGATCTCGCCGGGGGCGGCGTCGTCCTCATAGGGTGCGGCCGGATGGGCGGCGCCATGCTGGACGGCTGGATCGCCCGCGGCTTGCCGGCGGATCGGGTCTGGGTCGTCGACCCCAAGCCTTTCGACGGCCTTGCCGGGAAGGGCGTGCGCCTGAACGCGGACCTGCCGCGCGATGCCGCGGTGGCCGTGGTCGCGGTGAAGCCCCAGCTGCTCGACGACGCTATGCCGACCCTCCGCCCCATGGGCGGTGGCGGCACGCTGATCATTTCGGTCGCGGCGGGCGTTCCCATGTCGCGGTTCGAGGCGCTAGCGCCTCAGACGCCAGTCGTGCGGACGATGCCGAACACGCCTGCCGCTATCGGGCGCGGGATCACCGCGCTCGTCGGGAACGCCGCCGCCGGTGAGGCCGGCCTGGCGACGGCGGAGACGCTGATGGCCGCCGTGGGAGAGACGGTCCGTCTCGAAGACGAAGGTCAGATGGACGCCGTCACCGCGGTGTCTGGCTCCGGCCCGGCCTATGTCTTTCACCTCATCGAGGCGATGGCTGCGGCGGGTGAGGCAGAAGGACTGGCCGCCGATCTCGCGCTGCAGCTCGCCCGGGCAACGGTCGCGGGGGCGGGTGCACTGGCGATGGAGAGCGGCGAGCCGCCCGCTGCGCTGCGCGAGGCGGTGACGAGCCCTGGTGGGACGACGGCGGCGGCGCTGCAGGTCCTCATGGACGAGGAGAGCGGCCTGCGGCCACTCATGCGCCGCGCCATGGCGGCGGCGGCCGAGCGGTCTCGTGAGCTCGGACGGTGATCGCCTACGACGACTTCGACAAGGTCGACATCCGGGTCGGCCGCATCGTCCGCGCCGAGCCGTTTCCGGAGGCGCGCAAGCCAGCCTACAGGATTTGGGTCGACTTCGGACCCGAGCTTGGCGAGCGCAAGTCGTCTGCACAGATCACGCGGAACTATGAGCTCGACGAGTTGCCGGGCAAGCTCGTCATTGGCGTCGTCAACTTCCCGCCTCGGCAGATCGGACCGATGCGGTCGGAAGTCCTTGTTCTGGGCGTGCCCGATGCCGACGGCGAGGTCGTGCTGCTGACGCCAGACCGCGACGACGTTCCCATCGGAGGAAGGATGTACTGATGCGAGTTCTCGTCACCCGCGAAATGCCGCCCGGCGTGCTGGACGTGCTGGAACCCGACCACGCCGTCACCCGCCGGGCAGCGGATCGACCGCTGACGCTGGAGGAAGCGCGGGAAGCCCTGGCCGAGCTACGACGTCATCCTGCCGACCCTGGGCGACGCGCTGCGGGCCGAGGCATTCTCCGGAGAGGTCCGGACCAAGCTCCTCGCGAACTTCGGCGTCGGGTACAACCACATCGACGTCGGCGCTGCGCGGGCGGCAGGGGTTGCCGTGACGAACACGCCGGGAGCGGTGACGGACGCGACGGCTGACATCGCGATGCTGCTGATCCTGATGACATGCCGCCGCGCCAGCGAAGGCGAGCGCCTCTTGCGCGCGGGCGGTTGGACCGGCTGGGCCCCGACGCAATTGCTTGGCCTGCATCTTGGCGGCAAGACGCTCGGCGTCGTCGGCATGGGGCGGATCGGCAAGGCGGTCGCGCGGCGCGCGGCGGCTTTCGGAATGAAGATCGTGTTCTACAATCGCTCAAGCGTCGAGGAGCCGGGCGTCGAGGCACAGCAGATGGAACTGCCCGAACTTCTCCGCACGGCGGACGTGGTCGTTCTGGCCGTGCCGGCGACACCTCAGACGCGCCACATGATCGACGCCGAAGCGCTCGGTTCGATGCGGCCCTCCGCACACCTCGTCAACATCGCTCGGGGCGACATCGTCGACGAGGCAGCGCTGATCGCGGCGCTGAGGTCGGGTGAGATCGCGGGTGCCGGTCTTGATGTCTACGAGAACGAGCCGGCCGTGCCGGAGGATCTCCGATCTCTCGAGAACGTAGCGCTGCTGCCGCATCTCGGGACGTCCGCGCTGGAGGTGCGTCAGAACATGGGCCGCATGGCTGTCGACAACATCCTGGCCTTCGCGGCGGGGCGCGACCTGCCCAACCCCGTCTAGCGAAGCCGCGTCAACACGGCTACGACCAGCGAAACCGCCGCGGTCAGGCCCCACATCGCGGCCCAGCCCGCGACGTCGATGACCGCGCCGAGGATCGGCGGGCTGAGCAGGTAGCCCAGATATGCGATCGCCGTCACGGTCGCTAGCGCTGGCCCCCGATCGGCGACGGGCACGCTGCGTGTCGCGGCCCGAAAGACGGCAGGTTCCACCGGCCCGACGCCGATGCCCGCCAGCAGCAGGGCTGTGATTGTCAGTCCCACTGGTGGATTGGAGGCGACGACAGCGAAGGCGGGGGCTGCGAGGAGCGCCGCGACGAGAAGCACCATGCGCGGCTGGAACCGTGCCTCGATCGCATGAGCGCCGAGCCGTCCCAGCGACAGCCCCAGCACGAAAGCCGCGGGCGCGAGGCCGGCGACGGCCGGGGCCGCTCCCTGCACCGTCTCCACGAAGATGGCGGCCCAGCTCTGTGACGAATTGTCCAGCGCTGCCGCCAGCGCCGCGGTGATCGCCAGCACCAAAAGTGCCCGACCGATGATGCCGCGCTGGCGTCTAACGGGACTGTCCGGCCGCGCGGCGGGCAGTACGGTCCTTACGTCAAGAAGCAGGCCGGCGACGAAGCAAACGGCGACCGCGATGAAGATCGCCGCAACGCCGCTGCCGAGGCCACGCGCCACCCCGGTGATGGCGCTGGCGGCAAGCATCGCGGCGGGAAACATCGCGTGGGTCCGGTTGAAGAGCGACAGCCCCGTCGCCGCCTCGATCTCCGCCGTCCGCAGGTTCAGCGAGATGTCGAGCGCACCTGAGGCTGCGCCAAGGATCGCGAACGACATCACGAGAAGCCACAGCGATCCTGCGACCGCAAGGACGACGCAGCCTACGGCGAACGCCGCCAGCGCCAGCGGAAGTGCGCGTGTACCAAGGCCGGCAACGGCGGTGCCCCAGAAGCGCATGACTGGAAACGCCGCCAGCGACATGACTCCCAAGGCGAGCCCGAATGCACCCTCTCCGAGCCCGGCGCGGGCCTGGATCGCGGGTGTGGCCGCGGCGAAGGCGCCCCAGAAGAGGCCCGCGACGCCGTAGCCTGCGAAGAGGCCCGCAACCGCCCAGCCGTGGCCTGGTTCACCGAGACCGGGTCACCACGAGCCGGTGGCGGCGCGCCAGTGACGGCGGCACAGCGAGAGATAGGTCTCGTTGCCCCCGATCTGCACCTGATCACCCGAAGTCACCGGACGGCCCTCGGCATCGAGCCGTGCGACCATCGTCGCCTTCCGCCCGCAATGGCAGATGGTGCGCGCCTCGCGCAGGTCGTCGGCGAGGGCCAGCAGCGCGGCGGAGCCCGGGAACAGCTCGCCACGGAAGTCGACGCGCAGCCCGTAGCACATGACGGGTACGTCGAAGTCGTCGGCTGCGCGGGCCAGCTGCCGCACCTGCGCAGCGGTCAGGAACTGTGCCTCGTCAACGAACACGCAGGCGACACTGCGGCCACGTAGTCGGTCGAGAAGGTCCGCCTCCTCATCGAAAGTGTCGGCTGGCGCGCTCAGGCCGATGCGGCTGGCGATCTGCCCGCGCCCGGCGCGCTCATCGAGTCGCGCGGTCAGCAGGTAGGTCTCCATCCCGCGCTCGCGGTAGTTGTACGCTGCCTGCAGAAGCAGCGTCGACTTGCCGGCGTTCATGGTGGAATAGACGAAGTAGAGCTTGGCCACGGAGTGATGCCTTAGGCACCGCTCGGGACTTCGACAAGAGGTCGCGGGCAGCCCGCCGCCTTGGAAGACGACGGGCCCCACCCACAACGGCGCTCTGGCGCCGCACACTCGCTACTCGACCCGGTCGACCGAGCCGAGGCCTGTCATAGCGGGTCGATCCTACCCTCTGCTTAACGGCCTCCTGCTCCGCCGCGAGACCGCCGCGATGCAAAGCATAGCGCCGACGAGCAAGGCTGCTGGCGCCGGCAACGGAACCGGAGAGGGAGACTTGCCGGAGGTTGCGCCGCTTTCCTGACCCGCGGTCACGATCGTCACGCCCAGACCGCCGCTGTCGGGCAGGTTGAAGTTGACCGGGACGTAACCCTCCACGTCGCCGAACGCCGCGTGCGCGGACGTTCGCCATCCCGAAAGTCCTGCCGAGGTCAGCCCCTCATTGACCGGAAAATCCTGCTGGCCGGCACCGAGATAGACGCTGTCGGATTGCAGAGCGAAGACGCTCCCGCCGAGTTCATCGGCGAGAAAGCTTCCCGGTGCGGTCCACCATCCGACATCCGCGAAGGGTCCCAGATGGTAGCGATCGGAAAAGGAGACGATCCCAAGACCTTCGCCCGATCCGGCCCAGTTCACTGCGTTCACCGCGAATCCGACGGGTCCGTCGAGCTGGTCGGGGCGGTTGTTGTAGTCATGCCAGTCCGGATCCTGGCCGGTCAGGAACGTCCGCGACCCGCGGGCCCGGGCGATCGCCTCTCCATGAGCGAGGATGCCGGTGGCGAAAACGCCGTTTCCGAAGAACCCGGTCGTTCCACCGGCGCCGTACGCGTAGCTCTGGTCGATTCCGTAGGTCGAGCCCACCACGAGAACATCGTAGTCGGAGAAGGTCGGCGTCGGATCTGCGGAATAGTTCCACAGCGTCAGGTTCCAGGAGAGCGCCCCGTCGCCGTCAGGATCGTACGTTGGGGCCGTGCGCGCCAATTCGACTACGTTGGCGTTGTAGGCCGGTGAGCCGGAGAGCCAGAGGACGTCGATCGCACTGCAGAGCGCGGGCGCTGGGATCAGGGCCGCGGTCGCTGCCGCGGCGAAGAGTATCGCTTGCATTGGCTTCCCTCGTATGGCTCGCCCGACCGCCGTCGCGGCGGAGGGTTGCATGGCCCATACTGGGTGAGCGGATGCGAGGGTTGCGCGTTCAGCCCTGCAGCGGGCGGATGTCGAGATCGCCTTCGGATGCCGCACGGATCGCCAGCGCCGCGGCGTGGCTGCCGGCCAGCGTGGTGTAGTAGGGGATGCGGTCCATAAGGGTGACATTGCGCATCGCACGGCTGTCCTCGACCGCCTGTGCGCCTTCGGTCGTGTTCATGACCAGCGCGATGCCGCCGTCCTTCATCTGGTCGACGATGTGCGGCCGCCCTTCGTAGACCTTGTTGACGATCTCGGCCGGTAGGCCCTGCTCATGCAGGAACGACGCGGTCCCGCGGGTGGCGAGGATCACGAAGCCCTCCTCGACAAGGATGCGAGCCGTCTCCACCAATTGCGGCACCTTGTCGGTGTCCTTGATCGACATGAACGCTGTTCCGCCCCGCGGGAGGGACTGCCCGGCGCCCATCTGCGCCTTGAGGAATGCGCGCGGGAACGACCTGTCCCAGCCCATGACCTCGCCCGTGGAGCGCATCTCGGGGCCGAGCAGCGTGTCGACGCCGGGAAAGCGGGCGAACGGCATCACCGCTTCCTTCACGCTGAACCAGGGCGTGATCGGATCGGCAAGCGTCATCGGGTCGGCGAGCGGGATCACCGGCTCGTCCGGGGAGGGCCAGGGGCCGCGGTGGCGGAAGGCCGAGAGCTTCTCGCCCGCCATGAGGCGCGCGGCGATCGACGCGATGGCGCTGTCGGTCGCCTTCGCGACGAAGGGGACGGTGCGGCTGGCGCGCGGGTTGACCTCGAGAACGTAGACCTCGCCGTCCTTGATCGCGAACTGGACGTTCATCAGGCCGACGACGCCGAGCTTCAGCGCCATCTCGCGCGTCTGCCGCGCCATTTCCGCCACGATCTCGGACCCGAGCATGTGCGGCGGCAGCGAGCAGGCGGAGTCGCCCGAATGGACGCCGGCCTCCTCGATATGTTCCATGATGCCGGCGACGTGCACGTCCGTTCCGTCGCAGAGCGCGTCGACGTCGACCTCGACGGCGCCGGAAAGATAGCTGTCGAGAAGGACCGGGCTGCCCGGTGTCACGATGACCGCGTCGCGCATGTACCGGTCGAGCGATGGCTCGTCGCGGACAATCTCCATCGCCCGCCCGCCCAGGACGTAGCTGGGCCGGATGACCAACGGATAGCCGACGTTGGACGCGATGCGTTTGGCCTCCGCCTCCGAGCGGGCGATGCCGTTTTTCGGTTGCCGAAGACCGAGTTCGTTCAGCATCCTCTGGAAACGCTCCCGGTCCTCGGCGAGGTCGATGGCATCGGGAGACGTCCCGAGGATCGGGATGCCCTCTTCCTGCAGCGCGTTGGCAAGCTTCAGGGGCGTCTGGCCGCCGAACTGCACGATGACGCCGAGAAGCGTGCCGTTCGATCGCTCCACCCGCAGGATCTCCAGCACATGCTCCAGCGTCAGCGGCTCGAAATAGAGGCGGTCCGAGGTGTCGTAGTCGGTCGAGACCGTCTCGGGGTTGCAGTTCACCATGATTGTCTCGAACCCAGCGTCGCTGAGCGCGAAGCAGGCGTGGCAGCAGCAATAGTCGAACTCGATCCCCTGGCCGATCCTGTTGGGTCCGCCGCCGAGGATGACGATCTTGCGCGCGTCCGTGGGGCGCGCTTCGTCCTCGACGTCGCCCATGACCGGCGTCTCGTAGGTCGAGTACATGTAGGGCGTCTGCGCCTCGAACTCCGCCGCGCACGTGTCGATCCGTTTGAACACGGCCTCGACACCGGCCGCCTTGCGCGCACGCCTGACCTCCGTTTCCGAACTGCCAGTCAGGTGGGCAATGCGCGCGTCCGTGAAGCCCATCATCTTGAGCCTGCGCAGGTCCGCCGACGCGTCCGAAGCAAGGCCGCCTTCACGCACCGCTTCCTCGGCTTCCACGATCTCGCGAATGCGCTCGAGGAACCACGGATCGTAGGCCGTGATCGCCTGGATCGCGTCGTTGTCGAGGCCGTGGCGCATGGCCTGCGCGATGACGCGGAGACGGTCCGGCGTGCGGGCGGCCAGCGCAGCGGTGATCGCCGATCTTTCTGGAGCGCCCGGTATCTCGATCTCGTCGAAGCCGTCGAGGCCGGTCTCGAGGCTCGCCAGCGCCTTCTGCACGCTCTCGTGGAAGGATCTGCCAATCGCCATGACCTCGCCGACCGACTTCATCGCTGTGGTGAGTTCCGGCTTGGCGCCCGGAAACTTCTCGAAGGCAAAACGCGGAATCTTGGTGACGACGTAGTCGATCGTCGGCTCAAAACTGGCCGGCGTGACGCGCGTGATGTCGTTGTCGAGCTCGTCGAGCGTGTAGCCCACGGCGAGCTTTGCCGCGATCTTGGCGATAGGAAAGCCCGTCGCCTTGGATGCCAGGGCCGACGATCGTGAAACCCGCGGGTTCATCTCGATCACCACCATCCGTCCGTCGACCGGATTCACCGCCCACTGCACGTTGGAGCCGCCAGTCTCGACGCCGATCTCGCGCAGCACCGCGATCGAAGCGGAGCGCATCCGCTGGTATTCCTTGTCGGTCAGGGTCAGGGCAGGGGCGACGGTGATGGAGTCCCCTGTGTGCACGCCCATCGGATCGACGTTCTCGATCGAGCAGACGATGATGGCGTTGTCCGCCTTGTCGCGGACCACCTCCATCTCGAATTCCTTCCAGCCGAGCAGGCTCTCGTCGATCAGGATCTGGCCGGTGGGCGAGGCGTCCATCCCGGCGCGGCACACGGCCTCGTAGTCGTCGCGGTTGTAGGCGACGCCGCCGCCGGTGCCGCCGAGGGTATATGCCGGTCGGATGATGGCAGGCAGGCCGACATGTTCGACGGCGTCCATCGCCAGGGCGACGCCGGCGGCGAGGTCCAGCCTGCCGTCCGGTCGACGGGGCGCCGTGACGATGGTGGCACGCGGGTTCTCCAGCCCGATCCGCTCCATCGCCTCGCGGAACAAGGCGCGGTCTTCGGCCATCTCGATCGCCTCGCGCCGGGCACCGATCATCTCGACACCGTGCTTCGCAAGGACGCCCATCTCCTCGAGCTTGAGCGCCGTGTTCAGTCCGGTCTGCCCGCCCATGGTCGGCAGCAGCGCGTCGGGCTTCTCGCGCTCAATGATCCGGGCGACGACCTCGGGCGTGATCGGCTCGATGTAGGTCGCGTCGGCCATTCCCGGATCGGTCATGATCGTCGCCGGGTTGGAATTGACGAGGATGACGCGGAAGCCTTCCTCCCTCAGCGCCTTGCAGGCCTGCGCGCCGGAATAGTCGAACTCGCACGCCTGGCCGATGACGATTGGGCCCGCGCCGATGATCAGGATCGAGCGGAGGTCGGCGCGCTTCGGCATGGGGTCCCCGGAGATGATCGGAAAATCGCGCGGGTTATAGACGAGGCAGGAGTGGGAGCAAGGCCGCGGACGTGAGTTCCATCGCGGTACACGCCGCCGCTGCGCGGCGTCGGCCGGTCGCGGCCAGGCGAGAGCGCGCGGCTGCGAAAAAGCGGCGGAGCCAATGGCACCTGTCTGCAGCGCGGCTAACTCGTGCGGCGTAGCGGTGTTGGGGGCGGGGAAGACGTGCGGCTCTGGATGGAGTTCATCAGTATTTATGCAGCCTTTCCGCTGTTTCTGGCGCTGGCGCTACCTCCGGACGCCTTGTTCCCAGGCCTCTTTGTGATGACGGCCGTCGGGCTGGTGCTTCTCGACCTGACCCCCGGTTTTCGCTGGAATGATCTGACCCGCGGCGCGGGCCGGGTCGGCTGGGCATGGGTCGGAATCTTTACCGCGGTCACCTTTGCCGTCTGCTGCACGGTCGTCATTCTGACCGAACCCGCGGCCTTTTTCGTTCTGCCGCGCGAGCTGCCGGGACTGATGGTCCTCATCGCGGTGCTCTATCCGCCGCTGTCCGCGATCCCGCAGGAGATCATCTTCCGGCCGCTCTTCTTCCGTCGTTACGGCAGCCTGCTGCCGACGGAGCCGCGCATCCAGGTCGTGATCAATGCTGCCGTATTCTCGGCGGCGCACCTGATGTACTGGAGCTGGCTGGTGGCCGGCATGACGTTCGCCGGAGGACTGGCATTCGCGTGGTCCTACCGCATCAGGAGAAACTTCCCCGAGGCCGTCTTGCTCCACAGTCTGGCGGGTCTAGTGCTCTTCGGCGTCGGGCTCGGGACGTTCTTTTACTCCGGCAACATCAAGCGCCCGTTCTGACGGCTACTCCGCCGCCATGTCTTCGCGCTGCATCGTGGGACCCCGGTAGAGGTAGTCCCGCGTGATCGGCACCGCCTCGATCTTTCGACCGAGCTGGACCTGGAAGACCACCTGGCGCTTGAAGCGAAACGTCTGCTCGCTGGCGGCGATGTAGTAGCGCCACATCCGGCAGAAACGCTCGTCGTAGATGTCACGCACTCGCTCGACGTTGGCCATGAAACGGTCGTGCCAATGATGAAGGGTGTGGGCGTAGTGCATCCTCCAGACCTCGACGTCCTGCAGGATGAGGTCTTCCTTCTCGATTGCCGTCGTCATCTCCGAAAGCGCGGGAATGTAGCCGCCGGGAAAGATGTATTTCTCGATCCACGGGCTGTTGGCGCCGGGCGGCGACGTCCGCCCGATGGTGTGGATCAGCGCGACGCCGTCAGGCGTGAGCTTGTCGTAGACCGTCCGAAAGTACTCGCGGTAGTGCGGGGACCCGACATGCTCGAACATCCCGACCGAGACGACGCGGTCGAACGTGCCCTCGACCTCGCGATAGTCCATCAGGCGAAACTCGGCGCGCTCGGCGAGGCCGGCCTTCCGGGCGCGCTCGTTGGCGGCCTGATGCTGCTCTTCGCTGAGCGTCACGCCGACGACGTGGACACCGTAGTCGCGCGCCAGGGTCAGCCCCAGCCCGCCCCAGCCGCAGCCGATGTCGAGGACGCGCATCCCGGGCTCGAGCCTCAGCTTGCCGGCGATGTGCGCCTTCTTCTGCGCCTGCGCCTGCTCCAGCGTTTCGTCGGGTGTGCGGAAATAGGCGCAGCTGTACTGCTTGTCGTTGTCGAGAAAGAGATCGTAGAGTTCGCCTGAAAGGTCATAATGGTGGGCGACCCTGCGCTTGGCGCGTGCGGCCGGGTTGTACTGGCGAGTGACGCGGGCGATGTAGCGGTACTTCCACAGAAGCTTGTGCAGTGGGTGCTGCCACGCGTTCTCGCTGTTCTTGATGGCAAGCTCGAAGAACCCGTGCAGGTCGTCGTCGTCGATCGTGAGGGTGCCGTCCATGTACCCTTCGCCGATCCCAAGGTCCGGATTGAGGAGGATTCGCCGCACCAGCGACGGGTCGCGGAGGCGCACCGTAACCGTGGGAGAGCCGCTTCCATAGCGTCTCGGTGAACCGGAAGTCGTGTGAAGGACAAGCGTCCCGGTCCTGATCGCGCGCTTTAGCAGCCCGTCCAGAAGCCTCATCCACATCGGAACCACCCCTCCCGGCTTTTGCGGCCGGACTCTGTACCGATCTCTTCAAAGATGTCCCTGGTGGAAGGGACTGTAAAGGCTCAAAGTTCCCGCTCCGCCTTGACTTTGTCGACGGCGTGCCGTGTACCGGCGCGGCTTTCCTCCCGCTGCCCAAGGATCCTGCACGATGCACGCCTATCGCACTCACACCTGTGCCGCGCTCAGGACCGAGGATGTCGGTCAGGAGGTGCGCCTCGCGGGCTGGGTCCATCGGGTGCGGGATCACGGCGGGGTGCTGTTCATCGACCTGCGCGACCACTACGGGATGACGCAGATTCTGGCGGACCCCGACAGCCCTGTCTTCGCAGAGGTGGAGAAGGTGCGGTCTGAGTGGTGCATTCGCATCGACGGCCTCGTGAAGGCGCGCGACCCGGAACTCGTGAACCCGAAGATCCCGACCGGAGAGGTCGAGGTCTTCATCCGCGGGATCGAGGTTCTGGGAAGTGCCGAAGAGCTGCCGCTGCCGGTTTTCGGCGAGCAGGACTATCCTGAGGAGACGCGGCTCCGCTACCGCTTCCTCGACCTCCGGCGCGAGGGGCTGCATGGAAACATGATGCTCCGCTCCGCCGTCGTCCGCTCGATGCGGCAGCGGATGTGGGCGGCGGGCTTCAACGAATTTCAGACACCGATCATCACGGCGTCCTCGCCTGAAGGCGCGCGCGACTTCCTCGTTCCGTCGCGGCTGCACCCGGGCAGGTTCTACGCGCTGCCTCAGGCGCCGCAGCAGTTCAAGCAGCTCCTGATGGTCTCGGGGTTCGACAAGTATTTCCAGATCGCGCCTTGCTTTCGCGACGAGGACCCGAGGGCCGACCGCTCGCCTACAGACTTCTACCAGCTCGACATGGAAATGAGCTTCGTCACCCAGGACGACGTCTTCGCGGCGATCCAGCCGGTCATCCAGGGCGTCTTCGAGGAGTTCGGCGAAGGCCGCGAAGTCGACGCCGTCTGGCCGCGGATCGCCTTCGACGACGCGATGCTCTGGTACGGCACGGACAAGCCGGACCTGCGCTGTCCGCTCAAGATGCAGATCGTGAGCGAGCACTTCGCCGGCGGCGGCTTTGGTTTGTTCGCGAAGATCCTTGAGAAGAACGGCACGGAGATCCGCGCGATTCCCGCCCCCGGCGGAGGCTCGCGCGCATTCTGCGACAGGATGAACGCCTTCGCACAGGCCGAGGGGCTGCCGGGCATGGGCTACATCTTCTGGCGTGAGGGCACGTCGCAGCCGGAGGGCGCAGGTCCCATCGCCAAGAACATCGGTCCCGAGCGGACGGAGGCCATTCGGCAACAGCTTGGCCTCGGCGCCGGCGATGCGGCGTTCTTCCTCGGCGGTGCGCCGGACGACTTCGTCCGCGTCGCCGCAAGGGCGCGCACCGAGATCGGACGTGAACTCAAGATCACGGAGGAAGGGCGCTTCGCCTTCGCCTGGATCGTCGACTTCCCGCTTTACGAAAAGGACGACGAAGGGCGGATCGACTTCAGCCACAACCCGTTCTCGATGCCGCAGGGCGGGCTCGACGCGCTGTCGGGCGATCCCTTGGCGGTGAAGGGGTTCCAGTACGACCTCGCCTGCAACGGCTACGAGATCGTCTCTGGCGCGATCCGGAATCATCGCCTCGACGTGATGTTCAAGGCGTTCGAGATTGCCGGCTACGACGAGGACGAGGTCCGGCGTCGCTTCGGCGGCCTCGTGAACGCCTTCCGCTACGGCGCTCCGCCGCACGGGGGCTGCGCCGCCGGCATCGACCGCATCGTCATGCTGCTCGCAGACGAGGAGAACATCCGCGAGGTCATCCTGTTTCCGATGACCCAGCAGGCGACGGACCTCATGATGGGGGCGCCGACCGACCCCACGAACGAGCAGCTGCGGGAGCTCGGCCTGAGACTGATCCCGAAGGACTAGCCTCAGGCGGCGAACGCGTCGCTGTCGTCAATTCTCCGCGCGATGAGCTCAGCAACCGTTTCTGCCGCACCGGCAGCGCCTTGGGCGAGAGCTTCGGCCGCGGTTTCTAGCTCAGAGTCTTGCGTTGTGCGCGCGATGCCTCCTACGAACTGGGCGACATAGGCAAGTGCGCACGCATCGGCCTGTTCGGAGAGGATGTCGACGACCCGTGCGAGGTCGTCGCGCACGGCAAGGCGATCAGGGTCTACGGCGTCGTCTGAGACGACACGCAGCGCCAGTGGTGCCGCCGGAAGTGCCGAGAGGATAACCGACTGGAACTGCCCCACCGTCGCGATCGGTTTTGCGAGAAAGGCATCCGCACCGGCCGACAGCGCCACGTCGGAGGCACCGTCGTCACCCGACATCCCGACGATCGCGGCAATGCGCGAGGGAGCCGACGCAAGCTCGCGGATCAGGTCCGCGCCGTTGCCGTCGGGTAGGCCGAGATCGACGATCACGACGGTCGGCCGAAACGCCTGCAGGTGACGTCTTGCGGAACGCAGGCTGTCGGCGCGTCTGATCCTCGCGCCGCTCCTTTGGCAAAGCAGGCGAAGCGCTTCACAGGCGAATCGGCTGTCTTCCACGACGAGAACGGTCTGTCCCTGAAGCGGACGCTCCGGCGTCGGTTTGCGCTGCGCGATGAAGTCGGAGAAGTCGTTCGGCATTCGTTCGCCTCCTGGCATGTCTGCCTCCGACATTTGTCGGGGTTTGGTAAATGCGGGGTTAAGCGACGTCGATCAGCTTGCGCACTTCCGGCAGGACGCTCATAACGCGCCACGGCCAAGGAGGCGGAATGATCGGACGGCTCAACCACGTCGCCATTGCGGTCCCGGACCTCGAGTTATCCGTCGCGCGGTATCGCGATACCCTGGGAGCCAGCGTCGGCGCGCCGCAGGATGAACCGGATCATGGCGTGACGGTCGTGTTCATCGACCTGCCCAACACCAAGATCGAGCTTCTTCATCCGCTTGGTGCCGACTCTCCGGTCGCCGGATTTCTTCAGAAGCATCCGGGCGGGGGGATCCATCACGTCTGCTATGAGGTCGATGACATCATTGCCGCGCGAGATCGCCTTAAAGTGGACGGTGCACGCGTCCTGGGCGACGGAGAGCCCAAGATCGGCGCTCACGGCAAGCCCGTCCTGTTCCTGCATCCGAAGGACTTTGACGGCACCCTGGTCGAACTCGAGCAAGCCTGATGGCGATTACGTCCGCTCTCGTCTTGCTGGCCGTTATCTGGTTCATGGTGCTCTTCGTGGTCTTGCCCCTGCGCCTCACGACTCAAGGAGATGTCGGCCGGATCGTGCCCGGCACGCACGCCTCGTCGCCTGAGAACCTGAACATGCGGCGGAAGTTCGTCGTCACCACGATCGTCGCGCTGGTGCTGTGGGTTGCGGCATGCGCGGTGATCATCAGCGGTGTGATCACGGTCCGCGACATCGACTGGTTCAACCGGATGGACCGCTCCGGGACAGCCGATGAAACAGGTGCGTGAACGTCGCCGCGCCGATCACGGGAACCAGCAGATTGACGAGAGGGATGGTCAGAGGCGCCGCCATGAGCATGCCCGCAGCCCAGATCCTCAGCCCATGCCGTCGCCGCATCCGCCGGGCGCCGTCTCGGCCAAGCCGACGACGCGCGATCAGGTCGAAATACTCCCGGCCGAGGAGATAGCCGTTGAGGGCCACGAATGCGAACGGCGCGACCGGCGGAACCGCGACATAGACGATCAGTGCCAGCAGGTTGCCGACGACGATGATCACCAGGAACGTTGCCGCCTCTCCAAGCGACTCGAGTAGCGTCAGCCGGGGTGCCGGCGGCAAATTTCGGTAGTGCCGCTCCTCGACAGCGTCGGTGACATCGTCGAGGAAGAAGCCCGTGAAGGCCGACGCCACGGGGACCATCAGGAACACGGATGCAACGAGCAGCAGCAGGACCGTCCCCCAGGACGCCGCGTCGTCGAGCCATGCGATCTCGCCGATCCAAGGCAGGGTCACGGTGTCCGGCAGCAGCCAGCCGACCAGCGAGAAGAACCCGAAATATATGGCCACCAGCAGCAGGACGGTCAGGCCGACGCCGCGAAGCAGCGTGCCTCGGAAGCGAGGGTCGCCTGCCTGCGCGACCGCCTTGAGAAAGTCGCTGATCAATGGTCAGTCCAAGTGGTGATGGCGTCGATGTCCGGCCGAGGCCGATCGCTCGGCTCGAGAGTGCGGCTGCCGATGTGGATCATGCCCGCAACCTGCTCGCCGGCCGCGAGATCAACGCCTTCGGCGCGGAACCTTCCGTCGTAGACCGCCCAGCCCGTGAGCCAGTTCCCGCCCCAGCCAGCCGCCAGCGCCGCATTGAGTAGCGCAAGGCAGACTGCACCTGCAGACAGGAGTTGCTCGACTTCCGGGATCTTTTCGGACGGCTTCGGACTCGAGATCACGGCGACGACAAGCTCGGCATCGGAATACTGCCGTCGCTGCTTCTCGATGTCCTCGCTGGAGCGACCGGCATCGTTCCCGACCGTGACGACGAGGCTGGCAAGTCGATCGAGTGCTGGCCTTTCCAACACGATGAAGCGCCAGGGCTCGAGCTTGCCGTGATCGGGTGAGCGTGCGGCCAGTGTCAGCAAGTGCCGTAGCTCTGCCCGGTCCGGTGCGGGCGGGGCCAGCGTTCTGGCGGGGTGCGAACGGCGGCTTCCAAGGAATTCTAGAGCGGTTGTCATGCGGCGCCTGATATCCGCTGCCGACGTCGGCTGGAAGCCTGCTATTCTACGGCCGGGACAGCTTTCAGGTAGGCAGAGATAGCCATGCGGTCTTCGTCGGAAAGTTGCGCGGTATTCCGTACTACCTCCGCCATGAGACCACCTGCCGTATCGAATTCCGGCGTGAATCCCGATGCGAGGTAGCCTGCGATGTCGCTCTCAGACCAGTCCAGTCCTCCGGGCGTGATGTTCGGAATCGTGCCGCGGCCAGAAGGGTTCGGGGCCCCACCAAGCCATTGTCCTGTGTCGAGCGCGCCGACCGCGTTCCGGGGCGTGTGACACTCGCCGCAATGACCCAGTGCCTCCACCAGATAGCGCCCGCGTTCTACCTCGCTCGAAGCGGCGTCTTCCAGAACCCAACCGTCGCGTGCGAAGAGCTGCTTCCAGACCCCGAGGTTGCGTCTCACGTTGAACGGGAAATTCACCTCGTTCGGCTGGCTCGCGACGTCGGACTCCGGCAGTGTTCGGAGGTAGGCGATGAGCGACATGACATCTTCAGGGCTGGCGTTCGCGTAGGCCGTGTACGGGAAGACTGGATAGAAGTGGGTGCCGTCGGGGGAAACGCCCCGCTTGATCGCGTTCGCGATCTCGAGATCCGTCCAATCACCGATCCCGGCGTCGGGATGCGGCGAAATGTTCGGTGCGACGAACGTCCCGAACGGCGATGGGAACCGTTCTCCCCCCGACAGGACAAGGCGCGCTTCACCCTCAGCCTCCGGCGCGCCGTGACAGGAGGCACATCCTGCGGCCGCGAAGAGCATCTCCCCCTTGCCGGCGTCACCTTGCAGCCCCTCGATCTCTGAGGCTGCCAGGGGGACCGGCCGGGACAACCACCACCATCCGGCAAGGCCGGCGAGCGCGAGTCCTGCCAAAGCGACGATGAACGCCTTCATGCCGGTGTCGGATCAGTCGTCCGGCTGGCGATAGTCTTCGTGGCAACCTCCGCAGGTCTGGCCGACCTCACGAAACGCCGCAACAAACGCTTCCTGCCCTTCAGGCGCGGCCTCCGCAGCCGCCAACGCCGCCTCTTCGAGCGACTGCTGATAGGCGGCGACGTCCTCGAGGTTTTCCCAGATGGACGGAAGCGCGCGACTGTCCTCGAGTTCCTCGCTGCTGGATCCCTCGATCCAGAGCGGCGTCAGGTCGACGGCCGCGTATGCGGCGATGTTGCCAGCGTGCAAGGCAGCAGTCTCGGCGTCGTACTCGACCTCACCCCGCGCCATCCCCACAAGTGGCCCAAGATTGGCCGAATAGAGGCTCATGTGGGAGTTTCGGAGTTGATGCGCGCGCTCGGCAGCGCTCATTTCCTGCGCGACTGCAGGCACGCCCGCGATGGCAGCTCCGACGACGAGGATAGCGAGACGCATGTTTGGTGTTCTCCGTTTTTGATCCATTCGTGTGGAAGCTATCACGCGGCGATTGCTTGACTATGGGTCAACTTCTGACGAAAGCGTGACCTGCTCAGCCGGCATCCTCCAGGAATCTGACCTTGCCGATGAAGGGCAGGTTTCGATTGCGCTGCGCGTAGTCGATCCCGTAGCCGACGACAAACTCGTCAGGGATCTCGAATCCCGTCCAGGTCGCCTTGATGTCGACCTCGCGGCGCGACGGTTTGTCGAGGAGCGCGATGGTCTCAAGACGTTTCGGTTCACGCGAACGCAAGAGGCTGGTGACGTGCTGCAGCGTGTAGCCGGTGTCAACGATGTCCTCGACGACGAGCACGTCGCGGCCGGCGATCTCACCCCGAAGGTCCTTGAGAATGCGAACCTCCCGGCTCGATTCCATCGTATCGCCGTAGGAGGAGGCCTCCAGGAAATCGACCTCCACGTTCAGGTCGAGCTCTCGGACGAGATCGGCGATGAAGACGAACGATCCGCGCAGAAGCCCGACGACCACCAGCTTCTCGGTGCCCTCGAAGGCCGCCGTAATCTCCTTCGACAGCTCCTCGATCCTTGCGGCGATGGTCTTGGCCGAGATCATCTCCTTGATCACGTAGTCGGTACGCATCGCCCCCTCGTCGCAGCCGACGGTCAGCTAGCGCATGGACGAAGGACGGTAAAGCGGGGTTGGCTCCGCCGCACCGGCGGGCTAACTCCCGGGAATGCCGACGCACACAGAGACGCGAGAGCTGCCATACACCGCCCAGCAGATGTACGATCTGGTGGCGGACGTTTCATCATACCCCGAGTTTCTGCCGTGGTGTGCCGCTGCGCGCGTACGCAAGAAGACGCAGCTCGAGGATCACGAGATCATCGAGGTTGATCTCGTCATCTCGTTCAAGGTGTTTCGCGAACGCTTCGGCAGCCGGGTGACCCTCTGGCCGGAGAAGATGAAGATCGACACCGAGTATATCGACGGACCCTTCCGCTACATGGAAAGCACGTGGCGGTTCGAGGACGTCGACGGTGGCTGCGAGGTGAATTTCTTCGTCGATTTCGAGTTTCGCAACAGGGTGCTGCAGGGAGTGATCGGCGTCGTGTTCAACGACGCGATGCAGCGGATCGTTCGCGCATTCGAACGGCGCGCGGCGGCGCTCTACGGCGCCGACGGCAGTGCACGCGCGAGAAGCTCCAGAGCTTGATCGACGGAGCGCTGGCGTACGATCTTACGTCCTAGCGCTCCAAACTCCACGATCCGTGTCTCAATGCCCTCGGCCGTCGCCACCGCGAAGCACACGAGCCCTTCGGGCTTGTTTTCTGAACCTCCGGGGCCAGCGATCCCTGTGATCGCGACCGAGAGGGTGGCGTCGGACCGGCGGAGCGCGCCCTCGGCCATTTCCGCCGCGACCTCGGAGCTGACCGCGCCGTGCCGGTCCAGCGTCTCCTGCAGGACGCCGAGCATCTCGCGTTTCGCGCCGTTGGAGTAGGTGACGAAGCCGCGGTCCACTACGCTCGATGCTCCGGGTACGTCCGTCAGGGCTGCCATCAGGAGACCGCCCGTGCAGCTCTCCGCCGCAGCGAGCCACGCCCCGGCGGCGCGGGCGCGGTGGACGACCTCAGCGGCGGTCATCGCATGACCACCTCGTGTGCGACCCATCCCAGAACGCCGACGACGAGCGCCGCGAGAACGCCGGCGAAGACGTCATCGAGCATCGTGCCGCCAACGTCGCCGCGCCGGTCCGCCCATCCCACCGGCCCAGGTTTCCAGATATCGAAGAGCCGGAAGAGGAGGAATGCGGAGACCCAACCGGGCCACGGAAAAGTCCAGCCGGACACGCCCGCGGCCCAGAGGCCTGCCGAAAGCGGCCAGAGGGCAATCCACTGGCCGACGACCTCGTCGATGACGATCTCGGACGGGTCGTGGTCCGATGAGCCCCTCGTCGCTCCGGCAACGCTCCACCACCCGACGGCGAAGACGAATAGCGTTGCGATGGCAAGCGCAGGAAACCCGCCAAGGGCGTGGATCGGCCAGGCGAGCGCGACGGCCGCGGCAGAACCCCAGGTCCCGGGACCGGGGCGCAGGTTGCCGATGCCGAAGAGGGTGGCGACAAGGCGGCTCATCCGGCGATCAGCGTGACGCTTGCCAGCGCCGCGATGCCTTCGCCGCGGCCGGTGAAACCCAGCTGCTCCGACGTGGTCGCCTTGACGCTGACGCGATCGGGCTCGGCCGAGGCGATTTCGGCCACGATCTGCACCATCGCCGGAGCATGCGGCGCGATCTTCGGCTGCTCGCAGATGACGGTGCAGTCGATGTTGCCGATCCGGAAGTTGCGTCTCGCGGCACGTGCCGCCGCATGCTCGAGGAATACGCGACTGTCCGTGCCGGCCCACTGCGGGTCGGACGGCGGGAAATGCCGCCCGATGTCACCTTCCGCCAACGCCCCGTAGATCGCGTCGGTGATCGCGTGCAGTCCGACGTCGGCGTCGGAATGGCCCATCAAGCCCTGCGGGTGAGGGATCTTCACACCGCAAAGCATCACGTGATCGCCCGGTCCGAACCGGTGCACGTCGAATCCGGTTCCCGATCTGACGTCCAGTGTCGCCTCCAGCAGCTTTTCGGCCCTCGCGAAGTCGTCCGGGCCCGTGATCTTGATGTTTCGTTCGTCGCCCGGAACGGAGACGACGTCCAGCCCCCCGGCGAGGGCTACCTCGACGTCATCGACCGCCCCTCCTTCGTGCGCGCGATGTGCAGCCAGGATGCGTTCGAACGCAAAGCCTTGCGGCGTCTGGGCACGCTGCAGGGTCGCCCGATCCTCCGTCGCGAGGATGCGGCCGTCGCGAACGCGCCATACCGCGTCGGTGAGGGGCAGGGCAGGTGCTGCCCCATCCGCTGCGGAGAGTGCCGCCTCGACCGATGCAATGAGAGATTGGCCGACGAGCGGGCGTGCCACGTCGTGGATCAGCACGCGATCCGGCCGCATCGCCTCGAGAGCCTCCAGACCTGCACGAACCGAGAGGGCGCGCGTCGCTCCGCCCTCGGCGACGATCACGTCGGGGTGCTGCTCGTATCCAGGTGCGAGGTCCATGTCGTCCGAGTTCAGCACGAGGCAGATCGGTCCGATGTGCGGCGACGACCTGAACGCCTCGAGCGACCAGGCGACGAGGGTCCTGCCGCGCAGCGTCCGCCATTGCTTGGGGAGCCCTCCGCCCACGCGTGTGCCTCGCCCCGCTGCGACGATCACGGCCGCTGTCGTCATCTCGCTCCTCGTCTCGTTGAGACCCTGCCCTCGTAGGAGACAATGCCTCGTGGTCGCGCCGAGTGTGTGCGCAAATTTTAGGCGTATCTGGACTGGTCCGGCGTCGGTGATTGCAGCCCGTTGTCTTCGGTCGCCCAACCAGCTAATTCCGCTGCAGCGCTTAAGGATTCATCAAATGGTCGCTTTGTCGGCAAGGTCGACCCGCCCAATAGTCTATCTCGCTCCGATGGCGGGGATCACCGACGTCCCGTTTCGAGATGTCGTTCGGCGACTAGGCGCCGACGGCGTCTTCAGCGAGATGGTGGCGAGCCAGCAGGTCGTTCAGGGAAAGCCCGACATGCGCGCCCGCGCCGAACTCGGCGTCGGTGCGTCGGGGACGGTCGTGCAGCTGGCCGGACGCGAGGCGCACTGGATGGCGGAGGCGGCGCAGGTCGTCTCGACGGCCGGCGCGGAGCGCATCGACATCAACATGGGGTGCCCGGCGCGCAAGGTCGTGGGTGGCCTGTCGGGCTCGGCGCTGATGCGAGATCTCGATCACGCCCTTCGTTTGATCGAGGCGACGGTCACCGCGGCCGAGGTCCCCGTGTCAGTAAAGATGCGTCTGGGATGGGACGATTCTTCGCTCAACGCGCCGGAACTCGCGGCCCGGGCGGAATCTGCGGGCGCCGCGATGATTACCGTCCATGGCCGGACGCGCTGCCAGTTCTACGACGGTCGTGCGGACTGGCGGGCCATCGCCGCAGTGAAGTCTGCTGTGTCCATTCCCGTCATGGCGAACGGCGACATCACGTCACCGCACACGGCGCGGCGCGCTCTGCTGGAGAGCGGCGCTGACGGGGTCATGATCGGTCGAGGAGCCAGAGGACGGCCCTGGCTCCTGGCGGAGGTGATCGCGCATCTCGGCGGCGAGCCGGCGCCACGGGTCGGGAACCTGGCCGACCTGGTCGCGGCCCACTACGAGGCAGCGCTGACGTTCCACGGCCGCGACCTCGGAGTCCGGACCATGCGCAAGCACCTCGGCTGGTATCTCGATGGGCTCCCAATCGACGTCGATGAGCGCGCCGCCCTGCTCAGAGAGGTCGATCCCGGTGCGGCGATGGCTCGATTCCGCCGGGCCGTCGAGCAGCGCCTTCCCGTGGCCGCATGAGCTTCAGCGACAAGCAGATATGGGCGTCGTTGCCCATGCCGGCATTCCTGGTCGACGCCGACGACCGTGTCACCGCGGTCAACCCCGCCGCCGAGGAATTCCTCAACGTCTCTGCGAAGAGCGTCATCGATTCGCCGATCTTCGACAGGTTGGCAATCGACGCCCCTATCGAGGATGCGCTGAGGCGCGTCCGTGAGGACCAGAGCCCGCTCTTCATCAACAACGTCGATGTCTCCAGCGGGTCGCGTCCGCCCACGATCTGCAACGTGCAGATGGCGCCGCTCGTGGGGATGGCGGGCCATCTGCTCTTCATCTTCGAGGAACGCCA
This sequence comes from uncultured Alphaproteobacteria bacterium, assembly GCA_963776845.1. Classification (GTDB taxonomy): domain Bacteria; phylum Pseudomonadota; class Alphaproteobacteria; order Rhodobacterales; family Rhodobacteraceae; genus Roseitranquillus. Next base: position 998,692 of record CAVZOJ010000002.1, on the reverse strand, counting down.
CATCGCCGATCGGCTGGGTCGGTCCCACTCCGTCAAGTCGGCAGCAAAGTCCGCGATCGGCATGGCCGAGATGCTGGCGCACGAGATCAAGAACCCGCTCGCGGGGATCACCGGGTCGGCGCAGCTGCTCTCGATGTCCCTGTCGGGCGAGGATCGCGAGCTCACTGATCTGATCGTCGCCGAGACGCGCCGGGTGGTGAAACTGCTCGAGCAGGTGGAGCACTTCGGCAACCTCCGCCCTCCGCAGCGCCGCGCCGTTAACATCCACGACCTGCTGGACCGCGCGCGGCGGTCCGCGACCGTCGGTTTCGCGGCGGAAATGCGCATCATCGAGGCGTACGACCCGTCCCTGCCTCCGACGTTCGTCGATGGCGACCAGATGCTTCAGGTCTTCCTGAACCTTCTGAAGAACGCCGCGGAGGCTTCGGGCAAAGGCGGCGGCACCATCACGATAAGGACCTTCTACGAGCCGTCGCTGCGGCTGCGACGGAAGGACGGCACGGGGGCGACGCTACCCCTGCAAGTCGAGATCATCGACGACGGGCGCGGCATTCCGCCTGACATCCAGAACGATCTGTTCGAGCCGTTCGTGTCCGGGCGCGAGAACGGCACCGGCCTCGGCCTCGCGCTGGTCTCCAAGATCGTGGCCGAGCACGACGGGTGGATCGCAGTTCAATCGGTGCCGGGACGGACGGTGTTCCGCATCTCGCTGCCAGTAGCCCCGAAGGTCGATAGCAGCGGAGGAGATGACTGATGGACGGGACGGTACTCGTCGCCGACGACGACAGGACGATCCGGACTGTGCTGACCCAGGCGCTGACCCGCGCCGGCTGCAAGGTCCACGCCACCTCGTCGATGGTGACGCTGATGCGCTGGGTCGAGGAGGGGAAGGGCGACTTGGTGATCTCAGATGTCGTCATGCCCGACGGCAACGGGCTCGAGGCGCTTCCGCGCATCGGCGAACAGCGGCCCGGGCTGCCCGTCATCGTCATCTCGGCGCAGAACACGATCATGACGGCCATCCAGGCCGCCGAGTCCGACGCGTACGACTACCTGCCCAAACCCTTCGACCTGCCAGACCTCATGAAGCGCGCGTCACGAGCGTTGGACGTCAAGCGTCGAGCGGGTGCCGTTCGGCGCGCTGCCGAGCCGACGACGGCCGCGGACGAGCTTCCGCTTGTCGGCCGCACTTCGGCCATGCAGGCGCTCTATCGGCTCGTGGCACGGATCATGAACACCGACATCCCGGTACTCATCAACGGCGAGTCGGGCACAGGCAAGTCGCTGATCGCCCGCGCGATCCATGACTTTTCCGACCGTCGAACCCTGCCATTCGTCGTCGTCAGCGCCGCCGACCTCGCGCCGATCGAGGGGCCGGCGACGGCACTGGCACGGGTCAAGAACGGCAGCCTCGTCTTCGACGAGATCGGCGACTTCGACGTCGACGCCCAGGCACGTATCGTGCGCATGCTCGACAGCCTCGTGGAGTCGGGACCGCGGATCATGGCGACCAGCCAGGCCGACTTGACCGAACTCATGGAGCGGGGCAGCTTTCGCCAAGACCTCTACTATCGTCTCAGCGGCGTCACTGTCGGCGTCCCATCGCTCCGAGAGCGGGTGGATGACATCCCGCTTCTCGCAGACCACTTCCTCGCGCGCGCGGATCGCGACGGCATGGGAGGGCGCCGGTTCGGCGCGCCGGCGCTGGAGCTCGTGCGCGCCTATTCATGGCCCGGCAACGTCCGCCAGCTCGAGAACACGATCCGGCGGTTGGTCGTCACCCAGGCCGAGGAGGAGATCGGGCGGGCGGAGGTCGAGCAGGTCCTCGGGAACCAGCCGGCGATCGAGCCGGTCACTGGTCGCGGGGACGGCGAGAAACTCTCGGCGGCTGTGGGCAAGCATCTGCGACGCTATTTCGATCTGCACGGCGGGGTCCTGCCGCCTCCGGGCCTCTACCAGCGCGTCCTGCGTGAGATCGAGTATCCGCTGATCGAGATCGCGCTAGACGCGACTGGCGGCAATCAGGCCAAATGTGCCGATCTTCTCGGCATAAACCGCAACACGTTGAGGAAGAAGATCACCGACCTCGATATTCGCGTGACACGCCGCCGCAAATTGATGTAAAGATGTCACATAGAGAGTGGCAAATCGGTCGCGATGCCGAAGCCGCCGGACGTGACGGGCAGGTTACTGGCGATGTCTACGATAGCGCGGGGCGAGAGGCTACGCAGGCTGGGAACCGCGTTATCGTCGCGGCGCGTTCGCAGCACCGGCACCTTCGGCCTCGTTCTTCTCGGACCGCTCCTCGTCCTCGCGACGTTCATGGCGCTCGGTCCCTTGGAGCAGGTAGGTTCGGCCGTCGCGATCCGCGTCGTCCTGCTTGCAGACCTTGTCTACATCCTCGTGCTGGCCACGCTGGTCCTGCGCCGCATCGTCGCCATGATAGCGGCGCGCCGCGCGCAGTCTGCTGGATCCCGGCTGCACCTTCGGCTGACCGCGATCTTCGCGCTCATCGCGCTGGTGCCGACGATCCTCGTCGCCGTGTTCGCCGTGCTGACGATCAATGTCGGGCTGGAAGGGTGGTTCTCGGAGCGGGTGCGCGGCGCGATCGCGGCATCGCTTGCGGCCGCCGAGGCCTACGAGGATGACGAGCGCCAGGACCTTCTCAGCGACGCAACCGCGCTCGCTCGGTACCTCGAGGCGAACCGCGTCGCCGCCGGCTATCTGTCCGACGGCGATCTTCGCCGCCTGCTGATACAGGGGCAGGGACAGATCCAGCGGGGTCTGCGAGAAGCCTTTGTTATCGACGGCGGCGGCGAGATCCGGGCACGCGGCGAGCGCTCTTATCTCTTTGATTTCGAAGAGCCAACTTCACGGACGATACGAGAGGCGCGCGCCGAGGGCTGGGCGCTCATCGAGGATTGGGACTTGGACGAGTTCCGCGCCCTGGTGCCGATGCCCAACTTCGCCGACCGTCTGCTCTATGTCTCGCGCGATGTCGATGGCGATCTGCTCTCGCTTCTCGACGACACTCAGCAGACCTCACGCCTTTACAACCAGCTGGAGGACGAGCGTGGACGGATCTTGTTCGAGTTCGGTCTGCTCTATCTCGCCTTTGCCCTGATCCTGATCCTTGCGGCGATCTGGCTTGGCCTGTGGCTTGCCGAGCGCCTGTCGCGGCCGGTGGGGCAACTTGCCTCCGCCGCGCAGAGGGTCGGTGCAGGCGACCTCGACGTGACCGTCAGCGGCGTTCGCGGCGACGACGAAATTGCGATGCTGGGCAGGGTGTTCAACCAGATGACGCGACAACTGAAGGCGCAGCGAGAAACGCTGCTCGCCACGAACCGGCAGATCGAGCGGCGGAGGCGTCTCTTCAACTCCGTCCTGACTTCGGTGACGGCCGGTGTCGTCGGGCTCGACCCCGACGGCCGGTTGGCCTTCGCCAATCGATCCGCCGAGCGCCTCTTGCAACTACCTGAAGGCGACGGTCATGCCGGGAATCTCTCCGAGGCGATACCGGAGTTCACCGGGCTCTTCGACCGTCTTCGGCTGGGGAATGCCGAAACGGCGCAAGAAGAGATCCGGATCAGTCGCGACGGTGCCGTCGAAAGCCTGCTTGTCAGGATGGCCACGCGTCGAAACGAGGCCGGAAATCTGGAGGGCTACGTCGTCGCCTTCGATGACGTGACGGACCTTGTGACCGCGCAGCGTATGGCGGCCTGGGGCGACGTGGCGCGGCGGATCGCGCACGAGATCAAGAACCCGCTGACGCCGATCCAGCTGTCGGCGGAGCGCATCCGCCGCAAGTTCCGGTCCGCGGTCGGCGAGGACGCCGACAAGCTGGAGCAGATGACCGAGGTCATCATTCGCCAGACCGGCGATCTTCGCCGAATCGTCGACGAGTTCTCGAAGTTTGCCCGTATGCCCCAGCCGGAGCGGCGGCGGCATGACCTGCGGGAAATCGTGCGCGACACCGTCACGCTCCAGGAGGCCGGGCAGGAAGGCGTGGAGTTCGTCACCGACATCCCCGACTTGCCGGTGCTGATGGATCTCGACCCGACCCTGATGAGCCAGGCGCTGACCAATCTCGTGAAAAACGCGGGCGAGGCGATCGAGGCGCGCCGCGAGACGGGCGTCGACTTTCCGGCGCGGATCTTGGTCGAGCTGCACGCGGATGGGGATGCCGCCACGCTCACGATCGCGGACAACGGCATCGGCCTGCCGCCCGACCGTGCGAAGCTCTTCGAGCCGTATGTCACGACACGCGAGAAGGGCACCGGCCTCGGGCTGCCCATCGTGCGGAAGATCATCGAGGAGCACGGCGGCACGCTGCGCCTGAACGAAGCGCCCGACTGGGGCGACGGACATCGCGGCGCCGCAGCCGAGATCGTGCTGCCGCTTGCCGCTACACTGGACCAAGAAACGCAGGAACTGGACGCAGTTGGAGGGATTTGATGAGCGACATCCTGATCGTCGATGACGAGCGCGACATCCGTGAACTCGTATCGGACATCCTCGAGGACGAGGGATATTCGACGCGTACCGCCGCGAATTCCGACGACTGTCTGAAGGAGCTGGAACGCGAGCGCCCCGGTCTGGTGATCCTCGACATCTGGCTCAAGGACAGCGGGATGGACGGCATCGACATCCTCAAGCACATCAAGAAGACGATGCCGGAGGTGCCTGTCGTCATCATCTCGGGGCACGGCAATATCGAGATCGCGGTGGCGGCGATAAAGCAGGGTGCCTACGACTTCATCGAGAAGCCGTTCAACATCGACCAGCTGTCGGTCGTGATCAGACGCGCCATGGAGACTTCGCGCCTGCGCCGCGAGAATTCCGCGCTCAAGCGCGACGAGGTGCAGCCGGTCACCATGATCGGAGAGAGCCCGGCCTTCAGCTCGCTCAGGCACCAGCTCGAGAAGGTCACGCGGTCGAACGGGCGCATCATGCTGACGGGACAGCCCGGCTGCGGAAAAGAAAGCGCCGCCCGCTTCATCCACGCGAAGTCAACGCGCGCCGACAAGCCGTTCGTCGTCGTCACCTCCGCCTCCGTCGAACCGGGTCGGGTCGAAGAGGTGCTGTTCGGGCGCGAGAGCTCGGAGCGTGGCGTCGTCCCGGGCCTGTTCGAGCAGGCCGATGGCGGCGTCCTGTACTTCGACGAGGTCGCCGACATGCCGCTCGGGACACAGTCGAAGATCCTCCGCGTGCTGACCGAGCAGCACTTCACCCGTGTTGGCGGGAACGAGCGCGTCAGGGTCGATATCCGGGTGATCTCGAGCACCAATCACGATCTTGCCGCAGCAATCGAAGCGGGCCGCTTTCGCAGCGAGCTCTATCACCGGCTCAATGTCGTGCCGATCGAAGTGCCCGCCTTGGCGGACCGCCGCGAGGACATCCCGCTGCTGGCAGAGCACTTCATCGGCGTCCTTAGCCGCGAGCAGGGATTGCCGATGCGCAAGCTCGCCGAGGACGCGCGCGCGATGCTCCAGACCATGTCGTGGCCGGGCAACATCCGCCAACTGCGAAACGTCGTGGAGCGCGTCCTCATCCTCGGGCCGGAGCAGGGTGAAATCTCGGCCGAGGAGATGCCGATGGACGACGGAAAACGAGACGGGTCGAGCGGCGTCGTACTCTCGGCCGGCCTGGCGACGCTGCCCCTGCGCGAGGCGCGTGAAGTGTTCGAGCGGGAGTACCTGATGGCGCAGATCAATCGCTTCGGCGGCAACATCAGCCGGACCGCGAACTTCGTCGGCATGGAACGGTCGGCCCTGCACCGCAAGCTGAAGTCTCTCAACGTGACGACGACCACTCGGTCGGGGGCGCGGGTCGCCTATGTCGAGACCGAGGAGGAGGCCTGATTGACCCTCGCCGAGGGTTCTGCGAAGCGTGAGCCTCATCGGACCAGCGGAACGCGGACATGAAGGTCATCATTTGCGGCGCCGGTCAGGTCGGTTGGCAGATCGCGCGGCATCTGTCTTCGGAACGCAACGACGTCGTCGTGGTGGACAACAACGCAGACCTCGTGCGCCGCGCGACGGACACGCTGGACGTGCAAGGCATTGCCGGCCACGCGAGTTATCCCGATGTTCTGGACCGTGCGGGCGCGCGCGACACCGACATGATCATCGCCGCGACTTACTCGGACGAGGTGAACATGGTCACCTGCCAGGTGGCGCATTCGGTCTTTGCGATCCCGCGCAAGATCGCCCGCCTGCGGGCGCAGAGCTACCTGACGGCGATCTACTCCGACCTCTACCGGCGCGACCACATGCCGATCGATGTGGTCATCAGCCCCGAACGCGAGGTCGCCGAGGCGGCGCTGCGGCGGCTGAACGCGCCCGCCGCTTTTGACACCGAGGAATTCATGGGGGGCAAGGCGACCTTGCTCGGGATCCAGCTCGAGGAGAGCTGCCCGGTCCTCGACACGCCTCTGCGCCAGCTCACAGATCTATTCTCGACGCTCCGGACCATCGTGGTGGGGGTGCGACGCAGCAGCCGCCTGTTCGCGCCGGAGCCGGGCGACCAGCTTTTCGCCGACGACCAGATCTACGTGATGTGCCACACCGACGACGTGAACCGCACCCTCGAGATCTTTGGAAAGCAGGTGACGCGGCAAGAGCGTGTGGTGATCATCGGCGGCGGCAACGTCGGGCTGGCCGTCGCACGCGCCCTGGAGGCCAGGGTGGAGCGCGTTCGCGCGAAGATCATCGAGAAGAACCGCACCTGCGCGGAACGCGCGGCCGACGCCCTGGAGCGTACGATCGTCCTGCACGGCGACGGCCTCGATACAGAGCTGCTGAACGAGGCGAACATCTCGCGCGCCGACGCCGTGCTTGCCGTGACGGACGACGACAAGACGAACATGCTCGCGGCGGTGCGGGCGAAGGCGTCGGGCTGCCCGATGGCGATCTGCCTGATCAACGATCCGACCTTGATTCCGCTGATGGCGCCGCTCGACATCGACGCATATATCAATCCGCGCTCCACCACCGTCAGTTCGATCCTGCGTCATATTCGGCATGGGCGGGTGCGAGGCGTGTATTCGATCGGCGACGCGGAGGCGGAGGTGATCGAGGCGCAGGTCCTGTCCACGTCACCGATCGCCGGCCAGCTCATTCGGGACGTCGACTTTCCCGAGGGTGTGCTCGTTGGCGCCGTGCAGAAGGACGGCCGCGTGGTCAAGCCGACCGGTCGGACACGGATCGAGGAGGGGGACGTCATCGTCATCTTCTCGCTCGCAGCCGACGTGCCCGAGGTCGAGAGGCTGTTTCAGGTCTCGATCGACTTCTTCTGATGCCGAACCGGCTGAGGTCAGTCTCGCCCCTCGTCGTGATGATTGGACTCTCGGCGGTCGCGATGCTGCTGCCCGCGATCCATGCCGCCGTTCTCGAGGACTGGGCCGTGGCCCGCGCTTTCGTTCACAGCGCGATGGCGTTCGGGCTTCTCTTCGTCGGCATCTTCATCGCGTCTCAGGGGCCCGAGCAGGAGAGAACGTCTCGCAGCTATCTTGGTGCACTCGCCGGCGCGTTCACAGCGGTCCCGCTGGTCCTCGCCGTTCCGGTGATCCTAGCGATTCCCGCAATGTCGCTGTTCGACGGCTGGTTCGAGATGGTGTCCAGCTTTACCACGACTGGTGCCACGCTGCTGCCGAGCATGCCGACGGTCTCTCCGAGCGTTCACCTGTGGCGCGCCGAGGTCGGGTGGCTGGGGGGCTTTCTGGCGTGGGTCATGGCAGCCGCGATCTTCGCGCCCCTCAGTCTCGGCGGGTACGAGGTGAGCACGGGCAGCCGGATCGGCGGGACGCAGCAGCTCGGCTCCCCGGCCATGAGAGTCGCGGATCCCGGGGAACGGTTGATCCGTTTCTCGCTGCAACTCTTTCCGGTCTACGTCGCACTGACGACGGCTCTCTGGCTGCTCCTGATCCTGTTTGGCTCGTCGCCTCTCGTCGCGCTGTGCCACGCGATGTCGACGCTTGCGACATCCGGCATATCGCCGATCGGGGGATTGACGGACAGCGGCTCGGGCATCGCAGGCGAGTTCGCGATCGCCATGTTCCTGGTGTTCGCCGTAAGTCGCGTCACCTTCCGGGCGGACGAGCGGGCACGGATGCAATCTCCGCTCAGAGACGATCCAGAACTGTCAATGGCCGCCGGTATCATGCTGTCGGTGGCGCTGCTGCTCTTCGTCCGGCACTGGGTCGATCCCCGCGCGGGGCAGTGGGATGGCAGCGACGCGATCGGCGCGATCTGGGGCACGCTCTTCACAACCCTGTCGTTCCTGACGACCACGGGTTTCGAGGGGCGGACATGGCAGGTCGCACAGTCTTGGTCGGGCCTGCAGACGCCCGCGTTGCTGCTGATGGGTCTCGCGCTCTTCGGCGGCGGTGTCGCAACGACCGCAGGAGGCGTGAAACTCCTCAGGGTCTACGCGCTCTACAAGCATGGCCTCCGCGAGATGGATCGACTGGTCCACCCAAACTCGGTCGGAGGTTCCGGAATGGAAGCCCGCCGCATTCGGCGGCAGGGCGCCTACATCGCCTGGATTTTCTTCATGCTCTTCGCGATCTCGGTGATGGTCACGGCCGCGGCCCTCTCGCTGACGGGTCCGGACTTCCGCTCATCAATGATCCTCACGATAGCGGGCCTCACCAACACAGGTCCTCTGGCCTCGATCACCGGCGAGGAGGCGACAAGCTACGCTGCACTTGGCGTTGGCTCCAAGGCAGTCCTTGCGGCCGCGATGGTCGTCGGCCGCCTCGAACTACTGGCGCTTATCGCGCTCGCCAATCCGGCCGGATGGCGCGGATAAGGCACGATGACCGTGCGCTGATGCTAAGACTCTGATTTGGGCTGGAATCATCGAAGGGGCGATTCCATATTGCACTTACTACCAAATATCCTGCACGGGCCGCAGGAGTTCGGCCGCCCAGGCAAAAAGAAAATACGGGGACGACAATGGCTTCCGATAAGGCAACACTGCAGGACTCGTTCCTGAACCACGTCCGGAAGACGAAGGTCCCGGTCACGATCTTTCTCATCAACGGCGTGAAGCTGCAGGGCGTCATCACCTGGTTCGACAACTTCTGCGTCCTGCTCCGCCGCGACGGACAGTCGCAGCTGGTCTACAAGCATGCCATTTCGACGATTATGCCCTCGCAGCCGATCAACCTCTACGAAGGCGGTGACGACTGACCTTCCATGAGCATGAGGCGCGACCGACCCGCGCGTGGGTCCTGCATCCCGACCTGACGTCGGAGAGGTCGCGGCCGCAGGCGGGGCCTGCCCTTGACGAAGCCGTGGCGCTGGCCATGGCGTTGCCGGGACTGGAGGTCGTCGGCTCTGAGGTCGTGCCGTTGCCACGACCGCGCGCCGGCCTTCTGTTCGGCTCGGGAAAAATCGACGAGCTGAAGGCGCGACTGCACGAGGCGGACGTGGAACTCGTTCTCATCGACGGCCCGGTGACGCCGGTGCAGCAGCGGAACCTCGAGAAGGCGTGGAAGGTCAAGATCCTCGACCGGACTTCCCTCATCCTGGAGATCTTCTCGGATCGGGCCCAGACCCGCGAGGGGGTCCTGCAGGTCGAGATGGCGGCGCTCGCCTACCAGCGGACCCGCCTCGTCCGGGCATGGACACACCTCGAACGGCAGCGTGGCGCGCTCGGCTTCGTCGGAGGGCCGGGCGAGACGCAGATCGAGGCTGACCGTCGGGCCATTGACGAGGCGCTGGTCAGAATGCGTCGCCAGCTCGACAAGGTCGTCAGGACCCGCGACCTGCACAGGGCCGGCCGAAAGAGGGTTCCGTACCCGCAGGTGGCCCTGGTGGGTTACACCAATGCGGGAAAATCGACCCTCTTCAACCGACTTACAGGCGCGGACGTCAGCGCTCAGGACATGCTGTTTGCGACGCTTGATCCGACGATGCGCGCGGTCGAACTTGCGGGCGGGACGACAGCAATCGTGTCCGACACGGTCGGCTTCGTGAGCGACCTGCCCACGGAACTCGTCGCGGCGTTCCGAGCCACCTTGGAGGAGGTGCGGTCGGCCGACCTCATCTGTCATGTGCGCGACATCTCCCACGCCCATTCGGACGCGCAGGCGAAGCAGGTGCGTGAGATCCTCGGCCAGCTCGGGGTGACAGACGCGACGCCGCAGATCGAGGTCTGGAACAAGATGGACCTCTTGCCGGCAGAAGAACGCGAGCGTGCGGCGCGGCTGGCCGAGCGGACACCGGACGTCATCGCCATCACCGCCGTGACGGGCCAGGGCGTGCCGGAACTGATCGAGGCCGTTGGTGCCGTGATCGGTGGCGAGCGCCGGAAGGAGACAATCCAGCTCGGCTTCGACGAGGGGCGCCGGCGTGCCTGGCTTCACGAGCAAGGGATCGTCGAGGATGAACGCCAGGGTGACGAGGGGATTTCGCTCACCGTTCGATGGACCCCGCGCCAGGCGGAGCGGTTTCGCGAGTTGAGCTAGCCGCCCGGCAAGAGCCGAGTCACGCCCACGGCACCGGCTCTCGCCAGCTCTTCGTCAAGCGTCATCGGAATGTACTCGCCCCGCCGCCACAGCTCACCGAGATCGTCGTAGTGCCGTGAGAGAGGGTGGCCGGACTGGCCTGTCGAGATGATGAAGACCGAGGAATCCGGATCGGCGAAGTCATAGACGCCCCGGTAGCCGGGACCGTGGACGTTCAGGAACGGGTCTTCGCCCCGCCCGGACGTCATCCCGCGAAGCAAGGTATTGTCCCCGCCGCTCGTCGATTGACGGATGTTGACCAGCCACCGCAGCAGGGGGATGTCCCCAAGCGCCGGATGATCGTGCGTCGCCTCGTGAGCGTCGCCCCAGCGCAAACCCTCGAGCGCGCCGCCCCATGTCTCGTCGATCCACACAAGTGCATCGTCGAGCGCGAGACGGGCGATGTCCTCGCAGCTCTCCTCGGGAGCGGATTGGATCACGTCGCACCACACGCCGGCGCCGTCGACGTCGCGGAACACCCGCTCGATGAACAGCGGCTCCGGGTGCGTGATCTCGTCGGCCAGTGGCCCAAGTTCGTCTCGGATCAGCCTGTCCTGCACGGCGCGCAGCCAGGCCGAGAAGATCAGCGGCTCGGGCAGGTGCTCAGACATCTCCCCGTTCCACTCCGCCAGCAGGTCCAGCGCTTCTTTCCTGCGTCTCTCCGCCGTACCCTCCGGCATCGTTCCTGCGGTGTACCAGAGGTTTCGCGCGATAAGCGGAAGCAGTGAGCGGGCGGTGAATGACACCGTATCGAGCTGCGCCTCGATGAAGCTTTCGCGCGTGTGGACCTCGCGGTTCTGCATCAGCCGTCGCCACCGCTCGATCCGCTGCGTATCGCCCCAGAGGTAGCTGAGGTGCAGCGGGAAGGGGCGGTCGATGACCTTGTTGTTGGTGTTGCCGAGGATGCCGCCATCGGGATCGACGAAGGTCGGACTGGCTGCCGGCTCCATCGCGCCTTGCCAGACATTCTCCGGCAACCAACCCTGTGACGGCATCCGGCCTTTCGTCTGGTGTCGGGCGGCGCGGCGAGGCACCGCGCCGATCATCCGCATCGCGATCGTCTCAGAATCGACGAGAACAAGGTTCTGCGACGGACCGACGAAATTCGTTGTCGCGTCCAGCGCCTCCTCGACGCTCTTCGCGCGCATCAGGGTGAGGATCGCGTCGAAGGTCGTATCTTCCTGCGACAGCATCGTCCAAGCGAGCGACGCCATGTGCCCCTGCGGTGTCACCAGCCCCACATCGAAGTCCTGCGAGGAAAGGACCGGACCGTTGGGGGTCCAGCGCAGGGTAAGGGATACGGGATCGGCGTCCTTGACCCGAACGATCGACGTTCGCGACTCCATCTCCACCCAACCGTCCGGCGTCAGGACCTGCGTCGGCGCGTCGGGGTTCGTCCGTTCGACGTAAAGATCGGAATCGTCAAGATAGGACGAGGTGATCCCCCAGCCGAGATCCGCGCTTCGCCCCAAGAGCATAAGGGGTACGCCGGGGATGGTCGCACCGATGACGCCGCCTGTCGGAAGTTCGAGGCGGGCGAGGTACCAGATGCTCGGCGCCTGGAATGCGAGGTGAGGGTCGTTGGCGAGCAGAGTTCCGCCCGTCGCGGATCGCGTTGGCCCTGCCGCCCAGGCATTCGATGCGCCGCCGAGGCCGTAGGGGGCGGCCGGGTAGAGGGAATCCGTCGCCGTCGCCGCTGACTGAGCGAAACGCGGCATTTCCGGGAACATGGCTGCATAGTCTGGCAGCGCGGCGGTTCCTGGGCCCGGGACATCGGGCATGATGTCTCCGACGCGTTCCTCCGGCAGCATCAGAGACAGGCGCGCCCGCAGGACTTCCGAAGCAATATGCGAATTGAGCTGAAGCCCCATGAGCTTGACGATCGCGACGGAGTCGGCCGGTTGCCACGGTGCAATCGCGTTGGAGAAGAGGAAGAATTCCGGCGCACCACGCCCCAGCGCGCCCTCGTTGACCTTATTGATCCAGGCATTGACGCCGGCGGAGTAGGCGTCGAGCGCTCGCTGCGTCTCGGGCTTCAATACCCGCGTCGATTGCACCGCGGCGGTATAGAGGTCGAGGCGCCGGAGCAAAGCGTCGGTCCTGACGGTGCGGCTGCCAAAGACTTCCGACAGCCGGCCTTGGACCGTCCGGCGCAGCATCGTCATCTGCCACAGACGGTCTTGGGCATGTGCGAATCCGAGGCCGAACATCACGGCCTCCTCGGTGTCCGCGAAGATGTGCGGTACGTCGGAGGTGTCGCGCACGATCTCGACCTCCGACTCGAGCTGGGCGACGTCGTACGTGGCGTCATAGTCGGGCAGCGAACGAGACGCGAACCAGTAGATGAGCGTGGCGCTACCCGCAGCCAGCACGACCAGAGCAGCGAGGATGCGCGACAACCATCGGAAAAGTCTTACCATGGCACTCGAGTTGACGGCATCAGGGGTATGTCTAGTTAGAGACCGAAGCCGGGGTGAAGGAAAGTGGGGGCGAGGATGAGCCGGATCACGTTTTTAGGTTTGGGGGTCATGGGCTATCCCATGGCCGGCCATCTCGCCAAGGCCGGACACGACGTCACGGTGTACAATCGAACCGAAAAGAAGGCGGTGCGCTGGGCTGAGGAGAACACGGGTGCCAGTGCCCCGACGCCGAGGCAAGCAGCAGAAGCTGCCGAGTTCGTGTGCGCCTGCGTCGGCAACGACGACGATCTTCGATCGGTCTGTCTGGGCGAGGACGGGGCCTTTGCCGGGATGACCGAGGGCGCGATCTTCATAGATCACACCACCGTCTCCGCCGCCGTCACCCGCGAATTGTCGGAAGTCGCGTCGCAGGCCGGTCTTGGCTACATCGATGCCCCGATCTCGGGCGGTCAGGCAGGTGCGGAGAACGGCCAGCTCTCGATCATGTGCGGCGGTTCCGAAGAGCACTACGAAAAGGCCGAACCGGTGATGGAGGTCTACGCCAAGATCTGCCGGCGCATTGGCGACAGCGGTGCGGGACAGATGACCAAGATGGTCAACCAGATCTGCATCGCCGGCCTGGTCCAAGGCCTTTCGGAGGGGCTGGCGTTCGCCGAGAAGGCCGGTCTCGACGGTCGCGCGGTGGTGGAGGTGATCAGCCAAGGCGCCGCAGGATCGTGGCAGATGGCGAACCGGCACGAGACGATGCTAGACGACGCGTTCGAGCATGGCTTCGCGGTCGACTGGATGCGCAAGGATCTCGGCGATCTGCCTCGCCGCAGCCGACGAGGTCGGAGCGTCCATGCCTGTCACCGCGCTTGTCGACCAGTTCTACAAGGACGTCCAGCAGATGGGAGGCGGCCGCTGGGACACCTCTTCGCTGATAAGGCGGCTGCGGAAAACGCGATAGGCGGCCGATCTATGGGATGATCCGGTTGTACTTTGTCCCCTCGAGCGTCGCGCCAACGAGAAGCCCCGCCTGGCCGAAGATCACGGCGATGACCGGAGCGAGTTGCGTCGTCGTCGCCGCCGACAGGTTCCCACCCTGATCGCGCGCCACGTATTCAAGCTCGGCGCCGGCAGCCCAGCCCTGTGAGGCGCGGAACTCCGTCAGAGCCGGTTGTGTCATGAAGAACAGGACATGAGCATATTGCTGGGCGCCAAGCTGCGGGCCGACGCTGGCGCGCGTGGCGGAGTAGTAGTCGACCGTCGAACCGCCGATCCGCAAGGCGCCGCGTCCGTACGAGCCTCCGACCGTCAGGAATCCCGCCTCCGTCATGAGCGGCATGACCAGGATGCCGGCCGAATTGTCGCGCAGTTCCTGAGTGCCCGGATAGGTGGAATAAAGGTAGTTCAGCGTCGCATCGACCCGGGCGTCGATGGCCTGCCCGCCAGGGCTGTTGATGCCGTTACCGCACCCAACCGCCAGTGCAGTCCCCGCCAGGCCGCACACGACGCCACGTCGCGTCATCTTTCTCATGTCGCGCTCCTGCTCGCTCGCCTCGGGTCCGGCGACCTTATCCGGCCGCTCGGCTTGGACGATAGCTGAATTGCGGCGTCCTGTCACCGCCGCAGGCGCTCTCCCGCCTAGAACGGGATCTCGTCGTCCATGTCGCTGTAGCCGCCGGATGGCTGCCCGCCGCCGCGCTCGTCGGACCGCTCCGGAGGAGCCGCGATCGTCATAGCCGCCACCGCCGCCACCATCACCGCGGCCGTCGAGCAGCGTCAGCTCGCCTCGATAGGGCCTGAGAACGACCTCGGTCGTGTATCGGTCCTGCCCCGACTGGTCCTGCCACTTTCGTGTCTCGAGCTGACCTTCGAGGTAGACCTTCGAACCCTTGCGCAAGTACTGCTCGGCGATCCGCGCCAGTGGCTCCGAGAAGATGGCGACGGAGTGCCATTCGGTACGCTCCCGCCGCTCGCCAGTATTGCGATCCTTCCAGTTCTCGGACGTCGCAACGCGCAGGTTGCAGACCTTTCCGCCATTCTGGAACGTTCGGACCTCTGGGTCGCGACCCAGATTGCCGACCAGGATCACCTTGTTGACAGAGCCTGCCATGTCACGTCTCCCGTCCGTACTGTCGCGCCCTGCGTACGACGTTTGATCGGGGAGAGAAAGCGGGGCTGGAAAAGGCGATCGTCTTCGGCTATCTTGCCGCCGCAAGAAGACGGAGAGGGACTCGTGAAACTTGCACTGTCGGCGGTCCTCGCCGCGTGTCTCGCCATGCCGGCTGCGGCCGACATAACGGTCGGATCGAAGAACCGCGCGGCGATCTTCGCCAATCAGACGAAGCTGCTGGACGGTCGCGCGGCGCAGCAATACTCCTACTCCGCTCGGCTCAGACCGGATTCTGCCGTCATTCCTGAGGCGATCCCTGCCTTCCGCGGCAGTCGGAGCCAGTATCTCGGCGCTGCTCGCGGCGCGGCGCGCAAGCATGGCATCCCGGAGGATCTGTTCCTGCGTCTCGTGCAGCAGGAGAGCGGTTGGAACAGTGCCGCAGTCTCACACAAGGGAGCCATCGGGCTTGCACAACTGATGCCTGCAACCGCTCAGTCTTCTGGGTGTCGATCCACACGATCCCCAGCAGAACCTGGACGGCGGTGCACGGTACCTTCGCCGCCAATACGACCAGTTCGGCGAATGGCGACTGGCCCTAGCCGCCTATAATGCCGGACCCGAAGCGGTGACACGGCACGGAGGCATCCCCCCGTACCGCGAGACGCAGGATTATGTCCGCCTCATCCTCGGCCGTTAGGTCGCAAGACGCGCGGCGAGAGACTGCACATCGGGATCCGATGCCTTCGGCACGATGCGATAGGCCGCATTCACGAAGCAGAACAGCGCAAAGCCAAGAAGACCCACGCAGACAATCGCGACAAGAACCTGTCCGTATGCCTGCTGCGAGAGCCATGAGAACGCTTCGCCGACGCCACCGGCTTCCTGCGGGTTCGCCCGAATGGCGGCGTAGGTAAACAGCAGTCCGACAATTCCCACGACGACGCCTTGAGCTATGACCCCGGCCTTGAGCGCGGGGTTCCAGCGCAGGGTGAACCGGTTGCCGCGCAGGTGCTCACGGTATTTCTCCGTCCAACCCTTGTAGATGTAGAAGCCACCTGAGCCGATGATGATCAGTCCGGCGAGTCCGATGATCCACCGTCCGCCTGGCCACTGCATGACCGCCCCGACATATTTCGGGATGCTGGACCCTCCGCCGCTGCCGTTCCCGAAAAGAAGCGAGAACGCGACGATGCCGATGCCAAGATGGACGATGCCGGAGACAATCAGACCCGTCCGGGCGATGCCACCCTCTCCATCCTTGCCATAGTCTTCAAGATCCCAGATCGCATCGACCACGCGCCAGATGGCATAGGCGCACATTCCCAAGAATATCAGGAGAAGAAGGACACCGCCCCACGTCGTCGCTTCGAGCCACCCAAGCGCCGAAGAAGTCCCCTGGGCCTGGCCACCGCGCCAGATCGCGAAGAGCGAAATCCCGGCGACGACGACGTACACCAAGCCGCGCCCGGCGTAGCCCGCCCGCATCAGTGGGACTGCCCACGAAAAATCATTCTGTGCCATGATGCCTCCGCTTGCGAACGCTGAGAAACGGATGCCGACGCCTGGTTGTTCCGCTATTCGGCGGCGATCTGGATGACAGGCTCCATTCCGGCGAGTTCCTCCTCGGACAACCAGCAGAGGGAGCGATGGCCCTCCGCAAGCTCCCGATAGGGCGGCACTTCTGTCTCGCAAAGATTGCCAGGAACTCGGGATTTCCACCGGCAGCGGGTCTGGAACGGGCACCCCGGCGGCGGGTTCATCGCAGATGGAACGTCACCTTCGAGGACGATCCGCTTCTTCTTGATGCTGGTATCGGCGATGGGTACGGCCGACAGGAGAGCCTCGGTATAGGGATGGTACGGAGGTGCGAAGACCTGCTGCGTCGACCCGGTCTCGACGATGTACCCCAGATACATGACGACAACGCGATCAGCTAGATAGCGGACGATGCTCAAGTCATGGCTGATGAACAGCAGCGTGGTCTTCTGATTTCTCTGGATCTCCATCAGCAGGTCGGTGACCGCTGCCTGCACGCTGACGTCGAGGGCTGATACAGGTTCGTCCGCGACGACGATACGAGCGTCGCCAGCGAAGGCGCGCGCGATGCCGACACGCTGCTTCTGACCGCCCGATAATTGCCTTGGCATCCGGTCGGCAAATTCCCGCGGCAGCTTCACCAGATCGAGCAGGTCAAGCATTCGCTCGCGGCGCGCCGCATCGCCCGCTCCGATGCCGAAGACCTCCAGCGCGCGGATGATCTGTCGTCCAACGGCCATGCTGGGGTTCAGCGTATCGAAGGGGTTCTGGAACACCATCTGGATGTCCGAGATCGTCTTGGTATTGCGTTTCTCGATCGGGACATCCTCAATCGCGCGATTGTCGAGCATGATCTTGCCGTCGGTGGCGGTCTCGAGACCCATCAGGACTTTCGCGAATGTCGACTTGCCGCAGCCGGACTCACCGACGATGGCGAGGGTCTCGCTCTCGCGCGCCTCGAAGCTGATGTCCTCGTTGGCCTTCACGACCCTGCTTTCGCCGCCGAAGAGGGCGTTGGCAGTGACCTCGTAGTACTTCTTTAGGCTCTCCATCCGCAGAACCACGTCGCCGATCTCGGTCGCACCAGTGCTGATGGACTGTCCTGCGGTGGCGCCGCCCAATCGATCTCCTCGTACCGGATGCAGCGGCTTTCGTGTCGCTCGTTGCCATCGACGGACAGCATCGGGATCTCTCCGGCGTCACAGCGCCCGGCCTCGAAGTAGTCGCAGCGAGGCCCGAAATTGCAGCCGGGCGGTCGTTCGTGCGGCAGGGGGAAGTTTCCGGGGATCGCCTTCAGCGGACGGGCGTTCTTGTTCGCCCCGGGCAGCGGGATGGAGCGGAAGAGCGCCTGCGTGTACGGGTGACGCATCTTGTTGAAGACGTCGTCGATCGAGCCGGTCTCGACGGCCTCGCCTGAGTACATCACGCAGATCCGGTCGCAGGTCTCCCGCACAAGGCCAAGGTTGTGGCTGATGAAGAGCATCGACGTGCCGTACTTGACGCCGAGATCCTTCACGAGATCGACGATGCCCGCCTCGACCGTGACGTCGAGGGCCGTGGTCGGTTCGTCCAGTATCAGCAGCGCGGGTTTCGACATCAGCGCCATCGCGATGACGATCCTTTGTTGCTGTCCGCCAGAGAGCTGGTGCGGGTAGGCCTTTAGGATGCGCTCGGGATCGGGGAGCTTGACGTCCCTCACCACCTCCAGCGCCTGCGTCATGGCGTCCTTCTGCGACATACCCTCGTGGATCATCGGGACTTCGGCTAGCTGTTGGCCAACGCGCATCGCCGGGTTCAGCGAGGCCATCGGCTCCTGGTAGATCATCGCGATCTCCTTGCCGCGGATCGTTCGCAGCTCGTCGGCGGACATTCGGGTGAGGTCGCGACCCTTGAAGAGGATGGCGCCGTCCACGACCCGTCCGTTGACGCCGAGATCCTGCATGATGCCCAGCGCAACGGTGCTCTTGCCGCAGCCGGACTCTCCCACGAGGCCCATCGCCTCGCCCGGCATGACGGTGCAGGAGAAGTCCATCACGGCCGGGATCTCGCGAAGTCGCGTGAAGAACGAGATCGAAAGGTTCTTGATGTCCAGGATCGGCTGGTCCGGCGTCCAGTCGCTCATGCGTAGCCTCCCACGTTCCCAACATCAGACAGGGAAAGCAGGTGTGTAGCAACTCTCTAGCGGCAGGCCAGCGCAGCCGCGAAGCTCGTCGGCCCGCGATGTGCTGCGATTGCGCGCGAACTGAGCGACCCGTCGAAGCGGACCGCGACGATCCAGCGCCACTGCGCGTCGGCGACGATCATCTCGGGGCCGGAGCCGCAATCGCGCATGCCACCGGCGATCTCGCGGTCGCCGATGCGGTGGTTCGTGAAGCCGGGGGCGGCGGCGAGCTCGACGAGTCGTCCGGCCGAGAAGCGCCATAACCGCAGGGTCTTGGCCAGATGCGGACGGTCAACGTAGGCGATCTCGACGCGGCCGTCCCCGTCGAGGTCTGCGGCGCCCACGGGAGCGAGCCAGCGGAATGGTTGCCCGATGAACGGAGTCGCCGCCACCAGGCCTCCTTCGTCGTATATCGCCAGCCGAGCGCCTTGGGTCAGGGAGCTCTCGACGACGATCACCTCTGCCGAGCCGTCGAGGTCGACGTCGACGAGGCGCGGCGCCGTATCCTCGAAGACCCGGTCCTCCGGCAGGTCCAGCCGAACTGTGCGACCGTCCGCCAGGCTCATCCGCAACGCGCCCCATTCGACCGCATCGCCGAGAATTCCGTGTGAGTACCTATCGGTCGGAGCGTCGTATTCCGCCGATACCACCTGCGCTTCCGCAGCCCCGGCAAGGCAAAGCGCAAAGAGGAGCGCTTTCACCCCACGAGCCGGGCGACGTCTGGCGCGAAGTAGGTCAGCACGCCGTCACAGCCCGCACGCTTGAACGCACCAAGGCTCTCGAGCATCACGCGCTCTCCGTCGATCCAGCCGTTCTGAGATGCCGCCCGGATCATCGCGTATTCGCCAGATACCTGGTAGGCAAAGGTTGGTGCGCCGAACGTCTCCTTGGCGCGGCGGCAGATGTCGAGATACGGCATCCCCGGTTTCACCATCACCATGTCGGCCCCCTCCGCCAGGTCGCGCTCGATCAGGCGCATCGCCTCGTCGCCGTTGCCGGGGTCCATCTGGTAGGTCTTCTTGTCGCCCTTGAGCGCACCCGAGGCCCCCACAGCGTCGCGAAAGGGCCC
The DNA here is from genome assembly GCA_963776845.1 of uncultured Alphaproteobacteria bacterium. GTDB lineage: Bacteria > Pseudomonadota > Alphaproteobacteria > Rhodobacterales > Rhodobacteraceae > Roseitranquillus. The sequence goes on along the minus strand of CAVZOJ010000002.1, from coordinate 978,895 downwards.
ATAGAAGGCGCTGGCGTACTTCGCGGTGTAGGACATGATCGCGGTGTCTTGATGGCCTGCCGTCTCGAGCGCCAGACGCATGGCGCCGATGCGGCCATCCATCATGTCGGAGGGCCCGAGGATGTCGGCGCCCGCCTCGGCTTGCGCGAGGGCCATCCGAACCAGGGCCTCGACGCTCTCGTCGTTGACGATCACACCGTCGCGGACAATGCCGTCGTGCCCGTTGGCGTTGTAAGGGTCGAGCGCAACGTCGGTCATCACGGCGATCTCCGGCACCGCCTCCTTGATCGCCCGGGTCGCGCGGTTGGAGAGGTTGTCGGACGACCACGCCTCCTCGCACGCCTCGGTCTTCAGCGAGGGGTCGATGTAGGGAAAGATGCAGATCGCCGGGATGCCGAGCGCCACCGCCTGCCGCGCGGCGGCGACGATCCCGGCGATCGGGTGCCGGACGACCCCCGGCATCGAAGCAACCGCCTGCTTCTCGTCCCCCTCTGCGACGAAGAGCGGCCAGATGAGGTCATCGGGGGTCACCCGCGTCTGGCGGACGAGGCGGCGCAGCGGGTCGCTGCGGCGCAGACGACGGAAGCGCGCGGCAGGGTAGGGGGCGACGGTCATCGGCATGCTCCTCTCTGGCCAGCGAGGTGGCACGGATCCCCGGCCGCCTCAAGTCTGGCCAAGCGGGAGCGCGTCGGCTAAGCCGCGCCGGCCTGCAGCAACCGTGTCGCTCGTGCCCCCCATTCTCGAATTCCTGAGCCTGCGAACCTTCTCCAGCGTCTGGTACTGGATCGCCGTGGCGACGATCTGGGCGTTCGTCAGCCATCGCCCGATGGGCATTCCGTACGACATGGTATCGCGCGGCGCTGCGGACTGGAGCGCACGGATGGAGCTCGACACAGTGGCCAAGGCCCTGGCGCGGCGCATCCTGCGCGGCCTGGAGACGGGTGGAGCGTTCCTCGTCGGGCTGCTGTCCACGCTGCTCTCGGCCGTCGGGCTGTTGGCGATACTGTACGGGCTGGAACTCGCGCAGGGGCTTCTTCTGCTGGCCTTGCCCCTGATCCTCGTGGGTTGGTTCACCACACGCACCGCACGGGCCATCGCATCCGGGGGGGATGCGGCGCGGCACCTCAGGCGCCTTCGTCTCACCACCAACGCCGTGGCTGTCGTGGCGCTCTTCGCGACCTCGGTCTGGGGGATGTACGTCAACTTCGCCGTGTCGGTCCTGTAGCGGCCGCAGCGTCGCCGTTGACACCGTCGCGGCCATCGTTACCTCCCCCGCATGGCCCGCGATCACGTCACCGTCGGCGGCGCGCCCGAGGGGTTCGACGCGCGCCTCGTCGCGGCCGAACTCGATCGGCGCGCAAAGCCCGTCATTCATGTCGCTCGCGACGACAAGCGCCTCTCGCAGATGCAGGCGGCGCTGACCTTTTTCGCGCCCGACATTCCCGTCATCACCTTCCCGGCGTGGGAGTGTCTGCCATACGACCGGATCTCTCCCAACCCCGACGTGTCGGCGAACCGGATGGCGACGCTCGCGGCGCTGGTCCACGGGATGCCGAAACGGTTCATCCTTCTGACCACGATCAACGCCGCCACGCAGCGCGTTCCGCCGCGAGAGACGGTGCGCGAAGCTGCCTTCATCGCGCGTGTCGGCTACCGGATCGATGAGCCGGCCTTGCGGCAGTTTTTCGCGAGAATGGGCTTCTCGCAGGCACCCACCGTCGCGGAGCCGGGCGACTACGCCGTCCGCGGTGGCATCATCGACGTGTGGCCGCCGGGGGAGGGGGGACCGGTGCGCCTCGACCTCTTCGGCGACGAGCTCGAGGGCGCCCGCCGCTTCGACCCGGCCACCCAGCGGACGACCGAGAAACTCACGTTGGTGGAGCTTGCGCCGGTGTCGGAGGTCATTCTCGACGACGCCGCGATCACGCGGTTTCGCCAGTCCTATCGGGCGGAGTTCGGAGCGACAGGCGATGACCCGCTCTACGAGGCAGTCTCTGCCGGGCGGAAGCATGCAGGAATGGAGCATTGGCTGCCGTTCTTCCATGATCGGCTCGAGACGCTGTTCGACTATCTGCCAGAGGCGTCGGTCTGCCTCGAGGACCAGGCCATTCCTGCACGCCATGCGAGGTGGGAACTCGTCAGAGATGCCTACGAAAGCCGCCGCGAAGGCCTGCAGTCCAAGGCGCGGCTGGACAGTGTCTACAAGCCATGCCCGCCCCGCCTGCTCTATCTCGACGACAATGCCTGGAACGCGGCGGTGGACGACCGTCGCCTCCTGAGGTTCGAGGCATTGCCGCAGCCGACGGGGCCGAGTGTCATCGACGCAGGCGGCCGCATCGGGCGCAACTTCTCGCCTGAGCGCCAGCAGGAGAACGTCAGCCTTTTCGGCGCGTTGGCGGACCACATCAAGCAGAAGCGACGCGAAGGGCAGGTGATCGTCGCCAGCTACTCGGAAGGGGCGCGCGAACGTCTCGGCGGGTTGCTCGAAGATCAGGAAGTCGCGGGTGCCAAGCTCATTGGCGACATTCGCGACGTGCCCGAAGACAAGGGCGGCCTGTTCCTCGCCGTGTGGGGACTGGAGCACGGGTTCGAAGGCCCGAGGGGCGACCTTCGTCTCACGGTGATCTCCGAGCAGGACGTGCTCGGCGACCGCTTGGTCCAGACCGGCAAGAAGAAGCGCCGGCGCGCCGAGAATTTCCTGACGGAGCATCAGAGCCTGTCGCCGGACGACCTGATCGTCCACGTCGACCACGGTCTGGGCCGCTACAAGGGCCTTGAGGTGATCGAGGCGCTGGGTGCGGCGCACGAGATGATCCATCTGGAGTACGCAGGTGGCGACCGCCTTTACCTGCCGGTCGAGAACATCGAGCTGCTGAGCCGCTACGGGCACGAGGAGGGTCTGCTCGACAAGCTCGGCGGCGGCGCGTGGCAGGCACGCAAGGCGAGGATGAAGGAGCGGATCCGCGAGATTGCGGACCGCCTGATCCGCATCGCCGCCGAGCGGCTGCTGCGCTCGGCCCCGATCCTCGAGCCTCCCGACGACATGTGGAACGCGTTTTGCGCCCGCTTTCCCTACGAGGAGACCGAAGACCAGCTTGCGGCGATCGGGGATACCATCGGCGACCTTGCCGGCGGCGTGCCCATGGACCGTCTGATCTGCGGAGACGTCGGATTCGGCAAGACCGAGGTCGCCATGCGCGCGGCATTCGTCGCAGCGATGTCTGGCCAGCAGGTCGCGGTAATCGCGCCGACGACGCTTGTTGTCGCGGCAGCACTACGCGAGCTTTGCCGAACGATTTCGTGGCTTTCCGGTGGAAGTGCGTCAGTTGTCGCGTTTCGTGCCGGCCAAGGCCGCGGCGGACACGCGCAAGCGGCTGGCCGAGGGATCGGTGGACATCGTCGTGGGCACCCATGCGCTTCTTTCAAAGCAGACGAAGTTTCGCGACCTCGGGCTTCTCGTCATAGACGAGGAGCAACATTTCGGCGTCAGCGCACAAGGAGCGCCTGAAGGCGTTGCGAACTGACGTCCACGTGCTGACGCTGACGGCTACGCCAATACCCAGAACCCTGCAAATGTCGCTGACCGGCGTGCGTGACCTCTCCGTCATCGGTACGCCACCCGTCGACCGTCTCGCGATCCGGACCTACGTCAGCGAGTTCGATGCGGTGACGATCCGCGAGGCTCTCCTGCGCGAGCACTATCGAGGCGGACAGTCCTTCTACGTCGTGCCGCGCGTTGCCGACTTGCCGGAAATCGAAGAGTTCCTGCGTGAACAGGTGCCGGAGATCACGTTCGTCACAGCGCACGGCCAGCTGGCGGCGAGCGAGCTCGACGACCGTATGAACGCCTTCTACGACGGCCAGTATGACGTGTTGCTGGCGACCACCATCGTCGAATCTGGTCTCGATATTCCGACGGCCAACACGATGGTGGTTCACCGCGCGGACATGTTCGGGCTCGCTCAGCTCTATCAGATCCGGGGCAGGGTGGGCCGGTCCAAGACACGTGCCTACGCCTATCTGACGACGAAGCCGCGGGCGAAACTGACCGCCACGGCGGAGAAGCGGCTGAAGGTTCTCGGGTCGCTCGACAGCCTCGGTGCCGGCTTCAACCTGGCGAGTCAGGACCTGGATATTCGTGGCGCCGGCAACCTTGTCGGCGAGGAGCAGTCGGGTCATGTTCGTGAGGTCGGGTATGAACTCTACCAGTCGATGCTCGAGGAGGCGATTGCCAAGCTGCGCGCCGGTGAGCTGGAGGGGTTGCCCGATGAAGGCGATACGTGGGCGCCGCAGATCAATCTCGGCGTGCCAGTCCTTATCCCCGAGCAGTACGTCCCGGACCTCGATGTCCGCCTCGGCCTGTATCGGCGCCTGTCAGAGCTCACCACCAAGGTCGAGCTGGAGGGCTTTGCGGCGGAGTTGATCGACCGCTTCGGGAAGTTGCCGAAGGAAGTGAACACGCTCCTGCTGATCGTGCGGATCAAGGCGGAGTGCAAGAAGGCTTGCATCGCGAAGCTGGACGGCGGCCCCAAGGGCGCGACCATCCAATTTCACAACGACAAGTTTCCGCGTCCCGAAGGCCTCGTCGAGTTCATCCGCGATCAAAGCGGGCTTGCGAAGGTCAAGGACAACAAGATCATCGTCCGCCGCGACTGGACGCGCGACAGCGACAAGATCAAGGGCGCGTTCTCGATCGCGCAGGATCTCGCGCAAAAAGCCGCGATGCCGAAGCGCGCGAAAGCGAGCTAGTCAGCTCCCGCTCGACCGACCGATAGGCCGCGGCTCCACCCGATCGTCGCCGAAGTCGCCGTCCTCGGCATAGACATCCTCGCCTGGAGGAATGTGCTGACTGCTCGACTGTATGCTGGCCTCGTCGTGCTCCTCCGACATGACGACATCGGCCGGAATCGCACCCTCCAGCCAGGCTGCGACCTCCTCACGCGACTCGGCAAGTGTCAGGTCGTGCGTGCGAGACAGGTAGGCTTCGAACTCTTCCCGGTTGCCGTCGATCGCCAGGATGTCGTTCATCTCCGTGCGCGGCCAGCGCTCGGAAATCGCGTCAGCGAACGCTGACCAGTTCGATGCAACCTGTTGCCATTCCATGGTGCCCTCCAGTCGGCGTTCGATCTACGGCCTCAATGCGACGTCGCAGCGGTTGCGTTCCGGAGGACGTTTCTATTCTTCGACCCACCAGACGTCAGGCTGGAAGCCGATCCAGTCACCATAAACTGGAAGCGTCGAAGGGTACTTCAAGCGTGACGCATGCGCGAGATAGCTTTCGGGACGGTACCAGATCGGTATGACGAAGCGGCTCGCGGTCAGCACACGGTCAAGTAGCGCGGACTGCTGCGATGAAATCGTCCCTGCTATCGGCGCTCAGCATCTCGTCGATCATCCCGTCGATGGCCGGCGACTGCGCGCCCATCCAGTTCCGAGAGCCGGGCTGGTTGGCCGCCTCGGAGCCCCAATAGAGCCTCTGCTCGTTGCCCGGGCTCAACGAGAGGCCACGAACGTAGTAGGCCATGTCAAAGTCGAACTCCTGCGTCCGCTCGTTGTACTGCGCGCTGTCGACCGTCGTGATGCGCGGCTCGATGCCGAGCCGGCGCAGCCCTCCGGCGAAGAGGTCGACGATCTGCTGCGTCTCAGTCGCGCCCTGATTCAACAGAATCTCGAAGCTCAGCGGCCGACCTTCAGCATTGCGCATCACGCCTTCCTGAACCGTCCATCCGGCCTCATTCAAGAGGTCGAGCGCGCGGGCGATGCCGCGGCGATTCCGCTCGCTGCCATCTGACTCGGGGAGTTCGTAGCCCTCGAGAGCTCCTGGCGGCAGATCGTCGGCGTACGGCTCAAGCAAATCTCTGACGCGACCTTCGGCCGGGCCAGGAAGCATCCCGAGCTCCGAGTTGGAAAAGTACGACGTGATCCGCGGCGCCTCTCCCCCGTTCAGGACCTGGTTGATGAACTCGAAGTTGAAGGCCTGAATCATGGCCTCCCGCACGCGCCAGTCCGAAAAGACGCCGCGGCGGGTGTTCATGACGAGGCCCTGGATGCCCGACGGACGCTCGTGAGGGATCTCCGACTTCACCACGTCCCCTCTCTGCACTGCCGGGAAGTCGTAGCGCGTGTCCCAGGCGGCGGCGTTGCCTTCGCGGTAGCTGTCGATGTCGCCGGCCTTGAATGCCTCGAAGACGACGTCACCGTCGCCGAAGTAGTCGTAGCGGATCGTGTCGATGTTGTGCTGGCCGCGGTTGAACGCCAGGTCGGCGCCCCACCAGTCGGGATCGCGATCAAGCTCGATGAAGCGGCCCGGCTCGTAGTCTCCGATGACGTAGGGGCCCGAACCAATCGGCACGGGCGACAATCCGCTTTCGGAGAAGTCGAGGCCCGCCCACTGCGCCTTCTTCAGGACCGGCCGGAGGCCGAGAATGAGCGGCAATTCCTTGTCTTGCGCGGAAAAGGTGAAGCGGACGGTCCGGTCGCCGACGGCCTCGGCAGAGGCAACGCTCGCCCACGCGGACTGATACCGCGGATGCCCCTCGGTCCCCAGCGTCTCGAACGACCATAGGACATCTTCGGTCGTCACCGGCGTGCCGTCAGAGAACGCCGCTTTCGGACGTAGCGTGAATTCGACCCAGGACCGGTCCTCCGGCACCTGTACCGATTCGGCCAGAAGGCCATAGAGAGTGAAAGGTTCGTCCCAGCTTCGGCCCATAAGCGACTCGAAGACATAGGTTCCGACGCCATACGGAGCGCGTCCCTTCAGGATGTGCGGGTTGAGGCTGTCGAAGCTTCCGGCCTCTCCAAAGACGATTCGACCACCGTCTGGTGCATCAGGATTAACATAAGGCAGGGACTCGAAATCTGGTGGGAGAGCCGGGTCTCCATACATAGCTATGCCATGGGCAGGGTCTGCTGCTCCCGTGCCGACGCATGTTATGGTGAGAACCGCCGCGAGTGTCGCCCGCTTGACGACGGTTCCGAGCCCGATGGTGATCACCGCCACCTCCTGTCCGTACACTGCCTCGGGCGCCAAAGTACGGAGCGGCGTTAGCCTTTACAAACTTTTAGCTTGGACCGCCGGCGTTGGAGGCGTATATTCAAGTCACTGCTCGATAGGTTTCTTGCCTGTATGAAACCTGCCTCAATGACTTAGCGCCCGCCTTGTGCGGGCGTTTTTTTTTCGTCGGCGAGGCTTCCTTTCGCGATCGCGGCGCGGCAGTTTCGCGCCGGCAGCATGGGCGGAGGGCAGGATGAGCCTCAAGGGCAAGACGGCGGTCGTCACGGGGTCGAACTCGGGCATCGGTCTCGGCGTGGTGTGGGAGCTCGCGCGGGCCGGCGCGGACGTCGTCCTGAACTCCTTCACGGACCGGGACGAGGACCATGCCCTGGCCGAGGAGATCGCGGCAGAGACCGGCGTGACGGCGCGCTACGTTCAGGCCGACATGTCGAAGGCGGAGGCCTGCCGGCAGCTGGTCGAGGCGGCCGGCGCCTGCGACATCCTGGTGAACAACGCCGGCATCCAGCACGTCGCGCCGATCCCCGATTTCCCTGTCGAGAAGTGGGACGCCATCATCGCGATCAACCTCTCCTCGGCGTTCCACACGACGGCGGCGGCGCTGCCGATGATGCGCCGGGCGGGTTGGGGCAGGGTCGTCAACATCGCCTCCGCCCACGGTCTGACGGCGTCGCCGTACAAGTCGGCCTACGTGGCGGCGAAGCACGGCGTCATCGGCCTGACCAAGGTGACCGCGCTCGAGACGGCGGAGGAGCCGATCACCGCCAACGCCATCTGCCCGGGCTATGTCCTGACCCCGCTCGTCGAGGCCCAGATCCCGGACACGATGAAGGAGTACGGCATGGACCGCGACACCGTGGTGCGCGACGTCCTGCTGGCGCGGCAGCCGTCGAAGCAGTTCGCCACCGTCGAGCAGATCGGCGGCAACGTCGTCTTCCTCTGCTCGCCCGCGGCCGACCAGATCACCGGCACCACGATCAGCGTCGACGGCGGCTGGACGGCGCTGTGACGCCGTGAGCGGGCCCGTCCGCATCAACCTGGCGCTTCAGGGGGGCGGTGCCCACGGGGCCTATACCTGGGGCGTGCTCGACCGGCTGCTGGACGAAGAGGGGCTGGAGGTCGCCGCAATCTCGGGCACCTCCGCCGGCGCGATGAACGGCGCGGCGTTCAAGGCCGGCATGATCTCTGGCGGTCGCGAGGGGGCGCGGGCCAACCTGGACTGGCTTTGGACTCAGGTGATGTCGCTCAACGACATGCGCCTGACAAGTTGGCTGACACACTTCAATCCCGCTCCGGCGACGGTCAGTCGCGCGATCGAGTACTCCGCGCCCTATTCGTTCATGGACGCAGTGACACGTGCGGTCAGCCCGTACAGCTATGGGCCATTCTACCAGAACCCGCTGCGGCGGGTCGCTGACAGATTTCGCTGGGACCGCGTCTGTGCCAGCGACGGGCCCCGCCTCTTCGTCGGGGCCACGAACGTGCGGACGGGGAAGGTCCGCATCTTCACGGGGGGCGAGATCAACACCGACGTCATCCTGGCCTCCGCCTGCCTGCCGACGCTCTTTCAGGCGGTGGAGATCGCCGATCCGAAGACTGGGAAGGTCGAGGCGTACTGGGATGGCGGCTACACGGGGAACCCGGCGCTCTTCCCGCTGTTCGAGGCGGAGTTTCCGGAAGACATCGTCATCGTGAACATCAACCCAATCCGCCGGGAGGCCGTGCCCAAGACGCCGCAGGAGATCATGAACCGGATCAACGAGATCGGGTTCAACTCTTCGCTGTTGCGCGAGCTTCGGGCGATAAGCTTCGTCAAGCGCCTCATCGGCGAGGGAAAGGTCGAGAAGGGTGTCGATGAAGGACGTCCTGATCCACATGATCTCGGACGACGATCTGATGAACGAACTCAGCGTGGCGACCAAGGTTGTGCCGTCGCCTTACGTGATGCGGATGCTGAAGGCGGCGGGCTGGCGTGCTGCCGACGCATTTCCTCGCGGCCCATCTCGGCAAGATCGGCCGCGAGGGCACTGTCAATCTGGAGGAGATGTTCAGCTAGGCGTCGATCCGGTCGCGGATTTGCGTCACGGTTGCCGTCTCGACCTCTTCACGGTCCGGGTAGACCAGGCCCGCGGAGATCACGAGCTTCGCCGCATCTTCAACCGACATCTCGAGTTCGATCACATCGCGCGCCGGCACGAACAGCAGGAATCCCGAGGTCGGGTTCGGGGTCGTCGGCAGAAACAGCGAGAGGATCTGGCCGTATCCGCGCTCGAGCGAGCCCGCGACTTCGCCCTTCGCATGGGTCGAGACGAAGGCGAGCGCCCAGAGCCCCTTGCGCGGATACTCGACCAGCACGACGCGGTCGAACGAACGCTCTGTCTGTGCGAAATACCGTCTCGGCGATCTGCTTGAGCCCGCCGTAGAGAGAACGGACGATCGGCGTGCGCGCCACCAAGCTCTCCGCCCAGCGGATCAGCGAGCGTCCGATGAAACCTTTCGCGAACCAGCCGATGATGATCGTGAAGAGCAGGAAGAAGATGACTCCGACGCCGCGGAGGTTGATCCCGATGTATTGCTCGGGCCGCAGTCGCGCAGGCACCAGCGGCAGGACGAAGCTGTCGACCCAACCGACGAAGGTCCACAGCAGCCAGATCGTCAGCGAGATCGGAGCGATGACCACGAGTCCGGTAAGGAAGCTCGCCCTCAATCCGGCGAAGCGACGGGGACGAGGCAACGGAGGCGTCTTCTCGTCGAATGGCGTACTCATGCTCGTGGACGGACCCTGTGCTTGGCGGACAGGATGTAGGCCGGTCGTGGACCCCCTACAACGATCTAGGCCACGGCTCGGATCGTCGGAGTCGGCGCTGTTTCTCGATTTCGACCGCAATGCGGGCACCGAGGCGGCGTTGGCCAGAACGAGTGCAATGTTCGATTCGAGCGATCGACCAGATGTCAGATCGAAGATCCGCGACAAGCAGGTACGGCGTCACCTCTTTCCCCGCGACGCCGCTCCGCCTGCGCTTCGTCGACCGCCCGCTCGATCATCGGCGCGAGCTCTTCGGCCGGTATCTCGTGCTCGACGGGGATCGGGTTGGCGATGAGTTGCCCACCGGGCAGGCCGAGCGCCCGCACGCGTGAGGTGGGCGCGTGCGATCAGCGCGGGATCGTCTATTCGCAAAGGTGCGGGCAACTTGCCGTCGCGCGACCAGAACGCGGGAAACGCATCCTGGCCGAAGGCAATGACCGGCACGCCGAGGGTCTCGAGCATCTCAAGCGTTGCGGGAAGGTCCAGAATCGCCTTCGCGCCCGCGGCGACGACGCTGACTGGGGTCTCCGCCAAGCTCTCGCAGGTCGGCGGAGACGTCGAAGCTCTCGACTTGCGCCGCGGTGGACGCCGCCAATCCCGCCCGTCGCGAATACGTCGATCCTGGCGAGGCGCGCGATGATCATCGTCGCCGCGACGGTCGTGGCGCCCGTGGCACCTGAGGCCACGCAGACGGCAAGGTCTGCCCGCGACAGCTTCAGAACCGACCCGCCGTTGCCGAAGCGCTCCAGCGCGTCTCGGTCAAGACCGACACGAAGCTCACCATCCAGCACGGCGATAGTCGCAGGGACGGCGCCACCTGCGCGGATGGTGTCCTCCACCGCCAACGCCGTCTCGATGTTTCCGCGGATACGGCATCCCGTGGCTGATAATTGTGCTCTCCAGGGCAACGATCGGTTCGCCCTGGCGCTGCGCTGCCGCCACTTCTTCAGAACAGACCGGCTTTTCGATTCTCACAGACGCCCTCTCTCCGGACACGAAATCCGCCGCCGCGGTCTGAGCCGTGGCAAAGGCCTTTTCGGGCGCTTCGCCACGCGCCTCTGCCGCGATATGAGCAGCCATGAACGTGTCACCTGCGCCGGTAACCCGCGTCACCATGACGGAGGGCGGCGTCGACTCGAAGATGCCCGCGCGACGAGCCCTCGGCCGCGCTTTCCCCGCCATCGGTCACGAGCACGCGTGCCGCGCCGCGATCGACGAGGCCGCTTAGCAGCATCTCGCGCCGTCAGGAAGGTGCGCCGCGCGATCAACCCCGCCTCTTCCCGATTGACGTAGAAGGTTGTGCGCGGGTGCGCGAGAAGTGGCTGCAGCCGCTCCGCCTTGCCCGGCGACGCCGGTGCGAGCCGGATGTCGGCCACGCCGAAGCAAGGGTCGTGGGCGATCTCTGCCAGAGCGCTTCGGTGAGGTTGCCATCGAGCGCAATCGAGCCCCTCGTAGGGCGTCCGCTCGGAGCCCAGCCGACCGTCGCGCATTGGCCGAAGTATCTTTCCGCCCGCCGCCTCCAGCGAATGTGCGTCGGCGATGGCAGCGACGAGGCCATTTGCCCCTTCGATCGCCATGTAGACATCTGTCGGCAGGTCGTCCGAAATGTAGACGTAACCTGTCTCCATCCCAGGGAGTCCGCCGCCGACAGCAGGTCGAGGCCATTGTCGTCGTTGCCGAGAGCGGTCAACAGATACCGGTCGAAGATTGAAGCGCGCAAGTGTCGTGGCAACGTTCATGGCGACGCCTCCAGGCACCCGCACGATCCGCCCCGGGACGTCCGCGCCCAGCTTCATGTGACTGGCCGCCCGGCCGATGATGTCCCAGAGGACAGAGCCGATGCAGATGATCTCCGTCGTCGCCATGGCGGCACCTTGTGCGACAGAGATGAGGCAGCGGCAAGGTGAAGGGCTTGCAAAGGTCAGCGCGCTCGGCTACTGCGCCCGCCTAATTCACAGGCGGGGCTTGGGCCCGCGGGGGAGACATCCCCGTCGGGTCCGCCGGTTGGGCAAAGGCCTGAACGCTCCGCCGAGGCACGAAACCGGAAAGGACCCGATCAATGGCGCTGCCTGAATTTTCCTTGCGCCAGCTTCTGGAAGCTGGCGTTCACTTCGGTCACCAGACGGCTCGCTGGAACCCGCGCATGGGCGAGTTCATTTATGGCGACCGCAACGGCATCCACATCATCGACCTGACGCAGACCGTTCCACTGCTGGACCAGGCGCTGCATGTCATTCGCGAGACCGTCGCGAAGGGCGGCCGCGTGCTGTTCGTCGGAACCAAGCGTCAGGCGCAGCGACCGGTCGCAGAGGCGGCGGAGCGGTGCGCGCAGTACTACATGAACCACCGCTGGCTTGGCGGGACGCTTACCAACTGGAAAACCGTGAGCCAGTCGATCGCGCGCCTCAAGACGATCGACGAGCAGATGTCCGAGGGGGCAGGGGGCCTCACCAAGAAGGAGCGACTCGGCATGGAGCGTGAGCAGCAGAAGCTGCAAGCTTCGCTGGGCGGCATCCGTGAAATGGGCGGCGTGCCGGACCTCCTCTTCGTGATCGACGTCAACAAGGAGGATTCTGGCGATCGCCGAAGCGAAAAAGCTCGGGATCCCGGTCGTCGCCGTGGTCGACACGAACTGCTCGCCCGAGGGTGTCGAACACGTCATTCCAGGTAACGACGACGCGGCGCGCGCGATCGCGCTTTACTGTGACCTGGTGAGCCGCGCGGCTCTCGACGGCATGTCGGCTCAGCTCGGCGCTGCAGGCGTCGATGTCGGCGCGCTCGAGGATGCGGCCGTGGAAGAGGCCGCGCTCGAGGAGGAAGCGGCAGAGACGCAAGGCGCCGAACCTGCGGCACCGGCCGGGCAAGGCGCCCCGAGCGACGAGGCCGTTCATGACGACGCGATCGCCAAGGACGCACCCTACGAGCTCGAAAACAAGGGCTGAGCAACTGTCATCGTTCTGACACCGGAGGCGGGCGACGCTGCCTCTGGCCTAGCGCATTCGAGAAGGACAACGAAAATGGCTATCACGGCCGCACAGGTGAAGGATCTCCGCGAGAAGACTGGCGCGGGCATGATGGATGCCAAGAAGGCTCTTACCGAAACTGACGGAGACATGGAGGCCGCGGTCGATTGGCTCCGCACCAAGGGGCTGGCGAAGGCCGCCAAGAAGTCTGGTCGCACCGCTGCCGAAGGGCTCGTCGCGGTGCGCGTCGGCGGCGGACGCGGTGTCATGGTCGAGATCAATTCCGAGACCGACTTCGTCGCAAAGAACTCTGAGTTCCAGCAGATGGTCGCATCCATCGCCGCAGCTGCGCTCGACGCGAAGAGCCTCGAGGAACTGAAGGCGCAGACGATCGACGGCAAGTCTGTCGAGGAGACTGTGACAGACAAGATCGCGAAGATCGGAGAGAACATGACGCTCCGCCGGATGGCGGCGCTCGAGGGCGAGGGTGTCGTTGCCTACGTCCACAACGCCGCCGCCGAGGGCATGGGCAAGATCGGCGTCCTCGTCGCGTTCACGGGCGGAGACGAGGCACTTGCCCGGCAAGTCGCGATGCACGTTGCCGCGATAAATCCCGCCGCCCTGAGCGACGCGGATCTCGATCCGGCACTTGCGAATCGCGAGAAGTCGGTCCTGACCGAGCAGGCGCGCGCCTCGGGCAAGCCCGAACAGGTCATCGAGAAGATGATCGAAGGCCGGATGAAGAAGTTTTACGCCGAGAACACGCTTCTCAGTCAGCCCTTCGTTGTCGATCCGGAGCGCAGCGTGAGCGAAGCGGCCGAGGCCGCGAATGTCTCCATCACGGGCTTCGTCCGCCTCGAAGTTGGCGAGGGGATCGCGCGGGAAGAAGAAGACTTTGCCGCAGAGGTCGCCAAGAGTATGCGTCCGGTCCCACCGCTCTGACGAGCGGAGACCGCAGCCGATAGTGTCCACCACGGATAGTGGACACCAAGAGGCGAGGACGTAGCGCAGCGCCGGAACGCAGGGTCTGGAGCGACGACGAGAAACGGACGATCTGCGCCCAGACGCGGGTCCCCGGCGTCTCGGTCAGCCAGGTAGCGCGCCGCTACGACGTCAATGCGAACCTCGTCTTCAAGTGGCTGCGCGATGGGTGGCTTCCGGCGGACGCCGCTATGGAGGAGGCCGCGCGCTTTTTGCCGGTACAGATCGTCGGGGAGGCTTCGCCAGCAGAGCCTGTGATTGAGGGACCCGCCGACAACCGGATTGAGATCGAACTTGCCGGCGGGCACAGCCTGAAGATCAGCGGCACATACGATCCCGATGCTTTGGCGAGGTTGATCCGTGGCCTCTCGGCATGATCCCGATCCCCGCCAACACGAGGGTCTGGCTGCCGGCGGGCGTGACCGACATGCGGCGCGGCTTCGCGACGTTGGCCGCGCAGGTGGAGACGACGCTGAAGCAGGGGTCACCTCTTCGTCTTTCGCGGCCGTCGGGGCGACCTGATCGGGTGATCTGGTGGGACGGCCAGGGCGTCTGCGTCGCCATTGTCGCTCGGACCCATGGCGCTCCAATGGCAACTCTCAAATCGACTGGAGCGAGGTCGGTTCGTCTGGCCCTCGGCGAAGGAGGGCAGGGTGGCGCTGATGCCGGCGCAGCTCGCCATGCTGTTCGATCATCATGTTGATGCCCCTCCTGGTGAGGCTGACAGATTCTCAGGTCGATGCGATCGACAACATGATTTCGCAGATCTCGGACCGCGTCGATGACGACGGCCGTGTCCTGGAACAGGTAGGCCCCGTTGGGTTGGCGATCGATGAGAAGCCGCTTTCGCCTGATCTGCACGTAGAGCCAGTTCACTGGAATGCGCAGCTTGGCAGCCACTTCCGTGGCGCTGAGAAACGAACGATCGTGGTCCCAGCGGGTACGCTGGGTGCTCACCTTGATCCCGGCACCGAGCCGGAGCCGTTGCACGGTGATTGGCAGAACCCTGTCGGCGCAATTGGGAGAGCGGTGTCCCTCCGACGAGAGGAGCGCGGCGATCTCATCGTCAGGGATCCCGGAGCGGGCGAGGTCGAGTGCGCGATCCCGCATCTCCTCGCCGTTCGTGAGCTTGGCGACGGCGTTGACCCGCATCTTCACCGCAAGGTCGCTCGTGGCGCCGCCGCGCCACACGATCCGGACGAGGGCGACATCGCGCTCCCCGCGGTCGAGGACGACCTTCTCGACCAGGCAGCGCAGAAGCGCCTTGCGCTGCGCGTCGGTGGTCGCCGGATCCGCCCAGATGTGCGGCAGCCGACCGGCAAGGACGACGATCTTGTCGCCGAGCGGCTTGCCGATCATCCGCTGCGAGAGCGGCTTGAGCGCGGAGAGCTGGGCGAGCGCCTCCTCGGCCTGCCGAACCTCGATCAGCGCAGCCTCCCATCGACGCTCGAGCTCGCTGGCGACAAGCCGGTTGTCCGGATCGACGCGGTTGAACTGCCGTTCGGCCAGCGCCGCAGCATATCGCTTCCGCTCGATCTGACGTTCGGCGCTCGAGCGCAGCGCGCTGTCCGTTTGGTGCAGGGTGCGGCACGCGCGCGACAGCGCGTCGAGTTCTGCCGGCGCCAGCGCGGTCAGGAACGCATCCGCGACCGCCCCGTCCACCTGCGAAGCACGGATGTGCTGGCACGTGGGCAGGCCCTGCTGAGTGCGCAGGTGATTGCAGACGTACTCGCCGCCGCCCTTGTATCGAACGTACATCTTGTGGCCGCACCTCGCGCACCAGGCGATGCCGTGCAGGAGGAGTTCGCCATCACGAGGGGACCCTCTGGTCCTGGTGCGCATGTACTCGGCCCGGTTGTCCCTGACGATGGCGCGGATTCTTTCATAGGTGGACCAGTCGACGTAGGCCGGATACCGGTCTTTGACGACGATCCGCCACTCCTCGATTGGCAGTGGCGTCTTGACCGGCGAGCCGCCCTCGCGCGCCGCGGTGCGCATGCGGGTCCGCCCATAGACGAAGGCGCCCGCGTAGGCCGGGTTCTTCAGGATCGCCGATACTGCGGCGACCGTCGCGCGCGCCCATCGCACGTCGCCAAAACGGTCGCGGCGTGGAAGGTCGAGGCCCGCTCGTTCAGCACGCGCATGACCTTCGCAATGGTGCGAAACCTGAGGAAGGTCTGGAACACGAGCCCGAGCCGTTCCTGTACCTCGACATTGGGATCCTTGACGACGACGCCGCTCGGATCGCGGACGAGTTCGATCGGCAGGGAGAGCGCGAGTTCGCCGCGTCCGGCCTTTGCAAGAAGGCCGGCGGTCAGGCGGCTCCGGATCGTGTGCAGTTCCAGCTCGGATATGGTTCCCTTCAGGCCGAGGAGCAGGCGACCATTGGCACTGCCGGGATCGTAGACCCCATCCCGATCGGCGATCAGGCAGCCGCGCAGACCGCAGATGTCCAGCAGTGGGTACCAGTCGGAGCAGTTGCGCGCGAGCCGCGTCACGTCGATCGAAAGGATCAGCCCGACTTCGCTGAGGCCGACCCGGCCGACCAGTTCCTTGAAGCCGCTCCGGTGCGCGGTGGAAGCGGCGCTCAGGCCGAGATCGCTGTCGATGACGTCGATATCGGCCTCACGCCATCCAAGATCACGAGCGCGCTGCCGGAGCGCGTATTGAAGGCGCAAGCTCTCCTGGTTGCATACGACCTGATGCGACGTCGACTGGCGGATGTACACGACCGCCTTGCGCGCCAAGTGGGTCGGCATGATCAGTTCCGACTTCACGACGGACCTCCGCCAGGACCACGGCGACGTCGTCGACGATCCGACGCCGCAGAGACGGCGGCAGCGTCGTCCAGAGATCTCTCGGGTCTATCGCCATGATCGTCCAGGCAATCTACCACATCTATGAGCTCGCGTAACGCGTCTATACTCAATGTTGTTCGGCTGCCCGGCAAATCGTGCCATTCCGTTACTGCGATGGGGATCAGCAGGCTTGAGCCATTGCAATGTTCCACCTCAAAAGAGGACGGGAAGTTCCCGCCTCGATGGGCCGCGCGCCGGATCACACGAAACGATCGTCCGTAGAGCGGATGCCGCGGGTCCAGAACCCGGACCTCCTCGACCGGAGATTCATCAAACTCAGCAGAGGGGATATTCCTGTACGCCTTCGCTCGAAGGGATCGACTGGCGGGTGCCGCAGCGGACCTGGCAGCCGCTGAAGGCGGGACAATCGCTGTCCTGAACTCGGCGGAGGATTCCTCCGCCTGGATAGACTTCGCCCATGCTGGACGACGCCACCGCTCTGCCGGACGATCCCGAGGACCGCGCGGCTCTGGACCTACGTCCGAGACGAGCGGCCCTGGAGCGGCGATGCGCCGCCGGCGGCCTAGTACCGCTTCTCCGGCGACCGGAAGGGGCGGCACCCGAAGGATCACCTGGCCGACTTCCGGGGCTGGATGCACGCCGACGGCCATGCCGGCTTCGAGAACCTCTACCGCTCCAGCGGCATCCGCGAGGTCGCCTGCATGGCGCACATCCGGCGCAAGTTCGTCGACGTGCACCGCGCAGGGATCGAGCATCGCCGAGAAGGTCATCGCCAGGATCGGCCGGCTCTACGCCCTTGAGAAGACCGTACGCGGCTCGCCGCTCGACCGGCGCGTCGAGATCAGACAGGCGACAGCTCGGCCAATGTTCGACGACCTCGAGGGCTGGCTCGCAGAACAGCTCACCGCCATCTCCAGCAAGACACCCCTCGCGGCGGCGATCCGTTACGCGCTGACCCGCATGGGCCGTCTCCGACCCTATCTCGAGCACGGCATCCTCGAGTTGGACAACAACGCTGCGGAGCGCGCGATGCGCGCCGTTGCGACGAGGCGTTCATTGTGCCCCCCTTCTTCAAGTGTCTGGAAACATGGAGAGTTGGTTCTCGGGATCAGTCCGACACGGGCGGCCTTTTCGTCTCAGTGCGATGCTGACGGCATCGTCTTCGAGGTCGATCGCACGGATCTGATACGGCGCACCGGGCACGACCTGCTCCGCAGGCAGAACGTGGCCCCTGATGAGCCTGCGGATGGTGTGGTTGGTCACGCCGAGCTTCGCCGCGGCTTCGCTCATGGTAAGCCATTCGCCGTTCTTCTCGGCGGAACGGTATGCGTGCATGCCGTGGACCTTGCGGATGGAGCCGACGCGGTGCGGTGTCCAGGTCTTTCCCTGTCCGGTACGGATGCCCATCCGGTTGAGCGAGGCGGCGATGTCGGCGTCCGACCAGCGACCCGCCATTCGCGCCATGACCGCGAGGGCTTCCTCCGGGGTCCGGCAGCCGTGCTCGCCGGTCTTCGGCTTGCGGACGCGCAGCTGTGAGTGCGCGCCGCCGCGCCAGTGGATAGTCAGGATGACCTCGCGCGACGCTTCGTCGACGTCTGCGATGATGTCGGTCACCAGAGCGCGGAGGAGGTGCTGGCGTGCGCGCATCGTGACGCCGGGCGCACTCCAGGCGGCGGCGAGATCGTTCGGCAAGGTCGGTGAAGTCCAGCGCTGGCGCTGTAGACACCGGCGCAGCCAGCGCCTCGAGACGTCTGGTACAGGCCTCGACGCGGCGAAGCGTCATCTCCCAGGCGCGCTCGAGCTGCGCCGCGATCAGGCGGTTGTCCGGGTCGCAGGCAGCGTAGCGGCGTTCCGCCAGCGAGGCATCGTAGCGCGCCTGCTGGAGGTCGAGCTCCGCCATCTGCCGTCTCTCGGCTTCGCCCTCTTCGTGCATGCGCTCGGCTTCCCGCGCCGCCTCGATCGCCATGGGTTCTACCACGCGCAGGAGCTCGGCCGCGATGGCGGCATCGACCCGGGAGCCGCCGAATGTCATGCAGCGGTCGAGGCCGCGCGCGGTCTGTGCCCGATCGCAGCGATACGTGGGGCGGCCCGGCGGCCTGCCGGCATAGGCGACGGAGAGCGCCCGGCCGCAGCGGCCGCAGGTCAGGATGCCTGCGAGCAGGGCTCTGCCGCCGCGGCCGGACTTCGCGCCACCGGCCCAGCCGTAGGTGTTGGCCGCGAGCGTCTCCTGGTTCCGCTCGAACTCGGCCCATCCGATGTAGCCGTCGTGGTGATCGCGGATCAGCACGTCCCAGGCCGCGCGCGGCCGACCGTGGCCGTAGGTCTTGCGTGCCCTTCCCTCGACCATGACCACTCGCTTCTCGCTTTTGCCGTAGACGTAGGCGCCGGCGTAGAACGGGTTCTTCAGGATCGAGATCACGTTGCGGTAGCGGATCGGGGTCCACTCGCGGGAGGTCATCCGCATCGCCATTGTCACTCGGACCAATGGCGTTCCAATGGCAATCGTCCGACGGCCGCGGGAACGAGACGCCGTCGGCTGCGAGCGACAGCAGCGTCTGGCGTGCGCTGCCGAGCTGACGGAAGCGCTCGAAGATCAGCCGTATCGTCTGCTGGAGACGCAGGTCGGGATCGAAGCCGAGGCCATGGTCCCGGTGCCAGAGGTAGCCGACGGGCACGCTGATCCGGAGCTCGCCCCGCTCGGCCTTCGCGCGCGCCGCATCGAGCATCCGCGCGCGCAGGATGCCGAGCTCGAACTCGCTGATGCTGCCCTTCATGCCGAGCAGGAGCCGGTCGTTCGGCCGACACGGGTCATACACGCCGTCGAGGTCGATCACCCGGGCCTCGACGAGACCGCAGAGTTCCAGCAGGTGATGCCAGTCACGGCCATTGCGGGCGAGACGGGACGCGTCGAAGCACAGCACTGCGCCGATCTCGCCGGCACAGAGCGCCGCCACCAGGCGACCGAAGCCCGGACGCGCCACCATCCCGCTCGCGGAACGGCGCTTGGCCGGAAAAACTATCTCTTCGTCGGCTCCGCATCAGGCGGCAAGGCCGCCGCCATCGCCTACACCCTGATCGAGAGCGCCAAGCTCAACGGCGTCGATCCAGAGGCTTGGCTCGCCCACACCCTGGCCTGCATCCCGGACTACAAGATCAACAAGATCGAAGAGCTGCTGCCCTGGCAACACCGCCCGTAGCGGTCACACTGGACGCCTACCGCCAAGACGGCGTGCGGCTGACCGAACGAGAAGACGGTGCGGATCGCTAGGATCCGCACCGTCCTCCGACGAATTCGCGCCACCCATGGGGATGAGATAGGGCGCTTCACCGTCACCAGTCGGGAGAGCGACGAGAATGCGCCGTTCACCGACTGCCGGCTTTTCCGGCTCGGCACCCAAGGTTCCTGCAATATCAGGATCCTGCGTGCTGAAGTTCCAAGCTTTAATTACCTCTTAGCGGAACAAGGACACCCTGTCACTTTACGTAGGGTCGCCACAGTCGGGTATTCCTTACCGCTAGGTTAACTTCA
The DNA here is from genome assembly GCA_963776845.1 of uncultured Alphaproteobacteria bacterium. GTDB lineage: Bacteria > Pseudomonadota > Alphaproteobacteria > Rhodobacterales > Rhodobacteraceae > Roseitranquillus. The sequence goes on along the minus strand of CAVZOJ010000002.1, from coordinate 958,782 downwards.
TGGCGCGACGACGAAGATCTGGTTTTGGATCGACGCCTTGAAGACAGCTTGTGCAGTCGTTTCGACGTTCAGGACCTCTCGCGCAGAGTCTGAGATGCTTTTCAACAGTCGCCGTGGTCAGCCCGAGAATCGTGGCGATGTCCTGCGTTGTCTTCCCGTCGCCGACCCACTCAAGCGCCTCACGCTGACGCTGCGTGAGCTGTCGCCGGCCGGGATGCGGCAGGTTCGTCATGCGCAGATGAGCGACGTTGTTCACAAGCTCGATGTCTCGGCCATGTCCTTTCCAGACGGCGTCTACGTCCGCTTGCTCTAGGTCTTCGCGTGCCGCGAGTGCGATGGCGCCGCGTGATCTGATCGAGGTGCCTTTAAAGCTGATTGTGTAGCCCGCGTTCAGGCCTTTGGAGAGGTTGAATTGCGCAACTTTTTTCTCCTCCGGCGTCAACTGGTCTAGGTTCGCCTGCCACCATCCCCAGGAGCGACTGCCGGTATGCTCAGTCGCCCACCGCACCATCGGCGCGTGCAGATACATTCGCCCGTCGACGAACTTCGAGATGTAGTCACGCTCATGATTGCTGAGGAGCAGGATGTCGTCAGTGTCGCCGAAGGAGTTCGCGGTCTTGAAACGTGTGAAACCGTAGAGAAGTCGGTCGAACCCGTACTCCGCCATGGCGTCTACAAGAAGCTTCCATGTCGACTCGATGGAGTCCGATTGGACGATGGCGTCCAGCTTGCCAACAACATCCATATTTCTCACCTCCAATGCTCGTCACGACCTCACGAAATTGCCGCATCGAAGAGCATGTGCATGTGCATGTGCATGTGCATGTGAAGAGCGCGCGACGGAACGGATGCTACTCTAGTGTCCGCCAGCAACGATTGTCGAGAATTCTGCAGACCAATTCTTTTCATAATACAGATTATACGTCGCAGGCTTGTGTAGCCGCAAAGCTAAAATGTCACCCGTGAGCAAAGCAGAAGTGTCACCTCTTCCCGCTGGGAGCAGCGCGGAGGAGCGGCATGGGATGGGTGACGATGAGCGAGCGGGAGCTGAACCGTATCGAGGTGCTGGCGCAGGTCGATGACGGCAAGCTGAGCGTCGAGGCCGCCGGCGGCATGCTGGCTCTGAGCCGGCGTCAGATGTTTCGCCTGCTGAAGCGCTATCGGACCGATGGCGCGGCTTCGATCCGGCACAAGGCGCGCGGTCGGGCACCGAACAACAAGATCCATGCCGCCAGGCGCGACTACGCGCTGGCGCTGGTCCGTGAGAGCTATCAGGACTTCGGTCCGACGCTGGCAGCCGAGATGCTGGCGGAACGCCACGGGCTGACGGTGTCGCGCGAGACCCTGCGCAAGTGGATGTCGGAAGCCGGCCTCTGGCTGCCGAAGGCGCAGCGTCGCAGCTTCCATCAGCCGCGGCTGCGCCGGGAACGCTACGGGGAGCTCGTACAGATCGACGGCTCCGACCACCGTTGGTTCGAAGACCGCGCGGAGCCATGCACGCTGCTGGTGTTCGTCGACGATGCGACGAGCCGGCTGATGCAGATGCGCTTCGTGCCGTCCGAGAGCACGTTCGCCTACTTCGAGGCGCTCGAGCTCTACCTTGAGGCCCATGGCCGTCCGGTCGCGTTCTACGCGGACAAGCACTCGGTGTTCCGGACCGCGAAGCCGAGCCCGCAGATGAGCGGCATGACCCAGTTCGGCCGCGCCCTCAGCGAGCTGAACATCGAGATCCTCTGCGCCAACTCGAGCCAGGCCAAGGGCCGCGTCGAGCGCGCCAACCGCACGCTGCAGGACCGCCTGGTGAAGGAGCTCCGCCTCGCCGGCATCTCGGACATGAAAGCGGCGAACGCGTTCTTGCCGGACTTCATCACCGCCCAGAACGCCTGTTTCGCCAAGGCGCCGGCCCGCCCCGACGACCTGCACCGGGCGCTGAACCTGCCGTCCGACCGGCTCCGCGACATCCTCTGCTGGCGCGATCAGCGCTACGTCGGCCGGCAGCTGAGCTTCGCCTACGAGCACCGCAAGATCATGCTCGACGAGACAGCGGTCATGGCGGAGCGTCGCCGCGGCGTGCATCGAAAGATGGTCGTGCACCCGACACTGAAGCTTGCCGTCGTGGACCGGCTCAAGGCCGGCTGGTCGCTGGAACAGATCGCCGGAACAGATCGCCGGTCGGATGCGGCTCGAGCGGCATCCGGTCCGCGTGTCGCACGAGACGATCTACCGCTTCGCCGTGGCCTGCTTGCCGACCGGCACGGCTTTGCGGCTCGATGAGAGAGCGCTCTGCAGATCCTGAATGTGAGCCAGAACCTCGCCGAGCCGCTTGTTCTCGGTGACTTGTGCCGGATCGCTGCGGCGCCCTCGGTGCGGAACCGCCGCAGCAGCCGCGTCTTGGCTCTCGCCGAAGTGCAGTTTCTGTACTTCCAGCTTAGGTGCCTGAGCTGATGGCCTCCATCATCTTCTCGCGGAACACCTCGGCCGGTGTCCGGTAGCCGAGGCATTTCCGGGGTGTGGCGTTGAGGCGGTCGCAGATCGACCTCAGAGATCGATCTGTGAGCGCCGTGGGATCGACCTGGCGCGGCAGGTAGCGGCGGAGCCTCCCGTTGGTGTTCTCGACGGTGCCTTTCTGCCAGGGCGACTGCGGATCGCAGAACCAGGTCTGGACGCCGAGCCCGGCCTGCAAATCCGGCAAGGCGGTGAACTCGGTGCCGCGGTCGAAGGTGATCGAGCGGCGCGCCGTCAAGGGCAGTGCCGCGAGGCCGGAGATCAGCGCCTCCATGACCGGCCTGGACTGCCGGTCGCGGTTCTTCAGCAGGAGCGTGAACCGGCTGACGCGCTCGACCACGGAGGCGAGGTTCGTCTTGCCGAACTCCTTGCGGAACATGACGAGGTCAGCTTCCCAATGGCCGAACTCGGTGCGCCGGCCAATGATATCGGGGCGCTGCGCAATGCTGACCTCGTTGGAGAACCGCACGCCGTGGTGCCGTCGCGCGGCCCGTGGCCGACGTCGCCGGCGGTGCTCCGGGAGGTGGCGGTAGAGCTCCTCGGAGAGGCCGGACTTAGAGTACGCCGCCCTGCCCGGCTCCGCTACCGGCAGCTCAAAAGCGACACTTCTACTTTGCGCACCAAGCGACATTCTAACTTGGTGACAACAGCGACGATGCGTCCGTGCAGCAGTCGTGAAGAAGCCACGCAACTGACCTCGAGACTGCCAAGATCCGGGAGGGATCATCGTCCGGCAAGCGTCAGTCAAGCCCGGCCCCGATTTCAGGAGGACAAATAATACGAACGACGCTTCTTCACACCACATCACGATTCGGCCTGGGATCCGCAGTCGTTAGGCCAAGGTCTTCTGCCTCTCCTCTCCCTTCGGAATGTCTCTCACGTTTTTCGGCAGGATCACGGAAAAAGTGCTCCCGAGGCCGCGTACGCTTTCGATCCTCAGGCGTCCGCGGTGACGACTGACGATATGCTTGACGATCGCGAGCCCGAGACCCGTGCCACCGAGTTCCCGCGAGCGGTGGGTGTCGACCCGGTAGAAGCGTTCCGTCAGGCGAGGAATGTGGATGGCGTCGATCCCGGTGCCTTCATCCTTTACGCTGATCCTGATCGCAGGCGCCCGGAGAACAGGGTCCCGCTCGCTTTCAGAGGCCGAGATGCAGACGTCCTTGTTTCTGCCACCATACTTGATCGCGTTCTCGACGAGGTTCGTGAAGACCTGGAACAACTGATCACGGTCGCCTTGAAGTTCGAGAGGCGTGTTAGGGAGTTCGAGCTTGAATCGGACCTCCTCGACGTGGGCAATATTGTTGAGGGCCGAGACGACCGACGAGATCAGGTCGTGCACGTCGACGACGCTCGTTGGACGCACCCTTTCCTCGCTTTCAACCCGGCTTAGCGACAGCAGGTCGCGGACGAGGCGGTTCATCCGGGTCGCCTCCTGCTCCATGATCCTGAGGAAGCGTTCCTGGGCATGCGGATCATCTCGCGCCGCACCAAGCAATGTCTCTATGAACCCGAGCATCGCGGTCAGCGGCGTCCTCAATTCGTGACTGACATTCGCCACGAAATCGCGGCGTATCTGGTCGGCTTCTTCGGTCGCCGTCGCGTCTTCGAAAGTCATGAGAGCGCCCGGACCACTCAGCACATCTATTGGTCTTACGGAGACCTTCCACGTGGCGTCCCGCTGGGCCTCGCGCGTCAGGAAGCGCGCCTGCCCTGCGGAGCGTTGCCTGAGCACGGTCTCCACGCAATCGAGCAACGCCGGCTGGCGCAAGACTGCGATGTAGTGCCGCCCGACGAGCCCCCGCCCGAACAACTTTCGCGCGCCCTCGTTGAGCGCCGCGACGCGCTCGTCATTGCCGACGAGGATCAGCGGCAAAGGCACTGCTTCCAGTGTCCGTTCAAGGACTTCGTGAAGGCGCTCCATTGTCGACCCCTGCTCTTGATATTGCATTTTGCAACAAAACTCGTTGCTTGCCAGGACTAGTCAAAGAAATTTTCTTCAGTACACTCCGAGACGTGTGGCGCATGTTGTGGGGAGACCTTTGCATAATGCAAACACACAATGGCAGAATGGAAAGATCGTTGGAGGAACTTTCATGATGAGCAGGCTCGCGTTCGCGGATTCGGTGGCCGTGCCGGAGGCAACTATTCTGGCGGTCGGCGACGATTTCTCGCGCGCCCGGCGTGGCCGCGGACGCAAGACCAACGCGACGACCTTTGCGAGCTTTTCCGAAGTGACGCCGGTCTTCGTGGATGCACTCGACCCGGAGATCGTCATCTCTTCCGCACTTGGCCACAACTTCGACTGCGTCGACCTCGCCGAGAAGCTCTCCTCCATGGGATTTGAAGGATGCTACCGCCTGATTGCCGACGGCCTCCCTCGCCCCGACATGGTCCTCAAGGAGATCCGCGCGCTTTTTCCGACTTTGAGAGTCGAGCTGGAGTAGCACGCCGCTCCGGCGATCCGGAACGGTCCGGTCAGCTCAGCGCAACCAGTCCGCCGCGAAACTTCCGCATCCTGGTTCTGTAGTGCTCCGCCGAAGCGAGGATGTCGGCGCGCGCTGTCTCGTCAAGATCCCTTACAACTTTGCCGGGCGCCCCCAGCACGAGCGATCCGTCCGGTATCTCCTTGCCTTCCGTGACCAGCGCCCCGGCACCGATCAGGCAACCCTTGCCGATGCGAGCGCCGTTGAGGACAATTGCCGCCATGCCGATCAAGCTTCCGTCGCCGATCGTGCATCCGTGCAGCATGGCCTTGTGCCCGATCGTGCAGTTGCGGCCGACGCTCAGGGGAAAGCCCATGTCGGTATGCATGACGCACAGTTCCTGCACGTTGCTCCCCTCACCGATCATGATTTGCTCGTTGTCGCCGCGAAGCGTCGCGCCGAACCAGACTGACGATCCAGCCTGCAAAGCGACGCGACCGATGATGTTCGCGTCGGGCGCGATCCAGCAGTCACCAGTGTCGGGGATGGTCGGCCGGATACCGTCCAGGGCGTAGAGGGTCATCGGATCTCCTCGAATTCAGCCTGAAGCCGCCGCACGTGCGCAAGCAGGCCCGGTTGCTGCGATCTGCGCAGGCGCTCAGCCGAGACGATAGCTCTCAGCCGTCGTTCGGTCTCATCCAGATCATCGTTGATCAGGACGTACTCGTACTCCGACCAGCGGCTGATCTCGTCCCAGCTCTTCAGCATGCGAGACGCGATGATGTCGGGCCGGTCCTGCCCGCGCGCCTCCAGCCGCTTGCGCAGTTCCGCGATCGATGGCGGCAGAATGAAGATCGAGAGGACGCCGTCCCTCAGCGTACCGTTCTTGATCTGCTGCGCGCCTTGCCAATCGATGTCGAAGAGCACGTCCTGGCCAGCCTCGATCGCCTCGATCACGGGTCCGCTCGGGGAGCCGTAGTAGTTGCCGAAGACGTTGGCATGCTCGAGCATCGCATCGCGATCGACCCACTGACGAAACGTCTCCACCGAAACGAAGCTGTAGTCTTCGCCGTCGACCTCTCCGGGGCGGGGATGGCGCGTCGTTGCCGAGACCGAAAACCGGATCGACGGGTCCCAGGCGCGAAGACGTCGCGCGAGCGTCGACTTCCCGGCGCCGGACGGAGAGGACAGAATGATCAGGAGGCCCCGCCGCATCAGCGCGCCGTGACGCAATCGCAAACGTGGCGGAGTTCGGTTACTGCCTCAATCATTAACCGTTCCATAATTTCCCGGCAGACATTTTCTGAACATCTGCCATGTTAACAGGGTGATAACGAACACCCGGTAGCAGGTTAACAGACGGTAAACGCCCGTGGGCCGATCCGTCAGAGAGAGGCCGAAAGTGTCCCATTCGAGCTCCGACGAGACAATCATCTCGCTTTCCGCGTTCAGGGAGCACTTTCGCCAGGGTCCGATCAACGAGATCGAGGCATACTGGGAGGGCTTGCGGAGGGGGCGCATCATGCCGGCCCGGTCCGACATCGACCCCAGGTGCATCTCCGGCGCGCTCGATCATGCATTCGTCCTTGAGCGTGTGGCACGGGGGATCGGGCGATTTCGCCTTGCCGGCATGCATCTCAACGACGTGCTCGGCATGGAGGTGCGCGGGATGCCCTTGACCGCCCTCATTCTGCCGGAATCTCGAGATGACATGACCGCAGCGCTGGCGTCCGTCTTCGACGAGCCTGCAACTGTTCAGCTTTGCTTGACCAGCGACAAGGGCCTTGGTCGATCGGCCATGGAGGCACGGATGCTTCTGTTGCCGCTGCGCAGCGATCTTGGTGATGTCAGCCGTGTGCTGGGATGCTTCGTCGCCGAGGGGAAGATCGGTCGCGCGCCCCGCCGGTTCAACATCGTCGCGCAGTCGAGAAGAACTCTCATAGGCTTTGGCGGCGCCGGCTCCGACGCGGCGTCGCCGCTCTCCGCAGGGCCGAGAGAACGCGGCGAAAACACGCAACTGCCGGAATCGCCCAAACCTCAGCCTGGCCGTCCGCACCTGAGGCTCGTCACGAACCAAGACTGAGGCACGGGCGAAGCCCATTCTTACGCGGCTGCCGTTCAGACGGCGGCCGCCTCGCGTGATGCCTGTCGCCGGTTCACTAGCTCCTCAGCGACTAGGAACGCCAGTTCAAGTGCTTGGCTTGCGTTGAGCCGCGGATCGCACGCTGTGTGATACCGGCTTGAGAGATCGCCATCGGTGACGGCGCGAACGCCGCCGGTGCATTCTGTTACATCGCTTCCCGTCATCTCGAAGTGCACGCCGCCCGGGATCGTGCCCTCGGATTTGTGGATGGCGAAGAAATCCTGGACTTCGCGCAGCACGCTGTCGAACGGTCGCGTCTTGTAACCGGTCGTCGATTTGATCGTGTTGCCGTGCATCGGATCGCAGGACCAGACGACGTTGGCCCCCTCCTCCTCCGCCGCCCTGATCAGGCGCGGAAGGTGATCCGCCACCTTGCCCGCCCCGAAACGCGCGATCAACGTAAGCCGCCCTGCCTCGTTCGCCGGATTGAGGCGCGCCATCAGCGTCTTGAGGTCTTCGACCGTCAGCGACGGGCCGCACTTAAGCCCGATCGGGTTCTGCACGCCCCGGCAGAACTCGACATGCGCGCCATCGGGCTGACGGGTCCGGTCGCCGATCCAGATCATGTGGCCCGATCCCGCGACCCATTTGCCGGTGGTCGAGTCGATCCGCGTCAGTGCCTCCTCGTACTCCAGAAGAAGCGCCTCGTGGCTGGTGTAGAAGTCGACCGCTTGCAGCGTATGCGCGGTGTCCTGATTGACGCCTGCCGCCGACATGAAGTCGAGCGTGTCGCTGATACGGTTCGCCATCTCGCGGTACTTCTCGGCCTCCTCGCGGTCCGTGAAGCCGAGCGTCCAGGCGTGCACCTTGTGCACGTCGGCATAGCCGCCGTGGGAAAATGCCCGAACGAGGTTCAGGGTCGCCGCCGCCTGCGTGTACGCCTGCAGCATCCGTTCGGGGTCGGGTATGCGCGCCTCGGGTGTAAAGGCGATATCGTTGACGATGTCGCCTCGGTAAGACGGTAGCTCGGTCCCATCTTGGATCTCGACTGGAGAGGATCGCGGCTTGGCGAACTGTCCCGCGAGACGCCCGACCTTCACGACAGGCACCTTGGCCCCGAAGGTCAGGACCATGGCCATCTGCAGCATGACCTTGAACGTGTCGCGAATGCCGTCGGCCGAGAACTCCTGAAAGCTTTCCGCGCAGTCGCCTCCCTGAAGCAGGAACGCTTCGCCCTTCGCTGCGGAACCGAGCGACCTCTTCAGCGTCCTCGCCTCACCGGCGAAGACCAGCGGCGGATACTTCGCCAGCCGCCCCTCGACCGCGCGAAGAGCGTCGCTGTCTGGATATTCGGGCATCTGCACCCGCGGCTTGCTCCGCCAATCGGTCTTTTGCCAAACGTCCATGTCTCGTCCCCGGGCTTTTCAGGTCGCAAGGGTATAGGGCACAGCGCTCCCGAGGCAAACCGGAATGTCCCCCGTGCCTTGATTGCGCGCGGGAAAGCTGCTTCGCTCCCTTCGTCAGCATGGGGACACGGAGATGAACGGAGCGCTCCGGAATCAGCCGCGCGAGGCGGTCGCCCCGCACCGCTTTCACTTCGTGCTGCTCGACAAGTTCTCGATGCTGAGCTTTGCCTGCGCCATCGAGGCGCTGCGGATCGCCAACCGCATGTCAGGGCGAAAGCTCTACGAGTGGCGGCTGATCGGTGAGCGCGAGGGCGGCGTACGCTCTTCCGCGGGCGGGTTGTTTCCGCTCGATGGTCCCTTGGCCGAAGTCCACCGTGACGACACGATCTGTCTCTGCGCGGGCCTAGACGTCGCGGACGCGACGACCCGCTCGCTCCTCTCCTGGCTAAGGCGTGAGGATCGCCGCGGCGCCCGCGTCGGAGGCCTGTGCACCGGCGCGTGGGTCATGGCCGAGGCGGGGCTCATCGACCGCAGACGCTCCACGATCCATTGGGAGAACCAAGACGGTTTCGCCGAGAGGTTTCCAGACGTTACACTGACCAAGTCCGTCTTCACGGTGGACGGCCGCTACTTCACCACGGCAGGCGGCACCTCCTCCATCGACCTGATGCTCAAGCTGATTGCCGACGATCACGGGGACGATCTCGCCAACGAGGTCGCCGACCAGCTGATCTATTCGTCGATCCGCACCGATCAGGACACGCAGCGCCTTTCGATGCCCTCGCGCATCGGCGTCAGGCATCCGAAGCTGGCGCAGGTCATCCAGATGATGGAGGGGCACATCGAAGACCCCATCAGTCCGGCCGTGCTGGCGCGGGAGGTCGGTCTTTCGGCGCGTCAACTGGAGCGGCTCTTCCGGCGCTACCTCAACCGATCCCCCAAGCGGTACTACATGCAACTGCGGCTGCAACGGGCGCGCAGCCTGCTTCTGCAGACCGACATGAGCGTGATCGCGATCGCGATGGCCTGCGGCTTCGCATCGCCCTCACATTTCTCGAAATGCTACCGTGCTCAGTACGCCACGACACCTTATCGCGAGCGCGGCGTTCATGGCACCCGGGTGACGGTATGAGATGCCGTAGGGTCATCGCTGACGCGGCGCTCTCGGCGCTTCGAGACCGGTTCCCATTTCACGGTCCTCGCAATAGGTTCTCCGCCAGAACATAAAGTCCAGGGAGAGCTTCATGAAACGTCTACTCGCTGCAACCGCGCTCGCCGGCATGGCGGCCCCAGCCTTCGCGCAAGACACGGTGCCGATCGGGATCATCTTCGGCTTCACGGGTCCAATCGAATCCCTCACGCCGCCGATGGCGGATTCCGCCGAACTGGCGATGAGTGAGATCAACGAGAGCGGCAACTTTCTTGGCGGTCAGACGCTGGAGCCGGTCCGCGCCGACTCCACATGCATCGACAACGCCGCCGCTACCGCCGCTGCGGAGCGGCTGGTGACGTCGAACGGTGTCGTGGCGATCGTCGGTGCCGATTGTTCGGGCGTCACCGGGGCTGTCCTGGCAAATGTCGCGGTCCCGAACGGCATCGTGATGATCTCTCCCTCGGCCACGTCCCCTGCCCTCTCGACCGCGGACGATAATGGGCTGTTCTTCCGGACCTCGCCGTCCGACGCGCGGCAGGGTGAGGTGATCGCCAACATCCTGATGGATCGTGGCATTGAGGAGATCGCAGTCACGTATACCAACAACGACTACGGCAAGGGCTTGTCCGACAGCTTCGCGCAATCGTACGAGGACGCCGGCGGCACGATCACGATCACCGCGCCGCACGAGGACGGCAAGGCGGACTACTCTGCCGAGATCGCCGCGCTTGACTCGGCCGGAGGCGAGGTGCTCGCGGTCTTCGGCTACGCCGATCAGGGTGGCCGCGGCATCGTCCAGGCCGCGATCGACTCCGGCGCGTTCGACAAGTTCGTCTTTGGTGACGGCATGTTCGCAGACACCCTCGTCGAAACGTTCGGCACGTCCCTCGACGGTTCGTTCGGCGCGGTGCCTTGGTCGGAAGGCGAAGGCGCCGAAGCGTATCTCGAAATCACGAACGAGGCCGGCATCAACGGCGAGAGCAGCTTCACCCGCGAAAGCTACGACGCGATGGCGCTGATCGCTCTCGCCATGCAGGCGGGTGGTGAGGCGACCTCCGCCGCGGCGGCAGAGCACATCCTTGAAGTTGCGAACGAGCCCGGCGAAGAGATCCTGCCCGGCCAGCTCGGCAAGGCGCTGCAGATCATCGCCGACGGCGGCGACGTCGACTATGTCGGCGCCACGAACGTCGAGTTGATCGGTCCGGGCGAGGCGGCCGGAACCTACCGCGAGTACTCCATTCAGGATGGCGAGTACGTCACGGAGACGTTCCGCTAGAGCGTTCCGAAAAAGAAGAAGCGGCCCAGTGGGGGACCACTGGACCGCTCCAATTTGACGCGTGAAAGCCGGCTAACCGACTTTCGTGGGGACAAACGGCCGACCAGCATGCTTGCGGGGATTGGGGACATGATCGTCGTAAATGACGTACACAAGCATTTTGGCGGCTTTCACGCCGTCGAAGGTGTAACGCTGAAAATCGCAGATGGTTCCATCACTGGACTGATTGGACCGAATGGAGCTGGAAAGACCACTCTATTCAATGTGATAGCCGGCGTTTTGAGGCCCACATCTGGCCATATTCTGATGGACGGCCGAGAAATTTCCGGGCTGCCACCGCACGAACTGTTCCACCGTGGCCTGCTGCGCACCTTCCAGATCGCGCACGAGTTCGCCTCGATGACCGTGCGCGAGAACTTGATGATGGTCCCCCCCAATCAGGCCGGGGAGCATCTTTGGCAAGCATGGTTCGGCCGCGGGCGCATCCGTGACCAGGAGGCGAGGCTGCGCGAGCGCGCCGACGAAGTGCTCGATTTTCTGACGATCTCGCATCTGGCCGATGAAAAGGCGGGCAATCTCTCCGGCGGACAGAAGAAGCTGCTCGAACTTGGTCGCACAATGATGGTCGACGCGAAGATCGTCTTTCTCGACGAGGTTGGAGCTGGCGTGAACCGGACTTTGCTTGGGACGATTGCCGAGGCGATCCAGAGGCTCAACCGGGAGCGTGGCTACACGTTCTGCCTCATCGAGCACGACATGGAATTCATCGCGCGCCTCTGCAATCCGGTGATCGTCATGGCCGAAGGTCGCGTCCTGACGCAGGGCACCGCCGAAGAGGTCATGGCGGACGAGCGCGTCATCGAGGCTTATCTCGGCACCGGTCTCAAGAACAAGGCGGCTGCATCGTGAGCGCAGAGCCGCAAGGAAGCAGCGAGGCCTCGGAGCCCTTCTTGATCGGTGAGGCGATGACGGGCGGATACGGCGCCGCCGACATCCTGCACGACTGCACGATCTCGGTGGATCGTGGTCAGATCGCAGTCATCGTCGGCCCGAACGGGGCCGGCAAGTCGACCGCCATGAAGGCCGTGTTCGGAATGCTTCGCCTGCGAAGGGGCGGCGTGCGCATCAGCGGGCGCGACATCACCTCGCTCACCCCGCAGGAACGCGTGGGCTGCGGCATGGCCTTCGTGCCGCAGACGCAGAACGTCTTCACGTCGCTCTCTGTCGAGGAGAACCTCGAGATGGGCGCGTTTCTCCGTCGCGACGATTTTCGCACGACGATGGAACAAGTTTACCAGTTGTTCCCCATTCTGCGCGAAAAACGAAAGCAAGCTGCGGGAGAGCTCTCGGGCGGGCAACGACAGCAGGTGGCCGTGGGTCGGGCGCTGATGACGAAGCCCCAGGTCCTGATGCTCGACGAGCCGACCGCAGGGGTCTCGCCCATCGTGATGGACGAGCTCTTCGACAGGATCATCGAGGTGGCGCGCACCGGCATCTCGATCCTCATGGTCGAGCAGAACGCTCGGCAGGCGCTGCAGATCGCGGACCGGGGCTTCGTGCTCGTCCAGGGAAGCAACGCCTACACGGACACCGGTGAGGCTCTTCTGGCCGACCCGGAGGTAAGAAGAACCTTCTTAGGAGGCTAGAGCAGATGTCCATAAGCGCATTCCTGGTCACGGCATTCATCGAATCTTTCGGGCCGAGCCCGCGCATTTTGGCCTGCACCTTCCCCGCCCCCACCGACGAGACGCAGCCCATCAGCCTCGCCGTCGAGGCACGTCCCAGTCTGATGGACCGCGTCGATCGCTTCCGCGTGATGGTTCAGATCGACTTCGACGCGGAGAACGCGGTCGCCGGACTCGCCCAACCCATTGAGAGAACCGACGACCGCGACGTGCTCATCCGCGCCCGGGCAGCAGACGAGACCTACTACACGATCGGGCTCCGCGACGACGGCCTTGCCGCGCTCAACCTGCTCCGAACGGTCGGCGACGAGGCCGAGCATCTGGAGACGCGCGAAGGCGCCTGCCGCGACTACAAGGCCGTCCTTGACGACTGGCTTCAGTCCTGACCCAGATGACGTCGCGGCTTCGATGAAGCTTCGGGCTTGGCCTAGCACTTCCCGACTGGTTTCATGCCGACCGCCGCCTCGGGGGAGACTGACGCTTGGATCTGCTGAATGCCATCGTCGCCTTGACGAACTTCGTGCTCGTGCCGGCGACCGCCTACGGGGCGCAACTAGCGCTCGGCGCGCTGGGTGTGACGCTGGTCTACGGGATCCTGCGCTTTTCGAACTTCGCGCACGGCGACACGATGGCGTTCGGCGCGATGGTGACGATCCTTCTCACATGGGCAATGCAGGGGTTTGGCCTGTCCTTCGGGCCGCTGCCGACCGCGCTCTTCGCCCTGCCCGCCGGCATCATCCTCACCGCCATCTTCCTCTTGGCGACCGATCGGGTCGTCTACCGCTTCTACCGGCGGCAGCGCGTCTCGCCGGTCGTCCTCGTGATCGTCTCGATGGGCGTGATGTTCGTGATGAACGGCGTCGTGCGCTTCATCATCGGCGTCGATGACCAGATCTTCGCCGACGGTGCGCGCTTCGTGGTCAACGCCCGCGACTTCCGGGAAGCAACCGGCCTAGAAGAGGGCCTGGCGATCCGTACCACACAGGTCATCACTTTCGTGACAGCCGTCATCGTGGTGGCGGCCCTGTTCTGGTTTCTCAATCGGACGCGAACCGGCAAGTCGATGCGCGCCTTCTCCGACAACGAGGATCTCGCGCTGCTCTCCGGGATCGACCCTGAGCGGGTGGTGGCGATCACCTGGATCATCGTCGCGGCTCTCGCGACGATCGCCGGCGTGCTCTACGGCCTCGACAAGTCGTTCAAGCCGTTCACCTACTTCCAGCTTCTGCTGCCGATCTTCGCGGCAGCGATTGTCGGCGGCCTCGGCAACCCGCTCGGCGCGATCGTTGGCGGCTTCGTCATCGCCTACTCCGAGGTTGCCGTCACCTATGCCTTCAAGAAGGTCATCGGTTACGTGCTCCCCGAAGGGCTCGAGCCCGCCGGTCTGGTGCAGCTTCTGTCGACCGACTACAAGTTCGCGGTCTCCTTCGTGATCTTGATCGCCGTGCTGATCTTCCGACCCACAGGTCTCTTCAAGGGACAGACGGCATGAGCCCGACGGCGCGCGGCTTCACCCTCTTTGCGATCGTCCTCGGCGCAATCGCCCTGACGGGTGTTTTTCAGAGCTGGAACGTCGCGCTCGGGATCATGAACATGGGGCTGGTCTCGGCGATCATGGCCCTCGGCGTGAACATGCAGTGGGGCTACGCTGGTCTTTTCAACGTCGGCGTCATGGGCTTCGTCGCGCTTGGCGGCCTGGCGGCCGTCATCGTTTCGATGCCGCCCGTGCCGGAGGCCTGGTCGGCCGGGGGCGTCCGGGCGCTCGCAGGCCTTGCGCTGGGGGCGGCAACGATCGCGATGGCGATCTTTGCCTGGCGGCGCGCCCAGCAGCGCTATCGCTTCGCCGCAATGCTGGCGATCGTCGTCGTCGGCTTCGTCCTGTTCCGCGCCGTCTTCGACCCTGCTGTCGATGCGATCGAAGCGGTCGATCCTGCGTCGAGCGGCTATCTCGGCGGCCTCGGCCTGCCGGTGCTCGTCGCGTGGCCCGTCGGCGGCCTGCTGGCGGCCGGCGCTGCCTGGATCGTCGGCAAGACGGCGCTGGGTCTGCGAGCGGATTACCTTGCCATCGCAACGCTCGGCATCGCCGAGATCATCATCGCGGTCCTCAAGAACGAGGACTGGATGTCACGTGGCGTCAAGAACGTCGTCGGCCTGCCGCGCCCGGTCCCCTACGAGATCGACCTGCAGAACGACCCCGGCTTCGTTGAGCGGGTTTCCGGGCTCGGCCTGGATCCGGTCATCGCCTCGTCGCTGGCGGTGAAGCTCGGGTACATGGCGCTGTTCGTCGTCGTGCTCGCCATACTGCTCTGGCTGGCCCAGTCGGCGTTGAACTCTCCCTGGGGGCGCATGATGCGCGCCATACGCGACAACGAGGTCGCCGCGGAGGCGATGGGCAAGGACGTCACGGCACGGCACCTGCAGGTCTTCGTCCTGGGATCGGCGGTCTGCGGTCTGGCCGGCGCGATGATGACCACGCTCGACGGGCAGCTCACGCCAGGGACCTACCAGCCGCTGCGCTTTACCTTCCTCGTCTGGGTTATGGTCATCGTCGGTGGGTCGGGCAACAATTGGGGCGCGGTCCTCGGCGGATTCCTGATCTGGTTCCTGTGGGTGCAGGTCGAGCCCTTCGGCCTCTGGCTGATGGCGACGATGACCTCTCCCCTGCCCGATGGCTCGACGTTGAAGGCGCACCTGCTGGAGAGCGCGGCACACATGCGCCTGCTGACGATGGGCGTGATCCTCCTTCTCGTGTTGAGGTTCAGCCCTAGGGGCCTGATACCCGAACGGTGAGTGCCGTCATCGGAATCCTCGCCGCGGGACGGTCCTCTCGGATGGAGGGTCGGGACAAGCTGCTCGAGGATGTCGATGGTGAGCCGCTGCTGTCCCGCCAGCTGCGTCGCGCTACCGCCACGCAGCGCCCGGTCCTGATCGCCTTGCCACCGGGAGACGGACCGCGACGCGCCATCGCCGACAGCCACCATGCCGCCGTCATCGAGGTCGCCGACCGCGATTCCGGAATGAGCCGCTCGATTGCCGCACTCGCCAGCGAGGCAGGACGCTGCTCTGCGGACTGGCTGCTGCTGCACCTTGCGGACATGCCCGACATCGAAGGGTCGGACTTCGTAAAGCTGCTGGCCGAGGCTGCAGCCCGGCCGTGCGCGATCGTCCGTGCGGCGACCCGCGAGGGGCGGCCGGGGCACCCGGTCGTCTTTCCGGCACGGTTCTTCGCAGAACTGCAGCGGTTGACGGGCGATGCTGGCGCGCGTGATATCATCGGCCGGACGAGCGACGTTCATCTCGTCCGGTTCGCCGACGGCCGCGCAGCCACCGACCTCGACACGCCGGCTGACTGGTCCGCATGGCGCGCTTCGAGGGAATAGATCGGGGCGAAGTGACGGCGACCAAGATCCGCAGCTTTATCTGGCGATGAACCAGTAGCTTAGAATGAACTCGCGTGCTCCCCTTTCTTCCGGAGCAAGACGATCTTCAGATGCCGTAATGGGCGGGCCGCGCCCGATGGCGAGGTCGGTGGCTGTCCCCCAGGATGAAGGTGCGAACGGGGTCCGCAGAGGCGGCCCCAGGCCAACAACGGGAGACGGCCATGGAACAGTATGTCGGCATCGACGTGTCGCTGGAACAGTCGAGCGTCTGCGTGATGGACCGCGCGGGTCAGATCCTGCGGGAGACGAAGGTTCCGAGCGACCCGGAGGCGCTTCTGCTCTTCCTGGGGCGTCTGGACCATCCAGTCACGCTCCTTGGCATGGAGGCGGGGCCGCTGTCGCAGTGGCTTCATGCCGGGCTGGCGACGGCAGGCGTCGAGGTGGTGCTCATGGAGACGCGGCAGGTGAAGGCGGCGCTTTCGGCGATGATCGCGAAGCGGTCGCCCGAAGGGCGGCGGAACGCGCCAGTGGCGCGTTTCGAGCGCCGCGATGGCCGGAGGCCATCAAGACCGACCGGCGCGATGCGCGCGGGATCGCGCAGCTGTTGCGGATGGGATGGTTCCGGCCGGTGCACTGCAAGTCGGCCTCGGCGCAGGAGGTGCGGGCGTTGCTGACGGCGCGCAAGCTGCTCCAGAAGAAGATGCTCGACGTCGAACTCGGGCTCCGCGGCGTGCTCAGGGGCTTCGGGCTCAGGCTCGGCAAGATCAGCAAGGGCCGCTTCGCCGGGCGGGTGCAGGAACTCGCCAGCGGCAATCCGATGCTCGAGCGGGTGACCGAGGGCATGCTGCGGGCGCGCGACGCGTTGCGGGCGGAGATGACGGCGCTCGACAAGCGAGCACGCGATCTTGCCAGGGATGAAGCGACCTGCCGCCGGCAGGCGCTCGGGGTTCACCTGGATGGCATGATGTGGCGGCCGCGCGCCGACCACGGACGGAAGCATGAAACCGGCGGCGCGACAGAGCGAGGACGACAGGCGTAATCATCACCACAGCGAGCGGGGCGCTGCGCTCCGCATGGCTCCGCGCCCCGCTCGCCTACGCTGCGCCAGGCGGAGCCCTCGCGGGAGGAAGTGCTTGACGGCAGGACGCCCATTACGGAAGCAGCCTGTAATCACTCGGAAGGCGTGCCTGGCCCCCTGCGCTCGCGCGTGTCGAGACTGTTCCGCCTCGCACCACTCGGCTAACCCGAGGCCATGGACATCGTCGTCATCACAACCGTCATTGCGTCGCTGTTTCTCGTGATCGGATTGGCAGAGCCGCTTGCCGCGCGATTGTCACTTCCCTACAGCGTCCTGCTCGCCGGCCTCGGCGTCCTGATCGGGGCTGCGGCCGTGTTCTTCCTCCGCACCGAACTCACTGACGCGCTGAACCCGGTGGCCGAGGCGATACTCGGCTTGCCGATCCGGTCGAACGTGTTCCTCTACGTCTTCCTGCCGACGCTGCTGTTCCAGGTCACCCTGGGGATGAACCTGCGCCGGATGCTCGACGACTGGGTTCCGATCCTCGTCCTTGCGGTCGTCGCGGTGATCATCTCGACTGTCGCCGTCGGCTATGCGCTGAACCTCACCAGTGCGCTTTCGCTCACCGCCTGCCTGCTCATAGGCTCGATCGTTTCGACCACCGACCCGTCGGCGGTTGTCGGCATATTCCGGTCGATCGCGGCTCCGCAGCGGCTGAGCCGGATCGTCGAGGGCGAGAGCCTGCTGAACGACGCTGCGGCGATCGCCCTCTTCGGCCTCTTCATGGGCTTCGTCATGCGCGGCGTGCCCGACCCCAACCTCGGCGGAGCGCTCGCGCGGTTCCCGCTCCTGATCCTCGGCGGGGCGCTGACAGGATGGGTGCTGGCGCGGATTGCCGTCGCCCTGATGGCTCTGCTTCCGCGGCACGACACCGCTCAGATCTCGATCTCGGTAGCGCTCCCCTACCTCGCCTACGTCATTGCCGAGCAGGGCGCCGGCGCGTCGGGGGTCATTGCCGTCGTGTCGTCGGGCCTGACGCTCAACCTGATGGGACCAGGCCGGTTGCCGCCGGCGGCCTGGACGACGCTGCGTGAGGTGTGGGACCTGCTGGCGCATTGGGCGGGGGCGTTCATCTTCGTGCTCGCGGCGCTCCTCATCCCGCGCATGCTGCAGGGCGTCTCGCTCGCCGACGTCGGACTTGTCATCGTCGTCGTCGCGGCCGCCGTCGCGGCGCGCGCGCTGGTGCTGTTCGGACTCCTCCCGCTCATGTCGCTGGTGCGGATTTCGCCGGTGATCGAGCGCCCGTATCGGACCGCGATCCTCTGGGGCGGATTGCGGGGCGCGGTGACCCTTGCGCTTGCGCTGGCAGTCACAGAAAGCCTTCTGGTGCCGGCCGAAACCCGGCGGCTGGTCGGTATCCTCGCCACCGGATTCACGCTCTTCACGCTCGTCGTGCAGGGCAGCAGCCTGCGCTGGGTAATCGGGCGGCTCGGTCTCGACCGGCTCTCGCCGCTCGACGCGGCGTTGTCCAACCAGGTGATTGCCGTGGCACTCCAGTCAGTACGCGAGGACGTGGCGCGGGTAACGGACAACTACGGCCTCACCCGCGACATCGTCCGTTCAGAGGCCAAGGCCTTCGGTGCGCGGCTGGAGGAGGCGGTCCGCGCCGCAGAGGAAAGCACGGAGATCCTCGACCGGGACCGAATCACCCTCGGGCTGATCGCGCTGACTGGCGCCGAGCGCGACCTGATCCTCGAGCGTCTCCGCGAGCGCTCCGTCTCGCTGCGCCTCGCCGACTGGATGTTGTCGGAGGCCGACCGGCTTATCGAAGCAACTCGCAGCGGCGGTCGCCTAGGCTATCGTCGCGCCTCCCTGCGTGCGCTGGGGTTCGGACCACGGTTCCGCGCCACACTGTTTCTCTACAACCGCCTGCGGGTTGTGCGGCCCTTGGCGCGCCTGACGTCGGACCGGTTCGAAATCCTGCTCTCGCAGCGACTCATCCTCAGCGACCTGCATACCTTCATCGACGCCCGCATCCGCCGCATCCACGGTCGCCGCGTGGCGGAGTTGTTGCACGAACTCCTCGACCGCAGGATCGAGGTCGTCGAGCAAGCGCTCGACGGGCTGAGGCTGCAGTACCCAGGCTATGCCGAGGAACTGGAGCGCCGCTTCATCCGCCGCACCGCCCTGCGCCAGGAGGAGCGGGAGTATGAGGATCTTCGCGCCGAAGGCTTGATCGGGTCCGAACTCCACACCGACCTCACCCAGAAGCTGGCCGCCCGACGCTCCAGGGAAGAAGTGCGGCCGCGCCTTGACCTCGCCGTACGGCGCGCGGACCTCGCGCGGCAGGTACCGCTCTTCTCGGATCTCGACGATGCCACGCTGCGGCGCCTGGGGCGCGTTCTCGTCACGCGGCACGCGGATCCCGGCGAAGTCCTCGTCCGCCGCGAGGATGCGCCCGGCAGGGTTTTCTTTATCGCCTCGGGCGCCGTCGAGCTCAAGCTGGCAGGCCAGACCTGGCGTTTGGGCCGCGGCGAGATGTTCGGTCAGATGGCGATCCTTACACGCACCGCCCGCCGCGCCGAGGTCCAGGCTATTGCGCCTTGCACCCTCCTCACACTCGACGAACATCGCTTCCGTCGTCTCATCGCACGGAGCCCCGCGATCCGCGAAGCGGTCAAGGAGAGCGCCATCAAGCGCGGCATCTCTCCCGATGCGATTGAAGAACTGACGATCGAAAATGACCGCGCCATGCGTCGACGCCGAGCCAGCGTGCGCGGTGCCTGATTGGCGGTGCCCGCCGAGGCGCAAAACCGGCTCAGGGTCTCCTTCTTCATCGTGGAGACTGCCACGAAGCAAGCAAGCCGGAAGATGACCCCCACCCGAAAGTCTCTCAAAAAACTCTGGGAGAGGGTGGTGCCCGAGGTCGGACTTCGAACCGACACGCCTTGCGGCGGGGGATTTTGAATCCCTTTTGGGGGCCCTTGTTTCGTTGACGCGGTTCCAACACGGATGTTGTCAACATACTGATTTACATCGTTAAAGATCCAGCGACTACGCGTTGACCGCCAGCCGACTACCAGTCAATATCCGGCTCGTTTGTCACCGCAGTCGCGACGAGCGCTGGCACGACCGCATCAGCTCGTCCCTGCCGCGGCTGTTGGACTGAGCGGGCGAGGCCTACGGGCCGAACCAGCACCGCGCCCGTGACGTCTCCTCCGAGGCCTACGCCGACCTGCGGCGGATCGTCGAGACCAGCAGCACGGGCGAGGACGGCGCCGGTCAGCGAGCAGCCACCCGAGCCCCCGACACCACCCGACGACCAGCCGGAACTTGGCACCTCGATCCTCGCCTATGACCCGGGCGAGGTGAACGCGTGCGAGACGTCGCTCATGTCATGACGTGGCCGCAAGCCTCGATGGCTACATCGCTGGACCGCGCGACAACGTCTCCGGTTTTCCTGCCGAGGGCGACGATGTCGATGGGTACCTGAACCGGCTGGCGTCCTACGGGACGGTGATCATGGAACGGCCGTAGCTCCTGAGCCGCCGGCAAAGCGCCTGCTGCCTAACACTGCGGCTCATAGCTCGGCTGCAAACGGATCAGCCACCGACCAACGGGTACTGTAGTCTGCCCAGCTCGGGTGCCAACGCGTTTGGCTATTGCACCATCATTTCCGTCCGGGATCGTGGAGGGCAGCTGTCGCAGCCCTCTCGCTCTCGTGGATCGTGGGGCGGCGTCTTCTCTCAAGAGTGCGGCCGAGCTTCCGGCGCAGGAAGGCCGAGTGCGAGTAACGCGAGACGCGTGCGTAGAGGCGGGTCTCGAGGTCGTTTACCATCTCGGACCAGCTGCGCTCGATCTCTGGGTCGATCCGCGTTTGGTCGTAGTTCACCACGACGTCGACCTTGCGCCCGAGGGGGCCGACGACTTCGCCAACGTGGTCGCGGATCGCCTCGATATCCGCCTGTGTGCGGATCGAAAGCCGCGCCAGGTTCACGAACAGGATCTCCCGCCCCGCGTCCCAAAAGATGCGGCGGTCTAGCCCGATCGTGAGCAACTCGTCGCGGAGGCCCATGGGCCCGTCGCGAAAGATGCGGGCGTCCATCTCCGCCACCTCGCTTACTAGCGGGTCGAATCCCATGAGCGCCAGGACGTCGCGTTCGACATCGATGCCCGGAGCCACCTCAATCAGCCGGAGGCCATCGGGCTCGAGCCGGAACACGCAGCGCTCGGTGACGAAGAGGACCGGCTGCCCCAGCCGACGCGCACGCTCGCCGGAGAAGGTCACCTGCTCGACCCGGCCGCCGAACTTGCGGGCGCGGCCCTCGGCTCGGATCTCAAGGTGGCCGTCGCCGATCCGTGTAGCGAGCCCACTCGCGGTGAAGGTGCCCGCAAAGACGAGGTGGCGCGCGTTCTGGCTGATGTTGATGAAGCCTCCGGCGCCGGCGAGCTTGGGCCCGAAGCGGCTGACGTTCACGTTTCCCTCGCTGTCGGCCTCGGCCATGCCGAGGCAGGCGAGGTCGAGCCCGCCGCCGTCGTAGAAATCGAACTGCTGGTTCTGAGCGATGATAGCGTCGGTGTTGACTGCGGCGCCGAAGTCGAGGCCGGAGGCGGGCTGGCCGCCGACGACTCCGGGCTCGGCGGTCAGCGTCACGTGATCGAGCAGCCCCTCCTCGGCGGCGATCGAGGCGACGCCCTCGGGTACGCCGATGCCGAGGTTGACGACGCCGCCGATCGGCAGCTCGAAGGCGGCGCGGCGGGCGATGACCTTGCGCTCGGTCAGCGGCAGGGGCGGCACGCCCTCGGTAGGCGCGCGGTAGCGGCCGGTGTAGTAGCGGTTGTATTGGGTGGCGTAGGTCTGCGGGTGCAGCTCCGGCGGCGCAACCACGACGGCGTCGACGAGCGCGGCGGGGATCACCACCTCGCGCGAGGGCAGCGTGCCGCCGGCCACCACCTGGTCGACCTGGACGATTACCACGCCTCCCGAGTTACGGGCCGCCGACGCCTGGGCGAGGTTGTCGAGGATCAACGCTTCGCGTTCCATGGTGATGTTGCCGCGCTCGTCCGCGGTCGATCCGCGGAGCAGCGCCACGTGGATCGGCATTGCCTTGTAGAACAGCCATTCGGTGCCGCCGATCGTCACCAGCTCGACGAGGTCATCCTTGGCGGCCCCACTGATCCGCCCGCCGCCAAGTCGCGGGTCGACGAAGGTCTCGAGACCGACATGGCTTATGGTGCCGGGCTTGCCGGCGGCGATGTCGCGGTAGAGGTGCGAGATCACGCCCTGGGGGAAGTTCCAGCCCTCGATCTCGCCCTTGAGCGCTTGGGCGCCGAGCTGCGGGATCAGGCCCCAGTGGCCGCCAATCACCCGGCGCACCAGCCCAGGCGCGGCGAGCCGGTCAAGCCCGCGGCCTTTGCCGTCGCCCTGGCCTGCCGCGAAGAGCAGCGTCAAATCGCGCGGATGACCCTCCTCGGCGAAGCGGGCGCCGAGCGCCTTGAGCAGCCCGTCTGGCACCCCGGCGCCGACGAAGCCCGAGGTGGTGATCGTGTCGCCAGAATGGATCAGCGCAACGGCATCGGCGGCAGGAACGACCTTGTTCGACATCGCTCAGAGTCCCATCGAGCCAAGGACGATCACGGTGATTGTGGCGAGGACCGGGATCGCCACCGCAACCACCAAGATATCGTCATAGCTCGTCTTGTGGGTCAATCCGGTGATCGCCGCCAGCGAGATCACCGCGCCGTTTTGGGGCAGAGCGTCGAACCGCCCAAGGGCAGGGCGGTGACCCGGTTTATTCAGCTCCACGCTGGCCCCCTGCGACTGGTCATTCGCGGGGAACTGCCGCCGATGGAACAGCCTTTCCACACGCCGGCGTCGCGGCCATAGCGGAGGTTGCCGAGAAACGCGTCCAGCTCCTCATCGAAAAGCGCCTCAATGATGTCACGCGCTCCGTCTCGCGCAGCCGGTCCTCGATCGGATCGCTGCCGGGCTCGCCGAGCGGTAGCGCAGGCATGGCAGTGTCTGCAGTCTCTGTGATGGCGAGATCTCCCTGGCGGTTGCAGCCGCTGGTTGGGGGGGGGCAGATCACCCGGAGAGATCACGAGGCTCCCCAATCTCCACCACCGCGCGACACGACCGACGGGATGGCGGGCAACGAAGGCAGTCACAGCAATCGGAAGAGATACTTTGCAACGAAGCAAAGCCCCAAGCCTTGCCGGGTACCCGAGAAACGGCTGGGACCCAGATGGCCCCAGCCGCAAGATGCTCGCAACTCGTAACGTACCGATTTTACTGGCGGTTCTACTGACGCCCTTGGGCCGAAGCCCTAGCGTCTCGTCGGCGAGCAGCCGCCAGCACAAGCACTTGCACGACGGACAACGCTCGAAGCTGTCTGTTATTCCCGACCGATCAATTCTATTTTTTACTGGCCGCAGTTGCGCGCCTGGAGCAGGCCATAACCGTAGACGGGGTCGCGGCCGCGGGCGCCGAGGTCGCGCGCGGATGTCCTGAGATAGAGCCTGGCATCATTGATGTTCGACACGGTTCCAGCGGCGGTCTCGCGCGACAAGGCAGCAGTCACGAACGGCACCGCAAAGGAGGTGCCGGTCCAGAAAGCACCCCCTCCGTCTGCGTTCGCGGCCCAGATATCGACGCCAGGTGCTGCAATTTCCACGTAGGATCCTCGGTTGTTGTTGGTGTATGGGCGGGCGCGCGCGTCGACCGCGGAGACGCCGATGACCGTGCCGTATGCGGCCGGATAGGCGGGTGGCGCAGAGGGTCCGTCGTTGCCGGCGGCCGCAACGAGGATCATGCCTTTCTGCGCCGCGCCGAGAGCCGCCGCCTCGAGCAGGTCGTTGGGTGGCCCGATGAGGGAGAGGTTCACGACGCGCACGTGGTTCGCGGCCATCCAGTCCAGCGCCTCGATGATGGCTGTGACGTCGGTGGCGAGCACGCCCTGAACCCCCGAGAAGACGTTCGCGGAATAGAGACGTGAGCCGGACGCGAGCGGCTCGACGCCCGGCAGTTCGCCCACGAGGAGGCTTGCCACAGCCGTTCCGTGGCTGAGATTGCCACCGGTCCGGAGGTCGACGAACGTGCGTTGTGTCAGGCGCGCCCGCCGCAATGCAGCATGTGAGCCGATACCCGTATCGATGAGGCCAATCCGAGTGCCGACGGCGCACCTCTGCTGATTTACACCGATAAGCTGCTGCGCATAGCGAACACTCGTCGGCTGGGCCGCCGGCCGGTAGAGATGCGAAAGATCGGCGATGGCGTCAGGGAATGCCTCTCGCACGAATGCGGCCGCCTGAGCGGGAGTGAGGCCCGGAGGCGTCGCCAGGCGGGTGACCTGACGATCGCCAAGCACCGCGCTGCTGCGGGAGGCAATCGTCGCGAATCCGGCGTTGCGCAAGGCATTCCGCCGCGCGGTGTCCAACCCGATGACCGAGACCTCGTTCGCTCTGAAGCGCTCTTCGTCTTGCCCTTCTCCCGGCCGCCTGAACCCTGGAAGGATTTGCGGAGCAGTGGCCGCCTGCGCCGGTTCTGCACGGGGCGCCCCAGGAGCGGCATCAGCGCTTGGCCTAGCGCCACCGAAGACGCGATCGAGGAGGGTTCCCAAGCTCCCTGTGTCCGAGACGGCACCAGAGGCACCTGCCGCGTCCCGCCCACGGCCCGATCGATCTGGGCCGTTCGCACCATCGCCCCGCTCCTCCCCAGAGCGGCCCGGCGCGCTGCCGCTATTGCCTCGCGCTTCGCCAGAGCGGCCCGGAGCGTTTGCACTATTGCCGGATCCCTCGCCCGAACGTCCCGGCGCGCTGCCGCTGTTGCCTCGCGCTTCGCCAGAGCGGCCCGGAGCGTTTGCACTGTTGCCGGGCGCTCCGCCGGAACGTCCCGGGGCGCTGCCGCTGTTGCCTCGCGCTTCGCCAGAGCGGCCTGGAGCGCTTGCACTGTTGCCGGGCGCTTCCCCGGAACGTCCCGGGGCGCTGCCGCTGTTGCCTCGCACTTCGCCAGAGCGGCCCGGAGCGTTTGCACTGTTGCCGGGCGCTTCGCCGGAACGTCCCGGCGCGTTGCCGCTGTTGCCTCGCGCTTCGCCAGAGCGGCCCGGAGCGTTTGCACTATTGCCGGATCCCTCGCCCGAACGACCCGGTGCAGTGTCGCGGTTGCCCTGCGCTTGCGCGGAAGCGACGACGTTCGGCCATCCGCCTTCTCCATGGAACGAAATCGCCCATAGGATAAGGGACATGCTTGTCGCCAGACCGATCAAATACTTCGTGCGCACTTGCCTTACCCTCTTCTATAATCTCGGATTTCTCGGCACCTTCCGGCTGATAGTGCGCCTGCTCGACGCTACCGGCACGCGGTGTCACGGAATAACTTCGAGGACGGACCGTTGTCACCGTGAACACAACGTTGGACAGGCTTTGAGCAGCGCCTTCGAAACGGAGCTCGTCGCAACCGTGCCAAGGTTGCGACGATTTGCCTATTCGCTGACGGGCTCGGTGGAAGATGGCGATGATCTCGTACAGGCCGCATGTGAGAGAGCGCTCCGCAACGCCTCGAAGTTCCGGGAGGGCACGAGGATGGACAGCTGGATGTTTCGCATAGTTCAGAATCTCTGGCATGACGATCGCCGGCGCGCCCGCACGCGCGGTCATCAGATCGATGCCGAACAGGTCGGGCTTTCGGACGGCGGATTGTCCGCCCGACACGCGGAGGACAGGATGACGCTTGCAAAGCTTAGGGAAGCGGTCGCGCAACTTCCGCCGGAGCAGCGCGCGGTAATTGCGCTTGTTGCCATAGATGGCATGTCCTACCGCGAAGCCGCCGACGTGATGGACGTTCCGCTCGGCACGGTGATGAGTCGCCTTTCCCGTGCCCGCAGTCAGCTATCTGCGATCATCGGAAGGTCCGTGAACTGATGGCTTCCCGCCTCGATCCGACGCTCTTGGCAGCGTATGCCGACGAGGAGCTGTCACCCAAGGAGGCTGCGAAGGTCGAGCGGCATCTGGCCGACTCTCCAGAGGACCGTCGGACCGTAAAGGCCCTGCGAGAGATGAACGCGCGTCTCGCAATGGCCTTCGAGGCGCCCGTGCGGGCGCCCTTGCCACAGGCGCTCCGCAATCGCTTGGCAGATGCCCGGCCCGTCCGGCGCGCCTCAAGGTCACGGAGCCTCGTGACCGGGTCCGCCCTTGCAGCATCGATCGCGCTTGCCGCGGGCTACTTCCTGGGAGCCTCGTCGACGGCGGTTGAGCCGGAGCTGACCGCCGGTGCAATCGAACGCACCTCGGCCCTGCAAACTCTCCTTGAGAACGGCCGGGACGGCAGCGCGACGAGTCTTGGCTCGGGTACGGTAGGCTTGAGCACGACCTTTATCGACGGTAGTGGCGAGCCGTGCCGAGAAGTCGAATGGTCCGGACGTAGCGGCGGCTCGCCGGCTTGGGCTATCGCGTGCCGGCGCGGCGAGGAATGGGTGTTGGAGGTCGCGGTGGCACGGCCGGCCGCGAGAACGGACACGCAGGACGCTTATGTCCCCGCCGCCGGCGCGACAGAGAACGTCATGGTCGCCGCCCTAGAGGCTCTCGAGGCGGGGCCGGTCCTTGGACCCGATGAAGTCGATGTTCTGGTCACATCCGGCTGGATGCAGCAGTAGCTCTCTTTTCTGGCTCCGGCATCCTGTTCGATGTCGAGGCAGTGGTGGCCTGCCCCCTGAGAAGTGGTCCTCGCTGAGGTATGGTTTTCCAGCCGGATGGAGGACGAGGGATGGCGCGGAAGATGTACAAGCCCGAGGAGATTGTCGCGAAGCTGCGGCAGGTGGACGTGCTGGTGTCGCAGGGGCGATCGGTGGCTGAGGCAGTGCGCTCGATCGGCGTGACGCAGTTCACCTGCTTCCGCTGGCGCCGTGAGGACGGCGGGTTGAAGACCGACCAGGTGAAGCGCCTGAAGGAGCTCGAGAAGGAGAACGAGCGTCTCCGGAAGGCGGTCTCGGACCTGACGCTGGAGAAGCTGATCCTGCGCGAGGCCGCCTCGGGAGACTTCTCAGCCCCGCCCGCCGTCGTCGCTGCGTCGAGCATGTCATGGCGAAGCTTGGGGTGTCGGAACGGCGTGCGTGCCGCCTCGGGCAGCATCGCTCGACACAGCGCAAGGTGCCGCGGGGCCGCGCCGACGAAGCCGCTCTGACGGCGGACATCGCGGCGCTCGCCAGCCGGTATGGCCGCTACGGCTACCGCCGGATCGCGGCGCTGCTGCGCGATGCCGGCTGGGTGGTGAACGCCAAGCGGGTCGAGCGGATATGGCGGCGGGAGGGGCTGAAGGTACCGCAGAACACGACGGACGGAAGTTCCGCATGCTGAACGTGATCGACGAGTTCACCCGCGAGAGCCTGGTAATCCAGGTCGACCGCAAGCTCAGGTCGGTGGACGTCACGACGTCCTGTCGGACCTGTTCATCCTGCGCGGCGTGCCGGCGCACATCCGGTCTGACCACGGCCCCGAGTTCATCGCCAAGGCGGTGCGGGAGTGGATCGCGGCCGTCGGCGCCCGAACCGCGTACATCGAGCCCGGCAGTCCCTGGGAGAATGGCTGCTGCGAAAGCTTCAACTCGAAGCTCCGGGACGAGCTGCTCGACGGCGAGATCTTCTACAGTCTGGCCGATGCGAGGACCGTCATCGAAAGTTGGCGACGGCACTACAACTCCAAGCGCCCGCTTTCATCGCTGGGCTACCGCCCGCCAGCTCCCGAGGTGGCGCAGTGCCCGGCTCCGCCACCCGGATCCGCTGCGCCGGCCCCGACAGCCGTAGCGCCGAGGCCCGTCATGCACTAAGACTAATCCTGGACCACCCGATCCGGGCCAGCGTCTCTACCGCGAGCTGGCGCGACGCCGCAAGAAGCGTCTGATTTCCGTTGTGAAGTTCAGGCTTGTCTAAAGCGGTTTAGGATCCGAGGTCGTCACCACGGAAGCCTCACCGGATTGCTCTTGCCTAATGTATCGTATATCGACGATATCCGAAATAAGAGGAATCAAATGCGGAATCCGGACATCGACCTCGCCGAACTCGCCAAAGCGCTCGCGCATCCAGCGCGGCTGCGCATCCTGCGGCTGCTGCTCGCCACGCCCGGCTGCATCGGCGGAGACATTGTGGACGCTGTCGGCCTCGCGCAGTCGACGGTCTCGGAGCATCTGCGCATCCTCAAAGCCGCCGGCGTCATAACCGGCGAGATCTCCGGCCCGCGCACCTGCTACGCGCTGAACCCCACCGCGCTGGAGCCGCTGGCAAAGTTCATCGGTGCGCTCACCCCGCCCTTGGCTGCGGCCTGCCGCGTGCCGCACCAGAAGGAAACTTCATGAGCCTGTTCGAACGGTGGCTGACCCTCTGGGTCGCGCTGTGCATCATGGCCGGGCTCCTGCTCGGCAACCTCGCGCCGGGGCTTTTCGGCGCGCTGGCGTCGCTTGAGTATGCGTCGGTCAACCTCGTCGTCGCCGTCCTGATCTGGGCGATGGTCTATCCGATGATGATCGCGGTGGATTTCGGCTCGCTGAAGGCAGTGGGACAGCGCCCGAAAGGCATCGTCATCACGCTGGCCGTAAACTGGCTGATCAAGCCCTTCACCATGGCGGCGCTGGCGGTCCTGTTCTTCGAGCATATCTTTGCCGGACTGATCGCCCCCGAGCGCGCGCCGGAATATATCGCCGGGCTTATCCTGCTCGGGGCGGCGCCCTGCACTGCGATGGTCTTCGTCTGGTCGCAGCTCACCAAGGGCGATCCCAACTACACTCTCGTGCAGGTTTCGGTGAACGACCTGATCATGGTGGTGGCTTTCGCGCCGATCGTGGCTTTGCTTCTTGGCGTCACCGACATCAGCGTCCCGTGGGAGACGCTGATCCTGTCGGTCGTCCTCTACATCGTCATTCCCCTGATTGCGGGCATGCTGACGCGCCGGGCGCTAATCGCGCGGGGCGGCGAGCCGGCAGTGGCGTCGTCTACGGCGCGCATCAAGCCGGCCTCGGTCGTGGGACTGCTGATGACCGTGGTGCTGCTCTTCGGCTTTCAGGGGCCGGTGATCCTTGCCCAACCGCTGCTGATCGCGCTGATCGCAGTGCCGATCATCATCCAGTCCTACGGCATCTTCGCGCTCGGGTACGGATGGGCGTGGGCTTGGGGCGTGCCGCACAGGGTCGCCGCGCCCTGTGCGCTGATCGGCACGTCGAACTTCTTCGAACTGGCGGTCGCCGTGGCGATCGGGCTCTTCGGGCTGAACTCCGGCGCGGCGCTGGCGACGGTGGTCGGCGTGCTGGTCGAGGTGCCGGTGATGCTGAGCCTCGTCACCATCGCGAACAGGACACGCGCGAGGTTTCCCGCGTGAGCACCTCGTCGCGATCGCGAGGGCGGCGAGCCGCAGCCTCCAGCATCTGGCGTTGGACATCATTGGCCTTCTCCGTGGATTTGAGGCGTTCCGCCAGACGTCCCGCTCGCTCGCCGGACCGCCGCGGTGCGAACAGGAAGAAGAGCACCGTGATCGCGATGGCGCCGTAGCGCAGAGCCATTCGCATCCGGGGGCTGGCGGCGAAGCCGAAGAGGAGCGAGGCGATCACCGCCGCCCCGGCGCCAGTCATCGAGTCGGGCGTGGATCGTGACAGCGATGCCGCCGAGCGCCACGGCGATGAACACCCACCGCAGTGTGTCGAGATACGGTACCAGCGGCAGGATGGCGGACTGGGTCTCGGCCAGGACGCTCTGGGCAGCCTCCACGCCCGCAGCACCCAGCGTTGCCACACTGGCCGCCCCACTGCCCTTCATGGTGCGGCTGTTTGAGAACGGCGGCGAGAACGTCGGCCACGGTAGCGGCGGGATGAGCCCGCGGCGGGCGGCGTAAAAGTCGGCCACGTTTGCCCTCTCTGGCGGCAGGGAGGGTGGGGGCATATTCACCGTGGAGCTGTATCGGAAGGTTCGCCGCGCCTGCTTCAGGCAAGGCATGAGCAAGCGCGCCATCGCGCGTCACTTCTGCATCTCGCGCGACAGCGTCGACAGTTCGGAGGATCAGGGATTGATCCAGTGGATCAATCCCCCGACGGATGATCGTGTACTCCGTGCCGCCGGGCTACCGGCGGACGGCGCCGATCAAGCGGCCGAAGCTGGACGGGTTCACCGAGATCATCGACGCGTGGCTGCGCGAGGACGTCGAACGTCCTCGCAAGCAGCGTCACACCGCGAAGCGGGTCCTGGATCGCCTGCGGGAGGAGCACGGGTTCACCGGCGGCTACACCATCGTGAAGGCCTACTTGCGCGAGCACCAGCGGCGCAGCCGGGAGATGTTCGTGCCGCTGCACCACGCGCCCGGCCACGCCCAGGCGGACTTCGGCGAGGCGATGGTCGTCATCGGCGGGGTCGAGCAGAAGACGCACTCTTTGTCCTGGACCTGCCGCACAGCGATGCCGCTACGTGCGGGCGTATCCGGCGGCGACGGCCGAGGCGTGGGCCGATGGCCACGTCCATGCCTTCGCGTTCTTCGGATGCGTGCCGGTGTCGGTGCTCTACGACAGCTCGTCAGCAGATGCCGAGACCGGCGGTTCCCTGACCCGGCACTACCGCTGCATGGACCCTTGAAGCAATCTTGGCGCCATTAGACGGCGCGCGCCTCCACTATAGCGGCGCGCTTCAGGACAACGGGAAGCTCGCGCAAAGGACACTAAAGTTGAGTGAAAATGGCCACGAACCCCCTCAATGGTCAATTTATGGTGAGCCCCCACACACTGTCGCTGTACCCATAACTTGGCCATCGCGCGACCGTAAGTCATTGATTTTCGGTGGCCCAGATTCCTAAGCGGCGGTTAACTTGGCCATTTCATACCCATAAAGTGGCCATTCCCAAGGAGCCGTGGCGGCCGATCACGATGTCGATATGGTGCCGCGATCCCGATTGCTCATCGTATCCGATGTAAGGGCCAATGGAAACGAGAAAGGCCGCCCTAAGGCGGCCTTTGATTCAGCGGTAAAGATCCGGACGAGGCGGTGACGCTTCCTCCGGTTCAGGATGGCAGGAAGCCGGCAGGTCGCAAGTTCGATAGAGATCGATTCCGATCTCCCGCCGCGTCAGGACGGGCCGGATCAGGTCCATCTTCAGACGACGGACGACTTCCCGACGCTCAATCCCCAAGTCGTTCGCGATCCGAACAGAAGCGAGCATCTGTGGTGACGCGCAGCATCGGCATTTTGGGGACAGCTCCCGGATTGCGAGGAGCACTGGACGCCGTTGCGACCTTCGCTGACTTGGCCGAGTGCCGAGCCCTGTCTAAGCTCAAGCCCATGGGATACGTGACGTCGCTCTTCGCACGGAAGATGGTGGCGGCCGCGGGCGGAGGACCCGGTGGGATCGCGCTGTTGGCGTCGGTGGGTCTCGAGGTGGATGCGCCTTGGGACCCAAAGGCGATGATCCTGGCCGAGGCCTATTACTCCATGCTGGAACGGCTGGCCGCGCAGGTCGATGCCACCGATCTGCCGGTGCGCGTCGGGGCCTCGATGCGCTGCGATGAGTATGGTGCGCTGGGGCTGGCATGGAAGGCGGCCCCCGACCTGCGCGGATCGCTGGCGCGCGTCGAACGCTATGCCCGCCTCTGGACAAGCGTCGTGCGATACGAGCTCCGGCCCGATCCGCGCGGTTTCCTGTTCATCGTCCACAGACCCGGTGAACGTCGCCTGGGACTGCGGTTGTCGAACGAGACGACCTTGATCGCCACGATCGCGCTCGCCCGTCAGGTCAGCCCCGCGCCGGTTACGCCGCTCGAGGTGCTGGTCCGGCACCCGGCGCCGAACGCTGTCACCGCGCATGAGAAATGGTTCGGCTGCCCTGTCCGGTGGGGTGCGGAGTGCGATGCGATCCTTTTTCCCCTGACACTCTGGCGCAGCCGAACATCCTCGGAGACGAGGGGATTTCCCGCTGTCTGCTGTCGCATCTCGATGCCGAGCTCGAAGAAGTCCGAGACGACGTTTCGGTGGTTGGTGAGGCCCGGCACGCCATTGCACAGGCGCTCAGTGAGGGCATGCCGAAGATGCCCCAGATCGCGCGAGGGCTCGGCCTCAGCGCCCGATCCTTTCACCGGCGTCTGGCCGAGCATGGCATGACATTTCAGACCCTGACCGAGGAGACCCGCCGCGACCTTGCCGAGGGCCTGCTGCGCGACGACGCGCATTCGCTGGCCGAGATCGCCTTTCTGACCGGCTTCTCGGAACAAAGCGCCTTCACTCGCGCCTTCAAGCGCTGGATGGGAATCACGCCCGCGAGCTACCGCAAGGAGCGCCGCGACCGCTGAGCGTCCGTTTGGCGGCGGCGATCAAAAGGCTGGCGACGCCGATCAATACCGCGCCCGGAGCTCGCGCCTATCCCTTGGCCATCACCGCCGAGCCAAGGAGCAAACCACATGTCTACCAAACCCGTTCTCGTCATTGTGGCCACTGGCAAGACCGGCAGCCGCGTCGCCGCCCGGCTGGAGGCCAAGCGCCTGCCCGTCCGCCGAGGATCCCGCAATGCCGCCATACCCTTCGACTGGGAAGCGCCCGAGACTTGGGCCCCGGCCCTGAGCGGGGCGGCCTATGTCACCTATTTCCCGGACCTCGCCTTTCCCGGCGCGGTCGAGAAGCTCGAGTCCCTCTGCGAGACGGCAAAGGATGTGGGCGTCGAGCATCTCGTCCTGCTGTCGGGCCGGGGCGAGCACCACGCGCGATTGGGCGAGGAGGTGGTGCGCAATTCGGGTGTGCATTACACCATCGTCCGGGCCGCCTGGTTCGCGCAGAACTTTTCCGAAGGCTACCTGCGTGACCCGGTGCTTGCCGGGGTGCTGCCCATGCCTGGTGGCGATACGCCCGAGCCGATCATCGACATCGACGACATTGCGGACGTCGCCGTCGCCGCCCTGACCGAAAAGGGCCGCAGGGGCCAGCTTCATGAGGTGACGGGGCCGCGGCTGATGACCTTCGCAGAGATGGCGGCCGCGCTGTCGCAGGCCACAGGGCGCGAGATCCGGCACATCCCGATCAGCTTCGACGACTTCCACGCCAACGTCGCACAGGCGGGCGGGGATTTCGTGGCCGATGTCTTCACCGCCATCGCGCGCGAGACGCTGGACGGGCGCAACGCGCATCTCGCCGACGGCGTTCAGCGCGCCTTGGGGCGCCCCCGCGCGACTTCGCCGACTTCGCCCGCTCCGCCGCCGCCTCGGGCGCGTGGTCTTCCGCCGCCTGACGACGCTCCCCGACACCAGAAAGGATCTCCCATGACGCTCACCCGTTTCGAGAAGCTCGCGCTTGGCCTGTCCGGCGTCACCGCGCTGGGGATCGGCGCCTTCATCCTTACCGCACCCCATGCATTCTACGCCGGCTACGGCATTCCGCTGGGCGACGACGTCAACCTGTTGAGTGAGCTTCGCGCCCCGGGCGCCGGGCTCGCCGCCTTCGGCGCCCTCATGCTGACCGGGATCGTCCGGCGTGCGATGAGCCAGGCTGCGATCGGGGCGGCGCTGACGGTGTTTCTCGCCTTTCCCGCGGGGCGCGTCGTCGGCCTCGTCATCGACGGCATGCCCTCGTCGGGCATTCTCGGCGCGCTGGCGCTCGAACTGGCGCTCGCCGGACTTTGCCTCCTGGCCTTCTTCCACCGGCTCCGCGCGCGGCCTTCGGACAGCCGCGCGCTGGAGGCGCACTGATCCACCCCTTGGCGTGGCAACTGTCGCCCCGCCGGATTTCGTCACAACAACCTCAAGGATCACCACGATGTCACCCGTTCTTCTGCTCATGCAAAGCGCCGTCCTCGCATATGCGCTGGCCGGCGGTGTCTTTCTCGCCTTCTCGGACTTCATCATGCGCTCGCTGTCGCACACCGGCGGCAGCGGCGGGGTGGAGGCCATGCAGGTCATCAATCGAGAGATTTTTCGCTGGGTCTTCATGGCGCTGTTTCTTGGGCTCGCCGCCGCGTCGCTTGCCATCGCGGTCCATGGCGGGATCGTCGTGGGAGGCGCGCCGGGTGCGATGATGATGCTCGCGGGCCTGATCTACTTCATCGGCTGTTTCGGCGTGACGGTCTGCTTCAACGTGCCGATGAACGAGGCGCTGGCCGGAATGAATCCTGCGCAGGACGCCACGCGCGCCTATTGGACCGGCACCTACCTGCCGCGCTGGACCTTCTGGAACTCCGTCTGGACGCTGGCCTGCGCGCTCTCGGCGGCCTTGTTGCTCTTTGCCCTGCCGGCCTTGGCGCAGCCCTCGACGTCCTGAGAGGCGGGATCGTAAGAACCCGCGTCAGCCGCCGAAGCCCTCCACCAGTGCGTCGAACACGTCGCGCAGGCGGCGGGAGCGGGCGATGTCGCGGTGGGCGACGATCCAGACCGGGAAGGCGATGGGCGCGAAATCCGGCACCGCGCGTTCGACCGACGGGTCGACGTCGCCGATGCGGTCGTCGAGGATGCCGATCCCGAGCCCGCGGCGCACCATTTCCCAGATCACCGTGAAGTTGCGACAGCGGTAGGGGAAGTTGGCCGGGCAAGCCCTTGCCGTTCAGCAGCCCCATGAGGCTGCCCGCGGCGTCGATCTCGATGAACTCCGCCGCCGAGAGGGCCGCCGGCGACGCGGGCCGCCCCAGCCTGTCGAGATAGCACGGCGCCGCGAAGAGCCGCGCCTGTGCGTCGCGCACCCGTCGCGCGACCAGCTCGGGTTCGCTGGGCCGCACGTTGCGCACCGCGATGTCGGCCTCGCGGCGCGACAGGTCCGAAACGTCGTTGGAGACCACGACCTCGATGCGGATGCGCGGCTCGGCCCGGTGCAGCCGGTCGAGGATCGGCGGCAGGAGGTAGCTGGCATAGGCATCCGAGGCCGAGATCGCCACCTCGCCCTCCAGCGCCTCGGTCTGGCCCCAGGCGGCCAGCGACAGTGCCCGCGCGCCGTCGCCCATGATCCGGGCGTGCTCCAGCAGCTCGTGACCCGCAGGCGTCAGGCGCAGGCCCCGGCCCGAGCGCTCGAAAAGCGCCACGCCGAGCTCGGTCTCCAGCGCCTCGACCTGCCGGCCGAGCGTGGGCTGCGCCAGCTTCAGTGCACGCGCGGCGGCCGAGAGCGAGCCTTCCTCGGCGGTCACAAGAAATGCTCGGGCGCGGTTCCAGTCGAAGGTGACGCTGCGCCAATCCATGCGCTTTTGCATACCAGCTCGGCAAAACCGGTCAATTTTTTGCGCGGATGCAGGGAAGTAGAAGACACCCATTCCGACGACCCATGCCAAAGAGGCCCGCTATGCACGCTTTCCAGGACCCATCCTCACGCAGCTATGCCCGCCTGACCGGGGCGCTCTACCTGCTCATCGCCTTCGCCGGCGGCTTCTCGATCCTCTACGTGCCGGGGTTGCTGAACGTGCCTGGCGATCCTGCCGCGACCTTCGCCAACATCGCGGAGCGGCGCGGGCTGTTCCACGCAGGGCTGGTGGGCGACGTGGTGATGATTACGGCCGAAGTGCTCGTCTCCGTGATGCTCTACTTCATGTTCCGGCGGGTGAACGCGACGCTGTCGCTGGCCGCCTCCTACGCGCGGCTGATGATGGTCGCGGTGATGGCGGCGATGCTATTCTTCCACGCGGCGGCGCTGGCGTTGGCCGACGGCACGGTGCCGCTGGACAGCTTCTCGCCGGCACAACGGATCGAGCTCGCGGGGCTGATGCGGCACGTCCACGATGCCGGCGTCTGGATCTGGCAGATCTTCTTCTGCCTGCACCTGATCCTCCTGGGCACGCTGGTGATGCGCTCGGGGCTCTATCCGCGGCTGTTGGGCCTGGGCCTGTCGTGGGCGGCACGGGCTACATGGTCGACAGTGTGCAGATGTTCGCCTTGCCAGAGGCGGCCCTGCTCGAGACCGTGAAGATCGCGCTGCTGCTGGTCGTGACCTGTCCGAGGTCGGCTTCGCCCTCTGGCTGCTGCTCCGCGGCCCCCGCGCCGCCCTGCCGCGCGCCGTCGCCGCCTGACTCCCCTTCCAAGGAGACGTCCCATGAAACGCATCTGCATCGTCGGCATCTCGGGCAAGCTCGGCCAATACATGACCGAGCACGCCCTGGCGCGCGGCTACGAGGTCACCGGCGTTTGCCGCCCCGAGAGCGTCGGCAAGCTGGCCCGCTTCGGGGACCGGATCACCGTCCACCCCGGACGCACCGACGACCGGGCGGTGATCGAGAAGGCGACGCGGGACTGCGACGGCGTGCTGGTGGTTCTGGCGCCCTGGGGCGTGCAGGACTACGCCTCGGGCACGGCGCGCGCGGTGCTCGACCTCGCGCCGCCGAAGGCTCGGCTGGTCTTCTCCTGCGGCTGGCATATCAGCCGCGACGGCCGGGATCGCTATGGATGGAAGATCCGCGCCATCGTCCGGTTCGGCACCCCGATCCTCAGGGCGATCCGTCTCGTCGATCTGGACGACCAGGTGCGCGCGGCGGAGCTGATCTTCGCCTCCGGGCGCGACTGGACCGTCGTGCGCGGCTCGGACCTCGAAGAGGGCCCGAGCGAGGGGCTGCCGGTCCGTGCGCGCCACGTGGGCGACCCGGTGCTCGCACGGAACCTCATGCGGCGCACGGACTTCGCGCTCTTCATGGTGGCCGCCCTGACCGACCCCACGCTGATCCGCGAGGCGCCGGCCATCACCGGGCGACAAGCCCCAGTCGGGGCGGACGCAGGGTCCGAACCGACAGTCGTGCCCGTCAAGCGTTAGACTGTTGGAAGCGAGCAGATGCGGGAGCAGGCAGCCATGGACCACATCCTGCCGCTATCGCCCGTCCGATCCCGCTGCGAAGAGCCGTGCCCCATGCCGATGGCTGGAGGTGCGGCTTGCAGGTGTTCCTCCGACATAGATCCGCGGGCATCAAGGCCCGGTGCTGCCGCTTCAGATGTCAGTTCCGAGTTCGCATCGAAGCGTGTTGCGACGCTCTTGAGGAGGCTTCGCCGAATGGTATCAGCGGTCACTTCATTCTTTCACACGACCCGGGACTGGCCTGTCGCGACGCGTAGTCGCGCAGCAAAGACACACGCCGGGGTCTGAAGCTGCTTCCGTTGAGGGATGCTCCTTCGATCCCCGAGGCGTGGAAGATGCGCCAGTCCTGCCGAAGGCAGCACCAGACCAGCACCATCAATGTGCCGTCCGAATAGCTGATGCCCAGGGGCCAGACCTCGCGCCGTGTGACCCGGCCGTTGATGTCGCGATACCGAACGTCGAGCGCCAGTTCCTCCCAGCAGGCGCGACGCAGCAGCGACATGTCGACGGTGAAGTCCACGCGGACAGGCGGCGAGCGGAAGCCGCGCAAGACGGTGTGCATGGCCTGCCGCGACTGCTCGTCGGCGAGCGTGGCGATGATGCGGGCAAGCGCCGAACGGCCTGCCGTCTCCAGCGCCGCGTCACCCGTCTGGCGCAATTCTCCCACGGCGAGGACCAGCGCCTCGATCTCGAGCCGGGAGAAGCTCTGTGGCGGCAACGCAGGGTCCTCGGTCAGCCGATAGCCCACCCCGGCCTCGCCATCGATCAGGGCGCCGCCCGCGCGCAGCGTGGCGATGTCCCGGTAGAGCTGCCGCCTCGATACGCCCGTCTCCGCCGCCAGCGTCGCGGCCGTGACCGGCGCGGGCAGGCGACGCAGCGCATTCATCAGACGCATGAGGCGGTCGCTCCGGGCCATGCTGACGGAATCTGTCAGCAGGCTGCAGCTAAGGCAAGGCATCACCTTCTTTCAGGAGATACTCATGCCGACACTCTACCACGCGCCGAACTCCCGTTCGACGTCCATCCTCGTCCTGATCGAGGAGATGGCATTGCCGACCAGATCGACGTCATCGACGTCACGGTCTCCCGACAAGATGGCAGCGGAGGTCCGGACCCGCGCAATCCGCATCCCGAGAAGAAGGTCCTTACCTGACCGACGGCGAAGACCTGGTTCGAGAGCGCGGCGCGATCGTCGCATACCTGACGGACAAGTTCCCCGAGGCGGGGCTCGGTCGTCCCGTCGGGCACCCCCAGCGCGGGGCGTTCCTGAGCTGGCTGTTCTATTATCAGGGCGTGATGGAGCCGGTGCTGGTCCTCGACTGGGCGAAGATCGATCATCCCGCCATGCACGCGACGTTTCGCGATCTGGAGGCCGTCTTTGCCCGCCTGTCCGAAGCGCTGAACGGCAGGCCCTATCTCCTCGGAGACGACTACTCGGCGGTCGACCTCTTGCTGTCGAGCCCTTTCCAATGGCTCCCGGACGCCATGCCGCAACAGCCCTCCATCCAAGCCTGGATAAGGCGCTGCGCCGAGCGTCCTGCGGTGAAGTCCGTTACAGAACGGGAGCGTGCGGGACTGCGAGGATAGGTCAGGGTCGCGATCATCTTCATTCGGGAATCCTCCTGCTACCTGGCAGGGGTGCCGGCCCGAGAAAGGCATGGATCGCGACCAGCGCGGCTTCGGGATTGTCCCAGACGACGTCGTGCCCGGCGTCCGGGATGACGATGAGGTCTCCACTTTCGGCCGTGGTATCGCGTCTGCGTAGGCGCACCCATCCAGTCGCTGCAGGCGCCCGCCATGAGCAGAACCAGGCCGTCGAAAGCGTCCGCGCCGGACATCGTGTCGTCGCCGGCACTGCACCTGGCGATCGTGGACGGGCCGCCGGGCGAGACGGTGGCCGGCGATGTCGTCGACGGGCAGGCTTGCGTCCTGCGCGACGAGGACCCCCCGATCCAAAGCGCGAGGAACGCCATGAGACAGATGGCGGCAGCCCCGGGGGGCATTTCAGGACCGGCGCATCATGTGGTCCCAGCCTGGGCGACAGACCGATCCCCGCCCGCCAAGAGCACCGCGCCCACTCCCAGAAACCAGGCGATGGCGCCGAGCCCGAAGACGGCGCCTGCCGTGTCGCCAAAGGCCGGCACGAGGGTAGCCAGCCCCCCGAGGCCGGTCAGCAGGCCAAGCGCCGCGACCGGGCGGGCCAGGGTCCGCCCGATCAGTCCTGCGATGCAGACAGACGCGATCCAGACGCCGCCGGCGATCTCGTTGCCTCCGCCGAGGCCCAGCTCGACCGCATGCAGGATCTTCCAGAGCTCGGCCGGGCAGCCGCGTGATCCCTTCAGGGCGGTCCAGCGCGGCGAAGGCGGCCCGAGCAAGCTCGGTCTGGGTCAGGATGTCCGGTCCGCCGACATCGAGCCAGCCGCGCCCCTCGGGAACGGCATCGGCCGTCGCGACGGCGAGGTCCGCACCGTGGATGGGGTTGATGCGGTTCTCGCCAGACCCGAACAGCCACACGCGCCCAGACCGCGCCATGGCGAGAAGGTCCTTCATGTCGGAGAAGTAGTTGGAAGGGGCGATCACGGTGGACCGGATGTCTGCCCCCCCCCGCAGCGCCTTCACGAAAACCTGCTTGGCCGCCACGAGCGGTGCGTCGGCCATCGCGCCGGCGTTCAGGACATGGACGTAGGCGAAGTGCGGCACACCGGCGATCAGTGTCTCGTCCAGCAGATTGCGGTTCGCGCGACAATCGACGTGCCAATAGTCGAGGCCGTCCGTCTGGCGGGTGATGCCGAGGGCCGAGACCACCAGATCGGCCCCCTTCAGCACCCCGAAAAGGTGCGCGGCTGCGTCGCCTCGGCCTCGATCAAGGTGTTGGCTCCGAGGCGTCCGCGCCCGCCCGGCGTCCCGCACCAGCGCATGAACGCCCCAGCCCCGCCGACGGTATTCCGCGCAAAGATGGCGGCCGAGGTATCCGGTGGCTCCGGCGATAAGACGGTCGGCATGTCGCGGCTCCTGTTCGGGGGTCAGAGGAGGGCAGTCCCGAGGGCCGCCGCCACCATCGCGACGGTGACGGGCGTCCAGATCAGTCTTTCGGGCCGGGACGGGCTGGCGGCGTTGGCGATACAGGTCAGAACGGTGAGCCCCACCACAGGCCAGAAGAGACCTGCGGGCAGCGGCGTGGACACAACCCCTCCGCGCTCCAGAACGACCAGAGCCATGACTGTGAGAAGCCCGGCCTGAACAACGGCCAGCGCGCGCCAAGCTGGCGGCAGCCGGCCGGGAATTGGCCCCCGACAGTGAACCGCCCCAGCGGCGCGCCGGCCGCGAGCGCGATGTGCATGACGCCTGGTAGCAGGGCGAGAGCCGCGTAGGCGATGGCAAGGGTCTGTGCCGTCATGGCGCTTCCTGTTCTGCGGGTGGAGTCAAAGCTTGTGGCCGAAGCCCTTCGCCGAGTGAAGGAAGTCATCCGACAACCCGATGGCCGCGGCCGCGCAGGCATTCGACGACGATGGACTTGCGTCGTTCGCTTGCATTGACGACACGGGCCGCGATGTAGTCGAGCGCGGCATTGATCGCCGGGTCTTCGGCCCGCTGGGCCACAAGATGTGGCCGAGAACCATGCGGCGTCGCGGCGGCGGCCGCGCCGGTCGAACGGCAGCACTGGAATCGCCGCGAGCCCATCGAAGAGATCCGCACCGACCCCAAGGGAAGAACCTCGCCCCACATTCGCTGGAAGCCCCTCCCGGTGGTCCAGATGATGCGGTTTCTGCTGAAAAACGCCCCTGGCCGAGAGATGAGGCGATCGGAGAACTACGGCCTGAAATGGCCGGGCGCTGCTTTGCTTGGGGGATAGAGGCGAAAAAGAATAGCAGGTCAGGGACCTCGCAGTGCCGAGCGGCGGCGGGGCAGAGCAGAGGCAAGCCGCTTCAGCCGGTCAGAACCGGCTTAAGCTCTGCCGCCTCCGCCGTCACGAACTTAAAGAAGGCCTCGACCCGAGGCAGGTGCCTGGCGCCGGGGTGCGCGAGCAGGCGCCAGGCGCGGGCGAGTTCGGCCACCGGGGGCAGGACCTGCACGAGGGTGTCTTCGGAGTCGCCGAGTGCGATCGGCAGCGCCGCGAGACCGAAGCCCGCCTTCGCCGCCGACACGAGCCCCAGCACGCTGTCGCTGCGCGCCGCGTAGCGCGCGTCCGGCGCCACGTCGCGGAGCCAGAGCGACAGGCGATGTCGGGCGAGGCTCTCGTCGAAGCCGACGATCGGGTGATCCCGCAACTCCGCGACCGACCTCGGCGCGCCGTGCCGGGCGACGTAGGTGCGGCTGGCGTAGACAGCCCAGATCGAGTCCGCGATCTTCCTGCCGACGAGATCGCCCTCCGTATCCCCCGACCGAAGTGCCACGTCGGCCTCGCCCTTCGAGAGGTCGACGTAGCGGTCGGCAAGCACGAACTCGATGCGGATGTCGGGGTGCAGTTCATGGAACCGGTCCAGCAGTCCCGACCGGGTCAGGCGGATCGCGATCGGCTCCGGGCAGGTCAGGCGCAGGACGCCGGCATGGGCCGCCTGCACGGCCGCCTGCTCGAACGCCGCAATCGCCGCGGCGACCTCCTCGGCGGCGGGGAGCAGCGAAGCCCCGGCCGCCGTCAGTCGATACCCGCTCGGCCGGCGCTCGACGAGGCGCAGCCCGAGCCGCGCCTCGAGCTCGGCGAGCCGGCGCTGCACGGTCGACTGGTTGACCCGGAGCGCCCGCGCGGCCGCCAGCGTGCTGCCGTGGCGGGCCACCGCGACAAGGTACCTGAGGTCGTTCCAGTCGAACACGGGCGGCACGGAACATTCCCGACGTCAGGTTATGCAGTTCTGCGACCCCGTTCTGCAATGCCGTCGAGTGTCGCACGCGCTCGTTCCGGCGCAGGATGTCCTCGCCATCAGACAGGATCGGAGAGGACCATGACGTACCAGGCCACGAGCAC
Organism: uncultured Alphaproteobacteria bacterium; assembly: GCA_963776845.1. Taxonomy (GTDB): domain Bacteria; phylum Pseudomonadota; class Alphaproteobacteria; order Rhodobacterales; family Rhodobacteraceae; genus Roseitranquillus. The sequence continues at coordinate 917,130 of CAVZOJ010000002.1, read as the reverse complement.
GCTGGGGACCGTGCGGGCGCAATGGGAGTCGGCCGCCGACGGTTGGGATGCGCAGTCGCCGGCGCTCAGCGCATGGCTCGCCGGTCCGACGCAGACCATGCTGGACTTCGCGGGCGTGGAGCCGGGCGCGCACGTCCTGGACCTGGCCGCGGGTGCGGGTGATCAGACCCTGGCGCTGGCCGGGCGGGTGGGGGGACCGGAGGGGCGTGTCGTCGCCACCGATCTGTCGCCGGCGCTGATCGAACGCCTCCGCGGGAACGCCGCGCGCGGGGGGTTCAGGACGATCGAGGCGCGCGCCGCCGACGCGCAGGCGCCGCTGCCGGAAGCGGACGTCTTCGATGCCGCCGTCTGCCGGCTGGGCCTCATGCTGATGCCGGAGCCTGCGCTTTGCCTCGCCGCGACCCGCGCGGCCCTGAAGCCCGGCGCGCGCCTGTCGGCGATGGTCTTCGCCGGGCCCGAGGACAACCCGTGCATCCGCATCGTCATGGCGACGGCTCTCCGCCACGCCGGCCTGCCGCCGCGCGACCCGTTCGCGCCTGGCGGGCTTCTCAGCCTCGGACGCCCGGGACATCTTGGCCGCCTCTTCGAGGCGGCGTCGTTCCGAGAGGTTGCCACCGCACGGATCGAGGCGCCATTCCAGCTGCGCTCGGGCGACGACTACATCGCCTTCCTTCGCGCGGCCGCGGCGCCAGTCAAGGCGCTCCTGTCGTCGCTCCCCGCAGCCGCGCAGGAAGCCGCCTGGTCCGACATCCGCGAGCAGCTCGCGCCGTTTCAGGCGCCCGAGGGCTGGACCGGACCCAACACGCTCTTGCTGACCACCGGCCGAAAGTGATGGACGAGCCAGCACCCGAAGCCGAACTCAGCTTCCCACCAGTTTCGGCTTGGGCTCGCCGCTCGACATCGTCTGGCAACACACACCCACAACCGACACGCAGAGCACTTCGATTGGCCGGAGGTGACGCAGGTTGTGCATCGCTCGATAATGTCCACAATTTCGCGGGACGGCGCTGCCAAAGCAGCCGATCTATCCTACTCGCGGCCCTAGTCGCGGTTGATCGGCGGAGTTCGAACTCCGAGCTTGAAACTCTACGCCGATCCGATTTCTCCGGTCGACCCTGACGGGCCGGAGCGCCCCGGCCCGCGCCAGCTATGGAGGGCGCGCCCGCCAAGGCGCCATCCCATCCCCGAGGTCCGCCCGTACACGAAGCCGGTCATCGCGGCGTGGAGCCCTTCGCGCTGAGAGGGGCTCGCTGTCTGCAACGACCATCGGGACGATCATTGCCCCCGATCGGGAGAGACTTGCCCGATTTGGGAGCAACTTTCGCCGGAGCGACACAATCAAGTCGGCTTAGCTAACTGCACCCGGACGTCGATCCACACGTGTTGCATTTCATGCAGGTGCCGTTCCTCACCAGCGTGTAGTTGCCGCATTCGCCGCACGGGTCGCCCTCGTAGCCCTGCATCCGGGCCTTGGCGGCTGGGTCAATGGCGCCGGCGAAGGTGGCGGCCGTTTCCGCGAAGCCTGATACCGCGACCTGCATCGCGGCTTCGCCCGTCACCGCCACCTCGCCGCCGCCCTGGAACACCAGCAGCTCCTGGGGGACGCGGTTCCGCAGGTAGCCCGGCGAGGCGACCTGGCGCAGCAGTTCCAGCGACTTCGACGCGCGCGCGTGCGAGGGTTCGACCACGTTGGTCGTCTCGGCCTCGCCCTTCCCAATCTCGTCGAAGCGCTGGCCGTCGGGCTGCACGTGGGCAAGGTCGGTGCGGTCGAGGTAGCTGACGGCCAGTTCGCGGAAGATGTAGTCGAGGATCGAGGTCGCGTTCTTGATCGCCTCGTTGCCCTGGACCATGCCCGCGGGCTCGAACCGGGTGAAGGTGAAGGCCTCGACGAACTCTTCCAGCGGGACGCCATATTGCAGACCGACCGAGACGGCGATGGCGAAGTTGTTCATCATCGCGCGGAAGCCGGCGCCCTCCTTGTGCATGTCGATGAAGATCTCGCCGAGCTTGCCGTCCTGGTACTCGCCGGTGCGGAGGTAGACCTTGTGACCGCCGACGATCGCCTTTTGCGTGTAGCCGCGGCGGCGCTGGGGCATCTTCTGGCGGCCGCGGGCCGCCTCGCGGACGATGACCTTCTCAATCACCTTCTCGGCCAGCACATGCGCCTTCTGCTGCGGCGTGCCGCTTTCCAGTATTTCCTCGGCCTCCTCGTCGTCCTCCACCAGGGCGGACGCAAGCGGCTGGCTCAGCTTGGAACCGTCGCGGTAGAGCGCGTTGGCCTTGACCGCCAGCGAGTGGCTGAGCTCGTAGGCGGCGAGGCAGTCCTCGATCGTGGCGGTGTTGGCCATGTTGATGGTCTTGGAGATGGCGCCGGAGATGAAGGACTGCGCCGCGGCCATCATGCGGATGTGGCTTTCGACCGAGAGGTAGCGGCGGCCCTTCTTGCCGCAGGGGTTGGCGCAGTCGAAGACGCTGTAGTGCTCCTCGCGCAGGTGCGGCGCGCCCTCGAGGGTCATGGCGCCGCAGGCGTGGTCGTTGGCGGCGTCAATCTGCGCCCGGGTGAAGCCGAGGTGGCGGAGGAGGTCGAAGGTCGGGTCGGCGAGCTTGTCGGCAGGGATGCCGAGCTGGTCGCGGCAGAAGTCCTCGCCCAGGGTCCAGACGTTGAAGATGAAGCGGATGTCGAAAGCCTGCGGCAGCGCCGCCTCGATCTTGTCGAGCTCGGCTTGGCCAAAGCCGTGGCCGACGAGCGACGTGTGGTTGATGCCGGGGGCGTTGCCGAGGGTGCCGTGGCCGACCGCGTAGGCCACGATCTCCTCGATCTCCCCCGAGCCGTACCCCAGCGTCTCGAGCGCGGCGGGGACGGAGCGGTTGATGATCTTGAAGTAGCCGCCGCCGGCCAGCTTTTTGAACTTCACCAGCGCGAAGTCCGGCTCGATGCCGGTGGTGTCGCAGTCCATGACGAGGCCGATCGTGCCGGTCGGCGCGATGACCGTGGTCTGGGCGTTGCGGAAGCCGTTCTCGGTGCCGAGGCCCAGGGCGAGGTCCCACGACGCCTGCGCCATCTCGACAAGGCGCGGGTCTGGACAGTTCTCGGCGTCGAGGTAGACCGCCGGTGTCGCAAGGCCCTCATAGGGTCGCCCTTGGGCGGCGGCGCGGTGGTTGCGGATGACGCGCAGCATGTGCTCGCGGTTCCGGGCGAAGCCGGAGAAGGGGCCGACTTCGCCGGCGATTTCGGCGGAGGTGGCGTAGGCGGTGCCGGTCATCAGGGCGGTCAGCGCAGCGCACATGGCGCGGCCTTCGGCGGAGTCGTAGCCCAGCCCCATGTTCATCAGCAGGCCGCCAATGTTGGCGTAGCCGAGGCCCAGGGTGCGGAACTCGTAGGAGAGCTGGGCGATCTCCTTCGACGGGAACTGCGCCATCGTGACGGAGATCTCGAGCGTGAGCGTCCAGAGGCGGGTGGCGTGGACGTAGCGGTCGGCCTGAAAGGCGCTGTCCTTCCAGAAGGTCAGCAGGTTCATCGACGCGAGGTTGCAGGCGGTGTCGTCGAGAAACATGTACTCCGAGCACGGGTTCGAGCCGCGGATCGGTCCGTCCTTGGGGCAGGTGTGCCAATCGTTGACGGTGTCGTGGAACTGGATGCCGGGGTCGGCGCAGGCCCAGGCGGCGTGCCCGATCTGCTCCCAGAGGTCGCGGGCCTTGACGGTCTTGGCGACCTTGCCGTCGGTGCGGCGCAGCAGCTCCCAGTCGGCGTCGTCGCGGACGGCCTGGAGGAAGGCGTCGGTAACGCGGACGGAGTTGTTCGAGTTCTGGCCGGAGACGGAGGCGTAGGCCTCGCTGTCCCAGTCGGTGTCGTAGGTCGGGAACTCGATCGCGGTGTAGCCCTGGCGGGCGTATTGCAGGACGCGGTTGATATAGGTCTCGGGGATCGCTGCCTTCTTGGCGGAGCGGATTGCCTTCTTCAGCGCCTCGTTCCTGGCGGGGTCTGTGGCATCCTCGGCCAGCCCGTCCCAGTCGCCGATCGCCGAGAAGATCCAGTTGAGCTTCGCCTCGTGCATCTTGGAGCCGGCGACGAGCGAGGCGACCTTCTGCTCCTCGCGCACCTTCCAGTTCACGAAGTCCTCGATGTCGGGGTGGTCGGCGTCGCAGATCACCATCTTGGCGGCGCGGCGGGTGGTGCCCCCCGACTTGATCGCACCGGCCGCGCGGTCGCCGATCTTGAGGAATCCCATCAGGCCGGAGGACTTGCCGCCGCCCGACAGCGCCTCCCCCTCGGCACGGAGCGACGAGAAGTTGGTGCCGGTGCCCGAGCCATACTTGAAGAGCCGCGCCTCGCGCACCCAGAGGTCCATGATGCCGCCTTCGTTCACCAGGTCGTCTCCGACAGACTGGATGAAGCAGGCATGCGGCTGCGGGTGCTCGTACGCGGACGTCGACTTCACCAGCTTGGCGCTCTGATGGTCGACGTAGTAGTGGCCCTGGCTGGGTCCGTCGATGCCGTAGGCCCAGTGCAGGCCGGTATTGAACCATTGCGGACTGTTGGGCGCACCCATTTGCGCCGCCAGCATGTGCCGCATCTCGTCGTAATACGCGCGCGCATCGTCGTCGGACGAGAAGTAGCCGCCCTTGCAGCCCCAATAGGCCCAGGCACCGGCGAGCCGGTCGAAGACCTGGCGGGCCGAAGTCTCGCCGCCGTAGCGCGCGTCCTGCGGCAACTCCGCGAGCGCCTTCTCGTCGGGGACGGAGCGCCAGAGGAACGCTGGCACGCCCTTCTCGCGCACCCGCTTCAGCCTTGCCGGCACACCGGCCTTGCGGAAGTACTTCTGCGCGATGACGTCGGAGGCGACCTGGCTCCACCTCGCAGGAACCTCGATGCCTTCGAGGCGGAAGACGACGCTGCCGTCGGGGTTGCGGATTTCCGAGGATGTCCGGGCAAAGGCCAGCCCTTCGTAGGCATCGGCTCCGGCCTTGGTGAACGCGCGCTCGATCTTCATGTCGGTGGATCCCCGGTTTGTTCCGCATTGCGCCGGCCGGGATGCGAGGCGAGCGAAAGCATCGGCAGACAGTCCGTCTGTCTTGTCTTGGGTGCCTGCATGAAACCGCGGGCCGCCTGCCGATGTCCGTCCCCCGAACCGTGACGCCTATATCTGGTGTCTTGGCCGGCCGGTACATACCAGACTGAGCGAGAGTCCCGGATCCGTCAACGATTTTTTCACCAGATGTAGCGACTCTTTTGACTTGACCCACAAGCCATCGTTTGAGCCACAACCGGAAGATGAGTCGGATGGTCGGGGCGGCGAGATTCGAACTCACGACCTACGGCACCCAAAGCCGCCGCGCTACCAGGCTGCGCCACGCCCCGACGGCGTCGTGCTACAGCGGACTGAGGCGTTTGGAAAGACCGCGCGCTATTCGCAAGGCCAGACGGCAGCGTCGGGATCGAATGCGGGATGACGCATCTCGGCACCCTCCTCGATGCCGATCCGGTCGGCCAGACCGCCATTGATCTCGAGCACGACAAGAACGCCGTCGCCACCGGGGATCGGCGTCTCGTCGAGCGGTACCGCCTCTTCGTGGACTTGCGTCACGCGACCGGTCCCGTCGACGAAGATCATGTCGAGCGGAATGAGCGTGTTGCGCATCCAGAAAGAGACCGGCTGTGGGCGGTCGTAGATGAAGAGCATCCCCTGCCCCGTCGGCATCGACGGCCGGTTCATAAGCCCTTGCGCCCGTTCGCCGGCGTCGTCGGCGATCTCGACGGAGAAGCTGGCAGTGCCGAAGTCGCCGCGCAGTTCGACGCGATCGGGATCGCACGCGGCCCCCGCCAGCGATGGCGCGAGCAGCAGCAGCGCGGCGAGCGTCTTCACTCGTGCTCCTTCAACGCCATTTCCCAGCTCGTGACCTGCTGGGCCATCCGGCCGCGCTTGCCCTCGACCACGCGAACGCCGACGGCTTCGCCCGGCTGCAGGTCGGCAAGACCCGAGCGCCTCAGCACCTCGATATGCAGGAAGACGTCGCCGGATCGGCCGAACACGTTGGCAAAGCCAAAGCCCTTGGCCTTGTCGAACCACTTCACGCGTGCCGGCTCTAGCGGGAGATCTTCCAGCGAGGGCACGTCTGGCCCGGCCAGCTCGGCGAGCGGCTGCTCGTCCCCCTCAGGCGGATCGATGCGGTGGACCTCCGTCGCCTGCGCCCCGCGCGCAGTGTCCTGAACGCTGACCTCGACCCCGGCCCCGTCCGCGACCGAGCTTTGGCCGAAGTTCCTCAAAACGTTGGCATGCAACAGGATATCGGGCCCGCCATCCTCGGCGACGACGAAGCCGAAGCCCTTGGCCGGATCGAACCACTTCACGTGCCCGGTCACACGCCGTGTGTCGGAGCCGACTTCCCTCATGCTGTCGTCTGTTCCCCGATAGGTGTCATGATCAACGAACATCTTCAAAGAAAAGTACCGGACAAAGCACGAGCACAATCCACCCCCGAACGACCATCTGATCGTAACATCGTTTCAGGCGATGTCATGGGTTTAGTCTGCTTCGTGACCAACTGTCCCCCGGAGCGTGACGCATATAGCGGAACCTGTCGTGGAGGCGATACTCTCCCTCCGCCCACAGCTCGATCTCCGAGGGCGTCATGCGAAAGCCACCCCAGTGCGGCGGTCGTTTGGGTTCCGTCCCCTGCTCACGCCTGACACGCTCCACCTCCGCTTGCAAGTCGCCGCGAGAAGCCAGGGGACGCGACTGGCGCGAAGCCCACGCGCCGAGGCGGCTGTCGAGCGGGCGCGAGGCAAAGTAGCGGTCGGCCGCCTCGCCATCGTCGCGTGCGACATCGCCGCGCACGCGCACCTGCCGACCGAGCGTCTTCCAATGACATACGAACGCCGCACGGGGATTGAGCGTCAGTTCTTCGCCCTTGGCACTCTCGTAGTTGGTGTAGAACACGAACCCGTCCGAGACGACCGCCTTCAACAAGACGATGCGGACGTTGGGCAGGCCCGCGCCGTCGACGGTTGCCAGGGCGATCGCATTCGGATCCGACGGCTCGGTGAGCGCGGCCTCCTCGAGCCAACGCGAGAAGATGGCGATCGGGTCGTCGCCTTCGAAGCGCGGATCGGTCTCGGACATGCTGGTCCTTTCGGGCTTCCAGAACGCTGGGCTAGCGCGACCGCCGACGCCACACAAGGCGGCAGCCTTGATGCCCGTGCTGCCTTGGCATAGACGGGCCGGAAACCTCGCGGCGGGAGAGACGATGGCAGGCGCACTGATGCAGGGCAAACGCGGCCTCATCATGGGCCTTGCCAACGACAAGTCTATTGCCTGGGGCATCGCGAAGGTCTGCGCTGAGCATGGCGCCGAGCTGGCTTTCTCCTACCAGGGCGAGGCGCTGAAGAAGCGCGTCGTGCCGTTGGCGGAACAGACGGGTTCGGACATCGTCCTGCCGTGCGACGTCGGCGACGAGGCCTCGATCGACAGCCTCTTCGACGGCCTGAAGGAACGCTGGGGCACGCTCGATTTCGCCGTCCACGCGATCGGCTACTCCGACAAGAGCGAACTGCGCGGCCGCTACGTCGACACCAGCCGCGAGAACTTTCGCACCTCGATGGACATCTCCGTCTACTCGTTCACCGCCATCGCGCGCCGCGCCGCCGAGATGATGCCGGACGGCGGCTCGCTTCTGACCCTTACCTATTACGGCGCGGAGAAGGTCATGCCGCACTACAACGTCATGGGTGTGGCCAAGGCAGCGCTTGAGGCCTCGGTGCGCTACCTGGCGGAGGATCTGGGCAAGGACGGCATCCGGGTGAACGCGATCTCCGCCGGCACGATCAAGACGCTCGCCGCCTCGGGCATCGGCGATTTCCGCTACATCATGAAATGGAACGAGTACAACTCGCCCTTGCGTCGAACCGTCACGCAAGAAGAGGTTGGAAAATCCGCGCTGTACCTTCTGTCGGACCTCGGAGCGGCGACGACAGGCGAGGTGCTGCATGTCGATGCGGGCTACCACGTGGTCGGAATGAAGGCGCCCGACGCACCCGACATCACCAAGGTCTGAGGCGTGGAGGCGGGCCACATCCTCGCCCTCAACGTCGCCCTCGCCGCTGCGTGGGCCAGTCCCGGCCCGGCGATGCTGGTCGCGATACGGGCGTCACTCTCGAAGGGGCGAAGGGCTGGGTACGCGGCCGGAGGCGGTCTCGCGCTGGTCGCGGCGGGATGGACATTCGCGGCGCTGGCGGGGCTGGATGCGGTCTTCCATATGTTTCCGTGGGCTTATCTCGCGCTCAAGACTGGCGGCGCCTGCTACCTCCTCTGGCTTGCATGGGCCACTTGGCGCACCGCGGGGGCGCCGCTGGAGGACGCCTCTCGTGACGACCGGGGTGCCTTCCTCACCGGCGTGCTCGTGAACCTGGGGAATCCAAAGTCGGTGCTTTTCGCCGCAGCGGTGCTGGTCGTCATCTTTCCGCCGGGTCTGGGGTGGGGAGCCAAGGTTGCCGTGGTCGCGAACCATCTCGCGTTCGAGCTTCTCGCTTACGGCGTGCTGGTCACGATGCTGACCTTGCAACCCGTTGCGGCGCGGTTCATGCGGGCCAAGCCGCTGCTCGACCGTCTCGCGGCGGGCGTTCTCGCGGCCCTTGGGGTGCGGCTCTTCATCGAGCGATGACAATGACTTGCGAGGCAATGTTCAAAGGGACGCGATGACCGACAGACTGCCGCACGAGAAGGGATTCCACGTCTCCTGGGACCAGTTGCACCGGGACGCGCGGGCGTTGGCATGGCGGCTCGACGGCCACGGGCCCGAGAGCGGCGGCTGGCGTGCGGTCGTGGCAATCACCCGCGGCGGAATGGCGCCCGCGATGATCGTCGCGCGCGAACTCGACATCCGCGTCATCGATACGATCAGCGTGAAGTCCTACAACCATCAGGATCAATCCGAGACCAAGGTGTTGAAATACCCCGAACTCTTCGATGATGCAGGACGGTATCGGGGTCCTGATCGTGGACGACCTGGTGGACACCGGCAAGACCCTGGAGGTCGTCCGCAGCCTCTATCCGCGGGCGCATTTCGCGACGGTCTATGCCAAGCCTGCGGGGCGTGGGCAGGTCGACACGTTCGTGACCGCGGTGAGCCAGGATACCTGGATCTTCTTTCCCTGGGACATGGCGCTGCAGTACGTGCAGCCCTATCGTGGGACCGACTGAGGGAGTTCTGTACAATTCTGTACGTTTCGAGACCGCCGTTTGTACAGAAATGTACGAAACGTACTTGTTCCGAATGACGCCCGACGGCGGCACCTCGGCCACCTTCCCGCCGCCGGTGATGGAAGCGCGCCGCTGGCTCGACGGCATCTCGTTCCCGCAGGACCGCCCGCTGCTGAACGTCAGCCAGGCGGCGCCGGTCGAGCCGCCGCCCGAGCCGATGCGCCGCGCGATGGCGGAGATGGTGATGCGCGATCCCGGCACGCATCTATACGGTCCGGTGCTGGGCCTGCCGGACCTGCGAGAGACGGTGGCGGAGATCTGGTCGGGCGCGTACGGCGGCACGATCGCGGCCAACCAGGTGGCGATCACTCAGGGCTGCAACCAGGCCTTCTGCGCCGTTGTCGCGGCCCTCGCCGCCGCGGGCGACGAGGTGATCCTGCCGGTGCCGTGGTACTTCAACCACAAGATGTGGCTCGACATGAGCGGCATCCATGCGGTCCCGCTGGAGACCGGTCAGGGGCTGGTCCCTGATGCCGACGCCGCGGCGGCGCTGATCAGCGACCGGACGCGGGCGATCGTGCTGGTCACTCCGAACAATCCCGGCGGGGCGGAGTATCCGGCGGAGACCCTGCAGGCGTTTCACGACCTGGCGCGGGCGCGCGGCATCGCGCTGATCGTCGACGAGACCTACCGCGACTTCGACAGCCGCGACGGCGCGCCGCACGGCCTTTTCGCCGATCCGGACTGGGACGACGTGCTGGTGCATCTCTACTCGTTCTCGAAGGCGTACCGGCTGACGGGGCACCGCGTCGGCGCCATCGCGGCATCACCCCGGCTGCTGGCGGAGGCGGAGAAGTTCCTCGACACCGTGGCGATCTGCGCGCCGCAGCTGGGCCAGCGGGCCGCGCTCTGGGGTCTGCGCAACCTCGGCGACTGGCTGGCCGGCGAGCGCGCCGAGATCCTCGCGCGGGCCGAGGCGCTGCGGCGCGGGTTCGCCGGAATTCCTGGATGGCGGTTGCTGGGCTGCGGCGCCTACTTTGCCTATGCCGAACATCCGTTCGAGATGCCCTCCGACGCGCTGGCGCCGTGGCTGGTGCGCGAGGCGGGCGTGCTGCTGCTGCCGGGCACGATGTTCCGCCCAAAGGGCGACCCCCGCGGCGAGCGCGAGGTGAGGATAGCCTTCGCGAATGCGAACGCGGCAGGTGTGGCGGAGCTGATAGAGCGGCTGGCGCTGGCCAGCTCTGCGGACCCCGCTTGATAGGGCGGGCCAGCGCGCGACGGTGGTGAGCGCGCAGGCCGACGCTGGACGCCCAAGGGTGGCGGGTACCGTCAGAGCCGGCACCCGCCAGTGCGCGGGGCTAGTTCATTCCGAACTGGTCGTCTTCCATTTCTTCGATCTGGTCCTTGCCTTTGGACCATTTCTTGACCTTCGCAAGCTCGTAGGCGATCGCCGAGCCGTCGCCGAGCTTGATGGTCTGATCCCCCTTCTTGCCGCCGGAGACAGTGATGCCGAGTTCGCTGCCGAAGGCGCTGACCGAATGGCTGGTATCGAAGAGACTGTTGAAATGCGAGGATAGTTCGGCGTCGAAGACGACCCAGACGCCGGACACAATCCGGGCGTCCTTTCCTTCGTCGGCCATGTTGTTGCGCACCGTATTCGCGTCCTCATTGAGACATCGCTTGAGGACGCCCTCCGTGAGATAGAACTTGACCAGCTTCATGTCGCCAGTTCTGGCCTCGTTCAGGTCGAACTTGACAGCGTGATCCCGGCCGATCCCGAAGAAATTGAGGTCGGCGCCGGCGGCGAGGTCGCCTTCGCTCACCGTCGACCAGTCCACGCTGAAGGGCGTGGTCATCTTGATGGGACGCTTTTCCAGATGACGGCGAGCGATCTTGCCCTCTGGCGCGACGTAGTTGATTCCGAAAACCGGCGTCTTCTTTTCGCCCCACGTACAAAGCTCCATCTCGTTCGCGTTCGCGCGGAAATACTTGAAGTGATCCACTTCGATGAACTTGTCCTTGATCGTGACCGTGGTCATCCAGAGTCTCCCTTAAATGTTTTGTGCCCGCCGAAAAATCTGGCGGGGACGGTTCACTCCGGCCGATGGAATCCTGGCCGGGACTGCTTCTCGACAGCCGTGATGAGGGTAGAGACGGGACGCCGGTACGCAAAGGCCGGGATTCCCGACCCCTCGACCAGCATTCGTGCCACTCTTTCGCAGGATCGCCTTTTCGGGTCGCCTGACCTGCGGCAAGCCGGCGCGCGGCGCTGGACCTCGGACCCGGCCTCCCTTAGACCGTCGCGCGTCTGACGGGAGAGGCGCGATGGCAGTCAAGGGTGCGAAGGGCAAGACCGGGAAGCTCCTGGTCTGGGTGATACTCGCGCTGCTGATCGTCGGCCTCGCCGGGTTCGGGGCGACGAACTTTGGCGGTGCTTCCCGCCAGGTGGGGTCGGTCGGCGACGTCGACATCACGATGGACGACTATGCCCGCGCGCTGCAGCAGGAGATCCAGCAGCTCTCGCAGCAGACCGGGCAGACGATCACCATCGAGCAGGCGCGCAACTTCGGCATCGACCGGCTGGTGCTGCAGCGGCTCGTCGGGCGCGCCGCGCTCGACAACGAGGCACAGCGCATCGGCCTGTCGGTCGGCGACGAGCAGGTCGCGCGCGAGATCCAGTCGATCCCGGCCTTCGGCGGCGTCGACGGCGAGTTCGACCGCGAGAGCTATCAGTTCGTGCTGGACCGCAACGGCCTGAGCCCGGCGCAGTTCGAGGAGCAGGTGCGCGCCGATACCGCCCGGGGCCTGCTGCAGGGCGCCGTGACGGGCGGCGTGCGGATCCCGCACGTCTATGTCGAGACGCTCTATGGCTACGCGCGGGAGGGGCGCGACGTGACCTGGGCCGTGACGACGGCGGAGGACCTGCCCGAGGAACCGGGTGAACCGACGGAGGACGAGCTGGCGTCGTTCCACGAGGAGAACCCTGCCCTCTTCACCTCGCCCGAGGGGCGGATGATCACGTACGCCTGGATCACGCCGGACATGCTGGCCGACGAGATCGAGACCGACGAGGCGATGCTGCGCCAGCTCTACGAGGAGCGGTCGGACCAGTACCGCCAGCCCGAGCGACGCCTTGTCGAGCGCCTGGTCTTTGGCAGCGAGGAAGACGCGCAGGCGGCGGCAGACGCCATTGCCGCGGGCGAGACGTCGTTCGACGCGCTGGTCGAGGAGCGCGGCCTGACGCTGACCGACATCGATATGGCCGACGTCAGCCGCGACGAACTGGGCGACGCCGCGGACGCGGTCTTTGCTCTGGAGGAGCCGGGCATCGCCGGGCCGGCGCCGACCGCGCTGGGGCCGGCCCTGTTCCGGGTGAACGCGATCCTCTCGGCGGACGAGACCACGTTCGAGGAGGTGCGGGACGATCTCGCCGCCGAAGTCGAGAACGACCAGGCGCGCCGCCTCATCGATGAATTGCGGCCGGAGATCGAGGACCTGCTGGCCGGCGGCGCCACGCTGGAGGATCTGGCCGCGGAGACCGAGCTGGAAGCCGGCACCATCCGGCTGGAGCCGGGCTCGGCCGAGGGGCCGGCGGCCTACGAGGCGTTCCGCGCCGAGGCGCAGGCGGTGCTCGAGGGCGACTTTCCCGAGGTCCGCGAGCTGGAGGATGGCGGCCTCTTCGCGCTGCGGCTGGACGAGGTGAGGCAGCCGGAACTGCGCCCGCTCGACGATGTGCGCGACGAGGTGGCCGAGGCCTGGCGCGCGGCGCAGGTGCAGTCGGCGCTGATGGAGGAGGCCGAGGCCGACGCCGTCGACGTCAAGGCCGGCGCCTCGTTCGAGGCGCAGGACCTGACGCCGGGCACCGCCGAGGGGGTCACCCGCGACGGCGTGGTCGAAGGCCTGCCGCCGGAGGCGATCGAAGCGATCTTCGAGATGGCGCCGGGCGACGCCCTCGCCGTCCCGACGGCCAGCGGCGCCGCGGTGATCCGTCTCGACCGCATCGTGTCCGCCGATCAGGAGAGCGCCGAGGCGCAGACGGCCAAGTCAGCCTTTGCCGAGCAGTCGGCGGCGACGCTGGCCGACGATATCCTGTCCGCCTTCGTACGCGCGGCCGAGCAGGACGCGGGCATCAGCCTCGACCAGTCGGCGATCAACGCCGTGCAGACGCAACTGCCCTGATGACACCGGACTTCGCCGCGTTCGCCGACGGCTGGGAGGCCGGGCGGAACCAGTTGGTCTGGACCCGCCTCGCGGCCGACCTCGACACGCCGGTCAGCCTGATGCTGAAACTGACGGCGGGGCAGCGCAACGCGTTCCTGCTGGAAAGCGTGACCGGCGGCGAGGTGCGCGGCCGGTACTCGATCATCGGGATGAAGCCGGACCTGGTGTGGGAATGCCGGGGCACGACCTCGCGGGTGAACCGGATGGCGCGGTTCGACGACGCCGCGTGGGAGGAGATGCCGGGCGATCCGCTGGCGGCGCTGAGGGCGCTGATCGATGAGAGCCGGATCGACCTGCCCGACGGGCTGCCGGCCGCGTCCGCGGGCCTGTTCGGGTATCTCGGCTACGACATGATCCGGCTGGTGGAGCGGCTGGGCGCGCCGAATCCCGACCCGATCGGAATGCCGGATGCGCGGCTGCTGCGCCCCTCGGTCGTCTGCGTGCTCGACGGCGTGCGGGGCGAGGTGACGGTGGTCGCCCCGGCCTGGCAGGGCGCGGGCCTCGGCGCACGGGCGGCCTACGCGCAAGCGGCGGAGCGGGTGATGGACGCGGTGCGCGACCTCGAGCGGCCGGCGCCGGGGGCGGGCCGCGACCTCGGCGAGGCGGCGGAGGTGCCGGAGCCCGTCTCGAACTTCACGCACGAGGAGTATCTGGCGGCGGTCGAGGCGGCGAAGGCGTACATCCGCGCCGGCGACATCTTCCAGGTGGTGCCGTCGCAGCGCTGGCGGCAGCCGTTCGACCTGCCGCCGTTCGCGCTCTATCGCAGCCTGCGGCGGACGAACCCGTCGCCCTTCATGTTCCATTTCGACTTTGGCGACGCGTACGTGATCGGCGCCAGCCCCGAGATCCTGGTCCGGGTGTTCGGCGGCGAGGTGACGATCCGGCCGATCGCCGGGACCCGGCCGCGCGGCGCCACGCCCGAGGCCGACCGCGCCTACGAGGCGGAGCTGATCGGCGACGAGAAGGAACGAGCGGAGCACCTGATGCTGCTCGACCTCGGCCGCAACGATGTCGGCCGGGTGGCGAAGATCGGGACGGTGCGACCGACCGAGGAGTTCATCGTCGAACGCTACAGCCACGTGATGCACATCGTCTCGAACGTGGTGGGCGAGCTGCGCGAGGGCGAGGACGCGCTGTCGGCGCTGCTTGCCGGCTTGCCGGCGGGCACGGTCAGCGGCGCGCCCAAGGTGCGGGCGATGGAGATCATCGACGAGCTCGAGCCGGAGAAGCGCGGCGTCTATGGCGGCGGCGTCGGCTACTTCAGCGCCGGCGGCGACATGGACATGTGCATCGCGCTGCGGACGGCGGTGGTGAAGGACGGCCAGCTCTACGTCCAGGCGGGCGGCGGCGTCGTCTACGACAGCGACCCCGAGGCGGAGTACATGGAGACCGTCAACAAGAGCCGCGCCATCCGGGCCGCCGCCGAGGATGCCGGGCGCTTCAGGGGCCACGGCAACTAGCGCCGGCGGATGTCACGCTTTTGGGCGGCGTCCGACCTGGTCAGCCCCTGCGGATCTTCGCGGCCTAGAACCCACGCAGCGATTGGCCTTGCCTGACGATGCCGGGAGGACGTGCGTCACTATCGTCAGGGCGTGAGGCGGGAACCAAGGCGGGCCCGGACGTTTCGTCCGTGGAGGCATGCGAGGGAGGACCGAATGGCTCGAGACGGGAGACCGACCGCGGAGATGCGCGAAACGTGCGCGAGCGCCGCGCGATGACGGACCGGACCTGCGACGTCGCCGTGATCGGCGCCGGGACCGCCGGCCTGGCGGCAGAGCGCGCGGCGCGAAAGGCCGGCGCGACGACACTGCTGATCGACGAGGCGTTCGCCGGGACCGTCTGCGCCACGGTCGGCTGCATGCCCTCGAAGCTGCTGATCGCCGCGGCCGAGGCCGCGCACGCGGTGCGCCGGGCGACCGTCTTTGGTATCGGCCCCGGCACACCCGTCGTCGACGGCCGCGCGGT
This sequence comes from uncultured Alphaproteobacteria bacterium, assembly GCA_963776845.1. Taxonomy (GTDB): domain Bacteria; phylum Pseudomonadota; class Alphaproteobacteria; order Rhodobacterales; family Rhodobacteraceae; genus Roseitranquillus. Next base: position 901,747 of record CAVZOJ010000002.1, on the reverse strand, counting down.
GATGCGGCGGCTGCAGGCGGAGCGTGACAAATTCGCCGAGGCGACGCGATCCTCGTTCGACGAGCTGCCGGAGGGGACGTGCATCAAGGCCCGGGCGCGGTTCGACGGGCCGGGGCGGCTCGCGTTGTCCGACGGCACTGGGATTCGCGCGCGCAGCGTGGTGATCGCGACGGGGTCGGCGCCGATGGTTCCACCGCCGTTCGAGGATTTGGGGGAGTTGGCACTGACGAACCGCACCGTCTTCGAGCTTGAGGACCTGCCACGGTCGCTGGCGGTCGTCGGCGCGGGGGCGATCGGGCTGGAGATCGCGCAGGCGATGGCGCGCCTCGGGGTCGAGACGATCCTGCTCGACCAGGCGACGACGCTCGACGGCGCGCGGGATCCCGACGTGCAGCACGCCCTGGCCGAGGTGATCGGCGGGGAATTAACGCTGCGGCTGGGCGTCGACGTGAGCGCCGCACGCGACGGCGACGGCGCGCGCGTCACCTGGACCGGGCCTGAGGCCGGAGAGGCGCGGGTCGATCGGGTGCTGCTGGCGACGGGCCGGCCGCCCCGGATTGACGATCTGGGCCTCGAGACGACCGGTCTGGCGCTGGACGAGCACGGCGTTCCGGAGTTCGACCCGCGGACGCTGCAATGTGGTGACGCGCCGATCTTCATCGCCGGCGATGCCAATGCCGACCGGCCGATCTTGCACGAGGCGTCCGACGAGGGCGCGATCGCCGGCCACAACGCCGCGGCGTACCCAGACGTCGGGCCGGCGGAACGGTCGCCGGCCTTCACGCTGACCTTCACGGACCCGCCGCATGCCGTCCTCGGCGCTCCTCCCAACGACGGCGGGCACGTCGGCGGCGCCTCGTACGAGGATCAGGGGCGGGCGAAGGTGGAGGCGCGCGCCAAGGGGCTGGTCCGCATCCATGCCGCGCCGGATGGCCGGCTGACCGGCGCCGAACTCTTCGCGCCGGGAGCCGGGCACATGGCGCACCTGCTGGCGCTTGCGATCATGCGTGGCGAGACCGCCTCGGGCCTGCTGTCGATGCCGTACTACCACCCGACGCTCGAAGAGGGGCTGCGGCCGGCGCTGCGCGACATCTGCAGGGCGACTTCGGCACCGTTGCCGTCCGACCGCGACATCGGCAACCCGCCGGGCGCGTGATCCGGCGCGGACATTCGTCGCCGTCAACTTCTCTGGCGGCTCGACGGGTCTTGCCGACAGGCCGGGTCGTCCGGCCGAAAGGATAGGCTATTCGAGGCCGGGTGGATCGGCGGGTTGCGCGGGCATCGTGTCGGACGTCAGCCGCGGCAGCCGCGGGCCCTCGACCTCATCGAGGGGCGCGAAACCGGTCGGCGCCCGGTCGGCCGCGGTACTGTCGGACGCGGGCCCGACGACCAGTATCACAGCCGCCACCGCAAGCCCCGCGAAAAGGCCGACGAGAAGACCGAATAGCGTCCGCATGCTGCCGCCCCCTGCCCTTGACCCGGGCCGTCCCCTGCGCGCATCTATAGCGGCCTCACGCGGTGGAGGCACCCCCAACAAGGACCCGACCGGCTTGATCCTGCTCATCGACAACTATGACAGTTTTACCTGGAACCTCGTTCACTTCATGGGCGAGTTGGGGGCCGAGGTCGTCGTGCGGCGCAACGATACGCTGACCGCGGAGGAGGCACTGGCGTCGCGGCCCGACGCGATCGTCCTGTCGCCGGGACCGTGCGACCCGGACCGCGCCGGCGTATGCGTGCCGCTGGTGCGGGCGGCGGCGGAGGCGCGGGTGCCGCTGCTCGGCGTCTGCCTCGGGCATCAGGCGATAGGACAGGCGTTCGGCGGGCAAGTGGTGCGGGCCGATGCGATCGTCCACGGCAAGGTCGCGGAGGTGACGCATGACGGCACCGGGGTCTTCGCCGGCCTGCCCTCGCCGTTCCGGGCGACGCGCTACCACTCGCTGACGGTCTCGCCGGAGGGCCTGCCGAACGTGCTTCGGGTGACGGCACATGTGGCGGACGGCACGGTGATGGGCCTCAGCCACGTCGAGCTGCCGATCCACGGGGTGCAGTTCCATCCCGAGAGCATCGCCTCGGAACACGGACACCGGCTGTTGCGGAACTTCCTGGCGACGGCGCCCGTCGCGGCATGAGCGCCGACCTCAAGCCCCTGATCGCCGCCGCGGTGGCGCGGCCGCTCACCGACGACGAGGCGCGGGTGGCGTTCGAGATCCTGTTCGAGGGCGAGGCGACGCCGGCGCAGATCGGCGGATTCCTCATGACGCTGCGCACCCGCGGCGAGTCGGTCGCCGAATACACCGCCGCGGCCCAGGTGATGCGGGCGAAGTGCCGCAAGGTGCGGGCGCCCGAGGGGGCCATCGACATCGTCGGCACCGGCGGCGACGGCAAGGGCACGCTCAACATCTCGACGGCGACGGCGTTCGTGGTGGCGGGCGCCGGCGTGACCGTGGCGAAACACGGCAACCGGAACCTGTCGTCGAAGTCCGGAAGCGCGGATGCGCTGACCGAGGCCGGGATCAAGGTGATGGTCGGCCCGGACGTGGTGGAGCGGGCGCTCGCGGAGGTCGGGATCGGCTTCATGATGGCGCCGATGCACCACCCGGCGATGGCGAATGTCGGGCCAGCGCGGGCGGAACTGGGAACGCGGACGATCTTCAACATCCTGGGCCCGCTGACGAACCCCGCGGGGGTGAAGCGGCAGCTGACCGGCGCCTTCGCGCGCGAGATGATCCGGCCGATGGCCGAGGTGCTGGCGCGCCTGGGGTCGGAGCGGGCGTGGATCGTTCATGGCGGCGACGGCACCGACGAGCTGTCGATCGCCGAGCCGTCGTTCGTGGCGGCGCTGCAGGACGGCGCGGTCACGGAGCGGGAGGTGCATCCCGAGGAAGCGGGTCTGCCGGTGCATCCGTTCGAGGCAATCCTGGGCGGCACACCGGCCGAGAACGGCCGCGCGTTTCGGGCGCTGATGGCCGGCGAGGCGTCGGCCTACCGCGACGCGGTGCTGCTGAACGCGGCGGCGGCGCTGATGATCGCGGGCCGCGCGGCGGACCTGCACGAGGGCGCCGGGCTGGCGGCGGAGTCGCTCGATTCCGGGGCCGCGCAGGCGAAAGTGGAGGGGCTTGCGCGGGTGACGCAGGCGGCGTGACCGGCGGGCGGGCCGACCGGCGCCGAGGCGTCGTGCTCTTGGAGGATGCGGGATGCCTTCAACGGGGACACTCCGAGAGCGGGGGAGGCTCGTGACGCCGCCCGAGGCGTGGGGCGACCTGCCGTTCTTCTCGGAGACCTGGCCCGGCATCGAGGCGGCGCTGAAGGCGGAGACGCGGACGGTGCTGCCCCCGGCCGCGCAGATTTTCGCCGCGCTGGAGGCGTGCCCCCCGGCGGCGGTGCGCGTGGTGATACTTGGGCAGGACCCCTACCCGACGCCGGGCAATGCCGACGGCCTTGCGTTCTCCGTCCGGCCGGGCGTCGCGCTGCCGCGATCGCTGGCCAACATTTTTGCCGAGATGCAGGCCGATGTCGGCTGTCGCCCCGCCGATGGCAACCTGGGCGGATGGGCGGCGCAGGGCGTGCTGTTGCTGAACACCAGCCTGACGGTGCCGGCCGGCGTGGCGGGCGGGCACGCGCGACTCGGCTGGCGGCGGCTGGCGGCGGAGGTGCTGGCGCGGGTCTCGGAGCGACCGACCGCGTTCGTCCTCTGGGGCCGCCACGCGCAGGCGCTGAAGCGGCATGTCCGGCCAGCCGCGCACCTGTTCGTGGAGAGCGCACACCCCTCGCCCCTGTCGGCAAGGCACGGGTTCTTCGGCTCGCGCCCGTTCGGCCGGGTTAATGCATGGCTCACGGAACGCGGCGAGCCGTTGGTGGATTGGTGTGGCAGCGGTTCCCATCGCCGCGCGGGAGGAGTAGGTCAGTAGACATGAGCGTGCTTGACGACATCAAGGCCTACAAGCTGGAAGAGGTGGCGCGCGCCAAGGCGCACCGCCCGGACGCCGAGGTGGAGGGCGCGGCGCGCGCCGCACCGATGCCGCGCGGCTTTGCCGCCGCGATCCGCCGCGCGACCGGCCCGGCGCTGATTGCCGAAGTCAAGAAGGCGAGCCCGTCGAAGGGGCTGATCCGCGAGGACTTCGACCCCAAGACGCTGGCGGAGGCTTACCAGGCGGGCGGCGCCACCTGCCTGTCGGTGCTGACCGACGGGCCGTCGTTCCAGGGCGACGCAGGGCACCTTATCGCCGCACGCGCGGCGGTGTCGCTGCCGGTGCTGCGCAAGGACTTCATCTACGACACCTGGCAGGTGGCCGAGGCGCGGGCGATGGGGGCGGACTGCATCCTGGTCATCATGGCCGCGGTCTCGTTCGGGCAGGCCAAGGAGATCGAGGGCTGTGCCATCGGCTGGGGGATGGACGTGCTGATCGAGGTCCATGACGAGGCGGAGATGGAACGGGCGCTGCGCCTCCGCTCGCCGCTGATCGGGATCAACAACCGCGACCTGCACACGTTCGAGACCGACCTCGACACGACGCGTCGGCTGGCGCCCATGGTCCCGCACGACCGCGTCGTTGTCGCCGAGTTGGGGATCGCGACGGCCGAGGACATCGCGGCGCTCTCCGACGCCGGGGCGCGGGCGTTCCTCGTCGGCGAGAGCCTGATGCGGCAGGACGACGTCGCGGCGGCGACGCGGACCCTGCTGGCGCGATGAGCCGGCTGACGCACTTCGACGAGGCGGGACAGGCGCACATGGTCGATGTCTCGGACAAGGCCGAGACGGCGCGCACCGCAATCGCCGAAGGCCACGTGCGCATGGAGCCCGCGACCCTCGCGCTGGTGGCTGAGGGACGGGCCGGAAAGGGTGACGTCCTGGGCACGGCACGGCTTGCCGGCATCATGGCGGCGAAGCGCACGGCGGACCTCGTGCCGCTGTGCCATCCGCTGCCGCTCAGCCGCGTTGCGCTGGACCTGACGATCGACGACGCCCTGCCCGGCGTGCGAATCGCCGCCGAGGTGAGGACCACCGGGCGCACCGGCGTCGAGATGGAGGCGCTGACCGCGGTCTCGCTGGCGGCGCTGACCGTCTACGACATGCTGAAGGCGGCGGACCGCGGCATGGAGATCGGCGGCATCCGGGTCGTGCTCAAGGAGGGTGGCAAGTCGGGCCGCTGGGAGGCCGGGCCGCGCGCATGATCTCGGTCGCCGAGGCGCTGGACCACGTGCTGTCGCTCGTCGCGCCGCTCCCGTCGGAGGAGGTGCCGTTACGCGCCGCCGCCGGCCGGATGCTGGCGCGGCCGGTCGCGGCGCGTCGCAGCCAGCCGCCGTTCCGCACCTCGGCGATGGACGGCTACGCCGTGGCTTCGGCCACCCCGGGCGCCCGCCTGCGCGTCGTCGGAGAAGCGGCGGCCGGGCGGCGCTGGCTCGGAACGGTGGCGGAGGGGGAAGCCGTCAGGATCTTCACCGGCGCGCCAGTGCCCGACGGCGCGACCCGGATCGTGATCCAGGAGGACGTGGAGCGGACCGGGAACGAGATCGTGCTGGGAGCCGCGCTCGACGACGGCCCTCACGTGCGCGACCTCGGGGCGGACTTCGCCGAGGGAGACACGCTCTCGGTACGGCGGTTGCGGCCGGTGGACATCGCGCTGCTCGCCTCGATGAACCTCGGCCGGGTGCCGGTCGTGCGCCGGCCCGTCGTGGCCCTGATCGCGACGGGAGACGAACTGGTGATGCCGGGCGAGGCGCCGGGTCCGGACCAGATCGTCGCCTCGAACGCCTTCGGGCTGGCGGCAATGCTGGAGGATGCCGGCGCCGAGGTCAGGATGCTGCCGATCGCGCGGGACAATGCGGCGGCGCTTGGCTACGTGCTGGACCTCGCGGACGGTGCCGACCTGATCGTCACAATCGGCGGCGCATCGGTCGGTGACCACGACATCGTGGCCGAGGTCGCGGCCGGCCGCGGCATGCAGCAGACGTTCCACCGTGTCGCGATGCGGCCCGGGAAGCCGTTGATGGCGGGGCGGATGGCCGACGCGGCGATGCTGGGGCTGCCGGGCAACCCGGTCTCGTCCATGGTCTGCGGCATGGTATTCGCGGTGCCGATGGTGCGCACGATGCTGGGCTATCCGCCGGCACCGGTCCCGCGCCGGTCCGGGACCCTGGCGGAGGCGCTGGAGCCGAACGGCCCGCGCGAGCACTACATGCGTGCCCGGCAGACGCCGGAGGGGTTGGTCGCGGCGAAGCGCCAGGACAGCGCGCTGCTGTCCGTCCTGTCGGAGTCGGACGCGCTTTTGGTCCGGCCGCCGCGCGACGCGGCGCGACCGGCGGGCGCTGCGGTGGAGTTCATTCCACTTCCGTGAGCGGCGGCGGCAACGCGCGCGACTCACGGCAAGCGATTGACCCAAAAGGGGAACGGGCGTAGAACAAACGGGAACGGACCTGTCCGCACCCCGAGGAGGCTTCCCGATGCTCACCCGCAAGCAGCTTCAGCTTCTGGAATTCATCCACAAGCGGGTCCAGCGCGACGGCGTGCCGCCCTCGTTCGACGAGATGAAGGAGGCGCTGGACCTGCGGTCGAAGTCGGGGATCCACCGCCTGATCACGGCGCTGGAAGAACGCGGCTTCATCCGGCGCCTTGCACACCGCGCCCGCGCCATCGAGATCGTCAAGCTGCCCGACGCGATGGATCCCGGCGCAGGCTTCGTGCCGCAGGTCATCGACGGCGACGGCGGCTCTGGCGAGGCACGGCGGCCGGCCAATGCGCGTCCGGTGGAGGTCTATGCCGTCGAACTGCCGGTGATGGGCCGGATCGCGGCCGGCGTTCCGATCGAAGCGATCAGCCAGGTCAGCCACAACGTCGCCGTGCCGGGTCAGATGCTCTCGGGCAACCACCAGCACTACGCGCTGGAGGTGAAAGGCGACTCGATGATCGACGCCGGCATAAACGATGGCGACGTAGTGGTGATCCGCGAAGGCGCGACGGCGAACAACGGCGAGATCGTGGTCGCCCTGGTCGAGGGGCAGGAGGCGACGCTGAAGCGCTATCGCCGGCAGGGCGGATCGGTCGCGTTGGAAGCCGCGAATTCCGCCTACGAGACGCGAATTTATCGGGAAGACCAGGTCAAGATCCAGGGTCGGCTGGTCGGACTGATCAGGACCTACTAGCGACCGCGAGACGGATCGCGCCACGCGACTTCGCCTCGGCTGCTGCGGTACGCCGCGCCGGGTCTTCCGGTTTCCGCGCGACCTATGGCCGCCGCTGTCCAGGCGACGTCAAGGATGGCGAGGCGGTGCGAGTTCGTGCCCTGCCCTTGGGGCGCCCGCGTCAGTTGAGCGATTATGGTTGCCGAACCGTCGCGCTACCGAGGCACACAATGCTGATCCGCAGCACGATCGAAGAGGCGCTTTGACAAGTCTGTCGGTCGGTCCGATCTGCACCCCTAGCTATGACGGGGCCGTGCCGACGAGCGAGGCGTCCGTATGGCTGCCGCCGACGGGCGAGCTTCGCTGTACGATGGCCCCCGCTCGCATCATGTGGCTTGCGGTGACGCGCGATGGCGGCTGGGTCGAGCAGCGTCGTTGTGATGACGCGCGGGAGCCGCGGCAGAGGCTCCGGCGGTATTCGGATCAGCGGCGGTCTAGACGCCCCCCGCTTGCTCCGGCGCGCCTCGCACAAGAGCTACTGCCCGGTCGATGAGAGACGCCGCGGGGCGCTCCTGCGCCGGGACGGCCCAGGGGCGCGATCCGGTGCGGTCGGCGACTGCCTCGATGGCCCAACGCTCCGCATCACGGCGGACGGCCGCTCCGCCCATCGCTTCGAGCCGCGGCCGATCGAGGACCTCGCACGGACCCTTCAGCGCCGTCTCGGCCGAGGTCACCACCAGCGTGCCGGCCGTGCAGAGCCGTTCGGCACGCTCGGCCCCGTTGCGGCCGGTGACGAGGAAGATCGGCTGTCCGCGAACCCGCAAGGCGTCATGCTCGGCCGGCTCGAAGCCCGGCCTTGCGGACGCCGCCTCCTGCGTGGCGCCGTCGCCGTCGTTCTCGAGCCATGTCTCGGCGGCGAAGCTCTCCCCCCGCGGCTTGTTGAGCACCCGCCCCTCTTCGGTCAGGACGCCGACCAGACCGCCGGAGACCGAGACCAGCACCTCGGGCCGCTCGGCGCCGCTCCAGAGGGCGAGCGCCAGCATGAGCGGTGCGAGGCCGGCGACGCGCGCGCGGCCGTGCCACAGGATGATCCACAGGCCGCCGAGCGCGACCAGAGGCAGGACGGCGGCGCCCGGCGCCGGCACCAGACTGAGCGCGCCGTCGAGCCCTGCCACCCAGTCCGAGACGCCGAGGATCCAGGCGATGGCCGGCGCCATGACCGCAAGGCCGATCCAGCCGAGCCCGAGCGGCGCGAGCAGCCCCGCCAGAACCGCTCCAGGAATGACCACCGCGCCCATCAACGGAACCGAGAGGGTGTTGGCGATGAGCCCGTAATGCGCGAGCTGGTTGAAGTGAGCCGCGCCGATGGGCGCCGTTGCGGCGCCCGCCACGGCCGAGGACACGAGCACGCCGCCGACGGGCTTGAACCATTTCGGCATTGCCGGGCCGTCCCAGTCGCGCAACCAGGCATAGACGCCGATCAGGGCCGCCGTGGCCGCGAACGACATCTGGAAGCCGGGCCCGATCAGCGCCTCGGGCCGCAGGACCAGGACGATGATCGCGGCAAGCGCGACCGAGCGCAGCGACAGCGCCCGCCGGTCGAAGAGGATGGCGACGAGCATCACGGCGACCATGATGAACGCCCGCTCGGTCGCGACGTTGCCGCCCGAGAGGCCCAGGTAGAACGCCCCGGCGGCGAGCGCCACGACGGCTGCCAGCTTCTTGACGTTCCACCGCAGGGCCACGGCGGGGATGGCGGCGAAGCCGTATCGGATGGCAGCGAAGACGAAGCCGGTGAGAAGCCCCATGTGGAGCCCGGAGATCGCCAGAAGATGGGCGAGGTTCGAGGCGCGGAGCGAGGCCAGCGTGTCGCCGTCCATGCCGGAGCGGTCGCCGGTGGTGATCGCCGCCGCAAAGGCGCCGATCCGACCGGGCAGCGCCGCCTGGACCGCGCCGGAGATGCGGTCGCGCAAGCTGGTCATCCACAGGCCCCGCGTCGAGGCGGGGGTCACGGCCAGGACCGGCGTCCGCGTGTAACCGACGGCGCCGATGCCCTGAAACCACGCGTTGCGGCGGAAGTCGAAGCCGCCCGGCTCCACCGGTCCGCCGGGCGCGGAGAGGTTCGCCGTCATCATCACCGTCATGCCCGGTGCCGGGTCGACGAAGCCCTGGTCGCCATGAAGCGAGACGCGTACCCGCCCGGGCGTGCGGGACGGCGGCGTCCGCTCCAGCACGACGCGGTCGAGGGTCAGGCGCACGGCGTCGGACACGGAGCGGTCGATGTTGACGATCCTGCCCTCGACGGGGCCGTAATAGTGGAAGCCAAGGACGGGCGCCGCGATGTCATGCGTCCGCCAGGCCGCGAGCCCTGCGCCGAGGATCACCAGGATCAGCGCCACAGGGATCGGCCGGAACGAAGTAAGGCGGCGGGCCACGACCGCCAGCGCCGCGACCACCACGGCGAGCGTCGCCCAGACGGCGATCCCCGGCTCCGTCCTCAGCGCGAAGTAGATCCCGATGCCGGTGCCGAGGCAGACCGGACTCCACGGGAACAAGTGCCCCCGCTGGCCGTCGAGGATCCGCGCGATGCTGGGGAGGGCAGGCACCCTTGATACCCCTCCGGGGCTTGTCTAGACGGTCGCCAGAGGTACGTCCGACCTGGTTACCGAAAGGTTAATTTCGCCCCGCCATGAGTGTCGTCACCCGCTTTGCCCCCTCCCCGACCGGCTACCTGCATATCGGCGGCGCCCGCACGGCGCTGTTCAACTGGCTGTTCGCGCGGGGGCGCGACGGTGTGTTCCTGCTCAGGATCGAGGATACCGATCGCGCGCGCTCGACCCCGGAGGCGACGGAGGCGATCTACGACGGCCTCGGCTGGCTCGGCCTCGACTGGGACGGTGACCCGGTGAGCCAGTTCGAGCGGGCGGACCGGCATGCCGAGGTCGCCCACCAGATGCTCGAGGCCGGCCACGCCTATCGCTGCTGGTCGACGCAGGAGGAGATCGCGGCCTTCCGCGAGGAGGCACGTGCGGCCGGGCGCTCCACCCTGTTCCAGAGCCCGTGGCGAGATGCCGACCCCAAGGACTGCCCAGACGGCCCGCACGCCGTTCGTCTGCGGGCGCCGCGAGAGGGGCAGACGGTCGTCGAGGACGCGGTCCAGGGCGCGGTGACATGGGAGAACGCGCAGCTCGACGACATGGTGCTGCTGAGGTCGGACGGCACGCCGACCTACATGCTGGCCGTCGTCGTCGACGACCGCGACATGGGCGTCACGCACGTCATCCGCGGCGACGACCACCTCGGCAACGCCGCGCGACAGGCGCAGATTTGGCGCGCCATGGGTTGGGACGAGCCCGTCTGGGCGCATATCCCGCTGATCCACGGCGAGGACGGCAAGAAGCTGTCGAAGCGCCATGGCGCCCTCGGGGTCGACGCCTGGAGGGACGAGGGGTATCCGGCCTCCGCCATGCGGAATTACCTCGCGCGGCTTGGCTGGAGCCATGGAGACGACGAAGTCTTCACCGACGCCCAGGCGATCGAGTGGTTCGACCTCTCCGGCATCGGCCGCGCACCGGCACGTCTGGACACCAAGAAGCTCGAGCACCTGTCGGGCCGTCACATCGCGATGACGCCGGACGATCGGCTTGCAGACGAGGTGGATGCGTGGCTGCGGGCAACCGGGCGGCCGGAACTGGGCGAGGCAGGTCGCGCGTCCCTCCTCGCGGCGATGCCGCATGTCAAGGAGCGGGCGAAGAGCTATCCCGACCTGCTCGAGAAGGCGCACTTCGCCCTGGCGGAGCGTCCGATCGTGCCCGATGCTGCGGCTGCGAAGGCTCTGGACCCCGCCTCACGCGCGCTCCTCGCCGAATTGACGCCGCACCTGCATAATGCTAGCTGGACCCGAGACATGCTGGAAGATGTCGTGAGCCGATTGGCCGACGCGCACGACATCAAGCTCGGCAAGCTGGCGCAGCCGTTACGTGCCGCCCTGGCCGGGCGCACGGCCACGCCCAGCGTTTTCGACATGATGCTTGTGATCGGTCGCGACGAAACGATCGCGCGACTCAATGATGCGGCCTGAGGGCCATCGGCAAACCGCGGACGACGGCCGCGCCATGGAGGGGATGCCATGACAAAGACCGCCACACTGAGCTGGGACGACAAGACGCTTGAGCTGCCCATGCAGTCTCCGACCGCGGGGCCGGACGTCGTGGACATTCGCAAGCTCTATGCCCAGGGCGACATCTTTACCTACGACCCCGGCTTCACCTCGACGGCGGCGTGCGACAGCGCGATCACGTTCATCGACGGCGACAAGGGTGAGCTTCTGCATCGGGGCTACCCGATCGACCAGCTCGCTGAGAAGTCGCACTACCTCGAAGTCTGCTACCTGCTGCTCTACGGCGAGCTGCCGACCTCCGCGCAGCTCGAGGACTTCGAGCAGCGTGTGACGATGCACACGATGCTGCACGAGCAGATGGTGAACTTCTTTCGCGGATTTCGCCGTGACGCCCACCCGATGGCCGTCATGGTTGGCGTGGTCGGCGCGATGTCGGCCTTCTACCACGATTCCACCGACATCTCGGACCCCTGGCAGCGCGAGGTCGCCTCGATCCGCCTGATCGCCAAGATGCCGACCATCGCCGCGTGGGCCTACAAGTACTCGATCGGCCAGCCGTTTGTGTACCCGAAGAACCATCTCGACTACGCGTCGAACTTCCTGCGGATGTGCTTCTCGGTCCCGGCGGAAGAGTATCAGGTCAATCCGATCCTCTCACGTGCGATGGACCGGATCTTCACGCTGCACGCCGACCACGAGCAGAACGCCTCGACCTCGACGGTGCGACTCGCCTCGTCGTCGGGCGCGAACCCGTTTGCGTGCATCGCCGCAGGCATCGCCTGCCTTTGGGGTCCGGCGCACGGCGGCGCGAACCAGGCGTGCCTGGAGATGCTGCGAGAGATCGGATCGCCGAACCGCATCCCCGAATACATCGAGAAGGCCAAGGACAAGAACGACCCGTTCCGCCTGATGGGCTTCGGCCACCGCGTCTACAAGAACTTCGACCCGCGGGCGAAGGTGATGAAGCAGTCGGCGGACGAGGTGCTGGACTTACTTGGGGTCGAGAACAACCCGGTGCTGCAGACGGCCAAGGAGCTGGAGCGGATCGCGCTCGAGGACGACTACTTCGTCTCCAAGAAGCTCTACCCCAACGTCGACTTCTACTCTGGCATCATTCTCGACGCGATGGGCTTCCCGACCGCGATGTTCACGCCGATCTTCGCCCTCAGCCGCACGGTCGGCTGGGTGAGCCAGTGGAAGGAGATGATCTCCGACCCGCAGCTCAAGATCGGACGGCCCCGGCAGCTGTACTGCGGTCCCACGTACCGCGACTATGTCGACGTCGAGGATCGTTGAACCAGGGCGGCCGTGGCGGGATAGTCCCGAAGCGGCCTCGTGCCTGCGCTTGCCCCGGCCGGGATCAGCCGGATCAGTCGAGACGACAGCTTTCAGCGGCCCTCGAACGACGCGGGCCGCTTTTCCAGGAACGCCAGAACACCCTCGCGAAAGTCCCGGGTGCGGCCGCAGTCGCCCTGCAATGACGCTTCGAGCGACAGCTGCGTCTCGAGATCGTTGGACCATGTCGACCGCATGGCCTTCTTGACGGCGGAGTACGTCGCCGTCGGCCCCGAGGCGAGCTGACGGGCCCGCCGGCGCCAGGTCTCGTCGAACGAACCATCTGGCGTGGCTTGCCAGATCATCCCCCACTCCGCCGCCTCCGTCGCGGTGACAGGCTCGGCGAAAAGCGCCGCGCCCATCGCGCGGGCAAAGCCGACCTGCCGGGGCAGCCAGTACGTGCCGCCGGCATCCGGGATCAGGCCGATGCGGGTAAAGGCCTGGACGAAGGTCGCGCTCTCGGCCGCGATCACCACGTCACAGGCAAGCGCCAGATTGGCGCCGGCGCCCGCGGCCGCGCCGTTCACCGCAGCGATCGTCGGCACTGCGCAGTCGTAGATCGCCCGAAGCATCGGCTCGTACTCGTCACGGAGCGTCCGCTCGAGGTCAGCCGAATCGAGGTTCGTGCTGTCGCCGAGATCCTGACCGGAGCAGAAGGCGCGGCCGGCACCGGTCAGCACCAGCACGCGCGCCGTCTCGGACAGGCTGCGCACCGCGTGGAGGATCTCGGCGCGCATCTGCGAATTGAGGGCGTTGCGCACGTCGGGCCGACGCAGCGTGACGAGGGCCAGGCCGTCCGTCTCCTCGAAGCTTATCGTCTGATAGTCCATGGGGGACTCCGGTACTCTTGCGCGGGAGGTACGCCGAAGCTGCGAGGCGCGAAAGACCTACTGCCGCGTCAGCTCGTCGAGCCGAGTCCGCTCCTCGTCGGTAAGATCGGCGGCGGGCAGGCTACCGCGCCGCCGGAGCGTCAACGCCGCGACGAGTAGCGCCGCGACGAGCATTGCCGGCCCGGCCAGCCAGAGCACGAGATTGGCGCCCTCGGCGTTCGGCCGTAGCAGCACATATTCGCCGTATCTGTCGGTGACGAATCCGACGACCTCGGGATTGGTGTCCCCGGCAAGCAGCCGCTCCCGCACAAGCAGCCGAAGGTCGCGCGCGAGGTCCGCGTTCGACTCGTCGATCGACTCGTTGCGGCAGACGAGACAGCGCAGTTCCGAGGAAATCTCGCGCGCCCGCTCCTCCAGTACCGGGTCGTCGAGAACCTCGTCGGGCTGAACTGCCAGAAGGGGGCCGGCCAGAAAAACCAGGATCAGCGCGAGGCGCTTCACTCCGCCGGTACCCCGCGGGCCGCCGCAGCGCGCTCCTTCCGGGCGCCCGCCGCGACACGGTAGCGGCGGTCGAAAAGGCTGAGGCAGCCGCCCAATGCCATGATGATCGCACCTGCCCAAATCCAGTTCGCGAAGGGCTTGATGTACGTTCGGACGGCCCAACCGCCGTCGTCCTGCGGATCGCCGATGACGACGTAGATGTCGCGCAGGACTCCATTGTCGATCGCGGCCTCCGTCGTCGGCATCCGTGCCACGGGATAGAAGCGCTTCTCCGGTGTCAGAGACGCGACGCGGCGGTCGCCGCGGAATACGCTCACGTCTGCAATCGTCGTCATGTAGTTCGGCCCCTGCACGCGCTCCTGGACCGCATCGAGAGTGACGGTGTAGCGCCCGACGCCGAAGCTCTCACCGACCTGGGCGACGCGGATGTCTTCCACAGTCCAGGCTGTCAGCGCCGCGATCCCCAGCGTCGTGACGCCGAAGCCGGCATGCGCGACGGCCTTGCCCCAGTCGGCGCCCGGCAGGCGGCTGGCGCGGTCGAGCCGGCTGCGCAATCCGCCGCGACCGGTCCGGTTGGCGAAGTCGACGATCGCGCCGCCGATCAGCCATGCGCCCAGCGCGAAACCGATGGGTGCCAGCATGCCCTTCCCCGTCTGCACCGCCCAGACGAGCGCGCCCAACGAAACCGCCAGCAGCGCGAGCGCGCGGAGAGGCGCAAAGGCGCGAAGCCTGCCGCGCTTCCACGGAAGCAAAGCGCCCATGGGCAGGATGATGGCGAGCATGACCATGAACGGTGTGAAAGCGGCCTCGAAGAACGGCGGACCGACCGACAGTTTTCGACCGAACGCAAGCTCGGCCACGAGCGGCCATAGGGTGCCAACGAAGACGACGAAGCACGCGACGGCGAGAAGGATGTTGTTGGCGACGAGCGCACTCTCGCGGCTGACGAGGCCGAACACGCCCTTTGCCTCCATCGCGTGCGCCCGGGCCGCGTAGAGCGCCAGGGCACCTCCGACGAAGATGCCGAGGATCGCCAGGATCCAGATGCCACGCTCAGGGTCGTTCGCGAATGCGTGGACGCTGGTCAACACGCCGGAGCGCACGATGAACGTCCCGATCAGGGAGAAGCCGAAGGCCAAGATGGCCAGGAGGATCGTCCAGCTCTTCAGCGCTTCCCGCTTCTCGACCACGATGGCGGAATGCAGCAGCGCGGCGGAGATCAGCCAGGGCATGAAGCTGGCATTCTCGACGGGATCCCAGAACCAGAAACCGCCCCAGCCGAGTTCGTAGTACGCCCACCACGACCCCAATGCGATACCGACGGTCAGGAAGAGCCACGCCGCCAGCGTCCACGGCCGCACCCAGCGCGCCCAGGCAGCATCGACCCGCCCCTCGATCAGCGCTGCGACTGCGAAGGAGAACGCCATCGAGAGGCCGACATAGCCGAGGTAGAGGAAGGGCGGATGGAACGCGAGCCCAGGGTCCTGCAGCAGCGGGTTCAGATCCTGCCCGTCGAACGGTGGCTGAGCGAGGCGCAGAAACGGGTTCGAGGTGAAGAGAATGAACGCAAGGAAGGCCACGCCGATGGCGCCCTGAATTGACAGCACGCGGGCCCGCAGCCCCGCTGGAAGCTGTCCGCCGAACCATGCCGCCGAGGCACCGAAGAGCGCGAGGATGAAGACCCAGAGGAGCATCGAGCCCTCGTGGTTCCCCCAGACGCCGGTGATCTTGTAGAGGAGCGGCTTTGCCGTGTGAGAGTTGAGCGTAACAAGCCGGACCGAGAAGTCGGACGTCACGAACGCGTAGGTCAGCGATGCGAACGAGAACGCGATGAGGAGGACCTGCGCCGACGCCGCGGGTTCGGCCACGGCCATCCATCTGCTCCAACCACGCTGGGCACCGACCATCGGTACGATGGTCTGCACGACCGCCACGACCAGCGCGAGTACCAGAGCAAAATGTCCGAGTTCCGTGATCATCGTCTCACGATCTAATCTATCGGCCGGCACAAGCCAACGGCTCGCGTGCCTTTTCACGCTGACGTAACGCCGCGGACCAGCGCAGCGCCAGCAGTCCGAGCGGGATCGGCAGGGATACCGCGGCGAGCACCACGACAAAGCCGGCGCGCAGTCCGAATAACGCTCGAGAACTGGCCATAAGCGGCATCACGCCACAGACGTAGACCGGCAGGACGACAACACGAGTGGTTGAAAGCCTTGCCCACTCGGGAGGGACGAATTGAGGGTAGGTCCTGCACGAGACGAAGACGCCCAGGCCAGAATGCTGTCATGCACCGCGGAAGCAGCGTCCTACTCAAGCTTAGCCGCAGTGAAGATCAAGCCTCTCGCACGACAGCATCGAATAGCGAGCTGCAACACTCGGTCTATCCGAAATTCGTCGACACGCGTCGCAAGACGCCTGACGAGGTCGCTCGTCCTGACCGCTCCTGCCTCTCAGAATATCGCCAACGAGGCCACCACGATGGCGACCGAGCCTATGACCGGCCAGATGACGATACCGAACCCAACTTCCATCGACCTCTGCACCACCGCGATATGGAGGGCACCGCCGACGACGTAGAGCGACACCATGCCGAAAAGCGCCGCGCCGCCCCCCTGGATCGCAAGCACGCCCGGCACGTCGCTGAGTTCCCACCAGACCGAGATGCCCGCCTGCCCCGCCCAACTGAGCGCCATGCCCAGCGCCAGCGGCGTCGCACGCACGTACCAAAGCCACAGGAACGTCAGCGCGTTGATCGCGGCGATTACCGCCATCGCGGACAAGCCGAGCAACGCCGCGAAGTCGAAGCCGGCCAGTTTCTCGACCAGAAGGAAGGCCGCGAGCAGAACGGCCACGATAGTCAACGCCTGCTTCATTTCTTGAGGATCTCCTTGACCGCGGCGTCCAGCCGGTCCGCGGCGCGCTTGTGCCGTTTCCTCGCCTCCTCCAAGCGCCGGTGGCTGAAGAAGTCCCGCAGCGTCTCCCAGAAGTCGGCGATCCGCATTGGCTACCGCGTCAGCCGCTCGCGGATCATCGTCGTCATCTCCACGAGTATTTCGGTGTTCTTGTGCAGGAGCTGGCGCAGCGCCTGCTCCTTCTGGACGTCGCGCCAGAGAAGGTAGAAGACCAGCAGGACCCACGGGCCGTTCTCGGTCAGGATCTGGGTGAGGAGCGTCTCGGTCATGCCGATGCTCTACACCAAGCGGTGCGAACAGCATGCGATGTCGAGGGATAGCGCCCGCTTGCGGGGATCATGCAGGTCTCTGGGGCTCGTGGAGGCCCCGGGAACCTGCGCCCGACAGGGTTAACGGCGCGGTAACTAGCCGCTCGGCTCCCCGTCGGTCTCGCGGTAGACGCCCTGCTCCTTCAGCGCGTCGACCACTTCCTTCGGCATGTAGCTCTCATCGTGCCTGGCGAGGATTTCGGTGGCCCGGAACGTGCCGTCCACGTAGCTACCGGTCCCGACCATCCCCTCGCCCTCGCCGAAGAGGTCGGGAAGGACCCCCGTATAGCTCACGGGGACGCTTGCCCCGCCGTCGGTGACGCTGAAGGTGATGGTCTCGCCCCGGCCACGGACCAGTGTGCCCTCTTGCACCAGGCCACCGATGCGAAACACCTCGTTCGGCGCCGGTGGCGCCTCGGCGACTTGCGACGGACTACGAAAGAAGTTGATCCCGTCCCGCATGGCATAGCCGATGATCGCGGTCGACAGCGCCAGCGCGACGGCAGCGATCGCGATCACCTGAATACGTCGCTTCTTCTTGAGGTTCTTCACACGGTCTCCACCACGCCTTGGATCAGATATAGCGCATTCGCCTCGGCCAAGGAACCTCCCCAACGCCGCACGTCAAGGAAAGACCGGCGCCAGCATGAGGCCGGACGTCTCTTCTTCGCCGAGGACCAGGTTCGCGTTCTGGATCGCCTGTCCGGAAGAGCCCTTTGTCAGGTTGTCGAGCGCCGCGAAAATGGTCGCGCGTCCGGCAACGCGATCGCCCACCACGCCGACGTGGCAGAAGTTCGAGCCGCGGACGGCGCGTGTCGACGGAAGCTCCCCGAATGGCAGGACGAGGACGAAGGGCTCGGACGCATAGGCCTCCACCAAGGCCCGGTGCACTGCCTCCGGGTCGCCAGATACGTAGACGGTGCCGAGGATCCCGCGGTTCGCCGGGATGAGGTGCGGCGTGAAGGTCACGCGCACGTCACGTCCGACGATTGTGCCGAACTCCTGGTCGAACTCTCCCAGGTGGCGGTGCGTGCCTCCGGCCGAGTACGGATGGCATCCCTCCGAGAGCTCCGCGTGCAACAGATTTTCGCGCAGACTGCGGCCGGCCCCCGAAACGCCGGTCTTGAGGTCGATCACGATCGTGTCGGGGTCGATCACGCCCGCAGCCAGAGGCGGCCGAACCGCGTAGATCCCGGTCGCGCTGTTGCAGCCGGTGCCGGCCACCAGACGCGCCGACCGGATCTCGTCACGGTAGAACTCGGTCAGTCCGTAGACCGCCTCCTGCTGCACATCGAGCGCGACGTGCTCCTTGCCGTACCACCTGCGATACTCATCGGGATCGCGCAGCCTGAAGTCGGCGGACAGATCGACGATCTTGAGGTCCCGCGGCAGGTCGCGGATCACGGCCTGGCTCGTCCCGTGCGGCAGCGCGCAGAAGGCCAGGTCGATCGCTCCGAAGTCGATCTGGTCGATCGTGACGAGGTCGGGCAGATCGAGGTGCCGCAGGAACGGAAAGACCGAGGACATGCCCTGCCCGGCCTTCCGATCCGCGGCGAGGGCAGCGATCCGCATCGAGGGGTGTGTGGCGATCAGCCGGACGAGTTCTGCGCCCGTGTAGCCGCTTGCGCCCAGAATGGCGACGTCGTGTGTCATCGTGGAGACCTCAGGTTCGAAAGAAATGGGTGCGCCGCCATCAGGCGGCGTGGAACTCCACCTTTCGTCGGAGAAAGTGCGTCGCGCGGTCGGACACGCGCCGCGGATCTCCCGTAGTCAGGCACATCGGGACCGCTCCCTCGCCCAGCATGTCCGGGTGACGGTCCAGATAGTCGGCAAGACTTCGCCGCGACGAGCTCGGGCTGGCTGAACACCTTCACCTCCGGGCCCAGGGCCTCCTGGAAGACATCTTGTACCAGAGGATAGTGCGTGCAGCCAAGCACGGCCGCGTCCGGTCGTGGCATCTTGCGCCTCAGCGCATCGACGTGCGACCGGACCAGCGCCTCGGCGAGGATCATGTCCCCCTCCTCGATCGCGTCGACGACCCCTCCGCACGCCTGCGCCTCCACGTCGACGCCAATCGCGCGAAAGGCGAGTTCGCGCTGGAAAGCGCGACTGCGTACCGTGGCCGGGGTGGCGAAGAGGGCAACGTGATTTACGCCGACCTGCCGCGGTGGGCTGTTGTCGCCCCACTGGCGTTCCGTGAGCGCCTCGATCAGCGGCACGAAGACGCCGAGGACACGTTTCTCCGGTGGTACCCAGCTTTCCTGCATCCGCCGAAGCGCCGCGGCGCTTGCGGTATTGCACGCGAGGATCACGAGGTCGCAGCCGGCCTCCCACAACCGCTCGACACCCCGCTTCGTGAGCGCGTAGATGTCATCCGCCTCGCGCACGCCGTAGGGCGTGTTCGCATTATCGCCAAGGTAGACGAAGGGAACGCTAGGCAGCCGCTTCGCCACCGCATCGAGGACGGTCAACCCGCCCAGCCCCGAATTGAACAAGCCGACTGCTATGACCGGTCTCCCCTGAAACGACGGCATCGGGATAGGTCGCAGCCAAAGGGAAGTCCATCGCCGCGAACCGGCACGTGTACTATGCAGGCCGGTGTCGCTCTTCAAACTCGAAGCCGTAACCGATGTCGCGGATCGGCTCCGGCGACAGGGCGTAGGTCTCGCGCCGCAGGAAATCCATCATCGCCTTGGGGTGGTGACGATAATGCGCCAGCAAGGCCGGGTCGATCGGCCGGCCGACGGCGAGCCGGACCGGCTCCCGCGACTTTGCCTTGAATTCGCGCAGGAGCAGCGCCATCCGCAACGTCGTGTGCAGGTGACTGGCGATCTGGAACAGCCGCGAATTCGCACCATCGAAGAACATTGGAACCACTGCGGCGTTGGAGCGCGAGATCATCTTTGCGGTAAAGCTGCGCCAGTAGGGGTCCATCGCGCGTCCGAAGGGTCTCGACGCGGTCGAGACGGTTCCGCCCGGAAAAACGCCGATCGCGCCACCGGCCACGAGGTGCCGCAGAGCCGCTTTCCGGGTCGCGATATTCTCGAGCAGCGCCTCCTCCGTCTCGGCGAAGTCGATCGGCAGCACAACTCGCTCTAGCTCGGCGGCGCCACGAAACACGCTGTTGGCGAGAATTCGAAATTCCTCGCCCCGAACCTCGGCAAGGATGTGCCCCATGATCAGCCCGTCGAGAACGCCGTACGGATGGTTCGCGACGACGACCAACGGCCCTTCGCGCGGTACGTCCGCCAGACTGCCCGAAACAATGTCCAGACGCACGCCCATCCTCGCGATCATGACCTCCCAGAAGCCGCGCCCGCACTTGATATCAAGCTCGTAGCCACTGGCACGCCTGATGAGCCCGAGGCGCCCGGTGGCATTCTCGACGGCACGAATCATGGCGCGCCCGCCGCGCGTCGTGGCGGACGTCGCGTACGAGATGCTGCGAGTCGAGGCTCCCTCGGTGACTGGATGCGCGGCCATGTCTGACGAACTTGCGCGAAGGGCGTGAAAGTTCTCTGACACCGCGCGGCGGCCGACATTGCCCGTCATTCCGCGGCGCGCGCCAGTTGCGGCCCCCCCGCCCTGAACGTCGCCAGCAATTCCTCACGCCGCTTCTCGGCCTTCGCCGCGTTCGTCATCTTGACCGGCCCGAACCCGCGAATTTGCAGCGGCAGCTCCGCCAGCGCGACAGCGACGTCGTGCGTCTGCGGCTGAACGTGCCCCAGCACACCGTCCATGTCGGCCTCATACTGGCGGATCAGCGCCCGCTCCATTCGGCGCTCCTCGCTGTGTCCGAAAGGGTCGAACCAGGTGCCGCGCAGACCTCGTCCAGCTGCAAGAAGCGGATAAAGTCTTTCGATCCACGCGCCGAACCGGCGCTTGCGGGGGCGGCCGTCCGAGCCGACCCGCGCCATGATCGGCGGCGCAAGATGATAGGATAGCTTCAGATCGCCGCCGAAAGCCTCCTCGGCCTTGGCGCGCGTCTTCCGAAGCAGCCGCGCCACCTCGTACTCGTCCTTGTAGGCGAGCAACTTGTGATAGCCGAGCGCTACCGCCTCCTTCAGCCTCGGGTCCTCCACGCGATCGATCATCGCACGGTAGCGTCGCGCCAACTTCGCGCCTTGGTACTCGGTCAGGTGCCGTTCTCGAAAGACAATCCGCTCCTGTAGGGTCTTCGGAAGTTCGACAACCTTCGGCGCCGCGACCCGCATCGCCTCTTGCAAGTTCAAAGCCGCCCAGCGCCCCAACTCGAACGCTCGCAGGTTCGACTCCACGGCCGCGCCGTTCAGCTCGATTGCCCGCAGGATGGCATCATGGCTGACGGGGATCAGAGCGTTCTGCCACGCCGCCCCGAAGAGGATCATGTTCGAGAAGATCGAGTCGCCCATCGTCGCCCGCGCCAACTCACTTGCATCGAACAGGGTCAGCCGGTCTTTCAGCCGGCGCTCCAGCGACAGCGAGAGTTGCTCGGCCGGAATGCGAAACTCGGTGTCGCGCGTGAAGTCGCCCGTGATGATCTCGTGGCCGTTGACCACGCCGCCAGTCTTTCCGCTCTTCATCAGCCCGAGCGTCTTGCCGCCGGCGCTCACCACAAGGTCACCGCCGATCAGCGCGTCGCATTCGCCCGTTGCGACGCGGATCGCGCTGATGTCCTCGGGTCGCTCGGCGATGCGGCAATGGATGTGCACGGCCCCACCCTTTTGCGCCAAGCCTGCCATCTCCATCATGCCCGCGCCCTTGCCGTCGACATGCGCCGCCATCGCCAGCACCGCGCCGATGGTCACGACACCGGTGCCGCCGACGCCGGTTATGACGACGTTGTGCGTACCCGCGATCCGCGGCAGCTCCGGCACCGGCAGGTGGCCGACATCGATCTCGGTCGTCGCCTCCTTTCGAACCTCGGCACCCTCGATCGTGACGAACGAGGGGCAGAACCCCTTGAGGCAGGAATAGTCCTTGTTGCACGCCGACTGGTCGATCGCCCGCTTCCGTCCGAGTTCGGTCTCCACCGGCACGATGGCGACGCAGTTCGACTGCACGCCGCAGTCGCCGCAGCCCTCACAGACCTCGGTGTTGATAAAGACGCGGGTATCGGGGTCCGGGAACTTGCCGCGCTTTCGGCGCCGCCGCTTCTCGGCCGCGCAAGTCTGGATGTAGAGGATGGCGCTCACCCCCTCGACCTCGCGCATGCGCTTCTGCACGGCGTCCATGTCGACGCGCTCATGCCAGCTCAGACCCGAGGGGAAGTCGTCGCGCACCGGCTCCTCCTTCTCGTCGTAGACGACGGCGATCTCGCGCACGCCCATCGCCTTCAGCTCCTGCGCGATCTGATCCGGACCGAGGTCGCCCTCGTTCTTCTGCCCGCCGGTCATCGCCACGGCATCATTGTAGAGGATCTTGTAGGTGATCCGCGTGCCGCTATCGACCGCGGCGCGAATCGCCAGCAGACCCGAATGGTTGTAAGTCCCGTCGCCCAGGTTCTGGAACACGTGCGGCGTATTGGAAAAAGGCGCCTCCCCGATCCAGTTCGCGCCCTCGCCGCCCATCTGGGTGAACCCCACCGTGTTCCGGTCCATCCACTGCACCATGTAATGGCAGCCAATCCCGGCATAGGCTCGGGAGCCGTCGGGCACCTTGGTCGAGGTGTTGTGCGGGCAGCCGGCGCAGTAGTACGGCAGCCGCGCAGCGATGTCCTGAACGTTGTCGGCGGCCCTCGCCTCGGCCAGCATGCGCATGCCGGCGCGGATCCGATCGGTATCCCGCCCCTCGTCGATCAGGATCTGGCCAAGCTTCTCGGCGATCATGATCGGGTCGAGCGCGTAGCGCGTCGGGAACAGCTCCGGCCCGTGGTCGAGGCCGGCGCCGCCGCCCTTGTGCCAGCCCCAGACGCGCCGGCCGCGCCGGTCGTGAAAGATCGACTCCTTCAGCTGCACCTCGATCAGCTTGCGCTTCTCCTCGACGCAGACGACCAGCTCCAGCCCCTCGGCCCAGTCGTGGATGGAGTGCATGTCCAGTGGGAACGTCTGCCCGACCTTGTAGGTGGTGATCCCCAGCCGCTCCGCCTCTTCCTCGTCGATGCCGAGCAGCGACAGCGCGTGCACCAGGTCGAGCCAGTTCTTGCCCGCCGCGACGAAGCCGATCTTCGCCCCCGGCTTGCCCCAGACCCGCCGGTCGATCCGGTTCGCGCGGCTGAACAGCTCGGCGGCGAACCGCTTGTAGTCGATCATCCGCGCTTCCTGCGCGACAGGCGTGTCGACCAGGCGGATGTTCAGTCCGCCCTGAGGCATCTGGAACTCTGGCGCGACGAGGCTGAGCCGGTCCGGGCGACCGTCGACCACCGCCGTCGCCTCGACGGTATCCTTCATCGTCTTCAGCCCCACCCAGACCCCGGCGAAGCGCGAAAGCGCCCAGCCATAGAGCCCGTAGTCCAGTATCTCCTGCACGCCGGCGGGCGAGACGACCGGCATGTAGGCGTCTACCATCGCCCAGTCGGACTGGTGCAGGGTCGTCGACGACTCGCCGGTATGATCGTCACCCATCGCCATCAGCACGCCGCCATGTGGCGAAGTGCCCGCCATGTTCGCGTGCCGCATCACGTCGCCCGACCGGTCGACACCCGGCCCCTTGCCATACCAAAGTGCGAACACTCCGTCGTACTTGCCTTCGCCGCGCAATTCCGCCTGTTGCGTGCCCCAGCACGCGGTCGCGGCCAAATCCTCGTTCAGACCGGGCTGGAATACGACGTTCGCCTCGGTCAGCAGCTTGGAGGCTCTCGCCATCTGCATGTCGACCGCACCCAGTGGAGAGCCGCGGTAGCCGGTGACATACCCACCCGTATCAAGTCCCTGCGCCCGGTCCCGCGCTCTCTGCATCAGCATCAGTCGGACCAGCGCCTGTGTTCCATTTAGCAGCACACGCGACTTCGTGAGGTCGAACCTATCGTGGAGCGTGACGTCTTGACGGCTCATGCGGTCTCCTCCCCGCTGTTGCGCCAGAACCATAGGTCATGGACTCTGACCTAGCAAACGCGAACACAATTCACGCTTTGAGACTATATGGGTACCGTCGCGCTCCGATGCAGGCGGAGTCTATTCGGCGGGATCACCCATGGATTGGGACAAGCTACGCATTTTTCACGCCGTCGCGGACGCGGGCTCGTTGACGCACGCGGGCGACGCCCTGAACCTGTCGCAGTCGGCCGTGTCACGACAGATCCGCGCGCTGGAGGAGTCTCTCAACACGACGCTCTTTCACCGGCACGCGCGCGGACTGATCCTGACCGAGCAGGGAGAACTCCTTTTCGACGCGACATCTTCCATGCGCCGCCGGATCGACGCCGCCAGCGCGCGCATTCGCGACAGCGAGGAAGAAGTCTTCGGCGATCTGCGCGTCACCACCACCACCGGGTTCGGTTCGCTCTGGCTGGCGCCGCGCCTGTCGAGGCTCTTTGCACGGCACCCCGACCTCAAGATCGATCTCATGCTGGAGGAACGCGTCCTGGACCTGCCAATGCGGGAGGCCGACGTGGCGATTCGCATGAAGGAGCCGAGCCAGGCGGACCTGATCCGCCGACGCCTGATGAGCGTGAAGATGCGCCTCTATGCCTCCCCCGGCTACATCGAGGCCCGTGGCATGCCGCACAGCCTGTCCGACCTGTCCGACCATCGCCTGGTCTCACAGCATGCGCGAGCGCACCAGGTGGCGGCGGGCGCACAGCTGGTCCAGGAACTGATTTCGAACGACATCCCCTCGACGCTGACCGTCAACAACTACTTCGGGGTCCTGCAGGCGGTGCTCGCCGATCTCGGCATCGGCGTGCTGCCGGACTACCTCACCGAGGACTTCCCGAACCTCGTCCGTGTGCTGCCGGACGTTGAGTCGAACGAGGTTCCGGTGTTTCTGGCATACCCGGAAGAGTTGCGCCATTCCAAGAGGATCGCAGCTTTTCGTGACTTCGTGCTCGAAGAGGTGATCGCCCATCGAAGACGGCAGAAATCCGGTGAGGCCGCCTAGCAGCGGTTCAGGAGCCCAACTCAGGATGTGTGCGCGATGCGCCACATGCAAAGCTGAGTTGCACGTAGTGCGGGCATTTCGCCTTGATTGCACCGGAGGAGCGGCATAATTCGAAGGGTGAAGGCGATCCTTTCGTCTTCTACCTCCCTGTTGGACTTGGCCGAGCTTGAGAGCTCGGCCTTTTTTCTATGTGTCGCAACTACGCCCAAGGGTGGTGGACCGGCCAAGCCGCCCAGACCCTGGGGCAGCCGGAAGTTGCGCATTGTACTCGCTCAGACGAGCTATCGAGCTCAACTTTGCCAAGACAGCAAACTTGCGCCAGATCGGGCCTTTAACTCCCGCCAAAGAAGAACCGCGAGCCCCGCTTTGTCATGATCCCCTGCCCCGCGGCTTGGTCCCAACCCGCATCGTCACAACAAGAATGGTTGGCGGCTCTCTCGCAGTGTCGTAACGGGGCGGCCATGGACGAGCCCGAGATCACCCCCGACCTGGTTGAGGCCCACGGCCTCAAGTCTGAGGAATACGCCAATATTCTTGCGCTGCTGGGCCGCGAGCCCATGCTGACCGAGCTCGGCATCTTCTCGGCCATGTGGAACGAGCACTGCTCGTACAAGTCGTCGAAGAAGTGGCTTCGGAGCCTGCCGACAGAGGGCCCGCAAGTCATCTGCGGGCCAGGCGAGAATGCAGGCGTGGTCGACATCGGCGACGGCCAAGCCGTGGTCTTCAAAATGGAGTCTCACAACCACCCGTCGTACATCGAGCCATATCAGGGCGCCGCGACCGGGGTCGGCGGGATCCTCCGGGACATCTTCACGATGGGCGCCCGTCCTATCGCCGCGATGAACTCCCTCTCCTTCGGCCGCCCCGACCATCCCAAGACGCGTCATCTGGTGAAGGGCGTCGTCGAGGGCATCGGCGGCTACGGCAATGCCTTCGGCGTGCCCACCGTTGGCGGCGAGGTCCGCTTCCACCGCGCCTACGACGGCAACTGCCTCGTCAACGCGTTCGCTGCCGGCATCGCGGATGCCGACGCGATCTTCTACTCCGCCGCCTCCGGCGTCGGGATGCCGGTCGTATACCTCGGCGCAAAAACAGGGCGCGACGGCGTCGGCGGCGCCACCATGGCCTCGGCTGAGTTCGACGACGCGATCGAGGAGAAACGCCCGACAGTCCAGGTCGGAGACCCGTTCACTGAGAAGCGGCTGCTCGAGGCCTGCCTCGAGCTCATGGCCACCGGCTCCGTCATCTCGATCCAGGACATGGGCGCCGCCGGCCTCACCTGCTCGGCGGTGGAGATGGGCGACAAGGGCGGCCTAGGGATCCGGCTCGACCTCGACCGGGTGCCCGTACGCGAGGCGGGCATGTCCGCGTACGAGATGATGCTGTCGGAGAGCCAGGAGCGGATGCTGATGGTTCTTCGGCCCGAGAAGGAGGAAGACGCCCGCCGAATCTTCCAGAAATGGGACCTCGACTTCGCCGTGGTCGGCGAGACGATCGCTGAAGATCGCTTCTTGATCTCGCACGGCAACGAGATCCGGGCCGACCTGCCTTTGGCCGCGCTCTCCGGCACGGCGCCGGAGTATGACCGGCCATGGGAGAGGCCGCCAGCGCCCCGCCCGCTCGGCCCCTTCCCCCATATCGACCCGATCGAGGCCCTCATCACCCTGCTGCGCAGCCCGAACTACGCCTCCAAGCGGTGGGTCTGGGAGCAGTACGATCATATGGTCATGGCCGACACCGTACGTGCGCCCGGCCTGGGCGCCGGGCTCGTTCGCGTTCACGGCACGGAAAAGATCCTCGCCTTTACGTCCGACGTCACGCCGCGATACGTGGCTGCCGACCCTTACGAGGGTGGCAAGCAGGCGGTGGCGGAGGCTTGGCGCAACCTTGTCGGCACCGGCGCGACGCCGCTGGCCGCAACGGATAACCTGAACTTCGGCAATCCCGAAAAGCCGGAGATCATGGGCCAGTTCGTGATGGCGGTTCGCGGCATCGGCGAGGCATGTCGCGTCCTTCACATGCCGATCGTCTCCGGGAACGTGTCGCTCTACAACGAGACCGACGGCCGGGCGATCCTGCCGACGCCAACCATAGGCGCCGTGGGCCTCTTACGCTCGTCATCCGAGATGATCGGTGTGTTGGCTCGCGACGGTGACGCTGCGGTGCTGATCGGCAATGCCGGTACGCATCTGGGACAGTCGGCCCTGCTAGCCGAAGCCTTTGGGCGGGAGGAGGGGCTGCCGCCGCCCGTCGATCTTCACGATGAGCACCGGAATGGTGACTTCCTGCTCTCGCAACGACACCTGCTGTCTGCCGCGACCGACCTCTCGGACGGCGGGCTGGCGCTTGCCACCTTTGAGATGGCCGCAGCGGCTGGACTTGGCGTGACACTCGAGGTCGGCTCGACCGCCGAACTCTTCGGCGAGGATCAGGCGCGCTACCTGATCGCCACGACAGACCCCGAGACGCTGCTGGCCGCGGCGCGGGTCGCCAAGGTGCCGGTCACCGTCGTCGGACGTTTTGGGGGAGATCACGTGACGCTCGGCAAGTCCGCAGCGCCGCTTTCGGACCTCGTCGCGCTGCACGAAGGGGCCCTGGAGGCCGTGATAGGCTGAAGCCGTGGCCTTGCGGGCACTCCGCCCCACCTTTACATCGAGCATCCGACGCACCGGAAAGGACCCTTCATGCCGATGCAGGCGCAAGAGATCGAGGATCTGATCCGCGCCGCCTTCCCGAAGGCGAAGATCGCCATCACCGACCTCGCCGGCGATGGAAACCACTATGCCGCCGAAGTCATCGACGAGAGCTTTCGCGGACAGAACAGGGTGCAGCAGCAACGCGCGGTGTATTCCGCGCTCAAGGAAAAGATGGCCGGCAGCACGGGAGAGCTCCATGCCCTGGCGCTCACCACAAAGGCCCCCGATCCAGAGGAATAGGACATGACGACCGACACCAAGGCGCGCATCGACGACACCGTTACCTCCAGCGACGTTGTCCTTTTCATGAAGGGCACGAAGGAAATGCCGCAATGCGGCTTCTCCTCACGGGTTGCCGGCGTGCTGAACTTCATGGGCGTGGATTTCCGCGACGTGAACGTGCTCGCCGACGAGGACATTCGGCAGGGTATCAAGGAATACTCCGATTGGCCGACGATTCCGCAGCTCTACGTCAAGGGCGAGTTCGTGGGCGGATGCGACATCATCACGGAGATGACGCTGTCGGGCGAACTGGACCAGCTCTTCGACCAGAAGGGCGTCGCCTACGACAAGGCCGCCGCGGACAAGATCCGCGAAGCCAACGCCTGAGACGAGGGCACCCGGCTAAAAACGATGCGCCGGTCGAGCGGCCAGCGCAGCGCAGCTCCTCGGGGCAGTCCTCCCACTAGGTCGCGGCTTCCAGCTTGTCCGCGAGAGCTTCTGCCTCGTGGGCCAGCGTCGCCAGACTCCCCAAGTCGATCTCCGCCCGCTCGGCCTTCAACGCGTCGATCTCCGCCTGCATCTGCTTGAGTTGTTTCGCGGTCTTGGCAAGCTGATCCTGCACGCCGGCGGTCTTGTCGGCCAGCATCAGCCCAGCCATCAGGAGCATCCGACCCTCGGGCATCCGGCCGATCTGATCAACGAGAACTGCCGCCTCGGCATCCAGCATCTGCGCCGCCGACTTCAGAAAGTGCTCCTCACCCTGCTGGCAGGCTACCTCGAATTCCCGGCCGCCGATCGCGATTGTCAGGTTAGGCATTCTGAGTTTCCTCCATCAGCGGCGCCAGCGCGGAGACGATCGCTTCCATTTCGGCGCGCTCGCTTTCGCGCGCCGCGTGCAATGCGTCGAGCTCCTTCTTCATCGCCCGGTCGATCAGATGTGCATCGACGAGGTCGGCGGTTTGGGCCTCGCGCAGCACCTTCATCGTCGCCGTCACCTCGGCCGACGTCTTCTGCAGCCGCTCGAGGAGCACCGACTGCTCGGCCAGCGCGGCTTCCAAGCGCTCGCTCTCGGCCTTCGCTGCCGCAGTCTCCTCCTCGGCCCGCGCACGGGCAGCTTCGAGCTTCTCGCGTGCGCCGTTTGCGGCTTCGCTCTCACCGGCCATCTGCTTGATCCGGGCCTCGAGCTGCGCTGTCGCCTCCCGCTCCGCGCTGAGTTCCGCCTGGAGCGAGGCGATGACCGTCTCGTCGGGGCCGTCCAGCCGCTCGGCAGCCTGTGCCGCGCGCCGGAGCGCCTGCGCGAGCCTCGCCTCGATATTCGCATACTCACCCATCGGCGCCCCCTTGAGCTTGAATCGCTCCGCGCACATTACCGATCCCGCCGCGGGATGCAGCCCCTCGCATGCTTGAACTCGGGCCCTCGGCTGTTACAAGCCGGACGATCCGGAGCCAGAGGATGCTGCCAGTGGAAATCGCCGAACTGAGAGAGCGCCATCCCGATCATTTCCAGCGAGCCGCGGCGCTCCGCGTGCTGGCGATGGACGCCGTCGAGAAGGCGAACTCGGGACATCCGGGAATGCCGATGGGCATGGCCGACGTCGCGACCGTGCTCTTCTCGCGCCACATGAAGTTCGACTCCAGCGCGCCGGACTGGCCCGACCGCGACCGGTTCATCCTGTCGACGGGCCACGGCTCGATGCTGCTCTACGGTCTCCTGCACCTGACAGGCTACGCCGACATGACGCTCGACGACCTGAAGAATTTTCGCACCGTCGGGTCGAAGACCGCGGGACATCCCGAATACGGCCATGCAAAGGGCATCGAGACGACGACAGGCCCTCTCGGCCAGGGCCTCGCCAATGCGGTCGGCTTCGCGATGGCCGAGGAGGCGCTGAGAGCGAGGTTTGGCAAGAAGGTGTTCGACCACCATACCTACGTCCTCGCCGGTGATGGCTGCCTGATGGAGGGGATCAGCCATGAGGCGATCGGCCTCGCCGGCATGCAGAAACTGTCGAAGCTGATCGTTCTGTGGGACGACAACGACATTTCGATCGACGGGCGGATCAGCCTGTCTGACACGACCAACCAGCCGGAGCGCTTTCGTGCCGCCGGTTGGCACGTGATCGAGATCGACGGCAACGACCCCGAGGCCATCGACGCCGCGATCACGGACGCCAAGGGATCCGGCCGGCCGACGATGATCGCCTGCAAGACGATCATCGGCTGGGGCGCACCTACGAAGCAGGACACTGCAAAAGCACATGGTTCGCCATTGGGCGACGACGAGATCGCTGCCGTCCGCGACGCCTATGGCTGGACCTCCGGACCGTTCGAGATCCCGTCCGACATTGGTGCGTGGTGGAAGCAGGTCGGCGCCCGCGGGGGTGAGGACCGCCAAGCGTGGGAAGAGCGGTTCGACGCGCTCTCCGACAGCCGGCGGCGCGAGATCAACCGCATCCTCGCAGGCGATCCGCCCAAGCGGCTCTCGGCAACGATTCGCGCTCTCAAGAAGCAGGCGTCGGAGAACCGGCCGAAGGTCGCGACCCGCAAGGCCTCCGAGATGGTGCTGGAGGTCGTCAATCCGGTCATGCCCGAGACGCTCGGGGGATCCGCTGACCTGACCGGATCGAACAACACCCTGACGGCGGACCTCGGCAAGTTCACGCCGGAGGATCGCAAGGGCCGCTACGTGCATTACGGCATCCGCGAGCACGGTATGGCCGCCGCGATGAACGGACTCGCCCTGCATGGCGGCATCCGACCCTACGGGGGCACGTTCCTCTGCTTCACCGACTATGCACGAGGCGCGATACGCCTGTCCGCGCTGATGGGTGCGCCGGTGGTCTACGTGATGACGCACGACTCGATCGGCCTTGGCGAGGATGGACCGACGCACCAGCCGGTCGAGCACCTCGCGATTTCGCGTGCAACGCCGAACCTGTGGACCTTCCGTCCCGCCGACCTCGTGGAGACGGCCGAGGCCTGGGAACTTGCGCTGACAACCAGGGACACACCGTCAATCATCGCCCTGTCGCGCCAGGGGCTACCGACGGTGCGGCTGGATCATCGGAACAAGAACATGACCGCCCAGGGTGGCTATGTTCTTGCCGAGGCCGAAGGACGGCGGCAGGCGCTCTTGATGGCGACGGGCTCGGAGGTCGAGATCGCCATGAGCGCCCGCGAGATGCTGCAGGCCGAGGGCATCGGTACCCGTGTCGTCTCGATGCCCTGCATGGAACTCTTCGCGGCGCAGGACGAGAGCGTGCGTCGACGCGTTCTCCCCTCTGGCCCCGTTCGCGTCGCCGTCGAGGCGGGGGTACGCCAAGGCTGGGATCGCTGGCTGATGGGTGAACGCGGGCGCGAGGCAAAGGCGGGCTTTGTCGGGATGGACGGGTTCGGCGCATCGGGCAAGGCCGAGGACTTGTACGAGCACTTCGGCATCACCCCGCAGGCGGTTGCACAACGGGTGCGCGACCTGCTCTGAGCCTCAACTCTATATGCGACGCCAAAGGCAGCCGTGCGCAGAATGGCTGCTCCACCGCCACACGCTGGCGATCGGCCAATCATCGCGGCGGTGAGGTAGGCGCCGCCGCGGACGGCGGCACTGGAACACTGTCCGCGGGACGATCGGTTCCGCCCAGGCTCCCAAGAATCTCTTGGTGCCGTGATGGGTCAGATATCATGCTCAGCGCTTAGGTATGCAGCTGTTGCAGCATGAAGTCTCGCCACAGCGCCGATCGAACTCTCAGGTTGGCAGCACCCGCCGATAGAGATGCCATGTGGCATGCCCAAGAACTGGGAGCACGACAAAAAGCCCAAGGAAGACCGGGATCATCCCGACCGTGAGCAACACGACGACAGCGATGGCCCAGAACATCATCGTCATGGGATTCTCAGCGACGCATCGAAAGCTCAGCATCATCGCGGTGACGAAGTCGATTTCGCGGTCGAGCAGCATCGGCAGGCTCACCACGCAGGCCGCAAAGACGGCAAAGGCGAAAACGGCGCCGACCAGCACTTCAAGAAAGACCATCACCAGACCGCGCGGTGTAAGGATCAGATCCAGCGATGATCCGAGATTGAACATCGCGCTCGGCCCCAGGATTACCGCAAAGATCACGTGGGCGATGATGAGGTAGATGAGGAACAGCACGATCGCGAGCGCGCCAAGCCAAGGGAGTTGCCGGCCTCGTTGAGCCCAGACGACACCAAAGATCACGCTCCAATCGAGCGGTTCGCCACTCTCAAGTCGTCTACTCGTTTCGTAGAAACCCACTGCCGCGAATGGTGCGATCAGCGGAAAGCCCATCGTGATAACGATCGCATAGAAGGTCTGCCCGGTGGCGACGGTCGACCACACCAGTGCGATACCGATAGCGACGTAGAACCCCGCAAACACGAGACCGAGAAGGGGCGCACGCCGGAAGTCGTCGAGCCCCTTTCGCAACACAGTCGTGATGTCCTCCGGCGACAGGTCGGCGCTGCGGGCGGTGGATTGCGGTGCGGATGCCTGCACGGTCGCCATGACTCCCTCCTTTTCCACCAATCAGGCAGAAAGGTAGCCGTACGGTCAAGTCTCAGTCGCTGACGCGGGCTTCCGCGCGGCTCTTGCCGGCCACGTCCATCGCCAGCGTAGCGGCCATGAAGCGGTCGAGGTCGCCGTCAAGAACGCCCGCAGTGTCCGATGTCTCCACGCTCGTGCGCAAGTCCTTGACCATCTGATAGGGCTGCAGGACGTAGCTTCGGATCTGGTTGCCCCATCCGGCGTCGCCCTTGGCCTCGTGCGCTTCCTGGATCGAAGCCGTGCGCCGCTCGAGCTCCATCTGATAGAGGCGCGCCTTCAGCGCCGCCATCGCATTGGCGCGATTCTGATGCTGCGATTTCTCGGACGAGGTCACGACGATCCCAGTCGGGATGTGCGTGATGCGTACCGCTGAGTCCGTCGTATTGACGTGCTGTCCTCCCGCACCCGAAGAACGGTAGGTGTCGATCCGGATCTCGTTCTGCGGCACGTCGATCTCGATATTCTCGTCGACCACGGGATAGACCCAGACCGAGCAGAATGAGGTGTGCCGCCGCGCGGCGCTGTCGTAGGGCGAGATCCGCACCAGCCGGTGCACGCCCAATTCCGACTTCAGCCAGCCATAGGCATTGTGGCCGAGGATCTTGTAGGCGGCCGACTTGATCCCAGCCTCTTCTCCCGCGCTCTCGGAGATCAGTTCCACCTTGTAGCCGTGCTGCTCCGCCCAACGGACGTACATGCGCGCCAGCATGGCCGCCCAATCGCAGCTCTCGGTGCCCCCTGCCCCGGCGTTGATCTCCAGAAAGGTGTCATTGGCGTCTGCTTCGCCGTCGAGAAGTGCTTCGATTTCCGCCGCGGCGGTTCGGTCGACCAGGCCGCGGAGCGCCGTCTCGGCCTCGCGAACGACCTCGGTGTCGTCCTCCATCTCTCCGAGCTCGATCAGCTCCACGTTGTCCTTGAGCTCCTGGGCGAACCCCTCGTAGCGGGAGATCGCATCCACCAGCGCCTGGCGGTCGCGCATCAGCTTCTGCGCCTTGTCCGGATCGTTCCACAGGGCGGGATCCTCGACCATGGCGTCGAACTCCTCCATCCGGTGGCGAGCGGTCTCCCACCCCATCCGCTGGCGGAGAAGAGCGAGCGACTTCTCGATAGCCTCAACGTGGTTCTGCGTCTCGGCGCGCATCAGGTACCCCGGATCTTCGTCAGGCAGCGGTGATAACAATGCCCCCCAAGGCCGACAAGGGCAGGACGTTGTCGCGTTGGCGACGCGGGCGACCGAACTCGGAGGGCAGAGGCCTAGTACAGCCCTCCGGAACTGAGCGTGCCAAAACTCGCCCGGCCCGGGATGCGCGTCTGCTCTCCGGTCGATGTCGTGACCGTCTGACCCTCCGTCTCGCCAGGCGCGAAAAGCGGCAGATCAGACGCCATTGCGAAACCACCGTCGAAGGCAATCCCGAAGAGCGGATCGGCTCCGTCACGGAAGAATTCGGCCACCACGTTCGGACCGCTTGCACTGTCCGGCAGCCTGGCACCCGTGAAGCGGTCGATCTTGATGAAATGGCCCCCCGGCGGCACCTCGAACTCGCTGCCGCCGTACTTCTCGACCGCCGTCTCCATGAAGGACTGGAAGACCGGCGCGCAGAGCGTCGAGCCATAGGCGCTGTTGCCCAGGCTCCGCGGCTGATCGAAGCCGATGTAGCAGCCGGCGACGATGTTCGAGGTGAAGCCGATGAACCAGACGTCCTTGGCGTCGTTCGTGGTGCCGGTCTTGCCCGCCGTCGGCACCGGCAGGTTCACCGCGCCGGACGCCGTGCCCCGCTGCACCACGCCCTGCAGCATCGACGTCAGCTGGTAGGCCGTCACCGGGTCCATCACCTGCTCCCGGTTCGACCTTATCGCCGGCGCCTTTCCCGGTGGCAGCGAAGCAGCTTCGCAGTCGACGCACTCGCGCTTGTCGTGGCGGTAGATCGTGTTGCCCCAGCGGTCCTGAACGCGGTCAACAAGGGTCGGCTCCACGCGCTCGCCGCCGTTGGCGAACATGGCGTAGGCCGCGACCATCTTGTAGACCGTGGTCTCTTCCGACCCCAGCGCGTTGGCGAGATACGGACCCATCCGGTCGTAGACGCCGAACCGCTCGGCGTAGCGACCCACGGTCTCCATCCCGACCTCCTGCGCCAGGCGGACGGTCATCAGGTTCCGCGACTGCTCGATCCCGGTCCTGAGCGGCGCCGGCCCGTAGAACCTGTTCGACGCATTCTCAGGCCGCCAGACCCCTGTCGCCGTCTGCACCTCGATCGGCGCGTCGACGATGATCGTCGCCGGCGTGAAGCCGCTATCGAGCGCCGCGGCGTAGACGAATGGCTTGAACGACGAGCCCGGCTGCCGGGTTGCCTGCGTCGCGCGATTGAAGACCGAGTGCTGATAGCTGAACCCGCCCTGCATGGCGAGGACACGCCCCGTCTCGACGTCCATCGCCACGAAGGCGCCCTCGACCTCTGGCACCTGGCGCAGCGACCAGCCCTCGTCGGTTGGAGCGACATGAATGACGTCGCCCGGATCCAGCATGTCGGCCATCGCCTCGCTGACCCAGTTCGTGTCAGAGCGCGGAATTGCTTGCTCGCCCTCGACACCTTCGACGCCGATGCGGGCCTGCTCGGCCTGCACGTCGAGGACGACAGCGACCTCCCAGCCCTCGATATCGCGTGCGACATCGACGCTGCCGATGGCCTGGCGCCAATTGCCCAGCTCCTCGGGCGGTATCGACTTGCCGGTCCCGCGCCACCGTCCCCGCGCACGGTCATACTTCTCCAGTCCCGCGCGCAGCGCCGCCTCGGCCTCCTCCTGCAACTCGGGATCGACGGTCGCCCGGATCGTAAGGCCGCCGCCAAAGAATTCCTCTTCGCCAAAGTCGCGGCTGAGCTGGCGACGGATCTCGTCGGTGAAGTAGCCGCGAAAGGGCATGCCTGCCCGATAGCTGTCGAGATCGTCGTTCTGCACCGTCAGAAGCGGCGAAACCCTCGCCTGGTCGTAGGCTGCGCGGTCGATGTATCCGTTCTCGTACATTTCGCGCAGTACGAAGTTGCGCCGGCCGATTGCCGCCTCCTTGTCGCGCACAGGGTGCAGCGAAGCGGGCCGCTGCGGCAGAGCGGCAAGGTAGGCCGCTTCCGGCAAAGAGACCTCCGAAAGGGGCTTGTTGAAGTAGGTTTGCGCAGCTGCCGCCACCCCGTAGGAATTTTGACCGAGGTAGATCTCGTTGAGGTAGAGCTCGAGGATATCGTCTTTTGACAGCGCCTCCTCCACGCGGGCGGCGAGAATGAGTTCCTTCACCTTGCGCTCAGCAGAACGGTCCGACGACAGAAGGAAGTTCTTCATCACCTGCTGGGTGATCGTCGATGCGCCACGGACGGTCTCGCCGCGGCTCTCAACCGCCTCGAAAGCCGCGGCGGCAATACCACGTGGATCGTAGCCGCGGTGCATGTAGAAGTTCTTGTCCTCAGCCGACACGAATGCCTGCTTGATCAGGTCGGGTATCTCCGGCGCGGGAACGAAGAGCCGCCGCTCCTTGGCGAACTCGTCCAGTATTCGGCCGTCACGGTCGTAGATCCGACTGATCGTCGGCGGCGCGTAGCTGGCGAGCTGGTCGGTGTTGGGCAGGTCGCGACCATACATCCAGAAGATGGCCCCGATGCTAAGCGCCGTCATCACGATGCCGATGGTGATCCAGCTGAAGATGCCGCCGAAAAAGGAGAGTATGAACCGGATCACGTGCGCTTGCCTCGGGTCGCCTGACGTCTTCCTATAGGGGCCGTGCGCGCCCCGGTCAAAAACCGATGAGCGTTCCTTCGCCGCGTCACTCTCACAGGTGGGTGAAGAGCGACCGAGATGCCAGGTCATGCCCATGGGCCCCGAGGACATCTTGCCAACCTATGAACGTGTCGGCGCCGCCTGGGCGGCGAGGCGGACGAGGAGCCTCTTCGAGAGAGCCGCTCTCGACCGGTTCCGGGCCGCCATGCCTGGACATTCGGTGCTCGACCTCGGGTGCGGATCGGGAGAGCCGCTCGCGACCTACCTGGCACGCTGCGGCGCATGCATTACGGGGGTCGATGGCGCAGCGACCATGGTCTCGCTTTTCCGTCGCAACCTGCCAGGTCACGAGGCGCTGCATGCCGACATGAGACCGCTTTTTCTCGGCCGCCGGTTTCACGGGCTACTCGCCTGGGACAGCTTCTTTCACCTCGCACCCGACGATCAACGCGCGATGTTCCCCGTGTTCGCCGCACACGCAGAGCACGGCGCCGCGCTCATGTTCACGTCTGGTCCATCGGCCGGCGAGGCGATTGGCTCCGTCGAAGGAGAGCCCGTCTATCACTCAAGCCTGTCGCCGAGCGAGTATCGCCAGCTGCTCGCGCAGAACGGCTTTGACGTCCTCGAATATCGGCCGGAGGACATCGAGTGCGACCGCCATACAATTTGGCTCGCCAGCTTCACAGCGTTCGAATGAAAGCCGCCAGCCGCTCCAGCCCCTCGGCGACGTCGTCTGTCGCGCCAGCGTAGGAGAGGCGCAAAGTTCCACGGCCGCGCCGCGGATCGAAATCGATACCGGGTGCCGTGGCGACGCCTGCCTCCTCCAGCAGCCTTCGTGCGAAGCCAAGACTGTCGTCGGTCAGGTGCGAGATGTCCGCGTAGACGTAGAATGCGCCGTCAGGCGGCGCAAACCGCTCGATTCCGGCACGCGGCAGGCCCTCCAGCATCAGCCGGCGGTTCTCGGCATAGACCGCCTTGTTGGCCTGCAGTTCCTCCTCGCAATCGAGCGCGGCGAGTGCGGCGACCTGGCTGACGTGCGGCGGACAGATGAAGAGGCTCTGCTGCAGGCGCTCCACCGTGCGAACATGCCTCTCGGGCACGACGAGCCAGCCGACGCGCCAACCGGTCATGGAAAAGTACTTGCTGAAGGAATTGACGACGTACACGTCGTCCGTCACCTCAAGCATGCTGATGGCCCGCGTGTCGTACTCGAGGCCGTGATAGATTTCGTCGCTCACCAGGGCTGCGCCCCGCTCCGCGACGGCAGCAGCCAAAGCTGCGAGCGCGCCTCGATCCAGGACGGTTCCCGTGGGATTGCCAGGCGAGGCGACGATCAACCCGGCGATCTCGGCCGGAAGATCGTCCGGCACCGGTTGAAGCCTGTTCTGCGCGGATGTCTCGATGTCGACCGGTTCGAGCGACAGGGCGCGCAGCGCCTGGCGGTAGGACGGATAGCCCGGCGCGCCCAGCGCCACCCGCTCCCCAGCCTCGAAAAGCGCGGTGAAGGCGAGGATGAAGCCCGCCGAAGAGCCCGTCGTCACGATGACCCGTGCCGGGTCGAGGTCGAGGCCATACCAATCCGCATAGAGCCTTGCGATCCGCGCCCTCAGCGCCGGCAGCCCCAGTGCGCCGGTGTAGCCAAGCGGCCGGGCCTGCAACTCCTTCGCCAGCGCCTCGCGCGCGCCAGCGGGCGCCGGGGTGCCCGGCTGCCCGATCTCCATATGGATGATCCGCCGTCCCGCTTCCTCCAGCCGCTGGGCTGCGTCCAGCACGTCCATGACGATGAATGAATCGACGGCAGAGCGCTGCGAGAGCTTCATCCGTCGGGCGCTGTCACGCGTGCGCGGCGATGTCAACGCCGCGTGATGGCACGCGTGTTTCGCTTGCTTCGGCACCGGCGCGACGGCAAGTGTTCCAGCAAGAATCGACTTTTGGAGACCGTCATGCTTCGTCTCACGCTTCTCGCTGCCGCCCTGCTCTCTGGGCCTGCCGCAGCCGACGTCATCGACATGTCGGAACAGGAGCGCGCGGCATTCCGGCAAGAGGTCCGAGACTATCTCATCGAGAACCCCGAGGTGCTGATGGAGGCAATCGGAGTTCTCGAACAGCGGCAGGCGGAGGCTCAGGCGCAGTCGGACGTCGACCTCGTTGCGGCGCATGCCGACGCGCTCTTCAACGACGGCACGTCCTGGGTCGGCGG
Organism: uncultured Alphaproteobacteria bacterium; assembly: GCA_963776845.1. Lineage (GTDB taxonomy): Bacteria > Pseudomonadota > Alphaproteobacteria > Rhodobacterales > Rhodobacteraceae > Roseitranquillus. The sequence continues at coordinate 863,159 of CAVZOJ010000002.1, read as the reverse complement.
CAATCCCGATGGCGACGTCACGATGGTCGAGTTTCTCGATTACCGATGCGGCTACTGCCGCCGCGCACATCCCGAGGTGAACGACCTTGTCGAGACCGATGGCGATATTCGATACGTCGTCAAGGAGTTCCCGATACTGGGGGAGCAGTCGGAGCTCGCGTCCCGCTTCGCCATCGCCACCCGAAACGTCGTGGGCGACGAAGCGTACAAGGACGTGCACGACGCGCTCATGACGCTCCGGTCGGATGTTGCCGAGCCGGCGCTCGAGCGGATCGCGAGCGATCTGGAGCTCGACACCGGCGCAATCCTTGCGGCGATGAACGCGGCGGAGGTGACCGCGGAAATCAACGCGAACCGCGCCCTCGCCCAGTCGATGGGGATCAGCGGTACGCCCACTTTCGTTGTCGGCGACCAGATGCTGCGCGGCTACCTGCCGATAGACCAGATGTTGCAAATCGTCGACGAGGTTCGCGCCGAGGGCTGAGCCCGCGGCGGATGGCGCGCCGCGCACAGGCATGTGCGATCCTTCTCCCGCGACATGGCGGACTCCTTGCTGCGAGCGCTCTGTGTCAAGCATCGAGCGTGGCAATTGATCGGCCGTATAGCTGCATCTTAGAGACCGCGGCTTGCAGCCCCGATTGCGCCGCGAACGCCTGGACGAACTGCGGTGTCTCGGCAGCTCGGGCTGGGAATGCAGGTGTCACCGCAGGTCCTGTGGCGCGGTAGTTCGCTCGCCTAGGGATGCATTTCACAGTTTGCCCGAAGCCCGATTGATATCGCGGACCTCGTCGTGTCCTGTGGCGAAAACCAACTGAGGAGGAGATTTACGTGTCGATGCACCTCAAGCGCGCCTTACTTGCCTGTGCGGTCGCTGCCGCCGTTCCCGCCAATGCGCAGGACGCGTGGCCGTCCGGGCCTGTGCACTTCTTTGTCGGTTTTCCCGCTGGGTCTTCGCCAGACGTGCTGGCCCGGATCATCACGGAGCCATTGGCGCAGCGTCTGGGCCAGCCGGTCGTGGTCGAGAACAAACCCGGCGCGGGTGGTGTGATCGGGGTGCAGCAGATGCTCGCCGCTGCCGGCGACGGCCACACGTTCGGCACCACGATCAACGGTCCGCTGACGACCGCGCAGCGGCTGATGGAAGACACTGGCTTCGACGTCGCCGCCGACATCGAGCCGGTGACGTTGATCGCCACGTCGCCGCTGGTGCTGGCCGTCTCGACCAAGTCCGGCATCGACGATCTGCAGGCCTTCGTCGAAGCGGCCGGAGCGGAGCCCGAGGCGCTGGCCTATGGCTCGGTCGGCCAAGGATCGGGCGCCCACCTGACGGCCGAACTTTTCGCCAACGAAGCCGGCGTCAGCATGCTGCACATCCCCTTCACCAGCTACGCCGAGGTGACGACCTCGATCATTGGCGGCGAGATCGATGCGGGCTTCATGGCGCCTTCCGCCGCGCTGCCCCACGTTGAGGCGGGCAATATGCGGATGCTGGGCATCACGTCGGCCGAGCCCTTCGCGCAGGCGCCCGATGTGCCGGTGATCGCAGGTCAGGCAGGCCTGCCAGACGACTTCCGGGCCGAGCTCTGGAACGCCTTCATCGCGCCTGCGGGCACTGAACCAGAGGTGATCGACCGGCTGAATGGCGAAATCAACGACATCCTCGCGGACCCCGAGGTTCAGGAGAAGCTGCTCGCCATCGGGTGGCAGGCGGCGCCGGGCAGTCCTGCGGACCTCGAGGAGCGGATCGCGGCGGATACGGAAATGTGGGGTGCGGTGATCGACCAGGTTCAGGCGACGCAGTAGCCGACGCGATGCGACGCGACTGGCCCGACATCTGCGGCGGGCTCGCGCTGGCCGCCCTCGGCGTGTGCGCTTCGGGCTGGTCGCTCGCGCACTACGACCTCGGCACACCGCGGCAGATGGGGCCCGGTTTCTTTCCCGCGATCCTCGGCGCGGCGCTCGCGGCGCTGGGACTGATCGTGGCGCTCCCGGCTTGGCCCCGGGCCTGCGCGCCGGTGCCGGTTCATCCGCAGGCTGCGGTGGCGGTGCTGGCGTCGATCCTCGTCTTCGGCTTCTGCCTCTCCCGTCTCGGCCTGGTGGGCGCAACGGCGGCCGCTGTGCTGGTCGCGTCACTGCCGGCGCCGCAGGCCGGGTGGTCGTGGCGGTTCGTTCTCGCTGCGTCGATCTCGGGTCTGACGGTGCATGTTTTCAGCTACGGATTGCGAATGACGCTGCCTCTCTGGCCGCGCCTGCCGTGACCACCTGGGAGGGGCTGCTCTACGGCCTCGGCTTCGCGCTTCAGCCGGGGGTGCTGGTCTACTGTCTGCTAGGCGTCGTCCTCGGCACCTTCGTGGGCGTTCTGCCGGGGATCGGCGCAATGGCGGCGATCTCGCTGTTGCTGCCGGTGACCTACTACATCACTGCCGAGGCGGCGCTGATCATGCTCGCGGGCGTCTACTACGGTGCGCAGTACGGCGGTGCGGTCGCCTCGATCCTGATGCGGCTTCCGGGCACGCCGCAATCGGCGGTTACCGCGCTTGACGGCTATCCGATGGCGCGCGACGGACGGGCTGGGGTGGCGCTCTTCGCGGCGATGGCCTCATCGTTTGCCGGCTCCGTCATCGGCATTGTCGTGCTGGTGATGCTGGCGGGCTGGCTGTCGCGCGCTGCCACCGCCTTCGGCGCGGCGGACTATGCGGCGATGATGATCCTCGGCCTGGTTGCCGCCTCGACGATCGGGACGGCAAGGCCGGCCAAGGGCTTCGCGATGGTGACGCTTGGTCTGCTGCTCGGCTGCGTCGGGACCGACGTGAACTCCGGAGTACAGCGCTTTACCTTCGGGCAGACGGAGCTGCTCGACGGGATCAACCTCGTGGCGCTCGCGATGGGCCTCTTCGGCGTCGCAGAGGTCATTGGCAACGTTCGCGATCCCGACCGGCAAGGCGTCGCTGAGCGCATCGGTCTCCGCCGCATGATGCCGGGCCGCGACGACCTTCGCCGCATGGTCTGGCCCACACTCCGCGGCAGCGCGCTCGGCAGCTTCTTCGGTGCGCTGCCCGGCACTGGCTCGACGCTGTCGTCGTTCCTCAGCTACGCAATGGAGCGGCGGGTGTCGCGGCGGCCGGAGCGCTTTGGCCACGGCGCGATCGAGGGGGTGGCGGGACCGGAGGCGGCGAACAATTCCGCCGCGATCACCGCTTTCGTCCCGACGCTGACGCTTGGCATCCCCGGCGACCCGATCATGGCGCTGATGCTGGGGGCGCTGGTGATCCACGGCATCCAGCCAGGGCCGCTGATGCTCGATGCGCGGCCGGAGATGTTCTGGGGGCTGGTCGCGAGCTTCGGGATCGGCAACCTGCTTCTCCTGATCCTCAACCTGCCGCTGATCGGGATCTGGGTGGCGATGCTGCGCATCCCGTTCCGCTGGCTCTACCCGGCGATCCTGATCTTCGTCTGCCTCGGCGTCTACTCTGTTCGCGGGCTGACCTACGACATCGTCGCGGTCGCCGCCATCGGGCTCCTCGGCTACCTGCTGGCGCTTGCGGCGTTCAACCCCGCGCTGTTGCTCCTGGGATTCGTTCTGGGCCCCTTGATCGAGACCAACCTGCGGCGAGCCCTCCTCATCTCGCGCGGCGACCCCATGGTGTTCCTCGAGCGCCCGATCGCCGCCGGCTTCGTCATCGCAACGGGGGCGCTCCTCGCCCTCTCCCTCTGGCAGGCTTTGGGGAAACGGAGGCGACTTACCCGGTCTCGTCCCGATCAGTGACGCAAACACGCCCGCTTGATGGATGGGTCTCACGGCCACACCACAGAAGCCTTCGTGCAACGGCGGCCAAGGTCGCCTAGAGATGCCCGAAAGCGGACGTTCAGCATCTCCATCTAGCGAAGGAAGAAGGAGGCCCCCACCGTTCGGGTTCCTCCCGAATGTCCGGACTTGGACGCAAGGCTGCAGCTCGGCAGGTTGCCCCTGCGATCAGGATCGGTGGCTCGCGGAGGTACGAGAGGCCCACAGCATGCCCCGCCGAATGATCTCGGTCACTTGCGGTACCCTCAGATCGTCCACGGTGTGGCCGATCGAGCAGTAGAAGACCCGACCACGGTCCCAGCGGCGGGTCCAGACGACGGGGATCGTCGCGCCCTCGATCCACCAAAGGTGCTCACCAGAGAAGGTCGTCGTCGCGAGCACTTCGTTCGAAGGGTCGACGAGCATGTAGTACTGCTCCGAATGGAGGCGGAAGCTGTCGATCCCGGAGACGATCTCGTGTTCCGGCGCCGTTATCGTTACGTCGTAATCGACGAAATCGTCCGACGGCACTGGGTTGTCAGGCCAGCCGGGCGGGTGAGCAACGAATTGGCCGCCGATCAGGAAGTGGTAGCTCGGCCGGTCGCGGAAGGCATCACCCATGTGGCCGTGCCATCCGGCAATCCCGACGCCGGACGCGATGAGCGCCAGAAGCCCATCCTCCTGCGCCTTCGTCATGTTGCCGAACTCGGGCTGGTGCGCGGATCGCGCCGAAGACCAGATCGGGACGATCAGGTCGACGTCCGCCATGCCTTGCGGCTGCTCGAGCGATGCAAGGCTGTCATGCTGGACGACCTCCACGCCTTCCGCCTCCAACTCGCCTCGGCACCAGTCGGCAAAGTCCGTGGGCGCGTGCCCCTCCCATCCGCCGACGAACAGCGCTGCCTTCATGTCTTTCCCCTCATGTACCGAACCATTGCGGCCATGTCGGCCTCGGCGAGACCGGCCGCGGCGGCCTCCGCCAGGAGCGCGCAAGTGAGCTCTGACTGCGGCACGGCCGCACCGTGGGCGCGAGCCAGATCGGCGAAGAGCCGCATGTCCTTCTCGGCGAGCGCCACGGTGAAGGTCACATCGTGAGACCGGTCGTCGAGGTAGAGCGGCCGCCTGTAGGCGAACATCGGCGCGCCTGCAGCCGAGGCCTCGACCACGTCCATCGCCGTCTCGGGCGGAATGCCGGCGTTTTCCGCAACATTGATCGCCTCGGCCAGCGTCTGGTTCATCCCGTGGATTAGCGCGTTCACGGCAAGCTTCATCACCGCGCCATGCCCGGCGGCGCCCAGCGCGACGACGGCCTTGCCCATCGTTTCGAGGACCGGGCGCACAGGGGCAAGCGTCGTATCATCCGCGCCCGCCATGATGAGAAGCGCCGCGTCCGCAGCCGCCTGGGTTGCGCCCGACACCGGAGCGTCGATCACCTCGCGCGAACCCGCTGTCGCGACCAGTCGCGCGACGTGCTGCGGGGAGTGAGTTCCCATCAGGATGACGTACCGCGCCCCGGTCGAGGCGGCAAACACCCCATCCTCACCCAGATGCACGGCCTCGGACGCAGCGTCGTCGGCCAGCATCGAGATGACGACCTCCACGCCCTCTGCCAGGTCACGTGGGCTCTCCGCCCGCTCGGCGCCGATTGCGGCTGCGACAGTTCCGGCCTTGTCGCGGTCACGGGTCCATACCGTCAGGTGGTGTCCGGCCGCGGCGATATTGGCGGCCATTGGCTGCCCCATCCGGCCGAGACCGGCAAAGCCGACCCTCATGCGGCGCGGGTCTCGCCGATCCCCGAGATCGCCTGGACGAGCGAGTCCTCGGTGACGTCGTCGGACAGGAACTCTCGCGTGACGCGGCCGCTGTACATGGCGACGATCCGGTCCGCGACGTGCAGGACTTCGGGCATCTCCGATGAAATGACGAGGACGGCGTATCCCTGGCGCGCCAACTCGCGGATCAGGTTGTGGATCTCGGCCTTGGAGCCGACGTCGATGCCGCGCGTCGGCTCGTCGACGATCAGGATTTTCGGATTCATCGCCAGCCACTTGCCGATGACGATCTTCTGCTGGTTACCACCCGAGAGGTTCTTGACCATCGAGCGCCATGACGGTGCCTTGATCTCAAGCCGCTGGTGGTAGCGGTCGTAGATCTCGTTCTCGGCGCTGCCGTTCGTGAACGGGCCCGTCGTCAGCGCGTCGATCTGTGGCAAGGTGATGTTGTCGCGGCAATTCATGCCGAGGATCAGGCCCTGCTCCTTGCGCGACTCCGGGACCAGGCTGATGCCCTTCTCGATCGCCTCGGCGGGAGAGTGAATCTCAACCGGCTCGCCATCGATCATGATCCTCCCGGCTGTCGGGCGGCGCAGGCCGAACAGCGTCTCGGCGATCTCGGTCCGTCCGGCGCCGACGAGGCCATAGAAACCCACCACTTCGCCGGCGCGAACGTAGAAGGAAACGTCCTGGAACAGCCGCCCGCACGACAGCCCCTCGACGGCGAGCTTCACATCGCCGTCGGTGTAGTGCTCGTGATTGCGGGAGAGATCGAGCGATCGGCCGATCATCAACTGCGTGATCTCGTCCTCGTTCGTCTCTCGCGTCTCGAGCGTGCCGCGATAGGACCCGTCGCGGAGGATCGAGATGCGGTCGGAGATGCGGAAGATCTCCTCCATCCGGTGCGAGATGTAGACGATCCCAACGCCGCCCTTGGTCAGATCGTCTATCACGTCGAAGAGCACCACCTTCTCGGCATCGGTGAGGGAGGCCGTCGGCTCGTCGAAGACCACGACCTTGGCGTGGTGCGTCAGCGCGCGGGCAATCTCGCACATCTGCTTCTTGGCGATCGATAGCGTGCCGACCCTCGTCCGCGGGCCGAAGTCGCAGTTTAGCTTCTTGAGGATCATGCCCACGCGATCATTGAGCGCATGCCGATCGACAAAGCCGAAGCGGCCGCGCGGCAGTTCGCCCAAGAACACGTTCTCTGCCACCGTCATCTCCTCGGCGAGACTGAGTTCCTGGTGGATCAGGATGATGCCGTTCTCCTTGGCCTCGATGGGGTTGGCGATCTCGACGGTCTTGCCGTCGATGATGATGCGGCCCTCGTCGGGCTGATGCATTCCCGCCAGCGTCTTCATCAGCGTCGACTTTCCGGCACCATTCTCGCCCATCAGGGCGTGAACCTCGCCGGGGCGGACGTCGAAGTCGACGCCGTCAAGCGCGCGCACGCCGGGAAACGTCTTGACGATGCCCTCCAGCTTGAGGACGGGGGTTTCGCTTGTCGCGGGGCTCATAGCCGAAGCTCCTCTTCACCCTTGCGGTTCAGTTGCTTGTCGAGGAACAGCACAGCGATCAGGATCGAGCCCAGGATCACGAGCACGTAGAATGCGGGCACCTGCATCAGGTTCATTCCGTTCCTGAGAATGCCGATGGCCAGCACGCCCCCGAAGGTTCCGATGATGTTGCCCGATCCGCCCGTCAGCTTGGTCCCGCCGAGCACGACCGCCGTGATGACCCAAAGTTCGTAGTCGCGCCCCATGTTCGGCGTCGACGCGCCGAGCTGGGTTGCGAGCGTGATGCCCGCGAGGGCGGCGAAGAAACCCACGATCATGAAGTTGATCATCATGTGCGATCCGACGCGTATCCCCGCGTTCACCGCCGCCTCGCGATTGTCTCCGACGGCGTAGGTGTTGGCACCGTGGACGGTGCGGCTGAGCAGGATGTGGATCAGCAGCGTGAAGACGAGAAAGATGATCGCCAAAGTCGGGACCCCGAGAAGGCTCGACCCGCCAAAGTCCGAAAAGGAGAAGTTCATCGCATAGAAGCTCTGCTCTTGGGTGTAGACGAAGACGAGCCCGCGGATGCCGAGCATGGCGCCCAGCGTTACGATGAACGCATCGACACCAGTTTTCCACACGACGAACCCGTTCAGCGCGCCGACAAGGATCCCGGCGGCGAGTCCCGCGGCGACGCCTGGAAGCATCTGCCAGTTGCCCCACGCCGAGAACATCGGCCATCCCAGGATGTCGACGGTCAGGCTCGCCGCCAGCGCCACCGTCGCACCGACGCTGAGGTCGATGTTGCCGTTGACCATGACCAACGTCATGCCGAGCGCAATCAGCCCGATCGTCGAGGTCTGCACGAGGATGTTCTTGAAGTTCTGCGGGTCGAAGAAGAACTCGTTCATCAGACTGAAGAACACGAAGATGACGACCACGAAGACCCAGATCGGATTGCGCAGGAGCCAGCGCACCGGTGCCGGCAGGCTTCTTTTAGCGGGAGTTGCGGTAAGATCGGCCATGTCTGCCTCCCTCAGGCGATCGGTGACATCAGGCGCCCGCGCTTGCCGGCGACGTCGAGCCAGACGGCAAGGATGATGACGATCCACGTCACGATCCACTGCGCGAAGAATGGATAGCCGAGCAGCAGGAGCCCGTTCTGGATGAAGCCCAGGATCAGCACGCCGATCACGGTCTTCCAGATCGCACCCGAGCCACCCAGAAGTGAGGTGCCGCCGAGGATCACGGCCGAGAGCACCAGCAGTTCGTAGCCCTGACCCACGTTGTTCTGGCTGCCCATAACGCGACTGCCGAGGATGATCGCGGCGAGCCCGACGCAAAAGCCGGAGACGACATAAGCCGAGAACACGACGCGGTTACGCCTGATGCCCGAGAAGACGGCGGCCGTCGGATTGCCACCCACCGCGTAGATCCTGCGACCGTAGGGCGTGTAGGCGATGATGCAGTGCATGACGACCGCGAGGATGCCGAAGATGATGATGGGCATGTCCAGTCCTGCGATGTCGCCGCGGCCGAAGATCCTGAACCACGTCGTGTCCTGCGTGGAAGGGTCGATGTCGACGTTCTTGCCGCCCGAGTAGATCAAGGTCAGTCCCTGGATCGCCGAAAGCATCCCCAGCGTCACGATAAGCGAGTTGAGCCTGAGAAAGCCCACCAGCAAACCGTTGATCGCGCCCAATCCTACGGTGCAGAGCATCATCACGGCCATCGCGCCGGCCGCGCCGATCTGGTCGTGCAGGTTCACGACCATGACCGTGCCGAAGGACAGCATCGAGCCGACGGACAGGTCGAGGTTGCCAGAAAGAACGACGACGGTGACGCCCAGCGCCATCACGCCGATGATCGCCGAGGACCGCATGACGCTTTCAAGGTTCTCCGGCGTCAGGAACCGGTCGTTCGCCAGGCCAAAGCCGATCATGAACAGGGCAAAGGCGATTAGGATACCCTGGCTCGCCAGGAGTTGCCCCCAGTTGCGGCGCTTCGTCCGCGGTGCAGCGCCGGTCGCTCCGGGATCGGGGCGCTCCGGGCTTGCGATGGTGTCGGTTTTCGCTTCGCTCATACCAAGGTCATCCCTCCGTCGATCATCACGATCTGGCCGGTCATGTAGTCGGAGTCGGGACTCGCCAGGAACGTCGTTGTCCCGGTGATGTCGATCGGCTTGGCGACACGACCCTTCAAGATTCCAGCCGCGAATTCCTCCATCGCCTGCCCGGGCCGCTGGGACGCGCCGATCGCCATCAGGTCACGGTCGACCTCCTCCCACATTTCGGTGGCGACGACGCCGGGCGCGAAACCCGTGACGGTGATCTTGTGCTTTGCCAGGTCGCGGGCCGCCGATTGCGTCAGGCTGACGACGGCCCATTTTGACGCGCAATAGGGCGCGACATTGTCGAAGCCCTGACGCGACGCGATCGACGCGGTGTTGACGATTTTGCCGGCCGTACCGTCCTGTCCGGGGCCTTGGGCGATCATCTGACGGGCCGCCTCCTGCATGCCGATCAGGCAGCCCAGACCATTGACGCCCATGATGAAGTTCCAGTTGTCCTCGGTCACGTCGAGAAAGTTCATCGGCTTGTTGACGCCGGCGTTGTTGAACTTCACGTCGAGACGTCCGAACCGCTCGACGACCCGCGCGATCATCTCTCGCACCTGGTCGCGGTCGCGCACGTCGACCGAAGCCGACATTGCGTTGCCGCGGTTCCCGTTCAGATTGGCGTTCGCGCGCTCGGCGACCTCGGCTGCCTTGTCGCCGTTCAAGTCGGCGAAGCAGACCTGGGCGCCTTCCTCGAGGAGAGCTTCGCCTATGGCGCGGCCGATCCCCTGTGCCGCCCCGGTCACGAGGCAGACGCGTCCTTTGACTCTCGTACCCATCGCTTCCTCCCTTCGCGATGGCCGGATTTTGGGGTGCGCGACGAAGCGCGCACCCCGGCGAGACGCCTGCCTCAGAACACGGGCTTGTCGAACTCCGCCATGTTCTCCTGCGTGATCTTCGGCGTGTCGAAGTAGTTGAGGAACGGCACTTCCTCGCCCATGACGACCTTGACGGCGGTATCGACTGCATTGATCGCGTCGGCGACCGGGGACTGGTAGATCGAGCCGTAGTACTCGCCCCGCTCCATCGCCTCGTAGCCGACGGCGAAGTTCGTCGCACCGATGAACGCGATGCCCTCACGGCCCGCGGCCTTAGCGGCGTTCAGGGCGCCGACGCCCATGTTGTCGTCGCCCGAGTAGACGCCGTCGATGTTGTCATACTTGACGAGGAAGTTCTCCATCACGCGCTGCGACTTCTCGCGGTTCCAGTCGCCCGGCTGGGTCTCGACGATCTCCACGCCGGGGCACGCCTCGGCGAGGCGATCCTCGAAGCCCTGCTGACGCTCGATAGCCGTGGTGTACCCAGGCTGGCCTGAAATCTGGACGATCTCACCCGTTGCCTCGGATGGATCCTGCCCCTCTTCGGCAAGCGCCTCGCACATCAGCTCGGCCGAGTAGGCGCCCTGCGTGATGTTGTCGGGCCCCGAGAACGCGGCAATGAAGTCGAAGCCTTCCTCGGAGATGTTCGAGTTCGTCACCACCACCGGGATTCCGGCCTGCTGCGCCATGCGCACCGCCGGGACGACCGCCTGTCCGTTCGTCGGCCAGATCACGATGACGTCGACGTTCTGCTGGATGAGGTCCTGGATCTGCGCGATCTGCCGCGCGACGTCGCCGCCCGCATCGAGCACCACCGCCTCGACATTGTCTCGCGCTTCCGCCTCCTGGATGAACGCCTGCTCGTAGGTCGTCTGGTAGCTGTCAACGCCGACGTTGTTCTGGGTGATGCCGATCGTGATCACTCCGTCCTCGTGACCATCGGCAAACGCGCCCGTCGCGAGCGCGGTGGTGGCGGCAAGTGCCGTAAGAGTTGTTTTCATCAATAACCTCCCATTTTGGCTAACGAGGTCGTCTGCAGACGTGACGACTCCCCGCGGCGGGGGCAGTTCGTGAGCCCGCGAAACCTTTCAGCACCGTCACTGTCGGCTTATTTCCGCTCCGACGCCCCTGATGTTATATCCAATATGAACATATTAACATCCAAATTGGATACACTGCGGCTACCGCTGCTCTCCCAATCGGCAGAGCTTGGAGGCACCACGAATGCATCGCCAGAAGAAATTCAGATCGGACAACGCTGCCCGAATGGCCAACGACCAGAGCCAGATCGACACCACCGTGATCGTCCTCGCCCCGGATGGGCAGCAGGCGGTCCGAGAGGCGATCGGATGCCTCGACAAGGTGCTGTTCGAGGTCGAGACGCTGATCGACCTGGCCATTCCCGATCCGCACCTGAAGATCGCCGCTCACGTCATGATGGGTCATCTAGACGGGAGGCTCGTAACGCCGTCCTCGGCGATCGCGGCGGCGGGGGTCCCGTATGCGACGGCTGTCAGGCGTCTCAAGGCTCTCACCGATGCCGGCCTGGTCGAGCAGCGGCCCAAGCCCCCGACCGGAAAGACCTACTCTCTGCATCCGTCCGCCCAGCTCGTGGAGCGCTGGCTGCAGCTTGCCAGCCGGCTACCACGCATCGCGGAGGAGCTGGCCGGCAGTGTCGAGACGCGGGAGGACTACTACTTCGGCGGCTCCTATCAGAAATCGCAGGTCATCCCGCCAATCCGCCCGCTGACACAGCCGCTCGCGCTGCCGGGCGGCCTGAGGATACTGGTGCACGGCGACCCGACCTTCATGGTCATGGACAATCTCAAGCGCCAGTTCGAGCAGGTGGTCGGCTGCCCGATATCGCAGCGCGCCTTCTCGATCGACAGGCTGCACGGCGAGGCGCTGCGCAATGCGGAGCGCAAGGAGTTGCGCTACGACATCATCGCCGTCGACCTTCCCTGGATTGGTGAGTTCGCCGAGAAAGGCGTGCTGGAGCCGCTTGACGCCGTCATGGATGTCGAACGTCTCGACCATCCGGACTTCCACACCGCCGGCTGGCAGGCCGCGCATTGGGGCGGGCGCCCCTACGGCGTGCCGAGCCAGACGACGCCAGAGCTGCTGTTCTACCGCCGCGATCTTTTCGCCGAGGCTGATCTCGACCCGCCGCGAACGACCGACGCTCTGCTCGCCGCGGCGAAGCACTTTCACACGCCTGCCCGCGCTTTTTGGGGCATCGCCTTCAATGGCGCGCGCGGCACGCCGCTCGGACACCAATTCCTGTTCCTCATGGCGGCCTTCGGCGGCCCGGTGGTCGAGATGCCCCGGATCGCGGGAGGATACGACGCCGCCGGCCTCGCGAATGGGCCGGTGGTGCCGACGATCGACACCGAGCCGGGTCATGCAGCGGCGGACTTCCTGCACCAGCTTCTCGCCTACGCGCCACCCGACATCCTTTCGATGAGCTGGTACGAGCGGGTGCGCCCCTACGCTGAGGGTCGGGTCGCGATGGCCTATGGCTACACGCTGCTCGTGCCGTACTTCGAGCGCGACGCGAACAGCCCGGCGGCGAGGACGACCGACTATCTTCCCCACCCTGCCGGCGGCGACGGGGCAAGCGTCGCGCCGGTCGGAGGCTACGTCCTCGGCATCCCGAAGAACCTGGCGCCCGATCGCCGGCGCGCCGCCGTCGACGCCTTGGTCGTCTTCACTTCGCCCGAGGCGCAGAAGCTCTATGCACAGAACGGCAGCCGGACGTGCCCGCGCTACTCCGTCGGCTCGGATCCCGAGGTCCGGCAGCTCTCAACCGCATTCGAGGCCGTCGACCAGATGTCATGGCGCGACGAACTGCAGTTCTGGCCGCGCCCGCCGATCCCGCAGATCAACGAGATCGTCCAGATCTGCGGCGAAGAGATGCACGACATGCTGCGCGGATCGATACGGCCTGCCGAGGCGCTGAAACGCGCCCAGGGGCGGGCCGATGCCGCCGTCAAGCGACCGTAAAAAGACCGACGAGGGAGGAGTACGATGGACATCAATCCGACACGCCTGGAGGGCAAGAACATCCTCATCACGGGCGCTGCCCGCGGCATGGGCGCCACCAACGCCGAGCACTTCGCCGAGCAGGGTGCGAACGTCTGCCTCGGCGACCTCGATGGCGACGAGGCCCAGTCCGTGGCGGACCGGATAAACGCCAAGGGTGCCGGCAAGGCGGTCGCGGTTCAGATGGACGTCACCAAGCGCGCGGACAACGCCGCCGCGGTGGCTGCCACCGTCGAGGCGTTCGGCACAGTCAACGTGGCCGTCCTCAATGCCGGTCTCAACAAGCCGCGCTTCTTCATGGACATCGACGAGGACAACTGGGACCTCATCATGGACGTGAATACGAAGGGTATGTGGCTCGGCATGCAGGAGGTGGCACGCCAGATGATCGCGCAGGGGCCGCAGGAAGCACCCTACAAGATCATCAATGTCGGCTCCATCGCCTCCCGCAAGCCGCTGGTCGACGTCACGGTCTACTGCACGTCGAAGTACGGGTGCCTCGCGCTCACCCATTGCGGCGCTGTGGCGCTCGCCGAGCACAACATCACCGTCAACGGCTACGCGCCGGGTGTCGTCGTCACGCCGCTCTGGGAGCAACTCGACAAGGACCTGATCGACATCGGGTTCAAGCAGCGGGCCGGCCAAGCCTACGAAGACATCGTCAAGAACGAACTGCAGATAAAGCGCGTTTCTTACCCCGACGACGTGAAGGGAACGGCGGCGTTCCTCGCCAGCCACGACAGCGACTACATGACCGGCCAGATGATCCACATCGACGGCGGCTGGTGCATCCAGTGACCGCCCGGGCGGTCCCCACGACATCCGGAGATCCTCGATGAACGCACTCGACCCACGCATCCTGCAACCCGGCGACGCCGACCCGAACTGGCGCTGGGAGCGGCACCTGCCCGCCCTCGGCCACAAGGCCGTCGACTTCGAGCGTCGCGTCGACATGGACCGGCTGCGCCGCTACCGCCTCAGCCGCGCCAAGAAGGCGCTGAAGGCGTCGGACTGCGGCTCGCTCCTGCTCTTCGACGTCAATAACATTCGCTACGTCACCGCCACCAAGATCGGCGAGTGGGAACGGGACAAGATGTGCCGCTTCGCGCTGCTCTGCGGCGACGATGAGCCGTTCGTCTGGGACTTCGGCTCGGCCGCGGTCCACCACAAGCAGTACTGCGACTGGCTCGACCCGGAGCGGTGCCGGGCGGGCGTCGTCGGCATGCGCGGCACCATCCCGCCGTCGTTCGGCCTCATCAAGAAATATGCCGAGGAGATCGCCGGCCTGATCCGCGACGCCGGCATGGCCGACATGCCCGTGGGTGTCGACTATGCCGAGACGTCGATGTTCTTCGCGCTGAAGGAAGCGGGGCTCAACGTCGTCGACGGCCAGCAGGTCATGCTGTCGGCCCGCGAGATCAAGAACTGGGACGAGATCCAGCTCTTGAACCAGGCCGCAACGATGGTCGACGGCGTCTACCACATGATCTGGGAGGAGCTGAAACCCGGCATCCGCGAGAACGACATCGTCGCGATGTCGAACAAGATGCTCTACGAGATGGGCTCGGACGACGTCGAGGCGATCAACGCGATCTCCGGCGAGCGCTGCAACCCGCACCCGCACAACTTCACCGACCGCTACTTTCGGCCAGGCGACCAGGCGTTCTTCGACATCCTGCAGTCCTACCAGGGCTACCGGACCTGCTACTACCGGACCTTCAACATAGGCCGCGCGACGCCGGCGCAGCACGACGCCTACACCAAGGCGCGGGAGTGGATCGATGCCTCGATCGAACTCATCAAGCCGGGCGTGACCACCGACACCGTCGCCAAGGTCTGGCCCAAGGCGGAAGACTTCGGGTTCCCGGACGAGCTTTCGGCGTTCGGGCTGCAGTTCGGCCACGGTCTCGGCCTCGCGCTGCACGAGCGGCCGATCATCAGCCGCGTCGTCAGCCTCGAGCATCCGATGGAGATCCAGACCGGCATGGTCTTCGCGCTGGAGACCTACTGCCCGGCGACCGACGGCTTCTCCGCCGCGCGGATCGAGGAGGAGGTCGTCGTGACCGACACGGGCTGCGAGGTGATCTCGCTCTTCCCCGCCGAAGAACTGCCGATCTCCAACCGCTACTGACGCAGCCGGCCCGCCGGGCCGGCCCAAGAACAACGAGGGGCGCGAGCACGCCCCGAGGGAGGATGACATGGCGGAGACGCCCAAGCCAAATGCCGACGACTATCTGCGGATGTACCGCCAGATGGTCCGCATCCGCGCGTTCGAGGACCAGGCCAACCAGCTCTATCTCTCGGCCAAGATGCCCGGCCTGACCCACATGTATTCGGGGCAGGAAGCCGTGGCCGTGGGCATCTGCGAGGCGCTGACCGACGACGACCGCATCACCTCCACCCATCGCGGCCACGGCCACTGCGTCGCCAAGGGCGCCGACTTCAAGCTGATGTTCTGCGAACTCCTCGGAAAGAAGGAGGGCTATTGCCGCGGCAAGGGCGGCAGCATGCACATCGCCGACCAGGGACACGGCAATCTCGGCGCCAACGCTATCGTCGGCGGCTCGATGGGCATTGCGACGGGTGCGGCGCTCTCCGCCCGGCAACTCGGCCGCGACTTCGTCACCGTCTGCTTCTTCGGCGACGGGGCCACTGCGCAGGGCCTCTGGTACGAGGTAATGAACATGGCCGCGCTGTGGAAGCTGCCCGTCATCTACGCCTGCGAGAACAACGGCTACTCCGAATACACGCGAACGGACGAGATCGCCGCCGGCGAGATCCTCAAGCGCGCCGAGGCCTTCGGGATCGAGAGCCACCGGGTCGACGGGCAGGACGTGCTGGCGGTCAACAAGCTCGCCAACGACCTGGTCGCCCGCGCGCGCAGGGGCGAGGGCCCGTTCTTCATCGAGCTCGACACCTATCGATATCACGGCCACCACGTCGGAGACATCAACCGCGACTACTACCGCTCCAAGGACGAGGAGGCGGAGTGGAAGAAGACGCGCGACCCGATTACCAGCTTCGGGAAGTGGCTGGAGTCAGAAGGCGTCGCCAGCGCCGACGATCTCGTCGCGATGAACGACGAGATCAAAGCTGCGGCCGAAGAGGCGGTCCGCTACGCTCTCGACGCCCCGTATCCCGACGCGTCGGAGGTCGACATGCACGTCTACGCCAACGTCGGCCATGCCCTGCCCTACATCGAAGGCGCCAGAGAGGGAGCTCGCCAATGACCCGCGAGATCAGCCTTGCCAAGGCCGTGAACGAGGCGCTGGCCGAAGAGATGCGCCGCGACGAGACCGTCTTCATCCTCGGCGAGGACGTGGCGGAGGCGGGAACGCCCTTCAAGGTGTTGTCCGGCCTTGCCGAAGAGTTCGGTACGAAGCGCGTGATCGACACGCCGATCTCGGAACCCGGCTTCGTCGGCATCGCAGTCGGCGCCGCGATGACGGGCACGCGGCCCGTCGTCGACCTGATGTTCGGGGACTTCCTGTATCTGGTGATGGACCAGCTCTGCAATCAGGCCGCCAAGACGCACTACATGTCCGGCGGCAAGCTGAAGGTGCCGATGGTGCTGCGCACCAATCTCGGCGCGACCCGTCGCTCGGCGGCGCAGCACTCGCAGTCGCTGCACGCCCTCGTCGCGCACATCCCCGGCCTGAAGGTCGCGCTGCCTTCGTCGGCCTACGAGGCGAAGGGCCTGCTGAAGACGGCGATCCGGGACGACAACCCCGTCGTGATCTTCGAGGACAAGCTGATGTACCAGGACAAGGCCCACGTGCCGGAGGAGGAGTACCTGATCCCCTTCGGCGAGGCTGCGATCCTGCGCGAAGGTCGCGACATCACGCTGATCGGCACATCCTCGATGCGGCAGGTCTGCGAGAAGGCGGCGGAAATGCTGGCGGGTGACGGCATCTCCGCCGAGGTCATCGACCCGCGCACGATCGTCCCGCTCGACGAGGCGACGATCCTCGAGAGCGTCCGAAAGACCTCGCGGGCGATCGTCGTGGACGAGGGGCACCAGAACTTCGGCGTCACGGCCGAGATCGCGGCGCGCATCTCGGAGAAGGCGTTCTATCACCTTGACGCTCCCGTGATCCGGATGGGCGCGATGGACGTCCCCGTCCCGTTCAGCCCGGCCCTCGAGGACCTGACGGTGCCGACGCCCGAGAGGGTCGCGGAGGCCGCCCGCAGGATTTGCCGCGGAGAGTTGCTCCATGCCGCGTGAAGTCATCATGCCCGCGCTCGGAATGGCGCAGGACGCAGGCGTCATCGTCGCCTGGCTCAAGGAGCCGGGCGAAGCGGTCAGCGAGGGCGACCCGCTGATGGAGGTCGAGACCGACAAGGCCACGATGGAGGTCGAGGCGCAGGCGGCGGGGTTTCTCACCGACCTGCGCGCCGCCGCCGGCGACAGCGTGCCGGTCGGCAACGTCGTGGCGATGATCTCCGAGACGGCGGAAGGTTCCGGCGAAGGCGCCGCGAGGCGTCAGAACGGCGCTCCGAAGGCCGAAGCCGGCGGAGGCGAGAGCGGCAGCGCCTCGGAAGAAGCGGAGGAGGCGCCTCAGGGGCGCAAGGTCATCATGCCCGCGCTCGGCATGGCGCAGGACTCGGGAAAGATCGTCGACTGGTTGAAATCGCCCGGAGATGCGGTCGAGGAAGGCGAAGCCATCCTGGAGGTCGAGACGGACAAGGCGACGATGGAGGTCCCCGCCGACGCCGCCGGCTGGCTCGCCGCCACATTTGCGGAAGCCGGGGACGATGTTCCCGTGGGCGAGGTCATCGCCATCATCTCGCCCGAGAAACCAGCCAAACCGGTCGCGAGGTCCCGCGGCGAAGCTCCAGCCACCGGCGCACCATCACCTGTTGCCGAGAAGCGTGACGCGACCAACGATCAAGGCCCGGCAACCACCGTGCGATCCGCCCCGCCCACGAGCGCGGCGACCGGGGCCGGCGGTCGAATCCTCGCGTCGCCGAAGGCGCGCCGGCTGGCGAAGGAACGCGGCCTTGACCTCGGGCGCCTCGCAGAAGCGGGCCACCGCCAGCCTTTCCACGTCGCCGACCTCGAGGCGCTGGCCGAGCTGCCCTCACCCGGTTCCCGAGCCCAAAGCGAGGACGGCCCTGCGGCAATGGGGGCAACCCACCGGCTCGAGGCGCGGCTTCCGGCTGCCGCGTGGGATGCCTTCGCGGCATGGGCGCAGGACGAATCTGTTGCGCCTCCGCTCGCTGAACTGGCGACGGGCGCCCTGCGGTCGGCGAGCCGGGCCGACCACGTCGTCGTCCGGCTCGAGCGCCCCGGTGACCCGGTCGTCTTGCGCCTCGACGCCGACTTCGGCGGCCATCCTGCGAGTGAGGAAGAACGTCCTGCGATGATCGTGCGCGACCTGACCCGCACGCGCATCACCGGCGTCGCCTTGGGAGCACCAACCGCGCCCGTGCTGACGGTCGCGCGCGACCGCGAATCCCTCGTCCTGACGCTGGAGGCGCTTCCGGATGCGATGGGTTCCGACACGCTGCTGCAGATCGTCACCGAACTCGCGGAACGCTTAGAAGACCCCCTTCGCCAGCTCCTCTGAAGGAGACAGACAATGCCCGACACGACCTGGACCGACGACCGCCTGAAGACCGACCTCTGGATCGGAGGCATGTGGCGCGCCTCGTCCGACGGGCAGCGCTTCGACGTCGTGAACCCCGCGGACGAAAGCGTCCTCGCCTCGGTCGCGTCGGCCACCGTGGAAGATGCCGACGCTGCACTCGACGCTGCGGAAGGAGCCTTCGCGGAGTGGGCCGCCCGTCCGGCACGAGAACGCGCCGAGATCCTGCGCCGCGCGTGGGAACTGATGCACGCGCGCCTGCCGGACTTCGCGCGCCTGATCACGCTGGAGAACGGCAAGGCCAAGTCCGACGCGATGGGCGAGGCGACATACGCTGCCGAGTTCTTTCGCTGGTTCGCCGAGGAGGCAGTCCGCGCTGACGGCCTCATCACCCGGGGTCCGTCGACGAACGCGCGCATCGTGGTCCAGCACAAGCCGGCCGGGATTGCCGTTCTCGTCACGCCCTGGAACTATCCGGCGGCGATGGGAACGCGAAAGATCGCCCCCGCCCTCGCGGCGGGCTGCCCCGTCATCATCAAGCCCGCGGGCGAGACGCCCCTGACCATGCTGGCGTTGATGCCGCTGCTCGAAGAGGCGGGCGTACCGCCGGGGCTCGTCAACGTCCTTCCCACCAGGCGGACGTCGGACGTTGTGGACAGGATGCTACATGATCCCCGTGTCCGCGTCGTGTCGTTCACCGGCTCGACCGGCGTCGGACGCACGCTGCTGAGAACCGCCGCAGACCAGGTGCTCAAGCCGGCGATGGAGTTGGGTGGAAATGCGCCGCTGATCGTCTTCGACGACGCTGATCTCGACCTCGCGGTCACTGGCGCGATGCTGGCCAAGATGCGCAATCTGGGCGAGGCCTGTACCGCTGCCAACCGGTTCTATGTCCACGAGGCCGTACATGATGCCTTCGTCGAACGCTTCACGGCCGCTATGAACGGTCTGAAGATGGGGGACGGCCGCGATGAGAGCGTCGACGTCGGCCCCCTCGTCAACGCCTCGACCCGCGACAAGGTCGCGGGCTTTGTGGACGATGCCGTCGCCAAGGGTGCGACCGTCCACCTCGGCGGACAGACGCCCGACGGACCGGGCTACTTCTATCCGCCCACCGTCCTGTCGAATGTGCCCGAGCACGCCGACTGCGTTCACGACGAGATCTTCGGCCCGGTCGCCGCGATCCAGTCCTTTCGCGACACCGAGGACGTGATCCGCCGCGCCAACGACACCGAGTACGGCCTCGTCGCCTACGTCTTCACCCGCGATCTGAGGCGCGGGATGCGGGTCTCCGAGCGGCTGGAATACGGGATGATCGGCCTGAATTGCGGTCTGGTTTCGGACCCCGCAGCACCGTTCGGCGGGGTCAAGCAGTCGGGTCTCGGCCGGGAGGGCGGACACGAGGGGATGCTCGAGTTCATGGAAACGCAATACATCTCGACGGAGTGGTGATGACCTACGCTGCAAGCCCGACCACCCGCGTCTATGCCGGCCGCAAGGGCGTGGACCTTGACGCGCTTTCCAAACGATCCGGCCGCACCACGTTGGCCAAGGAAGATGTCGACCGTCATCTTGCCGGAGCGAACGGCGGCGCGGGCGCAGAGACGGCGCCAACCCCGGACCACGCTCGCTACTGGGCGGTGGACCACGCGCAGTACGGCCCGGTGCACGAAGAGCCAACCCCCCGGATGGCGCGTCTCGCGGCCGACAATCTTGCGGCGGCGAACGCGACGATCCCGCAGGTCACCCATCACGACCGCGCGGACATGCGCGCGGTCGAACGCTTCCGCGCGAAGCTGAAGGGCGAAGCGGGCAGCCGCGGGGTGAAGCTGACGGCGCTTGCATTCCACGTCCGCGTGCTCGCGCGGTGCTTGCGGGAATTCCCGCGCTTCAACGCTTCGTTGTCGTCCTCCGGCGAGACGCTGACCCTCAAGAATTTCGTTCACGTGGGTATTGCCGTCGATACTGCGAATGGCCTTGTCGTTCCGGTAATCCGCAACGCCGACCGCAAGGGGCTCTGGGCTATTGCAGCCGAGATTAGCGACCTCGCCGGCCGGGCGCAGGCGCGCAAGCTTCGCCCAGAAGAGATGGGCGGCGCGTCGATGACGATCTCGAACCTTGGTGGGATCGGCGGAACGGCATTCACGCCGATCGTGAATCCGCCCGAGCTTGCGATCCTCGGCCTGACGCGAACCGAAGACGTGCCCGTCTGGTCGGGGTCGGAGTGGATCCCGGTGCCGATGGTGCCGCTCGATCTCTCCTATGACCACCGCGTGTTGAACGGTGCCGATGCGGCACGCTTTCTGGCCCGCTACGCCGCGCTGATAGAGGATCCCCGCCGGCTGGTTACGACCTGAAACAGGTGGAGCCGCGGCACGGGGTGCTAGCGCTCCGACGCGAGCGCGGCACCTTCGCCAAGGGCGGCGAGCTTGGCGTACGCGATCTCGGGATCGACGGCACCGAAGCCAGCAAAGGTTCCGAAGCCGCAGTCCGACCCCGCCAGGACCCGCTCGGCGCCGACGATCGCGGTGAACCTGTCCAGCCGCTGGGCGATCACCTGCGGGTGTTCGACGAAGTTCGTCGTGGTGTCGACGCAGCCGGGGACAAGGACCTTGTCGTCGGGAATCTCGCGATGTCGGTCACGGAAGACCGCCCACTCGTGAGCGTGACGCGGGTTCGACGTCTCGAAGAGAACGAAACGCGCTGGCACCGACATGAGGACCTTGAACACCTTCGCCATGTCGATGTCGCAGACATGCGGACCCTCGTAGTTTCCCCAGCAGATGTGCACCCTGACGCGAGCCGGATCGATTCCCGCCAACGCGTGACGCAGCGCCTCGACGTGGGTTTCGGCGATGCGGACGAACTCTTCGTCCGAGAGGTCGGAGAACAGCATGTGACGGGCGAGCGCGAGGTCGGGACAGTCGAGCTGGAGGTAGAGGCCCGAGGCGACGATCGTGCGGTACTCCTCGGCCATGGCGTCGGCGAGCGCTGCGAGGTAGGCGTCGCGGGTTTGATAGAAGTCGTTCTGCAGAAACAGTGATATCACGCCCGGAGAGGCGGCATTCATGAAGCCCTCGGCCGCACCGTGCTCCACCATCGCCGCCTTGAGGTTCGCGATATCCTTTTGCAGTTCGCCCTGCCCCTTCGATCGGACCTCTTCCACGCACATCGGGCGAGCGTAGGTCGGCGTGCCGCCCCACTCCGCGAGACGCTTGAGAAAGCTCGGAAACCGCTTCAGGTCGGCAGGTGCGTTGCGGGGACTGTCGCCGGCGAAGCCGGTGTAGCGATCCTTGACGTAGGTGGCGTAGCTGATCTTGGACGTCTCTCCATCCGAAACGATGTCGACCCCTGCTTCGACCTGTCTGCCGACGGTCTCCGACACCGCGCGCGCCATCGCGGCATCGAATGCGTCCGCATTGAAGGGCTCGCCACGCTCTCGAGCGAACAGCAGGTCCACGACCTCCTGCGATCGGGGCAAAGATCCGACATGAGTGGTGCGGATGCGGCTCATGGCCCGTCGAATCCTCCTCTCACCCGGAGAGACATCGCGCAAACTGCCGTGGCGGTCTGCAGGCGTCCCGACCCGACACACTTCAAGCAGTCCATGTCGGCCCAGCCGGATCGTCGGTGCCGACGACGCGATAGAGGCTCGCCTCGCCTGCCATAGAGGGTGCGATCGCATGGCTCTTTCCGGCCGGGACGAGGCAAGTGTCGCCCGGAGCGAGAGCTTCGCGGCCCCCGTCCCACGAAAGGAGCCAATGCCCGCGCATGACCATCAGCACCTCGGGACGGTCGATCGCGTGGGGCTCGGTCGTCGAAGAGGCGCGGTTCACGAACTCCACCTCGAAGCCGGGCTTGTCGCGGATTATGCCGGTCTCGCCGATCACTTGCACCGGCCGGCCAGCGCCAGCGAGGGCCATCATGTCTGCGTAGCGCCGCACGTAGCCGCCAACGACCTTCATCACAGAAGGTTCGGGGAACGCTTCGAGCTGCTCGTCGGTCAGAAGCGGCATTGGGCCCACGCCTTCGGGCAGCCTCTGGCCCTTGGTCGTGTCGTAAAGCTTACCCTGCTCGGAGAGGACAAGACCATGCTCGCGCGCATCCTCGATGACCTGCGGCGCCCAGATGACGCCGCCGCCTGCGTCGTCTCCGCCCAGGATCGCCATGATCATCCCGTAGTCGGTGCCAACGTTCTCGAATCCGCGAAATATGCCTGTCGGGATGTCGATGATGTCCCCCTCCTCCAGCACGACCTCGCCCGCGGTTCCCCAGCGGCCCCAGAAGAAACGCCAACGGCCCTTGAGAACGTAGAAGACTTCGGCCGTCCGGTGCGAGTGCAGCGAATTGCGGCAGAACGGCGGCTGACCCGCGGCGCCGATGTTGAAGCCCGGCGTCTCCTTGATGTGAACGTGCTGGTCCGGACTCTCCGAGACTCCGCCGCCGATGATGGTGAAGTTCTCTTTCTGGTCCGATCCGGGTGTGTGAGCATCGATAAAGGCCGTCTTGCAGGGCTGAAGCTCGCCATACCGTACGATCTGCGGCGCGGGCCCCGTCGTTCCCTTGCCTCTGGCCGGCGCCAGTGCCTCGAGGGTGCTCATCCTGTTTCTCCTGTGTCTTTCAATGTGCTGGCCTCCAAGGCGGCCCGTCAGGCATCGCCGGTGGCGAGGAGGATTTGCTTCCATACCGAAGTCTCGTCGTAGATGGTCCACTCGCGGCGAAGGCCCCGTGGCCCGAACTCGGCGTGGGAGATGCCGAGAACGTAGACCTCGGCGCCGGTTGGCGCGCCGAAGACGCCCCAGCCGTCGTGCTTTCCCGTCAGGCTCCAGCGGACCGCGGAGCGCGGCGGCATCAGCGGATCGGCGCGACCGATCGCGGTGCTCGATGCGGAACTCAGCCGACGGAAAGCTGGCGCGAAGCCCCATCCAGAATCTGTCGACTGCACCGTGGGAATGCGCGGTCACGCCGCCGGGATACTCGGCCTGTACGGCCCGGTCGTACTCTCGAGGGATGGCCGCGAGGTCTGCGGCCATGATCCGGCCGAGGATGAAGGCGTGCTTCTCGCCCCATTCGTTCTCGTTGCCGTTGCCCGTGTACGGACCGGGTCGGTCTGTCGCGGGAGAGAGAGGCCTGACACAAGCCTCCGCGCCGCCCTCACGCTGGATCAGGTCCCGGGCAAAGTCCCGCGGCTCCCATCCCAGCTGGCGAACGATCGCGCCCTGGTCGCGGATCAGCCATTCATCGTCGATCCGGTTGTTCCTGGCGTGACAATCCGCCAGGATCCTGTAGCGCAACTGCTTGCCTGTCGCGCGCCCATAGACGCCCTCGCCGGCATGTGTCGCAGTCGAAAGCAGACGATGCGAAGACAGCATTCCGTCCTCGGGCGTCCCGCTCCATATGACGTCCTCTCCCAGCAATGTCCGGTCGGGAAATTCAGCGAGCGTTGCCATCGTCGCAGCGATCACGCCCTCGTTGCCAATCACGACCGAGGCGGGCGACCGCACCACGATGTCACGGGCATAGTAGTCGTGCAGCGTGTGAAGGCCACGATCCTCCCAGATCTCTCTGGTGATCCCGATGATGTAGTCGGGAAAGTCGCGGAACTTTGGATCGAAGCCCTTCACGACACCCATCCTTCCGGAATACGCGCGGAGCGGCGCACGATGAGAGGAGCGTCGATGCGGACCTGGCGCGGGGGCGTTTTCGCCTCGTCGATCTGGGCGAGGAGCGTCGCGACAGTTTCCTTGACCATGAGGTTGGCGCGCTGCCGGATCGTGGTCAGGTCGTACCCTTTCCACGCCGCAGGAGGCACGTCGTCGAAGCCGACGACCGACACGTCCTCGGGTATGCGCAAGCCGAGATTAAAGCGAATGACATCCATCGCCTGGAACGCCATGTGGTCGTTCGCCACGAAGACGGCGTCGGGCGGTTCCGCCGTCTCGAACATTGCAAGTGCCGCCGCGCGCGCCGTCTGGGCATCGAAATTGCCGACCTCGCGTGCGTGAAGCGAGTGGCCCTTCTGTGCGAGGCCGTCGACAAATCCCGCCTCTCGGTCCCGCTGCGTCGACGCGCCATGCCAGCCGGCGATGTAGCCGAACCGCGTGTGCCCTCCCGCGACGAGGAAATCGGCGATCTGCCGGCCACCCGCGTGATTGTCGCAAGTGACAGAAGAGATTCCGTCGATGTCTTGGCGGCGGTTGAAGAAGACGACGGGGACGCCGGCCGTCTGGCAGCGCAAGGCAAAGTCGGACGACAGGGAGGCGGACGCCATGATGATGCCGTCGACCTGGTAGTCGAGGATCTCCTGCAGGACCTCGTCGATGTTTCCGGCGTTCTGCGCTGCCATGAAGATCAGGACGTGGTAGCCTCGAGCCTGCAGCGCGTTGGAGAACTTCTCGAGCGCCTCGGGATAGAAGTAGTTCTCGAGATAGGCGACCACGAGGCCGACGATCCGGCTGCGCCCGGTGATGAGCGAGCGCGCAAGGTTGTTGGGGCGGTAGCCGAGTTCCTCGGCTGCCTTGCGGATCTTCGCGGCCGTCTTGGGCGAGACCGAAGCACCGGGCGTGAACGTGCGGCTGACGGCGGACTGGCTGACGCCCGCACGCTCCGCGACCTGAAGCGATGTCACCCTCTCGCCCATCAGTCCGCCGTCCAGCCGCCGTCGACCTTCAGGGCGGATCCGGTCACGAGCGCCGAGGCGTCCGACGCGAGGTAGAGCACCGCGCCCATGATGTCCTCGATCTCCCCGGGCCGGCCGAGCTTGATCTTCTCCGCGATCCACGCGACGCGCTCGGGGTTGGCGAAGGTCACCTCGGTCAGCGGGGTGCGGATGAAGGTCGGGCAGATGGTGTTGATGCGGATGCGGTGCGGACCCCACTCGATCGCCATGGCCTTTACCATGCCTTCGACGCCGTGCTTCGAAGCGCAGTACACGGCGCGGTCGACGCCACCGACATGGCCCATCTGGCTCGAGACGTGGATGATGGAGCCGGGGCGGCCTGCCGCGATCATGGCGCGCGCGGCATAAGCGGAGAGGAAGTAGGCCGCACGGATGTTCACGCCCATGACCGCGTCGAAATCCGCGGGTTGCGTATCGACCGCGGGCCCGTGCCGGCCCATGCCGGCAGAGTTGACGACGACATCGTATGCCGTGGTCGCCAGCGCCGCGGAAAGCGCGCCCAGATCGGCCACGTCCAGTGCGAGAGCCTCGGCCGACCATCCCTCGCCGGCCATCGCCGAGACCGCAGCCTCCAGGCGCTCGGCCCCACGCGCGGCACAGACGACGTGTGCGCCCGCCTCGGCCAACGCGACCGCGGCACCCAGACCGATACCCGAGGACGCGCCGGTCACCAGCGCTCGCCTGCCGTCGAGCCGGAACGACGGTGTACGAGGAAGCGTGGTCATGCCGCCCTCCCCGTCGCCGGGTCGAAGCCACAGCGTGCCTTGTTGATCTCGCGAAGCCGCGCGAAGACATCGACGTCCAACTGACGATAGACGTCGAGCAGGTCGACCGTCACCCAGTTCTCCCGGATCAGGCCGCCTTCAAGTCGCCAGAAATCGAGCGACCGCATGGTAACTCGCTTGCCGCTGGGCGCGATTCCCATCCAGCCGCCGCCGGTCACGGTCTGGATCATGTTCGGCCAGCCAGTGACGGCGGCGTAATCGCCATCCCCAAAAAAATGGTGCGTCGTCCCCTCCAGGTGCCTGCCCCGGTCCGGCATGGCGTTGAGGAACGAGATCTGGTGCCAGTTCCGGAAGCCGCGGATCCCTCGGCCGGTGCCGATGCCGGACGGGCCGTACCAGTTCATCCTCGAATGCCAGTAAAGCTCCATCTCCATGACTTCGGGGCCACCCTCGCTGGGGTGGCGACTGAGCGCTCTCAGCATCTCGAGGACGTGCCGGCGGGTCTGCTCGCTCCTGACGGGATCGTAGGGACCGGGCACCTGTCCGTCCTGGGTCGCGGGGCCGGGCACATGCCATTCCCGACCCAGAGAGGGCGCCATCGGCCATGCACCTGCCTGTATCATCACCTCCGGAATGTCCCACAACGCTTGGACCTCGACGATGCGATCCTCCTCGACCCGGAAGAATTCGTGAAAGCGCATTGCGACCTGGTGGCCGGTCGGTGGTATGTCGAGCCACGGGTGGACGAAGACGCCCGTGTAGTAACCGCCGCAGCCGACCCAATCAGCACCTTGTTCGTCCGGGCCAGCGATGACGATCGCATCCCGCCGCTCGAGGTCGGGCATGGCGGCGAACAGCTCGGCATAAGCCCGATCGTAAAACTCTTTTCCGGAAAAGTCGCCGAAAGGGTGCGCGAGATGGATCTCGGCCTCTGGCGCGATTGCGGACTTGATCGCGGTGCGAACACCACCCTCGGAAAAGTCGTACATCGCCGCGCGGAGGGGAGCGACGAGCGCCTTGTTGCGCGTTGGCGTGTCCACGGTCACTCTGCCGCCAGTGCCTTCGGCGCAGCCCCGCCGTAGGGGACGTTCAGCCCCCCATAGCGTCGCACCCTTAGGTTGCACTGCTCGGCATGGCCGACGAAACCCTCGAGCAGACATAGGCGCGAGCCGTAGGCGCCGATCTCGGCCGCGGCCTCATCGGTCGTGACCTTCTGGTAGCTGTGGGTCTTGAGGAACTTGCCTACCCAGAGCCCGCCGGTATAGCGGCCGGCCTTCTTCGTCGGCAGGGTGTGGTTGGTGCCGATGACCTTGTCGCCGTTCGCGACGTTGGTGCGCGGCCCGAGGAAGAGCGCCCCGTAGGAGTGCATGTTGTCAAGAAACCAGTCGTCCCGGTCCGTCATGACCTGCACATGCTCGGATGCGATGTCGTTCGCGACCTCCAGCATCTCGTCGTAGCCGCTGCATACGATCACCTCGCCGTAGTCGCGCCAGGAAACGGCGGCGGTGTCTGCGGTCGGCAGAATGGCGAGGATGCGATCAATCTCCGCCAGCGTCTCCTGCGCGAGTCTCCGCGAGTTCGTCACGAGGACCGCCGGCGAATTGTAGCCATGCTCGGCCTGGCCAAGCAGGTCGGTTGCGCACATCTCGGCGTCGACGGTTTCGTCCGCGATCACCATCGTCTCGGTCGGCCCCGCGAACAGGTCGATGCCGACACGCCCGTAGAGCTGGCGCTTGGCCTCCGCCACGAAGGCGTTGCCCGGGCCGACGAGCATGTCGACGGCGGCAATCGTCTCCGTCCCCAGCGCCATCGCCCCGATCGCCTGGATCCCGCCCAGCGCGTAGATCTCGTGGGCGCCGCCCATGTGCATCGCGGCGACGACAGCGGGGTTCGGTCTGCCCCTGAACGGCGGCGTCGACGCGGCGATCCGCGGAACACCGGCCACGGACGCCGTCAAGACGGACATGTGAGCGGAGGCCACCATCGGGAACTTACCCGCAGGCACGTAGCAGCCGACGGATTGCACCGGGATATTGCGATGGCCGAGGATGACCCCAGGGCGCGTCTCGATCTCGATGTCCGTCAACGACGCCCTCTGGGCCTCGGCAAAGGTGCGGACCTGTTCCTGTGCGAAACGGATGTCATCGAGGTCGGCATCCGGCACTTCGGCGATCAGCGATTCGATCTCTGCCTCGGAGAGGCGGTGAGTGGCGCGATCATCCCCGTCGAACCTCAGGGCGAGTTCGCGCACCGCTGCGTCGCCCCGACGCTCTATTTCCGCAAGCGTTTCCTCGACGACGCGACGAGTTTGGGCATCGTCGTCCAACCGCTCCGCGTTCGACTTGCCGCGCTTGAGGTAATCGATCTTCATCGCGTCTCTCTTGTTCCGGTTTTCAGCCTGGTGCGTCTTTGGTCACCATCGACAAGGCCCTGCCAGCGGAGGACCGCGACGGAGGCGCATCGCGCCGACCGGCCCCGCAGGCGCGGCCCCGAAGGGGCTCGGCCAGGGGCCGCGATCCTCATCCCTTCACCGCTCCGGCGGTAAGGCCACTCACGATCTGGCGCTGGAAGACCATGACCAGCAGGAACAGAGGCGCCGTGATCGAGACGGCGGCCGCAATCGCCTCCACTTGGTCCGTCGTCGTGGTCTCGCGATTGAAGTAGCTTGCGATCGCGGGGACCATGGTCTGGTTCTGCGCGTCGAGCAGCAGCGAGGTGACGAGAAAGTCGTTGTAGGCCAAGAGGAAACTGAAGAGGCCCGTCGTGATAACGCCAGGCCACATCACCGGCATGATGACCCTCCGGAACGCCTCGAAATGCGAGCAGCCGTCGACTTGTGCGGCCTCGTCGAGTTCGGCCGGGATGTTCTGGAAGAACGAGCGCAGCATCCAGATCGTGAACGGCTGATTGATCGCCACCAGTACGGCGATCACCGCGTATGGCTTGCCATAGAGTGTGGGCGCCGCCTCGCCGAAGATCGGCGCCAGCCATTCCGAGGACGAGATGAAGACCGGCAGGTAGCCCGCCACCAGAACCGAATGCGGCAGGGCCCGAAAGATCAGTGCTCCGATGAGTAGCCAGAATGCGAGATTGGACCCCGTGCGCGCCAGCGCATAGCCCGCAAGCGTGCCCACGAACAGCGAGATGCTGACGACGCCGGCCGTCACGATCAGCGAGTTGAAGAAGTTGCGGTAGAATTGGTTCTCGACCCAGACCGCCTGATAGTGCTCGGTCGTGAGGCCGACGACGGGTGTCCCTAGCGGTCCGGCGGCCGCGTTCAGGCCGGACAGGATCCAGGGCAGGATCACGAAGAAGGCGATGATGAAGACCACGGCGTAACCAAGCGCGCCGATCATCCAGCCGACGATCACCAGCCCCGGCCGGGTGAAGGCCGCCACCATCTGCGGCAGCCGGCTGAAGGCGAAGCGGACCGACAGGTAGAGAACCGCGAGACCCAGCACGATGTCGATGAGAGACAGCCCCGCCCCGTCGGCGCGGGTCCGCGGGCCGAAGATGACGGCGAGCGGATTTGCGTCGAACGCATCCACCGGCGACTTGAAGCTCATCACGGCGATCCAGAAGATCGGGAACGCCGCGAGGATGCACCAGAAGATCAGGAATGCCGCCGAGCCCACGCGGAGCGACCATGGTTGGCGGAGTGCACGGACGTTAGCCATCAACTCGTCCCCTTGTGGTCGCGCCATGTCCGGCGAAGCGGCAGGATCAGCAGGATCACGATGCCGATCATCGTGAGCATCGCGCTGGCCGAGGCACGGCTGATCGAGCGGTTGCCGCTGTCGTCGGGCGTGAGGAAGTCGTAGGTCAACCACTGCAGAGAGATCACCTGGGCCTGGCTCGAGAAGCCGACGATCTCCTCGAACACCCGATAGCAGTCCATCAGGTGGATCAGCGCGATGAAGACGATCAGCGGCATCAGGTGCGGCACGACCACGTAGATCAGCCGTTGCCATCGGCTGGCACCGTCGACGATCGCCGATTCCAAGGTATCCTGGTTCACCGTCTGGAGGCCGGCGTAGAAAATCACAAAGGCAAAGGGCGCCACGTGCCAGACGCGGTAGAAGAGCATCATCAATTCGATGGTCCAGGCCTGCGCGAACATGGCGATGTCGCGCTGTAGCCACCATTCGAGGAGCGAGGTCAGGATCCCGTCGCCGATGAAGAGCCAGCGGATCGAGAGCGCTCCGATCACCGGCGTGATGATGAACGGCAAGAGCGAGATGAAGATGACCGGCCCCCTGAGCGACCGGACCGCATTGTTGACAGCCAGCGCGATCGCCAGACCGACGATGATGACCAGTGGCAAAGTGATCAGCGTGAAGGTCAGCGTGAAACGCAGCGCCTTCCAGAAGTCGATGGTCATCAGTTGCGACCAGCTTCCGTTGGCGATTGCCGCCCCCGCCCGGTCGAGTTCCAGCACGTTGCGATAGCTCTGTAGGCCGACGAACTCGGTCCGGGTCTCGACCCGTCCCTCCTCGTCGAGGGCAGGCTGGCTGCGGATCTCCGTCGTGCAGGTCGGATTCGGAAAGCCGGGCGTGCAGCTCTCGGTCTCGACCTGCTCGAAGATGGGCTGCGTTATGTAGAAGCTCTGTATGAAGACGCTGACGAGCGGCGCCGCGATGAACAGTAGCATCATCAGCAGAGACGGGCCGACGAAGGCGGCGAACGTCCTGAACTTCATCACGAGCCTCCCGGTTGGGCGACCGGGCCGGATGTGCCGGCCGGCCGCTGGTGTCAGCCGTCGATCAGCCCGGCTTCTCGCGCGGACGTCAGGTATGCCTCCTCGATGTCGGCCAGTGTCGTCTCGGCATCCTTGGCCCCGGTCAGGAAGTCCGGTACCCCATTGCCGAGCGCCGTGTGCATGAGGCCCATCGCCGAGGTCGAGGGGTATGCCGCCGGCGCAGGATCGGCCGTCAACGTCGCGATCGCACCGGCCGCCAGTCTTGTTGGCTCATAGCCGGGGATCAGCCAGATCGCGGCCTCGGGATTCGCCTGCACCATCTCGGAGTCGAGCCCCTCGAGGATCAGTTGAAACGCTGCCTCGGCCTCCTCGTCGGAGATGTTCCTGGCAATGACCACACCGTCCCACCAGATCGTGGTCGCCGGCGGACCACCCTCCATCGCGCGAGGCGCCATGGCGGTCTCGACCAGGCCCACGACCGCGCTCTCGCCTTCGTCGTCCATGGCGCCGGCCCGGCTGCTCCACAGGTTCGCCATTGCGATCTGCTCCTGCTGGAACTGCTGCTGAACGTATGTCGAGTCCGACACCAGATATTCGGGATCCATGTACTCGGTCATGCGCTTCATCATGTTAAGCGCATTGATGCCGGCCTCGTTGTTGAGCGTCGGCATGTTGGCGTCGTCGTAGAACTCGCCGCCGAAGCCGTAGAACATGTTCACGAAGTCCTGCGCGAGGTTCCACCCCGAAGCCATGGTGGCGCCGATCGGGTAGTCAACCGAACCCGCTGCTTCGATCTGCTCTGCAGCGGCGAGAACCTCGTCCCAGGTCTCGGGCACCTCGATGCCGAGGTCGTAAAGGATGTCCTCGCGGTACATCAGGTGCTGGGTGTTCACCATCATTGCGATGGCCATGATCTGGCCATTGATGCGGATGAGCTGGTTCGGCGACAGGTCCTGTCCGTATTTCTCTACGAGGTCGTCGAGAGGTCGGATCGTGCCCTCATTCAGCAGCGGCGTGACCGTACCGTTCGAGACGCCGCCGATGTGATAGAGGGACGGAGTTGCGGCGAAGGCGGCGGGCTGCTTGGTGCGGAACTCCTGATCGAGCTCGGCCTCGAAGTTGCCGCACTCGGCCATGGCGTCGGCTACCGCCTTCCATGCCTCGAAGCCCGCGGAGAGCATCTTGATTGGCGCCTGGTTCTCGTACGCGCAGGAACCGAACGCCGTGCTGCCCAACAGCGAGACGGTGCCCGCCAGTGCCATAGTTCTGAGGTACATTATTTGTCTCCCTGTTGGGCGCCGGAAGCCTCCTGGCGCTGTCGCATCACGAAAGGCGCAGTCGCTTGCCGGTCTCGTGATCGAAGAGGTGGCAGATGCCGACCGGCACCGAGAACGACACCGGATCCCCGATCTCGGCGCGGAAATCCTTGGGTGCCTTGACCGAGACGAGCTCGCCTCCCGCGCGGACGGTCAGCATGGTGGCGTCGCCCAGCAGCTCCAGCGTATAGATCGGCGCGGCGATTTCCGCCGGGCAATCGGCGACCGACGCATCCTCCGCTCGAAATCCCAGGGTCACCGGTCCGTCCTCGGCCCCGAGGCCCGAGATCTCGACGTTCTTGCCGCGGAAGGTGCCGCCAGAGAATCTCGCCTTGCATGAGGTTCATCGCCGGGGAGCCGATGAAACCCGCAACGAAGGTGTTCGCCGGATTGTCGTAGATTTCGGTCGGCGTCCCGACCTGCTGGACCACGCCGCGCTGCATGACCACCACACGGTCGGCGAGTGTCATCGCCTCGATCTGGTCGTGAGTGACGTAGACGGTCGTGACCTTCAGCTCGTGGCTGAGGTTCTTGATCTGCGCCCGGGTCGAGACGCGCAGCTTGGCGTCGAGGTTCGAAAGCGGTTCGTCCATCAGGAAGACGTTCGGCTCGCGCACGATCGCGCGGGCCAACGCGACGCGCTGGCGCTGCCCGCCAGACAGCTCTGCCGGCTTGCGGTGTAGGAAATCGGTGAGCTCGACCATTTCCGCCGCCTTGCGAACCCTCGCGTCGTGCGTCGCGGCATCGACCTTCCGCACTTTCAGCGGGAAGCGGATATTCTCGTATACGTTGAGGTTCGGGTAGAGCCCGTAGGACTGGAACACCATCGCCACATCCCGATCCTTGGGATCGAGATTGTTGACGACGCGATCGCCGATCCTGATCTCGCCTTCTGTCGGATCCTCAAGCCCCGCGATCATCCGCATGGTGGTCGTCTTGCCGCAGCCCGAGGGTCCGAGAAGTACCAGGAACTCCTTGTCGGCGATCGTGAGGTCGAAATCGTCGACCCCCACGAAGGAGCCCCACCTTTTCGATATGTTGCGAAGCTGAATCTGCGCCATTGAGGCTCCTGCGCGTTTGCATACGCTTGCAAAGCACTTAACGCAGCGTCACAGATGCGGCAAGGTTTTTTTGCAATCGTATGCAGGTGCCAGCACGTGAATGACTTCAGGAGACAGACGAAGGCCTTCTTGCACGGGGTCTTTTCCTCATCGGAAGCGTCTATGGCAGCGGCCTTGGCGCGCGGGATCGCGAGGGACGCCGTATTCCACGTCTCCTGTCCGATCGAGGCGCTCCAGGGACGGGAGACCATTTTCGAAGGACTCTACGCGCCGCTGCGACGCGCCATTCCACACGTTCATCGGCGCGACGAGATCTTCATCGGCGGCCGTAATCGCAGGCAGGTCGGCGGCGATTGGGTCGTCTCCTTGACGCACTACGTCGGAACGTTCGAGCGGCCATTATTCAGAATCCCGCCGTCCGGCAGGCTGATTTTCCTGCGCGCCGGTGAGTTCTATAGGGTGCTGGATGGGCGCGTCATCGAAGCGCGGATCATCCTCGATCTGCCCGACCTCCTGCGTCAGGCGGGCTTTCACCCATTTCCCACCACGCTCGGCACCGAGATGCTCTTTCCGGGTCCTGCCACGCACGACGGGGTCCTGCCCCACAGCGACGGCGGCGAAAAAAGTCTGGACCTCGTCGAGGCGATGCTATCCGACCTGCATGTCTTCGACCCAGAGACCGGAGCATCGAAGGGTCAGACGGGGTCCAGCGGATATTGGTCAGACGACATGCTGTGGTACGGGCCTGGCGGTGTCGGCAGCAATTATCGCTGGAACGGCTTCGTGAAGGATCACCGGGCGGCATTCCTTTCGGCATTCCCGGACCGCAAGGGCGGTAACCACTACTGCCGGATCGGCGACGGCCCGTACGCAGCGGTCTCAGGATGGCCGTCGATGACGATGACTCACCTCGGTGAGTATCTCGGTGTGCCAGCCTCGGGAAAGAAGCTCTCGCTGAGGGTGATGGACTTCTATCGGTGCTCTTCTGGGCAGATCGCGGAAAATTGGGTCCTGCTCGACTACATCGACCTGTTTCGGCAGATTGGAAGAGATATCCTGGAGGACCTTCCCGCGTCATGACCTTGGCTAAGCGCCTCTCCCCGGCAATCGGCGCCGAAGCCGACACATTGCCTCTCTTGCGAGCAAGAAAGCACCGGCACAGCGGGTGACGGCCTAGCGATAGACGATGTCGATGCTGTCGAAGGCGCCCTGCGCGTGATCCTGGCGAAAGTACGCGTGGTCCTCTTTCAGACGGTCTGCTGCCTCTTCGGTGAAACGGACGATGTCGGAGATGAAGAGCTTCCGAGGGCTCGCCGCCGCGACAATCGACGGCTCGACGTCGTAGTCGATCTGGCCGAGATCATCTGATAAGGCGTGCGACTGAGCCAATGCCGCGCCACAGACACGTGCGTACTGTTTCCACGTCTTGTAGCTCAACTCATCGAGGTCGATGTCGTCCCTGAACGGTGCGCGCTCCCGCGTCATGAAGCTAGCCCCGTCGATTTCGACCGCGCCGTAGAAGATGTCACCGTGGGCAAGCTGCACCTCTTGCCCGTGCGCAATCCGGTCGGCCTTGTCGCCTGCATTGAAGTCGGACGGCGGCGTCAGGCCCTCCAGCGCCGAACGGCGAGCGCGCTTGAATTCGATGATGATGTCGTCGGTGGCGTCCTCCGACGGCCCCTCGACCAGAACGTAGTACCGCGGCAGACCGAGGGACGCAGTTCCCTGACCATGCCGGACGCAGACATCCTTGACCTTGAGTTCACCGGCGCGGGCCGGAACGTCGATGCCCTTGCTCTTGACGAGATCGCTCAGTCCCTTCTGGAACTTTTCCTTCTCCGAGGAGATCGGCTGCAGCTCGTCGCTGGCGCGGAAGCCTTTCCCCGACGCCTTGAGATAGTCGTCCCAGAGCCATTCCTTGCGGTCTTCCCAGGACTCCTCGAAGAGCCGGCGGATGACCTTCGGCGAATTGTCCATGCGGTAGGCATCGTTCTTCTCAGTCGCGCGCTCGGCATAGCCCTGCATCGCTTCGAGATAGCCCTTGACGAACTTCGCGACGATCTTGCGCCGCTTGTCGCGCTTCATCCCGGCAACCTCGCGCGCCGCGATCCAGAAGCCCGTCGCTCCGCGCTTGAGGTCCCACGTGAAGGGCGCGTAAATCGTCTCGTCGAAGTCGTTGACGCCGAAGATCGGCGCCCCGTTCCGGTCTGGCATAACACCGAAGTTGCCCGGATGCACGTCGCCCAGAGCCATGACCGACGGCATGTGCGCGTCCTGGCCCACCATGTCGCGGTAGAACAACAGAGCGGTCCCGCGGAAGAACTTGAAGAAATTCCTAGACAGTTCATCGAATTTCTCTCGCGCCCCATGTGCCCGCTGCTCGATCCGGGCGGCGTGATCCTCACGCAGCGTGGAGCGGACATGCTCCCTCCGCTGCTGGCCTTCGAACAGCGTCGGCACAACGATTTGCTCACCCGCAGCGATGCGGCCTGCGAGTTGGCGAAATCCCTCGACACGTCCCTCCGCCTTCTTCGACGGCTGGATCTCGGTTTCGCTGGGCGCGGATTTCTGCGACTTCGTGCTCTTCTCGGCCATGATAACCCCTTGTGCCAATCGAACGGCAACGCCGCGAACGGGGCGCTGTTCCGGGGCGCAGTCGAAGCGCCATGGCCGCGGCTAAGGTGGACCCGCCAAAAAGCGCAAGGCATTTATGATCGGTGGTCTCGGTCCAATCCAATGTCCGCTAAAGTCCGCCCTATCGGCAGCGACTCGAACGTGGAGAACATCCGATGAACGTCCAACGCTCCGCCTCGGGCCTCGTGCAGGCCGCAACGCCGGTGGGCACCACTGCGGGCTACATGCAGAGCTTCGGCAACGACTTTGAGAGCGAGGCGCTGCCTGGCGCCCTGCCCCAAGGCATGAATAGCCCTCAGAAGGTAAACCACGGCCTCTATGGAGAGCAGCTTTCGGGCACCTCGTTCACCGCGCCGAGCCACCAGAACGAGAGGACATGGGCTATCGCATCCGGCCCTCCGTGAAGCACCAGGGACGCTATGCAGCCGTCTCTCTGGAAGACGGCGCCGAATGTGGTCAAGAACGTCACCTCTCTCGGTCAGTACCGCTGGGATCCGGTGCCGCACACCGAACGCAAGCTGACCTGGCTCGCCGGAATGCGGACGATGACCACCGCTGGCGACGTCAACACCCAGACCGGTATGGCGGCGCACGTCTATCTCGTCACCGCCTCGATGCCGGACGACTACTTCTATTCCGCCGATGGCGAGACGCTCGTCGTCCCGCAGCAAGGCAAGCTGCGGTTTGCCACCGAACTCGGCATCATCGACGTCGCGCCGCAAGAGATTGCGCTGATTCCGCGTGGTCTGGTCTATCGCGTCGAGGTCCTGGAGCCCCGGCGCGCGGCTTCGTCTGCGAGAACTACGGCCAGAAGTTCACCCTGCCCGGCCATGGACCGATCGGTGCGAACTGCATGGCGAACCGGCGCGACTTCAAGACGCCGGTTGCGGCGTTCGAGGATCGTGAGGCACCGTCCACCCTCACCATCAAGTGGTGCGGCCAGTTCCACCGCTGCGAGATCGGGCACTCGCCGCTCGACGTCGTGGCGTGGCACGGCAACTACGCGCCTGCGAAATACGACTTGAACGCTTATTGTCCGGTCGGCGCGATCCTGTTCGACCACCCCGATCCTTCGATCTACACGGTGCTGACGGCACCTTCGGGCGTCGAGGGGACGGCGAACATCGATTTTGTGCTGTTCCGCGACCGGTGGAACGTGGCCGAGAACACCTTCCGGCCGCCGTGGTACCACAAGAACGTCATTAGTTCAGCCTGAACAATCCGATTAGGCGGCGGCAACACTGTCCTTGGGGGTGCAGTCGGGTCTGAGCGCGCCGAGAATGGCGGCGATCAGGAGGGCCCAAAAGGCCCTCAGGTGGGCGAGGATCTTGCGGAGGTTGTGGCCGCAGGCGCAGAGGACGGCGAAGAGCGCGTCGCCGGCGGTTCCCTTCAGCGGGCAGCGCGTCAGCCGCCCGTCGGTCTTCATGTGGCCGATCTCCGGCTCGATGGCGCTGCGGCGGCGCAGGAGCTTGGCGAGCGGCGGCGTAAGCCCCCTGCGGGTGCCGCTGATCAGCACGCGCGTGGTCTCGACGCCGTGGCCGCGGTAGCCGCGGTCGACGACGGCGAGGGACGGGCGGCGATCGGTCAGCACCTCGACCTGCTCGAGAGCCTCGGCGAGGGTGTGGCCGTCGTAGGGGTTGCCCGGCAGCGCCCGCATGCCGACGATGAAGCCCTCGCGGGTGGTGGCGGCGACGCTGACCTTGGTGCCGAACTCGTATCGCACCCGCGCCTTGCCCTTGGAGATGCAGTCGACCTCCGGCTCGTGCAGGCTGTAGAGCTTGCCCTTGTCCTTCGGCTGCTGGTGCAAGAGCCGCGAGGTCAGGACCAGCATGTCGAGGATGCGCTCCCGCAGCGGCCCGTCCGGGATGTCCTCGAGCCGGCGGCGGAGATCGCGCATGACCCGGCCGGTGTAGCCCTTGAGCGTGCGCAGCGCCTTGCG
Organism: uncultured Alphaproteobacteria bacterium; assembly: GCA_963776845.1. Lineage (GTDB taxonomy): Bacteria > Pseudomonadota > Alphaproteobacteria > Rhodobacterales > Rhodobacteraceae > Roseitranquillus. The sequence goes on along the minus strand of CAVZOJ010000002.1, from coordinate 825,487 downwards.
CATCCGCTTGAACTGACGGGCGTGGGCGTACCTGCCGGCCTTCGCCGCCAGCCGCGGCGCCAGGCGCGCATAGCTCTGCCGCAGCTCGATCCCGGCCTCGGCGGCGAGCGCCACCAGCTTCCGCCGCGCCGTCTCGTAGAGCCGGGCGTCGGTCGGGTGGGCGATGTTCTTCTCCATGACCGTGGTGTCGACCGACACCCTCTCGATGCTCTGGTCCTTGACCGTTCCCGAGGCGCGACCGGCCTCGATCGTCGCGGTCAGCAGCCACTCCACACCTTCTTCGCCGATGCGCTGGCGCCAGCGGGTGAGCGAGGACGGATCGATCGGCGGACGATGCTGAAAGAAAGTCTCACCGCAGAAATGCTGGTAGTACGGGTTCTCGACCCACCGCGCGACCACCGCCTCGTCCGACAGGGCGAACGCGTGCTGGAGATAGAGCAGCCCCGCCACCAGCCGCGGCGACGTCGCCGGTCGCCCTTTGCCGGACGGGAAGAACCCTGCCCACTCCCGCTCGAAGAACTCCCAGTCGATCAGCGCCTCGAGCTTCACCAGCTCGTGGCCCATGTCGATCAGGTCGACCAGGCGCGGCCGCAGCAGATCATCCTGCTCGGGGTGGCGGGTCTTCGGTTTCATCGGCGCATCCGAAATCGCAGGGTTCCCGCCGGAATTCTACGAATACCTGCAATCAGGAGCCACGAGAAATTGCGCCTTATCGTGCGAAATCAGAGACATCCGCTTTGTTCAGGCTGAACTCATTACTCATGGGCAACATCCACGGCCAGTACGACGCCAAACCGCAGGGATTCGTCCCTGGCGGGATGTCGCTGCATAATTGCATGCTGCCGCACGGACCCGACCGGGACTCCACTCGCAGAGGGTTTCCTGCTCGATCAGCTTGGCGACGGGTTCGTCGTCATGGCCCTCGACATCGATCCGCCCAACGTACCGGCCGGCTGCCGGCTCCTGCGTATCGACATGCCGGGCGAGGATCTCCGGCAACGCTATCTTGGCCAGGCCGAGCGCGCGATCTATCTCATGCGCACCGATCAACACGTCTGTGGCCGGTGGGCCGACGCCTCGGAAAGCCAGATCACCCGGGCCTTGGATGTCGCGCTTGGGAGGAGTCCGGCATGACTGACCTCATCACTGACCCGTGGAGAATCCAGATGTCGTCTGCGACATGCTGATCGCTGCGCACGATACGAGGGGCTCGACAAGGCGGAAAGCGATGCGCTGAACGCTCGCCTCATCCTGACGCTCGTGAATCACATCGGCGACTGCGCTTCGCTGTCGGCTCGTGGCCCAAGGGTCGTGCATCCGTCACCTGTCGCCGAAGGCGATCAGCATCTCGACCGACTGGTTGAACGCGGTACGTGGGACGCAGACAAAGCGTCCGTGTCAATCGGCACGCAATCGGGACTCCCGATCTGGAGTGGGCCCCTTGGGCTGGACGGCTGGAGCGGAATGAATTGACCGGGTGCACCGGGCTTTCGAAGAATGGAAGCCATGGCAAGACACCGATCCCACAGCGTCGAGTTCAAGCGGCAGGTTGCGCGGGAGTTCCTGGCGGGCGAGACCCTGCACGGGCTGGCGAAGCGTCACGACATCTCCCGGAACCTGATCCGGTCGAACGTATACGTTCGACGGTCGACAAGTACGAAGGAGGCGCGTTCGATGATGACGCTCAGGCCGCCGACCTGGTCCAGGCCTACGAGGCGCGGATCGTCGCGCTGGAACGGCTGGTCGGGAATCAGGCGTTCGAGCTCGAGTTTCTAAAGGGGGCTCAGCGCTTCCTACCATGGCCGAGAAGCGCGACGGCGACCGAGACGATGCGCCACCGCGCCGCGCCTTGAGGTAGGTGGCGTCGATCCAGAGGTAGGGCCAACCGCCCTCGATCGGGCGCTCGAGGAAGGCCTTCACCTTGCCGTCGATCTCCTCGCACAGGCGGCTGACCTGGCTCTTCGAGATGCCGGACATGCCCATCGCCTTCACCAGCTCGTCGACAGACCGCGTCGAGATGCACTGGACGTAGGCTTCCTGGATCACCGCGGTCAGCGCCTTCTCCGCCATGCGTCGCGGCTCGAGGAAGCCCGGGAAATAGCTGCCCTTCCTCAGCTTCGGGATGCGCAGCTCGACCGTCCCGGCCCGGTCTCCCAGTCTCGATCACGGTAGCCGTTGCGCTGCACGCGGCGGGCCGGGCTCTTCGTGCCATAGCCCGCGCCGGTCACGGCGCCGACCTCCAGCTCCATCAGGCGCCCGGCGGCGAAGCCGATCATCTCGCGCAGAAGATCGGCCTCCATACTAACGCTCACTGATCAGGACCTATGCGCCCGGTCCCGGTGTCCGAGGGACGTGATCCTCTCGGGTTCGGCGCGAAGCCTGTTCCAGGCGTCGCAGCAGTGGGCGACGATGTCGTCGTCTTTCTCGAAGATGCGGTTCGAGAGCCAGTTCTGCCGGAGGTACTGCCAGATGTTCTCGACCGGGTTCAGCTCGGGCGAGCGGGGCGGCAGCGGCAGGAGCGTGATGTTCGCCGGGACGACGAGGTGGTTCGACATGTGCCGGCCTGGTCGAGCAGGAGGACGGCATGCGCGCCCGGATCGTTCGTGACGCCGATTTGGGCGAGGTGCTCCTGCATCGCCTCGGTGTTGGCGTAGGGCATCACAAGGCCGGCGGCCTTGCCCTTCGCCGGGCAGATCGCGCCGAAAATGCAGGCCCACACGGTGCGCTGGTCGTGCGGCGCACGGGGCCGGGTCCTGTGCCGCGCCTACCGGCGCGTGATCCCGTTCTTCTGACCCACGCGCGCGTCCGCCATGGGCCTTGGACCGTCGACGTATACGTCGACCGGCTTCCATGGCGAACTCCTGCCACCAGAGCTCGATGGCGGTCTCCGGGGGCAGCTTGGCGCGGATCGCCTCCAGCTCGGCGGGAAGGTTTTTTGAACGCCTCGAGAGCCTCCGGGTTCTGCGCGTGATCCCACGGACGGGCGGAGAGCTTCCGGGAACCCCATCCGGCGCAGCTCGCGACGTCGAACGTGTCCCGCAGCCAGCCCACGAGGTCGCCAAGCCGCCTGCGCACGACGCCATGAAGCTCGGGCCTCGGCCGTCCTCGACGGCCTTCGCGAGCGCAGCGCGCTGCTCCACCTTCAGAAGCGACGGCTTGCCGGGCGGCTTGCGGTCCAAGAGGCCCGTCGGCCCTTCCGCGTTGAAGCGCATCACCCAATCCCGGACGATCTGGAGCCCCACGCCGCCGACCCGCGCGGCCTCCGTTCGGCTCGCGCCGTCGTGGATCGCCAGAGCCAGCAGCCGTCGCGTCTGCGTCGCGTCCCGGCTCGCCCTCGCCAGACGGCGCAACTCCTCAGCTCCATGATCCGCCCGCAGGACAATCGCCTTCCCCATCGAGAACCTCACTCAGTTCTCCATGGTGAAACACGCCCCGCCAATCTGCGGAATCCCCTTCGTGAGTCAGCGCCACCGGGCGATGGTCGAAGTCCCGCGCCTTGTGGTCGAGCAGCGCCGCCTGAGCCTCCGCCGACTTCACCGGCGTCGTGCCGAAGGCACGCCTCTGGCATGACCCGCATCGTCGGCCGCGTCACCGCCTCGCGAGACGCGCCTTCCGCATCCGCCCTGTCGGTCTTGCCACGCTTTACACACGGCTTCACGTAGGCGGCCGGCATCAGCAACACCTCGTGACCCAAGGCAGCGAGCTCCCGCGCCCAATGATGCGCGCCAGAGCAGGCTTCCATCCCGATCAGGCACGGATCGAGACGCGAGAAGAAGGTCAGAACCTGGCTCCGGCGCAGCTGCGTGCGCAGCACGCGCGTACTGTCCGCGCTCACGCCGTGCACCTCGAACACGGTCTTCGCCCGATCGACGCCGATGATGGTAGGCTGGTCCATGGATGGCTCCCTTCGGTGGACGGTTTGAGAACTCCCACCGTGGCACATCGCGATGCCGGGAGCGGGAGCCATCCACCCCATCAATGGCGCAGCGATGGCTCGCCATCCTCCCCGAGCTTCACGATCCGGCCCGAGCCGGGTGCAGGTCTCGGGCGCTGCGACGACCACCCGCTCCCGCGGTAGGTACGGCGGGAACGGTTTGCGAGCAGGCCGGCGGCGCTCGGTGGACGGCGACGGTGCGGCGGCTGACGTCGCCAGCCGCTCGGCCGCCGGTTCGTTCTCGGTGGCTGCCGCCTCGAGCTCCTCCAGTTGCAACTCGAGCTGCTCGGGGAGCCGCGCCTTGCGCTCCGTAGAGCGCCCGCCGCAGCTTCTCGATCTCGAGCTTCAGCGCGGCGATCACCGCGCCGCTGCTCGAGAGCACTGCACGGGCCAGCGCAGCGGCCGCCTCGGCCGCCGAGGCGCGGGCTTCCGCCGCCGTCGGGCGGTACGCAGCGCTTCCATCACGGACGGCGTCGCGCACATGCGCCGAGATTACCCCGCCTGCGATCCGCCCCGCAGAGGAAAGCCGCGTCCGGAGCCTTCCTGAGTCAACCTGCCGCAGGCGGCCGCCATGTGTGCCGCGGGTTCCGCCAGTCGATCCCCCCAAGTTCGACAGTTAATCGCGTAAGTGATTGATACTGCGCGCACCGAAGGTGCGTTTGTGTGACTACACGCGGCTTCAGGCCGGTTTTGGCAAGCTCAGTGCGTCGAAGAGTTCGAGTTGCTCCGGGGTGGTCGTGCTGGTTCCGTGAAAGGATCTTCTCGCCGATATGGGCGGTGTGTTTCTGGATGCGCGCGAGCAGGTCGAGCGCGGTGCGCGGGCTGGCGCTGTGGCCTCGCGCCTTCAAGCGCATCCGCACCGCGCGGTAGAGCACGAGGGCCAGAAAGCAGATCATCGCGTGCGCCCGGATGCGCTCCGGCAGCCGGTGGTGAACCGGCGCGATCTCGATGTCGGACTTCAGGACGCGGAAGCCCCGCTCGATGTCGGCGAGGCTTCTGTATCGCGCGACGGCCTCGGCCGGCGCGATGTCCGAGGCATTGGTCAGAACCGCCAGCTTGCCGTCGAAGAGTTCGGCATCGCGGATCGCCGCCTCGTCGATGGTGTAGCTGAACCTGTCGGCGTGCAGATCGGGCTTGATGAAGCGGGTCAGCTCCGCCTCGGCGACGGCGCGGGCGAAGCGACTGCAGGCGCCGCGATCGGAGGCACGGCGTCCGCGGGTCGTCTGCCCCTCGTCCTGGGCATCGAGCCTGGCCACCAACCTGTCCGCCATCGCCTCCAGCTCGGCGATGCGCGCCCGGCGCCTGTGGGACTGCTCTTCGGCCCGCAGGGGATCATGCGCCACGATCAGCCGGTGACCGGCAAAGGTGCTTTCGGCCACGCCATCGCGAAAGGCGAGGTTCCGGAATGCATCGATCAGCTCGGCGTATCGACGCGCGGGAACGGCGAGGATGAACTCCAGCTTGCGAGCGGAGCGCTCGGCGACCGACGTCAGCTCGGTGATGTTCTCGAGGCTGAGCAGCCCGCGATCGGCCACCAGCACCACCCGCTGGATCGGAAAGTGCGCGAGTACCTTCTCCAGCATCCCCTGCAAGGTCTTCGTCTCGGCGACGTTGCCGGGGTGGACCGTGTGCAGGAGCGGCAGACCTTCGGCGGTCTGCACCACGCCCAGGACGAACTGCCGGGCGATGCCGCCGCGCTCCTTGTTCATGCCGAAGGCGCGCAGGTCGTCGGCCACCTCGGCCTCGCCGTGGATGCGCACCGTGGTCAGGTCGTAGAACACGATCGAGAGGTCGCGATCGACCAGGGGGCGGAACTGGCGGCTCAGCGCGGCCTCGACGGGATCGAGGTTGTCCATCAGCGCGTCCATCGCGCGCAGGAGCTGCTGGTGTGTCGGGGTCTGCGGCATGCCCGGCATCGCGACCGTCTCCAGCCAGCGCAGGCAGCCCAGCTTCGACTCCGGCGCGCAAAGCCGGTTGAACACCATCGCCCGGATCAGCGATTCTGCATCGAAGCCGCGCCGCGAGGAGCGCAGGGCCCGCTGCAAGGCCTTGTCGATCCCGAGGTCACGCCAGAGTTCGTGGAGCGCGAAGACGTCGCCGTAGCTGCGTCCGGGTTCGTGGACGACCTCGGACGCGGTGTTCTCAGCGCGGCCCACGGCCCGGTTGAGGCCATTGATCAAGGGATCGAGCATCGAAGGGGTGAGCCTGTCGAGGCGCCCGAGGTTCGCGACCACGCGCACTCGGGACTGCCCACGGTCGTTCCGGTAAGCCTCCACGAGCTGGAGATACTGTCGGCCGCCGGTCTTGGTGACGCGGGTATACATTGTGTAGCGAAGCTACCAGCATCGTGCTTCTTCTTTCAATGCTGGTCGTCGACGTGGCGTGTGACTACCGGGGTCACCGATTTTCGGGTTGATCCCTTCGCCAAGTCATTGAAACTACGTCACCGGCCCACGCCCACGACGATGAAATAGTTCAGCCTGAACAATCCGATTAGGCGGCGGCAACACTGTCCTTGGGGGTGCAGTCGGGTCTGAGCGCGCCGAGAATGGCGGCGATCAGGAGGGCCCAAAAGGCCCTCAGGTGGGCGAGGATCTTGCGGAGGTTGTGGCCGCAGGCGCAGAGGACGGCGAAGAGCGCGTCGCCGGTGGTTCCCTTCAGCGGGCAGCGCGTCAGCCGCCCGTCGGTCTTCATGTGGCCGATCTCCGGCTCGATGGCGCTGCGGCGGCGCAGGAGCTTGGCGAGCGGCGGCGTAAGCCCCCTGCGGGTGCCGCTGAGCAGCACGCGCGTGGTCTCGACGCCGTGGCCGCGATAGCCGCGGTCGACGACGGCGAGGGACGGGCGGCGATCGGTCAGCACCTCGACCTGCTCGAGAGCCTCGGCGAGGGTGTGGCCGTCGTAGGGGTTGCCCGGCAGCGCCCGCATGCCGACGATGAAGCCCTCGCGGGTGGTGGCGGCGACGCTGACCTTGGTGCCGAACTCGTATCGCACCCGCGCCTTGCCCTTTGAGATGCAGTCGACCTCCGGCTCGTGCAGGCTGTAGAGCTTGCCCTTGTCCTTCGGCTGCTGGTGCAAGAGCCGCGAAGTCAGGACCAGCATGTCGAGGATGCGCTCCCGCAGCGGCCCTTCCGGGATGTCCTCGAGCCGGCGGCGGAGATCGCGCATGACCCGGCCGGTGTAGCCCTTGAGCGTGCGCAGCGCCTTGCGCATCCGCTTGAACTGACGGGCGTGGGCGTACCTGCCGGCCTTCGCCGCCAGCCGCGGCGCCAGGCGCGCATAGCTCTGCCGCAGCTCGATCCCGGCCTCGGCGGCGAGCGCCACCAGCTTCCGCCGCGCCGTCTCGTAGAGCCGGGCGTCGGTCGGGTGGGCGATGTTCTTCTCCATGACCGTGGTGTCGACCGACACCCTCTCGATGCTCTGGTCCTTGACCGTTCCCGAGGCGCGACCGGCCTCGATCGTCGCGGTCAGCAGCCACTCCACACCTTCTTCGCCGATGCGCTGGCGCCAGCGGGTGAGCGAGGACGGATCGATCGGCGGACGATGCTGAAAGAAAGTCTCACCGCAGAAATGCTGGTAGTACGGGTTCTCGACCCACCGCGCGACCACCGCCTCGTCCGACAGGGCGAACGCGTGCTGGAGATAGAGCAGCCCCGCCACCAGCCGCGGCGACGTCGCCGGTCGCCCTTTGCCGGACGGGAAGAACCCTGCCCACTCCCGCTCGAAGAACTCCCAGTCGATCAGCGCCTCGAGCTTCACCAGCTCGTGGCCCATGTCGATCAGGTCGACCAGGCGCGGCCGCAGCAGATCATCCTGCTCGGGGTGGCGGGTCTTCGGTTTCATCGGCGCATCCGAAATCGCAGGGTTCCCGCCGGAATTCTACGAATACCTGCAATCAGGAGCCACGAGAAATTGCGCCTTATCGTGCGAAATCAGAGACATCCGCTTTGTTCAGGCTGAACGAAATAGCTCGTGAAGTGTCGAACTCCGGGATCCCGTCGAGCAGGTAGCCGAGCTGGGCGGCCGAGACCTGCACGGCGCCACCCGTCGGCGTCGGCCAGATGGTGAGGCGGATCAGCGGACCTTCCCGCAGAAGGACCGCCCGCCGAACGCCTTGGTCGAGCCGCTTGGCGTAGAGCGACATGCCGACGCCGTCGTGCCAGCTTGCCGCGGAGCACGAAGAGGTCGCCGGCGTGCGGATCACGCCCCAACCCTCCTGAACCTGGAGCGCCAGGCCGTTCATGGTCGCCAGTGGTTGCGCCATTGATGGAGTGGATGGCTCCCGCTCCCGGCATCGGGATGTGCCACGGTGGGTGTTGTTGAACAGTCCACCGAAGGGAGCCATCCATGGAACAGCCTACCACCATCGGCATCGATCTGGCGAAGAGCATCTTCCAGGTGCACGGCGTGAGCGTAGATGGGCCCGTTGTGCTGCGTCGGCAGCTGCGCCGGGGCCAGGTTCTAACCTTCTTCTCGCGTCTCGATCCGTGCCTGATCGGGATGGAGGCTTGCTCCGGTGCGCATCATTGGGCGCGGGAGCTTTCGGCGCTCGGCCACGAGGTGCGGCTCATGCCGGCGGCATACGTGAAGCCGTATGTAAAGCGCGGCAAGACCGACAGGGCGGACGCGGAGGCGATTTGCGAAGCGGTGACGCGGCCGACGATGCGCTTCGTGCCGGTGAAGTCGGCGGAGGCTCAGGCGGCGCTGCTCGACCACAAGGCGCGGGACTTCCTCATCCGCCAGCAGACCCAGACCGTGAACACGATCCGTGCGCATCTCGCCGAGTTCGGGATCGTGGTGGCGAAGGGTATCCAGAATGTCGACCGGCTCCTTGCCGCTGCGGAGCAGACGCCCGAGGCCGCGCGACCCGCCCTCGACCTGCTGGCTGGCCAGCTCCGCGATCTGCGCGCCCGGATCGAGACGGTCACCGCGCGCATCGAAGCGGCGCAGAAGAGCGACCCGCTCGCCCGACGTCTCGCCACGATCCCCGGGCTCGGACCGATTGCCTCGAGCGCCTTCGCCGTCACCACGCCCGACGTCGCGGCGTTCCGCTCCGCGCGAGACTATTCCGCCTGGCTCGGGCTCACGCCGAAGCCCCATTCGAGCGGCGGCAAGGAGCGGCTCGGGCGGATCTCGAAGGCTGGAAACCGTTACCTGCGACGCCTGCTCTACCTCGGCGCCATGGCGCAGATCGCAGGCCGGCGCCGCGGACGACCCGGGACCGACTGGCTTTGGAAGATGCTGGAGAGAAAGCCTGTGAAGGTGGTGGCCATCGCCCTGGCCAACCGGATGGCGCGGGTCGTCTGGGCGCTCGTCAGGAGCGGCGAAAGCTACCGGGCAGCCCCGGTCTGACAGAACACGCCGGCGCAGACCGGCTCCGAGACGGTGAGGCGCGACGTGAGGTGATGGCGACAGGACGGCGAAACGGCAATCGGGACACCCTGTTCGAACCGAAGCACCTCCGAGTGCGTGCCATTGATCGGGACCCGAGCGCCGGCGGACTTCATCAGGGCGCGCAGCTGCCACGCTGCACATCAGACGCCGTACACATGGCCGCGACCGACCAAACCCAGCCACCGAACAGCGCCCTTGCCCCGCGGGAGCCATCCACACACGGTTCGAGAAACCGCTGGCGACCCTCATGGCGGTCGCGCCGCCCGCCAGCCAGACCCGCACGCCCGCGGGGAAGGCAATCATGCGGTCTTCAGGACCCGAAGCAGGCGTCCCAGGGCTTCCGGTCGATGTCCGCCGCCACGCTCAGGCGCTGACCGTTGACCAGCGTGACCTCCACCTTCTCGGGGACCGCCGGCGTGACGGGTGCGACCGCCGCCCGCGGTGGCTCCGGTGGGATCCGGACCGGCGAGAATGCAGCCGCAAGTGCTCCGACGAGAACGCCCTGTCGGTACTCCTTCCACCACCGCGTCAGCAGCGAGCGCGACATCCCATACCGGCGGGCCGCCGCGGAGCCCTGCCGATGACCGCGCAGGCTCTCCTCCACGATCCGCACCTTCTCCTCGTCCGTCCAGCCACGATGCCGACCAGCTTCATCCCGGGGTATACAGGTGACGACCGAGGTGCAGGATGTTCGGGTCGAGCGCAGGCGCTCTGCCAGTCGCCTGTGATGGGGCTGCCCTCGACGCTGATCTTGTGACCGAAGAGATTTCCTTCACGTGATCCCAGAGTTCGGCCGAGCGAGAAGCCCGGGCGATGAAGGCCCTGACATGCGCGAGCCGAGTGGTCACCGCGCTAAGGACTTGCCTTTCCGGTCAGCAGCCGGTTCTTGATCGGCATTTCGTTTCCGCAATTCGAGCGGTCTGATTTGGCTTCGGTCCGAAAGCCCGTCGGCGTATTGCCGGTCCATCGCCTGAATGCCCGGTCGAGGGCGGCCGGGCCGGAGAGTCCTACCTGAAGGGCGATTTGCGCGATGGGCAGCGTCGTGTTCGACAGGAGGTCTTCGGTGATGCTCTGGCGCACGTCGTCCTTCACCTGACTGTAGGAAGTCCCCTGTGCCTCGAGGATGCGCTGTACGCGGCGCGGATGCAGACCGCATATGTTGGCGAAGCGCTCAAGCGACAGATCATCGTGACCGATGTTTTCCACCAGAACCCTGCGAAGATAGGATAGCGTCGCTTTGCCGTCGCTATCGGGGCCGAATTCCCCTCGTGACGAGTCCACCAGGTTCCAATCCAGCGAGAACGGCGCCCAAAGCCATTGCGGCGGAAATGAAATCCGCAAGCCGTTGATCCCGGACGTGATAAGGGCCTGTTTCGGCAGAAAGTCCGGCGGAAGACCCGCAGTGGTCGGTACAGTGACGAGGATGTCTTTTGGATCGAACGTTTCGCCGATCCCTTTCTTTATCACCGTTACATAGAATGCGACACCCACTGCATCCAGCTGAATTGATGGCTTCGACACGTTGATCGTGCGCTGAATCTCAAAGCTTGCGACGTCGGATGAAACGAATATTGAATAACGTACATTATCGACTTGCTTCGAGATTTCCACGACCACGCGGGAGAGGAAACCTACCAAGGTGAGCGCATGGCTCGCCGCTTGCCAGAGCCCTGGCGTTCCTTTCATGGCTGTTTCGATCGCCACCTTTGCGCCGAAATACGGATCGCCGAGGGTTTCCGCCATATCCTCCATGGCAGAATAACAGGCGCGCGCCTCAACCAGCATCGCGGGGTCAGTGAGCGCGCCGAGGGGAATCCTGTTCCGGGCAAGGACAGCTCCAATATCGCCGCCCCGCGAGGTGAAAGCCTTGGCGAGTGGAAACAAAACCATCATCGCTCGCGTGAATTTCGGGGCAGATCCCTTGCTCATCCGTTCTGATTTCTCAACTGCCAAGGTTAACCCCGTGAACCAAGATTATGCCACCACTGGCATGAGATGCAAACATCTGGCCTCCCGGGCGTGTTAGTCTTCAGACCAGAAGTAAAGAGGGTCGGGCGACGTGCGCATGGCGCTCACGACTACAGAAAGCACAGAGACTGATTGAAGTATTAAGCGTGGCCCGATCGGAGAAGGCCGTCAAGGGAGGTCGAAGACATGAGCAACAGTGAGATGACCCGCCGGGAGTTCAATGCGGCGGCGGCGGCGGGGGCGGTCGCGCTCAGCGCCGCGGGGAGCGCGGTCGCGCAGGTGACGGAGAGGTTCGACCTCGTAATTCGCGGGGGCCGCGTCATGGACCCGGAGACGGGGTTCGATCAGATCGCCAATGTCGGCATTAAGGACGGCCGGATCGTCGCCATCACGACCGACCCCCTCGAGGGCGGCCGGCAGATCGACGCGAGCGGCCATGTCGTCGCGCCCGGCTTCATCGACACGCATTTTCACTGGCCCCGGCCCATGGGCAACAAGCTCGCGCTGCTCGATGGGCGCACGACCGTCATGGATCTCGAGATCGGCACGCACGGGCCGCTGGTGGACAACTGGTACGCCGCACGCGCCGGTGCCAACCAGATCAACTACGGCTGCGCCACCGCGCACGAATTCGCGCGGACGCAGGTTCTCGACGGCATCACGACGGAAGATGCACCCGAGATGTTGAACCACCGGGGCTCGGACAGGACCGGCTGGTCCCTGGCCCGCCCGGACCTCGAGCAGGGCAACGAGATCCTGCGCTTGCTCGACGCCGGCCTAGCCGCGGGGGCCGCCGGCATCGGCTCGACGCTCGGCTACATGCGCGACGGCGCTCGGCGCGCGAGGTGTACGAGATCCAGCGCGTCGCCGGGCGCTACGGGCGGCCCTGCGGGTTCCATTTCCGCTACACGCCCGGCACCGACACCAGTGAGGTGAACGGCATCCAGGAGATGCTGGCGAACGCCGCCGCGGTCGGCGCCCCGGCCATCGCCTGCCACTTCAACAACCCCGGCTACAACCTCGTGCACGAGCTGCTCGTGGGTATGCGGAGGCAGGGCATGAACGTCTGGGGCGAGCTCTACCCTTACGCTGCGGGCTCGACGGCGCTCAACGCCGTCTTCCTCGAGCCGGAGGTCTGGGTCGACCAGCTCGGCTACGAATACGAGACGACCATCCAGGACGCACTCACCGGTGAGTGGTACACGGCGGAGAGCCGCGCCGAGATGATCGCCCGCGAGCCCGCACGGCTCGTACTGGTCTACAAGATGCCGGAGAGCGCCATCGTCGACTGGCTGCGAATGCCGGACGTGGCGATCGCGTCGGACGGCATGCCGATCCTCGACGACAGCATCACTTGGGACACGCCGTTCGAAGATCTGCCCAACAGTCACCCGCGCGGGGCCGGCTCCTGCGCGCTGACGCTGCGCATGGGGCGCGAGAACGGGATCCCTCTGATGCAGAGCCTCGCGCAGCTCAGCTGGAACTCCGCGCGGCCGCTCGGCCTGACGGGGCTGCAGGCGATGCAGGAGCGCGGCCGGATGCAGGAGGGGATGATCGCTGACATCACGGTGTTCGACCCCGAGACGGTCACCGACAACGCGACCTATGCTCAGGGCAACCTGCCGTCCTCGGGCATTCCCTTCGTGATCGTGAACGGCACGGTGGTCGTCGATGGCGGCGAGGTCTTGCGCGACGTCAATCCGGGCCAGCCGATCCGCCACGAGCCGCGGGAAAGCCTGTTCGAGCCGCTGGACGTCGAGGCGTGGACGCAGGCCTTCTACGCCGTCCCACAGGATTTCGGCGGCGGCATTCCGAACTCGCAGCCGGCCTACGACCCCCGGGTCATCCCCTGCTGCCAGTGACAAGGAGCGTCGGCATAGCAGCAACGGGATCGGCAGCTTTCTGACTCGTCGAGAACCCTGCACGAGAAAAAGAGCAAGGAATGCAACAAGGATCGGGGAAGGCAAGCTTAATGGCTTGGCCCTTCCCCGTCAGCTTGGAGGTTGTCCGCGATGCCGGGCGACCGGGCTTGTTTAACTTTGAACGGCACAATCACGATGCGCGTTTCGCAGAAGGAGGAACGAATTATGAACTTACGTCACGTCATCACCGCCGTAGCAGTTTCCGCGGCGGTTTGCTTCGGCCCGGCGCACGGCCAGACAACTGAAGGACAGTCCGTTGGTGCCGCGATCGAACAGATCGTGTCGGGGCTTGCCGGGCGCATAGGCTTCGCGGCGCAGGAAATCGGCGGTGACGAGGTCATCGCGTTCAATGGTGATGAGACCTTCGCCATGGCCAGCACGTACAAGGTGGCGATCGCTGCCGCCGTGCTGGATCGCGTGGACAGGGGGGAACTCAGTCTCGACCAACTGGTCGAAGTGCCGAACGAGATGTTCGTCACCGGCGTCGTTGCGCTTGCCGAGACATTTCCCCATGGCGGGATCCAGCTTTCGGTGGCGAACCTGATCGAGGTCATGATCACGGAAAGCGACAACACTACGACCGACGTCTCCATGGAACTGGCCGGCGGAGCAGCCGCGGTGACCGCGTATCTGCAAAACCTCGGGATCACCGATCTAAGGGTCGATCGGACGACCCGCTGAGATTCTCCATGGATTTCTACGGCTTGCCGGGGCCGGCCACGCCAGAAACTATCGCTGAGGCCATCCGCAACAACCCGGCACTGGTGGACGGCGCAGGCTGATCCCAACCCGGACTTCGAGGCCGATCCCCGCGACCACACGACGCCCCTTGCGATGCTGCAACTCCTGCTTGCCATCGACGGTGGCACGGCGATGAGCCCGGAAAGCCGCGAGTTCCTGCTGGGAGTCATGTCGCGCACGCGCACCGGCGCTGACCGTCTCAAGGGGCTGATGCCGATGGGAACGCCCGTCGCGCACAAGACCGGAACCGTGGGCGGAATTGCCAATGACGTCGGGTATATCACGCTCCCCGACGGCCGGCGGTTTGCCGTCGCCGTGTACACGAACAGCAGCACGACACCAGTTGCGGACAGGGATCGGGCGATTGCCGAGATCGCCCGCCTGCTGTTCGACTACTTTTACCTGGCTCCGGTAGCGAACCAATAGATGCGCAACGGCTCTGTTGCACAGATCGGGTGATGGCCGAGGTTCCCCTTTTTCCCCTGTAGGACTTATCCCACAGCTTCCGAGACGGGTATGCCGAGCGCTTTGTAGCCGTTGAGCACAGCGATACGGAGCTGGAGCTCCGCGACCTGGCGGTCGAAGTCCCGTGCCATGAGGCGCTGCGCCAGCAGCTTCACATAATGCATCGTCGTCTCGACGCGGCTCCGGCGGTGGTATCCGCTCCATCGTCGCCACAAGGCTCAGCGGAAGTGTTTGGAGGCCCGCAGGACTTCGTTTCGCGCAGCGGCACCGGCGGTGGCTCCTTGCGCAGGTCGAGGCGGTCTTCGACGCAAAATCAGGCGATCCGCGCGCCTCCGTCGCCATCCGGGCGAGCGCCCTAATGCTTGGAGTCCAAGGACTCCAAGCGCTCTTGCTTTCTTGACTGTCCGTCGTGGACGGTCAGTCGACGGGCTCAAAGTCCCCTGGCTTCCAACTTTTGTCGAACCAGGGTTCGAGCGGACCATAGAGCCGGAAGAGGACGTTGAAGCCCTTGCCCGGCATGGTCTGGACCCAATTCGCCTCCTGTCCTTCGGGCGCGGTCGGGCCGAAGTAGACTGTTGCGGATCCATCGGCTTCGACCTTCAGCGCCGTGCTTGTGCTGTCCACGCCCGCCAGCTTCTGGTCGGTCTCCAGAAGCGACCGGGTCTGGTTGTCGTAGATGACGAAGGACCAGAACTCCTTGGCCGGGACCGGGCCCGGGAGCGTGATCTTGTAGGTCTTTCCGCCGTCGAGGAAGGCGCCGGTCGCGTCGCGGAAGGTGCCCGCATAGGCCGAGCCCGAGCCGGGCTTGGCCATCGCCATCGCGGGTGTGATGCCGGTGGCGTAGTAGAAGAACATCGTCCGGGCATCGAGCAGGCGTTCGGCGCCGTCGAGGAACTCGTAGCTGCCCCCGACGAAGGGTGGGAACCATTGGCGGTCGGAATAGAGATAGGTCCCGGGGTCACGGGGTGCGAAGAGCAACGTCCGGGCGGTGGCGTTGCCAACGGCCACGGCGTCGGTCAGGATCGCCTTCATCCGGTCGTCCGGTGCGAAGGCCTCACCCTTGCGGATGCCGATGGACGCGAAGAGGCCTACGGTGTCAGGATCCACCCAGTCGGCGGGTTCGGCCTGCACAACCTGGTTCAGTTCCTCGAAGAAGCTGAAGTCGTTGGCGCTGATCGTGTTGAAGCGCAAGCCCGACGTGTTGACGAAGGTCGCCGGGGGCGGAGCGCCGCTTTCCTTGGTCGCGTGGAGCGGGTGGATGTTCGCGCCCGCCTTCACGCCATCGACCGCAGCCTTGATGTCGCCGTCCCGCACAAAGGCGCGGAAGAAGAAGAGGAGCGTGTTCGTCTTGGGGCGCTCGACGAAGTAGCCTTCGGTGGGTAGCTCGCCCGAATAGCCCGGCGGCACGAAGAGGTAGCTTCCGCCCTTGCCGGCGTCCGGCCCCGTCAGGCCCACGTCGTTCAACCAGCGGAAGTTCGCGTCGTCCACAGGGCCGAGGACGCCCGTAGGCACGGTCAGGACCATCGGACCCGCGGTGAGGTCGAGGCAGGCGAAGCCGTAGACGGTGGTTGTGTTGGGCGTGAGAAAGAGCGAGCGCGCGTCCATCAGGTCTTCGGTCAGGCCGATGCCCTGGTTGACCTTGATACCCACACTGTCGAACCCGTTGCAGGCTGCGCGGACGGAGGTGGCGGAGATGCCGGTGAGGAAGGCTTGCACGCCCCGCATGAAGTCGAGGTTGTCGTATATCGTCGTGGTCGTCGCTTCGTCTGGTGCCCCGTTGCGGAAGGTCAGCGTCCCGATGCGGGTGTCGGCGCTTTCGGGCGTCGTGATCTTGGCAGGAATATCAGCCGAGTAGGTCGGAGCGCCTTGTGCCAGCGATTGGCTCGCGGCGATGGCCCCCAGGCCAAGCAGCCCAGCACGCAGAATTGCCCGTTTCATGAGAAGCGTCCTTGATGAAGCAAAGGTTTGTAGAGACGGCCCAAAAACAGGCATGCTCCCGTCATTGACTTGTTTCGGTCGTTTCGACGTCAATACTCCTTCACTGTGACTGCCGCTTCTCTTTCGAGGACAAAACGCCCTTGTCGATGTCATGCGCCGCATAACGACGCAGAGGGCCGGACCGCTGGTCGAACTGCCGGGTCTCCTGCACGACCGCGACGTGGATGTGGACGCGGTCTTCGAAGGCAGCGGGATCGCCCCCGGATCGCTGACACCGGACCTGCGCCTTTCCTTCCCCGTATTCCTGGACGTTCTCGATCGCGCGGCAAGGATGTCTGGCTGTCCTCACATCGGCCTTCTGGTTGGGCTCCCTTTCGACCTGGTCAGGCATCATGGCCTCATCGGACAGCTGATGCATTCGGAACCGACACTCAAGCAGGCCTTGGTCGACTTCGTGACCTGGCAGCCGGGGTATTCTTCCGGCGCGGTCGTGTATCTGAGCCAGTTGGGCGACGACTATGGCTTCGGATACGCGACCTACGATGTACCTTCGCCGGGACCGCGCGTGCTTTACGATGGGATCGTCTGCATCGCCATGCGCATGGTTCAAGAGCTCACGAATGGAACCGCCGCTCCGATCGAGGTTCATTTCTCCCACGGCGTGGATGATGACAGGACGATCTACGGCAAATTGTTGAAGTTGCCGGTGCGGTTCAACCAGCCCCGCAGTGGGGTGATCGTGCAAGCCACCACAATGGAGATCGCGCCACCACGAGCCGATCCGGTCGAGCGGGAGCGCCTGCTCGGGATCATTCAAGACGCGGTATGGACGACCAAACCGGATCTCGCGACCAGGGTGAGACACGCGATCCGGCAACAACTCCACTATAACGGCCCCACGATGCCGTCCGTCGCCGATGAACTGGGCCTGCACCCACGAACTCTGCGGCGCAGGCTGGCAGGGGAGGGAGAAACGTTTGAACACCTGCGCGACAGCGTCCGCTATGCCTTTGCGCGCGAATTGCTTGAACTGACCGACATCCCTGTGACGGAAGTGGGGGCCTGCCTCGGGTTCGAAACCCCCGGTGTCTTCAGCAGGGCGTTTCGACGATGGAGTGGAACGACGCCCTCGGATTGGCGACGGGCGAGGCGAACGAGTGGCCCGCCATTCTGACGACCGTTCTCCCCGCTGGCGGACCGGCGGGGTGCCATAGTCCCAGCCGACGTTCGCCGCCTTCTTTTCGATTGTCCCGCCCGAATGGTGCGGGGCTTCCGCAGCCCTGTCACGACACCATGCCCGCAGGCAGGCACCGGGCTGCTGCCCCATCGCCAGACCGAACCGCTTGACGAAGTTCGACCGTGACATGCCCGGGGGCCCCGCACGTCCGCATGTCGATTGACCCGCAGCATCGCTTTGCGAAGCACGATCTCACGCGCATCGGTTTGTCATCCAAAGCGAAGCGGTAGTCGCCAATCTGCAGTACGATTCAAATCAATACGCCCGGAAACGGTGTGCACTGCAGTCGATCCCGGTCTGGAGGACTTAAGTGAACCTGAGCCTCTGGCCCGACGATACGCAAAGTCCTTCTCATCCGAACCTGACGGAGACAACAGATATGTCCGGAACAGTCACTCGAAGCGCGGCGGCCGCTGTCGCAGCCGCATTGTTGACGACCTCGGCAATGGCTCAGACCGCGCCAACGACCGACGAGATCAAGTCCACCGCGGAGGAGGCCATCATCTACGGCCTGCCGATGTCGATGTACTACAAGATCATGTATCAGTACGCGGTCGACGAGAAGTCGGGCCAGTACAAGGCGCCGTTCAACACGATCGCCAACGAGCCCAAGGTCTACACGCCCGCGGACACCGCGATCGTCACGCCGAACAGCGACACGCCGTATTCGTGGCTGTTCCTCGATCTCCGCGCCGAGCCTGTGGTGCTGTGCGTCCCCGAGATCGAGAAGGACCGCTACTACTCGGTCATGCTGACGTCCCTGTACACCTTCAACTTCGGCTATATCGGCAGCCGCGCCACCGGCAACGACGCCGGCTGTTTTGCCGTCGCCGGCCCGGACTGGAAGGACGAGACGCCCGAAGGCGTCGCCAGGGTTTTCACGTCGGAGACCGCATTCGCGCTCGCCACGTATCGGACCCAGCTCTTCAACGCAGCCGACATCGACAACGTGAAGGCGATCCAGGCGAAGTATGAGGTCAAACCGCTGTCCGCCTTCCTCGGCGAACCGGCCCCGACCGCGGCGCCCGCCATCGACTGGGCGGCGATCGACGCGTCGACCGAGAAGAAGGATGTCCTGAGCTACCTGCCCTTCCTGCTCCAGTTCGCACCCCCGACCGGTCCGGCGGCTGTCGAGGCCCCGCTCCGCGCGAAATTCGCCACGATCGGCATCGAGGCCGGCAAACCGTTCCCGACGGTCGCGCTCAGCGACGCCGACAAGGCGGCGATGGCCGAGGCCGGCACGGCGGCCGACGCGGCGATCAAGACCAAGATCGAAACCATGGGCAAGCCGGTCAACGGCTGGATCGTCGTAACCTCCGGCATCGGGGACCGGGACCTGTATGCCGGCGACTGGACGCAGCGCGCCGCTGTCGCAGTGGCCGGCATTCTGGCCAACGACCCGGCCGAAGCAACCTATCCGTTCACTCGGAATGACGGCGACGGCCAGCCGCTCGATGGCAGCAAGGCGAATTACACCCTCACCTTTGCCAAGGACGCGTACCCGCCGGTCAACGCCTTCTGGTCGGTGACCATGTACGACGGCAAGACGCAGCTGCTCATCGAGAACCCGATCGATCGCTACTTGATCAACTCGCCGATGTTGCCAGACCTGAAGACAAACGCCGACGGGTCCCTGACTCTCTTCATCCAGAAGGATGAGCCGACCGACCCCGATCAGAAGGCGAACTGGCTGCCGGCGCCGGACGGACCGATCTACATGGTCATGCGCCTCTACTGGCCCAAGGACGAGGTTCTGAATGGTTCGTGGTCTCCGCCGGCGATCAAGCGCACCGAGTAGCAGATGCCGCAAGGTCGACTACCGGACGTCGTCGGCACAATAACTATCGTCTCGGTGTCCGAGACCTGTGCGGCGCGGGGTCTCGGAAAAGGCAGTGTATTCACATCCAGCCTGTCGGCTTTGCGGTATGAAGCTGGCGACACTGGTCTGATTTCGGAACACTTGAACAGTTTAATGAATTCAATCCCTTAGACTGGAGATGGGGTGGATGCCGCTCTCTCCCCAACGGCGTCGCAATGCGCCAAGCTTGTGATGCTGAAGTCACAAGAGAAACGAGAGGGCATCCATGAAGGAAGTTAGCATCATCGGCGTAGACCTGGCAAAGAACGTGTTCCAGTTGCACGGAGCAACGGCAGACGGGACGGTCCTGTTTCGCAAGAAGCTGTCGCGGCCGCAGTTCCAGCGCTTCATGGCGGAGCATCCGCGTTGCATCGTCGCGATGGAGGCCTGCGGCGGCGCTCATCATTGGGCGCGCGAACTGGAGCGGGCCGGCCACGAGGTGAGACTGATCGCGCCGCGCTATGTTAAGCCGTTCATCAAGCGGCAGAAGAATGACGCCGCGGACGCGGAAGCGATCGTGGAGGCGGCGCTGCGCCCGACCATGCGGTATGTCGAGCCGAAGTCCGGGGAACAGCAGGCGCGGGCCATCGTGTTCCGCACCCGCGAGCAGTACGTGAGGCAGCGCACCGAAGCGATCAACGCGCTGCGGTCCCATCTGTACGAATTCGGGTACATCGCGCCCCAGGGGATCGGCTACCTCCCGCGCCTCAGGGCCGTCATCGAAGATCCGAGCTCGGATTTGCCGCCGCTCGCCCGGGAGATCTGTCGCGAGCTGCTGGACCAGATCATGCATCTGACCGGCCGGATAAATGCTATGAAAAAGAGGATCGACGCGATCGCCAGGGAAGGCGAGACATCCCGCCGCCTGCAGACGATGCCAGGTGTGGGTCCGATCAGCGCCTTGGCGGTCGAGACCTTTGCGCCGCCGATGGAGCAGTTCAAACGGGGTCGCGACTTTGCGGCCTGGCTTGGGCTGGTGCCGCGACAGGCGTCGACCGGCGGCAAGCAACGGCTCGGGAAAACCTCGAAG
Organism: uncultured Alphaproteobacteria bacterium; assembly: GCA_963776845.1. GTDB lineage: Bacteria > Pseudomonadota > Alphaproteobacteria > Rhodobacterales > Rhodobacteraceae > Roseitranquillus. The sequence goes on along the minus strand of CAVZOJ010000002.1, from coordinate 805,003 downwards.
ATGGGCCAGCGCGACATTCGCCGTCTGCTGATCACCGGCGCGATGGCCGTGGTCCGCTGGGCGCTCCGCCATGGCGCCCCGCAGAATCCCTGGCTGGCGCGTCTGCTGGAACGCAAGCCTCCGATGGTCGCCGCCTCGGCGCTGGCCAACAAGATGGCGCGCGGCATCTGGGCGATGATGACGCGCGGCGAAGACTATCGCGGCCCGGAGATCGGAAGCGCTGCCTGATCCGGCATCGCGGTTCGAACCGGACCGCCGAGTTGTGAGGAAGACATGAACCGTATGGGCAAATGATCGACATGATCCGGGTTGGGCGAACCAGAAACCTTCTCCGAGCCTTGAGCTCGCCGTTGGAGATTTGGCCCCGGTCCGCGCATCACCATCTCGGCCAGCGGCACCAATTGGGCTGCACCACCAGGCCTGACAAGAGTCCGCACTTGATCACATGTCTAAGGCTCAGAAATTCCTTGCAAATGAGGGCGGCATCCACAAGAGAAGGTTGGATATCAGGCCCATCCCCTCCAGCGGAAGGACCTCGAACTGCGAAATGAAATTCGCACATGCCACAAGGCATGCACGTAAACCGCGTTGCCCTCCCACGTCAGACGGTCCCCGCAGGAGGGATACGATGGAACGGCATCAGTTCGCACCAGTTGATCGCGTCGAGTTCTGGTTATGTTTTTGGTTGTTTTCCGCCCCTGTTCGCAGCTTTAGCTGATACGTCGAAGCGGCATAAGTCTCTGTTTAAGAACGTGAATAGTTCGGAGACTCGCTCGTGATCGTCACGTCATGGACGTGACTCTCGCTCAGTCCCGCGCCGGAGATGCGGACGAAGCGGCAGCCTTCGCGCATCACCTCGATCGTGGCGCAGCCGGTGTAGCCCATCGCGGCCCGAAGACCGCCAACAAGCTGGTGGAGGACCGCCGTCGCAGATCCCTTGTAGGGCACCCTGCCCTCGATCCCCTCCGGCACGAGCTTGTCGCCGGCCGCGTCCATTTGGAAGTATCGATCTGCCGACCCGCGGGCCATTGCGCCGAGGCTTCCCATGCCGCGGTACGCCTTGAACGTGCGACCCTGGTAAAGAATGACCTCGCCGGGGCTTTCGTCGGTTCCCGCGATCATCGATCCCACCATGGCGCAGGACGCCCCCGCAGCAATCGCCTTGGCGAAGTCGCCGGAATACTTGATCCCGCCGTCGGCAATGACCGGCACATCTCCCGCGACGGACGCACAGTCCATGATCGCGGTCAGCTGCGGCACGCCGACGCCTGCAACGACGCGCGTCGTGCAGATCGAGCCTGGGCCGATACCCACCTTCACGGCGTCGGCTCCCGCCCCGATCAGGGCCCGCGTCGCCTCGGCCGTGGCGACGTTTCCGGCGATGATCTGCACCTCGTTCGACAGCCGCTTGGCGCGTTCGACCGCCTTGGCCACGCCTTCGCTATGGCCGTGGGCGGTGTCGATGACCAGAACGTCGACGCCTGCGTCAACCAGCGCCTCCGACCTCGCGAATCCCTTGTCTCCGACCGTCGTGGCCGCCGCCACCCGCAGACGGCCGAGCCGATCCTTGCACGCCTGCGGATTCAGAACCGCCTGCTCGCTGTCCTTCAGGGTCAGAAGGCCCGTCAACTTGCCATCGCCATCAGTCACGAGCAGCTTCTCGATCCGCCTGGCCTTCATCAGGCTGCGCGCCTCGTCGAGGTCGGCCGGTTCAGTCAGCATGGCCAAATTCTGAGACGTCATCATCGCCTTGACCGGGGTCGCGTCGGTCTCGGCAAAGCGCATGTCGCGGTTGGTCACGATGCCGACCACATGGCCCGCCGCGTCGACGACGGGGAACCCGGTAATGTTGTACCGCTCTCGGAGCGATTTCGCATCGGCAAGTGTCTGGTTGGGCCTGAGCGTGACGGGGTCGTAGACGATCCCGCTCTCGAATCGCTTGACCCGGCGAACCTCGGCCGCCTGCTCCTCAATGTCGAGATTGCGGTGGATGACACCCATGCCGCCGGACTGCGCCATGGCGATCGCCATGCGAGCTTCGGTCACGGTATCCATCGCGGCCGACACAAGCGGAATGTTCAACGCGACCTCCCGCGTCAGGCGCGTCCGTGTGTTGGCATCGGCAGGTAGCACGGAAGAAGCCCCCGGCACCAAGAGCACGTCATCGAACGTCAGCGCTTCGCGTATTTCCATGCCGCCCTATGGCACGTCGGAGACACAATCGAAAGTCCCCGACGACGCAGGCGCATTCCGTTTTCGCCCTAGCTGCATCGGCAGGCTGCGCCTAGATTCCGAGCAGCGTGGCGGAGCGAGACGCCGCCACTGGGGAGGAATGAACATGCGTACCGGCACGTGCCGCGCGGCGATCGCCGCACTTGCAACAGTCTCCGCGGGACAGGCCCTTGCCTTCGAATGGAACGTCTCGCTCTGGGGGCAGCGCCGCGCCTTTACCGAGCATGTCCACAAGCTCGCCGACCTTGTCGAGGAGAAGACCGACGGCCAGTTCACGATGAAAATCAGCTATGGCGGGCTCTCAAAGGAAACCGAGAACTTGGACGGCATATCCATCGGCGCCTTTGAGATGGCGCAGTTCTGTGCCGGCTATCATGCCGACAAGAACTCCTACCCTCACCGTGCTTGAACTGCCCTTCCTGGGCGTCACGAACCTTGCGGAGGAGGTCGCGGTCAGCCGAGCCGTGTACGACCATCCGGCGGTGAAGGAGGATCTCGAGCGCTGGAACGCGAAGCTCCTGATGCCTTCTCCCATGCCGCAGTACAACATCGTCGGCATGGGAGATCCTCGAGACACGCTCGAGGAGTTCGAAGGAATGCGAATTCGCGCGACAGGCGGTCTTGGCGATGCGCTCGAGGCGCTTGGAGCCGTGACGACCGCGACGACCGCCACCGAAACCTATGACGCGCTCGAGTCCGGCGTGGTCGATACGGTCGCCTTTGCTCCACATGCGCACCTGTCGTTCCGCACGATCGATCTGGCCGACTGGTGGACGGAAAATCTCAACCCCGGAACGGTGAACTGCCCCGTTGTCGCCAACATTGAGGCCTACGACGCATTGAGCCCCGAGCACCGCGAAGCTCTCGACAGCTCGATCGACGAGGCGATCGACCACTATCTCGCAAATTACGCGCAACTTCTGGCGGAGTGGGACGGCGTCCTCGACGTTAGGGGCGTGCAGCGCGTCAATATCTCGGAGGCCGAGATGGCGCGGTTCCGCGAGGTTGCCGCTCCGATCCGCGACCAGTGGATCCAGAGCATGAGCGCGCAGGGATTGCCGGGCCAGGAGCTCTATGACTTGGTGCAGAACACCCTGGACGAGCAGCGCACTGCCAACTGACGGAAGGTGGTTGTCTGGCGCGAGGGCAGACGGCGGCGCCAGGCTCAATCAAAGGATCTGCGCGGGTCACGGGGGTCGGGGATTGCCTGCGATGCGGCCATTTCTTCGAGACCGTATCGCAGGATCATCAACGAGCCTGACGGCATGCCCGCTCAGTGCGGCTTGAAGCTGATGTTCTTCTTGGGCCGATCTCGGTACAGCAAGGACTGGCCGTCCAGGAAGACGTGGACCTTGTCGGGCGATGCGCCGAGCTTGACGTCGCGACCGCGCAGTTGCTTGTGGATGCCCGGCAGCTTGGCGATCATCGGGTCCTGGCCCTTTTCCTTGTCGGCCTCGAAGTAGAGCAGCGTCACCTCGCCCAGCGCTTCGGTGATGTCGACCTTGCCGTGATAGATGAAACTGTCACCCTGGCTCTCGAGGAAGTCCTCGGGCCGGACGCCGATGTTGACGGCTTTGCCCTTGTCCTCGGGCTTGGAGGGATAGTGCGAGACGGCGACGCCGCCTCCCTCCATCCTAACCGTGGTCTGATCTCCGGTCTCGACGATCTCGCCCGGCAGGATGTTCATCGACGGAGAGCCTATGAACTGCGCCACGAACTCGTTCTCGGGCTTCTCGTAGAGGTCGAGCGGGGTGCCGACCTGGGCGATTCCGCCGCCCGCCAGCACCACGATGCGCGACGCCAGCGTCATCGCCTCGACCTGGTCGTGGGTGACGTAGATCATCGTCGACTCCGGCATCGACTCCTTCAGCTGCGCGATCTCGATGCGGGTGGCGACGCGCAGCGCGGCATCGAGGTTCGAGAGCGGCTCGTCGAAAAGGTAGACCTTGGGGTCGCGCACGATCGAGCGACCGATCGCGACCCGCTGCCGCTGTCCGCCGGAGAGCGCCTTGGGCAGACGGTCGAGATAGGGGCCGAGTTGCAGGATGCGCGCGGCCTTGCCGACCGCGTCCTCGATCTCCTGCTTGGACTTCTTGGCGATCTTCAGCGCGAAGGCCATGTTGTCACGGACCGTCATGTGCGGGTAAAGCGCGTAGGACTGGAAGACCATCGCGATGCCGCGTTGCGCCGGCGGCACATCGTTTACCACCTGCCCGTCGATCGTGAGCTTACCGCCGGTGATCCGCTCGAGACCCGCGATCATGCGCAGCAGCGTGGACTTGCCACAGCCCGACGGACCCACGAACACGACCAGCTCGCCCTGCTTGATGTCGAGGTTGATGTCCGAAAGCACCTTGACGTTGCCGTACGCCTTTTCGACGTCCTGCAGGTGAAGATTGGCCATTCCCGCGTTCCTCCCTCATTCCAGATGCAGGGCGAACAAGCCCTGATACGGCGGCAGTTGCGCCGCTCCTCCTTCGATGACGCCCTCGAATGGGACGTATTTTGTCCTGCCGCCATTCTCCACACGGCAGCGCAACCTTACGGTCCTCGCCTGATAGATTGAAGGCGCAAACCATCCGCCGTCCATCGAATTCGCGCAGGAAAGCCAGCGCGACGTCGTCAGCGTCGCAAAGTTCAAGGCTGCCCTTGATCAGGGTTGGGTGAGCCCTGCGAAAGTCGAGGAGGGCACGATAGAAGTTCAGGGTCGAGCCTGGGTCGCGTTCCTGGGTCGACACGGCCCGGTCGAGATGCTCCATCGCCAGCGGCAACCATGGGTCGCTCTCGGAGACGCCGGCATGGTGCGCCTCCGCCGTCCACGGCATGGGCGTGCGGCACCCGTCGCGGCCTTTTGAACTTGGGCCAGAACCGGATCCCGTTGGCATCGCGGAGGCCCTCGTAAGCGACGCCCCCGTCAGGCCCAACTCCTCGCGCTGATAGATGCAGACCGATCCGCGTAGGCTGCAGAGGATTGCCGCGTAGAGCCGCAGCTCTGCCTCGCTCAGCTCCCAGCGCGACGGGTGGCGCGGAACGTCATGGTTCGAAAAGGCCCAGCACGACCAGCTGTCGGGGCCGCGACGCGCGAAATCCTCCAGGATGGCACCGATCCTGCTACCGCTCGGGAACGCACCTGCGAGGAATTCGAAGCCGTAGCACATGTGCAAGCGGCGGTTGCCATCGGTGTAGGCTGCCTGAACCGCCGTGCCGCGCTGCGCCTCACCGACCTCCCCCACGGTCGTCTTTGCCTCGCAAGTATCGAGGAGCGCGCGCAGGCGTTCCAGGAAGACGAGGTTCTCGGGCTGGGTCTTGTCGAACAGATGATCCTGGAAGTTGTAGGGATTCACTGCCGGGGCAGTCGTGTCATTGCTTAGGTCCGGGTCGAGCGCGGGGTTGCTGCGCAACTGACGGTCGTGGAAGTAGAAGTTCACGACGTCGAGCCTGAAGCCGTCGACACCTCGATCCATCCAGAACCGCACGACGTCGAGCACCGCGTCCTGAACCTCCGGATTGTGGAAGTTCAGGTCTGGCTGCTGAGGCAGGAAGTTGTGCAGGTAGTACTGCATCCGCTCGCCGTCCCACTCCCACGAGGAGCCCCCGAAGATGCTGAGCCAATTGTTCGGCGGCGCCCCGTCGGGCTGTGCGTCCGCCCAATACCAATCCGCCTTGGGGTTCGTGCGCGAACTACGGCTCTCTCGAAACCAGGAATGGTTCTCGGCGGTGTGCGACAGCATGAGATCGATCAGGACCTTGAGGCCGAGGTCGTGCGCCCGCTCGACGAGGCAGTCGAAGTCATTGAGGGTGCCGAATATCGGGTCGACGTCGCAATGTTCGCTGACATCGTACCCGAAATCGAGCATCGGCGAGGGAAAGAACGGCGAGACCCGTATAACGGCGACGCCGAGAGACGCGACGTGCGGCAGGCGGTGTATGATACCCGGGAGATCGCCTATCCCGTCGTTGTTCCCGTCCTGAAAGGATCGCGGATATATCTGGAAGATGACGGCCCCGCGCCACCAGTCCGGATCGACCGTGGGCGGCGCGGATGATGCGGCCCCTTTCGCACCCCGCGGGCGCGTCATCTCGGCCCGCCGTCATCACTTCACAGAGCCGGCGAGAAGACCTCGCACCAAGTAGCGCTGCATCGTGAAGAATACCAGGAGCGGCACCGCGATGGAAACGAAGGCCGCGGTAGCCAGGATGCCCCAGTCACCTCCGCGGGATCCGAGCAGATCGTCCGCGATCTTCACCGTCATCACCTTCGCCTCGTCGGCCGAGGGCAGGAACACTTTCGCTACGAGCAGATCGTTCCAGGTCCACAGGAACTGGAAGATGGCGAACGCGGCGAGCGCCGGAAAGCTGAGCGGCAAGACGATCTTCGTGAACACCTCGAAGTCGGTGGCGCCGTCGACCTTGGCGCTCTCGATGATGTCGCGCGGCAGTCCGACCATGTAGTTCCTGAGAAGGTACACCGCGAGCGGCATCCCGAACGCCGTGTGCGCAAGCCAGATGCCGAGGAAGCTCTGACCGATCCCGATACGGTTGTGGAGCTGGAGCATCGGTACCAGCGCAAGCTGCAACGGCACCACAAGAAGCGCGACGACCGCTGCGATCAGGACCCCTCGACCCGGGAAGTCCATCCAAGCGAGCGCGTAGGCCGCAAATGCGGCGATCAGGATCGGGATGACAGTCGCGGGTATCGTCACGGTCAGCGTGTTGATGAACGCCTGGTCCATGTTGTCGGCCGTGAGGACGGTCCGATAGTTGTTCAGCGAAAAGTCCGGCGGCGTCTCGGCGATGAAGTAGATGCGTGGACCGCGATCGCCGGGGTCCTCGGCCAGCGTAAAGCGGTAGTCGCCGTTGGCCTCCACGACCAGTGTCTGGCCATCCCCGAGTTCGGCGACCTCCCCTGCGGGATAGGCGCCGGGAGCCCGGCCGCTGTCGCTGAATGCGGCGATGTTTCCGCCGGACCCCTCGCCCATTTGCGCGACGACTTCCTCGTCCTCGAAAATGTTGCCGGTGAGGACGTAGACGTCGCCCTCCTGCGTCGCGCCTTCGGTCGCGGCGCGGCCGCGAAACGCCTGCTCCACCGGGAAAGGAGCCATCCACCAGCCCGATTCGGAGATCTGATCTCGATCGCGGAAGGACGAGACGAAAAGGCCGATCGTGGGGACGAGCCAGAGAAGTACGAGGATGATCACCGTAAGGTTGACCGCCCAGGTGAGGCTCGACTTGGTGCCTGCGATGTTGTCCATGCTACGGCTCCCTCAGCGCAATTCTTTGCGCGATTGCACGATGTTCCAGATCATCACCGGAGAAACGATGACCATGATGATGAAGGCGACCGCTGTCGCGCGCCCATCGTCGCGGAACATGAACTGCATCATGTAGCTCGGCAGGATCTCCGTATCGAAGTTGCCGCCGGTCATGGCGTAGACGATGTCGAAGACCTTGAGGACCAGGATCGTGATCGTGGTCCAGACGACGACGATCGTGCCCATGATTTGCGGCACCTTGATCTGGAAGAAGATCTGGAACGGGTTGGCGCCGTCGACGATGGCGGCCTCCACGGTCTCCTCAGGGATGCCGCGGAGCGCCGCCGAAAGGATGACCATCGCGAAACCGGTCTGGATCCATACCAGGATCACCATCAGGAAGAAATTGTTCCAGAAGGGGATCTGCAGCGGATCTACCGGCGCCATGCCCAAAAAGTCGCGGAAGGCGTTGATCATGCCGATGTCGGGGTCATTGGCGTAGACAAACTTCCAGATCAGGGAGGCACCGACGAAGCTGATCGCCATCGGCATGAAGATCAGGGACTTCGCTATGTTCCCCCACGACAGCCGGTCGGTGAGCTGCGCAATGATCAAGCCCAGGAAGGTCGACGCCGCCGGCACGAAGATCGCCCAGAGGATGTTGTTGAAGAATGCGACGCGAAACGCTTCCGACCCGAAGAGCGTCGCATAGTTGCCCAAGCCGATGAATTCGTCGCCCGAACGGTTGAAGAGCGACCTCCAGAACGATCCAACTACCGGGTAGGCCAGGTAGAGGCCGAGAGCGAAGATCGCCGGGAAAAGGAACAGCCAAGGCCGGATCATTGTCGCACGATTGATGTTGCGCGAGATGTTCGGTCCCCGTGCCGGGAAGATGACCTTATCGACCAGCAGGTTAGAGAAGTAGAAGTACCCGATGCAGCCGCCGACACCGATAATGATCGTGATGATCCCCTGTACGATCGGGCTCATCGCGCATCCTCCCTTTGCTGTTGTGTGCCGGTCCCTTCCGCTCGCGCTGAAGGAACCGCTTCGGGTCTTGAAGGGCTCGCCCGCGGGGCCGAGCCCGTGAGCCTCACTGGATGCTATCCCAGCGCTGCTGGATGCTTGTCGCGACTTCGTCGGCCGGTTCGCCGGTCGTGAAGTCGACCATGCCTGACCAGAAGGCATTCGCCCCGATCTCGCCTGGCATCAGGTCGGACGCATCGAAGCGAAACGTCGTGGCCTCGGTCAGGATCTCGTTGAGATTGCGCTGCACATCGCTTGGAAACACCTCGGTATTCGCCTCGGTGTAGGGCGTCAGGAAGCCCGACTGCGCCATCCAGATCTCATGCGCGATCGGCGTCTTGAGGAACTCGATGAACGCGCGTGCGGCGTCGCTGTCGTTGGTGATGCCGAACATCGTGCCCGCTCCCAGCACCGGACGTCCGAGGTCCTCGCTCTCGTAGGCAGGCAGATAGAAGAAGTCGACGTCCGTTCCGACTTCGGTCCCTTCCGGGAAGAAGGTCGGGATGAACGTGGCCTGCTTGAGCATGTAGCACTCCGGCGGGAACTCGAAGAGTCCCGACGGACTGTCGCGGAAGTCGATCGTCGCCGCGGCATTGCGGCCGCCGGAGACGCGACCGTCCTCAAGGAAGTAGCCATATTCCTCGATCGCGTTGACGACCGCGGGATCGTCGAACGGGATCTCGTTCGTCACCCACTGGTCGTAGGTTTCGGGCGAGGCGGTACGGAGCATCATGTCCTCGACCCAGTCGGTCGCTGGCCATCCCGTCGCGGCGCCCGAACCCAGGCCGATGCACCAGGGTGTCTCGCCGTCCGACACGATCTGCTCGGTCAGTTCCTTAAGTTCCTCGAACGTCTCGGGAACCTCGTAGCCAGCCTCGTCGAAGGCCTCAGGGACGTACCAGACGACGGACTTGACGTCGATCTTGTAGGGAAAGACGAAGAGGCTCTCTTCCCCGTCCGGCCCTTCATACGTGGCGAGGTCGACCCAGCTGTCGCCGGCCGCATAGTTCTCGCGGATCCAGTTCGCCGTCTCCGCATCAAGGGCGGCGAGTTGCCCGCGGCTCGCGAGGTCCGAGGCGAGGCCCGGCTGCGGAAAGACCGCGATGTTCGGCGCCGATCCGGCCTCTGTCGAGATGACGATGTCCTGCTCGAAGCTGTCCGAGCCAGAGTAGTTCACGTTCGCGCCGGTGGCCTCCTCGAAGTAGGCCGTAACGCTCGTGAAGAGGTCATTGTCCTGGCCCGTCCACGGGCCCGAGATCTCGATCGTCTGCCCGCTCAGGTCGTAGTTCGACGCGAATTCCTCGAAGCTCGCCCAATCGAACGCATCATCCTCTCCGACCGGAAATATCAGGTCCTGCGCCTGCGCCGCGGAAATCGAAACGGCTAGAATGGCTGCGCTGGAATACAGCACACGTCGCATGACTATCCTCCCGTTGCCGTGCGCGTCGGTTCGCGCACTCGGTTACTGCCGGCCCTGATCTGGCCAGCTTGATCGATACGTAGGACCCTCTGCGAACGCTTCACGTCTGTCAACGCGGTCCCGACTGGACGGGAGCGGCGCGCGAATTCGGCCTTTGACCGCCCTCCTGTGGGCGTCTAGCCTCAAATCCGGCGAGGGCATTGAATCGCGAGAATGCATGAATTGCGGGCTGCACGATCTCGAGCATGCGGGGCTCTGCACACCATCGGCGCATGATGGGACTGCCCGACTCCGTGGCCTGTGTCTGCTGAGCAATCTGCCGGTCGATCTCGTGCCTATAGTCGAAGGAGTCCTGCCGTGAGCCCCCGTCTGCATCTCGTGGCCGACCTCGGAGGCACGAACACGCGGGTGGCCCTCGCCGAAGGGCGGTATGTCGAAACTGAGACGATACGGCGATATCGGAACGCCGAGTTCGTCGACATTGGCGCCGTTCTCAGGACCTATCTTGCCGAGTTCCCCCTATCTGCGCCGCTCCACGGAGCGTGCGTCGCAATTGCGGGGCCGGTACGAGAGTCAGCCGGGCACCTCACCAATCTCGACTGGATGGTCGACCGGGACATCGTCGGTGCAGCGACCGGCGCAACCACCATCGCCGTTCTGAACGATCTCCAGGCCCAGGGTCATGCGATCGGCCACATCGACCCTGCCAACGAGACAGTCATCCGCGAGGGCGAACGTGCCGGGCGACAGGCGGCCAAGCTGGTGATCGGGATCGGCACGGGCTTCAACGCGGCGCCGGTCTTCGACACATCCGACGGCCGATATGTTCCCGCGTCAGAAGCCGGTCACTCGAGCCTGCCGGTCGGCGGCGACGCCGAATTCCGCCTGGCCAACTACGTCGCGCGGACCCACGGCTTTCCATCGATCGAGGAAGTCCTGTCGGGTCGCGGCATCGAGCGGATCTACGGCTGGCTCGGCGAAGAGGCCGGCGATTCGAGGAGTGCGGCCGCGGCGGAGATCCTTTCGTCCGCGCAGGACGGAACCGACCCGCGCGCGGACGCGGCGATGAAGCAGTTCGTCAGCGTGCTCGGCACTGTCGCAGGTAACCTCGCGCTGATGTACCTTCCGTTCGGCGGCATTCACCTTACCGGCGGTGTTGCGCGCCGATTTGGCCCATGGCTGGAAGCGATGGGCTTCGAGGAGGCGTTCTGCGCGAAGGGCCGTTTCTCCGAGTTCATGCGGCAGTTCCCGGTATCGGTCGTGAACGACGACTATTCCGCATTGACCGGATGCGCAGCGCACCTCACGCAGCTCGATCCGAACGGCGAGACAGGATCGACGTAACTCAGCCTTAACGCTCCGTCCCTTATCGGTCCCTGCATCCACGGACGCGGTTGGGGGTACGGCATGCCAGCGAGCAAGGTTCCGGCGGCGAAGACGCCGAAGACGAAGCATCTCAGACTGGCAGCGAAGCTCGACCAGAACGCGACGATTGATCTCGTTCGGGCACTGCGGGAACGCCGCGGCGCCGACCTGGGTCTCGACGCAAGCGACACGACGCATTTCGGAACATTGGCCGTGCAAGCCATCATCTCGGCCGCGCGCACGTGGGCGAACGACGGCCATAAGCTGTCGCTCGCCAACGTTCCCGACATCTGCATCGATCAGCTAAGTCTGCTGGGTCTTCACCCCGAAAAACTCGTCGAAGGAGCCTCGCAATGAACCGTACGGTTCTCGCGGTAGATGACAGCCGCACGATGCGCGACATGCTGCGCCTTGCGCTTACCCAAGCGGGCATCGACGCGCATTTCGCCGAGGATGGCGTCCATGGGCTGGAGGTTCTGGAGGACCTGACGCCCGACGTCATCATTACCGACATCAACATGCCGAGGATGGATGGCTTCGGCTTTATCGATGCGGTTCGCAACAGCGAGCGGTATCGCGGCGTCCCGATACTGGTGCTCACCACCGAGAGTGGCGACGACCTCAAGCGCCGCGCGCGAAATGCTGGCGCCACCGGGTGGATAGTGAAGCCGTTCGATCCCGCCAAGCTGGTGCGCGCGATCGACATGGTTGCGGCCTGAGGAGCGCGCGATGTCCGACCCGATGCAGGAAATCCGCGCGTCGTTCTTCCTTGAATGCGAGGAGTTGCTCGAGGCCATGCAGGATGGCCTGCAGCGCCTGGAGGAAGAAGACGACGCCGAGACGATCAACGTCGTGTTCCGCGCTGTCCACTCGATCAAGGGTGGCGCAGGCGCGTTCGGCCTCGACGACCTCGTTGCCTTCGCGCACATCTTCGAGACTGCGCTCGACGGCGTTCGTTCGGGTTCGATCCCGGTCGACGACGACGTGTTGAAGCTGTTCTTTCAGTGCGGCGATGTCCTCGCCGACCATGTTCGCGCCGCGCGTGACGAGGAGGCGCTTGACCCGGATCGCTACGCCGGCGTGCTTTCCGCGCTGACCGAACTCTCGGGCGAGCAGGCCGAGGAAGACGACCTTTCCGACTTCCAGCCGATGGCGCTGTCGATGGATCTTCCGGATCTCGACGATGATTGCGGGTCGCTGCCAGACCTAGGTGACTTCGGCGCTGCGCCGAGCGTGACGCTTGGCTGGAACATCCGCTTTGCACCCAAGGATGAGCTCTTTGCATCTGGCAACGAGCCGCTCTACCTCTTCCGCGCCCTGCGCGACATCGGAGAGCTCTCGCTTCGTCCAAACCTGGACGGCATACCGACCCTCGACGCACTCGAGCCGATATGCGCCTACCTGTCTTGGAACGCCCACCTCGTCACCGAGGAGGCGGAACCCGCCATCCGCGACATCTTTGAATTCGTGGAGGATGTTTGCGATCTCGAGATCGTCGAAGAGGTCGGCTCTCCGACCACTGCTGTCCTGCCACCTCTGCCCGCTGTGACGGATGGTGCAGCGGGCGAACAGCCGGAAGGTCACCGGGGGACACCCACCGACACGTTTGAAACAGCCGCTCCCTCAGATGCGGCGGCGCTGGATGCGACGGAAGTGATCGCGATGCCTTCAAGGGCGCAGTCGGCCAAAGACGACGCGTCCGAGAAAAAGGCGGTGTCAGCTCCCAAGGCGACGGTTCGGGTCGACCTCGACCGGATCGATCGACTGGTCAACCTCGTTGGCGAACTCGTCATCAATCAGGCGATGCTGGCGCAGTCCGTGGCCGAGGCCGGCGTGCCGTCGAATTCTCCGGTGACGACGGGTCTGGACGAATTCCTGCAACTCACCCGCGACATTCAGGAAAGCGTGATGATGATCCGGGCGCAGCCCGTTAAATCGCTGTTCCAGCGCATGGGCCGGATCGTCCGTAAATCAGCTGCAGCCGTCGGCAAGGACGTGCGTCTAAAGACGGACGGCGACGCCACCGAGATCGACAAGACCGTCATCGAGCTCCTGGCGGAGCCCCTCACGCATATGATCCGCAATGCTGTGGATCATGGGCTGGAGAAGACGGCGGAGCGTCTTGCCGCAGGCAAGCCCGAGCAGGGCGTGGTCACGCTGACGGCTGGCCACCGCTCCGGCCGCGTCGTCATCGAGATCGGCGACGACGGCGCCGGAATAAACCGCGAGCGCGTGCTGGCGAAGGCCATCGAAAAGAACCTCGTCCCGGCGGACGCGCAGCTGACCGACGCCGAGATCGACAACATCCTGTTCATGCCGGGTTTCTCCACGGCGTCGGAAGTCTCGAACCTGTCGGGCCGCGGCGTCGGCATGGATGTCGTCAAGACGGCGATCACGTCGCTCGGCGGGCGCATCACGACGACGTCGAGTCCGGGACATGGCACGTCGTTCTCGATCTCGCTGCCGCTGACGCTCGCCGTCCTCGACGGCATGGTGATCAAGGTTGAGCAGGAGACGCTCGTCGTCCCGCTGACCGCGATACAGGAGACGCTGACGCTGACCGACGACGACATCCGCTCGCTCGGCCCCGAGACCCAGGTCGTGAAGATCCGCGACGCCTTCGTGCCGCTGCTCGATCTCGGGATCGAACTTGGCTACCGGGAGCCGCTGGACAGCTATGCGGGCACGATCGCTCTGCTCATCACGCAGGAGGATGGCACGCGTATCGCGCTGATCGTCGACGCGATCGAGGATCAGCGGCAGGTCGTCATCAAGGGCCTTCACGACAGCTACGGCCACGTGCGCGGCGTGGCTGCGGCGACGATCCTGGGTGACGGGCAGATCGCGCTGATCCTGGACGCCGCCGACCTCGTGGCGAACGCCTCCGGGCGCAGTCGCCGCTCCTACCAACCGACCGCTCTCGCAGGATGACGTCCATGACCAACGAAACCGAAAAGCGCAGCGATGGGACCGAGGTGGAACTGCTCTCGTTCCGCGTCGGCGATCAGGAGTACAGCGTCGACATCATGTCGGTCCGCGAGATCCGCGGCTGGACCCGCGCGACGTCGCTGCCGCACTCGCCCGCCTATGTGCGCGGCGTCATCAACCTGCGTGGAACCGTTCTGCCGGTCATTGACCTGGCACAGAGGCTGGGCCTGCCGTCGGGCGAGCTGACCGACCGCAACGTGATTATCGTCGTCAACGTCGGCGGCCGGATCGTGGGCCTTCTGGTCGACGCGGTGTCGGACATCCTGTCGATCCCGCAGGAGGAGCTGGCACCGCCGCCAGACCTCGCCGCCGACCACGCGCAAACATTCATCAACGCGTTGACCATCGTCGAAGGCCGGATGATCCGCGTCCTCGATCTGGGGTCAGTCATGCCTGCTCTGGACGCCGCCGCGTGACCACCGCGCTCGCACCCACGGGGCAGCGCATGTCGCCGGCCGAGCTCGACGCCGGATCGTTCCAGCGCGTCGCGAGGCTGGCGTCGGCGAAAGCCGGACTGATGATCGCGCCAAGCAAGACGGCGCTGGTCCAGTCTCGACTGATGCGCCGTCTGCGCGCCCTGGGGATTTCGAACTTCCCGGCCTATCTCGACCTCGTGGAGAGCGAGTCAGGCCGGGACGAGCTGCGCCAGATGATCTCCGTGCTCACGACCAACGTCTCTCACTTCTACCGCGAGGCTCACCACTTCGAGCTTCTTCGGCAAGAGATCCTGCCGGACCTGATCAAGCGGGCCGCCCATGGCGGCTGCGTGCGGATTTGGTCGGCAGGTTGCTCCAGCGGTCAGGAGCCCTACTCGATCGCAATGGAAATCCTCCGCCTTGATCCGAAGGCCGCCGAGCGAGACGTCCGCATCCTCGCCACCGACATCGATCCCGCAATTCTCGATGCGGCACGCAACGCCACGTACACCACTGAGCAGATCGCGGGCGTCCCCGAGGGCGATCGGAAGGGATTCTTCGAACCGGAAGAGAGTGGGCGTCACACGGTCCGGGAGAAGCTGCGCAGCCTCGTCACATTCCGCGAACTGAACCTGATGGCTCCGTGGCCGATGAAGCGGCAGTTCGACGTCATCTTCTGCCGCAACGTGGTGATCTATTTCGACGACCAGACCCAGCAGAAGCTCTGGCCGCGGTTCCGAGATGCACTGGCGCCAGGCGGCACGATCTTCGTCGGCCATTCCGAGCGCATTCACGAGTTAGCGGGCCTCGACCTGAAGAGCATCGGCGTCACTGCCTACCGCCGCGAGGCCGGCCCTACCGGCCGCAACGTAAACGAGAAGCCCGAGAGGAATTGAAATGGCACTTAGGGATCAGCTCAGGATCATGGTGGTCGACGACATGTCGACGAGCCGCGGACTGATCACGCAGGCGCTGGACGCGATGGGCATCAACAATGTCGTCACGGCTGCCGATGGTCCGTCAGCGCTGCAGACGATCGCCAAGTCGCCGGTCCACCTCGTGATCTCGGACTACAACATGCCGGGCATGGACGGCCTGCAACTCCTCCACTCGCTGCGGACGGGGGCAAAGACCGCCAAGGTCGGATTCCTGCTGATCACCGGGCGCGCCGACAAGGAGATCGTCGAGAAGGGCAAGCGGCTGGGCATGAACAACCTCGTCAAGAAGCCCTTCGATACAAGCAGTCTCAAGCAGGCGATCGAAGCGATCGTCGGGCGGCTCTGATGACGTGCAAGAGCGGCACGATGCTGCGCCAAGACCTCTTGCTTACACTTGCCGAGGAGCTCGACGATCTAAGCACGGCAGCGACATCGGTTCAGGCTACCCTGGGCACCATCATCGAGCGCACGGGCAGCGATGCCGGCGGGGTATGGCACCTGCAGGAGATCGACCGCCTGCAGCAGACGCTAGATGATCTGGCCGCGATCCTTCGGCAGGCCGCTGGGGGCGAAGATGCGGCCATCAACATCGAGGAGGTCGTCGCCGTAACGCGCCTCGGGGCGCTGCGCGACCGGCTGTGTGGCAGAAACGTGCCGCTCGACCGCGATCGAGGGGCTGTGGCATTATTCTGAGGAACGATCGCCGCGTTCGGGCAATTGTTTTCGTGTAGTTCGTGAGTGTGTGAGGTGACGACGTGAAGGACAAGAAAAAGTCCGAGGAGCCGCGTGGCAGGAACGCCGAGAAAGACGATGGCGAGGATTCCTACACGCCAGCCGTTCTGAACGAAGGTCCCAAGAGATACCGCTTCGAGGACTGGGCCAGCATCTAGACCGGTCTCAGGGTCAACGGGAACTGACGGCCTGGCGGGTCCAGCGACCGTCGTTCTGGTTCCAGTACTCGGCTTCGAGGTTCGCGGCGACGAACTTGCGCCATTGCGCCCGCGCTGCCTCGACAGCCGGGGCATCGCCTCCATCGAAAAGAATGCAGGTGCGCGCAAGCGTTGCCGCCTCATCGGCGGCGACGTCGGCGCCCTCCACCGACATCAGGCACTCCGCTCCGTTCGGCAGCCTTCGCTCGGTTGTCAGCAGAACTGGCTGGCGCTCGTCGTGGGGGCCGCCGGAGCGGCCGTGAGGAAGGAACCCCTCGCCAAGCCACAATGCGCGGTCGAGATGCTCGAGGACAGCGTCGGTTCGGCCCCGCACCGCGACCCGCCAACCCTGCGACAGGGCCTTCTCCAACAGACCCGGAAGCGCGACCTCCAGCGGCGACCGTGTCAGGTGGTAGAAGAAAACTGCGCCCATCAGCCCTCGTAGAGATCGCGTACGAGACGGTCGAGCGTCCTCACGCCCCAGCCCGACGCGCCCTTGGGCGAAAGCGGCAAGTCCTTGCCGGGAGACGCCACGCCCGCGATGTCGATGTGGCACCAGGGCGTCTCGTCCTTCACGAATCGGCGGAGGAACTGCGCCGCGGTAATCGCACCACCCCATCGACCACTGCCAACGTTCTTGAGGTCGGCGACATCGGACTTCAGCTCGCGGTCGTAGGCGTCACCCATCGGCATCCGCCAGGCGCCCTCGCCCTCCGCCTTCGCGGCCTTGAGCAACGCTTCACAAAGCTTGTCGTCGTTCGAGAAAACGCCGGCATTCTCGAAGCCGAGGCTGACGATGATCGCGCCCGTCAGCGTCGCGAGATCAATCATCGCCGTCGGGCTGAAGCGATCCTGCGCGTACCACATGACGTCGGCGAGCAGGAGGCGTCCCTCGGCGTCAGTGTTGATCACCTCGACGGTGTCGCCCTTCATCGAACGGACGACGTCGCCCGGCCTCTGCGCCCTCCCGTCGGGCATGTTCTCGACCAGACCGACGAGGCCGACGACGTTCGCCTTGGCCTTGCGCAGGGCAAGCGTCTTCATCGCCCCGGCGACGGTGCCGGCGCCGCCCATGTCCATGGTCATGTCTTCCATGCCCTGTGCGGGCTTGATCGAAATTCCGCCGGTGTCGAAGACGACGCCCTTGCCAACCAGCGCCAGCGGCGCCTCATCCCCGCCGCCGTTCCAGCGCATCACGACGACCTTCGTCGGGCTTTCGCTGCCCTGCCCGACCGCGAGCAGTGTGCGCATCCCGAGTTCCTCGAGTTGCGGCTCCTCCAGCACCTCGACATCGAGCCCGGTGTCCCGGAGCGCCTCGAGCCGCGCGGCGAACTCCGTCGTCGTCAGAACGTTCGACGGCTCGTTGACCAGATCGCGCGTGAAGAACACGCCGGCGGCTATGGCCTCCAGATCGGCGGCTGCCTCGGCGATCGTGTCGGGCTTCTGAGCCATGACAGTGATCTCGGTCGGCTCGCGCTCTTCGTCCGATTTCTTGTGCGCAACGAACTCGTAAGCACGGAGCGTCGCACCCAGAGCGATGTGCGCTGCATGTCGATGACCGCCGGCAAGGATCAGCGCCTTCTTTCCATGCGCCGCCTTTCCAATCGCGCCTCCGGCCTTCAGCGCTTCATCGGCGCTGCCAGGGCGGTCCAGCCGCACGACCAGCAGCAACTCGGCCGTCATTCCGGTTGGCCAAGCGAGGGCGTGCGCGTCGCCTGGCTTGGCCTTCGCCCACGCCTTGCCCGAGACAAGGCGCTCAACTGCGCCACGGGTGAGACGGTTTGCGCGTCGCGCACCGGGATCGAGCTTGCCGTCCTCCGGCACAAGGATCGCGATGACGCCCTCGACGTCGGCGAGCCGCTCGATGTCGGTTTCTGCGAAGGTGACGCGGGCCGGCTCGGTCATGGATGGTCTCCGTGTGGTTTGGCTGCACTCGTCTATTGCGGCGACCGCGACTTGGCCACAACAAGAGTTTCAGCCGGCAGGCCGATCCGCTAGGATCACGGCCGCGCGGGAGTGGGCAAAAGGGGAAGGTATTGTCCAAGTTCGACCGATACATGCTGGCGCAGCTTATGGTCGTCTTCGGCTTCTTTTCCCTGGTGATGGTGCTGATCTACTGGATCAACCGGGCCGTCCTGATCTTCGACCAGCTCATCTCCGACGGTCAGACGGCGTCAGTTTTCCTCGAGTTCACGGTCTTGTCGCTCCCCAACGTCATCAGGCTGGTCCTGCCGATGTCGGCCTTCGCCGCAACGATCTACGTCGTCAACCGACTGTCCTCGGAAAGCGAGCTGACGGTAATGCAAGCCACAGGATTCGGTCCATTCCGGCTCGCCCGTCCGATCCTCGTCTTCGGTCTGCTGGTCGGCTTGATGGTCAGCATTCTCGTCAACCTCGTCGTGCCGAGTTCGCTCTCGGCGCTTAGCGAACGAGAAGCCGAGATTTCGGCAGACATCACGGCCCGGATCCTCCGGGATGGCCAATTTCGACACCCGACCGACAACATCACGTTCTACGCGCGCGACATCGCGCCCACCGGAGAGATGAGCGATGCGCTCCTCGTGGATTCGAGCGATCCGTCAGAGGAAGTGACCTACACCGCCCAGAGAGCGTTTCTGGTCAGTGCGGGAGGCGAGCCTTATCTGCGGATGTTCGACGGCATCGTGCAGATGCTCGACACCTCGGACAACACGCTGTCGCTCACCCGCTTCGACGAAGCGACTTATGCCATCTCCGACCAGCTCGAGGATCCCGGCAACCTCGATCGCAGGCTCGGCGAGATCCCCACCCTCGAATTGCTGAGACCGACGCCGGCGCTCCTCGAAGAGATGGATCACGGTCGCGCGCGGCTTCTCGTCGAGGGGTACGAGCGTTTCAGCCAAGCGACGCTCACGGTCGTCGCGCCTCTGCTGGGCTTCTCCATCCTCCTTCTCGGCCGCTACAGCCGCTTCGGGATATGGCGGCAGGTTCTGGTCGCGGTGACGGTCGTCATCCTGGTCAAGACCATCGACACGGCCTTCGTCGAGGTCGCGATGACGGACGACTCCCTCTGGCCCCTGGTCTTCGCTGGCTCGGTGGCCGGCGCATGCGCCGTCGTCCTGACCTTGTGGTTCGCCGGACGAGAACGGAGCGTTCCACGAGCGAGTGCCGTGCCGACATGACCCTTCATCTCTACTTCGCGAGGCGGTTCGCCACGATGCTGCTGAGCGTCTTCGCGGCCTTTGCTGCGATGTTGATGCTGCTCGACCTGATCGATCAGATACGCCGCTTCGGAGGCGAAGGGCTGAGCTTCGGCCAAATCGCGACGCTGACGTTGCTGAACGCGCCCGCTGCGCTCTACCGCGTCCTTCCGCTCGTGATGATACTTGCGACCCTCGCGCTTTTCCTCGCACTCGCCCGCTCATCGGAGCTCGTGGTCACGCGCGCGGCCGGACGCTCGGCGCTCCGGGCTGTGACTGCGCCGGTCATCGTCGCCGCACTGGCAGGCGTCTTCGCCGTCGCGGTCCTGAATCCGATCGTCGCCGCCACGGCCAACAGGTATGAGAGCCTGTCCGACCTCTACCAGGGACGCGAGGCAAGCGCCCTGTCGGTGAGCGAGGAAGGCTTGTGGCTGCGCGAGGGCGGCGAGGACGGACAGACGGTGATCAACGCCGCACACAGCAACCCGGACGGGACCAAATTGGCCGAAGTCACCTTTCTGGGCTTCGCGCTCGACGGCTCGCCGGCGTGGCGGGTCGAAGCCGGGTCGGCGCGTCTCGTCGCCGCCGGGTGGGAGATCCACGACGGGAAGAGATGGCGCCTCGACACCACCGGCAATGCCGAGGCGGAGGCAAAGCGGTTCGACAAGCTGCTGCTGCCTTCCAGCCTCACCGCAAGCGAGATCCGTGCCAGCTTCGGGACGCCGTCAACCATCCCGGTCTGGGCCTTGCCGCAATATATCGAACGGCTGGAACGTGCAGGCTTCACGGCGCGGCAGCATCGCGTCTGGCTGCAGATGGAGCTGGCCAACCCTCTCTTCTATGCGGCCATGGTCCTTGTCGCGGCCGCATTCACCCTGCGCCACACGCGCTTCGGCCGCACCGGCGTGATGATCCTCGGTGCTCTGCTGATGGCGTTCTCGCTTTATTTCGTGCGCAGTTTTGCACAGATCCTGGGTGAGAACGGTCAGATCCCCGTCATGCTGGCAGCCTGGGCGCCACCGGCCGCGACGCTGCTTCTGCCTTTGGGTCTGCTGCTGCACCTGGAGGACGGATGAGAGTTCTCCTGATCGTGCTGTCGCTCTTTGCCGCTGGCGCAGCGACGGCACAGCCGGCCTCGTTGGTCGCCGATCGCGTGCGTATCGAGGCCGACCGTACGCTCGTTGCGGAAGGCAACGTGGAGGTCTTCTATGAGGATGCCCGGCTCACCGCCTCGCGCGTGACCTACAATGGCGAAACCGAGGAACTCACGATCGAGGGGCCGGTGCGCGTGACGGAAGGCGACGGAGAGACGGTCCTTCTCGGCGACACCGCCGATCTCGATCCGGATCTGCAGGACGGGCTCCTCACCGGCGCCCGCCTTGTCCTCGGCCAGCAACTCCAGATCGCGGCAGACCAGCTCTCGACCATTGATGGCCGGTACCGGCGGCTGACCAACGCCGTCGCGTCTAGCTGCCGCATCTGCTCGCGCGGGCAGACCCCACTCTGGGAAATCCGGGCCAGGCGCGTCCTCCACGATACCGAGGAACGGCAAATCTACTTCACCGGTG
The DNA here is from genome assembly GCA_963776845.1 of uncultured Alphaproteobacteria bacterium. Taxonomy (GTDB): domain Bacteria; phylum Pseudomonadota; class Alphaproteobacteria; order Rhodobacterales; family Rhodobacteraceae; genus Roseitranquillus. The sequence continues at coordinate 783,690 of CAVZOJ010000002.1, read as the reverse complement.
CTCAGTTTCGCGTCGCCGGAATTCCGGTGGCGTACATCCCCCGCCTCAGAATTCCAGACCCGACCGTCGATCGCGCCCGCGGTGTACTGGCACCGGTGATCAAGGGCAGCGGCGATATCGGGAATGGGATCGCCGTCCCCTACTTCGTGCCGCTGGGGCCAAGCGCCGACGTCACGATTGCACCGTTCATCACGCCGAAGGCGAGAACCGTCGAACTTCGGTACCGCCAGGCATTTCGCAACGGCGCGGTCACCTTCAACGGCGCCATCAGCCGCGATGACCTTCTTCCCGGCGAGACCCGCGGCTACGTATTCGGCTCCGGCTACTATGTTCTGCCGCGGGACTTCGTCCTGAACTTCGTCCTGCAGCAGACGACGGACAACGACTATCTCGACTCATACGGCTACTTTGAGGGGGCGCGGCTCGAAAGCCGAGTGGCGATTGACCGCGTCCGAAACAACGAGCTCATCCACGCCGCCATCTACAACTACGATATCCTGCGGCCAGGGGACCTTCAGCAGGCGGATCGCAACCTGATCAATGTCGGCGACGCCAATTACATCCGGACGGTGCCGACGCGCTTCGGCCGATTCGACCTGCAGGCCGACGCCGACTACTACGACCGCGACAGCGATCAGGAGGTGCTCGGCCGCGATGTCGAACGCATCGGCGCCGCACTCAGCTGGAACCACGGGACAGTGCTGCCCCTGGGCATCGCCCTCGATGCCGAGGTGGAGCTGAGGGTCGATGGCTATTGGGTCCAGCAGGACCCCTCGTTCGAACTCCAGCATCACGAGGACGACGCCTGCCGCCGCGGTCGCCCTCAGCTGGCCGCTCGTCAGGTCCGGCAACGGCTTCTCCGAAACCTTGGAGCCCGTCGCGCAACTGGTCTGGTCTGATGTTTCTGGCGGCGTCCCGCCGAATGAGGACAGCCGCGTCGTCGACTTCGACGAGGGGAACCTCTTCAGCCTGGACCGATATCCTGGCTACGACGTGAGCGAAACCGGCACGCGCCTGAACCTCGGCATCGGTTACAGTCGGCTGGAAGACAGCTGGCAGGCGAACGCGTATGTCGGGCGCATCTACCGCTTCGATGACCAATTTCAGTTCACCGAGCCGACAGGCCTCAACGGCGACTGGTCGGACTGGCTCGTAAGCGCACAGCTTGGCCTGGGCAAAGACTTTCTCGTCACGAACCGCGCGGTTTTCGGCGACTCGTTAGACTTCGCGCGCAACGAGTTGCGCCTTGCGCTCGAGGCGGGAGCAGCGGAATTCGCCACCAGCTATCTCTGGCTCCTCGCCGATCCGGAGGAAAGCCTCGACGAGGACGTGCACGAGGCCGTGTTCACGGCAGGCTACGAGTTCAACCGGCACTGGCTTGGCGGCATAGAAAGCCGCTGGGACATTCTGGACGAGCGGATTTCAAGAACCGATCTCGATCTGACCTACAGGAACGAGTGCATCGCGGTCGACGTCTTCGTTTCGCGACGCTACGACGGTGACAGCGAAGCGGACCTCGAGGAGACCTACGATTTCGGGGTGGAGATCTCTCTCCAAGGCTTCGGCAACAACGAATCGGCGCGCTACGCGAGAAGCTGCCAGGGCTGAAACGAAAGGACCGAATGCGCATGGGACGTCTTCTCGCAACACTCGTGATCATCTTCGCCTCGGCAGTCGTCGCGGTGGGACAGTCCTTTCAACCCGTCGCCCAGGTCAACGATGACGTCGTCACGGCGTGGGAGCTCCAGCAGAGGCAGCGGATGCTCGCTATCCTCAACGCTCCGCCCGAGGTCGTGGCGGACAGCCTCGACAGCCTCATAGACGAGCGCGTGCAGCTTCAGACCGCCGAGACATTCGAGGTCGAGGTCTCCGAAGAGGCGATCGCGTCGGGCATCGAGGACTTCGCGGCGCGCGGAAACCTGTCGGCCGAGCAGTTCCTGACCCTGATCGGCAACGAGGGCGTGGACCCGACGACGATCCGCGATTTCATCCGCGCGGGTCTCGCCTGGCGCAGTACGGTTCGGGCTCGGTTCGGCGGGGAGGTCCGCATCTCGGAAGACGATGTCGCGCGAGCGCAGGACGAAGTCCGTGCAGAGGGAGGCCCTGAGGTCCTGCTGTCAGAGATACTCCTGCCGGCCCGCAATGAGCTTGAGCGCGCGGAATCGCAGGCTCTCGCCGAGGAGATCTCCCGTGCGGGGTCGGTCGCCGCATTCTCTTCGGCCGCACGGCAATACTCGATCGCGGATAGCGCGGCGGATGGCGGGCAGGTCGGCTGGATCCCGCTGGAGGAATTGCAGGGCCCCGTCGCAACGGCGATCCAGGGCTTGCAGGACGGGCGGGTCACCGATCCGATCCAGCTTCCCGATCAGATTGCTCTCTTCCAGCTCCGCGGACAGCGCGAGGGCCAAGTCGCTGCTGGCGACGTCGTCATCGACTATGTGCAATTGTTGATCCCCGGCGGTCTGACGGAGTTGGCGTTGACCGAGGCAGCGCGGATCAACAGGAGCACGGATACCTGCGACGACCTCTACGATGTCGTGGGCGCTGGTCTGGTCCGCGAGCAGCGCCCAGCGAGCCAAATTCCGGCGGACGTTCGGGCACAGCTGGCTGGCCTCGATCGCTACGAGGTCTCGACGGCGCTGACGCGCGGCGGCAACCTCGTCTTTCTCATGCTCTGCGACCGCGGTGCGAGCGGCCAACTCGCGATCGAAGACACCGCTACCAGCGCCCGCCTCAACAACGAGCGGCTGGCGGGTCTTGCGGCCATCTGGCTCGCAGAGCTCAAGTCGCAGGCCTACATCCGGATCGGCGGGGAGTAGAGCCGTCGAACCGAACGCTCCGATCGTCCTGACCTGCGGCGAACCGGCGGGTATCGGCCCCGAGATCGCAGCCTCGGCTTGGAAAAAGCTCGGCGCGCGCCTTCCATTCGTCTACCTGGGCGATCCGGACCATCTGCCTGTCGGCACACGGATCGCGCACCTCCACGATCCGCGCGAGGCCGGCCATGCCGCAGCGAGTGGACTGCCGGTCTTGCCGCACCCGTTTCCCGGACCGTCTCGTCCGGGTCGGCCCGATCCGTCCCACGCGCCAGCCGTCATCAGAGTCATCGCTCGCGCCGTGGAACTAGTGAACGCCGGTGCCTGCTCGGCCATGGTCACCGGACCGATCAATAAGAAGGCCTTGAAGGACGGCGCCGACTTCGCACACCCGGGCCACACCGAATTTCTCGCGGCGCTCGCGGGGGTGCCACGTGTCGTGATGATGCTGGCGTCCAGCATGCTGCGCGTGGTCCCGGCGACGATCCATGTCTCTCTTGCGGAGGTTCCCGGATTGCTCAACCGACGCCTGCTCGTCGAAACCGTTCGCATCACTGCCGCTGCACTCTCGCGCGATTTCGGCGTCGAGACACCGCGCATCGCAATCGCGGGACTGAACCCGCACGCGGGCGAAGGCGGCGTCATGGGCCGTGAGGAACTCGAGATCATCATACCCGCGATCGAGGCCCTGCGCGGCGAAGGACTCGCCGTCACCGGCCCGCTGCCGGCGGACACGATGTTCCACGCCGGGGCCCGCGCCAGCTATGACGCGGCGGTGGCGATGTACCACGACCAGGCTCTGATTCCGATCAAGACGCTCGACTTCGCGGGCGGCGTCAACGTGACGCTCGGCCTGCCTTTCGTGCGCACCTCCCCCGACCACGGCACCGCCTTCGATATCGCCGGGAAAGGGATCGCCGACCCGACATCGCTGATCGCAGCGCTGGAACTCGCCGGCAGCATGGCACGGAACCGCGCAGGTGCGCGTGCGCGGTGATTGACGATCTGCCACCGCTGCGAGAGGTCATCAGGTCCCACGGGCTCTCGGCACGCAAGGCACTCGGCCAGAACTTCCTGCTCGATCTCAACTTGACAGCGAAGATCGCGCGGCTTGCGGGAGACATCTCTGCTGGTGACGTGCTGGAGGTCGGGCCAGGACCTGGCGGTCTCACCCGCGGCCTCCTCGCGGAAGGTGCCGCACATGTCGTCGTCGTGGAGAAGGACCGCCGTTGCCTCGCGGCGCTGGCGGAGATCGCGGAACGCTACCCCGGCCGCTTGGAGATCGTCGAGGGTGACGCGCTCTCGATCGACCTGGGAGCCCTTGTGAGTCATCCAGCACGGATCGTCTCGAACCTGCCGTACAACGTCGGAACCGAGCTTCTGACGAGATGGCTCGACCCGCCGGACTGGCCACCTTACTGGCAGTCCATGACCCTCATGTTCCAGAGGGAAGTCGCAGAGCGTCTTGTCGCCCAACCCGGCACGCCGGCCTACGGCCGTCTGTCGATCCTGACGCAGTGGCGCGCATCTCCTCGGATCGTCATGGACCTGCCCCCGGGGGCGTTCACGCCACCGCCCAAGATTCGCTCCGCTGTGGTACGGATCGATCGCTTGGAGACGCCGCGCTACCCCGCTGATCCTGCTACGCTCTTCCGCGTCGTCGCGGCCGGATTCAACCAGCGCCGCAAGATGCTCAGATCATCCCTTCGAACTCTTTCGACCGAGATCGAACGTCATCTGACCGATGCGGGAATTGCCCCCACGGATCGCGCTGAGACGGTCAGTCTGGAGAAGTTCTGCGCTCTGGCACGCTCCCTGGCAGGCCGGGCGTAGAGGGCGCGAGCCCTACTCCGCCGCTTCGGTCTTGCCGTTCTGCGGGCCGTCCTTGCTCTCGTCGTCATTCGACGATGCTTGCGCCCGCCGACGCCTCCGCGGCTTTGGCGGCTTGCTCTCCGGCGTCTCGACCAGCGTGCTGTCACCCTCGCCACCGGTGTCGATGACGTCGTCGCCGCCGCTCGCAGCCTGCGGCTGGTCGCGTCGCTCCGCCTCTTCGGGCTCGCGTCTGTCCTCGTTGCGCTCCTGCCGCGCGCCACCGGAATCGCCGCCAGCATCATGGCCGTTCATCTGGCGCGAGTCGCGATCTTCGTGCGAGCTTTGATCGTCGCCCTCGTCATCGCGCCGCGGCTGTTGACGCTCGCGGTTCTGTTGCTCCTGCTCGCGGCGCAGATCCTGCTCCCGCTGCGCATCGGCAAGCATCCGCGTATAGTGCTCGGCATGCTGCTGAAAGTTCTCGAATGCGACCCGGTCGTTCGAGAGTTGGGCATCCCGCGCCAGTTGGTTGTATTTGTCGATTATCTGCTGCGGCGTCCCTCGCACCTTCCCCTCGGGTCCCGAGGAGTCGAAGACGCGATTGACGATGTTTCCGACGGAACGGTTGCGGTTCGACTTCGACCGCGAACGTGACTTCGAAGATCTCATGTAAACTCTGGTCCAGCCTTCATTTCGGCGCTCGCATCGGGCGCGGCCGTGAACTCGGCGCCGCTACCTCGGATGTCTGGGCAGTGTAGTGGCGGCGCCCTATGGGGCGTCCGCCGACCGCTCCCTGACTATGCACGATGGTTTGGTCAGGGCAAGTACAAAACTGGCAGGGCTGCAACGCGGCGCGGCACACCGCCCAATTTGAGTTTGCATTGCACGCCTCATTTCTTAAGGTGGGGCGCGTAGAGGGCCTGCACAACCCTGTCTCGACCATCCAGGTCGGAAAGGACCGAGATGTCCGAGAGTCCGCCGGTTGCGAGGAGGTCGATGACGTCGCGCGCTTGCCCGAGCCCGATCTCGAGGAGTAGCCGCCCACCGGGTCGCAGATGTTTGGCCGCGCCCGCCGCGATGCGTCGGTATGCGCCCAAGCCATCGCCACCAGGGCTGAGCGCCTCCCTCGGCTCCCACGACAACTCCGGGGCGAGCGTCGCCAAGTCTGCCTCGGCAATGTAAGGGGGGTTCGAGACGATCAGGTCCCATTGGCCCTCGAGATCGACGAACCAGTCAGAGATACCTAGCGTCGGATGCAATCCGAATGCGTCTGCGGTCGAACGCGTGACAGCCAGGGCCGCCTCGGATACATCGGTTCCAGTGCCGCTTACCCCCGGACGCTCCGCCATCAGCGTCAGCAGGATGCAGCCGCTGCCAACGCCGAGGTCAAGCACGCTTTCGAAATGCTCCGAGAGGGCGGCCTCGATCAGCGTTTCTGTCTCCGGGCGCGGATCGAGGACATCTGGCGTGACACGAAATCTCCGTCCCCAAAACTCTCTCCAGCCACGGATTTGCGAGACGGGCTGGCGGTTCAGTCGCTTCAGCAGCAGCGCCTCCAGTGCGGCCTCAGCCTCAAAGCCTTCCTGTGCAAGAAGCGTTAGCCGACCCACATCGTACCCGCCGGCCAACGCGACGAGCCAGCGTGCGTCGCGGACCGGTTCCGGCAAGCCTCCGGCGCGGAGGCGCTCAACGGCGGCGGCGACAGCCTCGGCGACGGTCACATTCCGCTTGCCGCCAAGGCCTGTGCCTGCGCCTCCTCGATGAGCGCGTCGGTCACTTCGTCGAGGTCCCCTGCCAGCACCTCGTTCAGCCGGTAGAGCGTGAGGCCGATGCGATGGTCCGTCACCCGCCCCTGAGGGAAGTTGTACGTCCGGATCCGCTCGGACCTGTCGCCGCTCCCGACCTGCGCCTTGCGATCCGCCGCCCGCTCATCCGCCGCCCGCCGCCGCTCGATGTCGAAGAGGCGCGCGCGCAGCACCTGCATCGCGATCGCCCGGTTCTGGTGCTGGGATTTCTCCGACGACGTCACGACGATGCCCGTGGGGACGTGGGTGATCCGTACCGCGCTGTCGGTCGTGTTGACGTGCTGCCCACCGGCGCCCGAAGCGCGCATGGTGTCGATCCTCAGGTCCGACGGATCGATCTCGATATCCACTTCGCCCGCTTCGGGAAGCACCGCCACGGTCGCCGCCGACGTGTGGATCCGGCCGCCCGACTCCGTTTCCGGAACGCGCTGCACGCGGTGGACGCCGGATTCGTACTTCAGGCGCGCGAAAACACCTTCTCCGGCGATGTTCACGATGGCCTCGCGCACGCCGCCGAGTTCTGTCTCGGCCAGTTCCACCGGCTGCCAGCGCCAGCCTCGGCGTTCGGCATAGCGCTGGTACATCCTGAGAAGATCCCCGGCGAAGAGCGCCGCCTCCTCGCCGCCCGTGCCGGGCCGGATCTCGATAATTGCCGGTCGGGCATCGGCAGCGTCCTTTGGCAACAGGGCCAGACGCAGGGCGGACTCCACTTCCGGTTGGCGCGCCTCCAGTTCCGTTAGTTCCTCACGCGCGAGGGCACTCATCTCGGGATCCGACAGCATCGCCTCGGCCTCGGCGCGCGCCTTTCTGAGGTGGCGCCAATGCGCCACCTGCTCGACCACCGGGCGCAGCTCGGCATATTCACGCCCGAGCGCCGCAAGATCGCCGGAGCCGTCCGACATCCGCGCCTCGAGATACTCGAAGCGCTGCGTGATGTCCGTCAGTCGATCCTCCAGGCTCATGAAGGCGGGTTTCGCCGAAGCCCCGATGCCGGTCAAGCGGGCGACGCGACGGCTAGATCAATTCAGCTCGGACAACCATCGGTCGACCCGCGCCCGGTTCACGCCGAGATCCGACGCGCCGTACCGCGCGCGGGCCAGGATTACCGGAACCGTCTGACCCGAATCCTCAACAGCCGTCACGGTCGTGTAGTCGGGAAAGCCCCAGACGCGCGAGCGAGTCTCGTAGGTAATCTTGCCCTCCTCCACGCTGCCAGCGATTCGGCGCGTCCGCGGCTCTCGCATCGCGATGGTGTCGAGCTGGCGCAGGACGTCTCGCGCAGGTGCGTCGAGGCGGGGCGGCGGCGCGCCTGTACCGGCACGAACCAGCCAGCCGTTGCCTCCCGGCGGATCGGCCGCGAGCGGGTCGACATGCCACCGCTCGGGATCGACCGGGGCGAGCCGGACCCAGACGGCAGCCAAGGCAGCCGCACAAAAGAACGCGGCCGCCGCGAAGAGCAGGATGCCGCGCATCATGACCCAAACCCGTGAGCAAGACGCCAAAGAGAATGCGTCATCGTCGCGTCCAGCACCAGAGGCACAGGATTTCCGTTGCGACATGCGCACCTGCGATGGCCGTCGCGCCGGTGGTATCGAATGGCGGCGATACCTCCACGACATCGCCGCCGACGAGGTTCACACCGGCAAGGCCCCGCAGGATCGCCGCCGCCTGCCAGCTCGCAAGGCCGGCCCATACAGGGGTCCCGGTCCCGGGCGCGAAGGCGGGATCCAGCGCGTCTATGTCGAAGCTGAGATAGGCCAGCCGGTCGCCCACCACTTCACGCACCTGCTCCGCAACGGCATCCGGTCCGATGCGATGCACCTCGGCCGCGTCGATGGTGCAGATGCCCAGTGGGTCCTCATTCACCGTACGAATGCCGATCTGGACCGATGCCTGGGGGTCGATCGCTCCGGACTTGACCGCCTTGTAGAACATCGTGCCGTGGTCGACACGGTCCTCCGCGTCGTCCGCCCACGTGTCGGAGTGGGCGTCGAACTGGATCAACGCCACCGGCCCATGCCGCTCCGCGACCGCCTCGATTGCAGGGCGACTGATGGAGTGGTCGCCGCCGAGCATGATCAGCCCGCAGCCGGCGTCCAGTACTCGCGCGACATGAGCCCCGAGGACCGTGGGGAATTCCGCCGGCCGAGCGTAGTCGAAAGCCACGTCGCCATGATCGGCGATCGCGAACTCGCTGAGCGGATCGAACCCCCAGCCGTAGGGGGGATCGAACGGTTGCAGCGCCGACGCCTCACGGATCGCTCGTGGCCCCAGCCGCGTGCCGGGACGGTTGGTGACCGCTTGGTCGAATGGAACGCCGAGGATGGCGACGTCGACGCCGGATAGGTCCTTGGCATACGTCCGCCTGAGGAACGACGTCGCGCCGGCGAACGCATTCTCCCACGCGCGACCCTTAAAGCCATCCCGCGTGAAGGCGGTGTCGACCTCGTGCCGGGCATCCTCAAGCGCCATGACCGCGTCCCATCCGCTGCAACCGTTGGTCGGGTTCCTGACGGGCAGCGCGCAAAGTTGCAAGGCGTCTCAGCCTGCCGCGAGTGGCAGCACCCTCTCGACGAGGCGCACGAAGAACGATGCACCGATCGGGATCACGGCATCGTTGAAGTCATAGCGCGGATGGTGAAGCCCGGGGCCGTCGCCTTGGCCCAGGAACAGGTAGGCGCCCGGGCGCTGCTGCAGCATGAAGGAGAAATCCTCAGCGCCCATTTCACGGCCGGCAGCGGCATCGACGGCCGCGTCGCCCGAGACCTCGCGAGCGATGGTGGCGGCAAGCGCGGTGCGTTCGGGATCGTTCACCGTCGCGGGGTAGCCGATCTCGTAGTCGAGCGTTGCCGTCACCTCGAAGGCGTCGGCGATCCCCGAGACGATCTCGATCATTCTTGCCTGAACAAGGTCCTGGACCCTGGGCAGGAACGTTCTCACCGTTCCGCAGATGTAGGCCGTCTCTGGAATGATGTTGTCGGCTGAACCGGCGTGGATCTGCGTGACCGAGATCACCAGGTCGTCGTGGTTGCAGTTGTTGCGACTGACAATCGTTTGGAAGGCCTGGACCATCGCCACGGCAGGCATGATCGGGTCGATGGCGTCGTGCGGCATCGCGCCGTGCCCGCCCTTTCCCACCAGCCGCACCTCGAACGTGTCCACCGCGGCCATGAACGGACCAGGCGCCGTCGCGAACGTTCCCTCCGGCATCCCCGGGGCGTTGTGCAGAGCGTAGATCTCCCGCACACCGAACCTGTCGAGAACGCCCTCCCGCACCATCACGCCGGCGCCGCCGCCGTGCTCCTCGGCCGGCTGGAAGATCAGCACGACCCTCCCTGCGAAATTGCGCGTCTCTGCAAGATACCGCGCCGCACCGAGAAGCATCGTCGAGTGACCGTCATGCCCGCAGGCATGCATCCGGCCTGGGACCGTGCTGGCGTAGGTCGCACCAGTCTTCTCTTCGATCGGCAGCGCGTCCATGTCAGCGCGCAGGGCGATCGTCGGACCCCGGCCCTGCCCTTCGATCACAGCGACGATCCCGGTCTTAGCGATACCCTCGTGCAACTCGTCGATGCCGAAGTCACGCAGCCTATCGGCGATGAAGCTCGCGGTCTTGTGGCAGTCGAAACCAAGCTCCGGATGCTGGTGCAGGTGGCGGCGCCAGTCGGCAAGTTCGGGGGCGAAGTCGGCAATCCGATTGATCACCGGCATCTGGATCCTCCCTCACCCCTAGGTTAGCCGCAAGATCGTCGATCACGCAGGAGCCTGCAATGTCGGATGCTACCGTTCCTCCGGACAATTCGTTGCAACGGCTTCTTGATATCATGGCGCGACTTCGCGATCCGCGCTCCGGCTGTCCCTGGGACATCGAACAGACCTTCGACACCATTGCCCCTTACACCATCGAGGAGGCCTACGAGGTCGCCGACGCGATCGAGCGCCGCGCCTGGAGCGACTTGAGAGGAGAGCTCGGGGACCTGCTGCTGCAAGTCGTGTACCACGCGCGCATGGCCGAGGAGGAGGGACGCTTCGACTTCGACGACGTGGCGCGCGAAATCGCGGACAAGATGGTCCGGCGCCATCCGCACGTCTTCGGCGCCGGTGCCGACGAGCGCTCGGCACTCGAGCAGAGCCGCGCGTGGGAGGAGCAGAAGGCGGCGGAGCGCGAGGCAGCCGGCGCGGGCGGAGTCCTCGACGGCATCACGTTGGGGCTTCCGGCGCTGACCCGGGCGGCGAAGCTGCAAAGGCGCCTCGCAGAGGTCGGCTTCGACTGGAGCACGGCAGAGGATGTCCTGGAGAAGATCGCGGAGGAAGCGGGCGAGATTGCGGCCGCCCAAGAAGAGGGTGGCGATGTCGAAGGCGAGGTCGGCGACCTTCTCTTCACGCTCGTCAACCTTGCCCGTCACATGGGGATCGATCCCGAAGGCGCGCTACGCCAGACGAACGCGAAGGTGGAACGGCGCTTCGCCGCGGTCGAGGCCCAACTCCGACAGGCCGGTTCTTCGGCAAAGGAGGCGAGCCTGGAGGAGATGGATTCTCTCTGGAACGAGGTCAAGAAGATTGTCCGACTAATCCAGTCGGACATTGACCCGAGTGTTTTGCTCGGATTTATTGCCGGCAATCACTCCGAATGAGGAAAGCCATGCTCTGCAAGTTCCCCCTCTTCGCCTCTCTGGCGGCTGCGGCCGCCATGCCCGCGTTGGCCGAGGTGAACGTCTACTCGACCCGCCAGCCCGAACTCATCGAGCCGCTGATGGAAGCCTTTACCGAAGAGACCGGGATCGAGGTCAATCTCGCCTACATTGAGGATGGCGTCGTCGAGCGGTTGCAGGCCGAAGGCGCGCGTTCGCCCGCAGACCTCGTCTTCACCGTTGACATCGCCAACCTCAGCCGGATCGTCGAGGCGGGCCTCACGCAGCCGGTCAAGAGCGAGGCACTGCAGCAGAACGTGCCAGACGCCTACCACGACCCTGACAACCACTGGTGGGGTCTGACGACACGGGCGCGTGTCGTCTATGCCAGCAAGGAACGTGTCGCGGACGGCGAGGTCACGACCTACGAGGATCTGGCGTCCGACAAGTGGCAGGGCAGGATCTGCACGCGCTCCGGCACGCATCCGTACAACCTCGCACTGCTCGCGGCGTACATTCATCATCATGGCGAGGACGCCGCGCGGGAATGGGCGCAGGGTCTGAAGGACAATCTGGCCCGCCGGCCGCAGGGCAACGACCGCGCCCAGGTCCGGGCGATCTGGGCCGGCGAGTGCGACATCTCGCTCGGCAACACTTACTACATGGGCCTGATGGTCAACGACGAGGAGCAGAAGCAGTGGGCCGACAGCGTTCGCATCCTGTTCCCGGAGTTCGAGGGCGGCGGCACGCATGTGAACATCTCTGGCGTCGCCATGGTCCAAAATGCGCCGCACCCCGAGGACGCGCTGCAGCTGATGGAGTTTCTGACCTCCCCGCAGGGCCAGGAACTCTATGCCGAACTCAACAACGAGTATCCGATCGCCGAGGGGACCGAGCCGTCCGGTCTCGTGCAGTCGTGGGGCGACTTCACGGCGGACGAAGTGAACCTCATGGAACTCGCCGAATATCGCCCCGCAGCACTGCGCATCATGAACGAAGTCGACTATGATGCGGGGTCCTGAGGCGCGGGGGCACCGTCGTTTCGCGTGATGCAGGATGCGCGCCGGCCTCGGTTCCCGGGGCCGGCGCATTCGGGTCTGTGCAGATCCTCGCCGCCATCGTCGTTGGCTGGCGCGAGCGCGAGGCGCGAGTTGGCGTCAACCGTGAGGTGGTTTTCCGAGATGCTTTCGAAGCCGTGACGGGGTCGACTTCTTGCGGTCCTTGAATGGGTTCTTGTCCGCCTGTGATCGGAAGGTCAGGCGGATCGGCGTTCCCGGCATGTCGAAGTCCTCACGCAGACCGTTGATCAAATACCTCGCGTAGGCCTCTGGCAGCTTCTCGGGATGCGACGCCATCACGACAAAGCCCGGAGGCCGCGTCTTGGCCTGCGTCGCATAGCGCAGCCGGATGCGTCGGCCGCCCGGTGCCGGTGGCGGATGCGCCTCGACCATGGCGTGCAGCCAGCGATTGAGCTGGCCTGTGGATACGCGACGGTTCCAGACCTCGTAGGCCTTCAGCACCGCGCGAGTCAGGCGGTCCGTCCCCTGCCCGGTCAGCGCCGACACCGTGACCAGAGGAGCGCCGCGGAGTTGCGGCAGCAACCGGTCGAATGCCTCCCGAAGCTCGCGCAGGCGCGCCTGCTTCTCGGGCTCGAGATCCCACTTGTTCACGGCGACGACCACGGCGCGTCCCTCGCGCTCGGCGAGGTCGGCAATCCGCAGGTCCTGCTGCTCGAATGGGATCGCCGCGTCGAGGAGGACGACCACGACCTCCGCGAACTTCACCGCGCGCAGCCCATCGGCGACCGAGAGACGCTCGAGCTTCTCCTGCACCTTCGCCTTCTTGCGCATGCCGGCCGTATCGAAGAGCCGGACCGGAATGCCATCCCATTCGAGCCGAACCGAGATCGCGTCGCGCGTGATCCCCGCCTCGGGGCCGGTCAGGAGCCGGTCTTCGCCGAGAAGCCTGTTGACCAGAGTCGACTTGCCAGCGTTCGGGCGGCCGACCACCGCGACCTGCAGGGGACGCTCGCGGGTCGGCCCCGCCTCGACGTCGACATCCGTCTCCGGCAACTCGTCGACTGCCTCATGGTCGTCCACCAGCGGCGTCAGCACGGCGAGCAGATCGGCCATGCCTTCGCCATGTTCGGCCGAGATCGGGATCGGCTCACCAAGCCCAAGCGACCACGCGTCGATCAGGCCCGGCTCCGCCGCGCGACCCTCGGCCTTGTTTGCAGCGACGATGACGTGGGCGTTCGCCTTTCGCAGGATGCCGGCGAAAGTCTCATCCACGGGCGTGACTCCGACGCGCGCGTCGATGACGAAAAGGCATGCGTCCGCCTCGGCCACGGCCCTTTCGGTCAGGCGCCGCATCCGTGCCGGCAGGCTGTCGTCCGTCGCATCCTCCAGCCCAGCCGTATCGAGAACCGTGAAGCGGAGGTCTCCCAGCCGCGCCTCGCCCTCGCGCAGATCACGGGTCACGCCCGGCTGATCGTCGACAAGCGCCAGCCGCTTGCCGACAAGGCGGTTGAACAGCGTCGACTTCCCGACGTTCGGGCGGCCGACGATGGCGAGGGTGAAGGTCATGAGCCGTTCCGGTTGCCGGGCGGCCCGGCCTTACACCGCCTGTGCGGCCACGGAAAGCCGTTCAGCGATAAGCGCTGAGGCGACCATCCGCCGTGGTGACGAAGAGCAGGCGATTGGCGACGACCGGGTTCGATGCCGCCCCATTGACCAATTCGGCCGTTCCGGTCAATGCCCCGGTGGTTGGATCGAACGTCCTCAGCACGCCATCGCCACTCGCGACGATCAGCTGCCCTCCGGCCAGGACCGGCCCGTAATGCGCATAGACGCCCTTGCGGCGCCGAATGCGCGTCGTCGTGAACAGCGGCAACTGGGTCGCCCAGACGCGCGCGCCGGTATCGGCATCGAGCCGGACGAGCGCGTTGGCGTCGGAGACGACGAAGACACTGCCGCCTGCCACGACTGGCGGGCTCATCGCGCCCTCGGGCGACGACCAGATCTGCCCGCCGGACTGCGCGTCGATGGCCATGGTGCGGCCGGTCGGATTTCCGGCGTAGACGACATTTCCGATCAGAACGGGATCGCCGGTGATATCGTCGATGGCGCCGTAGGCGCGCCCGGGCCGCGCGCCGACCACCGGAACCGACCATACCAGACTTCCGTCCCGCTCCGTCGCGATGAGCTCGCTGGAGTTCAGCGGGAAGTAGGCCAGCCGACCGTCGACCGCTGGCGATGCGCCGCCATCGACGCCAGCGGGGCTGGGTACGCCGGACGTTTCCCAGAGAACGCGGCCGCTCCCGGCGTCCACCGCCCAGCCGCGACTGTCGCGCGAAACGACATAGACCGTGTTACCCAAGACAGTCGGCGCCGCCAGCGCTGCGGCCTGCAGGTCTTGGCGCCAGGCGATGGTGCCCGTCGCGGCATCGAGGACCACGAGCTCGCCATAGCCGGTCGTGGCATAGACGCGCCCGCCCACCACGGCGAGCCCCCCGCCCGATGCGTCGCCCACACGATCCTGCGGCGGCGTGAGGTCCCGCTGCCAGAGCGTCTGGCCGCCGAGCGATACCGCCGTCAGGTTCGTCCGACTGTCCATAGCGAAGACCCGCCCGCCCGCAACGACAGGATCCGCGTAGATCCTGTGTCGCCGATCGGCCCCCTGGCCGATATCGACGCTCCAGATGCGCTCGAGCGGCAGCGAGAGGGCGGCGTGCCCGGGCGCGTGGGCGGGGTTGCCGGCCTTGTGGGTCCAGTCCGCGCGCGCCACCTGCGCCGGCAGCGCGACGCGGGTCACCTGGGACGCGACCTGCTGATCCGTGGGGCGGATATCGAAGCGCTGACCCGGCAGCCGCTCCTCCTGATCGCAGGCTGCGACGAACGCGAGCGCGAGGATCGCCGAAAGTACCGCCTTCATGCCGATGCGCCCCGTTTGCTGCGTTCCCAAGGCAGCGCGCGCCTCATGCAGGCTCCACGCTTCCGCCGAGGGCGACAATCATCTGCGTTACCCGACGGCGCAAGCCCTCGGTCAGATCTCCATCCGCCAGGATGTCTTGCAGGATCGCGCGTGCGACGGCCTGTTCGCCGAGCTCGGCACGGGCGTAGGCGACCTGCTCGAGCGCAAGGAGCCGGTACGGAGCACTGCCCGCCGTCAAAGGCTCCAGCCGCAAGATGCGCTCCTCCGGCGGAATGGAGGCGGACTCGAGCAGGATCAGCTTCAAAGCCGCCAGATCCCGCCATCGCGCCTCGATGTCGTCCCGCGTCGCCTCGGCGCCAAGAGCCACGGCGGCGGTCCCGTCGCCTTCCACGTTGGCGGTTTCCGCTGCCGCCAGCAGATCGAGGAGCGCGCGCGCCTCCTCATCGGCCTCGATCACCCCGAGCGCCTCGGCGCGTGCCGCCGGGTCCGGTGCGCCGAGTGCTGCGACGATCTCGTCTCCCAGCGCCTGCGCCTCGTTCGTGGCACGAGACTTGCGCCACTCGTTCCAGGCCGCGAGGCCGACCACGAGCACGACGAGCAGAACCGCCAGCCACGCCCAGCGTCGAAAGATCGCAAAGAGGCGATCTCTGCGAACTTCCTCGGTGACCTCCTCGATGAAGCTCTCGTTCTGGCTCATGCATCCTCCTGACCATGCGCAACGGCGTCATACACGCGGGAGCGACCGGATTCCAAGCACGCGCGTCGCAGCGCCGCGCCGTCTTTCTGAACGAATTAGTTTAGTGTAGGGTCTTCACAGCCCGTACGCCGTTTCTACCTTGGATGGACGGCATCGGCGGACGGCCGCGGACCGCGACCGGATGGACATGGACGGATCGGTGGAATGCGCTTTTTCTCGCTCCTGACAGCGGTCGTGGTGATGGCGTCGTTGTACTTGCTGGTGTTCCAGCGAGATGCGGTGATGGCAATCTCGCAAAACGAGACCGCGCCGGCAGAGGCCCAAGGCGAAACCGCTGACACCGAGGTCGCGGTCTCCGTCGTGGCGATGGGGTCCGAGGCACGGGAGATCGACAGCGCGGTGCTTCTCCGCGGTCGGACCGAGGCGGTCAGGCAAGTCGAAGTCCGCTCGGAGATCAGTGGCAAGGTCGTGTCTCCTCCCCTGCGCGCGGGCGCGTCGGTCGAGGCCGGCCAGATCCTCTGCGAGATCGACATCGGAACCCGCGGCGTGGCGCTCATGGAGGCGCAGGCGCGGCTCCCGGAGTCGGAGGCGCGCGTGATCGAAGCCGAAGCGAGGCTTTCCGAGGCACGGATCAACGATCGCGCCGCATCGCGGTTGAGTGAGGGTGGATTCGCATCGGATACGCGTGTCGCATCGACGCAGGCAGGCGTGCAGTCCGCTCTCGCGGGAGTAGAGGCGGCCCGGGCTGGCGTCCGCTCCGCCGAAGCCGCTATCGCTGCCGCCGAGACGGAGATCGATAGGCTCAAGCTTCATGCGCCGTTCGAGGGTCTTCTGGAGTCCGACACCGCCGAACTCGGGTCTCTGCTGCAGGCGGGCTCGCTTTGTGCAACGGTGATCCAGCTGGACCCGATCAAGCTCGTGGGCTTCGTGCCGGAGACAGATGTCGACCGGATCGAGGTCGGCGCGCCCGTCGCGGCACGGCTGGCGTCTGGGCGAGAGGTCACGGGTCGCGTGAGCTTCATCAGCAGGGCCGCCGACGAACTGACACGCACGTTCCGCACCGAGGTCGAGGTCGAGAACGGAGATCTCGCAATCCGCGACGGCCAGACGGTCGAGCTGATGATCGAGGCTGAAGGCACCGTGGCTCACCTGATTCCGCAGTCCGCGCTGACCCTGGATGACGATGGTCAATTGGGCGTGCGCCTTGTGCAAGACGACACTGCCCGCTTCGCGCGGGTGTCGGTGGTGCGTGACACGCCACAGGGCGTCTGGGTCTCCGGTCTCGATGAGGCCGTCGACATCATCGTTGTCGGACAGGAATTTGTCACCGATGGCGTTCCGGTTTCGGCCACCTTCCGGGAGACAGCCGGATGACGAGCGTCATCGACTGGGCCGCTCAACGCGCCCGCATGATCCTTGCCTTCATCGCGCTGTCGATCGCAGTGGGCGCGTTCGCCTATGCGTCGCTGCCGAAGGAAGGCGAGCCGGACATCGAGATCCCGGCGCTGTTCGTCTCGGTCCCTTTCCCGGGAATTTCGGCCGAGGACAGCGAGAAGCTGCTCGTGAAGCCGATGGAGACCGAGCTCTCCGACCTCGACGGATTGAAGACGATGCAGGCCACGGCCGCCGAGGGTTATGCCGGCGTCGCGATGGAGTTCGAGTTCGGCTGGGACAAGACCAAGGTCCTCGCCGACGTGCGCGACGCCATGAACAGCGCCGAGGCCGAGTTCCCCGATGGCGCCGAGCAGTACTCGATCAACGAGATCAACTTCTCGGAATTTCCGATCATCATCGTGAATCTCTCCGGTCCGGTCCCCGAGCGAACGCTGTTGCGCGTCGCCGAGGCTCTGCAGGAGCGCCTCGAAGGCCTCGACGCCGTGCTGGAGGCGCCCCTGGCAGGGCATCGCGACGAGATGGTCGAGGTGGTGATCGACCCCCTGCGGCTCGAGGCTTACAACGTCACGGCAAACGAGCTTGCCAACGCGGTCCTGAACAACAACCAACTCATCGCAGCCGGTGAGATCGAGACCGAGACGGGCGCCTTCAGCGTCAAGATCCCATCGTCGTTCAACGAAGCGTCCGACATCTACACCCTGCCGATCAAGGTCAACGGCGACCGGGTGGTGACCTTGGGTGAACTCGCCGACATCCGTCTGACCTTCGAGGACCGTCAGGGAACGGCCCGCTTCAACGGTCAGAGCACGGTGGCGCTGCAGGTGGTGAAGCGCAAGGGCTTCAACATCATCGATACCGCCGCGCTCATCCGCGAGGAGGTGGCAGCAGAGCGTGAGAGCTGGCCTGCCGACCTGCGCGCGGCGGTCGACGTGGGCACGTCGAACGACATGTCGCGTCAGGTTGAGTCGATGGTCAGCCAGCTCGAAGGCTCCGTTCTGACCGCGATCGCGCTGGTGATGGTCGTCGTGCTCGCATCGCTCGGCACTCGCTCGGCGCTCCTCGTCGGCTTTGCGATCCCGACGTCGTTCCTGCTCTGCTTCGTGTTCCTTGCGATCATGGATGTTGCGATTTCGAACATCGTGATGTTCGGCCTGATCCTGGCTGTAGGGATGCTCGTCGACGGCGCGATCGTGGTGGTCGAGTATGCCGACCGCCGGATCTCCGAGGGGTCCGGGCCGATGCATGCCTATGTCGAGGCGGCAAAGCGCATGTTCTGGCCTATCGTCGCGTCGACGGCGACGACGCTCTGCGCGTTCCTTCCCATGCTGTTCTGGCCCGGTGTCGCGGGCGAGTTCATGGGAATGCTACCCATCACCCTGATCTTCGTCCTCTCGGCCTCGCTCGTGGTGGCGCTGATCTATCTGCCGATCGTCGGTGGCGTCTTCGGCCGAGGCAGCCGTTCGATCTCGCGCGGTTCGGAAGCCCTCAGACGTGCCCTGCCGTGGGCGGTACGCGCGGCGCTGGTGCCCGTGGCATGGATGGTCGTCTTCGTCGGCGCGATGCAGGCGCTCAATCCGTCGTACATCCTGGGTGCGCCGTTGCCGCTGCCCGACGCGATCCAGTGGGTTCCGGGCGGGATCATCTTCGCGGCAGGCGCCTTGATGTCCTCGCTTTTCATAGGCGCCGCGCGAATCGAGAGAGCGCCCCGGCAGGTCGCCGCCGGACATCGCAGGACACCGTTTGGGCACTTCATCAAGCTGATCACGGGCAATCCCGTCATGCCGCTCGTCGCCATCGCTGCGGTCGGGGCCTTCGTGGTTGGCACGTTCGTGGCCTTCGGCCAGAACAACAACGGCGTCGAGTTTTTCGTGGAGAGTGAGCCGGAACAGGCGATCGTCTACGTCCGCGCCCGCGGCAACCTCTCGCTGGCAGAGAAGGACCAACTCGTCGAGCAGGTCGAGGAGGTGGCGATCGCCACCCGAGGGGTCGAGAGTGCCTTCGCCTTCGCCGGCGCGGGTGGGTTGAACTCCAGCGGCCCGGGCGCAGAGGGACCGATAGACGCCATCGGCCAGGTCCAGATCGAGCTCGTCCCGTGGGAGGACCGGCCGGCCTTCGCGGCGCGCCACGACGACCTGACGGTCGAAGACCTGGACGGCGACGTCGTGCTGGCGCGTCTGGAAGAGCGGCTGGCAACTCTGCCGGGCATCCAGACGGAGGTCCTGAACCTGTCGATGGGCCCCGGCGCCGGCAAGCCCGTCCACCTGCGCCTCACGGGCGAGAATTGGGACGACCTGCTCGCGGCCACGCAGATCGCGCGGCAGAAGTTCGAGCAGACCGAGGCGCTCATCGAGATCGAGGATACGCGTCCGCTTCCCGGAATTGATTGGCAGATCGATGTCGATGTCGAGAAGGCGGGCCGCTACGGCGCGGATGTCGCGACGGTGGGCGCCATGGTGCAGCTCGTCACGCGCGGCATCATGCTCGACACGATGCGGGTCGAGTTCATCTGACGAGGAGATCGAAATCCGGGTGCGCCTGCCCGAGCAGGATCGCGTCCTCTCGACGCTGGACTCCCTCAAGGTTCGCACCCGTGACGGCCTGATCCCGCTGTCGAACTTCATCACGCGGCAACCGGTCGCCAAGCTCGGTCAGATCGACCGGATCGACCGGCAACGCTACTTCGACATCAAGGCCGACGTCAGCGCGGGTCTGACGACCAAGGACGGCGCGCCGATCAACCCAAACGAGCGGATCGCCGAACTCACCCAGTGGCTAGAGTCGGAGACTCCACTGCCTGCGGGTGTCTCTTGGGAGTGGACCGGCGACCAGGAGGATCAGGAGGAGTCGGCCCAGTTCCTGATGACTGCCTTTGCCGGCGCCCTGGGGCTGATGTTCATCATCCTGCTGGCGCAGTTCAACTCGTTCTACAACGCGGTGCTGGTACTGCTCGCCGTGATCCTTTCCACGACCGGCACGCTGATCGGGATGCTGGTCATGGATCAGCCGTTCTCGATCATCATGACCGGAACCGGCATCGTCGCCCTCGCCGGGATCGTCGTGAACAACAACATCGTTCTGATCGACACCTACCAGGAATACGCCCGCTACATGCCGCAGATCGAGGCGATCGTCCGAACGGTCGAGGCGCGAATCAGGCCGGTCATCCTGACGACCATCACCACGATCGCGGGCCTGACGCCGATGATGCTGGGCGTCAGCCTCGACTTCTTCGGTGGCGGCTACTCGATCGACAGCCCGACCGCGCTTTGGTGGAAGCAGCTCGCGACCGCCGTGGTCTTCGGTCTTGGCATCGCGACCGTGCTGACCTTGGTGTTCACGCCGTCGATGCTGGCGCTCAGGGTCTGGTCATGGACGATCGTGGACTGGGTTACGCAGGTCGTGAAGGCGCGGTCGCTCGGTCGCGGCAGCCGCGCAGCGCGAGACCGTGCGCTGGCGCGGGAGGCGCGCGAGGTCTCCTCGCCCGAGATCGTCTGGGACTTCGATGCCGAGCAAGATCCCGACGACCAGCTTCCCCTTCGCCTGCCGCCGATCGTCCGCGCTGCCGAGTGATCAGGGACCGCGCGACCGCAAGGCGCACCCTGGGCATCGCCGTCGCGCGATAACGGCCGCGCGCGGCCGTCAGGAGTTCAAAGCTCCTGCTGGTCGCCCCGAGGGGCGCGATCGCACCTCACTCGAAGAGGTCCGCCTGACCGGGCCGCGGCGGCGCTGCGAGGCCGAGATGACTTCCAGCCTTTGGCTGCCAGCATGCGTCCGCGGGGGGTTCTCGCGATCAGTCCCTGCTGCAGGAGAAACGGCTCGATCACCTCCTCTATCGCATCCCGCGCCTCCGAGAGAGCTGCCGACAGCGTCTCCACTCCGACCGGCCCGCCACCGTAGTTCTCCGCGATGATCGTGAGGTACTTTCGATCCGCTCCGTCGAGGCCAAGCCCGTCAACGCCCAGCCGCGTCAGCGCTGCGTCGGCGAGACGCTCCGTCAGCCGCCCGTCCCCCTCCACTACGGCAAAGTCGACGACGCGCCGCAGCAGCCGTCCCGCGATACGGGGTGTCCCTCGTGCCCGGCGCGCGATCTCGGCGGTGCCGGCCTCTTCCGCCTCGATTCCCATCAGTCGCGCGCCCCGCGCGACGATCGATTGCAGCTCTGCCGGCGTGTAGAAATTCAGCCGGATCGGGATGCCGAACCTGTCGCGCAGGGGCGTCGTCAGCAGCCCGAGCCGCGTCGTCGCGCCGACGAGCGTGAACGGCTGAAGCTCGATCCTCACGGTCCGCGCCGCAGGACCCTCGCCGATCACGAGATCGAGCTGATAGTCCTCCAGCGCCGGGTAGAGCACCTCCTCGACTGCCGGATTCAGCCGATGGATCTCGTCGATGAAGAGCACGTCGCGTGAGTCTAGGTTGGTCAGGATAGCGGCGAGATCCCCCGCCCGCGCCAGAACCGGCCCCGAGGTCATTCGGAAGTTCACGCCGAGTTCTCGGGCCACGATCTGCGCCAGCGTCGTCTTGCCGAGGCCGGGCGGCCCATGAAACAGCGCATGGTCCATCGCTTCGCCGCGTCTGCGCGCGCTCTCGATGAAGACCCGCAGGTTCGCGCGCGCCTCCGCCTGGCCGACGAACGCCTCCAGCGTCTGCGGGCGCATCGCGGGTCCATCGTCCTCGGGCAGCGGCTCGGGCCGAAGTGTCGGGTCGGGCTCAGTCATCGTGCGTCGCCAGGGGGGTCACTACGAAGACGGGCCGGCCCCTGGGCACGCTCCTAGCGTCACGCCACACGTGGCTCATGCCGGCGCCAGCCGCTTCAGCGCGTTGCGGATCAGCGCCGCCGTTTCCTCGACGCCATCACGCCCCGCCTCCGCCACGGCACGCTGCGATTCAGCCGCGCCGTATCCGAGGTTGACCAGCGCCGAGACCGCTTCCGCCGCGGCGCCGCCCGCCGGCATGGCTCCAACGGCCGATGATGTCACCCCTGCCACGGGCCCCTTACCCTGCAACTCATTGACGACGCGCTGTGCGATCTTTGGCCCGACACCGGGCGCGGCCTTCACGGCGTTCCAGTCGGCGAGGGCCACCGCGCGCGCCACGCCTTCGGGTCCGAGAGCGCCGAGGATCGCCAGCGCCGCGCGGCTCCCCACGCCCTGCACGGATGTGAGGAGGCGATGCCACTGCACCTCTTCCGCCGTCCGGTAGCCGATCAGGGCGAGCAGGTCCTCTCGCACGACGGTCTCGGTCCAGAGCACGACGGCTTCTCCGACGGACGGCAGTTCGGCCAGCGTTCTGGCGGAGACTTGGACGACGTACCCGACGCCACCGACGTCGATCATCACGTGGTCGTCGCCGCGATGGACGACGCTGCCCGCCACCCGGCCGATCATCCCAGCGCCCGCGCCACCGCGCCGGCCAGCCGGTTCGCGGTGCCGTTCCAAGCATGACATATCGCGACCGCGAGCGCGTCCGCCGCGTCCGGCCCGGCCGGCTCCGCCCCCGGCAGTTGCATCCTCACCATGTGCATGACCTGGCGCTTGTCGGCATGACCCACGCCGACCACGGCCTTCTTGATCGCATTCGGCGCATATTCTCCCACGGCCAGGCCGGCCTGCGCCTGCACCAGCAGCGCGACGCCGCGAGCCTGCCCCAGCTTCAGGCTGCCGGCGCCATCGCGGTTGACGAAGGTCGACTCCATCGCCGCGGCCTGCGGAGCATGCTCCGCCACGATGGCCGACAACTGCACGTGCAGGTCCAGAAGGCGTTCCGCCAGACAGTCGCCAAGGGGCCGGCAGACCCCGTTTGCGACATGTTGCAGGCGCCCGCCATCCGCGACGATCACGCCCCAGCCGAGGGACCTCAGCCCCGGGTCGATCCCGATGATCCGCATTGCGCTCACGCCTCGATCCGCCGTCCTCTCCAAGAGGATCTTGGGCCGCATCCTGCCCCAGCCGCGGCCGCACTCCAAACGGCAATTTTCGTGGCCGCCCAGCCACGCCGTTCACCGGTTGGCAATCGCCATGACGCAAGGTCATGGAATCGCCCATTGCGCCGGTTTGGGATCGGCATAGATCGGCGTCTTCGGCCCGTTGGAGAATCAAAGGATGAGCCTCGCATTCACGCCCCCCGCCCCGACCCTGCGGCCGCGGCTCGGCATCTCGTTGATCGGCACGCTCGCACGGTGGAATGCCGCGCGCCTGACACGTCGCGCATTGCGGCGGATGAGCCGGCACGAGCTCGGAGACATTGGCATCGACGATCTCGAGTCGCTCACCCGCTGAGCTCAGCCACGCCTCAGCGTGAGCGTCGTCCAGTCGCCAATCGTCTCCCGAAGCACCTCGGCAAAGCCTGCCGAGGCGTAGCCGCTCGCCACAGCGTCCGCCTGTTCGTTCAGGATACCTGAGAGCACCGCGATGCCTCCAGCCGCCGTCACCCCTGCGATGGCGTCCGCCAGAGACAGAAGCGGTCCCATCAGAATGTTCGCGAACACCAATCCATAGGGTGCTGCGGCGGTCAGGCTTGGGTGGTCCAACCCCTCCGACACGAACGTTCGAACCCGCCCCGCCATGCCGTTCGCGGCGAGGTTCGCATCTGCGACCTCGATCGCGACGGAGTCGATGTCGGACGCCAAGACCGGCACATCCCAGACCTTTGCCGCGGCCATTGCCAGCACCGCCGTTCCGCAGCCCAGGTCGAGGACCGGACCTGGCGAAAGTCCGTCAGCCATGCGGTCCAGTGCGCGCAGGCAGCCGAGCGTCGTGCCATGGTGGCCGGTCCCGAACGCCATCGCCGCCTCAATCAGGAGCGGGACACGTCCCGGCGGCACGCTGTCCGCATCGTGCGAACCGTGGAGCCAGAACCGGCCGGCCTCGACCGGCGCCAGTTCCCGCCGCACCTTGGCGACCCAGTCAGTCTCGGGCAGTTCGCTTACGACGAATGACACACCGTGCGCCGCCTCGATGAGAGCGAGGGACACCGGATCAGGCGCTTTCTCGAAATAGCCGCCGACCTCCCACAGCCCCGAGCCGTCCTCGATCTCGAAGATCCCGACCCCCTCGGGATCGAGCCGATCGAGGGCCGCGCCGAGTGCCTCGGCACTGGTCTCGCTGCCGATGGTGGTTAGGGCGGTCCATGTGGGCATGCGCTCTCTTCACCGCTCGCCGCGGCAAGATCAAGCCACTGCTGCCGCTACTCGACCGCGTTGCCTGCCGACGCGGGCGCCGCCGGCTCGCCCACAGTCTCTTGTGCGGATGACTGGCTCGGCACTTCACTCTCGAAGAGATCGGTCGCGTCGTCGATGTACTCCGCGATCAGGCAGGCGAGAAACAGCAGCGTCGTCACGGTAATCGCAAGCCAGGAGACGAGGTAGAAGCGGGTCCGCCGCTGCCGCACCCGATAGTATTGAATGCACGCCTCCTCGGCCCCGACCGACGGATCAGCGAGCTTGGTTGCGGGTGTCCAGGACAGGAAGATCGCCTGGACGGCGAAGAGGGCGGAGATCGCCGCGAGTGCCACGACAACGACGCTGAGGAAAGCGATCCACGAGGCGTCCGCCCGCGTCACTAGGAAGGAACTGCCGGCTAGGATGAGGCCGCAATACGTGAGCAGACCACTTGCCTTGCCGTCGAGCGTGTCAAGGTTCTTGTAGAGTTCGCCCATGAGCTCGGCGTGCGCAGCGTGAGTTGCATGGTCCTCGGCTCCCACGGCGCGAGAGTGCGTGTCGCATTTTTCGCTTCTGCGCTCGGGTCCGTCGAGCACCACCGGTCCGGCGTGTTCAGCCTTGGCACCATGGAACCGCGCATAGGCACTGATATAGGCGGCTGCGTCGCGCTCCGTGAAAGTGTTCCGGAAGTCGCCGTATACCTCTTTGACGTAGCTGGTCAGGCTCATCCGCCGACGTCCCCGAGCCAGCGCGGGCGGGTTTCGGGATCGGTCTGGAACCGCCGGTTCATCTCAACGATCCGCGGGTTTGGCCGGATCAAGACTTCCACTCCCGCTTGTCGCAGATGCTCCTCTCCCGTCACGAAGTCGTCGACGTTCTCGTTGTCCAGGATCACGGCGCGGGGGATGCCGTAGAGGATGATCGCGCCCGCGCACATCGTGCAGGGGCTGAGGGTTGAGAAGATCGTCGACTGGGTCAGGTCGAAATGATGCCCGGCGCTCTCGATGCAGTCGGTCTCGCCGTGCAGGATGTTGCTGCCACGCTGGATCCGCCGGTTGTGCCCCACCGCGATGACGGCGTTTCCGATCATAAGGCTCGAGCCGATCGGGATGCCGCCTTCGGCGAGGCTCTTTCGCGCCTGCGCCAGCGCCGCCTCAACCCCGATCTCGAATGCGTCCGGCATGCCTTGGGCCTCCATCCTCGCCGCCTTGCCCTTGGGATACAGTGTTGTCGCGGCACGGCAAGAAGGCTCCGAGCGGCGCCCCTACCTCGCTCTGCAGAAGCACCGCTCAAATCAGACCGCTGTAGCGTCACGCGGCGTCGAGCAGGCCCCGCCCCTTCAGCAGCGCATCGACACCGGGCATCCGTCCGCGAAAGCGCCGATAGAGGGCGTCCGCCTCCTCGGTCCCGCCGGCGGACAGGATGTGCGCCTCGAGACTCCGCGCGGTCTCGGCATCGAACGGATCGCCCGCTTCCTCGAATGCCTCGAAGGCGTCGGCGTCCATGACCTCGGACCACATGTAGCTGTAGTATCCCGCCGAGTATCCGTCTCCAGCAAAGACGTGCGCAAAGTGCGGCGTCGAGTGCCTCATCCGGATGGCGTGCGGCATGCCGATCTCGTCCAGGACGTCCGCCTGCCGCTGCATCGGATCGCCCGGTGCCTTACCCTCGTGGAACGCCAGGTCGACGAGCGCGCTGGCCACGTACTCCACCGTCTGGAATCCCATGTCGAAGATGCGCGCGCCAAGCAGGCGATCGCGCATCTCCTCCGGGATCGGCTCGCCCGTCTCCGCATGGCGGGCGAATTCGGTCAGAACCTCCGGCACCTCCAGCCAATGTTCGTAGAGCTGCGACGGCAGCTCGACGAAATCCCGCGCGACGCTCGTGCCCGAGACGCTCTCATACGTGACGTCGCTGAGGATCTGGTGCAGCGCGTGGCCGAACTCGTGGAACAGCGTCCGCGCATCGTCGTAGCTCAGCAGCGCCGGCTGCCCCTTCTGCGGCTTGGCGAAATTGCAGACATTGAGGACGATCGGCCGCCGCTCGCCACCGAACTTCCTCTGCTGGCGGATAGTCGTGCACCACGCGCCGGACCTCTTGCCGCCGCGGTTGAAGTAGTCGCCGCAGAACAGAGCCATGTGGCGACCGTCCCGCGTGACCTCCCAGGTCCGGACGTCAGGGTGCCATACCGGCGCCTCGACCTCCTGAAACTCGAGCCCGAACAGACGATGCGCGCAGTCGAACGCCGCCTCGATCATCCGGTCGAGCCCTAGGTACGGCTTCAGCCGCTCCTCGTCGAGATCGTGCTCGGCCTGGCGCCGCTTCTCCGCATAGTACCGCCAATCCCATGGCTCGAGCCGGCCGTCGATGCCGTCGGCGCGCAACATCTGCTCCAGGATCGCGGCGTCGGCCTCCGCCGCCTTCCGCGCCGGCTCCCAGACACGCATCAGCAGATCGCGCACCGCCTCGGGCGTCCGTGCCATCTCGGTCTCGAGCTTGTAAGCCGCAAAGCTCTCGTAGCCGAGAAGCTTGGCACGCTCCTGCCTCAGCGCCAGGATCTCGGCCGCGATTTCGCGGTTGTCGGTCTCTCCGCCGTTCATGCCGCGGCTTGTCCAGGCCTCGAACGCGCGGCGCCGCAGTTCGCGGTCCGGGCTGAACGAAAGGAACGGCACGATCAGCGAGCGGGAGAGCGTCACCACCGGGCCGCCTGCGTCCTTCTCCTCGCCGGCGGAACGGGCGGACGAGATCACGAAGTCTGGCAGACGCTCGAGGTCCGCCTCCGCCAGCTCCATCCACCAGGAACGTTCGTCGGCCAGCAGGTTCTGCGTGAACTGCGTCCCCAGGACCGCCAGCCGCTCCTTGATCGCCGCCAGCCGCTCTGCGGCAGCGCCCTCGAGCCGCGCGCCCGAGCGGACGAATCCGCGGTGCGTCAGGTAGAGCACACGTTGCTGCTCCGGCGTCAGTTCCAGCTGGCCGCGCCGCTCCCAGAGGTCGTCGATGCGCGCGAAGAGCGCACGATTGCGCGTCACCTCCGACGAATAGGCGGCGAGCCGGGGTGAGAAGTCCCGCTGCATCTTCTCCCGTGCCGCAGTCGATTCCGTCGAGGCAAGCGTCCAGAACGGCGCCAGCACCCGGCCCAGCAATTCGTCGGCCATCTCGAGGGCTTCTATCGTGTTGCCGAAGCTGGGAGGGGCCTTGTCCATCGAGATGGCCGCCACGTTCTCGCGCGACCGCTCGAGCGCCGCGTCGAAGGCAGGCGGAATGTCTTCATCCGAAAGCCTGTCGAATGGAGGCATCTCGTACGGCGTGTCCCAGTCCTGAAGCAGCGGGTTGTTCATCGGCGGCATCTCCCTTGTCTCGCGGAGAAAAGAGCTACGCCGCCCGCGCCGAGAAGGCCACATGGTCGGAGACCTCGCCGGGACACGTCGGCGCGATGCGCCGCGCCAAATGCGCACAATCCGCCGCACACCGCCAAGGTCCTTCCCGCGAGGCGGCCGCAGCCTGGCTAGACGGGCGCGCCGCTGCCGCAGATCGCGCAGTCTGGACGTCGGCGAAGCCTGATCGTTCGCGTCTCACCGTGCAGCGCGTCGTAGATCAGCATCCGCCCCGCCAGCGTCTCACCGGCGCCGACCAGCCTTTTCACCGCCTCGACAGCCATCATCGCGCCCACCACCCCCGGCAACGGCGCGAGCACGCCCGCCTCGGCGCAGGTCGGCGCCAGTCCGTCCGCCGGCGGCTCGGGGAATATGCACTGATAACAGGGCGAGCCGTCTGCAGGATCGAAGAGGCTCACCTGCCCTTCCCACTGGCTCAGCGCGCCCGAGATCAGCGGCAGGCGCCGCGCCACGGCCGTCCTGTTAACCAGATAGCGGGTTTCGAAGTCATCGGTGCCGTCGAGGACGAGGTCGTAGTCGGCGAAGAGATCGTTGGCGATGTCGTCGGTCAGCCGGCGGTTGTAGGGCCTAACGGTCACGTGCGGGTTCAGCGCCAGCATCGCCGCCTCTGCGGAGAAGACCTTGGGCAAGCCAAGCCGGGCGTCGGCGTGGATGATCTGTCGCTGGAGGTTGGTCTCCTCGACGACGTCATCGTCGATCACGCCGATCGTGCCGACGCCGGTGCCCGCCAGATAGAGCAGGGCCGGAGAGCCCAGTCCCCCCGCCCCCACGACCAGCACCCGCGCCGCCTTGAGCTGGCGCTGGCCCGGCCCGCCGATCTCCCGCAAGGCGATGTGACGGGCGTAGCGATCCAGCTCACCCTCACCGAAGTCGCCCGCCGCGCGCACGACGGGCCTGTTCTCCGGCCGCACCCGCGTACGGACGCGCCGCAAGACGCGAGTGTAGCCCCAGACCAGCGCGCCCAGCCCGCCCAGCACGAGCCACTCCCCGGCCGAGCCGCCTGTCGCCATCTTGAGCGGGTTGCCGTCCGGCAGCGCCACGTTGATCGCGAGGACGATGACGTAGAGTAGTCCCAGCATCAGCCAGCGCCCGTCGCTCGGAACTCCAAAGCGACGTGCGGCGAACCAGACGCCGAGACCGAGCAGAAGGACTGCGATCATCAGTGCCGTCCGGTCGAGCCGAAGCCGCCCTCGCCGCGGGCCGTCGGTTGCAGCAGGTCGACCACCTCGAAGCGCGCCTGCGCCACGGGTGCGACGACCAGCTGCGCGATCCGCTCGCCGTGGGCGACGGTGTAGGCATCGCGACCGATGTTCACCAGCGCCACCCCCAAGCGGACCGCGATAGTCGGCATCGATCGTGCCCGGCGTGTTCGGCAGCGTGATGCCATGGCGAAGCGCAAGGCCCGAACGCGGCCGAACCTGGATCTCCCACCCCTCCGGAACCGCGACCCGAAGGCCGGTCGGCACGATCCGGCGCTCGAGCGGCTCGAGGACAACTCCGCGGGGTCGGTCCGCGGGATCGAGGTTCGCGCGGATGTCCGCACCGGCAGCGCCCACCGTCGCGTAGGAAGGCAAAGGCACATCGCGGTCCGCGCCCTCGTCCCAGATGATCTCCACCAGCGGCGTCACGCGGCCACTCCGGCGCTGCGACCCGCCACGCGGACCGGCGCGGACGGCACGTGCGGGCTCGATGCCCGCGCAGGCCGTCCCCCCCTCACGACAGGGCCTCCGAAATCCGCTGCGCGAGGCGCCTGGCGACGTCGTCCTTGGACATCCGGGGCCATGCTTCCTCGCCGTCGGCCTTGATCAGCGTAACGGCATTCTCGCGGCCGCCCATGATGCCGGTCGCGGCCGAGACGTCGTTCGCCACGATCCAGTCGCAGCCCTTTCGCACCCGCTTGGCCCGCGCGTTCTCCAACACGTCGTCGGTCTCGGCCGCGAAGCCGACGACAAGCTGCGGTCGACCTTGGTCAAGCCGCGCGACCGTGGCGAGGATGTCGGGATTTTCGACCATCTTCAACGCCGGCGGCTCGCCCCCTTGACGCTTCTTCATCTTTCCTGCCGACGCCTCCGCCACGCGCCAGTCCGCGACCGCTGCGGCGAACACTGCCGCATCGGCAGGAAGGGCGTCCTTCACCGCCGCGAGCATCTCCCGTGCTGTATCAACCTCCACGACGGTCACGCCCTCGGGTGGCGGCACCTCGGCGGGGCCGCTCACGAACACGACGTCCGCCCCAAGCGCAGCAAGCGCGCGTGCCAGTGCCGCGCCCTGCGCGCCGGATGAGCGATTGGCGATGTAGCGCACCGGGTCGATCGGCTCGTGCGTCGGCCCCGACGTGACGATCAGGCGCCGGCCCGAGAGCGGCCCGCTTCCCAGTGCCGCCTCGACGGCCGCGACGATGTCAGGCACCTCCGACAGTCGCCCCGGACCGAACTCGCCACAGGCCATCGCACCTTCCGCCGGTCCGACAACCAGCACGCCATCGCCGCGCAGGGTCTCGAGGTTTCGCAGTGTCGCCGGATGCTCCCACATGCGGACGTTCATCGCGGGAGCGACCAGCACGCGCTTGTCGGTCGCCATCAGAAGCGTCGAGGCGAGGTCGTCGGCCAGGCCGGCCGCCATCTTCCCCATCAGATCAGCCGTTGCCGGAGCGACGACGACGAGATCGGCCGATCGCGACAGTTCGATATGGCCCATCTCCGCCTCGTCGGTGAGGTCGAAGAGGTCGCGGTAGACCTTCTCCGCGGCGAGGGCCGATGCGCTGAGCGGCGTCACGAACTGCTCCGCCGCGCGGGTCAGCACGGGCGTGACGCCTGCGCCACGCTCCCGGAGTCGCCGGAGAAGGTCCAGCGACTTGTAGGCTGCGATGCCGCCGCCAATGATCAAAAGGATGCGCTTGCCAGCCAGCATGGTTCTGCTTCTAGGCCCGGCCGCGACCCGCCACAACTAGCGGAAGGTGTCGCAGGGGTCTTCGCGCGGGGCGGGATCCGTCACAAGCCAGAGGTCGAACGGCGCGCCCACTTCCGGCGGCGCCTCCACCTGGCCCACGGACAGCACATCGAGTCCGGGTCGCGCGGCATCGAGGTAGACCGGGACGCCGCGGTCCGTCCGCGCGTGGCCGTTGCCGGTGATGACCGCGACGGGCCCGCCGGTCTCGTCGAGTGCGGCAAGCGTCGCCCGCGCCATCGCGACGTCCCGCAACCGCTGCGCCTCGACCATGCCGGGCAGAAGCTCCTCGGGCAGCGCATCGCAATGCGCCTCGGCCTGTTCTGCGACCCGCAGTGCCAGTTCCTCCTCCGACAATGGTCTGTCGAGGCCGAAGATGCCGGCATCGCCTCCAATAATTGCCGCGGCGCCTTCGCTGACGGAGCGCCTCACGGCGTCTCGCGGCAGCGCCCCTCCGTAGATGACAGCATCAGGCGCCGCGGTGAGGATTGGGTGATACATCAAAAAGTCCGGCCAGCCGCTCTCTTCCCACTGGAGCGCCCGCGACAGTGCCGCCGCGTCGTCACGATTGTCAGGGGTCACAGCCTCGGCCTGTTCTGACGTCAGCATCTCGAAGACGATCGCCGCTGGCGAGATCGCCGCGACGGCTTCCGCCTGGCTCTGGTGATGAAGTGGATTGTCGTGCACTTCGCCCAGTATCACGACGTCGGAATGCGGGAGGGCCGACAGCCCGTCCCGCCCGATCTCATCCGCCGAAGCCGCGCTCGCGAATGCGAGAGCGATCAGGCCGAGGCGAAGAATTCGTGCACCTCGCCCGAGGTCCGCTCAAGGCTCTTTCGCATCTTCCCGAAGGCCGCCGCCTCCAGCTGGCGCACCCGCTCCTTCGACAGGCCGAGTTCGTTGCCGAGGCTCTCAAGGGTCCTGGCGTCATCGCGCAGCTTGCGCTCGCGCACGATGAAGCGCTCGCGCTCGTTGAGCGAGGACATCGCCGTCACGAGCCAATCGCGAAGGGTATCGATGTCCTTCTGGTGCGCGACCGTATTCGCGGCCTGGTCGCCCTGGTCCTCAAGCATGTCGATCCACTCGCGGCCGTCCTCCTCGGTCGACTGGGTGGCGTTCAGCGAATAGTCCGATCCCGCGAGTCGCCCTTCCATCATCTCGACGTCGTGCAGCGGCACGCCGACTTCCGTCGCGATCAATTGGCGTAACTGATGGTTGTCGAGACGCTCACCTCGCGACGCCGCTTCCCGCTCAAGGCGCGCCTGGACGCGGCGCATGTTGAAGAACAGCGACTTCTGCGACGAGGTCGAGCCCGTACGGACCATCGACCAGTTGCGCATCACGTAGTCCTGGATTGAGGCCTTGATCCACCAGACGGCGTAGGTCGAGAAGCGCACCCCGCGGTCGGGGTCGAACTTGTCGGCCGCCTTCATCAGTCCAAGCCCCGCCTCCTGGATCAGGTCGTTCATCGGGGCGCCGTAGCGCTTGAATTTTGCGGCCATTGAAATCGCGAGGCGCATGTACGCCGTTACCAAGCGATGCAGCGCCTGCTCGTCGCGATGATCGCGCCACGCATAGGCGAGCCGCAGTTCCGTCTCTGCGTCGAGCAACTCCGCCTGCATTGCGCGCCGCGAAAGTGACTGGTCGGAAAATCCGTCTAAAGCCATTCTGCGTTCCCCCAGACAAGACCCTGCAGGGCCGATTGAACTCGTGACCCGATACGGTGGCCCAACGTCGCCGGATCGAAAAAAGTTCACCGTGGCGTGTTGCTCGCGCACGAATATGTCCTAGGCGGCCCGCCCTGCTGCTGCTTTTCACGCCAAGTCACCCGCGAAAGCGCCCAAAAGGTAGGCGAAATCGAAAGGAGTGCCTGGCGGTGGCGCACCCGGTCCTGCTGATCACCGCTCGCAATGAAGTTGTTCACGAAATGTCGCCGGACTGATCGCCCGCTCGCCGCTAGAGTGAACCGATGACATACATCCTCCATATCGGCGACCGCGCGTACTCGAGTTGGTCGCTTCGCGGCTGGCTGATGTTCGACGCCTTCGGCATCGATGTGCGCACGCATGACGTGCCGCTATACGAGGGCAACAAGGATGGCGCGCTTGGCGCGCTGGCACCCGCCCGGCTTGTCCCGGTGCTCGATCTTCCGGACCGTACCCGGATCCAGGACACCCTCGCCATTGCGGAGACGCTGGCGGAACGTCATCCCGAGGCTGGGCTCTGGCCCGACGATCCAGCCGCACGCGCGACCGCTCGGTGGCTGGTGGCCGAGATGCACTCGGGCTTCGGCGATCTTCGACGCGCATGCCCGATGAACCTGCGCCGGCTCTATTCGGGCTTCGTGCCGGACGCCGGCACGAAGGCCGATCTGGAGCGCATCGAGGTCCTCTGGGCGCACGCACGGCAAGGGAGGGCGACCGACTGGCTCTTCGGGCACTATTCGCTGGCCGACGTCTTCTACGCGCCGGTCGCAGCCCGGATCGCCGGCTACTCCCTGAGCGTCGGCGAGAGCGCACAGGCCTACGTCGAGCGGCATCTCCGGCATCCTTCCTTCGTCGCGTGGCACGAGGCGGCCGCCCGAGGCCCGGAAGCCTACGCGCTCGACCTGCCCTGGCAGCCTTGGCAGGCCGCACGGTAACTCTGTTCGAATTTTCGGCTTCTTCGCGCGGCTGCCTCGCCTAGAAGGATGGCGCCGCAACCGATCGGAACAGGACTGTGATCTCGCGAACCTACACGGTCGCCTTCGAGGGGATCGAGGCGCGCCTCGTCGAGGTGCAGTGCGCCGTCGCACCGGGCCTGCCCGCCTTCTCCATCGTCGGGCTGCCCGACAAGGCCGTCAGCGAGGCGCGGGACCGCATCCGCGCCGCGTTAGGTGCGCTTTCCATAGCGCTGCCATCGAAGCGGATCACGATAAACCTCTCGCCCGCCGACCTGCCGAAGGAGGGGTCGCACTTCGACCTGCCCATCGCGTTGGGGCTCCTCGCCGCCATCGACGTGATCCCGCGCGAGGAGGTCGAAGGGGTCGTGTCCCTGGGCGAGCTGTCGCTGGACGGGACGCTCGTGTCGGTGGTGGGCGCGCTGCCGGCGGCGATGGCCGCGGCCGAGCAGGATCGGGCGCTGATCTGCCCCTCCGCGTGCGGGGCGGAGGCGGCGTGGGTCGACGCGGCGGCGGTCCTTGCGCCCTCGTCTCTCGGCGACGCGGTCGCGCATTTCAACGGCCGGGCGCCGATCTCGCCCTCCACTCCGGGCGAGGTCGTCACCGAAACCGGCATCCGCGACCTCTCGGACGTCCGCGGCCAGGAGCGGGCGAAGCGCGCCCTGGAGATCGCGGCAGCCGGGAGGCACCACCTCCTGATGATCGGCACGCCCGGCTCGGGCAAGTCGATGCTGGCAGCGCGCCTGCCCGGGCTGCTGCCGCCGCTCTCTCCGTCCGAGGCGCTAGAGACGTCGATGATCCAGTCCCTCGCCGGCACTCTCCGCGAAGGCGGCATCAGCCGCGCCCGCCCGTTCTGCGACCCGCACCACACCGCCTCGCCGGCGGCGATCATCGGCGGCGGCAAGGGGGCGAAGCCGGGCCAGATCAGCCTGGCGCACAACGGCGTCCTCTTCCTCGACGAATTCCCGGAGTTCTCGCGCCAGGTCCTCGACACACTCCGCCAGCCGCTCGAGACCGGCGACGTCGTCGTCGCACGGGCCAACGCGCACGTCCGCTATCCCTGCCGGTTCCTGCTCGTAGCCGCGGCAAACCCCTGCCGCTGCGGCTACCTGCCGGACCCGGAGCGGGCATGCGCGCGCGTTCCGGCCTGCGGCGATGAGTATCTCGGCCGCGTCTCGGGCCCGCTGATGGACCGGTTCGATCTCCGGATCGAAGTGCCGCCCGTTGCATTCTCCGATCTCGACCTGCCGGCGACCGGAGAGAGTTCCGCCGCGGTCGCCGCGCGGGTTTGCGCTGCGCGGCAGGTGCAGGCGGCGCGATACAAGCGCCACGCGAGTGCTCGCACCAACGCGGACGCCGAAGGCGCGCTTCTCGACGAGGTCGCCGCCCCCGACCCGGAGGGGCGGGAGCTTTTGTTGAGGGCCGCCGATCGGTTCGGATTGACGGCCCGAGGCTATCATCGGGTGATGCGCGTGGCGCGAACGATTGCAGACCTCGCCGGAGAAGCGACGGTGCGTCGGGTTCACGTCGCCGAAGCCGTGAGCTTCAGGTTATCATCGGCCCGCGCCTGACCCACGCACTTCCGCTCCCAGAACAGCAGGTCGTCGACCGCTGCGTCGCCGGTCTGCGCGACCGTCGTCACCTCGCCGGTGCTGGCGTCGACCGAAAAGATGCCCTGGTGAACCAGCACCTCCCGCGGGGTGGGTGCCTGTCGAGAGGCCGGTTGCCGGGCCCCTGTGGCTCTATTTCAGGCAGGCCGCATCACGGCGACATTTCCTTCACGGACGGCCTTGGTGCCCTCAACCCTAGGAGCAGCGCCACGGGGATCCGTTGCAAGCTCGGCATGGGGCCATGAAATTCGGGACCACACCGCCATTCGGCCGAGCCTTCGGCTAAGGAAAGTGATCGAGCGCAGACGAAACTTCCCGCGAGGACCCCTCAACGCGCCGCCAGCCGCCGCTCCACCGCATCCCAGATCGCGCCCGCCACGTCGATCCCGTCGAACCGCTCCAGCTCCTGGATGCCGGTGGGCGAGGTGACGTTGATCTCCGTCAGCCAGTCTCCGATCACGTCGATGCCGACGAAGACCTGCCCCCGCTCGCGCAAGATTGGCCCGATCTCGGCGCAGATCTCCCGGTCCCGCGCCGTCAGCTCCGAAGGCGTCGCCTTGCCCCCTACATGCATGTTCGAGCGAGTCTCGCCCTCCGCCGGGACCCGATTGATCGCCCCCACCGGTTCGCCGTCGACCAGGATCACGCGCTTGTCGCCCTTCGTCACCGCCGGCAGAAATTTCTGAGCGATCAGCGGCTCGCGCGACAGCGTCGCGAAAAGCTCCCACAGGGCGCCGAGGTTGCGGTCCTCGGTGTCCAGGCGGAACACGCCGGCGCCGCCATTGCCGTAGAGCGGCTTGAGGATGATGTCGCCGTGCTCGTGCTTGAACGCGCGCAAGGAGGCGAGGTCGCGGGCGATCATCGTCGGCGGGATCAGGTCGGGGAACTCAAGGACCAGCAGCTTCTCGGGCGAATTGCGCACCCAGAACGGGTCGTTCGCAACGAGCGTCGTGTCCTTGACGTGCTCCAGAAGGTGCGTCGTGGTGATGTAGCTCATGTCGAACGGCGGGTCCTGCCGCAGCCAGACGACATCCATGTCCGACAGGTCGATGTCCGCGCGCTCGCTGAAGTCGACATGGTTGCCGCGCTCCCGCCTCACGGTGACCGGCCGGGCATTGGCAAAGACATGCCCGTCGCGCCAGACGAGCTTCTCGGGCCCGTAGACCCACATCGCATGGCCCCGCGCCTGCGCGGACTCGGCGAGGCGAAATGTCGAGTCGGCGCCGATGTCGACGTTCTCGATCGGGTCCATCTGGAAAGCGACGTTCAGCGACATGACCACTCCTCGCGCGGCGACCGGCCCTTGATGGCGCGCCTCCGCGGCATAGGCAACGGCACTCAATCAACGAAGGCGTTGGCGACGATCTCGATCCGACCGCTTCCGTCGACGAGCGCGACATCGAACCTCATCTCCGCAAGGACACCAGGAGCCTGCGCCATGTATTCCTCCGCCGCGCACATGACGCGCCGCGCCTGGCGCGGCCCGATGCGCTCGGCCGCCGTCGCGAGGCTCCGCGCCGCCTTGACCTCGACGAACACCGTCACGTTCCCGTCGCGGAGAACGAGATCGATCTCGCCGCCGGCGCCGCGCCAACGCTGCGCTGCCACGGTGCACCCGGCACGCTGGTAGAGCGCCGCGACACGATCTTCTGCGGAAAGACCCGACATGTGGGAGCGGATGCCGCTCATCGGCCGCGAAGCCTAAGGGCGGCTTGGTACACTTCCCGCCGCGGACGGCCGGTCGCCTCGGCGACAAAGTCCGTAGCGTCGCGCAGGCTCATCGTAGTGAGCGCGTCTTCCAGTGCATCCTCCACGCTTCCTGCGTCGGCCGTCGGCGCCGCGCGATCGACGAGCAACACCACCTCGCCACGCGGCGGGTCCGCTTCGATCCCCGCCGCGATTTCCGAAAGAGTGCCCCGCCGTACCTCCTCATGGATCTTGGTGAGCTCCCGGCAGAGGGCCGCCGGCCGCTCGCCCCCCAGCACCTCTACCATGTCCGGAACGGTTCGTGAACATCGCTTCGCACTCTCGAACATGATCAAGGTCGCCGGGACCTCGGCGAGCTCTTGCAGCCACCTCTTTCGCGGCCCGCCCTGCGCCGGCGGGAACCCCGCGAAAAGGAACCGGTCGCTGGGCAGACCAGCGATCGAGACGGCTGCGAGGACGGCGGAGGGACCTGGAATCGCGATGACCTTGCCGCCGGCCGCCGCCACGTCGATCGCGAGCCGATAGCCGGGATCCGCGACCAGCGGCGTGCCTGCGTCCGATACGTATGCGACGGAGCGCCCTTCGCCGATCTCGGCGAGAAGCCGCGGCCGCATCTTCGGGCCGTTATGGTCATGGTAGGGCAACAGCGGCCGGCCACCCAAGGACACGCCATGGATGTCGAGCAGTCGACGTGTGTTGCGCGTGTCCTCGGCCGCGAGCACGTCGGCGTCCCGCAGCGTGTCCAGGGCCCGCAAGGTGATGTCGCGCGCATTCCCGATCGGCGTGGCGACGAGGTAGAGGCCCGCAGGCAGCGCGCCGCCGCTCACCCGTCGGCCGCGCGCAATTTACACCGCTCCGCGATCCGCATAGGTTCATGCTCCAAAGCCGTGAGGCAACGTGAGGACCCGCGAGATGTTGACGATTACCCGGCCGTTTCGCAAGGCGGCGGCACGAGCGACTGCTGTTTTCGCCGTGCTTGTTGCTGGCCGCATGCGATGTGCAGATGCCGTCAGGCGGTCCGACCGTCGACACCGGTCGTGCTGTGCCGGTGGCACTTCTGGTGCCGCGCAGTTCCCCCGACGGAGGCGCGATCATCGCGCAGTCGCTGGAGAATGCGGCGCGTCTCGCGATGGCCGACCTGCAGGGCGCCCAGATCGATTTGCGGGTCTACGATTCCGGCGGTCAGCCCGGCACTGCGGCGTCCGCCGCGCAAACTGCAGTCGCCGATGGCGCACAGATCATCCTCGGCCCGGTCTTCGCCGGCGCGGCCAACTCTGCGGGGCTCGCGGTGGCCTCCTCTGGCGTCAACGTCCTGTCCTTCTCGAACAATCCCGACATCGCGGGAGGAAATGTCTTTATCCTCGGCACCACCTTCGACGACGTGGCGCAAAGGCTGACCCGATACGCGGCACGCCAGGGACGCGGCAACATCTTCGTCGTCAGCGGCCAGGACGTGGCCGAGGCCACCGGGCGCGATGCGATCCTACGCGCGATCTCGCAGACCGGGGCCAACCTGGCCGGACAAGCGAGCTTTCCGGTGTCGCAGCAGGGCGTGACGTCGACGGCCCCCGCGATCGCGAGTCAGATCCAGGCCGCGGGCGCCAGCAGCGTCTTCCTCACGTCCGGCACGGCGGGAGCTCTGCCGTTTCTGGTGGACATCTTGCCAGAAAACGGCGTCAGCCCGGCCACGACCCAGTATATCGGCCTGCAACGCCTCGACATTCCGTCCAGCGCGCTGTCGCAGCGTGGGCTTCAGGGCGCGTGGTTCGCGTTGCCCGATCCGGAGAGGTCCGCGGCCTTTCGCGCCCGCTACCAGGCGGCCTACGGAGGCGCGCCGCATCCCATTGCCGGTCTCGCCTACGATGGCATCGCAGCGATCGGCGCCCTCGTGGCGCAGGGCAGATCGGACGCACTGACGACAGGGGCTCTGACGCAATCATCCGGCTTCGCGGGCTCGGGCGGCACGTTCCGTCTTCTCCGCGACGGGTCCGTGGAACGGGCGCTTGCGGTGGCCGAGATCCGCAACAACCAGGTGATCGTCATCGACCCCGCACCGAGGCGCCTCGGTGGCGC
This sequence comes from uncultured Alphaproteobacteria bacterium, assembly GCA_963776845.1. GTDB lineage: Bacteria > Pseudomonadota > Alphaproteobacteria > Rhodobacterales > Rhodobacteraceae > Roseitranquillus. The sequence continues at coordinate 745,058 of CAVZOJ010000002.1, read as the reverse complement.
CGGTTTCTAGTCGGGCGCGCGCCCGGTCCAAGCGCGAAATACCAGCGGCGCCGGCATGGTCGCGGGCGCCCGAATTGCCCTTGGCGCCTGAGAAGATCTTCGACACCCGTTCCGTGCTGGCAGCCCTCGAGGAGGATATAAGCCGCCTAACGGAGCATCGGGATATCAGGGCGAAGACGGTCGAGCACCTCCGAGCCGCGATGCAGTCCGGACGGGCGGAAATCGCACAGTCCTTCACGAAGACCCCTCGAAGCGCGCGTGCGACCGTCGCGGCCTACAGCCATCTGATGGACGGCGTCGTCGAAACGGTGCTGATTGTGTCGATGCGCCATCTCCACCGCCGGACGGATCAGACGGACGGCGCGCGGATCGCGGTGCTGGCCGTGGGCGGGTACGGCCGGGCGGAGATGGCGCCCTACTCCGACGTCGACCTGTTGTTCCTTATCCCGTGGAAGACCAGCGGCTGGTCCGAGAGCCTCGTCGAATCGATGCTCTACATCCTCTGGGACCTGCACCTGAAGGTCGGGCACGCGACGCGGAGCCTTCGAGACTGCCTGCGCCTCGGCAAGGCCGACATGACGATACGGACGTCGCTCCTTGAGCATCGGCTGATCGCCGGCGACGTCGAACTCGCGGCAGAACTTGAACAGAGGCTTCGCACCGACCTCTTTCGGGGGACCGAGCCGGAGTTCGTCGAGGCGAAGCTCGAGGAGCGGGACGAGCGCCACAAGAAGTTCGGCCAGCGCTACGTCCTCGAGCCGAACATCAAGGAGGGCAAGGGCGGCCTGCGTGACCTCCAGACCCTTTTCTGGATCGCCAAATACGTCCGCGGCGTGCGCAACGTCGAGGACCTCGTCGGCGACACCTTCACGCGCGAGGAGTTCGAATTCTTTCGCCCGTGCCGAGACGTTCCTGCTGGCCGTGCGCTGCCACATGCACCTGTCGGCCGGGCGGGCGATCGACCACCTCACGTTCGACATGCAGGTCGAGGTCGCCGACCGTATGGAATACAAGGACGGATTCGGGCGCCGGGCGGTCGAGCACTTCATGCAGGACTACTTCCGCCACGCCACACGGGTTGGCGAACTAACCCGGATCGTCCTGACCGAACTCGAGGACCGACACGTCAAGAAGGCGCCGCGGCTGCAGAAGCTCCTGCGCCGCCGCAGGACGACGCGCCCGCCCTTCGAGATCGTGGGGCAGCGGATGCGAATCGCCGATGCCGGCGCCTTCCTCGAGCATCCGGTGAACTTCATCCGCATCTTCGACGAGGCGCTTCGCACCGGGTCGCTGCTGCATCCCGACGCGATGCGGCTGATCGCGGCCAACCTTGACCGGATCGATGATGCGGTGCGCGATGACCCGGAGGCGAACCGGGTCTTTCTGGACATGCTGCTGAGGCGCGGCAACCCGGAACGGGCGCTGAGGCGGATGAACGAGCTTGGCGTCCTGGGTGCGTTCATCCCGGAATTCGCGCGCGTCGTCGCTATGATGCAATTCAACATGTACCACCACTACACGGTGGACGAGCACACCATTCAGTGCATCTCCACCCTCGCCCAGATCGAACGCGGCGAACTGGTCGAGGCGCTGCCGATCGCGACCAAGATCGTCGAGGCGGGGGTGAACCGCCGCGTGCTCTATGTCGCACTGCTGCTTCACGACATCGGCAAGGGACGGGACGAGGATCATTCGGTCGCCGGCGCACGCGTCGCACGAAAGCTGGCGCCGCGGCTGGGGCTGAAGCCGGCGGAGTGCGACACCGTCGAATGGCTGGTCCGCTACCACCTCCTGATGTCTGACATGGCGCAGAAGCGCGACCTTTCCGACCCGCGGACGGTGCGCGACTTCGCCAAGGCCGTGAGGACGCGCCGGCGGCTGGAACTGATGACACTCCTGACCGTCTGTGACATCCGCAGCGTCGGGCCCGGCGTCTGGAACAACTGGAAGGCGCAGCTGCTTCGCAGTCTTCACAGCCAGACCGAACAGGCGCTGGTGCGCGGGCTGGAGGACGTGAATCGCGAGACGCGCGAGGTCGAGGCCCGGCGCGCCCTGCGCGACGCGCTGTCGGAGTGGGACAAGAGCGATGTCCGTACCGAACTCGGCCGGCACTACGGTCCCTACTGGCAGGGGCTTCCGACGTCCGCCCATGTCGTCTTTGCCGGGCTGATGCGCGGCCTCGGCAATGGCGATATTCGCATGGAGGTCGAACGCGACGACGACCGTGACGGGACCCGGATCTGCTTTGCGATGGTCGATCACCCCGGCATCTTCAGCCGTCTGGCGGGAGCTCTTGCCCTCGTCGGGGCGAACGTCGTCGACGCGCGCTGCTACACCAGCCGCGACGGCATCGTCACGGCGTGCTTCTGGGTGCAGGATGCCGAAGGCCATCCCTACGAGCAGTCTCGCCTGCCCCGCCTGCGCGACATGATCTCGAAGACGCTGAAGGGCGAGGTCATTGCCCGAGAGGCCCTGGAGCCCAAGGACAAGCTGAAGAAGCGCGAGAAGGCCTTCTCGGTGCCGACGTCGATCACCTTCGACAACGAGGGTTCCGACCTCTACACGATCATCGAGGTCGACACGCGCGACCGGCCCGGCCTGCTGCACGACCTCACGCGGACGCTGGCGGCCAACAACGTGCAGATCGCGAGCGCCGTGATCGCGACCTACGGCGAGCAGGTCGTCGAACTCCTTCTACGTCAAGGACATGTTCGGCCTGAAGTTCTCCGCCGAGCCCAAGCGGCGGCAGCTCGAGAAGCGCCTGCGCGAGGCGATACAGAGCGGCGCCGAGCGGGCACGCTCTTGATCTGACATGCGCCCGATCCGCCTCCTCGCGGGGTTCCTGACGGTCGGCGCCTGGACCATGGCGAGCCGCGTGATGGGCTTCGCCCGCGACATCCTGATCGCGGCAACATTGGGCGCTGGCCCCGTTGCAGAGGCGTTCCTGATCGCCTTCGCGCTGCCGAACATGTTCCGGCGCTTCTTCGCCGAGGGCGCGTTCAACATGGCCTTCGTGCCGATGTTCGCCAAGAAGCTGCAGGGCGAAGAGGATGCGAAAGGCTTCGCGCAGGATGCCCTCGCCGGCATGCTGGTCGTGCTTTCGGCGTTTACCGGCCTCGGCATCGTGCTGATGCCGCTCCTCGTGACGGCGATGGCAAGCGGTTTCGTGGGGGACGAGCGCTTCGACCTCGCGGTTGCGTTCGGCCGCATCGCCTTTCCCTATATCCTGTTCATCTCGCTGGCCGCACTCGTATCGGGCGTCCTGAATGCCTCGGGCAGATTCGTCGCCGCGGCCGCGGCGCCAGTCCTGCTCAACCTGATCTTCATCGCCGCGATGGCCGTCAGCTGGTACTTCGACGTGCCCTCAGAGGACCTTCTGGGCCTCAGGATCGACAGGCTACTTGGGCTGGAGTTCGGAGCGACCCTGGCGCTGTCGGTGCCGGTGGCTGGCGCGGCACAACTGGCGCTCGTCTGGTGGGCCGCGTCGCGGGCCGGCTTCCGCCTGACCCTGCGGCGACCCCGCCTCACGCCCGAACTCAGGCGGCTCGCGGTGATCGCTGGCCCCGCCGCACTGGCCGGTGGTGTGGTCCAGGTCAATCTGCTGGTCGGTCGACAGGTCGCGAGCTTCTTCGAGGGCGCCATCGCGTGGCTGAACTATGCCGACCGGCTCTACCAGCTGCCCCTCGGCGTGGTCGGCATCGCCATCGGCGTCGTCCTTCTGCCCGAACTCTCGCGGCGCCTGCGCGCGGGCGACGAGGCCGGAGGGCGCCATGCCTTCAGCCGCGCGGCCGAGATGGCGCTGATGCTGACGGTGCCGGCCGCGGTGGCGCTCGTCGTGATCCCGCTGCCGCTGATCTCCGTCCTGTTCGAGCGGGGCGCGTTCGACGCAGCTGACACAGCCGCGACCGCCGCTGCGCTCGCCGTGTACGGCCTCGGGCTGCCGGCGTTCGTCCTGCAGAAGGTCTACCAGCCGTTGTTCTATGCGCGCGAGGACACGGTGCGGCCGTTCCGCTACGCGCTCGTGTCGCTCGCCGTCAATGCGGGCCTCGCCGTCGGCCTCGCCTTCGCGATCGGCTACCTTGCTGCCGCGATCGGCACGACAGTCGCGGGCTGGGCGATGGTCTGGCTGCTTTGGCGAGGCGCGCGCGGCATGGGCGAAGCCGCGGTGCCCGACGACAAGCTTCGCCGTCGCCTGCCGAGGATCGTCGGCGCATCAGCGGTGATGGGGGTGTGCCTGGTTGCGGCGGGGTCGGCCCTTGCGGACGCTCTTGGCCGACGGGGCAACGCGGTACGTCGCCCTGGCCGTGCTTGTCCTCGCCGGCATGGTGTCCTACGGCGCGGCGGGCTTAGCTCTAGGGGCGTTCTCTGTCACCGACTTTCGCCGCGCGACGGCGAGGTAGTCGTGAACGTCCCTCAGCGACGGCGGAGCGCGTCGAGGGCCTTGCGCCAACCGCCCGGCCCCACAAGGAACGACAGCCCGAAGCCGGTGGCGAACCCTGCAACCTCGGCGACCCACTCGTTCGTCGAGCCGAAGAGCACGCCGAAGATCAGCTGGATGCCGAGAAGGAAGCCGATCAGCGTGAAGGCGCGATGCTGTGGCGCGCCGACGCGCCCGAGGCTCGTCCACAGCAGCCAGGTGAAGCCTCCGATCAGGCCGTAGACGGCGGGAAACCCGCCCGCGAGCGGCATCGGGTCATTCAAAGCAAGTCCGTAGACCAACGCCCCGATGATGGCAGAGCCGAAGAAGATGGCGAAGAACGCTGCCGTCCCCATCGTCTCTGCGACCATCTTTCCGAGCGCCAGCAGGAAAACGACGACGAAGAGCGCGTGGGTGAACCCGTAATGGACGAACGGATAGGTGACGAAGCGCGCGACGTGCTCCAAGGGCCAGGTGCCACGGGCGATCATGGCATCGAGAACGTCTCCGAAGAACGCGTATCGCTCCAGCGCCGACTGCCGCCAGCCGATCCCGCCCGGCCCGCCGATCAGACCGCCGCCGGCCGCCGCGAGTGTCAGTTCGATGCCCGTGATGACGACCGCCAGCGCCATGACCGGTGGCGGCAGCGGGTTGAGCGGAGAGGTGTCCGGGTCTTGCACGTTGAGCGTTCCTTGACGGTGCGAGGCCCGACCGATAATCGACCGCTCCACCAGTTTCCAGACGGAGAGGCAAGATGGAAGCCGTGGCCGACCCGCGCACCGCCCCTGCCCCCGATGCCCGCTTCAAGCGGCGGGTCTTTTCGGGGATCCAGCCATCGGGCGGCCTGACGCTCGGCAACTATCTCGGCGCGCTGAAGCGCTGGGTCGAGATGCAGGAGAGCGGCGTCGAGACGATCTACTGCGTCGTCGACATGCACGCCATCACCGTCTGGCAGGACCCGGAGAAGCTGAAGCGCAACACCCGCGAGGTGGCGGCCTTCTTCATCGCCTCGGGCATCGACCCGGAGCGCTCGATCCTCTTCAACCAGTCCCAGGTTCCGGAGCACGTGCAACTCGCCTGGATCTTCAACTGCGTCGCGCGCATGGGCTGGATGCGGCGGATGACCCAGTGGAAGGAGAAGGCCGGCAAGAACGCCGAGGAGGCGTCGCTGGGCCTGTTCGGCTACCCGGCACTGATGGCGGCCGACATTCTCGCCTACCACGCCACGCATGTGCCGGTAGGGGAGGATCAGAAGCAGCACCTGGAGCTGACGCGCGACATCGCGGCCAAGTTCAACCACGACTATGGCGTCGACTTCTTCCCGCTGACCGAGCCGGTGATCGAGGGGCCGGCGACGCGGGTGATGAGCCTGCGCGACGGGTCCAAGAAGATGTCGAAGTCCGACCCGTCGGACATGAGCCGGATCAACATGGGCGACGACGCCGACACCATCGCGCAGAAGTTGCGGAAGGCGCGCACCGACCCTGATCCGCTGCCCGAGACTGCGGACGGACTTGCCGACCGGCCCGAGGCACGCAACCTAGTGGCGATCTACGCGGCGATGTCCGACCGAAAGGTCGACGACGTAATGCCCGAGATCGCCGGCAAGCCGTTTTCGGAGTTCAAGCCCATGCTCGCCGATCTCGCCGTCTCGAAGCTCGCCCCGATCTCGACGGAGATGACGCGGCTGATCTCGGATCCCGCGGAGATCGACCGCCTCCTGCATCGCGGGGCAGAACGCGCGCGCGAGATTGCCGCGCCGATCGTCGCGCGCACGTACGAGATCGTCGGCATGGTACGGTGACGGCGGCCTGTCATGATGCCGTCAATCTGGTGGAGTAAGCATCGTGTTGCCGGCGAGGCGAGCCCGCCCCGCACCCGCGAATGGCGGCCCGCGGCACATGGTGATGAGACCCGGACAGTACGTCCCGCAATCCCGCCCCCCGTGCCTTCGGCGCGGGGGGCTTCGTCACTGAGCGATTTTCGCACCAACGCCCTGCGCTCATCTTCGATGCCGTCATGAAGACCGCATGCTACATCCACGGCAATCGAAGAGGGCGAGAGCATGTCGAAGATCCATCCCGACGTTCGCGTCGGCCATGTCCACCTGAAGGTCGCAGACCTCGACCGTGCGATCGCGTTCTACCGCGACATCCTCGGCTTCGAGTTGCAGCAGATGTACGGAACCGGCGCCGCTTTCCTCAGCGCCGGTGGCTATCACCACCATATCGGGCTGAACGTCTGGGAGAGCCGCGGCGGAACGCCCCCTCCGCCAGGACATTCCGGACTCTACCATGTCGCCTTCCTCTATCCGGATCGGAAGAGCCTTGGCGCTGCGGTGGCGCGCGTGATCGAGGCCGGTATCCCGCTCGACGGCGCAGCCGACCACGGCGTCAGCGAAGCGGTCTATCTCAGGGACCGGGACGGCAACGGGATCGAGCTCTACCGTGACCGGGAACGCGCGGACTGGCCGCGCGCTGCGGACGGCAGCCTGGCGATGATCAACACCCCGCTGAACGTCGAGCAGCTCGTCGCGGAGGCCGGCTGAGGCTGGACCCTCGGCGCGCCCGCGCCTATCGTCCGCGCCCTGCGGTCAGGAGGACGACATGGCGACGGGGACGGATATCCGCACATACTACGACGGGCGCTGGCACGACGGCGACGTGATGGTGATGCGGGCGGCCGACCATGGCTCGTGGCTCGGAACGACGGTGTTCGACGGGGCGCGGTTCTTCGATGGCGTCGCCCCCGACCTCGAGGCGCATTGCGCGCGCGCCAATCGATCCGCGACCGCACTGATGATCACGCCCACTGTCTCGACCGAGGACATGGTTGATATTGTTCGCGAAGGCCTTGGCCGCTACGGAAACGACCAGGCAGTCTACATTCGTCCGATGTACTGGGCGCTCGACGGCGGCGACCTTGGCGTTGCTCCAAAAGAAGACGCGACGGGGTTCGCCGTCTGCCTGGAAGCCATCCCGATGGCCCCAGAGGGCGTCACGACGACGCTGACGACGACGCGTTTCCGGCGCCCGACGCTCGACTGCGCGGTGGTCGACGCAAAGGCTGGCTGCCTCTATCCGAACAACGCGCGGATGCTGAAAGAGGCGCGGGCCAAGGGCTATGGCAACGCTCTCGTCGCCGACGCGCTGGGAAACGTGGCCGAGAGCGCGACCGCCAATGTCTTCATCGTGCGGGACGGCGAGATCTTCACGCCCATCGCCAACGGGACGTTCCTCGCAGGCATCACGCGCGCGCGCCACATCGCGAACCTGGCCGCCGAGGGCATCAAGGTGCACGAGACGGTGCTGAGCTTCGACGATGTCCGCGCCGCCGACGAGGTTTTCCTGTCTGGCAACATGAACAAGGTGACACCGGTGACCGAGTTCGACGGGACGCACTACCAGGTCGGGCGGACGACACGGCGGATCCGCGAACTCTACTGGGACTGGGCGCTGTCGGCGGCCTGACTTGTCGGCCCTGTTCGGCTCGGTCATGATTGGCCCTAATCGGGGGTAGATCCGGACATGCGGAAGTTTCTCGTCGTTCTCGACGACACGCGCGAATGCCTGAACGCCATACGCTTCGCCGCGATGCGTGCATCGAAGACCGGCGGGGGCGTCAAGGTGCTGGCGGTCATACCGCCTGAGGAATTCAGCCATTGGGTCGGCGTGGGCGAGATCATGCGGGAGGAATTGCGCGAGCGCATTCGCGCGCATTTCGAGGTGTTCGCCAAGTGGATGCGGGATCGCCAGAACGTCGACCCAGAACTCGTCGTCCGCGAGGGCGAAGCGGTCCCCCAGATCCTGGCCGAGATCAAGGAGGACGAGGCGATCGGCGTCCTCGTCCTGGGCGCAGGCACCGAGAAGGCGGGACCAGGGCCCCTCGTCAGCAACCTCACGCGAATGGCGGGATCGCTGCCGGTGCCCGTGACGATCGTTCCGGGCGAGCTTTCCAAGGAAGCGCTGGAGCAGGTCACCTAGCGAAATTGGAATCGTTCCAATTCGTTGACACTGACGGGCGCCAAGCGCATATCTCTATGCCTTAACAGGAGGACGCGCGATGTTCATCCAGACCGAGTCGACACCGAACCCGGCGACCTTGAAGTTCCTGCCCGGCCAGACGGTGCTGGAAACGGGAACGGCCGACTTCCCGGCACCGGAGAGCGCCGGTGACTCTCCGCTCGCCAACCGCATCTTCGGAATCGGCGGCGTGACCGGCGTCTTCTTCGGCAGCGACTTCGTGACCGTCACCAAGGCTACAGATGTCGAGTGGGACCATGTGAAGCCGGCGATCCTTGGCGCCATCATGGAGCACTACCAGTCGGGCCAGCCGGTGATCAGCGGCAGCGCGGACGGCGCGGTGGAACATGCTGCGCACGACGGGCCTGACGCCGAGATCGTTCATCAGATCAAGGAGTTGCTCGATACCCGCGTGCGTCCGGCAGTGGCGCAGGACGGCGGCGACATCACCTTTCACGGCTTCGACCGCGGCGTGGTCTACCTGCACATGCAAGGGGCCTGCGCCGGTTGTCCGTCATCAACTCTGACGCTGAAGATGGGTATCGAGAACCTGCTTCGTCACTACATTCCGGAAGTGATCGAGGTCCGCCCCGTCGCAGCCTGAGACGGTGATCCTGGCATTCGACACCTCGGCGGCGCACTGCGCCGCCGTTCTCGTTTCCGACGGCCGCGTACTCGCCGAGCGTCGTGAGGACATGGTGCGTGGCCAGGCTGAACGTCTGTTTCCGCTCCTTGTCGAGACGCTGGAGGAGGTCGGCATCGGCTGGCAGGATCTCGATGCGTTAGGCGTCGGCATCGGACCTGGCAACTTCACAGGGCTGCGCATCGGTGTCGCCGCGGCGCGCGGCCTTGCCTTGTCGACCGGGCTGGCAGCCTTCGGCATCGATGGCTTTACCGCGCGCGCCGAGGGGGCCGGTCTGCCTGCGCTGATCTGCATCGCGGCGCCTCGCGACCTGCTGCACGTGCGCCGAACGGGCGATGAGGCGGTCGAGACCGTATCGGTGCAGGGCGCCTTCGACATCGCGGCGAACGAGTCGCTGTCGCTCGTCGGTGAGGCAGTCGACAAGCCTGCGAGATACCCGCTTGCCGAAGCTGTGGCGCGCATCGCTGAAAGGCGCCGGGCCGCAGGCGAGCGGCCAGGACGCCCGTCGCCCTTCTACGTACGTCCCCCCGATGCAGCTCCGCCGCGCCATCGGGCGCCGTCCCTGCTGGCGTGACGCCTCAGGACCTGGCGAATCTTCACGCGTTCGCGATGACCGACCCGAGGCCATGGAGCGTTGCCGAATTCGCCGATCTCCTCAAGCAAGGCACGGTTCACATCTCAGCCGATTCCGCGTCGCTCGCAGTGGGGCGGACCGCCGCGGGCGAAGCGGAACTGCTGACCCTTGCCACCCTACCGACAGCACGCAGGCGCGGATACGCCCGTGCGCGACTTATGGAATTCGAGATCGAAGCGAGACGGCGCGGCGCCGAGGTCGCTTTCCTCGACGTCGCCGATGACAATGCGGCGGCGATCGCGCTCTACCTCGCAGCGGGTTACATCGAGGTGGGAAGACGACCCGACTACTACGTGCGTCCCAGCGGCGGCGCCGCAGCGCTGGTCATGAGAAAACCGCTTTTGGCTGAATGACCTAGCGAAACGATCGCAAGTACCGTTCTCGCTCTGCAAGCCGCGGTGTTGTTAGCCCGAACCCCATTGACCCTGCCATGCTCCACGGACTTAATTGCCGGCGATCTGACGTGGATCTGCTGCATGTCGGGCGAGCGTCGCCACCGCCCGGGCCGGACGCCGCCTGCGAAACCGATACGGGAGACATAGATGACCCTGATGCGACACCTTTCGACCGCCGCCGCCGCGACGGCCCTGACCGCGGGCGCCGCCTGGGCCGAGCCGGCGATCATCTTCGACCTCGGCGGCAAGTTCGACAAGTCGTTCAACGAGGCCGGCTACGAGGGCGCCGAGCGCTGGGCCGAAGAAACCGGCGAGAGCTACCGCGAGATCGAGCTGTCGTCCGAGGCGCAGCGCGAGCAGGCGTTGCGCCGCATGGCGGAGTCAGGCGCCAACCCGGTCGTCACCCTCGGCTTCGCCTATGCCTCGACGATGGAGCAGATCGCGCCGGAATACCCCGACACCGACTTCGTGGTCGTCGATGCCGTCGTCGATCAGCCGAACATCCGCAACTACATCTTTGCCGAGCACGAAGGCAGCTACCTCGTCGGCGTCCTCGCCGCGATGGCCAGCGAGTCGGACACGGTCGGCTTTGTCGGCGGCATGGAAATCCCGCTGATCAAGAAGTTCTTCTGCGGCTACGCGCAGGGCGTGAAATCGGTCAAGCCCGACGCCACCATCATCGAGAGCTACACCGGAAGCACGCCGGCCGCCTGGAACAACCCCACCAGCGGCAGCGAGCAGACCAGGGCGATGGTCAGCCAAGGCGCCGACGTCGTCTACCACGCCGCCGGCGGCACCGGCATCGGCGTGCTGCAGGCTGCCGCGGACGAGGACATCCTCGGCATCGGCGTCGACAGCAATCAGAACTACCTGCAGCCCGGTCACGTCCTGACCTCGATGCTCAAGCGCGTCGACAACGCCGTCTACGAAAGCTTCAAGGACAGCGCGAACGACGACTTCGACACCTCGAACCGGGTCATGAACCTCGAAAGCGAGGGCGTCGGCTATGCCGTGGACGAGAACAACCAGGAACTAATCACCGACGAGATGACCAGCGCCGTAGAAGACGCCAAGCAGAAGATCATCGCGGGCGAAATACAGGTGCACAATTTCGAGGACGACAATTCCTGCCCGGCCAGCTAGTTGGCCACGTCCGAGAGAACGGGGCGGCCAGGCGTCGCCCCATCGCCAGACACCGGCGCGCCCCCCGCGATCGAGCTACGCGGCATCTCGAAGGCTTTCGGCCCGGTCCAAGCCAACAAGGACATCTCGATCAAGGTGATGCCGGGCACGATCCACGGCATCATCGGAGAGAACGGAGCCGGCAAGTCGACGCTGATGTCGATCCTCTACGGGTTCTACCGTGCCGACGCGGGCGAGATCTCGGATCAACGGCAAGAAGACCGAGATCCCGGACAGCCAGGCCGCGATCAGCTCCGGAATCGGCATGGTCTTCCAGCACTTCAAGCTGGTCGAGAACTTCACGGTTCTGGAGAACGTCGTGCTCGGTGCCGAGGAAGGCCGGCTGCTGCGGCCGTCTCTTGCTAAAGCCCGGCGCATTCTCAAGGAGTTGTCGGAAGAGTACGAGCTGAACGTCGACCCCGACGCCAAGATCGAGAACATCGGCGTCGGCATGCAGCAACGCGTTGAGATCCTGAAGGCACTCTACCGTCAGGCGCAGATCCTGATCCTCGACGAACCGACCGGCGTGCTGACGCCGTCGGAGGCCGACCACCTGTTCCGCATCCTAGATGGCCTGCGGCGCGAGGGGAAAACGATCGTCCTGATCACCCACAAGCTGCGCGAGATCATGGAGGCCACCGACACCGTCAGCGTGATGCGCCGCGGCGAGATGACCGCCACGGTCAAGACTTCGGAGACTTCACCGGAGGAGCTTGCCGAGCTGATGGTCGGGCGCAAGGTCCTGCTGCGCGTCGAGAAGGCACCGGCACGGCCGGGCAAGGTCGTCTGCGAGGTCCGCGACCTGCGCGTCACGGACGGTAAGGGCGTCGAGCGCCTGAAGGGCGTGAGCTTCGATATCCGCGCAGGAGAAATCCTCGGCATCGCGGGCGTCGCCGGCAATGGGCAGTCCGAGCTGCTCGACGTCCTCGGCGGCATCATTCCGGCAACGGGAACCGTGCGCATAAACGGCCAGCAGATCGATCTGTCCGGCAGCCGCAGCGACGCCCGGACCCGTCGCGCGCGAGGCATCGCCCACGTGCCCGAGGACCGGCAGCGGCGCGGCCTCATCATGGATTTCAAGGCGTGGGAGAACGTCGCCTTCGGCTACCATGATGACCCGACTTACAATCGCGGCGTGGTGATGAACAACGACGCGCTCCGCCGCGACGCCGAAGAAAAGATGCAGCATTTCGACGTGCGGCCGCCGAACTGTCACCTCGAGGCCAAGAGCTTCTCGGGCGGCAACCAGCAGAAGATCGTCCTGGCCCGCGAGATCGAGCGCAATCCGGACCTGCTGCTCGTCGGTCAGCCGACCCGCGGCGTCGACATCGGCGCCATCGAGTTCATCCACCAGCGCATCGTCGAGCTGCGCGATGCCGGCAAGGCGGTTCTGCTCGTCTCTGTCGAGCTTGACGAAATCCAGTCTCTATCCGACCGGATCGTCGTGATGTTCGACGGCCGTGTCATGGGTGAACGCGCGGCGTCAGAGACCGACGAGCGCGAGCTGGGCCTGCTGATGGCCGGCATGGGCGGCGAGGGCGCACCCGCGCCGGCGGGCGGGCCGCCCGTGAACGCGCCGATGGACCAGCCGGCGTGAGCCCGGAGCGGCACGACAAGAGGAAGTCCCAGAAAGGATCGCGCGCATGATGCCGAAATGGGCAGACGTCGTCGCCGTGCCGCTGATCAACCTAATCCTAGCATTCCTCGTCTCCGGCCTCGTCGTCCTCTACATTGGCGAGAACCCGCTCGAGGCCCTCGGCATAATGATCCGCGGCGCAGTCGGCTCGGCCTATGGCTGGGGCTACACGCTGTTCTACGCGACGAACTTCATCTTCACCGGTCTCGCCGTGGCCGTGGCGTTCCACGCGCGCCTCTTCAACATCGGCGGAGAGGGTCAGGCGGCGATCGGCGGCCTCGGCGTCGCGCTCGTATGCCTTGCGGTGCCTTGGCCGCACTGGATCCTCGCCCTGCCCGCCGCGATCGTCGGCGGCGCCGTCTTCGGCGCAGCATGGGCGGCGATTCCGGCCTACCTGCAGGCGCGGCGCGGCAGCCATATCGTCATCACGACGATCATGTTCAACTTCATCGCCTCCGCACTTCTGGTCTATCTCCTTGTTGACGTGCTTAAGGCGCCCGAGTCGATGTCGCCCGAGACATCCCGGTTTCCGCTCGGCGCGCATCTGCCGAACGCGAGCGTCCTGGCACCGCTTGGCCTGCCCTTCAGGCCGTCGACACCGCTGAACCTTGCCTTCGTCGTGGCGCTGGTCTGCTGCTGGCTCGTCTGGATGCTGATCTGGCGGACGCGGCTCGGCTACGAGATTCGCGCATTCGGCCACTCGGAGCCGGCAGCGGTCTACGCCGGCATCTCGCCGTTCCGCACCACGATGCTGGCGATGCTGATCTCGGGCGCGCTTGCCGGCCTGATGGCCATCAACTCCGTGATGGGCGAGGCCGAGAGGCTCGTCCTCGACAGCGTGCAAGGGGCAGGATTCATCGGCATCGCGGTCGCGCTGATGGGGCGCTCACACCCCGTGGGCGTCTTTCTCGCGGCGATCCTGTTCGGGATCCTCTATCAGGGCGGCGCCGAGCTGGAGTTCGAGATGCCCGCAGTGAGCCGCGAGTTGATTGTGGTGATCCAGGCTCTGGTGATCCTGTTCACCGGCGCGCTCGACAACATGGTCCGCATGCCGCTCGAGCGCTTCTTCCTGCACCGGCGGACCGGCCGGGTATGACCGACATCCTGCCCCTTCTCGACTCTTCGCTCCGGCTTGCGACGCCGCTGCTGCTGGCCTGCCTTGCCGGGCTCTTCAGCGAGCGATCCGGCATCTTCGACATCGGGCTCGAAGGCAAGATGCTGATCTCGGCCTTCTTCTCGGCTGCCACCGCGGCGCTCACCGGGTCGGTCTGGCTTGGCCTGCTGGCCGGTATTGCGTCCTCGGTCGTCTTCTCGCTGATCCACGGGGTGGCCTCCATCACGTTCCGCGGCAACCAACTCATCTCCGGCGTCGCGCTCAACTTCCTTGCCTCCGGCATCACGGTGCTAATCGCGCAGGACTGGTTCTCCGCCGGGGGGCGCACGCCGCCGCTGGCGGGAGGGGCGCGGTTCAACGCCATCGACCTGCCGCTCGCGGACACGCTGAGAGACGTGCCGGTCCTTGGGCCGATCTATCATGACCTCATTTCCGGCCACACGCTCCTCGTCTACGTGGCGCTCCTCGCCGTGCCGCTGTCATGGTGGATCCTGTTTCGCACACGCTACGGGCTCCGGCTGCGTGCCGTTGGCGAGAACCCCGCAGCCGTCGATACCGCCGGAGTCAGCGTCGTCGCCTTGCGCTACTCCGCGATGTTGATCTGCGGGCTGCTGACGGGGCTTGCAGGCGTCTATCTCGCCACGGGTCTCAATGCGGGCTTCGGCAGGGAGATGACGGCCGGCCGCGGCTACATCGCACTCGCCGCGCTGATCTTCGCCAAGTGGCGACCGTGGCATGCGCTCGGGGCCACGATGCTCTTCGGCCTACTGGAAGCCGTGGCGATCCGTTACCAGACTGTCGAGTTCCTCGGCATCGTGATCCCCGGGCAATTCATGCAGGCTCTGCCCTACATCCTGACCGTCGTGATCCTCGCGGGCTTCGTCGGGCGGGCCATCCCGCCCCGCGCGGGCGGAGAGCCCTACGTAAAGGAACGCTGACCAGATTCGTCGGGCAGGAGGCGCGAGCACGAGCGGATGCAGATCTACCTTCCCATCGCCGAGGTGTCTGTCAACGCCGCGCTGCTCCTCGGGATCGGGGGGCTGGTCGGCATCCTGTCGGGCATGTTCGGTGTCGGCGGCGGGTTTCTGATCACGCCGCTCCTGTTCTTCGTCGGCATTCCGCCCGCGGTCGCGGTGGCGACATCCGCAAACCAGATCGTCGCGTCCTCGATCTCGGGCGTTCTCGCGCATCTTCGGCGGCGGACCGTAGACTTGAGAATGGGTCTCGTCCTGCTTCTCGGCGGCCTGGTCGGGTCGGCACTGGGTGTCCAGGCGTTCAGTATCTTGCGCGAACTCGGGCAAGTCGATCTCGCTGTCCGGCTTTGCTACGTGATCTTCCTGGGTATCGTCGGCGCCCTAATGCTGATCGAGAGCATCCGCGCCCTGCGGAAGTCGCGGCGGGGGGGACCTCCGGCGCGGCGCAGGCACAATTGGGTGCTGGCGTTGCCGTTCAAGGTCAAGTTCCGGGTCTCCGGCCTCTACATTTCGGTCATTCCGCCGTTGATGGTCGGCGCGTTCGTGGGTCTGCTCGCGGCGATCATGGGCGTCGGCGGCGGCTTCATCATGGTTCCGGCAATGATCTATCTGCTGCACGTGCCGACAAAGGTCGTGATCGGAACATCCCTCTTCCAGATCATCTTCGTCACCGCGTTCACGACCGTCCTCCACGCCACCGCCAACCAGACCGTCGACGTCATGCTCGCGCTGCTTCTCATCATCGGCGGCGTCGTCGGCGCACAGGTCGGCACAAGCATTGGGCAGCGGCTTGGCGCGGAACAGCTCCGGATCCTGCTCGCGGTCCTCGTTCTCGCAGTCTGCGGCAAGATCGCGCTCGAGCTTCTCCTGCGTCCGGCGGAGCTCTATTCGATCGGAATCGTATCGTGAGGCTGGCGATCGGCCTCCTGGTTCTCCTCGGTGCCGCAGCTACGGCGCAGGAGCGTGAAGAGGTCGTCGCCGATCTCAGTCAGAACCGAGTCTCGATCACGGCAGATTTCGTGGGTTCCGAGATCCTCATCTTCGGTGCGGTCAAGCGCGAAACGCCGATCGATCCATCTCCACTGGGGGTTGTGGTCACGGTCGCGGGACCGCCGCAAACGGTGATGGTGCGGCGAAAGGATCGCGTCGCGGGGATCTGGGTCAACACGGCCGCCGTCGAGATCGACCGCGCGCCCAGTTTCTACGCGGTCGCGACGTCTGCGCCTCTCGAGGAGATGCTGCTCAACATCGAGGATCTGCGGTACAAGATCACCCCCCGACGCGCCATTCGTTCGGTCGGGGCCCCGGCGGACATCCTCGACTCCCTCGCCTTCACGACCGCACTCATTCGGATCCGGGAGAATGAGGAACTCTATGACGTGCGCGAAGGCGAGGTCACCATTAACGAGGAAACTCTATTTTCCACGTCGGTCGAGCTTCCGGCCAACCTCGTTGAGGGAAACTACGCCGTCCGCATTTTCCTCACCCGTAGCGGGCGCATCGTGGCGGGCTACGATACAGAGATCTTCGTGCAGAAGGTCGGTCTGGAGCGGTTTTTGTATACGCTCGCCCACGAACAACCGCTGCTCTACGGTGCGCTGGCTCTTGTCTTGGCTGCCGGCGCAGGATGGGGAGCGTCTGCCGGCTTCCGATTGCTACGAAGATAGTTCATGCGGTGGCCTCGACACGGGGCGTCGCGAGGTCGTCGATCCCGAGCGGCGTCTCAGGCAGCTTGAGCCGATTGCGCACGACCCACCTGAGGCGGGTCTCTGCCCGCGTGATGGCGACATAGGCGAGGCGCTTCCACAGAGGCACGTTCGCCTCCATCCGCCCCGAACGGGCCGCAGCCCAGAGGTCGGGCGCGAAGACCTGAACCTCCTCCCACTGCGACCCTTGGGCCTTGTGGATCGTGACGGCCGCACCATGCAGGAACGCGGCGCCCATCCGGGCGGCATACGGAATGAACGGCTCCTCCTCGCCCGGCAGCTCGATCTTGATGATCGAAGCCGCTTGCACCTGAGGCCGCTCCGCGCCGACGACATGGAGCGAGCTGAAGCCAGCCTTCGATCCAGGGCCGACATAGATGACCTGCGCGCCCTTGATGAGGCCACGCGCCTCGAGGTCGATCCTCTTCTTACGGTGCTTCAATGGAAGTTCGATGCCGTCGCAGACAAGCGGTTCACCGGGCAACAGCGCGTCCAATGGCGCGCCGTGAGCCGTACGGAACGCCTGGATCAGGCGCACCCGCGTCGCATTCCGCCAGCAGAGCACCGGCGATCTTGCCATGAGCCCGGCGTCCACGCGGCCCTCGACCCGAACCCGATCGTCCCGCTCGGCGGCGTCCTCCACCATCCTCTCAAACGCATCGAACGTGAGGGAATCGTCCCCGAGCGCGTGGGCGAGATCGAGGATTGGATTGTCGTCCGCCTGACGATGCACGCGCTCCAGGAAGAGCCTTGATCCAGCCGGCAGCCCATCGAACACCATGGTTCCTGACTGATTGACTGGTGCAAGCTGCGCCGGGTCACCGAACAGAACGAGGGTCGGAAAGATTTCTCTCAGGTCTTCGTACTGACGCGCGTCCAGCATCGAGGCTTCATCGACGAAACCGATGTCGAGGGGGTCTTCGCGGCGCTTCCACCCTTTGATGAAATCAGATCCGCGCAGCCCCGCGGCCGCCAGCGCGCCTGGAATCGAGTTGTGACTGGCAAAAAACAACTGAGCGCGATCGAGAGCCGAGTCCGACAGCCCGTCGATCGTCGGACGCTGCCCCGTCCCCGCTAGCCATTCCGCGATCTTCTCGTACTCGGGGTCGTAGACTGGCGTGTAGAGTATTCGGTGGATCGTCGTCGCGGGCACGCCGCGCATGCGCAAGACACTTGCCGCCTTGTTCGTCGGCGCCAACACGGCCAGCGTCCGGCGACCACGGCGCCTGCGTCCCTCCCAGTCGCCAGAGACGGTTTCGACGCCGGCGGTCCCCAACGCCTTGCAGAGCCGCGAGAGGAGCATCGTCTTGCCCGAGCCGGCCTTCCCCACCACCGCGAGCACAGCTTCGCCATCGCCCAAGGCCTCGATCTTCCCTCGAGACAGATCAATGCCGGCGTCGGACAGCACGGCCGCGACGCGATCGAACGCCTCTGCCTGATCGTCGGAGAACGCAATTTCCGGAACGCCCATGCCCGCTATCCTAGACGTGCAAGAGTGAACGGGCCAGTCCAGGCAGCAAGCGCCGTCCGCAAATGCTCAGGCCGCCATCAGTTGCGGCTCCTGAGGGATGAGGTGCGGCGCGCGCTGGGCGAAGGCCCTTGTGAACCACTCGCGCGAAGTCGCCGGAGTGACGCCGACACGGGCGCAGATCGGGTCGCGAGCGCTCGCATCGAAGCTCCAGAGACCGACACCGATGCGGTTGCGGCCCGTGCCAGCGACGCCGATGACATCTGGCTCGACCTTCAACAAGCGGTATATCCGCTCCATCCGCGGATCGAACACGCCGACAAAGTGCTCAAGATGGAACTTCTCCATGATTTCGCCCGCCCCCAGCACAATAGCCGGAGCTCCGCGACGATCTGCATTGGGAGCGAGGCAGAAGCGCGTGCATTCCCAGATGAGCGGACTTTCGATCCGGACGCCATCGGTGAGGTGGCTGAAGTGGTCGTTGACCATCGTCGGTCCAACAGTCGGCATGAAGCGCATAGAGGCAGCGTGTCGCCCCTCGACCTCCCAAATGAGGTAGAGCGGGTTCATCTGGTCGTACTCGTCCTGCTCGAAACCTTCGGCTGTCAGACGGACCTGCCACCCCAGTCGATCGTAAAACTGCTCCGCCCGATCGCGAAACATCGTGTCACGAAGCTGCGGGAACGCGTCGATCTCTTCGCCGTAGATGTAGTGTAGCATTGCTTGCCTCTCCATCGTTTGAAGGAGAGGCTGCAGTCGAGACTGCTACGGATCAGATAAGCGGCGGACGTCTCAACTAACGGAATTTTAATTCAAATAACGATCAACCCTTGGGCGAGTGCGCGCGCGACCGCGTGGGTCGTATTGAGGGCGCCGAGCTTGTGACGGGCGGTTTCGATGTACACCCGCAGGGTGTGCTCGGAGATTTGCAGTTCCTCAGCCGCTTGCGCCCGACTCCTCCCCTTTGCCAGCAACGTCATCGCGCTGACTTCGCGAGGCGACAGGCTCGCGTTGGGCGACAGGTCTCCCGCGTCAAACTCCAGCGCCTTGCGATTGAAGTCATGGGCGATCAAAATCAAGTCACGGGTGTTTGCAGCAGAAAATTCTCTCCAAGCGTCCGCGCCCATCGTACTCGTTACGGTAAACAGTGCGAACTGCGCGCTGGGTCCCCGTATCGGGATCGACAGACCCTGAGGTCCAATACCGTTCGCCGCCGCGTCTTCGCGGAACGCCTGGAGGGCCTTTCCCGACCAGTCGAGATCGTTCCAGTCGACGGGATGGAAGCGACGAGCCGAGCCATGGATCACTGGATCGATGAAGAGATAGCCCTTTTCGACATAGTGATCGACCCACTCCGAACTATAGGTTCCAACCCCGTACCGCTCCCCCACATTGTT
Source organism: uncultured Alphaproteobacteria bacterium (assembly GCA_963776845.1). Taxonomy (GTDB): domain Bacteria; phylum Pseudomonadota; class Alphaproteobacteria; order Rhodobacterales; family Rhodobacteraceae; genus Roseitranquillus. Next base: position 725,470 of record CAVZOJ010000002.1, on the reverse strand, counting down.
AACCCAATGATAGACGACATGGTCGACGTTCATCAGATCGCGAAGCTCGATTGTCAGACGCTGAAGGGCCTCCAACGTGTCCGCCCGCTGCAGCCGTTCCATGAAGTCTTCACGATCGGTGCGTTCCGACACAGCCCCGCCCAGTTCGCCACGGCCGGATGCGGTGCCAGACGAGCGCGGGAACGGAGCCCCGAATACCGCATGGCAGCTTCGCGCCGCACGTCTAGTCCGGACAGCTTGACTTCATGCCCGAACACACACCCATGACGGTAGCTTGCAGGGAATTGACTGCCAAGAGCGGCAGTTACCTAAACGACGAGACAGACGGCACCGCCGCCTGCCCCAGGTCACAAGGTGCTAGCTTGCGATCGGCTCGTTCAGGATCTCGATGGTGGACGATCGACGTTCGATGCGAAATCGACGCTCTGAGGCAACATCTCCGCTCTCGCTCGTCGAAGAAATCTCCAAGGCTGCAAGAAGCGTGGTGTCGCTCAGTTGATCCGCAAGTCGCGGCAGATGATTGCGTTCGGCGTAGGTTCGCAGGTCGGACAGAACATCAAGTATCCAGTCGTGCTCCATGCCGCGCGCTCCTTCGAGATCGGTGAATTTCTTTGAACGGTAACAACTTATAGCAATTTCTTCGGCTGGACTGAAATCGCGACTTTGGCCTCCCCACAAATGGGGAGGCACGAAGCGGTCGGCGTGCGGCCCAAGCCTGGTATCAGCTGCCCGCGTCGATGGTGTCAGAGAATGTTCTGAGACCCGTGCGAGGCGCTTGGACCAGAACGGCCATGTTGCCCGGCTTGTGCTCGTTGCGCCGCATCTTCACATGAGCATGCGGAACCTCATCCCAAGGGAATACCTCCGACATGCAGGGGTCAAGCCGACGCTCGATCATGAGTTGATTGGCGGCACTTGCCTGCTTGAGATTGGCGAAATGACTACCTTGGACCCTCTTCTGATGCATCCACAGGTAGCGCGCGTCGAGCGTCAGGTTGTACCCCGTGGTGCCCGCGCAGATGACGACCATGCCGCCCTTCCGGCAGACGAAGGTCGAGACAGGAAAGGTCGCCTCCCCGGGGTGCTCGAAGACCATGTCGACATTGACGCCCTTGCCGGTGATGTCCCAGATCGCCTTGCCGAACTTTCGCACCTCGGCGAACCACGTCTTGTAGTCGTCCGTGCCGACCTTCGGCATCTGGCCCCAGCAGTTGAACTCCTTACGATTGATGACGCCTTTGGCGCCAAGGCTCATGACGAACTCTCGTTTGTCCTCTTCCGAGATGACCCCGATCGCGTTGGCCCCTGCGGTGTTTATCAACTGGATGGCATAGCTTCCGAGGCCGCCCGAGGCGCCCCACACGAGAACGTTCTGACCTGGCTTCAACTCATGAGGCTTGTGGCCGAAAAGCATCCGGTAGGCCGTGGCAAGCGTCAGCGTGTAGCAGGCCGATTCCTCCCATGACAGGTGCTTCGGCCGGCGCATCAACTGCTGCGCCTGGACCGTGGTGAACTGTGCAAAGGACCCGTCGGGAGTTTCGTAGCCCCAGATCCGCTGACTATCCGAATACATCGGGTCGCCGCCGTTGCACTCCTCGTCGTCGCCGTCATCCTGGTTGCAGTGGATGACGACCTCGTCGCCGACCTTCCACCGCTTCACCTTGTCACCGACTGCCCAAACGATCCCGGACGCGTCCGATCCGGCGATGTGGTAGTCTGCCTTGTGAACGTCGAACGGACTGATCGGCACACCCAGCCCCGCCCAGACACCATTGTAGTTCACACCAGCAGCCATCACGAGAACGAGGACCTCGTGGCTATCGGGTCGTTTCACGTCGACGACTTCGAGTTGGAAGCTCTGATCCGGCTCACCATGACGCTCTCGGCGTATGGCCCAAGCGTGCATCTTGGTCGGCACGTGGCCAAGTGGCGGCATCTGCCCCATCTCGTAGAGGTCCTTAACCTCCGCCTCGTAGGTCGGGACCTGGATGTCCGTATCGAGCGCCATTGCCATCTCCAAAGCTCTTGCCGCAACGCAGAATGAGCCCCTCGGATACAAACGGGCGAGAAATATTGCAACTGGGAATGCGGGATCCTCGCAAGATTGTTGCTCACGCTTACGTGGTGCTAGGCTCAGATGTCTCGCATACCTGTCCCGAGGCTCATGCGATGACCTCTGGGTTTCAGGATACACGCGATAGCCCACCCGTGCTCGATGCTGCCGAAGCGGCCGATTCGTGTTGCCCAGAGCGCCCGCGGGATTGCGTCATCCAAGCGAACTTCAGCCTCCACTGAGGCGCCTCATGGGTGCGCGCCTAGGTTCGGCACCGAACCGCGGTCACCTCGCACCTGCAGCATCTAGACACGCAAGAATGTTTCCAATATTCCGACTTCAAAGACGCAATGTTGCGAGGTTACATGCCTGATCGTCCTTGGCTCTTCAGAACGTACGCGGGTCACTCCACGGCTGCGGCGTCGAACGCGCTGTATCGCGCGAACCTCGCAGCGGGCCAGACGGGTCTGTCGGTGGCTTTCGACCTTCCCACGCAGACCGGCTACGACAGCGACCACGTACTCGCACGCGGCGAGGTCGGCAAAGTCGGCGTTCCGGTTTGCCACTTGGGAGACATGCGCGCGCTCTTCGATGCGATCCCCGTTCGCGAAATGAACACGTCGATGACCATCAACGCGACAGCCCCATGGCTGCTCGCCCTCTACATTGCCGCGGCGGAGGAGCAGGGGGCCGATGTCTCCAAGCTGCAGGGGACCGTCCAGAACGACATCATCAAGGAGTACCTCAGCCGCGGAACCTACATCTGCCCGCCAGAGCCATCCTTGCGGATGATCACCGATGTCGCCGCGTGGACGCGGCAGCACATGCCCCGGTGGAATCCGATGAACGTCTGCTCATATCATCTGCAGGAGGCAGGAGCGACACCGGAGCAGGAGCTGGCCTATGCCCTCGCCACAGCAACGGCCGTTCTCGATGATCTGCGCGGGAAGGTCGAACCGGCCGACTTTCCGCAGATGGTGGGCCGCATCTCGTTCTTCGTGAATGCTGGCATCCGCTTCGTCACCGAGATGTGCAAGATGCGCGCCTTCACCGAACTCTGGGACGACATCTGCCGCGAGCGGTACGGCGTCGAGGACGAGAAGCTCCGCCGCTTCCGCTACGGAGTCCAGGTGAACTCGCTCGGCCTCACCGAGCAGCAGCCCGAGAACAACGTCCCCCGCATCCTGATCGAGATGCTGGCGGTGACGCTTTCGAAGAACGCCCGCGCCCGCGCCGTTCAACTGCCCGCCTGGAATGAGGCGCTGGGACTGCCGCGCCCGTGGGACCAGCAGTGGTCGCTCAGGATGCAGCAGATCCTGGCGTACGAGACGGACCTGCTGGACTATGGCGATCTGTTCGATGGCAATCCTGCCGTGACCGCCAAGATAGAGGAACTCAAGGCCCGCGCCCTGGAAGAGCTCGCGCTCATCGACGCGATGGGCGGTGCCACGCAGGCGATCGAACACATGAAGGCGCGGCTCGTGGACTCGAACGCGGAGCGCATCGCGCGAATCGAAGCCGGCGAAACGGTCGTAGTTGGCGTAAATCGCTGGACCGAGGGAGAGCCGTCGCCGCTGACGACCGGCCCGGACCCGATCATGACGGTCGATCCCGAGGTTGAAGCGTCACAGATCGCACGTCTGCAGGAATGGCGCATCGAGCGCGACGCGCGGGAAGTCGGCGCGGCGATCGAGGAGCTGCGCGCCGCGTTGGCGTCGGGACAGAACATCATGCCTCCATCGATCGCCGCCGCGAGAGCCGGTGTGACGACGGGTGAATGGGGCGAGGTCCTTCGCAGTGCGTTCGGCCAGTACCGCGCCCCGACCGGAGTGTCGCGGGCGCCCTCGAACCGGACAGAGGGGCTGGACGACCTGCGCGCCGCCGTCGACGCGGTCTCGGCGCGGCTGGGCGCGCGCCTGAAGTTCCTGGTCGGAAAGCCGGGCCTCGATGGCCACTCGAATGGGGCCGAGCAGATCGCCGCACGGGCGCGCGACTGCGGGATGGACATGGAATATGCCGGCATACGCCTCACACCGGTCGAGATCGCCGAGGCGGCTCGTGATGGCGTTCACGTGGTAGGCCTCTCGATCCTCTCCGGCAGTCATATGCCGCTGGTGGAGGAGACGTTGTCGCACCTGAGGCACAACGGCCTGGGGCATATCCCCGTCATCGTGGGCGGGATCATTCCTGAGGCCGATGCCGCCCGGCTGCAGGCCCTGGGCGTGGCGCAGGTCTATACACCCAAGGACTTCAAGCTGAACCGCATCATGGCGGACATCGTGTCCCTCGCCGATCCCGAGGCGGTCGCCGCGGAATAGAAGACGCCGCCCGCTGCGGCAGCGCACCCGTCGGCAGAGAACGTCCGACACCCGCTGCCTCCCTAGCGATCCGCCTTATATTGTCGCGCGACCAATGCGAGGGAAGCGATGACCATTCACATCGGTGCCGAACCCGGCCAAATCGCCGAGACCGTCCTCTTGCCAGGTGATCCGTACCGGGCGCGATGGGCCGCGGAGACCTTCCTGGAGGGAGCCGAACTGATCAACGAGGTCAGGGGCATGCTCGGCTACACCGGCTTCTGGAACGGAAACAGGGTTACCATCCACGGTACCGGAATGGGCATGCCGTCGTTGTCGATCTACGTAAACGAGCTGATTCGAGACTACGGCGCCAAGACCTTGATCCGCGTCGGATCTTGCGGTGCGATGCAGGGGCACGTGCGCCTGCGGGACATCATCCTTGCCATGAGCGCGTCAACGCTCTCCACCCCATCGCGCGGGATCATGCGCGAGGTGGGCTTCGCACCCACTGCCAACTTCGACCTGCTCCAGGCGGCATGGACCGAAGCTCAGGCGCGCGGCGCGACGGCGCATGCCGGCGGCATCTATTCCTCGGATGTCTTCTACGATGAGCGCGCTGACTTGAACGACATCATGAAGCGCCATGGCATCCTGGCAGTCGAGATGGAGGCGGCTGAGCTCTATACGCTCGCTGCGCGCCACGGGCGGCGGGCGCTCGCTGTCCTCACGGTGAGCGATCACCTCGAGACCGGAGACAAGCTCTCTCCGGAAGATCGGGAGCGAAGCTTCGGCGACATGATCGAAATCGCTCTCGCTGCCGCGTTCGCCTAGGCGCCGTGGCTTCGATCGTACGGGTTGCGCGAGGGCCCTTGCCAGTCAGAGACCGCCCCGAACGTCTCTACGATTAGTGGATGGCAATGCGCTGTGTCGCTCGAATGCTCCGCACCGCAGTCGCCGCCGGGACACGCGCTCAGCAAACCCAGAAGATCGATTTCCGCGAAGAACTCGATGTAGTCGCCGGGACGGACCGGGCTTGCCTTCATGAAGTACCGGCCAGAATCGCGCGTGAGTCCGGTGCACATGAAGACGTTGAGCACGTCGTGGATCATCGGCTCGGCCTGAAGGAGGGACAGTCCTGTCTCCTCCGACAGCGCCCGAGCGAGATTGGAATGGCAGCAGTGATCATAGTCTTGGCCGCCGATCAGTCGCGCCGTGTAGGGGTCGCACCGCGTGCCGATGACGTCATGGACTCCAGCGCCGTCGGCATCGCGTCCGTACCACTCCAGCGTGTCCTCAAGCACAGTCGCCATCGGGCGAAGGTAGGGAAGACCTGACCAGAGGCGATCGCCAGTCGTCAGGTGCGTGCCATGGAAGGCGCGCGTCTTGCCGCTGTAGAAGCTTTCGTCAAGGTCGTTCGCGCTCCAGAGATTCAGGTCGCCGACCTGAGCGCCCTCGACACAGCTTATCCTGAACGCGCCACCACTCTCGACGCGGAAGGCGCGGGCCTGGCGCGGAGGCACTTCGATCCTTTCGACCATCTGCATCGCGGTGCGGTGCGATCGCATTCGCGCAAGGTCCGGTGCAACCTCCGCCGGCAGCCGGTAGCAGAGGACAGGCGCCGCCCGACGCCGGAGTTCGGCGTCGGGCGGCTCGGTCGACCTCGAGGAGCCATCAGTCGTGCCCACGGCTCGACCCGGAACGTTTCCCGCGGTTTCTCATTGGAACGAAGAGAACCAGTTGTTGGAAAAAAAGTACATTCCATGCCCCGTCTTACGCTCCGCATCGGGCCGCTGATCGCGGCGCTCAGTGTTCTTGCCGCGTGCGAAGCCGGCATGACGAGCGAGAGCACGACCGTAGATGCGATCGATGACGAAAGCGGTCAGGACATCGCCGACGATAGCGACAACCAGAGTGGCCCGCTCTCTCGCGCGGCCCATCCGTTCTCTCACGCCGCACCTGCCATTGCGTTGCCGTCCGGGATCACACCGTTCGCTCGACCATGAGCTTCTTGATCTCGGCGATCGCTTTCGCCGGGTTCAGACCTTTCGGGCACGTCCGCGCGCAGTTCATGATCGTGTGACACCGGTAAAGCTTGAACGGATCCTCCAGCTGGTCCAGCCGTTCGCCCGTCGCCTCGTCTCGGCTGTCGATGATCCACCGATAGGAATGGAGGAGTGCGGCGGGGCCTAGGAACCTGTCGCCGTTCCACCAGTAGCTCGGGCACCCGGCCGAGCACGACGCGCACATGACGCACTCGTAGAGCCCGTCGAGTTTCTTCCGATCCTCGATCGACTGGCGCCACTCCTTTCGCGGCTCGTTCGACTTCGTCTCGAGCCACGGCATGATCGCCGCGTGCTGTGCGTAGAAGTGCGTCAGATCCGGGACCAGGTCCTTGACGACCGGCATGTGGGGCAGCGGGTAGATCTTCACGTCGCCCTTGATCTCGTCGAGACCGTAGATGCACGCCAGCGTGTTGATCCCATCGATGTTCATCGAGCATGAGCCGCAGATCCCCTCGCGGCAGGACCGGCGGAAGGTCAGTGTGGGATCGATCTCGTTCTTGATCTTGATGAGAGCGTCGAGGACCATCGGACCGCACGTGTCCAGATCGACGAAGTAGGTGTCGACGCGGGGGTTTTCGCCATCGTCGGGATTCCAGCGGTAAATCTGGAACTTGCGCACGTTCGTTGCACCCTCCGGCTTCGGCCAGGTCTTGCCTGTCCGAATTCGGCTGTTCTTGGGCAGGGTCAATTGGACCATATGGCCTCCTCTACTCTCGGGCGCTCGACGTCGCTTTCGGCAGCGCGTCTCGCCCTAATACTCGGTCGTTTCGATCATAGGCGGCGCCGACGCAGTTTCCGCCATAGCCTCCACCGAACGAGATCGTCGCGCCGTCAAGATCCGTGTGCAGACCTCTGTCGCTGACGCCCATCTCAGCGGTGCCGCCGAGGCGAGGGCCAGACGGACATTGCTGGGCGAAGCCGCCCGATGGCGACGAGCCGCCGGAACCCGAGCAAGCCGCCGATGTGGCGGCAGCGACCAGGAGCAGAGAACGGATCAATACACACGAGCCTTGGGCGCGATCTTCTTGAGGTCGATCCCGCCTTCATTGTGGCCCAGCAGCGGATTGACGTGCACTGGCCGATAATCGAGCCTCACGCCGCCGTTGACCCACGCCAGAGTGTGCTTGCGCCAGGTCTCGTCGTCGCGATCAGGATAGTCCTCGTGCGCATGGGCGCCACGGCTCTCCTTCCGTGCCTCGGCGCTGACGACGGTGGCCAGCGCGTTGGGCAGCAAGTTGGTGAGTTCCAGCGTCTCCATCAGGTCGCTGTTCCAGACCATGCTGCGGTCGCTGACGTGCAGGTCCTCGGCCTTTCCCGCCACCGCCGTCATGCGCTCCACGCCTTGCGCAAGCGTCTTGTCCGTGCGGAAGACGGCTGCGTCCTCCTGCATGGTCTTCTGCATCTCCAGCCTGAGTTCGGAAGTCGGCGTTCCGCCGTTGGCGTGGCGCAAACCGTCAAACCGGTCCAGCGCCCGTTCGACGCTGGCGGTATTGATGGCCGGGTTCTGGGATGAGGGGTCCACGACCTCCGCCGCCCTGATCGCCGCGGCTCGCCCGAAGACGACGAGGTCGATCAGGCTGTTGGAGCCAAGCCGGTTCGCGCCGTGCACGCTGGCGCATCCGGCCTCGCCGACTGCCATCAGGCCGGGCGCAATGCGGTCCGGGTCGTCCGCAGTCGGGTTGAGCACCTCGCCCCAGTAGTTCGTCGGAATGCCGCCCATGTTGTAATGCACGGTCGGCAGCACCGGGATCGGCTCCTTCGTGACGTCGACGCCCGCGAAAATCTTCGCGGACTCGCTGATGCCGGGAAGCCGCTCGTGCAGCGTCTCAGGCGGCAGATGGTTGAGGTGCAGGTGGATATGGTCCTTGTCGGGACCGACACCCCTGCCCTCTCGGATTTCCATCGTCATGCAGCGGCTCACGACGTCACGGCTGGCGAGGTCCTTGTAGGTCGGCGCGTAGCGTTCCATGAACCGCTCGCCCTCGGAATTGGTGAGGTATCCGCCCTCGCCCCGCGCGCCCTCGGTGATGAGGCAGCCGGCGCCGTAGATGCCGGTCGGGTGGAACTGCACGAACTCCATGTCCTGCAGAGGCAGCCCGGCACGCGCGACCATGCCGCCGCCGTCGCCGGTGCAGGTGTGGGCCGATGTCGCCGAGAAGTAGGCGCGTCCATAGCCGCCGGTCGCGAGCACCGTCATCTTGGCGTTGAAGACGTGGATCGACCCGTCCTCAAGGCTCCAGGCCACGACGCCCTGGCAGACGCCGTCCTCCGACATGACCAGGTCGATCGCGAAGTACTCGATGAAGAATTCCGCCTTCTGCTTCAGCGACTGACCGTAGAGCGTGTGCAGGATGGCGTGACCGGTCCGGTCGGCGGCGGCGCAGGTCCGCTGTACCGGAGGCCCCTCGCCGTACTCGGTCGTGTGGCCGCCGAACGGGCGCTGGTAGATGCGCCCATCCTCCGTTCGACTGAATGGCACGCCGTAGTGCTCCAGCTCGTAGACCGCCTTTGGCGCTTCGCGTGCGAGATACTCCATCGCGTCGGTGTCGCCGAGCCAGTCCGACCCCTTGACGGTGTCGTACATGTGCCACTGCCAGTGGTCCGGGCCCATGTTTCCCAACGAGGCCGCGATCCCGCCCTGGGCCGCGACCGTGTGAGAGCGGGTCGGAAAGACCTTGCTGATGCAGGCCGTCCGCAGCCCCTGCTCGGCCATGCCCAAGGTCGCGCGGAGGCCCGAGCCTCCGGCTCCGACCACGATGGCGTCGTAGGTGTGTTCTATCGGTTCGTAGGCGGACATGCGGTTCTCCTCAGAGCGCGAGACGGGCCAGGGCGAACAGGCCGGTCGCGGCAGCGGCATAGCTGACGCAAATCATCGCGACGATCAGGACCTTCCGCGCCAGGCCGCCGGAATAGTCCTCGATCATCGTCTGGACGCCGCCACGAAAGTGCATGAAGCCGACGATGAGGGTCAGCGCAGCGACGATCGCCGGGAACGGTCGCGAGTAGTAGAGCGACACCTCCTCGTAGGGGCGGCCGAGCGCCGATCCGAACGTGAAGACGAAAAGCGGGATCAGGACGAGCAGCGCGACCGAACTTACGGTCATCCGCCAATGATGTTCCGTCCCCTGGTGGGCACTACCGAGCCCGGTGGCCCGCTTTCGATCGGTCATGTAGGCCATGGCGCGCTCCTCAGACCAGTATGACGGTAAGGATCGTCAGGACGACGGATCCGCCGATCACAACCCATCCAAGAGTATAGGCAGTGTCGAGTTCGAGACCCACGGCCTGATCCCAGATGAGATGCCGCACCCCCGCGAGGGTGTGGTACCAGAGCGCCCAGACCGACAGGAAGAGGACAAGGTCGCCGAACCATGAGCGCAGCACGCCGTCGGCCACAGCGAACGCATTCGGACCCGAGGCTGCGGCAAGGAACCACCAGACGATCAGAAGCGCACCCAGCAGAAGTCCATTTCCGGTGATCCGCGTCAGGATCGAGGTTATGGACGTGAGCTGCGGGCGATAGATGGTGATATGCGGCGACAGGGGTCGACCTCCCCGTTCGATGTCGGCCATGCGAAACCCTCCGTTTCCTGGCGGTCATGTCGGTCTTACTGCATCTGTCGGCGGTGTCACGCCCCCGCCAGAAATGGTAGCGCGATCAATTGGCGCAGAAGGGATCGGCATTCGCCCCGCCAGGCGCGTCGCCTCACCCTAGCGCGGACAAAGGGCCCACAGATCGAGGTCAAGCAGGATGCCCTCGCGGTAGGTCCCGCTCCTGATTCTCGTAACGCACCGACCTCGCAGCCTGCCTTCGCGGCCACGAGGCGGAGTCGGAGCGCGCCGGCACCGGGTACTTCGGTTTCGGACGCGTCGAGAACCTCCGACCAGGCAGTGACGGTATCGCCGGCGAAGCAGGGGGCGACGTGGCTACCCGCGTTCAGTGCGACTACCGGCTGCGCGCCCTCCAGACCATTGAAGCTCAGCGTACGGGCGAGGCTGATGACATGACCGCCGTAGACCAGGCGGCGACCGTCCGGTCAGGGCCGTCCCGTCGAAGTGCACCCGCGCCGTGTTCTGCCAGAGGCGGGTGGCCATCATGTGCTCCGCCTCCTCGATCGTCACCGCGTCGGCGTGGTCGATGATCTCGCCGACCTCGTAGTCGCCCCAGCGTCGATTCCCACCGGCCAGTGAGAAGTCCCAGTTCGCGAAAGTCCAGCCCGGAAGGCGCAACCAGATCGCCTGCGGAGACCGAGTCCACCAGTCGCGGAGAGACCGCCTCGGGCGCGTCACCCGCCGCATTGCGGCGCACCATCACCCATCGCACGTAGGACAAGACCGCTCGTCGCGTTGGTTCAGGCCAGTCGTACGGACCCAGACGATCCCCTTGTCGCCGGAGGATGTCTGCTTGAGCCCGATCACCTCGGATTCCGATCGCAACGTGTCGCCGGGATAGACGGGCGCCAGCCACCGTCCCTCGGCATATCCCAGGTTGGCGACCGCGTTCAGGCTGATGTCCGGCACGGTCTTTCCGAAGACGGTATGGAACACGATCCACTCGTCGAGGGGCGGGGGATCGAGACCGCAGGAGGCCGCGAAAGCGTTCGACGAGCCGAGGGCGTGGCGCGCCGGGTAGAGCGCGTGATAGAGTGCCTTCTCCCCGACGGTGAGGGTGCGGGGAACCGCGTGCCGTATCACATCGCCGACGCGATAATCCTCGAAGAAGAGACCGCGGCTCACTGCTGTCCGAGCTTCATCTCGGGATCGTAGGCAGCGTCGACCTCCTTCGTCACGGCCTGCGCGCATCGCATGACGCCGTTGGCTTCGTCCCATGCATAGCTCGGCGACCCGTGAAGCTTCCATCCCGTCGCCAGCGCCGCGCTGACCTTGTGGCAGAAGGCCGACGTGTCCTCGCCGGTCAGCAGACGGTAGAGCGTCGTCATGCCGGGAATGGCCAGTATCCGAGCCAGGTGTGAATCGCCGCGATGACAGCGTAGACGACGAGCGTGATGACCCCGAGCCGGATGTCGCCTGCGAGACTGCCGCCCTCGAACGGCGCCGGCCGCGGCTCCCGCGCGTTGATGAGCGGGATCTCCGCCAGCGCCCACACCAGAAGCACGCCCCAGAGAATCAGCGACGCCAGGTCGCCGTTCACCAGCAGGTGCGCGATGCACCACAGGGAAAAGCCGGTAAGCTGCGGATGCCTCAGCGTGCCGCGCAACCGGCTTTTCGAGCTTCCGAGGCCGAAGAGCGCGACCGCCGCGAGCATCAGAAGGTTGTTGACGTGTACGGTCCACGCCGGCGGCTGCCAGACCGGCACGAAGTCGACGGCGCGGTAGCCGACCACCATCAGGACGACCGACAGCACGAGCAGCACCGCGAAGATGCCGCGCGAAGCATTGCCGATCCTGTCCTGCATCGCGGCGCGCGCGGCCGGCGCCACGCGCTTGAACATGTGGGCGGCCACCCAGATCGCCAGACCGAGGAGGAGCCAGATCATGCCGGCGCCATCTCGCGTATCGCGTCCGCACGGGCGAGCGTGACTTTGGCTGAGGCGACGTGCATGTTCTCGACGATGCGGCCATCGAGAACCGCGACGCCGCGTCCTTCGCGGCGCGCCGCCCGGTACGCCTCGATCTGCGCGCGGGCGCGTGAAATCTCGTCATCCGAGGGCGCGAAGACCTCGTTCGCCACGTCGATCTGGGCGGGGTGGATCACCGTCTTTCCGTCCATGCCGAGCTCGCGCCCCTGCAGGCACTCCCGCCGCAGCCCCTCAACGTCGCGGTACGCGTTGTAGACCCCATCGATGCAGACGAGTCCCTCGGCGCGGGCCGCCAGGATGCAGGACTGCAGCGCGGTCATGAGCGGGGACCGGTCCGGCCGCTCGGCGCACTTCAATTCCTTGGCGAGATCGTTTGTGCCCATGACGAGGCCGCCCATCCGCGGCGCCCGAGCGATCTCGGCCACGTTCAGGACCCCGCGCGGCGTCTCGATCATCGTCCAGATGGCGGCGTTTCGAGCCATGGGCGTCTAGAACCCGCGCCACGGTCTCGACGTCCTGCGCCGACCCAGTCTTCGGCAGCAGGATCGCGTCCGCTTCGGACCGGGCGACCGCCTCGACGTCGGCAGTGCCCCAGGGAGTGTCCAGCCCGTTGACCCTCACCAGCTTGGCGCGGCGGCCGTAGGCGCCGGCCAGAACGCCGACGATGCCGTCACGAGCGCTCTCCTTCGTCTCCGGTGGCAGGGAATCCTCAAGGTCGAAGATGATGGCGTCGGTCGCCAAAGACCGCGCCTTGTCGATCAGCCCGGCCGTTGGAGGCCGGAACGTACAGCAAGGATCGCCAGGGCCGCGCGTCCATCGATTCTCCACCCGCAACATTCTTGCGTCGAGAAGGACCATGTTCGCCTGTTTTCTGCAAGTGCGAAGGGCGCAACACCGACCGAACGGTGGGTTCAGCATCGTTTACCGGCAGCGAGCGCACGCTCGGATCTCGTGGCGCGTCTTCCCGCGCTTCCCCAGCCACGGAGCTTCCAGATGGATCGAACCGCAATCGTCATGTCCTTCGGGTTCGGGGTCCTCGCCCTGACCGCTCAGCACGCGTTCTCGCAGGAGCGCACGAACTGCGCGCCCCGCGCGACGGCCCTGCAGCAGCTTGCCGACCGCTGGGGCGAGACCCGCAGATCGGTGATGCTGTCTGCAGGCGACCGTCTGTTCGAGGTCTTCGCGGCAGAGCGGTCAGGAACGTGGACGATCCTGCAGACCACGCCCGACGGCGACCTCGTGCGTCATGGCGTCGGGCACGGCCTATGAGGGACCATTTCTGCCCGCGGGATCGCCGACCTAAGCTCAACGCGTCCCAGATCAGCTTGCTCCCGGTCAGCGTCAGCGCGACATAGGTGATGCCGAAGAACACACGCTCCGAGACGAAACGGTGGGCGAGGACGCCCAGCCACGCGCCCAACAAGCGCGAAAGGCGCAAGGATCGCGTCCGCCTTCAGCGTCTCCGCCGTGAAGATCCCGAGGAACGTGTAAGGGCACGGACCTTTGCGATGTTGATGGCCCAGAAGGTCAGCACCGTGGTGGCCTGGTACATCGTCTTGTCGAGCCGCTGCGCCAGCAGGTAGACCGCGACCGGCGGACCGCCGGCGTGGCTGACGAAGCTGGTGAAGCCGCCGACGCACCCGGCGAGCAGCGCGCCCCAGACCGGGACGGCGCCGGCCCCGACGCGGACCCACCCACGCGAACGGGCGATTGCCACGCGACGAAGCTCAGCGAGATCAGGCCGATCAGCAAGCGGAGGACGTCATCGTTCGCGACCCTCCACAACAGGGCGCCGAGTGCGACGCCCGGGATGCCGCCCAGGATGAGCAACCGCGCAGTCGCGCAGGCTCCATTTCCGCCAGAACGCTCTTAGCGCGGCGAGATCGACAAGCATCAGCAGCGGAAGCATGACGCCTATCGCCGTGCCGGGGTCGACGACGATGGCGAGCAGCGCTGCCGCCGCGAACGCCGCGCCAGAGCCGAAGCCGCCCTTGGAGATGCCGGCGAACATGACGGCCGGAATCGCCAGCGCGTAAAAGCCAGTGTCGAGCAATTCCGTCCCTCCGAAGTGCCCCGTTAGCGCAAGCACCGCCGGCGCGAAAGCGTCGCGCCTTGCGCGCCGATGGGGATGGGACTAGGCCTCGCCGCCGAAACCCAACGGGGGAATAGGGAGCTTCCAGAAATGGCCAGACCCAAGATCGCGCTGATCGGTGCCGGACAGATCGGCGGCACGCTCGCCCACCTCGCCGCCCTGAAGGAACTTGGCGACGTCGTCCTCTTCGATATTGCCGAGGGTATCCCTCAGGGCAAGGCGCTCGACATCGCCGAGTCGGGCCCCGCCGAGAAGTTCGACGCGGCGGTCAGCGGCACGAACGACTATGCCGACATTGCCGGCGCCGACGTCTGCATCGTCACCGCCGGCGTCCCGCGCAAGCCGGGAATGAGTCGCGACGACCTGCTTGGGATCAACCTCAAGGTGATGAAGCCGTCGGCGAAGGCATCAAGGCGAACGCGCCGGACGCCTTCGTCATCTGCATCACCAACCCGCTCGATGCGATGGTCTGGGCGCTGCGGGAATATTCCGGCCTGCCGCACGAGAAGGTCGTGGGCATGGCGGGCGTCCTCGAACTCCGCCCGCTTCCGGCATTTCCTGTCGCTCGAGTTCGGCGTCTCGATGAAGGACGTCTCGGCCTTCGTGCTCGGCGGCCACGGCGACACGATGGTGCCGCTCGCCCGCTACTCGACGATCGCCGGCATTCCGCTGCCGGACCTCGTCAAGATGGGCTGGACCAGCCAGGAAGACACTCGACGCGATCGTCCAGCGCACCCGCGACGGAGGGCGCCGAGATCGTCGGCCTGCTGAAGTCGGGCTCCGCCTACTACGCACCTGCCACCTCGGCTATCGAGATGGCGGAAAGCTACCTCAAGGACCAGAAGCGCGTGCTCCCCTGCGCCGCGTGGGTCGACGGCGCATACGGGCTGAACGGCATCTATGTCGGCGTCCCGACCATCATCGGTGCCGGCGGGATCGAGCGCGTCATCGAGATCAGTCTCGAACAAGGACGGAGCAGGCGATGTTCGGCAAGTCGGTCGACTCGGTAAAAGGTCTTGTCGAAGGCCTGCAAGGGCATCGACGAGGGTCTTGCCTGACCGGCCGCGACGGCGCGGGCTACGTCTATGCCGCGACGGGCGAGCTACTTGTCGCGCTCGCCCTGAACTCTGCGCGATCGCTGCGCCGGGTCAGCGCCGGACGCTCGAGCAAGACCGACTTCTTGACGCCGACGCCATCTCGGCTGCGCGACGTCTGAGCAGATCACGCATCGGCTTCAGGCAGCATCTACCTCGGCCGAAGTTCGAGGCGCTGCGCAACTCACGGTTCGACCGGACCATCTACCCGGTGCCGAACGGTCCTGCCTGCGGACACAGCGACGTGTTCGCCGTCCGGATCGGTCCGACATGACCGCCGCGCACGTCGTGAAGCGGAATAACGCGATGCTCGGGCCGGCAGTGACGATCGGCCGCTGCCCCGCCGCGCTTTGCAACCCATCGGCGGCCATCGTCCTCGACCGATCGCGCCGCTCTGGGCCTCTCGGATTTTCAGATGTACGCGACGACGAGGGTTCTGGCCACGGCGGCGACGACCATCCGACATCCGCGAGCTTGGCGATTGTCGAGAGACCTGCGCGGCTCGGGTGTCTTCGCCGGAGTACAATTACATGAACGTCTCTGCACGCCTCGTCCGCTGACCGATCGCCGACGCGGCGCCGCGCGTCCTGCACATGCTTCGGGCTGCATCGCCTTTTCCGCGAGACGGGCGTCGCCCCTCCTCGCCGCTCGTCGCCGCAGCGACGTCCTCGGGCATCTCGACGGGCCCTCGCCGAACTCGGAAGGCACCTCGATCCTGGCCAGCGGCGTCCGCGTCCGGCAGCTCTCGGCCGAACCGCAGGGCGGCGACCCACCGCGACTGGCTGCGGGGCGCCACCGCACGCTCGGCGCATCTCCGTCCTCCGCGTGCCGGGCTCGCCGGCGCGAGACTTTGCCGTTCAATCCCGCGCCGCTGTGGCATGAGACCCCTCAAGATCGAGCGGCACGAGGGCTCGCAGGTCATGAACATCCACGAGTACCAGGCAAAGTCTTGCTCCGCTCCTACGGCGCACCGGTCTCCGACGGCCGCGTCGTCACCCGCGCCGAAGAGGCCAAGACCGCCGCGGGCGAGATGGATGGCCCGATTTGGGTGGTCAAGGCGCAGATTCACGCCGGCGGCCGCGGCAAGGGCCATTTCGCCGAGGCCGATGCGGGCGAGAAGGGCGGCGTCCGCATCACCAAGTCGGTCGAGGAGGCGGCGGAAGAGGCCAAGAAGATGCTCGGCCGCACGCCTAGTCACGCACCAGACCGGCGCATCGGGCAAGCAGGTCGGCCGCGTCTACATCGAGGATGGCTCGGCCATAGCGCGCGAGCTCTACCTGGCGCTCCTCGTCGACCGCCAAACCTCCCGCATCTCCTTCGTCTGCTCGACCGAGGGCGGCATGGACATCGAGGAGGTGGCCGCGAAGACGCCGGAGAAGATCCTCTCGTTCTCTGTCGACCCCGCCACCGGCTACCAGCCGTTCCATGGCCGCCGCATCGCCTTCGCGCTCGGGCTCGAGGGCAAGCAGGTGAAGCAATGCGTCGCGCTGATGGCCACCCTCTACAGACTCTTCGTCGAGAAGGACGCCGAGATGGTCGAGATCAATCCGCTGATCGTGACCGAAGAGGGCGACCTCAAGTGCCTCGACGCCAAGATGGGCTTCGACGGCAACGCGATGTACCGCCAGCAGGATATCGCGAGCCTCCGCGACGAGTTCGAAGAGGACCCCAAGGAGTTGCAGGCGTCGAAGTACGACCTGAACTACATCGCCCTCGACGGCGAGATCGGCTGCATGGTCAACGGCGCCGGCCTCGCCATGGCGACGATGGACATCATCAAGCTCTACGGCTCCGAGCCCGGCGAACTTCCTCGACGTCGGCGGCGGCGCCACGAAGGAGAAGGTGACCGAGGCGTTCAAGATCATCACCTCGGACAAGAACGTGAAGGGCATCCTCGTCAACATCTTCGGCGGCATCATGCGCTGCGACGTCATCGCCGAGGGCGTCGTCGCCGCGGTCAAGGAGGTGGGCCTGCAGGTCCCGCTTGTCGTCCGGCTGGAAGGCACGAACGTCGAGAAGGGCAAGGAGATCATCGAGACCTCCGGCCTCAACGTCATCGCCGCCGACGATCTCGCCGATGCCGCAGAGAAGATCGTCAAGGCGGTGAAGGGCTGACGAAGGGCGCCGCCCTCTTCATATGCCGGCCGAGTCCGTCCGCTTGCGCAGCGGCCCTCGTCAGTGGTGGGGCCGCTGCGCATTCCTTCGGAGGCAAGCGCCGTCCGCGCCGCCGCAATCAACGCCAGCTTGCCACCGACCTATGCATCCGGTGATTATCGCAGATCGCACGGCGCCACGCGACGCATTCGAAGGCGCCGGCTTCGGCTACCGCTGGATTCGACCGGGGCGCTCAACGACTCCGGCGTCGCCTTGGTGCTTCGACCACCACTTCGAACGCTGCGTTCTGTTTCCGGCAGAGGCCGAGGCTGACGACCCGGGCACGACCGACCTCTGGATGGTGATGACCACGCCTCTTGCCGCAGCGGATGATCGCGCCGATCGTTCGCCGGTCAGAACTCTTTCGCGACACCCGGGGCCAAGGTGCGCAGCGAGACCCGAATAGTCCATGGCCACGCCATCGGGCCTCCGCTGATCGTCGAGCACGGACACGTCGGCACGAACCCCGCGACGAAGACCTGGCACGTCAGGGTCACGATGTCTTATCCAGGATCAAGATGCAAACAAGGGACAGCCATGGCCGTACTCGTCGACAAGGACACCAAGGTGATCTGCCAAGGCTTCACCGGCAGTCAGGGCACCTTCCATTCCGAGCAGGCCATCGCCTACGGCACGCAGATGGTCGGCGGTGTCACACCCGGAAAAGGTGGGCAGACGCATCTCGACCTGCCGGTCTTCGACAGCTGCCACGAGGCGGTGGCCAAGACCGGGGCGAACGCGAGCGTGATCTACGTGCCGCCGCCGTTCGCCGCCGACTCGATCCTCGAGGCGATCGACGCCGGGCTGCCCCTCGTCGTGTGCATCACCGAAGGGATCCCTGTCCTCGACATGATGAAGGTCAAGCGGGCGCTCGAAGGATCCCCGACGACGCTCGTCGGCCCGAACTGCCCGGGCGTCATCACGCCCGACGCGTGCAAGATCGGCATCATGCCAGGCCACATCCACAAGCGCGGCTCGGTCGGCGTCGTCTCCCGCTCCGGCACGCTGACCTACGAGGCGGTCAAGCAGACCACCGACGTCGGCCTCGGCCAGTCCACCTGCGTCGGCATCGGCGGCGATCCGATCAAGGGGACTGAGCATATCGACGTCCTCGAATGGTTCCTCGCCGACGACGAGACCGAGAGTCGATCATCATGATCGGCGAGATCGGCGGCACTGCCGAGGAAGAGGCGGCGCAGTTCCTCGCCGACGAGGCCAAGCGCGGGCGCAAGAAGCCGGTCGCGGGCTTCATCGCCGGACGCACCGCGCCCAAGGGCCGCCGCATGGGCCATGCCGGGGCGATCGTGGCCGGCGGCAAGGGCGACGCGGACTCGAAGATCGAGGCGATGAAATCCGCCGGCATCGTCGTCGCCGACAGCCCCGCAGGTCTCGGCGAGGCGGTCCTGAAGGCGATCGGGTAGCCGCGACCGTGCGCCCGAGCCGCCATCCTGCAGCGGCGCCGCGTCCCTCGGCCCGCCGCAGGTGCGCCGGACGCTGGCGCGCTTGAAGAACAGGCCGATGCCAACGTCGAGGCGGCCGGAAAGCGCCGCTTCGACGCCGTGGGAAGGGAACCGATGCGGCCGCGCGCGGTGCCGAATGATCAGGACGGATGCCTGACACGACAATGCCCAGCCATGAACGAGCGCACCCGAGGACCGGCGCGTGGACGCGGCCGCAGGAACCCCGCCGGATGACCTTCGGCACAGCGATCCGCACTTGCTTCGCCAAGTTCGCGACCTTCTCCGGGCCGTGCATCGCGCGCCGAATACTGGTGGTTCGTGCTCTTCGTCTTCCTCGTCCAGTCGGCCGCAGGCACAGTCGACGCCGCCTTGTTCGGCCCGGACGGCGCGGTCCTCGCACCCCTGGTGGGCCTCGTCACCCTGCTTCCCTGGCTTGCAGCGGGCTGGCGGCGCATGCACGACAGCGGGCGTTCCGGGCTCCACCTGATCTATCCCCTCATCGTGATGGTCGGGATCGGCACCTTCGGCGCCTTCGCCATGGGCATCCCCGAAGGAACGGTGCAGGATGCCTCCATGATCGTGCTAGTCTTCGCCGGCATCGTCTTCATGATATCGCCGCTTCTGGTCCTCTGGTGGCTGACGCGGCCCTCCGACCCCGAACTTAATCAGATACGGACTCCCACCCGCCGAGGTGACCTGAATGACCGAGCAATCGCCGAACGACATCTTTCGCGCGTCGTCCTTCCTGCAGGGGCAGAACGCGCACTACATCGAGCAGCTTCACGCACGCCACGCCGACGATCCTTCTTCGGTCGATGAAGGGTGGAGGGAGTTCTTCCGCCAGCTCCAAGACGACGATGGTGCGGCGAAGGCCGAGGCGCAGGGACCGTCATGGGCCCGCGCCGACTGGCCGCCGGCGCCGAACGACGAGTTGACTGCGGCGCTCACGGGCGAATGGGCGGAAACGGCGGCCAAGGCCGACACAGCGATCCGCAAGAAGGCGGCCGAGACGGCGGCGCAGGTCACTGACGACCAGGTCAAGCGCGCGGTGCTCGACTCTATCCGCGCGCTGATGATCATCCGCGCGCACCGCATCCGCGGCCACCTCGTTGCCGACCTCGACCCACTCGGGATGCGCGAGCACAATCAGCACCCCGAACTCGATCCACGGTCCTACGGCTTCACCGAGGCCGACATGGACCGGCCGATCTTCATCGACAAGGTGCTCGGCCTCGAAACGGCCACGCTGCGCGAGATCCTGTCGATCGTCCGGCGCACCTACTGCGGCACCTTCGCGCTTCAGTACATGCACATCTCCGACCCCGAGCAGGCGGCATGGCTCAAGGAACGGATCGAAGGCTACGGCAAGGAGGTCAGCTTCACCAAGCAGGGCCGGCGCGCGATCCTCAACAAGCTGGTCGAAGCCGAGGGCTTCGAGAAGTTCCTTCACGTTAAGTACATGGGCACCAAGCGTTTCGGCCTCGACGGCGGCGAGGCGCTCGTTCCCGCCATGGAGCAGATCGTCAAGCGCGGCGGCGCCCTCGGCGTGAAGGAGATCGTGATCGGCATGCCGCACCGCGGCCGCCTCAGCGTGCTCGCCAACGTGATGGCCAAGCCCTACCGGGCGATCTTCAGCGAATTCCAGGGCGGCTCCTTCAAGCCAGAGGACGTGGAGGGGTCGGGCGACGTCAAGTACCACCTCGGCACGTCGTCGGACCGCGAGTTCGACGGCAACAGCGTGCACCTGTCGCTGACCGCAAATCCCAGCCATCTCGAGGCGGTGAACCCGGTGGTCCTGGGCAAGGCCCGCGCCAAGCAGGCGCAACGAAGCGATACCGACCGCACCTCGGTGCTGCCGATCCTTCTGCACGGCGACGCGGCGTTCGCCGGCCAGGGCGTCGTCGCGGAATGCTTCGGTCTCTCCGGCCTCGTCGGCCATCGCACCGGCGGCACCATTCATATCGTCGTGAACAACCAGATCGGGTTCACGACGGCGCCAAAGTACTCGCGCTCCTCGCCCTATCCCACCGACATCGCGCTCATGGTCGAAGCACCGATCTTCCACGTCAACGGCGACGATCCTGAGGCGGTGGTGCACGCCGCCAAGGTCGCGACCGAGTTCCGGCAGAAGTTCCACAAGGACGTCGTCATCGACATGTTCTGCTACCGACGCTTCGGCCACAACGAGGGCGACGAGCCGATGTTCACGCAGCCCGACATGTACTCGCGCATCAAGACGCAGGAGACGACGCTGCAGAAGTATTCGCAACGGCTGGTGGAGGAAGGGCTCGTTCCCGAGGGCGACATCGAGGAGATGAAGTCCGCCTTCCAGACCCACCTCGGCGAGGAATTCGAGGCCGGCAAGGAATACCGGCCGAACAAGGCGGACTGGCTCGACGGGCGCTGGTCGCACCTCGACCGCGAAGGCAAGGAGTACCAGCGCGGCAAGACCGCCATCGAGGAGGAGACCTTCAGGGAGATCGGCAGGGCGCTGACGAGTGCGCCGGAGGGCTTCAACCTGCACCGCACGATCGGCAGGCTGCTCGAACTCGAAGAAGGAGATGTTCGAGAGCGGCCGGGGCTTCGACTGGGCCACGGCCGAGGCACTCGCGTTCGGCTCGCTGCTGCTCGAGGGCTATCCGGTCCGTCTCGCGGGCCAGGACTCGACCCGCGGCACGTTCAGCCAGCGCCACTCCGCCTTCATCGACCAGAAGACGGAGGAGCGGCACTACCCCCTGAACCACATCCGCGAGGGCCAGGCCAACTACGACGTCATCGACTCCATGCTGTCGGAATATGCTGTCCTCGGCTTCGAGTACGGCTACTCGCTCGCCGAGCCGAACGCCCTGGTGATGTGGGAGGCGCAGTTCGGCGACTTCGCCAACGGCGCGCAGATCATGTTCGACCAGTTCATCTCTTCGGGGGAGCGAAAGTGGCTGCGCATGTCGGGCCTCGTGATGCTCCTGCCGCACGGCTACATGGGTCAGGGGCCGGAGCACTCCTCGGCCCGGCTCGAGCGATTCCTGCAGCAATGCGCCGAGGACAACTGGATCGTCGCCAACTGCTCGACCCCGGCGAACTACTTCCACATCCTGCGCCGGCAGCTGCACCGCGACTTCCGCAAGCCGCTCGTCCTGATGACGCCCAAGGATCTGCTTCGGCACAAGCTTGCGGTCAGCGAGATGAAGGATTTCATCACCGGCTCGTCCTTCCACCGTATCCTCTGGGACGATGCCGAGACTGGCCACGCGAAGGTCAAGCTCGCCTCCGACGACAAGATCAGGCGCGTCGTGATGTGCTCCGGCCGGGTCTACTACGACCTGCTCGAGGGGCGGGACAAGGAGGGGCTCGAGGACATCTACCTGATGCGCGTCGAGCAGTTCTATCCGTTCCCCGCCCTTGCGCTGGTCAAGGAACTCGAGCGTTTCCCGAACGCCGACATCGTCTGGTGCCAGGAGGAGCCCAAGAACCAGGGCGGCTGGTCCTTCATGGAGCCGAACCTGGAATGGGTCCTGACCCGGATCGGTGCAAAGCACACGCGTCCCGTGTATGTGGGACGTCAGGCCAGCGCCTCGCCGGCGACAGGGCTTGCACGCGAGCACAAGGCACAGCAAGAGGCACTCGTCCGCGAAGCGCTCACCATCGAGGGATAGTCCAATGAGCATCGAAGTCCGCGTCCCCACTCTCGGCGAGAGCGTCACCGAGGCGACCGTGGCAAGCTGGTTCAAGAAGCCCGGAGAGCGCGTGGAGCAGGACGAGATGCTCTGCGAGCTCGAAACCGACAAGGTCACCGTCGAGGTGCCGTCGCCCGCGGCGGGTGAACTCGGCGAAATCCTCGCCGACGAGGGGCAGACCGTCGAGGTAGACGCCCTGCTCGCGACGATCGCCGAGGAAGGCCAGGCCGGCTCGGCCGAGGTCCGTCCGCGCCAGAGCAAGGAGGAGCCGGTGCAGAAGGCCGACGCCGGCAAGGCGAAAAAGGACGCCGAACCCGGAAAGTCGAAAGGGGACGCCAAGAAGCCGAAGGCTGACGGCGGCAGCATCGACGTCATGGTCCCCGCCCTCGGCGAGAGCGTGACGGAGGCGACGGTCTCGACCTGGTTCAAGAAGGTCGGCGACACCGTCGCGCAGGACGAGATGCTGTGCGAGCTCGAGACCGACAAGGTGTCCGTCGAGGTTCCCGCACCGCAAGCCGGCACCCTGAGCGAGATCCTCGCCGACGAAGGATCGACGGTCGAGGCCGGCGGCAAGCTGGCCGTGATGTCGTCAGGCGAGGGCGCGCCGGCCGCGTCCACCGCCCAGGAGGAAGCTCCCGCCCCGGTCGGCCAGAAGGAGACGGCTCCGGCGGGTGGCAAGGATATCGAGGACGCGCCGTCCGCGAAGAAGCTCATGGCCGAGAAGAACCTCAGCCGCGACGACGTGCAGGCCACGGGTCGCGAGGGTCGCGTGATGAAGGAGGACGTGCTGAAAGCGCTGGAAGGTGGCCCCAAGGCCGAGGCGCCGAAGGCCGAGGCACCAAAGCGTGCCCCCTCGCCCGCCGAGGACGCCGACCGCGAGGAGCGGGTCAAGATGACCCGCCTGCGCCAGACCATCGCCCGCCGCCTCAAGGACGCGCAGAACACCGCCGCGATGCTGACCACTTACAACGAAGTGGACATGACCGGCGTGATGGAGCTGCGCAACGAGTACAAGGAGCTCTTCGAGAAGAAGCACGGCGTCAAGCTTGGCTTCATGTCATTCTTTACGAAGGCCTGCTGCCACGCGCTCAAGGAAGTGCCAGAGGTCAATGCCGAGATCGACGGGACGGAGGTCGTCTACAAGAACTTCGTGCACATGGGGATCGCCGTCGGCACACCCACGGGCCTCGTTGTGCCGGTCGTGCGCGATGCCGACCGCATGGGCTTCGCCGAGATCGAGAAAACGATAAATGGCCTCGGCAAGAAGGCCCGCGACGGCAAGCTCTCGATGGCCGATATGCAAGGCGGCACCTTCACCATCTCGAACGGCGGCGTCTACGGCTCGCTGATGTCCTCGCCGATCCTGAACCCGCCGCAATCGGGCATCCTTGGCATGCACAAGATCCAGGAGCGGCCAATGGTCGTGAAGGGTCAGATCGTGGCGCGCCCGATGATGTACCTCGCGCTCAGCTACGACCACCGCATCGTCGACGGCAAGGGCGCGGTCACCTTCCTCGTCCGCGTCAAGGAAGCGCTCGAGGATCCGCGCCGCCTTCTGATGGACCTCTGACGCGTCACCAGGCGTTGCGCCCTCAACGGAGGAGCGCAATGCCTGGAACTCGCGTGCTGATTGCAGCGACCGGACTGTTGTGGTCCGCGGCCTGCGCGACCACCGATGCGCCGCGGATCTCGACCGGCGCGGTCGTGTCGGCCGCGGGCTCGCCCCAGGTCGAGCGGCTCGTCAATGGCGCACGATCCGAGCGCGGGCTCCCTCAGCTTGCCTCCTCGCCTGCCCTCACCAGCGCCGCCGTATCGCAGGCAAGATACGTCGCCTCTGTCGGCCAACTGACGCACCGCTCGCAAGGAAACGCAACGGTCAAGGACCGGATCGAGGCGCGCGGCTACAACGCCTGCCTCGCCGCGGAGAATCTTGCCGCGCGGCAGCCTGGTGCCGCGTCCGTCACTGCCGGATGGCTCTCGTCGCCAGCGCATCGCAGCAACATGCTTCTGCCGCAGACCACGCATCAGGGCGCTGCCTACGCCGATACCGATGACGGGACGCGATACTGGGTGCAGGTGTTCGCCAGGCGATGCTGAGGCCGGCACAGGGCCCTGCGAACCGCCGCAAGCGC
The DNA here is from genome assembly GCA_963776845.1 of uncultured Alphaproteobacteria bacterium. Taxonomy (GTDB): domain Bacteria; phylum Pseudomonadota; class Alphaproteobacteria; order Rhodobacterales; family Rhodobacteraceae; genus Roseitranquillus. The sequence goes on along the minus strand of CAVZOJ010000002.1, from coordinate 700,909 downwards.
TCTCACGCTCCCTGCCCGCAATCCTACCTAAGCGGCATCTAATCGCAGACACTTAAGAATTTCAGAACCTTAGCGGAGTGTCTTCAACCGACACCTACACCATCTCACATCACGCAGCCGACCTGCCAAGGCACGAATTCGTTGTCGCCCAGTCCCAGCGCCTCGCTCTTCGTCCGCTCGCCCGAGGCCGTGCGCAGGATCGCCTCGAGGATCTCCTGTCCCTTGTCCGCCAGAGACACCCCGCCCGAGACGATGTCCCCGCAGTTGATGTCCATGTCGTCGGGCATCGCGGCATAGAGCCGATCGCTGGTCGCGACCTTGATCGTCGGCGCCGGCTTCGATCCGAACGCCGACCCGCGACCGGTGGTGAAGACCACGACCTGGCAGCCCCCCGCGATCTGGCCGGTAACTGAAACCGGGTCGTACCCCGGCGTATCCATGAAGACGAAGCCCGGACTCGTGCCCACTTCGCCGTAGGCCAGGACGTCCGTCAGCGGCGTCGAGCCACCCTTTGCCGCGGCGCCGAGCGACTTCTCGAGTATCGTCGTCAGCCCGCCCTGCTTGTTGCCGGGCGACGGGTTGTTGTCCATCGAGCCGCCGTTCATTGCCGTATACTCCTCCCACCAGCGAATGCGGGAGATGAGCTTGTCGGCGACCTTCTGGTTCGCGGCGCGTCGAAGAAGCAGCTGCTCCGCCCCGTAGATCTCCGGCGTCTCCGCCAGCACCCCGGTGCCGCCGAGCCCGACGAGAAGGTCCGTAGCCTTACCCAAGGCGGGGTTCGCCGTGATGCCGGAAAATCCGTCGGACCCGCCGCATTGCAGCGCGACCTTCAGCTCCGACACCGGGATGGCCTCGCGACGGACGCGGTTCACCTCGGGCAGCAGCTCGCGGACGCTGGCCACGATCCGCTCGATCGTCGCCGTAGTGCCGCCGGTGTCCTGGATCGTCAGACCGTGAAACCGCTCCGACCCGTCGGTACCGAAGAGCTGTTTCATCCGCGCGATCTGCATCACCTCGCAGCCGAGTCCGACGAAGATCGCCGCGCCGACGTTCGGATGCGTGGCGTGGCCCCAGAGGACGCGCTGCAGATTCTCCCACCCCGGCCCTTCCGACGCCATGCCGCAGCCCGTACCGTGCGCGAAGGCCACGACACCGTCGACGTCCGGATAGTCGCGCAGGATGCCCGACTGCATCACGGTGTCCGCGGCCCTGCGGATCACCGTGGCGGAGCAATTGACCGTCGCGCAGAGGGCGATGTAGTTGCGCGTCGCCGCCTTGCCGCCGGCGCGCCGGTAGCCCTGAAAGGTCCGCGGCTCGATCTGCGGGATCGCCGCCTGCGCCGCGTCCAAGTCGACGCCGACCTGATAGTCCTGGTCGTGCTCGCCGATGGAGCAGTTGTGCGAGTGCACGTGCGCCCCCTCGGAAATGGGCTGCGTCGCATAGCCGATGATCTGACCGAACTTGTAGATCGGCGCGCCGGTCGCGATGTCCGAGAGGGCAAGCTTGTGACCGGGCTGGACCGGTCCTCCAAGGGCAGCGCCCCGGCCAAGCGGCGTCTCGCCCGCAGAGACCTTCTCGGTCAGGATCGCCACGTTGTCCTTTTCGTGGAGGATCAGGGGGTCGGGCATCTCACACCTTCGATTCTAGCTGGTCCGGACCCAGCCACCAGTAGCTGCACAGTCGGGGGTCGCACCATCCCATGGTCATGCGGTTCGTGCCACCATTCGGCGGGCGCCATCCGAAGCCAGGCCAGCGTAGGCGTGCACCACCGCCGCCCTGAACGCATCCGACGACCTCAGGTTCTCAGAGAAGACCTCGTCGACCGACAGCAGCGCGTCGACCTTTGCCTCGGCCGTGCCTGCACCGTCGGAAAGCGACTTGAGCCTGTCGGCCAGCGGGTCCCTCACGTCAATCGGTCCGCCTGCCTCGTCCACGCCGCCGACATAGCGCATCCACGCGGCGACAGCCAGGGACAGCCCCGCGATGGGCCGCCCCGCGTCCAGGTTGTCGGAAAGGGTGCCAAGGATGCGCTGCGGCAGCTTCTGGCTGCCGTCCATCGCGATCTGCCACGTCCTGTGTCGGATCCCGGGGTTCCGGTAGCGCTCCAGGAGCGAGACGGTATAGGCCTGCAGGTCCTCGCCTTCAGGCTGATCGAGGGTCGGGAGGATCTCTTCCTTCCACAGGTAGCGCACGAAGTCGACGAACGGGGCATCGGCCACGGTCTCGGCGATCGTCGCGTGTCCCGCGAGATACCCCAGGTAGGCGAGGGAGGAATGCGTACCGTTGAGGCAGCGCAGCTTCATCATCTCGAACGCCGTCACGTCGGCGACCATCTGCACGCCGACCCGCTCGAATGCGGGGCGCTCGTCATCGACGAAGGCGTCCTCGATGACCCACTGCCGGAACGGTTCGTGCAGCACGGGCGACTCGTCGCGGAAGCCCGTCAGGCGCTCGACGCGGTCGAGATCCGCTTCGGTGGTCGCCGGCACGATCCGGTCGACCATCGTCGCGGGAAAGCGGCACTCGGCCTCGATCCACGCGGCGAGATCGGCGTCGATCAGCCGCGCGAGGTCCAGAACGACCCCGCGCACCATCGGCCCGTTCTCCGGCAGGTTGTCGCAGCAGAGCACGGTGAACGGGCGCATCCCGGCGGCTCTCCGGAGGGCGAGCGCGCGCACGATGAAGCCGGGTGCGGAGCGCGGCGCGGCCGGCGCAGCGATGTCGTGGAGGATGTCTGGATGGTCGCGGTTCAGCCGCCCGGTGGCCGGATTGTGGCAGTAGCCCTTCTCGGTCACGGTCAGCGTCACGATCCGCACCGACGGGTCGGCCAGGCGGTCAAGCACCGCTACAGGATCCTCGGGAGCCACCAGGACGTCCTGCACGACCTCGACGACCCCCGGTGTCTCACCTTCCGGGCCGAGCTCGACCGCGGTGTAGGCGTAGCCCTGCGGTCTCAGCCTGTCGCGCTGATCGGGGTGCCTGAGGCTGACGCCGACGATGCCCCAGTCCCCGCCCCCGGCCTCCATCGCCTCGGCCACGTAGATCGCGCCGAACGCCCGGAAGAAGGCGCCGAGACCGAGATGGACGATCCCGACCCCGGGCCGCGGGGCGTCGGAGCGATGGAGGCGGGGGCTATCAGGCATCGGCAGAGGCAAGTTCAAAGATGCGGAATTTTCTAATCCGTAACAGTTTCCTACCGGATAAAGCTCGGGCAAGAGATGAATCAGCGTGCAAGCCAGCCCCCGTCGACGCTGAGGATCGCGCCGTTCACGTAGCTTGCCGCGGGCGACGAGAGGTAGACCGCCGCGCCCGCGATCTCGTCCGCCTCGCCGAAGCGACCCGCCGGGATGCGGGACAGCAGCTCGGCGCTGCGGTCTGGGTCTTCCCTAAGGGCGGCCGTGTTGTTCGTGACGATGTAGCCCGGAGCGATCGCGTTCACGTTGATACCCTTGCCCGCCCATTCGTTGGCGAGCAATCGGGTCAGCCCGGCGACGCCGTGCTTCGACGCGGTATAGGACGGCACACGGATGCCGCCCTGGAACGACAGCAGCGAGGCGACGTTGACGATCTTGCCGCCCCTGCCGCTCGCGATCGCCGCCTTGCCAAAGGCCTGGCACAGGAAGAAGACCGCCTTGAGATTGACGTCGATGACGTCGTCCCAGTCGGCCTCGGAAAAGTCGACGGAGTCGGCGCGGCGGATGATGCCGGCATTGTTGACGAGGATGTCGAGCGGCCCCTCGGCCTCGACCAACGCGTCGCCCGCCATCGGATCGGCGAGGTCGAGATGGACGGAACGGCCGCTGCCGCCCGCCTCCTCGATCGCGGCGACCGTCTCGTCGCAGGAGCGGCGGCCTGCCGCCAGAACCTTGGCCCCCGCGCGGCCGAGGCCTATGGCGATTGCCTGGCCGATGCCGGTGTTGGCGCCCGTCACCAGGGCGCGCTTGCCGTCGAGGCGGAAGGGATCGGTCATCGCAGCGCCTCCATCGGCACCATGTCCATGTCGGTGAAGTCGATATTGTCTCCGGCCATCGCCCAGCAGAAGGTATAATTTCCCGTCCCTGCCCCGGCGTGGATCGACCAGGGCGGCGAGATCACCACCTCCTCGTTCTTCATCACGATGTGGCGGGTGTCGGAGGGCTGGCCCATCAGGTGGAAGACGCGGGCGGCGTCGTCGAGCTCGAAGTAGAGGTATGCCTCCATCCGACGGTCGTGCAGGTGGGCGGGCATGGTGTTCCAGACCGAGCCCGGCGCGAACTGGGTGTAGCCCATCAGCAGCTGGCAGGACTCCGCCACCTCGGGATGCAGGAACTGCAGGATCACGCGCTCGTTCGCCTCTTCCTTCGAGCCGAGCTCGACCCGGCGGGCGTCACCGATCTTGATGAGGCGCGTCGGGCAGGTCCTGTGCGCGGGGGCGGACAGGACGTAGAAGCGGCCGGCGCCGGAGAACTCGACCGGCCCGGCGCCCATGCCGATGTAGAGGACGTCGCCGCGCGCCATCTCATGGCTTTCGCCGCCGACCGTCACGGTGCCCGCCTCGCCGATGTTCAGGATGCCCATCTCGCGCCGATCGAGGATCGTGGCGGTGCCGGTCTCGGAAACGTGGTCGAGCGTCAGAGTGCCGTCATCCGGCACCGCGCTTCCGAGGATCATGCGGTCATAGTGGCTGTAGACCAGCTTGATTTCGCCCGGCTTGAAGAGATCGCCCACGTGGAAGTGCTGGCGCAGGCCTTCGGTGCCGAGGGTGATAGCGGTGGCGGGATCGATGGCGTGTCGGGTCTCGACCTGGGTCATGTGGCTCCTTTCAGAGGAAATCGTCGCGGCGTGGCGTGAAGGTGTCGATCAGCTGGCCGGCGGCGAGGCAGTTGCAGCCGTGCTCGGCGCCTCCGGGGATGACGAAGCTGTCGCCGGGGCCAACCTCGAAGGTGTCGCCCGCGATGGTGAAGCGGAAGCGGCCGCTCGCGACATAGGTGGACTGGACGTGGGGGTGGCTGTGGAGCTTGCCCTCGGCCCCCGCCTCGAAGGCGAACGAGACGACCATCAGCTCCGCGCCTTCGGCAAGGACCTTGCGCGTGACGCCGGGGGTTGGGTGCGCTTCCGGAAACGACCGAACGTGGTCCATTGGGCCTCCTAGCGGAACAGGGCGGGCAGCCAGAGCGACAGCGCCGGGATGTAGGTCACGAGGATCAGCGTGAAGACCGCCGCGGCGTAGAACGGCCAGATCGTGCGGACGGCGGTCCAGACCGGCAGCTTGCCCACGGCGCAGCCGACGAAGAGGACCGCCCCCACCGGCGGGGTGCAGAGGCCGATCCCGAGGTTCAGGATCAGGATGATCCCGAAGTGAACCGGGTCGACGCCGAAGGCCTGCGCCACCGGCAGGAAGATCGGCGTGGTGATGACGATGAGCGGGCTCATGTCCATGAACGTGCCGAGGAACAGCAGGAGCACGTTGATCAGAAGCAGGATCACGATCGGGTTGTCCGATACCCCCTGCATGAACGCCACCAGCGAGGCCGGCACGCGCAGGTAGGCGAGCAGCCAGCCGAACGCCGCCGCCGAGCCGATGACGAGCAGCACCATCGAGGTCGTGCGGACGGCGCCGAGCGTCGCTGCTACGAACCCCTCCCAGCTCAGCGTCCGGTAGACGAGAAGGGTAACGAACAGCGCGTAGACGACGGCGATGCACGAGCTCTCCGACGCGGTGAAGATGCCGGAGCGGACGCCGAAGAAGATGATCGCGATCAGGATCAGCCCCGGCATGGCGGTGATCAGCAGGCCGACGATGGCGCGCGCGCCCGGGAAGGGTTCGGTGTCGTAGCCGCGGCGGCGCGCGACGATATAGGCCGCGAGCATCAGCGAGAGCGCCAGGATCAGGCCCGGAATGATGCCGGCGGTGAAGAGATCGGCGATGGAGATCCGCCCGCCCGCCGAGATCGAGTAGATGATGAGGTTGTGCGAGGGCGGCAGCATCAGCGCGATGATCGACGAGACGACGGTGATGTTGACGGCGTAGTCGGTGCCGTAGCCGCGCGCCTGCATCTGCGGGATCATCAGGCCACCGATGGCGCTGGCATCGGCCGCGGCGGAGCCGGAGATGCCGCCGAAGAGGACGGAGGCCGCGATGTTCACCTGCCCCAGCCCGCCGCGCAGGTGGCCGACCGCCGCCCCGGCGAGCGCCACCAATCGTCGCGCGATGTCGCCGCGCACCATCAGCTCGCCCGCGTAGATGAAGAACGGGATCGCCATCAGCGCGAAGACCGAGACGCCGGAGTTCAGGCGCTGGAACACGATGAGCGGCGGCAGGCCGATGTAGGCGACCGTCGCGAAGGACGACACGCCGAGGCAGAAGGCCACGGGCGTGCCGATCAGCAGCAGGACCGTGAAAGTACCGAAGAGGACCCAGAGCTCCATCTCAGTCCGCCGTCAGTTCGGTCTCGCCGAACCGCGCCGTCGGCAGACCCGCGAGCCGCCGCGCGACCCGCTCGAGCGAGAAGATCGTCATCAGGATGCCGCCGCCGATGATCGACATGTAGTCGAACCCGCCCGGCAGCCCGAGGTTCGGGATCGTCGCGCCCCAGGTGCCGATGCAAAGCTGCAGGCCGTAGATCGCCATGCCCATCGCGAAGGCGGTGACCACGATGTCGGAGACGGTGTGCAGCCAGAGCTTCGCCCGCTCCGGCAGGACGTAGAGCATCACATCGAAGCTGAGGTGATAGCCTTCCCGGATGCCGACCGCGGCGCCGAGGAAGATGAACCAGCCCATCAGCTGCACCGACAGCGACTCCGTCCAGGTCGGGGTGTCGTTCAGCACGAAGCGGCCGAAGACCTGCCAGGCGATGAAGGCGGTCATCAGCACAAGGCCGATCGCCGACAGCCAGAGCGCGATGCGCGACACGACGGCCAGCGTCAGCGCGAGGGATTTCATGAAGTCCTGCAAGGCTGTCCCTCCAAGGACCGGGCCGCCGCGCCTGCGACGGCCCGAGAGCCGGTTACTCGACGGCCTGGATGCGCGAGACGAGATCGCGCAAGTTCTCGCTCGTCACGTGCTTGTCGTAGACCGGGCCCATCGCGTCGATGAAGGGCTGCTTGTCGATGTCGCGGATGACCTCGACGCCGGCGTCCAGCACCTGCTGCTCGGATGCGGCCTCACGCTCCTGCCAGAGCTCGCGCATGTAGGGAACGCTCTCCTTCGCCGCCTCGCGGACGATCTCCTGATCCTCGGCCGAGAGCTTGTCCCAGCTCGCCTTCGACATCACCAGGACCTCTGGGCACGATCAGGTGCTCGTCGAGCGTGTAGTAGGGCGCGACCTCGAAATGGCCGGAGCTCTCGAACGAGGGCCAGTTGTTCTCGGCCCCGTCGATGACGCCGGTCTGGATGCCGGAATAGACCTCGCCGTAGGGCATCGGGGTGGCATTGCCCCCCAGCGCGTCGACCATGTCGACGAAGACGTCCGACTGCATGACGCGGAACTTCATGCCCTGGATGTCGTCGATCGAGGTGATCGGCTTTTCCGAATTGTAGAACGACCGAGAGCCGCCGTCGTAGAACGCCAGGCCGACAAGGTCGTGCGGCTCGAACGCAGCAAGGATCTCCTCCCCGATCTCGCCATCCATCACCTTGTGCATGTGGTCGGTCGAGCGGAAGATGTAGGGCAGCGAGACCACCTTGGTTTCCTCGACGAGGTTGTTGAACGGGCCGAGGCTGACGCGGTTCATGTCGATCACGCCGAAGCGCGTCTGCTCGATCGTGTCCTTCTCCTCACCCAGCTGGGCGGAGTGGAAGACCTCGACGCAGATTCGCCCGTCGGTGCGTTCCTGGATCAGCTCGCCCATGTGCTCGACCGCGGCGACGGTCGGGTAGCCCTCCGGGTGGGTATCGGACGAGCGCAGCGTCGACCTCGCAGTCCTGCGCGGCGGCGGCGCCCGCGATCATGGTGCCGGCCATCAGCGCGGCGAAGGTTCCTGTCAGTTTCATGTCATTCCTCCCCTTTGGTGTCAGAGCCGGTAGGCCTCCTTGGCCAGCCGGTAGCTGAGGTCGTGGGCGACCTCGTGAGCCTCGTTTTCGCGCAGCCGCCCAGTGGCGACCAGCGTGGCGAGGTAGGCGCAGTCCGACCGCCGCGCGACGTCGTGGCGGGCTGGGATCGAGCAAAAGGCACGGGTATCGTCGTTGAACCCGACGGTGTTGTAGAAGCCGCAGGTCTCGGTCGTCGCCTCGCGGAAGCGACGGATGCCCTCGGGGCTGTCGAAGAACCACCAGGGCGGACCGAGCTTCAGCGCCGGGTAGACGCCGGCCAGAGGCGCCAGCTCGCGGCCGTAGGACGTCTCGTCCAGCGTGAAGGCGATGATCGTCAGCCCCGGCTCCATCCCGACGGCGTCGAGCAGCGGCTTGAGCGCCCGCACGTAGTCGGTGCGCGTCGGGATGTCGAAGCCCTTGTCGCGCCCGAACGTCGCGGCGATCCTCCGCGAGTGGTTACGGAACGAACCGGGATGGATCTGCAGGACCAGTCCGTCGTCGAGGCTCATCCGCGCCATCTCGGTCAGCATGTGGCCGCGGAAGGCGTCCGCCTCCGCGGCCGTGCAGCGGCCCTGCAGCGCCTTACCGTAGAGTGCGGCCGCGGCGTCCTGCGGCAGGTCCTCGGTGCGCGCGGTGAAATGACCGTGGTCCGAACTCGTCGCGCCGAACTCCTTGAAGTACGCGCGGCGCTGGCGGTGGGCATCGAGATAGCCCGACCAGGTGGACGTGTCGCAACCGGTGATCTCGCCAAGCCGGGCGACGTTTTCAGCGAAGCCCTCGAACTCAGGGTCGACGACGGCGTCGGGACGATAGGCCGTGACGACCCTGCCGCCCCAGCCCGACTCTCGGATCATGCGGTGCCAACGAAGGTCGTCGAGCGCGCTTTCCGTCGTGGCGATGGCCTCGATCCCGAAGCGTTCGAAGAGCGCCCGCGGACGGAACTCGGGCCGGCCGAGGCACTCGTCGATGTGGTCGTAGTAGTGGTCCGCCGTCTGGGCCGACAGCGGGCGGTCAAGGCCGAAGACGTGCTGGAACGAATGGTCGAGCCACATCGCCGACGGCGTGCCGCGGAAGAGGTGGTAGTTCTCGGCAAAGCGCCGCCAGATCGTTCGTCCGTCGGTCTCTGTCTCTCCGCCGTCGACGCGTGGGATACCCAGCGCCTCGAGCGGAATGCCCTGCGAGCAGAGCATCCGGAAGACATAGTGGTCGGGCACGACGAAAAGCCTTGCTGGATCCGGAAACCGCTCGTCCTCGGCGAACCAGCGCGGGTCCGTGTGTCCGTGGGGGCTGATGATCGGGAGGTCGGCCACCGGCTCGTAGAGCGCCCGCGCCAGGTCGCGCGTCCGACTTTCCGTCGGAAACAGGCGGTCCGGATCGAGCAGCGCCATCGTACCTCCGCACCCCGGTGAAACTCTGGGCTTCACAAATCTCGGCCTTCTAATATGCTAGCATATCAGAGCCGTCAACTCGAAGCGGGGAGCGTCGTGCCTGAAGGCCGCCTCACATCGATCGAGAGCCTGCGTCCCGCCTCCACCGCGGACATCGTGTTCGACGAACTCTACAATCGCATCGTCGCCCTTGCGCTGCCGCCCGGCGCGCGGCTGTCGGAGGCCGACGTCGCACGGCAGATGGGCGTCTCGCGCCAGCCGGTGCGCGATGCGTTCTATCGCCTGTCGCAGCTCGGCTTCCTGCTGATCCGGCCGCAGCGGGCGACGACCGTGACCCGAATCTCCGAGGATGCGGTGCATCAGGCGCGCTTCATCCGCACCGCGCTGGAGGTGGAGACGACCGCGATCGCGATCGACCGCATCACCGCGGCGGATTTCATCGAGATCGACGCCCTGCTGACCACGCAGGCGGCGGCGGTGGGCGCCGGAGAGAAGCTGCACTTCCACGCCCTCGACGACGACTTTCACCGCCTGCTCTGCCGCATCTCCGGTCATGAGTACGCGTGGGCCCTGATCCGCGAGAACAAGGCGCACATGGACCGTGTCCGCTATCTGTCGCTGTCCTTCGGTGCGGAGAGCGCGCTCGACGACCACCGGCACATCGTCGGGGCGCTGCGACGAGGGGACAAGGCCGAGGCGGTGGACTGGATGCGCCGGCACCTTTCGCGTATCGCCGGCATCATCGCCCAGATCCGCGCCGACCACGCCGACTATTTCGAGGAGCCCGAGACGTGACCTGCTTCCTGGCCATCGGCGAATGCATGATCGAGATGGCGCCCGACGGCGGCGGCAGCTACGCGATGGGATTTGCAGGCGACACCTTCAATACCGCCTGGTATGCGCGAAGGCTGCTGTCCTCGGAGTATGACGTTGCCTACCTCACGGCCGTCGGCGACGACGACATCTCTCGCACCATGGTCGGCTTCATGCGCGGCGCGGGCATCATCCCGGAGGTGCGGGAAATCCCCGGCCGGACGGTGGGCCTCTACCTCGTCCGGCTCGCCGATGGAGAGCGCAGCTTCTCATACTGGCGCGACACCTCCGCCGCGCGCTGTCTCGCCGACGGACTAGAACGACTGCCGCGAGTCGAGAGCGCGCGCGACGTTGCCTACGTCTCCGGCATCACCGTGGCGATCCTGCCGCCAGAGGGAAGAGAGGCGCTGCTAAGCAGCCTTGCCGATGCACGCGCCGCGGGCGTGACCGTCGCCTTCGACCCGAACATGCGCCCCCGGCTCTGGTCGAGCCTCGACGAGATGCGGGAGTGGATCACGAAGGCCGCGCGCGTGGCCGACATCGCGCTGCCTTCCTTCGAAGACGAGGCGACGCATTTCGCCGACCCCTCGATCGAGGCGACGGCGGATCGCTACCGTGCGTGCGGCGCGACACGGGTCATCGTCAAGAACGGCGCCGGGACCGTCCTCGGCATCGACGAGGACGGCGCGCTGCACCGGGTGCAGCCCCAGCCGCTGGAGGAGATCGTCGACACGACAGCCGCCGGCAATTCCTTCAACGCCGCCGCCCTGGCGTCCCTCCTTGCGGGCGAGGATTTCGAGGCGGCGATCGTGTCGGGCTGTCAGCTCGCGGCAACGGTCGTGACCCGAAGGGGCGCGCTCGTCCTCTGAACCCGATCGGGCCGGGGCCGACGGCGCGCTGCGGCAGAGAAGCCAGTTGCGGACCAAAGAATAGGTTTGGCTCAAACCTCGGCCTTGGCCTCGTGTCACGATTTTCTGTGGCGGAGCGCCCGCCGCAACGGGGCGACCGTGTCCCTATCGCAAGCTCATCCATGCCAGTCTCGCGGGATCAACGCGCCGGGGGGGAACCCGCCCAGCCTGCCGCTTCGGAGGCTCTCAGATGGCGTCCGCGAGGCGCGTGAGGACGGCCGCGTAGCGTTGCGCGATCTGCGGCCGCTGCCGGTGTCGCCCCTCCTGAACCACATGGCGGCCCGCCGACCAGACGTCGCGCACCAGCCGGTCGTCGCCGGCAAAGATCCACGCGTCGATCAAGGTGTCCCCCACCCGTCCGGCCAGGTCGATCGCGGCCCCGTCGAGCGCGACGAGATCTGCCCAGCTGCCCGCCTCGATCCGGCCGGCGCCACGGCAGATCGCCCGCGCGCCGCCCGCCGCCGCATCCTCCAGCAGACGCCGCCCGGTGGAGCGGCCCGGCTCGGCCAACGCGGCGCGCGTGCGGTCGCGCAGACGCTGAGAGTACTCCAGCGCCCTGAGTTCCTCGGACAGCGAGAATCCGGATGTTGCTGTCCGATCCGACGCCAAACCGGCCTCCGGCAGAGGTGAAGCGGACGCCGTCGAAGATGCCGTCGCCAAGGCTCGAACTCGGTGATCGGGCACAGCCCGGCCACGGTGCCCGTGGCCGCCAGCGCCTCGGTCTCGTGCGGCTGCATCTGCGTGCAGTGGATCAGGCACCAGCGGCCGTCGGGGTCGGCATTCTCCAGCAGCCACTCGACCGGTCGCCGCCCCCATGCGGCGGCGACCTCCTCGACCTCGGCCGCCTGCTCCGCGAGGTGCATGTGGATGGGACCGTCGCCCGCGAGCCGCAAGCAGGCGGCGAGCGACGCGGGATCGACGGCGCGTAGCGAATGCGGCGCGATGCCGATCCGGGCGTCGTGGGGCAGCGCGGCAATGGCCTGGCGCGCCTCAACGTGGAGCCGCGCGAAGCGGTCGAGGTCGTTGCCGAAGCGGACCTGTCCCGGGCCGAGAGCCCGCCGGTCGCACCCACCCCAGCGGTAGAGCACGGGCAGCAGCGTCAGACCGATCCCGCTCTCCGCTGCCGCCGCGATGATCCGGTCGGACATCTCGGCGAGGCGATCGAACGGGGCGCCGTCTGGCGCGTGATGCAGATAGTGGAACTCGCCGACCGCCGCGTAGCCCGCCTCCAGCATCTCCATCTGCACGAAAGCCGCGATCGCCTCGACGTCATCTGGCGTCAACCGGTCGAGGAAGCGGTACATGAGCTGCCGCCAGGTCCAGAAGCTGTCCTGCGGGTCCGGGCCCCGCGCTTCGGTCAGCCCCGCCATCGCACGCTGAAACGCATGGGAATGAAGGTTGGCCGGCGACGGCAGCAGGATTGACAGGCGATCGCCCTCGGGCGCGCTTTCTGCCGTCACCGACCCGATCCGACCGTCGTCGCGCACCACGACGCGGACGCCCCTCTGCCAGCCATCCGCGAGGAGAGCGTGGTCCGTCCAGAGAACCTGCATCACGCGATCCACGTTGACAGCCATTGGTCCTGCAGACCTATTGTCCTTCTGCGCAGTCCCATCAAGCGGCGATGACACGGACGGTCCTCAAGAACGCCAGGATTGCGACGATGGAGGGTGACGCTCCCTACGGCCTCCTCGATGACGCCGCCATCGTCCTCGACGGCGAGCGGATCGCGTGGGTTGGCCCCCTCCGCGAGCTTCCGGTGACGGGCGGCGAGGTCCGCGATCTCGGCGGTCGACTGATGACGCCCGGCCTCATTGATTGCCACACCCACGTCGTCCATGGCGGCGACCGGGCGCGCGAGTTCGAGATGCGGCTGGAAGGCGCGAGTTACGAGGAGATCGCGCGCGCCGGTGGCGGCATCGTCTCGACCGTGCGCGCGACACGTCAGGCCGATCACGACGCGCTACTCGTCGCGGCGCTGCCACGGGTCGACGCGCTGCTCGGCGAGGGCGTGACGACGATCGAGATCAAGTCGGGATACGGGCTCGACACCGGGACCGAGCTTCGGATGCTCCGCGTCGCGCGTGAGATCGCGCTGCACCGACCGGTGCGCGTCCGGACGAGCTTCCTCGGCGCCCACGCCGTACCGCCAGAGTACGCCGGCCGGCCTGACGACTATATCGACGAGGTCTGCGTCCCGACGCTAGAGGCCGCTCACGCAGATGGCCTCGTCGATGCGGTCGACGGCTTCTGCGAGGGGATCGCGTTCACGCCGGACCAGATGGGCCGCGTCTTCGACCGGGCGGCGGACCTGGGACTGCCGGTGAAGCTGCATGCCGAGCAGCTGTCGCACCTGGGCGGAACCCACCTCGTGGCTGAACGTCAGGGGCTCTCAGCCGACCATGTCGAATATGCCACGGCGGAGGATGCCGAAGCCCTCGCGCGGTCCGGCAGCGTCGCCGTGCTGCTGCCGGGCGCCTTCTACACGCTGCGCGAGACGCAGGTTCCGCCCGTCGCTGCCTTTCGGGAGTACGGCGTGGCGATGGCCGTCGCGACGGACTGCAACCCGGGATCATCGCCGCTCACCTCGATCCTACTGGCGTTGAACATGGCCTGCACTCTGTTCCGGTTGACACCGGAGGACGCCCTGCGCGGTGCAACGAGGAACGCGGCTCGCGCCCTCGGGCTCGATGATACGGGCCGCCTCGCCCCGGGCCTGCGGGCGGACCTCGCTGTCTGGGACGTGGATGCGCCGGCGGAACTGGCGTACCGCATCGGCTTCAACCCGCTTCACGCGCGCTGGTTCGGGGGCCGGGAATGCTGACGCTGACCCCCGGCGACATCCCGCTCCGCGACCTCGAGCGGATCTGGCGCGATGGCATACCGGCCCGCATAGACCCAGCTGTCCAGCCGCAGGTGGAGGCCGCGGCCGCGGCGATCGCCAAGGCTGCGGCGGGAGACGAGGCGGTCTACGGGGTCAATACCGGCTTCGGCAAGCTCGCTTCCGTCAAGATCGCCGCATCTGACACGGCGGCGCTGCAACGCAACCTCGTGCTCAGCCATTGCTGCGGCGTGGGAGAGCCCCTCGACGTCCCGACGACGCGACTGATGCTGGCGCTGAAGCTGCTGTCGCTCGGCCGCGGCGCCTCCGGCGTCCGCTGGGAGGTCATCGCGCTGATCGAGGCGATGCTGGCGGCAGACGTCACGCCGGTGGTCCCTTCACAGGGCTCGGTCGGCGCCTCCGGCGACCTCGCGCCACTCGCGCACATGGCAGCGACGATGATCGGCGAAGGCCAGGCGAGGCTGCGCGGCCGGCGAATGCCATCGGCAGAGGCGCTGCGAGAGGCCGGGCTGGCGCCGATCGCGCTCGGGCCGAAGGAGGGGCTGGCGCTCATCAACGGCACGCAGTTCGCGACCGCCTGCGCCCTGACCGGGCCTCTGGCGCGCCTGGCGTGCGGCGACGGCCTCGACGGTGACTGCTGCCCTTTCTACCGACGCGATCATGGGCTCGACCGCGCCGCTGCTGCCGGAGATCCACGCGTTGCGCGGCCATGAGGGGCAGATCGACGTCGCGCGCGCGATGCGCGAGATCATGCACGGCTCCGAGATACGCGAGAGCCACCGCACCGGCGACCCCCGCGTGCAGGACCCCTACTGCATCCGCTGCGTGCCGCAGGTCGTCGGCGCCGCAGTGGACCTGCTGCGCTTTGCCGCGCGCACGCTGCGGATCGAGGCCAACGCCGTCACCGACAACCCCCTGGTGCTGATGGGGGACGGGCGCATCGTCTCGGGCGGCAACTTCCATGCCGAGCCCGTGGCCTTCGCCGCCGACCAGATCGCGCTCGCCGTGGCCGAGATCGGGGCCATCGCCCAGCGCCGCGTCGCGCTGATGGTCGACCCGACGCTCAGCCACGACCTGCCGCCGTTCCTGACGCCGGAGCCGGGCCTGAACTCCGGCTTCATGATCGCCGAGGTGACGACCGCCGCGCTGATGAGCGAGAACAAGCACCTCGCCAACCCCTGCTCCACGGATTCGACGCCGACCAGCGCCAACCAGGAGGACCATGTGAGCATGGCCGCCCACGGCGCGAGGCGGCTCGGCCGGATGTGCGACAATCTCGAGGTCATCCTCGGCATCGAACTGCTGTGCGCCGCGCAGGGCGTCGAGTTTCGCGCGCCGCTCTCGACCTCTCGCACGCCTTTCGGCGGTCATCGAGCGATTGCGGGCCGACGTCGCCGCGCTCCGGCGATGACCGCTACATGGTGCCGGACATCGAACGTGCGACCGACCTCATTCGCAGCGGCGCCGTCTGCGAGGCCGCCGACGCCACCCTGACGCTCGAGGAGACCTGATGCAGTCCGTCGAAGTGAAAGAAGGCACGCTGCCGATCGTCCTCGGCCTGCCCCATGCCGGCACCTGGCTGCCGGACGAGGTGGCAGACCGCCTGAACGAAACCGGCCGCGCACTGGCCGATACCGACTGGCATGTCGACCGCCTCTACGACGGGCTCTTGCCCGGTGCCTCGACAGTCCGGGCGAATTTCCACCGCTATGTCATCGACGCCAACCGTGACCCGACGGGCGAGAGCCTCTATCCCGACCGGAACACGACCGGCCTCTGCCCAGTCACCGACTTCGACGGCAATCCGATCTACGAGGGCGGCTGCGAGCCCGACGGGCAAGAGATCGAGCGCCGCCGCAACGACTACCACGCGCACTATCACGGCGCCCTCGCCGGTGAGCTCGAGCGGGTGCGGCAGGAGCACGGCGTCGCGATCCTCTACGACTGCCACTCGATCCGCTCGCGCATCCCCTACCTCTTCGACGGCACCCTGCCCGACCTCTCCATCGGCACCGACGGCGGACGCACCTGCGACCCGCGCGTCGAGGCGGCTGTCGCCGACGCCTGCGCCGAGAGCGGCTACAGCCACGTCGTCAACGGCCGCTTCCGCGGCGGCTGGACCACCCGCTACTACGGCCGCCCAAACGAGGGCCTGCACGCCATCCAGATGGAGATCGCGCAGTCCGCCTACATGGACGAGACCCCGCCTTGGACCTGGCGCGAGGACCGCGCCGAAAGGCTCCGCGCGACCCTCCGCACCATCCTCGAACGCCTCGCCGACCTGGCGCCGCAGCTCGGAGGCACCGCATGACCACCCCCCGCCACAACCAGCGCGACGTCTACCCGCCGACGGGCCCCGAGATCAGCGCGAAGAGCTGGCTGACCGAAGCGCCGATGCGGATGCTGATGAACAACCTGCATCCCGACGTCGCCGAGAACCCGCACGAGCTCGTCGTCTACGGCGGCATCGGCCGCGCCGCCCGCACCTGGGCCGACTTCGACACCATCGTCGCCACCCTCAAGACCCTTGGCGACGACGAGACGCTGCTGGTGCAGTCCGGCAAGCCCGTCGGCGTCTTCCGCACCCACGCCGACGCCCCCCGCGTCCTCATCGCGAACTCCAACCTGGTGCCGCACTGGGCGACGTGGGAGCATTTCGGCGAGCTCGATCGCCGCGGCCTGATGATGTACGGCCAGATGACAGCCGGATCCTGGATCTACATCGGCAGCCAGGGCATCGTGCAAGGCACCTACGAGACCTTCGTCGAGGCCGGGCGCCAGCACTACGACGGCGACCTCTCGGGCCGCTGGATCCTGACTGCGGGCCTCGGCGGCATGGGCGGCGCGCAGCCGCTAGCGGCGGTGATGGCCGGCGCCTGCTGCCTCGCCGTCGAATGCGACGAGACCCGCGCAGACTTTCGCCTGCGCACCCGGTACGTCGACGAAAAAACACGTGACCTCGACGAGGCGCTCGACCTCATCGCGCCGCTGGACCGAGGCCGGGCGAGGCCAAGTCCGTGGCCCTCATCGGCAATGCCGCCGACGTCTATCCCGGAGCTCGTGCGCCGCATGAAGGACGGCGGCGTACGCCCTGATATCGTTACCGACCAGACCTCCGCGCACGACCCGCTCCACGGCTACCTGCCGCAGGGCTGGACCGTCGCCGAATGGCGCGCCAAGCAGGAGAGCGACCCCAAGGCGGTCGAGCAGGCCGCCCGCGCCAGCATGAAGACCCACGTCGCCGCGATGGTCGACTTCTGGAACGCGGGCGTCCCCACCCTCGACTACGGCAACAACATCCGCCAGGTCGCCAAGGAGGAGGGGCTGGAGAACGCCTTCGCCTTCCCCGGCTTCGTCCCCGCCTACATCCGCCCGCTCTTCTGCCGCGGCGTGGGGCCGTTCCGCTGGGTCGCGCTCTCCGGCGACCCCGAGGACATCTACGCGACCGACGCCAAGGTGAAGGAGGTCATCCCCGACGACGACCACCTGCACCAGTGGCTCGACATGGCGCGCGAGCGGATCTCGTTCCAGGGCCTGCCCGCCCGCATCTGCTGGGTCGGCCTCGGCCAGCGCCACCGCCTCGGCCTCGCCTTCAACGAGATGGTCCGCTCCGGCGAGCTCAAGGCCCCCATCGTCATCGGCCGCGACCACCTCGACAGTGGCTCCGTCGCCAGCCCCAATCGCGAGACCGAGGCGATGAAGGACGGCAGCGACGCCGTCTCCGACTGGCCGCTCCTCAACGCGCTGCTCAATTGCGCGTCGGGCGCGACCTGGGTCAGCATCCACCACGGCGGCGGCGTCGGCATGGGCTTCTCCCAGCACGCGGGCATGGTGATCTGCTGCGACGGGACCGAGGATGCCGACAGGCGGATCGCGCGCGTGCTGTGGAACGACCCGGCGTCGGGGGTGATGCGCCACGCCGACGCGGGCTATGAGGACGCGATCGCCTGCGCCCGGGAACACGGGCTGAACCTGCCGGCGATCCTGTAGTCCACGAGCCAAGGCGCAGCATCGCCCGTTCCGGTGTCGTTGATGCGACGCATTCTCCCCACACCCGGCATGGTGCGCCGTGCATCTCGGCAGACGAGCCGCGTCCCTCAGCGGCGAGGCGGCAGTCGCCCTGGCGAATGCCCCGCCGCCGGCGTCGCGACCGGGTCCTGCTGCGAATCGAGACACCGTGATAGGCTGCGCGCGAACGACCCTGGAGATCGCGGATGCCGCTCGACCTGTCCCACGTGCCCGGCCCGCCGCGGAAGCCTCTCGTCGGCCACACGCTCGACATCGTCCGCGATAGCTACGGCTTTCAGAAGGCGAACGCCGACGGCCTATGGGCAGGTCTTCCGCGTCACGCTCGTTGGGACTGAACGGATCGTGCTGCAGCATCCCGACGCGCTCGAGATGGTGCTGCTCGACCGTGACAGGACGTTCTCCAGCCGCGAAGGATGGCAGCTGATCGAGCGGATGTTCTCGGGCGGCGTGATGCTGCGCGACTTCGAGGATCACCGGGCACACCGCCGCATCATGCAGGCGGCATTCAGGGCGGACGCGATGCAGGCCTATCTCGAGCGTCTCGTCCCCGAGACCGAGCGGCTGCTCTCGCATTGGCCCTCGGATGCGCCGTTCCGCTTCCACCCCGCAATCAAGGAGCTGACCTTGCGCCTTGGCGCGGCGACGTTCCTCGGGCTTCCGGTCGACAGCCCCGAAGCCGAGCAGCTGAATGCCGATCTGATCGACGAGATCGCGGCGACACTCGCGGTCATCCGCGTGCCCCTGCCTATGACGCCGATGGGCCGTGGCGTCGCGGCGCGGCGGAGAATGTCGCGCGCGTTGCGCGACATGATCCCGGTCCGCCGCGCCACCGGCGGCGACGACTTCTTCAGCCGCATGTGCCGCGCGCAGGACGAGGACGGCGCCGCATGGACCGACGACGAGATCGTCGACCATTTCAACTTCCTGTCTGATGGCCGCGCACGACACCACGGCAACCGGCATCACCGCCCTGATCGCCTGTCTCGCCTCGCATCCCGACTGGCAGGAGGCCGTCGCCGAGGAGGCGGCCCGTTCGGCGACGCGGCATCGACCTCTCCGAACTCGACCAGATGACGACGACAGACATGTGCTTTCGCGAGGCGCTGCGGCTGGTTCCGCCGGTGCCGTTCATTCCCCGTCAGGCCGATCAAGCCGTTCCACTGGGCGGGCTTCGACCTGCCTGCCGGCACGCCCATCACGGTTTGCCCCGGCATGGTGATGATCCGGCCCGACATCTGGACCGAGCCCGAGAAGCTTCGACCCGGGCCGCTTCGCACCCGACCGGGCGGAGGATCGACGGCACAGGTTCGCCTGGGCGCCCTTCGGCGGCGGCGCGCACAAGTGCATCGGCATGCACTTCGCGACGATGCAGGCCAAGGTGTTCACAGCCACCCTTCTGCAGCGCTTCTCCGTCGAGCTTGCGGGCCCGCCGCCCGTCTGGCGGCGGATGCCGATACCCAAGCCGGCGGATGGACTGCCGGTGATCCTGCGCCACCGCGTGCGGACCGCGCGCCAGCGGTCGACCGCCGCGCGCTAGAGGCGCCGTCTTTCGGTTTGTGCTCTCCCGGCGGGTCGTCGAAAGATGGCCGGAAAAACGGAGGAGCGATGGCGCCGCGCGACGTCGAGAGGTCGCTGAACATGCTGGTCGAGGGGCTGATCGGGCTCCGTGACGCCGGCGTCTACGACGAGCCGAACCTGCGCGGCGGCCGCGGCGACTACATCAGCTTCGATGCGTGGGAGTGGCCGCAAGGCGTCGGCCTCTACGGCCTGGTGCATCTCTGGCGGCAGCGTGGGCGCGACCCGCGGCTCGGCGAGGTGATCGAGGGGTGGTACGACCGCCGCATTGCCGCGGGCCTGCCGCCGCTCAACGTGAACACCACGGCGCCGATGCTGGCGCTCTCGCTCTACTGGCGCGAGACCCGGTTCGGAGCGGTTCGTGCCGGTGCTTGACGATTGGGCGGACCGAGTGCTGCAGCGCCGCGGACCGAGAGCGGCGGCTTTCAGCACGACGTCTCGGACAAGCTCAATCCGGGCGAGCTCTGGGACGACACCCTCTTCATGATGGCGCTGTTTCTCGCAAGCTACGGACAGGGGTCGGGCCGGCGCGAGCTTGTCGAGGAGGCGGTGCGGCAGTTCCTGGTCCACGCGCACTACCTGGCCGACCGCGAAACCGGCCTCTGGTTCCACGGCTGGACCTTCGACGGGCGCCACAACTTCGCCCGCGCCCGCTGGGCGCGCGGCAACGCGTGGATCACCGCCGGCATCCTCGACCTCTTCGAACTGGCAGAGATCGACGCGGGCGCTCGCGCCTTCCTGACTTCGCTGCTGGTCGAACAGGTCGAGGCGCTGCTGCCGCTCCAGACCGAAGGCGGGGCCTGGCGCACCCTGCTCGACGACCCGACGAGCTACGAGGAGACCTCGGCGACCGCGGGCTTCGCCTACGGCCTGCTCAAGGGCGCCCGCCTCGGCCTCGGCGACGCCCGCTGGCGCGAGGCCGGCCTGCGCGCCCTCGACGCGGTGATCGCCAGCATCGACGCGGCGGGCGTGGTGCGGGGCGTCTCCTACGGCACCCGGATGGGCCACGACCTGCAGTTCTACCGCGACATCCCGGTCGAGCCGACGGGCTACGGCCAGTCTCTCGCCATCCTCGCCCTCGCCGAAGGGGCGCGGCACTGATGCGGCTCGCGCCCGGCACCCCGTTCGGCCACTGGCAGGTCTCGGACATCGTCGAGGCGCGCTACGACGTGCCCGACCAGCCGATGCGGGGCGAGATGGATTCGTTCTTCTTCCTGACCAAGGACAAGAACTACATCCCGCACGAATACCCCTGCCGGACGCAGTTCGCCGAGGAGCGGCGGGGCCGCCGCCCCGAGGTGCGCGGCGACCGGGCGCTGACGCGGAACTGGCTGCCCTTCGGCTCGCCGCGGCTCGACCTCTCGGGCTTCTGGTTCCGCCCCACCCGCCTCGCCGCCTGGGCGCGGACGATGGTCGTGGCGGAGACGGCGGGGACGGCCCGCGCTGCGCCTCGCCACCTGCGGTGGCGCGGTGCTGTTCGCCAACGGGCAGGAGATCGGCTGGATGGCCGACTACGTCCGCAACATGGAGCACGCCGTCGAACTGGAGGTGCCGCTGGAGGCTGGTAAGACGGAGCTCGTCGTATTCCTCGACGACCTCGCCGAGCGAGACACCCGGTTCTACGTCCAGCTCGACTGGCTGGGCGGCCCGCCCGCCCGCGCCGCCCTGCCGTTCGCCGCCGACGCCGAGCTGGTCGAGGCGGTGCAGGCGACGCTGGCCGCGATGCACTTCGAGCGCCCGGCCTACACCGGCGGCGAGGTGGCGGTGGCGCTGCCCGTGCCGCTGCCGGTCGACGCCACGGTCGAGATCGACGTCGAGGGCGACTTCATGTCCCACGAGCGCCTCGCCCTCGCCCGCAGCCTCGCCGCCGGCGCCACGCGCCTGCCGCTGGCGGAGGCAGAGGCGCTGCCCGCCGACTTCCGCCACTTCCGCCTGACCGTCGACGCCGGCGGGTTCGTGGCGAGCCGCGTCCTCGGCGTCGAGATCGCGCACCCGCAGGGCGACCCTCCCGCAGACCGGA
Source organism: uncultured Alphaproteobacteria bacterium (assembly GCA_963776845.1). Classification (GTDB taxonomy): domain Bacteria; phylum Pseudomonadota; class Alphaproteobacteria; order Rhodobacterales; family Rhodobacteraceae; genus Roseitranquillus. The sequence continues at coordinate 679,323 of CAVZOJ010000002.1, read as the reverse complement.
TCGCCGAGGCGCTCGACGCCGTCGCGACGCGGGCCGAGCCGGACACCGTCTGCGCCCTCGCCCGCCTCGCCACCGGCCGCGCCGGCCCGGAGACCGAGGCGATGATCGACGCCGCCCTCGGCCCGATCGCCGACTGCTGGGACTGCGCCGACTTCGCCCTCGTGCCGCTGATCTGGGCGCGGATGCGCTGGGGCGAAGACCTCTCCGCCGCGCTACGCGCGCGTATCGACGAGGCCATCCTCGGCTACCGCTACTGGATGGACGAGCCCGGCAACGACGTGCAGTGGTACTTCTCCGAGAACCACGCGCTGCTGTTCCATACCGCCGCCTACCTCGCCGGCCACCTGCTGCCCGACGCCACCTTCCGCCGCTCCGGCCGCTCCGGCGCCGAGCAGTCGGCGGTGGGGCGCGACGCGCGTACGCGCCTGGCTCGACCACTTCGAGCGATGGGAGATGGCGGAGTTCAACTCCGCCCCCTACTTCCCGATCGACCTCAAGGGCCTGACCGCGCTCTTCGCGCTGGCCCCCGACGCCGACATTCGCGACCGCGCCGGCCGCGGCATCGTCCGCCTGCTGGAGATCGTCGCGAACTCCGCCCACCACGGCGTCCTGACTGCAGCGCAAGGCCGCTCCTACGAGCACACGCTGCGCGCCGCCGCCTCGCTCGAGCTCTCCGCCATCGGCCGCCTCGTCTGGGGCCGCGGAAGCTACGGCAGCCGGTTCCACGCCACGCCGCAGATGGCGCTCTGCCTGCGCGACCACGGCCTCGACCCTGCCCGACCTCGCCCCCCGCGCCATCCGCGACCGCCCCGGCGAGACCGAGTGGCGCTTCACCCAAGGGCGAGAACGACTTCGCCCACCTCTACCACGCCAAGACCGCCGCCTGGGCGCTCGGCTCCGCCGCCCGCTACCGCTGGGGCGACTGGGGCTATCAGGAGACGCTGGTCCAGGCCCGCATCGGCACCGAGCCGCAGGCCCAGGTCTGGATCAACCACCCCGGCGAGATGATCCATTCGGGCTACGGCCGCCCCTCCTACTGGGGCGGCAGCGCCTCGGTCCCGCGGGTGCAGCAGTATCGCGGCCTCGCCGTCGTGGTCTTCGATGGCGTCGCGCCGCAGCCCGACTTCACCCACGCCTGGTTCCCCCGCCCGGTCTTCGACGAGAGCGTCGTCGACGGCCAAGCCGCCTTCGCGAGGTCGGGCCAAGGCGCTCTAGGGCTGATCGCGAGCGGCCCTCTCGAGCAGATCACCGACGGACCAAGCGCCGGATGCGAGCTCCGGCTCGCCGGGCGGCGCGGCCGCTGGATCCTGCGCGTCGCACAGACGGAAAGCTTTCATACCTTCCGAGCACGCTTCGGCGGGCTCAGGATGGACGGCGCGGACGATAAGATCACGGTCGTCGACCCCGACTATGGCAACGTCCTGTTTCGCAGCGATGGCACCGTGGAGGCAGAGGGTCGGCACCTCGACCCCTCGGACTGGACCTTGGCGGGAGAGCGTGTCGAGATGGCCGGCGCGGTCGGCACGCACGGTAGTCAAACCGTAGCGGGATGATAACGTGATCGATGAACAACGGGAGGTTAACATGAACCAGAGACGGACACTTCTGACCGCCGCATGTGCGCTCGCAATCGCCTCAGCACCCGCCCTCGCCGGCGACGTCCGGATGATGTGGTACTCCGACGGCGTCGAGGGCGAGGTGATGCAGGACCTCCTGAACCGGTTCATGGAGGAGCATCCGGACATCAACGTGAACTTCGAGAACGTGCCCTACCAGACCATCCAGGAGCAGCTGCCGATCCAGCTCGAGGCCGGACAGGGCCCGGACATCGCCCGCGTCACCAACATCAAGGAACTGGCGCGGCACTGGCTCGACCTTACGCCCTACCTCGAGAACCCGGAGTACTTCCGCGAGAACTTCGGCGCCCAGCTCGACTGGATGCGGCCGGACGGATCGGACATCATCCCCGGCTTCATGACCCAGCTCACCCTCGTCGGCGGCTTCGCCAACAAGACGCTGTTCGAGCAGGCGGGCGTCGAGATGCCGGGCGAGGACGCCACCTGGGACGAGTGGGTCGAGGCAGCGACCAAGGTCGCCGAGAGCCAGCAGCTGCCGGCCGCCTTCGCCATCGACCGCTCGGGTCACCGCATCACCGGCCCGAACATCTCCTACGGCGCCACCTACTGGGGCGAGGACGGTATGCCCGCGCCGATCGAGGAGGGCACCAAGCAGTTCGTCGAAAAGCTCGTCGGCTGGACCGAGAGCGGCCAGCACCTGCCCGAGGTCTGGGTCAGCGCCGCCGGCACCACGTACCGCGCCGCCGCCGACGACTTCATCAACGCGCAGCTGCCGTTCTACTACTCGGGCAGCTGGCAGGTGGCGAACCTCTCGACCAAGATCGGCGACGCCTTCGACTGGGTCGCCACGGGCTCGCCCTGCGGTGACGAGCACTGCTCCGGCCTGCCCGGCGGCGCCGCCCTCCTCGGCATGAAGTACACCGAGAATCCCGAGGACGTGGCCACCCTGATCGAGTGGCTGGCGCAGACAGAGATCGTCAAGGAATTCTCCGAGCGCACCCTGTTCCTGCCGGCCCACGCGGGCGTCATCGAGGCCGGGCTCGACTTCCAGTCCGACGATCCGAACGTGCCGCCCGCACTCGAGCGAGTTCGTGCAGTCGACGACCGAGCTCGCGCCCGCAGCGCAGCAGATGCCGGCCTGGCGCTGGGCCAACGCCTATTACGGCGCGCTCGCCTCGCGGATCAGCCAGGTGATGGCGGGCGAACTCTCGCTCGACGAGGCGTACGAGCGGATGAACCAGGACATCCAGGACCAGGTCGAGCAAGCCTCGCAGTAGGTGGCGACGCTGAAACAGATGGCCGGCGCCGCCGCTTTGGCGCCCGTCCGGTGGGTGGCGATGGCGCTCGACCGGCCGCTCCGGCTCTGGCAGAGCTGGACCGGACAGCCGGGCATGATCGCCTTCTTCCTGCTGCCGAACATGGCGATCTTCGGCATCTTCATCCTCTACCCGATGGTGCTGAACGTCCTCTACTCGTTCACCGGCGGCACCGATCTGTTCCTCGGCGACCGCGCCTGGGTCGGCGGCGCCCAATACGCCCGCCTGCTTGACTGCGGCGACTACCTCGACCCCAACACCTGCCGCGACGACCAGTTCTGGATCGCCGTCTGGAACACCGCGCGCTTCGTCGTGCTGCAGGTGACGCTGATGACCGCAACCGCGATGGTAACCGCCCTGATCCTCAACAGCGCCATCCGCGGCCGCGGCTTCTGGCGCGCCGTGTTCTTCTTTCCCGTCCTGCTCTCCCCCGTCGTCGTCGGACTGATCTGGCGCTGGATACTGCAGCGCGAGGGGCTCTTGAACCTTATGGTGACGTGGTTCGGCGGCGACCGGGTGAACTGGCTCGTCGACCGCTTCTGGGCGTTCTCGGCCACGGTCGGCGTCACCGTCTGGGCGCATATGGGGTTCTACGCGCTGATCCTGCTGGCCGGGCTGCAGGCGATCCCCAAGGACCTCTACGAGGCGGCCGAGATGGACGGGACCAAGCCCGGCCGCGTGTTCTGGCGCATCACCCTGCCGCTGCTGGCGCCGAACCTGCTCGTCGTGGTCGTGCTGGCACTGATCCGGGCGGTGCAGATCTTCGACGAGGTCTTCGTGCTGACGGGCGGCGGCCCGGGCACCGCGACCCTCTACATCACGCAGTACATCTACGAGGTCGGCTTCGCCTCGCTCCTGCGCAACCCCGGTCTGGCGGCGGCGGCGTCGATCCTGATGGGCGCCGTGCTGGTCGTGCTGACGCTGATCCAGCTCGGCATCGCCCGCCGGAACGAGCGGCGGGGGGCGCGGGAATGAGCCGCGCCTGGGCCTTCCTCACCCGGCGCCGCGGCGGCGACCGCTGGCACTGGACCGACGTGGTGACGTTCCTCTGGCTCGCCAGCGGCCTTGTCGTCATCTTCGGCCCCGCCCTCTGGCTGGTGCTGTCGTCGTTCAAGACCCCGGCGCAGCTCGCCGAGTTCCCGCCGACCCTCCTGCCCTACGAGGCGCTGACGGCGGAGGTGCCGGGCGAGGACGAACCGCTGCCGCTCTACACCGTCACCTTCGAGGATGGCACCGCCCGCACGCTGGGCGAGCTCCGCCGCATCGGCATCGTCGCCCGCATGGTCGACCCCGACGACCCGGACGAGGTCTACGAGGTCAACATCCAGGACCGCGAGCCGGTGCGCGAGATCGGCTTCGCCACCGAAAACTACGTCCAGCCCTTCCTGCAGCTCGACTTCCTCACCTACCTCAAGAACTCGGTGTTCGTGACCGCCATGGCAACGCTGATCACGCTGCTGACCAACTCGATGGCCGCCTTCGCCCTCTCCAAGTACCAGTTCACCGGCCGCTCCGCCGTGATGCTGCTGATCATCGCCACGCTTATGGTCCCGCTCTCTGTCATCCTCGTCCCGCTCTTCTCGGTGGTTGCTGCGATGGGTCTCTTCAACTCGCTCTGGGGCGTCATCCTGCCCACCGTCGCCACGCCGACCGGCGTCTTCCTGCTCCGCCAGTACATGCTGACGATCCCCGACGAGCTCCTCGACGCCGCCCGCATGGACAAGGCCTCCGAATGGCAGATCTACTGGCGCATCGTGCTGCCGCTGACCGCCCCCGCCCTCGCCGTGCTCGCCATCTTCTCCGTCGTCTGGCGCTGGAACGACTTCCTCTGGCCGCTGATCGTGCTCAGCCGCGCCGACCTCTACACCCTGCAGGTCGGCCTCAACTCCTACGCCGGCCAGCTCAACGTCCAGTGGCACTACATCCTCGCGATGACCGTTCTCACCATGATCCCCGTCGTCGTCGTCTTCGTGTTCCTGCAGCGCTTCATCACCACCGGCATCGCCGGCGCGGGGCTGAAATGACCGCCAGTCGCGCGCGACACTCCCTATCGGGCAGGTTCCCCCGCCCCCCGGGGCGGGGGGAAGGGGGGTGGGGGAAACGCGCGCCAACAGGCGCGCAGGGGCCCCGGCGCCAGCCGGGGAGAACGACCGTCGGAGCGCAAAGGCGCTCCGTCCGCCGAGGTGCCGGCTGATGGCACGCATCACGCTCTCCGGCATCGTCAAGCGGTTCGGCCAGACCGAGGTGATCCACGACGTCTCGCTGCAGGTCGACGATGGCGAGCTCGTTGTCTTCGTCGGCCCCTCCGGCTGCGGCAAGTCCACGCTGCTGCGGCTGATCTCCGGCCTCGACCGGCCGACCTCGGGCACCATCGAGATCGACGGCCGCGACGTCACCCGCGTCAGTGCCGCCGACCGCGGCCTCGCGATGGTGTTCCAGTCCTACGCGCTCTACCCGCATATGAGCGTGCGGCAGAACATGGCCTTCGGGCTGGAGAACACGCGCATGCCCAAGGCCGAGATCCGCGATCGGATCGAGGGCGCCGCGCGGATGCTCGAGATCGGCGAGCTGCTCGACCGCCGCCCCGGCCAGCTCTCGGGCGGGCAACGCCAGCGCGTCGCCATCGGCCGCGCCATCGTCCGCGAGCCCTCGGCCTTCCTCCTCGACGAGCCTCTCTCGAACCTCGATGCCGAGCTCCGCGTGTCGATGCGGGCGGAACTCGCCAGCCTCCACGACCGCCTCGGCACGACGATGATCTACGTCACCCACGACCAGATCGAGGCGATGACGCTCGCCGACCGCATCGTCGTCCTGCGCGACGGCCGGATCGAGCAGGTGGCAACGCCGCTCGAACTCTTCAACCGGCCCGCCAACCGCTTCGTCGCGGGCTTCATCGGCGCGCCCAATATGAACTTTCTGCCGGTCGGCCTGATGCATGTCGAGCAACAGCCGCCGGGCGCCGGCCCCGACACCACCGTCGGCATCCGTCCCCAGCACCTGCATCTTGCGGCGCCGGGCGAGAGCGAGACGCTGGAGACGTCCGTCGTTCTGGTCGAGTCGCTCGGCGCCGAGACGGTGGTGCACGGGGAGACCGCGAACGGTCAGCGTGTGCTCGCCGTCCTGCAGGGCCAGCCGACCCTCGAGGCGGGCGCGCGCGTCGTGCTCGCCTGCGACCCCGCCGACTTGCACTTCTTCGACGCCGAGGGTCGGCAACTCGACGGCTGACGTCGTGCCATGCGTCGCCTCCGAGGCAGCATCGTCGCAAGCCGATCGTGGGTCGAGGCGTGGACGGCGGCGAGAGGACGAACGTCGAGGCCCCGATCAGGCGTGGACGACGGCCCAGTTCGCGAGCAGCCGCTTCTGCAGGGCACGCGAGGCGCCCGCCCATTCGCGTCCGCCCGGCGGACGCTCCCGCTCGGCCTCGCTCAGGGCGCTCCGGCGTTCCAGGTCAGAGGTCAGGATGGCGAACGCCAGCTCCCGTCCCGAGGGTGCGGTCAGGTATCCCGTCAGCGCGCTGACGAAGTTCAGCGTGCCAGTCTTGGCCGAGACCGAGAGCGGCACCGGCGCATCCGTGACCGGAAACGTCTTCAGCAACGGCGCGAGGGGCGCCTCTGACCCGAGGCGGATCAGGGTATTGACCATGTCGACCGCCGAGATGCGGGACTCGCCGCTCAGGCCCGAGTGGTCGACGAGGCCGGGCTGACGGCCGCCAAGCTCGCCGCCGATCCAGTCGTTCATCCGCTGCGCCAATTCCTCCAGTGTCTCCGGCACACCTCCCGCGGCGGCACTCGCATCGAGGCCGATCACCTCGGCCGTGAGATTTGTCGAGTACCGCAGCATGTCCCGCAGGATCGGCACGAGGTTCGTGCTCTCGTGGCGCGCGATCTCGGCCCCCTGCGGAGGCGTGTCGAGCACGATGACGTCGTCGAGAACGATGCCGTTCGATCGCGCGAGGATCTGGAACACCTCGGCCGCATAGAGATCGGGGCGGCGAACCGGCAGCCAGCGCGCGCCGCCGCCACCCAGCGCCCGGCGCGCCACGGTCCATTCGTCGACGCCGTCGCCACGCTCGTAGGTGTAGACCGGCAGCGAGCGGTCGACGACGCGCATCCGCGAGGTCGCCACCCGCGGACTGAAGGACGCGGTGCGCGCGTCCATCTTGACCTCGTAGCCATCGGCGCCGCGCACCCACTCGAAATGGACGCGGTTGTAGTTGAGGTTGAGCCCGCCGACCGCGGGATTGTAGCCGACGTGCGGCGGCTGCTCGGGGTCGATCTCGGCGATCATGGGCAGTTGCCCCTTCCAGACCGCGAAGCGTCCCGCCACCTCGCGCACGCCGGCATCCTTGAGCGCCGCGGCAAGCTTGCCGAGCCCGTCGGTGTCGAGCGTCGGGTCGCCGCCGCCGACCAGGACCAGGTCGCCCTCGAGCCTGCCGTCGGTCACCGGCCCCGTCGCCACCAGCCGCGTCGCGAACCGGTGGGCCGGCCCCAGCCGGTCGAGCGCGTAGAGCGAGGTCAGCGCCTTCGCCGTGCTCGCCGGCGGCTGGCGCAGGAGCGGGCGCAGGACCTCCACTATCTTGCCGCTGCGGACGTCGGCGACGGCAAAGCTGACGTCGCCGCGCAGCCCGAACGCGGAGACGACCTCCGCCGCCGGTGGCGGCCCGAGCCGGGCCGGACGGCGCGGCGGCCGAAGCGAGACGGCAGGCGCGTCGGCGAGCGCCGGGCTCGCCATGCCCGCCGCCAGCGCGCGCAGCACCCAGCGCCGTGTCGTGATCATTTCGGTCATGCGTAGGGTCTAGCGCCAGCCGACCCGATCCGGCAAGCCGACGCTCACGCAATGGTTAGCTAGCGTGCAGGCCACTCGCCCCTCTCGCGAATCGCCGACGAGGAGGCTTCTTCCATCGGCATCCGGACAAAGCACCAGGCCGGCGGATCGGCCCGCGCCAGCAGCGGTGCCGCAGCCTCCGGCAGGCGGGCGCGGCGGAACCGCCGCGCGGCGGGAGAGAGACCCGCCCGCAGCCCCATACCCGGTCGCGCCAGCACACCCACGGGCACCGATCGCAAGATCGACGGCCAGTCGTCCCACCGGTGGAACGAGGCCAGGTTGTCCGCGCCCATCAGCCAGACGAACCTGACACCCGGGTGCCGCGCCCGCAGCAGCCGCAGTGTCTCGGCCGTGTAGCGCGTCCCGATGCGCGTCTCGAGATCCGTCACGGCCACCCTGGGATGGTCGATCAGCGCGCGCGACGCCGCCATGCGCCGGTCGAGCGGTGCCGGACCCCGCGTCTTCAGCGGGTTGCCGGGGCTCACCAGCCACCAGACGCGGTCGAGGCGGAAGCGCTTGAGCGCCGCCAGCGTCAGCGCCACGTGGCCTCCATGCGGCGGATCGAACGACCCGCCGAGAAGGCCGACCGCCTGCCCTGCCCGCACGTATGGTCCGAGCATCCGCCCCCCGTCGCCGTTCGCGCGACCGTGGCAGAGGCGCCGGGCGGGGTCCAGCCGCAGCCGCCCTTGCACCCGCTGGCATGTCGTCCATGATCGCATCGCAGCCATAGGGAGATCCGCCATGCACACGCCGCCGCTCGCCTCCGCGACGCTACTTGCCATGCTGTTGGCTGGCGCCGCGGCCGCCCAGCAGGCCACCGACGCCGTCGACCCCGAAGCCGCGGGCGCGGTCGAGGCCGATGCCTTCGCCGGCCTCTCGGACGCCGCGCGCGCCGCGCTCGAGGCCAAGATGGCCGGGGAGCCGGTGACGGCGCAGGACTGGATGGTCGCCGCCGCCAACCCGCTCGCGGTCGAGGCCGGCGCCAAGATCCTGCGTGCCGGCGGTACGGCCGCCGACGCCATGGTCGCCGTGCAGACGGTCCTCGGGCTGGTCGAGCCGCAATCCTCGGGTCTCGGCGGCGGCGCGTTCCTGGTCTGGTACGATGCCGAGAGCGGCGAGCTGACCACGCTCGACGGCCGCGAGACGGCGCCGATCGAGGCGACGCCGACCTACTTCCTGGACGAGAACGGCGAACCGCTGGAGTTCTTCGACGCCGTCGTCGGCGGCCGCTCGGTCGGCACGCCCGGCACGCCGATGCTGATGTCCGAGGCACATGCGCGCTGGGGCAATCAGGACTGGGCGACGCTGTTCGAGGACGCCATCGGCCTCGCCGAAGACGGCTTCGTCGTCTCCCCCCGCCTCGCGAGCCTGCTCGCCGAGGAACCGGAGGATCGGCTGCCCAGCTCGCAATCCGCGGCCGGCTACTTCTATCCCGATGGCGAGCCGCTGCAGGCGGGCGAGACCGTCACCAACCAGCCCTACGCGGACACGCTGCGCCGCCTCGGCGAGGAGGGCGTGCGCGCATTCTACACCGGCGCCATCGCGCAGGACATCGTCGACACCGTGCGCGGCACCGTCGAGGGCGAAGACTTCAACGCGGGGCTCCTGAGCCTCGTCGACCTGGCGCTCTACGACGTGGTCGAGCGGCCCGCCGTCTGCGCGACCTACCGCGCGCACGAGGTCTGCGGCATGGGCCCGCCCTCCTCCGGCGCGCTGACGGTCGGCCAGATCCTCGGCATGCTCGACAGCTACGACCTCGCGAGGAACGGCGCCGATGCGGCGGAGACATGGCGCCTGATCGGCGACGCCTCGCGCCTCGCCTTCGCAGACCGCGGGCGGTACATGGCCGACAGCGACTTCGTCCCGATGCCGACCGAGGGGCTGGTCGCCCCGTCCTACCTTTCAAGCCGCGCCGAGCTGTTGCAGGGCGACGATGCCCTGCCCGAGGTCTCGGCCGGTGACCCCGAGTGGGATCATGCCGTGAACTACGCCGACGACCAGTCGATCGAGTTTCCCTCGACCAGCCACATCTCGATCGTCGACGCCGAGGGCAACGCGCTGTCGATGACCACGACGATCGAGCAGGGCTTCGGCTCGCGCCTCTTCACCAACGGCTTCCTGCTCAATAACGAGCTGACGGACTTCTCCTTCGAGAGCCACGAGGAGGGCGTGCCGATCGCGAACCGGGTCGAGCCCGGCAAGCGCCCCCGCTCGTCGATGTCGCCGACCATCGTGATGCAGGACGGCGCGCCGGTGCTGGTGATCGGCTCGCCCGGTGGCAGCCGCATCATCGGCTACGTCGCGCAGGGCATCATCAACTGGGTCGACTTCGGCATGGACGTGCAGGAGGCGGTCGCCGCGCCGCACCTCGTCAACCGCTTCGGCACCTACGACATCGAGGAGGGCACCAGCGCGACCGAGCTCGAAGGGCCGCTGCAGGAGATCGGCTACGAGACCGAGGTGCGCGACCTGACCTCGGGCCTGCACGCCATCGCCATCGGCGAGGACGGCACCCTCACCGGCGGGGCGGATCCGCGTCGCGAGGGCATCGCGCTCGGCGAATGAACGGAGGGCGCAGGGAGACCGGCCAGTAGACCGCCTGTCCTTGCGCTTCCTCTGAAGCAACTCGGTCCCCTGTGCCGGATGTTTCGGCGCAGGGCGCAGCAAGGCTCCTGTCGCGCCCGCCATTCCGGGGTCAGGTAGGCTCGTTCCGCGGACCCCCGGCTGCAGCGGCTGGACGACCGCATTACCGCCGCGTTCGCCAATGGCTCCGAGCCGTCGGCGAGCGCCAGATCAAACAAGTCCAATCCCGGGCCGCGTCGCCGCCCGCCCTCACCGTGTCGATCGACCGGACGCTCCTGCCACCGAAAGCGGGACGGTCCGGGAATCGAGCTAGCCTCGCGAGACTTTCGTGACCAGCGCTCTGCGAGGGAGCTTTCGATGACCGAGACGATTTCGCCCGACCCCGTTCGTGTCGCCCACGGCCACGCCAGCCGCGAGATGACGTTCCAGGCGCTGCAGGCGCTCAGCGGCCACGGCGATCCGGGAAAGTTTGGCCGCATGTTCCCGATGCTTCCCGCACTCACGGCCAGCGACGAGGCGCTGCTCGACCTCGCGCAAGCGATGACCGATCCGCGCCCATCGTCGCCAGAGGGCGAGAACCACGGCGTCCCCGCCGGCTATACCTATCTCGCGCAGTTCGTCGACCACGACATCACGCTCGACCTCACGCCGCTCGACCAGTCGAGCAAAGACCCGCTGGCCACCCAGAACTTCCGCAGCCCGGCGCTCGACCTCGACTCGATCTACGGTCCCGGCCCGGCGCTGGCGCCGTTCATGTACCAGCGCGACGCGCGCGGGCGGACGATCCCCAAGCTGCTGATCGGCAGGACCTCCACCTCCTCCGACCTTGAGGGCGACGAGATCCCCGCGCTTCCCAACGATCTGCCGCGCAACCGTCTGGGCCACGCGCTGATCGGCGACGAGCGCAATGACGAGAACCTGCTCGTCGCGCAGACCCACCTCGCTTTCCTCAAGTTCCACAACGCCGTCTACGATTTCGTCGCCGACAGGAGGCCGGGCGCCGGCGCGGCCGCGATCTTCGGCGAGGCGCAGCGCCTCGTGCGCTGGCACTACCAGTGGATCGTCCTCTTCGACTTCGTCGAGCGCATCACCGAGCCCGGCCTGATCCACCGGATCAAGCACGAGGGGCGGCGCTTCTACCGCTTCAGGACCACCCCCTACATCCCGGCCGAGTTCTCCGGCGCCGCGTACCGCCTCGGCCACTCGATGATCCGCGAGAGCTACGACCACAACCGCGTGTTCCACGACGGCGCGAGCTTTCGCGCGACGCTGGCCGCGCTCTTCGACTTCACCGGCAAGTCGGGCGTCATCCTCGGCGACGGCGCCGCCGACGCGCCCTCAGACGTCGGGCTGTCCGGCGTGCCGGCGCAGCAGGCGCTGCCGTCGAACTGGGTCATCGACTGGCGCCGCTTCTACGACCTCCCCGGATCGGGCGACGTCAGGATGAACCCGTCGCGCAAGATCGACCCGTTCCTGACGCCCGCGCTCGCCTCGCTGCCGGGAGAGGAAGACCGCAACGCCATCCTCGCCTTCCGCAACCTGCGCCGCGGCGTCCAGCTCGGCCTGCCCTCGGGCCAGGACGTCGCCGCCATCATGGGGATCGCGCCGCTCTCGCCCGACGACATCACAAGCGGCGAGGACGGCGCCGCGGCGGCCGCGCACGGCCTGCACCACGCGACGCCGCTCTGGTACTACGTCCTCAAGGAGGCGATGGTCGTCCACGACGGCACCCGGCTGGGACCGGTCGGCAGCACCATCGTGGCGGAGACGTTCCTCGGCCTCGTCCACGGCGACCACGAGAGCTTCCTCTGGCAGCGGCAGGACTGGATGCCCGAGCTTCCGGCGGCCGAGCCGGGACGCTTCACGATGTCCGACCTTCTCGCCTTCGTCGGCGACGTGAACCCGATCGGCTGACGGGGGCGTGCGCGGCCCGCGTGGGGCCGCGCACCGTGACTCAGGCCCGCGCCTTGTAGGGCCGGATTTCGCCCGACTTCAGTCGGCCGTAGTAGCTGTTCACCTCGCGCTTCACGATCGGCATCAGAACGTAGAGCGCGATGATGTTGACGATCGCCATCGTGAACAGCATCGCGTCCGAGAAGTCGATCACCGCGCCCAACTGCGCCGAGGCGCCGATGACCACGAAGACGCAGAAGATCAGCTTGAACGTCAGCTCGCGCATCGGCCCCTCGCCGAAGAGGTAGGTCCACGCCTTCATCCCGTAGTACGACCACGAGATCATCGTCGAGAACGCGAACAGCACGACCGCGAGCACAAGCAGGTAGGGGAACCACGACAGGCCCGTCGCAAAGGCCGCCGACGTCAGCGCCACGCCCGAGACGCCGCCCTCGGTCACGATCGCCCCTTCCTCGACGATGTAGAGCCCGGTCGCCGGATCCGTCTGCAGAACGCCCGAGATGGTGATCACCAGCGCCGTCATCGTGCAGATCACCACGGTGTCGATGAACGGCTCCAGCAGCGCGACGGTGCCCTCGGTCACCGGCTCCTTCGTCCGCACGGCGGAGTGCGCGATCGCGGCCGAGCCGATGCCCGCCTCGTTCGAGAACGCCGCCCGGCGGAAACCCTGGATCAGCGCACCGGCCAGACCGCCGGCCACTCCCAGCCCGGTGAACGCGCCCTGGAAGATCTGACCGAACGCCCAGCCGATCTGCTGGTAGTTGATGATGATGATCAGCAGCGCCGTGACCACGTAGAGGATGCCCATGAACGGCACCACCTTCTCGGTCACGCGGGCGATCGACTTGATGCCGCCGACAATGACGACGAAGACGACCCCCGCCAGGACGAGGCCGGTGATCCACCCCGGAAAGTCGCCGAAGACGCCCGCGATCTGCGCATGCGCCTGGTTGGCCTGGAACATGTTGCCGCCGCCCAGCGCGCCGAGGATGCAGAAAATGCAGAAGAGCACGGCCAGGACCTTGCCGCCGGCCGTGCCGCGCTCGGCAAAGCCCTTGGTCATGTAGTACATCGGTCCGCCCGAGACGTGGCCGTCCGGGTACTCGTTGCGGTACTTCACGCCCAGCGTGCACTCGACGAACTTGGTCGCCATCCCGCACAGGCCCGCGATGATCATCCAGAACGTCGCGCCGGGCCCGCCGATGCCGACCGCCACCGCGACGCCCGCGATGTTGCCGAGGCCGACGGTGCCCGACAGCGCCGTCGCCAGCGCCTGGAAGTGGCTGACCTCGCCCGCGTCGTTGGGATCGGAATAGTCCCCCTTCACCAGCCGGATCGCGTGCCCGAAGGCCCAGAACTGGATGAAGGCGAGGTATCCGGTGAAGATGATCGCGGCGGCCACCAGCCAGACCACGATCCACGGGAAGTTGGTGCCGGGAAACGACGAGAAGATGAGCGCGACGTACCAGCCGGTGGAGTTGGCGAAGATCGCGTTCACCCGGTCGTCGAGCGTCATGACCTCCTCCTGCGCCCAGGCCGGCAGGGCCGCCGTCAGCGCCACGAGGGCAAGAAGTGCGTTCGTCAGATATCTCATTGGCTCAGAATCCTTGCTCTCAGGGGACGATGGTGACGGGAACCGTCGAGATTGCCGCGAGGCGGCTGCTGACCGACCCGAAGAAATGATCGCGCAGCCTGCGGCCGGCACTTCGGGCGACGATGATATGCGCCGCCTCTTTTTCGACCGCGATCTCCTCGAGGATTTCGGCGGGATCGCCGTGCCGGACGATGCCTTCTACCTCGAGACCGTCGGCCTTGGCCGACGACACCGCCGGGTCCAGCACGCGCTCGTGCGCGATCGACAGCTCCTCTTCGCGGCGCCTGTGACGCTCCTCGTTCTCCTCAGGGGTCTGAAAGGTGAAGGGGGACCATTCGATCACGAAGACGATGATCAACCCTTCGCTTGCCTCCTTCGCCCTTTCCTTGGCGAAGGCCAGTGCCCTTTCGCCCGCTTCCGAACCGTCGAGTCCGACGATCATTCCTGTCCCGGCCATTCTGGCTCTCCTCGCTTGCAACGGCATTGCGGCCGTTCCGGGGACGATACAGTCAGGATCGACGCCGGAGATACCTCCAATGGCCTGCCAGACGTGCATACGGTGGAAGATCAGGCAGATTTGTGGCCCACACGTCTCTCTTGTGGGCGCGAATGGCCGGAAAGTCGCCGCGTGAGGGCGAGTCCATGCTGCGGAAGAGCATCGAGTTCCGCCCCAGAAAGCGCCGGCCAGTCTACGCTCGCGGCAGCAGCGGACCGGAACTACGCAGCCGCGCCACCGTCGCGTCGAGGCTCGCCGGACGGCCGATGTACCATCCTTGGACGCGGTGCACGCCGAGACCGCGGACGACGTCCAGCTCCGTCTCGGTCTCTATCCCCTCCGCCGTCACCTCGGCGCCGGTCTCGCGTGCGAAATGGACCATCGCCGCCACCAGCGCCCGTTTGGCCGGATCGCTCGCGATGCCGGTCGTCAGCGACCGGTCGAGCTTCACGATGTCGGGCGCGAGCTTCACCAGTTGCCGCAGGCCCGCCGATCCCGCGCCTGAATCGTCGACCGCAAGACTTGCGCCGTTGCTGCGAAGCGGCGCGAGCATGCCCAGGACGTGCGCGTAGTCCGAGATCTCGGAATGCTCCGTCACCTCGAGCACGATGCGCCTCAGCGGAATGCCCTGGAACGCCTCGGCGAGCCGGCCCGAGACGATGGTCGCCGGCGAGACGTTGAGCGACAGATGAACGTCGTCCGGCAGGACCCGCAGCGCCCCGAGAGCCGAGTGGATCGCCGCCATCTCGAGCTCGACCGTCAGTCCGACCTCATCGGCGTCGTCGAACCACGTGACCGGCGCCAGATCGGGGTGACCGGGAAAGCGCGACAGCGCCTCGAACCCCGTGGCGTTGCCCGCTCCCAGATCGACGATCGGCTGGAACACCGCCGACAGATGCCCATCGTCGATGGTCCGGCGAAGCCGCGTCGCGATCGCGGCACGGACCTCCTGCGCGCTCATGGTCCGGTCGACGTGATCGGCGATCAGCTCGGCGAACATCTCGGCGACTTCGACGTCGCGTTCGTTCAGCGACGGCATCGGCTCTCTGCTCAGCGCACAGAACATGCCGTAGACGCTGCCGTCTCCGCGCCGGATCGGGATGCCGACGTGACAGCCGATCGGCACCTCGTGCGTGATCTCCATCGACATCGCCAGCGGCACGGCGCGCGTGTCCGGGATCGCGCGCGGCAGGTTGCCGTCGAGGATGTGCTGGCAATACACCTCCTCGGCCGCGTGCGAAGTCTCCCGGCGCGGCCAGCTCCTCCAGGCCGGGCGCGTCGATCGCGCGAAAGATCATGCGGCCGTCCTTCATCTCCGCCAGGTAGGCGATCTCCATGCGCAGGTGCCGCCGCACCATCAACAGGCAGTCCAGCACGAAACCGGCGCGATCGCCGTTCCCGCAGATGTCGAGCCCTCCGAGGAGCCGGCTCATCCGCTCACCTTATGGTTGGGCATCCCATGCATCATTCGCCTTATACAACATTCTCGCCGGCGCGTCGGGTGTCGACCCGCATATTGACCGCAGGCCGCACGGACCGGCGATGCCCGGCGGCACCGGCCGCCGCGCGGCCCGCCGGCGCAACGTCGCGCGGCCCACAGCGCCGGAGCCCGCGTTGAACGCACCGCGCGCGTGCCCTATCAGGACCCCAACCAGACGCCCCTTCAGGAGCACGATCGATGGCCGCATACCAATACGTCTACCACATGGACCGGGTGTCCAAGACCTACCCCGGCGGCAAGAAGACGTTCGAGAACATCCGCCTGTCGTTCCTGCCCGGCGTCAAGATCGGCGTCGTCGGCCCCAACGGCGCCGGCAAATCCACCCTCCTGCGCATCATGGCCGGCATCGACAAGGACTTCTCCGGCGAAGCCTGGGCCGCCGAGGGCGCCCGCGTCGGCTACCTCCCGCAGGAGCCGCAGCTCGACCCCAGCCTCGACGTCCGCGGCAACGTCATGGAGGGCGTCGCCCCCAAGCGCGCCATCCTGGAGCGCTACAACGACCTCGCCATGAACTACTCCGACGAGACGGCGGAGGAGATGGCCAAGCTCCAGGACGAGATCGACGCGCAGAACCTCTGGGACCTCGACAGCCAGATCGACGTCGCCATGGAGGCCCTCCGCTGCCCCCCCGACGAGGCCATGCCCGACACGCTCTCGGGCGGCGAGGCGCGCCGCGTCGCCCTCTGCAAGCTGCTGCTCGAGGCGCCCGACATGCTGCTCCTCGACGAGCCCACCAACCACCTCGACGCCGAGACCATCGCCTGGCTGCAGCAGCACCTGATGGCCTACAAGGGCACCATCCTGATCGTCACCCACGACCGCTACTTCCTCGACGACATCACCTCGTGGATCCTCGAGCTCGACCGCGGCCGCGGCATCCCGTGGGAGGGCAACTACTCCTCCTGGCTCGAACAGAAGGCCAAGCGGCTCGAGCAGGAGGCGCGCGAGGACAAGTCCCGCCAGCAGACCCTCTCCCGCGAGCTCGAATGGATGCGCGCCATCGCCCCGCGCCCGCCAGGCCAAGTCCAAGGCCCGCATCAACGCCTACGAACAGCTCGCCGGCCAGTCCGAGCGTGACCGCGTCGGCAAGGCCCAGATCATCGTCCCGAACGGCCCCCGCCTCGGGTCAAAGGTCATCGAGGTCGAGGGCCTGCGAAAGCACCTCGGCGACAAGCAGCTCGTCGAGGACCTCTCCTTCTCGCTCCCCCCCGGCGGCATCGTCGGCGTCATCGGCCCGAACGGCGCCGGCAAGACCACCCTCTTCCGCATGCTGACCGGCCAGGAGAAGCCCGACGACGGCGAGATCAGCTACGGCGACACCGTCCAGCTCTCCTACGTCGACCAGTCCCGCGACGCCCTCGACCCCGGCAAGACCGTGTGGGAGGAGATCTCCGGCGGCGCCGAGATCATCGAGCTCGGCAAGCGCGCAGATGAACTCCCGCGCCTATTGCGGCGCCTTCAACTTCAAGGGCGGCGACCAGCAGAAGAAGGTCGGCCTGCTCTCCGGCGGGGAGCGCAACCGCGTCCACATGGCCAAGCTCCTGAAGTCCGGCGGCAACGTCCTGCTCCTCGACGAGCCCACCAACGACCTCGACGTCGAGACCCTGCGCGCGCTCGAGGACGCGCTCGAGGACTTCGCCGGCTGCGCCGTCATCATCAGCCACGACCGCTTCTTCCTCGACCGCCTCTGCACCCACATCCTCGCCTTCGAGGGCGAGGCCCACGTCGAATGGTTCGAGGGCAACTTCGAGGACTACGAGGAAGACAAGAAGCGGCGGCTGGGCCCGGACGCGGTGGAGCCGAAGCGGATCAAGTACAAGAAGTTCGCGAGGTGACGGAGTCGCTCGCGCTCAGCAGTGCGGTCTCGAAATTTATTGCGCGCCAGGCACGAAGTATGAGACTCAGGAAGACGGTTTGCTGGGCATCAGCAATTTGGAGCACGATCGTCCAGATGCAGATCTCGAGTACGCGGAGTACGATGGTAGAAACTATCGCGATATCTCGAACTATCGTGGCGCTTAATAGAGCGTCTCGCAAAGGATGTAGCTTCGATTACTCGACATTTAAGGAGCTGCTCGCCGGGTCTCGACGCTCAGCGCGATATAGCGGAGATATCTGCTGACCACAGACAGCGAATATCATATGTTGGCAATCGATTCGCCGGAGTTGACCGTCATGAGCCATCGCGTTCCGAATAGATCGACGATGATTCTTGGACATCGAGGATGCGCTGATCAAGTTTCAAGGATCTTCGGTGGAATGATCCGGTAATCAGTATAGGTCTTCTAGCGGGCAGTTCGACAAACGATAGCCATATCGCGGCTACATCAACGCGGAGAATGATACGTCGAAATGAAGCAGCCGCCGTCGAATTTAACACAGGCGGTAAGGCGATCGCGCTAGCTATCATATGATAATCGTACTGCGATAGGCTGATATCGGTTGCCCACTCGATGCCGCTTGTAACGCGAGGAATCCGCGCTGTCTCGATCGGAGGCCTTTGGAAGGAAACGGAGGCCTATCCGTATGAGCCGATGCAATACGGCGGCGACAATCCAACGTCTCTCCGTGCAGATTTTCGTCTTCGCGGCTACCTCTCGCAAAGGCGGCAGGCTACGATCGTGTCGCTTAGGCATAGCAGCATTAAAGAAATGTTCTAGGGGCTGTCGGAGTCGAATTTTTCCGATCAGCGCCGCGCAGAAATCGAAGCCGCTTTTGAGCTATCCGAGCCGAGCGAGGAGCGGGGTTCACCCCGCCATTCCTCCGCTCCCCACCCGCGCCCCGGGTCTGCGATGATGCGCGGTCGGCGGGGTGAACCGCTCGACCTCTGCTGCCCGTTCGCCGGCCGAAACCGGTCCACCGCACCGTTTCCGAGACGCCGCGAACCCCTACGGCTCGAACCAACCCTCGCGCATCGCCTTGTGGACCGACGAATACGGCCACGCCTCGGGCCGCCCACGAACCCGTGCTTGACCGGGTTCTGCCAACATCAGCCGCACATGCGCCGCAACATCCCTCTCGTCGCTGGCATGCTTGATCCGTCTCGCAGTAACAGTTGGGCGCTAACCGCGAGGCACGCCACATTCTCTTAAACGGCACCGCAATCACGCGGCTTCAAGTCTGAAACGTATTGAGCAATTATGCCGTTGCGAATAGACCCGCAGCGATCTTTCAACTTTATCCCCGTTAACCAGACGCTGACCGCCAGCAAGTCCGACCTGGTAAATCGTATCTCCGGGATATCGAGGATTATGGATATGTTGATCGCTTTTGCGTCGACCGGGTAGTCTGCTGAAAGACCACGGCTTTGCCGCAACGTAGATCTTGGTGGCATGCGCCGGGCTGGGAATACCCGTGGTCGACGCGCTCATGCAGCTCGTCCGGGCGCGACATCCGCAGTCGCCGCTGGGCAGACTCCAGTGTCTGGCTCTCACCATACAGTGGACAACGCATCATTGCGAGCCACGACGGCGAGAGATGGCTCGCGGACGACGGCTCCAACGGCTCGAGATCGCACGGATCGGCACCCGACTGCAGATTCCTCGGTCAAGGCTGCTGGTTCGAGTGCATCGCGCGTCGAGAACGTGCCCGACCGCACCGACCCGCCGCCGCGCCAGGCTGGGTAAGCGCACGACCCGGGCCCGCGGGTCCACCGTAAGCACACCCTGCTTCTCGAGGTCCGTACCAGCCTCGCCTGACGAAGAGGATGCGCGCAAGGGCGGATACAAGGGCGCGCCGGCATGGCGCGCCCCTCGAACCTGGCACATCTTTCTTGGCGCCTCAGTGCTTGTTGACCGCCTTCTTGACCTCTTTGGCCGCGGTCTTGGCGGCTGCCGCCTTGGGCGAGCTGTGGCCATGGGTGGCCGTGCCGTGCGGCGGCGTGCCGTGGGTCGGGCTGGTGCGGCCACTCGAGCCCAGAAATTTCGAGACGAGTCGTCTCAGCATGATCGTTCCTCCTCGCGGGGTGCGGCCCGAGGCCGCGTACCCAAGGGGAACCGGCGCCCCCCGCCCGCGGTTCCGTGCCGTCACCGGGCGTGGGCTGGCGCGGCCGTCAGATCATCGCCCAGTCGCGAAAGCGCCACGTGACGGGCGGCGTCGGGCCGGGCTCGCGGCGGCGGGGCATGTCGTGCTTGTGCTGGGCCATGATCTCTTTCCTGTCTGCTGGGCCGTCGGGCCGCAGGTCGATGGGATGACCCTGCGCGTCTGTGGTTTCGCGCCGATGCCGCGCCGTGTTTCATCCGTTTCAGGAGAGGCGCAGGCGCACCGGCGCCCCGCTTGACCCACATCAAGGCCGCCGCGCCGCCGCTCCCCCATCCCTCCGCCGACACCCACGGAGGAACCGATGTCCCACACCCCGCACGAGCTGACCGAAGAGTTTCCGCAGAAGGCCGACGCCATCCACCGCCTGAGGGAGAGCGACGCGCATTTCCGCCGCCTGACGGACGAGTACCACGAGGTGAACCGCGCCATCCACCGCGCCGAGACCCGGGCCGAGCCCACCACCGACGAGCACGAGGAGGAGATGCGCCGCACCCGCAGCCACCTCAAGGACCAGATCGCCCGCGCCCTCGGCTGAGACGGAACGCGGCGGGGCCGACGTTGAAAAAGGCTTGCCATCCTCGCACGCGGCGGGCATAGAGGAGGTCGCTACGTTATCTCTTTCGACCACTGTCTCCTCACGGCTTCAGTTTCGATCGCGACCGACTGAGCCGGGCTGCCGCACCGACGCGGGCAGCAACAAGACAAGGAGACATCACGATGGCCAATGGCACAGTGAAGTGGTTCAACAGCACCAAAGGTTTCGGCTTCATTCAGCCCGAGGGTGGCTCGCGCGACGTGTTCGTGCACATCTCGGCGGTGGAGCGTGCGGGTCTCACCACCCTCAGCGACAACCAGAAGGTGACCTTCGACATCGAGAGCGGCCGCGACGGACGCGACTCCGCGACCAACATCCAGCTCGCCTGACGACCGCTCAAGGTCGACCGAACGAACCGAAGGCGCCGCTCACCCGGCGCCTTTTTTCATGCCCGGGCGGCCGGCGGCCCCCCTGCGCCACCGCACCAAGACGCCTGAACAGGCTTCTGTACGTGCAAGCCTGCACGTACAGATCGCCGCGCTTCCTGTACGAAAACGTACAAGAGGGGGGTCTGGAACGTACGAAAACGTACGTTTCGGCACCTCTTGCAAATGATCCGGCGCTCACGCATATCGCGCCTGCTACGTCCGACCATCGACCACTGTCTCCTCTACGGGCTTCAGTTTCGACCGCGACCGACCAAGCCAGGCTGCCGCACAGTGCGGGCAGCGACGACTGAAGGAGACCTGCGATGGCCACAGGCACCGTAAAATGGTTCAATACGACAAAGGGTTACGGCTTCATCCAGCCGGATGAAGGCAAGCGCGACGTGTTCGTGCACATCTCCGCGCTGGAGCGTTCCGGCCTGACCGGCCTCGCCGACGGGCAGAAGGTCGAGTACGAACTCGAGCGCGACCGACAGGGCCGCGAGTCCGCCACCAACCTGACCGCTGCCTGACCCCTTCTGGGGCGCCCTCGGCGCCCCACATCCCTGCGCCTATGCCCGCGCCGCGCTGTACGCGAACAGGTAACGCATGGGGCTTTCTCTATATTTTTCAGTTCGTTGCGCGCCATCGCAAGGCCAGCTTGACACCTCGGAGCGCAAAAAAAGGGCGCCTAGAATAGGCGCCCTTTGCCGCAGATGACCATCGGCGTTAGCCGTCGTTCGCAGCGGCCTTTTCCTGCGCCATCGTGGTGATGCGCTGCGCCAGCTCGGGGTTCTGCTGCGCCGCCTGACCAATCGCGACGTACTCCTCGATCGTGATGCCGGGCGTCTCCTCGATCGCGCCGCGGATCGCCGTATTCGCCTCCTCGGCAAGCTCCTGCCGCTCCGCATCGGTTTCGGCCGCCTCTGCGCGCGGGGCGAAGTCTTCCGTCACGCCCTGCACGTCGAGTGCAGCATCGACGAAGCTGTCCAGCTTTTCCTCGGTCAGTGTCAGCTGTTCCTGCATCGTTTCCTCCTGTCCTGTCGTGTCCTGGCTTGCGTCCTGCGCAAGTACCGGTGTTGTTGCCGCTACAAGTGCTGTGATCGCAGCACTTGCCGCGATCCGCGATTTTCGGGTCAACATCCGACCTCCTTCCGTTTCGCCGCGCTCCCGAGGCTTGCCTGCGTCTCGAGCCGGCCATGGTGCAAGTCATCGACCTGTGTCTCATGCCTGTGCCTTTCAACCCGCTTGCCGATCGGAGCCGATGCGGCGCGCCGATCAGCGACATCTCGCCGGTGACGCCCGAGACGCAGCGAACAGTCACAACTCACAGTTGCAATGCCCGACCTGCCCGGCGACTGTCGCCCCATGAAGCTGGCGTTCTTCGCGATTTGCAGCGGTGTTTCGACATCCCTCCTGGTCCTCGCCCTCGGCCTGGGGCCGGTCGCGGCCCTGCTCCTGATATGGCTCGGCGCCCTCGTCGCGTCGGTCGGACTATCGGTGCCGGTCGTGTGCAGGTTTGGCTCAGCAACTTGGGAGTCGGCGCCGGCACCCGGCGCCGACTCCCTGCGCTCCTGACGCTCTGTCACCGGAGGTGAGCGTCGACCTCTTGCCAGAGGGCGCTGATTTCGGCGGCGCCCTTGCCGCGCCTCTCGGCTTCGACAGCGCTCGATCCATTGCCGGTGGCCTGGGCGAAGATGACTCGGTTGCCGATCACGGCCTTAGTTCGCGGCGCGCCCATGGCCTCGATGGCGCTGGTCACCTCCGCCGCCATGCGCGTGTTCGAAGGAACCCTGTTCAGAACGATGATGGCGTCGCGGCGCTCTCGAGAGGCGAGGTCTAGGACGCTCTCGGTGGCCCAGAGATCGAGGTGCGATGTCGCCAATGGGACAATCACGAGGTCGCTGGCCCGCAAGGCCGGACGCAGGTCGGCATCGACCTTCGGCGGCGTGTCGACCACGACGAGGTCGTGCGCGCCGGCCAGTTTCTCGCATTCGTAAGAAACGCCCCACGCGCTCGCCGTCGCGAAGGTGACACCCGGATCGCCACGCTCTCGCCGCCGCATGAACCATTGGCCGAGGCTACCCTGTGGATCGGTGTCGAGCACCGCGACAGCCCGCCCTTCGGAAAGCGCCGCACAAGCGAGATTGATCGCCAGGGTGGTCTTGCCCGACCCGCCCTTCTGCTGCGCGAACGTGACGATCTTGCCCATGCTGCCCTCCATGCGGCAACGCAGCGTAACCGCGCCGTCCTCCCGCAGCAACAGAAGGCTCGGCTCCGCTTCTTCCGAGTTTCAAGGCCAGCAATGACGAGGAAGAGAGGGAAGCCCCGCAGCTGCGCCGACATCTTGGGGTGGCCTCGGCGCATCGCTTCGGGCTCCGGCCGGCACCGCCGCGATCAGCCGCTGGGTGTAGACATCGCGCGGCGCACCCAGGACCTCGTCGCGCGGGCCATGCTCGACGATGCGGCCGTCGTGGATGACGGCGACCCGGTGCGCCACCCTGTCGACCACCGCCATGTCGTGGCTGATGAAGAGATATGCCAGGCCGACCGTCTCCTGCAATTCCAGCAAGAGGTCGAGAACCTGAGCCTGGACGCTGACGTCGAGGGCCGAAGTCGGCTCGTCGGCAACGATGAGCTTCGGACCCAGCGCCAGGGCGCGGGCGATGCAGACGCGCTGGCGCTGTCCGCCCGAGAACTCGTGCGGATGGCGTTCGAACTGGTCGGGAGACAGGCCGACCCGGCGGAACAGCCATTCGACGCGGTCGTCGAGTTCCGAGCCGCGCGCCAGGCCGTGGACGATCAGGGGCTCAGCGACCTGGTCGCGCACCGTCATCCGCGCGTCGAGAGAGGCGCCCGGATCCTGGAAGACCATCTGGACCTGACGCCGCACCTCTTTCATCGCGGTCTGGCTGCGCCCCGACAGCTGCTGCCCGGCCACGCGGATGGAGCCGGTCCAGGGGACGAGTCCCAGCAGGGCCTTGCCAATCGTCGACTTCCCCGACCCCGACTCCCCCACCAGCGCGAGCGTCTCGCCATGCGCGATCTTGAGGTCGACCCCCGCCACCGCATCGATGTGCGACTTCGCCCGGTTGAGCAGCCCGCCGCGCAACAGGAAACGCACGCGAAGGTCCATGATGTCGAGGACCGGCGGCGTCGGCTCGACCGGCGGGCGCGGTGGGTTCGAGCCGAGGCGCGGCACGGCGGCCAGCAGCGTCCGAGCGTAGTCTGATTGCGGCGCGGCGAAGATTCGACCGACCTCTGCCGTCTCCTCCACGCGGCCGGCACGCAGAATGACGACGCGGTCGGCCATCTCGGCGACGACCCCCATGTCGTGCGTGATCAGCAGCACGGCCGTGCCATGCTGCGCCGAGAGCGTGCGGATCAGGTCGAGGATCTCGGCCTGGACGGTGACGTCGAGTGCCGTGGTCGGCTCGTCCGCGATCAGGATCTCGGGCTCGCAGGCAAGCGCCATCGCGATCATGACCCGCTGGCGCATGCCGCCTGAAAGCTCGTGCGGATACTGCCAAAGCCTTCGCTCCGGCTCGGTCAGACGCACGTCGCGAAGCAGCGAGAGCGCGCGATCCGGCGCGTCCGATCGGCTGCACGCGCCGTGCGACAGCAGAACCTCCCTGAGCTGCGTGCCGATCCTGAGGACCGGGTTCAGCGAGGTCATCGGCTCCTGAAAGATCATCGCGATCCTGTCGGCGCGGATCCGGCGGTACTGGCGTTCCGACAGACGTGTGAGCTCGGTCTCTCCGATCCGTATCGAGCCGCCGACAATGCGCGCCTGCCGCGGCAGCAGCCCCATGATCGAGAGCGCGGTCATTGACTTGCCCGACCCGCTCTCGCCAGCGAGGCACAGCGTCTCGCCGGGCATGAGGTCGAAGGAGAGGTCGTCAAGGATCGTCTCGGCCCCGCCAGGGGTCGCCACCTGAAGTGTCAGGCCTGTGCAGGAGAGGACGGGGCATCGATCGCCCCGTCCTTCGGTTTCGCATGCCGTCACTCGAAGACCGAGCGCGGCATGTAGAACGACACCACCCAGTTCGGCTGGTCCACCACCTCGGAGATCCGCAGGTCGCCGCAGACCGAGCAGAGGAGGTAGGCGTCAGTGGCCGAAAGCCCCTGCTCGCGACCCAGCAGGTCGATCATGCCCGAGACCGCGTCGCGGGTGGCCTGCATCAGGTCCGGCCCGATCCCGGTCGTGGCCGAGTAGCCCTTCTCGTCAAGGTGGCGCGTGACCGGGCCCGGCGTGACAAAGCGCGGGAACTTCAGCGGCTCGTTCTTGATGAGGTCGAAGCTGAGCTCGACGTGCATCGGGCTCTCGATCGCCGTGCCACACACCTCGCCGTCGCCCTGCGCCGCGTGAGTATCGCCGACCGAGAAGAGCGCCCCCGCCACCTCGACCGGCAGGTAGAGCTCGCAGCCGGTCGAGAGATCGCGGATGTCCATGTTGCCGCCGACTCGCCGCGGCGGGACGACGGAGTGGTGCCCCGCCTCGGCCGGCGCGAGGCCAATGGTGCCGGCGAAGGGCTTCAGCGGCACCCGGCCCACGCCGGACCAGAGCGCCGGCGCCATGCTGTCGGCGTCATAGCTCCAGACCTGCAGCGCGGGATCGGCGAACTGGTCGGCGAGAAGGCCGAAGCCCGGGATGTTCGCCGTCCAGCCGAACCCCGATGGGTGGAAACGCCCGATCGTCACCTTCAGCACGTCCCCCGGCTCGGCCCCATCGACGTAGACGGGGCCAGTGACCGGGTTGATCTTGCCGAAGTCGAGGTTCGGGACGTCCTCCGTCCGGCTCTCGGGCGTAAACTGTCCGCCCGAGCTGTCTAGGCACTCGAAGTGGATGCTCTCCCCCGGCGCGATGGTCAGCGCCGGGGCGATGGAGTTGTCCCAGCCGTTGTGATGACGGCCGTGGATCGTGTGGTCGCAGTTACTGTGCGGCATGGATGTAGTCGTAGTTGACGGGGATGTGGACCGGATCGACGAAGAGGCGGTCGGGCCCTTCGATCGCGTCCGAGTGGTAGGTGAAGCGCTGCTCGTTGAAGACCGGCGCCCAGGGTGCGTCCTCCATGATGTCGACGTAGATTTGCTCCCACGCCTGCATCCGCGCTTCCTCGTCGCCGACCATCGCGTCGGCCTCGGCCGCACGCGCATCCAACTCCTCATTGCAGTACCATGACCAGTTCCAGCCACCCCGGACGGCACCTGCGCAACCCAGGATCGGCGCGTAGAAGTTCGACGGGTCGGGGAAGTCCGCGATCCACGCCATGCCTCCCGACCAGATCATCGGCGCCTGGTCCGGCTCGCCGCCCGCGGCGATGACGTTGGCCTGGGCGAGTGAGCGGATCTCGGCCTCGATGCCGATCTCCTGGAGGTCCTGCTGGATCGCCTGCGCGATGCGCGGGTTCGGGTCGGTGTTGTAGACATAGAGCTCCGTCTGGATCGGCAGGTCGTAGCCCGCCTCCTCCAGCATCTGGCGCGCGCCCTCGGGGTCGAACGGATAGCCCTCGTAGTCCTCCGCATAGCCGGGCATCGACGGCGGCAGCGGCTGGTTCGCCGGCACCGCGCGACCATTGATGACACGCACGATCCGGTCCTTGTTGATCGCCATGTTCACCGCCTTGCGGACGGTCACGTCATCGAACGGCGCCATGTTGACGTTCATCGTCACGTAGCCGGTGTGCAACTGCCCGCCCTCGACGACATTGTCGGCCTGCTCGGGGTCGTTCATCACCTGCAGGAACTGCGCCGGCGGGATCTGGTCGCCGGGGATGTCCGCCTGCCCCTGCTGCACCCGCAGAAGCGCCACGGTAGGGTCCAGCCCCAGTTCGAAGACGACCTGGTCGAGCTTGGGCACCCCCTCGCGGTGGTACTGGTCGAACGCCTCGAAGACGAGGCGCTGGCCCGGCGTCCATTCCGTCAGTTCGAATGCGCCGGAGCCGACCGGGTCGCGGCCGAAGTCCTGGCCCAACTCCTCCACCGCCTCGCGCGGGACGATCGACGCGAAGTTCAGCGCCATGACGTGCCCGAACGTGGCGTCGGGGCGCGACAGCGTGATCTGAACCGTCTTGTCGTCCAGCACCTCGACGCCCGACAGTCCTTCGCCCTCACCCGAGTTCCACGCGTCGAAACCGTCGATCATGCCGAAGAAGCCGGCGCCGGGGCTCTGCGTCTCGGGGTTCGTGACGCGGTCGAGGGAGTACTTCACGTCCTCGGCCATGATCTCGCGGCCGTTGTGGAAGAAGATGTCGTCCTTTAGCGTGAAGGTGTGGACCATGCCGTCCTCGGACACCTCATGGCTCTCGGCCAGCTCGTTGCGCAGCTCGGTCGTGCCGGGCTCGTAGCCCATCAGGCCGTCGAACAGCGACTTGATCATCGACCAGTTCTGCCAGTCGTAGCCGATCGCCGGGTCGAGCGTTGCCACGTCCTCCTGGTACGTGACGGTCATCGTACCCCCCTGGGGAACGTCGCTCAGGTCGGCCGCATCCTGGGCCTGCGCCGCTCCGACGAAAGCCACAACGGCGGTTGTTGCAAGCAGGTGTCTCATGTTCTCCCTCCTGTTGTTCATTTCAGCTTTATGCGCGGGTCGATCAGCGGCGCCACGAGGTCGGCGAGCAGGTTGCCCAGCACGATCGCGGCGGCCGAGACGATGGTGACGCCCATGATTACGGGAATGTCGATGCGCTGGATCGCCTGCCACGCCAGCTGGCCGATACCGGGCCAGCCGAAAACGCTCTCCACCACGACGATGCCCGAAAAGAAGAGGCCGATGTCGATGCCGACCATCGCGATGATCGGCAGCACCGCGTTCGGGATCACGTGGCGACCGATGATCTGCGCTCGGGCGAGGCCCTTGGCGCGGGCGGTACGCACGAAATCCTGGGACAGCACCTCGATCACCGAGGAGCGCATCATCCGGCTGTACCAGCCGGCCCCGAGGAACGCGAGCGTCACGGTCGGCAGCACCAGGTGCGCGAACGTCCCGTACCCCCCGATGGGAAACCAGTTCAGCTGCACCGCGAAGACGTAGAGCAGCAGGATCCCGATCACGAACTGCGGCGCTGAGATCGACACGAACGAGAAGATCATCAGCGCGTTGTCGGTGACGCTGTTTCGCCTGAGCGCGGCGACGACGCCGATCGTCAGCCCGACGATCAACTCCAGCACGATGGCGCTGACCATCAAGAGCAGGCTCGCGGGCAGGCGCGACGCGATCAGCTCAGACACCTCGGCGCGCTGCAGGTAGCTCCGCCCCAGGTCGCCCTGGAACAGGTTCCACAGGTACCGCGCGTACTGCACGAAGAAAGGGTCGTTGAGGCCCAGCTGGTCGCGGATGTTGGCCACCGTCTCCGCCGTCGCGCTACGCCCCGCGATCTGCCGCGCCGGGTCGGCGGGCACGAGGTACAGCAGCACGAATGTCACCAGGCTGATCCCCAGCAGGATCAGCGCGCTCTCCAGCAGCCGCCGCAGGATGTAGCCAGCCACCTAGTGCCGCCCCTTCAGCGTCGGGTCGAGCACGTCGCGTAGCGCGTCGCCGACGAGGTTGAACGACAAGGCCAGCAGGACGATCGCCGCGCCGGGTATGAACACCAGCCATGGCGCCGTAGTGAAGTAGGTCTGGTTCTCGAAGATGATGTTGCCCCAGGACGGGATCGGCGGCTGCACGCCCACGCCGAGGAACGACAGCGTCGCCTCGAGCAGCACAGTCGTCGAGATGCCGAGCGTCCCGAAGACCACGATCGAGCTCAGCAGGTGCGGCAGAAGATGCCGAAACAGGATCCGCAGGTGCCCCGAACCGATCGACCGTTGGACCTGGATGAATTCGCGTTCAGCAAGCGAGCGGGTCTCGGAGTATATCACGCGGCTCATCTGCACCCAGTTCACCATCGCGATCACCAGCGCCACGATCAGGAGCGACGGCTGGAAGATCGCCGCCAGCACGATCGCGAGCAGCAGCGCCGGGAACGCCATCATCAGGTCCGTGAAACGCATCAGGACCGCGCCGATCCAGCCGCCGAAGTAGCCCGCCGTCACTCCGATCCCCGCCCCGAACAGCACGGCGATGCCGTTCGCCAGCACACCGATGATCAGCGACGTCCGGGTCCCCAGGATCAGCCGGGAGGAAAGGTCTCGGCCCAGAAGGTCGGTGCCGAGCGGGAATTCGCCCCCCGGCGGCAGCGGCGCGCCCTCGAGCGTCAGCCCGTCGAAGCTCTGCTCGAACGGGTCGTGCGGCATGATCCAAGGCGCGAAGACCGCCGCGAAGACCATGATCGCGATCACGGTCAAGCCGAACGCGGCACGCGGACGGCGGATCAGGCGGGCGAAGGCGCCCCGCTCCTCGATCGGCCGGCTGGTCTCGACGATGCTCAAGGCGCGCTCCCCTCTCGTCCCCGCCGTCTTAGGTCCCGCGGCCACGGGTCGACAGGGGCTGGTCGAGCCGGACGATGCGGTGCGGCTCGCTGCTGCGCAAGGCTTGTGCACGTCGCAAGATGCCGCCCGATTTCAAGGCATCCATCAGCGCCCGACAGCGTAGGCCTGCATCAGCCGCGGCGTCGCGGCGGCCTGCATCAGTCCGTCCGGGTGGCGCATGGCCGCGCTGAGGCGGCCGACCGACCAAGGCTCGGCCACGTGCACGATGTGGCCTCGCCGCAGCAGATCCTCGATCGTGCTCTCGCCCATCGCCGGCTCGATCATCATTTCCCCGGGCGCAGCCTTGCGCGGATAGAACGAGCTCTGGAAGTGCATCGAGTGGAAGAGTGGCGCGTCCATGCCCTGCTGCAGGTCCATGCCGTGATGGACGTGGCGCAGGAACCAGACCAGCTGCCACTGGTCCTGCTGGTCACCGCCCGGCGTGCCGAAGGCGAGCCAGGTGTCGCCCTTGCGTGCGATCGTCGGCGTCAGCGTGGTCCGGGGCCGCGCGCCGGGCTTGAGCGAGGTCGGCAGCCCTTCCTCCAGCCAGAACATCTGCGCGCGGGTATTCAGCGGGAACCCCAGCCCCGGGATGACGGGCGAGGATTGCAGCCAGCCGCCCGAGGGCGTGGCGGTGACGACGTTGCCCCAGCGGTCGATGACGTCGAGATGCACGGTGTCGCCGCGCCGCTCCGTCAGGTGCGCCATCGTCGGCTCGCCGGCATCGGCGCCGGTCGCGGCCTGGAAGTCCCGCGCGGCGCGGGCAATGGCGGCGTCTGCCTGATGCTCGAACCCAGGAACCCGGCCCGGCCGCTGCTCCATCGAGGCGCGCTCGCCGATGAGCCGCCGCCGCTCCGCCGCGTACTCCTCCGACAGCAGCGTCTGCATCGGGATCTCGGCGAAGTCGGGGTCGCCGTAGTACGCCTCGCGGTCGGCATAGGCGAGCTTCATCGCCTCGACGACCGTATGCACGAACTCCGCGCCCATGGGATCCATCGCGGCAAGATCGAAGCCGCGCAGGATCGCGAGCGCCTGCAGCAGCACCGGCCCCTGCCCCCACGGCCCGGTCTTGTGAAGCGTCCAGCCGTAATAGTCGAGCGTCGCCGGCGCCTCGTAGCGCGCCTGCCATCCTGCCAGGTCCGCGCGCGTCAGGACGCCCCGGTGTCGCTCGCCTGAGACGTCCATCACCTCCGCCTCGGCGAGGTAGTCGGCGATGGCGTCCGCCACGAACCCCTCGCGCCAGGCGGCGCGCGCGGCGTCGATCCGCGCCGTCCGATCCGCCCCGTCGCTCGCGCCCAGCCGCTCGTAGGTTGCAGCGAGGTCGGGGTTGCGGAAGAGCGCGTTGGCCGCGGGCGGCGTGCCGTCCGGCAGCCAGGTCGCGGCCGATGTCGGCCAATCGGCGCGGAAGTAGTCCGCGAGCCCCGCGATCGTGTCGGCGACGCGCGGCAGCATCGGGTGCCCGTCACGCGCATAGCCGATCGCCGGGGCCAGCGCCTCGGCCACCTCCAGCGTGCCATGATCGCGGAGGAGCAGCATCCAGCCGTCGAACGCCCCCGGCACCACCGTCGCCAGCAGGCCGGACCCCGGCACCAGCGTCAGGCCCAGCCCGCGGAAATGCTCGACCGTCGCTCCGGCGGGTGCCACCCCCTGCGCGCAGAGCACCTGCACCTCGCCGTCCGCAACGCGAAAGATCACCGGCAGGTCGCCCGCCGGGCCGTTCAGGTGCGGCTCCACCACCTGCAGGACCAGCCCCATGACCACGGCGGCATCGAAGGCGTTGCCGCCGCGCTCCAGCACGCCCATGCCGGCGGCCGAAGCGATCCAGTGGGTCGAGGCGCAGACGCCGAAGGTGCCGCGGATCTCGGGGCGGGTGGTGAACTGCATTCGGTCTCCGTCAGGTTTCGCGGGGGTCGAGCGCGTCGCGCAGCCCGTCGCCCAGCAGGTTGAAGCCGAGTACCACAAGGAAGATCGCGATGCCCGGCCACAGCGCCATCCATGGCGCCTGGTTGAGAAAGTTCTTCGCCGTGTTCAGCATCGAGCCCCAGGACGGCGCCGGCGGCTGCTGCCCGAGGCCGAGGAAGCTGAGGCTGAGCCTCGGCGATGATCGCGGTCGCGATGGTCAAAGTCGCCTGCACCAGGATCGGCGGCAGCACGTTCGGAAAGATGTATCGCGTCAGGATCTTGCGCGTCGGCAGGCCGATGGCGCGGGCGCTCTCCACATAGTCCTCCGCCTTGACCGACAGCGTTTGGCCCCGCGTCAGGCGCACGAAGATCGGCGTGGCAGAGAGGCCGATGGCGATCATCGCGTTGGTCAGCGACGGCCCGAGGAAAGCCGCCAGCGCGATAGCCAGGATCAGGAACGGCGCCGCCAGCAGCGCCTCAGTGCAGCGCGAGATCACGGCGTCCGTCCAGCCGCCGAAATAGCCCGCGACGATGCCCAGCGGCACCCCGATCGAGACCGCGATCAGAACCGAGACGCAGCCCGCCAGCAGCGACGCCTGCGCCCCCCAGATAAGCCGCGCCAGGACGTCGCGCCCGATCTCGTCGGTTCCCAGCGGATGCGCGGCCGACGGCGCCTGCCGCACCGCGCCCCAGTCTGTCGCGATCGGGTCCGGGATCGGCAGCAGCGGCGCCGCCAGCGCGACCGCCACGAAGAAGAACACCAGCGCCCCGCCGAAGAGCGCGCTGTAGTGCCGGCGGAACTTGCTCCAGGCGCGGCTGCGCTGGCGCCGCTCGGCGGGGGCTTTCTCTGCCCCTGGATGCGCGATGTCCGCCATCAGGCGCAGCCCCTCGGGGTGCGGATACACTGCCCCGCGTGCGTTCGGCGAGAATACTTCCCGAGCGGAGGCGTCGGCCGGCAGCGCATCAGGACGGCCTCAGGCGCGGGTTGAGGACGACGTAGAGCACGTCGGCGACGAGGTTCATCAGGATGAAGCCGAGCGCCGTGACCAGCACGATGCCCTGCACCACGGCGTAGTCGCGGGTGAAGACCGCGTCGACCACCAGCTTACCGAAGCCCGGAATGGTGAAGATCTGCTCGGTCAGCACCGCCCCCGCCGATCAGCTCTCCGAAGAGCAGCGCGGTCAGCGTCACCACCGGTGTCAGCGCGTTCCGCAGCGCGTGCTTGAGGATGACCGTCCGCTCGGCCATCCCCTTCGCCCGCGCAGTCCGAACGTAGTCCGACTGCAGCACCCCCAGCATCGCCGACCGAGTGTGCCGCATCAGCGTCGCGGCGATCGCCGTGCCCAACACGAACGCCGGCATGAGCATCGTCTGGATCGACCGCCACAGGTCCTC
The DNA here is from genome assembly GCA_963776845.1 of uncultured Alphaproteobacteria bacterium. Classification (GTDB taxonomy): domain Bacteria; phylum Pseudomonadota; class Alphaproteobacteria; order Rhodobacterales; family Rhodobacteraceae; genus Roseitranquillus. The sequence goes on along the minus strand of CAVZOJ010000002.1, from coordinate 646,807 downwards.
TCCGGGCGGAACGTAGCCCGACGCCGGCAACAGCTCCCACCGGACGGAGACGAGCAGGATCAGCATGATCCCCAGCCAGAAGTTCGGGATCGACAGCCCCGACAGCGCCACCACGTTCGCCGCATAGTCCGTCACCGTCCCCTTGCGGATCGCCGAGATAATCCCCGCCGGAATGCCGATGACCAGCGCGAAGACCAGCGCCATCGCCGCCAGCTGCAGCGTCACCGGCAGCTTCTGCGCGATCAGCTCGGTCACCGGCTGGTTGGTCCTGAGCGAGATGCCGAGGTCGCCGCGCAGGGCGTTGCCCACCCAGGTGACGTACTGCACCGGGATCGGGTCGTTCAGCCGGTACTTCTCGCGCAGGTACTCCAGCATCTCGGGCGTCCGGTCCTCGCCCGCCATCACCAGCACCGGATCTCCCGGCAACAGCTTCTGCAGCGAGAACACGAACATCGAGATCAGGATCACGGTCGGGATCGCGATCACGATCCGGCGCAGGACGAAGCTCAGCATCGGCGGTCCTCCGGGGTGCCGCACCCCGGGCGGGATGCGGCGAGACGCGTCACTCCTCGAGGCTCACGCCTTCGAGCCGGATCATCCCGTCGGGATAAGGCACGAAGCCCGAGACGCTGTTGTCCAGCGCCCAGATCCAGGTGTCGTGGTAGAGGTACACGATCGGCAGGTCCTCGTTCAGGATCGCCCGCGCCTCGGCATAAAGCGCCTTGCGCTCGGCGGTGTCGTTGGTCTGCCGCGCCGCGTCGAGGATGCCGGTCGATCTCGGGGTTCGAGTACTTGCTGTCGTTGATCCCGCCCTCGGTCGTCATGAACTGGTGGATGTTGCCGTCGGGATCGACGCGGCCCGACCAGCCCACGAGCGAGGCCTGATAGTCCCCCGCCGTCTGGTCGGCGAGCATCGACGCGAACTCCTTGGCATTGAGCGAGATGTCGATCCCCGCCTCCGACGCCATCGCCTGGATCACCTGCGCGATCTGCAGCGATTCCGGACTGTTCGGGTGCTGCAGCGTCAGCTCGATGCCGTCGCCGTAGCCCGCTTCCTCCAGCAGCGCCTTGGCCTTCTCGACGTCGCGCTGCGGCACCGGGATGTCGCCGGCGTACCATTGCGAGTCGGGCGAGTATTGCTGGTTGCCGGGCCGCATGGCGCCGTTAAAGACGACCTGGTTCAGCGCCTCCCGGTCGATCGCGGCGCTCAGCGCCTGTCGCAGCAACTTGCCGTCCGCGCCGAACGGGTTGTCCGCCTTGTCGCCGTTGCCGACGTTGAAGGTGATCCCGTCATAGCCGAGCGATGTCGCCGTCTCGACGGTGATGTCGGGGTCCGCCTCGGCCTGCGGCACGTCGGTCGCCTGCAGCCGCTCGACCAGGTCCAGATCGCCGGACTGCAGGTTGGCGAAGCGCACGGTGCCGTCCGGGATCGGCAGGTAGGTGACGCCCGCCAGGTTGATCTCGTCGGCGTTCCAGTACTCCGGGAACGCCTCCAGCACGATCCGGTCCTGCGCCACCCGGTCGACGAAGCTGAACGGCCCGGAGCAGACGGGCGCCGAGCCGAAGTCGAGGCCCATCTCCTCGGCCGCGGTCGGCGAGATCATCATGCCCGCCCGGTCGGCGAACTGCGCCACCAGCGTCGCATCGGGCGCGTCCATGTCGAAGCGGATCTCGTGATCGCCCAGCACCTCGACGCCCGTGATCGAGGCCAGCTCGGACTTGCGCCGGGATTCCGGCAGGTTCTGTGACCGGTCGATGTTGGCCGCCACCGCTTCGGCGTCGAACGGCGTGCCGTCGTGGAACGTCACTCCCTCGCGCAGCTGCATCGTCAGCGAGGTGTTGTCCTCCGACCATTCCCAGCCGGTGGCGAGCTGCGGGATCAGCTCGAGCTCGGGCGTGATGTCGACGAGCTTGTCGCAGAGCGCGGTGTAGACGATGCGGCCGACGAAGGTGCGGCTCTGGTCAGGGTCGAGGACGTCGGGATCCTCGGCCAGCCCGATGCGGAGCTCCTGCGCCCCCGCGGACATCGCCGTCGCGCTCAGCAGCGCGGCCAGCAAGACTGTGCGTTTCATGATATGGTCTCCCTCTCATTGCTGTCCTGATGTGCCGCAATCGCGGCCTGATAAAGCTCGATGCGCCGAGCGGCCCCCGGCTCGACCGGTGCCGCCTCTGTGAGCGGACGGGCGTCCGTCTCCGCGATCTCACGCCAGTAGTGGCAGGCGACGCTATGCTCGCCACCCTCAAGATGCGGCTCGCGCGTCGCGCAGTCGGGCCGCGCGTGTGGACAGCGGGTATGGAAACGGCAGCCCGACGGCGGCGCTGCGGGGCTCGGGATGTCGCCTTCGAGGCGCAGTCGGCCAGGGCGTCGCACCGGGCTCGGCTCGGGGATCGCGTCGAGCAGGGCGCGCGTGTACGGGTGCCGTGGCGCCTCGAAGATCGCGTCCGTCGACCCGCTTTCGACCACCTGGCCGAGATACATCACGGCGACACGGTCGCTCATGTGGCGGATGACGGCAAGGTCGTGAGCGATCACGACGAGCGTCAGTCCGAGCCGCGCTTTGAGATCCTCCAGCAGGTTCACGACCTGTGCCTGGATCGACACGTCGAGGGCCGAGACAGGCTCGTCCCCGACCAGCAGCTTCGGCCCCGACGCCAGAGCGCGGGCGATGCCGATGCGCTGCCGCTGGCCCCCGGAGAATTCGTGCGGATACCGGTCCGCATGCTCCGGCCGCAAGCCGACCTGCGCCAGAAGTTGCGCCACCTGCTCCCGCCGTTCCCGGGCGGACAGGTCGCCGCGGTGAACCTCAAGAGGTTCTCCGACAAGCCGCCCGACGCTCAATCGCGGATTGAGCGACGAGAACGGGTCCTGGAACACAAACTGGACGTCGCGGCGGAACGCGGTCAGCCGCGCGCCGGTGATATCGGTAACCTCCTCGCCCTCGAACAGCACGTTGCCGCGCGTCGGGTCGATGAGCCGCGTCAGCAGCCGCGCCAAGGTCGACTTGCCGCAGCCGGACTCGCCCACGATCGCGAAGGTCTCGCCCGCCCGGACCCGCAACGAGATGCCGTCGACCGCGCGCACGACGGAGCCCTTGTCGAACAGCTTCTGCCCCACGCGGAAATGCTTGGCGACGCCCACGGCCTCGAGAATCGGAGCGGTCACGCGCTACGCTCCAGCCGCAGCTCCAACGGAGCGAAATGGCAGGCGACGCCGTGTCCCGCACCGGCCGGCTCCAGCGCCGGGCGGTCGGCACAGACCAGTGCGGCAAACGGACAGCGGCTGGAGAACCGGCAGCCTGCGGGCATCGCGTCGATGGTGGGCACCATTCCGGGCACCGTGGCGAGCCGACGACGCGGACCGGACAGTCGCGGCACCGACCCCATGAGCCCGATCGTGTAGGGATGCTGCGGGTCCGAGAACAGCGCCGCCGCAGGCGCGATCTCGACGATGTGCCCGGCATACATGACCGCCACGGTATCGGCGACCTCGGCGACGACGCCGAGGTCATGGGTGATCAGGATCGTTGCCATGCCGGTATCGGCCCGCAACTCGGCGATGAGGTCGAGGATCTGTGCCTGGATCGTCACGTCTAGCGCCGTCGTCGGTTCGTCCGCGATCAACACCGCCGGGTCGTTCGCCAGCGCCATCGCAATCATCACCCGCTGCCTCATACCGCCCGACAGCTGGTGCGGATACTCGTCGAGCCTTGCCTCGGGCGCCGGGATGCCGACCCGCCGCAGCATCTCGAGCGCGCGCGCGCGGCCTGCAGCGCGACCGACTCGGCGGTGCCGACGGACCGACTCAGCGATCTGCTCGCCGATCCGTATCGCCGGATTGAGCGAACTCATCGGTTCCTGAAAGATCATCGCGATCCGGTCGCCCCGCAGGCGGGCCAGGTCGGCGCCCGAGACATCGACGCCCTCGAACTCGATCGTGCCGCTCGAATTCGGCGACCGAATTCGCGGGCAGCAGGCCCATGAGGGCCAGGGCCGTCACGCTCTTCCCGCAGCCGGACTCGCCGACGATGGCCAACGTCTCGCCGGCGCCCACCGAGAAGCCGACATCCTCCACGACGTCCACTTTCGCGCCGCGGAACCGGACGCGAAGGCCTTCGACGTGAAGAGCGGGTTTCGATTTGACTTCTATCAGAGCCTCCCCGCCTGGCTTGCGCAGCGCATGAAGCTGACCTGCCGATCTCGACTGTCAAACCATGCCGCCCGCGCAGGACGCGCTCCTCCCCACGGACGACGCCGCAAGCGCCTATAGTATGAGCACGGCGATGCATGTTTGACCAGTCGCCGGTCGCGAGACGTGCGCCTTGTACTTCGTCCGGCCGCTGGCGATAGCTGCGCTCGAAAGATGCATGACACCCAAGGCGATCCGGCGCGATCAGCCATGAGAGAGGGCGACGGATGACTCTCGTCGAACGCGACGCGACCGATCTTGCCGCCGACCTGCGCCGGGGCGCTCTGAGCGCGGCTGAAGTTATGGCGGCCTTCCTCGACCGGATCGCGCAGATAAATCCGATGCTCAACGCCGTCGTTGCCCTGCGCGAGAGGGAGGAGCTGATGGCCGAGGCGGCGGCGGCCGATCGCCTTGACCCACGCGGCCCGCTTCACGGGCTGCCCCTCGCGGTGAAGGATTCTGTCGCGACGAAGGGCATCCGCACGACGTCCGGCTCTCCGCTCTTCGCCGATCACGTCCCGCAGGAGGATGACGGACTGGCGCGGCGCCTCAAGGCGGCAGGCGCGATCCTGATCGGCAAGACCAACACACCGGAGTTCGGCCTGGGCAGCCACACATACAATCCGGTCTATGGAGCGACGCGAAATCCCTACTCTCCGGACCTGACACCAGGCGGATCGTCCGGTGGCGCGGCGGCCGCGCTTGCGGCGCGGATGCTGCCGCTGGCAGACGGCTCGGACATGATGGGGTCGCTGCGCAATCCGGCAGCCTGGTGCAACGTCTACGGCTTCCGGCCGACCGTCGGCCTCGTTCCGCCCGACCCGATTGCCGACGTCTTCGGCCCCGGCCTTTCGACCGAGGGGCCCATGGGCCGCAGCCCACGCGACCTGGCCTTGCTGCTGTCGGTCATGGTCGAGGAGGATCGGCGCTACCCGTACTCGCAGACGCCATCCGACCTCTTGGGCCTCGGCATCGAAATTGCCGGAAAGCGCATCGGCTGGCTCGGTGACTGGGGCGGCGCCTATCCGTTCGAGGACGGCATCCTCGACCTCTGCCGCTCCGCCCTCATGGTCTTCGAGAATCTCGGCGCGATCGTCGAGGAGGTGCCGCCGCCGTTCCCGGCAGAGCGGATATGGGCCTCATGGACCACGCTGCGCTCCGCGGCGGTCGCGACAAAGCATCGGGCGCTGTACGCCGATCCGGCGCGACGCGACCGCCTGAAGCCCGAGGCCGTCTGGGAGATCGAGCGTGGCCTTGGCCTCACGGCGATGCAGTACCTCGCGGCAAGCGCTGAAGAATCCGCCTGGTACGTGACATTGGTCGACCTCTTTGGTCGTTACGACGCGCTCGCACTCCCCTCAGCCCAGGTCTGGCCGTTTCCGGCGGAGTGGGCTTGGCCGCGCGAGGTCGCCGGTCGGCCGATGGACACCTACCACAGATGGATGGAAACGGTGGTTCCGGTCTCGCTGTCGGCCGTCCCGGCCCTTGGCCTGCCGGTGGGTTTCGGCAGCGCAGGCCTGCCGATGGGCTTGCAGATCTTCGGCCCGCGCGGGTCCGACCGCCGGCTGCTGCAGATCGGTCAAGCCTACCACGGTGCCACGGACTGGCCGCGCCGCCGGCGGCCGCCGATTGCCGGTGGGAGCGACTGAGCCGGCAGGCACCTGCCCTTGAGCGAAGGTTCGCGGTGACGGCAACGCCCCCCAAGTCGGCGTCCGCCATCACAAGGCAGGTGAAGCTGAAACCGATGCTGGCGACGGAGGCGTGGTCGCATCAACGCCCGTCTCGAAGAGGGCGGTGTCGATCCGCTCGCACATCTCAAGGCTTCCGGCGGGGGCCTTACAACTTGAGCCTACAAGGCAGGCCTTCACGCCGCGCGAGCAACCGCAACACCGCCCGCGCCGAGGTTGACCGCGGTGAGCAGTTGGAGCCCTGTCATCAGCATGAGCTGGCCACCTCCGGACCTGACCCTCGGCGTGACGCTCGCCCTGGTCGGGGTGAGCTTTACGACCTCGTTCATCACCGCCGCATTCGGGATTGGCGGCGGCGCCGCGCTGCTCGCGATCCTCGCGACCCTGCTGCCGCCCGCGGCACTGATTCCGGTGCACGGTGTCGTCCAGATCGGATCGAACCTGGGGCGGGCCGCGCTCATGCGGCGCCATGTGTTCTGGAGCGTCCTTCCTTCGTTCGCCATCGGCTCGCTCGTCGGCGCGATCATGGGCGGCAGCGTCGCTGTCGCTCTGCCGCCTGCGGTGGTGCAAGTCGGCGTTGGCCTCTTCATCCTCTGGTCGGTGTTCTTCACGCCGCCCGGCATCATGCGCCGCTTCGCGTGGCTGACCGGGGTCATCTCGTCGTTCCTGACGATGTTCTTCGGCGCGACCGGGCCGTTCGTGATCTCCTACGTCAAGACGCTGGGGCTGGACCGGCACGGCATCGTCGGCACCCATGCGACGTTCATGGTGCTGCAGCACGTTCTGAAGACCATCGTCATCGGCATCCTCGGCTTCGCGTTCGGGCCCTGGATCACGTTCGTTGCGGCTATGATCGCGGCTGGCTTCCTGGGAACGATCTGCGGACGCGCCGTGCTGATGCGGATCGACGAGCGCCGCTTCAAGCTTGTGCTCGACGCGATCCTGCTTGTGCTAGCGGCGCGACTGATCTGGTCGGGCTTCGAGATGCTCTCGCAGCGGACCCACATCATGCGCGAGGGCCTGCTGGGAGCCAACCAATGAGCTCCCGCTTGAACCAATTGGCGCACCATGCTTTTGGTAAACCTTGAGATTTGGCCATTCACCCGTCTGGACCTATCCTCAACTCGACCAATGCCGATGAATGGTGCGGATCGTTGAAGCAAGAACCCGAACTACTTCTGCGCGCCTTTCGCACGGGCCGTTGGCGGGCGGGGGACCGCCTTCCGCCGGAACGGTCGCTGGCGGCGGAGTTCGGGATCGGCCGCAGCGCCGTGCGTCGCGCGCTTGCCGCGCTCGAAACGGAAGGCCGGATCCGCCGCCATGTCGGGCAAGGGACCTTCGTTCGCAGCCCGCCGGAGGACGAAGTCACCGCGACACTGCGACTCTCCCCCCCGCCCGGGCCTGCGGACGTTCTCGAGTTGCGGTTGATGATCGAGCCGCCGATCGCAGCGGCCGCTGCACTTCGCGCGTCCGATCCGGCAATTTCGCGGCTGCGCGAGATTGCCGCCAAAGGCGCTGCGACGACGGACTGGCAGACGTGGGAGGCGACGGACAGCCGCTTCCACACTGCCCTCGCCGACGCCACGCGCAACCCTCTTCTGACCGGTGTGCTCGAGACCCTGACCGTGATCCGACGCCAGCCGGAGTGGGAGCGTCTTCGCAGCCAGACCCTTACCCGGCACGAGCAGGCGGCCTATTCCGACCAGCACGTCGCGCTCGTCGACGCCATTGCGCGGCGCGACCCTGCCGGGGCGGCCGACGCGATGCGGATCCACCTCTCGGCGGTCCGGCGTACCATGTTCCGCGGCGAGCCAAGCCTCGACGCTCTCGTTCCCCTTGGAGACATAGAATGACAGACACCATCCGCGATCTCGTGGCGGGCCGATCCGGCCCCGCGCTCGGCCAGCCGGGACGCCCGGACCTCGACTATTCCGGACTTCTCGCCGCGATCGACCGGGTCGGCGGCCAACTCGGCGCGCTCGGCATCGGGCCTGGAGACGACGTCGCGATCGTCCTGCCCAACGGACCCGAGATGGCAGCGGCGTTCCTCGCCGTCGGCAGCCACGCGACCGCCGCTCCGCTGAACCCGTCCTACACGCGGGAAGAGTTCAAGTTCTACATGAAGGACCTCGGCGCGAAGCTCTTGATCGTCGCCGGGGACACGCCGGCGCGCGACGCGGCGGAGAGCGCGGGCATCCCGACCGCGCTCCTGGAGAGCGGAGAGGCAGCGGGCGACATATCTCTGGTGGACGTGGCGATCGGAACGCCGCACCTCAACGAGCCAGACGACGTGGCGCTGGTTCTGCACACCTCCGGCACGACGTCGCGCCCAAAGATCGTGCCGCTCACGTCGAGCAACGTCGTGGCTTCGGCACGGAACATAGCTGGCACGCTGGCGCTGACGCCGGAGGACCGGTGCCTGAACGTGATGCCGCTCTTTCACATCCACGGGCTGATCGCGGCGGTCCTGTCCTCGATCAGCGCCGGCGCGGCGATCTCGTGCACGACGGGCTTCGACGCGCTCCGCTTCTTCGGCTGGCTCGATGAGGTGAAGCCGACCTGGTACACCGCCGTCCCGACGATGCATCAGGCGATCCTCAGCCGCGCGCCACGAAACGAGGAGATCGTGGAGCGCGCGAAGTTGCGTTTCGTCCGCTCCTCCTCCGCATCGCTGCCCGTGCCGGTGTTCCGCAAGCTCGCGGAGACCTTCGGCTGCCCGGTGATCGAGGCCTACGGCATGACGGAGGCGGCACACCAGATGGCGTCGAACCGCCTCGATCTGCAGAAGCCCGGAACGGTGGGACCCGCGGGCGGCCCGGAGGTCGCGATCATGTCCGAGACGAACGGCGCGATCCTGAAGCAGGGCGAGGTCGGCGAGATCGTCATTCGCGGGCCGAACGTGACGCCCGGCTACCGCGGCAACGAAAAGGCAAACGCCGAGAGCTTCTCCGACGGCTGGTTCCGCACCGGCGACCAGGGCGACATGGACGAGGACGGCTACGTCACCATCCGCGGCCGGCTGAAGGAGATCATCAACCGCGGCGGCGAAAAGGTCAGTCCGCGCGAAGTCGACGACGTGCTGATGGAGCACCCGGCGGTCGCCCAGGTGGTGACCTTCGCGGTCCCGCACGAAAAGCTGGGCGAAGATGTCGCCGCGGCGGTGGTGCCGGTGGACGGACAGGAGATCGACGCCAAGGAGCTGCGCGAGTTCGCGGCGAAGTCACTCGCCGCGTTCAAGGTGCCGCGGACCATCAAGATCCTCGACGAGATCCCGAAGGGTGCGACAGGCAAGCTGCAGCGCATCGGGCTGGCAGAGAAGCTGGGGTTGGCATGAAGATCTGTATTTTCGGCGCCGGCGCGATCGGCGGGTACCTCGCGGTCCGGATGGCCAATACCGGACAGGACGTGTCCGTCGTGGCGCGCGGGCCGCACCTCGCCGCGATCAAGGAACACGGCATGAAGCTGGTGATGGATGGCGAGGAGGAGGTGGCGAGGATCGCCGCCACCGACGACGCATCCGAGCTCGGGCCGCAGGACTACCTCTTCATCACGCTCAAGGCCCACTCGGTGCCGCCAATCGCCGACAAGCTGGCGCCGCTGATCGGACCCGACACCTGCATCGTCACCGGCATGAACGGCGTGCCGCACTGGTACTTCCACGGCCTCGAGGGCTGGGACAACCGGCGCCTCGAGGCGGTGGATCCGGAGGGCAAGGTGTCGGCGGCCCTACCGCCCGAGCAGTGCCTCGGCTGCGTCATCTATCCGGCGTGCGAGGTCGACGAGCCTGGCGTCGTTCGCCACGTCTCCGGCGACCGCTTCACGCTTGGGGAGCCAGATGGCTCCAAGTCGGATCGCGCGAACGCGTTGTCTGCGGCGATGAAGGACGCCGGCTTCAAGGCGCCCGTGCGGCCAAAAATCCGCGACGAGATTCTGGGTCAAGCTCTGGGGCAACCTCGCCTTCAACCCGCTCTCGGCGCTGACGGGAGAGACACTCGACGTGCTGGCCACCCGCGAAGACCTGCGGTCGATCGCGCGGGCGATGATGGTCGAGGGCCAGGCGGTGGGCGAGGCGCTGGGGACGAAGTTCGCCATCGACGTCGAAAAGCGGATCGAAGGCGCTGCCGGCGTCGGCGCACACAAGACGTCGATGCTGCAGGACCTCGAGCGCGGCCGGCCGATGGAGATCGACGCGCTGGTCACCGCGGTCAGCGAACTGGGCCGCATGGTCGAGGTGCCGACGCCGACGATCGACCTGATCCTGGCGCTGGTGCAAGCCCGCGGCCGCACGGCGGGCACCTACGACGGCTGATATGAGGGCCTCGCGGCGCGGCGGCGGCTCGACTCAGTCGACGCCGCCGCCGTAGTCTGACGCCGGGCGTCGGGTCCATGTCACGTCCATCTCGACGCCCGCGGCCGTCATCAGGTTCATAACCGGGCAACGGAACTCGACATTCCTGGCCAGTCGCCGGAACCGCTCCTCGCTTTCGTCGGTATAGACGACGATCTCGAGAAGCGCCTCCTCGAAGTATGGGCGGATGCCCGGGACGCCCTTGGGACCGCGCACGTCGATCTGGCTCTCGCACGACAGGTCGACGCCTGCATAGTCGAACTTCATCGCCGTCGCGACGCCGTTGATGATGACGCCGTCGCAGCCGACGAGCGCGATCAGCACGGTCTCAAGCGGGCTGGGCGCCGTATTCGTGCCGCCGAGGGAGTCGGGCTCGTCGGTGTAGACCGGCGCGAAGTCGCGGACCTGGATGCGGGTCCGGGTCCCGCCGGCATTGGTAGCGGCCACCTGCCGGACGCCGATCTTGCGCGTCGCGGGGTCGATCGAGGGTTCGATGATGTCGTCGAAGGCGAGGCGATCCATGGCTCCTCCGCTGGGTCAGGACAAGGCGAGGAGCGCGCCGACTGGCGGATCCCCCCGCATGTAGTGGAACAGGACGCGCGCGACGACGAAGACCGCGACGCCGTAGGTGATGCCGGTCAAGGGGCGCATTCCGGCGCGCAGGAACAACATCCAGGCGATCAAGGCCACCGTCGGCGCGGTGAAGCCGACCGCCCATATCGCCACGACGTAGACCGCGAGGATGCCGAGGTAGAACGGCTCCGCGAACGCCTCGCCCGTCGGCCGCACGAAACCGCGGACGCCGCGCCAGACGAGGAATAGCGACAGCGCCAGGCCCGGATAGACGGCAAGCGACGGCATCAGGCGCGAGGTCGGGTTGAAGCCCTGCATCTCCCAGATCGCATAGACAAAGACGGCGGTCGCAAGGGTGGCGAGGATCAGCGAGATCATCGGTCGGTCGGTCGCCGGCTCGTCCACCGGCTCCCCCGTCGCGTCGGCGCGATCGCGGCGGCGCCGCAGCAGGCCGAGCGCGATCGGGATCACGATGATCGCGGCAAGGATCATCACGCCGGGCCGCAGCAGGAAGCTCCAGCCATGGATCTGCGTGGTCAGCCAGAAATACTGCTCCATGGGAGCGGCGAGGACGAAGCCGACGAGCGCCGGTGCGCGCGGCCACTCGGCATGCTTCATCGCCCAGCCGAGGGTACCGAGGATGATCAGCAGGAACACATCGCCCATCGTGCCGGTGTTCTGGTAGGCGCCGATGACCATCACCAGCACCAGCGGTGCGGCGATGATCGCGAACGGGATCCGCGTGAGCCGCGCGAGGTATGGCGTGATCGCGAAACAGAGCGCCGCCCCCAGCACCGACGTCAGAGCCACCGACCAGACGATGAGGAACATCAGGTCCGGGTTCTGCTGCACCATCCGCGGACCGGGGTAGTAGCCGAACGAAAACAGGGCGCCGAGGAAGATCGCCGCCGCTGGCCCTCCGGGAACGGAGAAGAGTAGCGTGGGCACCAGATCGGCGATGACGGTCGCGTTGTTGGCGCCCTCGGCCGCCGCAACGCCGCGGATGTCGCCCTTGCCGAACTTGGAGCGATCCTTGGCCGAGCGGATCGCATGGCCGTAGGCGACCCACGTCGAGGCCGATGCGCCGACCGCAGGGACGAAGCCGCCGAACACGCCGATGATCGAGGCGCGCAGGATCAGCCACTTGTAGCGAAGGAAGTCGCGGAACCCCTCGCCCCAGTGCGTGACCTGCATGCGCTCGTGACTGATGCCGCCCCCCGCGGCAAGCATGGCGACGACCTCGGCGATCCCGAAAAGCCCCAGCGCGACGATGGTCAGCGACAGCCCGTCGAGCAGGTAGACCTGCCCGAAGGTGAAGCGGAAGTCGGCCGCCGCCGAGGCTGGTCCGATGACGCCCAGGAGGATGCCGAGGCAGGCCGACGCAAGCCCGCGCGCGAGATCGCGGCCGACCATCGACGACGCGAAGACAAGTCCCACCAGCGCGAACATGAAGAGTTCGGGAGTCGACAGCATCAGCACGATAGGACCCGCGATCGGGATCGCGAAGAAGAGGATCAGCGCGCCCATGAGGCCGCCGACCATCGACGCCAGAAACCCGACGCCCAGCGCCCGCGCCGCCTGCCCCTGCTTGGCGAGGGCATGCCCCTCGATCGCCGTGGGCGCCGACGCTGGCGACCCCGGCGCGCCGAGCAGCACGGAGGTGATCGTATCCGAGGTATAGACGACCGACACCGCGCCGAGCAGCATGGCGAGGCCGGCATAGTCGTCCATCAGATAGATGAAGGGCAGCAGGATCGACACCGCCGCCACACCGCCGAGCCCCGGCAACATCCCGAAGACGCACCCCACGAGCATTCCCGCGAAGAGCGCGAGCAGTCGCGCCGGCTCGAAGAGGGCGGCGAGGGCGATGCCCGCGTGCTCGATCACGTCGCCGCCCTCCGTCGATCAGAAGTTCACGCCGTACTTCTCGCTCAGCAGGTCGCGGAGGTACTGCTTAACCTCGTCAGAGGCGTTCAGTGCGTTCTTGATCGCCTGCTCGGTCTCAGGCCCGGCGGAGAGGCGCGCACCGGCGGTCACTTCCTGACTCGCTGCCTGGAACTCGGGGTCGGCGTTGATGTCCTCGACCGCCTGCGCAAATGCGTCCAGCACCTCCTGCGGGGTGTCGGGGTGCATGTAGGCAGTGAGGCCGTAGGCGTAGGTGACGCTGGCGATGGCGTTGAACGCGTCCCACTCGATGCCTGACGGTTCCTCGCCGTAGAGCGTCCGGTAGACCTCATAGACTGGCGGCAGGTCCGGCGCGATCGGGTCGGGCTGGGTCAACTGGCCATCGGGTCCGACCGCACCGCCGGTCCAGAGCGCGATCGCGTTGCCCTCCTCGATCGAGGGGACGACCTGCGTCAGGTAGACCGGCGTGAACTGGTAGTCGATGTTGACTTCGCCACGGTCGAACGCCAGCCGCACAGGACCGCGTCCGTCGAAGCCGAGGACGGCGTTGACGTCGAGATCGAGGACCTCGAACGACAGCAGCGCCGGAAGGTCCGACGCCGCGGCGGCAATGCCGCCATAGACCAGCGGCTCGGACGCCTCCTTGATCTGGGCCGCTTCCTCGACACCGAGGCGCGGCGCGATGTAGGCGACCGAGCTGAACGGATGGCTGTAGGCGACCCGGTACTCGCCGAGGCGGTACTCGACCCCCTCCTGCCCCAGCACGAAGGGGTTCGCCGTCGACGACGTGGTGAAGAGGATCGTCGTCCCGTCGGATTCGGCGTTCTGCTCGAACCAATTGGCGCCGAGGATCGAGCCGCCTCCGGGCCGGTCGACGACGTCGATGTCGGGATTGCCCGGCAGGTGCTTCTCGAAGAACGGCTCGAGAAACTTTGCCGAGACGAAGGTCGCGCCGCCTGGCCCGAACGGCACGACGACCTCGATGGTCTCGCCCGAGAAATCCACCTCCTGCGCGGTGGCGGGCACCGCCGCGAGAATGGCGGCTGCAGCGACTGTCGGTTTCAACATGATCTTCCTCCTCCCAGTTCGGCCGGCTTCGCGCCGGTCATTCGATCGTGTTCTCCAGTACGCCAAGCCCGGTGATGGACACGCGCATGACGTCGCCCTTCGCGAGGTACTTCGGCGGATCGAAGCCGATACCGACGCCTGCGGGTGTGCCGGTCGCGATGATGTCGCCGGGGTGCAGCGTCATCGTCGCGCTCATCGTCTCGATCAGCGTGGGAATGTCGAAGACCAGATCCGCGACCAAAGCCTTCTGGCGCACCTCACCGTTGATCTCGGTCACGAGCTCCAGCTGCGCAACGTCGCCCACCTCGTCGGCCGTCACCAGGAATGGTCCCATCGGGCAGAAGGTGTCGAGGCCCTTGCCGATAGTCCACTGGCCGTGCTTGCGCTGCAATTCACGAGAGGTGACGTCGTTCATCGCGACATAGCCGAAGACGTGGTCGTAGGCGTCGGCCCTCGCAACCTGAAACGCCGTCTTCCCGATGACGACGCCAAGCTCGCCCTCGTAGTCGACGGTTCCGGTCGGGTCGAGCGACCCTTTCACCGGCTCACCAGGGCCGACGACGCTGCCCGGCGGCTTGGTGAAGATGACGGGGTGCTGCGGCACGACTTCCTTGCTGGTGCTGTCGAAGCCGGACCCGTGAAACTCCGCGGCGTGCGCGTGGTAATTCTTGCCGACGCAGTAGATCGCGCTGCGCGGCGACGGGATCGGAGCGAGGAGGCGCACGTCCGCCAATGCGATGGTGCCCTGCCCGCTCGAAGGTTCCGGAAGCGCACCGCTCGCCATGACGACGTCGAGAACGGCGCGATCGGCACCAGGCCCGTCCGCGAAGACGCGGATCTCCTCACCTTCCAAGACGCCTGCTCCGACGCTTCCGGAACGTGCAAAAGTGACAAGACGCATATTCTCGACACTCCCCAGAAATCTCGATAATCCAGGGTAGCCAAGATCGACCGACTGTCAATTGCCGGAGTCCGATGATCGCCACGACCACACCGCTTCAGTCTGGTGAGACCCTCACGGAGACCGCCTGGCGCCGGCTGCGGCAGGACATCATCGCGGGGGTGCGAAAACCCGGAGAACGCCTCGGCGTCGAGCGCCTGCGCGAGGTCTACGGGATCGGGCCGACCCCGCTGCGCGAGGCGCTGCAACGCCTCCGCGCCGAGGGCCTGGTCGCGGCCGAGGGCAATCGCGGCTTTCGCGTCGCAGACCTCGACCCCGAGGAGTTCACCGACCTGACCGAGGCGCGGGTCGCGGTCGAGCGCGAGGCACTGCGCCTGTCGATCCGGAACGGCGAGGATGCGTGGGAGGGTGGCGTCGTCTCCGCCGCCTATCTTATGGCCAAGGCCGATTCCGACGGGCGGCCCGGCGGCGACGCGTGGGAGCGGGCGAACACCGCGTTCCACGATGCGATGGTCGCGGCCTGCGGCTCGCGCTGGCTCCTTCGGATTCGCAGCAACCTGACCCATCTGGCGGAGCGCTACCGGCGGGTCGCGGTCTCGGACGGCTCCGGCCGCGACCTCGGCGCGGAGCACGCGGCGATCGCCAAGGCCGTGCTGGCGCGCGACGTCGATGCCGCCTGCCGCCTCACCGAGGCGCACTACAGGGCGACCGAAGCCGACCTGCGCCGCTCGCTGTCCGACGCATGAGCGAGCTGCTTCTGTTCTTCGCGGCGGGCATCGTCGGCGGTGCCATCAACGCGGCGGCGGGTGGCGCGAAGCTCTTCGTCTTTCCGATGCTGCTCGGCGCCGGCCTGCCGCCGCTGTCGGCCAACGTAACGGGGACGATAGCGCTCTGGCCGGCGCAACTCGCGGCAGCTTGGGTCTATCGGGGGGAGCTTGCCGCGGAGGGGCGGCGGATTCTGGCGGCGCGCCTGGCCGGTGCTCGCGGGCGCCCTCAGCGGCGCCGTCGCCCTGATCCTATCTTCGGAAGCGGCCTTCGTGACGATCGTTCCGTTCTGCCTGGCCCTGGCCGTCGGCGCCATCATCGCCGGAGATCGGCTGCCGACATTCGTCGCGCGCCACGTGCCAGGCGGCGCCGGACGATGGCTGACCGGCAGCCTGCTGTTTCTCTGCGGCGTCTACGGCGGCTATTTCGGCGCGGGCCTCGGCTTCATGCTGCTGGCGGTCCTGACCCTGGCCGGGGCGGCCGACCTCCACCTGGCCAACGCTCAGAAGAACCTTCTCGCCTTCGCGATCAACACGACCGCCGTCATTCCGCTCTCATTGTCCGGCCTGGTGGACTGGGTCGCCGCCGGCGTTGTGCTGGCGGGCGGCCTCCTGGGCGGATACGTTGGTGCGAGCCTCACGCGCCTGGTGCCGGTACGCCCGCTGCGTTGGGCGATCGGGCTCGTGGGTGTCGCCCTCACCGTGTCGTTCCTGGCCCGCTGAGCTTGGCACCCCGCGACCGGAGCGCCCCGTCGCTACCCCCGTGCGTCGTCTTGCGGAAAGAATTCACTCGAGCGACTACGCACCGCCATCATCAAGCGGCTCTCGCAGGACGCCGGCCGGCTCGAGGCTGCCGATCTCAGTCTCCACCGGATGGGCATTGTGGTTGAACCAGAAGCGATCGCTGCCCGTCTCGCGAATGCGGACACCGTCGGGCATCCGGCGGGTAACGACACCGGACCGCCGGGCAAGTTCGGCGACCAGCCGGTCGAGAGCCAGCGCGTCTCCCCACCCCGCCATGTATGTCATCTTCGCCGCGCGCATGGCGACCGGGGCGCCGGAAGTCGAAGACAGAACGGTCTCTGCGGTGCCCACGATCTCCTCGAGATAGCGGGTCACGGAACCGCCCCCGGCGAGCGGCACGGGCATGTCCGGTCGCAGGCTCTCCACGCGACTGACGACAACGTCCAGGCCGGGGATCGCGGGAGGAAGCGGCACCGGGATCGAGAATTCGGCAGTCCGCGCCGCGGATCGCGGACCGAGAAGCACCTCGGCGCCTGTCTCCGACAGTTTGTCCTTCAGGGCCTCCGTCATGTGCATCATTCCGGGCGCAAGAATCATCGCATAGTCGTCGAAGGCCGCGTCGGGCGGCACGACGTCCACCGAAAGCCCAGCGCGGCGCAGGGCGCGATAGTGGTCGAGGACGAGATCGAAGTACGAAAGCCCGGCCCCGTGCGGCTGCACCTGCCACGCCCACGCCGCATCGTAGTCGAAGACCAGCGCAACATGCGCGGGCTCCGCCGCAACCGCCGGGCTGTCAGCAACCTCGCCGGCGACCTTTCGAACCTCGTCGAGTGCCGGCGCATCGGCGCTATCCGGCCGCAGGAGGCCGGAATGCAACTGCTCCTGCGCAAACGCCGCCTGCCGCCAGCGAAAGTAGCAGACCGCCTCCGCGCCGTGCGCGAAGGCCTCCCACGTCCAGAGCCGGACCATGCCTGGCAGCGGCGCGGGGTTGTAGGGTGCCCAGTTCACCGGCCCCGGCTGCTGTTCCATCACCCACCACCGGCCCCGGCCGACGGTGCGGTAGAGATCGTGGTGGAACGCCTGGAAGTCCGGGTCGCCCTGGCGAGCGTAGCGGCGCTTGGCGTCGTCGTCGGCGCCGACGCGGTCCTCGAGAAAGCCCAACGGATAGGAATCCCAGGTCGCGATGTCGAGATCGGCACCGACGGCGAAATGGTCGAAGGCGATCTCGCGGCCCATGTAGTTGTGCGCGATCGGCGCGTCGGATCGGGCGCGGATGATCTCGGCCTGCACGCGGTTGAAGGCGACGACCTGGTCGGAGGAAAACCGGCGGAAAGCCAGCGCATGCGCCGGGTTCGGCTCCGTCACGGTCAGGTTGGGCAGGTCGATCTCGTCGAAGTCGTCATACTCCATCGACCAGAAGACGTTGCCCCATGCGCGGTTCAGCGCCTCGATCGACTGGTGTCGGTGCGCCAGCCAGTCGCGAAAGGCGACCCGCGCCGCCTCGGAATACGAAATGATGGTGTCGTGGCAGCCGTACTCGTTGTCGGTCTGCCATGCGGCGATAAGGGGGTTCCGACCGTAGCGGTCGGCGAGGCGGGTGACGATGCGGCGGCACTCTCCGAGATAGCCGCGATGCGAGAAGCAGTAGTGCCGGCGCGACCCGAACCTGCGCGGCCGCCCCTCGGCATCGACGGCGAGCATGTCGGGATGCCTGCGCAGCATCCAGCGCGGGGGCGTCGCCGTGGGCGTGCCGAGCACGACCTTGAGGCCTGCGCCGCCCAGGACCTCGATCGCCTCGTCGAGCCATTCCCACTCAAAGACGTCCGGTCGAGGCTCGATCCTCTTCCACGCGAACTCGCCGATCCGCACCCAGGTGAGGCCCGCATCGACCATCCGGCGCGCATCATCCTCCCAGATCTCGCGCGGCCAATGTTCGGGATAGTAGCAAGTGCCGAGCGTGCGCTGCATCCGGGTGCCTCTGTTCGCGTGGGTCAGGCCGCCACAGCGTCCCACGCCGCGACAAGGTCCGCCGCCCGGCTGGCGACATCATCGGGTGACGCGCCGGGGCGGTAGAGGCTTGAGCCGATGCCGAATCCCGTCACCCCCGCGGCGCGCCACGTAGCGAAATCGTCGGCGCCGACGCCCCCCACGGCGTAAGTCGCCACCCCTTTGGGCAGAACCGCCGCCAGCGCCTGCAGACCGTCGGGGCCGAGCTTGAAGGCGGGAAAAAACTTCAGGCCGTCGGCGCCGTTTCGCAGTGCCGAGAAGCACTCCGTCGCGGTGAAGACGCCCGGATATGACAGAAGGCCCGCCGCCTTGGTCGCGCGCACGACCTCCGGGTTGCAGTCCGGCGACACGATCATTTGCGCGCCGATCCCGGCGAGCCGGTCGACGTCCTGCGTCGTCAGGACGGTGCCGGCCCCGATAATTGCACGGCCCTCGGCCGCGGCAAGCATCCGCGCGATGCTGTTGAACGGCTCCGGCGAGTTCAGCGGCACCTCGATGCGGGTGATGCCTGCCGCGATCAGGATCTCGCAGATCGGCACGGCTTCGGCCGGCGTGATGCCACGGAGTATCGCGATGATTTCCCTGCTCACGTCCGCGCCTCCCGCAATTCGGCTCGCGCCGCCGCGAGACCCGCGAGCGTCACGTCGTTCACATCGAGTTGCGCGATCTCGCAGCCCTGCGCGCCAAGCGCCGTCGCATAGGCGTCCGCGATGCCGCCATCGCCGGCAACGATGAGCCGCTGGCCAAGCCAGTAGGCCCGCGCCGCGGCGAGTTCCATCCCGATCAGCGTTCCGGAAAGGCGCGCCCGTGCCGTCGCCGGTGGCAGATCCTCCAGGAGCGCAGTGGCACGCAGCGAGAACAGCGTCGCAGCCATCTGCGCCGGATGCGACATTCCTTCGGCCAGCGCATCGCGAAACGCCGCATCGTCCCAGCCGCTCGCGCCGACAGTGTGCCGCAGGACCGGACTGGCCGGCGAGGAGCGAGAAGATCTCGCCCGTCATGAACGTGCGAAAGCTCACCACCTCGCCCGCGCTGACCTGCACCCACTTCGTGTGTGTCCCGGGCAGGCAGATGACCCCATCGAAATCCGGCTGCGCGGAGAAGATGCCCGCGATCTGCGTTTCCTCTCCACGCATGACGTCTGCGGGGCGCGGCTGCTTGATGCCGGGCAGGATGCGCACGTCGAGCCGTGGATCGACCGTCGTCACTCATCGTTGCGTCGGCAAGCCCCGGCGGCGCGCAGGGGACGCTGCGGTAGGGCGCCTCGGCCCATCCCTGTCGCGAGCCGGCCATCCCGCAGATGATGACGGCAATCTTGCCCGTTTGCGGGAGCCTGTCGCCGACGAGGTCGAGGAGCGCGGGTTCGAACCCGTCCCGGCCGATCGCGTTCATGCCGCGATCGGACCTGTGCCGGGATAGCACCTCTCCCTCGGTGCCAAGGAGCCAAGCCCGCTGGTTCGACGTACCCCAGTCCACCGCAATCCAGTCGAGATCAGCCATCAGCGCACCACCGACACTGGTTTCGCGAACAGAATGCGCATCATAGCCGCTCTCCCTCCAGCACCCACATCCGCTCGGGGAAACTCCATGGCAAGGTCACGCCGTTCGCCAGCAAGTACCGGCCCGAGGTCTCGAGGGCGCCGTCCTTCAACGCCACGCGCCCGCGTGAGAGCCCCGGCGCCGCGTCACCGCGATTGAGGAGCGCGACGCGGTAGCGCGCCTCGGGGTCGAGCCCGGTCAGCCGCAGGGGCCGCGGCGCGATCTGGGCTGAGGCGCGCGCGACGCCCGCGAACACCACGAAGCGTGCACCGTCGCGCGACATCTGCTGCTCCGCGATCACCACCGGGTCCGCGCTGTCGAGCCGCAGGATATCGCCCGCCGCCATCCAGTCGCGATTGCGTTTCCACCAGGCGGTGACGTCACGCAGAACTCGTGCCTCGTCCTCCGTCAGTTCTCGCGGGTCCATCTCGAAGCCCAAGTGGCGCTGCGCCGCGACCCAAGCCCGGAAGCTGATGTCGAGGGTGCGCCCGGATGTGTGGCAGACGCGCGGACCGACATGGCTGCCGGTGACCGCGAGCGGCAACAGGAGCGCCGCTTCGTGCTGGATCCGCAGTCGCTCGAGCGCATCGTTCGAGTCCGACAGCCAGACGCGCTGAGTGTGCGCGAGGATGCCGAAGTCGATGCGCCCACCGCCGCTGGCACAGCTCTCGAACTCTGTACTCGGGAACGCAGTTCGCAACCTTTCGAACAGCGAATATGTGCCACGAGCCTGCGCCGCATCCGGAAACGGCAGGACGCGGTTGTGGTCCCACTTGACGTAGTCGACGTCGTGGGCGGACAGGAGCGCCGCGATCCGCTCGAACAGGTAATCACGGACTTCGGCGTTGCCCATGTCGAGCACCTTCTGGTGCCGGCCCAGAACCTGGTCCTCCGCGCCGAGCGCCCAGTCCGGATGCGCCCTCAGGAGGCCGCTGTCGGGGTTCGCCATCTCCGGCTCGAACCAGATGCCGAACGTCATGCCCTGATCGTGCACATGGTCGATCAGCGGACCGAGTCCCTCAGGCCACTTGCGCCTGTCGACCTCCCAGTCGCCAAGCGATGAGGTGTCGTCGTCGCGCCGCCCGAACCAGCCGTCGTCGAGAACGAAGCGCTCCGCGCCCAAGGCCGCGGCACGGCTCGCGATCTCCTTCAGTTCGGTCAGTGAATGCCGGAAGTAGACCGCCTCCCAGCAGTTGTAGTGGACGGGCCGCGGGGCGCCGGGCTTGGGCCAGGTGACGATCCGGTCACGAAGGTGGCGCTGGAAAGCGACGGCACAGCCGTTCAGACCACGGTCCGAACGACAGGCGTAAAGCGTCGCCGTCTCGAAGCGGGTCGCCGGCGTCCGTTCGGTCTGCGCGGCGTGGCCGAACTGGACCTGGCGCCGCCCGTCCGGCAGTTCCTCGGCCACCATGCGGTGTCCGCCAGACCATCCGTAGTGGAAGGCGGTGACGGTTCCCGCCGTGTTCACGGCTCCGGGTTCGGGCAGGTAGAGCAACGGAAGGTGCTCGTGCCCGGTCCGGCCCGTACGGTTCTCGCGCAGCCGGATGCCGGGGGTCCAGGGCACGCGGTTCGTCGTGAACTCGCCGCACCACCGCCCCGCCAGGTCGATCATCTCGCCGCAGAGGTCGGACGCGGGAAAGGCCGGCGCGCAGAGCCAGTCGAGACGGATGGGCGCGTCCGCCTCCAAGCTGGCGCGGGCGGCAACCATCCCCGTTTCTTGGTCGATGGCGAACGCGGCCCGATAGGTCAGGCAGGACGCCTCGTCGCGGTAGGTCAGGTCGAGCCTGTCGTCCGCCGCCGCCTCGCTGGCGAAACGGAACGTGGGCAGCATCGGCGCGCCGACTTCGTCCCGCACCACAAGGCCGGGCTGACCCGGAAAGCTGCGACTCGCCTCGGGGCAGATCGAGAGGTCGGGATTGACGTCGAGCATGCCGCCGGTGACGTCGCGTGCATGTGCCGCGGCGATGGCCGCTAGGTCTTCACCGTCCGGCAGCCGCGGACCCCAGTAGACCACCTGGGGAAGCCGCTCGTCCTCCGTCGCAAGGACGAGGCTCTGACCGGCGTCGCGAAGCAGCCAGCAGCGGATCACTTCACCGCCCCAAGGGTCAGGCCCGCGATGAAGTGGCGCTGCATCAGGAAGAACATCGCCACCGGCGGCAAGGCGGCCACGATACTGCCCGCGCTCATCAGGTGATAGGCCGCCCGATACTGCGCGTTGAAGCTGGTGATGCCCGCCGTCACCGGCTGGCTCTCGGCACCCTGGGTCAGCACGACGGCCCAGAAGTAGTCGTTCCAGATGAAGGTGAAGATCAGCACCGACAGCGCCGCGATCGCGGGCTTCATCAGCGGCAGCACGACGAACCAGAAAATCCGCCACTCCGCCACCCCCTCGACCCGCGCGGCCTCGATCAGTTCGAACGGCAGCGCGCGGATGAAGTTGCGCATGAAGAGCGTGCAGAACCCGGTCTGGAACGCGATGTGGAACAGCACCAGCCCGGTCTTGGTGTTGTAGAGCCCGAGGTCGAGCGTCAGGTCGCGCACCGGAACCATCAGGATCTGGAACGGCACGAAGTTGCCCGCGACGAACATGAAGAAGATCCAGAGGTTGCCGCGGAACTTGTACACCCCCAGCGCGAAGCCCGTCATGCAGGATAGCGCCACCGCCCCGATCACCGTGGGCACCGTGATCAGGACCGAATTCATCAGGTAGCGCGGCATGTCGCTCTCGAAGAAGACCTTGCCGTAGTTCGCGGCCCCCTCGAACCGGCTGGGCCAGCCCCAGTAGTTGCCGGTCGTGAAATCGACGTCCGGCTTGATCGAGAAGACGGCCACCGCGATCAGCGGCGCGAGCCACAGCAGCAGCGCCAGCGGGATCATCGCCTGATAGGTCGCCTGAGCGGGCCGCGAGGCGCTCTGGATGGGCCTGGGGAACATCTCAGCGAACCCTTTCCTGCCGCCACATCGACCAGAGGAAGTAGGCGATGAAGCAGAGCATGATGAGGAACAGGACGACCGCGATCGCCGCGCCGTAGCCCATGCGGAAGCCGTACTCGCTGAGCGCCTTCTCGAACATGTAGAAGGACAGCACCCGGGTGGAGCCGAACGGCCCGCCGTTCGTCATGATCGAGATCAGGTCGAAGGACCGCAGCGCGCCGATAATCGTCACGACGAAGGCGATGAAGGTCGCTGGCCGCAGCTGCGGCAGGATCACGTGCCAGAGCATGCGCAGCCCCTTCGCGCCGTCGAGGCGCGCCGCCTCGATCTGCTCGGGGTCCACGGCATTGAGGCCGGTCAGGTAGAGGATCATGCAGTAGGCGATCTGCGGCCAGAGGCCCGCCGCGATGATGCCGTAGGTCGCCATCGTCGGGTCGCCGAGCACGTTGATCGGCCCTGCCCCGACCCACGCCAGCATGGTGTTCAGCAATCCGAAGGTCGGGTCGTAGAACCAGGTGAAGACCAGGCCGACGACGACTTGCGATATCACGAACGGAAAGAAGAACAGCGACTTGTAGATGCGGATGCCGGTGACGGTCTGGTTGAGGAAGAGCGCGATGAAGAGCCCGCCCGGGATCGCCAGAAGATACAGGACCAGCCATCTGAGGTTGTTCCAAAGCGAAACCTCGAAGGCGCGGTCGGTCGAGAGCTCGCGATAGTTCGCAAGTCCGATGAACTCCGCCTCACCCAGTCCATCCCAACGGTAGAAGGACAGGTTGAAGCTCTGGAAGACCGGGAAGATCACGTAGAACAGAAAGAACAGCACGCCCGGCGCGAGGAAGAGCCACGGCGCCAGCCGCATCCGGTTTCGCCGGACCCAGCCGTGGCCGCCTTCGTCGGCGTGGGTGTCGGGCAGCGTGGCGGTGGTCATCGTGATCGCTCCTCGGCCGTGGCGCCGTCGGGTCCACCCGGGCGCGCCGCGGCGCCCGGAGGTCTTGATCAGGCCGTCACTGGTAGATGCGCTGACGCGACTGCTCGAGCCGGCTCAGGATGTCCTCAAGGTTGTCGGGGAACACCATGAACTCCTGGAAGCCTTCCATCGCGATGGAGGCCATCTCGGCCGGGGCGTCGCGGTCGAAGAACTGCGCGATGCCACCCGGTGCGTTCGAGGACAGCATCTCGAAGCCTTGCTGCAGCATCTCGTCGTCGTCCACCGACGAGGAGGCGTTGACCGGCAGCTGGCCCAGCGCGTCGCCTGCGTTGATCTTTGTCTGGTTCTCGGCCGAGACGACGAAGCGCAGGAACTCGCGCGCCGCCTCCTTGTTGTCGGAGCCGGCAGGAATGTGGAACGTGTCGGTCGGCGCATCCTCGGCCAGTTCGACGTCCGGGTTGATCGGCGGGAACTGGTAGAAGTCGAGCTGATCGTCGCTGAGCCCCGCCTCGCGCATCGGCGCGACGGCGAAGTTGCCCATCAGGTAGGCGACGGCGTCGCCCGTTCACCATGAAGGGCAGCGCCTCCTGCCAGCTATAGGACTGGTGATTGTCGATGTACGCGCCCATGTCGATCAGCTCGCGCCAGTTGGCGAAGGTCTGGCGGACACGGTCGTCCGTCCAAGGCACCTCGCCGTTCGTGAGCTGCATGTGGAAGTCGTAGCCGTTGGTGCGCATGTTGATGTAGTCGAACCAGCCGCCGGCGGTCCAAAGGAACTTCGTCCCGATCGTGAAGCACTTGCGGCCGGAATCGAGGATCGCCTGGCAGTTCGACTTGAGCGTCTCCCAGTCCTGCGGCTCCTCGAGGCCGAGCTCGTCGTAGATGTCCTGGCGGTAGTAGACGCCCCACTGGTAGTAGGTGTAGGGCACGCCCCACTGCTTGCCGTCGAGCGTCATTGCGCCTTCCGTCGATGCGAGGTTCTCCTGAATCTCGGGCTCGTCCCAGAGGTCGGAGACGTCTTCGAAGAGGCCGGCCTCGACGTAGGGCCGCATCCGGTTCGCCGCGTACCAGTTCGCGACGTCCGGCGGATTGGCGGTCAGGAAGTTCCGGATCTGCGTCTTGTACGCTTCGCGATCAATGATCGTCAGCTCGACGTCGAGGTCGGGATGCATCTCGTCGAAGCGCGCCGCCATGTCCTCCATCACGGCACGTGGCGCCGGATTCGACATGTCCGAAAAGATCGTGAGCGTTCCCGACAGGTCCTGCGCGCCCGCGGGAGCGACGACCGCGGTGGTCATCGCCAGCGCCGCCGCCAAACGTGTAAAGCTGAGCATGAAGTCCTCCCTAAGCCTCAGCGCATCGAGTTCCACATGATGGAACCGAAGACCAACTATTGAAACTATGCGAGACATGCCGTAACCCTGTCAACACCTGCGACAGCGGGACGGCACGGCGCCGGCGCGTAGGAGGACGCGAGCCATGGACGATCACCGGCAGCATCAGGGCGGCGGCTCGGGAACGGTGGGCAAGGCGCTCGACGTCCTCGAGATGGTCGCCACACGGGGTCGTCTGGTCCGTTTCTCGGAGCTTCTGGCGGAATCGCCGTGGCCCAAGGCGACGCTCTACCGGATGCTTCAGACTCTGACGGCGCAGGGAATGCTTCGCTATGACCCCGAGACACAGGCTTATGCGCCCGGCCTCCGCCTCGTCCGGCTCGCCCACTCTGCCTGGCGGCAGAGTTCGCTGGCGCCGATCGCACGACCTTTTCTCGACGCGCTGTCGGCAGAGGTGGGCGAGACCATCCATCTCGCGCAGCTCGACCGCGGGCAGGTCCTGTACGTGGACAAGCGCAACGCCCGGCAGCCGATCGAGATGTTCTCCGAGGCCGGCAAGATCGGGCCGGGCTACTGCACCGGCGTCGGCAAGGCGATGCTCGCCCACCTGTCCGACGCCGAGCGGGCGGCGGCCCTGCGGCTGCAGGCCTACTTCGCACATACCTGCGCGACAATAACGTCGCCGGAGGCGCTAGAGGCCGAGCTCGACGATGTCCGCGCCGAGGGCATCGCCTTCGACCGGGAGGAGCACGAACCGGGCATCATATGCATTGCCGCGCCGATACTGACGGCGGGCGGCCGCATCCTGGGCGCCTTGTCGATCACGACGTCGACGCGGCGCAAGTCGCTGGAGGACATCGCCGTGCTGAAGCCTGCGCTGATCCGGACGGCCAGGAAGATCTCGGACGCTGCCGCGGACTGGCAGTTTCCGGGTTGAGACATCCAATGGGAGGGGATGCGTCATGAGCGGCGTCAAGCTCGAGAAGGCCGTCAAGAGATACGGTGACGTGCAGGTGATCCACGATCTCGACCTCGACATCGCGGATGGGGAGTTCTGTGTCTTCGTCGGGCCGTCCGGCTGCGGAAAGTCGACGTTGCTGCGCATGATCGCGGGTCTCGAGGAAACGACGGACGGCCGGATCCGGATCGGCGAGCGCGACGTGACCCGCGTCGACGCGGCCGACAGGGGCGTGGCGATGGTGTTCCAGACCTACGCGCTCTACCCGCACATGACGGTCGAGGAGAACATGGGCTTCGGCCTGCGCATGAACCGCCACCCCAAGGACGAGATCCGCAGGAAGGTGGCGGAGGCCTCACGCATCCTGAAGCTCGACGACTACCTAAAGCGCAAGCCCAAGGCTCTTTCAGGCGGTCAGCGCCAGCGCGTCGCGATCGGCCGAGCGATCGTGCGCGGACCCGATATCTTTCTGTTCGACGAGCCCTTGTCCAACCTTGACGCGGAGCTGCGCGTCGACATGCGGGTCGAGATCGCCCGGCTCCACAAGGAGATCGGCGCGACGATGATCTACGTCACCCACGATCAGGTCGAGGCGATGACCCTCGCCGACAAGATCGTGGTCCTCCGCGCGGGTCATATCGAGCAGATCGGCAGCCCGATGCAGCTCTACAACGACCCCGACAACCGCTTCGTCGCAGGCTTCATCGGCTCTCCCGCTATGAACTTCGTCGAAGGCGTGGTGGAGGCTGGCAAGGTGCGAGCGCCGCTTCTGTCCGGCAATCTCATCGAGGCCCATGTGAAGCTGCCGGCGGACGGATCGAAGGTTCATGTGGGGCTGCGACCGCAGCACCTCTCGGTCGAGCCGGGGGAAACCTTGCGTCTGGACATCCGCGAACGTCTCGGCGGCGTCGCGTACGACTATCTCGTCGACGGCAAGGATGCGCGGATCGTCGTCGAGACCCGCGGCGACGAGGACATCCCCGAAGGAAGCGCGGTCGACTTGCGCTTCGATCCCGCCGACGCGCTCTTCTTCGACGGCCAGTCCGAGCGGCGGCTCCGATAAGGAAGCCCCCCGCAGCTCAAACTGAGGTCGCCCCGCGAACCGGCACCATTCGCGCGGTTCACTCGGCCTCGGTGAGCACCCGCTCTAGCAGTCCCAAATACGACGCGCCGAACAGTCGGAAATGCACCAACGCTGGCCAGAGCTGGTAGAGCGGCCGCCGCTCATCGAGGCCGCCGACAACATCGCCGTAGGCGGTCCAGAAGTCGGGCGCCGGTGTGGCGAAGAGTGTGAGCATGGCGAGATCGACCTCTGCGTCGCCGTAGTAGCAGGCCGGGTCAATCGAGTCCGGCGACCACATGGCCCGAAGCGATGACGTTGCCTGACCAGAGATCACCGTGAAGCAATGCCGCGGGTGGTGCATGCGGCAGGCGGTCCGGCAGACGATCGCAGAGGCGTTCGACCCGGCGCGCCAGCTCGGAAGGCAGGTGTCTTACGCCAGGCCGCAGGCGGCGCTCCGCCCAGAACTCGGGCCAGGTCGGAGCAGGATCGTTCAGGATCTCCACGGAGCCGAAGCTGTGATCACGCGGCCATCCATAGCCCGCGCCCGTTGTCTCGTGCAGCCGTCGTACTGCCAAGCCGAGGTCGCCCCACACCTCACCGAGCCCACTATCGTGCCCGAGATCCTGCAGGATAAGCAGATCGTCGGACACGGCAAGCACGGCCGGCGCCGGCGCGCCCGCCTCGGCCATGCTCCGCAGCATTTCGGCCTCTGCGCTGGCGGTCTTGCCGGTCTTGCAGACGGCGGTGCGCCCTGATGCGAGCGTCAGCCGCACGACCTCCGACAGATCGCCTCCACTCAGGGCGATTTGCGAAACGACGTCCTCATCAAGAACGGAGGCGAGTCGGGTGGCGTCGATCACGTGGATCGCCGCAGGGTCACCAGGAGCCCTTGCGCGCCTTCGCAAACGTCGGCCCAGGTCTGCTCGAAACCCCCATCGTCGCCGAAATACGGGTCGGCTACCGCCTCTCCCTCGCGTCCCGGTACATGATCGAGGAGCAGCGAGAGCGTCGCCGAGGCACCTTGCGGTCTCAGCGCCTGCAGGTTGCGGAGGTTCTCATGGTCGAGCGCGACGACATGATCGAACCTGTGGAAGTCCTCTCGCTGAACCTGTCGTCCACGCAATCCGGAAATGTCGCTGCCGTTCGCGCGCGCCACGGTCTGCGCGCGCCGGTCCGGTGGCTCCCCGACATGCCAGTCGCCGGTTCCCGCCGAGTTCGACATCGATTTCGACCGCGTGCGCGCGCGCCGCCGCGAGCAATGCCGCCTCGGCAAGGGGCGACCGACAGATGTTGCCGAGACAGACGAAAAGAACGGAGGGGCGGGCGCTCATGAAGTGATCCTTCTTGTTTCCCGGAGCGTAGGCCGCCGCTCCGATGCCGCAACCGCATCGAGGAGAGCCTCGGTCGGGGCGGCGGCTTGTGCAACGTCGGCTCAAAGACTAGCCCGAGCGCGTGCCGGTCCAGACCCGATCGGCGCCGAGCGGAACCCGCGTCAGGAGTAGCGAAAGGCATGTGCGACTTTCCGCGAGGCCATGCCTTCGCAAAGTGGCTTGCGACTCCGGCGCGTGCATGGGATCGCCGCCAGTTCCACGCTGGGTCCTGATGGACTGGTTGGGCATCATCCTAATAGCCGCTTCGTTCGCACTCGGCGGCGTTTTGAAGGGCGCCACGGGGGCCGGTTCTCCGATCATCGGCGTGCCACTTGTCTCGCTGCTCTACGACGTGCCGACAGCGGTTGCGGTCTTCACCCTGCCGAACCTCATCTCGAACGTCTGGCAGGGTTGGCACTATCGCATGCACCGGGCGCCGGCGGCCCTGACCTGGGGCTTCGCGGGCGCGGGAGCGGTCGGTGCCGCCATCGGTTCCGTCCTGCTCGTCACGCTTTCCGCCGACGTCCTGATCCTCGCTGTCGCGGTGGCCGTCCTTTTCTACATCGCGTTCCGGATCCTGCGCCCTGACTGGTCGATGAGCCTGGCCGTCGCCGAGCGGCTGGCCGTCGCCGTCGGGCTTCTCGGTGGGATACTCCAGGGCGTCGCGGGGATCTCCGCCCCCGTTTCGATCGGCTTCCTGAATGCCATACGGATGCCGCGCGACGCCTTCATCGCCACGATCTCGATCTTCTTCGCAGCCATGACGATCGTCCAGATCGTCGTGCTGGCGGCATCGGGGGTCCTGACATTCGACCGCGTACTCGTCAGCGCCGTCGCGATCCTGCCGCTGCTCGGCGGCATGCCGGTCGGGGCCTACCTGGCGCGGCATGTCTCCCGCGAGGCTTTCGATCGCACGATCCTAATCCTGCTGGCGTTGATAGCTCTGCGTCTGGCGGGGGCCGTACTGGCCTAGGCGGAAGCAGCCACGCGTCGGACTTCGGGCTCCTCCTCGACCCTCGGAACAGTGCGCGCCAAGACCTCTCGCAGGGCTGCGACATCGATCGGCTTGGCGAGGCAGTCGTCCATGCCGGCTGCGAGGTACCTTTCTCGGTTATCGGCCAGCACGCTTGCCGTCAGGGCCACGATCGGCGTGATCGACGCCGGAGCATCAAGTGAGCGGATCGCCTTCGAGGCGGCCAAGCCGTCCATCTCGGGCATCTGCACGTCCATCAAGACGACGTCAAAGGCGCCACTCCGCACCGCCTCGACCGCCTCGTGGCCGTTCGGAACCATCGTGACGCGGTGCCCGCTCCGCCTCAGCAGCGAACTGATCAGGAATCGGTTTGTCGCATTGTCTTCCGCGACCAAGACCTCAAGACCCCGGTCGGAGCGAACCTCCGCCGGCGCACAGTCCTGTCTGGGCGGCTCGCACGCCTCGGCGCGGACCTCGAAGGTGAAGGTGCTGCCCTGTCCCGGCGTGCTCTCGACGCCGATCCCGCCACCCATCAGTTCGGCGAGTTCGCGCGCGATCGCAAGGCCCAGGCCAGTTCCACCGGACTGCCGCCTCGACGACGCCTCGGCCTGGACGAACCGCTCGAAGACGCGCTCCTGGTCCGCCGGGGCTATCCCGATCCCGCTGTCTTCTACGGCGACCCGCAGTCGGACGCCGTCGACGGACGCCGCCCGCACGACGACCGAGCCTGCGTCGGTATAAGTCACGGCGTTGCTCACGATGTTCGTCAGGACCTGCCGGAAGCGGACCGAATCGCAGCTGACCCATGACGGCACGGTTTCCTCGACGACGTGGCTGACCCTGATCCCCTTCTGCGCGCCGCGTGCCGACATCAGGTCGACGACGTCCGCCACGAGGCGGCGGATATCCACGGGTGCCGGCGAAAGCGTGACGGAGGCGGCCTCGAGCTTGGACAGATCGAGCACATCGTTTAGCAGCCGCAACAGGTCGGCGGCCGAGGCGCTGGCGATCCGTGCCCGCTCGGCCTGCTCCCCGGGCAGTTCGTCCGACTGCATCAGCTCCAGCATGCCGATCACGCCGCCGAGGGGCGTTCGGATCTCGTGGCTCATCGCGGCAAGGAAGCTCGACTTGGCCTTGTGGGCGCTCTCGGCCTCCTCGCGCCTCAGCTCGAGCTCGGCCTCGCGCCGCCTGTCCTCGGTGACGTCCCAGACAAGACCTGCAATTCGTGGCTGCCCCTTGGCGGTCAGATAGTAGGCAGCCATGTCGCGAAGGTGCCGGATCTCACCGTTCGGCCATATGACGCGGTAATCCGAGCAGAACTGGCCGCGGGTCGCGATTGCCGCCTCGGCCGCGGTGGTCGCGCGGTTGCGATCATCGGGATGCAGGGCGCTCAACCAGTCTGCCTCGGTGAAGTATCCGTTGCGGTCGGTCACGCCCATGTGCCGGCATGTGCGCGCATCCCATCTGAGCGTGTCCGTCTCGAGGTCGACGTCCCAGAAGCCGATCTGCGAAACCTCCAGCGCAAGCTCAAGCCGACGGCTGACCTCGCTGAAGCGCTCGTCCCGCTCGACGGCAACATCGCGGCCTAACCTCATCGTCCGCCAAAGAAGGACGCCGCTGCCAAGAAGAATTACGAGGCTGACCGGCAAGAGCACGACCTCTTCGACACGCGGCGGACCGGACACAAGAACCGTGAGCAGTATCGCCAGCTGGACGCCCACGCCGCCCAGTACCAGCACGAGCATCGTGACGGTCCGATCACGCGGTCGACGGGACATCAATGCAAAGAGCCTCTGCATGAGTTACGCGTCCGCTGTCGCAAACGATCGAGGTCGTTCGACTGCCAAGATGCCAGACCCCCTGCCTTCTGTTCCGCCGGTGCGCGCGATCATGCTTCAGGCCCTTTAAGGAAGGCTTACGTGGCACCGGCGAGGATCATCTTGCAAAGCGGGATCGCTCAACCCAAGCGTTTTCTTGCTCAGACGAATGCAATCAAGCCAGCAAAGCTGCGGCCCAGAATTTTTTCGGCGCGGGAGGGACCGTACGCGAATTTGACGTGAGAAGCTGTGGCGAAGTGTTAAGATATGTCCGTGAACTGGAAGGAGGACTGCATGAGAACCCGCGCTTTCGCTGTTGTCGCCTCGCTGGCGGCGTGCATGTCGCCGGCGTATGCCTCCGAGGACAACCCGCTGTCGCACAGCGAAACGTGGGAGTACCTGCGCGATGTGATCATCGGCGATGTCTCTCCGGCGCCCGGTGAGGGTGTCGTATCACTCGACGCACCGTTTCGTGCCCACGATGCCGCGACCGTCCCGATAGCGATACACCAAGACGGAGATCAGCCGATCAACAAGGTGACGCTGGTCGTGGACGAGAACCCGGCCCCCGTTGCCGCGACGATCGAGTTCGGCGAGGCCATGGCGCCGTTGAATTTCGAAACCCGAGTGCGCGTCGATCAATACTCGAACGTCAGGGCGGTTGCCGAGACAGAGGACGGCCTCTTCATGGCGGGCGCGTTCGTCCGTGCCTCGGGCGGCTGCTCAGCTGCTGCGACGCGCGACCCGGAGGCGGCGCTCGCTGGAATGGGCGACATTCGGCTGCGGCATTTCGACGACCCGGCACCGGACCGCCGTGAGGCGCAGGTCATGATACGGCATCCGAATTACTCCGGACTTCAGCGGGATCAGATCACCCATCTGTTCATCCCGCCACACTTCATCGACTACCTTGAGGTGATGCAGGGCGAGGATTTGCTCTTCCGGCTCGAGGGCGGGATCTCGATCTCCGAGAACCCGGTTTTCCGCTTCGATTACACCGACAATGGATCAGCGGAGATCACAGTCGAGGCGCACGACACCGCAGGGAACGTCTTTCGCCAGGTGATGGCCAAGCCTGCCGGCTCCTGAGCTACTGAAAGCAGAGGATCTCGGCTTCGGCCTGGGCCCGCCGCAATTCCGCAACGATATTGGTGGCGAGCGCCGTGTCGCGGAACAGTGACATCCGCTCCCCGCTCTCGAGCCGCAGCGACAGCACGGTCTCAGCCTCGACGTATCCTTCGTACGGCAGGATGGAGGCGATCACGTCGATCGAGCAGGAGCATTGCAAGAGCGCCTGGCGCGTTCGCCCGTTGGTCGCCATGCAGCCAAAGACGTAGTCTGCGCGCGCTTCGGTCGGATAGTCGTTGAGGCGCGTTGCGAGGTCCTGGGCGCCGGCCCCGCTGCAGGCGACAGCGGCAATGACGTACAGGACCCGTCTCATTCTTGGACGTCCGCCAGCGACAGCTCCGAGCGATAATCTCCCGCGTTCGCGCGCAGCGTATGGTACCAGCCAGGAACTCCCTCGCCCATCACGAGCCGGATGCGGAGGTCTCCGTACGGGCCCAGGCGTGGTCGGTTCGGATCCTTTTCGAAGGGGGTGAGGATGATCTCGGTGGCCTCGACCGGTTCTCCCTGCCAGTCGATCTCGATGGTCCGGACCTCCTCAGGCTCGCGCAAGGCGTCCTTGATGCGGTTGCGGAGGTAGAAGTCGCTGCCGCCCGTCGCCTCTGCGACCGTGCGGATCGTCCGCTCCAGAAAATACATCGCCACCGGATTCCCGACGCTGGCGTCGAAGCGGCCGAGCGTGCGCTCCTGCCCCTCGGCCCCCTGCTGCTCCAGCGCAGCGAGGCCATCCTCCGTCAACTGAACCTCGATAGTGGTCGTGGCATCTTCCCCGGTCTCAGTGACGACGCTGTCGTAAAGAAGCCCGTCGCCGATCTCGAAAGAGTTGAGCGTTCCGGGTCGGAACGTCATCTCAAAAGCCGTCTCGGCAACGACACTGGTCGCAAGAGCAGCCATACCGACGGCCAAAGCCGTGGCCCTGATCATCATGCGCCTCCTCCCCAGAGCATCGATCCCGACGATGCATCGGCCGCACGCTGGTGTCCACCGGGTCAGGCGTCGTGGCTCAATCCCGCGGGGCGGCAGGTCCACCGCCGAACGCGCCAGCCTGGATGTTCGTCTGCCCAGCGCGCCAGCTGGGGCTGCGCCTGCATCGTGCAGACGCGTGGCGACACGTTCAGGTACTGCAGCGACTGATCTTCACACACGTCGGGAGACGTGGCGAGGCAGACGACGAAGAACAATTCTGTCATCGGTTCGGACCTTTCATCTACTGCCGTTCGGCCGGCAGAAGCCGACTGGCGGTCCAATCGAACCATGCTGCACCGCAGCATCGTCAAGCGCGGCGACACTGGCGTTGCACCGGGCCACGTCGAACAACGCGTCCGCCCAAGGATTGGGCGATGCGGCACGACGTCGCCCAAGCGGCGAGCGTGACTCTACGCGATCGTCGCCGGGCTCCCCTTAAGCCTGACGATCCGATCCCCAAGCCGCCGCGCCTCCGCCTCCTCGTGCGTGACAAGCAGGACGCTCGGCCGCGCCTCGGCGATCAGCGTCTCCGTCAGCGACATCATTTCCTCGGCCGTCTCGGCGTCGAGCGAGACGAACGGCTCGTCCATGACCAGCAGCTCGGGCGCGCCCACAAAGGCTCGGGCAAGCGCAACCCGCCGCTGCTGACCAAGCGACAATTGACCGGGGAAGTCAGCGGCCTTGCCGGCCAGCCCGACGCGCGCCAGCATGGAACTCGCCTCCGTCTCGGACACGTGAGGGTTGGTTAGCGTCAGGTTCTGCAGAACGCTCCGCCAGCGCAGCAACGTCGGCTCCTGGAACACGATCGCCGTCTCCTCCGGACGATCGACGGTACCCTCGAAGTCGCGGTCGATTCCGGCGACGATCCTCAGCAGGGTCGACTTGCCGACCCCCGAGGGACCGAGTACGGCGACCCGCTCGCCATCTGAAAGTTCCAGCCGGACGTCGCGCAGCACTTCGCTGGCGCCGTACGCCTTCCGCCGCACGTCGACATTGATCATGCCGTGCGCCAGCGACGCACCCGCTTCTCCCAAGGTTGAAGAAGCGACATCTCGACGACCAGCATCACGGTGACGAACGATAACGCGTAGACGAGCACCATCCGCACGTCGAAGAGCTGGAAGTAGAGGTGGATCTTGAAGCCTATTCCGCTCGACCGGCCGAGAAACTCGACCACCAGAACGATCTTCCAGATCAGCGCGATGCCACCGCGCGCCGCCGCGGCGATATACGGAGCGAGCTGCGGCAGCACGACGTGGCGGAGGCGCGCGGAGGTCGTCATCCGGTAGACCCGCGCCATCGCGTCAAGCTCGGGGTCGAGCGCGCGAGCCCCCTCGCGAACGACGGTCACCACGTTGGGCACCTTGTTAAGCGTCACCGCAAGAATTGCAGCCGTCTCGTTGAGGCCAATCCAGAGGTAGCAGAGGACGATCAGGACCAGGGCCGGCAAGTTCAGAAAGACGACCAGCCAGGGGTCCAGCCACCGGTCGATCCAAGGGACGGTCCCCATTGCGTAACCGATCGCCACCCCAAGCGACATCGCCAGGACGAAGGCCCAGGCCACCCGGACCAGCGTCTGCGCCAAATGGTAGGGCAACTCGCCGGACGCGATGTGGCGAAGCGTGGGAGCGACAAGCTCCCAAGGTGCAGGCAGGATGGCGGGATCGGCCGTCAGCGCCGACGCCACCACCCACAGGCCGAGGAGCGCGACGAGCGAGAACGTGCGTGCTGTCGCATCTCGGCCCACGCTATTCCGCCACGTCGGCGAAGAGACCCTCCGGAACCGACGTCGCTTCACCGACGAGTTCCTCGCCGCCGAGCTCGGTCATCACCTTGAGCATCCGCTCGGCAGCCTCGGCGTCGACCGCCCCCTCGGTGGGGATGCCTTGGCGGTAGCCCTCCTGCAGCGCCGCAAACTCGGCCGCGTCGCCGGCCCCCACCAGGTCGCGAATGCCGTCCCAGGCTGCGTCCTCGGCAAGAAGATCCTTGGCTTGGCGCGAGGCGCGATAGAGTGCCTGCACGAGTTCAGGGTTCTCCTCGGCCCAGTCGCCCTTCATGTAGTACGTCAGAAGCGGCGTGTTCGGGTCGAGGCCAAGCGCCTCCGCGGCTTCGGTGACGCTCATCAACTCTCGCATACCGGCCGCCTTCATCCGCGCCAGGTAGTGCCAGAAGTTGATCGCGCCCGCCGTGTTGCCCTGCAGCGCGTTCTGCATGATCAGCGGCGGCGCACCAAAGACCTGCTCGGTCTCGTCGGCGAGATCGAAGCCGTATTCCTGCTGTGTATAGGCGCGCAGGATCAGCCAGGACTTGTCGAGCGGCCCGCCGGCGATGCCGATCGCTTCGCCCTTGAGGTCTTCCAGCGATTGCGCATCGCTATCGGCACCCACCAGCAGACCGCCCACCGCGGTCGAGTACGGGATGGCAACGTAGTCCTTGCCGGCCGCGCGCTGTCGGGCAACCCAGATCCAGTCGGCGACGGCGATGTCGGCCTCCCCACCCTCGAGCGCGATCCGCGTCGCCGGATTGTCGGCATATCCCTGAGCCTCGAGCTGGAAGCCATTCGCTTCGTCGAGGCCGTTCTGGATGATCGTCTGCAGCTCCCAGTTCAGTGTCCCGGTCTCGAGCGTCGCCGCCCGGATGACAGGCAGGTCCTGTGCTGCCGCTGCGCCTGCCAACGCCGCGGCAAAGAGGCCGGCGGCGAGTTTGTCGAAGAATGTCATGCTTCTTTCCTCCCTATCCGCGCTTGCTCGGCGCGGTCTTCATCATGGTCGGCATCAGTCGCCGGCCCTGAACATGCGTACGTCTTCTCTCCCCGCCTTCGCGACCGCAAGGGGCGCCTAGCCGCAGGAAGGCGGCGGGGGTCGAGACCGCCCGCATGATCCGATTGACGCGGACTGCCGCGCGTCTAGTCTTCGATCATGAAAGCGTTCGCCATTCTGCTCCTCCTGGCCACACCGGCGGCTGCGCTGGAGCCGCTGAAACAAGGGGCGGAGGTTGCGTTCCTCGGCATCCACTTCATCGACACGTCCACCGAGGGGGCCTACTTCGGCGCGCGAGGCGACGAGGCGGCCCGGATCGAGATGCTGGAGACGATGGTCGAGGAACGGTTCGAGGCGGAGGGCTTCTACCTCGTGGACCTCGCACCCGTGGCCGAGGAACTCGACCGGACGATGAACCCCGCCGACTGCTACGGGTGCGACATGAGGATGGCCGAGGAACTCGGCGCCGAATACGCACTGGTGGGTGAGGTGCAGAAGGTTTCCAACCTCATCCTCTCGATGAATCTCGTCATGCGGGAGGTCGAGCGGCGGGGCGCGATCCGCGCGCTTGCCGTCGACATCCGGTCCAATACCGACGAATCCTGGCAGCGCGGAATGCGCTACATCCTGAACCGGCATTTCTTCGAGGAGGATTGAGCGATGATGCGCCCGCTTGCCCTGGTCTGTGCCTGCATCCCCGGCCTGGCGACCGCCGGCCCTGCATGGGACGAGGTGCGCGCCGCACTGTTCGACGATCTTGCCATTGCGCCTGCCGCATCCGATCTGGTCATCAATGCCCCATATCGCAGCGCGAGCGACAGCCGGACGCGACTGGGTGCCGAGGTTCGTCCCGATGGAGGCGAGGCGGTGACGGCGCTGACGCTGGTGATCGACGAAAACCCGATGCCGGTGTCGGCGGTGGTCCGGTTCGCCGACCCTCAGCCGGAAGTCCGCTTTGCGGCGACCATGCGACTGGACCGCTCGACGCCCGTGCATGTCGTGGCCGAGTTGACGGACGGTACGGCGATTGTCGCGGAATCCTTCGTCAAGACCTCCGGCGAAGGGGCGTGTTCCGCACCGCCGGGAAGCGATCCCAAGTTGGCACTCGCGACGCTGGGCGACATGGAGCTCGCCATCGCGACCCCGGCCGCGGCGCAGGACGCGTCGGCGGCGGAGCGTCTGGCAGGCCTTGGGCGCAGGACCCTCGACATGACGATCAGCCACCCCAGTCATTCCGGGCTTCAACGTGACCAGATCACCCTGCTCTACATCCCGATGCGCTACATCTCGGAGATCGCAGTCGTAGCTGACGGCCGCCCGTTCGCCACGATTTAAGGCAGCATCTCGCTGGCCGAGAACCCGCAGATCGCCATTGCCCTGCCGCCCGGCACGACCGAGGTGACGGTCACGATGACGGACACCGAAGGTGCGAGCACCACGGCCAGGGCGACAGTGTCCGGCAGCTGACATCATCGAGGCTTCACCGGCTCGGCCGGCTCCGTCGGGCGGTCATCGAAGATCCAGCCGTCGGTGCCATCCGGATACCAGTAGACATCGCTGTAGCCGTATTCCTCGATGGCTCGCTTCGCTGCGTTCCACGACATCCAGCAATCGGCGAGGCAGAAGAACACGACGGCGCGCGAGCTATCCTCGCCGGCCGCTTCCGCTAGTTCATCGCGAAAGTACCGATCGTCCGATTCGGCGAGAGCGGCATAGCCGACGTTCGGAAGCCAGACTGCGCCCGGAATCGATGCGCGCGGCGGCTGACGCCAGATCGTGCCCTCGGGCAAGTTCGCTGGCTTCGGCGCGCGAGGCAGAACATCGACGAATACGGCGTCGCCACGTCGCCAAAGATCGTACGCTTCGGACGTTTCGAGAACTGTCGCCCCGTCGAGGGTGGGCGGGACCGGCGCGCGATAAGGTTCGTCTCGGTAGCCATCGGGCTCCGGGACATCGCCGGCGGCGACCGTCGGGAACAGCGCCGCCGCGAGGAGCAGCGCGCGCATCACTCGGCGCTTTTGAGCTCGGTGCCCATGTCGGTCAGGATCGGCACGCCCACCTCTGTCAGGATCGCGTCGATCTCGGACTGGTTGCGCCGGATCAGACTGTTGAGCTCCCTCTCCCATGCCTTCTCGCCACGGCGAACACCCATCGTGATGCGGTAGTACATCCGTGGCAGCTGTTCCTCGTCAAGGAGTGGCGTCACCTTGAAGTCCGGGTGGTCAGCCTTGGCCAACGGACCACCAACAGGCCCCCACAGGATCGCCGCATCGATCTCGCCTGCCTCGAGGTCATCCAGCATCCTCTCAGCCGGCGAGTTGTAGCGCCGGTCCACGAACAGCGGATAGCTCTTGGCATCGCCGATGAGACCGTAGGAGGCCATTTGCGACGCGGGCGGTGTCCCGGCGACGATGCCGATCCGCCGCCCCTGCAGAGCCGGGTCGGAAAGCTTGGTCACGTCAGCGAGATCACTATCTTCTGGCGCAATGAGGACAAACGCCGAGGTCATCCAATGGTTGGTGTTCTGAACCATCTCGTGACCTTGGGTGAACCCGATCACGACGTCGCATTCCTTTGCCGCAAGCGTTCGGCGGATGAACCCCGTCGACATCGGGTACCACGTGTACTCCAAGGGCCGATCCAGTTCTGCGGCGAAGAGTTCAGCGATCTTGTTCTCATAGCCGCTGCCGTCCTCGGAGGACGCCGGCAGGTTGGCCGGGTCGGCGCAGACGCGGAACGCCGAGTCCGACACCAGGTCGGACATCGGCTGCGCGGCTGCAGCACCTGCGCTCAAGACCGCGGCGATGAAGGCCGCCCTAGGAACCAATGCAGGAATTCTCCGCTTCGCGAATGGACTCGCTCTTGTCTTCCCTCTCGGCCGGACGGCCCCGAGGCAGATATCCCGCGCCGCGCGCCTTGAGATAGACATATATGTCTTCAAGGTAGCACATGACGTTCGGATTGTCGCCGAAGGCCGGCATCACGTTCTGTGACGACGCGCTGACGTTCTGCCTTCCCTCTGCGACTACGTAGTAGAAGTCGTAGTAGTCCATCTCGATCGCCGAGTTCTTCAATGCTGGCGCGTAAGACGATCCCTCCCCCTCGGGTCCATGGCAGACATGGCATTCGGAATGGTAGCGGCGAAAACCGGAATAGGTCAGCCAGTCGACCGTGCCATCGTCGTCTATCTGGAAGGTGGGTATGCCATCGGCGGTGTAGTAGCGGCCGTCATCCTCCTCCGCGGCCGCGATGCGCGGATCGTCGGGCGGCAGCTGCGGGTTTTCCTCCGAGACCGCCGGTGTCGCGGAGATGGCCAGCGCGCCGATTAGAGCGGCAGGCAGCAGTCGATTGCACGTCATCATGCACTCCGTTGGGTAGGTCTCGGGGCTGGCGGATACCATCCACCAGCCCCGACATTCCACGGCGTCGGCCCCTTATTGCGGGACGGTAAACACCGAGAGTTGGCCGCCGAGTGCCGTGTAGTCGCTCAGCGCCGCGTAGCCGCCGACGGCACCGAGACCGTCGTTGGGGTTCGTCAGGCCGGCCGCCAAGCCGATGCCGGCCCAGCCACCGATGCCCGACAGGACCGCGACGTACTGCTGGCCGTCATGCTCGTAGGTCGTGACGTTGCCGATGATGCCCGATGGGGTCTTGAAGCTGTAGAGTTCATCGCCCGTCTCGGCGTCGACCGCCTTCAGATAGCCCTCGAGCGTGCCGTAGAAAACGACGTCGCCCGCGGTGGCCAAGGCGCCCGACCAGACCGAGAATTGCTCTGGCAGCGACCACTTGATCTCGCCCGTCGTGGCGTCCCAGGCGATGAAGTTGCCCATTCCGCCGTGGCTGTCGGGCGCCGGGTACATCGACAGGGTCGCGCCGACATAGGGCTGACCCGCGGTGTAGCTCACCCGGAACGGCTCGTAGTCCATGCAGACGTGGTTCGTCGGCACATAGAACAGACCGGTCCTCGGCGAGAACGCGGCCGGCTGCTGGTCCTTGGTACCGAGAGCGGCGGGGCAGATGCCAGTCGCATTGACGTCTTCGCCCTGCTCACGCGTCGAGTACTCGGCCACAACCTCTGGACGGCCGTAGGTCTCGCTCTCGGGGTTCATGTCGACGCCAGTCGTCCAGTTCACGGCCGGGTCGTACTTCTCCGCCACGAGCAACTCACCGGACTCCCGGTCCATCGTGTAGGCGAGACCGTTCCGGTCGAAGTTCACAAGCAGCTTGCGCATCTCACCGTCGATCTCCTGATCGACGAGGATGTTCTCGTTCACGCCGTCATAGTCCCACTCGTCGTGCGGCGTCTTCTGATACATCCACTTGGCCATCCCGTCGTCCGGATCGCGGGCCATGATCGTCATCGACCACTTGTTGTCGCCGGGCCGCTGAGTTGGGTTCCAGGTCGAGGGGTTTCCCGTGCCGTAGTAGATCAGATCGAGCTCGGGATCGTAGCTGTACCACCCCCAGGTCGTGCCGCCGCCGATCTGCCACTGGTCGCCTTCCCAGCTGTCGAGCGAGGAGTTTTCGCCGACGGGCCGACCGAGCACCATGGTGTTCTCGGGGTCGACCAGCATCTCCTCGTCCGGGCCGGTCGAGTAAGCGCGCCATACCTGCTCGCCGGACTCCATGTCGTAGGCGGTGACGTGTCCGCGTACGCCATACTCACCGCCCGAGATTCCGACGATGATCTTGTCCTTGACCGGCAGGACGGTCGCCGTGTTCGTCTCGCCCTTGGTCGGATCGCCGTTGACGGCGGTCCATTTCACCTCGCCCGTCATCGCGTCGAGCGCGACGATGGTCGTGTCCGCCTGGTGCAGGAAGATCGTGTCGTTGGCATAGGCGACGCCGCGGTTGACGGTGTCGCAGCACATGACGGGAATGACGTTCGGGTCCTGCTTCGGCTCGTACTTCCAGACGATCCGGCCATTGTCGTTCAGATCCAGCGCATAGACGATGTTCGGGAACGGCGTGTGGACGTACATCATGTCGTCGATCACCAGCGGTCCGCCTTCGTGGCCGCGCAGTACGCCGGTCGAGAAGGTCCAGGCCATCTGAAGATCGCCGACGTTCTCGCGGTTGATCTGGTCGAGTTCCGAGAAGCGAGTGTTGGCGTAGTCACCCGTCTGGATGACCCAGTTGCCGGGCTCGTTCATCATCGAGAGCAGTTGCTCATTCGCGATCGCCTGACCGGCCATGCCCACGGCACACGCCGCAGTCGTATAGAGAAGTCTTCGCACTTGGTCCTCCCTCCAATAGCGCTCCATGTATACAAAGCGCGTGTTCATTCCATTCATCTTGGGAACTGCTAGCGTTTCATCCCCGCCGCTCCCGGCGTCGCCTCCCACCGCGGACGCGATAGTCTGCATCGCGCTCCCCCGCCGCC
Organism: uncultured Alphaproteobacteria bacterium; assembly: GCA_963776845.1. GTDB lineage: Bacteria > Pseudomonadota > Alphaproteobacteria > Rhodobacterales > Rhodobacteraceae > Roseitranquillus. The sequence goes on along the minus strand of CAVZOJ010000002.1, from coordinate 605,471 downwards.
GCCGTACGGCATGCGGCAGATTCAATAGAAGAATTTTTGCGCGTCGCCCGCAACAGGATTTCTTGTCGACTTTAGCCGCGCCGAGCAGATTCCGGCTGATCGTCCGCGGCCAGTGGATCGGCCCCTTGCATCACCTTCGCGCACGTCGCCTCGGCTCGCATACACCGCTCTCCCTGCGCGGGACGGCCGCGACGCCCGCTAAGTCAAAGGTCGCTGATCCCGAGAAGCGTCGCGTTATCAACGACGAGTAACCTTGCAGTAGTCCTGCAATTTGCGCCGGATTGCTGACGCGACACGATGCTAAGTCGGTGTAGATCTGGTCTTGTAGGGCCGACACAGCCGCGTCGTCAGCGCAACCTCTAGTGGACTGCCGCTGCGTCATGTGGTGATTTGCCGCTGCCATCTTGTCTGCTTTGGGGCCATCGCTTTGGCGTCGCGCAGCCGTTCGCCGGTCTCTGAAAATGCCGAACCGTCAGGACCGCATCGCGAAGTCGGCAGCTTCTTACGGTGGCAACTGGTGCACCCGGTCCTGAAGGCCGAATCCGAACTCTCGGAGCCTGCAGAGCGTCGTTGACGGACCCATACGGCGCAGCGTGTGTTGTGGATGCAATTGCTACCGCCGAGACGGCGGCCCACTACAACACGCACGAGGTCCGATGTACCCTCACGATCCATCATACCAGCCATCGCCGCCGGGGCGCCGCGACAACAGCGCGCTTTGGCTCGCCCTCGGCGTCGGCGCCCTGGCGGGCGCGGCCGGGATTGCATTCTACCAACAACAGACGAGAAACCACGTCGATCACAGACCGCCCGACAGCGCACCGGGCCGCACGTCGCGACAGCGAACGTTCGGCGGATATGCCGTGACCGGCCGCACGGTCACGATCGGCAAGCCGCGCCACGAGCTCTACACGTACTGGCGGGACTTCCAGAACCTGCCACGGTTCATGGAAAACGTGCGAGACGTGAAGCCAGAGGGCGACCTGATTCGATGGACCATTTCCGGCCCGATGGGCCGCGACGTCGCTGTAGAGACGCGCATCGTCGAGGACCGTCCCGGAGAGCTCATCTCGTGGCGCTCAACTGCCGGTTCGGACATTGACACCGAGGGCAAGGTGACCTTCCGAGACGCACCCGGTGGGCGCGGAACCGAGGTCGAGGCGATCATCGCCTACAAGCCGCCCGCGGGAGAGCTCGGCCGCTGGATCGCGACGCTGTTTCAGTCCGAACCCGCCATACAGGGCCGTCGCGAGCTCAAGCGCTTCAAGATGCTCATGGAGGCCGGCGAGATCGCCACGAGCCAACTCCACAAGCCTGCCGTCTGAGGAGATTCAAATGCGTGCACTGACCTGGCACGGCCGGCACGACGTACGTGTCGACACCGTGCCCGACCCCGAGATCATCAACCCCCGCGACGCCATCATCGAAGTCACTTCGACCGCGATCTGCGGCTCGGACCTCCACCTCTACGACGGCGTCATCCCCGGGATGCTCTCCGGCGACATCCTCGGCCACGAGTTCATGGGCACCGTTGTGGAGACCGGTCCGCGCAGCACCCTGCAGAAGGGCCAGCGAGTGGTGGTGCCGTTCACCATCTCCTGCGGGCGCTGCTTCTTTTGCGAGAAGCAGCTCTATTCCGCCTGCGACAACTCCAACCCGGTGCCGAACCAGGATATCACCGAGGGGCTCTACGGGCACGCCCTGTCGGCGCTCTTCGGCTACTCGCACCTGACGGGCGGCTATCCCGGCGGTCAGGCGGATTACGTTCGCGTCCCCTTCTCGGACGTCGGACCGATCGTGATCCCCGACGGGCTGGAAGACGACAAGGTGCTGTTCCTCTCAGACATCCTCCCGACCGGCTGGATGGCCGCCGAAAATGCCGAGATCGAGGACGGCGACACCGTCGCCGTCTGGGGTTGCGGGCCGGTCGGCCTCTTCGCAGTACAGTCGGCGCTGGCGATGGGCGCGGCGCGGGTGATCGCGATAGACGAGTACCCGACGCGCCTCGGGCTCGCGCGCAAGCTCGGCGCGGACGTCATCGACTTCAAGCAGACGAACGTGCTCGAGGCGCTGATGGAGATGTCGGGTGGTTTCGGGCCTGATGCCGTGATCGACGCCGTCGGCATGGAGAGCCACGGCTTCGCGCCCGACACGATCCTCGACAACGTCAAGCAACGTGTCGGGATGGGCGCCGACAGCGCGCACGCTCTGCGCGAGGCGATCATGGCCGTGCGCAAGGGTGGCCGGGTTTCGATGCCAGGCGTCTATGGCGGCTTCGTCGATAAATTTCCGCTTGGCGCGGTGATGGAGAAAGGGCTGCAGATTCGCACCGGGCAGACCCACGTGCAGAAGTACCTGCCGGACTTGCTGCGCCGCATCGGCGAGGACCAGCTCGACACCACGTTCATGATCTCGCACCGCCTGCCGCTTGAGGAGGCGCCGCAAGGGTACGAGAATTTCCGCTGGAACCAGGACGACTGGACCAAGGTCGTGCTTAAGCCCGGGACGGCAGCGAACTGATGGCGGACAGGAAACTCGCCGTCATCACCGGCGCCTCCACCGGGATCGGCCTGGAGCTCGCCCACTGTGCCGCTGATGACGACTGCGATGTCGTCGTCACGGCCGACGAGGACGCAATCGAGACGGCCGCCGCAACGCTCCGCCAGAAGAACGTGCGGGTCGAAACGCTGACGGCCGACCTGGGCACACAGGAGGGAGTCGATGCACTGTGGGACCGGATCGATGGACGCAGGGTCGACTATCTCATGGCCAATGCCGGCAGGGGTCTCGGTGACGCGTTCCTCGCGCAGGATTGGGACGAGATCGAGGCAATGGTCCATGTGAACGTCACCGGCACGACGTCGCTCGTGCACCGCATGGCGCGTCAGATGCATGCCGCAAGACACGGCCGCATCCTGATCGTGGGTTCCATCGCCGGCCTCATGCCCGGGAGCCACCAGGCCGCCTACAATGCGACGAAGGCGTATCTCGATACGCTCTCGTGGGGCATCCGAGACGAACTCGCAGGGTCCGGCGTTACGGTGACGTGCCTGATGCCCGGACCCACAGACACCGAGTTCTTCGAGCGCGCCCACATGCAGGACACGCCCGTCGGACAGAAGGACAAGGACGATCCGGCGATGGTCGCGCGTACGGGCTACCAGGCCATGTTGGCGGGCAGGCCGGGCGTCACGTCGGGCTTCATGAACAAGGTGCAGGCGACGCTCTCCGGCGTCATTCCAGACACGATCCTGGCCCGCATGCACCGCGAGATGGCCGAGCCGGAGGGACGCAATGGCTGACAAGCTTGCTGTCGTGACCGGCGCATCGACCGGACTCGGCTATCAGTTCGCCAGATTTGCCGTCGAGGACGGCTTCGGCGTCGTGATCTGCGCCGACGAGGACGACATCCACGAGGCGGCCGATAAACTTCGTCGCCTCGGAGGCGAAGTCGAGGCATTGGGCGTGGATTCTGTCTTCACGCGACGGGGTCGATGCGCTCTGGCGAGAGATCGGAGGACGCGAGATCGATGTCTTCGTCGCCAATGCCGGGCGCGCATTGGGTCACGCCTTCCACGAGCAGTCCTGGACCGACATCAAGCGTCTCATCGACCTCAACGTGCTGCAAACGACCTCGGTGCTGCACCGCGTCGGGCGCAAGATGCGCGCGCGCGGCCAAGGGCGCATTCTGGTCACCGGCTCTATCGGGGGCTTCGTGCCGGGGCCGTTCGATGCGGTCTACAACGCGACCAAGGCCTATCTCGACAGCCTCTGCTACGCCTTGCAGGAAGAGTGGAAGGACACCAACGTCACGCTCACCTGCCTGATGCCGGGGCCGGTGGAGACGCAGATCTTCCACCGGCCGTCCAACGATCTCGCCGATGCCCCGATCGCCGAGAGCGACAACAAGGCCGACCCGGTGGAGGTCGCGCGGGCGGGGTACGACGCCATGATGCGCGGCGACCGGGGAGTTGTGCCGGGGCTGACGAGCAAGGTCATCACGATGCTCTCCGGCGTCGTCCCGCAGACGATGTTGGCGAAGATTCATCGCTGGGGCGCCGAACCCAGATAGAGCCGCATGGTGCGAAGCGGTGGGAGGCCATTGGGTCTCCGCCAGCGCTAGGTGAGCCGATCGAAGCGGGCGAGGACGGCGTGGATTTCCCGCCCTCGCTCCGTCAGCCCGTATGTCACCTGGGGCGGGATCGTCTGCTCCTGTCGGCGCCACACAAGGCCGTCACGCTCCAGTTCCCTGAGGCGCTGCGTCAGGACTTTCGGCGAGATCCCCGCGATCGCCCGCCGCAGGGCGCCGAAACGACGGGGACCTTGCGTGCCGAGGACATAGAGGACGTGCGTCTTCCACTGCCCCCACAAGCTGCGCAGGATCGCATCGGCCGGACAACCGGCCGTATCAACATCGTCGCGTCGGGCGGTTTCCATTCGGTAACGACTTTCGTTTCGATCCTTTGCACCTAGATGCCCCAGCGACGCTTTCAATCGGGGGCCGCGCCATGGCACGGACAATCAGATGACCAGGACCGCGATATCCGGACTGCACCACGTGACCGCCATCAGCGGCCCGCCGCAGGACAACGTCGATTTCTGGACGGGACCGCTAAGGCAGAGGCTGGTGAAACGCACGGTGAACTTCGACGATCCGGGCACCTACCATCTCTACTACGGCGACCGCGCCGCGGCTCCCGGCTCGATCATGACCTTTTTTCCGTTCGTCAACGCGGGACCCGGCCGTGCAGGGCCCGGAATGGCATCGGCGGTCGCGTACGCCATCGCAAACCTTGAGTTTTGGATGGAGGAACCGGCGCTTGCCGCTGTCGATTTCGAGGGGCCGTTCACCCGGTTCGGCGCAAGGACCATCGCGCTTGCCGATCCCGACGGTCTTCGCGTCGAACTCATCGAGGACCCGAGCATGACGGGCGACGTCGGATTCCATTCCGTGACGCTGTGGCTCGCCGATCCAGATGCCACCGCAAGCGTCCTGACAGAGGTGTTCGGCTACGAGGCCAGCGGCGAGGAAGAGGCCGCGACCGGCGGTACCGGAGGAACGGAACGCCGACTGAGGTTTGTGTCTGGCGCGGCGGACCGGGGGTCGATCATCGACCTGCTGACGTCGGACGCCCGGTCGATCGGACGCCAGGGCGCCGGAACGATTTACCATGTGGCCTTTCGTGCATATTCGCGGGAGGAGCAAAAGGAATGGCGCAAGAGGATTGCCGCTGCCGGCCATGACGTCACACCGGTCATCGATCGGCAGTATTTCGACGCGATCTATTTTCGGGAACCGGGTGGCGTGCTCTTCGAGGTGGCGACGGATTCCGCCGGGCTTCGCGATCGACGAGGATCCGGCGCATCTGGGCGAGGCCCTGAAACTGCCGCCACAGTACGAGGCACATCGGGACAGGATCGAACGGACACTTCCGCCGCTGCGGCCGTTGCGGGCACCGGCATGACCGCCCCGCATCGCGCTCGAAGCCTGTCGGCCGTCACCGCAGGTGTCGGTCCGCACGCCGGCCGACCCCTCGAGACATCTGGCGCATCGCTCGATCGCGCGCGGCTCGCGATGCTTATGCTGCACGGTCGAGGCGGCTCGGCGGCGGACATGCTCGACCTGGCCGTACATCTGGGGATACCGGACGTGGCGGCAATCGCGCCCCAGGCGGCCGGCAATTCCTGGTGGCCGTCCTCGTTCCTCGCTCCGATCGAGGCGAACGAGCCCGGCCTGTCGAGCGCAATGTCGGTCGTCGCCGCGACGCTCGACGACCTCGCCGCCGCCGGCTTCGGCCCCGAACGGACCGTGCTGGTAGGGTTCAGCCAGGGCGCATGCCTCGCGCTCGAGGCGGCGGCGCGCCTCGCCCGGCCCTTCCGCGCCGTCGCGGCCATGTCCGGCGGCCTCGTCGGCACCGGCGATGCAGGCGGACAGCCCAGCGACGCGCTCTACGGAGCGGCGCCCAAGACGTTCGACTACACCGGTCGTCTCGACGGCGTGCCGATCCTCATTGGGTGCCACGAGCGCGACCCGCACATCCCCCTGGCCCGCGTGCACGAGAGCGCGCGCGTCCTTGGCGAGATGGGTGCGGAGATCGAGACGATGATCCTTCCCGGCGCCGGCCACGGCGTCGTAGCCGAGGAGGCGTCGTGGCTGCGCGCCCGTCTCAACCTCAATGTCTCGGAAAGAGCCTAGCGACCGGCACGCGACACCACAGGAAAGCCGTTTCTGGGACCGTAGGCTTGACCTCATACCAACGCGCACTGATCAGGACCTATGCGCCCAGTCCCGGTGTCCGAGGGACGTGATCCTCACGGGTTCGGCGCGAAGCCTGTTCCAGGCGTCGCAGCAGTGGGCGACGATGTCGTCGTCGTTCTCGAAGATGCGGTTCGAGAGCCAGTTCTGCCGGAGGCATTGCCAGATGTTCTCGGCCGGGTTCAGCTCGGGCGAGCGGGGCGGCAGCGGCAGGAGCGTGATGTTCGCCGGGACGACGAGGTGGTTCGACATGTGCCAGCCGGCCTGGTCGAGCATGAGGACGGCATGCGGGGCGGAGAGCTTCCGGAACCCCATCCGGCCCAGCTCGCGCCCGAGCGTCTGCCGGCTGAGCGAGACGTCGAACGCGTCCCGCAGCCAGCCCACGAGGTCGCCAAGCCGCCTGCGCACGACGCCATGAAGCTCGGGCTTCGCTCCGACCTCGACGGCCTTCGCGAGCGCGGGCGCGCTGCTCCAGCTTCAGAAGCGACGGCTGGCCGGGCGGCTTGCGGGCCAAGAGGCCCGTGGGCGCTTCCGCGTTGAAGCGCATCACCCAATCCGGGACGATCTGGAGCCCCACGCCGCCGACCCGCGCGGCCTCCGTTCGGCTCGCGCCGTCGTGGATCGCCAGAGCCAGCAGCCGTCGCGTCTGCGTCGCGTCCCGGCTCGCCCTCGCCAGACGGCGCAAATCGTCAGCTCCATGATCCGCCCGCAGGACAATCGCCTTCGCCATCGAGAATCTCCCTCAGTTCTCCATGGTGAAGCACGCCACGCCAATCTGCGGAATCCCCTTCGTGAGTCAGCGCCACCGGGCGCTGTTATTAGAGGTCTCGGCCTCTGTGACGCGCGCGATCAAGATCCAACAGCATGCCTCGAACCTCTCCCGGTCAAGCGCGTAGGATCGCCTCCGTCAGCTTTCCAGGGCCCTCTCTGACGGGATCGGCCGCCAGCAGCCCAGTCTCCTCCGATACGAGGTCAAGCTGCCGCCGCGCCGCCTCGTCGTTGAGACCGCGGGTGTTCACGGCAACACCCAGCACCCGGGCGGGTGTCAGCGCCCCCGCCGCGGAGGCGACGGCTTCGTAAAGCGCGATCACGTCGCGAAGCGGCGGCACGACGACGTGCGCCATGGTGTCGAGATGCCTCATCCCGGCGCGGTGGCACAGGATCATGGCGTTGGCACAGCTTCCGCGGATGAGCGGGAGGGTCGCCGTGCTGCCGGGGTGAAGGAGCGACCCTTGGCCTTCGATGATCTGGATCGCGTGCTCCCCGGCCTCCATGACCATGCGCTCGACGGCGCCGCTGGCGTGATCGACCCGAAAGGCATCAAGCGGGATTCCCGTGCCGGTGATGCTGATGCCGATCTGGCCGGTGGCGAGGAACACCGCGTCCTCTCCCCGGTCGCGGAGGTCGCGCCAGATCTCCAGTCCCGCCGTCATCTTGCCGATCGCCATGTCGGTTCCGACCATCAGGATGCGCTTGTTTCCCAGTCCCGCAGCCCGTCCGGTGGCGATTGGCGGGATCTCCCCGAAAGGCGTCCTGATGTCCCAGATCCATTGATCCGCGCCCAGGCTGTCGCCCAGCAGGTCGTTCAGCCGGTCGTGCAAGCCGTTCACGACGTTCAGACCGCGCGCCATGGCAGCGCGCAGCATCTCCACCCACTCCGCCGGAAGACGCCCGCCGGAGGGAGCAGTCCCGAGAACCAGCACCTCGGCGCCACGGCCGATGGCCTCGTCCAGCGTCGCGACGACGGGGATGCCGTGGCCGACGCCGAAGAAGTCGCCTGCCGACCGCCCGGCTGCCTTGCTGTCGATGACCGCGACGACCGGGTTGCGCCCGTAGCGGACAATGCCCTCGGTCATCTTCGCATTGAGCAGCCCCATGGTCGCTTCGGCGTAGAGAGCGATCTTTGCGTTCGGATCAAGCATCGACGAAACGTCCCCCGTGTCCCGGCACGTCATCGGGCAGGACGACCCCCTCCGAAAACGGCGCACCGCCACATGGGTCGGGGTCGAGGTTCAGGTGTGAATCGAGGTCGATGTAGTCGAAAAGCTCGCCGAGCGACGCTCCGGCGGCGACCGAGATGGAGCTTTCGCCCATGCATCCGATCATGGTGCCAAGCCCGAACGCGCGCGCAGTCGCGACAATCCTCAACGCCTCGGTGATGCCGCCGCACTTCATCAGCTTGAGGTTCACGCCGTCGACGCGATCGGCCAAGCCGGGGATGTCCGCGGACGTCCGGCAGCTCTCGTCGACGAAGATCGGCAAGGCGCGGTTTTGAAAGAGTTCCGCGAGTTCGTCCTCGGCGCCCTTCACCAGCGGTTGCTCCACGTATTCTGCGCCTTGACCGGCGAGCCAGTCCATCATGTGCCGCGCATCTGAGAGCGACCAGCCGCCGTTCGCGTCGACGCGCAGCACCACGTCGTGTCCTGCTGCCGCCTCGACGATGGCGGCGAACATCGCCTTGTCAGCGTCGATTCCGTCTGGAGAACCGAGCTTGATCTTGAGCGCCCGGGCACCGACGGCGAGGAGCAGCGGCACCCGTTCCCGGACGACGTTCGGCGGATTGATGCCAACCGTCAGCGAGGTCGGGACCGCGCGGCGCGAGAGCCCCAGCAAACGGTGCAGGGGCATTCCCGCCGTCTTCGCACGCAGGTCCCAGAGAGCCGTGTCGAGCGCCGCCAACGCACAGGCTGCCACACCGGCCTCCACTGCGTTGCTGTAGGTCCGGTGGATCGACGAGGGGTCGAGCCCGCTGCTCACGAATTCGCGCAGCATCCGCTCGCCCGCCTCCGGTGTGTCGGCTCCCTCGGTACTGCCGGGGGCCATCTCTCCCCAGCCGGTGACGCCGTCTTCCGTCACACCGACGAAGAGGTTGTCCGATCCGGTGATCACGCCGCGACTGATTGCCAGGGGAAACCGCTTCTTGAGGTGAAGCGTGCGGTACTCGATATCCATCATCCATCCTATCCGTGTGTCTCGCCCACCGCCGACAGGAAGCTCGTCAGGCTGGGGTCGAGCGCGTCGGAGACATAGCCGCTCTTCCGTGCGACCGCGAGCGGAAGTCCGTGGCCGACGCTGGCCGCGGCGATGCGGGCGTACCCGTCGGTCGTCATCGAAAAGAACTGCAGCGGATCTCCAGGAAGTCTGCGGTTGGCTCGGGCCGGCGGATCACCGATGGTCATGGAAAGTGGGGGCAATGCAGATGGCGATCGAGGAATTCGGAAGGCTGCGTGACGGCCGAGTGGTTCACGCGGCGACACTTTTGAACGACGGCCTGGTGGTGCGGATCCTCACTCTCGGGGCCATCACGCAAGACGTGCGTCTTACGGGTGTGCCGCACGCTCTTACGCTCGGTTCGCCGGACCTCGCGGCCTATGGCGGTCCGATGAAGTACTTCGGTGCCATCGTCGGGCCGGTCGCAAACAGGATTGCCGGCGGGACTGCGACGCTCGACGGCCGCAGTTTCTCGTTCCAGAAGAACGAGAATGGACGAACGACTCTTCACGGAGGCGACACGGGGACACACTGCGAGATCTGGAGCATCCGCGACGCCAGCCACACGGACCTGACCCTTGCCCTCTCCCTGCCCGACGGCCGTGGCGGCTTTCCCGGCAATCGCGAGATCAAAGCAAGATTTGCAGTGGCCGCGCCTGCACGTCTTGAGCTGCGGATCGAAGCAAAGACGGATGCCCCGACATTCATGAACCTCGCGCACCATGGCTACTGGAACCTTGACGGCTCAGCGTCCGTTGCCGGACACCGCCTGCAATCGGAGGCCGCGCACTGGCTTCCGGTCGACGAGGATCTGATCCCGACGGGCGATCTGCAGCCGGTCGACGGGACACCGTGGGACTTCCGGAGCGAAGTGGAGTTCCGCCCCGCTGCCGCAGCCTACGACAACAACCTGTGCCTCTCGGACGCGCGACGCGCGTTGACGCCCGTGCTGCGGCTTACCGGCCGCACCGGCAATGCGCTGCGCCTTTCGACAACTGAGCCGGGCCTGCAACTCTACGCCGCCACCGGGCTCGACACCTCGCCATATGCCGGACATCCGGGCTCGCCGTACGGAGAACATGCCGGACTGGCGCTTGAACCGCAGGTCTGGCCGGACGCGCCGAACCGGCCGGGCTTTCCCTCGGCCGTTTTGCGCCCGGGCGAGATCTATCGGCAAGAGACGCATTTCGACTTTGCATCTGCAGCTTGAGTTCGGCCTGAGCGGAAGACAGACGGCGATGACGCAGCACGATCGCTTGGCCTTGCGCCAACAGGAAACCCGCTGATCGGCAGCCGCACCGTCCAAGATCGTGTGTGGTCACCGGGTTCTAGGTATGGGGGTTGGGCGGCGCTGCCCACACCAAAAAACATCGCTTAGTCAACCCGACAGCGCCTTGCCGCTTTTCTAGCAGCCCCGTTACGGCCCGGCACCATCTTTCTGCAGCTGCGAACGTTTTTTCGCCGCGCCGCCGAATACTGCCGCGTTCGCGTGCGCTGCCAGCCAAGTAGCCGGCACTCCGCGAAGGAGCGAAAGGCGCGGAGTTGGCGGCGACGCCAACGCGGAGGCGTCATGCCAACGCGGCTGCCAGAGACGCCACGCCCTTGGGCCGCAGGTTCCGCACCACTGCGCATGGCTAGGTTCTGCTCGCGACACGATGGCGCTGACGTCGCGAGAGCCGTAAGTCTAGGCCACCACGAGATCGTCGTAGAACGTGATTTCGTCGATATCGTCTACGCCGTGGACGAAGATGTAGTCGCCATCGTCGCCCTCCAGCACGATCTTGAGGTTATTTCCGAGAACGCGCGACGAGTTCACCACCTCGCCGCTCAGGTCGACGCGATCTCCCTCGGCATAGTCCAGGATCAATAGACCGTCCCGCTTTTCGTCGGTGTTGACGAAGCGGAAGACGTCGTCGCCGCCCATTCCGCGCGCGACGTCGAGCCTGCCGCCCTGACCGTCGAGGATTTCGCTCGCGGCGGTCCCCTTGACCGGACCCGAGCCGGGCTTGCCGAGGACAATCGGCAACTCTGGCTCGCTCTTGAGGTCGAGGCCGACGATGACCGGATCGTGGTCGGATGACGCGTACGGGGTTTCCGCGCTGCCGAACTGCTCGAAGTCTCGCCCATCGTACTGGATCGAGTATGCCTCGAGGCTGTTGGGGTGCCAGACCGTGGCCCCGATCACCTGATCGAGGATGGCCTCGTTGGCCATGGCATAGTCGAGCGTCCCGAACCGTCCGTCGAACTGGTAGGAAAATCCGTCCGAGCCGATGAGGTTGGTATATCCCTCGTCCTGCAGGGCCTGGATCGCGCGCTCCATCGCGTAGGCGTTGAGATCGCCGATGATCAGGTAATCGTCGTCACCCTGACCGGTGGGGTCGGTCTCGAGCCAAGCGGCGAGCTCTTGGGCCGCAGCCACCCGCGTCAGGGCTGCGGAACCTTCGACGGGATTGTCGTCCGGTTCTCCATCGATCACGGCGCCGGTCGTCGAGCCTTTCGACTTGAGGTGGTTCACCGTGACGGTGAACTTCTCGCCGGTCGCGACTTCCTCGAAGGTCTGGGCAATCGCCGGCCGGCTCTGCGGATCGCCGGGCGTGTAAGGCGCGACGAACGCATCGGTGTCGAGCACCGCGAAATCACCCGAGGGCGTCACCGCCGACGGCTTGTAGAGGATCGCCTGCTTGATCGCGTCGGTTCCTACCTGACCAGTGGCGACATAGTCGTACGTCCCGGCCCCGGCGACGGCATTTAGCGCTTCGACGAGGGCGGCAACGGCCTCGTCAGGCACGCCCGAAAGGTCGTTCTCGATCTCGATCAGGCCGAGCACGTCGGCATCGATGGCAATGAGAGCCGCGACGATCTTGGCCGTCTGGTCGGCAAGCTCCTGCGGCGTCTCGGCGCCGCGGGCGAAGCTGTCTTCGGAAGTGAGGGTGGTGAAATAGTTCAGCACGTTGAAGGACGCGACCGTAAGCCGACCGCCGACATCATCCGGCTCGTCGATGCGCGGATTGGGATTCTCGGCGGGATCGAACTCGACGAGCGGACCGGTCGTCTCGACCTTGTAGTCTCCGAAGCTGTAGTACATCGCCCCGTCGATACGGTCGCCGACAATACCGTCGCCGGCGCGTGGCGCGCTCGAGAGGTCGTCGTTGTCGCCGTCCTCGAACAACAGGTAGTTGCGGGCGTTCGCCTCGGCCAGCGCCTCCTGCTCCGGCGAGAAGCTCTCGAAAACCTGCGTCGGCTGCAACAGCGGATCGCCCGAGGTCACACCCACTTCTCCGAATGATGTGAAGGTGTCGGTGACGGTCAGCTGGTCGCCTTCGCCCGGCAGGATCGAGACCTGCATGCCCTCGAGCGTCTCGTAGAACGCCAGCGGGTCGGTGCCTTCGGGGAGAGGCAGACGGATCTCGACGCTTTCGGGCACGGTGTACTCGCCAGGAACGACCTCGATGCTGGCCGCGCTCATCTGCGTCAGCGAGAAGAATTCCGAGATGGTGCCGGTGACCCGGACGAGATCACCGACCTCGGCGGGGACGTCGCCGAAACCGTTGAAGACGAAGAGCCCTTCGGACGTGGCTGCGTCGCCGTCGTAGTCGGCCCCTTCCTCCTGAACGAAAAAGCCGCCTATCGCACCACTGACCTGCGTCACGACGGCTTCGACCGTCACGGTCTGTCCGGCAAGCGGGGTGGCCGCGCCCGCCCCCTGGATTGCGCTGATCAGCGTGACATCGGGTTCGTCGATCACGCGCGTGCCTCCCGAGGTCGGATCGTTGGGCGCGCCATTGAAGAAGTCGAGGAAGCTCCAGTCGGCGGCGGTATCGGTGTCGACGCCGTCGACGACGCGGCGCAAGCCGGCCGGAAAGAAGCCGCCATCGTCGGGACCGAGGACCGGTGCGTCGAAGAAGAACGATTCTGCCGTCTCGCCGTCCGTCACGCCAACCGCATCCAGCGCCGTCTCGCTGCCCGAAACAGTGGAGCCGGTGAGGCTCGCCGTCTCGACCAGCGCGAGAGTGTAGCTCGAGTTCTCGATCGCATTGTTGTCGATGATTGCGTCGGCGACGACGCCGTAGGTAGATTTCGGCCAGCGCGTTGGCGAGCAGATAGAAGCCGTTCTCGCCAACAACCGCGTCGTCGGCAAAGTCGTACCGGAAATCGATCGCACCATTGTCCGCCTGGTCGTCGCTTTCGACGACGATCAGACTGAGGCCCGCCAGCGAGGCGCCCGCCTCGCCGATCAGTTCGACGTACTCGCTGTCCGATCCGGTGGTGCTCCCGAGGAACTCGTTGATCAGGATTGGCTGCGACGGCGCGCGGCCAAAGCTGCCGAGCCCGGTGAAATCGTCCTGAGGGAAGACGTCCCACTCGTCAGGCGTGCTGAAAGGGTTGGCAGGATCGGTATCGCCGGAAATGATGCCGTCCCGGCGGCGCAGCGTGTCATCTTGGCCGCCGCCAGACCACTCGCTTCCAGGATCGACACCTATCGTTCCAAAGGAGTCGATCACCGTCTCTCCCTGACGCAGGACGATCGCGTCATCGCCGTTGAAGAAGTTGGACGTGCTGACCAGGTTCGCCACGCCGAGGATCGCGTCGTCAGCATCATCGTCGGCGATGACGAAAGTCTCGCCCGCCGGGATGGTGCCGGAAAGGGCGACGTTGGTCCCGGCGCTCGTATTGCCGTTGAAGAAGATCGAAAGGGTGTAGCCCGACAGATCGATGTCGACGCCCGAGGCGTTGAAGAGTTCGATTGCCTTGTTGAAGCTCGATCCTTCGACGATCTCGGACATGAACAGTCCGCCCGCCTGACCCGCGTCCTCGACCACGGCTTCGACCTGTTCGACATTGGTCGCCGCGACGACATTCTCGCTCAGCGCGATGTCTGCAAGGCTTGCAAGTCGCGTCGCATCGTCCGCGTCGGCGCTGTCGTCGGCGAACGAGTTCTCGCTCACACCGAACCAGCCATCAAGAAGGTAGTTGCTCCGTGCCCTTCCTGTCGATTTTCCAATGACTTGCAGTTCCGACACGAGTTCGTGGAAGTCGCGCGCCATGTTCTGTGAGCCCCTCGTCTTCATTGTTTCCGACGGGGCTTGCTGCCCCCTTCACCGGGCTTGATGGCCGCGGCATGTCACAGCCTAATGAAACTTTAACGCGATTGACGAGACGTGAAACGCAGGCGTCCCGAAGCAGGGCGAAACTCGTCCTGGAGAGTGGCCGGATCCGCTCCTCTCCGCGCGTCGCCGTGGCCATCCGGTGGATGCGGGTTGTCGAAGAGCGTATCTTCGCGGCAAGAGCCGCGGCAGAGGCAAGGAGAATGCCCCAATGAACGAGACCAGAGTCCCGAACTCGAGCCACTCCGACACATGCCGATGTGCTTGGCTCGGCCGGCCTGACCGAAGCAGAGCTAGCCGGTGGCGATCTCGCCGTGCATTCGCCCATCGACGCGGCCGAGGTGGCGCGAGTGAATGCGACAGACCCCTCCGAGCTTCCGCAGATCATCGGCCGGGCGCGCTCCGCCTTCGATGCTTGGCGAAGGGTGCCCGCTCCCCGCAGGGGCGAGCTCGTTCGTCTTCTGGGCGAAGAACTGCGGGCCGCCAAGGCCGAGCTCGGCGCCGTCGTCACGCTCGAGGCCGGCAAGATCGTCTCCGAGGGGCTGGGCGAGGTGCAGGAGATGATCGACATCTGCGACTTCGCCACCGGCCTTTCGCGACAGCTCTACGGCCTGTCCATCGCTTCCGAACGGCCAGGTCATCGAATGACGGAGACGTGGCACCCGCTCGGACCATGCGCCGTCATCACCGCCTTCAACTTTCCAGTCGCCGTCTGGTCGTGGAACACGGCGATCGCGCTCGTCTGCGGCGATCCAGTCATATGGAAGCCGTCGGAGAAATCGCCGCTGACCGCGATGGTCTGCATGAAGATCCTCGGCCGTGCGCTCGAACGGTTCGGCGACGCACCGGAAGGCCTTGTGCAGCTCGTGCTCGGCGGACCGGAGGTCGCCGACGCGCTGGTATCATCCCGTGACATTCCCATCGTCTCGGCCACTGGCTCGACCCGGATGGGCTCCGTGTTAGGGCCAAAGGTGCTAGGTCGGTTCGGTCGGCCGATTCTTGAGCTTGGCGGCAACAATGCGATGATTGTCGCGCCGTCGGCCGATCTGGACATGGCCGTGCGCGCCATCGTCTTCTCGGCCGTCGGCACGGCGGGCCAGCGCTGCACCTCTTTGCGCCGGGTGATCGCCCATGGCTCGATCCGGAGGGATCTGGTTGAGCGGCTGACGAAGGCCTACTCCAGTCTGCGGATCGCGGATCCTCGCGACGAGGACACGCTGGTCGGGCCGCTCATCGACGCTGCGGCGGGCGACCGGATGCAGGCCGCGCTTGACGCTGCGCGGGCCGAGGGCGGCACCGTTCACGGTGGCGCCCGCATAACGGCCGGCGTGCCGGGCGGCGGCACGTACGTCGCGCCCGCCATCGTCGACATGCCGGAGCAAACGGAGACGGTGCGGACGGAGACCTTCGCGCCGATCCTCTACGTGATGGGCTACGACACGCTCGAGGAGGCCATCGCGATCCAGAACGACGTGCCGCAGGGCCTGTCATCGTGCATCTTCACCCTCGACCTGCGGGAAGCCGAGACATTCCTTTCGGCCGTGGGCTCGGACTGTGGCATCGCGAACGTCAACATCGGCCCGTCAGGCGCCGAGATCGGCGGAGCGTTCGGCGGCGAGAAGGAGACCGGAGGTGGCCGCGAAAGCGGCTCTGACGCGTGGAAGGGCTACATGCGCCGGCAGACCAGCACCGTGAACTACTCCACCAACCTGCCGCTGGCGCAGGGTGTGAAGTTCGACATCCTGTAGGCACCGGCGGTGACCGCCCGGCGGCGACAAGGCAGCACCACTCGTCGCCGCCAGATCAAAGGAACGTCATCATGAGGTCGAAAGCGCCGTTAACCACGTCGGCGCCCTGTTCGGAACATGGGCGGCGATCTATGATTACTATATTGACCGGCGCGGCCTGACGCCGCGCATCTGAATTGGAGGCCACGATGATAACCCGTCGAGACGCTCTCGCACTGGCGGCCGGCGCGGCGATTTCCCCTCTCGCCGCGCGCGCGGCGACCGAGACGTTCGTCCTTCCCGAGCATCTGCAACCCACGATGCTGCGGGTGAAGCCCGAGTTCGTCGTGAATTCGATCCACGTTCTCCCGTCCAAGCACCAGCTCTACTTCATCGAGGAGCAAGGGCGCGCGGTCCGCTACGGCGTCGGCGTCGGACAGGCGGGACTGCAGTTCAAGGGGGTCGCCGAGGTTGGGCACAAGGCGGAGTGGCCGGACTGGCGCCCCACCGACGAGATGATCGAGCGCGACCCCGAGAGCTACCAGCAGTTCGCGGACGGCGTCCCGGGTGGACCGGACAACCCGCTCGGCGCTCGTGCGCTCTACTTGTTCCAGAACGGCGTCGACACCTACTACCGCATTCATGGCACCAACGTGCCGCAGTCGATTGGTCGTTCGGTCTCAAGCGGTTGCATCCGGATGTTGAACGCGCACGTCATCGACCTCTATCAGCGCGTGCCGCTCGGAGCTCCGGTCTGGGTCTACTGATCCACCGCATACTGGCGGTCACGGCAGCGGGGCTGATCGCGGTCGCTGTATGGATGGAAATGCGGCCCGCGCCCCTCGACTTCGAGCCGTGGGCGCCGGCTCCAGCGCTGCGCACGGTAGCTGGAGGGCCGGCGACCGGCAGCGGCGACATCGCCCTGCTAGGGCTCGATGACAGAACCCAGCCGGCAGTGACGCCGCCCGAGGATCTCTGTGGATCGCTCTTCGATCAAGTCGCGGCAGGGAGCGTGCCGGTTGCGTTCTTTACCGACCAGTATTGCCCGAACTGCAGATCCATGGCGGAAACGCTCTCGGCCGCGCCGGGCATCACTGTGACCAGGCATGAGCTTCCGATACTCGGTCCGAACTCCGTCCTTGCGGCGCGAGCGATCGTGGCTGCCGGCCTTCAGGGCAAGGAGGAGGCGTTCCACCTCCGGCTTCGTCGGGCAGCCTTCGCACCGAACGAGGCATACCTTCGCGAGGTTGCCGGCGGAATGGGTCTCGACCCGGACCGGCTCGCCGCAGACATGAACGGCGTCGTGGTCGAGGCGGCGCTTGAGCGTGACCTCCGCCTCGCCTCTGCGCTAGGTCTCGGTGTGGTGCCAGCCACCGTCATCGGACAAACCGTCGTTATCGGCGACATCGGAGCCTCGCGGCTTGAGCGCATCGTCGAGGCGGAAGCGCTGTCTGCGCCATTCTGCCCGCCTGGCACCTGAGGTTGCGCTTGCTGTCCCCTTTGGGTGATGTGCCCGTGCCAGAAGAAGGATACGCCGTGCTGCAAACTCCAACTCCGCCGTTCCGTGCCGATCACGTCGGTAGCCTGCTGCGACCTCCTTCGATTGTGGAGGCGCGCGCCCGCTACGCTCAGGGTAGGATCGACGCCGCAGAGTTGAAGGCCGCTGAGGACGCGGCCATTCCGGCGCTCATCAAGATGCAGGAAGATGTGGGGTTGAAGGCCGTCACCGATGGGGAGGCGCGCCGGTCCTGGTGGCACTACGACTTCATCGCGGGGCTCGATGGCTTCGAACTTGAGGAGCGTTCTGCCGATCAGGGCGTGCAGTTCCAGGGGATCAAGCTGCGCCCGGTCTCGCCCACGATCCGCGGCAAGCTCGGTTTTCCGGCTGATCACCCGATGCTCGACCACTTTCGCTTTGTCGCCGATCACACTGGTGTGGTTCCGAAAATCTCGATTCCCGGTCCATCCTGCTGCCACTTCCGCACCGAACCCGAGGATATCGCGCCCGAGGAATATCGCGACCTGGACCACCTCTTCGCAGACATCGCGGCGACCTACCGCGACGCTGTCCGGGCTTTCTACGATGCCGGTTGCCGGTACCTGCAGATGGACGACATCTTCTTCGCCTATCTGTGCGATGAAAAGCACCGGGAGGCGAAACGGGCGCAGGGTCAGGACCCCGACTGGCTCATCGACCGCTACGCCTGGATGATGCACGAAGCCATCCGTGGACCGCCCCGACGACATGCTGATCGGGATGCACATGTGCCGGGGGAACTTCCGCTCGACCTACGCGGCGGAGGGGGCGTACGACCCGGCGGCGGACGCGATCTTCAACAAGACCGGCGTCGACATCTACTTCATGGAGTACGACACGGAGCGGGCCGGAGGACTTCGAGCCGCTCAGGCTGCTCCCCAGGGGCGGCAAGCGCGTCCTGCCGGGGTTCATCACAACGAAGACGGGCGAACTGGAGGACTTGGCGTGGCTCAAGCGCCAGTTCGACGAGGCGTCGAAATACGCCGATCTCGACCAGCTTGGCATCGCGCCGCAATGCGGCTTCGCCTCAACCGAAGAGGGCAACGCCATCACCGAAGACGACCAGCGCCGCAAGCTGGAGCTCGTGGTTCGGACTGCAGAGGAGATCTGGGGTGCCGTCTGAGCTGTATCAGCACACATCCTGCGCGAGCTGACGCCACGATGGACGATTTATCTCTCGAGAACCGGCACGGCCTGCCCGACGCTCTGCGCGCGCTCGTCGAGGACTTCCCTCGCGCAGGCTGGGAAGAGAACCGCAATTTCGGCGGCCTCGTGCAATTCTGGCTCGAACGTCACATGATGTTCCGCCGCCTACAGAAGCTACTTGAGGAGGACGCCGAGAAGCTGATCGACGGCAATGCGGCGGCCCAGGATTACGGCGGCCGCCTTTCGCGATACGGATCGATGTTCGTGGGCGAACTGCACGGCCATCACAACATCGAAGATATTCACTACTTCCCTGTCTTGTCCGCACGAGAAGCCCCGCTGCAGCGGGGCTTCGACATCCTCGGTCGAGACCATCACGCGCTCGACGGCCACCTCAATGCGTTCGTCGAACGTGCGAACACGGTGCTGCAGGGGCTGGATGGCGACGATCTTCGCGACCGCGTCGGTGTATTCCGCGACGATGTGGCCCGGCTCGGCCGATTC
The DNA here is from genome assembly GCA_963776845.1 of uncultured Alphaproteobacteria bacterium. Taxonomy (GTDB): domain Bacteria; phylum Pseudomonadota; class Alphaproteobacteria; order Rhodobacterales; family Rhodobacteraceae; genus Roseitranquillus. Next base: position 586,205 of record CAVZOJ010000002.1, on the reverse strand, counting down.
CTGGACCGTCATCTCGTGGACGAGGAGGAACTCGTCGTCCCCGTCATCCTCAAGCACGGCCCCGGGGGCCTCGGCTGACGACGCCGTTACAAGCGTGAGGGTAAGCAGGCGAGCCCAGAAGCAGTCTGTTTCCGCATTATGCGGGAGCGCCTTGCCGGATTTCGATGCATCGACGTTGGCAGGCAGCCGTAGGCCATCGTTTCCTTGCAGCAGAACGAGCAAGCGACATCGGACAGCTGACGGCGGTAGCCCGGCAAAGGTCGCTTCGCCAGGTGGCGCCCTCAGGAGCGCATGCGCGATCCGTTCGCGTCGAAGAGCGGCGCCCGCTGCAGCCGTGCGACCAGCCGTTGCCCAAGCACCTCGATCTCCCAGCTTCCGTCCGTCTCGGAATGTTCGACCGGCACATAGCCTAATGCCACGGAAACGTCGGAGGCGTGCGCATAGCCGCCCGAGGTCACCCAGCCCACGACCTCGCCCGATTGCCAGATCGGCTCGTCGCCGATGACGTCGGCGTCGCGCGCCTCGACCGTGAAGGTGCGGAGTCGCATTGGGCCGTTGCCGCGCATCGCCTGCGCGGCCCCCTTGCCGATGAAGTCGGCGCCCTTGCCCAGAGCGACGTAATGGTCGAGCCCCGCCTCCCACGGCGAGTAGACCGGCCGGTACTCGCGCGCCCAGCCGCCCCACCCCTTCTCCAGCCTCAGCGCGTTGAGCGCCCGCAGGCCGAAGTCTCGAATGCCGTGCGCTGCGCCGGCCTCCTTCAGGGTGTTGTAGACGTGGCGCTGGTACTCCGGCGCCATCCAGAATCTCGTAGCCGAGGTCGCCGGTGAAGCTGATGCGCCCGACGGTGCAAGGCGCCATGCCGACATGCATCCCCCGGATATCCATGAATCGGAACGCCTCGCCTGAGACGTCGGTACCCGCGACCGCGGCGAGGACCTCCCGCGACTTCGGCCCGGCAATGGATAGCCCCGCAAGCGACGGTCCCAGCGCGACGACGGATATGCCTTCGTCGAGGTGCTGCAGAAACCAGCGCATGTGATAATCTTCGGCAACCCCCGAGCCGGCGATCAGGAACTCCTCCGGCGCCAGCCGCGCCAGGGTGAAGTCGCCGATCAGCTTGCCGTCCTCCTTCAGCATCGGCGCCAGCACCATGCGCCCGACCTCTGGCACGCGCGCTGCGAGAATGCGGTCGAGCCACGCCGCCGCCGCCGCGCCGGTGACGCGGTACTTGGCGAAGCCGGTGATCTCCAGAATGCCGACGCCTTCGCGCACCGCCCGCGCCTCGGCGCCGACAGGGTCGAAGTCGGTGGAGCGGCGCCAGGAGAACTCGTCCCGCACGCCCTCGGGCGCGAACCAGAGCGGCACCTCCAGCCCCCGCGCCTCGCCGAACTGACAGCCTTCGGCCTTCAGCAGGTCGTGGATCGGCGTGGTCAGCAACGGCCGCGCCGCGGGCAGCTCCTCGTTCGGGAACCGGATCGAGAACCGCCGGGCGTAGTTTTGCCGCACCCGCGCGTTGGTGAAGGCTGACGTCGCGTAGTCGCCGAAGCGCGCCACGTCCATCGCGAAGACGTCGAAGCCCGGGTCGCCCTCCGTCATCCAGTTCGCCAGCGCTAGGCCGACGCCGCCGCCCTGTGCAAACCCCGCCATCACCCCGCAAGCGCACCAGTACCCGCGCATCCCCCGGACGGGACCGACCAGCGGATTGCCGTCGGGAGAGAAGGTGAAGGGGCCGTTGATGATCTGCTTGATGCCGGCCCGCTCGTAGGGCGGGAAGTGCCGGAACGCACCCTCCAACCGCGGCGCGATCCGGTCGAGATCAGGCGGCAGCAGCTCGTGCCCGAAATCCCACGGCGTGCTGTCGGGCGACCACGGGCGGCAGTCCGCCTCGTAGGTGCCGATCAGCATGCCCCTGCCCTCCTGCCGCGTGTAGATCTCGCCGTCGAAGTCGACGACGTGCAGCATCTCGCGCCCGGCGGTCTGGTTGAACTCGACGACCTCGGGGATCTCCTCGGTCAGCAGGTACATGTGCTCCATGGCGAGCACCGGAAGCTCGAGGCCCGCCATGCGGCCGACCTCGCGCGCCCAGAGGCCGCCGGCGTTCACCACGTGCTCGGCCGTGATCTGCCCCTTCTCGGTCGTCACCACCCACGTGCCATCCGCCCGCTGGGCAAGGGCGGTGACCATCGTGTGGGTATGCACGGTCGCGCCCAGCTTGCGCGCCGCCTTGGCGTAGGCATGGGTCGTACCCGAGGGGTCCACATGCCCCTCCACCTCGTCGCGCAGGCCACCGACGAACTGCGAGGGGTCGAGCAGCGGGAACAGCTCCGCCGCCTCCTCCGGCGTGATGATCTCTGCGTCGAGGCCCATGTAGCGCCCCTTGGCGCGGATCGACTTCAGCCAGTCGAACCGCTCGGGCGTTGCGGCCATCATCAGACCGCCGGTCATGTGCAGGCCGACGTTCTGTCCGCTCTCCCGCTCGATCTCGCGGTAGAGCTCGACCGTGTACTTCTGCAGCTTCGCGACATTCGGGTCGCCATTGATCGTGTGGATGCCGCCCGCCGCATGCCAAGTCGAGCCCGAGGTCAGCTCGCTGCGTTCCAGCAACACGATGTCGGTCCAGCCCGCCCGCGCGAGGTGGTAGAGCACGCTGCACCCGACGACGCCGCCACCGATCACCACCACGCGTGCCGTATCCTGCATGTCCGCTCTCCTCCGTGCCGCGCGGCAGCGCGCGATCGTACACTGGACGCCGAGAGCTTGGCTGGAGCATCTCCCCGCCAACCCGATCGTGATGCGAGTTCATCTGAGCGGCGGCTTCACAAGCGACACGGCCTTGCCTCGTGGCGACATTGTGGCGCGCCGAAGGGAACCGTCCGCGAGCGCTCGGCAGTGGACGTTTCGCCACAGACGTGGTTCCAACGCGCTGTTCGAAACACCACCTTGAAAGGTCGCATCATCCGCATGGAGGCATTCGAGCCCGGACCGGGCAGTCAGCGCGATCTGCGCCGGGCGCTCGGTCGCTTCGCCACCGGCATAACCGTGATCACCTGCGACAGCGCACTGGGACCGCTCGGGATTACCGCGAACAGCTTCGCCAGCGTCTCGCTCGACCCGCCGCTGGTGCTGTGGTCTCCGGCGAAGAGTTCGGCACGGTTCGAGGCCTTCACCGAGGCCCGCCACTACGCGATCCACGTCATGGCGCAAGATCAGGTCGAGGACTGCCTGCGCTTCACCCGCAGCGGCGACGACTGGGACGGCATCGCTTGGGAGCGCGGGCCGAACGGCGTGCCGGTGATCTCCCATTGCCTGGCGAGGTTCGATTGTGAGCGGCAGGCAGTCCACGAAGGCGGGGACCACGCGATCGTGGTCGGCAGGGTCCTGTCGGTCAAGCGCGGAACGGGCGGCAAGCCACTCCTCTTCGCGGACGGCTCGTACGGCCGCTTCCTGCCGGATACCTGAACAGGCTCTTCGCGCGTGTGGGACCGAGAGTCAGCACACCGCAACACCAGAAGGTGGGACCCTGCCGCCGGCCTTCCGCCCGGCCGGGGCCGCACCTATAACGCTCCGGCACATCGTGGGGAGACGGCATGCGTACCGCCCGTATTGAGCGCAAGACTTCGGAGACGGAGATCCTCGTCGAATTGGACCTCGACGGTACTGGGCGTGCCGAGATCGCGACGGGCGTTGGGTTCTTCGATCACATGCTGGACCAGCTCTCGCGACACTCGCTGATCGACATGCGCGTGAAGGCTGCCGGCGATCTGCACATCGACGACCATCACACGGTGGAGGATACCGGGATCGCGATCGGCCAGGCCCTGCGCGACGCCGTGGGAGACAAGCGCGGCATCCGCCGCTACGGCGCATGTCTTCTGCCGATGGACGACGCGCTCGTTCGTGCGGCCCTCGACCTGTCGGGGCGCCCGTATCTCGTCTGGGACCTCGAGCTCGGCGCCGAACGCATCGGGCGCTTCGACGGTCAGTTGGTGCGCGAGTTCTTCCAGGCGGTCTCGACGCACGCGGGGCTGACGCTGCATGTGTCCCGGTTGGCGGGGGCGAACGCGCACCACGTCGCCGAAGCTGCGTTCAAGGCGGTCGCCCGCGCGCTCCGCGACGCAGTCGAGCCGGATCCACGGCGCGCAGATGCCGTCCCGTCGACCAAGGGCACACTGTGACGACCGTCTTGGTCGATTACGAGGCGGGCAACCTGCACTCGGCCGAGAAAGCGTTTCAGCGGATGGCAGCCGAGACCGGCGCCGGCAAGGTCATCGTCAGCGACCGGGCCGAGGACGTGGCCACCGCCGACCGGATCGTCCTGCCGGGGGATGGCGCGTTTCCCGCGTGCCGCGACGCGCTTGCCGGACGCGGCGCATTGCACGAAGCCCTCGTTGAAGCCGTGGAGCGCCGTGGCAGGCCGTTCCTCGGCATCTGCGTCGGCATGCAGCTCATGGCGACCGCCGGGCACGAATATCGAAAGACGCCCGGCCTCGGCTGGATCGCCGGCGAAGTCGTGCGCATCGAGCCGCAAAGCGGCCTCAAGGTGCCTCACATGGGCTGGAACGATCTCGTCATCGACCTGCCACACCCAGTCCTCGACGGTATCGCGACCGGTGACCACGCCTACTTCGTGCACTCCTATCACATGCAGGTCACTGATCCCGCCGAACGCCTTGCCTGGGCCGACTATGGTGGTCAAATCACGGCAATCATCGGTCGAGGCACGATGATCGGCACGCAGTTCCATCCCGAGAAGAGCCAGCGCGCAGGCCTGCGCCTTATCGCCAACTTCCTGCGATGGAAGCCTTGACCGCTCTGGTCCGACGTTGCTGCGCAGCCCGCAGCGGCGGGAGCTGAAGGGGAAGGCCTTTTGTTTGCCCGCACGCTGGTGTCGGAGGTCCCCCACTGCATGGCAGTGTCCTGAGTCTGAAGCCGGGGGCGCGGCGGCGTTCGATGCCGCCGCCCCCACGTCCGGAAATGCGGCCGATTAATCTTCCGACGTGTACCAGATCGGCGAGGTGTAGGCGCGCTCCTGTAGCGTCATTGGCACCTCGGGCGCGAAGTCGGCCTCCTCGAAGTAGGCGGCGTCTTAGGCGGTCCAACGCGGCGTCGGGATCTCGATGATGCGAGCGTAGTAGAACGCCTTGAGCGACGGGTCGAAGTCCGGATCCTGCCAGACGGTGACCGGCTCGGGTGCGCCGATGGTGTTGGTCCAGGTCGCGTTCGCGACGTCGACCGTGCTGCCGACCGCCGGGACGTAGCCGTCCTCGTCGGGCTCGCGGTCGCCCGACCAGGCGACGTCGTAGATCCGCTCCTGCATCTCGCCCTCGGCGTCGACCCAGCCCTTGATGATCTGGATGCGGTCGAGGTTGCCCGAGAGCGGGTCCTGGAGCGCCGCGACGAGAAAGCTGGGCGCGCCGGCCCCTTCGGGAGCGGGAGGCAGGTCGCCGCCCATCGGCACGCCCTTACCGTAGCCGACGGCGCCGGGGTTACGTCCCAATGCATCCTCCGCCACGAAGGCCCAGCCGCCGAAGAACCGCACGCCGATGCGCGGCCCGGTGGTGCCGTAGACCTCCTTGCGCTTCATGGCGTCCCAGATCGCGGCGCGGGTGTTCTCGGCGGCCCAGACCGCCGTGAGGCCCGATGCACCGATCTGCCCGTCCTTTACCGTCCGTCCAACGAAGTCGAAGACGTTGCCCGTCGAGCGCCCGGGGCCCGGTTCGCCGGACGGTAGCTTTCCGAAGAAGTTGTTCTCCTCGGCGGACGAGATGCCCGTGTGCGCGTCGGTCGAGCCGACGAGGCTGAACTTGAACGGGTTGGTGCCGAGTTCGTCCTCGAGTGCGAGGCCGCGCTTCAGCGCCTCTCGCGCGTACTCATACTCGATCATGCCGGGCTCCTTGGGCACGACGTTGAGGTTGCCCAGGTCCCAGATCTCGAAGTCGGCGAACTCGTCGGCCGGCGCGAGGCTCGGATGCTGCTCGGAGGTGCCCTTGGTCTGCGTTACCTCGTAGAGCGGCTCCCAGCGTGCCCGCTCCGCTGCCCACTCCGAGTCGATCGGCCGGCCGTCCGGTGTTTCGGTCGCGAACATGAGGCCATTCGAGAGGTTTCCGTTGTGCGGAATTGCCAGCAGCCGGCCGCCTGTCACCTCCTCGTAGTTCGCCATCCAGTCCCAGAGCTCGTTCGGGATATCGGTGTCGAAAGTGGTGAGCGGCCGGACCCGGTCGGCAAGGTCCTTGCCGTCGCGTTAGATGATGTTGCGGTGCAGGTTGTTGCCGCCGCCGTAGTTCGACGTCCACTCGTAGCCGATGATGGCGGAGCACGTCCCCGGCTCGTTGCGGCCCTCCACGATGTCGGTCATCTTGCGCCAGAAGTCGAACTGCACGTCGGGGTCCTGACCCGCCTCCGGCAACTCTCCCCTTCCCTGCAGCGTGATCATCTCCATCACGACCGCCGTCGCCGCCTCGCCGCCTGCGTTCATGCCCTCGTGCCAGCGCTTGAGCACCGGATCGCCCATGAGCGAGGGATCGCCAGCGAGCACGCCGCTCATGACGCCGAGCGAATCCGAATGGTCGGCAATGACCAACCAGTCGTAGGGGCGCGACAGCCTGACCGGCTGCCCGGTGTTCGAGCTGATCTCGGCGCCCTTGGCGTATTTCAGCGCCTCGTCGGGGCCGATGCGGGCGCCTCCCGCCAGCGCGTCGGCCGACCACGACGTGTGCAGGTGCTGCTCGCCCCAGAGAGGGCGCATCGGATAGTTCCGGCCGGCGTAGGGCGAATATCCCGGCTGGTTGAAGAACCGCTCTACCTCCGCGGGCTCGACAGTGCGTCGGTCGTCACCTGGGCGTGAGCCTGACCGCTTAGCGGAAGCGCCGCCGCAATTGCCGCGGATTTTTTCCTCATCTTGGTCCTCCGACAAGACCAAGCGCCGCGCCGGGTCGCGCACGCCTTTTTGGTATGGAGGTTCCGCACGGCTATTCCGCAGCCTTGGCTGCCGCCGCCTCCTCCGCTTCGATCTCCACGGCGCGCTTTTCGACCAGTTCGACGATATGGTCGACCATCTCCTCGTTCGACATCCGGTGGCTTTGTTTGCCAGCAAGGTAGACCATGCCGTTCCCTGCGCCGCCGCCGGTGAACCCCACATCGGTCATCAGCGCCTCCCCAGGGCCGTTCACGACGCAGCCGATGATACTGAGCGACATCGGCATCTTGATGTGCTCGAGCCGCTTCTCCAGCACCTCGACCGTCTTGATGACGTCGAACCCCTGTCGTGCGCAGGACGGGCACGAGATGACGTTGACGCCGCGATGCCGCAGGCCGAGGGACTTCAGGATCTCGTAGCCGACCTTGACCTCCTCGACCGGGTCGGCCGAGAGACTGACGCGGATCGTGTCGCCGATGCCCATCCAGAGCAGGTTGCCGAGGCCGATCGCGCTCTTGATCGTGCCCGAGGTCAGGCCGCCCGCCTCGGTGATGCCGAGATGGATCGGCGCGTCGGTGGCCTCCGCGATTCCCTGATAGGCCGCGGCGGCGAGGAACACGTCTGAAGCCTTCACGCTGATCTTGAACTCGTGGAAGTCGTTGTCCTGAAGGATCCGGATGTGGTCGAGGCCGGACTCGACCATCGCCTCGGGACAGGGCTCGCCGTACTTCTCCAGCAGGTCCCTCTCGAGGCTGCCGGCGTTGACGCCGATCCGGATGGAGCAGCCGTGGTCCTTGGCCGCACGGATGACCTCGCGCACCCGCTCCTCGCTCCCGATGTTGCCCGGGTTGATGCGCAGGCATGCCGCACCCGCCTCCGCGGCCTCGATCGCGCGTTTGTAGTGAAAGTGGATGTCGGCAACAATGGGTACCGGACTCTCCCGCACGATGTCTCGCAGTGCTTGCGTCGACGGCTCGTCGGGTGTCGAGACGCGCACGATGTCGGCGCCGGCGTCCGCCGCCGCCTGCACCTGGGCCACTGTCGCGGCGACGTCCGTCGTCGCCGTGTTCGTCATCGTCTGGACGCTGATCGGTGCGTCGCCCCCGACCAGAACAGACCCGACCATGATCTGGCGCGACTTGCGACGGTAGATGTTCCGCCAGGGGCGGACGTGGTTCAAAGACATTGGAATCCCGCTCTCGGCTTGGGCGTGAACATAGGCGGGACGCAGGGCACTGGCAACGCGCGCTGCCTCACTCCTCCAGCGGTTCGACCTCGGCGTAATAACGCGCCAGGTCGACGTCGGCCTCCATGTCGGCGATCGCGTAACTGGCCGTCAGATCCTCCGCCGAGAGCTTCACGTTCTTCACGACTGATGGTCCCGGCCCGGCCGGACCGTAGGCCTGCCCGTTGACCGCAAAGTACAGAGATCCCGCGTTGCCGGCGCGCAGCGTCGGTACGCCTTCGGTCTCCGGAATGACGTACTTCTCGTTTGCGTCGAGGATCTTCTCGAAGATCACGGTCCCGTCGGCCGCGCGCACGCGGACCCAACTCGGCCGGACGGCAACAAGCGCCAGTGTCGCCGTCGTGACCTCTTCTGTCAGGACCGGCGTCGGCGTGTCTAGCGCCTCGGCAATCGCGCTGTCGACCGGTGAGGAAGTGGCATCATCGAGCGTCCCGACCGGCATCCGCGAAGCTGCGAACCGCTCGCCGCCCGGCACGGGTGCGAGCGCCCCCACCGAAGACGGGTCCAAGGCGGCGATGGGGCCGTCGCGTGCAATCATCAGAGGCACGTCGAGGGCCTTTGGCCGATACAGTCGATCAAGCGCATCCGCGGTCGGGCCTGTCGCGAATACATCGGCAGGAGCCTCGGTCGCCGGTACAACGCTGCGGTTCAGCGGGTCGAGTTCGGCCACGATCTCGGGGGCCTGCTCGACCGGAACGAAGCGCACCTTCTGGACCTCTTGCAGGACCGCCCATCCGCCGTAGCCGATCGCTCCGATGAGTGCGCATAGCACCGCCACCGATGCCACCGCCCGAGGTTCGACCCCGGTAAAGAGCGGCTGGTCCCCCGGTATGTACGGCGCACGCGAACCGCTGAACGGGTCGGTCTTCCGCAGCGACGGCTCCGTCTTCTGCTCGCCCTTCGCCGCGGCCGCGGGCGGCTCATTCGGCGCCGGCATCCCGCCTTCCCGACGAAAAGCCGCGAAGGCCCATTCGGGGTCTAGCCCTAAATACCGCGCGTAGGACCTGACATATCCGGCGATGAAGCCCTGAGTCTCGAAAGCCGACGGATCGGCATTCTCAATCGCCGCGATGTAGGACGCCTTGATCTTCAGTTCCCGCTGCACGTCGAGGAGCGACTTGCCCAGCGTCGCCCGTTCACCACGCATCACATCACCGAGCCGCAAGTCGTAGTCGTCGAACCCGCGGGGTCGAACATCGGTGAGAGCGGACGTCTCGGGACGCCTGATCATTCGCATTCTGCCCTTCGATCGCGCCCAGCTTAGCGCGCCGGGCGATTTGTTTCGCCTCAGCCTATTTGCCGAAGCTTAACACGGGCCTGCGACCGAAAACACGGGCCAGTTCGCGTTCAAGCAGAAAGCTCGGCGCGATTTAGCGCACACTGTGCCCACAAATCATCCATTGCATGCACCAACGCGTCAATCTCCCGGGGACCGTGGACGGGGGAAGGCGTGAAGCGCAGCCGCTCCGTCCCGCGCGGAACGGTGGGATAGTTGATCGGCTGAACGTAGATGCCGTGCCGCTCCAGCAGCATGTCGCTTAGCATCTTGCACTTGACCGGACTGCCGACATGCACCGGCACGATATGGCTGCCGTGATCAATGAGCGGCAGGCCAAGCCCCTTGAGCCGCATCTTCAGCGTTTTCGCCTGCACCTGGTGCCGCTCGCGCAGCATCTGGTCCGTCTTCAGGTGCCGGACCGATGCCGCCGCGCCCGCCGCCACCGCCGGCGGCAGCGAGGTGGTGAAAATGAAGCCCGGCGCGTACGAGCGGATTGCGTCGCACAGGCGAGCCGAAGCGGCAATGTAGCCGCCCATGACGCCGAAGGCCTTGGCGAGCGTTCCGTTGACGATATCGATTCGATGCATCAGCCGGTCGCGCTCGGCGACGCCGGCGCCGCGGGGGCCGTACATGCCGACGGCGTGCACCTCGTCGAGGTACGTCAACGCCCCAAATTCCTCGGCCAGATCGCAAATCTTCGCAACGGGGGCGAAATCTCCGTCCATCGAGTAGATCGACTCGAACGCGATCAAGATGGGTCGCCCCAGCTCGATCTGCTGCAATATCTCGCGCAGATGTTCGACGTCGTTGTGGCGGAAGATTCGCTTTTCACACCGACCGCGGCGGATTCCCTGGATCATCGAGGCGTGGTTCAGTGCGTCGGACACGATTACCAGCCCCGGGAAAAGGTCCGGCAGCGTCGACAGGGTCGCGTCGTTGGCGATGTAGGCCGAGGTGAAGACGAGCGCGGCCTCCTTGCCGTGCAGATCCGCAAGCTCGGACTCGAGCGCCTTGTGGTAGACTGTGGTGCCGGAGATGTTGCGCGTTCCGCCAGAGCCGGCGCCAGTCGCGTCTATCGCGGTGTGCATCGCATCAAGGACCGCGGGATGCTGCCCCATGCCGAGATAGTCGTTCCCGCACCACACCGTCACTGGACGCTCGGTTCCGTCGGGTCGGCGCCATATGGCATGAGGATAGGCCCCGCGCCGACGCTCAATATCGATGAAGGTGCGGTACCGCCCCTCGTCATGCAGGCGCTGAAGCGCCGCGCCGATCATTGCGTCATAGTCCAACAGGCGTCCTCCCGATCTCTCGCTCAGTGATAGGCATCATACGCGAGAGCCTCAATGCGCTCTTGGCGCGCATCCCTGCATTGACACCGGTCAATTTACGATGACCGCACGGCAATCAGCGGGCCCTCCCATCGAAGTCGCCTTATCATTGCAGAGGCCGACCGCGGTCGAGGCCGCATCCTCCTCGTCGACGCCCTCGGCCATCTGCCAGGCGCCGGTACTTTCGGACGTGGCAAGAGCCTTGGCGCTGCGGATCCGCCCGTACGTTGAACGAAAGGCGCTCGTGGCCGAGAACGACAGCTGCAACCGTCCAGGCTCGTAGCCGCGCGGCAAAATATGCGCTGCGACCTGGCAAGGCGACGAGTCGCCCTTTCGCACCGCATCGCATGCCGCGATCGAAGCCGCGTCAGCGGCCTGCGCGGAGTGATGATTGAACGCCCCTTGGATGGACTCCGCCGTCAGGCCTTCGCTCGGCGAGTAGGCGATGGAACCATAGTACGGCAGCGTCCGTCCGGTCCTGTCCGCCTCACGCACGATGCCCTGGATGATCTCCTGCTCCTGCTCGCTGAGCGCACGAGACAGCGCAAGCTGCACGCCCCGGGTCGGGAAAAGCTGTCGCTTCGCCACGTTTCCCTCGACCTGCGCCATGGCCGGCACCGCCACGACGATCAAGGACATCGCCAGGATCGCACCACGCATCAAACCATATCCTCCCCCATCGTCCTGTGACCGTAGCCCGGCGACGATATGCTTTCCACCCCACTGGACCTGCCTTCGGTGCCCTGACAACCTCGGCTGCAGTGGTTTTTGGGACCGCTGCTTTAGGGACCGCCAGATGAGCCTTGACTCCGTTCTCTCTCGCATTGACGACGATCTTCCGGCTTCGCTCGAGCGCCTGATGGCGTTCGTCCGCATTCCCTCGATCTCGACAGACCCTGCCCACCAGGCCGATTGTCAGCGGGCGGCGGACTGGATGGTCGCGCAACTCGGCGGGATCGGCGTCGCCGCGGAGAAGCGCCCCACGGCAGGTCATCCGATGGTTGTCGGCCACGGCGGAGATGAGGGACGCCATCTGCTCTTTTACGGCCATTACGACGTTCAACCGGTCGACCCGCTCGCCCTGTGGGATCGCGACCCCTTCGACCCCGAGCTTCAGGACACGCCTCAGGGTCGAGTGATCCGCGGCCGCGGCGCCACCGACGACAAGGGGCAGCTCATGACCTTCGTCGAAGCGTGCCGCGCATGGGTGGCGGTCGAAGGTCGCCTCCCTGCAAGATTGACCTTCCTTTTTGAGGGGGAAGAGGAGTTGGGCTCCCCCTCTCTCCTGCCGTTCCTCGATGCACACCGTCAGGAGCTCTCGGAGCCGGAGCTTGCGCTGATCTGTGACACGACGATGTACGATCGAGACACCCCGGCGATCACGACCATGCTGCGCGGTCTGCTGGCCGAGGAACTGACGCTGACCGGGCCGTCTCGCGACCTGCATTCCGGCGGCTTCGGCGGCATCGCCCGGAACCCCATCCGCGTCCTCGCGCGCATCATCGCGTCCCTGCACGACGACGCGGGGCGCGTGACCGTGCCTGGCTTCTACGACGGTGTCACGGAGCTTTCGGACGATGTCGCGAAGCAATGGCGCGCGCTCGACTTTGACGCCGAGCAGTTCCTTGCCACCGTCGATCTCAGCGTTCCGGCGGGCGAAATCGATCGGGAGCCGCTGCACCAGATCTGGGCGCGTCCGACCTGCGAGGTGAATGGCATCTGGGGCGGCTATTCCGGCGCGGGCTTCAAGACGGTGCTGCCGAGCGAAGCGCATGCCAAGATCAGCTTCCGCCTCGTCGGCCAGCAAGATCCGCAGCGCATACGCGAGAGCTTTCGAAGCATGGTCCAGTCGATGCTTCCGGCCGACTGCGCGGTCTCGTTCGAGGACCATGGCGCCGCACCGGCCAGCGTCATGGACATTTCCGACCGGGCCTTTGAAGCGGCCCGCCGCGCGCTGAGCGAAGAGTGGCCGAAATCAGCCGCCTTCATCGGCGGCGGCGGCTCGATTCCCATTGCGGGCTACTTCAAGACGATTCTCGGGCTCGACTCGATGCTGATCGGCTTCGGCCGCAGCGACAATCGTGTCCATTCCCCGAACGAGAAGTACGACCTCGACAGCTTTCACAAGGGGATGCGCAGTTGGGCGCGCGTCCTCGATTCGATCTCATGATTTGTGAGATCGCTAGGCAGTGATGGCGCGGTTGACGGGGCTCGAACCCGCGACCCCCGGCGTGACAGGCCGGTACTCTAACCAACTGAGCTACAACCGCCCACTGCCCGCCAGCGATTGTACGCTGGCGTGACGCGCCTTCTAGGCAAGCGCCGTGAAAGCGTCAAGCGGTTCGCCCGCCTTGACCTTGCGTTCCCGGAAAACGCCGAGCGCATTTTTGGCGCGCCGGCCGCGGACGCGTCATCGCGCGGGCGCAGCCGGCGAGAGACGCCTGTTTCTGCCACTTGCCGAGCCCATCCCGCGCAATGTGCTGTCGAGTTTCTTCAACACCTCCCGGCGTCCACTTTCGGGCGGCCTGAAATCGTGTCCTGGCGCGGATGTTCAGCATGCTTCGGAAAGGTCCGCTTGAGACTGCACCGAAGCGGCCATTCGAGAGACTTCGGCCGCCATGAGGATGAGACGAGCGACCCGTGCGGAGGCCTGAAGCCCGGCCAGATCGTACGCCGCCAATTCGATGAGCGCCGCGGCCACGTCCAGGCACGCTCCCCCACGCTCGGCCTTCGGCATGTCCTCAAGCGATTTGAGAAACATGTTCATAGTTCCACATGCTCCGTCCGACGCGCTCAGATCGGCAGTACAAGCATACATCACGGCATCCCCAGTTTCGTCGGCGAACTTTTGCCGATGCCTTCCGTATACAATGTCCCAAGACGCAATTCATGCGTGCACGTAAGGGGTGCGATGCATCTGACGTAACGTCACGAGCAATTGCTCAGTGACCGAGCACCTCTTTCGGCGGCAGGAATGAATACAATCCGCCCCTTCGGTTTGATCGCGAGTGCGAAAAGAGCTCAAGCAATTCGTAGTGAAGGCATGCTGGGGATTGCGACGCGGGATCGTCGACGTGGCCGTGGTGCGCAGCATCACGCCTTCCACGGCCGAACCGCTTTCGAAATACCGAGGGTGTTCTCGCCATGGCACCCGGCTTGATGGAACAGGCTTCAGCCAGCGCCGAAGATCGATCAGCGCGGCAGGCTTAGGCGGAGGCCGGACGCGAGGGGTAGAGTGGGGCAGAGCCACGATTTCGTGTCGCTGCCGATCGGATCGAGAGCCAGCGCTTTGGCGGCGCGAGTCCCTTCCTGCGGCATCACGTCCGGAGTGAGACCGTCGAGGTGGGGGACCAGGACGTCGGGATCCTCTGTCATCGAACGACGCCACGGGCGGTGCCGCATAGGCCACGAGCGCTGTCCAGTCGCCGGGGAGCTCGAGCAGGGCGGAAATCCTCTGCTTATTCAAGCCCCAGCGCAATCCATACGAGCGACTGGCGGGCCGATGAGAGAGCGTCTCGACCTCGCGAGGTGCGAGTTCGTCGATGCGGGCCTAGACCTCCGTCAGCGCCGCCTCGTCGGAGGTGAAGAAGCATTGGCCACCGGTGCGGGTCGCGACATCCCGCAGTGTGGTGAGGTCAACGCGGTCCTCTCCGCGCGCGTCCGGGTCGCCGACCCCGTGCACTCGGTCAGCGGCGCCTGCAGGTAGGCGCGAGAGCCGAAGAACGATCAGTGCCATCCAGTCCTCGTCGCGCCCGGGCAGGGCCGCGGCGGAGACCATAAGGCACCAGGCGAGCATCGCGGCGGCCATCTGCAGGCGCGCGCGGTTGAAAACCACGGCGCCGGGGCCAGGCTCCGCCCCCGCCGTGTCGACGATATGCCGAAAAAAAAGGAAATCGCAGCGCCGGGACCTGCTCGCGGTGCGGCGGCACCAGCCACCACACCAGAAATGGAAGGGTCCGCAGCAGGAGCGCCCAAGGCAGGCCGAGCGAGATCACGGCGTCGCCACGCCCGGCGGCGCCGCACCCAGTCGGCGATGAGCTCACGAAGTCCCGGCACTGGGCCCGGATCCGGAATAAGGCGCCTCCCACAGCGTGCGGCCGGGGCCGTCGGAGAAGCCGCCGCCCGCCGCGTCGGTGAAGGCGAGCCAGTCGCGGCTGGAGAGGCTTGCGACCCGCTCCCGTGGTCCTGCGGAGAGGGCGGCACGCCGCAGGACCACAGCCATGGCCGGCGAGGTCCAGGCTGTGCAGCTCGACCAGCGCAGTGCAGCGCAGTGCAGCGCAGCGCAGCGCAGCGCAGCGCAGCGCAGCGCAGCGCGGGTTGGCATTGGCGCGCCAGCGCCGCACCGCACCCCGGGCGAGCCGGGCGAGCCAAGCAGGGAGCAGCGCAAGCAGCACCGCCAGCACTGTCCAGCAGGGCGTCTGCGGCGTCATCGCGATCGCTGCCGGCTCCGCCCGCTCGGCCAGGCGGTCGATGAGGACAGCGGGGTTTCCGACCTGCGAAACCTCCTCGTTGCCGTTGATCGCGGCGCCAGACCCATCACTCGACGCACCTGCAGCAGCGGCTCTTCTGCTCCTGCCGCGCGCAGCCTCGCGCAGGTTGCCGTGGATCCTCCGGTCGCTGGTATCGACTTCGGCCTGAAGCTCTGCGTCTGATACGGCGGGCCTCAGTGCCTCGGGCATATCCTCGGCGAAGGGGTCGCTCACGAGGACGAGCAGGTTCCTTCGTGACAGGCTGGAGACAAGACATGGGTCCCGGTCACGTCCAATGGCAGCAGGTCGGGGATGAACTGAATGCGGCTAAATTCGCATTCCATTTTCCGTGCCAGCGCTTTCATAGCTCGGGTCTTGGCAAGGCCCGGCGGGCCCTTGACCAGCAGGTTGCCGTGGCGAGCAGCCCGATCAGCAACCGCTCGATACCTCGCGCTGGCCGAGCCGCTCCTCGAAAGGGCTTTCTGCAGAGCAGGAACGGGCTCATCGGTTCGAACAAGTCGTGAAGGCGTCGCTCGCGAACTCGAGCCAAGCCGCTCTCTTAAGGGTGCCCTCACCCCATGCCCGCGAACGACGCCTCCCTAAGCCGAAGCATGACCGCGATGAAGAAGAGGATGGTCCCCGCCAGGACGAACACGTGCCAGATCGCGTTCTGGTAGGGCATCGCCTTGGCAAGGTAGACGGCAAACCCGAGCGTATACACGAGGCCGCCAGCGAGCATCAGCCAGAAGACGCTGTAGGAGAGATCCGCCAGCATCGCACCTCCGGCCAGCGCACCGACCCAGCCCATGGCGAGGTAGAGACCCAGAGCGAGCCACTTGAGCCGTGTGGGCGCGAAAACCCGCAGGCCGGTTCCGGCTACCGCGGCTCCCCAAAGGCCCGCGAGCAACTGACCGAACGATCCGGCCGAGAGCGCGGCAAATGGCGTGAACGTTCCGGCGATCTTGAAGTAGATTGCCGAGTGGTCGAGCCGCCGCAGAATTGCGGTCCAGCTTCCCTGCGGCACCATGTTGTAAAGCGCCGAGAAGAGAAGCATCGCGATGAGCGACGCGCCGTAGATCGTCACGCCGGCGACGACGGTGAAGCTGCCGTTCCAGATCGCGGCAAAGGTGATCAGGGTCGGAACCGCGACTGCCGCCGCCACAAGGCCGAGAACGTGGACGACCGCGTCGCTCAATAGCTCAGTCCGGCTGTACGCGCGCGGCCGCGATACCGAGGATTCGTTCAAAGCGTCCATCGTGGCGGAGATCCTCCATTGCGCCGGGTCGCCGCCGCTCCCAGAACTTATAGCCGGTTTTCGGCGAGAGACCGGCCATGATCTCGAGAACGTGACGCCGTCGGCATCGGCCAAATCCCGGCGTCCTGGCGATGAAGCGAGACGACGACCACTGCTGGTCGCTACCCGCGCATCATGATTGGTGGGTGATGACGGGCTCGAACCGCCGACCCTCTCGGTGTAAACGAGATGCTCTACCAACTGAGCTAATCACCCAGACCGCCGCCTCTTAGCGGCTGTACCGACCTGCAAGCAAGCGCTGATCCGTCGACTTCGGCTGAGAGGAGACGTGGTGGGTGATGAGAGATTCGAACTCCCGACATCTTCGATGTGAACGAAGCGCTCTACCACTGAGCTAATCACCCGCCGGAGGCGTGAATTATCGCTCTCGGCACGACTTCGCAAGCCCTTGGCGCTTCGCATGCGGAACGCCGGGCTATTCTTGAGGCAGATGCTACAGACACAGGATCCATGATGCTCCGCTCTCTCGCCGCCGCAACTCGTCCCTGCGCTCCTGCCGCCGCCCAGCCCGTCGAGACGCCTCGGATCGCCGTCATGTCCGCGTAGCGCCAGAGTGGGTCTTGCTGCAGCAGGCCCTCTTTGAACGTGAGGAGCACGTGATCAACGGCAACCTGTCAATGTCAGCGACAACTCCCGCCAGTGTGACGGAGCAAAAGCCGGCCAACGAGGCGCCCTTGGCGTCGGTGGTGTGAGCGGCCGCGCCTCGGCGCGCGCGCTTTCGGAGCTGGCGCGTGTCGAGGCGCGACGGCCCGGCAGGGCCGTCCTGCGGGGCTCAGGGTTTCAAGGGGGGCTTTCGGGCGCGGCTCTGGGCGAGGCGGTAGCTCGGCCCGCCGTCCATCGCGCTCGAACCGATGGCGCCACGATGAACGGCTTTCGAGGATGTGGACGTGGTGGGTCAGGCGGTCGAGCAGAGCTCCGGTGAGCCGCTCGTCGCTGAAGATGCTGGTCCACTCGTCGAAGGGCAGGTTCGAGGTGATGATCGTGGCGCCGCGCTCGTAGCGTTGGCTGACGAGCTCGAAGAGAAGCTCGGCGCCGGTCTTCGACAGGGGTACGAAGCCGAGTTCGTCGATGATGAGCAGCTCGCATCCGGCGAGCTGCCTCTGAAGGCGGAGCAGTCGCTTGTCGTCCTGGGCCTCGATCATCTCGTGGAGTGAGCCATTGATGCGCCATTGGTTCGAGCACAATGGCGAACGCGGCGGCGGTGACGAAGCGAGTCTTGATGCCGCGCTGGCACGCCGCGAGGCCGATGCCCGAGGCGATGTGGGTCTTGCCGGTTCCGCTGGGACCAAGGGCGATGACATTCTCGCGGTGGGCGACGAACTCTCCGCGGGCGAGACCGAGGACAAGCTTCTTGTTCAGGGCCGGGAGGGCATCGAAGTCGAAGCTCTTCACCGCGGGGAACTTCGCCGCCTTGATGCGGCGGTCAATCATCCGAGCCTCGCGGTCGAGCAGTTCGAGCTCGATCAGCCGGGCGAGGTAGCGGACATGGTCGACGCCTTCGGTGGCGCACTGCCGGGCGAGCTTCTCATGCTCGCGTTGCGCCGGAGGCGCACCTCCGGTGCGGCACCGTGGGCAGCTTCAGCTTCTTGAGATGGTGGCGCAGCAGGATCTGCGGCGTCTCCTCGACGGCGCCGGTCGTCAGGTCCTCCCCGTCATCAGCGCCATGTAGTCGGCGGTCGTCCATTGCAGGCGCCATTGGTTCGAGCCCAATGGACGACGGTCCTGCCGATGCGGGCCACGGGCAGGTGCGGATAGCGCGCGGTGTCGGGCCGGACCGGACGATGTTCCACTCGTGCCACGCCAGGTGCCGGACGGCGTCCGCGCTGATCGCGCCGAGCCGGAGCGCGTCCCGCACCGCGGCGTGGACGGTCGCCATCTCGAAGGTCTCGAGCAGGCGCAGGACCTGGACGAACTCGCGCTTTCCGGCAGCACAGCGGTTCTTCGAGCTCAGCCGGGCCTCCAGCAGCCGGCGCAGGGTCGAGAACTCCGGCGGCAGCTCCCACCCCTGAAGTGGCGCCGCCTGGTCGAGGGCGTTCGCCGTTGTCTCGGCGCGAACGCACGTAGTCGCGCACCGTCGAGTAGCTTCCATCGAAACCCCGCTCGTCGCGCAGACGCTCGAAGATCCGACGTGCCGTGTGACGCTGCTTGGCCGGCGCCGTCTCGTCCGCGTCCAGCACCTGTTCAATGAAACCGACATGCTCCGCGAGCTTCGGGCGACGCACCGGCGTCGTCCGCTGGTATCCGGGCGGCACCGGATGCTTCACCATCTTCGCCACCGTCCCGCGGTCGATCCCGAACCGTCGTGCCGCCTCGCGGTGACTCAGACCGTCACGCATCACCATGCGCCGCACCAGGCCATACAGGTCCACGCCCTACATCCTCCTGCCTCCGGATCATTTTGATCCAGAGACTTACAGATGGCGGGATTTTACTCCGCCCGCCCGAGCCAACCCCGGGCGCCAACGTGGCCGATTATTGCGCCGTCATTCCCAGCCCGCAATCCTGCTCATCGTCGACCACCTCACGCGAGATGTCGAGAAGTAGCGTCAGTTGACCCGCGGCTGCACCAAATCTGCGACGGATCCATTTTGGACGTCGATCCACATCATCGCCTCCGCTACGCGCGCGCTTCTGGCGCCGGTACGTCCACCTACCGCACGTCCGCATTCGCCGTTGTACTGGAACCGTCCTCCGGTTGCTCCGAGATGAACGAACGAACAGCGGCTCATTCTCCTCCGGCTTGTATCGGATTCGCCCTACATGCGGCCGTCGCGGCGAGGTCGGCGGCCTGCGTGCCGATCGGCGGACAGAATCCCGGCTCGGTGTGCTCTCGAGTGGCCTCGTCGGCGAAGGTCAGGCTGAAGAGGAGGCCGAGCCAGACGAGACCCGCCATCGCGGAGAAGCGGGCCGAGGCGCTGGCCTGCCACAACTCCATGAAGACGAACATCACCAGCAGGGTCTTGGCGACGGCGATCGCCATCGACAGCGGCAGCTTCCAGACGTCGATCCCAGAATAGGCGCCGGCCACCGTGCCGACCAGCAGCAGCATCAGGGCAAGCCAGGTCAGGCCCGCTTTTCGCCATATCTGCGTCCGCTCCATCGTCAGCGCCCCAGAAGATAGAGAAGCGGATAGAGAAGAATCCAGATCAGATCGACGAGGTGCCAGTAGAGGCCGAGCGTGTGCAGCAGGTTCGTCTCGCGCCAGGCGGCGCGGCGGCGGGCGATGCGCCAGAGCGTCGTGGAGACGGCGCCAATGCCTATGGTCAGGTGAACCGCGTGGATCGCGGTCATGCTCCAGTAGAACGAGAAGAACAGTTGCGCGCCGCGCTCGCTCAATGGAAATTTGGCGTTGCCCGGCACGAGGTGCTTGTGGATGTCCTCACGGTACTCAAGCCCCTTCAGGCTGAGGAACGCGAGCCCGAGCGCAGCGGTCAGCCCCAGGCAGACCAGGACCTGCCGCCGCAGCCCCGCCTCGCCGGCCCAGACTGCCGCGGCCATGGTGGCGCTGGATGTCAGCAGGATCGCGGTGTTGGCGGTGCCGAGGTAGATATTGGTCTCGGCGCCCGCCGCGTCGAATCCGGATGGATAGAGCCAGCGGTAGATCGTGTACCCGAGGAACAGCCCGCCGAAGAACACGGCTTCGGAGGCGAGGAAAATCCAGAGGCCGAATTCCGAGGCGTCGCGCTGTCGCGGCAGGCTCTCGAACGGTTCATGCAGGCCGCTGCTCATTGCGACCGCTTCCCGACGCCGCCCTGGCCGTGCTGCGTACGCCCCTCATGCCGTTCGTCCGGCTGGCTGTCTCTGGCGTGATAGTTGTAGGGCTCGTGCTCGACAGTCGGGCGAATGTTGAAGTTGTCGCGTGGTGGCGGCGAGGACGTGGTCCACTCGGTGCCCGTGGCGTTCCACGGATTGTCGCCCGCATCGCTCGGCCGCCGCAGCGACAGCGCCAAGTAGACGAGCGGCAGGAGGTAGGCGAGGCCGAGGATCACCGCGCCGAACGACGACAGTACGTTCCAGATCGCGAACTCCTCGGGGTATTCCCAATAGCGTCGCGGCATCCCGAGATAGCCGAGGATGAACTGCGGGAAGAAGGTGGCGTTGAACCCCACGAACATCAGCAGGGCGGCAAGTCTCGCAAAGGGCTCGCTGTAGGTCCGGCCGGTCATCTTCGGCCACCAGAAGTGCAGGCCGGCGAAGAACGCCGTCACCATGCCGCCGACCATGATGTAGTGGAAATGCGCCACGACGAAGTAGGTGTCGTGTACGTGCCGGTCGATCGGGCACCGAGGCCAGGAACAGCCCGGTCAGCCCGCCGATCGTGAACAGGCCTATGAACCCCAGTGCGTAGAGCATCGAAGCCTCGAAGGTCACATGGCCTCCGTAGAGCGTCGCCGACCAGTTGAAGACCTTGATCGCCGAGGGCACGGCGACCGCGAACGACAGCAGCGAGAAGACCAGGCTGGCATAACCGGACTGGCCGGAGACGAACATGTGGTGGCCCCAGACGAAGAAGCCGAAGATCGCGATGCCGAGGATCGCGAACACCATCGCCTCGTAGCCGAAGACGCGGCGGCGGGCGAAGCAGGTCAGCACCTCCGTCACCACACCCATGCCCGGCAGGATCATGATGTAGACCGCCGGATGCGAGTAGAACCAGAAGACGTGCTGGAAGATCAGCGGGTCGCCGCCGCGCGCCGGGGTCGAAGATGGCGAGGCCGAACAGCCGCTCGGCCACGACCATGAACAGCGCCACCGCCAGCGCCGGCGTCGCCAGCACCATGATGATCGGACGTCGCGTAGACCGACCACACGAAGAGCGGCAAGCGCATCCAGCTCATGCCCTCGGTGCGCTGGGTATGGACGGTGACAATGAAGTTGATGCCGGTGGCGATCGTGCCGAAGCCGGCGATGAAGACCCCAGCCGCGGCCAGCGTGACGTAGGAATTCGAGTAGAGCGAGGAATACGGCGTGTAGAACGTCCAGCCGGTATCGACTCCCCCGAGCAGGAGCGCCGCCAGCGCCAGCATGCCGCCGCCGAGGTTGAGATACCACGACATCAGGTTCAGCCGCGGAAAGGCTACGTCACGGGCGCCAATCGCGAGCGGCAGAACGAAGTTGCCGAGCGTCGTGGGCACCGCCGGGACAAGGAAGAACCAGACCATGATCACGCCGTGCAGCGTGAACAGGCGGTTGTAGGTATCGGCGGTGACGAGGTCACCCGCAGGCGTGGCCAGCTCGACCCGCATCAGCGTGGCCGCCGCGCCGCCGATGATGAAGAAGGCGGTTATCGAGGCGAAGTAGAGGATGGCGACGCGCTTGTGGTCCGTAGTGAGCAACCAGGACCGTACGGTGTGGCCGTCGCCGAGAAAGCTCGCAGCGAGCGACATCCTGGCGCGGGCCTCGGGAAAATCGGTCATCAGAGCTCCCCTCCTTCGCTGTCGATGCTGCGGATGTAGGCGACGAGGGCGCTGATCTCGGCGTCCGAAAGCGTGCGGCCGAAATCGGGCATGATCGGCTCGTAACCTGCCACGACATCGCGCTTCGGCAGCGCGATGAGTCGTGGATGTAGACGTCGTCGGCGGTGACCATGCGGCCGTCCGACAGCGGCACATCGCGCCCGTAGAGCCCGGCAAGGCTGGGTGCGTGCACCGCCGAGTTCGGGGCATGACAGCCCGAGCATCCGACCGTGGTGAACAGCGCGCGCCCCTCGGCCACGAGCGTCTCGCCCTCGGGACGCGAGGCCAGCCAGTCGGCGTAGGCCTTCGGCTCCATCACCACGATTTCGCCCGTCATCCTGGAATGGGCGGTGCCGCAATACTCGGCGCACATCAGCCGGTAGGCTCCGGGCTCCGTCGGCTCGAACCACAGCGTCGAGGTCCGCCCCGGCACGACGTCCTGCTTGATCCGAAAGGCGGGAACGTAGAACGAATGGATCACGTCCTGCGAGTTGAGGTAGACGATCACCGGCTGGCCGGCGGGCAGGTGCAGGGCGTTCAGTTCGCGCTGACCGCCAGGGTGGCGGGCCTTCCACATCCACTGCTTGGCCTCGACATCGATCTCGAGCGCCTCCTCGGGCAGGCGCTGCTCGACCAGGCCCTTCGATGCCGTCCACCAGAAGAAGAAGAGAGCGAGGAGCACGGTGGCAGCGGTCCAGCCGATCTCGAGCTCGCGGCGATGGAGTGAGCCGGTCTGGTGCCGCGGCGCGCCCGAGCCACTGCGGAAGCGGACCGAGAACACCAGGATCAGGCTCGCGACCAGGACGACGATCAGCAGGGAAAAGCCGAACATCGACCAGAACAGCGTGTCGTACTGCTGGGCGTGGAGCGAGCCCTCTGGCGGTGCGAAGGGAATGTTCATCGCGTCTGCCTCCGCCGCTCCCGCCAGAGCGCGGTTCCGATCGCCGCGCCGACGATCAAAGCCGTGGCAAGGCTGAGCGCCGTCAGCACCCGCCCGATCGCGAGCGAATAGCGGCCGGTCACCGGGTCGAGACCGTAGCAGAGCAACACTAGCCGCTGGATCACGCCCGCCGCGGGCGCCGCGGTGTCCAGGATTGCCGCGCGCATCTCCTCCGGCGTCGCGCGGAACGCCGGGATCACCTGCGATAGCGCGCCGTCCCGGCCAAGGATGAAGCGCACCGCCGGGTGCGCGAAGCGGTCTGCCTCGGCGTCGTAGGCATAGCCGTAGCCGAGCGCCGCTGTCATTCGCTCCAGTTCCGCGTCGTCCGGCTGCAGCAGGATCGCCGGCTGCGTCGGATCGGTCTGCGCCGTGACGAAGGCCGCGGCAGCCGCGCCGGTGTCGTTCGGATCGAGGCTGACCACGACCAGCGAATAGTCGGCGCCGCCGACGAGGCCGGTGTCGCTAAGCGTGGCGGCGGTCTGCGCGAGGATCGAATCGCAAAGTTCGCCGCAGGTGACGTCGGCAAAGACCAGCACCGCCGGGCGACCAAGGCCGAGGTCGAGCCGCGCGTCCGGCGGCGGGTCGACCGAGACCCGGTCGAGCTCGGCACTGGTCAGGCCAGCTTCGGCCGCCGTCGGCGCGAGCGTCGACGCGAGGAGGAGGAGCGCCGCCCGGATCATCGCGCCGGTCCCGGATCGTAGGCGGCCGGGCCGCGGCGCGCGATCTCGGCCATCGCCTCGGTGATCGGTATGCGGTCGCCGCCGCCGGCAAGCGCGACGTCCTGCGTTACCCACCAATTCAGGTAGTCGGGCACGGGTGCCGTCTCCAGCGTCGGCGGCGGGAAGCGGTCCGCCGGCGGTGCGCTGACCTCGCGGACTTCGGGAAAAACGCCCCAGACCGCGGCGAGCGACAGACACAGGAACGCAAGGATGCCGCCGAGCACCATCAGCGTGCCGGTGACCGGCCAGCGGTCAGGCTCCTTGACCGGGTCCTCGTCGCTCATCGCCGGTCTCCAATGCGCCAGGTCGCCGCCGCCAGGCCTCCGAAGAGCGCCGTCGACGCGAGCGCCGAGAGTGCGACGACGAGGTCGAGATCTGGCGCGACCAGCCAGAGAAGGTACAGAAGGCCAGAGACGAGTTGCAGCGCCCCGATCATCGCGAGCACCCGGGCATCTCCGCGGATGCGCGACGAAAGCAGCGCAGCGAAGGGTCCGACGACACCGGCAAGCGTGGCGGCCGAGATGGCCACCAACGAAGCGCCCGCGTTGCGCGCCTCGTACCAGGCCGCGTCGGGCGGCAGGTTGCCGGTCCAGAGGACCAGATATTGCATCGACGCGAGGTAGAACACGCCGAGCAATGTCGCCGTCATCAGCCCGCCCCAGTCGGAGATCGAGCGACCCGCGCCCTGAAGGCCGAGGACCGCGACCAGCGCAAGGGCAAGGCCGAGCTGCAGCACCGCCATCAGCGCGGCGAAGGTCGTCGAGCCGAATTCGGGATCGAGCGACTGCACCCAGTCAAGACCGGCGGCGGTGAGGCTGATGGCGTAGACGATGAGCGCGATCGCGGCGACAAGCGGGGAGGGCCGAAACGCCGCAAGCGCGCCGAGGCCGGCCCAGATGACCAGTATGCCCACGGCGCGCCAGGCGAACGGCAGAGGGGCCAGATAGATCTCCTGCCGCGGGGTTTCCGCGACGGCCCACCACGGGTAGAGGAGCGGCGCGGCGAGGACAAAGCCCGCCCCGCCCAGCGCAAGCAGCGGCACCGACAGCGACAGCGTCGGCAGGATCGGTCCCGCGGCGCCTGTCCAGCGGCCGCCGGTCAGCGCGTGGATCAGCAGCCAGATCGCGGCGCCGATCCCGATCCAGAGGCAGAAGAGCCAGCCCGCCAGCCAACCCCTCGCCATCGCCTCGGCCGGCCCCTCGACCTGCGCGATGATGTAGAGGGCGCCGGCGCCTGCCGCCGCCAGCCCAAGTGCGGCGAGCGGGGCGGGTCGTCGTGCGACGTTACCCTTCATCGGTGCCTCCCAAGGGGACCCTGGCGCGGGCCGGATGCTCCGCGGCCACGGTGGGATCGGCGAGCTGCAGCGCCCGGATATACGCGACGATGGCCCAGCGGTCGCGCGGCGGCACCCGGTCCGCGTAGGAATACATCACGCCGTAGCCGCGGGTAATCACCTCGACGAAGTGGTCCGCCGGCGCGTCTCGCAGTCGGGCGCTGAGATAGCTCGGCGGCGCCGGGAAGCCGCGCCGGACGACGTAGCCGTCGCCGCGACCGGTCGGCCCGTGACACGGCGCGCAGTAGATGTCGTAGCGCTCCTGGCCGCGGAGCAGCAGGTCCGCATCGACCGGCGGCGGCGTCGTCAGCGCGGCGACGCGGTCGAGCGCCCCCCGTGAAACTGTGCCGGCGACGAGAGGACGCGCCGCGCCGCCATCCTCCCACGATGAAGATGGCGAATAGGTGGAATATTTCGGCTGGTGCGCGAGATCATCGCGGCAGCCGGGCAGCAGCGCGACCGCAGCGGCGAGGATCGCAATCCGTTTCAAGCCGTCACCTCGATGACCTCGACGGCACCGGGAAGCGCGGAAAGTTCGGCCCGGTCCGGCCCCTCCTCCACCGGCACGCTGAGGTAGAACTTGTCGTCGCTGGCGGCCTCTGTCCGCGCCGAGGCGAAGAACGGATCGTGCAGGCGCGACAGCCGGGCCGCGACCAGCATCGCCACGAAACCTGCGATCGCCGCCGTCAGAACCGTGACCTCGAACACGGTGAAGCCGAAGGCCGGCCACGCGTAGAGCGGCCGGCCGCCAGAGTTCATCGGGTAGCCCCAGACCGAGTTGTAGACCTGCAGCCCGAACATCGCCGCAGCCCCTGCCGCGCCCGCGGCCAGCATCACCGGGCGCACGGGCGACGGCGGCAACGGCAGGATCTCGATCAGTCCTGGCATGTGGTAGGGCGTGTGCGCGTCGAGGTTCTCAACATGCGACAGCCGGCGCGCGGCCTCGATCAACGCCTCGGGCGTGTCGAATACGACAAGGTTGCGGCGCCCACTCATACCCCCCGCTCCTCGCGCATCCGCATCTTCGCCTCGTGCATCGACACCGACGGCACGAGCCGGATGAACAAAAAGAACAGGCAGGCAAAGAACCCCAGCGTGCCCAGCAGCAGCAGCCAGTCCCATGTCGTCGGCCAGTAGAACGACCATTGCGAGGGCAGGTGGCCGCGGGCGGGGGACACGACGACGATGAGGATCCGCTCGAGCCACATTCCGATGTTGATCACGATCGCCACGATCACCACGGTCGCGATGCTGCGGCGGGCGAAGCGGAACCAGAAGACCTGAGGCAGCACGCAATTGCAGAAAAGCATCGTCAGATAGAACGGCGCGTAGACGCCCGTGAACTCGAACCGCACCAGGAACCACTCGATCTCCTCTGGCACGTACCAGGCGAAGAACCACTCCGTCGCGTAGGAGAGGAGAAGGACGGTGGCGCCGAACAGCAGGATCTTCGACATCACGTCGAAATGGTTGACGGTGATCAGGTGTCCCAGCCGCAAGGCCCTGCGGAAAGCGGCGGCGAGGACGACGACCATCGCGAAGCCCGAGAACATCGCACCGACGACGAAATATGGCGGGAAGATCGTCTCGTTCCACCCGGGCATCAGGCCGGCCGCGAAGTCGAGACCGACGACCGAATGCACCGACACCACCAGCGGCACGCCGAGCGCCGCCATGGCGCCGTAGTAGCTCCGCCAGACCTTCCACTGCCGGGCCGAGTTCTGCCAGCCGAGGGCGAGCGCTCCGTAGATCCGCCGCCGCCGCCGCGTCGTCGCGCGATCTCGCAGCGTCGCGAAATCCGGCAGCGCGCCGGTGTACCAGAACATCATCGAGAACAGCAGGTAGCTGGCGATGGCGAAGAAGTCCCAGACCAGCGGGCTCTGCCATTGCGGTAGCAGCTTCAGGGTCGATGGGTAGGGCACGAGCCAGTAGAACAACCACGGCCGCCCGAGGTGAAGGATCGGGAACAGTCCGGCGATGGCGGCGGCGAACAGCGTCATCGCCTCGGCGAAGCGGCTGATCGCGGCGCGCCAGTGCTGCCGGGTCAGCAGCAGCATGCACGAGATCAGCGTGCCGGCGTTGCCGATGCCGATCCACCAGACGTAGTTCGCCAGCGCGAAGCCCCAGACGTTGCTGGTGTTCACCCCCCAGACGCCGACGCCCTTCCAGAACAGCCAGACGATGCTGACCATCATCACCACCGTCAGCGCCGCCGAGATCCCGAACCCGATCCACCAGAGGCGGCCAAAGTCCTGGTCGAGGAGCGGGCCCGCGACGTCTTCGGTGATCCGCGCCGGGGCGACCTGCGGCAGATAGCGGCGGCTTTCGCTCATGACGTGTCATCATCGGGAACGACGCGGGCGAGGTAGGTGGTCCGGGGCCGGGTGCCGAGCTCGTGCAGAAGGGCGTAGTGCCGCGGCTCCTCCTTGGCGCGCCGCACCTCGGCGCCGGGGTCGTTGAGGTTGCCGAAGACGATGGCCTCCGTCGGGCAGGCCGCCTGGCAAGCGGTCGTCACGTCCGCCTCGGCCAGCGGCCGGTCTTCGATCTCGGCCTGGCGGCGCGCCGCCGAGATCCGCTGCACGCAGTAGGTGCACTTCTCCATCACGCCGCGGGTGCGGACCGACACGTCGGGATTGGCGCGCGCCTGCAGCAGGTCGGCGCCGAGATTCTCGTAGGCCTGGCCATCGGCATAGTCGAAGAAATTGAAGCGGCGCACCTTGTAAGGACAATTCGCCTGGCAGAACCGGGTGCCGATGCATCGATTGTAGACCTGGACGTTCAGCCCCTCGCTGTCGTGAACCGAGGCGGCGGTCGGGCAAACCGGCTCGCACGGTGCCTTTTCGCAGTGCATGCACGGCACCGGTTGGAAGCCGCGAACGCCGCCTTCCATGTCGTAGGCGTCGATCCGCAGCCAGTGCATGTAGCGGCCCCGCGCCACCTCCTCCGGGCCGACGACGGGGACGTTGTTCTCGGACTGGCACGCGATCATGCACGCGTTGCAGCCGATGCAGGCGTCGGTGTCGATCACCATGCCCCAGGCCGCCTCGGGATAGCTCCAGTCGTCGAAGAACGACGCCAGCGGCTCCTCCGGCTGCACCTCGGTATCCGGTGTGGGAACGGTCTTGAGGACGTCGCGGCCGTGCTGCGCGAACTCGGTCTGGGTGCGGACGATCCTCAGGCTGCCCGCGACCTTCTCGACGCGGACGCGGGACCCGAGACTCGCCACGGAAAAGCCGATCCATGAGCCGATGGGCCCGGCCTCGGTGCGGCCGTAGCCCGAATGGACGGTGACGACGCCATCTGCCTGCCCCGGCATCGCAATGGCGGGACCGACCACGTCGCCGCCAGCGGAGGATAGCCGCACCGCATCGCCATCGGCGACGCCCAAGCGCAGCGCGTCGCCGAGAGACAACCACACGGCGTTGCCCCAGACCTGCTTGGTGAAAGGTTCGGGGCATTCCTGCAGCCAGGCATTGTCGGCGAAGCTGCCGTCGAGGACCGAGGGCGAAGGCGCGAGGATCAACTCCATCCCGTCGGCGGGCAGCACCTCGGTGGGTGACGGGAAGCCGGGCGGCGACAGCCGCTCGGCGCCGGTCTCCGCGATCACGCCGTCGTGGAGCGCCTGTCGCCAGCGTTGCTCGAACGCTGCCTCCCCCCAAACCGCGCGCCAGGTGGAGCGCACCAGGTCGTGCGCGGGTTCGGGCGTCACACCGGTCATCATCGACAGGATCTCGTGCGAGGAGCGCGTGTCGTGGAGCGGCGCAATCAGCGGCTGCACCAGACCGACGGTGCCGTCGACGGCGCGCAGGTCGGACCAGTCCTCAAGCGGATGGTGCAGCGGGCCGTGCCAGCGGCAAAGCCGCGCCGTCTCGTCCAGCCGAGAGCCGAAATGCAGCCGGTCGGGGACCTGCGCGACGACGTCGGCGAATGCCGGTCCAAGGTCGTAGACGGGATTGCACCCGAGGAAGATCAGACGGCGGATCGATCCGTCCGCGACCGCGCGGCTCAGCGCATCGATCGGCCGCGCTTCGAGGCCCTCCCACTGCCAGAAGGGCCGCAGGTAGGCGACAGGCGCGCCGATCCGCTCGTTCAGCGCCACGATCCGAGATTGAAGCGCCGGCGACAGGTCGGATCCACCGAGCACAATCGCCCTGCCCTCGCTGCGACTCAGGGACGCCGCGGCGGCCCCCGCCGCGCCTTCGCCCTCGCCCCGCTCAAGCGCCGCCAGCACGCGGTCCAGATCGGCGGACGCGACGGCCTCGCGCCGGTCAGCCTGAGCTCCGGTCAGTGTCGGCCGTGGCTCGAAGGCAAAGCTGCGGAACCTGGCGCGATCACGCCGCTTGGCGTCGGACCAGCGCCGGGCGAAGGCGATCTGGGCCGGTCCGGGCCCCAGAGGGTCGGCACCTAGGCTGACGACCGTGTCTATCCGCTCGAAATCCGGCCAGACCTGCCGCGCACCACCGTCCGAGGCCAGTTCGAGCGCTGGCGTCACGGACCGATACGCGTACCAGTCCAACGCCGGCAGAGCCTCCCGCACCTGCCGGACCTGGCGTGCCAGGGTCGGCGAGCCAATCGGCCCGGTCACGAGGGCAACGCCATCGCCATCGCCGAGCGCCTCCACCAGCGCCGTCTGAAGGCTGTCCCAGCTTTCCGGCCGACCATCGCGGAGCACGGCGCGCGAACGGTTCGGGTCGAACAGCGCCAGCACCTCGGCTTCGGCGAACGCGTCCGTCGCGCCGAGGCTGGCCGGGTGCGCCGGATTGCCATGCACCTTGGTGGGACGGCCCTGATGGCTCTCAACGATGACTCCTCGCCCGGCGCCGGCCAACGGCAGAGACGTCGCGAAGTACATCGGCTGGCCGGGAACCATGCCCTCGGGCATGTCGCGGTAGGGGACGATCTCCTCCGCCGGGGATTGGCAGCCGGCGACCAGAGTGCCCGCCCCCGCGGCGAAGAGCTTCAGCGCGCCACGCCGGGAGGTCCCGCCGCTCATCGGTGGCACACCGAGCAATCGGTCAGGTCGTCGGGGTCGATGCCGTACTCGATCAACAGAGCATGAGCCTCTTCCTCCGATGTTTCATGGCTGGCTTCGAAGGGACGGTAGATGGCGCCGGGCGGCGACAGGTTGGGGCCCGGATCGCGGTGGCACGCCAGGCACCAGCCCATCGTCAGCGGCGCCTCCTGCCGGGTCAGGCGCATCTCGCCCATCTCGCCATGGCAGGCGACGCAGGCGACGCCATTGTTCACGTGCACCGCATGCGCGAAGTAGACGTAGTCCGGCAGCTCGTTGACCCGCGTCCAGCTGAGCCGGTCGCCACTGAGATAGCTATTTCTGACTGGAGCCAGCATGTCGGAGTCGTCGTAGAGTTGGCTGTGACATGTCATGCAGACCGCCGTCGCGGGCATCCCGGCGCTCTCCGACGTTTCCACGGCGGCGTGGCAGTAGCGGCAGTCGATGCCTTCCTCGGAGACGTGGTGGCGGTGGCTGAACGGCACCGGCTGGAGGGGAATCCTGTTCTCTCCAAGAACGTAATCCGAGCGAGCCACGATCAGCAGCGTGCAGATGAGGAGGGCCGGCGCCCCGGGTATTGCGATCAGCACGAGCCGCGCCGCTGTGTTCGCACGAGCGCTGAAGAGCTGCGCCATCGCTGTCCTGCCGTTGCCTGCTAGACTGAACAACGCCACGACCCCCACCGAAGTTCATCCGCACGCGCAGGATCCTCCGATCGCCTTGCAATGCGACGTGAAGCCCGCCAATCGCCGACGCTTGACCAAGCATTGGGTGCTGTCGTTTGTGGGAGGCCCCGGATTTGCAAACAATTTCTCGAGTTGAGTTGATCGAAGCAGGTTGCGGTCATGTGTCCGGCCTTCGTGCGCGGTGCGTCTGACCGCTGGAACTGAGAAGTGCGCCTGCCGGGTCGCAATCAGGGCATCGAGCTGTGTCGCCCAGACAGCACCTCGGGGTGTCCCTGCAGCGGTCCGTTCGATCATCATCACTCACTTTCTGCGTAAGCGCGCCGGACGCCCCATCGCCTTTCGACCTTCAGCAGATGCGCCGGCTGCCTGACGCTCCGCCCAGTTTTTCGGAGGGCGTAGTCGCTGGGCCCAGTGTCTGCGGACGGGTAGGTGAGGCTCCTCTCCACCAGCGCCATCGCCAGATGGTCGGCGTCGTCCCCCGTCCCTCCTGATTGGGCTCAGTCGGCACCCTGTGGTTCCAGACATGGTCGGCATTCTGTACCAGCACACCCTTATCGATCCGGGCCGCCAGAGCTCGCGTCAGGTTCGTATGCCGCTTGTCGGGCTTCCCTGGCTCCGGTCCCGCGAGTTTTCCCTTGGCGTGGTCGAGTAGCGCGTCGACCGGGACGATGATGAACCGCCCAGGCTCCGGCCATCCGACCCCGCCGGGATTTCGCGCCGCTCCCGGCTCCGAGGCGAGCTGTTCCAGGCTTGCCATCAGCGTGCGCTGGTTCGTCCCTTGCGCCTTCGGAGCGTCTTTGATGCCGCCTGCAGCCGCGTACCTGGCGAACGGCGCCTTCACCGTCTTGCGATTCGGCGTCGTGCCGATCTCGATGCTGTCGACCAGGAAGCCGAACTGTTCGCCGTCTTCGCCGTCGCGCTGCTTGACGACCGTCAGCAGGCGGCCGTCGTCCTTGCGCTCTACTTTCAGCTCGGTGTCGACGGCGCCGTCGAGGCTGCTGTGACCGCGCATGCCGCGGGCCACGTCCTTGCCGCTGTGATGGATCAGTCCGACCCATCCTCCTGTGGTGTCAATGATGCGTCCACAGTTGCCGATCAGCGCGCCCATGTCTTCGGGGCTGTTCTCGTTGCCGCCGCCAAAGCTGCGGTTCAGCGTGTCTATGAAGACCATGACGTGCTTGAGCCTCGTCCTCTCGCGCATCTCGTCGATGATGGCGCAGATGTCACTGCCGTCGCAATTCAGGCCGTTATCGTTCAGCGCGCGAAGGTTGAGCCCGGCGTTGATGGTCGCGAAGGTGTCGAGTGCGGCGGGATCGATGTCGAGCTTGCGCGCCGCGGCCCAGACCCGGTTGCGGAACATCTTGGTGCCTTCGAGAGCGGCGTAGAGGACAATGCATCGCTCGACGAGCTTGCCCTGCCAGTTGAGCCCGGCTGCGGCGCAAATCGCCATGTCGAGGGCGATGATGCTCTTGCCACTGCCGGGAGGGCCGTACATCGCTCCTAGACCACATAAGGGCACGACGTCCTCGATCGCCCAGATGTCTTCGAGGACCGGTTCGCTGGCATCAGCGCCGATGCGCAACTTGAGCCGTTCCATCGCGGAGGATGATGCGCCTTGTCCAAGAAGGCTGCCTCGCGGACCGTAGCCCATACCGCTCAGGTCTTCATCGTGATCTGCGCCGTTCGGTCCGCTAGCGCTGCCGTTTCCCTCGCTCTCAAGCTGCCGTTCTTGGCCGATGCCATCTTGATCTTCGTGCCTGCCGAAACATTAGGCACTAGCCACCTCTTTGAGTGCGGCGTAACCCGCCCCTTGCAGCCTAAACAAGAAACCGCTCCATCTCGGCCGGCGCCTTCCTCATCGACGCCCACGACCGCGAGATCATCGCCTGGCGCGCCGTGGCGAACGCCGGCATCAGTGGATCGGACGTGCGAGACATGATGCTCGAGGCGGTCGAGAAGCGGTTCGGGGCACACCGCGCGCCGCATCCGGTCGAGATGCTCAGCGACAACGGTTCGCCCTACACCGCCCGCGATACGCGCATCTTCGCCAGACCCTGCTTCACGCCGGTGAAGAGCCCGGAAAAGCAACGGCATCCCGGAAGCCTTCGTGAAGACGCTCAAGCGGGATTACGTGCGCGTCACGCCGCTGCCGGACGCTCAAGCCGTCCTCGACCTCGTCAGCGGGTGGATCGAGGATTACAACGAGAACCACCCGCACTCAGGGCTGAAGATGCGCTCGCCTCGCGAGTTCATCACAGCTCAAACCGCAACCACCTGAGTGTCCGGCGAAACGGGGGCAAGATCAGGGGGCACCCAGCGCAGCCAGAAGCAGTGCTAAATGCCAATCGGCGCCGGAACGCGATGTGTCGTTTCGCGAGACATGGGCACCGGTCCAAAGCGCCCGAAAGCGGCAAAGCTTGAAGCCACGATCCTGCCACTTCGTCACCTCAGTAGAGGAGGTTCGCTCCGGCTCCTCGATGACTGCTGGCCTACTCAAAGCTGCCGCGCGCTTGGCACCCTGGTGAAGCTCGGAGCAGGCTTTCGGCGGGAGGAAGGCGAGCGGCCTGTCATGAACGACGCCGTACATCGGACCGAAAGCGAGCCAGCCACCGGCGCCGCGGCTGTCGAGGCCGGGGACGATCGACGCGCGGGTCCTGAGGTCCAAGTGCGGCTCGGCGGTGCGGAACAGCATGTGTAAGCCGCCCGACGGCGTTTCGTGGACGCGGGTGGTGCCGCCTCTGTCGGACGGATGAATGCCGTGCGCCTTCAGCCAGCGGGCGGGAGGCCCGTCACCGCTGGCGTCATCGATATCGTGGACATAAAGGCCGCTTCCGGTGCGGATACCGACCGCATTGGCGCGGGCCCAGCGCCAAGGTTCGAAGGCGTCCGGATCGCGGTTGCCGTCGTGGTGGCCGTGCGGGGTCAGAGGCACTTTGTGCCACTTGCCGCCGTTGTCACAGTAGACATCAACGGGGAACACGCGTGCGTCAAGGATGCGGATCGCCTCTCGGGCGAGGTCGTTCGCAGATGCGGCCATGCTTAGGCTCCTCCGTGCCGGGAACTTGCCGGCGGCGCTATTTCATGCTCGTCGACCGTCCCAGCGATCGACATTTCCCGTAGCGCCCTGGCGGGCACTCCTTATTCAGGCGTCGCCTGTTGCAGACTGCCTCTGGCTGCCGGAACCTCGTCTCCCCATATGGTCCAGCCGGCGCGTGCATGGCGGGCGAAGAGTTCGACGCGCCGGACGTCGCCGAACAGCCGTTCGATCCGCCGGTACACCTCGTCGGGCTTTGTCGGAATAGGGGTTCTGCAGCGTATTGCCGGGCGGTACATCCATCAGGATGAAGGGATAGAAGGTTACGCGCAGCCCGCGCGCCTTCATCTCGTGGATCGCCTGCACCACCGCGAAGTCGGACGGCGTGCCGCCATAGACGGGGCGGTCCTGGTCGTCGCGGCTGACGAGGAAGGCATTGGCGCGGCTCACGCCGTTGACCGACCAGCTGGCGGGCGTGGTCGACTTGGCCGACACCTCGACGCCCGGCCGCACCTTGCACGATCCCGCGCGCAGGTCGTCGCCGAACCACCCCACGACGAGACTGACGCTCTCGACCGCAGGGGCCATGGCCTGCAGCCGGTCCAGCGCCTCCACCATGTCGGTGGAGGCGGCCAGCGCGTTCAGGTTCTCGGGCACCGTTGCGCCGCTATCGGTCTTCCGGATCGCCTGCGTGGCATAGGTGAACTCGCCCGAGGCCGGGATCATGGTGACGGCGCGGGTCAGCCCCTCGGCGGTGTCGGGATCGGCGAGCGGCCGGAACACCTCGAAGGACAGCTGCGGCAGGCGGTTGCCGTAGGTCGAGAGCGCCAGTTCCTCGAAGACCACATAGGCCGTGCCGCGATACGCGGGCGTGCTCGCCGCGCCCATCTTCGCGGCGATGAACGGGTCAGGAGCCTGCGCCTCGTCGCCGGGATACCAGCGCCAGGTGACGCCGGAGAGATCCATCGGCTTGCCGTCCGCCCAGATGCGCCCAATGCCGGTGATCGGGCCTTCGCAGAGCGCCACGGCGAAGCCGGCGTAGTAGAGATACTCGGTGGTCTTGACCTTGCCACCCCCGCCGCCCTTGCCGCCGCCCTGCGTGGTGGTCTTCGTCTCCTCGCGGAAATCCGTGGCCCAGATGATGTTGCCGCCCATGCGCATGCGCCCATAGAGCCGCGGAATGACTGCGCCCTCGGTGGCGGATGTGATGCGCAGCGTGTCGAGCCGCGCGCCCTCGATGCGCTGCGTGGGTGCCAGCGACGAGATGATCCAGCTGTCGACCACCGAGCCGATGCTGGAGCCGATGAACCCGCCGATGGTGGCGGCGCTGACGCCGAGGATCGCGCCGCCGATGCTGCCGCCAATGGCAGCGCCAGCGGCGCCGAGAACGAGGGTGGCCATATCGGGGTCTCAGCGTTGCGGGAACAGGAAGGCGAAGGCGATGCGCCGCCGCCAGCTTTGGGTGAGCGGCTCCTCGATCACGCCGAGGCGCTCATAGGCATGGAGGAAGGCGGCGGGCGCGGTCAGGATCCCAAAAGCGGTAGTCGTGCCATCGCCGGTGCCGATGACCTGATCGGTCGGGGATGGCGTGCCCGAAGGCAGGCAGGACTTGTGATCGCCCCAGTCCTTGAAGCGGAAGCCGTGGAGCCGACCGTTGCGCGCCTCGAAGAAGGCGACGACTGCGGCGAGATCATCCGCGCGCCGAATGCCGTAGGCGACGTCGTAGCGACGGCGCGAGTTGGACCAACTGGCGTTGCGCTCCTCGTCGCCCGAGGCGAGCTCGACGATCTGCGTGCGCCGTTCCGGCCCACCCCGCGCGCCGCGACTGATGTTGTCGGGAAACCGGACCTCGTGAAACGCCATCACATGCCCCTCCGACCGAGGGACACAGCGCGAGCAATGTCTGCCGCGACCTGTGTGCGCGACTGGCGGAAGCTCTCGGCGTCGCGGGTCATGATGGTGACGTTGACGCCGCCGCCCGCGCCGTAGCCTTGCGCCTCCCGCCGCGACAGCACCCGCTCGCCGCGCTGCAGGATTGCGGGCACCTCGTCGTGACGAAGCCCGGCCATGCCGCCACCATGCATCCGGGGCGCGGCGGCGAAGGCAATGGCCGGGACCATCCGCGAGGGCCCGGCCGATCCGACCATCCCACCCGCATGCAGGACGTTGGCGAAGATGCCGCCCGCGCCGGCGAAGACACCTGAGAGTGCATTGGCGATCGGCCCCAGGATGAACCGCCGCGCTGCGAGCTGGGCGAGATCGGCCAGCAGCGACGTCACCAGATCCCTGAAGTTCAGCTCGCCGGTCTTCACGAACTCGCCGACCGCGTTCTCGGCGGACTGGAAAGCGCCGACGAGGCTCTGGCCGATGTCGCCACCGATGTCGCGGGCCTTGCTGGCATAATCCGACAGCGCTGCCGTGACCGCCTGCCAGCCGGTGACAGCCGTCTCAACATTGGGCTCGGCCGCAGCCGCCGCAGCACCCGCGGCAGCGCCGGCATCGGTTGCGGCCTGTCCGGCGCCGTCGAGCGCTGTCTCGAACCGCTCCGCGGCGCCGGTGGCCTCTGTCAGAGCATCCGCGCTGGCCTCGTCGGTGCCGCGCACGGCATCGCGCAGCGCCTGCCAGCTTTCAAGTGGGGCACGAGCCCCTTCAGCCAAATCGCGCGTGGAGAACAGCAACCATCACTGAAGGATGTCGCTGAGATTAATCAGCTCATCGGTGGGCCGATTGAACTCACGGGCGTGTCTTTGGAGTCGTGCAGCCCTGCCATGAAGCGGCTTGGCGCCATTCTCACTGATGAGCCAATGGAGCACTGGCGACTAGACCCTTGGATCGAGGCATTTCAAGCGTCTGATCCATCTCGGAAATCACTTGGCGCCTTCGCGACACCGACAGTGTTTGCCGATGCTCTGGCGGAAGTTACGATTATCGCTGACGAGAAGAAACTACCTGATAGAATTGTGGACCCAGCGGCAGGTACCGGCGCTTTGCTTCTTGCCGCTCATCGACGACTGACTTCAATCGGCCTTGCACGAGAGGAGGCTTCGCTTCGTTTATTTCGAATAGAATTTGATTCCGCCTCACGAGAACTGTGTGTCCTTCTGATTTGGATAGCTGGAGGTGGTGGCCTTTCACTTCTAAAGACCGTTGCCGAACAAATCGAGTGCGGTGATGCGCTGAATATTCAGTGGCGAGAAAGGAAGCCCTTCGACGCACTTTTGATGAACCCGCCTTGGGAGTCCCTCAGACAAGAACGATCGGACCCTGCAATGGCCCGCGCCCGAGAAGATAGCCTCCGGCGGCTTGAGATACTCGAGGCCCTTGACCCAAAACTTCCTCCACTGTTCAGTGCGCAGGGACGTGGCGACCGAAACCTCGCCAAAATGTTCATTGAATTGGCTTCGCACCTTCTGCTTTCAGGCGGACGTATCGGGTCCGTCCTTCCTGCAGCATTTGGTTCGGACGATGGCATGGCCGACCTTAGGAGCTTATTGTTCGAGCACGTTGCTTTGGTTCGTTGGACCACATTCGAAAACGTGAAGCGGCACTTCAACATCGATTCACTATACAAGTTTGGCCTCCTGACGGGCACTCGTTCGGAAGCAGGAACAAATTCACTTGAAGTGCGAGCATTTTGTTCTGACCCGAAAGAAGTCAACGATGAGCACGTGCTGCTGGACTCCTCCCGTATTGCGCATATTGGCGGCCCAGATCGCATGATCCCAGAGGTCGTGTCACGCCCGGAACGGGATACGATCGCGCAAGCACTTTCGTATGGCGTTCCGTTTTTCGAAGGTGGTGCTCTCGGTCGCGTCGAGTATCGACGTGAAGTTGACCTAAGAAACGTCTGATCAACGGCTCCGATTGGCCGCGATGACGGCCGGAAAGGGTCTCGCCGGGGCGATGCGGGGGACAAGCGGCCCCGGGTCTGCGGATCAGGTGCCGCTCGCGCGGCGGCAAGGCCGATTTCGGGCGGACTCCGTCTCAGGCCATCAACCGTCGTCGGACCAGGAACAGGTTGCCGAGCCCGAAGAGCGAGAACAGTTGCGCCCCGTTCTTCGCCAGCCCGCGGTAGCGGGTCTTGCGGTAGCCGAACTGGCATTTCATCACCCGGAACGGGTGCTCGACCTTGGCCCGCAGGCTGGCGATGATCCGGTTGATGCGCTCGTCGATCGGATGCAGCTTGCCGCCTTTCGGAGCCTTGCGCATCACGCCCCCAGAGCTTGCCCTGGGCGCGGAATGCTTCCTCCCGCTCTCCGCTGACATAGCCGTCGCCAGCGGTTGCTCGAACCGGTGGCGCAACCCTGGCAACTCGCCGAACACCGCCTGCTCGTCGCCGTGAAGCAGGTCGTCGAACTTCTGGCTGTCGTGGGCCTTGGCGGTGCTGGTTTCGAGCGTGTGGACCACGCCGCTGCCAATATCGACGCCGACATGCGCCTTCATCCCGAAATACCAGTCGTTGCCCTTCTTCGTGCTGCTCATCTCCGGGTCGCGTGCGCCCTGCTTGTTCTTCGTCGAGCTTGGCGCGTCGATGAGCGTCGCATCGACCAACGTTCCCTCGCGCAACAGGATGCCGCGCTCGCGAAGATAGCTGTTGATCGCCTCGAAGATCGCCCGCGTCAGCTCGTGCCGCTCCAGCAGGTGGCGGAAGTTCAGGATGGTCGTCTCGTCCGGGATCGCATCGTCGCCCAGCTCGAGCCCGGCGAACCGGCGCATGGCGTCGCTGTCGTAGAGGTTCTGCGCTACAATCGATCCACTGGATCGATTGCTATACGCTTGAACCCTCCGCCGCCGGGTCGGACAGCGCGTACCACTGCTGCAGACAGTAGACCCGCAGCATCACCTCCAGCGGCATCGCCGGCCGCCCGCCCTTCGGTCCCGCCTTCGGGTAGTGCGGCTCGGAGGCGAAACAAAGTCGCGGCCGGATCAGCCGCTCAGCGCAAGCCCCAGCCGGTGACGCGGCGAAGCGCGCGGCCGAGCCGGCTGAGCAGGCGGCGCACCGGCCGCGGCGTGTCCGGCACCAATGTCCAGGCAAGCCACCGGCGAACCCCGCCGCGCCTGTCATCGGGCAGCAGCAGGAAGATCGCCTGGTGTGCGCGCCAGCATCCGTAGGCGAAGACCAGGTTGCAGCCGACGTCGAGCCAGGCCGAATAGTCGAGCCCCAGCGCGGCAGGACCTGGAGCGACGAGAGACCCCAGTACGCGGCGCGCGCAGTGTAGGCCGCGGTGGTCCAGAAGATGCCGGCGGCGAGGTGGATGGCCGCGTTCACCTCCGGATCGTCAGTGACGTGCCGCAGCGCAAGCCAAGTGTAGCTGGCGGCAACGGTGCCGCCGAGGAGCAGCGTCGGAATCGAAGACAGGAAATGCGTGTCGGCCATCACTCCTGCTCCCGCCTCCGGTCCTCTTCGTGCAGCTTCTGGATCGCACGGCGCAGGCGGCGGCTTTGCGCGCGGAGCTCGGCCAGACGGCATTCCGAGCATTTCTTCGCTTCGTCCAGCGCATCGCGCCGCTTGCCACGACGGCCGGGGATGAGGACATCAAGGGAAGGTCTGATCAACGCGCGCCCTCGGCATTGCATCGGCGTCGGACGACCGGAACGCCGGGCGGCGCGGCAATTCGAGTCCGCTCGGGGTGCGGTTTGAGGCAGTTCGATGATTTAAGGCGGAATTCCGCCTCAGGCCATCAACCGTCGTCGGACCAGGAACAGGTTGCCGAGCCCGAAGAGCGAGAACAGTTGCGCCTCGTTCTTCGCCAGCCCGCGGTAGCGGGTCTTGCGGTAGCCGAAATGGCATTTCATCACCCGGAACGGATGCTCGACCCTGGCCCGCAGGCTGGCGATGATCCGGTTGATGCGCTCGTCGATGGGGTGCAGCCTGCCGCCCTTGGGCGCCTTGCGCATCACGCCCCAGACCTTGCCCCGGGCGCGGAACGCCGCCTCGCGCTCGCCGCTGACATAGCCGTCGCCAGCGGTTGCTCGAACCGGTGGCGCAACCCCTGGCAACTCGCCGAACACCGCGTGCTCGTCGCCGTGCAACAGCTCGTCGAACTTCTGGCTGTCGTGCATCTTGGCGGTGCTGGTCTCCAGGGTGTGGACCACGCCGCTGTCGATATCGACGCCGACATGCGCCTTCATGCCGAAGTACCAGGCATTTCCCTTCTTCGTGCTGGTCATCTCCGGATCGCGGGCGCCCTGCTTGTTCTTGGTCGAGCTGGGCGCATCGATCAGCGTCGCATCGACCAGCGTGCCCTCGCGCAACAGGATGCCCCGCTCGCGTAGATAGGCGTTCACCGCCTCGAAGATCGCACGGGTCAGCTCGTGCCGCTCCAGCAGATGGCGGAAGTTGAGGATCGTCGTCTCGTCCGGGATCGCGTCGTCGCCCAGTTCGAGCCCGGCGAACCGGCGCATCGCGTCGCTGTCGTAGAGCGCCTCTTCGGCCGCCGGGTCCGACAGCGCGTACCACTGCTGAAGGCAGTAGACCCGAAGCATGACCTCCAGCGGCATCGGCGGCCGTCCGCCCTTCGGCCCCGCCTTCGAGTAAGCGCGACGACCAGGGCAGGAGGGTCAAGAAGGAGACGATGATCTTTCCGCGCTACCATCAGCTAGAGGCGGTTCGGTCTCTGGTGGATCAGGCGCAGCGCGAAGGTGTCGGCCACAACTATCTGGTCGAGCACTCGGCTGGCAGCGGCAAGAGCAACACTATCGGCTGGCTCACGCACCGGCTGGCTTCCCTACATGACCACAAGAATAGTCGTGTCTTTGACAGCGTAATTGTAATCACCGATCGCGTGGTGCTGGACAAGCAGCTTTAAGACACGATCTATCAATTCGAACACAAGCACGGCGTCGTGCAAAAGATCGATGAAAACTCGCGCCAGCTGGCAGAAGCGCTGGAAAGCGCGGTCCCGATCATCATCACCACATTGCAGAAGTTCCCCTTTGTTTCGCGCCAGCTCGCCAAGATGGCGGAGGAGCGAGGCGAGACCGAGGCGGGCGTCCTCACATCCCGCCAGTGTGCGGTGATCATTGATGAGGCGCACAGCTCGCAATGAGGCGAAACAGCGACCGATCTAAAGGAAGTTCTTGGCGGTCACGCGTATGATCACCCGCGCCGGTATCGAGGCGATCGGTGTCGAGACCGGCGACAGCGCCCCCGATGCGGCCGACCAGGCGC
This sequence comes from uncultured Alphaproteobacteria bacterium, assembly GCA_963776845.1. Taxonomy (GTDB): domain Bacteria; phylum Pseudomonadota; class Alphaproteobacteria; order Rhodobacterales; family Rhodobacteraceae; genus Roseitranquillus. The sequence continues at coordinate 545,299 of CAVZOJ010000002.1, read as the reverse complement.
CGGGCGACGCGGCCCCGGCCAAGGACGCCGCCGCCACCGAGCGCGCCGACACGGCGGCCGACAGCGCCGGCCCGCGGTCGACGCGCGAGGGCACCAAGCTCGCGACGCTCGTCGAGCTCCTGCGGCAGCCGGAGGGCGCCACGATGGCGGAGATGACCGAGGCCACCGGCTGGCAGCAGCACACGGTCCGAGGCGCGCTCGCGGCCTCGGTCAAGAAGAAGCTCGGCCTCGAGGTGGTAAGCGACAAGCCGCAAGGTCAGGACCGCCGCTGGCGCATCGCCTGATCTCCGGCAAGCGCTCCTCCCGTGAGAGTGTCGTCTTGCGCGCGTATCACCTCTGACAGACCGTTCCTAAGCTGTTGAAACCGTTGAATTGACGTCGATGCCCGCGCCGCTCAGTTCGAACTCGAGCCGTCTCATGAGCTCCGGTGGCGCGGGGGCGCTCCAGACCCTCTGGTAGCTTTCAGCTACGTTGTTGCGCGTGACCGCGAGGCCAGGGAGTGCGACCCAAGGCGGAACCGGGCGATCCAGCATCGCGAGGACACCCGCCTGCGCCACGGACACGCCCTGCAGGTAGGGCTGCTGTGCAGCGATCCCCCTGATCGGTCCGCCGGCGGCGAGGGACATTGCGGCCTCGCGTCCGAGGTCGACTGTGGTGACAGGCATCGCGCGGCCCTCGGCTTCGAGGACCGCAAGCGCCGCCATCGCCGGCGTGTCCCAGACAACGAACATACCGCCGAGCGACGGGCGTTCGTGAAGCAGTTGCCGGGTGGTCTCGCCCACGGCCTCCAGCGACGGGAACCGGACCGTCCGTAGCGTGAGGTCGGGACGGTGGGTCCTGATCCAGCGGCTGAAGGCGATGTCGCGTTCGTTCGTGGCGTAGAAGTCGACGCCATAGGTCAGCAGCGTGATCTCGGCCGCCTCGCCGACCTCGGCGCAGAGCAGTTCGGCCGCAATCAAGCCGAGGCCGAAATTGTCCGCCGAGACGAGCGAGGCATAGTGCCGGCCGGGCAGAAGACCGGTCGGCACGTTGTCGAGCAAAAGGAGCTTCTTGCCGGCTTTCGAGACCAGCCGGTGCGCATCGGCCACGGCCGCGTTGGCGACGGGCATCGAGATGACCGCGTCGACCGGTGCACTGCTGAGCCGGTCGAGCGCCTCGATCTGCGCCGCGGCATCGAACCCGCAGTCGACCACCTCGGCGACGACGATTCCGCTGCTGCCGAGCACGCCGGTGACGCCCGCAAGCTGCTGCCGCGACCAGTCGCTCTCTCCTGTATGCAGCACGACGGCCACCGTGAACCGTCGTTCGCGGGCCGCTGCCACGTCCGCGTCGCTGAGCGTGACGCGGCTTGGCGGTGCGGCGCGCTCGCCGTGCGGGCCCAGTCCGGTGATCGACATGCGTCCTCTCGTCTCGGGCATTCGAGTCAGGTCCGCGTCCGGACGTCGCGCTGATCGCGGATCCGGCCATCACCGAGGACCTTTCTGGCATGAGCGAGACTCTTGGCGAAGTCCGGCGACTCGATCGGCGTACTACGGATGACCCAGCTACGGAGCGCTTCGGGGTCGAAAAGTTCCTCGGCCACCACCAAGGCGGCGCCGAGGAGGCCCGCGGAGCTCCCCAACTGCGACGCTCCGATGCGCAGGTCGCGCGTCACAAGGGGGTGGGATTCGCGATAGACCGCCTCCCGCACCGCGGCGAGCAGGATGTCGTTCGTCTGCGCGATCGAGCCGCTCAGCACGATCAGCGACGGGTTCAGAAGGCTGGTCAGGCTGGCCACCACGTGGCCGATCATCCGGCCGCTCTGCGACATGATCTCCATCGAGATCGGGTCGCCCATCTGGGCAGCCTGTCCGACGTCGATCGCCGTGACCTCGCCGGCCCGGTGCAGGATGTCCGAAAGCGCGGGACTGCGCCCGTCTTCGGCCGCGGCGTGACCCTCTCTGGCGATGTTGTCGCTGCCGGCAAGGGCGTCGAGCGATCCTCGACGGCCGCCCAGCTCGACGGGAAGCTGTCCGATCAGCCCGGCCGCACCGTCTGCCCCGCGATAGAGCCGCCCGTGAAGTACGAGACCCGCGCCGATGCGCTTGCCGACCTTGATGAAGAGCATCTCCGTCGAGCGGTTCGCCGATCCCTCGGCCAGTTCGCCCACCGCCATGGTTTCGACGCTGCTCCGCAGCCAGACCGGAGCGCCGAACCGGGCGAGCAGAAGTCTCGACGAAGGGATAGCCCTCCCATCCGGGAAGGAGAGGGGGCGTCGACGAGAGGTATCGTTTCCCGGGAGGCGCTTGCACCGGCCCCGGCATCGAGATGCCAATGCCCCAGACCGGACGGCTGTGCTGATCCTTTTCGAGGAGCCAGTCGAATAGGGCCGCCAGCCGATCCACGGTTGCGTCGGGCGGATCCGCGAGGTCGATCGCTTCATGATGTTCGATCAGCAGGTTTCCGGAGAGGTCGGCAAGCGCGACGCCGATGGCGGTCTGGTCTAGCGTCGCGACCAAGATCCGTGCGGCATCCTTCTCGAACCGCACGAGGCGGGGCGCCCGTCCACCGGTCGCCGCGCCGAGCTCGCTCTCGTCGACGAGCCCGAGCTCGAGCAGCGTGCCGAGACGGTCCGCGACGATGGCACGTCCAAGCTCGCTTGCCCGCTCGATCTCCTGACGAGTCGCGGCCTGCCCAGTTCGGACCAGGTCGAGGACGGTCGCGAGGCTCCGCGCGGCTGCCTCGGCGTTCCGCTGTCTGCCTTTCGCTGGTCCGCTGCCGCGAGGGTCGGCCGCCCTGCTCATCGGACAGACCACGACGGCAGCCGCCACGGACGCGGTCCCCGGCGTCTGAGGTCAGCGCTGATTCGCGGCATGGAGCTGGCTTCCAGGCGCAGATTGTCCATCGCTCCTCCCTATCCTGACCCGCTAATGCATGGCAACGTCTTTCTTTAGCAGGTAAACAGCAAAAGAATCGGCTCATATGCAGATTAGATGTTGACTTCCCTGCTTAAGAAGCGTTAAGCCCCTGGAATGCTGCATTTATGGGCGCTTGGCTGCGATGGCCGCACAGAAAGCGCGCCATTTGTGAACACGGAGGTAGAACAATGGCGGATTGGAAGCTGGGCTATCAGGCGAATTGCTGGGGCCCGTTGGGCGGCAACGCCGTCGGCGTCACCTCGATTACCGAGCTGACCTACCGCACCTTCGGCGACATGGCGGCCGCGTTCGCCGACATCGCGGCCGCGGGCTACCAGGGCGTCGAGGTATTCGACGGCAACCTGCTCGATCAGTCCGCCGCAGACTTCCGCAAGCTGCTCGAGGACAACGGCCTTTCGCTGGTGGCCGCGTATTCCGGCGCGAACTTCATCTTCGATGACATCCTCGCCGAGGAGATGGACCGGATCTGTCGGACGGCCGACCGCACCGCGGAGCTCGGTGCGCCGCACTTCGTCGTCGGCGGCGGGGCCAAGCGGTTCGACGGAACCCGCGACGAAGACTACAGCAAGCTCGGCGCGGCGCTGGAGAAGGTCGCCGATCTGGCCCGCGAGCGCGGGCTGGCGGCGCACTACCATCCGCACTTGTCGACGATCGTCGAGGGGCCAAACGAGGTGCGCCGGGTCTTCGCCGAGACCTCGATCCACTTCTGTCCCGACACCGCTCACCTGGCGGCCGCCGGTGGCGATCCGGCCGAGATGATCCGCGAGCATGCCGAGCGGATCTCCTACGTCCACCTCAAGGGCCTGAAGCGCGAGCCCTTCGCCTTCACGCCGCTCGACCGCGGCGATCTCGACAGCGCGCCGATCGTCCAGGCGCTTCGCGACATCGGCTTCGACGGCTGGGTGACGGTGGAGCTCGACGCCTGGAACGACCCGCGCGGCGGCGCTGAGCTGAGCAAGGCATACCTCGAAAAAGCCTGACGACTTGACCGCGGGCCGAGCGCCCGCTCCTGGGAGGAGACCCAACATGACGACCCCGACTTCGATCACCCGGAGAGCCACGGCGGCGCTCCTTGCCTCCGTCGCGCTTGCCGCGCCTGCCGCGGCGCAGGATGCCGCACTCGCCGAGCTGCAAACGCAGGTCCTGTCCAAGGGCCCCAACGGCGAGGAGCCGACACCGGCCAGCGAGGTCACGCTGAGCGAGGACGAACTTGCGCAGATCGCCGAGATGGACGCCACCGCGGCCATCGTCATGCACTACGGCGGCAACGACTGGAGCCAGGCGCAGATCGCCGGCCTGCAGCACCAGTTCGAGGAGATGGGGATCGAGGTGATCGCCGTCACGGACGCCGGCTTCAAGCCGGAGAAGCAGGTCGCCGACCTCGAGACAATCATGGCGCAGAGCCCCGATGTCATCGTCTCCATTCCCACCGATCCGGCGGCGACCGCCTCGGCCTACAAGGCGGCCGCGGATGCCGGCGCGCACCTGGTGTTCATGGACAACGTACCGGCAGGCTTCACCGCGGGCGAGGACTACGTCTCCTCTGTCTCGGCAGACAACTACGGCAACGGCGTTGCCTCAGCCCACCTGATGGCCAAGGCGCTCGAGGGCGAGGGCGAGATCGGCCTCGTCTATCACGCCGCCGACTTCTTCGTGACGCGCCAGCGCTACGATGCCTTCAAGACGACGATCGAGAACGAGTACCCGGACATCGAGATCGTCGCCGAGCAGGGTATCGGCGGTCCGGACTTCACCGGCGACGCAGAGAAGGCCGCATCGGCGATGCTGATCTCGAACCCCGGCCTCGAAGGCATCTGGGCGGTCTGGGACGTGCCGGCCGAGGGCGTCGTCTCGGCGGCCCGCTTCGCCGGGCGGAACGATCTGGTGATCACAACGATCGACCTCGGCGAGAATGTCGCGATCAACATGGCTCAGGGTGGTCAGATCAAGGGCCTCGGCGCGCAGCGGCCGTTCGACCAGGGCGTCACCGAGGCGACGCTCGCCGGCTATGCGCTCCTCGGCAAGGAGGCTCCGGCCTTCGTCGCACTGCCTGCGCTGCCCGTCACCAAGGACAACCTCCTTGAGGCCTGGGAGACCGTCTACCGTTCTGAGCCGACGCAGAACATCCAGGCCAGCATGAACTGAGGGGCCTCGGGCCGGCGGCCGCGGCGGCCGGCCCATTCCTTTAACACCTACGAACTCTCGCGGCCTCCGCGGCGCCCCTCGGGCGACCGCCCTGGTCGCCCCTACCCCGGAGCAAGACATGACCAAGACGCTCAACGTCGCGATGATCGGCGGCGGCTTCATGGGCAAGGCCCACGCCATGGCCTACGCCGCGATGCCGATGTTCTTCTGGCCGGCGCCCGCGATCCCGCACCGCAAGGTCGTCGTCGACGTGACCGACGAGGCCGCCACCGACGCGAAGGCGCGGTTCGGCTTCGACGAGGCCTCGACCGACTGGAAGAGCACCGTAACCCGCGACGACATCGACGTCGTCGACATCTGCACGCCGAACAACGTGCACGCCGAGATCGCCATCGCCGCGGCTGAGGCCGGCAAGCATATCATCTGCGAAAAGCCGCTCGCCCGCGGCGGCGAGGAAGCCAAGACCATGCTCGACGCGGTCGAGAAGGCCGGCATCATCCACATGGTCGCCTTCAACTACCGCCGCACGCCCGCCGTGGCGCTCGCCAAGAAGTACATCGACGAGGGCCGCATCGGCGAGATCCGCAACTTCCGCGGCACCTACCTGCAGGACTGGTCGGCCGACCCCGACGGCCCACTCTCGTGGCGCTTCCAGAAGAAGATTGCCGGATCGGGGGCGGTCGGCGACATCGGCACCCATGTCGTCGACATGGCGCACTACCTCGTCGGCCACATCTCCGACGTCAGCGCGATGACCCCGACCTATATCAAGACGCGCCCAGTCCAGTCTGGTGGCGTCGACAAGCTCGGCGCCTCCGAGAAGAATGCAGGGGCGGAGCGCGGCGAGGTCGACGTCGACGACGAGGTCGTGACGCTGCTGAAGTTCGAGAACGGCGCGATAGGCTCGCTCGAGGCGACGCGCAACGGCTACGGCCGCAACAACTACATCACCTTCGAGATCCACGGCACCAAGGGCTCGATCTACTTCAACTACGAGCGCCGCGACGAGCTGCAGGTGATGTTCGCCGACGACCCGGCTGATGCCCGCGGCTTCCGCACCGTCTACACAGGCCCGGCGCATCCCTATGGCCATGGTCTCTGGCCGATTCCGGCGCTCGGCATCGGTTATTCCGAGACCAAGATCGTCGAGTGTTACGACTTCTTCAGGGCGATCCAGACCGGCGAGCAGCCGTCGCCAAACTTCGCCGACGGATACCGCACCGAGCTCGTCGCCGACGCGCTGCTGAAGTCGGGGGAGACGGGCCAGTGGACCCGCGTGGCGCCATGAGCGGCGGCGTCACCCATGCCGTCGACATGCACGGGATCTCCAAGCATTTCGGCGGCGTGAAGGCGCTAGAGGGCGTCGACTTCCAGGTCGAGGCGGGCGAGATCCACGCACTCCTCGGCGGCAACGGCGCCGGCAAGTCGACGATCCTCAAGGTGCTGAACGGCGTCCACGTCCCGGACAGCGGCACCATCGAGATCTGCGGCAAGCGCATCGAGCAGATGTCGCCCGAAGCCTCGCGCGATGCCGGCGTTGCGATGATCTTCCAAGAGATGAGCCTAATCCCGTCTCTGACGGTGGCGCAGAACGTGTTCCTCACGCGGGAGGCGAAGGGCGGCTTCGGCCTGATCGACGACCGCACCGCCGAGCGAAAGGCGAAGGAGCTCTTCGACATGCTCGAAGTCAACGTGAACCCGCGGGCGCTGGTCGCCGATCTCGGCGCCGGCCAGAAGCAGCTGACCGAAATCGCCAAGGCGATCAGCCAGGACGCCCGTGTTCTGGTGCTCGACGAGCCCTCGACGGCGCTTGCGGTCTCGGACGTCGACCGGCTGTTCACGTTCCTGCGCAAGCTCAAGGCGCAGGGCGTGGCAATCATCTACGTCTCGCACCGGATGGACGAGATCGCGCGGATCGCCGACCGCGCCACGATCCTGCGCGACGGGCGGCACGTGATCACCGCGCCGCTCAGCGAGCTGCCGATCGACACGATGATCGAGCACATCGTCGGCAAGCGCTCGCGCGGCCTCTCCGACGTCGCCCGCGAGAAGGCCACAATTGGCGAGCCGCTGCTCGAGCTTCGCGGCGTGAGCGGCGTGCATAAGCCTGAGGACGTCAGCCTGACGCTCCATCGCGGCGAGGTCCTAGGTCTCGCGGGCCTACTCGGTTCGGGGCGCTCGGCGCTGGCCCGGGTAGTCGCCGGGATCGAGCCCTGCGTGAAAGGCGAGATCAAGGTGAAGGGCAGCCCGCTCGCCATCACCAAGCCGCGCGACGCGATCGACGCCGGCGTCGTTCTGGTGCCGGAGGCGCGGGCGACGCAAGGGATCATCGCCTCGCATTCCGTGGCGTCGAACATCACGCTCTCGGTGCTCGACAAGGTCGCGTCAAACACGGTCGTCGACAGCAAACGTGTGCGCGAGGTCACCGATGCCCAGATCGAGCGCCTTGCGATCAAGACTGCCTCGCGCGACCATGCCGTCTCGACCCTCTCCGGCGGCAACCAGCAGAAGGTCGTGATCGGCAAGTGGCTCGCCGCCGACCCCGACATCCTGGTGCTCGACGAGCCGACCGCCGGCATCGACATCGGCTCGAAGTCCGAAATCATCCGGCTCGTCCGCGAGCTCGCCGCGTCGGGCAAGGCGATCCTGATGATCTCGTCCGAGCTCTCCGAGCTGCTGACCGCCTGCGACCGGATCATCGTGATGTCGGACGGGCGCACCGCCGGCAGCTACGACCGGCACGACCTCGACGACCCGAGCCTGCCGGCCGACGACACAATGCACCAGCTGCAGGCAGCCGAGCAGAAACTGCAATTCCACATCCAGGAGGCCCTGAAGGTTCAGGGAGATGCCCATGTCCAGCAGTGACACCTCGGGGTCGCCGTCGGCCCTTTCCCGTCTGGGTCTCGCCAACTGGCGCCAGAACATCATCTACATCGGTTTCGTCGTAATCTTTCTGATCTTCGCGGTGACGCTGAGCGACAAGGGGTTCCTCAACCCCAATAACCTGCTCAACATCTTCCGGCAGACGGCGATGATCGCGGTGATGGCGATCGCCATGACCTTCGTGCTGTCCTCGGGCGAGATCGACCTCTCGGTCGGCGCGGTCGCGGGCCTCGCCTCGGTCACCGCGGCCATGGCGATCGCCGTCGGCGGCATCGCCTTCGGCATCGTCGCGGGCTTGGCGACCGGCCTCGCGGTTGGCGTCTTCAACGGGCTTTTGACCACGCGAATCGGGATCCCGTCGTTTCTGACGACGCTCGCGATGATGGGCATCGCCACCGGCGTCGCGATGTGGATCTCCGGCACCGCCGCCGTGCCAATTATCAACCAGAGCTACTCCTGGCTCTTCGGCGGCGGCTCAGTCGGGCCGGTCCCGGTGCTGCTGATCTGGATGCTGATCCTCGGCGTTATCGGGCACTACGTGTTGAAGCGCACCACTTTCGGCCGCCGCGTCTTGGCCACTGGCGGCAACGAGACGGCGGCGCGCTACTCCGGCATCGACACCCGTTCGATCAAGTTTCGTGTCCTCGTGATCTCGTCGATGGCCGCGGCGCTGGCGGGCATGCTCTACGCCGGGCGTCTGCAGTCGGGTCGGTTCCAGCTCGGTGAGGGCGACGAGCTGTCGGTGATCGCCGCCGCCGTCCTGGGCGGCACGAGCCTCTTTGGCGGCTACGGCACCGTGATTGGGACCATCGTCGGCGCGATGATGATCGGCATGATCAACAATGGCCTGATCCTGATGGGCCTCGAGTTCAGCCAGCAGCTGATCGCACGAGGCGGCATCATCATCCTCGCCGTCGCGCTCAGCCAGAAGCGGAGCTGATCCCGTGGCAGAAATCACCACGATCATCGGCACCCTCGTCGCGCGTCCCGAGGCGCGCGACGAGCTGCAGCGGATCCTGACCGCGCAGGTTGAGCCGACGCGGGCCGAGCCCGGCTGCCTGAACTACGACTTTCACGTGGACGCCGAGGATCCCAACGTCTTCGTCTTCTACGAGAACTGGCGCAGCCAAGCCGACCTCGATGAACACATGAGTCAGCCGCATCTTCAGCCGCTCTTCGACCGCCAAGGTGATCTGCTCGCCCGGCCGGTGGAGATCCGCCACCTGCGGATGCTCAGCGAACCACGATTCGTCGCGCCGGCAGCAGACAAGAATTGATCGGCGTCAGGCCGGCCGCGCAAGTAGGCGGTCGGCCGTCGGCCGATAAGGGGTCAAGGGAGAACCAGAGATGAAGACGATCAAGGGCCCGGCGCTGTTCCTGGCGCAGTTTGCCGGCGAAGAGCCGCCGTTCGACTCGTTGGACGGCATCACCCGCTGGGCCGCCGAGTGCGGCTACATCGGGGTTCAGGTCCCGGCCGGCGTCACGCGGTTCTTCGATCTTGAGCGTGCCGCGACCTCGCGCGACTATTGCGACGAGATCGCAGGCCGGGCCAAGGAGAACGGTGTCAGCATCACCGAGCTCTCCACCCACATGCAGGGCCAGCTTGTGGCAGTGCACCCGGCATATGATGTGCTCTTCGACGGCTTCGCTCCTCCGTCCGTGCGCGGTGACGCGGCGCGCCGGCAGGAATGGGCGTCCGAGCAGGTCAAGCTCGCGCTGACCGCCTCGCGCAACTTCGGCCTCGGGGCCCAGGCGGCTTTCTCCGGCGCTCTCGCTTGGCCCTACATCTATCCCTGGCCGCAGCGCCCGCCGGGCTTGATCGACACCGCATTCGAGGAGCTCGCCCGGCGGTGGCGCCCGATTCTCGACCACGCCGACGCGATGGGCGTCGACATCTGCTTCGAGATCCATCCCGGCGAGGACCTGCACGACGGCGTCACCTTCGAGATGTTCCTCGACCGCGTCGATGGGCACAGCCGGGCGAAGATGCTCTACGACCCCTCGCACTACGTGCTTCAGGCGCTGGACTATCTGCAGAACATCGACATCTACCACGAGCGCATCGGCATGTTCCACGTCAAGGATGCCGAATTGAACCCGACCGGCCGCCAAGGCGTCTACGGCGGCTACCAGGGTTGGGTCGAGCGGGCGGGCCGGTTCCGCTCGCCGGGCGACGGGCAGGTCGACTTCGGTCAGGTCTTCTCCAAGCTGACCCAATACGGCTTCGACGGCTGGGCGGTGGTCGAGTGGGAATGTGCGCTGAAGCACCCCGAGGACGGCGCGCGCGAGGGCGCGGCCTTCGTCCGCGACCACATCATCCGCGTGACCGAACGGGCTTTCGACAATTTCGCCGCCGGCGGCACCCACGCGGAGGCCAACCTCAAGATCCTGGGGCTGAGCGCATGAGCCGGTTCAGAGATCGCCAGGGGCCGATCCAGCTTGGCATGGTCGGCGGCGGACAGGGCGCCTTCATCGGCGGCGTCCACCGATTCGCGGCTCGGCTCGATGGGCATTTCCAGCTGGTCGCGGGCGCGCTCTCCTCGACGCCGGAGAAGGCGCGCGCCTCGGGGGCCGAACTTGGCCTCACGCAAGACCGGAGCTACGACGATTTTGCACTGATGGCCGAAAGCGAGGCGGAACGCGCGGACGGGATCGAGGCCGTCGCCATCGTCACCCCGAACCACATGCACCTGCCGGCGGCCCGCGCGTTCCTCGAGCGGGGAATCCATGTGATCTGTGACAAGCCGCTGACGACCAGCCTGGCCGACGCCGCGGCGTTCCGCCTTGCGGTGACGGACTCGGATGCGCTCTTCGTGCTGACGCACAACTATACCGCCTATCCGATGGTGCGGCAGGCGCGGGCGATGGTCGCCGCCGGCGAGATCGGCAGCGTCCGTCTGGTTCAAGTGGAATATGCGCAGGACTGGCTGACCGAAGCGCTCGACGCGAAGCAGGCGGATTGGCGCACCGACCCGGCGCGCTCGGGCGCTGGCGGGGCGACCGGCGACATCGGCACCCATGCGATCCACCTCGCGCGGTTCGTTTCCGGGCTCGAGCTCGAAAGCCTCAGCGCCGACCTGCAGAGCTTCGTCTCCGGGCGGCGACTCGACGATAACGCCAATGTCCTCCTGCGCTTCGCGGGCGGCGCCCGCGGCATGCTCTGGTGCAGCCAGGTGGCGCCGGGCAACGAGAACGCCCTTCGCCTGCGCATCTATGGCGACAAGGGCGGCCTCGACTGGCAGCAGGAGCAGCCGAACGAACTCTGGCACTCGCCCTATGGCGAGCCGAAGCGGCTGCTGACTCGGGGCGGGCCCGGCGCCGGCGAAGCCGCGAACCGGCTTAGCCGCATTCCCGGCGGCCATCCCGAGGGCTATCTCGAGGGCTTTGCCAATCTTTATGCCGAGGCCGCGGCCGCGATCCGGGCGCACCGCGAGGGCACCGCGCCGGAAAAGGGCGTCAACGTTCCCGGCATCTCGGACGGCCTCTTCGGCATGGCCTTCATCGACGCCTGCGTGAACTCCTCGCATAGAGGCTCGACGTGGATCGAGGTCGCCGCAGGATGATTGCCGGCCACGCTGTCGGTTCGTGAGGAGGACGGATCCTCCACCGTGGCTCCGAACGCTTCCCATCTGTGGGAGTGCGAGCGGGTCTCCCTATTTCGTGGCGCGGGTCAGAACTTCCTCGGCCCACTGGTTGAGGCTCTTCCCGGCCAGATCGGCGGCCAGCGCCGCCTTTCGGTGAACCTCGGGATCGACCCGGAACATGACTTGGCCGGAATAGGCCTTCTGCGGGTCCTTGCCGAGCTTGGCGCAGGTCTCGAGGTAGTCGTCGACCGCCTCGTGGAAAGCGTCCTGCAGGCCTTTCACGGTGTCGGCGTGGAAGCTCACCGAATCGCGAATGCCCGCAATCAGGCCCGTGAAGATCTGGTCGTCATCGTCGTACTCGACGCGTGCTGCATAGCCCTTGTAGCTCATCGCGCTGGTCATGGCCTCACTCCAATCCTGCTCAGGAAGTCGCGCGCCTCGCGCACTTGATACCTCTTCGCCTCCTTCGCCGGATGCGGGCGGTGGAAGGTGGCCACCTCGCCATCCTTCTCGAACCGCACCCGGGATCCGCGTCCCTCGATCAGCCTTGCGCCGGCGGCGAGGAGCAGACCTTCGATGGCGGCCCACTCGATCGTGCCGGAGACCGGGTCTGTGAAGACGGCTGCAAGGACCTTGCGATTCTTCCTGTTCATCCAGCCTCCAACATACGCGCGCTTGCAGTTTATGCAAGCAGATACGCGACAGTCCCTGTGCACTGGAGCAGGCGTTCGCCCTGCGGGATAAGCGCACTGCGTAGCGCTGGTGTCGGAGATCGGGGGCAGGTGCGGACCTGCGGACCCAAAGTGCGGACCCCGATTTCCGGTCTGCCGCTAGCGGCTTGTCGCGCTGCCGCCCCCCGCATACGCAGATCATCATTTTTCGAATCATTCACCATATCAAGCTCCTATGTGGCGCCGCCTGCCCGCGAACCATCCTGCACTGTTAACTCCTGCGCGACTTCTTCTCCGGTGCGGAGGAGGTGCGTGTATACGAAGCGGGGGTGAGCGATCTTCAGACTTGGGATAGCGACGTGGTAATCCAACGTTCCGAACAGCCTCACGCGGAAGCGCGCCTCCGGATCATTGCCCATAAAGGCGATCCCGTGAAGCGGCTCGCTCTGACGCGCGACGCGAATCGCGACCGCGGAGCGGGCAAACGCCTCATCATTTGTCCGAAGGGCCTGCCGGGTCGCGTCGATTCCGGAATGCGTTGCGTAAATCGAGCCGCCAACAAGAAGTGCCACGAACTCGAAGGCAATCTTCACCAGAACTAGCGGATTGATCGGGGCCTCAGTATAGGAAGGCTGGGCGGCGTGATCCTCCCATTTTCGTACTACTCTGCCTCCGCCAATATCACGAATTTCGTCTGGCGGTGCAGTCTCCCAGTTCCGAAGCGCCTCAGCGATTTCGGTAGGGTCGGAGCCATGCCCGCGCATGATCTCGGTGAGTTTCGCGGGCGTCTCCCCCTCAGGAACGATGATAGAGCCGTCGTCCAATCTGACTACACTCAGGGAGCCGTCCTTTCGGACCCTTTGCCTGGCGCTTAATCCGCCGTAGTCTGAGATGTACTCCGTACCAATCTCAAGGGAATCAAGAAAATCTGCTGGTAGGTCCTTGCGGTGCGTGGCTACGGCCTTGCGCAACTCCGGTGCGAACCGAGCTTTCGCCTCAAAGCTTTTCCCGAGCGCGTCGTTGCATGACTTGCAGAGGACCCGGCTGGTGAGCATCCCGCCGAGACTCCTCGGAATTAAGTGCTCTTCCGTCAGCCTCGACTCCATTCGGCACAGAATGCACCGCTCGTGCTTCCAAGGAACTTCCATTCTCTGTCCCGCGGTTGGTTCTGCTGTGCCCACTCCTACCACTACCATCGCTGCGCTGCACCCAAGCCATCGGCGCGCGTCCCGCCATCGGAACTCGCGCGGATAACGCAGGTGTGTCGACGTGCCTTCGGCGGCGGAGCTGTGCATCTCTCGAAGAACAGGACGGTTGATCAGAGGCACCAAGTGCCGCGGAAGCGAGTTTCGAACGGCAACATAAGGGCGCTTGCGCGCGGGCGCTGCCATGAGCGGGGGGCTGGGCAGCGAAGCGGCTCCTACACCGTGACCATCGCCGTCGCGATCCGAGCGGCTACCCTGCGTGAATCCTGGGAACTCGATGCAGCGACCAGTTGGAAGGATTTCAGCATTCTCTCGCGGAGAGCTCCGGCTGCGAGCATGTCATCCTCCAGCGCTTGCGTGATCTCGTCGAGCGAGATGTATTCGGCCGCGCGGTCTTGGACGATGCTCTCGCGCACCGCCTGTTTGGCGCGGATCCAGTATGGATCGAGATGGCGCGCCCATGTCTCGCAGAGAACTTCGATGCCATCGAGCCCGATATCTCCGAAGAGCTCCTGATCGAGATTGGCGACGCGCGCGTCGAGGCCCAGCGCGGGCGCGAGAAAAGTAGACAATGAGATCAGGAGCGACTCGGTGCGTTCGGGGCGAAGATCCCACTCCTTAAGGTGCGCCACCTGCTCACCCAGGCGCTCAATTGCCGACATGAGATCGTCAATCTGCGGGGCGACGCGGTGCAGTCCGCGTGCAACCGTCTCCTCGTAAGCCTGCCTTAGGAAGCGGGCACAAGAGATCTGGTTATTATCGAGCTGCCCGTCGTCATCGATCATCAGAAGGCGCGGCGGTGCCATTCTCCGCCCGGGGCCAGAGCCCGCGCCGTCGGCCCCCCTGAGGTGCAGGATCGTCATGCGACGGCTGGCTGGCAGGATCGCGAGCTCTGCACCCCAGAGGCCCTCGATGTCGAGGGCGGCAATCTCACGATACCTGGCGGGGGCTATCGTCTCACGGATGCTCGACAGAAGGTCGTGGTAGTTCTTGTCTCGAAGCGACCGCCTCTCCTCGAGGAAGTCGATCGTATCGCGAAAGATTTCTTCGGTGTCCCGGCTGACGCTTGGGGCGCGGGCGACCCTCTCCCGCGCGGTGAGCGCCCGGAACTTCTCAAGCCTCTGGGTAGCCTTCTCGTCTGATGCCACGGCAGGAGTCGGCACATCGACCAGGTAGTAGTGAACCCTGCGAAACGGACTGTCGATGCGGTCGACTTTGCCGAGGCCTTGGATCAGGTTGGTGATGTTCGAGGTGATCCCGAGTCCCACAAGCGTGTCGCAGCTCTGGAGATTTATGCCCTCGGCCATCTGGTAGGTCATAAAGAGTGATGCCTTGCCCTCGGCTCTCTTGTTCGAGTCCTCCCGAAAGTACCTCTCAACATCCTCCCCCTTCGAGATGACCTTGTAGGACGGCGTGTCGATCCCGAGGAGCGCCCTGAGTATGTTCTCCTCGTCAACATCATCTGATTTCTTCGAGACGTTGCCGGAAACGAGATAGATCTGGTGGTCGGAGCCGTCCTGCGCGAGGCGCTCGGCGAAGAGCTGTAGCGTGTTCACACGCTCCGCAAGGAATACGACGCGGTCGTGCTTCTGCACGCACCGGGGCCATCCGGTCAGGCGTTCCGATTTCATCCGGTCGGTGATTCCGATCTGATCCGGTCACCGATTCCGGGGCATCCGGTCACCCTGCCGGACCTCGGGTAGCGGCGCTGCTGGGCGATCCTGCGGCGGGTAGCCTCGCGCTCCTGATGGAGTGCGGGGAGCCCGATGAAGAGATTGCCGATGCGGAAGATCAGGGACGCGATGCGGCTGCGCGCCAGCGGGTTCTCGACGCGGAAGATCGCGGCGAGCCTCGGGGTGAGCCAGTCGACAGCCAGCGAGTACGTGAAGCGCCTGGAGCGGACGGGGCTGTCATGGCCGCTCCCTGCCGAGCTGACGGATGCCGAGTTGGAGCGCCGACTGTTCCATCCGACCGGCGGCGAGACGCGGGCCGTGCGATCCCAGCCGGACTGGGCTGCGGTCCACCGCGAGCTGCGGCGCAAGGGCGTGACGCTGTCGCTCCTTTGGGAGGAGCACCGCGCCGTTCATCCCGACGGCTACGGCTACAGCCGGTTCTGCGAACTCTACCGCCGCTGGGAACGGCGCCTCTCGCCGACCATGCGCCAGCACCATGTCGCCGGCGAGCGGATGTTCGTCGACTACGCCGGCACCACGCTCGAGGTGATCGACCCCGCGACCGGCGAGGTCCGCGAGGCGCAGCTCTTCGTCGCCGCGCTCGGCGCCTCGAACTACACCTACGCAGAGGCGACCTGGACGCAGGGGCTCTCCGACTGGATCGGCGCGCACTGCCGGGCGCTGTCCTATTTCGGCGGCGTGCCCGGCCAGATCGTCTCGGACAACCTCAAGGCCGGCGTCACCAAGGCCTGCTTCTACGAGCCGGCGGTGAACCGCACCTACGCCGACATGGCCGCGCATTACGACACCGCGGTGGTTCCGGCGCGGCCGCGCAAGCCGCGCGACAAGGCAAAGGTCGAGGTTGCGGTGCAGATCGCCGAGCGCTGGATCATCGCGCGGCTGAGGAACCGCAGGTTCTTCTCGCTCTCGGAGATCAACGAGGCCATCCGCGAGCTGCTTGACCGCCTCAACCACCGCGTCACCCGGCACCTCGGCGCCAGCCGGCGCGTGCTCTTCGAGGAGCTGGAGCGACCGGCGCTGAAGCCGCTGCCGCAGGTGCCATACGTCTACGCCGAGTGGCGGCAGCGTGCCGTCGGGCTCGACTACCACGTCGAGGTCGAGAAGCATTACTACTCGGTGCCCTACGCGCTCCTGCGCGAGCAGGTCTGGGTGCGGATCACCGCGAGGACGGTGGAGATCTTCCACCGCGGCGCACGGGTCGCGGCGCACGCCCGCACCTCGTCGAACCGGCAGCACACCACCCTGCGCGACCACATGCCGTCGAGCCATCGGCGCCATGCCGACTGGACGCCGGAGAAGCTGCGGCGTCAGGCCGCCGGGATCGGGCCCGGCACGTCGACCCTGGTCGAGGTGATACTGCGCGAGCGCACCCATCCCGAGCAGGGCTTCCGCTCCTGCCTCGGCATCCTGCGCCTGGCCCGGACCCATGGCCGCGACAGGCTCGAGGCCGCCTGCACGCGGGCGCTCGAGATCGGCGCACGCTCCTACACCTCGGTGAACTCGATCCTCAGGAACAACCTCGATCGCCGGCGGCCCGAGGATGCCGCGGACGGGCCAGCGATCACTCACCTCAACATCCGCGGCGCCGGATACTTCCACTGAAGGAGAGACGATGCTCGACCATCCCACGCTCGACCAGCTGAGAGCCCTCCGGCTCGACGGCATGGCCGAAGCCTTCACCGAGTTGCAGGCGCAGGACGCGGCCGGCGACCTTACCCACCCCGAATGGCTCGCCCTGCTCATCGATCGCGAGGTCGCCAGCCGGAACACCAGGCGCTTCCAGACCCGGATGCGCGCCGCGAAGCTGCGCCAGGCTGGCGCCGCCATCGAGGACGTCGACTACCGGACGCCCCGCAAGCTCGACAAGGCGCTGTTCCAGAGGCTGGCGACAGGCAGATGGATCGCCGAGAAGCGCAACCTGCTGATCACCGGCCCCTGCGGGGTTGGCAAGACCTGGCTCGCCAGCGCCCTCGGCCAGAAAGCCTGCCGCGACGACCGCACCGTCATCTACAAGCGGCTGCCCCGGCTCTTCGCCGAGCTCGAGCTCGCGCACGGCGATGGCCGGTTCCCGCGGCTGTTCCGCAGTCTCGTCAGGGTGGACTTGCTGATCCTTGATGACTGGGGTCCCGACCGGCTCACCGCCAGTCAGCGGCGCGACCTCATGGAGATCGTCGAGGACCGATACGGCGCCGGCTCCACGCTGATCACCAGCCAGCTTCCCGTCGACGCCTGGCACGACGTCGTCGGCGAACCGACCTTCGCCGACGCCATCCTCGACCGCCTCGTCCACAACGCCTACCGGCTCGACCTCGACGGACCTTCGATGCGGAAGAAGACCGGGCCGGACGCTGCCTCAGAGATTGACGCGCAGGCCCGTGGCTGACACGACGAAACCCAGCTCAGCGGCGACGCGACCCGGTGACCGGATGCGTCGGAATGGCCGACCGGATGTCGCCGGAACCGCTGACCGAATGCTCCGGAATGCGCACGTGCTTCTCCTAAATCTTCCGCGCCGCCTTGATTCTCTTGCCATCGAGGCGCTGGATCGAGCAGGTCCGCAATAGTCTCGTGAGCTCGTCGCATTTTGGCGTATCCGGGGCGATCTCCTCGACCATATCTTCGAATAGATTTCCCTGGCGATCTTCGCGCCGGGGTGCGGACCTCGAGCGTGCGCGATCCTCAACCTCAAAATTCCGAAGATTTCGCCCGATCGCGCCATGCTCCATCTGCCAGAGCGCAAGTTCCGAACTCGCCCGAACGATATTCAGCAGGTTCCGCGCGTAGAGCGAGTTCTGGTTGTGCCGGAACTCCGCCAGAGTTCCGAACCGTCCCGTTTCCCGCGAGGTGAGCCGCTTGCCTGGAGCAAGATCGCTCGCGAGCCTTGCTACCTGCTCGATCGCCTTCTCCTGGGCGTCGCTGATCAAGAGCTCTGACGGGCGGCCATGGTAGGTGATGGCAGGATACCGTCCCAGGGTGGTGCTCTTCCCGTCCCGCTCACCAATGCAACTTCTCTGCCGGTGTGCGAGGAAGGGGCTCAGCATCTCCGCAAGCTTCGCCCGCGTCTCGTCGCTGAGGCCCGTCTCGGTTTCCTTGAGAGGGTTTAACGCTTGCTCTGCCAGGAAGATGGGGTCCTCGTTCCTTCCCTTGCCCTCTAACTTGAAGACCGACTTCATCTCGGCGTTGTAGGCCGGGGACATAAAGATCGAGGCCCGCTTCTCCTGGAGGTGGGTGAGCCAGTCGACGTCGTTGTTCCCTAGGAGCGTCGCCGACAGACACACGCCCCACGCCGGTGGCGCGAACTCGACTGCTAGGGACCGGTTCGACGGATTGATGAAGGCAGGTGTCACCGTATGGCTCTCATCGAGGAGAATCACGCCCGCCTCTTCAAGATCGCGGCGGAACTTGTCGCGCGCGTTCGCATCCCCACTCCCCCGTACGGCTACCTTCGTGTTCGGAATGGCGCGCAGATGCCGCGATCCGACCGACCAGTTTTTCACCACCTTCGGTGGCGCTATCACGACGGCTCCGCCCCTCGGGATCCCGCCAGTGTCGTCGCCCGCCACGACGCCGCGGAAGGTCTCCGAGAGCACGTAGCCGAGCTGCATGCCAACCTGTGTCTTCCCTGATCCCGCAGGCGCGCTCACGAGGGCGAAGCCATGCTCGTAGACAATGGAGGCGGCCTCGTAGATGAGGTCGACCTGGTACGGCAGCGGCGGATATCCGGTGACGGCGGCGGGGTTCTCAAGGAGGTCGATCCGCCAGGGGCGAAAGCCCTTCTGCTCCGCAACGGTTCGCGCTACCGCGTCCTCCGCCGAGACTGGGCGAAGCAAACGCCGGAGGACCTCGAGCGCCTCTTGGTTCCAGTCTGTCGAGACGTCCCAGATCGTCTCGCTGAACGCCTGCCGGCCTTTCGCACCAGCGCGGACCATCTCGTCATCCGCGTCAACGCGTAGGTCATCGTCATACTCCACGTTGAGGTAGAGGCCCGATCGGGAGAAGTTCGCGCTGCCGGCGATGCCTCCGATCGGGCTAGTGATCACCTTGGCGTGGAGGCGGCGGGCTTGCGACAGTCCAAGGACATCGCTCGCCTTCGCCGCATCGAAGACCCTGAGATCGATCTCCCCGCGAGCGATCGCGCCCATCGCTACCACAGCCATGAGATCGGGCGTGTCCTCGATTGCCAGACCGTGCCGCTCGAGGAAATACCGCCGCGCCTCGTCACCGGCGGCGCGGCCGCGGCCGCGGCCCGGCAGTCGCGTGGCACTGGCCGTGTCGACCCCGTACGCGATCCGGATCTTCGACCTCGCCCCCCCGGTGCGATCGTTCGGAGCCTGCGCAAGGAGCGGAACCTCGCGGAGGATGACGGCGAGCGACGAAAGGAAGTCGTGATATCCGGTGACGATCAAGCAGTCGCGTGTCGCGAGATGGGGTCGCACCAAGTCTATGACGGGGCGGGTGATGTTGTCGGCCGCAGGCAGCCGCACCCTCGCTCGGCCGCGATCGACGGGCGTTTCGGGAGAGGTCCCAGCCTCGGAAGCGAGAGGATCCTGACCGAGCTTCCGTGTCCGGGTCCTCAGCCATGCAGGCAACTGGAACATAGAATGCATTGGCCGTCCTACCGGGTCTTGAACCTTCTCGGCGCATTAGAGCATGGACCCTAAGAACGTGCCAAAGCCCCTCGACGTCGGTTTCGCACGATACAGAGCATCTGACGATCGTTGACGGTAGCCCAGGGCTAGCTCCGCCGAAGCCTACTAGGTCAGTGCCATGGAGTCGCGCGTCCCACTTCTCGTTCGGCATGGTCGGGGCAACGGAGGGGCAACAGACTTATGCCGTTTTGTTCATGTTCTGTGCAGGCAGGTGCGGCTGGATGCGGCTGAAGCGAGTGAAAGAGCTTCAACTATATCAAAGGATTGCTCCCTAAGCGATTGTTGTTGAATGGAATTGTGTTTAGTGCGGTAACAGGCTCATAACCTGAAGGTCGTAGGGCGCGTCGCGGCAAACTGATCCCGCTTCTAAGGTCGCGGCGCATTGGACGATCGGCCGTTTTTTCACGTGGCGCCGCGGCGGTCACGGATGTTAATCAAACACCACTTCGGGCCGTCTTCGACTGCGCTGGCCCGAGCGCGATACCTGCTTTGACGCAATCATGTCGACCGGGGTATACGTTCGGAGAGAATGTGCCGCCGTAGGCTCTCTCCGCCGGACCCACGGCTGGACTTGAGATGACGCAGAGAGAACGTAGCGGTGCACAGCGGTGACGAGGCCATATCGGAAATCCTGCTTCACTTCGAAAACGGCGCCACGACAGGGCGGCAAGCCAGGTCGCATCGGCAAGAAGCGGAAGATCGAGGATGCCGTGAACGCGCGCCTTGATGCCATGCTCGGAGTGGCCACCCAGAACGTCGAGCAGGCTCTCGCGGACGGCGACGTCAAGACTTCGACCTGGTTCATCGAACATCTCCACAAGGTCCGCGGAACACGGCTGCCGAAGGGGCTCCTGACACCGCTTGCAGGGGCGCTGGAGAAGCTCGATGACATCGAGACGATCTCGCGGCAGTCGCTTCTGCTGGCGATCGACGGCGACATGACCTTCGAGGAGCTGAAGGCCACTCAGGAGGCGCTCGGTCGCCACGCGAACCTCGCCGGCATGGTCGAACTCGGCAGGCTGCGCGAGGAGCTCGAGCAGCTGAAGGAGGAGGCTGCGGCACAGCCGCCGGTCGGCATGGGCCACGCCCCTCGATGGGGCCGCCTTCTCGACCGTCTGAATGCCACCGACGGCGACGACGATACCGGCGACAATTCGCAGGAGTGAGCCCCCGCGGGCCATGCACGCGCTTCCAGGAGCACGCGGGCCTCTCTGACTCGGAGCAAGCACGGGCACGGCCGACTCGGGAAGCGACCCTGACGGTGGCTTCCGGTGGGGCCGACGGATGGGCCGGGGAGGCGGCGGATGGTAAGTGACTGTAATTGTGATGGATTTGACTTCCGTCCGCCATAACATGGCGCGTGCGGCTTGCTCGGGCCTTCCGGGGCACCTAGTTCGGCCAGAAGCAGCGCAACGTGCCCGTCTGCGCCACTGCGGCTGGCATCGTTGCGAGTGACATGAACGCCAGTCCAAAGCGCCTTGAACCTGAAGATCTTGAAGCCAAGCTCGAGCCATGCCTTCAGATCAGCCGGCGGAAGCTTGTCGGGCTCCACGATCACATCCGGCCCGTAAAGTGCAGCCACTCGTTCGGCGCCCTCGTGGAGTTCGGCGCAGACTTTCGGCGGGAGGAAGGCAAGCGGCCTGTCATGAACGACGCGGTACATCGGGCCGAATGCCACCCAGCCCCCAAAGCCCCTGCTGTCGAGGCCAGGAACGATGCTGGTGCGGGGTCCTGAGGTCCAGGTGCGGCTCGGCGGTGCGGAACAGCATGTGGAAGCCGCCGGACGGCGTCTTATGCACGCGGGTGATACCGCCCGGATCGGTCGGATGGATGCCGCGAGCCTTCAGCCAGCGGGCGGGAGGCCCGTCACCGCTGGCGTCATCGATATCGAGGACATAAAGGCCGCTTCCGGTGCAGATACCGACCGCATTGGCGCGGGCCCAGCGCCAAGGCTCGAAGGCGTCCGGATCGCGGTTGCCGTCGTGGTGGCCGTGCGGGGTCAGAGGCACTTTGTGCCACTTGCCGCCGTTGTCACAGTAGACATTTATGGGAAACAAGCGTGCGTCAAGGATGCGGATCGCCTCTCGGGCAAGGTCGTTAGCAGATGCGGCCATGCTTAGGCTCCTCCGTACCGGGAAACTTGCCGGCGGCGCTATTTCTTACCCGTCGACCGTCCCAGCGATCGACATTTCCCGCAGCGCCCTGGCGGGTAATCCTTAGTCAGGCGTCGCCTGTTGCAGACTGCCTCTGGCTGCCGGAACCTCGTCTCCCCATATGGTCCAGCCGACGCGTACCTGGCGCGCGAAGAGTTCGACCCGTCGGACATCGCCGAACAGCCGTTCGATCCGCCGGTACACCTCGTCGGGCTTCGCCGAGTGCCGGCCGACCGGAGCCTCCACCAGCTGCCGAACGCCCGCATCCGCTCGTCTCAGTCCCCTTCCCCTCGTTCCGAGAAGGCAGGTCTCAGGATTGCCACGGGTGTAGTATCCGCCGGTCATGTGTTCGGCGCCGGAGGGCTTGCACTTCACCCAGGTGAAAGCGACCGTTTTGTAGTTGAACCCCCAGGACGCCATGGCGTCGATGCAGCCGGGCAGCAGTGGATCGTATACCCACAGAGCCAGCACGGAATCCTTAGCCATGATCTTGGCGACCGGCAGTGCCTCGATTTCCGCAAGCTTCATGGTCCTGTAGTGACCCAGCGGTCCGTCCGGACAGCGGCCTCGGCCCTTGTCCGAACGGGTCTGGAAACGCCACGGCGGGTCCGCAAGGGCGAGGTCGAACGGGCCGGAAGGGAATGGTGGAGTCACAGCCCCAGCCCCGGCATGCTTGGCGTCTGGTACCGGTACGGTGCCCGCCTGCGCCTCTCGGGCAACTGCTGGTCCGTCTCGCCTGCATCCTCGGTCTCGTCTGGGCACAGGCTGGCGGCGACCTGCAGCCGCCACCGGTGCCACCAGCGGTCGAGCAGAGCCGTCGCTTTGACCATGGCGAAGGCCACGTCCTCGACTTCGTCGTCGTCGTCGTCGTCGTCGTAGTCGTAGTCGTAGTCGGTGATCAGGTCTTCGAGATGGTCCAACAGGGTTGGACGGCACATCGTGCAGTGTCTGTCTGTGTACGGATTGCTCATAGCGTCAGACCCCCTCGGCTTCCGGTCGGGACCTGATCCAGGCGGCAATGTCGCTGAGCAACCAGCCGACCGTGCCGGTGGTAAGTTGGCGAGGTCTCGGGAAACGGCCGTCCCTGATCTCCCGGTACATCTGCGAGTTGCTCAGGCCAGTAACCTCGATCACGGTCGCCCGCCTGAGCAGCGGGTCCAGTTTGTCGGCCATGAGGAAGCCGCGGGCATCGAGCACTAGGTCGGGCGTGACCGGCACGGGCGGCGCTTTCTTCTTGGGCATGTCCGCATATCGTGTTGGTGAGAACTCACGCCACCAGACGATCCCACACGAGGTCTGGGGCATTGACCCGCTGATCTGCGAGCGAGGATAGAAACCACGCCACGTAGAGCGGAAGATACTTGGTGGCCGGCCCTCTGAAAAGCTTCATGAACTCCTCGTAGCGCCCGTGGAGCGCGTTAATGTTCTGGATGTGGAAGATGCGTTCGACAACGCGCTCGCCGCGCCGGTTCTTGAGGACCTTGTGCTCGAGGCCGCAGGCGCTCGCGAGCTTCCTGTATCTGGACGCGGCATCCGAGCAGAGCACCGCGTCGCGTCCGATATGCCGGCCGAGCGCGCCGACGATGGTGGCGTCTCGAAGGTTCGCAATCACCTGCGCTCGCCTCTGTCCGGAACGATCGAGGGCGGTCAGGATCGGAATCTGCCATCTGGAGAGGCCGCGTTCCATCTTCGGCCCACCGCGCCCGAACTCGCGCCAGCGTCTCCGGGGCGGTTCGGGATTGTTCTCCGGGTCGCGCTCGTGGCGCACCCATTCGCGGGACGCCTTCCGGCTCTCGCGCTGAAACGCCTCGTCCGCCTCGATAATCCCGGAGAGCCCAGAAGCGCCGACACCGACCAGCGTTCTGAGGATCATATGACGCCAGCGCCAGATGGTCATCTTGTTCACTCCCAGGCGTTCCGCGGTTCTTCGGCAGCTGGACGGCTGTCCCGAGAACATCTCCTTGATCAGGGCGTGGAATGCGTGAGGCTGCCGAACCGTAGCGACCGCTGTGTCTGTCGTCGCGGACCTGGTCACGCCGCAAGCGTCGCAACGCCAGCGCTGAAAGCCGTTCTTGGTGCGGCCCCACCGAACGAGGCGCGAACATCCGCATTGAGCGCACACCGGCGCCGTCTCGATCCGGCTCTCGACCTGACGAAGCGCCTCGATCCGCAGGCCGAGGCTTCCAAGGATCTCCTGGACGTCCTCGATCTGGCGCGCGCTGAGACTGCCGATGGCTTCAACGAAGCGCGCAAACTCCACTGGGTTCATCAGATTCTCCGTGTCAGGGACACGGCAGATTGGCCGAAGTGGAGTTAAGCGAAGTCTACCAACACGCTATGCGGACATGCCCTTCCGCGAAGCCCCTGTCACCGTCATCCGGTCGTGTCACCCCCCGGCGCGGTGCACCGCGCGCGTGCTTCCGCTCATGCACGTCAAGCCCGAGTTCGTCGCAGATTGGCTGACCGGGCGACTTTACGTGGTCCATTGTGACCGGCACTCCTCACGATCCATTTTCAGATCGAGGGAAAGCACGGCCCTGCTGTTCGAAAAAAGACCGCGGGGAAAAGTCTAACAGGTTCTCGTCAAGCGCATTTGCCGGATCGGTCGCCGGCCTGGTCTGCATGCCGCAGACGGCGGCGTGCATAGTAGTACATGCCGCGAAGGCTCTCTTTGGACTTGCCTTGGAGGCGGGTCGTCAGCGCCTCATCCTCTACAATCGCGGTCGCGGTCGCAGCGTCGACGGTATCGCCGTCGCGGCCCAGGACGTGCGACGTCCTGAGGTACAGGAGTTCGCCCACAGTGGGTTTTTGCCCGCTCGGCTTTGCCGGCCGAGAGCGTTCTACGAGATCCGAGGGGCGCGCCAGGGCGAGCGCGGCGTCAGTCAGGTACTCATAAGCCGCATGGTAGGCGAGTTCGGCTTCGTCGAGATCTCCTCGTTTCAAGCTATCGTCCGCATACTCTGCCCAGTTCTTTGCCCGGGCGAAGTACATGCGCGTCGCGTGCGGATGATCGGGACCGATCTCTTCATCGAACAACTCTTCGAAACTGTATTCGCCTGAGCCCGAAACAATCCCCGCTGTCTTCTCGAGCAGGATATCAATCGAGAGGCGCAGGTCGGCAGGGGTCACTCTGCCGCATCCGCGAGGTTCCGGATGTCGGCCGTGACATACGCCTCCCACGCAAGCATCATCTCACGCCGCCGCTCGAGATAGTCGCCACGCCGGTAGGCACGCTCAACGTCTGAACCGACCTGATGCGCAAGTTGGTCCTCAATCAGTTCCCGCGGCCAGCCTTCGCCGTTGGCCCAGTCCGAGAAGGTGCTGCGCCAGCCGTGTGGTGTGGAACCCTTCCAGCCGGCACCGCTCAGCGCCTTTGCCAGCGTCATGTCGGACATTGGCCGGCCATGCTGCCCGGGGTGCACGAGCAGGCTGTCGGCCCATCGCGGCAGAGAATTGAGATGCTCAGCCAGGTTTGGCGTCACGGGAACCCGGTGGGGTCGACGAGCCTTCATCCGGCCCTTCGGGATGATGATCGTATCGCCCTCGACGTCGCCCCATTCGAACGTGCGCACTTCGCCAGAGCGAAGCGCGGTCAGGGCGAGCGTGACGAGCCCGGAATATCCGATGCCGCGGCCGCACCGCTCCCAGACGCTTGCAAAGGCCGCCGGCGCATCGGCAACCGAGACGGCGGCGTGATGCCGGAATCTCGCGCACCTTGCGGTGGTCAGGGAGCACGTGCTCGAGGTTGTCGCGGAGCGCCGCCGGGTTCGGCGCCGGCCGGTTGCCGAGCGCGATCTGCGCTCCAAGAATGCGCTCGATCCGCTGCCTGACCCGGCTCGCGGTCTCCGGCAAGTCGAGCCAAATCGGCATCAGGACGGCAGCAACCTCGGCGGTTTCGATGGTGTCGACCGGCACTCGCATCAGCGGACCTGCATGGCGCTCGAGGCTCGACGCCCACTGCGCGGCGTGCTTCCGATTCGACCAGGTGGGCTGGCGCGCGGTGATGTAGCCCCGCATGGCATCAGCGAAGGTCGGCGCGTCGAAACGTGCGCCCTCTGCCGGCGCCGGCTCCACCCTCTCCTGACGCCTGCGCTCCTCGATCGGGTCTTTGCCGCTTGCGACGAGCCCGCGCGCCTCTCCGGCCATTTCCCGGGCCACCGCCAAGCTGACCGTGGCGGCGCTGCCGAGACCCATTTCGCGCTTCTTTCGGACGCCTTCGACGGTCGCAGTGAAGCGGAAAACCCATCGCCGCCGTGCTCCGTGGACTGCAAGATACAGTCCACCTCCATCGGCGTGCAGCCCGTCCGTCGCCGCCTTCACCCCGCGCGCCGTCAGCCTGTTAATTGTCCCCGTTCGCATCGCTTGATCTTCTCTGTGCCATCCCAGAAACGGACACGCCGGCAGGAGGGACCGAACCGGCCCATCTCTAGGCCCATCCGAAGTGTGCGCGTATATGGTATCGCATGGCAATACATGAGAAGGCGACGATCAGAATGCGCCTTGCTTTCATGGCTCTGGGGAACTGATGGGAAGGGAAGGTGGCGGAGACGATGGGATTCGAACCCACGATACCCTCTCGGGTATACTCCCTTAGCAGGGGAGCGCCTTCGACCGCTCGGCCACGTCTCCGCCGACGGGTATAGCCGCGCAAGCACAGGATATACAAGGCGAAATTCCTCGCAAGTGTGTTCCTGCGTTCAGGGGTCCCAAACCCTTGAATCGGCACTGAAAGGCACGGGCCGGCACCGGTCGGGGGCAAGATTTGGTCAACTCCCCTCCGCACCTTCGCGCCCTCGGCAGCCAGGAACGAGGCGGATCTTCGGTGCGCCGGTGGCCCGACCCGAGACCGTCGCGGGAGCGATTTCCGGGTCAGCAGCCTCGGTCCGATCTCCTTCCGGGAAGGAGACCTCGTCATGACCGATCTATCTCCGGGACCTGGTGACGCGACGACCAGCGAGCTCCGGGCCTATTGGCGGATGCGCTCAGACCGTGCCGCCCGCGAACTGGCTCTGAAGCTCGGCGTCCGCAGGGTTCGCGGCGCCTATCCCTGGTTTGCCATCTGGAGCGGGGAGCGGCTTGCTCCGCCGCCCCCGAGCAGATGGGAAGAATTGAAACGGCCGCATCTGACGGCGCAGGACCTTGCCGAGTTCCTTGGCGAGTCACCGCGATCAGCGCGCCGTAGAGATCACGCCAAGCCCGACGCGAGTTTTCCCGACCCGGTCCCCCTTCGGACAAAACCGAAGCTCTGGCGCGCCGCACAGGTCCACGTTTGGCGGCATGGTCTGCCGGTTCCGGTCTACAAAACAATCCCGAAGAAGAGCTCTTCGTCTTCGATCCCGGAGCACGAACCGAGCTGTGTCTCCGACTTCAAGGGCTTCGGTCCCTTCGCCGAAGCACGATCTGCGGCCAAGCGAAACCGCGAAATGACACCGACGGCGGGGAGCATAAAAAATGACAGACACCCGTGAAGAACTTTCTTGCCGGCAGCGCAGCGGTTCTTCGAGCTCAGCCGGGCCTCCAGCAGCCGGCGCAGGGTCGAGAACTCCGGCGGCAGCTCCCACCCCTGAAGTGGCGCCGCCTGGTCGAGGGCGTTCGCCGTTGTCTCTCGGACCGTCGGCGCATGCGCCGACCGTTCCAACGGCTCACCCTTCTCCTCCAGGAGCGGCAGGTAGTGCAGCGGATCGAAGACGAAGTCGGCGCTCTCGTACGATCGGCGATGCCGCGCGATCTCTTCGCTGCCTGAGGTGATCACCACCTCGCCGACATAGCCCTTCACGATGACTTCACGATGGGCGTAGGCGACCGGCACCGAGTAGTCGTTGTTGCGATAGCGCACGAGCGCCTGGCTCGAGAGCCGGCCCGACCGCTGATCGCAGGCGTCGAACGTCGTCGCGGGCAAATCCGTGAACGCCGCCCGGTCCTTCACCAGGCGCGCGGCGATCGTCTCGCTCTCACCGCGGAGCACCGCTTGCTGTCGCGCCGTGCTGCGCTCGCGCAGCATCGCGTTCAGCTCGGCGAT
Source organism: uncultured Alphaproteobacteria bacterium (assembly GCA_963776845.1). Lineage (GTDB taxonomy): Bacteria > Pseudomonadota > Alphaproteobacteria > Rhodobacterales > Rhodobacteraceae > Roseitranquillus. The sequence continues at coordinate 517,375 of CAVZOJ010000002.1, read as the reverse complement.
GTCGCGGGCGCGCGGGAGCGGAACCATGAACGGCCGGCGGGCGAAGCCGATCATGCCCTCCACGGCGCCGTTCGCCATTGGGCTCGAACCATGTGTGGATGGCTCCCGCGGGGCAAGGGCGCTGTTCGGTGGCTGGGTCTGGTCGGTCGCGGCCATGTGTACGGCGTCTGATGTGCAGCGTGGCAGCTGCGCGCCCTGATGAAGTCCGCCGGCGCTCGGGTCCCGATCAATGGCACGCACTCGGAGGTGCTTCGGTTCGAACAGGGTGTCCCGATTGCCGTTTCGCCGTCCTGTCGCCATCACCTCACGTCGCGCCTCACCGTCTCGGAGCCGGTCTGCGCCGGCGTGTTCTGTCAGACCGGGGCTGCCCGGTAGCTTTCGCCGCTCCTGACGAGCGCCCAGACGACCCGCGCCATCCGGTTGGCCAGGGCGATGGCCACCACCTTCACAGGCTTTCTCTCCAGCATCTTCCAAAGCCAGTCGGTCCCGGGTCGTCCGCGGCGCCGGCCTGCGATCTGCGCCATGGCGCCGAGGTAGAGCAGGCGTCGCAGGTAACGGTTTCCAGCCTTCGAGATCCGCCCGAGCCGCTCCTTGCCGCCGCTCGAATGGGGCTTCGGCGTGAGCCCGAGCCAGGCGGAATAGTCTCGCGCGGAGCGGAACGCCGCGACGTCGGGCGTGGTGACGGCGAAGGCGCTCGAGGCAATCGGTCCGAGCCCGGGGATCGTGGCGAGACGTCGGGCGAGCGGGTCGCTCTTCTGCGCCGCTTCGATGCGCGCGGTGACCGTCTCGATCCGGGCGCGCAGATCGCGGAGCTGGCCAGCCAGCAGGTCGAGGGCGGGTCGCGCGGCCTCGGGCGTCTGCTCCGCAGCGGCAAGGAGCCGGTCGACATTCTGGATACCCTTCGCCACCACGATCCCGAACTCGGCGAGATGCGCACGGATCGTGTTCACGGTCTGGGTCTGCTGGCGGATGAGGAAGTCCCGCGCCTTGTGGTCGAGCAGCGCCGCCTGAGCCTCCGCCGACTTCACCGGCACGAAGCGCATCGTCGGCCGCGTCACCGCTTCGCAAATCGCCTCCGCGTCCGCCCTGTCGGTCTTGCCGCGCTTTACATACGGCTTCACGTATGCCGCCGGCATGAGCCGCACCTCGTGGCCGAGCGCCGAAAGCTCCCGCGCCCAATGATGCGCACCGGAGCAAGCCTCCATCCCGATCAGGCACGGATCGAGACGCGAGAAGAAGGTTAGAACCTGGCCCCGGCGCAGCTGCCGACGCAGCACAACGGGCCCATCTACGCTCACGCCGTGCACCTGGAAGATGCTCTTCGCCAGATCGATGCCGATGGTGGTAGGCTGTTCCATGGATGGCTCCCTTCGGTGGACTGTTCAACAACACCCACCGTGGCACATCCCGATGCCGGGAGCGGGAGCCATCCACTCCATCAATGGCGCCTTCAATGGCTCACTCGTTCCCCTTCGCAGGCCGGCCATAGCGGTCGTCGAAAAGGTAGTGGGATTGCAGGGCGGCGAAGAGATGGCTGCGCCTGCGCGTCCCGTCACCGAGGATCTGCGCCACGGCGAGCTTGGTATTATCGTACAGGATCGACTGCGGTACGCCGCCGAAGAAGGCGAAGGCTTCGACATGGCCGTCGCAAAAGGCCTCGGCCGTCTCCCCGTGGTAAGCTTTCACGAAGATCGCATCGCTCTGCGGCGTCGCCATTGTCGCTCGGACCAATGGCGCTCCCAATGGCGTCCATGACGAAGAACCGGATCTTCTGCTCGACGCCGCCGAGAACAACGACGGCCTCGCCAAAATCCGCCTGAGCATGGCCGGGAGGGTGCGCCAGCGGAACGAACACCTCCTTCCGGACCTGGCGGCGCGAACGCACGTAGTCGCGCACCGTCGAGTAGCTTCCATCGAAACCCCGCTCGTCGCGCAGACGCTCGAAGATCCGACGTGCCGTGTGACGCTGCTTGGCCGGCGCCGTCTCGTCCGCGTCCAGCACCTGTTCAATGAAACCGACATGCTCCGCGAGCTTCGGGCGACGCACCGGCGTCGTCCGCTGGTATCCGGGCGGCACCGGATGCTTCACCATCTTCGCCACCGTCCCGCGGTCGATCCCGAACCGTCGTGCCGCCTCGCGGTGACTCAGACCGTCACGCATCACCATGCGCCGCACCAGGCCATACAGGTCCACGCCCTACATCCTCCTGCCTCCGGATCATTTTGATCCAGAGACTTACAGATGGCGGGATTTTACTCCGCCCGCCCGAGCCAACCCGGGCGCCAACGTGGCCGATTATTGCGCCGTCATTCCCAGCGGTAAAGAAGTCCTTGAAAGTGGGCCCGCCGACCTCTTGGTTGACGAGCTATCGAGAGGCTATCCCTCTTGGAGGGAGCCGTAGCGGAACACGTTCGGCCGTTCATCGCTTCTTTCAGTGACAGCCGGGGGAACGACATGAGGAGCGAGCCGGGTTTCAAACACGAGCGATACGGCTTCGTCGCGCGGGTCGGGATCGTCGTGGCCGCCGTCACCTTGGCCTTCATCGCCTGGCAGACACGGACTGCGCTTATCGTGCTCTTCGGCGGGATTGTCGTCGCCGTCCTGCTGACATCCATCGCCGATCCCATCGCTGAAGTCGGGTTACCGAGGCCGCTTGCGGTCCTTGCAGCCGTTGTCGCAATCGCCGCTCTCTTCGCCGGGTTCGGCTGGTTCGTCTGGCCCAAGGCAGAATTGCAGGGGCAGACGCTGCTGTCGGCCCTTCCGTCGTCTCTCGCCGACCTTGAGAGCCGTCTCCTCAGCTGGCTTCCGGAAGACGCGATGATGAACGGCGGGATCTTGAGCGACATCGCCGCCCGGATCGCCGCGTGGTCCGGCATGATGCTCGGCGCCGCAACAAGCGTCGTCCTCATCGTTTCACTCGGGGTGTTTCTGGCGATACGCCCCGGCTTGTATCGCGATGGCGCCGTACGCCTCATCCCGCCCGCCAGCCAGGCGCCGGTACGTGATGCGCTGGATCATGCCGGTCACCTGCTGAAGGCTTGGCTACGGGCCAAGCTGGCCTCCATGGCCGTCATCGGGTGTGCCGTTGGTCTGGCAACATGGGCCTTGGGGCTGCCGGCACCGTTTGCGCTCGGGCTGATCGCCGGCCTCTTCGCTTTCGTTCCGATCCTAGGACCGATCGCAGCGGCTGTGCCCGGGCTGCTCCTGGCGCTCACGATCAGTCCGGCAACGGTACTTTGGACGGCTCTCGCCTATTTCGCCGTGGAGCAGCTGGAATCGAACATCGTCCTGCCGCTGCTGGAGGGCGAGGCGGCAGACGTACCGCCGGCACTCCTGATCTTCGCCTTCGCGGCCACTGGCCTTGTCTTCGGCATACCCGGGATCATCGTCACTGCGCCGCTCACGGTGGCGCTCTACAGTCTGGTCACGGACCTCTACGTGCGCCCATTGAACGAAAGCGCCGGGGGGACTGCCGCCCTCGACAACTGAGGGAATCGCGAATGCTCGGCCTCAGGTCAGAGGGCCGCCCAGTCGACTGCAGCAAGGAACGGAAACGTCGCCTCCAGTTCGGCCGCTGCCCGTGAGACGTCCAGCGAGGCCGCCCAAGAGTAGCGCTTGCGCAGCGGAATCTGGCGCCGAGAGTCGTTTCCGCCGTGCGATGTCATCAGCCAGCTCTCTCGCCGGCCGTCGACGATGACAGGACGCTCTTGCGACACCCTCAGGTGATCCCCGCACGAATAGACCGTCTCCGTCGAGTTGGCTCGGCTGACGAGGGCCAAACCCGCCGAACCAAACACCCACTCCTTGCGCCAGAGCCTCGGCCGGCCGAAAAGCCGCGACGCCTCAAACCCGCGGGAAAGCGATACCATCTGACCAGAAAAAGACAGAGCGAGATACCGCTCGAGTTGCTCAGAGAAGTCGGTAGAGACTGCATCGTCGTCGTCGAGGCGGAAAGTAGCCTTCACCGGGCCGTCGACAGCGAGCCGGGACAATACGGGCTGGAAAGCGGCGCCCATCGCGCCCGGCGGCTCGAACGCCACGACCAGGTTCTCGTGCCGGGAGACGCACTCCCTCAGACGGGCCTTGTGGTGCTCCGGCATCAAGTCCGACCCGAGAAGCACGCCGCAAAACAGCTCCTTTGGCTGGGCGACGAGCGACGGCAGGCAGAACGTTGTGAACAGACGAAAGCGCCGTTCCATGCGCTTGGGCGCAAACAACAACTCTGCCCGCCGCTCGAGAGGCAGGCCCTTGCCTTGCCGAAATCCCGCGTTCTTGCGCGTCAGGTACGAGAAGCGGACGAGACCGAAGATCGAGGGCATACGTCAGATCCAAGCACGGTCCGCTCCTCGTGGCGGGATCACTGGTCCAGAAACGATCTTAGCTTGCGTGACCGACTGGGATGCTTGAGCTTTCGCAGCGCCTTTGCCTCGATCTGGCGAATCCGTTCGCGCGTAACCGAAAACTGCTGACCGACCTCCTCCAGCGTATGGTCGGTGTTCATTCCAATCCCGAACCGCATCCTCAGCACCCTCTCCTCGCGCGGCGTGAGGCTTGCCAGAACCCGCGTCGTCGTCTCCTTTAGGTTCTCCTGAATCGCGCTGTCGAGCGGCAGGACCGCGTTCTTGTCCTCGATGAAGTCGCCGAGCTGACTGTCCTCCTCGTCGCCGATCGGGGTCTCGAGGCTGATCGGTTCCTTGGCGATCTTCATCACCTTGCGGACCTTCTCGAGCGGCATCTGCAGCTTCTCGGCCAGTTCCTCGGGTGTAGGCTCCCGGCCGATCTCGTGCAGCATCTGTCGACCGGTGCGGACCAGCTTGTTGATCGTCTCGATCATGTGCACCGGGATGCGGATCGTGCGCGCCTGGTCGGCGATCGAGCGGGTGATCGCCTGCCGGATCCACCACGTCGCGTAGGTCGAGAACTTGTAGCCGCGCCGGTACTCGAACTTGTCCACGGCCTTCATCAGGCCGATGTTGCCTTCCTGAATGAGATCAAGGAATTGCAGGCCGCGGTTCGTGTACTTCTTGGCGATCGATATGACCAGCCGCAGGTTCGCCTCGACCATCTCCTTCTTGGCCTGGCGGGCCTCCTTCTCGCCCTTCTGGACCTGTTGGACGATGCGGCGGAATTCAGAGATATCCACACCGATATATTGGCCGATCTTGGCCATCTCGGCGCGCAATTCCTCGACCTTCGGTGAAGACCGCTCGATGAAGGATTGCCAGCCACGCCCCTGCTTCTCGGCCATCCGCTCGACCCAGTTCGGGTCCAGTTCGTAGCCGCGATAGGCCTCGACGAATTCGCGCCGGTTGATGCGCGCCTGGTCGGCGAGCTTCACCATCGCGCTGTCGATCGACATGATGTGCCGATTGATGCCGTAGAGCTGGTCGACCAGCGCCTCGATCCGGGCGTTGTGAAGATGCAGGCCGTTGACGAGTTCGACGATCTCGCTTCTCAGTTCCTGATACTCGGCCTCGGCGGCCCGGCTGAAAGAGCCGTCCTCGTTCAGCGTCGCCGACATCCGAAGGTCCTGCATCTCGCTGAGGCGCTCATAGTCGCCGGCGATCCGCTCCAGCGTTTCGAGGACGCGCGGCTTCAGCGCCAACTCCATCGCGGCGAGCGACAAGATTCGCCTGATCATCCTCGTCTTCCTCGTCTTCGCGCTTGATCGGGTTGCCGTCCGCGTCGAGCTCAGGCTCCTGCTCTTCCTCGGCCTTGTCTTCGCTCACGGCTTCGGCGACGGGCTGCTCGTCCTCGCCTTCCTCGTCCATCGAGCGACCGAATGTCGTCTCGAGATCGATGACGTCGCGCAGAAGGATCTCTTCTCCAAGAAGCTCGTCGCGCCAGATCGTAATCGCCCCGAAGGTCAGCGGGCTCTCGCAGAGGCCCGCGATCATCGTGTTGCGCCCGGCCTCGATCCTCTTGGCGATGGCGATCTCGCCCTCGCGGCTCAGCAGCTCCACGGATCCCATCTCGCGCAGGTACATCCGCACCGGGTCATCCGTCCGGTCGAGCTTCTCCTGCTCGGAGGATGCGACGACGACCTCGCGCGAGTTCGACGTCTCGACCACATCGGTCGAGGCCTTGTCGTCCTCCTCAGCCTCGTCGTCCTCGATGACGTTGATGCCCATCTCGCTGAGCATCGACATCACATCCTCGATCTGCTCGGACGAGACCTGCTCGGGCGGCAGGACCTGGTTGAGCTGGTCGTAGGTGATGTAGCCCCGCTCCCGCGCCTCCGCGATCATCTTCTTCACGGCGGTCTGGCTGACGTCGAGCATGACGGTGTCGTTGTCCTGCTCGTCCTGCTTGCGGTCCTCGGTATCCTTCGGGGCCATCGCCGCTCCTACTCCGTCTCGGGGTGATTCGGTGAAACCGAATCATTAGTGCGAATCGCGGGCGGGAAAACCCGTCCGTTTCGAAAAGTGAGGCCGCCGCCTCAGTTTCGGCCGCGCTTCCCGCCCTTGAAGTCGATCGAACTCGATCAGGGCGTCGAGCGCGGCGCGTTCGTCGCGGCGAACCTTCGCGCCGTTTGGGGCGAGCTCGAAATCGGTTTCGACCACCTCGCCCCTCCTCTTCCCCGACAGCGCAGAAGCCGCATGGCTCAGTCGCCACAGGTCGTTCTCGTCGACGTCCGTCTTGCCAAGCGCTTCGTCGAGTTCGCGCCGGACGCCGCGGGCGGCACTCAACTTGGCCAGCGCTTCGGCGAGGCACATCGCTGCAAGCTCGGGATCGCTGCCGACACCGGGAGAAAGCCGCACATGGGGCGTCTCATGGAGGCGGTCAAGGGCGTCGGTTCCCACGAACCGCTCGATGTCGAGGGTGAGGTCGGACCGATCGGGATCTGCGCCGAGCAGGACGCCGCGGATCCTGTCGTGCTCCGCGCTCGTCATCTCGAGGCGCTCGAGCTCGCCTTCGAACCTCACGATCAGGGACGGGTGCCGCACCAGCGACGCCAGGATCATCGCCTCCCGCATGGCGTCGTTCACCGCGTCGCCGTCGCGGACGAGAGCGGACGCACGAGCCGCCGGCTCGGCCGACTGTCCAAACCGTCCGGCCTCCGCCAGTCGCTCTCGCTCCGCACGAGTCTTCGGGAACGGCATGCGGCGGCTGACAGGAGACGCGCGCCGCGGATTGAAGAGGCTCCACCTAAGCCGCTTGAGCTCGTCCTCGTAGTGCGTCCGCAGCCTCGGATCGGCAATCCGGCCGACCGCTTGGCCGATCGCGCGGTCGAGCGATGCGCGCCGTTCCGGGCTGTCGAAGGACTTGCCCTCCGTCTCCCGGCGCCAAAGCAGAGAGACCATCGGGTCGGCCGTCTCGACGATGTGCCGCATCGCCTTGGCTCCCTTCCCGCGGACCACGTCGTCCGGGTCGAGCCCCTCGGGCATCAGCGCAAAGCGAAGCGACTGCCCCGCTGCTACCAAAGGCAGCGCCGAGATCCATCAGGCGCATCGCTGCCTTCAGCCCCGAGCTGTCGCCATCGAGCGCGATGACGGGTTCGGGGTGGATGCGCCACAGAAGTCGCAGCTGTTCCTCGGTGATCGCTGTGCCGAGCGGCGCCACCGTAGCTGCGAAGCCGGCCTCGACGAGGGCGATGACATCCATGTAGCCCTCGGCCACGATCAGCTGCTCGCCGCGCCCCGCCGCTTCCCGCGCCGGCCCATGATTGAACAGGCTCCGGCCCTTGTCGAAAATCTCCGTCTGCGGCGAGTTGAGGTACTTGGCCCGCGCCGCCGGGTCCATTGCCCGACCGCCGAGGGCGATCACCCGCCGTCGAGCGTCCCGGATCGGAAAGATGATCCGTCCTCGAAACCGGTCGTACGGCTGCCCATCTCCCTGCGCGGCCAGACCGGCATCGACGATCAGCACCTCGTCAATGCCGCGGGCCGTCAGCGCCTCGATGATGCCGCGCCTGGAGTCCGGCGCAAATCCCACCTCCCAGCGCTCCAGCGCCTCCGATTCCAGCCCGCGACGTCCCAGATATTCCCGTGCAGCGCCGGCAGCCGCCGTCTGAAGCTGCAGGCGGTAGTGCCGGACCGCCTGTTCCATGACGTCAGCAAGCTGACCGCGCCGGTCCGCCTTTTGCTGCGCCTGAGGATCCCGCTGCGGGACCGTCATCCCGGCCTCCCGCGCGAGGATTTCCACCGCCTCCACGAAACCCACGTTCTCCGTCTCGCGCACGAAGGAGATGGGGTCGCCCTTCGCGTGGCAGCCAAAGCAGTAGTAGTAGCCCTTGCGATCGTCGACGTGAAAGCTTGCGGTCTTCTCCTGATGGAAGGGGCACGGCGCCCATAGATCGCCCTTTGCCTGGTTCGATCTGCGCATGTCCCACGCGACCTTGCGGCCCGCCACCTGAGCCATGCTGAGGCGAGTTCGCAGCTCGTCGAGAAATCCGTCCGGGAAGACTCATCGGCCGACTATCCTGATCCACCAGATGCCTGTCCAGCGGCCAGGCCGCACCTCACCGCGCGGCGACAGCGATGGCTGCTCTTTCAAGCTTGTCCCGAACGGTGGCGGCGTACGACCTTGGCGCGAGAAGAAGCCAGCGTTCCCGCTCCATCCGCGTCAGGCTTACGGCAACGTGGTTGAGCAGCGTCCGCGCCGTCGCGCCCACCGGGAAGCTCTCGTCGCGGAGGTCCAGCGGGCAAAGCCTTGCGAGTACGTCACGCACGTTGCCGCCGAGCTCCAGCGCCGCCCAGCCGTCCGATTGATCGACGCAGAGCGCCCCTTCGATCTCGACCGACGCGCCGATGACGAGCGCCGCGTCGCGCCCGAACCAGAGCACGCGGACGTCTGCCGCGACGCTGCTCTCTCCGGGTGATGGGAAGCCGATGCCGATCGCCGCCTGCATGGCTTGCCCGACGTCAGCGCCGCCGATGGGCAGAACCTCGGTCATCTGGCCGAGACCAAGCGCCTCTAGCCGAAACGCGCCGACCTCGTAGGGCCCGGCCTCATAGGGGTCCAGGGGAGAGAGCCTCATGGCGCGTCTCGCATGCGCATGCCTTCCGGATCATAGGCGCACGGGGGGCCGAGGATGCACTCCGCGCGTACGCGGCGCATCCGATCCTCCATCTGTAAAATCTCCCCGTGGCGAGCGCGCCCATTCCGCACGAGGCCAAGGCCAAGCCAGCGGCCGATGGTCGGCGACCAGCATCCCGCGGTGACATGGCCCTCCATCCTTTCGGCCTCGAATGGCGCGGCTACCGGAAACAGGAAGGCCCCGGCGTGGATCTGCAGGTCGGATATGAGCCCGACCAGCTGTCGGCGCTCGGGACCGTGCAGGCCCGGTCGCTTGGCTGCCGCCGCGCCGATGCTGCCGTCGCGAACCTTCAGGCCAAGATCGAAGGCCGTCGTCCTGCCGTCCATCTCGCGATGAGTTAGGAACCCCTTCTCGACCCGCATGACTTCGAGCGCTTCGAGGCCGTAAGGCCCGCCGCCCAACCCCTCGGCATGCGCCACGAGGACACGCCATAGCGAGTCGCCCCAGCGGGCTGGAACGGCAAGCTCGAATCCCAGCTCTCCCGAAAAGGAGATTCGGAAGATCCGTGCCGGAACCTCGCTGATCCGGACAGCGGCGCAGCCCATGAACGCGACGTCCGGCACCTCGTCGAGGACGAGGCGAAGCAGGTCGCGCGCCCGCGGGCCGGCCACCGCAAACTGCGCCCACTGGTCCGTCGCGCTGGTCATCCTGACCGCCACCTCGGGGCGCAGGCACTGGTGGACAAACTGCAGGTGGCGCATCACCCGTCCGGCCGCCGCCGTCGTCGTCGTGACGAGCCAACGGTCGGCCTCGAGGCGTGCGCACGTGCCATCATCCATCACGTGCCCGTCCTCGCGCAGCATGATGCCGTACCTGACGCGCCCCACTGCCAGGCTGGACATCCGACCGGCATAGACAAGGTCGAGGAAAGCGCCGGCGTCAGGACCGCCGATCTCGATCTTGCCAAGGGTCGAGACGTCGGTGACGCCGACGAAGTTCCGCACCCAGGCGACTTCACGATTGCAGGACTTTCTCCAGGAGTCCTCTCCGGGGGCGGGGAAGTAGGAAGGGCGGCGCCAAAGACCCGCCTCGACGAGGGGCGCCCCGCGCGCCCGCGCTGCCGCCTCGGAAGGAATCCGGCGAACAGGCGCGAAGCCTTCTCCGCGTGCTCCGGCCCCCATCGCCGATATCGGCACCGGGCAGAATGGCGGACGGAAGGTCGTTGTGCCGGCATCCGCGAGCGTCCGCGCGGTGGCCTCCGACAGCACGCCGAGTGCCGTGACGTTCGAGCTACGGCCCTGGTCGGTCGCCATGCCCTGCGTCGTCCACCTCTTGAGATGCTCCGAAGCCGTCATGCCTTCGGCAACCGACGTCTCGAGGTCCTTTGCGGTCACGTCGTTCTGCATGTCGAGAAATGCGCGGCCCCTCCCCCCGACCCGCCAGAGTGGTGCGATCGACCAGCCGCCTCCGTGCCGCGCCTCTGGCAGCTCCATCGGCGGCGCGCCGACCAAATCCTTCGCAGCGCTCACGCCGTCCGCAAGGCACCCTGCGGTGTCGAAGACGCCACGCGCAGCCCCGGCCACGCGCATTCCGGTGGGGACGTGCGGCCCGGGCACGAATGCGGCGATGTCATCGCTCCACGTCGGGCGGCCGCCGGTGTGGCACGCGAGGTGCACCGCCGGGTTCCAGCCGCCGGCCACGGCGAGGCAGTCGACGTCGATCCAGCTGTCGCGGCCGTTCGCACGCACGCGCACCGAGCGAAGGCCGCGCCGTCCTCGGGTGCCGCAGACGACGCCGCGGCGTATCTCGATGTCCTTGCGAGAGGGTCCGTCAGTGCGGGCGTCGACGATCGCGGACACGTCGAGACCGGCGTCGCGAAGATCGTCTGCCGTTCGGTAAACGTCATCGTTGCAGCCGAACACGGCGAACCGACGGCCCGGTGCGACGCCCCATCGATTGAGGTAGGCACGAACGGCAGCCGCCGACATCACGCCTGGTCGGTCATTTCCGGGGAAGGCGATGCCACGCTCGATCGCGCCGCTGGCGAGTACGGCCCGGGGCGCAACGATCCGCCAGAAGCAGTCCACCGGCCGGTCGCGTGCCGGCAGGAGGTGCGATCCGACGCGCTCCAGCGCTCCGTATGTTCCGCGGTCGTACGTGCCCGTCACGGTGGTTCGGCGCATCAGACGGACGTTCGGCATGGCCGAAAGCTCGGCCTCGACCTCGCTCACCCACATGTGGGCCGGTACGCCGCCGACATCCTCGCGTTCAAGAAGCAGCCGGCCACCCAGGCGGTCGCGCTCGTCCGCGAGGATGACATCCTTTCCTGAGCGCCCCGCCGCCAAGGCCGCGGCGAGGCCGGTGGGGCCGGCGCCGATGACGAGGATGTCACAAAAGGCGAAAGCCTTCTCACCCAGCCCCGCAACCGCGTGCCTCGGCAAGGAACCGAGTCCGGCGGCGCGTCGGATCAGCGGCTCGTAGACGCGTTCCCAGGCGCCTCGGGGCCACATGAAGGTCTTGTAGTAGAACCCCGCTCCGAGGAGGGGCGAGACGATGTCGTTGGCCGCCATGACGTCGTGGCGGAGGGACGGCCAGCGGTTCTGGCTGACGGCTGGCAGACCCGGCCACAGCTCCTGCATCGTCGCCAGGACGTTCGGGGTCCGCCGGGGACCTGCGCCCACGGTGACCAAGGCATTCGGTTCTTCCGATCCCGCACCCCAGACGCCTCGCGGGCGATGGTACTTGAAGGAGCGGCCGAAGAGGCGGACCCCTTCGGCCAAAAGCGCGGAGGCGAGAGTGTCTCCGTGGAAGCCCTGGTAGGACTTGCCGTCGAAAACGAACGGAACGGCGCGCGAGCGGTCGAGCAGACCTCGATCGTCGAGTCTCATCCCGACGTCAGTCCCGCGCCGAGATGGCGAGGCTTGCCCCGGCGACGGCGTGCGTGCCGGTGTCGCGTTCCACCCGAAGCCAGGCGCCGCATCCAGCCTCGTGGAACCAGAGGTCTCTGACCGGTCCCTCCGGATTGCTCCGGAGATGCAGATATGTGTCCCAGGCAGGTGTCCAGCCGGCATCGTCCGGCCGCTCGAGATAGGCATCCGAGCCGAGGTAGGTGAACTCCCTCAGAATCCCGCTCGCCACAGATCGGGCATGGAATACGGATGCCGTACCTCCGAACTTGTTCGTCGACTATCCCGACGACCCGCACCGCCCGCAACCCCGATCGAGGTACGCGGGGCGTCGCCACCCGCAGGAGCGCCCTCAATGCAGGTTGTGCTGGCTCCCCGTCCCTTCCTCGTCAAGGAGATGGCCCGACGCGAAGCGGTCCAAGCGATAGCGCCGCGCCGCCGGATGTGGTTCGCCGCGTGCGATTAGGTGGGCGAAGCAGTCGCCCGACCCGGGAACTGCCTTGAAACCGCCGTAGCACCAGCCGGCATTCAGGTAGAGGCCCCCCACCGGCGTCGCATCGATGATCGGGGAGCCGTCCGGTGTCATGTCCATGATCCCGCCCCACGAGCGCAGCACGCGCGCTCGCCCGATACGCGGCATCAGCGCCATGGCGGCCTCCATCACGTGCTCGGCCATCGGCAGGTTTCCCCGTGCGGCGTAGCTTGCGTAGAAGTCGAGATCGCCGCCGAAAACAAGGCCGCCCTTATCGGACTGGCTGATGTAGAAGTGCCCCATGCCGAACGAGATCACGTGGTCGAGGACCGGCTTCAGCCCCTCGGTGACGAAGGCCTGCAGGACGTGGCTTTCGATCGGCAGCGTCAGTCCCGCCATCTGGGCCGTCTGGCTCGAGCGTCCGGCGGTGACGAGCCCAACCTTCGCCGCCCGTATGGCGCCGCGGGTCGTCTGGACGCCTGTAACGCAGCCGCCTTCGATATCGATGCCGGTCACCTCGCAATTCTCTATGATGTCCACACCTCGCGCGTCGGCTGCCCGCGCGTAGCCCCAGGCGACCGCGTCGTGCCGGGCCGTTCCGCCTCGGGGGTGGTAGAGCCCGCCATAGATCGGAAAGCGTGCGTGGTCGAACGCGAGCCAGGGCACCATTTCGCGCACTCCGTCACGATCGAGAAGGATGGCGTCGTCACCTTGCGCTGCCATCATGTTCCCCCGACGTACGAAAGCGTCTCGCTGCCCGTCGGAGTGGAAGAGATTTATGAGCCCGCGCTGCGAATGCATCACGTTGAAGTTGAGGTCGCGCTCCAACGTCTCCCAGAGCTTCAGTGAGTGAGAGTAGAACTCCGAGTTGCCCGGAATGAAGTAGTTCGCGCGCACGATGGTCGTGTTCCGGCCGACGCTCCCCAATCCGATTGCGCCCTTCTCAAGGACCGCGACGCGCCGCGCACCGTACTTGGAGACGAGGTGATACGCGGTCGACAGCCCGTGTCCTCCGCCGCCGACGAGGACGATGTCGTAGGCTTGTTGCGGCTCGGGCTTGCGCCACAGGGGCCGCAAGGCGCGTCGGCCGCGGATCGCCTGATCGACGAGGCTGAGTGCTGAGTATCGCATCGGCACCCGCAAGTGGAGCCGAACGGCGAACCGGGTGCAAGAGGCCGCCGCGGGTCCTACCATCAAGGCGAAGGAGGAGTGCGGCAATGGCGGAAGTAGCGAAGCGCGTGAGGGTGACGGGAGGTGTGCAGGGCGTCGGTTTTCGCGCCTGGACGCAATCGCGGGCGCAGGAGATTGGTCTGCGAGGCTGGGTCAGGAACGAACCGGATGGAAGCGTCGCGGCTCTTCTCTGCGGTGAGGAGGCCGAGGTCGCGAGGATGCTCGAGAGCTTGCGGGACGGTCCGTTCCTGGCTTCGGTCGAGGAGGTCTCGGCCGAGGACGCGAGGTCTCCGGCGCAGACCGGCTTCGAAATCTGGTCCTAGCGAGAGCGTCGACGCCGAGGACAACTCCATCTCAACGGCGACCTTCCCACCGTTCCAAGCTCAAGCGTCGAGCTGGCAGCCGCCGACGCAGCCTGCATTGTCAACGTTATTTCGTCCTCTTCACAGATTCGTCGGCGAGCCACGGGACGGCAATGACGCGACGGATATCGCAGTGAAGACGGCGACCAGCAGGCATTCGGGCATACCCTGCCGCTCGCCTTCTCGCGTCAGACACCCGTCGCGCAAAAGCAGCCCGAGGCGGCTCTGCGTGGGCGCGGGATCAGAGGCCTTTGGTGCGGTAGCTCGCTGCCACGCGATCGATCGCGACGAGGTAGGCGGCGGTGCGAAGGTCCGTGACGTCCTTTCGCGCGCGCCGAACCTCCGAAATCGACTGGTAGGCGGTCCGCATCGTGTCATCGAGACCGGACCGGACGAGCTCGAGTTCGTCGGCGCCCCGCAAGTAGGCCTCCTTGAAACCCGGCGACAGCTGCCAGCCGAGACCGCGATCCGATGAGAGGCGCTCGAGTTCGTCGACGAGCAGCTGGTGACGCCGCTCCTCCGCCCGACGCTGCATCCGGCCGAACCGGATATGGGACAGGTTCTTGACCCACTCGAAATAGCTGACAGTCACCCCGCCGGCGTTCGCGTACATGTCCGGAATGATGATGGTGCCCTTGCCGCGCAGGATCTCGTCGGCGCCAGCAGTGACGGGTCCGTTTGCCGCCTCGATGATGAGTGGTGCCTTGATCCGTTCGGCGTTGCCCTTGTTGATCACGCCCTCCAGCGCGGCGGGCACGAGGATGTCGCACGCCTCCTCGAGGACCGAGGGGCCGTCCTCGACATATCTTGAACCCGGAAAATCCTTCACTCCGCCACTCTCGCGCATCCACGCCTGCAGCGCGTCGACATCGAGGCCGTCGGGGTTCATCACGGCGCCGTCGCGCTCGATCACTCCGATAACGCGGCAGCCGTCTTCCTCGCTGAGAAACTTGGCGGCGTGGTAGCCGACATTGCCGAGGCCCTGGACGATGACGGACTTCTCGCTGAGCGTGCCGGACAGCCCGGCATCCTTGACGTCGGCAGGGTGGCGGAAGAATTCCTGAAGCGCGTACTGGACCCCCCTGCCCGTCGCCTCGATCCGGCCAGCGATGCCGCCGGCGTTGAGCGGCTTTCCGGTGACGCACGCACGCGCGTTGATGTCTGTCGTGTTCATCCGCGCGTACTGATCTGCCATCCAGGCCATCTCGCGCTCGCCCGTTCCCATGTCGGGCGCAGGCACGTTCTGCGCCGGATTGATCAGGTCGCGCTTGGCGAGTTCGTAGGCGAAGCGCCGCGTGATCAGCTCGAGCTCCCGCTCTTCCCAGTCTCGCGGATTGATGCGAAGGCCGCCCTTGGCACCGCCGTATGGCACCTCGGCCAAGGCGCACTTGTAGGTCATCAGCGCCGACAGCGCTTCGACCTCGTCCTGGTTGACGCTCATGGCGTATCGGATGCCGCCCTTGACCGGCTCCATGTGCTCCGAGTGAACCGAGCGATATCCAGTAAAGGTGTGCAACTCCCCCCTGAGCCGCACTCCAAACCGGACCGTGTAGGTCGAGTTGCAGACCCTGATCTTCTCTGCGAGCCCTGGCGAGATGTCCGTCAGCGCAATCGCGTGGTTGAACATCATGTCAACCGATTGGCGGAAACTCGGCTCGTTGTGGATGGTGGCGTCCATGCCCTGCCTCCCTTGTGGTTACGCTTGGGGCCGTCGTCGCTTGCACTATCAGCGAAACGGCGCGGCAGGGCCAGTCGGTTCCTCAACCCTGGCTTTTGGAGCGATCCCTCTCGGCAAGCATGGCGGCAAGCGCGTCGGCCATCAGCCGTCCCTGCGCGCTGGGCGTGACACCACCTACGCCGAGCCGCCGCCCGACGCGCCACCAGAGTCCCGGATGCCACGCACGCGACGCTGGCCGGTCCAACCGGACCAGGAAGCCGTTCGACGGCTTGAATGCGAACGCGCCACGTTCGACGCCAGCGATGTTGCCGATCGGGGCGAGGACGCGCCCCTCGGCGTCATGCAGGCCGGCATCCGTCAGTTCGATGCGCGAGCGCGTCGCGACCGCAAGACGTCGTGCCAACCATAGTGCAGCGAAGCCGACCGCGCCAAGGACCACCAGCCATAGCGCATCTGCAGGCGGACGCAGCAGCGCAAGGCAGATACAGATCGCGCCGAGCGCGCCGATCAAGACGATGGCAATCCAGCGCCGGATCTTGGACGGAGCGAGAGTGGCGATGACTGCTGCACGATCGGGCATGAGGCCGGGCCGTATCCCGCGGGCGCGGGCGAGTCGAGATGCCGGCTTGCGGTCCTGCTGCACGCCGGACTACCGTCCCGCCACCATGCGGCTCGCCCTGTGCTTCTCTCTGTTGCTTGCGGGGTGTTCCTATCCCGAACTCGCCATGGCGCCCGCGGGCAAGATGGAGCCACCGCCGCCGCTCGTGCCGCTTGGCAGCCTGACGGAGGAGACGGCCGCACCCGACCCCGATGCCGACGCGGCGCTCGAGGCGCGCGCCGCCGCGCTCCGAGGGCGCGCGGCCGCCCTGCCCGCCGACGCGATCGAGCCCGAGACTCGCGCCGCGATGGAGGCCGCTGGCCAGCGCTGACGCTGTCTGTCCGGATGGACGGGGCTGCACGCATCGGATAAGCGCCCGGCCGGACCAGCGCAGGAGTCGCCACCATGTCTCACCCCCTGAGGCTCGGCCTAGCCGGACTGGGCACCGTAGGACGGGGCGTCGTTCGCATCGTGCAGCGCCACGCCGATATTCTTGCGCGCCGTGCCGGCCGGCCGGTGGAGATCGTGGCGGTCTCCGCCCGGTCGCGGGGCAAGGATCGGGGCGTGCGGCTGCAGGCCTACGACTGGGAGGACGACCCGGTCGCACTCGCGCGGCGCGACGACATCGACGTCTTCGTCGAGCTCATGGGGGGCGAGGACGGCCCGGCCAAGGCGTCCGTCGATGCCGCAATCGCCGCTGGGCACGACGTCGTCACGGCGAACAAGGCGATGCTGGCGCTCCACGGCCAGGAGCTCGCCGAAGCGGCGGAAGCGAACGGCGCCGTCCTGCGTTTCGAGGCTGCGGTCGCCGGCGGCATCCCCGTCGTCAAGGCCCTGACCGAGGGGCTGGCCGGCAACGAGATCGTGCGCGTCATGGGCGTGATGAACGGCACCTGCAACTACATCCTGACGCGGATGGAGCGGTCCGGCCTCGGTTACGACGAGGTCTTCGCCGAGGCGCAGGCGCTCGGCTACCTCGAAGCGGATCCGACGCTCGACGTCGGCGGCATCGATGCGGGACACAAGCTGACGCTGCTCGCCTCCATCGCGTTCGGGACGCGCGTCGACTTTGGCGCGATCGAGATCGAGGGCATTGAGCGCGTCAGCATCGAGGATATCGAGCAGGCCGCCGACATGGGGTTTCGGATCAAGCTTCTCGGTGTGGCTCAGATGACCGGGCGGGGGCTCGAGGCGCGCATGTCGCCCTGCCTGGTGCCCGACACTAGCCCGCTGGGGCAGCTCGAGGATGCGATGAACATGGTGGTGCTTGAGGGAGACGCAGCGGGACAGATCGTGTTGCGTGGCGCCGGCGCCGGCGAAGGACCGACAGCGAGCGCTGTGATGTCCGACATCCTCGATCTCGCGCGCGGCACCCGGCTGTCGACATTCGGACAGCAGGCATCCTCGCTGGTGGCGGTGACGGCGGCAACTTCTTCTTCCCCGGCCGCCTTCTACCTGCGGATGGCACTCCTGGACAAACCGGGTGCGCTGGCCCAGGTGGCGACGTGCCTCGGCGACGCTGGCATCTCGATCGACCGGATGCGGCAGTACCGGCACGAAGCCGATCTCGCGCCTGTCCTCATCGTCACGCATCGGACCTCGCGTGCCGCGCTCGGCCAAGCCATCGATGCGATGGCGATGACCGGCGTCGTCAACGGTTCGCCCGTCGCCCTCAGGATCGAGGACGTCTGACGAGGGAGGTCTGCTGCAAATCGAGCCTTTCCTCGCTCTGGTCGAACGGTTAGGCCGAAACGCATATCTCGAGGGGAAGCTCTGATGGCCGACATAGTTCAGTTCCACGATCGAATGCTGTCTCTCGGGCTGGCGCGGGTCAGCGAAGCTGCAGCCATGGCCTCCGCGCGCCTCATCGGGCGCGGTGACGAGAAGGCCGCCGACCAGGCGGCGGTCAATGCGATGCGCGACCAGCTCAACCTTCTCGACATCAAGGGGACGGTCGTCATCGGTGAGGGCGAGCGGGACGAAGCGCCGATGCTCTACATCGGTGAGGAGGTCGGCACCGGCGACGGCCCCGCCGTCGATATCGCGCTCGACCCGCTGGAGGGCACGACGCTCACCGCCAAGGACATGCCGAACGCGCTCTGTGTCATCGCGATGGCGCCGCGTGGCACTCTCCTGCACGCGCCCGACGTCTACATGGACAAGCTCGCAATCGGTCCAGGCTACCCCAAGGATACCGTCACGCTCGAGATGAGCCCGGGAGAGCGGGTCGAGGCGCTTGCCGCCGCAATGGGTGGCAAGACCGACGACGTCACCGTCTGCGCGCTGGAGCGCCCGCGGCACGAGGAGATGATTGCCGAGATCCGCAAGACCGGCGCCGCGATCCGCCTGATCACCGATGGCGACGTCGCAGGCGTCATCCACTGCGCCGAGGCGGCGGTCACTGGCGTCGACATGTACATGGGATCCGGCGGCGCACCCGAAGGCGTCCTTGCCGCAGCCGCTCTGAAGTGCATGGGCGGCCAGATGTACGGCCGGCTGCTGTTCCGCAACGAAGACGAGCGGGAACGCGCAAGGAAGGCCGGCATCGAGGACTACGACCGCATCTACCAGCGCGACGACATGGTCACGCACGAGGTCATCTTCGCCGCCACCGGCGTCACCGACGGCTCGATCCTGCCCGGCGTCAAGCGCGAGGTCGGCTGGCTGACGACCGAGACGCTGCTGATGCGCTCCAAGACCGGTTCGCTCCGGCGCGTGATCTACCGCAACCCGGCCTGATCTACCGCAACGCTGGTTGATCGCGCGTCTCGACCAGGAAATTCGCCAGCGCGGGTTGCGTCGCGACGGGCAGCATGTAGAGTGCTGAGAACGAGCAGGCGCAAAATCTGGTAGGCAATGCCGCGGGACCATGCCGAGTCGGCGTTTCTCAACGTCGAATTTTCCATGACTGGCCGCCGATGGGTCGGTCTAGGAGCCGAGACCGAGCGTCTGGCCGAGGCGATGATGCAAGTCACCGGCCTTCAAGACCCGATCTGCCGCTGCTTGGTGCGCCGTGGCGTCCTTCCCGATGGCGCGGCTGCCTTCCTCGCCCCGACGCTGCGCGACATGCTTCCCGACCCGCTCTCGCTCAAGGACGCGGGCTCCGCGGCCGAGCGCCTCGTCTCGGCGACGATCAAGGGAGAGCGCATCGCGATCTTCGCCGACTACGACGTGGATGGCGCTTCGTCGGCCGCTTTGCTCAAATGCTGGCTGGCCGAGATGGGTCTCGACGCGACGATCTACGTCCCCGACCGGATCACAGAAGGCTACGGGCCGAATGTCGGGGCGATGGCAAGCCTGGCAGCGGAACACGAGCTGATCGTCTGTGTCGACTGCGGAACGCTGGCGCATGACGCGATCGCTGCTGCGGCCGGCGCGGATGTTATCGTCCTCGATCATCATCTCGGCGCGTCGACGCTCCCGGACGCCCTCGCCGTTGTAAACCCGAACCGTCCAGATGAGAGCGGAGCGCTTGGCCATCTGTGCGCAGCGTCGGTGGTGTTTCTGATCCTTGTCGAGGCGAACCGCCAACTGCGCGGCAGGCGACCTGTTCCCGACCTGATGTCGTTCCTCGACCTTGTCGCCTTGGCGACTGTTGCCGACGTCGCGCCCCTCATCGGCGTCAACCGCGCCCTGGTCACCCGGGGCCTGCAGGTGATGGCTCGGCGGGCCCGCCCCGGGCTCGTCGCGCTCTCCGATCGCGCGGGGCTCGATCGACCGCCGGATGCCTATCATCTCGGTTTTGTTCTCGGGCCTCGGATCAACGCCGGGGGCCGCATCGGAGATGCCGGGATCGGTGCCCGCCTCCTGTCGACCCGCGACCTACACGAGGCGGCGGCGCTTGCCGACAGGCTTGAGGCGCTGAACGCCGAGAGACGCTCCGTCGAGGCAGCCGTGAGGTCCGCGGCTCTGGCGCAAGCCGAGGCGCGCGGCACCGACCGCCCACTTGTCTGGGCAGCGGCCGAGGGGTGGCATCCCGGCGTCGTCGGGATTGTCGCCGCGCGGCTGAAGGAGGCGACCGGCCAGCCGGCCGTCGTTATCGCGCTCGACGGCGATCGCGGCACCGGATTCCGGCCGTTCGGTCGAGGGCGTCGATCTCGGCAATGCGGTTCAGAGGCTCGCCGACGAGGGCCTGATCACCCGCGGTGGCGGCCACCGGATGGCCGCAGGTTTGAGTGTCGAGCGCTCCAAGGTTGCGTCCGCGATGGAACGGCTAGAGGACCTGCTGCGCGGGGCCGATGTGCAACCGAGGACGGAGCTGCGCCTCGACGCGATGGTGATGCCGCGCGCGGCGACGGCGGACTTGGTGCGCGCTCTTGCTGCGGCGGGTCCTTTCGGCGCGGGCGCGCCGGCGCCGCGCTTCGCTGTGTCCGACCTACGGATAAAGCGTCTGCGGCGCGTCGGCGACGGGCACCTGTCGCTCGGCATGGCCGACGCAGAGGGAGCGCGGATCGACGCCATCGCCTTTCGCGCGGTGGAAACCGGGCTTGCCGCGCATCTGGAGGGCCACTGGGACCGCGCGCTGCACATCGCGGGACGGCTGGAGCTCAACGTCTGGCGGGGGCGGGAGCGGGTGCAGATGCGGGTGGAGGATGCGGCTTTTGCCTGAAAAGCCTCTTGCGGTCCGGGAGGGGTTTGACTAGTCAGGCGGGCGCCAGCGGCCCGTTCGTCTATCGGTTAGGACGCCAGGTTTTCAACCTGGAAAGAGGGGTTCGATTCCCCTACGGGCTGCCATGCCCCTATGACGCTCCAATAACATCAATCGCTTAGCTCCCGGAATCCGGCGCGAATCCCCCATGGAGGATATGCATGGGAGAGTGTTCGCGAGTCGGTCCAACGCACCCCGCTTCGGCAAATCGCGGATGGCCGCCATGATCTCCTTCACCGTCGTCCAGGGAACCAACACGCGCGGCCGCGCCTCGTTGCCGTCTTCGTCGAAATCAGGCACGTCGAATGAAAACTCTCCGCTGTAGGTCGACTTCGTGTTGAAAGGCTCGGCGTCAGAGCCATGACGAGGCGCGTCCTCGCGAACTCGCTTTCCGCCAGCCGCCGCGTCAGGTCGTCCCGCTCGCGCTCTAGATTGGCAAGCCGGCTGTCTACGTCCATCGCACCTTCCTCCAAGCTTCGTTGAGCTCCACGGCGATCTGCCGGCGCTGCGCCCCGCGCGTGTAGATGCGCGACGTGCCCGAGCCGAGCTCGTGACCAAGCAGAACGTCGACCATGTATTCCGAGACGCCGAACTCCGGCAGGATCGAGGCCACGCCCTTGCGGATGCCGTGCAGCGACAGGCTCTTGCCCTCGCGATCGGTGCCCTCGAGACCGGCCTCGTTGCGCCAGGTCGCGAACTTCATGCCGAAGGCCTTCTTCGACCGCTGTGTCCCGTCCGTCCTGCAGATCCATGTGTCGCCATGGATCGGCCGGCGCTCGAGCTCCTCGGCCAGCATGTCGAGCATCGGGATCTCGACGACGAGGTGTGGTGGCTTCTCCTGCCGCCACTTGATCCAGCGCGTGCCGCTGACGTCGATGACATCGCTGTCGCCCAAGGCGCAGAGGTCGCCGCGCCTGGCGCCGGTGCAGAGCTCCGCCACCATCGTCAGGCGCGCGAGCGTGCCGGGCTCGTGGTGGTCGAGGTACTTGCGGATCTCGTCGATCGTCCAGATCCGGTAGCCTTCGGTCTTGGTGTCGACCGGGCTGACGCGCTCCGCCGGGTTCGGACAGGTGAAGACTTCGCCGTCCTTGGCCCAATTATACATGAGCCGCACGGTCTTCGTGAAACTGTCGGCCGCGGCCGGCGTGCCGAGGAGCGTGTCGCGTATCTTGATGAACTCGGAGCGCGGGATCGAAGCGCCGGCCTCGGCTGCGGGGATGCCCTTCGGCGTCCTCGCCTCGCACAGGCGCCCGAGCTGCAGGCGGTAGCGGCGCAGCGTCGCCGCGCTGATGAGGCCCGCGGCTTCGCGCTTCTCCATGGTGGCGATGAACTCGCCGCAGAGCCATCCCAGCTGGCCCTTTCGATAGCCCGACGTCGCCGGCCGCTCGCCGCCCTCGATCTGTTCGATGATCTGTTCTCGGTGCGCGATCCACGCGGCGCTTCCCGGCTCGCCCTTAAGCGTTCGTTTCACGGTCTTCCCGCCGATCGTGCGCTCCACCCGGTAGCGCACCTTGTCTCGATTAACCCCGTACCTCTCCGGGTACGTGTATGGCAAGTTGAGGTCCACGGCCCCCGCGTCCGTCATGTCCACCCTTCGGAGCCAGCAGGTTGGTCGTGCGCTGACGATTCGGGAACCGTTTTCTCCCCCATGGTCTCGATGCGGAGGCCGCGCTCGTCGGCGATGACGGCGGTTGTGATCCGGGCCCACACCGCCTTGGCAACTGGCTCGGGGGCTACGGTCTGAGCGGATTTGTCCGGCCACGCCGCGCAGGATGAACGGGTCTGACAGCAAGTCGATGACATCGGTCGACTTGCGCTTCTGATCGACCCGGATTGTCAGTCACTCTCGAGTATAATCGCCGATCACGTTGAGCACGCGAATCTTCCACCTATCGCGGGTCCGATCCTCGACAAAGTCGTAGGACCAGACATGGATTTGACACTCCGGCCGCAGCGCATGCACGTTCCGTCGTTAAGCCAGAGACGGGCCCTCTTCGGTTGCGTCGAGAGGACCTTCAGCACCTCCGCTGCGATATTCGCGCCGCGATCCGCCGTTTGCCGTGGCGGCCGTAGCACGTGGCGAGCGCTCCGATGCACGCAGTCAAGGCAGTCGGCGGGTCCGGTCGCCTATGCCCATCACGAGGTCCAGGTCCGCGGCTATGGCGGCGAGGTGGTCATCGGCTGCGGCGCGGAGGTGATCGCGCGCCACCGTCGGTCCTACGAGAAGGCCGACATGGTCTTCGATCCGTTGCACTTCCTGCGTAAGCGCCTCGCCGATCCCCTCCTGCCGGAGTTCATCGTTCCGTGAGAGTCCTGTCGCTGCGCAGCGATGATGGGACGTCAAAATGGACGGCTATTTGAACGGCTCGACGGTTGGCTATGCGGGCCGGATGGAGGTGATCGAGGGCCGCACGGGCCGGCGTCTTCGGAGCGAGGCCGAGCGAGCGCGGATCGCGGCGGAGAGCCTGGCGCCGGGGGCGAGGGTTGTCGACGTCGCGCGGCGGCACGGCGTGACACGCTGGCAGGTCTATGACTGGCGGAGGAAGCTGGCCGCGGGCACGCTGGCGGTGCCGGCGGTGCCGGCGGAGGCGACGGGTGAGCCGGCGTTCGCCGCGCTGGTGGTCGAGCCTCCCGCGGTGGTGTCGACCCGGAAGACCCAGCGCGCAGAAGTCTCCGGATCGGATCGAGCTGGTGGTTGCAGGCGTCACCGTGCGCGTCGCCGCGGATGTCGAGGAAGCCCGGCTGACGCGGGTGATCCGTGCCGTGCGGGCGGCTTCGGCATGATCTCTCCGCATGGGCAGTTGCGGGTTTACGTCTCGACCCGTCCGGTCGACTTCCGCAAGGGCATCGATGGGCTCGCCCTGGCCGTGCAGGAGGTGATCGGCGGCGATCCGTTCAGCGGGGCGGCCTTCGTGTTCCGGGCCAAGCGCGGCGACCGGCTGAAGATCCTGATCTGGGACCGCACCGGCATGGTCCTGATCCACAAGCGCCTGGAAGGCGCGAAGTTCGTCTGGCCCGCAGTGCAGGACGGCGTGATGAAGATGTCGCGGGCGCAGTTCGAGGCGCTGTTCGATCATGCATGTTGATGCCCCTCCTGGTGAGGCTGACAGATTCTCAGGTCGATGCGATCGACGACGTGGTTTCGCAGGTCTCGGACCGCGTCGATGACGACGGGCGTGTCCTGGAACAGGTAGGCCCCGTTGGGTTGGCGATCGATGAGAAGCCGCTTTCGCCTGATCTGCACGTAGAGCCAGTTCACTGGAATGCGCAGCTTGGCAGCCACTTCCGTGGCGCTGAGAAACGAACGATCGTGGTCCCAGCGGGTACGCTGGGTGCTTACCTTGATCCCGGCACCGAGCCGGAGCCGTTGCACGGTGATTGGCAGAACCCTGTCGGCGCAATTGGGAGAGCGGTGTCCCTCCGACGAGAGGAGCGCGGCGATCTCATCGTCAGGGATCCCGGAGCGGGCGAGGTCGAGTGCGCGATCCCGCATCTCCTCGCCGTTCGTGAGCTTGGCGACGGCGTTGACCCGCATCTTCACCGCAAGGTCGCTCGTGGCGCCGCCGCGCCACACGATCCGGACGAGGGCGACATCGCGCTCCCCGCGGTCGAGGACGACCTTCTCGACCAGGCAGCGCAGAAGCGCCTTGCGCTGCGCGTCGGTGGTCGCCGGATCCGCCCAGATGTGCGGCAGCCGACCGGCAAGGACGACGATCTTGTCGCCGAGCGGCTTGCCGATCATCCGCTGCGAGAGCGGCTTGAGCGCGGAGAGCTGGGCGAGCGCCTCCTCGGCCTGCCGAACCTCGATCAGCGCAGCCTCCCATCGACGCTCGAGCTCGCTGGCGACAAGCCGGTTGTCCGGATCGACGCGGTTGAACTGCCGTTCGGCCAGCGCCGCAGCATATCGCTTCCGCTCGATCTGACGTTCGGCGCTCGAGCGCAGCGCGCTGTCCGTTTGGTGCAGGGTGCGGCACGCGCGCGACAGCGCGTCGAGTTCTGCCGGCGCCAGCGCGGTCAGGAACGCATCCGCGACCGCCCCGTCCACCTGCGAAGCACGGATGTGCTGGCACGTGGGCAGGCCCTGCTGAGTGCGCAGGTGATTGCAGACGTACTCGCCGCCGCCCTTGTACCGAACGTACATCTTGTGGCCGCACCTCGCGCACCAGGCGATGCCGTGCAGGAGGAGTTCGCCATCACGAGGGGACCCTCTGGTCCTGGTGCGCATGTATTCGGCCCGGTTGTCCCTGACGATGGCGCGGATTCTTTCATAGGTGGACCAGTCGACGTAAGCCGGATACCGGTCTTTGACGACGATCCGCCACTCCTCGATTGGCAGTGGCGTCTTGACCGGCGAGCCGCCCTCGCGCGCCGCGGTGCGCATGCGGGTCCGCCCATAGACGAAGGCGCCCGCGTAGGCTGGATTCTTCAGGATCGCCGACACCGCGGCGACCGTCGCGCGCGCCCACCGCACGTCGCCAAAACGGTCGCGGCGTGGAAGGTCGAGGCCACGCTCGTTCAGCACGCGCATGACCTTCGCGATGGTGCGGAACTCGAGAAAGGTCTGGAAGACGAGCCCAAGCCGTTCCTGTACCTCGACATTGGGATCCTTGACGACGACGCCGCTCGGATCGCGGACGAGACCGATCGGCAGGCAGAGCGCGAGTTCGCCGCGCCCGGCCTTTGCAAGAAGGCCAGCGGTCAGGCGGCTCCGGATCGTGTGCAGCTCCAGTTCGGATATGGTTCCCTTCAGGCCGAGGAGCAGGCGACCGTTGGCGCTGCCGGGATCATAAACGCCATCCCGATCGGCGATCAGGCAGCCGCGCAGACCGCAGATATCCAGCAGTGGGTACCAGTCGGAGCAGTTGCGCGCGAGGCGCGTCACATCGATCGAAAGGATCAGCCCGACCTCGCTGAGGCCGACCCGGCCGACCAGTTCCTTGAAGCCGCTCCGTTGCGCGGTGGAGGCGGCGCTCAGGCCGAGATCGCTGTCGATGACGTCGATGTCGGCCTCACGCCATCCAAGATCACGAGCGCGCTGCCGGAGCGCGTATTGAAGGCGCAAGCTCTCCTGGTTGCTCACGACCTGGTGCGGCGTCGACTGGCGGATGTACACGACCGCCTTGCGCGCCAAGTGGGTCGGCATGATCAGTTCCGACTTCACGACGGACCTCCGCCAGGACCACGGCGACGTCGTCGACGATCCGACGCCGCAGAGACGGCGGCAGCGTCGTCCAGAGATCTCTCGGGTCTATCGCCATGATCGTCCAGGCAATCTACCACATCTATGAGCTCGCGTAACGCGTCTATACTCAATGTTGTTCGGCTGCCCGGCAAATCGTGCCATTCCGTTACTGCGATGGGGATCAGCAGGCTTGAGCCATTGCAATGTTCCACCTCAAAAGAGGACGGGAAGTTCCCGCCTCGATGGGCCGCGCGCCGGATCACACGAAACGATCGTCCGTAGAGCGGATGCCGCGGGTCCAGAACCCGGACCTCCTCGACCGGAGATTCATCAAACTCAGCAGAGGGGATATTCCTGTACGCCTTCGTTCCAGGGGCTGGACTGGCGCCTGGTGCGACCGGAACGCGTGCGGCGCCCGGAGATGGCGGGATAGCTGCGACCGAATAACTCGGCGCGGCTTTGGTCGTGGCGGCGCCATGGCCCGTGTGCTTGATCCCGGCCATGGCCGACACCGCGCTGTCCCAGGAGAACGCCTTTCTGAAGGCGCGGCTTGCCGAGACCGAGGCCGCGCTCGCGGATGCCATTGAGGCGCAGCGGCGCCTGGAACGGATCGTTGGCGAGCTTCGGCGGGAGAGGTTCGGCCCGCGCTCAGAGAAGCTCGACCCACCAGTTCAACCTGCCGCTGGAGGATGTCGAGATCGCGCAGGGCGTGCTCGAGGCGGCGCGGGGGCGGGCCCGGCAGGCGCTGAAGGGCGGCACGGACGACCAGGAGCGCACACCGAAGCGGAACCGCGGTCACCTGCCGAAGCACCTGCCGCGGATCGAGCGGGTCATCGAGCCTGAGAGCACCCTCTGGTCGCCATTGGCGCGCCATTGGTCCGAGCGACAATGGCGACGCGGCTGCGGCGAGATGGCGAAGATCGGCGAGGACGGTGAGCCATTGATGCGCCATTGGTTCAAGCACAATGGCGAACGAACGGCTCGACATCGTCCCGGCACAGTTGCGGATGCTGGTGACGCGCCGTCCGCGATACGCCTGCCGCCGCTGCTCCGGCGCCGTGGTCCAGGCGCACGCCCCCGAGCACGTTGTGCCGGGCGGCCTGCCGACGGAGGCGCTGATCGCCCAGGTGATCGTCTCAAAGTTCGGGGACCACCTGCCTTTCTATGGACAGGCCGGGATCTACAAGCGACAGGGGATCGCGCTCGACCGCGCCACCCTCGGCAACTGGGTCGGCCGCGCCTGCTTCCACCTCCGCCCGATCGCCCTGCACATGCGCGAGCGCCTGAAGGGGGCGGAGCGGATCTTCATGGACGAGACGCGGGCGCCCGTGCTCGACCCCGGGCGCAAGAGAACGAAGCTCGGCTTCTTCTGGGCCGTCGTCTCGGACGACCGCGGTCATGGGGCAGCGATCCGCCCATCATGATGTTCCACTACGCCCCCGGCCGCGGCGGCGAGCATGCGGTCCGCTTCCTCGAGGGCTATCGCGGCCGCTTCCTGCAATGCGACGGCTATGTCGCCTACGACGCGCCCGCCGCGCTGGCCCGGCCGGAAGGGCCATGGCAGCTCGTGCACTGCTGGACGCATGTGCGCAGGCGCTTCGTGAAGCGGCTGGAGAACGACGGCTCGCCGATCGCCGAGCAGGCCCTCCGCCAGATCGCTGAGCTCTACGCCATCGAGGCGTCGGTCCGCGGTCACGCACCGGAGGCCCGGCTCGCCGCACGCACGAAGCTCGCCGCGCCGATCATCGCCGCCTTCTCGTCGCGTCGGCTCCGCGCATACCGGCCGCTGATCGCAGCCACCAACTCACTACGCGTCTCCATGCTCACCCACCCCATCCCGCTCTCCCCGCCAACCACGAGCAGGGGAGCATTTCAGGTGAGGCAACGGCTCAACATCCGGGAGCATTCCTGGCGAGGCAATGCGGGGAAAGCGCGGCAATCTGGATGAGAGTGATGCGCCGAACCCGGACCGCAGGATGGGCGTAGCCCGACCGGAGGTTCGGGATCGGCGGGTGATCGCGGCCGGTCGGGGTGACCGGGTGTTTTCACTGCTTTGGAGGAGCGCTCGTGCCCGGCCGCCACGTGGCCGATCACCAGATGAGGCTATCTATCCATGAAGCATCGCACGACCGGCCCGGTCCCCGTCGCCGCCGCCCGCGCCGGGTTCAGCACCTCCACCGGATACCGCATTGCGCAGGACCCGCGCCCGCCGTCGGAGACGCGCGCCACCCGCGCGCCCGCGGCCCGATCCCCGGCCGCGCACTGCCGGGCGAGCTTGGCGTGCTCGCTCTGGAAGGTCGGTAGCTTGAGCTTCTTGAGATGTTGCTGGAGCAGCACCTGGGGCGCGTCGCTCATGGGGCGATGCCGGACATCAGGCTTAGGTAGCTGGCCGGCTTCATCGTCTCGACCCGTGCCCGGGGCAGATAGGGATAGATGTCGAGATCGAGCCGCGGCGGACGGCGCTCGATGCGACACAGAACCAGGTGCTTGATCGCGTCGCAGCCGATCTCGCCCAGGTCGAGCGCCTGCCGCACGGCACCGTGGACGTGCTCCAACTCGAAGGTCTCCATGAGCCGCAGGCCCTAAACGTATTCGCGCTTGCCGGCCTTGCCCATCCGCGCCTCCATGAGCCGGCGCAGGGTGGCAAACTTGCCGGGCAACTCCCAACCCTGCAAAGGTGCGGCCTGGTCGAGGGCGCCGATCTTCTGCTCGAGCAGCGGCAGGAAGGTAAGCGCTTCGCCGGCGACCTACGCGGCGAGGCGTGACGCTCTCCGGAAGTGCCAAGGCATGAGTTCCTCGATCCGGCTTTTGGGGTGGCCGTCGAGGAGCGCGCGCAGAGTGTCGGCGAGGTAGTCGATGGGCTTCACGTCGCTCATCTTGCAGGTGGCGACGAGCGACGCGAGTAAGGCCCAGTTCTCCGCTCCGACCTCGTGGCCTGCGAAGAGCGCGTTCTTCCTCGTGAGCGCGATCGGGCGGATCTGGTTCTCGACCAGGCTGGTATCGAGCTCGAGCCGTCCGTCCTCGAGGAAGCGCGTCAGCCCCGGCCAGATGCCGAGCGTGTAGCGGATGTCCTCGGCCAGCTTCGAGGATTGCGGGATGCGCGAGAGCTGCGCCTCGAGCCAGGGCCGGAAGGCGCGCATCCTCGATGCCTGAGCTGCCCTTGACCGTAGCGACCGTCACCGCGAAACTGCGGGAATGTCGACGGACATATCAACATTTGAACAACTTACTGCCGGGGCGCCGCAGAGGTGTTCTCAATCCGCGCTTTGAGGGCTCGGGATGGACGGAAAATGACGACGAATCTCTTCTCCTGGTCAGTCGTCTGCGTGCCTATCCTAGACGGACGTTCTCGGACCAAAAACGTTCCGAAGGAGGCCACGTAGAATTCGTGCTTGCGCGCCAGAGTCTCCGTCAGGATCGTGAAAATTGACCCGACCATGCGGCATGACTCGGAGTGAGAGACTTGGAGTCGATCGCTCAAACGTGGCTCTGTTGCACAAATCCTGTGAGGGATTCATCTCGTGAATCCAGCGTGGTAGCTGGACTGCATGAGCAGACTCACAGCCACCGCCTACAAGACCAGGAACTGGCCGGCCTACAACGAAGCGCTCAAGCGCCGCGGCTCGCTGACGATCTGGTTCGATCCCGAGATGAGCTGGGACGGCACGCCGACCGGCAAGCGAGGTCGCCAGCCCGCCTATAGTGATGGAGCAATCCAGACCTGCCTGACGATGAAGGTTCTGTTCGGCATGGCGCTCAGGCAGACGACCGGCTTTGTCGAGAGCCTGCTACGGTTGATCGGTTTGGACTGGGCGGTGCCCGACTTCAGCACCCTCAGCCGTCGCCAGAAGACCTTGAAGGTCAACATCCCCTATCGCGGCTCGCAGGGGCCGCTCCATCTTCTGATCGACAGCACCGGCATCAAGGTCGAAGGCGAAGGTGAGTGGAACGCGCGAAAGCACGGCGGCCCCAAACGTCGGGTCTGGCGTAAGATCCACATCGGGATCGACGAGAAAACACTGGAAATCCGGGCTGCCGAGTTCACCACCAGCGACGTAGGTGACGCGCCCATGCTGCCCGAACTTCTCGACCAGATCCCGCCCGATCAGGAGATCGGCAGCGTCACCGCCGATGGCGCCTTCGACACCCGCAAGTGCCATCAGGCCGTCGCCGCCCGAGGCGCTGCGGCAATCATCCCGCCCCGCAAGAACGCCAAGCCTTGGAAGCCCGACACGCCTGGAGCGATCGCACGAAACGAAGCCCTCCGCGCATCCCGGCGCTTCGGGCGGACCCTCTGGCGACGATGGAGCGGGTATTACCGCCGAAGCCGCGCAGAGACCAAGATGCACTGCGTCAAGCTCTTGGGCCAACGCCTGACCGCAAGAGACTTCGACCGTCAGGTCGCAGAGTTCCAAGTCCGCGTCGCCGTGCTGAACGGCTTCACCGCGCTCGGCATACCCGTCACGGAAGCCGTGGGATGAGTCTGCCCGGGGAAAGGGGAACCTCGGCCATCAGGCGATTTGCGCAACAGAGCCCATCCGTAGCAGTCGTTATCATGAGCTCGCTCAAGAGCTGTGCCGGAGTTGCGGTAGAGCAAGCTGCCCAGACAGGACTATTCCACGCCAAGAGATACGCAACGAGAGCGTAAAGTCCTGCCAGACCAAGCGAGCGCACAGCGATCATAGTGCCAACTGCAAAGTCTTTCGGGAAGAAGTTTGCGCGTCCCCGCGGTCCGTCGCAAGCGGAAATAGTGTATAATGCTTGATCGTGCCTTATTGAGCGGGCGCCCGAGGAGGGTCATGACAGGAGTGTCTGGCTCGACATTGAGACGCCTGCGTCTTCGTTAAGGTTCTACCTACGGTCCAGAATCCGCTTCGGTCATATTCTGCGATTGCCAAGCTGCGTTCGCTTTTGGCTGCTCTCCTGCCCTTCCTTCGCGCGGCGTCGCCGGCGCAGCGATAATCGAGCATCCGCAGCTAGCGGTCGGAAGGTTCGCACACCGGCCCGCGGCCGAACCGGTCAACGGCAGCTGAGCTGAAGGTTTTTCGACGCGGGCCGCTGCGTGACGGGGCCGCTTGCGGGTGCGGCCCGCGTTGGAAAACCTCGCAGGGAGGAAGCCGCGGGGGTCTGGCGCAGGTGTCTATGGGGAAAGCGCGCGGGTGTCGCTTGCGTTGGAGCGCGGTAGGCGGCGATGAAGGCGGATCAGCACGCTCTTTCGCGTGATCTGAGGTGGATCCGACAGCGGCATTCGATGCCGGTGAGGCTGATGCGGCAGCAGGACGAAGCGGAGGCACAGCTTGGCGCTGATCCGGACTGCGGACCTGATCCGGAGCGGGGTCATCGACGGTAATGGCCGTGTCATCATGCGGCAGCCCTCCGCGGCGGAGCCCTTGTCATCGGACGTTCGCC
Source organism: uncultured Alphaproteobacteria bacterium (assembly GCA_963776845.1). Lineage (GTDB taxonomy): Bacteria > Pseudomonadota > Alphaproteobacteria > Rhodobacterales > Rhodobacteraceae > Roseitranquillus. Next base: position 485,969 of record CAVZOJ010000002.1, on the reverse strand, counting down.
GCGCCGGAAGGTCTCGATGATCTGCATCGGCCCACCGCACTCGGGACACGGTTCTCTCAGGCTCAACGGCGGGCCAGCTTCGACGTCGGCCGCGTCGGCTTCCGCAGGCGCCCGAGCACCGAGAAGATCCCGGACCCTGGCGAGGGTGTCCTTGCGGCCCGCGCCGGCGAGCAGGCCGTAGTGCCGGATGCGGTGGAAGCCGTCAGGCAGGACGTGGACCAGGAAGCGGCGGATGAACTCCTCGGGCGAGAGGCGCATGACCTTGAGGCGATCGCCGCTCTTGATCCGGTAGTCCTTCCAGCGGAATGCGACGGTCTCTGCATCGGCACTGACGAGGCGGCTGTTGGAGATGGCGACACGGTGGGTGTAGCGGCCGAGATAGGCCAGCACCGCCTCCGGTCCGCCGAAGGGAGGCTTGGCATAGACCACCCACTCGACCTTGCGCAGCGGCGCGAGCCAGGCGGCGAAGGCGGCGGGGTCCGCCAGCCCCTCGAGGTCGTTGAAGAAGGCGAGCTTGCCGTCGCCATGCAGAGCGGCCAGCCCTTCCATGAACAGCCGCCGGAACAGCCGGGACAGCACCCGCACGGGCAGGAGGAAGCCTGGCCGGCAGGACACCCATCGGGTGCCGTCGGGCGACAGGCCGCCGCCAGGCACGATCATGTGGACATGCGGATGATGGGTCAGAGCCGAGCCCCAGGTGTGCAGGACGCTGGTGATGCCGATCCGGGCGCCGAGATGCCTTGGATCGGCCGCGATCGTGGTCAGGGTCTCCGCCGACGCCCTGAACAGCAGGCCGTAGACCTCCCGCTTGTTCCAGTACCAGTACGCGATGCGCGCGATCTCCGCCGGCAGGGTGAAGACGACGTGGAAGTACTCCACCGGCAGCAGGTCCTCGGCCCGCGCCGCCATCCAGTCCCGCGCCGCCGGACCCTGGCACTTCGGGCAGTGCCGGTTCTTGCACGAGTTGTAGGCGACGTGTCGGTGGCCGCACTTGGTGCACGCCGCCACATGCCCGCCGAGCGCTTCCGTCCGGCAGGCTTCGATCGCCGACATCACCTTGAGCTGGGTCAGGCCGACATGCCCGGCATTGGTCCGCCGCCACGCGGGACCATGGGCACGGAAGATGTCGGCGATCTCCAGCTTCGCCCGAACCACCCCGGCCCGGGCGCTACTCCAGGCGGCGCCTGAGGGTCTGGTCCTGAAGCTGCTTCAGCCGCTCGAACGGGCTCACGGTGTCGCGGATCGTCTTGGTGGCGACATGGGTGTACTGCGCGGTGCTCGTCAGCTTGGCATGACCGAGCAGCACCTGGATGACGCGCACGTCGGTGTTCGCCTCGAGCAGGTGCGTCGCGAAGCTGTGGCGGAGCGTGTGCAGTGTGGCCGGCTTGGAAATGCCGGCCATGTGCTTTGCCGAATTGAACGATAAGACCTTGTCCGCCATTGGTCCGAGGACAATGGTCGAATGTTCAGCTGCCGCGGCGACAGCGGATTGATCCTGGGCTTGCCGGGGAAGAGCCAGCCTTCGGGCCGCGCCTCGCGCCAGTAGTCGCGCAGCAGCTGCAGCAGTGCCGGTGACAGCATGACCTTCCGGTCCTTGCGTCCCCTGCCCTGCTCGACGTGGATCAGCATCCGGTCGCTGTCGATGTCGCCGATCTTGAGGTTGCAGACCTCGGACGCCCTGAGACCGGCACCGTAGGAGATGCTGAGCGCGGCGCGGTACTTCAGCCCGGGTCCCGGCGCCGCCCTCAGGACTTCGGAGACTTCCTCGACGCTCAACACCACCGGCAGCTTCCACGGCTTGGTGCGGAACTGCATGTACCGCTTCATCTCCTCGCGCCCGCAGGTCACGCCGAAGAAGAACCGAAGTGCGGCAATGCGGGCATTGAACGTCGGCACCGCGACCTCGGCGTTCGTCATGTGCAACTGGTAGGCGCGCAGGTCGTCCGGCGTCGCGGTGTCCGGCGAGCGCATCAGGAAGCTCGCGAACTCCTTGACCCCCCGGATGTGTGCCTTCTGGGACTTCTCGCCGAGGCCACGGATGCGCATGTCCTCGATCATCCGCTCGCGCAGCGGCGTGGTTCTTTCCTCCGTCACGGGACCCTCCTGTCTGACGATTGAGAAGGCCCCAATCGTCAGGCCGGTCAGGCCGATCAGAGAAGCGCGGCGTTTAGATCAGTGCCGAACGGTGATGAGGGGCGCCAATGCCGCGAGAGCGGCTTCGTCCTTGCGCAGTACTCTGCCATGGAGGTCAGGGCGGGCGGTTTCGTTCGGGGCGCGTATCGTGGCATTGCCGCTGCGTTTCGAACGAACGGCCGCGAACGATGCGGCATCGCGGCGACCTCAGGCGTCCGCGAAGGGGAGGTCCGGGCGGGTCCGATTGCAGTGACACTTTCGGGCTACTGTCTGACGTCGAACATGCTATGTCGGCGGGTCTCTTGAGCAGGAGGGTCGACCAGATAGGCCGCGTCCCTGCGAACAGTGTACCCCGAGCCGAGACGGCGGCACGCCGTGCCGCGGTTGCCGAGTTCGTCTGCCGCACCTTCCGTCTCCGCGGCACCCTGTCACTCCACCGGTCGGCGCTCGGCCGCGACCTGCTCATCGCGCCCTTGAACGTGGCACTCGCTCCGGTCTTCCTGATCGTTCGCTTCGTCGGGCTGCTGGCCAGATGGTCCGGTGCGAGCGGTATGGCCGACTGTCTGGACCGCCGCCGCATCCTGCTGCCGACCACCGTGTCGCGCCGCGTCGAGGCGCTGGTCCGGAATTTCATCGAAGACATCGGCGCAGGTGTCTCTCCTGCGGTTGTCGATCGCGTTGTTGCGGACTACGTCGCCGTCCGCTCTGCGGTAGCCGAGATCACGACGACGCTCCTCGTGGTAGTCTTCGGGTTCGTTGCTTTCGGCGCGGCGACGCCCGGCGTCATATCGCTATCGGGACCGGTCTCCGAGATGCTTGGCCACGCCTCGGCGGTCGCCGATTTTCCGCTCGGACGGCGTATCGGCGAACTCTATTACGGCGTCTTCGCCATCGAGCTTCCCCTGCACTTCGTCATCGCGATCGGAATCGGCCTCGCCGCCCTCGCGTCGCTGATCACGACCTTCGCCGGGATCGTCGCCGATCCCCTGCAGGTGGCCCTCGGCATCCACCAGCGCCGGCTAGCGCGTTTGCTGGACAGACTGGAAACAGAAGGAGCGGAAGGAGGGCTTTCCCGCGAGCATGTCGTCGCCCGCCTGGCTGATGCCGGAGACTTCATCGCGAGCATCGTCCGCGCATTCCGTCCCTGACGCAAGGGCTCGATCCTAGCATCGGTCGACGCGTGAGTACGGTCGCCGGCCGCTGCGGAGGTCGGCAAGGCCGACAGGACCGGTCATCCGAGCGTTACGGACGGATGACCGGTCCGGTCCCCGAAGCGGATTGAGTGACTACCAAGTCGGCCGCGTGCGAAAATCATCATCCGAGCCGAGACACCTGCTCACGAATGCCTTGAGCAGCCGCTTCGGTTGCAGCTCGTCCTTTGCGATGCGCATAATGAGGTGCGCAAACGATTACAGCCCTAGGAGCTCTTAGTTGAACTTTATTTGCAAATTTATGGGCAGGATCGCCTGCCAGCACAACCAAATCTGGCGAGAGGATTTCTAGCAGCGGGCCCGTGTACCTTTCGAAACAAGTCGACAGCATTTCTTGGGGATATCTATTGCCTGACGTCCCACACCAAGCAATGTTTGCAAGCGCGATATCATCTAACTTCAAGCCGGACGCTTCGATGAAGCTCAGGAAGCGCCCGCGTCCCCAACGTGGAATATCGAAGCGCTGGTGTTCAAAAACTCTCTCCAGACCTGCGCGGCCCATCGCATAGGCATCTAGCAGCTTCTTAAATTTTCGGTCTGCGCTGTCGGACCGGTAGTCACCACTGCCGGGGTTGAGCATAACAAGAGCAACGCGCGGCTTCAACGCATGGTACGCGGCGCCTATATAGCGCGGCTGCGCCCGATCGACGATTGATCTTTTGCATAGCCCTCGGTTAAAGCAAATGTTGCAGGACACCGCGCTTCGCGCGATGCCGTCAACGCTTGGCGATGATGGATTTGCGGCTATCTCTTTGGGCATTCCTCGATTTCCTCTCATGTCCCACATGACGGCTGTGGAAATCAATGGACTGAATGCGACCACGATGATGCCCCCTAGAGAAACTGCGCGCCAAGCCGCATGTGTCCCGTCGAATCCCGCCCCCAGGATTGCAAGAAAAATACCGGTGATTGCGATAATCAACGTAACGGTTAGATATTTCGCCAGTGCTTTTAGAGCGCGATTCAAGAGATTGTCCCAGCTGGTCGGCCCGTCAAAGAGTTCGAGCACAGTCTTGAAGACTAGCGGCGAATGTCCGCAATGTCCCGCGCTCGGACCTGCGCCTCCAACCCGGCCAGCGGCAGCAATGCGCAGCTTGCGGCCAACATGGCAGTCCACGGTCGGCCGCCAGCGTCGCGCGGGTTCGGAGGGTCGCTTCGCCGACGGAGCGGACATCCGATGAAGAATTCTAGGATACACTTTTGAACTTCACTGACAGAACTGAAGCGCAACCTGACGGACATTCCAGGCGTTCTCCGGCCGCCAGTTGGATATCGAGAAGAGCCGGCCGCTACATCTTCCTGCTGGGTTCATCCCGCACCACCTTGTAGTGTGCAGGCACCTTTTCCAGCGTCGCAATGCTGACATGGGGCCATACCGCTCGGCCAGGCAGCTCGTCCTCCCTCGGTCGGAAGAAATGCAGCATCACCACCTGTGAGTATTGCAGACGAAATCTTGGCCTACCATATTCGTCCGTCTCGTTGAGCTCCTGAATCCAGAAGGTAGACTTCATGCTGACGGGTTCCGCCTCGCGTTTGGTAAAGGGAGCATTGACGACCCCGGCATCCCGACGCGTCGTATCGACGGTCAGTGTTGTCGTTTTCTTGATATCGACGCCTTGATTTGCGAAACGCAGGATTTCATTCATGTCCGCGGGATGGAAACCTGGAAATCCAGGAACCGCCACGTTTCCCATGAAGGGATGATGAATATAATGATCGTACGGCTCCAGGTACGGATCGGTATGAAAATCATACCCGGGACTCGAGAGCTCTTCAAACCTGCCGAAGGGCAAGCCATTGAGAGGCGGAATATCCGGCATCCCGTCATGACGCGCGCTGTGGCCGAGAGCGAGAACCGAGTTTCCATGCGGGATCGACGCCAGCCGCGCCACGTCGATCGTTCCCTCCACGTCGTCAGACCGCAAGTCGCGCATGTAAAGCCAAAGGCCCGGCTCGTGGTGAATTCCAAGGCCGGGGCCGCCGGCGACGCTGCTGGGCGGGCGGTCCTCCACGGCCACCTGAGATATCTTTTGCTGGTAGTCTAGCGTGACAACGAGCTGGTCGGCCATTGGATGTGGTGCGCGAAGGAGGCCCCGATTTGGGACATCATCGTCGATGAAGGTGAAAGACAATTCCTCGTCGTACTGGTTCATGAGAACTCGAAAGTCGAACCCGCTCGGCGGAGGCGGTGCATCCTCGAAAGGGAGGGCAATCATGTTCCAGCCGGTTCCCTCAGCCTTCCATACGCCGAGAAGCGGCGTAAGCGGGCCGAGGTCCATCTGCTCGGGCTCGTCTGTACCTATGCCCTCCAGCGCCTCGGCGCGCTCGAGCGTCCGGGACACCTGTGCGGGCGGGGGAGTAACGTCAATGAATTTACGGCTTCTAATCTCATCGTCAGCGGACATCTTAAAATGCCTCCTTGCACGGGCGACATATCGGCCCCACGGCATCGCGCGAGCGCACTTTCTCGACATGCCATTTCTGCCGTATTGCCTCAAGTATTGGCTGTAGATTTCTGTGGTTGGCAACTTCCTTTCTTTTGGATTCTACCACAGATGTTGCCACGGATCTACTCCGGCGTTCGCTAGAGTTGCATCTCGGCGGCGCCGATAAGGCATCTTGCAGATGATCCGACGATGGAGAGCAGATCCTGCGCGAGGCACTGAGCTCGGTGCCATACGTGGAACCAGCATGGAGACCGCCATGCGCGAGCAGCCATCACCTCGCATGATCCGGCGAGCGTCCGCAGTGCGCAGGTTGCCGTCGTCGAGGCTCGGGGAAGGGGTCACCAGCCTCGCGCGAGGTTCGCAGGGTCGCTTCGCCGACCGAGCGGTCATCTGACGAATATCATCAGAGAATCCAGTTACCGGACCGCCCTGAGATCGATGCGTGCACTCGCAGAAATCACAGTGCTGCTCCAACGACGAATTCGCCGCTACAGTGCGGCGACGAAAGCCGTCGTTCAGACACGCCGCAGCGTGGCTCTCAGCATCAACGACGGGGTCGCGGACCTTCCTGCCGTTTGCCGCAAGTGCTCGATTTCCGCTGCGGCTGCGAAGGGCTCCGGGCAGACGGGCGGGAAGCGATCGTTTGCTGCGGCTGAGACATCTGGGGCTCTGTTGCGCAAATCGCCTGATGGCCGAGGTTCCCCTTTCCCCGGGCAGACTCATCCCACGGCTTCCGTGACGGGTATGCCGAGCGCGGTGAAGCCGTTCAGCACGGCGACGCGGACTTGGAACTCTGCGACCTGACGGTCGAAGTCTCTTGCGGTCAGGCGTTGGCCCAAGAGCTTGACGCAGTGCATCTTGGTCTCTGCGCGGCTTCGGCGGTAATACCCGCTCCATCGTCGCCAGAGGGTCCGCCCGAAGCGCCGGGATGCGCGGAGGGCTTCGTTTCGTGCGATCGCTCCAGGCGTGTCGGGCTTCCAAGGCTTGGCGTTCTTGCGGGGCGGGATGATTGCCGCAGCGCCTCGGGCGGCGACGGCCTGATGGCACTTGCGGGTGTCGAAGGCGCCATCGGCGGTGACGCTGCCGATCTCCTGATCGGGCGGGATCTGGTCGAGAAGTTCGGGCAGCATGGGCGCGTCACCTACGTCGCTGGTGGTGAACTCGGCAGCCCGGATTTCCAGTGTTTTCTCGTCGATCCCGATGTGGATCTTACGCCAGACCCGACGTTTGGGGCCGCCGTGCTTTCGCGCGTTCCACTCACCTTCGCCTTCGACCTTGATGCCGGTGCTGTCGATCAGAAGATGGAGCGGCCCCTGCGAGCCGCGATAGGGGATGTTGACCTTCAAGGTCTTCTGGCGACGGCTGAGGGTGCTGAAGTCGGGCACCGCCCAGTCCAAACCGATCAACCGTAGCAGGCTCTCGACAAAGCCGGTCGTCTGCCTGAGCGCCATGCCGAACAGAACCTTCATCGTCAGGCAGGTCTGGATTGCTCCATCACTATAGGCGGGCTGGCGACCTCGCTTGCCGGTCGGCGTGCCGTCCCAGGTCATCTCGGGATCGAACCAGATCGTCAGCGAGCCGCGGCGCTTGAGCGCTTCGTTGTAGGCCGGCCAGTTCCTGGTCTTGTAGGCGGTGGCTGTGAGTCTGCTCATGCAGTCCAGCTACCACGCTGGATTCACGAGATGAATCCCTCACAGGATTTGTGCAACAGAGCCCGTTGCGCCTCCGCGCCGGGCGGCGGTGCCGGTGGGCGGCGGTGCGGGGCGGTTGCGCGTACGTTCGCGGGTTTCCGCGGGGCCGTCGGCGGGTGGCGGCGCGGTGTTGCGGCGGAGGGGGAGCGTACGTCCCGGTGAGCCCTCCTGTACGTTTTCGTACGATTCCAGACCCCCTCTTGTACGAAAACGTACACAAGGCGGGAGATGCGTACATGGCACGGATCAGCGTCACGACGTTCCGCTCGGACCTCTCGGCGTGGCTCGACCACGTCCGCAAGAACCCCACCGAGTGCCTGATCCTGACGGCGCGCGGCCGCGACGTGGCGGCGGTGGTGACGGTGGAGGACCTGCGGCACATCTGGAACCAGCAGGACGAGCGGCGGGTCGGCCCGATCAACCCGGCGACCGGCCGGCCGTTCGGACGAGTTTGGGTCAGCGACAACTTTGGCGGGCACTACGAGCGGGAGCGGGACCCGCTGAGCCACCTGCGTCCGCGCCGCGAGGACGCGCCGTGGCTGGGCCGGCCGTTCGAGTGGCCGCCCGACGCCGCTGTGCCGCAAGCGCCGGCGGCGCCGGTCGCGGCGCCGCGGGAGGTGCCGGCCGAGGCCCCTGCCCCGCCCGCGCGGCGCTGGTGGCAGGTCTGGCGGCGATGACCCGGGCCGCGCGGCCGCGGCCGGCCGTGGCGCTACTTGCCCTTCTTCTCGCCGAGCGTGACGGTCTTGAGGATGCCGGCGCCGGCCGTCGCGGGCGTCTTGGCCTTTTCCTGCTTGGGCTTCTTGGCTTCCTTGTTGCCGCGTCTGCTGTTGCCTTTTCCCATCACGACCTCACGAAGTGGAGTTCCGCGCCCGGCGGGATGCCGAACGGGCCGTCTCTCAGGAAAACCAGGGCTGCCGGTTCGCGCCGGGGCGATGATCTCGATGAGCCGCACGCGCCGCCGGTGTCTCGCCGTGCGGGTGCTGCGAGAGATCTACGCCGCCGGGTGTGCCGTCGCAAGCGCGGCGATGCGCGCCTGTCGCGGTCCGGTCCGCAGCCGGGACGGACGGCGGTGCGCCGCGCCGGGTTTGAAGGCGCGCGCCTGGGGTGCCATAGTGACGGCATGTCCGACCCGCCCGGCGCACCGCCGCGATCCAACAGCCAAGCCATGCGCCGAGGCTTCTTCGGCCGCTGTCCGCGTTGCGGCGAGGGCAGGATGTTCGACGGCTACCTGGCGGTCGTCGGGAAGTGCGCGGCCTGCGGCGAGCCGCTGGGCCTCTACCGCGCTGCCGACGGGCCGGCCTTCATCACCGGGGGTGCCGTGGGGCTGCTGCTGATCCCGGTCCTTGGGTTCGGCTTCGTCGCGTTCCGGTCCGACCCGCTGACGCTGGCCCTGGTGGTCACGGCCTGCGTCAGCGTGCTGACCCTGGTCCTGCTGCGGCTGGTCAAGGGCGCCTTCGTCGGCCACCTCTGGGCGCAGCACGAGATCGACCCCGGCGCCTGAGGGCTGGCTGGCCGTCTGATCGGAGATCGCCCCGCTGCTCGCCGGCAGCGGGACCCCGGTTCGTGGACGCGCGTCGTGACGGCTGGTGCCCGGGACGCTCTGGAAGCGGGACAAGCGGCTCGGCCTGGCGGAGGGGTTGGACGTCAAGCGGCCGGAGAGGTGGTGCCTGCGAGCACGCAAACCTGCTGCAGGTCGATCGCCCGGCACCTTGTTTGCGCAGCGCAGTCCGTCCAAGGACGCACGCTGCTCGCTGCGCCAGCTTGGTATTCGCATCTATCGTCCAAGCCTATTCTGTGGTAACCTTCTAGAGAAATCTTTTGTGGGCGCAGCCCATAGGGCTTTTATGTCGATGGCGCCTTCATCCTATAGAGCTTGAAGTGTGGGACGAGATCGCCGGAAGAAGAGAATGCAGAGCGCTTTCCAATTTCTAGGAATACCTGACGGCCTAATAGTACTCGTGTTTACAATTTCCCTGACACTCATACTAGCTTGTGTCCTGCCAGGCCAAGAAATTGGCCCGATCAAGATCCCAGCGATCGAACGGGGCAAGCGGCTCATTTCTCTGATCCTCGGGCTCTTCCTGTTCGCGGCGAGTGTCGGAGCAAGCATGCCGCTGCTCAATACAGAGCCCAATCCGGCCACGGCGACAAGCCCTCACGCGCCGCCTATCAGCATCAACTCGCGCTATACGCTATGGGGCGAGGAGACAATGCAGTTTTCTTTGGCGCCTGGCGAATCAAGAGTTATCAAAGCCAGAGATCTTTATTCCCACGCCGCGACATTCCCTCGATCAAGTTGCGCAGGACCGGGGATTGTACCTTACACATGGCGCGTGCGGGATCCCTATCCCCGTGGTGGCGAGGTAGAAATTCGGGCAGCATTAATGGGAGGCACAACTCAGGAGGTTGGCCGTGGTTCATTTGGCGATTTGACCATGGGATATTGTGATGAGCACACGCTAAAAAATGTCGATGCCGCGAATATCTTGGTTGAAATCCGCTACGCCTCCGCAGCGGATCTAGCTCGGCAATAGCCTGTCCGCGCGATTAACGCCATGAAATGTGTCCGTCTCAAAGAAAGGTCATTCGATATGCAGACTACGATCGCAACGGCAATCTCAGCCACGTTAGCCATGATTTTACTTGCCGGCGCCGCTGGTGCCGATCCGCCAGCTCTTCGCTGGAGCACAATCGGGAACGACTTCGACAAAGAAACCTGTCTAAGGCGTGCGCGGAGGGCGCTCGAGCGATCCGGCCATGACCGGATCAATGTCCACTCCAGCAGTGTAAGTGGTGTCAGCAGAAGCTTCGCGACGGATGTGATATGTAACAACAGACATATCATAGTGGTAGTCGTCGCCGGCCCATCGAATGAGATGGCGGGAAGGCTGCGTGATGCAATTGCCGATCAGATCCGATAAGGATCTGGTGTTGGAATGGGTAATTAGGCTGTTCCCAACGCACTCTCCCTCGCCGCCCTGAGCCGCTCAAAATCATCGCCCGCGTGGTAGCTCGAGCGGGTCAGGGGCGTGGCGCTGACCATGAGGAAGCCCTTGCCCCAGGCGGCGCGCTCGAGGCTGGCGAACTCGTCGGGGGGAACGTAGCGGGCGACGGCGTGGTGGCGGGAGGTCGGCTGCAGGTACTGGCCGACGGTGAGGAAGTCGATGTCCGCCGCGCGCATGTCGTCCATGACCTGGAGGACGGACTGGCGGTCCTCGCCGAGGCCCACCATGATGCCGGACTTGGTGAACATCGACGGGTCGAGCTCCTTGACGCGCTGGAGGAGGCGCAGGGAGTGAAAGTAGCGGGCGCCGGGGCGGACCTCGGGGTAGAGGCCGGGGACCGTCTCGAGGTTGTGGTTGAAGACGTCGGGCTTGGCGGCGACGACGGTCTCGACCACGGACGGGTCGCACTTGAGGAAGTCGGGGGTGAGGATCTCGATCGTGGTGCCGGGGGACTGGCGGCGGATGGCGCGGATGGTCTGGGCGAAGTGCTCGGCCCCGCCGTCGGCGACGTCGTCACGGTCGACCGAGGTGATGACGACGTGGTTGAGGCCGAGCTTCTTCACCGCGTCGGCGACGCGCCCGGGCTCGAACGCATCGAGGGCGTCGGGGCGGCCGGTGGCGACGTTGCAGAAAGTGCAGCCGCGGGTGCAGATCTCGCCCATGATCATCATGGTGGCGTGGCCCTGCGACCAGCACTCACCCACGTTGGGGCAGCCGGCCTCCTCGCAGACGGTCACGAGCTTGTGCTCGCGGATGGTCTCGCGCGTCTCGCGGTAGCCGGCGGAGGTCGGCGCCTTGACGCGGATCCAGTCGGGCTTGCGCTGGCGCGCGGTCTCGGGGCGGTGCGCCTTTTCGGGGTGGCGCTGGCCGGGGATGGTGATGTCGCGGGGCATGGGCTCCTCCTGGCTAGGGTATGTAGCCCGCGGGGGGGCGGGGCTTCAACGGGCGCGACGAAATCGGGCAGGACCGCTTTGACTCCGGCGGTGGCATGTTTAGAACGGTTCCAAACCATATCCGCCGATGGAGACGAAAGATGGACGCGAGAAGCGACGAGAACCTGGGCTGTCCGGTGAGCCACCGCACGCCGCGGTCGAACCGCGACTGGTGGCCGAACCAGCTGAACATCAAGCTGCTGCACCAGAACCCGCCGATGGCCGACCCGATGGGCGAAGGGTTCAGCTATGCCGAGGCGTTCAAGAGCCTGGACCTCGAGGCGCTGAAGCAGGACCTGTTCGCGCTGATGACCGACAGCCAGGACTGGTGGCCGGCGGATTACGGGCACTACGGGCCGCTGTTCATCCGGATGGCGTGGCACAGCGCCGGCACCTACCGGACGGGTGACGGCCGCGGCGGCGCGGGTGCCGGACAGCAGCGGTTCGCGCCGCTGAACTCGTGGCCGGACAACGTCAACCTCGACAAGGCGCGGCGGCTGCTGTGGCCGATCAAGCAGAAGTACGGCAACAAGATCAGCTGGGCGGACCTGATGATCCTGGCCGGCAACTGCGCCATCGAGTTGATGGGGCTGAAGCCGTTCGGATTTGCGGGCGGTCGCGCCGACGTGTGGGAGCCCGAGGAGGACGTCTACTGGGGCGGCGAGGAGGAGTGGCTGGCGACCTCCGACAAGGAGAAGAGCCGCTACGCCGAGGGCCGCGTGCTGGAGAACCCGCTGGCAGCGGTGCAGATGGGGCTGATCTACGTCAACCCCGAGGGACCGGACAGCAACCCCGACCCGCTGGCCTCGGCCAAGGACATCCGCGAGACGTTCGCGCGGATGGCGATGAACGACGAGGAGACCGTGGCGCTGACGGCGGGCGGGCACACGTTCGGCAAGTGCCACGGCGCCGGCGACCCGACGCTGGTGGGCTCGGAGCCCGAGGCGGCGAGCCTCGCCGAGCAGGGCCTGGGCTGGACCAGCACGCACGAGACCGGGATCGGCGACCACCAGATCGGCAGCGGTTTGGAAGGGCCGTGGACGCCCAACCCGACGAAGTGGGACATGGGCTACTTCCACATGCTGTTCGACTATGAATGGGAGCTGACCAAGAGCCCTGCCGGCGCCTGGCAGTGGGCGCCGAAGGACATCCGCAGCGAAGATTGCGCGCCGGCGGCGGGCGATGCCTCGCGCCGCGTGCCGACGATGATGTCGACCGCCGACATGGCGATGCGGATGGACCCCGAGTACGAGAAGATCTCGCACCGGTTCCGCGACAACCCCGAGGAGTTCGCCGAAGCGTTCCGTCGGGCGTGGTTCAAGCTGACGCACCGCGACATGGGGCCGAAGCCGCGCTACCTCGGATCCGACGTGCCGGCCGAGGACCTGATCTGGCAGGACCCGATCCCGCCGGTCGACCACCCGCTGATCGACGTGAACGACATCCGCGAGCTGAAGGCGAAGCTGCGCGAGTTGGGCCTGAGCGAGCAGGAGCTGATCGAGACGGCGTGGGCGTCGGCGGCGACCTTCCGCGGCTCGGACAAGCGCGGCGGCGCCAACGGCGCGCGCATCCGGCTGGCGCCGCAGAAGGACTGGGAGGTCAACAAGCCCGAGCAACTCGGCCGCGTGCTTGAGACGCTGGAGGGCATTCGGGCCGCGTTCAACGAGACCGCCGACGGCGGCAAGAAGGTGTCGCTGGCGGACCTGATCGTGCTCGGCGGCGCGGTCGGCATCGAGTCCGCGGCGAAGAAGGGCGGCCACGACATCGAGGTGCCGTTCACGCCCGGACGCATGGACGCGAGCGAGGAGCAGACCGACGTCGAGTTGTTCGACGTGCTGGAGCCCGTCGCCGACGGCTTCCGCAACTACCTCAAGACGCGGTTCAGCATCAGCGCCGAGTTGTTGCTGGTCGACAAGGCGCACCAGCTGAAGCTGTCGGCGCCGGAGATGACGGCGCTGGTCGGCGGCCTGCGAGTGCTTTGCACCAACGCCGACGGCTCGCGGCACGGCGTCCTGACCGACCGGCCCGGTGCGCTGACGAACGACTTCTTCGTCAACCTGCTGGACATGGGCACGATCTGGAAGCCGACCTCGCCCGAGGAGCAGGAGTTCGAGGGCCACGACCGCAAGAGCGGCGACGTCCGCTGGACCGGCACGCGCGTCGACCTGATCTTCGGCTCGCACTCGCAGTTGCGCGCCATCGCCGAGGTCTACGGCCAGCAGGATGCCAAGGAGAAGTTCGTCAAGGACTTCGTCAAGGCGTGGGCGAAGGTCATGGACAACGACAGGTTCGACCTGGCGGCCTGACCGGCGAGGGCCGGTCCGCCCCGCGCAAGGGCTTGGGGAGGGCCGGCTTCGAAGCCGGCCCTTTCTCTTTGTCGCCGCCCCCATGTCAGCCGGTCTGGAGGGCGGCCTTCGGGCGCCTCAGGTCCGGCATCGTGACGCGCCCGGCGAGCTTGTGCCCGAACCGTCGCGCGCGGGCGATCCGTCGCTCGCGCCGCACCCGCTCGACATGGGCCGCGAGGATTGCGCGCGCGCGCTGATGTTCGGTGACTTCAGTGGTCAGGCAGATCGGTCGCAGCAGCATGTGCATCGGTGCGCTCCTTTCCCGTTTGGAACGTTGTGTCGTTGCTGCAATCTGAATGAAAGTTGCGAGAGCACCGTAAAAACTGGCGATCACCCGAGTATACTTTCACAAATGAAAGTCGCCCCAAGCCTCGACGAGGTCGCGCTGTTCCTCGCCGTTGCCGACGCCGGCGGACTGACCGGTGCGTCGAGGACGACCGGCGCCAGCCTGCCGACGCTGAGCCGGCGCATGGCCGAGCTCGAGCGGGCGCTTGGGGCGCGGCTGTCAATGTCAGCGACAACTCCCGCCAGTGTGACGGAGCAAAAGCCGGCCAACGAGGCGCCCTTGGCGTCGGTGGTTTGAGCGGCCGCGCCTCGGGGCGCGCGCTTTCGGAGAGCTGGCGCGTGTCGAGGCGCGACGGCCCGGCAGGGCCGTCCTGCGGGGCTCAGGGTTTCAAGGGGGGCTTTCGGGCGCGGCTCTGGGCGAGGCGGTAGCTCGGCCGGTTCATTTCCAGGATGTGGACGTGGTGGGTCAGGCGGTCGAGCAGAGCTCCGGTGAGCCGCTCGTCGCCGAAGATGCTGGTCCACTCGTCGAAGGGCAGGTTCGAGGTGATGATCGTGGCGCCGCGCTCGTAGCGTTGGCTGACGAGCTCGAAGAGGAGCTCGGCGCCGGTCTTCGACAGGGGTACGAAGCCGAGTTCGTCGATGATGAGCAGCTCGCATCCGGCGAGCTGCCTCTGAAGGCGGAGCAGTCGCTTGTCGTCCTGGGCCTCGATCATCTCGTGGAGTGAGCCATTGATGCGCCATTGGTTCGAGCACAATGGCGAACGCGGCGGCGGTGACGAAGCGAGTCTTGATGCCGCGCTGGCACGCCGCGAGGCCGATGCCCGAGGCGATGTGGGTCTTGCCGGTTCCGCTGGGACCAAGGGCGATGACATTCTCGCGGTGGGCGACGAACTCTCCGCGGGCGAGATCGAGGACAAGCTTCTTGTTCGGCCGGGAGGGCATCGAAGTCGAAGCTTTCGAGGCTCTTCACCGCTGGGAACTTCGCCGCCTTGATGCGGCGGTCAATCATCCGAGCCTCGCGGTCTGGGAATGACGGCGCAATAATCGGCCACGTTGGCGCCCGGGGTCGGCTCGGGCGGGCGGAGTAATACCGGCGAGCCGTCCACCTGACTCGGGAAGATGCTTTGCGCGCGCTGCGTGGCGTGATTCCTGTCTCCACCAGATGCGGGGATGGCATGGGCAAGGCACTCAAGATCAGGGACGAGCTGTCGGCGGAATCGCTGCGGGGGGAGGCTCGCCGCGAGAAGGACGGGCGGGCGGCGGCGCGGATGTACGCGATCGCGCACGCGCTCGAGGGCCTAAGCCGGGCGGAGGCGGCGCGGCTTGCCGGCATGGAGCGGCAGGCGCTGCGAGACGCGGTGGTGCGCTACAATGCGGAGGGGCTGGCGGGGCTTCACGACCGGCCGAAGGGGCGTCCGCGGCGACGGCTCGATGCGAACGAGGAGGCGGCGCTCGTGGCCGCGATCGAGCGCGGGCCGGACCCCGACGTGGACGCCTGTTGCGCCTGGACGCGGGCCGATCTCTGCCGCTGGCTGGAGGCCGAGTTCGGCAAGTCCTACCACCCGTCGAGCATGAGCCGAGTGCTGAGAAGGCTCGGCTTCTCGCGCCAGAAGGCGCGGCCCTTCCACCCGAAGACGGACCCGGAGGCGCAGGCGGCGTTCAAAAAGGGGGGCTTGCCGACCAGGTAGCCGCCGTCGCGGCGCAGCATCCCGACAAGCGGATTGAGCTGTGGTTTTCCGACGAGGCCCGGATCGGCAACAAGGGCCGGGTCTGCCACCGCTGGTGGCGGCGGGGCGAGCGCCCGCCGGGCGTGCAACAGCTCGGCTACCTCTGGGCCTACATCTTCACCGCGATCCGGCCGGCGACGGGCGAGGACGTCACGCTCGTGCTGCCGGCCGTGAACACCGCCGCGATGCAGGTCTTCCTCGACCATGTCGCCGCCTCCCGCCCGGCGGATGCGCATCTCGTGATGGTGCTCGACGGCGCCGGCTGGCACGTGAGCCGCGACCTCGTCGTGCCGCCCGGCATCACCCTCGTCGTCCTGCCGCCCTACAGTCCCGAGCTCAACCCGGTCGAGCGCGTCTGGCTTTACCTGCGCGAGCGCTTCCTGTCGCTGCGCCTCCTCCACTCCACCGACGCCATCGTCGATGCGTGCTGCGACGCCTGGATGCGCCTCGTCGCCGAACCCGACAGGATCAAGTCCCTCTGCGGCTACCCGTGGATAGAGAAGGTCGCTTCATAGAGTCGCCGGTATAAAATCCCGCCATCTGTAAGTCTCTGGATCAAAATGATCCGGAGGCAGGAGGATGTAGGGCGTGGACCTGTATGGCCTGGTGCGGCGCATGGTGATGCGTGACGGTCTGAGCCACAGCGAGGCGGCACGACGGTTCGGGATCGACCGCGGGACGGTGGCGAAGATGGTCCGCAGTCGATCCTGTACGATAATACCAAGCTCGCCGTGGCGCAGATCCTCGGTGACGGGACGCGCAGGCGCAGCCATCTTTTCGCCGCCCTGCAATCCCACTACCTCTTCGACGACCGGTACGGCCGGCCGGCGAAGGGGAGCGAGTGAGCCATTGAAGGCGCCATTGGTTCGAGCCCAATGGCGAACGGCGCCGTGGAGGGCATGATCGGCTTCGCCCGCCGGCCGTTCATGGTTCCGCTCCCGCGCGCCCGCGACATCGCCGAGCTGAACGCGATGCTGCGCGAGCGCAGCACGGCGCGACAGCAAGCGGTGCTCCGCGGTGAGAGCGAGACGATCGCCGCGCGCCTGGTGAAGGACCGGGCGGCGTTCACGGATCTGCCCGCGACGACGTTCGACGCCTGCGATCAGCGGCCGGGCCGGCTCTCGAGCCAGGCGCTCGTGCGCTATCGCAACAACGACTACGCGGTGCCGGTCGCCTACGCCCATCGTGAAGTCATCGTGAAGGGCTATGTCGGCGAGGTGGTGATCACCTCAGGCAGCGAAGAGATCGCGCGGCATCGCCGATCGTACGAGAGCGCCGACTTCGTCTTCGATCCGCTGCACTACCTGCCGCTCCTGGAGGAGAAGGGTGAGCCGTTGGAACGGTCGGCGCATGCGCCGACGGTCCGAGAGACAACGGCGAACGCCCTCGACCAGGCGGCGCCACTTCAGGGGTGGGAGCTGCCGCCGGAGTTCTCGACCCTGCGCCGGCTGCTGGAGGCCCGGCTGAGCTCGAAGAACCGCTGCGCTGCCGGAAAGCGCGAGTTCGTCCAGGTCCTGCGCCTGCTCGAGACCTTCGAGATGGCGACCGTCCACGCCGCCGTGCGGGACGCGCTCCGGCTCGGCGCGATCAGCGCGGACGCCGTCCGGCACCTGGCGTTGGCACGAGTGGAACATCGTCCGGTCCGGCTCGACACCGCGCGCTATCCGCACCTGCCCGTGGCCCGCATCGGCAGGACCGTCGTCCATTGGGCTCGAACCAATGGCGCCTGCAATGGACGACCGCCGACTACATGGCGCTGATGACGGGGAGGACCTGACGACCGGCGCCGTCGAGGAGACGCCGCAAATCCTGCTGCGCCACCATCTCAAGAAGCTGAAGCTGCCCACGGTGCCGCACCGGAGGTGCGCCTCCGGCGCAACGCGAGCATGAGAAGCTCGCCCGGCAGTGCGCCACCGAAGGCGTCGACCATGTCCGCTACCTCGCCCGGCTGATCGAGCTCGAACTGCTCGACCGCGAGGCTCGGATGATTGACCGCCGCATCAAGGCGGCGAAGTTCCCCGCGGTGAAGAGCTTCGACTTCGATGCCCTCCCGGCCCTGAACAAGAAGCTTGTCCTCGGTCTCGCCCGCGGAGAGTTCGTCGCCCACCGCGAGAATGTCATCGCCCTTGGTCCCAGCGGAACCGGCAAGACCCACATCGCCTCGGGCATCGGCCTCGCGGCGTGCCAGCGCGGCATCAAGACCCGCTTCGTCACCGCCGCCGCGTTCGCCATTGTGCTCGAACCAATGGCGCATCAATGGCTCACTCCACGAGATGATCGAGGCCCAGGACGACAAGCGACTGCTCCGCCTTCAGAGGCAGCTCGCCGGATGCGAGCTGCTCATCATCGACGAACTCGGCTTCGTACCCCTGTCGAAGACCGGCGCCGAGCTCCTCTTCGAGCTCGTCAGCCAACGCTACGAGCGCGGCGCCACGATCATCACCTCGAACCTGCCCTTCGACGAGTGGACCAGCATCTTCAGCGACGAGCGGCTCACCGGAGCTCTGCTCGACCGCCTGACCCACCACGTCCACATCCTCGAAATGAACCGGCCGAGCTACCGCCTCGCCCAGAGCCGCGCCCGAAAGCCCCCCTTGAAACCCTGAGCCCCGCAGGACGGCCCTGCCGGGCCGTCGCGCCTCGACACGCGCCAGCTCCGAAAGCGCGCGCGCCGAGGCGCGGCCGCTCACACCACCGACGCCAAGGGCGCCTCGTTGGCCGGCTTTTGCTCCGTCACACTGGCGGGAGTTGTCGCTGACATTGACACGCTTTGCGGAGATGGTTCGCCACGGGCGTGCCGAGCAGCTGCCGGATTGGTTGACGGAGGCGGAGACCAGCGTGCTGTCGTCCTTTGCCAGAGGACTTCGCGCCGACGTCGAGGCCGTCGCTGCCGCGCTCCGCGAGCCCTGGTCCAACGGCAGACGGAAGGCCAGATCAACCGCCTGAAGACCCTCAAGCGGCATGTGTGGACGGCCTCTGCTTTGCAAGGAGGTTCTTCCGTGACGTCGGACGATGGGTGCAGTCATGTGTCCGGCCTGTTCGCGCGGCGCTCCATGGCCGCTGGCCTCGATGTGATCCGCAGATCAGGTCCCAATCAAATGTCCGCGGTCTAAGCCGCTTCCGCTTGCAACGGGTTCTCCTGATCCCGGTTCTCCCGGTCGTTCGTCACGTCATCAGCCACCCTTGCAGTCTTCCCCGGCGGACGCCCTACATCGCGACGGCGCCGTTCGGGATGGTAGTTTCGCTGTTTCGATAATCCTGTTCGCGAACCAGAAGCGCCCAGGCGGTCCGCGCCATCTTGTTGGCGAGGGCGACCGTGACCAGGCGCGGCGGCTTACGTTCCAGCAAGGCCCGCAACCAGGCGTTTCCAGCTGTCTTGTCCCGGTCATGCCGAAGAACGGACGTTGCCCCTACCACGAGCAGCCGGCGCAGATATCGATTACCCTGTCGCGAGATGCGGCCGAGCCGCTCTTTGCCGCCGCTCGAGTTCTGCCTCGGCACGAGGCCAAGCCAAGCGGCGAACTCGCGACCGCTGCGGAAGTGGCTCGGATCGAGCATGGTCGCCGCGATCGCAGTCGCGATGAGGGGACCGACGCCGGGGATCGTTCCCAATCGACGACTGACTGGATCGGACCTGTGGTGGCTTTGGATCTGCTTGTCGAGTTGAGCGATCGCCGCCTGCGCCTGCTCCATCTGCACGATCAACGTTTCAAGCGCGCGGCACGCCATCGGCGGCAGGCCCCCGTCGGCGCCGCTCCTCACGATGGCGACGAGTTGGGCTAAGCCGGTCCTCTTCTGAGCTGCGACGATCCCGAATTCGGCGAGATGGCACCGGAGCGCGTTGATCAGCATCGTTCGCTGCTTGACCAGAAGTTCACGGCTCCTGTGGAGCACCATCGCGGCCTGTTGGTCGGTCGACTTGATCGGGACGAAACGCATCGACGGCCGCGACACCGCTTCGGCGATCGCCGCAGCGTCGGCCGCGTCGTTCTTGCCTCGTCGGACGTAGGGCTTCACGTACGAGGGCGGGATGAGCCGCACCTTGTGTCCCAGCTCGGTCAACTCCCGAGCCCAATGATGCGACGTGGCGCAGGCCTCGATCCCGACGACGCAGGGTGCAAGACGCGAAAAGAAGGGCAGCACTTCGCCGCGGCGCACCTTGCGGCGCAGAACGGCCGCGCCTTCGGCGTCGACGGCATGAACCTGGAACACATTCTTTGCGATATCCAGTCCGATGGTGGTGACTTCCATGGTGGCAGCTCCTCTGGAGACGACGCGGTCATACGGCCACTTAACCCGCGCCGCCGGCTTGGGTGCAGAGGCCGTCCACCCCATCAGATGTACGGTCGCGCCAACCTCGACCTCCTTCGCGCCCGGATCGTCGTCGTCGCGTAGGAGGCTACACCGAAATCGAGTCACACCCCCGATTGCGAGCCGGTTGACAGATCAGGTCTTCCAGAAGCGCTCGGGTATCGCGGTCGGGATAGCGCTTCGTCAGATCGCGCCACATGGCGAGCCAGGTGTTGCCAGCCGCCGCCGGCAGGCCGAACTGGCGGCAGGCTTCGTCGGCCTTGCCCTGCCGCACCAGGACCGTCTCGCAGAATTGCGCGATGTCGTGTCGGCCCCAAGCCTGTCGGTCCTCCTTCAGCAGCGCCGCGGCCCGAGCGAAAGCGCATCCTCGCGCCACTGGCGGAGCAGCGCCTCGGCGCGGCGAACTTCTCGTCGAACCACAGGCGCGCCTTTTTCACCGCCAGGAGCGCCAGAAGCTCTTCGTGGCGGCCTGCCTCGAGAAGGCAGGAAAGCGTGAGGGTCGCCGTGGCGACGTGGGTGAATCGCGCGTGATCCGACCACGCGTTCCGGATCAGATCGAGGTCGCGGTTGGCGTGCAGATTGATGAGCGCCGGAAAGACCGCGATCTCGCCGAAACGATCGGATATCGGGCCGAGATAGTCGACGCCGTCGTCGTCGACCGCCGCGCGCAGCCGCTCCAGCCAGTGCGCCCGCGTCTGCTCGTCGGCTGGAGCCTGGATCAGGATCGGCACCAGATCCTCGAGCGTCCGGTGTACCGCGTTGCCGAGGGCGCCCGAAGACGTATCGATATGCTCGAAGGCAGGCCAGATCCGCTCGGCCAATGCGACCACACCTTCGGCTGTTGCGACCGGGTCGGCGCGGTTGACCGCCCGGATCTCAGAGTTCGCCGATCTCAGCCGTTCGATGGCCTTCGCCGAGCCGCGCCAGCTAAGACTGACCCGGACCACCCGAGTGGGGCAGGCCAGGCGCGTTGGCGAGGATGGCGGTCCCGACAGGATTCGAACCTGTGACCTCACGCTTCGGAGGCGTGCACTCTATCCAACTGAGCTACGGGACCGTTGTTTCTGTGCGGGTTTCTGTGCGGACGCTGGCCAGATACCCACTTTCTCCTCACTTATCAATGCCTTTCACCCGCAGCCTTTTGCCTTCGGAGGGCAGCGCTCTATCCAGCTGAGCTACGGGTGCCGCGTGCGTGAGGCATAGCCGGGGCGGTACGGCTTCGCAAGCCGTCAGGCGAAGAGGTCGTGCGCCAGCTCGAGCGCATCGACAAGGACGTCGACCTCCTCGCGCGTGTTGTAGAGACCGAAGGAGGCGCGGCAGGTCGCCGCAACCCCCAGATGATCCATCAACGGGCCGCAGCAATGATGACCCGCACGGACGGCGATGCCGCGCTTGTCTAGGATCGTCGAGACGTCGTGTGCGTGTGCCGCACCTTCCAGCGTGAAACTGAAGATCGCAGCCTTGTCGGCCGTCGTTCCCTGCACCGTCAGCCAGTTGAGCCCAGTCAGACGCTCCGTCGCATAGTCGCGCAGCACGTCCTCATGCGCCGCGATGGCTTCCATCCCGAGCGACTGAATGTAGTCGAGCGCGACGCCGAGACCGATCTGAGCCACGATGGAGGGCGTTCCCGCCTCGAACTTCATCGGCGGGTCGTTCCACACGATCTCGTCCCGGTGGACCTCGCGTATCATGTCGCCACCACCGATGAACGGCTGCATCTCAGCCTGCCGATCGGCCCGAATGTAGATGCCGCCGGAACCCGATGGACCGTAGAGCTTATGCCCGGTGATGGCGTAGAAGTCGCAGCCGATCGCCTGGACATCGACCGGCATGTGGACGGCTGCCTGACTGCCGTCGACGAGGACGGGCACGCCGCGCTCCCGTGCACCGGCGCAGATCGCGGCCACGTCGACCTTGGTTCCGAGCACGTTCGAGAGGTGCGTGATCGCGACGAGCTTGGTCCGCGGTCCGATCGCATCAATGACAGCCTGCGGGTCAAGCGCACCCGTTGCATCGGGCTCCACCCACTTCAGCACGACACCTTGCCGCTCGCGCAGGAAGTGCCAAGGCACGATGTTCGCGTGATGCTCCATCACGGACAGGACGATCTCGTCCCCTGCCTCCATCCGCGGCATCGCCCAGCCATAGGCGACGAGATTGATGCCCATCGTCGTGCCGGTGTTCATCACGATCTCATCGGGCGAAGCCGCGTTGAGGAAGTCCGCGATCTTGCCCCGCACCGCCTCGTACTTCTCGGTCGCGACGTTCGAGAGGTGGTGAAGGCCCCGATGAACGTTCGCGTACTCATGGCTGTAGGCTTGGGTCACGGCGTCTATGACGGCCTGCGGCTTTTGCGCCGATGCCCCGTTGTCGAGATAAACGAGCGGCTTGCCGTTCACCTCGCGCAACAGGATCGGGAAGTCTTCCCGGATGGCCTCGACGTCGTACATCACACCGTTCCCTGAATCGTGACGCCCGACAGCGTCAAGGTCAGCATCACGACGAGCGCGATGCCGAGCGATACCATGATGATCAGCCCGAACGACTTCAGGAGCGAGCCATAACCGTGCAGCACGTCGACGAAATTAATGTTCACCCAGAATGCGAGTATGGCGACCGCGATCACGAAGATGCCGGCAAGCGGCGGTGCGGCGACCCAGAGCGCAAGCTCGACGACCTGCGCCAGCAAAAGCATGAACTGGAGAAACACCATGAGCAGCGCCGTTTCCGCCAGGTTGCCGGTACCGCCCAGTGCCCGTCCCGTCCGGTAGAGGCCGAAGACGTAGGCGCCGAGCAAGGCGCAAAGAAGTGCGGCGACAGCAAGCGGCGGAAAGCCAACCCCGGGCTCGGCCGCCTGAGGACCCACAGCCTCTCCGACGACCGTGAGCAGTACGCTCATGACTACGACGAGAACGAGGGCAGGAAGGATCGCCGCCGACGGAATGCCCACCGACAACAAAGTCGTTGCCGCCTCCCGCGGATTGCGGACGGCACCGAGGGCCAGAGAAAGGAGCGATCCGAAGGTCACGTCGACATCCTGCAAGCAGCCGAAAGGCCCGCCCACCAGAACCAGAGAAACGCGGCAAAGGCCACCGCGCCGATCACGCTGAGTGTCCTGCCGGGGCCCGCGAAGCCCGCCGCGAGACCATAGATCAACCACAAGGGTGCGGCGGAGAGAAGCGCCCAGAACAACGCGAATCTCGCATCCGCAGGTCTCGGCGCCCGGCCGAGTGCCCGCATCAGCAGGATCGACAGCGCGGCAAGCACGTAGAGAAGCAAGGGCGCAACAAAGACCCATCCCATGAGCGCCCCGCCAATCATCATGTCGAGCGGCCGATCGGTCAGGTACGCCTCCCGCGAAAGCCTCGGCCACTGCGCGACGAAGATCAGCCCGCACGCCAGCATCAGGACGAGAAATGCCCGGTCCTCTCCCCCACCACGAGCAGCATACTCGCGTACGACCGAGCCGGGAGACCGATACGTCCGGACAATGTCTGCGGTGATCGACATCAGCCCCTGCGGCGAGAGAGCCAGCCTTCAAGCAGCCGGACCAGATCCTCGGCAATCTCCTCGTTGTCGATTTCGTCAATCGCCTCTGCAAGAAAGGCGAGCGTCAGAAGATCTTCTGCCTCGCCCCGCGGCACGCCCCTGGCGCGAAGATAGAACAAGCCCTCTTCGTCGATCGCGCCGGAGGTCGATCCGTGCGAACACTGGACGTCGTCGGCGTAGATCTCGAGTTCGGGCTTCGCGAGGAACTGGCTGTCACCATCGAGCAGGAGTGACTGGCTGATCTGGTATCCGTCCGTCTGCTGCGCCCCGGGCCGTACCAGGATCTTGCCCTGGAAGACCCCCGTGGCTCCGTTGCGCAAAACTTTCTTGAAGACCTGGCGGCTTTCGCAGGCGACGGCATCATGCGTGACGAAGACCGTATCATCGTGAAGGAAGTCGCCGTCACCGACGGCAGCGCCAGCCACGTGCGCCACGCCTTCGTCCCCCGTCAGTTCGATGACGCACTCGTTGCGCGTCAAGACCCCGTTCATCGTCAGCGTGAACGACTTGAAGGTGCTCTTTTCGCCCAGACGCGCGAAGATGTGCGTTGCCGCGCGACGCTCATGGTCGCGCCCCTGCGCGCGAACGTGATGGAAACCTCCACCGTCGGCGACGTCGACTTCCATGAGCTTGTTGAAGCGGGCCGCAGCGGGTCCAGTCTCGATCAGCGTGAGATCAGCGCCAGGCTCGACGCGCACCAGGTTGTGCAGGATCGCGTCCGACGTCTCATCCCGATGATAGTATTGCAGAGCGACCGGACGGCTGACCTTGTCGGTGGCACGGATGAGGATGCCGTCCGTCGCGAATGCCGTGTTCAGCGCCGCGAGCGGCCGGTGGACGGGGTCGTGCCCTCGCCCTTCCAGCGTCCCGTAGGAGTCGCGGGCCCAATGGAGATCCCCGCTGTCGGCAAGGCGCGAGATCTCGATACCTTCGCCTGCAAGCTCGTCGGAGGCCTCGGCGTCGAATACTCCGTCGACAAAAACGATCCGAAGCTTGTCGATCTCACTGAAAAGCTCCGGCCCCTCTTCCCGCAATATCCGCGCCGGTTCGGGATCAGGCGACGTCAGCGTGTCCGGGCGGGTGAACCTCCAATATTCGTCGCGACGCTGCGGCAGACCCATCTCTCGCAACCGCGCAAGGGCCTTCTTCCGCGCCGGCATCGACCACGCCGGCCCGTCCGGCATCGACATGGATGACAGGCGCGCCTCGACCGCGCCGGTATCGATCTTGCGCATCGCCATCAGGCCACCTCGGCCAGAATGTCGCCGTAGCCATTCTCTTCGACCTCGACGGCAAGTTCGGGCCCACCGGACTTCACGATGCGACCGTTCGACATGATGTGCACCACATCGGGCGTGATGTGGTTCAGCAGACGTTGGTAGTGCGTGATCACGAGGAACGACCGCCCCTCGTCTCGCAGCGCGTTTACGCCATCCGCCACGAGCTTCATCGCATCGACGTCGAGGCCTGAATCGGTCTCGTCAAGGATGCACATGCGCGGCTCTAGGACCGCCATCTGCAGGATCTCGTTTCGTTTCTTCTCGCCGCCCGAGAAACCGACGTTCACCGGCCGCTTCAGCATCTCCGGCTCGATGTCGAGCGTCTTTGCCTTCTCTCGGATGAGCTTCAGGAAATCGGCCGCACTGATCTCCTCCTGCCCGCGTGCCTTGCGCTGTGCGTTGAGCGCAGTCCGCAGGAAGGTCATGTTGCCGACGCCCGGGATCTCCACCGGATACTGGAACGCCAGGAAGAGGCCCGCCGCGGCGCGCTCCTCGGGGTCCATGTCGAGGATGTCTTCGCCTTCGAGCGTCGCGGTTCCGTCCGTGACCTCATAACCGTCGCGGCCGGCGAGGACATAGCTCAGCGTCGACTTGCCGGAGCCGTTCGGGCCCATGATCGCGTGCACCTTCCCGGACTCGACATCGAGATCGACCCCTTTAAGGATCTGCTTGTCCTCCTCTTCGAGCTTCACGTGGAGGTTTCGGATCTCAAGCATTCATCTTCCCAATTTCACTGCGGTGCCGCTGGCCGAGACCATCAGCATCCCGTTGTCCTTCCCGACGACCTCATAGTCGAGATCGACGCCAATCACCGCGTCGCCACCAAGGCGCGACGCCTCATTCTCCATCTCACGCAGAGCGGTTTCACGCGCCTCTCGAAGAGCCGACTTGTAGGCTCCCGAGCGGCCGCCGACGATGTCGCGGATGCCGGCGAATAGATCGCGAAATATGTTCGCGCCGAGTATCGCCTCGCCCGTCACGATCCCGCAGTACTCGGTGACGCTATGCCCTTCGATGCCCTGCGTCGTCGTCACGATCATGCCCGGTGTCCACCGCGAACGCTCATGGCAGCACTCCGTGCCACGACGCAACCGTAGCTCCGCCAGGCGCCGCCGACGCAGGGCGCGTGCCCGCGCGCAAGAGGCGGCAGAAAGGTGGCGAAGATACTCGCGAGAAGCACTGGAACGGAAAGAGAAAGCAAGTCCATCATCCAACCGATCCTTCGAGGCTGATCGCGACGAGCTGCTGCGCTTCCATCGCGAATTCCATCGGCAGGGCCTGAAGTACCTCCTTGCAGAAACCGTTGACGATGAGCGCCACGGCTTCCTCTTCATCCATTCCGCGCTGCTGACAGTAGAACATCTGGTCGTCGTCCACCTTCGACGTCGTCGCCTCGTGTTCGACCCGGCTCGAATTGTTCTTGACCTCGATGTAGGGAACGGTGTGGGCGCCGCACTCGCTCCCAATAAGCAGGCTATCGCACTGCGTGTAGTTCCGGCTCTCCTTCGCCTTCGGGTGCATCGAAACGAGCCCGCGATAAGTGTTCTGCGCGTGCCCCGCGCTGATCCCCTTGGAGACGATCCGCGACCGCGTCCGCTTGCCGAGATG
Organism: uncultured Alphaproteobacteria bacterium; assembly: GCA_963776845.1. Lineage (GTDB taxonomy): Bacteria > Pseudomonadota > Alphaproteobacteria > Rhodobacterales > Rhodobacteraceae > Roseitranquillus. The sequence goes on along the minus strand of CAVZOJ010000002.1, from coordinate 459,445 downwards.
GATCATCTTTGTTCCCGTGTCGGCCTGCTGGTAGTTGTTCGTGATCGCGATCGAGTAGAACTCGCCCTGGCTGTCATCCCCTCGCAGGATGCAGGACGGATATTTCCAGGTGACGGCCGAACCGGTCTCGACCTGCGTCCACATCACCTTCGCCCGGTCGCCGCGGCAATCCGCGCGCTTGGTAACGAAGTTGTAGATGCCGCCCTTGCCGTTCTCGTCGCCCGGATACCAGTTCTGCACCGTCGAGTACTTCACCTCGGCATCTTCCAGCGCGACGATCTCGACCACCGCCGCGTGCAGTTGCGCGGTATCGCGCTGCGGCGCCGTGCAGCCCTCGAGATAGCTGACATAGGCGCCTTTGTCGGCGATGATCAGCGTCCGCTCGAATTGGCCGGTGTTCTCGGCGTTGATGCGGAAATACGTGCTCAGCTCCATCGGGCACCTTACCCCGGGCGGCACGTAGACAAACGAGCCGTCCGAGAAGACCGCGGAGTTCAACGTTGCAAAGAAGTTGTCCGAGTAAGGCACGACGCTGCCGAGATATTTCCGCACCAGCTCCGGATGCTCGCGGATCGCCTCGGAGATCGAGCAGAAGATCACGCCGGCCTTGGCGAGCTCCTTTTGGAACGTCGTGCCGACGCTGACGCTGTCGAAGACCGCGTCAACCGCCACCCTGCGGCCCTCGGCCGGCGCGTCCTCGGCACCCTCTACGCCGGCAAGGATCATCTGCTCCTTCAGCGGGATGCCGAGCTTCTCGTAGGTGGCGAGCAGCTTCGGGTCGACCTCGTCCAGCGACGTCGGCCGCTCACGCATGCTGGCGGGCTTGGCGTAGTAGTACTGATCCTGGTAGTCGATCTCCGGGTGCTGGACCATCGCCCAGTCCGGTTCCTCCATCTGCTGCCAGCGCTCGAACGCCTTCAACCGCCAGTCGGTCATCCACTCCGGCTCGCCATTCTTATCCGAGATCAGGCGCACGATGTCGGTCGTCAGACCCTTCGGCGCGAAGTCCATCTCGATGTCGGTGTTCCAGCCGTGCTTGTACTTGCCGGCCATCGCCTGCACGCGCTCGACCGTCTCGCGGTCGACGCCTTCGCGAACATCGGTGTCGGCTGCCGTCATCTCATTCTCCTCTCAAGCCGCACGCGCCCGAAACTTCTCGTGCGCTGCCAGCCATGCATCTGCGAAGCAAAGGACCTCGTCCTCCGTCGTCGTCGGGCCGATCGACATGCGGATTGCCGATCGCGCCACGCTCTCGTCGTATCCCATGGCGCTGAGGACCCGACCCGACCGAACCTTCCCGCTTGAGCAGGCCGACCCCGCCGATATGGCGAAACCCGCGAGGTCCATCTGCATCACCTGAGTCTGCGCCTTCCATCCGGGCGTTGCGAAACAGGATGTGTTGGGCAAGCGCGTTCCTTCTTGACCAATGACAATAGTGTCGGACGCCGCCGACGCCAGAGCCCGTTCTAGAATATTTCTAATCTCGGCGACCCGGTTCCACACCCCATCCGCCAGGTCCTGCATCGAAGCCTCGATCGCAGCGCCGAAACCCGCGATCCCTGCGACGTTCTCAGTCCCCGAGCGGCGCCGACCCTCCTGCCCGCCGCCCTCGGCGAGCGGATCGATATCCAGCCCTGCTCTGACGATCAGCGCTCCCACTCCCTTGGGACCGCCCAGCTTGTGTGCAGAAAGCACCGCGAAGTCCGCGCGTGACCAGGAAAATGCGAAAGGTACGCGGCCGCAGGCCTGGACCGCGTCGACCAGCAACATGTCGGCATGCACGCCATCAGCGCGCCATCCAGGCTCGCAGAATGACGGCGGATCCGAAACGACGCCCGTTTCTCCGTTCGCGAGGCCCATGGCATGGGTCGACGCACCATCGCCGCTGGCGCGCTCATGTGCCAACAGGCACTCGTGAGCCGTCGGATCCACCGTCACGGAGCCCGGCAACCGTGACAGGACGCCTGCGGCTTCGGTGGCCCCACTGGTGAACACGACCTCGTCGGGCTGGCAACCGACACCCTCGGCGACCTGAGCACGCGCCCGCTCGATCACGGCACGCGCGGCGCGACCCTCGGAATGCACAGCGGAGGGATTGCCGCACAACTCCATTGCGGCGCACATCGCCGCACGCGCCTCGGGCCGCAGCGGAGCCGTCGCGTTCCAGTCGAGGTAGACGCGAGAGCCGCTCACTCGTCGACCACTTCGAAGAGGTTCGGCACCGCCGGACATGGCGTCAGCTCGTTGCACACCACATCGCTGAGGCGCGTCTGGTGCAGAAAGACGTAGACATGAGCGCTGAGGCTCTCCCACAAGCGGTTCGTCATCGATTGCGCTCGCGTCCCGGACAGACCGCCGGAGGCCCCGGCGCCCGAGTGCATCGCACTCACCGTCTCGTCGACCGCGGTGAGGATTCTCCGAAACCCTGATCGTCGAGGCCGGCCGGGCGAGCCGGTAGCCGCCACCCGGGCCTCGCGCACTCTCCACCAGGTTCGCCCGCCGCAGCTTGACGAACAGCTGCTCGAGATATGCGAGCGAGATGGACTGGCGGCGGCTCAAGTCCGATAGGGACAGCAGCGCAGCACCGTCCTGCGCGGCGAGGTCGGCCATCGCCACCATGGCGTAACGTCCTTTGGTGCTAAGTTTCACGCCATCCGCCCTACGACATTGACGCGCATCGTCGACGCTCTTACTTCCTCGCCGACAAACCGCTGCGCCCAGCTCACTTTAGAATTGATCTAAGGTATCCGACAGAACCCGTCAACAATGGGCGGGGACGCGGCCGAACCACAAGGACCCAATGCCCGAAGTCATATTTCCCGGACCCGAGGGTCGCCTGGAGGGTCGCTACCACCCGCAGAAACAGAAGGACGCGCCGATCGCCATCGTCCTGCACCCGCACCCGCAGTTCGGGGGCACGATGAACAACCGCGTCGTCTACAACCTGCACTACGCCTTTCACCAGATGGGCTTCACCGTTCTGCGCTTCAATTTCAGGGGCGTCGGGCGCAGCCAGGGCGAGTACGATCAGGGAATCGGCGAGTTGTCCGACGCGGCGTCCGCGCTCGACTACCTCCAGTCGATGAACCAGAATTCCAAGCATTGCTGGGTCGCCGGCTTCTCCTTCGGCGCCTGGATCGGGATGCAGCTGCTGATGCGGCGGCCGGAGATCACCGGATTCATAAGTGTCTCGCCGCCGGCGAACATGTACGACTTCTCGTTCCTCGCGCCCTGCCCGTCATCCGGGCTCGTCATCAACGGCTCCGCCGACAGGGTCGCCCCGCCGCGCGACACTCACATCCTGGTCGGCAAGCTGCATGAGCAGAAGGGCATCACAATCACCCATGAGGAAATCGAGGGCGCGGACCATTTCTTCCAGGACCCGCACATGGACGACATGATCGGCCGCGTGAACGAGTACGTCAGGCGCCGTTTGACCGAGACGACGCGCTAGCCTCGAGGTCGCGCGCCACGGCGGTCAACGCCGCCGGACGGTACGCAGGCGTCATTTCTTGCCGCCACCGCTGCCGCGCGCATTCCGACACGTACATCGCAAGCTTCGGGCCGGTGCGATCTGCCGTCCACTTGCCGAGCAGGCTTCCCAGTCCGGCACGCCGCACGGACCTGGATGAGAGCGGAGCGGTGAAATCCCCCTGCGCGCGCAGGTTCTCCAGGACCGCCGGATCGATCCGCAGGCCCGCCTCTACCGCGCCCTCGGCGATCCAGAGCATCGACAGGGTCGCAAGGCCGAGGATATCGCCGCCACCACCGACCGAACCGTGATCGCCGGGAAACCACTCCTGCCGGTAGGGTCGATCGCGCTCCGGCTGCATTCCGTTCAGTTCTTCGAGGTTGTCCCACAGCGTCGGAGGATACGTTGCCCTGCGCTCGTCGATCGCGACCGCGTGCCGAGCGGACAGCACTGAGCGTGAAAGCGCCGCGTCGTGGAACTGGTGACGCCGATTGAAGTGCGGCGCGAAGGGCAGCATGCGCGGCACGCCGAGAGCGCCGACGGTATCCCACACCCCAAGATAGGTGATCTCGAGCGCCTTGGCGCTCGTGTGGCCGTGGGCCTCCCGCCACTGGCGTTCCGCCTCGCTCGTGTAGAGGTTGGTCGAGAAATCGCGGCGGAACCGAAAGCTCTCCTCATGATCGGGATGGGTGTCGGGCTCACGGGACCGATAGCGGTTGATCGCCTCCGGGATGCGCTTGACGTTCTCGCGGCACGGTATCCCGCAACTCCTGATGAGACCGCACAGCGAGCGGGCCGTGAACGCGCCGCGCGAAAAGCCGAAGACGAATATCTGGTCGCTTGGCTGGCCTTCGGCGCCGACCTCGTAGCCGAAGGCGAGGTGGCGGTATGCCTCCTCGATATTCTCGGTCATGCCCCATCCGAAGAGCCCGCCGCCCCAGCGGTCTATTTCGCGGGCGATGCCGGTCGAGCCGCGCCCGCTCCCGACCCCCGGCATGTAGAGAATCTGCTGCGTCACACCGTCTTCGTCGTGATGCGCGACGGCCAGCGACAGTCTTACGACATTGGTCTGAAACTCGGCGTCCGAGCGGTTCCAAGTTCCGTCACAGAAAATGGCGATGCGTTTCATCACGTCCCCCCTCGCCCTAGGCGACAGCGTGCCGCAGAGACGACGTTCTTTCAACCATAAGTCAATGCGGTGGCGGTCGTGTCATCAGCTTTCCGGCTGCGCGGATTTCGTCTAGACCCCGCCGCAACCGATTCAGCGAGGGACAGCAGATGGCGAAGATCAAGGTCGACAACCCGGTCGTCGAGCTCGATGGGGACGAGATGACCCGGATCATCTGGGACTTCATCAAGCAGAAGCTGATCCTGCCCTACCTCGACATCGACCTTCTCTACTACGACCTGGGGATTGAGGAGCGCGACCGCACCGACGACCAGATCACCGTCGACGCCGCCGAGAAGATCAAGGAGGTGGGCGTCGGCGTGAAGTGCGCCACCATCACCCCCGACGAAGGCCGGGTCGAGGAGTTCGGGCTGAAGCGCATGTATCGCTCGCCGAACGGCACGATCCGCAACATCCTCGGCGGCGTCATCTTTCGCGAGCCGATCATCTGCAAGAACGTGCCGCGCCTCGTCCCCGGCTGGACGCAGCCGATCGTCGTCGGCCGCCACGCCTACGGCGACCAGTACCGCGCCACCGACTTCCGCTTCCCCGGCCCCGGCACCCTGACGATCAAGTTTGTCGGCGAGGACGGCGAGACGATCGAGCACGAGGTATTCCAGGCACCCGGCTCCGGCGTTGCGATGGCAATGTACAACCTTGACGAGTCGATCCGCGACTTCGCACGGGCCTCGCTCAACTACGGCCTGATGCGCGGCTATCCGGTCTACCTCTCGACCAAGAACACGATCCTCAAGGCCTACGACGGCCGCTTCAAGGACATCTTCCAGGAGATCTTCGACGCCGAGTTTGCCGACGACTTCAAGAACAAGGGCCTGACCTACGAGCACCGGCTGATCGACGACATGGTCGCTGCCGCCCTCAAGTGGTCGGGCGGCTATGTCTGGGCGTGCAAGAACTACGACGGCGACGTACAGTCCGACATCGTTGCGCAGGGCTTCGGCTCGCTTGGTCTGATGACCTCGGCGCTGATGACGCCGGACGGAAAGATCGTCGAAGTCCGAGGCGGCACATGGCACCGTCACACGGCATTTCCGCCAGCACCAGAAAGGCGAAGCAACGTCGACCAACTCGATCGCCTCGATCTACGCCTGGACCGGCGGCCTCAAGCACCGGGCCAAGCTCGACGGCAACGACGCGCTCAAGACCTTTGCCGAGACGCTCGAGCGCGTGACCGTCGAGACGGTCGAGTCCGGCTTCATGACAAAGGACCTGGCCCTTCTCGTCGGTCCCGACCAGAAGTGGCTGACCACCCAGGGCTTCCTCGACAAGGTGGACGAGAACCTCGACAAGGCGCTCGCCTGATCGCCCGATGCGGAGGCAGGTCCAGCCGTAGCTGCGCCATGCTTCCCAAAACTCCAGGAGCGGCGGGTCGACGGCAGGCGTCACGCTGTAAACCGACGCGCCCGCCAACCGGCACCATACGCGGATGGACGACGTCCAGGGGATTCTCTACGGCGCAGCGAGCACGGCCTTCGGGGTCCACCTTCTCATGCATGTCGGCCTCGTCACTGGTCAGACCGCCGGCATCGCCGTTCTGATCTCGTATGCGACGGGCTCTTTGGCGCGTTGTCCTTCGTGGTCAACCTGCCCTTCTACGGGTTCGCGATCCGTCGCATGGGCCGGGCCTTCACCGCCAAGACCTTTGCCGCCGTCGCGCTGATGTCCGCGATCGTCGAGGTCCTGCCCGCGCTGGTCTCCTTCGGCAAAGTCGAGCCGCTCACCGGCGCGCTATTCTTCGGGATGATCGCGGGCGGCGGTATGATCGCGATACTCCGTCACGGCGCCAGCCTTGGTGGCATCGGCATCCTCGCGCTCTGGCTCCAGGACCACACGGGATCCCGCGCTGGCTGGACACAACTCGGCGTCGATGCGCTAGGATTCGCGGCCGCGCTGCTGCTGCTGCCATCCGACATCGTCGCATACTCGCTGGCCGGCGCCTTGGTGATGAACCTGCTTATCGGCATCAACCACCGGCGGGACCGTTACGTCGCAACATAGCGGTCGGGGCTTTCCCGCCGCGCTGCAGCGGTGTATCCGCGCGGCACCCTTCAAACGGACGGCCCCCCATGGACCTTCGCAACATCGCGATCATCGCCCACGTCGACCACGGCAAGACGACGCTCGTCGACGAGCTTCTCAAGCAGTCCGGTGCCTTTCGCGAAGGCCAGGCCGTGGCAGAGCGCGCCATGGACTCCAACGATCTCGAGCGTGAGAGAGGGATAACCATCCTCGCCAAGTGCACCTCGGTCGACTGGAAGGGCACGCGCATCAACATCGTCGACACCCCCGGCCACGCCGACTTCGGCGGCGAGGTCGAGCGGATCCTGTCGATGGTCGACGGCGTCTGCCTCCTCGTCGATGCGGCCGAGGGGCCAATGCCGCAGACTAAGTTCGTGACGTCCAAGGCCCTTGCTCTCGGCCTGAGGCCCATCGTCGTCCTGAACAAGGTCGACAAGCCCGATGCCGAGCCGGACAGGGCGTTGAACGAGGTCTTTGACCTCTTTGCCGATCTCGGTGCCGACGAAGACCAGCTCGACTTCCCGCACCTCTATGCCTCCGGCCGCTCCGGCTGGGCGGACCATGAACTCGACGGTGCGCGAAAGTCGCTGGCACCCCTGTTCGATCTGATCGTCCACCATGTCCCGCGTCCGCGGCAGGCGAAACATGCCGACGACCCGTTCCGGATGCTCGCCACCACGCTGTCCGCCGACCCCTTCATCGGGCGGATCCTCACCGGTCGCGTCGAAAGCGGACGCCTCAAGGCCGGTGCGACCGTCCAGGCGATCAGCCGGGTAGGTCAGAAGATCGAGCAGTTCCGCGTCTCCAAGATCCAGGCGTTCCGCGGCCTCTCGCCCCAGGCCATCGACGAGGCGGTCGCGGGCGACATCGTCACCCTCGCCGGCATGTCGAAGGCCACCGTCTCCGACACCATCGCCGCCCTCGCCGTCGACGACCCGCTCCCGTCTCAGCCGATCGACCCGCCGACAATCTCCGTCACCTTCGGGATCAACGACAGCCCCCTCGCCGGTCGCGACGGCAGCAAGGTGCAGTCGCGCGTGATCCGCGAGCGGCTGCTGAAGGAAGCTGAATCCAATGTCGCCATCCGCGTCACCGACACGCCGGGCGGCGAGGCCTTCGAGGTCGCTGGCCGCGGCGAGCTGCAGATGGGCGTCCTCATCGAGAACATGCGCCGTGAGGGGTTCGAGCTCTCGATATCTCGCCCCCGTGTCCTCTTTCGCGAGATCGGCGATGAGCAGCAGGAGCCGATCGAGGAGGTCACGATAGACGTCGATGAAGAGTATACTGGCAGCGTCATTGAAAAACTGACCGGCGCTCGCCGGGGCGAACTGGTCGAGATGAAGCCCGCGGGCGCCGGCAAGACCAGGATCGTCGCTCACGTCCCGTCGCGCGGCCTCATCGGCTACCACGGCGAGTTCCTGACCGACACGCGCGGCACTGGCGTGCTGAACCGCATCTTCCACGGCTGGGCGCCCCACAAGGGCGCCATCCCCGGCCGTCGGGCCGGCGCATTGATCTCGATGGAGGACGGACAGTCCGTTGCCTACGCGCTATTCAATCTCGAGGATCGCGGACGCATGTTCATCGGAGCGCAGGAACAGGTCTACCAGGGGATGATCATCGGCGAGCACAGCCGCGACAACGACCTGGAGGTGAATCCGCTGAAAGGCAAGAAGCTCACGAACATCCGCGCAGCCGGAAAGGATGATGCTGTCGTCTTGACGACGCCGCACCGCATGAGCCTCGAGGAGGCGATCGCCTACATCGACGACGACGAACTGGTCGAGGTCACCCCCAAGGCGATCCGACTGCGCAAGCGCCACCTGGACCCCCACGAACGCAAGAGGCAAGCCCGCGCCAGCGCCTGATGTCACAGAAGACTGCGGCCGCCATCCGCTTTTCGCTGGGAGGATCGCTCGCATGTCCTTCGGGGCTGCTTTGACTGTTTCCATCTGCCAGCGGAAGAGGCCGAGGGAAGACGCGCGATGCTCCCGCCTCTTGGTCGCTCTCGTTCACGCCAGAAGCTGCGCCCGCCATTGTTGACCGTAGCTCAGACCCCGCGCATCACGGTTGGCTGCGGGATCGCTCCGATCTCAATGCCCAGCCGGATCGCGGACGGGGGCGTGGGGCGTTTTGCCTCTACTCGTCGATAGGAACGACCGTGTCGCCGACAACGATCCTGCCAGTCCGCACGATCGTGGCGTAGACTCCTCCGTGTCCGCGCATGGCCGCGAACCCGCCATGTCCCAAGGCCTCCTCCATCCGACTGCACGGATGGCAGGGACCGGTGACCTCTATCTCCGCCTCACCCAGTGCAAGCCGGCGTCCCTTGACGACCAGGTTCAGCGCCGAGACGACGACGTTGCGGCGAACGCGGTCAGCGGCGAGGTCGTGCAGGCCCGCAAGTGCGGCGATGACCGGCAGGTGCTCGGCCTGGATCAGGGTAAGCGCCCTTGGACCGGGCCGAGCATGATCGCCCTCGAGCCCGGCCTCGGACAACGTCGCCGAGGGCACCGCGATCATCGGCGCGCGACGACCAGGCCGAAGCCCGATCCACTCGACACGGCCCGGCTGGGCGTACGACCGGGTCAGATCGACGATCGAGGCGATCAGGCACCCTCGACGATGACGAGGTCGCGCTCGGACGCGCCTTTGGCGATGTCCACCGCCTCCTGGTAGCGCGGTGAGAGGTAGCACGCCTCTGCGGCTTCGAAGGTCGGGAACCAGGCGACGACGTGGCGGGGCCTGTCGGTGCCCTCGAACTGGCGATGCCGGCCGCCACGTGCCAGGAACTCCCCGCCGTGATCTGCGATCGCCTCCGTCGCGATCGCGGCGGCGTACCGCGAATAGACCTCGTCGTCGGTGACGGTCACGTGTGCGATCCAGTAGGCCGACATGCTATCTCTCCAGAAGCTTCTCGGCGGCGGCGATCGCACGGTCGGCGTTCGCCGCGTCGGGTCCGCCGCCCTGCGCGAGGTCGGGGCGGCCGCCCCCGCCCTTGCCCCCGAGCTCGCCCACGGCGGCACGCACCAAATCGATCGCCGAGACCCGCTCCACGAGATCGCCTGTCACGCCGGCGGCCACCGCCGCCTTGCCGCCACTGTCGGCGATCAGCAGCACCGCACCCGAGCCGAGGCGTGCCTTGTGCTCGTCGATGAGCGAGGGCAGGTCCTTGCCGGTCACGCCTTGCAGAACCTGCCCGACGAAAGAGACGCCGCCAACCATTCGTGACGTCTCCGCCCCACTGCCGCCGCCCATGGCGAGCTCGCGCCGAAGCTGCGCAACCTCGTTCTGCAGCGCGCGACGCTCGTCGAGCACCGCGCGCAGACGCGTCGCTGCCTCGTCGACAGGCGACTTCAGCGCCAGTGCGACATCGGACAACTGTCTGTCCCGATCGGAGAGGTGGCGGAAGGCCGCCGCGCCCGTCAGCGCCTCGACGCGGCGGACGCCGGCGGCCGACGCGCTGTCACTCAGCAGGACGAAGAGCCCGATGTCCCCGGTGCGCCGCACGTGTGTTCCGCCGCAAAGCTCGATCGAGTAGGTTTCGCGATCCGCGCCCTTGCCCGTGGCGGCCCGGCCCATCGACACGACACGAACCTCGTCACCGTACTTCTCTCCGAAGAGTGCCTGCGCCCCCATCGCCCGCGCCTCGTCAGGCGTCATGATGCGCGTGTCGACCGACGTGTTCTGCCGGATGTAGTCATTCACCTCGGACTCAACGCGCTGCCGCTCCTGCGGCGTCAGCGCCTGCGCATGGCTGAAATCGAAGCGTAGCCTGTCGGCCGCGTTCAACGAGCCGCGCTGCGCGACGTGGTCGCCGAGCGCCTGTCTAAGCGCCTCATGCAGCAGATGCGTCGCCGAGTGGTTCGCCCGGATCGCCGTCCGGCGGCCATGGTCGACCTCGAGAGAAGCGCTCTCGCCGACCTTGATGCGCCCCGCCTCCATCTCCGCGTGGTGGATGTAGATCCCTGCAGCACGCTTCGTGTCGACGACGCGGGCGCGCCCGCCGGCGGTGGCGAGGATCCCGGAATCGCCGACCTGGCCGCCCGCCTCGGCGTAGAACGGAGTTCGGTTGACCATGATCAGAACGCTCTCGCCCGCCGTCGCCTCGCCCGCAGGTTCGCCGCCGCGTACGATGGAGAGGATCTGCCCCTCCGCGGCCTCGGTGTCGTAGCCAAGGAACTCCGTCGGACCGGACCTTTCCGCGAGATCGAACCAGATGCGCGAATTGGCGGCCTCGCCAGAGCCGGCCCAGGCGGCACGTGCCATGGCCTTCTGCTGCTGCATCGCCGCCTCGAAGGCGCTCACGTCGACGCCACGGTTCTGCTCGCGAAGGGCATCCTGCGTCAGGTCGAGCGGAAAGCCGTATGTATCGTAGAGCTTGAACGCGGTCGTGCCGGGCAGCTCGACGCCCTCAGGCAGCTCGGCGAGTTCCTCGTCGAGGAGCTTCAGTCCCCGCTCCAGGGTCTGTCGAAAGCGCGTCTCCTCGTGCCGCAGTGTCTCCTGGATCAGTGACTGGGCGCGGCCCAGCTCCGGGAACGCCGCGCCCATCTGCGACACCAGCGAGGGCACGAGACGGTGCATCAGCGGCTCGGTCGCGCCGAGCAGGTGCGCATGCCGCATCGCGCGCCGCATGATGCGGCGGAGCACGTAGCCGCGCCCCTCGTTGGAGGGCATGACGCCATCGGCGATCAGGAACGACGTCGACCTCAGATGATCCGCGATGACACGGTGGTGAACCTTGCCGGGGCCATCGGGATCGGTCGAGGTTGCGTTCGCCGCAGCCTCGATCAGAGCGCGCAGAAGGTCCGTATCGTAGTTGTCGTGCTTGCCTTGCAGCAGAGCACCGATCCGCTCGAGCCCCATGCCCGTGTCGATCGACTGCGCCCGTAGCTCTTGCCGCGTCCCGTCCTCGAACTGCTCGTACTGCATGAAGACGAGGTTCCAGATCTCGATGAAGCGGTCGCCATCCTCGTCGGGGCTGCCTGGAGGTCCGCCGGGGATGGAGGGTCCGTGGTCGTAAAAGATCTCCGAGCAAGGGCCGCACGGGCCCGTCGGGCCCATCATCCAGAAGTTGTCGTCCGTGGCGATGCGGATGATCCGGTCCTCCGGCACTCCTATCTTGCGCCAGATCGCCGCGGCCTCCTCGTCGGTATGGTAGACAGTGACCAGTAAGCGCGTGCCATCGATGCCGAAGCCATCAGTGAGAAGCTTCCAGGCGAATGGGATCGCCTCGGCCTTGAAGTAGTCGCCGAAGGAGAAGTTGCCTAGCATCTCGAAGAAGGTGTGGTGGCGCGCCGTGTAGCCGACATTGTCGAGATCGTTGTGCTTGCCGCCGGCCCTCACGCATTTCTGGCTGGTCGTGGCGCGCGCGTAGTCGCGCGTCTCGATCCCGGTGAAGAGATTCTTGAACTGCACCATCCCGGAGTTCGTGAACATCAGCGTGGGATCGTTGCGCGGTACGAGCGGCGAACTCTCGACGACACGATGGCCCTCCCTCTCGAAGTATCCGAGGAAGGTCGAGCGGATGTCGTTCAGCGATGCCATGGGTCTCGTTCCCGGGAGCCGGAGGTCGATCCCGTCTAGCCCCGCTCCCGGCTGCTGTCCACAGACGACGGGGAGCCCGCAAAACGCGGCCCCCCGCAACCGATTCAGATCAGCCCTCTACGAGGCTGTCGTCATCGTCCGCACCGCCTGCCAGATCGAAGTCGAGGCCGTGCGCGGCCCGGATCTTGTCCTCGATCTGGAGCGCGATCTCGGGATGCTCCTTCAGGAACGTCTTCGCGTTTTCCCGGCCCTGGCCGATGCGCTCGTCGCCATAGGAGAACCACGAACCGGACTTCTCGACCACGCCGGCCTTGACGCCGAGATCGAGGAGTTCCCCGGTCTTCGAGATGCCCTCGCCGTACATGATGTCGAATTCGACCTGCTTGAACGGCGGGGCGACCTTGTTCTTGACGACCTTTACCCGGGTGGTGTTGCCGACGACCTCGTCGCGATCCTTGATCGAGCCGATCCGGCGGATGTCGAGGCGCACGGAAGAGTAGAACTTCAGCGCGTTGCCGCCGGTCGTTGTCTCCGGCGAGCCGAACATCACGCCGATCTTCATCCGGATCTGGTTGATGAAGATGACCGTGCATTTCGAACGGCTGATCGAGCCGGTGAGCTTGCGCATCGCCTGGCTCATCAGCCGCGCCTGGGCGCCGACCTGGGCGTCACCCATGTCGCCTTCGAGTTCGGCCTTGGGCGTCAGCGCCGCGACCGAGTCGACCACGACCATGCTGACCGCGCCAGAACGCACCAGCGTGTCCGTAATCTCGAGCGCCTGCTCGCCGGTGTCGGGCTGCGAGATCAGGAGTTCGTCCAGATCGACGCCGAGCTTGCGCGCGTAGAGCGGGTCAAGCGCGTGCTCGGCATCGACGAATGCACAGACCCCGCCGTTCTTCTGCTCCTCGGCGACGCAGTGGAGCGTCAACGTCGTCTTTCCCGAACTCTCGGGGCCATAGATCTCCACGATCCGACCCTTCGGAATGCCGCCGATCCCGAGCGCGATGTCGAGGCCGAGAGAGCCCGTGGAAGTCGACTCGATCTCAGCGACGGGATTGTCACCCCCCAGCCTCATGATCGAGCCCTTGCCGAACTGGCGTTCGATCTGGCTGAGCGCACTGTCGAGCGCCTTCTGCCTGTCGCTCGTGCGCTTGTCGTTCATGTCCAGGATGTTTGCAGTCGCCAATTGTCCGCCCCTTATTCCATAGCCGCCCATGGTCAGCAACGGCCGCGCGTGTTCACTTCTTGTTCACTAGGATCTATGCGATCGAAACGGGAACAAATCAACCCATGATTTCGGGATCTTGGTTAATCAGCCTTCGCGACCGCACCGAGGTGGCGGTGCACGGTCGAGACCAGGTCGGTCAGCGTGAACGGCTTCGGCAGGAACGTGGAGTTCGGGATGCGGGCCTGATCGTCGGCGAAGTGGTCCTCGGCGTATCCGGAGACAAAGACGACGCCGATGTCGGGCCGGTCTTCCAGCGCCTTGCGCACCCACGTCGGCCCGTCCATCCCCGGCATGATCACGTCGGTCACGAAGAGGTCGACGGTCAGCGACGGGTCGGCCAGCAGTTGCAGCGCCTCCTCGGCGTTCTCTGCCTCGAGCACGGTGTATCCCTTCATGCGAAGCGCGCGGCTGGCGAAGGCTCGCACCGGCGCCTCGTCCTCGACGAGCAGGATGACGCCCTCGCCCTGCGAATGCGCTCCCGGCGCCTCCGGGGCCGCAGTCGCCGCCGTGGCCACCGGCGCGTCGTGCGCGAGGAACAGCAGCGAGAAGGTCGTGCCGCGCCCCACCTCGCTGTCGGCGAAGATGAACCCGCCGGTCTGCTTGATGATGCCGTACGCGGTCGACAGGCCGAGACCCGTGCCCTCCCCCGTGCGCTTGGTCGTGAAGAACGGCTCGAAGATCTTCGGAAGCTTGTCGGGGGCAATCCCCGTTCCGGCGTCGGTGACCTGAACCTCGACCCACTCGCCGGGCGGAACCACGGCGCGGTCGCGATGCAGCGCCTTGGTGAGGTGGCGCGTGCGGGTGGTGATCTCGATCTTTCCCCCGCCGGGCATGGCATCGCGCGCATTCACCACGAGGTTCATCAGGACCTGCTCGAGCTGCCGGCGATCGGCGCGGACGTACTTCAGGTCCGGGTCGTGTTCGAGAACCAGGGTGATCTTCTCGCCCACGAGCCGGTTCAGCAGATGCGCCAGGTCCGACAGGCAGTCGCGCAGGTCCAGCGTCTGCGGCTGCAGGTTCTGCTTGCGGGAGAATGCGAGAAGCTGCCCGACAAGGCTCGCAGCGCGGTTCGCATTCTGCGCGATCTGGCTCAGGTCGGCATAGTCCGGGTCGCCCGCATCGTGGCGCAAGAGCAGCAGGTCGCAATGCCCGCTGATCGCCGTCAGAAGGTTGTTGAAGTCGTGCGCGACGCCACCCGCCAGCTGGCCGATCGCCTGCATCTTCTGGCTCTGCACGAACTGCGCCTCGAGCGTCTTCAGTTCCGTCGCGTCATTGAGATAGGCGATGAGCGCGACCGAGCCCTCCTCCTCGATCCGACCGAGGGTAATCTGCAGGAAAACATCGCGAGAGGGGCGTGAGGCGCGTACCACTTCGGGGCGGTTCAGGCCTCGCCCCTCGATCGCGTCGGCGATCCACTCGTGGACCGGGCGGCCGAGTCCCTCGACGAGCGAGGCCATCGGCGTGCCCACGGCCATGTCGTCGCCGAGCAGGTCGCGGGCCAGCCTGTTCGCCATCTCGACCTCGCCGGATGCGGCAATCTTCAGCAGCGGCACAGGCAGGGCGTCGAAGAACGTCCAGTCGGAGGCGTCGACGCTGGCGTGGGCGGGCAGGAAGTACACCTCGTTCCACGCGCCGGCGCCCTGCGCCTCGTACACCGTCAGGCGGGCCCTGCCGCGGGCCAGTGCCACTTCGTGGAGCCCGGCCGACCGCAACGGCATGTCGAGGACGATGTCGTCGAGGGTGGCACCGCGATCACCGATGAGTTCGCGCATCGCCCGGTTCCGGTTGAGGATCGTCCCGGTTCGGGTCGTCGTCAGCATCGGCAGCGCAACGCTGTCGAGACCGCGCCCCGCCTCGGGCCGGGCCGAATCGTCGAGGCGCCACAGAAAGCCGTCGGCGCCCATTTTCTGCGCCGTCAGCCGTATGTGTCCCTTCCGCATGGCGACCTCCTCGGCCGCCGATCCGCGCGCGTCCGCCTGCATCTGCAGCCGCGTCAGCACCGATGCCGGCGCGGCGAAGCATCCCCCGAGCGCCCGCAGCAGGCTAGCACCGTCGGCTGGGCCAAATCGGTCGCGCGCCGCAATGTTCTGGTAGCCGATCCTGCCGTCGCCGTCGGTTGTGAAAGCGGGCGCGGCATCGTCCTCCAATAGACGCGAGATCGCTGTGACGACATCTGCTTCGGCCTTGCGGCGGCGTCGGGTGAGGCCGCACACGACCAGCGCGACGCCGAGAACGCCGATGCCCGAGGCCAGGACGAATGGCGAGACCGCCTCGCCCGCGACACCGCCGATGGCCAGCAGCGTGAGACCGAGACCGAAGAGTGTCCAGATCGCCGGCTCCAGGCGGGTTGCGAGGCGATCCTCGGGGCGAGGATCGAGGGCGGCATTGGTCAAGTCAGAACTCCCGAACGGGCGCGGCGCTTCGGCGCAAGCCTATACCTCAGATTTTGTTTACATCCCACGACTACCGCGAGAGAAGCGCCAGGAAAAAGCCGTCGCCGCCGTCGAGCGGAGTGAGCGTCATGCCTCCGTCGAGGTGCCAGGCGCGCGCCCGGCGACGGAACGACTGTACCTGCCACTGGTTCTCCTCCAGCAGCATCGAACATGTCGCGTAGGCGAGGGTTCCGCCGGGCGCCACGAGCGCAGCCGCCTGATCGAGGATCCGGGCCTGCAGGTCACGAAGCTCGTCGAGGCGCGCGGGCGTCAATGCCCACTTCGCCTGGGGATCGCGGCGCCACGCGCCGCTTCCGCTGCACGGCGCATCGACAAGCACGGTGTCGAACGGGGCCTCCGACGCCGCCTCTCCCGGCGGCAGGATGACGGGCGAGCAGCCCGCGCGCTCAGCGCGCTCCCGCAGGTCCGCCATCCGCTTCGGAGACGCATCGTGGACGTACCACGCGGCGTCCGCACGAGCGGCCATGGCCAGCGTCTTGCCACCGGCACCTGCGCAGAAGTCCAGGACCCTCGCGCCGGACGCGACCGGCACCGTGTCCGCTACAGCCTGCGACGCAGCATCCTGAAACTCGAACATTCCCTCTCGGAACGCGGGCAGTTGCCGCAGCCGGCGCGCACCGTCCAGAACGACCAGCGCCGACGGCGACAGCGGGTGCGGTGTGGCGGTCGCGCCCTCATCGGCGAGGCGATGGACCAGCGCCTCTGCCGTCGTCCTCGCGAGATTGGCGCGGATGTGGATGTCGGCGCGGCTCTGCATCGACGACAGGACGGCGCGCGTCCGCGTGCCGAGCGATCGTTTCAGGCGCTTCAGGAGAAAGTCCGGACAGTCGAGCGTCACCGCCTCCGGCCACGGGCCCGTCGGCGCGTCGCGCTCTTGCTCCGTCAGCGGGGAAGGCGCATAGGGTCCGGTCCCGAAGATGCCGTCCAGCGGCTCGCCGGAAAGACGTTGCGCGCCAAGGATCAGTCCGCGGCCATCGGCGCTGCCGCCCCACGCCGCGAGCGATCGCCGCCGACGCAACGCATCGTAGACGATGTCCCGGATTGCCGAGCGATCGGATGAGCCGGCATAGCGGTTGCGCCGCGACCAGGTCGAGATCGTGCCCTCGACGGCGCGGCCAGCGAGCACCGCGTCGAGGATTTCGATCGATGCCGCTGCCCGCGCCGCCGGTGTCATCGCCCGTTCGCCTCTGCCATTCGCGACGACCGCGAAGCGGTCGCTCCGGGTGCGCCCCTAATGCCCGCCGCCGTCTTCGCCAAGGGCGCGGACAAGGACCGCGCCGGCCGGTTCGCCTTCGGAGGCAAGCCGCACCGGTCGTCCGTGGGGCGTCGAGAGATAGGCCGCTTCCCATGCTGCGCGGACCGACTCCCGCAGGTCCGGTGCCGCGACATCACGCTCCTCGAGCACGGTTTCGAGCGCATCGAGCCAGGCACAGTAGTAATCGGCGTCACCTTTCGTCCCGCGCCGCGCCAGCGCCGCGCCGAGCGCCTCGGTCCAGTCCGGCCACGACAGAAGGCCGGCGTCGTTCAACGCGACGGTCAGCGCGAAGACCTGCGCGTGCCAAGGAGCCTCGAACCGCTCGGGCGTCATCCCGGGCTCAGGTAGCTTTCCCACAGATCCACCATCACTTCGTCGCCAGTCGCCTCCGCCTCACCCCAGAGATCCGCGGCGGAGAAGGCGACGGTGTAGAGCGGCTCAGGCGCCTCTCCCAGCCCGTGCGCGTTGCTGTCGGCGAAGACGTGGCAGCCGCGAAAGGCCGCCACCCTGCCGCGATGGCCGGCCGCGTAGGACGGCAGGCGCGTATGACCCCCAGGAACCAGCACGTTTCGCGCCGGATTGCGCGTCATCACACTGTCACCCACGGCGTAGGCGGGTGCAGGCCCCTCCCTCTGGACCGGACTCCCGCGCGCGATGACACCCGGAACCTCACCCGGGCGCATCGGCGATCCCTCCGCCGCCTCCACTTCGCTGCCGGCAAGCTCCTCTCGGCTGACGGTGGCGGACTTGACGAGGATGTCTGCCAGCCCCGCCAGCCACCTCTCGTAGTAGGAAAAGCGGGTGTAGTCCTTCGGCGCCAATGCCTCCCGCGCGTGGCGCGAGGCATCGATGCTCCAGCGGCCCATCGCACCGGCGGCGAGTGTCAGGCCCATCGCGCGGGCATGCCACTCCTCCTCGGCGAACATGCCGTGATCGTGCGTGTCGATCGGCCCATCGCCCCAGCGACCGCCCATGTCGTGGATCCGGGTCATTGCGGTCGCCGCGGCAAGCCCGTGCCGATCATCGAATCGCGGGTGACCCATGCGGCAAGCGCCTGCTCTCCCAATCCCTCGGTCTCGGGCGGCCGCATCGGCAGAACCAGATAGCGCTGCTCGGCCGTGCTGTCCCAGACACGCACCGCCTGCCCCTCCGGCAGATCGAGCCCGAACTCCGCGAGAACGCGTCGCGGCTCCCGCACGACCCGGGCGCGGTAGGCGTCGGACTTGTACCAGGCGGGCGGGATACCCAGCAGCGGCCACGGATAGCAGCTGCAGAGCGTGCAGACGACGACGTTGTGGACCTCTGGCGTGTTCTCCACGACGGCGATGTGCTCGCCCTGCCGGCCGCCGAAGCCCATCGCCGCCACGGCGGCGGAAGCGTCGTTGCGAAGCGCGTCGAGGAAGCCAGGCTCGCTCCACGCCCGCGCCACCACCTGCGCGCCGTTCTGCGGGCCGATCCGGTGGGCATAGGCATCGATGATGGCATCGATCGTTGCCGGATCGACGAGCCCCTTCTCGACCAGGATCGTCTCAAGCGCCCGCACCCGCAGGGCGGGCTCGGACGGCAGCAGGGAATGAGGGTGGTCGTCGTGCGGCATGGATCGAGCGTGCCAGCGCCGCCTCTCCGTGTCCATGCGTTAGGTGCGGTTCTGGACAGCGGCGCGATTTGCCGGCTGATATTCGTCCTCCAGGTTCTGCACGGATTACCACGCATGGCCGAGAAAGATGACGCAATCGGCGAGGTAAGCGGGCCCGAGCACGCCGAAGGGCGCTGGCTCGCCCTCGCCCTCATCTGCGTCGGCGTGGTCGGGCCGCTGTCGACCTGGTTCTCGGCCACGGCCATCGTCCCGGAGCTGATCGTGGAGTGGCAGATCACGCCGGCGGCGGCCGCCTGGCTGACGAACGCGGTGCAGATCGGCTTCGTCACCGGCGCCGTCGCCTCGTCGGTGGTGAACCTTCCCGATATCGTCAGCATGAGCCGGCTGATGGCGGCGTCGAGCCTGATCGCCGCCGTCGCGAACACCACACTGCTGCTGGAACCGGGTCTCGGTCTCGCGATCGCGGCGCGGCTCGTGACCGGGCTCGCGATCGCCGGCGTCTACCCCGCGGCGTTGAAGCTGATGTCGACCTGGTTCGTGCGGGGGCGGGGGCTCGCCCTCGGCTTCCTGATCGCGGCGCTGACCCTCGGCTCGTCGATGCCGCACCTCTTTCGCGCGCTGACCGGCAGTGTCGACTGGCGCGGCGTCGTCGTCATCACCAGTGCCATCACCCTGCTCGCAGCCGTCCTGCTCGCCTTCGCCGTCCGCGAGGGGCCGTTCGGCTTCGGCCGGGCGACCTTCAACCCGCGCCAGGCGCTGGCCGTATTTCGCTCCCAGCCGCTCTTCCTGGCGAACCTCGGCTACTTCGGCCACATGTGGGAGCTCTACGGTATGTGGGCCTGGATCCTCGCGTTCGCGACGGCGGCCGAGGCGGGACTGGTCCCGTTTCCCTTCGGCTCCGCCTCGATGTTCAGCTTCGTGGTCGTTGCGTCCGGCGTGGCCGGCTGCATCCTCGGCGGGATCCTGTCCGACCGGATCGGACGGTGCCTGACCACGGCGGGGATGATGGCGGTCTCGGGCGCCTGCGCGCTGCTGATCGGATTTGCCTTCGACGGCCCCGGCTGGGTGTTGGCGACGATCGCCCTGCTCTGGGGGATCAGCGTGATCGGCGACAGCGCTCAGTTCTCGGCCGCCGTGACCGAGCTCGCCGACCAGCGCTTCGTCGGAACGGCCGTGGCGCTGCAACTCGGCATCGGCTTCGCGCTGACGGTCGGCGCGATCTGGGCCCTCCCCGTCTTCGCCGGAGCGATCGGGGGCTGGCAGTGGGCGTTCCTGCTTCTGCTGCCGGGGCCGGTGGTAGGCGCCGCGGCGATGCTGCGGCTGAGGTCGCTCCCCGAGGCCCGACGACTGGCGGGCGGCGCACGGTAGCGGCGATCAAAGTGAGGGGGGCCGTCGGTCGCGCCGATGCCGCTGCCGCCGCGAACGGCGCCCTCAGCGGCGGCCTCGTCGATACGCCGCGCTAGTACTTCGACGGGACGTAGAGCTCGGGCGGCAGCACCGCGCGCTCGTAGTCGGGGTTGAAGACCCGGTCCGGCAGGTGGACGTCCTCCTGCGGCACGTCCTCGTAGGGGACGAGGCTCAGCAGGTGCGCCATGCAGTTCAGCCGCGCGCGCTTCTTGTCGTTGCCCGGCACGATGTACCACGGCGCCTCGGGGATGTTGGTGCGCGCCAGCATCTCCTCCTTGGCCTTGGTGTACTGCTCCCACTTGACGCGGCTCTGCAGGTCCATGGGCGACAGCTTCCACTGCTTGAGCGGATCGTGGATGCGGATCAGGAACCGCATCTGCTGCTCCTCGTCGGTGATCGAGAACCAGTACTTCACCAGCCGGATGCCCGAGCGGACCAGCATCCGCTCGAACTCGGGCACGTCCTCGAAGAACCGCTCGACGTGGTCGTCGTCGGCAAAGCCCATCACCCGCTCGACGCCCGCCCGGTTGTACCAGGATCGGTCGAAGAGCACGATCTCGCCACCCGCCGGCAGGTGCGGCACGTAGCGCTGAAAGTACCACTGCGTCTTCTCGCGGTCGGACGGTGCCGGCAGCGCGACGGTGCGCACGATCCGCGGGTTGAGCCGCTGGGTGATGCGCTTGATGACCCCGCCCTTGCCGGCGGAGTCGCGCCCCTCGAAGATCACCACGACCTTCTCGCGGTGATACTGCACCCAGTCCTGCAGGCGGATCAGCTCGGCCTGCAGCCGCAGCAGCTCCTGGAAATAGACCGGACGCGGCATCGAGGGGCCATGCGATCGGCGGTAGATCTCGCGGATCTTCATCGACAGGACGGCATCCTCGAGCTCCAGCTCATAGTCCTCGTCGAGTTCCCCCTTCAGCTCCGCGTCGAGCCAGTCCTGCGCTTCGTCCTCGTTCGTCATCGATCCTCCATGCGTGCTGAGGCCGGTAGACGATGCGAGTGTAACACCTTGTGCGGCCCACAAAGGAAGAGGCGAAAGACGATGCACCCGTGGGGCCGGCTTGCTGAGCCACGCTGCGGTCTTTAGACACGGGCTTGCCCGCTGCGCCCGGCGGCACCCGGAAGGGAGACATGAAGGACCAGCTTCCCGACACGCGCGACCTCGTGGAGCTCTGCCGCCATGCCGTGCGCGGCGAGGCGGATGCGCTGACGCGGTTCGCCGACGGCCTGGGCGACGAGGTCGCGGAGGCTGTGCGGCTGCTCGGCGCGGCGACGGCGCCGATCATCGTCGCCGGCGTCGGAAAGTCCGGCCATGTGGCGCGCAAGATCGCCTCAACCTTCTCGTCCATCGGCCGGCCGGCCCTGTTCCTCCACGCCGCCGAGGCCAGTCACGGCGACCTCGGGCTCGTGGCGCGCGATACGGTGGCGCTGGTCCTGTCGAATTCCGGCGAGACGCCGGAACTGTCGGACCTGATGTTCTTCTGCGAGGCGCACGACATCCCGACCGTCGCGATCACGGGCCCTGCCGACAGCACGCTGGGCCGGCGCGCGCGGGTGACGATCGCCTACGGCGCGGTGCAGGAGGTTTGCCTGATCGGTCTTGCGCCGACGACCAGCACGACGCTGCAGATGGCGATCGGCGATGCGCTCGCGGTGGGGCTTACTCGCCTTTTGGGCACCATGCCGGACGACTTCCGCAGGTATCACCCGGGCGGCAAGCTGGGCGCCCGGCTGGCGCGCGTCTCGACGGTCATGCACGTCGGAGAGGGCCTGCCGGTGATCGGACCCGACGCGCCGATGAACGAGGTGGTGTTCGAGATGACGCGCAAGTCGCTGGGCGTGGCCATCGTCTCCACCGACGGAGAGATCGGCGGGATCATCACCGAGGGCGATCTGCGTCGCCATCTCGACCGTCTATGGGGCCTGCGTGCGGGCGATGTTGCGACCGCCCGGCCCGTGACCGTTCCGCCGGACATGCTGGTCTTCGAGGCCGTGGAGCTGATGAACGCGCGCTCCATCACGTCCCTCGTGGTGGAGGACGCGGGGCGGCTCGCGGGCCTCGTCCATATCCACGACTGCTTGAGAATGCTGTGAAAGTCGCCGTCATCATCCCCGCCCGCTACGCCTCGCAGCGCTTTCCGGGCAAGCCGCTGCATCCGCTCCGCGGGCAGGACGGGGTCAAGCTGCTGGTGGAGCGCACGTGGGAGCGCGCGGTGGAGGCCGTCGGCCCTGACGCGGTCTGGGTCGCGACCGACGACGCCCGGATCGCCGGCGCCGTGGGCGGCTTCGGCGGCCGGGTGCTCATGACCTCGCCCGACTGCCGGAACGGCACGGAACGCTGCGCCGAGGCGATGGCGCAACTCGACGCTCCCGATATTGTCGTGAACGTTCAAGGGGATGCGCCGTTGACGCCGCCCTGGTTCGTCACCGCGCTGGTCGACGGGCTGGCGGCATCGGACGCGGGCGTCGCGACGCCGGTGCTGCGCTGCGACGCCGAGACCTATGCGCGGCTGCGGGAGGACCGCATGGCGGGCCGCGTCGGAGCGACGACGGCAGTCTTTGGGCCCGACATGTCGGCGATCTATTTCTCCAAGGAAGTCATACCCTTCGTGCCCGCGGCTCATGCTGGCGACCCGCCCGTGTTCCACCATGTCGGCCTCTACGCCTATCGGCCCGAGGCGCTGCACCGCTATGCCGGCTGGCCGCTCGGCAAGCTCGAGCGGATGGAGGGGCTGGAGCAGTTGCGCTTCATCGAGCATGGCGAGCGTGTCCTCTGCGTCGAGGTTGAGGCAAAAGGCCGTGTTTTCTGGGAGTTGAACGATCCAGTGGATGTCGAGCGGATCGAGGCGGTGCTGTGAAGACGGTCCGTATCGGCGAGATCGAGGTCGCCAACGACCGTCCCTTCGTCCTCATCGCGGGTCCGTGCCAGATCGAGACCCTGGACCATGCCCTGATGATCGCGGAGCGGATCGGAGAAGCGGCAGGTTCCGCCGACATTCCATGGATTTACAAGTCGTCCTTCGACAAGGCGAACCGGTCGTCGGTCGAGACCCTGCGTGGACCCGGCATGGAACGCGGCCTTGAGATCCTCGCCGCCGTGAAGGAGCGGTTCGGCTGCCCGCTGCTCACGGACATCCACGAGCGGGACCAGTGCGCCAAGGCGGCGGAAGTCGTCGATGTCCTTCAAATTCCTGCATTTCTTTGCCGTCAGACAGACTTGCTGCTCGCTGCCGGAGAGACCGGGGCGGCGGTCAACGTCAAGAAGGGGCAGTTCCTTGCGCCCTGGGACATGGACAATGTCGCCGAAAAGATCGCCTCGACGGGGAATGAGAGGATCCTGCTGACGGAGCGCGGAACGTCATTTGGTTACAATACCTTGGTCAACGACTTTCGCGCCCTTCCGCGGATGGCCGAGACCGGTTGGCCGGTGGTGATGGACGCGACGCACAGCGTCCAGCAGCCGGGAGGCCGAGGAAATTCGTCAGGTGGTGACAGGACTTACGTGCCGCCGCTGGCGCGGGCGGCAGTGGCGGTGGGGGTCGCGGCGCTGTTCCTGGAGGTCCATCAGGATCCCGACAACGCGCCGTCGGACGGGCCGAACATGCTGAGGATCGAGGACCTCGCGCCGCTGCTCAAGCAGCTTCGCAGGATCGAGCAGGCAGCCCAAACGTACGTTTAAGTACATCTGGCGAGCCGCTCTTGTACGTTTTCGTACAGAAGCGACGGCGAAACGTACGTTTCGGGAGACCCTTCGTCATTTCGAACGGAAGGCGAACGGATACGTCTCCATCACGTCGTAATCCGGTCCGTCCCGCGTCAGGGTCGAGCGGAAGAGGACGACCTCCTCCGCCTCGAAGGACGGCATCGCCGGCAGCGGATGGCGGGACAGGAAGCGCGTCACCTCCGGCGCGTCGGCGGCGGTGCCGCGGAACCGCGCGACCGTGACGTGGGGCAGAAAGCGGCGGCGCGGGAGGTCGAGGCCGACGCCGCGGGCCGCCTGCTCGACCTTCGCCTGGAGATGGCGGAGGGCCGGGTCGGGCGCGACGGCGGCATGCAGCGAGCGCGGTGCGCCGCCGCCGAACATCCCCCACTCGGTGAAGGCAATCGGCACCAGCGGCGCGCGCAGGCGCTGTAGCGCGTCGTCGAGCTCGTCGAGGTCGGGGCCGCGGACATCGCCGAGGAAGGCGAGGGTCAGGTGCATGTTCTCGACCGGGACGGGATTGCCGGCGCGCAGCCCCTCGGCCGCGGCGTCGAGGGCGTCGGCGACCGGCTCGGGCAGGGCGATGGCAAGGAAGCTGCGGATGGTTCCGGCCATGGCCGCGGCTAGCGGCGGGTGCCGCGCGGCGCAAGGGCTGCCGATTGCGCGGGTGCGCGACCCTTGCGATGATCGAGCGACGAGACGGAGGCGGCGGATGAGCGGAGAAGCATCGGGGCGGGATGGACTGTGCCCATCGTGGCGTCAGGTGCGATGGAGCCTCGTCGCGCTCTTGCTGCTTCTGCCGCTGGTCGCGATGGCGATGACGGACGCCGTTGCCTGGGGCCCGGGGGATTTCGCCCTTGCCGCGCTGCTGCTGGGCGGCGCGTGCGCCCTCTACGACGCGCTGCGAGGCGGCGGCGCGGTGCGCCGGGCGCTGCTGGCGGGTGGGCTCGTGCTTATCGTCGCCCTCGTCTGGATCGAGCTGGCGGTGGGTATCCTCTAGCGGCGCGGGCGGATTTCCGCCGGCCTGCCGCGGGTCTTCTTGTCACGGCACGGGTCCTGGGCCTGAAGTTCGCGCGCGAAGTCATCTCTGGAGGTTGCATGTCGGTTCTGTCGCGCAAGGCGCTTGTCGCCGGACTGCTCGCTCTCATGGTGTCCGGCTGTGCCGCGACGGATGTCGAGGTGACGCGGCGCGCGCCGCTCTACCCCGGCGAGACGACGAACCTGCGGGTCCTCGTCAACAAGTATGCCGACCACTACCAGGTGCCCCCGTCGCTGGTGCACCGCGTCATCCAGCGGGAGAGCGACTATCGCCCCGGCGCCCGGAACGGCCCGTACTATGGGCTGATGCAGATCCTGCCCGCCACGGCGCGAAACATGGGGTTCGACGGCCAGCCGAATGAGCTGCTCGAGGCCGAGACCAACCTGACATGGGCGGTGAAGTACCTGCGCGGCGCCTGGCTGCTCTCGGACGGGGACGAGGCGACGGCGGTCGGCTGGTACGCCCGCGGCTACTACTACGAGGCGCGCGATCGCTGCATGCTGGTCGAGACCGGCCTCAGAACCTACGAGGTGCGGCGCGCCTGCCGGGAGTAGCCGGCGCCTGATCTGACCCTTGCGGGCGTCGGGGACGAGCCCGCGCTTCGGCCGACGGTATACACGCGAGCATGGCTGCGCGCGCAGCCATGCGCCGCGACGCGTTGGACTTGATCTGCGGCGCACGCGTCGGTGCGTTCGTTGAGCGGTAGCGCATTCGCAGGACGTTCGGCCCTAGGGCGTCGGTCAGGCAGCAGAGTATTTTTTTTGCGTCCTCTGCCCAGCGCATTTGCGGAACGAAGGCACCCAGGAAGTCCCGCCTTCGTCCAGCAAGATCCGCCGCGGGCGCGCCTCCGCTTCGCTCAGACCCAGGCCCGTGCGCGCTCGGCGTGCATGGCGATGCGGTCGCGGATCTCGGGGCGGAGGGGGCCGTTGCGGGGGACGTCGCGGAGGGTGGTGAACCAGTGCTCGGGCGGGTTCTTGCCACGAACGCTGCCCTCCCACCTTATGGCGCGAAGGACGGCCTCGGCGTCGGGCGGCAGGCGGTCGGGGATCTCCTCGCCCGCGACGGTGGCCCAGACGCCGGTCCAGAGCCGGCCGACGGACCACGGGTTGTAGCCGCCGCCGCCCAGCGTCAGGACCCGGTCGCAGAGCGGCAGCAGCGCATCGACCGCGTCCCAGAGCGCGTTGTTCGACAGCGCGAGCCGGGAGAGCGGGTCGTCGTCGGAGGCGTCGGCGCCGCATTGGATGACCAGCGCCTGCGGGCGGAAGCTCGGCGACGCGGGGCAGGACCAGCCCCTCCATCACCGCCAGCATCTCGGTGTCGTTGAAGCCGCGCGGGACGGGGAGGTTCCAGATCTGGCCGAGGCCGCGGTCGGCCAGCGCGCCGGTGAAGGGCCAGCGCCGCTCCTCGTGGACGGAGACCATCAGCACGCTGGGGTCGTCGCTGAACGCGAACTCCACCCCGTCGGGGTGGTGCGCGTCGAGATCGACGTAAGCGATGCGGCCGAAGCCCGAATGCCGCAGCGCGAGGATCGCGAGGACGGGGTCGTTGAGGTAGCAGAAGCCGTTGGCGCGGTCCGGCATGCCGTGGTGCGTGCCGCCCGCCGGGCTGTAGACGCGGCCGGGCTTGCGCAGCAGCTCTCCGGCCAGGAGCGAGGCGCCGGCGGCGGTGGCGGGGCGGCGGAAGACCTCGGGGTAGACCGGGTTCGACGTGGTGCCGAGGTTGTGGCGGCGGCGCACGTCCTCGGTCACGTCACCGTCGCGCTCGGCCTGCTGGAGCGCGGCGATGTAGCCGGGCGTGTGGAACGCGGCGAGGGCCGAGGGCTTGGCGCGCGGGCTGGTCAGATAGCGGCCGGGCGGCAGCCAGCCGAGCGCGCGCGAGAGGTCGATGACGGTGGAGACGCGGGGGATCCGCAGGGGGTGCCAAGAGCCGTAGCTGGATCCGCGGTAGATGTCGGCGCCGATGAAGCGCGGTTCAGCCACCCAGCGCCGTCTCGATCGCCTGGGTGAGTTGCCGCGAGGTCGGGCGGGTGGCGGCGCCCCACTGGTCGATTACCGCGCCATCGGGGCCGAGCAGGACCTTGTGGAAGTTCCAGCCGGGAGACACGCCCTGCCCCGCCAGCCAGCGGTAGAACGGGTGCGCACCCTCGCCGCGCACCTCGGTGATCTCGGTCATCGGCAGGTCGAGGCCGTAGGTGAGCTCGCAGAAATCCTTGACCTCGGCCTCGTCCGCGAGCTCCTGCCGGAAGCTGTCGGACGGCACGGCGAGGACGACGAGCCCTGCCTCGCGATAGCGGTCGTAGAGCGCCTGCAGCCCCTCGTACTGCGGGGTGAAGGCGCAGAGCGAGGCGGTGTTGACGACGAGCACCGGCTGGCCGCGCCAGGCGGCGAGGTCGATCTCGCCGCCGTCGATGGACGGGAACACGAAGCGGTCGGCCCAAGCGAGCGTGGGCAGGCAGAGGGCGAGGACAAGTGCGAGGATGCGTGACATCGGCCGAGAGATATCGCCCGCGCGATTGCGGTCAACCGGACACGGATGGTTAACGGTCTGCTTGCAGAATATGTCGCGGCAGTTACATCGGGATGCAGGAATGACGAAGGTGGGACGTTGATCCGCTACAGCCTGCGCTGCGCCGAAGACCACGTCTTCGAGAGCTGGTTTCGCTCGGCCGAGGCGTTCGAGACGCTGCTCGGCAGCGATGCCGTCGCCTGCCCGGACTGCGGCACGACCGAGGTGGAGAAGGCGCTGATGGCGCCACGGGTCCGCGGGCGGGCGCCGTCGCCCGCCGAGATGGTCGCGGCGCTGCGCCGAGAGGTCGAGACCAACAGCGACTATGTCGGCGACCGGTTCGTGAGCGAGGCGCGGGCGATGCAGGACGGCACGTCCGAGAAGCGCTCGATCTGGGGCGAGGCGAAGCGCGAGGAGGCCAGGAAGCTGGTCGAGGACGGGATCCCGGTCGCGCCGCTGCCGTTCGTGCCACAACGCAAGATGAACTGATGACCGTCCTGATCACAGGCGCCAACAGGGGGATCGGCCGCGCGCTGTTCAACCTCTACGCGGCGCGGGGCGAGCGCGTGATCGGCACCTGCCGCGGCGACCCGCCGGCGGAGGGCGAGTGGCTGCAGCTCGACGTGGCGGATCCCGATGGGCTGGATTACCTGGCCGAGGAGCTTGGCGACACCGCGCTGAACCTGCTGGTGTGCAATGCGGGCGTGTTTCTCGACCGCGGCGACCGGCTGGGCGACTACGATGTCGCGGTGTGGGCAGAGACGCTGGCGGTCAACGTCACCGGCACGTTCATGACGGTGCAGGCGCTGCTGCCGTCGCTGAAGCGGAGCGAATGGCCCCGCGTCGCGATCATCGCGAGCCAGCTGGGGTCGAGCGCGCGGGCGGCGGGCGGCGACTACGCCTATCGCGCGTCGAAGGCGGCGGCGGTGAACATCGCGACGAACCTGGCGGCCGAGCTGGCGCCGCGGGTGGCGGTCGCGGCCTACCACCCCGGCTGGGTGCGCACCGACATGGGCGGCGGCAGCGCCGAGCTGTCGGTCGAGCAGTCGGCTGCCGGCCTCGCCGACCGGTTCGACGAGCTTGGCCCTGAGACGACCGGGCGGTTCCTGACCTGGGACGGACGCCTGCACCCGGTCTGAAGCGCGTGTAATGCCGCTGCAGCCTCGCAGCACGGATTCGAGGCACTCCTCCGGGATCTCGCCGCCTGTCGTCGGAACCGGCAGGCGCGACCGCCCCGGCGGCGCTCTTGCTCCGTGGGCCGGCGCTCCGTATGAGACGCCTTCGGGATGAGCGGGGTGGCGATGCCGCTTCTGGTGATGAAATTCGGCGGCACGTCCGTGGCGACGCTCGACCGGATCCGGCGGGCGGCGAAGCGTGTCGGGCGCGAGGTGGCCAACGGCTACGACGTCATCGTCATCGTCAGCGCGATGGCCGGCCGCACCAACGAACTGGTGGGCTGGGTCGAGGAGACCGGACAGTTCTTCGACGCGCGCGAGTACGACGCCGTCGTGTCGTCGGGCGAGAACGTCACCGCGGGCCTGATGGCGCTGACGCTGCAGGAGATGGGGGTGCCGGCGCGGTCGTGGCAGGGCTGGCAGGTGCCGCTGCGGACGACGAGCGCCCACAGCGCGGCACGGATCGTCGAGATCCCGACCGCGAACATCGACGGGCGGTTCCGCGACGGGATGCGCGTGGCCGTGGTCGCGGGGTTCCAGGGGGTCAGTTCCGAGGGCCGGATCACAACGCTGGGCCGCGGCGGCTCGGACACCACGGCGGTGGCGTTCGCCGCCGCCTTCGGGGCGGAGCGGTGCGACATCTATACCGACGTCGACGGCGTCTACACCACCGACCCGCGAATCAGCGAGAAGGCCCGCAAGCTGAAGCGCATCTCTTTCGAGGAGATGCTGGAGCTTGCGAGCCTCGGCGCGAAGGTGCTGCAGACCCGCTCGGTCGAGCTGGCGATGCGCTACGGCGTCAAGCTGAGGGTGCTTTCGAGCTTCGAGGACAACGACGAACATGCGGGCACGCTGGTCTGTGCCGAGGAGGACATCGTGGAATCGAGACCCGTCTCAGGCGTGGCCTACAGCCGCGACGAAGCCAAGCTGACGCTGACCGCGGTCGCCGACCGCCCCGGTGTCGCGGCGGCGATTTTCGGTCCGCTGGCGGATGCCGGCGTGAACGTCGACATGATCGTGCAGAACGTCTCGGACGAGGGGCGCACCGACATGACCTTCACCTGCCCCGTCGCCGACGTCGCGCGGGCCGAGCGGGCGATGATGCAGGCCAGGTCGCAGGGCGACATCGAGTTCCGCGAGCTGCTGGCGGACACCAACGTCGCCAAGGTCTCGGTCGTCGGGATCGGGATGCGCAGCCAGTCCGGCGTCGCGGCGCAGATGTTCCGCGCGTTGCGCGACGAGGGCATCAACATCCGCATCATCACAACCTCCGAGATAAAGATCAGCGTGCTCGTCGACCGCAAGTACATGGAACTCGCGGTGCAGGCGCTGCATGATACGTTCGGACTCGAGCAGGCCGCCTGACACGGTCCGGGGGATGATGACGGGAACCACCGAGAGCGAGAGCCGCAAGCTCCTCGGCCGGCTGCGCGAGGCGCTGGCCGGCGACGAGGCCGGGCAGGCGCGCCTCGACCGGATCACCGAGATCATCGCGTGTTCGATGTCGGCGGAGGTGTGCTCGATCTACCTCTTCCGCGATCCCGAGACGCTGGAGCTGTGCGCCACCGAGGGACTGGAGCTGGAGGCGGTGCACCAGACGCGGATGCGCCTCGGCGAGGGGCTGGTGGGGCGGGTGGCGCGCATGGGGCAGCCGATCAACACGCCCGACGCGCCGTCGGAGCACGGCTTCCGCTACATGCCGGAGACCGGGGAGGAACGCTACTCCTCGTTCCTCGGCGTGCCGATCCAGCGGCTGGGCGAGCGGCTGGGCGTGCTGGTCGTGCAGTCGAAGGACAAGCGCGAGTTCAGCGAGGATGCGGTCTACGCGCTGGAAGTCGTGGCGATGGTGCTGGCCGAGATGACCGAACTCGGCGCCTTCACCGGCGAGGGCGAGGCGCTGAAGGCGCGGCACAAGAGCCCGGCGATGTTCCGTGGCGTCGTCGGGCAGGAGGGCTCGGCGGTCGGCCATGTCTGGCTGCACGAGCCGCGTGTGCTGGTCACCAAGCCCATCGCCGACGACAGCGAGGCCGAGGTGCTGCGCCTGCACGACGCGATCGAGCAGCTGCGCGAGGCGCTGGACCTGATGGTCAACGACGTGCCGGCGAACGAGATCGAGCAGCGCGAGGTGCTGGAGGCGTACCGGATGTTCGCGCATTCCCGCAGCTGGCTGAAGCGGATGGAGGAGGACGTCCGCGCCGGCCTTTCGGCCGAGGCGGCGGTCGAGAAGGAGCAGTCGGCGGCGCGGGCGCGGATGAAGCGGGTGCCCGACGCCTACCTGCGCGACCGGCTGCAGGATCTCGACGACCTGTCGAACCGGCTGCTGCGGATCCTGACCGGCCAGGGGCACGAGACCGGGGCCGAGATGCCGCCCGACCCGATCCTGGTGGCGCGCCACATCGGGCCCGGCGACCTGCTGGACTACGGCCGCAAGCTGAAGGGCGTGGTGCTGGAGGAGGGCTCGGTCGGGAGCCACGCGACGATCGTGGCGCGCGCCTGGGCGATCCCGCTGGTGCTGAACGCCACGGGGATCACCACCGAGGCGCTGAACGGCGACGCGATTGCGGTCGACGGCGACCAGGGGATCGTCCACCTGCGGCCGGAGGACAACGTCCGCAACGCCTTCGACGACAAGATGCAGATGAAGGCGGAGGCGCAGAAGCTCTACGCCGACCTGCGCGACAAGCCGGCGCGGGCGCTGTGCGGGACGGTCGTCGAGCTGCAGATGAACGCGGGGCTGATGGCGGACCTGCCGTCGCTGGAAGGGTCGGGAGCCGAGGGCGTTGGCCTCTTCCGGACCGAGCTGCAGTTCCTGACGCGCAACAAGGTGCCGCAGCGGGGCGAGCTCGCGGCGCTCTACAGCCGGGTGCTGGATGCGGCGAAGGGCAAGCGGGTGGTGTTCCGCACGCTCGACATCGGGTCGGACAAGGTGCTGCCCTACATGAAGCCGCAGGACGAGCCGAACCCGGCGATGGGCTGGCGCGCGATCCGCGTCGCGCTCGACCGCAAGGGCGTGATGCGGATGCAGCTGCAGGCGCTGATTCGTGCCGCCGAGGGCCGGCCGCTGACGGTCGAGTTTCCATTCATCGCCCAGCTCGAGGAGTTCCGCGAGGCGAAGGCCCACATGCTGGACCGAGCTCGAGCGGGAGGGGCGGATGGGCCACGTCCTGCCCGAGCGGGTCGAGATCGGCGCCATGCTGGAGACGCCGAGCCTGGCCTTCGCGCCGCGCTGCTTCTTCGAGATGGCGGACTTCGTCTCGATCGGCGGCAACGACCTCAAGCAGTTCTTCTTTGCCGCCGACCGCGAGAACGAGCGGGTGCGCCGGCGCTACGACGTGCTGAACGTCAGCTTCCTGACGCTGATCGAGATGATCGTCGACCGCTGCGCCGAAGCCGGCACGCCGCTGAGCTTTTGCGGCGAGGATGCGGGGCGGCCGGTGGAAGCCGTGGCGCTGGCGGCGATGGGACTGCGCGCGCTGTCGATGCGCCCCGCCTCGATCGGCCCGGTCAAGAGCCTGCTGCGCCGCGTCAACCTGGAGGAGGCGCGCGCAGTCATCGACGAGGCGCGAGACAGCGGCGTGCAGTCGGTCCGACAGGCGATCGAGACGTATCTCGCCCACCTGCCGGCCTGATCGCCGCCGCCTAGCGGAGGGGCGCTCCGAGGACCGTCGCCTGCGGCGCCTGCGCGCGAAGCGCCTGTAGCAGCCGCCACACGCGTCCGTCGATTGCCACGAGCCCGCCGAGGATCAGCGCCATGCCTTGAATGTGCCTCGTGCAGATCTCCTCGTCGAAGAGGAACACGCCGATCAGCGCCGCCGAGACCGGCGCCACGAACGTGACCATCGACAGGTTGGTCGCGCTGCCCGGCACCGCCGGGATGCCGTCGACCGCGAGAGCGCCGGGAAGGATGGCGATTGCTTGCCCCCCCGGTCATGGCGCAGGCGGTCAGGATCACCGGGTCCATGCCGCGGAGCCTCCGCGCCAGGTTGAGCGCGACCCCGGAACAGAGGGGTGCGGCGAGGGCGACGAGGATGTAGCGCGGCTCGGAGGCGGCGGCCTCGGCCCCTTGCCGGGTCAGGACGAGGATGCCTGCGAAGCCCAACGCGACGCCGAGGAGGCGTGTCAGGGTGGCTTTCTCGCCCCCCGGCCAGAGGTGAGAGATCAGCACCACGGCGAAACGGCGCGGCGTACTGGAAGACGCCGAAGACGCCTACGGTGACGATGCCGACCTCTGACAGGCGGACGCGGCGGCGGGTGGCCAGCACCCAGATCCAGCAGCCGACAGCGCCGATCGTCACGCGCAGGGCCGAGACGGTCAGAGGACCACAGGAGCCGAGCAGAATCTCGTTCAGTGCGAAGGACGAGCCGAACGCCGCGCCGAGCGCGACGAGAACGGACCAGTGGAAGATGGACATCGGGGTGCTCTCTCGTTGGGCGCCGATCGACGCGAGCGGCTATTGGACGCCGCGCACCCTGTGGTCCGCCGGTTTCGGGGGAATGTCCCGGCCTGAGGCCCGATGTTTCGATTGTTGCCGGGCGCGATCCCGCCGGCGCGGCAGGATCGTCTGCCCGCCTGCCCTAGCCTGCGATCCGCGGATCGGCCGAAACGCGGGCGCGGAACTCCGCCACCAACGTGGCGTGGTCGTACCCGGTGTCGCGGGACAGGCGCTTCAGCCCGAAATAGACGTGCGCCATCTGCTGGTAGTAGCTGGTGAAGGCGTAATTCACCGCCGCACCCGCGACCGCGCCCAGCACCGGCACCGTCTGCGCCGCGAGCTTCTGGCCCAGCACGCCGCCGAGGCGCGGCGCGAGCTTGGCGATCAGGCCGCGCACCGAGGCGCCGGTGAGCGACACGCGCGCCGCAAGGAAGGCGATGTCGGCGCCGTCGTCCCGCTCGAGCGGGCCGGAGGCGGCGAAGACCTGCAGGCAGTCCATGCGCACCGCCTCGTCGGCAGGGTCAAAGCCGTGTTCCCGCGCGATGCCCTGGATCGCCCGCAGCAGCACGGTCGTCGTCACCGGCAATTCCGCGATAGCGGTCGGCAGCCCGCCGGAGCCGCCGGCGGCGCCCATCGCCGTCGTGATCACCGTGTTCAGCCAGTCGCTCGCGTCGGGCAGCGGCCCGCGCGAGCGCGCGGCGGCGTCGAACGAGACTGCGAGCGCCCGGCGCGTCGCGCCCTCGAGATTCATCCGGATCTCGGACGGAAGGCGGTCGATCAGGTTCTCGACGCGCCCGCCCACCATGTTCACGACCTGCATTCCCAGCGAGTCGGCCGAGCGGTGGCGGACGACCAGACGGTCGAGTTCCGCTTCGGTCGCGGCGTCGAGGGGGCCGGTGACGATTGCCGTGTCGCTCATGTTTCCTCAGATGGGGTGCCCGACGCCGCCGGCAAGAGACCTTCCCACCGCTCCACCTCGCCCGCAATACCGTGCCACGCGCCGGGCGCGAGATCGCGGCCGAGCACGCGGTCGGGGTTGGTGGGCGGCGGCATCCGGACGTCGGCGAGGCGCCGGAACTCGAAGCGGCCGTAGTACGGCAGATCGCCGACGAGAAGGACGCGGCTCCAGTCCGGCGTCGCGCGCGCCATCGCCTCGCGGATCAGGCCGGCGCCCAGCCCCTCTCCCTGGTGGGTGGGATGCACCGCGACTGGGCCGAGCAGCAGCGCCGGCTGCGCCGCCGACGCGCACCGGCCAGTGACGGATCGCGGCCGCCAGCACGCCCGCGGGGTCGCGGGCGACGAGGCAGAGAGCGGCGACCGGCGCGACGCCGTCGCGCAGCCGGTAGGACGACAGCGCCTCGCGCCCCGGCGCGAAGCAGCGGTCGTAGAGCTCCTCGACCTCCCACCAATCGTCCGCCCGTTCGCGCCGCAGACGCATGCCCGCCCCCGTTTTCGCTCTGGAAGCGCGCGTAGCACGCCGCTAGGTCCCGGGTGAACCGGAGAGGGAGAGTTCATGTTCTATCGCCCCGAGGATGGTCACGGGCTGCCGCACAATCCGTTCAACGCGGTGGTGTCGCCGCGCCCGATCGGCTGGATCTCGACGCGGGGGGCCGACGGGTCGGAGAACCTGGCGCCCTACTCCTTCTTCAACGCGGTCGCCTACGTGCCGCCGCAAGTGATGTTCGCCTCGACCTCGGCCAAGGACGACCGCGACGGCACCAAGGACAGCGTCGCGAACATCCGCGAGACCGGCGTGTTCTGCGTCAACGTCGTCGAGTACGCGATGCGCGAGGTGATGAACGTCTCCTCCGGGCCATGGCCGAAGGAGGTCGACGAGTTCGACAAGGCCGGCATCGCGCGCGAGGCCTGCGAGACGATCGCGGCGAGCCGCGTGGCGGGGGCGCCGGCGAACCTGGAGTGCCGGATGACGCAGATCGTCAAGCTGGAGGGCGCGGCCAACTTCGCCGTCTTCGGCGAGGTGACGGGCGTGCACCTGCGCGACGACTGCATCGTCGACGGCCGCTTCGACGTGCTGACCTACCAGCCGGTGGCGCGGCTGGGCTACCGCGACTATGCGCGGGTGACGGAGCTCTTTTCGATGCAGCGCCCGGGGTGACGACGGGTTCCAACCCGGAGCATTGGCGCTTAGGGTCCGCCGAAAAAGGAGAATTGCGTCCATGACCACAGTCAACAGCGTCTTCATCAACCTTCCGACCGGAGACGTGTCCCGGGCTCAGGCGTTCTTCGAGGCGCTGGGATTCGAGGCCGACCCGCGCTTCAGCGCCGAGGATCGCGCCGCCTGCATGAAGCTGGCCGGCGGGGTCTGGGTGATGCTGCTGTCGCGGCAGGTCTTCGCCGCGATGTCGCCGAAGCCGCTGGCCAACGTCGCGACCGTGGCCGGGGTGATGAACTGCCTGCGCCTCGGAGCGCGCGAGGAGATCGACCAGATCATGGAGGCGGCGCTGGAGAACGGCGCGACCGAGGCGCGGGGCGCCCAGGATCAGCCGTCGATGTACGGCCGCGCCTTCGAGGACCCCGACGGGCACATCTGGGAGCTGCTCTGGGTCGACGGCCAGTAGGAAGGTGGCGCCGATTGAGGTAGGGTTGCCGCAAGACGGCAGGAGGGACCCGCGATGCCCCGGACGAACATGCGCGACCTCAGCTTCGCGACGTTCAACCTGCTGAACCTGCAGACGCCCGGGGAGCTGACCTACGGCAGCACGCCGCCCTTCCCCGACACGGCGGCGGGGCGAGAGGCCTACAACGACAAGATCGAGTGGATCGCGAGCCGGATCCGCATGCTCGACGCCGAGGTGATCGGGTTCCAGGAGCTGTGGAACGCGAGCGCGCTGGTCGAAGCGTTTCGCGTCGCCGACCTTGAGGCGGAGTACGACATCATCGCCCGGGACGCCCCGGGGCGCGGCCGGCCGCAGGTGGCGCTGGCCGTGCGCAAGGGCCGGCACGGGCAGAGCCAGGTGGCGGACGGCGCGAGCTGGCAGGCGGACTTTCCGGAGGGCTTCGCGCTTCGCGACATTCGGGAGCGCGAGGGTGCGGAGGAGGTCGTGACCGTCACGCTGCGCGAGTTCTCGCGTCCGATCCTGCGCGCGACGATCCAGCCCGAGGGCAGCGGCGCGCCGGACGTGCAGCTGTTCGTGGCCCACCTCAAGTCGAAGGGGCCGGCGCGCATCAGCTTTCGCGGCTCGGGCGAGGTGCGGCGGGAGTGGCGCGATATCGTCTCGTCGGCCACCTCGCACGTGCGACGGGTGATGGAGGCGGGCGCCCTGCGCGCGATCCTCGACGACGTGATGACCAGCCAGGAGGACGACGCGCTGTCGCCCGTCGTGGTGCTGGGCGACCTCAACGACGCGACGGGCGCGGTCACGACGGAGCTGATCTCGGACCAGCCGACGTACCGGGTCATGCAGAAGAGCCGGGCGGGTTTCACCTCGGACAAGGGGCTCTATTCGGTCGAGCGGCTACAGCAATACCGCTCGATGCGGGACGTGTATTACACTCACATCTACAAGGAGAAGCGCGAGAGCCTGGACCACATCATGGTCAGCGAGGAGTTCTACGACCATTCCCGCAAGCGCCGCTGGTCGTTCCGCGAGATGGAGGTGATCAACGACCACCTCAACCGCGAGGAGTCCAAGGCGCACGGCGCGACCGATCACGGCCTGGTGCGGGCCTATTTCGATTGGAACCCGATGCCGGAAGAGATCGACGTTGCCTGAGACACGGATGATCGGGGTCATCGGCGGGTCGGGCCTTTATGAGATCGAGGGGCTGCGGGACGCCGCTTGGACAGAGGTCGAGACGCCGTGGGGCCGGCCCTCGGACGCGATCCTGACCGGGATCTCTCGGCGGCACGCGGGTCGCCTTCCTGCCGCGGCATGGGCGAGGCCACGTCCTCGACCCCGCCTCGGTCCCGTACCGCGCCAATGTCGCGGCGATGAAGCACCTCGGCGTGACGGACCTGGTGAGCGTGTCCGCGTGCGGGTCGTTCCGCGAGGAGATGGCGCCGGGAGACTTCGTCATCGTCGACCAGTTCGTCGACCGCACGGTGGGTCGGCCGTCGTCGTTCTTCGGACCCGGCTGCGTCGCGCATGTCAGCCTCGCCGACCCAACCTGCGCGCGGCTGCGGGACGCCTGCGCCGAAGCGGCGCGGTCGGTCGGCGCCACGGTGCACGAAGGGGGGACATACCTTGCGATCGAGGGGCCGCAGTTCGGAACGCGGGCCGAGTCGCGACTCTACCGCGATGTCTGGGGCTGCGACGTCGTCGGCATGACCAACCTGCCGGAGGCGCGCCTCGCCCGCGAGGCGGAGCTTTGCTACGCAACCGTGGCAATGGTGACGGACTTCGACAGTTGGCACCCGGACCATGACGAGGTCGATGTCGCCACGATCATCGCGACGCTGACCGCCAATGTCGGGCGAGCGAGGTCCATGATTGCCGAGCTTCCGCACCGTCTGGCGCCGGTGATGCCCTGCCCGGCCGGCTGCGACAGGGCGCTGGAGACCGCGATCATCACCGCACCCGACGCACGCGAAAACGCAACGGTCGCGCGCCTTGGTTTTATCGCCGGGCGCGTGCTGAAGCGGCTGGACACGGAATAATGTGTTGCCGTTGCAACTTTCGCGGGTACACTATGATTCATTCAGCTGCTTGAGCTTCGGATGCACACCGACACTCCAGGCGGGCACGTTCTCTGAGGGCGTGCCCGTCAGTCGTTCGGGAACATGGCTCCGGGGTTCATGATGCCAAGCGGATCGAGCGCGGCCTTGATGGCGCGCATCGCCGACAGCTTTGCGGGATCGCCGTAGCGCTGCAATTCCACGGTCTTGAGTCTACCGATACCGTGCTCGGCACTGAACGACCCGTCGAGGTCGTGGACGAGATCGTGGATCGCGCCGGTCATCTCCGGCGCCCGGTCGCGCCACGCCTCGCGGCGCTCTCCCTCCGGCGGGAACAGGTTGTAGTGCAGGTTGCCGTCGCCGAGGTGGCCGAAGACGTTGGTGCGGACGCCGTAGCGCGAGAGCGCGCCGGCCGCACGCGTCAGGAAGTCCGGAACCTCCTCGAGCGGCAGGCTGACGTCGTGGGAGGCGATCGCGCCGATCTTGCGGTTCGCGTCCGGGATCATCTCGCGCAGTGCCCAGAGGTCGGCGCGCTGCTGCTCGGACTGCGCGATGACGCCGTCGTGGGCGAGACCCGCCTCGGCCGCGGCGGCGAACAGTTCCTCCAGCGCGGCATCGGGATCGATCGCCCGCGGAACGCCGACGTCGATCAGGACAGACCAGTCCGGCGGGGTCTCGAACGGCTGCGCCGGCCCGGTCTTGGTGGCCTTCATGAACGCGAATCCCTGTCCCGAGATCAGCTCGAACGCCGTAAGCCCCTCTCCCAACTGGTCGCGCGCCATCGACAGCAGCGTCAGCGCGGCACGCGGGCTGTCGACGTAGAGCAGCGCCGCACCGGTTCGCGCCGGTCGCGGGAAGAGGCGCAGCGCGGCGGCGGTGATCACGCCCAGGGTGCCCTCCGCCCCGATCAGGAGGTTGCGGATGTCGTAGCCGGTATTGTCCTTTCTGAGCCGCTTCAGCCCGTGCATGATCCGTCCGTCGGGCAGCACGGCCTCGACCCCGAGGGTCAGGTCGCGCGCGTTGCCATAGCGCAGGACGTTGACGCCGCCCGCGTTCGTCGAGAGCAGACCGCCGATCCGCGCCGAGCCCTGGCTGGCGAGCGAGAGCGGAAACAGCCTGTTCTCCTTGGCTGCCGACGTCTGAACTTCGGCAAGGACGGCACCGGCCTCGGCGATGACCACGTTCTCCACCGGGTGGATCGCGCGGATCGCGCGCATCCGTTCCAGCGTCAGGATGATCGGTGCGGGGCCGTCGGGTGCGATCTGTCCGCCGACGAGGCCGGTCCCACCGCCCCACGGCACGATCCCGACGCGGGCGCGTGCCGCCGCCCGGACAACTGCGGCGACCTCGTCGGTCGCGGCGGGCGCGACGACGATCCCCGCCTGCCCGTGCCAGATGCCGCGGGGTTCCGCCAGGTAGGCGTCCTTCTCGCGAAAGGCGGCTGGCGGCAGGATCCGGCGCAGTTCCTGCTCCAGCGTTCCGTCGACGCGCTTCAGCATCACTCGTCCGCCAGGAAGCGCGGCTCGAGCACGATGACCGTCGGCCGGTCCGGCAACGTCCTGAGACTGACTTCCAGCGAGCTCTCGCCCGGCCGCTCGATGGCGAATTCGTCTTCCATGCCG
Organism: uncultured Alphaproteobacteria bacterium; assembly: GCA_963776845.1. GTDB lineage: Bacteria > Pseudomonadota > Alphaproteobacteria > Rhodobacterales > Rhodobacteraceae > Roseitranquillus. Next base: position 420,165 of record CAVZOJ010000002.1, on the reverse strand, counting down.
ACGAGGAACCGGTCGAGAGAGCTCCGGCCGAACCAGTGCATCGGGATCACGACCGAGGACTTCAGCCGCTTGAGGACGGTGATCATCGTCGGCAGGTCCAGCGTCAGGCCGCCATCCACGGGCGCCATCACCACGTCGACGCGGCCGAGAGCGGCGTACTGCATGTCGTCTGGCTCATGGTGGAGGTGGCCCAGATGGCCGATGCAGAGCCCGGCGACCTCGAACACGAAGATGGAATTGCCGTACTTCTCGACGCTGTCGCCGCCCCAGCCACGGATGTCGGTCGGCACGTTTCGCACCAGCATCTCGCCAAGATCGAGGTAGTGCTCGCTGGGGCTCCGTCCGTCGCCCCAGCCCTTGAGCACGTGCGGGATGTTCTCGTCCGGCATCGCCGTCCAGTGGCTGGAATGGGCGTGGTTCATCGTGACCACGTCTGGCACGAGGGAGGTCGCGCCGAGGAAGCCCACGTAGTCGGTCACGGCGCTGAGGCCGCCCGGTGTCTGGATCAGGAACATCGCGTGATCGACGTAGCTGATCCGGACGCTGAAGTCGGGTACCGGCTGGGTGTAGCTCGCCTTGTGCAGGTATTCGACGCCTGGCGCCTCGGCGACGGCGATGCAGTGGCTGGGCATGCGGTCCTGCGCGGTGGCAGGCAGCGCGGCGAGCAAAAGGATGGCGGCGAGAATGCGGCGAAGCATGGGCGGTCCTCCTCGCCCGGGAGCATAGCGCGGAATGCCGCGTGGTCAGCCTGCGTCGGTTCGTCCGCGTCGGTCGGCGCGCAGGTTCGCGTAGAGGACGTGCGTCCGCCAGCGGCCCGCGATCTGCAGGTAGCTCTGCGCGACACCTTCGTACTTGAAGCCGCAGCGCTCGAGCACGCCGCGGCTGGCGACGTTCTCGGGCAAGCAGGCCGATTCGATGCGGCTGAGGTCGAGCTCCTCGAAGGCGTGCGCGACGACCGCGCCCACCGCCTCGCTCATGTAGCCCTGCCGCGCGTAGGGGGCGCCGACCCAGTAGCCGAGCGTGCCGGCCTGTGCCGGCCCGCGGCGGATATGGTCGAGCGTTATCGCGCCGACGAGGACGTCATCGGCCTCGCGGACAATGAAGAGTGGCAGGGCGGTGCCGCCGGCGATCGATCGGCCGGCCCAGTAGACGCGGTTGGTGAAGGCGCGGCGGGTCAGGTGATCGGACGCCCAGGTCGGTTCCCACGGGCGCAGGAACTCGCAGGACTCGCGCCTGAGCGATGTCCAGGCGCGAAAATCCGAGTGCTGCGGCGGTCGCAGGACCATTCGCGACGTGCGGATCCGCACTCGGGACCCGAAGCGCATCATCACGCCGCAAGCTGCTCTCGCAGCAGCCCGAGATCGGGCGCCCGCTCCGCCGGTCCGTAGAGCGCGACGGCAACCGGGCCGCGGCGGATCATCGCGTCTGCGAGGCGCGAGATGTCGTCGGCGGTGACGGCGTCGATCCGCGCCACGGTCTCCTCGACCTCGGGAACCCTGCCCCAGATCGCCAGCATCCGCGCCAGCCGCTCGGCCCGCTGCGACGGGCTTTCGAGGCCCATCAGCAGCCCTGCCTTGAGCTGCGCCCGGGCGCGGGAGATCTCCGCGTCGTCGACGCGGTCGGTGGCCCGACGCAGCTCCTCGGCGGTGAGGCGCAGCAGATCGACGATCTGGTCCTCTCCCGTGCCGGCATAGATGGTCATGCTGCCGGTGTCGGCATAGGCGCCCGCCTGCGCGAAGATCGTGTAGCAGAGCCCGCGCCGCTCGCGCAGCTCCTGGAAGAGGCGCGAGGACATGCCGCCGCCCAGCAGCGACGAGAAGGCCTGGCTCACGTAGATGTCGTCGTGGCGGTAGCCGGGCGCCTCGAGCGCGAGAGCGACGTGAACCTGCTCCAGCGGCCGCAGCTCGCGCCGCTCGCCGTTGCGGAAGGTCGCGGATTCGGCAGTCGCCACGCTCCGCGGCCTCAGACCGCCGAACAGCCGCTCGGCATCGGCCACGATGGCCTCGTGGTCGACGGCGCCTGCCGCCGACAGGATCATCTGGTCGGGCGCATAGCGCTCCTCGACGAAGCGCGAGAGGTCGGATCGGGAGAAACTGCCGACGCGCTCCGCCGGGCCGAGGATCGGGCGGCCAATCGCCTGGTCGGGATACGAGACCTCCTGCAGCCAGTCGAAGATGATGTCGTCGGGCGTGTCGAGCGCCTGGCCGATCTCCTGCAGGATGACGCCGCGCTCGACCTCGATCTCCTCCTCGGCGAAGAGCGGATTGAGCGTGATGTCGGCGAGCACGTCGAGGGCGAGCGGCACGTCCGGCTCCAACACACGCGCGTAGAACGCGGTCGCCTCCCGGCTGGTGTAGGCGTTGAGATAGCCGCCGACATCCTCGATCGCCTCGGCGATCTTGCGGGCGTCGCGTCGTGGGGTGCCCTTGAATGCCATGTGCTCGAGAAAATGCGCGATGCCGTTCTGCTCCGCCCGCTCGTGCCGGGTGCCGGCCGAGATCCAGAGGCCGAGGGCGGCGGAGGCGAGGCCCGGCATCCGCTCGGTCACGATGCGAAAGCCGTTCGGCAGGGTTGTGATCTCGACGCTCATGCCGCGCGCCTCTCGCGGATGAGCGACGTGATCGCGGCGATGTCGTTCGGCACCTCGGTCATCCGCTCCGGCCGGTCGAAGAGGTCGGCCATCCGCTCCGGCAGCGGCGGGCGGTGCCCCGTGGCCGCCTCGACGGCGTCGGGGAACTTGGCCGGATGCGCCGTGGCGAGCGTGATCATCGGCGCGGCGGGGTCGAGATGCTCCTCGGCGACCTTCACGCCGACGGCGGTATGCGGGCAAATGGTCTGGCCCGTCGTGGCGGCGATCCTCGCGATCGTCTCGCGCGTCTCGTCCTCGCTGGCGCGGCCGGAGTCAAAGTCGTCGCGGAGGCGGCCAAGGGCGCCCTGGCTGAGAGCGAAGCCGCCCTGCCGGAGCTCGTCCATCAGCGTTGCGATGGCGCTGCCGTCGCGGTCGTAGACATCGAAGAGCGCGCGCTCGAAGTTCGACGAGACCTGGATGTCCATCGAGGGGCTGATGGTGGCGATGACGCCCTCCTTCCTGTGGGCACCGGAGGTGAACGTCCGGTGCAGGATGTCGTTGGTGTTGGTGGCGACGACGAGGCGATCGACCGGCAGGCCCATGCGCTTGGCGACGAGACCGGCATAGACGTCGCCGAAGTTGCCGGTCGGTACGGTGAAGCTGACGCGCCGATGCGGCGCGCCGAGCGCAACCGCCGACGTGAAGTAGTAGACGGTCTGCGCCAGAACGCGCGCCCAGTTGATCGAATTCACGGCAGCGAGGCCAACCTCGTCGCGGAAGCCCGCGTCGGCGAACATCGCCTTGACCGCCGCCTGGCAGTCGTCGAAGTCGCCGGCGACAGCCAGCGCATGGACGTTCGCTTCACTTGGCGTGGTCATCTGGCGGCGCTGCACGTCGCTGACGCGACCCGCCGGAAACAGGATGAAGACGTCGACGTTCGGCAGACCGCGAAATGCCTCGATCGCGGCCGAGCCAGTGTCGCCCGATGTGGCGCCGACGATGGTGACGCGCTCGCCCCGGCGGCCCAGGACCTCCTGGAAGAACTGCCCGATGAGCTGCATCGCGAAGTCCTTGAAGGCGAGCGTCGGGCCGTGGAAGAGCTCAAGCAGGAAGTGCCCCGGGCCAAGTTGCACGAGCGGGGCGCGGGCGGCATGCCCGAACCCCGCGTAGGCCTGCCCGATCAAGCGGTGGAGCGTCTTGTCGTCGAAGAGGTCGCCGAGAAAGGGCCGGATCACGCGGTACGCCACTTCCTCGTAGGGCAGGCCCGCCATCGCCACGAGATCCTCGGTCGACACCGCCGGAAGCGCGTCCGGGACATAGAGCCCACCGTCGCGCGCCAGGCCCGCCAGCATCGTCTCCTCGAAGGCCAGCGCGGGTGCCTGACCCCTGGTCGAGATGTAGTGCATCAAGGTCCCTCAGCCGATCCGGCGCCTGATACGCCAGACCAGTGCGACTGTCATCCCCGCCCAGACGGCGGCGAGCGAGAACCAGGTGAGGGCATATTCGAGATGGTCGTTGGGAATGCCCGCGCTGTCGATCGGGCGCGGCATGGCAGGATCGCCCGGGACGTCGCGCGCCACGACCATTACCGGCTCGGTCCCAAGCTCGGCCGCCATGGCGTCGACGTCACGTGCATACCATAGGCCCTCGGCGCGGTCGGGCGGCGGCGTGAAAGCGTCCGTCTCGTCCGGCCAGTGCAGGTTGCCCGTCACGGTCACGGTCGCGGCGGGCGGTGAGGGGGTTTCCAGGTCCGCAGGAATCGTTCCGCGGTCGATGAGTACGGTCCGGCCGTCGGTCGCGAAGGCCGAGAGGAGGCGAAATGCGGGGCCGCCGTCGTCGGTCGCGACGACCCGGAGGGTCGGGGAGACGATTCGGCCTGTCAGCTTGACGGGCAGGAAGCGGTCTGTCGCGGGGTCGGCCGTACCCGGCAGGTCGACCGGCTCCGCGGCAATTCGGGCATCGATTTCCGCGAGGATGTTTTCCTTCCACACGAGTCGCTGAAGCTGCCAGACACCGAGCGAGATCAGGATGGCAGTTCCGAGGATGCCCGTGATCAGCGGGCCGGCAAGACGACGCAGCATCACGGCACCTCAGCGTAAAAAGCGCGCGAGCGCTCGTGCGCTTTGCATCGTCCTGCACGCCTCGTGCTGTCGCACAAGGCGCGCGGTCAGGAGCCCCAGATATAGATCGCGCCGAAGAGGAACAGCCAGACGACGTCGACGAAGTGCCAGTACCACGCAGCGGCCTCGAAGCCGACATGCTTCTCGGGCGTGAAATGCCCGGCGTTCAGCCTGAGGAGGCAGACGAGAAGGAAGATCGTGCCGATGATGACGTGAGCGCCGTGGAAGCCCGTCGCCATGAAGAAGTTCGCACCATAGATGTTGCCCGCGAAGCCGAAGGCGGCATGGCTGTACTCATAGACTTGGAAGAAGGTGAAGAGCAGCCCCAGCAGGACCGCCAGGATCAGGCCGTTTCTCATGTCCTTGCGGTTGTTCTCGTGAACGAGCGCGTGGTGCGCCCACGTGGCTGCCGCACCGGAGCAGAGCAGGATCAGCGTGTTGATGAGCGGCAGGTGCCAAGGGTCGAACACTTCGATCGACGGGGGCGGCCACTGCCCTTCGGAGAACGTGTCCATCGGATAGATCGCGTGCTTGAAGAACGACCAGAACCACGCCGCGAAGAACATCACCTCGGACATGATGAACAGGATGAAGCCGTAGCGCAGGCCGATCCTCACCACCGGCGTATGGTCGCCCTCACGCGACTCGGCCACGACCTCCGACCACCATGCGAAGGCCACGTAGAGGACCAGGACGAAGGCGGCGAGAAACAGCCACGGACCGTTGCCATGCATCCAGAGCACGCCACCGAAGAGCATGGCGAACGCCCCGACGCCGGCGAGGAATGGCCAGACCGAGGGGGGCAGGATGTGATAGTCGTGGTTCTTCTCGTGTGCCATCGCCATCTCCCCTAGTTCCTAGCCTCATCGCCCGACGCGCCGCCGGGATCAAGGGTCGCATGCTCCTCGGGCAGTTCGATCTCGTGGAACGTGTAGCTCAAGGTGATCCGGCCGACATGCTGTGCATCGCGATCCTCGACGATGGCCGGGTCGACGTAGAAGGTGACCGGCATCTGCACCGTCTCGCCCGGCTGGAGCACCTGTTCGGTGAAGCAGAAGCAGTCGATCTTGGTGAAGAAGCCGCCCGCCTCGAAGGGCGCGACGTTGTAGCTGGCCTGCCCCGCCACCGGCCGGTCCGTCGCGTTCGTCGCCTCGTAGAACGCCAGGGCCGTCTCGCCGATACGCACGGTCATCTCACGCTGCAGCGGCTTGAAGCCCCATGGCATGCCGCGCTCGAGCGACGCGTCGAAGCGCACCTTGATCGTCTGGTCGAGCGGCTCCACCGCCTCGCCCGAAGCCACGCTGGTCTCGCCCCCGTAACCGGTGACCCGGCAGAACCAGTCGTAGAATGGAACCGAGGCCCATGCGAGCGACCCCATGAGCAGCACGACGCCGACGGTCATTGCGAGGGTTCGGGTCGGCCCGGTCATTCCGCCGCCTCCGTCAGGGCAGGTCGCGCCACGTGATCATAGCCTTCGATGGGGCCGACCGTCGTGATCTTGACGACGGAGAGGCCGAACAGGACAGCGATAAGCGCTGCGAGTGTCAGGCCAAGCCCGACATTGCGCGAGCGGCGGCGCCTGTGGATCTCGTGTTCGACGTTCAGCGCCATCACAGGAAGGCCCTCACCATGGCGTCGGCGAGAAGCGCGCCGAAATGAAGGAAAAGGTACGTCAGAGACGCGCGGAACACCCGCTTCTCGACGGCGTAACTGTCAGCCTCTGCCTGCGCCTCGTCGCGTCGGTCGATCCGCCATGCGCCAAGGATGAAGCGGACATTCAGGGCGACCGCTGCAAGCAGCGTCACTGGGCCGCCGACATCGCTCAACGCGAGCGCCAGCGAAACGGGCGCGAGCAGGAGCGTATAAACCAGTATGTGCCGCCGCGTGCTGCGACGTCCGTGCGTGACCGTAAGCATCGGCACGCCCGCGTCGTCGTAGTCGGAGCGCATGAAGAGCGCGAGCGCCCAGAAGTGCGGCGGGGTCCACGCAAGGATCAGCGCGAACATCAGGATGCTCTCGTAGGAGATGCCGCCGGTCGCGACCGCCCAGCCGATCATCGGCGGAAACGCCCCCGCGGCACCGCCGATGACGATGTTCTGCGGCGTCGAGCGCTTGAGCCACATCGTGTAGACGATCGCGTAGAAGAAGATCGTGAAGGCCAGCAGGCCGGCGGCGAACAGATTCGCGGCGAGCGCCAGCATGACGACCGAAAGGCCCGAGAGCGCCAGTCCGATCGCCAGCGCGTCCTCGGCCGCGACACGACCCGAGGGCACCGGACGGCCACTCGTGCGGCGCATCCGCGCGTCGATATCGGCGTCCCACCACATGTTGAGCGCGCCGGAGGCGCCTGCACCGACGGCGATGAAGAGCACCGAGGCGAGAGCGACCATCGGGTGAACGTGCCCCGGTGCGACGAGCAGGCCCACGGCCGCCGTGAAGACCACGAGCGACATCACCCGAGGCTTCAGAAGCTCGACGTAGTCGCCGAAACCAGGCTCTTCGGAAAGGATGCTGGTTGCGTCGGTCATCCGTCGCTCACTCGGCCTTGGCGAGGTCGATCTCGCGCGGCTTTCCGGCGTACTGTTCGATCGCGCCGTCGAGCCACTGCTCGTAAGCCTCCTGGCTCACGACCTTGACGGTGATGGGCATGAAAGCGTGATTGATCCCGCAAAGTTCGGAGCACTGGCCGAAGTACACGCCCTCGGTGTCCGCCTCGAACCAAAGTTCGGCAAGCCGCCCGGGAATACCGTCCTGCTTCACGCCGAACGCGGGGATCGTCCACGAATGAATCACGTCGGCCCCAGTGACCTGCATAACGACCGTCGAGTCGACGGGCACGACCACCGCGGTATCAGTCGCCAAGCGATACTCATCCGGCGAATAGCCGTACTCTTCCAGCTGCTCGGGCTCGAGCATGAAGCTGTCGAATGCGAATTCGTGGTCGGGGTACTCATAGCCCCAATACCACTGGTAGCCGGTCGCCTTGATGACGACGTCCGGATCGTCGGGGATTTCCTGCTGGTTGAACAGCACGGGGAGCGAAAACGCCCCGATGAAGACCAGGATCAACACGGGCACGATGGTCCAGGCGACCTCGACCGGCGAGTTGTGGGTGAAACGCGCGGCAGTCTTGTTCACGCGATTGTTGTAGCGGACGATGCAAAAGATCATCAGCGCCGTGACGAACAGCACGATCACGGTAATGATCAGCAGAACCATCCCGTCGAGCCAGTGGATGTCTCGCGCCAGCGACGTCGCGGCGGGCTGCCAGCCCATTTCCCCGTTCGTCGGCTTGCCGATCACCGGCAGATCACCGATCGCGTCCTGCGCGTGAGAGGTGCCGGCGGCGAGCGCCGCCGTTGCACCGGCGAGCAGGCGGTATGGAAAGCGGTGCGAGATCATGTGCATCGTCCTTGTCACGCGAGCCCTGCCGCGGCCGGGCCGTTGTTGTCGGCGCCTTAGAACCATATTGTCCGATGATCGACAAGGCGGGGCATTGCGGCAAACGGCCCCGGCAAGGAGCTCAAGATGACAGAATCCCCGTTCCGACCCTTCGAAGAGACGCTCGACGAGGGCGAGGCGCTGCAGGTCCTGAGGGGCGCGACGGACGGCGCCGATGACGGCGAACTCTTTCTTGAGCGGCGGCATGCGGAAATCCTCGTCTTCGACGACGGGCGGATCAAGACGGCAAGCTACGATGCCGGCGAGGGCTTCGGTCTCCGTGCCGTTAAGGGCGAGACGGCGGGCTATGGCCATTCGACCGAACTGAGCCTGGCCGCCTTGAGGCGCGCGGCGGAAACGGCGCGGCTGGCGGTCGGCGACGGCGGCGGCGTCCTCGCCGACGGGCCACGCCCGACGAACCGGCGACTCTATACCGATGCCGACCCGATGGACGATGCGAGCTTCCCGCTCAAGGTCGAGACGCTTGCTGAGATCGACGCCTTCGCCCGCGCGCTCGATCCGCGCGTCGTGCAGGTCAGCGCGACCCTCGCGGCCTCGCTGCAGCAGGTCGAGATCCTGCGGCCGGACGGTGTTCGCGTGCGCGATGTTCGCCCGATGACGCGCCTCAATGTCTCGATCATCGTGGAGGAGAACGGCCGGCGCGAAAGCGGCAACCATGGCACCGGAGGGCGCCATGGCCTCTCCGGCCTCATGCAGCGCGAGACGTGGGAGGCGGCAGCGCAGGAGGCGCTGAGGATCGCGCTCGTCAACCTGCGCGCCGAGCCCGCCCCTGCGGGCGTGATGGACGTCGCGCTTGCCGCCGGATGGCCGGGCATCCTGCTGCATGAGGCGGTCGGCCACGGTCTCGAGGGCGACTTCAACCGCAAGAAGCACTCCGCCTTCGCCGGACTGCTCGGTGAGAGGGTGGCGTCGCCCGGCGTCACGGTGCTTGATGACGGCACCATCCCCGACCGGCGCGGCTCCATCAGCGTAGACGACGAGGGCACGCCGTCCGGCAAGAACGTCCTGATCGAGGACGGCATCCTCGTGGGCTACATGCAGGACCGGCAGAACGCCCGCCTGATGGGCGTCGAGCCGACGGGCAACGGCCGCCGGCAGAGCTACGCGCACGTGCCGATGCCGCGCATGACCAACACCTACATGCTCTCGGGACAGGCCGATCCGGGCTCGATCGTGGCCGAGATGAAGGACGGCATCTACGCCGTCGGCTTCGGCGGCGGGCAGGTCGACATCACCAACGGCAAGTTCGTGTTCTCCTGCACCGAGGCGTACCGGGTGAAGGACGGCAAGGTCGGCAGCCCGATCAAGGGCGCGACGCTGATCGGCGACGGTGCGACAGCGCTGCAGAAGATCCGGGCGATCGGCAACGACATGACGCTCGACCCCGGCATCGGGAACTGCGGCAAGGCGGGCCAGTGGGTTCCGGTCGGCGTCGGTCAGCCGACGCTGTTGATCGGCGGCCTCACGGTGGGAGGATCGGCCGCATAACACTGCGGTTTACCGCGCCTTAGCCAATTTGGGCGGATTACGGCGCGCCGCGCTCTGATGGATGCCCGATGAACGATACCTTCTCCTCTGGGCCTCCGGTCGCGCCGCCGGCCACGCGCGTCGAGCAGATCGAGTGGCTGCGCCTGATCCGCTCGCGGCGGGTTGGGCCGACGACGTTCTTCCGGCTGCTCGACGACTACGGCAGCGCGTCGGAGGCGCTCGCGGCGCTGCCGGCCGTTGCCGCCGGAGCAGGCGAGAATGGCTACTCCGTTTGCCCCGAGGGCGTCGCGCTCGCGGAGATCCGCGATGCAGAGAAGGCGGGCGCGCGTCTCATCGCCTACGGCTCGGACGACTACCCCGCGGCGCTTGCCGAGCTTGCCGACGCTCCCCCGATCCTCTGGACGATGGGCGACACCAGTCTTCTGTCCCGCCCGATGGTGGCGCTCGTCGGGGCGCGCAACGCTTCGAGCCTCGGTTTGCGCATGGCGAGGTCCCTGGCGCGGGAACTGTCGGAGGCGGGCATTGTGGTCGTCTCCGGGCTGGCGCGCGGGATCGATGCCGAGGCACACGCCGCCTCGCTCGCCGGCGGCACCGTCGCGGTGATGGCAGGCGGCATCGACATCGTCTATCCGCCCGAGAATGCGGCCCTCGCGACCGAGATCGCTGCCAAGGGCCTGCGTGTTTCGGAGCAGCCGGTCGGCATGCAGCCGACCGCGCGCCATTTTCCGCGGCGAAACCGCATCGTCTCCGGGCTTTCCAGAGCCGTTGTCGTCATCGAGGCGGCGGCCAAGTCCGGCAGCCTGATCACGGCGCGGACCGCGCTCGACCAGGGGCGCGACGTGCTCGCGGTGCCGGGGCACCCATTCGACGCACGTGCCGCGGGCTGCAACATCCTGATCCGCGACGGCGCGACTCTCGTGCGCGGCGCCGCCGACGTCATCGAAGCTCTCGGCGCGGAACGGCCTCGACGGACCGAGCGACCGGAACCGCCGCGCGCGCCGCAGCAGCGGCGCCTCCCCGCAAGCCGGCTGCACGAGGAGATCCTCTCGCGCCTGGGGCCCAGCCCGATCGCGGAGGACCAGTTGATCCGTGATCTCGGCATGCCGGCTGGCGAGGTTGCACCGGAACTGACGACGCTCGAACTCGACGGCCGGATCAGGCGCCAGCCGGGCGGCCTCGTCTCGCTGGCCTGACGCAGCTGGAGCGCCGGCGTTCCGGCGCCGACCGATGCTGTCCCGTTTGACATTGCATATCACCGCCTCCGAGTGTCCTTGCCCGGAGCGCCTGTAACGGTCGCGACCAGAAAGATTATCGCAGTGAGGAGAGTATTGCGATGGACACGAAACGCTATCGAGTGCCGGCGCTTGCAGCCCTCGGCCTGGCGAGCGCCGTCGGCGCCTGCGCGCCAGCCGCCACGCCCTACCAGCAGGCCCAGCGCGAGCACGAGATCGCCTGCCTCGGCGGCACGATCGGCGGTGCGCTGATCGGCGGCGCGATCGGCAACCAGTTCGGCGGCGGGTCGGGGCGCACCATCCTGACGGCCGGCGGCGCGACGGCCGGAGCCGTTGCCGGGCAACGCTATGCTTGTGGCTGAGATCAGGGAAGGACACCGGATGTTCAGGATTGCAGTGATCCCACTCGTCGTCTGCGTCGGATTCCCGCTTCTGGCGCAAACCGTTCCGTTCAGTCACCTCGAGCGGGTCGACAGCGACGGTGACGGCGCCGTGACGCGCGACGAGTTCGACACGTTCGCGGCCCGCGCGTTCCAGATGCTCGACACCAATTCCGACAGCTCGCTGAGCCAGGCGGAGCTTGAGGGAAACCTCGACGCCGGTGCATTCTCGGACCTCGACGAGGACGGCGACGGGATGGTTGCCCGGCAGGAGTTCGGGCGGCGCATGACGGCCAACTTCAACTCTGCCGATCGAGACGGAAACGGAATAATCGACTAATGCGCGACCGGGGTCGCCGCTGTCAGCGAAGACGGCGACCGCGCCTCACGTCAGTTCCTGCACGGCAAAGCCGCGCGCAGGAGGCGGCGAGATCCTCGCCACCTTCAGGCGCAAGGCCGGCGCTCCCTGCTGCTCCGCCGCAGCCGCACGCGGCAACTCGCACGGATTGACATCGCAGGGACAGCGACCACATCTTGCGCGGCTCAAGACCCGGAAGGTTGTGCCATGCCCGTCGTCGTCGTCGAGTCCCCTGCCAAGGCCAAGACAATCAACAAGTATCTGGGCGACGGCTACACCGTCCTCGCCTCGTTCGGGCACGTCCGCGACCTGCCGCCGAAGGACGGCTCGGTCGACCCCGAGCACGAATTCGAGATGAAGTGGGAGGTCGCGTCGGACAGCCAGAAGCACGTCCGCGCGATCGCCGAGGCACTGAAGGACGACCCTTCGCTGATCCTCGCCACCGACCCCGATCGCGAGGGCGAGGCGATCTCGTGGCACCTGCAGGAGGCGCTGACCAAGCGGAAGGCACTGAAGAAGGACACCCCGGTCAGCCGGGTCGTCTTCAACGCGATCACCAAGGCCGCCGTAACCGACGCGATGCAGCATCCGCGCGGCGTCGACATGGAGCTGGTCGAGGCCTACCTCGCCCGCCGCGCGCTGGACTACCTCGTCGGCTTCAAGCTGTCGCCAGTGCTCTGGCGCAAGTTGCCTGGCGCGAAGTCCGCCGGCCGCGTCCAGTCGGTCTGTCTGCGCCTCATCGTCGAGCGCGAGATGGAGATCGAGGCGTTCCGGCCGCGCGAATACTGGTCGGTCACCGCTGTCCTGAAGACGCCGCGAGGGCAGGAATACGAGGCGCGGCTGGTCACGCTCGGCGGCAAGAAGCTCGACCGCTACGATATCCCCGACGGCACCCAGGCGGAGCTTGCGGTCCAGGCCATCGCGTCGCGCGACCTCACGGTCGAGGCGGTCGAAGCCAAACCCACCAGCCGCAATCCCGCCCCGCCCTTCATGACCTCCACCCTGCAGCAGGAAGCGAGCCGCAAGTTCGGCTTCGGCGCGCGCGCCACGATGTCGGCGGCGCAGCGGCTCTACGAGGCCGGCCTCATCACCTACATGCGGACCGACGGCATCGACATGGCGCCCGAGGCCGTGCATGCCGCGCGCGACGCGATCAGGGACCGCTACGGCGCGGAGTACGTGCCCGGCAGCCCGCGGATGTACAAGAACAAGGCCAAGAACGCGCAGGAGGCGCACGAGTGCATCCGGCCGACCGATATGGCGCTCGCGCCGGACGGGCTGCGCGTGTCCGAAGCCGACCAGCGCAAGCTCTATGACCTGATCTGGAAGCGGACGCTCGCGAGCCAGATGGAGGCGGCGCGGATCGAGAGGACGACGGTCGATATCGTCAGCGCCGACGGCCAGGTCGGGCTGCGCGCCAATGGGCAGGTCATCCTCTTCGACGGCTTCCTCAAGATCTACGAAGAGGGCCGGGACGAGCCGGCCGAGAGCGACGACAAGCGACTGCCACAGATCCACCGGGGCGAGGCAGCGGAGAAGCGATCCCTCACGCCCGAACAGCACTTCACCCAGCCGCCGCCGCGCTACACCGAGGCGACGCTGGTCAAGCGCATGGAGGAACTCGGCATCGGGCGGCCGTCGACCTACGCCTCGATCGTCACGACGATCCAGGATCGCGGCTATGTCCGCAAGGAGAAGAACCGGCTGCTTCCGGAGGACAAGGGGCGGCTGGTGACGGCGTTTCTCGCCAACTACTTCCGGCGCTATGTCGAGTACGACTTTACCGCCGACCTCGAGAACCAGCTCGACGACGTTTCGGCCGGAGAGCGCGAGTGGAAGGAGGTTCTCGACCGGTTCTGGCGCGACTTTTCCGCGGCGCTGGCCGAGACGGCGGATCTGCGCATCGGCGAGGTTCTCGAGAAGATCGACGAGGTGCTGGCACCGCACCTGTATCCGCCACGCGAGGACGGGACAGACCCCCGCCTTTGCCCCAATTGCGGTGCCGGGCGACTGAATCTCAAGACGGCCCGCTCGGGCGGCGCCTTCATCGGGTGCTCGAACTATCCGGAGTGCCGCTATACCCGTCCGCTCTCGGCGCCCGGCGGTGAGGACGACGCGATCGGTCCCGATGGCAAGCTGCTCGGGCACGATGGCGGCGACCCGATCAGCCTGCGCACCGGGCGTTTCGGCCCCTACGTTCAACGTCGAGAAGCGACCGAGGAGGAGCCCAAGCCGCCACGCGCGAGCCTCCCCAAGGGCTGGGCGCCCGACGAAATCGATCTCGAGAAAGCGCTGATGCTGCTCTCCCTGCCGCGGCAAATCGGCCCGCACCCCGAGGATGGCGAGCCCGTCGAGGCCGGGATCGGACGCTACGGCCCTTACGTCAAGCACGGGCGGCTCTACGCGAACCTGCCCGAGGTCGACGAGGTCTTCACCATCGGCATGAACCGGGCGGTCGAGGTACTGGCCTCGAAACCCCAGCGCGGCCGTGCGGCCGCGGCCAAGCCGCTGCGCGAACTGGGAGACCACCCGCAGAAGGGCGGAGCCATCGCCGTGATGTCGGGTCGCTACGGCCCATATGTGAAGTGGGAAAAGGTAAATGCGACGCTGCCGAAGGACACCGAGCCCGAGGCCGTCACGATGGAGATGGCCCTCGACCTGATCTCCCAGAAACAGGCGAAGGGCGGCAAGAAGAAGTCGACCAAGACCACGAAGGCCAAGAAGCAAAAGTCGGCGAGCAGCTAACGGACATCGCATGACGCGTTGGGGTGCGACGCAGCCTCGGTGACATTCGCCGCGTCAACTCGCTTGACGTGGCGGATGCTTTGCCACCGGTCCCCGATGTGGCGCCATCGGTTTGACTCCCTGCGGCTCGAAGCAATAATCCGCTCCTACGAAACAGAGGTGAGTGATGCAGAAGGTCTACGATACCGCGGCAGACGCGCTCGACGGGCTGCTCTTCGATGGAATGCTCATCGCGGCTGGTGGGTTCGGGCTGTGCGGCATTCCGGAGCTGCTGATCGCGGCGATCCGTGAGGCCGGGACGAAGAACCTCACCGTTGCCTCGAACAACGCTGGCGTCGACGATTTCGGCCTGGGCCTGCTGCTCGAGACCAAGCAGGTCAAGAAGATGATGTCGTCCTACGTGGGCGAGAACGCGGAATTCATGCGGCAGTACCTGTCGGGCGAGCTAGAGCTCGAGTTCAATCCGCAGGGTACTCTGGCAGAGCGGATGCGTGCAGGCGGCTCCGGCATCCCCGGCTTCTACACCAAGACCGGCGTCGGAACGCAGATCGCCGAAGGCAAGGAAGAGAAGGAGTTCGACGGCGAGACGTACATCCTGGAGCGCGGGATCGTCGCCGATCTCTCGATCGTGAAGGCATGGAAAGCCGACGACACCGGCAACCTCGTGTTCCGCAAGACCGCGCGCAATTTCAACCCGCCGGCCGCTATGTGCGGACGGGTTTGCGTGGCCGAGGTGGAAGAGATCGTTCCGCGCGGTTCGCTTGATCCCGATCACATCCACTTGCCCGGCATCTACGTACACCGACTGATCCAGGGCCAGCATGAGAAGCGGATCGAGAAGCGGACGGTGCGGGCTGCCTGAACTCGGAATATGCCATGGCAGACACGATAAAGGACAGCAGGGAAGGCTTGAGCGAGGGCGAGGCGCTATTGGCGTTCTCGCGCTCGACGATAGCGATGGTGCTGACCGATCCCAATCAGCCCGACAATCCGATCGTCTACGTCAACCGCGCGTTCGAGCGCATGACCGGCTACGCCGCGGAGAGCGCCATCGGACGGAACTGCCGCTTCCTTCAAGGGGCCGGGACCGACCCCTCGGATGTCGCGGCCTTGAGGGATGCTATTGGGAAGGCCGATGAGATATCGCTGGACCTGATGAACTACCGCGCCAACGGGTCGGCCTTTCTCAGTCGTCTGGCGCTCGCACCGATCCACGACGGCGAAGGCCGCTTGAGCTATTTCCTCGGTATCCAGAAGGAATTGATGGAGGTCGACCACGAGCGTCGGCGCCCGCCGGCCGATCGCTCCATGATTGAGCTTCAGCACAGGGTGAAGAACCACCTCTCGATGATCGTGAGCCTCGTGCGCATCCAGGCGCGCGGCGAGCATGGGAACGAGACCTTCACCACCCTCGCGCGGCGCATCGAGAGCCTGCAGCTGCTGTACGAGGAGCTGAGCCGACCGGAGATGGGCGGCCGTGCGCGGATATCCCTCGGCGCCTATCTGGGGCGGGTCGTTTCGGCGATCTCACATCTCGACGGACGGGCCGGGGTGCGGCTGAACACGGAAATCGCCTCGCTCTACGTCGACACGGAGACCGCGCTGCGGCTGGGTCTCGTGCTGTCGGAGGTTCTGACGAACTGCTTCCAGCATGCGTTCACCGGCCGCGACGAGGGTCTTGTCGAGGTGCGCGTCAGCCGGCTGGACCGCGGCGGCATTCGGCTGTACGTCGCCGACGATGGCGTCGGGCTCCCCAGCGAGACCGAGTGGCCGAACCCCAACAGCCTTGGCGGCCGCATCGTCCTCGGCCTGATCGATGGCCTGAATGGAAAGCTCGACGTGTTGCGCAATCCCACCGGAACGATCGTGAACCTCGACGTCCCGGCCCGGGCTCTCGAACTCAAGCAATAAGGACCGAAGCGATGCCCTGGGACCGCGATCAGATGGCCGAACGTGCCGCGCAGGAGTTGGAGGACGGCACGTACGTCAACCTTGGCATCGGGATCCCGACGCTGGTGGCGAACTACATCCCCGAGGATGTCGACATCACGCTGCAGTCCGAGAACGGCATGCTGGGCATGGGCCCCTTCCCGACGGAGAACGAGGTCGACTCCGACCTGATCAACGCCGGAAAGCAGACGATCACCGAACTCGCGCGCACGTCGTACTTCGACAGCGCCACAAGCTTCGGGATGATCCGCGGCGGCAAGATCGCGACCGCGATACTCGGCGCCATGGAGGTGGCCGAGAACGGCGACCTCGCGAACTGGATGATCCCGGGCAAGCTGGTCAAGGGCATGGGCGGCGCGATGGACCTCGTCGCGGGCGTCCGCCGCGTCATCGTGGTGATGGACCACACGAACAAGGCGGGGGAGTCGAAGCTGCTGCACGAGTGCACCCTGCCCCTGACAGGAGCCGGCGTCGTCGACCGGATCATCACGAACCTCGGTGT
Source organism: uncultured Alphaproteobacteria bacterium (assembly GCA_963776845.1). Classification (GTDB taxonomy): domain Bacteria; phylum Pseudomonadota; class Alphaproteobacteria; order Rhodobacterales; family Rhodobacteraceae; genus Roseitranquillus. The sequence goes on along the minus strand of CAVZOJ010000002.1, from coordinate 403,359 downwards.
GCTCGACGTGGTCGAAGGCGGCCTCAAGATCGTCGAGACGGCTGAAGGCGTGACGGAGGACGATATCCGCGAGGCGACCGAAGCGACCCTGGTCAACTAGCCGACGCCGGGACGGCCGCACCTCATCAAGGCGAGTTTCGCCTCGCAACCGCGTCGGCAGCGCCGCATTATTGCCCAGATCCTGTGAGAATCGTCCCAAGACTCGGCGAGCCCCCCGATGCTCGTCACCTGGGAGGTCGAGATGCGGATAGCCGAGAGGGTGCTTGTCCTAGCCGAGTGGGCCGCGCTGACCTCTGCGTTCGTCGGCCTCTCCCTGTGTCTCGCCGGCATGCCCGCCTCCGCCGGCGCCACGCCGAGCCCGCGCGCCGCCGCATCGGCGCCCTTGAAGGCCGGGCCGCTTGCCGGCGGCGCAGTACGGCCGGCTTATCTCACACCGGGGCCTTAGCGACGCAGCGCGAACATCCGCTCGCGCGTCCTAGAACGGGCGCGGATCCTCCCCGGTAGGCGACGCTCGATCCGCGCTTGCTCAGCCCATTGAGGTGTTGTCTGGCCGGCTCGCCGCCTTCCGCCGATCGCCGAGCCAACTCCACAACGCGATTGCGCTCCACGTCAGGACGTAGGCTACGCCGAGCGCGATGACGACCTCGCCTGTGACCGGTCCGACGGCAGCGCGTTCGAAGATGTCGCCGGCACGTGCCAGGGGCTCCGGGTGCACGACGAGCTTGCCGAGATACGCCGTCGTCTGGATCAGCAGGATCCAGAGGTAGTTGCGGCGGATCCGCCTGCCGATCGCGACGCGCATGCTGACGTGGTAGCGGGGGTGAAGGTAGTCCTTCGCCAAGACCTCCTGCCAGTTCCGCTCGAGGTGGAGGTCCCCCTCGACGAGCATCGGCGCGTAGAACTGCGTCTCGAGCCACCGGCAGCGCGCCCGCCACACATTGAAGTAGCGATAGCGCCGAGCCTCGAGCATCAGGAAGAAGACGATCAGGATTCCCACCAGGATCAGCGGTATCGGGGACGCCTGTGGCGAGGCGAACGCGATCGAAAGCGCGATGCCGAGCGTGACCACGGCCCAGTTCGTCGTCGTGTCGAGCCTCTGACGCCAGAGCGTCGAGCGATAGACCTCGCCCCTATAGAGGTGCGCGACGGCGCCGATCTCGGCAGCGCTCAGTTCCTTCCGCGGGGTCGGCGCATCCATCGCTGTCTGCCTCCCTCTTCGGATGATGCCCGCAGCGACAACTCCGGTAAAGCGCCCCTGCGCCGCTGGTTGATGCGCGCCAATCGTCTGGGAGAAACCGGATATCAACCTCGTGCAGGCAGGAGGAGCGGGTCTCACGATCTCAGAACGAGGTGCGAATGACCCCGAGAACGACCAATGTGGCGCTGGCCGCAGTGCTGGTCCTTTGGCCGCTGCAGGTCATGGCCGGACCGGTCTCGCTTCTCGGGGAGGGATTTCTGGGAGGCGGCGCACCGCTGATCCAGGCCCGCCACGAGATGCCCGAGCCGCTCGACCGGCGCGCGTTCATCGAGGTCCGCGGCGCCGAGCCGGAGGTCCGGCGCACCGGATCGAGCCTCTTTGCCGGACAGGTCGCAGGCAGCTTTTTCGCACCGCTTCCGCAGCGTGAGCTCGGGCAAGGCGACCATGGCGGCGGATCGATGGCGCACCTCGACCCGAATGCCAGCTGGGTCGAACGGCTGCGGTATCTGATCGGACATGCGGAGTCGCGCGCAGAGGGCTACGACGCCATCAACTATGGCGCCAAGCGCCTGCCCTCGCGCCGCCCGACCGAACTGACGCTTGGCGAGGTCTATGCCTGGATCGCCGCGACGCCGGGGCAGCCGCACGCAATCGGCCGGTATCAATTCATTCCGTCGACGCTGAAGCGGCTTGCCCTGAAGATCGGTGCGGAAGAGCACGAGCGCTTCTCGCCCCGCCTGCAGGACCTGCTCGCCGACGAGCTCTTCAAGGAAGCCGGTCTCCTCGCCTTCCGCGAGGGGCTGATGAGCCGCCGGCAGTTCATGAACAACCTCGCCCAGATCTGGGCGGGCCTGCCGAATTCGTCCGGACGGTCGCACTATCACGGCTACGCCGGCAATCGCGCAACGATGAGCTGGGCGTATTTCGACGAGGAGATGGCGAAGATCTTCCCCAGCTAACGGCGTCGCACCTCCTGACGGCACGCCACTGGGCGGCTATCTCTGACGGGATGGCCGAACTTCCCCCCGCTCTCTCAAGCTGGCTTTCCGGGCTTGGCTGGTCGCTCCACCCTCACCAGGAGGAGATGCTGGAGCGGGCGGCCGAGCCGGCGCAGCTGCTGATCGCCCCGACCGGCGGCGGCAAGACGCTCGCGGGCTTCCTGCCAAGCCTCGCCGAACTCGCCGATGGCACTCGCGAGGGGCTCCATACCCTCTACGTCTCGCCGCTCAAGGCGCTGGCGGCCGACATCCGGCGCAACCTGACGCGGCCCATCACCGAAGCCAAGCTGCCGATCCGCGTCGAGGACCGGACCGGCGACACTTCCTACACGCAACGGCAGCGGCAGCGCGGCGACCCGCCGCACATCCTGCTGACGACGCCCGAGAGCCTGGCGCTGCTGATCAGCTATGAGGATTCCCCGCGCATCTTCGCCGGGCTCGAGCGCGTGATCGTCGACGAAATTCACGCCTTGGCGGAGTCGAAGCGGGGCGACCAGCTGATGCTCGCCCTCGCCCGCCTGCAGACGCTTCGACCGGCCCTACGCCGCGTCGGCCTCTCGGCCACGGTGGAGGATCCGGCGGCGATCGCGAGCTACCTTGCACGCCATCCCGACCCCTGCCCGATCCTGCTCGCCGACCCGGGCCCGACCCCGACATCTCGATGCTGCAAACCGACGCCGCGCCGCCCTGGTCGGGTGGCGGCGGGGCATACGCCATCCCCGCGGTCCTCGACCTGATCAAGCGCCACAAGACGACCTTGGTCTTTCACAATACGCGGGCGCAGGCCGAGATCTTCTTCCACAACCTGTGGCTTGCGAACGACGATGCGTTGCCGATTGGCATCCATCACGGAAGCCTCTCGAGAGAGCAGCGCTCGCGCGTCGAGGCGGCGATGGTCGCCGGCGACCTCCGCGCCATTGTCGCCACCGGCTCGCTCGATCTTGGCATCGACTGGGGCGATGTGGATCTGGTGATCCAGGTCGGTGCGCCGAAGAACGTCAAGCGGCTGGTGCAGCGGATCGGGCGCGCGAACCACCGCTATAACGCGCCGTCGCGCGCGGTCCTCGTTCCCGCGAACCGTTTCGAGGTGGTCGAGTGCGTGGCCGCCCTCGCCGCGGTGCGCGAGCGGGACCTCGACGGCGACCCGCGCGGCCCCGGGCCACGCGACGTGCTCTGCCAGCACATCCTGGTCGCCGCCTGCTCCGGCCCGTTCGACGCGGACGCCCTCTACCGAGAAGTGACCTCGGCCGGCGCCTACGCGAACCTGACCCGAGCCCGAATTCGACGCCTGCCTCGACTTCGTGGCAACGGGCGGTTACGCGCTGCGCGCCTACGACCGCTGGCAGCGCCTGATGCACCGAGAGGACGGCCTTTGGCAGCTCCGCGACCCGCGGGCGCCGCGGGAGATCCGCATGAACCTCGGCACGATCATGGACACCGACCTGCTCAAGGTCCGGCTCCGCGGCCGCGGCGGCGGCCCCTTGGGCGAGATCGAGGAAGGCTTCGCCGCCACCCTCTCTCCCGGCGACACGTTCCTCTTCGCGGGCCAGGTCGTGCGGTTCGAGGGCCTCAGCGAGATGACGGTGGAGGTCAGCCGCCGCCCCAACGAGACGCCGCGGGTCGCGGCCTACATGGGCACGAAGTTCGCCACCTCCACCCAGCTGTCGCACCGCATCCTGCGCATGTTCCGCCAGAAGAGCTGGCCGGAGCTGCCGCGAGCGACCGCGGAATGGCTGGCCCTGCAGCGCGCGGTCAGCCACCTGCCCGCCGCCGACCGCCTGCTCGTCGAATCCTTTCCCTGGGAGAGCCGGGAATACACCTGCATCTACGGCTTTGCCGGGCGCAACGCGATGCAGACGCTCGGCCTGCTGACGACGCAGCGGATGGAGGAGCTGGGGCTGCATCCGCTGGGCTTCGTCTCGACCGACTATGCGGTCCTGATCTGGAGCCTCGATCGTGTGCCGGACGCCTCGGCGCTCTTCGATGCGGATGATCTGCGGCAGGCGTTCGAGACCTGGCTCGCCGGCAACGCGGTGATGAAGCGGACCTTCAAGCAGGTCGCGACGATCTCAGGACTGATCCCGCGCAACACCGCCAACGCCCAGAGGCGCAGCGCGCGTCAGCAGACGTTCTCGGCCGACATCCTCTATGACACGCTGCGCCGCTACGACCCGGATCACCTGCTTCTCGACATCACTGGAGAGGAGGCGCAGCGTGGCCTCGTCGACTTCGGGAGGGTGGAGGAGATGCTGGCGCGCACCTCGGGCCGCGTCGACCATGTGGTGCTCGACCGGGTGACACCGCTTGCCGCGCCGCTCTTCCTCGAGCCCGGTCGCGTCCCCGTCGAAGGCGCCGCGGCCGAGCGCCTGCTGGAGGAGGAAGCCCAGCGGTTGATGGACGAGGCCGGTCTCGATGCCGGCGGCCACGGCCCGCTGGTCCGTGGCCATTTGGGGCCGCAGCGCGGGGCGCCGGTGCCGAAGCCGAAGCCAAAGCGCCGGCGCCCGCCGCCGCCCTGGCGAGGACCGGCGGTGCGCTGAAGGTTCCGCCCCCTCTGACGGCGTGGCTGGACATTCCCCGTCCGCTGGCGCTTCACCGAGCGTGTTCAGGTGACTATGTCCCCAGGGAAGACGAACACCGGAAGGTCCGACATGCGCTACTCCGTCCTCGACCTCGCTCCAGTGCCCGAAGGGTCGGATGCCGCTCAGGCGATCGCCAATACCGTCGACCTCGCGCGACGGGCCGAGGCGTGGGGCTACCATCGCTACTGGATGGCGGAGCATCACAACATGCCGGGCATCGCGTCCGCCGCGACCTCGGTCCTGATCGGCCACGTCGCAGGCGCGACGAGAACGATCCGCGTCGGTGCCGGCGGCATCATGCTGCCGAACCACGCGCCCTACCAGATCGCGGAGCAGTTCGGCACGCTCGCCACGATCTACCCCGGTCGCATCGACCTCGGCCTGGGGCGTGCGCCCGGTGGCGACATGGCCGTCGCCCGCGCCCTGCGCCGGACGCTGGCCCAGGGCGAGGGGTTCCCCGACGATGTCGTCGAGCTGATGGCCTATCTCGGCGACCCGCGCCCCGACGCGCCGGTGAGAGCGCTGCCTGGCGAAGGCACCCACGTTCCTGTGTGGATCCTCGGCTCCTCGCTCTACGGCGCGCAACTCGCGGCGCATCTGGGCTTGCCCTACGCGTTCGCCTCGCACTTCGCACCGGCGGCGCTGGAAGAGGCAGCGGCGATCTACCGCCGCGATTTCCAGCCATCCGACGCGTGTCCCGCGCCGCACTTCATGCTGGCCGTCAATGTCTTTGCCGCAGACAGCGACGAGGAGGGCGCCTATCTGCGCACCACCATGCAGCTCGCCTTTGCACGACTGAGGACGGGGCGCCCCGGCAAGTTGCCGCGCCCGGTCCGCGACATCGACGCCGAGATCGGCCCGGCGCTGCGGGCGGGTGTCGACGATGCCCTTCGAATTTCGGCTGTCGGCGCGCCTGGAACGGTGCGCGCCCGCCTGGCCGAACTCGTCCAGCGCTACCAGCCGGACGAGCTGATTCTCACGGGGCAGATCCACGACCACGATGCGCGCGCGAAGTCGTTCCGTCTCGCCGCAGAGGCCGTCTCGAGCCTCGCCCGCGCAGCAGCCTGAGCCAGCCGCCACTGCAAATCGCGCTTGCGCCGGCCTGAGAACCGGGGCACGAACGAAGGATGAACGGGCATGCCTTCGCGCTCCTCGGCGAGAACCTTGTTGCGATGCCGTCGGGCGCCCTGTGGTGGCCGGCCGAGGCCACTTTGGTCGTCGCGGACCTGCATTTGTCCAAGTCCAATCGCATGGTGCGGCGCACCGGCGCGATGCTTCCGCCCTACGAGACACAGGACACGCTGGCACGCCTGGCCCGCGACATGGCTGGGACCCGCCCGAAACGGGTCATCTGTCTCGGTGACAGTTTCGACGACGCGGCGGGTTGCCTGGCGCTCGACCCGCGCGACGCCGACACGCTGGAGCGGCTGCAGGAGGGCTGCGACTGGCTCTGGATCGAGGGCAACCACGACCGGGGCGCGAAGCCCCTGGGCGGCACCGCCGCGATCGAGCTGTTCCTGAGTCCGCTGACGTTCCGCCATATCTCCGAGCCGCGATCGGTGGGCGAGCTTTCCGGCCATTACCACCCGAAGGCGCGCTTCGTGGCGCGGGGGAAGTGCATCGCGCGGCCCTGCTTCATCCATGACGACGCGCGCGCCGTATTGCCCGCCTACGGCACCTATACCGGCGGGCTCGACTGGACGGCTCCGGCCCTGCGCCGGCTGTTTCCCGGGCCGGCCTGTGCCATCCTGACGGGCACGCGGGCGGTCGCGCTTCCGGTTCCTGACGTCGCAGCGCACGCCTGATGATACAGCCCCGCGTGGCGGAGAGCTTTGCACGACAGGGCCTGATGTTCTCGATTGGCGCCGAACTGGTCTTGGCAGATGCTGGCCGTTGCCGGATTTCTGCGCCGATCCAGGCTGCATTCTCGCAGCAGCACGGCTTTGGGCATGCCGGAATCACCTTCTCGCTCGGTGACAGCGCGGCGGGCTATGCGGCGCTCTCCATTCTGGCGGACGGCGTCGAGGTCATGACCGTCGAGATGAAGATCAACCTTCTGGCTCCCGCCCGCGGCAGCAGCCTCGTCGCTGAGGGGCGGGTCGTGAAGCCGGGCCGGCGCCTGATCGTCGTGGCCGCCGAGGTGCGCGCCGACGAGACGCTGGTCGCCATTCTGCAGGGCACGATGATCCCCACCTGAACTCAGACGTCGAGCTCGACGATCCTCGCCTGCACGTCGTCTTCCGCGAGTTCCATGAGCGCGAGGCTCACGGGCAACTTGAATCGGCGCGTGCCAGCGGCGCCTGGGTTGAGGTACAGAACGCCATCCAGCGTCTCGATGTCGGGCCTGTGGGAATGGCCGGATATCACGATGTCTATGCCCTCGAAGGCGGGAATGGTGTCGATCTGCTTGCGGTCGTGAAGCACCAGCAAGCGGTGCCCCTCAAGCTCAAGCGAGGCTTCCTCGGGATATTCCAGCGCCCAGTCCGCGACATCGACGTTGCCGCGGATCGCGGTTACCGGCGCGATCTCTGCCAGCGCTTCGATGATGCCGGGCTTGCCGATGTCGCCGGCGTGGACGATGTGCTCGACTTCCGCGAGGGCATCGAGCGCCTGGGGCCGCAGCAGCCCGTGCGTGTCCGATATGATGCCGAGCCGCAGCGCCTCAGCTCTCGGGCAGCCCGTGCTGCCATCGCGCGGCCGTCACCGTGTTCGACAGAAGGCATGCAATGGTCATGGGTCCGACGCCACCGGGAACCGGGGTGATCGCACCCGCCACCCCGCTCGCGGAGTCGAAGTCGACGTCGCCGACCAGCTTGTCGTCGACGCGGTTGATGCCGACGTCGATCACCGTTGCGCCGGGCTTGATCCAGTCGCCCTTGACCATCCCGGGCCGGCCGACCGCCGCGACGACGATGTCCGCCCGGCGCACGACGCCCGGCAGGTCCCGCGTGCGAGAGTGCGCCACCGTCACCGTCGCGCTGTCGTTGATCAGAAGCTGCGCCATGGGCTTGCCGACGATGGTCGACCGACCGATCACCACCGCATCGGCACCGGAGAGATCGCCCAGCGTCTCGCGCAGCAGCATCAGGCAGCCGAGCGGGGTGCAGGGCACGAGGCCGCGCCGCCCCAGCACAAGCGCGCCGACGTTGATCGGGTGGAACCCGTCGACATCCTTGACTGGGTCGATCCGCTGCATCACCAGATCGGCGTCGAGATGCTCCGGCAGCGGCAACTGGACGAGGATCCCGTTCACGGCGGGATCGACGTTCAGCCGGTCGATGAGGCCAAGCAGCTCGTTCGCCTGCACGTCGGCCGAGAGCCGGTGCTCGAAGCTCTCCATGCCCGCCTCACGCGTGGCCTTGCCCTTGGAGCGGACATAGACCGCGCTTGCCGGATCCTCGCCCACCAGCACGACGGCGAGGCCGGGCGAAACGCCCACCTCCTTCAGCCGTGCGACCTCCGTCGCGACCTCCTTGCGGAGCGCCGCGCCCCTCGCCTTGCCGTCGATGATCGTCGCGCCCATGCTTCTCCCTCGCTGACCTGCCCGAGCGATATGCACGCATGGGCTTCCGAATGTGAAGGGTCGCAGCTTCAGAACAAGCCTTCGATCCGGCCCTCGTCGTCGAGGCCGATGACCTCGGCCGACGGCACGCGCGGCAGGCCCGGCATGGTCATGATGTCGCCACAGATCGCCACGATGAAGCCCGCCCCAGCGCTCAGCCGCACTTCGCGGATCGGGACGGTGTGGCCGTCCGGCGCGCCTCGGCGGCTCGGGTCGGTGGTGAAGCTGTATTGCGTCTTGGCCATGCAGACCGGCAGCTCGCCGTAGCCCGCCTCCTCCCACGCCTTGAGCTGATTGCGGACTTTCGTGTCAGCCGTGACCTCGTGCGCGCGGTAGATGCGGGTCGCGATCGTCTCGATCTTGCGCAGCAGCGGCATGTCGTCCGGGTAGAGCGGCGCGAACTCCGCCGTGCCCGAGTCCGCGTATCGGGCGACGGAATGCGCGAGCGACTCGATGCCTGCGGACCCGTCCGCCCAATGCTTGCACAGATGCGCCTCTGTCCCGTGCTGGCCCGAGACGTAGCTCTTCACCGTCTCGATCTCCGCATCGGTATCGCCGGCGAAATGGTTGATCGCGACCACGGCAGGGACACCGAACTGCTTGAGGTTCTCGAGATGCCGGCCGAGGTTGGCGCAGCCCTTCTTCACCGCCTCGACGTTCTCCGCGCCAAGGTCGTCCTTGGCGACGCCGCCGTTCATCTTGAGCGCGCGAACCGTCGCGACCACGACCACAGCCGCCGGTTTCAGGCCGGCCTTGCGGCACTTGATGTCGAAGAACTTCTCCGCCCCGAGGTCGGCGCCGAACCCAGCCTCGGTCACCACGTAGTCGGCGAGCTTCAGCGCGGTCTTGGTCGCGATGACGCTGTTGCAGCCGTGCGCGATGTTGGCGAAGGGCCCGCCATGCACGAAGGCCGGATTGCCCTCGAGCGTCTGCACGAGGTTCGGCTGCATCGCGTCCTTCAGCAGCACCGTCATCGCGCCGTCGGCCTTGATGTCGCCCGCCGTGATCGGCTCGCGGGCGCGGGTTTCGGCCACCACGATCGACCTCAGGCGGCGCTGCAGATCGGCGAGGTCGGTCGCGAGACACAGGCATGCCATGACCTCGGAGGCGACGGTGATGTCGAAACCGGTCTCGCGCGGAAAGCCGTTCGCCACGCCGCCGAGGCTGTTGACGATCTCCCGCAGCGCCCGGTCGTTCATGTCGAGCACACGGCGCCAAGTGACGCGGCGCAGGTCGATGTCCAGCGCATTGCCCCAGTAGATGTGATTGTCGATCATCGCCGCGAGCAGGTTGTGCGCGCTCGTGATCGCGTGGAAATCGCCGGTGAAGTGGAGGTTCATGTCCTCCATCGGGATCACTTGCGCATGGCCGCCGCCGGCGGCGCCGCCCTTCATGCCGAAGCATGGACCGAGGGAGGCCTCGCGGATGCAGATCGCGGCCTTGCAGCCGATACGGTTCAAGCCGTCGCCGAGCCCAACCGTGGTGGTCGTCTTCCCCTCTCCTGCCGGGGTCGGGTTGATCGCAGTGACGAGGATGAGCTTGCCGTCCGGCCGGTCGGCGAGGCCCGAGATGAAGTCCTGCGCTACCTTCGCCTTGTCGTGCCCGTAGGGCAGAAGCGCTTCGTGCGGGATGTCGAGCTTCGCGCCGATCTCCTGGATCGGCCTCTTGTCCGCGGCACGCGCGATCTCGATATCGGATTTCGGCGCCATATCCGTCCCTCCCCACCAGGCTTTTCCTCTGGCTATCCCGAAAGATGCCGTGGGGTGAAGCCTGATTGCGACCTGCGGGTCACGAGGCGCGTCATCGTGCGCGTGCGGCCTCAAGGTGAGGCCAAGCCGGCTGGTCGGGAACGTGCAGCGCGAGACGATCACCAAGCAGCAGAGGGCCCTCGCGCTCGACCCACGCCGTGACGCCACGGCGACCTGTCGCCGCTGCCTTGAAGGCCTTCCCGTGACCGGCATGTTCCGAGTTCGATCTCGCGGGCCGGAAGATGGCAGGGCCGGTTCTCCATGTCGACGACCAGCGTAGTGTCGGTGGGCGCCTGCAAACGCGACGACGGCGGCAGGTGCGTCAAGTCGGGCAATCCGCGCAGCACGATCTGCGCGCCGAGCCAGGACGGCTCGATCCTTTCCAGACCGACATCCCCCGCTATCAGGTCGAGATCCTCGGCGGCGACGATGGAAATCTGACGGACGTTCCGAATCGGGGTTCCGCGGGGGTGCTGCCCAGCGACCCTGCTGCAAGAGAGGCGCACGGCTCCGCCATGCGCCTCGCCCTTGATGCCGTCGAACGTCGCCTCGAGCCGACTGGCGCTTTCCGAACGCAATGACCGGGTCCGGTCCGAGACGCGACCCAACCAGACGATCTCTCCGTCAAACTGGGTCGCTTTCAGCGCCGGCACGAAGCGGCCGCCGCTGACGTCAGGTCGAAGGTTCGGGCTCCGGCTCGACACCTCCGTCGCCTTCCGGCCGACCGCGCGGGCGGCTCGTCTTGGGGATCGCGGTGATCGACGGAATGTTGCCGTGCGGCGTGTCATCCTCGTCGTCGCCACGATTGAGCGGCTCCCCGGCGATGACGCGGCGGATTTCATCGCCCGTCAGCGTCTCGTACTCCAGCAGCCCCTGAGCCAGGCGATGGAGATCGTCCATCTTCTCGGTCAGGATGCGCTTCGCCGTCTCGTAGCCCTCATCGACGATCCGACGGATCTCCTCGTCAATGCGCTCCTGCGTCTCGGGGCTGGCGTTGGCGGGGCCCTGGTAGTTGCCGAGATAGCTCTGCTGCTCGTTCGCGTAGTCGATGTAGCCGACACTCTCGGCCATGCCGAATTGCGTCACCATCGCGCGGGCAATTCTGGTGATCTGCTGGATGTCGGAGGCCGCGCCCGAGGTCACGTTCTCCTTGCCGAAGATCAGCTCCTCCGCCACGCGCCCGCCCATCGCCATCGCGATCTTGGACGTGTACTTGGTGAAGGTGACGGAGAGCTGATCCCGCTCCGGCAGCGACAACACGAGGCCCAGCGCGCGGCCGCGCGGGATGATCGTCGCCTTGTGGATCGGGTCGTGCTGCGGGACGTTGATGCCGACGATCGCGTGCCCCGCCTCGTGGTAGGCGGTCAGCTTCTTCTCGTCCTCGGTCATGACCATCGAGCGCCGCTCGGAGCCCATCATGACCTTGTCCTTGGCGTTCTCGAAGTCGTCCATCGTCACGAACCGCCGGCCCACACGGGCGGCCATCAGCGCCGCCTCGTTCACGAGGTTGGCGAGGTCGGCGCCCGAAAAGCCGGGGGTGCCGCGAGCGATGATGCGCAGGTCGACGTTCGGACCCAGCGGCACCTTGCGGGCGTGGACGCCGAGGATCTTCTCGCGGCCCTTGATGTCGGGGTTCGGCACCTGCACCTGACGGTCGAAGCGGCCGGGGCGCAGCAGCGCTGGGTCCAGCACGTCGGGGCGGTTGGTCGCGGCGACGATGATGACGCCCTCGTTCGCCTCGAAGCCGTCCATTTCGACCAGCAGCTGGTTCAGCGTCTGCTCGCGCTCGTCGTTGCCGCCGCCGTAGCCGACGCCGCGCGAGCGGCCGACCGCGTCGATCTCGTCGATGAAGACGATGCAGGGCGCGTTCTTCTTGGCCTGCTCGAACATGTCGCGGACGCGGGAGGCGCCGACGCCCACGAACATCTCGACGAAGTCCGAGCCCGAGATGGTGAAGAACGGCACGCCCGCCTCGCCCGCGATGGCGCGCGCAAGCAGCGTCTTACCAGTGCCCGGAGGACCGACCAGCAGCGCGCCTTTCGGGATCTTGCCGCCGAGGCGCGAAAACTTCTGCGGGTTGCGCAGGAACTCGACGATCTCCTCGAGCTCCTCCTTGGCCTCGTCGATGCCTGCGACGTCGTCGAAGGTGACGCGCCCATGCTTCTCGGTCAAAAGCTTGGCGCGGCTCTTGCCGAAGCCCATGGCACCGCCGCGGCCGCCGCCCTGCATCCGGTTCATGAAGTAGATCCAGACGCCGATCAGGAGCAGGAAGGGCAGGAACGTCATCAGCACGGTGGTGAAGCCCGACTGCTCCTGCGGCTTGGCGTTCACCTGAATGTCGTTGTCGATCAAACGGTCGGTGATGTCGGTTCCGTCGGGGCGGATCGTGACGTAGTTTCGTCCGTCCGCTCCACGGAAGAGCACACGCTCGCCATCCAGCGTGACGCTGGAGACCTCGCCGCCTTCGACCCGCTCGATGAACTCCGAGTAGTTGATCTGCTGCGACGACATGGTCGACTGTCCACCGCTGAACAGGTTGAACAGCGCCAGGATCAGTAGGAACAGAACGACCCAGAAGGCTATGTTTCGCGCGTTGCCCAAGGACACACTCCCGATTGCGAATTTCGCGCGTCCTGTGGTGTGACGCGCTCGGCACAGTAGTCCTAAGATAAAGATCCGTGGCCGTCGTTCAACGCGGTATCTGACCTATGATGAATTCGTCGCGGCCGGGCACCAGCATTGCATGCCAGCCAATGCCGTGCCGGGCAATGGGGGCGGCGACGAGATCTGGGCCGCGCCAGATCGCCGGGGTCGCCTGGAGCGTGGTCGCAGGCAAGCCGCTCGACCGCCAGTCAGAGCAACGGGCCAGACCCTCCCGCGTCAGGGGCGCGATCCGCAAGTCATTGGAATGTGGTCCCTCCAGTCGCCATCGGCCGTCCCAGATCGCATCGGTCCGGGTCTTGTGTGTGCGAACCGCCTCGAGCTCGCGCGTTACCCGCATCTCGCCCTGCTCAAACGTCACAAGGCAGCCGTGCAGTGGACCACCGTCGCGCGACAGCCGCTCGAGCGCTGCATATCTCGGCCGATAGTCCGACCCCGCGACCCAACGTAGCGCCGCGGACAAGAGGCGCATGCGCAGGTCTGCCGGGGCTTCCGTGAGCGACCGCGTGCGGATCAGAAGGTCGCCCGCGTCGATCCTGACGGCGTGCGTCGCCAGCGTTTGCGCCGCGGAGTTCAGCGCGTCTCGCGCCCGACGCATGTGCGCGGCGGTCTGTCCAAGCCGCTCGACCGTCAGACCCAGATCCCCGAGCTCGTCGAGCAGCCGGCGCGCCTTGATGCGGTCGAAGCGCTCGTCCTCGTTGGACGGGTCCTCCACCCAAGCGATGCCACGGCTCGACAGCCACGCCCGCAGTTCCGCCCGGCGGAACGACAGGAGCGGCCGCGTCAATGTCGGTGCGGCGCGATGGACGCGCGGAATGCCCGCCAGCCCGTCGACGCCGGACCCCCGCGCGAGTCGCATCAGAACCGTCTCTGCCTGATCATCCATCGTATGGCCCATGAGAACCGAGCTCACTCCCGAAGCCTCTGCCCAGTCGGCGATCAGGTCGCGGCGGGCGCGCCGCGCCATGTCCTGCAGGTTGCCGGAGCCGGTCCAGCCGCCCCAAACCAGAGTTGTTTGGTCAAGCCCGAGCGCTGCTGCCGCGTCGGCGACCGTCGTTGCCTCTGCGGCCGCCTCCGGCCGCAGACCATGATCGACGGTGACCACAAGGAGCGTCACATCGGCCGGCGCCCAGGCCGAAGCGAGGTGCAGCAACGCCATGCTGTCGCCACCGCCCGACACGGAGATGCCCAGGCGCGCCGGCGGGTCGTTCTCGTAGATTTCGTGGAGGGCCTGCGCGAAACGCTCTTCGAGCGTCATCCGCAGCCGAGGTTGCCGGCCGCGCTCGCCGCCTCGGCGGCGACGGGGGCGTCGGGATAGCGGACCGACACCTCGCCCAGCGTCACGCAGGCCTCCTGCCGCTGCCCGAGGCGCCCAAGCGCAAGGCCGAGCTGCAAGAGCGCCTCCGGCGCCCGCGCGCCCTGCGGGCTGCCCGAGAAGCTGTCGAGGTAGGCGCGTGCCGCCTCGGTATCCTGACCCTGCTGCTGCAGGGCGCGGCCGCGCAGGAAGTGCGCCTCGCCCGAAAGCGGGCCACCGGGATAGCTGTCGGTGAACGACCGGAGCAGCTGCGCCGCCTCGGCCCAGTTCCCGGCCTCGTAGGCCGCGCTCGCACGATCGTAGTCAGCCTGTTCGCCCACCGCGAGTTCGGGTGCGTTCGCTTGCGGCGGCGCGGCTGGCAGGATCGCCGGCGAGCCCGCCTCGCCACCACCAAGCGGCAGGGTCGAGCCCACTTCGCCAATATCGCAGCCGGGCTCGAGCTCGCAGATCCGGAACTCCAGATCACCGATCCGGTTGGTGCCGTCCGCCACGATCCGCTCGATCCGCCCGCTGAGGGCTTCCGCACGTGCGGTCTGCTCGGCGAGCGCTGCCTCGATCGCGTTAAGCCGCTCTAGCGCCGTCTCCCCGCCGATCTGGGTGTTTGACGCGCCGGTCGTGCTCAACTCGCGCTTCAGGCGCTGCAGTTCGACGTAGACGCCGGCAAGGTCCTGCCGCAGGTCGGCAAGCGTCGCGCCGTCCTGCGCCGCCGCCGGTACCGCGAGGGCAAAGGCCAGAGCCGCGGCGACCGCGCGCATCAGCTCGTGCCCGCGCTCAGGACGGTGACGGCGCGCCGGTTCTGGCTGTAGCAGGCCTCGTCGGAGCAGACCTGGAGCGGCCGCTCCTTGCCGAAGCCCACGGTTGTGACGCGCGATGGCGATAGCCCGCGAGAGATCAGGTACTCGCGGACGGAGTTCGCGCGACGGCTGCTCAAGGCGAGGTTGTACTCGCGCGTTCCCTGCTCGTCGGCGTGCCCTTCGATCGTTGCCCGGTACTCCGGGTTGTTGTTGAACCAGGCGGCCTGCGCGTCGAGCGTGGCCTGCGCCTGCGGCGAGAGCGTGTGCTGGTCGACGGCGAACAGCACGCGGTCCCCGATCTGGCTCTGGAAATAGGCCGGTGACGACGGGTTCGAGGGGTCGCCGGCGCCGAGACCAGCCGTGCCGGGGCTCATGCCGGCACCGGCTCCGAACCGGTCGGCGTTCTGGCAGGCGCCGAGCGCCAGCATCAGACACGCCGCCGCGATCTTCGTGAAGGTCTTCATGCTCGCCTCACCCGTTTCTCGTTGGCGCCACGATACCGTCAGCCACGTCCATCGTCACGGCAAAAGCGGCGACCAGTTGGGATCCGACGCGGCGCCGGGCGTCGTCACGCGCTTGAGGTTGCGGCCCGAGATGTCGACCGAATAGATCGCCGGCGCGCCGTCAGCGCCCGGCGTCTCGCGCGTGAACATGATGACGCGACCGTTCGGCGCCCATGTGGGCCCTTCATCGAGGAAGCTCGCCGTCAGCAGCCGCTCCTCCGAGCCGTCGGTGCGCATCACGCCGATGTGGAAACGTCCCGCGTTCTGCTTGGTAAAGGCGATGAGGTCGCCGCGCGGGCTCCAGACCGGGGTGCCGTAGCGGCCGGCGCCGAAGCTGATCCGCTGCGGCTCGCCGCCGCCCACGGGCATGATGTAGAGCTGCTGCGTGCCGGACCGGTCGCTTTCGAACACAATCCGGCTGCCGTCGGGCGAAAACGAGGGCGACGTCTCGATCGACGGCGCCTCCGTCAGCCGCCGCCGCTCGCCGCTGGCGAGGTTCAGCGAGTAGAGGTCGGTGTTGCCGCCCTGACTGAGCGAGAACACCACCCGCTCACCGTCCGGGGCAAAGCGCGGCGCGAAGGTCATCGTGCCCGGCTGCTCCTCGAAGCCACGCGCCTGGAAGCTCGCGACGTCGAGCTCGTAGACGCGCGGCACACCGGTGGCGTAGCTGGTGAAGATCACCCGCCTGCCATCGGGCGAGAAACGCGGGGCCAGAACCAGCGACTGCCCGTCCGTGAGGTACTGAACATTGGCGCCGTCGTAGTCCATGACAGCGAGGCTCTTCTGCCGCGCGGACTTCGGGCCGGTCTCGGCAACGAAGGCGACGCGGCTGTCGAAATATCCGCCCTCGCCGGTGATGCGGGAATAAACCTGGTCCGCGACCTTGTGGGCGATCCGCCGCCAGTCGGCAGTGGAGCCGCCGAACTGCAGCCCCTCGCCCATCTGCTCCTCCGAGAAGACGTCGAAGAGCCGGAACTTCACGTTGAGCTGGTCGCCGTTCAGCGACACCGCGCCAACGACGAGTCCCTGTGCGTTGATCGCTTTCCAGTCGGAATACGAGATCGCGGCGTCGAAGCTCGCAGGCGTCGAGATGTACGCGTCGGCGGGGATCTCGCGAAAGAGCCCGGTACCGGTCAGGTCACCTGCCACGACGCGAGCGATGTCCGCGGCCCACCCCTCCGCTCCCGCGGTCTCGGCCACGAAGTCCGGGATCGCGATCGGGATCGGCTCGATCACGCCTTCGGTGATCTCGATCCTGAGGGGCCCCTCCTGCGCCGCGAGCGGTGCGGAGAGAGCCGCCAACGTGGCGGCGAGAGCAAGCAGGAGTCTCATGTGAACCTCGTCGGGTGGCGAGCGGCCGGTCGGGGGACCGCCGCGGGTTTCTGGCCGAACGCTCATCGGATGCGCATGCCTTCTGGATTGAACGTCATCTCGACTTGCGCCCAGCGTTCGTACTTCTCGGCCGGGAGCGGGAAGCCCTCAGCGCCACAGCGCAGGATGGCCCGCCGCGCCGCCTCGTAGGCGGTGCGCACGGCGCTTTCGTCGCCACCTTGCGCTCCAAGCAGGTTGATGCTCGCGGTGTCGGGTTTCGCGTCGCGGGTCATTCGCAATCCGACGATCACCGTCACGGACGCCGCGGGAGAACCGGGGTCGACGATCCAGCACCGCTCCACCGCAACGCGGAATGCGTCCCGCTCGCCTTGGCTGAGGGGGGGGCCTGCGGCTGCGCCCGCGGCGGGCGCGGCATCGGGCGAGCTCGAGATGGCATCCGCGACCGCGCCGGCGATCGCCGCGGCCAGCGGATCGTCCTCCGGCGGCGCTTCATCCGCGACTTCGGGCTCGGGCTCGGGACTCGGACTCGGACTCGGGAGCCGGTGCATCGTCGGGCTCGACAGCGTCCAGCGAGGACGCTTCGAAACTCTGTCCGGGATCGAGACGCGCCAGACGGTCCGGGCGGGCGCGCGGACGGAGCGGAGCGTCCGGCGCTCCACTCGGCTCTTCCGCCTCGGTCACGATCTCGGTCGCAGCCTCGGGCGGAGCCGTCGGCGCCTGCGGCTCGACCTCGGCCTCCGCGGCCTGCTCGGCATCGGGCGCTATCCGCTGCGTTTGCTCCGGCGCCTCCTCGGCGGCGGGGTCGGGCTCCGGTGCAGCCTCGGCCGCGACGCGTGGCGCCGGGTCGGGCGACGGCTGCGCCTGAGGCGGGGCGTCCACCCGCGGCGGCGCGGTCAATTCAGGCATCGGGAGCGCGTCCTCCGCAGGCTCGTCGGGCGATTCCGCGATGTCCGGTCGTGGCGTGGGTGGCGGGGTCTCAGCGGGTGCCGCGGGCGGCGGCGGCGCCGTGATGCCAGCCCCAGCCTCGGGCGCCGTATCCGGCCGGGTCAAGAGCGCGAAATCCTCCTCGGAGATCACCGTCACCTCGGCCACTTCCATCGGCGGCAGCGGCGCGCGCGTGAACGCGCCGGCAAACATCAGGAAGAGCAGAAGCGCGACATGTCCGACGCCGGAGACGACCCAGCCGGTCCTCGTCACGGCGAACTCGCCGAACGCGGCGCCGAGCTCGCGCGCGCTATCGCCGACCCGGATCACGTCTCAGCCGTCTTGCCCGTCGAACCGCGGGCCCCCGGCGTCCGTCACCAGGCCGATGTTGGGAAACCCCCCTGCGTTGAGGGCGCCCATGACCTGCACCACCCTCTCGTAAGGGATGGCGCCATCGGCCCGCAGAAACACCTTGTTGCTCGCCCGCTCTGCCGCGATCGCGCGCAGGCGAGGCACCAGCTCCCCGGCGGCCACGTCAGTCGTCTGGATCTGCAGTCGGCCATCGACGGTCAGGGTGATCGTCAGCGGCTCCTCCGGTTCGGTGGGCAGAGCCTCGGCCGCTGTCTGCGGCAATTCGACGGGGACGCCGACCGTCAGCAGCGGCGCGGCGACCATGAAGATGATGAGCAGCACCAGCATCACGTCGACGAACGGAGTCACGTTGATCTCAGCCATGGGCTTCGCCCGGCCACGGCGGCGCCGGCGTCCGCCGCCCTTGGTGCGCTCGAGGACGCCGATGCCGATCGCCATCAGGCCGCCTCGTCGAGCTGGCGCCCGAGGATCGTCGCGAACTCGTCGGCGAAGCTCTCGTGACTACCTACGATCCGGTCTGCATCGGTCGAAAGCTTGTTGTAGAAGATCACGGCCGGAATGGCGGCAAGAAGACCGAGGCCCGTCGCCAGCAGCGCCTCCGCGATGCCCGGCGCGACGACCGCGAGGTTGGTGTTCTGCTGCTCTGCGATCTCGATGAACGCGTTCATGATGCCCCAGACGGTGCCGAAGAGCCCGATGAACGGCGCGGTGGCGCCTACCGTTGCCAGCACCGGAAGGCCCCGCGTCATGCGCTCCTGCTCCTTCTGGATGGCGACGTCCATCGAGCGGTCGATCCGTTGCGTCGCCCCTGGTATTAGCCGCCCGTCGTCACGATGGCTCCGACTCCATTCGCCCATGCCGGCAGCGAAGACACGCTCCGGCCCCGCCGGGGGCTCGGGCCCGGTGCGATCGAAGAGTTCGTCGAGCGGCTCACCCGACCAGAAGACCGCCTCGAACGCTTCGATGTCCGCACGGGCCCGGCGGTAGTCGAGGATCTTTTGCACGATGATCGCCCAGGCCCAGAAGGAGGCGGCAACGAGCAGCAGCATCACCAGCTTGACGGTCAGGGTCGCCCGCATGAAGAGCCCCCACAGCGAGAAGTCGACCGACTGCAGGGCCGTCAGAGTTTCGGTTTCCATCTGTCCTGCTCTCTCAAGAGTCGACCGCGTCTGACGGCGGCCCTGATTGCGCGACACCCTACATTATGTCGCCTCCGCACGCCAACAGGATTGGCGAAGTGAGACCGCGGCGATGCAGCATTGATCGCGGCCGAGCGGGGTTCCAACGCCGCTGCTCGGCCGGCAAAGGCTATCCTTCGGCGGCTAGCCCATCGCGGCGATGAGGTCGTGCGGTATGCGGCGGGGCCTGCCGCCTAAACCGATCGCCACGAGCGTGACCGATGCCGAGAAGAGCTCCGTCGATCCCCGCGATACGGTCTGGTCGAGCGCGATGCGAGCGCCTGACACGGAAACCACCTGCGTCGCGACGTCGAGGTCGTCCTCGAATCGAGCTGGCGCAAGCCAGTCCGCCTCCATCCGCCGCACCGCGAAGACCGTCCCGGCCGCGCGCAATGCGCTCTGGTCGATCCCGAGGCTGCGAACCCAGTCGGAACGCGCACGCTCGATGAACTTGAGGTAGTTGGCGTAATAGACGATCCCGGCCATGTCGGTGTCCTCGTAGAACACCCGCACGCGGAACCGGTGAGTCACGCCGCGCCGCAGCGGATCTAGAGCGTGCCCTGATCGGCCATCGGCGAGACTTCCTGAACCACTCCGTCGCTCCCGGCGACGCAGCGCCATTGCACGCGATCCTCGCCGACGCCCAATACGTATTCCGTCCGGCTCCGAGACGCCACGCCGCTGAGGACCGCGAGGTTTCCGTCGCCCGCTTGGTCGGCGACAGCTGACATGCAGGCGGCGCGTGCTGGGCTAGGCAAGCCATCGTCGATCGTCGGTGCATCTGCCACGACGATCTCTTCGCACGCCGCAAGCGCTAGGATACCTGCGGCCGCCGCCATCATGGACCGGGTCATAGACGTCACCCCTCGGGTCAGCATTTCGTCTCTTTCCACGACAAGAACGCATGTCGCGTGGAGAGGCAAGTCGACGAAAGGGGTCTGTGCGTCATGACTTTACAATCTCAGCGGGCGTGCACAACGTCGCGCGCATCATGCCGCATCGCATCATCATCGACACCGATCCAGGACAGGACGACGCGGTCGCGATACTGTTTGCGCTCGCCTCACCGGAGATCGAAGTCCTGGGGATCACGGCCGTGGCCGGCAACGTGCCCTTGCCGCTGACGGCGGAGAACGCCCGCAAGATCTGCGAGCTGGCGGGCCGCACGGATATACCGGTCTTCGCCGGCTGCGATCGCCCTCTCACGCGGACACTTGTCACGGCCGAGCATGTCCACGGCAAGACGGGGCTCGACGGTGCGAACCTCCCGTCGCCGCGGATGGCGCTTCAGGACATGCACGGAGTGGACTTCCTCGCAGAGACGGTGATGGCCGAGCCCTCGGGGACCGTCACTCTGGTGGCTCTCGGGCCCCTGACCAATATCGCGGCCGCCTTGCGGCGCACGCCGGGCATCGCCGGGCGTGTCGCCGGCATCGTGCTGATGGGTGGCGCCTACTTCGAGGTCGGCAACATCACGCCGGCGGCGGAGTTCAACATCTACGTCGATCCCGAGGCCGCGGCCGAAGTCTTCGCCTCCGGCGCGCCGATCACCGTGATGCCTCTCGACATGACCCACAAGGCGCTGGTGACGCGCGCTCGAAATGAGGCCTTTCGCGCCATTGGCTCTTCCGTAGGGCGGACCGTGGCATCTTGGACGGAGTTCTTCGAGCGCTTCGACCTCGAGAAATACGGCTCGGACGGCGCACCGCTGCACGACCCCACGACAATCGGCTACCTGCTCCGCCCCGACATCTTCAACGGGCGCCATGTCAATGTCGAGATCGAGACGGTGTCCGAGCTGACACGCGGCATGACCGTCGCCGACTGGTGGGGCGTCACCGATCGGCCGAAAAACGCGATGTTCCTCGGCGATATCGACGCCGACGCGTTCTTCGCGCTGCTGACCGAACGGCTGGCCCGCCTCTAAACCGCGTCAGATGGCAAAGCCGATGACGACGATCATCAGGAGCGTGTAGAGGGCGACGCCTCCCAGGATCAGCACGTAGTGGAAGTTCGTCGTCACGCTCGCCTTGGCGATCTGCCCCGCCTGGTACATCAGATCCGGCCACGTGTAGCTGACGAAGTCGCCCTGCGTGAACACGGTCTTGATCCGGCCTTCGGCGTCGACGACCGGCAACCTCCGAAACCGCTCGTTCGACATGATCCTTAGCCAGTCAACGATATTGTCGTCCTCGCGCGCGATGCGCGGTTCGCGCGTCATCACCTCGTCCAGCTTCGTCGACGCAGGATCACGGCCGACATTGACGACCTTGGACATGAGATCCCGCTCGGTGAAGACACCCGTCACCTTGTGCTGCGGATCGACGACGATCACCGAGCCGTAGCTGTTGTCGCACATCGCTCCGACGGCATCCTTGACCGTCGTGTCGCCGGTCCTGGTGAGCGGTCTCGGCTTGGACCTGAACTCGGGCCGATCCTTGATCCGGGTTCCCCTGCGCATCTCCTCGGCAGCCATCGGTAGTCTCCTTCATGTCTTCGCTTGCGCACTGCTACGGAGCGGAACTTGTGGTGGATGACATGCAGGGTCTGGCACCGGGGCGCCGACGTGCCTAGCTCAACGGCATGACACTCGCCTTCGACAACAGCTACGCGCGCCTTCCGGGCCGGTTCTACGCCAAGCTCGACCCCACACCCGTTCGGGAACCGGCGCTGATACGGCTGAACGACCCGCTGGCGCGCGAGCTCGGGCTGGACCCGGCACAGTTGGCCTCGCCCGAGGGTGTCGCCATGCTCGCCGGCAATGCGGTGCCCGAGGGAGCGGAGCCGCTGGCGCAAGCCTATGCCGGCCATCAGTTCGGCGGATGGGTGCCGCAGCTCGGCGACGGCCGGGCGATCCTTCTCGGCGAGGTCGTCACGGAAAACGGGCGCCGCGACATCCAGCTCAAGGGAGCCGGGCGCACACCATACAGCCGGATGGGCGACGGGCGCGCGTGGCTTGGCCCGGTCCTCCGCGAATACGTGGTCTCCGAGGCGATGCACGCGATCGGCATTCCGACCACGCGCGCCCTCGCGGCGGTCTCCACCGGCGAGACGGTGCTGCGCGAGGCGCCCCTGCCCGGCGCGGTGCTGACCCGCGTCGCCAAAAGCCACATCCGCGTCGGCACATTTCAGTTCTTCCTGGCACGCAACGACACGGAGGCGCTGGCGGAGCTGGTCCGTCACGTGATCGATCGGCATTATCCCGCCGCCGAGACGCCGCTCGACCTCCTCCGTGAGGTGGTGAAGGCGCAGGCGGAGCTGGTGGCTCATTGGATGAGCATCGGGTTCATCCACGGCGTGATGAACACCGACAACATGCAGGTCGCGGGCGAGACCATCGACTACGGACCCTGCGCATTCATCGACGCTTACCACCCCGACACCGTCTTCTCGTCGATCGATCAGTTCGGACGCTACGCGTATTCCCAGCAGCCGCAGGTCGCGGCCTGGAACCTCGCGCAGTTCGCCACGACGCTCCTGCCGCTCATGGGCGACCGCGACGCGGCCGTCGACGCGGCGACGGAGGCGGTGCATGGCTTTGCGCCCGCATACCAGTCGGCGTGGGTCCGGCACTTCGGTGCAAAACTCGGCCTGCGTGACCCCGATGGTGACGACGTTCGTCTGGTGCACCGGCTCCTAGACCTGATGGCGGCCGAGCGCGCCGATTTCACGCTGACGTTCCGCTGGCTTGCCGAGGGGGTCGAACTCCCCACGGCATTCTCAGCATGGGCGGCCGATTGGGCGAGGCGGGATCCCGACAAGGTACTGATGCTGAGCTCGAACCCCGCAGTGATACCGCGAAACCATCGCGTGGAAGAGGCCATCGCCGCTGCCGTACGAGGGGACTACGCACCGTTCCACCGCCTGGTGGAAGCGACTGAACGGCCATTCGATGCGACATCCGACGACCCTCTCGCCGCGCCGCCGAAGGCCGGCGAAGAGGTGACAGAGACGTTCTGCGGCACCTGAGTGCCTCTTGTCAGTCAGCGCCCGATGCGCAAAATTAGCCCCGGGGAACGCGTAGCTGGTGGACAATACCGAGGTGAGCAGGACCGAAAAAGGCTCGAGCACGGGTGATGCACGGCTTGCGGCGCTCAAGTCGCTCGACATCCTGGATACGCCGAGAGAGCGCGACTTCGATGACATCGTCGCCTACGTCGCCCGTCTTTGCGAGGTGCCCACGGCGCTCATCTCCCTCGTCGACTCCGATCGGCAGTGGTTCAAGGCATCTTGCGGCTTCGACGCCACCGGCACGTCGCTCGACCTCGCGATCTGCCTGCATGCCCTGCAGGAGGACGAGATCCTCGAGATCCCCGACACGCGCATGGACCCGCGCACGCGCGACAATCCCCTGTGCGAAGGCGAGGACGCCGTCCTTTTCTATGCGGGCGCGATCCTGAGGCTCGACGACGGCGTTCCGATCGGCACCCTCTGCATACTCGATCGCAAGCCGCGCAAGCTCAGCGGAACGCAGCGCGAGACGCTGGTGCTTCTGGCGCGCCAGGTCGTTCGCCAGATGCAGTTGCGCGAGGCGCTCTCGACGCAGAAGCGCCTGCAGGGAGAGATCGACCACAGGGTCAAGAATTCGCTGCAGATGGTCGCCTCTTACCTGCGCATCCAGCGGCGTGGAGCTTTGGGTGAAGCCAGCGACGTCCTTGTCCGAGCCGAGCAGCAGGTCGCCGCGATCGTCGCCCTGCACGAGGCGCTGAACATCGCGGGCGAGAGCGGATCGATCGATGTCGGCCGCTATCTCGGCCGCATCGCGGACCTCCTGAGCCGCACTCTGCCTGTCAACGTGCGCATGCAGGCCGACTTTGCCCCGGCCTTGTGCGACGGCAGCCGGGCGGGGGCGGCCGCGGTCATCGTCAACGAGTTCGTCGCGAACTCCGTCAAGCACGCCTTCCCTGGCGACAGATCCGGCGTGATCCAATTGAGCGGTACGCTCGCGGACGGGAAGTACCAGCTGACGCTCACCGATGACGGGGTCGGACTCGGTGGCGAGGGCGGTCGCGGGCTTGGCATGACGATCGTGGACGCCGCCGGGCGTCAACTCGGCGCGTCGCTGGCGAGGCCAAAGGCGACGCAAGGGACCGTCCTTACCGCGACCTTCCTGGCAGGAACCATGCCGGCACAGGCAGCTGGCGGATCATCGCCGGCGGCCGCCGCGGGCTGATCCTGCGCGTAGCGAACGTGGCGCGCGGCTCATGACATGCCGGCGGTCGACGGTAGTGGCCCTGGGCCGATACGGTGTGGCCTTGACGCATCGATCACCGCGGGAGAGTTCATTGCAATGACCGACTACGTCGTCCTCGACGTGTTCACCGATCGCGCGTTCGGGGGAAACTCTCTCGCGGTGATCACAGATGCGACCGACCTCGCCGAGGAATTGCTGCAGAAGATCGCGCGCGAGTTCAACTTCTCCGAGACGACCTTCGTCTATCCGTCGGATGATCCCAAGAGCACCGCGCGCGTGCGGATATTCACTCCGACAGCCGAGATCCCATTCGCCGGGCATCCGACCGTCGGCACGGCGGTCGCGCTGGCTGCGATGGGGCGCGGGCCGGAGATGATGCTCGAGTTGGGCGTGGGCGCGATCCCGGCGCGCGCGGCCGACGGCCGTGGGGAGTTCACGACCAGTCATCCGCTTTCACGGCGAGACGGGCCGGACGCGTCCCTCGTCGCCGCCTGCGCGGGTCTTGTGGCGGATGACCTGGTCGGTCTTCCGCTCGTCGCATCGGTGGGACTGCCCTTCATTCTTGTTCAGCTCAAGAGCATTGAGGTCCTGGCCCGAGCGGATCCCGTGACCGACCGCTTTCGGGAGCTCCGCGCGGCCGCGAAAGAAGACGCCATTACGGCCATCTACCTGTTCGTTCGTGACGGCAGCGAGGTGCGCACCCGCATGTTCGCCCCGCTCGACGGCGTACCCGAGGACCCCGCAACAGGCAGCGCGGCCGCTGCGCTGGCGGCGCACCTCGCGAACCTCAAGGGCGGGACGATCGACCTCGTCGTGGCGCAAGGCATCGAGATGGGTCGGCCATCGCGGATCGAGGTCTCGGTGCGGGGACGGGCGATAACCGTCGCTGGCCAGGCAGTCGAGGTCATGCGCGGCACCCTGAGCTTGCCCCCTCCATGAGCGAGTCGATTGGCGAGCGCGCCGAGGCGAAGGGCCTGCGGATGACCAGCCCGAGGCGGACGATCGCCGCGGTCCTGGACGGCGCCGACGACCATCCGGACGTCGAGGAACTGCATGCGCGTGCGGTCGCGGTGGACCCGGGGATCTCGATCGCGACCGTCTACCGCACCGTCAAGCTGTTCGAGGAGGCCGGCCTCCTCGACCGGGTCGAGTTCGGCGATGGCCGCGCCAGGTACGAGGATGCCGAGCGGGACCACCACGACCATCTGATCGACCTGCAGTCGGGCGCGGTGATCGAATTCGTGGACGAAGAGATCGAGGCCCTGCAGGACAGGATTGCCGAGAAGCTTGGCTACCGCCTCAAGGGCCATCGCCTGGAGCTATACGGCGTCCCGCTCAACCGGAAGCGCTGAGTTCGACCTTTCTTCGCGGCTGCCGGCCAGCTATGGGGCCTGCAGGGGGAGACATGGGTCATCGGCACCGCACTCTCGCGTTCGACACCGGCCGGTATGCACGTTGCGGCGATGCCGTCTTGACTGCAGCCTGCCGGCTGGACGCCCTTACGCGCGACGGTCATCATCGCCGCGTTGTCCGCCTGCCTTGTCCAAGCGGCTTCGCGGCCGCGCCCCGTCCCCCGTACCGCACACCAGAACGGATCCCGATAACATGAGCACCATCATCGACATCATTGGACGCGAGATTCTCGACAGCCGTGGCAACCCCACCGTCGAGGTCGACGTCATCCTCGACGACGGAAGCATGGGCCGCGCCGCCGTGCCATCGGGCGCCTCGACCGGCGCGCACGAGGCCGTGGAGCTCAGGGACGGCGACAAGTCCCGTTTCGGCGGCAAGGGCGTGACCAAGGCCGTCGCGGCGGTGAACGGCGAGATCGCCGAAGCGCTCGTCGGCTTCGACGCCACCGAGCAGGAGGCGATCGACGCCGCCATGGTCGAGCTCGACGGGACCGACAACAAGGGCCGGCTGGGCGCCAACGCCATCCTCGGCGTCTCGCTCGCGGCGGCGAAGGCGGCGGCCGATTTCACCTCGCAGCCGCTCTTCCGCTATGTCGGCGGCACGTCGGCGCGGGTGCTGCCGGTGCCGATGATGAACATCATCAATGGCGGCGAGCACGCCGACAATCCGATCGACATTCAGGAATTCATGATCATGCCGGTCTCGGCCGAAACCGTCGCCGATGCGGTGCGGATGGGCTCCGAGATCTTTCAGGTGCTCAAGAAGGAGCTGTCCTCCGCTGGCCTCTCCACCGGCATCGGCGACGAGGGCGGCTTCGCGCCGAACCTCTCCAGCACGCGGGAGGCTCTGGACGTCATCCTCAAGGCCGTCGAGAAGGCGGGCTATACACCCGGCGATGACGTGATGCTTGCGCTCGACTGTGCTTCGACCGAGTACTTCAAGGACGGCGCGTATCATATGGAGGGAGAGGGAAAAACGCTGTCTGCCGACGAAAATGTCGCGTACCTGCAGTCGCTGACGGACGACTACCCGATCCTGTCGATCGAGGACGGCTGCGCCGAGGATGACTGGGACGGCTGGGCGGCGCTGACGCAGGCGCTCGGCGACAAGGTGCAACTGGTGGGCGACGATCTTTTCGTGACCAACCCGACGCGTCTGAGCCGCGGCATCGAGGCTGGCGTCGGCAACTCGCTGCTGGTCAAGGTCAACCAGATCGGCACTCTGTCAGAGACGCTCGCGGCGGTCGCCATGGCGCACAGGGCCCGGTACACCTGCGTGATGTCACACCGTTCGGGCGAGACCGAGGACGCGACCATTGCCGACCTCGCAGTGGCCACCAACTGCGGGCAGATCAAGACGGGATCGCTCTCGCGCTCCGACCGGCTGGCGAAGTACAACCAGCTGATCCGGATCGAAGAGATGCTGGGCGAGACCGCGCGCTACGCCGGCCGTTCCATCCTGCGATGAGCGTCACTGTCCGCCTGGCGGAGAGCGAGGCTGACCTCGGCGCCGTCCGCGACCTCTGCTGGAAATATCGCAATGTCCTTCTGGAGCGAACGCGGGATCGGCCGGAACTGCTGGACTACTACTACACGACAGCGGTCTACGGAACGCTTCTGGCGACGCTTGAGGAGGAGCACGCGCGGCCGGCCGGCGCCATCTTCCTGGCCGAACTCGACGGCGAGGTGGTGGGCTGCGGCATGTTCCGCACGATCGAGCCCGGGGTGTGCGAGATCAAGCGGGTCTTCGTCGAAGACACTGCGCGTGGCCGAGGCGTGGGTCACGCGATCGTCGAGGTGGCGATGGAACAGGCGCGGGCAGACGGCTTTCACACGATGAAGCTCGACACGATGCGACGCCTTCCCGAGGCCGTAGCGCTCTACGAGGGGATGGGCTTCTCGCCCTGCCCCCCATTCCACGACCCGCCGCCGGAGATCGCTGGCGACATCCTGTTCTATCAGCATCCGCTCTAGCCGCCTAGGAGCCGCGTGACCCTGTCCGCCGCCGAGATCATCGCCCGGCTCGAGCTCTCGGCGCATCCGGAGGGCGGCTGGTACCGCCAGACATGGTCGGCGCCCGGAGCGGACAGGCCGCTGGGCACGGCGATCTGGTTTCTGCTGAAGGAGGACGAGCGGAGCCACTGGCACCGCGTCGACGCCGATGAGCTGTGGCTCTGGCACTCGGGTGCGCCGCTGAAGCTTTCCTTGGCGGCGTTTGAAGAAGGCCCGGCGGAGGACCTTGTGCTGGGACCCGACCTTGCCGCTGGCGAGGTGCCGCGCCGGGTCGTGCCAGCCGGATGGTGGCAAGCCGCGCGCCCATGCGGCGGCTGGACCCTTGTCAGTTGCGTCGTCGTCCCCGGCTTCGTCTTCGAAGGGTTCGACCTCGCGCCGCCCGACGTCGAGATTCCGCGCTGAAGCCACGCTGAAGGCGGAGGTCAGGGACGCGACAGTCGTCCCCCGGCCGTCGGCGAGGCGACGCCAGTGGTGCCGGGCAGCGTGAGCGGCAGGCCGTGCAGAACCCTGACGGCGAGGAAGGCAAAGGCCTGCGCCTCCAGCATGTCGCCGTCGAGGCCCACCGCCTCGACCGGCTCAACGACGATGCCGGTGCGCCGTCTCAGGTCGTTCATCATGGTCATGTTATGGCGTCCTCCGCCCGTCACCAGCATCCGCTCCGGGCGCAACGGACACAGCGCCAGCCCCGCCGCCACACCGGCAGCGGCTACTGCGACGAGAGTCGCAGTGGCATCCTCGGTCGCCATGTCGTCGACCGCGCCGCGCAGCCAGGGGAAGGCTCCCCGGTCGAGAGACTTCGGTGCGGCGCGCGCAGCGTAGGGCTCCGCCAGAAACCGCTCGACGACGTCCTCGCGCGCCTTTCCTCTCGCTGCCAATGCGCCGCCTTCGTCGCGGACAACTCCGGTGCGGGCGGCGATCAGGTCGTCGATCGGGGCGTTGGCCGGCCCGGTGTCGAACGCGACGACGGCGCCCGGCGCGTCTGCCGCCACCCCCGCATCGAGCCAGGTCAGGTTGCCGACGCCGCCCAGGTTGAGGACGGCCACCGGACCCGAGATCCCGGCCCACCGAGCCGCGGCGTGGTGGAACAGCGGCGCCAGCGGCGCCCCCTCCCCTCCCGCGGCCACGTCGGCGGTACGAAAATCCCACGCCACGGGGGCACCAAGCGCGTGCGCCAGCGCCGCGCCGTCGCCGATCTGCAGCGTACCTCGCCCCCGCGGCTCGTGCGCGACGGTCTGGCCGTGGAAGCCGAAGATGTCGGGAGTCGCAAAGTCGCAGAGTACCTGCGCATGGGCATCGTTCACCACCTTCGCGGCGGCCTCCACCTCGGCCCCCTCCCACTGTCCGAGGGCGGCACGCAGGAGCGCACGCTCCGCCTTTGCATAGGGGCGATACCGGGAGGGGCCGAAGCCGTCGATCGTGACGCCGTCGGTGAAGACAACCGCCGCATCCACGCCGTCGAGCGACGTGCCCGACATCGTACCCAGAGCCGTCAGCGTCATCCCTTTTCCTGCTCCGCGCCCATGTGTAAGAGAAGCCTCCGCCGGAGATTGGACCCACGACGCATGACCTACCACCCGAAATCCGAATTCCTGAACGTCATGCAGGCGCGCGGCTTCATCGCCGACTGCACCGACCTGCAGGGCCTGGACGACGCGCTGACGGACGGGATGGTCACGGGCTATATCGGCTACGACCTGACGGCGAGCTCGCTGCATATCGGCCACCTGGTGCAGATCATGTCGCTGAGGTGGCTGCAGCAGACCGGGCACCGGCCGATCACGCTGATGGGCGGCGGCACGACCAAGGTCGGCGACCCCTCGGGCCGCGACGAGATGCGGCGGATCCTGCCGGTCGAGCAGATCGAGGCGAACGCTGACGGCATCCTCAGGGTCTTCGACCGCTACGTCGAGTACGGCGATGGGCCGACGGGGGCGCTGCGCCCGAACAACGCCGAGTGGCTGGACCAGCTGCGCTACATCGATTTCCTGCGCGACATCGGACGGCACTTCACGATCAACCGGATGCTGGCGTTCGAGAGCGTGAAGTCCCGTCTCGACCGCGAGCAGGCGCTGAGCTTCATCGAGTTCAACTACATGCTGCTGCAGGCCTACGACTTCCTGGAGCTCTACCGGCGTCACGGCTGCGTGCTGCAGATGGGCGGCTCGGACCAGTGGGGCAACATCGTCTCGGGCGCCGACCTGGTGCGCCGTGTCGAGGGGGCGGAGGTCTTCGGGCTGACGAGCCCGCTGGTGACGCGGGCAGACGGCAAGAAGATGGGCAAGTCGGCCGAGGGCGCGGTCTGGCTCAACGAGGACATGATGTCCTCGTACGAGTTCTGGCAGTGGTGGCGGAACGTTCCCGACGCCGACGTCACCAAGTTCCTCAAGATGTTCACCGAACTGCCGCTGGACGAGTGCGAGCGGCTGGGCGCCCTGGGCGGGCAGGAGATCAACGAGGCCAAGGTGGTGCTGGCGAACGAGGTGACGGGGCTCTGCCGCGGCACCGAGGCGGCGGCGGGCGCCGAGGCCACCGCCCGCGAGGTGTTCGAGAAGGGTGGCGTCGGTGACGACCTGCCGACGCTGGCGCTGACCGCCGGCGAGGTCGGGGATGGCATCTCGATCGTGCAACTCATCGTGCGCTCCGGCCTTGCGAAGTCTGGTAAGGAAGCCAAGCGGCTGATCGCCGAGAACGGCGCGCGGCTCGACGATGCGCCGTTGACCGATGCCGGTCTGATCCTCGACCGACAAGCGCTCGCGTCGCCGGTCAAGCTCAGCGCCGGCCGCAAGCGGCATGCGCTGGTGACGCTCTCGGAGGACTCCACCGGGGATTAAAGTTCACGGGCCCACATCCCGATAAGGGTCGCCACGCACGACCTACCGCGGGAAACCTCGTGCACCACCTTCCCCTCTCGGCCTCCGCGGCACTTGAGCGTACCGGCGCTGTGCATGCCGCCCTCAGGGTCAACGCACAGGTGCCGGTCGGCGAGGTGCAGCCTCCAACGGTCGCTGGCCTGCAGCGTCGACGCACCCGTGGAGTGGAACCCAGCTTCGGTCTCTGGTAGGTCGTCGACCGGGAACGCATGTCGGCCCTCGATGTCGACGATTGCAAGCTGAGACAGGAGTGCCCAAGTGACACGACCCGATTTCAGGGGCTTGCCACCTATTTACGAGCGCCGGATGGTCCTGGCCACCGATCTCGACGGGACCTTTCTCGGCGGGACCGACGCGGCGCGACGCGCGCTCTATGCGTGGATCGAGGACAATCGCAGCACCGTCGGGCTGGTCTTCGTCACCGGTCGCGATCCCGATTTCATTACGGAGCTTTGCCAAGGCGTCGTGCCATGGCCGGAGTTCGTGGTCGGCGATGTCGGGACCAGCATCACCGAAGTCACGGCCGAGGGAACGCTGGAGCCGATCCTCGCGCTCGAGAACGACATCGCCTCGCGGTGGGCCGACAGCGGCGATGCGGTGCGGGCAAAGCTAGACGGTCAGCCAGGGCTGAAGCTGCAGCCGACGGCATTCCGCTATCGCGTCAGCTATGACCTGGATCCGGGGGCGTTCGACACCCGCGCGCACTCTCTGGTTGCAGAACTAGGACTCGACACGCTGGTCTCGGACAATAGGTACTTCGACGTGCTGCCCCGGGGCGTCAGCAAGGGGCCGTCGGTCCGGCGGTTTGCGCAGCACTTCGGCATCGAGGAGTCTCGCGTCCTGGTCGCGGGAGATACAATGAACGACGTCTCGATGCTCGAGCTCGGGCTTCCCGCAGTTGCCGTTGGCGGGTCCGAGGACGCGCTGATCGAACGTGTCGGTGGTCTCGACCACGTCTACAAGGCCCGGTCCGTCGGGGCGGCCGGGATAGCCGAAGCGATTGCAGCGCTCGACCTTCACGCGATCCCGCAAGAGGTGCGAAATGTCATCTGATCTGGTCATCGTCTACCACCGTCAGCCCTACGAGGAAGTCGAGGTCGACGGCAAGATCGAGTACCACGAAAACAAGAGTCCGAACGGGATCGTGCCCACGCTGAAGAGCTTCTTCGGACGCGTGGATCACGGTGCCTGGGTGGCCTGGAAGCATGCGGAAGATCCGTCGCGCCCCGACTTCGACCGCGTGGTTGAGATATCGGACAGCTACGGCACCTACTCGGTCTCACGCCTGCCGCTGACGCCCGAGCAGGTCTCCTCCTTCTACCACGTCACCTCGAAGGAGGCGTTCTGGCCGATCCTGCACTCTTTCAAGGAGAAGTATAACTACGATCCCGTCGACTGGCCGACATTTCGGGAGGTGAACTGGGCCTTTGCCGAGGCGGCCGCTGCCGAGGCCGCCGAGGGCGCCGTCGTGTGGATCCATGACTACAACCTGTGGCTTGTCCCGGGCTACCTGCGCAAGCTGCGCCCGGACGTCCGCATCAGCTTCTTCCACCACACGCCGTTTCCTGCCGCCGACATGTTCAACGTCCTGCCCTGGCGGAAGGAGATCGTCGAGAGCCTGCTCGCCTGCGACGTGATCGGCTTTCACATCGCCCGGTTCGTGGCGAACTTCGTGCAGGTCGCGCAGTCCATGTTCGACATCGAGATCCTGGAGCGTCAGGACGTGCATCCGAACGAACGGGCGGAGCGCTCTGCCCTGGCCGAGCGGCGAGCGCCGACCCGCATCGCCTACAACGGTCGCGACATCGCGGTCGCAGCGACCCCGGTGGGCATCGATGTCGACTACATCAGGGAACGCGCAAAGGCCGACACCACCACGGAGCGTGCGGCATCGATCAAGAGAGAGCTGGGGGATGCCCAGATGATCCTCTCCGTCGGCCGGACCGACTACACCAAGGGCGGCGCGCAACAGCTCCAGAGTTTCGAGCGCTTGCTTGAGGATCGTCCCGACCTGCGTGGCAAGGTCCGCCTGATGCACGTCTCGGTCCAGGCGAACCGTGCGATGCGCGTCTACCTCGACATCCAGAACGAGATCGAGCAGATCGCGGGACGCATCAACGGCCGCTTCGGCTCGTTCGACTGGCAGCCGGTCGCGCTCATCAGCCGGGCGATTCCATTCGACGAGCTGATCGCCTACTATCAGGCGGCCGACGTCTGCTGGATCACGCCCCTGGCCGACGGCATGAACCTTGTCTGCAAGGAGTTCGTGGCGAGCCGGCAGGACGGGGACGGCGTGCTGATCCTGTCGGAGTTCGCTGGTGCGGCGGTGCAGCTATCCTCGGCGGTCCTGGTGAATCCGTTCTCGCACAAGTCGATGGATCAAGGGATCGAGCGCGCGCTGATCATGCCCGAAGATGAGCGGCGCGAGCGGATGATCGCGCTGAAGGACGATGTCGAGAGCTACGATATCCGTGCTTGGGCCAATGCCCAGATGCGCCTCTTCGACACCGCCGCAAACGAAGGGCGCCGGATCAACGTCGCTTGAATGACGGCCCCATCACGGGGCCGTCCTGCACTTCGCGCTGCTTAACGGAGGCGGTTCAGGCCTTGCCGCGATAGATCTCTACCAGCTTTGCGAGCAATTCCAGCGCCTCTTCCCGCGGGCGCTGGAACGTGTTGCGGCCGATGATCGAGCCGTTGCCGCCGCCATCGCGGATCGCGCGCGCATCGTCGTAGACGCTGTCGGTGCCCTTGGCGGCGCCGCCCGAGAAGACCATGATGCGACGTCCGTTGAACGCTGATTGCACGCAATGGCGCACCCGCGCGGCCATGTCGCCGATCTCGATCCCCTGCTCCTCGTAGACCTTCTTGGCCGCTGGCAGTTCCAGATGATCGGTTGAAAGCTTGATCTTGATGACGTGCGCGCCCAGCAACGCCGCAATCTGCGCCGCGTAAGCCGCAATGTCGATCGCGGTCTCGCCGTCCTTCGACAGTGCCTCGCCGCGCGGATAGGACCAGATGACGGTCGGAATGCCGACCGATGCCGCCTCCTCGCGCAGCTCGCGGATCTCCTCGAACATGTCGAGTGCCAGGTCGGAGCCCGGATAGATCGTGAAGCCGATCGCCGCGCAGCCAAGCCGCAATGCATCGTTCACGCCCGCCGTCACCGCCTGGTTCTTGCCCGCAGTGTCCGACATCAGCGAGTTCGCCGAATTCGCCTTGAGGATGGTCGGGATCTGTCCGGCGAACGTGTCCGCCCCCGCCTCGAGCATGCCGAGCGGCGCGGCATAGGCGTTCAGCCCCGCATCGACGGCAAGCTGGTAATGGTAGTGCGGGTCGTACCCAGCGGGATTCGGGGCGAACGACCGCGCCGGCCCGTGCTCGAAGCCCTGGTCGACGGGCAGGATGATCATCTTGCCGGTGCCGCCGAGCTTGCCGTGCATCAGCATCGAGGCCAGCTTGCCCTTCACCCCGGGGTTCTCGCCCTCGTAATTCGCGAGGATCTTCTTCACCGTGGTGGTCGTCTTCATTGCTCCGTCCCTTCGCTGGTGCGCTCGCGTTGGTGGATAGCGGCCGGGCCCGCCGTTCGCAACGCCCGACGGCGGTCCGCAGATGTCGGCCCGGCGTTGGTTCCCCGCCAGTGCCGACCTCCGGCCGTGATCCCGCCGAATGCCCGCGCGCCCTGCTGGCCGCGAAGTGTTCCCGCTTTCGCTTGTACCGAGCGGTGGTCTAGGCGTCGAGCGCCGCCACGCCCGGAAGCGTCTTGCCCTCCATCCATTCCAGAAAGGCCCCGCCCGCGGCGGAGATGTAGGTGAAATCCGCCGCGGCACCCGCCTTGTTCAACGCCGAGACCGTGTCGCCGCCGCCGGCGACGGAGATCAGGTGCCCCGCCCGCGTCAGCTCCGCCGCCTTCGCCGCGGCCGCGTTCGTTGCCGCATCGAAGGGCGGGATCTCGAATGCGCCCAAGGGGCCGTTCCAGATCAGCGTCCGCGCCTCGTCGAAGACCGCCAGATCCGCTCGACGCTCTTCGGTCCCGCGTCAAGGATCATCGCGTCTGCGGGACAGGCATCGGCGGCGACGGTCTCTGTCTCGGCGCCTGCCTTGAACTCGCGGGCGATGACGACGTCGACGGGCAGGACGATCTCGCACCCCTCGGCCTCGGCTTTCTGCATGATCTCGAGCGCTGTCCCTGCCATCTCGTGCTCGGCGAGCGAATTGCCGACGTCGACGCCTTTCGCGGCGAGGAACGTGTTCGCCATACCGCCGCCGATGACGAGATAATTCACCTTCGTCACGAGGTTGCCGAGCAGGTCGAGCTTGGTCGAAACCTTGGCGCCGCCGACCACGGCCACCACCGGACGTTCCGGCGAGCCGAGCGCCTTCTCCAGCGCCGTCAGCTCCGCCTCCATCAGCCGGCCGGCGGCGGAAGGCAGGCGCCGCGCCAGGCCCTCGGTCGAGGCGTGCGCCCGATGCGCCGCGGAAAAGGCATCGTTGACGTAGACGTCCCCCAACTCCGCCATCTGGTCGGCGAGAGCGGCGTCGTTCTTCTCCTCGCCCGCATGGAAGCGGGTGTTTTCCAGCAGCACGATCTCACCCTCCATCATCGCGTCGACGGCGGCCTTGGCCTCGGCGCCGACGCAATCCGGGTAAAAGGTCACCGGCACGCCCAGCGCCTCGGCCAGCGGTTCCTTGACGACGGCGAGCGACATGTCGGGATTCGGCTTGCCCTTCGGTCGGCCGAAATGCGCCAGCAGCACGGGTTTGCCGCCCTTGTCGAGGATGTCGCGGATCGTCGGAACGATGCGCTCGATCCGCGTCGCGTCCGTCACCCGCCCATTCTCGACGGGGACGTTGAGGTCCACGCGGACGAGCACGCGCTTGCCGGAGAGGTCGATGTCGTCGAGCGTCTTCCAGGCCATGACGTTCTCCTGATGGTCGGCGTCTTGATGCGAGCGGCGGGCTGCCGCGTCAACCGCAAGCCGGCCCTTCCCGCCTCTCGCATCAGCGCATAGGTTCGCGGCAGACCAAAGGAGGACCAATGGCCGAGATCAAGGATCCCGAGAACACCATCATCATCGAGCTGAAGGATGGGCCGGTCACGATCGAGCTTCTGCCCGACGTCGCGCCAGGCCATGTCGAGCGCATGAAGGAGCTCGCGCGCGACGGCGCCTACGACGGCGTCGTATTTCACCGCGTGATCGAGGGCTTCATGGCCCAGACCGGCGACGTGGAGCATGGACAATCGAACGGCGGCAGCATGGGTCGCGCGGGCACCGGTGGGTCTGACAAGCCCGACCTCAAGGCGGAATTCTCGCGCCTGCCATTCGACCGCGGGACACTCGGCGCGGCGCGCTCCGCCAACCCCAACAGCGCGAACAGCCAGTTCTTCATCTGCTTCGACAACGCGCATTTCCTCAACGGCCAGTACACGGTCTACGGCCGCGTAATCGACGGGATGGAGCATGTCGACAAGATCACCCGCGGCGAGCCGCCCGCGGATCCCGACCGCATGATCAGCGTGAAGGTGGCCGCCGATGCGTAAGGTATTGCTTCCCCTTCTGATTGCCGCGAGCCCCGCCGTCGCGCAGGAGGATGGCCCCGGACCCAACCTCGTGATCGAGGTGGCGGGGCAGGCGAACGGGGAGATCATGATCGACCTGCTGCCCGAGGTCGCGCCGCAGCATGTCGAGCGGATCACCACGCTCGCCGAGGAGGGCGCCTATAATGGCGTTGCTTTTCATAGGGTTATCGACGGCTTCATGGCGCAGACGGGGGATGTCGAGTACGGTACCGGCGACGACCTGAGCAGGGCAGGCACCGGCGGCTCGGACATGCCCGACTTGCCGGCGGAGTTCAGCGACGTCTCCTTCGAGCGTGGCGTTGTCGGGATGGCGCGGTCGCAGAGTCCGGACAGCGCAAACTCGCAGTTTTTCATCATGTTCGAGCCCGCTCCTCATCTTGACGGTCAATACACTGTGGTCGGGCGCGTGATCGAGGGCCTCGACGTCCTCGACGACATCAAGCGCGGGTCGGGGCAGAGTGGATCGGTCAGCGACCCGGACGTGATGCAGGACGTTTCGGTCGAGCGCTGACGCGGCCAAGGACACTTGTACGTTTTCGTACGTTTCCGGAGGCCGTCTTGTACAGATTTGTACGTTTCGGAAGCCCGGTTTGTACGGAAACGTACAGGACGTTTTCGCCCCCCATCGGGGTGGCACAGCTTGGCCGGAGAGGGCGCTGTCAGGCCGCCGGCAGGGCGCGGTCGAGGATCGGGTCGGGGTCGATCGACACCGCGCCGGGAGTGAGGCCGCGTCCCCCGAGGCGGGTGGCGAGGTAGGCCGAGCCGACTTCGGGCGCATGGCGCAGGAGCAGCGAGGCGGCGAGCAGGTGGGCTGTCGCCTCGGCATAGGCGCGCGCCTCGGCCTCGGGCGGGGCGCCGGGCCATCGGTCGCGGTGCGCCTGTAGCGCGGCGGCGAAGTCGGCGTCGGCCGACGCGGCCTCGAGTTCGGTCGAGAGGGCGTCGCCGGCCTCCGGGTCGCGGGCGAGGGTCCGCAGGATGTCTAGGCAGATGACGTTGCCCGACCCCTCCCAGATGCCGTTGAGCGGCGCCTCGCGGTAGAGGAGCGGCAGCGGCGTTTCCTCGACGTAGCCCATGCCGCCGAGGGCCTCCATCGCCTCGGCGATGACGGTCGGCGCGCGCTTGTTGGAGAGGTACTTGGCAAGTGCCACCGCGATGCGGGCAAAGGCTGACTCGCCGCGGTCGAACGCCTGGGCCACGCGCAGGCCGAGGGCAAGTGCGCCCTCGACGTCGAGGGCGATGTCGGCGAGCACGGTGCGCATCAGGGGCTGGTCGACCAGACGGCGCTGGAAGGCGGTGCGGCCCTGCGCCCACCACAGCGCCTCGGCAAGCGCGGCGCGCATCAGGCCGGCAGGCGCCATCGCGGTGTCGAGGCGGGTGTGGTGCACCATCCGCAGGATGGCGCGGACACCCTGCCCCTCCTCCTTTACGCGCCAGGCTGCCGCGCCCTGGTACTCGATTTCGGCCGAGGCGTTGGCGCGGTTGCCGAGCTTGTCCTTGAGCCGCATCAGGCGGATGGCGTTGCGCCCCTGCGGCAGCCAGCGCGGGACGAGGAAGCAGGTCAGCCCGCCCGGCGCCTGCGCCAGCGTCAGGAAGCCGTCTGACATCGGCGCGGAGCAGAACCACTTGTGCCCCGTGAGGCGGTAGGCATCTCCGTCGGGCTCGGCGCGGGTCGTGTTCGCGCGGACGTCGGAGCCGCCCTGCTTTTCTGTCATCGCCATGCCGAGGGTGGCGGCGCGCTTGTCGCCGATCGGCGCGACAGTGGGATCGTAGGCCGCCGCCGTCAGCTTCGGCACCCAGGCCTCGGCCAGAGGCGTGTCAGAGAGCGCCGGGACCGCGGCGTAGGTCATCGTCATCGGGCAGCAGACGCCGGGCTCGACCTGGCTGGTCAGGTAGACCATCGCCGCGTGCGTGACGTGGCTGCCGCCGGTCCACGGCAGGGCGGAATAGCCAGCGGCGAGGCCCGCCCCGAGGAGCCGATGGTAGGCGGGGTGGAACGCGACCTCGTCGAGCCGGCGGCCGCCGCGGTCGAAGAGCCGCGCCTCGGGCGGATGGCGGTTCGCCTCGCGCCCGGCCTCGCGCATCTCGGGCGTGCCGATGGCGGCGGCGTAGCGGGAGAGGTGCGCCGTGTCGCCGCCATGACGCGCGACGGCCTCGACGAGCGGCGTGTCGGCCCAGAGGTCGCCGGGCGGCGGACCGGGCTGGTTCACCACCTCGTGCGTCGCGAGGTCGGCGTCGGGTGGCAGCGCCGCCGCAGCCGTGCGGTGAGCGTCGTCCATGCGCCGGAGGCTACGCCGAACTCGGCCCCCTCCGCACGCGGTTTCGGGCCGTTGCCACGTGCCGCCGCCGCGCCGGCCGCCGCTGCCCCCGCGCAACACTCGGTCACCGAACGCGCGGCGGCGGCTGACGGACGGGACCGGCGCGTGCCATGCTCCGCGCGGACGCCCGGCAGAGGCGCGACGCGGAGGCAGGATGCGAGAGAACCGATCGGGGTGGGCCCCCCTCGTCTTTCTGACGCTGACCGTCCTGCTCGGGCTCTATTTCGCGTTCGCCAGCATCCAGGGCGACTATGGCCTGTTCCGGCGGCTGCAGGTCGAGGCCGAGGCCGAGGACCTGATCAAGGAGCGCGACCGCCTGCGGACGCAGGTCGCAGCGCTGGCCAACAAGACGCACCGGATGTCGGACGACTATCTCGACCTCGACCTGCTCGACGAGCAGGCGCGCAATGTCCTGGGCATGGTGCGTGCCGACGAGGTCGTCATCCCCTGAGCGGGTCGTTCGGCCGATGGGGCGGCGCGCTTTTCAGGCTCGCACTCCAACCGGCTCTGTTGTACCCGAGTTTGCAAGCATGGGAGAACCCAGCTGCAAGGGAGGCGCGGGCATGGCCGCACGACGCGCGACGAGGAAGGGTCCCGCCAAGGACGAACTGCTTCGCTACTACCGGGATATGCTGCTGATCCGCCGCTTCGAGGAGAAGGCGGGACAGCTCTACGGCATGGGCCTGATCGGGGGCTTCTGTCACCTCTATATCGGGCAGGAGGCGGTCGTGACCGGCCTGCAGGCCTGCGCCGAGGAGGGTGACAACGTCATCACCACCTACCGCGACCACGGGCACATGCTGGCCTGCGGGATGGATCCCAAGGGGGTCATGGCCGAGCTGACCGGGAGGCGCGACGGCTACTCCAAGGGCAAGGGCGGCTCGATGCACATGTTTTCCAAGGAGAAGAACTTCTACGGCGGCCACGGGATCGTCGGCGCCAACGTGCCGATCGGCGCCGGCCTGGCGCTGGCCGAGAAGTACCGGGGAAGCGACCGTGTCACCTTCACCTATTTCGGCGACGGCGCGGCGAACCAGGGCCAGGTGGCCGAGACCTACAACATGGCCGAACTCTGGGACCTGCCGGTGATCTTCGTCATCGAGAACAACCAGTACGCGATGGGAACCTCGGTCAAGCGCGCCACCAAGAGCCCCGACTTCTGGGAGCGCGGCGCCGCCTACGGCATCGAGGGCGAGATGGTCGACGGCATGGACGTGGTCGCGGTCAGGGCCGCGGGCGAGAAGGCGGTGAAGCACTGCCGTGCGGGCAAGGGGCCGTACATCCTGGAGGTGATGACCTACCGCTATCGCGGCCACTCCATGTCCGACCCCGCAAAGTACCGGACGCGGGAGGAAGTGCAGAAGATGCGCGAGGAGCGGGATCCGATCGAGCAGGTGAGAAAGCGCCTGCTGGAGGGCGACGCCGCCGAGGACGAGCTGAAGGCGATCGACAAGGAGATCAAGGACATCGTCAACGAGGCCGCGGACTTTGCCCGCGAGAGCCCGGAGCCCGACGTCGAGGAGCTGTGGACCGACATCTACGCCAGGGACGTCCCGCAGGGGATTGCGGCGGAATGACGGGCAACTTCCCACCACGAGGGAGCCCCGAGCGGCAGGAGCTGCTGCGCGACTTGATGAAGCGGCTGGACGAAGAGATGCCTCCGACGACGGTCTATCGCGAGACCGCCACGTATGAAGGCAGGGACGGCAGGCCCGTCACGATACATGCCTGTCGAATCGAAAAGACGCCGCCGGCCCCGCCGCGCAAGAGGGAGGACGAGTAGATGGCGACGCAGGTCCTGATGCCGGCCCTCAGCCCGACGATGGAGGAGGGAACGCTGGCCAAGTGGCTGGTCAAGGAGGGGGACGAGGTCTCCTCCGGCGACATCCTGGCGGAGATCGAGACCGACAAGGCGACGATGGAGTTCGAGGCCGTCGACGAAGGTCGCGTCGGCAAGATCCTGATCCAGGAGGGGACCGAGGGGGTCAAGGTCAACACGCCGATCGCGGTGCTGGTCGACGACGGCGAGAGCGTGGAGGACGTCGACGTGGCCGAGACCAAGGGCGCGCAGGCGGTGCCGGCCGACAAGGCGCAGTCGAGCGAGACGGCGATCTACGAGGGGCAGGAGCACCCGGCCCCCGCCCAGCCGAAGAGCGCGGCGGCCGCCGAGCCGGACGTCCCGGCGGGGACCGAGATGGTCAAGCAGACCGTACGTGAGGCGCTGCGCGACGCGATGGCCGAGGAGATGCGCCGCGACGAGGCGGTCTTCGTCATGGGCGAGGAAGTGGCCGAGTACCAGGGCGCCTACAAGATCACCCAGGGACTGCTGGCGGAGTTCGGCGACCGCCGGGTGATCGACACGCCGATCACCGAGCACGGCTTTGCCGGCATCGGCGTCGGCGCCGCGTTCGGCGGGCTGCGGCCGATCGTCGAGTTCATGACGTTCAACTTCGCGATGCAGGCGATCGACCAGATCATCAACTCGGCGGCGAAGACGCTGTACATGTCGGGCGGGCAGATGGGCTGCCCGATCGTGTTCCGCGGTCCGAACGGGGCGGCGGCGCGGGTGGGGGCGCAGCACAGCCAGGACTACGCGGCATGGTATTCGTCGATCCCGGGGCTGAAGGTGGTGCAGCCCTACTCCGCCGCCGACGCCAAGGGTCTTTTGAAGAGCGCCATCCGCGACCCGAACCCGGTGATGTTCCTGGAGAACGAGATCCTCTACGGGCGGTCGTTCGAGGTGCCGAAGCTCGACGACTTCACCGTGCCGCTCGGCAAGGCCAAGGTCTGGCGCGAGGGCACCGACGTGACGCTGGTCTCGTGGGGGATCGGCATGACCTACGCGATGGAGGCCGCCGAGGCGCTGGCGAAGGACGGGGTCGAGGCCGAGGTGGTCGACATGCGGACGCTGCGGCCGCTCGACATGGCCACGGTGATCGAGAGCGTTAAGAAGACCAATCGCTGCGTGACGGTCGAGGAGGGTTTCCCGGTCTGCTCGATGTCCGACCATATCGGGGCGACGATCATGCGCGAGGCGTTCGACTATCTTGACGCGCCGGTGCTGGCCTGCACCGGCAAGGATGTGCCGATGCCCTATGCCGCGAACCTCGAGAAGCTGGCGCTCACCTCCGTCAAGGAGGTGCTCGACGCGGTCAAGGCCGTGACCTACCGCTGATGGAGGTCGGGGGCTTCGACAGCGAACGGGGCGCGTGGCGCGTGACGTGCGACGTGGAAGGCCGGATCCTGCGCGGTCTCGTCCCCGAGGATCTGGTCGAGGACCAGATGCGTGGCGGAAATCGGCCGCCGCACGAGGACGTCTATCGCTGGCTCGCGGACCATTCCTCGGGGATCGAGCGGGCGCTGGCGGCGAAGGCGCGGGGCGACCTGGTGCGCCCGCCGTTCGACCGCGTGATGCTGGGGGAGGACTGAGATGCCGACCGAGATCCTGATGCCCGCCCTGTCGCCGACGATGGAGGAAGGCACGCTGGCCAAGTGGCTGGTCAAGGAGGGCGACGCGGTGTCGTCCGGGGACCTGCTGGCCGAGATCGAGACCGACAAGGCGACGATGGAGTTCGAGGCCGTCGACGAGGGCACGGTCGGCAAGATCCTCGTCGAGGAGGGCTCCGAAGGCGTGAAGGTCAACACGCCGATCGCCGTGCTGCTGGGCGACGGCGAGAGCGCTGACGACATTGGGGAGGCCTCGACGCCGAAGGGCAACGGTGCGGATTCCCACGTCGAGCCGGCCGCCGCGTCGGAGGCGACGGAGCCAGCGCGCGGCTACGGCAGAGGGCCCGACAAGGAGGCAGACGGCAGCGCGACGTCGCCATCCCCTGCCCCGACGACCCGCGCCGAGGAAGGCGAGCGCATCTTCGCCTCGCCCCTGGCGCGGCGGATCGCCAAGGACAAGGGGCTGGACCTGGCGCAGATCAAGGGATCGGGGCCGAAGGGGCGGATCGTCAAGGCGGACGTCGAGAAAGCAGAGCCCGTCGGCGCGGCACCGGCGGCGGCGCCCGCCGAGGCGGCGATGCCTGCGGCCCCGGCCGCCGAGGCGGCGGTCAAGACCGCGCCGGCCGGCATGGGTGCCGATCAGGTCATCAAGATGTACGAGGGGCGCGGGTTCGAGGAGATCAAGCTCGACGGAATGCGCAAGACGATCGCGGCGCGGCTGACCGAGGCCAAGCAGACGATCCCGCACTTCTACCTGCGCCGCGACATCCGGCTGGACGCGCTGCTGAAGTTCCGCGGCGA
Organism: uncultured Alphaproteobacteria bacterium; assembly: GCA_963776845.1. Taxonomy (GTDB): domain Bacteria; phylum Pseudomonadota; class Alphaproteobacteria; order Rhodobacterales; family Rhodobacteraceae; genus Roseitranquillus. Next base: position 360,562 of record CAVZOJ010000002.1, on the reverse strand, counting down.
GCTCAACAAGCAGCTCGAGAGCCGGGGCGTGAAGCTCAGCGTCAACGACTTCATCATCAAGGCCTGTGCCGTCGCGTTGCAGCGGGTGCCCAAGGCGAACGCGGTCTGGGCCGGCGACAGGGTGCTGCAGCTCACGCCGTCCGATGTGGCGGTGGCCGTGGCGATCGAAGGCGGGCTGTTCACGCCGGTGCTGAAGGACGCGCACCTGAAGTCGCTGTCGGCGCTTTCGGCCGAGATGAAGGACCTCGCCAAGCGGGCGCGCGACCGCAAGCTCGCGCCTCACGAGTATCAGGGCGGCAGCTTCGCGGTGTCGAACCTCGGCATGTACGGGATCGACAACTTCGATGCCGTCATCAACCCGCCGCACGGCGGTATCCTCGCCGTCGGCGCGGGGGTGAAGAAGCCGGTCGTCGGCGACGACGGCGCGGTCACCATTGCGACGGTGATGAGCGTGACGCTCTCCGTCGATCACAGGGTCATCGACGGCGCGCTTGGGGCCGAGCTGCTGCAGGCCATCGTCGAGGGGCTCGAGAACCCGATAGGACTACTGGCATGAAGCGTATCGCTCTCTTCACCCTTCTGGCCGCGTCCCCCGCGCTCGCGCAGGACCAGCCCGACAACGGGCGGCTGCCCTCCGAGACCGCCTGTTCCGCCGTGCTCGAGCGGGTGCAGATCGCGCTGGCGCAGGCCGATCGCGCGTTGCAGACCGAGAGCAACGACGACGTCGAGCGCTGGTCCGCGATTGCCGCGAACTACGCGACGGTGCACGCCGCGTTCTGTAGCGTCGACGCCGAGGAATGATCGACCCGGCGACGTGGCTCGCCTTTGCAGCCGCCTCCGCCCTCGTCGTGATCGTGCCCGGCCCGACGGTCACGCTGATCGTTGCCAATTCGCTGCGTGCCGGGCCCCGGGCGGGCCTGATGAACGTCGCGGGGACGCAGGCGGGCCTCGCCGTGATGATTGTGGTCCTGGCCGTCGGGCTGGAGGCGCTGGTGGCGCGCGCGGGGGTCGTCTTCGACATCCTGCGGCTGGCCGGCGCGGCCTATCTGGTGTGGCTCGGGGTGAAGATGTGGCGCTCGGACGGAGAGCTGGCGCGGAGCGGGCCGGCAGCGCGCCGATCGGACGGCGCGCTGGTCTGGCAGGGGCTGGTGGTGATCTGGTCCAACCCCAAGGCGCTGCTGTTCTTCGGCGCGTTCATCCCGCAGTTCGTCGACCCGGCGGCGCCGGCGGCGCCGCAGGTCGTGCTGCTGGGCCTCACGTTCATGGCCGCGGCGACGATCTTCGACGGCGCCTACGCGATTGCCGCCGGGCGCGCCGGTAGCCTGCTGTCGCGCTCGCGGCTGCGCCTGGTCGAGCGGCTGTCGGGATCGTTCCTGATCGGCGGCGGGCTGTGGCTGGCGCTGACCCGCCGCGCCTGACGCCTCAGGGCATGCGCGCGCCGGGGGTCGACATCGAGAGGGCGACCTCCTCGTCGTTCATGTCCTCCTCGATCCCCTCGAAGAGCGGGGTCGAGAGGTAGCGCTCGCCGGTGTCGGGCAGCATGCAGAGGATGTTGCTGCCCGCCTCGGCCTTCTCGGCCACCTGCACGGCGATGGCGAAGGTCGAGCCGCCCGAGACGCCGGTGAAGATCCCCTCCTCCCGCGCGAGGCGCTTGGCCCAGGCGATGCCGTCGGCGCCGGCGACGGGGATCAGTTCGTCGTAGAGGTGGTTGTCGATCGATTCCTGCAGCACCCAGGGGATGAAGTCCGGGGTCCAGCCCTGGATCGGGTGCGGCTCGAACGCCGGGTGACTCTCGGCCGGGGCGTGGTGATCGCCGCGCTTCTGCGCGTGCCCGCTGCCGATGAGGGCCGCGTTGGCGGGTTCGGAGAGGATGATCTTGGTCTCCGGCCGCTCCTTGCGCAGGACCCGGCCGACCCCGGTGACGGTGCCGCCGGTGCCGTAGCCGGTGACAAAGTAGTCGAGCCGCTCGCCCTCGAAGTCCGCGAGGATCTCGCGGGCGGTCGTCGCCTCGTGGATCTCGGCGTTGGCCTCGGTCTCGAACTGGCGGGCGAGGAACCAGCCGTGCTCGTCGGCGAGTTCGACGGCCTTCTTGTACATGCCGAAGCCCTTCTCGGCGCGCGGCGTCAGGACGACCTTGGCGCCGAGGAACCGCATCAGGCGGCGCCGCTCGATCGAGAAGCTGTCGGCCATGGTCACGACCAGGGGATAACCCTTGGCGGCGCAGACCATGGCGAGGCCGATGCCGGTGTTGCCGGACGTCGCCTCGACCACCGTCTGGCCCGGCTTCAGCGCGCCTGAGCGCTCCGCCGCCTCGATGATGCCGAGCGCCAGCCGGTCCTTGACCGATGCGGCCGGGTTGAACGCCTCCGCCTTGACCCAGATCGTGCGACCTTCGGGCGACAGATGCCCGGCCTTGATGACCGGCGTGTCGCCGACGGTCTCGATGACGTTCTCGTAGCGGCGGCCTCGGCCGTTCGTCGTTCTGACTGCCATGATCTCACTCCCCTCGACGTTCCGGCGCAGGATAGCGCCGTCGTCGCGAAACGCGAGGGCGTCAGTCGATCCCGGCCAGGAGATGATCCATCGTGATCGCCGGCTGCGAGCAGCCCGCCTCGCCGACGATCCTTGCCGGAACGCCCGCCACCGTCTTCATCGGGGGCACGTCGTTGAGCACGACTGAGCCGGCGGCGATGCGGCTGCAATCGCCGATGCGGATGTTGCCGAGCACCGCGGCGCCGGCACCGATCAGCACGCCGTTGCCGATCTTGGGGTGGCGATCCTCCTCCTCCTTGCCCGTCCCGCCGAGGGTGACGGAATGCAGCATGGAGACGTTGTCGCCGACCACTGCGGTCTCTCCGATGACGATCGAGTGCGCGTGGTCGATCATGACGCCCTGCCCGATCCGCGCGGCGGGATGGATGTCGACCCCGAACTGTTCGGAGGTCCGCATCTGGATGAAGTAGGCGAGGTCGCGCCGCCCCTCCTCCCACAGCCAGTGGGCGATGCGGTAGGCCTGCATCGCCTGGTAGCCCTTGAAGTACAGGATCGGCTGGATCAGCCGGTGGCACGCCGGGTCGCGCTCGTAGGTGGCGACGGCGTCGATGCGCGCGGCCCGCCCGATCCGGGGATCCGACGCCATCGCATCGTCCGCCACCTCGCGCAGGAACTGCTGCGACATGCCGGAGGCGGTGAGCTTTGCCGCCATGGAGTAGGCGAGCGCCGATTCCAGTGTCGGGTGATGCAGGATCGCCGAGTGAACGAGGCCGCCGAGCAGCGGCTCGTCGACGACGATCTGCCGCCCCTCCTCGGTGATCTGGGACCAGACCGGATCTACGGTCGCGATGCTCGTGCGCGTCTGGGCCATGGCAATCCTCCTCAGCGGGCGACAGATTAGGATAGATAGGCCCGGATCTCCATGGAGGAAGCGCCCGGCATGGACGAAACGACGACCCGCGACCTCGAGGCGCGGCTGCGAGCGGAACTGACGTCGCTGGAGGCGGAGGGCGAACTCGGCGCGGAGGATCGGGCGACCGTGATGCTCGACCAGCAATCGGTCGGTCGACTTAGCCGAATGGACGCAATGCAGCGGCAGGCGATGGCTGCGGCACGCGCCCGCCGGCTCGATGCGCGGAGGGGTCGGATCCTCGCGGCCCTGGCCCGCATCGAGGAGGGCGAGTTCGGCTATTGCGCGGAATGCGGAGACGACATCTCGACGGGACGGCTGGAGCAGGACCCGACGGTATCAACCTGCATCGACTGCGCCCGTGGCTGAACTCAGCCGCCGTCGCTGCGCGTCAGCGGCAGGATTCCCGCCGCTCCGTGGGCGAGCGAGAGGTAGACGTAGGCGATCAGGCGACACCATGCGGGATCGCTGAGCGGCGGCTCGCCCGCCGATTGCCGGCGCAGCGCCGCGGCCATCAGCGACCCGTCCCCCCAGCGCGGATGCGTCTCACCGGTGCGCCGACGCCACGCGTCGGCGGATGCCGCCTCGGCCAGCATCCGGTGCATGACCCAAGGCCAACGCTCGTGGCGATGGCGGCGCAGGACACGCGCCGCCGCGATGGCGTCGGTGTGCATCAGGTAGGGCAGGCGCAGAGGCGCATCTGCGGAAGGGCTCATGTCGGGAGCGGGAACTCCGCTGCGTAGACGATCAGGCGCAGCGCTCCCGTTCCGTCGAAGGTTCCGCCCTCTGCCGTCAGGACAATCGACGTGTCCTCCCAGTAGGTGAGCGGCGACCCGGTGAGACCGCGGAGCCACGAGCCCTCGCCCGTGCCGATGGCCGAGCCGTAGCGGTTCGTGCTGCCATCGACGCCGATCTGGAAGCTCGCGACGCCGCCGATGGCCTCGGTCACGAGGCCGGTCACCCCCCAGACGGACGACTGCGCGAGCAGGATCGGCACGGTCGTCGACGTCGCGCCGGCGGAGAGGGCATGGTCCAGCGGAATCTGGCGAAAGGTCGGCCCGGTGGCAGGTGGCGGCGCTCCTGCCTCCAGCGGCACCCAGCCGCCGTCGTAGACGAAGAAGGCGCCCTCGCCCTCGATGAAGGCGGTCCAGCCGCGTCCGGGCGTGACGAACTCCCAGCCGCCGCCCGCGAAGATCGCGATCTGCCCGCTGCGCCCCGCCCACGCCGCCGCGGCGCCACCCGGCACGCCGTAGCAATCACCCTCCGACGGAGCCTGCGGTGGCGTCGCGACGGTACGGGAGCGCAGTACCAGCTGAGAGAGCGCATCGAGGCGCAGCAGCGCCTCGTTCACGGTGACGTGCTTCTGCGCCTGCGACGGCATCAGGAGCGGCAGGGCGAGCCGGCGCGTCTCAGTCATCAATCGGTCTCCTTGCGTATGGCCCGGGTCCGTAGCGGTCCGAGATCTGGGCGACTCCCAACACCAGCGGTCCGCCCCCAAGGGCGTCGGTCGCGCGGTCGGTGGCCTTGTAGGTCCAGGCGGGCTCTCCCACGATCGCCTCCCGCACCGGCGCCCCACCCGCCAGCACGCGTACGAGATACCGTTCGCGGGGCTCGTCGAGAGGGATGTCGAAGCCTGCCCAGCTGTCGGCATCGACCCTCGCGCGGCGGATCCATGAGACGGCGAGGTCTTCCCCGCTCCGCTTGACGCGCAGATGCGCCGGCGCGTAGGGTCGAAGGCCGGCGAGATCGAACGCATGGACTTCGTGGACGTACGAGGGATCGTCATAACCCTTTAAGGCGGGGCCGATGCGCCAGTGACGCTCGAGCCCTCTGGATCCCGCTGGGAGGTTCGGCTGCACGAGCGCCGCGTTGATGAGCACGAAACGGCTTCCGGCGCGGCGGGACGGCAGCACGAATTGCTCGGTCCCAAGCTGCCCCCTCAACCTCTGTCGCAACTCCCAGACATTCGGCGCAACGAGGACGGCTTCAGCGAACTGCAGAATTTCCCAATCCTGAAGGGCGGCGTCGCCGACCGCCGCCGCATTCGCGCCAAGCAGCACCGAGGCCCAAGGCACGGACGACAGCGTCCCGCCGTAGAGCCGGACCCGTAGGGCAGTGCCGCGGTCGATCACGCCGGGATCCGCCGCCGGCAGGTCTGTCAGCGTCTCCCCAAGGGTGGCGGGCGCATCAACGATGCGGTTGATGTCATAGCCGCTGTCGAAGCTGGAATCGTAGACTGCGACCCGCCCAGGCCAGGGGTCGGCGAAGACCCCGAGGTGAGGGGCGCTCGGATTCTCGGCGCCGGTCAGCAGCGGCAGGTCGAGGAAGACGGGAAAGACCGGAAGCGCGGGGCGGAACGGCCTCAGCCGCGCCGGGAGCGACGTCACGTCGGATGGCACGTAGGTTTCAGGCTCGACACGCGTAGCCTCCAGCATCTGGTGCTCGCTCTGGTCAAGCCTGTCGACGCGCCAGAGATCGCCGCCGTCGTCGATGCGGACCGTGTCACCCGGGCCCACCTCCAGCCTGGAGGGAGGCAGCGCGAACCTGACCTTGTCCCGGGCGATCCGTGCCTCGGCCAGCCAACGCTCGGTGATCTGCCGGCCCTCGCCTTCGGTCAGAACAAGAGGCAGCTCGGTGTGCGCGACCGTCTGAGCCGCGTCTCCGGGATGCACCGTCTCGGCTGACCGCGTCTCATAGACGCCATCTGCATCGACATGCGTCAGGCGGAGGCGGCCAGCGATCTCCGCGCCGGAGCCGCGCGTGATCTCTCTCGCGGAGGCCAATTCGGACATGAACGCGAAGCGCGTGGTCTCGACCCTGGCGTCCGCTAAGGCGGTGCGGCTTCGGAAGACGAGGCGACCCTCTCTCTCGATCACGTCGAAGCCGCAGGCGAGGATAAGCGGTTGCAGGGCGGCTCGCGCGTCGTCGACGTCGTTGACGGTATAGCCGCGAACGAGCCCGTAGAGATCCCTCATGTCGAGACCGGTGACTCCCGATCTCTCGCAAATCTCCTCGACCACGTCTGGCAGCGAGCGGGAGGAAATCCGGCCGGTCAGCCAGTGCCCCTTGTCGTAGTTCGCGCCATCGCTCCATAGCTCGGTATTCCCAGGGAATTGCGGGTAGGGTCGGACGTCCCACGCCCAGACATGGGCGCGGCTCATGTCGACCATCGGCCCGTCGTAATGCGGCGAGACCGGGTTGTTCGCCGGCTCGCGCCAATAGTCGAACATCGCGCGCAGGTACTGCATCTGGATGAGATCGTCCCGCGCGGCGGTGGAGTAGTAGGGGTACCGCGACTCTGAGCTCTTCGGGTCGAGGAACTTGTTGGGCTGGTTAGTTCCCTTGTCGATGGCGGCGCAGCCGAACTCTGTGAACCAGATGGGCTTCGACATTGGCACAAAGGGTGTCGGGCTCGGTGAACGGGCGCCTCCACGCCGTTCATGGTGCGAGTTAGACCACCAAGAAACGAGATCCTTGTACCGAAAGACCCAAGGCTCGCCATACGCGCCGTCGGTGATAGGGGACCGTTCCTGCGCGTCGCGTGCCGCCTCGCTGGCGTAGTACCAGTCAAAGCCTTCTCCTCCCGCGACGTTCGCCTTCAGATAGTCCAGATCGTAGATCGAGCCCCATCTGGCATCGAGGTGATCGTGCCCGTCGCGCCAATCGCTCAAGGGCATATAGTTGTCGATGCCGATGAAATCGATGTTCGGATCCGCCCAGAGAGGGTCGAGGTGAAAGAGAAGGTCGCCGGAGCCATCCTGTGGATGGTGGCCGAAATACTCGCTCCAGTCGGCGGCATAGGTCAGCTTTGTGGCGGGCAGAATTGACCTGACATCCGCGGCGAGCGCCCGAAGGGCGTCGACTGCGGGGTACCCGTTCGCGCCGCGGATCCAGGTGAGACCACGCATCTCGGAACCGATGCAGAACGCCTCGACGCCGCCCGCGGCTGCGCACAGGTGCGCCTGGTGCAGGATGAAGCGCCTATACGACCACTCGTCGGGTCCCAGATAGTCGACTGTGTCGCCATCGCGTGAGAAGTCGCTCGGGCGTGCCTGTCCGAAGAACGCTGCGACTTCCTGATCAGCCTGGATCGTTCCTGTCGGCGAACCCGGCAGACCAGCCGCAATTGAGCACGTGATGCGACCGCGCCAAGGAAGCGGCGGCTGCTCCGGCCGACCGTATGGGTCCGAAAGGGCGTTGCCCGCCATCTGATCCATCAGAATGAACGGGTAGTAGACGGTCGCGCTCCGGTTTTGGTGGAGTTCGTGGATCGCTTCAATGACCGACTGATCTGTCGGCGTCCCGCCATACGCCGGCCGTCCGTCGAGCTGCGGCACTCGCGAAGCGGCCGAGCGCTTGACGCCGGACACACGCCAGCGCATGCCGACGCCTTCCCTGTCCTTCCGTTCGACCTTGGGTCTGATCCGGCAGTCAGATGCGCGCAGATCCTCGCCGAACCATGAAACGATCAGCAGCGTCGACCGCCATGCAGGCGCTTCGTCCCGCAGCGTGCCGAGCGACGTGACGATGTCCGGCAGACCAGATGGTGAATTGACGTTCGCCGTGCGGTTCTTGCCAGGGTCGTCGGAGAAGTGGATAGGGGTGGTCGCAAGCGCGTACTCGCCGGAACCCGGCATCAGGGCTACCGCCCTGACCGAGCGCGCCAGGCCGACGTGCGGGCCGTCTTCTCGGGGCTGTTCGGGGCGCATCACCTCGAATGAGAACTGCGGAATCCGATTGCCGTACGGCCCGACGTCCAGATCCTCGATCACGACATAGGCAAGCCCCCGATATGCCGGGGCGTTTCCCGCGCCCTCGATAGCCTCCATGCGCGGATCGGGGAGCTGCGTCTCGTTCCCCTTATAGACCCGCATGTTGATATCTTGGGGGCTAAGCTCCTGTCCGTCGGCCCATATCCGTCCGACGCGCGTGATTTCACCCTCGCAGAGCGCGTAGGCCACGCTGACGGTGTAGCGGAACGTGGTCGTCTCTGCGCCGCGAGAGCCACCGCCCTTGCCGCCTCCAGACCGTTCGGCGCGTTCTGTCTTGCTGTGCTCGCGGAAGCGCGAGGACCAGATCGCGTGCCCCGAAACACGGACGCGGCCATAGACCTGGGCAATGGCCGCACCTTCGCTTGCCCCGGTCAACCGGAAGCGATCGACGCGGCCGTGCTCGACCGCCTGCGAACCGGTGCCAAGGATGCTCTGATCAATGAAGCGTCCGACGGTCGCGCCGACCGCTCGACCGATCGCGGTCGAGGTGAGCCCGAAGGCGCTGAAACCTAGCGCGCCACCGCCCGCCGCGCCGACAGCAGAAAGAACGAGAGTCGCCATCAGCCGCCGTCCTCGGGAAAGACGAACGCAGCCACGATGCGCCGGCGCCAAGGCTCCGTTAGCGCACTCTCCACAACCCCATGGCCCTGATAGGCGTGAATGAATTTCGCCAGCTCACCGCTCGCGGAGACGATCCCCAGATGCTTGGCGATCGCGCCATCCCGCATTCGGAAGAGCAATACGTCTCCCTCGAGAAAGTCCGGAACCGCTTTGGGACGCAAGTGTCGGCGCGCCGCCGACCAGAGCGCCTCTTCACGCTGCGGCTCTGCCCAGTCTGCGGTATAAGGCGGAGGCGTCTCCGGCTCTCTGCCATATAGCCCACGCCAAACGCCTCGGAGCAGTCCAAGGCAATCGGCGCCCGCACCCAAAGCGGAAGCTTGGTGGCAGTACGGCGTCCCGATCCACCCCCTCGCCTCGTCGACAATACGGTCGCGCCTCAAAGCTTCCCTCCATCGTTCAGAACATGGTCGCTCGGATACGCCATCAACCAGTCTTCGCCAGGAATCGTAGGGAAGCCGCGGAAATTGAGGAAGTTGCTGAACTTCGCCTTGCAGGTTTCGGCCCGCTTGTCGCAGCCGGCAGTGATCCGAACCGTGTCCCCAGGATGCAGTTCAGCCTGGATCGCCTCCCAGAGCACCATGCGGCGACCAGCGCCCGCGGTCCGGTCGACCTTGACATGGGCGCTCAATCCGGCGCCCTCGCCAGTCAAAACGGTCAGCGTGCCTCGCTCGAACCAGCCGGCGGGAAAGCCAGGAAAAATCAAGAACGAGAACGTCTTCCCGCCGCTTACTTGCTCAATCGCGAGGTCCGCCCGGAAGTGCGGTTGCGAGAGGTCAACACGACACCGGTGGTCACCGAGGACGGCAGAGCACGTGCGTTGGTAGATCATGCCCTGCGGCTTGTTCAGGCCCTCGGTCAACCCCCGCAGTTCCGCGCGGAAACTCTCCCCCGTCCGCGAGATTTCGCCAATCGTACCAGAGAACCGGAGGCTCCTTTCCGCGGGATTGCACCAATTGACGAGCCACAACTCGACGATTGCGTCATCGAACCGCCCAGCCACCACATCCGCTTCGCGGATCGCGTCATCAGAAAGGGCTCCAACTGCCTCGGTGTTGTCCACTGACAGTCCGGTGCTTTGCTGGAATGCGCGCGCCGTCATGCCCGTGTCGGCCCGGAAAAGGACACCCTCGAAGCTCAAGTTCACGTCGTGGTCAGTAAACCCGAGCGCCACGCCATCTTCCCGGCGGACAGCCCAGCACCGACACACCGTCGTTGTCATAGTGGCAAGATGATCGAACAATGTCACTGCCGGACCTCCACGATCGGGATCGAAGGCACTTGGCCCGCACGAAAGCTCTCTACCGAAACTGCCAGATGATCGGTGTCAAAACGGACGGGAACGTCGAAGGCAAAACCTGCGGTGAGCACGACGCCTGCTCCGGGCGCTGCATCGAATATGAGCTGCCCGGAAGCGGTATCCACAGTCCAGCCCGCGGAGATCTCGACACCGTCGAGCGCGACCTTGACGCTGCCTTCTACGGGCTTCCGAACGGGCCGTGAATAGGCAGCGGCTCCATCCCCGTAGGTCTTAATCAGCTGAAACGTGCGAGTCTGGCCGTTCCCACTGCCGATGCGTTGATCTCCGGCGTGAGGCTGCTGTCCATGCGCGCTTGTCAAGAAATCGGCCCAATCCTTCCATCGAAATCCGTGCAGTCTGCCACGCCGCGCTTCGAAGAACGCCGTCACGGCGTGAAGGTCGGTCAGCGATTGCAGACCGGTTCCCGCGTCGTACCGACGCCGTGAATGCTCCCACGGCGTGTTTCGCTCCTCAAAACCATTGGCCAGCGTGACGATCTCTGTTCGCCGCTCGGGGCCACCCGAAGAGCCAAAGCTCAATGCAACGGGAAACCTGATCTCGTGAAATCCCATCGTTTCCTCAGCGATTGCGGTCACCACGACCGAGAGCGCGACTCATCTGCGCGGCGAATTGGCTTTGTGATCTTTGGAAGCTCGCGACATCCGGTGTCGTGACATTGAAGACCACATTGATGGGGCTCATCGTACTTTGTGAGCGCACGCCGAGCCTGCCGTCCGATCCCCTCCCCAACGGAAGAATGGCCTCGGGACCTGCCTCGCCCATCAATCCCGAGCCGCCGCGCATGGGGAACATCGTAGGTTTCCCGACAATGCCACCCGCGGCAAAAGCGGAGACACGGCCACCCATCGGCACACCACCCTTCACGAAGGGCAGCGCGCCAGCCACAAGGTTCTGGACCCCGGTCGTGACAAGCCCGCTGAATTGATTGGAGATCGGCCTCATTGCAGCGGAGAACGCGGAATTGACCATCGAGCGACCGACACGCGCAAGGGCATCGGACAATCTCTGTCCATCGAACACCACGCCCTTGAAGGCACGCGAAAGATTCCTCGATAGGCCCGCCGAAAGGCCTTTCACTTCATTGTTCGTGGTCGCGATCGCCGAGTTGGCCCGCTCCAGTTCACCGCTCAAGCCAGCGGCTACGTCTCTTGCACCCACCATCGCACTTTCCAATGCGGTGACCTGTTCCTCGAACGCATCCGTTCGGTCCATCTCAATCATCTGGTTTTCCGTTCGTCGGGAAATTCGCGCGCAAGGCGCTCGAAGCCCTCCCGCGTCGTAGAGTCATGTTTCTCGGATCGACCAAGAAGCGTAAGAAATTCGACAGGGGTCAGCCGCCAGAAGTCCTCTGGCCGGATACGCAACTCTATCAGTCCAACTCGCAAGAGAGACGGCCAGTCGAGCGAGCTCATTCTGGAACTGCGAAAGCTAGGACCAGCAAGCGTCCCGCTGCCTTTGATGCTTCGACCGGCCCGCCCTCGATTTCGACGGAAAGCAGGTCGCGAGCGGTTCCCCGCCAGCCTCCACCCCTCAGGCCAGCTACGATTAGGGCGACGACATCACGGGACGAGAACCTCTCTTCCTCAAACCTAGAGACGAGTTCGATGAGGCTATCGGCTTGCATCGCCGCTTCAAGTTCGGCCAGCGCGCCTAGCGTGAGTTTCAGCTTGTGAGGTTCGCCATCGAGCGTCAGCTCCACCTCTCCGGCCCACGGATTGGCCATCAGAGGGCGGTGAACGCGAGAACGCCAGCCGACGCCATCGCAAGTTCATATGTAGCCTCGCCATTGTAGTCGCCGGCATACTCGATTGAAGTGAGCTGAAATGCTCCCTCAACAACTCCAAAGTCTGGGATGATCACCTGCCAAGCCGGAGTCTCGCCGTCGAAAAATACCTGGCGCGCCCGCTCATCCGTCGCGGAATCCTTGAAGATGCCCGATCCCGATATCGCGGCGGACTTCACCCCTGCTCCGTTCAGCAGCTCTCGCCATTGACCCGTGCTGTCAAGCGTCGTGACGTCGACGGACTCAGCATTAAAGCTGATCCTGGTGGCCCGCAATCCGGCGACTGTCTCGAAATCGCCAACGCCACTCGTGTCGAGCTTAATCAGAAGATCCTTGCCTTTCTGGGCAACCATGCGGTCTCTCCGGTCTTGTTTGCGGTCAGTCGTCGGCAACCAGAGCGCGGAAGCTCAGGTCGATTCGCCGGATCGCTCCATCCTCCAGCCTCACCGCACGCCCGCGTCGAAAGGTGAGTGAGACGAGCGTCCCGCGTTCGAGACGCAGGCTGGCATCGACAAGAGCATCTGCAACGTCAGCGGCAATCGACTTCGCGACCTGAAAGCCCGCCGCCTCGGTTACGACGCTTATCGTGAAATCGTGGCGGGCGCCGAAAGCGGACTTGTCCGACCAGTCGCGAACGTCCTCCGGACCAAGGCTGATGTACGTTGATGGTGTCTGGCCCGCGGGAACCGCGTCGTAGATCGCGTCACCAATCCGAGCTTTTAAAGCTGTATCAGCGACCAAGGCTTGATACACCGCTTTCTGGAGCTTCGGCGCTAGAGCATAAGTCATGCGGAAACGTCCTCCCGCGCGAAGCACTCTAGATACCTGCCCTTTGGATCGCGCTCAGTGACTGCGAGGATACGAAAAATGCGCCTGCCCTCCCTAAACCTCTGATCGGGTCTTGGACGCGACGGAGCGTCTTGCGGCGCAGCTCGGACCGTGATGCGATAGGGAACCGTCGACAAAGTGGAGAGGCCGGCGAACTCCCTTTCCCGGCCCGCACCCGCTCTGACGTCTGCCCAGACCACGCCTAGAGCCACCCAAACCTCAGAGAATCCGCCAGCTCCGTCGGGCAGCCTCTGCGGCTCTTCGAGGATCAGCTTCCGGGAAAGGTCGATCTCTTTCATGCCGCGCCACCGAAAAGTCGTACATTGCGGTAGCGGTCGAGAAGTGCTGCCACGCCGTACGGAATTGGCTGACCCGATCGGGCGTTGTCGGCGCGATGCTCGTAATACTCCGCAGCTAGAAGGAAGACTGCTCGAGCGAGGTCTGCGGGCAGCCCATCCCAATTATCCGAATAACCCGCATCGAATTGTATCTCGGCGCTTCCGCCAATCGGGATCGATGGAAGAAACAGCGAGGTAGCTGCAATGCGGGGCCTGTGAGCGTCGCGCTCCAGCGCGTAGCGCGCTGGATCGATGACAGTCTCCCCGCCGAACCGATCCACTATGGACATTCTGTGTACCGCAACGACCGGCGCCACTGGCAGCGTGTTCCGGGACAGGTCGCGCCAGGCAGTGACCGACCACGTGAAGCTCCTGATAAGAAGCGACTTGCCGGTGCGAGCTTCGACCGCGGCGATTGCGGCCCTGATCGTCCCCTCCAACAAGTCGTCCTGAACCGAGTCGTCGGCGAAGCCAGTTCCCAGCCGCAGGTGGTTCCGAAATTCCCCGATCGGCAGCGCCTCTGGCGGGACCGTCGTCCTCTCTGTCAGCATCATCGCCTCGCACTCCGAAGTTTTCTGAGCTTCCCACGCAGCGACCTGCGGCCCCTTCGCGGGTCAGGTGGGCCGGCGGAAAGCGTCGCCGCGCGAACCTGGCTTAGCTGGCGGCGAACCTCAGGAGCTTGATCGCCGCAAAGTCGCTGACGTCGCCGCCGACGCGTTTCGTCGCGTAGAAGAGAACGTGTGGCTTGGCCGAGAAGGGATCGCGGAGGATCCTCAGGTCGGGTCGCTCGGCGATCGTGTATCCAGCGGCGAAATCGCCGAAGGCGATCGCCAAGGCGCCGTCAGTGTCGTAGTCGGGCATGTCCTCGGCGACGACGACCGGATATCCCATCAGACGCGCCGGCTCGCCTGCCTGCAATCCATCAGACCAAAGAAAACGCCCATCCGCGTCCTTGAGCTTGCGGACCGCCCCTGTCGTCTTGGAATTCATCACGAACGCACCATTGGACCGATAGCGCGCGCCGAGGCAGTACACGAGGTCGACGATGGTATCCCCTGCATCCGCGCCAAAGCTTCCAGCCGCGCCGGTAGTGATGTAACCGAGAGCCTTCCAGGCCCAGCTGTCGTTGGGTACCGTGGGATGATGCAGAAATCCGGTGGGCTTCTCAATCCCATCGCCGAGGATGAACGCAGCCGCTTCCGCCCGGGCAAATTTCTCACCGATGCGCTCGGCCAGCCATGCCTCAATGTCGAAGGCCGCGTCGTCGAGCAGGCGTTGCGACGCTTTTGGCAATGCGCTGAGTTCGTGCAGCGGGATCGAGATCCGCTCGACCGCGGGAGTGTCCGTCTCAGGCAACGCGCCTGTCTCTGTGGCCCAGCCTGAACCCATGTCTGCAAAGTCGACAAGAACGTCGTAGGCCACAGCGTCGACCGTCACCACGTTGGCAATGCGCCGGATCGAGGACGAGCTGCGAAGCACCGAGCGGATCGTGTCTGATGTCTGTGGATCAACAAGGTAGCCACCGTCAGATGCGATAGCCGTCGACATTGCCTTGCCCTCCAGCGGCAGTGTCCGAAGACCGTCGTCGTCACCGAGGCGGACATAGGCCTCAAACGCCATCTGATGCGGAGCGTCCTGCTCCGCCGCGGTCGATAGCGCGGGGCGGCGGGCAACGATCGATTTGCGATCCAGCATGGTCAGTCGCTCTTCCTGTGCTTGCAGTTTTTGGGAGATGTCGTTCACGAGGCGGGCGAGGGCCTGCTTGACCTCGGCGGCCTGACCGGCCGACGAGGACAAATCTGTCCCCGCCCGAGACTTCGTCTCGGGGTGCTCCATTGCTCTTGTCCTGTCTTGAGTTTGTCGATCCGCCGGATCAGATGTCGGCGATTAGCTGGCGAGCATCGTCAATGGCCAAAGCCAGGTCGTGCAGTGCATCCTCCCGTTTGGCGTCTACTCTGGCATCGGCAAGCATCGGGAACGTCACGAGCGACACTTCCCAGAGCTCGAGCTCGGATAGGCAACGACGTCCATTCCTGTCACGGATGGACCGGCGAGTGCGATATCCGATCGACAGACCGTCGATCGCACCAGCCTCTATGAGCGCTGCGGCTTCTCTCGCACGAGCGATCTCGGCCAGAAGGCGGCCGCGGACATAGAGCCCGACATCGTCTTCGACCACTTCGTCCCAGACGCCGATCGGCTCCCGGGGCTCGTGCTGCCATAGCATCTTGATCGTTCGGCCCGAACGAGCAAGCTCGGCAAGGCATCTCGCGTAGGCCCCTTTCGAGACTACGTCGCCGCCGTTGTCAGCGCGATCGAAGAGCGAAGCGTAACCCTCAATCCGGGTGCCGTTGACGACGGTCAGTTCCCTATCTGTCTCGCAGAACTTTCGCTCTAATCCCGGCGCTCCGATCATTTCTGGTCATCCCTCTCGCTTGACTGGTCGTCTTCTTCCGCCATACGCGGCAAGCCGAGCAAAGCTCGCTTCTCCGCATCCGTAAGAAAGTCGGCGTCCGCGACCCTCTTCCACTGTGCATCGCGTTCCGCTGCGAGAGCAGGCACTTGGTCCAGGTCCGGGCGTAGCTCCACCTGATCGCCAAAATGCTCGCCCAACCAGTGCGACACCGATGCCGCGACCCTTTGTGCAAGTGGCAGCACCGTCAAACGGTAGAAGGCGCGATTCGCCTCTTGGTAGTTCGAGTAGGTGGCATCCCCGGGTATCCCCAGCAGCATCGGAGGAACACCGAAGGCCAAGGCTATCTCCCGCGCCGCCAACTCCTTCGTTTTCTGAAATTCCATGTCCGAAGGGGAAAAACCCATCGGTTTCCAGTCGAGCCCACCCTCGAGCAGCATCGGGCGGCCGGCGTTCACCGCGCCCTGGTGCTGTGTCTGCAACTCCTCCAACAGACGCTCGTACTGCTCGTGACTCAGGGTTCCCTGACCGTCCGAGCCGGAATAGACGATTGCGCCCGACGGCCGCGCCGCGTTCTCGAGCAGCGCCTTGGACCACCGTGAAGCAGAATTGTGGACTTCTATGGCTAACGCAGCGGCTTGAAATGCCGATAGCCCATAGTGGTCATTCTGCGGATGGAAGCTGCGGATGTGACAAACCGGCGATGGGCCGTCTACGACATCGAAACGGTGCTTGCGCGATCCAACGTGGTACTCGTAGGCCATTGGCCAGCCGTCTTCGCCCGGAACGATGCTCATCCGGTCTGATCTGAGCACGTGCAACTCGACTGGAATGCGAGTTTCGAGCGTCACCGCCTCGAGGTACCCGTCCCCCGTCAGAAGAAGCTGGCCGTAGAGTGCCTCGAACAGTTCCGCCCTTCCCTGCGCCGCATTCGGCCGCCTTATGAGAGTCAGGAGCGGATGATCTTCATACCTCCGGTCCCCATCTTGCAGAATGAGCGGCAATGCCGCCGCTGCCTCGGCGATCAGCTTCACGGACCGGTATCCAACGGGATTCCCGATGAACCCGCTCCGTGTGAGAGAGGCGACGTCCCGCGGGCTCCATGCCATCCTCCCGAAGTTCTGAAAGGCAATGACCGGCCCCGTGGCCGATTTCTTCGTCTCGACAGGCACGGCGGCCTTCCGGCGAAGGAGGTCAAACATGGGCGTTCGCTCCGCGTCTCGCAGTTTCAGTTTTTCCGTAAGAGCGCCGCCAGTATTGGTGCGACGCGCAGGATTGCCTTGCCGACTCAGAGCATCCGGACGCGCGGGCGCCGGTAGTGCATCGCCGGCTCAATCATCAGGTCATGGATAGCCCAAACCAGAGCATCGACTCGGTCAGGACTCCCCTTCCCTTCGTAGCCGGTCGCTGTCATTCGACACATCTGGTCCTCGAGTTCCCCCAGTCCCTTCAGGTGCCTTACGCGCCCCTGCTCGTACAAAGCGGCGACCGGCTCTGCCCGAGCAAACTTTCCGCGCGACGCGCGCACGCCTCGATACGGGATCATCGCATCGATCTGGCGCACCACGGATTCGACCAACTCGCCGCCCTGATTGACCTCGGCAACAAGGCGGTCTGCACCATGTCGAAAGAACGCATCCACCGCAGCCTGTGCCCATGCCGTGGGCGAAGATGCCTTTACGCTGGCATCCTCTAGAACGACTGCCCGCCACTCCTGTGGTGATCCTTCGGTTCTGGCGCCAGCCACGACGATCCCGCATGCGTCAGACCCGGCGTGGCCGGTCACCGGGGGATCGACGGCCACGACGACGCGAGTCATCTCGCCCGGCTCATCCAAGCGCAGCTCCTCGAGCATCGCCGTCGTCCAAAGGGCTCCCTCGGCATCGTCGAGCAGAACACCTTCCAGTTCCTGACGACCGAGCCGAGTGCCGGCATACCGAGTTTTGACCTCTCTCAGGAAACTCGCGGCCAGGTTTGCCTTGTTCGCGTCCGTCGAGGCATGCGTCAGGACGGTCGACGGGTTCCCTAGGATCTCTTTCAGCACTGCCGTATTTCGTGGAGTCGTGGTCACGCATTGCCGAGGGTTCTCTCCAAGTCGCATGCCGAACTGCAGCATGTTCCAGGTTTCTTCGGCCTTCTTCCACTTGGCGAGTTCATCTGCCCAGGCCGCGTCGAACTGCGGACCTCGCAGACTCTCCGGATCGTGCGCGGAAAAGACCTGAGCTGTAGCTCCATTAGGCCATAAGAGCCGCCTGCGGCTCGCCTCCCAGATCGGACGGCGGTCCGGCGGCGAGCATGCGAGAATCCCGCTGTCGCCGAAGATCATGACTTCGCGCACCTGGTCGATTGTCTCACCGACAAGCGCAAACCGTCGAGCCTTGCCGATATCGAGCGGCTTTGACCCCTCGACCATGGAGCGGACCCACTCGGCTCCGGCGCGAGTCTTGCCTGCGCCTCGCCCACCCATGATGATCCAAGTGAACCATTCTCCGTAGGGCGGTAGCTGGTGCGGCAGCGCCCAGAATTCGAAGAGATACGGCAGCGCCATCAGCTCGTTCTCTTCCAGACTGTCCAAGAACGCGTCTTGAGCCTCAAGCCCCTCGGAGGCGAGCCAAGCGGCTCCCGATCTCAGCGCGAGCTCGGTCAAAGTCGAGGGCGACGGCGTGTACGACGCCGGTGTCCCGTCGAAACTGTTCCTCAACTTTTTTCCTTTCGTCAAAGAAGGTCTGCATCGCCTTTCGCAAATCCGTTGCTGTCTGCTGCGCGTCTGTCTTCGGAATGATGTCGCCCCGCTCGACACGTCTCACAAGTTCGTCGAGCGCAGCGATCGCGCGCGCATAATGTGCCTCGGTCTGTTTCAGGATATCCGACGCAGACCCCGCGATTTCGATCTCGGGGTTTGGCTGCATTTTCAGTCGACCTGCTGGAAGGAAGAACCAGACACGAAAAAACGGCCTCGGGCTCTCGCCCGGGCCGCTGCGCCCAGTTCTGCTATCTTGTTTGTTTTATACTTGCGGCCGTGCGGTCAGTCAAGAAGTATCGGTAGGGTTGCGCCTTTCTACTGTCCAGCGTTCTCACTCTCGATTTCTCGCCACCTCGCAACGTTCCGATTGTGATCGTCCAGGTTAGTTGCGAACGCGTGACCACCACTGCCGTCGGCAACAAAATAAAGGTAGTCGGTGGTCCCCGGATTCGTCGCCGCCTGAAGGCTCGCCAAACCAGGGTTCGCGATCGGCGTCGGTGGAAGACCACCGATGACGTATGTGTTGTACGGCGTCGCCGCGTCCAGCTCACTCCGCCGCAGCCCGCGACCCAGAACCCCTTCGCCGCCGGTAATCCCGTAGATCACCGTTGGGTCGGTCTGTAGCCGCATGCCCTGTCTCAAACGATTGATAAACACCGAAGCGACTTGCTGCCGTTCCTCAGGAACGCCTGTCTCCTTCTCTATGATCGAGGCAAGGACCAGCGCCTCCTCTGGAGTCTCGATCGGAAGGTCCGATGCTCGCGCGTCCCAAGCGGCCTCGAGACGACTAGATTGCAACGCCACCATGCGATCTATCAGGTCCGAACGGTCATCGCCGGGGCTCACTTCGTAGCTTTCAGGAGCGAGGCTGCCCTCGGCCGGTATTTCGGTGACCTCGCCAGTCATGAAGTCAACGGCCTGAAGTGCATTGACGATCTGCCAACTCGTAACGCCCTCGGCTGCCGCCAGCCGGTACCTTGTATCCGTCTCACCGCGTGCCTTGGTGTACTCTTCCGGAGCATCTTCCTCAGCGGGGTCGTATTCAGCGACCTCGATAAAGCGCCCAGTCGCCACGTCCAACTCCCGCACTTGTGTCGTCCCACCGTTGACACCAATCCGGTAGACTATCTCGGTACCACAGGTGCTCTGGCCGCCACGCGTGACGATATCGACGATCTCCGCCATTGATGCCGCTTCCGGAACGAGGAAGCTCCCGGCTTTCAACTCCTGTGACTTGTCTGAGTAGTCTGCGCCGACACGCATGATGACAGGCTGGCTGACGGCGCCTTGCTCGCCAAGGTCTTCAGAGACCCTTCGCATGGTCGAGCCGCTCTCGACGCGCAGGCAAATCGCCTGCGCCAATGGCCCCGGCTCGACATATTGGCTGCGCCCCCACGCAATGAGCCCCGCCAGAAGAACAAGAAGGACAACGAAAAGCGACAATGCGTTCGAGGCGACATGCCTCCACATCACGCGTCGACCCGAGTAAGGAGCAGGCAGGCGTTCGTCCCACCGAAACCGAAGGAGTTGCTGAGCGCCACATCGATGTTCCGCTCTCGCTTCCCGTTCGGCGCCAGATCCAGCTTTGGCTGCACCGCCGGCTCGTCAAGATTGATGGTGGGAGGAGCTACATTGTCGCGGATCGCGAGCACGCAGAAGATCGCCTCTACGGCACCAGCCGCGCCCAGCAGATGTCCTATGGACGACTTCGTCGAAGACATCGTCGCGCGCTCCGCGGCATCGCCAAGCAAACGCTCCACAGCGCCGAGCTCGATTGTATCCGCCATCGTCGAGGTGCCGTGCGCGTTGACGTAGTCAATGGACTCCGGCTGAAGCCCTGCATTCCTCAGCGCCGCACGCATCGCCCGCTCGCCACCCTCGCCATTCTCGGAAGGAGCCGTGATGTGATACGCGTCACCCGAGAGGCCATAGCCCTTCACTTCGGCATAGATGTGCGCGCCCCGCGCCTTCGCGTGCTCGAATTCCTCCAGCACGACCACGCCTGCGCCCTCGCCCATGACGAAGCCGTCTCGACCGACGTCATAGGGGCGGCTCGCGGTCTCGGGCGCATTCCCGCGCTTCGTCGACAGCGCCTTGCACGCGTTGAAGCCGGCGATTCCAATCTCGCAGATCGCAGCCTCGGCCCCACCGGCGACCATCACGTCTGCATCGCCCAGCATGATCAGACGAGCCGCGTCACCGATCGCATGCGCTCCTGTCGAGCACGCCGTCACGACCGCGTGGTTCGGTCCCTTAAAGCCGTAGCGAATCGAGACTTGCCCTGAGATCAGGTTGATCAGTGAGCCTGGAATGAAGAAGGGAGAGACCTTCCGCGCGCCCTTGTCGCGGATCAAATAAGCTGTGTCGGCGATCGTGGACAGTCCGCCAATGCCGGAACCGATCATGACGCCGGTGCGCAGCCGCTCGTCCTCTTCCTCCGGCATCCAGTCTGCATCGCGAAGTGCCTGCTCTGCCGCCGCCACGCCGTAGAGGATGAAGTCGTCGACCTTGCGCTGGTCCTTGGGCGCCAACCAGTCATCCGCATGAAATGCGTCCTCCACGTTCTCGTCGCGGGGAACTTCGCACGCATAGGTCGTCGCAAGATGGCTGGCATCGAAGCGCTGGATCGTCCCGGCACCGGACTCTCCGGCCAAGAGGCGGCGCCAGGTCGGCTCCACCCCGCAAGCCAGAGGCGAAACCATCCCAAGACCGGTTACAACCACTCGCCTCATGTCGCTCGTCCTGCTCGCCCGATATTCTCCGGCCACCTGATACACGCCACATTTGACGCGCGCAATCTGACCGCCCGGCACAGCAAAGCAAAACGGCGCCCCTAAGGACGCCGTCCGTAGCGGCGGATCCTGAAGCTATTGAGCTTCCTTGATGAACTTCACGGCGTCACCGAAAGTCTGGATCGTCTCGGCCGCGTCGTCGGGAATTTCGATGCCGAACTCCTCCTCGAAGGCCATGACGAGTTCAACCGTGTCCAGGCTGTCCGCACCGAGATCGTCGATGAATGACGCGCTGTCGGTGACCTTCTCCTCCTCGACGCCCAGATGCTCGACCACGATCTTGCGCACGCGATCTTCGATGTCGCTCATGTCTTGTCCTCACATTGACCGGGATCTTCGCCCGCTGTCCTCGTCCCTGATCCTGTCGGCTCCTCTAAGGCGCCGCATTCACTTGAATTTTTAGGTCCATGCCGCACCACAGATCGCAGGGTCCGCCGCCTATATCACATCGCTCAAAGAGCGCAAACTCAATCACCCCACCGTTCAAGGCATCGCCATGCCTCCATTCAAGTGCAGCACTGCACCGGTGACGTACGACGCTTCGTTGCTGCACAGATACGCGACGGCGCCTGCGACCTCGGCAGGTTCGCCGATACGGCCCATCGGTATCGACGCCAGTATCGTTTCTCGCTGTGCGTCGCCGAGCTTGTCTGTCATCGCGGTTCCGATAAAGCCCGGCGCGACGCAGTTCACCGTGATCCCTCGGCTCGCAACCTCAAGGGCGATGCTCTTCGACATTCCGACGACGCCTGCCTTTGCCGCTGCGTAGTTGGCCTGGCCAGGGTTCCCCGTCGCGCCGACGACGGAGGTGATGTTGACGATCCTGCCCCAGCGCGCCTTCATCATTCCTCTCAGGACGCCGCGGCTGAGCTGCATTGCGGCCGTCAGGTTGACGCGGAGGACCGCGTCCCAGTCGTCATCCGAGAGGCGCATCATCAACTGGTCGCGCGTGAGGCCGGCATTGTTCACGAGGATCGAGACGCTGCCCATCGCTTCGGCGGCCTGCTTCGGCAACTCGGCCACCGCGCTGCTGTCCGACAAGTCGCAAGGCAGGACATGTGCACCGTCGCCCAGTTCCGCCGCAAGGTCAGTCAGTGGACCTTGGCGCGTTCCGGAGAGCGCGACCGAAGCACCGCCAGCATGCAACCTGCGGGCAATTGCTCCTCCGATACCGCCCGACGCACCTGTGACCAGCGCGCACCGCCCCTCGAAATCTCCCATCAGGCAGTCTCCCGCGAGACGGTTGCAACATCGGAGGGGGTCGAAATCGCGCGAGTCTCAGCGTCACGAACGATCCGGCGGACCATCCCCGAGAGGGCCTTGCCTGCACCGACCTCCCAAAATGTCGTCGTCCCCTTCTGCGACATCCAGGTAACGCTCTCCCTCCAGCGCACGGAAGAGGTGACCTGTCGGACGAGGAGGTCGCGTATCCTCTCCGGATCCGTCTCGCCCTGAGCGGACACGTTGCTGACGAGCGGCGCGGCCGGAGGCAAGATCGCAACTTCCGATAGCGCGGCTCGCATCCGCTCCGCGGCCGGCTGCATCAGCGCGCAGTGGAACGGTGCCGAGACCGGCAGCATGACCGCACGCTTCGCGCCGCGCGACTTGGCCAGGTCCACCGCGCGCTCGACCGCAGCCTTGTGCCCTGACACGACCACCTGCGCCGGATCGTTGTCGTTCGCCGCTTGGCATACCTCCGACCCGGCGGCCTCCGCAGCGACTATGCTGACGGCCTCGAGATCGAGCCCCAGTATCGCGGCCATCGCGCCCACTCCGACCGGTACCGCCTCCTGCATCGCCCGCCCGCGCAGCCGCAAGAGCCTTGCGGTGTCTGCCACCCCCAGCGAACCGGCCGCGGCAAGCGCGCTGTACTCGCCAAGGGAATGTCCCGCGACGAAGTCGGGAGCCGGAACACCCTCCCCTTCGAGGGCGCGAAGCGCGGCGAGCGAAACCGCCATCAGCGCCGGCTGCGCGTTCGCCGTCAGCGTCAGTTCTTCAATGTCGCCGTCCCAGATCAGGTTCGAAAGGTTCTCACTCAGAGCGTCATCGACTTCCTCGAACACCGCACTCGCGGCCGGATAGGCGGCGGCAAGTTCGCGGCCCATTCCGACGCTTTGCGCCCCTTGTCCTGGAAACACATATGCGCGCGACATGCGCTCCTCCCTGATTCGCCGAGGTGCTTAGCGTGCGGATCCCGCTGGCGCAACGCATCGACGCACGCATCTCTTGCGCAGAAGCGGCATTTGGCGCGTCCAGCGTCGGGAGCGACCGCGATGGCTCTTGTCCATGCACAGACGAAATACGGGACCATCACCAAGACGAGTGCCGTCGCGACTGACGAGCGTGTGCTTCAGCGCACCTGCGACGCGCAGGGCCACGCGGCGACGAAGCCGGACCCCGACGATGCCGCAGCCAACGGTTGTCGGCGCAGCCTACGAGGACGCGGCGGCGGTAGATTTCGCCGATTTGTTGAACGTCTCGCTCGAGGCGCGGCAGCGAGCTAGGACCGTGCGGCGAGGTTTCGGTCACGACGGTAGGTGATGCTCGTAGGGCGGTCGTAGCCTGGGTGGCACGTCCGCCCCGCCTCGACGAACCCTAGGCGCTCGAAGGCCGCATGGTTTTCGGTGAGCTCAACCCGTGTCTGGAGTTCCAGCCCCTTTCGTCCCAGTTGCGCCGAATATTCGTCCGCAGCGTCGAGCATCGCGCGCAGGATACCACGGCGCCTAAAAGCCGGGTCGACGGCGAGCTTGCTGCAGTAGATGCGTTCCCCATCGTCGCGCAGGAACGCGCAGCCGACCGGTCCTTCGGCCACAGCGACGATCGCCCGGTCGTTGCGGGCAAGCGCCTCGAGATCCCGCGCGCTCACCCTCGATAGCGAAGACGGCGGGTCGATCCGCCCCTCCATGTAGGCGAAGGAGCGCATCAGAAGGCCGTGGATGAACTCCCACTCGTCAAACTCATCCGGCGCGATCAAGAACCTGATGCCCGCCACCGTCGCGCCCTCCGCCAAGCGTCCCAGCATTGCCCGGAGCGCAGCTAAAAGAAAAGGCCGCCCCGGCAGGCCAAGCCTTACCAGGTGTGTGGATGCTCGCGACTCCACGGAAGATGTGCTCGCTGACCGACACCCTTGTCTGCGGCAGCTATCGGCGGCTACGAGAGCGAGCGCCCGAATTGCCAATGTTGCCCCTCAGCCAGCTTGAGTGCAGCGGTCCGGATGCCTTTGAGCGTCGCGCGTTTGTGCGAGGTGGTGGTTCTGCCCTCGTACACGCGTTGCTCTCGCAGGGACCGACGGATTGCCGGTCGGGGCGGTTGCATCACGGAACGCTTCGTGTATAAGGCCGCGTCCTTCCGCAGACACGTAGCTCGGCGCAGCCTCTCGTGGGCGGGTGCGGAAGGGTCGGCCCGTCCTTTGAAGTGCGCCCTTGAAATCAGGAGATCGCATGCCGCTTTACGAGCATGTCTTTATCTCGCGCCAGGATTTGTCGAACACCCAGGCCGAGGGCCTCGTCGAACATTTCGGGACCGTAGTTTCGGACAACGGCGGCAAGGTCGTCGATACCGAGTACTGGGGCGTCAAGACGATGGCCTACAAGATCAACAAGAATCGCAAGGGCCACTACGCCTTCATGCGCACCGACGCCCCGGCGCCCGCCGTGCAGGAGATGGAGCGTCTTATGCGCCTCCATGACGACGTGATGCGCGTCATGACCATCAAGGTCGACGAGCACGAGGAAGGCCCCTCGATCCAGATGCAGAAGCGCGACGACCGCGATCGCGGCGATCGTGGCGACCGCCGCCGCTAAGGAGGACAGACCGATGGCAGCAAGACCTTTCTTCCGCCGCCGCAAGGTGTGCCCCTTCTCGGGCGAGAATGCCCCGAAGATCGACTACAAGGACACGCGGCTGCTGCAGCGCTACATCTCGGAACGCGGCAAGATCGTGCCGAGCCGCATCACAGCGGTCAGCTCGAAGAAGCAGCGCGAGCTTGCGCGTGCGATCAAGCGGGCGCGCTTCCTCGCCCTCCTGCCCTACGCCGTGAAGTGAGGAGGACGACATGCAAGTGATCCTTTTGGAACGCGTCGCGAAGCTCGGTCAGATGGGCGAGGTCGTCTCCGTCAAGGACGGCTATGCGCGCAACTACCTCCTGCCGCAAGGCAAGGCGCTCTGGGCCTCCGAAAGCAACGTCGCGAAGTTCGAGGACCAGAAGGCCCAGCTCGAGGCACGAAACCTCGACGGCAAGAAGGAAGCCGAGAAGCTCGCCACGCGGCTGGATGGCGAGCAGTTCGTCATCATTCGTCAGGCCTCGGACGGCGGTGCGCTCTATGGCTCCGTCTCCACACGTGATGCCGCCGATGCCGCGACCGAGGCGGGCGTTTCGCTCGACCGCCGTCAGGTGTCGCTCGACCGGCCGATCAAGGAGCTTGGCCTGCATCCGGTGACCGTCACCCTTCACCCCGAGGTGGAGGTTACCATCATGCTCAACGTGGCCCGCAGCCAAGACGAGGCTGAGCTTCAGGCCCAGGGCAAGTCGATCCAGGAGCTTGCCGCAGAGGAAGAAGCCGCGGCAGAGTTCGAGATCGAGCAGCTGTTCGACGATATCGGCTCGGCCCAGCTCGACGAGCTTGAAGAGCCGGTGGAGCAGCGGACAGACGATCCCGCAGTTCAGGAGAAGAGGGAGCTCGACGAGAAGCTCGGCGACTGACCTCTATCCAATTTGACGTCGCATCGATGCCGCGTCCGAAACCACGGACGCGGCATTTTTTTGTCTCAAATTTCGCTGATCCGCTGATCGAGTAAGCGTCCGGCCCTGCCGCTCTGACGAGCGCAGACGGCACCCGATAGTGTCCACGACGAGATAGTGGACACCATTGAGCTTTCGGGATGGCGGAGCGTCGGACGCGCAAGTCGTGGAGCGACGACGAGAAGCGGTTGATCTGCGGTCAGTCGCGGGTGCGGGCACCGGAGACGGCGGCATAGCTCCAAATCACTGACTCTTAATGCGTTTCTATTGCCCGTGCTATCGGCTCTGGTAATCTGCGGCCATGCCCGCCGCCGCGGACATCACCCAGATCGCCGCGTTGCACGCAGCGCTCGTGGCGGAGTGCGGCGCACTCGCCGCCGAGCGCGCAGCGCGTCTCCACCTCGAGGCGGAGATGGCCTGCGGCGCGGCTGGAGACGCTCCTGCGCGAGATGCGCCGCGCCCGGTTCGGCCCGCGCTCGGAGAAGCTCCATCCCGACCAGCTTGCACTGGCGCTCGAGGGTGAGCCATTGAGGCGCCATCGGTTCGAGCCCGATGGCGAACGAGACCGCCATCGCCGAGGCGAAGACCGGTCACGAGAAGCGCCCCGCGGCCGACAAGGCGGCGACGGCGGACGCACCCAAGCGGCCGAAGCCGCATCGCGCGCTGCCGGCAGACCTGCCGCGCATCGAGCGGGTTATCGAACCGGAGACGAGGCTCTGCCCCTGCGGCTGCGGAGAGATGGTCAGGATCGGCGAGGACCGCGCGCACCGGCTTCGACGTCGTGCCTGCGCAGTATCGCGTTCTGGTCACGATCCGCCCGCGCTACGCCTGCCCGAAAGGCCGGGCGGGCGTCGTCCAGGCGCCGGCGCCGGCGCACCTGATCGAGGGCGGTCTGCCGACGTTCGCCATTGTGCTCGAACCATGTGTGGATGGCTCCCGCGGGGCAAGGGCGCTGTTCGGTGGCTGGGTCTGGTCGGTCGCGGCCATGTGTACGGCGTCTGATGTGCAGCGTGGCAGCTGCGCGCCCTGATGAAGTCCGCCGGCGCTCGGGTCCCGATCAATGGCACGCACTCGGAGGTGCTTCGGTTCGAACAGGGTGTCCCGATTGCCGTTTCGCCGTCCTGTCGCCATCACCTCACGTCGCGCCTCACCGTCTCGGAGCCGATCTGCGCCGGCGTGTTCTGTCAGACCGGGGCTGCCCGGTAGCTTTCGCCGCTCCTGACGAGCGCCCAGACGACCCGCGCCATCCGGTTGGCCAGGGCGATGGCCACCACCTTCACAGGCTTTCTCTCCAGCATCTTCCAAAGCCAGTCGGTCCCGGGTCGTCCGCGGCGCCGGCCTGCGATCTGCGCCATGGCGCCGAGGTAGAGCAGGCGTCGCAGGTAACGGTTTCCAGCCTTCGAGATCCGCCCGAGCCGCTCCTTGCCGCCGCTCGAATGGGGCTTCGGCGTGAGCCCGAGCCAGGCAGAGTAATCCCGTGCGGAGCGGAACGCCGCGACATCCGGCGTGGTGACGGCGAAGGCGCTCGAGGCGATCGGGCCGAGCCCGGGGATCGTGGCGAGACGTCGGGCGAGCGGGTCGGTCTTCTGGGCGACCTCGACGCGCTTTGTGACCGTCTCGATCCTGTTGCGCAGGTCGCGCAGCTGGTCGGCCAGCAACTCGAGCGCCGGCCGGGCCGCTTCGGGCACCTGCTCCACGGCTTCGAGCAGCCGGTCGACGTTGTGGATACCCTTCGCGACAACGATCCCGAACTCGGCGAGATGCGCACGGATCGTGTTCACGGTCTGGGTCTGCTGGCGGATGAGGAAGTCCCGTGCCTTGTGGTCGAGCAACGCTGCCTGCGCGTCTGCCGACTTCACCGGCACGAAGCGCATCGTCGGTCGGGAAACCGCTTCGCAGATGGCCTCCGCGTCCGCCCGATCCGTCTTGCCGCGCTTCACATACGGCTTCACATACGCCGCCGGCATGAGCCGCACCTCGTGGCCGAGCGCCGAGAGCTCGCGCGCCCAGTGATGCGCACCGGAGCAGGCTTCCATCCCGACCAGGCAGGGATCGAGACGCGAGAAGAAGGCCAGCACTTGACCGCGGCGCAGCTGCCTGCGCAGCACGGCTGTGCCGTCCGCGCTCACGCCGTGCACCTGGAACACGGTCTTCGCCAGATCGACGCCGATGATGATAGGCTGGTCCATGGATGGCTCCCTTCGGTGGTCGGTTTGAGAACTCCCACCGTGGCACATCGCGATGCCGGGAGCGGGAGCCATCCACCCCATCAATGGCGCATCAATGGCTCACCGCTGATCGCCCACGTCATGGTCGCCAAGTTCTCCGAGCACATGCCGTTGTACCGACAGAGCCACGTCCTCGCCCGCCACGGCGTGACGGTGGATCGCTCGACCTTGGCGGACTGCGTAGGCGTCGCCGCCTGGCATCTGCGCCCGATCGTCGACCGGATGGCCGAACTCCTGAAGCGCTTGGGCAAGCTCTACATGGACGAGACCACGATCCCGGTGCTCGACCCCGGCCGCGGCAAGACCAAGACCGGCTACCTCTGGGCGATGGCCAGGGACGATCGTCCTTGGGGCGGCGGCGACCCGCATGCGCCATTGTCGCTCGGACCGATGGCGCGACATGGCGCATCGTCGTGTTCTCCTACGCCCCTGGCCGCGCCGGTGCGCATGCCGAGCGGTTGCTGACAGGCTTCGACGGCGTCCTGCAAGGTTCGAGGGACCGTGGCGCCAGTGGCGCCGCGTAAGCCCGAGAACGCTATGCCGGCTACAAGCGCCTCGCCAGGGACGACCGCGAGGGCGGCCGACCGCTCGAGCTCGCCCGATGCTGGTCGCACGCGCGGCGCAAGCTGATCGATGCCACGCCGAAGGCCGGCTCGCCCGTGGCCGAGGAGGCGCTTCGGCGCGTCGCCGCGCTCTACGCCATCGAGGCGGAGAGCCGCGGTCACGGCCCCGAGAAGCGTCACGCCGCCCGCCAGGCGCGGTCGAAGCCGCTGACGGGCGCGCTCGGCGCATGGCTGCGCGCCCAGAAGGATCGCCTGTCCGGCGCCAGCAAGATGGGCGAGGCCGTCCGCTATATCCTCAAGAGCTGGGAGCCGCCCTGCGTCTTCCTCCAGGACGGCCGCGTCGAGCTGGACTCGAACAGGGTCGAGAACCTGATCAGGCCCCATGCCCTCACGCGAAAGAATGCGCTCTTCGCAGGCCACGACGAGGGCGCCGAAGCCTGGGCCCGCATCGCCTCCCTGATCGGGACCTGCCGCGTGAACGGCGTCGAGCCCCACGGCTACACGAAGGCGGTGCTCGAGGCGATCGCCGCCGGTCACCCCATGCCGCGCATCGACGATCTGCTCCCCTGGGCCTTCGCCAAACCCGCCGCAAACGCCGCCGCCTGACCGCCAACCGCGGCCATCGTTTCCAAAGAAGTTTGCAGTCTGGCCTGAGATCAGCGCCGGAGGTCCGCCAAGCCGACACCGCTATGCCGCAAGCGGCGCGCTTACCTTTCACTTTGACGCTGATCGTGCAATCAGGCGCTAGCTTGGAGTGAGCGCGGTCGAGCCCATAGCGGGTAACAGTCGGGGCAAGATATGGACTTTATGGCACGAGCGACGGCTCTTGTCGGTGGCACTATGGTCGCCGTGAGGCGTTTGAACGCGCCGTCGGCGCCGGCGATCGGCACGGGTCCGACGATCCCGGACGCCAAGAAGCAGGGGATCATGACCCTGAAGATGCCGACGGCACGAGGCTGGTCACCCGGTCAGGTTCCGACAGCGGCGCCCGGGTTGGCGGTGAATGCGTTCGCCGCGGACCTCGATCATCCGCGCTGGATCGAGGTTCTGCCGAACGGCGACGTCCTCGTGGCAGAGTCCAAGGAGCAGCCCGGGGCTCCGAAGACCCTGTTCGACCGTGCGGCGCAGGCGACGATGCGGCGCGCTCGCGCGATTGGCGAGAGCGCGAACCGCATCACCCTGTTCCGTGACGCGGACGGCGACGGGGTAGCGGAACGCCGGGAGGTTTTCCTTGAAGGGCAGAACCAGCCGTTCGGCATGGCGCTGATGGACGGGACCTTCTACGTCGGCAACACTGATGGCATCGTGGCGTTCCCCTATGAGGACGGTGCGACGCGGCTCGATGCGTCTGGCCGCAAGCTCGTCGACTTCAAGCCGCACGGCCACTGGACGCGCAGTCTGCTCGTCTCGTCCGACCGAACCAAGATCTATGCCGGCGTCGGTTCGTTGAGCAACATCGGCGACGCCGGGATGGAGGCCGAAGAGGGTCGTGCGGCGATCTGGGAACTCGACCTCGCTTCCGGCAACGCCCGCATCTTCGCCAGCGGTCTGCGCAACCCCGTGGGCATGGCGTGGGAGCCGACGACGAACATCCTCTGGACGGTGGTGAACGAGCGCGACGGCCTGGGGGACGAAACGCCGCCGGACTACCTGACCTCGGTGCGGGATGGCGGCTTCTATGGCTGGCCCTACTGCTACTGGGGCAAGATCGTCGACGACCGGGTCGAGCAGGATGCGGCGCTGGTGTCTCGCGCGATTAAGCCCGACTACGCGCTCGGCGGACACACTGCGTCGCTCGGGCTGTGCTGGATGCCGGAGGGGACGCTGTCGGGATTCCCAGACGGCATGGTCATCGGCCAGCACGGCTCGTGGAACCGCTCGACCCTGAGCGGGTACAAGCTGATCTTCGTGCCGTTCAAAAATGGCCGGCCGGCGGGACCACCCAGAGACATCCTGTGGGGCTTCCTGTCCGAGGACGAGAAGGTCTGCTTCGGACGCCCGGTCGGGGTCACGGTCGGGCCGGACAGGAGTTCGCTCCTGATGGCGGATGACGTTGGCGACGTCATCTGGCGGGTGACTGGCGCTTCATAGGCGCTCGATCGCCGCGGACGTGATCGCATCTCTGTCGGGCCGTGGGAAGGCGCGGAAGCGGCGCGGCGGCAAGTTCTGCCGTCTCGGTCCGCCTGCACCGGCTGTCGCTGCGCTTCTCAGGAATGGCTGCCATTTCCGCCGCGCTGCGGCGGCTCCCTGCGAACTCAGACCTCCGGTTTGGGGCGATCCCACAATGCTGCGCCTGCTAAGCACGTTGCCTCGGTGAGGGTCGGCGAAGCGCAGCTTGCGGCTATCATGGCGCCGCCACCAGTGCACGGACCCTCCACCGTCCGCAGGTCGCTTGCCGGCGACCGGCAGCGTGGCTTCTTGGTTCTCGGCACAAAGGCACCTCCGGTCTGTGGGCTGATGCCCCCCAATCGTGGAAAGCTCATTCATGCGCGATGGAGACGCCGCGTTCGGCACTTCGAAATGCGAGTGGCGTGGCGTCACGAGGAGCGAGACCTGCTATAGCCTGGCGAGCAACTCCGACTTCTTGGCCTCGAACTCGACCTCCGTCAGGATGCCCTTGTCCTTGAGTTCGGAGAGTTTCTGGATGAGCGATATGATCTCGTCCGCGCTGGACGAGCGAGCCGGACTGGGGACGTCACCCGGGAAGCTCGGTTCGGTTCGGGTGGGCGCAGAAGCAGCACGCGGCGGCGCGGGTGCGGGCGCTTCGTCGGCAGCCGTGGTCCCAGGTCGCTTCTCCGGCGGCGCTGCAGCCGAGGGCGGCCCCGCGTCAGGAGTTGGGTCGACTCTTGTCAGGTCCGCGACTTTCACCAGCCCGTGCTGGCTGACGAACGTCAGCGACTGGTCGCCGCTCTGTTGCTGCGAAACGCCGGAGATACGATGATCTGCGGTGTCGAAGACCTGCAGGCGTCCGGCTACCTCGACGACAAGGCGGCGTCTCTCGGGAAAGATCGCGTAGCGCATGTCGTTCTGGGCACCGGTCGAGGAGGGCGTACCGAGATCGGCAGGCCAAGCGCCGTGACCTGATCCGGAGCCCGCGACGAACAGGCTGGTGCCGCTCGACTGGCCTTGCGGCATCATAGCGTGCGGATTCGGAGCGAACACTTGGTCGTTTACCAGAACCTGCGACAACTCCGTACACAGCGCGTCAACCTTTGCCTTCAGCCCGTGGTTGAACATATCGCCGACCATTGTCATGCCGCCGGCTGACCACTGTCCCATCCCGCCGAGCTCGGGGTGGCTGAACTGGGCCTGTGTTCCGTGCCCGTTCGAGACGGCGACGAGCAGCGTCTCCGCCGCGTCGGGCGAGACGCCATGAAGGGCGGCGATCTCCGAGATGATCTTGGTGCCCTCGGGCGTAAGGCGGCTCATGTTGACGATCCAGACAGGCGAACTTTGGAGGTGTGCAGCCAGCGGACTACCACCTCCTCTCGATCCCAAACCATGGAGCAAATGGGCCGTCAACGAAATGCCGTGCGAGCACCATGTATCCGATCGCCGGCCCGCATGGCGCCGGTTCGCTCCGACGACCGTCTCCCGCTTGGGGCATCTGCCCTGGTCGCCTACGGCTTCGCGCCCGGCCGAGTGCATTGGCGCTGCACCACGCCCGAGAGACCGAATCTTCTCCGACAAGCGGCCTCTCGGCGGCGAGATCGCGCGGCGGCCCTCCCCGGCCACGCCCTATCCTCACCGCGGCGCAGCGTGGGTGCTCAACATCCAGGCCCGGTGGCCGGATGCCGAGGCGGACGACGCAATCTTCACATGGGCGCGCGAGACCTTCGCGGCGATGAAGCCGCACGCCGCCGGCGGGGTCTACGTCAACTTCGTCAGCGACGAAGGCGAGGCCCGGGTCCACGAGGCCTCCTATCGTCGGCTTGCCACGCTCAACGCGGAATGGGACCCGGAGCACGCGCTGCACCTCAACCAGAACGTTCGCCCTGCCGCTTGAGCGCCGCCTGTCCAACCCGTCGAAGCGCTCAATGAATGGCGGGAGTACTGTTCCTCAGGATCCGGGCGACGGTCGCGTCCGAGACGTCGCCCGGCTGGCGGCCCCAGCGCTCCCGCAGATAGTTGGTCAGCGCCACCACCTCCGCCGCCGTCATCCGGTCGGCAAAGCCCGGCATCTCCTGCATCCGTTCCCCATGGGCGAGGCGTCGCGCCGGGATGCCCTCAGCGATGATGCGCACCAGGTTGCGCGGGTCTTCCAGCATCGCGGTGGTGTTCGTGTCCATCGGAACCGAACCGTGCGGCAAGCCCTCGCCATCCGTGCCGTGGCAGCCGGCACAGAGGCCCAGGTAGAGCGCCCCGCCCGGGTGACCGGGAAGGGAACCCGGGGAAGCCACGGCCGGTGCGGGCGCCTCGGCGCCGTCCATCAGGTAGGTGATCATGGCGGCGAGGTCTTCGTCCGACAGGTAGCGGGCTCGAATGTTCGAGGACCGGGTACATGTTGAAGGTCATTACCCCCTGCGGCGAAAGCCCGGTGCGCAGGAACGCGGCGAGGTCCTCACGGGTGAAGCCACGGGCCGCCAGGGCAGACGGGGTGATGTCCGGTGCCGTGGCACCCTCGATGACGCCCCCCTGAAGGTGCTCGTCGGTCTTGGCGTAGGCGAGGTTTCGCGGCGTATGGCATTCGCCGCAATGGCCCAGCACATCCACGAGGTAGCGGCCGCGACGCCACTCCTCGGACTCCGCGGGCGCGTCCGACAGGGACGTGGCCTCGGGCAGGAAGAGGAAATTCCAGAACGCGATCGCCGGCCGGATGTTGAATGGGAACGGCAGCTCGGAGGGCCGGTTCGGCAGATCGACCGGGCGTTGCGCCATCAGCCAGACCCAGAGGGCATCGACATCGGCGCGGGTGACCGCGTGATAGGACGGGTACGGCATTGCGGGGTAGAGGTGCTTTCCGCCGCGCGCGATGCCCCAGACCATCGCCGAGTACAGATCGTCAGCGGTCCAGTCGGCGATGCCATGATCGGCCGACGGCGTGATGTTGGTGCTGTAGATGCGGCCCAGCGGGCTTTCGAGCGGCAGTCCGCCGGCCAGAGCGGGACCACCCTCGGCCGTGTGGCAGGCCGCGCAGTCGGCGGCGCGGGCGACCGCCTCGCCCTGGGCCGCGAGCGCCTCGCGGTCCCGAGCGTCCAGCGCGGCGAAATCGACTGTCGCCCGGGGCGTCGGTCCGGGCCCTGGAAGAAACAGATAGACGGCCACAGCGCCGATCCCCAGCACCAGCCCCAGCACGACGAACCCGACGAGCCAGCGCAGCAGCACGATCACGACGCATCTCCGGCGATCGTGAGGCCGGGCGTCTCGAGGATCAGGTCGCGCAGCGCCGACAGGTAGCGCACGTAGCCGGTGCAGCGGCAGATGTTGCCGTTCATCGCCTCCAGCACTGCGTCCTCGACCTGGTCGCGGCTGATCGGCGACCGCTCCAGCCGCTCGACAAGTGCGGTCCCGGCGTTCACGAAACCGGGCGTGCAATAGCTGCACTGAAACGAGAAATTGTCGAGGAACGCCAGTTGGACCGGCGACAGCGCGGTCACTTCCCCGTCGTCGCCGCGGGTCGCATGTCCCTCGACCGTGCGGACGCGGCGGCCGTTGAACCAGACGGCACCGGTGACGCAGGCCAGCGCCGTCGCGGATCCCGTCCTCGCCGTCGACCAGAATGGTGCAGGCGCGGCAGACGCCCTGACCGCAGGCGAAGCGGGTCCCGGTGAGGTTCAGATACTCCTGAAGAAATTCGAGCATCATCAGGTCGTCGGGAATGGCGATCGGGCCGACGGCGTTGCCGTTGACGGTCATGCTGACGGATACGGTCATGCCAGCGCCTCCAGAATCCGCTCCGGGCTCAGCGGGAGCTCGTAGAACCGGTGACCGGTGGCGTGATGCACGGCGCACGCCGTTGCTGCAACCACCGGGATCATCACGACCTCCGCAATGCCCTTGGGCGGATCGGACTCGGAAAGCGGGGGCAGGACCCGCTCGCTCTGCGTCCAGACGGCAACATCTGCGGCCCGCGGCAGGCGGTAGCGGTTGAAGTTCCAGGTGCCGTTGCCCGGCCCATCCTCGTAGAGCGGCAGATCCTCGTAGAGCGCGTGGCCGATGCCCATCGCGGTGCCGCCCTGGATCTGGCCGGATACCAGCTCCGGAACGATCATCCTGCCGCACTCCAGCCACGACCTGTGCGACAGGATGCTGACTTCGCCGTTGCCGGTATTTACCGCCACCTCGACCAGAGCGGCCGCGGGCGCGTAATACACGACCGAGGCGTTGTTGCGCTGCACGGGCGGATAAGTCACCGACCGGCGCGGCTGGAACGCGTAGCCGGCATCGGTCATCCCCGTGGTCTTGGCGGCCGGCGCGCCGTCACCCCACCGGACCGAGAGGGCGTCGATCGCGCCGCTGACCGGCTGTCCGTCGACCTCGAACTCGGCGGTCGCCCAGGCCCAGCGGTTGAAGGTGTGGACCGTCACCCCGGTCACCAGGCCAAGCTCGTGCGCCCGTGCCGCCAGACGCTCCAGCGACAGCGGTTCCATCCCGGAGGCAACCAGCAGACTGTCCCGCCATTCGGCCTGCTCGCGCCGCACCGTCAGCGGGCCGGCCTGGCCACCACCAATCCCCTCGCGCCAGATCGAGAGCGCGGCGTCCCAGAGCCCGAGATCGAACACCAGTCTCGCCGCCTCGCTGGTCGCATGGGAGAAATAGTAGGCGGAGTTCGAGGCGGAACGTGGCGACGTGATACGTGGGACCCAGTGCGGGTCCTCTGCCTTCTGGTCCTCCTCTTCCTGGCTCATCGTGTAGGGTTCGTCCGTCGAGTTGAGCGGCAGGCTCGGCCAGTCGACGACGGCGAAATCGACGGTGTCCGCGGGGCGGCCAAGATGTTCGGCGGGGACCAGCATCTGCGCGGTGGTCGAGCCGCACCCGATCTCAGACGCGACGTGCCGCATGTGGATATGCCCGTCGGGGCGGAGCTCCATCTGCACCAGCGCCGCTTCGGCTCCGGTGCCATAGTCCTTCTGCACGCAGGCGAACCCGACACCGTAGAGGGTGCCCGGATTGGCAGCTTCGTACTCGGCCTTCCGGACGTCGCGCTGCGTCCAGAGCGGCTCCTGCGCGGCCTCGGCAAGTATCTCGTCCGCCCTCAGCATTCCGGCGGGCACCGCGCCCTGGGTATTTTTCATCCCGGACTTCAGCACGTTCCGCCGTCGCAGCTCAATGGCGTCGATCCCCAGATCCTGCGCAATCTCATCGACCATCATTTCGGTCGCGGTCATCGACTGGAGCGTGCCATATCCGCGCATCGACCCGGCCGTCACCGCGCGCGAGGCGTTGACCGTCACCGCCAGATCGCTGTTTGGAAAATAATAGATCGACTGCATCGCCGAGGCGGCGACGGTGCCGACCGACGGGCTGAAGTTCATCAGGCCGCCGCCGTTGCCGACCAGGTCGGCGGTCAATGCCGTGAATTGCCCGGTGGCCTCGTCGAGCGCGATAGTCGCCTCGATGTCAAAGGAGTGCCGCTTGAGCGCGGTCTGGAAGTGCTCGTAGCGGTCGAGTGCGAGGCGGACCGGATTGCCCTCGCCGTAGAGGGCGGCCATCGCAACATAGTAGGGATGCGCGTGGTGCTCCTTCTGGCCGTAGCCGACGGTGTAGCCCGGATAGAAGGACAGTGAGGCGAACGGAAACCGGCTCGCCTTCGCCATTTCCGCGATGTGGCCGGCGCTGGTGTAGGGCGACTGAGTGGCGGTGACCACGTGCAGCGTGCCGCTGTCGGCATCGAACCAGGCGTTGCCGTTGTCGGGCTCCATCGCCGCGGGGTCGACGGACTGGGACCGATACGTGCGCCGCCAGATCCGCAATCCCTCGGGCGCGTCGTCGAGCTCCTGACGCAGGGCGTTTGCGTGATGCATCGCCTGGGCAAAGGCATCGCCGTCCTCGTCTGCCGTCGGCCAGTGCACCCCGTCCGCGTCGAGTTCGGGAAAGACGATGGTGTTCTTCAGCGGCGAATAGGCATCCTCGGCGTCGGGCGTCGCGCCGACAATCCGGACGAAGCGCGCGGCCCCGTAGGGCGCCCGCGC
Organism: uncultured Alphaproteobacteria bacterium; assembly: GCA_963776845.1. Classification (GTDB taxonomy): domain Bacteria; phylum Pseudomonadota; class Alphaproteobacteria; order Rhodobacterales; family Rhodobacteraceae; genus Roseitranquillus. The sequence continues at coordinate 323,887 of CAVZOJ010000002.1, read as the reverse complement.
TGGCTCGGACGCCTCCGCGCCGTAGCGGATTGCATCCTGATTGAACCGCAGCCTGCGCTTAGCCAGTCGGAAACGCGGGTAGTCATGAAAGATCGCCAGGGCGACGGGCTGCCCGAGAAGCATCGGCGCCTCGCCCTCGGCCAGCAGGAACGGACCGTAGAAGTCAGGCTCCACCATCGCCACGCCGTCGCGCTCGAGATCGGCGGCCGTCACCAGCACATCCGGCTGCAGATCCTGCCCCAGCACGGATAGGTCGAGCCCGTCGAAGATCCGGTCGGTTCGGCTGGCGCGGATCAGCAGGGCGTGGGACTGCCGCTCGGGCCAGCCCGGCATGTCGCGAGCCCGGACATCCACGGCGAAGACCTTTTCGCCCGTCACCTTTGGAATGCCATCGCGCCGGAACCGCACCCGGCCGCCGCTGATCCAGTTGGGCGGCTGACCAACTGTGCCGACCTGCATGTCGGCGAGGACCGCGCTCAGCGGCACGACGGAGATGGCGACCCCCGATGCGGCGGACCCAAGAAACACGCGCCGCGAAATTTCAAGATTCGGCATTTTTCCTCCTCGGGCGGACTGGCCCGCGCCGCAGGCAACGCCGCCTTCACTATGACCCCTGCATTGGTCCCTGCAAAGAGATGGGCGCCAATGACTCCGCGAACTCGGTGGCTGCGCTTTGCGGCCCAAGTTCATGCGCTGGACAAGCGTAAGGGGGCTCCCTTTCCCCGGTCTCAGATGTTCGCTGGGAAGTAGCATCAATGGCCGCGTACCACGCCGCTACGCACCGGCCCCAAGGCGAACGACTGAATTGATGCAGGTTTCTCGGACGCCCGGCGCAACGTTGAGGAGTGCGGGGCGTCGCCTGGCGTCGGAGAAGCGCTCGAGCACGAAATCGCGGGGATGGGATTTTTTGGATCAGCCGTGGCTATGGGGATTTGAGTGTCGTGGCCGCTCGGTTTCCGTGCGTCTGACATGAATGCGCTGGTTGTTGCCTGCGCTGCAATTCGGCACGGAGGTCGGTGCCGTCGAGGCAGTCGTCGGTGCTTTTCGATGATGCTCGCGGTTCTTGCTGCGCCATATCGAAGCTCTCGGCAGGTCCAATGGGCCGCGCAACGTGAGGCGGGCGGCGGAGGTCGGCGGCGTTTGACCGCAGCAGGGAGCGCGTGTCATGCAGCTGCCCTCGGTGTCGTTGGCGGTGCCCTCGGTTGGCGTTCCGGCGCGAAGGTCTCGACGAGGATCAATCGTCCGCCGCAGCACGGACAGGGCAGGGCGAGGATGCGGGGTTGCTCTTCAGCACGGTCACTGGTGTCGCCGCTCCGGTGCTCCTTATCCGGCACCACGTGTTCGAGCAGTTCCCTGATCCTGGCAACATTGGCCGCGCGGTTGCCGTTGCCGAAGAGCCCATAGTGGCGAATGCGGTGCTGGCCCTTGGGAAGCACGTGGAGGAGAAACCGGCGGATGAACTCGTCGGTATCCAGCGTCATGGTCTTGTGCCTGCCTGGCCCCTCGATGCGGTAATCCTTGACGCGGAAGGTGACGTGATCGGCATCGGCGCTGATCAGGCGGCTGTTGGAGATCGCGACACGGTGGGTGTAGCGCGACAGGTATGCCAGCACCGCCTTTGGCCCGGCAAAGGGCTCCTTGGCGTAGGCGACCCAGTCGATCTTGCGCAGCGGCGTGAGCCAGGCGGCGAAGGCACTGCGGTCCGCCAGAGCTTCGCAGTCGTTGAAGAAGACGAGCTTGCCGGCGTCATGCAAGGCAACCAGGCCTTCCAGGAACAGACGCCGAAACAGCCGTGACACCACCCGCACGGACAGGAAGAAGCCCGGACGGCATGACACCCACCGCGTGCCGTCGGCCGAGAGCCCGCCGCCCGGGACGATCATGTGAACGTGGGGATGATGCGTCATGGCGGACCCCCAGGTGTGGAGCACCGACGTGATGCCGATCCGGGCGCCGAGATGCTTGGGGTCGGCGGCGATCTTCAGGACCGTGTCCGCGCTTGCTCGCATCAAGAGATTGTAGATCGCGCGTGTTCGCCAATGTCTCTCGGACCATTGGCGTTCCATTGGCTCACTCTGGTGAGCGATGTCGGCGATCGGCTTCGGCAGCGTGAAGACCATGTGGAAGTAGCCCACGGGCAGAAGCTCGGCCTCGCGCGCCGCCAGCCATGCCCTTGCCGCACCGGCCTGGCATTTGGGGCGATGGCGATTGCGGCAGGAGTTGTAGGCGATGTGTTCGTGGGCGCAGTCTTCGCACCGGGCGACGTGGCCGCCGAGCGCGGCCGTGCGGCAATGCTCGATGGCGCTCATCACCTTCAGTTGGTCGAGGCTGAGACGGCCGGCATTGGCCGCCCGCCAGGCAGCACCATGGGTGCGGAAGATATCCGCGACCTCCAGCGTGGGACGAGACAAGGCGCGCTATCGGGCCCGCGGTTCGCCCTTCTTGCGCTTGGCCGGTGTCAGATCGTCAAGCGGGCTGTCCACCGCCGCGATCATTCCCGTAGCGACGCTGGCATGAGCCACGCCGTCGTCGTCAGCTTGGTATACCCGAGCAGCGCCTGGATGACCCGGATGTCGACACCGCGCTCCAGCAGATGGGTCGCAAAGGAATGGCGCATCGTGCCGGAGGCGCGTCTTCGACACGACGTGTGCAGCGTCACGGGTTTGGTGATCCCGGCCGCGCGCGCCGCCTCCTTGAACAGTCGTGAAGTCTGGCGTGCGGAGAGGTGCTTGCCACGATATCCGGGAAACAGAAGCCGCGCGTCTCCGGGCACGCCCTTGTCCTGACCGGTCGGGCGTTCGGTCCACCAGTCTCGCAACAGGCCCAAGGATACCTGCGGGCAACATCACGTTGCGATCCTTGCGGCCCTTGGCTTGCACGATGCGGATGCCGGCGGAGGGTCACGCGGAACAGGAACTTCACGCCCGTCATGGTCTGGTTGCGGGTGCAGATGCTGGTCCCGGTCTCGATCAGATGATGCTGGAAATCCCTCACCTCATCCGGTGTCGCCGTCTCCGGAGAGCGTCCGAGCCACGCCGCAAACCGCTTGCAGGCCCGAGTGACTGGCCTGCGATGCCCGGCCAAGACCGCGCGCAGACATGTCCGCGACCATGCGGGCGCGAAGGGGTGTCGTCGTCGGGGAGTGCTGCATGAGAGAGTCCTCTGTCAAGCGAGGCAAGATCGCCTCGAGACAAAGGGGATCAGCCCACAGTCCCACGCCGCAAACGGCCTTGATCCAGCGCCGCCCCCCCCCCCGCGACGCTCGCCAAATATCGCGAAGCGATTTAGTGCGCGGGCCGTTTTCGTCATCCCAGCTGATGCTGCGCTCGCGAAGTGATCCACCCGTGAGGACGGCAGCTTTGCTGAAGGTTTTTCGATGCGGGCCGCTGCGTGACGTTGGCCGCTGGCGGGTGCGGCCCGCGTTGGAAAACCTCGCAGGGAGGAAGCCGCGGGGGTCTGGCGCAGGTGTCTATGGGGAAAGCGCGCGGGTGTCGCTTTTACTGAGGCGCGGGCAGCGGGGCGGTAGGCGGCGATGACGGCGGATCACCGCGCTCTTTCGCGCGATCGGAGGTGGATCCGACAGGGGCGTTCGATGCCGGTCAGGCTGATGCGGCGGCGGGACGAAACGGAGGCGCAGCCTGGCGCTGTTCCGGACCGCGTATCTGATCCGGAGCGGGGTCATCGATAGTGATGGCCGTGTCATCATGCGGCAGCCTTTCGCGGTGGGGCGCGGGTCATTGGACGTTCGCCGCGCCGGAAGGTCTCGATGATCCGCATCGGCCCGCCGCATTCCGGGCACGGTTCCCTCAGGGTGAGTGGTGGGGCCGCGTCCATGTCGGTGACGTCGGCTTCTTGATGCACTTCGGCGCCGAGGAGGTCGCGAACCCTGGCGAGGGTGTCTTTGCGGCCTGCCCCGGCGAGCAGGCCGTAGTGCCGGATGCGGTGGAAGCCATAGGGCAGGACGTGCAGCAGGACGTGCAGCAGGAAGCGCCGGATGAACTCGTCGGTCGAGAGCCGCATGACCTTCATCCGGTCGCCGCGCTTGATCCGGTAGTCCTTCCAGCGGAACGTCACGGTCTCGGCATCGGCGCTGACGAGGCGGTGGTTCGAGATCGCGACGCGGTGAGTGTATCGGCTGAGATAGGCGAGCACTGCCTCCGGTCCGCCAAAGGGAGGCTTTGCGTAGACCACCCACTCGACCTTGCGCAGCGGCCCAAGCCAGGCAGCGAAGGCGGCAGGGTCCGCCAGGCTCTCGAGGTCGTTGAAGAAGGCGAGCTTGCCGGCGCCGTGCAGCGCCGAGAGCCCTTCCAGGAACAGGCGCCGGAACAGCCGGGACAGCACCCGGACGGGCAGGAAGAAGCCCGGGCGGCAGGACACCCACCGGGTGCCCTCGGGCGACAGCCCGCCGCCCGGCACGATCATGTGCACGTGCGGTTGGTGGGTGAGCGCCGAGCCCCAGGTGTGCAGGACGCTGGTCATGCCGATCCGGGCGCCGAGGTGGCGGGGATCGGCTGCGATCCTGGTCAGGATCTCCGCGTTCGCCAATGCCTCTCGATTTCATTGGCTCACCCTTGAACAGCAGGCCGTAGACGGCCCGCTTGTTCCAGTAGGCGATGCGGGCGAGCTCCGCCGGCAGGGTGAAGACGACGTGAAAGTACTCCACGGGCAGCAGGTCCTTCTTGCGGGCAGCCATCCAGTCCCGCGCCGCGTTCGCCGGGCTTACGCGGCCGCACCGCGGCCACGGTCCCGGCTCACCCTGTTCACTTCGGGCAGTGCCGGTTCTTGCAGGAGTTGTAGCGACGTGCCGGTGGCCGCACTTGGTGCACGCCGCCACGTGCCCGCCGAGCGCCTCCGTCCGGCAGGCTTCGATCGCCGACATCACCTTGAGCTGGGTCAGGCCGACATGCCCGGCATGGGCCCGCCGCCACGCGGGGCCATGGGCGCGGAAGATGTCGGCGATCTCCAGCCTTCCTCGGGCCACCCCGGCCCGGGCGCTACTCCAGGCCGCGCCTGAGGGTCTGGTCCTGCAGTCTGCTTCAGCCGCTAGAACGGGCTCACGGTGTCGCGGATCTCTTGGTGGCGACATGGGTGTACTGCGCCGTCGTCGTCAGCTTGGCATGACCGAGCAGCACCTGGATGACGCGCACGTCGGTGTTGGCCTCGAGCAGGTGCGTCGCGAAGCTGTGGCGGAGCGTGTGCAGGGTCGCCGGCTTGGCGATCCCGACCATGTGCTTGGCCGAATTGAACGATGAGACCTTGTCCGGTCGGCGCATGCGCCGACGGTCCGAGGACAATGGTCGAATGTTCAGCTGCAGCGGCGACAGCGGGTTGATCTTCGGCTTGCCGGGGAACAACCAGCCTGCGGGCCGCGCCTCGCGCCAGTAGTCGCGCAGCAGCTGCAGCAGGGCCGGCGACAGCATCATCTTGCGGTCCTTGCGTCCCTTGCCCTGCTCGACGTGGATCAGCATCCGGTCGCTGTCGTCGTGTCGAAGACGCGCCTCCGGCACGATGTCGCCGATCTTGAGGGTGCAGACCTCGGACGCCCTGAGACCCGCTCCATATGAGATGCTGAGCGGGGCGGTACTTCAGCCCGGGTCCCGGCGCCGCCTTCAGTACTTCGGAGACCTCCTCGACGCTCAGCACCACCGGCAGCTTCCACGGCTTGGTGCGGAACTGCATGTACCGCTTCATCTCCTCGCGCCCGCAGGTCACGCCGAAGAGTTGGAGGGAACCGTCGCGCCAGTGGCGCGGCGAAAGTCCCGGAAACGCGCAGTGCGGCAATGCGGGCATTGAACGTCGGCACCGCGACCTCGGCGTTCGTCATGTGCAACTGGTAGGCGCGCAGGTCGTCGGGCGTCGCGGTGTCCGGCGAGCGCTTCAGGAACCTGGCAAACTCCTTGACCCCCCGGATGTGCGCCTTCTGGGACTTCTCGCCGAGGCCACGGATGCGCATGTCCTCGATCATCCGTTCACGCAGCGGCGTGGTTCTTTCCTCCGTCACGGGACCCTCCTGTCTGACGATTGAGAAGGTCCCAATCGTCAGGCCGGTCAGGCCGCTCGCAGAAGCCCGGAGTTCAGGTCAGCGCCGGACGACACCCACGAGCGCCAATGCCGCGAAAGCGGCTTCGTCCCAGCGCAGGAAGCGGTCGTCAGGCCTTGGGCGCGGGATTATCGGAAGTGCCGCAGATCTAAGCGAGCAACGGACGAATGAAGACGCTCAAGTCGCGGCTCCGAAGCCATCGGAGGGATGCATCGCGCGCCGGCCCTTGACCGCCCTCATCAAAGGGACGACCGTCAAAAAAACTTAGTCATACTGGGCAGTGGCTTAGCGTCGTCTCGGGCTCCTCCGAGATCTTTTTGTCCGGAACCGTTTCCGTCCGAGGCACGACGACACCCAGTCCTGAAAGCCACCCGAGAGGCGGCGACCTGGGAGTGGAGCACGCTGATGACAGAACATTTCGCACCTCATGCGACCCGCCTGATCGTGGCGGCGAACGACAATCTTGGCGGCAGCACGCGCACGACCGTTGCTCTCGTCAGCCTCGTGGACCTCCTGGCGCGCTCCTACGCCAGGAGCATGGCCGGCCGGGCCGACACCGCCTGACGCATCCGAAGCGCGGTTGCATCCTGGCCCAGTTCCCTGCGTCCTGCATGGTGCAGGGAACTGGACCAGAGCCGCCCCACGTATTCCGAGGAGGCCTCGATGGCCCTCCCGACCCACTCGCTTCCGAACAACTCCGCCGAAGGACAACGACCATGACCACTGTCGCCATCTACGCCTGCACGAACACGCCGGAGGAAGCCACCGTCGAGGACCAGCTCGATCTCTGCCGGTCCTACGCCGCCGAAAGGGGCTGGACCGTCACGCGCGTCTACGCGGAGACCGCCGCGTATGGACGAGCCTCGAGACGGCTCGAGCTGCAGACGATGATTGAGGATGCGGAGGCGAAGGCCTTCGATATTGCCCTGGTCGCAGCAGTCGACCGCCTTGGGTCGGCAGCTGAAGGACCCTCTCAAGATTGCTGCCGCCCTCGCATCCGCAGCCGTTGAACTGCACTCTGCCTCGGATGGGCAGGACCTGCGACTCGAGAGCTTGCTCGTCTGCAGCGAAGACACGGCGGGCAAGGTGAATGCAGCGGCCCGGCGTCGGCGCCGCGCGGCGCGGCTCGAGCACGGGCTCCCCGCCACCGCTGCGGCTTGCGCCACGTCCGCGACCGGCCGCGAAGCCCCGTAGTACCATCGGCCCGCGTGGGGTGGACCACCCCGACGAGCTCCAAAACCCGATGTCGATCGAGGACCAGATCGCCCTCTGCCGCAAGTTTGCCGCCGAGCGGGGCTGGACCGTCGTCCGCATCTTCAGCGACGCGGCGCGCACCGGGCGCACGGCGAACCGCCCGCAGTTCATCGAGATGATGACCTGCGCGAAGAAGCAGGAATTCCACGTCATCCTCACCGAGGCCGTGAACCGGTTCAGCCGACGCGTCGTCCACAGCCTCCAGAGCTGGGAGCTGCTCTTGTCCAGCAATGTAAGTTTGCACACTGTGTCGGAGGGAGAACAGGATTTCCTGCGGGTCATGCTGAACGCGCTCGGCGCGCAGATATTTTCCGAGAAGGTCGCCGAGCAAACCCGCAGAGGCCTCGTCGGCATGATCGAACGCGACGGTCGGATGCAAAGCCTGGCCTACGGCTACCGTCAGGTCGAGGGCCAACCCGGGGAACGCGAGATCGACCCGGAGACCACGCCGATCGTGCTCCGCATCTTCGAGGAAGCCGCGGCAGGCCGGTCCGGCGACGACATCGCCCGCGGGCTCAACGCCGACGGCATTCCCGCGCCGCAGGGCGGCATCTGGTACGCGTCGACCATCCGCGGCGGCTCAAAGTTCGGTTCCGGCCTGCTCCGGAAGACCATCTACGCCGGCGTCGTCACGTACGGCCGGACCGAGAACCGGCTGCACCCGGAGACCGGCGAACGACGGATCGTGGCGTCGCCCGGAAAGCGCGTCACCAAGGAGGTCGAGGAACTACGCATCGTCCCGCAGGACCTCTGGGACCGCGTTCAGGCCCGCCTCCAGGCCTCCGCGTCCCACTTGGCCCAGTCAGCGACCGGCAACCCGCGCACCGCGCACCGCCAGACGAAGCTCCTCTCAGGCTCCTGAAGTGCGGCTGCTGCGGACGCGACTACATCGTCATCGGCAAGGGGCGCTATGGCTGCACCGACTACCGCGCGGGCGCCTCCAGCAACGGCAGGACGATCCGCCAGTCGCGGATCGAGACCAGGGTCTTCGCACGCCTGCGCAGCTGGCTGCTGGCGCCGGACCTCGCCGCCGCGTTCGATCGGGCCGTCTCCGACGAGATGGCACGCATGGACGGGGACGGCGGCAAGGGCCGCGTCAAGGCGCTCGCCCGGAAACTCAAGAAGGCCGAGCGTGAGCGCGCCTCGATCGTCCGGGCGATCAGGGACGGCGCCCGGTTCGACATCTTCCGCAAGGAGTTCGAAGGGCTCGAGGCGGAGATCGCGGCTCTCACCGCAGACCTCACTGATGCCGAGCAGGCGATCGCCGAGCGGGCCACGCCGCTCCCGGACCCCGGCACGGCCTACCTCCGGGCCGTGGAGCGCCTCGATGACCATCTCGGTGTCCCGGACCTCGTCCATCAGGCACACGAGCTCCTCGCGGTCTTATTCGAGAAGATCGTGCTCCACCCGGACGACATCGCAGCAGACGGCATCGCGGCCGAGATCCACACGGATCTCGGCCGTTTCCTTTCCGCCGGCCACGACTTGGGCTCGGACGCCATGCGGCGCCGTTTCCTCGCCATCGGGAGTCAACTAACGGTCATTCTCCGACCAATGGCGCTCCAATGGCAACTCTCAAAGCGGTTGGAACGAGGTCGGTTCGTCTGGCCCTCGGCGAAGGAGGGCAAGGTGGCGCTGACGCCGGCGCAGCTCGCCATGCTGTTCGATCATGCATGTTGATGCCCCTCCTGGTGAGGCTGACAGATTCTCAGGTCGATGCGATCGACAACACGATTTCGCAGATCTCGGACCGCGTCGATGACGACGGCCGTGTCCTGGAACAGGTAGGCCCCGTTGGGTTGGCGATCGATGAGAAGCCGCTTTCGCCCGATCTGCACATACAGCCAGTTCACTGGAATGCTCAGCTTGGCGGCCACTTCCGTCGCGCTGAGAAGAGACCGATCGTGGTCCCAGCGGGTACGCTGGGTGCTCACCTTGATCCCGGCACCGAGCCGGAGCCGTTGCACGGTGATTGGCAGAACCCTGTCGGCGCAATTGGGAGAGCGGTGTCCCTCCGACGAGAGGATCGCGGCGATCTCATCGTCAGGGATCCCGGAGCGGGCGAGGTCGAGTGCGCGATCCCGCATCTCCTCGCCTTTCGTGAGCTTGGCGACGGCGTTGACCCTCATCTTTACCGCGAGGTCGCTCGTGGCGCCGCCGCGCCACACGATCCGGACGAGGGCGACATCGCGCTCACCGCGGTCGAGGACGACCTTCTCGACCAGGCAGCGCAGAAGCGCCTTGCGCTGAGCGTCTGCCGTCGCCGGATCCGCCCGGATGTGCGGCAGCCGACCGGCAAGGACGACGATCTTGTCGCCGAGCGGCTTGCCGATCATCCGCTGCGAGAGCGGCTTGGGCGCGGAGAGCTGGGCGAGCGCCTCCTCGGCCTGCCGCACCTCGATCAGCGCAGCCTCCCATCGACGCTCGAGCTCGCTGGCGACAAGCCGGTTGTCCGGGTCGACGCGGTTGAACTGCCGTTCGGCCAGCGCCGCGGCATATCGCTTGCGCTCGATCTGACGTTCGGCGCTCGAGCGCAGCGCGCTGTCCGTTTGGTGCTGGGTGCGGCACGCGCGCGACAGCGCGTCGAGTTCCGCCGGCGCCAGCGCGGTCAGGAACGCATCCGCGACCGCCCCGTCCACCTGCGAAGCACGGATGTGCTGGCACGTGGGCAGGCCCTGCTGAGTGCGCAGGTGATTGCAGACGTACTCGCCGCCGCCCTTGTACCGAACGTACATCTTGTGGCCGCACCTCGCGCACCAGGCGATGCCGTGCAGGAGGAGTTCGCCGTCACGAGGGGCCCCTCTGGTCCTGGTGCGCATGTATTCGGCCCGGTTGTCCCTGACGATGGCGCGGATTCTTTCATAGGTGGGCCAGTCGACGTAAGCCGGATACCGGTCTTTGACGACGATCCGCCACTCCTCGATCGGCCGTGGCGTCTTGACCGGCGAGCCGCCCTCGCGCGCCGCGGTGCGCATGCGGGTCCGCCCATAGACGAAGGCGCCCGCGTAGGCCGGATTCTTCAGGATCGCCGACACCGCGGCGACCGTCGCGCGCGCCCACCGCACGTCGCCAAAACGGTCGCGGCGTGGAAGGTCGAGGCCCCGCTCGTTCAGCACGCGCATGACCTTCGCGATGGTGCGGAACCTGAGGAAGGTCTGGAAGACGAGCCCAAGCCGCTCCTGTACCTCGACGTTGGGATCCTTGACGACGACGCCGCTCGGATCGCGGACGAGACCGATCGGCAGGGAGAGCGCGAGTTCGCCGCGCCCGGCCTTTGCAAGAAGGCCGGCGGTCAGGCGGCTCCGGATCGTGTGCAGCTCCAGTTCGGATATGGTTCCCTTCAGGCCGAGGAGCAGGCGACCGTTGGCGCTGCCGGGATCATAAACGCCATCCCGATCGGCGATCAGGCAGCCGCGCAGACCGCAGATATCCAGCAGTGGGTACCAGTCGGAGCAGTTGCGCGCGAGCCGCGTCACATCGATCGAAAGGATCAGCCCGACCTCGCTGAGGCCGACCCGGCCGACCAGTTCCTTGAAGCCGCTCCGTTGCGCGGTGGAAGCGGCGCTCAGGCCGAGATCGCTGTCGATGACGTCGATGTCGGCCTCACGCCATCCAAGATCACGAGCGCGCTGCCGGAGCGCGTATTGAAGGCGCAAGCTCTCCTGGTTGCATACGACCTGATGCGACGTCGACTGGCGGATGTACACGACCGCCTTGCGCGCCAAGTGGGTCGGCATGATCAGTTCCGACTTCACGACGGACCTCCGCCAGGACCACGGCGACGTCGTCGACGATCCGACGCCGCAGAGACGGCGGCAGCGTCGTCCAGAGATCTCTCGGGTCTATCGCCATGATCGTCCAGGCAATCTACCACATCTATGAGCTCGCGTAACGCGTCTATACTCAATGTTGTTCGGCTGCCCGGCAAATCGTGCCATTCCGTTACTGCGATGGGGATCAGCAGGCTTGAGCCATTGCAATGTTCCACCTCAAAAGAGGACGGGAAGTTCCCGCCTCGATGGGCCGCGCGCCGGATCACACGAAACGATCGTCCGTAGAGCGGATGCCGCGGGTCCAGAACCCGGACCTCCTCGACCGGAGATTCATCAGACTCAGCAGAGGGGATATTCCTGTACGCCTTCGTTCGAGGGGCTCGACTGGCGGCGGGTGACGCCGCGGCGGGTGCGGGCGCCGGCTGCGGCGGGATGAAGAAGGCCCCCGATACGGTTTTGTTTTGTTGGGCTTTCCTGCCGGACTCCGGTAGGAAGGTGCATGTCGCAGCCCTTCAATCTCAGCCGCTTTCCTGACCTCCCGCCCGAGGTGGTGACGGCCTTTGCGGCGGTCCGGTTCGAGCTCTCGGTCGAGCGCGCGGCGCGGCAGCACGAGCAGGCGATCGTGGCCGAACTCAAGGAGCTGGTCGCGACGCTGGAATGCCAGGTCCAGCAGTATCGGCGCGCGAAGTTCGGGCCCAAGTCCGAGAAGCTGGACCCCGCTCAGCTGGAGCTGGCGCTGGAGGATCTCGAGACCGCCATCGCCGAGACCGAGGCGCGGATCACAACGGTCGAGGAGAAGATCGCCGCCGGCGCGGCCGATCCGGAGAAGAAGCCGCCGAGCAAACCCCGCAAGGCCCGAGCCCTGCCCGAGAGCCTGCCGCGCATCGAGCGCGTGATCGAGCCGGACAGCATCGCCTGCCCCTGTGGCTGCGGCGACATGGTCCGGATTGGCGAGGACCGCACGGAACGGCTCGACGTCGTCCCGGCGCGCTACCAGGTGATCGTCACGATCCGGCCCAGATACGCCTGCCCCAAGGGCCGGGCGGGAGTGTCGCAGGCCAGGGCGCCGGCGCATCTCCTCGAAGGGTGAGCAGGCCTCCGCCACGGGTTCGAGGAGGACTGCGAACGGCCGACCGAAGCGCTGCTCGCCCAGATCGCCGTGGCCAAGCATTCCGAGCACATGCCGCTGAACCGCCAGGCGGTGGTCATGGCCCGGCATGGCGTGCCGATCGACCGCTCCGTGCTGGCCGACTGGATGGGCCGGACCGGCGCGCTGATCGCGCCCGTGGTCGAGCGCATGGCGCTGCTGCTGAAGACCGGCAGCTCCCGGCTCTGCGTCGACGAGACCACGGCGCCGGTGCTGGACACTCGCCAATGGCGCTCGAACCATTGGCGCGCACATTGGCAACCGCGGCAGGACGAAGACCGGCTATCTCTGGGCCGTGCTGCGCGACGGTGAGCCATTGAGGCGCCATTGGTTCAAGCCCAATGGCGAACGGCTGGAACGGCCCGGCACCGCCGGGCGTCGTGTTCCACTATCGCCCCGGCCGCAGCGGCGCGCATGCCGAGGAGATCCTCGCCGTGTTCGACGGTACCATCCAGGTCGATGCCTATGGCGGCTATGACCGTCTGGCCCGGAAAACGCGCACGGGAGGCGCGCCGCTCACGCTGGCGTTCTGCTGGTCCCACGGCAGGAGGAAGCTGATCGCGGCCAGGCCGAAAGCCGGCTCGCCCATCGTGGACGAGGCGCTCCGGCGCATCGCATTCGCCATTTTCCTCGGACCGATGGCGGACAATGGCTCATTCTACAAGATCGAGGACGCCATCCGCGGCAAGACCCCCGATCTCCGCCGCGCGGTCCGGCAGGAGCAGTCCCGTCCGCTGGTCGACGACTTCTTCGCCTGGCTCTCCGCCCAGGCGGCCCGGGTGTCGCGCAAATCCGATCTCGGCAAGGCCATGGCCTACATGCTCAAGCGCCAGGGCGGCTTCCGGCAGTTCCTCGAGGACAGCCGCGTCGACATGGACTCCAACCTGGTCGAGAACGCCATCCGCAGCCCGGCGACGAGGCGTTCATTGTGCCCCCCTTCTTCAAGTGTCTGGAAACATGGAGAGTTGGTTCTCCAGATCAGTCCGACACGGGCGGCCTTTTCGTCTCAGTGCGATGCTGACGGCATCGTCTTCGAGGTCGATCGCACGGATCTGATACGGCGCACCGGGCACGACCTGCTCCGCAGGCAGAACGTGGCCCCTGATGAGCCTGCGGATGGTGTGGTTGGTCACGCCGAGCTTCGCCGCGGCTTCGCTCATGGTAAGCCATTCGCCGTTCTTCTCGGCGGAACGGTATGCGTGCATGCCGTGGACCTTGCGGATGGAGCCGACGCGGTGCGGTGTCCAGGTCTTTCCCTGTCCGGTACGGATGCCCATCCGGTTGAGCGAGGCGGCGATGTCGGCGTCAGACCAGCGGCCCGCCATCCGGGCCATGACCGCGAGCGCTTCCTCCGGGGTCCGGCAGCCGTGTTCTCCGGTCTTTGGCTTGCGGACGCGGAGCTGTGAGTGCGCTCCGCCGCGCCAGTGGATGGTCAGGATGACCTCGCGCGACGCCTCGTCGACGTCTGCGATGATGTCGGTCACCATAGCGCGGAGGAGGTGCTGGCGTGCGCGCATCGTGACGCCGGGCGCACTCCAGGCGGCGGCGAGATCGTTCGCAAGGTCGTTGAAGTCCAGCGCTGGCGCTGTAGACACCGGCGCAGCCAGCGCCTCGAGACGTCTGGTACAGGCCTCGACGCGGCGAAGCGTCATCTCCCAGGCGCGCTCAAGCTGCGCCGCGATCAGGCGGTTGTCCGGGTCGCAGGCAGCGTAGCGGCGTTCCGCCAGCGAGGCATCGTAGCGCGCCTGCTGGAGGTCGAGCTCCGCCATCCGCCGTCTCTCGGCTTCGCCGTCTTCGTGCATGCGCTCGGCTTCCCGCGCCGCCTCGATCGCCATGGGTTCTACCACGCGCAGGAGCTCGGCCGCGATGGCGGCATCGACCCGGGAGCCGCCGAATGTCATGCAGCGGTCGAGGCCGCGCGCAGTCTGTGCCCGATCGCAGCGATACGTAGGGCGGCCCGGCGGCCTGCCGGCATAGGCGACGGAGAGCGCCCGGCCACAGCGGCCGCAGGTCAGGATGCCTGCGAGCAGGGCTCTGCCGCCGCGGCCGGACTTCGCGCCACCGGCCCAGCCGTAGGTGTTGGCCGCGAGCGTCTCCTGGTTCCGCTCGAACTCGGCCCATCCGATGTAGCCGTCGTGGTGATCGCGGATCAGCACGTCCCAGGCCGCGCGCGGCCGGCCGTGGCCGTAGGTCTTGCGTGCCCTTCCCTCGACCATGACCACTCGCTTCTCGCTTTTGCCGTAGACGTAGGCGCCGGCGTAGAACGGGTTCTTCAGGATCGAGATCACGTTGCGGTAGCGGATCGGGGTCCACTCGCGGGAGGTCATCCGCATCGCCATTGTCACCCGGACCAATGGCGTTCCAATGGCAATCGTCCGACGGCCGCGGGAACGAGACGCCGTCGGCTGCGAGCGACAGCAGCGTCTGGCGTGCGCTGCCGAGCTGACGGAAGCGCTCGAAGATCAGCCGTATCGTCTGCTGGAGACGCAGGTCGGGATCGAAGCCGAGGCCATGATCCCGGTGCCAGAGGTAGCCGACGGGCACGCTGATGCGGAGTTCGCCCCGCTCCGCCTTCGAGCGCGCCGCATCGAGCATCCGCGCGCGCAGGATGCCGAGCTCGAACTCGCTGATGCTGCCCTTCATGCCGAGCAGGAGCCGGTCGTTCGGCCGACACGGGTCATACACGCCATCGAGGTCGATCACCCGGGCCTCGACGAGACCGCAGAGTTCCAGCAGGTGATGCCAGTCACGGCCATTGCGGGCGAGACGGGACGCGTCGAAGCACAGCACTGCGCCGATCTCGCCGGCACAGAGCGCCGCCACCAGGCGGTCGAAGCCCGGACGCGCCACCATCCCGCTCGCGGAACGGCCAAGATCATCGTCGATGACCTCGATGGCGCGGAACCCCTGACGCCGGGCGACCTCGACCAGCTCGTACTGGCGTCTGCGGCTCTCGAGGTTGGTCTCGACCTGCGTCTGGCAGGATTGCCGGACATAGACCACGGCCTTCCTCTCGAGGACCGTCGCGGGAAGCATCTCAGACGTCGTCATCGCCGCCTCCCGGCGCCGCGGCCTCGACCAGCAGGTTCGCCAAGGCCGTCACCGTGGCCCGTCGCTCCGCGGTGGACATGCCGCGGAGCCTCGTGGAGTCGAACGTCATCATCAGCTGGCGCGGCGGCGCCGGAACCTTGGGATCGGTCATCCTGCTCCTCCTTGGCGACGATCGCGTCGCCAGAAGAGCTTCGCCGAAATCCGCGCCGGCTCAGCAGATCATGAAGATCGGTGAGGGCCGCAAGTGAGACCTGCGGCGGGCCGAGTTGCCGCATGCCGGCGCACGCGACCGGATCGAGCATCCACGCCGGAACGACGAGCACGTCTCCCGGGCCCACAACGAGATAAATGAAGCGGCCAGTCTCGCGCGACTGGCTCGATTCCACCCGAAGAGTTCGGCCGTGGAGAGGATGCCAACGATAGTGGACGACAGCTTCCTGCCCGACATGGGCAGAATGACCAGGTGATCGCCATGAACCGCCGCAACGCGCTCTTCGCCGGCCACGACGAGGGCGGCCGTTCCTGGGCGCGCTTTGCCAGCCTGATCGGCACCTGCAAGATCAACGGCGTCGAGCCCTACGCCTACCTGGTCGATCTCTTCACCAAGCTCGCCAACGGCCACCTCGAAAAGGACATCGACGCGCTGATGCCCTGGGCCTACGCCGCGGCCACCAACTCCCCACAATGAGCTCACCCGGGAGTCCCCGGTGAGCTCATTGTGAGCCGTCACGAAACCGCACCGACCAGCTTGGCGGCGCCGGAAACCGGAACCTCAATGGGGCGGAGACGGCGCATACCTTGCATCTCGACCGTATCACACAAGGGGATCTACTGATGGGCGCCGCGCTCGTCGAACTCAAGGGAGCAGCGCGAGCCAAGCCCAGACGGTAAACACCGAGGACGCCGTTGCAACGAGAACGGCCGACGCGGCGACGCGCTTGGCCACGCCGTACAGGTTGGCGAAGATGTAGGTGTTGACGCCGGGCGCCATTGCCGACGTGAGCACGGCGGATCGCAACCCGTCCGTTCCGAGCCCGGTCGCGATCGCCAGCCCGAACACCATTGCGGGGTGGACGATCAAGGACACGACGCAAACCATCGCGATCGTGGCCGCGTCTCCTTCGGGTCGGTAGCGATAAAGCACGCCTCCAAGCCCGAACAGCGCGGCCGGCAGGGCTGACCGCGCCATCAGCTCGACGGCCATGTCCAGCGATGAGGGAACCGAAACGCCTGAAAGATTGACGGCGAACCCCGCCATGATCCCGATGACGAGGGCGTTGTGGAAGATGGCGTGCACGATTGAACGGAGCGCCGTCCAAATTCCTCCTCCGCCCGCTCGCACGATCTCCATGGCGGTCAGACCGACAGCATAGCAGATCGGGGCGTGTATGGAGATGATCGCGAAATTGCCCGCAAGCGCATCGGGACCGTACGCCTGTTCGGTAATCGGCAAACCCAGCAGCACGCTGTTCGAGAACATGCAGCAGAACCCGATCGCAACAGCGTCCGGCCAAGGGCGGCCGAAGAACCCGCGCGCGCCGAACAAGCCGATCGCGAAGCATGCCAGAGCCCCGGTATAGAATGGACCGAGAAGGCGCGCGTCGAACGCCTGGCCGAGATCGAGATCGGCAATCGCCTGGAACAGCAGGCAGGGAATCGCGAAGGTCTGTGTGAAGACCATAAGGGCGTTGACGCCGCTCTCGGAGAACCAGCCGCGCCAGACAGCAGCATATCCGAAGCCGAGGAGGATGAAGACTGGAAGGACGACCTCGAGAAGCGCCTGCACCTCAGATGTCGTAGCTGATCGTCATCCCGTCATAGGCGGGCGTCACGTGGTCAGGCGTCTCGGATGCGACCGTCGCGTGGTCGAGGTCTATGTGCATGTTGGTCAAGATCGCCCGCTTGGGTGCCGCACGCTCGATCCATTCAAGCGATCGTTCGAGGTGGACGTGCGTCGGATGCGGATCCCGACGAAGCGCGTCGACAATCCAGCAGTCCAGACCGCTTACGGCCGACCAAGCCTCCACCGTCATGTCGGAGACGTCCGGCAGGTACGCGACACCGGCCACGCGATAACCCAACGCGTCGATCCTGCCATGGCGAACGGGGAACGGCCGTAGGACGATTTCGCCACCCGCGCCGTCGACGATCACTTCGCCGTCTATCGGGTTCATCTCCAGGATTGGAGGATAGGATGACCCCTTGGGTTGCTCGAAGGCATACCCAAATCGCCCCATGATGCTCGACCGCGTGGGCGCATCGGCCCAAACCGGCAGACGACGCCTGGTGTTAAAGACGATCATCCGGAGATCGTCGATGCCATGGACATGATCGGCATGTGCGTGGGTGTACACAACGGCGTCGAGCGTTCCGACACCCGCATCGAGCAATTGCGCCCTCAGATCCGGCGACGTGTCGATAAGCACACGCGTGCTGCCCTCAAGATCGGATCTCTCGACCAGCATGGAGCATCTGCGGCGACTGTTTCGCGGGTCGTCAGGATCACAGGCGCCCCAGTTGCCCCCCAGCCTTGGAACCCCGCCCGAGGAGCCGCAACCGAGGATTGTGAACGTCAGCCGCGCCATCAGGCGGCTTTGGTCCATGCTGCAGCCTTGGAAAAAAGGCGGTCGAAGTTCTCCTCCGTCTTCGCCGCGAAGTCCTCGTAATCAATACCGAAGATCTGCGCGCCGACACGTGCGGTGTGTACGACGAAGGCGGGTTGGTTGCGCTTCCCGCGATGCGGTGGCGGCGCGAGGTAAGGCGAGTCCGTCTCGACAAGAATCCTGTCGAGCGGCGCGGCCGCGAAAATCTCCCGCAGATCGGATGACCGCGGGAAAGCGGCGATACCGGACATCGAAAGGTAGAAGCCCATCTCAAGCGCCGCGCGTGCAAGTTCGGCGCCGGACGAAAAGCAATGCATGACGCAGGAATACTCGCCCGCCTCGTACTCCTCGGTCAGAATCCGCGCCATATCCTCATCGGCATCGCGGGCGTGGATGACGAGTGGCAGGCCGGTCTGCCTCGCCGCTTCGATATGTATTCGCAGGCTCTCCTGCTGAAGAGCGGCGCTCTTGGCGGTGTAGTGATAGTCGAGGCCGCTCTCTCCGATCCCCACGAGCTTTGGATACGCCGCCAGTCGCACGAGATCCTCGACGGTCGCCATCGGCTCGTCGACGACACTCATAGGATGTGTGCCCGCGGCGTAGAAGACATTGTCGTGCGCCTCGGTGATCGCTCGGACCGCCGGCTCATGTCGCAGCTTCGTGCAGATCGTCACCATGCGCCAAACCCCCGCCTCGGCTGCGCCCGAGACGAGGGCGTCCACTTCCCCTTCGAACTGCGGGAAATCGAGGTGGCAATGGCTGTCGGTAATGGATGGCGAGGTCATCTCTGCGTCCCAGGGGTCCTGCGCGCCCCCAGGTTCAGGGCGCCTGCCCGACGGTTCGGGTGGCAGTGTCGTTGGCTTTCAGGACCATATCGAGGATGAGCGAAGCGGGGTCAAGGTTGACCGCCCTGGCATGTCGCGCCCTTGCAGAAAGCTCGGTCTGCAGGTCTGCCCATGCCCGCGCTGCATGCGGCGTCGGCGCGAGCCGAGCCGCGAGTGAAGCCTCTCCGGAGACCGCCTCGGACATTGGCACACCTGCGCCTCGCCGCGCCATGCGGGACAGCGCAGCCTCGAACATCCCGACCGTCGCGTCCAGCCGAGCCTCGTTGGCGCGACCGGAAGTCTTTTCCGCGAGGGCGAAGGCTGAAGACCGGTCGAGCAGCGGCATCGACGACAGAACCTCTGTTACCGCCTTGTAGATCTCCGCGCCGTCCATCTGGGCAAGCCGGGCGGCCTCACCTACCGAGCCAGCAGCGAGTTCTGCAATTGCCCCGGCATCTTCCCCGGCGTCGATGCCGGCTGCCGTGAGCGCGCGCGCCACCTGGTCGGCAGCCAGCGGGGCGCAGCGCAAGACCCTGCAACGGGAGCGGATCGTGGGCAGGAGCGCCCGGGGCCGATGACAGACGAGCAGCATCACCGTATCCCGCGGCGGCTCCTCGAGCACCTTCAGAAGCGCGTTCGCCGCGCTGAGGTTCATCTCGTCGGCAGCGTCGAGGATCACCACCCGCCGACCTCCGTCCGGTCGGCTGAGCGAGAAGAAGGAGCCCAGACGCCGAACCTCGTCGACGGTGATGACGGTCTTGAGGCGGTCTGTCCTGTCGTCGTGTGTCCTGCGCAACAGGAAGAGCGCGGGCTCCGAAAGCGCCGCAAGACGTCGTGCGACCGGCTCTTCGGGATCGGCGTCTAGGGAACGCGCAGAGGCATGCTCCGCCAGCAGCCAGCGGGCAATTCGCCAGGCGAGCGTCGCCTTGCCGACTCCACGGGGCCCTACCAACAGCCATGCATGATGCAGGCGGTCGGATCGAGCAGCATCGAGAAACGCCTGTTCCGCGACCTCCTGCCCGAGCAGCAGCCGGGTGTGCCGCGGGTGCGGCGCGCCGGAGACGGCATCCGGCTCCTGCTTCCCGTCCTTTTCCCTCATGCGCTCACAATGCGCCAGACGTCCGCCGCGACATCGTCGGTGCTACGCCTCGCATCGACGACGCGGCATCGCTGTGGCGCATCGCTTGCAAGCTTCAGAAAGCCTTGTCGGAGAGCCTTCTGGAACGACAGACCGAACGCTTCGAAGCGCCCCTCCCCGATCGAGCCGCCGAGACCGCGCGCGGCGGCCTCGGTCGGGTCGGCGTCTAGCACGATGGTCAGGTCCGCCTCGCGCCCGATCATCCGCGCGTGCAGCAGATCGACGATCTCACGCAGTTCCGGGCGCACGATTCCTTGGTAGACACGCGTCGAGTTCGACGAAACGGTCCGAAACGACGTCGTTCCCCTGCGCGAGTGCCGGCTCGATCGTCCTTTCAAGGTGATCGCGGCGCGCGGCCGTGAACAGGAGGATCTCTGTTTCCGGCGACCAGCGATCCGGCTCACCCTCCACAAGGAGGCTTCGGATCGCCTCCGCGCCCGCCGAGCCGCCAGGCTCGCGCGTCAGCACGGTGTTGCCGCCAGCGGCGCGCAGCGCTGCGACCAGGCGATGCGCCTGCGTCGATTTTCCCGAACCGTCGATTCCCTCGAAGGTGATGAGCCGGGCGCGGTCGCTCACCTGAGCGCCTGCGCCTCCCCCCACGCACGAGCCAGAAGCACGAACGCAGCGGTGCGCACGCGAGGGATGAACCCGCCCTCCGGGACGGCGCGGTCGGCTACCAGCGGCAGGCGGGCGTCCGGCAGGTCGTTGCGCGGGATCACCAGTTCCGCCACCTGCTCTCCCTCTTCGATCGGCGCCTCGAGGGGCCCTCGATAGACGATCTGCGCCTCGAGATCGTCCGGCTGCGTCGCCGGCAAGAGGACGGACAGCTCTTCGCCCGCAACGAGCCCGACGCTTTGCCGGTCGCCGAGCCACACCGGCACGTCGCCGAAGTGGCGCCCCTCCTCCGCGACCGTCTTCTCGATAAACTGGCGGAAGGCCCACGAAACGATACGCTCCGACTCCTCGGCACGCGCCTGCTCGCTTTGCAGGCCGGTTAGGACGAAAACTATGCGACGCCCGCCCTGCTCCGCCGATCCGACCAGGCCGTACCCCGCCTCCTGAGTATGGCCGGTCTTCAGTCCGTCCGCGCCGATCCCTAGGTCGAGCAGCGGATTGCGGTTGAAGCGGTTCTGCGGCGCGCGGCCATCGAACTCGTACTCCTCCTGAGAAAAGTAGCCGTAGTATTCTGGAAACTCCTCGATGAGCAGTGTCGCGAGCGTGCCTAGATCCTCGGCGCTCATCCGATGGTTTGGGCTCGGCCAGCCACTTGCGTTCGTGAAGGTCGACTGCTCAAGACCAAGCGCCGCGGCCCGATCGTTCATCAGCCGCGCGAATGCGTCCTCCGTGCCCGCAAGTCCCTCGGCCACGACGACGGTCGCGTCGTTTCCGGACTGCACCACGATACCCTGGACCAACTGCTCCACGGTCGGACGGTCGCGTTGGTCGAGGTACATGGTCGAGCCGCCCATAGATGCTGCGCGATCCGAGACCCCGAACTCGGTGTCCATTGTGACTCGGCCGTCGCGCAAAGCCTCGAAAAGCATGAACAGGGTCATCAGCTTGGACATGCTCGCAGGCGGCAGCGGCACCTCGGCCTGCTTCTCTAGAAGGACTGTGTCCGTCGTGATGTCATAGACCCAGGCCGCACCAGCCCGCGTTTCGAAAGCAGCGCGCGCCGGCAGGGCAATGATCGTGGCGATGACGAGTGGCATGACGAAACGGTACATCGGGCGCTCCGGGCAGTGGCTACACGTCGGGGTCTAGATCCACTTCTCCGGGATTGTCACGCACGTTCACGCGACTCGGAATCGCCCCTCGCTTCCACAGCGCATCGTCGCATCGCTTCGCTTCACATCAGCGGCGTCTGGCGGTAGACCCTGGCACACTGGAGAAGTGGCAGAGTGGTCGATTGCGACGGTCTTGAAAACCGTTGAAGGCGAAAGCCTTCCGTGGGTTCGAATCCCACCTTCTCCGCCACCTAAACTCATTTTGTTGTCTTAAATCAAAGAGTTGGCGCTGACACTAGGACGCGCGTCCCCCATTCTAGCCGCCATTGGTGCGCGAATAGATGTACATGCCTGCGAGACGCGAGCGCGATTGACGGCCATGCAGGCTGCTGGCAGGCTCTTGACCAGTTCGGGGGGCGAGTGATGGACGATCCTGAAATCCTAGGCGCGTTCAGCGAGCGGGACGCCGCCCGTTTAACCGGAGTATCGGTCGGTCAGCTTCGATCTTGGGACCGCAGCGGCTTCCTCGTGCCGAGCTACGCGCCTGACAACCGGCGGCAGCCTTTCAGTCGAATTTACTCCTTCCGAGACGTCGTCTCGCTTCGCGTGCTCAACTCCCTTCGAAACGAACACCGGGTGTCCCTGCAGCATCTCAGACAAGTGTCCCGCGCACTCGCTCACCTTGGCGACGCGCGCTGGACGGCGCAGACCCTCTACGTGCTCGGACGTCGCGTCGTGTTCGATGACCCGCGCCCAAGCGAACGCCGCGAGGTGGTAAGCCGTCAGAGAGTGTTCGATATCCCGTTGCGTGTGGCGATCAAGGACACAAGGGAGGCCGTCCGCAGGCTCAACGTGCGGAGCGAAGGCGTGCTCGGCCATGTCGTCTCGCAACGTTTTGTGATGAACAATCGCCCGGTTTTCGAAGGCACCCGCATCCCCGTGTCCTCGGTCGTAAGCTACCTTCAGAGGGGCCATGATGCAGCCACGGTCCTGCGCGAGTTTCCGGAACTCCGACATGAGGACATAAAGGCTGCGCGGGCGCAGATGGGAGATTCTGCCGCCTGATGGCGGTCAGCTTTTCTATCCGATTTCTTACGGACAACAACGTGCCCGACTCTATCGGAGATTTCTTGACCGAGCGAGGACGTGACGTCGTGCGGGTTCGCGAGATAATGGCGGCCGACGCGCCCGATACGCTGGTGGCAGTGGCAGCAATGGAAGCGCGGCGCGTTCTTGTCTCTTGGGATAGAGATTTCAATCATCAGCGATTTGAGAAGCCGCGCTTCGCCTCGCTCTCCCGCATTGGAATGAGTTGCGCTGAAGCGGACGGTCTTGCCCGGTTCGAGGAGAACATGGACCGCATTGAGTTCGAGTATGCGCGAACTGGTCGAGCCGCCATGTTGGTCAGGATCGGCAAAGACAAGTTCCAGGTGCGCGGCTGAGCTAGGCTGTGTCCGACGGTTTGCAGGTACGGGCATGACGTTGAAAGCAACGCCGTTCAAGCGTCGTTGCGTGAGGGCACGGTTCAGCCGTCGCGATGAAGGGGACGCGGCGGGACGAAGGGGGTTGCGCCGGCGGCATGGAGGACAGGACACGCAATGTGCCGTACTTGCTCTCAGCGCCACGCCCGCCCCGGGTCCGGTGATAGCTTGCCGCTTTGAGCCTGTTTCCGAAACTGCGGGGCGTACGACCACCAGCGGCACCCTCACCAAAGTCGGCTCCATAGCGATTCGTCCAGTATGATTCTGGCCAGAAGTACATCTACGAGTGCGATCCGGGAGGCGGTTGCACGTCGGTCGATGCGACACCCAACTCCTTTGGTTATCTCGATCTGTCCTATCCAAGCTACATGCTGACATCGACGTTCTCCCTTCTGTCAGGCCAAGGCCTGACGGCGACGGGATTGGCGCGATTGAACTGCACAAGATAGAGAGGGAAACCTTTTTTCTGGCGGTTTAGCTTGGATTGACGGTGCGGCCGGTCTCCGTCTCCAAGGCCACAGATTTTCGACCCGCCCCCCGCGCCCGGAGTGACTCGGCCATCAGTGCAGTCTCGCGCTGCAGAAACTTCGACAGCGCCCGCGCAGTTGCGGCATCCTTGGTCCGAGTGCCATGTCGATAGTTTGGATGCGACCGCCCCGCAGGCGCGCCACCACCGGCGCCGTGCATCCGGCAGACGCGCCACCCTCTCAATGCAGGGCACCGGCACCTATGGCCAGTTCGCTTCGCCGTTGCGGTGCATCTCGGCGCGTCGCGGAGGCGCTGCACCGGGTCCATGAGGTTACCGTCCGTTTTCACTAGTCTCCCGCCCCCTGGCGGCCTACCGAGCCGACAATTGCTTGGCCGCCCTCGTTCACCGTCACCCGCTCGACCCGCACCACCTGCTGCGCCTTGGCACGGTAACGCTTGAGCGCGTCCATCTGCGCCAGGTAAGTCCGGCTGAGCCGCGTCATCGATCGCTCGTAGCTTTCTCGTATCTGCCACGAGCTTGCGTCGGCGACCTTCTGCGCCGTGAATGTCATGGCCGCGTGCGTCGCCGCCATCTGCACCACCAGCATCGCCTCAGCAGCGTCCGTCGGCTCCAGTTCGGCCGCCAAAGACGCAATGAAGGGGCGCAGGTTGGCGCCAGTCCGTCCAAGCGCGTTCACGGCCGACGACATCAGTCCGGAGGCGGCATCATGCGTCTTGGTGCCGAAGAGCTTTCTTAGGGAAGGTCTGATCAACGCGCGCCCTCGGCATTGCATCGGCGTCGGACGACCGGAACGCCGGGCGGCGCGGCGATTCGAGTCCGCTCGGGGTGCGGTTTGAGGCAGTTCGATGATTTAAGGCGGATTCCGCCTCAGGCCATCAACCGTCGTCGGACCAGGAACAGGTTGCCGAGCCCGAAGAGCGAGAACAGTTGCGCCTCGTTCTTCGCCAGCCCGCGGTAGCGGGTCTTGCGGTAGCCGAACTGGCATTTCATCACCCGGAACGGATGCTCGACCCTGGCCCGCAGGCTGGCGATGATCCGGTTGATGCGCTCGTCGATGGGGTGCAGCCTGCCGCCCTTGGGCGCCTTGCGCATCACGCCCCAGACCTTGCCCCGGGCGCGGAACGCCGCCTCGCGCTCGCCGCTGACATAGCCCTTGTCCTTCGCCGAACACCGCGTGCTCGTCGCCGTGCAACAGCTCGTCGAACTTCTGGCTGTCGTGCATCTTGGCGGTGCTGGTCTCCAGGGTGTGGACCACGCCGCTGTCGATATCGACGCCGACATGCGCCTTCATGCCGAAGTACCAGGCATTTCCCTTCTTCGTGCTGGTCATCTCCGGATCGCGGGCGCCCTGCTTGTTCTTGGTCGAGCTGGGCGCATCGATCAGCGTCGCATCGACCAGCGTGCCCTCGCGCAACAGGATGCCACGCTCGCGTAGATAGGCGTTCACCGCCTCGAAGATCGCACGGGTCAGCTCGTGCCGCTCCAGCAGATGGCGGAAGTTGAGGATCGTCGTCTCGTCCGGGATCGCGTCGTCGCCCAGTTCGAGCCCGGCGAACCGGCGCATCGCGTCGCTGTCGTAGAGCGCCTCTTCGGCCGCCGGGTCCGACAGCGCGTACCACTGCTGAAGGCAGTAGACCCGAAGCATGACCTCCAGCGGCATCGGCGGCCGTCCGCCCTTCGGCCCCGCCTTCGGGTAGTGCGGCTCGATCAGCGCCGTCAGACGAGCCCAGGGCACCACCGCCTCCATCTCGGCGAGAAACGCCTCGCGCCGCGTGCGCTTCTTCTTCCCGGCGTAGGCCAGCGAGGCGAAGGTAGTCTGTTTCATCAGGCGGCTCCAGCGAGGTCGCCGCCAGCCTAACAGATCATCGCCCGCTGCCGAGGTTCTTCAGAGCTTCCGAAGCTCGTCACCCGACGTGGCAATCTGCACGACCCCGTCTTCTGTCACGTCGAAGGTCGGCCGCTTTCGGGAACACGTTGGCTCTTCGGGAAACCGAACCTGCCTGTCAGTCACATCGAGCTCCCCTGCGAGATTCGATTTCGGCTGATTGCCTGTCAGCTGGGGCCTAGAAAGAGGGGCGGTCCTTCCCGACGCCTCTCGCTCGGCAGCTTGCCCGGCGCATTGACCTCGTGCTCGATCAGCCATTCCCGAACCTCCGTCCAGACGTCGGCAGCGCAGGGCGACCGTGCGCTCAGAGTGCCTTCGATCCAACGGCGAAGGTCGGGCGGCATCATTGATGGCCAAGCCGCGTTCTTCATACGTTCTCAACATGACGCCCTCTCGCTGCAGCTGCAAGTGCTGGTTTCAGGAGGTACAGATCTGAGGCGCTGCCAAGGGCAAGGTCTTTTTGTTGCCGCTTAGCGAAAGTGGGGTGCGGCGCCGGCTTTGGGCGCGCAACCGACAACGTTTGGAATAACTCCCCCCTGCACCCCGTTGTTGTTCGGGATGATTTGCTCTGGGGGACTTCGGCATGTACGCTTCGATACGGACATTTTGCTATGTGGTATGTGGTCTCGCATCGAGCGTTGCAGTCTATGGCGGCTTGCTCTGGGGTGCGGTGGAACTTTTTGAGCAAGACAGACCGGTCTTCGGCATTATTCTGACGTGTGTGTTGCTAGCCACCACGATGGTTGTTGCTTGGCTCGTTGTCTTGGCGTTCGGCGGGTCTGCCTCGGAAGGCGACGGCAACGCTGCTGAATAGCTCATCACGCGCACGTGTCGGGCTGAGAATGCATCAGAGGGCACACGCCCGCCCGGTTACTTAATCGGCACCGGCACCCCGGCACCTAGAACCTGACACATCAGGCCCACAGCGCCACCCCAGAGCGGCAGGGGGCGGTTCCTTCCCAACCGGCGCGCCTTGCCGCCCGGACGGCCTCCGTTCTCCCAGTAGCTCACCGCATGGCGCTTGAGGCCGGCGCGAGCCGCCAATTCGCGCGGCCTTGCCTCAGCGCCCGGCTCTGAACCCTTGCCACTGGCTAGAATATAGAAATGTCCTGTTTCTTGTGACGGCGACCACGGAGAAATCGGGGTTCTCCGTCACGGATATTGTGCCGGGGGATGGCTTCATCGGCGTCTTGGTCGATTTGGCGTCACAGCCGCTGTGACGGGGTGTCCTGATTTTTGTGCGGAGGTTCTGATTTCTTGCTTGCGGCGGTAGCTTAGAACCGGCTGCCGTGTCGGAAGACTTCGGGCGTCTGCCCGCCGGAACAACGGACGTCGCCGACACATAGCCAGCAGTACCATCCGTTGCGCTGCACGTTTCCGAGGATGCGAACCATCCCTGCATCCGGACACGTTGGTTTGTCCAGTTGCCTTCGCCGGGGCGACACCACCTGTTGGCACCTCGCGGCGACCGTCGCTTGGTACGGTCAAAAGCGATCAGGAGATGCAAAATGGCCCGCCACCTTCTGTGCGTCGCCGCGTTCTGCGCGGCAGTCGCAATGTCCGCCTGCACGCCGCCCAATTCCGCTAGTTACGAGGACTCGGTGCAGCTGACCGGCACCGTCGAGGCGATCGATAAGGCCTCGCGCAGGGTATTAGTCCAAGGTCCCGATCGGACAATCCTGTACCGCGTGAGCGACGAGGTACGAAACTTTGACCAGGTCGAAGTCGGAGACACCATCACGCTCAACTATGTCGAGACGGTGGCCGTCGCGATGGCGGACCCCGATGATACGGGCGAACCTCTTGTCGACATCTTCGGTGCGCGGGCCGAAGAGGGTCAGCGCCCCGGCGCGCTGGGTGCGACGATCGGAACGGTTGTCGTGGACTTCATCGACTATGATCCGCGCACCCACATCGCGCGCGTTCGCACCCCGGATGGAGAGGTGCTGTCCGTGACCGTGGCGGAGGAGTTGCGCCGGTTCGCTTCGACCCGCCTGGCGGGCGACAGAATCCTCATCGCCGTCGAAGAAGCCGTCGCGATCAACGTCACGCCCGCTGTCTAACGTGAGAAGCACGATGCGGGGCGACGGCGCAAGGCCCGCGGTCCGCTGTGCCGCACATTGTCCGATCCCCGCGTGGAGACTGGCGTGACCGCGCAAGACTGCCATAGGACGTTCCGTCCTGGTATTTGGAAGCCGTCGATCTCACAGGTGTAGCTCGTCGGGCCACTCATGAGAGAAGACGGGCAAGCTGCGGCGCTTGCCAGAAGCACAAATCCAGCAGTGGATCGAAAAAATTCATAAAGCAAGTAACCTCAGGCCAGTATGGCCCAGCACAGTGCGATGGACAGACACGCATTAACGACAGCGAGGGCGGTGACCACGCGCAGCAGCCGACGATTTTCGAACCCGATCCTATAGGACAATCCAGCCATTGTTAGAGCGCCGTCTGCACACAAGCGGGTAGCGAAGAACGTCCTGTCACGCTCCTCATCGGTCATTCGCGCTGGTAGATGCTCGTCATGAGCCGCCGACCTAACTCCATGCCTAGGCAGGCGCCGTACCCGCATTGATCCTCGACAAGCCCCGCCACACGGTCCGGCTCGGCCGTCGGGATGTCGTGCCAAAATCTGTAATCCTTGTTGCGCCAGGGGATGATACGATCAACGCGCTGCTCCGCGTTGTCTCTCTCATCGCTGCCCGGCTCTCCGGTTGCCATCAACTTCCCCCTCTCTGACCCCAGAGCGGACCTAAGGCTACGCGCATCGACGGCGGGGTGAAGCTGAATCTTCTACATCCGTCGGCCTCCACTCCATGATGTCAACGTCGGAGCAAAAACCGGCCAGTGGGCGGCGCAAATCCCGGCCACTCGGCGATGAGCGCCTCGGCGCGCGCGCTCTCCAGATAGCTGGCGCGTGTCGAGGCGCTTCGGCCCGTCAGGGCCGACCCCGGGGCGCTGGGGTCAGGCTTTTGCCTTCTGCGCTCGGGAGCGGCTCTGGCTGAGACGGTAGCTGTCGCCGTTCAGCTCGAGGATGTTGACGTGGTGGGTCAGCCGGTCGAGGAGAGCGCCGGTGAGGCGCTCGGAGCCGAAGACCTCGGTCCACTCGTCGAACGGCAGGTTTCTGGTGATCAGCGTGGAGCCGCGCTCGTATCGCTGGGAGATCAGCTCGAACAGCAACTTGGCCCCAGTCTTGGAGAGCGGCACGAAGCCCAGCTCGTCGATGATCAGAAGCTTCTGGTTCGCCATCTGCTTCTGGAGGCGCAGGAGCCGGCGCTCGTCGCGGGCCTCCATCAGCTCGTGTACGATGGCAGCGGCGGTGGTGAAGCCGACGGAGAGGCCCTTCTGGCACGCGGCCAGGCCGAGACCGAGGGCGGTGTGGGTCTTGCCGGTACCGCTCGGGCCGAGGGCGATGACGTTCTCGCGCCGCTCGATCCACTCGCAGCGCGCGAGCTCCAGAACCTGCATCTTGTTGAGCGACGGGATCGCCTTGAAGTCGAAGATGTCGAGGCTCTTGGTCACCGGGAACTTTGCCGCCTTGATCCGGCGCTCGATCATCCGCCGCTCGCGGTCGATCAGCTCGAGCTCGACCAGGCGGGCGAGGAACTGCACGTGATCCTGCCCCTCGGCGGCGCCCGCGCGCGAACGCGCGCAGATCATGACTCTGGCGGCTACGCCGCCGGGCGAGCGAGCTTGGCGTACTCCCGCAGGAAGGTCGGCAGCTTCAGCGTCTTGAGATGGTGGTCGAGCAGCAACTTCGGCGCGTCGCTCATGCCGGGCCGCCGACGAGGCACATGTAGCTCGCCGCCGAGGTGGTCCCGACATTGGCGCGCGGCAGATAGGGATAGACGTCGAGGTCGAGCCTCGGCGGCCGCCTCTCGACCTGGCAGAGCACGAGGTGCTTGATTGCGCATTCCGGAGCATTCGGTCAGCGGTTCCGGCGACATCCGGTCGGCCATTCCGACGCATCCGGTCACCGGGTCGCGTCGCCGCTGAGCTTGGTTTCGTCGTGTCAGCCACGGGCCTGCGCGTCAATCTCTGAGGCAGCGTCCGGCCCGGTCTTCTTCCGCATCGAAGGTCCGTCGAGGTCGAGCCGATAGGCGTTGTGGACGAGGCGGTCGAGGATGGCGTCGGCGAAGGTTGGTTCGCCGACGACGTCGTGCCAGGCGTCGACGGGAAGCTGGCTGGTGATCAGGGTGGAGCCGGCGCCGTAACGATCCTCGACGATCTCCATGAGGTCGCGGCGCTGGCTGGCGGTGAGCCGGTCGGGTCCCCAGTCGTCGAGGATCAGCAGGTCGGCCCGGACGAGACTGCGGAACAGCCGCGGGAAGCGGCCGTCGCCATGGGCGAGCTCGAGCTCGGCGAAGAGCCGGGGCAGCCGCTTGTAGATGACGGTGCGGTCGTCGCGGCAGGCCTTCTGGCCGAGGGCGCTGGCGAGCCAGGTCTTGCCGACGCCGCAGGGGCCGGTGATCAGCAGGTTGCGCTTCTCGGCGATCCATCTGCCTGTCGCCAGCCTCTGGAACAGCGCCTTGTCGAGCTTGCGGGGCGTCCGGTAGTCGACGTCCTCGATGGCGGCGCCAGCCTGGCGCAGCTTCGCGGCGCGCATCCGGGTCTGGAAGCGCCTGGTGTTCCGGCTGGCGACCTCGCGATCGATGAGCAGGGCGAGCCATTCGGGGTGGGTGAGGTCGCCGGCCGCGTCCTGCGCCTGCAACTCGGTGAAGGCTTCGGCCATGCCGTCGAGCCGGAGGGCTCTCAGCTGGTCGAGCGTGGGATGGTCGAGCATCGTCTCTCCTTCAGTGGAAGTATCCGGCGCCGCGGATGTTGAGGTGAGTGATCGCCGGCCCGTCCGCGGCATCCTCGGGCCGCCGGCGATCGAGGTTGTTCCTGAGGATCGAGTTCACCGAGGTGTAGGAGCGTGCGCCGATCTCGAGCGCGCGCGTGCAGGCGGCCTCGAGCCTGTCGCGGCCATGGGTCCGGGCCAGGCGCAGGATGCCGAGGCAGGAGCGGAAGCCCTGCTCGGGATGGGTGCGCTCGCGCAGTATCACCTCGACCAGGGTCGACGTGCCGGGCCCGATCCCGGCGGCCTGACGCCGCAGCTTCTCCGGCGTCCAGTCGGCATGGCGCCGATGGCTCGACGGCATGTGGTCGCGCAGGGTGGTGTGCTGCCGGTTCGACGAGGTGCGGGCGTGCGCCGCGACCCGTGCGCCGCGGTGGAAGACCTCCACCGTCCTCGCGGTGATCCGCACCCAGACCTGCTCGCGCAGGAGCGCGTAGGGCACCGAGTAGTAATGCTTGTCGACCTCGACGTGGTAGTCGAGCCCGACGGCACGCTGCCGCCACTCGGCGTAGACGTATGGCACCTGCGGCAGCGGCTTCAGCGCCGGTCGCTCCAGCTCTTCGAAGAGGGCGCGGCGACTGGCACCGAGATGCCGGGTGACGCGGCCGTTGAGGCGGCAAAGCAGCTCGCGGATGGCCTCGTTGATCTCCGAGAGCGAGAAGAACCTGCGATTCCTCAGCCGCGCGATGATCCAGCGCTCGGCGATCTGCACCGCGACCTCGACCTTTGCCTTGTCGCGCGGCTTGCGCGGCCGCGCCGGAACCACCGCGGTGTCGTAATGCGCGGCCATGTCGGCGTAGGTGCGGTTCACCGCCGGCTCGTAGAAGCAGGCGCGGGTGACGCCGGCCTTGAGGTTGTCCGAGACGATCTGGCCCGGCACGCCGCCGAAATAGGACAGCGCCCGGCAGTGCGCGCCGATCCAGTCGGAGAGCCCCTGCGTCCAGGTCGCCTCTGCGTAGGTGTAGTTCGAGGCGCCGAGCGCGGCGACGAAGAGCTGCGCGGTGCGGACCTCGCCGGTCGCGGGGTCGATCACCTCGAGCGTGGTGCCGGCGTAGTCGACGAACATCCGCTCGCCGGCGACATGGTGCTGGCGCATGGTCGGCGAGAGGCGCCGTTCCCAGCGGCGATAGAGCTCGCAGAACCGGCTGTAGCCGTAGCCGTCGGGATGAACGGCGCGGTGCTCCTCCCAAAGGAGCGACAGCGTCACACCCTTGCGCCGCAGCTCGCGGTGGACCGCAGCCCAGTCCGGCTGGGATCGCACGGCCCGCGTCTCGCCGCCGGTCGGGTGGAACAGTCGGCGCTCCAACTCGGCATCCGTCAGCTCGGCAGGGAGCGGCCATGACAGCCCCGTCCGCTCCAGGCGCTTCACGTACTCGCTGGCCGTCGACTGGCTCACCCCGAGGCTCGCCGCGATCTTCCGCGTCGAGAACCCGCTGGCGCGCAGCCGCATCGCGTCCCTGATCTTCCGCATCGGCAATCTCTTCATCGGGCTCCCCGCACTCCATCAGGAGCGCGAGGCTACCCGCCGCAGGATCGCCCAGCAGTGCCGCTACCCGAGGTCCGGCAGGGTGACCGGATGCCCCGGAATCGGTGACCGGATCAGATCGGAATCACCGACCGGATGAAATCGGAACGCCTGACCGGATGGCCCCGGTGCGCGCATGCTTGATCGCGTCGAACCCGACGGCGCCCATCCTGAGCGCGGTCTTCACCGCTACGTGCAGGTCGGCGAGATCGAAGGTCTCCAGCAGCCGCAGGACCTGCACGTACTCGCGGCGGCCGGCCTTGAACTGCCGCGCCTCCATCAGGCGGCGCAGGGTGTGGAACTCGGCCGGCAGCTCCCAATGCGCCAGCGGCGCGGCCTGATCGAGAGCGCCGATCTTCTTCTCCAGCAGCGGCAGGTAATGGATCGGGTCGAAGACCATGTCCTCGCGGCCGTAGCATCGGGAATGGCGGGCGTTCGCCGCCGGGCTCGAACCGGTGGCGCCTTCGGCGGCTCACCGTCTCCGCCGCAGCCGATGACGACTTCGTCGACGTAGCCCCTGATCCAGACCTCGCGGTGGCCGTAGCTGACCGGCACCGAGTAGTCGTTGGTCCTGTACCGCACCAGCGCCTGCGAGCTGACCCGGCCCGTCGCTTGGTCGCAGGCCTCGAATGGCGCCGGCGGCAGCGGCATCATCGCTGCGAGATCACGCTGGAGCCGCTCGCCGATCGTCTCCTGGTGGCCGCGCAGGATCTCCGATTGCCGCTTGCGGCATTGCTCCTCCAGCCAGATGTTGAACTCGTCCCAGGTCGCGAAGCGGGGCAGCGGCACCATGAAGTTGCGCCGCGACCAGCCGACGATCCCCTCGACGGCGCCCTTGTCATTCCCCTTCCCAGGGCGACCGTAGCGATCTTCGATCACGTAGTGCGATAGCATCCCGCTGAAGAGCGTTGCCCGCTTGCGCGTCCCGTCCGGCAGGATGCGCGCCACCAGGCAGCGGTCGTTATCGTAGAGCACCGATAGCGGCACCCGCCCGAAGAACGCGAAGGCGTGGACGTGGCCATCGGCCCACGCCTCGGCCGTCGCCGCCGGGTAGGCGCGAACGTAGCAGGCATCGCTGTGCGGCAGGTCGAAGACAAAGAAGTGCGCCTTCTGCTCGACCCCGCCGATCACCACCAGCGCCTCGCCAAAGTCCGCCTGCGCGTGGCCGGGAGCGTGATGCAGCGGCACGAACATCTCGCGGCTGCGCCGCTGGTGCTCGCGCAGGTATGCCTTCACGATGGTGTAGCCGCCGGTGAACCCGTGCTCGTCTCGCAAGCGGTCGAGGACCCGCTTGGCGGTGTGCCGCTGCTTGCGAGGGCGGTCGGCGTCCTCAAGCAGCCAAGCGTCGATGATCTCGGTGAACCCGTCCAGCTTCGGCCGCTTCACCGGCGCGGTCCGCCGGTAGCCCGGCGGCACGGAGTACAAGATCATCTTCTCGACGCTGTCGCGCGAGATGCAGAAGTGACGCGCGATGGCGCGCTTGCTCATGCCTTGCCTGAAGTAGGCGCGGCGAACCCTACGATACAGCTCCACGGTGAAAATGCCCCCACCCTCCCTGCCGCCAGAGAGGGCAAACGTGGCCGACTTTTACGCCGCCCGCCGCGGGCTCATCCCGCCGCTACCGTGGCCGACTTTCTCACCGCCGTTCTCAGTATTTCGGGATGAAGGCGCATGTCGGCGTCGATATTGGCAGCGGCGTGGTCCACACGCTCGAAACCAGCACCGCCAAGGTCCACGACAGCCAGAAGTCCGACGACCTGCTTCACGGGCGACGAGCAGGCGGTGTTCGGCGAGTTGCCAGGGTTGCGCCACCGGTTCGAGCAACCGCTGGCGACGGCTATGTCAGCGGAGAGCGGGAGGAAGCATTCCGCGCCCAGGGCAAGCTCTGGGGGCGTGATGCGCAAGGCTCCGAAAAGCGGCAAGCTGCATCCGATCGACGAGCGCATCAACCGGATCATCGCCAGCCTGCGGGCCAAGGTCGAGCACCCGTTCCGGGTGATGAAATGCCAGTTCGGCTACCGCAAGACCCGCTACCGCGGGCTAGCGAAGAACGGGGCGCAACTGTTCTCGCTCTTCGGGCTCGGCAACCTGTTCCTGGTCCGACGACGGTTGATGGCCTGAGGCGGAGTCCGCCCGAAATCGGCCTTGCCGCCGCGCGAGCGCCACCTGATCCGCAGACCCGGGGCCGCTTGTCCCCCGCATCGCCCCGCCGAGACCCTTTCTGGCCATCATCGCGGCCAATCGGAGCCGTTGATCAGACGTTCCCTGAGCCTCTCCATCCAAGCGATCCAGCTCTGCTGTGACCCCCGACTTTCATCCAGCTGAAGCCAGAGTCGGCGCTTCAGAATGGCGCTGGTGCGCCGATGGAGCAATGGGCGGCCGGCGGAGCGTTCCCGCTCCGCGGAGCCGGCCGTCCATTGCGGTGAGCCGAGCTGCGTAGGCTGCCGGCGTCTCGTAGCCGATCGCAGAATGCGGTCGGTGCTGATTGTAATCGATGACCCATGCCGCGACCTTCCGGCGGGCCTGCTCGAGGTCGAAGAACAGGCTCTCGTTGAGAAGCTCGTCGCGCATCCGCCCGTTGAAGGCCTCGCAGATGCCGTTCTGCATCGGCTTGCCCGGCGCGATGAAGTGCCAGGCGACGCCGGCGGCCTCGGTCCAGG
The DNA here is from genome assembly GCA_963776845.1 of uncultured Alphaproteobacteria bacterium. GTDB lineage: Bacteria > Pseudomonadota > Alphaproteobacteria > Rhodobacterales > Rhodobacteraceae > Roseitranquillus. The sequence continues at coordinate 289,455 of CAVZOJ010000002.1, read as the reverse complement.
CGAGCATGGCGTTCGAGGTGAACTCGGTGCCGTGGTCGCTGACAATCAGCTCGGGCTTGCCGCGCATCGCGACGAGCGTGTTCAGCTCGCGTGCCACGCGCTTGCCAGAGATCGAGGTCTCGACGATGGCCGCCAGGCATTCCTTGGTGACGTCGTCGACCACGTTGAGGATGCGTAGCCGGCAACCGGTGACGAGCTGGTCGTGCACGAAATCCACCGACCAGCGCGCGTTCGGTGTCGCTGCCGTCAGGATCGGCGCGCGCGTGCCGGTCGCGCGTTTCGCGCGTTTGCGCCCGCGTCGGCGGCGCACCGACAGGCCCTCCTCGCGGTAGAGCCGCTGGGTCTTCTTGCGGTTCACGGTCCAACCCTCCTGGCGCAAGAGAACGTGCAGGCGCCGATAACCGAAGCGCCGTCGCGCATCCGCCAGGTCGCGCAGCCGCTCGCGGAGATCGGCATCGTCGGGACGGCGGCGGCGATACCGGATCATCGTCCGGTCCGCGCCGACCAGGGAGCACGCCCGCCGCTCGCTCACCCCGTGCGCCTGCACGAGGTGGGCGACAGCTTTCCGCTTGGCGGCGGGCGCTACCACTTTCGCGTCAGGAGATCCTTCAGCGCGACGTTGTCGAGCATAGCGTCCGCCAGCAGCCGCTTCAGCTTGGCATTCTCCTCCTCCACGGCCCTCAGCCGCTTCGCGTCCGACACCTCCATGCCGCCATACTTCGACTTCCAGGCGTAGAACGTGGCGCTGCTGATCCCGTGCCGCCGGCACACCTCCGCCGTCGTCGCGCCAGCCTCCTGCTCGCGCAGCACGCCGATGATCTGCTCCACAGTGAACTTCGATCGCTTCATCGTCCGGTCCTCTCGTTCGGCCGGACTCTACTTCAGATGGAGGGAAAAAGCGGGGGTCACAGCAACTCATCCCACCTTCATTCCGGTTCACAGTATCGGGCTGCGTGGCCTCGCGCGCTGATCGACGTTAGTGTCGCAGTCATACGGTGGCGCGTGTGTCCTTCCCGTTGAGCGCGAGGCACGAAATCTTGGAAGATTTCCGGGATACGCGTCGCATCCCACATATCAAGCCCTTGTGGAAAATTCGGTAGCTATCACGTGAGGATAGAAGGCGGAGGTTTCTCGTCGCAGCAAAAACGGCCGCATTGGCAGGAGTGATCATGGCAATTTCCTATCTTCGCCAGTCGGCGGGTCCCGACTTCGAGAGGTTCTTGTACGCTTTCGTCGGCGTCGATCGAAGCGGTTCGAAAGTGACCGTCGTCTCGACCCTCGCCAGGCTGGGCTTGGACCCCTGGAAGGAAGCCTCGGACCTCGCGGCCGGATCGGAAGGCGCTGGAACGAGGAGACTCAGCAAGCTGCTTTCCGAGTTTCGGGACGTCCCCTTGCTGATGGGCGATCATGAGGCAACCGCGCGCTCTCTAATCTCGCTTCTGCCACAGCGCGCGGTCCAAGATGATCCAAGTGATGGCACGGAAGGTTCAGGTGGCACCAGCGCAGCATTTTTCTCGTCGATCGTTGTGATCATTCTGATCTTTATCTTGTTCGTGAAGCTGTTGACGCCAGAAATGGCGTCGTTCGTAAACTGATGGCTGAGCCTTCGTAAGGCTAGGACTTCGCTTTTTGCGGGAAGGATAATATCCTGCGGGCGGCACCGCATCGACGGACACCAGCCTCCATGAAAATCTGCGATGCGTCCCTGAGAACCTCGTCTTGGTTTCGTACAGGGTGGTCCGATCACGTCGCATGTGTGCCAGGAACGGAGAAAAGCCGTACTCACGGCGTTGTTATGGAACGTCTGATCAACGGCTCCGATTGGCCGCGATGACGGCCAGAAAGGGTCTCGGCGGGGCGATGCGGGGGACAGGCGGCCCCGGGTCTGCGGATCAGGTGCCGCTCGCGCGGCGGCAAGGCCGATTTCGGGCGGACTCCGCCTCAGGCCATCAACCGTCGTCGGACCAGGAACAGGTTGCCGAGCCCGAAGAGCGAGAACAGTTGCGCCTCGTTCTTCGCCAGCCCGCGGTAGCGGGTCTTGCGGTAGCCGAACTGGCATTTCATCACCCGGAACGGGTGCTCGACCTTGGCCCGCAGGCTGGCGATGATCCGGTTGATGCGCTCGTCGATCGGATGCAGCTTGCCGCTTTTCGGAGCCTTGCGCATCACGCCCCCAGAGCTTGCCCTGGGCGCGGAATGCTTCCTCCCGCTCTCCGCTGACATAGCCGTCGCCAGCGGTTGCTCGAACCGGTGGCGCAACCCCTGGCAACTCGCCGAACACCGCCTGCTCGTCGCCGTGAAGCAGGTCGTCGGACTTCTGGCTGTCGTGGACCTTGGCGGTGCTGGTTTCGAGCGTGTGGACCACGCCGCTGCCAATATCGACGCCGACATGCGCCTTCATCCCGAAACACCAGTCGTTGCCCTTCTTCGTGCTCCTCGTCTCCGGGTCGCGGGCGCCCTGCTTGTTCTTCGTCGAGCTTGGCGCGTCGATGAGCGTCGCATCGACCAACGTTCCCTCGCGCAACAGGATGCCGCGCTCGCGAAGATAGCTGTTGATCGCCTCGAAGATCGCACGCGTCAGCTCGTGCCGCTCCAGCAGGTGGCGGAAGTTCAGGATGGTCGTCTCGTCCGGGATCGCATCGTCGCCCAGCTCGAGCCCGGCGAACCGGCGCATGGCGTCGCTGTCGTAGAGGTTCTGCGCTACAATCGATCCACTGGATCGATTGCTATACGCTTGAACCCTCCGCCGCCGGGTCGGACAGCGCGTACCACTGCTAGCAGACAGTAGACCCGCAGCATCACCTCCAGCGGCATCGCCGGCCGCCCGCCCTTCGGTCCCGCCTTCGGGTAGTGCGGCTCGATCAGCGCCGTCAGACGCGCCCAGGGCACCACCGCCTCCATCGCGGCGAGAAACGCCTCGCGGCGGGTGCTGACGGTGGCTGGGGACCCCCAGCCGCAAGGTCAAGCGACTTTGGGTCTGGTCCTCCGTATGCAGCGACGAGCCACCGCTCGATCTGCACCCTGCCGCTGACTACTCCTGCGGTTGATAAAGATGCGGAACGCTTCCGTCGTAGCGATCTACGAGTTCGCGTTCCGTCAGGGGTTTCGGTGACTTGCGGCCGAGAAAATAGAGCCCGTGGGCAGCATCCCGTGCCGCCGGCTTTCTTGCGATCAGCAGATCAAAGTACTTGAGCCAGAACAGCGTGAGCCGACAGAATGTCTTGATCGCGTAGCGACTTCGTCGGCCAATGGCAAAGCACAGCAGGAAGTATTGGATTGAATAGGCCAAGGCGACCCCGGGACCCGAAGACACGCCGCTGTCGAGTTCGTCGAAGCTCCGGAAGAGCCAGCGATGCGCCTGGTGGCTGAAGCGCGAATAGTCGAACGCCCCACCGTGGACTTGGAGCATGAAAGGCGTGTCCGAATACACGATTCCGCCCGGCCTTAGCACGCGCCATGCCTCGCCGACGACGAGGTCGGGCTGCGGCACGTGTTCGAGCAGGCCGTCCAGCAGAACCGCATCAACGGACACGTCGGCGAGCGGGATTCGCGCAGGGTTGGCGAACAACCGGGTCCGGGTGCGGAATGCCAGATCGCATTCGATCGCGATCACGTCATCCCGCGCACAGATGTCCTCCGTGATCGAGGTGGGATGCTTGCCGCCCACGTTGAGGACGATCGGCCGATCTCTCAGCGCGAGAATCTCATCCGCGAGACGCTTCTTGGTGGCCTCGGGAACGACGTTGAGATCGAGAGCCGGAAGGTGCCGCAGCGCGAAGCTTTTCGAAGAGGACTTGTTCAGGCTCCGCCCCTCTGGATCGAAGGAGACCGCCGAATCCTCTTCGTCGGCCAGGACGGGAATGCCGCCGAGCACGCGGAACTGTCGCTGGCATTCCGAATTGCCGCAGCGGACTTCCGATCCTTTCCATTCAAGACCGCTTCGGCAAATCGGGCATGTGGCGATTTGCCCGACGTCGGCGCGAGGGTTGCTGGCAAACTCGCCACGTCCCGCTTCAATCATGATCGCATCCTCTGGTTGCGTTTGGTTTCACCAGTCCGCGGGTCGTTTTGACGAGAACGCGAAAGTCCTCTTCGCCGGCGGCCTGTCTTGGTGCTGGTGGCATGCCCGGCGCTCCTGTCCCCGCAGCGCCCGGCCCAGGCGGTGCAGGCGCACGATGCTTGTTCAGGCATGTGCCTCCCCGAGCCGAGCGCGACGCCGCGCCCGGTCGTAGGCACGCCGCAGCCGCGACCGGCGGCTGTCCGCGAGATGCGGCATGAGGTTGGCGCCGTCGGTGCTGCGACTGCGGTAGAAGTTCGGAACGGTGCGCAGATCCGTCATGTCGAGGTGGAACACCTCGCACGCGCTTGACGCCTGCGGCGGCACGAGCCAGGTCCATTCGCCCGAGACCTCGCGGCCGGCCCCGCTCTCGCGCGCGAGAAACTGCATGAACTGGTCGCTTGCCGTATGGTGGTCGACCATCGTGACCCCGGCGGCCTCGTACGAGTGGAGCACCGCGCGGTTGAGCTCCGTCAGCGCCGTGTCCTTCCAGAGCGTCCCGGGCGCCTCCGGTTCGAGCCGCAGGTGGCGCGCCACGTCCGGCAAGAGGTCGTAGCGCCCGCGGTCCGCGAAATCCCGCGATGCGATTTCGGTGCACATGTAGAACCCGTTGAAGGGTGCGCATGGATAGTCGATGCCGCCGATCGTAAGAATCATGTCGCTGACGACGGGCACCGCGTACCAGCGCAGACCCATGCCGGCGATCTCCGGATGGTCCGGGTGTGTGATCGGAACCTCGCGCACCAGCCCCGGAGGTAGTTCAAACAGACGCCGCCGCTCCTCGCCATCGCGGATGACCACGGGAAGGATGTTGAACGGCCCGCGTTGAGCCGGGGGCATCCACCCGAGCGTTTGCGCGACGCGCGTCGCCTCGATCGCCTTGCGATCCCCGATCACCCGTCCGTCCGAGCCCAAGTAGCCCGCGTATCGGACCAGTTGCGGGCTTTCGATGTAGCTGGGAGGTCTCCCAGGCTGGGCGGGCGGATAGATCGAGATGATCGACCGGATGCGCCCGTCGCCGGTGGCCTCGCTCAGGTGGCCGCAGAGGTCGTCGAAGATAACGTCGGGCTCATCGATGCTCCGCCGATCCCGCACCACGAGGCTGTCCCAGTAAAGCCGCCCGATGCATCCGGCATGGTTCCGCCACGCCAGCTTGGCCCCGAAGGCCAGTTCGTCGGACGTGTGATCGTAGTGGCTGTGCCGCATGAGGGCGCGCCGAACCTCCGCCCAGCGTCGCTGAAAGGCACCTGCGCCTGCGCCCTGCGACCGCGCGTGAAGCTCGAGGAAGGCGTGCGCCTCGTCGAGACGATCCAGCCACGACAGCCGACGCAGCCGGTGCGTGAGGGCGCCAGCCCCACGCAGGTGGTCCCGGCCAGTTGCCTGGCGCCGCCAACGCGCCGTCATTACATGAGCCCGTCGAACTGTCGCGCCATCTCGCGCAGTGGCTTCCGATTTATCCGATACACGGTTCTCAAGGCGCGAGCCTTTGCGCGCCGGTAGGCCCAGTCGACCGTTCGCCTGTCGTAAAGAGCCTTGGCGCGCCGCGGGTCCATTCCTGTGAGTCGCAGGGTTTCGGCATTTCCGGCCTTGTCAGCCAGTGCATGATAGATCGGGGTGTCGAGCGGCACGGTGAAATCATTGAACCGGATGCGGTCGATGAAGGCTTCGTTCCGCTCCAGAAAGTCAGCTGTCGCTTCCATGTCTTGCGCCGTTTCGCCCGGATAGCCCTTAAACATCGTGCAGCGCACGGAGAGGCCCGCGTCATGCGCATTCCGTAGGAACGCCTCGTTCCGCTCGACCGAGCAACCCTTTCGCATTGCGTCGAGCAGGCGCTGGCTGCCGCTTTCCAAGCCGAAGCTGATGCGCCGCATGCCGCCGGATGCGGCAGCGAACAGGTCCTTCCGCGAGAGACCGTTGTCCCGGCGTTGATCCACATGCACGGTGCCGACCCATTGCGCTCCGCGTACGTAGCGTCTCAGCTCGCGCGCGATTCCCCGCATCATGGCAGGATGGGAATTGAGCTTCAGGTCGAGAAACATGAAATCCCTCGACCCGTAGCGCTCCGCCTGGACTTGCATCTCCACCAAGACACTCTCGATCCCCCGAGTCCGGAACTTTCGTCCGCTGGCCGAGATGACGTCACTGCAGAATGTGCACTTGTCCCATTGGCAGCCGCGTCCGGCCAGAACCGGCACGATTCGGTTAGGGTATCGGTCCCAAGGGAAATCGTCGAAGTCCGGGAAATGGCTGTCGTCGAGCGCGCGGAGCGGCGTCGCAGCCTCCGTCCGGGCGCCGTTCGGGAACGTCAGGCCGGGAAATCGCATGAGATCGTCGCCGTCGCAGATCGCCTCGACAAGGTCGGGCAGATAGGGCTCGACCTCCCCGCCGGCGATCGCGGCGAGCCCCGGCAGGCCCCGCCAAGTCTCGGCCACCCCACTCAGATTGAACATGGGGCCCCCGAGAAGCATGGGAATGCCGCTGCGCTCGGCGAGCTGCCCTATACCGCGGACAGTATGGAAATGTTCCAGATAGGCGGAAAGAAGGACGGCATCGGTTCCCGAGGCAAGCGCCGCCTCGACCTCCCGCAGGACTACTGTGCGCGGGCGCTGCGACATCCACTCACGCGGTTCACGCGCCCGATCGCGCAGCCATTTCACTGACCGATAGTCCGATAGACGTATTCGCCGATGGACGTGGTCCCAAAGCCGCTCCTGTCGTTCGCGCGCCCCGGCGGGCACGTCGAGCGCGAGCGGACAGATGACCTTCACAGCAAATCCGCGTGCCCTCAATGCGGCTGCCAGAATGCCAACGGCAAGCGTAGGAAAGCTGGTGAAGCGATTGAGGTCGACGAGGAGGATGCGCCGCAGTCGCGTGCCTTGCGGTTTCGGAATCCCTCGAAGAACGAATGCCTCCGCCGAAAAATCGATCAGGCCAATACTACTCAAACTAAATCCCCCCCCCACGAGCGGCATTCGTGTAGCGCACTGACCACCGTTCGTCTATCCCTCCGACTTATCGTAGCTAATAGCAATCTTGGGTTGCGTCATTCCCGCTCGATATCGCTCTGAAGTTTACGCGCCGTAGATGCGGCTAAAGCGGCATCGTGAAGAAACTCAACCCTAACGAGACAAAGGGCGACAAGGCTCCCCCAAAACTAATGTAAGAGATGAGCAAATCGGAGAACCGGGAGGTCGCGGTCTGCACTTTAAGGAAGCTCTGAAGAACCTCGGCATCGGGCGGTGATCTGGTAGTCTGGCGGCGACCTTGATGGAGCCGCCCTCAATGAAGCAGAGCACCTTCGCGTCGTTGCATGTCGGCGTCGATATTGGCAGCGGCGTGGTCCACACGCTCGAAACCAGCACCGCCAAGGTCCACGACAGCCAGAAGTTCGACGACCTGCTTCACGGCGACGAGCAGGCGGTGTTCGGCGACAAGGGCTATGTCAGCGGAGAGCGGGAGGAAGCATTCCGCCCCAGGGCAAGGTCTGGGGCGTGATGCGCAAGGCTTCGAAAGGCGGCAAGCTGCATCCGATCGACGAGCGCATCAACCGGATCATCGCCAGCCTGCGGGCCAAGGTCGAGCACCCGTTCCGGGTGATGAAATGCCAGTTCGGCTACCGCAAGACCCGCTACCGCGGGCTGGCGAAGAACGAGGCGCAACTGTTCTCGCTCTTCGGGCTCGGCAACCTGTTCCTGGTCCGACGACGGTTGATGGCCTGAGGCGGAGTCCGCCCGAAATCGGCCTTGCCGCCGCGCGAGCGGCACCTGATCCGCAGACCCGGGGCCGCTTGTCCCCCGCATCGCCCCGCCGAGACCCTTTCTGACCGTCATCGCGGCCAATCGGAGCCGTTGATCAGACGCTCCTTAAGTTGCATCCGACAGCGGCGTTCGGTGTCGGCAAGACCGATGCGACAGCGAGACGAAGCGGAGGCGCATCCTGGCGCTGTTCCGGACCGCGTATCTGATCCGGAGCGGGGTCATCGACGGTGATGGCCGTGTCATCATGCGGCAGCCCTCCGCGGCGGAGCCCTGGTCATCGGACGTTCGCCGCGCCGGAAGTTCTCGATGATCAGCATCGGCCCGCCGCAGTCCGGGCACGGTTCCCTCAGGGTGAGTGGCGGAGCGGCGTGCATGTCGATCGCGTCGGCCTCTTGATGCACTTCGGCGCCGAGGAGATCGCGAACCCTGGCGAGGGTGGCCTTGCGGTCTGCGCCGGCGAGCAGGCCGTAGTGCCGGATGCGGTGGAAGCCGTCGGGCAGGACGTGGATCAGGAAGCGGCGGATGAACTCGTCGGGCGAGAGGCGCATGACCTTGAGGCGGTCGCCGCTCTTGATCCGGTAATCCTTCCAGCGGAACGCGACGGTATCGGCGTCGGCGCTGACGAGGCGAGTGTTCGAGATCGCGACGCGGTGAGTGTATCGGCTGAGATAGGCCAGAACGGCCTCCGGGCCGCCGAAGGGTGGCTCGGCATAGACCACCCACTCGAGCTTGCGCAGCGGCGCGAGCCAGGCGGCGAAGGCGGCGGCATCCGCCAGGCCCCGAGGTCGTTGAAGAAGGCGAGCTTGCCGGCGCGGTGCAGCGCCGAGAGCCCCTCCAGGAACAGGCGCCGGAACAGCCGGGACAGCACCCGGACGGGCAGGAAGAAGCCCGGGCGGCAGGACACCCACCGGGTGCTGTCCGGCGACAGGCCGCCGCCCGGCACGATCATGTGGACATGCGGATGATGGGGTTGGGCCGAAGGCGTGCCTTCGGCACGACGCCGAGCCCCAGGTGTGCAGGACGCTGGTCATGCCGATCCGGGCGCCGAGGTGGCGGGGACCGGCGGCGATCGTGGTCAGGGTCTCCGCGTTCGCCAATGTCTCTCGGACCATTGGCGTTCCATTGGCTCACCCTTGAACAGCAGGCCGTAGACCGCCCGCTTGTTCCAGTAGGCGATCCGGGCGATCTCCGCCGGCAGGGTGAGAAGACCAAGTGGGAGTACTCCACGGGCAGCAGGTTCTTCTTGCGGGCAGCCATCCAATCCCGCGCCGCGTTCGCCGGGCTTACGCGGCCGCACCGCGGCCACGGTCCCGGCTCACCCTGTTCACTTCGGGCAATGCCGGTTCTTGCAGGAGTTGTAGCGACGTGCCGGTGGCCGCACTTCGTGCACGCCGCCACGTGCCCGCCGAGCGCCTCCGTCCGGCAGGCTTCGATCGCCGACATCACCTTGAGCTGGGCGAGGCTCACGTGCCCGGCATGGGCCCGCCGCCACGCGGGGCCATGCTCACGGAAGATGTCGGCGATCTCCAGCCTTCCTCGGGCCACCCCGGCCCGGGCGCTACTCCAGGCCGCGCCTGAGGGTCTGGTCCTGCAGTCTGCTTCAGCCGCTAGAACGGGCTCACGGTGTCGCGGATTCTTGGTGGCGACATGGGTGTACTGCGCCGTCGTCGTCAGCTTGGCATGACCGAGCAGCACCTGGATGACGCGCACGTCGGTGTTGGCCTCGAGCAGGTGCGTCGCGAAGCTGTGGCGGAGCGTGTGCAGGGTCGCCGGCTTGGCGATCCCGACCATGTGCTTGGCCGAATTGAACGATGAGACCTTGTCCGGTCGGCGCATGCGCCGACGGTCCGAGGACAATGGTCGAATGTTCAGCTGCAGCGGCGACAGCGGGTTGATCTTCGGCTTGCCGGGGAACAACCAGCCTGCGGGCCGCGCCTCGCGCCAGTAGTCGCGCAGCAGCTGCAGCAGGGCCGGCGACAGCATCATCTTGCGGTCCTTGCGTCCCTTGCCCTGCTCGACGTGGATCAGCATCCGGTCGCTGTCGTCGTGTCGAAGACGCGCCTCCGGCACGATGTCGCCGATCTTGAGGGTGCAGACCTCGGACGCCCTGAGACCCGCTCCATATGAGATGCTGAGCGGGGCGGTACTTCAGCCCGGGTCCCGGCGCCGCCTTCAGTACTTCGGAGACCTCCTCGACGCTCAGCACCACCGGCAGCTTCCACGGCTTGGTGCGGAACTGCATGTACCGCTTCATCTCCTCGCGCCCGCAGGTCACGCCGAAGAGTTGGAGGGAACCGTCGCGCCAGTGGCGCGGCGAAAGTCCCGGAAACGCGCAGTGCGGCAATGCGGGCATTGAACGTCGGCACCGCGACCTCGGCGTTCGTCATGTGCAACTGGTAGGCGCGCAGGTCGTCGGGCGTCGCGGTGTCCGGCGAGCGCTTCAGGAACCTGGCAAACTCCTTGACCCCCCGGATGTGCGCCTTCCGGGCTTTGCCGCCGAGGCCGCGGATGCGCATGTCCTCGATCATCCGCTCACGCAGCGGCGTGGTTCTTTCCTCCGTCACGGGACCCTCCTGTCTGACGTCGCGCGCAGATACCGGCCGCGCGCTGTTATCGTGCGAGTAGCGGTTCAGGGAAGGATCTGGGGATCGGAGCATCGACGCATGGTCGTCTACACGGGCCGCTTCCCGACTGGTCTGCCCCCGCTCGGTCCCGCGGTTGCTATGAGAGTCCGTCAACAGAGGACGGACGATGCGGAAGAGCAGATTCAGCGAGCAGCAGATCATCGCGGTGCTGCGTGAGCAGGAGGCCGGCGCGGCGACGGCGGACGTGTGCCGGCGGCACGGTGTCAGCGAGCAGACTTTTTACCGGTGGAACGCGAAGTATGGGGGCATGGGCGCCTCTGACGCGGCGAAGCTCAAGGGGCTCGAGGACGAGAACCGGCGGCTGAAGAAGCTCCTGGCTGAGGCGATGCTCGATGTTGCCGCGCTGAAGGATGTCCTCGGAAAAAACTGAGGCGGCCCGCCGAGCGGCGCGAGGTGGCGCTCCGTCTGATGGCAGAGCACGGCCTCTCGCAACGGCGGGCCTGCACCTTGGCCGAGGTCGATCCGTAGACGGTGCGGCGCGATCCGGCGCCCGACAGCCCGGAGATCCGGGCGCGGCTCCGTTCCCTTGCCGGCGAGCGACGACGGTTCGGCGACCGGCGGCTCGGCATCCTGCTCGAACGGGAAGGCATCGGGATGAACAGGATGAAGCTGTTCCGGCTCTACACCGAGGAGGGGCTGTCGGTCCGCCGACGACGTGGTCGCAAGCGCGCGACCGGCACCCGAGCGCCGATGGCGATCCCGCAGGGGCCGAACCAGCGCTGGTCGCTGGACTTCGTCTCCGACGTGCTCTCCTGGGGCCGTCGCATACGAGTGCTGGCCGTGGTGGACGACTTCACCCGCGAGGCGCTGGCGCTCGTGGTCGACAGCTCGATACCCGGCACCCGCGTGGTCCGCGAGCTCGAAGCGCTGATCGCCTGGCGTGGCGCTCCGCTAATGATCGTCTCCGACAATGGCACCGAACTGACCTCCCGCGCGGTCCTCGACTGGACGAACCGCGCCGGCATCGAGTGGCACTACATCCCGCCTGGCAAGCCGCAGCAGAACGCCTTCGTCGAGAGCTTCAACGCCCGCTTCCGGGATGAATGTTTGAACGAGGAGGTCTTCGGATCGATGGCCGAGGCGCGCGCCGTGATCGAAACGTGGCGGCGCGACTTCAACACCGCCAGGCCGCACTCCGCCCATGGCGGACTGACACCGACCGAAGCGCGCAATCGAGCCGCGGCCGACCGGCTCCGATCATTGGAAGTCTCCACCGATCGGCCGCTACCGACGCCGCAACGAACAGGCTATGCAACCAAAGGACTCTCAGAATAACCGAGGGACCGAAGGGGAGCAGACCACTCGGCGACGGCCTCTTTCAAAGCCGTTGCCTTGGCCCGCAGTTGCTTCACCTCCGAGCTCTTAGCCCTGCCGCGGTGTGTGTGTGTCACCCGCGAAGCGCTTCTTCCTGGCCTCGAGGACTTCCTTCGACCAGCTATTGCAGCTGACGCACGCCGTCAGGCGACGAAGATGTCGGTGTTGCCGAGCGCGAGTCCGGCGTCGAGGACGGCGAACTGGAACTGTGCCGCGCCGCCGACGCCGTCCTGATCGAAGAACAGGTCGCCGGTCGAGTCATCATAGATGATCCGGTCGTTCCCGTCTGACGCAGCCGCGCCGAAGGTCAACTGGTTCGCGCCGAGGATGCCCAACGACAGTCCCGTGAAGGCGCTCTGGTCGAGCCAGATCAGGTCCACGCCCACGGTGAAGTCTGTCACCTCGTCGATCCCGGCGGTCGGGTCCGCGAAGAAGAACGCGTCCGCGCCCCCGAGCCCGGTCAGCACGTCGGCCCCGACCCCACCGTCGATCATGTTGTCACCGGAGTTGCCCCCGATGTCGTTGTCGAGGTTGTTGCCGGTGGCGTCGAGGTTGCCGTTGCCTTTGAGGCGAAGGTTCTCGACGTGGTTGCCGAGCGTGTAGTCGATCCAGGATTGGACGGTGTCAGTTCCCTGACCTGCCGTCTCGACGACGGTGTCGTCAACCTGGCGCACCTTGTAGGTGTCGTCGCCCTCGTAGCCGCGCATGTAGTCGTCGCCGCCCTTGCCATCGATGACGTTGTTGGACGCGTTGCCGTAGATCGAATTGTTGTCACCGTTGCCGTTGCCGGTCTTCGCCGTGCCGGTAAGGTAAAGGGCCTCGACATTGGCGGACAGCGTGAAGTTGCTCGATGCGTACACGCTATCGTAGCCCTCGTCGGCGGACTCGAAGATCTTGTCCTGCGTGTGGTCGACGATGTAGCGGTCGTTGCCGTCCTCGCCGTACATCTTGTCCTTGCCGACTCCGCCGTCGATCAGGTTGTTGCCGCTGTTCCCCCAGATCGAATTGTTGAGACCGTTGCCGGTACCGTTGAGGTTGCTGCCACCGCTCAACTCCAACTCCTCGATGTTGGCGCCAAGGGTGTAGCTGATCGACGAGATCACTCGGTCGGTCCCGTTGTCCGGATCCTCGTTCACGACGTCGCCGACACTGTCGATGTAGTATTTGTCGTTGCCCGAGCCGCCGGACATCGTGTCGTTGCCGGCCTGGCCGTTGAGTGTGTCGTTGCCGGCTCCACCGTTGAGGATGTCGTTGCCGCCGCCGCCCTTGATGACGTCGTCGCCGCCCCGCCCGTCAAGCGTGTTGGAGGCGCCGCCAATGGCGAGAAGCTGGTTTGCGTTGTTGTCGCCATAGACGTCAGCGCCGTTCCGGACGATCACGTTCTCGATGTTCTGGATGGTGTCGCGGTCGCTGCCGTTGTAGCGGATACGCTCCGCCTCGAGGTCGACGTCCCAGCGACCATCGATCGAGCCGTTGTCCCAGTCGAACGTATCGGTGCCGGTGCCACCGTCAATCAGACCGGGATAGCTGGCCCAGGTCGATCCGGTCTTGACGATGGTGTCGTTGCCGGCACCACCGTTCATGGTGTCACCGCGACCCTGGTCTCTGATGGTGTCGTTGCCGTCCTGGCCGTAGATCGCGTCTGTGCCGGCGCCGCCCTCCAGGATGTCATCGCCACCGCCGCCCTTGATCAGGTCGTCGCCGCCGCCGCCCTCGATTTCGTTGTTGTAGTTGCCGTCGGCGATCAGGGTGTTGTTGCCATTGTCACCCTTGATGTCGGCGCCGTTGTGGACGGTGACATTCTCGATGTTCGAAAGGGTGTCGCGGTTGTTGCCGTTGTACGTGATCCGGCCGGCGCTCAGGTCGACAGCCCACTTGTCAGTTATGCCGGAATAGGTCCACTCGAACATGTCGACGCCCGTTCCGCCGTTCCAACTCCCGGCGTTGGCGTAGGTGGCGCCTGTCTTCTTGAGCGTGTCGTTCTCGCTGCCCCCGTCGAGGGTGTCGCCCGCGCCGGTGTCGCTGAGGACGTCGTTGCCTTCCTGGCCAAAGATCTGGTCTGCGCCTACGCCGCCGGTGAGGGTGTCGTTGCCGCCGCCGCCCTTGATGATGTCGTTGCCGCCGCCGCCATTGATGTCGTTGGAAAAGTTGCCGGTCGCGACGAGGGTGTTGGCCTTGCCGTCACCCTTGATGTCCGCGCCGTTCTCGAGGGCGACATTCTCGATGCTGGTAAGGGTGTCGCGGTTGACGCCGGAGTAGACGATCCGGCCGACGGAGAGATCGACGAGCGAGTTGTTCGACGAGGACGACGTAGAGGACCACCGGAAGGTGTCATTGTCGGCGCCGCCGTCGAACGTGCCGTTGCTTACGTTGCCAGTCTTGACGAGGCTGTCGTTGCCGGCACCGCCCGAGAGCTCATCGCCGTAGCCCGTGTCGGTCAGGGTGTCGTTGCCGGCCTCCCCCACAAGGGTATCGGTGCCGGTTCCACCGAGCAGGCTGTCGTTGCCGCCGCCGCCCTTGAGCGTATCGCTGCCGGACCCGCCCTCGAGCGTGTCGTTGCCGTCGAAGCCCAGAATAGTGTCATTGCCACCGTTGCCGCGCAGCGTGTTGACCGCATCGTTGCCGTAGATCGTGTTGTTGCCGCTGCCGCCATAGGCGTTCTCGATGAGTGTGCCTTGGGCAATGACTATGTTGTTGGTCTCTCCGAAGACACTCGATGCCACGATGTTCTTCGAGTTCTTCTGGGCGGTCCGGAGATCGATCGTGTCATTCCAGCTCGAACCGGAATAGTTCAGTGTATCGATGCCGCCGGTATCGTAGATCGTGTAGCTCGCATTCGTTGTGTAAAGGTTGGCGTCGAACACCTCGAGGCCGGCGTTGCTGCCGTAGCCGTAGGTGGTGTTGCCGCCGTTCGTGGCGCCGCCGCCGTACATGTCCTGGATAGCGATCACGTCGGCGATCTGCGGCGTCAGGTAACGCGCAAAGGTCGCATCGACGACGTTGTTCTGGTCCTGGTGGAAGTACGACATGACCGTGGTCTGCCATGAGTTATTGTCGTAAAGCGCATCGTCAGCGAAGTTGATCCCGTTCGGGTCGTCCTCGTCGTAGTTGTAGGGACCCGCGTGACGCAGACCCAGCGTGTGCCCGATCTCGTGCAGGTAGGTCTGGTAGAGGTAACCGTTTACATTCGTTCCGTTGTCGTCGACCCAGTCCTGACCGACATTGATCGTGGCCGAGGTGATCGTGCTGCCGCTGGTGCTGTAATTGGCCCACGCTTCATCGACGTTGTCACCGCTGGTGGGTTCCTGAAAGGTGATGTCGGCGCTGCCGTACACGCGCGTGAAGGTCAGCGGTGTGACTTGCGCCCATGCATCGAAGGCCAGTTCGACCAGCGGCCGCGCCGCCCAATCGACCGCCTGCATGTTGAAGGTGATGTTGTTCGTGCCCCAGGTGTTTCCGGAATTGATATAGTTCGCGATCTGCTGGTGGGTGTATGTGACCATGTCTGGAAATCCGCCGTTTGGCGCCCCCTGATGAATGAATCCCTTCCTGTGCCCCGCCGTGACGAAGCTGCGGAATTGCCTTGATTCAGATGAGCGCCATGGGTCGTCTGGTAATGTGACGCTCCGATGCCGAGTCTGTCGACACAGTGACGGCGCAATCGCCGTAGTTGTATGTTAACCAAATGTTGTGCGCGGCTGCAGGTAGGGAAATCCATGCCAAACGGCTCAGGCCCCGAGCTCCCGGTCATCGTCGCCGAGAGCGGACGGTTTCGCGCCGCTCGGTATCGCTCGCCAGACGTGGCGCTGAGTCTGTCGGTCACTCTGACAATGCGGGCGCCGGCCTTTGCCCAGCTCCGCTTCGGAAGCTGGTCGCGCGTGCTGGTAGGTCAGGTCAACCGGGGAGACTATCTGATCCAGCTTGACGGCGGCCGGGCCGTTGGTTTCGGCGGCTGGATGCCAGCGCGGATCGAGGACGCCGAGCGCTGGCTAGCCGAGGATTGCGACATCCCGGTCGCAGATAGCGCGGATGCCGAGTGCGCGATTGTCAACGCCTTCCTCGCGCCTTCGCGCGAGGCAACGCACGCCTTGCGCGACGCCATGCTGCAGGAAGCACGGAGCTACGGCATGATCTACGGCAAGCGGGTGACCGGAGAGGGCATGAAGCGCCTCGTTCGATTAAACAATTCTCGTCGCGGGCGCTCATAGAGCGCGCATCTCGGCAGGAGACAGAGATGGGGTGGATGCCGCTCTCCTCTAACGGCATCGCAATGTGCCAAGCTTGCGGTGTCAAAGCAATCTGAGGGAGAGGACATCCATTGGAGAGGGTACCATCATCGGCGTCGATCTGGCAAAAAACGTGTTCGAATTTCCCGGAGCGGCGGCGGACCAGTGTGCTTCGTGTCGATGGAGGCCTACGCACGGCGCGCACCAGGCCTTTCGGAGCCTGGGCCCGCGCTCCAAAACACGAGGCACCTCAAATCAATGGCTTACGACCCGGAGAAGGTTTGACGTCAGGCCCATCCCCTCCGCCATCTTCTCGCGCGACAACTCTGGACCGCGGCGGGCTTCGACTTCCACCCGTCTATCGGAAAAACTTCTTGCTGGCGGAACCCGTTTGGTGCGCAATTCGAACTTGACGCCGCGAAACATATCACGCTGCGCATCGGACCGGCTTGGCTGCTGAATTTGTCAGAAGAGTTCCGCTCATGGCCGATGTCCGCATGTCGCCCCGTAGATCACGTGCAAACTCCCTCGCAGCTCGACGGCGCAACCTGAGATAGACGCTCCTAACGAGGCAGAATTGCGCCAACTCGGCGCCTTGGCGGTGTTGGAGTTTTGGAGCGCTTCCGCTCCGTTCGGCTAGGAGACACGCGAGATGAGCATCACGATCCTCGACGGCGGCATGGGCCAGGAACTCGTTCGCCGCGCCGGCCGGGCGACATCTCTCTGGTCCGTTCAGGCGCTTCTAGACGAGCCGGACCTTGTGCGCGCGGTGCATGACGACTTCTTCGCGGCAGGCGCGGAGGTGGCGACGACGAACACCTACTCGGCGCTTCCGGACCGGCTTGAGGCGCACGGGCTTGCCGGGCGCCTGGACCAACTCAACCACGGCGCCTGCGAGATCGCCTGCCGCGCCCGTAACGCGCACGGGACTGGTCTTGTTGCAGGATCGCTCGGGCCGCTCGGCTTCTCGTATCGACCCGACAAGGCGCCGCCGGCGGAGGATGCGGCGGAGACCTACGCCCACCTCGCCCGCCTGCACTCCCGCTATGTCGACCTGCATCTGCTGGAGACAATGTCGTCGGTGGATCAGGCACGCGGCGGGCTTCTCGGGGCACGGGTCACCGGCAAGCCGGTCTGGCTCGCGCTCAGCGTCGACGACGGTGATGGCACGCGGCTTCGCTCAGGCGAGCCGCTGGAGGCGGTAGCGCCGCTCGTCGAGGAGTTTCGGCCCGATGGTCTCTTGCTGAACTGCTCCAGGCCGGAGGCAATCACCCAGGGACTGCCGGTCCTCGCCCGCCTCTCGAATGTCTTCGGCGCCTACGCGAATGGGTTCACCGGCATCCCGGACGCCTTCGATCGCATCGGGGCCACGGTCGACCTCTTGCAGGGCCGACAAGACCTCGATCCGGCCGCCTATGCCGGCTTTGCCGAGACATGGACAAGTCTCGGCGCCACCATTGTCGGCGGGTGCTGCGAGGTTGGTCCGGCACACATATCCGAGCTTGCGCGACGGCTGAAGACCTCCGGCGAGCTCTTCGGAGGAGCCTGACGGGCTGCACGTCGCAGTTCGCTGCCGCTGGTAAGCGTGCAAACGGTGCTGCCGTTCTGCCTGCCGCGCCGAGCACGTCGATGACGTCGCCTCCACTCGGCGCAGACTTCCGTATTGCCGTTCAGGCCGAACCGAACGCTTCAAGCAACCCCATGACACCGACGAGGACCAGCGTCAGCGCCCACAGCCGGTCGAGGTTGAACCAACTCTTCGACAGGAAGCGGAGGCCGAGCCAGAAATAGACCGCCGCCGCCAACGCCCCGCCCGCGACAATCATCGCGGCAGTATGCGCGGCAGCAACCAGCAGCGCCGTGAAGATGTTGCTTGCCATGAGCGAGATCGCGGCCTGGTGCCCGGGTTCCAGCGCCTCGGCCCGGCAGATTCCGAGATACATCGGCACCAGCATCAGGCCGGCACCGTGAGCGAGTGCCGCCAAGAATGACCAGAGTGCCAGCCGAGACGGCGGCACGCGCGACAGGAACAGCGGATGGCGATTGTATGCCAGCAGGAACACCCCCATCGCGATCACGATCAGCGCCGCACCGATACGAACCTCACTTTCCCAGCGGACGAGCGCGGTCATGAGCGAGAATGGCAGCAGGATCACCGTCATCGAAACGAAGTGTCCGGCCGCCAAGGCGAGAAGCGCTGGCGGAAGGGCGTCCGCACGACGTTCCATCAGGGCGGACGACACGGCCAGCGGCCAGCCCATGCCGGGATTCAGGCCGTGATAGAGCCCGATCGCCGCGACGGCCCACCAGAGGGCCGCCGCGTTCGCCGTTGCCTCCACGTCAGGTCGAGGGGTAGCAGAAGCTGTCGGTCGAACAGTCGCCGCCCTCGAGGCGGATCTGGTGCGCTCGATAGCCCTCGGGGAAGTCGACCCAGAAATCTTTGGCCAGCGTCAGCCCACCGTTCTCACCGACGTTGGCCATGACCATCGCGGCCCCTCCCTCGGGATAGAACTGGTTGTCCCACGTGGAGTAGAGCGAGTTGGTCCAGTAGACCCGCTTGCCGTCGCGGCTGATCTCGACCATCTGCGGGCCGTAGCCGAAGGGCTTGCCGTTCGGGTGCGGCGTTTTCTTGACGATGCCCCCGATCTCGACTTTTCCGGCAAGTCTCGGGTTCATCGGGTCGCTCACGTCGTACTGGTGCATCTCGCCCGTGCCCCAGCACGCGACGTAGAGGAACCGGTCGTCGAGGCTGAGGTCGATGTCGGTGACGAGCGGCGGCACCGCGCCGAATCCCTTGAGAAGCTCCGGCAGATCGTCGGCCTCGGCTGGCTGCGGGTCGATCGTGGCCGTCTTCTTCGCCTCAAAGGTGCCGTCCTTGTTGCGCCACCAGGTGAAGATCGCGCCTTGCAGGTTGGTCGTGTCCACGACGACGCCACAGAACCCGTACTCCTTGGCCGGATCGTGCGCCGGACGGATCTCAAGCGGCATCTGATGGTTCTCGCCGAGGTCGATGGTCTGGATGTTGCGGCGCGCGCGCAGCTCCCAGAAGTGGATCGAGTGCCCGTACTTGTTGGACAGAAGGTCCTCGGGGACGATGCCGTTCTCGTACTGCGGCGGTAGGCCCCACTCTGAGCTGACCATGTAGTCGCGCGGCAGGTTCCACCAGAAGTCGTAGTGCTTGTCCTGCACGCCCCGGTCCATCTCGTAGCGGCCGAGAATCTCGAAGGTCTCACAGTCCATGATGAAGATGCCCGGCGGGCCGTCGGTGCCGTCCTTGCCGCCGCCGCCGAGGGTGCTGACGTAGATGCCTTCAGGCCCGCAGTGGATGGTGTGCGGGCGCGAGTAGCCGGTCTTCCGAAAGACCTCCTCGGGTTCGATGATCTTGTGGATCTTGGCCTCGAGCGGCTCCTTCACGTCGACCACGTAGATGCGCGAGGATCGGATGCCCGGAATGATCAGGTAGCGGCGTTCCAGGAAGGCGTGGCCGGTCAGCGGCGACAGCGCCGAAGAGCACGCGTTCCAGCCGAAGTGATGAAACTCGTCGCCCTTGTTGGGCATGAACACACTGTGCCTGATCGCGCCGTAGCTGTCGGACTTCGGATCGACGTCGATGACGGCGAGCCCGTCCGGCTGCGAACCGTCCGGGCTGAGCATCAGGGTGAAGGCAAGGGTTTCGACAGGTCCTTCCATGGCCAGCTTGGCCGATGGGTAGAATGTTGGGTCCGGTCTCAGGTTCATCTTGTCCTCCCCAGTTCTGATGAATCGCGTGCGCTACAGGCACCCTATCAGCTTTCGGAAGCATACGCTCAGAACCCATTGGTCGGCTTCAGGTCGTCTCCCCAGCCTCGATGTTCGGCGCATCACGAGCGCTCTTGACGCTGAGCGACGCGCACGTCCCACGCGGTTCTTTGCCAAGAGCAAGGGCAGTCCACGAACATGACCGGGTCGTGCGGAGCGCAATTCTCTTCTTCGCTGAAGATGGTCCGCGCTGGACGCATGCGGCGAGAAAGCACGATTCACCCTAGGGTGTCCGGCGGATCGGTGAGACTGATTCACCCGACATAAGCGGCAGCGTGAGGAAGCTCGATCGGCCGCCGAGGCTGAGCTTGGGTGTCGAAGCAGCTTGAGGCGGTGGATCTCCTCCTGATCGTCGCCACCGCCTTCGTCAGGCCGGCCCCAACTCGCCTGTCGTGGCCGCTGAGGCGCTGGCTGCGAGGCAGTCGGAAGGCGTTCGGGATGCCCGAACAGTGGTCCCGCGCCACCTTTTACCCCGAGTTGGTGCAACACTGCGACCTCGGCGACGGACCAGAGGCCGTCGGCGATGACCGAGAGCGCCTTCTGGACGATCTCCTCGGGCTTCCTGTCGGTACCGGCCAGAACCTCCCGCATCTTCTCCATTCCGAACCGCCTTCCGCAAGCGCGCGGGCCGGATATGCGATGGTGCGGGCAAAGACCAGCTTAATGCGCGACGGTCCCGCGTGGCGAGATATCTTTGATATCGTGCTGCGGGCTGGCGAGACCGTCGCGGAAGAGAAAGCGCCCGAAGGCGCCTATCCGATCCGTCCTGGGGGCGGACGGGGGTATCAGCCGATCATCGGGGACCAGCCGTCCTCTCGCTCGTCGTAGTGGCGCTTGAGCCGCTGGAGCGCGATGCGAAGGACGATCTTGCCGGACCGCGCCGACCAGCCCATCCGCCGCTCCGTCATCTCGAGACCCTCGAGAAAGCAGCAGCAGCGCAAGGCGACGTCGCCGAGGCCGGGACCAAGGTCGGACAGGGCGGCCGCGACCCGGTCCCGAGCGCGTGCCGAGCCGTTCGCGGCGGGTTCGGAAGAGGCGAAGTCGGGCCGCTCGCCGGTAAGGAACTTCTGCCAGTTCTGGGTGACCCGCGGGCCGAGCTGCGCAAGCTCGAAATCCTCCCGTAGCCGCTCTCCGGCCGCGACGAGGTCGCTGGTAAGGAATGGCTCACCGTCCTTGTCTCGGCGCCGGGCCAGGGTCGTCAGCGGGCTCTCGGCGATGTTGTAGCGCGCACCGCGACGCCGATCGTCGGCGTCGAACTCGCGGTGCTGGTCGCCGAAGGGCGTCGACGCCTCCTCGAAGCCGTGGCGTCCGCCCTCGTCCTCGGCGATCAGGCGCTTGAGGGCGGCGCGGCCGGCCTGGGTGATGCGGTAGCGCGCGATCCGGCCCTGGGTCTGGCAACGGATCCAGTCCTTGAGCGCCATCGCCTCGGCGATCTCGCGGTCGAGCACGGCGGTGCGGACCGTCCGGCCGTCGGCGGAGTCGCGAACAACCACACCCTTCTCCATCTCCTGGGCGATGGCGAGGCAGGCTCCAGGCTCGTTGAGCCGGCGGAGCACGCGTCGCGCTTCGCGCTCAAGCGTTTCCTCGGTCGGCGTCTCCGGCGGGGTGAAGGCAGCGGTCATGGTGGGATGTCCCCTCGTCGGTCGGTCGCTGAAATCAGCGAAATGCGATGCACCAAGACGCCGCAGCGCCTCATCCACGAGAGGGTCGTCACGCAGGCTCTCGAGCCTTCGGACCTGACGCAGAACCGTAGACGCGTGGCACCCGGCCCCGCGTGCCAGCTCACGGATCGACCGACCGGTCACGGTGTGAACCAGATAGTGCCGCGCGGCTGCCGGAACCCAGGGTGGAAGCGAGGCCAGTGGCCTGCCGACGGTCTCCGTCTTCGTCACGTCGCCCTCCGTACCATTCGCCGTACCGGACCGGTTATCCCCATCGATCCGCAACTTGAAGTTGCTGCATCCCTTTGGGTTTCCACGGCGAACTGATGCTTTCAGACTGTTTTCGCGAGTTAAAGATAAGTGAAAGCTATCGCACGCCGGTTTTGCCCACAACGCAACACCCGTATAGGTTGTAACAACGTCCTTCCCGCCTGCAAAGCCGTGAAAGGACATGCAATGACCGACTTTCTGGGGGTACTGAACACGCTGCGCCGTCCGCGCCTGCTGATCCGCGCTGCGCGGTTCGGTCTACGAGACTACAATCGGGAGCGCGATCTGCGCCGTCTCGTTCGCTCCGAGACGCTGCCGACGCCGCAGAAGGCGATCCCGACCCTCATCGAGGAAGAGTCGCGGGTGGAGGCCACGCGGCGCGCCCGCGACGCAGCGTACAGTCCCGCCAGACATGTCGAATTGCTCGTCGCCCTGATCGCCGAGATCAGGCTAATCCCGCGCGTGATCGGCTGAGGCTAGCCGAACGCGTCGGGCATTTCCTCCTTGCGACGGGCGACGTACGCTGCCAGCGCCTCGGCCGTCGCCTCGTCGAGATGCGGCTGCTGATACTGTGCCAGCAGCTTCTCGACGCGGATTGCGGCCAGCGCCTCTGTATCGGGAGAGCCGCTGTCCGCCCAGGTCTCGTACGGGCGGTAATCCAGCACGTCGCTCTTCCAGAACGCCTCGGTATAGTGGCGCTGCGTGTGGCCGCATCCGAGATAGTGGCCGCCGGGTCCGACCTCGGCGAGCGCATCCATCGCTTGCGCCTCCTCGTCGGCCGCCGGACGACGCGCCAGGCGCGACAGCATGCCAAGCTGGTCGGCATCCATGACGAACTTCTCGGGCGACGCTACGAGCCCGCCTTCGAGCCAGCCGCAGGCGTGGAGCATGAAGTTGACGCCGGAAAGCAGCCCCGCGTTGAGCGAATTCGCGCTTTCGAAGCCCGCCTGCGCGTCCGGTCGCTTGGCGCCGGTGAAGGCGCCAGCGGACCGGTATGGCAGCCCTAGGCGACGCGCGAGTTGTCCGGCGCCGTAGGTGACCTGTGCCGCCTCAGGCGTGCCGAAGGTCGGCGCGCCCGAGTTCATGTCGATCGAGGTGACGAAGGCGCCGAAGACGACCGGCGCGCCGGGCCGGATCAGCTGCGAATAGGCGATGCCTGCCAGCACCTCGGCCAGGATCTGCGTCAGCGTCCCGGTCACGGAAACCGGCGCCATCGCACCGCCGACGATGAACGGCGAGATGATGCAGGCCTGCCCGGCCGCGGCATAGACCTCAAGAGCGCCCGCCATCGTCGCGTCGAAGGTCAGCGGCGAGTTCACGTTGATCAACGAGATCAGCACGGGGTTCTCGGCCACGACATCGCGCCCGAAGAGGATCTCGGCCATGGCGACACTGTCACGCGCGCGCTCGGGCTCGGTCACCGAGCCCATGAACGGCTTGTCGCTGAGCGTCATGTGCGTCAGCAGCATGTCGAGATGGCGCTTATTGACCGGCAGGTCGGTCGGCTCGCAGACGGTCCCGCCGGAATGGTGCAGCCAGCGCGACATCTGGCCGAGCTTCACCAGCTTCCGGAAGTCCTCGATCGTGGCGTAGCGACGCCCGCCCTCGCGGTCTCGGATGAAGGGCGGCCCGTAGACCGGTGCGAAGACGAGAGAATTGCCGCCGACTTGCACGCTGTTCAGGGGGTTGCGGGCGAGTTGCGTGAACCGCGACGGAGCCGTCTTGCAGAGCTGCCGCGCCAGCCCGCGCGGTATCCGGACCCGATCGCCGTCGACCTCGGCCCCTGCCTCACGCCAGCGGTCGAGCGCGGCGGGGTTCTCGACGAAGGCAATGCCGATCTCCTGCAGTATCGTGTCGGCGTTCGCCTCGATGATCTCCAGCGATTCCTCGGAAAGAAGATCCAGGGTCGGAATGTCGCGCTCCAGCAGCCGCGCCGCCTCGACCTGAACGCCGCCGCGCGCTGCCCGGCGCGCCGCGCCACCGCCAGATCTACGACTGCGTTCCTGATGGGTCATGCCGCACCTCCAGCTTGCGGACACACTAGTGCCTGGGCGGCGACGGCCGTCTCCAATTGCGCCGTCTCGCGACCAAAAGCGACATCGGCTTGCCCTCCGCTTCGCCCACGCCTATCGCGAGCGGCATGAGCACGCAGGGACACGACCTCCTCCTCATCGTCGACTTCGGCAGCCAGGTGACGCAGCTGATCGCGCGGCGCCTGCGCGAGGCCAGCGTCTACTGCGAGATCCACCCCTTCGACCGAGTCGACGAGGCGCTGGTCGACGCGTTGAAGCCCAAGGCGGTGATCCTGTCGGGCGGGCCGTCGAGCCCGGCGGCAGAGGGTGCGCCACGCGCGGCGCAGCGGGTGTTCGAGCTGGGCGTGCCGGTCCTCGGCATCTGCTACGGCCAGATGGTGATGAACCTGCAGCTGGGCGGCGTCGTCGAGAGCGGCCACCACCGGGAGTTCGGACGCGCTTTCGTCACACCGACCGCCGCCGAGCCCGGCGACCCGATTTTCGCAGGTCTGTTCGGGACCGGCCGCGAGGAGGTCTGGATGAGCCACGGCGACCGCATCACGCAGGTCGCACCGGGCTTCGAGATCATCGGGACGTCGCCGAATGCCCCGTGCGCGCTGATCGCCGACACGAAGCGGCGGTTCTACGGCGCGATGTTCCATCCGGAGGTACATCACACGCCGAATGGCCGGATCCTGCTGCAGAACTTCGCCCGGCTCGCCGGGTTCAAGGGCGACTGGACGATGGGCGCCTATCGCGACGAGGCGATCGCCAAGATCCGCGAGCAGGTCGGGTCCGGCAAGGTGATCTGCGGCCTGTCAGGGGGCGTCGACTCGTCCGTCGCGGCAGTGCTGATCCACGAGGCGATCGGCGACCAGCTGACCTGCGTCTTCGTCGACCACGGCCTGTTGCGGAAGAACGAGGCCGACGAGGTCGTGAGGATGTTTCATGACCACTACAACATCCCGCTGATCCATGCCGACGAAAGCGAGCTGTTTCTGGGCGCGCTGGAGGGCGTCAGCGACCCCGAGGAGAAGCGCAAGACGATCGGGCGGCTCTTCATCGACGTGTTCCAGAGCCATGCGCAAGATGTTGGCGGCGCTGATTTTCTTGCTCAGGGGACGCTCTATCCAGACGTCATCGAGAGCGTCAGCTTCTCCGGCGGCCCATCGGTGACGATCAAGTCGCACCACAACGTCGGCGGCCTGCCAGCGAAGATGGGGCTTAAACTGGTCGAACCCCTGCGCGAGCTCTTCAAGGACGAGGTGCGCGCCCTCGGCCGCGAGCTTGGCCTGCCGGCGAGCTTCATCGGACGCCACCCCTTCCCCGGTCCCGGCCTCGCAATCCGCTGCCCCGGAGAGGTGACGCGCGAGAAGCTGGAGATCCTGCGCCGCGCCGATGCCGTCTTCATCGACCAAATCCGGCGGCACGGGCTCTACGACGACATCTGGCAGGCGTTCGTCGCGCTGCTGCCGGTGCGCACTGTCGGTGTCATGGGCGACGGGCGCAGCTACGACTATGCCTGCGCCCTGCGCGCGGTGACGTCGGTCGACGGCATGACCGCCGACTACTACCCGTTCACGCACGAGTTCCTGGGCGAAACCGCGACGCGAATCATCAACGAGGTCGACGGCATCAACCGCGTTACCTACGACGTCACGTCGAAGCCGCCCGGCACGATCGAATGGGAGTGACGCGGACGGCGGGCGATCCGCATCCGCTCGCCGCGGCGGCCTGGATGGCCGGGGCGGTCGTCAGCTTTACCTCGATGGCGGTCGGCGGACGCGAAGTGTCGGACACGCTCGACACATTCGAGCTGATGACCTACCGCTCGCTCGTCGGGCTCGCCGTGGTCGGTGTCGTCGCCACGGGCCTTGGTTGGACAGGGCGGATCCACGCGCGTCGTATGCGACTTCACGTCGGTCGGAACGTCGCGCACTTCGTCGGGCAGAACCTGTGGTTCTACGCCCTTGCCATCGCCCCGTTGGCACAGGTCATCGCGCTCGAGTTCACGTCGCCCTTGTGGGTCGCGCTGCTCGCGCCGCTCTTCCTGAGCGAGAGGCTGACCGGCATCCGGATGTTCGCCGCGGCGCTGGGTTTCGTCGGAACGTTGATCATCGCCCAGCCGTCGATCGAGCACGTTCCGCCTGGCCTGACAGCTGCCCTCGGCGCCGCCGTCTGCTTTGCCACGACCGCCATCTTCACCAAGGTGCTGACGCGGACGGAGCCGGTGATCTCCATCCTGTTCTGGCTGACCGTGATGCAGTCCGTCTTTGGCCTGGTCTGCGCCGGCATCGACGGCAACATGACCGCACCGAGCATGGAGACCGCGCCGTGGCTCCTCGTCATCGGCGTGGCGGGCCTGTCGGCGCATCTGTGCCTGACACAGGCCCTGTCGATCGCGCCGGCGACGGTTGTCATGCCGCTCGATTTCGCGCGTTTGCCCGTCGTCGCGCTGGTTGGCGTTTTGCTCTACGGGGAGCCTTTGGGACTCGCACTGGTCGCGGGTGCTGCGATCATCTTCACGGCGAACTGGATAAACATCACTCAATCACGGCATCATGCGACGCGCGGTGTGTCGGCACGGTGACTGCGCAGGCGCGGAATCAACCTTGACGTAACGAGAGTGATTGATTCGCGACGTGCTGCAGCGCATCGCTGGCCGTTGAAAGGGCACGAGTCGGGAGGGCCATCGCCATGAGAAGATTGATCACTACGATACTGGCCGGTGCCACCGCGACGAGTGCGCAGGCGGGAGGGATCGAGAGGGCGCTTCTACCCCTCGGTGTGCTCTTCGAAGAGGGATCGTACGCGGAGCTGAGCTTTTCGGGTGCCCTGCCGGACGTCAGCGGCACGGCCAGCAGCATGTTCGGCGGCTTCGACTCCGGCGACATGGCAGTCGGCTACGGCAACGTCGCGGCGGCCTACAAGAGCGACCTTACAGAGGAGCTTTCGCTGGGCGTCTTCTTCAACGAGCCCTACGGCGCCAACATCGGCTATCCGGGCGGAACGAACTACTACGCCCAGGGCGCGACCGCCGAGCTCGACACGAACTCCCTCACGGCGATCCTGAAGTACCGGTTCCCGAGCGACGTCTCCGTCTATGGTGGCCTGCGCTACCAGACGCTCTCGGCCGAGGCGGACCTGCCGTACTACGGTCTCGGCACGCCGCTGGGGCCTGTAGGCTATACCGCGGACGGGGATCAGGATGAGGCGTGGGGTTATCTCGTCGGGGTCGCCTACGAGCGTCCCGACATCGCACTTCGGGTCGGGCTGACCTACTCCTCCGAGATCGAGCACGAGCTCGACGTTCAAGAGGACTCGCCGATTTTCCCCTTCTTCTTCGGCTCATCCTCGATCAACACCAGCACCCAGGTCACGACGCCGCAATCTGTGACTCTCGACTTCCAGACCGGAATAGCCGAGGACACGCTGCTGTTCGGCGCCATCCGCTGGGTCGACTGGACCGAGTTCGAAATCAATCCGCTCGGCTACTCGCAGCTGCCCTACGGGGCGCTGGTCGACTACGAGGATGATCGCTGGACCTACAGCATTGGCGTCGGCCGGCGGCTGAACGAGATGTGGTCCGTGGCGGGCAGCATCGCCTACGAGCCGTCGACGGGCAGCATCACAGGCAACCTCGGGCCGACCGACGGCTTCACCGCCGTCGGCTTTGGGGTCACCTACGAGCAGGCCAATGTAAGCGTGACCACCGGCATCCGCTACGTCTGGCTGGGCGACGCCGAGACGCCGCAGGGCTCGGACTTCGAGGACAACACCGCCGTCGGCGGCGCCATCACGATCGGCTACTCCTTCTGACGCCGGTTCGGCCCGCCTTCGCTTGACCTCCGCGGACGCGGGCCCCTACCTGCGTCCGCGCATGCGGGGCCGAAGATGATCTACCGGGACGCCGAGTGACTGGCGACAGGCGAAGTCGAAGCGGATTCTCCTCTTCGGGATGTCGGGGCTCGGCAAGACGTACCTTTCCGACCTGCTGCGCCGCTCGGGTGGGTGGTTTCACTACTCGGTCGATTACCGCATCGGCACGCGCTATCTCGGCGAGCACATCGTCGACAATTTCAAGCGCGTCGCGATGCGTCAGCCGTTCCTGCGCGAACTGCTTCTGACGGACTCGATCTACATCGCTTCGAACATCACGTTCTCGAACCTCAAGCCGCTCTCGACGTGGCTCGGCAAGCCGGGGAATCCGGAGCTGGGCGGCCTGCCCTTCGACGAGTACCTCAGGCGGCAGGCGCTGCACCGCGACGCCGAGATCGCGTCGCTGCTCGACACCGTCCGCTTCATCGACCGGGCGCATGACCTCTACGGCTACGACAACTTCGTCTGCGAACTCGAGCGGCTCGATCTGCGAGGTCGTCGATCCGAACGACCCCGGCGATCCGGTCCTGTCGGCGCTGGCGCCGCACGTCCTGCCCGTGCACATTGCGGGGACAGGAGGCGCATCTCGACGAGCTAGTCCGGCGCTTCGACCGCGCGCCTAAGCCGATGTACTACCAGCCGGATGCGCTGGAGCGGGAATGGACGCACTTTCTCGCCGAGAACGACGTTTCGCCCGACGCGGTGGATCCGGATGCCTTCGTGCGCTGGACTTATCGCCGCGCCCTCGCCCGGCGCGAGCCGATCTACCGCGCCATCGCCGAAAGGTGGGGCGTCAGCGTCGCCGCCTCGGATGTGGCGGCCGTCGCGGACGCCGAGGAAGGAATCGAGCTGATCGCGGGCGCCCTTGAGGCCAAGGCGTAGGCGGAATATCTGACCGCCTCCGCCGGAGGTTCCGATGCCCATCAAGATTCCCGCCGATCTGCCCGCCTTCAAGGTGCTGACCGACGAGGGCGTGATGGTCATGTCGGAAGCTCTGGCCGAGCGGCAAGACATCCGCCCGCTGCGCATCGGCCTGCTGAACCTCATGCCGAAGAAGATCCAGACCGAGACGCAGTTCGCGCGCCTGATCGGCGCGACGCCCCTGCAAATCGACCTGAACCTGATCCGTATGACCAGCCACGAGACGCGGAATACCGCGGCGGAGCACATGGAGGCCTTCTATCGTCCGTTCCAGGAGGTGAGGCACGAGAGGTTCGACGGCCTCATCATCACCGGCGCGCCGATCGAGCACCTTCCGTTCGAGGCAGTCACATACTGGGACGAGCTGGTCGAGGTCATGGAATGGACGCAGACGAACGTGCACTCCACCCTCGGCGTCTGCTGGGGCGGGATGGCGATGATCCATCATTTCCACGGCGTTTCGAAGCACATGCTGCCTCAGAAGGCGTTCGGGTGCTTCCGCCATGCGAACCTCCACCCGTCCTCCCCCTACCTCCGGGGTTTTTCCGACGATTGTGTGATTCCGGTCAGCCGCTGGACCGAGATCCGCCAGCCCGACGTGGACGGCGTCCCGTCGCTCGTCACGCTGCTCGGCTCGGAAGAGGTCGGGCCCTGCCTGATCGAGGACGTGACTCACCGCGCCCTCTATATCTTCAACCACTTCGAGTACGACAGCCAGACCCTGGCGGAGGAATACCGGCGCGACGTCGAGTCCGGCCAGGCGACGGATGTGCCCAGGGACTACTATCCCGGCGACGACCTGTCGCGCGCCCCGCTCAATCGCTGGCGCAGCCATGCACACCTTCTATATGGCAACTGGATCAACCAGATTTACCAGACAACGCCATATGATCTCGCTGAAGTCGGGCGCTAGCCTCGCACTGACGACCCTGCTGCTCGCCGGCTGCGGCGGGTGGATCGATGCCCGCGCCGACCGACGCGAAGCCGCGGCGGTGGCCGCCTTTCCGCCGCAGGGACGCTTCGTCGATGTCGGCGGTGGCCGCATGGTGCATGCCATCGTCCGCGGGTCGGGGCCAGACCTCGTGCTTGTCCACGGGGCCAGCGGCAACACGCGCGACTTCACGCTGACGCTGACGGAGCGGCTGACCGACCGCTACCGCGTGGTGGTCTTCGACCGGCCTGGGCTCGGCTACACCGACCGTGTCTCGGCCGAGCCTCGCGGCCCGTTCAACACCGTTGCGGAGAGCCCGGCGCAGCAGGCGGAGATGCTGTATGCCGCGGCGGTCAAGCTGGGAGTTTCGCGCCCGATCGTCCTCGGCCACAGCTACGGCGGTTCGGTCGCCATGGCCTGGGGCCTCAACCACAATCCAGCGGCGCTCGTGATGGTCTCTGGCGTCTCGCAGCCGTGGCCAGGGGGAATTGGCCCGCTCTACAGCATCAGCGCCTCCTCCGTGGGTGGCGTGACGCTCGTGCCGCTGATCACCGCCTTCGTGACCGAGGAGCAAGCCGACGGCGTGCTGCAGCGGGTCTTTGCGCCGCAGGCCGTTCCCGATGGCTATGCGCAGGGCGTGGGGGTCGGGCTGTCGGTCCGCCGGGTCTCGATCCGCACGAACGCGCGGCAGTTGAACGCCCTGAAGTCGCACGTGCGTGAGATGTCACCCCGCTACGCGGAGATCGACTTCCCGGTGGAGATCGTGCACGGGACCGCGGACGCGATCGTTCCCGCAGAGGTTCACAGCGTTCCGCTGGCGCGCCAGATCGACGATGCGAACCTGACACTGCTCGAGGGGATTGGCCACATGCCACACCATGTCGCGCCGGAGGCGTTGGTGGAGGCCATCGACCGCGCCGCGCGGCGCGCCGGATTGCGCTGACACCGGACGGGGCCTACCGTGCACGGACGGAGGCGCCGATGACCACGGATAACGCAAGCGCGGTAAAGGATTACTACAAGGTCGAAGCGTCCAAGCACGAGCGTGAGCGCATCGAGGGCGCCAAGAAGGGCCGCATCCTGTCGCGCAGCTATCCGTACCGCCGGCAACTCGACAGAAAGGACTACGAGAGGACCCTCGAGGCGCTGCAGATCGAGCTCGTCAAGCTGCAGTCGGACGTCGCACGGACCGGCAAGCGTGTCGTCATCGTGTTCGAGGGGCGCGACGCCTCCGGCAAGGGCGGGACGATCAAGCGCTTTCGCGAGAACTTGAACCCGCGCCGGGCGCGCCTCGTGGCGCTGTCCAAGCCCTCGGACCGAGAGGCGGGCATGTGGTACTTCCAGCGGTATGTCGGATACATGCCGTCGGCAGGCGAAATCACGTTCTTCGACCGCTCCTGGTACAACCGCGCCGTCGTCGAGAAGGTCTTCGGTTTTTGCACCGACGCCGCCCGCGAACTGTTCTTCAGGCAGGTGCCGGACTTCGAGGGGGCCCTCGTCGAGGACGGGATGATCCTCGTCAAGCTCTGGCTCAATGTCGGACGTACCGAGCAGCTCCGGCGCATGCTCGACCGCGCCAACGACCCCCTGAAGCAGTGGAAGCTGAGCGAGATCGACGTGGAGGGCCTCTCGAGGTGGAACGACTACTCGGCCGCTATCGCCGAGACCTTCGAGCGGACCCATCGGCCGCACGCGCCCTGGACGGTGGTGCGCTCGGACGACAAGCGCCGCGCCAGGATCGCGGCGATCCGTGCGGTTCTCAGCCGCGTCGACTATGCCGGCAAGATCGAGGCGGTCGCGCAGGGTCCGGACGAGAACATTTGCGGCTCGCCGGCCATCTGGCATGCCTAAACGTGGATACCACCACGGCAACCTCCGGCAGGCCCTCGTCGAGACGGCGCTTCAGCTGATCGAGGAGAAAGGGCCGAACGGCTTCACGCTGAGCGAGGCGGCGAAGGATGCCGGGGTGACCCCGGCGGCCGTCTATCGGCACTTCGCCGGTCGCGAAGACCTGATCGCCGAGGCCGCGCGACAGGGATACGTCATTTTCGCCGACCTGATGGAGCATGCCTACGCCGACGGACAGCCTTCCGCGCTGGCGGCGTTCGAAAAGACGGGGCGCGCCTACCTGGCGTTTTCTCGCAAGTATCCAGGCCATTACGTGGCGATGTTCGAGTCGGGTATCTCGATCAATCGCAACGCGGATCTCTCCGCCGCCGCCAACCGCGGCTTTCGCGTTCTGGAACGCTCGGCCGAGGCGCTGTCGGAGCACATTCCGCCCGAGCGCCGGCCGCCGCCGCAGATGTTCTCGGCTCACGTCTGGGCCTTGAGCCATGGCGTGGTTGAGCTGTTCTCGCGCGGTTCGCCGGGAACGAAATCGCCGTTTCCGCCGGACGACCTTCTGGAGAGCGGGATCGGCATCTACCTGCGCGGGCTCGGGCTGATCCCGCCCGACGCCTGACGCTCAACCGGGGAAGAGCACCAGCGCCCGCGGGTCCCAGGAGACGACGGCCCGGTCGCCGGGTTCGAGCACGCGCCGCCCCTCGAGGTTCTCCATGCTGATCCAGACCGGCTCGGCCGCGCCATCGATCAGGACGCCATAGGTGGTCATGTCGCCGTAGTAGGCGCGCTCGACCACTTCGCCACCGGCGGTACGTTCGGCTGTCTCGCCCTCGAAGAGAATGGCGAGCGTCTCGGGGCGGAGGCCGACGGTGACGTCGCCGGGGCCAGATCCGTCCACGAGCTGATCCTCCTCAATCGGGCCGCGACCGAAGCCGGAGATCTCCACCTCGCCGTCATGGAAGCGGCCTGGCAGGAAGTTCATGACGCCGATAAAGTCGGCGACTTTCTGGCTCGCGGGGCGGCGGTAGAGATCCTGCGGACTCGCGACTTGCGCAATGCCGCCGTCGAACATCACTGCGATGCGGTCCGACATGATCAGCGCCTCCTCCTGGTCGTGGGTGACCAGGATGAAGGTGATCCCGACATGGCGCTGCAGGCGGCGAAGCTCCTGCTGCATCTGCTCGCGCATCTTGCGGTCGAGCGCGGACAACGGCTCATCGAGGAGAAGGACCCTGGGCCGCAGGATCAGCGCCCGGGCCAGGGCCACGCGCTGTCGCTGCCCCCCCGAGAGCGCGTGCGCGGCGCGCGCGCCATAGCCGCCGAGACCGACCATTGCCAGCGCCTCCTCGACCATCTCGCCGCGCCGGGCCGCGTCGACGTCGCGCTTTCGCCGCAGCCCGAAGCCGACGTTCTGGGCAACAGTGAGGTGGGGAAAGATGGCGTAGGACTGGAACACCATGTTTGTCGGCCTGCGGTTCGCCGGGACACCGTCCATGTCGCGCCCGTCCAGCAGCAGCCGGCCGGCCGAGATATCCTCAAAGCCCGCGATGGTGCGCAGCAGGGTCGTCTTTCCGCAGCCGGACGGGCCGAGAAGCGAGAAGAACTCTCCCGGCCGGATCGACAGGTCGATCCCGGTCAGCGCCTCGTAGACGCCGTAGAACTTGCGCACCCCCTCGAGACGAATGATGGGCTCTGTCACAGAAAGCCTCCCGCGCTCGCTGCGCCGCTGCGCGCGAGCCCGCGGCGCCGATAGAATTCAGCGACCGAGATCAAAAGGATGGAGAGCAGAACCAGGATGGTCCCCAGTGCCATGACGACCGGGATCTGCGCGGGAAAGCGGAGGAGCCCCCAGATGTAGACCGGAAGCGTCGGACTGGTCCCCGACAGGAAGAAGGCGATGATGAACTCGTCGAGCGAGATGATGAACGAGATCAGCAGCGACGAGATGATGCCCGGCATCACGAGCGGCAGGGTGATCAGCCGGAACGTCGACCAGCGCGTCTCTCCGAGATCGTAGGCAGCTTCCTCCAGAGACCTGTCGAGGCCGGCAAAGGCAGACTGCAGGATCGCGATCGAGAACGGCGTGCAGATGAGCGTGTGAGCGGCGATGACAGTCAGCGACGACAGCTGCAGCCCCAGGCCGAGGATCACCGTCAGCAGCGAGACCGCGACGATGATCTCCGGCAGGACGAGGGGCAACATGATGAAGCCCAGGAGCGGACGCTTGCCCGGGAAGACGTATCTCGCCGCCGCCCGCGCGGCGCAGATTCCGAGGAGCGTCGACAGGATCGCCGTCGTCACCGCGATAAAGAGCGAAGTCAGGACAGCATCGTGCAGCGCGCCGACCGTCGCCAGCTCCCGGAACCAACGGGTGGAGAACCCGCTGAGCGGGAAAGCGATGATCTGGCTGTCGTTGAACGCGAAGATCGGCAGCAGGAAGATCGGCGCGTAGAGAAAGATCAGGTAGACGAAGGTGTAGATGCGCAGGCCGCTCATGTTCGCCCTCTGACGACGAGCCGCGACAGGAGGATCAGCGCGAGAGAGATCGCTCCCACGGCCGCCATCGAGATCACCGCCAGCGTCGCGCCGAGCGGAGCGTTGTTCAGGCGCAGGAACTGCGTCTGGATCATGTTGGCGATCATCAGCCCGTCGGGTCCGCCAACGAGCCGCGGCGTCACGTAGTCGCCGATGGTGGGGATGAACACGATGAGCGCCGCCGCCACAACGCCGGAGATCGACAGCGGCAAGGTCACCCGGAAGAAGGTGGAGACGGTCGTCTCGCCAAGATCGCGCGACGCTTCGAGCAGCGAGCGGTCGATCTTCTCCAGCGCGACGAAGATCGGCAGGATCGCGAACGGCGCGTAGGCGTGAGCCAGAGTGATGACGACGGCATTGGCGTTGTAGAGGATGAACGACAGCGGCTCCTCGATCAGGCCCAGTCCCTGCAGCGAGGTGTTCAGCACGCCGTTGAAGCCGAGGATCACCTTCCACAGGAACACGCGGATCAGGTAGCTGGTCCAGAACGGGATCGTGATGAGGAACAGCCAGAGCGCCTTGCGCTCCGGCCGGACCCGAAACGAGACGAAGTACGCCACCGGGAATGCCGTCAGCACGGTCGCGATGGTCACGGCCCCCGCGATCAGAATCGAGCGGATGATGAGCTGCCGGTAGAGCGGGTCGGTCAGGGCCTCGCGATAGTTCTCGAGCGTGAAGGTCCGCACGATCGTCAGGAAATCCTGCGACCAGAAGGTGAAGGCGATGATCGTGCCGAGCGGAATCGCAAGGAGCAGGAGCGCGTAGAGCGCGGGGGGAGCGATCAGGGTGAGGCCGCTGCGCGCCTCTCGATCGAACAGGACCGGTGGTAGCATTCGGCCGGTAGAACCCTTCGCTGGTCTCGCACGGTTATGGAGGTCAAACCATGCTCCAACAACCGCATTCCTGCCTCTGCTTGGCGTTAACGTCACGTTGGTGGCACGCGCGCTAGCTCGTTGGCTGGAGGACGTGATGACGCAAGCATCTACACCAAACCCCGCAGCGCTTGGGCTGGTCGATGGACCGTCCGACGCTGGACTGGACGATGTGGCGGATCTGGTCGTCGAGACGCTTCATGTTCCGGTCGCCTTGGTCTCCCTCGTCCTGAACGAGGAGGAGAGGCAGTACTTTGCGAGCCGACGCGGCTTGCCCGACAGCATCTGCGAGACGCCGATCTCGCACTCCTTCTGCCGGCACGTGAAGGCCGCGGATGCCCCTCTGGTCGTTGCGAACGCGCTCCAGCATCCGCTCGTCCGGAACAACCCCGCGATCACGTCCCTCAACGTCGTCGCCTATCTCGGGATGCCGATACACGACCCGAAGGGAAGACCCATAGGCGCCCTCTGCGCCATCGATCACGTGCCACGTGAATGGGGCGAAGCAGATCTCTCTATCCTGTCGCGGCTGGCACGGCTCGTCACGGCCCAGATCCGGAACCGCAGTGTCGACATGACGGAGAGAAAGACCCGCTCGGAGATCGAGGAGATCCTGGAGCGGCGTGCGCGGTTCTTCGAGCGCGTGACGCACGAACTGAGGACCCCTCTCAACGGCGTGACGGGCCTGCTCGACGTGATGCAGCCCGACGACCTGTCGGACCCAAACTTCGTCGGCCAGTTCAGGGAGGCGTGCGACAGCATGGTCGCTGCGGCGAACCGGCTCATCGACTACGTCGAGGCGCCGCCGGACCTGGGCACCGTCCCGGCGCGCTTTCCGGGTGTGCGCGCGCTGGTCGCCGACGACAACAGGACGAACCGCTTCATCCTGGAGCGGATGCTGTCACCCCTAGGGGTAGAGGTCGCCGTTGTAGCAGACGGGCAGGACGCCATCGCGGCGATCATGTCGACGACGTTCGACGTCGCCTTTCTCGACATTTCGATGCCTGGCGCATCGGGTTTCGATGTGCTGAGAGAGATCCGGGCGCACCAGCCTGACCGGGTTATGGTTGTCGCCGTCACGGCGCACTCGCTTCCCGAGCAGGTGGCGCGCTATTTCGAGGCAGGGTTCGACGCGCACGTCGCCAAGCCGGTGCGCAGGGAGGCGATCATTCGCGAGCTCATGAAGCTGCAGACAGCCAAAATCGCCGCGTGACCCCTCGGTCGGGAGCAGCCCGCTGATAGCGCGCCCCTCCCGAATGAACATGCGTCAGCGCTTGGAGAACTGGAACGAACGACGGGCCTTTGCGCGACCGTACTTCTTGCGCTCCACGACGCGGCTGTCGCGGGTCAGGAAGCCAGCAGCCTTGAGCGGCGAACGCAGCGATGGATCATAGAGCTGCAGCGCCTTGGAGATGCCGTGCTTGACCGCACCAGCCTGCCCCGAGAGGCCACCGCCCTTGACGGTCGCCTGCACGTCGAACTGACCTTCGACCCCCGCAACCTGAAACGGCTGGCGCAGGATCATCTGCAGCACCGG
Organism: uncultured Alphaproteobacteria bacterium; assembly: GCA_963776845.1. Taxonomy (GTDB): domain Bacteria; phylum Pseudomonadota; class Alphaproteobacteria; order Rhodobacterales; family Rhodobacteraceae; genus Roseitranquillus. The sequence goes on along the minus strand of CAVZOJ010000002.1, from coordinate 253,197 downwards.
ACGGGCAAAGTAGCTGTTCAGTTCCTTGCCGTTGACTGTGACCTTGCCGTTGCCCGGGCGAATCCAGACGCGGGCGACCGCGTCCTTGCGCTTGCCCGTCGCGTACGAACGGCCGAGGTCGTCGCGCACCGGCTCCCGCGGAGCCTCCGCCTCGGGCAGCGCGGCGTCGGTGCCCTCGACGGCCTGGTCGAGCTCTTCGAGCGATCTGATTTCTTCGGCCATCACGCGGTCCTCGTGTTCTTCTTGTTCATCGCCTTGACGTCGATGATCTCGGGGTTCTGGGCCTCGTGCGGGTGGTCCGCTCCGGCATAGATGCGGAGGTTGCCCATGACCTTCCGGCTGAGCCGGTTGCTCGGGAGCATCCGCTTGACCGCCAGTTCGACCACACGCTCGGGATGCTTACCCTCGAGCACCTTCTCGGCAGTCGTCGACTTGATCCCGCCGGGATAGCCAGTATGGCGATAGTAGGTCTTCTCCACCCGCTTGTTGCCCGTAAGTTGCACCTTGTCGGCGTTGATGACGATGACGTTGTCACCCATGTCCATATGCGGCGTGAAGGTCGCCTTGTGCTTTCCGCGCAGGCGCATGGCGACAATCGAGGCGAGGCGGCCCAGCACGACGCCCTCGGCGTCGATAACCACCCATCGCTTCTCGATGTCCGCCGGTGTCGCGGTGTACGTTCCCATCGGTGTCGTCCCTAAAAAGTCGAGAGGCGTCCCTGTCAGGACGCCCAGATGACCCGGTCATAACCGTTCCAAGTCCTAGGTCAAGCGCGAACATGGCGGAATTGTCGAGTTTAGTCTTGAAGTTAGGCGTGTGGTTTCCCTATACCACAGTTCTGACTTCTACAATTCCATGGTAGCTGCCCGCTCAGAAGCCGACCCGACGAAGTGGTCCGGCAAGCCGACGGTAAACGAGCGGCGGCAGTATTTCCTGAGCGATCTTGCGCCGGTAGTCGCGACCGGATGCGATATCGCCACTGCCCGGTCGTGGGGGAAAGAGGGTCGAGTGCGGCTCCGTTGCACAAATCGCGTGAAGGATTCATCTCGTGAATCCAGTGTGGTAGCTGGGATGCATGAGCAGACCCCACGACCGACCTACAAGACCAGGAACTGGCCGGCCTGTAACGAGGCGCTCAAGCGCCGGGGCTCGCTGACGATCTGGTTCGACCCCGAGATGATCTGGGATGCCGCGCCGACAGGCAAGCGTGGCCGTCAGCAGACCTGCAGTGACACCGCGATCCAGACGTGCCTGACGATGAAGGTGCCGTTCGGCACGGCGCTGCGGCAGACGACGGGCTTCGTCGAGAGCCTGTTGCGGCTGGTCGGTCTCGACTGGACGGTGCCTGAGTTCAGCACGCTGTCTCGCCGCCAGACGTCCCTCGCCGTGAACATCGCGTATCGTGGGCCCAGAGGGCCGTTGCACCTGCTGATCGACAGCACGGGGTATCAAGGTCGAAGGTGAAGGCGAGTGGCACGCCCGCAAGCATGGCGGCCCAAAACGGCGGGTCTGGCGAAAGATCCACATCGGGATCGACGGGGAAACGCTGGAGATCCGCCCCGTCGAGATCACCGCGAGATCACCGCGAGATCACCGGGAGCCACATCGGTGATGCACCTGTCCTGCCTGACCTCCTCAGCCAGATTTCGGAGGACCAGGAGATTGGCAGTGTCACGGCGGACGGCGACTATGACACGCGGCCACGATGCCATCGCGGATCGAGGTGCCCATGCGGTTATTCCGCCCCGCAAGAATGCGAAACCATGGACGACCGCCACCGCTGGCGCCCAGGCCCGAAACGAGATCCTGCGCGCCGCGAATTACCTCGGTCGCGCGCTCTCGCGACGATGGCGCGGATACCACCGCCGGAGCCGCGTCGAGACAAAGATGCATTGCATGAAACTGCTGGGGCAACGGCTCATGGCACGGGACTTCAACCGGCAGGTTGCCGAGATCCAAGTCCGCATCGCCGTCCTGAACGGCTACACCCCGCTCGGCATACCCGTCACAGAGCCCGTCGGATGAGTCCCCTCCGGGTAAAGGGGAACCTTGGCCATCAGCCGATTTGTGCAACAGAGCCTGTGCGGTGTTGCGGATTGATAGTCCTCTGCGTGGGACTGCCCTGCCTTTACCGCAGCTTCGACGTCAATGGTCGGGTCCTGGGGACCTAGCTCGTATGCGATGTCGCTCATGATGGGGTCTCGATTCATTGCCGTGGAGTCTCTTTAAAAATCGCTACAACGCATGTGCGAGGGTAAGCATCTGCGGGTCGAAGAATGTTGCGGCCTTCCGCTCATCGGGACTTCAGCGACAACTTCACGCCGCCGATGGATTGAGCTTCGGCGGGATCGAGTAGGTCAGCGATGCTCGCGCGACGGGGGCCTCGCCGTCCGAGTGGATCAACACGTCACCCACCGCGAGGACGCGACCAAGCTTGAGCAAGCGAGCCTTCGCCGTGAGGTCGGTACCCGCCGCCGGCTTGCGCATGAAGTCGATGGAGCAGTTCGTCGTGACGGCCAGCGCCACCGGTCCCAGCATGGCAAGGATCGCCAGGTAGACGGACACGTCGGCGAGGGCGAAGATGGACGGGCCCGAGACGGTTCCGCCGGGTCTGAGATTGCGTTCGCCGACCCGCATTCGGACCTCCGCCTGCATCGGCGAGACCCGCTCGACCACGAAGTCCGGCGCGACCTGGGGAAACTCCGCGTCGAGAAAATCCTGGAGCGCCGCCGCCCCCATCACCGTATCCATGGCGCCCCCATCCTGGCTCGGTTACGCTGATGCAAACCCGGACGGAGGACAAGATGCTGGAGCGGAGCGACGATGCGGGAGTGACTCGGCTGACGATGACGGCGCCGGAGCGGCTGAACGCGCTGTCCGACGAGATGCTCGCGAAGCTCTCGGCCGCGTTCGCGGAATTGGGTGCGGACCCGGGCGTAAGGGTCGTCGTGTTGGCTGGCTCCGGGAAGGCCTTTTGTGCCGGTCACGACCTCAAGGAGATGCAGGCCGCGCGCTCTGCCCCGGATGGCGGGGCGGCCTATTTCGACGACCTTTTCGGCCGCTGCGCCGCCATGATGATGGCAATCCGGCAGCTGCCACGGCCGGTCATCGCCGAAGTGGGCGGCATCGCGACCGCCGCGGGATGCCAGCTCGTCGCCTCCTGCGACCTCGCCGTCGCGGCGGAGGGTGTGCGGTTCGGCGTGAACGGCGTCAACATCGGGCTTTTCTGCTCGACGCCGATGGTCGCGCTCAGCCGCAACGTCCCCCGCAAGAAGGCGTTCGAGATGCTGGTGACGGGCGACTTCGTCGATGCGGCCCGTGCCGAGGAACTTGGCCTCGTCAACCGCGTCGTTCCGGCAGACCGCCTGCGCGAGGAGACCGACGCGCTGGCGCGTCAGGTGGCCTCGAAGCTCGACACCGCGGTTCGGATCGGCAAGCGGACGTTCTACGATCAATTGGAGGTTCCGCTCGCGCAGGCCTATGCGCTGACGCAGGCGGCGATGGTCGAGAACATGATGTCCGACGAGACGGCCGAGGGCATCTCGGCCTTCATCGAAAAGCGCAAGCCTGTCTGGAGCGAGCGCGGCTAGAGCCCGTAGAGGTCGCCGAACTTCGCCTCGAGATAGTCGAGCAGCGGCGCCTCGGACGGCTCCTGGCCGCAGGCGCGGGCGATCGTCTCGCGCGGCGGACGGAGACCCCCGTGTCGCTGGAGATGCTCGCGCAGCCAGCCCGTCGCGGGCGACGGATCGCCGTGGATCAGCGCGTCGTCAAGATCGGGAAGGTCCCGTAGTAGCGCCACGTGCAAGCATCCGGCATACACGTTGCCGAGCGTGTAGGTCGGAAAGTAGCCAAAGAGCCCGACCGACCAATGCACGTCCTGAAGACAGCCGTTCGCATCGCTGTCGACCGCCACGCCGAAGTCGCGCTCGAACCGCTCGTTCCACGCTGACGGAAGATCCCGAACGGCAAGATCGCCCGAAATCATCGCCCGCTCGAGGTCGTACCGCATCAGGACGTGTAGGTTGTAGTGAACCTCGTCCGCCTCGGTGCGGATGTATCCGGGGTGCACGCGATTGACGGCAGCGTAGAACGCGTCGGAATCGTACGATGCCGAACGAGCCGAAGGCCTGACGCATGCGGCCGTACAGGAAGGCCGTGAAGGCGCGGCTGCGGCCGAGCTGGTTCTCGTAGATGCGGCTCTGGCTCTCGTGGACGCCCATGGAGACGCCGCGACCCACCGGCGTCAGCGCGTAGACGTCGTCGACCCCCTGCTCGTAGGTGGCGTGCCCGACTTCGTGGATCGTCGAGTAGAAGCAGTTGAACGGATCGTGCGGCTGCGTGCGGGTCGTGATCCGCACGTCGAGGCCGGACCCCGAGGAGAACGGGTGCACCGCCTTGTCGATCCGTCCGTGGGCGAGGTCGTAGCCGAACGCCAGGGCCAGCTCGGACGAGAGCGCGAGCTGTGCCCGTTCCTCGAAATCGCCGGACAACACCTTTGGCCGCCGGTCCGAGCCGAGCACCTTTTCCCGTAGCGCCACGAGGCGCGGCCGCATCGCGCCGAAGAGATCGTCGAGGAACTGCGTCGTTGCGCCGGGCTCGTAGTCGTCGAGAAGCGCGTCGTAGAGCGACCCGCCGTCGCTCAACGCCTCGGCCTCCCGCCGTTTCAGTTCCACTACAGTTTCGAGTGTCAGTGCGAAGGCTGCGAAATCGCTGGCCCCGCGCGCTTCGGCCCAGGCGCCCTGCGCCCGGCTGGTGGTCCTCGCGATCTCAGCCGCGAGTTGCATCGGCACGCGAGAGGTGCGCTCGTACGTTCGGCGGATATGGCGGATCTGCGCGTTCTCAACTTCGCCGAGGGCCGCGTCGCCCTCGACTGCCGCAAGCCACTCACCAACGCGCGGGTTCATGCGCCGCTCGTGCAGGATCGATTCGATCGCGGCCATCTCGTCGGCGCGCTGCGGCGCCGCGCCGCGCGGCATCACGGTCTCCTGGTCCCACGCCAGACGACCTGCGATCTCAGCCAGCGCCTCGGTCTCACGCTGGTAGGCCATCAGGTCCGAATACGCGCTCATCCGCGGACCGACTGCGCCACGGGATACCTGGCCAGGAAGCGGGCGCGCAGGATCAGCGTCCAAAGCACGACCGCGCCCAACTGGTGGAAGATCGCGACCTGGAGCGACGCCATAGACATCACCGTGGTAATCCCCAGCACCATCTGGCCGAACAGGATCACCGCCATCCACGAGAACGCCGTGCGCGTCACCTTGTGCGGCGAGCGACGGGCGATCCACGCGACGACGACGCCAAAGACGAGGAGAACGTACCCGACGATCCGGTGGATGAACTGCACCAGACCGTCATTCTCGAAGAAGTTGCGCCAGACCGGAGACAGACCAAGCGGATCCGGCGGGAGGAGCCCACCACCCATGAGCGGCCAGTCGGAATAGTTGCGTCCGGCGTCGATGCCGGCGACCAGAGCACCGATCAGGATTTGCAGGAATGCCAGATGAAGCAGCCCGGTGGCGAGGCCGAAGATGCGTCGCTCCTGCGCCCGCCGCGACTGCAGCAGTTCCGCCTGGCTGCGGCCCAGTCGCAGGATGCACCACGCGAGGAAGCCGAGGATCGCGAAGGCGAGGCCAAGATGGATGGCGAGACGGTAGGACGCGACATCCAGCGCCTCACCACCAAGGCCGGATGAGACCATCCACCAGCCGACCGCGCCTTGCGCGCCCCCGAGGATACCAAGCAGCAGCAAACGGCCAGTCCAGCCGGACGGCAGCCGCTGGGTCAGGGCAAGGAAGGCGAAGCCGCCGGCCCAGACGAGGCCGATCACGCGGCCGAGTTGCCGGTGTCCCCACTCCCACCAGTAGATCCGCTTGAACTCCTCGAGCGTCATGCCGCGGTTCTGCAGCTGGTACTCCGGGATCTGCCGGTAGCGTTCGAGCTCGGCCTGCCAGCCCTCTGCGGACATTGGCGGCACCGAGCCCGAGATCGGAGCCCATTCCGTGATGGAGAGGCCGCTGTCGGTCAGCCGCGTCAGGCCGCCGACGAGGATCATCAGCACGACAAGGACGAACAGGACGACGAGCCAGAGACGGACTGCGGCGCGGTTGCCCGTCGACGCGCGGTCGATCATCCCGCCGCGGATCTCGGACTTCGGCCGGTCGGCGCCGACCTCTTGGAAAACTGGGCGTTTTGCCATCGGCGATGTCCTATTCGCGCCGGCGCGGCGCTGCAAGTCACGGTGCGCGGCGACGGACGAGTTGCCTCAGGGCACCGTGAAGGATCTGCACGTCGCCCCGGGTCAGCGGCAGGCGCGACCAGAAGTTCCTGAGGCTCTGTCTCATGTGCGCCGCCTTCTCTGGCGGAAAGAAGAACCCCGCCTCATCAAGCCGTCCCTCCCAATGGTTCGAGAGAGCTGCAACCTCTGCCGTAGTCGCGCGCGACGGTTCGTCGGCCGGTGCCGCTTCGAGGCCCGCACGGCGCCACTCGTAGGCCATCAGCAGCACGCATTGGGCGAGGTTGAGTGACGGAAACGACGGATCGACCGGAACCGAGACGATGGCGTTCGACTGCGCGATGTCCTCGTTCTCCAGCCCCGCCCGCTCCGGCCCGAAGAGGACGCCCACACGCTCCCCCGCCGCAATCCGCTCTCGCGTCAGCACCATTGCGTCCTCTGGGGTCAGCACGTCCTTGACCAGCCCGCGTGGACGCGCGGTCGTTGCGAGCACGAGATGGCAGTCGCCGATCGCGCCGGCGACGTCCTCGCTGAGCATGGCTGCGTCCAGCAGACGGCCGGCACCGCTCGCCATGGCGACCGCGCGAGGGTTGGGCCAGCCGTCACGCGGGCCGACGACACGCATCCGCGAGAGACCGAAGTTTGCCATCGCGCGCGCGGCGGCGCCGATGTTCTCGCCCATCTGCGGACGGACGAGCACGAAGGCCGGCTGTGGACGGTGGTCGGACATCGCGGTCCTCTACGCCGTCCCAGCCGCGCGGTACAAGCGCCTTGGCGTCGCCGTCTCGTGCGGGCTAAGAGGCGCGCAAGCAGCGAAAGGACCGCGCGTGCCATCAGACGAGGCGCAGATCTACCTCACGACCCCGTCGGCGCTCGAGATCGACCAGTTTCAGCGGCAACTGACCGCCGCACTCGACGTAGCGCCGGTTGCCTGCCTGCGCCTTGCCCTGGCGACGCGGGACCCAGACGTCCTGTCGCGCGCGGCGGACGCTTTGCGCGAGCTCTGCCATGCTCGAGACATCGCCCTGGTGATCGAGGATCATGTCGGGCTGGTCGAGCGTCTGGGCCTCGACGGGGTTCACCTGACCGACGGCGCGAGGTCGGTCCGCAAGGTGCGCAAGGATCTCGGGGCCGACAGGATCGTGGGGAGCTTTTGCCGCGCTTCGCGGCACGACGGCCTCACGGCGGGCGAGGCAGGGGCCGACTACGTCGCGTTCGGTCCCGTCCGCGACGACGGGCTCGGCGATGGCGCGGTCGCGGAGCACGATCTCTTCGCCTGGTGGTCGGAGATGATCGAGGTGCCGGTAGTCGCCGAAGTCGTCGACGTGGATGCCGCACGGGCTCTTGCGCCGGTGGTCGACTTCGTCGTCCCCGACCCCGGGATCTGGACGCAGGAAGACCCCGCAGCGGCGCTTCGGCGGATCGCCGATGCGCTGACCTAGTCGCCGAGACGCTCCGCAAAGCTGCCGGAGACGACGTTTTGCGCGTGCTTTGCGAGAGCCTTTCGGTTCGCGAAATCCCCCACGCGCAAGGGGGGGTGGTAGACGATGTCAACCGCGCCCTGGCGCGGGGCGGCGAGCACCTTGAGCAAATGCGCTCCGAAATCCATGTCGCCCCACCAGCCGTAGAAGCGCGGATCCTGACCCGGCGGGGCGGTGTAGATCACGGTGACGGGCTGGATCGTCAGATCGGCGTCTCCGGCCGCGAAGAACGCCTCGAAGAGCGTCGATCGAAACGGCAGGACCCGCCGGCCGTCGGTGGACGTGCCCTCTGGAAAGAATAGCAGCTTGTGACCCGCGGCAATGCGCTCGGCTATCAGGTCGCGGTGCACCCTCGCTTCCCGCGCCTTCCGGTCGATGAAAACCGTCCCTGTCGCGCGGGCGAGCCAGCCGATCCCGACCCACTCGCGGACGTCCGACTTGGAGACGAAGTAGACGCGCTGGCCGGCATTCAGTGCGAAGATGTCGAGCCACGAGCCGTGGTTGGCGACGACGGCGCCGCCGCGGCGCATCGGCCGGCCGCGGACGTTGCGCGCCATGCCAAGGATCAGGAAGGCGGACCGGCAGACGAACTGCGTGATGTGCGGCGTCACCGGGCGGCGCTGACCGAAGAGCGGCACCTCGACGAGTTTCACGAGCAGCAGCAGCGCCAGGCAGCCGAACGTCAGCAGCCCCAGCACGGCGCCGCGGGCGATTGCCCGAATCCAGCCGACGGCCCCGATCGGGACGTCGACTGTCCCTTCGTCCGACTGCCAGGCGACGCTCATGCTGCGCCGGAGTATAGCGTCCGGCTGCGCGCGCTCATCGTGGCCGTGTCCATGACGAGGCAGATGTCTGTCGTGTTGAAGGCCTGGTCGATGAACGCCCCCTCCCCCACATGACCGCCGAGGCGGAGATAGGCCTTGATTAGCGACGGCACGGCCAACATAGCGCGGCGCCGGTCAATCTTGCCGGGCGGCACCAAGTCCATCGGCTGGAACTTGCGGGAGCGCACTCTCAGTTCCGGCGGCGCAAGGTGGCGGTAATGCAGCAGCGAGAGCGGCTCGGCCAGCCGCTTTGCGTCGGTGCCGTAGAAGCTCGCCACGCCGAACAGGATCTCGACACCGTGATCCAGGACATATTTCGCCACCGCGCCCCAAAGGTGAAACAGGGCCATGCCGTTGCGATGCTCGGCCGCGACGCAGGACCGGCCGAGTTCGAGCAGCGGGCGGCCACAGGCGCGCAGCGGCTCGAGGTCATACTCGTCCTCGGAGTAGAACTGGCCGGCCTCCACCGCCCGGTCCTGGCGCAGCAGGCGGTAGACGCCGATCACGTGGCCGAGGGATTCGGGCGCGCGGCTTGTGTCGACGAGGATCAGGTGATCGAAATAGCGGTCGAAGCGATCGCGTTCGAGCCGCTCCTCGTGGTCGACCAGCGGGCCGTCTCCGCCCAGTTCTTCGACGAAGACGCGGTACCGCAACCGCTGCGCTCCCAGCAGGTCGTTCCGGGTCGTGGCGATGCGGGTCTCGAGAAGGAGGTCCGTCGTCTCCATGCCTACCCGGTGCGTCCCATGACACCTGCTACGTACGGTTCGGAGCGTCGCGCCGCAAGGCGCGGCGTTTGACGCACCGCAGGGTTGTGTTAGCGTCGCCCGGCTACAACCATCATCAGGAACTCGAAAACCAGCATGAGATCAACGCGCTCACCGTCGATGACGACCTTCCCCTGGTTCTCGAAGTTGACGGTGATCCTGCCGCGGACGTTCGACTGGACTTGGCCGGTACCCCATTCGGGCTCGGTCGGATGTCGCACAAGCATGCCGGGCTCGAGGATCGATGACATATCCGGCATGGCGCTTCCGCTCCGTTGGGGGTGGTCGTGACGAGGGATCTTAGCGCGCTTCTCGGCTCGCGCATCTGTCACGACCTGATCAGCCCGCTCGGGGCCATCGGCAATGGCGTGGAGCTCCTCACGATGTCCGGATCCGGCGGCGCGCCAGAGATCGCGCTCATCGCCGAGAGCGTGGAGAATGCCAACGCCCGCATCCGCCTCTACCGCATCGCGTTCGGGATCGCGAGCCAGAGCCAGGGTCTCGGCGCGTCGGAGGTGCGCAACATCCTGGCCGACGTCTATCGCAACTCGCGGCTGGTTGTCAGCTGGCAGATCGACGGCGACTGCCTCAGGACCGAGGTGAAGCTCGCCTTCCTGCTGCTGCTCTGCTTCGAGACTGCGATGCCGTGGGGCGGGCGCGTCGTCGTCCAGCGGGAGGACGGGAACTGGAGGCTGCAAGGGTCGGCCGAACGTCTCTCGGTTTCGGACGATCTGTGGAGGCTCCTTTCGGAGCCGCAGGCCCCCGTTGATATCTCATCGGCGCAAGTTCATTTCGCACTTGCACCCGAAGCTGCCGCGCGACTGAAACGCACGCTTTCGGTGGTGAAAGAACCGGGTCTGATCGCGGTCAGCTACTAGCCGGCAAACCCAGGTCGACGCGCTGGCAGGCGCCGCGGAGGAACCAGACGGTCTCGGTGACGGAAGCTTCGGAGAGAAGCGTCTTGCCGGCTGCATCGCCCAGGAAGTCCAGGAAGCACGCAACGTCGCCGTGCGAGTAGCCCATCCGCCAGTCTTCGAAGAAGCGGTGCCCGATGAGGCCCTTGCCGATGATCGTCGGATCTTGGTGACGCTGGTCCACGACGAGGCGCGCCCAGAGGCGTGAGATCGATTCACCGGGACCTTCGATATACTGTATGAACAGCTCCGGCTCGTGATGGAGAAACCCGGTCAAGCCATGGCGCGCGTTGTTGCGGAGCGAACTGGAGAGGATCGCCCTGCTTTCCACGCTCTCCGGTGCCACCAATGCGCGGCTTCGGTAGACCAGAAACTCCATTTTCGCCCCTACCTCCCGGAGGCGTCATCCTCGGCGCAAAGCTAGCGGCGGCAGGATCGCGGCGCAACTCACGCGTGGGGGCTGCGTACCGCAGAGCGGGCCATTGCCGACCGACCTCCGCAAGCGCCGCCGCCGCCGCGATATCGCCCACCATGGGCCGCGTCTTTGGGGCGCTACACCATCCGGCTCCCGTGGGCGCGCCGCCGGCCACGTCCAGCTCCGTTAGCGAGAAAGGGCCACACGCTCGGCCGCGGCGACGCCGCTCTGCACAGCCGCTTCGAGCGTCGCGGGAAATCGGCTGGCCACATGATCGCCGGCCAGCACAAGGTTGTCGCAAGCGGTCAGCGCGTCGGGGCGCATGGCGGCACCGTCAGGTGACTGATCCCAGGTCGCCTGCCGCTCGCGGATCAGGCGCGACGCGAGGGGCCGACAGTTGGGCAGTTCACCGGCCGCGACGACATCGCCCCAAAGGCGCGAGAGTGTCTCGTCGCCGTCGGCGCGCGGAAGGTCATCTTCGACTGCCGAGACCGTCACCGACAGAACGTCCTCGCGGCGAAAGACCCAGTGCGCGGCGCCGGAGGTGATGCCGAGAAGCGGCGGCATCTTCTCGGCCGTGTCTTGCGGAACCCGAAAGTGCGCATTGACGATGGTCAGGCCAGGCCGCGGACGCGGGTGGTCCGGAAATGCAGCCGCGCAGGCGGGCGCTGCGGCGAGAATGACGGCGTCGCCTTCGCCCAGTTCGACCCGCCCGCCGTCGTGGAAACTCAGGCTTTCGGCCCCGCGCGTCCCTCGGCGGAGCGAGGCGAGTCGGCTGCGCCAGTTCAGCGTGACGCCGCGGCGTCGGAGAAGACGCACCGCTGGATCGACGAACGTCGCTCCAAGGCCCTGCGGCACGAAGACGGGCCGACAGGCGCCGTTGCCACGGAGCAGGGTTCGACGCAGCACCGCAGCGAGGAGCTGCGCTGACCCGCGCTCAGGTGGCTCGTTTAGGACCGCAAACGTCAAAGGCACCCACAGACGGTGCCAGAGCGGACCTCGGCCCGGAATGGCTTCGGCGACCGTGCGGCGCCGGCCCGCCGCGAGAAGCCGAAGGGCGTCCAATCCGGCCGCCGGTTGCGGGCCCGGGAGGTTTGCGCTTCCGCGAAAGACGTCGGAGAGACCCCTCGGAATCGTGACGGTCCAGCGTCGGCCATCCTGCCGGTCAAAAAACGGAAAGCTCGCGTCCGGCGCGATGTTGAGAAGGTCCTCGGACCCGATCCTGCGCGCGTAGTCGAGGACCGCGGCATTCCCGGACAGAACGAGGTGATTGCCGTTGTCGATCTGTCGATCGAGCTTTGCGTCGTGAAAGCTCCAGCAGCGCCCGCCGGCGCGCTGCGTCGCCTCCCAGAGCGTGATCCGCACGTCGCTGCGTTCGCTCAGTCGGACGGCGGCGGCGAGACCGGCGATCCCCGCTCCGACAACGTGGATGTGGCGCGTCACCGGACCTTGCCGCCAAGCGCCAGACAGCGCGCTCCATCGAAGGCCTTCCGCCAGCCGGGCCGGACGGCAGGGGCGCGTGTCCAGTCGCTCTCCATGCGCGCCAGCAGCCGCTCGTAGGGGCCCATCATCAGCAGCGCTGGCGCAAGACGGAAGCGCCCGTGGACCGCCACCTCCCTGCCGGCCACGCGGAACGCCTCGCGCGCTCTCGCACCGACTGCGCGGCGTGTTAGCGGCAGGTTCGTTGCGGAGGCGATCCTTGCCGGATCCGCGACAACCCCGGTGGCGTCGAGTATCTCCCGCGGCACGTAGATCCGACCGATCCTCGCATCCTCCTCGACGTCGCGCAGGATGTTCGTGAGCTGCATCCCTTCGGCAAGCGCCAGCGCGAAGCGCTGCGACGGCGCTCCGCGCCAGGCGCCGAAGATGCGCATCGAGAGCAAGCCCACCGACCCGGCTACGCGTCGGATGTAGGCGTCCAGCCGCGTCCATTCCGGAGCGACGATCGGCGTGACGTCCATCCACATTCCCTCGAGGATCAGGTGGAACTCCTCCTCGGGCAGGTCGTAGCGCCCCGCGGCTCGCGCGATCTCGCGTCCGATCGGCGTCTGAGGGACGCCGCGGAACGTGGCATCGATCTCCCGCTCCCAGACACGGAGCCTCGCATGCTTGCTGTCCGACGTGCCGACGCCATCGACGATATCGTCCACGACCCGGCAAAACGCATAGACCGCAAAGATCGCCTGTCGGCGACGTGCAGACAGGATCCGCATGCCGTTGACGAATGTGGAACCCGACGCCGCGACGATCTCGCGCACGTCATGGTGCAGTTCGCTGTCCTCGATCGGCAAGTCGGTCATGCAGGGCCGTCGATGGCGATCCCGGCGCGCAACCGTCGCGACGGCCGCATACACTCCGCCACGCCCGCCGCCGCGGCGCGGGCGAAGTCGACCCGGCTCAGCGCGACGCGGCGTGCCAGGGGATCCTGCCGCTCGAGCTTCTGCCGGAGCCGGTTGGCGAGCCAGAGGATCGAGCGCACCTCTCCCGCAAGACGCCGCGAATGCAAGCGCGCGGGAAGCGGCGCCGCGTGTTCGCAGAGAACGCGGACCTCCGTCAGGGTCCTATCGATGGCCGTTCGAAGCGCTGGGCTGGATGAGTCTTCGTCCACGTCACGCTCGCGGCCGCCTGCGCACTCGAGCCAATCGAGCGGCAGGTAGATGCGGCCGAGGTCGACGTAATCGTCACGGAGGTCCTGCAGGTGGTTCAGGATCTGCAGCGCTGTGCATAGCGCATCGGAGAGTTCATATGTGTCCGGCCCCTCATCGTGGATGTCGAGGATGAAGCGCCCGACCGGATCGGCGGACAGCCGACAATATGCCCTCAGCTCAGCCCACGACCGATAGCGGCTCTTTTCGGCGTCCATGCGGAACGCCGCGAGAAGCGTCCGGCCGTGGTCCACCGCAGCGGGACGCCCATCCGCCGTCAGGAGGCGCGACAGCCAGAGGGCCGCAGCCTCCCCTTCCGGATCGCCGTCGAGGCCGCGCTCGAACCGCGCGAGCCGGGCAAGCCTCTGTCCGGACTCGAGCTGCGGATCGTCCGCAACGTCGTCGGCCTGGCGGGCAAAGGCATAGAAGGCTGCCATCGACGGACGAGCACTCGGCCGCACCAGCAGGGAGGCGACGGGGAAGTTCTCCGATGTCTTCATCGGCGGATAAGCGGTTTCACAGCTTGCACACTTTTGCCCCATGACCTCCCGAATGTGCGGACTAACTACCCGATACCTCAAAGCCGCGCGCGGCAAAACGGAAGGATAGCGGGCATTGCCGGATCGGCTAATCCAACAAGGCTGCGTTAGTGTGCAGTCGCTCATTCTAGGCGTAATTGCGACGATCTGTCTCGCATCGCCCGCAGCACCGGGTGACGTGCAGCTCCGTATCCTGGGTCTGAGAAACACCGGGGGTGATGTGCGCGCCGCTGTTTGCAACGAGGGGGAGTTCCTTGCATCGCGGTGCGCCCTGCGCGGAACCGCGGCCGCTTCAGCAGGCGCCATCGTCATCAAGGACGTTCCCCCCGGACAGTACGCGGTGCAGGCCTTTCACGACGAAAACGGCAATGGGCTTCTCGATCGGACCTCGCTTGGCCGGCCTGCGGAAGGCATGGCCTTCAGCCGCGACGCCCCGATGCGATTCGGGCCGCCGAAGTATCGCGACGCCGTCGTTCAAGTCCCGCCAGAGGGCGGCATTCTCTCGATCACGATGAGGTATTTCTGATGCTGGATGCGTCTTCCGCTGCGAAACATGTGGTCATCGTCGGCGCCGGACCGGGGGGTCTGGCCTCAGCGATGCTGCTCAGGGCGGCAGGGGCGCGCGTCACCCTCCTGGAACGCGGGTCGCAGGTGGGCGGCCGGAACGGCGCCATCCGTCAGGACGGTTACACTTTCGACATCGGTCCGACTTTCTTTCTATACCCCGAAGTCCTGCGCCAGATTTTCGCAGTTTGCGGCAGGTCGCTCGACGATGAGGTCGAGATGACGCGGCTCGACCCGATGTACCGGCTGCAATTCGACGACGGAACGACCTTCGAGGCGACGCCCGACGTCGACCGCCTGACCGAGCAGGTAGCGCGGATCGATCCCGACGATGCGCGGAACGTAGCGGGCTACCTCCGTGAGACTGCCGCGAAGTTCACGGTCTTCAGTCCGATCCTGCGGCGTCCGTTCCACAATTTCGGCTCGTTGTTGAAGACGGACATGGCGCGGGCATTCCCACTGTTCCGGCCATGGCTGACCGTCGACACCGACCTGCGGCGCTGGTTCAAGAATCCCGACGTCAGGCTCGCCTTCTCGTTCCAATCCAAGTACCTCGGCATGTCGCCGTTCAAATGCCCCTCGCTCTTCACGATCGTGGCGCACGTCGAATACGGCTTTGGGGTCTACCACCCGACGGGCGGCTGCAATGCGGTGCCAAGGGCCATGGCGCGCGTCGCCTCCGACATGGGCGTCGACATCCGCCTCTCCGAGCCGGTGGAGCGGCTGACGTTCGAGGGCCGCAGGGCGACGGGCGCGATCACGGCAGGCGGCGCCTACCCGGCCGACGCGGTGGTCGTAAACGGCGACTTCGCGACCGCGATGAAGGCGATCGTTCCGAACCACCTGCGCCGCCGCTGGACCGACGAGAAGATCGACGCCAAGCGCTATTCCTGCTCGACCTTCATGCTGTACCTCGGCGTCGAGGGGCAGTTCCCCGAGATGCATCACCACACGATCCATCTCTCCCGCGACTATCTGACGAACATCCGCGAAATCGACGCCGGCCTGGCGCCCAAGGACCCGACGATCTACGTCCAGAACGCGTCCGTCACGGACCCGACGCTGGCGCCGGAGGGACATTCCGCGCTCTACGTGCTCGTGCCGGTCGGTAACCTTTCGGGTGGCGTCGACTGGCAGACGCTCGCACCGGTCTACCGGGACAAAATCCTGAAACGGCTGGAACGCCTCTGCGGGCGTGACATCCGCAGTCGCATCCGGACGGAGGTCATGTTCACGCCCGAGGACTGGCAGTCGCAACTCGCCGTCTTCCGTGGCGCGACGTTCAACCTCGCGCACAATCTGGGACAGATGCTGCACTGGCGACCGCGAAACCGGTTCGAGGATCTCGAGGGCGTCTACCTGACCGGCGGCGGCACGCACCCCGGCTCGGGCCTGCCCACGATCTTCGAGAGTGCGCGGATCGCGAGCCGCCTTGCCGCCGATGACCTGGGCTTGCCCGGCGCCGCGATTCCGGAAACGATGATGCAAAAGGAGGCGGCGGAATGAGCGGGACAGGCATCATCGGCGGCGGTCTCGGCGGGCTTGCCGCCGCCTGCACGCTCGCGGCGCGCGGCCACAAGGTGACCCTGCTGGAGCGGAATGCGTGGCTTGGCGGCAAGGCCGCGGTGCTGGAGCGCGACGGCTTCAGGTTCGACATGGGGCCGACGATCCTCACGATGCCCCGCGTGCTGGAACGGATCTTCGGCGAGGCCGGTCGGGAATCTCGGCGACTATCTCGATCTCGTACGCCTCGATCCGCAATGGCGGTGCTTCTACGATGACGGCTCCGTCCTCGACCTGGCGCAGGACACCGAGGAGATGAAGCGGACCCTCGGCACATTCGCCCCGGGCGACGTGAAGGGCTACGAGGACTTCCTTGCCGTGGCGCGGCGGCTCTCCGATGTGTCCGACCGCTTCTTCTTCTGGAAGTCGGTCGAGGACCTTCGCGACACGATGGACATGAAGAGTTCCATGTCTCTGGCAACCCTGTCCGACGTCCTCTCTCTCAGAATGCACCGGACCGTGGCGGGACAGGTCAAACGCAACGTGCGGGACAAGCGCGTCGCGCAGATGCTCGAGCACTTCATCCAGTATGTCGGTTCCTCCCCCCTCGCCTCTCCTGCGGTGCTCTGCGGCATTGCCCAGATGCAGGTCGGCGAAGGCGTCTGGTACCCGATGGGGGGTACGCGCGCGGTCCCCGTCGCGCTGACCCGCCTCGCCGAGGAACTCGGCGTGGACTTCCGGACCGGCGTGGAGGTCGAGCGGATCGAGACGGAGGGCGGCGCCGCTGCGGCCGTCGTGACCGCCGATGGCGAACGCCTGGCCGTTCGACCGGATCGTCTCGAACATGGACAGCGTGCGCACCTACCGCGAGCTGGTCGGCGGCAGCGCCTGGGAGGGCTTCCAGAAGGGCCGCAAGCGCGAGGCGGCGTGTTCCGGCGTCGTCCTCTACCTGGGTCTGAACCGCGCCTACGAGCATTTGTCGCACCACAACTTCGTCTTCTCCCGCGACCCCGAGGAGGAGTTCGAGGCGATCTACGACAAGGGCGAGCCCGCGCCCGATCCCACCGCCTACATCGCCGCACCCGCGCGGACCGAGCCGGGCGTCGCGCCCGAGGGAGGAGAGGCGCTCTACATCCTCGTGCACACGCCCTACCTGCGCGACCGGCACGATTGGAGCCGCATGCTGCCAGACTACCGCAGGACGATCCTCGACAAGCTTGCCCGTACGGCCGGAATGCCCGACCTCGAAGAGCGCATCGTGGTCGAGGAGGTCCTGACGCCGCAGGATATCCACAACCGATACAAGGTCCTCGACGGCGCGATCTACGGCCTCGTGAGCCACGGGCGTGTCCACGGTGCCTTCAAGCCCGGCAATCGCTCGCGGCATGTGCGCAACCTCTATCTGGCCGGCGGTTCGGCGCATCCCGGGCCCGGCATGCCGATGGCCCTGATGTCAGGCTGGATTGCGGCCGACTCCCTCCACGCAGATGCGACGACGAACCTGCCGAGCGATGTCGCCGCGGAGTGAGGCGAGCCCCGCCGACCCGATCGCGCTCAGATCCCCGGCACTCTGCCGCTTCTTCTCGCGAGTGATGCATCGACAGATGCGTGCCGCATTCCGTGCGGTGCGCGTCGCTCGTCCGGGTCCGCCGGAGGTTTCGGCGCACCGGCCCCTGATGGTCTACTCGAATCACCCCTCGTGGTGGGATCCGGCCTTCTTCATCGTCCTCGCGGCGCAGCTCTTCCCGGACAGGGAGGGATACGGCCCGATTGATGCAGCGATGCTCGAGCGATACCGGTTCATGCGGCGCATCGGCATCTACGGCGTCGCGCAGGAGAGCCGAAGGGGTGCCGCCGACTTCCTGCGGACGTCCGAGCGCATCCTGAGCGATCCGCGCCGCATGATCTGGATCACCGCACAGGGCGAGTTCAGCGACCCGCGGGCGCGGCCCGTGGTGCTCCGCGGCGGCGCTGCGCGGCTCATGACGCGGCATCCGGAACTGATCGCGGTGCCGCTCGCGCTGGAGTACCCGTTCTGGACCGAGAAACGGCCCGAGGCCCTGTCGTTCTTCGGCCGGCCGGTCACGACCGCCGGCGGCGAGCACGCGGATGCTCTCGGTGCGCGACTGTCGGCAGAACTCGCCAGTGCGATGGACTCCCTCGCCCACCTCTCGATCAGGCGCGACGCGGGCGCCTTTGACCGCCTGATCTCGGGCACGTCCGGCGTCGGCGGGGTCTACGGCGGCTGGGGCAGGCTGCGCGCCGCCGTCGCGGGACGCCGCTACGCGTCCGAACACATGGAGGAGACGTGACCCTCATCGCGACGATCTGCCTGTGGCTCGCGGCGCTCTACGCCGTGGTGACCTTCGCCAACCTCGCGATCTTTCGCGTACCCTCTGGCCCGAAACCAGCGACGGTCTTGCCCGCGGTCTCGATCCTCATCCCCGCGCGCAACGAGGCCGCGAATATCGGCCCGGCGATCGACGCGGCCCGAGGTACGCAGGCCCTCGATATCGAGATCATTGTCCTCGACGACGGATCGACCGACGAGACCGCGGCGATCGTCGCCCAACGCGCGGCCGCCGATCCGCGGGTCAGGCTCTTGCGCGGCGACGGTCTGCCCAAAGGCTGGAACGGCAAGCAACATGCCTGCTGGAAGCTTGCGCACGCAGCACGCCATCCGGTGCTCGCCTTCGTCGACGCGGACGTGCGGCTGGCGCCCGAAGGGATCCCGAGGCTCGTCGCCTATCTCGAGCGCCGCCGGCTCGACCTCGTCAGCGGCTTTCCGCAGCAGAGGACCGAGACGCTGGCCGAGAAGCTGGTGATCCCGCAGATCTTCGTCCTGCTGCTGGGGTATCTGCCTCTCCCGATGGCACGACTGTTCGGCGCCTCCGGCTTTGGTGCGGGATGCGGCCAATTGATGGTCGTCCGCAAGGCGGCCTACGAGACATCCGGCGGCCATGCCGCGATCCGCACGACGATGCACGACGGACTGATGCTGCCGCGGCTGGTTCGACGATCTGGCGGTCGCACCGACATCGTCGACGCAACCCCCCTCGCCGTGTGCCGGATGTATGCGACCTGGCAGGAGATCTGGTCGGGCTTCAACAAGAACGCGACCGAGGGCATGGCAAAGCCGATCGCCCTGCCGATCTGGACCGTGCTGCTCGCGGGCGGTCATATCCTGCCGTACCTCCTCCTCCCCTTGGCCGCCGCCGCAGACAGCGCCGAGGCGCTGCGCACGATCCTGCTGGCACTCGGCCTGCTGCTGGCGGCTCGGCTTCTCACGGCCCTTGTCGTCCGCCAGCCCCTCGTCTCGGTCGTCGCGCATCCGATTGGCATCGCCATCGTCCTCGCGATCCAATGGAACGCGCTGATCAACGCGGGCCGCGGGCGAAGGACCAGCTGGCGCGGGCGTAGCTACGATGCCGGGTGAGACGACATTCGCCTGGCACCGCGTGTTCCACCCGCTGTGCGGCGCGGACCCGCTGACGCTCGCCACGCTCGTCGCCCGAAGGGGTCCGCCCTCGGCCGTTCGGCTGCCGGCCTTTGCCGTGGCGGCCGCCAGTTCGCTGGCGCGCCTGCCGTTCACGCTGGCCGAGGCCGCGCTCGACGCCGCCCTACCGGCGCCGCGGCATCCTCCGGTCTTCGTGGTCGGCCATCCGCGCAGCGGCACGACGCACCTTCACAATGCGCTGGCTGCCTCCGGCGCGTTCACGGTGGTCCCGCCCGTCGTTGCCGCCCTGCCGTGGGAACGACGCACGGTCGCGCCGTTCATGCGCCCCTTCATCGAGCCGCGCCTGCCGGCGACGCGCCTGATCGACAATGTCGAGGTGCGCGGCGAGGACCCGACAGAAGACGAAATCGGCCTCGCGAACACGGGCCCACTCTCCTACCTCCACGCCTTCTACTTCCCCAGCCGCTTCGCCCACGACTATCGAGAGGGCCTGCTTCATCTCGGCGTCCCGCGGCGACGTGCACGGCGCGAGCGCGCGATCGTCCGGTACGTCCGGAACATGGGCCGCCGCGGCGCGGCGCCCCTGCTGCTGAAGAACCCCGCCTACACGGCGAACGTGGAGATGCTGGTTCGACGCTTTCCGGCGGCTCGGGTGATCCACATCCATCGTGATCCGGTGGAGGTCTTCGCGTCGGCGCGCCGGGCGTTCCGGATCACGCTGGACGAGATGGCCTTGCAGGATCCTTCGCGCGTCGACGTGGACGCAGTGATCCTCGACACCTATCCGAAGGTCATGGCGGGGCTAAGGAGGGCCAGCGCGTCCCTGCCGCCCGAGGTCTTCGCCGAGACCTCGCTCGACGAACTGACGTCGGCGCCAGGCCCCGCGCTCCGGCGGCTGTGGCACCAGCTCGACCTGCCGGGCGGCGCCGCCGCGTGCGAAAAGGCCATCGCCTACTGCGCCGACAAGAGCGGCCACCGGGCCTCGCGAGCCCGCGTCACCGCCTCGGACCTGCGCCTCCTGAGGCGACACTGGCTCGAGGAACTCGCCCGCTACGGCCAGATTACCGCAAGAGATACCGGATGATGCGCTCCACCGCGGCGCCGTAGGGCGGTCGCGAAAAGCCGACCGGCGCGAATCGCGACCTGACGAGCACGCTGCGCGCGCGGGTGAAGGCACGAAAGCCTTCCTCGCCATGATACGCGCCCATGCCCGATTCACCGGCACCGCCGAAGGGGAGCGCGTGGGATGCCACGTGTACGACGCAGTCGTTGATCATCGCGTCGCCCGACCGCGTCGCGGCGACGATCCGCTCGCAAGCCGCACGATCGCGGCCGTAGACGTAGAGCGCGAGCGGTATCGGCCGGGAGTCCACGAACGCCACCGCGCTGGCCTGGTCGTCGTAGGGCACGATCGGCAGGATCGGTCCGAATATCTCCTGCCGCATCAGCGGTCCGTCCTGCCTAGGGTCGACAACCGCCCAGGCGCCAAGCCGAGGCGGCGGCGGCATTACCTCCATCAGCGGCACCGCCTCGGCCCCCTCGAGCAGGGAGAGCAAGCGCTCCCTGTCGCCCGGTCGCGCAATGGCCGCGTAGTCCTGGCCCGCCGGATCGGGATAGAGCCGCGCCGTGGCGCGCTTCAGGGCGCCGACCAGCCCGGCCACCATCGGCGCCGGCGCCAGGACGTAGTCGGGAGCGACGCAGGTCTGGCCCGCATTCAAGAGCTTGCCCGCCATGACCGACTCCGCCGCGCGATCAAGGTCGACGTCGGCGAGGATGATGGCCGGGGACTTACCGCCGAGCTCCAGGGTTACGGGCGTCAGATGTTCTGCCGCGGCCGCCATCACCCGCCGGCCGGTCGCGCTCGATCCGGTGTAGAAGAGACCGTCTAGCGGTAGCTGCGTCAGCGCCGCCGCCACCTGGCTGCCGCCAAGGACGACGCGGACCCGGTCTCCGATCGAGCGCTCGACGACGTCGCGGAGAAGCGCCGAGGTGCGCGGCGTGAATTCGGACGGTCGCAGGATCACCCGGTTGCCGGCCGCGAGCGCCGCGACGAGCGGCACGAGGGACAGCTGCACCGGATAGTTCCACGGCGACAGGATCCCCACCAGGCCGAGGGGAACCCGCTCGCACCGACCATGGGACGGCCAGAATTCCGGAGAAAGCATCGGACGTTGCGGCCGTGTCCAGCGCCTCAGGCGGCGCGAGGTCCAGCGGATGTTCTCCAGCACCATGCCGACTTCGGCGAGCATCGTCTCGACGCGCGGCCGACCACCGAAGTCTGCGTCGATCGCGGCGGCGAACTCGTCGGCCGCGTCCCGTACTGTATCGAACAAGGCGGAAAGGCTCGCCCTGCGCTCCGACAGCGCCACGGGTCCGGTCGCCTGCCCGAGCGCGTCGATCGCGGCGTGCAGCTCGGCAAGGTGCGCCTCATCTTCATTCTCCTGCGTCATCGCCGCGTCTCGAGGCCGGTGCGCCTGCGCCCCCCGCCGCTCGCCTCGTCCAGCCGCCCGCTGGCATCTCTATCGGATCCGCGCATCATCTCGTGCGACATGGCGCGCGACGCCTCGGCCTCAAGCGCGAGAAGACCGAGGGCTCGCAACGCAGTCCATTTACTGCGATCGCCCCCACTCTCGAATGCTCGGGCCGCAGCGTCGTGCAGCGGTGCCGTCAACCCTTCGACCGCAATCCGCGAGGGTTCGAGGCTGCCGATCGCCGGCGTCGACGCGCCCAATTGGCCAGCAGCGCCAAGCATCGCCCCGACCGTCTCCTCCACCAGGTCCGGAAACACGCCCTCCCGTGTGACGACCGTCATGACGACGGCGAAATTTGCCACGTCCGAGCCTAGTTGCAGGCAGCTCGAATTCGGTATCTCCGTCGCGACGTAGTTGGATCAGCGGTCCGGAGAAGGATGCGACGACGACGTTGCAGTTCCGCAGGGCGCGCGCCACCGGCGTTCGGGTGGCCGACGGTCAGCGCGACCGCGTCGAGCCGCCCGGCGCGAGTTCGCACAACTGCGCGAAGCAGGATCCCGCCAGCCCGAGCGTGTCGATCAGACGCGTCGGCATCGTATATCGCCCGATGAAAACCGGCCGATAGCGCCGTGCTGTCGCTCATCGCAATCTTGCGGAGCTTGGTGTCGATGTCGGACTGAATCTCGTGGTGCTCGGACAACGTCTCGCGTGGTCTCGCACCGAGACGTCTGCCGCGCCTGCGCCGTTCGAGCCTGCCGAGGCCGCGACGAGCCTCGACCGGCTGGCGAACAAGGCACCAAGCGGGGCGACGGCCTCGTTGACTTGCGGCGCCTCCTCGGCCGGATCCGGTAGAGCACCGAGGGGTGATGTGTGGTCCGCAGGGCGTTCAGACCTCTTTCCGCTCTGGAAAAGGCAGGGAGACGAACTCAACCTGCAGCCGCTCGATGCGGCTCCGCCCGCCGCATGGTCGTCTCCTGTTGTATGTTCACCAGCAGCAGCGATACCACGCCGAGGCTCAACGACAGCGGCTCCATCTTGTCGCCCTCTACAAAGACGACGAGGTCCTGTTCGCGCGTCCTGTCGTCGACGATCTTGCGTTCGTCGACGCGAAGAGCGGCGTTGAGGCTCTTTCGCAGGAGGGTGAGCGCACCGTCGATCAAAGCTTCAGGCTGCACGTTTGCGGCACGATTGACCAAACGGCTCCCGGTTCAGGCACTGGATGACGGCGTCTGAGTGCTGATCGGGATGACGTCTTCACCTTTCGTGGGGATTGTCAGCGCACCCATGTGCCGCGCGGTAGCGCGAAGTCCCCCCCGCTCCCGCGAGTTACGCCATGGAGCCTGGGCCTTCGCTGGCAATGAGCTTGCTCACGAAAGGGTGGGGGAAGGTTCGCCGCGCCGTCACGGCGTAGAAACTCTCGACGATGTCGAGGGCGAAGGGGGCGCGGCCGAGGATGCCTTGAGCCAGTTCGTCGGCAAGCACCACAGCGGGCGTGATCGCGAGACCGACATCGTCACGCGCAAGAAGCCGGACCATCGCCATGTCGTCGACGATCGCTGCAATCGTCGGCGTGATTCCAAGCCTCGTCACGAGGCTGTCGAAGCCGGTCCGGATCGAACTCTCGGTTGGCAGGATCATCGGCTCGGACCCGAGGAGGTCCACCAGCGACCCGTGGGCCAGCCTGCGCGCGGTGCCGTGGATCGAGACCGGCTGCTCCGCGATGCGATGCGCGACGAGCCTTGGGAATTCCTCTCGCGGCGGTGGTTCGGTCATCAGCACGACGTCGAGCGAGAGGTCCTCCAGCGCCCGAAGCAGGGACTGGCTGTTGCCCGACGAAAGCACGAGTTCGACGCCATCCTCCGACAGGACGGGGCGCAGGAAGCGAAGCTGGAAGTTGCGCGAGAGCGTCGAGAGCGCGCCGACACGAAGCGGCGCGGTTGTACCTCCGGCCTTACCGAGCGTCGCGATGAGGTCGTCCCCGACGTCGAAGATGCGCTCGGCATGGTCAAGCGCGATGCGGCCCGCCTCGGTCAGGATCAGTTTCCTTCCGCTGCGGTCGAACATGTCGTGACCCAGCCGTTCCTCAAGCTGGCGGATCTGCGTCGAAAGCGCAGATTGCGACAGATTCAGCCGCGCGGCCGCGCGGGTCAGGTTCCCCTCGCGGGCAACCTCCTGGAAGTAGCGCAGATGGTGGTAGTTCAGGCGCATGACGTTCTGTTTTATAGAACGAAATCATCCAAACAATATATTTTCCTTCTGTCTGGAGCCCGGCTAGCTCGAGCGGAGCGTAATTCCGGGAGTCCCAAATGAGTTTCCTCTTGTTGCTCGCCCCGCTGGCCCTCGCGTGCGCCGCCCTCGCGATGGCCGTTTCCTCGCCCGCGCGGGCGGATTGGCGGCTACGCGTGCCCGAGGGCGCGGCGCTTGCGGCGCTTGCGGTCGGCGCGTTCGCCGCACTCGATCTCGCTCGCTCCGGGCCCTCCACCAGCCCGCTTCTCGGAGCTGCATCGGTCGGTCTTTCCGCGCGCATCGATATCGTGAGCGTGGCGATGACCTTGACGGTGGCGTTCGTGGGGTGGGTCGTCCTGCGCTTCTCGCGCGTGGCGCTCGACGGCGAGGCGCGGCAGGCAGCGTTCATGGCCTGGATGTCGGCGACTATAGCGTGCGTACTGCTGCTCGTCGGGGCCGGAAATCTTGTGCAGCTCGCGGTGGGGTGGGTGGCGACGGGGATCACGCTCCATCGCCTGCTGCTGTTCTATCCGGAACGGCCGCGAGCCCGCCGTGCGGCGCGGAAGAAGGCGGTGAGCGGGCTTGTGGCCGGCGTCGCGCTCGTGCTCGCAGGCGGTCTCCTGATTACCGCATTTGGTACATCGGACATCGCCACGATCAACGCGGCGGCCCTCGCGGCTGAAAGCACCGGTCCGCTCTGGCTGGCCGCGCTGTTCCTTGCCGTTGCCGCGATCTTCAAGTCGGCGCTGGTGCCGACGCATGGCTGGCTGACCGAGGTGATGGAGGCGCCGACGCCCGTCTCCGCGCTCCTTCACGCGGGCGTCGTCAATGCCGGCGGGTTCCTCCTGATCCGGTTTGCCGACGTGCTTCTGGCCGCTCCAGGGGTTCTGGCGGTGCTGGCCCTGGTCGGAGGGTTCAGCGCACTCATGGGGGCGGCGGTGGCGCTGACGCAGCCCGCCGTGAAGACGGCACTCGCCTGGTCGACCTGCGCGCAGATGGGCTTCATGGTCCTGCAGTGCGGACTCGCGCTCTTCCCGCTGGCTCTCCTGCACATCGTCGCGCATTCGCTCTACAAGGCGCACGCCTTCCTTGCCTCGGGCGGGGCCGTTCGCGAGGTCGCTTCGATTCGCAGGCCGGGACCGGTCGCGGTGCCCAGGCTTGGCGCCGTGGCGCGCGCCTTTGGACTTTCGCTGGCGCTCTACCTTGTCGTCGGCATGATGTTCGGGCTCGCTTCCAAGCCACCGCAGACCGTCGCGCTCGGCGCCATCCTGATCTTCGGCGTGGTCTACCTGATCGCCCAGGGCCTCGCCGACCTTGCGCCGCGCGCTCTGGCCCGTCGCACCGTCGCCCTCTCGGTGGCCGCGACGATCGCCTATTTCGCGCTGCAGGACGCGGCGACCTGGGCATCTGCGGGCACCCTGCCCGCGCCGCCGCCGCCGGACGGACTGATCTGGGCGACAATCGTCCTGGCGCTGGCGAGCTTCGGCATGGCGGCGGTAGCTCAGACGACCTTCCCTCTCTGGGCTGGACACCCGGCGGCGGCCGGGCTGCGCGTGCACCTGATGAATGGCCTCTACCTCAACGCGGCGTCCGAACGGCTGGCCGGTCGCTGGACCCCGAAGAAAGGAGCGATCCAATGAAGGCGCACGTGACTTGGCCGGGCCATACGCTTGAGCTGTTCGCCGCCGCCGACGAAGCCATGCGGCAGGTGCCGCCGGCCTTCCCGCTCGAGGCAACCGTCGCCGTCAACCCATGGCTCGGCCAGAGCGGAGAAGAACGCACCGCCGCGGCCGCCCGGCTGGCCCGTGTCGGAGGCGGCCGGATGTTCCTGCCGCGAGAGGCGGTCGCCGAAATGATCGATGCGGGCGAGGTCTCCCGCGAAGACCTCGCCGCCGCCGCGAGCGCACATGGGCGCGACTTCGACATTCTTGCGAAAGGTGCGCGGGCGCCAACGCAGCACCCCGAACCGCTTTCGACCGTGGCGGATGTCGCCGAAACGGACAGCGGCATCGACTGGCCCGCGCTGATCGAGGAGCGGATCGGCCTCTGGGCCGCTGCACACTTCGACCGTGGTCAGGCCTTCTGGCCCGCGCCGGACGCGGCCGCGTGGTCTTCTTGGCGCGCCTACGGGAGCCGGGACCTGACGCCCGGCCTCGCTGGCCTATCCGGCTTCTCATCGCGGGTCGCCGCAACGGCCAGCGACGCGCGCACCGTGTTTGCCGCTGCTTGCGATGCCCTCGGCGTCACGCCCGAGGCCGCGCCGCTCTATTTCCACCGATTGCTGGTGACACTTTCCGGCTGGGCGCAATACGCGCGGCATCTGGGCTGGGTGGCAGAACGCGACGGCGCACGCGACGATACGCTCTTCGACCTGCTCACGATCCGCCTGACTTGGGAGGTCGCGCTGCTAGAGGCCGGAGGTCCTGCGCGGGCGACGAAGTGGCAGTCCTCACGTGAGGCGTATTCCGCGCCGGTCTGGCCGGACGCTGAGATGACGCTCGACGCTGCCTTGCAGGAGGCGGTGGACCGCAGTGTCGAACGGGAAATCGCCGATAAGCTTGCGGAGCGCGCGGATGCAGAACCCGAGGGCCGGGCCGCGGCCCAGGCCGCATTCTGCATCGACGTGCGGTCCGAGGTCCTGCGCCGCGCGCTCGAAGCGTCAGATGCCGGGGTCCGGACGATTGGCTTCGCGGGCTTCTTCGGGTTGCCGGTCCGGCACAAGGGGCATGGGTCCGATATCGTCGAGGCACGCGCGCCGATCCTGCTTTCGCCCACGATCGAGACGCGGACGCGCGGCGATGACGGCGAGACGCGGGTTCGGCTGCGGACGATCCGTGCCTGGGGCCGCTTCAAGCGCGCGGCAGTCTCCGCCTTCGCCTTCGTCGAGGCAGCGGGACCGCTTTACGTGGGCAAGCTTCTGCGCGACGGTCTGGGCCGGGCGCCGAAGACAGCGCAGGATCCGGTGCCGGAGATCGATCTGCCGCTGGCCGAGCGGGTGGAAGCCGCAGCTGGTATCTTGCGCGCGATGTCGCTGACAAACGGGTTCGCCCGGCTCATCCTGATCTGCGGCCATGGCGCCACCGTCACCAATGCGCCTCATGCAAGCGCCCTTCAGTGCGGCGCCTGCGGCGGACATTCCGGCGACGTGAACGCCCGCCTCCTCGCCGCCCTCCTGAACGACGTCGACGTGCGCAAGGGTCTGGTCGAGGCGGGGCTCACGGTCCCTGACGACACCTGCTTCGTCGCCGGGCTGCACGATACCGTCGCGGAGCGCGTCCACCTCTTTGACGAGGGGGTGCCGGCAAGCCATCGCGCTGAGATGGATCGGCTCGGCGCCGCGCTGGCAAAGGCGGGGGTGATGGCGCGGACGGAACGCGCCAGCGCCCTGCCCCGCGGCGCAGCCGCCTCTCTCTCTGCGCGCGGCCTGGACTGGTCCGAGCTGCGGCCGGAATGGGGGCTCGCCGGCTGCCGGGGTTTCGTTGCGGCACCGCGCCACCGGACCGCCGGGTGTGACCTTGGCGGCCGCGTCTTCCTGCACGACTATGACTGGCGACACGACCCGGAAGCCGCGACCCTCGAACTGATCCTGAGCGCGCCGGTCGTCGTCGCAAGCTGGATCGCGCTGCAGTACCACGGCTCGACCGTCGCGCCGGAAACGTTCGGGGCCGGCAACAAGCTCTTGCACAACGTCGTTGGAGGTATTGGCGTCCTAGAAGGCAATGGCGGAGCGCTGCGAGCGGGACTCCCCTGGCAGTCCGTCCATGACGGCGAGCAGGCGCGGCACCATGCGGTTCGTCTCGTGGTGGCCGTCGAAGCTCCCGAAGAGATGATCTCTCGTGTGCTGGAGCGCCAGCCGGCGGTTCGTGCCCTGTTCGACAACGGCTGGCTGTCGCTTCTTGCGATGGACGAGGCGGGACGGCTCACCCGCCGATATGAGTTCAGGGGCGTGGAGGGACTACGACGCGCCTGAGGAGACACAACCGCAGGCTGCTTGACATGCCCTCCGGCTGATCCTCCGGCCACGGGCGCAGAAGAGCCGGAGGATCTCGCCACGAAATGTTGGACGACCAGTCCGCGCTCGACATGGTGAGCTTCGTAAGGACTCCTGGAGGAGCCACCCTCGCAAGCGTGATCGGGCCTTTCGCTTTCCGGCTCGCAGCCCCACACTTGGACGGAGCGCGAGAGGAGAGCAGATGCCTGACCCATTCGTCATCTTCACGCCCTCGGGCCGCCGCGGGCGCGTCCCCGCCGGCACGACCGTGCTCTCCGCGGCACGGATCCTCGGCGTCGATCTCGACTCCGTGTGCGGGGGCCGGGGGATATGCTCGCGATGTCAGGTCGAGCCAGGCGTCGGCGACTTCCCGAAACTGGGCCTGCACGTAGCGGAAAGTTCGCTCAGCGACTGGAATGAGGTCGAAGCGCGCTACGACCGGGTTCGGGGGCTGCAGCAGGGCCGCCGGCTCGGATGTCAGGCGCAGATCCTGTCGGACACCGTGATCGACGTCCCGGCGGCCAGCCAGGTCCACCGTCAGGTGATCCGAAAAGGCGCCCTCGCAACACCCGTCGTCATGGACCCGGCGACGCGGCTGCTCTTCGTGGAAGTGCCCGAGCCGCGGCTCGACGAGGCGGCGGGCGACCTCGAGCGTCTTCGCGCCGCGCTCGCCGATCAGTGGCAGGTGACCGACCTTACGGCCGACCTTCGCGCGCTGTCGCGTCTGCGCGATGCACTGCAGAAGGAGAACGGCATCGCCATCGCGCTGCATGGCGCACGCCTGCTCGACGCATGGCCCGGCTATCGCGATGGTCCGCTCACCGGGCTCGCGGTCGACGTCGGCTCCACGACGGTCGCGGCGCATCTCTGCGCGCTCGACGACGGCCGCATCCTCGCCTCAGCTGGCGTGATGAACCCGCAGATCCGCTTCGGCGAGGACCTGATGAGCCGCGTATCGTACGCGATGATGAACGAGGGTGGCGCGGCACGCATGACAGAGGCGATCCGCCGCGCCCTGTCCGACCTCGCGGCCGAGCTTCTGGCCGAGGCGGGTGCCGACCCGGAGATGCTGGTGGAGGCGGCGATCGTCGGCAATCCGGTGATGCACCACCTTCTGCTGGGTCTTGACCCCATCCCGCTCGGGCAGGCTCCCTTCGCGCTCGCCACGTCGGAGCCACTGGATCTCGCCGCATCCGATATCGGGCTCGGCGGCACGAATCCGTCAGCGCGGGTCCATGTGCTTCCCTGCATCGCAGGCCATGTCGGCGCCGACGCGGCGGCCGTCGTCTTGGCGACACGCCCCGATCTCTCGGAGGAACTGACGCTGGTCGTCGATGTCGGCACGAACGCCGAGATCGTGCTCGGAAATCGCGACCGCCTGCTCGCCTGTTCGTCGCCCACGGGTCCCGCATTCGAGGGGGCGCAGATTTCGTCAGGCCAGCGCGCAGCGCCCGGCGCCATCGAGCGCGTGCGCATCGACCCCGAGACGAAGGAGCCGCGGTTCCGGATCATCGGGTGCGAGCTTTGGTCCGACGAGCCCGGCTTCGCCGAGGCGGCCGCGGTCACCGGCGTCAGCGGGATCTGCGGCTCCGGCATCATCGAGGCGGTGGCCGAGATGCGGCGCGCGGGCATCCTCGACCCCTCTGGCCTCATCGGCTCGCCGGAGGCTGCGGGCACGCCTCGATCGATCGCCGAGGGTCGCACCTGGTCGTACCTGCTGTACGAGGACGAGGACCGGAAGATTTCCGTCACCCAGTCGGATGTCCGCGCCATCCAGCTCGCCAAGTCCGCGCTCTATGCCGGTGCGCGCCTGCTGATGGACGAGCTAGGGACCGATACGGTCGATCGCGTCATTCTTGCCGGCGCGTTTGGCGCGCACATCTCGCCGCGGCACGCGCTGATCCTCGGGATGATACCCGACTGCCCCGAGGACAAGGTCACCTCGGCCGGCAACGCCGCCGGCTCCGGCGCACGCATCGCGCTGCTCTCACGCGCCGCGCGCGCCGAAATCGCCGGGATCGTCCGCCGCGTCGAGAAGATCGAGACGGCGATCGAACCGCGCTTCCAGGAGCATTTCGTCTCCGCCAACGCGATCCCGCACGCCACCGCACCGTTCACGAACCTCCGGGCCGTCGCGCCGTTGCCAGACGTCAGCTTCGGCGCCGCGGGCAGCCGCGAGACGAGGCGGCGACGCCGGACCCGCGCCTGAAGCGCCTTACGGCTTGCGCGCGGTGTAGACGATGACCGCAGCGGGGACACGAATGCCGTCGTCAGCGCTGTAGTCCTCGAACGCAGCGGTAAGCGCAATGCCCAACGCCTCGCGGTCGTCATCCGTCCCGCCCTTCTCACGGATCAGGCGCGAGATCGGACCGATCTGGGTCGCGAGAACTCGCGGCTTCCTGCGCACTTCCCGGGTAGTGGAGTTCGGTCGTCACGTGCTCCGCCGAGCAGTCGGTCAGCCCCGCCTCCGACAGGATGCGAAGCACGCGGTCCGCGTCCCGAAAGGCCATCGGCCCGGGCGCGTCCGGCGAGGAGGGGGCGCCCTCGCCCAGCCGCTCGACGGCGAGCGTGTGCGGCAGCGCGAACCACGGATTATGCTCCTGCGCCTGCCATGCGACGAAAGCGATCCGCCCCCCGGACCGAAGCGCCGCGGCAATGCTGCGAAACGCCGCGACGGGTTCCTCGAAGAACATCACGCCGAACCTGGACGCGGCCAGATCGAACGCCCCGGCCGGGAACGACTCGACCGCGGCGTCGCCGAGCCGGAATGTGACGTTGCCGACCCCGACTTTGTCCCGCCGTTCCTCCGCCCGCTCCAGGAGCGGGGCGGAGAAGTCGATGCCCGTCACCGCACCGTCGGCCCCGACGGCGTTGGCGAGGGCAAAGGTTTGCGCCCCGGCACCACAGCCGATGTCCAGCACGCGCTCCCCACGTTGCGGCATCGCGGCCGAGAGCAACACCTCCGTCACGTTCGCGTGGATCGAGTTCGAGGCCCTCCTGGAACCGGACCCACCGCCGACCGGGATCGGAGTTCCAGAAGTCCGCCTGAGCGGCGTTTGTGCGATCGTCCATCACGTCCTCCCCCTCTATCCGTCGCACGGCAAGCCCGCGCTTGACCCGCCCACCGGCCGGCACTACGACATCCGCCGGCGCGCGGGTGTAGCTCAATGGTAGAGCAGGAGCTTCCCAAGCTTAAGACGAGGGTTCGATTCCCTTCACCCGCTCCATGTCCCCACAGAACAGCGCAGTGCCGCTGTGTTCTCCGAATGGCCCCTTGTCCGGCCGTGGAGCCACGGTCGCCAGGGACTGGGTCGCGTGCCGCGAGTTCGGCCTTCCCCACGGCGGCCATCTGTCGTGGCTCCGGGCCCTGGTTCCGTTGCCTCAAGCAAGGACTCGTTGCATGATCGACGCCGGCCGGACGGGAGAGAAGATGGCGCGACATGCTCCGACACGCGCGGTCCTGCGGACAATGCGGCGCGTCCGGGACCGTCTACCAAGCTGGCGCGCGTGGCTCGCGCTGCTTTGTGCGGTTCCGACGCTCGCCGCGGCAGATCCGCTGCCTCCGCCTGTCACAGACGAGATGTATGTGCCCGTAGGCGCTGCCGAAGCGGAACTCGGCCGGCTCCTGTTCTGGGATCCGATCCTGTCGGGCAACCGCAACATCTCCTGCGGGACGTGCCATCATCCGCGCTTCGGAACCTCGGA
Organism: uncultured Alphaproteobacteria bacterium; assembly: GCA_963776845.1. Classification (GTDB taxonomy): domain Bacteria; phylum Pseudomonadota; class Alphaproteobacteria; order Rhodobacterales; family Rhodobacteraceae; genus Roseitranquillus. The sequence goes on along the minus strand of CAVZOJ010000002.1, from coordinate 221,463 downwards.
TGGTGTGTCGTTGGCGCTCGGCGAGGGAGGGGTCGGGCTTGGCCCCGACCGGATCCCCGACCCGCTGAACATGCCGGAGGAGAGACTGCCACGGAACGCCCCGGCACTGTTCAACCTCGGCGCGGAAGAGTTCACCGTGCTGTTCCATGATGGTCGCGTCGAGGCGGACCCGTCGCGGCCGTCGGGGCTTCGCACGCCGCTCGAGGACGAAATGGTGAGCGGATTTGCCAACGTTCTCTCGGCGCAAACGATGTTTCCCGTCCTGTCCCAGGACGAGATGGCCGGGCACTACAATGAGAACGAGATTGCGCAGGCGGCGCGCCGCGGCCTGATCACCGGAGAGGGAGGCGCTTGGTCGCTGATTGCCGACCGCGTCTCGGCGATACCTGAGTATCGCCAGATGTTCGAGCGTGCCTATCTTCACATCGCCGAAGGTGCCGAGATCGAGTTCACCGACATCTCGAACGCCGTGGCGGCCTTCGTCGCCGCGGAATGGCGCAGCGACGACAGCCCTTTCGACGCCCAACTGCTCGGCGAGGTTGCATTGTCCGGGGCAGCGGCAGACGGCATGCGGCTATTTTTCGGCGAGGCCGGATGCGCGAGCTGCCATTCCGGTCCTTTCCAGACGGATCACGCGTTCCACGCCACCGGCCAGCCGCAGATCGGACCCGGCAAGAGCGAGCGCTTCGAGAGACACCAGCGCGACGTCGGGCGCATGCGGGTTACCGGCCGAGCCTCGGATGCGTACGCTTTTCGCACCCCCTCGCTCCGCAACGTCGCGCTGACGGCGCCGTACGGCCACGCGGGGGCCTTCGCAACGCTGGACAGCTTTCTACACAATCACGTCGACCCAGACCGCGAGTACGTTCCGGAGGCGATCCTGCCGCCGCTCGGCGGCGACGACACCTATTCGGTCCTCTCGGATAGCAGCGAGCTCGCGGCGATCCGCGCCGCCGCGGAGCGGCTGCCGCCGCTGAAAGAAGAGGAGATCGAAAGCCTGATCGCATTCCTGAAGGCCTTGACCGGCGAGACGGCGATGGCCTCGCGCGCCCCTGCAGACGGTACCGAGCGGCCTTCCTGTCGATCGATGAAGAGTACGCACCGCTCCTTCCCCTGCGGAATGGATGACTTCAACGCTCGGATCGCGTTAGGTTCCTTGACTAAGCAGGCCGCCGCTTGCTGCGGGTGAGACGGGATTGGACATGCGCGATTGGCTGCCGAAGGGGGAGCTAAGCTTCCTCGCCGGCAACAACGAGATGGCGCAACGGATACGCGCCCACGACTGGCCGAACCATGCGCTCGGCCCGGTCGAGACGTGGCCGCAGTCGCTGAGATCCGCGCTGTCGATCTGCCTTCATTCCGCATTCCCGACGGCGATCTATTGGGGGCGCGATCTCTGCCTTCTCTACAATGACGCCTGGGCCCCGATCCCCGGGCCGCGCCATCCGGACGCCCTGGGCGCGCCGGCGCGCGAGGTCTGGGCAGACATCTGGCACATCATCGGGCCGCAGATGCAGAGTATCATGGACACTGGCGAAGGCCTGTTCGCCGAGCGTCAGATGCTGCCGATGGCCCGCTTCGGCGCGCCGGCGGAGACCTATTGGAACTACTCCTTCTCCGCGATCCGTGGCGAGGATGGAGAGGTAGCGGGCGTCTTCAACTGCGGGAACGAGACCACGCGGGAAGTACGATCCCAGCGGCAGATGCGGTTCTTGATCGAGTATAGCGAAGCGCTGCGCGCCGCCGCCTCTATAGCCGAGGCGCGCGACTTGGCTCTGTCGATGCTGGGCGAGCATCTGGGCGTCGATCGCGTCGGCATTGCCGAGACGCCCCTCGGCACGTGGACGGCAACGATCGCGAATGAGTGGACTGCACCCGGGGTGCGAAAGCTTGATGCACATGTGCCTTTGTCGCAGTTCGGTGCCCAGTTCGCCGAAACGCTGCAGGGTGGCCGCTCCTTCGTTTGTGACGATGTTTGGGCCGACGACAGGTTTGACGAGCGCGCGCGCCAGGCGTTTGCACATCTCGACATCGCGTCGTTTCTAGTTGTCCCCTGGACGGCGCAGCAGCGCATCGAGGGCGCTGTCTTCGTGCACTGTACCCGCCCGCGCGACTGGAGCGACTTCGACGTTACGACCGTTGAGGGGCTCCTGCAGCGCACGCGGGCATGGGTCCAGGCCGAGCGCGCCGCCGCGCGCGAGCAGACGATGGTGCGCGAAATCGACCACCGCGCCAAGAACGCCCTGGCTGTCGCCCAGTCCGTCGTGCGCCTCACCCGCGCCGAGGACATCGACACGTTCCGACGCAAGGCAGACGAGCGTCTCGCCGCTCTCGCTCGTGCACACTCCTTGCTCGCGGCGCAGCATTGGCGGTCGATCGACCTGCGCGAACTGCTGCAGGCCGAGCTGCGGCCCTATGCCGAAGGCGGCAGCTCGCGGGTTGCTCTGACAGGTCCGGAGGTGCCGCTGCCCCACGACCTCGCACAGACTACCGCACTCGTCGTCCACGAGCTTGCGACGAATGCCGCGAAGTATGGCGCGCTTTCGACGGACAACGGAAGCCTCGCGGTGACCTGGCACACGGACGAGCGAATGGTGCTTCGACTCGACTGGGTCGAGGACCTTCCCGAGGCGCGGTCGAGCGAGGTGCCGCGACGCAGTGGTTTCGGATCCATCCTGCTGAACCGTGTGATCGAAGTTCAATTGGGCGGGTCGTTCGAAGCGGACTTCTCGCCGAACGGGCTTCGCCTCAAGATCACCGTTCCGCTCGGGGAGCTGGAGGGTGGTGCGCCAAGCCTTGCGGAGAAGAGAGCGCCTGGCAAGGTCAGCACGGTTGTCGTCGAAGACGAAACCGTCGCGGCGGTCGAGCTGGAAACCGCACTCAAGGCGCTCGGTCACGAGGTCATCGGCATCGCCGGGACGATCGCCGCGGCGGAGGCGCTTGTGACGCGGAGCTTGCCGCGCATCGTCTTTCTCGACGTTCAAACGCGGGGTGGCGGATCGGCGGTCGAATTCGCAGCACGGCTAACGCAGAGCGGCGTTGACGTGGTGGTGCTGGCGGATCGGGTCGATCCTTCCAAGCTGCCCCCCGAGATGGCGGATCTGCCGGTGCTGTCGCGGCCCTTCGACGAACGACGCCTGTCGGCAATGGTCAGCAGGCTGGTCGGTCAGCGGGTTGCTTAGCGCACTGGCGCGCAGGATCCACGCTTCGCGGTAGATCCGACGAGACGCATCATCTCAGTCTTCGCGATGCAGCGTGAACGCCATGCCGGCCGTCGCCTCGTACCAAATTGAAACCGCCCCATCGGACCAGTGCACGCGCAGCCGTGCCGCGTCCGCCTCACCGATGCCGAAGTGATGCGGCCCTACCTGTCCGCCACCGTGCCCCCCTCCGACGGTCACTTCACGCCAATGGGTTCGACCGTCAGCGACCAGTTCGATCCAGGCCCCGACCGCATTTCGGTTCGCCCCGGGCTGCGCGAGCGACACCGACAGCCAGTTGCCCGTGGGGTCGGTCACGTTGCGCCAGACTTCCATCGGGGCCCGGCGGTTGACGACGACGAGATCGAGCCGGCCGTCAAGGTCGAGGTCGGCCAGCGCCGCGCCACGCGCCCGCTCGACCGTCGCCACGCCGGCACTTTCGGCGGCCTCGGCAAAGCGGCCGTCGCTCTGCTGCATCAACAGGTTGTTGGGGTCTTTCGCCGCGTTCGACGGCATCTGGTCGACGTTTCCCTTGGCGATGAAAAGGTCGTCTCGACCGTCATTGTCGATATCGCCCCACTCTGCGTGCCAGCCTGTGGAGGGGCGCCCATCATCGCCCAGGAACGGCCTCTGCGCATAGGTGCCCAAGTCGTAGGGCGCAGCGACGTAGCCGTCACCCTCCCACATCTGGAGGAGCTGATCGCCCATCGATGTCGACATGACCTCGGGAAATCCGTCGCCCGTCAGGTCCCGGCTGGCGATCCCCATGCCCCAGAGCGAAACCCGAGGCCAGCCGTCGTCTTCGCCGAGTTCGGTCAGGGTATCGAGGCGGAACATCTGCTCGTGGCCACCACGGATGTAGTAGTGCCGGTCGTTCGACACGCGCAGATCGCGCCGACCCTCCCGCCGCCAGTCGGTGACGAGAACCGACAGCGCACAGTGGGTCGTCAGCGCCACCGGCTCGGCATAGCCGTCTCCTGCCGGGCGGTGCAGCGTGCTCTCGTCGCAGGCGCCGAAAGGACCCTCCGGATCCTCGCGGTCGACATAGTTGCCGACGATCAGCGTCGGCAGGCCGTCCCCCTCCCACGTTGCCGCGAAGGCCGTCGACCACGCGTCGCCTCCCTGGAAGGTCCATGGCCCCTCCTCGAAACGGCAGTTGCCCTGGCCACGCAGCAGACGGTTCTCGCCCACGCGCAGGACCGCGAGATCGAGAAGCCCGTCGCCGTCGATGTCGAGCGGCCACGCCCCCGTGACCCCCTTCAGTTCGCGGAGCCCATCGCCTTTTGCGAACGCGAACGCCCCGCGGTTCACGAAGAGGCGGGCTGGCTCTGTGCCACCAGCCGCCAGGATGTCGGGAAGCGCATCGCCGTTGCAGTCGAAGACGGCCACGCCACCGCCAACGAAGTGCTCCCATCCGCCGGAATAGACGTGCGCCACGGGAAGGGAGGCCGAGCGATCCTCGAATCTTGGCCCGGCAGATGCCGCGCCCGTCATGGCGAGCAGCAACAGCAGTCCGGCGACCCTCATTCCGCAGCACCCGCCGCCGCCGGCTGATCTACGAGACGCGCTGTCGCGTCCATCAGCGCCAGGGCGGCAGCCCCGCGAGCCCATACCATGTCGTTCCAAGCGTGGATCTCGATCCGCGGCGCCGCCCTGCCCGACCGGATCGCCATGTCCGCCACTTCGCCCAGGATCTCGTCCGCGTAGAGAAATTCATAGCGCATGCGCTCACCCGACAGCAGGATCAGTTCGGGGTCGAAGATGTTGATGACGTTGCCGAGACCGAGCGCGAGGTATCTGCCCGCCTGTCGGAAGATCTGGCGCGCGACGGCGTCGCCGGTCTCGGCCCGTCTGTGCAGAGCCTCCAGCGCCGCACCCGAAGACGCGGTCTGTGGCAGACCCGCCGCTCGTACCAGGGCGTAGTCGGCGACGTAGGCCTCGAGACAGCCACGCTGGCCGCAGCGACACTGTGCACCGTCGAGCGCAACCTTGGTGTGGCCAAGCTCGGTGCCGAGCCCCCTTGCGCCGCGGTAGAGCGCACCGCCGAGGACCAGCCCCATCCCCACTCCGTGCTCGATGGTGACGACGGCGAAATCCGACATCGCGCGGCCGTCGCCGAACCAAAGCTCGGCCAGCGTCACGAGGTTGGCGTCATTGTCGATCACCACAGGGACGCCGAGGCGGGCCTCGGCGGCATCGCGAAGAGGGATCCGCCGGCCCTCGACGAAGGGCGACCAGTGGACGCGCCCCGCGGCGGCGTCGACAAAGCCCGGCACACCGAGACCCACGGCGGCAACCTGCCGGCGCGAAATGCCGGCCTGATCTACAACGCGGCGGAACAGACACTCGACGTGGGACAGCGCCTCTGGGAGCGGATAGCGTTCCTCGCGGTGCGGCAGTGCCGCCTCGGCCACCGGACGGCCTGAGAAGTCATGCAGGACCGCGCTGTGGACCGCGCCCGACAGCTTCAGCCCGACCGCGTAGCCGGCATCCGCCCTGACCGCGAGCGCGACCGGAGGCCGGCCCCGCGGCGTCTCTGCGGACCTGCGGCGCGACGATTTCCTCAAGCAGCCCCGCCCGAAGAAGCTCGGCCGCGGCATTGCCGACCGAGGCCGGGCTGACGCCAAGGCGCCGCGCGATCTCGACCCTCGGCAGCCGCCCTGCGGCCCGCACCTGCTCGAAGACGAGACGGCGGAGGGACACGCCTTCACCTCGCACCGTGGAATGGTACGGACCGACCCCGGCCGCAGCATCCGCCAAGGCGGCGAGGCTAGCTGCACTCACAGGCAGCCGCGCCGGATGCGGCGCAAGGGCACTGATCGTCCTCCCATCCGGCGGATGCTAGCAAACCCGGACACGGCGGGAAGCATTTTTTTTGACAACCGAATTTAATCGCGCCACGCTGGCGGCGCGTTACAAAGAGAGGCCCCTCGGGATCGGGGCCCGTCCAGGGAGGAACCTATGCGAAACGCACTTCTTTCGGCCGCGGCGATGAGTCTCGGCCTGACAGCGACCGCCTTTGCGCAAGACGATCTGACCGTCGGCGTCAGCTGGTCGAACTTTCAGGAGGAGCGCTGGAAGACGGACGAGGCGGCCATCCAGTCGGCGCTCGACGAAGCTGGCGCTCAATACCTCTCGACCGACGCGCAATCGTCGTCGTCGAAGCAGCTCTCCGACATCGAGAGCCTCATAAGCCAGGGCGCCGACGCTCTCATCATCCTCGCGCAAGACAGCCAGGCGATCATCCCGGCGGTGCAGCGTGCGGCCGACAACGGCATTCCGGTGGTGGGGTACGACCGCCTTATCGAGGATCCGCGCGCCTTCTACCTGACCTTCGACAATGTCGAAGTCGGCCGCATGCAGGCGCGAGCCATCCTCGAGGAGCAGCCGACCGGCAACTATGTGATGATCAAGGGCTCGCCGACCGATCCCGAACGCGGATTTTCTCCGCGGCGGCCAGCAGGAGGTTCTGCAGGACGCGATCGACGCGGGCGACATCACCATCGTCGGTGAGGCCTATACCGACCAGTGGCTGCCGGCGAACGCGCAGCGGAACATGGAGCAGATCCTGACCTCCGAGAACAACGAGGTCGACGCCGTGGTGGCCTCGAACGACGGCACCGCGGGTGGCGCCGTCGCGGCACTGACCGCCCAGGGGATGGACGGCATCCCGGTCTCGGGCCAGGACGCCGACCACGCCGCGCTCAACCGGATCGCCCGTGGCACGCAGACTGTCAGCGTCTGGAAGGACAGCCGCGACCTCGGCCGCCGCGCAGGCGAGGTCGCCATTGCGCTGGCACAGGGCACCGAGATGTCGGAGATCGAGGGCGCCGAGGAGTGGACCTCGCCTGCCGGAACGACTGTTTGGGCCGAGTTCCTCGAGCCGGTGCCGATCACGCAGGAGAACCTGTCGACCGTGGTCGACGCCGGCTGGATCAGCCAGGAGGCGCTCTGCCAGGGCGTAGAAAACGGCCCGGCTCCCTGCAATTGAGCCTAAGCTGATACTGCCGTGTCCCGGCGCAGATGCCGGGGCACGCCGAGTTTGCGCCGGCCGCCGGCGCCGCCGAGAGGGGCCGCAACAATGACGGACACTGCAGGACAGGCCGCGCCGACACGGCGCAGCACATTCGCACAGCTTGAAATCGACACTCGCCTGCTTGGGATGGTGGGAGCCTTCGTCCTGCTGGCCATCGTCTTCAATCTATTCACCGACGGGCGGTTCCTGACGCCGCGCAACATCTTCAACTTGACCATTCAGACGGTCTCTGTGGCGATCATGGCCACCGGCATGGTGTTCGTCATCGTCACGCGGAACATCGACCTCTCCGTCGGGTCGCTGCTGGCTACTTGTTCGGCCATGATGGCGATCACGCAGACGGCCGTAGCACCGGACTTGCTGGGGCTCGGCCTGAACCATCCCTTGACGGCGCCAATCGCCATCGTGGTTGGTCTCGTCACCGGCGTCGCCATAGGCGCCTTCCAGGGTTGGCTCGTGGGCTACCTGACGATACCGGCCTTCATCGTGACGTTGGGCGGGCTTCTCGTCTGGCGCAACGTCGCCTGGTATTTGACCAGCGGCCAGACGATCGGACCCCTCGACGAGAACTTCGTGCTCTTCGGCGGGATCGGCGGGACCCTTGGCGAGACCTGGAGCTGGATCATCGGCATCATCGCCGTCATCGCAGCCTGGGTCGCGCAGTGGAGCGGCCGCCGCTCCAAGATCGCACACGAGTTCCCGGTCAAGCCGGTCTGGGCCGAGGCCGCAGTGATGGCGATCGTCGCTATCCTGATCCTGGGCTTCGTCTGGTTGCTGAACAGCTATGACATTCCGGAACCCCGCCTCGAGCGCATATTCGCGAGTCGCGGCGAGGCCATGCCGGAGGGCTACAGCGCCGGGTACGGCGTCCCCTACTCCGTGCTGCTGCTGATCGGGGTCGCCATCGTCATGACCGTGATCGCCAAGCGCACCAGGCTCGGCCGCTACATCTTTGCCACCGGAGGCAATCCCGACGCTGCGGAGCTCAGCGGCATCAACACGCGCCTGCTGACGGTGAAGGTCTTCGCGATCATGGGCGCGCTCTGCGCGCTCGCGGCGCTGGTCGCCTCGGCGCGCCTGTCGTTCCACTCCAACGACATCGGCACGCTCGACGAGCTGCGCGTCATCGCGGCGGCTGTGATCGGCGGCACTGCGCTGTCGGGCGGAATCGGCACGATTCATGGCGCGATCCTCGGCGCGCTCATCATGCAGTCCCTGCAGTCGGGGATGGCAATGGTCGGGGTCGACGCGCCATTCCAGAACATCGTCGTCGGAGCCGTCCTTGTCCTCGCGGTCCTCGTCGACATCATCTACCGCCGCCGCACGGGAGCGAAATGATGGTCGATCGCAGCGGAACTCCCCTCGTCGAGATGCGCGACATCTCCATCGCCTTCGGCGGCGTCAAGGCCGTCGACCACGTCACCGTCGACCTTTACCCGGGCGAGGTGCACGGTCTTCTCGGCCACAACGGCGCCGGCAAGTCGACGCTGATCAAGTGCCTGTCGGGCGCCTACAAGCAGGACACGGGCGAGGTCTACGTGAGCGGTGAGCGGGCGGTCATCAACAACCCGCGCGACGCGCGACGCTACAACATCGAGACGATCTACCAGACGCTGGCGCTCGCCGACAATCTGGATGCGGCCTCCAATCTCTTTCTCGGCCGCGAGATCACAACGCCGATGGGCTTCGTCGACGACGCCGCGCAAGAGGCCGAGACCCGCAAGATCATGGGCAACCTCAACCCGAACTTCCGCAAGTTCGAGGCGCCCGTCGCCGCGCTCTCGGGAGGGCAGCGGCAGTCGGTCGCGATCAGCCGTGCGGTCTACTTCAACGCCCGCATCCTGATCATGGACGAGCCCACCGCGGCGCTCGGCGTGCAGGAGACCAAGATGGTCGCCGACCTCATCCAAGAGCTGAAGCGCCAGGGCATCGGCATTTTCCTCATCGACCACGACGTGCACCAGGTGATGGCTCTCTGCGACCGCGCGAGCGTGATGAAGAACGGGCAACTCGTGGGCACCGTCGAGATTCCCGACGTCACGGACGACGACCTGCTCGGCATGATCATCCTCGGAAAGACGCCCGAAAAGGCGGCCTGATGTATCTCGGACTCGACCTCGGAACGTCAGGACTCAAGGCCCTGCTCATCGACGAGCAGGAACGCATTGTGGCGGAGACAAGCGCGCCGTTGACCGTAACCCGCCCGCGTGACGGCTGGTCCGAACAGCTTCCGACCGACTGGATCACGGCGGCCGAAACGGTCCTCGACGAACTCGCCGGCGCGGCCGACCTGTCGGGTGTGGGCGGCATCGGTCTCTCGGGTCACATGCACGGCGCAACGCTCCTCGATGCGTCGGACGAACCGCTCCGCCCCTGCATCCTCTGGAACGACACCCGTTCGGCGGCCGAAGCCGCCGAGATGGACGCCGATCCGGACTGGCGGCGGATCAGCGGCAACATCGTCTTCCCGGGCTTCACGGCCCCGAAGGTCCAGTGGGTGCGACGTCACGAGCCCGAAATTGCCGAGCGCATCGCCGAGGTCCTGCTGCCGAAGGACTATCTGCGTCTCTGGCTGACGGGCGATCACGTAGGCGAGATGTCGGACGCGTCCGGCACATCGTGGCTCGACACAGGTGCGCGTGACTGGTCGGACACCCTGCTTGAGAAAAGCGGGCTGTCGCGCGACCAGATGCCATCCCTCGTCGAAGGCTCCGCTCCTTCAGGCGAAATTCGCGACGTCTTCGCCTCCCGCTGGGGCCTACCCCGTGGAACGGTCGTGGCCGGTGGTGGTGGAGACAACGCCGCCTCCGGCATTGGCGCGGGTGTCGTCGCCGACGGCACGGCGTTTCTGTCTCTCGGCACGTCGGGCGTGCTCTTCGCCGCGACGGACGGCTACCGCCCCGACGCGGGTAGCGCCGTGCACACCTTCTGCCACGCCCTGCCCGGCACGTGGCACCAGATGGGGGTGATCCTGGCGGCGACGGATGCGCTCAACTGGTTCGCCCGCCTGGTCGGTCGCGACGCGCAGGGCCTGACGCGCGACCTGGGCTCCCTGCAGGCGCCCGGAGCCACGACGTTCCTGCCGTATCTCGGGGGTGAGAGAACGCCGCACAACGACGCGAGCGCGCGCGGTGCGTTTCGCGGCCTCGACCATGCCACGGATACGGCCGCCGCCACGCGCGCGGTGATCGAAGGGGTTTCCTTTGCGTTTCGCGACTGCCGGGATGCACTCGCCGCGACGGGCACGCGGATCGAGCGGGCCTTGGCGCTGGGCGGCGGCAGCCGATCGGACTATTGGCTCTCCTGCCTCGCCACCGCCCTCGACATCCCTCTCGACGTTCCGCAATCGGGCGATTTCGGCGCCGCGCTGGGTGCGGCGCGGCTTGGCCGCATGGCCGCGACCGGCGATCTTTCCGCACCGCCGCCACCGATCTCGCGCACGATCGAACCAGTCGACAGCCTGTCCGGCGCGTTCGACGAGGCGCACGAACGATACCAGGCAACCTACGCCGCACTAAGGGACACGCGATGAGCTACTTTGCGGGCATCGAGCCAATCCGCTTCGAGGGGTCCCAGAGCGACGCCGAACTCGCCTTCCGCCACTATGACCCCGACGAGATGGTGATGGGCAAGCGGCTCGAGGATCACCTGCGATTCGCAGTCGCATGGTGGCACTCCTTCGCGTGGCCGGGTGGCGACCCGTTCGGAGGGCAGACGTTCGAGCGGCCGTGGTTCGGCGACGACATGGATGCGGCGCGCGCCAAGGCCGACGCCGCGTTCGACCTCTTCGCCATCCTCGGCCAGCCGTTCTTCTGCTTTCACGACTACGATGTCCGGCCGGAGGGCGAGACCTTCGCCGAGAGCGCGTCGCGTCTGGAGGAGATCGCGGATTACATTGGCGGAAAGATGGAGACCTCCGGCGTCGGTCTCCTCTGGGGGACCGCGAACATGTTCTCATCCCGCCGCTGGATGGCGGGTGCGGCCACGAACCCCGACCCCGAGGTCTTCGCCTACGCCGCCGCCTCGGTGAAGACCTGCATGGACGTGACGCATCGCCTGGGAGGCCAGAACTACGTTCTCTGGGGCGGCAGAGAGGGTTACGAGACGCTCCTCAACACGGATCTGAAGGCCGAGGCAGACCATGCCGGCGCCTTCCTGTCGAAGGTCGTGGACTACAAGCACAAGATCGGGTTCGAGGGCATGATCCTGATCGAGCCCAAGCCGCAAGAGCCGACGAAGCACCAGTACGACTATGATGTCGCGACCGTGGCGGGATTTCTGCGGCGCTATGGCCTGCAGGACGACGTGAAGCTGAACCTCGAGCAGGGCCACGCAATTCTCGCGGGGCATTCCTTCGAGCACGAAATCGCGCTTGCGGCGTCGATGGGGCTTCTGGGGTCGATCGACATGAACCGGAACGACTATCAATCCGGCTGGGACACCGACCAGTTCCCCGACAACCCGCGCGAGGTCGCGCTGGCGTACTACGAGATCCTCAAGGCCGGCGGCTTCACCACGGGCGGCACCAACTTCGACGCCAAGCTGCGCCGTCAGTCGCTCGACCCGATTGACCTCGTCGCCGCCCATGTCGGCGGGATGGATGTCTGCGCGCGTGGTTTGAAGGCGGCGGCGGCAATGATCGAGGATGGCGGCCTGGAGCGGATGCGCGAGGAGCGCTATGCGGGGTGGGCGAAGTCGCCATACCTCGACGAGCCGCTGGAGAGCCTCGCGGCCCGCGTCGTTGACGAGGGCATCGAGCCGACACCACGGTCCGGTCGGCAGGAGCGCTTGGAGAACTGGATCAGCCGTTTCGTGTGAACAGGGCGTCGACCGGCGCGAGGCGGTCAAGCGGCATCTTTCGAACCGCGCGCAAGAGCTCGACGAAGGCATCGGCCTGATGCGCTGCGGTGGCCCGCCCCTTCTCTGCCGTGGCGGCCGCAGCATTGCCCGCGACGCCTTCCGCATTCAGGTCCGTGGCAATCCAGCCGTAGCTCAACGGTCCAGTCGGCGGGACCGCCGCCCCCTCGGCGGTGGAGCGGAAGTCCGCGGCCAGCGCCATGTCGACGGTGTCGGGCGCGAAATGCAGCATCAGCGACGTCTCGACGTCACCGCCATGTATTCCATAGCGGATCTCGTCCGCGCCGAACATGCCTTCGGGATGCCCGAAGCCGCCCCACTGGCACTTGATGCAGAGCAGTCCCGCGCGCACCCGCAACTCGCGGGATAGAATCGAGACAAGATCCAGGTTCCCGCCGTGGCTGTTGACCACGACCAGCTTGCGCACCCCCGCGCGCGCAACCGACATCCCGATCTCGGTCCAGGCGGCAAGTGCGGTCTGTGCGGACAGTGTCAGCGTTCCGCCAGCGAAGAGGTGCTCGTTCGACTTGCCCACCGCCTGGATTGGCAGGATGCGGACGTCGAGATCTTCCGGCAGCCGCGCTCTCACCTCCCCCAGCATCCCCTGCGCGATCAGCGTGTCGGTGCCGACCGGGAGGTGGGGACCATGCTGCTCGATTGCGGCCGTTGGAAGGACGGCGATCGTGGACATCGAGTCCAGATCGTCGAACTCCGCGGCACGGTAGTGGGCCCAGTCGCGTCGCGTCATGCTGCCGGCGCCGGCTTGTACGTCGCGTCGAGCCTCGACCGCAGATACTCCGCCCCCGTCACCACTGCGTAGCGCGCCTCGCCAGTGCCCGGCAGCGCGGCGATCACCGCGTCCGGGTCGGGGTCGAGGAAGAAAGCGAGGCTGCGACGCCGCCGCCTTGGAGGCAGGACCCGATGCGGGGTCGAGACGTAGATGTCGTTTGTCCAGCGCATCAGGCAATCGCCGATGTTGACGACGAAGGCCCCGGGGACATGCGGCACGTCCGTCCAGCCTTTCCCGCGCAGCCGGACCTGCAGACCCGCCTCGCCATCGGTCATCAGCAGCGTCAGCGAGCCGTAGTCGGTATGCGCGCCTGCACCGATCCCCTCGGTGCCGATCGGATAGGTCAGGAGCCGCAGCGTCGAAAGCGGCGCGCGGAACGACGGCTCGAAGTGATCCTCAGGCAGTCCCAGGTCGCGCGCGATGGGCCGGTGCAATGCGCGTCCGAGGTCGAGGCAAGCATCGAAATAGGAGAGCGTCGCCTCGCGAAAGCCGGGGATTTCCGGCCAGATGTTGACTGCACGAAATGGCTCGCCGGCGAGGATCCGCGGATCGTCGGGCGCGAGATCGAGGCCGACGTTGAATGCCTCCTTGCGGTCTACCTCTTCGGAACTGTCGTCGAGGTTCTCGGACCCCTGCGCAGTCCAGCCGCGATTGCTGTCGTTGTGGCGGATGTCGAGCGTGGCCTTCTCGGCCTCGGGCAGTGCGAAGAAGGCGTCGGCCTGCGCAAAGACCAGATCGATGAGGTCCTGAGGAATGCCGTGTCCTTGCAGCAGGAAGAATCCGGTATCGCGGCAGGCGCGGCCGAGTTCCGCGGAAAAGCCTTCGGGATCTCTCCTGAAGCGTGACCAGTCGAGGAGTGGGATCATCATGCCGAGACCTCCCTCTGCCGTGTAGCGTTGGCTCCGATCAGTCGGTCCATCTTCGCTCCCACCCGCACCAGGTGGGACGCCCTGCCCTCGGCGGTTGAGCTGTCCATGAGGTAGTGCGCTAGAAAGACCGTCCGGCACCGGGGCGCGCAGAGCAGCCGTATCCCCCGCAGAATGGTTCGCCGGCCGGGCGCGCCGATCCAGAAGCTCAACCAGCGAGACGCACCGCACGTCGTGAAGACGGCAAGCCGCGTCACCTGCGTCAGCCCGGGCCGGATCGTTTCGTTCGGCCCTTCAGGCATCAGGAAGGCCACCTCCGGCAGCAGGACGCGGTCGAGCCAGCCCTTCAGCATCGCCGGCAGACCGTACCACCAGGTCGGGTAGACGAAGATCAGCGTGTCGCACCAGCCGATGTGCTCGCAGTGATCGGCGACCGGCTTCCGGTTCTCGGGCGACATCGAGGTAGGCGGCGTGCTCTTGCCGCCGACAGCGTCGGGTCGAAGCCGTCGGCGTAGAGGTCGAGCAGCCGCGTCTCGGCGCCCGCCGCGTCCAGGCGCTCCATCACCGATATCGCGCACCGCGGCGGTGAAGCTCTCTGGCCGTCGGATGGCAGTAGACGACCAGCGCGCGCATCACAGAACCTCCATCTCGGCGCCGACGCGATCCAGGAAACGCCGACGGGTGGCCTCGGTCGCGCGGTTCATGTCGTAGAGCGCCAGATAGCGCATGCGGTCGGGCCGCGTCACGTGCCACAGCGCTCGCCGGACCACGCGGCGCGGCGGATCGCCGGCGAGGATGGCGCGCATCCGGGTGCCGCCGTAGGTCGTGACCGCTGCCAGCCTGCGGATGTTGGTGAGGTTCGGCCGCACCTTGCCGTCCTCGAGGCGGAACGACACGCCGGGCAGGAATACGCGGTCGAAGAACCCCTTGAGGATCGCCGGATAGCCGAAGTTCCAGACCGGGAAGCACAGCACCAGCGCCTCGGCGGCGCGCAAGCCGCTCGACGTAGCCCCGCACGGGCTTCGCAATTGCCCGAAGTATCGTGATAGCCGCGGCGTTCCTCCGCCCTCAGGACCGGGTCGAACCCTTCGGCATAGAGATCGCAATCGTCGACGGCCCAGTCGCGGCTGCGAAGCGCCGCGACGACGCGCTCATGCAGCGCAGCGCCAAAGCTCTCCTCACAAGGATGAGCGAAGAGGACCAGCGCATTCACGCCTCAGCTTTCTGCCTGAGCGCGTGCTGTGCGAACGCCGCCGAAGAGTATCGCAGTCCGCACTCACTCCGCCGCCCTGAGCCGTGGGGAGGAGTACATCCTGTCGTAGCCCCAGTCGGGGTCGTCCCAGGCGATCATCTTGCCGGGGTTGAGCAGCCCCTTCGGGTCGGCCTCGCGCTTGAATGCGAGCTGACGGTCGTCGACCGTCTGCCGCCCGCCCTCCTCCAGCGTGTAGCGATGCGGGTTGAAGATCATGCAGCCGAGCTCCTCGTGGATGCGCACGATCTCGTCGAGCCGCTCCTCGGTCGTGAACTTCACCAGGCTGAGGCCGGCGAAGATGCAGCGTCCGTGCTCGCGCAGGACCTCCAGGTGCTGCAGCACCTCGCCGTCGGGGAAGGCCTTGCGGATCGCCGCGACCTTCTCGTGGTGGTCGGGGGCGCCGTAGCGGACCTGCAGGTAGGTGATCTGCGGATCGACCTTGAGGGCGCGGAGCGTCGTGTGGTTCCAGGTGTATTCGAAGATCGTGCCGGGCGTCTTCGGCCCAGTCGTTGTCGTCGGAGCGGTAGATCACGCGGGCCTCGGGCCTGCGGCCGAGGAAGGTCTCGAACCCGTCGAGCGAGTGCGGCGCGACCATCAGCGCGACGAGGTGCGTGCCCTCCGTCCACGTGCGGCCGCACGCGCTGGAAGTAGGCGTGGGCGATCGGCGCCTCGAAGACGCGTGGCGAGCTTGATCAGGATGCCGTCCTCGCAGGCGAGGTCGTCGGCGAAGCGGGCGGCGGGCTCGAACGCGTCGAAGGCCACGAACATGCCGACCCAGTCGTAGGCGGGAGCGAGCGGCATCTCGACTTCGGTGATGATGCCGTTGGTGCCGTAGGCGTGGCTGACGCGCGGCAGCTCCTCGCCGCGGAAGTCGAGCACGCGCGGCTCCTCCTCCATCGTCACGACGCGCAGGCGGATGATGTTGCCAAGGTCGCGCAGCGCCCCCCAGGTGCAGGAGCCGACGCCGCCCGAGCCGCCGGCGATGAAGCCGCCGATCGAGGCCGTCGCCCAGGTCGAGGAGAACATGCGGATTTCCTGCCCGGAGTGCTCGCGGCAGGCCGCGTCGAGGTCCTTGAGCAGACAGCCGGGCTCGACGATGACGCGGCCGGGATGGATCTCCTTTACCGCCGCCATGTTCTTGCAGGTGCATGACGCAGCCGCCGGCGAGCGGCATCGCCTGGCCGTAATTGCCGGTGCCCGCGCCGCGCGTCGTGACCGGCACGTCGTGGGCGTAGCAGGCGCTGCAGCACCTCGATCACCTCGGCCTCGGACCGTGGCGAGACGACGAAGTCCGCCTCGACGTGGTCGAGGCGGGCCTTCAGGACCGGCGAGTACCAGAAGAAATCCCGGCTCTTCGCGCGTGATCGAGGTCGGGTTCTCGTCGAGCTCGAGATGCGCCAACGCGGCCTTGGCGGCGGCGATGTCCGGTGTGGCCATGTCCTTCATGCGATCTCCATCAGGTCGTCGAGCTCGGCGTAGTCCGGCAGGGATGCGGTCGATGGCGCGGCCATCCCGCAGCACGATACGGTCGGACTGCGGCCGCGCGAAGAGCTCCGTCCAGGTGCGGGCGCGAAAGATGACGAGGTCGGCGGCGCGCCCGGCGCCAGCGACGGCGCCGTCGAAGCCGCAGGCGCTCGGCCGGCGTCGTGATGACCGAGCGGATCCAGTCGTCGGACGTGTGGTCGAGATGCCCGATCCGGGTCGCCTGGCGCAGCACCTCGAGCATGTCGAGGTCGCCGTAGGCGTAGAACGGATCGCGCGTGTTGTCCGAGGCGAAGCTGACGGGAATGCCGCGCGCCGCCATCTCGTGCACCAGCGTGATGCCGCGCCGGCGGGGCGTCCGGTGCGGCTGGCGGTCCTGCAGGTAGAGGTTGCACATCGGCAGGCGACGACCACCGAGATCCCCGCCTCCGCCACCAGGTCTAGCGTGCTGATCCGCCTCGGCCTCGTCCTGCGTCGAGAGCGAGCAGCAATGGCCGACGACGATCGGTGCCTCGAAACCGAGGTCGAGCGCCGTCTCGGCGATGGCGCGCAGCGTCGTGGACTCGGGGTCGAGCGTCTCGTCGACGTGGAAGTCGACGGCCAGCCCGCGATCCGCAGCCAGGCGGAAGAAGGTGCGCAGAAGCTGCGCGGAGGTCGGGAACGGGATAGGTCACCATGCCCAGCACGCCGCCGTGCCCGGCGACGATGTCAGCGGTCTCGACGAACGCGCCGGTCAGGTCCGCCCGGTCGATGCCGACGAGGCAGACGCCCTGCAGCTCGATGCGGCCGGCCCACGCGTCGCGCAGGTCCGCGAACACCGGCCAGGTGATGGCGTCCTGCGGCGGCACCGAGTCGAGGTGGGTGCGGACTGCCCGTGTCCCGTGGGCGTAGGCGCAGCGCAGGCTGAACTCGGCGCGGCGACGCACGTCCTCTGCCGACCAGTGCGCCTCGCGGTCGGCGGCGACGGTGCCGAGCGCGCCCGTGAAGGTGCCGTCGGGGTTGGGCGCGCGGGGCCAGATGTGTCCCTTGTCGAGATGCGTGTGCATGTCGACGAAGCAGGGCAGCACCATCGCGCCCGCCATCTCGACCCGCTCGCCACCGCCGTCAGAAATCCGGCCGTCGACGATATGGATGTCTCGCCGCACAAGGTCACCCGGCTGCCCGACAAGGCAGGCGGGGACGGTCACGTCGGCCAGCGTTACCGGCCCGGGCCGGATCGACCGGAAATCGGTCATCGGTCGGAGGCCATCGCGCTTTCGTGCCACTTCCTCAGCAGCATGTGGCTGAGGAAGGACAGGCCGGCAAAGATGATGACACCCGACCCGGCGATCAGCAGCAGCGCCGCGAACATGCGCGGGATGTTGAGCCGGTAGCCCGCCTCGAGGATGCGGAATGCGAGGCCCGAGCCGATGCCGCCCGTACCCGCGACATACTCCGCCACGACAGCGCCGATCAGGCTGAGGCCGCCCGCGATGCGGAGCCCGCCCAGGAAGTACGGCAAGGCCGACGGGATCTGCAGGTAACGCAGGCGCTGCCAGCGCGTCGCGCCGTAGATCGAGAAGAGGTCATGCAGCCCGCGGTCGGCGGAGCGAAGTCCCAGCGTCGTGTTGGCAAGGATCGGAAAGAACGCGACGATCCAGGCGCAGATCAGCAGGCCGGCAAGGCGGTTCTCGACATAGATGAAGATCAGCGGCGCGATGGCGATGATCGGCGTCACCTGCAGGATCACGGCGTATGGGTAGAACGACATCTCCATCCAGCGGGACTGCGTGAAGAGAACGGCAAGCCCGACGCCCCCGATTACGGCCACCGCAAGCGCCATGAGCGTGATCTGCAGGGTCACGAGCAGCGCATCGAAGAGGATCGCCCAGTCCTCGATCAAGGTCCGGAAAACGAGGCCGGGACCGGGCAGGATGTAGTGCGGGATCTCGTTCCAGGCGACGAGCCGATCCCAGGCAACCAGGGTGAGGATCATGACGGCGGCCGGCAGCGTCCACTTGGCGATCCGCTCGGTTCTGCGGGCGCGGGCGCGGCGGAGCTCGTCCTCGTCGACGACGACCGGATCCTGCACGACGGCGTCGGTCAGGCTCATGCCGCCTGGTCCATCGCGGCATGCAGGGCCTCGGAGGCGGCGCGGCAGTGCCGTGCGTACTCGGGGGTCGTCCTGAAGTCCTCGGTGCGCGGATACGGCGCCTCGACGGCCAGTTCCTCGATCACTCGGCCCGGCCGTGCGGCCATGACCACGATCCGGTCGGAGAGGAACACGCTCTCGAAGACGGAATGCGTGACGAAGACGACCGTGCAACCGGTCTGCGCCTTCATCTCCAGAAGGTCGTCGTTGAGGCGGAAGCGGGTGATCTCGTCCAGCGCGGCGAACGGCTCGTCCATCAGGATCAGGCGGGGGTTCGTGACCATGGCGCGCGCGATGGCGACGCGCATCTTCATGCCCCCCGAAAGCTCTCGCGGATAGGAGCTTTGGAACTTCTCCAGCCCGACGAGGCGGAGAGCGTTCAGGACCTCGTCCCTCACGTCGTGATAGCTCCGCCCGCGCAGGCGGAACGGCAGCCAGACGTTCTGCGCGACGGTCGCCCAAGGCATCAGCGTCGGCTCCTGGAAGACGACGCCGAGGTCGCCGGCGCCATGATCGCCCGCCCAGTTGATGCGCCCCGAAGTCGGGTGCATCAGCCCGGCGATGAGGCGGAGGGCAGTGGACTTGCCGCACCCCGACGGTCCGAGAAGAGAGATGAAGTCGCCCTCGTTCACCTGCAGCGACATGCCGCGGAGCGCGACCACGTCGGCGCCGAAGACCTTGTCGATCCTCTCCATTCTCAGGAGTGGCGCGCGCGTCCCGCGAGTTGCGGGTTGGGGCCGGCTCACGCGGGGCATTCCGGGCATGTCGCGATCATTCAGCGTTCAATTCGCCGGCTTCAGGTCCATGCCGACGCCCTTGTTCACGAAGTCGGTCGTGAAGGCGGCCTGCCAGTCGATCCCGTCCTCGATGACGCCGGCATCGACCATCTTGCGGTAGAAGTCGCCGACCTTCTCCTCGGTCATGGCGCCGATGCCGAGCTCCAGCGCATCGCCGGAGTCGACGATCCCCTCGGCCTTCATCTTCTCGATCGCGAAGTCGATCTTGTCCTGCGTCATGTCGGGATTGTCGGCCATGATCAGCTCGTTCGCCGCTGAGTTGTCACCGTATAGATACTTGTACCATCCCTTGATCGAGCCCTCGACGAAGCACTGCACCACCTCGGGCCGGTTCTCGATGGTGTCCGCCATGGTCTCGACGGTGGTCGCATAGGTCGAGTAGCCGTTATCGGCAATCAGGAAGACGTTCGGCACCCAGCCGGCCTCCTTCTCCACCGCATAGGGCTCCGAGGAGAGGTATCCCTGCATGCCCTTCCTGGGGTCGGCGATGAACGGCGCAGGATTGAAGGTGTAGGGCTCGCGCTGCTCGACGGTGAAGCCGTGCGCGGCGATCATCCACTGGTAGTAGCTCGCAAAGCCGTTGTCGCCGATCAGCAACGTGAGATCCTTGAGATCCTCCCACGTTTCGGCTTCGCCAGGATGCGCCAGGATCACCTGCGGGTGCTTCTGGAAGGTCGCGGCGACCGAGACCACCGGGATCCCCTCCTTCACCGCGTTGAACGCCTGGAGCATGTCGCCGCCCATGTGGAAATCGATGCGGCCCGCCAGCATCAGAGCCCGGTTGTTCACCTGCGGGCCACCCGGGAGGATGTCGACCTGCAGCCCGCATTCCTCGTACGTGCCGTCTGCGACCGACTGGTAGAAACCGCCGTGCTCGGCCTGTGCCAGCCAGTTCGTGCCGAAGGCGACCTGTTCCTGGGCTGACGCCGTGCCGGCCGTGACGACGACGGCGACTGCGACGGTTCGTGCGAGCGTCATTTCTACCTCCGTTGACGTATCTCGACGAGATGCTGACGTTTTCGCTCTCGACCGCGAGAGAGCGGAGTGCAGCGACCCCGAGAGCCCACGCGGATTGACGTGACATTGGGCGAATTTGCCGGACCTGTCCAGAAATCGGGCACGGCGTGTCTGGTCCTGCGTGTTGCCGACGCCCAGGCGACGCGGCACTGTCGCGCACATGCGAGAGATCACCCCGCCCTCGATCCACCCGCCCTTCGGAGCCTATTCCCACGGCGTCGAGATCCCCGCGGGTTGGCGCATGGTCCTGACGTCCGGCCAGCTCGGCATCGCGCCTGACGGCTCCGTTCCGGATGACGTAGGCGATCAGGCGAAGCTCTGCTTTGCCGCCGCGGGGACCATCCTCGCCGGAGCGCGCATGGGCCCGGCGGACGTGGCGCGGGTCACCGGCTATGTCACGGATCGCGCGCATTTCCCACCGTACATGGCCGCTCGGGACGCCTGGCTCGATGGAACTTTTCGTCGCCCTGCCTCGACGCTCTTGATCGTCGGCG
Source organism: uncultured Alphaproteobacteria bacterium (assembly GCA_963776845.1). Lineage (GTDB taxonomy): Bacteria > Pseudomonadota > Alphaproteobacteria > Rhodobacterales > Rhodobacteraceae > Roseitranquillus. Next base: position 200,541 of record CAVZOJ010000002.1, on the reverse strand, counting down.
GGTTTACGCGGCCGGAGTTTCTCGTTGAGGTGGAGGTGCTGGCGGCAGCACCCTGACCGTTCTCCATCGCGAGAATTGTTCACACCGTACGACACGGCGGCTAGCATCGTGACGATGAGCGATGCCAGGAGCGACGTTGCCCGAATCGCTGACAAAGCTGCTGCAATCGCTGCCCGACGGGAAGGATCTGGCCCTCGGCGGTCTTCTCGAGACTTTCGGCTCCCGGGCACATGGAACGGCGTTGTTGCTGCTCAGCCTGCCGGACTCGATTCCGCTGCCGGTGCCGAGCGTCGGCGCGATCGTCGGACTGCCGCTCGCGCTGATTTCGGCGCATCTCGCGATCTTCGGCGAGACGGGAGGGCTGCCGCGCCGCGCCGTCGAGTGGCGGCTGCCGGCACGCGGCGTAGCGCTCATCAAACGGTACGTCGTGCCGGTGATCGCACGCGCCGAGCGCCTCTCGCGGCCGCGCCTGGGCGTTCTGGCGGGCAGACAGCGCCTGATCGGTCTGGTCTGCCTCGTCCTGTCGATCCTGCTCTTCCTGCCTATACCGCTCATGAATACGCCGCCGTCGCTTTGCCTGGCGCTGTTGGCGTGGGGGATCGTGCAACGCGACGGGATCTTCGTCATCGCGGGTCTCGCCTCCGCCGCTGCGCTGGCTTTGTCCTTGGTGCTGCTCGTTGATCGGTTGTGGTCGTTCGTCGCATGATGCTTGCGCGGGTGCTACGGGATCGGCCGGGGCACACCGAACGGGAGGAACGTATGAGACACCTATTCGCGATCATGGCGCTGCTGGTGATGGCGCTCTCCGCGTCTGGCGCGCATGCGCAGGATACCGAAAGGTACGGCAAGCAGAAGGTGGTCTACCACATCAACTACGATGGCGGCGAAAACGCTCGCGCCTATCGCGGCGCGATGAATAACATCCAGAACCACATCAACGCGGTGGGGGTCGAGAACCTCGATGTGAAGGTCGTCCTGCACGGCAACGGCCTTGGCCTTCTTATGAGCGCCAAGGAGGACGACCGCCTGCAGACGCAGGTCGCATCTCTGAAGGGCCAGAACGTCAGCTTCCAGGTGTGCAACAATACCCTGAACAGCCGCGAAATCAGCTACGAGGACGACCTCTACGACGTTTGGGAGGAGGATATCGTCCCTTCGGGCGTGGCCGAGCTGAGCCGGCTCCAGATGGACGGCTATACGTATATCAAGCCCTGACTGCGGCTTGAACAGATGCGGTCAAGCGGCTACCTTGAGTGTGTCCCGCAAGGGACTATGGGCATAAACGCGCACGGAATAAGCGGATCGGACCCGGGGGCGGTACCCGGCGGCTCCACCAGACATCCCTCGTTGGGGGCGAATGGGGCCGAAACAGGATCGACGAACGTGTAAAGGTGTTTGCTTTGTCCCGGTGAGGTACCACCGTTATCGGTCCAAATCGCATAGTTGCCAACGACAACCGTGCTCCGGTCGCAGTCGCTGCGTAAGCGGTGACAAGACCGAAACTTAAGCCCTTGCGCCTAGCAGCGTAAGGCGGGGTTCGCAGGCACCTGGCAACAGAAGCCTGCATCTCACATCACCGCAGTTCACTCTGGCGCCGCAGCCCGGCGTTTCCGAGACACGTCCGGAATACCCTACCTGACGCATAGGAAGCCAGGTGGTAGTCCTCTGTTCGTGCCGTTCACGGCGGCATCGTGCGAGTGACCCCAGGGTACGCCGGGCCCGTCTCTCCTGCTCCTCCCGGGAGAGACGCGGCCCGGTTTTCGCCGCAGCGGCCGTTGCACTTGCGCGGCTCCCAAGCTGCTGGCAGCCTCTCTCTTCGGGGCAAGTGCGGACGCCCTGAGGCACGCCGCCCAAGCTTCGCGTCCTTCGTCGAGAGCCCAAGGATGCCGAACGTCCTCTGGAAATTACCCCAAGCCGCTCTCGTGGGTCCTTGTCTCGGAGCTGGTCGCGCCAGCTCTTGCCTCCCGCATTGGGCGCTCCTCATCGCCGTTGAGAGCCGGGCCCGCAGGCGTGTCCGCTATCGCCGTGTGCCACCGGTCGCGAACCGCCGACGGCGGGGTCCGGTCAAGATGGCGAAGAGGGTCCTGCCCGCGACAAGCGCCGCCCTCACGATGGGGCGGGCGTGAACGTCTCTCTTCGCACGCTCGTCTCCGCTTTCGGCCGCATCGGGCTCATGTCGTTCGGCGGGCCCGCGGCACAGATCGCCGTGATGCATGCCGAGCTTGTCGAGCGGCGCCGCTGGCTGACCGAGCGGCAGTTCCTCGACGCGCTGGGGTTCTGCATGCTGCTGCCGGGGCCCGAGGCGATGCAGCTCGCCACGTTTGCAGGCTGGCGGCTCCGCGGCTGGATGGGCGGACTGATCGCGGGGCTGCTGTTCGTGCTGCCCGGATCCATCGTCATCGCCGCGCTGGCGCTGCTCTACGTCTCCTACGGCTCGTTGCCGCTGGTGGAAACGCTGTTCCTGGGCGTTCAGGCGGCGGTCGTGGCCATCGTGGCGCAGGCTCTGATCAGGTTGGGCCGGCGCGCCCTCGCGGGCGCTGAGGGGTGGGTGCTCGCCAGCCTCGCGTTCGTCGCCATCTTCTTTCTCGAAGCACCGTTCCCTCTGATCGTCCTCGCCGCGGCAGCTTGGGGGCTGTCACGCGGAGGCGGGGGCACGACGCCCGAGGTGCCTCTCCCGAGGGCAACGGGGCTGATCGGCACGGTGGCCTTCTGGCTCGTCGTCTGGCTTGTCCCGCTCCTCGCGGTGACGGCGTTGGCCCCGACCCTCTTTTCCGACATCGCGTGGTTCTTCGCATGGCTTGCAGTGGTGACGTTCGGCGGCGCCTACGCCGTCCTCGCCTACATGGCGCAGGAGGTCGTGGCGGCGCAGGGCTGGATCACCGCCGACGAGATGATCGATGCCCTCGGCCTCGCCGAGACGACGCCGGGCCCGCTGATCCTCGTGACGCAGTTCGTAGGCATGCTTGCCGGGCACCGGGCGGGCGGCGTCGGCTGGGCCCTCGCCGCCGGAGCGGTGACGCTTTGGGCGACGTTCACGCCGTGCTTCTTGTGGATCTTCGCGGGTGCGCCCTATGTCGCTTGGGCCTCAGCGCAACCGCGACTTAACCGCGCGTTGCAGTCCATTACGGCGGCCGTCGTCGGCGTCATCCTGAACCTCGGTCTGTGGTTCGCCATCCACGTCTTCTGGGCCGATGTCGGTACGATGACGCTCGGACCGATCTCCATTCCCTGGCCGCAAGGTGGTTTTCCCCGCTTCGTGCCGTTGGCGCTTTCCCTGATCGCGGCGATCCTTCTTTTCCGTTTCGGGTGGACCATCCTCGCGACACTTGCCGCTGCCGCGCTTGGCGCTTTCGCCTTCTCGGTCATCTGAGCCCGGGGCGCGCCTTCCATCCCGTCGGGAATCGCTTATGGTGAGGCCGCTGCCACCGACGGACGGACCACCGATGTCGCGCGCGATCGACTACGGGAACCTGATGCACCAGGCCATGCGGAGCCTGATCCGCAAGGTATTGCAGGACGTGGCCGAGCACGGACTGCCCGGCGCGCATCACTTCTTCATCACGTTCGACACCATGCATCCCGATGTCGAGCTGGCGGATTGGCTGTCCGACCGCTACCCGACGGAAATGACCGTGGTCCTGCAGCACTGGTTCGACAATCTCGATGTCGGCGACGAAGGCTTTGCCGTGACGCTCAACTTTGGCGACGCGCCGGAGCCTCTGTACATCCCGTACGACGCCATCAAGACCTTCGTGGACCCTTCGGTCGAATTCGGCCTGCGGTTCGAGATGCACGAGCCGGATGAGACGGACGAAGAGGCGCCTGCGCCCCATGAGGAGGTCGAGGCCGAGCCGCGTCGCGACGCCGAAATCGTCAGCCTTGACAAGTTCCGGAAGTAGGAGGCGGCTGGCGGCGCAACGCGACTGCGGCTAAACCTCGCGCGAACGATCGCGAGGAGGCGCCAGATGACCGACACCCGCACCGAGACCGACAGCTTCGGCCCTCTGGAGGTCAGGTCAGACCGTTATTGGGGCGCACAGACCCAGCGGAGCCTGATGAACTTTCCGATCGGGTGGGAGCGGCAGCCGACGGCAATCGTCCGCGCCCTCGGCGTCATCAAGCAGGCGGCGGCGCAGGCGAACATGCACTTCGGCAAGCTGGACGAGAGGCTGTGCGCCGCCATCGTCGAGGCCGCGGGCGAGGTGGTCGCAGGCAAGCTCGACGATCACTTCCCGCTGGTGGTCTGGCAGACGGGCTCGGGCACGCAGACCAACATGAACGCCAACGAGGTGATCTCGAACCGCGCGATCGAGATCCTCGGCGGCACCGTCGGCTCCAAGGACCCGGTGCACCCCAACGACCACGTCAACATGAGCCAGTCGTCGAACGACACGTTCCCGACGGCGATGCATATCGCGACCGCAATGACCGCGCGCGACGTTCTGCTGCCCGGGCTGCGCAAGCTCGAAGCAACTTTGCGCGAGAAGGCGGAGCTCTTCGGGGGCATCATCAAGATCGGCCGCACGCACACGATGGACGCGACGCCGCTAACGCTGGGGCAGGAGTTCGGCGGCTACGCACACCAGGTCACGAAGGGGATCGAGCGGGTAGAGGCAAGCCTCGGCGACATCCACGAGCTTGCCCAAGGCGGCACCGCCGTCGGCACCGGCCTTAACGCGCCGAAGGGCTGGGGCGAGGAGATCGCCAAGAACGTGGCAGAGATCACCGCCCTGCCCTTCGTCACCGCGCCGAACAAGTTCGAGGCGCTGGCGGCGCACGACGCGATGGTGGCCATGTCGGGCGCGCTCAAGACGGTTTCGGCGTCGCTCTTCAAGATCGCCAACGATATCCGCCTGCTCGGCTCAGGCCCCCGTTGCGGGCTGTTCGAGCTTCTCCTGCCCGAGAACGAGCCCGGCAGCTCGATCATGCCGGGAAAGGTCAACCCGACCCAGTGCGAGGCGCTGACCCAGGTCTGCGCCCACGTCATCGGCAACGACGCCGCCGTCGGCATGGCCGGCAGCCAGGGGCACTTCGAGCTCAACGTCTACAAGCCGATGATCGCCTACAACGTGCTGCAGTCGATGCAGCTTCTGGGCGATGCGGCCACGGCCTTCAACGACAACTGCGTTGCCGGCATCGAGGCAAATGAGGCCCGTATCGACCAGCTCATGCGCGAAAGCCTGATGCTCGTCACGGCGCTGGCGCCCACGATCGGCTACGACAACGCGACCAAGGTCGCGAAGACGGCACACAAGAACGGCACGACGCTTCGCGAGGAAGCGGTCAACCTTGGCTTCGTGGACGAGAAGACCTTTGACGAGGTCGTCCGACCCGAAAAGATGATAGGCCCGAAATGAAGAGCTCTCCCACCAACCTCAACAAGGCCCGCAAGGAAAAGGCGCGCGATCGCTCGCGCCGCGAGGCCGACGCGAACTCCGCCAAGTACGGCCAGACCAAGGCGCAGAAGGATCTGGTCTCCAAGCGGGTCGAGGCGCTGCGCGCGAGGCTCGATCAGCACAAGGTCGACAGGCCGAAGGGCGACAGCGACGCGTGACCGCCCGGCCGGTCAAGCACTCGCTCACGCTCCGCGGTCACCGCACAAGTGTCTCGTTGGAGGAACCGTTCTGGGACGCCTTCCGCGAGATCGCGGCCGCGCGGGGCGTGCCGCTGGCCTCTCTCGCCGCGCAGATCGACGAGGACCGTGGCGACGCCGCCGGCCTTGCATCGGCAATCCGCGTCTTCGTCCTCAATCACTACCGCCGTGGCGGCTGAGCCAGTGCAATCCGTCCGAACTGATGCCCTACACCCACTTCTCGGAGGCAGAGTCGTTCGGGGCACAAGCGTCCGTCAGCCCAGCAAGGCGAGGGCGGGAAACGTCTCGAGAAGCCACCAGGAAAACGCCGTGAACTGCCCGGTCACCATCATCAGCCCCACCGTCCAGAGCAGCAGACCCATCACCTTCTCGATCCGGTCCATGTGCCGCTTCATCCACGCCATGACGCCCGAGAGCGACGGAAAGAAAGCCGCGACGAGGATGAACGGAATTCCGAGACCGGCGGCGTAGACCCCCAAGAGCGCCGTGCCGCGCGAGACGCTGGCCTCCGACGCGGCAAGCGAGATGATCGCGCCGAGCTGCGGACCGATGCAGGGCGTCCACCCGAAGGCGAAGGCGAGCCCCAGCACGTAGGCGCCGACGGCCGAGCCGCCGCGATCGCCGGCATCGAGACGGACCTCCCGGTCCATCGCCGCGATCCGGTACACCCCCAGAAAATGCGCGCCGAAGATCATCACCACAAGTCCGGCGGCGAACACGAACCAGTCCTGATTGCGCAGGAAGAACGTCCCGAATGCAGAGGCGGTGAAGCCCAGCAGCAGGAAGACGGTCGACAGCCCGAGCACGAAGAACAGCGCGGACAGGACCACACGGCGTCGGGCAGCGCTCGTGCCCTCCATCTCCGCCATGCTGATCCCGCCCATGTAGGCGAGGTACGGCGGCACGATCGGAAGCACGCAGGGCGACAGGAACGACAGCAGCCCGGCAAGAAGCGCGACCGTGGCCGCGGGGATCAGGCTGGCGTCGATGATGTCGATTCCCAACATGGAGACCGCCTTAGCCCGCGCCGCTGGCCGCGTCACGTGATCAGCCGGTCACAAGACGGTGGACACTCCGATCCGTGCGCAATAGGTGCCCCGCGATGGAGACGCATGAGCTTGACGCGGTGGGGCTGCTCTGCCCGCTGCCCGTCCTCAAGGCGCGAAAGCGGCTGCAGGGTATCCCGAAGGGCGCGCTGCTGCGCATCCGTGCTGACGACCCTGCGGCGACGGTCGATATTCCGCATTTCTGCGCCGAGGCCGGACACGCCCTGATCTCGCAGGAGGACGAGGGCGCGGTGCAGATCTACGTGCTCCGCAAGGGCGGCTGAGCGCATAGCGCGGAGGACTGGGAGCGCCGCCGCTGCGAGCCAAGTACGGAGACCGGAACATGGCGCAACTGAAGACTCGCCCGAACGACCCGTTCGATCTGGGGCCGCTGGCGCGGCTTCTCTCCGACGAGCGCGACCTCGCTCTGGCGAACCCGAACGCGAAGCATCCGTTCGACCCGCTCGAGTGGCAGGAGAAATGGCTGAACGAGCCGGACGACGCCTCGTATTATCTGGTCGACCGGGGCAGCGGGACGGATGTTGGCTTCTTCGCGCTCCGGCTCGGCGCAGGCCCGGAGATCCGGCACCTGACCTACGTGTTCGTGACCGAGGGCGCGCGCGGTGGCGCCGGTGCACAGATGGCCGCGCTGGTCGAAGCGACGGCGCGAGACCTCGGGGCCCTCACGATCACGTTGAAGGTCGAGACCGACAACGACCCAGCCTACTCCGCCTATCAGGCCGCTGGATACGAGGAAATGTCGCGCCGGAACGGCATGGCTACGATGCGGCGCGACCTCGACTGAAGCGCGTCTTCCCTCAGCCCGGCCGGTCCAGGAGGCGGACCGCCTGCCGCAACGCGTAGATCAGCACGGCGACCGCGAAGGCGGGAAAGACGAAGAGCCGGAGGACGTACACCGCGATGATGTCGAGCGAACTCCCAAGGATCGTCTCGGCACGTTCGGAGTACTCGTTGATCACGCTGCGCCAACCGCCATCAGCATCTGCGACGGCCGCACCACGCGGCTCCGACCAAAAGCTCCACCATGGCGATGACATCGCGGGCGCACCAGCGTCCGGTGCCGGTGCGGCGGCGAGAGGACCCCCTCCGCCGGCGCCGCGCAGGCTGGACATTGCGGCTTCGAGCCGGTCGTCGGTCATGCGACCCGCCATCCAGCCGCCCCCGGCCCACGAGACCGGCAGGACGAGCGCAAAGAGCAAACCGAAGATCGCCGCCCTCTGCCCCATCGGGGCCGCCCCCCGCCACATCGGGTACCGTCGTGCAAGCCAGAGTGCCAGAAACCCGGCGCAGGCGATCACAGCTCCGGCCGTCGCGATCGGCCCGAACGCGATGGTCAGAACCGCGGTCGTCGCCATCAGCAGGAACAGGATGTCGGCGACCCGTGCGACGGTCTCGTCGATCGGGTCAAGCGCCATGCCCGGCTTTGCGCCGAGCCCCCCGACGATCGGCAGGGAGACTTCGGTCTCCTTCAATGTCGATATCGCGGCATTGATGGTGCGAAGGGCTGCGTAGGTGACCGCCGCGTTCCGCGCCACCGTCTGCGCCTGATCGCGCGCTGCGCCGACGAAAGGAGGCTGCGTCAGCGCCGCGAGCGCGAGGACGACCGCCAGCAGAAGCGGCAGCGCGTGCCGAGCCACCGCAACCGGCCTCAGCCGGCCGCCATCTGGTTGTGCTTGCGGGAGATGAGGCCTTTTGCGGTCTCGACCGCCACAGCGGCGTCTCGGCAGTATGCGTCCGCCCCAATGGCGCGACCGAATTCCTCGTTGAGAGGAGCGCCGCCGACGAGCACGATGTAGTCGTCGCGGATGCCCTTCTCCTTCATCGTGTCGATGACGACCTTCATGTAAGGCATCGTCGTGGTCAGCAGCGCCGACATGCCGAGAATGTCGGCCTCTTCCCGCTCCAACGCCTCGAGGTACTTGTCGACGGCGTTGTTGATCCCGAGGTCGACGACCTCGAAGCCGGCACCCTCCATCATCATCGTGACGAGGTTCTTGCCGATGTCGTGGATGTCGCCCTTGACGGTCCCGATCACCATCTTGCCCATCCGCGGCGCGCCCGTTTCCGCAAGCAGCGGCTTGAGGATCTTCATGCCGCCCTTCATCGCGTTCGCGGCAAGCAGCACTTCGGGAACGAACAGGATACCATCGCGGAAATCGTCGCCGACGACCTTCATGCCGGCGACGAGGGCTTCCGTCAGGACGCGATAGGGCTCCCATCCGCGCGCGAGGAGGATGTTGACGCTCTCCTCGATCTCATCCTTGAGACCGTCGTAGAGATCGTCGTGCATCTGCGCCACGAGTTCGCCATCGTCGAGCTCGGAGAGGATGATTTCGTCGTCAGACATTTTCTTGCACCTCGACCGTCAGGTCGCTGGCCATCTAGTGTTCGTGACGGTCAACCGTCCAGACGTTTTGCGACGCGATGACGTGGATCAGCGACGTGCCGTGAGATTTTTCCGCCGGCCTGCGATGAAAAGGAGGGCGATCGACCCTGTAACGAGCGGCAACGTCGCCGGAATGGGGACCGGTGCCGGCGACGCGATCTCGTCCAGCACCAGATCGGCGATGTATCCATGCGCACGAGAGTTCGGGTGCACCTGGTCGAACCAGAGGAACTCCGACGCGTCGATCCCCAAGACCGATGTGCAGTCTACGAGCGCTATGCTCCCGTCGCGAATGACGCAAGGTTCCGTCACGTTGGTGAAGCCGAAGGCGGACGGATTGGCGACAACCTCGCCGACCAGTGCTCCGGTATCGAGCAGCGTCGCATCGAAACCCAGCAACGACAGCTGTGTCACGTTGCCGGACATTTGCGAATCAAAGGCGTTCGCTGCGGCCTGAGCGGCCTCGGCGAAGGGCGTGCCGCGAAACGCCGGCGTGAGGGACAGGTCCCCGAGGGTGAAGAAGAGGTAGCTGTCGATGTCGAAGGTCGAAAGGCCGACTGCGGCGGCGGTAATTGCGTCCGCTGCCTGTCGCGCCGCCGAAGTCGCTCTACCAAGCGGCAGGTTCGCAAAGATGTCGTTCGCACCAAACCAGAATGCGGCCAGCGCATTGGCGCCCGGGGTAACACCCCCGAGGAGCGCCTCGATCCCGAACTGCGCGACCTGCGCGGGCATGTCGGTCAAGCCTGTACCCAGCGCCTCGGCGCCGCCGACCGCGTAGTTCCGGACATCCTTGCCCTCGGCCTCGAACGCGTCACCCACGATCTCGGCCCATACGGGCCGGTCGGGGCCAGTGAACTGGCCCTCGTAGTAGGGTGGCGTCGGCGGGATCGCCTTGCCCGTCAGTTCAAAAGCGCGTCCGACGTCAGCCAGGCTGTCGCCGAAGATGAAGAGGTCAGTGTAGTCGAAGGGTGAAGCCGTAGCCGGGACCGCCATGACGGCGAATGCCATTGCAGCGGCCATGTGTTTCGAAATCATCTTCACCCCTGCGCTTTTGTTGGCAGAACTTGACGTAGTGGCAGGAACGACCCCGACCAGAAATATCTGCTTGGCAGATGTTCACTTATTGTTCTACTCTCGCGTAATGGACGAGGCAGCCCTTGACGACAAGCGCCGGCGCGGGCGGGGCGCCGCGTCGAACCCAAGCGGACGCTACGAGGCGACGCAGCGGCACGAGGCGCATGATGGTTGGGACATCGAGGAGGAATTGCCGCCCTTCCGGACTGAGGTCAGCATCGAGCGTCCTAGGTCTGCGATAACGCGCAACAGTTCGCCGGACGTCGGCTTCGACCGCTCGATCAACCCCTATCGCGGGTGCGAGCACGGCTGCATCTACTGTTTCGCGCGGCCGACCCACGCGTATCTCGGGCTGTCTCCGGGGCTGGACTTCGAGACGCGCCTGATCGCGCGGCCCGGCCTGCCGGAAGTGCTGAGGCAGGAGCTGCAGCGAAAGCGCTACCGCGTGAAGCCGATCGCGCTTGGCACGAACACCGATCCCTATCAGCCGATAGAGCGCGAGATGCGGACGATGCGCCGCGTTATCGAAGTGCTGGCGGAGCATCGCCACCCGCTGACCGTCGCGACCAAGGGCACCCTGATCGAGCGCGATATCGACATCCTCGGCCCGATGGCGGAGCAGGGGCTGGTGCAGGTCGGGATCACCGTCACGACCCTCGATGCGACACTGGCGCGTGAGTTGGAGCCGAGGGTACCGTCACCGGCACGTCGGCTGGCGGCGATCCGGCGGCTCTCCAATGCCGGCATACCCGTGCGGATCATGATCTCGCCCATCATTCCCGGTCTGACGTGCCACGAGATCGAACGCCTGATCGATGCGGGCCGCGAGGCAGGCGCCCGGGGCGCAAGCTGGGTGATGCTTCGCTTGCCGCTGGAGGTCGCGCCTCTCTTCCGCGAATGGCTGGAAGAGCGGCGACCCGATCGGGCGAAGCGGATCATGGCCAGAGTGAGGGAGACCCACGGCGGCAGGGACTACGATCCGGCCTGGGGCCGCCGAATGAAGGGGCAAGGGGTATACGCCGAGCTGATTGCGCGACGTTTCGACGTGGCCTTGCGGCGGGCCGGAATGGACGGTGCAATGCCGCCGCTTCGCACGGACCTGTTCGAGGTCCCGCCGGAGCCGGACAGGCAACTCAGCCTGTTCTGAATTCGGGCGCTTCAGCCCCGACGGCGGCGGCGCGGTCGCGCCTCGGCCGGCCCTTCGCTGCCATCGTTGGCCGACGAGAACCCGCCGAGGCGCTGTGCGATAGTCTCCAGCGCCGGGCGCGGACCGACCTCGTGCGCCTCGAGAGCGGCCCGCATCCTCCGCAGATGGTCCGGCGTCGTCCCACAGCAGCCGCCGATGATCGTGGCGCCGCAGTCGCGGGCGAGGCCTGCATAGTCGGCCATCAGTTCGGGCGTCCCATCGTAGTGGATGTGCCCCTCGACGAACTTGGGGATCCCTGCATTCCCCTTCGCGATCAGCGGCCTCTCGGGCCCCTGCGCGACGAAGCCCAGCATGGTCCGCAGCAGGTCGGACGCTCCCGTCCCGCAGTTCGCGCCGAAGGCGATCGGCGGATGTCTCAGTCCCTCGACCAGGCGAACCATGTCAGCCGCCGTGACGCCCATCATCGTCCGGCCCGCAGTGTCGAAGCTCATCGTGCCACACCAGGGCATCCCGACCTCTGCGATGGCCTCGGCCGCGGCACGGAACTCGTCAAGTGACGAGATCGTCTCGACCCATAGGATGTCGGCCCCGCCATCGCGCAGCGCGTCAGCCTGATCACGGAACATGGCCACGGCGGTATCGTGGGTCAGCGGGCCCATCGGCTCCATGATCTCGCCCGTCGGACCCATGGAGCCTGCGACGACGACCTCGCGCCCCGCCGCGTCCGCGACCTCGCGCGCCAGGGCCGCCCCGGCACGGTTAAGCTCGGCGACGCGATCCTGCGCCGTCGTGCAAGGCAAGCCGCGACGCATTTCCCGCCGAAGGTGTTCGTCAAGAAGATGTCGCGACCCTGCCTCGACCGACGCCTCGGTACAGCGCGCGGACGCGGTCAGGATGGTCGACGTTCCAGAGTTCCGGCGCGCTCGCCAGCCTCCAGCCCCATGTTGAACAGATTGGTGCCCGTCGCCCCGTCGGCGAGCAACCAGTCACGCTCGCGCCAGCATTCGGGTCATCCGATCCGTCATCGAAAACTCCTAGATTGGTTCGGCGTCAGGTAGCAGTCGCCGCCCGATCGATCAGCTCTCGCTGAGGATCTGCTTTTTCGCCTCGACCATGAGCTCGGCCATCTTGGTGCGGATTTCGGTTTCAGACTTTCGATCGCCGAGGTCCCCTGCGACCTTGCGGTAGACATCCTCGTCACCAGCCTCCTCGAAGTCGGCCTTGACCACCTCCTTGGCGTACTCCGCCGCCTCCTCGATGGACTTGCCGAGGATCTCCGCGGCCCACAGTCCGAGCAGCCGGTTGCGCCTCGCCTCTGCCCTGAACTGAAGTTGCGCATCGTGCGCGAACTTGTTCTCGAATGCATTTTCGCGATCGTCGAACGTCGTCATGCGGTCCCTCCCCCAAACGAAGCGGTCCCCCTGATATGCCCGCGCGACCCGGCCGTGCCAAGACCCTGAGCTTGTAGCTTTTGGGGCGTTCGACTATATCGACTTCCTCGGTGCCCGCCACGCCTTGGGCGCCCCCTCATGCATTCGGAGCGGTCATGGCGCGTCGCAAGAAGGTCTACGAAGGCAAGGCCAAGATCCTGTACGAAGGGCCGGAGCCGGGGACGCTTGTCCAGTACTTCAAGGACGACGCCACCGCCTTCAATGCCGAAAAGCGCGAGGTTATCGAGGGCAAAGGCGTTTTCAACAACCGCCTGTCCGAGTTCTTCATGCGCGGCCTCAACCAGATCGGTGTCCCGACGCACTTCATCAAGCGGATCAACATGCGCGAGCAACTGATCCGCTCGGTCGAGATCATTCCGCTGGAAGTTGTTGTTCGAAACCTCGCCGCAGGCTCGTTGTCCAAGCGCCTCGGCATCGAGGAAGGCACTGCCCTGCCCCGCCCGATCGTCGAGTTCTACTACAAGGACGACGCTCTCGGCGATCCGCTGGTAACCGAGGAGCACATCCTTGCCTTCAACTGGGCCGGCGCAGCAGGACCTGGACGACATGGTGGCGCTTGCTCTGAGCGTGAACGACTTTCTGTCCGGCACGATGATGGCGGTCGGCATTACCCTCGTCGACTTCAAGATCGAGATCGGCCGCATCTGGGAAAACGACTACCCGCGTCTTGTCGTCGCCGACGAGATTAGCCCCGACAGCTGCCGCCTCTGGGATGCGCAGTCGGGCAAGAAGCTCGACAAGGATGTCTTCCGCCGCGATCTGGGCAATCTGGCGGACGCCTACACCGAAGTGGCGAAGCGGCTCGGCGTGCTACCTTCGAACGTGACGCACGCGACGAAGCCGACGCTGATCAACTGACAGAAGCAAGTCCGCGAGGCACGGAATCGCCTACTTCCGTGACCTTGGGCCTTCTGGCGATACTCCACGTCCTCGATTTGGAGAAGGATTATTGTTGTGAAGAACATTGCTATCACCTTGGCGACCGTCGCGCATTCGGCGCTTTCTTCGGCCGCCTCGGCCTCCACCTCCGCACAGATCGACGCCTCCACGGCGATCGTGGCGGAGCCGACGGTCTACGCGCCCGAACTTGCCGGCCGCTGGTTCTGGTTCTTCGGCGCCAGGCTATGTGCCGGCCAGGTGGTCTACCTCCCCGGCGAGAGCCAGTGCGTCTGAATTGGACTGAGGCAACGCGGTCGGGACGACGGGCCGCGTTGCCAAACCGATCAGGGCCGCACACTATTCCCGCCTGCAAATGGAGGTGCGATGCGCGCGTACGTCACGATCATGCCGAAGGACGGCGTCCTCGACCCACAGGGCGAGGCGATCCGGCTCGCCCTCGCCGGTCTCGGCTTCGGCGGTGTTGATCGCGTGCGGCAAGGCAAGGTGATCGAGCTGGACCTGTCGACGAGCGACCGCACCGCTGCCGAGGACGAGGTGGCCCGGATGTGCCGGACCTTGCTCGCGAACGAGATCATCGAGAGCTGGCGGATGGACTTCGAGTGAAGGCTGCCGTCCTCGTCTTTCCCGGTTCGAACTGCGACCGTGACCTCGCAGTGGCCTTCCGACGAGCCGGGGCCGACGTCACGATGGTCTGGCACAAGGACACCGAGCTGCCGACCGGAACCGACATCGTCGGCGTACCGGGCGGGTTCGCGTGGGGCGACTACCTTCGCTGCGGCGCGATTGCCGCCCGCGCCCCGATCATCGGAAGCACTTCGCACCCATGTCTCGCGCGGTGGCTATGCGATCGGCATCTGCAACGGCTTCCAGGTCCTCACCGAGGTCGGCCTGCTGCCGGGAGCGCTGATCCGGAACGCCGGCCTGCGCTTCGTCTGCAAGACGGTCGAGGTGGAGGTCGCCACGAGCGACAGCGCGTTCACCTCTGGTTATGGCGTGGGGACCACCGTTCGCCTCCCGGTAGCGCACCACGATGGAAACTACTTCGCGGACCCTGCGACGGTTCAGCAATTGCAGGCAGAGGATCGCATCGCCTTCCGATATGGCGAGGACGTCAACGGTTCGGTCGAGCGCATCGCGGGGATCCTGTCCGAGAACCGACGTGTCCTCGGCGTGATGCCGCACCCGGAGCGTGCCGCCGATCCCGCTCTCGGGCTCACCGACGGAACACCCCTTTTTCGTGCGGTACACGATGTGATGACCTCAGCTTGAGCGAAGTCGGTCGCCCCGATAGATTTGGGGCATGAGTAGCGTGGACACGCCGGCAACACGGACGCGCTCCAGCGTGGGCGTCCGTCTCGCGCTGGTTGCCTTCGTGTCGGCGGCTGTCGGCGTCGTCTGGTTCACCAACCATTGGCTGACCGAGCGTTTCACCGAAAGCACCCGGAACCGGGCCGAAGTGCGGCTGGCGCTTTATCGCGGCAATCTCAAGTCGGAATTGCGCAGGGCCTCTGTCGTGCCCCTCCTGTTGTCGCGCGACCCCGCCCTGATCGGAGCGCTGTCTTCGGGCGACCACGCCCAGACGAGCCAGCGCCTGATCGAGTATCGGGACGAGATCGAGGCGGCATCGTTGATGCTGCTCGACGGCGACGGTCGCGTCGTGGCCGCGACGGACCGCAGCCGCCTTGGAGCGCATCTGAGGTCTGAGCCCTACTTCATCGACGCGCTCCGCGCCTCCGACACTGTATTCACCACCTACCGGACGCAGAGCGGCGGGACCGACTTCACCTACTCGCGCAAGATCGCACCCTCGGGATCGACCCTTGGCGTGATCGTCGTCAGTGTCGACCTAGAGAAGTTCGTGCCGGCGTGGGAGGACTTCGCTGACGCGGTGATGGTGACCGACAGCTCGGGCACCGTGATCCTCGCCACGGAAGGCCGCTGGCGCGGCCGCACGGAAGAGGAGGCGCTTGCCGTGCGCTCTCCACCCTCGGCCATCCGGCGCGCCCTGCAGGCGAGCGTCGACTGGGGTGTCGTTCCACCCGACGCCTGGGTGATGGGCGAGGCTGTGATGCGCGAGCAGATGCCCTTGGACTTCCAAGGCTGGAAGATCACCTCGTTCTCCACCTATTCCAGCGTTCGGGAGAAGGTAAACAGCGTTCTCGCGATCGAGATCATGGCCTTCGCGATCATGCTGGCGCTCGCCTTTTACCTGCGGAGCCGCAAGGCGCTATCGCGCTCGGTCTTCTTCCAGCGCGAGTCCGCGGAGCTTCGCGAACTGAACGAGGCGCTGCAGCGCGAAATCGCCGAGCGCGAGCGGGCCGAGCGTCACCTCGAGGTGGCCGAGCAGACTTTGGCGCAATCGTCGAAGCTGGCGGCGCTCGGCGAGATGTCGGCGTCGGTGAGCCACGAGTTGAACCAGCCCCTCGCGGCCATGAAGACGTACCTTGCCGGCGCGCGGCTTCTCCTGCAGCGACGCCGGCCCGAAGAAGCGCTGTCCTCGTTCCAGCGGATCGACGATCTGATCGAGCGGATGGGGGCGATTACCCGGCAGCTGAAGAGCTACGCCCGAAAGGGCGGCACCGCCGTGGAGGAGACCGACTTCCGCCAGGCGGTCTCGTCTGCCCTGTCGCTGATGGAGCCGCAATTGAGATCGCGCGACGTGCACGTCGTGAGGACCTTGCCGCGCGAGCCGGTTCCCGTCTTGGCCGACCGGATACGGCTCGAACAGGTGATCGTGAACCTGCTGCGCAACGCCTTCGACGCGACGCGCGGCGTCGAGGGTGCCGAGATCCGGCTGACCCTCGGCGCGGGTGCCGGCGGCGCTACGCTGGCGGTCCGCGACAATGGACACGGCATCGAGGATCTGGAAAGCCTGTTCGAGCCGTTCTACACCACAAAGCCGGCAGGGGATGGCGTGGGGCTCGGTCTGGCGATTTCGTCCGGCATCGTTGCGGATTTCAACGGTCGACTGACAGCACGAAACGGCCGTGATGGCGGCGCCGTCTTCGAGCTTTATCTGCCGCTATCGAAAGGGGCCGTCGCCACCGCGGCGGAGTGAGGGAAGGACATGGCGAAGCCATTGAAGGTTGCCGTCGTCGACGACGAAAAGGACATGCGACAATCGATCGGTCAGTGGCTTGCGCTCTCGGGCTTCGAGATCGAGACGTTCGCGAGCGCCGATGATGCGTTGAAGGTGATCGGGCAGGATTGGCCCGGTGTCGTCATCAGCGACATCCGGATGCCCGGCCTCGACGGTATCGGATTTCTCAAGCGACTCATGAGCATGGACAGCGCTCTGCCCGTGATCATGATCACGGGCCACGGTGACGTGCCGATGGCGGTCGAGGCGATGCGCGTCGGCGCGTTCGATTTCCTCGAAAAGCCGTTCAACCCCGACCGGATGACCGAGCTCGCCAAGAAGGCGACACGCGCCCGGCGGCTGACCTTGGACAACCGTGCGCTTCGCCGCGAGTTGTCGGAGGGCGAGGGCATCATGCAGAAGCTCCTCGGCCAGTCTCCAGTGATGGAGCGGCTGCGCGAGGACATCCTCGACCTCGGGCAGGCGGACGGCCACGTGTTCATCGACGGCGAGACGGGCACCGGCAAGACGCTGACGGCGCATGCCTTGCACGCGGTGGGCGCCAAGCCAGGGCGCAAGTTCGTCCTCGCCTCCGCCCAGTCCGGGGACGATGAGGCACTGGCGAAGCTGCTCTTCGGCGGCGACGGGGTGATCCCCCTGCTGGAGGAGGCGCGGGGCGGAACGCTCGTGCTCGAACATGTCGAGACGTTGAGCCCTGCCCTCCAGGCACGACTGCTTGCCTGGATCGACGCGCAGGGGAACCCTCCCGAGACGCGGCTAATCGCGATCTGCAACCTTCAGGAGCAGGGCCGCACGTGCGAGGACGCTCTGCGCCCCGACCTTTTTTACCGCCTTGCCGCGATCAAGATCACCCTGCCCCCGCTGCGATCTCGGGGGGAAGACATCCTGACCCTGTTCACCCACTTCGCCGAACAGGCGGCCGAGGATTACGGCTGCGACACGATCGAGATCTCGGCTCAGGAAGCCGCGCAGCTTCTCCAGGCGCCGTGGCCCGGCAACGTCCGCCAGCTGCAGAACGTCGCCGAGCGCGCCGTCATGCAGAGCCGCCGCGGCACCTCGTCGATCGCGTCGCTGCTCATGACCGAGGACGAGGGCAGCCAGTCCGCGATCACGACCGAGGGCAAGCCGCTCAAGCAGTACGTGGATGCGTTCGAGCGGATGCTCATCGACAACACGATGCGGCGCCACAAGGGCTCCATCGTGAACGTCATGGAGGAGCTCTCCCTTCCTCGACGCACGCTTAACGAGAAGATGGCGAAGTACGGCCTCAATCGCGCCGACTACCTCTGAACCGGCACGGCGGACGATTTGGCATTGTATTCGCGCTGGTTTCGCCACTAATGTCGGTCAGAGCGGTTGTCCGCGCGCTGCGCGGCCTGCTCTACTGAAGGTTTTGTCACCGGTCTGGACCGGGCGAGATAATCTCGCTGCCTATCCGTTGACGCAATGGCCGATTGGCTGAAGGTCTCCCTCGCGCGCGGCGCGTGGGTTCATTGTAAGGCGCCATCCGAAGGCGTCGGAGAAGAAACGCGATGACGCGTGCGAGGATACGAGCAGCGAAGGTTAGGCGGCAAGATCGCCAGTCCTGCTGTCCGCACGATGTGATTTCGCCCCCACAAGACGCGGCACGGCGCAGCGAAGCTCCATCGGGGCCTCGCGCGGCTGATCCGCGCAATGAGTTCACATGGCAAAGAAGATGCTTATCGACGCCACCCACTCCGAGGAGACGCGGGTGGTCGTTGCAGAAGGAAACCGGGTCGAGGACTTCGACTTCGAGTCCGAGAACAAGCGGCAACTCGCCGGCAATATCTATCTAGCGAAGGTCACGCGGGTCGAGCCCTCGCTGCAGGCGGCCTTCGTCGACTACGGCGGCAACCGCCACGGCTTTCTCGCCTTCTCGGAGATTCACCCCGATTACTACCAGATCCCGGTCGCTGACCGGGAGGCGCTGCTGGCCGAGGAGGCCGCGTTCGCCGAGGCCGAGGCGGAGCAGGAGGAGGAGAAGCCGAAGCGCCGGTCTCGCCGGCGGTCGACCAAGGCCGAGGCGGCGCAGAACGAGGACGCCACGGCGCGGTCCGAACCGGTGGCCGAAGATACGTCCGCGGATGATAGCGACACGGATGGGGACGACAACGGCGGAGAGGACGCGCGGGCGCGCACGATCGCGATCGCGTCGGGTATCCCGGGCATGGATGTCGTCGACCTCGCCGAGGAAGAGCAGGTCGACGAGGAAGCCGGCGACAAGGACGATCCATCTCATGCTCGGAACGGCGACGATCAGAGCGGCGCCAGCGACGGAAGCCGCGATGCCTCGCGCCACGACGACAGCATCGAGTCCGTGGCCGACGACGACAGCGCCGAAGACATGCGCCCGGCGAGAAAGCCGCGGCCACGCCGCTACAAGATCCAGGAGGTCGTCAAGGTCCGGCAGATCATGCTGGTCCAGGTCGTCAAGGAAGAACGTGGCAACAAGGGCGCGGCACTGACGACGTATCTCAGTCTGGCCGGCCGCTATTGCGTCCTGATGCCGAACACCGCGCGCGGCGGAGGCATCTCCCGCAAGATCACCAACGCTGTCGACCGAAAGAAGCTCAAGCAGATCGCCGCGGAGATCGACGTGCCGAAAGGCGCGGGCCTGATCATCCGCACCGCAGGGTCGCAGCGCACGAAGACCGAGATCCGGCGCGACTACGAGTACCTGCAGCGGCTCTGGGAACAGATTCGCGAGCTTACGCTCAAATCGATCGCACCCACGAAGATCTACGAGGAGGGCGACCTGATCAAGCGCTCGATCCGCGACCTCTACAGTCGCGAGATAGACGAGGTGCTGGTCGAAGGGGCCGAAGGCTACAAGACGGCCAAGGCCTTCATGAAGATGATCATGCCGAGCCACGCAAAGAACGTGAAGCTCTATGCCGACGGCATGCCGCTCTTCGCGCGCTTCCAGATCGAGAGCTACCTGGGTTCGATGTTCAATCCCACGGTGCAGCTCAAGTCGGGCGGCTACATCGTCATCGGCGTGACCGAGGCGCTGGTGGCGATCGACGTCAACTCCGGCCGCTCCACCAAGGAGGGGTCGATCGAGGATACGGCGCTCAAGACCAACCTCGAGGCCGCGGAGGAGATCGCGCGGCAGTTGCGCCTGCGGGACCTCGCCGGGCTCATCGTGATCGATTTCATCGACATGGAGGAGCGCAAGAACAACGCCGCCGTCGAGAAGCGCTTCAAGGAG
The DNA here is from genome assembly GCA_963776845.1 of uncultured Alphaproteobacteria bacterium. Lineage (GTDB taxonomy): Bacteria > Pseudomonadota > Alphaproteobacteria > Rhodobacterales > Rhodobacteraceae > Roseitranquillus. Next base: position 180,591 of record CAVZOJ010000002.1, on the reverse strand, counting down.
AAGCTCAAGACCGACCGGGCGCGTATCCAGGTCGGCAAGATCTCGGGCTTCGGCTTGCTGGAGATGTCGCGTCAGCGGCTGCGCCCCGGCATGCTCGAGGCGTCGACGCAGCCGTGCCACGTCTGCCACGGCACCGGCTTGATCCGGTCCGACGACAGCGTCTCGCTGATGATCCTGCGCCAGCTCGAAGAAGAAGGCACCCGTGGGAAGAACCGCGAGGTGCTGGTGCATGCGCCGGTCGACGATCGCCAACTTCCTGATGAACCACAAGCGTGAGCATATCGCCGGCATCGAGGCGCGCTACGGCATGGCCGTCCGCGTCGAGGGCGACGCGAAGCTCGTCAGCCCAGATTTCCAGGTCGAGAAGTTCAAGACCCAGCAGACCCGGATGGTGGATGCCACGGCGCCGGTGGTGTCCGTCGACGCGACGCTGATGGACGATATCGACGACGCCACCGAGGCGGAGGAGATTGCGGACGACGAGCGCGAGGAGGCAGCCGAACAGGATACCTCCGACAAGCCGTCGCGCAAGCGCCGCCGCCGCCGCCGCCGCCGCCGGGGCGGCAACGGTGACAATCAGGAGCGCAGCGACGCCCAGGAGCAGTCAGCGCACTCCGAAGATGAAGACGCGGCATCTGCCGACGCGACGTCGGAAAGCCAGGACGCGTCGAACGAGGGCGCGACGGCCGAGGACGCTGCCGGAGGAAGCTGCGGAGAAGCCGCGCAAGCGCACCCGGAGTCGCTCGCGGAAACGGCAGCCGGAGACGGAGGAGGCGAAATCGGCCGAGGAGCCGACGGAGCGCGAGTTGCCCGTAGGTGCTGCCTCGGACGCCACGACGGTCGTTCCGCCGGAGGGAGGCGCAACTCCTTCCGAGGCAGAGGGCGCTCCTGGATCAGACGGAGAACGCGCCGCCGCCACGTCCGAGAACGCTCCGACCGCGGAGGGGGCTGCCGCTGAGAACGGGTCAAAGAGCGAAGAGACCCGGGAGCCAGAACCGACCGCAGCGAGCGAGGAGCCCGCTGCACCACCCGCATCTCAGGACGGCGAGGACGCAGACACGGCGAGACGGGATCCGAAGAGCCTGAAACAGTCGGCGCTGATGCGGACTCGTCCGAGCCTGCGAGGCCGAAGAAGCGCGGCTGGTGGTCCCTCGGCCGCTGAGCCTCAAAGGGGCCGGCCTAGTGCCGGCCCACATCCTCCGGCGCAACCGAGACGGCTTTCATGATGGCATGACAGGTGGTGCCCGGGGCGAGCCCCAATGCCTCGGCCGAGCGGCGCGTGATCCGGGCCAGCAGCATATCCTCGCCGGCGCGCAGTGACACCGCCACGCCGGGCCCCTCGCCCCGGTGGATAGTCGGTCACCGTCGCGCCGAGGATGTTAAGTGCCGACAACCCCTCAGGCCTCGTGCGCGAGAGAATGATGTCTTGCGCCGCGATGCGGATGCGCACGCCTGCACCGATTTCTGCCGAGACGCGCGGCAGGAGAAGTCGCCCTGCGGATGTCGCGATCTCGCTGAGGCCGTCCGCGTGATGCGCGACGACCCGCCCCGCAAGGACGGAGCCCGCCGCACGCACCCCGAGCGCCGGCACCGCCGCCGGGTCCGACAGCACCTCCGCCGCCGGTCCGGTGCGTACGACACGTCCCGCCTGCAGCGCGACGACCGTGGTCGCCAGGCGCGCGACCTCGGCCAGGGTGTGGCTGACATACAGGATCGGAATCCGCGTCTCGTCTCTCAGTCGCTCGAGATAGGGCAGGATTTCGGCCCGCCGCGGCTCGTCGAGCGACGACAGCGGCTCATCCATCAGGAGCAGCCGCGGCTGCGACAGCAAGGCCCGTCCGATCGCGACGCGCTGCGCCTCGCCGCCCGAAAGCCGCCCCGGGCGGCGGTCAAGAAGCGCTCCGATGCCCAGAAGCTCGACCACGCGCGCGACCTCGGCCGTTGGCGCGCCGCGCCGGCGGCCGTAGGCCAGGTTGCCGCGGACGCTGAGGTGCGGGAACAGGCGCCCGTCCTGGAACACGTAGCCGATCCGCCGCCGGTGCGGCGGCACCGAGAGGCCGGCGTCCCGATCGAACAGGACCTCGCCGTCGACAGCGATGCGGCCACGCTCGGGCCGCAACAACCCGGCGACGGCCTTGACGATCGTGGTCTTGCCGGCGCCCGACCGCCCGAAGAGGGCGGTGACCCCCCCCGGAGCCGTAAATGCCACGTCGAGAGTGAAGGCAGGAAAACCGTGGCCGATCTCGACCTCGAGCGTCATCCCCCCCGCACCGCGCGCGTCGCCCTTGCCGCCAGCATCTCCGAGGCCAGCAGCGCCGACATCGCGATCACGACCGAGACGATGACCAGGCGCATCGCCGCCGCATCGCCGCCCGGGACCTGCAGAAAGGCGTAGACGGCTGTGGCGAGCGTCTGCGTCTCGCCCGGAATGTTGGAGACGAAGGTGATCGTCGCGCCGAACTCTCCCATCGCCTTGGCGAAGGCGAGGATCGCGCCGGCGACGATCCCCGGCAGGGTCAGCGGCAGGGTGACCGTCAGGAAAACCCTTAGCCGCGAAGCACCGAGAGTAGCCGCTGCCTGCTCCAGCCCCGGATCGACCGCCTCGATCGACAGCCGGATGGCTCGCACCATCAGCGGGAACGCCATGACCGCGGCGGCGAGCGCCGCGCCGGTCCAGCGAAAGGCGAAGACGAGGCCGAAGGTCTGCTCGAGCCAGGCGCCGACCGGCGCGCGTCGGCCGAACGTCAGCAAGAGCAGGTAGCCAGTCACCACGGGCGGCAGGATCAACGGCAGGTGCACCAGCCCGTTCAGCACCTGCCGTCCGTGGAACCGTCCCCGCGCCAGCGCCAGCGCGACGAGGATCCCGGGCGGCAGGCTCGCCAGCGTCGCCCAGAACGCGACCTTCAGCGACAGGCGAACCGCCTGCCATTCCTCTGGCCCCAGCCAGTCCATCAACGAAGCGTGAAGCCGTGGTCGAGGAAGATCGCGTCAGCCGCCTCGCCCTGCAGGAAGTCGAGGAAGTCGGACGCCGCTTCGATATCACCCTCGCCGATGACCGCGGCGGGATAGATGATCACGTCGTGGCTGCCGGGCGGAAACGTCGCCACGACGTCGACGCGCGGCTCGGCCGCCGCATCGGTTGCGTAGACGATGCCGTAGGGCGCTTCTTGCGTCGCAACGAGCGCGAGAGCGACGCGAACGTTGTCGGCCTGCGCGACACGATCCACGAGGTCGTCCCAGAGCCCGAGCGAGGTGAGCGCCTGGCGTCCGTAGATGCCCGCCGGCACCGCGTCGTAGAGCGTCATCACCAGCCGCTCCTGTCCCAGCGCCTGCGGCAGGTCGTCAAGGGCGACCGCCGCAGCCCCGCGGGGCGCCACCAGAACCATACTGTTGCCGAGCAGGTCGACGCGGCTGTCGATTGCGACCAGACCGGACTCGGACAGGTGATCCATCCAGTCCGGATTGGCCGAGATGAAGACGTCGGCGGGCGCCCCGGCCTCGATCTGTCGGGCCAGCGCCGAACTTCCGGCATAGGAGATCGTTATGGTCTCTTTGGTCGCCTCGGCATAGGCGCCGGCAACGGTGTCAAGCGCATCCTTGAGGCTTGCCGCTGCGAACACGGTCACATCGGCGGCAGCGGCACGTCCGGCAATTAGCAGCGCAAGAACGATCGGCGCGACGCGCATGACGGTCTCCGTCTCCGGCATTCGCGGACGACTTCGCCATTCATGTGGTCGCTTGGCAAGCGTTATTTCCGCTCGGACATATCGGCGAGCCGGGACCGGATCGCGGCGATCTCCTCGCCGCCCTCCGCCTCCAGCCGTGCCTCGAGCTGTTCGTAGAGGTGCAGTATCTCCCGCCCCGCGTCGGTGACGACCGCGCCGCCACCCCCGGCTCCGCCGCGTGCGGTCTCCACCAGCGGCTCGCGGAATGCTCGGTTCAGCTCCTCGACAAGGCCCCACGCCCGGCGGTAGCTCATGCCCATGCGCCGGCCGGCGGCCGAGATCGAGCCGGTATCGGCGATCAGCCTCAGAAGATCGGCCTTCCCCGGGCCCAGCATCGCATCGTCCCCGAAGACGAGGCGCAGGCGGACGACGCCAGTCACCGGAGGTGCCCGATCGCAGCGACAGCTTCGTCGGCGAGCCGGTCGAGCCCATCAGCGTCGAGCCGGTCGGCCGAGAGCGTCGTCGCCGCCGCCTGCCGCGACTTGGCATACCGCGGATCGTAGTGCTGCTCGAGCAGTTCGGTGACGAGGGTACGCAGGTCGCCTGCCGCCGCGAGGCCCTGCCACCTCGCCGCCGTCTCGCCGCCGACGAGCGGCTTCAACGATCCGACCACGGCGTCGAGGCGGGCGCGATCCCCGGCGAGATCGGCATATGCCCCCAGCGTATAGTCGACGCGCGCCGCGACCGGCGCCGAAATGGCGATGCGAGGCGCGGCACGCATCGCCTTCCACAGCGCCGGCGGAACCAGGCGCTCGCCGATCTTGCTCGACTCCGCCTCGACGAGCAGCGGCCGTGCGGGATCGAGGCGGAGCGACGCGACCGCCAGCTCAGTCTCGAACCGCTTCTGCGAAGGCTGCTCGCCGACATTGCCGAAGAGCGACCCGCGGTGCCGCGCCAGCCCCTCGAGGTCGAGGACCTGTGCACCCCGCTCGGCCGCGCGCTCCAGGATCTCCGTCTTGCCCGATCCGGTGTTGCCGTCGAGCAGGACGACGCTGCACGGCCAGTCCGCATGGTAGAGCCGGTCGACCACGGCACGCCGCCAGCTACGGTATCCGCCTTCCACCGTGTCCGCGCGCCAGCCTATCTGCCCGAGGATCGAGGCGAAGGAGCCCGACCGCTGCCCGCCGCGCCAGCAATAGAGCAGCGGGCGCCAGCCGCCCGGCATCCCGGCGAGCGGCCCCTCGAGATGCGTGGCCGCGTTTCGTGCCACCAGCGCCGCGCCGATCTTGCGCGCGCGAAACGGCTCGTCCTGCACGTAGATCGTCCCGACACGGGCGCGCTCCTCGTCACTCAGGACCGGCAAGTTGACGGCGCCGGGCACATGGTCCTCGGCGAATTCCGAGGGCGAGCGGACGTCGATCAGCATGTCGTGACCGTGGTCGAGCAGGTCCGTCAGGGATGAGGCGCGAAGCGGCATGGCCCGGAGCCTTAGCGCGCCGCGCCGCCGACCGAAAGGCTCAGCGGAGGAGCGCCTCGGCCATCGCCGTCCCGCTCCGCCAGGCGTCCTCCGCGTCCGGCCCGAAGGCCCAGTCGCCGCCTGCCAGCACCCGGCCGCCGGCCAGTTCCAGGTAAGGCTCCCCGAGCGGACGCTCCGTCCGGGAGTAGCGCCAGCGGTGCGCGGCGAGGTAGGTCGGATGCGGCAGCGCGAGGCCGGTCAGCTCTCCGAGGAAGCCGGACAGGTCGGGCAAGATTTCCTCGCGGCGACGCTCGAGGTTGGCGCGCGTCCAATCGGGGCGCATGTGCAGGACCCACGTCTCGCCGCTGCGTCCCGGCTTGGCCCCGTCGCGCAGCGCAAGCTCCACCGGCGCCGCCTCCGGACGGACCACATCCGGCAGGCCGAGCGGCTCGTCGAACGCCGCGAGCAACGTCCAGGCCGGTGCCATGACGACCGCCTCCAGCGCCTCCGCCCCGGTCAGCGCGAACGACTGGGGTGCAGGGATGGCCAGGACGATCTGGTCGAACGGCCCTTGCTGGGCATCGGACGCGACGAACGTTCCGGCGGAGGCGTCGAGCGACGTCACCTCGGCACCGTTCCGGACGTCGAGGCCTTCGGCCAGCGGTCGCACCAGACCCGACATGCCGGGAAGCCCGACCCAGGCATCGTCGTAGCGCGCGGCTGCGCCCGCCTCCGCCAGCACCGCGAGCGCGTCGCCGAAAGCGCCAGTGGCCGTCACCCAAGGCGCGCCATGATCAATGCCCCCTGCCTCGGTCCGGCGCGTGGCAAGCCGCCCGCCAAGGCCACGGCTCTTGTCGAAGACCGTGACCTCGTGCCCGGCATCCTTCAGCGCCCGTGCCGCGGTCAGCCCCGCGAGTCCCGCCCCGATCACCGCTATCTGCATTCGAGCTCCTGTCGCATCCTCCGGCCGTCACCTAGCCGCTTGCCCGGCAAAGTCAGGCCGGCGGCTCGATCAGGATGGCGCGGAAGTCGTTGACGTTCGTCAGCGTCGGGCCCGTCACGACACTGTCACTCAGCGCCGAGAAGAAGCCGTGGCTGTCGTGCGCCGCAAGCGCGGCGGTGGCGTCCAGCCGCTGCGCCCATGCCTTCTCCAGCGTGTCGGGGCCCGCGACGGCGCCAGCGATCTCGGCCGCGCCATCGACGCCGTCGGTGTCGCAGGCGATGACGTGGATCCCGCGCCATCCATCCAGCGCCAGGGCGGCGGCCAGCACGAACTCCGCGTTCGGGCCACCGGAACCCGTGCCGCTGCCGGTGACGGTACATTCGCCGCCGCTCAGAAGCACCAGAGGCGCGTCGCCCGGCACCATCTCTGCCTGCCGCGCCTTGGCCGTTGCAACCTGCTCGCGGGCGACCTCTGCGGCCTCGCCCTCGATCGCATCGCCGAGCAGTTCGGCCCTCAGCCCCCGCCGGGCGGCCGCCGCCGCCGCCGCCTCGAGCGAGCGGGCGGGTGCCGCGATCACCAGGTTCCGCACGCCGTCCAGCCGCGGGTCGTCCGGCTTGACCGGATTGGTGCCGCGTTCGAGGAACCGTGCAACCGGCGGCGGGGGCGTGACACCCCAGCGCTGCAGCGTCGCGACTGCACGAGCCGCGTCGCCGTAGGTGCCGACGGTCGGCCCACTGGCGATGTCGGCGGGATCGTCGCCCGGCACGTCGGAGATCATCAGCGCCACGACCCGCGCGGGATGCGCCGCGGCCGCCAGGCGCCCGCCCTTCACCGCCGAGAGATGCTTGCGCACGCCATTGATGTCCCCGATCGGCGCGCCAGAGGCGAGAAGCGCGCGTGCGACGGCCTGCTTGTCCTCCAGTATCAGTCCCTCGGCCGGCGCGCACAGGAGCGCCGACCCGCCACCAGAGATCAATGCGACCAGCGTGTCGCCCGCCTGGAGTTGCGAGACGATCTCGAGCATTCGGCGCGTCGCCTCGACGCCCGCCGCGTCTGGAACGGGGTGCGCCGCTTCGACGATCTCGACACCGCGGGTCGGCCGCGCGTGACCGTAGCGCGTGATGACGAGGCCGGCGCAGGGCCCCCAGGTCCGCTCCAGCGCCTCGGCCATGCGCGCCGAGGCCTTGCCGGCACCGACGACCATGACCCGTCGCGGCCGGCGGCCCAGCGCCTCGGGGACCACCAGCATCGGATCCGCCGCCGCCACCGCCGCATCGAAGAGACCGCGCAGAATCGCCCTACCGTCCACCAATGTCCCCCGTACCCTTGTCCCCGCGTCATACGACACGGTTCTATGCAATCCGCAACGTTCGAAACGCTTCAAAGCGGCAGATCACGTGTCGCCTTGATCTCCTCCATCGACAGCAGCGCCGTCACGTTGTGGATCCGGACCTCGGCGATCAGCGCCTGGTAGAAGACGTCGTAGGCGCGCGCGTTCGGCACGCGCACCTTCAGGATGTAGTCGATGTCGCCGGCCAACCGGTGCGCCTCCTGCACCTCGGGTCGCTTTCGCAGGGCCTCGAGAAAGCGCCGCTGCCAATCCGCCTCGTGCTCGGCGGTGCGAATCAGCACGAAGAAGCAGGCCTCGAACCCCAGTGCCTCGGCATCCAGTTCCACCGTCTGGCGCCCGACTACACCGGCCTCGCGCAGCTTGCGGACGCGGTTCCAGACCGGCGTCTTGGATGAGCCCACGTTCCTGGCGATGTCGTCGAGCGACTGGCTGGCGTCGCGCTGGAGCTCCGCCATGATCTTCCGGTCCATCGCGTCGATCCGGACCGCGGGTTTCGGGTTGTCGTTAGCCATGAACCTCCCACTCCTCGGGACCGTAAGCTGAGGGACATGCGTCCTTCTTTGCAGGGACATATGGCCCTATGCCAGAACAATGTCCTACATTTCAGCCAAGCGAAAGCGGAGTATCCAGATGCGCCACTTCCCGATCTTCCTCTCCGTCGCAGGCCGACGCATCGTCGTCGCGGGAGGTGGCGAGGCCGCGATCGCCAAGCTACGCCTGCTGCTGAAGACCGAGGCGCGGATCAGCGTCTTCGCGGCGGAGCCCGCCCCGGAGATCGAGGCATGGGCGCAGGAGGACCGACTGACCCTCGTCCGGCGAACCTTCGGCCCGGGTGACGCCCTCTGTGCGGCGCTCTTCTACGCCGCCTCCGACGACGACGCCGAGGATGCCCGCACCGCCGCCCTCGCCCGCGCCGACGGCGCCATCGTGAACTCCGTGGACAATTTGGGCGCGAGCGACTTCATCACCCCCGCCATCGTCGACCGTGATCCGGTCACCGTCGCCATCGGGACCGAGGGCGCAGCGCCCGTCCTCGCCCGCGCCATCAAGGCCGACGTCGAGGCGCGGCTGCCGCAGTCGACGGGCCCCCTGGCCCGCGCTGGACAGTCGTTCCGCCCCGCTGCCGAAGCTCTGCCGCACGGCCGTGCCCGACGGGACTTCTGGGCGGAGTGGTACGCCACCGCCGGTCCCGACGCCCTGGCGCGTGGCGCAGACCTCGGCAACGCCCTGCAGGCGCTGCTCGTCCGCCACCTCGTCACCGAGCGCGAGCCGGGGCGCGTGATCTTCGTCGGCGCCGGACCGGGTGACCCCGACCTTCTGACACTGAAAGCACGGCGCGCGCTCGACCAGGCCGACGTGGTGATTCACGACCGACTCGTCGCGGGCCCGATCCTCGAGCTCGCGCGGCGCGAGGCGCACCTGATCGCCGCCGGCAAGGAAGGCTTCGGCGCGTCGGTCAGCCAGGCGTCGATCAACGATCTGATCGTCGATCACGTGCGCCAAGGCGCGCTCGTCGTCCGACTCAAGTCCGGCGACCCCACCGTCTTCGGCCGCCTCGACGAGGAGATCGAGGCGGTGGAGGCCGCCGGCATCGAGTGGTCCGTCGTCCCCGGCATCACCGCCGCTTCCGCCGCCGTCGCGTCGTTGGGACAAAGCCTCACCCGCCGCGGCCGCAACTCCGGTGCCCGCCTGATCACCGGGCACGACGTCGACGGCCTTGCCGAGCACGACTGGCGCCAGCTCGCCAGGCCGGGCGAGGTCGCCGCGATCTACATGGGCAAGCGCGCAGCCCGCTTCGTGCAGGGCCGCCTGATGATGCACGGCGCCGACCCCGCGACCCCGGTGGGCGTCGTCGAGAACGCCAGCCGCCCCGACGAGCGCATCCTCGACACGACGCTCGCCCGCCTGCCGGAGGACCTGGCCGAGGCCGGCCTCACCGGCCCCGCCGTCATCCTGCTCGGCCTCGCCTCGCGCGGGGCCGTGGCCGCCGCCAGCACGGAGATCGCGCTATGAGCCGCCGCTTCACACCGAAGGTCGTCACCGCCAACGCGCTTCTCGAGGGGGACGTAGTCTACCTTGCCGCCGACGGGTCATGGGTTCGCGACCATAACAAGGCCGAGCTCCTCGACGACGAGGCGCACGCCCAGCTCCGCCTGCTCCACGCCCAGGGGCGAGACGGCGAGGTCGTCGGCGCGTATCTTGCCGACGCGGTCGCCGGCCCGCACGGGCCCGAACCCGTGCACTTCCGCGAGTTGTTCCGAGCGCGCGGACCTTCGAACTACGTGCTCGGCAAGCAGGCGTATCGCGCCTCCGCGCCCATGCCCGGACCTCGCTCCACCCGCTGACAGACCGACAACGCGGCGCCTCTTTCAGAAGCGTGCTGCAGGAGACGCCAGATGTACGTCTACAACGACTTCGACGAAGCCTTCGTGCGTGAGCGCGTGGCCCAGTTCCGTGGCCAGGTGGAACGCCGCATTGATGGCTCGCTGACCGAGGACGAGTTCAAGCCGCTGCGGCTGATGAACGGCCTCTACCTGCAGCTGCACGCCTACATGCTCCGAGTCGCCATCCCCTATGGCACGCTGAACCCCTCGCAGATGCGGCAGCTGGCCCATATCGCAGAGCGCTGGGACAAGGGTTACGGCCACTTCACGACGCGGCAGAACATCCAGTTCAATTGGCCGCAGCTGCGTGACGTACCCGACATCCTCGACGCGCTCGCCGACGTCGGCATGCACGCGATCCAGACCTCCGGCAACACGATCCGCAACGTCACCGCCGATCACTTTGCCGGCGCCGCGGCGGACGAGATCGCGGACCCCCGGCCTGTCGCCGAACTCCTGCGCCAATGGTCCACCGACCATCCGGAGTTCCAGTTCCTGCCGCGCAAGTTCAAGATCGCCATCACCGGCTCACCCAACGACCGCGCCGTGACCAAGGCGCACGACATCGGCCTGCGCATGGTGCGGACCGACGCGGGCGAGGAGGGCTTCGAGGTCATCGTCGGCGGCGGCCTCGGCCGTACGCCAATGATCGGCAAGGTGATCCGCGACTTCCTGCCGAAGGCCGACCTCTTGCCTTACGTCGAGAGCATTCTTGCCGTCTACAACGCCCTCGGCCGCCGCGACAACAAGTACAAGGCGCGCATCAAGATCACCGTCCACGAGCACGGGATCGAGAAGATTCGCGCTCTGGTGGAGGCTGAGTTCGCCGCCCGCCGCGCCACCTACGACGGCACCGACCAGACGCTTCTGGCGGAGATCGAGCGCGCCTTCGCCCCGCCCGTCTTCCGCGGCGCCCCCGTGCCGCAGATGCCACGGGAGCCCGCTTTCCGCGCTTGGATCGACACGAACATCACGCCTCATCGGCGCGACGATCATGCCATCGTCACGATTTCCCTGAAGGCTCACGGTGCGACACCCGGCGATGCGACAGCCGACCAAATGCGCGTGATGGCAGACCTGGCGGACCGCTACGGCTACGGCGAGCTGCGCATCAGCCACGAGCAGAACGTGATCCTGCCCCACGTCCACCGCTCCGACCTTCCCGCCGTGCACGCCGAGCTGCGCCGCGCCGGCCTCGCCACCGCGAATGTCGGCCTCATCTCAGACATCATCGCCTGCCCCGGCATGGACTACTGCGCGCTGGCCACCGCCCGCTCCATCCCGGTTGCGCAGGAGATCGCGACCCGTTTTGAGGCGCTGAGAATTGAGCACGACGTCGGGCCCCTCAAGATCAAGATCTCGGGCTGCATCAACGCCTGCGGCCACCACCACGTCGGCCATATCGGCATCCTCGGTCTCGACCGCGCGGGGGTGGAGAACTACCAGATCACGCTCGGCGGTGACGGCACCGAGGACGCGGCGCTCGGCGACCGCACCGGCCCCGGCTTTGCCTACGACGAGATCACGCCCGCGATCGAGCGCATCGTCTTCGCCTACCTCGACGTCCGCGAGGGGCCGGGCGAGACGTTCCTGCAGACCTACCGCCGCGTCGGGCTAAGCCCCTTCAAGGCCGCCCTCTACGGCACGGAGGAGGATCGCGATGCCGCTTGACGCTGCCGACGTGGTCGAGCGGGCGGCGGCGCTGAACGCACGATACCGGCATCACTCTGCCCACGACGTGCTGCATCACGCACTCGCAGACCTGCAGGTCGGCAGGGTGGCGCTGGTCTCGTCCTTCGGGGCGGAGTCCGTCGTCCTGCTGCACATGGTCTCCGTCGTGGATGAGGCGCTTCCGGTCCTGTTCCTCGAGACCGGAATGCTGTTCCCGCAGACACTGGCGTACCAGCGCGACGTGTCGGCGAGGCTTGGCCTGTTGGACGTCCGCCTGCTCCGCCCGGCCCCCGGGGACGAGGACGGGACACTTCACCTCAGCGACACGGATGCCTGCTGCGACCTGAGAAAAGCACGGCCCCTGCAGCACGCGCTCAAGGAGTTCGACGCCTGGATCACCGGTCGCAAGCGCTTCCAGGGCGGGCGCCGGGCCGAGATGGAGTTCTTCGAGGTCGAGGAGGACAGCGGACGTCTCAAGATCAACCCGCTGGCGCACTGGTCGCCGCAAGACGTCCAGGATTACATGACCAACAACCGCCTGCCGCGCCATCCCCTGGTCGCGCACGGCTACCCCTCGATTGGGTGCGCCCCCTGCACGACGCCGGTCGCGTCGGGCGAGGACCCGCGCGCCGGGCGCTGGCGCGGCGAGGACAAGGATGAATGCGGGATCCACTTCGTGAACGGCAAGGTTGTCCGCGGCCCGCTGCCGAGAAAGGACGCGGCATGAGCGTGATCGTCACCGATGCGGGCTTCGGCACCGACGACTGGGCCGGCGCCATCGCCGCGCTGGACGGGCGTGACGACGAATCGGGCGTCGACGTACCTTCGGACGCGGCGTGGGATGATGTCCGGGCCTTGCTCGCCGGCGGCTCTGACCTCGCAGGGCGCGAGGCGGATCCGACCGCGCACCACGAGAGCGGAGCATCGCCCCGATCCCCGGACTTGATCCGCATCGCCTTTCCAAGCTTCTCTGACGGCCGCGGCTTCACCCTCGCCCGGCGCCTGCGCCAGGCGGGCTTCGCCGGCCGCCTCCGCGCCGCGGGGCACGTGCTCGCCGACCAGTATGCAATGGCCCGACGCTCGGGCTTCGACGAGGTCGAGATCGACGACGATCTCGCAAGACGTCAGCCGGAGGCACAGTGGCTCTCCCGCGCGAACTGGCGGGCGCATGACTATCAGTCACGTCTGGGCAAGCGGTCTTCCGTCGCCGCCCGTTGACCTCTATCAAGGCTGCGGCCCACCTCGCCGCGGCATTCCTGCAAGATGCCGAAGGAAAGGCGCGGGCATGGCCCCGCGAAACCAGATGACCGAGCAGACACCAGTGAACCAGACCAGCGCCATCGCCCTGCCCGACGCCCAGACCGTGACCGAGGTCCGGCACTGGACAGATCGGCTGTTCTCCTTCCGGGTGACGCGGCCGCGCAGCCTGCGCTTTCGCTCGGGAGAGTTCGTGATGATCGGGCTGATGGGAGACAACGGCAAGCCGATCCTGCGCGCGTACTCCATCGCCTCGCCCGCCTGGGACGAGGAACTCGAATTCTACTCGATCAAGGTCCAGGACGGGCCTCTGACCTCGCGGCTCCAACACATCCAGCCCGGCGACCAGGTCATCCTGCGGCCGAAGCCGACGGGCACGCTGGTGCTGGACGCGCTGCTGCCCGGCAAGCGGCTCTGGCTCTTCGCCACCGGCACCGGGATCGCGCCCTTCGCGTCGCTGGTCCGCGACCCCGACACTTATGCACGCTACGAAGAAGTCGTTCTGACCCACACCTGTCGCGAGGCGGCGGGCCTGGCCTACGGTGAGGATCTGATCGCCAAGACTCGCGACGACCCCCTCGTGGGCGAGGAGGCGACGGCGCAACTGCGCTACGTCCCGACCACGACCGGAGAACCCAGCGAGCGCATGGGCCGTATCACCGACTTGCTGAGGTTGGGTGAGCTCTTCGACGCGCTCGGGGTGCCGCCGATCTCGGTCGAGGCCGACCGCGCCATGGTCTGCGGCTCCATGGGGTTGAACCTCGACATGAAGGCGATCCTCGAAGGTTACGGCCTCAACGAGGGGTCGAACAGTCAGCCGGCCGAGTACGTGGTCGAGAAGGCGTTCGTCGGTTAGCCGTCCACCTCGCGCGAGGCCATGATCGTCTCCACGGCGCGCTCCAGCACTTCGGCCAGCGCCTCGGGGTCGTCGCGCGCCGCATCCATCCCGGCAAGCAGCGTCGCTTTCTGCGAGTCCTCGATGTCGGCGGTTTCGATCGCCTGCACGGCCTCGTCGTAGTCGAAACCCTCGACCGAGAGGACCTCCACCAGCCCCTCCTCGTCCAGCATCAAGGCTTCGGAGCTGCTGTCGATGCCGTCGGTCGCGATGTCCTGCGCCTTCTCGGCGGCATCCTCACTACCGGTTTCCATCGCGTCGTCCGACTGCGCGAACGCCAGCGACGGGGTGGCGCAGATGGCGATGACCGCGAGGATGCGGCGTGTCGTGAGCGTCATTGCGGTTCCTCCCGCTTTCCAATTGTCGGGAGAAGAAGCGGCCTTTGCCGGCAAGAGTTCCCGGATGCGGCGAAAGAGCAAGCCATTCCGCTTGATCGAAGCGCCAACCTTGCCTATTTTGCGCCACCATTCAGAAACGTCCGAGAGGAACCGCGCCATAGCCAGACGTCCGCACAATGCCCCGCCGGTCCGCGACACAGGACCCCGTGTCAACGACAAGATCCGCGTGCCCGAAATCCGCCTCATCGGCGCCGAAGGCGAGAATGTCGGAGTTGTCTCCCCCGAGAGGGGAATGGCACTTGCCGAGGCGGTCGGCCTCGACCTCGTCGAAATCTCACCGAACGCCAGTCCGCCGGTCTGCAAGATCATGGACTTCGGCAAGTTCAAGTACGAGAGCCAGAAGCGCGAGAGCGAGGCGAAGAAGAAGCAGAAGATCATCGAGGTCAAGGAGGTCAAGTTCCGCCCGAACACCGACGTCCACGACTACGACGTCAAGATGCGCAACGTCACCAAGTTCCTGTCGAACGGCGACAAGGTGAAGGTGACGCTCCGCTTCCGCGGGCGCGAGATGGCGCACCAGAACCTTGGCCGCGACCTGCTTGAGCGTGTCGCAACCGATGTCGAGGGCCTCGGCAAGGTCGAGAACATGCCCAAGATGGAAGGCCGCCAGATGGTGATGATGATCGGCCCGATGCGCTGACGACCCTCCGGCCGCGGTGAACGGCCCCGTCGACGACTGACGCATTCCGCAGGGTGGGACACGGGGAAGGGCCGGCGTTCGTGCCAGCTCGTTGTTTCTCATGCGCGAGCAGGTCCCTTGTGACGCGGAGCCGGCTCGGGCAATTGACGCTGGGTAAGGCCGTCTCTAACCTCGTACCCCGTAGGAAAGCGAGGGAGATTATTATGTTGAGATCCGCTTTTTACGCGGCGGCGATTGCGCTGCTCGCCGCTGCACCGGCGCACGCCGTGGTCATCGGTGGCGCGCTGACCGGAGGCCAGACGCTGGGGGACGGTGGCGTCTTCGAGTTGCTCGACACCTCCACCGGCTTCAGCGTCGGCAACAACGACTTCCAGTCGCCGAACCTTTTCGCCTTCAACGAGGATCAGAACATCACCATTACGTCCACGATCGGAGTTGATATCGGCACCAGCCCGATTGCGGGCGAGGTGGTGGCCAGTCACTACGTCTTCTCCGACCCCTTGGGCCTCCGGACCACGCAGGGCTATGTCGATTTCGACGCCGACATCTACGGCATCGCGACGAGTACGTTCCTGCTTGGCGCCAGTGACTTTCTCGTCGCCGGCAACGTGACATACCAGAACCCCGGCCTGCGCGGGCTCGAGAGCGGCGACGACGTCTCGATCGACCCCAGCAACCCGCGGCGCCTGCTCATCGACTGGAGCTCCGGCACCCCCGGCGACTACGTCCGCGTCTTCACCCAGGAATCTCCGGGCGGTGATCCTGGCGGCAACGGCGATCCGGGCGTGGTCCCGGTTCCGGCGGGCCTGCCCCTGCTGGCGTCCGCGATCGGACTGGTGACCCTCCTGCGCCGGCGGACCTGACGAGCGAGTTTGCCCCTGGCCCGCCGCCCTGACGTGGCTGCGGGCCCCTCCGGCCGGATCGCCCGAAGAAAAATTTCGGATTCGTCGGGCAGCCTTGGGACCAGCAATAGAACGAGTAGCTGCCGGAGAACAAAGACGTGTGGCGGACGCCGCGGCAGGTCTCCATCAGGGCGCATCCGACCGCACGGAATGCGTCAGTCGACGACGGGGCCTTTTCGTATCCCGCCGCGCCTCGGCGCGACCCGTAGCCCATCATCGATCCTGTAGTCATCCGCTCCCGCGTCTGCTTGCGACCTTCGCGGCTCCTTCTCCCCGGCCTCGAGAGGGCTCGGGCGGCCCGGAGACCGTGCACGGCACCGCCGACGATTGGACGCCCATCGCGCCATGCCGCACCCACGTCGACAAGCGGCCGAAGCGGGGCGCCCGGCGGAACTGCTGGCGATACCCGCCGAATTCTGAAGGGGCCGACGAGCCACAGCGACCGTGACTGAACGCCCTGGAGCGACTGCTGGCGTGTCGAGGCGGACGGAACACTCCTGAGCGCCGACACCGACGACGAACCATGCGTCGCCAAAGCCCAACGATGGCCTTTGACGGCGACGCAGGCAGCGCCGCGAAGGGGGCGCACGCCACGCTCTTCGCCGACGCGTTCGACCCGCCCGCCAACTGACGCCCGCAGCAAGACCGGGTCAGTGTCGCACCGGCTTGCTAGCGCGACAGACGGCGTGCAAGGGTCCGCCATCAGGCGCAGGCGGGGTGCGAGAGGTCCATGAGATACGTCGTGCACGCGGCGCTGCTGGCTCTCGCGGTCGGCCCTGCCGCAGCGCAGGCCCAGAGCTCGCTCGACGAGCCGTCGCTCGATACGGTCGCAAGCGCGAACGAAGCCAGCGGCGGCCTGCGGCGTGGCTCGTTCATCCTCGCGCCGATCCCGCTCCGCAATCCGACCGTCGGGACGGGCCTCGCGCTCGGCGCGGGATACATCTTCACCATCGATCCGGGCTCGAATCCGTCGTTCGTGGGGATCGGCGGCTTCAAGACCGACAACGGCAGCGTCGGCTATGCCGTGGGCGCGAACCTCGCGTTCGGGGACGGCTCCTGGCAGGTCCGCGGCGCGGTGGGCGAGGTCGACCTCGCCTACGACCTCTTCGTCCTCGGCGTCCCGTTCCCCATCGAGCAGACCGGCACGCTCGCGCGGCTGGGCACCAGCTACGGCGTGACCGACGCGGCCTCGGTCGGGCTCGACCTGGGCTACATCGAGAGCGAGATCGGAGCCGGCGGCGACCGCCTGCCGGACTCCATCGCCCCCGATTTCGGCATCTCGACCGTGACCGCGGACATGGTGCTGTCCTACGACACGCGCAACGACACGATCTATCCCACGTCAGGCGTCAACGCCTCGCTACGCGCCGGTTGGGGAACGGTGGTCGAGGGTCCCGCCCGCGACTTCACCCGCGCGCTCGGCAAGCTCGACTTCTACCTGCCCGTCCTCGGCACCGGCGTCGTCGCGGGCCAGTTCACCGCCTGCGACGTCTCGAAGGACACCCCGTTCTTCCTCGCCTGTTCGCTCGGTGGGTCGGATGCCTTCCGTGGCTACCCCTCGACGCAGAACATCGCCGACAGCCTCGCCTCGCTCCAGATCGCCTATCGCGGGCGTCTTGGCGGCCGCTTCGGCTACGCCATCTTCGCCGGAACAGGACGGGTGGCGGAGGACTTTTCCAACCTCGGTGACGCCGAAGATCTCACCGCGGGCGGTGTCGGCGTCCGCTTTCGCGTGTCGAGGAAGTTTCCCGTGGACTTCTCCGTCGACGTTGCCGTCAACCGCGACGACGAGACGACCACCTACATCTACGTGGGCCAGCGGTTCTGAGCCGTCAGCCCCGCGTGACCTCCGGCAGCATCGCCTCGATCTCCTCGATGCGCGACTGCGGCGCGGGATGCGTCGCGAGAAATTCCGGCCCGCGCCGCCCGGTCGCCGCCTCCATTCGCTGCCAGAGCGTCACCGCCTCCTGCGGCCGGAACCCGGCGTCGGCCATCAGCTCCAGCCCCAGACGGTCGGCTTCCAGCTCCTGGTCGCGCGAATAGGGCAGGATCAGCCCGAAATCGATGCCGAAGCCCAGGGCTGCCGCGATCTCGCGCGAGTACTCGACGTTGCCGATATCGAGGACCAGCGCCAGCGCCCGCAGCCCCAGCTGCTTGGCCACCTGCGCGTTCATCCGCTCCTGCGAGTGCTCGGCGCCGAGGTGCCCGATCTCGTGCCCGACGATGGCGGCCAGCTGGTCCTCGCTGCCGACGACCTCGAACATGCCCTCGTAGACGCCGATCTTGCCTCCCGGCAGCGCGAAGGCATTGATGTCAGGCGAGGCGAAGACCACCGCCTCCCAGTCCGCCGCGTTCTCGCCCGCGCTCCGCAAAAGACGGGCTGTCACACGATCCAGCACGGCCTGCCGCTCCGCCGACGGCGAGGGCTGCGTCTCGGCCCGCATCTGCTCCCACGCCTGCAACCCCATCGCCTCGACCGTCTCGTCCGAGACGAGGTCGATTGGCATGTCGTCGCACCCCGCCGTCAGCGCCAGCGGCGCCGCACCGCCGAGCCGCAGGAAGCGGCGCCGCGTCAGGCACCCGCAATTCACCGCTGCACCGGGACCTGCGGACGCGTGATGCCGGAGACGGAGCCGGCATTCGCCCGCCGCGTGAATCCGGTGCTCTTCAGGTAGCACCACGGGACCGTGCGGCCGGCCATGCCGGCCGGCGCGTAGGACCAGGCGGTGCAGTTCGTCCGCGCGACGCAGGCCACGTGGCAATCCAGAGGCTCGCTGCGCCGCAACGGCATGTCGGCGATGTCGCCGCCCCAGAGGACGGTGTCCCGCAACATATTGGGAAACCAACCCGGCGCGATGGCATCCCGCTCGACGCAGATGCCCACCTCACTCCAGCCGGGGTTCACGCACAGGGTGCCCCCCTCGCAATCGCGGCTTTCCCGGCACTCGATGACGCAACTCCCGCCTCGGCACGTCAGCGAGGCATCGCACTCGCTGTTCCTCCGGCACTGCTGGGAATCCGCCTCGGACGGCGCTGCAAGCGCCGCCGCCAGCATCCCGGGGAGGAGCAGGGCGCCCCGCGAACCCATCCCGCCTACAGTCGCTCGTCCAGGAACATCTGCAGCGCCTGCCACGACGCCTGGTCCGCCTCCAGATCGTAGTCGTCCGATCCCCAGACGGTGTAGCTGTGCCGCGCCCCGCCATAGAGCTGCGCCTCGTGGTCGACGCCGGCCTCCTGCATCTGCAGAACGACGTCGGCCAGCACCTCGGGGCCGGAGACGGGGTCCGCCGTCCCGTGCAGCAGCATGATCGGCGCCCCGGCGGCGCTGTAGTCCTGCCCCTCGGGCGTGTCGAGGCCGCCGTGGAAGCTGACGAAGCCGTCCGCCTCGGCGCCGGCCCGCGCGGCTTCCAGCACCGCGGCGCCGCCGAAGCAGTAGCCCATCATGATGACGCCACCCTCGCCGCCGACCTCACGCGCGGCGTCGAGACTCGCCATCAGGCGCTGCCGAAACAGCTCGCGGTCGGAATAGAGCTCGCCAGACCGCGCCCGGTTCTCCTCCATCGACGTGGGCAGGTTGCCGACCCCGTAGACGTCGGCCGCGAACGCGGTGTAGCCCATCGCCGCCAGCATGTCGGCGCGACGCTTCTCGTAGTCGGTCAGACCGTCCCAATCGTGGATGATGACGATCGTGCCGCGGGTCTGCTCGAGGTCGGTGTTGCGCGCGACATAGCCCTCGAACTCGACGTCGCCGGCGGTGTAGCGGTGCGCCTCACCAACGATCTCGGCCTGCGCGGCGCCCGTCATCAGCGCTGCGGCGATCAGGATGCGGATCATCTAGGTCCTCCCGTTTGTGTCCGCCCCAAGAGCTAGGGCGCGCTCCGGCGAGGCAAAGCCGCCATTGCCGCGCCACCCACGCCAGCGAGGCGCGCTCCTACCGTTCGCGCGGCCGGCCGCGCGCCGGGCTCTCCTTCAGCAGGCCGCCCACCCCCATCGCCGCGATCTCGCGGTCGCCGACCTCCAGCCCCGCGGCGACGCGCTCCAGCACCCAGTCCGCGCCGTTCATCGCCGGCGACCGGGCACAGCCCGGCAGCCCGATGACCGGGCGCCCGCCGACGCGGCCGATGAACAGCAGGTTGCCCGGATCGACCGGCATCCCGAACCGCGTCACCTCGCCGCCGGCGCGCCGCACCGCCTCGGGCGCGACGTCGCGCGGGTCGGACGTCGCCGACGCGGTCAGCACCAGGACGAGGTCCGCGGCGCTCCGACCCAGCGCTTCGGCCAGCGCCGCCTCCTCGTGCGGCACGCGCACCGTCCGCGACAGCGTCATCCCCAGCGCGTCGAGCCGCTGGCGCATCGCCTCCTCGCCCTTGCCCGGGCCGCCCTCGACGACCGTCTCGATCAGCTCCGCCGTGCCAAGGACCACCGGCGCGACGCGCAAAGCCCCGCTCGCGTGCCGGCACGCCGCATCGACCGCCGCGCGCCCGATACCGTAGCTGATGACCTTGACCGTCCCGACCAGCAGCCGTTCCCGCGTCGCCGCGAACGGCGGCAGGACCGCAAAGGTCAGCATCGGGTCGACCGCGTTCACCGCGTCGATCGTCGCCACGTCGTAGACCAGCACGCCCGGCCCGGTCGCATGCAGATTCACCCGGCCCGTCGCCGCGCGCGAGACCGTCAGGCCGGCCTGCGCCTCGTCGGGCACGAACGCCGTCGCCAGCGCCGTCGCCGCCGCGTCCTCTCCCAGGTCGTCCCCGCCCAGGCGCGCCACCGTGACCTGGCGGTGCCCCGCCTCGATCAGCCGTGCGATCTCGTCGGCGCCGAGCACGGTGCCCTTCTTCAGCCGCGCGCGCCCGAGCCGGAGGGAGTGCGCAAGGATGCCACCCTCGGCGTCCGCCACTGGCACCGGACCGAATTCCATCGCGATCTTCCTCCCCGACATGGCGCGCGCCGCCTGCCGGTCGACGCGTGACCACACCAGCGACGTTTCCCGTGCTGGTCGCCACCCAGCGATACCCCCTACGTCCGGTGCCTGCGAGGGGTCTTCGACAATCGGCGATCGGATCCCCCTCTGGATCGTCATCGCCTTCACCGCGCGCATGCCGTCACGAGGGAAAATCATGCGGCGGCGCCGATCCTCCGCTGCCAGTCGCCAACTCCGCCGGGGAAGGCGCTAGCCCTTCCGCAGCACCTCGGTGATCTGGGCGAGGATCGCGACGGCGATCTCGCCCGGGCTGCGCGCGCCGATGGGCAGGCCGATGGGCGCGTGTATCCGCGCGATGTCGCTCTCGCCGAACCCGGCCGCCTCCAGCCGCGCGACCCGCTTGGCGTGCGTTCGCGTCGATCCAAGGCACCCGAGGTAGACCGCATCCGACCTCAGCGTCCGCTCGATCGCCGGGTCGTCGATCTTGGGGTCGTGGGTCAGCGTCACCACCGCCGTGCGGGTGTCGAGGCCGTGCGCCTCCAGCGCCTCGTCCGGCCAGTCGTGGCTGATCGTCTCGCCCGGAAAGCGCGCCTCGGACCCGAACGCCTCGCGCGGGTCTATCAGCGTCACGTCCCAACCCGCCAGCCGCGCCATGCCCGTCAGCGCCTGCGCGATGTGCACCGCGCCGACGATCACCATGCGCAGCGGCGGGTTGTGGATGGCGACGAACGTCTCCGTCCTCGAAGCCCGACCGGTCCATCCGGAACCGCTCCGCCCACGCGTCCGGCCCGGCCAGCCGCCGCGCCCAGGTCGCGGTATCGACCACGTAGGCCACAGGACGCCGCGCCGGCCCGCGCCGCCACGAGGTCGGCCAGCAGGTCCTCGCCGATCTCCGCCACCGGCTCGACCATCACCCGGATCGTGCCGCCGCAGGCGAGGCCCACTGCGAACGCCTCGTCGTCGCTGACCCCGTAGGTCAGGACGCGGCTGCCGCCCTCCTCCAGCGCCTCGATCGCCTCGACCACGACCGCACCCTCGACGCAGCCGCCCGAGACGCTGCCCTGGATCTCGCCCTCGCCCGAGATCGCAAGCTGGCTGCCCACCGGCCGCGGCGCCGAGCCCCAGGTCTCCACCACGGTGGCCATCGCCGCGCCCTTGCCGCTTCGATGCCAGTCGAGCGCGATCGCGGGGATATCGTCGAAGTCAGCCGTCATGCGCTTTCGCCCCAGAAGATGGTTCCCGTGATACGCCGCGAAGGCACCCGCCGGAAGGGGCTCGTCCGACCCTAGTCAGCGCTCGGACGCGCCCTTCCCCGCGAGGATCCCGTCGCGGAACCGGGCAATGCGCGACAGCCGCGTCTGCGATGTCTTGGCCGACGCGAGAGCGATCACGTAGCTCCGTTGCCGCCCGCGCGTCAGCCCGCCAAAGGCCTCGGCGAGTTCGCGATCGGCATCGAGCGCCGCCCTCAGCTCGGCGGGAAGCTCGAACTCGACCGCCGCCTTCTCGGGCCGGCGCCCCGCCTCGGCATGCGCCGCCGCCTGGGTAAGGTACGCCCGAAGGATCGGCGCCTTCTCGGCCACCTGCGCGCTGTCGGTGAAGCGAATCGTGCCCGCGTGCTGCGTGTTCGGCCCAGCGACCTCGAGGAGACCCGCGGGATCATCGAGAAGCGCGGCATCGAAGAAGCTGATGCGAAAGTCGCCGCGGAATGCGCCGAGGATCGCGATGTTGCGGCCGCGGTGCATGTAGCAGGGATGCCCCCACTTCATCGTCTCGACGAGCCCCTGCTCAAGGCAGATTTGCCGGAGTTTGCTCAGGCCGTCAGCCCACAGTCGCGTTGAACATTCGGTGGTGGCGAAGCGCGCGCATCGCCCGCAACCGTTGAAGAAATAGTCGTCGACATCGCTGATCACGGCGCACTCCCGGCGCCTTGTACCGCGGCGCGCGCGAGGTGCCAAACGCCCCGCGCGCTCCAGGTCGGCCTCAGTCGGCCGAGGCGACCTGCAGCAGGTCGGTGATCCGGCGCACACCGACGCGGCGGTTCAGGCGCTCGGCCTCCTGCGTGTCGACGCGCAGGTAGCGCTCGCCATAGCCCTGCACCACCAGGTTCTCCGGCGGGATGTCGAAGTACTCCGTCAGCGCCAGCGCCAGGCTCTCCGCCCGCCGGTCGCTCAGCGCCAGGTTGTAGGCCCCGTCGCCGACCGCATCGGTGTGCCCCTCGATCAGGAAGATCTCGCGCGGGTTCTCTTCGATCATCCGCGCCATCTGCTGGCCGACCTCGTTCAGCGCCTCCGCCTGGTCCGGCGTGATCGCCGCAGAACCGCTGGCGAACGTCACCTCGTCGACGTCGATCGCCGGCGCCAGCGTCCGCACGGCGCGCACCTCGCGCACCTGGCTCAGGCTGAACCGACGGTCGAGCCCCTGCACGTCCTCCAGCGCCCGGCGCAGCGCCTCCTCGTCGTCGGCGAGCTCCGTCGCATCCTCCCGCGCGCGCGGCAGCTGGCTGACGTCGATCGTCTGCGCGCCCGTGGTGTCGTCGATCAGCAGGATCTCCTGTCCGTCGGGGGTGATGCGCGACCGGCGCACGACGCGCAGGTTGGCGTCGCGGATCGTCTCGACCTGCGAGCCGTCCTCGCGCGACCACGATCGTCCGGGTGGAGCCATCCTCGAACGTCTCCGTCCGCACGTTCGGGCCCGGCTGCCGCAGCAGCGCATTGTCGTCCTTGTAGAGCTGGTACTGGCCGTCGTCGCGCTGCACCACGACGCGGTCGTCGGCGGTCGCGACCACCTGTCGGTTCTGCAGCAGCTGGCTGGCCGCGATAGCCGCCGAGCGCCCCAAGGACGGTGCCGACCAGCACGTCGCGGCGGCCTCCCCGTCGTTGTCATCGTCGTCATCGTCGCTGAATGCGGTGATCTCGCTGGTGAAGTTCTCGTCGCTCGACCGCGCCGTCTCTGCGGTCACGGCCTCTTCGGTCGACCTCGGCGGCAGCGCCCGGCGCCCGCCGTCGCGGCGGCAGCGCTGGTGGCGGCGGCGGCCGCTTCCTCGGCCGCGGCATTCTCCTCCAGCGCCTGCTCCAGCGCGGCGGCCTCGGCATCGGCCGGCGCCTCGGGCGCCGCGGTCGCTTCGGCCTCGGCGGCCGGCGCCGCGGCGGTGCCGTCCTGAGGGACCTGCTCCCCAACGGCCTCGGCCGCGGCGGGCGCCTCATCCGCCGGTCGTTTCAGCCGCGACCGGCGCGTCCGCCGGCGCGTCAGGCGCGATGGCACGGCTCCGCCGCTTCGGCCGCTTCCGGGGCCGGCGCGGCGTCTGCCGGCGCCGACGCTCCCGCCTCGGCTTCCGCCGCAGGCGCCTCGGTCACGGCAGGATCGGAGGCCGCAGCCTCCGACCCGGCGTCCTCAACCGGCGCGCTCGGCGCGGCCTCGGCAGCCTTCGCCGCGGGCTCCTCCACCGGTGCCGCGGGCTCCGTCTCGACCGTCTCGGCCGCAGGCGCCTCCGCCGGCGCAGCGGGCTCTGTGGCGACTTCGGCGGCCGGATCCTCCGTTGGTGCTGTCTCCGTCTCGGCGGCCGCGGGCGCCTCTGCTGCAGGCTCCTCTGCAGGTGCAGCCTCCGCAGCCGGCTCTTCAGCGGGCGCGACGGGCTCGGCCTCGGCGGCCGGCTGCCTCAGCGGGCGCGGCAGGTTCGGCCTCGGCGGCCGGCTCCTCAGCGGGCGCGGCAGGTTCGGCCTCGGCGGCCGGCTCCTCAGCGGGCGCGGCGAGGTTCGGCCTCGGCGGCCGGCTCCTCGGCGGGCGCGACAGGCTCAGCGGCGGTCGGAGCTTCGCCCGCACACGGCGGCGCGCTGCCGTCGGCACAAAGCTCCGTCGCGGGATCCGGAGCGGCCTCCTGCGCCAGGACCGGCACGGGGAACGAGAGCGACAGGGCCGCGACCAGCGCGGTGGAATTCGACAGCATGCGGCGCATCGGAACGTCCTTTCAGGCCTGCTCGGATCGTGGGCAAAACGGCGAGCCAAGCAGGCAGGTTCCGCGCTTCCGCTACGTCATGCGGCGACCTGTCCCGCGACCGTCGCCCGCAACGACGCTCGCCAGCGCCTCCAGCGTCGCCACCGAATGACCGGCGCGCAGCACGTCGACATGCGGCAGGATCGCCTGGATGCCGCGCGCCCTCGGCGCGAACCCCTCCCACCGCAGCAGCGGGTTCACCCAGATCACCCGGCGCGCCGACAGGTGCAGCCGCTCCGCCTCGCGCGCCAGCGCCTCGGGCTCCCCCCGGTCCAGCCCGTCGGTGATCAGCAGCACCACCGCGCCCTGCCCCATCACCCGCCGGCTCCAGTCACGGTTGAAGACGTGCAGCGCCTCGCCGATCCGCGTGCCGCCCTCCCAGTCCTGCGCCTCCGCCCCGGCCGCCTTCAGCGCCGCGTCGACGTCCCGCGTCGCGCAGGTGCCGCGTGATGTTCGTCAGCCGCGTGCCGAAGGTGAAGGCGTGCACCCGCGCCCAGCCCTGCCCCTGCCGCTGCGACACCGCGTGCAGGAAGTGCAGCACCATCCGGCTGTACTGCGACATCGAGCCGGAGATGTCGCACAGCGCCACCAGGTTCGGCCAGCGCTCCCGCCGCCGCCGCCGCGCCAGCGCCCGCACCTCGCCGCCCTGCCGCATCGCCGCCCGCAGCGTCGCGCGGCCGTCGATCAGCGCGCCGCGAGGGTCGCCCGCCGTCCGTCGCGACACCAGCGGCCGCACCGGCAGGCGGAGGCGCGCCAGCATCCGCCGCGCCTCCGCCGCCTCGTCGGCCGACATCTGCTCGAAGTCGAGGGTCCTCAGCCGCTCCTCGCCCGATGCGGTGGCGCTGGCGTCGATCTCGAGCTTCGTCTCCTCGTCCGTCTCGCCGGTCTCGGGCGGCGGCCGGTCGATCCCGTCGAGCAGCGCCTCGGCCGCGCGCTTCTCCGCGGCGCGGGCCAGCCGTTCTTCCTGCACGCCCCGCACGGCTGGCGTCAGCATCGCCATCATGTGCTCGAGGTACTGCGGGTCGCGCCAGAACAGGCGAAAGACCTGCGCGAAGACCGCGCGATGCTCCGGCCGGCTGACGAAGCAGGCATGCAGCGTCCAGTAGAAATCGCGCCGCTCGCTGAAACCCGCCGCCTCGACGGCGCGCACCGCATCGATCACCCGGCCCGGCCCCACCGGCAGCCCCGCCCGCCTCAGCGCCCGCGCGAACCAGACGATGTTGTGGCCGAGCTTGCCGTCGGCGGGAATGTCGAGGGGGGCGTAGTCGGGCATCGCGGGAACACTAGCCGGCCCGTCGCCCGGCACCAGCCCTCAGCGACCCCCGGCCGTCGATCACGCTGTCGAGGATCAGGCTCAGAAGCTCGCCGCGGCCGCCGGTGCCCGACTTGCGATAGACCGCGTTCAGGTGCGACTTGACCGTGCCCTCGGCGCTGCCGCGCAGACGGGCGATGTCGGCGATGCTCATGCCCTTGACCAGGAACATGGCGATGTCGGCCTCGGTCGGCGTCAGGCGCCAGGCGTCGAAATGCGCCTCGATCACGTCGTGCATCGCGGCACGGGCGACCGAGACGTTCCGCTCAAGATGCGCCTTCCGCCGCAGCAGGCGCAGCACGAACGGCACCTCGAACGCGATCGCCAGACACAGCGAAAGCGTGGCGACCAGTTCCAGCGACAGGTGCCAGTCGACCGCCGCCGCGCCCATGTCTCGCCAGTCGCCCACCACGTCGGCGATGAAGAAGACCGCGCAGAAGACCTGCGCGGCCACGAGGACGACCAGCCACCGCGGCAACCGCTCGTCCGTCTCAAGCTTAACTGTCACCGCATGGCCCCTATTCGGCAGGCAGATCCTTGTAACCGGTGATCATCGCCCGCGGAAGGTTGACCCGCGTCCGGCGGCTCTCGAACCAGACGGCCGCGATGTGCAGCAGCACCGAGATCTCCGCCCACGTCACCGCCGCCTCGTGCAGCTCCTCCGGCCATTCCAAGCCCCAGAAGGCGTCCGTGGTCATCAGGTAGCCCGACAGCCCGATCACCAGCATCGCGGCCAGCAGGTTGTAGATCATCCACGCGCCCAGCGGAGAGTGCCCGGCGTGCGCTTGCCGGCGTCCGGTCGCGATCTCCGTCAGTTGCGCCACGGCGCCCGAAATGCTGGGCCGAAAGCTTCGGAATCGCGCATAGCGCGGCCCGACGAAGCCCCAGCCGATGCGCAGCACCACCAGGGCCACGATCGTGTAGCCGATCCACTGGTGCAGATTTCCGTCATCGTCCACGAACAGCGCGTTGGCGGCAAAGAACGCCACCAGCGACCAGTGGAACACCCGCACGACCGGGTCCCAGACACGAACCTTCGTCATCGATCCTGCTCCCTCGCAGGGCGGCGGCGGGGGGATCCCGCCGCCGCCGTTCCGGTCAATCCTCGATCTTGCTCCGCACGATCTCCAGCGCGGCATCCATGTAGATCTCGATCCGCTGGCCATCCTTCCGGGCATACGCCTCGTACATGCCATCCTCGGTCTTGATCTTGCCGACCTCGTAGCCCTCAGCGGTCAGCTTGTCGGTGATCTGCTGCTTCACCTCGTCGGTCAGCTTCACGCTGTCCGAGGCGAAGGCACCGGTCGCGACCAGGGTGGCAAGGGCAACGGCGGCAAACATCTTCGGCATCATCTGTCTCTCCTGCAGTATGTTGGCGGCGCGGTTCGTCGCGCCTCGCCCCACCTGCGGCGGCCCGGGCCGTCACGCCACTCACCTGCAGTTGGACACGACGCCGGTTCACCCGCCTGCAACTTTGGTTGGGGGCCTCGCCTGTTGACTGCGGCCGGCCGCCCTGTGGGCGACGATCGGTCGGGAGCCGACCTTACGTCAGGGCGGGAGCGGGACGTCCAGGTGCCGGTTGGGGAGAGGCGGAAGCCCTCGGGCTTCTGTACGAAAACGTACAAAAGGGGGGTCTGAAACGTACAGAAACGTACAAGTCAGGCCGGGGCCAACTCCGCCCTCACCTCGTCGAGAAGGCGCTTGGCCTCGCCGCCCTGAATCTTCTGGATGTCGTCCTGATACTTCAGGATCGCACCAAGCGTGTCCGCGATCACCTCCGGCGACAGGGCGATAACATCCAATGCAAGCAGGCACTTGGCCCAGTCGATCGTCTCCGCGACGCCGGGTTTCTTGAACAGGTCCTCGCTCCGCAGGCGCTGCACGAAGGCCACGACCTCGCGGCTGAGCGTCTCCGCCGCCTCCGGCGCCTGCGCCTGCAAGATGCTGATTTCCCTGTCGAAATCCGGATAGTCGACCCAGTGGTACAGACACCTGCGCTTCAGCGCATCATGCACCTCCCGCGTCCGGTTCGAGGTCAGGATAACGATCGGCGGCACCTCCGCCTTGATCGTTCCAAGCTCCGGAATCGTGACCTGAAAGTCGCTAAGTGCCTCCAGCAAAAAGGCTTCGAACGGCTCATCGGTCCGGTCCAGCTCGTCGATCAGCAGCACCGGCGCGCCGCCCGGCTGCGGCCGCATCGCCTGCAGCAGCGGCCTCTCGATGAGGTACTCTTCGGTGAAAAGCTCCGACTTCAACGCATCGCGATCGGCGCCGCCCGTTGCCTCGGCGGTCCGGATCGCGATCATCTGTTCGGTGAAGTTCCACTCATAAACCGCTGAGTTGGCGTCCAGACCCTCGTAGCACTGCAAGCGGATCAAGCGCCGCTCCAGCGCCGCCGAGATGGCCTTGGCCAGCTCCGTCTTGCCGACGCCGGCCTCGCCTTCAAGGAAGATCGGCCGGCCCAGCTTCAACGCCAGGAACACCACCGTGGCCAGCGAGCGCCCGCACACATAGCCTTGCCCCGCGAGCATCTCCTGCACCGCATCGATCAACTCCGGCATGCTCATGGGCGTCTCCCTCTGCCTGCGACAAGCTGCAGTTTGCGGCAACGGGGTCAAGCGGGCTTCGTTGCTCATCGCCGCCGCTGGTACTATCTCCCGGGGCGGAGGTGACCGACATGAACCTGACCACCAGCATCACGGCCGACGCGCCCGAACTGTCCCGTTTCGAGTCTGCCGATCCTTTCGCCCTCGAACGCCAGCTGTCCGAGGACGAGCGGATGCTGCGGGACGCCGCGCAGGCCTTCGCGCAGGACAAGCTTGCACCCCGCGTCCGCCAGGCCTTCGCCGAGGAGACCGTGGAGCCTGCGATCTTTGCCGAAATGGGTGAGGCGGGGCTGCTCGGCGTGACGGTACCGGAGGAGTATGGCGGGCTCGGCTCGACCTACGTCACCTACGGCCTCGTCGCGCGCGAAATCGAGCGGGTGGATTCCGGCTATCGGTCGATGATGTCGGTCCAGTCGTCGCTGGTGATGTACCCGATCCTCGCCTACGGCTCGGAGGAGCAGCGGCAGAAGTACCTTCCTGGTCTCGCCACGGGCGATCTTATCGGCTGCTTCGGCC
Source organism: uncultured Alphaproteobacteria bacterium (assembly GCA_963776845.1). Lineage (GTDB taxonomy): Bacteria > Pseudomonadota > Alphaproteobacteria > Rhodobacterales > Rhodobacteraceae > Roseitranquillus. Next base: position 151,683 of record CAVZOJ010000002.1, on the reverse strand, counting down.
TCACCGAGCCCGATGCAGGCTCCGACCCCGCAGCGATGAAGACGGTCGCGAAGAAGACCGACGGTGGCTTCAGCCTTTCGGGCTCCAAGATGTGGATCTCGAATTCGCCCATCGCCGACGTCTTCGTCGTGTGGGCAAAGTCCGAGGCGCACGAAGGCAAGATCCGCGGCTTCGTCCTCGAAAAGGGCATGCCCGGCCTGAAGGCACCGAAGATCGAGGGAAAGCTGTCGCTCCGCGCCTCCGTCACCGGCGAGATCGTGATGGACGGCGTCGAGGTAGGAGAGGAGGCGTTGCTGCCGGGCGTGCAGGGCCTCAAGGGTCCGTTCGGGTGTCTCAATCGCGCCCGCTACGGCATCTCGTGGGGCGTGATGGGCGCGGCCGAAGCGTGCTGGCAGGCTGCGCTGCAGTACGGGCTGGAACGCAAGCAGTTCGGCCGGCCGATCGCGCAGAACCAGCTCTTCCAGAAGAAACTCGCCGACATGCAGACCGAGATCGGCCTTGGCCTGCAGGGGGCGCTGAGGCTGGGGCGCATGATGGACGAACACATCGCGTCACCCGAGCTCATCAGCCTGATGAAGCGCAACAATTGCGGCAAGGCGCTGGAGGTCGCGCGGCTGGCGAGGGACATGCACGGCGGCAACGGGATCTCGCACGAATACCCGGTGATGCGCCACATGCTGAACCTGGAAACGGTGAACACCTATGAGGGGACGCACGACGTGCACGCGCTGATCCTCGGGCGGGCGCAGACCGGGTTGCAGGCGTTCGTCTGACGGAACCAATCGTGCCCGCCGCCGCTTTCCCGCGGTATGGCAAGACATCAAGACATCAAGGTCGAGCTTCCTGCGGGCAAGTCCAAGGAGCTCGAGGAAATCGAGCGACTGGCGGCGCTGATGGACACGGCCATCCGGATCCCGGTCATCGGCTACCGCATCGGCCTCGACGGGCTGATCGGCCTGATACCGGGCGTCGGCGATGCGGCGACGCTCGTTCCCGCGGGCTACATCCTCTACCGGGCCAAGTCGCTGGGCGTTCCGAACGACGTCTTTCTGCGGATGCTCGTCAATACGGGCTCGGACGCGTTGCTGGGAACGATCCCGCTGATCGGCGATCTTTTCGACATGGCTTTCAAGTCCAATCGCCGAAACGTCGAGTTGCTGCGTCGGCATCTGGAGCGAAAGCACATGAAGGACATCACTCCGGTGGACGAGAGACCGCGCGGAGAGCGGAAGGTCTAGCTGCCCGAAACGAGGCTCCCGGCCGGGAGCAAGCCCCCCTCCTCGCGCAGAAACGCCGCGATCTCCTCGAGACCTCGTCCGCTGCGGAGCGACGCCATGACGACCGGGCGACCGTTGCGCGACGACCGGGCATCCGCCTCCAGCAGCGCGGCATCGACGCCGACATGCGGCGCGAGGTCGATCTTGTTGACGACGAGCAGATCGGCGCGGGCGAGGCCTGGCCCCTTCTTTCGCGGGATGTCCTGGCCGGCGGCGGTATCGATCACGTAGATCGTCAGATCCGCGAGTTCAGGGCTGAAGGTCGCCGCGAGGTTGTCGCCGCCGCTCTCGATCAGGACCAGGTCCAGGTCGCGATGCGCTGCGGTCAGCTCCGCCAGGGCGGCTAAATTGATCGACGCATCCTCGCGGATCGCGGTATGCGGACACCCGCCCGTCTCGACGCCGCGAATGCGGTCGAGCGGCAGGACCTGCGCGCGCATCAAGGCCTCCGCATCCTCGCGCGTGTAGATGTCGTTGGTGATGACCGCCATCGAGAGCTTGCCGGCAAGCGCGCGGCACAACCCCTCCGTCAGGGTCGTCTTGCCGGCACCGACCGGGCCGCCGATGCCCACGCGCAGCGGGCCGCTCATGTCCGGAACATCCGCGTCTCCAATCCAGCATGGCGCATCGCCGCAAGTTCGGCGCCGAGTGCGGCGGTCGCGATCTGGTCCGGCGGCGTTCGTGCCGCGCGCTCCGCAACCGCGAGGCAGACCGGGCGCAGCCGGCCGATGATCCGCTGCCCCTCACCCGCGCCGAGCGGGATGAAGCGCACCGCTGCAAGCACGACGTTGGTCGCGAAGGTCTGCAGGTAGAGGCCTGCGACCAGCTTCGGCGACAGGCCGAAACGCCCAGCCGCGCGGCCGACGGCTACCGGCAGGGCCACCGGCAACTCGTCGCTGCCCATCGTGGCGTTCACCGCCGCCGCGAAGGCGGCGCCCTGGTCGCGTGTCTCGACCCACCGCTCCTCCGCCGGGCAGAGTGCGCGCGCCAGCGCGTCCAGTGCGTCGCACTCGGCGTCCGGCGCCATGGCAGCGCAAAGCAGCGCCGCGTCGGCGGCCCCCGTGCCGTCGCGCAGGACGTCGGCGACCCAGGCCTCGACCTCGTCGGCAGAGGCGATATCGCCGCTGGCGACCGCCCACTCCAGACCGTGGGAGTACGCGAAGCCGCCCACTGGGAAGGCCGGCGACAGCCACTGGGCGAGTGTCAGGAACGCATCGTCCATCAGCGCTGCTCGAGGTCCTCGTAGTCGCCGATCGCCGCCAGCTTGATCTCGCGCAGGAGCCGGATCGTGGGCTTCGCCGCAAAGAGGATCGAGCCGATCAGGAACAGCCAGGTCCCCGCCGTCTGCAGGCTCTCGCGGAAGAAGAGGACCGATCCGACGACGAAACAGGCCGCTGCGCTGAAGTCCACGGCCGTGTAGGCGATCTCGTAGAGCGCCCAGATCCGGCGATGGCGGGCGGTCTTGTCGCGGTTCTCCGGCGCGAACAGATCCATCAGTGCGCGTGCCCGTGCGTCCGTCCAAGCCCGTAGGCGCCGCCCTCGGGCCGAAACGGCCCGTCCGTCTCCGCCAGATCGGCGCCCAGACGGCGGAGCATGTCCGCCAACACGTGGTCCCGACGGATGATCAGCCAGTCGGCACGGATCTCGCATGGCGTGTGACGATTGCCGATGTGCCAAGCGAGCCGTGGCAGGTCGCCCCGAACCTCGAGCAAGGGCTCGTCGGCCGCCGCGACCTCCACCAGACGCCCGTCGTCGAGGGCGAACGCGTCCCCGTCATCAAGGCTCGTGACCTCGGAGAGGTCGATCAGGAAGTCGGTGCCGCCTTCAGCCCGCAGGCGCTTGCGGCGCAGGAACCTTCCTTCGTAGTCGAGCGAGACGCGATCGTCGGGCGGACCGCTCCAGCCGCCCCTGCGCATCACCTTCTCCGTCCTGAAAGCCGTCATTCCGCCCTCTCTGCTGCGTCGCATGACTACCGAATGACCGACGCGACGCAAGGCTCCTTGCCGCAAGGGTCGAGTCGCGTCATTCTGCCGCAAAGAAATAGCTCAGGGAGAGGGAGATATGTCGATACTTTCAGGACTTTTCGGGGGCGGCAAGGAGGAGAGCGGCGGCGCTCCCCCGCACTCGACCGTCAAGATCCACCCCGCCGTCGACAACGGCTTTCCGTCCGCGAGCGCCAACTTCTCCGGCGGAATCCTGACCTGCCATTGCAAGACCAACCCGGTGAAGGTCAGGGTGTCGGCGCAGACGGCGCACAACCACGTCTGCGGCTGCACCAAGTGCTGGAAGCCCCACGGTGCCGTGTTCTCGCAGATCGCGGTTGTCGGCCGCGACCGCGTCGACGTTCTCGAGCACGGGGAAAAGCTGGAGATCGTGGACCAGGACGCCGCGATCCAGCGGCATGCCTGCAAGGAATGCGGCGTCCACATGTTCGGCCGGATCGAGAATACCGGGCATCCGTTCCACGGCCTCGACTTCGTGCACACCGAGCTTTCGAGCGAGGAGGGATGGTCGCCGCCCGAGTTTGCTGCCTTCGTCTCGTCCATCATCGAGTCGGGAACGCCGCCCGACCAGATGCCGGCGATCCGCGCGCGGCTGACCGAACTCGGCCTGCCGCCCTACGATGCGCTGTCGCCCGCGCTGATGGACGTCATCGCCACCCACACGGCAAAGCAGAAGGGCGTTTTCTGACGCATCAGCATCGGTAGGTGGCGGCAGTCACACGCGTCACCGTCGTCCCAGGCTCCACGGGGTCGAAGACGACGGTGTTCGCGCCCATTTCCACCGCACCATCGAGAACGACGCGGCGCGCATCGGCGATGCCCTGAGCCGCGAAGATGCCGTAGACGCCCGGTACGCCCGTCATCGTGCCGATCCGGGTGCATCCGGCGACATCGCCGGCCCGCGCGATCGTGGCCGGGGACGGGGGCGGTGGAGCGGTGCTGCACGCGGCGGTCAGCAGCACGAGTGTCAAAACTCTCATCATGCGCCGAGCCTAGCCGCGACTGCATGACCATACCAGAGAACCAGCGCAATGCGCGGATCGACTGGTTGAAGCGGCCGCCGGCGCGCGTGCCTGTTCGGCCGGCGCGACGGCGGCCCGCGTCAGGCGTGGAACTTGTCGCGGAAGACGTGACGAACGATATCCTCGCGCCGGAGTCCGATCTTGCGCAATTGCGCGTCGCTCATGGCGTTGAGCCGGTTGACCTCTTCGACACGAGAGAGCCGCTCGAGATACGCGTTGATCCCCTGGCCAAGCCGGGCGAAGAACCTGTCGAACTCGGCGGCGAGTTGGCGGTCGTTCGTGTCCGAATGTCGTGCGGTCGTCTGCATGGAAACCTCCTTGCGGTTTGGCTTCCTCCCTGCGGTGTAGCTGGGCTCGTTCCTGGTCCGCGGCCAGTGGGGTATCGGAATAGCCGCCTTGCAGTCAGCGGGAAGCGCACGACGTTCCGCCGGCCGGCCACCCTCAGAACAGGAAGTAACGCTGCGCCATCGGCAGCACCTCGGCCGGCGGGCAGGTCAGCAACTCACCGTCGGCGCGGACCTCGTAGGTCTCGGGATTCACATCGATCTCCGGGGTCGCGTCGTTCAGCACCATGTCGGCCTTGCCGATGCCACGGGTGTTCGAGACCGGCACGCAGGCACGGGAAAGGTCCAGACCGGTGAAGTCGCGGCTGACGAACGTCACGCAGCTCTCCGTCACCGCCCGCCCCATCGCGCCGAACATCGGCCGCGAGTAGACCGGCTGCGGCGTCGGGATCGAGGCGTTCGGGTCGCCCATCTGCGCGCAAGCGATGGAGCCGCCGATGAGAACCATCTCGGGCTTAACGCCGAAAAACGCGGGCTTCCAGAGGCAAAGGTCGGCGCGCTTGCCCTCTTCGATACTGCCGATCTCCGTCGACATCCCCTGAGCGATGGCCGGGTTGATCGTATACTTGGCGATGTAGCGGCGGACGCGAAGATTGTCGTTGTCGCCCTGCTCGCCCGGCAATCGCCCGCGCTGGCGCTTCATCTTGTCCGCAGTCTGCCAGGTGCGGATCAGCACCTCGCCGACGCGCCCCATGGCCTGGCTGTCGGACGCGATGATCGAGAAGGCGCCGAGGTCGTGCAGGATGTCCTCGGCCGCGATCGTCTCGCGACGGATGCGGCTCTCGGCGAACGAAACGTCCTCGGGGATCGACTTCGACAGGTGATGGCAGACCATCAGCATGTCGAGATGCTCCTCGATAGTGTTCACCGTGTAGGGCCGCGTCGGGTTGGTGCTCGACGGGATGACGTGTGGCAGACCGCAGACCTTGATGATGTCGGGCGCGTGGCCGCCACCTGCCCCCTCGGTGTGGAAGGCGTGGATGGTGCGCCCCTTCATCGCGGCGATGGTGTTCTCTACGAAACCGCTCTCGTTCAGCGTGTCGGTGTGGATCATCACCTGGACGTCCATCTCGTCGGCGACGGTGAGGCAGCAGTCGATGGCGGCGGGGGTCGTGCCCCAGTCCTCGTGCAGCTTCAGGGCGCAGGCGCCGGCGCGCACCATCTCGTGCAGCGCGTCCGGGCGCGAGGCGTTGCCCTTGCCCGAGAAGCCCAGGTTCATGGGCACGCTTTCCGTCGCCTGGATCATCCGCGCGATGTGCCAAGGGCCCGGCGTGCAGGTCGTGGCCAGCGTGCCGTGTGCCGGCCCCGTACCGCCGCCGAGCATGGTGGTAACGCCCGAATGCAGCGCATCCTCAATCTGCTGGGGACAGATGAAGTGGATATGCGCGTCGAAGGCGCCGGCCGTCAGGATCTTGCCCTCGGCCGCGATAGCCTCCGTCCCCGGGCCGATCACGATGTCGACGCCGGGCTGGGTATCAGGATTCCCCGCCTTGCCGATCTTGTGGATGCGGCCGTCCCGCAACCCGACGTCCGCCTTGTAGATGCCGGTTGCGTCGACGATCAGAGCGTTGGTGATGACGGTGTCGACCGCACCCTCCGCTCGCGTCGCCTGCGACTGACCCATGCCGTCGCGGATGACCTTGCCGCCGCCAAACTTCACCTCCTCGCCGTAGGTCGTCAGGTCACGTTCGACCTCGATCCAGAGCTCGGTATCGGCGAGCCGCACCCGGTCCCCAGTCGTCGGGCCATACATGTCGGCATAGGCGGCACGGCTGATCGTGGCGGGCATGGCACTGGCTCCTCGAGCGAGCTGCCGGGCGCACCGGCACATTTCGCTCGACGGTAGGCGGCACGGCCGAAGGTGCGCAAGCATCCGCGCACCCGGTCGGTCTCGAGAAGCGCCGGATCGCCCAGCAAATGCGCAGCCTACGCGCCCTGCAAAGGAACGGGCGGCCACGATGGGCCGCCCGCATCAAGCTCGGGGAGCAGGAAGGATCAGGATGGCTTGCGGCGCGACCGGCCGGAGGTGCCGGACTTCGTGGTGGTCGCGCGGGTCGAGCCACGGGAAGTTGTCGTCTTTGACGTCGACCGACGCGCTGCCGCCGTCTTGCCACGCGGCGCCGGCTTGGTTCCCTCTGCCGTGGCCTCGGCTGTGTCCTTCGCCGCCTTGGTCGACGCCGCACCAGTGTCCTTCGCCGCCTCGGTGGTCGCCGTGGCCGCGTCTTTCGTTGCTTCGGACGTCGCTTCGGCCGACTCCTTCGCAGTCTCGGCCGCGGCGTCCGTCGCCTCCGCAGCTTTGGTCACGGTGCTGTCCGTCATCTTCTCGGCGGCGTCTTCGGTGGCGTCGGTGACGTCCTCGACCGCCTCCACCTGCTTGCGGGAAGCGGCGGACGTGCGGCGGACGGCCTTCTTTGCATCCGTCGCGGACTCTCTCGCGAAGGTCGAGACCGTCCCCGCATCGTCATCTGCCGCGGCCTTCTCGGCCTCGGTCGCGGTACCGGCGGCGTCGATCGCTTGCCATGTCCAGGCGTTGGAGATGTCCATCATGCTCTTCGCCAGCGACATCTGGTTCTCGAACAGGCGCTGCCAGAGTTCCAGATTGGATCGCCACATCTGCATCTGAATATCGATCGCGGTCATGGTTTCGTCCTTTTCATGTTCCGGGGCAGTTTTGAAAGGCTGGCCCTATACGGATGTCAGCCGAGCCGCCCGAGGCGGCGCGCATTGGAGCGGGTCTTGCGGCGCAGCGGCCGGACCCAAGCATTCATGATCTGATCGGGCCGATGGCCCGCCATCGCGGCACGAGACGCGGCCATTGCTGCGGCGGCGAAGGCGGGGCCCTTTTCGGCGACCATGCGCTTGTTCTCGCCGGGGGCCACGGCCCATAGCCCGGCCATGCCCATTACGCGATAGGCCATGACCATCTGCGTCTCGACCATCAAGCTCGTGAGTTCGACGCTGCCGCGCCAGATATCCAGTGGAGACGCTTGCCGTGCCATTTCTGATTCCATTGCTGCTCTGCGCCTGCATAGCGCCGATGCTGCAACGCAGAAAGCCCCTTCAGAGGTTCCCCATGACGTCGCTGTTGAATCCAAATATTCTGCGGTCGCCACGATAGGGCACGAGGCGCACCTCCCGCCGCTGGCCGGGTTCGAACCGCACCGCGGTGCCGGCCGCGATGTCCAACCTGAATCCCCGCGCGGCGGCCCTGTCGAAGTCGAGGGCCGGGTTCGTCTCGGCGAAGTGGTAGTGGCTGCCGACCTGGACCGGCCGGTCTCCCGTGTTGGCGACGACGAGAGTGATCGCCTTGAGGCCGTCGTTCAGGACGATGTCAGCGTCGGGCGTGACGATCTCACCGGGTATCATTTCTTGCCTCCGATCTTTGCCATCGCTTCTGCCAACGCGGTGTCGAAAGCGGCCTCCAGCGTCGCGTCGGCGCCGCGGCAAGCGGCAACGACCATTTCCGCGCCCTCGAGGTACTCCACCGCATCCTCGGCATCCCACGCCTCGGGCTCCCGCGCAATATCGCGCACGTTCGAGGTCTGGTCGGCGATCTTGATGCGTCTGACCTCCACATGCGCGTGCTCCATGTGCTGGGCCTGATGAAGCTTGCGCTCACGCCTTGGCAGCGCTTCCCACGCCGGGTCGTCCGTCATCCCCGCGACGCGCTCGGCCACGATGGGCCCGAACGCCGCTTCGATCTCGGCAATCGTCGTTTCGCTGTCTTCGACGACGTCGTGGAGAACCGCCGCAATCAAGGTCTCCTCCGGAGAACCGGCGCAGGCCAGAAGCTCGGCGACCTCGCAGCAATGATTGACGTAGGGGATGCCGAGATCGCCCTTGCGTGCCTGGTCGGCATGCGCGCGGGCTGCAAGAGCATACGCCCGGACGAGCGATGCAATGCCGGAGCTGGCGCCGTTCCTGGCAGGGTCAGACATTCCCGGAGAGCCCGCCGAAAGGACAGAAGGCCGTGAGCAGCGAGTGGCGCAGGAGCAAGCCCTTCTTTTGCATGAATTCGTCGCGCATCATGGAAAGCCGACCGTATCGCCCCGTGGTCGCATCACCGGATCGGATGATGGACGGTCACGAGTTTCGTGCCGTCGGGAAATGTCGCCTCGACCTGGACGTCGGGAATCATTTCCGGAACGCCCTCCATGCACTGCTCGGCCGCCACGACGTGCGCACCCGCTTCCATCAGGTCGGCAACGCTGCGGCCGTCCCGCGCCCCCTCGACGACGAAGTCGGTAATTAGCGCGATCGCCTCGGGGTGGTTCAGCTTGACGCCCCGGCCCAGCCGGCCGCGCGCCACCATCGCGGCGACGCTGACGAGCAGCTTGTCCTTCTCGCGCGGGCTGAGATTCATCGTGCCTCCTTGCTTCGGATCATGCTTGCCATACGCGCGGCGGCGGGCGGCGGCGCAGCTGCGCCAGCACCGCGACAACATAGCGGCGAAGCGGCATCGTATCGCCGGCGAAAGCCCGCAGCGTCAGCCGACCGTCCCAACCGCTCGTGCCGGCCTCGACGCCGTCGACCGCGACTGCGGCGATCACCCGCGCTGCGTCCTCCGCCCCCCTGCCGACGAACGCCAGGCTCGCCATGGCCTTGGCACCGCGCAGCAGCCCTGGGCGATCGACGAGGTGAGCCGACGACAGCCGCAGCGGGTCCAAGGCGACCGGGCGCCCATCGCGCCAGATCTCCCGCCGGTCGGCCAGGTTGAGCGCCCGGACGCGCTCCCCCATCGCCTGCCGTCCGAATGCCAATACTTCGAGGGCGAGGCACTCCGCATCCTTGGTGAGGATGACCCGAGTCAGGCGCTGGAGCGCGGCGCCATCGTAGAAGATGGTCTCCTGCGGCAGCCAATCGAGCCGGCCGCCTGACCCGACGCGGAACTCGGCTCCGACGCGGGCGACGCCTCCTGCGCAGTCGTAGACACGCTCGGCCGTCTGGGTCGTCGCCACCGCTGCGGCTCCCGCTCCGACGTCCAGCCGATAGTCCAGGACGTCACCGCCGGTCAGGCCGCCGGCGGTGTTCAGGAACACGACCTCTGGCGTCGCATCGTGAACGCGCGGCAGCATTGCCTTGGCCGACCCCGACTGGAACAACCGGTCCAGCACCGTCGCCTCGCGCTTGCGTCGGACCGATACCTCGGCCCGGCCCACGACCCGCTGATGCACTGTGATCGCACCCTGGTCGAGCACGGCTTCTCCTCGATGATCAGGCCGATGCTAGGAAGGGTGCCAGACCACCGCAATCCCGCTTCGCACCCTCCTCGAAAGATGCTCAACTGACGCTCAGATTCGAGGCAAAGACGGAGCCGCAGTCAAGACCTGGTCAACGCATCTGCGAGGCGACGCCGGGTCTCCGGCGGCTCCTGCGAAATCGCACGCATCAACGCGGCAAGATCGGCGCGCGCGGCGTGCAGCTGGTCGACCAGCGCCACGACGAGACCCAGCGCGTCGTCCTCGAGCTCGAACCCCTCCGTCAGGTCGCAAAGCAGCTCCAGCCGGGCGATGTCGACGCGGGTGTAGCAGGCGCCGACCGGTCCGCGAACGGGGCGAATGGCCTCTGCCGAGACGAAGGCGCTGAGCCTGGTGCGGGTCAGGCGGTGGACAGCCGCAATGGTCTCGTCCTCGGAATAGATGTCGGGCATCACTCCATTCCCTTCCTCGGGTCGTATCGGCGGCTCTTGCGCCACTCCTCCATGAACGCTTTCAGGTCCGGATCGACCGTCTCCGGCAGAACGACCCGCAGTTCCACAAGCTGGTCGCCACGCTTGCCGCTCCGTCCGGTGCCGCGACCCTTGAGGCGCAGGGTTCGGCCACCGCTCGCGCCCGGCGGAATGGTGACGCTGACCGGGCCGTCGATCGTCGGCGCGGTGACCTTGCCGCCCAGCACCGCCTCGTCGATCGAGATCGGCAATGTCACGTGAATGTCGTCTCCCTCGCGGCGAAAGACGGGATGCTCGCCTACCGAAACGGTGATCAGCGCGTCGCCGCTCGGGCCTCCACCCAATCCCGCACCGCCCTTGCCGCGCAGCCGCAGCGCCTGACCATCCGTCGTGCCGGCGGGGATCGACACCTCCAGCGCGGATCCGTCAGGCAGGGTGATCCGGCTTTTCGCGCCCCGCGCGGCATCGAGGAACGGGACCTCGAGATGATACCTGCGGTCCGGGCCGCGGGCCGAGAAACCTTGCCCCCCTTCGCCGCGTCCGCGGCGCAGGAATTCCGCGAAGATGTCGCCGGGATCGTCGAAATCCGCGTCGAAGCGACCGGACTGATAGGGATTGTCCGCCCGCCCGGCATATTGACGATAGAAGGGCCGCTCCGGACGCTCCTGGCCGCTGGCGTCGATCTCGCCCCGGTCGAAGCGGGCGCGCGTCTCGGGGTCCTTCAGGATATCGTAGGCGGCCGAGACGTCCTTGAACCGCGCTTCGGCCGTGGCATCGTCGGGGTTGATGTCCGGATGCGAGGCGCGGACCAGCTTGCGGTACGCCTTCTTGATCTCGTCCTCGGTCGCGGTCTTGGAAAGGCCGAGTGTCTCGTATGGGTCCTTGGCCATGGCTACTCTTCTAATGACGCTGTCGCGCTACCTAGCCTCGACCACCTCGCAAGAGAATAGGTCTGGGCTCAGTCCAGCCTTACGCTCGCCGGCTGCGCCGTTCGCTCGGCCGCGCTGAAGCCCGACCTGTCGAGGGTGTAGTGCGCCCCGACGGTGATCAATGCGATCGCGGCGCACGCGAGGACGAAGGACTTCATCTACGGCTCTCCCTGCACTTTCGTTTCCCGTCGCAGGAACGCGATCAGGTCAGCCCGGTCCTCGGGCGACGTGATGCGCTGCATCGGCATCTTGCTGCCCGGAGTGTAGTGATCAGGCCCAAGGTCGAAAAGACGGTCGATCGTCTCGGCTGTCCACACGATATCGCTTTCACCCATCGCGGTGGAATAGGCGTAGCCTTCGACCGACCCGGCGCGCCGCCCGAACAGGCCGTGCAGTGTCGGCCCAGCCCGCCGCGCCCCGTCGGGCGTCAGCGCGTGGCAGACGGAGCACTTGCGCAGGAACTGCCGTTCACCGTTGCCCACCTCGTCGGGGTCCGTCTGGAACTGCCGTTCCTCGGCGGCGATGAGCGGCCCTTCCCCCGAAATCGGCCAGACGACCGCAGCGTCGTCGATGCCACCGGCGATGAGCGACGTGCCGTCGTCGGCGAAGGCGAGCGCCCAGATCGGGCCGTTCAGCGCGGCGCGGAAGTCGCGCAGCACCGTCCAGCCTTCCGTCTCGACGACCATGATGTGCCCCTCTCCGTCGCCGACCGCAATTAGGCCGGGCGCGGCGGCGAAGGCGAGGATCGGGCGGCGGCCAGCGCTCAGATCGGCGATCACCTCGCCCGTTTCGATGCTCACGATCTTGGTGCCGCCGTCGACTGCGCCGTAGGCAAGCCACCCGTCGCCCGAGAGGAGGCGATTGACGCCAAAGCCGTGCCGCACCAGCGTCCGGCGCGGCACGCCCTCGGCGTCGCGCTCGACAATCGTGCCGTCCGCAGAGGCGGTGAAGAGCGTGTCGCCCGACCAAGCAATCGCGTTCACCGCACCGTCGTGATCGTCGAGCGTTGCGAGCATCTGCCCCGTCTGCAAATCCCACAGCCGGACGGTGCCATCCCAACTCGCCGATGCGAGCGTGCGGCCATCCGGCGCCACGGCGAGGTCCATGACCTTTCCGGCATGGCCCTGCAGCCTGCTGCGGACACTGCCGCTCGCGAGATCCCACAGGATCACGGTGAAGTCGTCGCCGCCGGAGGCGGCTTGGCCCTGCGGCAGGAAGATCACCGTGTTGACCGAGGCGCGGTGCCCTTCGAGCCAGGTCGGACTGCCGTCTCGCCACAGCCCCACCGAATAATCGAAACTCGCCGTGAGGATGGTGTCGTCCGCGACGGCAATGTCCATCACGGGACCACCGTGCCCCTCGAGCCGTTGCGCGTTGACGGGCGCGGCGACGAGGACCAGCGCGAGCGCCGTTCGGAGCACCCTACTCCGCCGGTGTCGCACTCGCGCCTGTCGAGGTCTCGCGCGGCCTCTTGTCGTCGGCGATCTTCTTCTCGGCCCACAGCGAATGATGTTCACGCGCCCAGTTGGCGTCCACACGACCGCTTCCCATCGCCTGGAACGCCCCCTCCATGCCGATCGACCCGATGTAGATGTGCGCGATGATGATGCCCATCAGGACGAAGGCGACGATCGAATGCCAGAGCTGTGCGAGTTGCATCTCGCCCTGCGGGCTCAACTCCGTCGGAAACGCCTCGCGCCCCAGCAGCGACGGAATGCCAAGGTTGTTCATGGCGCCGAAGGTCTTGGCGAACATCGGCAGTTCGTGCGGGAAGAGCAAGGAAAGACCAGACGCGGAGATCGAGGCGCCGAACACGATGACCGACCAGAAGATCAGCTTCTGCCCGAGGTTGAACTTTTTTGAAGGAGGATGCTCGCCGCCGAAGAAGCCGCCGCCATGACGGATCCAGGCAAGGTCGGTCCGGCTGGGCAGGTTGTGGACGACCCAGAAGACGAAGACCATCACCAGCGCCACCATGAAGGCCCACGAAACATTGTCGTGCACCCACTTCGTCACGATCGCGCTGCTGGCGTAAGCCTCCTGCCCCATCCAGCCCATCAACCCGTTGCGTCCGAAGAGCACGAACAGACCCGTGAACGCCAGGATGAGGAACGAGACGGCCAGCAGCCAGTGCGCGAACCGCTCCACCGCCCGGAAGCGAACGATCGTCCAGCCGGCACGGCCGTGGTCGATGCGGATGCGCCCGCGGATGAGATAGAACGCGGCTAGAATGATCACGACGGCGACCAGGAACCAGCCGCCATAGGTGCGCAACGGCCCCTCGCGCAGCTGCAGCCACTCCATGCCGCCGCTCTGTACGAGGACTTTCGACCCCGGACCATGGGCCGACGAGGTCACGCTCTGGCCGCCGAAGCGCACCTCCTCCCAGATCTCGCGGTTGGTGTTGCCACCGCTCAATTGCACGCCAAGCTGCGCCGCATTGTCGGCGGCGGTCGTGCCGAGGCTGGGTGCCGGACGGCGATCCCTCTCGGTGCCCTCGCCGCGCTGCCGGGCCAGGATGTCCTCGAGCGTGTCCATGCCGCCGCCCTGCTCCACCGCGCCGGCGGCGTCCTCCGGCGGGCGCACCGATTGCGCCTGAGCGTCAGTGGCCACGACGAAAAGCGTCGCCAGCAGGGCGTAAAGCACGAGCCGCATTGGTCTTCCTCCCTCTCCGCGCGCGGGCCCTAGTTGGCCTGGTCGCCGTAGGCGGTGCCCCAGCCCCAGGCGCCCGAGCCGAAGCCGCGGGCCACGACGCGCTCGCGATAGACGTCCGACACGTCGTCGCCGTCACCGGCGAGCAGGGCCTTGGTCGAGCACATCTCTGCGCAGATCGGCAGCTTGCCCTCGGCGATCCGGTTGCGGCCGTACTTCTGGAACTCGACCGTCGACATGTCCTCCTCGGGGCCGCCGTTGCAGAAGGTGCACTTGTCCATCTTGCCGCGGCTTCCGAAGTTGCCGGCCTGCGGATATTGCGGCGCGCCGAACGGGCACGCGTAAAAGCAGTAGCCGCAGCCGATGCACAGGTCCTTGGAATGCAGGACCACCCCGTCGGGCGTGTTGTAGAAGCAGTCGACCGGGCAGACCGCCGCGCAGGGCGCGTCGGAGCAGTGCATGCACGCGACCGAGATCGACCGCTCGCCGGGCGTCCCGTCCTGGATGGTCACCACCCGGCGGCGGTTGATGCCCCAGGGGACCTCGTGCTCGTTCTTGCAGGCGGTCACGCAGGCGTTGCACTCGATGCAGCGCTCGGCGTCGCAGAGAAACTTTGCTCTCGCCATGTCCTAATCCTCCCTCACGCAGCCCAGATCTTGCAGAGCGTGGCCTTGGTCTCCTGCATCTGGGTGACCGAGTCGTAGCCGTAGGTCTGCGCGGTGTTCGTCGATTCCCCGAGCACGATGGGGTCGGCCCCCTCGGGGTACTTGTACCTGCGGTCCTCGCCCTGGAACCAGCCGCCGAAGTGGAACGGCATGAAGGCGACGCCCGGCGCGACCCGCTCCGTCACCATCGCGGCGACCAGAACCTTGCCGCCCTCCGGCCCCTCGACCCAGACCTGCGATCCGTCCTGGACGCTCAGGTTGTTGGCATCGCGGGGGTTCACCTCGATGAACATCTCCTGCTGGAGCTCGGCGAGCCACGGGTTGGACCGGGTCTCGTCGCCGCCACCCTCGTACTCGACCAGGCGGCCGGAGGTGAGGATGATCGGATAATCCTGGCTGAAGTCGTTCTTCTGGATCGAGGCGTAGAGCGTCGGCACCCGCCAGAACTTCTTGTCATCGTAGGTCGGGTACTTCTCCACCAGATCCCGGCGGTTGGTATAGAGCGGCTCGCGGTGCAGCGGCACCGGGTCCGGGAAGGTCCAGACCACGGCCCGCGCCTTGGCGTTGCCGTAGGGGGCGCAGCCATGAGCGATCGCGACGCGCTGGATGCCGCCCGACAGGTCGGTTTTCCAGTTCACCTCGCCAACCGCATCCTTGTAGTCGGTCGGGTACGGCCCCGTCTGCGACTGCTCGCCGACCTCGGAATCATCGACCGATGGACGCTCCGCGATGTGGCCGGAGACGTACTCGATCATCCGCCGCTCGTACGGTGTCAGGTCGCCGTCCCAGCCGAGCTCCTGCAGCATCGCCATGGTGAACTCGGGGTAGCCGTCCTCGATCTCCGAGCCGACGGGCCAGGAGCCCTCGGCGAGCAGGTTTTCGCCGTCGCGCTCGACCCCAAAGCGTGCCCGGAAGCCCATGCCGCCCTCGGCCACCGGAACCGAAACGTCATAGAGATTCGGGCTGCCGGGGTGGTTCATCTCGGGGGTACCCCAGCTCGGCCACGGCAGGCCATAGTAGTCGCCGTCGGCCGGACCGCCGTTCGCCCGCAGCGTCGTGCGGTCGAAGGTGTGCTGGTTCTCCATGTGGAGGCGCATCCGCTCCGGCGACTGGCCGGTATAGCCGATGGTCCACATGCCGCGGTTGTACTCGCGGGTCAGGTCCTCGACCAGCGGCTCGTCGCCGTTGACCTCGATGTTGCGGAACATTCGGTCGGAGAAGCCGAACTTGTCGGAGAAGAGCTTGATGATCGTGTGATCCGGCAGGCTCTCGAAGATCGGATCCACGACCTTCTCGCGCCATTGCAGCGACCGGTTCGACGCGGTGACCGAGCCATACGTCTCGAACTGCGTGCAGGCGGGCAGCAGGTATACGCCGTCGGTCCGGTCCTGCAGGATCGCCGAGACGGTCGGGTACGGATCGACCACGACCATCAGGTCGAGCTTCTCCATCGCCTCCTTCATCTCGACCATGCGCGTCTGGCTATTCGGCGCGTGGCCCCAGAGTACCATCGCCCGCGTGTTGTCGGGCTGGTCGATGTTCTCGGCCTCCTCCAGCACGCCGTCGATCCAGCGCGAGACGGGGATGCCGGTCTCGTTGATCATCATCCGGTCGGCGCCGTCGACACCGGCGCCGGGCATCACCGCGAAGCGGCTGCGGAGCCAGTCGAGGTCCTCGTTCCAGACCCGCGCCCAATGCGCCCACGACCCGTCGGTCAGGCCGTAGTAGCCCGGCAGAGTGTCGGCGAGAACGCCGAGGTCTGTTGCGCCCTGCACGTTGTCGTGGCCGCGGAAGATGTTCGTGCCGCCGCCGGCCTTGCCCATGTTGCCAAGCGCGAGCTGCAGGACACAGTACGCCCGGGTGTTGTTGTTGCCGTTGGTGTGCTGGGTGCCGCCCATGCACCAGATCACCGTGCCTGGCTTGTTCGACGCCAGGAGCTGCGCAACACGGCGCACCTGGCCTTCGGGCACGCCGGTGACGTTCTCGACCTCGTCCGGCGTCCAGTTCGCGACCTCGGCGCGGATGTCATCCATTCCCCAGACGCGCTGCTGGATGAACTCCTGGTCCTCCCAGCCATTCTCGAAGATGTGCCAGAGGATGCCCCAGACCAGCGCCACGTCGCTGCCGGGGCGCATCCGCACGAACTCGTCGGCGTGCGCCGCAGTACGTGTGAAACGCGGGTCGCAGACGATCAGCGGCGCGTTGTTCTCCTCCTTGGCCTTCAGCACGTGCAGCAGGCTGACCGGATGCGCCTCGGCAGGGTTACCGCCGATGATGAAGATCAGCTTGGAGTTGTGGATGTCGTTGTAGGAGTTGGTCATGGCGCCGTAGCCCCACGTGTTCGCAACCCCCGCGACCGTGGTGGAGTGGCAGATCCGCGCCTGGTGGTCGACGTTGTTCGTCCCCCAGTAGGCCGCGAACTTGCGGAACAGGTACGCCTGTTCGTTCGAGTGCTTGGCCGAGCCCAGCCAGTAGACGCTGTCCGGCCCGCTCTCCTCGCGGATCTGCAGCATCTGGTCGCCGATCTCGTTGATCGCGGTCGCCCAGTCGGTGCGTTGCCACTCGCCGCCGACGAGCTTCATCGGGTATTTCAGCCGCCGCTCGCCGTGCGCGTGCTCGCGCACCGACGCGCCCTTTGCGCAGTGGGCGCCCAGGTTGAACGGGCTGTCCCAGCCGGGCTCCTGCCCCATCCAGACACCGTTCTGGACCTCGGCGATGACCGTGCATCCGACCGAGCAGTGGGTGCAGACCGACTTGATCTGCGTGATATCTCCCACCGCCTCCTGCGCCTCGGCGCGGCGGACCGTCCCGCCCATCGCGCCGACCGCGGCCAGCCCGCCGACGGCGAGGCCCGAGCCGCGCAGGAACGCACGCCGGTCCACCTTCGCCTCTGCCGCCCGCGCCAGCAGGCCGCTGTCACGGGTCCGGGGCGCGCTGTTCGTCTTTTTCCTAAGCATCGACTTCCGCCTCCCTCAGAACCGCGCCGTCTCGAAGTACTTCCGCACATGCTCCGTCTTGCGGAGCCCGTTGCCCGTCGGCTCGGTCTCGGCGGCGGCCTCCCCTCCGCCGGCTGCCGAAACCGCCGCGGCGGGCGCTGCCAGCGAGGCGAGTTTCAGAAACCCGCGCCGCTTTGCATCCACGTCACGTTCTTCGCTCATCGCGCTGCTCCTCCCGCCAATCTGAAGGCGTCCTTCTCGATCTGCATGAAGACCCGCCCCACGGCGCCGACCGGCGCGTAGAGCAGCGAGCCCTTGGCCCGCTCGAGGTCGGTGAAGAAATGGCTCGCCCAAGGCGCGAGATGCCGGGCGAAGAAGTCCCTCTGGCCCGCGAGGTCGAGGGGTGCGCCAAAGCGACCGCGGATCAGCCCGCCCATCATCTCGCATAAGGAGGCGATGCCGTCCTCGGGCTCCCGCACGGCATCCTCCCGGCGGATGCCGAGGCGCCGCATGTCGTCCCGCAGGACCGCCAGCGGCTTTTCGTGCAGGAAACCGGTCATGTAGTAGCTGGCGTACGGCACCAGTTCGCCGCGACCGAGGCCGACGAACAGGCGGTCGTATTCCGACCGTGCGGCACGATCGCTCGTCTTCGCGGCAACCCGGGACAGGGCGTGGATCGCAGCGCCGAGTTCGGTCGAATCCTCCGCCGACAGGGCGGCGGCGCGCTCGAGCAACGAGGCGGATGGTGGCCGGGCGAGCAGCGCCGACAGGAAGTCGTAGAGGTCAGCGCGAAGCGCTTCTTCCTCCGATGCGGTCGACATTTCTGATGCTGCGTGCAAATGGCTCCCCGGTATGCCGACGTTCTAGCCGTTGTCGGTATACATTTCGACGCTAGCGCCGAGACAGACCGAGTGAAAGGGGGAAAAGGTCGCAGCCGACTCAACCCCCGCGGCACCTCACCCCTCCGAGCGGAAAACCATGCGCCGGCGCGTCGCCCGCTCCGCCGCCGCCGGGCCGTCTGGAACGCGTGCGCGAGTGTCGCCGTCTGCAGCTCCCGCGCGCGTGTCATCGTCGGCCGCGACAATCTCGGGCGGTGCCTTGACCGGCGCGCTCAATGCCTCCGCCGTCTCTTCCGGCACCGGCTCGGCGACCTCCGCGATCCGCTTCAGGATCCCGCGCCCGACTTCGTAGGACGTCTTGAGGGTGCCCGGTGCGACCCCTGCCCCGGTATAGTCAGTGTCATAGTCGTTGAGGCCGTCGAGACACGCCAGCGTCGGGTTGCTGCGCCACAGCCGCCGCAGAGCCATGGTCTTGAGATGCTGCGGAACGGCCGACCTCAGGAACGCCGCAAAATCGTCGCCGGCGCCCATCTCCTCGGGATGCTTCAGGCCCAGTTGCTCCAGTATCTCCGCGTCTGTGCCCTCCAGTGCCTCAAGCGCGGGCGGCGTGGGGTCGCTGGGCGCGGCCTCATCGCGGCCGGCGTCTGGATCGCGCTTGCGCCGCGACCAGCGAGACAGGAAGTCGTCGCTCACGACCCATCTCCCCGCATCGAGCCGGGCGCGCGGTAGACATCGGCGACCTGCCTGACGCGGGCATCCCCGATGCCGTCCTGCGCATCGGTGCTCATGCCCTTGCGGCGACGCTTGATGAACTCCTCCTCGACATGGTTCCGCGCGACGAAGTCGCGGATCCAGGCCTCCAGCCCCTCGGGCATGGCCAGCCGCTCGACGATGTCCTCGCCGTTGTCGGCGTGGTCCTGCGCCTCGTAGGCTGAGGCGGTGACGGTGAGCAGCGTCGGTCGCTCGGGCCCCGGTCGCAGCACCGCAAACAGGCTCGGCGGCCGGCCGCTCAGCGCGGTCAGGTATGCCTCGGTATCCGTGCGCCACAGCGTCAGCGTGGCCGTTCCGGCATGGTAGTCGACCGTCTCCCCGTCGCGCCGCAGTTCCTGCCAGGCACCCGGTCCGGCGAACGGGATCAGGCCGACGGCCCGCCAGACGACCTTGGCCCAGCGGGTCACGCCGGGGCTGCGGCGCACGATGACGCCGACAGGCATGCTGATGCAGCGGCGCTCCTCGGTCATCTTTACGGACGTGGCTCCTGTGGATAGTGTCGTTGCTCGCCCTTGTGTAAGGGCGTTGGGGGACATCGCCAAGGGAGGTCTGATGACGCGGAAGCTCCTGCTCTGCGACTGCGGCGGCACGCAGCGGCTCGACCGCGACGCGATTGCCACTGCGACCGGGCTGTCGTGCCCTTCCGTCGCGACCGGCCTATGCACGCATCAGATCGACCGTGCCGCGGCTGCCTTGCTCGGCGAGGATGGCGTGATCGTCGCCTGCCGCCAGGAGGCCGCGACCTTCGTCGCGCTGGCCGAAGACCTCGGCACCTCCGCGCCGGCCTGCATCGACATACGCGACCGCGCCGGCTGGTCGGACGAGGGCGCTGCCGCGACGCCCAAGATCGCGGCCCTTCTGGCCGCACCGCCTGCGCCGCCCGCCAACGTCATCGACCTCGTGTCCGAGGGGCTGGCGCTCATCTATGGCCCTCCCGACGTCGCCCTGCCGCTGGCGGAGCGTCTGTCGGACGCTCTCTCCGTCACCTGCCTGCTGACCGACGAGGCCGAGATCCTGCCGGGCCGCGAACGCGCTTTCGACGTGGCGCTCGGCCGCCTGCGCTCCGGCAGCGGCAGCTTCGCCGCCTTCTCCGTGACGGTCGATGGCTATCGCGCGGCCGATCCCGCCGGCCGCGGACCGCTCCGTTTCGGCCCGCCGAAGGACGCGTCGCGATCGGAGTGCGACGTGATCCTCGACGTCTCGGGTGGCGCGCCGCTGTTCCCAGCGCATCACAAGCGCGACGGCTATCTGCGCGCCGACCCGCGCGACCCGGTGGCGGTCTCGGACCTCGCGTTCCAGGCCGCGCAGATGGTCGGCACCTTCGAGAAGACGCTGCACGTCAGGCTTGAGGAGCAGCTTTGCGCCCACAGCCGCGCCGGGCAGACCGGCTGCACCCGCTGCCTCGACATCTGCCCGACGGGCGCGATCTCTCCCGCGGGCGATCACGTCACGGTCGATACCGGCATCTGCGCTGGCTGCGGGGCGTGCTCCGCCGTGTGCCCGAGCCAGGCCATCGCCTTCGACGCGCCGCCCGTCGGTCACGCCATGAGCCAGATCCGCGCGCTCTCGCTCGCCTACCGGGGCGCGGGCGGCGCCGCGCCACGGCTGCTGGTTCACGACGAGCACGGGCGCGAGATGATCTCCCTCTCCGCGAGGCTCGGCCGCGGCCTGCCCGCCGACGTCATCCCGCTGGAGCTGCCCGCCATCACCGCCTTCGGTCATGCCGAGATGCTGGCGGCCCTCGCCTGCGGCTTCGCCGAGGTCGCGATCCTGCCGGCCCCGCGCACCGAGCGCGACGCGCTGGGTCGCGAGCTTGAACTCGGCCAGGCGCTGGCCGAGGGCGTCGGTGCAGGCGCCGAGCGGCTGCGCCTGGTCGACACGCCGGATCCCGAGGCGATGTCCGACATGCTCTACCACCGTCGCCCGACACCGCTCCGCGTCGAGCCGATCCTGCCGCTCGGCCGCCGCCGCGACGTCACCCGCCTCGCCGCCCGCGCCCTCACCCGGCAGCGCGACGCGATGGACCTGCCGGCCGGCGCGCCCTACGGCGCCGTCATCGTCGACGTGGATGCCTGCACCCTCTGCCTCTCCTGCGCCGGCCTCTGCCCCTCGGGCGCGCTCGGCGACGACCCCGACAAGCCGATGCTGACCTTCACCGAGGATGCCTGCCTGCAGTGCGGCCTCTGCGCCAACATCTGCCCGGAGGATGCGATCACGTTGCAGCCGCGCCTCGACCTTTCCGACGCCGCCCTCTCCCCCCGCGTGATGAAGGAGGAGGACCCCTACGACTGCATCGAGTGCGGCCGCCCCTTCGGCGTGAAGTCCACCGTCGAGCGCATCGTCGCCAAGCTCGAGGGCCGGCACCCGATGTTCACGGGCTCCGACAACGCCCGCCTCATCCGCATGTGCGACGATTGCCGCATCCAGGCGCAGTACCACGCCGACGCCGCGCCTTTCCGGATGGGCGACCGCCCGCGCCCACGCACCGCCGACGACTACAAGACCTGAGGATGTGCCCGCTGCCGCGCTGCGGCTCGTCCCGATCCCCCGGCGCGAAGCGCCGGGCAACGCCGGAGCCTCCCCCATGCGGATGACGCGGCGCCGCAAGGTGGCGCGCAGGCCGGACGAGCTCGGGATATACAACGAGCGGATCAAGCTGCTCGCGACGGCGACAAACGCCATCGCACTGGCCATCATCGGCTTCGGCCTGCTCCGACCGCTGTTCGACGAGGTTTCCCTGCCGGTCCTGCGCACCGCAATCTGGGTTCTCGTCGGACTGGCATTGCACGGCCTCGCGCACTACATTCTGGGCATGATCGAGAAGGACGCCGACGATGACCGTCTATGACATCGCCGTTCCGTTGATCGCGCTGGGCCTCGGCGGCCTGGCCGTTGGCTATGCCAGGTGGCTGAACCACCGCCTCCACAGCGAGGATGGCCGGATACACCCCGCGGAGTAGACCGCGCTCGCCCGGCACCTGGCGCGCTGCGCATCGCTGGTCCCCTTGTTCTCCGCCGAGCGCTGTCCGACATAGGACCAAACGGAGGGAGGCTCGGATGAGCGACGACTTCAACATGTCGATGCGGAAGTTCCTGAAGCAGGTGGGCGTCACCTCGCAGCAGGAGATCGAGAAGGCGGTGCGCGATGCGCGCGACGCCGGCAGCCTCGGCGACACCATCCATGTCCGCGCCGTCGTCACGATCGATGGCCTCGACATGCGTCATGAGGTGGCAGGCGACATCAAGACGGCGGGCGCCCCGGAGTGAACATGACCGTCGGACGCGCCGAAGTCCTGGAAGTCCTGCGGGGGCTCGACCACCCCGGGACAGGGCAGAACCTGATCGAGGCCGACGTCGTGCGAGCGCTCAACGTCGAGGATGGCCGCGTCCGCTTCGTGCTCGAGGTCGCGCCTGAGCATGGCCAGGCGATGGAGCCCGTCCGCCAGGCCGCCGTCTCGCGGCTCGAGGCGCTGGTCGGCGAAGGCAACGTCTCCGCACTGCTGACGGCGCACAGTGAGAAGAAGCCGCCCGACCTCAAGATCGGCCGCCATCCGGAGAAGCCGAAGGGCCCGCAGAAGGTGCCCGGCGTCGAGCGGATCATCGCCGTCGCCTCCGGCAAGGGCGGCGTCGGCAAGTCCACCGTCAGCTCGAACCTCGCCGTGGCGCTCGCCGCCGAGGGCAAGCGCGTCGGCATGCTCGACGCCGACGTCTACGGCCCGTCGCAGCCGCGGATGCTGGGCGTCAGCGGCCGTCCCGCCTCGCCCGACGGCAAGACCATCCTGCCGCTGCGCAACCACGGCGTGACGCTGATGTCGATCGGCCTGCTGACCAAGGAGGACGAGGCGGTGGTCTGGCGCGGGCCGATGCTGATGGGCGCGCTGCAGCAGATGCTGGGGCAGGTCCAGTGGGGCCAGCTCGACGTGCTGATCGTCGACCTGCCGCCCGGCACCGGCGACGTGCAGATGACGCTCAGCCAGAAGGCCGAGGTCACCGGCATGATCGTCGTCTCCACGCCGCAGGACGTCGCCCTTCTCGACGCCCGCAAGGCGCTGAACATGTGCCAGAAGATGGGCGTCCCCGTCCTCGGCATGATCGAGAACATGTCGACCTACATCTGCCCGAACTGCGGCCACGAGGCGCACATCTTCGGCCACGGCGGCGCCCGCGCCGACGCCGAGCGGCTGGGGCTGCCGTTCCTGGGAGAGATCCCG
This sequence comes from uncultured Alphaproteobacteria bacterium, assembly GCA_963776845.1. Classification (GTDB taxonomy): domain Bacteria; phylum Pseudomonadota; class Alphaproteobacteria; order Rhodobacterales; family Rhodobacteraceae; genus Roseitranquillus. Next base: position 128,366 of record CAVZOJ010000002.1, on the reverse strand, counting down.
CTCGACCTCGAAATTCGGCTCGCCTCCGACGGCGGCGCGCCGGTGGTCGCGACCAATCCCGACGGGCCGCAGGCCGCCGCCTTCCGCAGCATTGCACGGCGGCTGATCGCAGAGGGCACGATCTGATGCTCGACCTCCCGCCGCTCTTCGATGGGCGGGCGGTCGCGAGCGATCCCTACGAGGCGGCGATCGGGGCGGCGATAGGGGGCTGCGAAGCCGGCCTGCTGCTGTACCGGCCGTCCGCCGAGGCCATCGACGCAGCGCTCGTCCTCGCGCCCGACGTCTGCCTCGCGGACGCCGCGCCGATGCTTCTCGTCGCGACCAACGGCATCGCCGACGCGTTCGGCGCGCTGGCGCCGCCGGAGGTCGCGCTCCACGTCGAATGGCCTGCGACGCTGCGGGTCGAGGGCGCACGATGTGGCGGCCTCCGCGCGGCGGCGCCGGCCTGCGCAGCCGACGAGGTGCCTGGCTGGCTCGTCGTCGGGCTCCACGTTCCGCTCGCATCACCGGCCGACGTCGAGCCGGGCCACCGCCTCGACACGACGGATCTCCAGACCGAGGGCGTCGTGCTCCCCCCTGAGGACCTGATCGCTGCCTGGGCGCGCCACACCCTGTCGTGGATCGCCCGCTGGGAGGACGAGGGGTTGGCGCCCGTCCACCGCGACTGGTCCGGCCGCGCATGGCGGATCGATGGCGAGACGACGATCGACACGGCCGCCGGGCCGCGGACCGGCACGTTTCAGGGGCTCGACGAGCGCGGCGGCATCCTGTTGAAGGGACCCGACGGGACGATCGTCGTTCCGCTGACGGAGATCCTCGACCGCCGCCCATGCTGATGCTCGCCCGCACCATCCGCTTCGACGAAAGCGACGGCAACGTGTTCTCTCGCCCCGCCGAACCCGGCGAGTGGGCGATTCCGGGCGGCTTCGAGTTCTCGAACTGGACCGATGGCGATCTCGCCGGCAAGGCGCGGCAGGCGTTCTCGAACGGCTGGCTCGGCCTCTCCTCCTTCGGCCGCTCGACGTTCGTCGCCGTCTCGCGAATCGAGCCTGCCGAGGTCGAGGCGGTGACGGACGCCCTCGCCGACCATTTCGTCCGCGTCTGGGGCGCGCCCGGCGCCGCAGGCCGCGCGCGAGGCCGCGGAAGGGGAGATCGCCTTCATGCGGGAACTGTGCGAGGACCATGCGCCGAATACCCTCCTCGTGGTCTCGCGCGAACTGACCGAGTCGGGCGTGCGGGAAAGCTTCCGCGCCATCGTCCCGTCGGACGCCGAGATCGACCTCGTCGCCGTCCACGCCACGCTCGAGTAGACGGAAGTGCAGGACGCGCCACGCCGGGGCGCTGCGGGGCGTCCGGTCGCCGTCGCCTCCCGTCTTGGCGTCGTGCAGATCCTCACCTGGGGCTCGACGTACTACCTCCTCGCCATCCTCGCCGAACCGATCGCCAGCGGCACCGGCTGGTCGCGCGCCACCGTCGCCGCGGGTTTGTCGGTGGCGCTCCTCGCGTCGGGGCTCGTGGCGGTGCGCGTGGGTCGCCTCGTCAGGAAGTACGGTGGTCGCCCCGTCCTTGCCGGCGCCGTCCTTCTCATCGTGGCGGGCCTCTCGATCCTCTCGGCCTCCTCCACGCGGGCGGTCTACTTCGCCGCCTGGCTGGTGATCGGCATCGGCATGGGCGGCGCGCTCTACGACGCGGCATTCGCCACGCTGGGGCGCCTGTTCGGCGAGGGTGCGAGGCGGGCGATCACCATCCTGACGCTCTGGGGCGGGTTCGCGAGCACGGTCTGCTGGCCCCTCTCGGCGGTGCTGGTGGAGAGCGTCGGCTGGCGCGGCGCCTGCCTCGCCTACGCCGCCACGCACATCGTCGTGACGCTGCCTCTGACCCTCTATGGGCTTCCGCGCGAGGCGCCGGCGGAGGGCAGCCCAAGAGGTGGCGCACCAGGCGAAGGTGATACGCCCCGCGACCTGCGCTTCTGGCTTCTCGCCACTGCTGCGATCGCGATCGCCGCAGTGACGTCCGCGTGGTCGGTCCACCTCGTCACCATCCTGCAGGCGCAGGGCTTGGCGCTCGCCGCAGCGGTGGGCGCGGCGGCCCTGATCGGGCCGGCGCAGGTCGGTGCGCGTCTGGGCGAGATGGCCCTCGGCGACCGCCATCATCCGGCGTGGACAGGCATGGTCTCCACCGCGCTCGTCTCGGCCGGGCTCGTTGGGCTGTTGTTCGACGCACCAGCCGGGATCGCGCTGGTCGCCTATGGCGCCGGCAACGGCCTCTGGTCGATCGCGCGGGGCACGATGCCGCTCGCGCTCTTCGGGCACGATGCCTATCCGCTGGTGATCGGGCGGATCGCCCGGCCGGCACTCATCACCGCCGCCGCCGCACCCGTCATCCTGGCCTGGGTCATGGAGCGCTACGGCACGAACGCCGCCCTCGCCGGCCTCGTCGCAGCCAGCCTCGTCGCGCTGGGCTGCGCGGCGGCTCTCGCGCGCCTCAGGCGGGTTACCCCTACCCCACCTCTCTGACGCGCCGTCCCGCGAGGAACATGGACTCCAGGAACTTGTCCTGCGGCTGGGGGCGCCCGAACAGAAAGCCCTGGGCCATTTCGCATCCCAGTGCCGCCAGCATGTCCCGCTGCGCCCCGTTCTCGACGCCTTCGCAGACGAGGTCGAGGTCGAGCTCTCGGCAAAGAGGAACGACGGACCGGATCACCGCCTCGCTGTAGGGGTCGGTGGCCAGCGCCTCCACGAACATCTGGTCCAGCTTCAGCTGGTCGAGGGGGAGCCGCGGCAGGTATCCGAACGACGAGAACCCCGAGCCGAAGTCGTCGAGCGACAACGACACGCCGAGCGATCTCAGCCGGTGCAGCGTCTGGTCCAGCTCGCCGATCGCGTCGAGGAAGATCAACTCGGTGATCTCTAGCGTCAGGCGTGTCGCCGGCAGGCCGCTGGCTTCCTGCGCGCACTCGACATCGCTGACCATGTCGCTGCGGCGAAACTGGATCGGCGAGACATTGACCGAGACCGGCAGCGGCAGCGGCCAGGCCATCGCGTCGCGGCAGGCGGTCTCCAGCACCCACTTGCCCAGGTGCTCTATGAACCCGCTGTTCTCGGCCACGGTGATGAACTCGCCCGGCGAGATCATGCCGAGCTCGGGATGACGCCACCGTGCCAGGGCCTCCGCCCCGACCACGGCGCCATCCGCAAGGCGCACCTGCGGCTGGTAGGCGAGGTACAGCTGGTCTTCGGCGAGCGCGGACCAGTATTCCCGCTCGATGTGCCTTGCACGCGCCTGCTTGGCGAACGTCGTCTTGTCGAAGGTCCGCCGGTCGGGCGCGCTTCTGATCCTGGTCTCGTCCAGCGCGTGCTCGGCCTTGTTCACCAGGCTCTCGCCCCCGTCGCCCTCCTCGCGCGGGGCGACACCGATCCTGACGCCGCTTCGCACCACCTGACCGTCGAGATCGAACGGCGCGCCAGCCAGCGTGACCACCGCGTCGGCCAGTTCGTTCGCCTCCTCCAGGGTCGCTGAGCGCGTCGTGAAGACGGCGAAACGGTCGCCCCCCAGCCGCGCAATGGGCGACACCTGCAGTTCGCCCTCCTCGACACGCCGCACTACCGAAACCAGCAGCCGATCGCCGAGATCGCGCCCGAGAGTGGCGTTGATGGTGCGGAACCGGTGCAGGTCGAAGGCGATGACAGAGCCGCCGCCACCTCCGGCCGCAATATGTTCGGACAGTCTCGCCACGAACTCCTCGCGATTGAGCGCGCCGGTCAGCGCGTCGAACCGCGCCAGGCGGTCGAGCGCCATCCGCTGCATCCGATCCTCGGTCACGTCGCGCGCGGAGAGGCAGACGACGAAGCCCTCCTCCCTCGTCCGCGCGCTGTCGGCCAGCTTCAGGAGCCGCGACGGCGTCACCGTGTACTCGACGATGCACTTCGCGCCGTCGCGGTGGACCGAGACCTCGCGCGTCGTGCTCTGCACGCGGCGCCCCTCACGCAGATCGTCAAGCGCCTCGTCGGCGGCATCCACGATCTCCTGCGGGACGACGGACTCCAGCGCGTCGCCCTGCGTCGCGCTCGGCCTGTCGAAGAGATCCCGCGCGATATCGCTGACACGGAGCAGGCACAGATCCTCGTCGGCGATCAGGATGGCGTCGCTGCTGTCGGTGATGACCCGTTCCAGGATCCGCTCGGTGTTGAGCATCTCCATCTGCACCATCTGCAAGAGCAGCCGGCGCAGGTCAAGTTCCCGCGCGCCGACGATGATGCCGGTCACCAGCAGCATCTTGTGCAGCGAACCGGTGGGGACGATGACGTGCTGCACGGCGTGCGCCCAGAACGCCAGGAGCTCGATCGACGCCGCGACACCGGCGAGCGTCGCGACGACGAGCGGCATGTGCCCCCGCCCCCGCGCCGCGATGAACAGGCAAAGGACCCCGACGCCGACAAGCCCCGGCATGGGGCTCAGGCGCTTCAGCTCGAGGTCGCGTGCCAGCGTCTCGGCCGCCAGGATGTGCACCAGCGGTCCCGGTACCACGCCGTGGACGGGGATCGCCACGGGACTTCGCAGCTCCATCGCATGTGCGCCGACGACGATGGACCGGTCCTCGAGCGCCACCTGGGCATGACCGAGCAGCAGATCGATGAGCGAGACCGAGGGTATCGTCTGCGGGTCGATCCCGTAGTTGATCAGGAACTCCGTTCCGGGCGGGCCGAACTTCCCGCTGAGCAGCGCCGCCACCGACGGCATGTTCGCACCGTCGACCCGCGCCCCGTACGGATAGCGGCGGACCAGGCCGTCATCGTCGACGGGCAGGGTGATGACGCCAAGCCAGGCATGTTCCCGGAAGTCGCTGATCGGCATGTTCCGCGTCATCTCCCGAATGCCGAAGCCGCGCTGCTGCCGAAAGACCGGCAGGATCACCGACCCCCCGGCCTCCTCCAGCGCGGCCGCGAGTGCCGCATCTCCTTCCGGTGTCGAGCGGGCGCTGAGATCGAGATCGAGGTAGACCTCCGTCGCGCCCGCCTCCATCAGGGTCCGCACGACGGCGGCATAGACCTCGCGCGGCCATGGCCAGACCCCAAGCGAGTGCAGGCTGCGCGCGTCGATGGAGACGAAGACGAACCGGCCGCTGGCCTCGATCGACGTCGCCCGCATCCGCGCGGACACCAGCGCCTCGTTGATGGCCTGGAACATCGACAGCGACTCCATGGCCATCGTCGCAGCGAAGACGATCGTCAGGACGACGAGATGCAGCCGCCGCTTCAGGAGGCGGCCGAAGTTCATTTCCGCCGCCTGTCGCCCTCTGGCGCGCTGGTGTCAGTTGCCATCGATTGGCCCCTCGCCCTCGTCCGGTCCCTGCACATCGGGGATCTCGGGCATTCCGCCAGGGTCCTCGCCGTCGTTGCCGCCTCCATTCTCGCCCGGCGGGTCGGGGACCTGCTCCGGCGTCTCGCCGGGCTCCGGCGCAGGAGGCTCGGACGGGGGATCGGGCGCAGGATCGGCCGGGGGATCGGACGGCTCAGGTGCGGCGGGTTCCTCGCCAGCGTCGTCCTCGCGGCCGACGATGTCCCGGACGCGCTCCACGCGCTCTCCAATCGGGACGTCCTCATCGCCGTCGCCGCTCTCTCCTCGATACTCCAGCGCCCCGGCCCCGCCGGCGTCGGCGCGCGCGGGTACCGCCGGACGCGCCGGCGCGACGATCGCGGGCGGCGGGTCGACGGCGACGACGGGCGACCTCGGTCCGCGCCCCCTGACGATCGGCGGGCCGTCGCCGACCGCGGCGACCTCGACGCTCTGCCCCGCGCTCACGTCGACGCGGAATCCGTCGACCAGGTCGATGACCTCGACCAGTCCGCGCCGGACGCGCAGCTCGGCACCGTCCATCCGCACGACCACCTCGAAGAGGGTGCCCTTCACGATGGCGGCCATGTACGGGGTCTGGACCGAAGCATCGCGCTCCATGGTCGGATCGACCTCGAGCAGGATCGATCCGAACTTCTGGATGACCGTCGTCTCGGAGTTTCCGCCCCGGTTGCGCACCGAGACCGCAGCGACGCTGTTCGGCTTGAACTGGATGGTATCCGCGCCCCGCTGCAGGATCACGCGGCCGCGGCGCCCGGTATGCACCCACGCATGGTTCGGCAGTTCCATGCCCTGCCGCACGGCGCGCCACGTCCTGCCATCGACGGCGAAGGTCGCGGGCTGCGACACCTTCGACACGATCCAGCCCGCCAGAGCGGGGGTCGCGAAGGCGATCGCGAGCAGCAGGCAAAGAGAGCGGACGAACAGGATCATCGAAGGCGCCACGTTGCGAAAGGTGGGCCCACGAGACGCCGCCAAGGAAAACGAAGCGTTACTCCGGAGATGGGTGGCACGGAAGTTAACGGAAGGTTAACCGCCACCGCCTGTGCGGGCGCAGACTTACATGGTCAGGAATTGCGACCCGATGAGCACCAGCGCGGCAAACGCCGTCAGGCGCAAGCCCCCGACAACCATGGCTCTCCTCAGCCCGCGCGGGCCGAGCTCGTCGCGCAGGTCGAGCGCTGGCCTGGGTGGTGAAATGCGCCTCTTCATGCCGCCTGATGCGAAATCGGTCGCGCGGCACGCAACGGCAGACTTGATGGAAGGTTAACGTAAGCATGCTCCGGCCGCCCGTTTCCTGGGCGGCCGGGCCCATCGTCTCAGACGTCGGGGGGCGCCCCCTTCGTGTGGCTCGGCGCGTCCGCCGCCAGGGTCGATCGCGGCGCGTTGGGGTCCATGCGCCGCTCTTCGGTCTTACGCTTGTTCACCAGCGCAAACACCAGGACAGCAAGCAGGGTGATCAACGCAAGAAGCGGAATGATGTAGGCAAAGTCCATTCGGGTCCTCCTTTGCGCGACGAACGCGGTCGGACCCGAGACGGTTCTGGCGGCATATCGCCGCTACCCCGCGGCGGCGCGAACCTCCGCGACGATGCCCTCGACCACCGTCGCCAGCAGCAGCTCGTCCTCGCCTTCCGCCATGACGCGGATCAAGGGCTCGGTACCCGACTTGCGGATCAAGAGCCGCCCGCCGTTCAGCCGGCCCTCGGCATCGGCGATCGCCGCCCGCACCTTGTCGGCCTCCAGCGGCTCGGCGCCGGCGGCGAACCGGACGTTCCGCAGCAGCTGCGGAACCCGCTCGAACTGCCGCGCGACCTGGCTCGCCGGCAGGCCGGTCGTCACCATCTCCGCCAGGAACTGCAGGCCGGCGATGAGGCCGTCGCCGGTCGTGGCGTAGTCGGTCATGACGATGTGGCCGGACTGCTCGCCGCCCAGGTTGTAGCCCTTTGCCCGCATCGCCTCCACGACGTAGCGGTCGCCGACCTTGGTGCGGTGCAGCCCGACGCCGCGCTCCGCGAGGAACCGTTCCAGGCCGAGGTTCGACATCACCGTCGCGACCAGCGTGTCACCAGCGAGGCGTCCCTCCTTCGCCCAGCGCGCGGCGATCATCGCCATCACCTGGTCGCCGTCGGCCTCCTGCCCCGTCTCGTCGAGGATGGTGATGCGGTCGGCGTCACCATCGAGGCAGATCGCCAGGTCGGCACGCGTCTCCCGCACCTTCGCGGCGGCCAGCGCCGTATCGGTCGACCCGCAGCCGTCGTTGATGTTGAAACCGTCGGGCTCCACGCCCACCGGCACCACGTCGGCGCCGAGCTCCCACAGGACCTCGGGCGCAACGCGATAGGAGGCGCCGTTGGCGCAATCGACCACGATGCGCAGTCCGTCGAGCTTCAACTTCTGCGGGAACGTGGTCTTGACGTACTCCACGTAGCGCGCCCGGTCGCCTTCGATCCGCTTGGCGCGCCCGATTTGCTTCGGCGGCACCGGATCGATCGGCGCGTCGAGCAGCGCCTCGATCGCCAGCTCTGCCTCGTCGCTGAGCTTGTAGCCGTCAGGGCCGAAGAACTTGATCCCGTTATCCTCGTGCGGGTTATGCGAGGCCGAGATCATGATCCCCAGATCCGCCCGCATCGACCGCGTCAAGAGGCCCGTGGCCGGCGTCGGCGCCGGCCCCAGCAGCAGCACGTGCATGCCCGAGCTCAGCAGCCCCGCCGTCAGCGCGTTCTCGATCATGTAGCCCGACAGCCGCGTGTCCTTGCCGATCACGGCCGAGTGCCGGCGCAGCCCGCCGTTGCGGAAGTACTTGCCAGCGGCCTGCCCCAGCCTGAGCGCCATCTCGGCCGTCATCGGATGGGTGTTGGCCGTCCCGCGGACGCCGTCGGTGCCGAAGAGCTTGCGTGTCATGTCGCCTCGTTCACCGCGCTCCACATGGTCAGTGCCTGCCTCGTCGCCGCGGTATCATGTACGCGCAGTATGTGCACACCCGCCGCCGCGCCCACCAGTGCCAGCGCGACGGAACCGGGCATCCTGTCGCGCGCGTGCGTCACCCCGGTCAGCCGCCCGATGAAGCCCTTGCGCGACGCGCCCAGCATCAGCGGGCACCCCAGCCCGTGGAACGTCGCGAGCCCGCGCATCAGGCTCAGGTTGTGCTCGACGGACTTGCCGAAGCCGATGCCGGGGTCGACCACGATCCGCTCGCGCGCGATGCCTTCGGCCTCGGCCGCCTCCACGCGATCGGCAAGCCAGTCGTAGACGTCCGCCACCACGTCCTCGTAGTGCGGCGCCGCCTGCATCGTCTCGGGCGTCCCCTGCGCGTGCATCAGCACCACCGGGGCGCGTGTCGCCGCCAGCAGCGCCGCCATCCTCGCGTCGAAGCCGAGGGCCGAGACATCGTTGACGATCGCCGCCCCCGCCTCCAGCGCCGCCTGCGCCACGCCCGCCTTGCGCGTATCGATGGAGACCGGGCGCCCGGTCGCGACCGCCGCCTCGACGACCGGCATCGCCCGCTCGAGCTCCTCGGCTTCGGCAACCGCCGTGGCACCGGGCCGCGTGCTCTCGCCGCCCACGTCCAGGATGTCCGCCTCCTGTGCGGCGGCCTCGACATCCAGCGCCAGGCCGCCGTCCGAAAAGCTGTCCGGCGTCGCGTTGAGGATCGCCATGATCCGCGGCCGGTCGAGCGCGAGGCCCGCCAGCGCCGGCCGCGCCGCCGCGATCCGGTCGCGCACCTCGCCCGGCATCCGAGCGGCCGGCAGCAGCTCGGCCGGCCCGCCCCGCTCCCGCCGCTCCGCCTCGGTGAACCACAGCCGGCCGCCCGCGACCGCGACCGCACCGGCAGGCCGCGGCCCCGCCTGTACCAGCGGCCGCCAGTACGTCACGCCAGCTCCTCCCGGTCGGCCTCGACACCCGGCGGCGGCTCGGCCCCGACATAGACCAGCCGCAGCGCACCCATGACCCCGGCAAGCCAGGCGGCCAGTTTCGGCCCCTCCGCCTCCGGCGCGCCGGACAGGTCCAGCGCCAGCTTCGACGGCGCCCAGACGGAGATCTCGCCCCGCCGCGCCGCCCATTCCAGCTCGCTCCGCGTCTCGCGCACGACGCAGCGCGGGTCGCGGCCGGCGAGGATCCACGCGCTCTGCTCGATCGCCAGAAGATCGATCCGCCGCTGCGCGCCCGGTGCCTCAGCCTTGGGTCGCGCGCCCTCGGGCGCCCCAAGGCAGAGAATTGCGGCGCCGGGCAACCCGTCCAGCCACCCGGCAAGCCGCGGCGAGTGCAAGGCGTCCTGCCCCAGGTAGACGACGTGGGGTCGCGCCGCCGGCTCCACGTCGGGATGCACCGCGTCGCGCGCGCGACGGATCTCGACGCCCAGCGCGCCGGGCCCCAGGTCCAGCTTCTCGACCGTCACGTGCGCCGCGATCGCCGCCTCGGGCGCCAGCACGCGCGCCGCGATTCGCTCGGCCAGCGTCTCCAGCAGGTTCACCCGCTCCGCCGCCAGGATCTCGGCCACCGATTCCGTCAGCAGGTCGTAAGAGAGGATCCGGTCGACATCGTCATCCGGCTGCGCCGGGCGCACGTCCACCGCAATGCCAAAGCGCAGCCGCTGCCGCCGTCCGCGCTCGCCCTGGTACGCGCCGACCTCCGCTTCGACGACATGATCACGCAGCGTGATCCGGTCGATCCGCACCTGTCCGCTCTCGCTCAAGGGCCGCCTCATCGTGGGAGACGAGAAGCGTTAGGCGAGCCGTCCGCGGCGCGCAAGTGCTCGGCGTAGGCTTGGCCGGCCGTCGTCGCGGTCAGCCGGGCATCCGGTAGAAGTAATGCTCGCCGATCGACGAGACCCGGGGAAAGACGTCGGCCCACTGCGGATCGACCGCGCGCGTGTGGTAATGCGTGGCGCCATTCGTCAGGGCGCGCGGCGCGCCATCAAGCATCAGCCGCGCCACCTTGCCAACGCGCACCCACGCACGCGGTTCGTGCACCGTCTCCGCCAGGCCGTCGCAGGTGTAGGTGAACTGGCACCGATAGCGTTCGCCCGTGCCCTGGTGGACCACGCCGCAGACGGTGCTGGGAAAGCGCCGGCTGTCGACCCGGTTCAGGATCACCTCGGCGACGGCGAAGATGCCGCGCGTGTCCTCGCCCCGAGCCTCGAAATACAGCGCCTCGGTCAGGCACTCCCACTCCGCGCCACCCTTCGCGGCGGGCAGGTCGGCGAGGAACGATCGGTCGTAGCGGATCCGCGGGCCGTCGGGCCGCTCGCGCGGCCGCAACGCGGCGATGCCGGACGTCACGTCGCCGGCCTCCGCGGCCTCAGCCAGGGGGTCGGGCGCATTCGACGTGCTGAGCACGAGTGCGGGTTCCGCCAAAGCCCCGGACGCGACACAGCCGGCAGCGAATGCCAGCCCAAATAATCGGCTTTTCCAGCTCATGCGGATGGACCCCCTCGGACGCGAAATGACAACAGGCAGCAGCAGCAGGCCGGAGAGTGGCGCTCCGACCGTCGTCGGTTACGGGGGAAGAGGGGGCGGGATCTACCCGGCGTTAACCTCCGGTTAGCGGTTTAAGGATGACGCAACACAACATGTTGCATTTTTCCCGTATTGCGGGAAACCTTTCGGCAAGTTGTTGCCGATCACCGGCGCGGCGCCGGCCGGCTTCCGCCAAGGCTCTCTTGCGTTAACCAATCTGCAAGGTTTCCGGACGCCGCGAGCCCGCTCCGGTCGCTATTCGGCGGGCGGCAACGATTCCCTCAGCGCCAGGTGCGCGGCCGCAAGCCGCGCGACCGGAACCCGAAAGGGCGAGCAGCTGACATAGTCGAACCCCGCGGCGCGGCAGAACGCGATCGAGTCCGGGTCCCCGCCATGCTCGCCGCAGACCGCCAGGGTGACGTCGGGGTTGCCCTGCCGCCCGCGCTCGGCGCCGATGGTGAGCAACTCGCCCACCCCGTCCAGGTCGAGGCGCAGGAACGGATCCTCGGCGAACACCCCCTCCTGCACGTAGGTCGCCATGAAGCGTCCCGCGTCGTCGCGGCTCAGCCCGTAGGTCATCTGCGTCAGGTCGTTGGTCCCGAAGGACAGGAACGCCGCGTGCTGCGCGATCTCGTGCGCCCTCAGCGCCGCCCGCGGCGTCTCGACCATGACGCCCAGCCGGTAGTCGAGCTCGCCGCGCGCCTCGGCCCGGACCGAAGACGCGACCGCTTCGATCCGCGCCGTCACCAGCTCGACCTCGCGGCGCGCGCTCACCAGCGGGATCATCACCTCCGGCACCACCGCCGAACCGCGCCGCCCCGCCTCGACCGCGGCCTCGAAGATGGCGCGTGCCTGCATGTCGTAGATCTCGGGCATCGTGATGCCCAGCCGGACCCCGCGCATCCCCAGCATCGGGTTGAACTCGCTCAGCGCCTCCACCCGCCGCGTCACCTGCGCCACCGGCAGCCCCAGCGCCTCGGCGAGGTCACGCAGGGCCTCCCGCCCGGAGGGCAGGAACTCGTGCAGCGGCGGGTCCAGCAGGCGGATGCAGACCGGCCGGCCCGCCATGATCTCGAACAGCGCCAGGAAGTCCGCCCGCTGCATCGGCAACAGCCGCTCCAGCGCTGCGGCCCGGTCCTCGGACCGGTCGGCGAAGATCATCTCCCGCATCACGGTCAGGCGATCTTCCTCGAAGAACATGTGCTCGGTCCGGCAGAGGCCGATCCCCTCGGCCGCGAAGGTCCGCGCCACGCGCGCCTCGGCCGGCGTGTCGGCGTTGGCGCGCACGCCGATGTCGCGCACCGCGTCGGCCCAGCCGAGCAGCGTGTGGAACGGCGCGTCGAGCGCCGGCTCCAGCAGCGCCGCCTCTCCCGCCAGCACCTCGCCCCGTGTCCCGTCGAGCGTCACCACGTCGCCCTCGCGAAACACCCGGCCGCCCGCGGTCAGCGTCCTGTCCCGCGGGCTCAGCCGCACGCCCGAGGCGCCGACGACGCACGGCACGCCCAGGCCGCGCGCGATTACCGCGGCGTGGCTCGTCGCGCCGCCCCGCTCGGTCAGCACGCCGACCGCGGCGTGCATGCCGCGCACATCCTCCGGCGTGGTCTCCCGCCGGACGAGCACGCACGCCTCCTCGCGCGCCGCCGCCGCCTGCGCCGCGGTGGACGAGAACACCAGCCGCCCGCTCGCGGCGCCAGGGCTCGCCGCGATGCCCGTGGCGATGACGTCACGCCGCGCCTCGGGGTCGGTCTGGCGGTGCAGCAGCTCCGACAGCTCCCGCGGCGCGATCCGCAGCACCGCGTCGGCCTCCGAGATCACGCCGTCACCGGCCATCGTCACGGCGATCCGCACCGCCGCCCGGCTCGACCGCTGCACCCGCACCGCGTCGAGGATGCTGAGCCGCCCGTCGTCCAGCGTGAACTCGATCTGCATCTCCTCGCGCAGGCGCGTGCGGCAGGTCTCGCCGTGCCGAAGCAGCTCGGCAAAGGCCTCGGGCGCCCGCTCCTCCAGGCTCGGCCCGCGCGCGTCGCGCGTCAGGTAGATCGATTCCGGCGCCCCCAGCGCCTCGCGACCCTGGCTCTGCTCGCGCCAGCGACCCTTGATCTGCGGCGCGCCGGTCTTGCCGTCGACGAACTGGATGACGCCCGACCCGCTGACCCCGGGCCCGACCCCCAGCGCCATCTGCTGCACGACGAGGCCCAGCCCGGCATCCGCCGGCGCCCCCCGTGCCTGCCGGAGCAGCCGCGCCGACGTCCCCTCCCACGCCCGCGCCATGCTCCGCAGCACGTCGGCCAGCTGCCGCTCGGGGTCCTGCGGAAACGGCTCGTCTGTCTCGTTCTCGTACGCCGACAGCGCCTCGCCCGCCGTCTCCCACGACGCCACGGCCTCGTCCTCGAGATGCGCGACCCGCTCGGCATAGGCGCGCAGGAACCGCAGGTAGAGCGCATCGGCAACCTCGGCACCGAACGCCTTCGCCAGCGCGTCGCGGCGCGCCTGCGTCAGCCCGACGTTCAGGATCGCCCCCGGCCCGCCCCAGTCCGGATCCTCCGACGACGGCCGCACCGACAGCACCGCACCCTCGGGGAACGCCGCGAAGATGCCCGAGACGTCGACCGGGTGCCCGGCCGCGATCCGGTGCACCGTCCGGAACGGCAGCGCCACGGTCCGCGGCACCGGCATCTCCAGCCGCAGCAGCCTCTGCAGGCACTTCGCGCGCCCGCCATGGCTCTCGGTGCGGATCGGCGCGCTCTCGGTCACCAGGTCGAAGGCGCTGGCGGGGTCGTGTTTCTGCACTGCGGCATCCTCCGCCGCCACCCTAGCCGATACCGGCCGCCTGGCAACCCGCATGACCCGGCCTCCCCGGCGCAAGCGCCGTGGACCTGCGAGACAGCGGCCGCGCGCCATGGGTCCTCATCCGCGCACGGGGCCTGTTCGCTGGATGCGATTTTGCTGCGCATGCAGCCGCGCTATCTCGCCTCCGCAGTTCCGGTCGACCAAGCGCGACCGCCGCATGAAAGGACACGCGAAATGAACGCCGAAACCCTCGAAACGACCTGGGCGCCACGGATGCTCAGCGTCCTGCGCATCGTCTCCGCCCTCATCTTCTTCGCCCACGGCACGCAAAAGCTGCTGGGCTTCCCCGCCTCCGACATGAACCCGGCCGCGTTCTCGCTGCCGTGGATCGCGGGCGTGCTCGAGCTCGTGGGCGGCGCCCTGCTGATCGTCGGGCTCTTCACCCGCCCGGTCGCGTTCGTGATGTCGGGGACGATGGCCGTCGCGTACTGGATCGCGCACGCCCCGCAAAGCCCGTTCCCCGCCCTGAACGGCGGCGACGCCGCGATCCTCTACTGCTTTGTCTTCCTCTACATCTTCTTTGCCGGTCCCGGACCCTGGAGCCTTGACGCCATCCGCGGCCAGCGCAGCCAGCGCGGCGCCGTCGCCCGCAGCTACTGATCCGCGACCCGCGGCGCCGGCCGGCGGCTCCCTCCGCCGACGGCGCCCTGGCGTCCACCGCGACGCCCATGTCCGCGCCCGGATCTGCATCGCCGTTCCGTCTCACGGGGCGAAGAACCTCGCGACGCCACGAGCGGCCCGGCCCCCGCAGCGCTCCCTTCCGCCCCACACGGCCGAGGATCAAAGTCCGACGCGGCACGACCCGCCGGCTCCATCGCCCCGGCACCCGCACGAGCCCGTTGCGGCCAGGCGACACCGGACCGGGCCCCGCGCCAAGCGCACCGTTCGCGCCGAGGCGCACCGCCCGCCTCCGAGCCTGTCCGTCGGATCGCCGTCGCCCTGCGCCCGGAGGGAGCGGAGGCGGCGGAGCGGTCAAGGGTGCGTCAGCACCGCGCCAGCGGCCTGCCCTTGACCGCTCCGGCGGCTCCGCTCAGGGCGCGGATCAGGGCGGCGGCGCTCCGTCGGGCAGGCTCCTGTCCCGAGGCGAGCCAGAGCTCACCTTGCCGGGTCCGACACCCCCGCCGCCGAACGCCTCACCCCTCCAGCCGCGTCAGGTCGGCGACGGCCAGGCAGGTCGCGCGGATCCGGTTCAGCATGTTCAGCCGGTTGCGCCGCACGATCTGGTTCTCGGTATTCACCTGCACCGCCTCGAAGAAGGCGTCGATCGGCCCGCGCAGCCCCGCCATCGCCGCCATCGCCTTGCCGAACTCCTCGGCCTCCATCGCCGGCCGGATCTCCGCGTCTGCGGCGTCGAGCGCATCCATCAGCGCCCGCTCCTCCTCGGCCTCCATGAACTTCCGGTCGGCGCCGAACTCGTAGGCGACCCCGTCCTGCTCCTCGGCCTGCGTCAGGATGTTGTTCGCCCGCCGGAACCCCTGCACCAGGTTCTCCCCGTCATCGGTCCTCAGCACCGCCGACAGCGCCTCCGCCCGCTTCACCAGCAACGTCAGGTCGTCGTTGCCGGGCATGGCGAGGCAAGCGTCGATGACGTCGTGCCGGATGCCCTGATCGCGGAGGTGGACCTTCAGGCGGTCGTGGAAAGACAGCACATCGAGATCAGGCTGCTTGCCGCGTTGCAGAAGCTGCGGTCTCTCGGGGAGGTCTTCGATGCCGCCCGAGAGTCGTCTCTTCACGACTCGGTGACGTTCTTCAGAATCGGCGACCATGCCGCAGTCTGCTGAAGCATAGCAGGAACCCGTGACGCTGTCGCCGCTCGGCGAGCTCGAGCCAGTTCTCGACTAACTTCGGCCACGCGGATGCGCAGCGAATCGTCGAGTATCGGGCCAGCGCATAGGCGAACTGCCAATGGAGGGTAAGTAGTAGCTAAATCCGCAGCCCATTCTCCAGCACCAGCCGGATCACCCCCAGCGCCGCCCGCCGCAGCGCGAACGGGTCCTTGCTCCCCGTCGGCTTCTCGTCGATCGCCCAGAACCCGGTCAGTGTGTCGAGCTTGTCCGCCAGCGCCACCGCCACGCTGACCGGCGCCGTCGGCACCGCGTCCGACGGCCCCAGCGGCGCGTAGTGCGCCTCGGCCGCCGCCGCGACCTCCGGCGGCTCCCCGGCGGCGGCGGCATAGTACCGCCCCATCACGCCCTGCAGCTCGGGGAACTCGAAGACCATCTCGCTGGCGAGGTCCAGCTTCGCCACCTCCGCCGCCCGCGCCGCCAGGTCGGGATCCGCTCCCACCGCCGGCGCGATCTCCCGCGCCAGCGCCGCGATCCGGTCGATCCGCTCCGCCTGGCTGCCGAGCCGCGCATGGAACGTCACCCGGCCCAGCGCCTCACGCCACGGGCCCATCCCCGCCTTCGCAACGGCCAGGTCGTTCTCCCAGAAGAACGCCGCATCGGCGAGGCGCGCCGCCAGCACCCGGCCGTTGCCCTCTAGGATCGTCGCACCGTCATCCGCCGTCTCGCGGTTCGCGACGGTCGCGAAGTGGGTGATCTGCGGTCCCTCCATCTGTACGTTTTCGTACAAATGGGGGTCTGGACTTGTACGTTTTCGTACATCTGTCTGTACGTTTGCGCCCAGCGAAAAGAACTTCTGGTGCTCCCGCATCGAGGTCTTCAGAACCTCCGGCGGCAGCGCCAGGAATTGCTCCTCGATCTTGCCGACCAGCACGACCGGCCACTCCACCAGTCCCGCGACCTCGGCCAGAAGTCCCTTGTCCTCAACGACTTGCAGCCCCCGAGCAAAAGCCGCCTGCGCCACGTCATGGCGGATCGCCTCGGCCCGCTCCTCCGGCGACAGGATGACCTTCGCCCGCTTTAGCTTCGCCTCATAATCCTCGAATGAAGTTACGGAAAAAGCATCCGGCGCCATGAACCGATGCCCCTCCGTCCGGTCACCCGAGACGATCCCGTCGATCTCGAGCGGCACGATCTCGGCCCCCGCCTCGTCGCTCAGGATGCACAGGATCCGGTGCAGCGGCCGCACCCATCGCAACTCGCCCGACCCCCAACGCATTGATTTCGGCCAAGGAAATCCGCGTACCGTCGCCTCCAGGACCTCCGCGACGATCTCCGCCGCCGGGCGGCCGGGCCGTGTGTAGATCGCGAAGTAGACGCGCCCCTTGCCGGTCTCCCTGAGCTCAAGGTCACCGGGCAACATGTTGACGGAACGCGCGAAACCCTCGACCGCCTTCTCCGGCGCCCCCTCCCGCGGGCCCTTTCGCTCCTCCCGCAGGTTCGGGCTTTCCGCCGTCAGCCCCTCGACCGCCAGCGCCAGACGCCGCGGCGTCGCGAACGCAGTCGCATGGGCATAGGTCAGGCCGGCATCGACCAGTCCGTCGGTCATCAACCGGCGCAGATCGTCCGCGGCCCGAGCCCTGCATCCGGGCCGGAATCTCCTCTGAAAACAACTCGATGAGCAGGTCCGGCATCAGTTCTCTCCGGGCGGTGGCGGGCACCCTTCGGGCGCTGGCCGACCGTCGAAGACGACCTCGCCGCAGCGGTTGATCTGCGTCCAGGCATAGCTGCGGCCGTCCAGAAAGATCGCGATGACCCTGTCGATGCCGTAGGGCGCGTTCTCGCGGCTGAGGATCGCGGTCGCCTCGCCCGCCTCCAGCGCCTCGCCCACCGCGACGGCATCGAAGCAGTCGAACCACCCCGGCGCGGTCAGCGGCACCGGGTTCTCTGCCGGCGCCGCATCATCGACGATCGCCGTATCCATCTGAAAACATGCGCGATACCGGATCGGTGAGCTGTCGCTGTCGATGCCGCGAAAGTCCTCCACCGGCACCGGGCGCGCCGCCCCTCCGCCGGCCGGGACAACCGTCATCGCGGCCTCGTCGAGGGTCACGTAGAAGGCCCGCGTCTGCAGCCACCACATCGCGACGCCGGCGACCAGCGCGACCAGCACCGTCGCGCCCGCAAGGATGCGCCCCCAGGTCACGCGAGGTCCTGACCAAAGCAGATGCGGTTGCCGTCCGGGTCGGTGACGACCAGCTCGCGCATGCCGTAGGTCGCGTCCCGCGGCCCCTCCGACGCGTACGCGCGCGTCGCGAGGTCGCCGGCCAGCGCATCGACATCGTCGGTGTGCAGATAGGCGCGCCATCCCGGGGAAGGCGGAACATCGGCGCCATGCCATGCGTCGACGAAGACGGTTGCCGCGTCGCGATGAAAGATGCCGAAGCGCGGCGGCTCCCCACCCTCCTCGCGGACCGCGAAACCCAGAACGTCGGTCCAGAACGACCGCGCGCGCGGATAGTCCGAGACCCGCAGGACGGGGATCGAGGACAGCAGCTTCATGCCGCCTCGCCCACGTCCACGAACGCGTCGGCGCAGGCGCGCGCCAACGTGCGAACACGCGCGATATAGGCCTGCCGTTCGGTGGGTGAGATCACGCCACGCGCGTCCAGCAGGTTGAAGAGATGTGACGCCTTGATGCACTGATCGTAGGCCGGTTGCGCCATGACAATGCGTCGGCGGGTCCGCGGGTCGACGGCCGGCTGGTCCAGGATCCGCGCGCACTCCTTCTCGGCATCCTCGAAGTGGCGCATCAGCATGTCGGTGTCGGCAACGTCGAAGTTCCAGCGGGCATACTGCGCCTCCGCCTCGCGGAAGACGTCGCCGTAGGTCAGGGGTATCGGCGCATCCGGCGGATTGAACGGCATCTCGTTGCCGTCGTCGTAGCCGAGCACGTACATCGCCAGCCGCTCGAGCCCGTAGGTGAGCTCGCCCGAGACCGGACGGCAATCGTGCCCGCCGACCTGCTGGAAGTAGGTGAACTGGCTGACCTCCATGCCGTCGCACCACACCTCCCAGCCGAGGCCCCAAGCGCCCAGCGTCGGGCTCTCCCAGTCGTCCTCGACGAAGCGGATGTCGTGGAGGTCCATGTCGATTCCGATTGCCTGCAGGCTGCCGAGGTAGATGTCCTGCAGGTCGGGCGGCGACGGTTTGATGATCACCTGGAACTGGTAGTAGTGCTGCCAGCGGTTCGGGCTGTCGCCGTAGCGGCCGTCGGTCGGCCGGCGCGACGGCTGCACGAAGGCGGCCGCCCAGCGCTCGGGACCGAGGGCGCGCAACGTCGTCGCAGGGTGGAAGGTGCCGGCACCCACCTCCATGTCGTAGGGCTGAAGCACTGCGCAGCCGCGATCGCCCCAGTAGGACTGGAGTTTCATCAGGATGTCCTGGAAACAGCGGGGTCGGGTCACGTCGGGCTCCGGCCGGAAAGCGCGTCTTCTCTAGGCAACACCCGTGGCATGGTCAATCAGGTCGGGCGGTACGGGTGATGCATCTCCGGATGCGTCTGATACTCTCCGCGGCGCGCGGGGGCGATCCTGAAGGAAGGCGATAGATGACGAGGGTTTGGGCGACGATATTCTGGTGCATCCTGGCTGCTCCGGCGACCGCGCAAGAGGGGACGTATATCCAGGTCGAGGCGCAGCCGACGCTGCCGGAGGGCGTTGCCGCGGCGGAACGCTATGCGGCGGCTCTCGAGGGTGTAGCGGGCTTCCGGCTCGGGACGTCCTGGTATGCCGTCACCATTGGACCCTACCCGCGCCAGGACGCCGAGGCCGAATTGCGGCGCTTGCGGTTTCAGGGGGCGATTCCGGGCGACGCCTACCTGACGACGCGCGGCGACTACGGGGCGCCGTTCTACCCAGGCGGCGGCACGGCAACCGAGGCGACGCAGCCCGTGGCGCAGGCCGAACCGGACGCGGTGACGGACGAGACCTCGGCTGAGGCGCGCCGGTCGGAGAGAACCCTGTCGCGCGAGGATCGTGCGCTGATCCAGTCGGCGCTCGAGGATGCCGGCGTCTACGACGGGCCGATCGACTCCGCCTTCGGGCCCGGGACGCGGCGAGCAATGGCGGACTGGCAGGCCGCCAACGGCTATGACCCGACCGGCGTGCTGACGACGGGCCAGCGCATCGCTCTGGTGGAGGCCTATCGCTCGCTCCTCGACGGCCTGGCAATGCAGCGCATCGCCGACCGCCAGGCCGGCATCGAGATCGCCCTGCCCACCGACGTGGTCGCGCGCGCCGGGGTGGAGAGCCCGTTCGTGCGCTATGAGCCGACGGGGGACCTTCCCGTCCGGGTCCTGCTGATCAGCCAGGAGGGGGATACCGGCGACCTCGCCGCGCTCTACGACGTCATGCAGACGCTGCGGATCGTTCCACCCGAAGGTCCGCGGGCGCGGCGGACGAATTCCTTCGACCTCGAAGGACGCAACGGGGACGTCGTGTCGACGACATATGCCGAGCATCTCGACGGTCAGATCAAGGGCTTCACGCTGGTCTGGCCAACCGGAGACGAGCGGCGGCGGGCGCGCGTGCTCGAGCGCATGCGGTCGAGCTTTGCCCGGCTGCCCGGTGTCTTGCCCCAGACCGACGGTGCCGACACGCCCGCTCCGGATCTGCTGGCGGGGCTGGAGATCCGCAGGCCCGAGCGCGACCGGTCGGGCTTCTTCGTCGACCGCTCCGGTGCGGTTCTGACGACGTCCGAGGCGGTGAGGTCGTGCCAGCGCGTCACCCTCGACGAAACCGTCGAGATGGAGGTTGCGGCAGCCGACGAAAGCCTCGGGCTTGCGCTGCTTCGGCCCCGCTCGAACCTCTCGCCGATCCGGTATGCGCGCTTCGGCGACGGCACTCCCGCGCTGCAGTCCGAGATCGCGGTGGCAGGCTACCCGTTCGGCGGAGCCTTGGCGGCGCCGTCGCTGAACTACGGGCGGGTTGCGGACTCGCGGGGTCTCGACGGCGACACGTCGCGCAACCGGCTGGAGCTGGAGGCCGAACCGGGCGAAACCGGCGGCCCGGTGTTCGACGGGGAGGGTGCCGTCGTCGGCATCCTGCTGCCAAATGAGGACGGCTCACGCCGGCTTCCCGATGGGGTTGCCTTTGCGACACCGGCGGGACCGATCGCG
Organism: uncultured Alphaproteobacteria bacterium; assembly: GCA_963776845.1. Classification (GTDB taxonomy): domain Bacteria; phylum Pseudomonadota; class Alphaproteobacteria; order Rhodobacterales; family Rhodobacteraceae; genus Roseitranquillus. Next base: position 107,740 of record CAVZOJ010000002.1, on the reverse strand, counting down.
GGATTTCTGTCCGCAGCCGGTCTTTCGGCAGAACCCACGGATCGTGGGGAGCAACTGCACCCCGAGGAACTGACGCGCCTGGCCGCGGACATGACGGTTCTGGTCGGCTGCTGGAACTGACCTCAGCTGCGCCAGAAGGCTCGAGTTCAGGATGATGTAGACGACCATCAGCTCGAGCCGGCCCAGAAGCATCGCGAATGCCAGAAGCCACTTCGCCGGATCGCTCAGCCCGGCGAAGTTGCCTGCCGGCCCGATCCGGTCGCCGAGGCCTGGCCCGATATTGGCGAGCGCCGTCGCCGCACCCGAGATCGCCGTGACCAGATCGAGGCCGAGCAGCGTGAGCAGGACCGAAAGAACGCCGTGCGTAACGATGAAGATGACGAAGAACGCCATCACCGAATTCAGCACGTCCTGGCCGACCGGCTGGTTGTCGAACCGCGGGGAAAAGACGCCGTGGGGCGCGTGGATCTGCCTGATCTGAGCGCGGATCGATGAGAACAGAATCTGGTAGCGGAAGATCTTGATCGAGCAGCATGTCGACCCCGCGCAGCCGCCGATGAGGCCGATGGCGAAGAACACGACCATCGCGAACGCCCCCCATGCCTGGTAGTCGACGCTGGCATAGCCCGTGCCCGTGATGATCGACGTTGTGTTGAAGAGCGCCTCGCGGAGGCTTTCCTCGCCGCCGAAGCCGTCGACGAACATCAGGTATGCGATCAGGATCAGGACGACCGACGCGATGACAAGAAGAAACGCGTGGACCTGCGTGTCGCGCCAGAGCGGCCGCGCCGTCCCGGCAAGAAGCTGGACGTAGCGCACGAACGGCAGGCTCGCGAGGACCATGAACAGCGACGCGACATATTCCGGTGCTCCACGAAACGCACCGAAGGAGGCGTCGTAGGTCGAGAACCCGCCCGTCGCGAGGGTCGTCAACGCGTGGTTGACCGCATCGAAGCTGGACATCCCGCAAGCGAGGTAGGCGAGGTAGCATGCCATCGTCAGTGCCACGTAGATCCAGCCGATCTTGGCCGCGATCTCCGCCGCGCGCGGCAGGATCTTGCCCATCGTGTCGAATGCCTCGGACCGGAAGATCTGCATCCCGCCGACGCGCAGCTCGGGCATGAACACCATTGCCACGATGATGATCCCGATGCCGCCGAACCACTGCAGCATCGACCGCCAGAGGAGCAGGCCGCGTGGCAGGAACTCGAGTTCGGTGAAGACGGTCGAGCCGGTCGTCGTCATGCCCGACATCGCTTCGAAGACCGCGTCGACGAGACGGGCATCCGTCGCACCGATCAGGAACGGGATCGCACCGAAGATCGGCAACGCCACCCAGACCAGTGCGGCCATCAGGAAGGTCTGCTGCCGGCTGAGGCTTTCGCTCACGCCGTTGAGACAAGCAAGCGCAACGAGGGCACCGGTCAGACTGGTGACGATGGCGCTTTCAAAGAAAACCGGCCAATGGCCGTTCCCGACGACCGCGTCCACGGACAAAGGAACCAGCATCGTCGCCCCGAGGCACGCGACGAGAAGGCCTGTCACGTATCCAACGGGGCGTACGTCGATCATGCCGGGCAGCGTTGCTCACGCACCAAGAGTGCTGTCAAGCCGAGGAGCCCGCGGGCATTCGAAAATCGCCGGTGCGCAGTCGGATCGGCTAGCCGGGATGGTGCAGGGTCCCGAAGAGGCACGGGTCGAGGCTCGTCGTTTCGAACAGGGACCCCCGCGTCAGGAGCGCAACGGCATCGTGGCTGTGCAGGCTTTCCTGATGGCTGCAGACCACGCGGTAGTCGCCGACGCGCGCGTCACGCCCCAGCGCCTCGGAGAAGAGGCGGACCGCATCCTCCACGAAGATCGGGTTGGCGGCGTTGAGCTCCGCAAAGGCCTGTTCGTCTTCGCGCTTGACCATCACCTGGGTCTCGGTCGGGACCGCATCGCGGCACATCTCGACGAGGTCCTCGAACCACAGGCAAGGCGCGGTCTGGTCGAGTTCCAGCGATAGCCGCGCGACCGACCTTTGGGAGTGTGGTGTCGCAAGCTGGCTTCGCGTTCTGCGCGCGTGCTCGGAGAGCTCCAGCGAGCATGGGCAGGTCGAGGAATAGACGTAGTCGAGGTGGACGATACGCCGGCGCTCGCCGCCGACCTCGATGAGCTCCAATGCAATGTCGTAATACTGCCATCCCGCGAGGCCCGAGCGCAGGCTGCGTTGCCGCATCGGGTACTGAAAGCGGAGGAGGATGCGCGCATCGAGACTGCCGAGATCACTCCGATAATCGTCGAGCGCGGCCTCTATGACGTCAAAGGAAAACGCATGCTCGGCGTGGGCGTAGAAGGACCGCATGATGCGGCTCATGTTGATGCCCTTCTTCTCCGCCGCGAGTGAAACGGTGCCGGTTACCGAGGTCTGCAGGACCACCTCTCCTCCGCCCCGCCGGCCGTAGCGTAGCGGCAGCCGAAAGTTGGCGATGCCGACGTGGGCGATCGGTTCGGCCGCGCCCCTGATCAGAGACGAAGGGCCGTTCTGCAGGTCGGGCAACGTGGCGCGATAGGTTGCGTCGGCCGCGAAACCGGCAGGGTATGTCCGCGACAGCTCCGGATAGCTAGCCGCGGGCCGTCCCAGCAAGCGGACGATCGCAGGATCGAGCATCGCGATCTCAGCGTCGCCGGCCGACTCGGCCCAGGCCCGCAACGTCTCCAGCGCGTGAGCCGCGGCACGCCGATCCGGCCGACGCTCGATCTCCGTAGTCTGGATGTCCATTGGCTATTCCCCGTGCGACGAAACCCTGACCTAAGCGCTCAGGCCTCTGCCGTCACGCCTTCTCACGCGGTTGATACGACCCCGAGAGTCGGGCGGATCATTTCCAACGCGCCCCGCAGGTCTGCAAGCAAATCGTCCGCGTCTTCGAGACCGACAGACAGGCGCACGAGGCCGGGGCCTATCCCCAAAGCGGCGCGCCGCTCCTCGGAGAGCCGCTGGTGCGTCGTGGTTGCCGGATGGGTCGCGATCGACTTGGCGTCGCCGAGGTTGTTCGAGATCGTCACGATCTCGAGCGCGTTGAGAAAAGCGAACGCCGCCCCCTGGTCGCCCAGATCCAGCGACAGGATCGTGCCGCCTGAGCCCATCTGCCTGTGAGCCAGGTCCGCCTGCGGATGTGTCGGAAGGCCCGGATACAGCACGCGCACCCCGTCCGCGTCCAGCGCCGCCGCCAGCGCGTGCGCCGTCTCCGCCTGCGCACGAACCCGCAGGTCCAGCGTCTCCATGCCCTTGAGCATGATCCAGGCGGTGAACGGGCTCATCGCCGCGCCGGTGTGCTTCAGGTAGGGCTCCAGCGCCTTGCGAATGTACGCGCGCGTACCCAGCACGACCCCGCCCAGCGCGCGGCCCTGCCCGTCGACGTGCTTTGTGGCCGAATAGACGATCACGTCCGCTCCCTGCTCTACCGCACGGGAGAATATCGGCGTCGCGAAGACATTATCGACGATGACCGTCGCGCCGACGGCGTGGCCGATGTCCGCGACGGCCGCGATGTCGATCACCTCGAGTGTCGGGTTCGCGACACTCTCGAAGAAGATCGCGCGCGTGCCCGGCGTCACCGCGTCGCGCCAAGCCTCGATGTCGGTGCCGTCGACGAACACCGTCTCGACGCCGAAGCGCGGCAGCACCTCCTCCAGGATGTAGAGGCACGAGCCGAAGAGGGCGCGAGACGCCACAACGCGGTCGCCGGCCTTGAGGATCGAAAAGAGCGCGGCGTTTACTGCGGCCATGCCGGAGGCGGTGGCGAAGGCGTCCTCCGCCCCCTCCAGCGCGGCGATCCGCTCCTCGAACATGCGGACGGTGGGGTTGCCGTAGCGGGCATAGATGAACTCGTCGTCACCGAGGTCGCTGAACCGCTGCGCCGCCTGCTCCGCGCTGTCGTAGACGAAGCCCTGGGTCAGGAAGATCGCCTCGCTCACCTCGCCGTAGCCGGAGCGGCGAATGCCTTCGTGGATCAGCCTGGTTCTCGTACCCTTCGTCATCGCCGCACCTCCGCGCACGAAAAAGCCCCCAACGCACGAGAGGCGCCGGGGGCTCCGAACAACCTCTTTAGCGGCATGTTTAACGTGGCCCGCAATCCGGTGAACAAATCGCCACGGTCGATCGTGTAGCGATTCTGCCACACACGGTCAAGAGTCATCGGTCCGTCATCTCGTCACGCTGCCCCTGTCCGCGATCCATAGCAGGAGGCGCAACTTCGGAGGTGGTGGCATGGTACCGATCATACCGGTCAACGCAGACGGCGCGCACGCTCGACAGGCTGCGCCAGGTCCTGCCGGAGACGGTGGAACCTTGCCGGTCGCGGCTCTTTGATGGAATCGCACCGTAGTGGAACTTGCCTGGGTCCTCGTCCGCTCCATCCTGAGCCCCGCGGGCGGGACCCGCGCTGCAGGAACGGAGAGAGCATGACCGCCCCGATCGATCTGTACTACTGGCCCACGCCGAACGGCTGGAAAGTCTCCATCGCACTTGAGGAGATGGAGCTTCCCTACCAGGTCCACACCGTCAACATCGGCAAGGGCGAACAGTTCGAGCCGGAGTTCCTCAAGATTTCGCCCAACAATCGCATGCCGGCGATCGTCGACCCCGAGGGGCCGGACGGCGAGCCGATCTCGGTCTTCGAATCCGGTGCGATCCTGCAGTACCTTGCCCGCAAGACCGGCAAGTTCACCGGCCCGACCGAACGCGACCGAGTAGCGGTTGACCAGTGGCTGATGTGGCAGATGGGCGGCGTCGGCCCGATGGCGGGCCAGGCGCATCACTTTTTGAAATACGCTCCCTCGATGGATCCGCCGAACGATCTTCCCTATGCCAAGTCCCGCTACCGCAACGAGGTCGAGCGCCTCTATGGTGTCCTCGACCGCAGGCTCGGCGAGAGCGAGTACGTCGCCGGAGACTTTTTCTCGATCGCCGACATGGCAATCTGGCCCTGGGCGGCGGGCTGGGAACGGCAGGAGCAGACGCTAGACGACAAGCCGAACTTCGCCCGGTGGCTGGACCTCGTCGGCCAGAGACCCGCGGTCAAGCGTGGTCGGGCGCTGCACGAGGAGCTTCGCAGCAACCTTCAGAACGACCGCGAAGCGCAGAAAATTTTGTTCGAAAAGAGAGCGTAAGGACCTGTTAGGCATCGGCACCTAAGGCTCGCCTGCATAATGAGTATAGCTTGTGAGCCCGTGCCATGCGTAACCGAGACCAACGCTTCCTGTGCGACTTCTGCGTCGAGATCCTGCTGACCGATCAGCGCCGCGAAGCCGTCATCGTCGATGTCGCCCTCGGCGGCGCCGGGCTCGAAGGCATTCGCGGAATGCGGGTCGGTCAAGGCTGCACGCTGCTGATCGACGGCCGCACGATGCCGGCGACCGTCTGCTGGGTCAGCGGCGATACGTTCGGGGTCAAGTTCCAGCGCCGCCTACTGCCGCAGGAGTTCGACCTGATCTCGGGCGTCGATGCCTACGCGCAGGTGATGGGCAGGCGTCAGTCGCGCGGGCTTTTCGGATCTCGCGCGGCTTGATCCTCGGTCCCGTAGGCCGAGAATAGCGAGCCCTGGAAGGCGAAGAAGACGAAGATCGCCGCGGTCAGACCGAAGGTCTTGAAGTTGACCCAAACGTCGGTCGACATCGTGCGCCAGATGACCTCGTTCGTGATCGCGAGGCCGAGGAAGAAGAGGGTGACGCGGCGGGTGAGCTTCATCCAGCCCTCGCGCTGCATCGGCACCATTTCGTCCATGAGAAGTCGAAGGTACGACTTGCCGCGCAGGAGCCCGAAGCCGAGCACGCCCGCGAAAAGCAGATAGATGATCGTGGGCTTCATCTTGAAGAACCGCTCGTCGTTCAGCCAGACCGTCAGGCCGCCGAAGACGACCACGAGGACGAGCGTCACGACCTGCATCTTGCTGAGATGGCCCGTCAGACGCCGAAGCGCGAAGGTGGCGGCCGCCATCAATGGCACGAACAGCGCCGTCACGACGATGAAACCCGAGTACTCCCTGCCGGCCAGATCGAACGTCCGGTCCCTGAGCAGGAGGTAGCCCACGAAGAACAGGACGATCGGCCCAAGCTCGAGCAGGGTCTTCAATCTGGCGGTCGTCATCGCATCCTCCAAGTGTGCCGCTCTCCCCTACCATGGCGCGGGCTGCGATCAACGCTGCCCAAGGACGGGCCACATCACGTCGGCACTCCTGCAGCGCCGGTCTTACCTGCAGCGGACGGGCTTGCTACGCTGTCCGAGAGTACCGGGCAAAAGCTTGCAGCTGCTGGTTCAGGAACCCCGGCTGGCCTCGTGCGTCGTGGAAGTGTCACGGGAATTTCAGAGAATGCCGGCAGACCTGCAGTCAGAGTTCTTCCCCGTCCTCACGTCCATCAGCTGGCAGGCCGCGATCCTGCGGCTGGGGGCAGCGATCATCCTCGGCGGCGTCATCGGCTGGGAGCGTGAGGTCCACGAAAAGCCCGCGGGCCTGCGCACGCACATGGCGGTCGCCCTCGGCGCGTGCCTCTTCACGCTGCTCGGCTTCGAGATCGTCTCGGAAGCCGCCGACCGGGGCGACCATGTCCGCACCGACCCCGTCCGCATCATCGAAGCCGTGACGAGCGGCGTCGCGTTCCTTGCGGCCGGCACGATCTTCACGGCTCACGACAAGGTGCGCGGGTTGACCACAGGCGCCGGAATGTGGATCGCCGGAGCGATCGGCGTCGCATGCGGATTGGGTCAGATCACGCTGGCGGCGATTACCTCGGCCGCCACACTCGTCGTGCTCTGGGCGCTCCGCCTCGCATTCGCCACGGCCAGCCCGAAGAAGGAGCCGCGGTAGCCGGGACTACGCCGCAGCTCCGGTCAAGGCCCGCGCGAACTCCTCGGGGTCGAATGCGTCCAGATCGTCGATCTGCTCACCCACGCCGATCGCATGAATCGGCAGGCCGAACTTGTCGGCCAGCGCCACCAGGACACCGCCCTTGGCGGTCCCGTCGAGCTTGGTCATGACAAGGCCCGTCACGTCCGCCATCCGGCGGAAAATTTCCACCTGGCTCAGCGCGTTCTGTCCCGTCGTCGCGTCGAGAACCAGGATCGTGTTATGCGGCGCGTCCGGGTCCTTCTTGCGGATCACCCGCACGATCTTTGCCAGCTCCTCCATCAGGTCGGCGCGGTTCTGCAGCCGCCCCGCCGTGTCGATCAGCAAGAGATCGGCTTTCTCGGCCTGCGCCTTCGTCATCGCTTCGAAAGCCAGGCTGGCGGGGTCCGAGCCCTGCGGTGCGGTCATCACCGGCACGCCGGCACGGTCGCCCCAGATTCTGGAGCTGCTCGACCGCCGCCGCGCGAAACGTGTCTCCGGCGGCGATCACGACCGTCTTGCCGGCCGCCCGGAACTGGCTGGCGAGCTTGCCGATCGTCGTCGTCTTGCCCGACCCGTTGACGCCAACCACCAGCACGACCTGCGGCTTCGACTGGTAGAGCGGCAGCGGCGTCGCCACCCCTTCCATGATGCGGGCAATCTCGGCGGCAAGGACGGCCTTGATCTCGTCTGTGGAAAGGCGCCGGCCGAAATGGCTCTCCGCCAGGTTCGCCGTGACACGCGTCGCGGTATCGACACCCATGTCCGACGCGATGAGCAAGTCCTCCAGGCTCTCGAGCATCTCGTCGTCCACGACACGACGCATCACCGGCCCGGCGCCAGGGCGGCGACCGAGCAGTCGACCGAAGAAGCCGCCGCGTCCCTCGTCCGTTCGTGCCTCTTCGGCGATGGCGGCCTCTGCGATCGGCGGCAGCGAACCGGCGCGCGGCGACTCCTCGCGGTAGGGATCGGGCGCCGCCGGAGCCGGCGCCGAGGGTGGCTCGGCGTCGCGCTCGAACTTCTGCGACCGGTCGGGAGCCTCGGCCGGTACCGGCTGTGGTATCTCCTCCGGATTGTCCGGCGGTATCGTGACCGGCTCGCTGACGGGCTTTGGATCGAGTTTTGGCGCATCGGGCGGGGCAAGCGGCTGTTCCTCGACCGCCGGCTCTACGGACCAGCCGGCCGTTTCGCCAGGCGCAGGATCCCGCGCCGCTCCCGGCTCGGGAGTGTCGGACGGCTCGACCTCGCCGCCCTCGGCAACGATTGCGTCCAGTCCTTCTTCCAGCCGCGACGACGACTTGAAGAGCCTGTCCTTCAGCTTACCGAAAAACGACATGCGGCGCGCCTCCTTCTGGGCATTCACCTATGCGAACCGAAGTCTCTGTGAAAGGTGCTGCCGCCGCCCCCGCGGGTCACGCAGGAGGGTCTCGCGCCGCTAGCGGCCGGCATGATCAGATTTCCGCGGGGAAGTGCTTCATCGTCAGAAGGAACGGGTTCGGCGCCGCCTGCCCCAGACCGCAGATCGAGGCGTCGCGCATCACCTGCGCCAGTTCCTCCAGCAGCCCGCGGTCCCAGTCATCGGCCTGCATCAGCTTCACCGCCTTCTCGCAGCCGACGCGACAGGGCGTGCATTGCCCGCAGCTTTCGCTCTCGAAGAAGCGCAGCATGTTGAGCGCCGCGTCCCGGACGCTGTCGTGCTGCGACAGCACGACGACCGCGGCGGAGCCGATGAACGTGCCCTCGCCCTGCAGCGTGTCGAAGTCGAGCGGGAGGTGACCCAGCGACGCCGGCAGCAGCCCCGAGGACGGGCCGCCTGGCTGGAAGGCCTTCAGCTCGTGCCCTTCCGGCATGCCGCCGGCCGCTGCGATCAGGTCGCGGATCGTCGAGCCCGCCGGAAGGAGGTAGACGCCCGGCGCGTTCACACGACCGGAGACAGAGTAGCTGCGCAACCCTGTGCGCCCGTTCTTCTCCACGCCGCTCAGCGTCTCGGGCCCCTCGCGGCAGACGCGCGCCACCCAGTGAAGCGTCTCCACGTTGTGGACAAGCGTCGGCCGGCCCCAGAGACCGACCTGCGCCACGTAGGGCGGCCGATGGCGGGGGTAGCCGCGCTTGCCCTCGATCGATTCCAGCATCGCGGACTCTTCGCCGCAGATGTACGCGCCCGCGCCCCTGCGAACCTCGAGGAAGCCCGGCTCGACGATCCCTGCTGCCTCTAGTTTCGGGATCTCGCGGCGCAGTATCTCGAGCACGGCGGGATATTCGTCCCGCATGTAGATGTAGCATCGGTCGACCTTGCAGGCCCAGGCGGCGATCAAAGTCCCTTCGAGAAACAGGTGCGGCGTCCGCTCCAGATAATAGCGGTCCTTGATCGTCCCGGGCTCCCCCTCGTCGCCGTTCACCGCCATGTAGGCGGGTGGCTCGGCGGCGCGCACGAAGCTCCACTTCTTGCCGGTCGAGAAACCGGCACCGCCGAGGCCGCGAAGCCCCGATGCCGTCACTTTCTCCTGCACCGTCTCGGGATCGCCCTGCCGGCGGAGTTCGGCCAGCGTCTCGTAGCCGCCGCCGGCAGAATAGGCCTCGAACGTCTCGTAGTCGGGCACGATCGGGCCATGAAGCCCGTCTTGCGCTGCGGCCAGCACCGCCTCCGGCGTCGCATGGTCGACATGGGCATGACGCAACTCGGCGATAGGGGCCGTATCGCAGCGGCCCATGCAAGGCGCGCGCAGGATCCGCACCTCCGCCGGGTCCGTCCCGGCCTGCAGCGCCGCCATCAGCCCACCCGCACCCGCCAGTTCGCAAGAGAGGCTGTCACAGACGCGGATCGTGAGCGCCGGCGGCGGCGCCTCGTCCTCCTTCACCGGATCGAAGTGCGCGTAGAACGTCGCCACTTCCCACACCTCGGCCATCGACAGCCGGAGTTCCTCCGCCAGCGCCCGCAGATGCCGCGCCGCGAGATGGCCGTATTCGTCCTGGATGAGATGCAGGAACTCGATCAGCAGGTCGCGCCGGCGCGGTCGGTCGCCAAGCAAAGCGCGAACTTCCTCCCACGCCGCGTCGTCAAGCTGCCGTCCCTTGGGCGTACCGCGCGGCCTGCGTCTGCCTTCGTCGAGAGCCATGTTCAGAGTCCTCCCGGGGGCGACCCTACGGTCTGCGAGCCGTGAGGTGCCAGCGTGAAAACGGCGCATTGGCGGCGGATCGCGTCCGTGGCATCGTCATGCATGATGCGAACCGTGCTCCTGCTCATCGCCACCGCACTGCCCGCGACGGCGCAGACACCTCTCTCGGCCGAGGCATTCGATGCCCTGACCCGCGGCAAGACGTTCTACTACGCGGAGAATGGCGAGCCCTACGGTGCCGAGGAATACCACGGCGACCGCGAGGTGATCTGGTCGTTCCTCGACGGGGAGTGCATGCGCGGAACCTGGTATCCGGCAGGCGAGTCGATCTGTTTCGTCTACGAGCATCTCGACGCACCGCAATGCTGGCTTTTCTTCGATAACGAGGGCCTGCAGGCGCAGTTCCTGGGCGGAGGAACCGATCTGACCGAGATGGGGCAGACTGGCGAGCCGCTGGACTGCCTCGGTCCGGACGTCGGCGTCTAGAACAGGGAGCCCTGCTCGGGCTTCTTCGCCTTCCCGCGCCGCGGCTTTCGCAAGGGGGTGGCGCCGACATCGACCCGGCCGTCCGCGAACTGCAGTGACAGGGCGTCTGCCGACCGCGCCGTCGCGGTGTCGGTGACGACATGCTCGCCGGACCAGACCACCGCGTATCCTCGCGCCAGCGTCGCCGCGTAGCCTGCCGTTTCCCGCACCCGGTCGAGCGCCGCCAACCGCTGATGCAGCGCGTCGCGGCGGTGCCTGGCGGCGGAGAGAATGCGCCCACCCCGCTCCTCGAGCCACTCCCTGTGTCCGGCGATCATCGTTTCGACCAGCGCCGCTGTGAAGCGCGACCCGGCCCGATCCAGCCGCTCCCGCCGCCCGGTGACATAGCGCAGGGCCGCATCGCGCCGCATCGTGCGCACCAGGCCTGCCAGCCGCTCGGCGCGCCGTCGCGTGCCCTGCGCCATCAACTGCGGCGACAGGCGCCGTGACATCATCCGGCAGCTCTGCCTGTCGCGGGCCACCCGCGCACGAAGTGTCGCCGGCCGCAGGACCGCCGCGGCCTCGCGCAGTGCGGCTCGGCGCCTCTCGGCGCCTTGCACGACTGCGTTTTCGAGGCGCCCACCGAGCCAGTCGAGCCTCTGCCGGGGGCCTCCGACCAGTGCGTCCGGCCGCGGCAGGGCACGCGCCAGGTCGCGCAGTCGCTGACCCCGTGTGGTAACCCCCTGGTTCAGAGCGCGCGACAGTCGGGCGCCCTGCCCCTCCGCCCAGACCAGCAACTCGCGACGCACCGGTACGGCGATTTCCGCAGCTGCGGTCGGCGTGGGCGCTCGCCGATCCGAGGCGAAGTCGATCAGGGTCGTGTCGGTCTCGTGTCCGACGGCGGAAATCAGCGGAATCGTGCAGGCGGAAGCCGCCCGCACGACGATCTCCTCGTTGAAGCCCCAGAGATCCTCGACCGAGCCGCCGCCGCGCGCCACGATCAGGACGTCGGGCCGCGGGATCGGACCGCCGGGCGCGATGGCATCGAACCCCTCGATGGCGCGTGCCACTTCAGGCGCACAGGCGGCGCCCTGAACTGCGACCGGCCAGATCAGCACGCGACGCGGAAACCGGTCGCGAAGGCGATGCAGGATGTCGCGAATGACCGCGCCGGAGGGCGAGGTAACCACACCAATGACCTCCGGCAGATACGGCAGCGCCCGTTTGCGCTCCGTCGCGAACAGCCCCTCGGCCGCGAGCGCCTGCCGCCGCTTCTCGAGCATCGCCATCAGCGCCCCGACGCCGGCCGGCGCCAGCGATTCGATGACGATCTGGTACTTGGACTGGCCCGGGAAAGTCGTGAGGCGGCCGGTCGCGATGACCTCCATTCCCTCTTCCGGTGGAGTCTCCAGCCGCGCCGCCTGGCCGCGCCAGATGACGCCCGAGAGGCACGCCCGATCGTCCTTGAGGTCGAGGTAGACGTGGCCGGACCGGGGACGCGATACGCGCCCGAGTTCGCCGCGCACCCGCACGTGGTCGAACGCACCTTCAATGGTGTTCTTCACCGCGCCGGAGATCTCCGAGACGGTGAATTCCGGGGCGTTGCCCGGGGTCGGGTCGTCGATCAGGTCCAAGGCGTCCTCACGAGGGCCGAATCCTAGCGGCCTTGGGCGCGAAAGAAAATGACGATCGAGCCGAGGCTGCACGACCGGCCTTCTCGTTTGTGCCGCCCGCCCGCCGTCGGACGCGCGCGTGCCTCCAACGCACGACTTCGACCGCTCGGCCGCGCGGGCCGTACCCGGCGGTCGCCATGACGCAGCGGATCCTTCGTGCCCGCCGCCGATCATCTCCGCCCGTTCCAGTCCGGGCCCCGCCTTGTCACCCGGCAGCTAGCTGACTACGACGCGGTGAGATCAACGGGGGCGCAGATGAACATCCTGATCCTCGGCAGCGGCGGGCGGGAGCATGCGCTGGCGTGGGCAGTGTCGCAGAACCCGAAGTGCGACCGGCTGATCGTCGCGCCTGGTAACGCGGGGATCGAGAACGTGGCCGAGTGCGCGCGTCTCGACATCCTCGACCCGGCGGCGGTGGTGCAGTTCGCCACCGACGCCGCTATGGACTTCGTGATCGTGGGCCCCGAGGCTCCGCTCGTCGCCGGAGTGGCCGACGCGCTCGCGGCCGCGGAGATCACCGTCTTCGGCCCCTCGGCGGCGGCGGCGCAGCTCGAGGCGTCGAAGAGCTTCACAAAGGACATATGCGACGCGGCGGGCGTGCCGACGGCCGCGTGGCGCCGGTTCGAGACGCCGTCCGAGGCCGCGGCCCACGTGCGACGTGCCGGGGCGACCCATCGTGGTCAAGGCCGACGGACTCGCCGGAGGCAAGGGCGTCACCGTCGCAACGACGGAGGAGGACGCCCTTCGCGCGCTCGATGACCTGGACGGCCCGGTCGTCCTCGAGGAGGTTCTGAGCGGCGAGGAAGCCTCGTTCTTCGCACTCTGCGATGGTGAGACGGCGCTGCCGATCGGCACCGCGCAGGACCACAAGCGCGCCCTCGAAGGCGATGAGGGTCCCAACACCGGCGGCATGGGCGCGTATTCTCCGGCTCCGATCCTCACCGAGGCGGTGGCGGAAAAGGCGATGGAACGGATCGTGCGACCGACGCTCGCCGAGATGGCGCGCCGCGGCACACCCTACCGTGGCGTGCTTTATGCCGGCCTCATGATCGACGCCGGCGAGCCGCGCCTCGTCGAGTACAACGTGAGGTTCGGCGACCCCGAGGCGCAGGTGCTGATGATGCGCCTCGGCGCGCAGGCCCTCGACCTGATGCAGGCCTGCGCCGAGGGACGCCTTGACGAGGCGCGGGTGAATTGGGCCAGCGATCATGCGATGACGGTCGTCCTCACGGCACGGGGATATCCCGGAGACTACCAAAGTGGCGAAGTAATCGGAGGGCTCGATACGCTGCCCGAGGACACGTCGCACATGACGTTCCATGCCGGGACTGCCCGACGAGACGGACGAATCGTTTCTGCGGGTGGGCGCGTGCTGAATGCCACGGCACGCGGTGCGACGCTTTCCGAGGCGCGGGAACGCGCATACGCGCTTGTCGAGGCTGTCGACTGGCCCGGAGGCACATATCGACGCGACATCGGCTGGAGGGCTCTGAAATGACCCGGTGCCACCTTGCTCCGTTGGCGGCGATCGAGCTGCGGCCTTTTCGATCCAGGCCTTGGGACAACGCTCTGGAGGTGCAGCGGTCGACGCGCATGGTCGCTGGCAGTCTAGGCGTCTTGGACCACCAGGCAGGGCTACCGGATGCGAATGGCGTGCCAACGCCCCTTTTTCGCGACGCATCGAGCAGCGCCTCTCCTTTCGCTCAACGGCCGGTCGCCTCGAGCAGTCGGGCGCGCCGCGGATGAAGCAGATCATCTCGATCAAGTGGGGCACGCGGTACGGCGCTGAGTACGTCAACCGGCTCGCCTCGATGATTTCGCGGCACGTCACCCCGCCCTACCGGTTTCTCTGCTTCACAGACGACGCGAGCGGCTTCGAAGCAGGTGTCGAAGCGCGGCCGCTGCCGCCGCTCGAGTGCGAGATGCCGACCGGCACGCTTGGCAAGTGGGGCAAGGCGCGCCTTTGGCAGGAGGGTCTGGGCGGCCTGACGGGGCAGGTCCTCTTTCTTGACCTCGATGTCGTGATCCTCGACTCCCTCGATCCGCTCTTCGAGGTCGGTTCGCCCAATGACGTGATCCTCGCCCGAAACCCGAACACCCCCTTCGAACGTCTTGGGCAAACCTCGATCTACAGGATGCCAGTCGGCCGCCTGGCGCCGCTGAAGCGCTTGTTCGAAAAAGACCCGCAGGGCGTCGCCGACCGCTACCAGTTCGAGCAGAGGTTCGTGACCAAGAATACACCCGGCGGTGTCTCTTTCTGGCCGAAAGGCTGGATTGCGGTCTACAAGTGGCACTGCATCCCGACTTTCCCCCTGAATTACGTCCGCGCACCGCGGCCTCCCCGCGGTGCGCGCGCGGTGATCTTCCCGGGGCCGCTGAACCCGCCCGACGCGATCGCGGGGCGCTACCGCAAGGGAACGCCCGCCCTCGAGCCGGTCGACCACCTGCGCGCCGCATTCGACGGTCGTCGCATCAAGGGCGGTCTCTGGACGCACCTCCGCCACTATGTCCGTCCGGCGCCCTGGGTCGAGGAGCACTGGCGCTAGGCGGATGCGTCGTCAGGGGGTCGGGGAACCGATCGAGGTACGATTGCATCGCTGGCGCCCGGAGCCAGTGCCGCAGCAGGGCGCGACGGTGGCGGTCGACGCGCGGCTCCGACGCCGCCGGTCTTGTCGCCTTAGGAAAAAACCGTTGGAGAAATGGCCCGTAGCCCGCCGAGAACCGAGGCGGCAGCGCCCGCGTCCTCCATGGCTTCTTCGGGCCGATGAAATGGATCAGGCGCGCGCCCGCATCGTCGGCGAAGTAGCGCGTCGACTCGGTCCACTGCCAGTTCCACACGGGCGACAGCTCCGTCCAGCGTCCCCGCAGGGCGAGGTTCAAAGCGCTCTGGTCGTTGCGGACGTATCCCTTCGCCAGTTCCGGGTCGGCGGCGGCGTCGATGCAGGCGTCGGTCCAGCGCTCCGCCTTCCACCTTTCCGTATCGAAGAGCAGGACGCCGGAGTTCATGTACCGCTCCGCCGGCAGCCCGAGGCGTGAGAACTCGGCTGGCGACCTGCCGGGCGTCCGCCACTGCTGTGCATCGCGGACGCCGCCGAGCGCTTGGCCATGCAGATCGGCGCTCAGCACCTCCGACACCGGCCCGTTCGGCAGCACATCGCAGTCGAGGTAGAGGATCCGCCGATATTCCGGCAGGAGTTCGGGCAACATCAGGCAGAGGTACGACGCGTGGGAGCGGCGCTTCCTGAGATTCCGATGCTCGAACGGGTTCGCACGGTCGAAACGGCGGAGGCGGATTTCCGGCAGACCCGAAGGCAGTGACGGCAAGCCCGGGCCAAGGATCACCAGATCGAAGTCGCGTCCGGGGCTTTGGCGATCCAGGGCGGCGGCAAGATATGACGCGTACGGCAGGAAGGCCGCATCGCAGACCATCGCGATCGCGACATCCCTCACTGCGTTCTGCGCGGTCGTCGCGTCGGTCAGTCCGCCCACTCCCAAGAGACCGCGTAGGAGCCGAGGACCTGTCGGACCTGCTCCTCATCGCGTACGCGAGCGACCCGCGCAAGAAGCCCGCGGCGCTTGTCTTCGACGACTTCCACGACGCGACTGTCGGTCTCTGCATCCCGCAGCGCGGCGTCAAGGACGCGTGTCGTGGCGGATTTCCTCAGTGCCGGTTTGAAGACCTTGCCCACGGCAGTCTTCGGAAGCTCCGGCAGGATCTCGATGTACTTGGGGATCGCCGCCCGCTCTCCGATACGGCCGCGAACGAACTCGAGCAGTTCCGCTTCCGTCGTCCGCGCGTCGGCGACGAGTTCGACATAAGCGCAGGGCAGCTCTCCGGAATGCGCATCCGGCTGGCCGATCGCGCCCGCCATCGCCACCGCCTCGTGCCCGAGCAGCGCGTCCTCGATGGTCGCGGGATCGATGTTGTGCCCGCCACGGATGATCAGGTCCTTGGCCCGCCCGGTGATCCAGACGTATCCGTCGGGATCGATCCGCCCGAGATCCCCGGTACGCAGGTAGATGTCGTGGTGAAACAGGTCGTGGTTCTTGTCGACCTCGGTATAGGTCGACCCCGGATAGACGCCGGGGCTGTCGATGCAGATCTCCCCGACCTCGTCCGTGGCACATTCCCGCACAGCACCATTGTCGTGCTTCAGGATGCGCACATGGGTGTAGGGGAACGGGATCCCGACGGATCCGATCTTCTTGGTGCCGCCGATCGGATTGCAGGAAACGAGGCACGTCGCTTCTGTGAGGCCGTAGCCCTCGATGATCTCCACGCCCGACGCCTTCTCGAACCTGTTGTAGAGCTCCACCGGAAGCGGTGCTGACCCAGAGAATGCCTGCTTGACGGAGGATACGTCGGCGTCGACGGGGCGCTGCATCAGCGCGCTGATCGCCGTCGGCACGGTGATGATGAACGTCACCTGCCACCGCGCGATGAGCTTCCAGAAGTTATCGAAGACCCCGTCGCCCCTGTAGCCCGCTGGCGTCGGCAGCACGACATGTCCGCCGGAGGCGATCATCGACATGAGAACGACCTCGGTCGCGAAGACGTGGAACAGCGGCAGAGGGCAGATTACGGTATCTTCCGGCTCGAAAAGCAGCGTGTCGCCGATCCAACCGTTATAGATCATGCCCGAATAGCGGTGCCGCGCGATCTTGGGCATGCCGGTCGTGCCGCCGGTGTGGAAGTAGGCGCCGACCCGGTCGGACGCGCTGTCGGCGAACTGCAGGCTCGGCTTCTGCCGGGAAAGCTCGGTCGCAAGGTCGAGGACACGCGCCTTGCTCTGCCGCTTGAGCTTGGGCCGGATGAGCGGAACGATCCAGCTCTTCGGCGGCGAAAGGTAGCGCAGGAGGTCGACCTCCAGGACCGTCTCGACACCCGGAGCGTCCGCGAGCGCCGCATCGACACGCTGTGCGATGTCGGTCTTGGGGAAAGCGCGCAGGGTGACGACCACCTTTGCCTTGGTCTCGCGTAGGATCGACGCGATCTGCGCAGGCTCGAGCAGCGGGTTGATCGGTGCGACGATCCCGGCGACGGACCCGCCGAGCAGTGTCACCGCCGTCTCGATCGCGTTCGGCAGGACCAGCGCCACGGTATCGCCCTCTCCCACGCCGAGCTTGCGGAAGAGGTTCGCGGCGCGGCTGACGTCGCGATGCAGCTGATCCCACGAGAGTGTCACCGCAGACGCCTTGGGGTCTGACAGGAGCTGGAAGCTGACTGCCGGGCGACTGCCGTGCCGGTCGCGTACCCGGCTCAGCATCTCGAAGAGCGTCTTGGGCAGGTCGCGATCGGACCACGACATCTCGGCCTCGATCGCGTTGCGGTCGTCGTAGGATGCGAAAGCCGCCATTCACCGCCCTCCCTGGCCGCGATCACGCGGCCTGCGATGCGGCGAAGATGCGGTGCAGTTCGGCAAGGCGCAACCCGATCCGCCGGGCTTTGCGAGACGCCGCAACGTCACTCCGCAGCGATGCCTTCGGTGAACTGAAGCCGGGCGAGCCGCGTGTAGAGACCGCCCTGCGCCACCAGCGCGTCGTGGGTGCCCTCCGCCACCACGCGTCCCTCCTCGAAGACGAGGATGCGGTCGGCCTTCTTGACGGTTGCGAGCCGATGCGCCACCACGATGGTCGTCCGATCGCGCGAGAGCGCCTCTACCGCGCGCTGCACGGCCGCCTCGCTCTCCGCATCGAGCGCGCTTGTGGCCTCGTCGAGGAGCAGGACCGGGGCGTCGCGCAAGATCGCACGAGCGAGGGCGATGCGCTGCTTCTGTCCACCTGACAGCATGACGCCGCGCTCCCCGACCTCGGTCTCGTAGCCTTGAGGCAGCGCGATCAGGAAATCGTGCGCGGCCGCGGCGCGCGCTGCCGCCTCGATCTCGGCATCGCTCGCCTCGGGCCGTCCGAAGCGGATGTTCTCGCGCGCGCTCGTGGCGAAGATGACCGGATCCTGGGGGACGAGCGCCACCGCGCGCCGGAAATCGCTCCGGGTCATCTCTCGCAGGTCGACGCCGTCGAGCGTTACCACGCCCTCCTGCGGGTCGTAGAAGCGAAGGATCAGCTGAAGAATCGTCGTCTTGCCCGCACCGGAAGGGCCAACGAGCGCCACCGTCTCTCCGGCGGCGATGTCGAGGTCGACGCCTTCAAGCGCATGCTGCCCCTCCCGCGTCGGATACGAGAACCGCACGCCACGAAAGCCGATCCTGCCTTGGGTCGGCACCGGCAGCGGACGCGGCGCGACGGGATCCGCGACCGTGTCGGCGGCGTTCAGCAGCTCCACGAGGCGCTCCGTCGCGCCCGCCGCGCGCTGCAGTTCGCCCCAGATCTCGCTAAGGGCGCCGACCGCACCCGCGACCATCACCGCGTATATGACGAACTGGACCAGTTCGCCCACCGACATCAGCTCCGCGCGCACGTCGCGGGCACCGATCCACAACACGCCGACGATGCTTCCGAAGACGAGGCTGATCACGATCACCGTCATCGCCGCGCGGACGCCGATCCGCTGTCGGGCCGCGTCGAAGCTCTGTTCCGTCACCTCTGCGAATGTGGCGCGGCTCGCGCGCTCGTGCGTGAACGCCTGAACCGCCTGGACCGAAAGCAGCGCCTCGGACGCATTCCCCGACGAAGCCGCGATCCAGTCCTGGTTCTTGCGACTTAGCCCACGCAGCCGCCGCCCAAGGACGACGATCGGCACGATGATGACGGGCACCATGAGGAGTACCAGCGCCGCCAGCTTCGGCGACGTCCAGAACAGCAGCGCAAGCCCACCGACCAGCATCAGAAGGTTGCGCAGCGCGATCGAGACGGAGGAGCCGATCACCGACAGGATCACGGTCGTGTCGGTGGTGATCCGGCTCAGGACCTCGCCCGTCATGACCCGCTCATAAAAAGCCGGGGACAGCCCAATAACTCGGTCGAACACAGCCTTGCGGATGTCCGCCACGACCCGCTCGCCCAGCCGTGTGACCAGGTAGTAGCGCAGACCCGTCCCGACGGCGAGCAGCGCCGCAATCCCGAGAGCTGCCAGGAAATACTGGTCGAGCAGGCGCTCTGCCGATGTCTCGAACGCATCGACGACGCGGCGCACGGCGATCGGCAGCACCAGCGAGACGGCGGCCGTCAGCACCAGAGCCCCGATTGCGGCGGCAAGCAGCAGGCGATAGGGCGCGAGGAAAGGCCAGAGCGACGCCAGCGCCCCGATCTTCTTCGACTTGTCGCGCTCCGCCTCGGCCATGGCAGCTCCCTCTCTCGGCCGCCACAGTTATCCGCGGCGCATCCGCGCGGCAAGCGGACGGGCCGTCGCGGGCCGCCGCGTTCTAAAAAGGGCCTGGCTGTTCTGCCCCAGACGGTTGGATTCCCGCGCGCGATCAGCCATCCCCGTGGAGCGGCGCAGCTGAGCGTCACAAGCAGCGGGGTCGAACATGAAGGTCGTGGTGATGGGAGCGGGCGTAGTCGGGGTTTCGACGGCGTGGTATCTCACCAAGGGCGGTGCCGAGGTCACGGTGCTCGACCGCCAGACCGGTCCGGGGATGGAGACGAGCTATGCCAACGCGGGCGAGCTCTCCTACGGCATGTCGTCGCCCTGGGCCGCGCCGGGTATTCCCAAGAAGGCGGTGAAGTGGCTCTTCATGAAGCGCCGGCCACTTTTCATCTGGCCGCTCATCAGCCCGACCATGTGGGCCTGGAGCGCGCGGATGCTGCGCAACTGCAACGAAGAGGCCTACCGCCGCAACAAGGCGCGCATGGTCCGTGTCTCGAGCTACAGCCGCGACAGCCTGCCGGAGCTTGTCGCCGAGACCGGCATCGACTTCGATCTGCGCGAGCGGGGCACGCTGCAGCTCTTCCGGACCGAGAAGCAGCTCAAGGGCTCCAAGGCCGATCAGGACGTGCTGGCCGAATTCGACTCGCCCTTCGAGGTGCTCGACCAAGAGGGCTGCATCGAGGCAGAGCCGGCGCTCGCCAACGTCCGCGACAAGTTCGTGGGCGGCCTGCGCCTGACCGCCGACCGCACCGGCGACTGCCGGAAGTTCACGGTGTCGCTCGCCGAGCTGCTCAAGGAACGCGGCGTCGACTTCCATTACGGGCAGAGCATCGAGCAGATCGCGGTCGAGGACGATCGCGTCGTCGGGATCGACACCGCGCAGGAGGGACGGGTGTCGGGCGACGCATACGTCTGCTGTCTCGGCACCCACGCGCCGCGCATGCTGCGGCCGATCGGGATCGACCTGCCGATCTACCCGATCAAGGGCTATTCGATCACCGTTCCGGTGGTAGACGACGCCAAGGCGCCGCAGTCGACGATCATGGACGAGACGCACAAGGTTGCCATCACCCGCCTTGGCGACCGAATCCGCGTCGCCGGCACGGCCGAGATAGCAGGCTATTCAGGCAGGCTGGGACCGCACGCGACGGATACCGTCAAGTATGTCGTCGGCGACCTGTTCCCCGGCGGCGGCGACCTTACCAGCCTTGACGGCTGGACGGGCCTCCGGCCCATGACACCGGACGGCACCCCGGTCCTCGGCCCCAGCCGCTATCCGAACCTCTATCTCAACACCGGGCACGGCACCCTCGGCTGGACCATGTCCGCGGGCTCCGGGCGCGCCGTCGCCGACCTCGTCCTTGGCCGTGAGCCCGA
Source organism: uncultured Alphaproteobacteria bacterium (assembly GCA_963776845.1). GTDB lineage: Bacteria > Pseudomonadota > Alphaproteobacteria > Rhodobacterales > Rhodobacteraceae > Roseitranquillus. The sequence continues at coordinate 86,979 of CAVZOJ010000002.1, read as the reverse complement.
GATCGACTTCGATGGACTGACAGAGGCCCGATACGCCTGAGGTGCTGCCGCGTTTCTTCCGGCAGGCGGGTCGTTGTGCTATCGTCAGGCGTAGGTAATCGGGAAGGAGGGCGGTCGTGCACTCACCTTCCACAGCCGCGGCCGTTGCGCTGATTATCGCAGCCCCCGCAGCGGCGGACACGGCCTTCGACGATCTGACGCGAGCGGCTATTCGTGGCGATACCGCGCTGGTCGAGGAGATCCTCGCGACCGGCGCCGATCCGAACCGGGTCGGCTGGCTCGGCATGACGCCGTTCACGGCGGCGATGCGCAGCTGCCGGGTGACGGTGGGGATCGTGCAGGCGATGCTGGCGGCGAACGCCGATGTCGACGTCCGCTCGGGACCGGGCGTGACGCCGCTGATGATCGCGTGGCAGAACGGGAGGCCCGATCTCGCGGCCGTCCTCGAGGCCGCCGGCGCCGACCCGACAGCCCATAACGCCTATGGCGACAGCGCAGACGAGTACCGGGACTTCTTCAGGGGCGATTTGCCGGAGGAGGAGTTTCCAACATTGCGCTACACATCGCTTGGAGACATCTCGCGCGACCGCGGACCGATGCCGACGTCCTGCGACGATTGAGCGGGTGGAGCGGGCAGCGGGAATCGAACCCGCACCAAGAGCTTGGAAGGCTCGTGTGATACCATTTCACCATGCCCGCGCTCGTCGTCTGAGCTATGCGATCGTCGCGTGATCGTCAACGGATCACGCGACGATCGGCTCGATCAGGCCCGGCCCTTCGGCGCGATTGGAGTTCACTGCCGTATCGACGCGGCGATAGGTGAACGTCCCATCTGAGGCGCCGGCCATGAGGGTCGCCGCACCGTGACCTTTTTCTCCCAGCCATAGTGGCCAGTCGACAGGCTCCAGGACGACCGGCATCCGGTCGTGCAGGCGCCCCATCTCTGCGTTGGCGGCCGTCGTGACGATGGCGACCGTGCATTGCGGATCATCGTTGCCCCAGTTCTGCCAGACCGCCGCGAACGCCATCGGCGCGCCGTCCGCCCGCGTGATCCACCAGGGCAGCCGCCTCTCGCCCTCCTTCGTCCACTCGTAGAACCCGGTGGCGGGCACGATGCAGCGACGCTCCCGGACCGCCTGCCGAAAAGCGGGCTTCTCGGCGATGGACTCCGCGCGAGCGTTGATCAGGAGGGGGCCGCCGTTCGGCTTCTTGTACCAGGCAGGTATGAGCCCCCAACGCATCGACACGAGCCGGCGATCGCCCATTACGACGTGGATCTGGTCGGTCGGACACACGTTGTAGTTGGGAACATGCGGCAGATCGTTGGCCGGGATCGCCTTGAACAGCTGGTCCATCGCGTCGGGTGGCAAGGTGATGGCAAATCGTCCGCACATGTCGCACCTCGCACAAGCCCGGTTTCGCGGGGCAGTCTCTCGAACGGCGAGCGAACCCGCAAGATCCTGCTCAGATCACGGAGGGGTGTTCTCGGTCCGCCAGCGTCGTCTCGACCTCTCGCGATAGATCGGCGATGACTGCTCACCACCCCGCATTGTCGCTGCCGCGTTGCGGCCGACCGTTACGACCTGATGAGAGGATTTCCGAAATGATGACCCGGCGCCGCTTTGCGGTCACGGCTGCCGTTGCCTCGGTGGGCGCCTGCACGAGCCCTGCGACGGTTTCGCGCAACGTTCCACCCGAACTGCCGCCACCACCGATGCCGGACATGTACGGCGCAATCACTGACGAGCCTTACCCAGTTCCCGCCGTCCCGCCAGGCGTTGTCTCGCCGGACCTGTGGCGGCGCGAGGTGGCCAACCCCTGGCCCGGCTATTCTCGGGGCACGATTGTCGTCGACCCCGACGAGGCGGTCCTTCACTTCGTCGAGGATGCGGATCGCGCCACACGCTACGGCGTCAGCGTCGGCGCGGCGGGCTTCGACTGGCAGGGCAAGGCCCGCCTGCAGTTCACGCGCGCATGGCCGCGCTGGAACGTGCCGGAAACGATGGCTGAGCGACGTCCGGATCTTGCGGCATACACGATCGATAACGGGGGGATGGATCCGGGCCCAGGCAACCCCCTTGGCGCGCGCGCGCTGTACCTGTTCCAGAATGGCATCGACACGCTCTACCGCATTCACGGAGGCTGCGAGCCGCAGTTGCTGGGCAAGGCCGTGTCGTCAGGCTGCATCCGGATGCTCGATCAGGATGCAATCGATCTCGAGGCGCGCTCGGTCCACGGAGCCGACGTCATCGTCCTTCCGTCACTGAAGCCCACCGGTCTCGAGTTCGGGACTGTACTGACACAGCCAAGCCCTAGCCCTACGCAGCAAAACGCCCCCTCCGAGGAGGGGGCGCGTAAACTCAAGCCAAGTCGTCAGTCAGGATCCCTGCGACTGAAGAGCCTCATAGTCGAAGCGCTCCTGCTCGCTGATGTCCGCTTCGCCATACGGCATGTCGTAGTAGGGGCTGCCCGCCGTCCAGCCGGTGCCATAGCCGGTGTACGGGTAGGCATAATACCCCGTGCCGTAGGCGCTGGATGGCTGAACCACGACGGCGGCGACCTGCCCGTCGCGCAAGATCACATCGGTGACGTAGCCATAGTTGACGCGATTACCGCTCTCGTCGAGGCGGCATAGTCGCCGATCAGTTCGGACACCTAGTCGATGACGGTGATGCGGCCGTCGGTGTAGGGTTCGTACGGTCCCTGCTCGGCAAGAAACTCCGCCGTGACGTCGGCGAGGTCGGGGCCGTAATCGTACGCGTTCATCGCATCGACGAACATCGAGTAGCCGTCTCCGCCGTTGCGCACGTAGTTGTTGGAGACGACGCCGTAGGTGGCATTGGGGTCGAGCGGCTCGCCGCCGACCATCACGTCGCCGACGCGGTTCCCCGGCTCCGCCGAAGGATCGACGGTGAAGGACATGCCGGCGACCTGCGGGAAGCGACCGGCTTCCTCCTCCATCTGGCTGGCGCCGTTCTCGAGCGCCGCGAGAAGCGTCTCGCCGGTGACCTGGAACGTGGACAGCGTGTTCTGGAACGGCAGCACCGTCAGCACCTCGCCCATCGTCACCTCGCCCTCGTCGATCGAGGCGCGCAGGCCGCCGGAGTTCGCGATCGCGACGTCGATCCCCTGGTCCTGAACGCGGGCCAGCATCGCGTCGGCGACGAGGTTGCCCATTTCGCATTCCCGATGGCGGCAAACGGTACGGTCGCCCTCGATCGGAGCGGCAGTTTCCGCGACGACCTTGTCGCGGATCTCCTGCAGGGGCTCGGCCAGCTCGCCCACGCGCTCCACGGTCACCTCGTCCTCCGCCACCGCTGCGTCGAGCAGGATCGGCTCGCCGGACGCGGAGATGACGCTGCCCTCGTCGTCGAAGGTCACGTTCAGCTCGCCAAGGAACTTGCCGTAGGCGTAGGCCTGCACGATCGCGGTTTCGTTGACCATCGTCGGGTATGGTCCCACCGCCCCCTCGATCTCATTCGAGAGCAGGGTGTTCGTGTGGCCGCCCACGATGACGTCGACCCCGCTCGTCTGGTCGGCGACGCGCTGGTCGACGTTGTACCCAGAGTGGCTGAGGACGATGATCTTGTTCACACCCTCCTCGCGCGTCAGGCGATCCACCTCGGTCTGGACCGCGACGACGGGATCCGAGAACATCACGTTCGGGCCAGGCGAGGCGAGCTCGTCGGTGTCCTGCGGCGTCAGGCCGATCAGGCCGATCTTCTCGCCGTTCTTCTCGATCACGACGGACGGCATGATGGCGTCGGCCAGCAGCGGCTCCTGGCTGACGTCGGCGTTCGACATCAGGATCGGGAACTCCACGGCGTCGACGAATTCGCGCAGCACCTCGGGGCCGTCGTCGAACTCGTGGTTGCCGACGGTCATCGCGTCGTAGCCCATCTTGTTCATCATCTCCGCCGACGCGGCGCCCTTGTAGTAGTTGTAGAAGAGCGTGCCCTGGAACTGGTCGCCACCGTCTACGAGCAGCCAGTTGTCGTGGCGTGCCTTGGCATCCTCGATCGCGGTGACGAGACGTCCAGAGCCGCCGAAGCACTCACCGGCATCGTTGTCCTCGGCCGAGCAGGTCGAGTCGGATCCAGAGATCGGCTCGAACCTGGCGTGGAAGTCGTTCGTGTGAAGGATCGTGATCTGGTAGTCGGCCGCTGCGGCTCCTGCAGAAAGCGCAAGTGCGGCGGCCGAGGTCATGAGGCGGTTCATGGCATCCCCTTTGGCGAAATTCGCAGTCATGTTGCCGGTGACTCCGCGCGGATGTCCAGTGGCTGGGGCCGTCGGGGCTTGACCTGCGGCCCCGCGCCGGGCCATGCGGAACGCTGTGTCGATCTACAAGATCCTTCGGCAGTCGGAATGGCATGCCCTGCAATCGTTGGGCAGCAGCAACGGATCGCCAGACGACATTCGCGACGGGTACGTGCACCTGTCCAAGGCGGCACAGGTACCGAGGACGCTCGTCAAGCACTTCGCCGGCGAGGACGGCTTGTGGCTTCTCGAGATCGAGGAAGGGCCGCTCGGGCAGGACCTTCGGTGGGAGAAGGCGCGCGGCGGAGACCTCTTTCCGCACCTCTACCGCGCTTTGGAGCTACGCGAGGTTCAGCGCGCCGAGCCGATCCTCAAGGGGCAGGCCCTGCCATTCGGTCTCAGTTGACGCCGGTCGAACGGGCGGCGCTGGCCGCCCTGCACCTGCTGGATCCCGAGCGCGCGCACGACCTGTCGCTCGCGGCGCTGCGCGCGCGGCTCGCGCTATCGCCCGGGGCCGTCACGTCGGACCGCCTCGCCACGCGGGTCGGCGGGGTGACGATGCCGAACCCGGTGGGCCTTGCGGCGGGATACGACAAGAACGCCGTCGCCCTGCCGGCGCTGACGGCGGCCGGCTTCGGCTTCGTCGAGGTCGGCGCCGCGACGCCGAGGCCGCAACCCGGGAACCCGCGCCCCAGGCTCTTCCGGCTGACCGCCGACCGAGCCGTGATCAACCGCTTCGGCTTCAACAATGACGGCGTGGACGCGATCGCCGCGCGGCTGCGCCGCACGGCCGACGCGGGTGCCGGTGGGCCTGAACCTCGGCGCCAACAAGGACAGCGCCGACCGCGCCGCGGACTATGCCGAGGTGGCGCGAGTGGCAGCGCCCCTGGTCGACTTCGTGACCGTCAACGTCTCCTCGCCCAACACCGAGCGCCTGCGGGATCTGCAGGGACGCGACGCGCTTGCCGCACTCCTGGCCGGAGTGATGGCGGTGCGGGGGGAAACGCCGGTCTGGCTCAAGATCGCACCCGACCTCGACGACTCCGGTCTGGCGGACATCGCGGATATCGCGAGCGAGGCGGGATTGGACGCGATCGTCGCCACGAACACGACCCTGGCACGCGATGGCGTTCGCTCCCGCCACGGGCAGGAGGCCGGCGGGCTGTCGGGCCGCCCTCTGTTCGATCGGTCGACGCGGCTGCTGGCGCGCCTGTCGCGGCTCACCGCTCTGCCGCTGATCGGCGTGGGCGGCGTCGCGTCGGCAGAGGATGCGATGGAGAAGATCGGCGCGGGCGCCTCGGCTGTGCAGCTTTACACCGGATTGGTCTTTGGCGGGCTGTCGCTGGCGCGGCGGATCCCGGAGGAGCTTGATGCGCTTCTCGCCGCGCGTGGCTTCGCGTCGGTCGCCGAGGCGGTGGGCACGAGCCGCGAGCGCTGGCTTTAGGCCGCGCCGCCGCTAGCTTTCCTGCCGACCGGGAGGGTTCGATGCGCGACGCCAGAGATATGCCCCAGACGATCGACGACGTGCTGGCGCTGATCGATGCGACACCGATGGGCGAGACGCCGGAGCACATGCGCCGCGCCTTCGCCACCCGCGCCGGCCCGCAGCCTGCCTCGCGGGAGATCACGCTTGGAGGGATCGAGGCGCACGAGGTGGGTGAAGGGCCGACGCTGCTCTGGTTTCATGGCGGCGGGTACGTCTTTGGCGGACCTCAGACGCACCTGAACCTCGCCGCCGCGCTGGCGGAGCGGGGCCTGCGCGTGGTGCTCCCGCGCTACCGGCTGGCTCCGGAGACGATGTGGCCGGGCGCGCTGGAGGATGGGCTGGCGGCCCTCGACGCGCTCGACGGCCCGGTCGCGATCGGCGGCGACAGTGCCGGGGGCCACCTGGCGCTCTGTCTGGCGTTGCGTCGCCCGGTGCTGGCGCTGGCGCTGATCTCGCCGAACACCGACCGGACCGGCTTGAGCCGCACGCGGAAGGCGAACGAACTGCACGACGCCATGGTCGACGATGCAGGCGACCGAGCACTGGCGCGCCTATGCTTCGGCGAGATGAGCCTGGACGACCCGGACGTCTCGCCGCTGCTGGCCAACCTGGCGCGGCTGCCGCCGACATGGCTGACCGCGGCGACGAACGAGGTTCTTCTGGACGACACGCTGCTGCTCGCCGCGGCGGCGGCCCGTGCGGGAGTGCCGGTGGAGCTTTCGGTTCGGCCCGGCTTGCTCCATCTCTGGCCGCTCTGGCCGCAGGCGATCGCCGAGGGCGCGGCGACGCTCGCGGCAGCGGCGGACTTCGTGCACGGTGCCTATGCCGCGCGCGCCTCCAGCACGGGATAGCGCAGCGCCAGCGTCACCGCGCGGGCGGCATTCAGCACCATGAGGGCGGCCCACAAGCCGTGGTTACCGAACGCGGGCACAAGTGCCGCCAGGGCGGCCAGATAGATCACTACCGAAAGCAGCATCGCGTTGCGCATCGCCCGCGTCTCGGTCGCGCCGATGAAGATGCCGTCGAGCATCCACGACCCGATCCCGATCAGAGGTGCCGCCACGACCCAGGGCAGGAACTCCCGCGCGGCCAGCCGCACCTCTGGCGACGTCGTCATGACGTCGATCACCCACGGTCCGGCGAGCAGGAAGAACAGCGAGAGCGGGATCGAGAGGCCGACGCCCCACGCGCTCGACATCAGGGCCGCGCGCCTCAGCCGTGCCCGATCGCGGGCGCCCTTCGCGCCGCCGACCAGCGCCTCGGCCGCGAAGGCGAAGCCGTCGAGCGCGAACGCGGTGATCTCGAGGAACTGCAGTAGCACCTGGTTCGCCGCGAGGTTGACGTCGCCCCTGCCGGCGCCAAGGAACAGGAACGTGGTGAAGGCCGCCTGCAGCAGGATCGAGCGGAGCATGATATCGCCGTTGACCTGCGCCATCCGAGCAATCCGCGCGCGGTCGAATATTCGCGCCCAGTCACGCCACGCCGTTCCCCGAAAGGCGGCGCGGCAGAGCCAAAGGCCCATGGCGAGCCCGCTCCACTCGGCGATCAGCGTGGCGATCGCGACGCCCTCGACACCCCAGCCGAGGCCGAGCACGAACCAGATGTCGAGGACCACGTTGATGCCGTTCATCCAGACCTGGAGCACAAGGACGGCCCGGGTCCGCTCGAGCGCGATCAGCCAGCCGGTGACGGCGTAAAGCGCAATGGCGGCGGGTGCGCTCCAGACGCGGATCGACAGGTACGAGCGAGCCAGCGTCTCCACTTCGTCCGAGGCGGGAGCGAGTTGGAAGGCGCCCCAGAAGATCGCCCACTGGAACAGGATCAACGCGCCGCCCCCGGCCGCGCCGAGGATGAGCGCACGCATCAGGAGCGCGCCGGTCTCAGCGATGTCCCCTGCCCCGCGAGCCTGCGCGACCAGCCCGGTCGTGCCCATGCGCAGGAACCCGAAGACCCAATAGATTGCCGAAAGGACCACAGCGCCGATGCCGACGGCACCGATCGGCGCTGCCTCCCCGAGTTGGCCGACGACACCGGTGTCGACGGCGCCGAGGATCGGGATCGTCGCGTTCGACAGTACGATCGGCAGCGCGATGGCGAGGACCCGGCGATGCGTGATCCGCTCGCCCGAGGCGGCGTCAGTCACCCTTAGGCGGCATCAGGAAATGCCCGGTCGCCTGCGCGAAGAGGCGGGCGCGATTGTCCTGCCACGCCTCGACATGGACCGAGGCGTAGCGGCGGCCCGACCGGTTGATCCGTGCCCGCGCGTAGGCGTCGCGCGGCAGGCCGGTGCGCAGGTAGTCCACCGTGAAGTCGATGGTCTTCGGCATCGCGACCGGACCGGGATCATCGGCGTCGACCGCGCCGGACTCGACCTCGGACCAGAGCGCCGACCAGGCAAGCTCGATCACTGCCGTCATCTCCAGAAACGCCGCGGTCACCCCGCCGTGGAGCGCCGGCAGAAACGGATTGCCAATCAGCTTCTCGTCGTAGGCGAGAACGGCGGTGAGCTCATCGCCCCGGCGGTCGAAGCGGATGCCGAGCCAGCGGGCATAGGGAACGCCATCGGTTAGCGCGGTCAGCGCGGCGTCGCGCCGTTGCTTGACGACCTGGACAGGCTCGGGCCGCTTCATCGTTCCACCGTGAACGCGCCGGCTGCCGTCGCGATCGGCCGCTCATCGTCGTCCCAGGCCAGGGCGCGGACGAAGGCGATGCGGCGCGTCATGTGATAGCAGGTCGCGCGTGCCCTGATCGCCTGTCCAGGCGTGGCACCGCGCATGTAGTCGATCCGGAGGTCCAGCGTCGCCGTGCTAGAGACGGCGTCAGGGTGCGACATCACAGCGGCGCCGCCGCACGTATCCATCAGAGCCGAGATGGCGCCGCCCGCGATCACGCCGGTCGAGGGATCGCCGACCAGCTCCGCCCTGTAGGGCATCAGCGCCTCCGCCGTGCCGTCCCCGACGGTCAGGAGGTCCATGCCCAGCGTGCGGGAATGTGGTATCGCCTCGATGAACTGGCGGGCGAGTTCTGCCTTGCGGTCGCTCATGCAGGTCTCTTCGCCGCAGGATCGCGCGGGCACAAGGGCCATTTGGCCCCGCGGATCGCTGGTGCTAGGCTGAAGCACAATTCGGCGCCAATGGACGCAACGATGGCGGAACGCCTGAACTTCAAGGATATGTGCGCGCGGTTCGAGGTCACGCCGAGGACCCTGCGCTACTACGAGTACATCGAACTGCTGCGCCCCGTGAAGGAGGGTCGCGCCCGTTACTACGGTCCGCGCGAGATCGCCCGGATGAAGCTGATCCTGCGCGGCCGCCGGTTCGGTTTCAGTCTCGAGGAGATCCGCCAGTGGCTCGACATCTACGAGCGCCAGGGTACCGACGCGCAGATGCGTGCTTGGATCGAGCTGGCCGATCGTCAAATCGTCGTCCTCGACAAGGAGCGCGCGGATCTCGATGCGGCGATCGAGGACCTGAGACGGCTCCGTGACGATGTCGCGAAGACTTTGGGCTGACGCCGCGGCAGTGCGAAAGTTGCGGGTGTCAGGTCTCTAGATTTCCACACATTTCGCCGGGCACAAAGTGACGTGACGTTCCGCGCACGTCAACTTACTGACGGCTTGAGAGAGTGTCATGGAGTCGTCATCTGGCCGTGCGCAGAGGACAACTAGCTGGGAATTATCGATGACAGATGCGCTCATGACGATCCGCCAGATGTGCGACGCCTACGATGTGACGCCGCGGACGCTTCGCTTCTACGAGAGCAAGGAACTGCTCTCCCCTATCCGCCAGGGTCAGAAGCGACTCTACACGCACCGGGACCGCGCGCGGTTGACGCTGATCCTGCGCGGCAAGCGCTTCGGCTTCAGCCTCGAGGACATTCGGCAGCTGCTGGATCTTTATGCCGGCGGCGAGGGACGAGAAGAGCAGCTGGTCCGCACCGTCGAGGCCGCCCATGTCCGGCTGACCGCGATGGAGACGGAGCGCCGCGAACTGGATACCGCCATCGCGGAGCTGAAGGCGCAGATTTCGGGCGCCGAACGGATACTGAACGAGATGCGGACACCGCAAGCCGCGGAATAACCTGCACAAGAGGGGCCACCTGATGCCGAGCTACCAACCGCCGGTGAAGGACATGCAGTTCATTCTGCACGATGTCCTGAAGATCTCCGAGAGCGATATCCCGGGATATGATGAACTCGACCGGGAGGTGACCGAGGCGATCCTCGGTGAGGCGGGCAAGCTGGCGCGCGACGTGCTGCAACCCCTGAACCGCGTCGGGGATGCCGAGGGCTGTCGGCTGGAGAATGGCGTCGTTCGGACTCCGACGGGCTTCAAGGACGCTTACGAGCAACTGCGCGCAGGAGGCTGGCTCGGCCTCGACCAGGCGGAGGAGTACGGCGGCCAGGGCATGCCGTACCTGATGTACTCCGCGACGGGCGAGCTCTTCGTCTCGGCGAACATGGCGTTCAACATGTACCAGGGTCTGACCCACGGCGCGGTGGCCGCGCTCATGGCGCATGGGTCCGAGCAGCAGAAGCAGACCTATCTGCCGCACATGATCGACGGATCGTGGTCGGGGACGATGAACCTGACCGAGCCGCATTGCGGCACCGACCTCGGCCTGATCCGCACCAAGGCCGAGCCTCAAGACGACGGGACCTTTCGGATCACCGGCCAGAAGATTCGGATCTCGGCCGGCGAGCACGACCTGACCGACAACATCATTCACCTCGTCCTCGCCAAGATCCCCGGTGGGCCTGAAGGGACCAAGGGCATCTCGCTCTTCATCGTGCCGAAGTTTCTCGTGGACGACGACGGCTCCCTGGGCCAGCGCAACGGCGTCAGCTGCGGCGGGCTGGAAGAGAAGATGGGCATCCACGGCAACGCGACCTGCGTGATGAACTACGACGGTGCCAAGGGCTACCTCGTGGGCGAGGCGCACAAGGGCATGCGGGCGATGTTCACCATGATGAACGAGGCGCGGCTCGGCGTAGGCATGCAGGGGCTGGCGCAGGGCGCGGTGGCCTATCAGAACGCCCTCGCCTTCGCGCAGGATCGTCTTCAGGGGCGCGCGGTCACGGGTGTAGAGGCGCCGGAAAAGCCGGCCGACCCGATCATCGTGCACCCCGACGTCCGGCGGAACCTGATGGATCAGAAGTCCTTCATCGAGGGCGCGCGCGCCTTCGTGTTCTGGGGCTCGACGATGATCGACGCCGCGAGCCGAAAGGGTGACGAGATGGCTGATGCGATGGTCTCGTTGCTGACCCCCGTCATCAAGGGCTTCCTGACCGACAAGGGCTTCGAGACCGCGGTGCTGGCGCAGCAGACGCTCGGCGGCTCTGGCTTCACTCGCGAGTGGGGGATCGAGCAGTTCGTCCGCGACGCCCGGATCACCATGATCTACGAAGGGACGAACGGCATCCAGTCGCTCGACCTCGTCGGCCGCAAGCTCGGCCAGAACGGCGGCAAGACGGTGATGGCGTTCTTCGAGATGGTGAAGACCTACATCAAGGAGAACGAGAGCGACGCGCGACTGAAGGCCAACTTCCTCGATCCGCTCAAGAGGGCGTCGAAGGACCTCCAGGCGTCGGCGATGTACTTCATGCAGCACGGCGTGAAGGACCCCAACAACGCGCTGGCCGGCAGCTATGACTTCATGCACCTTTTCGGTCACGTCTGCCTTGGCATGATGTGGGCACGGATGGCGAAGGCGGCCTATGCCGCCCTCGACGAGGGAAGCACCGATACCGAGTTCTTCGAGGCCAAGATCGCGACCGGCACGCTACTACATGGCGCGCCACCTTCCGGCGACGGGCATGCACCTTGCCCGGATTCAGACCGGTGCCGAGCCGGTCATGGCGCTCAAGGCCGCGAACTTCTGAAGACGACCGCGGCGCACGACGCCGCGGACCGGCAGGCGGGACTGAACCCGCCGCCGTCATCTGCGGGAGAGGTCGATGGAGCTCTCACTGCTTCGGAGAATTGGGCAACGCCTACAAGGCCGCGCTCGCGATGGAGCTGGCCGGGCTCGACTGGACGCCCGTCTTCGTTGACTTCTTCCATGGCGCGCCGCGCACGCCGGAGTTCCGCAAGCTCAATCCGATGGGCGAGGTTCCGGTACTAGTCGACGGCGAAGACCGTCTTGACCCAGTCCGGGGTCATCCAGGACTACATCATCGAGAAGACCGGCAAGTTCGGCGGCAACGGGCGCGGCCGGACGCCGCGAGGTTTGGCGCTGGGTCCTGTTCGACAACCACAAGGTGTCGGGGCTCGCGGGCCCACTTCGGTTCAACATGAACTTCCTGCCGCCCGAGAAGCGGAATGACGCGGTTGTCGCCTTCATGGCCATGCGCCTCGGCTCGGCGCTGAAGGTTCTCGACACCGTGCTTTCGGACCGGGACTGGCTGGTCGGGTCCGGCCCGACGGTCGCCGACTTCTCCTGCTGCGGCTACCTCTACTATCCCGAGCCCTTCGGCTTCGACCGGACAGAATACCCTGCCATCGACGCGTGGCTCGACCGCATCGCGGCGCTGCCCGGATGGAAACACCCATATGACCTTATGCCCGGCCGCCCCTCGGACCGGGAAGGAGAGACTGCATGAACGACGCCTACATCTTCGACGCAGTACGAACGCCACGCGGCCGCGGGCGCAAGGACGGCTCGCTGCATGAAGTCACCGCCGTCCGTCTCTCCGCCCTGACGCTGAACGCGATCAAGGAGCGCAGCGGCCTCGATACCTCTGCGGTGGAGGATGTCATCTGGGGCAACGCGACCCAGGTCGGCGAACAGGGCGGGTGCCTCGCGCGCACGGCGGTCCTCGCGTCGGACTTCGACGAACGCGTACCGGGGCTGTCGATCAACCGCTTCTGCGCCAGCGGTCTGGAGGCCGTGAACCTCGCCGCGAACCAGGTCGCGGCAGGCGCAGGTCAGGGATACGTCGCGGGCGGCGTCGAGATGATGGGCCGAGTGCCGATGGGATCGGACGGCGCTGCGATCGCCGTCGACCCCTCCGTCGCGATGGAGACCTACTTCGTCCCGCAGGGAATAAGCGCCGACATCATCGCGACCGAGTACGGCTTTAGCCGGGACGATGTGGATGCCTTCGCGGTAGAAAGTCAGAAACGTGCTGCAAAGGCTTGGGAAGATGGCCGTTTCGACCGGTCAGTTATTCACGGTCCGCGACCGGAACGGCCTGCCGATCCTCGACCGCGACGAGTACATGCGGCCGCAGACCGACATGCAGTCGCTGGGCGCTCTCAAGCCGTCCTTCGCCGAGATGGGCGAGGTCGATGCCCGGCTTCGACAAGATCGCGCTGATGAAGTACCCGCATCTGGAGCGGATCAACCACGTCCACCATGCCGGCAACTCCTCCGGCATCGTCGATGGCGCAGCAGCAATACTCGTCGGATCGAAGGCGTTCGGAGAGGCGCACGGTCTGCGGCCGCGAGCGCGCATCCGGGCAACCGCGAAGATCGGTACGGATCCCACGATCATGCTGACGGGTCCGGTTCCGGCGACGCAGAAGATCCTTGCGGAGAGCGGGATGACGATCGGAGACATCGACCTCTTCGAGGTGAACGAGGCATTCTCCTCGGTGGTGCTGCGTTTCATGCAAGCGTTCGAGGTCGACCCGGACAAGCTCAACGTCAACGGCGGTGCCATCGCCATGGGCCATCCGCTGGGGGCCACCGGCGCGATCATCCTCGGCACGCTCCTCGACGAGATGGAGAGGTCCGACAGGGAAATCGGCCTCGCGACGCTCTGTGTCGCTTCGGGCATGGGGGCGGCGACGATCTTGGAGCGTGTCTGAAATGTCGCGGGCGAACTCTTGCCGTTATCGGACTTGTCGCGGGCACCAAATACCCGCAAAGATTGAGTTGGGTAACGCGATTCTCATCGAAGTCAGGTGGCAGCCGTTTGAGCCTCGGCGCTTCATCAGTTCTTCTTGACGCAGGCCTTCAACCTTCGCGAGGGCCACGTGGACGCAATCGTCCAATGCCTATGCCGTGCCCCTCATCGTCGCGCTGCCGGGAGAGGATCCCGGATACCTGAGCTTGAGCACGCGCGACAGCATTGCGGAGTTCTTCCGACTCAAGCACGACGGCCTCAAGCGGTCGGGACTGCCGGACCTGCAGGTTGCCGTAGCGGACTGCGACGCGACGGCGAGCGAGCGCCTGGTCGCTTCGGTCGTTTGGTACTATCTGTCCCCGATGGCGCGCGGACCGATGCAACGACGGCACGCTACTTCCTCGAGCGGGGACGGGATACATTCCTCGTTCAGATGATAGAATTCGAGACAATCGCCATGCCGGCGATCATCGAGTGGTTCCAGCAGGCGGGCGACCCGATGAAGACGCCGCAGCAGCACCTCAAGCACTAGGGGCCTGCCTCCCAAGCCATGCTCCCAGGCCATGCGTCGCCATGGTGAGTCGGCGTGGCTCCGAAGTCTGCCCTGACCGACGCCCCCCACCGGTCGGCTAAAGGTCGAACCACGTTGATTTGGGCAACCGTGTCCAGCCACGAAAGGCCGATATGAGCGATTTCACCTACGAACTTCAGGACGGCGTCGCCGTCATCACCTGGAACGTCCAGGGCAAGTCGATGAACGTCATGAACCTCGCGGGGTTCGAGGAGCTCGACGGCATGATCGACCGCGCCCTCGGCGATGACGCATGTGCGCGGCATCGTCATCACCAGCGGCAAGGACAGCTTTGCCGGCGGCATGGACCTCAATGTCATCGCCAAGATGAAGCAGGACGCGGGCGACGACCCGGCGCGCGGCCTCTTCGACGGGCTGATGCACGTCCACGCCATCCTTCGCAAGATCGAGCGCGCCGGGATGGACGACAAGAACCGCGGCGGCAAGCCGGTGGCGGCGGCATTGCCCGGCACCGCGCTGGGCATCGGCTTTGAGATCCCCCTTGCCTGTCACCGCATCTTCGCCGCCGACAACCCGAAGGCAAAGATCGGCCTGCCGGAGATCATGGTCGGGATCTTCCCCGGCTCGGGCGGCACCACCCGCGTCAGCCGCAAGCTCGGCGCCATGGCCGCCGCACCGATCCTGCTCGAAGGCAAGCTCTTCGAGCCGAAGAAGGCGAAGTCGGCCGGCCTCGTCGATGAGGTTGTGGCGCCGGACGAGCTGCTGGAGAAGGCGAAGGCGTGGGTGCTGTCAGCGGGCGACGCCGACATCGTCAAGCCGTGGGACCAGAAGGGCTGGAAGATGCCGGGCGGCGCACCCTACCAGCCCGGCCGGCTTCATGACCTTCGTCGGCGCTTCGGCCATGGTGAACGGCAAGACCCAAGGCGTCTATCCTGCCGCCAAAGGCCTTGCTTTCGGCCGTCTACGAGGGCGCGCTCGTGCCCTTCGACACCGCGATCAAGATCGAGGCGCGCTGGTTCACGAGCGTGCTGATGAACCCTTCGTCCGCCGCGATGATCCGCAGCCTCTTCATCAACAAGGAGGCGCTGGAAAAGGGCGCGAACCGTCCGCAGGTGCCGGACCAGAAGGTGCGCAAGCTGGGCGTCCTCGGTGCCGGGATGATGGGCGCGGGCATCGCGTATGTCTCGGCCAATGCCGGGATCGAGGTCGTGCTGATCGACCAGAGCCAGGAGGCCGCAGACCGGGGCCGCGCGCATTCGGAGGAGCTTCTCGACAAGGGCATCCAGCGCAAGAAGGTGACGCCGGCAGAAGAAGGACGAGGTGCTTGGGCGGATCACCGCGACCACCGACTACGCCGAACTAGCCGGCTGCGACCTGATCGTCGAGGCGGTCTTCGAGGACATGAAGGTCAAGGCGGAAATCGACAGACAAGGTGGAGGCGTTGTTGGCGACGACTGCATCTTCGCGACCAATACCTCGACTCTGCCGATCACAGAGCTCGCGCAGGCGTCAAGGCGGCCGGAGCAATTTATCGGCATCCACTTCTTCTCGCCGGTCGACAAGATGATGCTGGTCGAGATCATCAGCGGGCCGGCAGACCGGCGACGTCGCCGTCGCCAAGGCGCTCGACTACGTGCGCCAGATCCGCAAGACGCCGATCGTCGTCGAACGACGCGCGGTTCTTCTACGCCAACCGCTGCATCATCCCCTACATCAACGAGGGCGTGCGGATGGTGCGCGAAGGTGTCGACGCCCGCGCTGATCGAGAATGCGGCGAAGCTCGTCGGCATGCCGCTCGGCCCGCTCCAGCTGGTCGACGAGACCTCGATCGACCTCGGCGTGAAGATCGCCAAGGCGACGAAGGCCGCGATGGGCGACGCCTATCCAGACGCGGCGGTCGACGAGGTGCTGTTCTGGCTCGCCGACGAGGGCCGTCTCGGCCGCAAGTCCAAGGCCGGCTTCTATGCCTATGGCGAGGACGGCAAGCGCCAAGGCTTCTGGTCCGGCCTCGCCGACCGCTATCCGCCGCGCGCCGGAGCAGCCCGAGGTCACCGAGGTCCAACACCGCCTCCTGATGGCGCAGGTGCTGGAGGCCGTGCGGGCGCTCGAGGACGGCGTGCTGACGGACATCCGCGAGGGCGACGTTGGCGCGATCCTCGGCTGGGGCTTCGCGCCGTGGTCGGGCGGGCCGTTCAGCTGGCTCGACATCGTCGGCGCCCCGCGCGCGGTCGAGATCTGCGACGGCCTCGCGCAAACGCACGGGGCGCGCTTCGAGCGCGCCGGCTCTGCTGCGCGAAATGGCACGAGACAGGGCAGACCTTCTATGGCCGCTTCTCGCCCGCGGCCGAGGCCGCATGAGCCGCTTCCAGCCGCGATGACGGTCGCGGGCGGCGGCGCGGGGCTCGATGCCCTGTGCCGCCGCCCCCCCTCGATGCCCTTTCCAAGCGCGCCGCGCCCCGGCAAGATGCCAGCCGCAAGGCGGAAGGGGAGCATCATGGGCTGGCTCGCGGACGAAACCGGACTCGACAGGTCACGCGCGAACTACGTCCCGCTGACGCCGCTCAGCCATCTCGCGCGCGCCGCCCGCGTCTTTCCACAGCATCCCGCTGTCATCCACGGTGATACGACCTGGACCTACCGAGAGCACCATGCCCGCGTCAGCCGCCTCGCCTCGGCGCTCACGTCGCTCGGCATCTCTCCGGGCAGATGTGGTCGCCACGCTCCTGCCGAACGTGCCGGCGCAGGTCGAGGCGCATTTCGGCGTGCCGGCCGCAGGCGCGGTGCTGAACACGATCAACGCGCGCCTCGACCCCGACACGATCGCCTACATTCTCGGCCACGGAGGGGCGAAGGTCCTGATCGTCGATTCCGCCCTCCTGCCCCTCGCCGAGGAGGCGATCGCGCTGCTCGAGGGCGAGGCGCCGCGGGTCATCGAGGTCGCTGATCCCGCCCATGGCGTCGCGGCGACGGGCCGCCATACGGAGTACGAGGACCTGCTTTCGCACTCCGATCCCGCCGCCGCGTGGATCATGCCGCAGGACGAGTGGGAGAGCCTGGCGCTGAACTACACCTCGGGCACCACCGGCCGACCGAAGGGAGTCGTCTACCACCACCGCGGCGCCTACCTCATGACGATGGGGACCGTCATCGCCTGGAGGATGGTGCTGCATCCGCGGCTCCTGACGATCGTGCCGCTTTTCCACTGCAACGGCTGGAACCACACCTGGATGATGCCGCTCCTCGGCGGCACGGTAGTCTGCTGCCGCGAGGTGACGGCGAAGGCGATCTACGACGCCATCGCGGACCACGGCGTCACTCATTTCGGCGGCGCCCCCATCGTGCTCAACAGCATCGTCCAGGCCAAGCCGGAACACCGGCGCCCCTTCGACCACCGCATCGAGATCTTCACCGCCGGCGCGCCGCCGGCGTCCGCCACCCTCGCGGCGATCGAGAAGCTCGGTTTCCACGTCACCCAGGTGTACGGCCTGACCGAGACCTACGGACACGTCACCGAGTGCCTCTGGCGCACCGACTGGGACGATCTCGAGCAAGGCGAGCGCGCCGCGATCAAGGCCCGCCAGGGCGTCGGCATGCCGATGATGGAGGACGTCGCCGTTCTCGACGCAGACCACCGACCGGTGCCCTGGGACGGCACGACCCAGGGCGAGATCGGGATGCGCGGCAACTGCGTGATGAAGGGCTACCTCAAGAACCCGCAGGCGACCGAGGCGGCCTTTGCCGGCGGCTGGTTCCACTCCGGCGACCTCGCCGTTCAGCATCCCGACGGGCACATCCAGATCGTCGACCGCGCCAAGGACATCATCATCTCCGGCGGCGAGAACGTGAGCTCGGTCGAGGTCGAGGGCGTGCTGATGCACCACCCGGCGGTGTCGCTCGCCGCCGTCGTGGCCAAGCCAGACGACAGATGGGGCGAGGTGCCTTGCGCCTACGTCGAGCTGCGAGACGGGCGCAGAGGCCGACGAGGAGGGCATTATCGCCTTCGTCCGCGGCCGCCTCGCCGGCTTCAAGACACCGAAGCGCGTGATCTTCGGCGAGCTGCCCAAGACCTCCACCGGCAAGATCCAGAAGTTCATCCTTCGCGACCAGGCAAGACACCTGTGAGGCTCTGCCGCTCGTGACCGCGCTTCACCGTTACGAGCGGCTCGAGGCCGAGGGGGTCTGGCGCGCCGCCGCGGACGCGCGTCGGCGGGAGGTCATCGTCGTCCTCGGCGATGCGACTCTGGTCATCTACGACCGCGGTGAACGTGCTCTGGCGCACTGGTCGCTGCCGGCGGTCGAGCGCCGGGGCACGGAGATGCCGGCCGACCTATGCGCCCGGGCCGGATGCCAGCGAGGATCTCGAGATTTCCGACCCCGAGATGGTCGCGGCGATCGAGACCGTGCGCGCCGCGGTCGCCAAGCGGCAGGCGCGGCCGGGCGCGCTTCGCGCCTGGCTCCTCGGCGGCCTGCTCGCCGCCGTGCTCGCCGCCGGCGTCGTCTGGCTTCCCGGATGCGCTGATCCGCCACACCGCGCGCGTCGTCCCGCAGCAGACCCGCGCCGCGATCGGCGAGGATCTCCTCGCCCACGTCGTCCGCCTGACCGGACCGCCCTGCGCCGAGAGCACCACCAATCGCTCGTTGATGCGCCTCGACCGGCGGCTGCGCGGCACCCGGCCCTGGCCGCCTCATCCTGGTCCCCGGCGGTGCGGTGGACGCGCTGCACCTGCCGGGCGGCATCATCCTGCTGCGCCGCACGCTGGTGGAGGATCACGAGCTTCCGGCGGTGGTGGCCGGTCACATCGTGGCCGAGGAGGCGGAGCGCGGCGCGCGCGCGACCCGCTCCTCGACCTGCTGGCCGAGGCGGGCCTGTCGTGGCGTTCCGCCTCCTGACCACCGGCCGGATCGACGACGACGTGCTGGCCGCAGAGGCGACAGCGGCTCGTCACCGGCGCCGCCGCCGAGCTCGCCGAGAAGCGCGTTGATCGACGCATTCGCCGAAGCGCGGCTCTCGACCGAACCCTACGCCTACGCCCGTGATGTCACCGGCGAGACGACGCTTTGGCTGATCGAGGCCGACCCATTGCCCGGCAGCCTCGGCGCAGATCCTGTCGGACGGCGACTGGGTGGCGCTTCAGGGCGCGTGCGGCAGCTAGGCCGTCACTTGGTGCCGAACATCCGGTCGCCGGCGTCGCCGAGCCCTGGAACGATATAGCCCTTCTCGTTCAGCCGCTCGTCGAGGGCCGCCGTCACGATGCGGACATCGGGATGCGCCGACCTTCATCCGCTCGACCCCCTCCGGCGCGGCGAGCAGGCAGAGAAAGCGGATGTCCCTGCGCACCCGCCTCCTTGACCAGATCGACCGCCGCCGCCGACGAGTTTCCCGGTGGCTAGCATCGGATCGACGGCGATGACGACGCGGTCCTCCAGACCGGCCGGCAGCTTGCTGTAGTACTGGACCGGCTGCAGCGTCTCCTCGTCGCGGTAGAGGCCGACGAAGCCGACGCGCGCCGACGGAATCAGCTCCAGCACGCCGTCCATCAGCCCGTTTCCGGCGCGGAGAATCGAGACGAGTGCCAGTTTCTTGCCCTTGAGCTCTGGCGCCTCCATCTTCTGTCAGCGGCGTTTCGATCGTCTTCATCGTCAGCGGCAGGTCGCGCGTCACCTCGTACGCCAGCAGCAGGCTGATCTCGCGCAGGAGACGGCGGAACCCCGCCGTCGACGTCTGCCGATCACGCATGATCGTCAGCTTGTGCTGCACCAGGGGATGCCGCACGACGGTCAGGTGTTCGCTCATTCGGCCCCCAGGCGCTTCAGTACCGCCTCGCGGGTCGCCTCGTCGCAGAACGCGGCCCGGGCGGCGGTGCGGTGAAATTCGGCGAAGTCCTCTTCGCCCCAGCCGAAAGCATCGGCAAGCCTTTCGTGCTCGGCAACCATCGTGGTGTGAAAGAACGGCGGGTCATCGGTCGAGATCGTGATTGGCACCCCCGCCTCGCGCAGCCGCGCGATCGGATGGTTGCTCCACTTCGGGTAGAGCCCGAGCGACAGGTTCGAGCCCGGGCACACCTCCAGCACGATGCCACGCTCCGCCAGCGTCTCGACCAGCGCCGGGTCCTCGCTGGCGCGCACACCGTGGCCGATGCGCTCCACGCCCAGCTTGAGCGCGTCGCGGACGCTGTCGGGGCCGCCGAACTCTCCAGCGTGGGTCGTCAGTCGCAACCCAGCCTCGCGCGCGCAATCGAACGACCAGGCGTAGTCCTGCTGCCGCCCCTGCCCCTCGTCGCCGCCCATGCCGAAGCCGACGATGAAGTCGCCCGCAGTCTCGGCGGCACAGATGGCGGCGCGCCGTGCCCGCTCCGGCCCGAAGTGGCGCACGCAGGTCACGATGCCCCGCATGATGACCTCGTGGTCCCGCGCCACCTCCTCGATCGCGGCGAGCCATTCACGCCAGGCGCCGACATCGGCCTCTCCGCAAAAGTCGGGCGAGAGGAACATCTCGGTATAGACGACGCCGCTCTCGGCGGACTGGTCGAGCACGGCGCGAGTGAGGCGTGCGTAGTCCTCGGGCGTCGTCAGGACGGACGTCGCCGCTTCGTAGACCCGCAGGAAGTCGATGAAGCCGACGTACCTGTAGGCACCCCGGTCATCGAAGATGGACGACAGATCGACGCCCTTCTCCGCCGCCAAACCGCGGATGAACGAAGGCGGCGCGGCACCCTCGATATGCAGATGCAGCTCGACCTTCGGTGTCACAGAAAGCTTGTCCCCGGCCCTTGCGATGGCACGCCCAGATGTGCGGCGACGGAGGCGCCGACGTCAGCGAAATCGACGAGCCCCACCTCGCGCGGACTTGGGCCGCGTCCCAAAACCGGCACGCGCTCGCGGGTGTGGTCATTGCCGCGGTATGTGGGGTCGTTGCCGTGATCCGCGGTGAAGAGGATCAGGTCTCCCTCGCCCAGCCGCTCGAACACGCGCGGCAGTTCGCGGTCGAACCATTCGAGCGCCCGCGCATACCCGGCTGGGTCCCTGCGGTGTCCGTGGACACTGTCGAACTCGACGAAGTTGGCGAAGGTCAAGCTTCCGTCCTCCGCCTCTCCCGCCAAGCGCACGAGATGCTCCATCAGCTCCGCGTCCGAGCCCTTGGAGACATCGTCGATGCCCTTCATCGAGAAGATGTCGCCGATCTTGCCGACGCCATGCACAGGGCGGCCGGCCCCCTGCACCCAATCGCAGAGCGTGGGCGCCGGCGGGGCGATGGCAAAGTCGCGGCGGTTCTTCGTGCGCTGGAAGGTGTCCGGATTCGTCCCCACGAACGGCCGCGCGATGACCCGGCCGACGCGCATGGCGTGCAGCGTCGGCGCCAGCGCCCTGCAGAGGTCGATCAGGCGATCCAGGCCGAATGCCTCCTCGTGCGCGGCGATCTGAAAGACGCTGTCGACGGACGTGTAGCAGATCGGCCAGCCTGTGCGAATGTGCTCCTCTCCCAGTTCGTCGATGATCAGCGTGCCGGAGGCATGGCGGTTGCCGAGGATCCCCTCGGTGCCGGCGCGCCTGCAGACCTCGTCCACCAGTTCCGGCGAAAAGCACGGATCGGTCCGGGGAAAGTAGTGCCACTCCCATGGCACGGGGACCCCCGCGAGCTCCCAATGCCCCGAGGGGGTGTCCTTGCCGCGCGAAACCTCCGTTGCGGCCCCCCACAGCCCTTCCGGCGGATGACCGAGACCAGGCGCGATCATGCCGGAGGCAAGCCGGATCGCCTGTCCCAGCCCCAGCCGATCGAGGTTGGGCATCTGCAGCGGGCCGGAGCGGTTCTCATCCGCCCGCCCCGAAGCACAGGCCTCGGCGATATGCGCCAATGTGTTCGATCCCTCGTCATCGAAGGCCGCTGCGTCAGGCGCCCCGCCGCAGCCGACACTGTCGAGGACCACAAGAAATGCTCGTGTCATGCGGTTTCAACGCCGCTGTCGCCCGTGCGGGTCCGGTAGCCGACGGCGCGTCGCCCTGCGGTAGGGATCATGCCGCTACCCTCTCGAGCACCAGGGGCAGAGGCATCGCCTTGCCCGTTCCGATAGCGATTGCGGCGCGCGCAGCCTCCGCGGCCGCATCGGCGGCATCCTCGCTCCGCGCATGTACGCGAAGCAGAGGCTCGTCGCGCGCGATCTCCGCACCCAGCCGCGCGATCCGGTCGAAGCCCACTGCGTGATCGATCGCCTCGCCGCCGCGCAGACGGCCGCCGCCCAGGGAGATGACCGCCATGCCAAGGGCGCGTCCATCGATCGCCAGGACCGTACCGTCGCTCGCGGCGGTGACGTCCCGGATGACGGGCGCCGGGGTCAGGTGCCGCCGCCATGCCGACGCGATGTCGTTCGGTCCGCCTTGCGCGTGCGTCATCCGTGCAAAGACCTCCATCGCCGCGCCGCCATCGACAGCGCCCGCGATGCGCGCCTCGCCGTCCTCCATGCCGGTGAGGCCAAACAGCGCTCCACCAAGGGCGACGGTCAGGTCGCGGAGCGGACCATGTGCGCCCTCGAGCACCTCCAACGACTCCGCCACCTCCAGGGCATTGCCCGCCGCCGAAGCCAGAGGCTGGTCCATGGCGGTAATGAGTGCGGACGCCGTGCAGCCCGCCGCATTCGCCGTTTCGACAAGCGAGGATGCCAGCGCCCGCGCATCCGCGAGATCGGGCAGAAAGGCGCCGGACCCCGCCTTGACGTCGAGGACCAGCGCCTCGAGCCCCGCGGCGAGCTTCTTCGACAGGATCGAGGCGGTAATCAGGTCGATGCTCTCGACCGTGCCCGTCACGTCGCGGATGGCATAGAGCCTGTGGTCGGCCGGCGCGATCTGCGGCGAAGCGGCGACGATCGCCGTTCCGACCTCTTTCACGATCCGACGAAAGGCGTCCTCCGAAAGCTCGACACGCAGGCCCGGGATCGACTCCAGCTTGTCGAGCGTGCCGCCGGTGTGGCCGAGCCCGCGTCCCGACACCATCGGCACGTATACGCCGCAAGCGGCGAGCGCCGGAGCCAGCACCAGCGAGACGCAGTCGCCGATACCCCCCGTGGAGTGCTTGTCGACGACCGGCCCGGGCAGGTCCCACGACAGAACGTCCCCGCTGTCACGCATCGCCGCGGTAAGTGCGGCGCGGTCCTGCGCCGGCAGTCCTCTCAGCCGCACCGCCATGGCGAAGGCGCCCGCCTGCGCGTCGGTCACGGCGCCATCGGCGAGCCCGCCGGCGAACCACCGCGCCGCCTCAGCGCTCAGTCCGCCCCCGGATGCGAGGGTGTTGATGATGCCCCTGGCGTCGATCAGGACACCGGGCCCGCGGCCCGCTCCATCTGCGCGGCATCGAACGCGCCGGGCAGGATCTCGGCCAACGTCATGACCCGACTGCCACCGTCCAGCGTCGCCATGGTGATGGTCGCCTCGGGCCGCGCGAACTCGGCGATCTTCTGGCGGCAGCCGCCGCACGGGGCCACCGGGGTCGGACTGTCCGCGATCACGGCCAGCTCGGCGATCGCGGTGTCGCCGCCCGCGACCATCGCGGCGATCGCCCCTGCCTCGGCGCACGTTCCCTCCGGAAATGCCACGTTTTCGACGTTGCACCCGACATAGACGTTGCCTGATGTGGCGCGGATCGCGGCGCCGACCTTGAAGCGAGAATAGGGCACCCAGGCCCGTTCCCGCACCTTTCGCGCCTCATCCAGCAGGGTCATCGAACTTTCTCCCTCCGAGTCGCCGCAGGGTGGCAACACCGCGGACCGGCGGCAAGCCCCGCGGTCCCGTCGGAACCTTTCCAGCCGACGGAACATTGTGCGAACGAAACGGAGGCTCCCATGACTGATGACATCACGCACACCCCCAAGGCCGATGCGCCCGGCAACGCCGAGAAGCCGGTCGACGACTGGGTGACCGGGGACGAGGCCATGACCGGGGCGCAAGCAAGCTATCTCAAGACGCTGTGCGAGGAGGCGGGAGAGACGTTCGATCCCGACCTGTCCAAGGCCGAGGCGTCGCGGCGGATCGACATGCTCCAGGACAAGACCGGCCGCGGCTAGCCGCTCGTCCAGACCTCCAGCAGGCCGGGCCTGGCGCTGTCGGAAAGCTGGGTGAAGTCGCGCACCCGAACCTCCTCGGTCCAGGGTGCGTTGCGCGCGACGGCGGCGGCGAGACGCTCCGCCGCCTCGCGATCCTCCTCATGGAAATACCGGACCTCGTTCAGCCCGAAGGCGGACGGCAGCGCCTCGGCCTCGGGTGCGATGATCCAGCCGTTCGCGACCATCTCGTCGATCAATTCCGCGACGCTGGTCTCTCCCAGGCGGCTCGGTGAGAACTGGACGAAGACCTCGTAGCCCTTGACGTCGAACTCGTCCGTGGACGGAGACGGCAGCATGCTCTCCTCGACACCCGTGCTCGGCTCGCTGCTCTCCGCGGGAGCTTCGACCGAGCCCCCTGCAAGAACGCGACGCTCGGTCGGCGGGATCATGTTGAGCGGACAACCCTGCACGTTGGGATCGAAGAAGCAGCCGGCGGCCATCAGGGGCGGCGTCAGGATGTTCTGCGCGACGAGCTGGACGGCGAAGAGACCCAAATACGCGAAGAACGACAGGCAGGCGAGCGCACCCAGCAGCGACCCCAGCCAGCCCGGCATGTTGGCGAGAAAGGCGAAGACCAAATAGCCGCCGACAAGCCACAGGAACGTTGGCAGGATGCGGGATTCATCGATCTGCCATGCGCCGACCATCGCCACGGCGGCAAGCACCGACAGCCCGATCAGGATCACCCGCGCGACGCGGGGGTCGACCTTGAAGAGCTTCTCGAGAACTGAGTTCGGGGTCCAGGCCGCCAAAGACGCTCTCCCGCACTTGCGCTGCCGTGGAACCCTAGCCGAATGCCGCTGCATTCGCCAAGGGATGCTGTCCCCACGGCACGGGTCATTGCCCTCCTCCCGCGGCTCGGACAGGATGCCCGCGGCACATCCGCGGGAGGGCAGGAATGAGCGACCGCAACGAGGCGCTGCGCGAGGCGGCGCTGCGCTATCACGAGCTTCCACGTCCCGGAAAGCTCGAGATCCGCGCCACGAAGCCGATGGCGAACGGGCGCGACCTGGCGCGCGCGTACTCGCCAGGCGTCGCCGAGGCATGTCTTGAAATTCAGGCCGACCCGACCGACGCGGCGCGCTACACCGCCCGAGGCAACCTCGTGGCGGTGGTCACGAACGGCACGGCGGTGCTCGGCCTCGGCAACATCGGCGCGCTCGCCTCGAAGCCGGTGATGGAGGGCAAGGCCGTCCTGTTCAAGAAGTTCGCCAACATCGACTGCTTCGACATCGAGCTCTCCGAGACCGACCCCGAGAAGCTCGCCGACATCGTCTGCGCGTTGGAACCGACATTCGGCGCGATCAATCTCGAGGACATCAAGGCGCCCGACTGCTTCACGGTCGAGCGGATCTGCCGCGAACGCATGAACATCCCCGTCTTCCACGACGACCAGCACGGCACCGCGATCGTCGTCGGCGCGGCGGCCACCAACGCGCTGCACGTCGCGGGCAAGGCGTTCGAGGACGTCAAGGTCGTCTCGACCGGCGGCGGGGCGGCTGGCATCGCCTGCCTCAATATGCTGCTCAAGCTGGGCGTTCGGCGGGAGAACGTCTGGCTGTGCGACCTCCAGGGCCTCGTGCACGAGGGCCGGGAGTCGGACATGACCCCGCAGAAGGCCGCCTACGCCCAGCCCGGCGGCCCCCGCGCGCTTTCGGAGGTGATCGACGGCGCCGATCTCTTCCTGGGCCTGTCCGGACCGAATGTCCTGAAACCCGAGATGGTCGGGCGGATGGCCGAGCGGCCGATCATCTTCGCCCTCGCAAACCCCAATCCGGAGATCGACCCCGACGCGGCGCGCGAAGTTGCACCAGACGCGATCATCGCGACCGGGCGATCGGATTTTCCCAATCAGGTCAACAACGTCCTGTGCTTTCCCTTCATCTTCCGCGGTGCGCTCGACGTCGGTGCGACCACGATAAACGACGAGATGGAGATCGCCTGCATCGAAGGCATCGCGAAGCTCGCGCGCCAGACGACGAGCGCCGAGGCCGCGGCCGCATATCAGGGAGAACGGCTAACCTTCGGGCCGGACTACCTTATTCCCAAGCCCTTCGACCCGCGACTGATGGGCGTGGTGGCGAGCGCTGTGGCCAAGGCGGCGATGGAGACGGGTGTGGCGGAGAGACCGCTCGACGATCTCGCCGCATACAAGCACAGGCTTGACGGGTCAGTGTTCCGCTCGGCGCTGATCATGCGGCCGGTCTTCGAGGCGGCGTCGACCGCGACGCGCAAGATCGTCTTCTCCGAGGGCGAGGACGAGCGGGTGCTGCGGGCGGCACACGCGATGATGGAAGAGACGACGGACATCCCGATCATCATCGGACGCCCGGAAGTCGTTGAAACGAGGGTCGAACGGGCCGGACTGTCGATCAAGGCGGGGCGCGACTTCGACCTCGTCAACCCCGAGAGCGACCCGCGGTATCGCGACTACTGGACCACCTACCACGAGGTGATGGCGCGGCGCGGCGTGACGCCGGACCTTGCGCGCGCGATCATGCGCACGAACACGACCGCGATCGGGGCGGTGATGGTCCTGCGCGAGGAGGCGGACAGTTTGATTTGCGGCACGTTCGGGCAGTATCTTTGGCACCTGAACTACGTCGGTCAAATCCTTGGGAACGCTAATCTTCATCCCATCGCGGCGCTTAGCCTGATGATCCTGGAATCGGGCCCGCTGTTCGTCGCGGACACGCAGGTCCACCCCGAGCCAACGGCGGAGCAGATCGCCGAGACGGTGATCGCGTCGGCGCGGCACGTGCGGCGCTTTGGGGTGGAGCCGCTGGTGGCGCTCTGCTCGCACAGCCAGTTCGGCAATCTCGACATCGATTCCGGTCGGCGGATGCGCGAGGCTCTGGCGATTTTGGATAGTCAGAACAGAGACTTCCAGTACGAAGGTGAGATGCACGCGGACGCCGCGCTGGATCCCGAGCTGCGGGAGCGGATCTTCCCTGGCAGCCGCATCAAGGGTGAGGCGAACGTCCTGGTTTTCGCCAGTACCGACGCGGCCTCGGGCGTGCGTAACGTCCTGAAAGCACGCGCAAATGCTCTGGAAGTCGGGCCGATCCTGATGGGCATGGCGAACCGGGCGCACATCGTCACGCCGTCGATCACGGCGCGGGGGCTCTTGAACATCAGCGCGTTGGCGGGAACGCCGGTCGGGCACTATGCCTGAGGCCGAAATGTACGGACCGCAGGCCGAAACGTACGATAACGTACAATTGGAGACCCGCTCTTGTACGTTTTCGTACAGATCGCAGACGCACTCATGCGCGCCGAAACCGGGCCTGTCTGGAGCGGGCGCTGGCGGTTATGCGGGTGATGCGGGTGATGCGGGTGATGCGGGTGATGCGAGGTGCGCCGCCGGGAGGAACCGGCGGCGCGGGGTGCATCACTTCTTGCTGGGCTTGCCGCCGGACTTCTGCGGCTTGTCCTTCTTGTCGGCCATGGCCGTCGACCTCTTGGACGAAGAGGCGGAATGCCCCTCCACGCGCGAAGCAAATGCACCAACCGCGGAGTCGGGCAAGGGCCGACACAAATCGTGATTGGGAGGCCGGACTTGCGCTGGCGCAAGGCGCCGAACCTTGCCTCGCGGCACCCGTCTGCCTAACAAGATTCGACCAGGGAGGAGACGGGGATGAGCTACGCCGAAACCTACGCGAGATGGCAGGCGGACCCCGAGGGGTTCTGGCTGGAGGCGGCCCGCGCGATCGACTGGGTGAAGCCGCCGTCGAAGGCCCTGTTCGACGAGAGGGCGCCGATCTACGAGTGGTTTTCGGACGGACTGGTCAACGGCTGCTGGAACGCCGTCGACCGCCATGTCGAGGCCGGCCACGGCGACCGGACCGCGATCATCTGGGACAGCCCGGTGACCGGCAAGAAGGCCCGCATCAGCTATGCCGAGTTGCGCGAGCGCACGGCGCGGCTGGGCGGCGCACTGGCGCGGGCGGGGATCGGCAAGGGCGACCGGGTGGTGATCTACATGCCGATGGTGCCCGAGGCACTGGTGGCGATGCTGGCGTGCGCGCGGATCGGCGCGATCCATTCGGTGGTGTTCGGCGGGTTCGCCGCCGCCGAGCTGGCGAAGCGGATCGACGACGCGACGCCGAAGGCGGTGATCGCGGCCTCGTGCGGCATCGAGCCGGGGCGCGTGGTGCACTACGAACCGCTACTCGATGCGGCGCTGGAGCAGGCGCGGCACAAGCCGGACTTCTGCGTCATCCTGCAGCGCGAGGAGGAGCCGGCCAAGCTGGACGAGAACGATCGCGAATGGCACGCCTTCCAGGAGGGCGCCGAGCTGGCGGAGTGCGTGCCGGTGGAAGGCAACCACCCTGCCTACATCCTTTATACCAGCGGCACGACGGGCCAGCCCAAGGGCGTGGTGCGGGCGACGGCCGGGCACCTCGTCGCGCTCGACTGGTCGATGGACGCGATGTACGGCGTGAAGCCCGGCGAGACGTTCTGGGCCGCAAGCGACGTCGGCTGGGTCGTCGGCCACAGCTACATCGTCTACGCGCCGCTGGTGCATGGCTGCACGACGGTGGTGTTCGAGGGCAAGCCCGTCGGCACCCCCAACGCGGAGACGTTCTGGCGGATGATCGACGAACACCGGATCGACGTTCTGTTCACCGCGCCCACCGCGCTGCGCGCGATCAAGCGCGAGGATCCAAAGGGCGAGCTGACGGCGAACCACGACCTGTCCACCCTGCGCACCCTGTTCCTGGCCGGCGAGCGTGCCGACCCCGACACGATCGAGTGGGCCGGCCGCACCTTGGGCGTGCCGGTGATCGACCATTGGTGGCAGACCGAGACCGGCTGGACGATCGCCGGAAACCCGATCGGCCTGGGTGGCGTCGATGTCAGGATCGGCTCGCCCGCCAAGCCGATGCCAGGCTACGACCTGCGGATCCTGGCCGAGGACGGCACCGAGATGCGGCCCGGCGAACTGGGCGCGATCGCCATCCGGTTGCCGCTGCCGCCGGGCACCCTGCCCGGCCTCTGGAACGCCGAGGCGCGGTTCCGCAAGAGCTACCTCGACACGTTCCCCGGCTTCTACGAGACCGGTGATGCCGGCTACATCGACGAGGACGGCTATATCTGGATCATGGCGCGCACCGACGACGTGATCAACGTTGCCGGTCACCGGCTGTCGACGGGTGCGATGGAGGAGGTGATCGCCGCGCACCCCGACGTGGCGGAGTGCGCGGTCGTCGGCGTCGCGGACCCACTGAAGGGGCAGCTGCCGATGGGGTTTCTGTGCCTCAACAAGGGCTGCGACCGGCCGGCGCAGGAGATCGCGCGCGAGGCCGTGGCGCTCGTGCGTGAGCGGATCGGGCCGGTGGCGGCGTTTCGCCTGGCGGCGATCGTCGAGCGGCTGCCGAAGACCCGGTCGGGCAAGATCCTGCGCCGGACGATGGCGGCCATCGCCGATGGCGACGACCCGGCACCGCCGGCCACGATCGACGACCCGCGCATCCTGGACGACATCCGAGCCGCGGCGATGACGTTGGGTTATGCCGCGAAATCGCGACCGGAGATAGCAAAAACCTAACCACTCGGATAGATTGTCCTCCACTCCCGCTTCGCGGTACAATAGAACACGCGGGCGCAGGGGTTTTGCCGGTAACGGCAGCAGTGCAGGATCGAGGTCGTTTGCGCGACCTCACGAACGGACGGGCGGTTTTGGCAAGACGATCCAGCGTGGCGCGAGTTTCCGTCGACACGGAAACCCGGCACAATTCCGACGCGGCACAGAATTCACCCAGCCCGGAGCGCGCGCTTCGAGGCGGGATCGATGTCGCGATCCTCGAGCGCCTGCTCTCGGCGATGGACCCCGACGATCGGGACACCATCCGCGATTTGTGCGCGATCGACCTGGAGAAGACGCGGTGCAGCGCGTGGCTGGCGCTGCGCAGGTGGGACCGCAAGGCCCTGGGGCGGCACCTGCACGTGATGTCGTCACTGGCGCAGACGGTCGGCGCCGACCGGCTCGCCGACGAGGCGGCGCGGCTGCAGGCGCGGCTGCGCTCGGGCGGCTGCACCGGCTTTGACGCCGGCGCGCGGCGGATGGACGAGCTGGCGCGCCGGGCGGTGCGTTTCCTGGAAGAGCCGCCGGAATGAGCGAGCCGCTGCTGATCGTCGAGGACACCCCGACGCTGCAGGCGCTCTACAAGAACATCCTGCGTCGCGGCGGCTACGAGAGCGAAACCGCGGCCTCGGTCGCCGAGGCGCGGAAGGCCTACAAGGCGTTCCGGCCGCGGGTGGTGCTGATGGACCTGTCGCTGCCCGACGGCGACGGCATCGACCTGATCCGCGAGCTTCTGGCCGCCGACCACCACGCGCGGTTCATCGTCATCACCGCCGACGGATCGGTCCATCGCGCGGTGGAGTCGATGCGCGCCGGCGCGAGCGAATTCCTGGCAAAGCCGTTCGACGAAGAGCGGCTGATCAAGGCCGTCGAGAGCGCGCTGCAGAGCGGCCCGCGTGAGACGCGCTTTGGCCGCATCCAGCAGGGGCTGACGGGGATGACCGCGGGCAGCTTCATCGGCTCGAGCCCCGCCATAAGGCGGGTCTTCGAGACGATCGAGGCGGTCAGCCAGTCGATGGCCACGGTGTTCATCACCGGCGAGAGCGGCACCGGCAAGGAGGTCTGCGCGCAGGCGGTGCACGCGACCTCGAGCCGCGCCGACGGGCCGTTCGTGCCGATCAACTGCGGCGCGATCTCGCCCGACCGGCTGGAGAGCGAGGTGTTCGGTCATCTGGCGGGGGCGTACGGCGGCGCGGTCGCCGACAAGCGCGGCGCGGCGGCGCTGGCGGATGGCGGGACGCTGTTTCTCGACGATATCTGCGAGATGGGCATCGACGTGCAGGTCAAGCTGCTGCGGTTCCTGCAGACGTCACTGATCGCGCCGGTCGGGGCCAGCGAGCCGTCGCGGGTCGACGTGCGGATCGTCGCCGCCACCAACCGCGATCCCGAGGAGATGGTGGCGCAGGGCAAGCTGCGCGAGGATCTGTACTATCGCCTGCACGTGGTACCGATCTGGATGCCGCCGCTGCGGGAGCGGAGCAACGACGTGCTGGAGATCGCCGAGGCGCTGCTGGTGCGCTTCAACGCCACCGAGGGGCGGCACTTCGTCGGGCTTTCGGACGAGGTGCGGGCGGTGTTCCGGCGGTATTCGTGGCCCGGCAACATCCGCCAGCTCGGCAACGTGTTGTGGAACATCATGCTGTTGAACGACGCCAGCCACGTGACCACCGACATGCTGCCGCCGATCCTGATGGGGCGGGACGACGTTCGCCGCCCCTGCGCGGTCGAGAACGGCGCGGCCGTGGACCCTCTGGAGGGGATGACGCTGGCCGAGGCGGAGCGGGTACTGATCGAGCGCGCGATCGAGCGTGCCGGCGGGTCGATTCCGAAGGCGGCGCGGGCGCTCGATGTGTCGGCCTCGACGATCTATCGCAAGAAGGCCTCGTGGGAGGAGGAGAGCGCGCAGTAGTCGCGCCTCACCGCTGCGAGATCATCCGCGCCAGCACGTCGTCGCCGTCGAACAGGTGGTGCTTGAGCGCGGCGGCGATGTGCAGCGCCACCAGCAGGACGAGGCAGAGCGCGCCGGCGCGATGCACTAGATACGCCGCATCGGCCAGACGCTCGTCCCCTTCGGGCCAGGGATCCGGCAGGGCGAACAGGCCGAACACCTCGTTGTCGACCTCCATCAGCGTCTGCAGCGGCGAGGCTGAGGCGTAGGTCCATCCGGCGAGCGGCACGAGCACGAGAAGCCCGTAGAGAAGCGCGTGACTGACGCGCGCCATGCGCGCCTGCCAGCGCGGCGTCCCGGACGGCAGCAACGGCGCCGTGCGGTTCGACAGACGCCAGCCGATGCGGACGAGCGCGAGGGCGAGGATCACCGCGCCCCAGCTCTTGTGGACCTGCGCCACCTCGAAGCGGCGGACGATGTCGTCGATGGACCAGATGTAGGCGACGGTGGCAAGCTGGATGCCGACCACGACGGCGGTGGCCCAGTGCAGCAGTCGCGCCGGCCAGCCCCAGCCGCCGTCGGTATTCCAGGTCCGCACGGCGCCCTCAGTCCGAGCGGATGAAGAGGTCGATTTCGGACCGGCAGGACGGCGGGAACCTCGCCCGCGGCGCCGGTGGACCCGAACTCGGTGCGATCGATCGAGCCCTGCAGGCGGAAGCCTGCCTCGAAGCGGTTGCCGGCGACAGGCTCGTAGCGCACCACGGTGGCCTTGAACGCGATCGGTCGCGTCACCCCCCGGAACGTGATGCGACCGAATATGTCGGCCGTCGAGCGCGAGGTCTGGTCCAGCCGGTCGAGCGTGAAGTCGATCTGGGGGTACTGCCGCGCCGCGAGGAAGTCGTTGGACTTTGCCAGACGGTCGGCGGGCGGCAGGCCGGTCCGCACGGAGGTCGTGGCGACGGCGATCCGGGCGCGTGCCGTTTCGGGCCGCCGCTCGTCGAATTCGATCGTCCCCGCGACGTCGGGGAAGCGCATCACCACGGTCAGGCCCCGCCAGGGGACGTCGACCACGACTTCGGTCTCGGGCAGCAGCGACCATGTCGCCGCATGCACCGCGCCGGAGAGAAGCGTGAAGGCAAGGATCAGGGCGCGCAGCATGACCGAGGTTCTAGCTGTCCGCCGCGCATCGTCAGGTCACAACCGCGTTTGGCGGGCGGCGTCAGGTGAACTGCTCGCGGATCAGCCGCTCCTCCAGCCCGTGGCCGGGATCGAAAAGGATGCGGTGCGCGACCGATTCCTCGGACGTGATCTCGACCGAGACGACGTTGCGGTGGGAGCGGCTGTCGGCGTCGGCCATGACCGGCCGCTTCTCTGGGTCCAGCACGTCGAACCGGACAAGCGCGGACTTGGGCAGCAGGGCGCCGCGCCAGCGCCGCGGACGGAAGGCCGCCATGGCCGTGAGCGCGAGGACGTCGGACCCGATCGGCAGGATCGGCCCGTGCGCGGAGTAGTTGTACGCGGTCGAGCCCGCCGGCGTGCAGACGAGCGCGCCGTCGCAGACCAGCTCGGCCAGGCGAACCTTGCCGTCGACGCTGATGCGCAGACGCGCGGCCTGCGGCCCGGCCCGCAGCAGCGCCACCTCGTTGATGGCGAGGCCGCGGCCGACGGTCCCGTCGGTCCCTTCGGCCCGCATGGCGAGGGGGTTGATGATCTCTTCCTCGGCGACGTTGAGACGGTCCACGAGCCCCGATGGCTCGTATTCATTCATCAGGAAGCCGATGGTGCCACAGTTCATGCCGTAGACCGGCACATCGAGGTCCATCGTGCCATGCAGCGTCTGCAGCATGAAGCCGTCGCCGCCGAGGGCGACGATGACGTCCGCCTCCTCCGGCCGGACATCGCCGTAGCGCCGCACGAGCGCCGCCTGGGCGCCCTGCGCCACGTCGCTTTCGCTTGCCGCGAAGTGGATCGCGGTCAGGCGGCCGGCCTGGTCACGGAGCATCTCGTTCGGCATCGCCGGAACGATGCGCCACCGCCGGCCTGTTGCCAAGGTGGAATGGGTGTTTCTCGCAGACGCGGCACGGTATAAGCGGCGCCCGATGACTCGCGCCCGCATCTACCGCCTGGGACTGACCCTCTGCGATGTCCTGGTGGTGGCCGGCATCGCGTTGGTGCCGATCGTCGCGTGGAAGGGGATCCGGCTGGTCGAGTGGGGCCTGCTGCCGCTGCTTGCGACGCCCTTCATCTGGCGTCGCGTCGCGCCCGACCGGACCGACGGGTGGGTGATCGCGCTCTTCGCGCAATACAGCCTCTTCGTCGCCTTCAACGCCTTCGCCTATCCGCTGCTGCCCGGCGCGAGCGGCGGGCTGGACGAGAAGCTCTCGCTCTATATCGGCTCGGCGCTGCTGATGGTGCTGATGGTCCTGCGGTTCCGCATGACGGTCGACGTCGGGCGCATCTGGCGGGTGGTCGGGCCGGTCGCGGTCATCGGATCGGTCGCGCTGCTGGGCTGGGAGCACCTGACGACCCCATCGCCGGAGAATTGCCGGGTGGGCTTTCTCTCCAAGTTCGTACTGTTCCCGCCGGTCTGGCTCACCGTATTGGCGATCGCGGCCTACCACGACTGGACCAGGCTCGGCCCGTGGGAGCGGGTCCTGCGACATTGCGCGCTGGCGCTCGTCATCGTTGCCACCGTGGCATTCTCGGGGGCGCGCGCGATGCTGATCGCGCAGGCGATCACGATCCCGATCCTCGCCTTGCTGCTGGGTCGGGGGGAGGACCTGCGACGGCGCGTCAGGCTCGTCGCGATGATGGGGCTGTTCGCGGTCGCCGGGTTCGCGGGCGGGATTGCCCTCGACCTGCGCTCGGACTGTCAGTTCGCGCAGCGGCTCGTGGCGATCGCGCAGACCGCGACGCGCCTCGGCGACGCCGAAGAGCTGGCCGAGGAGAGCTTTGCCGGCCGCCTCGGCTCGCAGGGCCCGGCTCCGGCCGCGGAGGCGCCCTCCCCCGCGGCGCCCGCACCCCAGCTCGACCCGGAGGAGGCGCTGGTCGGTGCCGTGTTCATCCGCGCGATTCTCTGGAAGGACGCGCTCGACGACATCCGCGCGTCGCCGCTCGTCGGTTACGGCATCCTCAACGAGGACAAGCTGGTCGTCGGCGACTTCCCGCATTTTCACCAGCAGTACCTGTCGTGGCTGATCTGGGGCGGTCCGCTGATGCTGGCCTCGGGGCTCGCCATGCTTTTCGCCCCGCTTTTCACGTTTGGGGTCCGTGCATCGCGGAACGGCGCGGTGCTGGCGCTCGCGATGGTGGGGCCGCTGGCGATATCGTTCCTGTCGGGCAGCTTCCTGCTCCACACGGTGATGGTGATGGGCTATGTTCTGACCCTGTCGCTGCTCTATGCGCTGGCGCGCGCAAGCCAGTCGCCCGACTGGCGGCGCAGCTCCGCGGCTGGAAGTGGCGCGGCGGGCCGGGACAGCTATATGGCTCGGGATTGAGATCGGGATGGAGGAGGACCGCCAAGTGAACGCGCCGCACAGGGACAATGGATTCTTCACCGAGGGACTGGCCGAGCGAGACCCCGAGCTCTACGCCGCGGTCGAGAAGGAACTGGGCCGCCAGCAGCACGAGATCGAGCTGATCGCCTCGGAGAACATCGTGTCGAAGGCGGTGCTGGAGGCGCAGGGCTCGGTCCTGACCAACAAGTACGCCGAGGGCTATCCCGGCCGGCGCTACTACGGCGGCTGCGAGTGGGTGGACGTCGCGGAGGAGCTGGCGATCGAGCGCGCGAAGAAACTCTTCGGCTGCGAGTTCGCCAACGTGCAGCCGAATTCCGGCAGCCAGGCGAATCAGGGCGTGTTCACGGCGCTGCTGACGCCGGGCGACACGATCCTGGGCATGAGCCTCGACGCCGGCGGCCACCTGACCCACGGCGCGAAGCCGAACCAGTCGGGCAAGTGGTTCAACGCGATCCAGTACGGCGTGCGCAAGGAAGACAACCTGATCGACTACGAGGGCATGGCCGCCCTCGCGCGCGAGCACCAGCCGAAGATGATCATCGCCGGAGGCTCGGCGATCCCGCGGGTGATCGACTTCGCGAAGATGCGCGAGATCGCCGACGAGGTGGGCGCGTACCTGCTGGCCGACGTCGCGCACTTCGCGGGCCTGATCGCGGCGGGCGTCTATCCCTCGCCGTTCCCGCACGCGCATGCCGTGACGACGACGACGCACAAGACGCTGCGCGGACCCCGCGGTGGCATGATCCTGACGAACGACGAGACCCTGGCCAAGAAGTTCAACTCGGCGATCTTTCCGGGCATCCAGGGCGGGCCGCTGATGCACGTGATCGCCGCCAAGGCGGTGGCCTTCGGCGAGGCGCTGCGGCCGGAGTTCAAGCTCTACCAGCAGCAGGTCGTCGCCAACGCCAAGGCGCTGGGGGATGGCTTGATGAAGGGCGGCCTCGACATCGTCACCGGCGGCACCGACAGCCATGTCCTGCTCGTCGACCTGCGGCCCAAGGGGCGCAAGGGCAACGAGACGGAAAAGGCGCTGGGTCGCGCCAACATCACCTGCAACAAGAACGGCGTGCCGTTCGACCCCGAGAAGCCGACGGTGACCTCCGGGGTCCGGCTCGGCTCTCCCGCGGCGACGACCCGCGGCTTCGGAGAGCCGGAGTTTCGCCAGATCGCCGAGTGGATCTGCCAGGTCGTCGACGACCTGGGCGACGAGGCGGTCGAGGCGCGCGTCAAGGGAGAGGTCGTCGACCTCTGCGGGCGCTTTCCGATCTACGCGTGAAGCTCGCCACGAGCGTCGTCGGCGAGGGTCCTCCCCTCGTCGTCGCACACGGCCTCTTCGGGTCGGGGCGCAACTGGGGCGTCATCGCCAAGCGGCTCGCGGACGTGCGGCAGGTGATCACCGTCGACATGCGCAACCACGGCGAGAGCCCCTGGGGCGACGACAGTTCCTATGCCGCGATGGCGTCCGACCTCGCCGAGGTGGCGCCGCAGCCGTTCGACATCTGCGGGCACTCGATGGGCGGCAAGGCGGCGATGACGCTGGCGCTGACGCAGCCCGACGCCGTGTCGCGTCTGATCGTCGTGGACATCGCCCCGGTGGCCTACGGCCACAGCCAGATCGAGCTGATCGACGCCATGCGCCGCGCCAGGATCGAGGGCGCGACGCGCCGGTCCGAGGTTGAGCTCGACGTCGAAGACCCGGGGGTTCGGGCGTTTCTGCTGCAATCGCTCGACCTCAGCGAGACGCGCTGGCGCCTCAACCTCGACGTCCTGGCGGAGCGGATGGACGATCTCGTGGGCTGGCAAGAGGTCGAGGGGCGGTTCGAGGGCCCTGCCCTGTTCCTGCGCGGCGGCGCCAGCGACTACGTCACCGACGAGGGCATCGCCAGGATCGGACGTCAGTTCCCGGCCGCGAAGATCGAGACGATCGAGGGCGCCGGTCATTGGCTGCACGCGGAGCGGCCGCGGGACGTCGAGGCGGCGATCCGACGTTTCCTGACGGGATGAGGAACGTCGGCGGCCATCGCCGCGTTCGTGCAAACAACCAGAAGACGGAGGGACCATGACCCGCTACGCAATGATGCTCGCTGCACTCCTCGGCCTGGCGGCCTGCAACACCACGGCCGGCTTCGGCGAGGACCTGCAGCAGACCGGCGAGACGGTCGAAGAGACGGCTGAAGAGACGGCCTCCGGCATTTGACCGGAAGGCCCGTTCGCTAGCGGACCACGAAGACCGAGATCGGGGCGTTCTGCGCGACATAGGCCGCGTGGCCGTGGAACCAGTGGTCAGCCAGTCCGGGGATGTGGCTGGCCATGACGATCAGGTCGGCGTCGACCTTTTTCGCGGCGGCAACCAGCGTCTCGTTCAGGTCGACGGCAGGATCATGGGACATCGCCGCGTGCGCCTCCACCGGCATGCCGTGGGCGGTCCGCTGAGTTTCGGCGAACTTCTGCAGCTTGTCGGCGAACTCTTTCGGAGTATGGGCAACCGCACCAGGGGTCTCCGCGCCGACGCCCGTGTAGATGAGGGTCGCCCCCTCCTGCTTGGCAATCATTGCCGCGATTTCGAAAGCTCGCTGCAGCTTGTCGGCGTGCGCGAGATCCACCGGAACCATGATTCTGCTGTACATTCTCGGCTCTCCCTGTCGGTCGATCGACCGTAACGCGCGCCTCGCACTTGGTGCAACCGGAACACCCGGAGTGGCGAAGCGACTGCGAATGAAGCGGCGGGCGCCAGACCCGATCGGATGGGAACGCAAATCCTGGTCGGCGCCCGCCGCTCATCGACGGTCCAGCAGCGCATCGCCGCTACCCCCCGTATGCGCTGCGGACGGTCGCTGCTGGACGGTCGCTGCTGGACCACCGGACGGGACATTCGCCCGCATCGGGAGCGGGCACCTTGATGCGCATCAAGGGGGGCGCGCGCTCAGGTCGGCGGCGTCGGCCGCAGCATCCGCCGCGCAACGCCGTCGCGCTTCAGCAGGCCGTGCCACAGGGCGCCCGCGACATGCAGGAGGGCGAGCCAGAACAGCACCGTCGCCGAGAGCGCGTGAAGTTCCGCAAGCGTCGGAGACAGCGTGGCGATCGCCAGGAATCCCACGATCGGCATCCCGATCAGCAGCGCGTAGAAGAGCCAGTGCGTGCCGCGCGAGACGATCTGCAGGGGACGCGGCTCGGTCTCGGGCGGCGGCGGGGTGCCTTGATTCAGCCGCATGGACAAGCGCCAGACCATCAGGCAGCCTATGATCGCGCCGGACAGGGCGTGCGTCAGGGCGCCACCGGTCGCCGTGAAGACACCAGCCTCCTCGCCCTGCTCGAAGGCGCGCTCCATCCCCCCGTTGAAGAGGAACTGGAACAGGACCAAGAATGCCACGAGCCAGTGCGCCACGAGCTGGTTCTGCGAGTATCGGTCGACATGTGCCATGCGGCTTCCCTCGTTGGTCGGTCGTTCGCATCCTAACGCCACGGCACGGCTGGGGTTGCGCGGACGGCGACGGAACGTTTCGCCGCAGGCGGGAATTGCCCCACTGCCCTCAGGCTGGAGAGAAACCATGCGGATCGCGACCTGGACTTTCACTGCGCTCATCGCCGTCGGGCTTTCGGGCTGCGCCGACACACCGCTGCTCGGGCCCGGCCCCGACATGGATGCCGAACGCGCCGACATCGCGCTCGGCGGCATCGGCAGCGGCAGCATGCCCTCGGCGCGGCCGATCGGGCTGAGCCAGCCCATCGCCACCGGGTCGGGCAGCGGCGACATGCTGGATACCGAGGCGACGCTCGGCGACGATGCGGGCCTCGACGATGACGACGCCCTCGGCGACAGCGCTACCGACCTCGGGCCCGACCGCTTCGACTCGGGCGAGGACAGCCTGCTCGATACCGAGCGCGGCCTGGCAGGGGACGGCCTGCTCGACTAGCCGGCGGGTGTGCGGACGTCCCCCTCGCCGTGACGCGTGCTGGAACATGCCCGGTCCCCGGCCGTTGGAAAAACCGACGACAAGAGGAGGAATTGAGCATGCAACGCAAGGGCTGGATCGTGGCGCTGATCGCGATGGCAGGCATCGCGTCCTGCGGCGACACCTATCTGGAGCGCGGGACGAGTGGCGCGCTGATCGGCGCGGGTGCCGCGGCGGCGACGGACAACAACCCGCTGACCGGCGCTGCGATTGGCGGCGGAGCCGGCGTCCTGACGACGAACTGACGCCGGACCGTTCGAGCGGCCGGGCGGGGTCCCTCCGCCCGGCCCGCCGCAGGGCGCGGCCCGGTCGCGAGGAGGTGCAAGTGTGACACGCGTGATCCTGATCGTGGCGGTGCTGGGGCTCGCGGCGTGCGAGACCACCCGCGGCTTTGGCCGCGACGTCGAGGCGGCGGGCGAGGCCATCCAGCGCTCCGTCCGCTAGCGCCGGGGCTGCGCGCGGCGTCAGGCGATTGCGGCGTCGCCTCCGCCACCGCCTGATGCCGCGGCCGCGCGTGGACCGGTGGTGCTAGGACGAGTTGGCGTTGAAGATGTCGCGGTAGATCTTCCACGATCCGTCGTCCTGCCGGTGCAGGATGGTCATGAACTTGCCGTCCATCATCATGTCCGGCCCCTCCAGCGTGTAGACGCCGCGCGCGTAGGCGACGTCGCCGAGGATCTCGATCTCCTGCGGGTCGATCTGCATCGCGCTGAAGGCCGCGGGCGTGAGGGTCGAACGCACCGCCGATTGCAGCGCGTCGAAGTCCCGCGGCGGCGCGCCGGGCGGCATCTGAATGCCTTCGTCGTCCCAGAGCGCCAGCCAGGCGTCGGCGTCGCCGTCCACCCAGGCGGTCTGATACGTCTCCCAGAGGTCGCGAATGGCCGCCTGGTCCGACGCCTCGTCGGCAGCGAGCGGCAACGCGGACCCGGCCGCGAACAGTGCGACGGCGCATGCGCGTGCGAGATGTGCCATGGTGTCCTCCCTCGATCTCCTTGGCGGGACCGAGGCTCGCACACATGCAGAAGGTTGCATTGATTTGGCTCAACCTTGGTGGGCTGGGCGGCGGCTCGGGGTGCCGCTCGCGTGGTTTCCGCGGCTGATGCGGGCGTCGGCGGAGGCGCGGGAGGCGGTGGAGATCAGTGCCTTCGGCCTCCACTGGGAGGCGCTGGACGAGGACATCTCCGTAGCGGGCCTCCTCGCCGAGCGGGTGAACGCCACGGCGGCGCGCTGAAGCCCATTCGCCCGCTAGCCATACTCCTTGTGAACCTTTGCAAGGATTGTCTGCGTTAGGGGATTCGATTTTAGAAGGTCCCGGGAAATGTTGGGATCCGGAATCGCCACCGCAATGAGCTTCGATAATTGCGCAGCCGCATCGTCGTCGTTGGTGACAAAAAGGGCCTGAAGCGCGTCGAAGACGTCTGACTTCTTGGGCTTGGTTAGTTTGACGTAGAGGCTTGCGGCGGTCAAGATGTGCCACCTAAGCTTTGAGTACCGAGCGTCAATCCGCTTGTTAGCAATCAGGATTTTTAAGCGAT
Source organism: uncultured Alphaproteobacteria bacterium (assembly GCA_963776845.1). Taxonomy (GTDB): domain Bacteria; phylum Pseudomonadota; class Alphaproteobacteria; order Rhodobacterales; family Rhodobacteraceae; genus Roseitranquillus. Next base: position 46,283 of record CAVZOJ010000002.1, on the reverse strand, counting down.
ACAACGCATAGCACGATGCGTAGTATGCCTTTTCAGGCGTTTTCGGGTTGTATACGTCGTTCAGCAGCTCGGCCGTCAGTCTATTTGGATACCTACTCGAGATTTCAGGAACAAGGAGACCAGTGGCGGCGTAGCAACGTGCCGTTTCCCTGACGTCGAACAAGCGCAGCGCAGGAACATTCTCCGCTCTATACTGCCCCTTGCGACGCTCGAAATATAGCTTGCTCCCATCATCATCATCCCGCGCAAGAAAATAGGCTTCGATGCTACGCAAGAATGCTAGAGTAGCCGCGAACTGAACATCTTCGACCTTCGACTGCCTGTTTGTTGCTCGAACAATATCGTCGATCACATCCTGATCTTCTGCCTTGATGAGTTTCACCATCAAACTCACACTGTCATCAATGAGTTCATCGTGCATTATTAGCATGTTCGACGTTTGGCATCCATTGACGATTTGGAAGTCTCGAACGTAGATGTTCTGGCCGGCTGGTCGAACCTCGGATGCAACGATGGTTACGCCATTATTCATTAGGCCGAATTGACTTTTCTTTATCGGGTCTTCTAGCGTCTGCGAGATCTCTGAGTTGACCTCCGCATCGACACCGAGGAAGTCGCGGACGTTCTCTTCAAAAAGTCTCTTTCTTGGTGTCCCATCCGCTGAGCAGAGGACTCGGTCTATAAAATTTCGGGCAGTGATAGTTGCAACGTATGCGTCCGTGACGTTGGGAACATCCGGGAAAGGAGCATACCCGACGGTGGGAACTGTTGCTTCGACGCTCCCGTCCGTACTTTGCCAGAGCTCGTGAAGCATGTCGCGATGTACCGGAGAGAACGACGCCTCGTCAAAATATCCAGTTTTAGTGAAGGCCTCCCTGCCCACCTGAAAAGCCGCGATTATTTCGACCGCCTCTGGCGGGGGAGCGGCACTGGCGAAGAAAGCTTCGAGTGAAGGCCGTCCTTTGTGAATTCTCCCAATGTTGTCGAAGATCGCGAGGAAGATCTCTCTAAAGTTAGCCAAGTGCTCCGAGTGAGGCTGCGCAGGTTGGTCGGACATCAGATCAATTGCATTCGCAACGAACGAGTCCACTTCATTCTTTTTCCAGGATTTTGAAGACTTTACCTGCGTCAGAACAACCTTTGCAGGGAAATCGCGCCTAGACGCGCCCAGGATTTCGGTAAGCTCATCTCGTGAGGAGATAAGTCGATCATCGAGAAAGATCATCGCGCCGTCGACGCCCGGGTCATCTCCCTCATAGACGAGTTCTTGCGGATCAATCTTGTCCGGGCTAAACTTGGAAAAAACGCAAAAGTTTGCGAATGCCTCGAAACTCTTCGAGTTGTCCAGCGCAAGCTGATTTTTGACCTTGAAGTCGTTGAAGTACGCTTTGGTAACTAAATGCATTCTGCTCAGCTGTCCATCTTCAGGGCGTTGATGAAGGCCTCCTGCGGGATCTCGACCTTGCCGAACTGGCGCATCTCTTCTTGCCGGCCTTCTGCTTCTCCAGGAGCTTCTTCTTGCGGGTGACGTCGCCGCCGTAGCACTTGGCGGTGACGTCCTTGCGCATGGCGGACAGGGTCTCGCGGGCGATGACGCGGCCGCCGATCGCCGCCTGGATCGGGATCTTGAACATGTGGCGGGGGATCAGCTCCTTGAGCTTCTCGCACATCATGCGGCCCCGCCCCTCGGCCCGGTCGCGGTGGACCATCATCGAGAGCGCGTCCACCGGCTCGTCGTTGACGAGGATCGACATCTTGACCAGCACATCCTCGCGGTAGCCGATCATCTGGTAGTCGAAGCTGGCGTAGCCCTTGGTGACGGACTTGAGGCGGTCGTAGAAGTCGAACACGACCTCGTTCAGCGGCAGGTCGTAGACGACCATCGCGCGGGCGCCGGCGTAGGTGAGGTCGAGCTGGATGCCCCGCCGCTCCTGGCAGAGCTTGAGGACGTCGCCCAGGTACTCGTCGGGGACGAGGATGGTGGCCTTGATGCGCGGCTCGTCGATGTGGTCGACGTGGGTGAGGTCGGGCATGTCGGCGGGGTTGTGCAGCTCGGTCACCGTGCCGTCGCGCATGTGGATCTTGTAGATCACGCTGGGCGCGGTGGTGATGAGCTCGATGTCGTACTCCCGCTCGAGCCGGTCGCGGACGACCTCGAGGTGCAGCAGGCCAAGGAAGCCGCAGCGGAAGCCGAAGCCGAGGGCCGCCGACGTCTCCATCTCGTAGGTGAAGGAGGCGTCGTTGAGGGCGAGCTTCTCGATCGCCTCGCGCAGGTCCTCGAAGTCGTTGGCGTCGACCGGGAAGAGGCCGCAGAAGACGACGGGGACGGAGGGCTTGAAGCCGGGGAGCGCCTGGGCGCACTGGCGCTTCTCGTGGGTGATGGTGTCGCCGACGCGGGTGTCGCGGACCTGCTTGATCGAGGCGTTGAGGTAGCCGATCTCGCCGGGGCCGAGGGAGGTGACAGCGGTCATGGCGGGGCGGTAGACGCCGACGTCGTCGACGTCGTAGGTGCCGCCGGTCTTCATCATGCGGATGCGGTCGCCCTTGCGGAGCGTGCCGTCGATGATGCGGACGATGCAGATGACTCCGAGGTACTGGTCGTACTTGGAGTCCACCAGCATGGCCTTGAGCGGGGCGTCGGGGTCGCCGGAGTGCGGCGGGGGCAGGCGGGTGACGATGGCCTCGAGCACGTCGGGGATGCCCTGGCCGGTCTTGGCGGAGATCTCGACGGCGTTCTGGGCCTCGATACCGATGACGTCCTCGATCTGCTCCTTGACGCGGGCGGGCTCGGACGCGGGAAGGTCGATCTTGTTGAGGACGGGGACGATCTCGTGGTCGGCGTCGATGGCGGTGTAGACGTTGGCGAGGGTCTGCGCCTCGACCCCCTGGGTGGCGTCGACGACGAGGAGCGAGCCCTCGACGGCCTGCATCGACCTCGACACTTCGTAGCCGAAGTCGACGTGGCCGGGGGTGTCGATGAGGTTGAGGACGTAGGTGTGGCCGTCCCTGGCCGGGTACTCGATGCGGACGGTGTTGGCCTTGATGGTGATGCCGCGCTCGCGCTCGATGTCCATCGAGTTCGAGGAGCTGCTCCTGCATGTCGCGCTCGGCCACGGTGCCGGTGAGCTGGATCAGCCGGTCGGCGAGCGTGGACTTGCCGTGGTCGATATGGGCGACGATGGAGAAGTTGCGGATGTGCGCGAGGTCGGTCATGCGCGGGATATGACGGGGGGCCGGGGGGCGGTCAATGGGGCCGCGCCGCGCAGGAGAGTAGCGGGGCACGCCTGACGGCGCCGGGAGCAGAGCGCGGGGTACACGCTGCCGCAGGCGGACGGCGATCGGTGCCGACCCTGGGGCGACCGACGGGACAGAAGGCGCGTGCGGTTGCCTGAGCGCGAGATCGCCGATCCCGCACGCGCGCGGCGATGAGAGCGATGGGACAAGCCAACGCGGCGACGGCCGCTCGCGGCTACTGCTCCGGTCCGGTCGAGGGTTCCTCTCCCGTCAGGAGCCTAGTGGTGTCAGAACGGCTAGCCGGTCGCGGACGCAGCACGGCCCGCTCCGTCCTGCGCTTCGCACGGATCGTGAGGACGATCATCGAGCTTGGGTGGCGACCCCCTCTGGAGGCGCCGTATCGCTGCCTGCGAAGGGAACGGGCGTCAGTCGCGATCGTTCCGCGAGTTGTCGAGCGCGATACGTGTGACGACGCGGCTGTCGCCCTCCTGTACCCACTTGATCTCGACCCTTCGCCGCTGCGCATGCCGCGTGTCGCAACCGACGGAGGAACGATGTAGCGCTCTCCCCGGAGCGTAAGAACGCGCTCAGAGCGATCGTATGATGCCGGCCCGCGCGCGACGTTTCCGGCCACCGGCGTCGCCGTCGCAGGAGGCGAGTGCAAACGTGATCAGTGTCGGCAGAACAAAGCGCATGAACAATCCTCCCCTGGATGTGGATCCTGCGCAGCAGCACCGTCTGATCCGTGCGGCCCGCCGCCCCTGCCGAAGTTGCTGAAACGTCAGAACCCAAAGGGGAACAAGCCCTCGGTGATAGTGAGGCGGGTCACCACCTTGCGGTCGCCCTGCGGCTCCCAATAGAGGTCGACCTCGTCCCCGCTCCGCAGGCCGGGCGTCGGCACGCTGTCGGGAACGAAGTACCGCTCCCCTCCCAGCGTAAGCTGCCGGCTCTCGTCGTTCCAGTAGACCGGTCCGAACTCGTGAAAGGCCTCGTTGGACGGGAAGCCGCACGACATCAGCAGAAGAATGGCCGCGAACGAGATGGAGCGCATCATCCGCCCTCCTGAACACTATCACGGGAATACTACGCCTTGCGCGCCTTATGTCGACAGGCCCGGCCCGCTGCCGGTGCGCCAGTTTGTCTCGCGCAGAGAAAAAAATTGCGGCATTCGATCTGATCCTGCACTATTCCGACCAGAAGAAGAGTGCGGTACACGCACTACGGGCAGTGAAAGGATTATCCATGCGGTATCACGCGATTGCGGTGCTGGTGGCCTTGGCCGCTGCAGGCTCCGCGCAGGCGGGCACGATCGAGCGGGCATGCCTCGGCTCGGAGCGTCCCAAGACCCGTGCACTCTGCGGCTGCATCCAGCAGGCCGCCGATGTCACCCTCAACGGACGCGAGCAGCGGATGGCGGCAAGGTTCTTTGCCGACCCACACCGGGCTCAGGAAGTGCGCCAGTCGGACCGCGCCAGCGACGAGCAGTTCTGGGCACGCTACCAGCGTTTCGGAGCGACGGCCGAGGCATACTGCCGGCGGGGCTGACGGTTGTCTTGAGCCGTCTTGTCGTCCTGACGGGAGCGGGGCTGTCGGCCGAAAGCGGCCTCGGCACGTTCCGCGACGCCGGAGGGCTCTGGGACCGCTACGACCTCTCGAGGGTCGCGACGCCGGAGGGCTACGCGGACGATCCGGCACGGGTGCTGGAGTTCTACGCGATGCGGCTGGAGACGGCGCGGACCGCGCGTCCGAACCCGGCGCACGCGGCGCTCGCACGGCTTTCGCAGAAGCACCCCGGCCTGACGCTGGTTACACAGAACGTCGACGGGCTGCTGGAACGCGCCGGCGCCGAGGACGTCCTGCATATGCATGGGCTGCTGGAATGGGCGCGGTGCGCGGCTTGCGGCCACCGGTGGCCGGCGGAGCGCTATGCCGTCGACGTGCCCTGCCCCGCCTGCACCGCGACGGCCATCAGGCCCGACGTGGTGTGGTTCGGCGAGATGCCCGAGCACATGGAGGAGATCAGCGCGGCGCTTGCCCGGGCAGACGAATTCGTCGCGATCGGCACCTCCGGCAGCGTCTGGCCTGCGGCAGGCTTTGCCGCCGAGGCCCGCGCAGCCGGGGCGAGAACGCTGGAGTTGAACCTCACCCCGTCGGATGTCGCGCACGAGTTCGACGCCGGGCGCTACGGCCCCGCTAGCGAAGTCGTGCCGGTGTGGGTCGAAGAGGTGCTCGCGGCCCCGTAGCGATCGTCGGCCGCCGAAAAGAAGAACGGCGCCCGAAGGGACGCCGTCGCATTGTTCGAGGTCGGTGGCGCTTGGGCCGGTGTCAGGCCGCCGACAGCGCCTTCTCGAGCTCGCGCTTGATCTTGACAGCCTTCTCGGACAACTCGGTCTCGCGCGCGGCGAGGAGGTAGCCGTCGAGGCCGCCACGATGATCGACCGTCCGCAAGGCCGAAGACGACACGCGCAGCTTGAAGGTGCGGTTCAGTGCCTCGGACATCAGCGAGACGTCGTTCAGGTTCGGCAGGAAACGGCGACGGGTCTTGTTGTGGGCATGGCTGACGTTGTTGCCGACCATCGGGCCCTTTCCGGAAAGTTCGCAGCGGCGCGACATCGTTCTGGTCCTCTTGTCCTTGGTTCGCCGACACGTCTCGGCGACAACGCAAAAGGGCAGGCGCGGCGTCCTGCCCGGAAATCACCGTGAGCGGATAAGCGTCAGTCCGCCTCGCGTCAAGCCGCTATTGCTCTTGCGGCGGTTGATCGTCGAGCGCACCGACGAAGGCCGCCGCTGCCGCCGCGGGCGAGGCCTCTCCACGGGTGACCGACGCTGCGAGCTCGTCCATCCGACGCGCCGCCGCCGGATCAGACGCGACGCGGGCGAGGACCAGCCGGCGCACCTCCTCGCGGAACCAGTCGAGCCGCTGGTCCGCGCGCCGACGCGCCCAATAACCGCTCTCGCGGCGCCAGTCGGCGAGCGATGTCATGCGCGTCCAGGCCTCCGGCAGTCCGTCGCCCGTTGCCGCCGACACGGTAAGCGCGGCGGGTATGCCCTCGGGATCGCCGTCCCTGCGCCGCAGCAGGCGCAGCGCGCCGGCATAGTCCGCGCGGGTGCGCTCGGCCGCGGCGCGCAGATCGCCATCGGCCTTGTTCACGAGGATCAGGTCGGCGGCCTCCATGATGCCCCGCTTGACCCCTTGAAGCTCGTCGCCGCCCGCTGGCGCCATCAGCAGCACGAACAGGTCCGACATGCCAGCGACCAGCGTCTCGGACTGTCCCACGCCCACGGTCTCGATCAGCACGACGTCGAAGCCAGCCGCTTCGCACAGCGCCACCGCCTCTCGCGTGCGCCGGGCGACGCCGCCCAGCTCGGCCTGCGCCGGAGAGGGGCGGATGAAGGCGCGCGGCGCCCGCGCGAGTTCCCCCATCCGGGTCTTGTCACCGAGGATCGAGCCGCCGGAGCGAGACGACGAGGGATCGACCGCAAGCACGGCGAGCCGCTTGCCCTGTCCCGTCAGCATCATTCCGAACGCCTCGATGAACGTCGACTTGCCGACGCCCGGCGTGCCGGAGAGCCCTATCCTCAGCGCTTCCCGCTTCTGCCCCAGCGCATCGAGAAGGCGAGCGGCCTCGGCGCGGTGGTCGGGCCGACCACTTTCGACGAGGGTGATGGCGCGCGAGAGCGCCCGGCGGTCGCCGGACAGCACGCGCCGCGCCAGCGCGTCGACCGGTCCGTCCGCTTTTCTGATCACGTCATCGTCATTCATCGCGCGGGTGTCATGCCCCCGGGGCGGCGGATATGTCTAGGGCGATCGGTTGATTGCGATGCGCGGGGATGGCGATGCGGCTTCTGCTTGTCCTGCTTCTGCTGGCGCCGGGCTTGGCGGTCGCCGAGACGACGCGCGCGACGTTCGACATCTACGTGAGCGGCATCCGTTCCGGCGTGATCTCGGTTGCCGGAGAGGAGCGCGGCGGACGCTACGCGACAGCCGGGCGTCTGGAATCCGTCGGCGTGGTCGGCGCTTTTCGCCGCGTCCGCTACGATGCCGAGGTGCGTGGCCGCGTCTCGGGCGTCGACTTCAGGCCCGAACGCTATTCGGAGACGTTCCTGAACCGCGGCGAGCGGGATCGGAAGTCCATCGCGTACCGAGGCGGCGTCCCGCGCGTCACCGCGGATGACGAGCGCGACGACGACGACCTAGACCCCGCGACGCAGGGCGGCACAATTGATCCCCTCACGGCGATCTGGGGGCTCCTGCGCGACGTCCGGCTAGACCAGGCCTGCCGCTTCGGGGCCGACCTCTTCGACGGCGCGCGCCGCAGCCGCGTCTCGCTCGGCACACCTGTCCGATCGGCCGAGCGCATCACCTGCGATGGCGAGTACCGCCGGATCGCCGGCTACGATCCCGAAACCCTCGCAGAGAAGGCGCGCTTTCCGTTCCGCGTCACCTACCGCCCCGTCGGCGGCGGAACCTGGCAGGTCGAGCGCATCGACATGGACACGATCTTCGGCCGCGGCGTGTTGATCCGGCGCTGACCCGCCGCAAGGAGAACGCTCCGGCGCGATGACGGTCGCGCTCGCGCGGCGGGGCCTCGATGGCCGCGCCGCGCGACCCCGGCTTGCCTTCGACCTCCCGACAGGCGATGCCGGCACCAGCGATCCTTCGGTGTTCCGCGCCCCATGCGCCTGATGATCTCCTTTGCGGCCCTGTTTCTGTCGGTCGTGCTGCTCCAGCTCGGCTCCGGCGGGATTGCGCCGCTCGACGCCATCTCGGGTCTTGCCCAGGGCTTTAGTCCCGCGCAGGTCGGCCTGCTCGGCTCAGCGCATTTCCTCGGCTTCTTCATCGGCTGCTGGTGGGCGCCGCGGGTCATGGGCCAAGTCGGGCATTCCCGCGCCTTCGCCGCGTTCACCGCGGCGGGCACCATCGGCATCCTGTCGCACATGATCATCGTTGACCCCTACGCCTGGGCGGCGATGCGCGTGGCGAGCGGATTCTGCATCGCCGGCTGCTTTACCATCATCGAGAGCTGGCTGCAGGCGAAGGTCACCAACGAAACCCGGGGCCGCGCGATGGGAACCTACCGGGTGGTGGACATCGGCGCCTCGCTGGTGGCGCAGCTGATGATCGGCGTGCTCGAGCCGGCGAGCTACGTCAGCTATAACCTGCTGGCGCTGATCTGCTGCGCCGCGCTGCTGCCGCTGGTGCTGACGACCGCGCAGCAGCCGGCGATGCCGGAGGCGCCGCGACTGCGGCCGGCGCTGGCCTGGCGCCGCTCGCCGCTCGCGGCGGCGGGCGTCGTCGTCTCGGGCATCACCACCGCCGCGTTCCGCATGGTTGGGCCGCTCTACGGTGTCGAGGTCGGGCTGACGACGGACCAGATCGCGCTCTTCCTCGCCGCCTTCGTCGGCGGCGGCGCGATCGCGCAGTACCCGGCCGGCTGGCTTGCCGACAAGTTCGACCGCCGCTGGGTGCTGATCTGGCTGTCGTTCGCCGGCATCCTGGCCTGTGGCGTCACGGTGGCGCTTTCCGGCAACGGCAGCGGCGCGGTGATGCTTGCGGCCGGCGTCTTCGGGTTCGCCACCTTCCCGATCTACTCGGTCTCGGCCGCGCACGCCCACGACTACGCGGAGACGGAGGAGCGGGTGGAGCTGTCGGCGGCCCTGATGTTCCTCTACGCGGTGGGCGCGATCGCGTCGCCCTACCTCGTCTCGGCCCTGATCGCTGGCTACGGTCCAGCCGCGATGTTCGTGCTGGTCGCGGTCGCGCATGTCGTGCTGATCGTCTTCGGCCTCGTCCGGATGCGGGCCCGCCCGGCCGCGACGCGGACGCGCTACGTCTATGCACCTCGAACCTCCTTCCTGATCGGACGGCTGATCGGATCGCGGCGCGAGCGCTAGCCCTCGGCCCATCGGCGGGGTAAGGACGCCGCCGAGAAGCGAGAGAGGCACATGGCGCGCATCCTGATCACCTCGGCCCTACCCTACATCAACGGGATCAAGCACCTGGGCAATCTCGTCGGCAGCCAGCTGCCGGCCGACCTCTATGCCCGCTACTGCCGGGCGCGGGGCCACGAGGTGCTGTTCCTGTGCGCCACTGACGAGCACGGCACGCCGGCCGAGCTTGCCGCCGCAAAGACCGGCGAGGCGGTCGCCGAGTACTGCGCGCGCCTGCACGCCGAGCAGTCGAGGCTTGCCGAGGGCTTTCGACTGTCGTTCGACAAGTACGGCCGGTCGTCCTCGCCGCAGAACCACGCGCTGACGCAGCATTTCGCCGGCCGCCTCTACGATGCGGGGCTGATCGAGGAACGGAGCGAGCGGCAGGTCTATTCCCAGACCGACGGCCGCTTTCTTCCGGACCGCTACATCGAGGGGACGTGCCCAAACTGCGGCTACGAGCGGGCGCGCGGCGACCAGTGCGAGAACTGCACCAAGCAGCTCGACCCCACCGACCTCATCGACCCGCGCTCGGCGATCTCAGGCTCAACCGACCTCGAGGTGCGGGAGACGAAGCACCTCTACCTGCTGCAGTCGAAGATGCGCGGGCGGCTCAGCGAGTGGATCGAGGGCAAGACCGACTGGCCGATCCTGACCACCTCGATCGCCAAGAAGTGGCTGAACGACGGCGAAGGACTGCAGGACCGCGGCATCACCCGCGACCTCTCCTGGGGCGTTCCGGTGAAGCGTGGCGACGCGCCGTGGCCGGGGATGGAAGGCAAGGTCTTCTACGTCTGGTTCGACGCGCCGATCGAATACATCGCGTGCGGCGCCGAATGGGCCGAGGAGACGGGGGAGGACTGGGAGCGCTGGTGGCGGACGGAGCGGGGCGCCGATGAAGTGCGTTACGTGCAGTTCATGGGCAAGGACAACGTGCCGTTCCACACCCTGTCGTTTCCGGTCACGATCCTCGGCTCGGGCGAGGACTGGAAGCTCGTCGACTACATCAAGGCATTCAATTACCTCAACTATGATGGCGGACAGTTCTCGACCAGTCAGGGCCGGGGCGTCTTCATGGACGATGCGCTGGAGATCCTGCCCAGTGACTATTGGCGCTGGTGGCTTCTGCGGCACGCGCCAGAGTCGGGCGACAGCGAGTTCACGTGGGAGCACTTCCAGGCCTCGGTGAACAAGGACCTCGCCGACGTACTGGGCAACTTCGTCAGCCGTGTCACCAAGTTCTGCCGCTCCCGCTTTGACGAGACGGTGCCGGAAGGCGGCGAGTGGGGCGAGGCAGAGCGGGCGCTGGCCGCCGACCTCGATGCGCGGGCGCGTCGCTTCGAGGGGCACCTCGACGCGATCGAGGTGCGCAAGGCCGCGGCCGAGCTGCGCGGCATCTGGGTCGCCGGGAACGAGTACCTGCAGTCCGCGGCGCCATGGGCGGCGTTCAAGGAAGACCCGGCCCGCGCCGCCGTCTCGGTCCGGCTGTCGCTGAACCTGATCCGGCTCTATGCCGTCCTGTCGCGGCCCTTCATCCCGGACGCCGCGGCGGCGATGCTGTCGGCCGTTGGCAGCGCGGACGACAGCTGGCCCGACGACGTCGGGGCGGCACTGACCGCGCTTCCCCCGGGACATCCGGTCGGCGTTCCCGACGTTCTCTTCCGCAAGATCACCGACGATGAGCGCGAGACGTGGCGCGCGCGGTTCGCAGGCGGCCGCGCGTAACTTGGAATCTGGCCTTCCAGGCCGGGTGCGTGCGAACGATACTGCGAACGATGGCGGACGCGCGGCGGGAGGGTGATCCGATGGCGGAGAGCGGACGGATTCGGGTCGGGATCGGCGGCTGGAGCTTCGATCCTTGGCGACAGACGTTCTATCCCGCCGACGTCCCGAAGTCGCGCGAGCTGGACTATGCCAGCCGCCAGATGACGACGATCGAGATCAACGGCACCTTCTACCGCACCCAGAAGCCGGCCACCTTCGCCAAGTGGCGCGACGCCACCCCCGACGGCTTCGTCTTCGCGCTGAAGGCCACCCGCTATTCGACGAACCGCAAGGTGCTGGCCGAGGCGGGCGACAGCATCGCCTGGTTCGTCAACAGCGGCATCGTCGAACTCGGCGACCGCCTCGGCCCGATCAACTGGCAGCTCGCGCCGACGAAGTCCTACGACCCGGACGACTTTGCCGCGTTCCTGGACCTGCTGCCGAAGGAGGTGGAGGGCGTGAAGCTGCGCCATGCAGTTGAGGCACGGCACCCGAGCTTCGCCGTGCCCGACGTCATCGAGGCGGCCCGGCAGCGCGGTGTGGCCATGATCCTCGACGGCGACTCGAAGCATGCGCAGATTGCCGACCCTTCGGCGGACTTCATCTACGCGCGGATCATGGGGACCAAGGAGGACGAGGAAACGGGATACCCTGCGCACGACCTCGACGCGTGGACGGCGCGGGCGCGAACATGGGCCGAAGGCGGTTCGCCCGATGACCTGTCGCTTCTCGGCCCCGCGCCAGAGCGGCGACCGCGAGACGTGTTTCTCTACGTGATCTCTGGCGCGAAGGCGCGAAACCCTGCCGCCGCCCGGGCGATCATCGAGCGCCTCGGCTAGCTGGTGCGGGCGGCGGGGATCGAACCCGCACGGGACAAAGCCCAAGCGATTTTAAGTCGCTTGCGTCTACCAATTCCGCCACGCCCGCCCGTTGCGCCGGGCGGACCATACAGACCGGCAGCGCGGGGGCAAGGCGACGCTCAGAGCTCTTCTCCCGGCGGCTCGCGCAGCAGCGCGCGCTCGGCAAGCCAGGGGTTTCGCTCGACCGCGTCGCGCAGGACCGCCTGCGCCGCCTGCGTCCGCCCAAGCCCCATCAGGGTGAGCGCGAGGCCCGCACGCGCCGGCACGTGATCTGGGTTCATCTCAACCACCCGTTCGAGGTCGGTCAGCGCCGCCCCGAAGTCGTGCGCGAGGAAGGCGGAGAAGGCGCGCTGGTTGTAACCCTCCGCAAAAGTCGGGCAGTAGGCGACCAGCTCGTCCAATGCCGCCCTCGAGCCAACGAAGTCATAGCTTTCACGCAGCGCCATGCCGCGATCGAGCATCTGTTGCGCTGCCTCGTCGGGTGCGCGCGTCCAGAGGCGCCACAACTGGTTCTGGACCTCGCGCGCCACCGCTTCGCTTGGCGCGGCACGCAAGTCGGCGGCGAGCATCGACTGGGCCCGCGAGATATCCGCGGGCTCGGGACACTCCGCCGCGGCACTCGCGGCGAGGAGACTAAGGACGGCGACGAAGCGGATCATGCCGCGATGGTGACAGGCCCCGCAGGCTTTTCAAGTCTGCCACGCCACCGCATCCGGCTTGACCCTCTGACGCGCGATCTCCAGCTTGACGCGCATGTTTCCCATCCGCGACCACAACCCGTCGACCCGGACGCCGTTCGTGACCTACGCGCTGATCCTGGCCAACGTTGCGGTCTTCCTCTCCTACTGGCCGCTCTTCGCGAACCCTGCCGCGCTCGACGCCTTCTTCCGCACCTGGTCGCTGATCCCTGCCGAGGGCCGCCCCGTGAGCTTCCTGACGTCGATGTTCCTGCACGGCGGCTTGATGCACCTCGCAGGGAACATGCTGTTCCTGTGGATCTTCGGAGACAACCTCGAAGACGAGATGGGACACCTGAACTACCTGCTGTTCTACCTTGCGGGAGGCGTCGGCGCGGGAATCGCGCAGGTCGTCTCCGAGCCCGCGTCGCAAATTCCGATGGTCGGCGCATCGGGCGCGATCGCGGCGGTGATGGGCGGCTACCTCCTGATGTTTCCACGGGCGCGCGTCGACGTTCTGGTCATCCTCATCGTCATCTTCCGGATCATCCCGATCCCGGCCTGGCTGATGCTGGGCCTGTGGTTCGCGCTGCAGATCGTCTCGGGGGCCTCGGCGCCGGCAGGCGTCGGCGGCGTGGCGTACTGGGCGCATGCCGGCGGCTTCCTCGTCGGAGTGGTCCTGACGCTGCCGGTCTGGGCGCGGCGCGGAGGGCCCATGTTCTGGCGTCGCACGCACGGTGCGCCGCCGCATCCCGAGGCGCGCTACCGCAACGTGCGCACTTCGATCCCGGCAACCGGCAGGCGGCGACGGTGATCCGCGCGAGCTGTCACTGCGGCGCCGTCACACTGGAAGTCGAGCCGTCTGAGCCGCTCGCGCATGCGCGCCGCTGCAATTGCTCCTTCTGCCGGCGTCGCGGGGCGGCGACAGTGTCGGTCCCGGTCGGCCGCCTGCGTGTCATCCACGGCGCCGACGCGCTCACGCTCTATCGGTGGAACACGATGACGGCAGAGCACTGGTTCTGCTCGATCTGCGGGATCTACACGCATCATCGGCGGCGGTCGAACCCCGAGGAATACGGCGTCAACCTCGGGACACTAGAGGGCGTCGATCCGTCCGCGCATGAAGCGATCCCATGGTCCGACGGCGTGAACCACGACTCGGACCGGGGGCCGTAGTCAATCGCCGCGCACGAGGGCCGCGAAAGTGTCGAACATTCCGCCGCCAGCCGCGATGATCTCGCCATGCTCGACAATCGACCGCCCCTCGCGGAACGGCGCCGCGAGGCCGCCCGCCTCGCGGATCAGCACTACACCGGCCGCGAGGTCCCAGGCGTTCGTGCCCTTCTGCCAGTGACCGTCAAAGCGGCCCGCGGCGACGTAGGCGAGATCGAGCGCCGCGGCGCCCCACTGCCTGACCCCCGAGGTTGCGGGGATCACCCGCGCAAGCTCCTGCAGCGCGGCAGGCAGCCCCGGTCGGCCGCTCGACGGCAGGCCGGTCGAGAACACCGCCTCGATCAACCGCGTACGACCCGACACCCGCAGGCGGCTCTGGTTGAGCCAGGCACCCTGGCCTTTCTCGGCGATGAAGATCTCGTCCTTGGCCGCGTCGAAGATCACGCCCGCCACGGGCTCACCCTTGTGCTCGAGCGCAATCGACGTGCACCAGTGCGGCATGCCGTGAAGGAAGTTGGTCGTGCCGTCCAGCGGGTCGACGATCCAGCGACGGGTCGGGTCCTTGCCCTCGACAGGTTCGCTCTCCTCGCCCAGCCAGCCGTAGTTCGGCCGCGCCTCGGTCAGCATGTCGCGGATGATCTTCTCGGCGGCGATGTCGGCGCGGCTGACGAAGTCGCCGGCACCCTTGACCGAAACCTGCAGGTTCTCGACCTCACGGAAGTCCTTGACGAGGCTGCGGCCTGCGGCACGCGCGGCCTTGATCATCACGTTGAGGTTGGCGCTGAAGTTCATCGAACCGATCCTGCTGGGGCGGCCGGCGCTATAGCCGACCAGTGTGGCGATGGAAACCCGCGTCAGTCGCGGGACAAGCGCTTGCCGAGCCGCGGCAGGCCGGCGCGCTTGAGCAACGGCCGGAGCGGCTGCGGCTGGCCCGAGAGGTGTTCCACCTCGGCCCTAACGTTCTCGACCACCTTCGTTGCCCGTGCGGGATGGAGATCCTGCAGCGAGAGAAGCCACGGGTCGGGATGCTGCGCCGAAATGCCGTGCGGAGCCATCGCCCGACGCGGGAAGTCGCGCAGGTTCGCCGTCACGAGCACGTCCGCGGCGCCTGCAATGGCGGCCGCGAGGACGTGCCCGTCGGCGGGATCGGGAAGCCTGAGCGTCGCCTCGATCTCCGGAGGGGCGTCAACCGAAGCGTCCGGCCATGTCGCCCCCAGCGAGGCGATCTCAGCCCGCGCGACCTCTTCCTGGCCGGGGCCGAGACGGGCGGCCGCCCGCGCCCACTCCTCGACGATGCGGGGTGACCAGAGCGGATCGGCAAGCCCTGCCTCGCAGACGCCGACGAGGATCTGGCGCAGGACCGTCGGGTAGAGGACGCAGGCGTCGAAAAGGACCCTCATTCGAGGCGAAGGAACAGCGCCTTGAGGTACCCGCTCTCCGCCAGCGCAGGATGCGTCGGGTGGTCGGGTCCCGCGAACCCGGTGTGGATGATCTGTGCGCGGCGACCCGCGCGCGAGACGCCGCGGAGCGAGGCCTCGCGGAAACGCGCGAGGTCGGCGGCATGGCTGCAGGAGCAGAGCACCAGGAAGCCGTCGGGCGCGACGAGAGGCGCGGCAAGGCGGGCAACCTTTTCATAAGCGCGCAGTCCGGCCTCCAGCGCCGACTTCGATGGCGCGAAGGACGGCGGGTCGCAGACCACCGTACTGAAGGTGGAGCCCCGCAGCGCAGCCATGATGTCGAAGGCGTCGCCCCGCCGCGTCTCGAACCGCTCGGCGACGCCGCTGGCGATCGCCCCGCCCGCCGCCAGTTCCAGCGCCGGCGCCGAGCCGTCGACAGCCAGAGCCTTGGTCGCGCCGGCGGCCAGCGCAGCGAGGGCGAACCCGCCCACATGGCTGAATACGTCCAGGATCGAGCCACCGCGGGCGAGACGCGCCGCGAACGCGTGATTGGGCCGCTGGTCGTAGAACAGCCCCGTCTTCTGCCCGCCGATGACGTCGGCGAGGTACACGGCGCCATTCATCGCCACCTCGACCGGCCCGTCGATCGCGCCGCGCAGGACCGTGGTCGCCTCGTCCAGTCCCTCCATCGCACGGGCCCGCCCACCGGCATTCTTGACGACCGAGGCGACACCGGTCACCTCCACAAGCGCTGCGACCAAGTCCTCGACCAGCACATCGGCCCAAGCGGCGTTCGGCTGTACCGAGGCGGCATCGCCGAAGCGGTCGATGACGACGCCGGGCAGACCGTCGGCCTCGGCATGGACCAGACGGTAGAACGGCGCGTCGAAGAGCGCCTGCCGCAGGCGCAGGGCGCGGCGCAGTCTGGCTGCGAACCACTCGCGATCGATCCGGGCCTCGGCGTCATCGTCCAGCAAACGGGCGGCAATGCGACTGTCCGGATTGAGGGCTGCGAGACCAATCGGCCGACGCTCCGCATCCTCGAGGCGCACGAGCGTGCCGGGCGCGAGGCTGCGCGTACGGCGATCGAGCACCAATTGGTTGTCGTAGATCCAGGGAAAGCCCCTTCGGAGCGCCCGCGTGTCGGTCTTGGGGCGCAGCCGGGCTGTGGGGCGGGGGGCGGTCATGCGCCCCCCGTAGCCCGTTTCGGCGGAAGCTTGAAGCTCAGGCCGCCTGAACCGCGGCGCCTTTCGCGCGCGGCGCGCGGCGGAAGAGGCTGCGGAACATGCCGGTCAGGACTTCCGCACGCATGCGGCGTGCTTCGATCTCGATCCTGGCGATTTCTCGGGGAGTCATTGTCGGTACCTTTCGTCTTCGAGCTGCGCTCTTGATGTGCGTACCGCCGAATATTTCCGCGGTACGCGAATGAGGTAGGTTCTGCGGCGCCGCGACACCACCGACGCTTTCACAGTCCTGCCATGCGTGGCGCGCAAGCTCGGCAACGCGTTGTTGACGATCGGGCGGCGTGCTAGGCCTCCAGGCGAGCAACGCAAAGAAGGGATACCCCATGGCGTTGAACCCCACGCTCGAAGCCGTGACGGAGCGCATCGTCGAACGCTCCCGCAAGACCCGCGGCGTCTATCTCGACCGGATGGCCCAAGCGGCGGCGGAGGGTCCGCGTCGCGCGCACCTCTCCTGCGGGAACCAGGCCCACGCCTACGCGGCGATGGACGAGAAGGCCACTCTGTCCGAGGGTCGAGCGCCGAACCTGGGAATCGTGACGGCCTACAACGACATGCTGTCGGCGCATCAGCCGTTCGAGCGTTTCCCCGACCTCATCCGCAAGGCCGCCGTGGCGAACGGGGCGACGGCGCAGGTGGCAGGTGGCGTGCCGGCGATGTGCGACGGCGTCACCCAAGGCCAGGTCGGGATGGAGCTGAGCCTGTTCTCGCGCGACGTGATCGCGTTGGCGACGGGGGTGGCGCTGAGCCACAACACATATGACGCGGCGGTCTATCTCGGCGTCTGCGACAAGATCGTGCCGGGGCTGATCATCGCCGCGGCGACGTTCGGCTACATCCCCGGCGTGTTCCTGCCGGCCGGTCCGATGACGAGCGGCCTGCCGAACGACGAGAAGTCGAAGGTGCGCCAGAAGTTCGCCGCCGGAGAGATCGGCCGCGACGAGCTGATGCAGGCCGAGATGGCCAGCTACCACGGCCCCGGCACCTGCACGTTCTACGGGACCGCGAACACCAACCAGATGCTGATGGAGTTCATGGGCCTGCACCTGCCGGGGGCCAGCTTCGTCAATCCGAACACGCCCCTGCGCGATGCGCTGACCGAGGCGGGGGCGAAGCGAGCGCTGGAGATCACGGCGCTCGGCAACGACTACCGGCCGGTGAGCGACATCCTCGACGAGAAGGCGTTCGCCAACGGCATCGTCGGGCTGATGGCGACGGGCGGCTCGACCAACCTGGTGATCCACCTGCCGGCGATGGCGCGGGCGGCTGGCATCCTGCTCGACCTCGAGGATTTCGAGGAGATCAGCGCGGTGACGCCGATGATGGCGAAGGTCTATCCGAACGGCCTTGCCGACGTGAACCATTTCCACGCCGCGGGCGGCCTCGGCTACATGATCGGCGAACTGCTGGACGCAGGGCTGCTGCATCCCGACACCAAGACGGTGATGGGCGACGGGCTGACCGACTACGTGCGCGAGCCGAAGGTCACCGACGGACGCCTGAGCTGGGAGGACTGGGACCGTCAGACACGAAACGACAGGATCCTGCGCCCGGTGTCGGACCCGTTCCAGAAGACCGGCGGCCTCAAGGACCTGAACGGCAATCTCGGGCGTGGCGTCATGAAGGTCTCGGCCGTCGATCCCTCGCGCCACGTGATCGAGGCGAAGGCGCGGGTCTTCGGCGATCAGGGCGAGGTGAAGGAGGCGTTCAGGCGCGGCGAGTTCACCGAGGACACGATCGTCGTCGTGCGGTTTCAGGGACCCAAGGCCAACGGCATGCCAGAGTTGCATTCCCTGACGCCGACGCTCGCGGTCCTGCAGGACCGCGGCCTCAAGGTGGCGCTGGTCACGGACGGACGGATGTCCGGTGCGTCCGGCAAGGTGCCGGCGGCGATCCATGTCGCGCCCGAGGCCGCGGATGGCGGCCCCCTCGCCCGCCTTCGCGACGGTGACGTGGTGCGCGTGGACGCCGCTGCCGGAAAGCTCGACTGCCTTGCCGAGGGGTTCGAGGCGCGCGAGCCCGTCGAGCCGTCGCTCGAGGCCAACGGCCACGGCGTCGGACGGGAACTCTTCGCCGTCTTTCGCCAGAACGTCGGTCGCGCAGACCAGGGTGCGGGAGTGGTCGTATGAGCAGGATCAACGCGGGAGAGGCAAGCGCCAGGGCGGCCGAGATCTGTCGCCTCGCCCCGGTCATCCCGGTGCTCGTGGTCGACGACGCGGCGCATGCGCGGCCGCTGGCCGAGGCGCTCGTCGCCGGCGGGCTGCCGGCGCTCGAGGTCACGCTGCGGACACCTGCCGCGCTGGAGGTCATCCGCGAGATGGCGGCGGTCGAGGGGGGCGTGGTCGGCGCCGGTACGCTTCTCACGAGCGCCGATGTGCAGGCGGCGGTCGAGGCGGGGGCGAAGTTCGGCGTCTCTCCCGGCGCAACGCCGAAACTCCTCGACGCGGCCGAGGAGGCGGGTCTTCCGATGCTGCCGGGTGCGGCGACCTCGACCGAGGCGATGCTGCTGCTGGAGCGCGGCTACACCGTGCAGAAATTCTTCCCGGCCGAGGCTGCCGGCGGCGCTGCCGCCCTCAAGGCGATCGGGGCGCCGCTGCCGCAGATTTCGTTCTGCCCAACCGGGGGCATCTCCCTCAAGAACGCCGACGCCTACCTGTCTCTGCCGACCGTGCTGTGCGTCGGTGGATCATGGGTCGCGCCCGGCGAGGCGGTCCGCGCCGGTGACTGGGCACGGGTCACCGAGCTTGCGTCGGAGGCCGCCGCCCTGCCCCGCTGAGCCGCCGACGCCCGCCGCGGCGCCGGGGATTTTCCGCCGTCGCCGTAGCCTCGCGCAGGATCCGCGTCATCGGATGATCTTCGGACGGCGCGCGAGCAAGGATAGCGCACGACTCCGCCGCGACGTCGCTGCCCTCGGGCAGTCCGAGCACCCAGTCGAGAAAAATCGACCGGCATTCGGCCTCTTCGATGCCGTCCATCTGGTACGCCTCTTTGAAGAGGCCTCTGGGGTCTGGATCGGAAGTGCTCATCGCCTTGGGTCTAGCGGAATACGAGCGCCGATCCAATCGCGTCACTCCGTTCCGACCACGCGATCGATGATCACGCGCGCCGCTTCGGACCGCTCTTCAATGCGCCGCGCCAGGTCCGCCGCGTCCTTGGACCCGGTTGCCGTGCGGGCCAGCGGAGTATCCGCCGCGGCCTCTGTCATGGCGCCTCCCGTCAGCAGTCGCGCGGTGGCCTGCACGGACCATAGAAGCTTGTGCGCGTCCGCGAGATGCTCCTGCTCTTCCGCAGTAAAGAGACCACCCGCGGCGAGGCGCCCGGCGAGATCGCGCGGCCATCCGTCTCCGACGAGAGTTGCGGCAGATGCTGCAAGCTCGATGTCGAGGAGCCGCCCGGGCCCGGCCTTCGCCTCCCAGCGGGACGGCTCGACCTGAGCCTCGGTCAGCCTGCGTCGCATGTCGGCGGTGTCGCGCAGGATCGCCGCAGCGTCCCGTGGCGGTTCCACCAGTTCCCTCAGGAATGCGGAAACCCGACTGCCCGTGGACTCCTCTCCCGCGACGACGCGGGCGCGGGTCAGTGCCAGGTGTTCCCACGTCCATGCCTCCTCTCGCTGATAGGCCTGGAATGCGGAGAGCGCCGTGGCGACGGGCCCCTGCCGCCCCGACGGCCGCAGCCTCATGTCGACCTGGTAGAGCCGCCCACCCGCCGTGGGTGCGGTGATGGCGGTGACAAGGGCCTGCGTCAGCCGGGCGTAATAGGGCCGCGGCGCGAGTGGCCGCCGCCCCTCGGACCCCTCCGACCCATCGGCGTCGTAGACCACGATGAGGTCGAGGTCGGAGGCCGCCGTGAGCATGGCCGCCCCGAGCGAGCCCATGCCGATGACGGCCGCACCGTGGCCGGGCGGATCTCCGTGCGTCCGGGCAAACTCCGCGACGACGCGTCGCCACAGGCCCGCGATCGTCGCCTCGGCGATCTCGGCATAGTTGCGCCCGGCTTCCTCCGGGTCGACCAGACCTCTCAGCAGGTGAACGCCGACGCGAAAATGCCACTCCTTCTGCCATCGCCGCGCCGAGTTCGAGCTGCCGCTCGTAGTCCTCCGCTTCGTCGAGCTTGGAGTCGATGTCCTCCATAAGCGCTCTCCGCCTCGGCCAGGGCGCAAAGAATTGGCCGCCGATGACAGCGTCGAACACCTCGGCGTTGCTTCCGAGGTAGCGCGCGAGGTCAGGCGAGCTGTCCACGATGTCGACGACGAGGTCGATGAGCTGCGGATTCGCCTCGAAGAGCGAGAAAAGCTGCACGCCGGCCGGAAGCCCGCCGATGAAATCCTCCAGATGACGCAGCGTCCGGTCCCGGTCCGCGGTGCGAGCGACGCGCTCGAAGATGGCCGGGGCAAGACGCTCGAAGATCTCGACGGACCGAGTCGAGCGAAGCGCCGGATAGCCGCGCCATTTCGCCATCGCTTCCCGGTCCGCGGGGCCGAGCGTACGACCGCCGGTCTCTTGGGGCGCAAAGAAGTCTTCGGTCAGACGAGCCACTCGGTCGAAGCGGTCCTGGAGGTCTTCGCGCAGCGACGCGGCGTCGCGCCCCGCCAGGTCGGCCAGGCGCGCGAAGCCCTCCGCGTCGCCCGGCAGGAGGTGGGTCTGGGCATCGCCGATCATCTGCAGTCGGTGCTCGATCTCGCGGAGGAATTCGTAGTCGCGGCTCAAGGCGTCGGCCTGGTCCTGACCGACCCAGCCCGAGGCCGTCAGGCGCTTCAGGCCCTCCAGTGTCTGCCGCACGCGAAGCGACGGATCCCGCCCTCCGGCAATGAGCTGGCGGGTCTGCGTGAAGAACTCGATCTCGCGGATGCCGCCGGGCCCCAACTTGACGTTTCTCTTCTCGAGCGCGGTCCCGTGGGTTGCCTTGTGGTCGCGGATTCGCAGTCGCATTTCATGCGCGTCGCGGATCGCTACGAAATCGAGATGGCGGCGCCATACGAACGGCCGCAGCCGTTCGAGGAAGCTCTCGCCCGCTGCGATGTCGCCCGCCACGGGTCGCGCCTTGATCCAGACCGCACGTTCCCAGGTGCGGCCGAGCGCCTCGTAGTAGTTCTCGGCCGCATCCATCGAGAGACAGACCGGCGTCACCGACGGATCCGGCCGGAGCCGCAGATCCGTCCTGAAGACGTAGCCGTCCGACGTGATGTCGTTCAGAAGCGAACTCATGCGCCGCGTGGCCCTGACGAACGCGGAGCGGCGGTCGGCATAGGTGTCGGGCGGGTGCCGAGCCTCGTCGAAGAGGCAAACGAGATCGATGTCGGACGAGTAGTTCAGCTCGCCCGCACCCATCTTCCCCATCGCGAAGACGACCATTCCGTCTGAGTCGCTCTCGTTCGGCAGTCGCCCGCGGCGCCACTCGATGGCCAGTGCCGCTGCGAGTGCCCGGCGCGTCGCAGCCTCGGCAAATCGCGTCAACGCTCCGGTCACGTTCGAAAGATCCCAGGCTCCCCCAAGATCCGCCAGCGCCACCAGAAGCGCGACGCGGCTCTTGCACCGACGCAGGCCGCGCTCGACCTCGTCATCCTGAAGGGCGTCGACTTCCGCAACGATCGACGCCAGCACGGCTTCCGGCTCATCACGAAGCATTTCGGTCGCCCATCCCCTCTCGCGGCGGAGCAAGCCCGCGAGGTAGGGACTGGATCCGGCGGCTCCCGCGACGAGGCGGTTGAGGTCCCCTTCGAGGGAGAGGTCGGAGGCGGCGTCGCTGCCCCTTTCCCTGTCGTGCGCGCGTGGGAAGCGCGTGAGGCGGTCGACAAGTGACATGCTTTTCGTTCCGCTTGGGAAGCTTCGGGGTCAAGATGCGAAAAATGTAAAATCCATTCACATGGGCACTTGAACGCGCCGGCTTGCCTTCCAATCTTTGGGATGTGACGACGATTTACATCCTTCGGAAAGGAGAGACCCGACATGTCCACAGTCACCACATGGCCCGCCCAGGCCGAGAACTGGCTCGATCAACGCGGCAAGCCGGCATGGATCGCGGCGATGATCCTCGGCTTCATCGTGTTCTGGCCCATCGGCCTCGCGCTGCTCGCCTACATGCTGTGGAGCAAGCGTCTCGGCGATGGTTGCAGCCGGCGGCGCCGTTCCTACGGCTTCCGCTCGACCGGCAACAGCGCATTCGATGCCTATAAGGCGGAGACGTTGCGCCGACTGCAGGAAGAGCAAACCTCGTTCGAAGAGTTCCTCAAGCGCCTGCGCGAGGCCAAGGACAAGGCGGAGTTCGACCAGTTCATGGAGGACCGTGCCCGTCATGCCAGATCGAGCGACGAGACTGGCGCGACGGCCTGACACGAGCGAAGAGAAACGGCGGTCCTAGGGACCGCCCTTTCCCCTACCGACGAAGCGAGGCAGACAGATGAGCATGACCATATACGATCGATCGGGCCTTCCCGACCCGCTGGCGGAGCCGGAGTTCTATCAGGGTGTGCCCGGTAAGCGGCTGGTGGCGTGGGTCATAGACGTCATGGCGATCGGCCTACTGACCATTTTGGCGCTGCCGCTCACGGCTTTCACCGGCCTCTTCTACTTCCCGTTCCTCTTTTTTCTGGTCGGCTTCCTCTATCGTTGGGTCGGGTTGTCGCGATGGTCAGCCACGCTGGGTATGCGATTCGCCGCGATTGAGATCCATGACGCCGATGGAGCGCCTCTCGACGCGGGGAACGCGTTCCTGCACACCGTGGGATACGCTGCGTCCGTCGCCCTCTTCCCCGCGCAGCTCGTCTCCGTCGCGCTCATGCTGGTGATGCCACGGCGGCAGGGGCTTACGGACCTCGTCCTTGGTACGGCCGCGATCCGGCGCATGCGTTCTTATTAAGTCTCGACCCTTGCAGGACTTGGCGACCTGTTTCACGGTTGCTAGGATTCTCGGCAAGCTGCCGGTGGGAGGTTCATGCGCCACACGCTACCCATCGCTCCGCAATTCTATGTGACGGCGCCGCAACCCTGTCCGTATCTCGAGAACAGGATGGAGCGGAAGCTGTTCACCGCGTTGCAGGGCGAATACGCGGAGAAGTTGAACGACACCCTGTCCAAGCAGGGATTTCGTCGTTCTCAGAACGTGCTCTACCGGCCGTCCTGCGCCGAATGCTCGGCCTGCCTTTCGGTGCGAATCAGGGTCGCCGACTTCGAGATGTCGCGGAGCCTCAGGCGCGTGGCGCGGCGGAACGCCTACCTGCAGCGCGAGGCGACGTCGCCTTGGGCCACCGAGGAGCAGTATCAGCTTTTTCGGGAGTATCTGGACGGCCGACACGCGGATGGCGGCATGGCTGACATGGACATATTCGAATTCGCCGCGATGATCGAGGAGACACCGATACGCAGTCGCGTGATCGAGTATTCGGGCGAGCGGGACGGACGCCGGGAACTCGCCGCGGTCTGTCTGACGGACGTCCTCGATGACGGCCTGTCGATGGTCTACTCGTTCTACGATCCCGACCTAGCCGAAGATAGCCTCGGAACATACGTGATCCTCGACCATGTCGAGATCGCGCGGGATGCGGGCCTACCGTACGTCTACCTTGGCTACTGGGTGCCGGGTAGCCCCAAGATGGGCTACAAGGCCCGCTTTTCGGCTCTGGAGGTCTACCACGGCGGACAGTGGCAGGACTTGGGCAATCCAGCGAGATATTCCGCGCGAACGCACCCCCTCTCGACGGATCCCATCGCCGAGCAGGTCGCGCGCATCAGCCTGCCGGATTCGCGGCCGACCCGCGGCTAGGCTGCGGCCCGGCCGCGAGCTGCAGTCAAAGGGGCAACTCGCTCAAGTCGGGCTTGATCGTGAGCCGTCGTGGTTGCGACGCAGGGATCCTAGTTCGGAATGAGGTTCGGCACGATCGTGACGACCGAGGGGAAGAGCCATAGCAGGGCGAGCCCGACCACCTGGATGACGACGAACGGAATGATGCCGCGGTATATCTGTCCCGTCGTGACGCTCGGCGGCGCCACGCCGCGAAGGTAAAACAGGGCAAAGCCGAAGGGCGGCGTCAGGAACGACGTCTGAAGGTTGACCGCGATCATGATCGTCACCCACTTGGGGTCCATCGTTCCGCCGTAGATGACCGGGCCGACGATGGGGATCACGATGTAGATGATCTCCAGGAAGTCTAGGACGAAGCCGAGGATGAAGAGGATCAGCATCACCAGCAGGAAGACCACCCACTCCCGATCGAAGGACCTCAGAAAGCTCTGAATGTATTCCTCGCCGCCGAAGGAGATCACGACGAGGTTCAGCAACTGCGATCCGATCAGGATGGTGAAGACCATCGACGTGACCTTCGCGGTCTCCCGCACGACCGGCGACAGGATGCCGCCGGCGAAGAGGATCCAACAGGAATAGAGCAGCCCGAAGATCGCGAAGAGATACGCCGCCTGGGCGATGATGTACGCCACCCTGTCCTCGACCAGAACATCATTGCCGACGAGGCGGAGGTCGAAGTTCACCCCGACCAAGATCATGATGACGATGGCGAATGCGGTGAGCACCACCAAGCGGCCCGAACGACCCGTGTCGATGAGACGCCGATAGGCGGCCAGCATGAGCGCGCCACCGGCGCCGAGAGCCGCCGCAGGCGTCGGGTTGGTGATGCCACCGAGGATCGAGCCCAGCACGGCAATGATCAGAACCAGCGGCGGGAAGACGACGCGCAGCAGGTCGTTCCGCGCGAGCAGACCGACGCCGTACCTCAGGCCGAATAGCGTGAGCAGGATCGGAACCAGCAGCACCAGGAAAGTGGCGCCCGAGGTCGCGGTCGGCGCGATGAACAGGGCATCGAAGACGAGTGCCAGCGCCACGCCTGCGCCACCCACGACCAGCGGCCATGCCGGTGTCGTTGGCGCAGTTCCCCTTGCCACTGCGAGGGCGAGACCGAAGAGCGTGAAGGTGATCAGGATCCCTGACCCGATTGGCGGAGCGTTCAGCAGGGCCGCCTGCCGTGCCGACGTCATCTCCTCCTCGGTTCGCGCATGTGATTCCACGGCTCCGCCGGACGCCTCGATCTCGTCCTGCTGGGCGACGGCCCTGTCCCATGCCTCCTGTCCGTGCAGTTCGATCATCGCCTCGCGGCAGCTGTCGGAGACGTTGGTCCGGAGAGCGGCGCCTGCCGATGCCTCGGTGAACCTGCTGACGTCGACGGACTGGCTGCCGGCAATGCCGAACGAGCCGAGCGCGAATGCTCCGACGAGGATCGCTGCGGGCACGGCCAGAAACCAGGTCAGTGCCTCGGACCTTGTCACGACCTCGCCCGCCACGTCCCCGGTGGCTTCGATCGGCGGCGCCTTCGCCGGATTGAGCAAGGCGAAGCCGAAAGCGTAGGCCGCGTAGAGGAGCGCCAGCAGGATCCCGGGCAGCAACGCCGCCTGGAACAGGGTTCCGACCGAGACGACGGCGGCCTCGCCGAGGTAGGTCAGCGCGTCCGAGCACCCGGCAGCCTGCGCCCGGGTCTCTTGCGCGGCCGCGTAGATGTCCCCGGCAAGCGTTCCGAGAAGCACGATCACGATCGACGGCGGAATGATCTGGCCGAGGGTGCCGGACGCCGCGATGACACCGGTCGCAAGTTCCGGCGAGTAGCGGCTGCGGAGCATCGTCGGCAGCGATAGCAGCCCCATGGTGACGACGGTCGCGCCGACGATGCCGGTCGATGCGGCGAGAAACGCGCCGACGACCACCACCGAGACCGCGAGACCGCCGGGGAGCGGCCCGAAGATGCGCGCCATCGTCTGCAGCAGGTCCTCGGCGATCTTCGAGCGTTCGAGCGTGATGCCCATCAGGACGAACATGAGCACGGCGAGGAGCGTCTCGATCGACTGGCCCGCCAGCACGCGTTCGTTCATCCGGTTGACGATGAAGCTGATGTTGCGATCGACCGCGAGCTCCCACCCACCGGGAAACACCGCCTCGGACACGCGCGGCAGGTCGGGGTATCGGAACTTGGAGATGTCGAGAGAGCTTTCGCCCGCGGCCAGGAGTTCTCGATACTCGGCGCTCGCGGTGTCGACGGCCTGGTGTATCAGAAGACCGGCGCTGTCGAGCGCGGCGATGACTCCGAAGGAGATTACTGCGGCTCCCCCGATCGCGAACGCGACGGGAAAGCCCGACAGGATGCCCGCGAAGAGGCACAGGAAGACGATGATCAGGCCGAGCTCGACCCCATCGAGACCAAAGAGCATTCCCGTCCCCTAACCTGCGTGCCGCTCCGGGGCGGCCATCGCGATCTCACCCGGCTCCAGTACGTCCTTGTCGAGGTAACGACCCTCGCTTTCCGGGCCCTCCTTCCATTCCAGGTACGACCTGTAGAAGAATGCCACTGCCTGCAGGAACACCAGGCCCGCGAACAGCACCAGCAGGATCTTGAAGAGGAAGTAGCCGTTGAAGCCGCTCGGCGAGAAGCCGATCGTCTCCACGTTCCAGCGGAACGCGCGCGCCTTCATCAGCATCTGCTCCAGGCGGTCGGAGGCAGAGACCTTCGGCGTCACCAGATGGCGCCACATGAAATACCAGCTGTACATCCAGACGAGCACCGCGAACGGCATCATGAAGAGCAGCGACCCGACCATGTCGATCACGCGCTTCGTGCGATAGCTCACGCCGGAATAGACGAGATCGACCCGTACGTGGCCGCCCTGCACGAAGGTCCATGTGCAGCAGAGCGCGACGATCATCGCGTTGTATAGCTTCAACTCCTCCGACCACCAGGAAATGTCGTACGTCAACGCCGCGCCCAGCCCGAGCGTCAGTTCCGACGCGGCGAAGATGCGCTGGCTGAAGACGATGACGATCTGCTGGAGAACCATCAGCAAGCCGGCCCAGGCGACGAAGCGCCCGATCCCGTTGGCGAGGGACTCGAGTCCGCGGACGACGGCCCACATGACACCGTTCCGCCAGAGGCCGACCGCCGTCAGGGTCAGGAAGGCGACGAAGACGACGAAGAAGAACTCCACCGATCCGCCGTAATAGATGAACCGGAAGATGGATTCCGGGTTCGACCATTCGAGCCAGAGGCCTGGATGCGTCACCGAGTAGGCGAAGTTCCAGAACGCCTCCAGCATGTTGCCGAGTATCCAGATGATCGCGTCCATGCGGCTCCCCAGACTTCGAGCGACGACAAGGACCCACCTCCGATCGGGAGGCGGGCCCTGGGTCTTGTCAGATGCCCATGATGCGCGCGCGCTGCGCGGTGTAGGTGCCCTCGGTCAGTCCGATCCAGGACGCCGTCGAGCGCATCGATGCCATGTAGCTGTCGTAGATGCGGGCGAAGAGATCGTCGCTCATGCTTTCCTGAAGGACCTCGTCCGAGGCGCGTGCGAACGCGTCCCAGACGCTGTCGGGGAATTCGAACGTCTGCACGCCGCCGGCGCGCAGCTGCTCCAGCGCGCGACCGTTGTTCGAATGGAACTGCGTGAGGTTCCACTGGTGGCACTCGTTCGCCGCCATCTCGATGATCTTCTGCTGCGCCGGCGTCAGGCTCTCGAACACGTCGCGGTTCGTCGCGAGGCTCAGGCCAGGGCCTGGCTCATGGAAGCCCGCCGTATAGTAGATATTGGTGATTTCCTGGAAACCGGCGGCCTGATCCGACCAGGGTCCGATCCATTCGGTACCGTCGATCGCACCTGACGAGAGCGCCTGGTAGATCTCGCCGCCTGGAAGGTTCTGCACGGACACGCCAAGCTTGGTCAGCGCCTGGCCGCCCTGCCCCGGCATCCGGAAGCGCAGGCCCTGCAGGTCATCGGGGCTGTTGATCTCCTTGCGGAACCAGCCGCCGCACTGCGCGCCTGTGTTGCCCGCCAGGAAGGATTTGAGGCCGAAGATCTGGCCAAGCTCGTCGTGGAGTTCCATGCCGCCGTCATGATAGTACCACGTGGCAAGCTCAACAGCCGTCATTCCGAACGGGACCGAAGCGTAGAAGCCATACCCGGGGTGCTGGCCGATGAAGTAGTAGTCGGCGCCGTGGTACATGTCGGCCTGGCCGGCCGTCACGGCATCGAACACCTCGAACGCACCCACCAGTTCGCCCGCGGCCTTCAGGTCGACCGTCAGCTGCCCGTCGGACATCGCCGCGATGTTGTCGGCGGCGCGCTGTGCGGCATCGTGCACGCCGGCAAGTCCGCGCGGCCACGTCGTGACCAGTGTGAGTGTTCTGTTCCCCTGCGCGTACGCCGGCGCAGCAAGCGTCGCCGCCGCGGCGGTTGTGCCCCCAACCGCGGAGTTTCTCAAAAACGAACGTCTGTCCATTGGATTCCTCCCCAAAATTATTGGGTCCGCCGCATACTGGCGGACCACCGAGTGGCGAGACCCTATAGCGGCGATGCGAGCCTGTTAATACCAAGATCCAGCGTCAATCATGCACTTCGTGCCCGGATTGTCGCCTCCTCGACCGTGCGGCAGTGCGGAACGCGGCGGGTCTAGTTCTCGCGAGGGAAGCGAACCTGAACCCGCGTGCCCTCGGCATCGCTCACGACGCGGACGTCGCCAGCGAGATCCATCGCGAGGGACTCCATCAAGGTGGTGCCGAGGCCGTCGCGCGTCGAATGCTCCATTCCACGACCGTCGTCCGCCACCGTCAGGGTCAGGAGATGCGCATCCTGGGACAGCGACACGTGGATCCGGCCGCCATCGCGCCCCGAAAAGGCGTGCTTGTAGGCGTTCGTCATCGCCTCGTTGGTGATCAGTCCGAGGGATGCGGCCTGCGACGTCGTCAACTCGCACGGAACAGCCCGCGCCTCGACCACGATGCGATCGCTGGACCCGACCGACGATGCTACGGCGTCCGCGACGCTGCTCAGGTACTGATCGGCGCGGATACGGCTGGCCGAATTGGCGGAGCCGAGGATCCTGCACAGGTTCGAAACTGCGACGAGCCGGGAGCGCACGCGTTCGAGTGCTGCCTTGCCGGCACGATCCTCCACTGCACGCGATTCCATCCCGATGATCGACGAGATCATCGCCAGGGAGTTCAGGATCCGATGGTTGAACTCCGCCAGCCGCGCATCCGCCGGCTCGCTCTCGCCGGACATCGCCACGCCGTGAATGTCTACCCCACCGTCCAACTCGGATCCCTTTCTTCTCCGGGGCCTAGTCAATCCATGATGCGAGGATACAAGTCCGATTGCATCTTTCAATCACGAGTTGCCGTTTAGGCCGGAACTCGCCGGCGCCTTCGCAAGTTACGCCGTGTTTAGGTGAGAACTTGTGCATGGGCGTACTGGTCGCACCGTGCAGCACGCCACATGCTATTGACCTGGTACGCCACCCGAACCTAGTGTGCGAAGATCGCACGGAGTGGTCTATGACTTGGACTGTAAGTGTATGCGTGGCGCGCCTTCCGTGACCTGACAGGTCAGCGGAGAAGACGGCGCGCGCCCCCGATGAGACACCGGGGGCGTTTTCGTTTTCAGCAACCTCGAATGAACGACAGGACGGAGCGACAAGATGACGGCGATGACCGGCGCCAAGATGGTGGTTGAGGCTCTGAAGGATCAGGGCGTCGACGTCGTATTCGGCTATCCGGGCGGCGCTGTACTTCCGATCTACGACGAAATCTTCCAGCAGAATGCCATTCGTCATGTCCTCGTCCGCCACGAGCAGGGCGCTGTCCACGCGGCGGAGGGCTACGCGCGCGCGACCGGCCGGCCGGGTGTCGTACTCGTCACCTCTGGCCCCGGCGCGACGAACGCGGTGACCGGCCTGACGGATGCGCTGATGGATTCCATCCCGCTCGTCGTGCTCACCGGGCAGGTTCCGACCTTCATGATCGGCACCGACGGCTTCCAGGAGGCGGACACTGTCGGTATCACGCGGCCGTGTACGAAGCACAACTGGCTGGTCAGCAGCCCCGACAAGCTGGCGCAGACCCTCCACCAGGCGTTCCACGTCGCGACGAACGGCCGGCCCGGCCCGGTGCTCGTCGACATTCCGAAGGATGTCCAGTTCGCCACGGCCGACTATGTCGGACCACGTGAGGCGAAGACTGACATCTATCGTCCCAGAGTGAAGGGGGACCCGGAGCGCATCGCCGAGCTCGTCTCGGCGATCGAGGTTGCTGAGCGCCCGGTCTTCTACACCGGCGGCGGCGTCATCAACTCGGGCCCCGCGGCGAGCCAACTCCTGCGCGAACTGGTGGACGCGACGGACTTCCCGATAACGTCGACCTTGATGGGCCTCGGCGCCTATCCGGCGTCGGGCCGCAACTGGCTCGGCATGCTGGGGATGCATGGACTCTACGAGGCCAACCTCGCGATGTATGAGTGCGATCTGATGATCAATATCGGTGCGCGCTTCGACGACCGGATAACGGGCCGCGTGCAGGACTTCTCGCCCGGCTCTCGGAAGGCCCACATCGACATCGACCCCAGCTCGATCAACAAGGTCATCCGTGTCGACATCCCGGTGATCGGCGACGTTGCCCACGTGCTCGAGGACGTGCTGCGTCTCTGGAAATCGCGGGGCCGCAAGACCAATGCGGAAGAGGTCGGCAAGTGGCGCGCCCGGGTCGACGAATGGCGCAAGGTCGACTGCCTCGCCTTCAAGCAGGAGGGCAAGTCGATCAAGCCGCAGCATGCCGTGGCCCGGCTCGAGGCGCTGACCAAGGGGCGCGACCGCTACATCTGCACCGAGGTGGGCCAGCACCAGATGTGGGCGGCGCAGTACATCGGCTTCGAGGAGCCGAACCGCTGGATGACGTCGGGCGGCCTCGGCACGATGGGCTACGGCTTTCCCGCCTCGATCGGCGTGCAGATGGCGCACCCTGACGCGCTTGTCATCAACGTCGCCGGCGAGGCATCTTGGCTGATGAACATGCAGGAGCTCGGCACCGCCGTGCAGTTCCGGCTACCGGTCAAGCAGTTCATCCTGAACAACGAGCGCCTCGGCATGGTCCGCCAGTGGCAGGAGCTACTGCACGGCGAGCGCTACTCCCACTCGTGGTCGGAGGCGTTGCCCGACTTCGTCAAGCTCGCCGAAGCGTTCGGCGTCAAGGGTATCTGCGTCAGCGACCCTGCCGACCTCGACGACGCGATCATGGAGATGATCGACCATGACGGACCGGTCATCTTCGACTGCCTCGTCGAGAAGCACGAGAACTGCTTCCCGATGATCCCGTCCGGCGAGCCGCACAACAAGATGCTGCTGGGCGAGGCCTCGACCAAGGACGCGATCGGCTCCAAGGGCGCCGTGCTCGTCTGAGCGCTCGTTAGGGCTACCCTGCCTCGTCCGTATTTTTTTCGGCGAGGCAGGGGTCATCGTCTGTCTGGCCCTCGACGGGGACCCCCGGGCCGTCCTCCCCTATCCCTTCGCAGCAATTGGGTATGCCTTCGACGGGTTAGCGGCAGAAATAGCCGAGTTCGTTCGCTGAAGGTCCCGTCGCGTCCAGGAATGTGGCACCGCTTGCCAAGGTCTCAGCGCACCGTCGCCCAACCCGGGAGGATCGAAGTCGGGTCGATCGAGGACGTCGCTCGATCCCGCCCGCGACCGTCCCCACGATGCCCATCACATCGTTCTTGTACTTGATCCAGGCGCCCGGTGCGGCGGCCTTCCGGCCTTCCACGTCTTCCCTGGCTCATCCCATGCAACTGTTCGATATTCGCCCATGTCCGGAAGCTTGGGCAGAGCGGTGGCACACGCGGGCCATCGCGGCTATGTACGCGCTGGAACTCCCGGAGCCGAGAACGAACATGACGACGCTGAACATCGAAAAGGGCACCACCCGCCACTCGGCCTACGAGCTCAGGTCTGGCTACGCCGACGTGGACGAGCGTCATACCCTCGCCGTCATCGTCGAGAACGAACCCGGCGTTCTAGCGCGTGTCGTCGGCCTGTTCTCCGGCCGCGGCTACAACATCGAAAGCCTGACGGTCGCCGAGATCGATCATGAGGGGCACCGCAGCCGCATCACCATCGTGACCAGCGGCACGCCCCAGATCATCGAGCAGATCAAGGCGCAGCTAGGCCGCATTGTCGTGGTCCACGAGGTGCACGACCTGACCGTCGAGGGGCCGTCGGTCGAGCGCGAGCTCGCGCTCTTCAAGGTGGCGGGCGAAGGGGAAAAGCGCGTCGAGGCGCTGCGCCTCGCCGACATCTTCCGCGCCAACGTCGTGGACTCGACGCTCCGCAGCTTTGTCTTCGAGATCACGGGGACCCCCGCCAAGATCGACGCCTTCGCCGATCTCATGCGCCCCCTCGGTTTACAGGAATTGGCCCGCACCGGCGTCGCCGCCCTCGCCCGCGGCGCCGACTGAGCTGTTGCCGCAGCCGGAACGTGCTAGCGTTCGCGAGGGAGACAACCCGATGCTGAAGGTCAAGACGATCCCGATCGGCGACGTCCGCGTTCCGGTCAAGCGCGCCAAGACGCTCGACACAGCCAAGGTCGAGGCGTTGGCGGAAAGCATGCTCGAGAACGGACAGACCACCCCGATCTCGGTCCGAGCGGACGGCGACGGTTACATTCTCGTCGAGGGCCTGCACCGGCTCGAGGCGCTGAAGGCGCTGGGCGAGGAGATGGTAGACGGGTTCCTGGTGCAGGCGCGCCAGCACTAGGATCGATCCTGCCGCCACGCACACGCGGTTCAATGCGGATCAGACGGGGCTACGAAGCGCACAAAGCAAGTATGAGTCCCGCGCCCTGAAGCAGCAATTTGCGGCTCCGGCAGAAATTTCTCGCACTTGAAGCGCCGGGGCGCCTGGCTCTGCGGGCGTCCTGTACCTACGGCTTCCAGTCTAGGCCGGATTGACGTCAGGATCACAGCATGCGGGTATCTCAGGAACTGCGACATGGCGCGACGGCCGTCCGCCTGAGCATGTTCGCTGCTTGACAGGTGAGATCGACCCGTGTCTTCGCCTCCCGTCTGCTGCCTCACCTGCCAGGAGCCTTCTCGCATGGCCGTCGAACCGGGTTCCATTGATCAGCTCTCACAGGTCATTTCACACGCCGTTGCGCCCGCCTTCCTGCTCGGCGCGATGTCGGCCTTCGTCTCGATGCTGTCCTCCAGGATCGATGTGGTCCTAAACCGCATACGTGGTCTGAACGCGATTCCTGCGGACGACCTGGAGCGTTCGGGTCTCAAGGAGGACATCCCGAGGCTCTCGCGTCGCCTGACGCTGCAACGCAGGGCACTGCTCTTGACGGTCGCGGCCGGCTTCGTCACCACGATCCTGATGATATCATCCTTCGCTCTGGCACTTTCGGGCACTCAGCACGTCTGGAGCGTCGCGATCCTGTTCATCATCGCGCTCAGCCTCTTCTGCGCCGCGGTGATCACGGTCGGCCTCGACGGGCTGATCTCGGTGCACAAGAACGACCAGTTCTGAGAGAGCGGACGACCTCGTTCTGGAACACACGTTCAAGCGGCTGTGCCCCCCGGCGGCGGTCAAATTAGCGGGGCTCTGTTGCACAAATCGGCTGATGGACCAAGGTTCCCCTTTACCCGGAGGGACTCATCCGCCGGGCTCTGTGACGGGTATGCCGAGCGCGGTGTAGCCGTTCAGGACGGCGATGCGGACTTGGATCTCGGCAACCTGCCGGTTGAAGTCCCGTGCCATGTGATCTTACCCCCGTTTCGCCGGACACTCAGGTGGTTGCGGTTTGAGCTGTGATGAACTCGCGAGGCGAGCGCATCTTCAGCCCTGAGTGCGGGTGGTTCTCGTTGTAATCCTCGATCCACCCGCTGACGAGGTCGAGGACGGCCCCGGCGTCCGGCAGCGGCGTGACGCGCACGTAATCCCGCTTGAGCGTCTTCACGAAGGCTTCCGAGATGCGTGCTGCGCACCTCTCCGGGCTCTTCACCGGCGTGAAGAAGGGTCTCAGGCCAAGCTGGCTGGCGAAGATGCGCGTATCGCGGGCGGTGTAGGGCGAACCTGCGCGCGCAGCTGCCGGTTCAGGAGCGCTGTGATCCGCCGGTAGCCGTAGGTCGGCCGCGCCGCCACCAGCGTGGTGATCAACGGCAGCACCGCCGCGTCCTGCGCTTTGTGATAGCGCCGCCGCGGCTTGGTCCTCCCGCTCAGCCGGTCATGCAGGTTCGAGCGTGACACGCCGAGCGTCTCTGCCACGGCCGTCATCGGGGAACCGTCCTTCAGCGGCGACTGCGCGAGCAACGTCGGTTTTTTTGCCCGTGACTTGTCCAGCGCCTCCTTGAGGATCTCCAGCTCGAGCGTCTTGCGCCCAAGCTGGCGCTCCAGTTCGCGGATGCGGTCCTCCATCTGCCGGACAGCTCGTCTCGCAGGCTCGACCTGGTCACCTCGTCGTCGCCCGTCACTGCCACGCTCCCTCCTTCCAGCATCAGCCTGCGCCAACGATAAAGGAGGTTCGGAGCGACGCCATTGCGCCGCGCGACGACCGAGATGCTCTCCCGCTCGTCCAGAGTCTCTTCCACGATCCGCAGCTTTTCAGCCGCGGACCAGCGGCGGCGACGGCCGCCATCGGTGATGATCTCGATCTCAGACATGAGCACGTACTCAGGCATACGCCTAAGCCTCCATGGCTATGCCTGAGTGTCCGGTCGAATCGGGGGCCAGTTCACCATGAGCCGTTGCCCCAGCAGTTTCATGCAATGCATCTTTGTCTCGACGCGGCTCCGGCGGTGGTATCCGCTCCATCGTCGCCAGAGTGCGCGACCGAGGTATTTCGCGGCGCGCAGGATCTCGTTTCGGGCCTGGGCGCCAGCGGTGGCGGTCGTCCATGGTTTCGCATTCTTGCGGGGCGGAATAACCGCATGGGCACCTCGATCCGCGATGGTATCGTGACTGTTGAGTTCCGCTGAGAACTGGCCCGGGCAGACGGCAGATTTCCACTGAGAAGTGACCCATGTTCCAACGCCCCCTGGCTGGAGAAGCGGGGGCAACGGGGTGTTCGACATGGCGTTACTGAGCGTGATCCGACGGTGGGCGTTGCGGGATCAGCTTTCCATCCGAGAGATCTCACGGCGGACGGGGCTGTCGCGGAACACGATCCGGAACGGCCGAGCAAGCTGGATCCCTACGCCGACAAGCCGTTGGCCTGGCTGAAGACGGAAGCGGGCAAGTCCCGCAAGCAACGGCCGACCCTGAAGCTGATCCACGCCGATCTGGTCGCCCTCGGCTACGAGGGCTACTATAACCGGGTCGCGGCCTTCGCGCGGAAGTGGAAGGCCGACCGCCAGCGCGAGCAGCAGACCGCCGGGCGCGGCATCTTCGTGCCGTTGGCCTTCCAGCCTGGAGAGGCCTTCCAGTTCGACTGGAGCGAGGATTGGGCGACGGTTGCCGGGGAGAATACGAAACGAAGCTTCAGGTCGCCCACATCAAGCTCTCGCACAGCCGGGCGTTCCTGCTCCGGGCCTACCTGTTGCAGACCCACGAGATGCTGTTCGACGTTCACTGGCACGCATTCCGCGTCTTCGGCGGCGTGCCGCGGCGGGGCATCTACGACAGCGTCCATTGATCCGCCATTGATGGAGTGGATGGCTCCCGCTCCCGGCATCGGGATGTGCCACGGTGGGTGTTGTTGAACAGTCCACCGAAGGGAGCCATCCATGGAACAGCCTACCACCATCGGCATCGATCTGGCGAAGAGCATCTTCCAGGTGCACGGCGTGAGCGTAGATGGGCCCGTTGTGCTGCGTCGGCAGCTGCGCCGGGGCCAGGTTCTAACCTTCTTCTCGCGTCTCGATCCGTGCCTGATCGGGATGGAGGCTTGCTCCGGTGCGCATCATTGGGCGCGGGAGCTTTCGGCGCTCGGCCACGAGGTGCGGCTCATGCCGGCGGCATACGTGAAGCCGTATGTAAAGCGCGGCAAGACCGACAGGGCGGACGCGGAGGCGATTTGCGAAGCGGTGACGCGGCCGACGATGCGCTTCGTGCCGGTGAAGTCGGCGGAGGCTCAGGCGGCGCTGCTCGACCACAAGGCGCGGGACTTCCTCATCCGCCAGCAGACCCAGACCGTGAACACGATCCGTGCGCATCTCGCCGAGTTCGGGATCGTGGTGGCGAAGGGTATCCAGAATGTCGACCGGCTCCTTGCCGCTGCGGAGCAGACGCCCGAGGCCGCGCGACCCGCCCTCGACCTGCTGGCTGGCCAGCTCCGCGATCTGCGCGCCCGGATCGAGACGGTCACCGCGCGCATCGAAGCGGCGCAGAAGAGCGACCCGCTCGCCCGACGTCTCGCCACGATCCCCGGGCTCGGACCGATTGCCTCGAGCGCCTTCGCCGTCACCACGCCCGACGTCGCGGCGTTCCGCTCCGCGCGAGACTATTCCGCCTGGCTCGGGCTCACGCCGAAGCCCCATTCGAGCGGCGGCAAGGAGCGGCTCGGGCGGATCTCGAAGGCTGGAAACCGTTACCTGCGACGCCTGCTCTACCTCGGCGCCATGGCGCAGATCGCAGGCCGGCGCCGCGGACGACCCGGGACCGACTGGCTTTGGAAGATGCTGGAGAGAAAGCCTGTGAAGGTGGTGGCCATCGCCCTGGCCAACCGGATGGCGCGGGTCGTCTGGGCGCTCGTCAGGAGCGGCGAAAGCTACCGGGCAGCCCCGGTCTGACAGAACACGCCGGCGCAGATCGGCTCCGAGACGGTGAGGCGCGACGTGAGGTGATGGCGACAGGACGGCGAAACGGCAATCGGGACACCCTGTTCGAACCGAAGCACCTCCGAGTGCGTGCCATTGATCGGGACCCGAGCGCCGGCGGACTTCATCAGGGCGCGCAGCTGCCACGCTGCACATCAGACGCCGTACACATGGCCGCGACCGACCAAACCCAGCCACCGAACAGCGCCCTTGCCCCGCGGGAGCCATCCACACATGGTCCGAGGACAATGGACGCGAAGACCGCGGTGGACCGGGTCGGCTCCGGCAAGGCGCGTCAGGTCAACGCCCGGTTCCTGGCGATGACCAGCCACTACGTCTTCGAGCGGAGTTCTGCAACCCGGCGGCCGGCTGGGAGAAGGGACAGGTCGAGAAGAACGTGCAGGATGCCCGCCACCTGGTCCTGCACCTGATGCCCGACTTTCCTGATCTGGCGGCACTGAATGCCTGGCTCGAGCAGCGCTGCATCGAGCTGTGGGAGCGCACGCACATGGCACGCTGTCGGGGACCATCTCGGAGGTCTGGGCCCTTGAGAAGATGGCCCTGATGCCGACACCGCCGGCCTTTGACGGCTTCGTCGAGCAGAGCAAGCGGGTGTCGCCGACCTGTCTGATCAGCTTCGAGCGGAACCGCTATAGCGTCCCCGCGTCCTTCGCCAACCGCCCGGTCAGCCTGCGGGTCTAACCCCGACCGGCTCGTGGTCGCGGCCGAGGGGCAGATCGTCTGCGAGCACCCGCGGGTGATCCAGCGCTCGCATCACCTGCTTCCCCGGACGATCCATGACTGGCGGCACTACCTGGCCGTCATCCAGCGAAAGCCCGGTGCGCTGCGTAATGGCGCCCTTCGCCGAGCTGCCCGAGGCCTTCCGGCGCCTCCAGCAGCATCTGCTGAAACACCCGGGCGGCGACAGGGAGATGGTGGAGATCCTCGCCCTGGTGCTGCAGCACGACGAAGAAGCGGTGCTTTGTGCGGTGGAATTGGCGCTTGAGGCCGGGGTGCCGACCAAGACCCATGTGCTCAATCTGCTGCACCGGCTGATCGACGAAAGCCCTGCGGGCACGCCCGAGGCCGCCCCACCAACGGGTCTGGCGCTGCTCGAGGAGCCCAAGGCGAATGTCGCGCGCTATGACGGCCTGCGCGGCCGGAAACAGGGGGCGCGCCATGCGTCATGATCCTGCCAGCGCCGCCATCGTCATCATGATGCGCAGCCTGAAGATGTACGGGATGGCCCAGGCCGTCGAGGACCTCATCGAACAGGGCTCGCCCGCCTTCGAAGCGGCCGTTCCGATCCTGTCGCAACTGCTGAAGGCCGAGGTCGCTGAACGCGAGGTCCGGTCCATCGCCTATCACCTCAAGGCCGCGCGCTTCCCGGCCTACAAGGACCTGGCAGGGTTCGACTTCGCAGCCAGCGAGATCAACGAGGCTGGTCCGCCAGCTGCACCGGGGCGAGTTTATCGACGGCGGCCACAACGTCGTCCTGATCGGCGGGCCGGGCACCGGCAAGACCCACGTCGCGACGGCGCTTGGCGTCCAGGCTGTCGAGCATCACCGGAAGAAGGTCCGGTTCTTCTCCACCGTCGAACTCGTCAACATGCTCGAGCAAGAGAAGGCGAAGGGCATAGCGGGGAAGATCGCCGAGAGCCTCATGCGCGCCGACCTCGTGATCCTCGACGAGCTCGGCTACCTGCCGTTCAGTGCCACAGGCGGGGCCTTGCTCTTCCACCTTCTGAGCAGGCTCTACGAGCGCACCAGCGTCGCCATCACAACCAATCTCAGCTTCAGCGAATGGGCCACGGTCTTCGGCGACGCCAAGATGACCACCGCGCTCCTCGATCGCCTGACCCACCGCTGCCACATCCTGGAAACCGGAAACGACAGCTTCCGCTTCAGGTCCAGTTCCGAGGCGGCGCGCAGGAAGAAGGAGGGAGCACCGGCATTGACCCAGACCTGAACCGACGACCATAAACCTTCAGGCGCGCCACTTCTCGATGGAAAACCTGGGTCAGTTCTCAGCGGAAATCAACAACATGGGGTACGGCTGGTTCTCGCGCGGGGTCCTCTGGCGCGTAGTCGACGAGCTGCCGGAGCCACAACGGTATGACATCCTGTCTGACGAGCGCGGCTTCGCAATCGAGCCCCATTCCCGCCAAGAGATCTCGATCTCGACACAGGACGTGCGTCGCTACCTCGGCGAAACCCTCGCCACGGACAGGGCTCTGGCGCCCCCGCGGGAGCTGTTTCCAACCTCAGCTGGCGACGGTCACCGGTATTCGGCGATCCTCTACATCGAGAAGACTGGCTTCAGGGAGTTATGTGAGTCAGTTCCCTGGAGACGCTCAACGATCCGACGCAGACGCTCCCTGACAACAGGGGGCATCTGGGCGTTTGCCTTCCGGACATCGATCTTCCAGTCGGCGTCCATAGTATTGGGAATGTCGACCCGCACGCGCGACAGTTTCGTCAGTTCTGTCTGTCGGGCCAGACCGAGCCAACTGCCGGCGATAATCAGACGCTTCTCTCGATAGATGTAGAAGCCCTGAGACCGCAGATGCCCCTCGGGTCCGCCCAACTCGTCCCAAGCGACCCGCGACATCATCTTATGATGCGGAAGCGTGAAGCACTGGGTCTCCACGATTCCCTTGGCCAAGTGCAGCACCTCGACCGGGTCCGTCTGCGTTGCTTTGTGGTCCTGCGCGAAGGGATCGATGGGCGAGAGTCTCCGGCCATTCAGATGCAGACGGATCGCGGGGCGCGTGCCTTGCATCAGAGCCGGAGATGACGTTCGGCGCTTGACAAGGCCTTGTTGATTTCCGCGGCCCTCCTCTTGGCATCGTGACGATAGCCGGTCGACAGCCGATCGAGCTTCCGCCAAAGAACGACTGTACCCGTTTCGGGCAGGCCGTCGGCTGCGGCAACAGCCGCGAGATCGTCCTCGAGGTCAAGAAGCCACCTGTTCGTTTCCACCACTTTGTCGAGATCCCAAGTCGCGGCCGACGTAACGTGAGCCTTCCGGGAACTTACCGTCAGCTGCCGGCACTGGGAAAAACTGGCGCTCTTCAGCCCGAGGCCGAACCGCCCGAGATCGTGGTCCCCCCGCTGGTCCAGCGGGTTCTTCGACCCGGGACGCATCGCTTCGATCAGCTCGGCCTCGCTCATGCCGAAGCCATCATCGATAATCGCGATCCAAGGGTCCTCCCCCGGAGGTCTCTGCAATAATTTCCACCTCGGACGCATCTGCCGTGATCGAGTTGTCGATGATATCGGCCATCGCCGTTTCGAGCGTGTAACCGAAGTCCCTCATGCCTTCGATAAGTGACGCGGCATGAGGCGTTGCGTCGGCCTGCCTCCCGGTCCCCATTTCTCTGTCGCTATTGTCCTTCAAAGCTTGCATTTCCCGCAAGAACGTCACGCAATCAGCTTTCGACCGCGCCACATTTGCAGTGCACAGAGGCTATTGACGAGTCGCATCTGCTCCACCGTCGCGCAAGGCGTGGCGAGGAGCCGCGGCGACGCGAAGACGAGGCTCAGCGCCTTGCCGCGGCTCACGGCGACGTTGAGGCGTTCGCGGGCCAGCAGAAAGTCGAGGCCGCGCGACGTCTCCTCTGCCGAGGACGCGGTCATGGCGACGAGCGCGACCGCCGCCTCCTTGCCCTGGAACCGGTCGACGGTGCCGACGCGGATGCCGGGCAGCGCGTCGGAGAGGGCGTTCACCTGCGCGTTGTAGGGCGCGACAACGATGATGTCGCTCTGGCGAAGCCGCCGCGTCTCGCCCTCGCGGTCGGTCCAGTTCCCGGAGAGCAGACGCGTCACGGCTTCGCGGATCCCTTCGACCTCCTCGGGGCATTCCTGCGCGCGGCCTTCGTGCTCGACCGGGACCAGGAAGGCGCCCGCGGGTGGCAGACCCTCGCCGCGGACGGACTGCAGGGCCGTGCTCTCGTGCGCATGCAGGCGTCCAGCGTAGAACTGGTTCGAGATGTAACGGCAGATGTCCGGGTGCATCCGACGCGTCAGGGGCAAGAACAGGCCTCGCTCGCGCGGGACGACGGTCTCCCCGCCCAGCATCCAGTCCAGCCCGGAGAGGGCCGCCGGATGCGGGTGCGCGCCCTGGATCACCTGCGGCAGCTGGTTGGGATCGCCGACCAGCACGACGTTTCTCGCGGCGTTGGTCATTGCGACGAGGTTCGCAAGCGAGACCTGCCCTGCCTCGTCGAGGAACAGGGTGTCGAAGACGCCCTGCATCTCCTCGGCTGCGAACAGCCAGGCCGTCCCGCCGACCACCTGCGCGCTGCCGGAGATGTCGTCCGCCTTCGTCACCATCTCGATGCGGTCGGAGGGCGCTACAAGCTCGTCGAGGTCCTCCTTCCCCTTGTGTACCAGATGCAGGTCGAGTTCCGGGTCGTCCCAGTCCCAGGCGTCGATGCAGCCCATCAGCACGTTGCGGATCGCCTCGTGCGAGTTCGACGAGATGGCAACGCGCTTGCCCTCTCGCACCAGCGCCAGGATGGCGCGGGCGGTGACGTAGGTCTTGCCCGTTCCGGGCGGCCCCTGGACCGGCAACACGGTTGCATCCATTGCCCCGACGGCTCCGATTATCGCCTCGACCGGGTCCGCGCCGTCGGACACCGGCAGCGGCCCCGCTCCTGCGAAGCGCGGCGGTCGTCGCGACAGAAGGTCATCGGCGGCACGGTTCGCGCGCGGACCCAGCTGATCCTCGACGACGCGCAGGAGGGCGCCCGGGATGGGGCGCGGATCAATGGCGAAGGTCGGCAGCAGGTCCAGCCGGTCGGGCAGGCGGTCGCCTCCTTTCGGGCCGAGCTTGATCGTAACGCTTCGCCGCCGGCGGTCGAGGTCGAGGATTTCCACTGTCGGGGTCTTCTCCCCAAGGCGTATGCAGGCCTTCTTGCCGCTCCTCAGCTTCGTCTCCTGCCGCGGGAAGCGGTAGGTCCGCTTGATTGACTTCTTCTCCGACTCCTGAGGTCCCGTCGCGACGAGGCCGCCGAGGCAGTCCATATCCTCGCAGAGGTCGTCGGCGTCGCGCGCCGCAGCGTCGAAGACTTCCCATGCCGCCGGCTTGGCCTCCCGCTTGTGGAAACGGGCGAGGTCGAAGAGGAGTTGCCCACGCCCCTCTGGCAGGTCGGCGGCCAGCAGCCGCTGCCGCAGTGCCTCCGCCTCGGCGTCGTCGGCGTTGTACCGCTCGTCCTGCGGCGGCGCGGGCTCCGGCCAGGGGCGGTCGGGTCGTATCCGGACCAGCCAGTCGCGCAGCGCCTCCGTCGAGATGCAGTCGATCCGGTTGTAGTCCTCGATCTCGTCGAGGATCGCCTGCTCGCGGGTCTCTCTCCATTCCTCGTAGGCGACGACCGAACCGCCGGCGGTCGTGACCTCGCCGGTGCGCTCGATGCCGTAGAAGGCCTCCATGTCCTTGATCGAGTAGGACGGCTCGGAGGCGGCGACGCCGCCACGCACCACCGCGTAGAGGTCGCAGAACCGCCGCTCGCGCAGCCAACGGTCGAGCCGGGCCTCCCCCACGCCGTGCCGGGTGCAGAGTCGCCGGAGTGCTGTGATCTCATAGGCGGCGTAGTGGTAGATGTGCGCCTGCGGGTGCGCCGTCAGCCGCGCCTCGAAGAGGTCGAGGAGGCGGATCAGCGTCTCACGCTCCCCCCCATGGTCGTGCGCCCAGAGGGCGGTGAAGTCGGCGCCGTCCCATACCCCGTGCAGGTACTCCAGCCCGTCGACACCGCCCTCGGCGTAGAACGGATCGCCCTCGATGTCGTAGAAGAGGTCGCCCGGGTCGGGCCGCGGCAAGAGGTCGAAGCCCTTGCCCGGCAGCGCCTCGCGCAGCTCGTGCAGCGGCGGACCGGACTTGCGGGCGTGCTGCAGCCGGGCCTGCAGGCGCAGGCGGTCGAGCGTCGGCGGCGCGAGTTTCGGCACGCGCTCCTCCCGCTCGGCGAGAGCGGCGAGCGTGGTCACGCCCGCTGCTTCCAGCTTCGCCACCTGGGAACGTGTGATCCCGGCCACTTCGAAGAGACTGTCCTCCGCCGTCCAGCGGTCGGCGCAATGGTCGCGCCAGCGGCAGAGCGGGCAGGCGGCGGTCGGCACCGG
Organism: uncultured Alphaproteobacteria bacterium; assembly: GCA_963776845.1. Classification (GTDB taxonomy): domain Bacteria; phylum Pseudomonadota; class Alphaproteobacteria; order Rhodobacterales; family Rhodobacteraceae; genus Roseitranquillus. Next base: position 3,325 of record CAVZOJ010000002.1, on the reverse strand, counting down.
GCGCGTCGGCCACGGGCGCGCCACGAACGACTCCAGCCGCTCCCGCGCCTTCCGGGCATAGGCGTGGTACTCGGCCAGACGGAACGTACATTGGCTGCCGTCGCCGAGTTCAACGTGCGCGCGCTCCGGCGCCCGCCCCTGCACCCGCGCCAGCAGGTCGGAGTAGAGGACGAGCTGCAAGACGTGCCCCGGCGCGGGTTTCCGCTTCAGCTTGGTGTCCGCCACCTCGTAGGAAAACGTGCCGAGGTCGGACGGCTCCTCCACCCGCTCGAGAAAATCCGACCATCCGCCCCAGGCGCCCCCCTCCAGCGCACCCTGGAACACGACCGGCTCGCCTGATCGCAGGGCCACCACGGTGGTCTCGACCGCTTGGTGGAACGGCTGCTCCTTGTCGATCTCCGCCACCTCGCCGCGCCCCTTCAGTCGCGCGAGATGCTCCGCCTCGTGCGCGTCTCCGTGCCGCTGCAGGAGGTCGGCGTCGGCGCTGTCCTCGGCAGGCTCGGGGCCACGGCCCTGAAGGTGGTCGAGATCGAGCCGCGTGGCATGGGCGCACCCCGTGAACCGCATCAGAATCCGACGCGGAGAGCCGGATGGCGCCACCCTTCAGCCTCACGCCACGACCTCCTCGACCCGATCGAAGCGCAGGGCGCGACCGCCGAGGTCGCGGAAGGCGCGCTGCCGGCAGGAGAGCACGATGATCTGCAGGTCCGCCGCCTGGCGGTGCAGCGCGTCGAACATCCGCTCGATGCGGTCGTCATCGGTGTAGACCAGCGCGTCGTCGAGGATGACGGGCGCGTGCCGCCCGCCCCCCGCCAGCATCCGGGCGAAGGCGAGCCGAACCAGCAGCGCGACCTGCTCGCGCGTGCCGCCGGAGAGAATGTCGATCTCCTCCGGCTGCCCGGCGCGGGTCAACGCCACCGGCAGCAGCGTCTGCTCGCCGAACGTCACCTCCGCTTCCGGCCAGAGCAGCCGCAGGAGCGGTGCGAGCTCGCGCATCACGGGCTCGAAGTAACGCTCGCGCGCATCCGTCCGCGCCGCCTCCAGCGCCGCGCGGAGGCGCGTCAGCACCCGCACCTCGAACTCGATCCGCCCGAGATGCACCTCTGCTGCCTGTAGCCGCTCCTCCACGTCCACCAGCTCTTCCTCCACCGCCTCGCCCGACCGGACGTCGATCCGCGCGTCGAGCCCCTCGCGCTCCGACGCAAGTTCGCGGACGCGCTGCTCGGCCTGCTCCGCCACCGCTTCGGCGCGGCCGAGCGCAGCCCGCATCGCCTCGAGATCCCGCGCCGCCTCGACGAGTTCGCGGTGCTGCGTCTGCGCGACCTCGTGCGTCACGCGGCAGCGGGTGAGGTCCACCTCGAGTTCGCCCTCGCGCGCAGCCGGATCGCCGTCGCCGAGCGCCGCATCCGCCCGCTCCAGGCGCTCCGCGGCACCAGCGTCGGCGGTCTCCGCACGTACGGCCCGGTCACGCGCCGCCTCAAGTGTCCGCCGGTCCGCGTCGCACGCCCGCGCCGCCGCGGCGGCATCCGCCTCGGCCTCGGTGAGAGCCTCCTGTGCCTCCTCGACGGGTGGCCCGTCGTCCTCCCCGGGCGCCGCGTCCGGGATCTCCGCCAGCGCCGTCCGCAGCGCCTCCATGCCCTCGGGCGCAATGGCGTCGAACCGCGCCCGCGCCTCCCCGGCGCTACGCGCCGCGGCCTCCCGCGTTGCAGCACGGCGCCGTGCATCGGCGAGGTCGTCGAGCCCCGATGCGGTCAGCGCCTCCGCCAAGCGCGCTGCCGCGGCGTCGACCGAACCCGCCGCCGCGGTCTCACCGGGATGGATCGTCAGCCGACCGACCTGCGGAATCTCGAGGACCGCGCCCTCGGCGATCGTCGTCCGCACCTCGTGCGCGAGCCGCGCGACGCCGAGGCGCACGCGGCCTTCGGCGCCGGGCGCGTAGCTCATCACGAGCGAGGCGGAGGCGCGGTCACGCAGCCGTTCGGCCTCGCGCAGCTCCTGTGCCAGGCGGTCGAGGTCGCGCAGCGTCTCGGAGCCCGGACCGACCTGGGCGGCAGCCGTCGCAGCCTCCAGCTCGGCTCGCGCGGCCTCGGCCCGGCTGATCTGCGAAGTCAGCTCCTGGCGCCGCCGCGCGCCTTCGCGCGCTGCCTGCCTGTGATGTGCCGCGCGGAACGCCTCGCGCGCCACGGCCAGAGCCCGGGCAGCCGCCTGCGCCGCGCTTCCGGAGGTCGCCTGACGCGCCTCCGCCTCAAGCAGCGCGGTCTCGGCAGCCTCCCGCTCGGTCCGCGCCCGCTCCAGCGCCTCGGCGGCCAAGGCCCGCTCCTGCCGGGCGGCGCGCAGCCGCGCCAGTTTGTCCTCGCGGCGCGAGATCTCCAATTCGGCCATCCTGAGCGCGTCGGCAGCCCGCGCCACGGCATAGGCATGCCGCTCCGCCGCCGCGAATGCATCTCGCGCCTCCACAAGCCGCACGCGCCGCGCCTCAACCTCCTTCGGCGCCTCCAGCTCGGCCAGTTCGCGCCGGACCGCGCGGCGCCGCTCCAGCGCCGTGACGAGCTCGCCGGCGATGCCGCTCAGCCGGTCGCGTTCGGCCCGCAGGCTGTCGACGGCATCTCCAGCCTCCTTCCACGGCCCGCCCGTTCTCGGGCGACCGGTCCCCGTGGCGTAATGTTCCAGCTCCTGCCGGCACCGTGCCAGCGCCGCATCCATGCGCCGCCCGCCGGTCATCGCCTCGACCTCGCCGGTGACGGACGACAGCAGGCTCCGCCGCGCCTCGAGGCCCGCCTCCTGCTCCTTCGACGAGCCGTGGTCGAGCGCCGACATTCCCTGCCGGACCCAGAGCAGGCCCGAGGGTCCGCCATCGCCACCGCCCGTGAGCCGCGCGATCCACGCCTCGGCCTCGTCCGCCTGCGCCACCAGGCGGTCGTCGCGCGTCACCCGCGCCTCGGGCCGCGAGAGCCAGCGCTTGGAGAAGCGGAACCGGCCCTCCTGCGTCTCGATCTCCACCGCGACCTCCGGGGCGCCGCCGGCATGCGGACGGAGCGCCTTCACCTCCTTCGCCTGGGAGCGGTGGGGCACGAAGAAGAGCGCCTGCACCGCGTCGAAGATCGTGGACTTGCCGGCTTCGTTCGGCTCGCAGAGGATGTTGAGACCGTCCGCGATGCCGTCCACCTGCACCGGGTCGGTGAAGCGGCGGACGTTGTTCAGCGTGATGGATAGCAGTCTCACCGTCCGCCCTCCTTCACGTATCCATAGAGCCGCGACAGCGCCGCGGCGGCGACGTCGCGCTCCTCACCGGCGAGCCGCTCGTCGAGCAGGTCGGCGAGGAGCG
>CAVZOJ010000001.1:0-483842 GCA_963776845.1 uncultured Alphaproteobacteria bacterium | reverse complement strand
TGGCATGGAGGCGGGGCCGCTGTCGCAGTGGCTTCATGCCGGGCTGGCGACGGCAGGCGTCGAGGTGGTGCTCATGGAGACGCGGCAGGTGAAGGCGGCGCTTTCGGCGATGATCGCGAAGCGGTCGCCCGAAGGGCGGCGGAACGCGCCAGTGGCGCGTTTCGAGCGCCGCGATGGCCGGAGGCCATCAAGACCGACCGGCGCGATGCGCGCGGGATCGCGCAGCTGTTGCGGATGGGATGGTTCCGGCCGGTGCACTGCAAGTCGGCCTCGGCGCAGGAGCTGCGGGCGTTGCTGACGGCGCGCAAGCTGCTCCAGAAGAAGATGCTCGACATTGAGCTCGGGCTCCGCGGCGTGCTCAGGGGCTTCGGGCTCAGGCTCGGCAAGATCAGCAAGGGCCGCTTCGCCGGGCGGGTGCAGGAACTCGCCAGCGGCAATCCGATGCTCGAGCGGGTGACCGAGGGCATGCTGCGGGCGCGCGACGCGTTGCGGGCGGAGATGACGGCGCTCGACAAGCGAGCACGCGATCTTGCCCGGGATGAAGCGACCTGCCGCCGGCTGATGACGGTGCATTCGCCATTGTCGCTCGGACCCTGACATGTCTGTCAGTTGACAGCCGCCGGCGGCGCCACGGCTGAATGTCAGCAGGGGATCGGGTTTCCCCGCAGTTGACCCGGCATGCTGAAAGATCGTGGGCGGGCGGCGCAGCGTCAAGCGCCGCTCGTCCTCGACGACGTGCTGCACACCGCCCCGATTGGCTCCGGTCTTCCCGTGTCGCCCTCCTGCAGGGGAGCAAGGTCCTCCATCTGCCCCCCTGCCGCCGCCACACTCTCCCGCGACCTCACCCGCCCCGCCAGCCAATCGCGGCTTATCCCGTCGGGCGCGACCACTGCGGCGAGAACGTCTCCTCCACCCCGTCCGCCTCCCGCGCAACACCGCCCCCGCCCGCGCTCTACTGGCCCTCCGCCAGACCGGAGCCGCCGCCCATGACCACCGAAGTCACCCTCATCCCCCTCGCCGCCATCGAGGCCGAGGCCCTGCCGCGCGACCGCACCGCCGTCGAGCCCGAGGCGCTGGCCGAACTTCAGGCCTCGATCCTCGCCTCCGGCCTCCGCCAGCCGATCGAGGTCTTCGCCGCCGCCCCCGAGCCCGGCCACCCCGGCCCCCGCTACGGCCTGATCTCCGGCTACCGCCGCCTCGCCGCCTTCCGCGCCCTCGCCCCCGGCGCGGGCGACCGCTTCGCCCGCATCCCCGCCTTCGTCCGCACCCCCGCCGACACAGCCGAGGCGCTCTCCGACATGATCGCCGAGAACGAGATCCGCGCCGACCTCTCCCCGTGGGAGAAGGCCCGCATCGTCGTCGAGGCCCGCGACCAGGGCCTCTTCCCCACTCTCGACGAGGCAGTCTCTCGCCTCTACCCGGCGGTCAACCGCCAGCGCCGCATCCGCATCCGCGCCATCGCCGACGTGGTCGAGGCGCTGCCCGACGGCCTCCTGGCACGGCCCGAGGAGCTCACCCAGGCCCAGCTCCTCCGCCTCGGCACCGCCATCCGCGCCGGCATGGGCGAGGTGATCGAGGCCGCCCTCGCGCAGTCCTCCGAGACCACCCCCGCCGCCCAGTGGCGCCTGCTCCAGCGCATCGTCGAGGAGGCCGAGGAGGAGGCCCGCGAGGCGACCCGCCCCGGCGCCCCCCGCCGCGCCTACAAGCCCGGCCGCCCCCGCCGCCTGGCTCGCCCCCGCGCCGGCCTGACGATCCGCCGCGAGCGCACCCCCGACGGCTGGACCCTCCGCTTCACCGGCCCCGACGCGACGGGCCCGCTGATGGAGGACATCATGGACTACGTGGAACAGACGTTCGGGAGGGAGTGAACTTGGCAACCCGCTCCGACCAAGCCCAGTTTGAGAGAGACCCTCTTTATGCCGGCTGGCCGAACTCTTCCTCCAGGATGGTCAAAGCCTCTCTGATATCGCTCATCTCCTCAGTAGTAATGGCATTCGCGTGACTATCCTTTCTGCCCTTGAAGTTAACCGCAGTCATCGCCTCGAGTATGGGCTGTCGACGCTCGCCAAGATAGCTGAACACATTCTCTGACTTTAGGAGCATCATTAGATCTGTCCAATAGAGCGGCGACTTTGTATTTGAGAAGAGGCTTCGCGGCTCGTGCGTTTGCAAGTTCTCGTACCTGATTTTTGACAAAGACGATTTAAGAAGCTCGCGCCACTCCAAACTGGAAAGAGTCTTTGAAGTATAAAATAACTCGCGCCTGATGCTCACTTCAACACGATTCCTCCGAAGCATGCATTCAGTCCAAAAGACTTCTGAATCATCAGACGACAGTACACGTCCCAACGCGCGTCGTATCGAGTTGAAGCGAATGTCGAAATCATTCCCTTTTCTCTCGATCAATTCGTATCCGATTAGGTGATCGATCAACTCCGGCGCTTCTCTCCCATATTCAGAAACCTCGTCTGTTTCACCTCTCACAACCGCCTCGAGCAAGCCAAACTCGTCGGGATAAAGCTCTCTTAGGTTACCCAGAATATCGTTTAGGTACGAATCCAACTGACCACCAAACTTCTCCATCGCGGCATCAACTTGTCTATCTGAAACTCTTATCGGCCTATTGGTTCCAGCGTCTCGATGCAGATTGCTGCAAACTTGCCGGGTAAAGAATGGGTGTCCGCCATATGCCTTCTGGAGCCGGGCAACTTTCGTTGCGTCAACCTCAATCCCCATGAAAAACCCAAGCCGGTCGATCATCTCTTTTGTCTCGTCAAACGAGAAGCTTGGAATAAACCTCTTCTGGGAAAACAAATACATTGGATTCGCGACCCCGTCGATCTCCGGAGTCTCTAGCAGGAGGGGGCTCGTGCCTACTAAGCAAATTGCGATGCTCCCCCCTGAATCTTGCTGGATGACGGAGCGAAGGTTCTGCCAAAGCAGCAGGCTATCCCTCCCACTTTCCCAATGCGCCGACGAGGCAGTGCGCGGCGAAATATTCTCGATTTCATCGAATATCAAAAGAATCCTTGACTTTGCCTGCCCGATGACGGTCTTTAGTTGAGAGCGAAAGCGCTCCGCAACCTCGGCATCAGAACCATCTAGAGGTGGAATTGCTTTAGATTGCCCGATGGCCTTTCGCGTCTCAGAGATAATGTGGGAAAGGAGTTCATTGTACCGTCGCGCATGGACAACCGGACTCTGACAGTCGATAAAGACTGGAGTAATTCCGAAGGTTTTTGCCCTCCTCATTATCGCATATATCGATGACGTCTTTCCGGACTTCCTCAATCCGAAAATACTGGAACTCTGCCCGGATTTCGCCAGATCCAAGACCGCGTTGACCTGCTCCTGCCTTCCAAAGAAGAAGGACTCTTCTCTCAGCGGATTTTGGTAGCCAAACAAGTCACGAAGAAGGTAGTTGCGTCTAATCGCGTTTAGGAGTTCACCGCCGCGCTCCGTGATTTTTGGAAGGTAGATCGGTATTATTATCGGATATTCGGGGTTCTGGCTCAAGTAATGTTGTATGATTTCTTCAATTCATTTGTCCGCTGACAGAAGAAATCGGATGCTGCGATCAACCCGCTTTTGCTCAAGCCCCGCGTAAAACTCGTCGAATGCTTCGAGGGTTCTTATCTCAAAGGTTTCATATGCTGAGAACACGAAGAGCAGCTCGCGGTCTGCGTTGAGATGTACCGAAAAGTCATCCGCGGGACGAGCTAGGAGGCCCCAGTATTCGCTGTTGCCTATCGTTTCTCGGCTGAATGATCGAGTTACGTAGAAGTTTCTGCCAATTCCACGGATCGCGGATACTGTCGCCGTCGGATAACCCGCGAACGAAGTATCCGGATGGAACCCGGGACGTGTTGCCACTTGGTACCTCTCGTCTTCTACTTGTGCATCGCCACGTTGTCGGGCGATCTGAAGAGACCGACTGCAGAGGAGCATTCCATGATTGCGCACTGAAGCCAATCACTTGTGGTGAGTATGATCGCCTAGTGTCATCCAGCGCCCGACAAAGGAAGTCCCGCCGTGTTTTCGGTGCGGCCATCTGCTACTTATTCGCTTAGCGCGCCGCCGACGCTCAAATCCTTTCCATCCGGTTAACGCCAACCCCATCTCCCATAAAGATCAAAGACTTACCCGAAGTGTCCATCGTGGACACCCCCGCCCGAGCCCGCCCGGAGGGCCGGGCCCGACCCTCCGGATGCCGCCCCGCGGCCGGCCCGGCTCGCCGGGGCCGCCCCGGCGCCCGGTCCTCCCGCCGCCCCGGACCCCGACGCGAGGCCCCGACGAACGCAAGGGCCGACGATGACACCGCCCCTCGCCAGAGCGCGGCCCCGCCCGACGCCCGGAACAGCGCTCCTCACCCCACGTCCGGTCCGCCCGACCCGTCGCCGTCCGAAAGCCCGGCACCCCCCCCGCCGGCAGCCCGGCCGGGCGCAGCGGGTGATCCTGGATGAGCTTGCGGTTGCGGACGCTGCTCCCGGCCTCGAGGCGGTCGAAGACGCGGGTCCGCTCGGGCTCCGACAGGGTCTCGAGCCAGCCGTCGATCTCGTCGGCGATCGCCTTGCGGCGGGCCTCCTCGATCCTGGCCGTGTCGACGGCGATCTCGCCGACGAGCTGGTCTTGCCTGGCCCGCAGTTTGTCGAGCCGTTGCTGTTTTCGCATGGATGGATCCTTGTATGTATGCTGTCCCCTGCAGGAGGGGGACGGGTGAATTGCCTGCGAGGGGGATAGGGGTTCGTTCGGCAGCGCGCGGAAATCGTCGGCGCGAAATTTCTGCCGACGCTACGTCTTGGACGTGTCGGAGGTCTTCGCCTGCTCACCGGCATCGCGGGCGATACGGACCTTGTTGGTGATGGTGGTCCGCGCGCGCTGAAAGATGCCAGTGACGGTTTCTCGCACGGCGGCGGGTAGCTGCCCCAGCCTCTCCTCCACATGGCGCATGACCAGGAGCGGCGTGCGTGCTGCAACGTCCGCCGCCTCCATCGCCGCCGCGTACCGGGAGGTTGCAGCGCGTTCGGCGTCCGCACGTCCGGCCTCTGCGGCCGCTGTTCGAATCCCGGTGAAGGCGGCGGTGAAGCGGGCGAGCAGCTTACGTGAGGCCGCTACCTTCGTCTTCAGGCTGGATTGGTCCTCCGCCGGAACCTTGTCGGCGACTATCCAGCCACCATTGTCGTCCGCGACGATCTCGCCCGTCGCGATGCCATCGATCACGCGTTCCTTGATGGAAACCTCGGCCTTCTGGATCCGCAGATCCTTTTCGCGCGACGCCAGCTCGTCGTGCCGCTCGCGCTGGCGCCGGAGGAACTTCTCATGGCGGAGGCGCCGCTGAACCTCCGCCTGCTCGGCATCGATCTCCCGGATCGTCACCTGCGCCTGCCGAACGACGAGATCGGTGTCGCGCACCAAATGGTCAGTCTTCTGCGAGGCCAGCTCCGCCGCTTCCTGCGCGAGATCCTCTTCCAAGGTCTCCAACTCCGCGGCCTTCGTCGCGTTCGCCGCTTTCTGCTGCACCACCTCGGCCTGACCAACGCCGAGCGCGATCGCGCGTGCCTCGAGCTCGGCTGCCTTCGCCTGCAGCGCCGCCATAACATCGCCGCGGTAGCGCCAGACCGGCGTATGCCTGCGCTTCGCTGGGACCCGGTCGCCCGCGGCCTTGATCGCGCGGCGCATCGCGGCATCGCGCGCGCCACGCTTCAGGCCGAGGCCGGCGAAGGCCAGGCCGATGCTGTCCTGCGCCTTCTCGTAGTCCTGGATCAGCGGATGGATCGAGGGCTGCAGCATCGTTTGAGTGCCGCGGCGCGCCGACGTCTTCGTCACCCGCGGGAAGATGACCGCGTGCACGTGGCACGCGGTCTCGTCGAGATCGACGCGGGCATGGACCACGTCGTCGCGGAAGTTGGCCTTCAGCCATTCGACGGCGCGGCCGCAGAACGCCTGCACCTTCGCCGCCCGCGCCTTGTCGCTCAGCGGCGCACCGGTCTCGTCCATCTCGAAGTACTTGTGATGCGCGGTGATGATCATCTCGCGCATCGGTCCGGCCTTCGACGGCAGCCAGGGATCGAGCTCGCCCGCCTGAACGCGCTTGCGCGCGTCCTTCTTGCGGCCGAGCTTCCGCAGCGCCTCGACCTCTTCGACGAGGTTGCTCACGCGCATGATCTGGAGCTCGAGCTGCAGCTCGCGCACCCAGTCGGCGTTGCCGATGAGGGGACGGTTCAGGTGCCGTCGCGCCGGGTCGCAGTGCTCGGCATTGCCGTGAAGGCGCTTTGCGTGCGCGAGGAACTTGGCGAGCTGGTGCGGCGACATCCCCTCCATCCGCATCACGATGGGACGGAGGGCGGCGGCGGCTTGATCGAAGGGCATGGTCTCTCCCGGGCTGATGGCTCGGGAGGAGGTCGGTCCGGTGCCGCTCGCGCGGGAATCGCCTGGCAGCGCCAGCTGTCAGGGGTCTACTCACTAAAGCGGGTGACAGGTCTGCCTGCGCAGCTGCTGATCACCCGCAGTTCGCCAGGGCTCCGCCCTGGACCCGCCCTGCCGGGGGCCGCCTTCCGCGGGAGGCCTTCAGCCGGACCGGAGGAACGCTCGCCGCTCCCTCCGGCCACCCACGGCGCCTCCCGGCGGGCTCGGAGGGCCGTTCCGCACGCCCCCGAGACCCCCGGCTCCCGGGGAGGCTGTTCCGCACGCCTCCCCGAACCCCGCCGAGCTCGCGCTCCCCGCGCAGGGTAGAGAGGGGCGGCCCCTCTCCACGCTCTCCCCCGGACCGCGCCGTGCGCGGTGCGGACGCAAGGTCCGCGCCGACGCCTCGGCCAGGTGCGCCTGGTCGATGCGCAACCTGGCCGATCCGCAGGCATGAGAGGAAAGCGGCGGCGGCATCCGTAGGAGTTTCCCGGGCTGTCGAGTGCGGCGCCGTAGTTGAGGGGGCGATCGGTCCCGTGCGCGCTGCCTGCGACGCGCACGGGTCCGCCGCCCCTCGAGAGAGGCGAAGGAGAAGGGGTGATCAACACCCTCCGGCTGCTACGCGACGACCTCCTCCGGAGGTGGATCGGGCCTCTGCGCGTCACCAACCCCACCGATAGAGGAGAGCAGCACATGCTCGACGCGACACCCCTTCCCGAAACCGCCGTTCCGATCTGGCAGCAGACCGTAGCGGTAGGCGACATCCTCGCCTTCCGCTTCCCCGTCTCCGAGGGCGGCGAACCGCCGAAACTGCGTCCGTGCGTCGTACTCGACGTCGACCAGATCCTGGGCGAGCGGTTCGTACTGCTGGCCTACGGCACCAGCGCCACGACGAACGCGAACACCGGCTACGAGGTGCGGATCTCCCGCCAGGCCGCGCTGCAAGCTTGCGGGCTGGAGCGGACTACTCGCTTTGTCGGAGCACGCCGCAGGCGGGTCTCCCTGTCACATGCGGGATTCGAGGCAACGGGGGGCAACTTCACGCCCTGGATTGGCCGCCTCTCAGGGGCCGAGCTCGATCGGCTGAACGACGTCCGGGCGCGGATTTGCGCCGAGCAGGACATCGCAGCCGATCGCCGTGACCAACGACGTGCCTCCCGCCGGAGGGCGCCTCTGCAGCGGGGCCGCGGCTTCACGGTGGAGTATCGAAAGCCGCGCCGACGCGCGCCGGCAGTCACCAGCGACCTCTTCGGTGGAGAGGGAGCGTGACCCGGAAGTCGGACTTCGACTGCCTCGAGGATCTCGTCGCCGAGGCGACCGGGCAGAGCCGGCTCGTCTACGCTCTCGTCACCAACGAGGTGATCGGCCGGCTTGCCCACCGCGATCGAACCTTCCCGCGGCAACTCCTGCGCGAGATCGATCAAGGCAACCTCTTCGGCGAGCAGTGCCTGCACGAGCTCGGTCGCACGATCGAGTGCGTGGAGGCGGCCTGCGGCGCAGAAACCAGGCAAGGCTGGATTGGCGACGAGCACCACGTCGAGGGCGGCAGGATGGAGGCCTGGCGCACCGCGGACGGCGAGATCCTCGCAAACGCTCTCTCCCAGCTGCGCGACCTCAAGCGCCAGGTTCACCACGTCGTCGATCTCATCGACGCCGAGTTCATCGTCGCGCGCCTGCGGAAGGCCCGCGAACTCTGAACGGAACGGGAGCGCCACGGCGCTCCCGCCCCTACGAGGAAGCCATCATGAAGATCACCATCGATCCCAGCCTCATCTCATTCGAACAGACCACCGGAATGGGGACGTGGGACCTCTACCGGGTCCTCTACGCCGGCACCGAGATGTACACGAGCGAGATTGATACCGCGTTCCTCGGCTGCCACTTCATCCGAGCCGACGCGCAAGCGGAAATCCAGCGCCGGGTGGACGCGATGTCGAGCCACGAACGCCTCGCATTCCTCAGCGAAGTAGCCGAGTTCGCCGGGTAGGCGTCGCCGGATCTGGGACACGCCTGATGAACCGGTGATGCCGGCACCATTTGCCAGCACCTCAGGCCGACACCCAACCCATCACGCCGTGCGGCCGCCGCGCCGCGACGACGCCCGCGCCGCCCCGAGGCTCTCCTTCGAACCCTTTCGATCGTCGATGGGGCCCGAGGCGAGCGGCAACTTTGCCGAAATTTTGTTGAAAAAGTCTCTGTTGCGGCGCGGCAAGTCCCCTGATTCACTCGCTTTCGGGTGGTTGGGAGCATTTGGCGATGATGGGCAGGCAATCGGCGCCGACGAAGCTGTTCTACGACTTCGATCTGGAGAACCACGTCCCCGAGGATCACCTTCTGCGACAGGTCGACCGCTTCCTCGATTTTGGGGATATTCGCCACCAGCTCCGCCCTTTCTACAGCCATCTCGGGCGGCCTTCGATCGATCCTGAGTTGATCGTGCGGATGCTGCTGATCGGCTACCTGACCGGTATCCGGTCGGAGCGGCGGCTCTGCGAAGAGGTCCACCTGAATCTGGCGCACAGGTGGTTCTGTCGTCTGGGGCTTGACGGCCGGGTGCCCGATCACTCCACGTTCTCGAAGTACCGGCACGGCAAGTTTCGCGACAGCGATCTGCTCCGTCTGCTTTTCGAGGCCGTCGTCGCCCGCTGCATCGAGGAAGGGCTGGTGGGCGGCACGGGGTTCGCGGTCGATGCCAGTCTGATCACTGCCGATGTCGCGAGGATGAACTCGAGCCCTCAGAGGGAGTGGGACATCGATGCCATCGATCCGCAGGAGGCCCCGCGGGCAGTCCGTGAATATCTTGCAACGCTGGACGACGCGGCGTTCGGCGCCGCGACGCCGGTCTTGCCGAAGTTCGTCGCCCATGCCGATCCGGCCAGTCAGTGGACGGCAGCGCGGAAGATACCTGCCGAGTTCACGTATTCGGACAACTACCTCATCGACACCGACAATGCCGTCATTCTGGACGTCGAGGCGACGCGCTCGATCCGGCAGGCCGAGGTCGGCGCCGCCCGGACCATGGTGGATCGCGTCGAGGCGCGCTTCGGTCTGAAACCCACATGGCTGACGGCCGACACAGCCTACGGCTCGGGCGAGACCCTCGACTGGGTGGTTCGAAAGAAGAAGATCGTTCCCTTCATCCCCGTCTTCGACAAGTCCACACGCACCGACGGCACCTGGTCGCGATCGGACTTTACCTGGGACCCCGAGAACGACCGCTACCTCTGTCCCGAGGGCCACGAGCTTCTCCAGTACCGGCGCAACTACTCGGACCCGGATAGGGGAAAGCCCAACCAAGGGCGGCGCAAGTACCGGGCGCTGAAGTCCGACTGCCAGGCATGCCCGTCGAAACTGCGGTGCTGCCCGGACGCTGATGCGAGGTACGTCACTCGCGAGGAGCATGAAGACGTCCGAGACCTTGCGCGGGAATGCGTCGCCTCGGAGGTCTACAAAAAGATCGCCGGGCCCCGGCGCAAGAAGGTCGAAATGCTCTTCGCCCATCTCAAGCGCATCCTGGGCCTCAACCGACTTCGGCTCCGGGGACCCTGCGGGGCAAGAGACGAGTTCACCCTGGCCGCCATCGCTCAGAACCTGCGGAAGTTGGCCAAGCTTCGACCTCCGACGCACGGAATGGAGGCCACCATGTGATCTGAGGGGGGCGACAAGCGCCAGAGCGCCCATCGCTGGGCAACGCCTCGGACCCGAGGCTGCGCAATGCCCTCCGTGGGCCCAGAACACTTGGAGTTCGGACGACTTCTTCAACGAAATTCCGACTATCCTGACCTTCGCTGCACTAGCGCGATCTCTGCCGCGACAGCGAGACGCTCGGAAGAAAGGCGGACAGCTGCCATTCTCTGCGGCTGCCCACATTAAGACCGATTTCAACGAACCGGGCATTCAGTGGCGACCTCTCCTCGGTCTGCGCCGCGCATGCCAAGTCGGTGACGATGCGGCGGTGTGATCGCCCGGAATTGCTCCTCACCGAGAGCAAACAAGCGCCTCAGTGGAACGGGATGTTGACGGTGAGGAAGACGCTGGCGCCCTCGGTGCGGTTCTGCACGTCGAACTCGTAGTAGCCGCGAAGGTTGGTGTAGATCGTCTTCCCGTTCACGTCGAAGTTGTAGCCGATCTGCGGGCCGAGGGCGTAGGTCCGGCCCTCGAAATCGCCGAGAGCGTCCGGCTGCCCCTCGTCCGCGGTAAGTTGCACGTAGGCGTATCCGACCGCGCCGACAAACAGCTTCTCGTTCAGGAACCGCGACACACCGAGGTCGAGGTGCGAGTTGATGCCGCTGGTGTAGTCGGTGTCCTCGTTCTCGAAGTTGTAGGTCAGGCCGGCGGTTGCCGAGAACTCCCAACCGGTCTCTGTGTTGAGGTAGGTGTATGCCCCACCGGCGTCGATCGCGGCGTGCCCGAGCCCAAGGTTGGCCAGCCGGTCCGGGTTGTAGCTGCCGACCGGGATGTTTCCGGTCACATAGGTCATCCAGTTGTGGACGCCCTTGTACCAGAACAGTTGCGCCGTCGGATAGAGGTCGCCGAACCCCGTGACGCTGTCGGATGTCTCGAGCCGTTCCGACCCCAGACCGACGTCGGCATTGACCTCGTTCCAGCCGGGAAAGAACGCGAGAGAAAAACTGGGCTGGGCGCCCGAGGAACTTCGCGTTGGGCGTCCAGGTCGGGACGATGAACTGGCCGAAGAAGTCCGTGTCGAGGCCGAAGCTAAAGTTGCCGCCACGGTCCAGCGCCTTGCTGGCTCCGGCGCTGCCCGAATAGTAGTAGGTTTGCATCGGCAGCGAGAAGCCGGGCGCGGGCGCGATGGCGGCGAAGCTGGCGTACTGGCCCGGCAGCCAGAAGCCGACACCGCCTTCGTCGGCGACCGCCGTCCCGCCCGTCACCGCCAGCGCGACGGCCGGCATGATGGCACGGATAGATCTGAACCTCGCGGCTCTCGGCATGGCGTGCTCCTATTGCACCAGTTCGATCTCGCCTGGCCGCCAGGTCTTATCAATCCACGCCTGCTCCGGGCCGTACATGCGCAGCAATATCAACCAGCTCTTGCCGGGGATCGTCTGTAGCCAGTTGCCCTCTTTACCCTTGGGTGGCTCGGGCGAGAAGTAGATATCGTAGGAGCCGTCGGCATTCTTCTGCAAGCCCTCCGTCTGGCTGCCGAGGGTGGGAAACTGCTCATCGGTCTGCAGCTGCGAGCGGGTCTGGGTGTCGTAGATGGTCACTGCCCAGAAGTCCTTGACCGGCACATTGGGCGGCAGGGTCAGGCGGTAGGTTTTGGAGCCATCCAGCGCGCGCTTTTCAGAGTCGATACTGAGGAGGCCGTAGTCGGAGCCAACGCCGGGGCGGGTGAGCGCCATCGCCGGTGTGACACCGATGGCGTTGTAATGGAACAGGATCGCGGCGTCCATATTGTAGGCGCCGTTGTAGGTAAATGTGGTGTTCTTGTCCGCATAACCCATCAGCCAGCCGCTGTCCTCGCCGTATATGTAGTTGCCCGGGTTACGGGGGTAGAAGGTGATGGCGCGGGCGGTGGCGTTGCCGATGGCGACGGCTTCGGTGAGCAGTTTCTTCATACGCGCGTCTGGCTCGAACGGCTGGTCCTTGACGATGCCGACCGAAGCGAAAAGGCCGCGGGTTACCGGATCCAGCGATTCGATGGGTTCGTACTGGACCACAGCGTTCAGCTGCTCGAAGAAGGTGAAATCATTGGCGGGAACGAAATTCGCCACCTTGCCGGATGCGTTGATGAATTCGGTCGCGGGCGGATTGTCGGCCTTGGCCAGTGGGTAGACCTTGAGGTTTTTTTCGATATTCTCGACCGCAGGTTCCACACCCTTGGCGATGGAGCCGCGCAGAAACACCCAGTTGCGGTAGGTGGGGGCTTCCAGCACGAAGTAGCCGTCCGGCACGTCGCCTTTGTAGCCCGGCGGGAGCACAAGGTATTTGCCGCCCTTGCCTTTATCCTGCCCGGCGACACCGAAGTTATCGATAAACTTGAACCAGGCGCTGTCGAGCATCCCGAGCATGCCCGGCGGCAATTCGATTACGGTAGGGCCGTCTGTCTTCAGATCCAGAGTGGTGAGCGCATAGAGAGTCGACGTATTACCCGTCAGTAACAATGTTTTCGAATCCATCATCTCTTTAAAGATCTGGATTTTGTTGGGACTGTCGGCGCCTATCGCCTTTGGACCATCGTACAGGGCATACGCGGAGACGGCCGGGTAGCCGGCGAGAAAAGTCTGCACGCCGCGCATGCTATCCAGGTTGTCGTAAAGAGTTTGCACCGTCTGCTCCGAGGGCACGCCGTCGAAGAATCTCGAGGTTACCGATGGAAGTATCCACGGTATCCGGCGTGTTGATCGACTCCGGAATTGGCTGTGGTCATCTTGAATGTCGGCGTATCGGCAAAGGCTCCGACCGTGCCGATCAGCGTCATTGCAGCAACGCCGCAAAGCAATCTATTTGATAGTTTCATCTCTGTTCTCCATGGTCGCGCAACAGTCCGGGGCAAATACGATTTCTCCCGGATGCCGCGCCCTTGTTTTGCCGGCGACGGAACGTCGCAAGGCGGTTAGCGCCACGACCGGCTAAGATGCGAGGAAGCAGCGAGCGCTTGACCCGCTCAATCAGCATTTGCATCCCGGCCACGCCTTCGGATTACTTCACGAGCTCGATCTCGCTGAGGGTGGTAAATCGAATCATCATTTGGCTCCTGTTTCAGATGCACGGACGCCACGACGCCCCCGGGATGGGCGCCACGTTATACTTCGAAGGACAGTGCTACTCTAGATAATTGACCTTCAGCTGATCAATCGTGCCGTTGAACGCGAACGGCTTCTGATCGAAATACGCCAGCGATACCGGTGAATAGCTGTCCCGTCCGACATCGAAGGAGTCGTTTGCAGTGAACGTAAGCGGTGCCAAGCGGGGAACCGTACCTTTCGCCATCTCAGTGCCGTTGACCCGGATCGTGACATCAAGGGGGCCGGCACGCTCGTCGCTGGTTTTCCTGGTTTCGACTTCGATCGTCACCTTCCCGGTCGGCAGAGGTTCCGTGGTTGCAATTCGCGTGCGCTCGATCTCGAACAGGTTGTATTCGTATGTCAGCTTGCCGTCATCGACCCACAACGCGAGGCCGCCAGAGAAGGCACCGAGCGCATAGAGCACACCTTGAGAACTCGGGCGTCAGTTCTGCCTCGATGGTGACGAGGTTGCTGCGCGCACCGATCTTGGGGGCGGTGAATTCGGGAACGCCAATCACCTCCTGTGTGTAGGTGAACTCTGTCGCGGGATTGGACGGCGCATCTTCGGGGTGGAAAACGACCGACCACAATCCGCCGCCGATCGGCCAGACTTGATTTTCCTCGGCTGCGACATTGAACGCCTGCTTCAACTCTTCGAGTTTTTCGGGGTTTGCATCTGCAAGATTGTTGGCCTGTGAACTGTCTTTGCTAAGATCATGCAGTTCCCAAGTATCGTTGTCGGGCGTCCATTGAAAAATGGCCGGATCGATCCCCGGCGTCCAGGGCGTGCGCGGGCCAAAGACCGAAGCGATCCATTCGTCCTGGTAGTAGGCACGGCTTCCCATCACCTCAAAATACTGACCCTGCTTCTGCCCTTCGACGGTAGCAGAATCAAATGTGTAGGCCAGGCTGATACCGTCCATCGGATCCTGGCTGATTCCGTCAACCGTTTGCGGTGGCTCGATATCCAGAACGTCATAGATTGTGGGTACGATATCGTTGACGTGGTGAAACTGCGCGCGCGGCGCATTGTCCGGCGTGATCTGATCCGGCCAGGAAATCACCAGCGGCGTGCGTGTTCCGCCAAAATGCGCCGCGACCAGCTTGGTCGAGCGGTATGGCGTTGAACCGGCCCAGGCCCAGCCGGCATGGTACATGTTGTCAACCTTGGGCGAACCCAGGACATCGAGACCGCCCAGATCGTCCAGCGCGGTGATATGATCCTGGATCTCGGTGCTGATCCCGTTTTGCGCAAGAAGTTCGCTGATCGACCCGCCCTGTCCTTCGGCGCTGGAGCCATTGTCGCCCCAAACGTAGAAAATCAGCGTGTTATCACGAACGCCAAGTTCATCGAGCGTGTCGAGCAGCCGGGCCGCTTGTGTGTCGGCGTGCTCGGTGAAGCCGGCAAAAACCTCCATGAGCCTCAGTTGAAAAGCCCGTTCATCTTCCGGGATGTCGTCCCAGCCCGCGAGCGACTCTGGCCGTGGCGTGAGAATGGTATCCTCGGAGGTCCATCCGATTTCCTTTTGGCGCGCAAAGATCGTTTCGCGCATGGAATCCCAACCGCCATCAAATTTTCCGGCGTATTTATCCGCCCACTCCTTGAAGATATGATGGGGGCCATGCGACGCGCCCGGTGCCCAATAGACAAAGAACGGCCGATCAGGGGTCAGCGCATGAACCTGCTTCATCCAGGATACGGCCTTGTCAGTCATATCCTCGGTAAAATGATATCCTTCTACCCCATGCGAGGGATCACTGCGAACGGTGTTTTCGACCACGGCAGGTTCCCACTGAGAAGATTCTCCCGCGAGAAAACCGTAGAAATAGTCAAAGCCGATACCTGCGCCGACCGGCCAGTTTGTGTAAGGGCCCACGGCGGTGGTTTCATTGGCGGGGGTGTTGTGCCACTTTCCAAAGGCTGACGTTGCGTAGCCATATTCGCTCAGAACCTTGGCGACGGTTGCCGAGGTGCGCGGAATCTGGCCTGTGTATCCGTCCCAGTCATTGGCCAGTTCGGCGATCTGGCCGTTGCCGACCCGGTGATGATTGCGCCCGGTAAGAAGCGCGGCGCGGGTGGGCGAGCACATGGCGGCATTGTGAAAACGACTGAAGGCGATACCTTCCTCCGCCAGCTGGTCCAGGGCCGGTGTCGCAATTACACCGCCGAATGTTTCCGGCAGGGCCGGGCCGACGTCGTCCAGCATGATGATCACGATGTTCGGCGCGTTTTCCGGCAGATGCGAAACTTCCGAGGCAGCGGGTTATAGGTGGACTCCGCCAGCGTCGGGCCAGCTGTGCTGCCTGAAGGCGTCGGCGGGAACGGAAGGCTTTCCTGTGCGACCGCCGGGGCCGCCAACAGGAGGCCGGCACCGAAGCCTAACCAACCGCTTCTCTTCTTAAGTGTAGACATTTTCTAACCCTCTTGATTATTTCAACTTTTGCGAAGGAGATAGTTCATGCGAAGGTGAAGTCGTTCTGATCGTAGAGCGCCTGCGACGTTTCTTGGGTGGGCACGCCGTCCTTGAACTCGAAGGTGCCGCGCGACGTCTGCACCACGTCGGGGGTGACGGCCGACGCGGGCATGTCAGCCCAGCCAGCGGTGGCGACCGCGGCGATGGCGAGGCCACTCAAGAGGGGTAGTCGGATCATCGTTTGGCTCCTGTTTCAGATGATGGACGCAGCGGTGCCCCCGGTTGGCCTCCATGGTATACTTGCAGGGACAGTCGGTTCGCCCATTTCACGCCACACCTGCTTATTCTTGAGCGCTTCGCTCTTCGGTCTTTCGGAAGGTCTGCGGTGAGCATCCAGACCAGCGGACGAAGGCGCGGGCAAAGCTGCTGGGCGTGCTGTAACCGGCGCGGACCGCGATTTCCTGGACGTCGAGATCGGTCATGCAGAGCAGCACCCGGGCGATCTGCATCCGACTCTCCACCACCATTGCACGCAGGCTGATGCCCCTGCTGTGCCAGTTGCCGCTGAGCGTTCGGGGGCTGGTGCCGAGGCGGACCGCAATCCGCCCGACCGTCACCGGACCTGTCAGCGCGAGGTCTGCAGCGTAGGCCCGGACTTGAGCGGGATCGATGAGACCGTCTTTTTCACGCATGGCCATGCTGCTAAACCGATATGGAGAATCGCAGCTTGGCAGATATAGACGGTTCGACTCGCCCATTTTGCGCCAACGGGAAGACGAAGTGGCCGAAATTGCAATCGTCAGGGCGGCGCATCTGCTCGTCTACATCGACGAGCTTCGAGAAATCGGCGTGCCAGTGGAACGGGCGCTCGCCCGCTCCCGTCTACCACCCTGGGCCCTGGAAGACCCCGACGCCTATGTCAGCTATGCGCTTTGCCTTGAATGGCTGGCCGGTTGCAGCAGCGATATGGAGTTGATGGAATTTGGGTTCCGCGCCGCACGGCGCGGATCGCTGGCAACCCTGGGCGGGCCATTTCGGCGTGCGATCCTTGGCGCGCCCACCGGTTTCGGGCGTCTCCAGACATTCGTTCGCTGCGCGGCGCTCGAGGACAATGTGCTGTCGATCCGACTTCAGCCCGAGGGTGACCGGATCCGGGTGATCAGCACCCAGGCGGGGTTCGAGACGAATCCGTTGATCAGTATTGGCGAATGGGTAGACCTCCAGGGCATGATCTCGATTGTCCGAAGCGTGGCCGGTCCTCGCTGGTGTCCGCACGAGATGACCTTCGTTTCACGCCAGCGCCCGGGCGCCGTGATACGGGAAGCGTTCCCGAACACCCGCATCCTCGTCGGCCAGCCTTGCACGTCCATCCTTGTCAGCAGCAGTTTGCTTGCCGTGCCATACCCGCCGGGCAGCGGGGCCCCGGCCGGACGAACAGAGTTCCCGACCGATGCCGTTCCGGAAGATGATCCGACGGGATGGAGTTTCGCCGCGGCGCTCCGGGTTGCCGTCCGACCCTATCTGGCCGACGGATACCCCGCCCTTCCGGAAATCGCAGAGGCTTTCCAGATGAGCGGACGAACCCTCCAGCGGCGGCTGAGCCAGAGCGGCCGCTCCTATCTGGACGTCGTGCAAGAGGCGCGATTCGACCTCGCGCGGGAACTTCTCGGCGATCCGTCGACGAGGATCACCGAGGTCGCGTTGGCCACAGGCTACGGAAATCAGCAGCACTTCGCGCGGGCGTTCCGCAGGTATGCAGGGGTGTCCCCATCGGTTTTCCGAAAGTCGCTTTCCGAGAACGCCTCAGATAGAGCATCCGGCCGCAGCGCCGCCCGTATCCATGGGCTGGCAGCGAACCCGGCCAGGAGCCCGCCGATCATCGCCGCCCCCGCTTCCAGTCATCGAGACGCGCGTAGATCGTGACCGCGATCCCGCCGAGCGCCACGGCGATGAACACCCAGCGCAGGGTGTCGAGATACGGGACCATTGGAAGGACGGCGCTCTGCGTCTCCGCCAGCACCTGCTGGGACAGGTTTGGAGAAGCTGCATCGCGGCATCTGATCGGCATGCCAATGTCCGAATAAGGCCTTCCGCGACGCCTAGCTGCAATGCTGCGGCTGCAATGCAAGTTGCCTCGGTGAGGGTCGGGAATGCGCAGGGTGCGGACGTCGCGTCCCCCGCGCGAGGCGACCGGCCCCGGCACGCCCCGGCACGGCGCCCAAGGGGCGCTTCGCCGACGGAGCGGACATCTGACTATAGGACTCGGATGACCGCGACGAACCCGAAGCCGACGGAGCACAGCCGAGGAATTTCGATTGCAGCGAACGTCGCGGCGGCCCAGCTGTGGCCGCCTCAGCCGCGCCCGCTCCTCGGGGCGAAGAATTGAAGGACAGCGACTCCGCCCGCGAGCAGGGTCGCGAAGAACACCAGTATCGGATCCGCCAGGAGCGCATTGACGATGGTGGGCCGGATCGAGACCGGTTCCGAAAGGTAGTAGAGTGCGGTGAGCAGCACGGGGCGGGATTCCGAGATCGCCGTGACACGGAACAGATGGGAGTCCGGGTCCGGAACCGAGAGGTTGAGCCGGGTTTCGGCAGCCGGCGCTCCGAACGGGGTGGAGCCGAACTTCTCGACATTGTCCACGCGGGTTGCGAAGGGTCGCCAGCGGTTCCAGAAGCAGCCTGCGTCATCCGCCACGCACTCCCCCCGGTCACGGATGTAGAAGTAGGCGCCGGATCTGAGCTCGCCGCTTCGGAGGATCTGCCGCTCTTGCGTAAGCCAGCTCGTCGGCCATGTCCCGCCCCTAATCTGGTAGTTGCCGGCAACCACGGAAATCCTGTCGGTCTCGCTGGGGCTGGCGCCGATGACCGCGCGGCCGGCAACAACGAGGCTGCCGAATGATCTGGCAGCCGCACCGGTCAGGGTGATACCGCCCCCTTCCAGCCGCGTGACGTCGGTCCCCGCGTAGTCGTCCGGGATCTCCTCCACCACGAGGCTGATCCGATCGGGTTCGGAAAAGAGCAGGATGCGCGTGCCCGCCGGAAGCGCAAGGTCGAAGGTTTCGCGTCCCGGCGCGGGTGCGCCGTCTCCCGCTTCGTACTTCCTCTCCGTTTCGCCAGGTGTCAGCACGTGCGTCCGGCTGATGCAGCCGAAGGGGGAGCCACGGAGCGTGAGGTCAGGGTTTTTCCTCTGACGGCAGACCAGCGCGTTCTGAAAGGACTTGCCGCTGAGTTCGCGCTCGAGCGTGACGCGAAGGGTGCCGGTGTCCGCCTCGACAATGATGGTTCGCCGGGCGAACCGATCGTAGAGGATGTTGCCGACCACGGCTGACAGGACGATCGCCGACAGAAGCGCGAGCTTGAACCACAGCGGCCAGCCGACGCTTCGGTCGCGCCTGGCCCCGCGCTCCACCTTCTCGTCAGCCACGCGCGAAGATCGGCAGGATCCTGATGTCGAACACCTCTTCGGAGTTGCTGCGCGCGACGAAGAGGGTCAGGCGAACCGGCGCGTCCGACGGCAGCTCGTCAAGGGACACATCGCAGCGAGCGGTGTACTTCAGGCCCGTCAGCTCCGTGACGTCCACGCAATTTCTGATGGCATCCGCGCCGCGTCCCCATGCGATCGAGACGGGGTTGCCTGCGGAATTGACGTAAACGCGCAGGTTTTTCGGCTGTGCGCCCGGCTCGGCCTTCCAGAGTACGGGGATGAACGTGTCGCTGCGATCGCCGCAGCGACCGGCCTTGACCATGGCCACGGCCGGCCGCTCGGCCAGAAGGTCCGCCTGCTTTCCCTCGTACGGGAAAGGCGCCCGCGTCCCGGCATAGCCCGGCTCGATCAGGTAGGTGTTCTCTGCCTCGTAGCGGCCGTCCTTGGTCACGAGCCGCACGCAGACCGGGCTCGCCGCGCCGCTCTCCGTCCATTCGCGAGCGACGCCGGTTACGATCGAGGGCTCCCGCGCGGAGGCCTCGTCACTCGTCAGCATGATGCCCATGACGATGTCGCCCGACACCCTGGAATATTCGCTGACCCGTTCCTGAAAAGGCGCCTTTTCCAGCGTGATCCCCTGTGCAAGGCTCGTCCCGGAAAAGGTCGCTAAAAGAGTTAGGGCGGCCAGCAATATCTTGATGTGCACGGATTCCATCGAATGCTTGAGCGACGCAGTGCGACGAAGATTACAGCGTGCCTCCTGCTCTGGCTAGCCTTCGCGCCCGCCGCCGCGGCGCGGGTGGTCGGCGTCGAGGACGGGGCGGGATCGGGGTTTCTGTTCTCGCATCGCGGCAACTGCTTCCTGATCCTGCCGAGTCACGTCCACGGCAACTTCCGGACCGGCATTCGCGTCGACACGCAGGCCGGTGGCGCGATCGGGTCGGCCGACGTCGTCTATCAGGTGCCGGGCGAGGCGGATATCTCTCTGGCCCTGGTCAAGGGCGGGGTGACGCGCGACTGCGGTCCGGCTTGGGCCGACCTGCCGCGCAGCCTGTCCGGCGTGCTGGAGATCGGCCGCATCGCGATCATCGAGAGGGCAAGGCAGAGATCGGCGGAGGGGCGGCGCCTGGTCCTGCACAGCACGGACTTTCGCCAGGTCCGCCTCGTCCCCGCCGAGGGGGAGACTCCAGACCTCTTCGGCGGAACGAGTGGGGCTACGGTGTTTCTGGACGGCACGCCGATCGCCATGGTGCTTAAGGCCGAGGCTGCGGACGCCGTCTGGGCGATGCGCATGGACGAGATCGTGAACCTCCTCGCGCGGTTCATGGGCGAAGTGCCAACCGCGCGAAGCTGCGGCGAGGGCGTCCTGTCGGAGGCCTGCCCCGAGCCTGCGGCGCCGGCCCAGGGCGACGCGTTCGAGGTCCTCGCCTGGTCCGTTCATCCGGTCCAAGGCACCGCAGACCCGTCGACGATGGCCACGGGCGGCGCCCCCTACATCGCCCCTCTGCGCCCGGGAGAGCCGATCGTGATCGAGATCGCGCTGACCGGGACCGACCGGCTGAGCCGCGTCCGCATCGTCTCCGAGCCGACGGACGACGCGTCGGTGCCCAAGGACATCGAGGTCGTCACCGACATCTCGGACGGTGCCGTGCGGCGGCCCAATCCGATGCCACGCCGCGACATGTCGCCCGACGGCCTCTACGACAACCGCGTCGGCGAGCGCTTCGCCAAGACGGTGACGATCCGCATCACCTCGTCCTGGGGCGGCGGCTCGCCAGTGAGGATCGACCGGATCGTGATCGAGTGATCAGAGGCCGAGGTCGACGATGACCTCTGTCCTGACGCCGCCGATTATGGGCGAGCCCACAAGACGACCGGCGGTGTCGAGGCTCATTTCGGTCCAGGCGTTGTCGATCCAATAACTGATCTCGCCCGCATTGAGGCGGAAAAGGCAATTCTGGGACATCTCGGCTGCACCATTTATGAGCCAACAGTCGGCGCCATCGAAGTGCTTCCCGACGCTAAGTGGGACGCGCGCCGTGTTGTCGACGGCGATCGTGCCTTGTCGCTGCGTTACGCGATTGCGGAAGTTGTTTGAGATCTCGCCGTCTGCCGGATACCAGCGCGACACTAGAATGGGCCGCGTTTGGAGGATCGCTCCGACCGCGGCCAACCGGATGTCGGCGTCGGTGCTCGACAAGCCGTGCTCGATGGCGAGCTGCCGCTGCTCGGCATCGCCCTGCTCGATCAGCAGGCGCATCGCAGTCAAGGCGCGATCAGGATCGGGGTCGTTCAACCGCTCGCGGAATGCCGCCATCGCGTCGTCGCGGGCGCTCATCGCGGCGTCGAGTTCGTCGAGGCTGACCTGCGCCTCTGCCGCAACCGCGCTCAGCGCAAGAAGACATGCCAAGGCATGCTGCCGGATCGCCATACTGCTCCTCCCTCTTTCAGACTGTCACTCGTAAAGATCGACAGTGGCGTTCGTCAGATTGTTGTTGATCGCCTGCTGGCCCGTGAGCTGGCCAGAATTGTTCAGCGTGTAGTTGCCCCAGCTGTCCCCGAAGTTGAGGCTGACCACCTCTCCCCTCATCCGGGCGAAGCACGGCGTGTAGGCGCCGTGGACGTAGGTCCAGCACTCCTCGTCCTCGTTGTAGCCCGCGAGCTTGCGCAGGACTTCGGAGGAATTGTCCTCGGCCACCACGCCGCCGTTCTGCTGGATGGCGCGGAAGTAGTAGGTGTCTGGCTCTTCCGAGACCGGCTCGAACTTCATCACCAGCGTCGGCGCGGAATTGAGGATCGCCCTGAGCGTCGTCGCCCGGATCGCCATGTCCGTGCTTTGCAGTCCGTGCCGCAGCGCCAGCCGCCGCTGCTCAGTATCGCCCTTGGTTATCAGCAGCGAGAGGACCGCAAGCGCGCGGTCCGGGTCGGCGTCGTTCAGCCTCTCCTGAAACGCCTGCAGCTCCTTGTCACGGGCGTCCATCAATGCGTCGGCCTCGTCCAGCGACACCTGGGCCGATGCCATCGACGCAAGACAGGCGGTGGCCATAATTGTCGCAATTCGTCTCATCTGAACTCGATCGTTGCAGGGTAGGTGCTCTTGTCGCCCGGATCGGTCACACGTCCGACGAGCTTGCCGGCTTCGTCGAGAGCGAACTGGCCGGCAATACCCGGGCTCGGCTCGTACTTGATGTCGACGCGGAGCCCCGAGACGCTGAGGCTGCGCCCGATGTAACACCCTGAGGGATAGCCGCAGAGGTTGATGCACTGGGTCTCGGGGTACTTCTGGTTCAGGGGCCAAGTCTGGATCTCGCCGTACCAATCATCCAGTGCCGCCTTCTCGTCCTGGTCCAGCTCAGAGGTGTCGATGATCAGGGTCATCGCGTCCTTACGCGACAGCGCCTCCCACAGCGCCCGCGCCCGCAGTCGGCTGTCCGTCGCCGACAGACCGGTATTTACCGCGACCTCGATCATCGTCGGGTCGCCGGTCGCCATCATCGCGTCGAAGGCGGCAAGCGAGCGGTTGGCGTCGGTTCCCTGCAGGATGTCGATCAGCTGATCGACCTGTCCGCTGCGCTTGTCGATGTCGGCCATGAGGGCTCCTATATCGACTTCCTGCGCTGAAAGTGATGCGGCGATGGAGATCGCGCCGAGGATCGCGACGGGAAGATGCTGCAAGTCGACCTCCATTGACTCGGGCAGGGGCAAAAGAACGCTTTGGCACTATTCCTACTCCCGGCCGGACCCGCAACCGCATCCTTTCAGGACAGTGGGCCCATCACGACCGATCATGCATGCATGAGCAGTTCCGCGGTTCTTCAAGCGCAAACAGAGAGAGCGGCCGCCGGTTGAGGATCATCAATGACACCTCAATCGGGGTCTTCCTCCAAGCACAGAGGCCCGCCATGATGGAAAGACGTGGCGTCGTCCCCTCAGATCGCAGCGAATTGGCCGTCGGCGTACGAAAGTCTGCTCATCCCGCACTCCGGACGTCTGCGTCGGCTGACGAAGGTCCGGACTGCGCAGGTTGCCGCCGTCGAAGTCCTCGGCTGTGGACCGACAGCCCGTGTACGGGGTTCGTGGGATCGCTCTGCCGATCGACCGGTCATCCGGGTGATTTAGTCGGATGACGACATCAAGCCCAAAAAAGACCGCGTCGCCCCGCAGGCGCTTCGCCTCCATCCACGTCGCCCCGTGCCTGAGCCGCAGGTCTGGGCGCACCGCCAGCTGCGGCTGGCGAAGACCGCAAGCTTCGTAAAGCCAGGCGTAGGTGGTGCGCCAGGCAGGCTTCAGTCTGCGCCGAGTCTTGAGGAGGCGATCCAATCCCGGCGATTTGATGCTATGCTGGTTCGGGTAACCAGTCAGCCATGGAGATCGCCATGCAGCCCTTTTACCCTCTCGTCGCCCTCATCTCCCTCGCTATCGGTTCTCTCGGCGCGCCGCCGCCCGCTGCGGCACAGGGGCCGAGCTTCGACTGCGCCCGCGCTTCGACGGCCGTCGAGGGGGCGATCTGCAACTCCAGCACGCTGGCAGCACTCGACCGACAGCTCGCAGACGCCTACTCCGCCCGACGCGCGGGGCTTGGCAGTTCCGGTCGCGACCGGCTTCTCGCCGAGCAGCGCAGCTGGCTGGGCGCACGAGATCGCTGCGGGGCCGACGCCAACTGCCTCGCCGGCGCGATGCGCCGCCGGATCGCCGCGCTGGAGGAGGGCGGGCCAGGGACGCGTGCCGCCCGGGCCCCGGCCGCCGCGCCTGTTTCGGCGAGCTACATGGGGCGCTGGAAGCCCTATGGACGGGAGGCCGACTTCTTCAGCGCGATGACCCTTTCGCCGACCCGGCTCGCCTATGACAGCGGGCTCGTCTTCGAGCTCCGGCAGGTTCGCAGCGAGAGCAACGTCTTCCAGGTTCTGGCGAAGAGTGGCTGGGAGCCAGGAATTTGTAGCGACCGCGGGCCGACCCATATCGGTTTCACCCTGACCTCGGACGGCTTTTTGCAATTGCATCACTTTAACCGGCAATCCGCCCCTCCCGACCTTCAGCCATTGACGCCGCAAAACATGGGCTCGGGCCCTGAAGGACTATGCTCAGTCGGCTCCTACACTCGCTGAACGACATCAAATTGCCGCTCTCCCTCTATCGTCGCCGACTTCGCAGGTGCGCGCTGATCGAGTGTTCGCAGCGAACGGCGGCTTGGTCCGCGCACCGACCCAGTGGCTGATCCTGCGAGCGTTCGCGAAGCGCAGGAACCGGCCGTCACAAAGCCAGCGGCGGATCCAAGACGCTCGGGGTTCCAGTTCGCTGGTGACGGCGCGGCTAGCTGGCGGGTGTCGAGCCGCCGCTTTGTCGTCGCCAGAGACGGGACTTCGCGAAGTCGAACGCCGCCGTCGTAGCTCGGCGCAGAGAGCGAGTTGAGGAGGATGACCGGTCCGATGCTGCGTAGGGGGTGTCCGGTGCGGGCATCGAGGCTGCCACCGTCAGCCGACTGGCCGCCACATAGAACCGTGCCTGATCAGACGCTTGCCATCTTTCTGGCGCCCCTGAGAGACTTTCTGTCCGGATGCGTTTCCGTCCGAGGCGGGACGATACCCAGTCCTGCTTGCCACCCGAGAGGTGGCGACCTTGGACTGGAACACGCTGATGATAGAACACGCCAATCCTCAGGCCACCCACCTGCTGGTGGCGGCAAACGAAAATCCCGGTGGCGACACGCACACGCGCGTTGCTCTCGCCAGCCTCGTACACCTCCTGGCGCACTCCTACGCCAGAACCACGAGCGGACGGGCCGACACTGTCTGACAAGCACCGGTGCGGTCGCTTCCGTCCCATTCCCCTGCATCCGCCGTGATGCAGGGAAATGGGCCGGGAGCGACGCGCCTCCCGAGAGGTCCCCAGACCCGCTCGAACAATCCACGAAAGGACCACGACCATGACCAGCGTCGCCATCTATGCCTACACGAACACACCGGAGAGCGCCGCTCTCGAGGATCAGCTCCATGTCTGCCGATCCTATGCCGCGTACAGGGGCTGGGCCGTCACGCACGTCTACACGGACACCGCCGCGAACGGCCGGACCACGGATCGGATTGAGCTGCAGACGATGCTGGAGGACGCGGAGGCGAGCGCAATCGATGTCGTCGTCGTCGCGTCGGTCGATCGCCTGGGCCGGCAATTGCACGCCCGGCTCGAGGCTGCCCACGCGCTCGCTTCCGCGGCCGTCGAGCTGCACTCCGCAACGGAAGGGCGGGCATTGCCGCTCAAGTGCACGTTCATCTGTGGCGAAGAAGCCCGCGGCAGGGTGAAGACGTTGATGCGGCGCCGGCGCCTTGCCGCGCGGCAGATCGACCACCAGCGCGTCTCTGTGTCCACCATCGGCGGCGCAGCCCCGTGATCCGCTGGCCCGTCGGGTGGGCGTTCAGGACCACCCCACCGGCCAGCGGCCCCAGCTCTGACGAACGAGACGAAAGATGAAAGTCGCGATCTACGCCCGCTACTCCGACGAGATCCAGAACCCGATGTCGATCGCGGATCAGATCGCGCATTGTCGAAAATACGCCGTCGAGCGCGGCTGGACCGTCGTACGCATCTTCAGCGACGCGGCCCGTACCGGTCGCACGGCGAACCGACCCGAGTTCATCGAGATGATGGCATGCGCGAAGAAGCAGGAATTCGACGTCATACTCACCGAGGCCGTGAACCGATTCAGCCGGCGCGTCGTCCACAGCCTCCAGAGCTGGGAGCTGCTCTCGTTCAGCAACGTGAAGCTTCACACCGTCAGCGAGGGCGAGCAGGACTTCCTCAGAGTCATGTTGAACGCGCTCGGGGCGCAGATGTTCTCGGAGAAGATCGCAGAGCAGACCCGTCGCGGCATCGTCGGCATGATCGAACGCGACGGCCGGATGCACAGCCTGGCCTACGGCTACCGCAAGGTCGAGGGCCAGCCCGGGGTCCGCGAGATCGACCCGGAGACCGCGCCGATCGTCGTGAGGATCTTCGACGAAGCGGCGAGCGGCCGCTCGGGTGATGACATCGCCCGCGGGCTGAACGCGGACGGCATTCCCGCGCCGCAGGGCGGCATCTGGTATGCCTCGACCATCCGCGGCGGCTCAAAGTTCGGTTCCGGCCTGCTCCGGAAGACCATCTACGCCGGCGTCGTCACGTACGGCCGGACCGAGAACCGGCTGCACCCGGAGACCGGCGAACGACGGATCGTGGCGTCGCCCGGAAAGCGCGTCACCAAGGAGGTCGAGGAACTACGCATCGTCCCGCAGAACCTCTGGGACCGGGTTCAGGCCCGCCTCGACGCATCCGCGTACCAGGTGGCCCAGTCCGCTACCGGAAATCCCCGCGCCGCGCACCGCAGGACGAAGCTCCTGTCGGGGCTCCTGAAGTGCGGCTGCTGCGGCCGAGACTACATCGTCATCGGCAAGGAGCGCTATGGCTGTACGGGCTACCGCGCCGGCGCCTGCACCAATGGCAAGTCGATCCGTCAGTCGCGGATCGAGACCAGGGTCTTCGCCCGCCTGCGAAGCTGGCTCTTGACGCCGGACCTCGCCGCCGCGTTCGATCGGGCCGTCTCCGACGAGATGGCACGCATGGACGGGGACGACGGCAAGGGCCACGTCAAGGCTCTCGCCCGGAAGCTCAAGAAGGCCGAGCGTGAGCGCGCCTCGATCGTCCGGGCGATCAGGGACGGCGCCCGGTTCGACATCTTCCGCAAGGAGTTCGAAGGGCTCGAGGCGGAGATCGCGGCTCTCACCGCAGACCTCACTGATGCCGAGCAGGCGATCGCCGAGCGGGCCACGCCGCTCCCGGACCCCGGCACGGCCTACCTCCGGGCCGTGGAGCGCCTCGATGACCATCTCGGTGTCCCGGACCTCGTCCATCAGGCACACGAGCTCCTCGCGGTCTTATTCGAGAAGATCGTGCTCACCCCGAACGACATCGCAGCAGACGGCATAGCGGCCGAGATCCACACCGATCTCGGCCGTTTCCTTTGCGCGGGCCAAGGCATAAACTCCGGCGTCGTATGGCGCCGCTTTCTTTCGATCGGGAGTCAACTGACGGTCATTCTCCGACCAATGGCGCGACATGGCTCATCGTCGGTGCGCTGACGGCGCTCACCTTCACCTCGGCGGTGGACGACCCCGGCCGCTTCCGCTCCTCGAAGCGGGTCGGAGCGCACTTCGGCCTGACCCCGAAGAAGCACCAGTCCGGCGAAACCGACGTCACCGGCGGGATCACCAAGGCCGGCGACGCGATGGTCCGCTCGATGCTCTACGAGGCCGCCCAGGCAATGCTGACCCGGACGCAGAGCTTCTCGCGGCTCCGGGCGTGGGGCTTGCGGGTCGCCCAGCGGCGCGGGCGCAACCGGGCGATCGTCGCCGTCGCGCGGAAGCTGGCCACTGTGCTCCACCGCATGTGGCTCGACGGGACGGCCTTCCGTTTCGGCGAGGAGGACGTCCAGACCGCTTGAGCACAAGTTCGAGCCGGCGCAGAGCGACCGGCTCTCCGAGGTCCCGTCGCCGGGACGCGAGCTCCGATGACGCCGGCAGGCCGCTCGTGACGCGTCCACGGACGTGCAGCACGCTCTTCAGATAGGCGCTCGGGGTTCACCTGGATGGCATGATGTGGCGGCCGCGCGCCGACCACGGACGGAAGCATGAAACCGGCGGCGCGACAGAGCGAGGGCGACAGGCGTAATCATCACCACAGCGAGCGGGGCGCTGCGCTCCGCATGGCTCCGCGCCCCGCTCGCCTACGCTGCGCCAGGCGGAGCCCTCGCGGGAGGAAGTGCTTGACGGCAGGACGCCCATTACGGAAGGGCCTGCATGCTGCGCTACAGCCGAAATCCACGAGGATGGAGTCACCGCCAGGACCTTCAGGATTGACTTGGAGCGCAATGCTGTCGTGGCCTTCGGGGAGAGCCTTCGGCAAGACGACGAAGTTGTGCTCGAGGCGACCGGCAATACGGCGGCGATCGTGCGGCTGCTGACCCCGTTCGTCGGCAGGGTGGTGGTCGCCAAGCCGCTCCAGGTGAAGGCGATCGCACATGCGCGGGTGAAGACCGATCAGGTCGATGCCGCGATCCTCGCGCAGCTCCACGCCGCGGGCTTCCTGCCGGAGGTCTGCGCGGCGGACGACAAGACGCTGGCGCTGCGGCGGCTGGTCTCGGAGCGCGCGGCCGTCGTCCGCTCGATCCGACGGGCGAAAAGTCGTGCCCAAGGCTCTCGTCAGAGCGCGCCGCAGGACGCCCGCGATCGCTCTCGCCCACGATCTCCACCGGCAGAAACCGTCCTTCGTCATCCGTAGCCTCATCGGGCGCAAAGCGCGGGTCACGCAGCCATTTGAAGACAAGGTTGGCGTTCACGTCATATCGCCGGGCCACCTGGCTCACCGAGATGCCCGGCCGCCGCGTCTGAGCACAGATCAGCCGCTTCTCGGTTCACGATGAACCGGCCTGGGACATACTCGAGCTCCTCGCCTGGACGGGACGATTATCCTGCCCTCAGCGGTCGCCAAGTCCGCTGAGGCACTCGCCAGTCGAGCCCCTGGAACGAAGGCGTACAGGAATATCCCCTCTGCTGAGTTCTGATGAATCTCCGGTCGAGGAGGTCCGGGTTCTGGACCCGCGGCATCCGCTCTACGGACGATCGTTTCGTGTGATCCGGCGCGCGGCCCATCGAGGCGGGAACTTCCCGTCCTCTTTTGAGGTGGAACATTGCAATGGCTCAAGCCTGCTGATCCCCATCGCAGTAACGGAATGGCACGATTTGCCGGGCAGCCGAACAACATTGAGTATAGACGCGTTACGCGAGCTCATAG
Organism: uncultured Alphaproteobacteria bacterium; assembly: GCA_963776845.1. Taxonomy (GTDB): domain Bacteria; phylum Pseudomonadota; class Alphaproteobacteria; order Rhodobacterales; family Rhodobacteraceae; genus Roseitranquillus. The sequence continues at coordinate 455,032 of CAVZOJ010000001.1, read as the reverse complement.
ATGTGGTAGATTGCCTGGACGATCATGGCGATAGACCCGAGAGATCTCTGGACGACGCTGCCGCCGTCTCTGCGGCGTCGGATCGTCGACGACGTCGCCGTGGTCCTGGCGGAGGTCCGTCGTGAAGTCGGAACTGATCATGCCGACCCACTTGGCGCGCAAGGCGGTCGTGTACATCCGCCAGTCGACGCCGCATCAGGTCGTATGCAACCAGGAGAGCTTGCGCCTTCAATACGCGCTCCGGCAGCGCGCTCGTGATCTTGGATGGCGTGAGGCCGACATCGACGTCATCGACAGCGATCTCGGCCTGAGCGCCGCTTCCACCGCGCAACGGAGCGGCTTCAAGGAACTGGTCGGCCGGGTCGGCCTCAGCGAGGTCGGGCTGATCCTTTCGATCGATGTGACGCGCCTCGCGCGCAACTGCTCCGACTGGTACCCACTGCTGGATATCTGCGGTCTGCGCGGCTGCCTGATCGCCGATCGGGATGGCGTTTATGATCCCGGCAGCGCCAACGGTCGCCTGCTCCTCGGCCTGAAGGGAACCATATCCGAACTGGAGCTGCACACGATCCGGAGCCGCCTGACCGCTGGCCTTCTTGCAAAGGCTGGGCGCGGCGAACTCGCGCTCTGCCTGCCGATCGGTCTCGTCCGCGATCCGAGCGGCGTCGTCGTCAAGGATCCCAATGTCGAGGTACAGGAACGGCTTGGGCTCGTCTTCCAGACCTTTCTCGAGTTCCGCACCATCGCGAAGGTCATGCGCGTGCTGAACGAGCGTGGCCTCGACCTTCCACGCCGCGACCGTTTTGGCGACGTGCGGTGGGCGCGCGCGACGGTCGCCGCGGTGTCGGCGATCCTGAAGAATCCGAGCCTACGCGGGCGCCTTCGTCTATGGGCGGACCCGCATGCGCACCGCGGCGCGCGAGGGCGGCTCGCCGGTCAAGACGCCACTGCCAATCGAGGAGTGGCGGATCGTCGTCAAAGACCGGTATCCGGCTTACGTCGACTGGTCCACCTATGAAAGAATCCGCGCCATCGTCAGGGACAACCGGGCCGAGTACATGCGCACCAGGACCAGAGGGGCCCCTCGTGACGGCGAACTCCTCCTGCACGGCATCGCCTGGTGCGCGAGGTGTGGCCACAAGATGTACGTTCGGTACAAGGGCGGCGGCGAGTACGTCTGCAATCACCTGCGCACTCAGCAGGGCCTGCCCACGTGCCAGCACATCCGTGCTTCGCAGGTGGACGGGGCGGTCGCGGATGCGTTCCTGACCGCGCTGGCGCCGGCAGAACTCGACGCGCTGTCGCGCGCGTGCCGCACCCTGCACCAAACGGACAGCGCGCTGCGCTCGAGCGCCGAACGTCAGATCGAGCGGAAGCGATATGCTGCGGCGCTGGCCGAACGGCAGTTCAACCGCGTCGATCCGGACAACCGGCTTGTCGCCAGCGAGCTCGAGCGTCGATGGGAGGCTGCGCTGATCGAGGTTCGGCAGGCCGAGGAGGCGCTCGCCCAGCTCTCCGCGCTCAAGCCGCTCTCGCAGCGGATGATCGGCAAGCCGCTCGGCGACAAGATCGTCGTCCTTGCCGGTCGGCTGCCGCACATCTGGGCGGATCCGGCGACCACCGACGCGCAGCGCAAGGCGCTTCTGCGCTGCCTGGTCGAGAAGGTCGTCCTCGACCGCGGGGAGCGCGATGTCGCCCTCGTCCGGATCGTGTGGCGCGGCGGCGCCACGAGCGACCTTGCGGTGAAGATGCGGGTCAACGCCGTCGCCAAGCTCACGAACGGCGAGGAGATGCGGGATCGCGCACTCGACCTCGCCCGCTCCGGGATCCCTGACGATGAGATCGCCGCGCTCCTCTCATCGGAGGGACACCGCTCTCCCAATTGCGCCGACAGGGTTCTGCCAATCACCGTGCAACGGCTCCGGCTCGGTGCCGGGATCAAGGTAAGCACCCAGCGTACCCGCTGGGACCACGATCGTTCGTTTCTCAGCGCCACGGAAGTGGCTGCCAAGCTGCGCATTCCAGTGAACTGGCTCTACGTGCAGATCAGGCGAAAGCGGCTTCTCATCGATCGCCAACCCAACGGGGCCTACCTGTTCCAGGACACGCCCGTCGTCATCGACGCGGTCCGAGACCTGCGAAACCACGTCGTCGATCGCATCGACCTGAGAATTTGTCAGCCTCACCAGGAGGGGCATCAACATGCATGATCGAGCAGCATGGCGAGCTGCGCCGGCGTCAGCGCCACCTTGCCCTCCTTCGCCGAGGGCCAGACGAAGCGGCCGCGTTCGTCGTCGCTCGACGACTTGCGCGTCCGACGCTCCGCCATCCCGAAACCTCAATGGTGTCCACTATCGCGTGGTGGGCACTATCGAATGCCCGCGCTCCTCAGAGCGGCAGGGCCGGACGCTTACTCGGTGTCTTGCCATGGCTTTGATCCTTCAAAAGCCCGCTCAGAGGAATCGCGCCCGGCGCCTCCCTGTGCCCTCTCTTCTCACGAGTGGACGCAAGAATATGATCTCTACGGAGAGATATCGATCATGTCCCGCGGGATTCTCTAATCGCCTTGGTCAAGAGCTGATCCATCTGGGCTTCATCCTGCGTGCCGGGCTCTGGGGTTCTCTCCGCGGTCATCGCTTGGACGCCGCATGTTTGCGTTCAGGGTCGGGTGGATCGAAGTGGTGTGCGCGGTCGTTGCCGCATCCCGGGGAGCGATCTCACCCTCGCCGCGCGTCCCGGCTGGACGCATTCCGACGCGCTGAAGATCAGCGTCTTTTCTCTTTCTGTGCCTATGCCATCGCCGCCTCCCGGAAGGGTGTGTTCGTGCGCCACATGGCGTGCAGGATCACGGCCAGCTTCCGCGCCAACGCGACCTTGGCCTTGCGCGGTCCGGTTCTCTCGGCAATCGCCTTTGCCCAGTCGCGCAAGCGAGGACCGCCGAGGTTCCGACAGAAGATCGCATTCGCCGCCTCGAACAGGCATTTCCTGGTGAACCTGTCCCCGCGCTTGGAGACCCGGCCGTTCCTGCTGACCTCACCGGACTCGTATCGCCTTGGCGTCAGTCCCAGATAGGCTCCCGCGCTGGATGACCGGCGGAAGCGTGAGGCATCGTCGAAGGCTGCGACGACCGCCAGTGCGGTGATCGGTCCGACGCCGGGCGCGGTCATCAGCAGACGGACGGTCGCGTGGCGCCTGGCGATTGCCCGGACCCGGCTGTCGAGCACGGCAATCCGAGCCAGGATGTCGCGCCTGGCCTGCATCAGAGCCTCGAAGATCGGCACGAGTTCGGGGGCGACCGCCAGTTCGCCTTCGATGATCTCCTCGGCCCGGCGCTTGAACCCGCCAACCCGCTTGCCGAACATCACGCCGAAGGTCTTCAGCAGTCCCCTGATCTCGTTCTCGAGCCTGACGCGCATGCCAACCAGCGCCTCGCGTGCCGTCAGCAATGCCCGGTTGACATAGGCATCATGACTCTTGATCTGCGCGGTCTTGAACCACCCGGTGCGCACGATCTGGGCGAGGCCGCGGGCATCATGCCGGTCGGTCTTGTTCGGCATCATCTTCAGCACGCCACTGGCGTGGCGCGCATCCATGCAGACGATCGGCACCTGCCGCTCCGTCAATGCGTTCCAGAGCCAGACAGCCAGCGGGCCGGTCTCCATGCCGACCTGTTCAAGGTCATCGGTCCGGCCCGCCAGCCAGTCGGCAATCGCATTCGGACAGGTCGGCACCTTCGCTTCGGCCACGAGCGCCCCATCCTGCCGCACTACACAAATCGCCGTCTCCTCCTGCGACACGTCCAGCGCTGCAAACATTGGAAGGTCTGATCAACGCGCGCCCTCGGCATTGCATCGGCGTCGGACGACCGGAACGCCGGGCGGCGCGGCAATTCGAGTCCGCTCGGGGTGCGGTTTGAGGCAGTTCGATGATTTAAGGCGGATTCCGCCTCAGGCCATCAACCGTCGTCGGACCAGGAACAGGTTGCCGAGCCCGAAGAGCGAGAACAGTTGCGCCTCGTTCTTCGCCAGCCCGCGGTAGCGGGTCTTGCGGTAGCCGAACTGGCATTTCATCACCCGGAACGGATGCTCGACCCTGGCCCGCAGGCTGGCGATGATCCGGTTGATGCGCTCGTCGATGGGGTGCAGCCTGCCGCCCTTGGGCGCCTTGCGCATCACGCCCCAGACCTTGCCCCGGGCGCGGAACGCCGCCTCGCGCTCGCCGCTGACATAGCCGTCGCCAGCGGTTGCTCGAACCGGTGGCGCAACCCCTGGCAACTCGCCGAACACCGCGTGCTCGTCGCCGTGCAACAGCTCGTCGAACTTCTGGCTGTCGTGCATCTTGGCGGTGCTGGTCTCCAGGGTGTGGACCACGCCGCTGTCGAGGTCGACGCCGACATGCGCCTTCATCCCGAAGTACCAGTCGTTGCCCTTCTTCGTGCTGGTCATCTCCGGATCGCGCGCGCCCTGCTTGTTCTTCGTCGAGCTTGGCGCATCGATCAGCGTCGCATCGACCAGCGTGCCCTCGCGCAACAGGATGCCCCGCTCGCGTAGATAGGCGTTCACCGATGGCGGAAGTTGAGGATGGTCGTCTCGTCCGGGATCGCGTCGTCGCCCAGTTCGAGCCCGGCGAACCGGCGCATCGCGTCGCTGTCGTAGAGCGCCTCTTCGGCCGCCGGGTCGGACAGCGCGTACCACTGCTGAAGGCAGTAGACCCGAAGCATGACCTCCAGCGGCATCGGCGGCCGTCCGCCCTTCGGCCCCGCCTTCGGGTAGTGCGGCTCGATCAGCGCCGTCAGACAAGCCCAGGGCACCACCGCCTCCATCTCGGCGAGAAACGCCTCGCGCCGCGTGCGCTTCTTCTTCCCGGCGTAGGCCAGCGAGGCGAAGGTAGTCTGTTTCATCAGGCGGCTCCAGCGAGGTCGCCGCCAGCCTAACAGATCATCGCCCGCTGCCGAGGTTCTTCAGAGCTTCCCATTCCCATCCTATTCTCCCTGCTCAGGCTCCGGCCAAGCGCCGGAGCGACTGACCCATCCTGCAACGGCGGAAGCCGCAGATGGGGGCGTGGCGATTACGCTAAGTGGTGTAGGAGCGCCGGCCCTCGGAAGGCTCGAGATTGATCAGGACGCCACGGCGGGCAGCCTGATGTTTGGAGTGTCGGTGACGCGGGCGAGGCTTTCAAGCGACATGTACCGGCGCGCCACGGCCCATTCGTCGTTGGTCTCCAGCAGTTCGCCATGAGGCTGGGGTGGATGGCTCCCGCTCCCGGCATCGTAATGTGCCACATTGGGTGCCGTCAGAGACCCATCGAGGGAGCCATCCATGGAAGAGATTACCACCATCGGCATTGATCTCGCCAAGAGCGTCTTTCAGGTCCACGGGGTCCGGGAGGACGGTTCGGTCGGGCTGCGCCGGAAACTGCGGCGCGGCCAGGTTCTGGGCTTCTTCGCGGCCTGTCCGCCCTGCCTTGTCGGCTTGGAAGCCTGCGCTGGTGCGCACGACTGGGCCCGCGAACTTATCGCCCTGGGCCACGACGTGCGGATCATGCCGGCGGCCTACGTCAAACCGTATGTAAAACGGGGCAAGACCGATGCCGCCGATGCGGAAGCCATCCGCGAAGCGGTGACGCGCCCGACAATGCGGTTCGTGCCGGTGAAGTCGGCCGAACGCCAAGGGGTGCTGGTCGACCACAAGACCCGGGACTTTCTGGTGCGCCAGCAGACCCAGCTGGTGAACACGATCCGGGCCCATCTGGCCGAGTTCGGATTGGTCTATGCGCGCGGCATCCACGACGCCGATCGCTTGCTCGCCCTGATCGAGGAGGCGCCGGAGGCGGCACGCCCGGCCCTGGAGCTCCTGGCCAAGCAACTCCGCGAGACCCGGGATCGGATTGGGGAGGTCACCAACCGGATCGCGGCAGCCCAGAAGGAAGACCCGCTTTCCCGGCGGCTGACGACGATCCCAGGGATCGGCACACTCTCGTCCAGCGCATTCGCGGCGGCGACGCCGCAGGTCGAGACCTTCAGGACGGGGCGGGATTACGCCGCATGGCTCGGGCTCACGCCTCGAGCGCACTCAAGCGGGGGCAAGGAGCGCCTCGGGCGGATATCGAAGGCGGGCAACCGCTATCTTCGCCGGCTTCTGTATCTCGGGGCCATGGCGCAGATCAGTGCCGGACGGGTCGGCAGACCCGGCACGGACTGGCTCTGGCGCATGCTGGAGCGCAAGCCGGTGAAGGTCGTCGCCGTCGCGCTGGCCAATCGTATGGCGCGGATCGTCTGGGCGCTCATCAAGACCGGAGACAGCTACCGGGCCAGTACAGCCTGAACGAAACATCCGGGCTTACCCGGCATCGAGATGGTGAGGCGCAACGTGAGGTGATGGCAACGGACGGCGACACGGCATTCGGGACCCCCAGTTCGAACCGACGCGCCTTCGAGCGCGTGCCATTGATTTGGACCCGATCGCTGGCGGACTTCATCAGGGCGCGCAGCCCAGGGTGCTGCATCTTCGACGCCGTACACATGGCCGCGACCGACCAAGTGCCAGACCCAACCAGCGCCCTTGCCAAGCGATGGCGGACGTACCGACGAGCCGGATGATGGCCTCGTCGTTCGGGAAGATCCCGATGACGTCGGCCCGGCGCTTGATCTCGCGGTTCACCCGTTCGAGAGGGTTCGTGCTGGCGGTCTCGCGCAGCTTCGGGATTTCCAGCGCGATCCGGCCGGCGCGGGTGTCCCAATCGCGGTCGCGGCATCCGTTCCGTTGGGCCTCGCGCAGGGGCGAACGCGCACCCTTCGCCGCGCCCGTGCGCGCCTCGACCTCCAACTCCATGATGCGCTCGGCCGCGAAGGCCAGCATCTCACGCACGAGGTCGCCGTCGACCTGCTTCTCAACCAGCTCGATCAGCGCCATTCTTTCGTCGGTCATCGTCGTCTCCGTTCCGGTTCCAGGTCACGCAAACCCGAACCTTCTCCGAAGACCGGCGATGGCCGCCAGCGTCACCCCCGGCCGACCGCTGCGCTACGCCAAGGGCTCCGCGCGCGACCTCCTACACCATGTGCCGGGACACGACCACGGTGCAGTGCCGACCGCGTCATAATCAGGTGCGCGATAGAGGGCTGCAGGGCATTGAGGCAGTCGTCGAGCGGCACCTACAGGCGGCGGCGCTTCTCGTGCGGCAAGCAAGCGATCGCAGCGCCGGCCGCTAGGCGGCCGCCGGTGGCCTCATGCGGATGGTCGGCATCAACGCCTGCGCCTGCGCCTGCGCCTGCGCGAGAGCCAGGTCACGTTCCTCGAGGGCTTTATGTCGGAGCAGGGCTGCCTCCGCGCCGACCAGATGGCGTGGCGGCCACAATACTGGCGTCGACTCCGGGCCCAGTTCTCCGCACCGCCACTTCGCGGCCGAACAGCACGATGGTGGCGTATACGCCGACCGGGAGATGTGGCAGGCGGAAACGCCGGAGCAGGAGGGCCCATGGTGGCCGCTTTGGGCGCGCTTGAACCGCCGCGGAGACGGGACGATTTGAGGCGCATCAGCGCGCAAGCGGTTCGTGCACCTCGCACAACCTTTTGCACCGCGCCTGATGCACAGCGTCGCCAAGATCGCGCCGACGCTCTACGCCTGCATTCCACCTGCGAGGGACTGGAGGAGTTCGAGGCGCGGCCGGCGAGCACGTGGCGGTGCAACACGCCAGGTCCACAGGGCTGCGGGACGCGGCGCTCGACATCGCGGCATCAGAGGTAGAGTTGGCGCAGAAGGCGGGCGTGGATCTGTCGATCGAGGCTCGTGAGACGGATGTGGTGGAGAAAATTCGCGCGGCGAGTTGAGGTGGCGGGCGCGGTTTGCCTGCGACGGGCCCTTTCGCGAATCGCCTTTGCGAAGGTCGTGGAAACGACGCGGAGGCAGGTACAGTCGACCTTGTGGCCTACTGCCGGGAGAAGTTCCCTCGGCGGATCCCGGTCCGCGGCTCCATCATCGGCACGTGGCGCGACCTGGATGAGGCGCTATTCTGTGCCGACGGGTTGGTCGTAGATCCGACGGGCGCCGCTCAACGACATCTTCGCGGGCCTGAAGGCGGGTAAGGTCGATGACAGCTTTGTGCTCGACTTCACGGAGGGTCGTATCGGCCCAAAGGACAAACGCTTCGCGGCGGTGGCGCAAACCGCGCTTCTATCTTGGCGGCCACGTGCTGCGGCGCGCCAGGCGCGCCCCGCAGCTTGGCTGTCGGCGCTGAAACGGCCGTCGATCAGGTCGAGCCGGCGGCACACGTGAGCTCTGCGGAGGTGCAGAACTCCCAACTTCTCAAAGCGCTCCAGCGCTTCTCGTACCGTCGCGAAGTGCGACCTCGGCGTTCGTGCGCCGTTGATCTCGTTCAACTACCTGACGTCGGAGGGCACGGACTGGGCACTCGGCAGGTCGATATTTATCTCGAGTTCGAGAAAGCTCGTCACCGCGTTCCATCCTGATGTCCACCGCGTCGCTGTCGATCTGCATGTGCCGCTTGATCACCTCGAGGATCTCGCGCTGCAGGAGCGGCAGTCGATCCGGGCCGGCCCCACCGCCGCTCCGCTCGTGCGCCAGCAGAATCTGAAGGCGCTCCTTGGCCATCTGCGCAGTGTTCGCCTTGCGGGGCCGCAGCGAAAATCCGAACATGTTCACGCCGTCCTCTTGAAGAGCCGCTGGAAGAAGCCGGGCCTGTTCTCAGAACTCGATGCGCATCTCCATCTGCTCGCCCGTCAAGCGCGCCACCGCCTCCTCGTAGGCCTTTCCGGCGCGCGAGGGCTCGTCGAGGACAACGGGCATGCCCACGTTCGACGCGCGCAGCACGGCCTGGCTCTCGGGTATGACGCCGAGGAGCGGGATCGCGAGGATCTCGAGGACGTCCTCGACCGTCATCATCTCGCCCCTGGCGATCCGGTCCGCGTCGTAGCGCGTGATCAGGGCGTGCGGCTTGACCGGCTCCGACCCCGCCTGCTCGGCACGGCGCGTCCGGCTGTTGAGCAAGCCGAGCACCCGGTCACTGTCCCGGACCGACGACACCTCAGGGTTCGTCACGACCACTGCCTCGTCGGCGAAGTACATCGCGAGCTGCGCTCCCCGCTCGATGCCCGCCGGACTGTCACAGATGACGTAGTCGAACTCCTCTCGGAGCTCGTTCAGGACCCGTTCCACGCCGTCCTGCGTCAGCGCGTCCTTGTCGCGGGTCTGCGAGGTCGGAAGGATCGACAGGGTCTCGAGCCGGCGATCCTTGATCAACGCCTGCTTCAGCTTGGCGTCGCCCTGGATGACGTTGATGAAGTCGAAGACGACGCGCCGCTCACAGCCCATGATCAGATCGAGATTGCGCAACCCGACGTCGAAATCGATAACCACTGTCTTGTGCCCGCGCATCGCGAGGCCGGCGCTGATGGCGGCGGCGGAAGTGGTCTTGCCGACCCCGCCCTTGCCTGAGGTCACGACGATGATCTTGCTCACGTAGTACTCCTGTCCCGGGAATGATGACCGAGGGGCACGACCTTCAGGTCTTCGCCCTCGAGGAAGACCTGCACGCCCTTCTTGCGGATGTCGGGCCCGAGCGTCTCGCTGGTCCGGTAGACGCCGGCGACGGCGAGAAGGTCGGCGTCGAGGCTCTGGCAGAAGATACGCGCGCTCGTGTCACCGTTGACGCCGGCCAACGCCCGGCCGCGCAGGGGGCCGTAGACGTGGATGTTACCGGACGCGATCAGTTCGGCGCCGGAACCGACGGGCGCGACGACCACAAGGTCGCCGCGGTCGGCGAAGACGGTCTGGCCGGAGCGGACGGGTTCGGTAATCAGCCGGTTCTGCGGCGCCTGCGTCTCGGCGGGGGCAATCTCTTTCGTCTCGCCGTGCCGCTGGGCACTCCTGGCGGGAACATCGCGCCCCCCCGAGAGCGCTATGAGCCCAGCGGCGACCGCAGCCGCCGTTTGCTCCTCCGTCCCGTTCTGGACGCCGAAGACCGAGAGCTTTCGTTTCCGTAGCTCGTCGATCAGACGGACGAGGTCGCCGCGCTGCTCCAGCGCAGGGGCATGCTGTAGATCAATGACGACCGGCGCATCGGCGAAGAACTGCGGGGTCAGCCGCAGTTGCGCGTCGAGCGCTGCCATGAACGCCTCGTCAGGCCGCGTCGCGACGCGCAATGCGAGCGCGGTGAAGAATCGACCGCGGATCTGGAATGCTTTCGCCGCCACGCTGCCGGCACGGCGATCTTCGGCTTCGTGTGACTGCACGCGCCTGTCCTGCTGCTCTGCTCGATCGTGCCGGTGGATTCGCGCCACGCGGCGGGTTTTCCAGCGTAGCTACTCCACCCCGGCATCGCGGTCCACCACTCGGACAATGCGGGAGGGGAAAGTGAACGAAGGCGGCAGCGATGGCAGCGGCGCAGGCAGCGGACGCGGAAACGGCGGCAAAATCGGCTGTGCAAGAGATAACTGAGGCCGCTGCTGTGGTTGCCGAAGGGTCTGCCCTTCATGGACAGTCGATTTCTCGCAAATGCTTGGTCTGTGGCAAGAAGTCATGTCAGCTCGGAGGTGACGTTCACCTGGCAGTGCCGGACGAGACCGCTCGCTCAGAGGTGACGGCGCCCGTTCTCGGGTCCTGATCCTTGGAGGCGAACTCAACAAGGCGATCCGTACAAGCGGTTGGCGCGCATCGATGGACGCTCAGTCGGCTAGCGATAGGTTCTGTCGCTCATCGGTACGGCTTCGATTCGATCCTGAAGGATCTTCAGCATGGCATCTTCGGCCCGGTTCAGTCGCGCCTTGGGGTTCCAGACGACGTGGACATCGATCTCGGGCGTCCGCTCGAACGGGGGCAGTTGCCATAGCAGGCCGGCCTCCACGTCGGGGCGTGCGACGTGGAGCGGCAACGGCCCGATCCCCAACCCGGCGACGATCATCCGTCGCACTTCCTCGAGATGGCTCGAGGTGCCGACGATGCGATCGCCGAGCTTGGCCTCGGCCCGCATCAGGGTCACCGGGCGCAGCACATCCTCCAGCCGGTCGGTCTCGAAGCTCACCGACGAGTGACCGGCGAGGTCGTTCAGCGTCAGGTCCTCGCGGCCGAACAGCGGATGCCGTGGCCCGCAGAACAATCCGAAGAACTCCCGATACAGTCGGCGGTATTCCAGCCTTGGGTTGCGGCTTTGGACGAGGCAGATGGCCAAGCTCGCGCTGCGGGCCGTCACCGCCTCGAGCGCTTCCCGGCTCGGCACGACGTCGATCGTCACCGTCGCCCTCGGGTGTGCCTCGTGAAACCGCGAGAGCGCTTCGTCGAAGACCGGGCAGATCACATGGCTCGCCACGGCGAGGCGAACAAGGCCCTGCACGTCGTCCGTGACGTCCCGCATCAGCGTCGAGAGGCGCAGGATAGACCCCTGGATCTCGACCGCTTCGCGGTGCAGCAAATGACCTGCCTCGGTAAGCCGATATCGGCCGGGGCCGCGGTCGATCAGACGCTTTCCCAGCCGGTCTTCCAGTCTTTTGAGGGCTGTCGAGACCGTGGGCTGCTTGAGCCGCAGCCGCAGCGCTGCCTCGGTCACGGATCCGGACTCTGCAAGGACGACGAAGGTGCGCAGCAGGTTCCAGTCGAGCTCGCGCATCATCCGCTCGGGCGTCAGAACGTGGGGATCGGGGGCGCTCATAGTCTGAATCTATAGTGATGATTTTCATTATCTATTGGATCAATGACTGGCATCACGACAGGCTGCGCGCAACTCCTGCCGAACACGGTGAGCGATGTCCGTCGAAGCCCGAGAGGCCCGTGCGCCCTGGATCCTGCTCTCGCCCGCACTCATTGCGGTTACGCTGCTGCTGTTCGTGCCGCTGGTCTTCATCGCCATCTACTCGTTCTGGCTGAGGACCGCGACCGGCGCCGACGAGGTCGGGTTCTATCTCGACAACTGGCGCGCGGCGCTCTTCGACCCGTTCTACCGCTACATCCTGTGGCAAACGCTGAAGATCGCGGCGATCACGACGGTCGTCTGCGCGCTGATGGGCTATCCGGCGGCGTACTACATCGCACGGGCGCGGGGGAACAAGGCGCTGCTGCTCCTGCTTCTGATGCTGCCGTTCTGGATCAGCTACATCATCCGCACGATGAGCTGGATCAACATCCTCGGCGTCTCGGGCGCCGTGAACTCGATCCTGCTGACCCTCGGCATCATCTCCGAGCCGATCCAGATGCTCTACAATCAGACGACGGTGATCCTGGGTCTCGTTCACTTCCTGCTGCCGTTCATGGTGCTGAACGTCTTCGTCAGCCTAGACGGTATCGACCGCAATCTCGAGGACGCCGCCAACTCGCTCGGCGCGACCCGCTGGCAGACGTTCCTGCAGGTGACGCTGCCCTTGTCGCTGCCGGGCCTCGCCGCCGGCGGGCTGCTCTGCTTCGTGCTGGCGGCGGGCACCTACATCACGCCGCTGGTGCTGGGCGGGCCGACCGACGCGATGTTCGCGAACCTCGTCTTCGAGGCGATCATCACGCAGCTCAACTGGCCGCTGGGCTCGGCACTGTCGCTGATGCTGCTCGCGGTGCTGATGGTGCTGGTGCTGATCTACAACCGCTACCTCGGGATGGCGCAGCTGATGAAGGGGCTGGGCTGATGGGCTGGACGCTGGTGCGCATCTGGACGCTGCTGGTCTACCTCTTCATGTTCCTGCCGGTGGCGGTCGTCGTGCTGCTCAGCTTCAACGCCAGCCAGTTCGGCAGCTTTCCGATGACCGGCCTCTCGTTCCGCTGGTTCGTCGAGTTGGCGCAGAACGAGGCGATCCTGCGCGCGTTCCGCGTCTCGATCGTGCTGGGCCTGCTGACGGCCGTCATCTCCACGACGATCGGCGTGCTGGCGAGCCTGGCGCTGGTCCGCTACCGCGTGCCCGGCGCCAACCTGATCTCGACCGCGCTGATCGCGCCGATCCTGGTGCCCGAGGTGGTGCTGGCGGTTGCTCTGCTCCTGTTCCTGAACTTCCTGTCGATCAACAAGAGCTTCACGCTGCTGCTCTTCGGGCACGTCATCTTCACGCTGCCCTTCGTCATCCTCGTGGTGCAGGCGCGCCTTGTCTCGATCAAGCGCGACATCGAGGAGGCCGCGCTGAGTCTCGGCGCCTCGCCGATCCAGACTTTCTTCTCCGTGACGCTGCCCCTGATGCTGCCGGCGGTGCTGGCCGGCGCGCTCTTCGCGTTCACGATCAGCTTCGACGACATCACCGGGACGCTGTTCTGGAAGCCGGGCGGCGTGGAGACGGTGCCGACGCAGATCTTCGCGATGCTGCGCAATTCGATCTCGCCCGAGATCAACGCGCTGGGGACGGTGATGATCCTTCTGACCGTGGGCCTGCCCCTGCTGGGGCTCGCCATCATGCGACGCATGTCGACCAAGAGCGGCTGAGAGCCGCCAGCCCAACAAGGAGAGAGCCATGGACGATACGAAACGCTACGAACGCCTCCGCGAGCGCTACCTGAACGGCGACCTGGAGCGGCGCAGCTTCCTGGGCCTGCTTGGCGCCGCGGGTCTGGCCTACGGCGTGCAGACGCCGTTCGCGAAGTACGCCCGCGCGCAGGAGGTGCTGGAGGTGCGGTTCGACGGCTGGGGCGGCGTCGTCTCGGAGGCCTTCCGCGAGCTGGCGTTCAACCCGTTCGAGGAGGAGACCGGCATCACCGTCGTCGACGGCACCTTCGGCGGCGCCGACGAGTACCTCAGCCGCGTCAAGGCGAGCCAGCCGGGCGAGTACAACATCGCGCACCTGTCGGGCGTCTTCGACTACGCGCGCTACACCGACCTCGGCTACAACAGCGAACTCAACCGCGAGAATATCCCGAACCTCGAGTACGTCATTCCGAAGCTGATTGATGTCCTGGCGAACTACTCCGACGGCAAGCTGTCGGCGGTGCCCTACGACTACGGCACCACCGGCATCGCCTACAACCGGGACGTCATCTCGGACGAGGAGGCGCAGGAGAAGGGGGCGAGCCTGCTGATCGACGAGGCCTACAAGGGCAAGATCGGCGGCTGGAGCGACTGGCGCACCCGGATCTGGATGGCCGCGCTGCAGACCGGGCAGGACCCGAACGACATTCAGGACATGGACGCCGTGTGGGACGCAATCCGCACCCACCGCGACCTGGCGCTCAAGTACTGGACCTCGGGCGCCGAGCTGATGAGCCTGCTGGCGGAGGGCGAGATCTACGTGACCGAGGGCTGGTCCGGGCCGGATCTACGCGCTGCAGGACCAGGGCCACAACATCGGCTACGTCGACCCGCCGAACGGCTTCGGCTGGCAGGAATGCATGTTCGTCCTCAAGGGCTCGCCGCTGGAGGCCTGCGAGGAGCTCCTGAACTTCATGCTGGAACCGGAAGTATCGATCGCGGTCGCCGAGGGGCAGAACTACCCCCCTGCGCTGGACCCGACCAAGCTCGAGCTGACCGAGCGGGTCAGGACCTTGCCGGCCTTCGACCCGACCGGCACGCTCGACGGTCTGACCTTCGCGGACCCGGCCTATTGGAACGGCCACGAGCAGGAATGGTCACAGACCTTCGGCCGCGTGCAGAAGGGCTTCTGAGCCTTTCCATCCACGCCGCGCGTCACCGGATGCGCGGCGCCTTCCCACCAGCGGAGCAGATTGATGAGCGCCGTCACCCTCACCGACATCGTCAAGCGGTTCGGCAGCTTCACCGCCGTCCACCCGATGTCGCTCGACATCGCCGACGGCGGCTTCGTGACGCTGCTCGGGCCGTCCGGCTGCGGCAAGACCACGACGCTCAGGATGGTCGCGGGGCTGCTCGACCCGACCGAGGGCGAGATCGCGATCAAGGGCAAGCGCGTCAACGATGTGCCGATCCACAAGCGCAACCTCGGCATCGTGTTCCAGAACTACGCGCTGTTTCCGCACAAGACGGTGGCCGAGAACGTGGGCTTCGGCCTGCGCTATCGCGACGTGCCCAAGGCCGAGGCCGAGAAGCGGGTGGCGCAGGCGCTGGAGCTGGTGCAGCTGCCGCATGTCGGCGATCGCTACCCCAAGGAGCTGTCCGGCGGCCAGCAGCAGCGCATCGCGCTGGCCCGCGCGCTGGTGATCGAGCCCGACGTGCTGCTGCTCGACGAGCCGCTCTCGGCCCTCGACGCCAACCTGCGCGAGGACATGCGGGTGGAGCTCAAGCGCATCCAGGACCGGGTCAAGGTCACCACCATCTTCGTCACCCACGACCAGTCCGAGGCGCTGGCGATGTCGGACCAGATCGTCGTGATGTCGGACGGCCGGGTCGAGCAGGTCGGGCCGCCGGCCGAGGTCTACGACACGCCGGCGAGCGAATTCGTCGCCCGCTTCCTCGGTGCCTCCAACATCCTGCCCGCCGAGGTCGAGGGGCGCAGCAACGGCGAGCTCGCGCTCGACGCGCCGGGCTTCGGCCGGCTGGCGATCCCGGCCGAGAAGGCGCCGCATGTCGGCGGCGCCGGCAAGGCAAAGCTTGTCATCCGCGCGGAAAAGCTGCTGCTGACCCGGCCTGGCGCCGTCCCCGATGGCTGCGCCAGCGTCGACGGAACGGTGGAGACGGTGGACTACCAGGGCCAGGCCGTCCGCTACTTCGTCCGCGTCGGCGACACCCAGTTCCAGGCCATCAACATGATCGACGAGCGCCCGTTCCGGGAGGGCGAGAGAGTCGCGCTCGCCCTGCGCCCGAGGGACTGCGCGGCATTGCCGGAGGCTGCATGATGGCCGCGAGGAGCCACCTCTTCTACCAGACGCGGCGGCGCCGCCCGATGCTCGACCAGGCGCGCGGCGTCTACATGTGGGACGTCGACGGCAAGCGCTACCTCGACGGCTCGTCGGGCGCGATGGTCTGCAACATCGGCCACGGCAACGAGGCGGTGCTGGAGGCGATGCGCGGACAGATGGAGAAGTCCACCTTCGGCTACCGCCTGCACTTCGAGACCGAGCCGGCCGAGCGGCTGGCGGCCAAGACCGCCGCGCTGTCGCCCGAGGGGCTGGACCGGGTGTTCTTCGTCTCCGGCGGGTCCGAGGCGGTGGAGAGCGCGATGAAGCTCGCCCGCCAGTACGCGATCGCCGTCGGAGCAGGCGCAGCGGTGGAAGGTCATCTCGCGGATGCCCTCCTACCACGGCTGCACGCTCGGGGCGCTGGCCGTCACCGGCTACACGCCGCTCTCGGCGCCGTTCGACCCGATGATGCGGCCGATGCCGAAGATCCCCGCGCCGCGCGCCTACCTCGACGGGCTCGACCCCGAGGACGAGGCGACCGGCCGCCACTACGCCGACATGCTCGAGGCGCGGATCGTCGAGGAGGGGCCGGAGACGGTGCTCGCCTTCATCGTCGAGCCGGTCGGCGGCGCCTCGACCGGCGCGCTGGTGCCGCCCAGGGGCTACATGAGGCGCATCCGCGAGATCTGCGACCGCCACGGCGTGCTGCTGATCCACGACGAGGTGATGACCGGCGCCGGGCGGACCGGGCGCTTCCTCGCCGGCGACCATTGGGGCGTGGCGCCGGACATCCTGGTGCTCTCCAAGGGCTTCGCCGCCGGCTACATGCCGCTCGGCGCGATGGTCGCGCACGAGCGCGATCGTCGAGCCGGTGCTCGATGCCGGCGGCTTCCTGCACGGCTTCACCTATGCCGGCAACCCGCTCGCCTGCGCCGCAGGGGCTCGCCGTGATCGACGAGATCGAGCGCCAGGACCTCTGCGCCAACGCCGCCACGCGCGGGCGCCGAGCTGAAGCGCCGGCTGGAGCGGCTGATGCAGCGGCACGCGATCGTCGGCGACGTGCGCGGCATGGGCCTGCTGCTCGCGTTCGAGTTCATGGCCGACCGCCGCACCAAGGCGCCGCTGCCGCGCGAGCTGAACGCGCACGACCGCTTCGTCGAGATCGCCTATGAGAACGGCCTGATCGTCTACTCCCGCCGGACCCGCGGCGGCCGCTCGGGCGACCACATCCTCGTCTGCCCGCCGATGATCGTCACCGACACCCATCTCGACGAGATCGAGGCGGTGCTCGACCAGTCGCTGACGCAGTTCGCGGACGAGATCGCCCCGGCGCTCGCCAAGGCGGGCTGACGTGTCCAAGATCGTCATCACCTGCGCGATCACCGGGTCGATACACACGCCGTCGATGTCGCCGCACCTGCCAGTGACGCCGAACGAGATCACCGAACAGGCGCTCGCCGCCGCCGAGGCCGGCGCTGCGATCCTGCACCTGCACGCCCGCGATCCCGAGGACGGGCGACCCTCGGCCGACCCTGCGCACTTCATGGCGTTCCTGCCGCGGCTCAAGCAGGGCTGCGAGGCGGTGCTCAACATCACGACCGGTGGCAACGCCAAGATGACGCTCGACCAGCGGCTGGCCGCGCCCAAGCGGGTCGAGCCCGAGATGTGCTCGCTCAACATGGGCTCGATGAACTTCGCGCTCTATCCGGCGGCCGAGAAGATCACAGAGTGGAAGCACCCTTGGGAGAAGCCGTTCCTCGAAGACAGCGACGACCTCGTCTTCAAGAACACCCCTCGCGACATCACCCGCATCCTAACCGAGATGGGGCAGGAGCGCGGTGCGAGGTTCGAGTTCGAGTGCTACGATGTCAGCCACCTCTACATGCTGCGTCACTTCGCCGACCGCGGCATGGTCGAGCCGCCCTTCTTCATCCAGTTCGTCTTCGGCGTGCTGGGCGGCATCGGCGCTGACCCGGAGAACCTCGGACACATGAAGCGGATGGCCGACAAGCTCTTCGGCGCGGACTACGCGTTCTCGGTGCTGGCGGCGGGGCGACACCAGATGCCGCTCGCGACGATGGCTGCGGCTATGGGCGGACATGTCCGCGTCGGGCTGGAAGACAGCCTGATGATCGCGCGCGGCCGGCTCGCCCGCGACAACGCCGAGCAGGTCGCCAAGATCCGCCGCATCGTCGAGGAACTCGGCCGCGAGGTGGCGACGCCCGAAGACGCCCGTGCGCTGCTCCACCTCAAGGGCGCCGACCGGACCGCGATCTGATGAGCGAGGTGCGGATAAGGACGGCCGGGCGCGCTGACGCGGCACGGCTGAACGACGCGCTGGCAAAGCTGTCCGAGGATCTCGGAGACGACCACCTCGCGACGGACGAGACGCTCGCGGCGGCCTGTTCGGGCGAGGGGTCGGCGGTCCGCGCGGTCCTCGCGGAGACGGGGGAGGACATCGTTGGCGCGGCGCTCTATTCCCCTGTCTTCTCGACCAGGCGTGGCGCGGCCGGCCTCTACGTCTCCGACCTCTGGGTCGCGTCGCACCGGCGGGGCGACCGTCTGGGCAAGCGCCTGCTGCAGGAAGCGGCACGGGACGCCGGGGTGCGATGGGACGCGCGCTTCCTGCGGCTGGCCGTCTACCACGACAATATCCGGGCGCGCAGGTTCTACGAGCGCATCGGCTTCACCGAAGAGATAGAGGAACGGCTCATGTTGCTTGACCAACAGCACTTCGTCAGCCTCATGGATGAGGCATGAGAGCGATCTTCGACGAGCGCCAGTGGCGGCACGACCCCAAGCATTTCATGGCGAACGGAGTCATCCGGCCAAGCCCTGAACAGCCTGAGCGCATCCGCCGCCTGACCGAGGGCGCGTGCGCCGCCAGTTGTGCATTCGCGGCGCCCCCCGACGCCGGGCTCGGCCCGATCGCCGCGGTCCACAGTGCCGAGTACCTGACGTTCCTGCGCAACATCTACACCCGCTGGCGCCGCATCGAAGGGGCGGGCGAGGAGGTGATCCCCAACATCCACCCCGCCAATCGCAGCGACGGCTACCCGAAATCCGCCGTCGGCCAGGCCGGCTACCACCAGGCCGACACCGCCTGCCCGATCGCCGAGGGCACGTGGGAGGCCGCCTATTGGTCGGCTCAAACCGCCATCGCAGGGGCCGACGTCGTCGCCGGCGGCGCGCGTGCGGCCTACGCGCTCTGCCGCCCGCCCGGGCACCATGCCTTCGCCGATCTCGCCGGCGGCTTCTGCTTTCTCTGCAATGCCGCCATCGCGGCCCAGCGCCTGCTGCGGGCGGGCCTGCGCCCCGCGATCCTCGACGTCGACGTTCACCACGGCAACGGAACCCAAGGCATTTTCTACCGCCGCGGCGACGTCCTCACGGTCTCGATCCATGCCGACCCTGCGCGCTTCTATCCGTTCTTCTGGGGGCACGCGCACGAGCGGGGGGAGGGCGACGGCGTCGGCGCGAACCTCAACCTGCCTCTCGCTCGCGATACCGGCGACGACGCCTACCTCCGCACCTTGGACACGGCGCTCGAGCGTGTCAGCGCGTTCGGCGCCGACATCATAGTCGTGGCGCTCGGCTTAGATGCGCACGAGAACGACCCTTTCCATGGCCTCGCAGTGACGACCGGGGGGTTCTCAAGTATCGGCGCTGCGATCGGGGCACTGGGACTGCCGACGCTCTTCGTTCAGGAAGGCGGATACCTTTCGGAGGACCTGTCGCGGAACCTCGAGAGCGTCCTGAGCGGCTTCCAGGCAGTCTGAGGACGGAGTGCATTTTCACTGACCGGGAGCTGTGCCGACACCTTCGGTGCGGCCTGTCGAAACGTCGGCTCGGACGGTCGGAGTAAAGCATAGCCATCTGCAAGTCTCTGGAGCAAAATAATCAGAGGCAGGAGGATGCACGGCGCGGACGTTCATGACCTCTTGCGCCCCATGATGATCTGGGACGGCCTGAGCCACCGAAAGGCGGTACCACCCTCGCCTTGCTGCCCTAGGACGGAAAGAGGAAGCGCCCGCGGCGCGAGAAGTTTTTCGCCGAGATGGAAGCGGTGGTGCCGTGGTCGCGTCTGGCGACTCCGATCGAGCCGCACTACCCGAAGGCCGGGCCGAAGGGCGGGCGGCCGCCGATGCCGCCGGAGGTCATGCTCCGGGTCTGCTGCCTCCAGCAACGGTACGCAGTGTCGGACCCGGCAGCGGAGGAGGCGCTCTACGACAGCGACGCGATGCGCCGGTTCGTCGACTGACGCCATCACGGACGAAACCACGATCCTCAACTTCCGCCATCTGCTGGAGCGGCACGAGCCGACAGGTGTGATCTTCGAGGCGATCAACAGCTGTCTGCGCGCGCGGGCCAACCTGATGCGCGAGGGCACGCTGGTGGATGCGACCCTGATCGACGCGCCGAGGTCGACGAAGAACAGGCAGGGCGCTCGCGAACCGGAGATGACCAGCACGAAGAACGGCAACGCCTGGTACTTTGGCATGAAGGCGAATGTCGGCGTCGACCTCGACAGCGGCGCGATGCACATGTTGGAAACCAGCACCGCCAAGGTGCACGACAGCCGGAAGTTCGACGACCCGCTTCGCACGGCGACGAGCAGGCGGTGTTCGGCGAAAAGGGTCATCTCAGCGGCGAGCGGGAGGCGGCATTCCGCTCCCGGGGCAAGATCTGGGGCGTTCGGCGCTAAAACGATCCACTGGATCGTTTTCTTCACGCTTCAGCTGCGCGAGGCGCCGAAACGCGGCAGGCTGCACCCTATCGATGCGCGCATCGACCGGATCGTCGCTAGCCCGCAGGCCAAGGTCGAGCAACCGTTCCGGGTGGTGAAGTGTCAGTTCGGCTACAGTGGGCTGGCGAAGAACCAGGCGCAACGGTTCTCGCTGTTCGGCCTGATCGTGCCCCGGGACGTTCTCTAATCGCCTTGGTCAAGAGCTGATCCATCTGGGCTTCATCCTGCGTGCCGGGCTCTGGGGTTCTCTCCGCGGTCATCGCTTGGACGCCGCATGTTTGCGTTCAGGGTCGGGTGGATCGAAGTGGTGTGCGCGGTCGTTGCCGCATCCCGGGGAGCGATCTCACCCTCGCCGCGCGTCCCGGCTGGACGCATTCCGACGCGCTGAAGATCAGCGTCTTTTCTCTTTCTGTGCCTATGCCATCGCCGCCTCCCGGAAGGGTGTGTTCGTGCGCCACATGGCGTGCAGGATCACGGCCAGCTTCCGCGCCAACGCGACCTTGGCCTTGCGCGGTCCGGTTCTCTCGGCAATCGCCTTTGCCCAGTCGCGCAAGCGAGGACCGCCGAGGTTTCGACAGAAGATCGCATTCGCCGCCTCGAACAGGCATTTCCTGGTGAACCTGTCCCCGCGCTTGGAGACCCGGCCGTTCCTGCTGACCTCACCGGACTCGTATCGCCTTGGCGTCAGTCCCAGATAGGCTCCCGCGCTGGATGACCGGCGGAAGCGTGAGGCATCGTCGAAGGCTGCGACGACCGCCAGTGCGGTGATCGGTCCGACGCCGGGCGCGGTCATCAGCAGACGGACGGTCGCGTGGCGCCTGGCGATTGCCCGGACCCGGCTGTCGAGCACGGCAATCCGAGCCAGGATGTCGCGCCTGGCCTGCATCAGAGCCTCGAAGATCGGCACGAGTTCGGGGGCGACCGCCAGTTCGCCTTCGATGATCTCCTCGGCCCGGCGCTTGAACCCGCCAACCCGCTTGCCGAACATCACGCCGAAGGTCTTCAGCAGTCCCCTGATCTCGTTCTCGAGCCTGACGCGCATGCCAACCAGCGCCTCGCGTGCCGTCAGCAATGCCCGGTTGACATAGGCATCATCACTCTTGATCTGCGCGGTCTTGAACCACCCGGTGCGCACGATCTGGGCGAGGCCGCGGGCATCATGCCGGTCGGTCTTGTTCGGCATCATCCTCAGAACGCCACTGGCGTGGCGCGCATCCATGCAGACGATCGGCACCTGCCGCTCCGTCAATGCGTTCCAGAGCCAGACAGCCAGCGGGCCGGTCTCCATGCCGACCTGTTCAAGGTCATCGGTCCGGCCCGCCAGCCAGTCGGCAATCGCATTCGGACAGGTCGGCACCTTCGCTTCGGCCACGAGCGCCCCATCCTGCCGCACTACACAAATCGCCGTCTCCTCCTGCGACACGTCCAGCGCTGCAAACATTCCCATCCTATTCTCCCTGCTCAGGCTCCGGCCAAGCGCCGGAGCGACTGATACCGGCAACTCTATGAAGCGACCTTCTCTATCCACGGGTAGCCGCAGAGGGACTTGATCCTGTCGGTTCGGCGACGAGGCGCATCCAGGCGTCGCAGCACGCATCGACGATGGCGTCGGTGGAGTGGAGGAGGCGCAGCGACAGGAAGCGCTCGCGCAGGTAAAGCCAGACGCGCTCGACCGGGTTGAGCTCGGGACTGTAGGGCGGCAGGACGACGAGGGTGATGCCGGGCGGCACGACGAGGTCGCGGCTCACGTGCCAGCCGGCGCCGTCGAGCACCATCACGAGATGCGCATCCGCCGGGCGGGAGGCGGCGACATGGTCGAGGAAGACCTGCATCGCGGCGGTGTTCACGGCCGGCAGCACGAGCGTGACGTCCTCGCCCGTCGCCGGCCGGATCGCGGTGAAGATGTAGGCCCAGAGGTAGCCGAGCTGTTGCACGCCCGGCGGGCGCTCGCCCCGCCGCCACCAGCGGTGGCAGACCCGGCCCTTGTTGCCGATCCGGGCCTCGTCGGAAAACCACAGCTCAATCCGCTTGTCGGGATGCTGCGCCGCGACGGCGGCTACCTGGTCGGCAAGCCCCCCTTTTTGAACGCCGCCTGCGCCTCCGGGTCCGTCTTCGGGTGGAAGGGCCGCGCCTTCTGGCGCGAGAAGCCGAGCCTTCTCAGCACTCGGCTCATGCTCGACGGGTGGTAGGACTTGCCGAACTCGGCCTCCAGCCAGCGGCAGAGATCGGCCCGCGTCCAGGCGCAACAGGCGTCCACGTCGGGGTCCGGCCCGCGCTCGATCGCGGCCACGAGCGCCGCCTCCTCGTTCGCATCGAGCCGTCGCCGCGGACGCCCCTTCGGCCGGTCGTGAAGCCCCGCCAGCCCCTCCGCATTGTAGCGCACCACCGCGTCTCGCAGCGCCTGCCGCTCCATGCCGGCAAGCCGCGCCGCCTCCGCCCGGCTTAGGCCCTCGAGCGCGTGCGCGATCGCGTACATCCGCGCCGCCGCCCGCCCGTCCTTCTCGCGGCGAGCCTCCCCCCGCAGCAATTCCGCCGACAGCTCGTCCCTGATCTTGAGTGCCTTGCCCATGCCATCCCCGCATCTGGTGGAGACAGGAATCACGCCACGCAGCGCGCGCAAAGCATCTTCCCGAGTCAGGTGGACGGCTCGCCGGTATGACCCATCCTGCAACGGCGGAAGCCGCAGATGGGGGCGTGGCGATTACGCTAAGTGGTGTAGGAGCGCCGGCCTTCGGAAAGGTCCGAGCTTGATCAGGACGCCACGGCGGGCAGCCTGATGTTTGGATTGTCTGTGACGCGGGCGAGGCTTTCAAGCGACATGTACCGGCGCGCCACGGCCCATTCGTCGTTGGTCTCCAGCAGTTCGCCATGGCGCCGCCATGAGGCTGGGGTGGATGGCTCCCGCTCCCGGCATCGTAATGTGCCACATTGGGTGCCGTCAGAGACCCATCGAGGGAGCCATCCATGGAAGAGATTACCACCATCGGCATTGATCTCGCGAAGAGCGTCTTTCAGGTCCACGGGGTCCGGGAGGACGGTTCGGTCGGGCTTCGCCGGAAACTGCGGCGCGGCCAGGTTCTGGGCTTCTTCGCGGCCTGTCCGCCCTGCCTTGTCGGCTCGAGGAACAGGCAGAAGGCGGGCCAGCGGCTGAGCCCGTAACGAAAGGCTTTGGCCAGATCGCTCTTGCCGGGGATGCGCGTCAGCTGCTGCTCGGCCCAGGCGCGGAAGGCCTCGACCTTGGGTTTGCTGTGTTCCTGACGTGCCGCCACCCGGATCTCGGCGGTCTACCCGGTGATGGCGCGTTCGATGTCGTAAAGCGCGCCGATGCGATGCAGCGCCTCCTGGGCGATCTCGGATTTCGTCACGGTCCAGACGTCGTGGAAGTCACGGCGCAGATGCGCCCAACACGCGGCCTCGCGAAGGGGCGCGTCGCCGCCGGGCGTGGACGCGTAGAGCTTGGCGTAGCCCTTGTAGCCGTCGGCCTGCAGGATACCCGTGGTCCGGCCGAGGTGCTCGCGCACGTGCTCTTCCTTCCAGTCTGGGGCGAACCGGTAGACCGCCCCAGGCGGCGCCTTCCCTGCCCATGGCCGCTGGTCGCGAACATAGGCCCAGATCCGACCTTTCTTGACGCCCTTGCCGAGGCCCCTGTCCCTCTGGGATCGATCCAGCACCCGGATCGGGGTGTCATCGGCATGCAGCAGATCGCTGGCCATGATCTCGGCGTCGATCCTGTCGATGAGGGGCTTCAGCACCTTCATGGCGCGCCCGCACCAGTCGACCAGCGTGGTGTCCGGAATGTCGGCGCCCATGCGGGCGAAGATCTCGTTCAGGCGATACAGCGGCAGGTGATCGTCGAACTTGGAGACCAGGACGAAGGCCAACAGGCCCGCGCCGGCCATGCTGCCCGGGATCGGGCGGCTCGGCGCGGGCTCCTGCGCGATCTTCTCGCAGCGCCGGCAGGACTTCTTCAGCCGTGCGACCTGAAGGACCTTCAGCTGCGCCGCGACCATGTCGAGGATCTCGCTGACGTCCTCACCGACAAGACGCAGCTCGCCGCCGCAGTCGGGGCAGCAGGCGCCAGGGTCGAGCTCCCGGCGCTCGCGCGGGGCGGCATCCGAGACACGCGGGCGGCGCCGCGGCCTGCGCTCTGGCGTCTCCTGGGGCGCGGAGGGCTCGGTCGCGTCCTCGTCCATGGGCTCGGCGGCGCCTTCGGCCGCCGCGATCAGCGTGTCCTCCAGCGCCAGCTCGAGCTGTTCGATCTCGCGCTCGATCTTCTCCGAAGACTTGCCGAAGACCTTCTTCTTCAGCCCGGCGATGCGCAGGCGCAGCGTCCGGATCAACTGATCATGGGCGCGCAGCGTCGCCGACATTCGGGCGTTCTCGGCCTGAAGCGCCGCGACCATCGCCTTCAGAGCGACGAGATTATCGGGCGGCGGGGCGGGTTCAGGCGACATGCCCATGGCTACCACGGACAATGCCCATAAGCCATAAAAACAAGTCAGATCAGTTAGATGATTACCCGACCCGAGCCGGCGGCGCGCCCCAGTCCGGACGGCGCCAGTCGATCCCTTCCCACAGCATCGCCAGCTGAGCCGAGGTCAGACGCGCTGCGCCGTCGCCCGCGCTCGGCCAAGGAAACCGGCCGCGCTCGAGCACCTTGCAGTAGAGGCAGAACCCCTGGCCGTCCCAATACAGCAGTTTGAACACGTCCCCCAGCGCGTCCAGGAACAGGTGGGCGACCTGCCGGTCGGCAAACGGCGCCTGCCTGAGCATGCCGCGGTCCTCACGCTCTTTGGCCTCGTATATTACACTGCCGTCCTTGATCGTTGCCAACACCCACAAGTCCGCCAGAGTCTCGGGGTCGACGGCGGTCGGGTCGTCCGACAGGATCACGAAATCGGCGATCTTGCCGACCTCGATGCTGCCCTTGTCATCCTCCTCGAACTGCTGCCAGGCGGGCCAGATCGTCATAGCCTTGAGCGCCGTCATCACGTCCACCTGCTGATCCGGACCCAGGATGTCGCCCGAGCGTGTACGGCGGGTGACGGTGGCCGACAGGATGCGCATGGAGTTGGGGAACGCCACCGGTGCGTCGTGGTGTGAGCCGAACATCATGTCCCGCTCCCGCACCCAGCCGGTGGGCGAGATATTGTCCGCGTTGACCGGCCCGACCGTGTGCTCGCGGTGCCAGTCGCCCCAATAGAACGTGTGCATCGGGAAGAGTGACGGAAACACGCCGAGGCGCTTGTAACTGTCGACCTGGTCCTCTCGCAGGAACTGACCGTGGATCAGGACGGGGCGGTTGCCGGGGTCTCCATACTGCTCCTGCGCGGCGCCGAGGGCGGCGATCAGCATGTCCGAAGCGCCCTCGCCGTTGGCGTGCGTCATGATCTGGAGGCCGCGCTCGTAGCACCAGTCGACCGCGTCCTGGATCTGCTCCATCGTGACCGAGGCGTACCCGCGATACCCCGGCGGGTAGTCGCCCACTGGATCGTAGTAGGGGCGGTCCCTCAGCGCCGTGAACCCCTGCGGTGATCCGTCAATGGTCAGCTTGCAGCCGCCGACCCTGACGCGCCCGTCATAGTCCTTCGAGACGTTCGCCTCGATGTAGTCTCTTGAACTCCAGCGCATCGGGATAGGCGATCACATCCACCGGCAGATCACCGGCCGCGTCTATCGCCTTCAGCGCCTCTACGACCGCGCCCGAGGATCGGCCGTCTTGCGCGGTGGTGTAGCCGAAGCGCGACCACATTTCAGCCCCCGCCTTGGCGAACGCGGTCATGCCGTCTGGACCGAGTTCAGACAGGAGCGGCACCAGCGCCGTGAAGAAGGCGTATTCCTCGAGCACGCCGTTCGGCACGCCGTCCGGGTCGCGCTGGATGACGCCGCCCGCCGGATTCTCGGACAAGGCGTCGATGCCCGCCATCTCCAGCGCCCTTGAATTGGCGACGCCGATGTGCCCGGACTGGTGCACGATCATGATCGGAACCTCGGTCGACACCGCGTCGAGGTCCTCGCGCGTCGGGTGCCGCAGCTCGGCCAGTTGCGCGTTGTCGTAGCCGAAGCCGATGATCATGTTCACCTGGTCGACGACCTCGGCGTTCTCCTCGGCCCAGTCCGAAAGAGCCGCCTGAAGGCTGGCGAGATCCATCACCTCGCCATCGGGCGGGGCAAGCAGGTTCGCCGACAGCGCCTGCAATCCGCCCATCACGACGTGCCCGTGGCTGTCGACGAAGCCGGGGAGCATCGTTCGACCGTCAAGATCGAAGACCTCCGTTGCCTCGCCCCGGTGCGAGCTGACATCGGCCAACGCGCCCACCGCAAGGATGCGACCGTCTCGAACAGCGACCGCTTCAGCCGTCGGGCTGGTGTCGTCGATCGTGAGGATGGGCCCGCCGGTGTAGATGGTATCCGCCGCCTCTTGTGCCGAGGCGATACTGGCTGACACGGCGATGCCGAGGATCAAGGCGGCTGGGCGAAGGCGAGTGGTCATCTGGCGTCTTCCCTGTTGAGCCGGTCGAGATGCAGGCGGGCGGAAAGTCGTCTGGTTATACGGTCAGAATGCGTATCCAGTGCCGAAAGGGCAAGAACCGCAGGGGCTGCGAAGATTGGCTCGTCGGCGAACGCAGTCTTTCGCCGGCCAACTTCGGACGTGGAGCCGACATTACACTTCCGACTCTGAGCTTCGGAAGCGGACCTTCGCAATCGCAGCAGCCCGCGGTTTGAGCAGATTGCTCGATCCGAGAATCGAATGACTTGGCCGAACCGCGTTGTCTGCGCCCAGGCAGCAGGCTCCTGCAGCCGATCTTCTAGAGCGGCGCGCTTGCCAGCCAATGCATTGCACGTTTGCGTAGGGACGCGAATTTTCGGCGGTTGCGAAGTTTGCAGATGCCGTCCACGCCTCGGTGCTCAACCATTTGAATTCGGAGCGCAGCTTCCAGTTCAAGCTGGATCTCAAGAAGAATCGCGCAAACGCTCTTCCCGCGGGGCATGTCTCTGCGCGGCATGAGGGACAGCGATCCCCTCCTGACCGCCGAGAGCGATCCCGTCCCGACAGGCGAGAGTTCGAGTCCGTCTGACAGAACCGTGTTGATCGACTGAGTCGGGCCAAGGGAGATCGGATGGTATGCGCCGCCTTTCCAAGAGGCGTCTGCGCCGTTAGCTATGCACGGCCAGTAAGACGAGGATCCCCTCTCATGACTCCCTTTGCCATCGCCGGCGTTCAGATGCACGTGGCGGCCATTCATTCGAACGTGGCCCCGATGCTCCACCGCCTCGACGTCCTGATGGCCCGGTTCCCGTGGACGCAGATGGTGCTCTTCAGCGAGCTTGCGCCGTTCGGTCCGTTGCCGCGCTACGCCCAGCCCTTGCTGAACGAGACGGTGGACGCCTTTCGCGAGGCGGCGCGACGGCACAAGGTCTGGCTGATCCCCGGCTCGATGTTCGAGAAGACCGACGAT
This sequence comes from uncultured Alphaproteobacteria bacterium, assembly GCA_963776845.1. Taxonomy (GTDB): domain Bacteria; phylum Pseudomonadota; class Alphaproteobacteria; order Rhodobacterales; family Rhodobacteraceae; genus Roseitranquillus. Next base: position 427,102 of record CAVZOJ010000001.1, on the reverse strand, counting down.
GGCCGCATCTTCAACACCTCGACGGTGATCGGTCCGGATGGCGAAGTCGTCGCCACCTACCGCAAGATGTTTCCGTTCCGGCCCTATGAGACCGAGGTCGAGGCGGGCACCGACTTCTGCGTCTTCGACGTGCCGGACGTGGGGCGCTTCGGGCTCTCGATCTGCTACGATATCTGGTTTCCGGAGACGACGCGCCAGCTGACGTCGCAGGGTGTCGAGGTACTGCTGCATCCGGTCCTGACCGGCACCACCGACCGCGATGCCGAGCTTGCCATCGCGCGCGCCACGGCGGCGCAGTTCCAGTGCTACGTCTTCGACGTGAACGGCTTGGCCGCGGGCGGTGTGGGACGCTCCTGCGTCGTCGATCCGTCGGCCACGGTGCTGCATCAGTCGGGCGGGCAGGAGGACATGTTCCCGATCGAGGTTGACCTCGATCAGGTCCGGCGTCAGCGTGAGGTCGGAATGAAGGGGCTCGGGCAGGTGCTGAAAAGCTTCCGGGATCGTTCGACAGATTTCTCTGTCTACGACCGGACCAGCGGTGCGGATGCCTATCTGCACGGGCTTGGCCCCCTCGCGATGGCAAGGCAGGGCTCGCTCGCGGGGCTCGAGGTCGGATCGCCGGCTGGCGTCAGCGCGGCTGTGGATAGCGGACGCGCCGAGGAAAAAGACGACGTCGGGCAGCTGGGGGCCCGAGCGCTCACCGGATAGGTGCGCCTCGCCCCAAGGACGCCCGTCGGACCTGTCCGGGTCACAATGAAGGGGGGCCTCGATGCGCTCGATGAGTGAGCACTATAGCGCGGTCCAGCTGCGCGGTGATCGTTGGGGCGCGCTGCGCGAGGCTGCGGAAACGCTGCAGCGCCAGTCCAAGGGGCGGGCGGCCGATACGGCCAGAAGAGCCGTAGGCGATATCCTGGATGAACTGGAGCCGATCGAGCGCTACTGGGCGTTCCCGGGCTTCAGCGCCTTCACCCAGCTTCGGCGGCAGCTCGATGCGGGTCAGTTCGAAAAGCTTGCGACGGCGATCCGCCGGGTCACGCGGGCGCTGACCTCGGGCGCCTATCGCCGCCGCACCATCCCGCTCGACCGCGACGACGTCGAGGACGACGAGAGCGAGGACGAGGCGTTGTTGTCGCCTGAGGCGCGGACGCTGGCAAACCCCTACTTCGAGACCCTGATCGTTGACCGTCTGACAGACCACCAGGAACGCTGGATGAAGGCGTCGATCCGCGGCATGCGCCGGCCGGAGGACGAGTTCCACTACGAGCCGGTGGTCGTGCCGAGCCTTGAGGACGCACTGATCGCGATCCTGTTCAACCACAACATCCAGGCGATCGTCGTACGGCCGGGCCTTGCGCTCAAATCCGAAAACGACCTGCCGATCCTGACCCGCTACCTCAACAGGCTCGGGGACGAGGACGTCGACGCGCTGCGCCCCGAGGAGTACGGGCCGGAGCTCTGCCGCCTGATCGCCAAGGTGCGCCCGGAACTCGACGCCTACCTCATCACCGACCGCTCGGTGGAGGAGATCGCCGGAAAGGACCTCGGGCTGTGCAAACGGGTGTTCTACAATCAGGAAGACTTCACCGAGCTGCACCTGAACATCCTCCGGGGCGTCCAATCGCGCTACAACACGCCGTTCTTCACGGCGCTGAAGCATTATTCGCGCCAGCCCACGGGCGTCTTTCACGCGATGCCGATTAGCCGCGGCAAGTCGATCTCGCGCTCGCACTGGATCCAGGACATGGGCGCGTTCTACGGCCCCAACATCTTCCTCGCGGAGACGTCGGCGACCTCGGGCGGGCTCGATAGTCTGCTAGAGCCGGTAGGACCGATCAAGCAGGCGCAGGAGCTGGCGAGCCGCGCCTTCGGCTCGAAGCAGACGTTCTTCGCGACGAACGGTACGTCGACCTGCAACAAGATCGTGGTGCAGGCGCTGGTCCGGCCGGGCGACATCGTGCTGGTCGACCGCGACTGCCACAAGTCGCACCACTACGGGATGGTGCTGGCGGGCGCGCACGTCGTCTATCTCGAGAGCTATCCGCTCGACGCGTACTCGATGTACGGCGCCGTGACTCTGGAGGAGATGAAAAAGAACCTGCTGGCGCTGAAGGCCGCCGGCAAGCTCGACCGCGTGCGGATGCTGCTCCTGACGAATTGCACCTTCGACGGCGTCGTCTACAACGTCGAGCGCGTGATGGAGGAGTGCCTGGCCATCAAGCCGGACCTCGTCTTCCTGTGGGACGAGGCATGGTGGGCCTTTGCCCGCTTCGGGCCGACCTACCGCCAGCGCACCGGCATGAACGCGGCCAACGTTCTGCGCAAGCGTTTGCGGACCCCGGAGCACGCGGCGGTCTACGAGGCGCAGCGGAAGGAGCTCGAAGGCGCTGACGAGGCGACGCTGCTCGCCACGCGGCTGATCCCGCCGCCTGATGCGCGGGTGCGGGTCTACTCGACCCAGTCGACCCACAAGACGCTGACGGCACTGCGCCAGGGCTCGATGATCCACGTCAACGATCAGGACTTCAAGGGCGAGGTCGAGGAGGCCTTCCACGAAGCCTACATGACCCACACCTCGACCTCGCCGAACTATCAGATCATCGCCTCGCTCGACGTCGGCCGGCGGCAGGTGGAACTCGAGGGCTTCGAGTTCGTGCAGCGCCAGGTCGAGGCGGCGATGTCGATGCGGCGGGCCATCTCGACCCATCCGCTGCTCAGGAAGTACTTCAAGGTGCTGACAGCGGGCGACATGATCCCCGAAGTCTATCGCGAAAGCGGAGTTGCGACCTACTTCGACCCCGACCAGGGCTGGACTGACATCTGGGAATGCTGGGCCAAGGACGAGTTCGTAATCGACGCAAGCCGCGTGACTGTCGCCGTGGGCGGCAGCGGTTGGGACGGCGACACGTTCAAGACCAAGATCCTGATGGACAAATACGGCATTCAGATCAACAAGACGTCGCGGAACACCGTGCTGTTCATGACGAACATCGGCACGACGCGCTCGTCGGTCGCGTATCTCGTCGAGGTGCTGGTCAAGATCGCGCAGGACCTCGACGAATTGCTCGACGATGCGTCCAAGATGGAGCGGCTGGCGTTCGATCGTCGGGTCGAGAACCTGATGGTCAAGGTTCCGCCGCTGCCCGACTTCAGCCGGTTCCACGACGCGTTCCGTGCCGACGACGTCACGTCCGAGGGCGACATCCGGTCGGCGTTCTTCCTCGCCTACGACGAGAATAACTGCGACTACCTGCAGTTGCATGGCGACATTGACGCGGAGCTGGCGGCGGGGCGCGAGATCGTCTCGGCCAGCTTCATCATTCCCTATCCGCCCGGCTTCCCGATCCTGGTGCCGGGGCAGGTCGTCAGCCGTGGGATCCTCGACTTCATGCGAGCGCTCGACGTCAGCGAGATCCACGGCTACCGCCCGGACATCGGGCTCCGGGTGTTCACCGAAGAGGCGCTCGCCGGGCACGCTCGGCCGGCCTTGTCGCAAGCCGCGGAATAGGCGGCGGCGCCGACCTACAAATCGGACAGGAGGGACCTGAGATGGACAAGAACGTGAGCGACGTGAAAACGCTACGGAACATCTCCGAAATCCGGCGTTACTTTCACCGGAACGAGGAGCCGATCTATTTCGTCTCGGCCACGAACTTCAATCTCCTGGGCCTCGACGAGTGGATCAAGGGATTCAAGTACATCTGCTACATCGACTGCTACGATGGGCAGCACCCGAACGTGTTCTGCCCGTCCGAGAAGCCTCACGCCGAGTTCCAGTCGATCGAGGACATCAACAACTACCTCCTGCAGCACGAGGAGGTGATCGACTTCATCCGCCGCCGCGGCGGCAGGCCGAAGTTCGTGTTCCTGATGTTCGACGAGGAGACCGAGCGTCTGGCCAATGGCCTCGGCGGCGAGGTCTGGTTCCCCGAAGCGAACCTGCGCACCCGCTGCGACGACAAGATCGAGACGGTGCGGATCGGCAACAAGGCGGGCGTCCCGTCGGTCCCGAACGCCCTCTCCGAGGTGCGCGATTACGCGCATCTGCGCGAGGTCTGCGAGGAGGCGGGCCTCGGCCACGACCTAGTGCTACAATCTGCCTTCGGCGACAGCGGCCACACCACGTTCTTCATCAAGTCCGAGGACGATTTCCGCCGGCACGAGCACGAGATCGTCGGCGAGGGCGAGATCAAGATCATGAAGCGCATCGACTGCCGCGGCTCGGCGATCGAGGCCTGCGCCACCAAGGAGGGCACGATCGTCGGGCCGCTGATGACCGAGCTGGTCGGCTTCAAGGATCTGACGCCCTACCGCGGCGGATGGTGCGGCAACGAGATCTTCGACGAGGCGTTCCCGCAGGAAATCCGCGACAAGGCGCGCGACCTGACCTTCAAGTTCGGTGAGCAGCTGCGCGAGGAGGGCTACCGCGGCTACTTCGAGCTCGACTTCCTGATCGACCAGAACACCGGCGACATCTGGCTGGGCGAGCTGAACCCGCGGATCACTGGCGCCAGCTCGATGACCAACCACGCCGCCTTCGCCCACGCCGACGCGCCGCTGTTCCTGTTCCACCTGCTGGAGTTCTCGGACCTGCCCTTCAACCTGGACGTCGCCGAGTTGAACGACCGCTGGGCCGATCCCGACATGATCGATTCGTGGAGCCAGATGGTCATCAAGCACACCGAGGACTTGGTCGACCTTCTGACCCATGCGCCGGAGACGGGCATCTACAAGATGGCGAACGACGGACGCGTGACGTTCGACCGCTTCGACTATCACCGTCGTGCGGTGGAGAGCGAGTTCGAGGCGTTCTTCCTGCGCATCCTGAAGCCCGGCGACTACCGCTACGAGGGCGCGGACCTTGGTATCCTGGTGACGCGTGGCCGGTCGATGAACCCCGACTTCACCCTGAACGACCGCGCCAAGCGCTGGATTCACGGCATCAAGACGGCCTTCGCGGCCAAGCCGCTGGAGGCCGCCGAGGCAGGTCCGGCTCTCGCCGATCCGGCCTTCAAGATCCTCTAGAAACCCTGCCGATGGAGCACATCTGGCGCGCCATCTCCGAGGACGAGCCCGGCCCGAAATGGGCTGGGCTGTTTTCGGACTACTGGCCCGACTACCAGCGCTGGTGGCTCCGTCAGGGCGAGGAGGCGCGGCCGTCCTACGCCGACTGCCTCGCAGCGGTAGAGCGACACATGCCCGAGCTCTTGGCGCTCTATCGCACGCTCTGCACGCTTGCCGGCGGCAGCGACCACGCCGCCCGGTTCCTGTCGTTCTACCGCCCGCCGCCATACCTCTCGGGCTGCAGCCAGGCGATCTGGCCGGGCGCCGAGCCGCTGCTGGTGCGGAACTACGACTACTCGCCGCTCGCCTTCGACAAGCTGATCCTGCGCACGCGGTGGCAGGGGCGGAGCGTGATGGGCACGTCGGACGGGCTCTGGGGCCTCGTCGACGGGATCAACGATGCGGGCCTCGCCGTGTCGCTGACCTTCGGCGGACGGCAGGCCGTCGGCGACGGCTTCGGCGTGCCGCTGATCCTTCGCTACGTGCTGCAGACCTGCGAGACGGCCGAGGAGGCGGGCCGGGCGCTGGCGCGAATCCCCAGCCACATGAGCTACAACGTCACCGTGGTCGACCGGCACCGGCACTACCTGACGGCGATGATGGCGCCCGACCGGCCGACGCGGATCACGCATGCGGCGGTCGCGACGAACCATCAGGGCCGGGTCGAATGGGCAACCCACGGCCACCTGACCAAGACGGTTGAGCGGGAGCGCTTCCTGCTCCAGCGACTGACCTTGCACGTCGAGCCCGAGGAGACGTTCATCGGCGCCTTCCTGCGCCCGCCGCTCTACTCCTCGGCCTTCAGCGCCGGGTTCGGCACCCTCTACACCGCCGTCCTGCGTCCGCGGGTCGGCCGGATGGAGTACCGCTGGCCGCGCGCGACATGGCGCTTCGATCTCGCTGGTTTCCGCGAGGACAGCCGGCGGCTTTTCACGCCGGTCGCCTGACCGCCGGAACGAAGGCGCGGGTCGCGCATTGTGCACCCGCCGCTCAGACGGCGTTTCTCTGGCAAGGATACTCCGTTGGAGCACATTTCCCTCGACCTGTGGGCGGCGAACCTTGAGGTCCGCCCGCCGGATCTCGCATCCTGGATCGCGCGGCTTGAGCACCGCCTCGCCGATTCCGCCGCGCGTGGGGCCCAGATGCTCGTGCTGCCCGAATTCGCCTGCGCGCAATGGCTCGCCTTCGCGCCGGCCGATCTGCCGCCGGAGCGCCAGCTAGGCTGGCTTGCCGAGATCGGCGACGGCGCGCTCAGGACGATGGCCGCTTTTTCGGCCCGCTACGGCGTCAGCCTGCTGCCGGGCACGATCCCGCAGCCGATGGGCACCGCCAACGACGGGGTGCCCATCTACACCAACCGCGCCTGGCTGATCACGCCCGAGGGCGGCCTGCATCACCAGGACAAGCTGAGCCTCACCCCGCTCGAGGAGCAGTCGGCCGCTGGCCGCTCGCAGCCGGGCGACCGGATCAACGTCATCGAGTGGCAGGGCTTGCGCGTCGTCATCGCGATCTGCCTCGACGCCGAGTTCACCGGCCTCTGGGCGCGGCTCGGCAAGCTCGACCTCGATCTCGTGCTGGTGCCGGCCAAGACCGACATGATAACCGGCTACAACCGTGTCTTCGGATGCGCCCGCGCCCGCGCGATTGAGTTGCAGACCCCGGTCTGCGCGGTGGGCGCTGTCGGCGAACCGCTGGGCCACCCGCTCACCGACACGGGCGTCGGCGGGGCGGCGGCGTTCGTGCCCTGCGACGTCTCGCTGTCGCTCGACGGCGTCTTTGCAGCGTTTCCTCCGCAAACCGCAGCCGCTGGAACGGACCATCTGCTGGCGGTTCCGAACCTGCCGGTCGGAGCATGTCGCCGGATCCGGAATGGCGGGGCAGAGGCCGAGGTCAATCCGGCGTCCTGGGCCGCGGATCGGCTTGAGGTTGTGGGAGTGTAGTGCTGGGTCGCGCCCTGCCAGAAGGCGTTTAGGCCGTCACCCGGCTTCCCAGCATGGAACGTGAAGACGTCCGAACACTTCTCCCTCGTCTTGTCTGAGGCGTGTTCTTTTAGGCAATTTCAACAGCTTCTCCGCTTTAAGCGGTGCCGGGATCGATCCCGGCCGGAGACGTAGGCAAAGAAAAAACGCCTCCGGGTTGTCACAGGTTAACTCGTACTGCAGGCTCGCGCGGATGCGGAGCCGGATACCGAGATGTTTTCGGCCTGCCCAGACCGGACGATGACAGGGACTGGAGCGGACAATGAACCTCGAAACGTCGATCGAACATTCCCCGGCCACAGAGCGCCGCGCTGCGATCCGCCGCCGATACGGTGCCGACGAGTCGACGGTCGTCCGGGACCTGATCGAGCGGATCGGGCTCAGCGAGGCGGAGCGCCAAAAGGTCGCTGAAGCCGGGGCCACGATTGTGGCTCGCGTGCGCCGCGACACCTCTCCGAGCATGATGGAGAGCTTCCTCGCCGAGTACGGGCTGTCGACCGAGGAGGGTGTCGGCCTGATGTGCCTCGCCGAGGCGCTGCTAAGGGTGCCCGACGCCGAGACGATCGACGACCTGATCCAGGACAAGATCGAGCCGTCGGACTGGGGCTCGCATCTCGGCCATTCGTCGTCGTCGCTGGTCAACGCATCGACCTGGGCGCTGATGCTGACGGGACGCGTCCTCGACGACGATCCGAAGGGCCCGGCGCGGGCGCTGCGCGGTCTGGTCCGCCGCATGGGTGAGCCGGTGGTGCGGACCGCCGTGGCACAGTCGATGCGGCTCCTCGGCCGGCAGTTCGTGCTGGGCCAGACGATCGAGGAAGGGATGAAGAACGCCGGCGAGCGCGAGAAGCAGGGCTACACTTATTCCTACGACATGCTGGGCGAGGCGGCGCGGACCGAGGAGGACGCCAAGCGCTACCTCAAGGCCTATGCCGACGCGATCTCCGCGATCGCGAAGGCCGCCAAGGGCGACGTGCGGTCGAACCCCGGCATCTCGGTCAAGCTCTCGGCGCTGCATCCGCGCTACGAGTACACCCACCGCGAGACGGTGATGGAGGTGCTGGTGCCTCGCGCCCTGCAGCTCGCGAAGCAGGCGGCGAAGGCCAACATCGGCTTCAACATCGACGCCGAGGAGCAGGACCGGCTCGACCTGTCGCTCGACGTGATCGAGGCGGTGCTGTCGGACCCGGCTCTCGAAGGGTGGCACGGATTCGGCGTCGTGGTGCAGGCTTATGGGCGCCGGGCGGCGCCGGTGATCGAGTATCTGCACGAGTTGGCAACGCGGCTCGACCGCAAGATCATGATCCGCCTCGTCAAGGGTGCCTACTGGGACACCGAGGTCAAGCTCGCGCAGGAGATGGGGACGGAGACGTTCCCGGTCTTCACCCGCAAGGTGAACACCGACGTCAGCTACATGGCCTGCGCGCAGATGCTGCTCGACCGCCGCGACCGCATCTATCCGCAGTTCGCGACGCACAACGCGCACACCTGCGCGGCCGTATTGCAGATGGCGGGCAACGACCGCGAGGGGTTCGAGTTCCAGCGCCTGCATGGCATGGGAGAGTCTCTGCACGACATCGTCCGGAAGGAGAGCGGCGCCCGCTGCCGCATCTACGCCCCCGTCGGCGCGCACCGCGACCTGCTGGCCTACCTCGTGCGGCGGCTGCTGGAGAACGGCGCCAACAGCTCGTTCGTGAACCAGATCGTCGACGAGGACATTCCGCCCGAGGACATCTCGCGCGATCCGGTGGCGCAGGTCGAGGCTCTGGAGACCATCCCGAATCCGATCATCCGCCGTCCGGTCGAGCTCTTCGCGCCGGACCGACCGAACTCCAAGGGTTATCGGGTGAACGAGCCGGCCTCGATCACGCCGCTGCTAGAGGCGCGCGAGGCGTTCGCCGACCGCACCTGGACGGCGCGGCCGATGCTTGCCGACGATGCCGAACCGCGGGGCGAGGGGCGTCCGGTCCATTCCCCGGCCGACACCGCGCGGCAGGTCGGCACCGTCCACGACGCCACACCCGACGAGGTGTCGCGCGCGCTCGACGCCGCGCAGGCGGGCTACGAGGAATGGTCGGCCGTCCCGGTGGCCGAGCGTTCGGCGATCCTGCGCAGCGTAGCGGACGTCTATGAGCAGAACATCGCCGAACTCACGGTGATCGCGACGCGCGAGGCGGGCAAGACCGTGCTCGACGGCATCGCCGAGGTGCGCGAGGCGGTGGACTTCCTGCGCTTCTACGCCAACGAGGCGGAGCGGCTGGAGGCCGAGGAGCCGGGCGGCGCGCGCGGCGTCTTCGTCTGCATCAGCCCCTGGAACTTCCCGCTGGCGATTTTCTCGGGGCAGATCGCCGTGGCGCTCGCGGCCGGCAACGCGGTACTGGCCAAGCCCGCCGAGCAGACGCCGCTGATCGCCACCCGCGCCGTCGAGCTGATGCGCGAGGCGGGCCTGCCGCAGGCGGCGCTGCAACTGCTGCCGGGCGACGGCCCCACGGTGGGCGGGCCGCTGACGTCGGACAGCCGGATCGCTGGCGTCTGCTTCACCGGCTCGACCGAGGTGGCGCAGATCATCCACAAGGCGCTCGCGGCCAACGCCGGTCCAGACGCGATCCTGATCGCCGAGACCGGCGGGCTCAACGCGATGATCGTGGACTCCACCGCGCTGACCGAGCAGGCGGTGCGCGACATCCTCATCGCCTCGTTCCAGAGCGCGGGCCAACGCTGCTCGGCCCTCAGGATGCTCTACGTGCAGGAGGAGGCGCGCGAGCGGCTGACCGAGATGCTCTACGGCGCGATGGAGGCGCTGACGATCGGTGACCCCTGGGATCCGGCGACCGACGTCTCGCCGGTGATCGACGCCGAGGCGCAGGCCGACATCGCGGGCTACACGGCAAAGCAGAAGCAGGCGGGCAAGTTGCTGAAGGTGCTGGAGGCGCCCGACGGCGGCACCTTCGTTCCGCCTGCGGTCGTCAAGGTCTCGGGCATCGACGATCTCGAGCGCGAGGTCTTCGGGCCCGTCCTGCACGTCGCCACCTTCAAGGCCCGCGACATCGACCGCGTGGTGGACGCCATCAACGCTCGCGGCTACGGTCTGACCTTCGGTCTGCACACCCGGATCGACGACCGCGTGCAGCAGATCGTGGAGCGCATCCACGTCGGCAACACCTACGTCAACCGCAACCAGATCGGCGCCATCGTCGGCTCGCAGCCGTTCGGGGGAGAGGGCCTCTCCGGCACCGGCCCCAAAGCCGGCGGCCCGTTTTACGTGGCGCGCTTCCGCCGCACCGAGGCGGCCGAGGATCTGGCCGCGCCCGGCGGTCCGCAGGTCGCCGCCGACGAGGTCGAGGCGGCAGCGCGTCGGCTCGACGCCCGGAACTGGGCGGCGCGGCCCGACAAGGCCGGTGTGCTGCGAAAGGCGCTGTCGGGACAGAAGAGCGCCATCCGGCGCGCCCTGTCGGCGGCGGCCGCCTTCGATCCGGGGCCGTTCACGCTGCCTGGCCCAACTGGTGAGAGCAACCGCCTGAGCCTTCACCCCAAGGGCACCGTCCTCTGCCTTGGGCCAAGCGCCGAGATCGCTGTCGCGCAGGCGGTGCAGGCGCTCTCCGCCGGCTGCCCGGCGGTGATCGTCGCGCCGGGCGCCTCGGCACTTTGCAAGCCGCTGACTGACGCTGGCGCTCCCGTCGCGGCCTTCGACGGCCACATCTCGCCCGAGGCGCTCGAGCGCCTCGACGCCTTCTCGGTGGTGGCCGCCGCAGGACGGTCGGATTGGACGAGGGCGCTGCGCATCGCGCTGTCCAAACGTTCCGGCGCCATCGTCTCGCTCGAGACCGAGGTCATCGCGCCGGCCCGCTACTTCGTCGAGCGTCATCTCTGCATCGACACCACCGCCGCAGGGGGCAACGCGAGCCTCCTCGCCGCTGCCGAATAGCCGAGGGATCGGGAGACCGCCGCCACCCACGCGAAGCAAAGGAAGAGCCATGGCCACCCAGACCTCCGAGCCGAGACTGCCGTCCCTGCCGCTCGCCCTGACACCCGTCGTGCTGACGCTCGCGGTGCTCGGGCTGCAGCTCTTCTACTTCGACGACTTCACGCCGCACATCCCGCTGGCGATCGGCCTCGCCATCACCGCGATCGTCGGCGTCTACCTCGGCCACCGCTGGCCCAGCATCGAGGAGGGCGTCTTCCACGTCATTCACGTCTCGCTGCCCTCCGTCTCGGTGCTGATCGTCGTCGGCATGATCATCGGCGTCTGGATCGCCTCGGGCACCGTGCCGACGCTGATCTACTACGGCCTCACGATTCTCTCGCCGCAGATCTTCCTTGCCGCAGCGATGATCCTCTGCTCGGTCGTCTCGCTCTCCCTCGGGACGTCATGGGGCACCGTCGGGACCGTCGGTCTCGCGCTGATGGGCATCGGCGCGGGCTTCGGCATCCCCGTCTACTGGACGGCCGGCGCGGTCGTCTCGGGGGCCTTTTTCGGCGACAAGATCTCGCCCTTGTCGGACACCACGAACCTCGCCCCGGCGGTGACCGGCACCAACCTCTTCGACCACATCCGCAACATGATGCCGACAACGGTGCCGGCGATGCTGATCGCGCTCGCCATCTACACCTGGGTCGGCTTCTCGATGATCGACGCGACGCAGACCTCGTTCGAGCGCATCGACGCGATCACCAACGCGCTGCAGGAGACGTTCTGGATCTCGCCGTGGCTGCTGATCCCCGCGGCGCTGGTGATCTACCTCGCCGTCCGCAAGTACCCGCCGATCCCGTCGCTCTTCGCCGGCGTGGTCGTGGGCGGCGCCATGGCGATGCTGTTCCAGGGGGCGGGCCTGCACGACGTCTTCCGCTTCGCCAACGGCGGCTACTCGATCGAGACAGGCGTCGCCGAGATCGACAGCCTGCTCAATCGCGGCGGGGTCCAATCGATGATGTGGACGATCTCGCTGGTGCTCATCGCGCTCGGCTTCGGTGGCGCGCTCGAACGCGTCGGTTGCCTGCAGACGATCATCAACGCGATCATGACCAAGGTTCACAGCTTCGCCGGCATCCAGACCTCGGCGATCGGCACCTCGGTCGCGACGAACCTCGTCGCGGGCGACCCGTACCTCTCGATCGCGCTGCCGGGTCGCATGTACGCGCCCGTCTACCGTGGCATGGGCTACTCGACGCTGAACCTCAGCCGCGCCGTCGAGGAGGGTGGGACGCTGATGTCGCCGCTGATCCCATGGAATGCGGGCGGCGCCTTCGTCATTACGGCGCTCGGCCTCGGCGTGGCGGACGGCAACTTCCAGAACCTGCTTTACATCCCGCTCGCGTTCGCCTGCTGGCTCGCGCCGGTCATTGGCATTTTCTACGCCTGGACCGGCCTCTTCTCGCCCAAGGCGTCCGAGGCGGAGATGCAGGGCTGGCAAGACAGCGGCGAGGCGGTCGCTGATCTCAGCCAGCATGGCTACCGCGATCCTACACTTGGCCATTCGGCTGATCCCAGGCCGGCCGAGTAGGCGCTCCTCGTCGCTCGATCGTCCGTAAGCGCGCCGGACGCCCCATAAGCCTTCGACCTTCAGCACATGCGCTGGCTGCCTGACGCTCCGCTAAGTTCTTTGGAGGGTTTGGCATGGGCAAACACGGCTCGGGCGGGGGCGACGACTGGCGATCAGGGTTCGCGGGGCGGATCGAGGTCCGGGAGAGCGCGACGGGCCGGCGTGAGCGGCCAGAGGCGGTGAAGGGGCGGATCGTCCGCGAGAGCCTGGAGCACGGAGCGTCGGTGAAGGATGTCGCGCACCGGCACGGGATCGCGCCGCAGCAGCTGACGACATGGCGGCGGGCGGCGCGGCAGGGTCGGCTGGCGCTGCCGGAGGACCCGGTCGCGGAGGACGGCTTCCCGAAGTTCGACAAAATCGGGTGTGATCTGGTTCGATTGAGGTCGCCTGGCGGTGTCAGATCAAGGATTTAGGAGGGTAGGAAACCGAGAGGTCTGTAGTCACACGTCGAGACCGTTCGCGCCATCGCGGGGGTTTCCGCGCTATTCAGTAGGCATGTTTTTGCGCATCAACGAGAGCGGTGGGCGGCGCTACCTCCAGGTCGTCGAGTCCTACCGCAACGAGGCCGGCAAGCCCCGCCACCGGGTGGTCGCCAATCTCGGGCGCATCGACAGCATGGAAGAGGGTCACCTCGATGCCTTGATCCGGGGTCTGTGCCGCGCGGCCGGGCGCGACGAACCCGCCAAGGTCGAGATCGCCCACGAGTCGGCACGCGCCTATGGAAACGTCTTTGCCCTGCACGAGCTGTGGAAAGACCTCGGTTTCGACCGTGCCCTCGGACGCGCTCTGCGGTCCGGCAAGCGCAAGTCGGACATCGAGGCCCTCGTCCGGGCGATGGTCTTCAACCGTCTCTGCGCGCCGGACTCGAAGCTGGGCTGCCTGCGTTGGTTGGAGACCGTCGCCATGCCGGCCATGCCCGAGGGCGTGACACACCAGCATCTGCTGCGGGCGATGGACGCTCTGATGGATCACGCCGACCGGCTCGAGACGGAGTTGGCCGGGCAGATCCGGCCGCTGGTCGATCAGGATCTCGCGGTGGTGTTCTACGATCTGACCACCGTGCGTATCCACGGCGAGGGCGAGGTGGACGAGGATCTGCGTGCGTTCGGCATGAACAAGGAGACCGGTGGCATCGCCCGCCAGTTCGTCCTTGGCGTCGTGCAGACCGCCGAAGGCCTGCCGTCGACATTGTCGCTCGAACCATGTGTGGATGGCTCCCGCGGGGCAAGGGCGCTGTTCGGTGGCTGGGTTTGGTCGGTCGCGGCCATGTGTACGGCGTCTGATGTGCAGCGTGGCAGCTGCGCGCCCTGATGAAGTCCGCCGGCGCTCGGGTCCCGATCAATGGCACGCACTCGGAGGTGCTTCGGTTCGAACAGGGTGTCCCGATTGCCGTTTCGCCGTCCTGTCGCCATCACCTCACGTCGCGCCTCACCGTCTCGGAGCCGATCTGCGCCGGCGTGTTCTGTCAGACCGGGGCTGCCCGGTAGCTTTCGCCGCTCCTGACGAGCGCCCAGACGACCCGCGCCATCCGGTTGGCCAGGGCGATGGCCACCACCTTCACAGGCTTTCTCTCCAGCATCTTCCAAAGCCAGTCGGTCCCGGGTCGTCCGCGGCGCCGGCCTGCGATCTGCGCCATGGCGCCGAGGTAGAGCAGGCGTCGCAGGTAACGGTTTCCAGCCTTCGAGATCCGCCCGAGCCGCTCCTTGCCGCCGCTCGAATGGGGCTTCGGCGTGAGCCCGAGCCAGGCGGAATAGTCTCGCGCGGAGCGGAACGCCGCGACGTCGGGCGGTGACGGCGAAGGCGCTCGAGGCAATCGGTCCGAGCCCGGGGATCGTGGCGAGACGTCGGGCGAGCGGGTCGCTCTTCTGCGCCGCTTCGATGCGCGCGGTGACCGTCTCGATCCGGGCGCGCAGATCGCGGAGCTGGCCAGCCAGCAGGTCGAGGGCGGGTCGCGCGGCCTCGGGCGTCTGCTCCGCAGCGGCAAGGAGCCGGTCGACATTCTGGATACCCTTCGCCACCACGATCCCGAACTCGGCGAGATGCGCACGGATCGTGTTCACGGTCTGGGTCTGCTGGCGGATGAGGAAGTCCCGCGCCTTGTGGTCGAGCAGCGCCGCCTGAGCCTCCGCCGACTTCACCGGCACGAAGCGCATCGTCGGCCGCGTCACCGCTTCGCAAATCGCCTCCGCGTCCGCCCTGTCGGTCTTGCCGCGCTTTACATACGGCTTCACGTATGCCGCCGGCATGAGCCGCACCTCGTGGCCGAGCGCCGAAAGCTCCCGCGCCCAATGATGCGCACCGGAGCAAGCCTCCATCCCGATCAGGCACGGATCGAGACGCGAGAAGAAGGTTAGAACCTGGCCCCGGCGCAGCTGCCGACGCAGCACAACGGGCCCATCTACGCTCACGCCGTGCACCTGGAAGATGCTCTTCGCCAGATCGATGCCGATGGTGGTAGGCTGTTCCATGGATGGCTCCCTTCGGTGGACTGTTCAACAACACCCACCGTGGCACATCCCGATGCCGGGAGCGGGAGCCATCCACTCCATCAATGGCGACACCATGGCTCACCGCTGATCGCCCATGTCATGGTCGCCAAGTTCTCCGAGCACATGCCCTTGTACCGGCAGAGCCAGGTCCTCGCCCGCCATGGCGTGACGGTGGATCGCTCGACCTTGGCGGACTGGATGGGTGTCGCCGCCTGGCATCTGTGCCCGATCGTCGACCGGATGGCCGAGCTCCTGAAGCGCTCGGGCAAGCTCTACATGGACGAGACCTCGATCCCGGTGCTCGACCCCGGCCGCGGCAAGACCAAGACGGGCTACCTCTGGGCGATGGCCAGGGATGACCGTCCTTGGGGCGGCGGCGACCCGCATGCGCCATTGTCGCTCGGACCGATGGCGCGACATGGCGCATCGTCGTGTTCTCCTATGCCCCTGGCCGCGCCGGTGCGCATGCCGAGCGGCTGCTGACAGGCTTCGACGGCGTCCTGCAAGTCGACGCGCTACGCCGGCTGCAAGCGCCTCACCAAGGGCGACCGCGAGGGCGGCCGACCGCTCGTGCTCGCGAAATGTTGGTCCCACGCGCGGCGCAAGCTGATCGATGCCACGCCGAAAGCGGGCTCGCCCGTGGCCGAAGAGGCGCTCCGGCGCATCGCCGCGCTCTACGCCATCGAGGCCGAGATCCGCGGCCGCGGCCCCGAGAAGCGTCACGCCGCCCGCCAGGCGCGGTCGAAGCCGCTGACGGACGCGCTCGGCGCGTGGCTGCGCGCCCAGAAGGAGCACCTGTCCGGCGCCAGCAAGATGGGCGAGGCCGTCCGCTATATCCTCAAGAGCTGGGAGCCGCTCTGCGTCTTCCTCCAGGACGGCCGCGTTGAGCTGGACTCGAACAGGGTCGAGAACCTGATCAGGCCCCATGCCCTCACGCGAAAGAATGCACTCTTCGCGGGTCACGACGAGGGCGCCGAGGCCTGGGCCCGCATCGCCTCGCTGATCGGGACCTGCCGCGTGAACGGGGTCGAGCCCTACGGCTACATGAAGGCGGTGCTCGAGGCGATCGCCGCCGGCCACCCGATGGCGCGCATCGACGATCTGCTCCCCTGGGCCGTCGCCAAACCCGCCGCAAACGCCGCCGCCTGACCGCCAACCGCGGCCATCGTTTCCAAAGAAGTTTGCAGTCTGGCCTGAGATCAGCGCCGGAGGTCCGTCAAGCCGACGCCGCTATGCCGCAAGCGGCGCGCTTACGGTTCGTCCGCGGTCCCGCTCCGGAAACACAGTCCCTTAGCGAGACAGCTTGCCATGTCCCTCGCGCCGAAGATGCATGGGGGGCAGAACGATGGCTTCTACATGCATGGCCGCCGCAACCCTGCGCGGCGGCCGTCCTCAACCGCGAATGACGATCGGGTTGCGACCGCTGCACCGGCAACTCTCCCAGCGTCCCTACGGCGAGCGCAAGTTCCTGTTCGTCGAGCAGGGCAGGTCGCCGAATGGCGTCCGTTACTCTGTTGACGCCGCGGGCAACCCTGATTGACCTCTAACCGTCCCGAGCGGGTCTCGGATCCGCTGTTAGGATGATCGCCTGGAGAGCCCGGTTGAAGCCAATGCTGCGGTCGCGCCGTCTGATTAAAGGGCCTGCCCGTCTCAACCCCCCCCGCAGCTCGCTCGCCTAAAAATCGAAGCGGACTCACGACCTACTTCGCGACCGGCTCTTCGAGGTCCTCGTGCTCGGCGCCTCGGGCAGACAGAAAGTGGCCGAAGCCCTGCAGTCCGGGCACATGCTCGCAGAAGGTCCTTACCGCGACGAGGAGCGGTGTCGCGACCAGCATGCCCACGACAGACCAGAGCCAGGCGAAGAGGGTGACCGACAGGAACACGACCACCGTGTTCAGCCGCAGGCTGCGCCCTACGAAGTATGGGGTCACGAATTGCCCCTCGACGCTGGTCAGCACGAAATACGTCGCTGCCGCGGCGAAGGCCTCGTTGAGCGTGTCGAGGCTAACGATTCCCACGACCAGCGCGGCCGCCACGCCGACGAGAGCCCCGACGTAGGGGATGAAGTTGAGCAGGAATGCCAAGACGCCGAACAGGGCGGGGTTCGGCATGCCGAACCACCACATTGCCAGACCAACCGACAAGCCGAGGCCGGCGTTGATCGCCGCGATCGTGAACAGGTAGTGAGAAAGCTTCCGCTCGATGGCATAGGCGATGCGAATGGCCCGCCGCTTGTCGCTGAACGTGGGCAGGACGTAGACGATCTTCTCGTAGAACATGTCGCCCGAGGACAGCAGGAAGAACAGCAGGATAAGTGTGAAGACGATCTGTGCCAGCACCGCCGGGAGCGACATCGCGAGGGCGAGTGCGTTCCCCTCTTCCTCGACCCTGACGCGCTGAACGTCGGGGTCCTCTTCGCTTTTCGTCATCTCGTCGACCTGTTCGGCGGCCTGCTGCATCCCCTCGGTGACGCCTCGGATCTCTTCGAATTTCTCGCGCAGCTCGCGCCCGATGGTCGGAGCGCGTTCGACCCATCCGCTTGCCGGAACAGCCAAGCTTGCCACGCCGCCGGCGACGCCTGAAAGAAGGGTTGCCACGATGACGAACGCGGCAAGTCCCGACGGCACTCCGAGCCGCTCGAGCTGACGCCTGACCGGGCTGAAGACGAGCTGCAGCAGCACGGCGAGGACGACCGGCATCAAAAACAGCCTGGCGTAGGCGAGGCCTGCCACGAGCAGCATCAGAAAGATGCCGATGACCGCCCATCGAGGTGCGGCGTACACCTGACCGGTCTCGGCTTTCGCCACCACCACATCCTCCTGAGCCGGCATCGCTTATCGTCCCTGACTGGAATCACTGGCACCATGATGCGACGTGCGCAGCACCGCCGCTCGTAGAAACGACGTAATCCGCACTGCTGCCGCGCCCGTACTTAGAGCGCTGGACCCGCCGGGGCGGGAGCCGCGCCACTACAGCGCCTTCGCGCCCCGTCTGACCCATGGCGACGCCGACATCCTCAAGGCCCAGCACTTCTTGCAGGCGAACGAGGGGCGGGATGCGCGCCTCGCGACGCTGACGGAACAGGCTGGACTGGAAAAGCGTACGCTGCTGCGTCGTTTCCAGAAAGCGACCGGCCTGACCACGACCGAACTCGCGCAGCGTCTGCGGGTCGCGAAGGCGCAAGAACTCCTGCAATTAGGCTGCCTGCCGGTGGAGCGCGTTTCGTGGGAGGTCGGCGATTCCGACGCCGGAACCGGATCGTCGGGCTGGCTCTGGGAGAGTATCGGCAACACATTCACGCCTGAAGGGCCGTGACGTTGCTTCTGTCAAAGGCTCTTCAGGCTCTTCATGCGGAAGGTCTTTCGGACTGGCCGGCGGCGCCGTTCGGAGAAGCGGAGGACGAGCGCTCGGTACTGAGCTCGGATCAGAGGCCCACGCCGAGTTCGCGTTCGGCGAGGTCAAGGAGGGCGCGGACGTGCGGCATGAACGATCGCCAGGCGGTTAGATTGAAGCGATCCTCGGCCTCGCGCGTCAGGACGATCTGGACCGTGTCGAAGACGGTGCGGGTGCCGGCGCCGACCGGCATCCGCGCGAGGTCGAGCGGGCAGCCGGTGGCGAGGAGATCGAGAACGGCTGGGCCCTCGACGGTGAGGGTGATCTCGCGATCGGAGACTTCCACGGCGCTGAAGGGAACCTCCGCGATGCCGTCGAAGGCTGCGGCGAGGGCATCACGGTCGGGCTCGGACGTGACCACCACCCACTCGTCCGGACCGAGGCAGAGCGCGCTGCGCCGATCCGACGAGGCGCGGACGCCGATGCGGGAAGGAAGATCGACGGCGATTGCCTTCGAGATTGCAGCGGCATCCCCCAGCGCGACGCGCAGCGAGTAGCGGGCGGCGGGCGGCAGCTCGGTGACGGAGGCGGAGCCGGAGAAGGCGCGGCTGTCGGTGGGGGCGTTCATCTCTCTCTCCGGCTCAGGCGCTGAGGCGCGTGTTCTCGGGGTCGTAGAAGACGGTGCCGGTGACCCTGGCGGTCAGGGTCTTGTCCGGCATCGGGATGTGCAGCGTCTCGCCCTCGCGGGCGCGGCCGCCGGCGACGACGGCGAGGGCGATCGAGCGGCCCATCGCTTCGCTCCAGTAGGACGAGGTGACGTGGCCGAGCATGGTCATCGGCACGGTCTGCGCGGGGTCGGCGACGATCTGGGCGCCCTCCTCCAGCACCGCCTTCGGGTCGTCGGTGATAAGGCCGACGAGCTGCTTGCGATCCTCGGCCCGCATGTCGGGACGGGCGAGCGAGCGCTTGCCGACGAAGTCCGGCTTCGCCTTGCCGATCGCCCAGGAGAGGCCGGCGTCGTCGGGCGTGACGGTGCCGTCGGTGTCCTGGCCGACGATGATGTAGCCCTTCTCGGCGCGCAGGACGTGCATCGTCTCGGTGCCGTAGGGGCAGATCTCGTACTGCTGGCCGGCCTGCCACAGCGTCTCCCAGAGGGCGCGGCCGTGGCGGGCGGGGACGTTGACCTCGAAGCCGAGCTCGCCGGTGAAGGAGATGCGGAAGAGTTGGGCGCGGAAGCCCGCGACGGTGCAGTCGGCGACCGACATGTGCGGGAAGGCGGCGTCGGAGATGTCGAGGCCTTCGGTCAGCGGCTCGAGAAGCTTGCGGGCGTTCGGGCCGTTGAGGGCGACGGTCGCCCACTGCTCGGTGGTCGAGGTGAGCCAGACGGTGAGGTCGGGCCACTCGGTCTGGAGGTAGTCCTCCATCATGTTGAGGACGCGCGCCGCCCCGCCGGTCGTGGTGGTGACGTGGAAACGGTCAGGGGCGAGGCGGCCGATGACGCCGTCGTCGCGGATGAACCCGTCCTCGCCGAGCAGCAGGCCGTAGCGGCAGCGCCCGACGCCGAGCTTGGTCCAGGGGTTGGTGTACATGCGGTTCATGAACTCGACCGCGTCGGGGCCCGTGACCTCGATCTTGCCGAGGGTCGATGCGTCGAAGATGCCCAGCGACTGGCGAGTGGCGCGGCACTCGCGGGCGACGGCATTGTGCATGTCCTCGCCGGCCTGCGGGAAGTAGCGGGCGCGGCGCCAGAGCGAGACGGGCTCGTAGACGGCGCCGTGGCCTTCCGCCCAGGCGTCGATCGGGGTCCGGCGGGTGACCTCGAAGGTGGCGCCCTGGTGGTAGCCGGCGAAGGTGCCGAAGGTCGTCGGCGAGTAGGGCGGGCGAAAGGTGGTGAGGCCGACCTGCGGTGGCGCCTTGCCGAGCGCGTCGGCGGCGATCATCAGGCCGTTGACGTTGGACATCTTGCCCTGGTCGGTCGCCATGCCGTTCGTCGTGTAGCGCTTGACGTGCTCGATCGAGCGCATCCCCTCGCGCACGGCAAGGCGAATGTCCTTGGCGGTGACGTCGTTCTGGAAGTCGACAAAGGCTTTGGCCTTCGAGGGATCGCGGTCGGTCGGCAGGTCACCCACGGTGATGCCGCTGCCGGCGCGGTCGTGCTCGACGGCGTGCTCCTGCGGCTCGACGTTTTGCCCGGCCTCGCGGGCGGCCTGCGCTCCGGCGGTGGCGCCGTCGGCGAGCGCGGCGGCGATGCCCCAGAGGCCGCGTCCGGCACCGGCAATGTGCACGGCCTCGGTCTTCCTGCCGGGGAGGTAGGCGTTGAGGTCCTCGTCCCAGGCGAGCTTGCCCTGGGTATGCGAAAAGAGGTGCAGGCACGGAGTCCAGCCGCCGCACATCAGGACGGCATCGCAGGGGATCCTGCCCGACCGGCCGGCACGGCCATCGCGGACGGCCGCGACGCGGAGCGCCTTGACCCGCAGGCGCCCCTCGGTGCCGGTCGCGATGTGGCGGAGGAGCGTCGGGATGCCGAGGCCGCGGGCGCGGTCGGCGAGGTCCGCGTCGACCTCCGCGCGGATGTCGACGATGGCGCCGGGCTTGGCGCCGGCCTCGGCGAGATCGAACGCGGTGTGCCAGGCGCTGTCGTGGCAGGTGAGGACCACCGGGCGCTCGCCGACCTTGACGCCGTAGCGGTGCAGGTAGGTCTGCGCGGCGCCGGCGAGCATGACGCCCGGACGGTCGTTGCCGTCGAAGACGAGCGGCTTTTCCAGCGCGCCCTGGGCGAGGACGACCTGGGCGGCGCGGACCCGCCAGAGGCGCTCGCGCGGGGCGCCATCGGGCGGGGTCTCGAGGTGGTCGGTGAGGCGCTGGCAGAGGCCGACGAGGTTCTGGTGGTAGTAGCCGATGGCGGTGGTGCGTGGCAGGAGGGTGACGTTCGGCAGCTGGGTCAGTTCGGCGAGCGTGGCGGGGAGCCACTCCCAGGCGGGCTTGTCGTCGATGACGGTGCCGGGCTCGGAAAGGAGGTGGCCGCCGGGCTCGGAGCTTTCGTCGACGAGCATGACGCTCCCGCCGGAGCGGCCGGCGGCGAGAGCGGCGGCGAGGCCGGCGGGCCCGGCGCCGACGATCAGGACGTCGACGTGGGCGAACCGGGAGGCGTAGCGGTCGGCGTCGGGCTCCTTCGGCGAGGTGCCGAGGCCGGCGGCGGCGCGGATCACGGGCTCGTAGACGCGGTCCCAGAAGGTGCGAGGCCACATGAAGGTCTTGTAGTAGAAGCCGGCGGAGAACAGCGAGCCGAGGCGGTCGTTGATCTCGCCCACGTCGAACTTGAGCGACGGGTAGCGATTCTGGCTGGTGACGGCGAGGCCGTCGCGCAATTCCTGCATGGTGGCGCGGGTGTTCGGCTCGGACCGGCCGGGGCCGCGGCTGGTGCCGACAAGAGCGTTCGGCTCGTCGGAGCCGGCGGAGACGACGCCGCGGGGGCGGTGGTACTTGAACGACCGGCCCATAAGGTGGACGCCGTTCGCCAGCAGCGCCGAGGCGAGGATGTCGCCGGCGAGGCCGGTGTAGGGGCGGCCGTCGAAGCTGAAGCGGACGGGCGTGCGGTGGTCGACGCGGCCGCGGCCCTGGAGGCGGTGGCTGGTCATTCGGTCCCTCCCGTGAGGCTGGCGAGGTCGGGGCGCGGCTCGCCCGCCCTGTAGGTGACGAGGAAGCGATCGGAGACGGTCTCGCGGACGGCGTTGAAGAAGCGGGCGCAGCCGTGGACGTGGCGCCAGCGCTCGAAGTGGTGGCCCTTGGAGTTTGTGCGGATGAAGAGGTAGTCTCGCCACTCCTCGTCGGAGAGCTTCGACGGGTCGTCGGGCCGGGCGATGTGGGCCTCGCCGGCGTAGGCGAACTCGAGCTCGGGGCGATCGTCGTCGCAGTAGGGGCAGTGGATCAGCAGCATCGACGGGTCCTCGCGGCGACGGGACGGGGGGAGCGCCGGGCTCGGGGAGGCAGGGCCTCCCGCTCGCCCGGCGCTTGGCGGTCGGCCGCCTTTGCGGCCTCCCTCTGGCGGAGCGGCCGTTGGCCGCGAGTTAGAGTACTCCCCGCCTGTTGGCGGGGCCCCGGAACTGCCCGATACGGCTTCATGCCAGTATGAAAGCCGGCAGGAGTGGCGGCGGCGGGCATCAGTGGGCGACTGCGGCTGCGGCGGCCTCGTCGATGAGCCGGCCGGTGGTGAAGCGCTCGAGCGTGAAGGGGGCGTTGATCGGGTGTGGCTCGTCGCGGGCGACCGTATGGGCGAGGACGTGGCCGGCTCCTGGTGTAGCCTTGAAGCCGCCGGTGCCCCAGCCGCAATTGACGTAGAGGCCCGGGACCGGCGTCTTGCCGAGGATTGCGGAACGGTCGGGTGTCACGTCGACGATGCCGCCCCATTTGCGCAGCATGCGCATGCGGCGGAAGATCGGGAAGATCTCGCAGATCGCCGCAAGGGTGTGCTCGATCAACGGCAGGCCCCCGCGTTGGGAGTAGCTGACGTACTGGTCTGTGCCGGAGCCGATGACCAGCTCGCCCTTGTCGGACTGGCTGATGTAGGCGTGCACCGAGTTCGACATCACGACGCAGGGGAACACCGGCTTGATCGGCTCGGAGACGAGCGCCTGCAGCGGGTAGCTCTCGAGCGGCAGGCGGACGCCGGCGGTCTCCATGACGACGGACGTGTGGCCGGCGGCGGAGACGGCGACCTTCCTGGCGGCGATGAAGCCCTTTGCCGTCTCGACGCCGGTGACGCGGCCGGAGGCGTCGCGGCGGATCGCCGTGACGGGGCAGTTCTGGATGATGTCGACGCCGCGCGCCGCGGCGCCGCGGGCGTAGCCCCAGGCGACAGCGTCATGGCGGGCGGTGCCGGCGCGGCGCTGCAGGGCGGCGCCCAAGACCGGGAAGCGGGCGTCGGGGGAAATGTCGAGCGGCGGGCAGAACAGCTTCGCCTCCTTCGCCGACAGCCACTGGTTGTCGACGCCGTTCAGGCGGTTGGAGTGCACGTGGCGCTGAAAGCTCTGAACGTCATGGACATTGTGCGCGAGCATCAACACGCCCCGGCGCGAGAACATGACGTTGTAGTTCAGCTCCTGGGAGAGCCCCTCCCACAGGTCGAGGGCGTGGTCGTAGAGCCCCGCGCTCTCGTCATAGAGGTAGTTCGAGCGGATGATCGTGGTGTTGCGGCCCGTGTTCCCGCCGCCGAGCCAGCCCTTGTCGATCACCGCGACGTTGGTGACGCCATGCTCCTTGGCTAAGTAGTAGGCGGCGGCGAGGCCGTGGCCGCCGGCGCCCACGATGATCACGTCGTACGCCTTCTTCGGCTCGGCGTCCGGCCATTGCGGCGTCCAGTGCTTTTGTCCTGTAAAGGCGCCCTTGACGACCTGGGCGAAGGAGAAGTGCGTCACGCGGGTCTCCCGAGCTGATCGGTTTCTGATGCCTCAACGTGGCGAGTTGTACCTGTATCGTTGCGTCATTTCCGCTGTATGCTGGCGACGGAGGTCCCGATGGCGCAACTCGATGTCGGCTTCATCCTGGCGCGGCGCTTCACGCTCTGCGCCTTCGCGAACTTCGTCGACGTCCTCAGGCTCGCCGCCGACGAGGGCGATCGGTCGCGGCCTATCCACTGTTCGTGGCGGATGCTGTCGCCGACGCGGGAGCCGGTCGCGTCGAGTTGCGGCATCGCGGTTCAGCCCGACGAGCGGCTGGGCAACCCGGCGCGCTTCGACTACATCGTCGTGGTCGGTGGCCTCGTCGAAGAGATCGAGCGACTGCACCCCGAGACCGTGAGGTTCCTGAAGCAGGCTGCGGCGGCGGGGGTGCCGCTGGTCGGCGTCTGTACCGGCACCTTTGCGCTGCATCGGGCGGGGCTGATGCAGGGCTACCGCGCCTGCGTGAGCTGGTTCCACCACGAGGACTTCCTCGTGCGGTTCGACGGCCTCGAACCGGTGTCGGACCAGATTTTCGTGGTCGACCGAGACAGGCTGACCTGTTCGGGCGGGGTCTCCTCGGCGCATCTCGCCGCCTTCATCGTCGAGCGGCATTTGGGCCGGGCGCGGGCGGCGAAGAGCCTGCACATCATGATCATCGACCAGGCGATGCCGGGAGAGGAGCCGCAGCCCGGCCTGCCGTTGGCACTGGCGACCGACGACCCGCTGGTGCGCAGGGCGCTCCATGTGATGCAGCAGTCGATCGATGCGCCGCTCTCGATCGGGCGGGTCGTGGCGCGTCTGGAGGTCGGCAGGCGCAAGCTGGAAAGGCACTTTCGCCAGGCGTTGGGGATGACTCCGCTTGCCGCCGATCGGCTGATCCGCGTCGAGCAAGCCAAGCACCTCTTGCGGACGACCGATCGCTCGGCGACGCGGATCGCCGCGGATACCGGCTTTTGCGACCTGCCGCACCTTATCAGGGTATTCCGCGCCGCCGAGGGAACGACGCCGGAGGCGTTCCGCTCCGCTCCGATGCAGTCATGATCACTTGCCCGTGCCGCCGCGGCCGCTGGCGCTCGATTTAACTTCAGGTCGAAGAGGATTGACGCCGCGCTGCAGCATCCATATACCATCCATATGGATGGAGATAGAGATGGCCAAGGTGCTGCCGCTGCGACCCGCCGACAACGAGAAGATCACGATCAATATCGGCCATGTCGATCTCGGTCGTATCGATCTTCTGGTCCAGGAAGGCTTCTACTCGAACCGAAGCGACTTCATTCGAACTGCGATACGGAACCAGTTGACGACCGAACGCGACGCGCTTGCCCAGTCGGTGGAGCGTCACACCCTCGAACTGGGATTGCGCGAGATCACCCGTGTCGAACTCGAGACCGCCCGCCGGGCCGGCGAGACGCTCCATGTGAAGGTCGTCGGCCTTGCGCGGATCGCTTCTGACGTCTCCACGGATCTGGCGCTGGCGAGCATCGGCTCGATCACCGTTCTCGGCGCGCTCCAGGCGCCGCCCGAGGTCAAGGCGGCCCTGAAGGACCGCATCCGCTAGGGCGCCACGCCCGTCTCGAAAGGAAAGAGAATATGAACAGCGACTTTGCGTCGGCGATGAGCCGGGCGCTTGAGCAGACGCGCGCAGGTCTCCCGGCCGACGCGACCAAGACGATCCAGGCGGCCCTCGCCGGCGAGGCGGGGAACCCAGGGGTGTCGCCGCGGTCGCACGTTGCATTGACCCGCAGTCTGGATACGACTGATATCGAGGATGCCGAGATCGTCGAGGATAGTCCGAGGCGCGCCGGAGGTCTGCCGCAGGGCATGCGTCCGACGGGGCGGAGCGGCCCGAGACCCCAAGGAAGCAGGCGGCGGCTGCGCGAGACCATCGACCTTCTCAGACGCAGGCCGGCGCCTGGACCGCTGCACGCTCCGCGGCGAGGTCCAGGTCCGGAGATCCCGGACGGCGCGCGCTGGGAGACGCGGGCCCTGGAAAGCCCGCACGGCACGCGCGACTACCGCCTCTACGTGCCGGCGTCGCTTACCGGTGGTGCGCGCGGCCTCGTGCTGATGC
The DNA here is from genome assembly GCA_963776845.1 of uncultured Alphaproteobacteria bacterium. GTDB lineage: Bacteria > Pseudomonadota > Alphaproteobacteria > Rhodobacterales > Rhodobacteraceae > Roseitranquillus. The sequence continues at coordinate 401,188 of CAVZOJ010000001.1, read as the reverse complement.
TTCATGGGTGCACGCAAGACCCCGAAGACTTCGCCTGCGGCACTAACATGAACATCCAGGCGGAGCGGCACGGCCTGATCGTCGCCTATCCGCACCAGGCCCGCGCGCACAATGCGCAAGGCTGCTGGAACTGGTTCCAGCCTGGCGATCAGCAGGCGGACCGGGGCGAACCCGCGATCTTGTCGCAGATCGCGCGGGAACTCGCGGCGGAGTTCGAGGTCGACGGGGCCCGCGTCTTCGTTGCCGGGCTGTCGGCCGGCGGCGCGATGGCGACCATTCTGGGCAGCACGCACCCGGACCTCTTCTCCGCCGTCGGCGTACACTCCGGACTGCCAAGCGGCGCGGCGCAAGACGTTGTTTCGGCATTCGCCGCAATGCGGGGGACCGACGGCAGGCGAGCGCCGGCCGGGTCACGGCCGGTCCCGACGATCGTCTTCCATGGAGATTCCGATCCGACCGTCCACGCTTCGAATGGCGAGGCGATCGTCGTGGCTGCCCAGGCGAATGTGGGCCAGCCATCGGTGCGGGAGTCGGGCCGGTCCGCGGGTGGCAGGCGCTTCACGCGGGAGAGCGTGAGCTACCCCGACGGCTCGCCGCTGACCGAGCTTTGGCGCATCGAGGGAGCGGGCCATGCCTGGTCCGGCGGGTCGCCGGCGGGCTCATACGTCGATCCGGCCGGCCCAGACGCCTCTGCCGAGATGGTGCGGTTTTTTCTCGCCGTCAGCTGAGGAAGCGCACCTGCGGGATCAGTGCTCAGGGGCTAGCTGGATGGCCTGCAGGCAGTGATGCGGACGAGGCGGGAACTCTCGGGATGCTCTTCGGTTTAGTGCAGCCGGTACTTGTGAGTATGCCATGCCATGCACGTGACAATCGTCGTTCCCGCAAAAGATGAAGCGAACAGGATCGAGCGGGCGATCCGGGCAGCGGCTGCCTCTGCACAGCGCTCCAGCGTTTCCTGCTCGCTCCTCGTCTATGCGAACGATTGCAGCGACGAGACAGCAGGCATCGCGCGATCGCTGGCTGGTCGGGTACCGCTGTCCATCCGCGTCATCGAGGAAAGCCTGGCGCCGCTGGAGCGGGATGCAGGGCGGGCACGGCGGCGCGCGATCGATCTTGCGCTCGCCGACAGCCGGTGCGACGCCATCGTCACGACGGATGCGGACGCGACGCTGTCGGCCGAAGCTCTTTCCGCGATGTCCGTGGCAGTTTCGCAGGGCGCGGATGTGGTCTGCGGGCGGATCAGTACGCGGCTGCCGGATTACGTGGCGCAGGCGCCCTCGATACGGCGCATCGACGCCGCCTCGGCCGCTTACAGTGTGACGTTGCACAAGGTCCGTTTCGCGATCGACGTCCTCTTCGGGCGGCAGCCACAGGGCGCACGACCCCACTACATCCAGTCTGCCGCCTGCATGGCGACAAGCAGCGCACTGCTACGTCAGATGGGCGGATTTCCGGATGTGCCGGTCGCGGAGGACCGGGCCCTGGTGCGGGCAGCGGAAGCGCTCGGTGCCGTGATCCGCTACTGCGAGCGCGCGAATGCGCAGGTGTCGCCGCGACTCGCAGGACGCGCGGCGGGCGGAATGGCGGATACAATCCGTGCGCGCCTGTCCGATCCTGACCCATTCGGCGACGAGGATCTCGCGGGCGCCGACATTGTGGCCGATACCTGGCACGCGGCGCTCTCGGCACGCGCACGTCATGCGCCGCCGCCGGCGATGCCTCAGGCGGACCCGCGCCTTCGTGCCAGCGATCTGGAACGCGAACTGCCCCGTCTGAGAGCCTTTGCAGAGAGTGAGGTTGCGGCGTGGCTGATGGCCGAGCCTGCTGCGCGCTCGACCCGCGACGCGGCATGATCAGGCGGGCCGCGGCGGAAATCCGGTGTCTGGCGCCGCCGGGTCCAGAAGAGCCGGCGATGGCGCCGATCGTGGAGGTGCTGCGGACAAGCGGTCTCCTCTCTGGGTGCGCGCCCCGAGATGCCGGCGGACGCGGGCTGGCGCATCATCCGAAGGATCCAGAAGAGGCGCTCGAGACGTTGGCGGCGGTCGGCGGCGCCGACCTCTCGGCGGGCCGCCTTTTCGAGGGCCATGTGAACGCGGTCAAGCTCGTCGTGCTCTACGGCGGCGAAAGCCGCGAGCGCTGGCTGGCCGACGTCTCGGCCGGCCATCTCTTCGGGGTCTGGGGTGCCGAAGGCCGCGAGCCGGTGCGGATTGAAGCAGGGGTGCTACGCGGGCAGAAGCTATACGCCTCGGGTGCCGGCATCGTGGAACATGCGGTCGTCACGGCGCGGGACGAGCGCGGACGGCAGCGACTTCTCGTGATCGACACCGGGCGGCTGGAGGGTCGGCTGTACCCGGGCGAATGGTCGACGAGCGGCATGCGCGCGACGGCGTCGGGCAGGTGCGACCTCGACGGCTTGTCCGTCGCGCGCGAGGAGATGCTGGGAGAAGCTGATGTCTACGAGATCGAGCCGCATTTCCGTGGCGGTGTCTGGCGCTACGCGGCGGTGCAGCTCGGGGCGATGCGGGTAATGGCGCACGAGACGGCCGCGGATCTCGACCGGCGCGGCCAAGCTGACGCTCCACTCCAGTCGGAGCGGCTGCGCCGGATGGTGATGGCCTGCGAAACCGCGCGGCTCTGGATCTCTCGGGCGGCGGCGGAGGTGGAGCGTCCGGCGGCGCGTCCCGAAGCTGCCGCCGTCGCGATCCTTGCGCGGCTCGTCGTTGCAGATGAGGCGAGGGTGCTGATCGCGGCGATGGACGACGCGCTGGGAGCGGCTTCGTTCGCCACCGCGCATCCGGTCGAGCGGCGGCGTCGCGACCTCTCCTTCTATCTTCGGCAGGCCGCGCCCGACGCCATGGGGCAGGCAGCGCTCGACATGCTGCGGGGCGACCCGTGTCTGGCACAGCGATGGAACCTCGCGTGACGCCTCTCCTCTCGGCGGCGACGAGGGCGCCTCGCAGAACGGCCTGCGAAATCCTCGGGCAGCGTCGGGTACTGGCAGTCGTGGCACCGCATCCAGACGACGAAACCCTCGGGTGTGGGACGCTGATCCACGACGCAGCTGCGGCCGGCGCGCTCTGCGTCGTCGTCTGTCTGACGGACGGCTCCGCATCGCATCGCCGGTCGCGGTCATGGCCAGCGGCGCGGATCGCGCGGACGCGCCGCGAAGAGCTCGCCTCGGCGCTTGGAGCGCTTTCCCCGGAGGTCGGCATGATCTGGCTCGGCTACGCCGATTGCGGTCTTCCACCGGACCTCGACGAAAGCGCGTGCAATCGCGTCTCGAGCGCTCTTCCTCAAGGCGCGCTCGTTGTCGCGGCGTGGTCCCGCGATCCGCACTGCGATCATCAGACGGGCGCGCAGATCGTCGGCCGCGTCGCCCGGCGCCGGACCGACCTGAAGGTGCTTTGGTACCCGATCTGGGGGCGTTTCAGGGAGGATCGACACCTGCCGTCGATGACTGTCCTTGAAGCATCGCCCGCCGCGCACCAGGCGAAGCGGCGGGCGCTAGCCTGTCATGCCACGCAGATGACGCGCCTCATCGCGGACGACCCCGAGGGCTTCGTGATGGAGCCCGCCATGCAGGCGCACTTCCTCGAGCATCCGGAGATCTTCCTTGCCGACTGAGACGACACTCGCGCACCTTCGCCAGCTCTATCGGGCGCGGGCGGACCCGTGGGAGCACCATTCGAGCGCCTACGAGCGCGAGAAGTACGACCGCACGATGTCGGCGATTGCCGGCCTGAATGTCGACACGGCGCTCGAGATCGGCTGCGGCACCGGTGCTCTGACGGCCCGGCTGGCAGACCGGTGCGGCCGGGTCATTGCCGTGGACTGCGTTCCAGCGGCGCTTCGCGAGGCCGAGCGTCACCTCGCAGGCGCCCGCAACGTCGAATTCTGCCATGGCGAAGCGCCGGACGACCTGCCTGCCTGCCAACCCGATCTCGTCGTACTGTCGGAGGTTCTCTACTACCTGGAGGTGCCGGAAATCGTTCGCCTGGCAAGGTGGAGCCGCAGCGGTTGGGTGCGGCCGACGACGATCCTTTGCGTGAACTGGGGCGGCCCCACCGGCCAGACGCTGTCAGGCGCCGAGGCAATGAAAACCTTTGCCGACGCCTGCGAGTGCCTCCCGCAGACCGAGGACTGCGCCGGCTTCCGGATCGATCTGATGAGGTTGGGCGAGACGGCGAAATGCTGAACAGCCCCACCGTGACCCAGCTTCCGACGCGCGATCCGCACGTCTATGCCTTCGAAGTGCGCGGCAATACACAGAGGGACGACCTCGCCGCGATGGCGCAGCTCGTGAACGCCGCCTTCGATCGCGGCGAGCGGATCGGCCTTCTGATCAGGCTGGTGGACTTCGACATTGCCGATACGGCGGCAGGCCTCTCGCGGCCGGTCATCGAGAGCGGTGTACGCTCCCTTCGGGCCGTCGAGCGCTATGCGGTCGTTGGGCCACCGGCTGCCGCAGCGTTCCTGATCGAGGCCTTCGATGGCTTGATCCCTGTGCAGGCACGGACGTTCGCGAGCGGCGATGAAGCCGACGCCTGGTCCTTTGTCGCGAGCGCGTCGCGATGAATGGGCCATCATTTGCGGCATCCGGCGATCAAGGGTTGCGCCAAGCCCTGCCGGGATGCCGCAGGAGCGAAGAGGGAATGACAGGCGACTGCGTGCTTTTTCCGCTGAATGCACGTCCAGCTTGCAAAGCATGAATTCGAGATAGCTTACGCAGACGGGAGACCCTGAACAGGACAAGGCATGAGAAATTTCGCCCTAACGACCGCGGTGATCGCCGCGACGGCCGTGACGTCGGCTGCAGCGCAGAACAGGATTGACGGACAGGCGCCGGACGCACCCGAATTGGCGGCCTACGGTGACCTGCCGGTCGGCGTCCGCCAGATCGAGCTGGTTAACCAGGACCAGATCAACATCCTTGCGATCGATCCCGCGGGGGAGAGACCGGCGGACCTGCCGACATACGACCGCCCGCTGACGGTCGAGATGTGGTATCCGGCCGCCGAGGGCGCCACGGGCGATACTTCTTTCGACGCCTATCTGCGCGACGGCACGAAAGAAGTGACGCTGGAGGGCCGCGCGATGCGCGATGCTGCCCCGGCGACGTCGGCGGAGTCTTTTCCGCTGATCCTGTTGAGCCACGGATACCCCGGAAACCGCTTTCTGATGTCGCACCTGGGCGAGAACCTGGCGTCCAAGGGATACGTGGTGGCATCCATCGACCACACGGATTCGACATATCGCACGCAGGCGGCGTTCGGATCGACGTTGGTGAACCGGCCGCTTGATCAGCTGTTCGTTCTGGACGAGATGGCCCGGATCAACAACGACCCGACGTCCGGCTTGGCCGGGTTGATCGACAGCGACAATGCAGGGCTCATCGGGTACTCGATGGGAGGCTATGGCGCGGTCATCACGGCGGGCGGCGGTGTGACCGAAGCTTCCGTCGGGTATCCGTGGGGCGGGCCGCAGGGCACCTTGGGCATACACCAGCAGGGCAGCGAGACGCACGAGGCCTTGCCGGACCCCAGGATCAAGACCGCGGTCGCGATCGGGCCATGGGGGATGAACACCGGCTTCTGGGACGCCGAGGGTCTCGCGGGTATCGAGATCCCGATGCTGTTCATCGCAGGATCGGAGGATGCGACGTCGCTCTACGAAGAGGGTGTGCGCGCCATTTGGGAGGGGGCGACGAGCGTCGACCGCGCCTTGCTGACCTTCGAGGGTGGCGGCCACAACACCGTCGCGCCGATTCCCGCCCCGGAGGAGAGCTACTACTTCAACGAGAGGTTGGGGTTCAAAGTCTCTGAGCACTACAACGATCCGGTCTGGGACTTTGTCTTCATGAACAACGTCGGGCAGCATTTCGTGACGTCGTGGATGGACATCGAGTTGAAGGGGGATGCAGCGAAGACGCGGTACCTCGATCTGCTGGAGATCGGCAGCGACGGCATCTGGTCGGTCAATGAAGACGGGACGTTTGCGGAAGATCACACGTACTGGACCGGTTTCGCGGAAGGCACGGCCCAGGGGTTGCGGTATGAGGTCCTGCGTGCCGGTCAGCCGGCGCCGGTGCCTCTGCCTGCGTCGGCGTGGCTACTGGGTCTGGCCCTTGGCGGACTTGGCGCGATGCGCCGCATACGCTCGGCGGGCTGAGTGGCAACGACGGCCGCTCACGTCTGAGAGTGGCCGTTCGCGCTTCCGCGGGTCAGCGGGCGATGGCCCGCACGATGCGCCGCTTGGACGTGCGGGACTGCCAGGCTCGGGCACTGTCGATCAGCACGGCGAGAAAGATGATCACGCCCAGGACGATCGGCTGCAGGTAGAGATTGACCCCGGCGAAGACGAGGCCGGTCTTGACGGTCTGAATCAGCGTGGCGCCGACGACGGCTCCAAGGGCGGTGCCGACGCCGCCGAAGAGGCTGGCGCCGCCGAGCACCGCCGCCGCGATGACGTCGAACTCCCGACCCTCCCCGAAGGCGACGTCGAGCCGTCCGATCTGCGCGATCAGGACGAATCCCGCTACGGCCGATGCGGCGGACGAGATCATGTAGACCCGCGCCGTCACCCAAGCGACGCGGATCCCTGCCTTGCGCGCGGCATCGGGGTCGGCGCCGACGGCATAGACTTGGCGGCCGAAGGTGCTACGGGCCAGCACAACGTGGGCGGCGAGCGCCGCCGCGGCGAACAGGACGATCGGCAACGGCACACCGAGGACGGAGCTCAGCCCGAAGTCTAGCAGCGACCGGTCGAAGTCGAACTGCCGCGAACTCGTCATGAGTGTACCTGCACCGCGAAAGAAGAACAGGGTCGAGAGAGTGACGATGAAGGGCGCGATCCCGAGCCGGACAATGAAGAGCGCGTTGAGCGCGCCGAGCGCCACCCCCACGCCCGCCGCCGCGAAGAGGCCAAAGAGCGGCCCGAGACCAAGATCGCGCATCGCGAAGCCCGCGATGAGTGGTGCCAAGTACATCACGGAGCCCACCGAGAGATCGATGCCCCTCGTGAGCAGGACGAAGGTAATGCCGATCGCGGCAATGCCGATGAAGGACGCCTGCTTGACGATGTTCGCGAAACTCTCGAGCGAAAGGAATTGCGGCGCCTGGGCGCCGAAGAAGACGATGACGGCGACGAAGATCAGCCACGGCGCGTGGCGCAGCAGGAAGCTCATGCCGCGACCTCCCGGAAGGCCGCGGCAAGGATCCGCTCCTGCGCGAACGGCGGGTCGAAGGCACCGACGATCTCGCCCTGGTTCATCACCAGTATCCGGTCGCAGACGCCCATCAGCTCGTCGAGCTCGGAGGAGATGAATAGCACCGCTCCGCCGCTCGCGGCGAGGCGGTCGGCCAGCGCATAGATCTCGAACTTGGCGCCCACGTCGACGCCGCGGGTGGGTTCGTCGAGGATGAAGGCACGGGGGCCACGCATCAGCCACTTGCCGATCACGACTTTCTGCTGATTGCCGCCCGACAGCGCTTTCGCCGGCTGCACCGCGATGTCGCCGGCCTTGAGCCGAACCTGCTCGGCGACGGCCTCGCTGGCATCGGCAAGCGCGTCTCGGTCCACGAACGCGACCGGCGTGCGGCCGAACCGCCCGATCGAGACGAGGCCGAGGTTCTCCGCGATGGGCGCGTCCATCATCAGGCCCTCCTCCCGCCGATCCTCGGTCACGAAGGCCATGCCGGCCTCGATGCGCCGTCGCGGTCCACCGACCAGCGGTACGCCCGACAGGCTGACCTCGCCGCTCGTCATCGGATCGAGCCCGAAGAGTATCCGAGCCAGCTCGGTGCGGCCCGAACCCATGAGCCCGAAGATGCCGAGGATCTCGCCCCGATGCACGTCGAGCGAGACGTTCTCGAGAAGGCCTGGCTCGCTGATAGCAGACGCCGACAGGACGACCTCGTCGCTTCGCTGCGCCGTGCGCTCGGGGAAGAGGCCGGAGAGGTCGCGGCCGATCATCGCCCGGATCATGCGCGGCACGTCGAAAGACGCCGCCGGTCCCTGGTCGACAAGGCGGCCATTGCGCAGCACGACGATGTCGTCACTGATCCGCGAGACGTCGGCGAGGACGTGGCTGATGTAGATGATGGTCTTGCCGCTGTCTCTCAAGCGGCCGATTACCTCAAACAGGCGGCCCGTCTCGCGCGGTGTCAATGACGTGGTCGGCTCGTCGAAGATGATGAGTTCCGCCTCTCGGTGGAGCGCCTTGGCGATCTCGACGAGTTGCCGTTCGCCCGGCGAGAGGTCTCCGACAGATGTTGCGGGAGACGCGTCGAGGTCGAGGATCTGCATCAGCTCGGCTGTCCGCGCCTCGATCGCGCGGCGGTCGATCAGACCGAACCGCTTGGGAAAGCCGTCGACGAAGAGGTTCTCCGCCACCGTCAGGTTGAGGAAGAGGTTCAGCTCCTGATGGATGAAGGCGATGCCCCGTGCGGTCGCCTCGGCTGCGTCCGCGGGAGCGTAGGACATGCCGCGCCAAAACATCTGACCGCCGCTCGGGGCGACCACGCCTCCGACCATGTTCATCAGCGTCGACTTGCCCGCGCCGTTCTCGCCGATAAGCCCGAGCACCGCGCCTTCGGGCACGTCGAGCGTGACGTCCTCGACGGCGTGGACGCCGAAGAACGCCTTGGAGAGCCCCTCGAGCCGCAACAGCGCCGTCACGTCGTCCGCTCGCGCATCAGCCGCGTCCGCAGCACGTTCAGCATGGCTGCGACGAGGATCACCCCGCCCTTCACCATATCGATATGGAAGGACGAGAGATTCATCAGGTTCAGCGTGTTCGACAGCAGCACGAAGAACAGCACGCCGAACGCGGTCCAGATCACCTTGCCCTTGCCGCCGAAGAGGCTGGTGCCGCCGATCACGACGGCGCCGATGACGTCGAGGAGAAATGCGCCTTCCCCTAGGGTCGGCCGCCCCGCCTCGAGCCGGGCGGAGTAGAGGATCGAGCCCGCCGCGGCGCAGAGGGCCGAGATGACGAAGACCGCGACGATGACGCGGCGCACGGGCACGCCCGAGATCTCGGCGGCGCGGCGGTTGGCGCCGATGGCGTAGACGTAGCGGCCGAAGACGGTGCGGCCGAGAGTCAGGTGCGCAGCGACGGCGAGTCCGACCGCTATCAGCATCGGGTAGGTTACGAACGAGTAGATCTGCCGCCGCGGGATCTGCGGCTCGTCCTGGCTGCCGAGGTAGAGCGAGACGATGTCGCCCTTGCCGAGCTGGACGAACGCCTCCGGCAGCGGCCGGATGTTCTCGGACTGCGTCAGCCAGAGGGCGAATGCGCCGACGGCGATGAGCCCGACCAGCGTCACCATGAACGGCGGCATGTTGAGGTAGGCGACCGAGGCGCCGTTCACGAGCCCGATCAGACCGGCGACGACGAGCATGGCGAGGATGCCGAGGAGGAGCCCGAACGGTACGCCGGCAAGCGCGCCGCCGTCCTCGGTGAGGAGCCAGCCCCAGATCGGCGCGTTCGAGAGCACCGCGCCCGAGCTTGCGGTCGCGAGCAGTGCGCCCGCGACCACGCTTGTCAGGCCGATGACAGAGCCTTGGCTGAGGTCGATGCCGCCGACGGTCAGAACGAACGTCTGTCCGACAGCGACCACCAGCAGCGGCCAGATGTTCGAGAGGACGTTCGACAGGTTCGCCGGGTTCGTCAGCGTCGGCAGGAACGGCACAAGGACGAGGAAGTAGCCGATCGACAGCCAGAGGACGAAGTAGTCCGAGAGAATGAGGTCCCCCGCCCACCGGGCGGCGCGGTCGGGCAGGGCGGGGCGCTGACGCCCCGCCGTTCCGGTTGTCGTGCCGATTCGTGTCGGCGGCACCTCGCCCGCGCCAGTGGGGGACGTCAGGCTCACTGGTTGAGGAAGCCTTCGGACAGCAGGATGCAGCCCCACATGTCCATCTCGCGCTCGCCGATGTTGGCGTGGGTGAGGGCGAAGCCCGGATCCTCGATCACCTGGTTCGGCGCATACTCCCCAGCCTCGATCGCGGATAGGATCGCGTCGAGCGCCGCCTCGGCCTCGAAGTAGAGGTCCTGCACGCCGGTGGAGTTGACGTAGCCGTCCTTGATCAGCTGGCAGGCGGTGGCGTCGCCGTCGAGGCCGCCGAGCACGACGTGCCCCTCCTCGCCGCGCGGGTTCCACATGCCGCGCGGTTCGAGCACCGAGCGGATCGTCGGGAACAGGAAGTCCGACGAGGTGAAGATCAGGTCGATCTCCGGGTTCGCGGTCACCGCGGCCTCGAGGTTCGCCAGCGCCGTCGCGGCGTCCCACTCGGTCGCGACCTCGATCGGCGTCTCGAAGCGGTCGGCCTGCTTCTCGATCGCGGCATAGAAGCCGTCCTTGCGGCCGACGGCGTTCGGGTCGCCGAGGTCGCCCACCAGGATCAGCGGCTGCAGCGTCTCGCCTTCGGGCGCATCTGCCAACGCCTCCTCGACGAGGAAGTCGACCGCCTGCTCGGCAATCGTTGCGTTGTCTGCGACCACGACGATGCCCTTCGACAGGTCCGAGGGCGGCCGGTTGAAGACGGCGATCGGGACATCGCTCTCCTGCGCCTCGTTCACGATGGTGACGGCGCTCTCGCCGTCCTGCGGGATGATGATGATCCCGTCGACGCCTTGCGCGATGCAGTCGCGCACCTGCTCGAACTGGCGGTTCGCGTCCTCGTTCGCGTTGCGCTCGATGACCGTGTGGCCCTCTTCCTGAAGCGTCGAGGTGATGGCCTGATGGCCGGCGACCCAGAATTCGGTCTCGAGGTCCTGGAAGGCGAAGCAGATCGTCGCGGCGGAGGCGGGCGCCGCCAGCCCTCCCGCCAGTGCCATGGCCAGCGCCGTGGCTGTCGGTCTCAGTCTCATGTCAGTCCTCCCGTTGATTGGTCGTTCAGCCCTGTTGTCCCGGCCGGCAGATATCCTTGACCGAAGCCAACACCGCCTCGGGGTCGAACACCCGCTCGAGCCAGTCGTCGCGAAAGATCAGGGGCCGCGCCTGATCGATGGCGTGCAGAGCGCCGTCCGAGAACTTGCCTTCGGGAAAGGCGCCGAAGGCGATGGCGAGCTCGATGTTCAGGTGGCCCAGAATGAAGTCGTGCGCGGCTTGCTCGGGCACGCCGCGGCGCACCGCCTCATCCGTCGCCTGCCGGAGCGCCAGCGCCAGCGTCGCACCGACCGTCTCGCTCAGCGCGGGCTCGAGGATCGCCATCTGCTCGACGGTGACGCGGTGGCTGCGCATCACCGGCTTGTAGATCTCGCGCGCCACCTCTTCGCAGAGGGCGTAGTGCTCGTCCGGCCCCTGCATCAGGGCGCAGACGATGTGCTGCTTGGCCCGGATACCGCCGAAAAAGTCGCGCCGGTCGTCACCCTCCTCGTCGTTGAAGATCGGCGGGTGGCACGGATGCGTGACAAAGTAGGTGACATCTCCGCGCTCGGGCATCTCGCCCGCATGCGGCGCGGCTGCGTCGAGGACGATGACCGCCGTACCCGGTTCCAGATCCGGCACGACCTGGTGCGCGACCTTGCCGATCGCGCGGTCCGGCACCGCCAGCACCACCACGTCCGCGCGCGACAGCGCCTGGCCCTGCTCGATGCAGTCGAGGCCAGTCACGCTCTTAAGCCGCTCGCGTCCGCCTTCGTCGATCTCGACCGGGGCGATGTCGAAGCGTGTGTCCTGGAGGTTCCGCGCCAGACGCACCCCCATCTTGCCGCCCGCCCCCATGAGCGCGATTCTCGTCATGCGTTTCCTCCCGGGCCGCCGGCCTTCAATTCCTGGAAAAAGCTAGGCGTGCCCATTTGGCCGCCCTTGAGTGCGATCTCGATGCCGTCCGTCGGCCCGTCGCCGTGCCCCTTCAGCAGCGCCGCTCCGGGCGCCAGCGCCGCTTCCGCGCTGACGGCCCAGAGGCCGAGGGCGCCTGCGGCCGCGCTTGAGGTGTCGCCACCGGCGATCGCGGCCCGAGTCAGGTCCGCGATCTCGACGATCTCGCGCAGGACCGCTCCGAGGCCGGCGCCGAGGCGGCCGTTCGCCACGTCCGCGGCTTCGCCCGCCTGTGCCAGTGCTGCGCGAAACTCGCCGACTGCGGCGTCGTCCGGCCCCAGCGCGGTGCAGACGATCGGGTCGCGTCCGTCGCCGATCGCCGCGAGCGCCGCGGCAACAGCGCGGCCGCGCGCCTTTTCCCAGGCGACGGCGTCCAGGACCGCGCACGGATTGAGGCGGATGGTCTCGAACCCCGCCCTTTCCGCTTGCCGGATTTGCTCGGCGGTCACGGGCGAGCACGAGCCAGAGACCACCGCCAAGCGCTCCACCGGTCTGCCTCTTGGCGGAGCGCCTGCAGCGGGCGCATCACCAGTGGCCCGCCATGCAGCGACAAGCGCGTATTCGATGCCCTGCGAGCCGATGACGAAGAGCGGCCGTGCCTTTTCTGGCGCCTCGCTGGAGTGATCCGACGCAGGCGGGTCGCCCGCCAGCGCCATCGCCGGCTCGGACTGCCGCGCGCGCGCCGCGGCATGCTCCCACACGAGCGCCCCGGCGGTGGCGAGCGTCTCCTCGTCCACGACGTCGAGGGCGACGATGGAGCGTCCGTTGCGGCGCTCCGCCGCAAGAGCCTCGGCGCCGCCGCCGGCTTTCAGCGCGCGGAGGTCGACAAGGCCGATCCGTCGCGCGGTCTGCCGCGCCAAGTGGCGGCGCACGTCGGCCTCGTCCATCGGCGTCGCCGGGTGCACCGACATCGTCGGGTGCCGGTCGAGCCGGTGCACCTCGGCGCCCGCGGCCGCAAAGAGCGTCCCGAACGCCTGCCAGCGGCCGATCTCCGGCGCCGCGACGATCATCGGCGCCCATTCGTCCGGTGCCATCGCGACATCCGCGGCGGCGCCGATCGAGCCCAGATGCGGCGCGCTGTCGAGCGTCGAGCAGATCTTGTAGTGCAGGATCGGCGTGCCGAGTGCGCGGAGGGCGGCGAAGACCGGCGGCAGGTGCTCCGCCATCCACGCAGGCGAGCGTGCCCGCGCGTCGCCCGCGACGCCGATGCCGCGAAGCCCGGGGAACCGCGCCAGCCGCTCGGGCGTCGGCAGATCGAAGAACAGCGCCGAGGGGAAGCCTGCAAAGGTCAGCACCTCCATCACCGCGGCCGAGCCGGTGAAGTCGTCGCCGTACCAGGCGACGAGCGGACCGTCGGGCAGCGTCACGTGCGGACCTCGATCTTCGCCCCGAGCGACCGCAGCTCCGTCCGACCGTTCGCCTTGATCCGCGACGACCTCGCGCACTCGATCCCGGCATCTCGGTCGGCGGACCCGCAGGTCATGCGTAGGCTCCGATCGCTGCGGCGAGTGCTGGTCGCGTCTTCGCATAGTCCTCGAGCGGCGCGCCCGCCATCGCCGCCTCCCACGCCTCGCGCAGGCTTGCGGCGCCGGCCGCAGGCCCCTCCGGGTGCGCCATGATCCCGCCGCCGGCAGCATAGATGAGGTCCGGCGTGGCGAGCGCGGCCCAGGTGCCCGGCGCCTGCTTGGCGGACTGCCCGGACGAGAAGACCGGCATCGCGACGCACGGGGCATCGTCCCACATCGGCGTCAGGAGCGACTTTGCCGAGGCGACGACGCTGTCGTCCGGCTCGCAGAACTTGTTCTGGAGGCCGTTGACATGCATGTGGTCCGCGCCCGCGAGCCGCCACAGCTTCGACCAGGCGACGTACGAGAAGCCGAGCGCCGGATGCCGTGACAGCGCGCCCCAACCGTTGCGGTGCGCGTGGATCGGCAGCTGCGCGTGCCGCCGCAGCGCCGTCAGGCCGGGCAGCCCGACCGAGTTGAGGCTCGCCATAATGCAGGTGCCGCCGAGATCGACCACGAGGTCGTGCCGACGCCGCATCTCGTCGATCTCGCCTGTGAGGTTGAAGGCGAACATCACCTTCTTTCCGGATCGTTCCGCCCTGTCGTTCACCACCGCCATGACCGCGCGCGCGCGTTCCTCGAAGGGGCAGGTGGGGCCATCGGCCTGCAGCTCGTCGTCCTTGATGAAGTCGATCCCCGCGTCGCAGAGCGTGGCGACCAGCTCCGCCGTCTGTTCGGCATCGAACCCCACGCTCGGCTTGACGATCGTGCCGATCAGCGGCCGACCGTCGACCCCCGACAGTCGCCGCGTTCCACCGATCCCGAAGGCCGGACCAGGGTATGTATCCGCAAAGGCGTGCGGCAGCCTCAGGTCGAGGAGGCGAAGGCCGGAGAATTGTTTCAGCTCGAAAAGGTTGCCCGCGACAGTGGCGAGCAGGTTCGGCAGCGAAGGCCCCATGTTGTCGAGCGGCCACGATATGGTCACGCGCGCCTGGCGATGCGGCTGGTCCGCTCGGCCGGCCCCCGGCAGCGACGGCGCTGCCACCTCGCCCAACTCATCGATCCGTTCGACGACGGCCGCCGAGCGGGCCTTGAGTTCCGGCGTCTCGCCGGGGACGGGGACGAACGTGCCGGAGGACTGCTCGCCCGCCATCGCCGCCGCGGCCTCCTCGAGCGGGTAAGCGGTCTCGATCAGGTAGTCCGCCTCGATCCGCGCGCTCATCCGGCCATCTCCGCCTCGAAGTCGCGGAGCCGCACCGTTTCGCCGGTCTCGGCCGCGCGGTAGGCAGCGAGCGCCATCGACAACGTCCCGAGGTTGTGCGCACCCGACGGCTGCGGCTCGGCCGCGCCGCGCAGCACTTCCACCACGTGCCGCTCGAAGGCGGCGACGGAATCCTGTACGACATGCCAGGGTGGTGCGCCCCAAGCCGGCACCTCGGGCTCGCAGGCCGTCTCGGTCACCGCGCCGTCGCGATGGAGGCGCAGGCGGTAATCGAACGTCAGCTCCAGGGTGCCGCGGCTGCCCTCGATCCACGCGAGCGTCTGGGGGAAAGGCTCCGGCGCGATCTTCGAGAAGAAACTGCACTCGATGCTGGATACGGCACCACTTTCGTGGCGCAGCGTCGCGAGAAAAGCATCCTCGCCGGCGATTCCCGGCTTCAGACTCTGGGTCCGGCAACTGATGTCGACCGCGTCGCCCAGAACGAAGCGCGCGACGTCGAAAAGGTGCAGTCCGACGTCCATGAGCGCGAACCGCTCGACCTCCGCGAGGTACGGCTGGTTCGAGTACACGTCGTAGCCATGTCGGAAAGACAGGCGCGCGAAGTGCACTGGCCCGATGGCGCCGTCGGCGACCTGTTCCTGGAGGCGGATCAGGGGAAGTTGCCAGCGGAAATTCTCGTGCACGAGAAGCGGTCGACCGGCGCGCTGTGCCGCGTCGACCATCGCCTTGCCGTCGGCGTAGGTCTCGGAAAACGGCTTCTGGCAGATCGTCGCGGCGCCATGCGTCAGGCAGAGCTCGACCAGCGGGCGGTGCGACTCCACCGTCGTCGCGACGTCGGCGAAGTCGGGCCGCTCGGCGCGCAGCATCTCATCCGCATCGGTGTAGACCGCGCTGACGCCGAAGTCCTTAGCCATCGCCTCGGCACGGGTGCGATCTAGGTCGCAGACGGCGATGATCTCGGCGCCCTCCGCCTCGGCCCAGCCGTGCATGTGATTCCGCGCGAAGAAGCCGCAGCCGATGAGGGCGCCGCGCAAGGTCATTGCCTCACCTCCGAGTAAAGAAACGCGAGATCGAGCGGCTCCAGCCGGACTGGTCCCTTCGCCTTCCGCGCCGTATCGAGCCAGTCGGGGGCACCGGCGGCCGCGACGGTCTCCGCCGAGAGCAGGACGGCACTTCCATCGTGTTCCACCGCCATCGGCTCCCGCCCGAGATTCGCGACGATGCCCGCCAAGCCCACCGGATCTGTGAGGTCGAGGCTGATCAGGCCGCCAATTCTTCCTGTGACGCTCACTTCGGCTCCGGCGTGTTCGGCCAGAGTCCGCACGACGTGGTAGAGCGGACGGGCCCGCCCATCGCTGCCGAGGAGGCCCAGAGGGCCGCACGCCATGGCCGGCGACAGGCTCTCGACGCCTGCCTCAGCCGCGGCACCGGCCAGCCCGACGAGGAAGGCGGCCGCGAACAGGCCGCGCTGCCGGGGGTCCTCGCGCGCCATTGCGACGCGCTCCCGCCCCGGGTTCTCCACGACGTCGGAGCCGTACGGATTCGAGCGCATTCCGATCGACATCAAGCCGAGGCGCAGCGGTTGCCGACCGGCGATGCCGCGACAACTGGCAAGGACGTCGGGGATCGCTTCCAGCGTCTCGAGCACCGATGCGTCATCCGCGGCGTGCACGATCGCCGTGGTGCCGAACGAGACGTAGTCGCTCCCATGGTGCGGCGGACGGCGGTTGAACTCGGTGAAGTTGGTGAGCATCCCGCCTCCCACGCCAGCCGTGGGAAACGAGGCGCGGACGGCCTCGGCGGCGTCCTCTGGCGTCGGACCGACGGGCCAGGGACCTTCGGGCTGATGACTGGCCAGGTAAGGCTCGGGCAAGGCAAGGACCCGCACCGGGACAACTTCCGCCCTCTGGCAAGCGGCGGCAACGGTTTCAAGCGCGCGGCGAAGGTCGGTGTCGGCGGGCACCACGATTTCGAGTGACGACGGCAGCCCGGAGCGCGACGCCGCAGCAAGCGCTGCGTCGGCTTCGTCCGGTCGGAACCGCACCAGTGCCTCGGCGAACGCGACTTGCCGCAGCGGCGCCACGGCTGCCGGGTCGAGCGGCGCGACGCGCTCGTCGAGCGACAGCGTCAATTCGGGCAGGCGGCCTCTGCGCGCCGGGCGGGGAGAGGTCTCGCCGCCGCTCGCCCGGTGTCGGGCAAGACGGATCTCGATCCGCTGCGAGATGATCTCGCCGTTGGCGACGGCGAAGGGCCGGGGCCGCGACAGCGGACGGCAATACGTCTTGTAGGAGGCGTCGCTCCAGTTGCGCTGGTCCTCCATCTCGAAGATCTCGCCGTCGAAGCGGATGTCGACGTCGACGCCGGCGACCTCGTGCTGGAGGCCGGCGATGTCGAAGACCGGCTGCCCAGGTGAAATCCGCTTCGGGAAGGTCCCCTCCTCGATGGTGCCGTCGGCCTTTCGCGTGCGGAGCGGCTGTCCGACCACTCCCTCCAGCGGATGAAGGACGATGAAGCCGGCGCGGTTGACGCAGCTGTCCCGGAGCGCCTCGAGCCGAAGCTGCGCCGTCATGCTCGCGCCGTCCGACGTGCTTTTGACACCTAGCGTGAACGTCCCACGGAAGTCCTCGCCCGCCTCGAAACTGCGTTCGTAGGCGAGGCGGGCGGGGTCTGCATCCGCACGCTCGTCCAGGGTGCGGTCGGGCAGGGTGCCCCAGTTCGCATCGCGGATCGGGTAGGCGATGCCGCGCACCACTTCGACGCCGCCGAATGAAATGCCACGCGCCGCTCCGCCTTCGATCACGAGCGAGACCTCGCCGCTGCGGAGAACTCGCGCAGGCTGCGGCGCGGACGTCGTCCCGTAGCGCGCGAGTGCGACATCGGCGGCGGTGTCCAGACCCAAGCGCTCCTCCCGTTTTCGTCTCCGGCGGCTTCACCGGTGTGGCGGCGTGGCAGGCCGCTCTTCCACAACTGGTTATACCAGTGCCCCGCTCGGCGCAAGCTGTCGCGTCACCCGGGAGTAAGGTGCGCGCGGCGGTAGAGTTCGTTCGCTCGGTTCAGGTGGTCGGTCATCGCCTGTCCGGCCACGTCGGGCGCGCGCCGGTCGATTGCGTCGAGGATCTGCAGGTGCTCGGCC
The DNA here is from genome assembly GCA_963776845.1 of uncultured Alphaproteobacteria bacterium. GTDB lineage: Bacteria > Pseudomonadota > Alphaproteobacteria > Rhodobacterales > Rhodobacteraceae > Roseitranquillus. The sequence goes on along the minus strand of CAVZOJ010000001.1, from coordinate 383,506 downwards.
AGCGTCAGCCGCTCAAGTCCTGGCACCGCGATCAGGTCGACATGGAACTGCGAGAGCCAGCCGAACAGGGCCTCGGACACCGCCGGCCAGATCGGGTTGCCGCTGATCGCCGCGACCTCGCGGTGGAAGCGGCCGTCGAGCATCCGGAAGCGCGTCGGGTCGTTCATCGCGGCCTCCTGGTCCGCCAGCGTCTCGCGAAGGCGCGCGACGTCCCCCTCGGTCCTTCGACGCGCTGCAATCCTTGCCATTTCGCGCTCGAAGGTCGCTCGCGCCTCCTTCAGGTGCTCGAGACCCGCCGGCGAATGCACGAGCAGGTGGCGCATCGTCTCGCCCATCCCTTCGATCATGTGGCCGAAGGAAGGCTCGCTCACCCGCGCCCGTTCGCCGTGGCGGATCTGGATCAGCCCCATGCGCTCCAGGGACTGCAGCGCCTCGCGCACGGCGGGCCGGCCGACGCCAAGGGTTTCCATCAGCGAGCGCTCGGACGGCAGCGCGTCACCTGGCTTGAAGCTGCCGTTCTTGATGCCGCCCAGCAGATGCTCGAACACACCGTCACTGAGCTTCCGCCGCTGCAGCGGCGGAAGCGCGACGGAGGGGGTGTCATCGGGTCTGGACACGATGTCTCGAAATTGACTGGCGTTGATCACTGGTATACTCATCACCTGTCCGGATCAACAAGATGCCGCGGCAGCGATGTCGGCCTCGGGGGTGAACCCGTGGCGTAAGAAGCCAAGGACGGATCGGAGGAGGAAGATGAAGCTTTCGGATACGACGCGCATCGCCGTCGCGATGACCCTGGGCCTCGGCGCCTTAGGCGCCCCGGCCGCAGCCCAGGACGAGCCGGTGATCGCGCTGTCCAACTCGTTCTACGGAAACGACTGGCGGCGGCAGATGGTCGACGCCTTCACCGAAGCGGCCGAGACCGCGAAGGAGGAGGGGCTGATCGAGGATTTCGTTGTCCTCAACGGCGATGGCAGCGTGCCGCAGCAGCAGAGCCAACTCGCCGACCTGATCTTGCGCGGCGTCGACGCAATCGCGATCAACGCAGCCTCCGAGACGGCGCTGAACGATGTCGTGAGCAAGGCCTGTCAGGCGGGGATCGAGGTGATCGCGTTCGACTCCCTGCTCACCGCCGAGTGTGCGCACACGCTGGGGTTCGACTTCACCGCCTACAAGACCGAGCAGGCCCAGAAGACGCTGGAGTTGATCGGCAACGCGGGCAACGTCATCGTCGTCCGCGGCGTGAAGGGCTCGGGTCCCGACCAGGAGATGTACAGCGCCCAGATGGAGGTGCTGAAGCAACACCCGGACGTGAATGTCGCGGCCGAGGTCTACGGCCAGGCGACAGCACCCGTGGCGCAGTCCGCCGTCGCCAACCTACTGCCGAGCCTGCCCAAGATCGACGCGGTGCTCGCGCAGGGCGGTTCCGACGACTACGGCATCGCCCAGGCGTTCGAGCAGTACGGCGGCGAGTACGAGAGCGCGATGCCGGTGATCGAAGGCGGCGGCAGCGCCGACTTCATCCGCTGGTGGGCCGAGCAGCACGAGGCCTCAGGCTACACCACCACCTCGATGAACTCGACCCCAGGAATCGGGGGCGCCGCGTTCTGGGTGGCTTTGGCGCTCGCCCAGGGTGAGGACGTGCCGGACGAGATGACGATGCCGGTCGCCGTGGTCGAGGAGGCGAACCTCTCCGAGTACGCCGACATGCCGCAAGGCCGCATCGTCAGCCCGACCTATTCGCAGGAGTGGGTGGACGAAAACCTCCTTGGCGCCGGCGGCAGCTGACCAAGCTCAGGTGAAGGACCATGTGCAGAGGCCGGCGCACGCACGCGACGCGCCGGTCCTGTCGCTCGACGGCGTGCGGGTCGTCTACAGGTCAACCGTCGCCGTGGACGACCTCAGCCTCGACGTGCGGCCGGGTGAGGTGATCGGCCTCGTCGGCGCGAACGGGGCGGGCAAGAGTACGCTGATGCGGGTGGTCTGCGGCGCCACCCGTCCTGAAGATGGGCGACTGTCCCTCGGCGGCGAGGACGTTGACCTTGCCGACTACGGACCGCGAGAGGCGCACCGGCGCGGCGTCCGGATCGTCTGGCAGGAACTTTCGCTCTGCCCGAACCTCACGGTCGGCGAGAACTTCTTCGTCGAACAGCCAGAGGCGCTGCTCGGCCGCATCGGCTGGCGCCGCGCCTATCGCGGCCTCGCTGTCGAGAGCTTCACGCGCGTCTTCCCCGGCGCCGAGGTGCCGCCCGACCGGCCAGTCGGGGCGCTGCCGATCGGAGAGCGGCAGATGCTCGAGATAGCGCGCGCCGCTGCTGCTCCGGGGCTGCGCATCCTCATCCTCGACGAGCCGACATCATCGCTCGACGCCGTCCGCAGCCGGGAATTGCGCGACTATGTCCGCGCCCGCGCCGCCGAGGGGCTGGCCGTCATCTTCATCAGCCACAAGCTCGCCGAGGTGCTCGATGTCGCCGACCGCGTCTTCGTGATGCGAAACGGCCATGCGGCTCTCGACGCTGCCGCAGCGGAGATCGGACCTGGCCGCCTTGTTGAGGCGATGGGCGGGGGCGAGGCCGCTGCCCACGACCGTCGGGGACGCGTCAGCGGTGCCGTTCTCGCGCGGATCGACGGGCCGGCCGTCGCACCGCTCGGTCGGCCGGTCGAGCTCATGGCCGGCGAGATCGTCGGTCTCGGCGGGCTTGAGGGCGACGGGCAGAAGCAGCTCCTCGATGCCCTCTTCCTGTCCCGAGCGGACAGCGCGTCCCGATGTCTCGCCCCGGTTGCGTACGTGTCAGGTGACCGCGGCACCGAGGGGGTCTTCCCTCTCTGGCCGGTCGCGCCGAACATCTCGATCGGTCGCGTGGCCCGCCGCCCGGGGTGGTCGATCGTCTCGCCTGCGGTCGAGCGGGCGGCCGTGCTTCCGCAGGCGCAACGGCTCGACCTCCCGTCAGAACGCCTCGAGTCGAACATCCTCGAACTGAGCGGGGGAAATCAGCAGAAGGTCCTTGCCGCCCGGGCCCTCGCCACCGACGCCCAGATCCTGCTCCTCGACGATCCGACCCGCGGTGTCGACATCGCCACCAAGCGCAAGTTCTACGATGTCGCACGCGAGTGCGCCGATGCAGGCGAGCTCGTGCTCTGGCACACGACCGAGGATGCCGAGTTCGCCGAGTGCGACCGGGTGCTTGTCATGGCAAAAGGGCGCATCACCGCCGAACTCGTCGGCGGCGACATAACCGCCGAGCGCGTGCTATCGGCCACGTTCGCAGGGCGCGAGGGGGAGAAAAGCGGCGCGTCGGGTCGCTCGCACCCCGGCCTCCGCTTGGCGCGGGGAGCGCTGCACAACGCAGCAGTGGTCGGCCTCGTCGCAGTGTGCGCCGCGCTGGTCGCGCTCAACCCGATGGTCGCCAGCGTCTTCGGCGCCGAACTGCTACTTGGTCCGGCCGTCGCCCTGACGTCGATCGCACTGGCCCAGATGTTCGTCGTCGGCGGCAGTGAGATCGACCTCGGCGTCGGCGCCTTCGCCGGCCTCGTCAACGTCCTCGGCGCGACATTCCTCGTTACCCATCCGGTGCTCGGTCTTGCGGCGATCGCCCTCGCACTCGGGGGCTATGCCCTGATGGCCGCGATCATCCGCCTGCGCGCGGTCCCGGCGATCGTCGTCACGCTCGGCGCGTCCTTCGTGTGGTACGGCATCGGCTATTCGATTCAGCCCGCTCCTGGAGGCGGCGCGCCGGACTGGCTGCGTTCGCTGACGCAGTGGAGCCTGCCCGGGATACCGACGCCGCTCGTGCTGATTGCCGTCGCGCTCGCCGTGGCGCTGACGATCCACCGCTCGCGCCTCGGCACGGTCCTGCGCGGCTTCGGTGCCGCGCCACTGGCCCTCGAGCGCTCGGGCTGGTCGGCGCTGCGCTACGGCATCGTCCGGTACCTCATTGCAGGCGCCTTCGCCGCCGCGGGCGGCCTCGCGATCACGGCCATGAGCGGGGCGAGCGACATCAACGCGGGCTCAGGCTACACGCTCCTCGCCGTCGCCGCGGTCGTGCTCGGCGGCTGCCGGCTGATCGGCGGCGTGATATCTCCGTCGGGGGTCGTCGCGGGGGCGGTCATGCTGTCCCTGATCGGCGCGCTTCTCGGCGCGCTGGGCGTCTCGACCGACTTCAACGCCGCCGTGCAGGGCTTCCTGATGATCGCCGTCTTGGGGCTTCTGGCCCTGGTCGACCGGAGGGACGCATGAGCGCGTTCCTCGCCTTCGCCGACCGGCAGCGCTGGATCTGGGCGGCGCTCGGCGTGCTGATCCTCTGGATCGCGCTCGGCCTCGGCTCGGACCGCTTCAGTCTCGCGAGCGTCAGCGGCGTCGCGCGGTCGGCCTCTTTCCTGACGCTGGTGGCGCTCGGGCAGATGTTCGTCGTCGCGACGGGACGCGGCAACATCGACCTGTCGGTTGCGAGCGTGGTCACCCTCAGCGCCTTCGTCACGGTCACGCTCGCCGACGGCCAGAACGCCCGCCTGCCGCTCGCCCTCGGCGCTGCGCTGGCCACCGGCGCGTTCGTGGGCGCCTTGAACGCATTCCTCGTGGTGCGGCTGCGCATCGCGGCGATGATCGCGACGCTGGCGATGGGCTACATCCTGGCCACCGCGACGCTGATCGTGAACCGGCAGGTCCGCGGGTTCGAGACCGCGCCCCTCCTGCACCAAGTCGCGACCGGCCGCGTCGGCGACGTGCCGGTGGTGGCTCTCGTCGCGCTCGCCGCCGCGCTTCTCGCCAGCGTCATCCTCTCGCGGACGGCCTTCGGTCAGTCGCTCGCCGCAACGGGCCAGAGCCTCCGCGCGGCGGAACTCGCCGGCGTCCGCACCGGGCGCGTCGTCGCCAGCGCCTTCGTCGCCAGCGGCATCGCCGCCGCCTTCACCGGCGCGCTTCTGTCCGCCTACTCTGGCGGCGCCTTCCTCGACATGGGCTCGCCCTATCTGCTGCAGTCGGTCGGTGCTGTCGTCGTGGGCGGCTCGCTCATCTTCGGTGGATTCTCGACCGCCGTCGGGACGCTCTTCGGGTCGGTCCTGCTGGTCCTCGTAGTGTCAACGATGCAGATCTGGGGCCTGCCCAACGGGGCGCAGGACGTCGTCCAGGGTTTGCTGATCATCGCCGTACTTGCGTTCGCCGGCAGCGGCGCCGCCACGCGCGCCAAGCCGTCAGTGGGCAACGTCCGACTTCCTCTGCTACGACGTCTCTTTCGGTCCCGGTAACGCCTGCGGACGCCGCGCCACCGTCGTTGCAGGCGTGTGTCGCTGCGCCGGTTCAAAGCACGACGACGCCCGAATGCTTGGCCTTCTCCTCGGGTTCGACGTGGATCGCGATGTGCGCCGGCTCCACCTCCTTGCGGATCGAGGTCTCGAGCCGGTCGCAGATGGCGTGCGCGTCGGCGACGGACATGTCGCCAGGAACAACCAGATGGAACTCGATGAACGTCAGCTGTCCTGCATGCCGGGTCCGCAGATCATGCGCCTCGAGTGCGCCGTCGGCGTTCGCCGCGATCACCTCGCGGATGGAGACGAGCAAGGGGTCCGAGACAGCGACGTCCATGAGGCCGCCGACCGACTCGCGCAGCAGCGTCCAGCCCGACCAGAGGATGTTCAGCGCGACGAGCGCCGCGAGCGCCGGGTCGAGGATTGCCCAGCCCGTCGCGGCCGCCATAACGACACCGATGAGGACGCCGGCCGACGACACGACGTCGGTGCGAAGGTGCTTGCCATCCGCAACCAGGGCCGGCGAGCGCAGTCGGCGCCCGCGCGTGATCAAGACCCAGCACCAGAGCGCGTTCAGCCCTCCGGCAACACCGTTCACGACAAGCCCCATTGGCGCCGGATCGAAGGCACGCGGCTCCCGGATCGTCTGGTAGGCCTCGGTCAGGATAAGCAGCGCGGCGACGACGATCAGCACCCCGACGATCACCGCCGAGATATACTCGACCTTGCCGTGGCCGTAGGGGTGAGAGGCGTCGGCAGGCTTGGCGCTCGTCCGCACCGCCATCAGGGCAACCACGGCCGTCGCCACGTTGACGATACTCTCGAGCGCATCGGAATAGAGCGCCACCGATCCGGTCAGGAGGTAGGCCAGATACTTCAGGCCGAGCACCACGAGACCTACGACAATGCTGCCGGCGGCGATCTTCGAGACGCTGTCCATGCCGTGAGCCACCAAGTTCGATCCCGGAGCCGCGAACTACCGCAGCAGAGACGCGAAGGCGAGGCCAGGGTGACTGCGCTTTTCTGGCAAATGGCGCGCTCCGGGAGCTATCGCCGCCGATGAAGGTCTGCGGAGTCGTTTGGACGCCGTGCTCACGCTGGAAGGCGTCGGTCTCCTCGCGCGCAGTCGACCAGTTGTCGTCGACCTCGAAGCCCTTGCGCTCGAGCAGCGCCTTCGACTTGAGGTCGAAGGGGCAGATGTGCTCCTCCATCACCACACGGAAGAGGACGGCCCTGTCCCCGGTGGCCTGCGCCCGCGGACTGGTCGAGTGCCATGGGAGCCTCCATCCTCGGCCTTCCTGCTCCTAAGGCAGAGGCACATGACGCAGTTCCCGTCCGCTTTTCGTCCCGAGAGAACATTTCGCCGCAAGTCGGCAGTATGCCGGGTACGCGCGCACAAACCTCAGTCGAGGCGTTACGGTCGAGGTCGGCGCGGCACGCGGCCCTCGTCGCTCAAGCTTGGCTTGTCCGGAGAGCGGGCAGTTGCCGCAGCACGGCGGGCGCGATCAGCGAGAGGCCGATCAGGGTCGAATAGAAGTGCGGCGCCACGAGGAAGATCGCGGCAACGGCCAGCAGCACCCGCTCGTAACCCCTGAGTGGCGCGAACAGCCAGTCGGCGAACGCCGCCGACAGAGCCCAGATCCCAAGCATCGCGCCGCTGGTGGCCAGAGCGAACTCGGTCCAGGTGAACCCCTCGACCACGAGGAGGAGCGAGGGCGAGAATGCGAATACGAACGGTACCAGCGCCTTGCCCATGCCGAGGCGGAATGCCGTGTTGCCGGCGCGAAAGGCGTCGGCGTTCGCGATCCCGGCGGCGGCATAGGCGGCAAGCGCGACGGGCGGAGTGATGTCTGCAAGAACGCCGTAGTAGAAGACGAAGAAGTGCGCGACGAGCGGCTGGACGCCAAGCAGCCCCAGGATCGGCGCCGCCACGGCGATCATGATCAGGTAGTTTGCGGTCGTCGGGATGCCGCAGCCCATCAGGACGCAGACGATGCGCCGTCATGATCAGCGTGAAGAGCAGCGTCAGTGACGGCACGCTCATCACCTCGAACGGGAGGAAGGCGAGCCCGGCGGCGACGCTCTCGGCCCACCCGGCGGCGACGGTCGTGACCATGTAGGCGATCTTGAAGCCGACGCCCGTCAGCGTGACGACGCCGATGATGACGCCGACCAGCGCTGCCGCGGCCGTCACGGCGAGCGAGAACTTGGCGCCGACGACGAAGCCGTCCCACGTCTCGCGGACGATTTCCCGCAACGCGGTCCGCAGGTCGTGGCGGACGAGGTTCTGGATCACCAGGACCAGAAGGCACGAGACGATGCCCCAGAACGCCGCAAGGTAGGGCGTCCGCCCCGACAGCAGGGTCGCCACCAGCACGAAGAGCGGTAGCGTGGTCAGCCAGCCCGCCTTGAAGACCGTCCAGGCGACCGGCAACTCCTCCTTGCGTCAGGCCACGCAGGCCGCGTCGCCGCGCCTCGAGATGGACCTGCACCAGCACGCCGAAGAAGTGCATGAAGGCCGGCACGAGAGCCGCTGTCAGGATTGTCGTCAGCGGCAGGCCCAGATACTCGATCATCAGGAACGCAACAGCGCCCATCACCGGTGGCGTGATCTGGCCGCCGGTCGAGCTCGCGGCCTCGACCGCCGCAGCGAAGTGGCGCGGGTAGCCGATGCGGATCATCGCGGGAATGGTCAGCGACCCGGTGGTCACGGTGTTGGCGATCGAGGAACCGGAGATCGAGCCGAGCAGCGCCGAGGACAGCACCGAGACCTTGGCCGGTCCGCCCGCGTAGCGCCCCGCAAGCGACGAGGCGAGGTCGATGAAGAGCTGGCCAAGCCCGATCCGGGTGGCCAGCACCCCGAACAGCACGAAGTGGAACACGTAAGTGGAGATGACGCCGAGGGCGGTGCCGTAGATGCCCTGCGATGTCAGGTAGAGGTGGTTGACGATGCCGCGCCAGTCGGCCCCCGGATGTGTCAGGACCCCCGGCATGGACTGGCCGAAGTAGGCATAGGCGATGAACAGCAGGGCGATGATCGGCAACGGCCAGCCCATGGCCCGACGCGTGGCCTCGAGCAGCACCACGATCAGGATGGTCCCCATCAGGACGTCGATCGGCAGCGGATCCCCGACCCGGAAGGCGAGATCGTTGAAGATCCACGGAACATACATCGCCGAGACCACGCCGGCGATGGCGAGGATCCAGTCGACGAGCGGCAGCCCGAGCGGGGTCAGCAGGGTGCTCCTCGGCTCCCGCGGCTTGCCGAAGGCAACGAACGACAGAAAGATCAGGCCGAGCGTGAACGCCAGATGCGTGCCGCGGTGCGTGGTCGCCTGCGGAATGCCGTACCCGGCGGTGTAGAAGTGGTAGCACGACAGCACGAAGAGCGCCGTCGCGGTCATCCAGCCGAGCGCGGGCGGCAGCGGGCGAAAGCGCACCTCAGGGTCGTAGCGCGCCTCGAGCTCCTGCATCTGCGCCTCGGTGAGCGCTTCGGCGCGCTCGGTGCTGGTCCGCTCGTTCATCGTCCGCCCTTAACCATCAGCGGCCGGCCCTACTTGAGCCGGCCGCGTAACCTGATCGGCCCTTGCGAGCCGCAACCCGTTACTCGCCGAGGACGCCCGCCTCGCGATAGAACCGCTCGGCGCCCGGATGCAGCGGGATGCCGACGCCGTCGAGTGCCGTGTCGAGCGTGATCTGCTGTCCCTTGGCGTGGCCGGCATCGAAGAGGCGGCGCGTGTTGTCGTTCCACAGCGCCTTCGTGATCTCGTAGATCAGCTCCTCCGGCTGGTTGGCGCCGGTAATCCACTGCGCACCCACCGAGATGGTCGTCACGTCCTCGTCGACCCCCTCGTAGGTGCCGGCCGGGACCAGATCCTCGGCGAAGAAGCCGTAATCGGCGATGATGCCCTGTGCCGCATCGCCGTCGATCGGGACCAGCACGATCTCGCTCTGGCTCGCGAGCTCGGCGATGGCGCCCGCCGGGAAGCCGCCGACGAAGAAGAAGGCGTCCATCGCCCCGTCGCGCATCCGCTCGGCCGCCTGGTCGGGCTTGAGGAAGCTCGCCTCGACCTCGTCCTCGCTCAGTCCGTAGGCCTCGAGGATGATGCGTGCGTCGACCAGCGTGCCGGAACCCGGCTCGTCCAGCGAGACGCGCTTGCCGGCGAGGTCATCGACGCTGTCGATGCCGCTTTCGGCGCTGGCGACGAGGTGGATGCTCTCGGGATAGAGGTTCGCGATCATGCGCAGGGTCTCGACCGCCTCGCGATCCTCCCAGATGCCGGTGCCGGTCTGCGCCCAAGTGGCGACGTCGGACTGCGAGAAGCCCGATTCCAGTGACCCGCCCGCGATCGCGTTGACGTTCGCGACGGACCCGTTCGACGAGACGGCCGTCGCGATCAGTCCCGGCACGCCGCACGAGCCCCCTTCCTCGCAAGGCCGCGAGCCGGGAGCGTTGGAAATCGCGTTCGCGATCAGGCCGCCGATCGGATAGTACGTGCCGGCCGTCCCCCCCGTGCCGATGCGGAAGAATTGCGGTGCCTGGGCCATGGCCACCCCGCTGGCCGCGAGGCCAAGCGCGATGGCCGACAACATGGAGAATGATCGAATGTTCATGGTCCCTCCCTGGGATTTTTTCCTTGGCGAACGGCAGAAGATACGGATTCAGCCGTCATTGCGAGCGCCATTCTTCGGCGGTCCGCATCGCTGCAGTCAAGCGATGCGGCGTCAGGAACCTTGCCGCGATCGGTCCGCTTGCGACGCGTAGCGGCCCGCCGCCGGAGCGGAGTTCTCTGGCCAGGGCGTCGTCGAAAGAGGCGTAGTTCATCTTGTAGAGCATCGAATAGAGCCCGCCCGACTGCATGAGCGTGGCATGGGTGCCCTGTTCGGCCACGCGGCCGTCGCGGAGGACGATGATCCGGTCGGCGTTGCGGATCGTGGCAAGCCTGTGGGCGATCACCAGCCCGGTCCGCCCCTGCAAGAGCCTCTTCAGCGCCTTCTGGATGAGCATCTCGGTGTAGCTGTCGATGCTCGCCGTCGCCTCGTCCAGGACCAGGATCTTGGCATCCGCCACCAGCGCCCGCGCAAAGCTGATCAGTTGCCGCTGCCCCAGCGACAGGCTGCCGCCGCGTTCGCCCAGCATGGTGTCGTAGCCCTCGGGCAGGGCCGTGACGAAGTCGTGTGCGCCGACCGCCGTCGCCGCCGCGATCACCTGCTCGCGCGTGGCGTCGTCCTTGTTGTAGCGGATGTTCTCGAAGACGGTCCCGGTGAACAGGTACGGCTCCTGCAGCACCATCGCGACCTGGCGACCGAGCGAGTCCTGCGTCAGGTCGCGCACGTCGTAGCCGCCCACCCGCACCTCGCCCTCCTGCACATCGTAGAAGCGGTGGACCAGTGCCATCGCGCTTGACTTGCCCGATCCGGTCGGACCGACCAGGGCCACGGTCTCGCCCGGGCTGACGCGGAACGAGACGTCGCGCAGCACCGGCTGCTTCGGGTCGTAGCCGAAGGTCACGCCGCGAAACTCCACCGATCCGTCCATGTCCGCCGAGAGCTCGATCGCGTCCGGCTTGTCGAGGACGGTGACCTCGACGTCGAGCACCTCGGTCAGCCGCTGGCCCGAGGCCATCGCCCGCTGCATCACCGAATACTGCATCGTCAGCGAGCGGATCGGGTCGAAGAACCGCTGGATGTAGAACAGGAAGGCGACCATGACGCCGACCTCGATCGTCCCGCCGAGGACCATCGAGCCGCCGACGACGACGACGAACGCCATGGCGAGACCCGTCAGCGTGTCGACGATCGGCACCATGATCTGCGCGAAGCGCGAGGCGGTCAGGTGTGCGTCGAGGTTCGTCCGCGCCTTGTCGTCGTAGAGCGTGAAGTTGACATCCTCCCTCCCCAAGCTCTGGACCGCGCGCACGCCGTGGATCGCCTCGGCAAGCGCGCCGTTGGCGACCGAGTTCGCCTCGTGCGCCGACATGAACGCCTTGCGCGCACGCGGCAGCCAGACGATGCGCACCAGAAACAGGACCGGCAGCACCGAGAGCGTCAGCAGGCCCAATCGCGCGTCGAGCCACAGCATCGATACGATGATCCCGAGCAGGAGCACGATGTCGCCGACGGACAGGACCGACGTCTCCATGAATTCCTGCATCGAATTCACGTCGCCCTGCAGCCGCGACATCAGCCGACCCGACCTCGGTCTTGTCCATGAACGACAGAGAGACCCGCTGCAGGTGGCCGAACATCGCCTCGCGGATGTCGAAGAGGACGTTCTCGGCCGCCTGGCCGACGACGTTCTCCTGCACGTAGCTGGCGACGAAGTTGATCGCGATGACGACCCCAAAGAGCGCGACGGCGCGGTTCAGCGCGTCCTGCCCGCCGGCGATCAGGCCGTTGTCGATGGCGTCGCGGATGATGAGCGGGATCACCACCTGCGTCCCGGTGAAGACGAGCACCGCGATCACCGCGATGATGACCTGCACGCGGTAGGGACGGACGAAGGCCCAGATGCGGCGCACGACGCGGCCGTCGAAGACGCGGCCGAACATCTCCTCCTCGATCCGGTGCGATCCGACCGTCGCGTGCGGGGGACGGCCACCCGCCTCGTCGGGCTGGCTTGGGGTCTCGGCGCCGGCGCTCATGCCTCGGCCTCCTGCAGCATCTCGTCGCCCGGATTGACCTGCAGATCGTGCAGCGCGCGGTAGCGCCCGCCGAGGGCCAGCAGCTCTTCGTGCGTGCCCTGTTCGACGATGCGCCCGTCCTCGAGGAACAGGATGCGGTCGGCGTCCATCAGGGAGTTCAGCCGGTGCGCGATGATGATCGTCACGCGATCCGCGGCATGGCGCCGGATCGCCTCGCGGATGCCGCGTTCGGTCGCGGCATCGACGGCGGCGGTGCTGTCGTCGAAGACCAGGACCGCGGGGTCGAGCATGAACATCCGCGCGATAGACACGCGCTGGCGCTGTCCGCCGGACAGAGATGCGCCGCGCTCTCCAACGACGGTGCGGTAGCCGCCCGGCAGGCCAAGCACGTAGTCGTGCAGACGCGCGGCCTCGCTCGCCCGCTCGATGTTCTTCTCGCGGGCCCATGGGTCGGCATAGGCGATGTTGTTCTCGAGCGTCGTGGTGAAGAGGAAGACGTCCTGCTGCACCACGGCGACGGCGTCGCGCAGCGAGCGGAGAGAGACGTCGCGGATGTCCTGCCCGTCGATCGTGATGCGCCCGCCCGTCACGTCGTAGAAGCGCGGGATGAGGTGAACCAGCGACGACTTGCCCGACCCCGGCGGTCCGACGATGCCGATGGTCTCGCCGCAGCGGGCGTCGAAGCTGACCTCGCGCAGGATCGGCCGGCCGCTACCGTGGTAGGCGAAGGAGACGCCCTCGAAGCGCAGCCGTCCTTCGGTAAGCGCGAGGGGCGGCGCGCCGGGCAGGCTCCGGATCGGCACCTCGAGATCGAGAAAGTCGAAGAGGCGCGCCCCGCATGTCGAGGCTCGCGCGAAGGAGTTGACCAGCATCCCGAGCTGCCGGACCGGCATCTGCAGGATCGTCATGAACGTCAGGAACGAGGCAAGCGTGCCGACCGTGATGTCGCCCGCCACGACCTTGTTGCCGCCGACCCAGAGGACCAGCCCCATCGCTGCGAAGAACGAGAACGTCATGATGCTGGTGTTGCGGACGCGGATGCCGACGCGCTCTCGCGCCAGCTCCAGCGCGTTCAGCGACGCGCCGCGGAACTTGGCCATCTCGTGCGCCGGGGCGGCAAAGGCGCGGACGACGCGGATGCCGGCGAGGTTCTCCTCCATGACGCGGCTCAGGACTGACAGGCGCTCCTGCAGCCGCAGCCATGTCGTCCGCAGCTTGAGCCTCGCCACGGAGGAGCGCCAGGCAACGATCGGCACGAAGCTGAGCGCGGCGCAGGCGAGCACCAGATCCGTCGTCAGCAGGAAGTAGCCGCCGATCCCCAGCAGCGTCGTCAGGAGCAAGAGGCGGACGAGGCCGGTGGAGAAGAACATCCGCACGCCCTCGAGGTCGAGCATCCCCAGGGTGATGAGGTCGCCCGAATGCACCCGGTCGTGGAAGCCGAAGTCGAGCTCCTGGACCTTGGCGTAATACTGGCGGCGCAGCTTGTAGCCGACCGTGTGGCCCACGGCCTCGGCAAAGTAGTTCTGCAGCGTCGTGAAGACGCCGCGCAGCACCGCGACGGCGAAGAGCAGCGTCGCGGTCCAAAGCAGCGCCTGCCGCGCCCCCGGATCGCCCGCAAGGACCTGCGTCTGGTCGACCGCGCGCCCCAAGATCATGGGGATCAGCAGTTGCATGAGCGCAGCAACGATCGTCGAGGCGAAGGCGATCGCGACCTGCCACGGTGTCTGAAACGCAATCCGCGTGATCCGGCCGATGGTCGCGAACCACGCCTTCTGCCCATCACCGCGCGAAACGGTGGATCTATCTCGCGACATCTCGGTCATCATTATTCCGGTGTGGCATTTTCCGTTGGCAACGAAATTCCCGGTCGTGATACTCGGGCCAAACCCAAGGAGGGCGAGGCACTTGGCGGATTTGCGAAAGCGCGAGACGGAGGCGGAGACCGAGCTTGACGCAATGGCGGGCAACGCGTTCCGGATCCCGAAACGGGTACCACTGGCCGAGCAGATCGCCGACACGGTGGCCAAGGCGATTGCGACCGGGCTGCTCGAGCCGGAGGAGCGGATCACCGAGACGGCGCTCGCCGAGCGTATCGGGGTAAGCCGTGCGCCGATCCGCGAGGCGCTGAAGATCCTGCAGGCGCAAGGCATCGTCACGGCCGATCTGAGCCGCGGCTTTCGGGTGGCCTCGTTCGACGATCGCACGATCGAGCAGACGCTCGAGGTGCGCCTCTCGCTCGAGGCGACGCTCCTGCGCGACGCGATCACGTGGTGGCGCGAGCACGATCCGCTGGCGACGGCGCTGAACGTGCCCATCGCGCGCATGCACGAGGCGGCGGTGGCGGACGACCGCGCCGCGTCGCTTGAGGCTGACCTGAGTTTTCACAAGGCGATCGCCGAAGCCGCGCACAACCATATCGCCGAGATACTCTGGTCCGCCATCGCGCGAAACGTCCTGATCATCTTCAGCTTCAGGCGGTATCGCGCTGATGACCTGCACGCCATCGTGACGCACCATGAGGACTTGCGGGACTTCATCCGCGACCGCATCGCGAGCGATGCCGATTTTCGTGCGCTTCGCGCCGAACTCGAGAACCACCTCTTGCAGGTGTATCGCCTGCGCGCTTGAGGCGAGGGCCGTCACGCCCGTCGCACGAATTTTCCGCCGCCGCGTTGGCCAGTGACCTCGCCGTCGGCATAGACCGTCCGCCCGGCAAGCATCGTCCGCACAACCTTGCCGCGAAAGCTGCGGCCGTAGAACAGGTGCGCGACCTCTCGCGCATGGGTCTGCAGGGTATCGGCCGAGATCGTCGTGCAGGCTTGCCGATCGAGGAGGACGAGGTCGGCGTCGCTGCCCGGCACGATCGCACCCTTGCGTGGATAGAGACCGTGGAGACGCGCACCGTTGGAGCACATCAAAGCGTGCGCCCGTTCCAGTGTCAGGCGGCCCCCGGCGACGGCGTCCAGCATCGCCGGAAGCATGATCTCGATGCCCGGGACCCCCGGCGGCGCGGACAGGAAGTCACCCTCGGACGCCTGCTTCTCGGCCCTGGAGAAAGGGGCGTGGTCGGTCGTGACGTAGTTGAGGATGCCATCCCGTATCGCCCGCCAAAGGGCATCCTGATCCGCCCGCGAGCGGATCGGCGGGTTCACCTTGCCGTAGACGCCGGCGCGGACGACGTCCTCTTCGGTGGCGAAGAGGTACTGCGGGCACGTCTCGGCGGTGAAGGACGAGGTGCCGGCGAAGGCGCGCAGGACGGCGACGGTTTCGGCGCTGGTGACGTGCGCAATGTGGAGCCGGGCGCCGACACCGATATTCATCGCCAGAAGCTTGGCCACCGCCACGGACTCGCAGATCGCGGGCCGGGAACGGTTGTGCGTAAGGCCATCGGCAGGATCGAGCGCCTGCGCCTCTCGCGCAAAATAGTCTAGGAGATCGGCGCTCTCGGCATGGACGACAAGCACGCGGTCGCACCCTGCGGCGACCTGCAGGGCGCGAAGCTGGTCGGCTTCGTTGGGGTAGGCGAGGCCGCCGAACTCGTCCGCGCGATTGGGCGGTGGCGGTGTCGTGAAGATCTTGAAGGCGATGGCTCCTTCGTCGATCATCCGGTCCCGCGAGGCGGCCGTGAGGTCCCCGGAGGCGGCGAACATGGCGAAATCGACCACCGCGTTCTCGGCGAAGTGATCGCGGCGCCGCGCCACCTCTTCGGGCGTCGAGCAGCATGGCTTGGAGATCGGCATCTCGAAGATCGTCGTCACGCCACCCGCAGCCGCGGCCCGCGTTTCCGTCTCGACCGTGCCGCGTTCGGGGTAGGCCGGCGCGCGCACATGGAAATGGATGTCGACGAGACCCGGCATGACCGTGAGGCCGCTGGCGTCGATCCGCTCCGCCGCCTCGGGCGCCGCGCCGCGCTCGGACAGGAGCGAGATGCGGCCGTCGGCAATACCGATGTCGAGTGGAGCGAGGCCGTCGGGCGTGAGCACGTCGCCGCCCGCGACCACTGTGTCGAGCTGGGTCATTCCTTGAGGCCGAGCTCGGTCAGCGCCCTGGCGACGCCGTCGAGGTTCGTCAGCTTCATCGACGAATAGTTCGGTGACAGCACCACGCCGTGGCCGCCCGCCTCGTACGTCGCCATGACCGAGCGGTAGGCGATCTCCGGCGTGCATGTCGCCTGGTCCTCCTGCACCCGCGGCGCGTCGATGCCGATGCCCATGTAGACCTTGGCCCGCCCGTGCACCCCGCGCAGCGCGTCTGCGCACTGGCCGCCGACATAGGTGTCGGCATCCATGCCGGCCTGGATCGCCTGGTCGAGCGGCGGCGCGCCGAGACCGAGGATGCGGTTCATCACGCCCGCCGCTTCGACCGGGTCGAAGTCGCGCAGGATCGACGTCTGGAAGAACGAGAACTCCTTGTGCCAGATCTGGCCGGACTGGTGCTGGTAGGTGATCGGCTTGACCCAGTCGGCGTACATCGTCTGCTCGGCCCAGGGCCACTGGGCGCGGCGGAAGATGTTGAAGTGGTTTCGGTTCCAGACGTTCAGCCCGAAGGGCAGGGCGGCTTGGACCACTTCACCTGGCCGTAGAGCTCGCGGTCGAGATCCTTGTTCCGTTCCAGCCAGAAGCGCTCCCAGATCAGCACCTCGGGGTTCGCCATCAGGACGCGCAGGAACTCGATGAAGGCACCATCGTCGAAATCCTCGCCGGCCTGGGCCGCCTGCATGAACTCGTGCATGGCGATCATGCCGCGGCGGCACGCCTCGACGTCGATGCCGCGCGCCTGCGCCTCGGCCCGCGCGGCGGGGGAGAAGTCGCCGGGCGCCTGGCCCTGCATCATCTGGTCGAGCGGGCTGTTGCGCTCGTTGCACCACATCAGGCCGTCGATGTCGTGGTTCCGGACCTGGTCCTCGACGATCGAGTGGATCCAGGTGCGGTAGTCTGGGTTCGAGGTCGACGGCTCGTCCTTGTGGCGGCCATAGACGTCGACCTCCAGGCACTGGGCGAGGTTCGGGATCTCGACCGCAGAGGCCGAGCCGTGGCCGGCGTATTTGAAGAACGGCTCCATCAGCTCGACGTAGACCTGCATCCCGCGCTTTTTGGCCTCTGGGATGACGAGCTTCAGGATGTCCGTGTCGCCCATCTCCGGGTCGTGGGCGCGGAAGTCCTTGATGCGCGTGCCGGAGTAGTAACGCGGGTCGGGGTCGAAATAGGCGCCGCCCTTCATCGAGTAGGGCTCGGGCACGCCGTGATCGGGCCAGCCGTCGAGCTTCCAGCTGATCGAGCGGCCGGTCTTGAGGCCGAGCCACGAGAGCGTGCCGAGCATCAGGACGTTGACGCCGACCCGGTCCTTGAGCGTGTCGAGCACCGCGTCCACGCCCTCGTCGACAAAGGAGATCGGGCTGACCTGGATGCCGACGAACTTGTCTGCGGGATCGGGCTTCATGCGGGCACCTTCAGCGACTCGAGGAACTGGCGCATCCGGGAGAGGGCCTCGTCGAGGCGCTCGGTCGGCTGCAGGACGGACATGCGGACATGGGTGTCGGCCGGGTCGCCGAAGACGCCGCCCGGGCTGATCTGGACGCGTGCCTCGCGCAGAAGACGCTCGCAGAAGTCGGCGGCGCCGAGGCCCGAGGGCGTGACGTCGACATAGACATAGAAGCTGCCGCCCGGCGGGCCGTAAGGCAGGCCCATGTCATCGAGCGCGGCGAGCAGTCTGCTTCGGCGTTTCGCGTAGGCTTCCTGCATCTCACGGTGGGCGTCCTGCGGCCCGGTGAGCGCAGCGATGGCGGCATGCTGCGAGATGGTACAGGCGCTGATCGATAGGGCGTGCCGCGGCTCGGTCAGGCGCGCGACGAAGTCGGCGGGCGCCGCAAGATAGCCCACGCGCCAGCCGGTCATCGCATAGGTCTTGGAAAAGCCGTTGAGCGTGATCGTCCGCTCCTTCATCCCCGGTAGGGTTGCGATCGACAGGTGCTCGTGCCCGTCGCACATCAGGCCCGCGTAGATCTCGTCGGAGATGACGATGATATCGTGCTTCCTCGCGATCTCGGCGATCGCGCGGATGGCCTCGGGCGGAGTGACGCCCGCGGTCGGATTGTTCGGCGTCGTCAGGACGAAGGCGCGGGTCCTGGGCGTGATGCGCTTCTCGACCTCGTCGGGGTCCAGGGCAAAGCCGTCCTTCGGATAAGTCGGCACCGGCACCAGCGTGCCGTCGCAGAGATGCACGGCGGTGTCGTAGGTGGTGAAGCGCGGCGACGTGACCATCAACTCGTCGCCCGGCCGGATCAGCGCCAGCGCGCAGAGCATGACGGATTCCTGCACGCCGGCAGTGACGATGACCTCGTTCGCCGCGTAGTCGAGGCCGTAGACGTCGCGCAGATGCCCGGCGATTGCCTCGCGCAGGGCGGGCAGGCCGGCGGGCGGCGTGTAGTGCGTGGCGCCGGCGTCGAGCGCGGCCTTGGCGGCGTCGACGATGTGCGGCGGCGTGTCGAAGTCCGGATCGCCCGCGCCCATCGCGATGATGTCGGTCAGCCCCTCGGCCGCCTTCACCATCCGCGCGCGCCAAGCGCCGTCCTCCTCGACGATGCGCGGCGACGTACGGTCGAGCAGCAGGGACATCAGTGCATCCTCTTGCCGTCGATGAAGGTCATCTCGACCCGCTCGAGCGCGAAAAGGTCCTCGTCCGGCTTGCCGTCGACGACGATGAGATCGGCGAGCTTTCCAAGTTCGAGTGTGCCGGTCTTGCCCTCCATCAGGTTCACCTTCGCCGCCCGCTCGGTGATCGAGCGGAGGGCGTCGATGCGGCTCGGGCAAACTCCGACCTCAACCATGAAGTTCAATTCGGGCGCGATCGAGTCGTGTTCCACCGCCGGGCTGCCCGCATCGGTGCCGAAGACGATCGGCACGCCCGCTTTCGAGGCGCGGACGAGGCCGTTGAAGCGCGACTTGTCGGCGACGGCCTTCTGCCGCTCCTCGATCTTCCATTCGGGGATCATGAAGCGGCGCGCCATCTCGGCATTGGCCTGGTTCACCAGCGCCGAGAAGGTGGTGACGATGGGCAGCTTGCGGTCGAGCAGGACCTGGATCGTCTCGTCCGACATCGCGCCGCCGTGCTCGATGCAGTCGATGCCGAACTCGGCCACGCGGCGGATGCAGGCGTCGTAGGTGGCGTGGGCGGTGATCGGCAGCTTGTTGCGGTGGCTCTCGTCGATGACGGCCTCGAGCTCGGCGTCGGTGAATTCCAGCGTGTCGTGGCAGGCCATGATCTTGATGAGGTCGGCGCCGCCCTTGACCTGCTCGCGCACCGCCTTGCGCATCTCGTCGGCGCCGGAGGCCTCCTTGCAGACCCAGTAGGTATGGCCGCCGGTCTGGATGATGGCGTTGCCGCAGACGTTGAGGCGCGGCCCCGGAAAGATGCCCTGCGCCACCGCCTGCTTGGAGTAGAGGTTGAGGTCGTGGAAGCCGAGGTCGCGCGACCATGGTGACGCCGGCGCGCAGCGACTTCAGCATGTTCGACGCGGCCTTGAAGACGCTGATCGGCACCGGGTCCGACATCGACTGCTGTGGCAGGTCGTGGATGCCGTCCCAGTTGAGGTGGGCGTGGCTGTTCATCATGCCGGGCATGATCGTCTTGCCCTGCGTGTCGATGATCTCGGCCGACCCGGCGTCGGGGGCGTCGACGCGCTTGCCGACCGCGGCGATCTTGCCGTCCGCGACGTGGACGAAGCCGTCCTCGATCACCTCGTCGGAGTTGCAGGGGATGACGCGCCCGTAGAACAGCCGCTCCGGCGCGGGGGTGTCG
Source organism: uncultured Alphaproteobacteria bacterium (assembly GCA_963776845.1). Taxonomy (GTDB): domain Bacteria; phylum Pseudomonadota; class Alphaproteobacteria; order Rhodobacterales; family Rhodobacteraceae; genus Roseitranquillus. Next base: position 363,821 of record CAVZOJ010000001.1, on the reverse strand, counting down.
AACATCGGCTTGATGATCTTCTGGTAGCGCCAGGCTGCCGGTTCGGGCATGTCGTTCTCCTTCCGGGGATTCAGACCGCGAGGATGCGGTCCGCGGGTGGGGTTTCGGCCAGGAAGCGCGAGGGGACCTCGACGTCCCGATCGGTCACGATCATCGTGTTGATGGTGCGGTAGCCGTCGATGCCGGGGCGGTAGATGCCGGGCTCGTTCGAGAAGACCATTCCCGCGACGGCCTGCGTCCGGTCGCCGGGCGCGAGCCAGGGCGCCTCGTGCGCCTCGAGGCCCATGCCGTGGCCGATCCGGTGCCGGATGGCGTCGCCGAACCCGGCGCTGCGGATCGCATCGAGCGCGGCCTCGTTGACGTCCTCGCAGCGCGCTCCCGGGCGCAAGGCATCGATGGCAGCATCGTTGCAGGCCTGCATCGCGGCAAAGACCCGTCGCTGTTCCTGCGACGGGCTGCCGACGGTGAAGGTGGCGCCGCTTTCGGCGTGGTAGCCGCCGAGGCAGGCGCCGATCCCGGCGATGACGGTGTCGCCCGGCTGCGGCGTGCGCTCGTGTCCCAGCCCGTGCGGCAGGGCTGCGCGGGGGCCCGAGTGGACGGTCGCGACGATCCGCAGGGGTGTGCCCTCGAAGGCGCGACCGCGCCGTGCCTTGAGGCCGGCGGTCGCGTGCCCGATGCACTCGGCCAGGAGGTCCTGCTCGGTGCCGCCGTGGGCGATGATGTCACCGCCCACGGCCAGAAGGTGCTGGAGAAAGGCGTCGGCATGGCGTGCCGCCGCGCGCACCAGTTCGAGCTCGGCGGCCGACTTGACGTAGCGCTGCTCCATCGCGAAGTCGCGCAGGTCGAGGCGGCGCAGCCGGTCGCGCACCGCAGGCAGCAGCGCCGCGTCGAGGTGGTCGAAGGCGACGGCGCGCATGCCGATCTCCTCGACCATCCAGAGGACGGGATGGACGGGTCCCGGAAACTCGAAGTAGCAGCGCACCTCGATCCCGGCGGGCTCCGCGTTCTCGCGCTCGATCTCGGGCACGAACAGGATCGGATCGTGGTCGACCGCGATGTAGAGACCGACCGGCCGTTCGTTCGGGATGTGGAAGAAGCCGGACGCATAGGCCACGTTCATCGGCTTGAGAAGCAGCACGCCGTCCAGGCCGTTATCCTCGGCGGTCAGCCGCAGCCGCTCGCGCAGGGCGGCGTGATCGCCGCGGCCGAGGGGTGCGAGGTCGATCGCATCCTTCACAACGGCGCTCCGTCGTATCGGCCGATGATCTCGAGGTCCGTCGCGAGGCCGAGTTCGTCCGCAAGGCGCGTCAGGTCGGCAAGCACGCCATCCTCGATCGGCACGCCGTCCTTGGACTTCGCCGCGATCCGGCGCGCCTCCTGCTCGCCCGGGACGAGGATTTCCTCGATGCCCGGACGGGGTGCCCGGCTCTTGGCCATGTCGATCAGTTCTCCGACCCGGGCCCGGAAAGCCTCGACCTCCATGAACCAGCCGATGTCGATGGCGGTCAGGCTATGCGAGACGTCGAGTTTCGCCGGGTCCGCATAAGGCGTGAGGCCGAAGCCGCCGCCCGACAGGACCCCCGTCAGGACGTCCGTCATGAAGGCGAGCCCGTAACCCTTGTGCCCGCCGATCCCGAGGAGCGCCCCCGCCATCGCCGCGTTCGGGTCGTCGGTCTCCTCTCCCTCGGGCGTCAGCGCCCAGTCCCGCGGCATCGGCCGGCCTTCGTCGGCCAGCCAGCGCATCATGCCCTTGCCGGCGGTGGTGAGCGCGATGTCGAGCACGACCGGAAACCCGCGGTCGGACGGCGCCGCAATTGCCCAGGGGTTCGTGCCGACGGCGCCCTCGCGCGCGCCCCAAGGCGCCATCTCGGGGCCGGCGTTGGTGTAGGCGACGCCGATGCAGCCGTGCTCCAGCGCCAGCGAGGCATGCACCGCAGAGCTGCCGTAGTGAGTGGAGTTCCGCACGATCACGGTGCCGATGCCGCTCTCCTTCGCCTTGTCGATGGCGATGCGCATGGCCCTGCTCGCGGCGACCGTGCCGATGCCGTTGCCCGCGTCGACGAGTGCCAGCGACGGCCCCTCCTTCACCACCTCGATCTTTGCGGAGACGTTCACCTCGCCGCGGGAGATGCGCTCCTGATATCGGCGAAGGCGGGCGACACCCTGGCCTTGTCCGGGGTGGAACCGCAACTCGGAGAAGATGAGCGCGTCGGCAAAGATCGCGGCGTCATCGGCGGCGAGACCAAGCGCGCGGAACGCTTCGGCAACGAAGTCGCGAAGGCTTCCCATCCCGACGCGGGTCATCGCGATGGCGGGCATCAGCTCTCCAGCGCCAGGAGGTCGGCGATGTTGGTGCCCTTGGCCTCGAACGCGCCCAGTTGTCCCGCCGGTGCGGTCAGCACGATGGTCATGCCGGGGCCGTAGCCCGCCCGCGGGCCATCTGTCTGGCCGACGATTCCGATCGACATCGCGCCGCGGAGATAGCCGTGGTTGTAGCGGCTGTCAGTGTCGGCGATCGCCACCACGTCGCCGAGGCGCAGCGTGCCGAGGCCATGCTTCGCGACTTCGGCCCGGTCGGTCGACTGCATGTGCAGAGAGCCGCCCTCGGACGTCAGGCCGGCGCCGGCGCCGACCAGATGCGGCGGAACGGTCGCGGCGACGCCGATCTTCATGACGCCGTCTTCCTCGCGCTTGGGCAGCAGGTCGAAGAGCGTGGCCGAGATCGACTTCGCCCGCACCTCCGGATGATCGGGAAAGGCCATGCCGACGCCCTCGCTTCGCACCAGGATTCTGGTCGCCGATGGCGATGCGGCGCCGCACTTCCCTCGGGAAGTGGATGATGACCTGGTCCGAGAACCGGCCAGACTTGCCGGTGACCACGCCTTCCGCTCCCTTGGCGAGGCCCGAGGTCACGCGCGCCCTGTTGCCGACGCAGGCGAAGATGTTGAGGCCGCGATTCCGGTCGGCGTTCTGGTTGGCGATGCTGACGCCGGGATGCACGCAGTCGCCGGCCCAGCCGAATGCGTTGTCGCCGACCGATACGTTGTAGGTGATCCCGCCGAAGGTCGGCCACAGGAACGGCTTGCCCTCGGACGTCAGGCGATAGGGCTCGGCCGGCAGGCCCGAGAACGCAGGATGCGCCACCTGTCCGGTGACGGAGACCGAAACGAGGTCGGCGGCATTGGTCTTGACGCTCATCGTGCGGCTCCGAGCTCGAGAAGGTCTGCGATGTTGGCTGACGGCTCGGTCGAGAACTCGATCTCGCCCGCCTGCGAGGTCATCAGCGTGAGGATGCCGGGGCCGTGGCCCGTCATGACGCTGTCGCCGTGGATGCAGAGGCAGATCGAGATTGCGCCCTCGCGGAAGGAGCGGCCGAAATGATGGTCGGCATGGCGGATCGCGATCAGGTCGCCGAGGCGCATCCTGTCGATGCCGAGCTCGGCCATCATCGCCCGATCGCCCGACATCAGATCCTGGTCTACGTACTCGGCGTTCAGCTCCGCGCCCGACCCCATGATACGGATCGGCAGCTCCATCGCGACGTTGACGTGCAGCCGGCCGGTGTTCGTCTCGCGTACGCCCATCGCGCCGAAGAGACGCGGGCTCATCTTCTTGAGCTCGACGCCGGGGTAGTCCGGCAGCTCGAGGCCCCGGCCGCAGGAAAAGATCTGGATCTGGTCCCCGGTCGTCAGCAGGTCGTGCGTCTCGTCGTCGAATTGCACGAGGATCCGCGCGTGCTCTCCGATGACGATGCCCCTCGCGCCCGCCGCTTCGCCCGAGGTCACCATCGCCTCGTTGCCGATGCAGGTGAGGTAGTGCAGAGCGTGGTGCCGCCCGGGATCGGGGTGGTCGATCGACACGCCCGGTTCGACATGGTCACCCGCCCATCCGAAGGCGCGGTCGCCGGCGCGGACGTTGTAGACCACGCCGCACATGCCCGGCAGCACCGTCGCGCGGCCGTCCGGATGGGGGATGTACTGGCCGGGACGCACCGTGGGATCGCCGACCAGCCCCGCGATCGCCGTCTCGACCAGGGCCGCTTCGTTGGTTCGTGGCGTGCTCACCCGGTCTCCTTCCCTCGCGACGTCACGCGCCGATCTGCTTGTCTTTTCCGACTTGATCTCGGGATCGCGATGCGCGTAGATCGATCTATGTCGACAGTCGACATGAATGATGGATTGCACTTGGCGGAACCCTAGTCAAGCCTCGCAGGCCAACCGGGAAAGAGGGCGACGCGGATGGATGGTGGAGCCAGGAACGATACGGGCTACGCCGAGCTCCTCGACATCACCGGGCGCGTGAACGACTTCCTCAACGCGTCCTCGATCCTGTCGTGGGAAGCGCGGACGATGATGCCCAAGGCGGGAGCGGCGACGCGGGGCAAGCAGCTCTCGACCCTGGCGCTCGCGGCCCGCGACCTGCTGTGCTCCGATGCGACGAAGCGTGCGCTCGACGCGGCCGCGTCCGAGACGGCGGGGGATGAGGCCGATAGCGTCCGGCCCGCGATCGTCGCTCAGGTGCGCGAGGCGATCGCGTACCACGAGCGGTTGCCGGCGCCGCTGCTGGGGCGCAAGGCGGAGCTGGGCGCTGTCGCGCATGACGTCTGGGCCGAGGCGCGCGCCAGTTCCGACTTCGCGGCGTTCGCGCCGGTCCTCGAGCAGATGGTCGCGATCAATCGCGAGATGGCCGAGGCGCTGGGATACGAGGATCATCCCTACGACGCGCTGATGTACCGGTTCGAGCCGCATACGACCAAGGCGCGATCTCGACACGCTCTTCGGTCGCCTGCGCGAGGGGCTGCTGCCGCTCGTCCGCGCGATCTCCGACAAGGACCAGCCGCGTTCCGATTTCCTCTACCGCCACTTCCCGGCGGCGGAGCAGCTGGCGTTCGCACGCCAGATGGCGGGGCGCATCGGCTTCGACTTCGCGCGCGGACGCTTCGATACAACGGTGCATCCCTTCGAGATCTCGTTTACCCGCAACGACGTCCGCATCACCACGCGGGTCAGCGAGGACTACATGCCGATGTGCCTTTTCGGCGCGCTGCACGAGGCGGGTCACGGCATGTACGAGCAGAACGTCGATCCGGCCTACACCCGGACGCCGCTCGCCACCGACTTGATCTCTCTCTACGCCGTTGGCGGCGTCAGCTTCGGCGCGCACGAGAGCCAGTCGCGCCTGTGGGAGAACCATGTCGGCCGCAGCCGCGCCTTCTGGGCGAACCACTTTGGCGAGCTGCGCGACGTCTTTCCCGAGCAGCTCTCGGATGTCGACGACGAGGCCTTCTGGCGCGCCGTCAATCGCTCCGCCCCGAGCTTGATCCGCGTCGAGGCGGACGAGCTGACCTACGACTTCCACATCATGCTGCGGGTCGAGCTCGAGAGCCGGCTGGTCGACGGATCGCTCGCCGTCCGCGACCTGCCGGAGGCGTGGAACGCCACGATGAAGGAGACGCTGGGTATCGACGTGCCAAGTGACGCGATGGGGGTGCTGCAGGACGTGCACTGGTCGTCGGGGCAGATCGGGACGTTCTGCAACTACACGATCGGCAATGTCATGGGTGCCCAGCTCTTCGCCACCGCAACCGACGAGCAGCCGGAGATCGCGGCGCGACTCGAGGACGGCGAGTACCGGTCCCTGCGCGACTGGCTGACCGAGAAGGTCTGCCGTCATGGGCGCCGCTACACCCGGGACGAGCTGCTCGTCCGCTCGACCGGCCGGCCGCTCGATCCCGAGCCGTACATCCAGCACCTCAGGTCGCGCTTCGGCGAGGTCTACGCGCTATGATGGAGAAAGCCATGGATATCCGCTCGCGGCTGGCCAAGCGCGTGAAGCTCAGCGAGGCGCACCTGATCACGCGCATGCTGAACATCGCCGAGGGGCTCGACGACGTCATCAAGCTCGGCCGCGGCGATCCCGACCTCGACACGCCGCCGCATGTCGTCAAGGCGGGACAGGAGGCGCTGGGCAACGGCGCGACGCACTACACACATCCGCTGGGCATTCAGCCCCTGCGCGAGGCGCTCGCGCGCCATATCGCCGAGACGGGCGGTGCTGACTACGACCCGGACGAGATCATCGTCACGCCGGGCGGCCAGCAGGCGATGTTCATCATCGCGCTGAGCCTCCTTGATCCGGGCGACGAGATGATCGCGCCTTGCCCCGGCTACAACCCCTACCACCAGGCGGCGGAGCTGTCGGACGCAACCCTCGTCAAGGTTCCGATGACGATGGAGACGAACTTCACGCTGACCGCCGACATGATCCGGCCGCACATCACCGACCGGTCGAAGATCCTCGTCCTCATCAACCCGAACAATCCGACCGGGACGGTGACTCCGCCCGAGGAGGTCGCGAAGATCGCCAATCTGGCGATCGAGCACGACCTGATCGTCATCTCGGACGAGATCTACGCGCGCCTGGTCTACGGCAACCACCGGGTCCAGCCGATCGCCGCGCTGCGCGGGATGAAGGAGCGCACGATCACCCTCTCGGGCTTTTCCAAGGCGTACGCGATGACGGGCTGGCGGATCGGCTACATCGCCGGACCACGCGAGCTGATCACGCCGATGTCCGAGATCCACCACGCCTTCGCGATATCGACTGCGGCGGTCAGCCAGCACGCGGCGCTCGCGGCGATCGAGGGGCCGCAGGATTGCGTCGAGGAGATGCGGCAGGAGTACGATCAGCGCCGTCGCACGATCCTGCAGGGACTCGAGGCCATGGGACTGCGCTACGCCGAGCCGCAGGGCGCATTTTACGTCTATGCCGAGGTCGCGAGCCTCGGCATCACCGCGTCCGAGTTCTGCGAGCGCCTGCTCGCCGACGGGCGCGTGATGATGTACCCGGGCTCGATCTACGGCGACCACACCGACGACTGGGTGCGGATGTCGATGACGCAGCCCGTGCCCCGCATCCAGGAAGCCATGAATCGCATGCGAGACGTCGTTGCCGCCATCCGTGGCGAACGCTCGCGCGCGGCGGTCTGACCGGTCTGATGAGGAGAGATGTAGTGAGCGTGAAATCCGACAATCCGAACGTTAAGGGCATCAAGCACATGGCGTTCGCCGTCCGCGATGCGGAGGCGGCGCTGGCGGCGTACGCCAAGTACCTCCACGTCCCCGCGAACACCCAGATCACGCACTTTGCCAAGTCCGGCAACAAGGTCGCGCTCTTTTACCTCGGCGGGATCGAGTACCAGCTTTGCCAGTCGACCGAGCCCGACGGCCGCTTCGCCTCGTGGATCAAGGAGAGGGACGCCGAAGGACTGCACCACATCTGCTACGAGGTCGACGATATCGACCGGGCGCTCGCGCACGCCAAGGCGCAGGGCGCGGACCTGCGCCTGTGCAAGTCCTGCGGCGTCTACGGCTCGCACGAGCACCCCGAGGGGTGGGTCGCCTTCCTCGACAACGACGCAGGCGGCATCGAGATCGAATTCATGCAGGTCTATACGCCCGAACAACTGGCCGCCTACGAGGCCAAGGGCCAGGCGGCCGTATGAGCACGAGCGAGGGACAGACGGTCACCGTCGGCACCGCCTCGGCCAAGCCGGGCGAGGTCGCTCGCGGCGTGATCGCGGGGCCGGAGCTGGCCGCGGGGACCAGGGTCGAGATGCCGGTCGTGGTCATCAACGGCGCGAAGCCCGGCCGCGTCTTCTGGGTGAACGGCGCGATCCACGGCGACGAGCCCGAGGGGCCGCTGGCCTGCCAGCTCGCCATGCGCCGGATCGACCCGGCAAAGCTGACCGGCGCCGTCATCATGGTGCCGGTGATGAACGTCCTCGCCTTCGCGGCGGCCGAGCGCGGCAACCCGCTCGACACGTTCAGCTACGACATGAACCGCATGTACCCGGGCAAGCCCGGCGGCTACTTCACCGACCGTCTGGCGCAGGCGCACCATGCCGCGATGATCGACGTGGCCGACCTCGAGAATCTCGATCCATTCGGGCGGCGCGCACTCGTTCCTCGACAAGGCGATCTTCTGCGACGAGAGCCCCGAAGTCGGTCGAACTCTCCAAGGCGATGGGAGAGGGCTGGGGCTGCATCATGTCTAACTTCAACCCGTCTGGCTCGCCCATGGCGGCGATGAAGGCGGCGGGCAAGACCGGCATCACCGTCGAGCTCGGCGGCCGCTCCGCCACCTCGCCTGAGCGCTTCCGCGAGGTGGGGGAGGAGCTGGCGAAGTCGATCCTGAACATCTGCTACCACTACGACATGCTGGAGGGGCAGGCGACGTACCCGAGCCCCGCCTACAAGGGGCAGCAGGAGGCGCTGCTGGCTCCCGCCTCCGGCATCTTCCTGCCGGAAGAGGGGGTGCAGTTCCTCACCATGATGAAGAAGGGCGACCCGATCGCGCGGATCGTCGACATCTTCGGCGACACGCGCGGCGAGCTCGTCGCGCCGGTGGACGGCATGTTCTTCGGCCTCCGCGCGCTGCCCAACGTCAACGAGGGCGACTGGTGCTGCTTCTTCTGCAAGGTCGAGGGCGAGCGTGACTGAACGCGCGCCGCGCGACCTGGCCGGCTACGGCAGGAACGTACCGGACATGCGCTGGCCGAACGGCGCGGGCCTTGCCGTGAACTTCGTACTGAACGTCGAGGAGGGCGCGGAGTACACGCTCGCGGACGGCGACGGCCGGTCGGAAAGCGCGCTCATCGAGGTTCGCGCGCCGCGGGTGCCGACGGGGCAGCGCGACCTCGCCGCGGAGAGCATGTACGAGTACGGCAGCCGCGTCGGTTACTGGCGTCTGCACCGCCTGTTCCGCTCACGCGGCATTCCCCTGACCATCTTCGCCAGCGCCGTGGCGCTCGAGCGAAACCCGCACATCGCCGAGGCGATCGCGGCGACGGACTGGGACGTCTGCGCCCACGGCTGGCGTTGGGTCGAGCACTACCTCCTGGATCCCGAGACCGAGCGCGAGCATATCGACCGGGCCTACCGGTCGATCAGCGCCTCCATCGGCAGGCCGCCGCTGGGATGGTATTGCCGCTACTCCGCCAGCGAGGCGACACGCGCCCTCCTCGTGGCGCACGGCGATTTCCTCTACGACAGCGACGCCTACAACGACGACGTGCCCTACTGGCTGACGGTCTCTGGCAAGCAGCACTTGGTCGTCCCGTACTCGATGACGACGAACGACGCCAAGTTCATGGGCGGCGATGTCCACACGGGCGAAGAGTATGCGCGCTTCCTCAAGGACTCATTCGACGTCCTGCTGGAGGAAAGCGCGACGATGCCGCGGATGATGTCCGTGGGCCTGCACGCTCGCGTTATCGGTCATCCCGGCCGACTGTCCGGGTTGATCAAGTTCCTCGACCACGTCTCCGACCGCGAGGGCGTGTGGCTCTGCGGTCGCGCCGCGCTTGCCGAGCACTGGTCCCGCGTGGTCCCCGCCGAAAAAGCCGTCGCATGAAACTGCCGCCGATCCCGTGCCAGGATCCCGACCCGCGCGCCTTCGCGCCCTACGGTACGTTCGTGACGCCGCCTGCGCGGTTCGGCGAACGCGAGTTCTTCAGCGATCATCTGGGCGGTCGCGGCGCCGGGGCGGAGCCGGTCCTTCACGTCAACAAGGTGCGCGCGGTGACGCTGCCGCACGAGTTGGACCTGGTGGAACGGCACCCGCGGGCCGACCAGGTCTTCCTGCCCCTCGACGTGGCGCGATACCTCGTCGTGGTGATGCCGTCCGACGCGGCCGGCGGGCCTTTACCGGATGCGGCGCTCTCATTCGTCGTGCCGGGCACGGTCGGCGTGATATATCATGCCAACGTCTGGCACGCGGGTGCGGCGGTGCTGGACCGCACCGGCAACTTCGCCGTGCTGATGTGGCGCCGGGGCGACGACGGCGACGACGAATTCAGGGCGATCCCGCACGTGGCGATAGGACCGCCCCCGGCGAGCCACACGCTGGCCCACACCGTTTCGGAGGAAAAGGAATGACCGCCAAGACCATCGAGCTCTTCGTTCCGGCGATCACACCGTTCGCCGAAGACCTGACGGTCGACCACGACCGCTTCGTGCGGCACGCAAGGAGGCTCATCTCGCAGGGCGCCGACGGCCTTGCTCCCTTCGGAACGACGAGCGAGGCGACGTCGATGACGCTGGCCGAGCGCAGGGCGGCGCTCGGGGCGCTGATCGACGCCGACATCCCGGCCAGCGCGCTGATCCCGGGCACCGGCTGCGCCGCGGTCGGAGACACGATCGAACTCAGCCGCCACGCAACGGACCTCGGCTGCCGCGGCGTGCTGATGTTGCCGCCGTTCTACTACAAGGGCGTTCCGGAGGAGGGGGTGTTCGCGGCCTATGCGCAGGCGATCGAAGCGGTGGGCGAGGGCATCCGCGTCTATCTCTACCACATACCGCAAATGTCCGGCGTGCCCATTACCCTGCCCCTGATCGAGCGGTTGGTGCAGGCGTATCCGCAGTCCATCGTCGGCCTGAAGGACAGCTCGGGAAGCTGGGACAATACCAGGGCCGTGATCGACGCCTTTCCCGAACTCGACGTCTATTCCGCGTCGGAGTCGTTCATTCCGCAGAACGTCGCCGCAGGCGGTGCCGGCTGCATCAGCGCCAGCCTGAACGTGAATCCGGGCGGCATCCGGCGTCTTGTCGACGCGCTCGGCACCGCGGAAGAGGACGCGCTGCTCGAGCAGGTGAGTTCGGTCCGCACTATCTTCGAGGGGTTGCCGCTGATCCCTTCGATCAAGGCGGCCGTGGCGCTCCAGCATGACGATCCCGCCTTTGCGCGGGTGCGGCCGCCGTTCGTGCCTGCCGGCACCGAGCACCAGGCGCGGATCGCCGAAGCGGTGGCGATCGCGGCACGCGCCGAGACGGTGCCGGCGCAATGATCCGGGTCGGCATCATCGGGGCGAGCTTCGCGCGGGACGCCTACCTGCCCGCCTTCCTGCACATCCCGGACGCGTCCGTGGTGGCCTTGGCGTCAGGTCGGATCGACAGCGCGCGTGCCGCCGGCCAACCGTTCGGCGTGGAGGCAGTCTACGACGACTGGCAGCGGATGCTGAGCGAGCACGAGCTGGACCTCGTCTGCATCGCGACGCCGACCGACACCCACGCGCCGATGACCCTCGCCGCGGTCGAGGCGGGGGCGCACGTGCTTTGCGAGAAGCCAACCGCGATGGACGCCAGCGAGGCGCGCGCGATGCTCGACGCCGCTCGGGGCGCAGGGCGGCTGCACATGATCGACCATGAGCTGCGGTTCAATCCGAACCGGATGCGCATCGCCGAGATGATCGCCCAGGGCGACCTCGGAGAGATCCGGCACGTGCACATCGTCAACATCGGCGCGTCCGACAACGATCCGGCGTCGCGGCCGATGAACAACTGGTGGCTCGACGCGTCGCGCGGCGGCGGACGGCTGGGCGCCAACGGGTCGCACCAGACCGACCTGCTGCGCTGGTGGCTGGGTGAGCCGACAGCCGTGGTCGGCCAGGCGCTGACGATGGTCCCGGACCGCATCGACCCCGAGACCGGAGAGGGGTGGACCGCCACCGCCGACGATCTCTCGCACTTCACGCTGGAGATGGCGTCGGGGGCGCTGGCGCAGGTGTTCATGAGCGGCGTGGCGGCGGCGAGCATGGGCAACGAGACACAGACCTTCGGGTCGAAGGGTACGCTGACACTGTCGAACTCGGACGAGCGGCTCTGGTACGCCAAGGCGGGGCAGGGGTTCGACGAGATCACCGTGCCGGACCCCACCGCCGAACTGCCGGGGCTGAATAAGGGCATATGGAACGTCTCGGTCACCTCAGTGCTGCGGGAGCTCTGTGCGGCGATCACGGAGGGTCGCGAGCTGCGGCAGGGCGCGACCTTCGTCGACGGTCTCAGGAACCAGATGGTGCTCGACGCGGTCAGGGCGTCGACCGAGAGCCGCAAGTGGGAGACGCTGGACCTCGCCTCGGCGGGTTAGGTGTCCATCGTGGGCGCTCGGCATTCTGATCCCGTAGAGGCATCCGCTCGGTCTCGGCAGCTGAGCGAGACTTGCCACAGCGGCGCGGGGTGTCAGGCCTCGATGGGCTCGGGCATCAGCAGGTGGAGGTCGTCGGAACGCCAGCAGGCGGCGAAATGACCGGCCGAGGTCTCGCGCCATGGCGGCACTCTCAGGCGGCACTCCTCGATGGCGACGGGGCAGCGGGTGTGGAAGCGGCAGCCAGAGGGCGGGTTCGCCGGGCTCGGCAGCTCGCCTTCGAGCAGGATGCGCCGCCGCCGTCGCTCGCGCCGCGGGTCTGGCAGTGGGATCGCCGAGAGCAGCGAGCGGGTGTAGGCGTGGCGCGGGTTGCGGAACAGCTCGCGCTTTTCAGCCAACTCGACGATCCGACCGAGATACATCACCGCGATGTCGTCCGAGATGTGCTTCAGCGCCGCGAGGTCGTGGGCGATGAAGATCAGTGTCAGACCGAGGCGCGCACGCAGGGCCTCCAACAGCGCGATGATCTGCGCCTGGATCGAGACGTCGAGTGCCGAGATCGCCTCGTCGCAGACGATCAGGTCGGGCTCGCAGGCAAGCGCACGGGCGATACCGACGCGCTGGCGCTGTCCGCCGGAGAACTCGTGCGGATAGCGGTGGGCGAGGGCGGGGTCGAGCCCGACCATGGTCAGCAGTTCGTTCCGGCGCGCGCGGATCTCGGCCGCGCCGGAGCGGAGGCCGTTAAGCCGTACGGGCTCGGCGACGATGGCGCCGATCGTCATGCGCGGGTTCAGGCTGGCATAGGGGTCCTGAAAGATCATCTGGATCCGCCGGTCGCGTCCCTCGCGGCCAGGGAAGCGCACCTCGCCGCCGGTCGGGCGTGTCAGCCCGACGATGGCGCGTCCGAGGGTGGACTTGCCGCAACCCGACTCGCCGACTAGGCCGAGGGTACGGCCGTGCGGCACGTCGAGGTCGACGCCGTCGACGGCACGCACCAGCCCGGTGGTGCGCGAAAAGACGATTCCCCTGGTGATCGGGAAATGCACCTCCAGCCCGCGGAGTTCGACGAGATTGGTCATTCGTCCCTCCCGGCCGAGCCGAGGCGGCCGGCGAGCAAGCAGGCCGCCTCGTGGTCGGGGCCACAGGAGACCTGGGCCGGGATGCAGTCGGCGCAGGCGTCGAAGGCATGGGTGCAACGCGGCGCGAAGCTGCAGCCGGCGATCTCTCGGCTGGCGCTCGGCGGGCTGCCCGGGATCGGTTCGAGCGGCAGGTCGTCCTCGGAGTTGAGACGGGGCACCGAGGCGAGGAGGCCACGGGTGTAGGGCATCTGCGGCGCGTCGAAGATCGGGTCGACCGGGCCGCTTTCGACGACGCGGCCAGCGTACATCACGACGACACGGTCTGCGACACGGGCCACCACGCCGAGGTCGTGGGTGACGAGCAGGATCGACATGCCCATCTCGCTCTGCAGCCGCAGCATCAGCTCGAGGATCTGCGCCTGGATCGTGACGTCGAGCGCCGTCGTCGGCTCGTCCGCGATCAGGAGCCTTGGCCGGCACGAGATCGCCATCGCGATCATCGCCCGCTGCCGCATGCCGCCGGAGAACTGGTGCGGATAGTCATCGAGCCGCGCGGCGGGAGAGGGGATGCCGACGAGATCCAGCATTTCGGCAGCGTGCCGCCACGCCGCGGACCGCCCGAGGCCGAGATGCAGCTCGGCCGGCTCCGCCAGCTGGCGCCCGATGGTCAGGACCGGATTGAGGCTGGTCATAGGGTCCTGAAAGATCATGCCGATCTCGCCGCCACGGACGCGCTGCATCGCGGTCTCGTCGAGCGAGAGGATGTCGCGGTCGCCGAAGGTCATGCGGTCGGCGGTGACCCGGATGGACTTGCGCCGCATCAGGCCCATCAGCGAAAGCGCCGTGACGGATTTGCCCGAGCCGGACTCACCCACGATCGCCAGCGTCTTCCCGGGGAAGAGGTCGAAGGACACGTCGCGAACGGCGTGGACGGTGCCACGCTCGGTCGCGATGTCGACCTTGAGGCCGGCAACGGAGACGAGCGGCTCTGCCCGGGCATCCTTGTCCGGCGTGAAGGCTGGCTGCGGCATCATCCGTCGATCCGCGTCTTGGGGTCGAGCGCGGAGCGCAACCCATCTCCGACCAGATTGCAGGCCGCGACGACGCTGAGGATCGCGAGGCCCGGGAAGGTCGAGATCCACCACGCGCGGTGAAGCATCGCGCGCCCTTCGGCCGACATCAGACCCCATTCCGGCGTCGGCGGCTGCGCGCCGAGCCCGAGGAAGGACAGGCCGGAGCCGATCAGGATGGCGTTGCCGACCTGCAGCGTCGCCAGCACGACGAGCGGCGCGTTGGCGTTGGCGAGGATATGCAGGAACATCGTGCGGCCGTGGCCGTTGCCGACGAGCCGCGCCGCCTCGACATAGGGTTGCGACTTGATGGCAAGGACGCTGCCGCGGGCGAGGCGTGCGTATTCCGGCAGCGTGGCGATGCCGACGGCAATCATCATGTTCTGGATCGACGGCCCGAGGGCGGCGATCACGACGAGGGCGAGCAGGATCGAGGGGAACGCCAGGAGCGCGTCGATGAAGCGGGAAATGACGGTGTCGACCCAGCCGCCGAAGTAGCCGGCGAGCAGCCCCAGTACGGTGCCCGGTACGCCGCCCAGCGTCACCGCGATCAGGCCGAGCGTGATCGAGATCCGCGCGCCGTAGAGCACGCGCGAGAAGACGTCGCGGCCCAGCAGATCGGTGCCGAGCCAGTGCTCGGCTGACGGCGCCTGCCGGGCGCGGGAGACCAGGTCGGCGGGGTCGTAGGGTGCGATCAGCGGCGCGAAGAGTGCAACGGCGATCCAGCCCGCCAGGACGACGAAGCCGATGACTGCGCCGGGATGGCGCAGGAACCGTCGCACCGCCTCCTGCCAGGGCGGCACCCGGCGCTCTGGGATCTCGGCGAGGTCCGGGGCGGTCGGCTCGGCCAGAGTCACGTGCCGTACCGGATGCGCGGGTCGAGCCAGGCATAGGCGATGTCGACCAGCAGGTTCACCGTCAGGTAGACGATGGCCAGGAACAGGATCGTGCCCTGCACCAGCGGATAGTCCTTGGCCATGATGGCGTTGACGATCAGCCTGCCGAGGCCGGGGCGGCTGAACACCGTCTCGGTCACGACCGTGCCGGCCAGCAGCGCGCCAAACTGCAGGCCCATCATCGTGACGACCGGGATCATCGCGTTCTTGAGCCCGTGCCGCCACAGGACGAGGCGGGGCGACAGGCCCTTGGCGCGGGCGGTGCGCATGTAGTCCTCCGTCCCGACCTCGAGCATGCTGGAGCGGATCAGGCGGGCGAGGATGCCCGCCGATAAGAGCCCCAGCGTCAGCGCCGGAAGCACGAGCGCGCGGAAGCCCTCGCCGCCGGCGGACGGGAACCAGCGCAGGTTGAACGAGAAGAACATGATCAGCAGAAGCCCCAGCCAATAGACCGGCATCGACGAGCCGAGATAGCTGAGGCTCATGCAGAAGGTGTCGATCCAGCCGCCCTTGCGCGCCGCCGCAACCATGCCAAGGGGCAAGCCGATGGCGATCGCCACGACGAGGCCTGCGACGGCGAGCGCCAGCGTCTTTCCGAAGCGGTCGGCAATGAGGTCGGTCACGGGCACCTGGAACCGGATCGAGGTGCCCAGATCGCCCTGCACGGCGTTCCACACGAAGCTCAGGTACTGGACGTAGAGCGGCTCGTTCAGGCCCATCTGCTCGCGCAGCTCGGCCAGACGTTCAGGCGTGATCGACCCGCCCTCAGCCCCGGCGAGCATGAGCATCGCCGGGTCGCCGGGAAGGACGTGCATCACCGCGAACACGATGAGAGAGATCAGCACCAGCACGGGGACGAGTTGCAGGAGACGCCCAAGCACGTAGCGACCCATTCAGCCTTGATCCTCCTCAGGCTGGCGGTGGTGGCGCGGCCGCCGGCGTGGGGCCGCGCCGACGATCATTCCTCGAGCGTCGTGTTGTGGAGGAAGAACCAGTTGCCTTCGGCGCCGATCTGGAAGCCGTCGACGTCGGAGTCCATGGCGATGTAGATCGGCTGGCTGAGCGTCGGCAGCATCAGCGCGTTCTCCATGATGATCTCCTGCGCCTGGCGGGCGATGTCACACCGCGCCTCGGTCTCGGAAACCGAGCGGAGCTGGTCGAGCAGGGCGTCGAGCTGGGGGTCGGCGTAGCCGGTCCACGCCCAGCCGCCTGGCTGGTCCCACTTTGAGTTCCACACCTGGTCGAGGATCAGCGGCTCGGGCGAGCGCTGGCGTTCGTAGATCAGCTCGAAGGTGCGCTGCGTGACCCGTTCGAGTTGCACCGGACCCGGCACAACCTCGACGTTCAGGTCGACGCCGATGTCACGGTACTGCGCCTGAACGACCTCGCCGATCTCCTGGTGGTGCAGGACCGTCCAGTCGATCTGAAGCGGCGTGCCGTCCTCGACCCCCTCGACACCCTGCGCCTTGCGGACGCCGGAGCCATCGTCGACCCATCCCGCCTCCTCGAGCAGCGCCTTCGCCTGCTCGGGATTGTAGCTATACATGCTGGTCGCCCCCTCCCAGAAGCAGGGATGGAGGTTGTTCAGCGGGCCGTCCGACGGCGAGTAAAGCCCGTCGTAGAGGATGTCGTTGATTGCGGCAGCGTCCTTGCCGAAGATCAGCGCCTTGCGGACGTCGATGTCGTCCAGCGGGGGATTGCGGGTATTCATCACCATCTGCAGTCCGGTGCCCGCCTGGCCCTTGCTGATGACCTCGTAGTCCGGGTTGTCCTGGTAGAGGTCGATGAAGAGCGGCGGCAGCGTGTAGGCGATATGCGCCTCGCCGGTCTGCACGATCTGGCCCAGCACCGCCTCCTCGCCGATGAAGCGGATGGTGACGCTGTCGAGCAGCGCCGGCCCCTCATGATCCTGCATCGGGTTCCAGCCGCCGTAATCCTCCCACTTCGTCAGGGTCACGTGGTCGTTCTGGACCCATTCCTCGAACTTGAAGGGTCCGGTGCCGACCAGGTTCTTGTCGAAGTCGGCCTTGGAGAACTGCTCCGCCGCGGTCGGCGACCACATCGGCGTGCGTCGCAGCGCGTCGAGCAGCGTCACCCAAGGCGTGTCGTAGGTGATGGTCAGCGCATGGTCGCCGGTAACCTCGATCGAGGTGAAGGGGCCGACGTCGCTGGCGAGTTGCGCAGATGCGGTCTCGGGGGCGACGATGCGCTCCAGATTGTACTTCACCGCTTCGGCGTCGAAAGGCGTGCCATCCTGGAAGGTGACGCCCTCGCGCAGCGTGAAGTCCCAGGTCGTGCCATCCTCCGACACCGACCAGTCGGTCGCGAGGGCCGGCAGGTACTCGCCATCGGGCGACAGAACGACCAGAGGGTCGGACATCAGCGAGTTGATCAGCCACGTCGATTGATACGGATCGATGTGACCGTCGAGCGAGGCCGGCTCGTTCGAGGCGGGCATCGCGATCACGAGATCCTGCGCGGTAACCGATCCCGCGGCGCCGAGGGCCAGTGCGGCCACACCGGCGCGAAGCAGTGTCCGTCCAGCGATCATGTCGTGCTTGAGCATCATCTCATCTCCCCGTCTGGTCACGAAACGGTTGTCGCAGACTTTGCGCTGCGTTCTTCAGCGCCGAACGGACCGCTCGGCGCTGAAGAAGATCGTTCCATAGTGAAAGTCGACAGTCAACTTGTCGACAATGAGCCTCAGGCGTCCGGGACGAATTGACATTGGTTCTGCACAATTGTTGATCTGTCTACAGTCTTACAAAGCTTCGCGCGGGCCGTGCCGATCAGGTGTCCCGGCGAGCGACCAGGCTCGCCACCGTCCGGTTTTCAGGGAGCGCCAGCATGACCTTCTCTCTCCTCCAGCTTGGCGCCGGGAACCGCGGCTGCATGTGGGCCAGGGTCGCGAAAATGTCCGAAGGCGTCATCGTTTCAGCCATCGTCGATCCCAGCGAGACGTCGCGCGACAGGTATCTCGGCGAGAACCCGGAGACGCCATACTACGCGACTCTGGACGAGGCTTTGCGGGCCGGCCGGTACGATGCGGCCCTGCTGGTGACGCCGCCCGACGGGCACCTCGACCAGTGCCGGCGCCTATTCGACGCGGGTCTGCCGATCCTCGCCGAGAAGCCGCTATCGGGTACGCTGGAGGATACGGCCGCCATCGTCGACCTCGCCGACGCGGCAGGGCTGCCGCTGACGGTTGGCCTGAATTTCCGCTACCTGCCCGTTTCGCAAGCGATGCGCAAATGGCTGACCGGCGAGAAGGTGGGGCAGGTGGGCTTCGGCCAGTTCAGCTACTTGCGGAATCGCGACGGCAAGCGGCCCGGCCTCAACCGTTACCCGCTGACGATGCGGCATCCGATGATGCTGGAGCAGACAATCCATCACCTGGACCTGATCCGCTTCTGCCACGGCCGCGAGGTCGAGACGATCGCCTGCCGCACCTGGAACCCGCCCTGGAGCATGTACGCCCACGACGCCAACGTGCACTGCCTGCTGGGGCTCGAGGGCGGGGTGGAGGTGAACTACTTCGGCACCTGGGCCGGCGGCTGGAACGTGCCGGACTTCGAGTGGCGGATCGACTGCGCCGATGGGGTGGTCATTCAGCGCGAGTTGCACTCGGACCTGAATTGGGCGCGGACCGGAGACGCGGAACTGACACCGATCCCGATCGAGGACGCTGAGCCCTACTACGACGACAGCGTGGCAATGCTGGCGGAGTTCGTGGCGGCGGTGCGGGACGGCACGCCGGCGCCGTGCGACGGGCGCGACCACCTGCGCTCGCTGGGACTGTGCTTTGCGGGGCTGGAGAGCGCCGAGGGGGGGCGCGCGGTCGACATCGCCGACTTCTACGAGCGAACCGGGCTGGCGCGGCTGCTGTGACGATCCTCGTCACTGGTGCGGGTGGGTTTGTCGGCGCCGGCCTCGTGCGCTGGTTGTCTGCCGCGCATCCAAGCCGGGAGATTTACGCCGCGGACCTGGCGGCCCCGGCCGGAGCGGCGCACCCGCTGGCGCTCGACGTCGTGGATCGCGCGGCGGTGCGGGAGGCGGTGGCGCGCCTGCGCCCCGATGCCGTGGTCCATGCCGCCGCGCTGACGCTGACCGATCCCGTCGAGCGGCTGCGGGTCTTCGACGTCAATCTCGGCGGCACGATCAACGTGCTGGACGCGACGGCGGAGGCCGGCGTCGCACGCGTGGTCGTGGCGAGCAGCAGCGGCGTCTACGCCACCGGCGCTGGCGAGGCGCGGCATGAGGACGACGCGACAGACGCCGGCGACGCCTACGCCGCATCCAAGCTCGGCGCCGAGGCCGCCGCGGCCTGCTGGGGCGCGGTCGCCGTGCGGATCGGCCCGGCCTACGGTCCCGGAGAGACGGCACGCGCGAGCCGACCCCGCATCAGCGCCATCGGCGCGATGGCGGCGGCGCTGCGCGAGGGCCGGCCGGTCCGCCTTTCAGGCGCGGAGGTCTCGCGCGACTGGACGTGTGTCGACGACATCGCCCGTGGCATCGACGCGCTTCTCTCTGCCCCGCACCCGCGGCACCGGGTCTACAACCTAAGCGCCGGCCGGGGCGCGACGCTGGCTCAAGTGGCCGACGCCTTCGCGCGTCAGGGGCTGAAGGTCGACTGGGCCGCGCCGGAGACGGCGGACGTGGCCCTTCGCCTCCGCGACGCGCGGCCGCCACTCTCCATCGCGCGATTGGCTGACGCGACGGGATTTAAGCCGCAGCACACAGTCGAGACCGGAATCGCGGCGCTGGTCGCCGCCGAACGCAAGGAAGGACCTTGAATGGCCAACGTCGATATCGCCTTCGACAGGTACTACGACTACGACGAGATGACTGCGCACCTGCACGCGCTGGCCGAGGCGTACCCCGAGATCGCCACGCTCAGCTCGATCGCCAAGTCGCACCAGGGCCGCGACGTGTGGTTCCTTGAGATCACCAACCCCGCGACGGGGCCGGGGGCCGAAAAGCCCGGCTACTACATCGACGCGCAGATCCACGCCGAGGAGCACGCGACGAGCGCCACCGCGCTCTACGCCGTCTGGTACATCCTGACGAACTACGGCACCGACGAGGAAGTGACGCGGCTGGTCGACGCCCAAGTCTTCTACATCATCCCGCGGATCAACCCGGATGGCGCCGAGTTCTCGCTGACCGAGCCCTACCACCCGTGGTGCGGCAACGGACGCTTCCTGCCCGGCGAGGACCGGATCGCGGGGCTGATCCCTCAGGACATCAACGGCGACGGCTACATCGTCAACATGCGCGTCCCCGACCCCAAGGGCGAGTGGAAGAAGTCGCCCGACGAGCCCCGCCTGATGATCCAGCGTGAGCCCGGCGAGGAGGGCGGCGAGTACTACCGCATCTACCCCGAGGGCTCGATCCGCAACTACGACGGGGTCCACGTCGAGATCGAGCGGCCGTTCGACGGCAACATGAACCGCAACTTCCCGATCAATTGGTCCCCCCGCGAGTACAACCCGGGCGAGTATCCGCTGTCGGAGCCCGAGGCGATGGGCATGGCGCGGGTGATCCTGGACCATCCCAACATCGCCGGCATGTGCGCCTACCACACCCACGGCGGCATCATCCTGCGTCCCAGCATGATGAAGATGGACGCCGACATGAGCCCGCGGGACCTGGCGCTCTACAAGGACCTGGGCGGCGTCGGCACGCGGCTGACCGGCTACCCGGTGATCTCGACCTACGAGGACTTCACGCCCGACAAGTCCAAGGCGCGCCACGGCAGCCTCAAGGACTGGGTCTATGAGGAGATGGGCATCATCTGCTTCTCGACCGAGCTGTGGGATCTCGAGCGGACGGCGGGCGTCGACAAGAAGGGCTATCTCAACCTCGGCCCGCGCGATGCGGAAACCCAGGCGAAGATCTTCGAGTGGGTGATCGAAAATGTCGGCGACCATGGCTTTCGCGACTGGGAGCCCTACGACCATCCCGATCTCGGCCCCGTCGAGATCGGCGGCATGGTCTACATCTGGAGCTACCGCAATCCGCCGGGGAAGATGCTGCGGGAGATCTGCCACAACAACACGCTCTTCAACCTGCGCCACGCCGCCTCCGCGCCGCGGGTTCGCGTCGACGAGGTGGCGCTCGAGGCGGTGGGGGCGGACCTCTTCAAGGTCACGGCGGTGGTGTCGAACCACGGCTATCTGCCGACGAACCTGTCGGACGTTGCGGTCGAGAACGGCGTTGCAAAGCCGGTGACGGTCTCGCTCGCGGGCGACGGGGCGGAACTGGTGATGAACCCCAAGACGGTCGAGGTCGGCCACCTCGCGGGGCGGAACGAGCGCAAGTACCTCTGGTCGCCGTGGGGGCAGCAATGGTCGCCGGTGACGAAGAAGGTCGAATGGTTGGTCAAGGCTGCGACGCCGGACGCGGCGGTGGCCGTGACCGCATTTTCGGAGAAGGGCGGGACGCACCAGGTGACGCGGACGCTCGACTGAATTGGAACTGCCGGTCCCGAACTCAGAACGCGATGTCGCCGAGGGCCGGCAGGAACCCCACCAGGGTCGGCAGCAGCACGGTGCCGGCCTGTCGAAGCTGGTCGAAGGGCGAGCTGTCGAGGCCATGCTCGCGCAGCCAGTCGCCGACGTCGCGCCCCTGGTCGGCCTCCGTCTCGGCCAGTCGGCGGATGCGGTCGCGCAGGCAGATCGCGGGCGGCAGGAAGATCGAGGCCACGCCCAGGCTGTAGCCGACGCCCTGCAGCACCGCCGACCCCAAGCGGAGGTCGCGGTAGCGCTCCTCCTCGGTTCCCGACAGGAGCGGCAGCGGCCAGGACATCCATGCGATCAGGGCGAGGCAGGCCATGACGTAGACCGCGGCGGCCAGCCGCAGCAGGTCTCGCTGCTGCGCTGCCGACTTGGCGAGATGAATCGCGCGCCGCTCTGGCGAGCCGCCTGCGTGGCGGAGCGTCGAGATGAAGGCGAGGGTCAGCATGACGAGGGCAAATGCGCCGGCGTACTTCACCGCGTCGAGTCCCAGATCGAACGTCGCGAGCGTGCTGCAGTCGCGGGCGTCGCCGGTGCAGAACGCGGTGGAGAAGAGGTCTGCGCCCATGAAGGCGTACCAGCGCTCTCCGGTCAGGAAGACCTCGCCGACGACGATCGCGAGGAGGCCGGCGATCGCGAGCGTGAACCCGACGCGCCGCGCCCCCGGCGGCAGGCTGCGCCATGCCGTGAGGAGCGCCGCGACGCCCACTGACAACGAGACGGCGAACGAGACGGCGAACGCGCTGACCCAGAAGTAGCGGTACTTGACTTCTGCTGCGTCGGAGCTCGCCGATGGCGCCGGGCTGAAGGCGAGCCCGTTCTCCTGAACCGCACCGAGTACGCCGTAGTAGAGCGCGTAGGTGAGGAGCGGCGCCAATCCCAGCGCGAGATATCGATAATCGAGGCCGCAGCGTTCGGCTGCGGCCCCTGCGCCCACGGTTTCGTTCATCGAATCACGCTAGATCAAGCGGCCGGGACGCTCAATCCGCCGGCCGCGCCAGGTCAGCCGGCGGGCTCGGCGCGCCAGGCTTCGATCGCCTCGTCGCGGCGGGGTTGCCAGTCGATGCGGTTCGACACGCCGTAGAAGTCGGGCTGGAAGTAGAGGAAGATCCAGGGCGCGTCGTCGCGGAAGATCTGCAGCATCTCGTCCACCACCGCGCGCTCCTCCTCGGGGTCGCGGATGCCCGAAAGGCTGTCCCAGCGCTGACCCCACTCCTCGTTCCACCACATGCCGTTGTTCACCGGCGCGTCGCGGGCGGGGAAGAGCGCCATGTCGTAGACCGCGCTCCACGTCGCGCCGCCCTGGCCGATGAAGTACAGCGGCCCCGCCTCGTGCTCGCGCGCCATGGGCGAGAAGAGGCTCATCTCCATCAGGTCGTTCGTCGTCTCGACGCCGATGTCCGACAGGTATTGCGCCAGCGCCTGCTGCACGATCGAGTCGTTGAGGTAGCGGTTGTTCGGCCCCTGGATGGTCAGCGCAAAGCGCACGCCGTCGTCGCCGCGGGGCCAGCCGGCCTCGTCGAGCAGCGCCTCGGCGGCGTCGGGGTCATAGGGATAGGGCTCCACGTCGGGATTGCCCTGGTTCGCCGGCCCCGCGGCACGCTCGCAGTCGGTCGAGAGGAGCTGCTGGCAGATCGTCGGCACGTCGATTGCCATGTTGAGCGCGCTGGCGGACACGGACGTCCTGGATCGCCTTCGCCACCCGGCGTGTCGTCGAACTTGCCGGAGAGGTTGAAGCCCGCGAAGATCCTCCGGGTGCCGGCGACCGCCTGGACTGTCGCGGTTTCGGAGGCGTTGACGGTCTCGATCTGGTCGGGCGGGATGTTGACCGCGATGTCGATGTTGCCGGCGATCAGCTCGGCGACGCGGGTCGAGGCCTCCGGGACGACGCGGAACTTCACCTTCTCGAACGGGACCTCCATCAAGCCGTATTCGGGGTTTCGTTCCAGCGCGACGTGGCTGTCCTTCGCCCACTCGATCAGCTTATACGGGCCGGAGGCGACCGGGTTGCTGCGCGCCTCCTCCAGCGACATCGCCTCGTAGCTGTCCTTGCAGTGGATGAAGATCTTGGCGACCATCCCCGGCACGGTCGAGGAGTAGCCGGCGAGTTCCATGATCGCGGTGTCACCCTCGGCGCGCGCCCCCTCGAACCCGATCGAGGAATAGACGAAGCCAGGCGTGTGGCCGATGAACTCGTTCGCCGGATCCGCGGCGCGGTTGAGGCTGTAAGCCACGTCCTCGGCCGTCAGCGCCTCGCCGTCCTCGCAGCTCGAGCCCCTCGCGGATCGGGAAGCTGATTTCGTTGCCGGCCTCGTTCCACTCCCAGCCGGTGGCGAAGTTCGGGACGATCTCGCCCTCGGGCGTCACGCTCAGGAGCGTGCCCCAGATGTGGCTGGCGACGTTGATCGAGCCGCTGACGTTGAGCATGTCGGGCTCCAGCGACTCGATGTCGACGGATTGCGCGATCATCAGCGTGTCTGGATCGCTTTGCGCGAGGGCCGGCGCGGCGAGGCTCGCGACAAGCGCCGCGATCGGTACGGGTCTCAGCATAGGATCTCCTCTTCGTGGTGCAATCGGGTAGCCGAAGTTCGAGCGCAGCAGCTCACGCCATGGCCTTGAGGCGGGGGTCGAGGAAGTCGCGCAACCAGTCGCCGAGGATGTTGAAGGCGAGCACCGTCATCATGATGGCGACGCCGGGGAACACCGCGAGGTACCAGCGCCCGGCGAGGAGCTGGTCACGGCTCTCGGCCAGCATTCCGCCCCAGGTCGGGATCGTCGGCGGCACGCCGAGGCCAAGAAACGACAAAGACGCCTCCGACAGGATGACGCTCGCGACGTTGAACGAGGCGATGACGGTCAGCGGCGCCAGGATGTTCGGCAGGATGGTCTGGAACAGGATCGACGCGTCACGGGCGCCAAGGGCGCGGGCCGCCTCTACATACTCCTTCTCGCGCTGCGAGATGGTCTGCCCGCGTGCCATTCGTGCGTAGGTGACCCATTGGCCGATGCCGAGCACCAGGATCAGGTTCAGAACGCCGGAGCCCATCACCACGAGGAACATGATGGCGAGCAGGATGAACGGAAAGGCGAGCTGGATGTCCGCGATCCGCATGATGACGTCGTCGAGCCGCCCGCCATAGTAGCCCGCGAGCAGCCCCAGGATGGTGCCGAGCGTGCCGCCGATCACCACCGCGACGATGCCGACCGACAGCGAGACGCGGGCGCCGTAGATCAGGCGCGAGAACACGTCGCGCCCCAGCGCATCCGAGCCCAGGATGTATTCGACCTCGCCCTGCCGGTTCAGCGTCATCGGCTCTTCCAGCCGGGTCATGATGTTCTGCCGGTTGGGGTCCTTGGGCGCGACCCACGGCCCGAAGACGGCAGCGAAGCTGACGACGATCAGGATGACGATCGCCAGGATCGGCCACTTGGCGCGGAGCAGGCTGATGCGCGCGCGGCGCCAGCCCTGCCGCCGCTTCTCGCGCCGCAGGTCCTTCTTGAGGAACGCCGGATCGGCGATCTCGAGCGGGTCGTGCGTGCGTCATCGGCCGAGCCGGATGCGCGGGTCGAGCCGCGCGTAGATGATGTCGACGATGAGGTTCAGCACGACGAAGGTCAGCGAGAAGATGACCACCGACGCCTGCACCAGCGGGATGTCGCGCTGGCTGATCGCGTTGAAGACCAGTCGCCCGACGCCGGGCCAGGAAAAGATCGTCTCGACCACCACGACGCCCGACAACAGAAAGCCGAACTCGAGCCCCAGCATCGTCACGACGGGCATCCATGCGTTCCGGAGGGCGTGGTGCGTGATGACGCCCCATTCGGGCAGCCCCTTGGCGCGGGCGGTGCGCACGAAGTCCTGGTTCAGCACCTCGAGCATCGAGGACCGCACCAGCCGCGCCGTCCGCGACAGAGAGAAGAGCGCGATCGTGGTTGCCGGCATCACAAGATAGGGGATTGCGCGCGGGATGTTCGACAGCCCCTCCATGAAGTTGCCCTCGAGCATCGGCATGATGATGGGAACGTGGCCCGAGATCGGGAACCATGAGAGGCCGAGGCCGAGCACCAGGATCATCATGATGCCGAGCCAGAAGCCCGGGATCGACTGGCCGAACATCGCGAGCGTCATGATGCCGCCGTCGATCGCCGTGCCGCGATAGAGCGCCGCCATCACGCCGAGGGGCACCGCGAAGACGATCGCGATGGCGAAGGCGGCGAGCGTCAGTTCGATGGTGGCCGGGAAACGCTCGAGCACGACGCCGAGCGCCGAGGTCTTGTAGCCCAGTGAGTTGCCGAGGTCGCCCTGCAGCAGGTTCCACAGAAAGCTCAGATACTGGATGTGGAGGGGGCGGTCGAAGCCGAGCGCCTCGCGGATGAGTTGGATCTCGGCGTCGCTCGCGCGCTCGCTGACGTAGAGGTACGTCGGATCGCCCCCCATGTGCAGCGCCACGAACGACAGAAGCGTCACGCCGAGGATGACGTAGATGCTCTGCAGCAGGCGCCTGGCGATGAAGGTCCACATACGGCGGGGAGGTCTCCGGCGAGGGGGTGGGGGCGGCGCGCCGGGCGCCGCCCCGGGATCGGTCAGTTCAGCGTCGCGTCCGTGACGTCGATCACCTCGTCCCTCGGCGCCTCCCAGTTCAGGCGGTTCGAGACGCCGTAATAGTCCGGCTGGAAGTACATCAGCAGCCAGGGCCCGCGCTCGTAGAAGATCTCCAGCATCTCGAGCTGCGCGGCACGCTGCTCCTCAGGGTCGCGGGTCGCCTGGATCTTCTCCCAGCCCGAGAAGAACTCCTCATCCTCCCACTCGGTGTAGTTGGTCCCGGCGTCCTGGGTGGCGAAGTCCATCATGTCGGACAGCGGGCTGAACAGCGCGCCGCCGGTGCCGAGCAGGAACAGCGGCCCGGCGTCGTGGGCACGGATCAGCGGCACGTAGGTCGACGAGAAGTCGAGCAGCTCGACCTCGGTCTCGACGCCGATGTCGGTCAGCATCTGACCCACGACCTGCGCGATCTGGCCGTCGTTGATGTAGCGGCCGTTCGGGGATTGCAGCGTGAGCGAGAACCGGACGCCGTCCTCGCCGCGCGGATACCCCGCCTCGTCGAGCAGCTGCTCGGCCATCTCCGGGTCGTAGGGATAGGGCTCGAGGTCGGGGTGGTCGTTCGGCGGATTGACCATGCCGGTGGCGCGCTCACAGGTGGTGGCAAGCAGGTTCTCGCAGATGGCGGGGACGTCGATCGCGTATTGCAGCGCCTTGCGGACCGCCGGGTCCTGGATCGCCGCGCCGCCATCGGTCTCGGCGAACTTGGCCTTCTGGTTGAAGCCGATGTAGATCCGGCGCAGGCCCTCGACGACCTGGACCTTCGCCGCGTCGCTCTGGTTCACGGTCTCGATCTGGTCCGGCGAGACGTTGGTGATGATGTCGACGTTGCCCGACATCAGCTCCGCCGTCCGCGTCGATGCCTCGGGAATGACGCGCCAGACGAGCGTCTCGAACGTCGGCTCCTCCATGCTGAAGTCGTCCCACTTCTCGAGCGTGATGTGGTCGTCCTTCACCCACTCGACGAACTTGTAGGGGCCGGAGCCGACCGGGGTCTGCGAGGCCTCGTCCCGGCTCATCGCCTCGTAGCTGTCCTTGCAGTGGACGTGCACCTCGGTGATCATCCCGGCCGCGATCGGGTTGTACTTGGTGAAGTTGATCTTCACCGTCTGCTCGTCGATCACCTCGGCATTGTCGAAGCCGACGGAGGAATAGATGTAGCCGGGCGTGTTGCCGGTGAAGCCTTCGTCCGGGTCGGCGGGGCGGTTGAACGAATAGGCCACGTCCTCCGCCGTCAGCGGCTCGCCATCGTGGCAGGTGAGGCCTTCGCGGATGGTATAGGTCTGCGACAGCCCGTCCTCGGCCTCGGTGTAGTCGGTGGCGAAGTACGGCTTGATGCCGTCTTCGGTCCGCACGTAGAGCGAGCCAAAAATGTGGCCGGCGATGTTCGAGGCGTTCCGCGAGCTGATGTCGGCTGGGTCGAGCGTCGGCGCATCGACGCTCTGTGCGATGACAATCGTGTTCTCGTCCGGCGTCTGCGCCGCCGCCGGCAGACCCGCGGCAATGGCGCCCGCAAGCCCTAGAAGGATGTGTCTTTTCATTCGATCGGTTCCCTGAAGGTGAAGTCATCGACAGCGCGGCACGCCCGGTCAGCCCGAGTCATTTGTGCTTGCGTGAAACGTGTCCTGCCCATCTCGTTACGCCTCAAGCTTGCTGGTCGCCAATCTTCGCTGTCAAGTGAAGTCTGTATACTGCTAGCCAATAATCGGTAAGTCTGCCATCAACCGCCTCGGGAGGCAGCCGAAGGAGAGCCTGCACATGCCGCCGTCTCAGCCGCTCCTCCAGGTTCGCGACCTCGAGACGCACTTTCGCACCGACAGCGGCGTGATCCGCGCCGTCGACGGCGTCGGCTTCCACATCTACGAGGGCGAGACCTTGGCGGTGGTGGGCGAGAGCGGCTCGGGCAAGTCGGTGGCCAGCCTGACGGTGATGGGGCTGGTCCCGAAGCCGCACGGCTACGTCGCGTCTGGGGAGATCCTGTTCCGCGGCAGGAACCTGCTCACGAACTCGCAGCGCGAGATGCGGCGCATCCGCGGAAACGAGATCGGCATGATCTTCCAGGAGCCGATGACCAGCCTCAATCCGGTGCATACGGTGGGCCAGCAGATCGCGGAGGCTGTGCGCCTGCACATGGGCAAAAGCGAGCGTGACGCCGCCCGCCGCGCCGTCGAGATGCTGGAGATGGTCGGCATCCCGGAGGCGAAGAGCCGCGCCGGCAACTATCCGCACCAGATGTCCGGCGGGATGCGGCAGCGCGTGATGATCGCGATGGCGCTCAGCTGCAACCCCAAGCTGCTCATCGCCGACGAGCCGACGACAGCGCTCGACGTCACGATCCAGGCGCAGATCCTGGACCTGATGCGCGAGTTGCAGCGCGAGCTCGGCATGTCGATCCTCTTCATCACCCACGACCTCGGCGTCGTGGCCGAGATGGCGGACCGCGTGGTCGTCATGTATTCGGGCCGTGCCGTCGAGGAGGGGGGCGTCGAGGAGATTTTCGCCGACCCCCGGATGCCCTACACGGTCGGCCTGATGAATTCGATCCCGCGCGTCGACCGCGCCGGCGAGAAGGCCAGACGCCTGCGCGCCATTCCGGGCAACGTCCCCGATCCGCGGAATGCGCCATCCGGCTGCGCCTTCAGGGCCCGCTGCGCCCACGAGCGGCCGGTCTGCGCCGAGGCGGTGCCGCCACTGGAGGACACCGGCGGCGCCCACATGGTGCGCTGTGCCCGGTGGCGCGAGCTCGATCTCGCGTCCGAGCTCGTGGCATGAACGCGACGGCGCCAGCGGCGCGGGAGCCGTTGCTCAAGGTTCGCGACCTGACCAAGCACTTCCCGATCACGGGCGGCGTCTTCTCGCGCGTGAAGGCGCATGTCCGAGCCGTCGACGGCATCTCCTTCGACATTGCGCCGGGCGAGACGGTGGGCCTCGTCGGCGAATCGGGATCCGGCAAGACCACGGCCGGGCGAACGATCCTGCGCCTCGTCGATCCCACCTCGGGGCAGATCGAGTTCCGCGGCGAGGACGTGGCCGGCGCGTCGAAGACGCGGTTGCGCGCGCTGCGGCGACAGATGCAGATCATCTTCCAGGACCCTTATGCGAGCCTCAACCCGCGGATGTCGGTTGCCGACATCATCGGACAGGCCTTCGACATCCACGGCCTCGCCACCGGGTCCGAGCGCGAAGACCGCACGTCGAAGCTGCTGGAGCAGGTGGGGCTGCCGCCCCAGGCGATGTGGCGCTACCCGCACGAGTTCTCCGGCGGCCAGCGTCAGCGGATCGGCAT
Organism: uncultured Alphaproteobacteria bacterium; assembly: GCA_963776845.1. GTDB lineage: Bacteria > Pseudomonadota > Alphaproteobacteria > Rhodobacterales > Rhodobacteraceae > Roseitranquillus. The sequence continues at coordinate 334,453 of CAVZOJ010000001.1, read as the reverse complement.
CGCGCGGGCGCTGGCGGTGGACCCGGCCTTCATCATCGCCGACGAGCCGGTGTCGGCGCTCGACGTCTCGATCCAGGCGCAGGTGGTCAACATCCTGCAGGACCTGAAGGAGGAGCTCGGTCTGACGCTGCTCTTCATCGCGCACGACCTGGCGGTGGTGGAGTACATCTCCGACCGGGTGATCGTGATGTACCTGGGCAAGATCATGGAGATCGCGCCGGCGCAGACCCTCTATGCCAATCCGGTCCACCCTTATACCGAGGCGCTGCTGTCGGCGGTTCCGATCCCGAACCCGCGGATCAAGCGGGAGCGGGTGATCCTGAAGGGCGACATCCCGAGCCCGATCAACCCGCCATCGGGTTGCGTCTTTCGCACCCGCTGTCCGATCGCGGCCAAGGAATGCGCCGAGGTGGTCCCGCCGCTGGAGAAGACCGGCGAAGGCCACTGGAAAGCCTGCGTCCGCCGCTGACAGCCTCCCGGTACATCGCTGACGCTCAGCCGCTCGGGCGCGGCATCACGTCGGCGGCCAGCCTGGAGAAGACCCCCAGGATTTCCTCGGGCGTCACGTCCTGAGGCGTGCCGTCGACGATCCGGTCCGGGGGCCACAGCCAAGAGCGGGCGGGATCGTGCAGCATCGCCCAGTCGCCAAACATGCGCCCGGACACGGGGGCGGAGACATGCAGCGTCACGTTCAGGTGCCGATCGTCCTGCCGGATCCGCTCCAGCGTGCGGTCGATGGCATCCTTCGGCCCTTCGAGGATCTGGAGGAAGATGTCGTGGCGACAGACCAGTGCGCCGGTCACGCCGTCGCGCGCATTGCAAAACCTGGCATCATTCAGAATTTGCATCAGCGACGCCGAGTCATATCCGAACGGCTGCGATGAATAGACGATCTGCTGCAGGTCCATCGGGCGGCGCTCCTCGGGTGGCATGGCTCTGGTCCTTCCGCGGCGACCGCCGATTGACGAGACTAACCCCAGAGCGCACACGAAGTCACTCAGGAACGGCACGCTCCTCGAGGGATGAGGTCGCTGCGAGCAGCGCGTCGCAGACCTCGTCGATCTGGTCGAGGTCGAGGTGCGGGCCGAGCGGCAGCCCGATCAGGCGCGCGCAGGACCGCTCGGCCGCGGGAAAGCTGCCCTGAACGTGGCCGAGAGCCCGATAGGCCGGCTGCAGGTGCATCGGCGGGACGTAGGGGGTGGACGTCTCGATGCCGCGGCGGGCCAGATGGGCGCGCACGGCATCGCGGCCGTCGGTCTCGACGACGTAGTTGCGCCAGGCATGGCGGGTGCCTGCGGCCTCGCTCGGGATCTCGAGGCTGGCGTCGGCGAGGCGTCCGGCGTAGCGCGCCGCCTGCTCGCGCCGCTGCGCAAGTGTCGCGTCAAGATGCGGCAGCTTGGCGCGCAGGATCGCGGCCTGCAGCTCGTCGAGACGTTCGTTCATGCCGTCGGTCTCGTGCCTCAAGCCCTGCGTGCCCGCGAAGGTCTTGCGGTGATGCGCGCGCGTCTGACCGTAGGCCGATATCGCCTGGATCCGCTCGGCGAGGTCCGCGTCTTCGGTCAGGCAGGCGCCGCCGCTGCCGTATGCGCCGAGATGCTTGGTCGGCGCGAAGCTGAAGCAGGTGACATCGGCGAAGGTTCCGATTCGCCGACCGCCGATCTCGGCCCCGAGCGCGAGGCACGCGTCCTCGACCACCGCGATCCCGTGGCGGTCGGCGATGCGGCGGATCGCGATGATGTCGGCGGGATGGCCGTAGAGGTCCACCGGCATCACTGCCCGCGTGCGCGGGGTGATCGCGGCCTCGAAAGCGGCGACATCGATGCAGCGCGTCTGCGGGTCGATTTCGACCCAGACGACCTGCGCACCCGGCGAAGCGGATCGCCGAGGAACTGGCGATGTCGGTGTTTGGCACGGTGATGACCTCGTCACCTGCCCCGATGCCCAGGGCGAGCAGCGCCGCCTTGAGCGCCGCCGTGCCCGAGCCCACGGTGACGGCGTGCGCACCGCCGATCCACGCGGCGAACTCGGCCTCGAAGGCCGGCACCTCCTCGCCCCAGTCGAGCCGGCCGCTCTCCAAAACGCGGGCCATCGCCGCGTCGATCTCTGCTCGGTTCTCGCGGTAGAGCCGGGCGTGGTCGTAGAGCGGTACACTCATGCCTGCGGCTTGTAGGCGATCACCTCGACCTCGATCTTGACCTCCGGCGAGCCGAGGCCGCCGATCAGGATGCCGCTGTGCGGCGGCCGGTGGTCGCCGAAGAAGTCGAGCCGTGCCTTGGTGATCGCGTCGCGATCGCTGCGGTCGGTCATGAAGACCATGATCTTGACCACGTCCTTCGGTTCCGCGCCCATGTGCGCGAGGATCCGGCCGAGGTTGCGGTAGACCTGCACCGCCTGCGCGCCGGCGTCGCCGATGCCAACCCACTCGCCATGCTCGTCCCGCGCGACCTGGCCCGCGACGTAGATGAAGTCGCCGGCTCGGGCGGCGTGCTCGTAGGTCGAAGCCGGCGAGACGTCGGGCGGGCTCGCGAGGGTGATCTGGCTCATGCACTGTCCTTTCGGGTCTTGTGGAGGAGGGCGGGGTCGAACCGGTCGTCGGGGTCGCGCCGCCCGGCCTCGGCCAGCGCCGCGAGACGACGGACCACAGGTGGCGCGCGGTAATAGGCGTCGTAGAGGGCGGCGAGGAGGCGCGTGCACCTCTCCGGCTCGGCGCTCTCGGCCTGCGCCCAGGCGACGCGCCAGTCGGCGGGCGCCTCGGCGAGACGGGCGGCGAGCCACTCCGTCTCGTCGCGGTCCAGCGTGAGCAGGTCGTCGGGGCCGCCGACGCAGGCGGAGGCGGGCGGCCATGCGCCGTCGCCGGGAATCAGCGCATCGAAGGCTGCCCAGATCGCGGATTGCGCGGGTGCTTTCACGGTGAAACCCTCGTGCGGGAACGGGCGCAAGGGGGCAGGCCGTGGAGCGGGTCGAGACCGAGGTGGCGGTGATCGGCAGCGGGCCGACGGGCGCCGCCGTGGCGTGGCGGCTGGCAACGGCGGGCGTACAGGTCGTGTGCATCGAGGCGGGCGAGGCGGTTCGATTTCGACGCCGCACGGACGGCGCCGGGGCGACGGAGCCTCGAGCCGAACCCGAACCTGCGGCGCGGGCCGTGGGACACTCCGATCGACGACAGGGAGACGCCGATCAAGCCGATGATCGGCAATGCAGTCGGCGGCAGCTCGATCTACTGGTCCTGCCACGTGCCGCGCTTTCGCACCGACGATTTTAGCCTGCGCAGCCTCTACGGCGTGGGCGAGGACTGGCCCCTCGAGCACGCGGAGCTGGCCCCTTACTACGCGCTGAACGAGGAACGTATCGGCTCGGCGTATGTCGCGGGCGACCCGACCGGCCCGGCGCGCCCGACAGATGGTCTGCCCCTGCCGCCGATCGGGCCGAACGGCCGGCGGATTGCTGCGGCCTTCGATCGGCTGGGCTGGCACTGGTGGCCCGTCGACCTGGCGCGTGGCCGCGACGTGGCGATGGAGCCCTGCACCCACCCCGGACCCTGTCATACGGGCTGCATCGCGCGCCGCCGCGCCAGCGCACAGCGAACCTACCTCGACGATGCCGTTGCGGCCGGCGCTGTGCTTGCCAGCGGCCTGCGCGTCGTCCGGCTGGAGCACGGGCACAACGGCCGCGTGAGCGACGCAATCTGCCGTTCCGGGTCCGGCGAGACGCGGGTGCTCGCACGGACCTTCGTGCTTGCGGCGAACGGGCTCGGCACGCCGCGGCTGCTGCTGCTGTCGGCGTCTGACAGGTTCCCCCACGGTCTGGGCAACGGTTCGGGGCACGTGGGGCGGAACCTGATGCTTCACCCCTATGGCCGGGTCGACGCGCTGTTCGACGAACCGCTCGGCACCTTCGCACCCGAGGAGACGGCCGGCATCGTCTCGTTCGAGTTCCAGGACAACCGGCCCGAGCGAGGCTTCGTCCGCGGCTGCAAGCTGCAGCTTGCGCCCGGCCCCGACGCCCCGGCGATCGCGCAGGGGGCGCCTTTCGGCGCGCCTTTGCCATGGGGGGTCGGGCCATCATGCGGCGTTCTCTGCACGATACGACCGCCTTTGCGGGATCACGGTCTGTGCCGAGGATCTGCCGGACCCGGAGAATCGCGTCGCCCTGTCTCCGCACCTGACGGATCGCGACGGGCTGCCGGCGGCCAGGATGATCTACCGCGTCTCCGAAAATAGTCGCCGGATCATCGACTTTGGCATGGCGCGCGCCGAGAAGGTGCTGAGTTTGGCGGGGGCCAAGCGGCTGCACCGGACGCCGCTCAGGTCGCAGGCCGGATTTCACCTCATGGGCACCGCACGCATGGGCACGGATCCCGCCATGTCGGTCGTCGATCCGGAAGGGCGCTGCCACGCGGTCGAGAACCTGTTCGTTGCGGATGCCAGCGTCTTCGTCACGGCATCGGTGTGCAATCCGACGGCGACTGCGCAGGCACTCGCGCTGAGAACTGCTGATCGAATAATCGCCGAGCACGGTGCCTGATATCTCCCGGCAGAATTCGTGTTGATCACATTGTCGACAATGATACTGTCGACTGAACGCTTGTCGAGGGGATCAGAACGGTCCGTGCGCTTCGAGGGTAAGGTAGCAATCGTCACTGGCGGTGCGTCTGGCATGGGCCGCGACACCGCCCGCGCCTTTCGCCGCGAAGGCGCCGAGGTCGTGGTCGGCGATGTCGATGAAGCCGGCTGCGCGCTGGAGGATGACGGCATCGTCTACCAGCACTGCGACGTCGCCGTTGAAGGCGAGGTCGCGGCGCTTGTCGCGACCGCGGAGCAGCGGTTCGGACGCCTCGACACGATCTTCAACAATGCCGGGGTCGAGCAACCCGTGACGGCGTCGCACGAACTGTCGGAAGAGACGTTCGAGCGGGTGATCGGGATCAACCTCAAGGGCGTGTTCCTGTGCTGCAAGCACGCCATCCCGGCGCTGCTGCGGGCGGGCGGCGGGACCATCGTGAACAATTCCTCGGTCAGCGCCTTCGCCAATGTCGGCGGCAACCTCAGCTACGCCGCGTCGAAGGGCGGGATCATGTCGATGACGCGGGTGCTGGCGATCGAGTATGCGCGGCAGAACATACGCGTGAACGCCATCAATCCCGGCGTGATCGACACCGGCATGAACCGCCGCAACCTCGAGCGCGCCGAGGATCCGGCCGCGATGGAGGAGCGCTGGCGCCAGATCACGCCGATGGGGCGGATGGGCACCGGCGACGAGATCGCCGAGACGGTTCTGTTTCTCGCGGGCCCGCAGTCGAGCTTCATTACCGGCGTCGGCCTGCTGGTCGATGGCGGGCGGGTGGCGACATGAAGCTCGACGGCAAGATCGCGGTGGTCACCGGCGCCGCGAGGGGTATCGGTCGTGCCGTCGCTTTGGCCTACGCAGACGAGGGCGCGGAGGTGCACGCCCTGGATCTGCTTGGCGAGGAAGTCGAGACGCTGCGCTCTGACCGCATCCATCCGCGGCGGATGGACCTGACCGACGCCGACGACGTCGCCGAGACCTTCGCATGGATCGAGCGGCACGCGGGCGTGGTCGACGTTCTGGTCAACAATGCCGGCATCATCTTCTTCAAGCCGATCGAAGAGACGAGCGTCGCGGACTGGGACCGGCTGATCTCGGTCAACCTGCGTGGACCGTTCCTGTGCACTCGCGCGGTGGCGCCCGGAATGAAGGCGCGCAGGTCTGGCGCGATCATCAACGTGTCGTCGCGTGCGGGCGTGCAGGGTGGCGACGACGAGAGCGCCTATTGCGCATCGAAGTTCGGCATCGAGGGCTTCAGCCGCGCGCTCGCGATCGAGTTCCGCCCCTATAACGTCTCCGTCAACACCGTGACGCCCGGCCACCCGGTCCGTACCGCGATGAGCGAGATCACCTACGACGCCGAGACCCGCAAGATATGGAAGGACCCGTCGGAGTTGGCTCCCGCCTTCGTCCACCTCGCGACGCAGGACGCGAGCGGCATCACCGACCGGTACGTTCGCGCCTGGGACTTGGTCCAGGAATTGAGAGGCACGGCATGATCCTGATCCGTGCAGGCCGACTGATCGACGGCACCGGGGCCGCACCGATGGAGCAGGCCGCAATCCTGATCGAGGGCGACCGCATCAAGGCGGTGTCCCGGCAAGCCGATATCGGCAACCCCGACGTCGAGGAGGTGATCGACGCGCCCGAGGTGACGGCGATCCCGGGGCTGATCGACGTCCACGTCCACCTCTCCTACTCCGGCAACGCGGACATGCGCGCCTTTAGGGCGGAGCACGCGGACATGAACTGGCCGGCGGTGTCGCTGCGCGCGGCGCACTACGCGAAGGAGACGCTGCTGCACGGCTTCACCTCGGTTCGCGACATGCATGCCCCGGGCGGCACGATCATCGACCTGCGCGACGCGGTCAGGAAGGGCTATGTCGAGGGGCCGCGGATCAGCGCCTGCGGCATGGGCCTGACGGTGACGGGCGGCCACATGGACCAGCCGGACTTCGCCGACCATGCCTCGTTCCGCGACATGACGTTCCCCTGCGATGGGGCGGACGGTTTCCGCAAGGGCGTCAGGACGCAGATCAAGCGCGGTGCGGACTTCATCAAGCTGAACCCTTGCGTGGGTTCGCGGAAGGACCCCGACACCCGGCCCTGGCGGTTCGAGATGACGCCCGAGGAGATGCGCGCGGCGTGCGACGAGGCCCACGCGCAGGACATGAGGGTCGGCGCCCACACCTCGGGCGGGCCGCCGCTGCGCGTCGCGGTCGAGGCGGGCTGCGACACGATCGAGCACGGCCACTGGATCGACGACGAGACGCTGGACCTGATGGCCGAGCGGGGAACGTACCTTGTTCCCACGCTTCTCGTGAACAAGACGTCTTCCGCCGCCGTCCGCGACGATCCGAACGCGACGCACGGGCAGAAACGCTGGGGCGCGGTCTCGGAAGAGGCGATGTGGGAGCGGCTGGGACGGGCGCGCAGGCACGGCGTGAAGATTGCCTCCGGCTCGGACGCGGGCTTCATGCTGGAGCACGGAACTTGCAACGCCTACGAGATCGAGTGCCTCGTCGAGGGCGGGTTCAGCCCGGTCGACGCGCTCGCCGCCGCCTGCGGCACCGGCGCCGATCTGATGGAGATCGACGCGGGCCGGCTGCTGCCGGGAAAGCTCGCCGACATCGTTCTCGCCCGTGGCAACCCGGCCGAGGACATCACCCTGCTGCGCGACAAGGCGCGGCTGACCGTCTTCAAGGGGGGCAGGCGGGTCCAATGAGCGATCCCGGGACCCGGGCGCGAGATCCGGGCCGGCGTCCAACAACCGACAAGGAGAAAGTCATGCGCACGACACTGACTGCGATTGCGGCCCTGATGCTGGCGCTGCCGGCTGCCGCCCAGGACCTCGAGATCGTCTTTGCCGACGACAGCACCTCGGACGTCACCTATGACCCGCGCGTGACCCAGTCGCGCCACGAGGAGCAGGTGATCGTACAGATGTTCGACCAGCTGATCGCGGCGGATGCCGAGGGCACGCTGCATCCAGGCCTCGCGACATCATGGGAGGTGGCGGACGACAACACCTCGATCACGCTGCAGCTCCGCGACGACGTCACGTTTCACGACGGCACGCCCTTCAACGCCGAGGCGGTGAAGTTCACCTTCGACACGATTGTTGACCCGGGAACCGGCTCGCAGGGCGCGGTCGACATCCTGGGGCCCTACGAGAGCACCGAGGTGCTGGGCGAGTACGAGGTCCGGATCAACTACTCGCGCCCGTTCCCGAACGCGGCGGAAAGCCTGAGCGAGACCGAGCTGTCGCCGGTCAGCCCCTCGGCGGTGGAGGAGCTGGGCAACGGCGGCTTCGCGCAGGCCCCCGTCGGCACCGGGCCATTCCGCTTCGTCCAGTGGGACCAGGGCAGCCAGGTCGTGCTGGAGCGGAATCCCGATTACGCCTGGGCGCCCGAGTTCTACGACAACGACGGCCCGAGCCAGGTCGCGCGCATCGTCCATCGCTTCATCCCGAATGCCGGTACGCGCGTCGCCGCGCTGGAGGCGGACGAAGTCGATATTACCGATCTGACACCCCCGCTCGACATGCGCCGTCTCGGCGACAGCGACGAGTTCGAGACGATGACGGGCGTCGCCTCGGGCGTGCCGCTGTCGGTGATGTTCAACGTCTCGCGCGGGCCGCTGCAGGACATCAACGTCCGCAAGGCCTTCTTCCATGCGGTCGACCGTCAGCGGCTGTCGGAGAACCTGTTCTTCGGCTTCGCCGACGCGGCCTACGGCCCGATCTCGTCATCGACCCCGGGCTATTGGGAGGGCGCGGAAGACTACTATCCGTACGATCCCGACGAGGCGGCGCGGCTGCTGGAAGAGTCGGGCTGGACGATGGGTTCTGACGGCATCCGCGAGAAGGACGGCGAAAAGCTGCAGATCTTCTACCCGACGCTGCTGGAGCCGGAGACGTCGGTGGCGCTGCAGGCGGAGCTCAAGAAGGTCGGGATCGACCTGCTGGTCGAGAACGTCACCAAGGCGCGTCAGGACGAGCTGATCCTGTCCAACGAGTATGACATGGGCGGCATCCGCTGGGTCTATAACAGCCCCACGGTGCTCGCGATCCCGTTCACCTCGGGCAACATCCCCGAACCCGGCGTCTTCAAGTTCAACTGGATGCGCTGGGACAATCCCGAGTTTGACGCCAAGCTCGAGGCGGCGGCGATGGCGACCTCGGAGGACGAGATGATGCAGGCCTACGCCGACGCGCAGAAGATGATCATGGACGACGCGATCTTCATGGCGATCCACGACCAGGTGCAGACCATCGCCTACGACAGCGATATCACGGGGCTGCGCTTCGCACCCGGCAACTGGCAGGTCCGGCTATACGACGTGCGGCCGGACGCCGAGTAACATCGGTTCGGGCGGTTCATTCGGGGGCCGCCCGGTCCGGAGACGCCCATGCGCTACGCCCTCCGCCGCATCGTCGGGATCATCCCGGTTCTGTTCTTCACCTGGACGGTCGTCTTCGCTGTGCTGCAGGTCATCCCCGGCGATCCGGTGAACCTGATGCTGGCCGGCGTCCCGGCGTCGGAAGAAGTGCGGGCGCGCGAGCGCGAGCGTCTGGGCCTCGACGACCCGGTGCTGCAGCGGTACTTCACCTTCCTCGGTCGCGCGGCGACCGGAGACCTGGGCGAGAGCTACCGCTCGCGCCGGCCGGTCAGCGAGATGATACTGGAACAGGCGCCGGCGACGCTGCAGCTTGCCGCAGGCGGTCTGACCGTGGGTCTCTCGATGGGTCTGATCCTGGGGATGATCGCGGGGCTGCGGCCGAACACCTGGATCGACAGCGCCTGCATGGTGGTGGCGCTGGCGGGGATCTCGCTGCCGTCGTTCTGGATCGGCATGGTGCTGATCTACGTCTTCGGCATGACGCTTGGCTGGATGCCGATCGTGGGCACCGGGCTGAAGGCGCTGGTGATGCCGTCGATCGCGGTCGGGCTCTACATCGCCGGCGGCTTCGCGCGGCTGGTCCGCGCCTCGATGATCGAGGCGATGAGTCAGGACTACATCCGCACCGCGCGCGCCAAGGGGCTGTCGCGGTTCAAGATCGCCTTCAAGCACGCGCTGCGGAACGCGCTGATCCCGCCGATCACCCTGCTCGGCATCCAGATCGCGGTGCTGATCGGCGGCGCGGTCGTGACCGAGAACGTCTTCGCCAGGCCAGGCCTCGGCACGATGCTGGTGCAAGCGGTGCTGAACAAGGACCTGCCGCTGGTGCAGGCGCTCGTCCTCTACACGACGGCCGTCTACGTGATCATCAACCTGATCGTCGACCTGCTCTACGGCGTGATAGATCCGCGCGTACAGGCGGGGCGGGCCTGATGGCGTTCACCTCGCTGCCGCCGATCGAGCGGCCGCCATCGATCTGGCGGCGTGCGGGACGCTTCTCGCGCCGGTTTGCGCAGCACGGCGGTGCCGCGATCGGCGTGGCGATCCTGCTGATACTGGTGATCGCAGCGATCTTTGCGCCCTGGATCGCGCCGTTCGACCCGACTTCGGCCGACGCCGGCCCGCGGCTGGGGGCACCTGACGGGGTCAACCTGTTCGGGACCGACCTGCACGGGCGCGACATCTTCTCCCGCATCGTCTGGGGCGGGCGATATTCGCTGGCCGTGGGCATTGCCACGGTGCTGCTGGCGCTGGTCGTCGGCAGTGCCATAGGCATCGTGCTGGGCTATGTCGGCGGCCGCGTCGATGCTCTCGGGTCACGTGCGATCGACGTGATGCTCGGCTTTCCTTCGGTTGTCCTCGCGATCCTCGTCGTCGTCGTGCTTGGGGTCGGGCTGGTCAACGTGGTCCTCGCCGTCGGCATCGCGCAGGTGCCGCGCTTCGCCCGCGTGGCGCGGGCGGCCGTGCTAGTGGCCAAGGAGCAGCTTTATATCGATGCCGCCCGGGCGATGGGCGCGCGGGGCGGCTTCATCATGATCCGGCACCTGCTGCCCAACGTCGTCCCGGTCCTGATCGTGCTTGGCACGCTCAACCTTGGCGAGGCGATCCTGTCGACGGCCACACTCAGCTTTCTCGGCCTCGGCGCACAGCCTCCGACGCCGGAATGGGGCGCGATGCTGAACGACGGGCGGGACTACATGCGCTATGCGCCCTGGATCATGATCTTTCCCGGCAGCGCGCTGTTCCTCGCGGTGATGTCGGTGAACCTGATCGGCGACCGGCTGAGCCAGCTCCTCGACCCCAAGTCGCGCCAGCGCCAAGGCGGCGCGCGGTGAAGCTCGAACGGCCCGGGAAGCCGGTGCTCGGCGATGACACGCTGCTTTCGGTGCGCGACCTCTCCGTGACGTTCGGCGCGTTCGAGGCGGTCTCGCACGTCAGCTTCGACGTGCGCGCGGGACGCACGCTCGCCATCGTGGGCGAGTCCGGCTCAGGCAAGTCTGTGACCTCGCTCGCCACGATGCGGCTGACCGATAGTTCGGGCGGGCGCCTGACATCGGGCAGCATCCTGCTGAAGAGCGCCGATTTCGGCGTTATCGACATTGCCAAGCAGAGCGACGAGCGCCTTCGCCGCATCCGCGGCAAGGAGATGGCGATGATCTTCCAGGAGCCGATGACCTCGCTGAACCCGGTCTTCACCGTCGGCAACCAGATTTGCGAGACGCTGATCCTGCACGAAGGACTGTCGGAAAAGGCGGCGCGCCGGCGCGCGGTCGACCTCCTGCGCCGCGTGCGGATGCCGGATGCCGAGCGCTTGCTGGGCACCTACCCGCACGAGCTCTCGGGCGGCATGCGCCAGCGGGTGATGATCGCGATGGCGCTGGCCTGCAACCCGCGTCTGCTGATCGCCGACGAGCCGACGACCGCGCTCGACGTGACGATCCAGGCGCAGATCCTCGACCTGATCCAGGACCTGCAGGCCGAGACCGGCGCGTCGGTCATCTTCATCACCCACGACATGGGCGTGGTCGCCGAGATGGCCGACGACGTGGTGGTGATGTGGAAGGGAGAGAAGGTCGAGGAGGCGCCGGTGCGCGAGATCTTCGCCAGGCCGCGCCACCCGTACACCCGCGCTCTCCTGGCCGCGGTCCCCAGGCTCGGCAGCCAGGCGGGCGAGCCTCTGCCCCGACGCACGCCGCTGATCTCGATCGAGGACGACGAGATACGGACTACCGGCGGCAACGACGTTCAGGACACGGTCGATACGTCGCGCGTCCTCCTGCAGGTCTCCCGCCTGACGACGCGATTCGACGCGCGCCGCGGCTTCTTCGGGCAGGTGACGCACCGGGTCCACGCCGTCGAGGACGCATCGTTCGGCATCCATCCCGGCGAGACGCTGGCGCTCGTCGGCGAGTCGGGCAGCGGCAAGACGACGATCGGCCGGACGATCCAGCAGCTCGTGCCGCCGACCTCCGGCACGATCCGGTTCGAGGGGCACGACATCGCACGGATGCTGCCAAGCGAGCGGCAGGGTCTCTACCGGCGCATCCAGTACGTGTTCCAGGACCCGTTCGCGTCTCTCGATCCGCGCCACACGGTCGGCTTCTCCATCGCCGAGCCGATGCTGATCCACGGCCTGGCAAAGGGGCGGCGCGACCGCGAAGGGCGGGTGAGGGAACTGCTCGAGCAGGTCGGCCTCGACGCCGCGTCGGCGTCGCGCTTTCCGCACGAGTTCTCAGGCGGTCAGCGGCAGCGGATTTGCATCGCCCGAGCGCTGGCCAGCGACCCCAGCCTGATCATCGCCGACGAGTCGGTCTCGGCGCTCGACGTCTCGGTGCAGGCGCAGATCATCGACCTGCTGATGGTGCTGCAGAAGGAACGCGGCCTGTCCTACCTCTTCATCAGTCACGACATGGCGGTGGTCGAGAAGATCAGCCACCGGGTCGCGGTCATGTATCTCGGCCGCATCGTCGAGCTGGGATCGCGGCAGGCCGTCTTCGAGGATCCACGCCACCCCTATACCCGCAGGCTGTTGTCCGCGGTGCCGGTAGCCGACCCGACCCAGCCGCGTCAGCGGGGGCGGGTCGAGGGCGAGATCCCGAGCCCGCTGCACCCTGTCGGCTGGCAGCCCGAGCCCTCCGACATGGAGGAGGTGGCGCCGGGACACTGGATTTCGCGCGAGACCGCCCTCGGATGAGTGCGATCAGGCCGAGGCGCGCATCGGCTCGGGTACCGTGTCGGCGCCCCCGACCTCGATCATCGCGCAGACCTCGGCGACGGATCGGACCTTGATCAGGCCGCCGTCCGACATGCGCTGCAACGCGTCGTAGTGCCCCAGATGGGTGGATGAGGCGCAGGCGTCGCCGACCAGCGTGACGTAGTAGCCGCGGTCGGCGGCGTCGCGGGCCGTCATCTCGACGCAGCCCTCGGTGACGATGCCGCAGACCAGCAGTCGATCGACACCCAGGTTCCGCAGGATCTGGTCGATCGGCGTCGAGTTGAAGGTTCCGGCGCTGGTCTTGTCGATGATAATCTCGTCGCCCTGCGGTGCCACCATCTCGAGAAAGTCGTCGTCGCGCGCGTTGGCCGACGCCGCCTTCTCCTCCATCGCCAGCGACCGCTGGCCGTCGCGGCAATCCGGGGTGAGGTACTTGACGCGGATATGGATCAGCTCGACGCCCCCCGCCCGGCAGGCATCCTGCAGCTTGCGCACGCGCGGCGAGATCTCGTCGATGAAGGCCCAGCGTTCGTCGAGATGGTGCGGCTTGCCCTGCGCCCGGCACAGCCGGCCCATCCATCCGTCGGGATGGGCGTCGAGATATTGCAAGTCGATCGTCAGGAGTGTCGTGCGGCCGGCGTCGAACGCAGGTTCGGCAGGGGGCGGAACGAGGTCGTAGTAGGGATCGTGTGCCATGGGCGTCTCCTCAATTCGGCCGCTGGCGCGCGGCAAGTTCGTGGCGGTGGCAGGCGACGAGGTGACCGCCGCCCACGTCCTGCATCTCTGGCGTGTCGGCGCTGCAGCGTGCGTCGGCGAGCGGGCAGCGGGTGTGAAAGCGGCATCCGGACGGCGGGTCGAGGGGCGATGGCGGCTCGCCCCCGATGGCTACGGCGGTCGAGCGTCGGGCTGGATCGGGGCGCGGCGCGGCAGCCAGGAGACCCTGTGTGTAGGGATGCCGGGGGCGGCCGAAGATCTCCCGCCGCGGCGCGATCTCGACGATCCGGCCCAGATACATCACCGCGACCCGCGTGCTGACGTAGCGAACGACCGAGAGGTCGTGCGCGATCAGCAACAACGTCAGCCCCAGCCTGTCGCGGAGGTCCAGAAGCAGGTTCATGATCTGCGCCTGCACCGACACGTCGACGGCGGAGACCGGCTCGTCGGCGACGATGAAGCGCGGCTCGACCGCCAGCGCGCGGGCGATTCCGATGCGTTGCCGCTGGCCTCCGCTGAAGTTGCGGGGAAGGCGGTCGGCCGCATCGGACGACAGACCGACGAGCGCGAGCAGTTCCGCCACGCGCCGGTCGGCGTCGCGCCCGGTGGCAAGTCCATGGACGCCCAGTACCTCCCTCAGCGCCTGTCCGACCGTCATCCGAGGGTTCAGCGAGGAGTACGGATCCTGGAACACCATCTGCAGGTCGCGCCGCGCGGCGGTCATCCGCGACCGGTCGAGCTGAAGCAGGTCGGAACCCGCATAGTGCACCTCGCCCGCCGTCGGCTCGACGAGCCGCAAGAGCGCCCGGCCGAGCGTCGTCTTGCCCGAGCCCGAACTCGCCCACCAGGCTGAGGATCTCGCCCGGTTCGACGCAGAAGGAGACGTCGTCGACCGCGACGAGGACGCCGGGCTTTCCCGACGCCAGGCGCTGCAGCAGGCCGCCGCCGACGCGGTATGACTTGCTGAGTCCGCGCACCGACAGGAGTGCCGCATCGCCGGCGGTCATGTTGGCACCGCGTCGTCCGCCCAGATGTCGCCGGAGGCCGCGAGGTCGCCGTGGCGGATGCAGGCGGTCTGCCGGCCGAGGCCGATCTCGAGGAGCGGGATGTCCCCGAACCGGCATCCGGCCTCGGCCAGCGGGCACCGCGGGTGGAAACGGCAGCCTTCCGGCAGATCGGAGAGATCGGGAGGCAGCCCCGGCACCGGCCGAATACGCAGCGCGTCGTCCGCGGTATCGAGGCTCGGGACACAGTTGAGCAGGCCTGCAGTATACGGATGCCTCGGCGCACGAAACAGCTCTTCGGTCGTGGCGAGTTCGACGATGCGGCCGCCATACATCACCGCGACACGCTGGCAGGTCTGCGCCACGACTCCCATGTCGTGGGTGACGAGGATGATGCTGAGCCCCAGTTCCTGCTGGAGCGAGACCAGCAGCTTGAGGATCTGGTCCTGCACCGTGACGTCGAGCGCGGTGGTCGGCTCGTCGGCGATGAGGATGCGCGGCTCGCAGGCCAGCGCCGCGGCGATCACCACGCGCTGGCACATGCCGCCCGAGAACTGGTGCGGATAGTCGTCGAGGCGTCGTTCGGGTGCGGGGATGCCGACCTTGCGCATCAGCTCGACCGCGCGGTCGCGGGCGGCGCGGCGGGAGCGGACGATGCCGTGCTCCAGCATCGCCTCGGTGATCTGGTCGCCGATCCGGTGGACGGGGTTGAGCGCGGCGATGGCGTCTTGGACGATCACCGCGATCTCGCAGCCGCGGATGCCGATCAGGTCGGCTTCGCGCAGCGCCAGGAGGTCTTGGCCGTCGTAGCTCACCCGGCCGGTGGAGCGGCCCGCAGGCGGCAGCAGGCCGAGGATCGACCGGCAGGTGACGCTCTTGCCCGACCCGCTCTCGCCGACGATGCCGAGGCATTCCCCAGGTTCGAGCGCGAAGCTGACGCCGTCGACAACGGTCAGCGGCCCTTGCCGGGTGGCGAAGCGCGTCACAAGATCACGGACCTCGAGGATCGGCGCCATCAGTCGCCCTCCCTCAGCCAGTCGGCGACGCCGTCGCCGAAGATGCTGAGCGCGATGCCGACGAGCACGATGGCGAGCCCGGGCAGCGTGATCATCCACCAGGCGGTGAAGATGAAGCTCTTGCCTTCGGCGATCATCGTCCCCCAGGTCGGGGTCGGCGGCGGCAGACCCAGGCCGAGAAAGCTCAGCGTCGTCGTCGACAGGATTACAAGCACGATGTCGGTCATGGCGAAGACGATCGTCGGCGTGATGACGTTCGGCAGCACGTGCCGCAGCATGATCCGCCAGTGCGAGAAGCCGAGGGCGCGGGCGGCGAGGACATACTCGCTCTTCTTTGCGACCAGAACCTCGGCGCGGACGATCCGCGCGTACATGCTCCACCCCGCGAGCGTGAGCGCGATGTACATGCTGGTGACGCCCGGGCCGAGGACGGCGATGACGCCGATCGCCATGATCAGGAACGGAAACGCCGTGAAGGTGTCGACGGTGCGCATGACGAGCGTATCGGCGAACCCGCCGAAGTAGCCCGCCACCCCGCCCAGGATGGTGCCGACGATCCAAGGGAACAGGACACAGAGAAAGCCGATGCGGATGTCGATCTTGGCGGCGTGCAGGACGCGGGAGAAGACGTCGCGGCCGAAATTGTCCGTGCCAAACGGATGTTCTAGACTGGGCGGCCGGAGCGCATCGCCGAGGTTCTGGTCGATCGGGTCGTAGGGCGAGATCCAGCCGGCGAAGACGCTGGCGAGAAGGATCGCCGCGAGCAACGCGCCGCCGATCGCGATGGAGGCACGACGTCCGAGCCAGGCGCCGAAGACGCCGCGGGTTGCTGACCACCCCGCGCGCGGCGCGCGCAGGGCCGGGATCCGCTCGCCGTCACTCATAGCTGACCCTGGGATCGAGCATCGCGTAGACCATGTCGGTCACGAGGTTCACGCAGATGACCAGGAAGCCGAAGATCAGCGCGATGCCCTGGATCATCGGATAGTCCCGCGCCGTGACGGAGCTGATGATCAGCGAGCCAAGGCCGGGGATGGTGAACACGTTCTCGATCACCACCGAGCCGCCCATCAGCCAGCCGATGTTCACGCCGAGGATGGTGACCGTCGCCATCAGTCCGTTGCGCAGGACGTGCCGCCGCATCAGCCTGCCATGGCGTAGGCCCTTGGTGCGGGCGAACTCAACATGCGGGGCCTGCATCGCCTCGATGATCGAGCTGCGCAGCGTCCGGATAAGGATCGGGGCGAGCGAGAAGGTGATCGTCAGGGCCGGCAGGAAGAGGTGCCAGAGATGGCCAACGGCGGTCTCGCCGTAGCCCGACACCGGAAAGACCGGCACGACGATCGCGAAGAGGATGAGCAGGTTGAGCCCCAGCCAGAAGCCAGGCATCGCCAGCGCGAGCGTCGAGCTGGCGCGAACGGTCTGGTCCGTCGCGCGGCCCTGCCGCGTTGCGGCCAGCATCGCCAGCGGCACGCACACGATCAGCGACAGGATCACGGCATAGGTGATCAGGAAAACCGTCGGCGGCAGTCGCTCGAGGATCACCTCCATCACCGGCCGCCGGTAGACCAGCGACGTGCCCAGATCGCCGCGTGCGACATCGCCGATGAAGGTGGAGAATTGCACCCAGATGGGCTGATCGAGACCGAGGTCGGCGCGAAGCGCGGCAAGCCGCTCCTCGGATGCATAGACGCCCAGCATGATCCGGGCCGGATCGCCCGGGATCAGCCGGACGACCAGAAAGACCACGAGGACGATGCCGAAAAGGACCGGAACGATCTGAAGCAGTCGTCGCCATAGAAAGCTAACCGTGTCCAAGCCGCCTCACCCTCTCCGGCGCAGGCCGCCGGCGCGCGCCTCGATGCCGTCGGCGCGGATCAGCCCGCTTCCTTCCACACTTCCCAGAAGCGATGCAGCTTGGTCGGGAAGACGGCGAAGCCGTGGACGTCGTCGCGGGTGCCGTAGATGGTCGACGGATGGAACAGGTACAGCTGCGGCATCTCCTCCATCGCGATCTGCTGCAGCTCGCGGTAGAGGTCGCTGCGGACGGCAGGGTCTAGCTCGCCCTCGGCCGCGACGCTGATCTCGACGATGCGGTCGTTGAAATAGCCCGAGAAGGCCGAGTCCGAGCCGCCCATGTCCTTCGACCAGAAGTCGAAGGGGATGTTCATCGCCGGATCTATGACGTCGTTGGTCCCGAGCTTGTAGACCATCTCGAACTCGCCGCCCGACCACATCTCCCACCAGGTGCCGGCCTCGACCGGCATGACGTTCACCGCGATGCCGATTTCGCCCAGTTGGTCGTTGAGGATGACGGCCGTCTGTGCGGCCATCTCGTCGCCGCTCGGGATGATGAGGTCGACGTCGAAGCCCTCGGGCGCGCTCGACTCCGCCATCAGCTGCTTGGCCTTCTCGACGTCGTGCTCGACCGCGAACTCGTCGGTCCAGAACAGGATGCCGGGGCCGTAGAACGGGGACTGCGCCGGCTGGCCGTTGCCGAACAGCATGGCGTCGATCATCGCCTGCCGATCGACGGCGTGGGCGATCGCCTGACGCACCTTCACGTCGGCGAGCTCGGGCACCGTGCGAAGGTTCGGAACGATCGCTGCCGTTCCGTAGATCGTGACCATCGTCACCTCGACACCCGGCGCATTCTCGAGCGAGGCGGCCTGGCTGAACGGCACCTGCAGGGCGATGTCGATCTCGCCCGAGCGAAGCTGCAGGACGCGCGCATTGTCGTCCTGCACGACGCGCATCTCGACGCTGTCGACGTATGGCCTCTCGTGTCCCAGTAGCCGGGATTGCGCGTCAGCACCGCGACCTGTCCCTTGTCCCAGCGGTCGAGGCAGAAGGCGCCCGACCCGACGGGGTTCGCCGCCATCTCCTCGAGCCCGACTTCGTCGGCATAGGCCTTGGAAAGGACCGAACTGCCCCAGAGCGTCAGGTAGCTGACGAACGCCACGTTCGGGCGCGACAGGGTGATGCGCACGGTGTGGTCGTCGACGACCTCGACCTGCGGGTCGGCCGGGAACTGCCAGCCGACGTTCGAGTCGTCCTCCATGGCGCGATCGAAGGAGAACTTGACGTCCTCGGCCGTGATCGGCGTGCCGTTGCAGAACTCGACGTCCTGCCTGAGCGCGAATGTGTATGTGGTGGCGTCTTCGCTCATCTCCCACGACTCGGCGAGAGAGGGGCGCAACTCGGTGCCGTCCGACGAGTTCTGGATCAGGTTCGCAAAGACCTGGTGCTGGGCCCAGAGCGAGGCGTTGTCGTTGGTGTACTTCGGATCCCACAGATTGACGTCGGCGGGCCGCGCGACGATCAGCGTGCCGCCACGCTGCGGCTCTTCGGATTGTGCGGCGGCGGGTCCGGTCAGGGCCGCGACCGACGCAGCCATTGCGGCGAGTCCGCCTAAGCCGATTGTTTCGAAAGTGCATCGCTTCCCCCTGATATCGTTCTGGTATCTCGAGCCCGCGGACGCGTGACTAGGCCTCCTGCATCTCCAGCTTTCGCATCAGCGCGATGAGGTCGTAGACGGTACGGCCGCGAATGACGTCACCGTCAGTCATGCGCTGCACCGCATCCTCGTGCGCCGCCCGCCGCGAGGAGGCGCAGGCATCCGTCACCAGCGTGACGTGATACCCCCGGTCCGCCGCGTCGCGCGCCGTCAGTTCGACGCAGCCCTCGGTCACGACGCCCGTCACCCACAGCCGGTCACGGCGCATGTTGCGCAGCACCTGGTCGATGCTCGTCGAGTTGAACGCACTGACGCTTGTCTTGTCCAAGACGATCTCATCCGGCTTCGGCTTGAGAGCCTTGACGATCTCGAAGTCGAATGGATCGAGGGGCGTCTCGTCGAGCCGGTTGAGTAGCTCTCGCTTGCCGTCTCGCGTGCTTCGGCTGCGAAATCCGACTCGGACGTGGATGACCTCGATGCCCGCCTCGCGGCTGTGATCCAGCAGGCGACGCAGGTTCGGCGTGATCTCGTCGATGAACTCGAAGCGCTCCGCCAGATGGTCCGGCTTGCCCTGATCGGGTCCGAGCCGTCCCATCCAGCCGTCACGGTGGGCGCACAGATTCTGCATGTCGACGATGATCAGTGCTGTCCGGCCCGGGTCGAAGCCGGGCGCAACCGGGGCATGGACGAGGTCCCAGTATGGATCGTGCACCATGGCCGAGCTTCTCTCCTGCAAGGTCGTCCCGATGGGGGGGCCGCCGAACCCGCCGGGGCAAATCCCGGCGACGGACTGTCTACAGTCGAGCGTTCGACAGAACGTCACAACGAGTTCAAGCGATCCCGCCAGCCGCATCTCGTAGCGGTCTCGGGATGCAGCACGTCGCGGAAAGATGCACACCAATTGGGCCTGTTCATGATCTCAGGGGTCAACCTCGCAGGCGTTTGCTCTTCGCTCGGGCAGCGGAGCACCGATCGCTTTCCCCGCGGATCCGTGGTGCGGTGTCTAGGCACGGCCGCGTTGGCCGGAAGTCTGCTCAAGGTGCGCTCTCGGCCACATTCCCGTCTTCAGCTTTGTCGGGTCCGACCGCCGATCAGGCGGCGGCTGCTGCGCCGGCGGGCACACTCCCATTGACGCGGGCGCCGCTAACGGCGCCCGCTCTCTCGCGTTACTGGTTCGGCGGGGTGCCCTGCCTCATGCCCTCGCTCCTCGGCCGGTCGCCCTGCATCATGCCCGGACCCATCTCGTCGTCGTCCTGCATCATGCCCGGTCCATGGGGGGATTGCCGTCCGCCACTCTCCTGCATCATCTGCCCGCGCCTGTCCTGCATGCGCTGCATCCGGTCCGCGGGTGCGATGATCTCCTCCGCCGTGACCTCGCCGTCACCGTCATTGTCCAGGTACTGGAAGCGGTCGACCATATGCTCGCGGATCATCGCGCTGTGCAGAGCCTCGAATTCGTCGATCGAGAGCGTGCCGTCGCCGTCGGCGTCGTGCTCCGACAGCCGGCTCTCGAGGCCCGCGCGAAGTTCGTCGGCCGTAAGGGCGCCATCCTCGTCCGCGTCGAAGGCCTGCATCATGTCACCCATCATGCCGCCGCCCATCATGCCGGGGCCGCGCATCATGTCGTCCATGCCTTGCCCATGCATTCGCTGCATCATCTCCATCATGCCGCCGTGCTCGCCGCCCATCATGCCACGCTCGCCCATTCCACGCGCCGCGTGGCCATGTTCGTAGCCGCTGTCGTCGCCGGGGCCATGCGCCAGCGCCGGGATCGCCAAGGCGCCGCCAAGTGCGGTCGTGGCGGCGAGCCCGAGGGCCAGGAGCGAATTGCGTCTCATCATCTCACCTCTTCAGGTTTCGGTTGCGATGCGTTCGATCTGGGATGCCAACGTCGCAGGCGCGTGCCGGATTGGCGGAGAATTGTATCAGTGTGTCGCAAGCCGCGGCGCTTGTGACGCGCCGCGACAATTCTCCGGAGGGCATGGCCGCGAACGCCGGTACGGACAAACCATGAGCGAAACGCCCAGCATCTTTGTCGTCGACGACCACCGCGAGATCCGCGAGGCGGTGACCCGCTATCTTGAGCGGAACGGGATGCGCGCGATCGCGGCTCGGGACGCAGCCGAGATGGATGTGAAGCTTCGGGCAGGGCGGTTCGACCTGATCGTGCTCGACGTGATGATGCCGGGCGAGGACGGACTGTCGGTCTGCCGGCGGCTTGCGGCCGAGGGTACGACGCCGATCCTGCTCCTGACCGCGCTCGGCGAGGAGACGGATCGCATCGTCGGCCTCGAGATCGGCGCCGACGACTACCTGCCGAAGCCGTTCAACCCGCGCGAGCTGCTGGCGCGCATCAAGGCGATCCTGCGCCGCGCCGAGCGGCCGGAGCGCAGCGCCGGCGCGCTGACAGGGCGTCGGGTGGCCTTCGCGCATTGGGAGCTCGACACCGACCGCCGCGTGCTGATCGGCGAGGAGGGAAGCGAGGTACCGCTGACGACGGCGGAGTTCAAGCTGCTGACCGTGTTCCTCGACCGACCGCGATTCGTCCTCAGCCGCGACCAGCTGCTCGACCTGACCTCGGGGCGCGAGGCGCACGTCTTGGATCGCACGATCGACAATCAGGTGAGCCGCCTGCGCCGCAAGGTCGAACGTGATCCGGCAGCGCCCGAAATCATCACGACCGTCCGCGTCGGCGGCTACAGCTGACCGCCGATGTGCGTGACGTACCATGAGCTGGCGGCCGTGGACCCTCCGGGCGCAGCTCCTGCTGGTGATCCTCGGCGCTCTTCTCGCGGCGCAGGCGGTGAGCCTGTGGCTCTTCTTCGACGAGCGCGGCCTCGCGGTGCGGGCGGCCCTGGAACTCGAGGCGGCGGGGCGAGCGGCGAACGTGGCGCTGCTGCTCGAGGAGGCGCCCCAAGACCTGCACACGTCGATCCTGCGCGCGGCGGACTCGCCGCTCGTCCGCTTCAGCGCCAGCCCGCAGCCGCTCGTCGACCGCGACCAAGGCGCCGGCCGCGCGGTCGCGGCGCGGGTGCGGGACCTGCTGGGCAGCGCCGAGCGGGACGTGCGGGTCGAGCTTCAGGAGGTCGGGCCGCGACGGCGCGACGTGCCGCGGGCGATGGCGCGGATGCACCGCGAGATGATGGGCGTTCCGCTCACCGCGGTCGACATGCGCCTGTCGATCGCGCTCGAGGGGGGCGGCTGGCTCAACGTCGCCACGCGGTTCCACCGGCCGCCGCTGCAATGGCCTTGGGCGGCAACGATCAGTTTCGTCATAACGGCGGCGGCGACGCTCGGGGTGGCGGGCTGGTTCTTGCTGACCCGCATGACCGGGCCGCTCGCGCGGCTTGCCAAGGCGGCGGACCGGCTCGGCCGGGGCGACAAGGTCGCACCGCTGCCAGAGGCCGGCCCGCAGGAGGTGCGCGAGCTGACCGCCGCCTTCAATCGGATGCAGAACCGGCTGACGCGCTTCGTCTCGGACCGGACGCAGCTCCTCGCCGCGCTCGGTCACGACCTGCGCTCGCCGCTGACGGCAATGCGGGTGCGGGCCGAAATGGTCGACGACGACGAGACCCGCGAGCGGCTGGTTGCCACGGTCGAGGAGATGCAGGAGATGGTCGAGGCGACCCTTGCCTTCGCGCGTGGCGTCACAGTCGCCGAGGCGTCGGATGCGACGTGAACTCTTGCCGCTCGCTCCGGCCGCGGGCTGGTTGGCGACCCTGTCCCTGCCACTCTCGCGGGCACCCGCTTGAACGGCTGGTGATCGACGAAGGCGCGGTCCGGCCTCGCGCCTGCATCTGGCGGGATCAAGTTGCTGCGGCTCTCTTTTCCTTCGATCTTGCACCGGGTCCGCGGGTGGGTCGCCGCGTACGTGTCCCGGGCAGTGGTCGCGCAGCCAGTCCGCCAGACCGGCGGAGACGTGGCACGACGACCTGTCGGCAACAGCCGCCCCCGGGTGCACCCGTAACCGAATCGCAGTGTCGGACGCGCCGGCTCGCTCATCGTCATGCGAGGTGTTCCGAGATGATGTGCCGGCAATTGTTCAAGAGGTGGTGCGATGGTAGCGGAGGAGGGACTTGAACCCCCGACACGCGGATTATGATTCCGCTGCTCTAACCAACTGAGCTACTCCGCCATGGGCGAGCGCCGATTAGGCCAGAGCTGCGGGCTCGTCAACCGCCAATGTCACATGGCGCGTGGCTAGGAAACGGTCCGGGTATGGACGTGCGTGGCAGCGCGACGGTTCTCCGGCTGATCGTCTCGTAGGCAGGTAATCACCTGCGTTGACACCCGCGCGACTACGGGCCACGTCTCGGCCCGGCAACGGCCGGAGGGAGGCCCCCTGATGTCAATTCCGCAGGAGGGCGGCGGCCCAATCGAAGATCATGCGCAGCTGGCCCGCTATCTGGAATCGGGGTGCAAGCCGCGCTCGGAGTGGCGGATCGGGACCGAGCACGAGAAGTTCGGCTATTGCCGCGACACGCTCGCGCCGCTCCCCTACGACGGGCCGAGATTCGATTCGAGCGATGCTGGACGGGCTTGCGGCTCGCTTCGACTGGGAGCGGATCGAGGAAGGCGGGAACGTCATCGGCCTGCAGAAGGACGGAGCAAACATCAGCCTCGAGCCCGGGGGGCAGCTGGAACTGTCGGGGGCCCCGCTCGAGACGATCCACCAGACGTGCGACGAGGTGAACGAGCATCTTGCCCAGGTCAAAACGGTCGCGGATGAAATCGGGTGCGGATTCATAGGTTTGGGTGCCGCACCTACGTGGACGTATGAAGAGATGCCGATGATGCCGAAGGGGCGCTATCGGCTGATGACCGAGTACATGCAGAAGGTCGGAACCCTTGGGCTGCAGATGATGTACCGTACCTGCACGGTGCAGGTGAACCTCGACTTCGGGTCGGAGGCGGACATGGTGAAGAAGCTGCGGGTGGCGCTGGCGTTGCAGCCGGTCGCGACGGCGCTTTTCGCCAACTCTCCTTTCCTCGAGGGGCGCCTGAACGGGCACAAGTCCTGGCGCAGCCGGATATGGCGCGACCTCGATGCGGATCGGACGGGGATGCTGCCGTGGGTCTTCGAGGATGGCATGGGCTTTGAGAAGTACGTCGACTACGCCCTTGATGTGCCTATGTATTTCGTCTATCGCGATGGGCGTTACGTCGATGCGACGGGGCAGTCGTTCCGCGACTTCCTGAAGGGGGAGTTGCCGGCGTTGCCGGGCGAGAAGCCGACCTTGTCCGACTGGGCGGATCATCTGACGACGATCTTTCCCGAAGCGCGGATCAAGAAGTTCATCGAGATGCGGGGTGCCGACGGTGGACCTTGGCGGCGATTGTGCGCGCTGCCGGCGCTTTGGGTCGGTCTGCTCTACGATGACGGTGCGCTGGACGCGGCTTGGGATCTGGTGAAGGGCTGGAATTCCGAGACCCGAGAAGGACTTAGGGTCGCGGCCAGCATCGATGGGCTGCAGGCGGAGGCGGGCGGGGTCAGGATGCATGACGTCGCGCGGGAGGTTGTGGGGATCGCGGAGGCCGGACTGAAGGCGCGGGGCAAGGCCGGGGATGGCGGGCTGGTCCCGGACGAAACCGCATTTTCTCAACACGTTACGGGAGAGTGTTGAGAGCGGCAGGGTGCCCGCGGACGAGCTCATCGCGCGCTTCGAGGGCGAGTGGAATGGCGATGCGAGCCGGGTCTTCGGCGAGTACAGCTACTGACGGTAGCGCACCCGGATCCGGCTTTCGGACATCTACTTGTACAGTAATGTACAGTTTCCAGACCCGCGGTTTGTACACTTCTGTACGGAAATCCGAGCCGTGGGAGCGGCCCGGCGAGGACGGCTCAGACGACCTTGACGACCAAGTCGTCGAACCCGTCGAGCTTGCAGACCATCGTGTCGCCGCGCACGACCGGGCCGACGCCCGAGGGCGTGCCGGAGAGGATGACGTCGCCCGCGGCGAGCTCGAAGTATTCCGACAGGTAGGAGATCATCTCGGGCACCTTCCAGATCATCTGAGCGAGGTCGCCCTCCTGCCGGAGTTCGCCGTTGACCTCGAGCCGGATGGTGCCGGTGTCGGGGTGGCCGATCTCGGCAGGCGGGGAAGACGGGGCCGACGGGGGCGGAGCGTTCGACCGCCTTTCCGATCTCCCACGGGCGGCCCATCTTCTTCTGCTGTCCCTGCAGGTCGCGCCGCGTCATGTCGAGCGAGAGCGCGTAGCCGAAGACGTGGTCGAGGGCCGTCTCGACGGGGATGTCGGTGCCGCCGGAGCCGAGCATCACCGCGAGCTCGACCTCGTGATGCACGTCCTCGGTATGGGGCGGGTAGGGAAACTCGCCCGAGGGGTCGAGGTTGTTGGGGTTCTTCTGGAAGAAGAAGGGCGGCTCCCGGTCGGGGTCGTGGCCCATCTCGACCGCGTGAGCGGCGTAGTTCCGGCCGATGCAGTAGACGCGGCGGACGGGAAACGCCTTGCCGCCGCGCACGGGCAGCGCGGGGATCGCGGGCGGGTCGATCACGTAGTCGGTCATGGCGCATCCTCCTCTGGGCTCGCCCTCGGTCCTAGTGCCACAACCGGCGGAGATCAATCGCGACCAATCCGAGAAAATGTGGAACAACCGGCTTTGGTTCGATAGAGGTTGGACAGCCGCGACCGTTGCGCTAGCATCCGTAACGGGAGGTGAGCCGGATGCTGCATCAGCTCGACCGTGGAGGGTCAGATGCGCTGGAGCGCCTGCGTGCCCTGATCGCCGACGGCGGCTATGCGCCGGGCGACCGACTGCCGCCCGAGCGCGAGCTGATCGAGCGGCTGGGGATTGGGCGCGCGGCGCTGCGCCGGGCGCTCGACCAGCTGGAGCGGTCCGGCGCGATCTGGCGCCATGTCGGCAAGGGCACCTTCATCGCGGGGAGCGAGGAGGCGACGGGCGACATCGCGCGGCAGATGACGCCGATGCGGATGATGCAGGCGCGCCTGTGCATCGAGCCGGCGCTGGCGCGCGAGGCGGCGATTCACGCGACGGCCGAGGCGATGGCGGGGATCGAGCGGATTCTCGACCGGTCGGAGGCGGCGGCATCTTGGGCGGAGTACGAGGCGCAGGACGACGCGTTCCACCGCGCCGTGGCCGAGGCCTGCGACAACGCGCTGCTGGTCGCCGCCTTCGACCAGCTGAACCGGGTTCGTCGCGCCGTGGCGTGGGGAGCGGTGTCGCGCAAGAGCACGAAGCCGCCTGCGGACCATTCGAGCTTTGCCGAACACCGGGACATCGCATCGGCGCCATCGGCGCGCGCGACGCCGACGCGGCCTGGAGCGCGATGCGAGGACACTTGAAGTCGGTCTCGGCGCGGCTGTTTCCGTGAACCGAGGGACGAAAGAGGGAGGGAGACCCATGACCATCAATCTGAAGCTGACGGCCGCCGCGGCGGCACTGGCGGCCACGCCGGTGCTGGCGCAGGACGATCCGCTGGGCATCGCGTTCGGCGACATCGCCAGCGTCGAGAGCCTGAACCTGCTGATCGCGATGGAGCGGGCGGAGGAGCGCGGCGTGCCGATGGAGCTGACGTTCTTCAACTCCGAGGACGTCGCGGTGCAGGCAGTGCTGACCGGGCAGGCCGATATCGGCGTGGGGGCGCCTTACGCGTTCATCCAGAACTCGGACGCGCCGATCCGGATGTTCTTTCGCATGTCGGAGCTCCTGTTCTTCCCGGTCGTGAACTCGGAGGTCTATTCGGGCTGGCAGGACCTCGACGGTCAGTCGGTGACGGTGCACAGCCGCGGCTCGGGCACCGAGGCCCTGATGCGGCTGATGGAGCAGCGCGAGGGCATCGAGTTCTCGGAGATCAGCTATGTGCCGGGCTCGGAGGTGCGCGCGGGCGCGATGCTGCAGGGCACCATCGACGCCTCGATCGTCGACGCGGCGAACTTTCGCCTGCTGCAGGAGCAGGGCGGCGACAAGTTCATGCGCCTGCCGGTCGAGGGGGTGAGCGCGACCGACGAGGCGCTCTACGCCAACACGCAGGTGCTGGAGGCACGCGCCGATGACATCCAGGTCTTTGTCGAGGAGCTGATCCGGACCTGGGAGGACATCAACGAGAACCCCGCGATCGTCGGCGAACTGCGTGAGGAGTACGGTCTGCTGCCCGACCTGCCGGACGAGGCGGCGAGCGAGGCGGTGCCGTACTATACCGAGGCGGTCGAGAACGGCATCTACCCCGCCGACGGCGGGTCGCCCGAGGACGCGCAGGCCGATATCGACTTCCTGTCGGCGGCCGGTCAGGTCGATGCGGGCGAGGAGGTCGATCCGACCGCCTACTGGGACTTCGGCCCGCTCGAGGCGGCGCGGTCTGCCGAGTGACGGCGACCGACGCCACACCGGCCCACGGACCCTTCGGCGCGGCCGCTGGCCGCGTCGTCGCCATGCCGCTCACCTGGCGGCTGGCGTCGCTGGCGCTGCTTTTCGCCGCGTGGGAATGGCCGGGCGGTCGAACTTCAACTGGGCGTTCCCGTCGTTCCTCGAGACGATGACGGGCTTGTGGGAGATGATCGCCGACGGCTCTCTGGGCGCGGCCTACCTGCGCACGCTCGAGCCGCTGGTGATCGGCCTCGTGATCTCGCTTGGCATCGGGATCTCGGCCGGGGTGGCGATGGGGCTGCGGGCGGACGTCGAGTGGCTGACGCTGCCGATCTTCATCACCGCGCAGGCGGCGCCGATGGCGGCGCTGATCCCGCTGATCACCTTCGTCTACGGCATCGGGCTGGCCTCGAAGGTGCTGGCGGTGTGCATGCTGGCGATGCCGGTGATCGCCATCAACAGCTACAAGGCGGTGCGCAACGTGCCGCCATCGCTGATCGACATGAGCCGGTCGTTCATGGGCAGCCGTGCGCAGCAGATCCGGCACGTCATCCTGCCGGCGGCGGCGCCGATGATGTTCGCCGGCATCCGGCTTGGCGTGGCCGAGGGGTTTTCGGGCGTGGTGCTGGCGGAGCTGCTGATCACGCCGACGGGCATCGGCGACCTGATCACCTATCACCGGTCGATCGCGAATTTCGCGCACATGTACGCGGTGATCTTCTCGATCGTCGCGGCGGCGGTGATCACGGTGTCGCTGCTGCACCGGCTGGAGATCACGCTGTTCCGTCCGGAGAAGAGGGGAGTTGCATGAGCGTCACGCCGTTCAAGCGGAAGGAGGCTCGTGTGGCCGACCCGATCGTTGCCACGCGCGGGATCCACAAGGTGTATGGCGGCGCGGTCCACGCGCTCGACGACATCAACCTGGAGTTCCGGCGGGGCGAGCTGACGAGCCTGCTGGGGCCGTCGGGCTGCGGAAAGACGACGCTGCTGAAGATCATCGCGGGCCTTCTGGATCCGACCGAGGGCGAGGTGACGGTGAACGGCCGCGCCGTGACCGGGCCTGGGCCGGAGCGGGCGTTCGTGTTCCAGGACTTCGCGCTGATGCCGTGGGCGAGCGTGCTGCGGAACGCCGCATTCGGGCTGGAGCTGCAGGGCATGGGCCGGGCGGAGCGCGAGGAGCGGGCGCGGCACTACATCGATGAGGTGGGGCTCGGCGGGTTCGAGGAGGCGTATCCGCATCAGCTGTCGGGGGGCATGCGCCAGCGGGTCGGGCTGGCGCGGGCGCTCGCGGTCGATGCCGAGGTGCTGCTGATGGATGAGCCGTTTTCGGCGGTCGACGAGCAGACGCGGCGGAAGTTCCAGGAGGACCTGATCCGGCTGCGGGAGATCGAGAACAAGACCTTCATCCTGGTGACGCACTCGATCGAGGAGGCGGTGTACCTGTCGGACCGGATCGTGCTGCTGACGCCGCATCCGGGGCGGGTGGGCGAAGTCATCGACCCCGACATCCCGCGCGGCGGCGATCCTGACGCGATCCGGCGGTCGCCCGTGTACCTCGACCTGATCGACGAGATCTGGGCCGGGCTGAAGAAGTACGTCGAATGACCCTCTACGGTTTTCAGGTCCCGAAGTTCGCGGCGCTGCTGGTCTGGGTGGTGGTGTGGGAGATCATCGGCCGGTTCGAGCTGGTGCTGCTGTTCCCGCCCTTCACCGAGGTTCTGGCGGCGCTGGGCGACGTGGTGACCTCGCCGAGCTTTGCGCGGGCGGCGTGGATCACGGTGACCTGCTACCTGGCCGGGCTGGCGCTGGCGATCGTGGTCGGGGTTGGGCTGGGGCTGCTGATGGGGATGGTGACGGCGGCGGACCGGCTCTTGAACATGTGGGTGAACATCTTTCTGTCGGCGCCGCTGAGCGCGCTGGTGCCTGTGATCATGATCCTGTTCGGGATGGGGGCGCCGACGGTGATCGTGACGGTGTTCATGTTCGCGGTCTGGATCATCGCGCTCGACACACGGGCGGGGGTGCAGCACGTCTCGCCCTCGCTGATGGAGATGTCGCGGTCGTTCGGTGCGACGCGCCGGCGCCGGCTGGAGATCGTGCTGCTGTCGGCGCTGCCGGAGATCCTGGCGGGCATCCGGCTGGGGGTGATCCGCGGGGTGAAGGGCGTGGTGATCGGACAGCTGCTGGTCTCGATCATCGGGGTTGGTGCGCTGTTTGCGCTCTACAGCCAGAACTTTCTGATGGCGCATTTCTGGGCGCTGATCCTGATCCTGTTCGCCTTTGCGCTGGCGCTGGCGGAGCTGATCGGGCGGCTGGAGGCCAGGGTCGAGTACTACGCGGGCGCGCGCGGTTGAGACGTTGCCGGGGGCGGCGCACGCCGCCGAAGGCCCACGGAAACCTTATCGTCGCCTTCTGGCCCGGCAATCGAATCCTGTGAGTGAAAGTAGATGACCGAGGCGGCATCGATCCCGGTAACCCGCGCGCAATTTCGCCTGCGCCAAATGATCATCACCGGTGACCTTCTTCCCGGTACGCGGCTGACCGAGGCGACTCTGGCCGAAGAACGAGAGCTTTCCTGGAGTTCGGTCCAGGACGCCCTCTGCGAGCTCCACGAGGAGGGCCTGCTGGAACGTGACCGGCGTGGCAATTTCGTGGTCCGCTCGTTCAAGCTGGCCGACGCTTTGGATGCGATCGAGGTGCGCGGGACGTTGGAAGGCACCGCCGCCCGCCTCGCGGCCGAGCGGGCGGTGCCGCTGGGTCGGATGGCGAAGCTCGACCAAATCGTCGACCTGATGGATGAAAGCCTGGACCCGCGCAGGGACGCGCCCGACATCGAGGCGTATGTGCGGCTGAACGGCGAGTTCCATCGGGCGCTGGCGTCCCTGGCCGGCAGCGCGGTCGTCGCGCGAGAGCTCGATCGGGTCATGAAGCTGCCCTTCGCCTCGGCGTCGGCCTTCATGCAGAGCGACTGGAAGGACACGGCGTTCAGGGCGTCGCTGGTGACGGCGCAGGCGCAGCACAGGTCGATCGTCGACGCCATCGTCCAGCGGGAGGGCGCGCGGGCCGAGGCGCTGGCGCGCGAACATGCCCGTCTGGCACGGCAGAATTTCGAGGCGGCGGTGGCCACCCGGCGGACGTTGAACTACCACGGCTCCTGCATCGCCCTGTTCAAGTCTTGACCTTGCGTCAGATCGCCCATCTTCTCGGCATGTATACATTTTGTGCCGAGAGGGAGGGTGCGCGTGGCCCAGAGCCTGCAGGAGATCGTCGAGAGCGGTGACATCATCGCCCGGCTGCGCAACTCACCCACGGGCATCTACGTCTACCCCATCGTCGCACCGGAATTCTCCAACTGGCGCGACGAACAACGTGCCTGGCGGACATCGGCCGTGCTGTTCGACCAGTCGCACCACATGGACGAGCTGCTTGTCGAGGGGCCGGACGCGGCCGCGTTCCTCGAACGGTTCGCGATCAACAGCTTCGCGAACTTCGGCACGGACCGGGCCAAGCACTATGTCGCGGTCAGCCCCGATGGCTACGTCATCGGCGACATGATCATCTTCCGCGAGGAGGAGAACCGGTTCGTTCTGGTCGGTCGGGCGCCGACGGCCAACTGGCTGCGCTACAACGCCGAGGTCGGCGACCACGCCGTCACGGTCACGCACGACCCGCGCTCGCCATCCCGCCCCGATGGAAAGAAGGTCAGCCGGGTCCATTACCGCTTTCAGATCCAGGGGCCGGAGGCGGACCGGATCCTGCAGCGCCTGAACGGCGGGCCGATCCCCGACATCCGTTTCTTCCACCTCGACTGGGTCAATGTGGGCGACCACCGGGTCCGCGCCCTGCGGCACGGGATGGCCGGCGCGCCGGGCCTGGAGATTCTGGGGCCCCTACGGCCAGAAGGACGCTGTCCGCGAGGTCATCCTGAACGCGGCCGCGGAGGAGGGGGTCGACCTGCGCCAGGTCGGCAGTCGCGCCTATGCGACAAACACTCTGGAATTGGGCTGGATCCCGTCGCCGCTGCCCGCCGTCTACAGCCACGACGAGTTGCGCGGGTATCGCGAGTGGCTGGACGAGGCAAGCTACGAGGCGAACGGTTCCATCGGGGGCAGCTTCGTCGCCGAGGACATCAGTGACTATTATCTGACGCCCTACGAGCTGGGCTACGGCATCTACCTCAAGCTCGACCACGACTTCGTCGGGCGTTCGGCGCTGGAGGCGATGACGGGCAGCACGCAGCGCCGGAAGGTCACGCTGGAATGGAACGCCGAGGACGTGATGGAGGTCATCGCCTCGGCCTTTCGACCGGGCGAGACGCCCGCGAAGTGGATCGACTTTCCGCTGTCGAACTACGCCTCGTCGAGTTTTGACAAGGTCATGATGGCCGACCGGATGGTCGGGCTGTCGATGTTCAACGGCTACAGCTACAACGAGCGCTGCATGCTGTCACTGGGCGTCGTCGATGCCGATGTCGAGGAGGGCGACGTGCTGACGCTGATCTGGGGGGAGCCCGACGGTGGCACCGACAAGACCGCCACGGAAAAGCACAGGCAGGCGGAGATCCGGGTCAGGGTCTCGCCAACGCCTTATGCGCGCGAGGCGCGCGAGAACTACGCAGACAGTTGGCGGACCAGGCGACGGGGCTAATGTCGGAAATGACGTGGACCGCGACGTATTGGAGCGCTGATGAGGCGGTGGAACGCCGCATGGATGATCGCCGGGAGGCTCCGGCGAATCATCGGACTCCCGCATAGGTCGCCAGCGAGAGGGAGTGACATGGGCAGCTTGAGCTTTCTGAGACGAGCCCGAGTCGCAGCATGTGACGTCCGGCGTCGGCGACCTGATCGCGGGCTACTCGATCGAGGTGATGCCGCGCACCGCCGCCAAGATCGAGAGCTTCGCCGACCTCCTGCCGGCGGGCACGCGCGTCTACATCGCGCACATCGAGGGGACGACCATCGACGAGATGGTCGCGACGGCGAAGCGGATCCGCGACGAGGGCTTTGCGGTGATGCCGCACTTTCCGGCGCGCTACATCCGCGACGCCGGCGTGCTGGGCGAGTGGGTGGCGCGCTATGCCGGCGAGGCGGGCGTCGACGAGGCGCTGGTTCTGGCGGGCGGACGTGCCGTGGCCGAAGGGGACTTCCACTCCTCGATGCAGCTTCTCGAGACCGGGATCTTCGACCGGCACGGGTTCCGCCGCCTGCACGTGGCGGGGCATCCGGAGGGCAACCGCGACATCGACCCGGACGGAACCCACAAGATGGTCGGCCAGGCGTTGCTGTGGAAGCAGGCGTTCTCGGAGCGGACCGACGCGGAGATGGCGCTGGTGACGCAGTTTGCGTTCGAGCCGGGACCGATCGTCGACTGGATCGGGCGCATCCGGGACGAAGGCATCGCGCTGCCGGTGCATGTCGGCATCGCTGGGCCGGCGAAGCTTCAGACCCTCATCCGCTTCGCGGCATCGTGCGGTGTCGGCCCGTCGCTGAACGTCCTGCAGAAGCGGGCGCGGGACGTGCGCAAGCTGGTGCTGCCGTTCGAGCCGACGCAGGTGCTGCAGGACCTGGCGGCGCACCGCGCCCGCGACCCGAGGAGCGCGCCGGCGCAGGTGCATTTCTTTCCGCTGGGCGGCATCAAGGCATGCGCCGAGTGGGCGAACCTCAGGCTGGCGGAGCGCGCTGCGGCACGCTGACCGCAGGCGGACGAGGCGACGGCTCCGGATACATCGGAGCCGTCTTTCTTTGGCGAGCGGCCTAGATCGCGCCGGCGACCGCGCGCCGCGTGACGACGGCGACGAGGTGCGCCCGGTATTCCGCCGAGCCGTGCAGGTCGGCGATCATCCCGTCGGGCGCGCAGGTGAGGTCGCGGATGGCGTCCGCCGAGAAGTCGGAGGACAGCTTCTGTTCCGCCTCGGTCCAGCGGAAGACGCCCGACTTCGACGCGCCCGTCACGGCAACGCGCACGCCGTCGGCGAACCTGGCGACGAAGACCGCTACCAGCGGGAAGCGGGAGGCGACCTGGATGAACTTCTCGTACCGCGCCGCCTGCGGGATCGGGAAGCGGACCTCGGTGATGATCTCGCCCTCCTCGAGCGCGGTCTCGAACATGCCGCGGAAGTAGTCGTCGGCCGCGATCTTCGCGCGAGCCGGACGGGCCCGTGGCGACGATCGTCGCGCCGGAGGCCAGCGCGCCGGCGGGATAGCACGCCGAGGGGTCGTTGTTGGCAATCGAGCCACCGATCGTGCCGCGGTTGCGGACCGCCGGATCGCCGATGCGGGACGCCAGCGAGGCGAGGGCGGGGTAGGCCTGCGCCGCCTCGTCCATCACCTGCCGGTGGGTCGTACCACCGCCGATGGAGAGCGTGTCGCCCTCGTGCCGGACGTACTTGATCTCGGCGATGCCCGAGAGGCTGACCAGCGTACCGGGGTCGGCAAGCCGCTGCTTCAGCGTCGGGATCAGGGTCTGGCCGCCGGCGATGGCCTGCGCCTCGCCCTCGGCAAGCGCGGCGACGGCGTCCTGAACGGTTCCGGGCCGGGTCATCTCGAATGCGTACATCTTTGGTCCTCCGAATGCGTGCTCAGCCGTGCGGGTTGCCGCGACCTTGCGTGTGTCCGTGCGCGTGCCCCTGTCCCAGCCCCGGCGAGGCGGACGCCGCGGCGCCCGACGCAGAATGGATCGCTGCCCAGACCCGGTTCGACGTGAGCGGCATGTCGATGTGGTCCACCTTGATGCCGCCGCGATGCAGCGCGTCGATGACCGCGTTCACGATCGTCGGCGGCGAGCCGATGGCGCCGGCTTCGCCGCAGCCCTTCACCCCCAGCGGATTGTGGGTGCAGGGCGTCTGGCAGGAATGGTCGACGGCGAACATCGGCAGGTCGTCGGCGCGCGGCATGGCGTAGTCCATGTAGCTGGCCGAGATGAGTTGACCGTCGTCGTCGTAGGAGCAGTTCTCGATCATGGCCTGGCCGATGCCCTGGGCGAGGCCGCCATGGACCTGACCCTCCACGATCATCGGGTTGACGACGTTGCCGAAATCGTCGGCCGCGGCGAACGACAGGACCTCGACCTTGCCGGTCTCGGGGTCGACCTCGACCTCGCAGGCATAGGCGCCGGCGGGGTAGGTGAAGTTCGACGGGTCGTAGAACGCCGTCTCCTCGAGCCCCGGCTCGAGTTCTTCGAGCGGGTAGTTGTGCGGCACATAGGCGGCGAGGGTGACGTCGCCCCAAGCGACCGACTTGTCGGTGCCGGCGACGGTGAACTTGCCGTCCTTGAGCTCGATGTCGCCCTCGGAGGCCTCCATCAGGTGCGCGGCGATCTTCTTGGCCTTGTTGATGATCTTGGTCGCCGCCTTGTGGATCGCCGAGCCGCCGACCGCGAGCGAGCGCGAGCCGTAGGTGCCCATGCCCATCGGGCTGTTGGCGGTGTCGCCGTGAACGATCTCGACCATGTTGTCGGGGATGCCGATCATGTCGGCGACGACTTGGGCGAAGGACGTCTCGTGCCCCTGGCCGTGGCTGTGGCTGCCGGTCATCACGACGATGCCGCCTGTGGCGTTCACCCGGACCGTGGCGCTTTCGTAGAGGCCGGCGCGGGCGCCGAGTTGCCCGACGAGGTTCGAGGGCGCGATGCCGCACGCCTCGATGTAGGAGTTCACGCCAAAGCCGCGGAGTTTGCCGCGCGACTTGGACTCCTCGGCGCGGGCGTCGAAGCCGTCGCGGTCGACCATCTGCAGCAGGCGGTCCATGGTCGCGTTATAGTCGCCGGTGTCATACTCGACGGCGACCGGGGTGGCGTAGGGAAACTCCGTCACGTAATTCTTCCGCCGCAACTCCACCGGGTCGATCCCCATCTCGCGCGCCGCCTTGTCGACGACCCGCTCCAGCTGGAACGTGGCCTCGGGCCGACCGGCGCCGCGATAGGCGTCGACGGGGACCGTGTTGGTGAAGACCGCCTTGACGTTCACGTAGATCAGCGGGGTCTTGTAGTTGCCCGCCATCAGCGTGCCGTGCAGCCACGTCGGGACGGATGGCGCGAAGGTCGAGAGGTAGGCGCCCATGTTGGCGTAGGTCTCGGTCCTCAGCGCCTGGAAGTTGCCCTCGGCGTCCATCGCAAGCTCGATCTTGGTGACATGGTCGCGGCCATGGGCGTCGGTGGCGAAGCTCTCCGATCGGGTGCAGGTCCACTTGACCGGACGGCCCACGGCCTTGGCTGCGAAGGTGCAGAGCGCCTCCTCGGCATAGTGGAAGATCTTCGAGCCAAAGCCGCCGCCGACATCCGGCGCGACGACCCGCAGCTTGTGCTCCGGGATGCCGAGGACGAAGGCGCCCATCAGCAGGCGGATGACGTGCGGGTTCTGGCTGGTGGTGTAGAGCGTGTGGTCGCCGGTCGCCGGGTTGTAGTCGCCGACCGCCACCCGCGGCTCCATCGCGTTCGGAATCAGGCGGTTGTTGACGAGCTCCAGCGTGGTGACGTGGTGGGCGTTGCGGATCGCCTCGTCGACCTTCTCGCGGTTATCCTCGACGAAGCCCCAGTCGTAGCAGAGGTTGGTGCCGATATCGTCGTGGACCAGCGGCGCGCCATCCTTGACGGCAGCCTTCATGTCCATGACCGCCGGCAGATCCTCGATCTCTGGCACGATGGCGTCGGCGGCGTCCCGCGCCTGCCATGGCGTCTCGGCCACGACGGCGGCGATCGGGTCGCCGACATGGCGGACCTTGCCGTGGGCGAGGACGGGGTGCTTGGGCTCCTTCATCACCTCACCATCGCGGCCGGTGATCTGCCAGCCGCAGGGCAGGCCGCCCACGCTCTCGAAGTCCTTGCCGGTGAAGACGTGCAGCACGCCCGGCATCGCCTCGGCCTCGGAGGTGTCGACCGAGACCAGGCGACCATGCGCCACGTCCGAACGCAGGAACGCCACGTAGGCCTGCCCCGGCAGGTTGATGTCGTCTGTGTAGCGGCCCTTTCCGGTCAGGAACCGCACGTCCTCGCGGCGCTTTTCGCTCGCGCCTATCCCATGATCCTTGGGCATCCCCTCATCCTCCCTGTCGCGGCGTCGATGCGCCGGCATTAGCCTTGCACGCCGGCTCCCTCGGCGTCCCGATGTCTAGGTGTCGCGGAGCCTATTCCGCCGCGACGGCGGGCACGTCCTGACCGGACGCGGCAAGGATCGCCTTGACGATGTTGTGGTAGCCCGTGCAGCGGCAGATGTTGCCGTCGAGATGCCAGCGGATCTCGGCCTCGGTCGGCTGCGGGTTGTCCTTGAGCAGCGACGCCGCCGCCATCACCATGCCCGGCGTGCAGAATCCGCACTGCAAGCCATGATAGTCCTGGAACGCCTGCTGGATCGTGCTGAGCGAGCCGTCGGCGTTGGCCATGCCCTCGATCGTCGTGACCTCGGCGCCTTCGCACTCCACCGCGAAGATCGAGCAGGCCTTGACCAGCGCGCCGTCGACGTGGACGCAGCAGGCGCCGCACTGGCTGGTGTCGCAGCCGACATGCGTGCCGGTGAGGCCCAGCTTGTCGCGCAGGAGCTCGACGAGGAGCGTCCGCCCCTCGACCTCCGCCGACTTCTCTCGGCCGTTCACCGTCAACGTCACCTTGGTCATCCAATCCCTCCCTGGGTGTTCGTGGGGGCCGAGCGCGTCAGCCCATCAGCTTCTTGAACCAACTCTTCTTCTCGGTGCCGACCTGCGGCTCGTCCGGCGACCGCGGTGTCGCGGTTGGGTCGGCGGTGCCACCGCGCGGGGCGGCGGCGCCACCCGGCTCGGTCGCCGTCGCAGCCTCGGCCGCGGGCTTGGCGGCAACCGCGTCGCCGCCGGTATCGACGCTGACCGAGGCGTCGGCGCCGTTACCCTCCACCACGTTCTTGAAGTTGTCGAAGAACTGGTCGGCCATCTTCTTGGCGAAGCCGTCGATGATGCGGCTGCCGAGCTGCGCCAGCTTGCCGCCCACCTTTGCGGTGACGTCGTAGCTGAGGCGTGTGCCGTCGCCGGTCGGGGTCAGGACCACGTCGGCGCCGCCCTTGGCGAAGCCCGCCGGTCCGCCCTTGCCCTCTCCGGTGATGGTGCAGCTCTGGCCCTCCACCACGTTCGAGAGCTGCACGTGTCCCTTGAAGGTCGCCTTCACCGGGCCGACCTTCTGCGTCACGACGGCCTCGTAGCCGTCATTGGGGTTGCCGGTCATCTCCTGACATCCCGGCAGGCACTGCTTGAGAACCTCGGGATCGATCAGTGCCGACCAGACGTCCTCCGGGGGCGCCGCGATGTCCCGCTGGTCTGTCAACTCCATGGCATCCTCCCAATCTCCTCCGGGCTGTCGGGCACGTTCGCGCGACGCTTCGACACCGCGCCAAATCGACACTGCAGACGGTGGAGCGTCAAGCGCGGTTTGGCAATGGATTGTCGTCGGCGGATCAGCGCAGAAGCTCCGGCAGCCAGAGGGTGAGGGCGGGGAAGGCGAGCAGGAGCCCGACGCGCACCATCTCCGCAAGAAAGAAGGGAACGACGCCGCGAAAGGTCTCGATCATCGGCGTGTCCTTGGCGAGCGCCGAGATGACGAAGACGTTCATGCCGACGGGCGGCGTGATCAGCCCCAGCTCGACCACGATCAAGGCGAGGATGCCGAACCAGATCTTGAGATCCTCGGTCGACATGCCGAAGCCCGCCCCCTCGGCCCCCTGGTAGAGCCCGCCGTTGATCTCGGTCAGGACCGGCCAGAAGAACGGGATCACGAGCAGGATCATCGACAGGCTGTCCATCAGGCAGCCGAGGAAGATCAGCGCGACGAGCAGCAGGATCAGCACTGTCATCGGCGCCAGGCCGCTGTCGAGGATCCAGGCCGCCGTCTCCTGCGGCAGGCCGATGCGGGACATGAAGATCTTCATCAGCTCGGCGCCGAGCAGGATCAGGTAGATCATGCCGGTCGTGCCGGCGGTCTCCTTCAGCGCCTCCAGCAGCTCGCGCGTCCGCACGGTCCGTCGCGCGATGCCATAGATCCAGACAAGGAACACGCCCACCGCCGCGGCGGGCGTCGGGTTGAAGAAGCCGGCGTAGATACCTCCCAAGACGAGGCCGAAGATGACAAGGACCGGGATCACGCCGACGGTGGCGGACACGAACTCCGCCCGGTCGGAGGAGCCGCCGCGTGGTCCCGCCTCGGGCCAGATCGCGACGTAGATGGCGATCGTCAGCAGGAACAGGATGACCGCCAGCAGGCCGGGGATCATCGCTGCCATGAACATGGTGACGATGTTCGCCTCGACGATGATTGCGTAGATGATCAGCACGACGGAGGGCGGGATGAGGATGCCCAGCACCCCGCCGGCCGCCAGCGATCCGGTCGCCAGCGCACCGGAGTAGTTGTACCGCTTGAGTTCGGGCAGGGCGACCTTGCCCATGGTCGAGGCGGTGGCGAGCGACGAGCCGCAGACCGCGCCAAACCCCGCGCAGCCCGCGATCGCCGCCATCGCGGTGCCGCCCCGCATCCAGCCGAGCCACGCGTTGGCGCCGCGGAAGAGGGCCTGGGAGAGCCCGGCCTTGGACGCGATCGCGCCCATCAGCACGAACATCGGTACGACGCTCAGGTCGTAGATCGAGAACTGGCCGTAGGCGAGGGTCTTGAGCTGGTTCAGGAGCAGCGCTGGGCCGTTGAGGATAAAGACGCCGCCGCCGCCCACCAGGATCATCGCGTATGCGATCGGCATCCGGATCGCGATCAGCACCACGAGGATGACGAGGCCCGTCACCCCCAGCGTCGTCGCCTCCATCATTCGATATGCGTCCCGTAGCTGACCGTGCGGCCGGTCTCGACCAGCGTTACGAGCGAGGCGACGGCGAGCAGGACCAGCGAGAACAGGATCGGCACGAAGGCGAGCCAGATCGGGATCTGCAGGATCGCGGTCTCGTAGCCGTAGGTGCGCTGGTCGCCCATGCCGTAGTACATCCGCCACGCCAGAAGCCCCGCGAACCCCAGGGCGACGATCGCCGCCAACAGCCGAAAGGCCGAGATCCAGCGGTGCGAGGCGCGGGCGGTGAAGATGTCGGCGGTGACGTTGGCGTCGGTCAGCTGGCAGAACGGCAGGAACGCGAAGGCGGCGACCGCGACGCCCATCTCCGTCAGCTCGAAGTCACCGGGGAACGGCCGCCAGAAGATGCCGCCCAGCACCGACAGCACGTTGACGAGGACCACCGCCAGCAGGACGAACCCGCCGACGATGGCCCAACCGTGGATCAGCGCCTCGGCCCATCCGAGGATTCCGGTGCGCCGACGGTCGCTCACATCGAGGGGCCCGTGTTCTCCTCGATCAACCCGCGGGCCTTTTCGACGAGCGCTTCGCCGTCGATGCCCTTGGAGGTGACCTCGTCGATCCATTGCTGCACGACCGGGTCGAGCACCTGGCGGAACGCCTGCGTCTCCTCCTCAGTCAGGACGATGTGTTCGTTGCCGGATTCGACAGCCATGTTGATTCCGAAATCATCGGAGGCGCGCCAGATGTCGCCGACCTCGCCCCACCATTCCCGGTCGGAGGCGTCTCGGAAGGCCTGCTTGATTTCGTCGGGCAGGCCGTCCCAGCGGGCCTTGTTCATCGAGACCTGGAACGTCGTCGTGCCCCAGCGCCATGCGTCGGCGCCCTCGATCTGGTACTGCGTCTGCTCCTGGATGCGCAGCGGCGGGATGATCTCGAACGGGATCAGCGCGCCGTCGACGACGCCCTTCTGCAGCGCCTGGGGCAGCTCCGGCACCGGCATCGCGGTGGGGTTCGCTCCCATCGCCTCGATCACCCAAGCGCCGGTGCGCGTCGGGATGCGCAGGTTCATTCCCTCAACGTCGGCGGGCGTTCGCACCTCGGTGTCGCGGGTGTGCAGAGCCTGGCCGGCATGAGTGTGCAGGAACATCACCTCGAGCCCCTGGTACTCCTCCGCCAGGTCCTCCTCGAACATGTCGTAGAGCGCGAGGTTCGCCGCCCTTGGGTCGTTGGTGAAGACGTTCGGCAGCTCCATCACCTCGGTCCGCGGGAAGAGTCCGGGCGTGTAGCCGTTGACCGTCCAGACAATGTCGACGACGCCGTCGCGGGCCTGCTGCACCAGCTCCGGAGGACGCCCGCCCAAGGACATCGCAGGGTAGATCTCGATCGCGACCTGGCCGCCGGAATTTTCTTCGACCTGCCGCGCCCAGGGCTCGAGCATCTGCGTCTGTGCGGGAGCTTGCGCGCCGAGTAGATGGTGAAGCTTGAAGACGTGCTCCTGCGCGTGCGCGGCCATCGTGCCGAGCGCCGAGGCCGCAAGCGCGGTGGCGAATGTCGCGAGTCTCATTCGTGTCCTCCCTGACGAGACGTTCGGCCGCCAGCTTAGGCTATTCGCCGGGCCCCACAACAGCGTTGCCCCACGACGCGCACGCGACGCAGTCGTCTACCCTTTGTGGCGAGGATTTGCCCAACCAGGGGCGTTTACGCACGGTTAATACTACCGCTATGGCGGAATTCGCTCTAGGTCCGGGGAATGATCCAGGCGATCCAACGTCAAGGAGGGGTCCGTGCCGCGCCGTCGGCGCCGCGGAACCTCCGGACCAATCTGACAGGAGAGCGAAGATGAACACGAGAACCGCCCTGGCGGGCTTGCTTGCCACGACGCTGCTGGCCGTCCCGGCGTTGGCGCAGGAGACGCATCCCGAGACCGGGGAGACGCTGGCCGAAGATCAGACCTTCGTTTGGCGAAGCCTCGACGAAAGTCCGTCGATCGATCCGCAGAAGGTCGAGGACGTCGACGGCTCCAAGATCGCCCGCGACCTGTTCGAGGGTCTGCTCAACCAGGACTCCGAGGGTGAACTGACACCCGGCGTTGCGACGGAGTGGTCGGTGAGCGACGACCGCACGACGTGGACGTTCAACCTGCGCGACGATGCCCGCTGGTCGAACGGCGAGCCGGTGACGGCGCAGGACTTCGTCTATGCCTGGCAGCGTGCCGTCGATCCGGCGACTGCCTCGGAATACGCGTGGTACATGGAGCTGATGTCGCTCGAGAATGCCGGCGAGATCATCGCGGGCAACATGGATCCGTCCGAGCTTGGCGTGCGCGCCATCGACGACCATACGCTCGAGGTCTCTCTGACCCAGCCGCTGCCCTACTTCGACCAGATGGTGACGCACACCACCGCCTTTCCCGCGCCGCAGGCCGTGATCGAGGAGCATGGCAGCGAGTGGACGCGGCCGGGCAACATGGCGTCGAACGGCGCCTACGTCCTGACAGAGTACGTGCCGGGCGAGCGGCTGGAGATGGAGAAGAACCCCGAGTACTGGGACGCCGAGAACGTCTTCATCGACCATGTCACGCGCCTCGTCATCAACGACGAGAACCAGGCGCTGACGCGCTACCTCTCCGACGAGGTGGACTGGACTCAGATCCCCGCCGGCCAGTATCCGCGCCTCAGCGAGGAGCATCCCGAAGCGGCGACGAGCGTGCCCGAGCTCTGCAGCTACTACTACAACATCAACCAGTCCGAGAGCGGGCACGAGGCGCTGAAGGACCCGCGTGTCCGCAAGGCGCTGTCCCTCGCGCTCGATCGTGACATTATCGTCGAGAACATCACCGCTGCGGGCCAGCCGCCGGCCTACACGTTCACGCCGGGCGCGACGGCGGCCTACACCCCGCCCGAGGT
The DNA here is from genome assembly GCA_963776845.1 of uncultured Alphaproteobacteria bacterium. Lineage (GTDB taxonomy): Bacteria > Pseudomonadota > Alphaproteobacteria > Rhodobacterales > Rhodobacteraceae > Roseitranquillus. Next base: position 292,583 of record CAVZOJ010000001.1, on the reverse strand, counting down.
CGAGGCGGCGGGCATGACCCAGGCCGAGCGCGACGAGATGGCCAAGAGCCTGATGGAAGAGGCGGGCTACGGCGAGGGCGACCTGACGTTCGACCTGATCTACAACACCTCCGAGGCGCACCAGAAGATCGCGCTGGCCGCGAGCCAGATGTGGAAGCAGAAGCTCGGGGTCGAGACGACGCTCGCGAACCAGGAGTGGCAGACCTACCTGCGTGCCCGCGGCAACCAGGAGTTCGACCTGGCCCGCGCCGCATGGTGCGGCGACTACAACGAAGCCTCGACCTTCGTCGACCTTTTCAACTCGCAGTCGCAGTACAACGACGGCAAGTACGCCAACGAGCAGGTCGACGCGCTGCTGGCCGAGGCCAAGACATCGGACGACCCCGAGCAGCAGTACCAGGAGGTCGAGCGGATCGCCGCGGAAGAGACCGCGATCATCCCGATCTACTGGTACACCAACGCCTTCATGCTGGATCCGCAGGTGAAGGGCTGGCCCTACGAGAACGTGCAGCAGAGCACGTACTCCAAGGACCTTTATCGGGTGGCCGATTGAAATACGGGGCGGCCCGGGGCTAACCGCGGGCCTCTGATCAGGTGACCAACTACATCATCCGACGGTTGCTGATCGCGATCCCCACGCTGCTTCTGCTTGTGGTGATCTGCTACGTTCTGATGTTCGCCGCCCCTGGCGGGCCGTTCACGTCGGAGCGGCCGCTGCCTCCGGCGGTGATGGCCAATATCGAGGCGCAGTACGGGCTCGACCAGCCGTACTGGAAGCAGATGTGGGACTATGTCGTCGGGATCGTCACGCGCTTCGACTTCGGCCCGTCCTTCGCCCTGACCGATCGCGACGTGAACGACATCATCGCGCAGGGCTTCCCGGTCACGCTGACCTATGGGACCATCGCATTCCTGCTGGCGACGTTCGTCGGCGTGACCCTGGGGGTCGCGGCGGCGGTCCGGCACAACACGATTCTCGACTATATCGCGGTCGGCGCGACGTTCTCTGCGCAGGCACTGCCGAACTTCGTGATGGCGCCGATACTGGTCATCATCTTCACCTGGCAACTGGGCTGGCTGCCGGGGGGCGGCTGGAACGGCGGCCAGTGGGAATACGTGGTGATGCCGGTGATCGCGCTGGCCACGTCCTACATGGCCTCGATCGCCCGCATCACCCGGTCCTCGATGCTCGAGACGCTGAACGCGAATTTCATCCGCACCGCCCGCGCCAAGGGCCTGCCCGAGCGCGAGGTGATCTGGCGGCACGCGATGAAGCCCGCGATGCTGCCGGTCGTCAGCTACCTCGGTCCCGCCTTCGTGGCGATGATCACGGGCTCGGTGGTCGTCGACCTCTACTTCTCGACCGGTGGGATCGGGCAGCTCTACGTGCTGTCGGCGCTCAACCGCGATTACTCGGTGATGCTGGGCGTGACGATCCTCTACGGGGCGCTGACGGTGCTCTTCAACCTGCTCGCCGATGTCGCCTACGCGTGGCTCGACCCCAAGATCCGGTACTGATGATGCAGCACGGCGCCGCACAGACCGCCCGCGAGCTGACCAATGAGCGCATCGCCGAGCGCCTGGCCGAGGCCGAGCGCGTCAAGGGCCGCTCTCTGTGGCAAGATGCGGCCGACCGTTTCCTGCGCAACAGGGCCGCGACGGGCGCCGTCGTCGTCCTCGGCCTCGTCGTTCTCTTCACGATCGTGGGGCCGTTCTTCGCGCAGTGGTCGAACGAGGAGATCGACTGGGGCCGGATGGGCGACATCGTCGTCTCGGGCCGTCCCTCGATCGAGACGGGGCATTATTTCGGCCTCGACGAGATCGGCCGCGACCTCTACGCGCGCACGATCCAAGCCACCCGGACGTCACTGGTCGTCGGCGTCATTGGCGCCCTCGTCGCCGTCGTCATCGGCACGCTCTACGGCGCCGTGTCGGGCTTCGTCGGCGGCTGGATCGACAACCTGATGATGCGTACCGTCGATATCCTGGTCTCGATCCCGTACATGTTCATCATCATCCTGCTGATGGTGATCTTCGAACGGTCGTTTCTGATGCTGTTCATCGGCATCGGAATAGTTTCTTGGCTCGACATGAGCCGGATCGTCCGTGGCCAGACACTTTCGCTCAAGCACAGGGAGTTCGTCGAGGCCGCGCATGCGGCAGGCGTGCCCTGGTTCACGATCGTCACCCGCCATATCGTGCCGAACCTGCTCGGCGTGGTCGTGGTATTCGCAACGCTGCTGGTGCCGCAGATGATCCTCGTCGAGAGCTTCATCTCGTTCCTCGGCCTCGGCATCCAGGAGCCGAACACGTCACTCGGCCGGCTGATCTCCGAAGGCGCGGGGACGATCACCTATGGTACTGTCTGGCAACTCGCGTTCCCGCTCTTCTTTTTCCTCGTCACGATCATCTCGCTCTTCTTCGTGGGCGACGGCCTGCGTGACGCGCTCGATCCAAAGGACCGCTAGTGATGAAATCTGGACGTGAGCCCGCTCGCGCGGCATCCGAGACCGCTGCGCAGCATGAGGGCATTCCGCAGGAGCCGAGATTTCCCGTCGCGGCGATCGCGGTCGGTATCGTCTGGTCCTGGTCGATCCTCGGGATCTGTTGCGTGTTCGGATGATCGGTCACGCGGAAAGGCACGTCCGCTGATGGCGCTCTTCGAGGTCAGGGATCTGCGCGTTGCGTTCCAGACGCCGGACGGAGAGGTCGAAGCCGTCTCGGGTGTGGATTTCGACATCGCGTCGGGCGAGTGCCTGGGCATCGTCGGCGAAAGCGGGTCGGGCAAGAGCCAGACCTTCATGGCCGTGATGGGCCTTCTGGCGGAGAACGGCGCCGCGTCGGGGTCGGTGGCGTTCGACGGGCAGGAGATGCTGAACGTTCCTCTCGACCAGCTCAACGACATCCGCGGCGACAAGGTCGCGATGATCTTCCAGGACCCGCTGACGGCGTTGACCCCGCATCTGCGCGTCGGCGACCAGATGCGCGAGGTCCTGCGCCTGCACCGCGGAATTCGCGGCGAAGCCGCGCGGCGGCAGTGCCTCGACTGGATCGACCGCGTCCGCATCCCGGAGGCGGAGCGGCGCCTGCGCCAGTTCCCCCACGAGCTGTCGGGCGGCATGCGCCAGCGCGTGATGATCGCGATGGCGATGCTCTGTCAGCCGCGCCTGCTGATCGCCGACGAGCCGACCACGGCCCTCGACGTCACCGTTCAGGCCGAGATCCTCGACCTCATGGTCCGCCTCCAGCGCGAGGAGGGCACGGCGATCGCGCTGATCACCCACGACATGGGCGTCGTCGCCCGCATGTGCGACCGCATCCAGGTCATGCGCAAAGGCGCCTACGTCGAGGAGGGGACGGCGGAGGACATCTTCTACCGCCCACAGCATGACTACACCCGAATGCTGATCGATGCGATGCCGCGGATCGACAGCCCCCAGGACCCCGCGCCGCTGAAGGGCGAGGGCGAGCTTCTGCAGGTGCGCGACGTGCGGGTGCACTTCCCCGTTCGGATCAGCGGCGGCGTGTTCCCGAAGAACGTGCCGCTCAAGGCGGTGGACGGCGTCTCCTTCGACGTCGCGCCGGGAGAGACGGTGGGTATCGTGGGCGAGTCGGGCTGCGGGAAATCCACGCTCGCGCGGGCCGTCTTGCAGCTAATCCCACCCTCAGAGGGCCGCGTCACGTGGCTCGGCCAGCCGCTGAACGAGATGAACAGGCGCGCCTTGAACAAGGCGCGCAAGGATCTGCAGATCGTTTTCCAGGATCCGCTGGCCAGTCTCGACCCACGGATGACCATCGCGTCGTCGATCGCCGAGCCGCTCAAGACCTTCCAGCCGGGGCTGACACGGCGCGAGCGGCGGATGGAGGTCGCCGAGATGATGGACCGCGTCGGCCTCGATCCTTCGCTCATCAACCGCTACCCGCACGAACTTTCGGGCGGGCAGAACCAGCGGGTCGGTATCGCCCGCGCGATGATCAATCGCCCCAAGCTCATCGTCTGCGACGAGGCGGTTTCGGCCCTCGATGTCTCGATCCAGGCGCAGGTGGTGGCGCTGCTGAAGGAGTTGCAGGCGGAGTTCGGCATGTCGATGCTGTTCATCAGCCATGACCTGTCGGTCGTGCGCGAGATCAGCCACCGGATCATGGTGCTCTACCTCGGTCGCATCGTCGAACTCGCCGATCGGGACGCGATCTACGAGGACGCGCGCCATCCCTACACGCAGTCGTTGATCTCGGCCGTCCCGGTGCCCGATCCGCAAGTCGAGCGCTCGCGCGAACGGTTGAGACTGCCTGGCGAACTTCCCTCGCCGCTCGATCCCGGCGCTGGCTTCCGGTTCCTCCCGTCGCGCCGCGGCACCGGCGACCTGCCGCGCCTTCAGGAGGTCGCCCCCGGCCATCTCGTCGCCGAGCATGATCCGATCGAGGTGATCATGGCGCAGGAGACGTCGCCAGCCCGCGCAGCTGAGTAAGCTTTTTAAAAAGCGCTTCTCCAACGCTAATCGTTCGTAAGAACTTCGCGCCTATTCCGTCGTTCCAAGAAAGTTCTGGCGAATGGCTTCTTCCGCCCTCACCCACAAATTCCTGCGACTGCGCCTTCTTCTTTCGTTGGCGCTAGTGCTTGCCGCGTCGCTGTTCGCCTGGGGCATCGACCGTGCGAAGCATGACCTGATGGTCGAGAACAGCGTCCTGTCGGAGACTCTTGACGAAACGCTGCAGGGAATGACGACCGCGGCCTCCCTGCTGCATCGGGTCGAACTCGCCACCAGAGCCGAGATGGCCGCCAACTTCAGGAGCCAGCTCGGCGCCCCTGCCGCCAAGCTCGACCTGGCGCATGCGACGATCAAGGCGGCGCTGACTGAGGAGAGGCTGTCGCCGCAATCGCGCCGCATCCTCGAGAACGAGGTACTCGACCCCCTTGGACTGATCGCGACATTCGTCGATATCACCGAAGTCGTCGCCGAGCGCGACGATCTTTGGGGAGACGCAGTCAGCCCCTACATCGATTCGGCACACTCGATCATCCTTCAGACCTTGCCCACCGTCGGACGCATCACGAGCATCGAGCAGGCCGAGATGGAGGCGGGTCTGGCCGGCTACGCGCGCTGGCGGATGGTGGCGGTATTTCTCGTGATCATGTTGCTGGCACTGATCTGGACGCTGATCTTTCGTCCCCTCGAGCACGGCATCATGAGCGCGCAGGCCGCGCTCGCGGGGCAGATCGATCGGGCCGAGGCCGCCTCGCGGGCGAAGTCGGACTTTCTTGCGACGATGAGCCACGAGATCAGGACACCGATGAACGGGGTCCTCGGCCTGACGGACGAGCTGCGCCTGACCGATCTCGACGACGAGCAGCAGCAGATGGTGCGCGAACTCCGAGCCTCCGGGACAGCGCTGATGACGATCATCGACGACATCCTCGACCTGTCGAAGATCGAGGCGGGAAAGATGAAGATCGATCCCCAGCCGACCGATATCCGCTCGCTTCTGATGTCGGTTGAGTCGCTCTTCCGGCCGCGGGCGCGCGGACGCGGGATCGAGCTGGTCGTGCGCATTGACGAGGGTCTGGCGCCCCGGCACATGACCGATGGGGGCAGGGTGCGGCAGATCGTGACCAACCTCGTCAGCAACGCGATCAAGTTCACCGCCGAAGGCTCCGTCACGATAACTGTCAGCGCAGAGGACCGGCCGGGCGACCGTCAGCGGCTGGCGATCATCGTCGAGGATACAGGCATCGGTCTTGCGGCAGAGGATGCCCAGCGGATTCTTGAGCCGTTCGAGCAGGCGGAACTCCTCTCCTCCCGCCGTTTTGGCGGCACTGGCCTCGGTCTCGCCATCAGCAGAAGGCTGGCGAGGGGTCTCGGAGGCGACATCCACGCGAGGGGAGAGACGGGGCGCGGCAGCACCTTCACTCTCGCGCTCGACGTGCCTGTGGCCCGGCGCTGGAGCCATGCGGAACCGAGCGATCACGATGCTCCACCAAGCGGGTCGGCAGGCGTCCGTGTGCTGATCGCCGAGGACAATCGGGTCAACAGCCGGATCCTTTGTCGGATCCTCGAGCGCGCCGGTTGCAAGACCACCGTCGTGACCGATGGCGACGAGGCGGTACGGCAGGCGTCGGATATGCACTACGACCTGGTGTTCATGGATATCTCGATGCCGCGCCGGGACGGCTTCGAGGCCACGACGGAGATCCGCCGGATCGAGAGTGAGTGCCGGCGCCGCCCGACGCCGATCGTCGCTTTGACCGCGCATCTGGGCGAGGACATCCGCCTGCGCTGCCTCGACGTCGGCATGCAGGCTGTCCTGCCCAAGCCGTTCGACCGTGCGCAGATCGTCGAGGCGATCGAGACTTTCGCGCATCGTGCCGATGCGCAGGAACAGACGGGAGCTACCGCAGCATGATACGCGCCGGAACTTTCCTCCTCGCTATGATTTGCGCCGCGAATGCGGCAGCCGGCGAAACCGTCAGAGTTCTCAATTGGGACGAGTACATCGATCCCTCGGTCATCGAGGAGTTCGAAGCCGAGACCGGCATCGACGTGATCTACGAGGAGTACGATGACGCCGAACTCGCCGAGGCGATGCTGATGGCCGGGGAGCCGCAATTCGACGTAGCCATCGTTTCTTCGGAGTATGTCGGCCGGTTGATCGCGATGGGTATCGTCCAGTCGCTCGACACCGGGTCGCTCGGCAATCTGGGCCACCTCGATTCGGGCATCATGACGAGATTCGAGGCGCTGGACCGCGTGGAGTCGTTCGGCGTGCCTTACCTTTGGGGATCGACCGGGATCGGCTATGACGCGACTGCAGTCGCCGAACGCATGCCCGAGGCCCCGGTCGACAGTTGGTCGATGATCTTCGATCCCGCGGTGGTGTCACGCTTCGCCGACTGCGGCGTCAGCCTCCTCGACGTGCCCGAGGAGATGACGGCCGTCGCCCTGAACTACCTCGGCTATGCACCGACGACCGCGGACCCGCGGGCGATCGGGAAAGCGCTCGATCTTCTCAGGGGCGTGATGCCCTATGTCAGCACGTTCGACACCGAGCATGCGTGGCGGTTGAGCGACGGGGACGTGTGCCTTGCGGTCGGGTGGTCGGGCGACGTCATGGCCGTGATCGATGAACAGGACGGGGGCCGAGACATCCGGTACTCGATCCCGAAGGAAGGCGCGCCGATCTGGTTCGACATCATGCTGGTGCCCTCCGCCTCTGCAAACCCGGACGCGGCGCATCGCTTTATCGACTTCATCCTCCGTCCCGAGGTCATCGCGCGGATCACCAACGAGGTCTGGTACCCCAGCACGAACACCGCGTCGCTGGCGCACGTCGACCCGGAGATCCGCGACAATCCGATGATCTTTCCGCCGGAGGACGAGGCCGCGCGGCTCTTCGTCGTCGGCTCCCGCTCCGCCAAGGAAAAGCGCGACCTTGCGCGGGCGTGGCGCCGCCTGGAGATCGGTATCTGACGCCTACGCCGCCGGCGGCGGACCGTAGTCGTTGCGGCTCGGCTCCCCCCTCTGGAGGTAGAAGTAGAGCATCACAAGGAATCCGATGACCGGGATCAGGTGTAGCAGCACCCACCAGCCGGTCCTGCCGATATCGTGCAGCCGCCGTACCGAGACCGCGATCGCGGGGAGGATCGTCGCGAGCGAGAACAGCGGCCCCAGGAGTTGGGTGTCGCCGGGAAAGATGGCCGCGTCGACGAGGCCGAGCACGACGTTGGCTAGAAACAGGAAGAGCGCGAACCACCAGAACTCGGGCCTGGCGGCGCGCCCGCTGAAGGTGGCGTACTTCTCGAAGCAAATCCTGATGGCGTCCTGAAAGCCCATCGTTCCCTCTACCCCCGTGCTGTCGGCGCCCACGATAGCCCTAGTCGCGCTTGATGTCGCGGCCGCGTCCGAGCCGCGGCTCCTCCCCCCTCCTGAGGCGGTCGATGTTCTGCCGGTGGCGCCAGAAGACGAGCGCGGCGAGGACGATGCACAGCAGCGTGAATCGCGGAACGCCAAGGCCGAGTGCCAGAACCGGCGACAAGGCCGCCGCGCAAAGCGCGCCGAGCGACGAGATGCGGAAGATCGCGACAGAGGCCAGCCAGACCGCGCACGCGGCCAGGCCCAGCGGCCAGTGCAGCGCGAGGAGTACGCCCAGGAACGTCGCCACGCCCTTGCCGCCCTTGAAGCCGGCGAAGACGGGGTAGAGGTGCCCCACGAAGGCGGCGAGTGCCGCGAGCTGGGCTGCCTCGCCTCCGGCAAGCCAGCGGGCGAGCAGGACCGCGACCGCACCCTTGCCTCCGTCGAGCAGCAGCGTCAGCAGCGCTGCGAGCTTGTTGCCCGTCCGCAGGACGTTCGTGGCGCCGATGTTGCCCGATCCGATGGTACGGATGTCGCCGAGCCCCATGGCACGTGTCAGCACCAGCCCGAACGGCACCGAACCGAGGAGGTACGCGACGACGAGGACCGTCATCAGCAGCAGCGGACTGTTGTCGATGACGGGCATCAGCCTTCCCCAAAGAGCCGCTTTCCCGCGACCCATGTGCCAAGGACCCGCCCCTCCATCCGCGACCCGTCGAACGGGGTGTTCTTGGACTTCGACAGAAGCGTGAAGCGGTCGAGCACGAACGGCGCGTCGGGATCGAAGAGCACGAGATCCGCCGGCGCACCGACTTCCAGCCGCCCGCCAGGCAGGCCTAGTCTCCGCGCGGGGTTGAGCGACAGCGCGCGCCAAAGGGTCGGCAGGTCGAGATCGCCCGCATGGACGAGCCGCAGCGCGGCCGGCAGCAGCGTCTGCAGCGCGACGGCGCCCGAGGCCGCCTCCTCGTACGGCAGACGCTTCGACTCCTCGTCCTGCGGCGTGTGCATCGACGAGATCACGTCGATCAGTCCTTCTCGGACCGCCTCGACCGTCGCGACGCGGTCGTCTTCGGACCGCAGCGGAGGTTTGACCTTGAAGAACGTCCGCCAGTCGCCGACGTCGATCTCGTTCAACGTCAAGTGGTGGATCGAGGTGCCAGCAGTGATGTCGAGGCCGGCCTCCTTGGCGCGCCGAAGCGCGGGGAGGGCGGCCGCTGTCGTGATCTGATCAGCGTGGTAGCGCCCGCCGGTCATTTCCACGAGCGCGAGGTCGCGCTCCAGTGCCATCCGCTCGGCCATGGGCGGGACGCCCGACAGCCCCCTCAGGGCGGCGAACTTGCCCGAAGAGGCCGAGGTGCCGGAGGACAGCCCGGGATCCTGCACGTGCGCCACGACCAGCGCACCAAGCGAACGCGCATAACTCATGCACCGCGAGAAGACCCGCGGATCGGCCACCACCCGGTCCGCGTCGGTGAAGGCGACGGCGCCGGCGTCGCGAAGGAACGCGATCTCGGTCATCTCGCGGCCCTCGCGCCCCTTGGTGAGTGCAGCCATCGGTGCCACCTGCACGGCGGTGTCAGCCTCCGCGCGGCGGCGAACGTAGTCCAGCACCTCAGGGGCGTCGATCGCCGGCAGCGTATCGGGGCGGGTGACGATGGTCGTGACGCCGCCCGCCGCAGCGGCCAGCCCCGCGGTGCGAAAGCTCTCCTTGTGCCGCTCCCCTGGCTCGGAGACCTTGACGCCGAGATCGACGATGCCTGGAGCGAGGCGTTGGCCACGGCAGTCGACCGCGGCAGCGCTCTTCAGCCGCTCGGCCGACAAGTCGTGTCCCTCAGGCAGGATTTCCTTGATCAGGCCGTCTGCGACGAAGAGTGAACCCGCGATCTCCGCCCCGCGCTCGGGATCGATCAGGCGAGCATTGCAGAAGAGCGTCGCGGATGCCGTGGAGAGCAAGTGTCACCGTATTGCTGTCCGGACATTCCTACACGCGCAGCATGCCCGAGGTACACCCCGGTCGTCCGAAGCGGCCCCGGGGGCATGCGCGAACCTCCAGTGCAATCGGTGACCGTGGGAGACGGCGGTCGGATCGGCACACCAGCCTGCTGTACCAAGCATCGCCTGCCGGCCCGCAGATCATCTGAGGTGAACTTGTAGCACTCGGCGAGGCCGCAGCCTCGCCGAGGCAAGTCTGGTCTGGCTAGGCCGCGCGGCGACGGGCGATCGCGCCCAACCCGCCAAACGCACCTGCAAGCAGGACGATCGATGCAGGAAGCGGGACCGGTGCCACCTCGGCCGCGCTGAGATAGAACTGCTCGTTGCCGGGCGCGTTGGTTGTCAGCAGGAGGTAGTCCCGGCCTTCACGGTCTGAGTCACGAAGACCGGCTAGATCTTCGCGTTGATGAGCGCAAGGGTCGACCAAGTGGCGCCTCTGTCGAATGAAACTTCCAGGAAGTCGGACGCATCGAAGCTGTCGTTGGGATGGTTCTCACCCCGGAACGACAATGAGGAGATCCTCATGCTCTTTGCCCATGTCAGCCCGAGCACTTCGCCAAGCTGCGTGTTGTCGTCGCTTGACGGGCTGCACTGCCGCGACGCGGTCACGACCTTGCAGACGCCCAGTCCCGCGGAGTTCCCATCCAGGTAGGCGAATGCACCGTCTGCATTGAGATCAGCAAGCGCGTCCCCCGAGGACCCCAGGAACCCGAACGCCGAGGTCGCGATGGGCACGAACGCGTTCTGTATTGGATTCAGCGTCGGCGCCTGTTCGACGGCCTGCTCCTGCGCGTTGGCCATGCCGAGAAAATCCAGCGTCACGGCGTGGGCGCCGGACGCCATCAATGAGATCGCGCAGGCGATCGTTATCTTGTTTAAGATCTGAACTCGTCCCCAAAAAATGAAAGCCTTCCCCAAGGCCAAAGGCACCATTGAGGAGCGTCTGATCAACGGCTCCGATTGGCCGCGATGACGGCCAGAAAGGGTCTCGGCGGGGCGATGCGGGGGACAAGCGGCCCCGGGTCTGCGGATCAGGTGCCGCTCGCGCGGCGGCAAGGCCGATTTCGGGCGGACTCCGCCTCAGGCCATCAACCGTCGTCGGACCAGGAACAGGTTGCCGAGCCCGAAGAGCGAGAACAGTTGCGCCTCGTTCTTCGCCAGCCCGCGGTAGCGGGTCTTGCGGTAGCCGAACTGGCATATCATCACCCGGAACGGGTGCTCGACCTTGGCCCGCAGGCTGGCGATGATCCGGTTGATGCGCTCGTCGATCGGATGCAGCTTGCCGCCTTTCGGAGCCTTGCGCATCACGCCCCGGAGCTTGCCCTGGGCGCGGAATGCTTCCTCCCGCTCTCCGCTGACATAGCCGTCGCCAGCGGTTGCTCGAACCGGTGGCGCAACCCTGGCAACTCGCCGAGCACCGCCTGCTCGTCGCCGTGAAGCAGGTCGTCGAACTTCTGGCTGTCGTGGGCCTTGGCGATGCTGGTTTCCAGCGTGTGGACCACGCCGCTGCCAATATCGACGCCGACATGCGCCTTCATCCCGAAATACCAGTCGTTGCCCTTCTTCGTGCTGCTCATCTCCGGGTCGCGTGCGCCCTGCTTGTTCTTCGTCGAGCTTGGCGCGTCGATGAGCGTCGCATCGACCAACGTTCCCTCGCGCAACAGGATGCCGCGCTCGCGAAGATAGCTGTTGATCGCCTCGAAGATCGCACGCGTCAGCTCGTGCCGCTCCAGCAGGTGGCGGAAGTTCAGGATGGTCGTCTCGTCCGGGATCGCATCGTCGCCCAGCTCGAGCCCGGCGAACCGGCGCATGGCGTCGCTGTCGTAGAGGTTCTGCGCTACAATCGATCCACTGGATCGATTGCTATACGCTTGAACCCTCCGCCGCCGGGTCGGACAGCGCGTACCACTGCTGCAGACAGCAGACCCGCAGCATCACCTCCAGCGGCATCGCCGGCCGCCCGCCCTTCGGTCCCGCCTTCGGGTAGTGCGGCTCGATCAGCGCCGTCAGACGCGCCCAGGGCACCACCGCCTCCATCGCGGCGAGAAACGCCTCGCGGCGGGTGCGCTTCTTCTTCGTCGCATAGGCAAACGACGCGAAGGTGGTCGGCTTCATTGCGGGCGGCTCCATCAAGGTCGCCGCCAGACTACCAGATCACCGCCCGATGCCGAGGTTCTTCAGAGCTTCCTTGGCTTCATTGACAATCAAAGCAACAAGAAAAGTCTGCGCGAAAAACAGCTTCCAGTTTAGATCAAAATGCTACGATCGCAATGAAGGCCGCCGCGATCAGCAAAAGCAGAAGAATGGCTCCCGGTCTCAGGCTGCGCCCCGCCGGCGCACCGGGACGCGGCTCCTCCGGATCGGGCGATGCCGGCTCGCGCCTGGCTGTTTCGACCGGCTCCATCGGCCGAAGGGCGCCGACATCCTTGTGGATGTCGAGAGAGCCAAGGGCAGTCAGTGCCGCGTCGGGCGAAAGCGTTTGCTCGTGGTCGGCGAAAGCGCGCGACGGGGCGATCAGCACGTGGTCATGAGCGGTCTGGAGATGCGCCGCCTCGAGATCCTCTTTCGACACGTCATAGGCTTGGCGCAGGTACCCGTTGAGACCGAGTTCGGCGATATCACGCATCGCGACGAGGTCGAGCCAATAGGGGTCGACCCGCTTCGCCCCGAGGGCTGCCATCGCGGGCCCGGCATTCCGCGGTTCCTGTCGCATTGCTTCGACCAGGGCTCGGCCGGTCTCGCTCGCGCCGTCGAAGGCCCAGATGCGCAGGATGCCGTGTTCGAACGGGGTGACGTGCATCGGGATGTCGGTCATGCGGCGGCTCCTTCGGTGCGGAGGTTTCGGGCGAGCAGGTCCATCGCGGCCATGCGCACGGCGACACCCATCTCGACCTGCTCCTGGATCACGGAGCGGTTGATGTCGTCGGCCAATGTCCCGTCGATCTCCACCCCGCGATTCATCGGGCCAGGATGCATCACGATGGCGTCGGGCGCGGCGTGGGCGAGCTTGGCGGCATCGAGGCCGAAGCGGTGGTAGTACTCCCGCTCCGACGGGATGAAGGCGCCGTCCATGCGTTCCTTCTGAAGTCTCAGCATCATCACAACGTCGGCTCCCTTGAGGCCCTCTTTCATGTCGTCGGTGACCTCGACTCCCCAGTCGTGCACCGCCGAGGGCATCAGCGTCGGGGGGGCGATGAGGCGGATCCGCGACTCCATCTTGCCGAGGAGCAGGATGTTCGACCGTGCCACCCGACTGTGGGCGATGTCGCCGCAGATCGCCACCGTCAAGCGGTGCAGGCGGCCCTTCTTGCGGCGGATCGTCAGCGCGTCGAGCAGGGCCTGGGTCGGGTGCTCGTGCCGGCCGTCGCCCGCGTTCACGACCGCACAGGCGACCTTCTGCGCGAGCAGGTCGACGGCGCCGGAATGCGGATGGCGGACGACGAGCAGGTCTGGCCGCATCGCGTTCAGCGTCAGGGCCGTGTCGATCAGGGTCTCGCCCTTGCGGATCGACGAGGCTGCCATCTGCATCGACATGACGTCGGCGCCGAGGCGCTGTCCCGCCAGCTCGAACGAGGCCTGGGTGCGGGTCGAAGCCTCGAAGAACATGTTGATCTGCGTCAGGCCCCGCAGCGCCTCGCCATGCTTCGACTTGCTGCGGTTGAGGTCGACGTAGCGGTCGGCGAGATCGAGGATCTCGGTGATCGCGTCCGGCGCCAGACGCTCGATGCCGAGAAGATGGCGCGCTCGGAATGTCATCATCGGGCTCCGGAGCAGTGGCAGAGGTTATGGAAGCCAGGGGCGCGGGTGTCCAGCGTCGGGACGCATTGTCTTGCGCCGCCGAAGCACACATGTTCGCGCCATGCTTGGAGACCGTGACATTCCGCGTCTGTCCGTCCGCGCCGTCTCGGCGGCGCTCATAGCCGCCAGCGACTTGCGTTTTTTTGGCGCCGTTGAGGTTCTCTCGTGAACGCTGCCGAATTGTCGCTTGAAGCGGCGCGCGAGATGTTGCGCTGGCAGGTCGAACTCGGCGCGACGGAGGCAATCGGAGAGGCCCCGGTGGACAGGTTCGCCGCGGCGGAGGCCGCGTTGACGGTCCCTCTGGCTACGCCGCGGACGGGCGATGTCGCGGAGGATCGGTCCGAGGACCCTGTGCAGGCAGCGGAGGCCGCCGCCGGCGCCGCATCCGACCTGGAGGGGCTTGCGGCGGCAATCGCGGCCTTCCCCCACTGCGAGCTGCGGAAGGGTGCGCAGAACACCGTCTTTGCCGACGGCAGCCCCAGCGCGCGCGTGATGATCGTGGGCGAGGCGCCGGGGCGCGAGGAGGACGAGCAGGGCCGGCCGTTCGTTGGGGCCGCGGGGCGGCTCCTCGACCTGATGTTCGCGGCCATCGGCCTCGGTCGGGGGGAAAGCGCGCCGGAGCGGGGACTCTACATCACCAACATCCTGCCCTGGAGGCCGCCGCGCAACCGCGACCCGGAAGCGGACGAGATCGCGATGCTGATGCCCTTCGTCCGCAAGCATGTCGACCTCGTCGATCCCGAGGTTCTGGTCTGCATGGGCAACATCTCGTGCGGTGCGCTGCTGGGCAGGCGAGGGGTCACGCGACTGCGCGGCAAGTGGACCGAGGCGCTGGGCCGGCCCGCGCTGCCGATGTTCCATCCCGCCTACCTGCTGCGGACGCCCGCGGCCAAGCGCGAAACTTGGGAAGACCTCTTGTCTCTGCAGTCGAGGCTCCGGCAATGATCGACCCGGTCCTGTATCTCGCATTCCTGCCGGCGGCGATGGCGCTGAACCTGACGCCGGGACCCGACATGCTGTTCTGCCTAGCGCAAGGGGCGCGGGCGGGATGGCGGGCGGGTCTGAAGGCGGCTGCGGGCATCTCCACCGGCGTGATGATCCATGTGACGCTGGCGGGGCTGGGGCTGGGCGCGCTGGTGGCGGCGGCGCCCGGGATCTTCGACGTCATCCGGTGGGTCGGCGCGGGATACCTGCTTTGGGTGGCATGGCGGACGTTGAGATCGCCGATGGGCGGTGGGGATGCGCCTGCCTCGGCGCACCCATATCGGGACGGGCTGGTCGTCAACCTGTCGAACCCAAAGGTCATTCTCTTCGTACTCGCGCTGATCCCGCAATTCGTCGACCCGACGCTGCCGGTCCTGCCGCAGTTCCTGCTGCTCGGCCTGCCGCTGGCCATCGGCGGCAGTTTCATGAACGGCGCGGTGGGTGTCACGGCGGGCGGCATCGGGCGCGTTCTGGCGCGAAACCGGCGGGTTGAAAGGGTCCTGAGAACGTTGACCGCGGGCATTTTCGGGGCTCTGGCGGTGCGGATCGCCGTGCAGGGACGGGCATGAGCCGGATCGACGAGAGCCGGGAGTTCGTGCCGGTCCGCATCGCCGTCCTGACGGTCAGCGATACGCGGACGCCGCTCGACGACCGGTCCGGCGACACGCTGGTCGAGCGGTTGAGGGCGGCGGGCCACGTCCTGGCCGACCGGGCAATCGAGCGCGACGAGAGGCAGGCCATCGCCGAGCGGCTGCGCGCGTGGTGCCTGGATCCGGGCGTCGACGTCATCCTCTCCACCGGCGGCACCGGCCTCACGGGCCGAGACGTCACCGTCGAGGCGCATCGCGACGTCTACGAGAAGGAGATCGACGCCTTCGCCACGGTCTTCACATTTGTCTCGATGCAGAAGATCGGCACGAGCGCCGTGCAGAGCAGGGCGTGCGGCGGCGTCGCGCAGGGCACATACCTCTTCGCCTTGCCGGGATCGCCTGGCGCATGCCGCGATGCTTGGGACGAAATCCTGGCGCCACAGCTCGACTACCGGCACAGGCCCTGCAATTTCGTCGAGATCATGCCGCGCCTCGACGAGCACATGCGACGAAAGTGATCCGAGCCGCCGAGTTCCGCGTCCAAGGCATAACAGCATAGTAATTTGGTTGAGCCACGGCAGGTGCTAGATTTGCCCTGTCGAACACAGGGTTGCCCATGCGCTTCCTCCGCCGCTCCCTCGTCGGAGTGTTCCTTCTTGCCATGACCGTCGCGCTTGTGGGCGTCGCCGGCCACGTCGTCTATGGCGCCCTGCTCGACGCGTGGGCCGAAAGCCCTGCGCCGCAGCCGGCGGAGGAGCGGGTCTTCGCGGTCGAGGTGCTGACCGTGGAGCCTGCCACGTTGTCGCCGACCCTCAGGACCTTCGGTCAGATTCAGAGCCGACGGACGCTGGAGGTGCGCGCGGCCACGGGCGGCGTCGTCGTCGATCTTGCCGAAGGCTTCGAGGAGGGCGGAACGGTGGAGGCCGGGGAGGTCATCGCCCGCATCGACCCGGCCGACGCAGAGTCGGCGCTTGCGCTGGCCGAGGCGGACCTCGCTGAGGGCGAGGCGGAATTGCGCGATACCGAGCGCTCGCTCGAGCTTGCGGAGGCGGAGTTGCAGGCGGCGCAGGCGCAGGCCGACCTGCGGCGCCGGGCGCTCGATCGCCAGCGCGACCTGTCCGACCGCGGTGTCGGCACCGCGGCCCTCGTCGAGGAGGCGGAGCTGGCGGCGGCGGCGTCCGACCAGTCGGTGGTATCGCGACGGCAGGCGCTGAGCCAGGCGGAGTCCGCGGTGGACCGGGCGGTGACCGGCCTGCAGCGGCTGAACATCGATCTCGCCGAGGCGCGTCGGCGGCTTGCGGAGACCGAGATCGAGGCGGAGTTCGACGGCGTCCTGGCGGACGTCTCTGCCGTGGAGGGCGGTCTTGTCAGCGTCAACGAGCAGCTCGCGCTGCTGGTCGACCCGGATGCGCTCGAGGTGGCGTTCCGGCTGTCCACCGCCCAGTATCGCCGACTACTGAACGACGAGGGGCGGCTGACGCCGGTCGAGGTCGAGGTGTCGCTCGATGTGCTAGGGCTCGATCTCACGGCGACCGGCCGGATCAGCCGCGACAGCGCGACGGTCGCCGAAGGCCAGACCGGCCGTCTGGTCTATGCGCGTCTGGGCGACGCACCGGGCTTCCGTCCCGGCGACTTCGTGACCGTCGCACTGGCGGAGCCACCGCTCGACAACGTCGCGCTGCTTCCCGCCGCAGCGGTCGGTAGCGGTGGCACTGTCCTCGCGATCGGCGCGGACGACCGGCTGGAGGTCGTTCCCCTGGATGTATTGCGTCGCCAGGGCGACGACATCGTCGTCGCGGCCGCGAATCTGGCGGGGCGAGAGATCGTCGCGACCCGCTCGCCCCTCCTCGGCGCCGGCATCAAGGTTCGGCCGTCGAACCGGCACGCGCCGGAACCTGACGCGGCGGACATGGTCGAGCTGTCGGAGGAGCGGCGGGCGGCGTTGGTCGCCTTCGTCGAGGGCAACGACGGCATGCCATCCGAGGCCAAGGCGCGCGTTCTCGCGCAATTGCGCGAGCCGCAAGTGCCCGCGCGGATCGTCGCGCGGATCGAACAGCGGATGGGCGGCTGATGCTGTCCTACTTCGTCCGACACCGCACCGCGGCGAACCTGCTGCTGGTCGCGATGATCGTGCTGGGCCTCGCGGCCGTGCCGAACATGCGCGCGCAGTTCTTTCCCGACATCGTCATCGACGAGGTCGACGTCGAGGTGCTCTTGGCCGGGCGCGGGCGCGGAGGATGTCGACGCCGGCATCGTCCAGGTGTTGCAGCCGGCGCTCGTCACCATCGACGGGGTCGACGAGACAGAGGCGCGCTCGACCGAGGGAAGGGCGTCGCTGGAGATCCGGTTCGAGCCCGGCTGGGACATGTCGCGCGCCTCCGAGGAGGTCCAGCAGGCGATCGACGAGATCACGACCCTGCCGGAGGAGGCGGAGGATCCGCGAATACGGCGGAGCAGCTGGTTCGACCGGGTCACAGACGTGGTCATCTCGGGGCCGGTCGGGGTCGACCAGCTGGGGCGGTTCGCGGACGAGTTCACCCAGCGACTCTTCGAGAAGGGCGTGACGCGGACGACGATCCGCGGGTACGCCGCGCCGCAGACGCTCGTCGAGGTGCCGTCGCTGTCGTTGATTCGGCACGACGTGACGATGCGCGAGATCGCCGACGCCATCGGTGGAGAGGCGCAGACCGATCCCGCCGGCGACGTCGGCGGCGGCTCGCGCGTCAGGACCGGTACGGCGAAGCGAACCGCAGACGAGATCGCGGCGATCGTCCTGCGGTCGAACCCGGACGGCTCGAAGCTCACGGTCGGCGACGTGGCGACGGTGACGACCTTGGGTATCGACCGCAACCGGTCGTATTTCGTCGGCGATGACCCCGCCATCTCGCTCCGTGTCGACCGGTCCCAAAGCGGCGACGCGATCGCCATCGAGCGAACCGTGCAGGAGGTCGCGGCCGAGCTGGAGCGGACACTGCCCGCGGGCGTGGAGATAAACCTCATCCGCACTCGGGCCGAGATGATCACCGGCCGCCTGCGAGATCCTCCTCGACAACGGGCTCGTCGGCCTCGGGCTCGTCGTGCTCCTGCTGTTTCTGTTCCTGAATGCTCGCACGGCGTTCTGGGTCGCAGCGGGCATCCCGGTCGCGATGACGGCGGCGATCGCGATCATGTATGCTGGCGGCCTGACGCTCAACATGATCTCGCTCTTTGCGCTGATCATCACGCTCGGCATTGTCGTCGACGACGCGATCGTGGTTGGCGAGCACGCCGATTTCCGGGCGCGGCGCCTTGGCGAGAGCCCGACTGTCGCAGCTGAGAACGCGGCGAAGAGGATGTTCCTGCCGGTGCTGTCTGCGACGCTGACGACGGTGATCGCCTTCTTCGGGCTGACGGCGATCAGCGGCCGCTTCGGCGCGATGATCGCCGACATTCCCTACACCGTGATCGCCGTTCTCATTGCGAGCCTGGTCGAATGCTTCCTGATCCTGCCGAACCACATGGCGCACGCGATCAAGCATTCGCAGAAGGAGCACTGGTACGACTGGCCTTCGCGCCAGGTGAACAAGGGGTTCCGCTGGGTGCGCGAGCGGCTGTTCCGGCCGATGATCGCGGGCGTCATCGTGCTGCGCTACCCGGTGATGGCCGGGATGGTGCTGATCCTCGCCAGCCAGGCTGCGCTGTTCATCCGCGGCGACGTGCAATGGCGGTTCTGGAACTCGCCCGAGCAGGGGTCCGTCTCGGGCAACTTCGCGATGGTTCCGGGAGCGACCCGCGACGACACGCTGGAGATGCTGCGGCTCGTCCAGCAGGCGGTCGAGGATCTCGGCGTGGAATACGAGGAGCGCTATGGCGCGAACCCCCTCGTCCACGTGCTGGGCGAGATCGGCGGCAACACCGGCCGCGGCCTCGCGGGCACCGAGTCCAAGGACGAGGATCTGCTGGGCTCCGTCGCGATCGAGCTCATCGATGCCGACCTGCGGCCATATTCGTCCTACGCATTCGTGGGCGAACTGCAGGAGCGCGTGCCGCCGCATCCCGAATTGGAGGTCCTGAGCTTCCGCGGTTGGCGCGGCGGCCCCGGCGGTGACGCGCTCGACGTCGAGATCTTCGGCGCCGATACGGAGACGCTGAAGGCGGCGGCGGAAGAGCTGAAGACGCGCGTGACACAGTTCCCGGAAGTCTCCGCGCTGGAAGACAACCTGGCTTACGACAAGGACGAGCTGGTGCTCGATCTCACGCCGCAGGGGCAGGCGCTGGGCTTCACGATCGATGCGCTGTCCCGCAGCCTGCGCGACCGCCTGAACGGCATCGAGGCGGCGACGTACGCCGAAGGCCCCAGGTCCGCCACCATCCGCGTCGAGATCCCCGAGGAGGAGCTGACGGCCGACTTCCTCGACCGGACGTTCCTCCGCGCGCCGGGCGGCGCCTACGTGCCGCTTGCCGACATCGTGAGCGTCGAGGTGCGGCAGGGCTTCTCGACCGTGCGCCGCGAGAACGGGCTGCGCGTGGTGAGCGTGACCGGCGACATCTCGCAGGACGATCCGGCACGCGCCGCGGAGATAGAAGAGTCGCTGCGGAGCGAAATACTCCCGGCCGTCGAGGAGCAGTACGGCGTCGGGACGCGCATGTCCGGCCTTGCGGAGCAGGAGCGCGAGTTCCTGGGCGACGCAACCACCGGGCTGATCCTGTGCCTGACCGGCATCATGATCGTGCTGACCTGGATCTTCTCCTCCTGGACGCGGCCGCTCGTGGTGATGGCGATCATCCCGTTCGGTCTCGTCGGCACGATCTGGGGCCATTACCTCTGGGAGGTGCCGATCTCGATGTTCTCGGTCGTGGGAATGATCGGGATGGTCGGGATCATCATCAACGACTCGATCGTGCTGGTCAGCACGATCGACGAGTACGCCAAGGACCGGGGGATGATCCCCGCCATCATCGACGGTGCGTCAGACCGGCTGCGGCCGGTGCTGCTGACCACGCTGACGACGGTGCTGGGCCTCGCGCCGCTGCTCTACGAGTCGTCGCAACAGGCGCAGTTTCTCAAGCCCACGGTCATCACCCTCGTCTACGGGCTTGGCTTCGGCATGGTGCTGGTCCTGCTGCTGGTGCCGGCGCTGCTGGCGGCGCAACGCGATGTGGCGCAGGCGGTGGCGTCGGTCCGGCGGGCGCTGAGGGGGCAAGGGCCGATCCGAACCGCAACGGGGTGCGCCGTGGTCGCGGCGGTCGCGGCCGGTGCAGTGGCGTTCGGGCCGCTGATCCTGTCGGACGGCGCGCCGCTTGCCGGAGTGCTGCCCCTTTCGCCGGTCGCTGCCGCGCTCACAGTATTCTCGGCGATGCTGCTTCTGGCGCTGGGCGCGATCTATCTCGTCTCGGGCGTGGTGATCCGGCGGCGGACCTAGCCGCAGCCGTTCATCTCGACCGCGCGACCACCGGCCAGCACCGTAAAGCGCAGCGATGAGCGGTCGAGCGCGAAAGGCGCACCGCTCGGCGGGACGAGATCGGCCGCGGCCGTCAGCCTGCCGCCGTCGCGGCGTGCCTCGACCTCCGACACCCATATCTTCGGATCGCCGAGCTCGATCACCGCGGCCTCTTCGGACCCGAACGCCGGCATCCGGAACGTGGCGGTCAGGCGCAGGCCGTCCGAGATCGGCTCGATCCGGCAGTCAATCCCGCGCAGCCCTGCCCGCGACGGCGACATCGGCGCATCCGCGAGCGCCTTACGGATCTCCGTCGCGCCGTCGGTCGATCCTGCGTTCAACGTGGCGGTGATCTGCGCGCGGATCGGGATGCAGACGCTCTCACACACGCCGAGTTCCACGTTGGCCCTCAGGGAGATTGGCTCACCTGGACGCGAAGGCTGCAGTGCGATCGGCAGCACGACGCTGTCCTTGTAGCCAATCGTCCGGATGCCGCCGATGCTGAACACGTCGGGGACTGGGAAATGCGGCGTTGCGGACGCCACGTTGCGTGAACCCGACCAGTCGAAGCTGGGCGGGATCCCAGCCTCTCCCGGTGCTCGCCAGTAGGTCTTCCAGCCCGGCGCCATAGAAATTCGCAGGCCGGCGACATGGGTTCCGTCCGCCTGCCTCCAGCCGGGCAGGAGCTCCAGCTTTACGACGTCTGAAGCAGGTTGAGCCTCGACCGCAAGCGGCGCGAGAGCGAGAAGTAGAGCTGTGACGAGTGTTCGCATGACGACTACCTTTACCAGACCGGGGGGCAGAGAAAATCACGTTCCGGAGATGCGGTGACGGCTCTGCCATTGCGCCGTCGATCCAGCGGATTATGTCCTATCGTATGGAATTGACGACCGATGCCGACGATCTTTCCGGTCGCCTGCTTCTGGCGATGCCAGGGATGGGCGATCCGCGCTTTGCCCATAGCGTGGTTCTGGTTTGCGCGCACTCCGAGCAGGGTGCGATGGGTCTGATCGTCAACAAGCCCGCGCCAGAGATCGACGTCAATGACCTTCTCAAGCAGCTCGAAATCGAAGTCGAGCCGGGCAGGGCGCCCATCCGCGTCCATTTCGGCGGGCCGGTCGAATGTGGTCGCGGCTTCGTCCTGCACAGTACCGACTATGCCACGACCCCCTCGACCCTTCGGATCGACGAGGCCTTCGGCATGACGGCGACGCTCGATATTTTGCAGGACATCGCGCAGGGGCAGGGTCCCAACGCGGCGATCCTGGCCCTCGGCTATGCTGGCTGGGGACCGGGGCAGCTCGAGCACGAGATTCGCGAGAACGGCTGGCTCATCTGCGACGCGAGCTCCGAGATCGTGTTCAGCGACGCTGATGATGGGAAATGGAGCGCGGCGCTCAAGGCGATGGGCATCGACGCGCTGCTGCTGTCCGCCACCGGCGGACGCGCCTAGTCGCGGTGTGCCGCGGCACGCCGAAGCCGGTCGTTGATGGCGCGGCCTAGGCCACGATCCGGTATCGGCGACACCGCGATCTTCCTTGCCCCAAGCCGGTCCAACTCGTGCAGAAGCGCGAAGAGCCGTGACGCCGCCTCGACGAGTTCTCCGCTTCGCGAGAGGTTGAATGGCGTGTCGACCGCGCCGAACCCCAGCAGCGTCTCGTCCGCCCTAGGCGACGCGACGCCGAGCCTGAGTTTCCCGCGAGGCGCATAGTGCGAAGCGGTCTGCCCCGGCGCGACCACGCCGCCGCCATGAGGCGCGAGCGGAACGCCGAGACAGGCCTCTATCGCCTCTGCCGGCAGTCCGCCGGGCCTGAGCAGGGTCGGCTACGTCCGTCAGGCCGATGATCGTCGAACTCGACGCCCACCTCGCAGGGGCCTGCATCGAGGACCGCGTCGATGCGATCGGCCAGGGCGCCGAGCACGTGCTCGGCGCTCGTGGCACTGACCCGGCCCGACGGATTCGCCGACGGGGCGGCGATCGGTCGACCGGCGGCACGCAGCACCCTCTGGGCGACGGGATGCGCCGGCACGCGGACCGCGACGGTCTTGAGGCCGGCGCGTGCAAGCGCCGACACGCCTGAGGCGTGGGGCAGCACGAGGGTAAGAGGCCCGGGCCAGAAGGCCGCCGCGAGGCGATCGGCCATGACACCGAAATCCGCGATCCGACGCGCACCTTCGACGTCAGCAAGGTGCACGATCAGCGGGTTGAAAGACGGCCGGCCCTTGGCCTCGTAGATCCGTGCGACCGCGCGATCGTCGGTCGCGTCTGCGCCGAGTCCGTAGACGGTCTCGGTCGGGAAGGCGACAAGGCGACCCTGCCTCAGAAGGGCGGCTGCCCGGGCAATGCCTTCTTCGTCGGCGGCGAGGGTCTGTGCTGGCATCGCGGCCCCAGTGACGTGGCGTTTTGGTGGACGCACAGTGCGGACACGCCACAATCCGGTGGTATTAGCGGTTCTGACGCCTGCAGACAGCCCCGCCAGGCGGAGACGAGGAGAATTTTCCCATGCCATATCGCGCGCCCATTCGCGAGCTTCGCGCCCTTCTCGACGATGTTCTGGACTTTCAGCGCGTTGCTAAGACCGAGCGCTTTTCGGAGGCTACGCCCGACGCGGTCGATGCCATCCTGACGGAGGCGGGACGCTTGTGCGAGGAGGTACTGGCGCCGCTGCAGCGGAACGGGGACACCGACCCCGCACGGATCGAGAACGGCATTGTTCGCACCTCGGCCGGCTTCGCCGACGGGTACCGGGCGATTGCCGACGGCGGCTGGGTCGGAATGTCTGCCGACCCTGAACACGGCGGCATGGGCTTGCCGCAGACGCTCACGACCTGCGTTAACGAGATGATGTCCTCGGCGTGCCTCGCGCTGCAGCTGAACCCGCTGATGACGCAGGGGCAGATCGAGGCGCTGGAGCATCACGCCTCGGACCAGATCAAGCAACTCTACCTGCCGAAGCTCGTCTCGGGCGAGTGGTGCGGCACAATGAACCTCACCGAGCCGCAAGCGGGCAGCGACGTCGGTGCGCTGAAGACGAAGGCCGAGCCGAACGGGGATGGAAGCTTCGCGATCACCGGCCAGAAGATCTACATCTCGTGGGGCGACAACGACTTCACCGAGAACGTCTGCCATCTGGTCCTGGCGCGGCTGCCCGACGGAACGCCCGGCACGAAGGGCATCAGTCTCTTCATGGTGCCCAAGCGTATTCCGGACGAGAGTGGCGCGGCGGGCGTCGCCAACAGCCTCAAGGTTGTCAGTCTCGAGCACAAGATGGGCCTCCACGGCTCCCCGACGGCGGTGATGCAGTATGATGGCGCGACCGGATGGCTGGTCGGAGAGCCGCATCGGGGCATGGCCACGATGTTCACGATGATGAACAATGCGCGCCTCGGTGTCGGCGTGCAGGGCATCGGCGTCGCCGAGGGCGCCTACCAGCACGCGCTCGCCTATGCCGAGGGACGGGTGCAGGGGCGCTCGCAGCGAGAAGGCGCGACGGGCAGCATCCTCGACCATGCCGACGTGCGGCGGATGCTGACGGAAATGAAGGCCGAGACGCGAGGCGCACGCGCCATCGCCTTGGCCTGCGCGGTCGCGATCGACATGGCCACCGCAACCGGCGAGGCGGAGTGGCGCGCCCGCGCCGCGTTCCTCACGCCGATCGCCAAGGCTTGGGGGACCGAGACCGGGATTGCCGTCGCCGATCAGGGCGTGCAGGTGCATGGCGGCATGGGCTTCATCGAGGAGACGGGCGCGGCGCAGTATTTCCGCGACGTGCGCGTGACCGCAATCTACGAGGGCACGAACGGCATCCAGGCGATGGATCTCGTCGGCCGCAAGCTTGCCGACGGCGGCGAGGCGGCCTTCCGTCTCCTCGACGAGATACAGGCGGCGGCGGAAGGCGCGCGCGGAACGCTTCCGGATCTTGCCAGCGACGTCTGGGAGGCGGCCGAACTGCTCCGGGAAACGACCGAGACGCTGGTTCGCAGCGCGCCGGACGACCGCAACGCAGGTGCCGTTCCCTATCTTCGCGCCTTCGCTCGGGTCCTCGGCTCCCACTTTCACCTCGCATCCGCGCGGACGGAGGAGGGCTTGGGCGAGCGGACGGCGCTCGCGGCTTTCTACATCCGGCGCTTGCTGCCGGAAAATGCCGCGCACTGCGCGCATGCGCGCGCCGGCGCCGCTGATCTTTTCGCGCTGTCGGCCGAGGACCTGGCCGCCGCGTGAGTGACGCCCCGGCGCCGAGGATCGTCTACCCCTTCGAGCAGTCGCCTGAGCCCGGCGCGGCAGTCGAGGTGTCGGACGGCATTCTGTGGCTGCGCCTGCCGCTGCCGATGGCGCTCGATCACGTGAACGTCTACGCCCTCGACGACGGCGACGGGTGGACGATCGTCGACACCGGCTTCGATTCAGGCCGCGTCCGTGCCGCATGGCAGGCGGCGCTGGCAGGACCCCTCGCCGGCAAGCTGGTTCGGCGCGTGTTGGTCACGCACCACCATCCCGATCACGTCGGCCTCGCGGGCTGGTTCCAGGACCAGGGTGCCGAACTGCTTGTCACGCGCACCGCCTGGCTGATGGCGCGGATGCTGACGCTCGACGAGCAGGAACGGCCGGCGGCGGAGACGTTGGCATTCTGGCGGGCGGCTGGGATGGCGCCGGAGATCTACGCCCGCCGCGCGACGGAGCGGCCGTTCAACTTCGCCGACATCGTGGCGCCGATGCCGCTGGGCTATTCCCGCGTCGTCGAGGGGCAGATACTCCGCGCCGGTGGACGGGACTGGACGATCCGGGTCGGGGCCGGTCACGCGCCGGAGCATGCAACGCTCTGGTCGGCGGATGGCGAGATCGTCATCGGCGGCGACCAGCTGCTGCCGTCGATATCCCCCAACCTCGGGGTCTACGCCACCGAGCCCGAGGCGGACCCGGTGTCCGACTGGATCGCGGCATGCGAGCGACTGACGCCGCACGCGACCGATGCGCAGCTTGTGCTGCCGGGCCATAAGCTGCCTTTCCGGGGTCTCCCTCTCCGGCTGTCGCAGCTCGTCGAGAATCATCACGGGGCGCTGAACCGCCTTCGCCAGCACCTGGTTGAGCCGCACGCGGCGGGCGAGTGCTTCGAGCCGCTCTTCAAGCGCCGGATCGGTGAGGGCGAGTACGGTCTCGCCCTGGTCGAGGCGATGGCGCATTGCCTTCATCTCTGGCACCGGGGAGAGGTCGTGCGAACACGGCGGCACGACGACGCATGGGCCTGGCAGCTGCGGTCGTGACAGCGTCCGCCGAATGGGCTATCCGACCGCCTGAAAGCAGCGCGTGAAGAGGACGGAATGGCGGAACACGAGCCCGGCAAGATGGACATCACCGAGCAGGAGCGCACGTTCGAGGGGTTCGTCCGCTGGACGATCCGTACGGTGATCGTGATCATCGTCGCGTTGATCCTGCTCGCCATCGTCAACGGCTGATCCCCCTCTCATGCGTGCGATTCTCGCCTTTCTGGCGCTGGCGATGCTGGCGGCCTGCGGAGGCCCCGCGGAACCCGTTTGGGCGCCCGACGTCGATGTGCAGCGGTATCGCTACGCTCATGACGGTCCGCCATCGCTGACGCTCTACACCGTCATCTCGACCGAAAACGGCAGCGGCGGGCACACGTCGCTGATGGTGAACGGATCGGAGAGGGTCCTGTTCGACCCGGCCGGCTCGTTCAAGATGCCCAGTGCGCCGGAACGAAACGACGTGATTTTCGGCGTCACGCCGCGGGTCGAGGCGGTGTATATCGATTACCACGCGCGCGAGACCTTCGACGTCATACGGCAGGAGATCATCGTGCCGCCGGAGGTGGCAGAGATGGCGCTGGGCGAGGTCAAGTCCTACGGCGCGGTGCCGAAAGCCCAGTGCAGTCTCGCGGTCAGCCGGATTCTGAGCGACCTGCCGGGGTTCGAAAGCTTCTCTGTCGGATATTTCCCCAAGCGGACGATGAAATCCTTCTCCGAGCAAGGTGCCGGGCCCGGACGCACCATCAGCGACGACGACGCCGACAATAATCACGGTGTCCTTTTCCAAGCGGCGCAACAGGATGCGAGGGGAACCGCCGGCGACTGAGCCCGGCGTTGCCTCCTAGAAAAGAAGCAACGCTCCGAAGAGTGTCGCCGCGCCCGCGGCAATGGCGGCGAGTAGGTTCTTCGTCCACCATCCGACGACCAGCGTGACGAGCGCCGCCGTCAGTCGTCCAGGCTCAGTCTGGCCGCCGGTGGCGTCCGGCCATAGCACGAGCGGCGCGACGAGACCGGGGATCACGGCGACCGGCGTGTATCGCAGCAGCCGCAGCACGACGGGCGGCAGCGGTCGATCGCCGACGAGACCGAGGAACGAGAAGCGGATCAGATAGGTGCCGATGCCGAGCAGGACGATCACGGTCCAGATCTCAAGCGTGCTCAGGTCCACGACACCCTCCTGCGTTCCTGCCAGACTTCGACCGTGGCGCCGACGACCATCGCGATAAACGCCGCGACGAGAAGGCCAGCGCCGACGGGCATCCAGGCCAATGCCAGCGCGGCGACCACCGACGTGACCGCTGCGGCAACATGTGCGGCGGTCTTGAGCATCGGCGCCACCAGCGCGATGAAAGTGATCGGCAGCGCGAAGTCGAGGGCAAAGGCCTCGGGGATCGCCTCGCCTGCAAGCGCCCCGACGAGGGTGAAGACGTACCAGAGCGGGCAGACCGGCGTCAGGACCCCGAAGAAGTAGGACAGCTTCTCGGGCACGGACATGCCCGGCCGCCGCTCGTACTCCGCGACCGACGCGGCGTAGGACTGGTCGACCAGGAAGTAAGCGGCGATCGCCCGCTGCCACAGCGGCACCTGTCCCAGATGCGGCACCAGGGCGGCGGAGTACATCGCCATCCTGAGGTTGACCGCCAGCGCCGTCGCCAGCGCCATCCAGATCGGCGCATCCTCGACCATGAGCTGCAGAGCGGCGAACTGGCCCGCGCCAGCGATCACGAGCACGCTGAAGCCCATCGTCTCGGCGAGGTTCAGACCGGCCTCCGTCGCGACCACCCCGAAGAGCATCGCGAAGGGTGCGACGACGAGCAGGAAGGGCGCACCGTCGCGCACCCCGCGCCAGAAGGATTTCGTGGTGGTGGAGGCCATGGCACCGCCCTAGACTCGACCCGCGACGCCTTAGAGGACCGCACGAACGGGCGCAAATGACGAATCCTGATGACACCTATCTGATCGCGCCCGACCCGGCGCGACCCGGCCTTACGCGGACCGTCGCCGGGACCGACCAGGCGGGCGTGCCGATCGAGACCGCCGTGGTCGAGGAACGTCCGTTGACGATCTTCCTCAACGGGCAGGAGATCGTGACCGCGATGACCATCGGCGACTATCCAGAGTACCTTGCGCTAGGCTTCCTGAAGAACCAGGGGATGCTGCGCCAAGGCGAGAGCGTCCGCGGCGTCGACTACGACGACGAATTGCAGACGGTCGTGGTCCGCACCGACAACGCCACGCGCTACGAGGAAAAGCTGCGCAAGAAGACCCGCACGTCGGGCTGCGCCGTCGGCACGGTCTTCGGAGACATGATGGAAGGGCTGGAGGGGCTGACCCTGCCGAGGGCCGAGGTCCGCACCTCGTGGCTCTATTCGTTGGCGCAGCGCATCAATACGACCCCGTCGCTCTATCTCGAGGCTGGGGCGATCCACGGCACCGTGCTTTGCCGCGAAGACCGTCCTCTGGTCTACATGGAGGACGTGGGACGCCACAATGCGGTCGACAAGATCGCCGGCTGGATGCTGTCGGAGGGCGTCGGGCCAGAGGACAAGATCCTCTATACGACGGGCCGCCTGACTTCGGAGATGGTGATCAAGACGGCCATGATGGGCATTCCGGCGCTGGCATCCCGGTCGGGGTTCACGGCCTGGGGGGTGGAAATTGCGCAGCAGGTCGGGCTGACACTGATCGGCAGGATGCGCGGGCGGCGCTTCGTCTGTCTCGCGGGGGAGGAGCGGCTGGTGCGCGACGCCGACCCCGCCGGGGTACCCGAGGAGGAGCGCCGGCATCGCCGCAAGGGGGCGGAGGCATGAGCAAGCCCCCGGCGGTCATCCTGGCGGGCGGGCGTGCGCAGCGGATGGGCGGGGGCGACAAGGGCCTGCTGCAACTCGACGACGCAACCATCCTCGATCACGTGATATCGCGGCTGCGCCCTCAGGTCTCCGCCATCGCGCTTAACGCTAATGGCGATCCGGGCCGGTTCGCGCACCACGGCCTGCCCGTGCTGCCGGACCAGACCGAGGACCGTCCGGGGCCGCTGGCGGGAATACTGGCTGGACTTGACTGGGCAGCGGAGCAGGGTGCCGACGCGATCGTCTCCGCGGCGGCGGATACTCCCGTTTCTGCCAAGCAACCTGGTCTCGCGCCTCGTCGACGCGGCGGGGCCGGCGAGGCTTGCGCTTGCTGCGACGCACGAGGATGGGCGCGTGGTTCGCCACCCGACGTTCGGGCTCTGGCCGGTGGCGCTGCGGGAGGACCTGCGCGCCGCGCTGGCGGAGGGCGTGCGCAAGGTCGTGATCTGGACGGACAGGCACGGTGCAGGAACAGCTTTCTTTGACGATCCGCGATCCTTCTTCAACGTGAATACGCCGCAGGACCTCATCGTCGCCAGGCAGATGCTGGCGGAGGCGCCGTGAAGATCTGGGGCGTGACGGGCTGGAAGAACTCCGGGAAGACGGGACTGATGGAGCGGCTGGTGACGGAGTTCGTCGGGCGGGGCCTGACGGTTTCGACGCTTAAGCACGCCCATCACAGCTTCGACGTCGACCAGCCGGGCAAGGACAGCCACCGTCACCGAAGTGCTGGGGCGTCTGAGGTCCTGCTCGCCTCGCGCCGCCGCTGGGCGTTGATGCACGAGTTGCTCGACGAGGAGGAGCCGCCGCTGGAGCTTCTGCTCGCACGGATGTCGCCGGTGGATCTGGTGCTGATCGAGGGCTGGAAGCGCGACCGGCATCCGAAGGTGGAGGCGCATCGGCAGGCCGCCGGGCAGCCGCTGATCGCGCCGGGAGACCCGACGATCCGGTGTGTGGCGGCAGACGGGCCGATGGAGCTCGACCGGCCGGTGTTGGAGCTTGACGACACCAAGGGCATCGCAGACTTCATCGCGCGCGAGTTGGGCCTGTGAGACCCTTCGACGCGATCGTCATCGCCGACTGGTCTTCCAGCGCCGCGCCGAGCCCGGCTCGGCCGAGTGCCGACGCGATCTGGATCGGGGAGTGGCGGGCCGGCAGCGTTGTCGATGCGGCGTACCACAGGACGCGACATGAGGCCGAAGGGGCGCTGTGCGATCGGCTCGATCGCGCTGTCGAGGCAGGCGAACGCATCCTGCTCGGCTTCGACTTCGCGTTCGGCTATCCGATTGGCTTTGCGGCGCGGCTGACCGGACACGCGCATGCCTTTGCGGTCTGGGACTGGCTGGAGGCAGAGATCCGCGATGATGCGGGGAACGCCAACAACCGGTTCGACATCGCCGATCGGATCAATTCGCGGTTCCCCGGCGTAGGGCCCTTCTGGGGACACCCGGAGGGGCGCATCTTCGAGCATCTGCCGCGTCTCGACCGTCGCGAGGACCACGGCGTCGTGCTGCAGCGGAGGACAGAGATGCGCGCCGTTGGCCAGCCGAAGTCCGTCTTTCAGGCCGCCTACGCCGGCGCCGTGGGCGGCCAGACGCTGGTCGGTCTGCCGATGCTGGCGCGCCTTCGCCGCCGCTACGAGGGGCGGCTGGGAGCTTGGCCGTTTGAGGATCATGCGCTCGACCGCGATATCGTCCTGGCCGAGATCTATCCGTCTCTCGTTCCCGTCTCGCCGGGGGAGGGCGAGATCAGGGACAACCTGCAGGTACGGGCGCTGGCGGCGGCGCTGGGACGGCTGCAGGCGGACGATGGTCTCGCCGCGGCCTTCGCCGCCGCCGAAGGTCCGGCGTTGCACGAGGAAGGCTGGATCCTCGGCGTCGGCGTCGAGGAGGCGCTGCGCGCAGCGGCAAGCGCCCGCGGCGGGCGACGATGGCTCCGCGATGCCGAGCGGCGTCGACTGGACGCCGGTCGACGTCGCGCTTGGTCGCCTGCGCGACGCGTCGCCCTGCATGACGGGCATTGAGGAGGTCGCGGTTGGCAGAAGCCGACGGCCGGATCCTGGCGGAGGACGCGGTCGCGGTGCGCGCCAACCCGCCGGCCGCGAACGCCGCGGTCGACGGCTATGCCTTCCTCCGCGAGTCGCTGGAGCCGTCGCCTGAAATCGTCCCTCTTGCTGACGGCCGGGCCGCAGCGGGCGAGCCGTACCGTGGCGCCGTGCCGGGGGGCATGGCGCTGCGCATCCTGACAGGGGCTTTGCTCCCCGAGGGTGCCGATACAGTCTTGCTGCAGGAGGACGCGACGCTCTCGGATGACGGCCTTAGCATGCGCCGCTTGCCCAAGGGCGGCGCCAACGTCCGCAGCGTCGGCGAGGACGTCGCGGCAGGGAACGGTGTGCTCCCGGCCGGGCGCGTCCTCGGGCCGGGCGACCTCGCCCTGCTCTCGGCGGTGGGCGTCGCACGCGTGGCCGTGAGGCGGCGCCTGCGGGTCGGCGTTCTCTCGACCGGCGACGAGCTTGCCGAGCCCGGCGATGACGCGCCGCCGGAGCGGATCTATGACGCGAACCGGCCGATGCTGCTGGCGGTCCTGCGACGCTGGGGGCACGAGGCGCACGATCTCGGCCGAGTTCCCGACGATCGAGCGGCACTTCGGGGTCGGCTCGATCGGGCGGCGCAGTGGGTGGATGCCGTCCTCACGTCCGGTGGGGCGTCAGGTGGGGACGAGGACCACGTCTCGGCGCTGCTCTCGGAGGCGGGCACGCTCACCGACTGGCGGATTGCCATGAAGCCGGGAAGGCCGCTCGTCCTGGGGCGGTGGGGCGACGCGCCCGTCTTCGGCGTGCCGGGAAATCCGGTCGCAGCACTGGTGACGACGCTGGTCTTCGCGCGGCCGGCGCTTTCGTCGATGGCCGGCGCGGGGTGGAGCGAGCCGGTAGGCTTCGACCTGCCCGCGGCATTCGAGAAGCGCAAGAAGGCGGGCCGGCGGGAGTACCTGCGCGCGCGCCTCTTGGGAGGGCAGGTCGAGGTGTTCTCGTCCGAGGGCAGCGGCCGCATCTCGGGCCTGTCGTGGGCAGACGGACTGGTCGAGTTGCCGGATGGCGCATGTCACGTCCGCCCGGGCGATCGCGTCCGCTATCTGCCGTGGGCGTCCTTCGGGCTGTGAGACGTCACTCGAAGATGCCGGCGACGCGGCCGACGAGCATGAACGCCCGTGCGGTCCGCGTGTCGGCAAGAGCGGCGAGTTCGGCGTCGCTCGCTCCAGGGGCGACCTGCGCCAGCGCCTGATCGAAGAGCCGCAGGAAGTGGTGGCCGGCGTCGCGAAAAACCGGATCCGCGCGCATCCGCGCCGCCGACAGGGCGAGGGAAGAGCGATCGTGGACACCGCCGACGGTGCCCAGCTCGGGACCGCGCTCGCCGCCCGCGAAGCGCCGCCAAAGATCGGGGCGCGCCGGCTCGGGCGCGAGGTCGTCCATGTAGATGCCGTCCTCGCTGAGCAGCGTCAGCATGTCCTGGCTGGCCTGGACGAGTCGGCGGGCCCTCGGATCTGCCAATGCAACGCGGAGGGCACGAAAGCCCTCTTCGTCCGCAGCGCTCTCGGGGAAGTCCAGCGCGCGGATGAGGGCCGGAAGCGGCACCTCCACGCCTTGCGCTTCCATGGCGAGCGGCAGGTCGTCCTGGCGGGGCGGATTCGCGACAGGTTTGGGCGCCGTGGCGGGAGGCGCTGGAGGCGGGGCGACACGCGTCTTGGGCGTGGCCGGCGCCTGCGGCGTCCGTTGCAGGGCGGTGGCGGGCGCGTCTGGAGGCACCGGCACAGGAGGCTCCGTCCGGACGGCCGGGTGGCGGGCCGGCGCTGCGTCACTCCGCATGGTTTGCGCGGCGGCGTCACGCAATGCGTCCGCGGCGCGCGACAACCGCTCTGCCTCCCCCCGGATCTCGGCGGCGTTCCTGGCCAGGAGCGCGGCCATCCAGACAAGTGTGAGGGGCAGCGCCACGGCTACAGCAAATGCGAGCCACATTCCGGCCTCCGCTCCCAGCACGAGCATGAGAGCGCCGATGCCGAAAAGCCAGATGATGGAGATGGCAGAGGCCACCAAGACGGCCCGAGAGCCGGCAGAGTGCCGCGGATCGCCGCTCACCGCGCCCGGCGAGGCTGCACGGTCAACCGTACTCGATCGAGATGATCTCGTAGCTCCGCTCGCCGCCCGGCGTGCGAACCTCGACGCTGTCGCCCTCGTCCTTGCCGATCAGCGCTCTCGCGAGGGGGGACGCAACGTTGAGGCGTCCGCTTTCGATGTCGGCCTCCGGCTCGCCGACGATCTGGTAGGTCTTCTCCTCCTCGGTGTCCTCGTCGACAAGACGGACGCGGGCGCCGAACTTGATCGTGCCCGAGAGGCTGGAGGTGTCGATGACGTCGGCCCGCGCGAGGATGGACTCGAGCTCACGGACGCGCGCTTCGATGAAGCCCTGCTTCTCCCGCGCGGCATGGTATTCCGCGTTCTCGCTCAGGTCGCCGTGCGCGCGCGCCTCGGCGATGTCCGCGATCACCTTCGGACGCTCCTTGGACTTGAGCGTCTTGAGTTCCTCGTTCAGCGCGGCGTGGCCCGCGCGGGTCAGCGGTACCTTGTCCATATCGCTTAGCCGGTCTGCCGAAGGAGCCCCCGCGGTTCCTTCTGAGCAGTGAGGGTGGCCCGAGCGCGGGGGCGAATGCAAGCGGCATTCCCCTGAGACGCTGTGTCGGAATTGCGATTCTCGGTCCGCGCCGATAGCTGAGGGACAATACGGAGGTACGCCATGAGCGAGATCGAACGCGAGGCGATGGACTACGACGTTGTGATCGTGGGAGCAGGGCCGGCCGGCTTGTCCGCCGCGATACGATTGAAGCAGCTGGACCCGGAGCTCTCGGTCGTCGTCCTTGAGAAAGGTAGCGAGGTCGGGGCGCATATCCTGTCTGGTGCGGTGCTCGACCCCGTGGGGCTCGATGCCCTGATCCCGGACTGGAAGGAGAAGGGCGCGCCGATCTCCGTCCCGGTCCGGAGCGACAGCTTCTACATGCTGGGCGAAGGCGGCCGCGCGCGCGTTCCGAACTGGCTGATGCCTCCGTTGATGTCCAACCACGGCAACTGGATCGTATCGATGGGCCGGGTCTGCGCCTGGATGGCCGAGCAGGCAGAGTCGCTGGGGGTCGAGATCTTCCCGGGCATGTCGTGCTCAGAAATCGTCTGGGACGGCGATCGCGTCGCCGGGGTCGTCGCGGGCGAGTTCGGCAGGCAGGGCGACGGCACGCCGGGCCCCGCCTACGAGCCGGGGATGCAGTTGCGCGGCAAGTACGTGATGCTGGGCGAAGGCGTGCGCGGCAGCCTCGCCAAGCAGGTCAACGCCCGGCTCGGCCTCGACCGCGACTGCGACGTGCAGAAGTACGGTCTCGGCATGAAGGAGATCTGGGAGGTTTCGCCCGAAAAGCATCAGGAGGGGGCAGTGGTCCACACGATGGGCTGGCCGCTCGGCAAGAACGCGGGTGGCGGCTCGTTCATCTACCACGCCGAGGACAACAAGGTGTATCTCGGCTTCGTGGTGCACCTGAACTACGCCAACCCGTACGTGTATCCGTACATGGAGTTCCAGCGCTTCAAGCACCACCCGATGGTCCGGGACCTGCTCGAGGGCGGTAAACGGATCGCCTATGGCGCGCGCGCCATCTCCGAAGGCGGCTTCCAGTCGATGCCGCGGGCGGCGTTTCCCGGCGGCGTTCTGCTGGGATGCTCGGTCGGTCTGGTGAACGTGCCGCGGATCAAGGGCAATCACAACGCGATGCTGTCGGGCAAGGCGTCGGCCGAGGCGGCGCACGCGGCGATCGCCGAAGGCCGTGCGGGCGATACCCTCGACGCCTACGATGCCGAGTTGCGCTCGGGGCCGATCGGCAAGGACCTCAAGCGCGTCCGCAACGTCAAGCCTCTCTGGTCGCGCTACGGGCTCTACGCCTCGCTCGCGGGCGGAGGGTTCGACATGTGGCTGCAGAACCTCGCGGGACTGTCGGTCTTCGGAACGCTGAAGCACGGCAAGACCGATGCCGAGGCGACGGAACCCGCCGGCAAGCACAAGCCGATCGAATACCCCAAGCCGGACGGCACGTTCAGCTTCGATCGGCTGACGAACGTCAGCTTTTCGATGACCAACCACGAAGAGAGCCAGCCCGCCCATCTGAAGTTGAAGGACCCCGACGTGCCAGTGAAGGTGGACCTTGCGCAGTACGCGGGCCCATCCCAGCGCTACTGTCCGGCGGGTGTCTACGAGTTCGTCGGCGAGGGTGCGGAGGCGCGCTTCCAGATCAACTTCCAGAACTGCGTCCACTGCAAGACCTGTGACATCAAGGACCCCGCTCAGAACATCGTCTGGACCGTTCCGCAGGGTGGGGACGGGCCGAACTATCCGGGCATGTAACGCGTGCGTCAGATCAGCCGCCGTCAATTGCCAGTTCGCGTTCGCGCAGCTACCTTCTGGAACGTTCTGCTATCGCGAGGAAGCGCATGCTCATGACCGGATCAAGGATTGCCGCCGTTCTGGTCGGCCTCGCGCTGGCCACGCCGGGCGGCGCGCAGACCAACTCGGGCGCCTATCTGGCCGCGCGCCACGCGGTGCAGTTGAGCGATTTCGATGCTGCATCGACGTACTTCACCCGCGCCCTCATCCAGGATCCGCGTAATGCGAAGTTGCTGGAGAGCGCCATCGGCGCCTTCGTCAGTCTTGGCGACGTGGAGCGGGCGGTGCCGGTGGCGCGCCGCCTTGTGCAGACCGGCAACGAGAGCCAGGTCGCAAATCTTGTGCTCTTGGGCGACGCGGCCGCTCGAGAAGCTTGGGAGGTCGTGATCTCGGATATCGAGGCGGGCCAGAGCGTCGGACCGCTCTTCGACGGTCTGCTTGAGGCATGGGCCAAGGTCGGGCGCGGCGACATGAGCGACGCCATCGCCAGCTTCGACGAGGTGATCGAGTTCGCGCGGAGTGGAGGCGTTCGGCCTTTATCACAAGGCGCTCGCTCTCGCCTCGGTCGGTGATTTCGAGGGCGCGGACGAGATCCTCGGACAGGACGAGGCGGGCGCGATCCCGCTGACGCGCCGAGGCGTGATCGCCCATGCGCAGGTATTGAGCCAGCTCGAGCGGAACGACGATGCCGTAGCACTCATCGACGATATCTTCGGCGAATCGCTCGACCCTGAGCTTGTGCGCCTGCGTGAGCGGCTGGCTGCCGGCGAGCCGGTGCCGTTCGACACGGTCGTCAGTGCAAAGGATGGTATCGCCGAAACCTTCTTCAGCATCGCAGGCGCATTGCAGGGCGAGGCGAGCGATACCTATACCCTGCTCTATTCGCGCATGGCGGAGCATCTGCGGCCGGAATTCACGGATGCCATCCTGCAATCCGCGGGCCTACTGGAGAACCTCGGACAGCACGATATGGCGGTCGAAGTCTTTCGCCGCGTCCCGCGCGACGACCCGGCGTTTCATCTCGCGGAGCTCGGCCGCGCCGAGGCGCTTCACGCGGCAGGGCGCACTGATGCTGCGGTCGAGGTGCTGGAGAGCCTGACGGAGACCCATGGCGACGTCTCTGCCGTGCACGTGGCTCTCGGCGACATCCTGCGCCGGCTGGAGCGCTTCGAGGAGGCGACCGTCGCGTATGATCGCGCCGTTGCGCTCTTCGAAGACGACGAGCCGGGGCAGTGGGGCGTCTACTTCGCGCGGGGCATAACCCATGAACGCAGCGACGAGTGGAAGGAGGCAGAGGCCGACTTCCGCAAGGCGCTGGAACTTCGTCCGAACCAGCCGCAGGTGCTGAACTACCTCGGCTATTCCTACGTGGAACTTGGCGAGAATCTCGACGAGGCTCTGGACCTGATAGAGCGCGCCGTCGCGGCGCAGCCGAACTCCGGATACATCGTCGACTCGCTGGGCTGGGTCTACTATCGGCTCGGTCGCTACGAGGAGGCCGTAGAGCAGCTTGAGCGGGCGACGGAACTCCTGCCGACCGATCCGATCCTCACCGACCATCTTGGCGACGCGCTCTGGGCGGTCGACCGCAAGCGCGAGGCGCAATTCCAGTGGCGACGCGCGTTGAGCTTCGACCCGGAGGAGAAGGATGCGGATCGCATCCGCCGCAAGCTGGAGGTCGGTCTCGACGCAGTGCTCGAAGCGGAGGGCGAGGAGCCGATCGCCGTCGCGAAGGATGACGGCTGACGGTGCCCCGAAGACCGTCGAAGTCTTCGCTCCCGCCAAGATCAATCTGACGCTTCACGTCGTCGGGCGGCGCGAAGACGGATACCATCTGCTCGACAGCCTCGTGGTCTTCGCCACGCTGGGCGACACGATCGAGCTGACCGAAGCGCCACGGACGACGCTGCGGGTCCGGGGGCCCTTCGCGTCTGATGTTCCGGCAGGGCGGGACAATCTCGTGCATCGAGCTGTGCGCCTGATGGACGCCGGCGCAGCGATCACCCTGAACAAGCGCCTGCCCGTGGGAGCCGGAATAGGGGGCGGGTCGGCGGACGCTGCGGCGGCATTGCGCGGCCTGGCCGAGCTGGCCGGACGTCGGGTGCCCGACACGCTGGCGCTCGGAGCGGACGTTCCGGTCTGCACGGCCGGGCGTGCTGCGCGGATGAGCGGTGTGGGAGAGGTGCTGCGCCCGCTCCCGGCCTTGCCAGCGCTTCCCATGGTGCTCGTCTTTCCGGACGCATCAGTCTCGACCAGCGCGGTCTTCGCGGGGCTCAAGGCTGCAGAGGGGGCGCCGATGCCGGACATCCCCGTCTGGCGCGACGTCACCG
Source organism: uncultured Alphaproteobacteria bacterium (assembly GCA_963776845.1). Lineage (GTDB taxonomy): Bacteria > Pseudomonadota > Alphaproteobacteria > Rhodobacterales > Rhodobacteraceae > Roseitranquillus. The sequence continues at coordinate 255,035 of CAVZOJ010000001.1, read as the reverse complement.
ACGCCGCGGACTGGCTTCATGGGCAACGAAACGACCTCCAGACGAGCGCGATTCGCGTCGCGCCGGCCATTCTGGGTGCCCTCGACGCCTTGGTTGACAGCAGCCAGTGTCTACTTGCCCGAATGTCCGGTTCAGGGAGCACGGTGTTCGGACTGTTCGCCAGCGATGAGGCCGCGCAAGAAGCCGCCCGGAGGATCGCCGAGGCGCAACCTCGCTGGTGGGTGCAGGCCACGCAGGTCCTGCGGCAGGCTCCGGCCGTTCAGGAAAGACGGCTGACGACGTAGTCGGCGAGGTCGATGAGCGGCCGGCGCAAGGGGTGATCGGGCAGCTCGTGCATGGCCGCGCGGGCCGTAGCCGCCCAAGCCCTGGCCTCCGCCTCGGTCGCATCCAGCGTGCCGTGACCGAGCATCGTGTCGAGCGCCTGCTCCAGATCGCCCTCGCGCTGGTCGCCGGCCTCGAACGTGCGCCGCCAGAATGCCTGCTCCCGTTCGTCGGCGGCGGCGAGAGCGAGGATCACCGGCAGGGTCAGCTTGCGATCGCGGAAATCGTCGCCGACCTGCTTGCCGGTCGTGCGGGCGTCACCCCGGTAGTCGAGGAGGTCGTCGGCGATCTGGAACGCGATGCCCAATGCGTCGCCGTAGCGCCGCAGTGCGTCGACCTCTGGCTGCGGGCGACCGGCGATCACGCCGCCGACCTCGCACGCCGCCGCGAAGAGCGCCGCGGTCTTGCCCCGGACAATTCGCAGGTATGTCGCGGCATCGGTCGCGACGTTGCGCGCCGCGGTCAGCTGCAGCACCTCACCCTCGGCGATCGTGGCCGCGGCGTCGGAGAGGATCTCCAGCACGCGCAAGGATCCCGTCTCGACCATCAGGCGGAACGACCTGGCAAAGAGATAGTCGCCGACAAGAACCGAAGACTTGTTGTCCCACAGCAGGTTGGCAGTCGGACGGCCGCGCCGCTGTCGGCTTTCGTCAACCACGTCGTCATGTAGCAGGGTCGCTGTGTGGATGAACTCGACCGTGGCCGCGAGCCGGAGGTGATCCTCGCCGCTGATAGCCGCACATGCGGGCCGTGGCGACGGTCAGGAGCGGCCGCAGCCGCTTGCCGCCGGCGCCGACCAGATGCGCCGTGACCTCGGGGATGCGCGGGGCGTTGTCCGACGCCATCCGCGCTTCGATCAACCGACCGACCTCCGCCATGTCGTCCGACAGCGCAGCGGCCAGCGCCTCTTGCGGCGGCTCGATCGGTTCGTCCAGGGACATCACGCCATACGCTCTCTCGACACCGGCGGGGGCATAGCCTTTAGTCGATGTCGATGAAAGAGCTTCTGCGGACGACTGACCCCACGGTGATCGCGTATGCGACGGCGCTGCTTGAAGGCGAGGAGATCGACAGCTTTCAGATGGACGTCCACATGAGCGTTCTCGAAGGCTCCATCGGCATCCTGCCGCGACGCCTCATGGTGCGGCAGGCAGATCTTTTTCGAGCCCGCGCCGTGCTGCGCGACAACGGTATCGAAGTGGCGGGGTGACGGTCGAGACCGACGATGCTTTCCTTGGTGGCCGCGTTCGCATCCTGCAGCCGGACAGGGGCTACCGCGCCGGAGCGGATGCAGTTCTCCTTGCCGCTTCCATTGCCGCCCAACCCGGCGATTCGGTGCTGGAGCTCGGTTGCGGGAGCGGTGTCGTGCTCCTCTGCCTCGTCGCTCGTGTCGCGGAGTTGTCGCTGACGGGCGTCGAGCGCGACGCATATTTCGCCGCTCTGGCGCGACGAAACTTTGAGCGCAACGGTGCCGCCGCGGAGATCGTCGAGGCGGATATCCGTGAGCTTCCGCATCGGGTGAGAGAGACGGCCTACGACCACGTCTTGGCGAACCCGCCCTACCTCGACCGGCGGCATGGAAAGAGCAGTCGCGACGACATTCGGGAGGGCGCAGTCGCCGCCGATCTGCCATTCGCGGAATGGGCGCGGCTAGGCCAGCGTCGTGTGCGGCCCGGCGGGCGCCTAACGATGGTCGCTCCCGTGGAGCGATTGCCCGACTTCTTGCGGGCTGTCGGAGGGCTGGGCGTTTCGGTGCTTCCGATAGCGTCCCGGACAGGGCGTCGGCCCGGCCGGCTGATCCTGACGGCGATCAAGGGTGGACGCGCGCCGTTCCAGATTCTTGCCACAATTCGTCGCACATGAGGGGCAGGCGCATGTCGATGATGGTGACGATTTCACATGCGAGATGAGCGCCATCCTCAGGAAAGGCGCAGCGCTGTCGACAACCCTAAATTGAATTACGAGGTTAAGCTTCGCCGTCATTTTCCGTGACAGCGCGACGAAGTTGTGCTCGAACTCCAAGCATGGATCGCAGAAATGGAGGTTGACGATGAGCGTAAGCGCGCATGTTGAAGAACTTCGCCGGAAACACGAGGTTCTGTCGCACAAGGTGGAGCAGGAACAGCGCAGCCCGTCGTCAGATGATCTTCGAATCACCGAATTGAAGAAGCAGAAGCTCCGGATCAAGGAAGAGATCAACCGGCTTTCAGCGAGCTGACGCTTGCGGACCTAGCGGAGCGCTTCCGCAAGTTTTCGCCGAAGCAACGCGGCCCGGGGCACAGGTGCTCCGGACCGCATTTCGGCACGGGCTTTGACGCCCTTGCCACGGTTTCAGACGAAGAACTGGCCGCCGTTCGCAGAAATGGTAGAGCCGGTGATGAAGCCTGCATCGTCTGACGCGAGGAAGACCACGCATCTCGCGATCTCATCGGGCTCGCCCAACCGTCCGGCTGGTATTTGGGCCACGATTTTCTCCCGGACATTTTCCGGGACCGCCATCACCATCTCGGTCGCGATGTAGCCCGGGCAGATGGCATTGGCCGTGATGCCGGCGCGTGCCCCTTCCTGTGCGAGCGATTTGACGATGCCGAGATCGCCAGCCTTGGTTGCTGCATAGTTCACCTGACCGAACTGGCCCTTCTGCCCGTTGATCGAGCTGATGACGATGATGCGGCCGAACTTGCGCTCGCGCATGCCTGGCCAGACCGGGTGGACCGTGTTGAAGACGCCGGTGAGATTGGTGTCGACGACTTCCTTCCACTGCTCCGGTGTCATCTTGTGGAACGGAGCGTCGCGGGTGATGCCGGCGTTCGCGACGACGACCTCGATGGGGCCGAGGTCCGACTCAACTTGCGCGATGCCTGCCTTCGACGCCTCGTAGTCCGCGGCGTTCCACTTATAGGTCTTGATGCCGGTCTCGTCGGTGAAGGCCTTGGCCTTCTCGTCGTTGCCCGCATAGGTCGCGGCCACCTGATAGCCCGCTGCCTTCAGCGCCTTCGAGATCGCCTCGCCGATGCCCCGGCTGCCGCCGGTGACAAGTGCCACTCGTCCCATGGTTTTCTCCCTTGCTGCTCAGTCCAGTCGTTCCAGGAATGCGCGCCCGTCGCGCTCCCCCACCTGCCACGTTTCCTTGAGCTTCTGGGGGTCGGTGAAGTCGATCTTGTCGGCTGGCGTCTCTTCGGACGGCCAGAGGTAGAGGCGACCCTCGACGTCGGGAATGTCATCGTAGCGGCGGGTGAGCAGCACCAGCGTCCGCCCCTCGTCCGGATCCGGCATGGGCGCCTGGTCCGCCATGCCGCCGTCGACGACCGGTCGCCCCTCCCATGTCGGGATGTCGAACACCGGCGGAATCGTGGCTGCGGCGCAGATCAAATCGATCAGCTTGCCGTCGGCGGCCGCCTGGCGCGCATCCACAAGACTGCAGTCGAGTCCACCCTTCTCGGCCCAGTTGAAATGCGGGCTCGAGACGAGGTGCAGTTCGGCCTCGTAGGCGAGAGCCGCAGCGCTGCCGCTCATGTCCGTGTAGTCGTCATGCGGCGGATGCCCGAGCAACACCTGGTATGAGGGCCCGGAGGCGATGTCCTCCAGGCATTCGCCAAGCACCTTCGTCACCACGTCTCGGTAGATCTTTTGATGCGGCGTCCGGCCGTCCGCGTCGTTGGTCAGCTCGTTGAGGTCGAAATTCTGATCCTGCTCGGCGAAGGCCTTCATCATCTCGTCAAGCATCATCTCGCCGCGGTGCGCGATGAACCCAGCCGCGGACATCGCACCGCCGGAGACGCCCGATATCCGCGCTGGCTTGAGGTCGATCGCGTCCCGAACGACGTGAAGGAACCCGCCCTGCCAGAAGCAGCGGAGCCCTCCGCCCGAGAAGACCAACTGGTCAAAGGATCTGTCCGCCATGCCGGTCACGAGTTCGAGAGCAGGACGGCGAGAGGCCGCCCCGCCGTCCATCAGTCGCGCTCGACGCAGAGGGCGACGCCCATGCCGCCGCCGATGCAGAGTGTCGCGATGCCCTTCTTGGCGTCGCGACGCTTCATTTCGAAGAGCAGCGTGTTCAGGACCCGCGCGCCGGAGGCGCCGATCGGGTGGCCGATCGCGATGGCGCCGCCGTTGACGTTCACGATGTCTGGATCCCACCCCATGTCCTTGTTGACCGCGCAGGCCTGGGCGGCGAAGGCCTCGTTGGCTTCGACGAGGTCGAGGTCCCCGACCTTCCATCCCGCCTTCTCCAGCGCGCGGCGGCTGGCGTAGATGGGTCCGGCGCCCATGTAGGCTGGGTCTAGGCCGGCCGTCGCGTAGCTCGCTATCCGCGCGAGAGGTTCGATGCCGCGCTTCTCCGCGTCCTCGGCCGACATCAGCAGCACTCCGGCAGCGCCGTCGTTCAGACCCGATGCGTTGCCGGCGGTCACCGAACCCTCCTTGGCGAAGGCCGGCTTCAGCTTGGCCATGTTCTCGACCGTCGCGCCGTGGCGGATGTACTCGTCCTTGTCGACGATGGTGTCGCCCTTGCGGCCCTTGACGGTGAAGGCCACGATCTCCTCGTCGAAGCGGCCCGCCTTCTGCGCGGCTTCGGCCTTGTTCTGGCTGCCGGCGGCGAACTTGTCCTGGTCCTCGCGGCTGATCTGCCACTTCTCGGCGACGTTCTCGGCGGTCTGGCCCATGTGGTAGCCGTTGAAGGCGTCCCAGAGCCCGTCCTTGATCATCGTGTCGATGAACTTCATGTCGCCCATCTTGTGGCCCTGGCGCAGGTTGGCGCAGTGCGGCGCCATCGACATGTTCTCCTGTCCGCCGGCCACGATGATGTTGTTGTCACCAAGCTGGATGTGCTGCGCGCCGAGCGCGATGGCCCGCAGGCCAGAGCCGCAGACCTGGTTGATTCCCCAGGCGGCGCTGCCTTCCGGCAGCCCGGCCTTGATATGCGCCTGGCGCGCGGGGTTCTGACCCTGGCCGGCGGTGAGGACCTGGCCGAGGATCGTCTCGCTGACCTCTTCCTTGTCGACGCCGGCGCGGCTGACGACGGCTTCGATCATCGCGGCGCCAAGTTCATGCGCCGGCGTGCTTGCAAAAGCGCCGCTGAAGCTGCCGACGGCTGTGCGAGCGGCCGAGGCGATGACGACGTTGGTCATGGGGATCCTCCTTGATGGCGATCTGCCGCGCCGGACGCGGCGGTCGCCCCCGGTTCTAGGCCGGGGCAGGAGGGAGGGCAACTGCTCGGGCGTTCAGCCGTGATCGGCGGCGAAGTTCACGGCGGTCCAGTCAGGTCGAAGTACCGGCGCGCCGTAGAGCCAGCCCTGCAGGCAGTCGATCCCGAGGGACGTCAGCAGCGCCGCGTCCTCCTCTTTCTCGATCATCTCGCCGACGGTCACGCATTCGAAATGCCTGCCGATCCCGATCAGGGCCTCGGCCAAGACCCGATTGTCGGCGTTGGCGCTGATGTTCTGACAGAACGTACCGTCGATCTTGATGATGTCGAACTTGAGATCGCGCAGCTGCCGGAATGATGTGTAGCCTGCGCCGAAGTCGTCGAGCGCAAAGCTGATCCCGCGATCACGCAAGGCGTGCATGAAGGCCGACACGTAGCCGGGGAACATGATCGCCGAGCGTTCGGTGATCTCGATGATCAGCCGCTCTGCCAGGGTGTCGTCAGCCGCGAGGCCTTCTTCGAGCGCCAGAAGCCACGAATTGTCGCCGATCGATCGCACGGACATGTTGAGGGAGATCCTCAACTTGGGGTTTCGGCGCAGGGCCTCCAGCCCGCGGCGCAGGGCGATCCTGTCCAGTCGCCGGCCAAGGTCGTTCGACTCTACGGCAGAGATGAAATGGTCCGCCGGGATGACGCCGCCCTGAGGGTTGAAGAGGCGAAGCAGGCCCTCGTGGTACGCGACATGCTCCGGGCGCGCAGCCTCGACGACGGGCTGGAAGGCGAGGTCCACTCGGCCGGAATGGATCGCACCGGCGACCATCGACCTGACCCCGTCGCCATACGGCAAGGTCTGTAGTATCGCGCGTTCGTCGAAGATCATTCTGTTCGCCTGCGGTGATACGACGGCGACCATCGCGGCAAGACGTGAATCCAGTGTAAAGGTCTGGAAAATGCTGAGTGCGTCCAACGTCGAGCGCTGCCCCTGGTGTGGCACCGACCCCGTGTACGTCGCCTATCACGACGAGGAGTGGGGTGTACCGGAACGCGACCCGCGCGCACTCTACGAAAAGCTCATCCTGGACGGCTTCCAGGCGGGCCTCGCGTGGATCACGATCCTGCGGAAGCGCGAGGCGTTCCGGGAGGCCTTCGCCGGTTTCAGTCCGGAGGTCATCTCGTCCTGGGGAGACGCGGAGGTGGAGCGCCTGCTGTCGAATGCCGGCATCGTCCGTCATCGCGGCAAGATCGAGGCGACGATCGACGGTGCGCGCGCCTGGATCAGGGTCGAGGAGCGAATGGGCTTCGCGCCGTTCCTTTGGCAATTCGTCGACGACGCACCTTTGCAGCCACTGCGAGCGACGATGGCGGACGTACCGGCGGAGACGGAGACGAGCCGCGCGATGTCGCGCGCGCTCAAGGCGGAGGGCTTTCGCTTCTGCGGGCCGACCATCGTCTACGCGTTCATGCAGGCGGTCGGCATGGTCAACGACCATCTCGCGAGCTGCCATCGCCACCGACAGCTGGCGGCGCTGAGCTGAGGTGGCTAATCGATGGCGTCGAGGATGGCCTTCGCTTCCGGCGTATCCCACTCCGCCCCGCCGGTAAGCCGGGCGATCTCTTGTCCTTCTGCATCGAGGATCACCGTCACGGGGAGGCCGAGGACCGCCATTCCCCGCGCGAGCTCCTGCTTGGGATCGGTCAGCATCGGCAGGCGCGTCGATCCCCTCTTCCTCGAAGAACCTCCTGATCCCGGCGGGCGAGTTGCGGCCGGTGGCGACCGTCACCACTTCCAGCCGATCGCCCATCTCGGCCTGCAGACGGTCGAGCGAGGGCATCTCCTCTCGGCAGGGCGCGCACCATGTCGCCCAGAAGTTCAGCACGACGGGCTTTCCCACGTAGTCCGCCAGACGCGTGTCGCCTCCGTCGACCGCGCTGAGCGTCACATCCGGAACATCCCTCGGCGCCTCGTGGATGGTCAGTTTGCGCATGTCGCCCTCGGCGGCAGCCTGCAGGTAGAGGGCGTCCGCGCTCGCGGCGTTTGCGGCGAGGATGAGCGCGGTGTAGAGGGCGGCGGACTTCAGCATGGGGACTCCGTAGTCATGGACCGGGCGAACGACATGTGGGGCGGGCGTTTCGCCGCCGGACCGGACGCGATCATGGAGGCCATCAACGCCTCGATCGGGTTCGACCGCCGGCTCGCCCCGCAGGACGTGGCGGGCTCGAAGGCGCACGCCGCGATGCTCGCGGCGCAAGGTATCATCAGCGATAGCGACGCGCGCGCGATCCGGGAAGGTCTGGACACGATCTTGTCAGAGATCGCGGAGGAGCGGTTCGAGTTCCGCACCGACCTGGAGGACATCCACATGAACGTCGAGGCGCGGCTCAAGGCGCTGATCGGCGAACCCGCGGGCCGTCTGCACACCGCGCGCAGCCGCAACGACCAGGTGGCAACCGACTTTCGGCTCTGGGTACGCGACCGCATCGACGAGGCGGAGGCTTGGCTGAAAGCGCTGCAGAAGGCGCTTCTCGACCAGGCCGAGGCGGGAGCGGACTGGGTGATGCCTGGCTTCACGCACCTGCAGACCGCGCAGCCCGTGACCTGGGGCCATCATATGCTGGCCTATGTGGAGATGTTTGGCCGTGACGCCGGCCGGTTCGCCGACGCGCGCACCAGGATGAACGAGTTGCCGCTGGGGGCAGCGGCCCTCGCCGGGACCTCCTTCCCGATCGACCGGAACGCCACCGCACGGGAGATGGGCTTCGATCGGCCCTGTGGCAACTCGCTTGACGCCGTCAGCGACCGCGATTTCGCGCTTGAGTATCTCGCCGCCGCGTCGATCTGCGCCATGCATCTCAGCCGCTTCGCCGAGGAGCTGGTGATCTGGTCCTCCGCCCAGTTCCGGTTCGTGACGCTCTCGGACCGCTTCTCCACCGGCTCGTCCATCATGCCGCAGAAGAAGAACCCCGACGCGGCCGAGCTGATCCGCGCCAAGATCGGCCGGATCCTCGGCGCCACGGTGGCCCTGTTTACGGTGATGAAGGGTCTGCCGCTGGCCTACTCCAAGGATATGCAGGAAGACAAGGAGCAGGTCTTCGACGCCTCCGAGGCGCTGGCGCTCAGCCTTGCGGCGATGGAGGGGATGGTTCGCGACATGAATGCCAATCGGGAGTCACTCGAGGCGGCGGCTTCGAGCGGGTTCTCCACAGCGACCGACCTCGCGGACTGGCTGGTGCGAGAGCTCGCCCTGCCATTCCGCGAAGCGCACCACGTCACCGGCCGGATCGTCGCAGAGGCAGAGCGGCGCGGTGTCGACCTCGGCGATCTCGAGCTCGCCGAGATGCAGGCGATCCACTCTGGCATCACCAAGGGCGTCTTCGATGTCCTCGGAGTGCACGATTCGGTGGCCAGTCGCACGAGCTATGGTGGCACCGCACCCGTGCGTGTGCGGGAACAGATCGCGAGATGGAGGGATCTGCTGGGATGAAACTGCGCATCGTGCTCTTCACAGCCCTGGCTGCCGCCGCGGGATGTAGCGTGGGCGGTGTCGTCGAAGGCGAAGGCGGTGGCGTCGCCGTGGCCGCCGGACCGGAAGACGTCGCGGTCGCGGGCGAGAGCGGGCGGGTGGCCGCTGCCGCCGACGCCGACGAGGCTGTTGCCGACTACCGCATCGACGACGGCATCTCAGCCAGGGTTCGGGACGAGGACCGCGTCGGAACCTTCGGAGGGCTGGGCTTTGGTTTCTAGGCTGATGCTGATAGCCGCGATCGTGGCCACGCTATCCGGCTGCGGCGCCGACGGCCCCCCCGTTCCACCGGAGCCCGAGCCTGAGCCGGAGGCGTCGCGCGGGATCAGCGTCAGAGGTTCGGCGGAGATCGGGGTCGCTGGCCGCAGCTAGCAGACAGCCATTCCGAGACAATCCTGCTTCGGCCGGACGCCTTGACGGCCAGTCCCATCGATCCGAGGAGCGCAATGCGCCACGTCTACCTTGCACTCGCCGTCTGGGGCGCAATCCACCCGATGTTCTGGTTCGTTACGTGGTTCCAGGCGAACGGATGGGATCTTGGCGGCATGATCGACGCTTGGCACGTCAACGCGGCGACGACGGGGCTCGTCTGGGACCTGACGATCGCCGCCGTCGCGCTGACCGTTTGGATCCTCGCCGAGGTCTGGCGCCGCCGCGACTGGCGCAGCCTCGTCGCGATCCCCGCGACCTTCTGCATCGGGGTGTCCTGCGGGCTGCCGCTCTACCTCTGGCTCCGCAAGCGAGGACGCTGATGGACCACTTCCTCTACCGCGATGGTGAACTCTTCGCCGAGGACGTGCCGCTGACCGACATCGCGGCCTGCGTCGGCACACCGTTCTACTGCTACTCCGCAGCGACGCTGACGCGCCACTTCCACCTCTTCGACGAGGCGCTGGCGTGGGGACCGCATCTCGTCTGCTACGCGATGAAGTCGAACTCCAATCTTGCAGTGGTGAAGCTGCTCGGGGACCTCGGTGCCGGCGTCGACGTCGTGAGCGAGGGTGAATATCGCAAGGCCCGCGCAGCCGGCATTCCACCCGATCGCATCGTCTTTTCCGGCGTCGGCAAGACCCGCGTCGAGATGCGGACGGCGATCGAGGGCGGTCTGCGACAGTTCAACGTCGAAAGCGAACCGGAGCTTGCCGCGCTCGACGAGGTCGCACGGTCCATGGAAGTGGTTGTCCCGATCACGCTGCGGGTCAATCCGGATGTCGATGCGGCGACACACGAGAAGATCGCCACCGGCCGCAAGGAGGACAAGTTCGGCGTACCCATCTCGCGCGCCCGCGAAATCTTTGCGGCCGCGGGCAGGCTGGCGGGCCTTCGCATCGTGGGCATCGACGTCCACATCGGCAGCCAGCTCACGTCGCTCGCGCCGTTCGAGGAGGCCTACGCCAAGATCGCCGGCCTGACCCAAGCGCTTCGTGCCGACGGCCACGAGATCGAGCGGTTGGACCTCGGCGGCGGCCTTGGCATCCCCTACGAACGCTCGAACCTCGCGCCGCCGCTGCCGTCGGAGTACGGCGAAATGATCCGACGCACCGTCGGCGATCTGGGGTGCGAGATCGAGATCGAGCCGGGCCGACTGATCTCGGGCAACGCCGGGCTGCTCGTCAGCCGGGTGATCTACGTGAAGCGCGGCGAGGGGCGGAGCTTCCTGATCCTCGACGCGGCGATGAACGACCTTATCCGGCCTGCGATGTACGGCGCGCACCACGACATCGTGCCGCTGCGGGAGCCTGCCGTGGGTGCCGAGACGGAGCCATTCGACGTCGTCGGTCCGGTTTGCGAGACCGGCGACACTTTCACGCGGGGCCGCCACCTGCCGACGATGGACGAGGGCGACATGGTCGCGTTTCGCTCCGCAGGTGCCTATGGCGCTGTTATGGCCTCGGAATACAACACCCGACCGCTGGTGCCGGAAGTCCTGGTGCAGGGGGATCACTTCGCTGTAATCCGTGCCCGGCCGACGTTTGACGAATTGATCTCACGCGATACCATTCCCGAGTGGCTCTGACGCGGTATCCTCCGTATCGGGCACCGACGCGCGGACGCATGACCGGACACACCCCGATCCCGCACGAGGCACTTCGCCGCCTGCGCCGACCCTTGGCGTTGACCCGCATCGGCATGGCGGCCGAACGGGGACTGCGCTCCTTCTGGCCATTCATCAGCGTCTCGCTCGCCGTTCTGGCCGCGATGATGCTCGGTGCGCTGGATGCCATGCCGCTCGAGGTCGCCTGGTTCGGGCTGATCATTTCGCTCGCCGCGCTTGGCGTGACGCTTTGGCGGGGCCTTCGGGCGTTCCGCTGGCCGTCTGCGGAAGATGCACTTCAACGCCTGGATTCGACGCTGCCCGGGCGCCCGATCTCGGCCATTACGGATGACCAGGCAATCGGGTCGGGTGATGCCGATTCAGTTGCTGTCTGGCGTGCGCACGTGCGCCGTATGGCCGACCGGGTGCGGCGCGCGAGGGCGCCCCGGCCGAACCTGCGGATCGCGGCGCTCGACCCGTACGCGCTCCGCTATGCCGCGCTTTTGGCATTCGTGGTGGCGGCGCTGTTCGGATCGTTCTGGCGCGTGGCGGACATGGCCGAACTTGCCGACGGCGGCGTCGCGGCGGACATCGCAGCCGGACCGGTCTGGGAAGGGTGGGTCGAGCCGCCAGCCTATACCGGCCGACCCAGCTTGTACCTCAACGACGTTCCTCCGGGCGCGCTTCGGGTACCCCAAGGCAGCCGCATCTCCCTGCGGTTCTACGGCGAGGTGGGGGCGCTGACGGTGCGGCAGACCGTGGCCGAGGGTCCGACAGTGCCGCCGTCCGACTCGTCGCTTGAGTTTAACGTCACCGAAGGCGGCATCCTCGCCATCGAAGGCGACGGTGGCGCAGAGTGGCAGGTCAGCGTTCTGACCGATGCCGCGCCGGACGTCGAACTCGACGGGCCTCTCGAGCGCACGGCGGCCGGCGATCTCGAGCAGCCTTTCGCGGCGTCCGACGATTACGGCGTCGTCGGTGGCTCCGCTGAGATCGCGCTCGACCTCGCTGCCACCGACAGGCGCTACGGCCTCATGGCGGAGCCCGAGCCGCGTGACCCGACGGTGCTCGACCTGCCGGTCGACTTCACCGGCGACGGCACCGACTTCTCGGAGGTTCTTTTCGGCGAATTCGCCACGCACCCTTGGGCGGGCCTGCCGGTTCGCCTGACGCTTACGGTGTCCGACGCAGCGGGGCAGGAGGGTGCCACATCGCCCGAGCCGATCACGCTGCCCGAGCGGCGCTTCTTCGACCCGCTCGCGGCGTCCGTGGCCGAGCAGAGGCGTGACCTGCTCTGGACGCGGGAGAACGCGCGGCGCGTGGGCCAGGTGCTGCGCGCGGTCAGCTACCAGCCTCAGAACGTCTTCCGCTCCGAGATCGCCTATCTCCGCCTGCGCGTCATCGTCCGCCGGTTGGAAAACTACGTCCGATACGATCAGCTCACGAAGGAGCGGCAGGACGAGATCGCCGCCGCGCTCTGGGACCTCGCCCTCCTTCTGGAGGAGGGCGATCTGAACGACGCGCTGGAGCGGCTGCGGCGCGCACAGGACCGGCTGAGTGAAGCGATTGAGAACGGCGCCTCGGACGAGGAAATCGCCGATCTCATGCAGGAACTTCGCGAGGCGATGCAGGACTACATGCGCCAGCTCGCCGAGCAGTCGGAGGGCCAGGAGCAGGAGTTCGCCGAAGGCGAGATGCAGGAGATGACCGGCCAGCAGCTCGACGACATGATGCAGCGCCTTCAGGAGCTCATGGAGCAAGGCCGCATGGCCGAGGCGCAGCGCCTGCTCGAGCAATTGCGCCAGATGATGGAGAACATGCAGATCGCCCGCGGCCAAGGTCAGCAGAGCCAAAGCCCGGGCGAGCAGGCCATGCAAGGTCTGGCCGAGACACTACGCCAACAACAGGAGCTGAACGACGACACGTTCGGGGACCTGCAGGAGCAGTTTGATCAGGGCCAGCCGGGGCAACAGGGCCAAGGTCAGCAGGGTCAACCCGGGCAGCCTGGTCAAGGTCAGCGACCCGGTGAGCAGTTCGGCCAGGATCAGGCAAGGTCAAGGTCAAGGTCAAGGTCAAGGTCAAGGTCAAGGCGAGGGTCAGGGGCAGCAACCCGGCGATCTCGGCCAGAGTCTCGCCGACCGGCAACAGGCGCTGAGGGACGAACTGGCGCGGCAGCAGGGCAGCATGCCCGGGGCCGGCACGCCCGAAGGCGACGCGGCGCGGGAGGCGCTCGACCGTGCGGGCGAGGCGATGGACGGCGCGGAGGACGCGCTTCGCGAAGAGGACTTCGCGGGTGCTCTCGATCGTCAATCCGAGGCTATGGAGGCGCTGCGGGAGGGCATGCGCAACCTCGGCGAGCAAATGGCGCAACAGCAGCAGAATGGCCAAGGACAGCAGGGCGGTGGCTATGGAACGGCCGAGGGCCAGCAGCGTGACCCACTGGGTCGCGTCCCTGGTGCGCAGGGCCGCGTCGGTACCGACGAGCAGCTGCTGCAGGGCGAGGATGTCTACCGCCGGGCGCGGGAGCTTCTCGACGAGATACGGCGCCGCTCCGGCGATCAGAGCCGTCCGCAGGCGGAATTGGACTATCTACGCCGCCTGCTCGAGCGGTTCTGACTAGGAACTGTCGCTCAGAAGGCTTCGAACATTGCCCAGCGGTCGAGCTAGGGGTCGAGCTAGGGGGCGCCACTCCCCGAGAGGACTTCCCCAGCACGTGCGACCGCCCGATCGAGCAAAAGCCGAGCATCGTCGACAGCACGGACGTACGCGTCCAATGCAGTCCCGGCACCGGGCGCCACCTCGGCGAGCGTGGGCGCAAGAGCGTAGATCAGCGCCGCCAGGCCCACGATAGAAAGGCCCACGACGAGGCCTGCGATAAATCCTCCACGGCCGGCACTTCGAGCGCGATGTTGACGTGCGGCTTCCTCGGACGCCTCTCTGAGGGCGCGGTCCGTCGCTTCGGTTTCTTGTCGGACCGGATGTGCTGCAGCCTGCCGCGGTCTGGCCGCGGGCGCCGACCCTCCAGGCTCGATCTGAACCAAGCCCCTTTCGCGCCTCGCCCGCGCCTCTCGCTGCGCCTCTTCCCTCAGGATCGCCTTCACGTCCTCGGCGAGGGGCGGTCGGCGAGGCGCCACAGCGTCTCCATCCACCCCTGCTGTCGCAGCGCTCGCTGTCAACGCGGAGGCGGGAGGTGTGCTACCGATCGGCTCGGCGCCATGCCCGTCGCCCGGCGGCTTTTCCTGCCAGACATGGTCGCACGACGAGCACTGCACACGGCGGCCCTTGGCCGGGATCAGCGACCCGTCGATCTCGTATCTGGCACCGCAGGACGGGCATTGAAGCAGCATTTTCGGACCTCCGTCGTCGAGAATAGGTTCGTTGATCCACAACGAAAAGCCGCACAGTCTCGCCAAGTTGCGACGTCTCGGTGTAAGGCTCCGCTGTCAACGCGGGAACGGCGCCCATGATCTCAGACATTGTTCAGTGGATCCGGTCGATCGTCTTCAACGTCCTGATGTATCTGGTGATGGCAGTCATGGCCGTCGCACTGGCACCGCTGGTCATCATCGACAAGAGTTGGGCGTTCCGCGCGGTACATGCATACTGCGGCTACGTGCGCTGGAGCGCAAAATGGATCGTCGGCCTTGAGACCGAGGTCCGCGGTGTGCCGCCGTCGGACGAGGTCCTGATCGCCGCGAAGCATCAATCCTTCCTCGACATCATCCTGATCGTCTCTGCCGTGCCGCGGCCGAAGTTCATCATGAAGAAGGAGCTGTTATGGGCGCCCTTCCTGGGGTGGTACGCAAAGAGGATCGGGTGCATTCCCGTCGATCGCGGCAAGCGGGGCCAGGCAATCGACAAGATGCTGAAGGACGTGGAGACCGGGCGCACCGGCCCGGGTCAACTGATCATCTATCCGCAGGGCACGCGCGTCGCGCCGGGTCTTCCGCGCCCCTACAAGATCGGGACCGCGCTGCTCTACCGTCAGCTTGGTCAGCCATGCGTGCCAGCGGCCACCAATGTCGGCGTGTTCTGGTCGCGCCAAGGCGTGCTTCGCCGACCGGGGCTAGCCGTCGTGGAATTCCTGCCACGCATTGAACCGGGGCTTTCGGAGGGTGACTTCATGGCGAAGCTCCGCGTCGAAGTCGAGACGGCGTCAGATCGTCTTCTCGAAGAGGCGGGCTTTTCGCTCCTGGAGGCACAAGCGTGAAGAGAGTCGACACCATCGCAGCGCTCGAAGCGCTCTACGGCAATCCGGTTCGCGCGGCGCTCGACAAGGTTTCGGATCGCCTGACCGAGAGCTATAGGACATGGATCGAGGCGTCTCGCTTCTGCGTGCTGTCGACCGTCGGACCAGGTGGAACGGATGCTTCGCCGCGGGGCGACGACGCGCCGGTGGCGCGCGTCGCGGATGATCGGACTTTGCTTCTGCCGGATTGGCGCGGGAACGACCGGATCGACTCCCTGCGGAACATAGTGGTGGATGGGCGCGTCTCGCTGATGTTTTTCGTGCCCGGATCTTCGAACGTGGTGCGGGTGAACGGAACAGGTTTCGTCACCGCGGATGCCGATGTCCTCGCCCGATTCGAGAGGGGTGGGCGCAGACCAAGGAGCGTCGTCGTCGTCGAGACGGCCGAAGTCTATTTCCAGTGCGCGCGCGCCATTGCCCGCTCCGGCTTGTGGTCCGGTGCACCGGCTCCTGTCGGACTGCCGACGCCGGGTGGCATGCTCGCCGAGATGACCCGCGGCGAGATCGACGGCAAGGCTTACGACGCCGACTGGCCTGAGCGGGCTGCGCGCACGTTGTGGTAGGGCTCAGGCCGCTTCGCTCTTTGTCCCGAGGTCGAGATACTTGCGCCGCCGAAGGCCGACGAGCATCTCGCCCGACTTCTTCGACAGCTCGTCGATCGCTTGGCTCACCTTCGTGCCGACGGCACGGATCGTTGCGACGGGGTCGCGATGCGCACCGCCCAGCGGCTCGGAAATGATGCCGTCGATCACGCCGAGCTTGCGCAGATCCTGCGCCGTCAGTTTCAGGGCGTCCGCGGCCTCCCGCGTCCGGTTCGCGTCCTTCCAGAGGATCGAGGCACAGCCCTCCGGCGAAATGACCGAGTAGATCGCATGCTCCAGCATGAGGACCCGATCCGCCGTCGCGAAGGCCACTGCACCGCCTGAACCGCCCTCGCCGATGACGACCGACACCAGAGGCACGCCAATTTCGAGGCACTTTTGCGTGGAGCGAGCGATCGCCTCGGATTGCCCGCGTTCCTCGGCGCCCTTGCCAGGATATGCACCCGGGGTATCGATCAGCGTCACCACCGGCAATTCAAAGCGGTGCGCGACATCCATCAGCCGCACCGCCTTGCGATAGCCCTCGGGCCGGGCCATGCCGAAGTTGTGCTCCAGCCGGGAGTGCGTGTCGTGCCCTTTCTCATGGCCGATGACCATGACGGGCCGACCATCCAGGCGTCCGATGCCACTCAGGACGGCATTGTCCTCTGCAAAGCCGCGGTCGCCGGCCAATGGCACCCAGTCGGTGAAGAGTTCGGCGACGTAGGCCCGGCAGTGAGGACGTTCGGGATGCCGCGCAACCTGGCACTTCTGCCATGGCGACAAACCCTTGTAGAGGTCGCGGAGCATGTCGCCAGCCTTGCGGTCAAGCGCTGCCGCCTCCTTCTCGACGTCCATGCCTTCGTTCTGCCGAGCGAGGGCGCGCAGCTCCTCCGCCTTGCCTTCGATCTCGGCGAGCGATTTCTCGAAGTCGAGATAGTGCTTCATTGGTGCCTCCGCTGGCGTCGCCTTCGATATAGGCGTGACGCCGAAGCGGTTGCAACAAACGCGATCGCTCAGGCGCGGAGCATCTTCTTCTTGGTGTCGGTGAAGACCACACGGTCGCGGCCGAGTGCCTTGGCCGTAAAGAGCGCGCGGTCCGTTGTGCGGAACACGCTCTCCCAGTCGGCGTCATGCAGCGCTTCGAGCTGCCAGTGGACGCCGATGCTGATGGTCACCGAGATCGCCAGATCGTCGACGACGAAGGGTTCATCCGCGATGACGCAGCGCAATCTCTCGGTGATCGCTTCGGCGCGGCTTCGATCGAGCTCGCGGAGTTGCACGGCGAACTCTTCGCCGCCGTACCTCGCAACCACGTCCCCTTCGCGAACCGAGTTGGAAAGGCGGAGCGCCAACTGGCGCAGGATGACGTCGCCCGCCGCATGCCCGTACGTGTCATTGATCGCCTTGAAATGATCGATATCGATCAGCAGCAACGCGTTTCCCTCGACCGTCGCGGGGCTGGGCGCGTGCGTCAAATGCTCGAAGCCACGCCGGTTCGCGATTCCGGTGAGAGGATCGGTCAATGACTGCTGCGCCAACGCGCGACTATTCTGGAACACGTCCTGCTCTCGCTGGATCATGCTGCCGATGACAAGAGCTCCGATCATCGTCAATCCGATGTTCAGCGGTACAGCAAGGTCCAGCGCGGCGGCTAGGGCTTCCGGAGGGAGCGCGATGAGGCTCGCGAGATGAAGACAGCTGACCAGACCGAGTAGTACAAGGCGGGCCAGAGACTCGAGCGCGACACGATCAACGATGGCGCGCCATGCAAGGCCGGCAACGGCAGAGATGAGAACGGTCAACACACCGGCGACAGCTCCGTCGCCGCCGATCGAGTAGCGCACCGTTCCGGCCATGCCGGCGCTAACGATCGCTCCGACCTTTCCGGCGAAGCCGCCGGCGAGCGCAACCGGGAGTGACCTGAGATCGAAGAAGACGCCGTCGGCCACCGGCAAGGGGCTCGACATCGAGAGGACCGCTGCCGTTCCGAAGACGAGGCCCAGCACAACCTGGCGAGGCACGATGGCCTTGATCCGCGCCAAGGCGAGCCCGTACGGCACGGACAGCGCCGCGAGAAAGCCGATGGCGCTGGCGTATTGGATAATGATTTCTGACGGGCGGTCCATGCGCTCTCAGCCTGCCTCTTGGCGCCCGTAGTGTCTGTGGACCGTATACAAAGTCTCAACGCCGTGTACGGCGCAACGGTTGATCGAATTGGCGCGCGACCATGAAAGCCGTGGCTTGTGCCGGTTCGGTGACTGCGCGCCTGAACGTGCGATGGCCTCCAGGCGGACTTCGTGCGCGGCAAGCCGATGCTTGGCCATGAGAAATCGGCGCAGCACGACGTCGTGTCAGCGCCCGAGGGCACCCCTTGCGGCCGCCGCGCGACGCGTGGATTGTGCCGGGCATGATCGAAACACCCTATCTGCTCTTTCTGGGCGACGCGCCCGACCCGCTGGCCGCAAAGGTGGCGCAGGGTATCCGCGACTGGCGTCCCGAACATGCGCTCGGACAGTTGCGGCTCGGCGGCTGCAAGGCCGACATGCGGATCCCCGACATGACGCTCGAGGAAGGTCTGCAGGAAGGGGCCAGAACCCTGGTCATCGGTGTCGCGAACCGCGGCGGCGCGATTTCGGAATCGTGGAAGCCGACGCTGCGCCAGGCGATCGCTCTAGGATACGACCTGGCTTCGGGCTTGCATCATCTCCTGCGCGACGAGCCGGACCTGGTGGAAGTGGCCCGGAACCATGGGCGCAGGCTCCACGACGTTCGTGTTCCCGCGCAGCGATTCCCGGTGGCGAACGGCGTCAAGCGCTCGGGCAAGCGGCTGCTGGCGGTCGGTACCGACTGCTCGATCGGCAAGATGTACACTGCACTCGCGATGGAAAAGGTCATGCGCGAGCGGGACATGAACACGACGTTTCGTGCCACAGGCCAGACGGGCATTCTGATCACCGGCAGCGGCATTCCGCTGGACGCGATCGTGGCCGACTTCATGGCTGGCGCCGTGGAGTGGCTGACGCCCGACAACGATGCCGATCACTGGGACCTGATCGAAGGGCAGGGGAGCCTCTTTCACATCTCGTATTCCGGCGTGACGATGGCGCTGGTTCATGGTGGCCAGCCCGATGCGCTGGTGCTGTGCCACGAGCCGACGCGCACGCACATGCGCGGCCTGCCCGACTACCGGCTTCCGTCGCTCGAAGACCTGCGGGACACGGCGCTGCATCTCGCGCGTGTTGCGAACCCGGATTGCGTCGTGACCGGCATCGCCGTGAACACTGCGGCTCTCGCTGACGATGAGGCTCTGGCCTGCCTGAGCGAGATAGAAGGTCGCATGGGGCTGCCGACGGTCGATCCGTATCGACAGGGCGCCGCGCGGCTCGTCGACGCGCTTCCATGAAATTGTTGGTCGCCAGGGAAAGCTTCCCGCTCGCACAAGCGTTCACGATCAGCCGGGGCAGCCGTACCGAGGCGCAGGTCCTGACCGCCACCGTCGTCGACGGCTCCTACAAAGGCCGGGGCGAATGCGTGCCCTACGCCAGGTACGGCGAGTCCCTGGACAGCGTCACCGCCGAGATGGGGGCACTTCCACTCGACCGAGCCGCATTGCAGGAGGCGCCACCTGGAGCTGCGCGCAACGCCTTGGACTGCGCGCTATGGGACTTGGAGGCAAAGCGCAGCGGCGCGCGCGTTTGGGACCTCGCCGGACTGCCGGTCCCGACACCCCTTGTCACCGCCTTCACGCTCTCGCTGGACGAACCCGGCGCCATGCGTGAAGCGGCGCGTCGCCACGCCGACCGCCCGTTGCTCAAGATAAAGCTCGGCACACCGGACGACATGCCCCGGCTCGAGGCGGTGCGCGAGGGGGCGCCCGAGATCCCGGATCATCATCGACGCCAATGAGGGGTGGACGGCGGAGGTCTACTCGAATCTCGCACCGCATCTCGTCCGCCTTGGCGTCGAACTGGTCGAACAGCCGCTACCGGCGGCCGAGGACGAGGCGCTGCGTGGTCTCGAGCGTCCATTGCCGGTCTGCGCCGACGAAAGCTGCCACGACCGGGCGTCGCTCCCCGGTCTTCGCGGCAAGTACGACACCGTGAATATCAAGCTCGACAAGACCGGTGGCTTGACGGAGGCGCTGGCGCTGCGCGCCGCGGCGCGAGAGGCAGGGTTCGGCGTCATGGTCGGATGCATGGTGGGGTCGTCTCTCGCGATGGCGCCCGCGGTCATTGTCGCGCAGGGCGCGGCATTCACCGACCTCGATGGGCCGCTCTTGCTGGCCAAGGATCGATCACCCGCTCTGCTCTATGATGACGAGGGCGTGCATCCTCCCGAGCCTGGCCTCTGGGGCTGAGACCCTTGAGGCCGGTCGACGAGCCGGCCCCCTTCAACCCTTGAACACCGCACGATAGGAACAGCCAACCCTTGAGGAGCGATGCCATGCGAACCGTGTATGTCAACGGCGACTACGTTCCGGAGGACGAGGCGAAGATATCCGTCTTCGATCGCGGGTTTCTCTTCGCCGATGGCGTCTACGAGGTGACGTCGGTCATCGACGGCAAGCTGCTCGACTTCGATGGTCATGCGTCGCGTCTGGCCCGGTCGCTGACCGAGCTCGACATGAAGAATCCGCTGTCGCGCGACGAGCTCCTGGGTATCCACCGCGAGCTATTGGCGCGAAACGACCTGCGAGAGGGGTTGGCCTATCTCCAGATCACCCGTGGCGTCGCCGACCGCGACTTTGCCTACCCCGAAGCAGAACCGACCGTGGTTCTCTTCACGCAGGCCAAGCAGATCCGTAAGAATCCGATGGCCGAAAAGGGAATGGGCGTCATCACGATTCCCGACCAGCGGTGGGGACGGAGGGACATCAAGACGGTGCAGCTGCTCTACCCGTCGATGGGCAAGATGATGGCCAAGGCGGCTGGTGCCGATGATGCCTGGATGGTCGAAGACGGAAGGGTGACGGAGGGGACATCGAACAACGCCTACATCGTCAAGGACGGCAAGATCGTAACGCGTGAACTGGGCACCGAGATCCTTCACGGGATCACGCGTGCGGCCGTGTTGCGCTACGCGCGCGAGGCGCAGATGCAGGTGGAGGAGCGGGCTTTCACGCCCGAGGAGGCGAAGGCGTCGGACGAGGCGTTCATCACGTCCGCCTCCAGCTTCGTCATGCCCGTGGTCCGGATCGATGACTCGACACTCGGCGACGGGATGCCCGGCCCGGTCGCGCGTCGTTTGCGCGAAATCTACCTCGAAGAGAGTCTCAAGGTGGCCATCTGATGCCGCGCTACGCCGTCGTCACCGTCGCCTTTGGCGACGCGACGGCGCGCGCGGCCCGTCTGATGCTCGCCTCTCTCGCCGCGCATGCCTGGGAGCATGAGATCCACGTCCTGACCGACGCGCAGCGGGACTGGCCGGTGCCGGTGACGGAGCACATCGTCGGCCCGCGCGTTCTCAACCTCGATCCCGAGGCACCATCACAGTTCGCCGAAATCGACATCCGCGACTTTCCCAGCCGCCGCGCCGGCGATGCACTCGGCCGGCTGATGCCGATCCTGCACCGCTGGCTCGGGACGGACGACTACGACCAGGTCCTCAAACTCGACGCCGACATCGTCGTGAACGCGCCGCTGGAGCCGGTGGCCGCCGAACTGGCGAGGCGCGGCGCGCCGCTGAGCGTCGGGGTCAGTGCCGGGCGGCTGCGGCGCACACCGCGGTCGCTCGCACACCTGACACCTCTCGAGCGCCTGCGCTGGCGCCACGCGACCTGCCTCAACGCCGGCTTCTTCGCCTATCCGGGCAGTCGCGCAGCGATGCGGATCCTTCGTGCTTGGGAGGCGCAGGCGATGCTGCCCGAGGCGGGCGATCAGGCCGCCCTGCAGGCGATATACCTGCGTCGCTTCCGATCGGAGATCGCGGTCCTCGATCGATCTTTCCAGGATTTTGGCCCGATGCCCAAGCGCTACTCCGGCGACCCCGCTACGCTGAAACGGTCCGAAGGCGCCATGGTCCACTTTCGCGAGGCGGTCGCCGAGCCACAGGTGATGATCGACTATGCATCGCGCTTCGTTCCCGCCGCGCTCGAGATCTTGGGTGGGCGCGATGCGATCTGAACCGCCGATTGGCGACATGCCCTTCGAGGCTGTTTTCGACATGGAGGCGCCGCCGCAGGTCGACCTGCCCGACGGCCCCATCTCGGTCAGCCTCTGCCACGACGAGATGCTCCGGCTGCCGGACTTCCTGCGCCACCACCGCGAGATCGGGGTGCGGCACTTTATCGTCGTCGACAACGCGTCGACCGACGGATCCGGCGAATATCTCGACGCGCAGCCGGACGTGACGCGGCTCTTCACGGCGAAGCCCTACCAGAAGCTCAAGCCGATCTTCCGTACCTGGCCGTGTGACCACTACCTCGACGGCCGCTGGGTGATGGAGCCCGACATCGACGAACATCTCGTCTACCCGGGCTGGCCGGAGGTGCCGCTGACGCGACTCGTGCAACATTGGGAGCGTGCAGGCTACGGGGCGGTGTTCGCCCCGATGGTCGACATGTATTCCGACAGGCCGCTTGGCGAGGTCGCGCACGATGCGGATGACCGCCTGCTCGAGGCCTATCCGCTTTTCGATGCCGAGGGCTACTGGGTGGCGCCGCCAAAGCGGAAGTCGCGGCGGACCTCGCCGACGCCGCCCTACATCCTGTTCGGCGGGGCGCGGGTCAGGGTCGGTCGCGGCGCGGGCCGTTCGACCTTTCGGCAACGCCTGCAGCGCGCTGCCATTCGGTGCGGCCATGGACTTCCGCAATGCCTCGCACCCGCGTCCCGGTGCCCGGCTTCTGCACCGCTCGCTCATGATGCACGAAGGCAAGTCCGCCGGCATGAAGTCGAAGGTCGCGCTCGTGAAGTGGCGACGGGGCTACCGCTTCCCCGGCAGCAACCACATGGTCGGCGCCGACCTGCCGCTCGCACCCGACTGGGCGGCGCTGCTGCACTTCCGGATGATGACCGACTACGCGGAGCGCGAGCGCGCGTGGGCGGAGCGCAAGTCGCAGGCGCCGCGTGACGAGGCGAAGCTGGCGCGACGCTATGAGATCGACATGCGCTGGGAGGGCTCCCGCCGCCTTTGCTCCTGGCGCGACCTGACCGAGACCGGGCTCATGCGCCTGTCGCCGAACTTGCCGCGGCGCTGGATCTGGAGCGCTAGGAGGACCAGGGTACGCCGCCGGCGACGTTCAGTGCCCTCCGCCGCCTTGCGCAAACGCCTGCTTCTGGTTCTCGCTCGCCTCGGTCTGGTAGCGCTCGCGCCAGTCGTCGTAGGGCATGCCGTAGACGATTTCCCGCCCCTCGTCCTTGGACATCTCGACCCCGCGTTCGGCAGCGGCTTCCTGATACCAGCGGCTCAGACAGTTCCTGCAGAAGCCGGCGAGGTTCATCATGTCGATGTTCTGCACGTCTGTCCGTTCGCGCAGGTGGTCACGCAGCCGGCGGAAGGCGGCAGCTTCGAGTTCGGTTCGTGTCGCGTCGTCCATGTTTCGTCCTCCTCGGCGTCAAACTTCGGCATCCGCGCGCGCTGCTACAAGAACCGGAGCGAGCCGCTCTGCCCAGTCGCGCTGGCTGTCCTCGTCGCGGATGAGGTCGTTGCGGACCTCGACGAGGACGTTCGGCCTTCCGTATTGCAACGCGTGGCGGTCGATTGAGTCGCCGTCGAGGTGGCCCGAGTACGGCTCGTTGTCGCCGACCGTCAGGCCGAGAGCGCGGAGGCGGTCGATCAGCGGTCGGGCAATCCTGTCGTCTCTTGGCCCACAGCACGGCCACCTCCCAGGGGCGCCAGCTGCGGCCCCTGAACTGTGGCGTGAAGGAGTGGACGGCGCAGACTGCGATGCCTGGTCGGGACGCCAGATCCTCGTAGGCGTCGTGATATGGCTGATGGCACAAGGCGACGCGCCGGGCCCGCTCCACCTCGTCGGCGTGGCGGTTGGCCGGGATTACCGTGCCGTCGTAGAGCTTCATCAGCACTGTCGGGTCGTCGGTGTTTCGGTTCGGATCGATGACGAGACGCGAGAAGTCGGTGTAGATCAGCGGAGAGCCGAGCTGCCGGGCCAGATGCCGGGCAACGCCCTTCGCACCAACGTCGTAGGCGATATGCCGGTGCATATCCTCGTCGGCGATGCCGAGGCTGCCGCCTGCGATTACCCCCTCGGGGACGGTGTTGGCCGCATGATCGCACGTCACCAGCCAGGGCCCCGTCCGCTCGGCGCCCTCAACATGGAATGGCGACCAGCTCATCTTGCTACCCCTTTGCGCATTCGCGTCTGCCTATTCGCTCCAGCGTTCGGGCACCAGTTGTCACCGGCGCTGCTTTCGTGTCAGACCGTTCGCGACCGACCGAAACCTCGGGGGCTAGATGAGACGCCTGCGTAACGTCAAGATCGTGGCCACCCTTGGCCCAGCGTCCAGCGACTACGTAACGATACGGGCATTGTTCGAGGCCGGAGCGGACGTTTTCCGCCTGAACATGTCACACGGCAGCCACGACGAGATCCGCGAGCGACACCGGATCATCCGCGAGGTCGAAATGGATGTGGGCCGTCCGATCTGCATCCTCGCCGACCTGCAGGGTCCGAAGCTGCGCGTCGGAACCTTCAAGGACGACAGCGCCGAATTGGAGGAGGGGCAGACATTTCGCCTCGACCTCGATAAGAAGCCAGGTGACGCGAAACGCGTGCAGCTTCCGCACAAGGAGATATTCGAGGCGCTGGAGACCGGATCGACGCTGCTTGTCAACGACGGCAAGATCCGTCTTCGGGTCGATGAGGCGGCGCCGGACCACGCCGTCTGCACGGTGATGGTCGGCGGGACCATTTCCAACCGCAAGGGTGTGAACGTCCCCGATGTCGTGCTTCCCCTTGCGGCGTTGAGCGAAAGGACCGCACGACCTCGAGTTCGTCTGTGAGCTTGGCGTCGAGTGGCTGGCGCTCAGCTTCGTGCAGCGGCCTCAGGACGTTGCGGAGGCGCGGGAGCTGGCGAAGGGCCGCGCCGCGATCCTGTCGAAGATCGAAAAGCCGGCAGGAGTGAAGTCTTTCACCGAGATCCTGGCGGTCTCCGATGGCATCATGGTGGCGCGCGGCGATCTTGGCGTCGAGCTGCCGGTACAGAACGTCCCGCCGATCCAGAAGCGGCTGGTGCGCAAGTGCCGTGCGGCGGCGAAGCCCGTGATCGTTGCCACGCAGATGCTGGAGTCGATGATCGAGAGCCCGGTTCCGACGCGCGCCGAGGTCTCCGACGTCGCCCATGCGATCTACGAGGGCGCCGACGCCGTAATGCTCTCCGCCGAAAGCGCCGCCGGACAATATCCGATCGAGGCGGTGAAGACGATGAATGCGGTCGCGCTCGAGGTCGAGAGCGACATCACCTACCGCGACGTCATCGACGCATCGAGAGGCGGGCCGAAGGCGACGGTCGCCGACGCGATCGTCTCCGCCGCGCGCGAGATCGCCGAGACGACGGACATCAAGGCAATCTGCTGCTACTCGCAGACCGGCACGACGGCACTTCTCGTCGCGCGCGAGCGGCCCCACGTCCCGATCATCGCGCTGACGTCCGAGACTGGCACCGCGCGGCGGCTGTGCCTGACATGGGGTGCCCATTGCGAGATGGTCGGGCCGCAGGACCGGTTCAAAGGCGCGGTGATCTCTGCCGTGCGTGCAGCGCTCGCGGCAGGCTTCGCCACCGAGGCCGACCAGATCGTCGTGACCGCCGGCGTACCGTTCAACATGGCCGGGACGACGAACATCCTGCGCATCGCGCCCTGCCGCGAGAGCCTGATCTACCGCTCCGAGCCCGAATAGGCCCGGAATTGGGGCTTGAACGGGCCGTGGCGCGATCCGTATAGCGCAGGCTTCGTTTCCCGGGGCGGCCGGCCGATGTGGCATGCCGAGGCGCCCCTTCGACCGAAGGAGTTCGGAAATGCCCAAGATGAAGACCAAGTCGAGCGCCAAGAAGCGCTTCAAGGTGACCGGCACCGGCAAGGTGATGGGCGCCCAGGCCGGCAAGCGGCACGGCATGATCAAGCGCAGCCCCAAGTTCATCCGCGATGCCCGCGGGACCCAGGTTCTGAGCGAGCCGGACCAGAAGCTCGCCAAGTCCTACATGCCCTACGACCGCTGAGGAGGACGGATAGATGTCACGCACCAAGGGCGGAACCGTCACCCATCGCCGCCACAAGAAGGTCCTGAAGGCCGCCAAGGGCTACTACTCGGCGCGCTCGACCAGCTTCCGCACCGCGACGCAGGCGGTCGACAAGGCGAACCAGTACGCCACTCGCGACCGCAAGAACCGCAAGCGCAACTTCCGCGCGCTCTGGATCCAGCGGATCAACGCCGCGGTCCGCGCGCATGACGAGAGCTTGACCTACTCGCGCTTCATCAACGGCCTCGCACTTGCGGGGATTGAAGTGGACCGTAAGGTTCTGGCGGATCTCGCCGTGCACGAGCCGGAGGCGTTCAGCGCCATCGTCGACCAGGCCAAGGGCGCGCTGCCGGCCTGACCTAAGCGCCAGCCAAGCAAACGCCGCCTTCCGGGCGGCGTTTTCGTCGCAGAGCAAGGTATCCTTCCAATCAAATCGCCGAGGATGCTCACAGACCTCGCGTGGCGAATGGAGCCGCTCTCGATCGTGCAGGAAATTGCGCGTCCCCCGACAATGACGCTCTACGGCAACCTCACGCCTCTGCCGGTATAGTTGTTTCGGGGATGAAGGGAGACGACAAGACTCGCGCGGTCCGTTGCGGCAGTCCTGGTAGAGGCCGGCATCGTGCATGACCCGGCCGCTTGCGCGCCGTGTCGGGGCGGGCTAGCAGGCCGCGCCGGAGAGAGAAGGGGCGACGCATGGACGACCTGCGCGAGAAGTGGCTGGGAGAGATCGCTGCGGCGGCCGATGAGGCGGCGCTGGAAGACGTTCGGGTCCGCGCCGTCGGCAAGAAGGGAGAAGTTTCCCTCGCCATGCGCGAGCTCGGCCGGATGAGCCAGGAAGAGCGACAGGAGGCGGGTCCACGGCTCAACGCGCTCAAGGGAGAGATCAACGCAGCCCTCTCGGCACGGCGCGCATCCTTGGAGAACGCGGCGCTGGAGGAGCGGCTGAAGGCGGAGTGGCTCGACGTCACGCTACCGCCGCGCCATCGCCCGCAGGGGACGATCCACCCGGTCAGCCAGGTTACGGAGGAGCTTACCGCGATCTTCGCCGACCTTGGCTATTCCGTGGCCGAGGGCCCGCAGATCGAGACCGACTGGCACAATTTCGACGCGCTCAACATGCCTGCGCACCACTCTGCGCGGGAGGAGATGGACACCTTTTACCTTTCCCGTACCGACGAGGGGCGTGAGCCGCACGTTCTGCGGACGCACACCAGCCCGGTCCAGATCCGGCACATGCTGGAAAACGGCGCGCCATGCCGGATCATC
This sequence comes from uncultured Alphaproteobacteria bacterium, assembly GCA_963776845.1. Taxonomy (GTDB): domain Bacteria; phylum Pseudomonadota; class Alphaproteobacteria; order Rhodobacterales; family Rhodobacteraceae; genus Roseitranquillus. The sequence continues at coordinate 227,717 of CAVZOJ010000001.1, read as the reverse complement.
GCGCCGGGGCGGGTCTACCGCGCGGACTATGACCAGACGCACACGCCGATGTTCCACCAGGTCGAGGGGCTCGCGGTCGACCGCGACATCTCGATGGCGAACCTCAAATGGACGCTGGAGGAGTTCTTTACAGCCTTCTTCGGGACGCGAGTTAAGACGCGCTTCCGCGCCTCGCACTTCCCGTTCACCGAGCCGTCGGCCGAGGTCGACATACAGTGCTCGTGGCAGGGCGGCTCGCTGAAGGTGGGTGAGGGCGACGGCTGGCTGGAGGTGCTCGGTTCAGGCATGGTGCACCCGAACGTTCTCCGCTCCGGTGGCGTCGACCCCGACGCGTGGCAGGGCTTCGCCTTCGGCATGGGCATCGACCGGATCGCGATGCTTAAGTACGGCATCCCGGATCTGCGCGCGTTCTTCGACAGTGACCTGCGCTGGCTGCGCCACTACGGCTTCAATGCGCTGGCGGTGCCGGAGTTAGCGGGCGGCGTCTAGTCGTCCACAGGAGCGAGCGGAAACAGCGACTCCTTCAGCCATTCGCGATGCCCTGCGCTCGGCGTGCCGCGCGCGTGTCTCGACCAGAAGTTTCGGTCGGGGCGCGTAAAGATGCACGACCTCACACGGGGAGTTCGCCTCACGCTCGTCAGCGCGGCCTAGAGGCGCCCGCGCGCTCGCAGCGCCGCGGCGATGGTTCCGTCGTCCAGGTAGCCGAGCTCACCTCCGACCGGAACGCCCTGGGCCAGGGTCGTCACCTTGACCCTGGCCTCAAGCAAGTCGGCGACATAGTGCGCTGTCGTCCGCCCGTCGACAGTAGCGCCAAGCGCCAGGATGATCTCGGCGACCCCGTCTTCATCCACCCTCCGCGCGAGCCGCGGAAGCCCCAGGTCCTCTGGACCGACCGCGTCGAGCGCCGACAGCAGTCCCCCGAGAACGTGGTATCGTCCACCGAAGACGCCGGTCCGCTCCATTGCCCAGAGGTCCGCGACATCTTCCACGACGCAGATTTCTCCCGTGGCGCGCGCCGGGTCCGCGCAGATGTCGCAGATGTCCGCGGTCGCGACGTTGCCGCAGACCGCGCAGTCTCGCGCTGAATCGGCGACGCTCCGCATCGCCTCTGCAAGGGGCGCCATCGCTTGGCCGCGTCGGCGGACGAGGTGCAGAACCGCGCGTCGTGCCGACCGGGGGCCCAGGCCGGGCAGCTTGGACATCATCTCGATCAGTGTCTCGATATCTCGGGTGGCATCACCCATCGCGGTGCCTCAAATGGGCAGCTTGAAGCCCGGCGGCAGGCCCAGGCCCTCGCCCAGCTTCTGCATTTCCTCGGCGTGCCGCTCCTGCGCGCGGGACTGGGCATCCTTGATCGCGGCGAGGATCAGGTCCTCGACGACCTCCTTCTGATCGGCATCGAAGATCGACGGGTCAATTTCCAGCGCCGTCAGTTCGCCCTTGGCGGTTGCGGTCGCCTTGACCAGGCCCGCCCCGCTCTCGCCTTGGACCGTGATCGAGCCGAGGCTCTCCTGCATCTCGGCCATCTTGCTCTGCATCTCCTGCGCGGCCTTCATCATCTTGGCCATGTCGCCGAAGCCGCCCATTCCCTTAAGCATTCGGTTCACTCCTTGGATTTCGCTCGTGATGCCACCGCCGAGGCGCCGGGGGAAGCCCCGGCGTCAGTCCTCGAACGGGTCCCAATCATCGTCTTCCGCCGGGTCGGCCGGCAGGTCGGCCTCGGGCTCGCGCACCGTGATCCGGGCGTCCGGGAATGCTTCGAGCACCGCCTGAACCAGTGGCAGTTCCTGTGCCTTCTTTCGCGCGGCATCCTGAGCGGCGTCGCGTCGCTCGGAAATCGTGGGAGCGCCGCCTTCGGCCCGCACACTCACGGCCCAGCGGACGCCGGTCCAGCCCTGCAGGCGGCGTCCCAGCCTCTGCGCCAGGTCCGGCTTTGCGTCGTCGGTCGGCGCGAATTCGATCCGGCCCGGCATGTAGAAGACCAGACGCAGCGTCTCCTCGACCTCCAGAAGAAGCCCGACATCGCGGTTCGAGCGGATCAGCTCCACCACCTGCTCGAACGTGGCGAAGCGCGCCAGCGCACTATCGGTCGCTGGGGCCGGCGCCGGCGCCGCGGCTGTCTGATTCCTCGTGCTCCGAGAAGCCGCGCGCGCCTCGACCGCCGCCGCGCCGGCAGAGGGCGCTGGCCCCGAAGGCGGAGGCGACTGGGGACCGGGACCGCTCTCCAGACGGCGCACCAGCTCGTCGGGGGCGGGCAGATCCGCGACGTGCGTCAGGCGGATGACCGTCATCTCCGCCGCCATCATCGCGTTGGGAGCGGCCGCGGCCTCCTCGAGCGCCTTGAGCAGCATCTGCCACGTCCGGGTCAGCACGCGCATCGTGAGCCGCGTCGCAAAGTCCTGGCCACGGCTCTTGATGTCGGGCCCGATCGTAGGATCGTCCGCCGCTTCGGGCGTTATCTTCACCACCGAGAGCCAGTGGGTAATTTCCGCCAGATCGCGCAGCACTGCCACCGGGTCGGCGCCGTCGGCATATTGCCGTGCGAGTTCCGAGAGCGCGCCCGCTGCGTCGCCCTGCATGACCAGCTCGAACAGGTCGAGGACACGGCCGCGATCGGCGAGTCCCAACATGTCGCGGATCTGCGCGGCCGTCGTCTCTCCGGTGCCATGCGCGATCGCCTGGTCCAGAAGCGACTGGGCATCGCGGACGGAACCTTCGGCGGCGCGCGTGATCAGCGCCAACGCCGCCTCCTCGACCCTGACGCCCTCCGTCTCGGCGATGCGCGACAGCATCGCCATCATCACGTCGGGTTCGATGCGGCGCAGGTCGAAACGCTGGCATCTTGAAAGGACTGTGACAGGAACCTTGCGGATCTCGGTCGTGGCGAAGATGAACTTCACGTGCTCCGGCGGTTCCTCGAGCGTCTTGAGCAGTGCGTTGAAGGCAGAGGTCGACAGCATGTGGACCTCGTCCACGATGTAGACCTTGTACCGTGCCGAGGCCGCCCGGTATCGCACGCTGTCGATGATCTCGCGGACGTCGGCGACGCCTGTATGGCTTGCCGCGTCCATCTCCAGAACGTCGACGTGACGTCCTGCCGCGATGGCCTGGCAATGCTCGCAGACGCCGCACGGCTCCGTCGTTGGCCCGCCCGTCCCGTCGGGTCCTGTGCAGTTCAGACCCTTTGCGACGATCCGCGCCGTCGTCGTCTTCCCTGTCCCGCGGATGCCGGTCAGGATGAACGCATGCGCGATGCGGTCGGCGGCGAACGCGTTCTTCAGCGTCCGGACCATGGCATCCTGGCCGATCAGGTCCGCAAAGGTCTGTGGTCGGTACTTGCGCGCAAGGACCTGATAGCCAGTGTCGTTCATCGCGGCGTCTGTGGGGGGAGTTGGGCACGGTGGCAACCCTAACGCGGCGGGCTCAGAGCATCCAGAGGATCGCGCCCGTTGCCGCCGACCCGAACGAGAGAATCGCCGCGACCATCGTGATCCGCCGCGTGGTCTGCGTCTTGATCGAGTGCTCGCTCATTCGCGCTGCTGTCTTCACCGCGGCGCGGCGGGCAAACCACATGATCAGGATCGCCGCGGCCACGAAAACAGTCGCCGCTGCCTTGGCCGCCCAGGTCGGATCGAACTCGCCGAACACGGCCTTGAGGCCGAGCGCCACTGCGACTGCGCCGAGGCCCGTCCGCATCCATCCGGCGAACGTTCGTTCGTTCGCCAGCATCGTCCGATCCTCCGCCCAGTCCGTCCGCTCTTCGGCCCAGTGCGTCTTGGTGTCAGGATCCTTTGGCGCGTCCTTCATTCACAAACAATCTGCGCGACGTGCAGCAGGTTCCCTCGGCTGCACCGCCCCGAGAAATAACGAACGGCGTAGAGCAGACCGAGACCACGGAAGCAGGCGGCGAGGAGGGAGCGAGATCGTGACCTGCATCGAGAAGCCGCCGAAGAAATTGTTCACCGCGAGCGCCGTTCCCACCGAGTGAGGCGGTGCCGGCCACAACGATTACAGGCAGAGAGGTGATGCCGCCGAGAAGGACGACGCCCAGCACTGTCTCGCCGATGCCCGTCCTCCGCGCGATCGCATCGGCATAGGCCGAGAGTCGCGTGCCCGCGGCCCAGACGATGGCCGCGGAGACGACGAATATTGCTAGGGAACGTCTGATCAACGGCTCCGATTGGCCGCGATGACGGCCAGAAAGGGTCTCGGCGGGGCGATGCGGGGGACAAGCGGCCCCGGGTCTGCGGATCAGGTGCCGCTCGCGCGGCGGCAAGGCCGATTTCGGGCGGACTCCGCCTCAGGCCATCAACCGTCGTCGGACCAGGAACAGGTTGCCGAGCCCGAAGAGCGAGAACAGTTGCGCCTCGTTCTTCGCCAGCCCGCGGTAGCGGGTCTTGCGGTAGCCGAACTGGCATTTCATCACCCGGAACGGGTGCTCGACCTTGGCCCGCAGGCTGGCGATGATCCGGTTGATGCGCTCGTCGATCGGATGCAGCTTGCCGCCTTTCGGAGCCTTGCGCATCACGCCCCGGACCTTGCCCTGGGCGCGGAATGCTTCCTCCCGCTCTCCGCTGACATAGCCGTCGCCAGCGGTTGCTCGAACCGGTGGCGCAACCTTGGCAACTCGCCGAACACCGCCTGCTCGTCGCCGTGAAGCAGGTCGTCGAACTTCTGGCTGTCGTGGACCTTGGCGGTGCTGGTTTCGAGCGTGTGGACCACGCCGCTGCCAATATCGACGCCGACATGCGCCTTCATCCCGAAATACCAGTCGTTGCCCTTCTTCGTGCTGCTCGTCTCCGGGTCGCGTGCGCCCTGCTTGTTCTTCGTCGAGCTTGGCGCGTCGATGAGCGTCGCATCGACCAACGTTCCCTCGCGCAACAGGATGCCGCGCTCGCGAAGATAGCTGTTGATCGCCTCGAAGATCGCACGCGTCAGCTCGTGCCGCTCCAGCAGGTGGCGGAAGTTCAGGATGGTCGTCTCGTCCGGGATCGCATCGTCGCCCAGCTCGAGCCCGGCGAACCGGCGCATCGCGTCGCTGTCGTAGAGGTTCTGCGCTACAATCGATCCACTGGATCGATTGCTATACGCTTGAACCCTCCGCCGCCGGGTCGGACAGCGCGTACCACTGCTGCAGACAGTAGACCCGCAGCATCACCTCCAGCGGCATCGCCGGCCGCCCGCCCTTCGGTCCCGCCTTCGGGTAGTGCGGCTCGATCAGCGCCGTCAGACGCGCCCAGGGCACCACCGCCTCCATCTCGGCGAGAAACGCCTCGCGGCGGGTGCGCTTCTTCTTCGTCGCATAGGCCAACGACGCGAAGGTGCTCTGCTTCATTGAGGGCGGCTCCATCAAGGTCGCCGCCAGACTACCAGATCACCGCCCGATGCCGAGGTTCTTCAGAGCTTCCTTAGGTTGATCGCGATCGTGAGGCTTGCGAGATCCTGCATCGCTTTTCCTGTCCTTGACTATGACTGGAAAGCTGGAGCGCAACGGATGTGTCAGACGCCGATCTTGCGAGACACCGGTCGCGATGCTAACTCGTGCACCGAGAGGTTGGTGCGGGCAGGCACTTCGCCAACCCGGTCAGGTCCGGAAGGAAGCAGCCGTAACGAATTCCGCCTGGGTCGTGTCCAGCCTCTCACCCTGTTTCTTGCCGGCCTGAAAACGTTCCCAAGTCCTCGATCCTGTATCCGCGCGGGTAGGTCGGCCGCCTGACTCTGGTCAGGAGGTGTGGGCGGCGGCGTCGCGGCAGCTTGCGAAGCAGGGCCGCGCGTGCCGCGAGAGCGGGCAGGACGATCGTTTCGACCCATCGCGGGGATGAGGAAAATCCGATCGCCACTCGCAGGGGCGCGTCCATTACCGCGCGGGCGACAGGTCGGCCTATAGGGACGAGACGTCGCGGCAGGTAGAATCCGATCAGGAGATCCGTCGTCAACGTCGCGATCCGGCGATTGGTCTCGGCAAAGCAGAAGCGCTGTGCCTCGTATTGGCGATTGAACACTTCGGTCTCGTCGAGCGATCCCGGAATGTTGGCGATCCGCATCGCCTGGCCGAGTTGCCGGTAGTATTGGAACCACGCCTCCCGCTCGTGCGAGGTCAGCGGCCGCCGTCCGAAACGGTCGATCCAGCGGATGGGCTCGCAGATGAACGTCGACAGGACGTAGACCATGTCCTCGTTCGCGATGCGGTAGCGTCCGTGCATCTCGTTCATGCGCGCCAGCGCTGCCTGCCCGCGTTCGTGCTCGAAGCCGTTTTGCTGAATTTCGGCCAGGATCAATTCGGTGTCGTCATAGCGCCTGCGGGTGCGCCGCTCGAACTCTCCGGTGCGTGCGAGCAGGCTCGAGATCGACGGAACGGCGTAGGTGCGAAACAGCGCAAACTCGAGTGCACGCTCGATATCCCATGCGAACGCGTAGGCGCCGAGCAGGAACGCGATCTCTCGCGCGTCGCGGACGGGATCGAGGGCGGCGATGCGCCGCGCGGCGTCGAAGCCTTCGGACCCTGCAAAGCTCTCGATCTCCAATTGGCTCACGTGTCCGCTGCCGCAGTCTCGCCGATCTCATGCTTGCGCGCGCTGGCGTCATTGCATTTGGTCCGGGTTCCCGCACACCACAGATGACCAACCGTCCGGCCGCCGGGTCGACCTCCGCGGAAGCAGGACGGCAAGTGCCGCCGGATCGCCGGCCTTGGCGTGTCTGCAAGGCCGTTCCGGTACCGCATGGGAGAGGCGCTGCTTCAGAGCCTGATGCGGAAGCGAGAGAAGCCGTTGACGATGTCGCTTGTCTCCTCGATGTCGACCCCCTCGATGTCGGCCACGTAGCGCGAGGCGTTGGGACCCGTATCGAAGAGGACGGTCGTGTCGTCCATCGGGGCGAAGCGCCAGTTCGCGTCGGCGGACGGCTCGATCGTACCCTGATCGACGATATAGCGCACGATGACGTCGCGGTTGGTGTCCGGCCCCTCGAACACGACGGTGGAGCCGTCGGCGCCGGGAAAGCTGCCGCCGCCAGAGGCGCGATAGTTGTTTGTGGCGACGATGAACTCCTGCGCCGGGTCGATCGGCTCCCCTTGGAAGGTCAGGTTCACGATACGGTTGGCTTCGGGATTCATAACGTTGCCGTCTGTGTCGAATTTCGACGGCTGGCTGATGTCGATCTGGTATTCGACCCCGTCGATGACGTCGAAGTTGTACGACGGGAAGTCGGGGTTGAGCAGTGTCGCGTCGGTGGCGCCGGGGTCGATCTGGTTGAACATGCCGGCGGAGCGCTCAAGCCAGTCCTTGACCTGCGCGCCGGTCACCTTCACCGCGCGGACGGTGTTGGGGTAGAGGTAGAGGTCGGCCACGTTCTTGATGGCGACGTCGCCGGCGGGAACGTCGGTGTAGTAGTCCGGGCCGCCGCGACCCCCGGCCTTGAACGGGGCGGCGGCGGAGAGGATCGGCAGGTCCTCGTACTCTGTCCCCTGCATCATCTGCTCGATGTACCAGGTTTGCGCATTGGAGACGATCTGCACCGAAGGGTCGTCGGCGACGAGGGCGAAGTAGGAGTAGAGCGGCGCCGCGGTCTTGCCGACGGCGCGGCGGACGTATTCGAGGGTCGCCTCGTGGACGTCGCGGACGGAGGACAGCACGTCCTCCTCGCTCTCGACGAGGGGAATGACCTCCCGGTCTTCGTTGCGCTCGTAGATCGGGCGGGTGGAGCTTTCGGTGGTGACGACGCGCCAAGCGTTGCCGTCACGCTCCAGCATCAGGTCGATGACGCCGAGATGGCTGCCCCAGAAGCCGCCCATGACGCCGGGCTTGCCCTCGATGGTGCCGGCGGCGATGTCGGTGCCGGGGAAGCCCTCATAGTCCGGTGACGGGAAGACGAGGTGGCTGTGGCCGGTCATCAGGCCGTCGATGCCCTGGACGCGGGCGAGGGGGACGGACGCGTTCTCCATCATCTCGACATGCTCCTGGCCGCCGATGCCAGAGTGGCTGAGGGCGATGATGATGTCGGCGCCGTCCTCACGAATCTGCGGGACAAGCTGCTCGGCCGCCTCGACTATGTCGCGGACCTGAACGTTGCCCTCGAGGTGCTTCCGGTCCCAGTTCATGATCTGAGGCGGGACGAAGCCGATGATCCCCACCCGGATCGGGTGCGTCTGCCCGGCCCCGTCGGTGAGCTCGCGGTCGAGGATGACGTAGGGCGGCACCAGCGTCTCGTCCTCGCGCGCGGTGGCGCCCTTGGAAGTCAGCACGTTGGCGGAAACGATGGGGAACTCGGCGCCGGCGAGCGATTTCATCAGGAAGTCGAGGCCGTAGTTGAACTCGTGGTTGCCGAGCGTGGAGGCATCGAAGCCGACAGTATTCAGGGCGGTGATGACGGGGTGCATGTCGCCCTCCTTCATGCCGCGCTCATAGGCGATGTAGTCGCCCATCGGATTGCCCTGGAGGAAGTCGCCGTTGTCCAGAAGCATCGAGTTCGTCGCCTCGGCGCGGATGTCGGCGATGTGGGCGGCGGTTCGCGCCAGGCCCACCGTGTCGATCGGCCGATCGGAGTAGTAGTCGTAGGGGAAGACGTGCACGTGGAGATCCGTCGTCTCCATCAATCGAAGATGGACCTGCCCCGCCTGCGCCCTCGCCGAGTAGGGGTGGAGCACCGTGAAGGTGCCGGCGGCAGCACTGGTTGTGAGAAAGCTGCGCCTGCTCATCGGGGGGAGTACGGACATGGCGGCCTCATGGGATCTTGCGGAATACGACCGCCATCATCGCAGCCCTTCCGGTCGCGGAACAAGACCCGCTGTTGGGTCTCGCGGCCCTGGTGGTCAATTCGTCCCGCAGTTGTGATCGGCAGAGCGTCTGTGGCATTGGCCCGCAGGCCGTGGTCAAGTGCGGCTCGACCGAGCCGGGGAGTGCGGATGCGAACTGCCGAAAGTGTGACGTTCGGGGGCTGTGGGATCGACCGCGCGGCTCATCTGAGAGCCGAACCGCCGAACGACGGCACACGTATCCTGCCGATGTGGCGGGGCAAGCCGCTGATGGACGGAGATGCCCTGGCCTGGAGCGAGGCAGACCTCATCCCGGGGACAGACGTCTTTCTGGGGCGTGACGGAGACGCCGCTTTCTTCGCCCGCGATCTCTCGGATTGGGAGCCGGAGGAGGTGCCGTCCTCGCTCGGCGCCTTCCTAGACCCCTCCGAGCAGGTGCATCCGGACTATTCCGGCGTCTTTGCCGAACTGCGCGCTTGGATGACACGCCTGACGCCGCGGGACGCGGAATTGGCAGCGACGGCGAAAGCGCTGCTCGGCTGGAACGCGACTCACGTGTACTGCGCCCGATGCGGCGGGCCCACCGAGATGGCGGAGTCCGGCTGGCAACGCCGCTGTCCCGGCTGCGGCGGACGTCACTTTCCACGTACCGACCCCGTAGTCATCATGCTGATCACGGAGGGGAATTCGGTGCTCGTCGGACGCTCTCCGGGATGGCCGCAGGGGATGTACTCCCTGCTCGCGGGGTTCGTGGAGCCCGGAGAGACACTGGAGGCCGCCGTCCGACGGGAGGTGCTGGAAGAAGCAAACATCCGGGTTGGCGCTGTCTCGTATCTCGCCTCGCAACCGTGGCCTTTTCCGACTTCGCTGATGGTCGGTTGCCGAGGCGAGGCGCTCGACCGGCAGATCACGCTCGATCCGGTGGAACTTGAAGATGCGCGCTGGCTTACGAGGGAGGATGCCGTGGACGCTCTCGCAGGCACGCACCCAGACATCCTTCCTGCGCGTCCTGGCGCGATAGCGAGGTTTCTCATCGAGGCGTGGCTGGCGGACCGGCTCGAATGATGCGGATCGAGGCCGTGCAAAGCGTCGCCGCGTCGCCCGACGCCGTCTTTGCCCGTCTTGCCGACTTCGAGATGTTCGAGGCGCGGGCGCAGCGCCGAGGCATACCCGTCGATCGCTTGGCCGACGACCCGCCCGCCTGGCGGATCGGAGTCGAGTGGAAGGGCCTCTCCTACAAAGTGGATCTCGCCGTCGTGACGGTCGAGCCCCCAAAAGGCTATACCGCCAATGTCGCGACACGTGGCGTCTCCGGCAGCGCGCGAATCGATATCGCGGAGGACGGCGCCGGTAGCGTCCTCTCGGTCGCGCTGGCCCTCGAGGGGCGCGGTCTCGCGGGCCGCATGGTCATGCAGACGCTGAACTTCGCCCGCCCGGTCCTTGTGGGTCGGCTCGAGAGCGCCCTGGCAAAGCTCGCGGAAGAGATCGAGGCAGGTGCCTAGCGACGCCGAGGATCGGCCGGATAGACCCCGAGCAGCGAGACGTTTGTCGTGAAGTAGTCAAGCTCGTCGAGCGCAAGCCGCACGTTGCGGTCGTCGGGATGACCCTCGATGTCGGCATAGAACTGCGTCGCGGCGAAGCTGCCGTCGACCATGTAGCTCTCGAGCTTGGTCATGTTGACGCCGTTCGTCGCGAAGCCGCCCATCGCCTTGTAGAGCGCGGCGGGGATGTTGCGCACCCGAAACACGAAGGAGGTGATCATCCCCGTCTTGCCGCGCCGGCTGAAATCCGGCTCTCGGGCCATTAGCAGAAAGCGCGTGGTGTTGTGGGTGTGATCCTCGATGTGGCGCGCCAGGATATCGAGACCATAAATCTCGCCCGCGAGTTCGCTCGCCAAGGCAGCACGGGCGGGGTCGCCGAGGCGCGCGATTTCCTCGGCCGATCCAGCCGTATCCGCGCCCACCTCGGGCTGTATTCCGTGTTCGCGCAGGAAGTCTCGGCACTGGCCGAGCAGCACGGTGTGACTGAGGGCAGTCCTGACCTGGTCTATCCTTGTTCCTCTGACGGCCAGAAGGTTGATGTGCACCCGCACGAAAGACTCGGCGACGATGTGGAGTCCGCTGGCCGGCAAGAGGGAGTGGATGTCCGCGACCCGGCCATAGGTCGAGTTCTCGACCGGAAGCATCGCAAGCTCGGCATCGCCCTTGCGAACGGCCTCGATCGCGTCCTCGAACGTGCGGCAGGGCTGGGGCTCCATCTCGGGCCGAGTCTCGCGGCACGCCTGATGTGAATATGCCCCAGGCTCGCCCTGAAAGGCGATGCGTCGGCCCATGCGCTTGTCCCCCCCAGAGTTTTTTGCGCGTTTGGTCGCGGCTCATATCGCTTGAACCGCCCGCCGGGAAGCGGCTAGTAGGGCTCGGAATGAGGGCAGAACGGATCGCGACATGTTCGACACAATGACCGGCGTGAAGATCGTGGGCGGCTTCTGCGGCGCACTGCTCGTGTTTCTGCTCGGTGGATGGGTGGCCGAGTTGATCTACCACGTCGGCGGCCACGGAGAGGGCGAGCAGGCGTACCTGATCCCGGTCGACGACGGCGACGCTTCAGAAGAAGCGACGGAGGGCGAGGAGCCGCCGTTCGAGGAGGTGTTCGCGGCGGCCGATGCCGGCGCGGGAGAGCGCGTGTTCCGTCAATGCAGTTCTTGCCACCGCCTCGACGGTTCAAACGCGACGGGCCCGCATCTCGATGGCGTCGTCGGTCGCCAGATCGCCACGGTCTCCGACTATGCCTACTCCGACGCGCTAGCGGGTCACGGCGGCGACTGGACACCCGAGAACCTGAGCGCGTTTCTCGCGGGGCCTTCGGACTGGGCTCCCGGGACCAAGATGACGTACAACGGTCTCGCCAGCATCGAGGACAGGGCGAACCTCATCGCGTATCTCGAGACTGCGGGAAGCTGACGCCGCTCGCTGACCACTCACCCGATGTTGAGGGCCGTCAGGCTTGCGGGTTCGACTTCACGACGATTAGCCTAGGTGATCCTGCAGCCGTCCTTGGGAGAGGTGAATGAGTCACGCCGGAACCAGTCGTCTTGGTCTCACGCTCGTTGCCCTGTGTCTGAGCGGTGGTTGGGCGGTGGCCCAGACCGTCGATGCGAGCGGCGACACGATCGTCAGCCATGGCATCTCGACCTTTGGCGACCTCAAGTATCCTGCGGATTTCGAGCACCTGGACTACGTGAATCCGGACGCTTCGAAGGGCGGGGAGATGTCGCTGTCATGGCTTGGCACGTTCGACAGCATGAACCCCTACACCGCCAAGGGGCGCGCCGGCTACCTCGCCACGATCTTCTTCGAAGATTCTGATGGTCGCGCCCGCTGACGAAATCGGCAGCCTCTACTGTCTTCTGTGCGAAACGATCGAGTACCCTAAGAGCCGCGACTGGGTGATCTTCAACCTGCGTCCGGAGGTGACATTCTCGGACGGCACTCCGATGACGGCGCAGGATGTGCTCTTCACGTACGAGATCCTGCGTGACGAGGGCCTGCCGTCTTTCCGCGCGGTCCTTCCGCAGACGATCGCTAGGGCAGAGGTGCTCGACGAACATCGTATCCGCTTCAACTTCACCGAAGGTTCGCCCGCGCGCGACCGCATCCAACTCGCCGGGAGTCTTCCTGTGTTCTCGGAGGCCTGGTTCGTGGAAAACGACGCCGGCCTCGACGAAAGCCGTCTGGAACCCGCCGTCGGCACCGGCCCGTACGTTCTCGACCGCTACGACATCAACCAACGCATCGTGTACCGCCGAAACCCCGACTACTGGGGTGCCGATCTGCCGATCAATGTCGGCCGCAACAACTTCGACACGATCCGGATCGAGTATTTCGGCGACAGCAATGCGGCTTTCGAAGGCTTCAAGGCCGGCGCGTACCTCTTCCGTACCGAGAACTCGTCGAAGACGTGGGCCACCGGTTACGACTTTCCCGGCGTGAACGACGGCACCATCGTCAAGACGGAGCTGCCGGACGGTACGATAGCCACGGGACAGTCCTTCGCGATCAACCTCCGCCGCGGAAAGTTCCAGGACCCGCGCGTCCGCGAGGCACTGCAGCTCATGTTCAACTTCGAGTGGTCGAACGAGACGCTGTTCTACGGCCTTTACGACCGCATCCACTCCTTCTGGGAGAACACCGACCTCGCTGCCGAGGGTCCGCCGATGGAGGCCGAACTGGAGATCCTGCGCCCGCTGGTCGAGGAGGGGCTTCTCGACGAGTTCATCCTCTCCGAGCCCGCCGTGATGGCGCCGGAGAGCGATCCGGGCCGCCAGCTCGACCGGGGCAACATGCGGCGCGCGTCGCGCCTGCTGGAAGAGGCAGGGTGGGTCGTCGGCGATGACGGACTGCGGCGCAAGGACGGGCAGACGCTCAAGGTCGAGCTTCTCGAGGACAGTCCGACGTTCGACCGCGTGATCAACCCGTACGTCCAGAACCTCAAGGCGCTGGGCGTAGACGCGGGCTACAGCAGGGTGGACCCGGCGCAGTTCACCGACCGGACGCGGGCGCACGACTTCGACGTGTTCACCGACCAGTTCCCGATGTCCTACGAGCCGGGCGGCGGGTTGAAGCAGTACTTTGCCTCCGAAGGTGTTGACGACGTCTTCAACTCGGCCGGGGTGAGCGACCCCGCCGTCGACCGACTGATCGAAGTCGTGATGCGCGCCGATACGCAGGAAGACCTCGCGCCGGCGGTCAAGGCACTTGATCGCGTCTTGCGGTCCAAGCGGTTCTGGGTCCCGCAATGGTACAACGACGCGTATTTCGTCGCCTACTACGACATCTACGAGCATCCGGAGCCGCTGCCGCCTTACGCTCTGGGCGTGCTCGATTTCTGGTGGGTGGATCAGGACAAGCTTGCCGCGCTTGAGGCCAAGGGCGCGCTCTGAGCCAATGGGCGCCTACATCCTCCGACGGCTGCTGCTGGTGATCCCGACGCTCTTCGGGATCATGGTCATCAACTTCGTCCTGACCCAGTTCGTCCCTGGCGGTCCCATCGAGCAGATCCTCGCCCAGCTGGAAGGCCAGGGCGACGTCTTCGAAGGGATCGCCGGCACCGGCTCCGAAACGTTCGATTCCGGTGGCGGGAACGAGGGCTATGCGGGCGCCCGAGGTCTACCGCCGGATTTCATTGCCGAGCTCGAGGCGCAGTTCGGCTTCGACAAGCCGCCGGTCGAGCGCTTTTTCCTGATGATGTGGGACTACATCCGGCTCGACTTCGGAGAGAGCTACTTTCGTTCGATCAGCGTGGTGGAGCTCGTGCTGGAGAAGATGCCGGTGTCTATCTCGCTCGGTCTCTGGTCGACGTTCATCGCCTACGTCATCTCGATCCCGCTGGGCATTCGCAAGGCGGTCAAGGACGGCTCGACCTTCGACACCTGGACGTCCGCTTTGATCATCGTCGCCTATGCGATCCCGGGATTCCTGTTCGCCATCCTTCTGCTCGTGCTCTTCGCCGGCGGCTCGTACTTCCAGATCTTCCCGCTCCGCGGTCTCGTAAGCGACAATTGGGAGCAGCTGTCGCTCATCGGCAAGATCGCGGACTACTTCTGGCACATCGCGCTTCCCGTGACGGCGCTGACGATCTCGGCCTTCGCGACGCTGACTTTGCTGACCAAGAACTCGTTCCTCGACGAGATCCGCAAGCAATATGTTGTCACGGCCCGGGCCAAGGGCCTGACCGAGGCGCGGGTGCTGTACGGGCACGTCTTCCGCAACGCCATGCTGATCGTGATCGCGGGCTTTCCCTCGGTCTTCATCGGCGTCTTCTTCTCCGGCTCGCTCATCATCGAGACAATCTTCTCGCTCGACGGGCTCGGCCGGCTCGGCTTCGAGGCGGCGGTGGCGAGGGACTATCCGGTGATCTTCGGGACCTTATTTTTCTTCGGGCTCATCGGCCTTGTAGTCGGCATTCTGTCCGACATGATGTACGTTTTCGTCGACCCGCGCATCGACTTCGAGAGCCGCGAGACATGACGAATCTCGAGCAAGCCCAGCGCCTGCCGCAGCCGCGCCGCAAGCGGGTTGCACTCTCGCCGCTCAACCAGCGGCGCTGGCGCAACTTTCGGCGCAACGGACGGGCCTTCTGGTCGCTGATCGTCTTCAGCATCCTGTTCGGTCTGTCGCTGTTCGCCGAGTTCATTGCCAACGACAAGCCGATCCTGGTGAACTATCGCGGCGAGTATTTCACGCCGATCTTCAACTTCTATCCGGAGACGGCGTTCGGCGGCGACTTCCGGACCGAGGCGGTCTATGCCGACATCGAGGTGCAATGCCTGATCATCTCGGGCGGGCTCGTCGACTGCTTCGATGATCCGGAGGGGATCATCGAGGACGCGCAGGACGGGCAGGTCAACGGCGAGAACATCGAGAAGGGCTGGATGCTCTGGCCGCCGATCCCCTATAGCTACGACACGATCAACGACATCGACGGCGCCGCGCCGTCGGCGCCTGACGGCAAGCACATCCTCGGCACCGACGACACCGCGCGCGACGTAGCGGCACGCGTTCTCTACGGCTTCCGCCTGTCCATCCTGTTCACGCTGATGGTGACGGCCATTGCCTCCGTCGTCGGGGTCATTGCCGGAGCCGTTCAGGGCTTTTTCGGGGGGTGGCTCGACCTCATCTTCCAGCGGATCATCGAAATCTGGACGTCCACCCCACAACTTTACATCATAATCATCCTGTTCGCGATCCTGGGGCGAAGTTTCTGGCTCCTTGTCTTTCTCACCGCATTGTTCGGCTGGCCCGCTCTCGTGGGTGTCGTGCGAGCGGAATTCCTGCGGGCGCGGAACTTCGAATATGTGCGGGCAGCGCGCGCGCTTGGCGTGTCGAACACGGTCATCATGTTCCGCCACATGCTGCCGAACGCGATGGTGGCGACGCTGACGCTGATGCCGTTCATCATCACCGGCACGATCTCGACGCTGGCGGGGCTGGATTTCCTCGGCTTCGGGCTGCCGTCTTCGGCACCCTCGCTCGGTGAACTCACCCTGCAGGCCAAGCAGAACCTGCAGGCGCCATGGCTCGGCTTCACCGCGTTCTTCACCTTCGCCATCATGCTCTCTCTGCTGGTCTTCATCTTCGAGGGCGTCCGCGACGCGTTTGATCCGCGCAAGACATTCTCCGGCGGATCGAAGGCCGAGCATGCGGCCGACGAGATGATCGCCGCGGAACACGCCAAGAAGACGGCCGCCGAATGACCGACAACGTCCTCAGTGTCCGCAACCTGCAGGTGACGTTCAGCCAAGACGGGGCCATGAGCCACGCCGTCCGTGGGGTATCTTATGACGTGAGGCGGGGTGAGACGGTCGCGCTGGTCGGTGAGAGCGGGTCCGGCAAGTCCGTGACGGCCCTCTCCACCGTGTCGCTGCTGCCCGACAGCGCACGCCTTTCGGGCTCCGTCGTCTTCGACGGCAACGAGATGGTGGGCGCGAGTGACGCGAAGCTGCGCGAAATACGCGGCAACCGCATCAGCTTCATCTTTCAGGAGCCGATGACCTCGCTCAACCCGCTGCACACGCTCGAGAAGCAGCTGTCGGAGTTGCTGCTTTTGCACCAGGGGCTCACCGGCGCCGCAGCGCGAGAGCGGATCCTCGATCTGCTGCACAGGGTCGGGATCCACGATCCGGAAAGCCGGCTGTCGGCTTATCCGCACCAGCTCTCTGGCGGGCAGCGGCAGCGCGTGATGATCGCCATGGCGCTGGCGAACGGGCCGGACCTGCTGATAGCGGACGAGCCGACGACGGCGCTCGACGTGACGATCCAGGCGCAGATCCTCGAGCTTCTCGCCGAGCTCAAGCGCGACCTCGGGATGTCGATGCTGTTCATCACGCACGACCTCGGGATCGTGCGGCGCATCGCCGATCGGGTCTGCGTCATGAAGGACGGCGAGATCGTCGAGCGCGGAAGCACGCGCGAGATCTTCGAGCATCCGTCGCATCGCTACACGCGGATGCTCCTTTCGGCAGAATCCACAGGCTATCCAGCCCCCGTACCTGAAGGCGCGGAGGTCGTGGCCTCGACCGACAACCTGCGCATCTGGTTTCCGATCCAGCGCGGCCTGCTCAAGCGTACGGTAGGCCACATCAAGGCGGTCAATGCGGCGACCCTGTCGGTGCGCCGTGGTGAGACAGTGGGAATCGTGGGCGAGAGTGGGTCCGGCAAGACGACGCTTGCGCTCGCCATCATGCGGCTGATCTCTTCGGAAGGCCCGGTGGTGTTTCTCGACCGTGACATCCAGGGATGGAAGACCAGCAAGCTCCGCCCGCTGCGTGCCGACATGCAGATCGTTTTCCAGGACCCATATGGCAGCCTTAGTCCGCGCATGACGGTCGAGGAGATCATTGCCGAAGGCTTGGGCGTTCACGGTCGCCATACGCGGGCTGAGAAGCACGAGATGGTCGCCGACATCATGCGCGAAGTCGGCCTCGACCCAGACACGATGGACCGCTACCCGCACGAGTTCTCCGGCGGGCAGAGGCAGCGTATCGCCATCGCCCGCGCCATGATCCTGCGGCCGAAGCTCGTCGTGCTGGACGAGCCCACGAGCGCCCTAGACATGACGGTGCAGGTTCAAATCGTCGAACTGCTGCGGGACTTGCAGCGGCGCTACGGGCTCGCCTACCTCTTCATCAGCCACGACCTGAAGGTCGTCCGCGCGCTGAGCCACCAGGTCATCGTCATGAAGGAGGGCGACATCGTCGAGGCCGGGTCCGCAGAGGCAATCTTCGATGCACCGCAGACGCAGTACACGCGGCAGCTCATGGCCGCCGCGTTCGCAGGCAAGGCCACGAACGCCGCCTGAGCGTCAGCCGGGTCCGATCGTGGTGCAGTCGCGGTTTCGCGCCGCCAGCCGGGCGCATGCGAGCTGTGCCTGCCCCTGACTGAGGCCCACGAAGTTCGCATCGAATCCTGTCGGCTTGCGCACGACCTTGCGAAGCGCCTCGTCCAGCGTCTCGATCTCGCCGAGGGCGGTCTGCAGCAGTACCCGCTCCGCCTCGTAGCGCGACGAGAACCGGCCGATATTGATGCTCCAGTGCCGCCCACCCGACGTTGAGAGGCGGGTGACGACGTCCTGCGCCGGCTCTTGCGGCACGGCCGACACGTCCACCGCCTCAACGGCCAACTCGGCGGCCGTCTCGTCGCTAGGCCGCGCGGCTGGGCGCAAGGGCGTGATGCCATCCGCGCTGGCCGGCTCCTCCGCCACCGCCTCCTCGATTGCGGCTGCGAGGGCGGCGGTGACCTCCTCGTCCTTTTCAGGCGCTGTATCGACAGCTTCGTCGGCGAGCAGGGCCAGCGTCACCGCTTCGTCGGCGAGAATGGGCTCGACCGTGGGTACGGCCGGGTCTGCGACTGCCTCGGTGAGAGCCAGAGTCACCGCATCCGGCGCGACCGTGGGCTGATCCTCTACAATTACGGCGGCGACGCGCCGGGGATTCACGGGTGGTCGCGGGCTGTTTGCGACTGCGAGCTTGGCGTAGGACGGCGCCGGCGGGACTACCTCCGCCACCTGAGTCGGAACCCGTCCGAAGCCCATGTCGAGGAGTTCAGCAACGCGAGCGTTCCGCGCAGCGCCGGAGGTGCCGCCGAACATCGTCGCGATGACCCGCTTGTCTCCGCGCTCTGCCGAAGCGACGAGGTTGAAGCCGGCAGCGCGCGTATACCCCGTCTTGATGCCGTCAGCGCCACGATAGGCCGCAAGCAGCTTCCGGTTGGTGTTCGCAACCGTCCGCACGCCGGCATCGGTCGAGCGACGCGAGAAGAGATTGTAGTACTGCGGGTAGTCGTAGAAGAGCCGTCGCCCAAGGGTCGTCATGTCGCGCGCCGTTGACAGATGACCCTCTTCGGTCAGGCCATGCGCGTTCTTGAACGTCGTGCGGGTCATGCCGAGGGCCTTCGCCGTCCTCGTCATGCGCCTCGCGAAGGCTGCCTCGGAGCCTTCGAGCGCCTCTCCGATCGCGGTCGCCGCATCGTTGGCGGACTTCACGGCGGCAGCGCGGATCAAATAACGAAAGCGGATCGTCTGCCCCGCGCGCAGACCCAGTTTCGAGGGCGGCTCCGCTGCCGCGAAAGACGAGATCTTGACCGGAGTATCGAGCCCGATCTCGCCCCGCTCGACCGCTTCGAAGGCAATGTAGAGCGTCATCATCTTGGTAAGGGAGGCCGGATGCAGCCGCGTATCGGCGTTCCGGGAATGCACGACCTCGCCCGTGCGCGCGTCGATCACCATCGCGGCATAGGGCGCCGCTCGGGCCGCTGCCAGCGGCAGGAGGATGAAGACGAAGACTGCGAGGAAAACCAGGCCGGCTCTGTTCGGCCGAACAAGACGTAGCTGCACGTCATTTGCCCTTCTACTGCCTCTCGCAGCGGGATCTTCGCCCCGTCCGCGACACGGTGCCTAGCACAAGTTTCTGGCGCGAAAAAGCAGCAACTTTCATGGGCTTGCCAGGTGTTCTTCATTGGTGACACCCCAGATTTCGCGCGGAATACGTCAGGAGCGCACGACATCATGTGTGGAAAGACCCTCGATCAGCGGCACGAGGTCTGCAAGCGTCCCGATCTCGCGGAACCGCGGGTGCGCCATCGGGGCCTCCGCCTGCTCGTATGACCAGGTCAGTTCATGAGGTACGTGGACGCCCCAGCCGCCCGCCTCGATCATCGGTATCACGTCCGACCGGAGCGAATTTCCGACCATGAGCGCGCGCTCGACTTGACGGCCGTGCCTCGACAACACCTCGCGATAGATGTTCGCTGTCTTGTCGGACACGACTTCTATTGCATCGAACAGCTCGCCAAGGCCTGATTGTGCCAGCTTCCGCTCCTGGTCGAGAAGGTCGCCCTTGGTGATGAGGATCAGGAAGCGCTCACCCGCCAGCGCCTTCACCGCCTCGTGCGCATGGGGGAGCAGATCGATCGGGTGCTCCAGCATCTCATGGCCGGCCTCGATGAGCTGGCGTATAACCGGGGCGGGCACACCGTCGGAAGTGACATCGAGCGCGGTCTCGATCATCGAGAGCACGAAGGCCTTCACGCCGAATCCATAGCGCGCCAGGTTCCGGCGCTCGGACTTGTCGAGTTCGACCATGAGGTTTCCGCTTTCGGCATGGTCCGCCAGCAGATCGGCGAACCGTTCTTGCGTCATGCGAAAGGCACGCTCGTTGTGCCAGAGCGTGTCGTCGGCGTCGAAGCCGACAGTCTCTATCCGATCTGTCACGGCCGCGCCCTTTTCACGTCCCGGCGTCTCCTTATATTGTCGGCGAGGCAAACTTCCTTCATCTCGATTCGGAGTAGACGATCTTCGTGCGACCTGTCCTTCCAACCCTGATGGCCGGTGGCAAGGACCGCGAGGACGGTGACGCGGGCGTCATCGTCGAAACCCGCACGCGCACGCAGCGTCCGCCGCTCTACAAGGTGCTGCTCCTCAACGACGACTACACGCCGATGGAGTTCGTCGTCCACGTGCTGGAGCGCTTCTTCGGCATGAGCCATGCCCAGGCGTTCGAGTTGATGCTGACCGTACACAAGAAGGGTCTCGCCGTGGTCGGCGTCTTCTCGTTCGAGGTGGCAGAGACCAAGGTCGGGCAGGTCATGGACTTCGCGCGCCGGCACCAGCACCCCTTGCAATGCACCATGGAGAAGGAATAGCGCCGACGCGCATGAGCGTCTCGCGCCTCTCCCTCGCTGCCGAAGCTGGCCTTTTCGATCCAGAAGAGGGCCGGGTGCTTGCGTACCGTCCTTCCGATGACGTTTCGCTGGCGTCGCTGTGCCGAGATCGCACGCTGGTCGTGCATGGACTTCGTCCGACCTACGACCGGTTTGCCGCCGCAGGCTGGGAGGTGGCGACGGAGCCGTCGGGGACGTTTGACGTGGCGATCGTCTTCCTTCCGCGAGAAAAGGTGCGTGCCCGTGCGATGATCGCCGCCGCGGCGGCCTGCACGGTCGGCCGTCTCGTCATCGACGGAACGAAGACCGATGGGGTCGAGAGCATTCTCCGGGAGGTTCGCGGCCGCGCGAGCGTTGGCGAAGTCATCTCCAAGTCCCACGGAAAGATCTTCACGGTCGACGGGGGCGCTTTCGAGGATTGGCTCGTCGAGCCGGTCACTGTCGATGGTTTCCGAATTTCCCCCGGCCTTTTCTCGGCGGATGGGCCGGACCGCGGGTCGCGCGCGCTTGCCGCCGTTCTCCCGCCGCTCTCGGGTACGGTGGCTGATCTGGGGGCGGGGTGGGGCTTCCTTTCGGCGACGGTCCTTCGCTCCCAGGAGGTGCAGCGGCTTCACGCGGTCGAGGCCGAGCACGAGGCGATCGCGTGCCTGTCGAGCAATCTCGACGATGCCCGGGTTGCGCTGCATTGGGCTGACGCGACGCATTGGAGGCCGCCCGGCCCGCTCGATGCCGTCGTGATGAACCCGCCATTCCATGCCGGGCGGCGCCCGGACCCGTCGATCGGCCGCGCCTTCATCTCCGCGGCAGGCGCCATGCTGACAAAGCAGGGCAGTCTGTGGATGGTCGCGAACCGGCATCTGCCGTACGAGGATGTCCTGCACCGCACGTTCGCTCGCGTCGAGGAGATCGCGGGTGACAGCGGGTTCAAGTTGATCCACGGTACCGCTCCGAAGAGCCCGAAGCACTGAGGTCAGATGTCCTTTTCGATCGCCGGAAAGACGGCTGTGGTGACCGGCGCGGCCAACGGGGTGGGTCTCGCGATCGCGCGCCACTTCGCCGAGAGCGGGGCCAACGTCGTGTTCGCAGATCGCGACGAGGCCAAGCTCGACAAGGAGATCGACGAGCTTGATGCCGAGCAAGAGAAGGTCCGCGCGTTCGCCGGGGATCTGCGCGAGAGGCTGACGGTCGCGAACCTCCTGTCCGCGACGATCGACGACTTCGAGCGTGTCGACATCCTCGTCAATGCCAGCCGGCAGCTCTTGCCCTCCGATCCGCTGAACGAGAAGGACGACGCCGTCGAACTGCTGCTGCAGCAGAACCTCCTGACAGCGCTCCGTCTCAGCCAAGTATTTGCCCGGCGGATGATCCAACAGGTCGAGGACGCGGGGGCCGGCGGGCCCGCGGGCTCGATCATCAACATCTCCTCGATTGCGGCGCGGCGGACGCACCCGTCCCTGCTCGCCTATTCGATCAGCACCGCTGCCATGGATCAGATGACCCGGTCGCTCGCCGTGGCCCTCGCGCCGCATCGCATACGGGTGAACGCGGTGGCTTTCGGGAGCGTCATGAGCGCTTCGCTCCAGGGGGCGCTGAAGGAGCACGAGGATTTCCGCAACGACATCACGCGCCACACGCCCTTGTCGCGGATAGCGGCAGCTTCGGAAGTTGCAGAGGTCGTGAGGTTCCTTGCGTCAGACGGTTCCGGCTTCATGACCGGTCAGATACTGACCGTCGACGGCGGGAGAACGCTCGTCGATCCGGTCGAGGCGCCCGCGCACTGAAAGCGTCAGGTCGCGCGGCAGCCCTGTGCTCGGTTCACAAGTTCTGCCCGCTTGTCGAGAAGCTGGTCGAGCTTTCGCTGCTCTGCCGCTGGATCCACGGCAACAGCGCGTCGCCGCGGCCGGGTGTCGTTGCCGGTGCAAACTCGCATGTCGTAGCCGCCGGAGCAGAGCACGAATCCGGTTCGATAGCCATAATCCTCGATCTCGTAGGTGTAGCCGCGTTCGAGGTTCCTGCGTGTCTCGACGATCAACCGCTCTACCGTCCGCAATTCTCGCAGGGCGCGGCTGTCACAACCAGGGGGATACTGTGCGCAGGCGGCTGCCAGCAGAAGGCACAATGAGGCGACCCGCATCTTCGGAACTCCGTTGAACCCCTTCGACGGTATGCTATCGGCGACCGGAACCGAAGGGGGAAGGATATGACGGACCTGATCGAGGAAAAGGACCGGGCGTCTGCGTGGTTCCGCACGCTGAGGGACGAGATCGTCGCAGCCTTCGAGGCGCTGGAGGACAGCAGCGACGGACCGAGCGGGGCCGGCCGCTTCGAGGTCGCGGAGACGCGGCGGGCGAGTGCGGACGGCACCGACGCCGGCGGCGGCTTGATGAGCGTGATGCGCGGCGGGCGCGTGTTCGAGAAGGTCGGCGTCAACGTCTCGACCGTGTACGGCACTCTCGGGGAGCGGGCGCAGGCGGCGATGGCGGCGCGGAAGGACCTGCCCGGCATTGCGGATGACCCGCGCTTCTGGGCTTCGGGCATCAGCCTTGTCGCGCACATGGTGAGTCCGAAGATGCCCGCGGTTCACATGAACACCCGCATGTTCTGGACGCCAGAGGCGTGGTGGTTCGGCGGCGGCTCGGACCTCAATCCCGCGATCGAGTTCGAGGAGGACACGCGCCATTTCCACGGCGTGCTCGAGCAGGCTTGCGACCTCCATGGCACCGACCTCTATGACCGGTTCAAGGCGTGGGCCGATGAATACTTCTTCATCACGCACCGCGGCAGGGCGCGGGGTGTCGGCGGCATCTTCTTCGACGACTACACGACGGGTGACTGGACCGCGGACTTCACCTTTACGCAGGATGTGGGACGCGCCTTCCTGCCCGCCGTGATGCCGATCTGGGAAGCCCGCCGAACCCTTGACTGGACAGACGAGGACCGGGAGCGGCAGCTGATCCACCGCGGCCTCTATGCCGAGTACAATCTCGTCTACGACCGTGGAACGAAGTTCGGTCTCGAGACGGGCCACGATGCGAACGCGGTTCTCATGAGCCTGCCACCCATCGCGAAGTGGCCATAAGCCCAGCGGAGCGGCGGTCCGCCGAGCCAGCTATTCCGGATTATAGACGAGAGGCTGATGCTTCTGCGAGAGCGCGCCTCAGCGGCGCCTGTCGCGGCGGGAACTCATCGGCTGAAAAGCGACACCGACATGGGCCTCGCAGTAGGGCTTACCCTGCTGCACGGCGAGCCCGCAAAACCAGAAGTCGCTGGTGGCGGGGTCGCCGATCGGCCATTTGCACGTCCGCTCAGTCAGCTGCATCAGGCTGATCTTCTTGGACGTCTTCTCGACCTCCCTGACGGTGGCGAGCGCCTCGGGGCTTATCTCGTTCGCGCTAGGTTGCGGGGGCAGGGGCTGGCCTGCCGGAACTATGGGTTTTCGCATGGGTATCGGGGCCTGGGTGGCGGCATCCTTGGGTTCGGCCGGCGCCGGCGCGGATGGTGCTTCGGCGGGCCTCGCCTCTGGCATCTCCTCGGCGTCCGATCCGGGTGTGACGGGAGCGCCACCGGTCCTGTTCGACAGCCCAAGCCGGTGCACCTTGCCGATCACCGCGTTACGGGTCACGCCCCCCAACTCCTTGGCGATCTGACTGGCCGACTGGCCTTCGTTCCACATCCGCTTGAGGGTCTCGACCCGCTCGTCAGTCCAAGACATGGTCCCCCTTTCCGCGGGCGCCCGCCCGTCCTTTACGCATCAAGCTCCCTAGTCTAGTCGCAGATGCGCTGGATACAAGACGGGGGTCCGGAATGGCTGACATCACGACCATGGGAGTGCGCCGGTTCGGCCGCTGGAACTGGCTGGGAACGTACACGCTGGCCGAGCGGGAAATCCGGCGTTTCCTCGCCGTCTGGTCGCAGACGCTTGGCGCGCCGCTGATAACCGCAGGCCTCCTTCTTGCGGTCTTCGCGCTGGCCATCGGCCCGGATCGCGGGCCGGTGATGGGAGTCCCGTTCATGCAGTTTCTGGCCCCCGGAATCCTGATGATGACCGTCATCCAGAACGCGTTCGCGAATACATCGTCGTCGATCGTCGTGGCCAAGGTTCAGGGCAATATCGTTGACACCCTGATGCCGCCGCTCTCCGCGGCCGAGCTGGTCGCCGGTTACATCGCGGGCGGCATCGCCCGCGGCCTCTTCGTGGCGGTGGCGATCGTCATCGCGATGATCGTGGCGCTCGGCATGAGCGTCGAGCATCCGCTCGTCGCCTTGTTCTTCGTGGTGATCGGCAGCGCGTTCCTTGGCGGGCTCGGGATGGTGGCGGCGATCTTCGCCAACAAGTTCGACCAGATGGCCGCGATCACGAACTTCGTCATCACGCCGCTCGCGTTCCTGTCGGGCACATTTTACACGATCGAGCGGCTGCCGGCCTTCATGCAGGCGCTGAGTCACGTCAATCCGGTCTTCTACCTCATAGACGGCGTGCGGTACGGAATAATCGGAAGATCGGATTCCTCGCCCTTGCTCGGCGCGGCCGTCTGCCTGGTCGCGACGGCGGCGGTGTTGACGCTGTGCTGGTGGTGGTTCCGGCAGGGCTACAGGCTCAAGGCGTGATGCGCGCGACCCTCGTCGATACGCTGGCCACGGTCACCTTCTTCACTATCGTAGCTGCGGCGACGGAATTTTTCGTGGCCGGCCTCTCCGCCCAGCAGGTCCTTGTGTCGCGGGTGACGACGATCCCGGTTCTCTTCGCGACCGGGCGGGCCTACGGCCTTTGGAGGGATGGGCTTGTTGCGAGGCTTGACGCGCGTCGCCGCGGCGCGGTGGCGATGCTCGGCACCGACACTCTGGCGTTCCTCTCCTTCCAGGTGCCCGTCTACGCGGCGATCCTGGTGCTCGCCGGGGCGACCGGCGCGCAGATGACGCGGGCGCTTGTCGCCGCCACTCTGGCGATGCTGCTTCTCAGCCGACCGTTCGGAATGTTTCTCGACTGGCTTCGGGGATACGCTGGCGCGGCTTCCCGAATGCCGCTACCAGGCTCGGATGATATGGACCCAAGCCAGTTCGCACCGACGTCGCCGCTGAACGCGCCCGACACGTCCGTCCTGTCATTGACACCCCCAAAGATGCGCGCCCCAATGTGCGCGACCGACATGGAGAAGGCCCCATGATCCCGTCCGTCATGCCGACCTACAACCGTACGCCGTTCGCCTTCGTGCGCGGCGAGGGCTCGTGGCTGGAAGAGGAAGACGGAACGCGATACCTCGACTTAGGCGCCGGGATCGCTGTCAATTCGCTTGGTCATGCCCATCCGGCGCTGGTCAGTGCGTTGACGGAGCAGGCGGGCAGGCTCTGGCACGTGTCCAACCTCTACACGATCCGTGAACAGGAACGCCTCGCGGAGAAGCTCGTCGAAGCGACGTTCGCCGATACCGTCTTCTTCACGAACTCCGGGACGGAGGCGTGCGAACTCGCGGTCAAGATGGCCCGGCGCTACTGGTTCGATCGGGGCGAGGAGCGCTCGGAGATCGTCGCCTTCTCGGGGTCCTTCCACGGACGGTCCTCGGCGGCGATCGCCGCGGCCGGGTCGGAGAAGATGACCAAGGGCTTCGGCCCGCTCCTGCCGGGGTTCATTCACGTGGCCTTCGGCGACCACGAGGCGATCCGGGAGACCATAACGGATCGGACGGCTGCGGTGCTGATCGAGCCGATCCAGGGCGAGGGGGGCATCCGCGCGGTTCCGGACCAGTGCCTGAAGGGGCTGCGCGATCTCTGCGACGAGACTGGGGCGCTGCTGATCCTGGATGAGGTGCAGTGCGGCATGGGCCGCACCGGCAAGCTGTTTGCGCACGAGTGGGCGGGCGTTCAGCCCGACATCATGATGGTCGCCAAGGGCATCGGCGGAGGCTTTCCGCTCGGCGCCGTGCTCGCGACGGAGGCCGCCGCCGCGGCGATGGTCGCCGGCACCCACGGCTCGACCTATGGCGGCAACCCGCTCGGCTGCGCGGTCGGCTGCGCGGTCATGGACATCGTCGCCGAACCCGCCTTTCTTGACGACGTCTCGCGAAAGGCCGGCCTCTTCCGCCAGCAGCTCGAGGGGCTG
Source organism: uncultured Alphaproteobacteria bacterium (assembly GCA_963776845.1). Classification (GTDB taxonomy): domain Bacteria; phylum Pseudomonadota; class Alphaproteobacteria; order Rhodobacterales; family Rhodobacteraceae; genus Roseitranquillus. The sequence goes on along the minus strand of CAVZOJ010000001.1, from coordinate 201,157 downwards.
GTGGCGGCACATCCCGACGTCTTCGAGAGCGTACGCGGATCCGGGCTGATGCTGGGGCTCAAGTGTCGGGTTCCCGCGAGGGACGTGGTCTCGGCCGGGTACGCGCAGAACGTCCTGGTCGTTCCTGCGGCAGAGGAGGTGGTGCGCGTCCTCCCGGCGCTCACGATCGGCGATGACGAGATCAAGGAGGCTGTGGCCCGCCTTGATCGCGCCGCGTCCGCCGTCCGGGCCACGGCGGCGGCCTGACGGCCGCGCCATCGCGCCACTTACTGCCCTCGTCCGGGGGCCAGCCATTCTTGTTCTGCCTCGAAGGTTCCGCCGATGCCGCACTTCCTCGACATCCACACGACTGACCCGGCCGACCTCAGAACGATGATCGGCACCGCGCGCGAGATGAAGCACCTCCGCGGCGGGCGGCCGAAGGGTGCGCCGGACGACGAGCAGCCCTTGGCGGGCCGGATGGTGGCGCTGATCTTCGAGAAGCCGTCCACGCGTACCCGTGTCAGCTTCGATGTCGGGGTGCGTCAGATGGGAGGCCAGACGATGGTGCTCTCCGGCAACGAGATGCAGCTCGGACATGGCGAGACCATCGCCGACACCGCCCGCGTCCTCAGCCGGTACGTGGATCTCATCATGATTCGGACCTTCGACCCGGGCGTCGTGGAGGAGATGGCGGAATACGCAACGATCCCCGTGATCAACGGACTGACGAATGCGAGCCACCCCTGCCAGATCATGGCGGACGTCATGACCTACGAGGAGCATCGCGGTCCGATCCGCGGTGCCAAAGCTGTCTGGACCGGAGACGGCAACAACGTCTGCGCCTCATGGCTGCACGCCGCCGGCCGGTTCGGGTTCGACATGTCGTTCTCGGGACCCGCGCAGCTCGATCCCGATGGCAAGGCAGTCGCATTCGCCAAGGGCCAGGGCCGGAGCGTGACGATCGAGCGCGATCCGGCGAAAGCCGTCGCCGGCGCGGACATCGTGATCGCCGACACGTGGGTCTCGATGCACGACGCCCAGTCGGTGCGGGAGCGGCGTCACAACACGCTGCGACCCTATCAGGTCGATGCGCGCCTGATGCAGGCGGCCGGTCCGCAGGCGGTGTTCATGCACTGCCTGCCCGCCCATCGCGGCGAGGAGGTGACGAGTGAGGTCATGGACGGCCCGCAATCCGTCGTCTGGGACGAGGCCGAGAACAGGCTGCACGCGCAGAAGGCGATCTTGCGCTGGTGCCTGGGGGTCTGAGCAGACGGCTTGGCTTGTGCCGCTATGGTTGGGCTCTCCCTGCCACGAGCCGATCTGCCAAGCCCGGCTTCGGCGCCACTTCCATCGCCACCTTGAACTCCTCTGCATAGGAATCGGCGTTCCCCCGCGCGATCGGCTCTCCCGACCGGAACGCCTCGCGCATCTGCGTGGTCCGCTTGTTGAAGTCCTCCATCGATGGCTGCGTTGCGACCTTTCCGGCGATGTACGTGATCTGGCTTAATCCCAGGACTGCAAGCACGCCATCGGGGATCGTCAGCTCTCCGAGGCGGTAGAGCGACATGAAGGCGACGGCCGGAGCAACGACCAGCGTGAAGCACAGCGCCTGGAAGCGCGCGATGTCGAACTGACCGCCGGTCGTCACCAACTGCCGCCATTGCGGCGGCGGGCTGACGTCTGGAAAGGCGTTCATCTCGAAATTGAGCCATGCCCAGTTTTCCCAGTCGAGGCGGCTCTTCATCGTGTCGGCGAATTTGCCCGCGACGGCGCCGCCGGCGGAAATGCCGAGGAGGAAAAGGACATCCTCGCTCAGCTCAGACAGCTGGAAGGTCCGGCCGAAAACGTACGAGAAGGACAGGAAGATCACGCCGAAAAAGAAGAGCACCTGCAGCTGGCTGAGGCTGACGCGTCCACGGAAATCGATGAAGAAGCTCTTCAGCCCGTGTTGCAGCCTCGGATAGCTCTGCGAGCGACGGTGAAACGGCAGCCAGCAGGCAAAGGCGGCAAGGGCAAGGTAACCTACGAGCGCGGCGAACGTCAGGCCGAGCCAGCCGCCCAGCCGGGTCGAGACGATGTGCTCAGTCGTCGCGGCATAGGCGTACTCACCGATCTGGACGGGGGTGGTCCCGGCTTCCTGCTCTGGCCCGCAGGCGATCACGACGATCGAGAGGGGGAAATAGACCTCGTACCATTGGGGGGCATGGTGCTCGTCGAGCGCGAGGTCCACCTGGATCGTCGTCTCCCCGTCCTCGGTCTCACCGACTTGGCGGATCGCCAGCCTGGTCGGCGCAAAGTCACTGCTCGGCCGCGCGCCGAACGCCCGGTACTCGAGCCCCTCCTGCCCCGCGTCTCGGAACAGAATGCGAAGCGGTTGGCCCAAGGGAAAGCTGCCATCGGGCCATTCGATCGCCACGGAGGCGGCATCGCGCTGGAGCAGAGAGTTGAACGTGTCCCGCTCCATCTGGCCAAAGCAGGACGCCTCGGCCCTCGCGCCCAGCAACGCCAGCGCGAGCAGTGCCGCAAGAAACAGTCGGCTCATCTCGTGTCCCCGCCGAAAAGTCATTCTCAAAACATGACGCAACGGTAACACGCGGTGGGGCGTGCCGCATCTGGGAACTCAACTCTTCGGCTTGGCGCGCTGGGTCGGCTTCGCGACGGTCGGATCCTCGGGCCAAGGGTGCTTTGGATACCGCCCGCGCATATCCCGCCTGACGTCGGCGTAGGAACTCCGCCAGAAGCCCGGAAGGTCCGACGTCACCTGTATCGGCCGGCCCGCTGGTGACAGCAAGGTGAGCCGGATCGGCCTGCCGGCGGCGCTGGGATGCTGCGTCACGCCGAGGACTTCCTGAAGGCGCACGGCGACCTCGGGGCCCTCCTCGCCGTAGACGATCGGCACGCTGCGGCCCAGTGGCGTCCTGAACGTGGCCGGCGCCGTGCGGTCGAGGGCCTGGCGTTGCGGCCAGTCGAGCATCGCCTCGAGCGCGGGCAACATCTCGAAGGCACGCCACGCATCAACACTGCGCACCTTGCCGAGATGCGGGGCCAGCCAGTGCGGCAGATCGGCCAGAAGCGCCCTCTCCGACATGTCCGGAAGGTCTTCCCCGGCCTTGCTCGCCCAGGCGACGCGGCGCACCAGGCGCTCGCTCTTGTCGCTCCAGACGAGGCCCAGTTCGCGCACGCCGTCGAGCATCGCCGTTGTGACGCTTTCGGCCGGGGCGTTCGGCCACGGCCTTTCGACGAGCACGAGGGCGCCCAGCCGCTCCTGCTGTACTGCAATTACCTTTCCGTCCCGCGACGACCAAGTGCAGAGGTCGAGATGCTCGATGCGGTCCGCAAAGAGCGCGCGGATCTCGCTTTCCGTGACGGTGGCGGCACTTCGGATACGCGCCTCTCGCGGGTGGCCGTCGGTCTCGGCGATCGCGAGGAACCTCTGGTTTGCCAGCGGTTCCTCGGCGGAGAGCGTTGCGCCCTTGCCGCCGGCGGTCAGGTAGCGCGGGACTTCGACGGTTCGGCGCTGCGCAACACGGTCGGGATAGGCGAGCGCGACCATCTCCCCGACCGAGAACTCAGGACCACGAGGCAGACCGCGCGAGAGGCGGCGCGCCTCCGCTCGGTCTGAGGGGTCGAGGGGGCGCGACACGCGTTCCGTCAGGTCGATGGGCGCCCCGGGCTTTGGAGGCCCGGACAGGAGCGCGGCGAGGGGGGCGGCTCGTGCGCCGGCCGTGGCAAGCATGTGGGCGAGCCTCGGGTGCACGGGCATGGAAGCGGCCTTTCGGCCGTGATCGGTCGGCGCACCATCCTCGTCGAGCATCCCCAGGTCGTGAAGGAGGGCCTGTGCTCCCGCCATCGCGGGAGAGGGGGGCGACGTCAGGAAGGCCAGCCCCGCTCCATCTCGGTCTCCCCAGATCGCGAGGTCGAGCGCCAGTCGCGCCAGGTCGGCGACCGCGATCTCGGGTGGCGCATGGCGGGCGAGCGCGCCTTCCTCGCCGAGGGTCCAGAGCCGGTAGCACGTTCCCGCCGCAACTCGCCCGGCGCGGCCGCGTCGCTGGTCCGCCTCCGCGCGGCTGACGCGCTCGGTGATGAGACGCGCCATGCCCGAGCCGGGATCGAACCGTTGCCGCCGCGTCAGACCGCCATCCACGACCACGCGCACGTCCTCGATGGTCAATGATGTCTCGGCGATGCTGGTGGCGAGAACGATCTTGCGCTGGTCCGGGGACGGGGCGATCGCCGCGCGCTGCTCCGTCGCCGGTAGAGCACCATAGAGCGGGCGGACGATGCAGCCCGGCAGGCCGGCGAGGCGTTCGGCGACCCGCCGGATTCTCGCCGGCGCCCGGAAGGAAGACGAGGATGCCGCCGTCGCTCGCGCGGACCGCCTCGCGGACGAGGTCCGCGACAGCGTCCTCGAAGCGGCGGCCGCCCGGAGGCGGCCGATCGAGCCAGATGGTGTCCACCGGGTACGCTCGCCCTTGCGCCGTGACGATCGGCGCGCCATCGAGCAGTTCCGCCACCGGCTCGGCATCGAGCGTCGCCGACATCACGAGGATCCGCAGGTCTAGCCTGAGGGCGGCGCGGACCTCCCACGCCAGCGCGAGGCCCAGATCGGCGTTGAGAGACCGTTCGTGGAACTCGTCGAAGATCAGCGTGCCGATGCCGTCGATGGCTGGATCGGCAATCAGCATTCGCGTCAGCACACCCTCGGTGACGACCTCGATCCGCGTCGCGTCGGAGACTTTGGTCGCCCCGCGCATCCGGTAGCCAACCGTGCCACCTACCGCTTCTCCCAACGTCGACGCCATGCGCTCGGCGGCGGCCCGGGCTGCGAGGCGCCGCGGTTCCAGCATCACGATCCGCCCAGGGCGTTCGAGAAGCGCGAGCGGCACGCGCGTCGTCTTGCCGGCGCCGGGCGGCGCCTGCAGCACCGCGCGCCCGTCCTTTGCGAGCGCGGCGACGACTTGCGGCAGCACCGGGTCTATCGGCAGGTCGGTCGACATGCCGCCTTATCGCCGGCGAGAGGGCGACGCTGCAACCTGAGGTCAGGTCGAGCGAAACAGCGCGGTCTGATCGACCATGTGGCGTCGTGACAGGACCAGAGCCGCCGCGCCAAGGCTTCGGGCCCTTCGGCCAAGCGACCCCTCGGTGGCGACAGGCGCGTCGATACCCGCCATCGTCTGCCGCGCGATCGCATCTGCTGTCCGTCTCACGAGTTCGGCGCGGACCGCCGGAGGCACCCAGCCGTCAATAACCATCGTCTTGAGCTCCATGATCGCAGCCGCACCTATTGCCACGTAGGCAAGCGCGTCGGCTGCTTCCTGCACCCATCCCTCCAGCAGATCCTGCGGCACGTGCCAGTTGCCGAGGTCGGTCAAGAGCTCCTTGGCCGGGCCGAGCTGCTCCAGCCGGCGCTCGAGCGTTGCGATCGAGGCGGGCTCGATGAGCTGCCGCGTGCCGCCACGAGCGGCCGGAACGGGGATCGAGGCAAGGGCGCCCGCGTTGCCGCCACGCCCCTGGAAGAGGCTGCCGTCGATCACGACGCCGCCGCCCACAAAGTACCCGATATAGACGTAGAGGAAGTCCGGTGGCGTCTCCGCGCTTCCAAACAACAGTTCCGCGTTGCACGCGGCGCTGCCGTCATTCGCGAGATGGATCGGGAGTTCGCAGAACCTGGCTATGTCGGCGACAATGTCGTGATCCCGCCAAGCCTCCATCGCCTCCTGCGGGAGGCCAATCATCGCGGGCCAGTTCCACATCTCGAATGGCATCGCGATTCCGAGCCCGCTGATGCGCTCTCGTGCCCCGACTTCAAGCCCTTCGGTTATTTCGTTGAGAGACGTCTGCGCGAAATCCACCACTGCGGCTGGCGTCGGAAAGCGGTAGGGCAGCATTCGGCTTGCCCGCTCCGCACCTCCGAAGTCGATTAGAAGCAGCTCGCTGCTGCGCCGGCCGATCTTGAGGCCGAAGAAGAGCGCGCCGTCCGGATTGAGTGCGAACGGGACCGAGGGCTGTCCGACTCGACCCCGAATCGGGTCCCGACGCATGACGAGGCCCGCCTCTTCCAAGGCGCGCATGATGATCGACGTGGTCTGCGCGGAAAGGCCGGTGCGCTTCGCGATCTCGGCCTTCGAGAGGGGCCCCAGCCAGCGGATCAGGGTCAGGGCCAGCCGTTCATTGTACGCACGGACGCCGCGCTGATTGGTGCCTCTGACCTCGAGATCACCGCTTCCGAGGTCTGCGAATTGACGCATCGAAGCTCCGTGGCTGCCGCGTCGATAATTTATCAGGTTAGTTTATCAACACAAGTGATGTATTATTGACAGGCGGCTGCGACAGTGCGAACGTCGCTCGCGGGGGCTCAGGCCCCAAGGAGAACTAGGGAGGTTCCATGACAAGAAGAATTGCCGGCCTTATGGCCGCGGCTGCCGGCCTTGGGCTGATCGCAACGCAGGCGGCGGCACAAGACACGACTAAGGCGTGTCTCATCACGAAGACCGACATCAATCCGTTCTTCGTCAAGATGAAGGAAGGCGCGACGGCCAAGGCGGAGGAACTCGGGATCGAGCTGTCGACCTTCGCGGGTCGCGTCGACGGCGACCACGAGACGCAGGTGCAGGCGGTCGAGACCTGCATCGCATCCGGCGCGGACGGGATCATGATCACGGCTTCCGACACCGCGGCGATCGTCGATGTCCTCCAGCAGGCCCGGGATCAAGGCATCCTCGTCATCGCGCTCGACACCCCGCTCAATCCGATCGACGCGGCAGACGCCACGTTTGCCACCGACAACTTCGAGGCCGGGCGCCTGGTCGGCGAGTGGGCGCGGGCGACGGTCGAGGATCCGGAGAGCGCGCGGATCGCTTTCCTCGATCTGAACGCCAGCCAGCCCTCGGTCGACGTGCTACGCAATCAGGGCTTCATGACCGGCTTCGGGATCGACACGGCGAATCCGGACCAGATCGGCGACGAGGACGATCCGCGCATCGTCGGTCACGACGCCACCAGCGGCAACGAAGAGGGTGGTCGCACGGCGATGGAGAACCTGCTCCAGCGGGATCCCAGCATCAACGTCGTCTACACCATCAACGAGCCGGCGGCGGCAGGCGCCTATGAGGCGCTCCGCTCCTTCGGCAAGGAGGAAGGCGTCACAATCGTCTCGATCGACGGCGGCTGTCCCGGCGTGCAGAACGTGCAGGAAGGCGTCATCGGGGCGACTTCGCAGCAGTACCCGCTGCAGATGGCGTCGATGGGGGTCGAGGCGATTGCGCAATATGCCGAGGACGGCACACTGCCGGAGCCGACCGAGGGAAAGGATTTCACCGACACCGGGGTAAACCTTGTCACCGACGCACCGGTCGATGCCGTCGAAAGCATCTCGGTCGAGGAAGGCCTCGAGCGCTGCTGGGGCTGACCTGAGGCGGTCCGGGCGACTCGGTTCTCGAGTTCGCCCACAAATCTTAAGCGGGAGTTGGCCATGGCCGAGACGGGCGCGAAAGGGCAGGACTACGAGTCCTCTCTCGAGGATAGCGACAAGAACGTGGCGATGTTCGAGCACCGACATCACGGGCCGCTCGACCGCATCCAACACTTCCTGCACGGCAATCCGACGATGGTGCCGGTGATCGTGCTGGTGCTCTCGATCGTCGTCTTCAGCCTGGTCGCGCCGAACTTCCTGTCGGCGTTCAACCTTTCGCTGATCATGCAGCAGGTGGCCATCGTCGGCATTCTCGCCGCCGGCCAGTCGCTGATCATCCTGACCGCCGGCATCGATCTCTCGGTCGCGGCGGTCATGGTCATGATCTCGGTGATCATGGGTCGGGTAAGCGTCGACCTTGGCGTGCCGGTGCCGCTCGCAATTTTGTTCGGCCTTCTCGTCGGACTCGGCACGGGCTGGATCAACGGCACCCTAGTGACCAAGATCAAGCTGCCGCCGTTCATCGCCACGCTCGGCACATGGAACGTGTTCCTTGCGCTCAACTACTACTTCTCCGGGCGCGAGACGATCCGCTCCCAGACGCTCGACGCCGAGGCGCCGCTGCTGAAGCTTTTCGGCGAGCGGTTCGAGCTGTTCGGAGCCGTCCTCACCTGGGGCGTGCTTCTGATGTTCGTGATATTCGCCGTGCTCTGGTACATGCTGAACCGCACCGCCTGGGGTCGCCACGTCTACGCCATCGGCGACGACAAGGATGCCGCCGACCTCGCAGGCATCCAGACCGACAAGACGCTGCTCTCGGTCTACATGCTGGGTGGATTCATCTGCGCCATCGCCGCGTGGGCGTCGATCGGCCGCGTCGGTTCGGTCAGCCCGACCTCGTTCTTCGAGGCCAACCTAGAGAGCATCACCGCGGTGGTGATCGGCGGTATTAGCCTCTTCGGCGGCCGCGGCTCGATCCTCGGGCCGCTGATCGGAGCGATCATCGTGGGCGTGTTCAATTCGGGGCTGAGGCTCGCCGGGGTCGACGTGCTCTGGCAGCTCTTCGCAACCGGATTGCTGATCATCGTCGCGGTCGCGATTGACCAGTGGATCCGCAAGCTCGCGTCCTGACCGACGGCTGAAACGGGCGGGTCCGCCTCTCCGGGCTCGCATCGCACAACATTGCGGGAGACGTCAAAATGAGCACTGAACCGATTCTGACCGGCCGCGGACTGACCAAGCGATACGGTCGCGTCGTCGCCCTGAACGAATGCGACTTCGAGCTATATCCGGGAGAGATCCTCGCGGTCATCGGCGACAATGGCGCCGGCAAGTCCACCCTGATCAAGGCGCTGTCGGGCGCGGTTCAGCCAGACGACGGCGAGATCCGTCTCGACGGCAAGCCGATCACGATGGCGTCTCCGCTCGAGGCGCACAATCACGGGATCGAGACGGTGTACCAGACGCTGGCGCTGTCGCCCGCCCTCTCGATTGCCGACAACATGTTCCTCGGCCGGGAAATCCGGAAGACCGGCGGCTTGGGCAAGTGGGTTCGCCTGCTCGACCGGGCCGAGATGCGGCGCATGGCGCGCGACAAGCTCTCGGAACTCGGGCTGATGACGATCCAGGACATCGACCAGCCGGTCGAGACGCTTTCCGGCGGTCAAAGGCAGGGGGTCGCGGTGGCACGGGCCGCCGCGTTCGGGTCGAAGGTGATCATCATGGACGAGCCGACGGCTGCGCTCGGCGTCAAGGAAAGCCGCAAGGTGCTGGAGTTGATCCTCGACGTGCGGTCTCGCGGCATCCCGATCGTGCTGATCAGTCACAACATGCCTCACGTGTTCGAGGTTGCCGACCGGATCCACATCCACCGCCTCGGCCGTCGGCTGTGCGTGATCAACCCCAAGGAGCATTCGATGTCGGACGCCGTCGCGTACATGACAGGCGCCAAAATGCCCGCCGAAGCGGCGGCCTGACGGACCGTATTGCCCGCTTTCGCGTTGTGACTCGACGTGGAAGTATGGGGCAGTGATGACAGGACCAAATGACGCCGCAGTCTCGCGGGGTGCGGCATGACCGAGGCGGGCACACGCTACGACTTCGAGACGAGCTGGGGTGCATCCTGGCAGGATGGCGCCGTTCGGTTCCGGATATGGGCGCCGCAGGCGGGCGCGATGACGCTGCGCATTGCTGGGCGTGACATCTCCATGGAAAAGCAGGACGGCGGATGGTTTGCCGTGACCGCCGAGGCAGAGCCGGGCGCGGAATATGCCTTTGTGCTGCCCGACGGCATGGCTGTGCCTGATCCGGCCGCGCGGGCGCAGGCCGGCGACGTCCACGGCTCCTCCCGCCTCGTCGATCCGCGCGCCTACGAGTGGCGACACGACTGGCGCGGCCGCCCGTGGGAGGAGGCGGTGATCTACGAGCTCCACATCGGCACCTTCACCCCAGAGGGCACGTTTGCGGCGGCGATGGAGCGGCTGGATCACCTTGCGGAGATCGGGATCACCGCAGTCGAGCTGATGCCGGTTGCGCAATTCTCCGGCGACCGCGGCTGGGGCTATGATGGCGTGCTGCTCTACGCCCCCCACCGTGCCTACGGCACGCCCGAGGAGCTCAAGGCTTTCGTCGACGCCGCGCACGCGAAGGGGCTGATGGTGCTGCTCGACGTCGTCTACAATCACTTCGGCCCGGACGGAAACTACCTCCACGCCTATGCCGACGACTTCTACGACGCATCGCGGCAGACGCCGTGGGGGCCGGCGATCGACTACACGAAGGCGCCGGTGCGCCGGTTCGCGATCGAGAACGCGCTCTTTTGGCTGGAGGAGTATCGGTTCGACGGCCTGCGCCTCGATGCGATCGATGCCATTAGCGACCCGTCCGGCAAGGATGTGCTGGTCGAGTTGGCCGAGGAGGTTCGCGCTCGGATCAGTGATCGGCCGATCCACCTGACGACCGAAGACAACCGCAACATCACGCGGCTCCACCTGCGAGGCGAGGATGGCGGCACTCCGCTGCACACCGCGGAGTGGAACGACGACGTCCACAACGTGGCGCACGTCATCGCGACACACGAGAGTGAAGGCTATTATCGCGAGTTCACCGAACACCGGTGGGAGTATTTCGCGCGGGCACTGGCTGAGGGTTTCGCCTATCAGGGGCAGCATTCGCCCTATCAGGACGCGCCACGGGGTGAGCCATCGGCACACCAACCGCCGCAGGCCTTCATCGACTTTCTGCAGAACCACGACCAGACCGGCAATCGCGCCTTCGGCGACCGTCTGATCACGCTGGCCGACCACCGGATGGTCGAGGCGCTGACGGCCATCCTGTGCCTCAGCCCGCACATCCCGCTGTTCTTCATGGGCGAGGAATGGGGCGAGACACGGCCCTTCTGCTTCTTCACCGACTTCCACGGCGAGTTGGCGGATGCCGTCCGCGAAGGGCGGCGGCGCGAGTTCATGCACTTCGCCGCTTTTTCGGACGAAAGCGACGTGGCGCACATCCCGGACCCGAACGACCGGTCGACCTTTGCCGCGTCGAGGATCGACTGGGATCACCGCACAACCGAGGAGGGCCATGCCGCTCTGCAGAGACTTCAGCGCCTGCTGTCGCTGCGCCGTGAGCACGTCGTCCCGATGCTGTCAGATTCTGGCGGACATGCCGGCACGGTGGTGCATTTCGACGAGGGCGAAATCGCGGTCGACTGGCGGCTCGGGTCGCGACTTTGGCAGTTGCGCGCCAACCTCTCGGACGAGACTCGCGCGCTGCCCGATGCACGCGGTGTGACCGCCTACACGAGCGGTGAGGGCGAGCCCGGTGTGGCGCCTGCATATTGGGTCGGATTTTGGACGGACGCGGCATGAGGAACCGGATCGCGACCTACCGGCTGCAGTTTCGCGAGGAGATGACGTTCGACCGCGCCGTCGAGATCGTCCCGTACCTCAAGCGGCTCGGCGTCAGTCACCTCTACGCCTCGCCACTATTCACCGCGACCAGCGGATCGACCCACGGCTACGACGTCGTCGACTACAACGAGTTCGATCCCGCCATTGGCGGTCGCGAGGGTTTCGAACGGCTGTCGACGGCGCTGCGGGAGGCGGGGCTGGGGCTGATGCTCGACATCGTGCCGAACCACATGGCCGCTTCGCCCGAAAACCATTGGTGGCGCGATTGTGCCGAGTGGGGCGCCGAGGCCGTCCATGCCCGGCATTTCGATATCGACTGGCGACGCCGGCTGACCCTGCCGATCCTCGGCGCGCCGGTCGAGGACGTCATCGCTGGCGGTGAGCTCGTCGTTTCCGCAGACGAGGCGGGCCGGGGCCTGTCGCTACGCTATTGGGAGACGGCGTATCCGCTGACGCCGTCGAGTTACCGGCTGCTGGCGGAGGCGGATGCGGCGTTCGCACCGCTCGCCTACGCCGCCGACGACGCCCGGCCCGACGCCTCCGATGCATTCCACGCACGCATGCGGGAGGCACTTTCGCGGGACGACCTGGGCGATGCGCTTGATCGCGTTTCCAAGAATGCTGCGCTGATCTCGCGCCTGCACGGCGCGCAGCGGTACGAGCTGACCGATTGGCGCGAGGCGCGACGCAGCCTGTCCTATCGCAGGTTCTTCGAGGTTGCGGGGCTTGTCGGAACGCGCGTCGAGGATCCCCGCGTCTTCGACGACGTGCACCGACTGACACTGGAGCTCGTGCGGGACGGCCACGTCGACGCGCTGCGCGTCGACCACGTCGACGGTCTGAGCGACCCGGCGGGGTATCTGAAACGGCTGCGAGAGGTGGCGGGACCCGATATCTGGCTGGTCGTGGAGAAAATCATAGAGGGCGACGAGAAGCTGCGCGCGTGGCCCGTCGAGGGGACCACCGGCTACGAGTTCATCGCCGGCATGTCGGACTTGCTCCTCGCTCGTCCAGGCGTCGCGGAGCTGGAAGCGGCGTACGCGGAGCTCGCTTCGGCGCCGCCCGCGGCGCAGCGCCGGGATGCCGCGAAGCGGCAGATCGTTGTCCACAACTTCGAGGGCGAGCTGTCGCGCCTCGTCGCGATGCTGATGGAGCGCACGGGCGAGGAAGAGGCGACGCTGCGCGAGGGCTTGGTGGCCCTGATCGTTGCGCTTCCGGTCTATCGGACCTACGGCGACATGGAGGGCTTTTCGGACGCGGACATGGAGGTGCTGGGCCCCGCGCTGTCGCACGCATCCGAGGCGGCGCCCGGCTCGCGCGCGGTCGCCGACGCGCTGGCCGAGCCCGACGCATGGGAGCTTCGGGCGCGTTTTCAGCAGCTGACCGGCCCCGCCATGGCGAAGGCGGTAGAGGACACGCTCTTCTATCGGCACACGGCAATCCTGGCGTTCAACGAGGTTGGCTGCGACCCTGTTCATCCGCCCGCGCGCAGTCAGGACGTGCATGCCCAATTCGTCGATCGGCGAGAGCGGCAGCCCGAGGGGCTGACCGCGACGGCCACGCACGATACAAAGCGGGGCGAGGACAGCCGCGCGCGCCTCTACGCCCTGTCGGAACGGCCTGAGGTCTGGGTCGAAGGCGTCGATCGGTGGCGCGAGATGTCCGCGGGCCAGGTACGGCGCGGCGTTCCGGAGCCTCCCAACGAATGGGCGATCTACCAGGCGCTCGCCGGCGTCTGGCCGGACGGTCCGGAACGACCGACCGCGGATGAACTCTCGGCGCTTCAGGAGCGCTTTGTCGAATACAAGATGAAGGCGTTGAGAGAGGCCAAGCTGCGGACCAACTGGACGGAAGAGGACGAAGACTACGAGGCCGTGATCAGCACCTACGTCGAGTCACTTTTCGACCCCAAAAATGAGGCTTTCCAAAGCGACTTTCACGCCACGCTCAGCCCGTTCGCACGCGCAGGGCGGGTGAATGGGCTGACACAAACGCTGCTCAAGCTAACCGTGCCGGGCGTACCCGACATCTATCAGGGCAGCGAGATGGGCGACTTCTCTCTCGTCGACCCAGACAATCGGCGCCCTGTGGACTTCGCGGAGGCGGCGCAGGCGTTGCAGGGCGCCGGAACTTCGTCGACTCCTCTGCGCAAGATCGATGTCCTCGCCTCCGTCCTGCCGCTCAGGCACGACCATCCCAGGCTCTTCACGCACGGGGCGTATGAACCCTTGCCCGCCCGCGGTTACGATGGCGGCCTTTGGTTTGCGTTTCTCCGGCGCGATGCCGATGCATGCGTGGTCGTCATCGCAACGATGCGCGGGCTCGGCTTCCTTGATGCGTTCGAGCGGGGGACCGTTGCTTCGCTGGAATTGCCGCAGGTCGGCCGCGGCTGGCGCGGCGTGTTTACCGGTGCCAGGTTCGACGACGGCGCCAGTGTCGCACTTCCACGCGATATCGGCGAGTTGCCCGTCGAGGTCCTGATCCCCGACTAGACGCCCATCGTTGCAACGGCACCGCCATCGACGCGCCAGGAGGCGCCATTGACAAAGCTTGCCAGCTCCGAGCAGAGGAATGCGACCACCGCACCGACTTCGTCGGGTTTGCCGCGACGCTTCAGGGCGAGGTACGGACGCTCTTCTTTCAGAAAGCTGCTGATTGCCTCTTCGCGTGAGCCGCCTCGTTCCTCCGCCCGCTTGTCCATCATGAAGTCCGTCATCGGCGTCTCGATGAACGCGGGCGCCACGGTATTCACCAGAACCCCGTGCTCGGGATACTTTCGGGACAGACCGCGAGAGAAATTCAGAAGAGCGGCCTTTGCAGTATTGTACACCGCCTCGTCCCAATAAGGCTGCACCGCGTTCTCTGATACGACTGCTACGACGCGGCCCCACCCACGCTCTGCCATGTCGGGCACCAGGGCGCGCATCACCCGGACTGCCGACATGAAGTCGGTGCTCCACGCTTCGGTCCAGTCATCGTCGGTCATTTCCAAGGGGTGACCCTTTGCCCCGGTCACGCCAGCACCGAACACGAGGATATCGATAGGGCCGTGCGAATCGATAACGCGCTTTCTGAGCGTCTGGACGGCATGCTCGTCAGTCAGGTCCGCCACATAGCGCGCCATGCCGCCGAGCGACTCGGCCGCTTCATCCAGTTCTGCCTCGTCAAGGTCGGTCAAGATGACTTCGACGCCTTCATCCTTGAGGAATCGTGCGGTGGCTGTGCCAAGTCCTCCGGCGCCGCCCGTGATGAGGGCGCGCCGCCCGTTGATTCCCAGATCCATGAAAACCTCCGAAAGAAAATCCTAGATGTGTCTGCGTCCTGCGCAGCGTCGGCCTCGGAACGTCGTCGACACATGCCAGTTCCGATGAGCAGCGTGGCAGCGGCAGAATCTCGCACCCGGTATGTCGCAGTTGATATCTACAGGCAGAGGCCGCGGGTACGTGTCTTCCAGAAGGTGATGATCTGCTCGAAACCTTCCTAAGTTCCGTTCCGGCGATCCGGAGTTGCGCCGTTCCTGCGTTCCCAAACGTGGCGTGACCTGGATCGTCGGGCGGACATTGCCAGGAAGCAGTCAGATCCATCGTGTTCCGGTTCGGTTGTGGGATTGGGCGCCTGCTCTGGGTGAAGGCAGGCAGCCGGCCGACCCGTGGACTACATGATCGGTCTCCTGTCGCGGATCATGTCCTCAACCAGACCGATTTCCGCAAGGCGCTCCAGGTCGGAAATTCTCAGCGTTCCCGCCTGCCAGACCGCCAACTGCCGCTCGCGAAAGCGCGCAAGGGTCTTGTTCGTATGGACAAGCGACAGCCCCAGCGCATCGGCCAAGTCCTGCTGCCTGAAGGGCAGGGGGCATGTGGGTCCGGACGCCAGATCAAGCGCCTCGCACTTCGTGAAGATCTTCACAAGCGCCCAGGCAATCCGCGCCTCGGCATCCTTCTGTCCGACGGTGGCGAGGGCATCCCCCAGGAAGTGCTCGGCACCTGCCGAGATCCATGTCAGGTCGAAGGCGCGGTCCGGCTGGTCGCGAAAGAGCTTCCACAGCGATTTCCGATCGAACACGCAAAGGGTCATCTTGGTCGATGCCTCGACCGAGTGGTCCATCTCTTGCATGAGACCCGCCTGGAGGCCGAGAAAGTCACCGGGAAATAGGAAGTTCAGGACCTGACGCTTGCCGTTGATCAATGTCTTGTAACGAAGCCCCATGCCACGAAAGACGGTGAAGAGCTGTGGGCTGTTGGAGCCTTCGAGCAACAGGACCGTACCCCGCTCGACATCAAGCTCACCCACCTTAAACTCTTGCATGAAAAGGACTTCTTCGCGGGACATCTGCGTGAAGTGATCCTTCTGGCGAAGAGGGCAGGCGGCACATTTCACACGCATGGCGAAGCTCCCGAACTACGTCATAATTTAATGACACAGCGCGCAAAGCTTTCCAAGGTGACGCTCATTGACAGCATAGCGTAGCGGAGGGCGCATTCTCATGACCGGCAGAGATGCGTTCCTCGTGGTGGAGCCCCAGATGCTGGTGCAGGTCGACTTGTCGCAGGCGATCCTTGAACTGAGCCCGAGCGCGATCCTCATGACGGCTCTGTCCACAGGACAAGCGCTTTCCTTTCTGGAACGTGCCGAGCGCTTGACAGGGGCCATCGTGGGTATCGGTGCCGAAGCGCTGAAGAGAAGCGGGCTAGCGACGCAGATCACACGGCGCGGCGGATGGATCATCTGCCTGAACGGGCGGCATGTGGACAATATCCGCAACGAGGGATGGTACCCCTTGCCGCGACCCTTCTCCTCGGACGACGCGCGTGCCGCGATCGCACCGCTACTAGAGCGCGAAGACTTCGCTTCGCTTCCACGCTAGCTTCGAGGCGCATCGGTCGGCCCCACACATCTTCGCCTTCGTTTCGGAGTCAGCGGCATCATACATGCGCCAGCTCCGATTGACGCCTAGCCGTCAACCTCCGTCAGCGGCGCCAGCGCCCGCGCAAGCGCGGTCGCGGTCGTTACGGCCGTTATACCGAACGCGAGTCCGGCGATTGGTACGAGCACGATCATTCCAGCCCCCTCGAATACGGGTCAAATACACCGAAAAGCGGCCGCCTCTTCCCCTTTTGGTAACTCTCAGTTAATCCGCCGGCTCCCATCGGCGGAGGAGCGTCATGAAGTTCACGCTGTCCTGGCTCAAGGACCATCTGGAGACCGAAGCCAGCGTCGACGAGATCGCCGAGACCTTGACCGACTTGGGCCTCGAGGTCGAGGAGGTCATCGACCCTGGCAAGGCGCTTCGCGGGTTCACCATAGGCCGCGTCCTTGAGGCGAAGCAGCATCCTGATGCCGACCGCTTGCGCGTCTGCCGGGTGGAGACTGACAAGGGCGAGAAGCAGATCGTCTGCGGCGCGCCGAACGCGCGTAATGGAATCCGCGTGGTGGTCGCACACCCGGGCGCCTACGTCCCCGGCATCAACACGACGCTCGCCGTGGGCAGGATCCGTGGTGTCGAGAGCCACGGGATGATGGTCTCGGAGCGGGAGATGCAGCTTTCGGACGAGCATGACGGCATCATCGAACTGCCGTCCGGCGAGGTCGGCGAAGAGTTCGTCGATTGGTTGGCGTCGCACGATCCGGCGGCCGTCGACCCCGTCATCGACATCGCGATCACGCCGAACCGGCCGGATGCGCTGGGCGTTCGCGGAATCGCGCGGGACCTTGCGGCGCGCGGGCTCGGCCGGCTGAAGCCGTATGCCGTGGAACCGGTGCGGGGCGCGTTCGCAAGCCCGATCAGCGCAACGATCGACGAGGACACACAGGATGGATGCCCGCTGTTCGCCGGCCGCGTGATCCGCGGCGTCCGGAACGGGCCGAGCCCGGCATGGTTGCAGAAGCGGCTGACGGCAATCGGCTTGAGGCCGATATCGGCCCTGGTGGACATCACCAACTTCTTCACCTTCGCGCACAACCGGCCGCTGCACGTCTTCGACGCAAGCAAGGTTTCGGGCGACCTGCGCGTGCACCGCGCGAGAGGAGGAGAAACCCTCGCCGCACTGGACGAACGAACCTACTCGCTGCGTGCAGGCGACATGGTGATCTCGGACGCGAACGGTCCGGAGAGCCTTGCCGGCATCATGGGCGGCGAGGAGACGGGCGTGACTGAGGCGACCACCGACGTCTTCGTGGAGAGCGCGTACTGGGACCCGGTGACCATCGCGCGGACGGGCCGGGGCCTGAAGGTACTCTCCGACGCGCGATACCGCTTCGAGCGGGGGGTCGACCCGGAGTTCACCATTCCCGGCCTAGAGGCGGCGACCGCGATGATCCTGGACCTGTGCGGAGGTGAGCCGTCGGAGGTCGTCGTGGCGGGTGCGGTGCCGGACACGAGCCGCGCCTACCGGCTGGACCCGGCGCGGACCGTGTCTCTCGTCGGCCTCGACATCCCGAAGGCGACGCAGCGCACGACGTTGGAGGCGCTCGGCTTCACATTCGATGGTGACATGGCATGTCCGCCGTCGTGGCGGCCGGACATCCAGGGCGAAGCCGACCTCGTGGAGGAAGTGGCCAGGATTGCTTCGCTGACGAAGTTGGAGCCAGCGCCGATGGCGCGCCCGTCACTAGGGGTCCCAAAGCCGGTGCTGACACCGATGCAGGTACGCGAGCGGACGGTGCGCCGCGCCCTGGCCGCTATCGGCTACAGTGAGTGCGTGACCTACAGCTTCATCGATGAGGCGGCGGCGAAGCTGTTCGGGGGCGGCGACCCGTCAACGAGGCTGGAGAACCCGATCTCATCTGAGATGACCCACATGCGGCCGTCGCTGCTGCCCGGCCTGCTGCAGGCGGCGGCGCGGAACCAGGCGCGGGGCTTCGGCGACCTGTCGCTCTTCGAGGTCGGTGCGGCGTTTCACGGCGGCGATCCCGAGGAGCAGCATTCGCTGGCCGCCGGCATTCTGGTCGGCGAGAGCGGTCCGCGCAGCCCGCATGGCGAGCGCCGGCCGCTCGACGTGTTCGACGTCCGCGCGGACGCCGAGGCCGTGCTGGCGGCGATCGGGGCGCCCAACGCGCAGATCCTACGCGGGGGAAGCACGTGGTGGCATCCCGGACGACACGGCATGATCTGTCTCGGGCCGAAGAAGGTGATGGGCGTCTTCGGCGAACTGCACCCGAAGGTCGTGACGGCATTGGGGTTGAAGGGGCGGGTCACCGGCTTCACGCTGTTCCTCGAGGACATCCCGTTCCCGCGGTCGGCATCCGCGACGCGGCCCGCGCTTGAGCTCGCGGACTTGCAGCAGGTTCAGCGGGACTTCGCGTTCGTCGTTGATGCGGATGTCGAGGCGCAGGCGCTGGTTCAAGCGGCGCGCGGCGCCGACAAGATTCTGATCGCGGACGCTCGGGTCTTCGACGAGTTCGCAGGCGAGCGAGCCGAGGCGCAGATGGGAAAAGGCAAGAAGTCACTCGCCTTGACGGTTCGACTGCAGCCGCGGGAAAAGACGCTGACCGAGGCGGAGATCGAGGCGGTTTCGGCCAAGGTCATCGAGAAGGTCAAGACGAGCACTGGGGGAAGCCTGCGCGGATGAGTTTGAGCGTGTACCTGTCGGGCGAAATCCACACGGACTGGCGCGAGGTCATCAGGGCGGGTGTCGGCGATCTCGATGTCGAGTTCACGGCGCCCGTGACGGATCATGCGGCGTCGGACGATTGCGGCGTGGCGATCCTCGGGCCGGAGGAGTCGAAGTTCTGGCACGACCACAAGGGCGCGAAGCTGAACGCCATCCGGACACGTACGATGATCGAGGCTGCGGACGTCGTGGTTGTCCGCTTCGGCGACAAGTACCGGCAGTGGAACGCGGCCTTCGAGGCCGGTTACGCAGCGGCCCTGGGAACGCCCCTCGTGATCCTGCATGGGCCGGATCATGCACACGCGCTGAAGGAGGTCGATGCCGCGGCTCTTGCCGTTGCCGAACGGCCCGAGCAGGTGTGCGAGATTATTCGTTACGTCGTGTCGGGAACGCTACCTTCGAGATAAAGACGCCCGTCAGCGCGGAGAAGCGCCGGTCGTCTAGCCTCTCGAAGCGGCCAGATTATCTGCCTTGCCGGAGGGGCTGATGTTCAGCCGTCCCGCGGTGGGACGTTCAGCCCGCGCTGTACGGCGGGACGCTCGAGGAAACGGTCGAGATAGGCCGGTACATGGTCCAAGTCGTTCCAGCGGAGCATGTCGCCTGCTTCGTAGAAGTTCACGGCCGTCCGCAGCCACGGACCGATCGCGATATCAGCGATCGAGAAGTCGCCCGCCACCCACTCCTGGCCTTCGAGGGCGCCGTCGAGAACCTCAAGAAGGCGGCGACTCTCGCCGACATACCGTTCCCTGGGGTACGGGTCAGATACCTTGTCGGCCGCGAATTTCACGAAGTGCCCCATCTGGCCGAAGAATGGTCCGACGCCGCCCATCTGCCAGTTGAGCCACGCCTGCACCTGCCAGCGGCCCGCCCCTGTGCCGCCCAGTCGGCCGCTCTTTTCGGCGAGCCACGTCAAGATCGCGCCCGACTCGAAGAGGGCCAGAGGCGCGCCATCCGGGCCGCTCGGATCGATCATGGCGGGGATCTTGCCGTTGGGGTTCAGGGCGAGGAACTCTTCGGTCTTCTGGTCGTCGTCCTTGATCGAGACGCGGTGCGCCTCATAGGGCAGCCCGAGCTCTTCCAGGACGATGCCGACCTTCTGACCGTTCGGTGTCGGAAAAGAGTAGAGTTGGATTATGCTTGGATTCTGCGGCGGCCAGCGGCGCGTGATCAGGTGATCGGTAAGCATGCTCATTGTCGTCCTTCCATCTGTTACGCGAACACATGGCGCTGCGTGGAAGAGCGGCAATTGTGCGCGGATGTAGACGTGCTGTGCAGGCTCGTCCGGACCCGTGAGTTGCGCGGCAGCGCACCTCTGGCGGGCGCAGTCGGCAGCGGCTAACCTCGCGTCTCTGAGAACAGGTTCGGGAACTCGGCATGCTCAAAGAATTCAGGGAGTTCATCTCTCGCGGTAACGTGATGGACATGGCGGTCGGCATCATCATCGGCGCCGCGTTCACTGCGATCGTCAACTCGGTGGTCCAGGACCTGATCAATCCAGTGATCTCGCTCTTTACAGGGGGCGTCGATTTCTCGGGCATGGGCTTCAGACTGGGCGAGGGCGAGAATGCCGCCGTTTTCGCCTACGGGAACTTCATTACCGCGGTCATCGAGTTCCTGATCATCGCATGGGCCGTCTTCCTCCTGGTCAAGGGCGTGAACCGGATCAAGGAAGCGGCGGAGAGCCTCTCGCAGCGGGAGGCCGACGAGGAGGCGCCGGCTGGACCCTCGGAAAAGGATCTGCTGATCGAGATACGCGACGCCCTGAAGGCACGTTCTTCGGCCTGACTGGAAGCGGCCACTCTGGACGCCAAAAACGACAAACCCCCGGGCGTGAGCCTCGGGGGTCGTCTGGAACCTCAGAGGATTCCCATGGCCGTCGAAGAGATCAGAGCATCCCTTCGCGTTGCGCCTTCTTGCGAGCGAGCTTGCGGGCGCGGCGAATGGCCTCGGCCTTCTTGCGCGCCTTTTCCTCGGACGGCTTCTCGAAGTGCTGCCGAAGCTTCATCTCGCGGAACACGCCCTCGCGCTGCAACTTCTTCTTCAGGGCGCGAAGCGCCTGATCGACGTTGTTGTCGCGAACGCTAACCTGCATCTTGGTGTCACCACCTTTCTGGCTGAAGTTTCGTTCGGTGCAGGAGTTGGCGATATAGCAACACGGGCCTAGCTTGTCCACCCGGACCCGCCGGAGGTTAATTTCAATGTCAAATCCGCCAGATGTGCTTCGCGACCGTCTCCTCGACGCCGCCCTTGTCCACGTTCCGTTCGATGGCTGGTCGGAGGCGACGTTTCGAGCGGCGCTGCGAGACGAGGGCGTGAGCCGGGACGAGGCGCGGATGGTCTTTCCGCGGGGGCCGGTGGACCTGGCACTCGCCTATCACCGCCGGTGCGATCAACGCATGGTCGATCGACTGGCGTCGGACAGTCTCGACGACCTGCGTTTTCGCGACAAGGTCGCGACGGCGATCCGGTATCGGATCGAGGCGATCGACGACCGTGAGGCTGCGCGCCGCGGGACGACCCTCTTCGCCTTGCCTCAACACTCGGCAGACGGCGCCCGCGCACTTTGGGAGACGGCGGACCGGATCTGGGTTACGCTCGGCGATACCTCGGACGATGCGAATTGGTACACGAAGCGAGCGACCCTTTCCGGCGTCTACGCCTCGACGTTGCTCTACTGGCTCGGCGACGACAGCTTGAACCACCAAGATACGTGGGGCTTTCTCGATAGGCGGATCGACGACGTGATGCGGATCGAGAAGCTCAAGGGCGCGATGAAAGACAATCCGCTGATGCGGCCGCTGATGGCGGGCCCGAACTGGCTGATGAAGCGCATCAAGCCGCCGATGCGTGCCCGTAGCGATCTTCCTGCGGGGCAGGTGGCGAGTCCCACAGGTGAATGATCTGCCGGCGCGCATGCGGGTCGTCGAGATCGCGGAGCCGGGCGGGCCGGACGTGTTGCGCTCGACAGAGCGAGACGTTCCGCGACCAGCCCACGGGCAAATTCTTGTCCGTGTCGCCTGGGCGGGGGTGAACCGGCCCGACGCACTGCAACGCGCCGGAAACTACGCCCCGCCGCCGGGAGCATCGGATTTGCCGGGACTGGAGGCCTCGGGTCACGTCGCCGCCCTTGGGCCGGGTGTGACGGAGTGGGATGTCGGCGACCCTGTTTGCGCCCTCCTGCCCGGCGGTGGGTACGCGGAATATGTCGTGACGTCTGCGTCCCACGCGCTTCCGGTTCCCGAGGGTCTCGGCCTGCGTGAGGCCGCCTGCCTTCCGGAGACTTTCTTCACCGTCTGGAGCAACGTCTTTCAGCGTGGCGGATTGCGCGCCGGCGAGAGATTCTTGGTCCACGGCGGCTCTTCTGGCATCGGCACGACGGCGATCCAGTTGGCGCGCCATTTCGGTGCGCGCGTTTTCGCGACGGCCGGGAGCGTCGAGAAATGTTCCGCTTGCGAGGCGCTCGGAGCGGAGAGGGCGATCAACTACCACGAAGAGGATTTCGTCGAGGTGCTGCGCGGCACGGGTGGTGCGCAGCTGATCCTCGACATGGTAGGCGGCGACTACATCGCACGGAACATCAAGTCGCTGGCGGACGAGGGACGGCTTGTACAGATCGCCTTCCTGCAAGGTGCGAAAGTCACTCTCAACATGGCGGAGGTGATGATGCGCCGCCTGACGCTCACAGGTTCGACGCTGCGACCGCAGAGCGATCTCGCCAAGGCGCGCATTGCGCGATCCTTGCATTCGGACGTCTGGCCGCTCCTGGCCGGCGGTCGGGTCGCGCCGGTGATGGACCGGAGCTATCCGCTCGCCGATGCGGCGGAGGCGCATCGCAGGATGGAGTCCTCCGCCCATATCGGCAAGCTCGTCCTTGAAGTCGCCGGCGGCTAGGCGACCGTCAGGAACCCCGAGAACTCCCGCGCCGCCAGGCGTGCCTGGCGCAGCCAGAGCGTGCGTCGATGGCCAGCCCAGATCGCGCGGCCGATCGCCGGCGCCACCGGCATGAGCCATGCCGCAAGCCAGCCCGGCATGCCCAGAGAGCCGAGCATGCGCATCACGCAACCCGTACCGCGAAAGTCATCTGCGGCGAGCGGGATCCGAATGTCGCCGCGGCGCAAGGATGCGGCGAGCTCGGTCACTGCCGGATGCGGGATGCCAAGGCCGCCGACGCCTCCGCTCGCGGGGACCACGTCGTACGGACTCTTGACGTAGCTGAGCGAGTCGGGCTCGCCGTCTTCTCGAACGAGCCAGCAAAACCTTCCCTGGTCGGTGACGGCGCGGATGGCCAGGCAGCCAACCGTGACGAGAAACGAATGTTGCGGATCGTACCACACTTCAAGGTCATCGTGGCGCGCCATGCGTTCCGCCTCTGCCGGTGCGCCGGACGACTTGACCGGACGGTTGGCGGCGAGGATTGCGCGTGCGACCATGCTGTCTGCGGTGAGCGTCGGCATCTTGCTGCCTCTTTCCGTTTTGTTAACCAATGACCCTGGCTTACGCCGCGTCGTGCCGTGGCGACAGTCAGGGATACACTACCTCGGTGGGAGTGCGATCACCTGATCGGCAGCAGCAGGGCGTCGGTCAGCGTGCAGTCCCGCCTGATGTCGGACGCGCAGTCGCGCGGCTCCAGCTCGCGGGTCAGGCAGATGCGGACCTCCTGCACATGGCCGGCGGTGCAGGTGAGCGTGAGGCCGGGGTCGGTCAGGTCTGGATTGTCGCGCAGAAAGGCCTGCTCAACGACCTCGGCCGGCAGCTCGACGGCATCTTCAAGGCGGCGCAGGACCTCGGGACGGACAATCCCGTCATAGGCTCGCCGGGCGAGGGCGAAGTAGTCCGCGGGATCGAGGCCAGAGCATCGCCCGTGCTTCTTCCACTGGTACCAAGCAAGGCCCCCGGACCCCATGATGTCGGCCATCGCCTCCGTCTCGCTTCGCGACGGGTCGCGCGTTGCCGACGGACAGTCGCTGGGCCATCCGCGTTCGTGCTGCGGCCACAGACCGTGGAGCGTCCACCCCGCAGGCGTTTCGCACTGGGCGGCCCCCCCGCCTTCGAGCGCGCACCAAGTCGGTTGCCAGCTCAGGGCTAGGACGTAGTAGTCGAACTCGCCTGCCTGATCCTGCGCCGCTGCGGGCAGGGCGAGGGCCAGTGCAAGGGCCGTTGTTCGCATTTGGCGCTTTTCTCCCGCTGGATGCGTGGCTATATGACGGTCAAGTTCCCCGAAATCGCGGGCCCGGTCCAGCTGGATCGACACGGTTTCACCGGTCGGGGAAGTCGTTGCCGAAGGAGACCGACGGATGCAGGGCAAACCCATCATGGCGAAGGCGACCGCCGTTTGGCTGGTCGACAACACCACGCTCAGTTTCAAGCAGATCGCCGAATTCTGCGGTCTGCATGAGCTTGAGGTCCAAGGGATTGCCGACGGTGACGTTGCGGCCGGCGTCAAGGGCTTCGACCCTATCGCGAACAATCAGCTGGAGCAGATCGAGATCGACCGGGGAGAGAAGGACCCGCTCCACCGGCTCAAGCTCAAGTACTATGCCGCTGCGATCGGCGAGGAAAAGCGGCGCGGACCGCGGTATACGCCACTATCCAAGCGGCAGGATCGCCCTGCGGCAATCCTTTGGCTCGTCAAGTTTCACCCTGAGCTCTCTGACGGTCAGATCGGAAAGCTTGTGGGCACGACGAAGCCGACTATCCAGTCGATCCGCGATCGGACGCATTGGAACATCTCGAACATTCAACCGATCGACCCAGTCGCATTGGGCCTCTGCAAGCAGTCCGAGCTCGATGCCGCAGTGCAGAAGGCGAACGCCCGCAAGGCGGCCGAGGGCGGCACGATGTCGGATGACGAGCGGCGCAAGCTCGTCTCCACCGAGCAGTCTCTCGCGGCAGACGCGTCAGAGGCGAAGATGCCATCTTCCATCGCTGGCCTTGAGACATTTTCGCTGTCTAATACGGGCGAAGAGTTGAAGGACAAGGAAGAGGAGCAGGAGGTTCCAGACGCGGAGAGTTTCTTCAATCTCCCGAACGAGGAAGACGAGGACGAAGGCGAGGATCGCGGTTCGTCCTGACGCATTGATAGCGCCGCACAGTAATTTCATCTTCATCCTGCGTGTCAGTGGTGATCGTCGACGCGCCGTTGAAATTCGAGATGAAGTTTGCGCCAGGTCTTTCTGATCTCGCCCGTTTCGCCGGACACTCAGGCGGTTGGAGTTTGAGCTGCGATGAATATAAGGGCGAGCGCTACCTCCAGGTCGTCGAGTCCTACCGCAACGAGGCCGGCAAGCCCCGCCACCGGGTGGTCGCCAATCTCGGGCGCATCGACAGCATGGAAGAGGGTCACCTCGATGCCTTGATCCGGGGTCTGTGCCGCGCGGCCGGGCGCGACGAACCCGCCAAGGTCGAGATCGCCCACGAGTTGGCACGCGCCTATGGAAACGTCTTTGCCCTGCACGAGCTGTGGAAAGACCTCGGTGTCGACCGTGCCCTCGGACGCGCTCTGCGGTCCGGCAAGCGCAAGTTGGACATCGAGGGCGTGACACACCAGCATCTGCTGCGGGCGATGGACGCTCTGATGGATCACGCCGACCGGCTCGAGACGGAGTTGGCCGGGCAGATCCGGCCGCTGGTCGATCAGGATCTCGCGGTGGTGTTCTACGATCTGACCACCGTGCGTATCCACGGCGAGGGCGAGGTGGACGAGGATCTGCGTGCGTTCGGCATGAACAAGGAGACCGGTGGCATCGCCCGCCAGTTCGTCCTTGGCGTCGTGCAGACCGCCGAAGGCCTGCCGTCGACATTGTCGCTCGAACCAATGGCGCAACCATGTCGACTGCACACGGTCCACCCCGGCAACGTCGCGGAAACGAAGACGCTGAAGGGCATGCTCACCGCAGTCCTGGAGCGTTTCCCGATCCAGCGCGTCATACTGGTGGCCGATCGAGGGCTCCTGAGCCTGGAGAACGTCGGCGAGCTGACGGCGCTGGCAGATCGGGATGACCGGCGGCTGGACTTCATCCTCGCCGTCCCGGCACGGCGCTACGCCGAGCTGGTCGAGACCTTCCGGGGCCTCGTCTTCGACGACGACGGCCTGGCCGAGAGCACCTTCGCCGGTCACCGCCTGATCGTCGCCCACGATCCCCTGCGCGCCGCGGAACAGGGCGACCGGCGTCGGGCCCGCATCGCCGAACTCGAGGCCGTGGCCGAGAAGATGGTCGGCAAGCTCGACGCCCAGGATATAGGGCAGACCGCCCGGGGGCGGCGCGCCTCGGACCGGGGCGCCTACAGCCGCTTTACCCGCGCGGTCGCCGAGGCCGAGATGACGCGCTTCCTCAAGGCCGATCTCACCGCGGACCGCTTCAGCTGGAGCGTCCAGGAGACCGCCATCGCCGAGGCCGAGCTCTTCGATGGCAAGCTGGCGCTGATCACCAACGCCCCCGACCTCGTGCCCGCCGACGCCGTCACGCGCTACAAGGCCCTGGCAGACATCGAGCGCGGCTTCCGAGTCCTCAAATCCGACATCGAGATCGCGCCGGTCCATCACCGGCTTCCGGACCGCATTCGAGCCCACGCCCAGATCTGCTTCCTCGCTCTCGTTCTCCACCGCGTCATGCGCATGAGGCTGAAGGCCAGGGACCATGACGCCAGCCCGCGCACCGCGCTCGACCTGCTGGCGCGCATCCAGCGGCACCTGGCAAAGATCGGCGAGCGATCGGTCGACGGCCTTTCCTCCACGACCCCCGAACAGTTGGAGCTCTTCCAGGCCCTGAACCTGCCCAAACCCGCCTGACAGCCCGCACGTAGTCACAAAATGGCGCATCCCCCCATAACGAAATCAATTGCTTAGCGGTTTTGCTGTCGAACTTGGGGTGTCCGCGCGCCAGCGGGCCGTTGCCAGTTGGTGACATTCCGATCCAGGACATCACCCGAGAGCGCGCCCACAAGTGGCGCGCCTGGTACTCGACCCGCGTCGTGCGGGAAGATCGAGCTCGACAGCGCCAACAACGATTTGGCGAACATGCTCAACAAGGTTCTCAATGCGCGGGGCGCCGCGAACATCTGCCCGCTGTCTCGGATCGCGATCCGTGCCGGAAAGGCCTCGGCGAAGCCGATTCCGGACGCGATGATCCGTTAGATCATCCTCGACGACGCCAAGTTCGCCCGCCTGAACGCCGAGGCGCGCGACGCCCTGCTGGTGATGCTCAACACCGACGCGCGGCACTCGGAGATCATCAACCTGCTGCCGCGGCACGTCCACCTCGACGCGCCGGTCCCGTTCGTGTCGATGCGCGAGGTGTAGAACGCCCCGAGCGAATGCGGCGTCCCGCTTGTCGGCATCTCGCTCGAGGCGATGAAGCGGCGTCCGAACGGTTTTCCGTCCTACTTCGACCGGATCACCTTCTGGGGCAACCTCGTCAACAAGCGGCTGCGGAAGGCTGGCCTTCCGCAGCCGCTGACCAGCTAAGGGTTGCGCCATGCCTTCCTCCGACCGGCTCCTGCAGGCCGGCTACAGCGAGCGGGTGATTGCGGAGCGATGCGCAGTTACAGCACCGCGCGCCAGCCGACCTAGTTAAGTTAAACCCCAAGCACGCAGCATAGTGGCGTCGAGCCTAGAGCCGCACTCTAGCTCGCTCATGGGGCTACCGGTCGAGGGGATTGCGACGGTCCAAGTCGCGACCGTCCTGATGCCGACGCTCGGCGAACTCGGGGGCGCTCCGCGACAACCTCAAGCATGTGCTCCCTGACGAACGCAAGGTGCGCAAGATCCGGCATCACGCCGCCGTCCCGGTGGTCGATGCGCCGGCGGCTTTTGCAAGCCTCTGGGAGCGGCGCGGCCGCGGCATTGGTTATCACGGGCTCGTCACGCTTGTCTTGACCGCGCTTCACTCTGGCGAAGTGCGCTCGTTCGAATTGGGCGGCGTCGAGGGCGATACCATCATCATCCCGAAGGCCCTAATGAAGGCTCGACGATCCCACAGGGGGGCCGGTGACGCCGGTTCTCGCTGTGTTTCTTCATACACTGCCGCGATGGGCCGACAGCCTCCTCGTGCACCCCGGGCAGCATGGTAGGCCAATGTCTGACAAGCGCTTGCGAAGGCGCTGCGCGGTGCCGGCGACAAGAGGTCCACACCACACGGCTGGCGCAGCACCTTCTCGGACTGGCCCAACGGCGAAGGCTGATCGAGGACCAGCTGGCGCACCAGATCGGCAGTGAAGTGGAGCGGGCGTACAGGCGCAGCGATTATCTCGAGCAGCGGCGCGAGATGATGGAGGCATGGGAGGGTTGCGGCGCGGGCGGCCTTGGCCGGGAGTGGCCGGAGGCCGCGGGGTGACCGAACACGAACTCAGACAGCTCCGCCGTGGGATCGATCAACTCTTAGAAGCGACGAGCCGCGACTACAGCGTCTGGGACCTGTACCAACCCGAACTCGATCCAATGTTAGAGTGAGGTATTTACAAGCTGAAACCCGGCAAGCACGCGCAATGGTGCCGGCGACCGGTCGTGTCCCGGCGCATGGTGTAGGAGGCCGCGCGCGGAGCCCTCGGCGTAGCGCAGCGGGCGGCCGGGGTGACGCTGGCGGCCATCGCCGGTCTTCGGAGAAGGTTCGGGTTGCAAGACCTGGAACCGGAACGGAGACGACGATGACCGATGAGAGAGTGGTGCTGATCGTGCTGCTCGAGAAGCAGGCCGATGGCGACCTCGTGCGCGAGATGCTGGCCTTCGCGACCGAGCGGATCATGGAAGCGGAGGTCGAGGCGCGCACGGGCGCGGCGAAGGGCGTGCGTTCGCCGCTGCGCGAGGTTCAGCGGAACGGGTATCGCGACCGCGATTGCGACACCCGCGCCGGGCGGATCGCGCTGGAGATCCCGAAGCTGAGGAAGGGCTCTTACTTCCCGAGCTTCCTCGAACCGCGGCGGACGGCCGAGAAGGCGCTCATGGCCGTCATTCAGGAAGCCTACGTCCACGGCGTCTCGACGCGCTCGGTGGACGACCTGGTGAAGGCCATGGGCGCCGGCGGCATGTCGAAGTCCGCCGAGATCGACGATCGCGTGAACGCGTTCCTCTCCCGGCCTTTGGAGGGAGCCTGGCCCTACCTCTGGCTCGATGCGACCTACCTCAAGGTCCGCGAGGGCGGGCGCATCATCAGCCGTGCGGTGATAATCGCTGTCGCGGTGAACGAGGACGGCAAGCGCGAGGTACTGGGCGTCGCCACCGGACCGTCCGAGGCGGAGACCTTCTGGACCGAGTTCCTGCGCAGTCTCGCCGACCGAGGCTTGCGAGGCGTGACGCTGGTGATCGCCGACGATCACAAAGGCCTGCGCGCGGCCGCCCGCCGGGTGTTCAACGCGACCCATCAGAGATGCCGCATCCACTGGATGAGAAACGCGCTGGCGCATGTCCCGGCCAAGCAGCGCACGGCGGTCGCGGCGATGTTGAAGACGATCTTCGCCCAGGAGACGAAGGCCGAAGCCGAGGCTCAATGGGACACCGTCGCCGACGCGGCTCGCGCGAGAAGAACGAGAAGCTCGGCGCGCTCATGGACGCCTCCCGCGACGATGTCCTGGCCTACATGTCGTTCCCGCGCGAACACTGGGCTCAGATCGCGTCGACGAACCCCCTCGAACGGGTGAACCGCGAGATCAAACGACGGGCCGACGTCATCGGCATCTTCCCGAATGACGAGGCCATCATACGACTTGTCGGTGCGTTCGCTATGGGCCTCGAACCGACGGCGGCCTCATTGCGAACTGCTCGAGACCAACGACGAATGGGCCGTGGCGCGACGCTACATGTCGCTTGAAAGCCTCGCCCGCGTCACCGACACTCCCAACGTCAGGCTGCCAGCCATGGCGTCCTGATCAAGCTCGATCCTTCCGAGGACTGGCGCCCCTACACCATCCCGCGGGACATGATCAGCGCGCGCCAAGCGGCCTGCAGCACGCCACCGCGCCTGAACCAAAAAAAAGGGCCGCCCTGAGGGGCGGCCCGAACGGTCTAACCGCGATGCACATTACTCGTAGCTGGAGCGAAGCGTACCGTCTTCGGGCAGATAGTTCGCTTCCGCCTCATCGTACTCCGGCATCTCGCGTAGCTGCTCCTCAGTCATCGAGGAGAGGACGAGTTTCTCGCCGTCGTAGGTCATATCGCCGAGCGACAAAGCGACTTCGTGCTCGCCGATTCCCAGAAAGCCACCGATCCCCACGATCGCAACGACGTCTTCGCCGGCAAGGGCGAAGTTGTCGACCTCGCCGACGACTTCGCCGTCAGCGCTCGCGACTTCCATTCCGATCAACTCGGCGATCTGCTGATCGGCGATGTCGGCGAAGATGCTGTCCATCTCTTCGGTCCAGCCACCTTCAGATGCCATATCCGCATCTTGAGCCATCTGGCCGGTGTTTTCAGCATCGGCGGTCTCTGTCGCCATGGAGTTGCCTTCAACGGCGGCATCGCCTTGAGCCATGTCGGTCGACATCTCCGTCTCTTCCGACATCTCGGCCTCGGCGGCGTCAGCCATCTGCTCGGTTTCCTGAGCCGCTTCCTCGCCGGCCTGAGCGACCTCGTCTGCTGCCTCTTCTCCCGCGTTCTCAACCGCGGCGCCGGTATCCGCGGCGGCGTCCGCCACTTCTTCACCGGCCTCTTCGACTGCATCGCCGGCTTCTTCAGCGGCGTCGGCGGCCTCTTCGCCGGTGTTCTCCAGCGCCTGCTCCGCCTCTGCCAACTCGTCGGATGGCGTTATCCCCGACTCGGCATCAGCCTCGGCTTCGGCGACCTCTTGTTCGACGTCGTCCATCGGCTGATCGGCGGCCTGGCTCTCGGACGGCTCCATTTGAGCCATCTCAGCCTCGCCACCGCCCGCCTCGTAGCTCGAGCGGAAGGTCTGATCCGACGCGAAGGCTTGCGCCTGCGACTCGTCATATTCCGGGAGTGCTTCAAGCTCTTCGCGGGTAACGTCCGAGATCACCAATTGCTCGCCATCGTAGCTCAGGCGCTCGATCGGCATGGCGACCATGTGTTCACCCATGCCAAGAAAGCCACCGATACCGACGATCGCCACGATTTGGTCTCCGGCAAGGCCGAAATTGTCGATCTCGCCGATGCTCTCTCCGGCGTCGTTGACCAACTCCGTCCCGACCAGTTCATCGATCGTCCGATCGCCGAGCCCGGCAAAGTTGTCGCCGTAGACGCTATCGTAGGAGCGCTCCGAGGCGCCTGTCTGTTGCTGCTCGCTGGGCTGCGTGGCAGTGTCTTGTGCGATTGCGGGGCCGGCGGCGAGCGAGATCGCCGCGACGCTGCCCATCAGTACTGACTTCAAACTATTCATATCCGTCCTCCATGAGTTGGCTTTCTGCTGAACAACATTCCAGTGACAGCGAAGTTCCGCATCCACACCGCGAATACGGGCGGTTGACGCATGGGAATGTCGCCGAGGAGCCGTCGCTTGAGCTCAGCTGGAGATATTTCTCATAAATAGCTGATTCTATTCTTATCTGCCCTTGACGAGCTCTGCTCGATCGTTCCCGTAGCTGCCACCTTCTGAGAGCGTGCTTGTCGTGTCACTAGGCGATCGTTGAGATGAACCAGGAAGTCGTCGCAGGATGCAAAGTGGCGGGCCGAGCGAGGTCGATGACTGACGTGACGACAAGACCAGACAAGGAGACCCAACGAGAACTGACCGGTAGCCGGATTCGCGAGAGGCGCCTGGATCGAGGCATGCGACAGAGCGAACTGGCGCAGCGGGCCGGCATCTCGCCGTCCTACCTCAACCTGATCGAGCACAATCGTCGCAGGATTGGCGGTAAGCTGCTGATGAGCATCGCTCGGGCGCTCGAGGTGGAGCCGACGAGCCTCACCGAAGGGGCTCAGGCGAGCCTTGTAGGCGCGCTGACTGCCGCGGCGGCGGCGATGCGGGACTTGTCGCTGGAGGTGGACCGGACGGAGGAATTCGCGAGCCGGTTCCCTGGGTGGGCCAAGCTGATCGCTGCACAGGCGCGTCGACTGGAAGCTCAGGAGCGCGCCGTCGAGGCGCTGAACGACCGGCTCACGCACGATCCGTTCCTCAACACATCTCTGCACGAGGTGCTTTCGACGGTCACGGCGATCCGATCGACGGCCGCCATCTTGAACGAGGGCGACGATATCGAGAGCGCCTGGCGGGATCGGTTTCACCGCAATCTCTACGAGGACAGCCGCAGGCTGGCCGGAAGCTCGCAGGCGCTCGTGGCATATCTCGACCGCACCGAGGCGGACAGCAGTGTGCAGATGGCGCCGCTCGACGAGGCCGAAGCGGCCTTCGCCGCCGCCCGCTGGGATACCGAAACGCCGGCGGACGGGACTGAGGGCGGTGAAACGCAATCGCTTGCCGGCAGCTCTCTCGCAGCGCGCTGGCGACGACGCTTCGTCGCGGACGCCGACCACCTGCCGCGAGAGGCCTTCATCGCGCGCCGTGCAGACTGCGCAGATCCTGTGGCCCTCGCGGGAACTTTCGCCACAGATGTCGCGTCGATCCTGCGGCGCTGGGCGATGTTGCCGGAGCACGGTGAGGCGGGGCTCGTCGTGTGCGACGGATCGGGTACGCCGACGTTCCGCCGCTCCATCGCAGGGTTCACCGTCCCCTCGTTCGGGGCGGGGTGCCCGCTCTGGCCACTCTACCAGGCGCTGACGCAGCCGGGCGTTCCGGTACGGGGGTGCATCGAGCAGGCCGGGCGGATGCAGCGGACCTTCCTCGCCTACGCGATATCGCAGCAATCGCGCCCAAGTGGGTTCGATGGCCCGGTCCTGCACGAGGCGACGATGCTGCTCCTTCCCGATCCGCCAGCTGCGACCGAGCCAACCCCTGTTGGACCGTCCTGCCGCGTCTGCTCCCGCCATGATTGTCCGGCCCGGCGCGAGCCCTCGGTTCTGGGGGAGGCTTGAGGCGACTGGATCTTTGACACGCACCAGCGGCACGCTGATAGTGCTCAAAACGGCGCGGCAGGGGAGGGACGCGCGCATGGGCGGACGTGTTCTGCTTATCGAGGACGAACCGAACATCATCGAGGCGATCAGGTTCATCCTTTCGCGCGACGGGTGGCGGGTAGACACGCACTCCGACGGCGCAACGGCGCTTCGGGCGGTGGCGGAAAGGCGGCCCGATATCGTCATTCTGGACGTGATGCTGCCGAACCGGTCCGGCTTCGACATCCTGCGCGACCTCCGCGACAGTCCCGAGACGGAGGATCTGCCGGTCTTGATGCTGACAGCTCGTGGTCAGAAGGCGGACCGGGAACTGGCCGAGCGGCGCGGGGTCAGCCTGTTCATGACCAAGCCGTTCTCGAACTCCGAGGTGCTTGCATCGGTGCGCGAACTGGCGCGGGGCCGTGAAGGCGCCGCGTGAGCCCCTTTTCCTCGCGCAGGGCAGGTATAGGCGCCGGCGCCTCGTCGACGCCGCGCGGGTGCTGCCGTTCGTCGGACTGTTCCTCTTTCTCGTCCCGGTGCTCTGGGGCGGCGACGGGCCGGTGCGCACGGCTTGGGGCGGTGCCTACGTCTTCGCCGTCTGGGCGGGGCTGATCGTCGCGGCGGCGGCGCTGTCGCGCTTTCTGGCAAGGGGGGCGGGTGACGACGGCGCCGGGGACGGCTGATGTTCTCGTTCAACCTGCTTCTGGCCGTCTGCCTCGCCTACGTGGGCCTGCTGTTCCTGATCGCGTGGGTGGCCGAGCAGCGGGCGATGCGGGGACGCGGCGCCTGGATCAGGTCGCCCATCGTCTACACTCTGTCGCTGTCGATCTATTGTACAGCGTGGACGTTCTACGGCGCCGTCGGTTACGCCGCGCGCTCCGGGCTGGAGTTCGTCACGATCTACCTAGGTCCGACGCTGGTGATGATCGGCTGGTGGATGCTGGTGCGAAAGCTCGTGCGGATCGGCAGGGAACAGCGCATCACCTCGATTGCCGACCTGATATCGTCCCGATACGGCAAGTCGAACCTGCTGGGGGTCCTGGTGACGCTGCTCGCGGTATTCGGCACAACCCCCTACATCGCGCTCCAACTCCAGTCTGTGACGCTGTCATTCTCTGTCTTCGTACGCGGGTCGGGCCCGGAATTGGCGGACCCGGTGTCCAGCGCGCTTTGGGTCGCGGCCGGGCTGGCAATCTTCACCATCGTATTCGGGACACGGCGGCTCGACCTCAACGAGCGTCACCACGGTGTCGTCATGGCCATCGCGGTCGAGGCGGTGGTCAAGCTGGTCGCGCTGGTCGCCGTCGGGTGCTTCGTCGTCTGGGGCGTGGCGGGCGGCGTGGCCGAGACCTTCGACATGATCGACGCCTCGCGGATCGGCGAGTGGCGGATGGAGCCCGGACGATGGGCCGGTTACACCCTGCTCGCCGGCATCGCTTTTCTGACGCTGCCGCGGATGTTCCAGGTGCTGGTCGTCGAAACGCCAGACGAGCGGCATCTCGCGACCGCGTCCTGGGCCTTCCCGCTCTACCTCTTCGCGATGAGCCTGTTCGTCCTGCCGATCGCTGTGGTGGGACTTTCGATCATGCCAACCGGCTCGAATCCCGACCTCTTCGTCCTCACGGTGCCGCAATCCGCCGGCATGGACGGTCTCGCCACCCTCGCGTTTCTTGGCGGCTTCTCGTCCGCGACGTCGATGGTGATCGTCGCCGCGATCGCCCTGTCGACGATGGTCTCGAACAACATCGTGCTGCCGCTGTGGCTTAAGGCACGGGGCGGCGGCGCGAGCCGCTCTGGCGATGTCCGCGCCACCGTCCTGATGGCGCGCCGGCTTTCCATCGTTGCGGTACTGGTCCTTGGCTATCTCTACTATCGCGCCTCGGGAGGCGGCACGGCGCTTGCCGCCATCGGCCTCATCTCCTTCGTCGGGGTCGCGCAGGTGGCGCCCGCGATGGTCGGAGCCCTGTTCTGGCGCGGCGCTTCGCGGACAGGCGCGGCGTTTGGCCTTGTCGCCGGCTTTTTCGTCTGGGTCTACGCGCTGTTCCTTCCAAGCTTCGGCGGCGCACTGCTGATGCCCGCCTCGGTCATCGCGGAGGGCCCGTGGGGCGTGGCATGGCTGAGACCGCAGGCCCTCTTCGGCGTGACGGATCTCGATCCGGTGGTGCATGCCCTGCTGTGGAGCCTTGCGGTCAATACGGCGCTGTTCGTTGCCGGTTCCGTGGCGAGCTTCCCCGGCCCGCTTGAGCGTCTGCAGGGCGCCGCGTTCGTCAACGTCTTCCGAAGCGGCGACGGGCCGAGTGGCTGGCGCCATGGGGCGGCCGAAACCGAGGATCTGCTGGTGATGGCGCAACGGATACTGGGGCCGTCCGAATCGCAGGCGCTGTTCTCGGCAGAGGCGGCGCGGCAGGGCCGTGCCGGATACCTGCCCGACCCGACGCCGGAATTTCTGAAGCGCCTCGAGCGGGAGCTTGCCGGCTCGGTCGGCGCGGCGACCGCGCACGCGATGCTGGAGCAGATCGTGGGCGGCGGCGGCGTCACCGTCGAGGACCTGATGCGCGTTGCGGACGAGACGGCGCAGATCATGGAGTACTCAGCCCAGCTCGAGACGCAGTCCGCCGAGTTGGGGCGCACCGCGCGGCAGCTCCGCGACGCCAATGAGAGGCTGACGGCGATCAGCCGCCAGAAAGACGCATTCCTTGGGCAGATCAGCCACGAGCTGCGAACGCCGATGACGTCGATCCGCGCGTTCTCCGAGATCCTGCGGGACGGAACGACGCTGCCGGAGGAGACGCGCAACGCGTATTCAGCCATAATTCATGACGAGGCGCTACGCCTGACGCGCCTGCTTGACGACCTTCTTGACCTCAGCGTCCTCGAGGGCGGCGACGTTAGCCTCAAGTACTCGGACGCTCGACTGGGCGATATCATCGACCGGGCACAGCGTGCGGCCGGTCTCGACGTGTCGGACCTGCAACTGTCTCGCGCACGAGGGACCGAGGACGTGCATCTGGTGACGGACGAGGACCGGCTGACACAGGTGTTCATCAACCTGATGAGCAATGCCCGGAAGTACTGTGACGCCGATAGGCGAGAGTTGCAGATCGAGGCGCGCGTCACAGGCGGAGTGGTGGCGATCGACTTCGTCGACAACGGCAGCGGTATCCCGAGGGAATCTCAGGAGGTGATCTTCGAAAAGTTCTCTCGTCTCAGCGATGCGCGGGCGGCCGGCGGCACCGGACTGGGCCTCGCCATCTGTCGTGAGATCGTCTCCAGCCTCGGCGGGACCATCGCGTACCTGCCTGGGCAGCGTGGCGCGGCATTTCGGGTCACGCTCCCGATCGCGCGCGCCGAAGCGGCGGAATAAGACCTTTCGTAACGCGCGTTTAACAGCGATCTGCGACACGCAGCTGGTGCGAGGGGAAAAGACTAAAGGGACGACGGTCCGAATGACGATCAAGACAGCGACCAAGGCGATGCGGCGGAAGGCGGGGGCGGGGCGTCCCGCGCCCGAGGTCGGACGCATGACCACGACGCGCTCGTGGAAGCTCTCGATGCCGAAGGCCGCCGACGAGACGCTGGGCGTACAGGCGTCGGTTCTGCGGGTCGACGAGAACCGGGAGGTACGCGACAATCTTGGCGGTCTCGTTGTCGAGAACGCCCTCATCGTCCTGCTCGAAGGTCCGGAGGAGCGCTTTGGCGTTGCGGTGGTCTCGCCGCCGATCCTGTCCGGCTTCATCGAAGCGGCGACCACGGGGCGAATAGCGTCCCGGCCGGTGATGCCCCGCGTGCCGACCCGCACTGACGCGACGATCGTCGCAGACCTGCTCGATGCGGTTCTGGAGCGCTTCGAGACGAACCTAGCTGAGATGGAAGACCCGCCAAATCTTTCCGGCTATCGCTTCGCGGCTCCGCTTTCTGACAGCCGTGGGATGATTTTGACCCTGGGGGACGGACCTTATTCGGTCTATCGGCTGACGCTCGATCTTGGTGGCGGCGTCAGGCAGGGGGAGGTCGCGATTGCCTTCCCAGTGGCGCCGCGCGGTGCCGCAAGCCAGGACGCCGCGGTATTTCAGCAGGCGCTGGCAGAGAACGTCATGTCGGCGCCGAGCGAACTCGACGCGGTGCTCCACCGCGTCCAGATGCCGCTTTCGGAGGTCTCTAAGCTTCGGTCGGGGGACATCCTGCGGGTCCCACTCGCGGCGCTCGCGACGGTGGATTTGGCCGCCATTGGCGGTGCTAACCTAGCACACGCGAGGCTGGGTCAGCAGGGCGGTTTCCGGGCTGTCCGGATCACGTGCATCGGAGGTGAAGCGGCTGAATTGCCGCCTGGACTGGAGTTCCACGAGGCGGCTCCGGCGCCGCCGCGCTACGCGGCCACGGGGGGCGCTGAATGCGACGTCGATGTCGCGGCTGACCTGCCAGGATTGAGCGTGGTCGAGCACGAGGACGATCTGCCGGACATCGGTGCGCTGCAGGCCGACGAGTCGGCCGACGCGCTTCCGGACATCTCCGAAGACGTCGACCCTCCTGAGATCGAAGGTCTGCCGCCGCTTTCGGGCTGAGGGGCCTGCTGCTAGCGCCGTTCGAGCAGGTCGCGATACGGCGCGAGGTCGTATCCCGCCCCAGCCGCCGCCGCGATGATCGCGTCGGGCGACATGCTCGGCTCTCCAAGCGCCCAGACGATGGTCGAGCGCGTGCCGGACCGACAGTAGGCAAGCACGGGCCCTTCCGCCTCGGCAAGGATCGATGCCTGCCGCTGGACTTCGGCGTCTGTCAGCGCGCCGTTCCGAACCGGATTGGCGTGGAACCGAACGCCATTTTCCGACAGCGCCGCCGCCACCGAGTTGGCGGCTTGATCGGGCGCGACCTCCTCATCGGGTCGGTTGCAGATGACGTCGGTGAAGCCCGCTGCACGGATCTCCTCGGCGTCGGCCGGGTCTATCTGCGGCGCTACGGCATAGGTCGTGGTCACCCGAGAGTAGTTCATGCGCGTCGTCCTATCCTGCTGCCTTCCGACTGACGCAGATCAAGGCGCCCGCGCCGCGCACCGCACAACCATCGGGCATCTCGCTGGCGGCGGCGCCAGAAGTACATCTGCCACGATGTGATCGGCCGGGGCAATGTGCTACACGAATCGAGGCCATGCTCTGGGGAGGTTGGATCATGAAGACGAAGAAGGACCTCAGGACAAAGGACGAGCCCGAGGATCGCGCCGGAGAACTTGCCGCGGGCGCCGCAAAGCAAGCCGACCGCGCGCGCCTGCGCCTCGTGGAGCGCCATGAGCAGCCCGACGACCTGGACGATCTTTGGGAGAATGTCCCGGTCTGAAGCATCAGCTCAGGATCACTCCGACGACCACCAGGATCAGTCCCAAGACGGACGTCAGGAACGCCGCCATGTTGACCGTGACGGCCTGACGCAGGCGACCGCGCATCGCCTCCTCGGAGAGGTTGGCTCGCCGCGCGCGCGTGATCGCCACGATGCACCAGACAAGCCCAAGAAGGCCTGCCACCGAAATCGCTGCACCGAACCAGACCAGAGCCGTCATCGCGTCGCACGCCTCCCTTTCGCGTTGCGTAGGACATCGTCGCGTGCGGAGCAATCGCGCCCTTGCGGCGCGGCGGGCGGCTCGGCTAGGACGGCCGCCTGTGATGCAGGAGGACTACGGATGACCGACGTCGTCGACCCCGCGGGAGAGGCGAGCTATCGCGTCACGGCCGACGAGTTGCGACAGTTCGTCGAGCGCTACGAGCGGCTCGAGGCCGAGAAGCGCGACATCGCCGACCAGCAAAAGGAAGTGATGGCAGAGGCCAAGGGCCGAGGCTACGACACCAAGGTTTTGCGCAAGGTCATCGCCCTTAGGAAGCGGGAGCCGGACGATATCGCCGAGGAAGAGGCGGTTCTGGACATGTACCGACAGGCATTGGGGATGTGAGGCCTCTCGACTTGGGGACTGGTCGGATCTAGAGGATCCGTCGGCATGGCCGACCAAACTACTCAGTCATTGGCGCGCAGTTTCGTGCCCAGCTTCTGGACCGTAGCCGCCGCCTGCGTCGCCGGACTTGTCCTGCTGCCGATTGTCAGCGTGGTCTGGCTTGCGTTGAACCCATCCGAGAACATCTGGCCCCATCTTTGGGCGACGACGCTGCCACGCTACTTCGGCAACACGGTCGTCTTGATGCTTGCGACGGGAACCGCGTCTGCCTGCATCGGCGCGACTGCCGCCTGGCTCGTCACGCTGTACGACTTCCCCGGCCGGCGCAGCCTGCAGTGGCTGCTGCTCCTGCCGCTGTCGGTGCCCGCCTACGTCGGGGCCTACGCGCTGACAGACTTTCTTGAGTATGCAGGACCAGTTCAGACGACGCTGCGGGCGGCGTTCGGGTGGGAAAGTGCCCGCGACTATTGGTTTCCGGAGGTGCGTTCGCGCGGGGCCGCCAGTCTCGTACTGACGATGGCGCTCTATCCGTATGTCTACCTTCTGGTTCGCGCGGCGTTTCGCGAGCAGCCCGGCAACAGCTACGAAGTGGCGCGTGCCCTTGGCGCCGGTCCCGTCGCGCGGTTCTGGCGCGTCGGCCTGCCCCTGGCACGACCGGCGCTGGCTGCCGGCGTCGCAATCGTCATGATGGAAACGGTCAACGATTTCGGCACAGTCGACTATTTCGCCGTTCAAACGCTGACCACCGGCATCTTCAGCGTCTGGCTGCAGATGAACAATGTCGGCGGTGCGGCGCAGATCGCGTGTCTGATCCTGGTCCTTATCCTCGCGCTGGTCGCACTGGAGCGCATCGCGCGGCGCCACCGCCACGTGCATCGCCTGTCACGGTCGGCGCGGCCTACGCAGCAGGTGCCCTTGCACGGCGCATCGGCGTGGGCGGCGACCGCGTTTTGCGCCGCGCCCGTGATAATGGGGTTCATCCTGCCAGTCGGCGTGCTGGGCTCGCACGCGCTTCGCAACCTCGAATTCCTCGCCGACGCACGGCTTGTGGAGGCGCTTCGCAACACGCTGCTGGTCGGCGGAACGGCAGCCCTCGTGACCGTCGCCGCGGCGCTTGTGCTGGTCTACGGCGTGCGCCTCTCGGCTGGTCGCGGCCCGCGCACGATCCTGCCTCTCACGACGATCGGATACGCGGCGCCTGGCGCGGTGCTGGGCGTCGGAATTCTGATCCCGCTCGCGGCTCTCGACAACCGCGTCGCGGACGCGGTGCTGGCAATCACGGGAAAGGATCCCGGTCTGATCCTGACCGGATCGGCGAGCGCCATTATCTTTGCATATTCGGTCCGCTTCTTCGCCATCGCGCAGGGGGCCGCGGATGCCGCGATGGGGCGGATTTCGCCGAACGTCCCGATGGCGGCGCGCGCCCTCGGGCGAACTGCGGGAGGGGCCTTGCGAGACGTCTACGTCCCTCTCATCCGAGGCTCGGTCGCAACCGCGCTGCTGCTGGTTTTCGTCGATTGCGTCAAGGAGCTTCCGGCAACTTTCCTGCTTCGCCCCTTCGGGTTCGAGACGCTGGCGACGCGCACGCACGAGCAGGCGTCTCTGGAGAAGATTGGCGAGGCCGCGCCCGCCGCGCTGATGATCGTGGCCGTCGGCCTCGTTGCGGTCGGCATCCTGGCGCGAACGACCCGCGAGCGTCTTGCGTGATGCCGTGTTTCGGCTTAGGCCTGCCGGCGCACCATGGCCGGCATAGCTCAGCTGGTAGAGCACCTGATTTGTAATCAGGGGGTCGGGGGTTCGAGCCCCTCTGCCGGCACCACCCCAACAGCTAACCCATTGGCTCGCATCAGCTTTATCTTAAGATGGAGCGATCATAGCACATGTCGGAGCACAACCCAGCAGCCCACGCACTTGTGAAACAGGGCGTCTACTACTTCAGGCGGCGCGTCCCGAGCGACCTCGCCCAGCACTACAAGTCCTCGAAAATCTCATACTCGCTGCGGACGAGATCGGCATCCGTGGCTGCGTCACGGGCAGCGAGGGCGGCG
The DNA here is from genome assembly GCA_963776845.1 of uncultured Alphaproteobacteria bacterium. Taxonomy (GTDB): domain Bacteria; phylum Pseudomonadota; class Alphaproteobacteria; order Rhodobacterales; family Rhodobacteraceae; genus Roseitranquillus. Next base: position 160,324 of record CAVZOJ010000001.1, on the reverse strand, counting down.
CAGAAGCTGGACGAATACTGGTACCACCTGCGGACCACGAACATGGACCTTCCGGGCAAGCACCTGCTTCGGCCCGGTCCAGACGCGCCGCGACCGCAGGCGGCAGCCAATGAGCCTGACCACGGCGCAGTCACATTTCAGAGGCCGTCGCGGTTTATCTGCGGCTCAAGGGGCAGGGGAGGCCGATCACCTTCCACCGAGGCGCAGAGCGTTCATGCGGCTACCTCATTGACGTCTGCGGCGATAAGGCGCTCACGGCATACACCAAGGCGGATGCCACGAAGTTCCGTGATGCTTTCGTTGAGCGGGGTCTCGCCGGCAGCAGCATCACCCGCGTCTTCGGTAGCGTCCGGTCCATCGTGACGCTCGCTGCGAACGAGAGCGGCGTCTCGCTGACGAACCCGTTCGCGGGCGTGTACTACGACAGGCAGGCGAGCGTCTTGGATCGCAGTCCGCTGCCGCTCGACGCGATCAGGTCCATTCAGGCGAAATGCTATGCACTGGACGATGACCTGCGCTGGCTGATCGCACTGGTCTCGGACACCGGGCTGCGTCTGGCCGAGGCGGCAGAACTGCTCCGGGAGGACCTCAAGGTGGACGGCGAAGATATCCCGCACGTCATCGTCAGGGAGCATCCATGGCGGCGCCTGAAGACCTCGGGGAGCCGCCGGCTGGTGCCGCTAGTCGGAGCGTCCCTGTGGGCTGCGAGACGTCTCCTGGCGCAGCCTGCTGACAGCAAGTTCGCCTTCCCGCGCTACAACAAGACCTCGCCCACGAACGCCAACTCGGCGAGCGCCGCGCTCAACAAATGGATGAAGCCACACGTGCGGGAAGGATGCACGATGCACGGCTTCCGCCACTCCATGCGGGATCGCCTTCGCGCCGTGGAGTGCCCTGCCGACATCGTCGACCAGATCGGAGGCTGGCAGACGGACGGCGTGGGCCACGGCTACGGCAAAGGCTACCCGCTGGAGGTGATGGGCAAATGGATGAGAGCTGCTGAGTAGCAACGGCCATGTGCTACGATCGCTCCATCTTAAGATAAAGCTTATGCGAGCCAATGGGTTAGCTGTTGGGGTGGTGCCGGCAGAGGGTGTTGTGTTCCCCTTCCAGGCACCGCGGCCACTGCTCGCGTCAGCAAAACAAGGGCTACCAGCACCGCGGAGTTGCCGTCAACAGGCACCATCTGTGCTACGGTCTGTGCTACGGCGGCTGGCGGTGCTGGTCTCGCGTTAAAGGGCGTGGAGCCGGCGAGGCCCACGCGGTAGAGCACGAGGGCCAGAAAGCAGATCATCGCGTGCGCCCGGATGCGCTCCGGCAGCCGGTGGTGAACCGGCGCGATCTCGATGTCGGACTTCAGGACGCGGAAGCCCCGCTCGATGTCGGCGAGGCTTCTGTATCGCGCGACGGCCTCGGCCGGCGCGATGTCCGAGGCATTGGTCAGAACCGCCAGCTTGCCGTCGAAGAGTTCGGCATCGCGGATCGCCGCCTCGTCGATGGTGTAGCTGAACCTGTCGGCGTGCAGATCGGGCTTGATGAAGCGGGTCAGCTCCGCCTCGGCGACGGCGCGGGCGAAGCGACTGTAGGCGCCGCGATCGGAGGCACGGCGTCCGCGGGTCGTCTGCCCCTCGTCCTGGGCATCGAGCCTGGCCACCAACCTGTCCGCCATCGCCTCCAGCTCGGCGATGCGCGCCCGGCGCCTGTGGGACTGCTCTTCGGCCCGCAGGGGATCATGCGCCACGATCAGCCGGTGACCGGCAAAGGTGCTTTCGGCCACGCCATCGCGAAAGGCGAGGTTCCGGAATGCATCGATCAGCTCGGCGTATCGACGCGCGGGAACGGCGAGGATGAACTCCAGCTTGCGAGCGGAGCGCTCGGCGACCGACGTCAGCTCGGTGATGTTCTCGAGGCTGAGCAGCCCGCGATCGGCCACCAGCACCACCCGCTGGATCGGAAAGTGCGCGAGTACCTTCTCCAGCATCCCCTGCAAGGTCTTCGTCTCGGCGACGTTGCCGGGGTGGACCGTGTGCAGGAGCGGCAGACCTTCGGCGGTCTGCACCACGCCCAGGACGAACTGCCGGGCGATGCCGCCGCGCTCCTTGTTCATGCCGAAGGCGCGCAGGTCGTCGGCCACCTCGGCCTCGCCGTGGATGCGCACCGTGGTCAGGTCGTAGAACACGATCGAGAGGTCGCGATCGACCAGGGGGCGGAACTGGCGGCTCAGCGCGGCCTCGACGGGATCGAGGTTGTCCATCAGCGCGTCCATCGCGCGCAGGAGCTGCTGGTGTGTCGGGGTCTGCGGCATGCCCGGCATCGCGACCGTCTCCAGCCAGCGCAGGCAGCCCAGCTTCGACTCCGGCGCGCAAAGCCGGTTGAACACCATCGCCCGGATCAGCGATTCTGCATCGAAGCCGCGCCGCGAGGAGCGCAGGGCCCGCTGCAAGGCCTTGTCGATCCCGAGGTCACGCCAGAGTTCGTGGAGCGCGAAGACGTCGCCGTAGCTGCGTCCGGGTTCGTGGACGACCTCGGACGCGGTGTTCTCAGCGCGGCCCACGGCCCGGTTGAGGCCATTGATCAAGGGATCGAGCATCGAAGGGGTGAGCCTGTCGAGGCGCCCGAGGTTCGCGACCACGCGCACTCGGGACTGCCCACGGTCGTTCCGGTAAGCCTCCACGAGCTGGAGATACTGTCGGCCGCCGGTCTTGGTGACGCGGGTATACATTGTGTAGCGAAGCTACCAGCATCGTGCATCTTCTTTCAATGCTGGTCGTCGACGTGGCGTGTGACTACCGGGGTCACCGATTTTCGGGTTGATCCCTTCGCCAAGTCATTGAAACTACGTCACCGGCCCACGCCCACGACGATGAAATAGCTCGTGAAGTGTCGAACTCCGGTGACCATGGAGCTGGCGCGGGGGGAGTTCATCGACCGCCGCGAGAACGTCATCGCCCTGGGACCGAGCGGCACAGGAAAGACGCACGTCGTCCTGGGGCTCGGTCTGGCCGCCTGTCAGAAGGGCCGCAAGGTCGGCTTCACCACCGCCGCGGCCTTGGTCCACGAACTCATGGAGGCTGTCGACGATCGCAGGCTCCAGCGCCTCCAGAAGAGCCTTGCCACCCATGACCTGCTGATCATCGACGAACTGGGCTTCGTGCCACTCTCCAAAACCGGCGCCGAGCTATTGTTCGAGGTCATCTCCCAGCGCTACGAGCGCGGCTCGATCATCATCACCTCGAACCTGCCCTTCGACGAATGGACCGAGGTCTTCGGATCGGAGCGCCTGACGGGCGCCATCCTCGACCGCCTGACCCACCACGTCCACATCCTCGAAATGAACGGCGAGAGCTTCAGGCTCCGTCAGAGCCGCGCAGCCAAAACCTGACCTCCACGATCCTCGACCCCCATGAACTGGCCTTCGGCCAGTGCGCCTTGGCACGCGTCAGGCATCTGCGGGCCACGCGCGCCAAGGCGCACGCCAAACCCGCGGCCATGGCTCGGTATTACGCCGGGCAGTGGCCCCTTTTTGGTCCGAGATTGACACCAACCGTGATGGCGTCGGCCTTGGACAGGTGATGCCTCGCCGTCGTCATCATCCTGGCGATCCTTCGCGCCGGTGGACCCTTGCCTCCTGTCGCCGGATGCGCCGCCTCGGCCCGGCGGCGGCGCGTTGCCCACTCGGTGACGACCCGCATGCTGCCTCCGAACCCGGCCGCGCGCGCGGCGCCAGAGCTCGGCGCCGTTCCTGCACCCGGCGGACCATTCCCGCTCAAGGCGCGGCAGCCAGGGCTCGAGACTGCTCTGGCGGACGCGGAACACGTCCTCGCGCTCGCCGCGGACGATCTGGCGCACGAGCTTGCGGCTCAGCCCCGTCAGGCGGACGATCCGCTTGAGGGGCACGCCATCTCCGGCCATCTGGCGGACCATCCTGTTGGTGTGCTGCCGGCGCAGGAAACCCTCGTATTGCAGGCGCTCGGCGGCAGTCAGGATCTCCGGATCGAGCTTCTGCGCCCCGACCGCCTTGCGGATATCGGGCAGCGCGTGCCGAACGGCGGCAAGGAAGGCCGCTCCGGAGTTCTCCAGCAGGTGCCACCTGTCGGCGACCTGCACCGCGTTCGGCAAGCGCCCGCGCCACGGCGCCGCCGTATCCGCCGCTCCGATCGCGGGCGACGATCTCGATCTGGGGATGCCGGCTCAGCCACGCTTCGACGGTCGCGGGCTCGCGATCCGGCAGGAGATCGATGATCACGGCGTCGCTCGAGGTCGCAGATCAACGTGCCGTAGCGCTGGCCACGTCGCCACGCCCAGTCGTCGATGCCGATCACACGCGGCGCTTCGGCGGCGAAATCATTGGACAAGGCACGGGCGCCGCGCAGGAACGTGTCCTTGCTCACCGGCAGCAACAGGCGGCCCGCGAGGGCTTGCGCCGGGCGTCCGCCCAACGCCAGGCCGAGGTGGCGCACCAGCCCCTGCAACCGCGAGGTCCGCCCGCCATGCGGGCGCGTAACCGACGGCGGAAACCGCTCCGCGAACACTCGTGTACGGCAATGCGGTGTGCGGCAACGGAGTCGTCGGACTGACAGAACGATCCTGACTTCGCGACCATGAGCGGGAAGGTCGGCCAGCCGCCTCTGATATCTGCTGTGCTGGCGACCGGAGGTCTGACCGCAGCGCGGGCACGCCGATCTGGCGCTCGATGCGCGAGCATGCACGACCACATGTTCCCGGAGACCTCGATCCGTTCCGTCTTCAAGCCGTCGGGTAGAAATCGCTCCCGCTCCATTCTGCTCATCATCGGCCACCTCCCATGAAGATCGCCGAAATGTAGCGTCAGACGAACCTTCGATGCACCAAATCTGCGGCATAACCCCGGTTCAGTGCTGATTGACAACCTTGACGTTCTGACGCCGGTTCTCGCCGACCTCTCCTGCACCATCACCGCGTTCGGGCGCGAGGCCGGTGACGCGGCCGGAGCGGTGGCCCGGGCAGACGCGTTGCTGATCACGGCCGAGGGCGCGCGCGACGGAGTGGTCGCCGCGTTCGTAGATCGGCTGCGCGACGCGCCGAGTTGGTCGCGGCCGCCGGTGGTGTTCGTCGGTGAGGGTCGGCGCGAAGCAAGGATGATCGTGGGCACCCTGCAACGGGCGCGCCCGGGCCTGCCGGTGACCATCCTGCTGCGACCATGCACCGCGCTCGAGATCCACACCGCCGTGAGCGCCGCCATCGAGAGCCGTCGGGCGCGGCAACTCGTCCGCGACGAACTCGAACGGCGGCGCGCCGAGGCATTCTACGACAATCTCACGGATCTCCCCAGCGCTGCTGCGCGACCTCTTCGAAGCCGCCCTGGGCCGAACCAGGCGACGCGGCAGCAAGCTCGGCCTCGTTGCGATCGATCTCGATCGGTTCAAGGAAGTCAACGACAGCTTCGGTTACCAGGCCGGCCACGAGCTTCTCAAGGCGCTGACGGCCCGCATCCAGGCCGTCGTCCGCGGCGAAGACGTCCTGGCGCGGCGGAGCGGTGACGAATTCGTGCTGGTGCTGCCGGAGATCAGCGGCGTCCCGCAGATGGAAGCGGTCGGGCAGCGCATTGATGCCGCCGTCCGCGAGCCGTTGATGCTGGCAGGTCACGAAACGAGTGCGACGCTCAGCATGGGAATGTCGGTCTTCCCCGACGATGGCGCCGACTTCGAGACACTGCTGCACCGCGCCGACGTCACGCTGTATCGTGCGAAGAAGGACGGTCGCGGCCATTTCCGTTTTTTCCGTCCCGAGATGGAGGCGCAGGCGCAGCGTCACCGGCTCGTGGAGGATTAGTGCGCGGGGAGGTTGCAGAGTAGATGGTTTCGGATGCCACTTAGCTGCTGCCGGCCATCAGCTGTGGGCCTGCTTGACCAGCAGAAAACGCATGAACCGCATGAGAAATCCGCCGATTGTCTTGAATGGCCGCTTCGACAGCGGTGGTCGGCCAGAGGACGTCTTCAGCGAAGGTCCGCTCTCCTGAAGGTTTTTCGATGCGGGCCGCGGCGTGACGGTGGCCGCTGGCGGGTGCGGCCCGCGTTGACAAACCTCGGAAGGACGAAGCCGCGGGGGTCTGGCGTCGGGCTATGGGGAAAGCGCGCGAGTGTCGCTGGCTCCGGTGCGCCGCCGATTGTCGGGAGGCCGGCTCCGATCCAGACGGAGCTCGTGCCGTGGCGGGATCGGCGACGGGACGCAGGCCCACCGGTCTTGTTGTCGGGGCGCGTTCGTCGAGACGGCCACTGCGGGACGTGAGGCACGGCATTTCCGGACCGCTGGTTCCATCCGGATCGGGTTCGACGAAGGTGATGGCCCTATCATCATGCGGCAGCCCTCCGCGGAGGTGCGCGGGTCTTCGGACGCTCGCCGCGCCTGAAGGTCTCGATAATGCGCATCGGTCCGCCGCAGTCGGGGCACGGTTCCCTGAGGGTGAGCGGGAGGGCTGCGTCGGCATCGTTGGCATCGGATTCCACCGCCGGCTCGACGCCGAGCAGGGCGCGGATGGTCTCGATGTTGCGCCTGCGGCCATTGCCGGCGAGTAGCCCGTAGTGCCGGATGCGGTGGAAGCCGTCCGGCAGGACGTGCAGCAGGAAGCGCCTGATGAACTCGTCGGTGGCGAGCCGCAGGACCTTCTGGCGGTCGCCGTTCTTGATCCGGTAGTCCTTCCAACGGAACGCGACGGTCTCGGCGTCGGCGCTGACGAGTCGGCTGTTCGAGATGGCGACGCGGTGGGTGTAGCGGCTGAGATAGGCCAGAACGGCTTCCGGTCCGCCGAAGGGCGGCTTGGCGTAGACCACCCATTCGACCTTGCGCAGCGGCGCGAGCCAGGCGGCGAAGGCGGCGGTCTCTGCCAGCCCCACCAAGTCGCCGAAGAAGGCGAGGTTGCCGGCGGCGTGCAGCGCCGCCAGTCCTTCCAGGAACAGCCGCCGGAACAGCCGCGACAGCACTCGGACCGGGAGGAAGAAGCCCGGGCGGCAGGCGATCCACCCGGTTGCCGTCGGGCGAGAGCCCGCCGCCGGGCACGATCATGTGGACATGCGGATGGTGGATCAGGGCCGAGCCCGTCGTGTCGAAGGCGCGCCTCCGGCACGATGTGTGCAGCACGCTGGTCATGCCGATCCGGGCGCCGAGGTGCCGCGGATCGGCAGCGATCGTGGTCAGCGTCTCGGCGGAGGCGCGGAACAGCAGGTCGTAGACCGCCTTCTTGTTCCAGAAGGCGATGCGGGCGATCTCCGCCGGCAGGGTGAAGACGACGTGGAAGTACTCCACCGGCAGCAGGTCCTTCGTGCGGGCAGCCATCCAATCCCGCGCCGCGTTCGCCGGGCTTACGCGGCCGCACTGCGGCCACGTTCCCGGCTCACCCTGGCACTTCGGGCAGTGCCGGTTCTTGCACGAGTTGTATGCGACGTGCCGGTGGCCGCACTTGGCGCATGCCGCCACGTGACCGCCGAGCGCCTCCGTCCGGCAGGCTTCGATCGCCGCCATGACCTTGAGCTGGGTCAGGCCGACATGACCGGCATGGGCCCGCCGCCACGCGGGACCATGGGCGCGGAAGATGTCGGCGATCTCCAGCTTCGCCCGGACCACCCCGGCCCGGGCGCTACTCGAGGCCGCGCCTGACGGTCTGGTCCTGAAGCTGCTTCAGCCGCTCGAACGGGCTCACGGTGTCGCGGATCGTCTTGGTGGCGACATGGGTGTACCGCGCCGTCGTGCTCAGCTTCGCGTGCCCCAGCAGGACCTGGATCACCCGCACGTCGGTGTTGGCCTCGAGCAGGTGCGTGGCGAAGCTGTGGCGGAGCGTGTGCAGCGTCGCCGGCTTGGCGATGCCGGCCATGTGCTTGGCCGAGGTGAACGCTCGATTGAGCTGGCGTGGCGACAGCGGGTTGATCTTCGGCTTGCCCGGAAAGAGCCAGCCCTCGGGCCGGGACTTGCTCCAGTAATCGCGCAAGAGGTCCAGAAGGCGGGGCGAGAGCATCGCCTTCCGGTCTCTGCCGCCCTTGCCGTTGTCGACGTGGATCAGCATGCGGTCGCTGTCGTCGTTTCGAAGACGCGCCTCTGGCACGATGTCCGTGACCTTCAGGTTGCAGACTTCCGAGGCGCGCAGCCCCGCCCCGTAGCTGATGCCGAGCGCGGCTCGGTACGTCAGGCCCGGGCCGGGAACCGCGGCCGAGCAGATCGGCAACCTCCTCGACGCTCAGAACCACCGGCAACTTCCGCGGATGCCGGCGGAACTGCATGTACCGCTTCATCTCCTCGCGCCCGCAGGTCACGCCGAAGAAGAACCGCAGCGAGATGATGCGCACGTTGAACGTCGGCGCCGACACGCCGGTGTCCGTCATGTGAAGCTGGTAAGCCCGCAGCTCCTCCGGCGTCGCCGTATCCGGCGATCGCTTCAGGAACGTCGCGAAGTCCTTGACCCCTCGGATGTGTGCCTGCTGCGTCTTCTCGGCCATGCCACGAATGCGCATGTCCTCGATCATCCGCTCGCGCAGCGGCGTGGTCCTCTCCTCTTTCACGGGAACCTCCTGTCTGACGATTGAGAAGGTCCCAATCGTCAGTCCGGGAAGCCCGATCAGAGAAGCGCGGAGGTCAGGGCAGCATCCGCCGCCCGCCGCAGGCGCCAATGCCGCGAGAGCGGCTTAGTCCGTCCGCCCTCTTTTCAGGGCGGCCGCGCAGCGCCGCGTCAAATACGCGACCTCAGGATTTGGCAGGTCCGTCGGCGAAGTTGCCGCAAGGCGTGGTAGGCCAGGAAGATCGTTGAGGGCCCCGACGGGACGCCGCGGGGCACGATGTCAACGGAGTTTCGCTGTGTTCGAAGGTCCGCTTTGGTCAATTGGGACTGGAGCACGGTGTGAGTGTGCGGTTGGATGTCGGTTCCATCAGGCCAGATGCGACCGGGATCGAAGGCAACAGCCTATGACTACAGAAATCGTCTAGTTTTCAGTGCGTTGAGAAGGTGTTCACCAAACTGGCGATGTCAACAGGTTTGGAGAATGGGGCGCCGAGAGAACGCTCCCGGGCCCACCCGCGCCGAGGCTGGTGCTCAGCCCCACCCGCATAACCCTCGAAAACAACGGTAGAATCCGGCCCCAGCCGGATCGGGAGAACGGTTTCGCGAGGGCAAGTGGCGGAGGGAATGGGACCGGGATCGGACGTTCTCCACTCTCTTCGGGCGCCATTCAAGAATGCGGGTCGTTCTTGGCGAGGAACACTTCGAACGCCCGCAGCGTCCGCTGCGACACGTGATGCTCGATCCCCTCGGCATCGAGTTCGGCGAGATCAGGCGGGACGCCGAGCGCGACAAGCAGATCGACCACGGTCCTGTGGCGCGCCCGCACGCTTTCCGCCAGTTTGGCGCCTTCCTCGGTCAGGAAGACGCCGCGGTAGGGCCGTGAGGTCGCGAGTCCCTCGCGCTTGAGGCGAGCGACCGTCTTGGTGGCGGTGGGATGAGCCACCCCCATCCGTTCAGCGATATCGGCGACCCTCGCCTCGCCATGCGCCGCGATGAGGTCGCCGATCAACTCGACGTAGTCCTCGAGAAGCGCGCGGGACTGAACTTCGCGTGCGCGCGCGAAGCGATCGGCCTGCTGGGCAGGCGGAACCTGAGTCGCGGTCGCATCGGTATCGGTCATCGTGGCTTCCCGGTCTTCGCGTCCGGACACGCAGCGCGCCAATCACTGTTGTAGACATTGTGAAGCCAAGGCCAATCTTTATTCCTCAGGAAACCAAGCTGTCTCTGATGACCACAATGCACCCGCTTGCCAACGATTAAGCCTTGGCTATACCTTGAAGCCTTTCGAAAGGGTGGGGCGGATGATCAACACAGAGCGCACCAGACAAGGCATGGCCGACGTCCTTTCGGGGGCGCGTCGCGGTCCGATCAGCCGATTCTTGTTCGTGGGTCCCGCGGTGATCGCGTCGATCGCCTATATGGACCCCGGCAACTACGCCACAAACATCCAGGCGGGGGCGGGATACGGATACCGGCTCCTGTGGGTGGTCCTGCTGGCCAACCTTATCGCGATGTTGTTTCAGGCGCTCTCGGCCCGGCTCGGCATAGTCACCGGAAAGAACCTGGCAGAGATGTCGCGAGATCATTTCCCGAGGCCAGTCGTCTGGGGCATGTGGGGGGTGAGCGAGGTCGCGGCCATGGCGACGGACCTCGCCGAGTTTCTCGGCGGCGCCATCGGCCTCGCGCTCCTGTTCAACCTGCCGCTGATCTGGGGCATGGCGGTCACGGCGGTGGTCACCTACGGCATCCTGATCTTCGAGCGCCACGGGTTTCGCACGATGGAGCTGATCATCGGCACGATGGTCGCCATCATCGGGCTCTGCTACCTGATCGAGCTAATGATCGCGCCAGTCGACTGGGGTGCTGCCGCGACAGGGCTGGTGACCCCGTCGCTGCCCGACGCCGCCGCACTCACCATCGCGGTCGGCATCATCGGCGCAACGGTCATGCCGCACGCGATCTTCCTGCATTCGGGGCTGACCCAGGCGCGTGTCGCGATCCGCCACGACGAGGACCGCCGCAAGGTGCTGCGCTATTCCAACATCGAGGTCGTCGTCGCCCTCGCAGTCGCCGGCATGGTCAACGTGGCGATGGTGATGATGGCGGCGAGCGCGTTCCACCAGGGCCATAGCGGCGTGGCCGAGATCGAGACCGCCTACCACACGCTGACGCCGCTGCTTGGCGCGGCGGCCGCGTCGGTCTTTCTGGTGTCGCTCATCACCTCGGGCATTTCGAGTTCGGTCGTCGGCACCATGGCCGGGCAATTGATCATGCAGGGCTTCCTGCATTTCCAGGTGCCGATCTGGCTGCGAAGACTGGTCACGATGGTCCCCGCCTTCGCCGTGGTGGCCGTGGGCTACAACGCGACCGATGCCCTTGTGATGTCGCAGGTCGTCCTTTCGATCGCGCTGCCGGTCCCGATGATCGCGCTGATCTTCTTCATATCGCGGCGCGACGTCATGGGGGCTTACGCGGCCGGCCCTGTTGTCCGTCTCCTGGCGTTCGCAGGTGCGGCGGCTGTCCTCAGCCTTAACTTCGTGCTTCTCGCCCAGACGTTCGATGTGCCGATCCCGTTTCTGCAAGGCTGAGCAGGGCGTCGCCGCCAGAAGATAGTGGCCGGGCCCGATCAGGCGGGTCGGGCCGTGTGGCGGAGTCGACGCGAGAGCGGGATAAGCCCCGCCGCCGCCGACGCAGCAAGGATCGCGCCGGCGAGGAACGTCCACTGCGCGCCGACCACCTCCCAGAGCACCCCGGCGATGACGCTGGCAAGGAGCAGCGCCACGCCGGTGACGAGGTTGAACATTCCGAATGCCGTGCCGCGCAGTTCGACGGGAACGGCCTCGGCGACGAGGGCGGCGAGCAGCCCCTGCGTGAAACCCATGTGCAGGCCCCAGATCAGGACGCCAGCCGCGATGCCGGGCAACCCGCCCGCGAAGGCGAGCACGAGGTCGGCCGCGATCAGCAGGCCCAGCCCGACCGCGAGCAGGCCGACCCGGCCATAGCTGTCCGACAAGGCTCCGACCGGCCAGGCCGAAAGGGCGTAGACCGCGTTCATGCCCACCAGGACCAGCGGCACCAGCATGAGCGACAGTCCCGCCGCCTCGGCGCGCAGGATCAGGAAAGCCTCGCTGAATCGCGCGAGGGTGAAGAGCGTGGCGACGACGACGACCAGCCAATACGTCGCGCCGAGCAGCCCCAGTTCCGCGGGCGAGAGCGGGTTGCGGACGCGCCGCAGGCCCTCGGGCCGGGCCGGCTCCCGCACCGCGAACAAGATGAGCCCCAGCGCAAGGAAGGCCGGGAGGACCGCGACCCAGAACACGCTTCGGAAGTCGTTGGAGAACAGCCACATCAGACCGATCGCGGCGAGCGGCCCGAGAAAGGCGCCGAAGGTGTCGAGGGACTGGCGCAGGCCGAAGGCCGCGCCGCGCAACCCGGTCGGCGCGAGGTCCGCCACCAGCGCGTCGCGCGGCGCACCACGGATGCCCTTGCCGACCCGGTCGACGAAGCGGGCCACGATCAGCCAGCCGATCGACGGCGCCAGCGGAAATACAGGCTTCGTCAGGGCGGCGAGGCCGTAGCCCATGGCCGCCAGTTCCTTGCGCCGTCCGATCCGGTCGGACAGCGCCCCCGAAAAGACCTTGGTGATCGCCGCCGTCGCCTCCGCGATGCCCTCGATGATGCCGACGGTCAGCACGGTCGCCCCGAGGCCCACGGTGAGATAGACCGGCAGCAGGGCGTGGATCATCTCCGAAGAGACATCCATCAGCATGGACACGAAGCCGAGCGCCCAGATCCCAGCCGGCAGCCCGCGCCAGGATATCGCTCCCCGGGCGCTTTCTACCATCTTATTCTTCGGCCCCATCGCGAGCACTCCGATCCGCAGTCGCCGAACTCGGCCGGCGCGGCGCGTTGCCGGTCGGGCCGACCATGACGCCCCAAGTTCGTCTTGGATCGCAGTGCGGTCGGACCCGTGCAATCAGCGCCGCTCCGAGGTCACTCCCATTCCATCTGCTGGTACGTCGTCTGTGCGTTCCGGCCAGCCAGCGCGTCGAACTGCTCCAGATACGAGAAGGCTGACTGGTCCACCTGCGGCGCGTCCATGATGTCGCCTCCCGCGGCTAGCAAAGTCCCGATCTGCGCGCGCAGGTTCATCAGGTAATCGTAGGTGTCGGCGCGGGCGCGCTCCAGCGTCGTGGGCCCGCCATGGCCCGGCACGACATGAGCAGCCCCCGTCGCCTCCACCGCAAGAAACGCATCCGGCCAATGGCTGATCGAACTCTGGTCGCCCACGCCGAGGATGCGCTCGACATAGACGATGTCGCCGGCGAAGACCGTGTCGCGTTCCGGCACCCAGACCAGGCTGTCGCCGGGCGTGTGCGCAGGACCGGCATGGACGATCTCGAAGCGCAGCCCCCCGACCTCCAGCGTGTAGGCATGGGAAAAGGTCGCATCGGCGAAGCTGGGCTCGGTCCCGTCCAGCGCATCGCCGATCAGCCGCGAGAGGGCGGTCATCTGCATGGAGGCGCGGGCCTGCTGGTCCTCCACCGCCGCGTCGGATGCGATGACGGTCGCGCCCTGCGCCTGCCAGTAGCCATTGCCCAGCCAGCGGTGATCCTGCCCGCCGGTGTCGATGACATGGGTCACGGGTTGCTCGGTCACGCTTCGAACCGCGTCGTGCAACGCCTGCGCCCCTTGCCACGAGCCGCCCGGATCGATCAGCACCGCGCCTGCCTCGGTGACGACCAGTCCGAAGGTCGCGTTGTCGCCGAGATTCTCCGGGCTCCGCTGCGCCTTTTCGCCGACGATGGCCCAGACCCCTTCGGTCACGGGCCGCCCGTCCAGGATCTCGGCTGCCGCGAAGGTCGGTGCGGCAAGGACCGCCGCCGCGACGAAGGCGCGGATCATGCGCGGAGCCAGCCTTCCAGTTTCATCGCATCCGGCAGGCCGCCCGCATGGACGAGTTTGCCATCGACCGAAATGCCGGGTGTGGACATGATACCCGCCATGGCGACGGATTTCGCGTCGGTGACCTTCTCGACCGCGACCTCGATGCCGAGTTTTGCGGCCGTCTCCTTGACCATGGCTTCGGTCGTCTGGCAGCGTTTGCAGCCGGGTCCGTAGACCTTGACGGTTTTCATGGGCGTGTCCTTTCAGGCTCGGTCACAGCAGGAAGTTGAACAGAAAGCCGGTGGCGAGGATCCCCGCCGAAACGACCGCGAGGAAGATCGCGATCAGGCGAAGGGTCAGCACCTGCTTTAGGATGATCATCTCGGGCAGACTCAGCGCGATCACCGACATCATGAAGGCCAGTGTGGTCCCGAGCGCGGCGCCCTTGCCCAGCAGCGCCTCGACGATCGGGATGACGCCCGCCGCATTGGTGTACATCGGCACGCCCACGACCACGGCCGCCGGCACCGACCACCACGCCTCGCCGCCCATGATCCGCAGCATCATCTCTTCGGGAACGTAGCCGTGGATGGCGGCGCCGATGCCGATGCCGATCAGAACCCAGATCCAGACCTTGCCGACGATCTCGCGTACCTGTTCGACACCGATCTTCAACCGGTCGACAAGGCTCAGCCGCTCCTCTGGCAGATCGCCCGCGGGTCCGGCGTTCAGCTCGCGCACCCAGTCCTGCAGATACCGCTCCAGCCCCATGCGCCCGAGGACGAACCCTGCGACCGTGGCGATGGTGAATCCGAAGACGAGGTAGATCGTCGCGATCTGCCAACCGACGAGGCCGTAGAGGAGCCCGAGGCCCACCGGCCCGACCATCGGCCCGGCGATCAGGAAGGAAAACGTCACCCCCAGCGGAATGCCCGCCGAGACGAAGCCGATGAAGAGCGGCACCGAGGAGCACGAGCAGAACGGCGTCAGCACGCCGAGCGCAGCCGCCAGCGGATAGCCCCAGATCTGGTTCTTGCCCGCGAGGATCGCGCGGGTCTTCTCCGGGCTGAACCAGCTCCGAAGCACGCCCGTGACAAAGACGATGCCCGTCAGCAGCAACAGCACCTTGGGCACGTCGTAGATGAAGAAGGCGATCGCCTCGCCGGTATGGCTGTCGCGCGCGACGGGGAAGAGCGACGTCGCCCATTCGGAGAACGGGATCATCTGGCTGTAGACCAGCCACCATACGACGGCCGCAAGCGGCACGCCGACATACCATGCCCAATCCGGAAGCCCGTGCGGGGCATGGTGTTCGTGGGTTTCGGTGGTCACGCGACCTCCAATTCGAGTTTGTGTTCCGCAGCCAGAACCGCGTCGATCACCGCCGCGAGCTCCGGCCCGAGGTCCGGGTTCCGGCGGTAGCGCACCCATTGCGCATCGCGCCTGTCGAGCACGAGACCGGCCTCGCGCAGCACCTTCATGTGCCGCGACATCCGGCTCTGGCTCGCGTCAAGACGCGCCATCAGTTCGCAGACGCAATGCTCGCCCCCACCCCAGAGAAGAGCGAGCGCGGCGCGGCGGGTCGGGTCGCAAATGGCGGCAAGTATGTCCTGCACGCCGCGATGATTATGCGTCACCGCGCATATGCGCCTTGATCCATATCAAGCGAACCTCGATGCTTGAGCGCCCGATAATCACGTGTCGACCGCCGCGGCACGCGGTCCTCGCGCCGAGAGGCAATGGGATTGACCCGGAGTGGGTCGTCAACATCCCTTGGACCTGGCGCATCGAGCCGACATCACGGCGAGGAGCCGCACACCCGCGCCTGCTCCCGCATCGCCGCGTAGTCTCTCAGCATCTCCGCGATCGCCGATCCCTCCGGCAACAGAGCCAGCTCCTCAGCCGCCCTTGCCTGGAACGCCCGGCTGTATTCGACGACGGGCGGACACGCCCCGAGGCTGGCGACGTCAAAAGCGCCCGTCTCTCAGCCGCTCAGCCAGATCGTCGCGAGAACGAGGGCGACGCGCCGCAGCCTCGAGCATCCGTCGTTGTGCATCATGGCTTCTCTCCGTGGTCTCGAGCTGCACGGCCAGCCGGCCGGCGCGCTCGCCGGAGCGGCGCAGGGCCAGCGGGAACAGAAGGATCGCGAGGGCGATGACGCCGTAGCGGAGCGCCGCGCGCGCCCACGCCGATCCGGCGAGCGTGGCGAGGAGCCCCGTCGATCATCGCCGCCCCCGCTTCCAGTCGTCGATGCGGGCATAGATGGTGACCGCGACTCCACCGAGAGCCACCGCGATGAACACCCAGCGAAGCGTTTCGAGATACGGGATGAGCGGTAGTATCGCGGCCAGCACCTGCTGCGCCACCTCGACGCCGACCGCGCCCGAGCGTCGCGACGCCCGCCGCGCCACCACCTTTCATGGTGCGGCTCTGCGCTAGGTGCTCGCGTGCCGGCGGGGTCTCGGCCGCGAACGGCACCGATCGCGCAGGGAAGCGCTCGCCCCACTGACGCGCCGGACCGAGGTCGACATGCATGAACCCCCAGCGCGGGTAGAAGCCGAAGCCGGGGAATCCCATCTCCCGTGCCGCCGCCTTGAAGGCCAACGGGTCCCGCGGCAGGCGATCTCGGCGGGGCTGAAGTTCGGCCAGCGCCAGACGCGTTCGGGCACGTCTCACAATGGAGGTGGAAGGTCGTGGTCATGGATCTCACGGCCACACTCAGTGGCCTTGGGGGCGGATGCGTGAGAAATGGAGCGGCGTAGCGCCTGCTTCCAGGAGCGCCGTGATCCGCCGGTAGCCGTAGGTCGGCGGCGCCGCCACCAGCGTGGTGATCAACGGCAGCACCGCCGCGTCCTGCGCTTTGTGGTAGCGCCGCCGCGGCTTGGTTCTCCCGCTCAGCCGGTCATGCAGGTTCGAGCGTGACACGCCGAGCGTCTCTGCCACGGCCGTCATCGGGGAACCGTCCTTCAGCGGCGACTGCGCGAGCAACGTCGGTTTTTTTGCCCGTGACTTGTCCAGCGCCTCCTTGAGGATCTCCAGCTCGAGCGTCTTGCGCCCAAGCTGGCGCTCCAGTTCGCGGATGCGGTCCTCCATCTGCCGGACAGCTCGTCTCGCAGGCTCGACCTGGTCACCTCGTCGTCGCCCGTCACTGCCACGCTCCCTCCTTCCAGCATCAGCCTGCGCCAACGATAAAGGAGGTTCGGAGCGACGCCATTGCGCCGCGCGACGACCGAGATGCTCTCCCGCTCGTCCAGAGTCTCTTCCACGATCCGCAGCTTTTCAGCCGCGGACCAGCGGCGGCGACGGCCGCCATCGGTGATGATCTCGATCTCAGACATGAGCACGTACTCAGGCATACGCCTAAGCCTCCATGGCTATGCCTGAGTGTCCGGTCAAATCGGGGGCCAGTTCACACTCCACGTGGACGCTTGTTCCGATCTGATTTGGGCGACCGAACATGATCTCGATCCGGTTTCGGCGCTTGTATCGGCGCTTGTCGTAGCTCACGGGCGTGTCGCGCGACTTCCGGCCGGGGATGCAGGCTCGTATCCTTCTGTCTTCCAACGCCTCTCGAAACTAGTCCGCGTCGTAGCCCCGGTCGGCGATCAGCCGGTCGGGCCACGGGAAGGCTGCCCATCATCGCGCGTGCACCGGTGTAGTCACTGACCTGGCCGGCGCTCATGAAGAAGCGGATGGGTCGGCCCTGAGCGTCCGTGACGGCGTGGAGCTTGGTGTTCATCCCGCCCTTCGTGCGCCCGATCAGCGTGGTCGTGGCGCTCCCGTGACGAACCTGTCCCATAGTGCTTCCTTCCATTCCCTCGAAAGGATCACACCATCAAACCGTAAGACTGAACACCTAAGGCTTGGGTTGCCTCATCAAAATCAGGCGTCTCGGGGCGGAGAAGCACCGTATTCGTCGGCCGACCGTGGCAGGATACCGGCACGACTCTCGAACTTCCGACCGAGACGAATGCATCGAGACACGCGCGCGTCGGATGCGTCCCGATGGTTGTGACGAGAAGTCCCAGCGGGCCGTCCTTAATGCGGCGTGGCCCTCGAGACATCGGCATTGCCTCGTCGCCGAACGCGCGCGTTCGAGTTTTTCGCCGCAAGTCGTGATGATCCGGCTGTGGTGCAGCAGGCGGTCGCGGATCGCCGTCGCCACCACCGGATCGCGGAGGCGGTGCCCCACTCACCGACGGATCGTTTCTAGGTGATCAGATGCTGGCATGCGCGTGGCTGTGAACAGGCGTGGAAGATCGGCGTCCAAAGGCCCCCTTGATGCGGTCGTCCATCGTGCTCCCGAGGGAAGTCGGGAGCCGAGTGCGGGATGCTGGTGGTGGAGACGATCGCGAAGATCAGGCGGGGGTATTCCAAGACAAGAAGCCGATCAAGGGGCTGTTGAAAAAGCCCCAACCCTCTGATTCCGTTCTCTTGGGGCAGGGACTTGGTGGATCTTCGGATGTTGCAGCGTCGGTCTTCTGAGCAACAGGAATTCTTCATGTGCGGGTCGCTCCGCGACCTTGTGCCGGACGATCATGTTCTGGCTCGGATCGATCGGGTGCTCGACCTGTCGTGGCTGCATGACGAGGTGGCCGGGGGATATGCGCCGGCTGTCGGCCGCCCGGCAATCGATCCCGAGTCCGCCCTGCGTCTGATGCTCGCAGGCGTCCTGCTCGGGATCGTCCATGACCGCCGCCCGATGCGGGAAGCCCAAGTGAACCTGGCGATCCGCTGGTTCGCGGGCTTCGGTCTGCGTGACAGGCTCCCGGATCATTCGTCGCTGACGCGGATACGGCAGCGGTGGGGCGCCGGACGATTCCGGCGCATCTTCGAGCGGACGGTGAGGGCCTGCATCGAGGCGGGTATCGCGAAGGGCGAGGTCGTCCACGTCGACGCCTCGCTGATCCGGGCGGACGTTTCCTGGGACAGCCTTGTCGTTCGTCATGTCGACGCGGTCACCGCCGCGAACGGCGATCCGGGGCAAGACGAGGAGAAGCTGCGCCGATCTCGCAACTCGAGGAAGACCGGCAAGTTCAAGAAGGCCTGCCCGACCGACCCCGACGCGAGCATGGCAACCAATGGCCGCAATCGCCGACTGGAGCCGAGCTACAAGCAGCATGACGTCGTCGACGATCAGGTCGGCGTCGTGCTCGACGTCGAGGTCACCAGCGGTGAAGTGAACGAGGGCGAGCCGTTCCTCGCCCGGATGGACGCGGTGGCCGCGCTGACCGGCACGGCCATCAAGACGGTCACGGCTGACGCCGGATATGCCTATGCCAAGCTCTATGCCGGGCTCGAAGAGCGCGACATCGCCGCGGTGATTCCGGCCAAGGCGGAACCAATCCGCAGCCCGGTCCCGATGCGCCGGTTCCGGTATGACGCCCTGAACGACGTGCTGAAATGCCCCCGTGGCAAGAAGCTCAGGGCCGGTCGGGCAATCAAGCACGGACGCTTCTTCACCTCGCGGGCCCGGGATTGCCGCGGCTGCGACCTCGCCCGTCTCTGCCTCTCGAAGGGGCGCGTGAACAAGGCCGTCGTGCTCGGCCACGACTATCCGGCCCTCCTACGCGCCCGGCGTCGGCGCGAGCGATGGTCCGACGAGGACCGGTATCTCTACCAGCAGCATCGCTGGCGCTCGGAGGGCTACCATGGCGAAGCGAAAGCCTGGCATGGCCTCGCCCGCGCGGTCCGTCGCGGCCTTCGGAACATGCGGATTCAAGCTTTCCTGACGGCCGCGGCAATCAACCTCAAACGGCTGGCCGCCGCCCTGATCATCTATCTGCTTCCACGCGCTTCAGCTCGCCCGGCGCGCCACATGGTCGCCCTCCGATGCTCCATACCACCTTCGTTTGGCGGGCATGCGTAGCTGAAGTCCGTCTGCGGCAGAGATTTCGCAGACCTCCATGAGGGGCCTTTCTCAACAGCCCCATCAAGCAGATCTGCCGCGAGCTGCGGGTCTCACGGAAGACGGTCCGCAAGGTCATCCGCTCTGGCGCCACCGGAATTCAGCTACGAGCGAAGCGTCCAGCCGCAGCCGAAGATCGGACCTTGGTGAGACAAGTGGGCCGCATGCTGGCCGAGAATGCGCGGCAGCCGAAGCGCGAGCGCCTGACCCACATCCGCATCTTCGAGGTTATGACGGCGGCTACGACGCCGTGCGGCGGTATGCGGCCACCTGGTCCAAGGCGTAGAGCGAGGCCTCCGCCGCGGCCTACGTGCCGCTGAGCTTCGATCCCGGCGAGGCGTACCAGTTCGACTGGAGCCACGGGCTTGCCGTGATCGATGGCCACACGACGAGGGTGAAGGCTGCGTAGCCGTCCCGGAGCGGCCGCAGTGCGGCCGGTCAGGCGAAGCAGGGTCGGAGAGACCGCCCACGTCCGCCTTTGCCACAGCCGGAAGGTGTTCGTGCGAGCCCATCCCCGCGAGACGCAGGAGATGGTCTCCGAGGCGCACGACAAGGCGTTTGCCTTCTTCGGCGGCGCCTGCTCTGGCCCGCATCATTGGGCGCGGGAGCTCGCTGCCTTGGGTCACGAGGTGTTGCTGATGCCGGCCGTCTACGTGAAGCCGTATGCAAGGCGTGGCAAGACCGACAGGGCGGATGCGGAAGGCGCGTCTCGCGAGGCGGTGACGCGGCCGACGATGCGGGTCATGCCAGAGGCGTGCCTTCGGCACGACGCCGGTGAAGTCGGCGGAGGCTCAGGCGGCGCTGCTCGACCACAAGGCGCGGGACTTCCTCATCCGCCAGCAGACCCGAGAGCGGTGAACGCGATCCGTGCGCATCGCCGAGTTCGGCATTGTGACGGCGAAAGGTATCCACAATGTCGACCGGCTCCTCGCCGCTGCGGAGCAGGCGCCCGAGGCCGCCCGACCCGCCCTCGACCTGCTGGCGGGTCAGCTCCGCGATCTGCGCGCCCGGATCGAGACGATGACGCAGCGCATCGAGACCACCCAGAAGTCCGACCCGCTCGCCCGACGTCTCGCCACGATCCCCGGGCTCGGCCCGATCGCCTCGAGCGCCGTCACGCCGGAGGCGTGCCTGCGGCACGACGCCGTCACCACGCCGGATGTCGCGGCGTTCCGCTCCGCGCGGGACTATTCCGCGTGGCTCGCGCTCACGCCGAAGCCCCATTCGAGCGGCGGCAAGGAGCGGCTCGGGCGGATCTCGAAGGGTGAGGCCCCGAACGCGACCCGTCCGAAAGAGGAGCCGAACAACAGGTACCTGCGGCGCCTGCTCTATCTCGGAGCCATGGCGCAGATCGCGGCTCGACGCCGCGGACGACCCGGGACCGACCGGCTCTGGAAGATGCTGTAACGAAAGCCTGTGAAGGTGGTGGCCATCGCGCTCGCCAACCGGATGGCGCGGATCGTCTGGGCACGTGTCAGGAGCGGTGAGAGCTACCGGGCAGCCCCGGTCTGACAGAGCAGGCCGGCCCAGACCGGCTCCGGAACGGTGAGGCGCGACGTGAGGTGATGGCGACAGGACGGCGAGACGGCAATCGTTCGGCCCGATCCTCGAACCGTGTGTGGATGGCTCCCGCGGGGCAAGGGCGCTGTTCGGTGGCTGGGTTTGGTCGGTCGCGGCCATGTGTACGGCGTCTGATGTGCAGCGTGGCAGCTGCGCGCCCTGATGAAGTCCGCCGGCGCTCGGGTCCCGATCAATGGCACGCACTCGGAGGTGCTTCGGTTCGAACAGGGTGTCCCGATTGCCGTTTCGCCGTCCTGTCGCCATCACCTCACGTCGCGCCTCACCGTCTCGGAGCCGATCTGCGCCGGCGTGTTCTGTCAGACCGGGGCTGCCCGGTAGCTTTCGCCGCTCCTGACGAGCGCCCAGACGACCCGCGCCATCCGGTTGGCCAGGGCGATGGCCACCACCTTCACAGGCTTTCTCTCCAGCATCTTCCAAAGCCAGTCGGTCCCGGGTCGTCCGCGGCGCCGGCCTGCGATCTGCGCCATGTGTGGATGGCTCCCGCGGGGCAAGGGCGCTGTTCGGTGGCTGGGTTTGGTCGGTCGCGGCCATGTGTACGGCGTCTGATGTGCAGCGTGGCAGCTGCGCGCCCTGATGAAGTCCGCCGGCGCTCGGGTCCCGATCAATGGCACGCACTCGGAGGTGCTTCGGTTCGAACAGGGTGTCCCGATTGCCGTTTCGCCGTCCTGTCGCCATCACCTCACGTCGCGCCTCACCGTCTCGGAGCCGATCTGCGCCGGCGTGTTCTGTCAGACCGGGGCTGCCCGGTAGCTTTCGCCGCTCCTGACGAGCGCCCAGACGACCCGCGCCATCCGGTTGGCCAGGGCGATGGCCACCACCTTCACAGGCTTTCTCTCCAGCATCTTCCAAAGCCAGTCGGTCCCGGGTCGTCCGCGGCGCCGGCCTGCGATCTGCGCCATGGCGCCGAGGTAGAGCAGGCGTCGCAGGTAACGGTTTCCAGCCTTCGAGATCCGCCCGAGCCGCTCCTTGCCGCCGCTCGAATGGGGCTTCGGCGTGAGCCCGAGCCAGGCGGAATAGTCTCGCGCGGAGCGGAACGCCGCGACGTCGGGCGTGGTGACGGCGAAGGCGCTCGAGGCAATCGGTCCGAGCCCGGGGATCGTGGCGAGACGTCGGGCGAGCGGGTCGCTCTTCTGCGCCGCTTCGATGCGCGCGGTGACCGTCTCGATCCGGGCGCGCAGATCGCGGAGCTGGCCAGCCAGCAGGTCGAGGGCGGGTCGCGCGGCCTCGGGCGTCTGCTCCGCAGCGGCAAGGAGCCGGTCGACATTCTGGATACCCTTCGCCACCACGATCCCGAACTCGGCGAGATGCGCACGGATCGTGTTCACGGTCTGGGTCTGCTGGCGGATGAGGAAGTCCCGCGCCTTGTGGTCGAGCAGCGCCGCCTGAGCCTCCGCCGACTTCACCGGCACGAAGCGCATCGTCGGCCGCGTCACCGCTTCGCAAATCGCCTCCGCGTCCGCCCTGTCGGTCTTGCCGCGCTTTACATACGGCTTCACGTATGCCGCCGGCATGAGCCGCACCTCGTGGCCGAGCGCCGAAAGCTCCCGCGCCCAATGATGCGCACCGGAGCAAGCCTCCATCCCGATCAGGCACGGATCGAGACGCGAGAAGAAGGTTAGAACCTGGCCCCGGCGCAGCTGCCGACGCAGCACAACGGGCCCATCTACGCTCACGCCGTGCACCTGGAAGATGCTCTTCGCCAGATCGATGCCGATGGTGGTAGGCTGTTCCATGGATGGCTCCCTTCGGTGGACTGTTCAACAACACCCACCGTGGCACATCCCGATGCCGGGAGCGGGAGCCATCCACTCCATCAGTGGCGGACCGGGCCTCACCCCTGTTCGAACCGAAGCACCTCCGAGTGCGTGCCATTGACCGGGACCCGAGCGCCGGCGGACTTCATCAGGGCGCGCAGCCGCCAGGCTGCAGATCAGACGCCGTACACATGGCCGCGGCCGACCAGACCCACCTACCGAACAACGCCCTTGCCCCGCGAGCGCCATCCACACATGGTTCGAGCACGATGGCGCATGGCGGCGGTGGATACGATCTTCGTCGGCAAGGGCCGCGCCTGTAACCGCCGCTTCCAGCAGATGTGCGGGCACTACCTGGTCGATCCGCCTTCCATTGGGCTTGAACCAATGGCGCCACAATGAACGGTCCTGCACGCCAGCGTCGGGCTGGGACTGCGCCAGCGTGGCGCCACCGGTTCGAGTCCGCTGGCGCAGGGGCAGTTCGAGAACCAGGTGGGCGTGCTCCGGCGTCGGTTCTTCGTGCCGCGGCCGCGGTTCAGGAGCTACGCCGAGCTCAACGCCAGGCTGCTGGATCGCCGTATCGCCTGGGCCAAGGCGCATCCGCATCCAGAGTTGCGCGACAGACGATATGGGAGGTCTTCGAGGCGGAGCGCCCGAGCCTCGTGCCCTACGTCGGCCCCTTCGACGGCTTCCACGCGGTGCCGGCCTCCGTCTCCAAGACCTGTCTCGTGAGGTTCGACAAGAACCGCTACTCGGTCGAGGCCCTTGCCGTCAGCCGACCGGTGGAGATCCGCGCCTACGCCGAGCGTGTGGAGTTCTGGCAGGAGGGCCAACTCGTCGGCAGGCATCCCCGCGCCTTCGCAAGCAACAAGGCGGTCTACGACCCGCTGCACTACATCGCCGGTGGTCCGACATGGTGGAGCACGCGCGGCGGGTCGGAGAGTAAGGTCAGCGGTGGGACGCGGCCGTAGTCCACGAGAAAGATGAGGACGGGTTCGTAGAGCGCCGCCCCCGGAGCAGTATGTCCGGCAGATTTTTCCGCGCTGCTGACATCGGATCAACGTCCTGTTTGCCACCGAGATGGTGTGGCGAGCAGACCGAAGGACCGACCAAGAATGACTACTCCCCTCAACCTCAACACTGCGAATGATGCGCCTGCAGAGAACTGCACGATGGCCCTTGGCGGCTTGGCGATGCTTCTGGCCCGAGCCCATGTTTGCGAGATCGCCGAACGTACGCCTGCCAACGCGCAGTGGGCGCCGCCGGCCGCCCCCGCGGGGTGAGCTTCACGACCACCCCGCATGGCCACCGGCCGCCACTCTGAGACCAGACCATGACGAAGAACATCGCGATCTACGCCCGCTATTCCGACGAGATCCAGAACCCGATGTCGATCGAGATCAGACCTCGCTTTGCCGCAAATATGCCGCCGAGCGTGGCTGGACCGGCGCCCGGCGTATCATTGCGACGCCCGGCAAGCGGACGACGAGGGAGGTCGAGGAACTGCGAATCATCCCGCAGAACCTATGGGGCCGGGTCCAGGCCCGGCTCGCCGCATCTGTCTACCAGGTGGCCGAGTCCGCCACCGGCAACCCCCGCGCCGCGGACCGCAAGACGAAGCTCCTGTCGGAGCTCCTGAAGTGCGGCTGTTGCGGACGCGACTACATCCGCAATGGACAAACTTTACGAGCTGCCCGCCATCATGTCGCACCCGTGCGGCGCCGATGAGGCCACCGCCGCCCGGATCGACGAGGTGACGGGCTATGCGCTGGGGGCCAAACGCTCCAACTGCTCCTTGTTGCGGCAGTAGTCGGGCGCATGCCTTGCGCCTTCGGTATGCGCTGCGGTCCACTCGGCGCAGGCGCCGGGCTGGGTACAGCCAATGCAACGAAAGACGGCGGCGCGATGGTCGGACGGCGTCAACCGCCCCGTCATCGTCATTTCGGCAAGGTCCACTCCCAGAGTGTCGGCCATATCGCTCACCAGGCCCGCATGGCGGTCGTATCTCTCAAACAGGCTCATCTCACGCTCCCGTTCCAAATCCTCTGGTCAAGGATGCGGAACGGCAGCGTCTGCCGCGCTGATCCAGATCAAGGTCGACAGCGGTCAGCGACCGGCCGCGCGCCGCACCGTCGCCATCCGATCGGCGTTCGGGGGATGCGAGCCGAGGAACCGGTTGCCGGGGTCGGGGACCCTTGTGAAGTACTCGGCACCGCGCACGGGGTCGTAGCCGGCGCGCAGGGCGATCCGGGTGCCCAACGCATCCGCCTCCAACTCAAAGTTCTTGGCGAAGGAGCGCACTCCGATCTGGCCGCCGAAATCCTGCGCCGACCGTATCGCGTTCGGATCCGCGCCGCTCAACTCCGCCAGCGCACCAGCGACGATGGCGCCGGTCACTGCCGCCTGCTGGCCGCGGGCAATATGACCCTCGATGTGGTGGGCGGCCTCGTGCCCGAGGATGAAGGCCAGCTCGTCCTGGTTTCGCGCGTCGGCGATCAGGGCGATCGTGAAGCCGATGACCGGCCGCCCCGATCGATCGAGTGTCTGGAAGGCATTCGGCGGGCTGCCGCGCCGGTCATCGACGACCACCAGGTAATCGCAGTTCACGCCACGCGTCTGCTCGCGACAGACCTGCTCGGCCACCGGTTCGACACGTCGCACCACCGTCACGAAGTTCTGCGCGGCGGTGCGGCTGTCGGGACGGGAGCCCGTGTCGACCGATCGCTGTGGCGGCGGTGGCGGGGCCACGGTCGTGACCTCGCACCCGGCCACGACCAACATCGCAAACAGAACGAGCACGCGCATCATCAGAACCTCCTCACCGTTTACTTGGCGCCTTTCGACGCGCGGTCAAAGCATGCCGATCAAGGCTTGCCTGCCGCGCCGCCCGGGCCCAATTTGTACACCATGTTCACGATCGAGCACGACTTCGACGCCACGGTCATAACGTTGATCGACGATCCTGCCAGCCACCGGCAAGAGGACGTGACGATCAATGTCTTCGAAGACTGCGTGACGCTGGAACAGGTCGATCCGAGGACAGATCAGGTGACATCGGTCACGCTGTCGACCTCGCAGGTACGCGACCTTTTCGCGGCGATGGACCTGCCCGAGGGCGCCTACCGCATCAAGCGGTCCTGACGGTCAGCGCCCGAGCTCGTCGAGCCGCCGCTCGACGTCTTGGCCAAGGTCGCGCGTCCGCCCCTGGGTGTCGAACGGGTCGGTGGTCGGCCGGATCGCCGGCCGGCGAGATGGTTGCGACCGGGCCCCCAGAAGGAGCTGCTCGAGTCTCGAGATGCGGGCCGACTGGGCGTTCAGCGCCCGTACAATCGCATCCATGTCTGGCTGGGCCGCGGTCAGCCCTAGATCGCGGCCACCCGGCGCCACCTCGCTGCAGCCCGGTGCGCCCTCTTCACCAGCGAATACGAACGATCGGCCTTCGTCCTCGCACACGAACAGGCTCTGGGATGTGCCGGGGCTCGGTACGGCGACCAAAAGCGCCGCGGCCGTTGCGGCGCTGAGAGTTGCTTGGATCATGTCACGACCTCCCTCAGCGAACTTAGCGGAAGGGGGACGCAGGTCCAAATGCTAGTCCGTTTCGTCCGTTGCCCGGCGTTCCGCACTCGCGTCCGGCGCGGTGGACGCGCATGTGTGCCGTCCGCGACCCAGTCTCTTGGAGTGGTACAGGGCGGCGTCTGCGTCCCGGCTCACCTGATCCTTCGTCGGTTCGTCGTAGAGGGTCGTGCGGGTCGAACCGATGCTGGCCGCGACCCCACAGGTCTTCCCATCGAAGTCGATCGGCTGCTGGACACGCATGATGATGCGCTGCGCCAAGGCATCGATCGCGTCCTTGGTCGTCATCTCCGGCAGGATGAGAACGAACTCGTCGCCGCCCACCCGCGCGATGGTGTCGGTGCCGCGGATCTCCTCCGTGAGAATCTGTGCCACGGTCTTGAGCACGTAGTCACCCGCGGCGTGGCCCATCGTGTCGTTGATCGTCTTGAAGAAATCGAGGTCGACCACCATCAGGCCGAAGGGCAGACCCTCCGAGACCAGGCGGTCGAGTTCGGCGTCGAGCGCCCGTCGGTTGCGCGCACCGGTGAGCGGATCCGTCTGCGCCTGAAGCTCGGCGTTGCGCTTGGCAAGCTGCAGGCGGCGGTTCAGGTCGCGCGACTGCTCCATCGCGGCGGACTTCGCCTCGA
This sequence comes from uncultured Alphaproteobacteria bacterium, assembly GCA_963776845.1. Lineage (GTDB taxonomy): Bacteria > Pseudomonadota > Alphaproteobacteria > Rhodobacterales > Rhodobacteraceae > Roseitranquillus. Next base: position 133,468 of record CAVZOJ010000001.1, on the reverse strand, counting down.
CGAGGTAGAGCATCTCGACGGTGAGATCGGTCGGGGCGAAGTCGCTGGCGCTCAGGTCGTAGGCGCGGACAGCGTCGACGACGCCGATCCCGAAGCCGAAGTTGATCAGCACGCCGTTCTCGTCGGGCAGGTAGGCCAGGACCCCCTTCAGCGGCGTTCCGGCGCCCTTGAGCGTCACGTGTAGCGTCACCCGCTGGATCTCCGGCCGCTCCTTTGCCGCAATGCGAAAGCCGCGCGGCCGCCGGACGGAGAATACCTTCCGGAAGTCCTCGCCGATCCACGCGGCGTCCGAGCGCAGAAGCCGCATCGTTGGCCCCACATGCGAGATGCGATAGTCGCTGCCGACGATGAGATGCATCGGCATCAGGGCATCGAGTGCCGCGACGTCCACCGCGATGCCGATGTTGCTCATCACGGTCATGACTGCCCCGCGGCGAGGTGGAAGACCCGGCCTTCGGCGAATGCCGACTCGAGCAGCACGATCTGCAGGATCTCGATATCGGCGTGACGCCCGACCATCTCGAGCATCACGAGCGCGCCGTAATCGTCCGCCATCGCCCGCAGGACACCGGTCAGCACGTGCCCGAACCCGGGCCGCGGGTACTGGCAGTAGAGAAGGAAGGTGCCGCTCCGTTCCTCGACGAGCTCGAGTTCCGGAAGGTCGAGGTCGGACACCGCGAGCCTGGCGCGCCCTGCCAGCTCGTCGAGCGAGTTGAGGAACTCCATGAACGAGTCACCGCCGAACCGCAGCAGGCGTCGCAACGCCTCGGTGGTCGGATGCGACACGAGGTATGTCCCGAGGTCTTCCAGGAAGTCCTCGCGCGGCTTGTTCAGTTGCGCGCTTGCGGCATCGAGGACTGCGTCGGTCAGGGCATCGTCATAGGTCAGCATCGCCTCGAATGATGCGTCCTCCAGACCCACGTCACGCGCGATGGAGCACCACCTGCGCCAACCGTAGGTGTCGCGCACGAAGCATTCGATCGCCCTGTTCATCAATCCATGCATCGGATCGCCTCTTGTACCGAGCCGACACTACGGGGATGTCTTTAACATTTGCTCAAATGGCGCGCGCCGTCGTTGCGCAGTTTCCTCAAATGCAAGCGAGGACCATCCTAGTAGTCCGTGGGCGCGCCGCCCTCACGCTTGCGACGCTCCACGAAGTCCTTAAGTTCCTCGCGAATACCGCTATCGAGCGACGGCGGCTCGAACACCTTCACGATATCGCGAAACACCTTATGAGCCCTTTCGGCCGTCCAGGTGGCGCCGGCCTGAATCCAGGCCTCGTGATTGCGGATGTCCGACAGGAACGGCTGGTAGAACGCAGTCTGGTAGCGTTCCTGAGTGTGCGCGATGCCGAAGTAGTGACCATCGCCGCCAACGTCCGCGATCGCGTCGAGCGCCAGGTCACCCTCTGTCGTCGCCGTCACGCTCGGATCGAAATAGCGTTGGATCTGCTGCAAGACCTCGCAATCCATCACGAACTTCTCCGGGCTCGCGATGAGGCCGCCTTCGAGCCAGCCCGCCGCATGGTATACGACGTGCGAGCCCGACTGGACGGCGGCCCAGAGGGAGTTCGTCGTCTCCCACATCGCCTGCCCGTCCGGGACGTTGGATGCGCACGAGCCCGAAGAGCGAAGCGGCAGGCCATAGAAGCGCGCCATCTGCCCTGCCATCTGGGTCGCCCGGATGTACTCTGGGGTCCCGAAGGCCGGCGCGCCGGAGCGCATATCGACGTTCGACGTGAACGTCCCGAGCACGCATGGCGCTCCGGGCCGGATCCACTGCGCCAGCGCGATCGCCGACAAGCCCTCCGCGATGCTCTGCGCGACTGCCCCCGCCATCGTGACCGGGGCCATGGCGCCGGCCAGCGTGAAGGGGGTGACGATGACCGCTTGGCCGCGACGCACGCAGCGCATGAAGCCGTCGAGCATCGGCCAATCGTGCTTGAGCGGCGAGGTGGAGTTGATGTTGGTGTACATCCGCGGGCTCGCCTCGAACTCCTCGACGCTGAGCCCGCACGCGATGCGCACCATCTCCATGACGTCCTCGACGCGCTCGCTGCCGAGCGAGTAGGCATGCGCCACCTTGTCCGTCAGCGTCAGCTTGTCGAAGAGGACGTCGAGGTGCCGGACGCTCGCGTGGCAGTCGAGCGGCTCGACCGGGTAGCCTCCCGCGACGTGGATGCAGTTGAAGAATTGCGTCAGCCGGAGGAGGTCCTGGCATTGGGCACGAGTGCCCGGAACCTTCCCCGTCGTGAGGTCCCAGTAGTTGGGCGGCGACGACACGTTGACGAAGTTCATCGTGCCGTCGCCGATCGTGATCCGACGCCGCGGATTCCGCGGCGTGATCGTGAAGCTGCGCGGCGCCTTGCCGACCATCTCCATCACGAAGTCGCGACCCATCCGCATCTTGCCGTCGGCGAGGGTGCAGCCCGCCTCCAGCAGCAACTGCGACGCCTCTTCGTTCAAGATGCCGATGCCGACTTCCTCGAGGATCCGCATGGCGGTATCGTGTACCGCGGCGACGCCTTCGGGGCCCAACGGCTCCGTCGGGCGGTCGGTATTGAGGGGCGGACGCCATGGCGACTGGCGGATAGGCTCATGTCCCATCCGATCCGCGTGCGCCGCCCGTCCCCCGCTTCGGCGCCTCGGACTTCGCGGAATGGTGGCTGCATCTGTATCGGGCATGATGGCATCAGACGCGAACCACCAGTCGCGGATGAGCCGGAATACGACGGAAGGAGGTCGCTTTCCGCTGTCGGACCGGATCTTCGGGGACGCGGCGTGATCAGGTCCAGTGCGGCAGGTCGCCCCCCGGAAGCGCCGCGCGCGCCGCGGCAAGAGTCTCCGGCGGCAGACCGGCCTCGGCTGCAAAGCCGAGCACCCACAAATCGTCGAGCGCAAGAAAATCGAGAATGGCTGCCAGGAACTCGGCATCTGCGGCCGACGAACGCAGCTCGGCAGGCGCGCTTCCCGTCGCGGCGCAGAAATGCTTTAGCATCTCCTCGTCGGCCGCCAGCCAGGCCAACGCCTTCAAAGCGACAGTCTCGGCATCATCTCGCCGCACGGTTGCATCTCCGAACTCGTCAATGCCTTATTAACCAATAAATCATCAGGGTACATCACGCGCCTCGGAAAGGATTAGATAACAGAAGATGTCGGGCCGCATACTGATCGCAGGGCACAATGTGGACGAGCGTGACGCTCTCTGCCGCATGATCGGTGGAGCGCGGTACGACGTCATTTGCGTCGATGCGGACGACCGCCTGGCCTCGGTCGCCATCGGTCACAACCCGGACATCATTCTCATTCTTGACGGCGCGGACTGGGAGCACACGATCGGTGTCTGTCGGAGCCTCAAGGCCCGTGAAGAGCTTCGCGACATCCCGATCATCATGGCCAGCGAGACCGGCGACACCGAGGCGCGGCGCGCGGCGCTCGAAGCCGGGGCCGACGAACTCCTGCGGTACCCGCCGGAGGAAGTCGTCCTGATGGCGCGCTTGCGCAGCATCCAGCGGCTCAGCGAGACGAGCGAGGAGTTGCGGCGCCGCCGAAACACCGCGGGCGAGTTCGGCTTTGCGGAATCGACGCAGACCTTTGTACGTCCCGGCCGGATCGCTTTCGTCGCCTGCAACAACAACGCGACGCACGACTGGCCCCAGCGCTTGCGTAGGCTCGTGCATGACCGGGTCGAGGTTGTCGGGCCCGCCGCTGCGCTCGACCAGGGCAAGGAGGGTCGCGCCGCCGACGTCTACGTTCTCGATCTGGTGAATGACGGCCTTCAGGCGCTGAAGCTGATCCCCGAAATTCGTGCGCGGGCGCAGACGCGACGCGCCGGCATCCTTGCCATCGCCGAGGTCGGGCATGCGGAGTACGCCGCGATGGCGCTCGACCTCGGGGCGAACGATCTCATCCCGTCCGACTTCGACGATGCCGAACTCGCTGTTCGACTGCGCACGCAGATCCGGCGCAAGCAACAGGCCGACTCGCTGCGCGCCGCGCTCGACGAGGATCTGCGCATGGCTGTGATCGATTCGCTCACGGGCCTCTATAACCGGCGCTACGCGATGGCGCATCTCAAGCGACTGACGAGTCGCGCCGCCGAGACCGGGCGCAACTTCACGATCATGATCGCCGACCTCGATCACTTCAAAGCCGTCAACGACACCTGGGGCCACGCTGCGGGCGACGCGGTGCTGATCGAGGTCGCACGCCGGATCCGCGATAACCTCCGGGGGAACGACCTCGTGGCGCGAATCGGTGGCGAGGAGTTCCTGATCGCCCTGCCCGAGTGCCCCCTTTCGGAGGCCAAGCTGGCCGGTGAGCGCATCCGGCGGACGGTCGGGCGCGAGCCGGTGACGCTTCCGTCCGGCGAGGAAGTCAGCGTCACGATAAGCGTCGGCATCGCGGTCGGCGGCAGCGCCCGCGGCATCGATGTCGTCTCCGCGCTCATCGACCAGGCGGACCGCGCGCTCTACGACGCCAAGGCCGAGGGCCGGAACCAGGTGACGCTCGGACGGTCGGCAGCCTAGATCGCCGGCGCAACTCTAGTCTGCACGGTGCGGGTGGCTCCGAGCGCCATCATCCGGCGCTCGACGAACGCGCGATCGGGAACTCCACCGGTACACACAACGCATGGCGACGTTCGTCAGCTTGGCGCGGACCATCCGCACCTCGGTCTGCTTGCGGCCGCGCCGCCCGTCATGTTGGGCTCATGCAGGTGCACGCGACTGTTCTCCGCGCCCGCGACCGATTTCGCGACACGGCGCCGCGGCGCAGCATACGCCCTTCATGTCGGCGACGGCGTGCTGTAGTATCGTACATCTCATGAAGGAGCGAGAGATGTTCGATTTCGGGCATGCGCCGGACGACGGAGAGCGTCCCGTCGGGTCGTCGATGCTTCGCGGCTTTCGGCGGCAGTGCCCGCGCTGCGGCGCCGGCCCGTTGATGCAGGGGTACCTCAAGGTCCGCGACACCTGCGTCGTCTGCGGCGAGGAGTTGCATCACCACCGCGCCGACGACGGTCCTGCGTACCTCACGATCCTCATCGTGGGGCACCTGATGGCGCCCCTCATCCTGTGGGCCTTCACCGAATTCCGGCCTGATCCGATGGTCCTGGCGACGATCTTCTCCGTCGGCTGCGTGACCTTGTCTCTCTGGATGCTGCCGCGGCTCAAGGGCGCGATCGTCGGTTTCCAGTGGGCCAAGCGGATGCACGGCTTCGACGAGGCATGATCGCACAGCCCGTCCGCGATGCGGCCACGGTCATCCTGATCCGGGACGCCGGGACCGCGCCGCGCGTCCTGATGGGTCGGCGGGGACGAAAGGCGGCCTTCATGCCGTCCAAGTTCGTATTTCCCGGCGGGGCCGTCGACGACGGCGACGCGGACGTGGCGCTCGCGGCACCGATCGACGACGTCTCCCATGACCGGCTGGGGATGGAAAGCGAGCGATCGCCCGGCGCGCTCGCCGTCGCCGCGATCCGCGAACTCTGGGAGGAGACCGGCCTCATCCTGGGCGCGTCGGCGCAATGGTCCGACCCTCCGGAGGACTGGCGCGACTTCGCCGCGACCGGCCATCGCCCGTCCGCCGAGGGCCTCAGCTACGTCTTCCGCGCGATCACGCCGCCCGGCCGTCCCCGGCGGTTTGATGCGCGCTTCTTCACCGCCGATGCCGACCGGCTTGCGACCGATCCCGACAGCCTGCCCTCCGATGGCGAGTTGAGCGATCTCTCCTGGCTTCCGCTGCCCGAGGTGCGTCGCCACGACCTGCCCTTCGTGACCGAGGTCGTGCTCGCCGAGGTCTCTCGCCGCCTGCCCGACCTCGGTCCGCCGCCCGACTTGCCGTTCTTTCGCAACGACGACGAGGATCGCGAGATCGTCCGGCTGGGCGGCACCTCCCCGCTTTCCGCCTAGCCATAGACGACGAGCACGATCACCGAAAGCGCGAGCAGCGTCATGCCCGCAAGCTCCCGCCGGCTCAGCCCCTCGCCGAAGATGCGGGACGAGGCGAGCATGCCGAAGAGCAGCTCCACCTGCCCCACCGCAAAGACGTAGGCCGCGTTCTGCAGCGCGAAGGCGACGAACCAGCAGAAGCTGCCTGCCGCGGAGCTTGCCCCGACGAGGGCGGCAAGCCGCCATTCGCGGAGGGTCTGGACCAAGGCGCCGCCACCCCGCAGCGCGAACCAGGTCGTCATGACGAGCGACTGCACCGTGGTCACCATCGCTAGGGTCCAGACGGCGCGCCAGAGCGGGTCGCCGGCGCCAAGTTCCAGCGTCGCGCCGCGGTAGCCGACCGCGGAGACCGCGAACAGGATCCCGGAGAGCAGGCCCAGCGCGACACCGCTGCCACTCGCCGACTTGGGCGGCTCAGACAACAGCAGCAGCGCGACCGACCCGCCGACAAGCGCGCCGATCCCGATCGGTCCGATCGTGTCGCCGAGGACGAGCCAGCCGACCAGCGCGGTCTGCAGAACCTCGGTCTTCTTGAGCGCGAGCCCCACCGCGAAGGCCCTGACCCGGAACAGCGCCACAACCGCGATCGTGGCGAAGATCTGCGCGGCCCCACCGGACAGCGCATAGAGCCAGAAGGCACGGCTCATCTCCGGCAATCCGGTCCGGGCAGCGATCGCCAGGGCGACGGTCAGGACGATCGGCGCCGAGAACGCGAAGCGGGCATATGTCGCTGCCGCCGGGCCCAGATTGCGCTGGGTCAACCGCTTCTGCAGGGCGAACCGGACGGTCTGCGCGAGCGCGGCCGCGAGCGAGGCGAGGACCCAGAGCTCCATCATCGCGCTCTAGCTGCGCCAGGCGCGCGTGTCAGCCTCGGAACGGATGCGGCACCGGATCCTTGGCGCGCCAGAGATGTCTTGCGAAGAGCTCCCGGTATGAGGCGAAGCGATAGCCGCCATTCCGCCCGAGGTAGCGTTTCGGGTTCCGCGCGTAGAGTGTCGGCAGGCGATACCACGGCACCGACGGATGCATGTGGTGGACGACATGCAGGTTGTTGTTGAGGAAGAGCAACGCGAGCGGCCCGCGATCTTCGATCACGACGGTGCGGCCGGCCGAATGCTCGTGCGCCCGGTGCTCGGCGAAGGTGCGGATCTTGAGGAGTGAGAGCGCGAGGTAGGCCGAAACCAGCAGCGCCCAGAGCGGCATCTGGCCAACGGCCGCGTACGCCGCGAGCACGACGGCCACGGCGGGCAGGTGCAGAAGCCAGCCGCGCAGCACCGCCCTGTCACCACCGCGCATCCGCCTCCAGTCATCGCAGAAGAACCACGCCGATCCGATGAGCGGGCCGAACACCATGCGTCCCGCGAGCGTGTTGTTCGCGGAAAGGACGACGCGCAGGGAGCGCGGGAGCGCGCGCCACACCGCCGGATCAAGGTAGTTGCTCTCGGGGTCGTCGTACGGGTCCGTCAGGTCGGCGTCGCGGTGGTGCGCCAGGTGCAGGTCGCGAAACCGCGCGTAGGGCACCACCAGCGTGAGCGCGGGAAGGACGAGAAGCGCGTTCCAGCGCTGGTCGCGGAACGGGTGGCCGTGGATCGCCTCGTGCTGCAGCGACGAATGCAGGGCACCTGCCAGTCCCGCCAGCACGATCGCGGCCGGCAGCGACACCAACGCCACCGGCCCGATCGCGACGCCCCACAGGATGTAGCAGACCAGCACCAAGGCGACCGTGCGCCACTCGCCGGCGGTATCTTTGCCATGTCGCATGATCGCGTAGAGTAAAGTCGCTCCGCGATGTGTGGAATTACGGATATTGTCTGCGAAACGACCCGCAGTGTGAGAGAAGTCACCAATGTTTGTTCAAATCGACAAGCGCGAGCGCGCCAAGATCCTCCGGCAGCGCGTCCTCCTGGCAATGGACGAAAAAGGTCTCAACCAAAGCGAGCTGGCGCGGGAGATCGGCGTCGACCGCTCCACCATCTCGCAGCTGCTCTCGTCGCCGCTGCCGCGGGTGCCGAACGCGCAGGTCGTCGGGGGATGTGCGGCCGCCCTCGGCGTGTCGGCAGACTGGCTGCTTGGGCTGTCGGAGCGGCCGGAGCGCGCGGCCGACATCGTCGCCGCCTCGATCTCGATCGCCGAGGCGCCCCGCGCGCTGATCGACGAACAGATCTTCGCCTGGCACCGCGACGCGGCGGGCTACAAGATCCGGCACGTGCCGGCGGCGCTGCCCGACATGCTGAAGACGCACGACATGCTGCAGTGGGAGTATGCACCTCATGTCGGCCGCACCATCGACCAGGCGATCGGCGCCTCGGAGGACCGCCTGGCGCTGATGCGACAGAACGAATCCGACTACGAGATTGCCATGCCGCTCTTCGAGGTGGAAAGCTTCGTGCGCGGCGAGGGCTACTATCGCGGCGTTCCGCGGGAGGTTCGGCAGGCGCAGGTCGACCGGATGATCCGCCTGCACGAGCAGTTCTATCCGTCGCTGCGGGTGTTTCTGTTCGACGCGCGGCGCGTCTTCTCGGCGCCGATCACCGTCTTCGGCCCGCTCATGGCCGCACTCTACATCGGACAGAGCTACATCGTCTTTCGCGATGCCGAGCGCGTCCGAGCCTTCCTTCGCCACTTCGACTTCCTGGTGCGGGAGGCCAGCGTGTCGGCACGCGACTTCCCCCGGCACCTGCGCGAGCTCTCGCGCGGCGCCTGACGACGGGGAGGCGAGCACTCGGGGCATCGAGCCCCTCGCGCTCGCGCGCGACCGTCATCGCGCCGAGGGTGCCATCAGTACGGCATCGGATGTGCGCGGTGCACCGCCGCGATATCGTCGAGCACAGCGACATCGAGCGTCAGCTCGACCGCCGACAGGGCGATCTCCAGCTGGTCGAGGTCGGTGGCGCCGATGATCGGGATCGTCGGCACCGGTCGCTGCCGGACCCAGGCCAGCGCCATCGCCGCGGGATCGAGTCCATGACGCTCGGCCACATCCAGGTACGCCGCCACCGCGCCGAACGCCCGGTCGGTCTTGCGCCCGCCAAGGCCGGGCGTCACCGACATCCGACTCCCCGCCGGTACCTTGCCGCCCTGATACTTGCCGGTCAGCAGACCCGCCGCCAGAGGCGACCACGCCAGCAGCGGCAAGTCCTCGTGGTGGCAGAACTCGGCGAGGTCGGTGTCGAAGTACCGGCAGAGCAGCGAGTACTCGTTCTGGATCGACGCCACCGGCGGCCCCCCTACGCGCGCGGCCGCCTCGAGCCAGCGCATCGTCCCCCAGGCGCTTTCGTTCGAAAGACCGAAGGCGCGGATCTTGCCGGCCTGCACCAGGTCCTTCAGCACCTGCATCACCGAGGCCACGTTGTCCTCGACCTCCGCGGTGACCTGGGTCGTCGGATCGAAGGTCCAGTTCTGGCGGAAGTGGTACGATCCGCGCTGCGGCCAGTGGAACTGGTAGAGGTCGATGACGTCGGTCCGCAGGCGCTCCAGCGAGGCGTCCACGGCGACCGCCAGCTCAGACGCCGTGATGCCGCGCCCGGACCGCGCCGCGCCGCCGGCGCCGCTGATCTTTGTCGCGACCACGACATCCTGCCGGCGCCCCGTCCGGTCAAGCCAGGTGCCGATCACCCGCTCCGTGTCGCCGATCGTCTCCTCGCGAACCGGGTTCGTGGGATACATCTCGGCGGTGTCCAGAAAGTCGATCCCGGCGGCCAACGCGCGGTCGATCTGGGCGTGCCCCTCGGCCTCGGTATTTTGAGCACCCCACGTCATGGTCCCAAGGCACCAGGCCGACACCTCGATGCCGGTTCGGCCGAGCTCCATTCGTTGCATGCTGATCCCCCGTTCGCGTTTCGGCCTTTGACTTTCATCAAATCGCGGCGGGGGGAAGGGTCACGAGCCGATTGGCAGCTTCCGGAATCCAGTCCGCGCTCGCACCGTGACCGCCGGAAACCTCAGGTTGTGGGAAGGGTCATTGCTGGATCGACGCGAGATACTCCACCAACGCGGTGATGCGGCCGAGAACGATGGAACGCGCGTCCACGTCCCACGCGACCGCCGCGCTCTGCTCCTCCGCGCGTGCCTGGAAACGCCGTCCCCAAATCGGCATCTCCCGGTCGCCGTGCGGGTTGATCATCGAGCGACCGTCAATAACCTCGAACATGAAGTCACGCGGGAAGGTCCCGCTGTATCTCTGACTGATGGTCGTAAGGTCCGCCGGCTGAGAAGTCAGCACCTCGGCGACCGGCCCGTCGCCCGTGCCCGCCGACCCGTGGCATGCGGCGCAGCTTGCTTCGTATTCCAGACGACCAACATCGAGGAAAACGCTCTCCTGAGCGGAAGCCCCCGTCGCCGCTACGCTCGCCATGAAGAAAAAGCGGCCGGCAATCGCGATCTTGCGAAATAATCCAACGCACATCATCAAATCCTCCCTCTCGAGGTCTATGAGCGCGCGTCCCCACCGGACCCTTCTGCGCCCCCTTCGCGAGGCTGGATCCAAGAGTCGTGATAAGAATTAGCATAGATGAATTCGAAGTGTCGAGGCCGGCTCCGTGGTACGCCGGCCTCTTCAAAGCGTCACGCCACGGCCGCTCCGGTCCCGATCGGGCAGGTCACGCCGGTGCCGCCGATGCCGCAGTAACCGCCCGGGTTCTTGGCGAGGTACTGCTGGTGATAGTCCTCGGCCATGTAGAACGGCCCGGCCGGCAGGATCTCGGTGGCGATGTCGCCATAGCCGCCCATCCGCAGACGCTCCTGGAAACTGTCGCAGGTGCGCTCCGCCGCCTCCTTCTGCGCGTCGGTCGTGTAGTAGATGCCGCTGCGATACTGGGTGCCGACGTCATTGCCCTGGCGCATCCCCTGGGTCGGGTCGTGCCCCTCCCAGAACGTCTTGAGCAGGTCCTCGTAGGTGATGACCTTGGGGTCGTAGACGACCCGCACCACCTCGTTGTGACCGGTCTGGCCGGAGCAGACCTCGCGATAGGTGGGGTTCGGCGTGAAGCCCCCCGCATAGCCGACCATCGTGTTCTCGACCGGCAGCTTCCAGAACATCCGCTCGACACCCCAGAAGCAGCCCATGCCAAAGATCGCGGCCTGCTGCCCCTCCGGCACGTCGAGGCTCAGCGGCCTGCCCGTGACGAAGTGCGTATCCGCCGTCGGAATCGGCTCGGACCGACCCTCCAGCGCGTTCTTTTCGGTCACCATCTCTCGCTTGTTGCGGCCAAAGAACATTGACGATCTCCCTAGAGGCGTTTCTCCCGATATAGGGGGCGGCAGCACCGATTTCATCTGCAGATGGCGAGGTTGCGCCCCGTCAAGGGCGATCGGTCTACTCGGCCGGAGCCGGCAGAGCTCTGGAAAAGAGTGTCTCGTGGCCCGGCGCCGGATGCCGCGGGATCATGAGCGCGAGGCAGAGCGACACAGTGGCCATCGCCGCCGCCAGTCCGAAGACCGCGCCCGGCGACGTCACCCACAGATAGCCCAGCATCGCGGGCAGGAAGACCGCAGCGATGTGGTTGATCGTGAACGCCACCGCAGCGGTGGGAGCGATGTCGGCCGGATCGGCGATCTTCTGAAAGTAGGTCTTGAGCGCGAAGGCGAGCGCGAAGAACAGGTGGTCCACGATGTAGAGCGCCGCGGCCAGCACGACGCCCCAGCCCAGCCAGTAAATGCCGCCGTAGGCGAGGAAGACGCAGATCAGCCCGGCATACTCGAAGGTCAGCGCCCGGCGCTCTCCCCAGCGCGCCACCGCGTGGCCCATCAGCGGCGCAAAGCCCATGCTCGCAAGGAAGTTGAGCAGGAACAGGGCGGTGAGCTCGTGCACCTCGAATCCGAAGCGCTCGACCATCATGAAGGCCGCGAAGACGACGAAGATCTGCCGTCGCGCACCGGCCACGAATTGCAGCGCGTAGTAGAGCCAGTAGCGGCGCCGCAGCACCAGCCGCTTGACCTGGGGGTTCGGCGCCTCGAACAGCGGAAAGGCCAGCGCGCACCACAGCGTGATGGCAAGGCAGGCGCCGCCGGCGATCATGTAAACCGTGGAATAGCTCAGGTCGAAGAGGTCCCACGTCGCCACCAGAAGGCCGTAGCTGACGAGGCTCGCTGCCGATCCGATCGCGATGATCCAGCCCAGCATCTGCGGCGCCCGGTCCCGCGGCAGCCACTGGAGTTGCAGGCTCTGGTTGACCGTCTCGAAGTAGTGGAAGCCGATCGACGATAGCATCGTGACCGCAAGGATGCCCCCGAGGCTCGGGAAGAATGCGGTGATCGCCGTCGCCACCCCCAGCATGGCAAGGCTGACGAGTGCCAGCACCTGCTCGCGCATCATCAGGATGACGGCGATGACACCTATCGCGAGAAACCCCGGGATCTCCCGCACCGTGTGCAGCCAGCCGATCTCGACGCCGGTGAAGCCTGCAACCTCGATAACGAAGTTGTTGAGGAGCGCCGACCACGTCGCAAACGCCAGCGGCATCGCCGCCGCCATCAGGCACAGCAGCGTCGTCGGCCGCCGCCATGCCGGCAGCCCACGCGCCTCGTGCAGCGAAAGGGTCCTCATCGGCGCGCTCTACGCCGCCGCCCAAGAAACGCCAAGCGCGTGCTACTGCGCGGTGCGGACGTCGTCCTTCACGAGGGGCTCCTGCGCGGCGAACCATGCCGCGACCGCCTCGCGATCCTCGGGCGACAGGTGCGGCGCGATCTCGGGCATCGGGTTCAGCATCGCCTCCCGCTTCGCGGTATCGGAGGCGAAGTAGTCCAGGCGGCTACGCAGGTAGGTCGCGTGCTGTCCGTTCAGGCGCGAGATCAGCGGCAGAAGCGACGTGCTGTCCTCGGCGTGGCAGGTCAGGCACGCCGGGACGTTCTCGGCGCCTTGCGTCACGATCTCCTCGCCGCGCGCCAGCAACGCGGCCTCCGGTTCCGCAACCACGGCCTGCGCGGGCATGCGGCCGACATACGCCGCCAGCGCCTTGATGTCGGCGTCGCTCTGGCGGCGGGCGACCTCGTCCATCTGCGTCGCGTGGGCCTCGCCGGCGCGGAACTCGTGAAGCCGCTGCGCGATGAAGGCGGGCGTCTGCAGGGTCAGGTTCGGAACCACATCCTCGGCCGACCCCGTCGCGTCGGGCGTGTGGCACTCCGAGCAGACCTGCACGAACGTCTCGCGCGCCGCAGCATCCGCCCTGCCGTCGGAGACCGCTTGCCGCTCCGCACCTGGATCGCGTGCGGCAAAGTAGGCGGCGACAGCGGCCTCCTCCTCCTCGGTGAGGCCGTGCGCCTCCTCCGGCATCGGGTTGTAGATGCCGGTCGCCCCCCGGTCATGCTCGTCGAACGCGTCGAGCTGGGTCTCGATGTAGATCGCCGACTGGCCACTGAGGCGCGGCACCTCCAGCGCACCCTCCGGGCCTTCGCGCCCGTGGCAGGTCAGGCAGCCAGGGATCGCCCGGTCGGGAAAGCCCTCCTCGGCGATCTTCTGGCCCGCCTGCAGCGTCGCCAGGTCGGCCGACCCGGCGCCGACGCCGCGATCCGGCAGGTCGGAGAAATACTGCGCCAGTTGCTGGATCTGCGGCTCCGTCAGGTTCGTAGCGACGGTCTCCATGATCCCGCTCCGCCGGGTCCGCTCCGCATAGGACCGCAGCGACGCGGCGAGGTAGTCGGCGGTCTGGATCGACAGGTTCGGCGCACGCATCCGCGTCGGCTCTCCGGTCCCGTCGAGGCCGTGGCAGGCCGCACACTTCCGCACCGGGTCGCCGCCCAGGGCAAAGTCGGTCCATTCGGTCGTTGGCGCGAAGTAGGCGCGCTCCTCCGTGCCACCGGCATTCGGCGGCACCTGCATCTGGCGAACCTCGCTTGGGCGATAGGGCATCTGCTCGACGTCCTCGACCTCGGGCGGAGCAAGCGCGGCATAGTCCTGGGCGGTCATGTCGGGCAGCGCGCGCAGGAACGCGACGACCGACCAGAATCTCGTCCTCCCGCGGCTGCGCCGGCCATGACGGCATGGCGCTGTAGCGGACGCCGTTCCGGACGATCCAGAACAATTCCTGGTCGTCGAACTGGTCGACGACCACCGGCAGATGCTGCGGTCGCGGCCGCATCGACAGCGCCATCGGGTTCTGGCCCAGGCCCGGCCCGCCATGGCACTTGGCGCACGCGTTCACATAGTGCTGGCCGCCAAGAAGGACGCGCCCCTCGCTCATCAGGTCCGCGGGCGGCTCCTCGCCGCCCGAATGGAACGCGGCGCTGCGCTTGAAGGCGAAGTGCAGCACACGCTCCACGGGAGCGGCATGCGGCGGCACGGCACTGACATTGACGACGCCGCTGGCGACGACCAACCCCCCAACCACGGCCGCGGCGAGACCCGCGACGACCAATGTTCCGATGGCGATGGTGACGGTGCGTGCGCGGCTGAACATAGGCACGTGCATCCTCTCTGGCGGTCCTTCGATGTCTGTCGAAAGCGCCCCGACCGAGAAGATGTTCCGACTCGCGGCCCGAGGTCGCGCTGGGAGGATTTCGAGACGGTCGGTCAAGTTGCGAGACGATCCGGCGATCCCGAAGAACCCGCCCGGCGCGAAGCGGACGCCACGCAGCCGCGCGGCGGCAGGGGCGTGCTGGCGGTCCCAGAAGGACTCGAACCCTCAACCTGCCGATTAGAAGTCGGCTGCTCTATCCAGTTGAGCTATGGGACCGCTCGGCTGCCGAAATAGCCGGAGAGGTGGCGCGGCGTCCAGCCATGCTCGGAACAGCGCCGTCCCATCCGTGTTGTGCTTCTCGACACCAGGAGGATTCAGCCATGTGGAAACCAGTGATCGCAGCCGGGGCCGCCGCTCTCGCAGTGACCGCCGCTCCGGCGCAGGAAAGCGAGACGATGACGCCAAACGCCGTGGCGCGGATGCAGGACCGTGACGGCAACGACGTCGGCAGCGCGACGTTCTATGAAACCGCGAGCGGGATGACGTACATCGTGGTGCAGGCCACCGGCATCGCCGAGGGAATACACGGCGTCCATGTCCACGAGACCGGCGATTGCTCGGCCGACGACTTCACCTCGGCCGGCGGACACCTCGCAGGCGACGCCGAGCACGGCATCCTCGTCGAGAACGGTCCGCATCCGGGCGACCTGCCGAATGCCCATGTCGGGGCCGACGGGGCTCTGGCGATGGAGGTGTTCAACAGCGACCTCTCCCTCGAGGCGATGTTAGACGAGGACGGCTCCGCGGTCATCATCCATGCTGGCGCCGACGACTATATGAGCCAGCCGGCCGGCGATTTCGGGCGATCGCGTCGCCTGCGGCGTGGTCGAACAGAACACCTGAGACGCGCGCGACAGCGCCGCGAGCAGTTCGGACGAAGGACGGGCCCTGAACCGCGCGGGATTTGCCGGAGGCTGTTTGGTCTGAGTGTTATTCGGCGATCTCGGTCACCTCAAGGTCGGCAAGGGTCACACCATCAAACCAGGGGACTGAACGGCGCAGTGATGTCCCGCATTGTCGTGAGTCAGACGCTCCTCTGCCGCCTGACCGGCGAGCGTACCTATGACCGTTGAGGTTGGCGTTGGCGTCTGCGTCGACGAGGCCGGCCGGGACGTAGCCCAAGCGCTCGTGGAGGCCGGCCTGGAGAACGCTATTGTGGATCGAAAACCTCGTGGGCACGGCAGACCATCCGGCTTCTGGGCTACTGCCGCTAGGCGGCGCTCGTCGCAGACCCCTGCTCGCCGATATGAATGGCGGGAACTGACCCGCCGGGATGTCGTCTGGTGCTTCCTACTTGCTGCTGTTGCGACGACCTTCTGGATCGGCGGCATTGACCTGCTCGGGCGGGTTCTCGGCATCCAGTGTCTGACGCGAGGAGACCTTTGGGGCCGCCTATGTGTTCATGTTGTGCCGCTCCTTCTTCTAGGGAACGTCTGATCAACGGCTCCGATTGGCCGCGATGACGGCCAGAAAGGGTCTCGGCGGGGCGATGCGGGGGACAAGCGGCCCCGGGTCTGCGGATCAGGTGCCGCTCGCGCGGCGGCAAGGCCGATTTCGGGCGGACTCCGCCTCGGGCCATCAACCGTCGTCGGACCAGGAACAGGTTGCCGAGCCCGAAGAGCGAGAACAGTTGCGCCTCGTTCTTCGCCAGCCCGCGGTAGCGGGTCTTGCGGTAGCCGAACTGGCATTTCATCACCCGGAACGGGTGCTCGACCTTGGCCCGCAGGCTGGCGATGATCCGGTTGATGCGCTCGTCGATCGGATGCAGCTTGCCGCCTTTCGGAGCCTTGCGCATCACGCCCCAGACCTTGCCCTGGGCGCGGAATGCTTCCTCCCGCTCTCCGCTGACATAGCCGTCGCCAGCGGTTGCTCGAACCGGTGGCGCAACCTTGGCAACTCGCCGAACACCGCCTGCTCGTCGCCGTGAAGCAGGTCGTCGAACTTCTGGCTGTCGTGGACCTTGGCGGTGCTGGTTTCGAGCGTGTGGACCACGCCGCTGCCAATATCGACGCCGACATGCGCCTTCATCCCGAAATACCAGTCGTTGCCCTTCTTCGTGCTGCTCGTCTCCGGGTCGCGTGCGCCCTGCTTGTTCTTCGTCGAGCTTGGCGCGTCGATGAGCGTCGCATCGACCAACGTTCCCTCGCGCAACAGGATGCCGCGCTCGCGAAGATAGCTGTTGATCGCCTAGAAGATCGCACGCGTCGTCGCCCTCGATCGGATCCGCCCGCTCGGTCTCGATCTCCATGCCCGGCGGGCACCAGGTCTCGACCGCCTCGCGCTGCTCCGCGGTCAGGGTGGCGAAGGGCGCGGCGAAGAGGCGCTCGAGGTATCCCACGACTGCCGTCTTCTTCTCCGCGGCGAGCCCTGCCGCTTCTGCCCGGCAGAAGGCGGTGGCATGGTGGCGCACGCGCGCTTCAGGTTCGGCCGTGCCGACCTCTGTAGCGGAGGCGCTCACGCGCAACGACGAGCTCGAGACCCCGCGCGAGATCGCCGTCCGCCCGGAGGGCCGCTTCACCAGGGTCGTCAACGCGAGGTTCGCCGAATGTCCGAGCCCATCCTCTGCGCCGTCTGCCGCCGGGAGCCGCGCGGCTTCGGCTGGTTCGATGCGCGGTTCCGGCCCGCCGACCCGCGCCGCGGCGCTAGCTACCGCCGGCTCTGCAGCCGCGCCTGCCAGGACATCTGCCACCGGAGGCAAGGCATGATCGATCCGACACCGAACGAGCACGCGGCAATGGTGGCCGGCGGTGAGAGCAACGCCGGACTCGCGCACATCGTCCGCGACGCTGTTTGTCCCCGCGACATCGGTTCGAACGCCATGATCCGTGTGATCGCAGTCCAGCTTGTATCGTCGCGTCCTGGCGTGGCCTGGAGAGGGGGGCGCAGGGGAGCAGGAGCGGTACGGAAATGTGCGCGAGATAAAAGCCGCAGGGTGTGCGGCCATGAAGCTGTTGTGTTCTCTGCAGGTTTTGCACCGTGCAGAACGAGGTCAGAATGTTCGTCGGGCGATAAGCCTCTGATCCTGCTCGTATCTCGAGCACGGCATCCTCGAGTTGGACAACAACGCTGCGGAGCGCGCGATGCGCGCCGTTGCGACGAGGCGTTCATTGTGCCCCCCTTCTTCAAGTGTCTGGAAACATGGAGAGTTGGTTCTCGGGATCAGTCCGACACGGGCGGCCTTTTCGTCTCAGTGCGATGCTGACGGCATCGTCTTCGAGGTCGATCGCACGGATCTGATACGGCGCGCCGGGCACGACCTGCTCCGCAGGCAGAACGTGGCCCCTGATGAGCCTGCGGATGGTGTGGTTGGTCACGCCGAGCTTCGCCGCGGCTTCGCTCATGGTAAGCCATTCGCCGTTCTTCTCGGCGGAACGGTATGCGTGCATGCCGTGGACCTTGCGGATGGAGCCGACGCGGTGCGGTGTCCAGGTCTTTCCCTGTCCGGTACGGATGCCCATCCGGTTGAGCGAGGCGGCGATGTCGGCGTCAGACCAGCGGCCCGCCATCCGGGCCATGACCGCGAGCGCTTCCTCCGGGGTCCGGCAGCCGTGTTCTCCGGTCTTTGGCTTGCGGACGCGGAGCTGTGAGTGCGCTCCGCCGCGCCAGTGGATGGTCAGGATGACCTCGCGCGACGCCTCGTCGACGTCTGCGATGATGTCGGTCACCATAGCGCGGAGGAGGTGCTGGCGTGCGCGCATCGTGACGCCGGGCGCACTCCAGGCGGCGGCGAGATCGTTCGCAAGGTCGTTGAAGTCCAGCGCTGGCGCTGTAGACACCGGCGCAGCCAGCGCCTCGAGACGTCTGGTACAGGCCTCGACGCGGCGAAGCGTCATCTCCCAGGCGCGCTCAAGCTGCGCCGCGATCAGGCGGTTGTCCGGGTCGCAGGCAGCGTAGCGGCGTTCCGCCAGCGAGGCATCGTAGCGCGCCTGCTGGAGGTCGAGCTCCGCCATCCGCCGTCTCTCGGCTTCGCCGTCTTCGTGCATGCGCTCGGCTTCCCGCGCCGCCTCGATCGCCATGGGTTCTACCACGCGCAGGAGCTCGGCCGCGATGGCGGCATCGACCCGGGAGCCGCCGAATGTCATGCAGCGGTCGAGGCCGCGCGCGGTCTGTGCCCGATCGCAGCGATACGTGGGGCGGCCCGGCGGCCTGCCGGCATAGGCGACGGAGAGCGCCCGGCCACAGCGGCCGCAGGTCAGGATGCCTGCGAGCAGGGCTCTGCCGCCGCGGCCGGACTTCGCGCCACCGGCCCAGCCGTAGGTGTTGGCCGCGAGCGTCTCCTGGTTCCGCTCGAACTCGGCCCATCCGATGTAGCCGTCGTGGTGATCGCGGATCAGCACGTCCCAGGCCGCGCGCGGCCGGCCGTGGCCGTAGGTCTTGCGTGCCCTTCCCTCGACCATGACCACCCGCTTCTCGCTTTTGCCGTAGACGTAGGCGCCGGCGTAGAACGGGTTCTTCAGGATCGAGATCACGTTGCGGTAGCGGATCGGGGTCCACTCGCGGGAGGTCATCCGCATCGCCATTGTCACTCGGACCAATGGCGTTCCAATGGCAATCGTCCGACGGCCGCGGGAACGAGACGCCGTCGGCTGCGAGCGACAGCAGCGTCTGGCGTGCGCTGCCGAGCTGACGGAATCGCTCGAAGATCAGCCGTATCGTCTGCTGGAGACGCAGGTCGGGATCGAAGCCGAGGCCATGCTCCCGGTGCCAGAGGTAGCCGACCGGCACGCTGATGCGGAGTTCGCCGCGTTCCGCCTTGGAGCGCGCCGCGTCGAGCATCCGCGCGCGCAGGATGCCGAGCTCGAACTCGCTGATGCTGCCCTTCATGCCGAGCAGGAGCCGGTCGTTCGGCCGACACGGGTCATACACGCCGTCGAGGTCGATCACCCGGGCCTCGACGAGACCGCAGAGTTCCAGCAGGTGATGCCAGTCACGGCCATTGCGGGCGAGACGGGACGCGTCGAAGCACAGCACTGCGCCGATCTCGCCGGCACAGAGCGCCGCCACCAGGCGATCGAAGCCCGGACGCGCCACCATCCCGCTCGCGGAACGGCCAAGATCATCGTCGATGACCTCGATGGCGCGGAACCCCTGACGCCGGGCGACCTCGACCAGCTCGTACTGGCGTCTGCGGCTCTCGAGGTTGGTCTCGACCTGCGTCTGGCAGGATTGCCGGACATAGACCACGGCCTTCCTCTCGAGGACCGTCGCGGGAAGCATCTCAGACGTCGTCATCGCCGCCTCCCGGCGCCGCGGCCTCGACCAGCAGGTTCGCCAAGGCCGTCACCGTGGCCCGTCGCTCCGCGGTGGACATGCCGCGGAGCCTCGTGGAGTCGAACGTCATCATCAGCTGGCGCGGCGGCGCCGGAACCTTGGGATCGGTCATCCTGCTCCTCCTTGGCGACGATCGCGTCGCCAGAAGAGCTTCGCCGAAATCCGCGCCGGCTCAGCAGATCATGAAGATCGGTGAGGGCCGCAATTGAGACCTGCGGCGGGCCGAGTTGCCGCATGCCGGCGCACGCGACCGGATCGAGCATCCACGCCGGAACGACGAGCACGTCTCCCGGGCCCACAACGAGATAAATGAAGCGGCCAGTCTCGCGCGACTGGCTCGATTCCACCCGAAGAGTTCGGCCGTGGAGAGGATGCCAACGATAGTGGACGACAGCTTCCTGCCCGACATGGGCAGAATGACCAGGTGATCGCCCTTGGCCGGAAAAACTATGGAAGCTCTGAAGAACCTCGGCAGCGGGCGATGATCTGTTAGGCTGGCGGCGACCTCGCTGGAGCCGCCTGATGAAACAGACTACCTTCGCCTCGCTGGCCTACGCCGGGAAGAAGAAGCGCACGCGGCGCGAGGCGTTTCTCGCCGAGATGGAGGCGGTGGTGCCCTGGGCGCGTCTGACGGCGCTGATCGAGCCGCACTACCCGAAGGCGGGACCGAAGGGCGGGCGGCCGGCGATGCCGCTGGAGGTGATGCTGCGGGTCTACTGTCTGCAGCAGTGGTACGCGCTGTCCGACCCGGCGGCCGAAGAGGCGCTCTACGACAGCGACGCGATGCGCCGGTTCGCCGGGCTCGAACTGGGCGACGACGCGATCCCGGACGAGACGACGATCCTCAACTTCCGCCATCTGCTGGAGCGGCACGAGCTGACCCGTGCGATCTTCGAGGCGGTGAACGCCTATCTACGCGAGCGGGGCATCCTGTTGCGCGAGGGCACGCTGGTCGATGCGACGCTGATCGATGCGCCCAGCTCGACCAAGAACAAGCAGGGCGCCCGCGATCCGGAGATGACCAGCACGAAGAAGGGAAATGCCTGGTACTTCGGCATGAAGGCGCATGTCGGCGTCGATATCGACAGCGGCGTGGTCCACACCCTGGAGACCAGCACCGCCAAGATGCACGACAGCCAGAAGTTCGACGAGCTGTTGCACGGCGACGAGCACGCGGTGTTCGGCGAGTTGCCAGGGGTTGCGCCACCGGTTCGAGCAACCGCTGGCGACGGCTATGTCAGCGGCGAGCGCGAGGCGGCGTTCCGCGCCCGGGGCAAGGTCTGGGGCGTGATGCGCAAGGCGCCCAAGGGCGGCAGGCTGCACCCCATCGACGAGCGCATCAACCGGATCATCGCCAGCCTGCGGGCCAGGGTCGAGCATCCGTTCCGGGTGATGAAATGCCAGTTCGGCTACCGCAAGACCCGCTACCGCGGGCTGGCGAAGAACGAGGCGCAACTGTTCTCGCTCTTCGGGCTCGGCAACCTGTTCCTGGTCCGACGACGGTTGATGGCCTGAGGCGGAATTCCGCCTTAAATCATCGAACTGCCTCAAACCGCACCCCGAGCGGACTCGAATTGCCGCGCCGCCCGGCGTTCCGGTCGTCCGACGCCGATGCAATGCCGAGGGCGCGCGTTGATCAGACCTTCCCTATCTCTTCGTCGGCTCCGCATCAGGCGGCAAGGCCGCCGCCATCGCCTACACCCTGATCGAGAGCGCCAAGCTCAACGGCGTCGATCCAGAGGCTTGGCTCGCTCACACCCTGGCCTGCATACCGGACTACAAGATAAAAAAGATCGAAGAGCTGCTGCCCTGGCATCACCGCCCGTAGCAGTCACGCCAGACGCTTACGGATGTGTCGCAGTTCACGGCATCTACTCCTGCGACCAGGACGGCTGCTTTTCGGCGACACCGCAGGGTAAGGCCGCAACCGCATTTCTTTTCGAGTTGATTGCCCGGCTTCAAGCTACAGCTACGGTTCCCATGATTGATGTCCGTGCCTATGCCCGGTGGCTTACAGAAGGGTAAGCGTCTGGGCTGGGTACTGGGACGGGTGAGTGGAACTCGTCACAGGATAGAGGGACGCTCCGCAAATTCAGTTTAACACTATTGGCCATTCTGTTCAGCGCTCGACGGCCGAGACCTGTAGACCGGACGTCGAGCGAAGCGCAAGCCTGATCGCTATCCGATCAGGCTCTGCAGTAATATCCGAGCTCTGGCCGTCGTCCGGCCGCCACGCACCGACGGGGCAGGGGACCGCTTTTCGCTTCCCCGCAGAACAGACTTCGCGCAAACTGTTCACCGTGAGCGAGATGCGCCTCCACGATGCCGCCGGCAACCGGCTCTATCTGAACGCCGAGGAACGCGCCGCCTTCCTGGCCGCCGCCCGACGCCATGGCGGCCGGGACCGCACGCTCTGCGAGACGCTGCACTATACCGGCTGCCGGCCGTCGGAGCTTCTCGAGATCACGCCGGCCCGGGTCGACCTTTCCGGCGGCACGATCGCGATCCGCAGCCTGAAGAAGCGGCGCGACGCCACCGGCACCGCGCGGATCGTCTACCGGAGCGTGCCGGTGCCGCCAGATTATCTCGACACGCTCGATACCGCGCATGACCTCCGCAAGGCACAAGGTTCGCGCAAGCGGGCGAACGCGCCGCTCTGGCCGATCGGCCGCGTGCGGGTCTGGCAGATCGTCAAGGGGATCATGATCGAGGCCGGAATTCCGGATGCGCCGTGCCGCAGCCCGAAGGGTCTGCGACACGGCTTCGGGATCCACGCGTCCGTGAACGGCGTGCCCCTCAACATGCTGCAGAAATGGATGGGACACGCGCAGCTGAGTACGACGGCGATCTACGCCGACGCGATCGGCAAAGAGGAGCAGGACATCGCCGCCAGGATGTGGAGGTAGGATCATGCATCTGGCGAGAACGATTCCGGATGCCAATCTCGCGCGGTTCTACCGGATGGAGATCGTGCCCGGGCTCTTCGGCGACTGGGGCCTGGTGCGCGAGTGGGGGCGGATCGGAAGCGCGGGGCAGGTCCGGACCGACTGGTTCGGCAGCGAAGCCGAGGCCAGGGATGCCCGCTTCTCGCTGCACATGAGGAAGGCCAAGCGCGGGTACGAATAGGCACGCCGCCCAGCCGCGGCGTCGAAGACTCCAAGGATCACACGAGCCCCTCCAAGTCCCGGCCGCCATAGGCGAGACGCAGGATCGTCACGCGGCCCTCGTCCACCGTGAAAGCGATCGTCACACGTCGCTCGAAGCCCGCGATGCGTAGGCCCGGGCGCAGATCATCGCGTCGGTGGCCCCGCTCGGGGGCGTGGGCGTAGCCGCGCAGGTGGTCTTCGAGGCGCTCCAGGTAGCCGAGCGCGACCGCGGGCGAGGCCCGTTCGGCGATCCAGTCGTAGAGTTCTTCGATGTCCGCCTGCGCTTCCGGGGAGAGAACGACCTCGTAGGTCCTCACGCGCGCCCTGTGCCGCGATCATCCTGTTCTTCCTCGAGCCGCGCCGCATGGCGCGTGC
Source organism: uncultured Alphaproteobacteria bacterium (assembly GCA_963776845.1). Lineage (GTDB taxonomy): Bacteria > Pseudomonadota > Alphaproteobacteria > Rhodobacterales > Rhodobacteraceae > Roseitranquillus. The sequence goes on along the minus strand of CAVZOJ010000001.1, from coordinate 110,270 downwards.
GCAGTGCGTCCATCGCCGACTCCAGCGGTATGGCGCGGGCGGGGTCGTCGCGCATGGCGTCGTAGACAGGGACGACGTCACGCTCGAGCCACCGGTCCACCGCCGCCTCGCGTTCACGCAGCGCGCGCAACCCGGCGCGCACCACTTCCGAGGTGGAGGCAAAGGCGCCGGAGGCGACGAGGCTGTCGATGTAGGCGGTTTGATCGTCAGGCAGACTGACGGTGCGCTTGGCCGTCATCAGCGGCCCTCCTTCTGCGGTATGGCGATATCATACCGAAAGACAGGTCGCCCGACCAGCGGGTCCTCCATCACTTGGCCACAAACCTCCCAGAACGTCGGGAGTTCTGGGCGGGGGTTCTGACCGACGTAAGTGCTTGATCTCACGAGCGCTGCTGAGAGCGGCCAGAACGGACCGTTTTGACGCTTAGGTTGCGCTGCCAGAAGGCGCGGTGGGAAGAGGCCCGAAAGCACCGGGGGTGACGCGGTGGCGGCGGAATGAAAACCGGCGGCCGACCGAAAACGACCGCGCCGTTTTTGCTGGGGCCCAGGGCACCCCCACGCCGGCATCCCCTCCGGTTAGGCAGGGCCCCGGTATCGTGCTATGCTGCGGGTAATCTCGCGATCTGGGGGGCTGGATGGCCAAGGTCTTTTCCATTCTGGCGGCGGCCGTCACGGCGACGTGCCTCGCAGTATCGGGTCTCGCTGCGGCGACCTACAACATCGTCGGCAGCTTCTCCGGCGGCCAGCTCGGCGACGTCGCCTTCGATCTCACGGTCACCGCCGACTTCTCCGCCGACATCGCGGCCACCGAAGCGGGCCTGACGATCAACGGCATGACCTCGTCGGTCGTGGCGGGAAATCCCTTCGCTCTGACGCAGCCCCTCACATACGCCTACGGCTTCCTGACCGACCGCTTCGTGATCGGCGGCTTCGCCCCCCTGATCATTCCCCAGACCGAAACCGATTTCGCCTTCCTGATCGACGATTTCACTGGCACGCCGACCGTGGTGACAATATTCGACTCGCTCGCCTCCCAGAGCGACGGCATCGCCCGCGACCTCACCGGCACCCTCGCCGTCACCCAGCTCAACCCAATTCCCCTCCCCGCCAGCGCCGTCCTGTTGCTGACGGGCCTCTTCGCGGCGGCGGGCCTCGGCTATCGGATTGATCGCGCCGTTGATTGAGGGCGCGAAGGAACTGGATGCGCAGGACAAGGCGCGAGAGGGGGAGAATGCCCGGCTGAAGGCCGAGAACGGCGAGTTGCGATGTATGGTACAGAGCTTGTCACGGCGCAGGGATATCCTGGAGGGCAAGGTGCGCCCGCCGCTCCGGCCCCACATTGAATGACATAACGATCAATCGCCGACGTTCGCCCTCGATACCTCGGTCGGCGATCTACTTGCAGTTGCGTTTCAGACGGTGCGACCTTGAGCGCCAAGCAGGACTACTGGCTTGCCTCTGCTCGAGCGCGGCACCAGAGCGCCTGGGCCGCGGTCTCGGCGTCAGCCGGTCAAGGACCAGAGCATCGAGAGGGTGTCGGTCGACACCACGGTCATGGAGAAGAACATCGCCCACCCGACCGACGCCCGGCTCTACGAGACGGCGCGGCGGAAGCTGGTGGCGCTCGCCGCCGAGGCCGGGATCGAGCTGCGGCAGAGCTATGCGCGCCTGGCGCCGCGGCTGGCGGCGAAGGCCGGCGGGTACGCCCACGCCCGTCAGTTCAAGGGATGCGCAAGGCGCTGCGCACGCTCAAGAGCTACACCGGCCGGGTCATGCGCGATCTCCGCCGCCGGCTCGAGGACATCCCGGACGCCGCTTATCCACCAGAAGAAGCCGAGGTTCGTGTAAGCCTCTGACCGTTCACGCCGTCTCAACGCAATCCCGGCCACTCGGCGATGAGCGCCTCGGCGCGCGCGCTCTCCAGATAGCTGGCGCGTGTCGAGGCGCTTCGGCCCGTCAGGGCCGACCGGGTCGAAGACCATGTCCTCGCGGCCGTAGCATCGGGAATGGCGGGCGTTCGCCGCCGGGCTCGAACCGGTGGCGCCTTCGGCGGCTCACCGTCTCCGCCGCAGCCGATGACGACTTCGTCGACGTAGCCCCTGATCCAGACCTCGCGGTGGCCGTAGCTGACCGGCACCGAGTAGTCGTTCTTCGCTAAAATCGATCCACTGGATCGATTTTTTCACGCTCGAACTCCTGTACCGCACCAGCGCCTGCGAGCTGACCCGGCCCGTCGCCTGGTCGCAGGCCTCGAATGGCGCCGGCGGCAGCGGCATCATCGCTGCGAGATCACGCTGGAGCCGCTCGCCGATCGTCTCCTGGTGGCCGCGCAGGATCTCCGATTGCCGCTTGCGGCATTGCTCCTCCAGCCAGATGTTGAGCACCGATAGCGGCACCCGCCCGAAGAACGCGAAGGCGTGGACGTGGCCATCGGCCCACGCCTCGGCCGTCGCCGCCGGGTAGGCGCGAACGTAGCAGGCATCGCTGTGCGGCAGGTCGAAGACAAAGAAGTGCGCCTTCTGCTCGACCCCGCCGATCACCACCAGCGCCTCGCCAAAGTCCGCCTGCGCGTGGCCGGGAGCGTGATGCAGCGGCACGAACATCTTGCGGCTGCGCCGCTGGTGCTCGCGCAGGTATGCCTTCACGATGGTGTAGCCGCCGGTGAACCCGTGCTCGTCTCGCAAGCGGTCGAGGACCCGCTTGGCGGTGTGCCGCTGCTTGCGAGGGCGGTCGGCGTCCTCAAGCAGCCAAGCGTCGATGATCTCGGTGAACCCGTCCAGCTTCAGCCGCTTCACCGGCGCGGTCCGCCGGTAGCCCGGCGGCACGGAGTACAAGATCGTCCGTCGGGGGATTGATCCACTGGATCAATCCCTGATCCTCCGAACTGTCGACGCTGTCGCGTGAGATGCAGAAGTGACGCGCGATGGCGCGCTTGCTCATGCCTTGCCTGAAGTAGGCGCGGCGAACCCTACGATACAGCTCCACGGTGAAAATGCCCCCACCCTCCCTGCCGCCAGAGAGGGCAAACGTGGCCGACTTTTACGCCGCCCGCCGCGGGCTCATCCCGCCGCTACCGTGGCCGACTTTCTCACCGCCGTTCTCATCAACCAAATGACGGGACTGAACAGAAGCCGAACTGGCATTTCATCACCCGGAACGGGTGCTCGACCTTGGCCCGCAGGCTGGCGATGATCCGGTTGATGCGCTCGTCGATCGGATGCAGCTTGCCGCCTTTCGGAGCCTTGCGCATCACGCCCCAGAGCTTGCCCTGGGCGCGGAATGCTTCCTCCCGCTCTCCGCTGACATAGCCGTCGCCAGCGGTTGCTCGAACCGGTGGCGCAACCCTGGCAACTCGCCGAACACCGCCTGCTCGTCGCCGTGAAGCAGGTCGTCGAACTTCTGGCTGTCGTGGACCTTGGCGGTGCTGGTTTCGAGCGTGTAGACCACGCCGCTGCCAATATCGACGCCGACATGCGCCTTCATCCCGAAATACCAGTCGTTGCCCTTCTTCGTGCTGCTCATCTCCGGGTCGCGTGCGCCCTGCTTGTTCTTCGTCGAGCTTGGCGCGTCGATGAGCGTCGCATCGACCAACGTTCCCTCGCGCAACAGGATGCCGCGCTCGCGAAGATAGCTGTTGATCGCCTCGAAGATCGCACGCGTCAGCTCGTGCCGCTCCAGCAGGTGGCGGAAGTTCAGGATGGTCGTCTCGTCCGGGATCGCATCGTCGCCCAGCTCGAGCCCGGCGAACCGGCGCATGGCGTCGCTGTCGTAGAGGTTCTGCGCTACAATCGATCAACTGGATCGATTGCTATACGCTTGAACCCTCCGCCGCCGGGTCGGACAGCGCGTACCACTGCTGGAGACAGTAGACCCGCAGCATCACCTCCAGCGGCATCGCCGGCCGCCCGCCCTTCGGTCCCGCCTTCGGGTAGTGCGGCTCGATCAGCGCCGTCAGACGCGCCCCGGGCACCACCGCCTCCATCTCGGCGAGAAACGCCTCGCGGCGGGTGCGCTTCTTCTTCGTCGCATAGGCAAACGACGCGAAGGTGCTCTGGTTCATTGAGGGCGGCTCCATCGAGGTCGCCGCCAGACTACCAGATCACCGCCCGATGCCGAGGTTCTTCAGAGCTTCCCGAAGTCGGACGGCACCCTACACATGGATCTGTCCCTCGCAGCTGCGCACCGGTCGAAGTTCTCCGGGCAAGTGTCTGTGCCGTCATTCCGATGCGTTGTCCGGTTCAGTCCAACCCGCGTCCCGCAACCCGGCGACCAGCGCCTCGACGATCTCGTCGGTGGCTTGGTGCATGCGGTAGGCAGTGGCTGGGTCGCGTCCCATCAGCGGCCACGCTGCGGCCATCGCGGCCAGGGCGTCTTGCGCCGCCTCCGTGTCGCCGAGCTTGGCGTGACTGATCGCCGCGAACGACAGGCCGAGGGCCGAGCCAACGGCCGCGGATTTCTCGGCCGCGTCTAGCGCGCGTGCGTAATCGCCATCAAGATAGGCGTAGACCGCTATAAGATGCGAATACCAACCCGGCGGATTGGCGCTGCGCGCGATGGCCTGCTCGAGATAGTCGAGACCCTCGCGATTGCCGCGCACCGCGATCCGCCAGCCGAGTTGCGCGAGAGCGTCGGGATCGTACGGATTGAGAGCCAGGACCTCGTGTTGCAGATCCTCCGCCGTCTCATAGTCGCCCTGGTAGAACGTGATGGCAGAGAGTGCCGCGAGCGTCCGCGGGCTCTTCGGCTCAAGCGCAACGGCATGCGAGGCCGCCTCGAACGCTGCCGCCATCTCTGCCGGATGTTCGGCCGTCGGGGCGAGGTCATTGCGCACCGTATCAAGGTGCAGCCAACCGAGCATCGCCCAAGCATCTGCGTACTCGGGATCGCGCACGACCGTCTCTTTGAGACAGGCAATTGCGGGCGCATGAAGCGCATCCTCGAAGGTTCGCCTGTACTCATAAGCGCGCAGGATGCAGGCGTAGCTTGGCATGCTGGGGACGCCGTCTTGGGCCATGCGCCGCCCGATGGCATCTTTCACGGCGCCGAAGGGCTCACCCAGTGCGGTCGAGATCGCCACCGCCAGATCGTGTTGCGCCCCGAAAAGATCGCCCGGCGCGAGCGGTTCGTCGAAACTGCCGCTCCAGCGGACCTCGCCCGTCTCCGGGTCGACCAGCTTGGCACGAATGCGCGCCTGGCCGTTCTGCGCTTGCATGACACCCGACACGACGAAGGAAACACCAAGGTCACGCCCAAGGGTGGCGGGATCGGCGCCCGCATCAAGCCGAAAGCTCGACGCCGCCGAGTAGACCCGGAAATCCTTGAAGAGCATGAGGTTCGCGATCAGTTCCTCGGTGACGCTGGACGCGATCAGCCCGATGTCATCGGTGTCTCCGAACGCCTCGAACGGCATCACGACGATCGCGGGATTCCGGGGCTGCGCCGCATCCGGTACCGTGTCGCGCTGGCCGAAAACGGCGACGGCGATCGCCGCCACGCCGCAAATAGCGAGAAGGATCGCGGCCGGCATCAGACGCCCGCGGAGGCGCTCGACCATGGTACCAGCCTCGCCCGAGGGCGTCGAGACAGGGTCCGCATCACCGGGCGGCGTGCCCTCCGGCACCGGGTCGGGCGCGAGCGTCGGGGCGTGCGCCTCCTGGTTCTGCCACGCGAAATGCGGGACGTAGCCACCCTTGGGGATGGTGATGCGGACGGGGTCCTCGCTGCCCGCGTCGATGTAGTAGCTGTCGAGGTCGCGCCTGAGGCGGCGCGCCTCGAACCGAACGACCGGATCGGATTGTGAATCGAAGGTCTCGTCGCGCCCGAAAACAGCGATGGCCAGCGCGAAACCCTTGAGCCGGCCGCCACGACCGGCCAGCGTCTCCTCGACGACGAAGCGCAGCATCGTGCGCCGTCTTTGGCTGGCCTGGAACGCAGAACCGTCCAGCATCCGGTCCAATTGAGCCTGAACCTCGGTTGAGGATGGCGGCGCGCGCGACGACGTCATGCCGCGTTCGATCAGGCCGACAGGCCTTTCCATAGTTTCACCCCAACGCCCTCGGGCCGTCCCTGAGCCGACGGGAGCATACCGGATGCCCTTGGGTAAGGGAACCCTCACCCCCGCCCGATCACCCGCGGGAACACATGTGCGCACCTGTTCGCACCTCCCGGCTCCCCGCGTTTCGTGACCTCCTGCCGCCAGTTCTGCCCATTGGGGGAGCGATGTGGTGGCAAGGCTGGCTGTCCTCGTGCAGCGGTTTCCGACGCGGGAGCTGGAGGTCCACAGGCTCTATGATCAGGACGAAGAGTTTCGGGCCGTCTGCGACGATTACGAGGAAGCGCTCCGGGTCCTCCGGCACTGGCAGATCGTCGAGCGCAACGTGTCGCGGACGGAGGAATATCGCCAGCTCGCTGCGGAGCTCGAATCCGAAGTCCTCGCGCTTCTTGACGCTGCGTCGGCCCCGCTCCGACCGCCCGACGACACCTGATCCGCATCGGACGCTGGGAGAACCTGGGTCCACGACACAAACGATTAAAGGAGAACGAGCAATGAGACGGAAAGTACGCAGTGCCGTCGCACGCAGCGCGTGCCTCGGGATTACCGGTGCCCTCGCCCTCGGGGCCGGAGCGCTGGGGTCGATGACGCCGGCTTCGGCACAGGACGCGGAAGCCAAGCCGAACATCCTGTTCATCATGGGCGACGATATCGGTTGGATGCAGCCGAGCATCTACCACCGCGGCCTGATGGTCGGCGAGACGCCCAACATCGACCGGCTCGGCGAAGAGGGAGCGATGTTCACCGACTACTACGCCGAGCAGAGCTGCACGGCCGGGCGAAACGCTTTCATCACCGGCATGCAGCCGCTGCGGACCGGCATGATCATGCCGCAATTGCCCGGCAGCCCGAGTTATCTGCAACCCGGTACGCCGATGCTTTCCAAGTTCCTTCTGGATCTCGGTTACAACACAGGCGAGTTCGGCAAGAACCACCTGGGCGACCATACCGACGCCCTGCCGACCGCCCACGGGTTTCAGGAATTCTGGGGCTATCTCTATCATCTAGATGCGATGCAGGGGGTCAGCTTCCCCGACATCAACTCCTCGCCGACCGACCAGGTCATAGCGCCGCCATGTCGGAACACGCCGGTTCCCGGACTGGCCGAAGTCCCGGGCGCCGTCGACCCGGCGACAACCATATGCCTAACGCCGCCGCGTCCGGTGATGCATTGCACGTCTAGCGATGGCACCGCGGCGAACATGACCTGCAAGGATGAAGGCCCGCTGACGCTGGAACGCTCCAAGACCATCGACGAGGAGATCTCTGCCCAGGTCATCGATTTTCTCGACCGCAACGACCCCGAGGAGACCGGCAAGCCATTCTTCGTCTGGTACAACCCGGCCCGCATGCACATCACCACCGTTCTGTCGGATGAGTACCTTGACCAGGTCGGCACGAAGGGCGGCAAGGACTGGGGCGTCAACGAAGCCGGCATGAAGCAAATGGACGACAACATCGGCTATGTGCTCGACAAGCTCGAGGAGATGGGCGAACTCGACAATACGATCATCGCCTTCACCACCGACAATGGCGCCGAAGTGATCACCTACCCCGATGGTGGCGTGACCCCGTTCGCGGGCGGCAAGCTGACCACCTGGGAAGGCGGCATGCGCGCACCGATGGTCGTTCGTTGGCCCGGCAAGATCGACCCCGGCACGATTCTGAACGGCACTTTCGCGTCGCTCGATTGGCTGCCGACGCTGGTCGAAGCGGCCGGTGGCCCGACGGGCAACGATCTGAAGGCCACGATTGAGGCAGGCGAGTATCCCGGCATCGTCAAGACGACGCTCGATGGCGTCAACCAGATGGCGTATCTGACCGGCGAGGCCGACGAGCCGGCGCGGGACTACTTCATGTACTACTCGGGCAAGGATCCGTCTGCCGTTCGCTACAAGAACTGGAAGATGTACTTCGCCATGGTTTCGCAGTCGCCCGAAGGCTTTACTGCGGGCGTTCAGCCTTACCACTGGACCCAGGTCGTGAACATCAAGCGCGATCCGTTCGAGGCGTCGGTCGGGGCGCATACGAAGACGTTGTTCGGCATGGGCGGCGCCATTGCCGCGCCCATGACGGCCTATGTCTATGACTGGAACATCCTGCCGATCGGCCAGCAGCTGTGGCTGCGGGAACTCGAGACCTACCGCGACTTCCCGCCGATGCAGGATCCGGCCAGCTACAACCTGGAAGACGTCATCCAGCAGGTGAAGAACATGAACACCTCCAGCCACGCCGGTCACTGACGGACCGTTTGAGCTGAACCAGGTTCAGGCGCCCGAGAACCGGGCGCCTGCACCAGACGAAACCCAATGCCGCGTGCATCGCAGCCCGCCGCGGCGGGCAAGTCTACGCAACAGTAATCGTCTTAAAAACCAGAGCAGAACAAGAGGACAAGGAAATGAAATACGCCCCACTTGGAATGGCAGCCGCGATCGCGCTGACCGTGTCGGCTTCCGCCGTCTATGCCCGCGCCGACATCGGCGTTCTGACGTGCAAGCTGACGAGCGTTCAGAACGACGTCGTCTATACCAACGAGGAGTTCGCCTGCGAATTCAAGCCGAAGACCGGCGACACGCAGACCTATACCGGCGAGATCAAGGCGCTCGGCGTCAATCTGTCGGTCACCAAGGACGTGACGCTGGTCTGGGGCGTGCTCGCGCCATCGTCGGATGCGGCCGAGGCGGGCTCGCTCGCCGGCCGCTATGTCGGCGGAACCGCGTCGGTTGCGCTCGGCGCAGGGGCCGCGGCCAACGTCCTGATCGGCGGCAGCAAGCACACGGTCGCCCTCCAGCCGATCAGCGCCTCGGGGATCATCGGGACCGGCGCCGCGCTGGATGTCGAGGAATTCGAATTGCGCTGACCCTTTTCCCGGACGGTCCGCGCGGACCGTCCCTCACCCAGACCCGGGATTCACCATGATGACACCACGCTCAGGACTTCTCACAGCCGCGCTTGCCGCGCTGTCTCTTCCCATCGCGTCCCCTATCCTGGCACAGGACACGGACACCAAGCCCAATATCCTCGTCATCATGGGCGACGACGTCGGCTACTGGAACATCTCCGCCTACAATCGCGGCATGATGGGCTACCGCACCCCCAACATCGACCGGATCGCCGAAGAGGGCGGTCTGTTCACCGACTACTACGCCCAGCAATCCTGCACCGCCGGCCGCGCCGCCTTCATCACCGGCCAGAGTCCGATGCGGACCGGCCTTCTGAAGGTCGGCCTCCCCGGCGCGCCCGAGGGCCTGCAGCCCGAGGATCCCACCATCGCCGAGCTTCTCAAGCCATTGGGCTACGTGACCGGCCAGTTCGGCAAGAACCATCTTGGCGACCGCAACGAGTTCCTGCCGACGGCCCACGGCTTCGACGCGTTCTTCGGCAACCTCTACCATCTCAACGCCGAGGAGGAGCCGGAGCATCCCGACTATCCGCAAGGCACCGTGTTCCGCGAGACCTTCGGGCCGCGCGGCGTGATGCGCTGCGAGGCCACCGCCGAGGTCACACCCGGCGAGGACCCGCGCTTTGGAGCCTGGGGCAACCAGAGTTGCGAGGACACCGGCCCTCTGAGCCGGGAGCGCATGGAGACGGTGGACGAGGAGTTCCTGGGCGCCACGCTCGACTTCATCGACCGGGCGCACGAGGCGGAACAGCCGTTCTTCGTCTGGTTCAACCCCAGCCGCATGCACATCTGGACCCACCTGAAGCCGGAATCCGAGGGTGTCACCGGCCTCGGCATCTACCCCGATGGCATGGTCGAGCATGACGGGCAGGTGGGTGTCCTGCTCGACAGGCTCGACGAGCTGGGTATCACTGACAACACCATCGTCATCTACACCACCGACAACGGGGCCGAGACGTTCAGCTGGCCCGATGGCGGCACGACGCCGTTCCGCGGCGAGAAGAACACCAACTGGGAGGGCGGCTACCGCGTCCCCGCGGTCGTCCGTTGGCCGGGCCGTGTCGAGCCGCGCAGCGAGTTCAACCAGATCGTCTCCCACGAGGACTGGCTGCCGACCCTGCTCGCCGCGGCCGGTGATCCCGACATCAAGTCGAAACTGCTCGAAGGTCACGCCGCCGGCGATGCGACGTTCCGGGTGCATCTCGACGGCTACGACCAAAGCGCCGCTCTGGCCGACCCCGAGGCGGAGGACCCGCGGCGATCGTTCTTCTACTGGACCGATGACGGCGATCTCGCCGGGCTGCGCTACGACCAGTACAAGGCCGTTTTCATGGAGCAGCAGTCGCACGGGCTGGAGGTCTGGGTGCAGCCGCTCGTGCCGCTGCGGGCACCGAAGATCTTCAACATCCGGAGCGATCCGTTCGAGCGCGCCGAAATCGAGGCCGGCGGCTACGTCCGCTGGTTCGTCGACCACATGTTCGTGCTGCTGCCCGCGCAGCAGATCGTCGCCGAGCATCTCGCCACCTTCCAGGAGTTTCCGCCCCGTCAGCGGCCCGGCAGCTTCTCGATCGACAAGGTGATGGAGATGCTGATGGAAACGAACCGCAACTGAAAGGAGTGACCTGGCATGCGGAGCCGACATTTCCCGATCCACCGGCGCGGCCTCATCCGCTGTGCCGTCACCGTCTTTGCGCTCCTTGCAGCGCCCTGGCCGGTCCACGCGCAGGACGATCCTCTGCCCTCATGGAATGACGGGGCGGCAAAGTAGGCGATCCTCGACTTCGTCACCGATACGACGACCGAGGGCGGCGCGAAGTTCGTCGCCCCGGAAGACCGCATCGCCACCTTCGACCAGGACGGCACCACCTGGGTCGAGCACCCGCTCTACGGCCAGGGCCTGTTTGCGCTGCACGACGACGCCGACCGCGAGTTCGCCTACGGCCCCGCCGGCGGGCTGCCGGACACGCCCGTCGGCACTTTCAGCCAGGCGCTGACGGACACCGCGAAGGCAGACGGCTGGACCGTGATCAGCATGAAGAACGACTGGAAGACCCTCTTCGCCGGGGAGACCCGGAAGGCAGAGTGAGCGCGCCGCGCGAAGAGCGGAAGAGACATCATTGGGGGAGCATCATATACGTCTGCGTCATCGTCGGGGCCGGTGCCGCCGGCTGCTTGCTGGCGAACCGGCTGTCGACCGACCCTGAGGCAAGCGGAGCGCGCAGCGCCAAGAAACCGCTCCGGGGGCGCGAAAGCCGGCTGCGGCGGCGCGGCGATGAACTCCCACATGTGGCCGAGATAGCCGAGGATCGCCGCGCGGATGCGGCGGTCGCTCCAGGCGAGGCCGATGGCGCGGGCGCGAAAGGCGGTGGCGCGGGCGTGGTGGGGGCCGAGGCCGGTGAAGAGGACCAGCAGGGCGCCCGACCCGGCGAGGCAGGAGCCGAGGGTGACGGCGAGCCGCCAGTCGGCGCCGCCGAACCAGGCCAGCAGGTAGGGCGTCGCCTGGCCGCTGACGAGGGCGGCGACGAGGGTGCCCATCAGCAGGCCGCGGCTGCGGACGGACCAGCCGACGGCGATCTTCATGGCGATGGGCCAGATGCCGGCCATCGGGGCGCCGGAGAGAAATCGTAGGGCGACGGCCGAGGGGCCGCCGACGGGGACGGCCAGAAGCGTAGCGTTGGCGAGGGCGGTGCCGAGGGCGCAGCCGGCGAAGACGCGACGGGGGTCGAGGCGGTCGGGGCAGGGCGAAGAACATGGCGCCCGCGGCGAACCCGGCCGGGACGACGCTGGAGAGCCAGGCGAGGTCGGTGTCGGTCAGCCCGACCTCGGCCGCCATGTCGGGCAGGACGGCGGCGGACATGAACCAGAGGCCGGTGCGGGCGGCCATCTCCTCGACGGGGCTCTCGGCCATGTAGTGCTGGCCGGCCCAGTCCTGGGCGTGGAGGATGACGCGGTCGCCGTGGTCGCGGGGCGGCAGGAAGCCGCGGAACGGCGCCTGCCCCTCGCCATGCCACTCCAGCATCATCAGGCGCGCCATGCCGGAGGCAGCGGCGGGGCCGACGTGCCGTTCGATCAGGTGCAGGGCGAGGTCGTGCCACGAGGCGACGCCGCCGGTCATCACGAACGCGCCACCGCCGCCGAGGACGAGGACGTCGTCGAGCCGCAGCCGGACCTCCGGGTGGCAGCGGCGGAAGGCGGGGGCGAAGGCCCAGTGGATCGTCGCCTCGCCGCCGTCGAGCAGCCGCGTCTCGGCGAGGAGGAGGACACCGGTGCAAGTGGAGCAGAGCGTCGCGCCCTGCCCGTGCATCCGGCGCAGCCAGTCGACGAGCGCGGGGGAGCGGCCTGGGATCCAGTCGGGGCCGTCGAACATCATCAGCGGAACGATGGCGATGTCGGTCGCCGCGACCTCGGCGCAGGAGCGGTGCGGAAGGCCGGCCGGGGGCGGGCCGGTGCCCTCGGTCACGACGCCGACCTCGAAGGGGTGCGGCGGCACGTCGGGGTCGATGCGGGCGAGGAGCGGGAAGGCCGTCAGCGTCTCGTAGAGGCCGCTCAGCGGGGCGAGTTGGGTGTCGCCGGTGACGGCGAGGCTGACGCGGATCGGGTCGGTCATCGGGCCTTCGTGGCGGATACGGACCGGAGGTGGCGAGTCTGGACCTCGATGGAGTGGATCGCAACCTGCAGAGTCTGGGCATCGCAAGAGACAGGAGAAACGTCATGGCTACCGAACTGAATGGCTGGAACGTGCAGGCGATGACCGACGCCGTGGAGGGCGTGCGCGACGCGCCGGAGACGGGGAACCTGACTTGGACGAGCCGGGTGGCGTGGGACGGCGGCTTCGGCCTCGACGTGCGGACGCAGGGCATCGGGCAGATGGGCGCGGTGATGGAGCGGCACTTCACGCTGCGCGGCGACCATCCGCCGGAGCTGCTGGGCCGGAACACCGGGCCGACGGCGATCGAGACGCAGCTGGCGGCGCTTGGGGCGTGCAGACGGGGACCTACGCGGCGCAGGCGACGGCGCGGGGGGTCGAGCTGCGGGCGCTGGAGGTGGAGGTCGAAGGGCGCATCGACCTGAACGGCTTCTTTGGCATCCGGCCGACGCCGCCTGGCGTGTCGGACATCCGCCTGACCTCCCACGTCGACGCGGACGCGGGCGAGGAGACGCTGCGCGAGATCCTCGAGGCGACGCGGGAGCTGTCGCCGATCCACGACACGGTGACGACGCCGCGGAGCGTCGAGTCGCGGCTGGCGGCCGGGTAGCGCCATGTTCGACGAGATCATCACCAGCCGAGATCGGCTGCGGGAGGTCCGGAAGGAGCCGTCGCGGCTTGTGTCGGCCAAGGTCATCGACCGCATTGACGACATGTGCCGGCGGTTCATCGCGGCGTCGCCGTTCGTGGTCGTGGCCTCAACCGGCGCGGGCGGGGCGGTGGACCTGTCGCCCAAGGGCGATCCGGCGGGGTTCGTCCGGGTGCTGTCGCCCCGACTGCTTGCGATACCGGACCGGCCCGGGAACCATGGGGCCGATACGATGGAGAACCTGCTGGAGGATGACCGGATCGGGCTGATCTTCTTGATCCCCGGACGCCGCGAGACGCTGCGCGTCAGTGGCCGCGGGCGCATCGTGCGGGACGCGGCGCTGAACGCGCGGATGGAGCATAAGGGGCGCGAACCGCACCTCGCCCTTGTGGTCGAGGTGGAGCGGGCGTTCTTTCACTGCGCGAAGTGCATGATCCGGTCGGGGATGTGGGAGCCGGAGCAGTGGCCGAGTGGCGAGGGTCTGCCCTCGCTGGCCGAGACGATGAAGCACCATGGCCGGCTGGAGGACGCTGTGGGCGACGTCGCTGAGATCGTGCGAAAGGATGCCGCGGAGCGGCTCTATTGACGGCGGCCGCCTCACGGGCTTCGCCAATCCTCTCGAAACCATGTACGCTCTTCGGCGCTATGCCACCGAGCAAGACACTTCTTGCCGCAAGGGATGCCTACCGACGCGGGGCATGGGCGGACGCCACCGACCTGTTTCTGCGTGCGGATGCCGAGACCGGGCTCGAGATCGACGACCTCGGCGCCCTGGTCTGGGCGGCGGGCATCTCGGCCCGGGACCAGGAGATGCTGGCGGGGCTGGAGCGGGTCTACGCGCACCACGCCGACCGCGGGGATCACGAGGAATGCGCGCGGGCGGCGTTCTGGAGCGGGCTTCGCAACATGCTGATCGGAGAGGTGGGTCTCGGCTCCGGCTGGCTGCAGCGCGCGGCGAAACATGCCGAGCAGACCTCGCCGGACTGCGTGCAGCGCGGATACCTGCTGTTGCCGCAGGTGTTCATGCACCGCGGCAAGGGCGACTACGAGGCGGCGGTGAAGATCGCCGACGCTGCGATCGCCATCGGCGAGAAGGCCGGCGAGCCCGACCTGATCGCGCTCGCGGGAAGCGTGAAGGGTGGCGTGCTCTTTCGCCTGGGACGGATCCACGAAGGGTACGTGCCGATCGACGAGGCGATGGTGCTGGCCAGCAGCGAGCGTCTGTCGCCGCTGGTCTGCGGCGTCGTCTATTGCGAGATCGTGTCGTCCTGCTGCCGCGTGCTGGAGATGGTGCGGGCGCGGGAATGGACGGCGGTTCTCGACGACTGGTGCCGGCGCAACCCGCAGGCCAAGGCCTTCAACGGCGTCTGCCAGGTGCACCGTGCCGAGGTCCTGCAGCTTGAGGGCAACTGGACCGAGGCCTTCGCCGAGGCCGAGCGTGCCGGCGACGGTCTCGAAGGGACGGCGGAGCAGACCGCCCTGGCCACTGCGGCGTACCGGCGGGGCGAGATCCTGCGGCTGCGGGGCGCGTTCGCCGCCTCGGAGAGGGAGTACCGGCTGGCCGGCGAGATCGCGATCGACCCGCAGCCGGGGCTGGCGCTTCTCCGCCTTGCGCAGGGGCGGCCCGACGAGGCCGCGGCGATGATCCGCCGCGCGCTGGAGACAGCCGGCGACATGCCGCGAAAGACGGCGCTGCTGCCGGCGGCGATCGAGATCCTCATTGCCTGCGGTGACCTGGACGTGGCGGAGGGCCTCTGCGGCGAGATGAGCGGGATCGCGGAACGCTTCGGAACTGAGATCCTCGCCCGTGTCTCCGATCAAGCCCGTGGATCGCTGGCGCTGGCGCGGGGCGAGTTCGGCGACGCTGTGGCTGCGCTAACCCGCGCCCGGCGCTACTGGTCGGAGTTCGGCGCCCCGTACTTGGTCGCGCGCCTGCGCGTCGCCATCGCACAAGGCTGCGCCGCGCTTGGTGACACCGAGAGCGCCGAGCTGGAGCTTGATGCCGCCGAGAAGCTGTTCCGCGCGCTCGGCGCCGAGCCCGACTTGGCGCGGGTCCGCGCCCTGCGGACCGGCAAGGCGGGCGGCGAAGCGGGCACCCTGACCGAGCGGGAGCGGGAGGTGCTGCGGATGATGGCCGAGGGCGGCTCGAACCGCGAGATCGCGGGGCAGCTCGGGCTGAGCCCGAAGACAGTGAACCGTCATGCCGAGAACATCTTCGACAAGCTCGGGGTGTCCTCGCGTGCCGCCGCGGTGGCCAGGGCGCTAAAGGCCGGGGTGATCTGACACCCGCCGGCGGGATGGGTAGAACGTCCCATCCCGGGAACCCTGCCGCATGGGGCATCCTCACGATGAAGCCCCGAGGGGCCCTGCCTACGCTCGTTCCAGCATGTCCGAGACTGGAGAACGATCATGGCACCGCACGCAACAGCCGCCGTCGCCGATCGCCGCGCTCGCCGCCATCCGGCGGACCTGGTGGAGACCGGCAACCTGCTGAGGACCGAGCCCGGCGCGTTTCCGAAGCTACCCGCCAGCGCCGCCGCCCGCCGCCACGATGTCGTCGTGATCGGTGCCGGGCAGGCCGGTCTGTCGGTCGGCTATCACCTGAAGCAGAAGGGCATCGACCACGTCATCCTGGACGGCGCTTCGCGCGTCGGGGACGCCTGGCGCAGCCGCTGGGACACGCTCCGGCTGTTCACCCCAGCGAAGTTCGACGGACTCGACGGCTATCCTTTCCCGGCGCCGAAGGACACCTTCCCGACGAAGGACGAGATGGCCGACTACCTCGAGAGCTATGCCGGCAAGTTCGACCTGCCCGTGCGGCTGAACACGCGCGTCCAGCGGCTTCACAGGGCGAACGGCAAGTATCGGGTGGAGACCACCGACGGCGCCTACGAGGCCGATCAGGTCGTGGTTGCGGCGGCGAGTTACCAGAAGCCGCGTGTTCCGGAGTTCGCGCACGAGCTGGGGCCGGAAGTCCTGCAGATGCACTCGCACGAGTACCGGAACCACGGCCAGCTGCCGGCCGGCCCGGTGCTGCTGGTCGGTGCCGGCAATTCGGGGGCCGAGATCGCGATGGACCTGGTCGGAACGCACGAGGTCTACCTGTCAGGCCGCGAGGTCGGGCACGTTCCCTTCGACATTTCCGGGTTCTGGGGTCGGAAGCTGCTGGTGCGCCTGGTCATCCGGGGCGTGTTCCACCGGGTCCTCACCATGAGGACGCCCATGGGGCGGAGGTTTCGCGACAGGATGCACGGGCACGGGATGCCGCTGATCCGGACGCGTCCCGGACAGCTGGAGCGCGTCGGCGTCCGAAGGATTGGCAAGATCGCCGGGATCAGGGCCGGCAAGGCGCTGTCGGAGGACGGCGCGGAGGTCCCTTGCGCCGCCGTGATCTGGTGCACCGGCTATCATCCGGGGTTCGACTGGATCGACCTGCCGGTGCTCGACGACCACGGCACGCCGCGCCACCGGTTCGGCAAGGCGATCGACATGGACGGCCTCTGGTTCGCCGGGCTGCATTTCCAGTACGCCGTGTCCTCGACGATGGTCGCAGGCGTCGGGCGTGACGCCTGCCGCGTCGTGGAGGGGATCGCCGCGAGCGGCTAACGGCGGACCCCTGGTCATTCGGAACACTCAAAGGAGGAGGAGAAGATGAAGCGTTTTCTCATGGCAGGCATCGTTGCATGCGTTCCCGCCACCTCTCTCGCCGAGAACGTGGTCGTGCCCTCGGCCGGCTCGGTACCGGAGACGGTCGAGAGGCTACAGGCAGCGGTCGAGGAGGCGGGCGCGCGGGTGTTCACGATCGTCGACTTCGGCGGCGGCGTGAGGAGCATCGGCCAGGACTTCGGTGAGCTGCAGCTCGTGATCTTCGGAGACCCGCGCATCGGCGCCGCGGCGCTGTCCGCCGACGGGATGGCCGCACTCGACCTTCCCGGCAAGGTGCTGGTCTACGAGACGGAGGGCGGCACGGCGATGGCCTACGAGGTGCCGGCCGACTTGCTCGCCGGATCAGACATTCCCGCCGACGCGCCGGTCCTGCAAGTCATGGCGGATACTCTCGACAGGATCACGGAGGCGGCCGCGGATTAGAGGCGTGTAAGGCGCGGCCGAAAGCGCGCGCGGTCGGGAAGACCCCAGGGTGGCCCGACTATGCTCCGAGCAGTTCGTGCTCCGGAGCAAGGCTTGGCGGCGCGGGGCGAGACGAGAAATTCCGATACCCTCGCTGACCGCCGGACAGCTTCAGACGGACATGACCGGCTGTGGGTCGGACCGCTTAATCGCAGTGCCGCGGACGACGTGGAAGTCCTCGCTCGGCGCGCCGATGCGGCGGCCGTGCTCGCGGATCGCATCCGGGTCGCTTGCCTCGTAGATGCACAGCGAACCGACGCGTCCGTCGTCCTCGGTCACGGCATAGCTACGGATCCAGCGCAGCCGGTCCTTCATCTCCTCGCCGACCCGAAGGGACTTCTCGTTCGCCGCTTCGATCTCGTCCTCGCTCGACCAGATGCCATAGCGGCGGACGATGTAGAGTTCCATCGTTGCCTCCTCCCGAGGTTGCTTCATGCATCCCAGAATGGCGGTGGAAATGGCGCTTTGGGAGACGGTGATAATGACGAACAGCTGGGACGAAAGTGCCATACCCGGCCTCGCGGCTGGAAACGGCGCGCGGACCCGACGATCATGCGGGCATGACAGAGCGCCGCGACAGGCTGGACGTCGCAATCGTGCTCGTCAACGAGCGCTACGCATCGACCGCCGTGGGTCCGATCGAGATTTTCGCGCTGGCCGGCGCGATGTGGAAAGAGATGTTGGGCGCCGAGCCGAAACTACGGTTCGGCGTCAGGACGGCGTCGATCGACCGCGAGCTGGTGGAAAGCGCCGACGGACTGCGAATCACTCCGGACCAGGCGATCGCGGATCTCGGCCTGGCGGAACGTGCTCGAAGATGGCGCGACGTCGATCCAGCGGGTCGTTGTCTCGGTCGGCTGCGACGATATGGCGTTCTTCCGGCGCGTCTTCAAGCGGTACAGCGGCATGACGCCAGCCGCCTACCGCCAGCGTTTCCGCCTGCGGGAGATCTGACCGCGTGGCGAGCCCCCATTGGCGAGTTCCAATCGCGACCAGGTGGTCACGGGTCACGTGCAGCCGTCCCGCGTCAGTTCGGTATCCGGCATGATAGCCGTCGATGTCGCGGCGCAGCCTCGCGCGCTTTGGCTGGGCAAGCTGCTGGAGCACGTTCAGAATCGGGCCGAAGCCGCTTGTGTACCAGTCCCAGATGGCCGCCTCGTCGTCGTGGTAGGCGTGGTTCGTGCCGATTTCGAAGTCGAGGGCAAAGGCGTCCGCGAACAGCTCTCGCAGCCTGCCGGGGTCTCCCCAATCGGGGGGCGAAGCCTCAGGTGGCGGTGCAGAGTCGTACCGGCCGAGCAGGCCGAAGAACTCGGCGACGCTGCCGTCCGGAACCCAGTTGACAAGCACCGGGCGTTGTGGCGCGGGCAAGTTCGCCTGCCGCCCGCTCCGGCCTGGCCGCGAACATGACGCCGAAGGTGGAGATCACCCGGTCGAACTCCGCGTCGGCATAGGGCAGCTTCTCGGCGTCGGCGACATCGAACGAGATGCCCGGCCCGCAATGCGCCGAGAGCTTGCGCGCGGCATCCACCATCTGCGGGGAGAAATCGCAGGCGCTGACCCGCGCCCCAAACCGCGCCAGGTTGCGTGCGGTCCAGCCGGTGCCTGTGGCGACGTCGAGCGCAGCGTCGCCGGGGCGAGGGGCGAGGCGCTGTGCGCCGTGAGCGAGCGCGTCGGAAATCGCGAAGCTCACATTGTCGTAGTCGGCGCCGCCGAGGCCCCACATCTCTGCGGCCGGGCTGGCAGTTCCGATGTCATCCATGCGTGTCATGTCGTCCTCCTTGTTCCGGCTTCAGTCCTTGGCCTCGGTGTCGGCGGCGAAGGTCTGATAGAGGATGCGGTCGTCGGCCACGACTAGGGGTGTCGGTGGCGAAACGATAGACGGTCTCCGGCGTCTCCGCCGACCAGAGCACGTAGGCGACCGCGCCATCGACATGACGCGCTCGCAGGTCGAGCACCGCCTCGGGCGCGGAGAATTCCTCAACAAGGCCGGCGAAAAGGGGTCGGATCTCGGCCGGTCCGTGCAGGACGGCCTGCGGTGTGACCATCACCGAATTCTCGGTATAGTCAGCCATCAGGGCATCGAGGTCGTGCGCGGCGAAGGCCGCGAGGTGGCGGTCGAGGACAGCGCCTGCGGGATCGTCGGCCACCTGCGAAAAAGCGGTAGAGGCGGCAATGGTTGCGGCGAGAGCGATCGGTATTGTCGGGGTACGGATTGCCATGTCGAACCTCCTTTCGGATCTCGTTTCTGCCGCAGATCGAACCACGCCTGCCGGGGCGGGAAATGGTTCGATTTCTGTAGTATCGGCGCTGCCCGGTGCGGCCGACACTCAACCCGGAAAGGAGACAGGCCATGAATAGCTACGGTCAATTCTGCCCGGTCGCGAAGGCCGCGGAGGTGTTCTGCGCCCGCTGGACCCCCCTGATCCTGCGCGACCTGGCGGGCGGCGCCACCCGGTTTTCCGAGCTCAAGCGCGGCATCCCGCTGGCGTCGCCGTCGCTGCTCACGACGCGGCTGAGAGAACTCGAGGCCGAGGGCATCATCGAGCGCCGCCGGTCGGCGGGCGGCAGCAGCTGGACCTACCACCTGACCCGGGCGGGCGAGGAGTTTACCCCGGTCGTGCTGGCGCTCGGCACCTGGGGCCAGCGCTGGACGCGACGCGACCTCGAGGAGCATGAGATCGACCTCGACCTGCTGCTCTGGGCTATGGAGAAGGCGGTCCACCCCGACGCCTTCGGAGACGGGCGCACCGTGGTCGAGGTCGACGTGACCGACCAGCCCCGCAACAAGCGGCGGTGGTGGTTCTTGAACGAGGACGGGCGTTGCGAGCTCTGCGTGAAGGATCCGGGCTTCGACGTTGCCCTTTATATCGAGTTCGGATCTCAGGACGCTCATCTACATCTGGCGAGGTGACCTGTCGCTGCGCGAAGCGCGCGCCGAAGGGCAGCTCGCCGCCCACGGCAGCCGTGATGCGGTCGACTCGCTTCCGGCCTGGCTCGGGGTCGGCCTGCTTGCCCATGTCGGTTCGGAACGCACGCCAGAGACGGCATGACCCTGCGATCGAATCGGAAATTCCGAAAGTCTGACTCAGCCTGCTCCCGCTGGACTTCCGGGCGGCGAAGGGCTCAGGCTTCGACCTCCTCGCGCTCGATGTCGGCGAAGACGCTGAGCCGCAGCCAGGAGCGGAAGCGTCGGGAGAGCTCCTTCGGTCCATCGAGCCTAAGCTTGCCGGTGCGCACGGCTTCGGCCATCGCGACGTCGCCGAGCCAGACATCGGTCATGGTCCGGAGATCGACGTCGACGCCGAGGTCGATCGGGTGGCCCGGGTCCTTGAGGCAGATGTCGACCCGCCCGCGCTCGATCACCAGCCAGTAGAACCGCGATGCCGAAGGCGCGTCCCGGATGTCGAACTTGAGGACCGTCCGCCGCGAGGGGAACCTGTCAATGTGGAGGCGACGGTGGATGTCCCACATGAGAAGTCCCGCATCGAGATCGTCAGCATCGACCTCGCGCCGCACCCAGGCCTTGCCCCATGTTCCCAGTGCCTCGATCACCGGCATCAGCTCACGGCCAGCCCGGGTGAGCTTGTAGCGCGTGGCCACGCCTTCGGTATGGCGGCGCACGATACCCTCGTCCTGGAGTCGCTTCAGCCGCTGCGAGAGCACTGCCGGAGAAATCAGCGGCACGCCGCGGCGGAGGTCGTTGAACCGCTCGCTTCCCGACAGAAGTTCGCGGACGACGAGCGGAGTCCAGCGCTCGGCCAGAATTTCGGAGGCCTTCGCCACGGGGCAGAACTGTCCGTAGGATTTGAGCATGGTGCGAGGATAGCGCGAGGCCCCATACAGTTCAAATTTCATACCGAAATCGATCTCTGTCCGATGGAACCGCTGAGCCGAAGTGCCTCAAAAATCCGTTCTTCGGCGGCATGCCAGTACAAAAAACATACTGGAACGGATCGGTCGCAGGTCCCAGACTCGGTGTGTCGAAAGGGGGAACGACATGCGAGAGGATCATCTCAGGTCCGCAACGCCGGTCTCTGTTTCGCGGCGGCCGCCCGTGCGTTTCATGCAGGCGTCCCGGCGCAAACACCCGGGATGCAGGCGGCACCTGAAACGGGACTGCTTGCGGTCTCGCCCGCTCGACGCTGGCGCGGTCCGGCCGCGGTCGTCGCTACGGCGACCTGCCAAGGGCGCTCGCCGACGGCACCTCTGTGCCAATACCTCGCTCATGGACGAAGGAGGCAGATCATGACTCCGCTTGAAACAACTCACTCCGCCGCTTCACAGCTGCCCGCGCAACTCGACGGCAAGGCGCTGCTGCCCGATACGCCGGGATACGATGAGGCGCGCACCCTCTGGAATGCGATGATCGACCGGCGCCCGGCGCTGATCGTGCAGCCCAGGAATGCGGCAGATGTCGCTGCAGCCATCCGTTTCGCTCGCGCTGGTAACCTCGAGATCGCCGTCAAGGGCGGCGGTCACAACGTCGCCGGCAACGCGGCCTGCGACGACGGCCTGATGATCGATTTCGCTGAAATGAACGCAGTCCGGGTCGATCCTGACGCGCGCATTGCGTGGGTCGAGCCGGGCGCGCTCGTCGGCGATCTCGACCGTGAGACGCAGGAACACGGGCTTGCTGCACCCGGCGGTTTCATCTCGACGACCGGAGTTGCCGGCCTGACTCTCGGCGGGGGCTTTGGCTATCTCTCACGCAAGCACGGTCTGACCGTCGACAGCCTGCGTGCGGTCGATCTGGTGACGGCTGATGGCCGGGAGATCCGAGCCAGCGCCGATGAGAACCCCGAGCTGTTCTGGGGCCTTTGCGGCGGTGGCGGGAACTTCGGCGTCGCGACTGCCTTCGTGTTCGACCTTCAGGCGGTCGGGCCGGAGGTTCTGGCCGGTCCTGTGGTTCACGCCTGGGAGGACGCCGCCGACGCGCTGTCCGCAGCAGCCGAAGCGATGCACGAGGCGTCCGACGACGTCGCCTGCCTGCCCGTTCTGCGTCATGCGCCACCTGCGCCGTTTATTCCGGAGGCGCATCACGGGCACCCGATACTTCTGCTGGCGCTCGTCCATCTCGGCAAGGCCGCGGAAGCCGAGGCGGCACTTGCGCCGCTTCGCGCGATCGGCAACCCGATCGCCGACGCGGTCGCGCCGCGCCCCTATATTGAGTTTCAGTCCATGTTCGATAAGACGGCGGCCCATGGTGCCCGCAACTATTGGAAGGGGCATTACCTCGACGGCATTCCGCGCGAGGCCGCCCAGGTGCTCTGCGACCGGGTGCCCGAGATGCGATCGAAGGAATTGTCGATCGGGATGCTGTCTCTCGGCGGCGCGATCGGACGGCGGCCCTCGCTGGCTACGCCCTATCCCCACCGCAGCGCTGCGTGGGTGCTCAACATCCAGGCCCGGTGGCGGGACGCCGAGGCGGACAACGCCAACGTCAACTGGGCGCGCGAGACCTTCGCGGCAATGAAGCCTCACACCGCAGGCGGTGTCTACGTCAACTTCGTTAGCGGCGACGAAGGCGAGGCACGGGTTCACGAGGCCTACGACGAGGCCACCTATCGCCGGCTTGCCATGCTCAAGGCGGAATGGGACCCGGAGAACGCGCTGCATCTCAACCAGAACGTCCGCCCTGCCGCTTGAGCGCCGCCTGTCCAACCCGTCGAAGCGCTCAATGAACGGCGGGACCGTCTACCAGATCTCCTGCCGCGACCGGAACCGGATCGCGATCCAGGGCGACGTTCTCGGCGCCGCCGCCATGGCGTGAAGAACGTGCTTTGCCTGACCGGCGACTGCGTCGGGGCCGGCAATCAGTCCGGCACGAAGCCGGTCTTCGACGCGCTTTCTCTGCTCCACCATCCGCACCATGCGCGACAACGGGGTGTTTTTGTCGGGGCGCAAGATCACTCGACCGCCACATCTGTTCCTCGGCGCGGCGGAGAACCCGTGCATCGAGCCGTACGAGTGGCGGCCCCAACGGCTCGCCAAAAAGATCGAGGCGGGGGCGGAGTTCGACATCCCACTGTTCGAGAGATTCATGGCCCGTGTTCGTGACTTGGGCCTCGACGAGCGCGTCTACATACTCGCCGGCGTGGGGCCACTCGCATCGGCCAAGGCGGCGCGCTGGATCCGGTCGAACGTGCCGGGAATCCACGTGCCCGAGTTCGTGATCGACCGGTTGGAATTTGGAGAGAAGCCCGCCGAAGAAGGCAAGCGGCTCTGCATCGAACTGATCCAGCAGATCACGGGCGTCGCCGGCATCCACGTCATGTCCTACCGGCGCGAGCACCTGTTCTCGGCGATCGTGCGAGAGTCCGGGGTGAGAGCATGACCCCGGCGGCAACGAACGGCCGCAATCCCCGCCGCGTCGCGGCAGATCGCCGGCGAATTGAGGGGCCGGTTTGGGCCGTCCGCGCTCGCCGAAGCAATGCTGCGACTGCGAATCTCGCAGGTTGGTTGGGCGACGGCTTTGCGCAGGGTGCGGACGTCGCGTCCCCCGCGCGAGGCGGCCGGCCCCGGCACGGCGCCAAAAGGGTGCTTCGCCGATATTTCGTTGAAAAACTCGTGTTGTTTGGCGCGCTGATCTCTGATTCGATTCGCCTATCGGGGAGGCAGCGACGATGATGGGACCGAGACAGGAAGCGCAGGGCGCGCTGTTCTACGACTTCTCTCTGGAAGACCACGTGCCTCGGGATCATCTGCTACGGTCGATCGATCGCTTTGTCGACCTGAGCAGGATCCGCCCGCATCTCGCCCCGTACTACAGCCAGACCGGGCGCCCCTCGATCGATCCCGAGCTGCTGATCCGGGCCGAGACGAGCGAGGACGCGGGTTCGTCGGTCTCGGCACCGGCGCTGCTGCGTCCGCTGGCGGAGTATGAGGCCGTGGCCGGAGGAGCCTGGTGATGGGGATCGATGCGCAGACCGACCTCGACCGGATGCTCACGCGGCTGAAGCTGACCGCGGTCCGAAACCAGCTCGACACGCTCCTCGACGAGGCGGTGCGCTCGGAGATGACGCTGCGCGACGCGCTGGCGTTCCTCTGCGAGCGCGAGATCGCCCGGAAGGACCAGCGCCGCATCGACATGAGCTTCGGCCTGGCCAAGTTCCCGTTCGTGCGGGATCTGGTCGGCTTCGACTTCGCCGCCCAGCCCTCGATCGACAAGGCGCAGATCCGCGACCTCGCCACGGGCCGCTTCATCGCCAACGGCGACGCGCTCCTGCTGCTCGGCCCGCCGGGCGTGGGCAAGACGCATCTGGCGGTGGCGCTCGGCCGCGAAGCCA
This sequence comes from uncultured Alphaproteobacteria bacterium, assembly GCA_963776845.1. Taxonomy (GTDB): domain Bacteria; phylum Pseudomonadota; class Alphaproteobacteria; order Rhodobacterales; family Rhodobacteraceae; genus Roseitranquillus. The sequence continues at coordinate 85,607 of CAVZOJ010000001.1, read as the reverse complement.
TCGTCGCCGGCTACACAGTGCTCTTCACCGGGGCGATGGAGCTGGTTGCGAACCTTGCCAAGGCGCAGGCCGACGGCCGGCTCGAGGAGCGGCTGACGCACTTCGCCAAGCCGAAGCTCCTGATCGTCGACGAGCTCGGCTACCTGCCCCTCGAACCCGACGCCGCGCGTCTGTTCTTCCAGCTGGTCAGCCGGCGCTATGAACGCGGTGCGACGCTGGTCACCTCGAACCGCGCCGTCGGCGAGTGGGGCAGCGTCTTCGGCGACGCGGTGGTGGTCACCGCGATCCTCGATCGCCTGCTCCACCACAGCCACGTCATCACGATCCGCGGCGACAGCTACCGGCTCCGCGAGAAACGCCGCAGCGGGCTCCTCAAGAAGTCCGCTGCTGCCCCCGAAACCGAAACTGCATCAACCTGAGAGGGGGCCAGTTCTTCGTGTCGCCCCCGGGCCAGTTCCGAATGTCGCTGGACACATCTGCCCCGAGGGACACGAGCTGAGGCAGTTTAGGCGCAACTACTCCGACCCGAACCGGGGACCCACGGGCAAGGGCGTCGCCAAGTACCGTGCGCTGAAACTGACCTGCCAGAGCTGCCCGTCAAAACCGAAATGCTGCCCCAACGCCGACTTTCGCGCCATCACCCGGGAGGAGCACGAGGATGCCCGCCAAGTTGCCCGCGACATCGCGAAAACGCGGGACTACCAGATCGCGATGAGGCTCCGGAAGAAGGTCGAGATGCTGTTCGCGCACCTGAAGCGGATACTCGGCATGGGACGCCTGCGATTGCGTGGCCCATGCGGCGCCCACGACGAATTCCTGCTCGCCGCCACCGCCCAGAACCTCCGCAAGCTCGCCAAGCTCTTTCCTGCACGTGCAGCATTGCCGGTGGCGCCGTAAACAAAGGCGCTCGCGCCCATTTGCGGCGGCGATTTTCTGCCTCACAGCGCGGAGTTTTTCAACGCGATCCGACGTGACCGGTCTTTCGCTGCGAGTGCAGCCTCGACAGTGCTGGCGGTACGGCACCCGTCGCGAGGGGCGGACGGACTAAGCCGCTCTCGCGGCATTGGCGCCTGCGGCGGGCGGCGGATGCTGCCCTGACCTCCGCGCTTCTCTGATCGGGCTTCCCGGACTGACGATTGGGACCTTCTCAATCGTCAGACAGGAGGTTCCCGTGAAAGAGGAGAGGACCACGCCGCTGCGCGAGCGGATGATCGAGGACATGCGCATTCGTGGCATGGCCGAGAAGACGCAGCAGGCACACATCCGAGGGGTCAAGGACTTCGCGACGTTCCTGAAACGATCGCCGGATACGGCGACGCCGGAGGAGCTGCGGGCTTACCAGCTTCACATGACGGACACCGGCGTGTCGGCGCCGACGTTCAACGTGCGCATCATCTCGCTGCGGTTCTTCTTCGGCGTGACCTGCGGGCGCGAGGAGATGAAGCGGTACATGCAGTTCCGCCGGCATCCGCGGAAGTTGCCGGTGGTCCTGAGCGTCGAGGAGGTTGCCGATCTGCTCGCCGCGGTTCCCGGCCCGGGCCTGACGTACCGAGCCGCGCTCGGCATCAGCTACGGGGCGGGGCTGCGCGCCTCGGAAGTCTGCAACCTGAAGGTCACGGACATCGTGCCAGAGGCGCGTCTTCGAAACGACGACAGCGACCGCATGCTGATCCACGTCGACAACGGCAAGGGCGGCAGAGACCGGGAGGCGATGCTCTCGCCCCGCCTTCTGGACCTCTTGCGCGATTACTGGAGCGAGTCCCGGCCCGAGGGCTGGCTCTTTCCGGGCAAGCCGAAGATCAACCCGCTGTCGCCACGCCAGCTCAATCGAGCGTTCACCTCGGCCAAGCACATGGCCGGCATCGCCAAGCCGGCGACGCTGCACACGCTCCGCCACAGCTTCGCCACGCACCTGCTCGAGGCCAACACCGACGTGCGGGTGATCCAGGTCCTGCTGGGGCACGCGAAGCTGAGCACGACGGCGCGGTACACCCATGTCGCCACCAAGACGATCCGCGACACCGTGAGCCCGTTCGAGCGGCTGAAGCAGCTTCAGGACCAGACCGTCAGGCGCGGCCTCGAGTAGCGCCCGGGCCGGGGTGGTCCGGGCGAAGCTGGAGATCGCCGACATCTTCCGCGCCCATGGCCCCGCGTGGCGGCGGGCCCATGCCGGTCATGTCGGCCTGACCCAGCTCAAGGTCATGGCGGCGATCGAAGCCTGCCGGACGGAGGCGCTCGGCGGTCACGTGGCGGCATGCGCCAAGTGCAGCCACCGGCACGTCGCATACAACTCGTGCAAGAACCGCCACTGCCCGAAGTGAACAGGGTGAGCCGGGACCGTGGCCGCGGTGCGGCCGCGTAAGCCCGGCGAACGCGGCGCGGGATTGGATGGCTGCCCGCACGAAGGACCTGCTGCCGGTGGAGTACTTCCACGTCGTCTTCACCCTGCCGGCGGAGATCGCCCGCATCGCCTTCTGGAACAAGAAGGCGGTCTACGACCTGCTGTTCCGCGCCTCCTCCGAGACGCTGACCACGATCGCTGCCGATCCGCGGCACCTCGGCGCCCGGATCGGCATGACCAGCGTGCTGCACACATCGTGCCGGAGGCGCGCCTTCGACACGACGGGCTCGGCCCTGATCCACCATCCGCATGTCCACATGATCGTGCCCGGCGGCGGGCTCTCGCCCGACGGCAACCGGGGGATCGCCTGCCGCCCGGGCTTCTTCCTCCCGGTCCGAGTGCTGTCGCGGCTGTTCCGGCGGCTGTTCCTGGAAGGACTGGCGGCGCTGCACGCCGCCGGCAACCTCGCCTTCTTCGGCGACTTGGTGGGGCTGGCAGAGACCGCCGCCTTCGCCGCCTGGCTCGCGCCGCTGCGCAAGGTCGAATGGGTGGTCTACGCCAAGCCGCCCTTCGGCGGACCGGAAGCCGTTCTGGCCTATCTCAGCCGCTACACCCACCGCGTCGCCATCTCGAACAGCCGACTCGTCAGCGCCGACGCCGAGACCGTCGCGTTCCGTTGGAAGGACTACCGGATCAAGAACGGCGACCGCCAGAAGGTCCTGCGGCTCGCCACCGACGAGTTCATCAGGCGCTTCCTGCTGCACGTCCTGCCGGACGGGTTCCACCGCATCCGGCACTACGGGCTACTCGCCGGCAATGGCCGCAGGCGCAACATCGAGACCATCCGCGCCCTGCCCGGCGTCGAGCCGGCGGTGGAATCCGATGCCAACGATGCCGACGCAGCCCTCCCGCTCACCCTCAGGGAACCGTGCCCCGACTGCGGCGGACCGATGCGCATTATCGAGACCTTCAGGCGCGGCGAGCGTCCGAAGACCCGCGCACCTCCGCGGAGGGCTGCCGCATGATGATAGGGCCATCACCTTCGTCGAACCCGATCCGGATGGAACCAGCGGTCCGGAAATGCCGTGCCTCACGTCCCGCAGTGGCCGTCTCGACGAACGCGCCCCGACAACAAGACCGGTGGGCCTGCGTCCCGTCGCCGATCCCGCCACGGCACGAGCTCCGTCTGGATCGGAGCCGGCCTCCCGACAATCGGCGGCGCACCGGAGCCAGCGACACTCGCGCGCTTTCCCCATAGACCGACGCCAGACCCCCGCGGCTTCGTCCTTCCGAGGTTTGTCAACGCGGGCCGCACCCGCCAGCGGCCACCGTCACGCCGCGGCCCGCATCGAAAAACCTTCAGGAGAGCGGACTTTCTCTGCGGTCGCAATAGAAAATGGTGCGTCACCAGACCGGACATTCGCCCGCGCAATCATCACCATCGCTACCGAGCGATGATGCCGGTTTGTAATGCGCGCCATCACCCGTTCTTCGCGGTGTAGACTGAATCCACGGCGTCCTCCGCCAAGCCATCGTCCGCGTTCACTGGCCTTCGTCCGTCGAGATGCCCGCCGGGCGGCAGCGTGGCAGGTCTGCACCGCTCCGCACCAGTGTCGCGAACGTCGCTGAAGCCGTCTAACTTTTGTTGGTATCCTTGGTCGCGTAGGATCGAGGGGCCGCAAGAGGGCTGTCCGCGCCAATCGATCGTGCACTTGCCGCTCCCAAGATGGACTGGAGCCCCGTCACGGGAATATCAGCGCGGCGCGGAGGACGATGGCTGACACCAGATCGCCTGCCACCGTCGGGGCCGAAACGAGGAGTGAACGCGTGCGAGACGTCGTCTATGACGTGGCCGTGAGCCTCGACGGCTACATCGCCGGACCCGGCGACGATATCTCCGCCTTTCCTGCCGAGGGCGACCATGTTGCTGCGTACCTCGACCGGCTGGCGTCCTACGGAACCGTGATCATGGGACGGCGCACCCACGAGTTCGGCTATTGCTTCGGCTTGCAGCCGGGGGCGCGCGCCTCTCCGCACATGGATCACCACGTCTTCCCGCAATCGCCGGTCCTTCCCGAGGGGTCAGATGTCGCTGTCGTCCGAGACGGCTGGCGCGACTACGTTCTGTCCCTGAGGTCCGGCACAGGGTCTTCGATCTATCTCTGCGGTGGCGGCGCGTTTGCCGGATGGATGGCGCAGAAGGGGTTCCTGGACTGACTCGTTCTGAAGGTGGCGCCCATCGTGCTCGGCGAAGGCGTACCGCTTTTCGCCGAGCGGCCCGCCGCGCTCTCGCTCCGGCGAGAACGCATCACGTGCCACGGCTCAGGCGTTACTCTGATGGAGTTCGCCGTGGGCGGCTGATCGCTCCGCACCACCCGTCACCGAACAGGAGCCGCGGACGAGACGGAGGCTCCCGATTCCGAGGGCCGGTTGGCTGTCCGGCGCCAAACGTCTCTGTGCCCATTCGACTCAGCAGACGTCGCCGTCCGTCGCGGCTGGGGGCACGAGCGCGCTCCATTTCCGCCGGTACACCGATGCCGACAGTCCCACGCGCTTGCGGAACGCCGAGCGGAAGCTCGAGGGCTCGCTGTATCCGACCTCCTCGGCGATCGCGTCAATCGGCATTCCCGTCGTCTCGAGCAGCTGCTTGGCTTCCTCGATGCGCAGCGTCTGGACGTAGTCGGCGGGGGCCTGGCCGGTCGCACGGCGGAAGCGGCGGTGGAACCCGCGCTCGGTGAGGCCAGTGCGCCTGGCCATGGCGGCGACTGGGGCCGGGATGGCGTAGTGGTCGGCGGCCCAGACCTGGGCGTCCGCGACGAGCTGGTCGTCGTGCTGGCGCCCTGCCGTCAGCGAGGCGTAGCTCATCTGGCCGTCGGTATGCGGCTCGAGCAGGTAGAGCTTGGCGACGCGGCGCGCCTCCTCGGTGCCGGCGAGGCGCGCGATGAGGTAGAGCATCAGGTCCGCCCAGGCCGAGGCGCCGCCGGCGGTGATGACGCGGTGGCCGTCGCCGGCGGGCACCAGGATGCGCTCGCGGCAGACCTTCACCCGCGGGTAATTGCGGCCCAGCATGTCGGCGAAGCCCCAGTGCGTCGTGGCCTCGTTGCCGTCGAGCACGCCGGCCGCGCCAAGGACGACTGCGCCTGAACAGACCGACGTCACCGTCGCCCCGCGCGCATGCGCCGCTGCGATCCAGTCGGCCACCGGCGCAAGCTCCTGCGGCAGCGCGCCGGAGGGATCGAAGTGCATGTCGGGCACGATGATCAGGTCGGGCTGTGGTGCTTCGTCCAGCCGCGCGTCCGGCGTGATCTTGCGGCCGTTGATGTCCCAATAGGGTGCGCCGTCGAGCGTGCGCAGGCTCGCGGCGAAGCCCGGCACGGGCACCGGTCTGCCGTGCAGCATCTCCCAATCGCGGCCGACCGAGGCCAGCACGTCGAGGATCGAGAAGACCACCGAGGTCCCGGCGAGACGGCTTCCGATGACGCTCGTTTGTATTGCCACGTGGTTCCTTCAGAGCGCGCTGGTGTCCGGTTATCACCGTTCATGCCTGATACGCTTCTATCGCGACTCCCTCGCCAGGTCCATTGAGATCGCCATGAGCCGTGACGGCACGTCCGTCTCGGCAAGCAAAGGAGATCGACATGACCCCATACCCACGACCTTCCGCCCTTGTTGGCGCATCGCCAGCGCAGGATGGTCCCCGGCGGCACTCCGCCTCGCTGAAGCCGCTCGTCGCAGCCCTCGCACTGGTCACGGTTGCAGCGACCCTGCCCGGCCACCCGGTCAGCGCCGACACCATACCCGATCTGCCCGATCCCGCGCCGGCGGTGGCACTGACGGATCAGGACCGGCCCCACGCCGTCGACGGGGTGCTCTACTGGCGGGACCACCGGCTCGCGTCGCTCTGCGCCGAGGTCGGCGGCACTTTCCTCAAGCTGCCCGGGTCGTCCGTCTACGCCTGCCACGCACGCCGGCTGGCCGGCATGCGCGACGCCGAGGAGATCGAGCGATGATCAACATGATGACCCCGCCGGTCCTGTGGCCGGAACTCGTGCGCCTGCGGCGCAGGCTTCGCACGGCGCTCGCCGCACAGCGTAAGCGCAAGCTCCACCAGCTCGAAGTCGAGCGCCTGCCAGACCGGTTGCTGCGCGATGTCGGCATCCACGAACGGCCGGCGCGCCGCCTCCACCCCGCATCCCGCCACTGGATTTGAAACCCGGCCGAAAGGACATGACATGACACCGAACAAGAGGGCGCCGGTCGTGGTGATCGGCGCCGGGCTCTCGGGGCTTGCCTGTGCGCACGCCCTTACCCGACGCAAGATCCCGGTCATCGTGCTCGAGGCGCGGGACCGGGTGGCCGAACCCTGGCGCAAGCGCCACCCCGGCCTGCGGCTCAACATCCATCGCCACTTCGCCCGGCTGCCGGGCCAAGCGGCGCCACGGAGTGACGGGACGTTCCTCAAGCGCGACACCGTCGTCGCGCACCTGGAGCGCTATGCCCGGCGCATCGACGTGCCGATCCGTTTCGGGACCAAGGTCATCGCCATCGACCGCGCGCCTGCCGGCTGGCGGGTCACGACGAAGACCGAAGCGCACGACTGCGCCCACGTCGTGATCGCGACCGGCCGCGACCGGGAGCCGTTCGTCCCGGACTGGCCGGGGCGCGAGGCATTCGCAGGCGACCTGATCCACGCCGCCGACCTTGGCGACGTGGCGCGGTTCGACGGCAAGCGCGTGCTGGTCGTCGGCGCCGGCAACTCCGGCTCGGACGTGCTGAACCACCTGGCGCGGCACCGCCCGGCCGAGGTTCTGGTCTCCGTCCGCCACGGTCCTGCCGTGGTGCCGCAGCGGGTCTTCGGCTTTCCGCTGCACCGGCTGGCGCGGGTGTTCGCGGCGCTGCCTCCGGTCGTGCTCGACCCGGCGTTCCGGATCACCGAACGGCTGTTTCTCGGCAACCTCGCCCGCCTCGGCCTGCCGAGCCATCCCGACGGCGGCGGCACGCGGCTGATCCGCGACGGCATCGCCTTCGCCATCGACGACGGCTTCGTCGCGGCGCTGAAGGCGGGGCGGTTCCGCGTCGTCCAGCCGGTCATCGCGCTCGACCGCCGGCTCGTCCACCTGGCCGACGGCACGATCTGCCGGCCGGACGTGGTGATCGCCGCCACCGGCTACAGCACCGGCCTCGCGCCGCTGCTCGGCCATCTCGGCGTGCTCGGAGACGCGGGCCGGCCGCTGCACCCGATGGGCGAGGCGGACCCGGCCAACCCCGGCCTCTGGTTCACCGGCTACCGCGCGGTCTTTACCGGCTACTTCGACGCCGCCCGCGTCGCCGCAGACCGGATCGCGCGAGCTGTCGCCGCCGACCTCCGCGCGGCACCGCATCCGACAACCGGCCCGCGCCCGATGCGGACCGTCCCAGCGCGAGCCGTGTCGCCAGACGCGCCCCCAACCCCCTCCTGACCCTCCAGAAAGGACCGACCCCATGAAACCGACCAACCTGATCCTCGCCGCGCTTCTCGCCACGACCCCGGCGGCCGCCATCGCCGGCGGCGCCCTCTCTGCCTTCGACGTGGCCGAGGACATCAACCGCTTCGTCTACGCCGAGGCGCCGGTGTTCGAGGACGGCATGCCCGCCTACGGCAACCCGTTCATCACGCAGGGCTATGTCTACCCCGCCGGCACGCTCGACGGCGGCGTCGAAGGCACGCTGCCTGACGGCAGCCCGGCCTTCCCCGACAAGGTCATCGGAACCTGGACCTGCGACGGCTTCCTCGTCGGCGACGGCATGCGCACGACCACCGGCGCCATCGTCATCACGCGGCAGATCATCGCGTTCGCGGACGGTGACCTGCTGATCACGCACGGACCCGAGCTGGCTGACGTCGACGTTGCCGTGGTCCGCGCCGTCACCGGCGGCACCGGCGACTACGCCGACGCACCGGCCGAGATCCGCCAGACGCTGCTCGGCATGAGCGACGGCTACGGCGTCCGGCTGCAAATGGAGTTCGCCCGGCAATCCGCGAGCGCCGCGAACACGGCGCCGGGCAACGCGTCGCCCGAACTGGACATGTCGACGGACCGGACGTTCTCCGAGCTCGACGCCGAACGAAACGGCATCGACGCCGGGAGCTGGACGCCCGGCTCATAAGCGACCGAAGCCGGCGGGCCGAGCCTGCCTGCCGGCGTCACCCTTGCACCTTCGAGCGGTTCGATCCGGCGCCATGGGCGGCGGGTCGGCATCGCTCGTCTAATCGGGACTACCGACATGACCATCGCCGATACCTGCCTCCCGTCGCCCGGTCCGAGCGCCGCGCACCGCAGCGCCGTCGTCTCGGAGGCGCGCGCGATCCTCCGCCTCGCCCAGCCGATCGCGCTCATCGCGCTCGTCGCCATGGGCATGGGCGTCACCGACACCGTGATGGTCTCGCGCCTCTTCGGCGCCGAGGCGCTGGCGGCGGTCGCCGTCGGCAGCGACCTCTACTCGATCCTGTACTACCTCGGTGCCGGCGTCCTGAGCGGCCTCGCGCCGTTCTACACCGCCGCCGTCGTTCGGGCCGACCCGGCCGACCGGGCGCGGCTGGAGCGGATCGGTCAGGTCGCGGTGGCGCTCGTCGCGGCGGTGCTGATGCCGGTGGTCTGGACGGCCCCGGACTGGCTGGCCGCCGCCGGGCTCGACCCCGCGCTCGTCGAGCAGGGGCGGGGTTACACCCGCGCCATGGCGCTGACGCTGCTGCCGATGCTGGGCGTCGTTCTCTACCGGACGATGCTGACGGCGGCCGAGAAGCCGCGCGTCTTCCTGCAGGTCACCCTCGCGATGCTGCCGCTGAACGTCGGGGCGAACTACCTCCTGATGACCGGGGCCGGTCCCGCCCCCGCGCTCGGAATCGCCGGCGCCGGCGTCTCTTCCTTCGTCGTGGCCACCGCCAGCCTCGCGGTGCTCGCGGTCCTCGCCCGCGGGGTCGGGACGGGTGCCGGCGCGGCTCCGGTCGACTGGCGCGGACTGCTGGCGGTGCTGCGCGTCGGGCTGCCCGTCGGCGTCACCGCGGTGGCGGAGGTCGGGGTCTTTCTCGGCGCCACGATCTATGCCGCGACGCTCGGCGCCGCGGACGTCGCAGCGCACACGCTGGCGCTGAGGACCGCGGGCGTCGCCTACGCGATCCCCACGGCGCTGCTCCAGGCGCTGATGGTGCGCATGGCGCGGGCCGAGACGCTGGGCGACCGCGCGACGCGGCTCGCGGTCTTGTCGTCCGGCATGGGGCTGAGCGTCGTTGCCGGGGTCGCCGCCCTTGCCACCCTCTGGCTTGGCGCGGAAGCCCTGGCGCATGGCTTCTTCGGCCAGGGCGCCGCGGCGACCGCCGCTCTCGCCACGGGGCTGCTCTCTCTGCTGGCGTTCATGGAGTTCGTCGGCACGCCGGGCTCGGCGGCCGCCGGCCTGCTGCGCGGACGCAAGGACACCCGCGCGCCGATGCTCTTCTCGCTCGCCGGCAACTGGGCGGTCGGGGCGCCCATCGGCATCTACCTCTGCGAGATCGAGTCGATGGGCATCACCGGCGTGTGGATCGGGCTGCTGGCCGGGATGATCGTCACGACGATCCTGACGCTCGTACGCCTTGTCCAGACCACCGTACCGGGCCGATCCAGTGCCTCTCGACGAGAACCGGCGGCGTCGGAGCCGTGCACCTCACGAAAGGCCTGCTCACACTTGGTCGGCTCGACCGACCGCCAGCGAAAGTAGCGGATGGTGGTAGCTGGTGCATGTCGCTCCCTGCGCCCTCGCTCACGCCTCCCGCTCGATGACGCGGTCCGGATTCACCTCGGCCCAATCCGAGAGGAACTCGGCGAGCGGCTCCGCGCCCGTCTCTCGGGATTGGCACGGTGGAGCATCAAGTCCGCGTCGAGCACCAGCCGGGGCGCAAGCGCAGGTGGTCGCGTCGCCGGCGGTTGGGGCAGAACTCGCGCTGTGGACGACGGTGTCCTTTCAGGTCGCCGCCGGACATGTTTTTCCTGGCGAGGTCTGAGCCGAAGTCCAGCAGCCACTCGACGACGTCGGCCTGACCCTCCCAACCGGTGATATGGATCGCGGGCATGTCCTGCTCGTCGACCCAGCTGGGATCGATGCCGATGCCGATGCCGATGCCGATGGCGACGAGGCGGCGGGCGTGGTCGAGCACGCCGTCGAAGGGAAGGATGCGGTGCAGGATCCAGCGGCTCGAGGCGGGCGGCGGCGTCGATTTTCCCGGCGCATGCCAAACGGGTCGTTCAGGCGTCGCGCACCGTTCTGCCGATCTGGTCGCGGAGCCATGATCGAAGCGTCACGATGGCTTCGCTGTCGGCGAGTTCGGACGAGGTCACGAACCAGTAGGACGACGTCGCCCGCGCCGGAGCGCCGACGGCGCGGAGCAGACCGGCACGGACGTCGTCCTCGATCAGGAGGGTCCTGCCAAGCGCAATCCCGAGACCGCCGATCGAGGCCTGGATCATCAGGTCCGAACGGTCGAAGCGGGTCTCTCTTCGGGACAGCAGTCCCGGGTCGCCGGTCAGACGGGCGTAGTCCGCCCAGGTAACGCCGGTCTCGTCACGCTCCGCCGTCGCATCGCTGAGGAGGTCTGCCCTGGCGGGCAAATGATCGCCTGAGGACCGCCCTGCGGGATGCGCCGCACCGATGACCGGTTGCAGGAGGCACGACGCTAGGCGGGTTGCGTGGAGGCCGGGGTACGGCCCGCGGCCGAAGCGAAGCGCCGCGTCTACGCCCGGCCGATCGAGCGGCGCCAGACCCTCCCGGACATCGAGCGACAGGTCGAGCCCCGCGCCGGTCGCATCGGGGAGCCGGGACACGAGCCACTTCATCGCGACCGAGGACGTCACCGACAGCCGCAGACCGGCCCCGGAACCGACCGCGCGCGCCGCCGTCAATGCGCGCCGCATCTCCTCCGCCGAACGAACTGCCCCTGCGCACAGGATCGCTCCGGCCCGCGTCGGACGGACGCGACGCGTCGTCCGTGCGAAAAGCGCCAAGCCGAGGAGGTCTTCGAGCGCCCGGACGCGGTGACTGACCGAGCTCGGATCGAGGTTCAGCGCCTGCGCCGAGGCCGCGAAGCTCCCCTCCCGCTCAATCGCGGCGAGCAGGAGGACCGACTGCATGAGCCGGTCCAAGCCTTGATGATCCTGCTCATTCATGACTCTGGCCCATGCATTGATGAGCGCGGCGTTCTTGGTCGAGCCGTGGCCTCATAGCAGATTGTACCTGAAACCAGAGGAGATCGCACAATGGAAAAAGATGAACATGCTGCAAGATCCGATGTAATCCTTCACATCGTGAACGCGTTCACGAAGAACGGCACCGGCGGAAATCCCGCGGGCATCGTCCTGGACGCGGATGCGCTCGGCGCGGGGGAGATGCAGGCCATCGCGACCCGGGTCGGCCTCGCCGAAACCGCCTTCGTGTCGCGCTCGGCCACCGAGGGGGCGCGGCTCGACTTCTTCACCCCGACAAGGCGGATCGCGCATTGCGGCCACGCCACGATCGCGGCGTTCTCGCTGATGCTGTCGCAGGGGCGCATCCGCGAGGGGATCACCTCGAAGGAGACCGTCGACGGCGCGCGGCGGATCATCCTGCGCGATGGACTGGTCTTCATGGAGCAACTGGCGCCGGTTTACCGTGCACGGCAGGACTGGAGTTGGGACGGCGTCGACCTCGGCGCGGTGCTCGTCGCTCTCGGGCTCGATGCGTCACGGCTCGACGCAAGAGTGGAGCCGCAGGTGGTCAGCACCGGCAACGCCTTCCTGATCGTCGGCGTCCGGAGCGCCGGAGACCTCGCGGGCCTTACGCCCGACATCGAGGCGATCGAGCGGATAAGCGACGCGCTGGACCTGATCGGCTTCTACGTCTTCACGACCGATGGCCTGGAACCGGGGGATGACGCCACCGGCCGCATGTTCGCCCCGCGCTTCGGCATCCGCGAGGAGAGTGCGACCGGCATGGCCGCGGGACCCCTGGCGTGCCTTCTGCACGACCATCTGGGCGTGCAGGGGCCGCGCGTCGTCGTCGAGCAGGGCCGCTACATGCATCCCGCCACGCCCAGCCAGATCCTCGTCGATCTGGAGACCGGTCCCGAAGGTGTCTTGCGCCTGATGGCGGGGGGCTTCGGGCAGATCAGCAAGACGATGAACCTATCGCGGTGAGGCTGCTCCTTTCGCGCTGACCGTCCGCCGGCCTCCCGTTCCGCATCGTGCGCGATCCTCATCTCAAGGCCGCTGAAGCGGGGCGAGACACTGCGGCGAGAGCCTCTGGAAGGATAGCAAAAACGCGAAAGCCCTGCGATCCGAGGTCGAGGCGGCAGAACCCGTGCTTCAGAGCGAACCCGTCCTGACGCTTCGACTTCAGGGATTCTATTGCGGCGATCCGCTGGTCCACCTCGTCCGGGTCGAGCGTGGTCATGCTGCCGTAATACGGTGGCGGGGCCTCGAAGCTGATGAACATGCTCTCGTTCCGGCTGTAGGCGAGGCCGTGCGCGTTGAAGATCGGCTCGTAGAGGTCCGCATGTTGGCTGCGGCGAGCCGCGCTCGTTCGGTCATGTATCACCTCCGGCCTGGTCGCTCCCGGCGATGACGTCGGGCATGCAGACGATCGACGCAGTGACCTCTGTTCCGCGCCGAGCGAAGCGGTAGAGAGAACTTCGATGGCCGGGCATGGCGAACGACACGTCATCTCCGTCGGCAAGCTGCATCACGACACGCATTGGCGTCGCATCCCTGGTGCGGGGCATGAAGGTCGCCGTCACGTTGTACTCGCGGCCGTCCCCGCTGGTCCAGTAGGCCACCATGTCGAGCGATCCCTCGTGCAGGCTGCCGGCCTGGATGGGCCGAGACAAGACTACTTCTTCGGTCAATGCCGGCGATGCGAGAAGCACGCAGACAAGTCCGGCGGCTGAGACATTCAGCTTCATTGGTATCATCCTTCGCTTCCGTGGAGGACAGCCATCAGAGTCCACCGGCGGCAGGGCCGCCGGCGAACTCCGACCGCTGAGGCCGTGGGATCAGCCGCCGAACTCGGTCTTGAACTCATCGAGGTCGATCTGGAGGCCGTTGAGGATGGTCGACCAGTGGCGCGTCAGCGCGGCCTGGGCGACGGCCTCCTTGATCTCGCCGTCCGTGGCGCCTGCCGCGCGCGCCGCCTGGGTGTCGGCGAAGACGCAGTAGCTGCAGGGGATCTGCGCCGCGACGGCGATGTTGATCAGCGACTTCACCTTGGGCGAGAGCTCGGTGTCCTGCGAGACCTCGAGGTCGCGGGTCAGGATCCAGGCGCCGGCGACGCCGTGCTCGGGGTACTCCTGGAAAAAGCTCGGCACGAAGCCGAAGGCTTTCTCGACCTCGCGAAGGGCCTCGGCCCGGGTGTCCTGCGCGGTGACGGGGGCGGCGAAGGTGCCGACGGCGACGACGGCCGCGGCGATGATAGTCTTGACGTGCATGTCGTAACTCCGATGCGAAAGGCCGGGCCGGAATGGCGACGGGCCAGTTGAGCGCCGCGGGAAAACGCTCCTGCGGCATGGCCGTCTTGTCGCCCAACGCGGCCGCTCGCAGCTAGTGAACCCGCGGTCCAGACCGCTCCAGAAGCGTCTAGATGCGTTCTATCTCAAGATCTTGCACGCGACGAGACGGCGCGCCACAGCGCCCGCAGCAACCTGCAGCGGGGCGCAACTGCACCTGCGGTCAAGTGGGTCGGGCGTCGGGCGAGAACAGCAACCGGATGTAGGAGCGCAGCATCACCAGCTGCTCGGCCAGGATCGCGGGCTGGCCCACCGCCTTGGACAGCACGATCCCGCCCTCGACGGTGTTCGAGATCATGTCGGCGACCATCCTGAGGTCGACGTCGTCGCGCGGCGGATAGAGCGCCGCGATCTCTTCCAGCATCGCCAGGAACCGGGCGCGCCAGGTCAGCACCGCCGTCCGGTTCAGCTCGCGCACGTCGCGGTCGAACATCCGCTCGGCATAGGCGGTGGTCGCCACCAGGCAGCCCGGATGCCCGTTCGGCAGGTCGGCCATCATCTCGGACAGAAGCTTCAGCCCGATCAGGAACGAGTGCAGCGGGTCGCCGTGCAGCTCCCGCGCGCGCGAGAAGACCTCGTCGAGGATCGCCTCCTCGGTGTCGAGGTAGCGCTGCAGGAGCGCCCGCGCGAGCTCGTTCTTGTCGCGAAAGTGGTAGAAGAAGCCGGACTTGGTGATGCCGGCCTCGGCGATGATCTCCTCGATCGAGGTGCCGCCGAAGCCCTTCGCCAGCACCCCCGCCTCGGCGATGTCGAGCAGCCGTTCGCGGGTGCTCTGCTTCTTCTGCATCCCCGTCCACCTTTGGCCCGACTGTACCGCAAGTGCAGTTTTGCCGCCCGGTGCCACGTTCAGTTTGGCTGCGGCCGCGGAAGGGACCTGACACTGCAGGGCGAAATCGCTCTCAGGCCAACTGCACCGCAAGGATTCTATCTCGCATCGGCCGCCGCGTCCATTTTGCGGGAGTGCTGGCAAGACGTGGCATGAGACGCAAAAGAAAGGACCAGACATTACGACAGCCAATTCCGCCCGAACAGCCGCCGCCCTGATCGTCTTCGCGATGATCGGCGTCACAGTCGTGGCCCTCGAATCCGGGCAGACAAGTCCGGGATCGCAAGGGCGCGGCCATGCAGACGCTCCTGGGAGGGTCAGTGCACCACCCACACGTGCCAGCGCCCGCATCGGCGCGGCGCTCGCGTAGCGTGTAGACGGCGCCAAGCGCCGCCGATCCAATCCCGAAGGAAACCGACAATGAGCTTTCACCTTGGCCCTTGGGCCCGTCCGATATCGTTTGCGCGTCCGATCTCGACCTATCTCTTGGGCGGACGATCGCCTCACTCCAGGGCTCTGCCCCTGAGCGAGCACATCCTGCGGGATGTTGGTCTCTACAATGGTCGTGAGGAACATCGGCCGTTTCCGAACCCCGGCCACCGACAGCATTGGGTGATACGATGACACATCACGACGAAACGCCGCCGCGCCGCCCCGGCCTCAGCTGGCTGACCGAAGGCGGGATCGAGACCGAGATCATGTACAAGTGGGGCCACGACATGCCGCACTTCGCGATGTTCCCGCTGCTCGAGCGGGCCGCCGCCGCCGCCGACATCCGCGGCATGTACCGCCGCTACCTCGACGTCGCCGCCCGGCACGGCTTCGCCGCGCTGATCGGCGGCTTCGACTACCGCGCCAGCCCGGACTGGGGTGCGCTGCTCGGCTACTCGGACGAAGGGCTGGCCGAGGCGAACCTCCGCTCGATCGACTTCCTGCGCGGACTGGCGCGCGAGTATCGCGACGGCCTTCCCGATGCGCGGATCGCCGGCTACGTCGGCCCCCGCGGCGACGCCTACAGCCTGAACCGCACCATCACCGAGGACGAGGCCGCGGAGTATCATGCCGTCCAGCTCGCCACGCTCAAGCGCGCAGGCGTCGACCTCGCCTGGGCGGTGACGTTCAACAACCCGGCCGAGGCGCGTGGCGTCGTCCGGGCGGCGCGGGAGATCGGCGTGCCGCTGGCGCTGTCGTTCTCGCTGACCTCGTCCTCCCGGCTGGCATCGGGCCAGACGCTGGCCGAGGCGGTGCAGTCGGTGGATGCCGCGAGCGACGGCTACCCGGCGTTCTACGCGCTGAACTGCTCGCACCCGCTGGAGTTCGAACCGGCGCTGACGCCCGGCGCCTGGCAGGACCGCCTGCGCTGCATCCGCCCGAACGCCGCGCGGATAGACAAGATCGCGCTCTGCAAGCTCGGCCATCTCGAGGAGGGCGATCCGCACGAGCTCGGCCGGCAGATGGCTGACGTCGCGCGGCGCTTTCCGCAGATGGACATCTGGGGCGGCTGCTGCGGTACCTGCGAGTCCCATCTCGAGGAAATCGCCCGCCGCGTCGCCGAAGTTCGGGCGGAGGTGCCGGCATGAGCCTCGATACGACAGACGGCATCGACGTCGTGGCGCTCCGCGCCGACACGCCGTCGACGGCGGGGATGCTGCACGCCAACAATGCCGGGGCCTCGCCTGTGCCCGACCCGGTCCACCAGGCGGTGGTGGCGCATCTGGAGCTCGAACGGCGCATCGGCGGCTATGCCGCGGCCGAGGCCGCGTCCGTCGCGATCGACGCCTTCTACACGGAGATGGCAGCGCTCCTCGGCGCCGAGCCCGACGAGGTCGCCTTCGTCGAGAGCGCCACCCGCGCCTGGGACATGGCGTTCTACGCCCTGCCGCTGGCGCCGGGCGATCGCGTCCTGACCCACGCATCGGAATACGTCTCGAACTGGCTCGCGATGCTGCAGCGCGCGCGCCGCGACGGGATTGAGATCGACGTTGTGCCGTCGGACCCGTCCGGCCAGATCGACGTCGCCGCGCTCGAGGCGATGATCGACCCGCGCACCCGCCTCGTCGCGCTGACCCACGCGCCGACGCAAGGCGGCCTCGTCAACCCGGCTGAGGAGGTCGGCGAAGTCTGTCGCCGCCACAACCTCCTCTACCTCCTCGATGCCTGCCAATCCGTCGGGCAGATGCAGGTCGACGTCCGCCGGATCGGCTGCGACATCCTCTCCGGCACCGGCCGCAAGTTCCTGCGTGGGCCGCGCGGCACCGGCTTCCTCTACATCCGCCGCGCGTTGGCCGAGACGCTGGAGCCGCCCTTCGTCGATCTCCGTGCCGCCACCTGGACCGGGCGCGACACCTGCGAATTCGCTCCAGGCGCCCGCCGCTTCGAGCAGTTCGAGCGGTCCGTCGCCGGCCAGATCGGCCTCGCCCGCGCCGTCCGCTACGCCCGCGACATCGGCATCGACAGAATCGAGGCGCGGATCACCGCGCTCGCCGCCGCGCTGCGCGAGGCGCTGGCCGCGACGCCCGGCGTCACGGTCCACGACCTCGGTACGCGTCGCTCGGGCATCGTGACGTTCCGCAGCGCCGCCGAGCTCCCGGCGCAGACGGTCGCGCGGCTCGCCGATCGCAACGTCGCAGTCTCTCTCGCGCGGCCCGAGCATGCCCGGCTGGACATGGACGCACGCCACCTCGACCACGGCCTGGTCCGCGCATCGCTGCACGCCTTCAACACGATGGACGAAATCAGGAGGTTGGCTCGGGTCGTTCCGCCGTCGTGAAAGCGTAACGGCGGGCCGTGCGATCAGAACACTGGATGCAGCGAAATGACCGGTCGCTGCGCCCGGCACGGATGCCCGCAAACATGCGGCGCCGCGGCGAGCTCGGAAGTCGGTGAGTGGTGCTCGACCGGCTGATCCAACACGTCAAGATCCTCGAGAGCCGTCCATCTCGGCGCCATCGATTCAAGCTCCGATGGACGGCGGCGACGGCTACCGCCTCAACCATAGCCGCTCCCGAGCCGCCAAGGCCGACGCCTGACCTGACCACCAGGGGTGGCCCTGACGGGCCAGGTCTTGCGCCGGCCATTATCCGGCTTCTGGTCCGCCGTTGACAGATGTCCGTGCGGGACTGCAGGCGGCTTTTCACGGCCTTGTAACGCAGTCCCGACGGCAGTGTGACGGCTTTGCGGGAGACCCGCTCCATCGAACCATGATGGAGGCCAACCGTGCCACACCTTCCCCAACTTTCCGACGCGCCCTTTCTCACCGACGGCGGCATCGAGACGACGCTCATCTTCCAGATGGGCCACGACCTCCCGCTCTTCGCCGCCTATCCGCTCCTCGCGAGCGAGACGGGGCGCGAGAGCCTGCGCACCTATTTCCGGAGCTATCTCGGGATTGCCGAGCGCCGGGGCCTTGGCTTCGTGCTGGAGAGCCCGACCTGGCGCTGCTCGACCGGATGGGGCGCGCAGCTCGGACATGACGCAGGGCGCGATCGCGCAATTCAACCGCGACGCCATCCGGCTGATGGAGGAGCTGCGGACGGGTTCGACCTCGACCGCGCCGATCGTGATCTCGGGTAACATTGGCCCAAGGGGCGACGGCTACCGGGCCGACACCATGATGACGGCGCAGGAGGCGCGCGCCTATCACGCGCATCAGGTCGACGTCTTCGCCGGGACCGCCGTCGATCTCGTGACGGCGGTCACCATGACCCACAGCGGCGAGGCGACGGGCGTGGTGCTGGCGGCGCAGGCGGCCGACATGCCCTGCGCCATCGGGTTCACCACCGAGACCGATGGTCGTCTCCCCTCGGGCGAGACGCTGGCCGAGGCGATTGCGGCGGTCGATGCGGCGACGGGCGGCGGGCCGGCCTACTACATGGTCAACTGCGCGCATCCCGACCACTTCGCTGACGCCCTGCCGGGCGGACGGCTGGCCGAGCGCATCCGCGGCATCCGCGCCAATGCCTCACGCCTCAGCCACGCCGAACTCGACGAGGCCGAGGCGCTGGATAGCGGCGACCCGCACGAGCTGGCGCGAGACTACGCGCGCCTCAAGGCGCAATTGCCCAACCTCACCATCTTCGGCGGCTGCTGCGGCACCGACCACCGGCATGTCGGCTGCATCGCCGACGCCGTCGCGGGCGCCCACGCGGCGGCCTGACCACCACCAGACCAAAGGAGAACACGAGATGTTCCGCTTTTCCATTCGCGCGGCCCTGCTCGCCAGCGTCGTCGCGCTTCCGGTCGCGGCCCACGAGGAGCACGCGCAGCGCAAGACCGAGCTCTTCGGCCCCGGCGTCGGCCATGCCGAAAGCTCCGCGCCAGACCAGGGTGCGCCCGTCATGGTCGATGGGCTCGGCGAGTTCGGCATGACGATCGAGACGTCGAGCAGCCTCGCCCAGGACTGGTTCGACCAGGGCCTCGGCCACCTCTGGGGCTTCAACCACGCCGAGGCCGTCCGCGCCTTCCGCGAGGCGCAGAAGGCCGACCCCGACTGCGCCATGTGCTACTGGGGCGAGGCCTACGCGCTCGGGCCGAACCTGAACGACGGGATGCACCCCGAGAACGAGGCGCGTGCGATTGAGGCGTCAAGCATCGCGGCGGGCCTCGCCTCGGCGCCGGTCGAGGTCGCGCTGACCAAGGCCCTGGCCGCGCGCTACGCTGGCGAGGACGGCGGGGCGGACTTCGCCGATCTCATGGAAGCGGCGGCCGAAGCCTTTCCGGACGACGTCAACGTGCAGGTCATTTTCGCGGACGCGCTGATGAACCAGCAGCCGTGGGACTACTGGAAGGCGGACGGCGTGACGCCGAAGGGTCGCGGTGGTGACATCGTGGCGACGCTCGAGCACGCGCTGACGCTCTCGCCCGACCATCCCGCCGCGCTGCATCTCTACATCCATGCGGTAGAGGCATCGGCGGACCCGGGGCGGGCCGAGGACGCGGCCGACCGGCTGGCCGGCTCTGTCCCGTCGGCGGGGCATCTCGTGCACATGCCGGCGCACATCTACAACCGGATCGGCCGCTACGCCGACTCGATCGAGGTGAACCGCGACGCCATCGCCGCGGACGAGGCCTTCCTCGGCCGTGCCGGAGAGGCCGCGAGCGAGCTCTACCGCTATGGCTACTACCCGCACAACGTGCACTTCCTCCTCGTGGGAGCGCAGTCGGCGGGGCTGGCGGAGGATGCTCTCGCCGCGGCCGACCGGCTGGACGAGATCACGTCGGACGAGGTCTCGGCCGACCTCGCCTGGGTCCAGGCGATCCGCACGGCGCCGTTCACGGTGCATGCCCAGTTCAGCGACCCCGAGACGATCCTGGCGCTGGAGAAGCCGTCGGACGAGTTCCCGCTCGTCCAGGGGTTCTGGCACTACGCCCGCGGCACGGCGCTGGCTCGCGCGGGACGGATCGAGGAGGCGTGGGAGCAGGCGCGGGCCATCGAGACGCTGATCGAGACCGCCGACCTCGACGGTCTCGAGGCCCAGTACCTGCCGGCGCGCGACCTCCTTGGCGTCGCGAAGCACCACCTCGAGGGGCGGATCGAACAGGTGCAGGGAAACTGGGACGCCGCGATCCACCATCTCGAGGTGGCGGCGGAGCTCGAGGACGGGATCGCCTACATGGAGCCGTCCTACTGGTACGCGCCCGTCCGCCGCACGCTTGGCGCGGTGCTGCTCGAAGCGGGCCGCCCGCACGAGGCGCGGTCGGCGTTCCGCGCGGCCCTGGCCAAGGCGCCGCGCGACGGCTGGGCGCTCTGGGGCCTCTGGCAGGTCGAGAATCTTATATGGCGAGGACCAAACCAGGCATCGCGCAAGACACGCAAGAGAGGCCTTCCAGGCGCACTGGTTGGGCGATCTCGAGCTGCCGGCCTTCGACAGGCTCTGAACCGGGCGGTTCACGTCCGGCCGCCCGCCCCGTTCGCCGGGGCGGGCGTTCCTCTGGCCCTGCGGGGTCTGTCATCGAACAACTCCGGCAGGCCGACGCCAAGCTCGGCCGCGCGGGCCCGGATGCGGGACACGTCAGGTGCGTAGCCTTCCCGCGTGGCGATCGTGTGCGCCCGATGGAGTAGGTCCTCCGCCGCCCCGGCATCACGGACCGCCGTCATGGCGAGGCGCCTCAGCGCCAACTGCTCCAAGTGCGGCTGCTGCATCCGCCGCGCCGCATCCAGAACCTCCCGAAGTTTGCTCTCCGCGCCACCCCGATCACCGCTGAGCGACAGCCCCTTGGCCAGTGCCGCCAGCCACTGCGCCCGGATCAGGTCGTGGACGACGCCGTAGCCCGCGTCCTCGTCCTGCAGGAGGGGAAGAGCCTCGCCGACCCGCCCCATCGCCAGCAGCGCCTCTGCAATGTTCGGCTTCGCCCAGATCGCGAAGTAGAACAGATCCGAGGTCCGCGCGATCTCGGACGCCTTCTCGAAGTGCGTCAGAGCCTCCTCGGGCCGGCCCGCATCGAGCGCGACTTGCCCGAGGTGGAACATCGCGATGTAGAGATCGGCCGGGCGCTCGGTTTCACGAGCGATGGCGACAGCCGTCTCGGCGTGGTGGCGTGCGCCGCGTCATCCTGCCCGAGGCCGCCCCGGCAGGCCGCGAGATGGCTGTGGACATAGACCGCTCTCGTCGCGAGCTGCAGGCCTCGGTAGTGCCGATGCTCTCCGGTCCAGACGGGCAGATGCTCTTCGACCGCGCGGATGGCGTCGCGGTACTTGCCGCGGAACCTCAGCAACTGGCACCGGGCGGCCGCGATCTCGGCGTGCAGCAGCGCGTCGTCGATGCCCCGCGCCGCCGCGTCGGCCATGCGGCAGAGCTCCAGCCCGTCGTCGAAGCGCCCGTCGGTCGAGTGAAAGTAGGCGCGCTGTGCCCGGATCTCGGCGAGGAGCCGTTGGTCCCCTGCCTCCTCGCTCATCTGCTCGGCGCGCGCGAGACCCTGAACCACCCGGTCGTATTCTCCGGTCATCCAGAGGGCGGGGCGCATCCGGCAGTGGATGTCTGCCTGCTCCAGGCGCAGCCGGTTGGTCTGGGGCTGCCGTCCCAGCGCGTCCAGAGCCCGATCGTAGAACAGCGCGGCGCGATGATAGGACGACCGCGCCTCGGCCTGGATCGCGGCGCGCTTGCACAGATCGGCGGCATCGCTCCACATGCCGCCGAAGCGGGCGTGGTCCGCCATCTCCTCGACATGCTCGTCGGCGTCGTCGGCGTATGCCTCGCGACAGAGCTCGAGCATGGCGCGGTGCATCGCCTGGCGTCGGGACGGCAGGATGCTCCGATAGGCGGCCTCCAGCGTAAGCGCGTGCTTGAAGACCAGGCGGCGCGCGGGAAAGCCGCCTGTGGGCAGGAGCAGGTCCGCCTCGGCGAGGGTGTCGAGCGAGGCGGAGAGGGCATCGTCGGACAGGCCGGTGAGCCGCGCCAGCATGTCGCCCGGTACCGTTGGCCCGATGATCGAGGCCGCCTGCAGCACGCTCCGGTCGCTTTCGGCGAGGCGGTCGATCCGCAGCGACAGCACCCCCCGGATCGACGGCGGGATGTGCAGGCCTCCGAGCGTCACGGGTCCCGGCGCCGCCCATAGGGCCGAGGTCGCCGGCATCCTCCAGCGCGCGCAGCACCTCCTCGATGTAGAGGGGCACGCCGCCGGCATCCTCGGACAGGCGCTTGCGCAGAGCGAGGTCCGGCCTCTCGCCGGCGAGCGCCTCGACCAGCGCGCCGGCGGCGTCGGGTGCGAGCCCCTCGAGGCGGATCTCGCGGACGTGCGGCAGGCGGATCCAGTCCTGGCGGAACTCCGGCCGGCAGGTGACGATCACCAGAACCGGCGTCGCGCCGAGGGTCGCCACGAGATGACCGAGGATGTCCGCGCTCTCGGCGTCGGCCCAGTGCGCGTCCTCGACGACCAGGATCGTCTGCGCCTGCTCCGACCCGGGGGCGAGAAGGAGGCGCATCGTCTCGACCAGCAGGTGGCGGCGGCGCTCGCCCGACTTCTGCGCCCAATCGCCTGCGTGGTCCGCCAATCCAAGCAGGACGGCGACGGCGGGCACCAGCTCCACGCCGTCGCCGCCGAGTTTTTCCTTCGCGCCCGCCAGGACCTCGCGCGCCGTCGCTTCGGCAGGCAGTTCCAGCCATGTGCGGACGAGGCCCCCGAGAGCGACGAGGCCGCTTCCGCTGCCAAGTTGCGAGAAATCCGCACGGAAGACACGTGCCCCGTCGCGGCGGCCGAGGAATTCGTGGACAAGGCGCGACTTGCCCAGTCCAGGCTCGCCGATCACCACGACGACCCGGCCGCTCGTGCGGGCGCGCTCGGCGTTCCGCTCCAGTTCGGCCAGTTCTTCCGCACGCCCGACGAAGCGGCTGAGACCACGGGCGCGGCGGGCGGCCCACCCGGCGCGGGCGCCGACTCCACTGACGCTCCAGGACGCAAGGCTCATGTCCGTGCCCGGCAGATCGACGAGATCGCGCTCGGCGAGGTCGAGGGCGCCGCGACACTCCGCCTCGGCCGCGGGTCCGAGGCGGATCTCGCCGGGTGCGGCGGCGAGGGCGAGCTGGCGGGCGACCTGTGCGACCAGCCCCTGCCCCCAATCCTTCCCGGCCAGACCGTCGCCGGCGTGAATGCCGCAGGACGGCGAGAGGTCCCGCAGGTCGAGGGCCAGCAATGCTGCCGAGAGTGCCGGGCTTTCCTGCGAGGTCGTCGCGCCGAACGCGAACGCGAGCTCCGCCCCGGCTCCCCCGAGGCGAGAGCCCCCGGCGCGTGTCGCCGCCGTCGCGATCCTCTCCAGCGTCGGCCGGACAGCGGCCTCGGCCGCTTCCGGGTCAGGATCGGTGAGCGCCGTCTGAAGCGCCGGGACAACGAGGTGCAGGACCGCCACGTGGCGCATGTGCCGTCCGCCGGTCGAGGGTTCCGCAGGCCGGTCCGCCGGCGTTGCCGGGCCCACCGGCGCTGGATCGCCGGTCGGCACGGGCCGCTCCGCCTCTCGTCGGAGCGACGGCCTCTGGCGCAGGTCCCGCCAGAGCGCCGTCGTCTCCTCCTGGGGTGCGACGGCAAGCTCCGTCCGCAGCCGTTCGGCCGCCTGGCGATATGCGTCGAGCGCGGCGTTGCGCCGTCCCTGGTGCGCGAGCGCCGACATCAGGTTGCGCAGCGCCGCCTCGTCGAACGGGTCGAGCGCGAGGCTGCGGCCGGCGGCCGCCTCGACATCGGCAAAGCGCCTCTCCGCCAGCCGCGCGGCAGACAGAGTCGCGAGCGCCTCGGAGAGCAGGCGCCGCAGGCGCGTCCGTTCCGTCGTGAGGCGGGTCTCGAGCTCGTCGCCCGAAGGTTCGAGGCCCTCCAGCGGTGCGCCCGACATCCGCTGCAGGACCCGTTCCAGCGCGTCGGGATCCTCTTCCGCTGCGGACAGGGCGGCCGCGTCGATGTCCGCGCGGTCGGCGCACAAGCGCACCCAGCGTGGCGTGATCTCGAGAGGAAACGGCTCCGCGTCCGACAGCGCGGTCCGCAGCCGGTAGAGCGCCTGGCGCAGCGATGTTCGCGCCTGCTCCTCCTCGCGCGAGGGCCAGAGCAAGGCCGCCAGACTCCGCGCGACTTGTCGGCCGATCCGGCTCCAGCGCCACGAGTGCGAGAAGAAGCGCCGTCTGCCGCGTCGGCATCTCGACCGGGGCGCCGCCGAGGCGCGCCTCGAAATGACCGAAGAGCCGTATCTCGAGCCGTGCCATGGTCGGCGGTGCTCCAACGGGATGCCGGCCAGCCAGGGGCTGCGCCGGGGATCGGGTGGTACTCGCTCGCGCGGTCAGAAACACCGCGCGCCGGCGAGTATAGACAACGCTGCCGCCCAAGTCGCCAAGCAGGTATGCGCGAGGCCCAAGGCCGCATTTCACGCCGGTTTCACGTCATCCGGCCGCGCCGCTTAACGGCGTGGGCCGAGTGTCTCCTCATCAGAAACGAACCCGATGAGGACCACGATGAAGACCACGCCAAGCAGACGCTTGATGCGGATGCTGTTCTCCCCCTCGGAAGCACGGGCGCGGCGATGACGGCCATCGCTCGCTAAGCGACCATCTCCGCCGCGATATCGGCCTGCCCGAATGCGGGTCGGTCGGCCGCGTTCTCCGCCGCCACGAACCGATGCGCCATGGCTGGTGACCGCTTGCGGCCGCCAGCCCACCCCAGACCTGCAACCCTCAATGAAGGACACGATCATGACCAGAACCGCCGCATTCTCTTCCGCCGCCGCGTTCGGCCTTTGCATCTACGCGCTCGCCGCGGCTTACGGCCCGACCGAGCCGAGCCCCGGTTCGCGTGGCCGCGCGAACGCGTTGTCGCTCAACGGATTGCAGCTTAACGGTGCCGCGCTTCACGCGGTCGAGGGCGCCGGCGGCGCGCTCGTCGCCTCCGGGGGTCGTCTTGTCCCCGCCAGTGAATGAGATGAGGGGTCGGCGTCGCCGCCCCCTCAAATCGAAGACGATTGCGCTGATCTTTCTCCCGCTCGTCTTCGTCGGCATCGCGGCGGCGTCGGGGCCATCAGGCCGTCCCGCCGCCGGCGCTACTGATCCGCCTCTTCTCCAACACGGGCGCGATCGGCGCACGGATCACTGCAGTGCGGGATCTCGGGCGCTACAGTCTCTATGTCCTGGAGACGGAGCAAGGACCGCTCTGCGGCACCGTCGATGGCGCATCGGTGGCCGTGATCCCGCTCGCCGGGAGCTGGAGTGCGCAAAGCGCATGGAGCTCCGGTGGGCTGACCATGGCCTGCGTCGACGGCGCGATCGGCAAGTGCGTTGTCTGGGGCTATCACCCTTGGGAGGCAGGCATGCGCGATCTCCACCAGGCCTGCGTCCGCATGGTGCGTGCGGACTATTGCGGCGACGGCGTCGGCCACACGCGCGACGGAACCGCGATCGACGTGTGGGACACCAAGGGCATCCTCGTCCGCGAGGACGTGCCGGGCATGACGCTCGAAGCGGAGTGGGGGTCTGACGGCGCGACCCGCATCTGGCGCACCCGCTACCCCGCGGCAACGGAGTATGTCAGGCTCTTTTGTCCGCACCGCCTCGGATCCGGCACAGACACCGCGCCGCTCCTTGCGAATGCCTCGCGCCCGACCAGCGATAGCCAAGGCCTCAGGAGCGATCCGCGTATGGCTGGGAACCGATAGAGGCTCAGAATGGTCGCGACGTGCCGGCCCGCCCACGTGGACGCGGCGCCGCTGGCGCCACTCGCGCTCCATGCCGAGCGTTGACGCTTGCTGGATGGCAGCTATCCCCGCTGTGACGCGGCGACCACGATACCGCGGCGGAAGTCAGCAAAGGGCCGCGATCAACTGACCAAACTCGCCGGAACGAGATTGTCGAGCGGGGCCTCGGCGGAGGTCCTGGCGACTCCGGCCGGCCCCACACGTGCGAGCTTCTCTCTGCCGCGCCGGAGCGCCCCGCCGCTCGTAATTCCGCCGCCTCACAAGGACTTTCCATAACCGGTTGGCCTCGCGCGCACAGCGCAACGCAGTCATATTTGCGCTGCCTTGATGGCGCTGCGGCGTTCGGCCTGTTTCTAATTCGAGAGCCGAAGCCGCGCTGAAATTCAGTGCCTACGCGGACGGCGCCAGCGGTCGATAGACCTCATCCAGTCCAAAAGCGGCGGGGCCGAACTGCGCGATCGCGGCGGGGGAGCGCATGATCTCGGGCACGCCCACGGCGAAGACTGCGACGCGCTGGCCGTAGCGCAAGGTCTCGTTGGTGATCGGGATCGCGGTCTCGGCGTCCAGGATCGAGATGATGTCGGGTACGACGGCGAGGACGTCCTCGCCCGCCCGCGCCACCAGGTTCTCGTTCTGGAAGGAGATCGTGCAGGCCTCGCCCCGTCCGGTATCGGTCTCGATCTTCACGCGGCCGAGCGTGAAGCCCTCCTTCGTTTGCCGCTCCAGGTCGACGATCTTGCCGGCGAAGATGCGGCGCGCGACGGAATAGCTTGTCGTGGCGATGAAGGACTGAAGCTCCTCGAAGGGGTCGCGCTTCGCGGCGCGCGAGGTGCGGATGATGCGGCCGATCTTCCTAGCAAGCGTCAGGGTGTGCTTGACGGAGGCGCGCTTCACCTCTGCGCCGCTCATCGGGTAATTGGCGAAGTAGGCGGTCCCGCCGAAGCGGATCGTGATGCCGCGCGCTACCCACTCCATGCGCTTGTGGTCGTCGGTCATGATCGTCGCAAAATCGCCCTTCTCGTCGGCGATGCCCATCGGCGTGCCGGCGACGCCCTCGATCGCGAAGGTCTCCATCTGCAGTTCGGGAAACGCCCGGCCCTGTCCGTCGGCGTCGACGACAGGGATGCCCAGTTGCGCGCCGACGAAGAGCGGGATCGTCGAATTGATCCCGCCGACCTCGGTCGGCATCGTGGCGTCCGCCTTGCGCCCCAGCGCCGCCTCGACCGCGCGCAGCGCGCCGGATCGGCTCCTCCCCAGAGGGATCTTCTCGACAGCAGCACCGTCGGCGCGCCCATCATCGCGGTCGGAATGACGAGGACGTCGTCGTCCAGCGCGTCGGGGTCGACGATCTCGATGCTGCGGCCGCTCTTCAGCGCGTCCTTGACCATCAGGCCGCCGATATACGGGTCGCCGCCGCCCCCCGCGCCGAGAAACGCCGCGCCGGTGCAGAGATCGTCCACCTCGTCCAGTCGAAGTTTCATGCGCAAGCTCCGGGTCAGATCGCGAAGGTTTCCGACGGCCTTGACGCGAAGGCGCGACGGGTTGCCGGGCAGGTAGCTGATCGGCACCTGCTCGACCTCGATGATCTCGACGCTCGCCTCCGTCGCGCCGGCGCGGACCGCGTTGCCCCGGGCCTCGGCGCGGGCGTCCTCGAGCACCTCCTCGCGGTTGCGCTCGGTCGATCGCGATGACTCGCTCGACCTCGCCGGAGACCTGGGCAATCGCGGCGCCGACGGCGTTCGCGACCGACGAATGCTCGGGCCGCACGACCTCGGACACGGATTGCACCGGCCAGTCGATCAGGATCGATCCGCCGCCCACGATCAGCAGCGGCAGATCGCGGGCCTCGGTCTTCATCCGCTCGACATTGACGTCGATGAGCCGTCGCATCTCCTCGCGGGCGGCGGCGATGGTGGATTTCGGGACACCTGTGACCCGCTCCGCGTCGCCGACCTCGGCCCAGCCGCCGGCGACCGCCACGTCGGTCGCAGTCAGCGTGTCACCGCCGAAGCAGAGCGCCCGCTTGGTCAGTTCGTAGCCCACGGAATTGGGGCCGACCCTCCGACCGTCCTCCCGCACGATGCTGCCGCCGCCTAGACCGACCGCCAGAACGTCGGGCATCCGGAAGTTGGTCTTCACCCCGCCCACGTCGACGAAATGCGTCGACTGCCGGGGAAGCCCCTGCGCAGCATCCCGATGTCCGACGTCGTGCCGCCGATATCGACCACCATCGCGTCCGCGATGCCGGCGAGGTGAACCGCGCCCCGCATCGAGTTCGTGGGACCGGACGCGAAAGTCAGGACCGGGTAGCGCTCGACATCCTCGGCCCGCATCAGGGTGCCGTCGTTCTGGCTGATGAAGAGCGGCACATCGAGGCCAAGCTGATGCAGCGCGCGGCGGATCGCCTCGACGACGCGCGCGGCGAGCGCGGCGAGCGATCGTTGATGATCGTCGAGTTCTCCCGCGGCAGCAGGCCGAACTGTCCCAACTCGCAGGAGAGGGAGACGGCGATGTCGGGAACCTCGTTCCTGATGATCTCGGCCGCCCGACGCTCCATGTCGCCATTCACTGGCGAGAATACCGACGTGACGGCGGCCGCGTGCAGACCGGCCGCCCGCATCGCGCGCGCAGCGTCGGCCACCGCGCTCTCGTCGAGCGGCGCGATCTCTCGTCCGTCGAACTCGTAGCCGCCGCGGACCAGGGTCACGTTGCGCCCGATCGCGTCGACCAGGTCTTTCGGCCAGTCGGTCAGCGGCGGTATGGCGGACGTCGCCGGCAGCGCGAGCCTGACGATCCCGACAGGCAACAGCGCGCGCCGGGCGATCACCGCGTTGGTGAATTGCGTCGTTCCGATCATGACGCAGTCGATCTCGGCGTCAGGGGGACGCGCCGCTCCATCAGGCGAGCCCTCCGGACCGGCTGCCGCCGACGCGCAGGTAGGTCGCGACCGCTGCGGCGCTGAGCAGGAACAGGATCACCGCGATCGTCGCGCCGAACTGGAAGCGCGCGCTCTCGGCCACCTGCTGGAAGATGTGGATCGGCAGGACCCCCACGCGGAAGCCGCCCATCAGCGCCGGCACGATGTAGGACGAGATCGAGAGCGCGAACACCAGGAGCGATCCCGAAAGTATCCCGGGCATCGACATGGGCAGCGTCACCCGCAAGAACGCGCGCCAGCGCGACGCGCCGAGCGACCGCGCCGCCTCCTCGAGGCTCGGATTGATGCCGCGGATCACGCCGACCAGCGTAAGTATCATGAACGGCATGGCGAACTGGACGAGCCCCAGAACGACGCCGAAGAAGTTGTACATCAGCTGCACCGGCGCGTCCTCGGAGGTCAGGCCGAGCGCCAGCAGCATCTGGTTGATCAGACCGTTGTCGCCGAGAATCACCATCATGCCGTAGAGGCGGATGACCATGTCGAGCTGCATGGCGGCGAGGACCAGGATTAGCAGCGCGGTGATCCGGCCCGGATGCTCGGTCTTGGCGATGACGAAGGCCATCGGATACGCCACGACCAGCGTGACCGCGGCGACGATGACGCCCAGCAGGACCGACCGTCCCGCGGCGAGCAGGTAGTTCGACCGGCTGAAGAAGCGGACGTAGTTCTCGAGCGAGAACTCGGTCGTCAGCGCGACCTGCCCGACCGCTGCCGGGTTGAACGACTTTGCGAACATCAGCCCGACGGGGATCACGAAGAAGATCGTGAAGAAGATCATCAGCGGCACGACCAGCAGCCACTTGAGCTGTTGCTGCTGGACGCCCGGCAGGCCGATACGGGATGGCGCGGAGGTCGCGGTCGCTTCGCTCATCCGCCTGCCTCCGAATTGATCGCGGAGTCGAGCGCCCGCCAGCCGCCAAAGCCAGCGATCCGCTTGCGTTCGGGCGGCGGGTAGCCCTCCGGTCGCGCGCCCGCCCGGCCCGCTTCGAACGCGACCTCGATGGCGAGTGGCAGGGGGTCGATCACGACGGCGCGCCCGCCGAGCGCCGCCGCCACCTCCTCGCCGAAGCCCAGCATGCCGGTGCAGCCGAAGACGAGGGCCTGGGCGCCGTCTTCGTCGACGGCGGCGCGGGCCTCGCGGATCGTCGCCTCGATCGAGCGTTCTTCGATCGGTCTCCAGCTCCAGCACCGGAACCCCGATGCCGCGGACGGAGCCTAGCTTTCCGCCAAGCCCCAGCGCCATCGCGAGCGATACGGAACGCCCGCGCCTGCCGATCGAGGACCGTCACGACGCTGAAGCGCCCGCTCTCCGCCGCGCATCGGAACGACACCTCGCCGCAGCCGATGACGGGACAGCCGGTCGCCTCGCGCGCCGCGTCGAGACCAGGGTCGAGCATGCAGTCGATGACGATCGCGTCCGCGCCATCCGCCGCCGCTTGCAGGGACGCGTCAACGACGCCCGGCGCCGCAAGCACCTCGTCCACCGCCGATTCCACCGAAGCCGGCCCGCGTTCTAGAAACGCGCGCGTCAGTTCACATCCCGCGGGGCAGGCGGCGTCCAGCCAGCTCTCATCTCGGAAACCGCTCGTGATGATCGGCGTGATGACGTGAACGCTCGTGATGCGAGCTGACATGCGGCTTTCTCCGCCGGTTCGATGGGGAAAGGATGCAGGACAGACGCACGGCGCGACGACTACCCATTCGGGTAGTCAACTCTTCAGGAGTCCGAGGTCTCTCGCCCGCTGCACGGCGCGCGTGCGATTCTCCGCGCGCAGATCGTGAAAGATCTTCTTCAGGTGGTACTTCACCGTATCCACCGTCACGCCCATGGTGCGGGCGATCTCCTTGTTCGAATGCCCGAGCGCCAGAAGTTCGAGATACCGTCGCCGCAGGCTTTCGCCGCCGCGCGCGCGATCCGGCGCGCCCTTCCGCTCCGCGGATCGCCCAGAAATGCGCCAGTTCGCTCAGCCGGCGTCGTTGCTCGGGCGAAGGCTGGACCGCGACGTGATCTCCGTCGAGCGCCGCCTGCACGATCGCCTGCGCGTCGGGCCCTTCGTCCAGAATGAAGCGCCTGAACGGCTGCCGCCCCAGAAGCCGTATCGCGCTGAGCAGATTGCCGGTCGCCGCGGTGGGCGCCCGCAACCTCCAGTGCGCTGCAGCGGAGATGACGCGAAGCTTGGCGAGCGACAGGAGCTGTCCGCCTCGGATCGCGAAATCCTCCGCCGACCCGATGAGATCGAGCGCCTTCTGCGCGCGGCGCGTCCGAACCAGCCAGCGCGCCAGCGCCACGATTGTGGCGCCCTGGCGAAGCGCCCAGTCGTCGCCGTCATCGAGGCTTAGGCGGTCCGGATTGACGCCGATGTCATGCAGCACCTTCAGCGCCGCTTCCGGTTCGTCCGACAGGGTCAGCGCCCGCACCCGCTCGAGCTGCACAAGATGCAGCAGTCGCGGCATTCCTCGTTCGCGCGCGATCCGTTCGGCATGGGTGAGGGCGGTCAGGGCGCCCGGAAGCCCGGCCTCGGCGTAGGCCAGCCTCGTCTGGACGCGATAGGCGGAGGCGAGAATATCGATCCAGCCTTCCCGCTCCTCCACGCTGTCGAGCGCGCGATCCATCAGTCGGGAGGAGCGGTCGAGGTCGTCCATCTCGTAGGCGACCTCCGCCCGCAGCACGCGACCCGCCGCTATCAGCCAGTGCGGGTTGCCCGGCAGGCGCGACAGCGCCTCTTCCATCTCGCGGTACTGATCCTCCGCGCCTTCGAGATCTCCCCGCATCAGCTTGATCTGGCCGAGATGGGTGTGGAGATGCAGCGAACCGAACTCCGCGTCGCCATTCCGGAAAAGCCGCGCAGCCTGTTCCGCGTAGTCCTGCGCGCGGTCGAAGTCACCGAGATGGAGCGCGATGGTGGAGAGGTGATTGCACGCCAGCGCCTGCCCGATCAGGTCGGATTGAGGCAAGGTCTGCAGAAGCTGGCGCAATCGATAGGCGTCTTGCGCGCTGAACGACTTGTCCTCGTAGACCGCGATGTGAGTGTCCACGAGCAGCCTGTCTGCAGCGAGCGCGGGGTTCGCCTCGAACCGATCCATGAGCGCGGCGACGCACAGATCGAATTGTCGTCGCGCCGAGGCCGGATCGCCCGTCTTGGCGAGCTGAAAGGCCCGACCGAGAGCCGCGCGCGGAAATCGCGTCGAGAAGGGCCCATCTACGGGTCCGTCATAGCTTGTGGCGGCTCGGGGCGCCTGGCGCATGAACAAGCGCCAGCCGCCTCCGGCTTCGAGGGCGGCCGGAGAGAGCCGACCATCCTGAAATGAGCTCCCCATGCGACCAGACTAATACGTTCAGCCTGAACAATCCGATTAGGCGGCGGCAACACTGTCCTTGGGGGTGCAGTCGGGTCTGAGCGCGCCGAGAATGGCGGCGATCAGGAGGGCCCAAAAGGCCCTCAGGTGGGCGAGGATCTTGCGGAGGTTGTGGCCGCAGGCGCAGAGGACGGCGAAGAGCGCGTCGCCGGTGGTTCCCTTCAGCGGGCAGCGCGTCAGCCGCCCGTCGGTCTTCATGTGGCCGATCTCCGGCTCGATGGCGCTGCGGCGGCGCAGGAGCTTGGCGAGCGGCGGCGTAAGCCCCCTGCGGGTGCCGCTGAGCAGCACGCGCGTGGTCTCGACGCCGTGCCCGCGATAGCCGCGGTCGACGACGGCGAGGGACGGGCGGCGATCGGTCAGCACCTCGACCTGCTCGAGAGCCTCGGCGAGGGTGTGGCCGTCGTAGGGGTTGCCCGGCAGCGCCCGCATGCCGACGAGGAAGCCCTCGCGGGTGGTGGCGGCGACGCTGACCTTGGTGCCGAACTCGTATCGCACCCGCGCCTTGCCCTTGGAGATGCAGTCGACCTCCGGCTCGTGCAGGCTGTAGAGCTTGTTCTTGTCCTTCGGCTGCTGGTGCAAGAGCCGCGAAGTCAGGACCAGCATGTCGAGGATGCGCTCCCGCAGCGGCCCTTCCGGGATGTCCTCGAGCCGGCGGCGGAGATCGCGCATGACCCGGCCGGTGTAGCCCTTGAGCGTGCGCAGCGCCTTGCGCATCCGCTTGAACTGACGGGCGTGGGCGTACCTGCCGGCCTTCGCCGCCAGCCGCGGCGCCAGGCGCGCATAGCTCTGCCGCAGCTCGATCCCGGCCTCGGCGGCGAGCGCCACCAGCTTCCGCCGCGCCGTCTCGTAGAGCCGGGCGTCGGTCGGGTGGGCGATGTTCTTCTCCATGACCGTGGTGTCGACCGACACCCTCTCGATGCTCTGGTCCTTGACCGTTCCCGAGGCGCGACCGGCCTCGATCGTCGCGGTCAGCAGCCACTCCACACCTTCTTCGCCGATGCGCTGGCGCCAGCGGGTGAGCGAGGACGGATCGATCGGCGGACGATGCTGAAAGAAAGTCTCACCGCAGAAATGCTGGTAGTACGGGTTCTCGACCCACCGCGCGACCACCGCCTCGTCCGACAGGGCGAACGCGTGCTGGAGATAGAGCAGCCCCGCCACCAGCCGCGGCGACGTCGCCGGTCGCCCTTTGCCGGACGGGAAGAACCCTGCCCACTCCCGCTCGAAGAACTCCCAGTCGAT
Organism: uncultured Alphaproteobacteria bacterium; assembly: GCA_963776845.1. Lineage (GTDB taxonomy): Bacteria > Pseudomonadota > Alphaproteobacteria > Rhodobacterales > Rhodobacteraceae > Roseitranquillus. The sequence goes on along the minus strand of CAVZOJ010000001.1, from coordinate 52,197 downwards.
CAGCGCCTCGAGCTTCACCAGCTCGTGGCGCATGTCGATCAGGTCGACCAGGCGCGGCCGCAGCAGATCATCCTGTTCGGGGTGGCGGGTCTTCGGTTTCATCGGCGCATCCGAAATCGCAGGGTTCCCGCCGGAATTCTACGAATACCTGCAATCAGGAGCCACGAGAAATTGCGCCTTATCGTGCGAAATCAGAGACATCCGCTTTGTTCAGGCTGAACTAATACGGCTGATCGCTACGAGTCACTTCGAGTGCGTCTTTCGACAGGCATCATGCGGGCAGCGTTCTCATCGCTTCGACGTCGAGGCCGGCACCGCTGCACCCGGCACGAATGTCCGAGAACAATGCGGCAGCGCGGCACTCGCTCGCGGCGGCCAGCGGCAGCGCTGGGCCGACCTCGCTTATAGCTTCAATGAGTTCGTGGTGCCCCCCGTCTGCTCCTTCGTCGCCGCGAAGGCTCGGGGATCCTCCGCTGTCATCGACTTCTTGCTTCTTGGGTCGGAGCCTACGAACAGCTTGGCATAGCTGGCGTTGCGTCAGTCAACCGATGGAAGCCGAGACGTGGCTGCGAAGCGTACCACAGCGTCGGGCAACGATCATGCGGCCGGCGCGAGCCCGTCGAAAGTGGCGGAGGGGAGAGTCGAGAGCCTGCGGGATCTCGCCCGTCGCATCGCCGCGGGCGAGCAGGTCGTGCCTCCGGTCCTGCTCACCGAACAGGCCCGGCGCGAGCACGTTCGCTCGACGCTGCGCGAGGATCATGCCGCGAGGATCGCGCAACGCTCCTACGGCGCGAGGGAGAAGTTCGACGCGTTGGCGGGTGACATCTTCAAGTCCTTCCGGGGCACCGCGCTTCTGTTCTACCGCGACATGGTGGGGCAATACGCGCACATGCCGACGGTCATGGCCCTGGGCGACGTGCATCCTGAGAACTTCGGCATCATGCCGGACGAGAACGGGGCGCCGATCTTCGGCGTTAACGACTTCGACGAGACGAACTACGCCCCCTTCACCTGGGACCTGAAGCGCGGCGCCGTCGGCTTCTGGATCGCCGCGCGCCAGGTGGCCGGCATGAAGCGCAAGAAGCGCCGCAAGCTCGTGCGCGCCTTCATCGCGGGCTATCTCGACGCGATGCAGGCCTATGCCGAGCGGGCGACCGAGAAGAACGACGCCTACCGGATGGACAACTCGCCTTAGGTGATCCGCCGCCTCTTTAAGGAGGTCTGGGAGGAGCGGCGCGAGTGGCTCTGGGACGACTACCTCAAGCCCTCCGGGCGCGGCTTCCGCCCGGACGACGAGCTGCAGCCCCTCTCAAGCGAGATCGGGAAGTTCCAGAAGGCGCTGAAGCGCCTCGCGAAGGACAAGGGCATCGACGTGCCGGACCGCGCCGGCGAGCTGCGCGTCAAGAACGTCTGCGTCCGCCACGGACAGGGCACCGCCTCCCTCGGCCTGCCGCGCTACTACGTGCTCATCAAGGGGCGGTCGAAGGATGCCACCGACGACCTCATCATCGAGTTCAAGCGCGCGCGCCGGTCCGCGCTCGAGGGCCTGACGCCGCCCTCGGACTTCCAAGCGGGCGACAAGGCCGACCGGATCCTCCACGGTCAAACGGTGCAGCTCGCGCACGGCGACGTCTTCTACGGCGCCGTGGAGATCGACGGCGAGAGCTTCATGACCCGCGAGCGGGCGCCCTTCCGCGACGACATCGACCTCGGCGAGCTGAGCGGCAAGACTTGGAGGGACTACGTCCGCGTCTGCGGCGCCGCACTGGCGCAGGCGCATGCTCTGTCCGACGACCTGGGCGAGATCGACTACGACGTCGAACCCGCCATCGTCGCGGCGGCGAGCCCGCGCGACCTTTTCATCGCGGACATCATGCGCTTCACCGAAGAGGCGGCGGACCGGCTGAAGTCTGATCACACGTTTTTCCGAGAGGACCACACGAACGCAGCCTTCGACCGCGTCGACATTGTCTACCGCTGAATAGGCACGATCTCGCTGCACTGCGCACGAACAGCCGCAACCAGCGCCGCCGCGCAGCGGCCGGCGGTGACGCAGGAAGTCCTGCTCTGGGCCGCGACCTCCAGTAAACTTGGGCGTCAGATGCGGTCGTCTGACAGCCCGAGCTCGACCCACATCCAGCCGAAGTCCTATTCGGCGAGCGGGGAGCCGGTCTGGCTCGCGCTACGATTTTCGATCAGCTTCAGCCACTCGACGACCTTCCGCCGGCCCGCAGCGCTGCGGACGGCCTGGCGGGAAGTCTTGTTGCCAAGCGCCGGAATCGGTTGATCCAACGCGTCGCGGTAATGCCGGTCGAGATGCTCGTGCGCGATCTTCCGCGCAATGTCAGGGGGTATCGCTTGGGCTTGCGGCGCCGTGCGGGGCTCGGCCATCAACTGATCGACCGTCCGGAGGCCAGTCAGTGGCGGCTTCAGAAGATCACCGAGCTCCTCGAGGATCAGCTCCTTTCCCCGATCCGCCCGCGCCGCCGAGTTCACCGCCAGCGTGAGCCCTTCGCCCTGCCCGGCGATTCCGCCGGACGTCCTGCGCTCGCAAATCGATAGCAAGAGCGGGCTGTCATCCGCCGCGTTCCAGAATTCGGCTTGAGCAGCGCTTCGGCCTTCCTTCGGCGCGGAGGGCGGGAAACGGACTTCGCTGCGGGCGCGAAATGGAAAGCCATTGCTGCTGAGAAAGCGGATGATTGCCCTCTCCCCCAAAAGGTCTGCGTGGCGCGCTCAGGCCGCGCTGGAGCGCAGCCCGTCCTCAGCCGCCGCCGTCGGGACAAGTGCCTTGACCAGTTCGGTCATCTTCAGGATTCCCACCTGCTTGCCGTCGCGCATCACGCAATAGGTTAGATCTGTCTGCCCCTCGGACCGCGCGATCACGGATTCGAGGTTGTCATCCCAGTCGACTTCTCCCGCTGCGGTCTCGGGGCGGTGATCCGTCTTCTCCATCACCGAACGTACGCGCAGGACGCGGGCGCGATTGATGTCGGAAATGAAGTCCACGATGTAGGGGTCGTTGGGCCGCATCAGGATATCCTGCGGTTCTCCCTGCTGGACGACGTAGCCGTCCTTCAGGATCACCAGGTGGTCTGCCAGCTTGAGCGCCTCGTCCAGGTCGTGGCTGATGAAGACCACGGTCTTCTTCAATTCGGCCTGCAACTCCAGCAGCAGGTCTTGCATGTCGGTCCGGATAAGCGGGTCGAGCGCCGAGAAAGCCTCGTCCATAAGCATCACCGGCGAGTTCGAGGCCAGCGCCCGGGCAATGCCCACGCGCTGCTGCATGCCTCCCGACAGCTGGTGCGGGAACTGATCTCCCACCCCATGCAGGCCGACGCGGTCCAGCCACTTGCTGGCCTCGCTCTCGTATTCGGCCCGGGGCACGCCGCGCGTGTGGAGCGCCATCCCTGCATTTTCCAGGACGGTGCGGTGGGGCAGCAGAGCGAAGTGCTGGAACACCATCGACATTTCTTCGCGGCGCACGCGGCGCAGCTCTTTTTCGCTGAGGTCGACGACGTTCACGCCGTCGAGGTCGACCTCGCCCGCGGTCGGTTCGATGAGGCGGTTGAGGTGGCGGATCAGCGTCGACTTGCCCGACCCCGAAAGCCCCATCATGACCGTGATGTCGCCCTCCTTGATATCGACGTTAATGTTGTTGAGGCCGAGGACATGCCGATGGGTCTCCAGCAGTTGCTCCTTGCCCATGCCGGCCCTGACCTCGTCCAGCACGCTGGCGGGGTCGGACCCGAAGATCTTGTAGAGGTCGCGGATCGCGATCTTGGTTTTCTTCTCGGATGCACCCATGGGTCAGCCCTTCTGCGCAGCGTTGATGCGGTCGAGGGCCGCTTTCGTCGTGCGGTCGAGCATGACCGCCAGCAGCACGATGCCCAGGCCCGAGACAAGACCGACGCCCAGTTCGAGGTTGTTGATGCCGCGCAGCACCAGAACGCCGAGACCCGGGGCCGAGACCAGCGAGGCGATGACGACCATGGCGAGGCTCATCATGATGGTCTGGTTCACGCCGGCCATGATGTTGGGCAACGCCAGCGGAATCTGCACACCATAAAGCTTTTGCCGGTCGGTCATGCCGAAGGCTTCGGCCGCCTCGATCACCGATTCGTCCACCATTCGGATGCCGAGGTCGGTCAGGCGGATCACCGGCACGATGGCGTAGAGGATGATCGCGATCCCGTAGAGCTTGGGCTCGGTCACCGAGAACAGGAAGATCAGCGGAATCAGGTAGACGAAAGGCGGCAGGGTCTGGAGCATGTCCAGGATCGGTATTGTCCCCGCGCGCATTCTGTCTGACCGTGACATGGCGATGCCTATGGGCACCCCCAGCAACACGCACAGGAAGGCGCAGACCATGATGATCGCCAGCGTCTGCATCGCGTAGCTGTAGTAGTCGATGAAGGCGAGGCCACCGATGCTGAGTGCCACGAAGACCAGCAGGCCCCAAGACTTTGAGACCATCCAGACGACAGCCAGCAGCAGCGGAATCACGATCCACCAGGGCGTGTTCAGGATCGCATAGAGCGAGCCCTCCAGCATCCATGACAACGGCTGCGTGATCGGGTCGAGGACCACGCTGATCGAATCCTTCACCGCGAGGAAACCGTTCTCCAGCCCCAATGTCACGTTACGCGATTGCGGAAAGGCCGCGCACGCCTCGTTGAGGGCGTCCATCGACGGGAATGGCAGGTCCCATATCGATGTCGACACCTCCTCGCCGGAGGTCTGCGCGACGAGCGCATTCATGGACATCGGCGCGGCGGCACCGGCATCGGCCTCGCACCACTCCTCTAGCCCCAGGGCCCGGAAAACGAAGTCATAAGTTGCCATGTTCTCATCCCCATCATCGCTCGGCCGGGTTCGGTCCCTGAGGCGCATAAAGAAGGCGGGGCCGACGCTGTGTCGGCCCCGCCTTCATCGTCGAACGCGTTACTGGTTGAGCAACGCAGAGAGGTTCTCGCGTGCCGCTTCGCTCAGCCAATTCGACCACTGGTCCTGGTAGTTGGTCAGGAAGTACACTGCGGCCTCGTCAGCCGATGCGTTGTTCTCGTCCTTCCAGGCCAGCACACTGCTCATGTCCTCGGTCTTGAAGGTCATGTTCTGCAGGAATTCGAAAACCTCCGGGTTGCTTTGCTGGAAGGTGGTGGTGGTGGCGGTCACGATCGGCGCCGCCGGAAAGTCTGACACGCCCGGGTTATCGTTGTCCGCATTCTGGTTGCCGCTGTGGATTTCGTCGTTGACCTCACCGAGGTCCACCTTGGTCATGTCATACTTGCCAAGCGGAACCGTGGGGCCCCAGTAATAGCCGAACCAGGGCTCTTCGTTGAGAACGGCGTCAGCCATCGAGGTGGCCAGAACCTGACCTGAGCCCGAGTTGAACACCTCGATGCCGTTGCCCGCCAGGTCGAGCGCGGCGGACAGGTTGTCGCTGACCACGCGGCAGCCCCAGCCCTCGGGGCAGTTGTAGAAACGACCGTCGACCAGTTCGGGATTCTCGAGGATGCCCTCGATAGTGGCCAGTTCCGGGTGTGCCTCGGCCAGATAGGTGGGAATCCACCAGCCTTCGACGCCACCGGGATCAAGCACCGGCCCCGCTTCGACGACCTTGCCGGCGTCTTTCAGTTCCGTGTACGTGTCCCCGGTCGAGTTCAGCCACAGCTCCGTCACGATGTCGGGCTCGCCATTCTCGGCGACCGAAGTGACGGCAGGAATTGTGTCCGACGGGACAACGCTGACCTCACAGCCGTAGCCCTGCTGCATGATGAACGAGGCGACGCTGGTCACGACCTGGGCAGAGGCCCAGTTCATCTCGGTGATCGACACTTCGCCGCAGTTGCCGGATTGAGCTTGGGCGGCCATGGGCGCAGCGAACGCGCCGGCGGCCAGGATAAGCGGTAGTTTCTTCATGGGTCAGTCCTCTCGATTTTTCGCGCCTTCTCCCTCCATTCGCGCAGCAAAATGGAGCAAATCATCGGTTCGGGCTTCGGAAGGTCCGGGATCTTGGTGTACAACGTTGGCTTATTTGGGCCCTGTTGCCTGAAGAACCGGATACGCCAATTTGGCACATTGATTGAACAAGAAAAGGCCTAGCGCAGCGGCCCCGGGATTTCAACATGGTCAGAGAAAACGCGACGTGATTTGATGTTGCTTCTCCTTTCGAAGCGAGAAGATGCCGCGCATATGCGACAGTGCCTGAGCCAGGTCTGCAGCGCCCGGTTATGTGCTCGGCAGAACGTTGGCTCCGTCCGCACAGTGTGATCTCGCCTCCTCTGGAATTTCGCGACTGCAGCGAAAGTCCGCTGCCGCGAGCCGCACCGCGGCATTTAAGCATTGTGATCGACGGCGGCTTTGGGCCGCCTACGATACGTCGACAAAGTGCCAGAACCCATACTTCCGCCCGTGCTTCTGCCTGAGTTCCTTGTCGAATTGGGTGTGCGTCGGAACATCGCCGTAGTCGTCGATTGCGGCGTTTGAGGATTGACACGCCGCAAGGTGGCGGGCGGCGTAGCGGTAGCGTTTTGACTTCGCGCCTGTGAGCGTGTCCAGGATCATCGCGCGCCGCAGCACGGTCGCCGCGAGCGGATGCCTCGCCTCGAGCGCTTCAGCGGCACTCGTGAGCGTGTGATAGGAGTTGCTGTCAAGATCGTCGGCGCGGGAGAGCACTACCCGGGCGGCACGGTCATGGGCCGGCCAATCGATCAGGAAGCCGAGCGCGCCGCCGGGGTGAGGGTAGGTTTCGGCGAGGTCGAGGGCCCTCTCTTCGGCCTCGATGTCGTCGAAGTCGGGCAAGAGCTTGAGATACCGTCGAAGGCTTGCGGCGCTGAGGGTCTGCTCGAACGTCTCCCACAGATGTGTCTTCAGGTCGTCCACCCTGCCCAGCTTCTCCAGGCACTCCTCGTAGACCGCGTCGATGGCGAAGCGGGAGGGCCTGAACGCGCTCGTCTCGTCGGCGGCGCGGGCGCGGGTGATGATGCCGAACGCCTCGTCGACGCGACCGGCATCGAGCAGTCTGCGCGCCACGTCGGGCGCAATGGTGCCATAGGTCAGTTGCTCCGCCGAATAGCGGGCCATGTAGGCATCAACGTCACCCTGCGCGTCGGCGATGTCGGCCAGCATTATCGATCCCGTGAGATGCTTGTTGCGCCGGACGCTCTCGTCGGCAGACGAGGACAGGCCATAGCCGCGGTATCTCTCGAGCTCCTCGTCGGATGGCGGGGCCTCGGCCCAGGCGCGCGTGATCCCCTTGAGATGCTCGAGCCCGTCGTCGCCGAGGGCCTCCGCCGTCGCCGGTATGATACCGTCGAACTCGCCGTAGCCGGCGCCGGGCACGGCGTCGAGGATGCGCTCCGCCAGTGTCTCCCTGGCCACGGAGATCCGGGGCGACAGTCTCCCGATAATCTCCATGGCGTCGGCCATCACACCGCCGATCGCCACGTTGCTGTCATCCGTGCGTTCGTGGATCGATGGCGCGAGTTGCAGGAACGACCAGAGCAACTCGAAGGCCTCCGTGGCATCATGCGGGGCGACAATGTCCTCGATCATCCGCAATAGCCCGTCGAGGTCCTTGACCAGGGCCCGCTGCTTCCGCCAGTCGACGAAGCTCCTGGAACGCCGCAGCGAGGCGAAGCGCGTTCGGATGTCCGCCGCCACATCCTGCGGCCCCTGCGCGGCACTGAGCTCCAGTCTCGCCCGGCGCTGAAGGGCGGCGCTTCCCTGAACCAGCTCCATAACCAGGGCGGCGAGTCTGTCGGTCCCGAGCCTTTCGAGGTTCGCTGTGTTCAGGGTCTTCTTGGACATATTCGGGACGAGGGAATTGTTGGGATGCCGGGCTTGAAGACTGCATCATGATAGGTGGCGCGGCAATCATGAACGACGGCGGGAATTTCACGGCGCCGGCTTGCGGCAGATGTTTCGGCAAGACGCCCTCTGCCTCGGCCTGCGCGAGCAGCAAATGCCGGAATGCCGCGATCCGTGGCTCGTCGGTATCTCACCCAGCGCCATCTGAGCGTCCGAGGGCAGTCCGCATCGAGACTGGCTGCTCCTGGACCGCGTCCGGCCCGCTGCGAGCCGCGTGCTGTCGCGCAAGAGCCTCGTCAAGCGCCGCGCGCCGGGCACGGACCGCCAGATGCAACTCATCGCCGCCAACATCGACACCGCCTTTGTCTTCACGTCCTGCAACCTGCCGCGTGCGGGGGGCTGGTCCGCGCGACGCGCTGATGCGTCTCCAGGCGCTCCTCGACCGCCAGGAGCTGTCGGTGCGTAGGGTGGCGCAGCTGGTGGATCTCTCCACTCTCTCGAGCGGCGTGCATTAACTGCATGGGGCGGCGCGGCTTGCCTGCCGCGCGCGGTCCCGCCAGACACGCCTGAAGGATTTCCGCGCCGGGCGACTCTTGTGCCAAGGGGCGAGCCGGAGCCTTGACCAGGTGATTTTCGGGGGGGAGCCAATGGGATTGTCCGAGCGCGCGCGCATGCTGCTCGAGGAGCGCCAGCGCGAGACCATGCACAACGAGATCCATCGAGAGGCGATGGCGCGCGAGCGCGAGGTCTATTGGATCGGCTTCCTCGCCGGCGCGCTGTCGAGTCGGCGCATCGAGCCGGGCGAGGAGGACGCCATTCTCGCCGAGGCCGAGCGCTTTCAGGAGTTCTTCGTCGATGCCGATGCCTCCGATCTCGCCGAGGACATCCGGGCACGTTGCTTCGATTCGGAGGCCGACATGGTTGCGCAGATGCGCGAGGTGATCGCGGTCAAGCACGACGAGCTCGAGGCGGCGCAGGACTGGTCGCTCAACGACGAGGCCAACGAGTTCCTGGACTTCTGCGCCGGCATCGTCTGCGACGGCCGCGTGCTCGAGGCGGAAGCCGGGGCGATCCTGGCGCGGTTTCACGAGAGCGCGGAGCTGATGGAGTCGGCGCCCTTCGCCGACCTGCGCCGCGCGGTCGAGGCCGCGCTGGCCGATCAGGTGCTGACGGCGGAGGAATCACTTCATCGATACCGGGGTGCCCAACATCGGCAACACCGCGCAGCTGATCGAACCGACCACCGACCCTGGCAGGATCGAGATCGCAGGGCGCTGCTTCGTTCTGACCGGGCCGATGCGCATGGGCACTCGCAGCTTCATCGTGTCGGAAATCGAGCGTTGCGGCGGCAAGGTGGGCAAATTTCCGAGCAAGCACACCGACTATGTCGTGGTCTCGTCGAATGCGTCGCGGCACTGGCGCACCACGCATTTCGGCACCAATCGAGGCCGAGGGGTCGACGCTTCACATCACCTACGACGTCGAGCGCGACATCGCGGATGGCCGACTTCGAAGCGACCCTCGCAGGATCCAATGCGCGCCGGAGATGTTCGGCCGCGACATCGCGCGCGGGGCGCGGTCGAGATCAACTATCGCACCCCAATGGCAGGATCATAGACACCTACAGGATCAGCCAGGAGGCTTGCGTCCTCTGAGGGCGCGTCTCGGCGTGCCATCCTACGACCAACTCAGCGCCAGCATGCGTGGACCACATCGACGTGGAACCCGTGGCGTCGCCACAGCGGCGATGAAAGACCGTTTTTGCCGCTACAGCGCGGCATCCGGGTGGGTCGCTCAACGGCAGTTCAGGGCCGGTCTAGTTAACCCTTTGATGCTGCGCGTGATGGGAGGCTCGCGTATCGGGGCGCATCGGCTCCTACGGCGGCGGCCCTTCGCGAAAGCTGGTGCGATACGCGCTCGGCGTTACTCCCGCGAAGTCGCGGAACGCCGCGTTGAAGGCCGAGAGCGATCCGTAGCCGACCTCGAACGCGATCGTCGTAACCGGGGCGGAAGAGGCGGCCAGCGCTTCGACCGCACGGATCATCCGCATCCGCCGCAGCGCCTGGCGCCAGGTCATCCCGAGTTCCGCCTCGAACCGCCGGGCGAGCGACCGCGGCGATACAGCCACCTCTGCCGCGATCTCCTCGAAACTCGGCGCCGCCTCTCTCAGCTGTGCCTCGGTCAGCGCCAGCGCCCGTAGGAGCGCCGGGCTGCGGCCGAGCGGCATCACGGCGGAGGTCGGCCGCAGTGCCAGCTTCCAGGTGACTGCGGCGAGCGTGCGGAAGAGGAGTCGACCGTGATCGTCGAGCGGTCGGCCCTCCGGCCCGAAGTCACGACATTCCAGCAGCAGCGCCCGGGCGAGCGGCGTCATGTCGAAGACCCGCAATGCGGCAGGCGGATCGGGCACGAAGCCCGGGCTGAAGAGCGCCGAGCAAGCGGTCACCGGTCCCGGCAAGTGGATGCGGATCGGCCGGTGAGCCGCGATCAGCGCGGCGCGGGCGGGCGGCAGGGTCCAGGCCCTATCCCCGGCCTCCATCCGGAGCGTGCCGCTGGCCGACCAGAGCAGGTAGTGGCGATCCATCATGATCTCCCGCGGCGGCTCTGCCGGAAATGTCCGCGATACGGTGTACGCCTCGGGTGTCATGCCGCGATCATGGGCGAACGGTGGCCGCGCGCATCCTGAAGGCGCGCGCGGCCGCTCTCAACGTATCTCCTCGGCCAGCTCGGCACGGTAGCGTCGGCTCGACGGCAGGTCGCTCATCAGTTCCCTTAGCCTCTGCCCTGAGCGGATGAACCCAGGTGAGGCGAGATAGGCGGCGAAGTCCTCCTCGCGGTCCCATTCGTGCAGCACGCCGAGGAGCGCGGGATCGGTCGGGTCAACGTGCGGCCGAAAGGTGCGGTTGCCGGACATGGCACGGACCACCGGCGCCTCGGCCTTGAGGACGGCGAGCGCGGTTTCGCGGTCTGCGGGAGCGGTGCGGAAGTCGACGACAGCGATGAACATTAGAGGCTCCTCTGGATTGCAGGTGGCCTCATCCTGCCACGGCTGCGTCGGGTGCGCCGTCGTCGGTCGGACGCATTCGAGCTTCGGCCGGACAATCCTGCGGTAGTTCACGATCTGCCGCGCGGCGGAAATCTGCGGGAGCGGGGAGCAGACGCTCCTGTAGCCTGACGAGGCCTTGGAAGGCTTGCTGCCATCTCAGGTCCGTTCATGTCGCGAGGTATTTCTACGGCTGACCTACTCGTTTTGCTCCTCGAGCGCCTCCGCGCTCTCGGCGATCTTCTCGTCCGGCGAGGGCTTCTTGTTGCTTCCGACCATCTCCTCCACTTCAGATGCCCCCTCTGTCTCTCAACGTGACACCTCGCAGCAGTACGCCGAGATGGCGCGTGAAGAGACTGTCGCCAGTTCGATCTGCCTTCGCTGCGCCAGGCACGAATGTCCGGGAACGATGCGGCGCAGCGGCGGCCGTCCGCGTCGGCGAAAGGAAGCTTTGGGCCGTCTTTGATCACCGGCACAACCGACGTGTAGGGCGGAAAGCGTGAATTCTCTGCGGCAGCGAAAGAATCGGTGGATTTCACCGTAGCGGACTTTCGCTGGCGACCTACTCGGTCCACGCCGAGCGGGCCGCGTCGGTCGCGGTGCGCCAGGACCGGTCATCTGCCGCAGCTGCGAAGATTTAACCCAGCAACACCCATACCGGTTGTTCGCCGTCGCCTCGCCATCATTGACATCCTGAACGCGGCACCGTCACGACCGGAGGCCGGGCAGGAGCGCCACGGATCGAGATGCTCATGCGCCGCCGCCCGGAGCGGCCACACCATCAGCACTCGGCGCTCACGCCCGCAATCCGAAGCCCAACGCTGCGCAGCGAGGGGGCTGGATAGCTGTGTCGGCTCCTGCGCGGTTGGGGCCGCCGTCTGCGTCGGCGCGGCCCGTGCTAAGAGAGTGAAGGGGTCCTCGGTCACGACGTCTTCCGTGCGAGGCGCCAGAGAAAACAGGTCGCGCCCGCGGACACGAGCAGGAACCAGACGAATGGCGCGGCGGCCTCGGGGCCGAAGGCCACGCCCGCGCGGAGCTTCATGACGGTCTGGAGCGCCATCATCGGCAGGAGCAGCGCGGCGATCGCGAGAAGCGGCACGGCAAGTGCAAGTCCCCAGCGCCAGCCCTTCAGCAGCGTGACCCCCGCGGCGAGGCAGCCCGGCGCGATGATCCCGAGGTCGATCGCGTAGGTCGTCCGCACGGTGTAGTAGGCGTCGGGCGGATAGGCGCCGGTCGCCATCTCGAGCCAGAGCAGGAGCGCCCAGGCGACGCCGGTGAGGACCCCGCAGCCGAATCAGGAAGGCGGCGAGGAAGCGCGGCGGCGTGGGTGCCCCGAAGTCGCGCAGCGCGAGGGCGAGACCCTCACTTGCGCCGGCCGCGGAGTGCTGCCCAGAGGAGTGGCGCTCCGGTGAAGAGGCCGATGGCGAGCACGGCCCACGTGGCGGCCTCCATGTCGCAGTCGGCCGCGGTGGTGCCGAGATGCGCGAGCAGGAAGCTTGCCGGGATGATGCCCGCGAGCGTCGCCAGCGCAAAGCGCCAGAAGCGCAGGCAGCTGAGGCCGGCGGCGTAGCTGATCAGGTCGAACGACACGAACGGCATCAGCCGGCTGAGGAAGACCGTCGCGGTCAGGGCGTTCTGGGAGCCGAGAAGGCCGGCATCGACTCGGTCGCCGAACCAGCGGCGCAGCGGCTCGCGACCGAGGGCGCGGGCGATGCCGAAGGCGATCAGCGCGCCGAGCTCGGCGCCGACCAGCACGTAGACCGTGCCCCAGAATTGGCCGTAGCCAGCGCCGGCGGCCATTGCGATCGGCGCTCGGGATCGGGCTCATCACCACGGCGAGGGTCATCAGGCCGACGACGGCGAGCGGGCCCCAGATGCCGGCGCGAGCGACCAGCCGCTCGATCCGCTCGGCCGTGACCACTTGAGCGAGATCGGCCGGTCCCCAGAGGAGCCAGGCGCCAATGCCGAGGGCGAGGAGCGCCGCCAGCACCTTGATCCAGAGCGACATCGCCGTGAGCCCACGCTTCACTCGCCACGACACGGGCGCAACGCCGCCGCGCCGTCAAGGCGCTTCGGCCGCCGACCGCCTCGCGATCAGGCCGCCTGGACCGCCTCGACAAGCATGTCGCGCACCTCGGCGGCGAGGACCGCAAGGTCGTCATTGGCGATCGCTTGCATCGAGGCAACGGGGTCGACCGCGCTGATCTCGACGTCGGCTCCGACCTGCCGGAGAATGACGTTGCAGGGCAGCATCGCCCCGACCCGCGGCTCGATCCCGATCGCCTTCAGCGCCATCTCCGGGTTGCAGGCGCCGAGGATGCGGTAGGCCTCCAAGTCGGCGTCGAGCTTTTTCTTCATCGTCGCCTTGACGTCGATCTCGGTCAGCACGCCGAAGCCGCGCTCGGCAAGGGCGGCGCGCAGCCGCTCGTCCACCGCGTCGAAGTCCGCGTCGGTCACGGTTCGGTCGATCGTGTAGCTCATCGGCTGGTCCCTTCGTTCGGAGGCTGCGGGCGCGGGTGAACGGACGGCGCCTGCCTGCCTGCTGGTTCACTGGTCGGCGGCGTCGTTCTCCATCATGCCCTCCATCTCGCCTTGCTCCATGTCCTGCATCATGGCGGGGCCTCGCTCGGGCTGTTGGCCGGGGGTGGACTGCATCATCTGCTCTCGCCTCTGCTGCATGCGCTGCATCCGGTCGGCCGGTGCGGCGATCTCCTCGGCCGTGATCTCGCCGTCGCCGTCGTTGTCGAGATGCTGGAAGCGGTCGACCATGTGCTCGCGGATCATCGCGGAATGCAGCGCCTCGAACTCGTCGATCGAGAGGGTGCCATCGCCGTCGGCGTCATACTCGGAGAGGCGGCCTTCGAGGCCGGTGCGGAGTTCGTCGGACGTCACAGTGCCATCGGCGTCGGCGTCGAAGGCCTGCATCATCTCCATCATGCCGCCGTGGTCGCCGCCCATCTCGCGACCGTGCTCGTCGCCCGGGCCGTGCGCCAGCGCAGGAATCGCGATGGCGCCGCCGAGCGCCGTCGTGGTCGCAAGGCCGAGTGCCAGGATCCAGTCGCGTTTCATCATCTCACCTCTTCGGTTTCGGATTCGATTGCGATGTTCTCGATCTGGGCGGTCAATGTCGCAGCAGCGTGCCGGATCGAGAGAGAATTGTATCGGTGTGTCGCAAGTCGCGGCCTTCGTGACGCGCCGCGACAAATCTGCGGATGCAGGACGCTGCCGGGACGGTAGAGAGAAGCAATGACCGAGACCCCGCACATCCTCGTCGTCGACGACCACCGCGAGATCCGCGACGCGGTGACGCGCTATCTCGAGCGCAACGGGATGCGGGCGACCGCGGCGCGGGACGCCGTCGAGATGGACGCGAAGCTGCGCGCCGGGCGGTTCGACCTGATCGTGCTCGACGTGATGATGCCGGGCGAGGACGGGCTCTCGGTCTTGCCGCCGGCTCTCGGCCGAGGGGACGACGCCGATCCTGCTGCTTGACCGCGCTCGGCGAGGAGACCGACCGCATCGTCGGCCTCGAGATCGGCGCCGACGACTACCTGCCGAAGCCGTTCAACCCGCGCGAGCTGCTGGCGCGGATCAAGGCGATCCTGCGCCGCGCCGAGCGGCCGGAGCGGAGCGCCGGCGCGCTGACCGGCCGGCGGGTGGCATTCGGCCCCTGGGTGCTCGACACCGACCGCCGCGTCCTGATCGGCGAGGACGGGCTCGAGGTGCCGCTGACCAGCGCCGAGTTCAAGCTGCTGACGGTGTTCCTCGACCGGCCGCGCTTCGTGCTGAGCCGCGACCAGCTGCTCGACCTCACCTCGGGGCGCGAGGCGCACGTCTTCGACCGCACCATCGACAACCAGGTCAGCCGGCTGCGCCGCAAGATCGAGCGCGACCCGGGCGCGCCCGAGATCATCACCACCGTCCGCGGCGGCGGCTACAGCCTGACCACCGACGTGCGGGACGTGCCATGAGTTGGCGCCCGCGGAAACTCAGGACGCAGCTCGTGCTCTTGATCCTCGGCGCGCTCCTCGCGGCGCAGGCGGTCAGCCTGTGGCTCTTCTTCGACGAGCGCGGCCTTGCTGTGCGGGCGGCGCTGGGGCTCGAGGCGGCGGGACGGGCGGCCAACGTGGCGCTGCTGCTGGAGGAGGCGCCGGAGGACCTGCACCCGTCGATCCTGCGCGCCGCGGACTCCCCGCTCGTCCGGTTCGGCGCCGGCCCGGAGCCGCTCGTCGACCACGATCATGGCGACGGCCGGGCGATCGCGGCGCGCGTTCGGGATCTACTCGGCGACGGTTCGGATAGGGAGGTTCGGGTAGAGCTGCACGAGGTGGCGTCACGGCGCGACGTGCCGCCGAGAATGGCGCGGATGCACCGCGAGATGATGGGCGTGCCGCTCACAGCGATCGAGATGCGGCTGTCGATCGCGCTCGGCGACGGCGGCTGGCTGAACGTCGCGACGCGCTTTCACCGGCCGCCGCTGCAGTGGCCTTGGGCGGCGACGGTCAGCTTCCTGGTGACGGCGGCGGCGACGCTCGGCGCGGCGGCCTGGTTCCTGCTGAGCCGGATCACCGGGCCGCTCGCCCGGCTGGCCGCCGCGGCGGACCGGCTCGGCCGCGGCGAGGACGTGGCGCCGCTGCCCGAAGCGGGGCCGGAGGAGGTCCGCGAGCTGACGGCGGCGTTCAATCGGATGCAGGACCGACTGACCCGGTTCGTCTCGGACCGCACGCAACTCCTCGCCGCGCTCGGCCATGATCTCCGCTCGCCGCTGACGGCGATGCGGGTGCGGGCCGAGATGGTCGACGATGACGAGACGCGCGAGCGGCTGATCGCTACGATCGAGGAGATGCGGGAGATGGTCGAGGCGACCCTGTCGTTCGCGCGCGGCGTGACCGTCGCCGAGGCGTCGGAGCCGGTGGACCTCGCCGCGCTCCTCGCCGACCTCCAGAGGGAGATCGAGGAAACGGGCACCTCGGTGGCACTTTCGGCCGAGCCGGGAACGGTGGTCCGGGTGCGCCCGACGGCGCTGCGCCGCGCGCTGCGCAACCTCGTCGACAATGCCTGCCGCTACGGCGGCGGTGCGGAGGTGAGCCTCGAAGCCACAGGCGAGGAGGCGCGGATCATCGTCGCCGACCGCGGCCCGGGCATTCCTGAGGAAGATCTCGACCGCGCCTTCGACCCCTTCGTCCGCCTCGAGGTGTCGCGCAGCCGCGAGACCGGCGGCACCGGCCTCGGCCTCTCGATCGCGCGGACGATCGCCCAGGCGCATGGCGGCGATCTCAGGCTCGCCAATCGCGCCGGAGGCGGGCTCGCCGCCACCTTGAGCCTGCCGCTGGCGGGGTCATCTGGAAATGGAAACACACCAGCGAAGGGAGAATCCCATGAAACGAACCATCGCACCTGTCGCACTCGCGCTCCTCGGCGCCGTTCCGGCGCACGCCCATGCCCAGCCAGGCTGGGAGGACGGCTACGGCCACATGATGTGGGGCGGCGGCTTCGGCCTGCTCGGCGGGCTCATGATGCTCGTCTTCTGGGGCGCGATCATCGCCGCCGTCGTGCTGGGCGTCCGCTGGCTGATGGAGCGGGATCAGAAGAGCCGGCGCCCCGACGCGCTCGACATCCTCAAGGAGCGGCTCGCGCGAGGCGAGATCGACCCCGAGGAGTACGAGGCCCGGCGCAAGGTGCTGGAGTCCTGAGCCGCCCAGACTGTGTCTCGTCCGGCTGTCGCCGCGTCAGCGCCAGGTCTCGACGCGACGACCGCGTCGCGGGATGCCAGTCGCGCACGCGGATCAGGTCTCGCAGGCCCAGAAGCCGCGGTAGCCGACGGTGAGACCCTGTTCGAGGGCGAAAACCAGCTCGGCATCGGAACGCCAGTCGGCCTCTTCTCCGAGGGGCCGGACGGTCATGGTGACGCCCGGCGCGGTGAAGGCCAGGCCGCCGTCGGTCTCTTCGCCGGCCTCGAGTGGCACGAGCACACCGTTCAGCTTCATTGCGGCCTGGCCGCTGTCGTCTGACGCCCAGAGGATCGGGTCGGTCTCGGGGCTGCGGTTGAAGGCGCATCGGGGACCAGGCTCGAGGATCTGCTCGGCCTCGGCCTCCGGCATCGGCGACGGGTCGAGGGTGGAGATAAGAGCGCGGCCGATAGCGTCGTCGACGGTGCCGACCTCCGCCGGCGGATCCTGGTAGATCGTCTCGACGACATTGCCCGCGGAGACCTCGGCGATCAGGTAGCGCATCTCGGCGATCTCGCGCCGCTGCGCCCCGATGATCTCGTGCGCGAGCTTGGCGACGCGCGGGTCGCGGATCTGCGCCCGCTCCGACGTCATCACCGCGATCGAGTGGTGCGGGATCATTGCCCGCATGTAGCTCGGGCCCGACACCGTCACTTGGCTGCGGACGAGCCACAGCGACATCGCGAAGACGATGGCGGCACCGACGAAAATGGCGATGTTCATCCGCTTGTTCGAGTACATGCCCAGCATGTACGCCAGCATGATGACCGCCATCGTGGCGCCCATCATGATCGCCATGTAGGTGCGCGTCTCGGAGAAGAAGAGGTGCTCCCATGCGTAGGTGTTGAGGTACATCAGGATGAACATCACCACCGTCGAGGTGAGGATCATCAGCCCGAAGCGGATGTAGGACATGGGTGCTCCTTCTCAGTCGGCGGGCGCGGCCGCGGCGCCGTCCGTCGTCTCCTCCGCGGAGTTCGTAGTCCTTGCGGCGCCTTCCGCGTCGGCCGCCGCGCCGCCGCCGGTCAGGGTGCGATAGTCCTCGGGCGAGAGCCCCGGCAGCTGGGTGACGAAGGCGGTCAGCGCCACGATCCCCTCGGGCCCGTGGTGGGCGCCGAAGGCCGGCATCCCGCTCATCTTGATGCCGTTCTCGACGATCCAGTAGATCTCCTCGGCGCTCCAGTGCGTGGCCGCCTCCATCAGGTGCGGCGGCTCGGGCCGCATGCCTCGCGACCACTCGGTGGGGTCCTGATCCGGCGCACCGTGGCAGTAGACGCAGCTCTCGGAGTAGTGACCCGCTCCCTGCGCGACGACCTCTTCCGAGAAGCTGTCCGGCAGCTCGATGTCGCCGGAGCGGCGCATGGTGGTGTCGAGCGTCCATCGGACGGCATCGGCGTGCTGGTCTGATGCGGCGACGTTGTAGTCGCCGGTTAGCCAGACGCGATCGCAACCAGAACCGTCGCGACGCCCCCGAGCGCGACGCCGCTGAGCATGGACTTCATCGCAAACCTCCTGGCCCCAGACCTTCGCGCGCTCGCCGAAGCAAGCCCTCACTGTGCCTGTTGTTCCTTCGGCTCGGCGCCTGTCGGACCGGCCGAAGGCCATGTCGTCACTTCGTTTCTCCCCTCGGAGGCACGCTGCAGCGGGCTCGACGTGCCGAGAGAAGTCTGTCACTCGCCCCGAAGCACTGCGCTTGTCGATCTTGGCGCGACGTCGGGAAGACTCGCCCGCCGCCGCCGTGCTCATCCGCATCGCTCCCTGAGGATTTTTTTTGCGCCTCGCCTATTCCGGCGCGTGCTCCGCGATCCATCGGCGCAGGAACGCGATCTCCGCCTCCTGCGCCGCGATGACCTCCTCGGCGAGCTGGCGCAGTTCGGGGTCCTCTCCGTGTTCGAGCATGATCCGCGCCATGTCGATGGCGCCCTGGTGGTGCCCGATCATGCCGCGCGCGAAGTCGATGTCGGCATTGTCGCTGAACTCGATGTCCATCGCGGAGTGCATGGCGATGTTCGCGGCGCGGTACGCTTGGGTGGCGAGCGATCCGGCCGCATCCGACGGAGCGGAGACGGCGTGACCCGTGCCGTGCGCGGTGCCGGACTCAGCGCCGTGGCGTTCCATCGAACTCTCACCGCCGGTTGTGGAGCTCATGCCCTCCATCATCTCATGTCCCGCGCCCTCCGCGGCACCTTCGGGAGCGGGTTCCTGGGCGCCGCCCGCGCTCGCAAGTCCGAGCGCCATCAGTGCTGAAAGCGTCGCGGTCCGGGCACCGCCGCTGGCCGTCTTCGTCATCTTGCCGCCTCCATCAGAACGTCAATGCGCACCGCAGCCGTGACGATGCCTATGCTCCGCAGATGGGGTCTCCCCCCGCTGGAAGGTCAAGGAGCGCCGAGGAGAAGGTTGGCGCATCTTCAGGGTCGTTCGTTGACTGGTGTCATCTGCCGGGCTGCGTCGCGTTGGTCGCCCGACTTGAGAGCTGACGCTGGACGCCTATCGAGTATCGGCATGAAGTCGCTCCTCGCATCCCTTCTGACACTTTTGCTGATCGTCGCGTCGATCGGCGCGGGAGTGCATGTCGGCGGCGCCGACGTTCGGTCGCCGCAAGCGGCCGACGTGCTTCGGCCAAGTTCATCGCCGCACATCGCAGCGACCGAACCGGGTACGCTCGGGAAGCCTCCGCGCATCGCCTGAGCGCCGGCCGCGAGCCGCCTTCCGAAGCTGTAGACATTTCCGATCGCGCGGATGCGCGAGGACGACCTAATACAAAGGACATCCGATGACTCTTTCCACGAGTCTGAAGGCGCTGCTCCCCGCAGCGGCGCTGGTCTTCGTCACCGCCGCGGGCCTGCCACAGGACGGTCACGCCGAACCGTCGGCCACTTCCGCGGGAACGATGCACGTTACCAAGACCCCGACCTGCGGCTGCTGCGGCGCCTGGGTCGACCTCGCCCGCGAGCACGGCTTCGACGTCGAGGTCACCGACACCGTCGACTACGCCGGCATGAAGCAGGCGGCGGACGTGCCGGCCGACCTCTGGGCCTGCCACACCGCGACGATCGACGGCTACGTGGTCGAGGGGCACGTGCCCTTCGCCGCCATCGACAAGCTGCTGTCGGAGCGCCCGGACATCGAGGGTATCTCGGTGCCGGGGATGCCGAGCGGCTCGCCGGGAATGGGCCTCGATCCGGCCGCCGTCTACGACGTGATCGCGTTCGGCGGCAGGGCGGGCGACGGCGAGGTCTTCTACACCGCTGGCGAATAGGCGGTGGACTGGCGCTGGCCAATCGCATTGGCGGCCACCGCGGGTCTCGCGGTGGCCGTCTTCGCCGTGGCCCAGGACGACGCGGGCGCGGCGGTCCTCCGGCCGCACGACCCGCAGGTCGTGTCGGCCGGCCGAGACCTCTACATGGTGCACTGCGCGAACTGCCATGGAGCGGACCTCGAGGGACAGCCGGACTGGCGTTCTCCCGGCCCTGACGGTCTCCTTCCCGCGCCACCCCATGACGCGACCGGGCACACCTGGCATCACACGGACCAGCTGCTGTTCGATCTCACCAAGCACGGCCCGGCGGCGTTCGTCGGCGCCGACTATGACACCGCGATGCCGGCCTTCGACGGCATACTGACCGACGCGGAGATCGTCGCGGTCCTCTCCTTCATCAAGTCGCACTGGCCCGAGCGCATCCGGCAACGGCACGACGAGATGAACTCGCTCGCGCAGGACTGAAGCGGCGCCGACTATTTGGGCTTCTGCCAGCGGCAAGAATTGCCTTGACCTTCCCATCACTGGAAGCCTCATGAGAAGGCTTCCACACCTGTGAGGAGCGACTCGATGGACACGTCCGAGGTGGCAACCGACACGCAGGTCATCGTCCGCGATCCGGTCTGCGGCATGACCGTCGATCCGACCGCCGGCAAGCCGCGTCACGAGCATGACGGGCACGTCTACCACTTCTGCTCGGCCGGCTGCCGCGAGAAGTTCATCGCCGACCCCGGCAAGTACATCGAGGCCACGGACCCGGTCTGCGGCATGAAGGTCGACCGCTCGGCGGCGAAGCACATGGCGAAGCACGGAGGCGAGCGGTTCTACTTCTGCTCCGCCCGCTGCCGGGAGAAGTTCGAGTCCGACCCGCGCTGCCCGCGGTCCTGCCGACACGTTCTTGCGAACGCCACCGGCGGAGGCGCGTTCCGGTGAATTGGGGGGCGGGGCGCGTCAGCTGCCGCCGCGGCGCCTGCGATTTGACAGAACCGTCTCGAAGACGTGCAAGAGGAAGTCCGTGCGCGCCGACACCCGCCACCTCTGAGGTCTCGATGCTCGCCGTCCTCGCCGACCGCACCTATCGCCACCTGTTTCTCGCCCAGGTCGTGGCACTCCTCGGCACCGGCCTCGCCACCGTGGCGCTGGGGCTGCTCGCCTACGACCTCGCCGGCGACCGTGCGGGGCTCGTCCTCGGAGCCGTGTTCACGATCAAGATGCTGGCCTATGTCGGCGTGGCGCCGATCGCCGCCGCCTTCGCCGAGCGGCTGCCGCGGCGGACGATGCTGGTGGCGCTCGACCTCGTCAGGGCGGCGGTGGCGCTCTGCCTGCCCTTCGTGACCGAGGTCTGGCAGGTCTACGTGCTGATCTTCGTGCTGCAATCGGCCTCCGCCGGGTTCACCCCGACCTTCCAGGCGACGATCCCCGACGTCCTGCCGGAGGAGGACCGCTATACCCGCGCGCTATCGCTGTCGCGTCTCGCCTACGACCTCGAGAGCCTGCTGAGCCCGATGCTCGCCGCGCTGGTGCTGGCCTTCGTCTCCTACGACGCCCTCTTCCTCGGCACCGTCGCGGGCTTTCTCGCCTCGGCGGCGCTGGTCGTCTCGGTGCTGCTGCCGAGCCCGAAGCCGACGCAGCCTCGCGGCATCTACGAACGCACCACGCGAGGCAGCCGCATCTACCTCGCGACGCCGCGGCTGCGCGGGCTGCTGGCGCTGAACCTCGCAGCGGCGGCGGCGGGCGCGATGGTCATCGTCAACACCGTGGTGCTGGTGCGCGGCGAACTCCGCCTCGGCGCGAGCCAGGTCGCCGTGGCGCTCGGCTTCTTCGGCGGCGGCTCGATGCTGGCCGCGCTGATGCTGCCGCGGCTGCTCGACCGGGTGCCGGACCGGCCGGTGATGCTGGCCGGCGCCGCCGCGATGACCTTGGCGCTCGGCGCGCTGGCGGCGGCAATCGTGGCGACCGGTCTCTCCTGGGGCGCGCTCGTTGCCGCCTGGCTGCTGATCGGGCTCGGCTACTCGGCCGTGCTGACGCCGTCGGGGCGGCTGCTGCGTCGCTCGGCGCATCCCGAGGACCGGCCGGCGGTGTTCGCCGCGCAGTTCGCCCTGAGCCACGCCTGCTGGCTCGTCACCTATCCGCTCTCGGGCTGGCTGATCACGGCGCTCGGGCCGGTCGGCGGCGCTGATGACGCTGGCGGCCGTCGCGGCGCTCGGCATCGTCCTCGCCCTGTGGCTCTGGCCCGCAGATGACCCGCAGGTGGTCGAGCACCGCCACGACGACCTGCCGCTCGACCACCCGCATCTCCGCGGCGAGCGCACCCACGCCCACGCCTACATCATCGACGACAGCCATCGGCGGTGGGCGCATCCCTGACGGTCAGTGCGCGGCAACCTCGTGCCGCGCGAAGCGCGTACCCTTCCAGCTCGCCAGCGCGAAGCCGACGATGAAGAGAAGCGCCACGATCAGGCCGTAGTCCTGCGGCACGCCGAGCAGCACCGCGGCGCTGCCGCCGACCACTCCCCAAAGGGCGGGAATGACGAGCAGCCACCGGGCCGTCCGCCAGGTTCCGAGCAGCAGGAGGCCGATCGTGAAGATCGTCGTCGGACACGGGGCGATGCCGAACACCGGCACTGCGGGATAGGCATGACCGACCAGCCGGCCCAGCAGCGGGTAGACGACAAGCGCGTAGATGACCAACGAGAGCCCCGCGACCGTGCGGGCGTCCTTCGCCGGGGCGATCCGAAAGCCACGCGACAGGAACGGCGCGAGGGCAAGGAGCAGTGCCTGGAACAGAAAGACGGCGCCGAAGAGACGCGCCGCCGGATTGATCTCGGCGAAGAACGACCAGTGGTAACCCGCGCCGTTCACGAGCCACATGAGCGCGAGGATCGCAGAGATTAGAAGCGTCGCGGACCGCGTCCGCCAGAACAGCAGGCCAAGCGCGACGAAGCCGAGAACGTATGCCGCGATCGGCAGCGGCCAGACGGCGCTGTTGTAGGCAGAGAAGACTTGGAAGAACTGCTCTTCGGTGAACGGCATGGCACCGAGCATTGCCAGTCCCGTTGCCGCCGGCCTTGATCCAGGTCAGCCATCGGGCGCCGAGCGCGGCGGCGCCGGCCAGCAGCGGGATAAGGTACATCTTCGGCCGGACGTTGCGCTTGAGGGGAGGCGCCGGCGAGGATCGGCACGAGTTACCGCCTGCTTCACCAGCGCCAGCACGACCCGTTGAACAGCACCTCGATCGACGGCACCTCGCCGCAGGCGGCGCTGCGGGCTCTACCTGAAGCGGAAACTATCGTCCAAGCCGGCGATTGAGCCCCGATGATGCAAGAGTTCTTCGCCCAGTGGCACAAGGCGGCGCGCACGGCGACCAGCCTGTTCTGGATGGCGTTCTGGGCCTTCGGCCTGGGCTACCTGATCTCGAGCCTGATCCAGGTCTTCGTCACCGAGGCGCGCATGAAACGCAGCATGGGCGAGGCCGGGCCGCGCAGCGTCGCGCTCGCCACATTGTTCGGCTTCGTCTCGAGCTCGTGTTCGTTCGCCGCCCTCGCCACCTCCCGCTCGCTGTTCGCCAAGGGCGCGGGACTGGTGCCATCGCTCGCCTTCGTGCTCGCCTCGACGAACCTGGTCATCGAGCTCGGGATCATCATCGCGGTGTTCCTGTCGTGGCAGTTCGTGGTCGGCGAGTATCTCGGTGGCGCACTCCTGATCCTGTTCATGTGGCTGGTGGTGCGGCTAACCCACCCTCGCAAGCTGACCGAGCAGGCGCGCGCAGGAAGGCTCGGACGACGAGGACGTTCCGGACTGGCGCGAGATGATCCGCCGGCGCGAGGGCTGGCGCGTGGTCGCCAACCGTTACGTCATGGAATGGTCGATGGTCTGGAAGGACGTCACCATCGGCTTCACGGTCGCCGGCATCGTCGCCGCCTTCGTTCCTCGAAGTTTCTTCCAGTGGCTGTTCATCGGCTCAGCCGGCGGAGACCTCGGGTTTTTTCAGCTCCTCCAGCACGCTCTCGTCGGCCCGGTGGCGGCCTTCTTCACGTTCATCGGTTCGATGGGCAACATCCCCCTCGCGGCGGTGCTGTTCTCGAACGGCGTCAGCTTCGCGGGCGTGATGGCCTTCATCTTCAGCGATCTCGTGGCGCTGCCGGTGCTGCGCATCCAGGCCAAGTACTACGGCTGGCGCTTCGCGCTCTACGTCCTCGGTGTCTTCCTCCTCGTCCTCGTCGCGGCGACGATCGCCATGCACTACGGCTTCCAGCTCGCCGGCCTCCTGCCGGCCCCGTCGACTGCGAAGAGCGTGACCGAGCGGAGTTTCTTCCAGTTCGACTACACCTTTTTCCTGAACCTGGGCTTCATCGCCGTCAGCCTCGTCTTTCTCGCCTGGAGGATCCGCAGCTCGGGGATGTCGATCGACTGGGGTGGGGACGCGACGGAGAAGGCCCTCTTCGCCCTCGCGATGTTGGCCTACGCCTGGCTGCTCGGCGGCCGGTTGTTGGCGCCGCAGTTTGCGGGATGACAGGTTCGACTGGCCTCGGGCGCAACATGATCGAGAGCAAGAGCAGCAGGTCTCGCTCGGACCGTCGCAGGGCTATCGATACGCCTCGTCCCGAACGTCGTCGGGGTCCACGTTCCGTGCATCCCGGGCCGCCTCGACGC
Source organism: uncultured Alphaproteobacteria bacterium (assembly GCA_963776845.1). Classification (GTDB taxonomy): domain Bacteria; phylum Pseudomonadota; class Alphaproteobacteria; order Rhodobacterales; family Rhodobacteraceae; genus Roseitranquillus. The sequence goes on along the minus strand of CAVZOJ010000001.1, from coordinate 27,707 downwards.
CCCTCCCAGGCCACGTACGGGACAATGGCGAGAGCCGCGACGGGATCGGCCCACCACCATCCCATGGTGTGCGTCAGGATAAGCCCCGCCAGCACGACGATAGTCTGGTACTGGCAGATCAGGGTGTCCTTGGCGTCGTACTTGAGCGACGGCGCGTCGAGCTTCTTGCCGTAGTGGTACTTGCGCCAGGCCAGGAACGGGTTGACCACCAGGGCCACACCCAAGATGCCGATGCCGAGCCAGGAGAAGCTCGGCGTCTCCTGCGAGATGCAGCTTGGCTACAGCCTCGAAGAGGATGAAGGCCACGACGATCCAGAAGGCGGTGGCGAGCACCGTCAGGGCGATCTTCCTTCTCCACGCGAGGTCCCTCGGGCCGATCTCCGCCTCCTCGCCGCGCAGCCGCCAGATCATCGTCGCGGCGGATGCGCCTTCGATCGTGCTGTCGAGCCCCAGCTGATCAGTGCAGCACTCCCTGAGAGAAACCTAGCCGTCAGCGAGACAACGACTTCGATGGCGTTGTAGATCAGGCTGACGGTCTCGACCTGGCGGCCGCGCTTCAGCCAGCGTTTTCGTTCGTCCATCTCACTCCCGGCGAAGGCGCAGCCCGTGCTCTCTGGCGACGCGGAAGCGGTCTCGTCGTCCTCGAAACGGACCGCAAGGCGATGACGCGCAATGGCCGCACCAAGAGCGCCTATGGCGAGCGTTCACGCTGCACGACGAGACCTGATCCAACACTTGGCTCTGAGACGGCTCCGAGCGACGTGCAGAACCGTCTGATTTGGATGAGGGTAATTGCACGACCGCCGTCACAGGGCACCGCCTCAAGGCAGAGATCTGCGCCGGGCGCGAGGTGCAGCCCGATCTCCGCGGCGCCATTCGCTATGATGCGGCGACGAAGTCCGGGTCGAGATCGACCGGTGCCTCTTCCGCGTGCGCGGCCTGATGTCCCGACGCTGAACGGCAGCACTGCCCGCAGTGAGAGTTGAGCATCAGGCTCTCGCTGCGCCGCGCACCAATGTCCGCAGTCGTTGCCGCCGCGCGGCGGCGCCGGACGGTGCCGAGTGTCCGCTGGGGGCCGAAGGTGAGATTTCGTCCGCGGTGGCCTGAAGTTCGAGAGATTTCCCATTCGTCTCGCTTGAGCTGGAGTCGAGCCGTGAGCGGCTGGATTCCGACGTTATTGCCAGGCAACCGTCAGCCGGTCGTTGCGGACGAGAAAGCGGCCGTCGATGGTGAGGCCAAGCGGTTCGCCGCCGGCCGGCGCGCCCTCGGGGATGCCGCGCTGAGCATGGATGTGGAGGTGCGGCTCGGAGCTGTTGCCGGAGTTGCCGACCTCGCCCAGCGGTTCGCCGAGTGCGACTTGCTGTCCGGCGGTTACGAGCACGCTGCCCTCCCGCAGGTGCGCGAGGAAGACGGCGAAGCCGCCGCAATCGATCGCAACGAAGTTTCCGAGCTTGTTCTCGCTGTCCATGACCGGAACGGGCATGTCCGGCAGACCGTCCTGCGCCAGCGCCACGATCCCCGCACAGGGCGCGACGACGCTGGCGCCGAACGTCTCGTGGCGCGCGGGGTCGACCGGGCGCCAGCCGTCGGCGCGGAGGCCGAGCGGGGTGATCCGGAACAGGTCGACCGCACGGCTCTGGCCGCGCCAGGGGCGAAACCGCTCCACCGACACGTCGAGCGTGTGGAGGTGCGCGTTGACCACCTCGGTCGAGCCGCCATGGGCGACGATGTAGGTGCCGGGCGCGAACGGGGCGGCGATGTCCACCATCTCGACCGCCGGCAGCTGGCGCCCCTGCGCCGCCCGGGTCGCGGCGTAACCGCCGAGGACGGCAAGCGCCGCAAGGGCGCTGAGCAAGACCGAGCCCACCCATCCCAAGGACCAAAGAGCCGACATCTGCACTCTGCCACTCGCCGCGTGCCGGGCGACGATCGCGAGGAGGCCGAAGGCGTAGACCCATGGAAGCCACCATGGCGGCATCGCCCACATCGCCACCAGCCCGAGCGCCAGCAGGACGACGGCGGTCGCGCCGACGTGGAGGGCGTAGGCGGCCCAGCCCGCCGCCGGAGCCCAGGTCAGCCAGGCGAGCAGCGCCAACGGCAAGACGATCTGGAGCGCGACGACCGCTGCCGTCACCGCCCACGCTCCGGCGGCGGGAAACGGATGTCGTGAACGTCCGCGACGAAGAACGGAAAGTAGTCCTCCGTGCCGAAGTGATTTCCGGCTTCGACGTGCGTCGGCAGCGTGAAGCCCCCGAAGGTCCGGAACTCGGAGATGTTCCCGCCGAAGGGCTGGAGGCGATAGACCTTCTCGGGGTTCGCGTTCGTCCACCGCGGGAACGCGACCTTGCTCGGCCGGCCGTCGGCGTCGACGGTGACGCCGACCGACTGGCTCAGGTCGCCGCGCGTGACGATGACCCGGGCCGTGCTGTGGTCGACCGCCTCCCACCGCAGGCCCGGTCCGGGCAGGAGCGCCGCCGGCGTCCAGAACACGGCCTCGGAGACGTAGCGGCCGAAGGCAGAGCGGGCGTGGTCGGTCGTCCCGCCGCTGCGGGCGACGGGGGCAAGGCCCATCGCCCAGAAACGTGTCCAGCGGCCGCTGTCGGAGCCCGAAACCCGCATCGCTCCGCGCCCGGCGCGCATGCTCCAGACGAAGCCGTGCGGCGCGGCGAGCGTCTGCTCCGCCGTCATTTGCATGTAGTTCGGCGCGTCCTGATCCCCGAGGGCGAACCGCCCGGTCATCTCGATCTCGGCAACGGTCCAAAGCGGCGTCCCGGGCGCGATCGCGAAGCCGAAGAAGCGCCGCGCGGGCTCCGGCAGATCGGCGACGAGCGACGGGTCGAAGCGCTCGGGAGCCGATGGCTGGAGCTCGGCCAGTCGCCGGGCCTCCGACCGATCGGCCCGCTGGTCGGAGGCGCGCCAGGCCGCCGCGCCGCCGAGCAGCGCCGCGGCGGAAAGCGCCCCAAAAAGGAGAGCGGTCTTCATCGTCGTGCCCCTCGCGTTCGCGACCTGCTAACCGGACCGGCGGGGCGGCGTCTTGAGCCGCATCAAGACGCGCGCAGATTTTCTGCTGTCCGTCGACGCAGACGTCGCAGCTTTAGCTTCAGCCGTCGACGCATGGCGCTTCAAAGGGCGGAAGGCCCCGAAGCGCCATCCGGGGGTCGGCGGAGCGCCGTCGCTGGCGCGGCAGGCCATGCCCGGAATCTTCCAGCCACCTTGCCTTTGGCTATGGCGCCACCTTGAGCTTAGCCAATGAGGGCGAGCGTCGGGCCCTCGGTCCGCGCGTGATGACGACAGACGAGCGCCAATGCTGATCCGCCCCCTGGCCGCCATTGCCGGCGCCTGGATGCTCTATTCTTCGCCGCGGGAGGTGCAAGTTGCCCTGGTGCAGCGCGGCGACGCGGCGGAGGTCGTCTACGCGACGGGCGTCGTAGAGCCGGTGACATGGGCGAAGGCGGCGCCGCTGGTGTAGGCGCGGATCGTCGAGCTCTGCGGCTGCGAAGGTGAGGCGGTGGAGGCGGACGCGGTCCTCGCGCAGCTCGACGCGCGCACCGCCGAGGCGGATGTGGCTGAACTGCTCGCGCGACAGGACTATCGCGAGCGCGACCGGCTGCGCGATCTGGCCGAGCGCAACATCGGAGGTGGCGGAGTGAGGCTGCTGCTGGGCTTGGCGCTCGCGTACATCCGTGGACGGGCGCGGCAGACGCTGGTCGCCGGTTTGGGCGTGGCGCTCGGCGTCGGGTTCTCCAGCGCGATGGCGGCGCTGATGCAGGGCTCGCAGGACGACTTCATTCGCCAGCTCGTCGATACCATGCCGCATGTCGAGGCACCGACGAGACGCGTGCGCCCGCAACGCGGTTGGCCGAGGCGGTCTACGACGCCGTCGCCTTCTCGAACCTGCGCACCGTCGACGAGCGGCGCGGCATCGCCAACCCGACCGCCGCCCGCGCGGCGCTCGAGGCGTGGGTCCCCGGCACCGTCGCGCCGGCGCTCGCGGCCCAAGGCGTCGCGCGCCACTCGGGCCGCGACGCGGGCGTGGCCGTGATCGGCATCGAGCCCGGGATCGAGGAGCGGGTCTCCTCCATCGCCGAGGACTTCGTGCAGGGCAGCTTCCGGTCACTCGAGGCGGGCGGCAACAACGTCGTCATCTTTCCGCCAGTCGCATCCTGACACAGGCGCTCACCCGGTTGGACATACCCGACCCGAAACAGGGCATCCGCGGTCATCGGCCGGCCGGTGTCAGCATCGGCGAGGCTGAAGGCGTCGGTCGACGTCGGCGCGTCGGCCTCGCGGCGCACCCATGACGACGCCGGCCACGCCGTCGGTCTCAATCCGCTCTCGCACTGTTGCGCACAGGCGCTCGCGCTCGGTCCCGATGGCCGCTGGCGCCGCGGCGAAAGCCGTCACATGCATGGCAGACGGGATCGGTGCGACTGGCGGGGAAGGACGTCTCATGCCGCCTCGCTCGTTGAAGCGCTCGGGATGGCAGGTCCCGCCGGAGAGAAGCCCGCAGCTTTCAACGCACCCGTCGCACAGTCCGTCCGATCAGGGCGGCGACATGCTGGGCCCAGAGTCCGATGCGATCGCCCGGCCCCCCAGGCTGCGGCACGGCGCCGATCTGCCGTGCGAGCCCCAGCACGTCGATGATGACGGTGTGGCGGGCCAGCAGACTGCCCTCGAACTGCGAGAACTCGGCGGTCTCGAACACGAGCGGGCCGTTCGTCGGCGCAAAGCCCGGTGGCACGAGAGGACCCGTCATCGTCCCCCTGATGCGCAGCCGTGCCGCAATGCTTATTCCATCGAGCGCAAGATAGGGGCCGTCGATCAGCTCGATCCGGACGTCCGGAAGGGCGCGGAACATCGTCTCGTGGTGGAAGCGGTAGACGGCCTCGCGCCCGCGCAGCGGGGTCGATGCGGCCGGGTCGTCCCAGACGACGTCCTCGCAACAGAGCGCGGCCACGGCGGCTGCGTCATGGGCGTTTACGGCCGCATGGAGACGGCTCAAGAAGTCTTGCGCGAACCGCGCGTCGATCACTTGCGCCATGTAATCATACTTGCCCTTTCGGTTCGATATTCAGCTGGCATCGGCCAGCGCATTCGACCCGTGGAGCACATCCTGCAAGAGGATCTCCGTTGCCCTATTGGGTTCCTCGAAGAGCGGGCTGTGGGCGGAGTCCTCGAACAGGTAGAAGCCCCTTCACGGGCGAGTCGATCCTATCGAAGTAGGCGCGGCTGAGGTCAGTGTTCGCAGTGTAGTCGTGGCGGCCGGCGAGGAAGTAGACCGGCAGGTCGAAGGCCGTCAGCCGCGCGGCGAGATCGTCCCGGAGCAGGGCGTCCCAGAAGAACGGCCGCGACCAAAGCTTGCCGCGCCAGACGTTGATCTTGTTCGTGACGGTGTAGGCCCGCACCCGCCACACCGGCAGGAAAATACCCGAGACGACCGAGCGCGTGTCGCGCGTCTGCCCGACGCCAAGCTTGTGCATCGCGCTGTCGCGCAGCCGCATCCAGGCGGGAGAGAGGCCGTCCGTCATGCTGACCGGCGCGGCGAGGAGCCGGCGGACCATCGGTTCGTCGCCCCGCTCCCGATAGGCGTCGAGCATGTAGGTGTGCGCCAGGACCTCGGAGCGGAGCTGGTGGACGATCTGCGCCATGCCGACATAGGCGGAGAAGCGATCGGGCGCCGCCGCCGCGACCTGAATGCCCAGATAGCTGCCCCAGGAATGGCCGAGGAGCAGGATCTTCTCCTGGCCGAAGCGGGCCCGCAGGTAGTCGGCGACCTCGACCGCGTCGGCGATCATCCGGTCCATCGTCATGCTCTCGGGCGGGATGTCGCGCGCAAACGACATGCCGGCGCCGCGCTGCTCCCACCAGACCATGGTGAAGTGGCGCTCGAGGCCCATCGGATGGTCCTGCTCCATGAAGAACTCGGTCATGCCCGGACCGCCGTGCAGGAACAGGAGCACCGGGATCGCGGGGTCGACGCTCTGGATGAACATGCCCTGCGGGATGCCGCCGATCTCCACCGTCACTCGCTCCGAGAGGCTCCCCGCGATCGCGCGCCCGGTCTCGTCGCGAAGTGGCGCGGGTCGGCCGGGGCTGATCGCGAGGAGGAGGCTCGTCCCGACGAGCAGGATCGCGACCAGGGTGATTGCCGCCGCGGTCAACATTCGGCGGACCCTCCGCGGCCGTTCGGCGTCGGCACGCGCCACTCGCTCATTCGCCTTTCGCCAGGAGGTCCGCCTCGAGCGCGTCGAGCGCCGCCCGGTCGAGCACGGTCCCGCCGACGATCACCGCCTCCGGCCGCCTCAGCGTCGCGAGTTCGTCGAGCGGGTTGGAGCGGAGCAGCACGAGGTCGGCGCGGCGGCCGGGGGCGATGGTGCCGTCCTGGTCTGAGAGGCCGAAGAAAAGCGGCGGCGCGACCGACGCGGTCAGGAGCGCCTCGCGCGGGGTCAGCCCGATCTCGACATAGCGGTCGAGCTCGGCGAGAAGCGAGGCGCCGTGGAAGATGTAGGGGTTGGCGAAGGAGGCGTCGGTCGCGGCCAAAATCGGCACCCCAGCGGTGTGCGCCATCAGGAAGGTCCGGTGGTCGAGTGCGATGGAGGCGTCGGCGAGGTCGCGCACCTCGTCCGTCATCGCCTCGAGCCGGAAGTCCGGCTGCTCCCAGGCCTCGCGCACCTCCGCCGGGAGCATCCGCATCCGCGGCGCGTCTGGCGCGGGCCGGTCGCCGATGTAGAAGTCGGTGACGACGAGCGTCGGGCTCACGTGCAGCCCGACCTCGGCCATGCGCGCCAGCACGTCCTCGCAAAGGGCGCGGCCCCAGGTCTCCAGCACGATGCGGTTGCGGCCCGCCATGATCTCGAAGATCCGCGACTGGTCGGCCCCAGCCTCCATCGCCGCGCGGAGGTCCGCGAGCATCTCGCCTTCCGCGGTCGAGCAGGCCATGGTGACGCGCCCGAAATGCTCCATCCCGTCCTGCCCGGCGTCGAGGGCGGTGCCGAGCGCCACCCGCTCCGGGACGTGGCCGACGAGCGGCAGGTCGTGCGCCTCGGCGGCCTCGGCCAGCGCGAGATAGGTGGGCTCGTCGAGCATCGAGTAGGCCTTCACCGCGGCCCAGCCCTCGGACGCGATCCGGTCCACGACGGCGCGCGCCTCCGCGGGCGCGTCGGCGAGGAACATGCCGGGCCACGAGCCGGGCGCGGCGTCGACCCAGGCGCCGGAGAGGATCAGCCGCGGCCCGAGCACCTCGCCGCTCTCGATCCGCTGCTGGAGAGCCTGCTGCTCCTCGATCGGCCAGAGTGCGCCCATGTCGCGGATGCCGGTGACGCCGTGGAGCAGGTAGAGCGGCAGCGCCGTGTCGGGCTCCGTCGGCGAGGAGAAGACATGGACGTGGCTGTCCCAGAGGCCGGGGATCGCGTAGGCGCCGTCTGCGTCGTAGCGCTCGGTCGACACCGGCGCGAGGTCGGCGCCGACGGCGGCGATTACACCATTTTCGATTAGGATCGACTGGTCTTCGGCGACCGTGCTCGCGGCCACGTCCACGACGTTGACGTCCGCGACAAGCACCGCGTCCTGCGCCTGCGCCGCCACGCCGCCGGCCGAAGCCAGAAGCGCGGCGGCAAGTAGCCCCGCTGTCCGCCTCATCGCTCCGTCACGCGCAGCACCAGCTTGCCCGCTACTTCGCCCGCCTCGACCCGCTCGTGGGCGCGCCGCGCGTCCTCGAGCGGCAGGACCTCGGCGACCACCGGGTCGATCCGGCCCTCCGCCAGCATCGCGAAGAGCGTCGCGAGGTCCTCCCGGAACCACTCGGGATGCTTCCGTCGCATCGCGCCGATCGAGTAGAACGCCGTCGCGTGCCCGTTCGGCAGCCAGTCCCAGAGCTTCAGCTTGACGAAGTCGAGCGGGATCGATCCGCCGCGGCCAAGCACCGCGTTGTGGAACCCGAAGGCGACCAGCATGCCGCCCGGCTTCAGCGCGTGCAGCGAACGGCCGAGGCTTTCGCCGCCGAGCGGATCGAAGGCGACGTCGACGCCCTCGCCGACGGCGGCATGAAGCGCCTCGTCGGACGCGTCGGCCTCGATCGGCGTGGCGCCGAGGCTGCGGATCAGGTCGTGCTTTGCCGCCACGTCGGTGCCGTAGGCGGTGACGCTTGCGTCGCGCGCGAGTTGCAGCATCGCCGTGCCGACCGCACCGCCCGCGCCGTGGATCAAGAGGCTCTGCCCGGCCTGCGCCTTCGCCACGCGGTGCAGCATCTGGTAGGGCGTGACCGCCGAGAGGATCACGCCGAGCGCAGCGACGTCCGAGACACCCTCCGGCACCGGCGTCAGCCGGTCCTCCGGCAGGCAGATGTATTCCGCGTAGGCGCCGATCGTGGTGAGGTCCGCCACCCGGTCGCCGGGCCTGAAGCGGGTCGCCCCGGGTGCCGCAGCATCCACCACGCCGACGAGGTCGTAGCCGAGCGCGAACGGCGGCTTCTCCTTGACGTCGGGGTACTTGCCCTTGCGGATCATGACGTCGGTGAAGGCGGCGCTCGTCACCAGGACCCGGACGCGGACCTCCGCCCCCTCAGGCTCCGGCAGGGTGTCGACGGTCTGCATCTCGAGGCGGTCGGGGCCGCCGAACTCGGTCAGGACGATCTTTCTCCAGGACATCTCGGCGGTTCCTTTGCATCTGGGCCGTGGTGCACGGGCGTCGTTGGTCAGGCTCGGGCTGCAACGAAGGCGGCGATCTCGTCCGCCACGTCCGCGTCGTGGCCGAGCCAGATGTGGCCACCCTCGGACCAGATCGTCAGCCGGGCGTCCGGGATCAGGGCGGCGAGCCGGCGCGCGGTCTCTGCGGTGCCGAAGAGGTCGTCCTCGCAGGAGAGGATCAGCGTCGGCACGGCGATGCGCTCGTAGGCGGTGGGCGACGGGGTGCCGGCCCAGAAGGCGTCGGTGCGCAGGCCGCGGGACTTCCGACCGATCGGCATCAGCCCGGCGAGGATCAGCTCGGCACGACGCCTCTCCTCGGGCGCGACCCGGTCCAGAAGGGCGGGATCGGTCGCGAGCAGGGTGCGGAGCATCTGCCGCGGCGCGAGCGAGGACGCTGTCCAGAACCCGAGGTCCGAGCCCAGGACGGCTCCGACGGCAAGCCGCTGGAGGGCGGTGAATTCCACGGGGTCGCGGTTCGCGAGGTTCGCCGCTGGCACCAGCAGGCAGAGGTGCGCGCATCGGTCGGGATGCCTCAGTCCGAACTCCGCCGCCGTCAACGCGCCGGCCGAGCCGCCGACCACCGGAAGACGGTCGATCCCGAGATGGTCGAGGAGTTCGACGAGGATGTCGGCCTGGTGCGCCGGCGAGGCATCGTCCGGGACGGCGCTGCGCAAGTAGCCGAACCGCGACGGCGCGACGATCTGGAATCCGCTCTCCCGCAGCCGGTCGGCAAAGAGCAACCCCTGGTCAAACCCGCCCCCGGTGCCGTGGATCATCAGAAGCGGCGGACCGCGACCGGCCACGGCGTATTCCAGCGGCCCGGCGCTGGTCTCGATGACGCTGCTGGCCCGCGCGAGCCGGTTCGCCGCCACATCCATCGTCGCGCGGTATGCCCCGGCGGCGTAGGCGCCGCCTGCAATCAGGAGGCTGCCCGTGCCGGCGATTAGCGCCCGGCGCGAGGTCACGGCGCCGCTTCGATCGCGAGGTCGGCCAGCGCCGCCTCCAGCGCCGGCACCAGGTCGCTGCTGTCGTCGACCACGCCGGCGTCGCTGTTGATCTGGAACGCGACGGTGACGCCGTGGTCGGCGTAGTGGCGCAGGCTCGAGACGTAGGCCGGGATCCAGCCGCCGTGGCCGTAGACCGGGCCGCGCGGCGTCTCGGCGTAGATCGCGACGCCCGCGCCGTAGAGGATGCCCGGCGCGTCGGGCGCGACCGGCACGCCCTCGAGAAGCCGGTCGAGATACGGCGCCTCCATCGCCGCCGCCGCCGAAGAGCACGTGGCCCCAGCGCGCGAGGTCCTGCGAGGTGGAGGCGAGCCCGCCGCCGGTCCACTCCACGCCGGGGTCCCAGACGAGCGGCCGCTCGCATCCGCGGTCCGCTCCGGCAGTCCGAAGGGGTTCTGCGGGACCGTGTAGCCGACCGCGAGCCCGGCGATGTCCGGACGATCGGACGGGACGGTGCCGGCCAGGTCAAGCGGGTCGAGGAACCTCTCCTGCACCACGTCGTAGTAGGACCGCCCGGTCACCTCCTCGATCACCAGCCCGAGCAGGATGTAGCCGGTGTCGCTGTAAGCCCATCCCGTGCCGGCCTCGAAGAGAGGCTCCCGGCCCGCGACGAAGCTCAGCACCTCCTGTGGCGTGAAGGCGGCGCCGCCGGCAGCGATCCGGGCCGCGGCGGCAGCCTGGAACTCGGGCAGGTGCGGGTGGTCCGGCAGGCCTGACCGGTGATGCAGCAGGTGGTCGATGGTGATGCTCTCGGCGTTCGGCAGGTCGGCGAACCACGGCCGGTCGCCGAGGTGCTCGGCGAGCCGGTCCGCCGGCCCCAGCCGCCCCTCGCTCTCGAGCGCGAGCACCGTCGCCGCGACGAAGGTCTTGCCGATGCTGGCGGCCAGCATCCGCGTCTCCGGCGTCATCGGTCGTCCCGCCTCGATGTCGGCGAGGCCCGACGCTGCCGTGGCCACGGTCCCGTCGGGCTGCGCAATCGCCACCGTGGCGCCGGGAAAGCCGTAGTGGTCACGGTACTCGTCGAGTGTGGCTTCGATTTGAACCGAGAGGTCGGCGGCCGGCTCCGCGGCCACAGGCCCTGCCGCCAGCAAGAGAAGAGCGGCCGCCGCGAGCCGTCGCGCACCCGCCGCCGTCATCCTGCCGTCCGCAGCGCGGGCTGGTCCGATTCAGGGATGACACGCGTCACCGCGCCCGCGCGCGTCAGCATGGTGTCGCGGTTCCACCAGACGACCACCACCGCCACCCCGACGAGTATCCAGGTGTCCCAGGGCTGGGCGTCCGGCCAGAACGGGTTGATGAGCTGCCAGTGGAACAGAATCGACCAGAGCAGGCTGCCGCCGGTCCGGTTGAGGATCGGCGTGACCAGCACCGCGAGCACGACGTTGCCGACGAAAAACGGCAGGAAGTTCCATGTGGCGTAGACGGTGCTCGACAGGAAGAACGCCGGCAGGTGCCAGAAGCCCCAGGTCGCGCCGATCAGCATCCCGGCCCAGAGCGGCGCCATGTGGCGTTGCAGGAGCGGCTGCATCACGCCGCGCCAGCCGAGTTCCTCGATCGGGCCGAGGAAGAGCATCATGAAGAGCACAGCGACCACCGGCCCCGCGCCCTCCGGCGGCAGCGGCGTCAGCACCGGCCCGCCCTTGATCAGCGACCCCGCGACGAAGACGAGCGGCAGCCCGATCAGGACGAACGCCGCCCATCCCGCCGGGCACCGCCAGAGCAGCAGCCGGCCGAGGAAGCTCCGCAGCCCCGCCGCGCCGGAATAGGCCAGCACGACGACGATTGCCGAGATTCCGGGCGCCCAGGTCGCGAGGAAGAACAGCGGGTGCGAACCGCTGATCTCACCCAACCACGCCGACGCCTGCACCGGCGCGAGGACATAAAGGCCAATGACCGCCCAGGTGATCGCGAAGGCAATCGCCAGGAAGGTCAGCAGCGCCATCGACGGGAGCGCCTCTGAGGCTTTGGTCGAGCGGACGATTTCCATTGCCGTTCATCCACGAAAGGGAAGCGACCTGAACCTCGCCCCTATGCGGATCGCAGGAATCGGACCCTGATGTGGATCAATCCCCGCCAGGACCCACCGCCGCGAAGCAGGATCGTTATCGCTGCAAGTCGCGGCAGTACCTCGGCGCAGTCTCCCTCGCTCTCTTACCCACCAATCGCACCGCGTCGTGCCGCCGCTGTTTGCGCTCCAGTAGTCCGATGTCGCCAGCTCCGCTGCAAATTCAATCAATGCCGGCTTTCGCCGCTGCGCCGCGGCGACCCGAGTGTGCGCCGAACGGCAGGAGACCTGGATAATATGCGAGGATCTCGGATTGCACGTCTTGGGAATCGCTCATTCGACCCCACAAGCTCGAGAGGAGCTTTCGTCCCTTGCTCCGAACGTGGTGTTGACGGTCATGCAGCTCGGGCATGGAGGAGACGGTGCGGATGTCGCCGCGGCGTTCCGCCAGAGCTGCCCGGCGACGACCATCGGCTTCATCACTGCGGCCACCGACGCCGCGAGCATGGCGCGCGTCACCGCAGCGCGACCGGACTTCGTCCTCGCCAAGCCGGTTTCGCCGAGGGATCTCGAAGGCGCACAGCACCTTCCTCGCGACTGACGGCCAGGTCGTCGCGGCGACTGAGGTCGAAGCGAGGGTCTTCCCGATCGAAAAGTTGAAAGGCACGGCACGTCGACCAGCGCTTTGGCGATCGGGGAACATCTCAGCACGATTCCATCTCGCTTCGTCGAGATCAGTTCAGACGTTGTCGTACGAAGCGTCGGGTGATGTTGGCGGCTGTGGAGCGGGTGCTATACTGGATATCGGTCGTTTTCCAACGGTCGCGCAGGCTGCCCCCCCGATGCGCGTGTCCCAGCTCGCAGTGAGGGTCGCGGGTGATGGAGTAAAGCAACATCGCTGACGATCATGCGTCTTGCGAAACATGGATCAAACGAACCGACTGGAGGCGACAATGACACAGGGTCTCGGCCGGGACATACCGTCCGTCCAAAATGCACCCGTCGATCTGGAGCGCGACGTCTTCCTGCGCGCCCTGCTGAGAGAGCTGGCGGGCACGTTGGAGAGCGTGGTCGGGCTCGCAGAGGCGTCCGGCTATATCAGCGTGGTGGGGGGCGCAATCGGCGAGAGCATCGACACGTCGTACCGCCAGGCGCTCGCGGTGGAGCGCCTGTCCAAGAGCCAGGTGCGAGACGTGCTGGTAGACCTCAAGCGCCGGATACAAGGGGACTTCTACATCATCGAAGAGCGCGAGGACCGCATCATCCTCGGGAACCGGGCTTGCCCATTCGGCAAGTTCGTCGAGGGGCGCCCGTCGCTCTGCATGATGACGTCCAACGTCTTCGGCTCGATCGCCGCTCAGAACCTCGGCTACGCCCGGGTCGTGATCGAGGAAGCGATCGCGATGGGGCATCCCGGCTGCCGGGTGGTTGTCCACCTCAAGCCGGCGGAAGATACGGAGCCGAACTCGCGGGAGTACTTCCGGATGGGAGAATGACGCGGGCAGCTGTTTCGGAGGGCATCATCCTCAATCTCGAGTTCCTGTCGGAGCCAGCACTGATCGTGGACCTCAAGGGTGAGGTGCGCAGTGCCAATTCTGCCGCCCGCCATCTCCTTCGCATCCGTGAGGCGCCAGTGAACCTGTTCGATGTCGTTCAGGACAGCGCTGACGATGTCGCGACCTATCTGCGTCGCGCCAGCGCGTCGACCTCATCCCATATCGGCTCGATCAAACTCGCGCATGGCGAGGGAGCGGAGCGCTTCCGCGCGCTTGCGGCGCGGATGCAGGGGCACCTTGCCGAGACGCTCCTGATCGTGCGTCTGATGCCTGTGCGGGACGACCAATTCAGCATCCTAAACCGCCGCCTGCGGGAGATGGACTTACAGCTGCACCAGCGGCTGAAGGAGAACGCGATGCTCCATGAGGCGCTGGCGGAGAACCGGGTGCTGGTGCGCGAACTCCAGCACCGGGTGAAGAACAACATCCAGCAGATGTTGTCGCTGATCAAGATGTCGGCCGCTGACCGCCGCTCTCCCGATGTCGAAGACGTGGTAATGACAGCATCCCATCGGCTCCAGGCGATGGCGATGACCCAGGAAGCGCTATACCAGAACGCCAGCGCGGGCTCGATTTCCGCCCGCAGCTTCCTCGAGAATGTGGTGCAAGGGGCCGCCTCGAGCTACGGCGCCTCAGACGGGTTGGTCGTTTCCATTGCGGAGGCGCAGATGACGTCGGAGGAGGCGCATTGTCTCGCCCTGATCGCCAACGAACTCGTCACCAACGCATGCAAGCACGGCTTGGCGAAAGGCGCCGGGAGCGTGAGCGTGAGCCTTTCGTCTTCGCCCCAAGGCATCTGCCTGGAAGTTCATGACGATGGCCCCGGCTTTGGCGACGGAACAAGCTCACGCTCGTCCGGCTTGATGCTGGTGCGGGGTCTTTGCCGGCAGATCGGCGGCAAGCTTGAAATCGCGAACGATCAAGGTGCCAGATGCTCCGTCCATTTCCGGTCGGACCTGGCGCCAAGGGAAGACCATGAGCCATCGCGCGAGTACCAATAAGCGAAAGACGCCGTCGGAGGGGGTCAGAGCGCCGGCACGCGCGGTGCCGCGACGTGCCGTCTCTCCCCAGCGAACTGCATCGGCAACCTCCCGCAGCATGGGCGCGTCGCGAAGCGATCGCGCCGGGTCGCTGCCACCGACGCATGTCCATCCGTCGCAGAGGACCACCGCCGCACCCAACAGGCCGCTTCGCGTCATCGTCGTCGAAGACGACGCGATTATTGCGATGGAGATCGAGATGATGCTTCAGGATCTCGGCGCAGAGGTCGTCGGGCTCGCCAGGACGGCTGCGGACGCCGTGGAACTCGCGGAGCTGCACCGTCCAGACTGCGCGACGATGGACATCAGCATCAAGGGCAACCGCGACGGCGTCAGTGCGGCAATCGAGATCTACGAGACCCTGGGCATCCGTTCGATCTTCGTCTCGGCCTACGGGAACGACGAGACGAGGGCGCGCGCGGTGCGCGCGCACCCTCTGGGCTGGGTTATGAAGCCGTTCAACACGAAGGATATCAAGTCGGCGCTCGACCGCGTTCTTGACGACGATCCGCAATAGCCGCTCGGACAAGATGACGGGACGCCCGAGCGCCGCATGGCGTGGTCGGGACTCAGGCGGCCTCGGGCCTCTTGAGCGGACCGTCCATAGACGTGGCGACTTTCTCGATCGCCGACATGACGGCCTCCGTCGCAGTTTGGTGGACCATATGGCCCGCACCCGGCACGCGGTGAAAGCTGCTCTGCGGGATGTCCCCATGCAGCCGGGCCGACTGAGCCTCGGCATCGACCAGACGGTCCTCGGCGCCCGCAATGATCGAGACGGGCATCTCGAGGCTCGGGTAGGTGGCGCGGGCGGCGAAGGCGTCTGGCACCATCAGTGCGGACTCCGCGGCGCTCGCGCGGATCTGAGACGGCCGGACTGCCATCGCCTTCGGGAAGCCTGCGAACTTTTCCGGCACCGGCTGTGGCCCGAAGAGTTGCCGCATCAGGAGCGGCCACATCAGCCGGCTCAGGATCGGTGAGATCGCGTAGCGCACGACGTCGCCGACCAGCGGCACGGCCGGGCCCGCCATGGCGACCACGTCCGCCCGCGCCGTCGGATAGTAGTACCCCGAGGCCAGCACAAGGCCGCCGACCAGGTCGGGATACTTTAACGCGAGTGCCAACGCGACCGAGCAACCCCAGGAATGCCCGAGGAATGTCGCTCGCTTGATGCCGATCTGCGCGAGCGCCTTGTGGATGAGGTCTGCCTGCGCCTCGGGCGTCCAGATAGTGCTGCGCGGGCGATCGCTGTGACCGTAGCCGGGGCGGTCGAACGCGATAACGCGGTATTTTTTGGTGGCGCGGTCGATGAGGCCGCTCGAGTTCGAAGTCCTGGATCATGCTGCCGTTGCCGTGCAGCAGGACGAGCGGCGCTCCGTTGCCGCGCTCCACGTAGTGCAGCCGGACCCCATCGACGTTCAGTAGCCTGCCGGCCGGAGGATTGTCGCGCTCGGCTTTCCGGGCCAGCCGATGGTTCACGAAGGCCGAAATCGCCAGCGCCGCGATCGTGCCACCGATGATGGCGCGGGTCGAAGGACCTGGCGTCCGCGGTCGCCTTTTAGTCATGATGCGGGTGTCCGAAAGCGGGAGTGTGCTCGGCTGGGAGGCCATATGGATTATCCAATTAGGGGGAGCTGCATATTCGCCCGGAAAGCCCGAGTATGTTGCAGTGCAGCATCCATACTCCCCAAACCAGTTTCAGTTCCTTCATGACGTTTAGACGGCGACGCCGTTTGGCGCGCATCGCTGTTTCCTCCCGAATGTCGGCTTAGGTCGCTGCGCCGCGACGGCGTTCCTCAAGATCGAGAGGCAGCTGTGGTGAAGGTTTTCCGATGTGGGCCGCGGCGGGCGCGTGGGTCCGGTCGTTGACCTCGGCCCGCGTTGGAAAACCTCCCAAGGAGGAAGCCGCGGGGGTTTGGCGATGGTCTATGGGGAAAGCGCAGCGGCGTCGCTTGGGTCGGTACGGGATCTCGGGAGCGATAGGCGGTCTGGGAGCAGCGGCGGGACGCTGTTCCGCATGCTGGGCGAAGCGTGCTGTAGGGTCGCGCTGCCGGATCGAGGCCGGCATTGCGGCACGGCGGAGCGGAGGCGCAGCCTGAGGTTGTTCCGGACTGACGTGCTGGTCCGGAGCGGAGTCATCGGCGGTGATGGCCGTGTCATCATGCGGCAGCCCTCCGCGGCGGAGCCCTGGTCATCGGACGCTCGCCGCGCCGGAACGTCTCGATGATCCGCATCGGCCCACCGCAATCGGGGCAAGGTTCTCTCAGGCTCAACGGCGGGGCGGTTTCGATGTCGGCCGCTGCGTCGGCTTCCGCGGGCGCCCGGGCACCGAGAAGGTCTCGGACTCTGGCGAGGGTGTCCTTGCGGCCCGCTCCGGCGAGCAGGCCGTAGTGCCGGATGCGGTGAAAGCCGTCGGGCAGGACGTGGACCAGGAAGCGCCGGATGAACTCGTCGGTCGAGAGCCGCATGACCTTCATCCGATCGCCGCTCTTGATCCGGTAGTCCTTCCAGCGGAACGCAACGGTATCGGCGTCGGCGCTGACGAGGCGACTGTTCGAGATCGCGACGCGGTGGGTGTAGCGGCTGAGATAGGCGAGCACCGCCTCGGGCCCGCCGAAGGGAGGCTTGGTATAGACCACCCACTCGACCTTGCGCAGCTGCGCGAGCCAGGCGGCGAAGGCGGCGGCGTCCGCCAGGCCCGCGAGGTCGCCAAAGAAGGCGAGCTTGCCGGCGCCGTGCAGCGCCGAGAGCCCCTCCAGGAACAGGCGCCGGAACAGTCGGGACAGCACCCGGACCGGAAGGAGGAAGCCCGGCCGGCAGGCGATCCAACGGGTGCCGTCGGGCGACAGGCCGCCACCCGGCACGATCATGTGGACGTGCGGATGATGGGGTTGGGCCGAAGGCGTGCCTTCGGCACGACGCCGAGCCCCAGGTGTGCAGCACGCTGGTCATGCCGATCCGGGCGCCGAGATGCCTGGGATCGGCGGCGATGGTGGTCAGTGTCTCGGCGTTCGCCAATGTCTCTCGGACCATTGGCGTTCCATTGGCTCACCCTTGAACAGCAGGCCGTAGACCGCCTTCTTGTTCCAGTACGCGATCCGGGCGATCTCCGCCGGCACGGTGAAGACGACGTGGAAGTACTCGACAGGGAGCAGGTCCTCGGCACGCGCCGCCATCCAGTCCCGCGCCGCGTTCGCCGGGCTTACGCGGCCGCACCGCGGCCACGGTCCCGGCTCACCCTGTTCACTTCGGACAGTGCCGGTTCTTGCAGGAGTTGTAGGCGACGTGCCGGTGGCCGCACTTCGCGCACGCCGCCACATGCCCGCCGAGCGCTTCGGTGCGGCAGGTCTCGATCGCCGACATGACCTTGAGCTGGGCGAGGCTCACGTGCCCGGCATGGGCCCGCCGCCACGCGGGGCCATGCTCACGGAAGATGTCGGCCAGCTCCAGCCTGGACCGGGCCACTCCGGCGGACCGTCACTCCAGACTTCGCTTCACCGTCTCATGCTGGAGCTTTGCCAGCATGTCGTAGGGGCTGACCGTGTCGCGGATCGTCTTGGTGGCGACATGGGTGTACTGCGCCGTCGTCGTCAGCTTTGCATGGCCGAGCAGCACCTGGATGACGCGCACGTCGGTGTTGGCCTCGAGCAGATGCGTGGCGAAGCTGTGGCGGAGCGTGTGCAGCGTCGCCGGCTTGGCGATGCCGGCCATGTGCTTGGCTGACGTGAAGGCGCGGTTCAGCTGCCGCGGCGAGATCGGGTTGATCCTGGGCTTGCCGGGGAACAGCCAGCCCTCGGGCCGGGCCTCGCGCCACCACGCGCGCAGGAGGTCCAGGAGAGCCGGCGACAGCATCACCTTACGGTCCTTCCGTCCCTTGCCCTGCTCAACGTGGATCAGCATCCGATCGCTGTCGTCGTGTCGAAGACGCGCCTCCGGCACGATGTCGCCGATCTTGAGGTTGCAGACCTCGGCGGCCCTGAGACCGGCGCCGTACGAGATACTGAGCGCGGCGCGGTACTTCAGCCCCGGTCCCGGCGCGGCCATCAGCAGGTCGTTCGGGAACATGCCCCTCACCCTCCTCGACGCTGAACACCACGGGCAGCTTCCGCGGCTCGGTGCGGAACTGCATGTACCGCTTCATCTCCTCGCGGCCGCAGGTCATGCCGAAAAAGAACCTGAGCGCGATGATCCGGGCATTGAACGTCGAGGGCGTGATCCCGGCGTCGGTCATGTGCAGCTGGTAGGCCCGCAGGTCTTCCGGGCCGGCGGTATCCGGCGAGCGCTTTATGAACGCGGCGAAATCCTTGATCGCCCGGATATGCGCCCGGCTCGGGCCTTCTCGCCCATGCCCCTGATCCGCATGTCCTCGATCATCCGCTGCCGCAGCGGCGTGGTCCTCTCCTCTGTCACGGGAGCCTCCTGTCTGACGATTGAGAAGGCCCCAATCGTCAGACCTGACGACGCGATCAGAGAAGCGCAGGTGTCGGGTCAGCAGCCACCCATCTCAGCTCGCGCCATTGCCGCGCGAGCGGCTTCGTCCGTGGGCCGTCTGCGCCTGAACCGCCGCGAAGTGGCTGGTTCGATCTCAATCTTTATCGCGTCTGTACCTCACCGATCGCCCGATCGACGCGCCCTTCACGTCCGAGAGCATGGAGTTCTCGGGCTCCTCTCGCGTGACCTGGCCTGCAGCCGGGCGCCGAGCGTCATCGTCGCCGCTCGCTCGCTTCTGGGCGGCACGGACGCGAACGAGAAGAGCCAGCCGCTCATGTGCCGACATCACCCACAGCCGCCCTTCGATCGCGCGCGCGGTATAGTAACGCGTCGTCGAAGCTCCGGCGCCGCCGGCAGGCAGGCGGACGAGGCCGGCCACGGGCACGCCGGCGTAGTAGACCGGCGCCTGGATCGGGGTCGCCGTAGCTAACCAGGTCGGGGTTAATCTCCACCGATCGCCCTCTCCACCCTCATCGCCGCTGTCAGGCGCTGGTGCGCCGACAGGTCGAGGTAAGGCTCGCTCACATCGTAAACGTCGCGCCCCGGCTCGGGCGAGATACGCCAGCCCAGAGCACGGAACGCCGATTCTGCCTCGGCGCGGATGGCGCGGCGTTGGTCGCGGTCGTCCGGGCCGTGCCCAATGACATATGCGATCTCATCGGGTGCGCTGGAGTAGTGCCGATCGAGGACGAGGTAGCCGAACTGAGTGTGGCGCGATGCCAGCCAGCATTGCACGGCGATCAGGTCGTCGTAGAGACGCTGGCGCATGACCTCCGCGCCGACCAAGTCCCGCAGGTGCACAATATACTCCTCGGCCGACTGGGGGTCGGCGCTGACCTAGCCATCGAGGAGGGCGCGGCGGAGGGCGTTCGCGGCGCCCTGATTGACCTCATCGTTGATGTTCTCCTCGGCGAGCGAATCATCGAAGGAGGCGCCAGCAGAGCCGCGCAACCGACAGTACTCGTCCGGATGCTCGACCTCGAGGTCACAGTAGACGCAGCCGCAGCTCGGGGTGATTTCGAGAGGGTTAGTCATCGTCAGCCTCCAAGTCGGCTTTTCTGCAATGGACATACGGCCCATGCCGCACCGGCCCGAACTGCCGCCCGACGATCCGCAGCCGCTCATGCGCGCTCAGGCTCCGTGGGTCGAGACCCTCCAGTTCGGACGGGGCGCGGTCATCAAGGTACGCGGCCCTGTCGGTGCGGACGGTGACGCCGTATCCGCCCCAGTCGGGCTCGACATCCACGATCACCGTCATGCTCTTCACCAGATCGAGCCGCAGCCCGTGCCGGACCGTGAGACGCGCGAGGTCGTCGAGGTATGCCTGCAGTCGCTCGGTTTTCATGCCCCGCCTCCCCTGTCTCCGATAATTTTCCGTGACGAGCGACTCCATCGCCTCGAGCTCGGCGCGAGACGCTTTGCCGGCCGCATAGAGTTTCTTGGCCAGGTCGCGAGTGCTGCTGGCCATCATGCCCTCCATTGTGTCCCGGCCGGGATATTGGCCGAAAGACTTAAGGGCGAAATCCGGTTCGGACGCGCTATCGCAGAACCGTTCGAGTGCGGTCACTCGTTGCCGGTTTCGCCGACGTCGCAGTGGTGGGTGAGCCGATCGACCCGGCAGGCGACGCCCGAAGTAGAGAGCGGCTGGGCTGGCGCAACGCCCACGAGCAGCTCTCTCGAGAGAGCAAAACAAAATGACGCACCACCGCCGTTCTGCCCCGGTTTTCTTCCTGCGCCCAGGGCGAATGGCCGGTATTCACGCCGCTTCGCGGCGGAGTTCAACGCGAACCAAAGGCAGGAGAGGGCCGAGCACGTCGATAGCGCGACCCGTCATTCCGCTCGGACCGCCGCGGCGCCGCAAGGCGGCTCCGAGCCCACATCAACGAATGCTGCAAGGTGGGTGAATGGCGGCTTCCAGCACGTCCTACGAGTCCGCCTATCTCTCGATCGTCGAGTCTGGCCAACTCGTCATCGACGCGCGGGCAACGGCCAGTAGCGTGTCCCGATCCGCACCGTCGCGGGCAAGGACGGACATGCCCTGCGTCACGGCAAGGGCGAGGTCGGCGAGGACGCAGGGCGGCGTCTTTGGTGGCAGAAGCCCCGCTGCGATGTCTCTTTCGACACGTCTGATGATGATCGCTCGGATAGCTCGTCTCTCCTGCGCCGCAGCTTCCCGCACATCCGCGGCATCCTTCGATCCGGTGGCCGCCGCACTTGCGAGCAGGCATCCCTTCGGGGTGAGCTCCCCGGTGAAGAGCTTCGCCGCGTTCTCGATCATGCCCGTCACCGCATCCCTCGCGGTCGGTGCGCAGGCGAACGCTTTCTCGAGATCGTCCGGATCGCCCGCGTAGCGCCGCATCGCTTCGAGGAACAATCGCTTCTTGTCGCCGAACGCGGTGTAGATGCTGGGCGCCGTCACACCCATTGCAGCGGTCAGGTCGCTGATCGAGGTCGTCTCGTAGCCGCTTTCCCAGAACGCGAGCATCGCCTTTTCGAGCGCGGCGTCCCGGTCGAAGGACAAGGGGCGGCCGGTCTTGCGGCGCGGCGTGTGAGGGTCTTCCATAGCGACGACTATTAAATTCATTGACGGACCGGTTCAAGGCATCCATAGAAATTTCGTATCGTTCGATATGAAACAAGGAGCCCTTCATGTCCCTCACGGATTTCCGCGCCCTCGGGCAGTCCGGCCTTGTCGTCAGCCCTCTTTGCCTCGGCACGATGACCTTCGGCCCCGGCGACTGGGGCGCGGACGAAGCGGCGTCGCGCGAAATCTTCAACGCCTACCGGGACGCAGGCGGCAACTTCGTCGATACAGCAGACATATATTCCGGCGGTGTCAGCGAAGAATTCGTCGGCAAGTTCATCCGCGAGTCCAAATCCCGCGACGGCATCGTGCTGGCCACCAAGTTCGGCTTCAACGGGTCGAGCAGCCCCCTGACCCGAACCGCGGGCGGCGGCGGCAATCCCCATGCTGGCGGGGCGGGGTCCAAGAACATCCACCGCGCGCTGGACGCGTCGCTCGAACGTCTCGGCACCGACCATATCGACCTCTACTGGATGCACATCTGGGATGGCGTCACCCCCGTGGAAGAGATCGTGCAAACCCTGGGCGATCTGGTGCGCGCCGGGAAAATCCGCCACTACGCCTTCTCCGACATGCCCGCCTGGGTTGCGATGAAGGCCGCGACGATCGCGACCGAGCGCCGAGTGCCGGGCCCGATCGCGTTGCAGGTGGAATACTCGCTGGTTGCGCGGGACGTGGAGGCAGAGCATTTCCCCGCCGCGCGCGAGGGGGGAATGGGCGTCATGCCCTGGAGCCCGCTTGCCGGCGGGTTCCTGACGGGCAAATACGAGCGAGACGATACCGCCGACACCGGCCGCCTGAGCGGTGCGAACCCGTTCGGCGACAGCAAGTTCACGGGGCGCAACTGGAAAATCCTCGACACACTCCGGGACGTTGCTGCCGAACTGGACTGCGATCCGGCGCAGGCGGCGCTTGCCTGGACGATGGCGCGTCCGGGTGTCGCTTCTACCATCGTCGGTGCGCGCACGGTGGCGCAGCTGACTGGCAACATCGCGGCGGCGAGCATCCGTCTGACCGACGATCAGATGGACCGGCTGAACGAAGTCAGCAAGCCGACCGATGGTTTTACCTCGTCGCTCGCCTTTCCGATGATCCGAAGGATGGTCTATGGGGGCCACCACGTGGCGGCATGGGGTGAATAGAACGCCCCATGTGTGCCGAGCTGTAGCCCAAGCAAACATCTGGCGCGCGAGTGCGAATAGCCGGTTCGTCATAGCGGGCCATCGATCATATCCAGTGCTGCTGAGAGGCGCGAATGGCCGCTTCAACAATCGCTGCTGCGCGGCGTATTGGTGGGCGCGAAGGGTAGCATTTGGCCGCCCACGTCGATGGAACGACCCAACTCGGCGCCTTGCTCGCCGCGCTGCCGCAAGGCGGCTCGGAGCCCGAGGACGAAGCCGCTCGCGCGGCAATGGCGCGAGCTGAGATGGGTGGCTGCTGACCCGACACCTGCGCTTCTCCGATCGCGTCGTCAGGTCTGACGATTGTGGCCTTCTCAATCGTCGGACAGGAGGCTCCCGTGACAGAGGAGAGGACCACGCCGCTGCGGCAGCGGATGATCGAGGACATGCGGATCAGGGGCATGGGCGAGAAGGCCCGAGCCGGGCGCATATCCGGGCGATCAAGGATTTCGCCGCGTTCATCAAGCGCTCGCCGGATACCGCCGGCCCGGAAGACCTGCGGGCCTACCAGCTGCACATGACCGACGCCGGGATCACGCCCTCGACGTTCAATGCCCGGATCATCGCGCTCAGGTTCTTTTTCGGCATGACCTGCGGCCGCGAGGAGATGAAGCGGTACATGCAGCTCCGCACCGAGCCGCGGAAGCTGCCCGTGGTGTTCAGCGTCGAGGAGGGTGAGGGGCATGTTCCCGAACGACCTGCTGATGGCCGCGCCGGGACCGGGGCTGAAGTACCGCGCCGCGCTCAGCATCTCGTACGGCGCCGGTCTCAGGGCCGCCGAGGTCTGCAACCTCAAGATCGGCGACATCGTGCCGGAGGCGCGTCTTCGACACGACGACAGCGATCGGATGCTGATCCACGTTGAGCAGGGCAAGGGACGGAAGGACCGTAAGGTGATGCTGTCGCCGGCTCTCCTGGACCTCCTGCGCGCGTGGTGGCGCGAGGCCCGGCCCGAGGGCTGGCTGTTCCCCGGCAAGCCCAGGATCAACCCGATCTCGCCGCGGCAGCTGAACCGCGCCTTCACGTCAGCCAAGCACATGGCCGGCATCGCCAAGCCGGCGACGCTGCACACGCTCCGCCACAGCTTCGCCACGCACCTGCTCGAGGCCAACACCGACGTGCGCGTCATCCAGGTGCTGCTCGGCCATGCAAAGCTGACGACGACGGCGCAGTACACCCATGTCGCCACCAAGACGATCCGCGACACGGTCAGCCCCTACGACATGCTGGCAAAGCTCCAGCATGAGACGGTGAAGCGGAGTTTGGAGTGACGGTCCGCCGGAGTGGCCCGGTCCAGGCTGGAGCTGGCCGACATCTTCCGTGAGCATGGCCCCGCGTGGCGGCGAGCCCATGCCGGGCACGTGAGCCTCGCCCAGCTCAAGGTCATGTCGGCGATCGAGACCTGCCGCACCGAAGCGCTCGGCGGGCATGTGGCGGCGTGCACGAAGTGCGGTCACCGACACATCGCCTACAACTCCTGCAAGAACCGGCACTGTCCGAAGTGAACAGGGTGAGCCGGGACCGTGGCCGCGGTGCGGCCGCGTAAGCCCGGCGAACGCGGCGCGGGACTGGATGGCGGCGCGGGCCGAGGACCTGCTCCCTGTCGAGTACTTCCACGTCGTCTTCACCGTGCCGGCGGAGATCGCCCGGATCGCGTACTGGAACAAGAAGGCGGTCTACGGCCTGCTGTTCAAGGGTGAGCCAATGGAACGCCAATGGTCCGAGAGACATTGGCGAACGCCGAGACACTGACCACCATCGCCGCCGATCCCAGGCATCTCGGCGCCCGGATCGGCATGACCAGCGTGCTGCACACCTGGGGCTCGGCGTCGTGCCGAAGGCACGCCTTCGGCCCAACCCCATCATCCGCACGTCCACATGATCGTGCCGGGCGGCGGCCTGTCGCCCGACGGCACCCGTTGGATCGCCTGCCGGCCGGGCTTCCTCCTTCCGGTCCGGGTGCTGTCCCGACTGTTCCGGCGCCTGTTCCTGGAGGGGCTCTCGGCGCTGCACGGCGCCGGCAAGCTCGCCTTCTTCGGCGACCTCGCGGGCCTGGCGGACGCCGCCGCCTTCGCCGCCTGGCTCGCGCAGCTGCGCAAGGTCGAGTGGGTGGTCTATGCCAAGCCTGCCTTCGGCGGGCCCGAGGCGGTGCTCGCCTATCTCAGCCTACACCCACCGCGTCGCGATCTCTAACAGTCGCCTCGTCAGCGCCGACGCCGATACCGTTGCGTTCTGCTGGAAGGACTACCGGATCAAGAGCGGCGATCGGATGAAGGTCATGCGGCTCTCGACCGACGAGTTCATCCGGCGGTTCCTGATCCACATCCTGCCCGACGGCTTTCACCGCATCCGGCACTACGGCCTGCTCGCCGGAGCGGGCCGCAAGGACACCCTCGCCAGAGTCCGAGACCTTCTCGGTGCCCGGGCGCCCGCGGAAGCCGACGCAGCGGCCGACATCGAAACCGCCCCGCCGTTGAGCCTGAGAGAACCTTACCCCGATTGCGGTGGGCCGATGCGGATCATCGAGACGTTCCGGCGCGGCGAGCGCCCGACGACCCGGGCTCCACCACGGAGGGTTGCCGCATGATGACAGGGCCATCACCGCCGATGACTCCGCTCCGGACCAGCACGTCAGTCCGGAACAACCTCAGGCTGCGCCTCCGCTCCGCCGTGCCGCAATGCCGGCCTCGATCCGGCAGCGCGACCCTACAGCACGCTTCGCCCAGCATGCGGAACAGCGTCCCGCCGCTGCTCCCAGACCGCCTATCGCTCCCGAGATCCCGTACCGACCCAAGCGACGCCGCTGCGCTTTCCCCATAGACCATCGCCAAACCCCCGCGGCTTCCTCCTTGGGAGGTTTTCCAACGCGGGCCGAGGTCAACGACCGGACCCACGCGCCCGCCGCGGCCCGCATCGGAAAACCTTCACCACTGAGACCTTCGTCCCGAGAGCAGCATCAGGTAAGAAGGAGCGGAATTCAGGCCTTCGCTACGTGCGGCCTGAGTGACCACTTAGGCCACTCATGGCCGCGACTGCGCATTCCAAGTGGGCAGAGAGACCGGGCCCACCGACTATCGGCGAGAATTGGGTACTGACCGCTGCAGCAACACGGCGCACCCCTCAATCGCGGGCTGCTTCACTCTCATGGGTCAATCAAGAAGCGAGGCCTTCCGCGATACGGCGCTTACTCACGGCGCCAGAGAGGCCGATGAAGACAAGCCGGGTCTCGGCCTCGTTTTCCTCCCATGGTTGGCCGACCGTCACGGTCGCTTGGCCTGCGGAGACCTGCACGAGGCACCGGTGGCCTGGCTTCTCGGCAAGGTTGAGGATGCCCTTCACCCGCACGACACCGCGCGGAAGAGCAGCCAGAAGAGCGTGAAGGCGCCGGAGGGGTATCGGGTTCGTCGACCTGAAGGTCATGCTTTCGAAGGAGGGGACGTCCGCCCCGTCCGTAATCGCATCATCTTTTAGACCGATGCCGAACAGCGTCGGCAGCGGGACGGATGCGTACTCCGTGGTCACGATCGGTACGTTCGCGGAGACCGACCGCACCCAGGCGTGCGCCGCGTCCCCGCCTTTGGCCAGATCGGCCTTGTTGAGTAGCACTAGGCCCGCGCAGGCGACCTGCCGCCGCGCAAGAGGCAGGATCTCCGGATCGGGGGCGCGCATCCTCTCCGCATCGATGACCGCCACGACCCCGTCAAGCGGCGCGTAGGGCCCGAGTTCCGGGTCGGCCAGCGTCTCTGCGATCTCGAAAGGATCGGACACGCCGGATGCCTCGATAAGAATGCCGTCGGGCGGGTCGGGCCGTCGCAGGACCTTCGTCACCGCCGCGAGCAGCCCCTGGCTCAGGCTGCAGCAGATGCAGCCGTTCTCGAGCGGCACGATGTCCTCGCCCGCGTCGCGCAGGATCTCTGCGTCGATGTTCACCGCGCCGAGGTCGTTGACGAGCACCGCAAGTCTCAGTCCCTGAGGGTCATGCAGGACATGGGAGAGCAGCGTCGTCTTGCCGGCCCCGAGGAAGCCGGTGACGAGCGTGACCGGCACGATCACCTCAGACCAGGCGCCGTACGGCGCGTCCCGAACGCACATCGCCCTGCCGCGCGCCGTCGCGGATCACCGGCGTCCCGTTCACGACCAGTTGACGCACGCCGACCGACAGCTGCGCCGGTGCCACGAAGGTCGCCCTGTCCTCGATGGTGGAGAGGTCGAAGACGACGATATCGGCATCCGCTCCGACCTGAAGCCGGCCTTTCGACCGCATCTGCGGGGTCGAGGTCTCGAGGATTTGCGCCGGGATCAGGCTCGTCTTGGCGAGCGCCTCCGACAGGGGGATCGCCTGCCTGTCGCGCACCCAGCGGCCGAGGAACCGGGCGTAGCACCCCGAGGAGCGCGGATGGGCGAAGGCGCCTTCGGGGAGCGGCCAGACATCGCCTTCGACAAGGTAGGCTCCCGCGGCCCAGGGCATGGCGTCGGACGCGATGGCCGCACCCGGGTAGAGGACGGAGAGATCGAGGAGCCGGCGGTCCTCCTCGCTGTCGTCCGGGCGCAGGAAATGCATGACGACCACGGCGCCGGGCTCGCTGGCCTGTAGCTCGTCGATCTTCTCCTGCGTGAGCGGGACGCCATTGAACTCGAGACTCGAGGCATCCGGCGCACCCCAGCGCTCCAGCCAGTCGCCGCGGTAGAGCTCTGCCCCGACGGCGGAGGAGCCGGCGCCGTAGGGATAGGCCTCCACGCTGATCGGAAGGCCCCGCGCCTGGGCGCCCTTGAGGAGTTCGGCGCAGATTTCGACATCGCGCCCGGCGCTGCTGTTCAGGTGGCAGACGTGCATGTGGGCGCCGGTCGCCGCCGACAGCGCTACCACTTCTTCGAGTGCCTCGAAGGCGCTCAGCGGTTCGATGACGCTGAGGTAGCGGACATGAGTGAAGGTCGGCACATCGTGCCGGGCGGCCAGCTGGGCCAGCGCATAGTATTCCTTGCGGCCGTAGCCCGGCGCGTAGCCCGCGTTGACGCCGATCCCAATGCCGCCGTCCCGCAGGCCGGCTTCCACCCGGTCGAGGATGCGCTCGAGCTCCTCGGGCGTCGCGAGTGTGTTCTGCCAGTTGTTGAACGAGAAGGCCTGCTGGAACCATTCGAGGGTGCCGTCCGGCTCGATCCCC